>CAVYEB010000002.1:3652500-5320406 GCA_963767585.1 uncultured delta proteobacterium | reverse complement strand
CTAAATGTGACTAACTGGGACTTGCGATGTGGAATTTGACAAAATCTGGACGGAATCTAACCCTGTAGATAATTCGACGTATCCAGGAGGAGCGGCGTAGCCATTAAATCGATGTTTACCTCCCGTGAATATGGCGACTTCTGCGGAATGACTGAGAGATCGGCGCAACGGTTTCTTGCCGAGCAGAAGATCCCATTTGTGATGGAGGGGAGGAGCCGTCTCTACCATTCAAAAGACCTCACGCCGGACGCTCAGCAACGCATAGTTAAGGGCTGCCATGTCTCGACGGGAATCGTCCCCGTGACACCAGGTCACAACAGTTTAATTCCGGCATCCTTGCTCAAGCAGTCGCAGATCCCTGTCCTCAGGGCTTGCGGGAAGATCTCCTAAAAGATTCCCGCGTGCAATACTGCGCCCGGATCGTGCGGAAGGCGTCCGATGTTCCGGACGGCTGGCTGGCAAGGAAGTGGGTGGAGCATGTCGCGCAGAAGCATAATCTCACGCCTAAGACGGTTTATGCTTTTATCGCCAGAGAGAAACACGGCGGCCTGGCCGCGCATCGTCACACGAAGAAGAACAAAGGAAAACCTAAGCTTTGGGATGAGGCCGCGCTGGAATTGAATCGGCCTGGCGCTTAAACGGCAGCACCGAAAGATGAGCGAGAAGGCAATTTATAAAGCTCTGAAAGTGGAGGCCGATCAGCGGGGATGGGCAATCGCTGGGTATCGAAGCTTTACAGGATATCTCGCCAAGAGGCTCAATCCGCTCCTTCTGGCGCTTAGAGACGGCGGCACGCGGGCTCTTGACAATATACTGCCGCCAATACTGCGAAGTTATGCAGACCTGGCGCCCTTTGAAATCGTGTGCGGCGATCAGCACCGATTTGATTTTTGGGTACAGGACGTTGAAACAGGCGCCATTTTCCGGCCGGAGGGCTACTTCTTCGTAGATCTTCGTACCAGGCTCATTTACGGCTTATGGTTAGGGCGCAGATATAACAGCCACGGAATAGGTCTGGCGCTGCGATCCGGCTGCCGATGGTGGGGGGGCTTTAAATCGATCTACACTGATAACGGCAAGCCGGAGATATCTGAGTATGTAGCCGGTATAGTGAACGAAATCACCCTTTTTGGGGGGTGCGTCGGGGAAGAAATAGACCTTCCGGTCGATCTTTCAGATGAAGATCCGGAAGAGGTAGCCTGCGCCGTTCTTATCAAACAGCGCAGAGCGATTGTAAAAAACGCCAAGGCAAAATTGATCGAGTCCTTCTTCCATCACTTCGAAGCTCTTATGCGGGACCAATTCAAGGTCCCTGGCCACGCGAAGCGATTGTCCGCTTCGGGCGAAGAGCAAGAAATCGACGAGCTTGAGATTAAGAAGCTGGCCCAGGCCGGCAAGCTGCTCAAGTTCTCCGAGTTCCAGTGCGCCGTAATCGAGGCAGCGAATTATTACAACCTGGAACGGCCGCACCGTGGGGTATTGAAGGAGTGGGCGTGGAGGCCCAGGCCCACCGAGGTTACACCGGCTAAGTGCCTTGTTGCCTGTTATGAGGAAGGCTGGCGCCCCGTCAAAATATCAAGTGACGACTTGGACTTGGCATTTCTGCCCCAAGAGACGCGAACGGTTGACCGGGGCCGAATCCGCTTTCGGACGCCCGTTGCAGACCTTTATGAACATTCGGCTCTCGCCGCCCTTCATGGCCGGCAGGTTTCGATACGTTTTGATCCGATCGAGCCCGGATGGATTCTCGTTTTTCACAACTCGGAATTTATCTGTCGTGCGTTGCCCGTTGAGTACTCCAGCATGAAGGATATGTCGCTTGCCAAGCGAAAAATCCAGGAAAAGGCCCAGGACAGGAAGCAAATTGTCACAGAATATAAGCAGCTTACGTCCCCAATTCCTGACCTGACGCAACATTCTACGATTCCCCCATTAGAAGTAACAGCAATCATAATCCGGGAAAAGCTCGAAACAGAGCATATATCTGGCGATAAGCGTATCTACGGACAGACGGCCGAAGAGATCGAGGCTCAGATTTGCGCTAATGAGGCAGCGGAGAGCTGCCCGACTAATTCAGCCTTTGTGGAAGTAGAGAGTTCCGGCAACCGTCCAGTTTTTGAGAATGAGGTGGATCGTTACAAGTTTGTGCTCCATCAGAAAAAGAAGGGCCTTGCCACCGCCGAAGACTGCAAATTCAAGATTGAATTTGAGGCTGCTCTTGATGGGGATCTTCGGACTATGTGGGCTATTTATAAAGAAACAAACGGAATTCAAGACCAAGGTGCGATGCCAGCCGAACGAGTGGGATAGCCGAGGGGACGCACATGCAAAATCAATTTATTCCGACTCAGGATTTCCAAAAACTTTTATCGCTAATCACCGATCTCATGAGTCATCAGCTCGGCTTGGAGATGGCTATTGTCTTGGGCCAGGCGGGGCGAGGGAAAACGACGGCTTGTCACCGCGTTGTGGCCATGTATGACTACGTGTTGTACGTCAGTTTTGCGGGCTGGCTATCTCACACGGGAATCATTCGAGAAATTTGCTTCGCGGCGGCAGGCGCCAGGCCGAGGGCGACGCAAGCATGTTTTGACCTTTTGGCGAGGAGTCTTAGCGATTCCAGGCGCATCATCCTGGTCGACGAGGCGGACAGGCTGTCTCTCAAAGGTCTCAACCTTTTGAGGGATGTTCACGACCGCTGCCGCGTTCCAATCGTATTAATCGGCGAGGAGCCGCTAAAGGGGAAGCTTTCGCAGGAACGTCGGCTGATTAGCCGCACGTCTCAAGAGCTGATTTTCCAGCCGGCCGGCCCGGCCGATGTCACACTTTTCTACAGGAAAAATCTCAATCTGGCCCTTTCGCCTAAAATGGCCGTGGACCTGGCCAGACACGCGCAGGGGGATTTCAGGCTGATCCTTAAGGACGCGCTCCGCATCGAGCGGACCATGAAAGCGAGCGGCCTGGCCGAAATCACCGAGAACCTGGTCCGGGAGATTTGCTGATGACTAAGGGGCTTTCGGGCAGGATACGGGGCTGCATAAGCGGCTTTTCGAGCAGGAGGATCTTTTCGGCTCCTGCGGTAGCTCGAATGATCGGCGAGCCCGACGCTCGGGCGGTCCAGAATATCCTTGCCGTCTTCCTGGCTCGCGGCGAAATAGTTAAGGAGGCCCCAGGGCGCTACAGCTATAAGGGAGTCTCAAGATTCAGGAAGAAGCCAAGTCCGGTAACATTGCGAATATATAGAGCGATGCACGTATCGAGGACATTTTCGGCCAAGGATATAGTCATACTATCCGATGCCACGATGAGATTCGTCCTGATGCTGATTCAAGAACTTATGGAGTCGGGAGACATTGTGACGGCGGGAAAGCGCAAGAATATCAACTGTCGATGGGAGGTGATACGAAGGGTTAAAGACCAAGATGCTTTCTATTTGAAGCATCTCATTGAACCAAACAACAAACGGCGCGGAAAGGGAACGTGATGAAAATCTTGGGCGGAAATCATACTGCAAGGAGTCCAGACCGGGAAGGGTCGGAAGCCGAAAGAAGATCGCTTCTGGCAAAGCTCCATATCGCAAAAAAGGATATGGGCTGGACTGATGATTATTACCGAAACCTGCTTGAAAACTGTTTCGGCCTCTCGACTTCTGCGGCTTTGTCGAATGAGCAGTTGCGGGCGCTTATGGCCTCGATCAGAAATAGAGGCTGGAAGCCGAGGCAGAAGCCAGGCGAGATGGACGAGCAGGTTGTCGCCTTTCGGTCGAGAATCAAGGTCATGGCTTCACAGATACCGAACGGGGATGAGCGTCTGAAGGGCCTTTGCAAATCGATTTGCGGGGTCGCAAGTGTTGGCTGGTGCACGGATATTGCCAAAATGAAGCGTTTATTGGCAGTCCTGGGGAATATTCTCCGGAAAGAAGAGGAGCAGAGCGCAGTAGCTGGCGGCAATTGACCTCCGGCGAGAAAACGGGAACGTGGGGTTGCATCGGCCAGGGAGTGGCGACGTGAAAAGGCGTAGCTCGAACGCCCTGCCGATGCAAAAACATTCGAGCCTGCCAGTTGGCGAGGGGGCTGGCGATCCGGGAAATTGGCGCTTCCATACGGATCATCAGCCCCTTCTTGTTTTGAGGCATAACTCAGCAGAAGCGCCTCATGGCCGATCATAACATAATCAGGCCAGGTCCTGGCGCTGCAATGTGTCAATTCGGTTACATGAAGGTACACAGCCAAGAGGAGAACAGATTCATGTCACAATTTTTCGATCCACAAGATGGCGTTGAGTGCAATTTGGGAAAAATGGAGGATGCCCTGGCTCTTGTTCATGGCCTTTTGTTTGCCAACGTTGATGAGGCATGGGATGGGGGTCTAGATGAAGGGGCGTTCAGGGGAGCGGCGCACCTTGTTTCTGATGTCCGTTTCGCAATACGGCACTTCGCGCAAGAGATCAAAAAACAGGAGAAATTGCACGAGATGCCGCTCCAGCAATGCAATGGTGCGGCATCGGAGGAGGAAAGCAGACTGCTTTCTGACGATGAACTGCGAGACCTTCCGCCGTTCGCTAAAGAAGAGATTACAGAGGCCCGAGAGATCCTGCATCTGTATGTGGGAGGAGAAGAAAAGGGGCTGAAGAACAGGGCTCTTTCGTATTTTGCGGGCTCCAAAAAAAAGGTAGGACGTACTGATTTCCTACGGGTCAAGGAATTGCTCGAAACGCGCCGGCCAACGGCTCAACAAAGTCGAGTGGCATCAGGGGCACTCTCGCGCGATGATCTCTTCGCCTGGGTTAAGTCTCTCATATTGAGGGAAATAAAAGCCGTGGAGATCCTGACGCGGCTCGTTGAAGGGAAGACGGAGGGGCTTGCTGACATGGCGACCGCATATTTACAGGACGCGGCGGGTGAATCACCCCCCCCCCTCGATCCGAAGATTAAGGAATTACTCGAAACAGCCCGGACCAAAACTGAAGCGTGACCAGGTCGATATTCATTGCTCTCGGAATAAAAACGAGCAGAACTCAAACGCATGGAAAGGAGACACAAATGGCGGAAAAGGTTTTGAGCGGCGGCGACAAGCTGGAAAAAGCGCTGGCTGAGATCGGCGCGAAAATGAGCGGTGAGCTGTCGGTGGGCTTTATGGAAGGTGCCACCTATCCAGACGGGACGCCAGTCGCGGCGGTCGCCTTCTGGAACGAATTCGGAGTGCCGGAGCACAACCAGCCGCCCCGTCCGTTTTTTCGCGGGATGATCGAGAAGGAATCTCCGACCTGGCCCGGCAAGATAGCTGAACTCGCGAAGGAGACGAATTACGGCGGCCGAAAGGTGCTTGCGATTATGGGCGAAGAAATTGGCGGAGCGCTCATACAGAGCATCAACGATTTCACGACGCCTGGCCTTTCAGAGGCAACGAAAAAGAAAAAGAAATTTAAATATGATAAGCCGCTGATCGACACGGGGATCATGTTGAACAACGTGTACTATCAGGTGGAAGAGGAAGAAAAAGTGCACGTGGAGCCGAAAGCAAAAAGGTAGGGTGGGCAAACTGCAAGGAGCTGGAATGAAAAACCCCAGAAAGGATTCCATCGACTGGCCGACTTCGAAGGCAGCGTTGAAATCCTCCGGGCCGGGATGGTGGCAAAAGCGGGCGGCAACGGCAACGGCAAACCAAAAACAGAAAGAGGGATTTACGATGAGCAAAAGCGACCTTTTGGGGGAAGTTTCACGGATCAGGACCGAGCATGGCGGAGTCACAATGAGTAGAAACGACCTTCTGGACCTTCCGAGAAAGGCTTCGAGGATTAGGACCGAGCATGGATTCGACAACAGACCGGCTCCAACCATCCTTGATTTGGACCGACATAGAGACGAGGCGCGCGTCGACAGTTTTCTTAATGGGCCGTCTGCGCGTAAGGAATTCGCGAACTTACGTAAGTTTCTTGGCTTGGATAGTTCGATCTCTGCTCCCCCGCCAGAGCGCCCAGGTGCAAGCCTCATTTCCGATGGCCCCGACGACGAGGATCGGGATCGGGATTGGATGGGGTTTGCAGACCCCCAGGAACAGGAAGATTTACTGCGTGACTTGGAAGAAATGACGCCCTCCGACTTTGAAGCGAAATGGGGCAATCACCCGCTGGTCCAGGCATTTAATCGGGCGCGTGCAAGGTAAAGGAGACGCAAAAGATGGAAAAGACCCTGGAGGTGCCAAAGATTAAAAAGCGCCTGGCCGAAATGCGAGAGTATGCCCAGCCGATACAGAAGGCCGTCCAAGAAATCGAAGGCCATTTCGATGGGGCAGTGCAAGCTCTGGAAGATCGCCAAATGCGAATCGAAAAAGAAGTGGCTCGGCTTGAAGAGAGTTTTGCGGGCGACGTTCTGGCAGGGAAAAAAGCGACCTATCGACACATCGAAGATCTCCCGTCTGAGCGCGAGAACATTAAACGACGATTGACGTACCTGAAAACCCAATGCAAAGGGCCCTTGGACAAGCTACGAGATTGCGCCTCCATACCGGCCAAGATAGATGGGACCGAGCGGCTGTTATCTGATTACGAGAAACTGCGGCAGCGAGTCGAAAGCTACGAGAATGCGCTGAAAACAATTCCCGAGGATTTCCATATTTATGACGCTCTCAAGAATGAAATGCACTATTACAACCACGCAATCATGGATATCGAGGGGAAAATGTCTGTGCTGGAACGGATTTTAAAAAACGCCAGAGAAGCCGGGCTTTTATAGATTCAATCTGCCGGTTGCGCGATGGCAATCCGGGCCGGAGATCGCGCGGGGAGACTATAACAACATCCTGTCCGCTGTCACTCAGGCCCTGGAGAAGATGCAGTGGGAGAAACGGTGAACAGGCGTTTTAGGAGAAATGCTTTTAAATAGCCCTATTGGGGCTTTTGGCTTGCCCTGATGATGGCGCGATGAATTCGGCAGGGCACTCCGGGAATGTTGAAGGGAGTGGCAAAATCGCGCTGTGTTTTCTAAGTGGAGATGGATTTTGAAAAACTTTGCGAGGAGCAGGCGCATTCAGGCTGAAGCTGCTCAGAGGTGTCATACCTCGCTCCCACTTCAGCACTCTTTCATTCATTTGCTTGAAAACAACAAAACCGCCTTGGCGGGGCGGATTTGTTGGATAGATTGGTGGAACAGGATTCATAGATAGTCATTGGCATGAACGGGTGGGGGATGTCAAGTGAATCCTGTGGAGGATCGACCGGTAGAAGAAGCCCAGCAGCTTAGGCGTGAGTTCTTTTGCAGGCATTATGACGCATGCTTGGACAAGACGATCCTGAATGGGTGGCCGAGCTTCTCATGTTCCAGATGCCGGTCTTTCCGCGTGCAAGACCGATCCGGCGCGGAGTGGTTTGATGATTCCCTGGCCTGCGCGTCTTTGATTGCAGTTGTTTTCGGCTTAGGGATGATGCCGCCCATGCCGGCAGCGGAGGCTTCCCTATGACCGGCATAAATGAAGGCCGCACGCGGGCAAGGATGGTTAAAGAGTGTCTTGTCTTGTACAAAATCCTGTCCAGAGAAGGGCGGATGGATCTGAAGGAGATCGCCGCCTGGGCGAATATCAGCGTTAGGACTGCCCGTAGATGGATGAATGCCTTCAGCATGGTGATGGATTTGCGAATTGAGCGGGGCGAGGTGATCGTGGAAAGGTTGGGAAGGAAATCCCGAATTCCATATCGGATTGATAGACTCTTTCATAAATTAAAGACAGATCACACGCCAAAGGGGCCTAAGCCATGAACCATCGAGATCTTATTCTATGCTCTGCAAAGCACCCAATGTTTGCTTTTACGAAGCTGCCTCACGATCTACAAGACAGATTGGTGGCAGATTTAGAGAACAATCGAATTTCCGCTACCAGCGCTTCCGTGTTGTTGAAGGAAAAGGGGTATTCAATCTCTCATGCGGCTATATCCGCTTACCTGGCGGCGGTGAGGAAGCAAAGGCGGCTCCTGGCGCGATGGATTGAACTGTCCATCAAAGAACAGAATGATCCGCTATAGTTCTTAAGACCAGGATTAAGGCCAAAGACGGGGGGGGGGCTTTAAAGAGAATCTGAGCTGACACATCCAGAGTCCGATCCTACTTCCGGCCCCTTCCGAGCCGCTCTCGATGCGGACAGGTGAAGTGTTTTCCTTTTTTTACTCGATCCATTTTCCCGAGATTACCTGTCAAAATATCCCTTCGCCCACACCCTCTATTGATGCCGCAAACGTGAATTAGTCACCGAATGCTCTTCCCAGTCACCGAATGTCGTTCTCATAGTCACCGAATAAGTTTCCCGTGATAGAAGCCATTCTTGACGCACGCTAATGCCAGTACCCCTATCGCACTTGCCGACACCATGCCCCCCGTTTCCGCGTACAAGGCTGAAGAGGACCCTCAGCGGGTTTGGATGGAAGAGAGGGAAAAGCAACCCTGGTCCGAGGTTGAACGCAATCGTGAGCATCGAAGAAGGAGGCATCTTCGGTTCAGGGGGCGAGGCGCCGGAAGGCCAGCATATAGTTCAACACATTATATCAAAATAATTGGCGTAAATTCCGGGGCGCAATCACATCGGTCTAAAATCAAAGGGCTCTGCCAGAAGGCGGTTGCCAGATGACTGTACCACGCTCGGATTCAGGCTCCAGAACTACGACAGCCTTCTCAGCCAGCTTGCGCGCTGATTTCGTACGTCCTGAACGCAGCCAATCGCGGACTGCCTCAAGCGGATCTTGCTCACGAGGGCAAGGGATGGACCTACCGAGACAATCAACGCGCCGTCCGACGAAGTCCGGGCGATCTTGCGAGGTACCGAACTTCTGATCGCCGAAGTCCCTAGCCACATTTCGGCGATACGGGTAGGGACCACTCTGATGGGCGCGGTAGAAGGTCCAGACGTCGAAGTCCTTCACGCCGTTCTTGCCGTCCACGAAGTGGAGGGCTGCTCCTTGACAGAGCGCTACGCAGAGTACCCTATCTTTATACAGCCTGCCCAGCTCGGGCTTCCGAGCGAAAAGATCTGCCCGGTCTTCTGCCGCTATTTTAGCAAGCTGGGCGATATCCGCTGGTTCAATGGAACATTGAGATCTGCTCATATTTTCTCGCGTACTAATCAGGTGAAAATCAGCAGCACAAAACCACACGGTCCCGTGAGCCAACATGACGGAGATAGGAAGATACTTCTTCGCGAAAGCTACGTCAACTCCAGCAAAAACACCTGCAAAAACAGTCAACTTCCACAAAAAACTTTCATTGTTCAATTTGGTTTTGCTGACACGACAACGCGGCCGTTAGCGTGTTGAAAACATCAATCAATTCACAGTGACTGCTCACCCAACTCCAAGATGCTTAGAAACTAACTTCCTGTCCTCAAGAGACAAGACAACCAGGGAAGAGCTTCAGGGTATTCATCGCAGTCAAGGATAAACTCCTGTCCCCTGCCGGCTGTTCTCAATTGAGTCCGATGTTCCGTTCTCCGCCAGCGTTCAAGATCGGGGTGATACGTAAGTGGCCTCCGTCCGTTCCACGGAAAGAACCATTCCGGCAACTCCCACAAGCTCGGGTTCGGTGCCGACGGTGCTGTCAACTGTAGGCTCGCAGAGAAGTTCGGGAAGATGCCGGCACCACTGCAATCTTCGAGAACGCCGTGACCCAAGCTCATGTGCCTTGACGAAATATACAGAACATTGTTGCGATCAGGACCCCGGTAGCAGTGGGGGTGATACGCTACCCAGTCATGAAGCAGCCCCTTGCCGATATCTACGGGCAAGATCTCGCCAATCTGGAGCCAACCCCAAATAACGTGAATCGGGGGCGCTCCCTTTAGCCATGCGTATTTCCCATTTGCGATAGTGGTGCGACGGAAAAGGCCGAAGAAAAGAAACAGATCGCCCGTTTGAACTCGGTTTTTACAAAGATGTCCCTGTGCTGCCCCAGTTTGCCCGAATATCGGTCTCCATCCATCAAGCCGAGGAAGACTTCCAGTGGAAAGGTCGGGATCGAGATGAGCACCGTAATGGGGCGGGATGCGTTCATGCGTAAGATCCGATACAAGTGGAGCAATGCTCTCTCCATCGATTTTTATGTCGGCATAGCAAATAGGCGACTGCTTGTCTGGTATGGGCATGGACACCATCCGTCCGTCCGGGAGAATTGGGCTTGGCATCCCGCCCGCCGATGTGTCGAAGCCCTTTCTGCTAAGTATTAGTTTCATTCATGCCTCGGTCGCCAAGATTGGTCCTTACTCAGCCATTTATTCGGTGGCCCGCTGATTCCCTTCGGGTCTGTAGCAATGAACCGGAGAAACCGTGAAATAACCTCCTGAGAGAATTTGTTCTTATGTGCCCGTCCCACTTTTAACTCGCTCAGGTTGTCCGGGAGTTCAGGACCTTGTGATCCAAAGTAATGGAAATTTCGTGAAATGAGGACGTTTTCCCCGCCTAGATCGCGCTTCTTTGTTTTCAGGTCTTCCTCTGGACCTTTGTCTTTCGAGTGCATGGACCGAAGTTGCCGAAAGTCCCCGTTTGACAGAGGTTCATAAATATTGTCACCGCACTTGCAAACTATCTCTCCCGTGTCAAAATCAGGTATCTTGACGGCGAAGCGTTCATCCCGGTAATAATGATCGAAAAGGAGGATCTCATCAATTCTCATCGCGTAAACTACGCGATTGCCTTTGGCCTTCGGGCTCAGACCAACAACCCAATCGCCCACTCTGACCGTTCGGCGGATTGCGGGCTTTCAGTCGGCAAGTGTGCAGCAACCCCCAAATGGGTTAGGTGAAAAACCTGTGTCTTGGGTTACGATGTAAGAATAGAGTTTCATACGTGTCCTCCAATGCCCTGGACTGTTTTAGTTCTGACCGGCCTCTATGAAAAGAACAGCAAGGTTCAATAATATCATGAGAGCCGGAGGCTTATGGAAGAAATCGCATTATACATTCGCGGCGTGTTTGTCCCGGAGGCACTCTCATCGCGTATTTAAGCCGATGAGAACCCAATCCCTCAGGCTTTTACGGGCAGGTCTGGCTCCGAAATGGGGGTAAGGGAGGGAAACGGGGAGCGCGGCGGTTTCTCAGGGCAGCAGGTCATCATCTCCTCAATATCTGAATGGGCGACGTGTTTAAGGGCGCTCCGGGATTCAAAATGGAACCCGGCGGGGGCAAAGAGTAGCCGGCGGGTTCTCACAACGTCCAAATGTTACCGGACAATGTATAGTTTCGGCGGGATAGCTAAGGTGGGATTCTTTTCCATGAGTTCTAGAGGCGGCCAACAGATTTCCATATCCTCAGAGTCCGCCATCTCTCCGAGAATGAGACACCCCCGATACTCGTCCCAACAGTCCGATTCATGGGTTATGACGGTACCGTCTCCACGGAAGACTAATTCGCGTCCATCTCTGAGTCCCAGGAAAATCTCCGAATCCTCAAGGCAAAAACAGCTGACGATAGAACTGTGTGGAAAATCTACCAAGATCCTGAAAAAATCCAGGATTTCGCCTGTAGTTGGATGAAAATCAATCATGACACATCTCCTTGCTGACCCGGGGGGAACAACCCCCCCGGATAGGTTAGTTGTCCTGAACGAAACTTGATTTGACACTGGGCCAGGTTCCCCCTTGGGATTGTCAATGACAGCTACATTCCAAAACTCTCGTTCAAGTTCTTTTCATCGTACAATTTCTTGCCTTCGATAAATGTTGCTATCGGCGTCCGGCCAAGGCAACGTTTTCCCTGATGGGTCCTCTGATTGTTGTATCTGTCCATGAAAAGATCGAGGTCCTCTTGGAGCGTCTCGATGTCTGAGTAAATTCTCTTGCGGAAAGCAATCCGATAGAACTCATTTAGCATCGTCTGGTGTAGCCGCTCACATATACCATTGGTCTGAGGGCTTTTCACCTTGGTTTTGGTGTGCTCGATGTCGTTTAGCTGCAAAAACAGCTGGTAAGGGTGCCGATCCGGGGCGCCACAGTATTCTGTTCCCCTATCGGTGAGAACCCTAAGCACCGGCACGCCTTCTTTTTCGAAGAAGGGAAGGACTTGGTCGTTCAGAAGATCGGCGGCAGTCACCGGGATTTTGGCAGTATAAAGCTTTGCAAAACCCAGCGAAGAAAAGGTGTCGATGGCTGTTTGCTGGTAAATCCTGCCCACGCCTTTGAGGTAGCCGACATAGAAAGTATCCTGGCTCACGAGATATCCCGGATGTTGCGTCTCGATCTCGTCGGGATGGGACTCACGAGACCTCTTGGATGCTTCCAGGGCGCAGAGCTGGGCCTCGGTGTAGACGATCCCCTCGGCTGCCGCGCGCTCCTCAAGAGCCTTTAGCCTTTTTTTGAAAGTCTCCAGCCCGTGGCGCAACCATATGCTTCTTACACCGCCACCGGATACTAGAGTGCCGGCTTTCCTCAGCTCGTTTGAAGCTCTCATTTGGCCGTAAGCTGGAAACTCATTGGCCATCGTGAGCACAGCCTCCTCAACCTCCGGGGAAACCCTGTTCTTCATGCATGGCTTTTTCTTGGTCTTCTCAGCCAAACCTTCCAACCCATCTTCATCATAAGCTTTCTTGATGTCATAGAAGTGTTGGCGGGAAACACCGTTAATCTTGCAGGCCTGTGAAACATTGTTGAGGAATTCGGCGAGTTCTAGTAGACTTAACTTACGTTTTACGAGCTTTTCCTGGGTGGTCATAAAGGTTCCTTTCTCTTGGGTTGTTTGGCGACAATCTCCAAGAGGGTACCTGACCACCCTTTCTTATGCAATGTGTCAACTCAAGTCCGTCTTCGGACAGTTAGTTCATCTCATCGATGCTGTCAGGACGCTTCTATAGTCAAGGGGTTGACTATACAAGTGTCCAGACTCCTAGGTTTAGTCTGCCCTTGTTCCTCTATCCCAAAGAAAGCAGACTTAGTGTAACAAATGTAACCTTCTTCCCCGTGTTCCAGGAAGCTTTCAAATTCATCTCTTCCGTAATTGCCAATAAGGGTTTATTTCCCATCTTAAGCGTCCGTCTCCGGGGGATTATTCCGGATCACGTAAACCAAAAAACTGAATACAATCTGCGCAGCCGAGACTACTTCCCGCACATATTTCGGGCAAGGAGGGAGAGCATATTTCTTCTCTAAACGCTCCAAGGCTTCAGAATTAAGCTCCCTCGGCCCTTGACTCCAGGAGTAACCCGCATCCCGGAGCATTTCCAACAGATCACCTAACATAAAATCAAGTACAATAGGGTCTTTTGACATTTTAATTATCCTTTTTAGGTAATTTGAAATCAAGTATAGTGACCTCTGGGTCTGCGGTGAACCACACACCCACCCTCTCCTCACGACACACACTCGCCTCGCCAGACACACTCACTGATAAACCGCTACGCAAGGTAATCAAAATAATCTTTTCATTAAATTGTACTTTTTCAATGAAGCTCCCTGCGAGCAGCTTCTTCGATATTGACCTCGCCATAATAAATCTCCATGAAATTCGGCCGGGGGAACAAGCGGGGACAGCGTAATGAGACCCCTACACCACCCTTGCCTAGTTTGGGTTAAACGGACTTCATTTCCCGGCGGCGCTTTTCAACCAACCGATGAATTTCCGTCGCGGTCAGAGGTTCCTTGCCCTTATGCAAGGCACTTAAAATCTCACGCTCTGCGTCAAGATCAAGTTCTCCGTTTTGCTCGCAGATGTGGAGTTCGCTAAGGGCAATTGTGTACTGTTCGATGCACGCCCTCAGCCCCCTTTCTATAGTTTTGAAATTATTGAGACTTTGTTCAATTTCGTTTCGTGCGTTCATTGTTACAATCTCCATCTAAATGGTTAAATTGTTCACTGCACTGGAACTCTCGGACCACTCGCCTCCTACCGGGGTCCGGGATGATTTTCCCCCAGAAACTGTTTTTCAATATACCTAATTGTTCGGCAGACCCTTATGAGACGTCATTTACGAGAATAATGAATGGAATCCATGGGATATTGCATTTTGACGTATGAAGAGGGCCGAAAACAAAATGACGTCTCTCCGAGGTCTCTCTAAAGAAAATTGACGTCTGGTGCATTGTGTTTAGTTCGCTTTTTCAATGGAGTATCCTTTGATTTTTGTCCAGTTCCAGAGCCGTCTTGATTTCCTCTATGTATACTTCGACGCGCTCTTTAATTTCGCCCAGATTGTCAATCTCGTCCAGGCAGGCCCTGATGTCCCCGACCACTGATGTCAGATACACGACTATCCGACGGAGGTTAACCATGTCGGTAATCTGTCTGGTCGTCAAAGGCCCATCAGTTTCTGCCAGGAGCTCCAGAATTTCTTGTTCCAATTCAGCATCATGTTCAAAATCGCTCATAATGAATCCCTTCCAAAATCAGTTAATTTTGAATACGCGGAACCCGGACCGCCGCCTCCCTTTTAGGGGCCGGGGTGATTTCCTTCCAATCAGTGTCAGTGCGGCTCTCGCGGTCGCACACGCGCCGGCGCTATCATGGCCATAACGCTCCTTGGGGAATCGGGATTACTCAGGACCGTTATTGGTGCCTCCTCTGCCGGATACTGAGTAATCTCCGTTTGCCTTTACTGCTTTGAGCTTTTGCGCCGCTTAGGGCTGGTGCCGATCTTTTCAAAGGCAGCTATCTGCTCGCTCTCCCACGATATGAGGAAATCGGCGAACCGTTGCGGAACCTTTGCTTCTCTCGCCGCGTCAGTAATCATCGCCTCAAGACGTTCTGTTGACTGACTAAGAGGCCGCTTGATCAGTCGGTAGAGAGATCGGAAGCTTCCTGCGACTTTGGCTGGGTCTGAAGAGTTGCCTTTCGCAAATTGTCTACTTAAGTTTCTTATATGCCTATGTACCGACCTTTCGATTGCGGGTGGTAAATCCAGACACCCACTTGGATACGGACAATGCATACGGTATTCAATAAAACGAAGCACTGTGCTTAATGAAGGGGTAGTTATTGACATATTATTGTTCCCTTTATTCATTTTGATGTTATCTTCCAAAGCCGCGAACGCTTCACGGCCGCTTCAATACTACGTTCGGAACATTATTTGCTTCCTGTTCCCATCCGGGGGATTCCGTGTCATCGCCTTTCCTCCGAGGTCGGTTTAGATTTCCCCTTTTTCAAATAATCTGTCCCTAATATAGAAAATCAAAACTCGATTCGGCGTGTCACCGCCCAACCAGTGGCCTCCCCAAACCCCAGAACGCCATTTCGGCCAGTCGCATCTCTTCGTTCCTCAGCTTCAGGACTGATCCAACGCCCTCCTCCGGGTCTGCGATTATCAAGCTCCTGTCAGCGCGAAACTCGATTATCCGGCCGTCCTCGAGTTTCAGGGCAATAGCGTCGTTATTTTCAGACAGACAAATCCCGGCGATGCTCCCACCGTGAGTCGCGTCCATAAATTCCTGAACCTCCTCGTCAAAATCAGTAACAATCATTTCGAAATCACTCATGGTATTCATCCTTCAATGTTGTTATTAACGGTTATTTAGGGACCCGGACCGCCGCCTCCCTTTTAGGGGCCGGGATGATTTCCTGAAGTAGTTGTTCAGTAATTTACGGACGTCATTTAGGCGTCATTTCGTAAAATACTTATGTTCTCAAATGGTTAGTGCGGTTTGACGTATAGGCGTCATTCAGAATAAAATGACGTCTAAATGACGTCTTTAAAGAAAAATGACGTTTGAGCCGATGAAATCTGGAAAACGGAGGAACCAGTGAAAGATGAGCGCATAACCTTCAAAGTGCCCGAGGCGATAAACGACCGTTTCCGGGCCTTCGCCAGATCCAAAGGACGGACACAAAATGGTATCCTGAAGCAGTGGATCAAACGCCCCGACGTACCCCAGATTTCCTTTCCATTTTCTCGAAAAATCGATTTGAGTGATTACGTAGATCAGCGGTGGGTGAAGAAGTCTTTCCGGATCAAACCTTCTATTTACAGCAAATTTACAGCCTACTGCGCTGATCGAGACGTTGACATGAAAGATGTCTTACTGTCCCGGATGATCAGGATCATGGAAAAGAAAAAACTGCCGCCGATACAGTGAGGGCTATCCAGGATGGACCCGGTCGAGAAAATCGATTGGAGGGCATTCTGGAGGATCGGATTTTGGAGAGGCGCTGGCGATTCCCCATGCCCATATCGACATTGCCATGGCGGCCGGCGGCGCCGAAGCGGCAATCGAAGCCGCCGACATAGCACTAATGGACGGTGAACTGGACCGGATCTTGTTCACTCCCCGTTTAAGCCGTCAAACCCTTCGGATTATCGCCCAGAACCATTGGTTTGCGGTTACAACTGATCTGATCAGCGCCATGCTGGCCATCTGCGCCAACTCTGGGCCGCTCGTTGTCCTTTCGCCCGAAGGAGGCCGCCGCAGCCGTGTAGGAGATGACGATGGAGCGATAAAGGAGGGCGGCGGTTACTACCAGTTAGCTTCGCCCACAACGGATATTTCTCCGCAAACCGGCATTATACCGTCCGATGGTTCATGCAGCCCGACGTAAGATCGTCGATCCTGGTGCATTTTAGAGGCGAGGTTTTGTAGGTGAAAGCGTTTTTATTGTCCCCGGTGCCCCACCCTCTAGTAGTGCTGAAATTTTGTTCCTGTAGGCTGCCCGCGCCCTGTCCCGCGGGTCTGGTCAGGCAGACGAAAAGCATGGCCTGAAGATAAACGAGAATCCAAAGAACTCCCGGCAGGACCTTGGTACGGCACCTTCCTGCACTCCCCACAACTAGAACGATCTCGGGACTCAATCACACGACCTACATGCCCCTTGTGCACGCTTATCAGGGTGAGTTACTCCACCGCCACGCAACACTCGGTTACGGTCGATGGCACCCTTGACCGGGCGGTACTTGTTTACCCGCGAAGTTCCAATGAGAAGAGAGGTGCGCTCACCCCCTTCCAATCTCCCAGGCTTGGCCTGGCGTCATTTTCGAGAATGATGAACGGAATCCACGGGATATTGCATTTTGACGTATGAAGAGGACCGAAAACAAAATGACGTCTCTCCGAGGTCTCTCTAAAGAAAATTGACGTCTCATCTGATCATACTGACGTAGAGGAGCAGGCTACGGCCTTAGAGATAAAGCACATCACCGTGCAATCATTCACATAAAAGGAAATTGCACCCGGGCCCGTATTGGCCGCTTTTTACCCGGCATAAACGACAAAAATTTTGGGTCGCTCATAATACATTCATGAATTCGTCGAGAGGCGAATGAAGATCCTCAGCGATGAGGCAAAACAATGATGGCCAGGTTCGATGGCTGATCGGAAAGAAGTTAACAGAAAGGACATGGAAATGCTCAAAAAAGCAAAGATGAAAAGGGAAAGTGCCGTTGTCGCCAACGTTAGTACCACTTTGGCACAGGTTTTCGCAGGGCTGTCTCGAAGAGACGCAGAAACCGTGTCGGCCCGAATTGATGCGGCGTCATTTGGGGAGTGCCAGTGCTGCTACGAGAGCCCATGCCGGGGAGTATTGGTAGCCAGCAAATTGGATAATACAAATGGGCTGGGTACCTTTACGGTCTTCGGGCTGTGCAAAAATTGCCATGAAGACCAAATCGATGTGATTGCATCGTGTCTCAGCGAGGCTGGTTTTAAGCGGCCGGCAATGTATTGGTCCGAGAAACGGCCGGTGCACTGAGGGAGGCGTCAGCTCAGAATCTTCAGCGGAAGAAATTCGTAATGAACGAATGGGCGTGTGCTGGTACACCGTGGCGCCACCAGCACACTCTATCTTAACCTGTAGCGGCGCCTTAGGAAAAACATATGGAATTTTACCACAGAAATGACCTTAAAGAACCACAGTTCGAGGGTGTCAAGCTCTGGGAAGTCGTACGCTCTGGGCGTTTGATTCCTTTCAGAGAAGCTTCGCATCCACTCTATGGCCCGCCCGACCCTATTTCCGGCGACCACGGATTTGTACCACTTCTCCCCCAGAGCATTCAGGGGCGATATGATCGCCTCCAGTCGCTGCGGTCTACTGTCTGGCGGTATGAGCGGTATTCCAATAAAAGCAACGATGAGGTTTGGGACCTCTCACCGGAGCGCCGCAATCTTGAGGTTGACGAAATTGATTCTGCTTCAGATGCATATACGGAGGCCCGGAATGAATTTATTAAGATGCGTTCTGAACAACTGCAAAGGATCGAGTCGGAGCTTGCTGAAATGCGTCCGGAAGTGGATCGCCTTGAAAAGGAATTTGCCAATTTCGCCGAGATATATTCCAGACTCGACCTCACTTCTTTTCAGCACAAGGAGTTTTTGAAGCAGCTTGAAGAGGCTTACTTTCGGTTAGACCAGGTCGAGTTCGTGCGCAACGATGTTTCAGCCGCAAACCAGCCTCAATTCAGTTTTTTCAAGGACGGAACAACATGGGCGGTTGGTCCCCGCGGTCGAGAGAAACATTTCAAGAGCGTGGCAGGCTTCAATTATATTCATTTCATCCTCCAATATCCAGGAGGGTCCCTCTCAGCTTTAGAGATTTACCATCTGGGGGAACTGGATTCAACTAGTCTTATGGAACTTACACGGGTTGAACCAGGCATGAGACTAGAGGATCTGAATGCCGCAAAGGCAGCGATTGAAAAGCTTAAAAAACGAAGGGACACTTGCGATGACCCGGACGAAGCTGAAAGACTTGCTGCGGAAGTAGCCGACTACGAACAGAAACTCCGTTTTGCAAAACGAAAGATCCTTGGCAGCAAGGAACTTGATAACGCTCGAACAGCTGTCCGAAAGGGCATCAAGAAGGCTCGTGACCAAATCAAAACAGAGTTCGAGGGATCGGCCCCAGATATGGTTCGAGAACTGAACCAGATTTTCACAGGCTCTGATTGCTACTACGGCAATCAGACTGCCTGGCGTCTTTTCCCCAAAAGCCCGCCGGACAAATTCTGAAAAAATCATCGTGCGGCTAAATGGCACGACTGAGCACTCATTGTGCCATCAAGCCGCACGCCTAATCAATGTGCAGGGCAAAATTCTCCTGGATGCCTCGCAGGGGCAACAGTCTGCGCAAATCATAATTCAAAAACAGAAAGGATTGGCTATGAGGGTATTTTACACAGGTTATCTTTGACGAGAGTTTAACTTCTTACGTTTGGGCAACAGACCAGTTCTATATCATAAGACGAGTTGAATCGGGCTTTCTGAGACTATGGCGAATGAAGTTTTCGCGGAATAAAAATCCCATTTAACGGATATACCGTGTTTGCAGAAAGCCATTCCCAACTTTAATTTGGAGGTAACATATGATTATCGATACAAACATATTTCGCGAAGCATTGAAAGTTACGAAGTGTGGTCTTCCAAGAAGTGCTATCATAGAGAGCCTGGACGGGTACGGGTTCTGCGATGGTAATATTTACACATTCAACGATGAAATAGCTGTTCGCCATTGGTCGCCATTTAATAATGTAAATTCAGATGTAAATGCTAAAGCGCTCCAGTCCATATTTAAAGATATGAAGGACAATTATGTGGACATATACTACAGTGATTGTACTTTACATATAGATGGTGAGTCAACATCGGCAAGCCTTCCAGCAAGTCAAACGTCATATATTCGAGAATATATTAGTGAATTAAAGATACCATCTGTAGATTCCGATCTATGGCAGTCAGTGTCTTTTGATTTTGTTCCACAGGCAAAAAAGGCTTTATCCACTGTAAGCAAAACTTGGGCTCACCCTATTTTGAGATGTGTACACTGGAATAATAATATCCTGGAGTCAACTGACAATATGGCTATTACCCATTGCACTCTGGCTTCCGTGCATTCGGAGGCAAAAAGCATACTGATTCCTGGAGAATCTGCAGCTGTTCTTGTTAAATTCGACCCCATAGCTTTTGTTTGGACTGGTGATTGGCTGCATCTCAAAACCAAGCAAAATGCGATTGTTTCCTGTCGCACCTTTGAGGGAGTATTTCCCGATCTCACCGGCTGTCTGTCAAGAAAGCCAACAAAGTTCATTGAGTTTCCTCCCAATTTCTTAGCGATCTTGAAACGTGTCAGTAAGTTTGCAGCAGAAGACTACTATCTTAAAAAAGAGGCTAAGGTCTCAATTGACAAGGGTATATTAACAGTTCAAGTGCGGTTGGAAAATGGGGGAAAATTCAAAGAATCCTGCCCTATAAGCTTCAACGACACCTTGATTTTCACCATTGATCCAGACCGTCTTCAACAGTTCCTGAAGTTAAATGGAAATCACGTTGCCGGGTTTGCAGAATTTCATGGAACTTCAGGGCTGCTCACGTTTGAAACTGAGAACGCGGTGCAACAGGTACTAGTAACTTCTGTATCATATGTCGCGTGATCAAACTGAGTATGATTATGCAACAAATAGGCAACATTACCAAAATGAAATGTCGGAATATCCGACATCAAAATGACGACGCGGGACACTGCCCCGCTCTTCAAAACCAATCAAGGAGGATTTTTTATGGGTATAGCATTATCAGCTCGGAATGGAGGTTACATCGATCTCAGCGTACATGGCTGGGAGAAAGTCTTGAACATTGCAGCCAAAAACGGATGGGAACCACTCGGAACAGTTCCGCATAAATGGAGCGGTATTGGGCCAGAAGAATGGAATGGCAATTATTTCAGTTGTGACCATCAGACAGTTTGCGCGGAGGATGCGCTTGGCATGGCCGCTGCGCTGGAACTCGCGATAGCGGACCTGGAGGAGAGTTCGGTGGAGTGGATCAAAGAGTTCATTGATGTTGAGTGGATAAAGGGGTTCGTTGATATCTGCCGCGCGAGCGGGGGGATAATGATTTCGTAGACCCCCTTCACCAGTCTGTGCTCGCTCAGGTCTTGCAGGGCTTGAGCGGCACAGAACCAATTAATCAGACCAATGAGCACATCGTTGTGCTCTTTTAAAGGAGACTTTTATGGGCATAGATTTTATTCCGCGCAATGGAAAAGGACTTCTTGATTTATCAACACGGGATTGGGACATACTCCGGAAGATGGCTTTGGACCATGGATGGGAACCAATGGGGACGGTAGATCCTTATGGAGGTGAAGCCGACGGCATTATCATCGAATGGGACGGCGGTTATCACACCAGCGATTTCCAATTAGTCCTGGAGGAAGATTTAACGGCAATGGCCGATGCTCTGGAGCGGGCAATAGCTGGCCGTGATGAGAGTTCTGTTTGGTGGATAAGGGATTCCATTGATGAATTCCGCACAAGCGGTGGCATCAGGCTCGGATAATTCGGGACACGGGCTTCCCTGAGTTAGGGAATAGGAAGCTCCTGTAGTCAACGCAATTGAAAAGGCGCTGCCGATGGGGTCGAGTAGCGTCCTAAAAGGGTAAAATGGTTCTGACACTGCTAATATAGGATAAAACCTTACCAAGGTCAGTCGGCTCAATTTGTTGTTGGGCCCACTCATTTTACCCTCCTAAACCCTTAGGAGGATAAAATGTCACAGATCCAATACAGTATCATCACAGCGGTAAAGCCTGCTGTCATCTCAAAGTCATTCACGCTCGAAGATGGAAAATTACGAAAGAACGGAGGTGGCGCCATGATTGAGGGAGTCGCCACTAAGAAAGAGCAGAGTCTTTACGAATTCGTCAATACTCTGAAAACCCTTGAGAGCCACAACGCTCTGTGTTTCGGGCAACCTAAAACCACAGGCGAGCAAGCAAGAATTGTTTTAAAGGACCGGGTAGCGGAGACCACGGACCGATTGCCTGTGATAGCCCGGACAGAATCCGATTTCGGGTGGGCTGATGGGCCCGGGATGTTCCTTGGCGATATTGATGTCGAGATGTCTCAGGACGAGTTGAGGGCGGTGATGTATTCCGTATGTCCTGTATTACAGGACGTGCCTCACGTCATGGCTGTATCGGCATCAACCTATATATACTCGACTTCCGGAGCAGAACTAAAAGGAGCTGGTGGTCAGCGCCTGTATATCCCGGTGGCCAGCGCTCGACAGATTCCCATAATTGGTGAGACCCTGTCACAGTTGTTGTGGCTACATGCTTTCGGGCGGATTGAAATCTCCAAGGCTGGTACGTGTCTAAAACGCACGGTGCTCGATACGTCTGTTTGGCAACCCTCCCGATTTGATTTTGCAGGAGGCGCCTATTGTGGCCCGGGGCTGGAGCAAAGACGCCCTGAGCCGGTGATCTTTAACGAAAATAGGCCTTTTCTTGACCTGGACATGCTACCAGCCATAACACCGGAAGAAATGGCTCAGATAAGGAAAATACAAGAGGATGCCATAAAGGCTGCACAACCGGCGGCTGAAAGCCAACGGCAAGTGTGGCTGGAAGAAAGGATGGCGGACTGGGAAAAGAAGCAAACCGGTCTGGGTACACCGTTCACAGACGCAGCCAGGCGACAGTACCGCGATACACTAAATAGAGCAGCAAAGAGTTACCGGTTACTCGGCCATTTTGAGCTGGTCTCAGAAGATTACGGTGTCGTCACGGTCGGCGAAGTGCTCGACAACCCCGAAAAATATCATGGTAAAACTTTTGGTGACCCCCTTGAGCCGGAGTATAATGGCAATTTGGGTGTATCCAAAGCCTTTCTGCAACGGAGCAAACCTATTATCCGGTCCTTTGCTCACGGGGGCCGCACCTTTACACTCCACCGCTCCCTTAAGAGCATCCAGATTTCAGCCGGGAATATGGCGACCATCATCGACGAGATTCTTGAGCAAATCCGTCTGGAAGGCGATGTGTTCAATAGAGGTGGGGTCATGTCTTCTATCGGCGACGGCGAAATACTGCCTATGGAGCCGGCAACTCTCCTGTATCTCCTGGGGAGTCTCCTTCGTTTCGAAAAATACTCGCAGAAACAGAAAGAGTGGGCGCCGGCAGACTGTCCAGTACAATACGCACGCTGCATCACAAGACTGCGAGCGAAATGGGAGTTGCCCGAACTTGTAGGTCTATTGCGTGCACCGACAATAACGCCGGCAGGCATAGTTATCGAAAAGGAAGGATTCGATGCACAAACCGGTCTTTATCTGGACTTTCCCGAAGGGGAGAAATGGAGGGGTATTCCTGATTCCCCAACTGATGATGAGGCTAAACGGGCTGTAAGGCGCTTATGGTACCCGTTCAGAGATTTCCCATTTATAGAAGATGCCGATAGGGGGAGTTACCTGGCTGGGTTGTTCACGGCGGTAACACGCCCAACGTATCCGACAGCGCCGGGGCTTGTCATTGATGCCACCGCGCCGGGCACAGGAAAGAGCTACCTGTCATTCTGCCTCCAACTTATGACCGGCGGCCGTATAGAAGCAATGGCGCCCGTTTACGATGACGAAGCGGAGATGCGAAAACGGTTGACTACAGTTGCAATGAACGGTTCCACTACCCTCCTCATTGACAACATCGACAGACCCTTTGAGTCCGCGGCTCTATGTTCGTTCCTGACATCGGAGACTTGGAGCGACCGGTTACTCGGATCAAACGCAAAGGGGTGCTTCCCAAACAATCTCTTTCTTTTACTTACCGGCAACAATGCCACGATAAAAGGCGATCTGTCCCGCCGCCTTCTATGGAGCAGGTTGGATGCGGAAATGGAGCATCCAGAAGAGCGGGAATTCAACTTTAACCCAGTAACATACGTCAAAGAGCATCTTTTGGACCTAAGGCACGCCGCGTTGACAATCTTGAGAGCCGCTTGCATCCGAGCTGATAAGCCAAAAAGGTCAGCATTAGGTTCCTTTGAAGCCTGGAACGCCTTCGTGCGTGATGCAGTTATGTGGGTGGGCGAACAGGGCTGGCTGGATATAGATGATCCTGTGGTAACCATGACCAAAGGAAGCGATGAAAACCCTCAAAGACAGCAACAAGGCGCATTCCTGCGAGCCTGGTATAACGAGTTTCAGGATTCTGAGAGGACAGTCAAACAGCTCATTCAGTACATTGACCTCAATCTTACTGATGACGACCCGTTTGTTGAGGCAGTGCAGAGCATTGAGGATATCCGGGGTGAACTCACAGTGAAAAACCTTGGATATTGGATCCGCAGCTCCAAACTGAAGGGTCGAATTATAGACGGCCTGGTTTTGCGTGGCAAAGCTGGCACTTATGGGCAAAAGTATTGGGTTGAGCCCAAAAAGGGCAGAGGTAAACATGATGTCGAGTTTTCATCAACAATACCTACGGTGAAGAAAAAGCAACCGGCATTAAGTCTGCTCAATACTGTGAACTCGAAGCCATAAAGGTGAGATAAGCGATAAGACCTTAATATGACAGTATTTTTTGAAGTTGTCATAGGTGATATAGGTGATATAGGTGATGGAATGAGCCGTTTTAATATGTTTGTTTATGCCATAAGTACGGGGTTAAATTAATTTAATTCCTTAGGAATCCATCACCTATATCACCTATAAATGTTGTAGGCTTATTGCTATACATCACCTACATCATTGATTTATTCGGTTATAACGATAATGTCCGTAAATATTCACATAATTATGGATTATGAAGGAGATGCAATAAATGGTACACGAAGACTATGATATCATCACAATGGCAAGTGAGACAGAGGAAGAGATAGCGGCATTAAAGGCCAAAATCATTTCGAGGGAACTTCCACGGCTGATGAAGCTGGCAGAAGAGACAAGATTCTTCGAGGAAGAACTTGGTTGGAAAACTCCCGGTGGATTCACAGAAACCCACAAGGAAGGTTACATCATCGGCATGGTTTATCAGGACATCAAAGAGATGTTAGCTGATCCGGTATACTTGCGGGATTGGGAAATAGAAGATGCGCCTCCGGAGCATTTAGCACACAGGGGTGTTTTCCACGTCGCTTGTCTCCTTGGAACCGACTCGGCAGCATGGCGAGCACTTGGAGAGGAGGAATAACAATGAAAGGATATACGCTAAAAATTTTGAGAGTTCAAGATGCTGGTCAGGCCAGCTCGGAGATCACGAAGACTTATTCTTGACGTACCTGAATTTGCTCCGAGTGTGATATTCATTCACTGGAAGAGTAGGAGGAATTAGAAAATGGAAAAAGAATTTGATGAAGGCCACTACATGGAAAAGTTCATGGATCTTGAGGAAAAACTCGTTTGGGCTTACCCACGGTTACTTGGTCCAAACACTGAGCATGTAGTAACGGCTATGAAACGCGCTGCTATAATAGCGCATGAAGATTGGGGTTGGTACAAGGAGAACGCTATTAAAGCGCTAAAATACGCCGACGCGGCCATACACCATGAAGATGAGGACTGGGATATAGAAGAAATTATAAGCGAGTTGTTTCCAGAGTAGACAGTGCGAAGTCGGGATTATGCCTTGATTGGTGCAATCCCGACTTATATCAAGCACATAGCAAATACCTATACGGGCATTTTCGATAGAGGTGTTTCAAAAAGCCAAGGAGTTCTGAATGCGTAGGAGAATCGACACATCGCCCTTCTATGAGAAAATGCTATCGACGCGCCAGATGAGGATGAACTGGAATACACTGCTCGCTTACATTGATGATGCCGTCGAAATTACAGAAGTTGATGAAGGCGGCAATGAAATAGAGTAAACCACCTGCTCCTGTGCATGTTCGGTCACTCAGCCGCAGGTGCACAGTATGGAAGAGGTCATAATCCCACAACTTATATTGGAAGGAGGCAATAACAATGATAAGCGATGTCTTAACAGAAGCAATTGAGAGGATAAACAAACATGTGGAGGCTGTTTAGCGTGACGACAAGACACTTCCTCACACTGAAATTGAACGAGTAAGGAATGAGATGGTAGCACTTCTCATCAAATTGAACCATCCGCAACTCACGCCTGAGCTATCATGGAAAGATAGTGTTCAACAGAAGCTGAAAGCCGAATATGGCGAGGAGTCGGCTGCTTACATATTGGGCATTGTCTTTGCTCACTTGGATGAACATAAAGTACATCCCGGGTATCTAAGTAATGACGAATTGGACAAGGTAGCCGAGTGGATTTATGGTAACGTGGAGTTGGACCATAAAACACTCAAGGTGAAAATCTGGCAGATGCTCATGGAGATTATTGGGCAGAGGCGGCAAGATGGAATAATCAAGGAGGAATAACATGAAAGGACCTTAACCATAAAGCCCTTACTTTAATGGCTTTATGCGGTAACCATAGATGATATAGGTGATGGAATTAGCCGTTTTAACATGTTTATTTATGCTATAAGTACGGGGTTAAATTAATTTAATTCTTTAGGAATCCATCACCTATATCACCTATAAATGGTATTGGGCAAATTGTCGTAACCACCATTCATCATTGATTTATTCGGTTATTAAGGTGGTATGACTGACAAGGTCGGATTCAAAATAGGACAATTTTTACAAGGGGCATAGGATGGAGGATGTGGCCCCGGCAACATAGGAACTGAATAGAAAGAGTTAGGCTGAAATATTTGGTATATTCATATACGTAACTTTTGATAATGATTTCAAAATGGAGAATAAAATGACACCTCAACGTATTCTTGAGATTTATGAAGATTTGGTGGACAGGTATGAGCTCTATGTAGCAGGCGAGGAAGTTGAGTTTCGGTATGAAACAATTCCTGGTATAGTAATGATTCACCTGCCTCCAATTCATGGCAAGGCTGAAGACAAGGAGACGTTCAAAGGACAGTTTGAACCTGACGACGTATTTGAAGGCACCGTGGTCGCTACGATAGATTCCGATGGATGGGGATGGCCAGCGCATATACTTGATACGGCCGAGGACTACGGGATTAGAGCTTTAGTTGCACAGATGCTGTTCGCGGACGCTGGCTCTGCTTACGCGTTCTTGGACTCTCAAGAGTTTTAAGCTCGCCTGCCTCTCTGCCTCCCGCAAGCCCGAGTCTCACGGCTCGGGCTTTCCTGTCACGACCCTGAGGGTATAGCTTCCGCTGGATATCAGCACTGCAAAGCTCACTAAATCAGTTCGCATGACGTTGGCGCACTCGGTGTAGATGGTCCAGCTCTGGACAGGGAGACACCGACTTTCAAGTGCGCCGATGTCATACACTTCGATTTAGACGCGATAGCTTCGTTCGAATGGGAAGGACTGTCTATGATAGCGGTAACTCCAAAGGCTGGATCCCCTAGCGGATACTACGCCGGCGTACCGCGAATTCCGTGTCCGAACATTCATGACTTCGTTATCTGCCCCCAAGTCGAGACTAAACGAATGTCAATCGGTTGATGGGCGCCCGTGGCTTCGCAGATCGCATTTTGAACCGTCCGGTTTCCCGCAGCCTCAAGTATAGCGAGCCGGGACCAACGCAAAGCTTCCTCGTGGTTGCCTGATTCTAAGTATTTATTGTAAACGGCAACCATTAGTGCCGCATAGTAGGGAACCGGAAGCCGCAATGATTTCGCCTTAAAGCGCTTGGATTGCCAGGTCTCCAAGACCTGTGCGCACTCTTCAGGTGACCAGTCCAAGGGTTGACCCAAAAACAGGTTAAGAAGCATGGATTCTACTGAGCATGGATCAAGGATGTGGTGCCATTTTTGCGAGGTCTTATCCGCGCACGGCATACGATCAGCCTCCTGCACGCACCCAAGGCCGGCGATGACGAAAAACCCGCTACCAAACTTGAGCCTATCAAGCCGTCCGAGAGCATACTGCTCACCGAATGGCTGTCTTCCAAACCGATCCGGGCCTGGGCTGCGGTCAAACCTTTACTCGCGGGTGTGGACCTTCGGCCGTATCTTTTCGTGACCAAGGACCGGAAAGATTATTTTGGTGCGGCGTCAGTACTTGGACATCTTGCGGCCGTGGCAGAGCAGTTGCTCGGCCCGAAAATGGCAGTGCAAAGCATGGAAGCGGGCCTCAAGCGGCTCGCACCGGCCGAAACTGACCAGCTTTTTGAAGCGGTTCGTGGCCGAATCGTTGGGGGAGATGTCTTCGACACGGAACCCCCCGGCGTGGCTGGCCTGGTGGCACTAGTCCGAGTACATCCGACGCTGCAATCCAGCCTCCTAGACTTTCTCGAAAGCCTGCCGACCGACAAGCTGGGGCCGTGGGTGGTCAAAGGATGGGAAGGCGTTATTGGCGATAGTGCGGCCAAAGCTCGGTTCGATCAACTTGTCACGAAATGGGCCACCACGGCGGAAAATCCGATGCTCAAAATAGCAGCCAGTAGTGTGACACGGCTTGGCCGAGGAGTGCGCTGATGGGCACACAAAATCAATATGGCGGCCCCGGTGGCAATAACCCGCTCATTCCGACCTGGCTCGGATCGAACGGAGATAGCGAACCACCTAATGCACCTGGTGATGTCCCTGCACCTGGTGATGTCCCAATCCCACCGGCGCGCCCAATTCCACAGCCACCACCATTCCCTGACCGATTCAAGACCGCCCGCACTAATTTTTCTCGGTTTGCAAGTTCTGGCGGTAGAGATCGGGCGAGTCTGGGCCGTGCAGTTTCAGAATACGTCTCGACAGCATCGGGCGGCGCACGCCGAGCGGCCCAACGGATGGGATCATCGCGCAACGCGGGTGCGCGCTTGCTCCCATTCCTCGCGGATGCGCAAACACGTGGCGCACGCGAAGCACTACGTATATTGGACCTTGAGCACCTAGCCGGTCGGCCCATCACAGAGATATTCATCGGCTTGGCCGACTACGTTTGCCCCAATGGAGGTACCGTCGATGACGGCATCCCCCGGGAAGCCTTTGTGGAAACGATTGTCGATCTCGCGGGATCCGGTATCACTAATCTCGATGCACTGACAGTCAACCAGATGCAAACGGTCTTCGAGCTTTTTGCCACACACGCAATCGAGGCCCGTTTGTGCAACGATATCGGCATGAAAGTCATCACATTGCCGGTCGACGCGCACACAGCCCACAGCGTGCAGGACCAACTCCACGACTTCATTGCGCGCGGCGTCAGCGACGCGCTCTCGGCAGCACAGATGATACCAACTGCACTGACAACAAATCGGGTGCTCAGTTTTGTCGAGAGCGTTTACGAAGACGCATTCCGGATGCTCCAAACGATGGGCGAAGCGGAGGCTGAACAATGAGACGCCATGTTCTGATTGGACGGTTTGGTCTACTCGATAATTCTCAAGTTGTGACAGCAGCCGATGAGGTCGCGACAGCGATCAATCTTGTTGCTTCACAAAGGCGTTTTGGATATGGCATCGGCGATGCCTTGGACGATTTGAAAGACCTTGGCCTTTTTCCCTCCGAAATGGGTTTCGACATTCTGATCCTCGCTGCACTTATGTATGCTGCAGATACACGTCTATCACGGGCTACAGAATCTCAGGACATGTGGACGCGCGAAATCCGGCTTGTGGTGCCGGTCAGCGATCAAGGGCGTTGGGCGGCGGCAACTCCGCTGCTAAAGGTGACTCTCAATTTCCTAACAGGCGACCGCTGGAGCTTTACCTTCCGCGAACGGCCACGTGATTTCATCAGGATCACTCCAGCCCGCCCACACAGACTGTTCGGTACCATCACATTTGATGGTATCAGTCTCTTCTCCGGTGGCTTAGATAGCCTGATAGGCGCTATCGACATACTTGAGCAAGGCCACAGCCCGCTCTTGGTCAGCCATGCCGGCGAAGGGGCAGTGAGCGATGCCCAAAACTTTTGCTTTAAGAAACTCCAGGCCCATTACAGGGACCGACATTTCAAGCGGTTACGGACATGGATGAACTTCCCGACCACCTTGGTTCGGGGTGTGGCAAAAGAAAATACGACGCGAGGGCGGTCCTTTTTATTCTTTGCACTAGCGGTGTTCGCCGGCACGGGATTCGAAGGACCCTTCACTGTTAGCGTCCCCGAGAACGGTCTGATTGCACTGAACGTTCCGCTTGACCCGCTCCGGCTCGGCTCGCTCAGCACACGGACAACACATCCATTCTATGTGGCCCGCTGGAACGAGCTACTAGAAATCTTGGGGATCGATGGGCGACTGAGTAATCCGTATTGGGACAAGACCAAGGGTGAGATGGTCGCTGCATGCGAAAACCCTGAAGCGCTTGCGAGACTAGTTCGCTCGTCGCTTTCGTGCTCTTCCCCGACTAAAGGCCGCTGGCTGGGACACAGCGTTGAACACTGTGGTTACTGTGTGCCATGCCTGATCCGGCGCGCCGCTCTCAACACAGGGCTCGGGCGTGGTAACGATCCAACACAATACACGCTTGCGAACCTAGCCGCACGGCCGCTGGACACGCGCCAGTCCGAGGGCCAACAGATTCGTTCGTTCCAGTTCGCAATTGAGCGGCTCTCTACCAATCCTGCAGTTGCCAAGTTTCTCATCCACAAATCCGGTCCACTTTCTGACGAGGCAGAGCACCTCGATGCACTTGCCAATGTCTATCGGCGAGGCATGGCCGAGGTCGCGGCTTTGCTCGTAGATGTTAACACGCGACCGAACTGAGTTGAGGCAAGTGTGATTTCCGGACTCGTTGACTTTCATTGCCATCTCGACCTCTATCCTGACCCTCCGGCAGCGATAGCCGAATGTGAACAGCTCAGCATTTACACCCTTGCCGTCACCACAACCCCAAAGGCCTGGCCACACAATCAAAAAATGGCTGAGGGAAGCCGATATGTTAGAGTGGCTCTTGGTTTGCATCCCCAACTCGTTGCCGAACGAGGCAACGAACTGGCCCTATGGGAAGAATATTTGCCACAAGCCCGGTATGTCGGCGAGGTCGGCTTAGACGCCGGACCGCGCTTCTATCGATCACTGGACCAGCAGAAGCTTGTATTCAAGCGAGTGCTGCAGCTCTGTGCGAGAGCGGGCGGTAAAATCCTCACAGTACACAGCGTGAGAGCTGTGGCCGCAGTGTTAAACATGATCGAAAGCAACTTGCCTCCAGCTCGCGGACGCGTTGTGTTGCATTGGTTTACAGGCAGTCGCGCGGAGGCCCGGCGAGCGATTGAGCTGGGCTGTTATTTTTCGATCAACAGCGCAATGCTCAAAAAAGAGCGTAACCGTGAGCTTCTTGCAGGACTACCAATTGAACGGCTGCTGACGGAGACTGACGGTCCGTTCACTCAATTCGAAGGACGACCTACTAAACCTAGCGACATTTCCACAACCGTAAGCGAACTGGCGCGTGTACGTGATTTGGAACCCTCCGAGATCGCGACGGCCATTCGCATGAACTTGCGTGAACTCCTATCGAAACAAGAAACCTCAGCCGAACGTTAGACTTATGGATTTTGCTCAAACAGCCGGTCCAATAAAATGACTTTCCCTTTAGTCCTTGTGTATGATAGAGGACGTTATCATTCGTTAATTGGGCCGGTCTGATCCATTGTGCTGCCCCCATCACCTCCCATGTTTTCCCACCATGTTTTCCAAAGCGTCGGAGTGGTCGCAGTGTAAATGACGGTGGACAAGAAAGGATCATTTCCATGAATCGTGATGGGGGCTATTCCTTGTAACCCCAGACCTGTCCTTTATTCCTACGCAGTTTTCCTCATCCCGAAGCCGCAAGGAATAAACCGTTGAACAAACGTGCATAACCCAACGAAATTATCCTTCCAGAGAGGACCACAGAATCAAAGTTGTCAACTCAATTTCAGCCCCGACCTAGCCCGCCTTCAATTGAGCACTCTGGAACCACTCGATTTCAAGGTTCACATTCAGTGGATGGATTGCGATTTAACCTGGAATGAAAATGACTGAGCTTTTTCTTCATAACCTCAGTAACTCCTCTAGCCACATTACTGCCAGCGCAAGCTTTCAAATACCGTGATAAACAAGCGAGATTGTGTTCTCTGAGGCTTTTCCTATTGGCCACGGGTTTGGACACGGGTTGAATTCAACCATGTCGATATCTGCTTTTATCGTTCGGAACGCCTAATCTATAATTCAATTCTTTTGTTCGTCTTCATATACAAAATTTACATAATCAATTCTATCTACATTAATCAATCTTGATTTTATCGACTTATACCAATCTTGTTCTCTACTATTATCAATAGATGCCTAGGATAGAGTTGAAATGATTCAAGTGGCAGCACCTGAACTAGGCTAGAAAATACAAGTAATCATAATTCCTAAACTGTTTATTACACATCAACCAACTCTTTGCTTTATGTACTGAACTGAGGACCATATAATGTTCCCTGCTTGGGTTGATAAACTGGAGGACAAGAGAGATGAAACTTAAGTTCAGCGATGGTATAGTCATAGATACCGCTGGACCACTAAGAAAGCTTCACCTTAAGGACGGATGGTATGTCGTTGGTAACGGATTTTGTATCCCCGTAGCTGACGAAGGGGAAGCTGATGAGACTATCGTTAAAATGTCGGACCGGAAACAGGTACGCGACCATGAGGAGGACTAATGGAGAAAGAGCTAAATGATGTAATGCATACCCACACGCATTTAGTCTTCGTTTACGGCACATTAAGAAAAGGCCAATGTAATCACCGCTATTTTCTCAACCGATCGAAATTCCTTGGAATGGCCAAGACCAAGAAACGATATGCACTTTATGGGGATGCGATCCCTGTTCTGTCACGAGCTGGTTCTATCTCACAGGTGACCGGGGAGGTCTATTCCGTAGATGATGCCACTCTTCTCAACCTCGACCGACTCGAAGGTCATCCCGACGCGTACATGAGGGAGCAGGCAGAAATGGTCCTCGAAAACGGAACGGAACTGTTAGCCTGGATTTACTTCTGTGATACACCACGAGGCGATCTCATTGAGTCTGGGGACTTCCTGGAAAAGACTTCATCCTTAAGGAGAAAATAAAGTGTGCGAGTTATTGGGGATTTCTTGCAGCGTGAAAGTAAGACCCGGACGTTATTTCAAAACCTTTCGACGGAGAGGAGAAGAGCTTCCAGAGGGGGAGGGAAATCCTGACGGCTGGGGCATTGCTCTCTATCCCGACGGGAGAGCAGTCCAGGTAATCAAGGAGCATATCCCGGCGGCTTCAAGCAAACTCTCAGAATTCCTCTCAACCTACGAGCACTTCTGTTCAAAGATTTTCATCGCCCATGTTCGGAAGGCAAGCCGAGGATTTGTAACTTACAGCAACACACACCCATTTTCCCGAGAAGCTGGAGGACGAGATTACGCATTCGCCCATAACGGAACCATTCGCAGTATCGGAAGGTTTTCGCTTGGCCGACATAAGCCGGTTGGAAGTACCGACTCTGAATATCTATTCTGCCACATTCTCAACTTTATTGAGCAAAAGGGTATAGGCGGCTGGGCTGAGGACGATCTATTTGAGTTTTGGAAATTCCTTGTCGCGATTAACCGCTGGCCCACAAAGGATGAACCCAATAAGCTCAACCTGCTGTTAACTGACGGCGTGACGCTCCTCGCCTACACAGATTTCTTCGGGTTAGGTGGTCTTCATCAATTGATGCTACGAGTTAACGGGGACGCAATCTCGGGTGGAAGAAAGCTATCGGCTTGTTCACAGCTCAAGGATAATGGTGAGGAATCCATCGGCGTCATAGCGACCAAGCCTGTTAGCGGCGATAAATTATGGGTATCCATGGATCCCGGCGAGCTTTGCGCCTTTCGCAATGGGGTCCAAGTTTTCTCAAGCGGCGCCTTAAGATCGAAAAGCCGGCCATAATAGGCAGGGAAAAGGCTACCAGGTTGAGTCCTTCTGCTCCCTTGCTGCAGATTGGGCTAGCATGCTGGGCAGAAAACATGTACTGAGTGTTCAAGGGCTTTTCACATCATCAATTGAGGAGGAAAGAAAATGACGAAAGCTGAAATGGTTGGAAAAATTGCAAGTGAAGGTGGAATTACCAAATCCCAAGCTGAGAAAGCAGTGGACGGATTCGTCTCCGCCGTTTCCGACGCTCTGGCTGCCGGTGACAAGATTACTCTGGTAGGCTTCGGGACTTTCAGCGTAGGGGAAAGGGCTGAACGTGAAGGCCGCAATCCCCGGACTGGAGAGAAGATCAAGATTCCCGCCTCAAAGGTCGTTAAGTTCAAAGCAGGCAAGACTCTCAGTGAGAAAGTTAAATAGCTGAGTTTAATCCTCTCACATTCAACAAGATGATCTTGAAGGGACTGCTCGCCGGAATATATTGGCGGCCAGTCCTTTTCTTATTTACTGGACTATTCCGGCAATCCGGCCCCATAATTGGCAATACCTCCGAGTTCACAATTCTTGCCCTGACCCTTGAATTCCTGAAGACTCAAGAGTTCAGCACATTCAAAGGTTATGCGTTATGCTGCCGCCATCATCTTCGATGCCACCTTCTGGCAAGCAAAGTTGCGTTCCGGGCGACTTCCAGTTTCTGGATATTATTCCATACGGCGTGGTAGACAGAAGGTTGAGCACACTGAATCGGAATATCCTTGCAATGACTTGTAGCATAATACATATTGCTTGCGAGTTCAGGATGCTGGGAAAGTGGGCTCTCATAAACTTCACATTGTAGCCATCCCTGGTCATGCTGAGAATCGAAGCCCCGTCCCATGTGCCGAAGATATGCAGAAACTATATAACCAATCTCATGACCGTGAAGTAATAGAGAGGTGAATTGTGGCAAAGGTAAAAATTCTATTTCTTGCTGCAAATCCGGCTGGGACAGGCTCCCTGCAACTTGACGAGGAACATCGAGCAATCTCTCTCAAGATCAGGCAGTCAGAATATCGTGACAATCTTGAGCTTACCTCAGTATGGGCAGTTCGCCCTGATGACCTCCTCCATGCGCTCAATGAACATCGGCCCGATATTGTCCATTTTAGTGGGCATGGCAGTTCAACAGGTGAATTGATTTGCGTCGACAATACCGGTAAAGCAAAGCCAATAAGCACTAAAGCCTTGAAGTCACTCTTTGAAGTACTGAAAGATAACATTCGTCTAGTTGTTCTAAATGCATGTTATTCTCGACACCAGGCCCAGACGATAAAAGACGTCGTCGGCTGTGTCATTGGAATGAATTCGGCCATTGGAGATCAAGCCGCTATATTATTCGCCTCTTCATTCTACCGAGCAATTGCCTATGGGAGATCGATCAAAGAAGCGTTTCAGCAGGGGATTGTTTCACTCCAGCTTGAGGATATACCCGAGGAACACACACCCGAATTGGCACACAGTCCTCAGGCTGACCCATCTTCAATATTCCTAATCACCGACACCGGAATCCACGCGCCTGGGTTGACCGGCACCAGAAGTACGATTCCAGCCATCGAGTGCCGCCCGGCTGACATACTCTCCAGTGAGCTCAGGGAAATAATCGCAGCTCGAAGATATCGATCCGCAAGCTCAGTTCTTAACATCGTTTTCGGAAACCTATCTGAAATTCGGAAATGCGCTGTGGCACTGCCCGTGAATCAGAGCTTTGATTTTAACCAAAGAGGTCCCCGTAGTGTTCTTGCTTCGTTTGAAAAGATTCAGGTGAATGGCGCTCCCTTTTATGACGCCATCGAGATTTTGTGGCCGCCTTCCCAACGGCAGACAAATGCAGGGAGGGGCAGTTGCAAGTATCTGAGTCTGCCAGCGAATTCAAACCTCTTGCCGGGCGTGATGTTTGTTGTGACAACCCGTGATCGAAGCGGCGATAAACGGCATTATGGGTACTACGTGGATACACCAATTGAAGGAATAGATTTCATCTTGGATCAGTTAATTGAGGAAGCAGAATCGCAAAAGATACCCGCTATAGCGCTTCCGCTATTGGGTGCAGGGTATGCAAATGTCGGACGCACGCAATTTGACCCAGACAAAGTCTCAATCCTGCAGCAAATCATATTGATGCTGACTGTACAAAAGATGGAGAACCATCTATCTAAAGAAGATTCCTTCCTTAAACGTGTCATTGTTGTTGTCTTTTCCAAAGATCCTCAAGGACCGTATGAGCACGCAATCTGTGAGTGTGCAGCCCGCGTGGTTGGTAAAGATGACACGCGGAAGAACGAGGAGATTGAAAATATGCTCGATATACTCAACAGTAATTCAAATAACCGATAACAAAGGCATCCAGGCAAGGAGCGTGAAAGGTTTTGAGTGTTCCGACGGCAACTCATAGGCAGTGTGCCGCTTACGATTATGCTCCAATGAAGAATGGAAAACGCCAAATATCTCTCCGCGCGTTATGCGGTGGGTTATCCGGACCTTTCAATGTTCGGATCATACCTGTATTTTCCCTCTTTCCGAAAACACTGCGCAAATTGATATGGGCCGGAGGCAGAAGTTCCCGAGAAAGGGCTGTCTCAGGGGCAGACTGGTGAGTTGACAGTTTCCATACTCTTTTTGGCAAAAAGATCCTCCCGATGTTCACCTTGCTGCCTGCTTAATCTACCGCAGCACCGACTCATACCATTTCCCCTTATTTCTGGTATTGTGCATAAGCTTGCATGAAAATTGTCGAATGCTTCCTTTTAAGATCCTCAACGGAGTAGATTGTTGGATCCTCAGCGAACTGCACCACGTCAAGAGCCTGTTGGTACCTCCATGTGAACTCATCCCCCTTGCCCCCTCCCCGCAGAAGCGGTCCCCATGGACACGTTAATATGTCGAGCGAGTGCGAAAAGACGCTTGCAAAATCCGAGAGAAAGCCACCGGTCAAGTGAGGACCAAGATAGGGATTCCGCAGAAGCAGAAGGGCCGGGTAGGTGATGACGTCGGCATCCAGCAAAGCTCTCCTGGTTATTGAATTTTCTATCAAGTCATGGAAGCCGACGAGATCAAGAGGTTTGCAGGCATCGGGAGGTAGCTTTTTCAGAATCTCCACCACATCGTCAGAATCCCCAAAGCCAAGAGCAGCAGCAATTTCCCTTTCGCTTCGATGGACAAGCCTCCCGTAATCGAGCTGGGGGCGTCTCTTCCCCGGTTGTGCTCCTACCCTTATACGGCCGGCAAGGCAAACTGCCAGAGCTGGATTGGTGTCCAGGAGATTTGAAAAACTTGGCCATTCATGAATTGCTTCCAGTAGGCCCCAATGGAAGTGAGAGAACTTCCTTAACTTTTCAAGGAACGTTGGCTCAATCTCGTTCATGAGGGCTGAGACGAGCTCTCGCCAGTTACTATCTTTCTGCCAGCTCGGAAACGGGATAGTGTCATTCCAATCAGGCTCATATTGGAACCGGCCATTCGATGGTACCAGCCTGTTGACCATTATGGATGATCGGTCGAAGTCGGCCAGAGGGTCAAGTTCCAAAAGCCCGAAGCCCAGCATATCAAGCCCTAGAACATTACCGTGCGTCCGCTGCCAGGGGCTGGATGGAGTCTTGCGCCAAGCTATAGGGCGCGGTTCCATCTGCACTACTAATACTTGGTCGTGTATTGCATAGTAGTAACAATTTCCTAATCGAGTTAGTCCGTATATTGTCTGTGTCATTTCTTAAGCTCCTTCGGTTGTTTTTTCGCCTGGGTTGAGTTCGGGGTGGGTGCACAGACGGTGTGGTTCCCGGCAAGTTGGTTATGCTGCCTTTTCGGGTACGTTTCGTTCCCCCTTGGCATCGTTATGGAAATTGTTGGCTTGATCGGAGTATTCTCACCATTCAAGGCTGCATCTGTCTTTAATGGCCGAACGCGTGTCGTTTTGCTTTGTTTCATCATCTCGACTCCTTCATCATTCAATGGCCCTCATTCCGCGAACCTCAATAGCGAGTGGAATAGTGACACACGTACTCATTCAATCCTTTTTAGCTCTTGAAGTAGTTTCCACGCCGCCTCTTTCGTTTTCGGCATCTCTCCGGCATATTTCAGGTCTTTGAGATACTTCAATTGCTTTTCGGTAGGCGGTATCGAATACTCTCCGGTGTCACGCTTTTCATTCAATTTCTGTAGTAGTCGTCGCGCCTCTTCCTTGGACGCCGGAATTTCCTCAACCCCAAGGCCTCGCAGAAACAGAATTTGCTTTTCCGTGGGTGGTTCAAGTTCTTCCTGCACGGTTGGTGAAGTTGGTTCGACGGGTTCCTTTTTCCACTTCCCTAATTCAGCTCGCACAGTTCTCAAATAGATTTGAACTTGCCTCAATTGCTCGAGTATTGATTCGAAGGCGGCATCGGATATTTCCATTTCTCAAGTCCTCATTGTTATAAGTATTCAATTCAACAATGTTTTTAGACTTCTGTTTTTATATTATTTTTGATGGGACCCGATTCAACCTGTGAACCAGCTCTTGAGCTACAAGTGTTCACAAATCTCGGAGGGCATAAAAAATTATTATGAGACGGGATAGAACGAACCAGGATTGAGGAGCAATGCAATGGGAGAGGCGCCAAATATCGAGAAAAAAAGTTTGAGGGAGAAGCGCCGGTCATTCGGGTTGACGCAAACGGAGCTGGGAAAGATGTTCGACCTCGCGCAAGTCCACATTTCCCTTGTTGAGCAGGGAAAACTCACCCTCTTACCTCACCAAAGAGCGGCGGTTGAGTCGCTGCTCGGCCCTATAGACTGGGATGTGCGATATGCAAAATTAAGAAAAGGCGAAGAGTCTGCTCAATAGATGATGCAATATATGTAGCTTTTTTTGGATCTCATAAAACCTTAGTATCTATTAACAATATCCAAAAAGGAGCTAAGAAATGCAGTATATCACAATCAACGGAATCGACTACGTCCATATCCAGACTCTGGCGGAGGGCCTGAATATTTCTACAGCCACATTGTACAATTGGAGAAAGGCCGGCCACATAGATTTCTGTTGGCCCCTCGGAAAAGTGATGACGTTCGTAAATCGCGCAACAGCCCAGAGGCTCATGAGGTTGAAAATCACCGATGCAATGGGTGAATTCGCGAGATCGGAGAACACTGCGTATACGAATTGATAAAAATGGATGAGCCGACCTGCGAAATCAACTCATCCAAAACTCAGAATGAAGCCATCTTTGCTTAATCCGGCATGTGCGGCGGTATCATTTTTACAGAGACCGTAGCGACGTGACGTTGCAAATCACCTCAACTTTAATCACTTTGATCTCGGCAAGTACCAGTGGCACGGCCTTGCCGGGGCTTCGCACGTGAGCCGAACTGTGCAGACGCGAACTTGTGAAATCCGTCAAATGACAAAGATGTACCAACGAGACTGGGCTTCTCACCCAAAAGATTCGTGCAGAGGTATAGCAATATGTATCGGTTCTATCCGGGCGACTCAGCCGCCGCCAGTGAGCACCCGTTCACTGGGATACACTTCGAAAACGCAGCGGTTGTAAATTCTCAATGGTTGGGAATTTCATGCCTATTACCACAGCCTTGGTAACCAGGAGCTGAGAGAATCAAAGAGTGCGAAGCCGATTCAGGCCGAATAAATAATCATCCAAAATCTTTTAAGGATTACACAGCTCACAGGGTCTGTAACCGGCCCGGATCGCCTGGTCCCTGGTTTTAAAAGGCACTATGCAGTTTCGGCAGTTGTACTTTTCGCAGCCGGGTGCATGAAAAACGTGAGTAACAGTATCTCCATGGAGATAGTTCGCCTCTTTTGACCTTCTCATTGATCTATCCCAGGGCGGAACTGGATTCGGGAGTGACCACAATCCAAGTTTAGTTCTTCTGGCATCCTCCTGGAATTTCTTCCACCGGCGGCAAAAGGATTCCCGGCAATAATCGGTATAGACCCAAGCCAAGCCCGCTCTCACCAATTCCTCATTCAATGATTTCTCGTCAATACTGACCATGCCGACAGTCCGGCCATAACGATCAGTATCCATCGGCTTAACTTCAACGATTTCACCGAAGACCATTTTGGATGTGAATTCCTTAGCTTCCCGGCTGAAATCCTGTCGATGTTCGGGGCAGTAGATCCCGTATAGCCGGACTTTTTCATTTTTCCCGTCGTGGGAAACGGTTATGGTGCCACCGTCCGAAACACCAACTACTTTGCCCTGCCAAGCCCACAAAGAAGCGGGAGTGAGAATGAGAATCAGGATTAGAATCATTGATATCTTGTGACGGCTCATTTCACGCCTTTCTTGCCCTTAACGGTGTTTTCGTGCCTTCCTGAGATTTGAGGTATCTTACAAAATCTGTGTTTACGGGGCAATCAGATTGCCAAAGCAGGTTCATAGGTACGCTTCCAATGGCCGACTGATAAAAATGGGCATCTATGCAGAATGAGAGGCTGCTCTCCAGGGACAAAAATACTCCAATGCAAATCATGCATCATTAACGGCCCCGGATCCCTTCTGGCAAGCAGGCAAAAACTACTAAAGGAGCCTGGACGCCAATCAAATGCCCCAATATACCAACGAGAACCACCTTCTCAGCCAATGAATTCATGCAGAGGTATTAGTGTAAATATTGGCCGGTTCTATTCCCTCAAAAAAAAGACATCAGGTCAAAGGGATCTTAGATTCAGACTCAAAGACAAAGAAGGCAGAGGAAATTGAGTCGAAAAAAGGAGATTACGATGAGTGAGCTGAAACTCGATCCACAGCGTACCGTAGTGATCGTTATTGACCTGCAAAAAGGGATCGTCGGACGTAGCTGTGCTCCGCATTCAACCTCTACAGTGATTGCTAACACAGCGCGGGTCCTTGCCAGTGCGCGGCAGGCTGGAGCCCTGATTGTTCTGGTTCATGTGGGCGGTGCTCCAGATGGGGCCGACAAACTCTACCCGGAAGCCGACCAGCCGATGCCTCGTGGTCCAATTCCTCCGGATTGGTCAGAGCTGATTCCTGAACTCAACCGGCAGGAAACCGACCTGGTGATCCTCAAGCGCCAGTGGGGGGCCTTCTACGGCACTGACCTGGACCTGCAACTTCGCCGGCGAAAAATGACGACACTCGTACTGTGCGGGATTGCCACCGAGTTTGGTGTGGAAAGTACGGCGCGTGACGCTTTTGAGCGGGGTTACGAACTGATCCTGGTTTCCGATGCTATGACCGGGCTCACCGTTGAAAGCCATACCGACGCAGTAGAGCGCATTTTCCCACGTATCGGGCGGGTTCGCAGCACTGACCAAGTTGTTGCCGCCTTCGTGGGTTAAGAACTTAGCATCGTTGCATAATTTCTTCATTTCCAATCGCTTGAAACAATCCATCATTCGATTGGGTTCCACCGCCGCGTTGGATGCGGAGAAAATCGAGGTGACCACAAGTCAATGGGGGATTTTGAAGTGGCCACCGGGGTCAAACACCAAGATATACCAACGAGACCTGGCTTTTCGCCCTGTTTCATTCCGAAGAGGTATTTCGCATCATGCCGGTGAAATCTTGCTTTTTCAACCACCGACTCTGACCCTAAATCAGATTGAACAAGTGATTTACAGATAGAAAGGGATTGGATGGCCCGCCGCATCACTTTCGCCCCCCTTCTCTTCCCAAAAATCGTGTCTCCTCTGAATCCCAAAATCCCCTTCGGGTTTCTCTTAATTAGATCGTGGCATCTTGAAACATCTTGCTCTCAGTTATCCGCTTCTTCCTGCTCTGACAGGGACTTGAACATGGACTCAAGCATCGGATCAAGCATTTGCTCCACCGCCGGATAGTCGTCTTCGCGCAACAGCTTATAGGGCTCATCTAAAGCGATGGTCTTATCAAACTCATAATCACTCTCCATCTCAAGCCCAACAATGATTTGCATATCTTGCGGTAGTGCCTGAGCAATAAACTTCAGCACCGCAGGCAGATTCACATCATCCTGGCTCTGTTGGTTCGGTGAATCAATAACTGCCGGCATAGAAAACGTTGCCTGGACATCATGGCAGATGCGCCACAGAGCAGCGTAGTAAGCCAGAATCGCCCGGGGGCCACCGCTGCCAGACATGGCAGGGCGGCTGGTCACGCGAAAATGACTCAGATCGTCCGACAGTAGATTAAGAGGGTAGCGGGCACTTGCATAATACCCTCGGAAGCGTTCGATGATCTCAGCGGTTCGTCTTTTACTGGTTAGCTCATTAAGCCTGTCGGAAAGGGCTTCAATTCTTTCAAGCTTCACCAAGATTTCCTGCTTCAGAATCTCTTTTTCTTGCTCGAAAGCCTTGAACGCACCCTCAGCGCCCATGCTCTCGACCACTTCCCCAAACCGCAAATCCCCCCGGCGAGTATTGAGGATCTCAGAAATACACTGGTAGCGAGTGTCCAGCTCCCGGACTTTTTCCTGAGTGGCTTGGTACTTTATTCTAGCCTTTTGGGCATCTTCGCGTAATCGCAGCACCAGCTCGCGCAGGACCCGGGCATCTTCAGCATACGTTAGAAGGTCCTGAAACGAATTGGCGTGCTCTGCCCCACAAACCGGGCAAGCTAGTTTCTCGCCGCCTTCTTGACGGAGATACTTCATGTCGCTGTCATAAACACTCAGAGCTTTGTTGGCTAAACCGACTTGCAGTTGAATGCTCTCCATCAGCTCCTGTTGCCGTACGGCCGCATCACGCAGTTCTTCCTGTTGTTTGTTGAGCTCTGTCACCTCTTCTGTCAGAAAGGCAATTTCTCTTTCAAAATTCTCTGGTTGGACTTTCGGACCTGAGAAGGATACGGATTGGGAAAATCTATCTCGGGCTCGCTCAAGGAAACCCAATTCCCTCTTCAACCCATCCAGGGCTTTCTGCTCTTGATCGCGTTCCGCTCTCAACCGGTAGTATTCCGGAGGCTTTATCCCGCTGAAGTATTCCAGGATAGCAGTGTAAGGCGCCTTAAACCGCTGCATCCCCTTAAACGTGTTCCAGCCAGCCTGCCAGCTGCCATCCTGGTTGACGTAGAATGGCAGGAAAAAGCAGCTTGGATCAGCAGGGACAGTCTCGGACTGCTTATCTGTGACTACCAGGTTAAACCCGGTAACTTCAGCAAAGTGTTCGCTCCAGACTCGATGGCTACCGGTGGCGACCAAGAGAGTGCCAGAAATATCAAATAAGGCGCGGTGGCCTTGTTGGTGCAGGACGCGGTAGCGCTGATTGTCTACTGAGAATTCCACCAGCGACACTGCATTCTCATCCCACCGATCAAGCTTGCCTTCCGGGCTGGCACCCAACGTCTCAAATAAGGACCTAATCAGGCTCGACTTCCCGGTATGGTTCCTGCCTAAAATCAGGTTCTTGTCTCGATGGAAGCTTTCCATTCTGGCCCGCCGCTCTTGGCGCGAGAGCAGCCAAATGCTTTCGAATCTGAAGCTTTTCATAGGATTTTGTCCGCAGGCTTCTGACTAATAACCTTAAGTCTGGTCCACGCATTTTTGTATCGCCCGTAATGCAAGATGTGCCAGTAAATCCACGCGTTTTATTCTGGGGTGCTTATCCTTCAGCTCTACATAAGCCTTCTCGAAAGAAAATAGCAGCTGGCCTGAGAGACAGTTCCCATCCAGCCACTTATCACAGTCTTTGATAAGGGCGGCTTCACGGCTGTCCTTTTCCCGCATGAGCTGACGCCGAAAGATTCGCGTCACACTCACCCTAATTCCGGTCACCTCCATATACTCCATGCCTTCCTCAGTCAGCCGAGTCAGCCAGAGGTTAAGATATGTGAGCAAATCCGGGATTTCTTCCAAATCGGTCAAGGCTCGCTTAAACTCGTCCCGAGAAAAACCCCGTTGCTGACGCATTTTTTCAAAGGATTTACAGGTATCTGTCCGAGCTCCCAAGGGGCTGATTTTGGTTATGAGGGATTCAATGAAAGCTTGCGCTTGCCCGGCATGCCTGGGACTGCGCGAGGTAAGGAATTTTGAAGCCAAGCCAATCACGTAAGTCCCAGGATCATCCGGCGGCAGACTAATTCGGGCTATCCGTAACCGGCTTAAGTCAGGTGGAGGCATCCCGAATTCATGCAAAGTCCCAAGTCCTTGGGCCAGTAACTGCAGATGTTCCAAGGATAGAGCTGACAAATTGTAGGGTAGCGAAGTGGCCGCGTTGCTTCCGTCTGACAAAGGCAGGGAGCAGCCTGAATTGGAGACGAAATGGCCTTCACTGTTAAGTTCCTTAAAGGCGATGACGCTCGCATACAGCTTTCCCAGTAGGCTCTCTTTAATCTTGCTTGAAGATCCTGGCTTGAGAAAGAGCTGCAGCTGCCCCTCTTTCGGCGCTGGTAGTCCGGTCAAATCCCCCCAGGACCATTCTTTCCTCTCCCTTTTCTTGATCTGGTAAATCCGGATTGAGGCGGGAGCATCCAAGGAATCGAGTTCCGCGATATCTTGGATGGTTTCGAAAAGCAGGAGGAAGTCATTGGCCCCGCTTTCTTCCAGTTCAAACATGCGCATCACGGCCCAATAGCGTTGAAAGTCCACGCCCTTCTGACCATGACCACCACCCGTCTCGGAAAAATCCTTGCAGCACGCGACCCGCAGTATTTCCTTTCTTGGATCATCACCCTTCATGGCTCGCGGTCCCAGGAAGTTATGCTTGTTTCGGAAAAGCGAACGGCAACGTACTGCCATTATGGCCATTTATTGAGTAAGTTCAAGAGGTTTTTTGGTGCAGTGGTGAAGCACAAGATGAGCTTGCCAAACACATCAGGCGGGTTCGGTGGGTATTCCAGCAATCCGTTAAGTAGCACAATCCACAAAAGATACCGGGCTCCTTTCTCAGTTTTATGTTTCGCCGTTAGGAACCCTAAACGCACGTTTAAGGTTAATTACCTGACATTCCTAATATTATTTGATGCGCTGAGGGTTTAATTCATCGGCGGTATGAGCCAAAGCCTCAACCTTCAGCCTTCTGCAAGGAAATCGGTCTGGGGCAATAACCTTTAATACATTTTCAAACCCAATCTCTCCAGCCTCTCGCCGTGGTTCTGACTTCAGAGTTGCTATCCAACGTGCCGCCCCGATCCGGCGATAAACCCTATTATCTGGCCGATCTCGATTACAACAACTTTTTCCTGCTACTTGTTACCTGACACACTTTTATAGGAATATCCACAAGACCTCGAATTCCTTTAATTTTTTGCTTGTGGCTTCAGCCGAAAGCACTTATACGTATAACAAGTTGGGTTTTACCGTGTATTCACATGAAGAAGAGGAGTCACTGTGAATATCAAAAAAGGCGCAACCTTTAATCTGGACGCGAAGCCAGCGCCGGGCATTATAGTGGAAACCGGCCAAAAATCCTTTCGGGCATATTTCCAAGGCGTGAACGGGGAAGACCCTGAAGTGCTTGAATTTGAACACCGGGCTGAAATAGACCGTAGCGAACTGAATGTACTCGTCAGTCGGTCTTACCACACGGAGTTGTCTGGTAGCACTATCCCCGAAGACGGAGAATTCGTTCTCGATATCAATCGTGCAGTTTATGCCGTTGTCCGGATTTTTCGAGTGGTGCCGTTCAACGCATAATGGATTGCGATGTCTGTGCGGAGGTTATCGTGAGCTCTCAACCCAACCTGTATCTAAGCAAGTCGCTCTACATGACGGGGCTGCAGTGCCACAAGGCCCTGTGGCTCCACAAGAATCAGCCGGAATTAAAAGACGAGATATCGTCCGAACAGGAGTCCATGTTCGATTTCGGCGCCGAGGTGGGCCGGTATGCCCAGGAGCTTTTTCCAGGGGGAGTTCTGGTCCCTTATTCTGATCTCTCTCACTCAGAGCAATTGTCCATGACTCAGAATGCGATTTCCAACGGGGCATCAACCATCTACGAAGGGGCTTTCAGCTTCAACGAGGTCTTCGTAAAAGCCGACATTCTGCACTTGGGGCCTGACGGCTGGGAACTCTACGAAGTCAAAAGTTCCGCAAACCAGAAGGAACATTACCTGGACGATATCGCCATTCAATACTATGTCATTTTCGGAACTGGACTCCATTTGGCAAAAGCCTCCTTGGTCCACATAAACAAGGAGTATGTCCGGCAAGGCCCTGTCGACGTGGAGCAGCTTTTCACGATTGTCGATTTGACGGACAAAATCCCGGAAATGCAAGCCGATGTCGCAGAGAAGCTGGCGGCAATGAAAGCGATGCTGCAGAATCCGATACCGGATATCGATATCAGCCCGAATTGCGATGATCCCAACACTTGCCCGTTCCACGGGCACTGCTGGGCGCATATCCCTGAGAACTCAGTGTTCGATTTCCGGGGGACTGGCCGTCCGAATGCATTCGAGCTTTATCGGCAAGGGACCGTGAGAATGGAAGATGTGCCGGCCGATACGCTGGGTTGGCGGCAGAAGTTGCAATTGAACGGACTTATCAACCAGAAGGACTATGTCGATAAAGAAGCCGTCAAGGCTATCCTCAATTCTCTCTGGTTTCCCCTCTGTTTCATGGATTTTGAAACCACCTACATGGTCCCGGTCCCGTTGTTCGACGGTATGAGGCCCTATGAGCAACTGCCTTTTCAATATTCTCTTCACGTAATTGAAAAAGAAGGTGACGACCCCGTCCACCATGCATATCTCGCAAAAGACCTGAAAAACCCCTGTGAAGAGTTTCTGTCCAATCTGTTGGCTGCGATACCTCCCGGCACCTGCATTCTGACGTGGAACAAGACGTTCGAGGTCAAGCGATTAGAGGAACTGGCTGCCAAGTTTCCGGAAAAGAGGGCCGAAATTAACGCCGTTGTTGAACATATCCGGGACCTGATGGCGCCATTCCGTGACAAGTCCATTTATCACTGGGAATTTAACGGTTCGTATTCCATCAAGAATGTACTTCCCGCCTTGGTGAACGGATATTCCTACGAGAACTTACCGATTAACAGCGGCGACATGGCTTCGGCCGCTTGGGTGCGAATGATTCGGGAACAGGATTTAAATGAGCAGCAACGGCTTTATTCTGAGCTGCTTGACTATTGCCACCTCGATACATTGGCCATGGTGTTGATTTGGAAGGAAATGCTCGCGATGTTGGCATTCTAAAGGAGGGCAAATGAGCAAGCTTCAAGAAGTTATCCCGGCTTCAATTTTTCTCGGTGAACTGAAGAGTGTTCGAGGACTTGGCGTTATCCCGATACTCGCCGAAGAAATTCCGGAAATTCCGGTATTGGAGCCGCTTGAATTTGCATTGAAAAAACGTCTGGCTCGGATCACTGAAATGAGTTCGGTTGGAGAAGTCCCTTTCCTCATGCTGGAAAACACGGGGGATTGTCCCATAATAATTCTGGATGGTGAGGAATTGGTCGGCGGTAAGCAGAATCGAATTATAAATACCACTCTGGTGGTTCTGGCGAGCACTATAGTGAAAGTCCCTGTCTCATGCATTCAAGCCGGACGCTGGCGGCATGAGAAAGCCCATTTCGACTCAGCAGGATCGGTGTTCCCGGCTCGATCACGTGCTGTTCAAATGGCGACAGTCTCCACCAATGTACGTGAGAGGGGTAGTTTCCGAAGCGATCAAGGTGCGGTATGGGATGAAGTCAGCGAATCGTTGCTCGAGTTGGGAGTTCAATCTGCGACGTCTGATTTCAGGGAAGGCCACGAGAGGGTTGCTCATAAGCTGGAAGCATTCGTGGAAACAATCCGGCCAGCTAAAAACCAGATAGGCTCGATCTTTCTCAATGCTCAGGGCATTCTCGGTATGGAGATGCTTGGAACTCCCGCTTTGTTTGCAAAGGCTTGCGATAAAGTGACCAGGAGTTTTGCTTTTGAAGTTCTGAATGTTAAGGAACTCGACGGAGCACCGATTGAGGCTGCGAGGGAGTGGTGGGAAATAGTCCTAAGGTCCCCATTCACGCGGCACGAATCTCCAGGCGCCGGAGAGGATATTCGAGCCGGGACTGATGATCTGATAGGGTCAGGACTAATATGGAACGACGTTCTCGTGCATTTCTCCTGTTTTCCGAATGAGCGACGCTCGAACGAGAGAAGAATATCGGCAGGTCAGAGGCGGCGAAATTTGAGATGAGGAGTGGGTAATGAAAACCTTTACTGTTAGGTGGACAATAGAGATCGACGCGGAGACACCGGAGGAAGCTGCATGGAAGGCGCTAGAAATTCAGCGCGACCAGGATTCACTTGCGACGGCATTCAATATTTGTGACAAGGACGGCAAACACACCTACGTCGACTTGCTCGATCTGTAAGGCTAAACTGTCCGAAGACGGACTTGAGTTGACACATTGCATAAGAAAGGGTGGTCAGGTACCCTCTTGGAGATTGTCGCCAAACAACCCAAGAGAAAGGAACCTTTATGACCACCCAGGAAAAGCTCGTAAAACGTAAGTTAAGTCTACTAGAACTCGCCGAATTCCTCAACAATGTTTCACAGGCCTGCAAGATTAACGGTGTTTCCCGCCAACACTTCTATGACATCAAGAAAGCTTATGATGAAGATGGGTTGGAAGGTTTGGCTGAGAAGACCAAGAAAAAGCCATGCATGAAGAACAGGGTTTCCCCGGAGGTTGAGGAGGCTGTGCTCACGATGGCCAATGAGTTTCCAGCTTACGGCCAAATGAGAGCTTCAAACGAGCTGAGGAAAGCCGGCACTCTAGTATCCGGTGGCGGTGTAAGAAGCATATGGTTGCGCCACGGGCTGGAGACTTTCAAAAAAAGGCTAAAGGCTCTTGAGGAGCGCGCGGCAGCCGAGGGGATCGTCTACACCGAGGCCCAGCTCTGCGCCCTGGAAGCATCCAAGAGGTCTCGTGAGTCCCATCCCGACGAGATCGAGACGCAACATCCGGGATATCTCGTGAGCCAGGATACTTTCTATGTCGGCTACCTCAAAGGCGTGGGCAGGATTTACCAGCAAACAGCCATCGACACCTTTTCTTCGCTGGGTTTTGCAAAGCTTTATACTGCCAAAATCCCGGTGACTGCCGCCGATCTTCTGAACGACCAAGTCCTTCCCTTCTTCGAAAAAGAAGGCGTGCCGGTGCTTAGGGTTCTCACCGATAGGGGAACAGAATACTGTGGCGCCCCGGATCGGCACCCTTACCAGCTGTTTTTGCAGCTAAACGACATCGAGCACACCAAAACCAAGGTGAAAAGCCCTCAGACCAATGGTATATGTGAGCGGCTACACCAGACGATGCTAAATGAGTTCTATCGGATTGCTTTCCGCAAGAGAATTTACTCAGACATCGAGACGCTCCAAGAGGACCTCGATCTTTTCATGGACAGATACAACAATCAGAGGACCCATCAGGGAAAACGTTGCCTTGGCCGGACGCCGATAGCAACATTTATCGAAGGCAAGAAATTGTACGATGAAAAGAACTTGAACGAGAGTTTTGGAATGTAGCTGTCATTGACAATCCCAAGGGGGAACCTGGCCCAGTGTCAAATCAAGTTTCGTTCAGGACAGCTAAACCTCTCAAATGGTCATGCTGCCTGTGTGCTGTTCCCTGAATTGAGGAACTATTAACGCGTTCCGGGCTACTGTAATCCGACAGATACCGGAATATACCAATGAGACCGGGCTTCTCGTCCAACAAATTCGTGCAGAGGTATTTCGCATCATACCGGTTGAAATTTCGGGTTTTTCAACCATCTCTGGTCCAAAATCACGTTGAACATATATGATCCAAAGATGGCAAGGGCCTGGATGGTACACTGCATAACGCTACATAGGAGAGAAACATTGACCTGATGCTTCTCAATGGAGATATCCCATCGGAGTTGGGGCGTCTGCGATTCTCCTTCAGAGGGCATTATTCCAGTCAGGCGAATTCCTCACACCGGCACCTTCTTCCCCTTCCATCTCGGGGGAGGAGGAATTCGGTTTTGAACGCCGGACAATCACAGCGATCTACTGTCTATTATAGATCAGCGTCTGCTTTATCTCGCCACGTGGTGTCTGTCGGGTAACTTGGATGGTCATCACCTTGCCGTCTGCACTGAGAGAGCGGACGTCAGTCGTCTGCGCCGTCATTTCATCCATCACCATGGTCGATTTACTAACCAATGTTGAGCCGACCCATGTCGATGTGCTCTTGATGTCCTTGCCGCTCGGGGCTTTGTTTGTACTCTCGGTACCATCGAGCTTGAATATCGCAGTCTCAGCCTGATTGGCAGTCTTTCGTTCTACAGAAAGAGTTGTCCCTGTTTGCTTGATCACAAGAGTTACCTTCCGCATAGGCATTTTTCCGGCTCCTGCAGGCAAACCCATGTCACTCTTTTCAGGATCGAGAACCCATGTACCCGAAAAATCCGGTGTCCCTATAGCAAATGAGAAATTTGTGATGGCGAGAATTAAGAGGACCATGAAGAAGGCTTGTCGTTTCATAATTACTCTCCTTTTGATTTAAACCTGAATAATGCGTCAACTTGACCTCCAACTGGAGCCGAGCCGCATTGCAGGGTCGGATTTCATCCGTAAAAGCTCTTGGGATGCCGAACGTCTGTAAATCATACGATACTACAATCAAAATCCGTAATAGAAAAGTGCCGATCAGACCAAGCCACCTGGTAATATGTTAACTTGCGAGATGGAATCTCTCCATAACGACAAGGAGAGAGATCTATAACTTCTGCGCATAATGCCGACCGGGAATCAAAACCGATCATCGCCACGGAGATGCGGCTATCAGTTCCTATCTTTGACTGAATCTTCTCCCTAACATGGCGCCGGCTATGTTTATTCGCTGTATTTGTACAGTGCCTCCGGCGATCGGCCAGCCGCGGCTATCGCGCAACATGCGCTCAATCGGGTATTCCTTTGAATACCCGTACCCCCCGAAGACCTGCAATGCCATATCTGTTACTTCTTTGGCTATTTCGTTGGCGAAACACTTGGCAATGGATGATTCAAATACCGACGGCAATCCGTGTCCCGAATTGACCGCGGCACGGTAGATAAGGAGCCTGGCTGCCTCGACCTTCATGGCCATATCCGCCAGAAGGAACTGAACGGCCTGGAATTCACATATGGGCTTGCCGAAAGCAGCCCTCTCCTGGGAATACTTTTTGGCCGCTTCCAATGCACCCCAGGCGATTCCAAGGGACTGTGTGGCATTACCGCAGCGTTCCACGTCGAAAGCCTGCATCAATCGGGCAAAACCACCTTCGGGAATAACCAGATTTTCCTTTGGAACCACACAATCTTCGAAAATCAGGTCGCAGCTCGCCATCCCTCGCAGCCCCATGAACTCTTCCTGCTTACCGAAGCTGAGCCCAGGGGAACCGTTTTCAACCACAATCCCCCCAATCCCTTTGTTTCCCCTCTGGTCGCTCAATCGAACATAAACCATGTACAGTTCCGAATGGCCGCCCCCGGAAATGAACCGTTTCCGGCCGTTCAGGACATAATGATCTCCCTTAAGCACAGCCCGAGTAGTGAGATCAGTCAGCGCGGAGCCCGCCCCGGGCTCGGTCATGGCCACAGCCATGAATTTCTCTCCTTTGCAGCAAGGAGGAATAAAACGTTGCTTTTGTTCTTCAGAGCCGAATTTCTCTACGACCCGGATCGGTCCGAAACTACTCTCAAAGACCGGGCCGGATCCAATAGTGCTTACTCGTGCCAGTTCCTCCATGACCAAAATAGCGTCAAAAGCGGTTAATCCTCCGCCGCCATATTGCTCGGGAAGCGTAATCCCCAGCAGTCCCAGTTCCGCATACTCGGAGATGAGCTTTGGATCTTTGACAAATCCTGTCTCCTCCCAAACCTCGACGAGAGGAGCAATGCGCTCATTGGCAAAATCATGCGCCATTTTCTTGAGCATTTTTTGTTCTTCACTGAGCTGAAAATCCATCAACATCTCCTTTCATATCGTTGCCTTATTACAGACCCCAGTATTGCTTCCAGTATTCATACTCGTAGGGCCACTCCTCCTTGCGGTATTCCATAAGTTGCCGCATGCGTTCCTTAAATGCAGCCATTTTCTCCTGGATTTCCGGGAAGACCTCTTTATTCTTCCATGCGGTCACCAGTCGTTTTCCGAGATCAAGCGCGCGGGTCTTGATATCATCAGGAAATTCATCTCCGAAGATCAGTCCCATTGTGGCCCATACGGAGCCGACCGACTGGATTCCGGTAATCATCATGAAATGGTTCATGTAATCGGCAATAGGTTCCTCGTCTCCGCCCCCGGAGGTGATGACCGAAGCCCCGTATTTTCCATGGAAGCCGATACAATGGATCATGCTGGCACAACGATCGATGAACGCCTTCATCTGGGCGCTAACGGAAAAGATGTAGTTGGGGCTTCCGAGCACCACTCCGTCGGCCTCCAGAACCTTCTGCCGGATTTCTTCGAAGGAATCCTTCTGGACGCAGCCGCCTTTTTTATGGCAGTAATCACAGCCCAGGCATGGCAGCACGGTATCGCCCGGCAGATAAATGGTCTGGGTTGAAGCACCTTCCCGCTCCGCTCCGTCCAGAACCAAGCGAGTCAGCCTTGCCGTGCTTCCCTTTGCTCCATGAGGACTTCCAACTATGGCAATGATCTTCAATTTTTCCCTCCGCGGCGGGTTTTGTCCGACCTGTTTTCAGCTAAAACCACTCTGATGCACATAGATAAGCAATTTTACAGATTAAGACCTCCGGAATCAAGGCGTCATTAGATTCCGATACGATTCTTGGTGATGAACCATGTCCCTGACAGTTCCTTCCACCGAAAGGGTCTGAGCAGAGATATCCAGCCCTTTTTTTGAATGAACACTACACGAAAATCAAGGTCTAGACATTATCAGCTCCATATACGCTAACGTCTATCTATATCCTTTCAGATAGTGAAACTAATTGGGTTATTAACCAATTTGATGCTTTTATTTTGAATGAGAGGGTTATATACTTAAGTTAACAGTTGGGTTGTCCTTATATACATACAGATGTTGAGAATAAAAGATGAGCAGTATCAAGTTCACTGACGGAATGGAAATCAAGACAGATGGCGAATACAGGGTTACGCGCAAGAGTGATGGCTTATATGTAGTTGGCCATGGTATGTGCATTCCCGTCGATAATTCAGAAGAAGCTGAGGAACTGTTAGATAAACTCAAGTCCAAATAAACCAGGTAAAGAGCGGATTTTCTAGACCGCCCTTCTTCTAAAGGAGAAAGTCATGTCCAGAAAAGGAACAATTCGTTCAGACGTAGCGTCCAGTGAACTTGCTGCTAATCGAAAATCGAGGTCCAAGGCGAGGAAAACAAGGGTCGAAGGTACAAAGACAGAAAATCAGGAAGTTGTTACCACAGAAGGAGAAAAAACTATGAACGTCACGCAGGTTGAGGGTCAGGAAGTTACCACGGCAGTCGAAGTTCAGGAAACAATACCATCGACGATAGTTGAAAGCACCGAGGCCGAGGTATTTGCGGAACAGACCGAAGGTCAGGAAGGTATCGGAACCACGGAAGCTGAAAGCCTAGTGGTTGAGGGGCAGGTGACTGCAAGTGAAGGCGATACGCAAGCAGCAGAGCAGCCCGCAGTGAAACCGCCGAGAGTCAGCAAGCGTCCGTTTATCGCTCTTGTAGAACAGCATCTTGAGCTTGGCAATTTGGACAAGAAAGAATTGCTGGCGCTGATTATGGAAAAGTATCCGGAGGTGAATAAGAATGGAGCAAGTACTTTTCTCACGGATGCACTCAATCCGAAATACTCGCACTGGAAAGACCGTGTCGTCAGCAAGACGGTAGACGGCAAGATGATTTTTGCGGACAAGATCGAAGAACCTGCTCCTGAAGTACAAACTGCCGAAGCACAACCCGAGCAACCGGCTGAGTAGGCCGGATCAGGGTCGTTTCCTAAGAAGCGGCCCTTTCCTACTGGAGGACGGTTCTATATGAACGCAACGAGACTTTTCATTTGGGATGTCGGCGATGACACAGTTTCCGATTCTCGGTTTTTTGTTCATCCTGAACCTCGGAGTGTTGTGCAATTCGAAGAAGACAGGCTCGAAGGCAACATAACGCAGGAAGCAATCGAAGTTGAGGATATAGAAGGCATGCCGGAAGAATTTGCTGAGCAGATCGCCCGGCTCAAAGCCAAAGGATACGTTGAAATCAGAGAGGTCATCCATTGCCGGGTGACACGAGGGATAACCGAAGAATACTAAGATGAGATCGGGGCGGTTCTTGTTACTGGCTTCCACATTCATTTAGAAGTGAGAACTCACACGATAAGAAAGGGAACATATGTTTATTCCACATTGCCATCACGCGTCATTTCTTCATAACACGCCATGCACACTACTTGATAGCATGCGCCTTGCCGCAGCTTTCATCGCTGAACGTGATTTTCAGGAATCTCGAAGGGAAGAGGCCGAAAAGTCCAGCGATAACGTCCCTGAACGTTCGAGGATTAAACCGTTCCCCTTTGGTGTCTAGCTCCCCTTCGTTCTTTATACAGGATGTGCGCGCACCGGCTTACCCTGAAACGTAACATTGAGGGAAAGAGCGGCTTAGTCCATTTTGGAGGCAGCGCTGGGACGGTCTGCCTTTATGAAAAGGCGAACAACAATGGATGACCCGATTTATTCATATTTTTCCGAAAACCTCGCAACGGTCTCGAAAGAAGAACTGCTTCAAGCTCTCAAAAACGCCTTAGAGAGTGCCAATTACTGGCGGGAAGCTTGCCTGTCAGGTTTGAGTCGAGTTGTCGCAGCAGGAGATGATCTATGCAATGCATCGATTCAATCGAGTACAACGGCCACACGATAAACATCTTTCCGGATGAGGAAGCACCTAACCCCCGCGAAGAGTTTGACCACCTCGGTACCATGGTTTGCTTCCATCGTCGCTATGATCTTGGCGACAGGCACGAGTTCCGCGCCTCCGATGAATTCATGGACTTTTTGAAAGAAGAGAAGCCGATCTGCCTGCCTTTGTACCTGTTCGATCACAGCGGGATCACAATGAGCACGGAAAGCGAGAGGTTCAGGGCTTGTGATCCACAAGGCTGGGACTGGGGTATGCTCGGCTACATCTATGTCACGAAGGAGAATGTCCGGAAGGAATACGGGGTGAAGCGAGTAACCCGGAAGATCTTGGATAAGGTCGCGAAGCTCTTGCTGGCTGAAGTCGAAGAATATGACCATTACCTCACCGGCAATGTTTACGGCTACGAGATAACCAAGGAAGAACGACAAGCCGGTAAAGTCATCGATAGCTGCTGGGGATTTTTCGGGTACCCGGAAGACTACGTCATCCCCGAGGCTAAGGCGGTCATAGACCAGATCATCAGGGAGGCCGCATGATTGATGATGGCAAAGCTACCTGTATTCACTGCGCCATTCGCGGCTGGAAGCATCGGATGTGCCCTTGGGAAACAGAGACCGGTCTTAAATACGCACATCCCGAATGCAATGAAAAAGTGAGCTTCACGGACCTTGATGGTGCCAACCCCAAACTCGCGGGAGTGAGAAACGATGATCGACATTAACGAAGCGCCGGACAAGCGCGCCGCAACCCTGGAAAGATTCCTTGAGAAATGTGAACACGAAGATCCCTATATCCAAAATATCTGGATGGCCGCCAGGTGCTTGGTCAAAGCTGGAGTTGGCGATTGCGTGTACCAGACCCAGTATGAAAGTGGAACAACTGTATGGAGCGCCCCCGGTTCCCATCACTCGATCCCTCGAATTCCCTATGAGCCAAAGAAACCCAGGATGGTGGTCACAATACATCGCGGACTACTCGCTTCAGTGGTGAGTGATGTTCCGATCGATATCTCAATTTTGAAGGTCGATGAGGACACGGACGACACGATCTATCGAGAGGAAAGTCTCGAGGTCGATCCCGATTACGTTGCTCGGAAGTTTGATGAGGCTGAAAAGTTCTGGGAGGAAGAAGCGAATGAGCCAGATTAGTCGGGAAAAAAAGAAGGACTACATCAAGGCAGGAGGCAGTTTCTGCATCAATTGCGGGAGCGGGAATATTTCTGCCGGCAAAATTGAGTCGGAAGGCAGGGAAGCGTGGCAGGTAGTCCAATGCTATGACTGCGGCAGCGAGTGGAACGACATCTTTAGGCTTATCGGCGTCGACGACGTCATCCTGCCGGAGGACGATCCCATGATCCCCGTGGTTTTTGGGAATAAGGAGAGCGCCAATGAGCACCCCGAAACGGCTTAGAGAATACCTGGAGCATGGCGACGGCTGCTGCAACTGCCACGACTACTCCATTGAAGGCGGACCTTTTGAGCAAGACGGGTTGTTCGTTACGCAGGCAGTTTGGTGCACGGCCTGTGGCGCCGAATGGACAAGCGTCTTCAGGCTCGTAAGTATCAGGGACTTCAAGATCGAGGATTGAGAAAATGAAACCGGAAAAAACAGAAGGTTATTTAACGCTCGACCAATGCGCAACCGGGAAACCTGTATTTCCGATGGAGTGCGAAATCCCGATTGATAAATTTTATCAAGGCTGCGGAGAACTCCTCGCTGCAGCCAAGCAAGTGGTATCGAACTGGGAACAGGGCGATTTAGCTGCGGCTGTTCGGAATCTGGATTCGTCCATCAAGGAAATCCAAGGCCTTGTACCTAAGGATCGCCGCGACGTGATCCTTTTGATAATCGAGTTCCCTAATGGCCGCAATTTTCTCGCTTGTGAAGATGGAGGGCGGGCTCTTGATGAGCTGTACGAGTTCGTGAGTGAATACTGGCATGAAATGCCTGCCGGCTTAGGCGAGATTCCGTCCGATAAACTGAAAGCAATCGAATTGTATTACAAGGAAAAAGAAGGCCAAGAGTCGTATGAAATGGAGGTTTTACCGCTCCTTTCCGGCAGGGACGAAGACTAAGAGAGGGCACATGCCGTATCTTTTGCTCAAAACCCATGTTTCCGACGAGTATTACGATCTCACTCCAATAGCAATCGTTGACCTGGATAACCTTGAACTGCTGAAAACCTACCGCGACAAAGGCATGCAAATACGGGAACACGGAGAGCCCATACCAGACTACATCAAATATTTCAACACCATGGCCGTGTTCTACGACGTTGATACATTCGAGTATGAATTCGGGGATGACCTCGATAATGGATCGGCCATCTTGTTAGACGACCTACCCGAGGGGATGAGATCTCTTGCCCCAGACTCCAACCGCTACATTTCGGTCGATGCTCTCATGATCGAAATCTGCATGAGAAACCCGAATGAAATGTTTTGGACAGGGTATCTCAAGGATGCAGACATCCGGGTAGAGACAGATCTGTTCGATCTCACTCGCCTTGAAGAGTATCGCCACACCGGAACCGCAACTAATGCATCTATTCAGGATGGCTCAGAGGAAGGCTCAGGATGAGCATCAGCCACCTTGTCCATTTTCGAAGGAGACAGAAATTGAATACCACCTTTAAGCCTTTCAGTCTTGGCCGGCTCGTCGCAACACCGGGCGCGCTGGAAGCCGTACCGCCTGAAAGAGTGCTTGAGTGCCTGCAACGTCACGCTCGCGGTGATTGGGGAAATGTTTGTCCAGAGGATGCTGAACTCAACAATCGCGCAACTCTTGAGGGGACCCGCATCCTGTCCGCTTACCCAATCGATCCCGCGAAGCCGTGCAAAGGTCATGGTGACAATTGCATCTGGATCATCACCGAGGCCGACAGATCGAGCACTTGCGTCCTTTTGCCTGAGGAATATTGAGATGCCTGAGATCTACATCCCGACTCGATCTGAAATCGAAGCCCTCAATGAAGGTGATCTGGCCCCTGATTGTTTCGGGGACTGGAGGCGGGTCACGAAGGTGTATGCCAATCGAAGCAACACTGTCATTTTCACAGTTGACGGGAAAGCCATATGTCACCAATGCGGCTACTTGAGGAGCAATTAAACATGCGTATCTTTGCTGGACACTTTCGCACGATTTGTAGCTGTGACCTGTGCGCAATCAATTGTCGATTCATTCCAGGTTATCTCTTGCCGGAAGACCTGGACTACATAGCGACGTTTCTTGGCTATTCCGAGTTGTTCAAGTTTGCCGAAAAGAACCTTCTGGCTTCACCGGGGGCGCTCATTATCAAAAATAGAATACTTGGTAGAATCCGCACGCTCGTTCCTGCACGGAATGATAGCGACTGGTGCAAATTCTTTGATGGGAGTCTTTGTACCATTCACCCGGTTGCTCCGTTCGGCTGCGCGTTTTTTGATTCACATCAAGACCAGTATGAAAGCATCGCTATTTCAGCCGAAGGTTTGCAGATAATCGCCGGCCTCTGGGAAGATCAACCCTTTTCTCGCTATTGCCAGATATGGAATGACCTGCATCGGAGAGGCATGAGGGCTCCGGCGCCTGAGGAGTGCAGGGACAGAATGAGAGAGCAGAGTGGGAAATCGTAGTTGAGGAGATATCAAGAAAGGAGAAACCGCCATGATCTATCTCTACCCGGAATACGGCCATGAACGGCTGGCAATCGACTCAGGGCAACTCGACAGACAAATCGCGTGGCTCCACAAACAACCGATGTGTGATGAAAACGAGGGAATCTGGAACCTTTTGGAAACCATCCGTGAGTTAGGGAAAATCAGATGACCAAGGATGAATTATTATGTCTGACCCGCAGATCTACATCCCGACACGCTCGGAAATCGAAGCTCTAAAGGAAGGTGATCAAGCCCCTGACTGCTTCGGGCACTGGAGGAAGGTGATCAGGATTTATGCCAGAGGCGATGACGTAAACGGTAAGGCGTATGTTTGCTATTACACAGAGTTTGGTCCCGGCGCGAGCATTTCAAATTCGCTCAAGGAAGGCGAGATAAATCGTACCGTTGCCTTAACTGGGAAATACACCAGCCGTGAACTCGATACCATGGAAGAGAAGCACCGCGAAGGAAGACTATGAGTTTCGCAGAATGCGTCACTGGAGCTCTGAAGAATGGGAGACAGAACCAACGTAACAATCACTGTTCGAAAAACCGACTATGAGCGCCTGCTGGCTGAGAAAGGCGAAAGCGAAGCCAATTTCCGCGAAGCCATCGGCGCTGATGAGATTGACGATGACGGCGACTGGATCGTAATCCGGGGTTATCAAATCAACTGGGGTGATTGGAACGACCTCGAAGACTTACTGAAGGAAAACCTTATCCCGTATGACAAAACATGGGATGCCGGCGACAACTACAGCGCGGGCGAGAGTTATGTCCGCCTCATAAATGGGGAGATGCATGAACTCGAATTCCACGAGGAAGAGATGAAGCTGGTCGAGTTTTTAAAGGACGTGAAAGACCTCCCTGCCGACGAGATCAAAGCAAAAGTCCAGGAGGAATACAAGAGGCAATTCCCCTGGGAAATAGAGAAGCTGTGAGGAGGAAAAGCTTTGGAAGTAGAGAAACCGGAATGTTTGACGGAAGAACACTTGCTGTACCTGGATGACCTCAGGAAATCGGGCGTAACGAATATGTTCGATGCCGTGCCCTATGTCATGCTGCAATTCCCCGACCTAATCGAGCAGCAAGCGAAGCAGGTGTTGATTTACTGGATGCAGACCTTCGGTGACCGGCACCCCAGGTAAATGGAGTGAATTAGAATGCTTAAGAAAGACGACTTTGATTTCTATTACCTTATCGTGTGCAGCCGTGGCCCTGGCTCTGAAACTATCGTTGTGGACAATGTTTCAAACCGCCGCGATGTCCTCCATTTTTACGAAGGCTCGGAAGACCAGTTCTAGAAGATCGGCGCATGTGAAGCCGGTGCTGACTTCAATGACGAAGGCCCGATCATCGCCGTCCCTAAAGGTACAAAACCGCTCAAAGCCATCTATGAATGGATTAAGCAGGACGTGGCCAGCTTGGAGGCTGAGAATGGCGCCGATTTCTTCAGTTCTTCTCGCCTCCTCGGAGCTTTGCAGTTAATCGAGAAAGCGATGGCTGAACACGGTGCCGATAGCGAAGAGGTACAGGAGATGAGAAAGCAGGCAGAGAACTCCGCAGCAGAGCAGCCAGAACCCAAGAACTATCGGCAAAGTTACATCAGCGCCTGCCTCCGGGCGTTCGTGTCCAATGAAATAGGCGAAGACGGCAACCCATGGACCAGTGTCAACGGTTGGCGAAAAGTCGATATTGAAATCCCCAATAAGGCTCAGTTCGAAGCGCTGATGGAAGCGACAGGCGAGAGAGCGGAGCAACTAGGGCAGTGGAACTGTGCAGTTCTCAAGCAAGCGGCAAAACGATACCTGGAAGGGAAACTGCCGGAAAGAGAATTCCCAGGTTGCTAGGTTCTGAGTAAGTAGTGGTGGAAGGATAAAAAGGGATGTCGAATAGGCCAAAGATAAAGAAGATGCGCCAGATTCTCAGTGAGGATGAGAAATTTCGAAAGCACATCGCTGAGATGCATGATTTTCTCAACGACAGGCTGGATAAAGCCTCGCCTGGTGCTCATTTCAAACCAAATATGGATAAGGAAGGGGAGTTTTTCATCCATACCCCTTCCAGAAAACTCGATCTTAAGAGCATTTCTACATTGGGTATGCTGATGGATGGACTGACAGTGGTGGGTGAGCAAGCTCTCATCAAAGCTGTTGAGCGCGCCAATAAACTCCAAGTTCTTGTCGATAAGACTCAAGACGAAATCCCTGACGAACAGAAAATGACCCCGGAAGCGTTCGCAGTAGCCTTGGAAGCGGGATTAATAATGGATTTGCGTCTGTTCCTGGACGTTCTTATGGATCTCCCTGATCCTGAAGGCGCAGTTATCGGAAATGTAACTGCGATGATGCTTCTGGACTACCTCAAGCCTTTCAACTCCAATGTTTCCTCTTCCGGCGAGCGTATGCAATTAAATATGCCAGGGGAATCATACCCAATCGGGAGCCCAACTATCTTCTGCTATGTTCTCAAGTATATTGCTCTCAAAGACGCCGAGGATTTGAAAGCAGCCTTGGCCATCACAAACTTCATAACAACAGTTCCATTGTTCCCTGAATTTAAAGGCGGAGGCGTTCCTATCTCCGAAAACTGATCGGGAGCTATTTGGGCATGCTTCGATCTTGGTTGATACCCTAGAAAAGCGTCATTGCGCCAGAGCTGTCAAACTCTGAGGGAGAAGTCACAATGGATAACGAAATGAGGATTAACCGGGTAATCGCGGCATTGGAAGCAGCATATCCAGGGGAAGAAGACGACCTTGTTTCCAAGATAGACGACCTCCTCACCGATCTCATGCACTTGTGTCGGCAGCAAGAAATAGCATTTCAAGGCTGCTTGACGGTCGCTGAGGTCAACTTCGAAGCAGAGAAATAGAAAGCCCCGGCTGCATTTCCGCCCACATGCTTGCAAAGGAGTTTTCCATGTCCCATTCCAACTTTTCATTTCTAATGGCGCTCGATGCCGATGCCTTACTGGGTGAAGAGGATGAGCGACGGGAGTTTATCGAGAGTGAGTTTTCCGATAGATTTGGTAACCGCCTGGACGAAAATAACTATTTTCATCACTTAGCAGTTTTCTTCAAAGATGGGAGCTATTTGCTATGGCCAAAATCCGAACCCGGAGGTTTTGCTGACGTTGCGAGCGAAAATAGATGGCAGGCTGTCCACCGATATGCGCTCCAGTGCGTTGCTGTTGATTTCCGGCTTTTTGGCGCCACGACCTGGACGTTGGGTGATAGCGGAAATGCTGGAAACGAGAAAATGGATGCGCTGACGTTCGATGATCTTCTCTCTGAAATTTACAATCAAGTTCCCACTTCGCTTTCGGAGCAGTATTCCTCCCTTCAGGGCGAGTCCGCCGGGTTGGGTACAATTCCCGATGAGTCAGGGATGACAGAATATGATCGCAGAAAGATGGTCCTGATGTTTGAGGCATTCCGAAATAGCGACCATGTTCCTTTTACGAAATGGTCCGTAGTTTCTCCGTATGAATACCGAGCTTTTGACTTGACCCAGGGCGAAGAACCGAACGCGATTCTGATCACAGACATTCACGCGTAGAGCGGACAGGTGAATGCACAGTCGGCCACCCCGATAATTGCCCGAGAGAGATAAAATGAGGTATATGAATCGGGAAGAAGCATCATGGCGACACAAAAAGAGCTTGAACTCGCTTGGAGAACTATGGAGGAGAGAAAAAAATGAAGCGTCGCAATGAGCGCCTCACTCTCCCGCCTATGTCCGGTCTTTGTGAACCGGAAGGTCTCGCTAGATGCTGGAGATGGTTCCGGCGGATTGTACTCTGGTCCCGCCGCCAAAGAGTGATGTCTCAATTGCGGCAATCAAAGAAACGGGGCCTCGGGCCGTAGCGGATACTTTAAGGCGTTGAATGCGGCTGAACCCATCCGTCTACCCGTGAGATAGCCGTTTCTCGGGGACTTCCACTTCCGGTCCATATCAATTTGCCAGCGGTTCTCGGAAAGATGGAAAAAGCAGATATGTTCTGGACATGGAAAGATCCCGGATAACCCACCGCATAACGCTACAAGGAGAGAAGTAGCAACTTCTTCAGAAAAGCTAACGCTGTGAGCCAAGATCATTGGAATGGTGCACGACGAAATCATTCTCGAAGTTTCTGATACGTTGGCAAGGGAAGCTGCTGAAATTCTCATGGAGACCATGAGATCTACGACCGCTTTTAGTCAATCAGAGCTTCGCCAGATCTTCGGAGATCGCCTGGATTGCCTGGGGCGTAATACGTCCATCAGAAAAAGGTATGATCTGGCTGAGCGTCATGCCCATGGCCATGTTTATCTGTCCGAAGACGGACTTGAGTTGACACATTGCATAAGAAAGGGTGGTCAGGTACCCTCTTGGAGATTGTCGCCAAACAACCCAAGAGAAAGGAACCTTTATGACCACCCAGGAAAAGCTCGTAAAACGTAAGTTAAGTCTACTAGAACTCGCCGAATTCCTCAACAATGTTTCACAGGCCTGCAAGATTAACGGTGTTTCCCGCCAACACTTCTATGACATCAAGAAAGCTTATGATGAAGATGGGTTGGAAGGTTTGGCTGAGAAGACCAAGAAAAAGCCATGCATGAAGAACAGGGTTTCCCCGGAGGTTGAGGAGGCTGTGCTCACGATGGCCAATGAGTTTCCAGCTTACGGCCAAATGAGAGCTTCAAACGAGCTGAGGAAAGCCGGCACTCTAGTATCCGGTGGCGGTGTAAGAAGCATATGGTTGCGCCACGGGCTGGAGACTTTCAAAAAAAGGCTAAAGGCTCTTGAGGAGCGCGCGGCAGCCGAGGGGATCGTCTACACCGAGGCCCAGCTCTGCGCCCTGGAAGCATCCAAGAGGTCTCGTGAGTCCCATCCCGACGAGATCGAGACGCAACATCCGGGATATCTCGTGAGCCAGGATACTTTCTATGTCGGCTACCTCAAAGGCGTGGGCAGGATTTACCAGCAAACAGCCATCGACACCTTTTCTTCGCTGGGTTTTGCAAAGCTTTATACTGCCAAAATCCCGGTGACTGCCGCCGATCTTCTGAACGACCAAGTCCTTCCCTTCTTCGAAAAAGAAGGCGTGCCGGTGCTTAGGGTTCTCACCGATAGGGGAACAGAATACTGTGGCGCCCCGGATCGGCACCCTTACCAGCTGTTTTTGCAGCTAAACGACATCGAGCACACCAAAACCAAGGTGAAAAGCCCTCAGACCAATGGTATATGTGAGCGGCTACACCAGACGATGCTAAATGAGTTCTATCGGATTGCTTTCCGCAAGAGAATTTACTCAGACATCGAGACGCTCCAAGAGGACCTCGATCTTTTCATGGACAGATACAACAATCAGAGGACCCATCAGGGAAAACGTTGCCTTGGCCGGACGCCGATAGCAACATTTATCGAAGGCAAGAAATTGTACGATGAAAAGAACTTGAACGAGAGTTTTGGAATGTAGCTGTCATTGACAATCCCAAGGGGGAACCTGGCCCAGTGTCAAATCAAGTTTCGTTCAGGACAGTTTATCCGGGGTCGGCGGACAATCCCGGACAATGTTTCTCGACGATCGCCTCGCTGCGTTCATCTCCCAAAAGTTCCGAAATTTTAGATTCAACTGTTAAGCGCCATCTGTTTTCTCCTTTTCTCTGATAAATTTCGTCCCTGAATTCCTTCACCACGCCGTCGCCCATCACCGCAACATGCTACAGGCGGCAAATCATTGCTCCGTATCCCCCCCATCAATGGCAGAGCTCGATTCCGGTAACCATGCAGAAGCATCGGAAGCGAGGAACTGAATCCCCTAAGCAACGTCCTCGAGACTCAAGAAGCCCATGGGGTTGAAGTATCTCAAAAAGCTTATACGCTTTCTCGAACTGCAAATAGTTTAATCCCCTCAAAGCAAGACCAAAAAATCGGTTCCCTTCAAACAGGTTCACCTTTGCGCCCGCATTTGCAGGAGTAGATTATTTTCCGGCTTGTCCGCTTCGGTTACACTTGGAGTCTCACATACCGGTTCTCATAAGCGTGAGCCGCACCTTATGTTTTTCGAACTTCTTGAGCCATCGACTTTGCCGCTTTCATTTCCTTTAATTTCACCAGAACAAGCGGCAACAGCCAGAAGCAAACAGCGGCGTAAACAAGATCTTTAAGGTAAACCAGATGAAGATGTGCATCCATGATCAGGGTTGAACCTGTTACGAAGTTGAGCATGATAAAAGTTGCAAAATTGCTTATCAGAGGAATCTTTTTCGCTATTAAGGCACCCAGGAGCAGACCAATAACTATAAGCATAACGACCAATCCGGCCGGCCCTATTTTCGCGGGAAGGTACCAGAGAAGAAAGCCCATCACCAGCCCCACAGCCGAGCCGACATAAATCTTGGGGGCGTCCGCAAGGTTGTTATTATATAAGCCGCCGAATAATGTAATGGCTATAAGCCCTACCCAATGCTTTTCAAGCTTTAGTACGAACCTTCCGAATAGTATCCACGCGATAAGTACTACAAGAATTGCCAGAGCAATCAAAAATGCTTTCCAAAAAGGCACTATTTGTTCTTGCGCAGCTTTCTCGGTGCTCATAAATACTCCTTTCTTCCTTATTGATCTAGAATAATACATCAAGTTGTGCGATCAGAACCGCATTTCGGGGTTGAATTCTGCCTTAAAAGGCTTTGGAACAACCCATAGCTCGCAAAAACCTTACGATTTCCCAATTGAACATGTAAGTGATATCTGAGTGAGACTGATTGTTGCAATTTCAGGATACAACACCATTCCAGGAGTTCATAGCCCGTTCCCCGTCTTTCAGAGTTGCGGCACCCAGACAATTAGAATGAGATGGCAACCAACAAGAGGATGATACCGATGGACACTATAAAAATACATTCGCTCATGGCGTACGGGAGTAACATGCCTAACCTTGGCGAAAGTAAAAAACCCCACTCATAGGGCGGGGCTTTAAATTCACCCCCCATAGGGGGGACGTGGCCTGCCCCCAAAGGAGGCAGGCCTTGGTTGCGCCGCTTTTGGGTGCTCTCTTATTTGGCGATTGTAAGCTGCTCTCCTAACCGTTCCTTTTTCTCTTGGTATTTCACATAAGCCCGGATCATCTCGGCATTTAGCCCAACTGTGTCAACACAATAACCCTTGGCCCAAAAGTAATTCCTCCAGTATGGTTTCTTCCGGAGTTGATGGAACTGCTTAAACAACTTGATCGATGTCTGGTCCTTTACTCGCCCCATCAGATCCGATATTGCTACTTTAGGCGGAATCATCACAATTACGTGGACATGGTCCCTTCGGACGTTCAACTCCACAACTTTACAACCCACATAGCCACAGATGGCCTGGATTCCTGTGCATGCCGCTTCCCGAATCGGCCCTACCAGCACTCGGTAACGATATTTAGGAACCCAGATGATGTGGTACTGGCAGTGCCATATCGTATGTGATAATTTGCGAAATCTGCTCACTGCATTCTCCTCCCCCTCGATGTTGCGGCACAACTCGAGATAGGAGATAGCAGTGAGCGGCCTTAAGGCCAAGCCCATTCGGGACCGGCGTAGCCAGTCCACATCACCACGCCCATAGGGCGTGGGTTTTCACATTGAACTAAAATCTAAGGTAACCATCACTAATTGGCCCGCAGAGAGCCATTTAGTTTGCCAATCCATTAACTCCACAGAACATACCGATGCATAACGCCTCATGGTCTTAATATCTGAATTTTCTGAGGCGCCAACAGTCGGGCTCCTTCCATAAGTGTCTGTCAGTCCCTGAGACTCAACCGGAATCTTGTTTCAGTTCCTATGATTTCCAAGCCTCAGCCACTCTGATCTCCGCCATAAACGCGAACCGGCCAATAGCCAAGTGCGGCCATACGCCTTCACACCGCCGTGGTTCCGCCATCAACCATGTAAAAGGCCCCATTGCAGAAACTGCTCTCATCGCTCGCCAAAAACAACATTAGCTTGGCGACGTCTTCCGTGGTAGCATACCGTTTCATAGGGATTTTAGACGCAATATCGTCATGGACCCCTTGCCGGTCCAGTTGAGTTCCCGCAAGGGCGAGAGAGAGCGGAACGTAACCTTCTTCGACAGAACGCATCAATTGGCTTTCAACCACTCCAGGATTGACGCAGTTCACGCGTATGTTGTAAGCGCCATATTCGACGGCCGCCGTGCGCATCAGTCCTATGAGGGCGTGTTTACTTGTTACATAGGCGCACATGGCTGGCGACCCTTTAAGGCCTGCAATAGAGGAAGTTAGAATACAACTTCCTCCTCCTCGCGCTATCATGACCGGAATCACGTATTTCAAGCCAAGGAATACCCCTGTTATGTTTGTATCAATCACCTTCTCAAAGACGTCGACAGGGTACTCATGGACGGGTGATACGGCCCCATCAATGCCCGCATTGCCAAGGTAGACATCAATGCCGCCGTAGCGGTCGACGGCTGTTTGGACATAAGCCTGGACTTGATCGGCTTTGGTAACATCGGCCACATAATAGCTCACAGCATCGCTTCCGATCTCTTTGATCACTTTTTGGCACGCCTCTTCTTTGATGTCTACGAGCAAGACGGTCGCCCCCTCCTTGGCAAAAAGCTTTGCCGACTCGGCGCCGATATCCCCACCTCCACCCGTTATGACTGCTACTTTTCCTGAAAGCCTTTGCATATGACCCCTCCTTCTTATTCGGTTAGAAATCGTAAGAAATCTTGCCGGTGCGAGCCTTTTCGATGGTTTCGTCGAGACTGGCTCCCAGGTCCACCCCCAGTTCCTTGACCCTTTTTTTGGCCCAAAGGCCAACGTTGCGTTCATCCTTGTAAAAAGAATCGTCTTGGCGCTTTCGTGTGTCGTATTCAGCCAGACGCTGTGATTCGGATTTGTGAATCACCACCCGGGAAATCACCCGATCAAGACGATTACCCCCGCAGGAGCGGCACGTTGCATCTTTCTCTTCATTTGGTTTGAGGATGAGAACAGAGGTAATGTCTCCACATGACATACATAGATACTCGTAGATTGGCATAGCGGTTTCTGTCTCCAGTAAGTTTATTGTTGCTCTTTGACCTCATTGATCTTTGCTGTTAATTTGGGGAGGAAATCCGGAATATCGGCGACCATTGCTGCATCGGCGATCTGAAAAAAAGGGCTTGCCGGCTCGTGTAAATGCCGACAATAAAAGGTTCTCCTTTATTGTCGGCGACGCCTTCCGCAGTCGGCACAGGAATAAGAATCGAGAATGCGCTTCCGTGTCAGTTTCGCTAAGACGAAATCACGCAAGAAGTAGACGACCAAAACCGCTGTTGCCGACACCTCCCTGATACTTATGTATTTCGCAAGCTTTGCAGATTGTTCCCCTATTGATCTGTTTCCAGACCTTTTGCTCCTCGCCTAATCCAACTGACAGGTCTGAATTGCCTGGGGACAATACCTTCCTGTTTGAACTTTGGATATCCCAGCACCAAGACCGCCTGTATCCGCCATGGCTCTTCGAGCCCAAGGCTTTTCTTGATCTCGGGGACCAACTCGGCGCACGCTCCGAAACCGGTCCAGCACGCCCCGAGCCCCAGTGCTTGAGCTGCCAGGTTCATGTTCTGCCCACAGATTCCGGTGTGGAGCTGGGGGCTCATTAGCCGGTCGTTGCTGGCCAGAAAAATCACGGCAGGCGCCCCCAAAAAGATCGGAAGCTCTTTGCTGACAACGGAAGCCATCCCACCCAGGATCCGTGGATCGAAAGTGCCGAGCGGTGTCGGCTGACCCAATGTAGCAACAAGGGACATAACCATGGTGTCGTTATGGTACATGGTGTTCATTACGTTCACCAGGCCGTATATGCCTTCCTCTATCTTGCCGATGACATCCTTGTCCGTTATTACCACGAACTTCCAGGGCTGGTGGTTTCCGGCGCTCGGAGCGAACCGGCCGGCCTCCAGCACCCTTCGAATGAGCGGCTCAGGGACGGGATCCGATTTGAAATTGCGAACGCTTCTCCGCTCCATGATCGTCTTTTCCACTGTGGTCCACTCAGTGGACTCTCCTTCCGCGTTTTGAGGCGGGAGAGGCATCTTGAGTTCGGGGAACCCCACATCGAAAAAAGCGCCTTCGTCAACGTGATAAGGTTCCGCGATGGAGATTGCATCTACAGGACAGGCCACCATGCAGTTGAAGCAGGAAAAGCAGTGGCTTTCTTCTTTCATCCTGGGGACTTTGTTCCCGTCCATTTCCCAACATTTGAAAGGACAGTTCAACACACAAAGCCCGCAAGACGTGCACTTCTCAGGATCGCTCTTCATCAGGCCCATGTGTGTACCGGTCGGACGCAGAATGGGCATGAATTCCTCAAAGGTGGGACCTGCCGGCTGGCCTTCGGCTGCCTGAGCCACCGGGGTAGTGCCCAGCTTAACATCCAGGATCAGCCGGCCCTTTCCCAACCTTTCCGCACCATCAATAGCCAAAGTTTCATTGGTGCCGTCTTCAATCATAGCTGCCCGGGCATCCCTGAAGAGCTTTTCTATGTGATATTCCTTCGACAGTCCATAGCCGCCAAAAATCTGAACCCCCTCGCTGGCTGCCCTGAAGGCCGTCTCGGTGGAGAGGACCTTGGCGGCCATGGCGTAATGAACGGCCAAAGGCTGTCCTTTAAGAAAAAGATCCGTATTATAGATGGCAACTCTGCGAGCGAGGGACCGGGCCGCTTCGATAGACGCCCACATGTCGAAGAGTTTCAGTCTTATGTTTTGATGTTCATATATTATCTTGCCCCCCTGCACTCTCGACTTGGCGTAGGCCAGGGATTCCTCGAGGGCCGCCTGGGCGAGGCCGACGAAACACAAGCCCATCCAGCCGTTGCAGATAGCCAGTTCCATGTTTGAAAACATTTGGAAAGTGGCCGGATCGGCAGCAATCAAGTATTTTTTGGGAACCCTGACATCGTCGAAATAAATCTCGCCCTGGTTCAGGGCTCTTTGACCGAGCTTGTTTAGAGGTTTTCCACGGGAAATGCCGGGGAGATCAAGAGGCAGAACAGCGACCCCTCCACCCTCGTTGCCTCGGGAAGGATCCAGAGAAAGCCAGAGGACCGCGTACTTGGCTATGGTACCGTTGCTTACCCAAGCCGACTTCTGGCCGTTGATCACATAGTAGTCTCCATCCTTAACGGCCCGGACCTCACTGGCCATTTCCGGGACGGCGCCGTATTCCCCGCCGAAACGCAGCGAGTCCGATCCATGATTTGGTTCTGTAATGGCCCAGCACCCGGTCATTGTGCCTTTATCTTCCATGAATTGCCTGGCCAAGTCCTGCATCTCAGAGTCCGGAGACATGGTAGCCCAGAAATATGGCTGGGTGTGGCATCCGAAACTAACGGCAAGATCGCTGGCCGCCCACCCCATCAGTTCCGTGACTAATGCATAAGTCAGCGGGTCGGCCTCCATTCCACCTATTGCCTTCGGAAACAAAAGCCCATGATAGCCTAACTCATAGGATTGGCGCAGCCAATCCCAATAGATGGAGTCCTTGGCGATCACATCGGCTGGATCGGCCAGCTTATCCAGCTCCACGGCTGTGGGGCGCATCACGTTCTGGGCGAACTTCTTGGTAGAATTCCAGATGGCCACATGCTCCTCGTTCAGATCAATGTTTAGATCCCGTAATCCCATAGCAAGCTCCTTTCTGGTTGTAAATTTCATGCCCCCTTCAGGGTCGATACCGTTAACCTCATCATTTCTTCAAAATAGTTACAGCCAGGGCAGCCTCGGAACCGCCCACGCTTCCGCCGGCATTCTGGGCAAGGGCCGCCTTCGCGCCTTCTACCTGCCGTTTTCCGGCTCGCCCGCCGCCGGCCAGCTGCCAGTAAAGCTCTACTATCTGGCGCACACCTGTTGCCCCAATAGGATGCCCCTGGCACTCCAAACCACCTGAGACATTGATCGGAAGTTTTCCACCTAGAGTACTGTGGCCGGCTTCGGCGAACAGCCCGCCTTCACCCAGCGCACAGAAACCCAATTCTTCGGCTGCGTATAATTCTCCGATAGCAGTGGCATCGTGGACTTCGGCGACATCGATCTCTTCCGGACCGATGCCGGCCTGTTCGTAAGCCTTTTTCGCTAACCAGGCCAAGGTGCTCTCTTCGGCTTCTTTGGATGGGTCCTCTCCACTGCCCAATTTGCAGGCCGCTAACTCTACAGCATGGCCAGCACCGATCTTCCGAGCAAACTCTTCGGAACAGATGACCGCAGCTGCGGCGCCATCGCCGAGAGGAGAGCACATGGGCCTGGTCAGGGGCCAGGCCACTTCCGGGGCCTGGAGCACTTCTTCAACCGTATACAGGTCCTGATATTGAGCCAGAGGATTCAAAGAGGAGTGATAATGGTTCTTAGAAGCTATCACGGCCAACTGCCGCTGGGTCGTGCCGTATTTTTGCATATGACTTCTGGCCAACATAGCATAGACGTCCATGAAGATTGTCCGCTGCCCGGATTTTTGTTTACCGCCTTCGCCGCGAGCCTCCTGCTCATTTTTGGCTTTTGTTTCCTGTTCGGTGAAAAGTTTCATCAGTTGAGGCAGGATCTCCACGTCCAGGCAGCCGACGAAAGCCGGCAAAACCTTGCCCCGATCTTCGAAGTACAGTTTTTCCATGCCTACGGCCAGGGCTACTTCCATCTCACCGAGGGCCACCATTGCCCGGGCGCCGTGAACTGCAGTGGCAGATGAGGCGCAGGCATTTTCAACATTTATTACCGGGATACGGCCGATGCCCATGGCCCTCATTACTACCTGCCCGCGGATCGACTCCTGTCCCGTTAAAACACCCTGGGACGCGTTGCCAACCCAAACCCCCTCGATATGTTCCTTGGTTATACCGGCGTCTTTCATGGCTTTCGTGACTGCCTCGGCTACCAGAGACTTTAAATTGCGGTCCATGTGGCGGCCGAATTTGGTCATGCTCCCGCCGATTATACAAACCTTTCGCATGGGCTTTTCTCCTCTCTCCATCCGGTTAGCAGAAGTCTGTCAGACAGTAGACGTTTTCAGACTCAGGGCTGAACATCTCCTTCAGCAGGCGGTCCAGGTTTTTCTCCGAAGCCGTTTTGGGAATTTCCTGCACTACTTGAATGAAGCTCGGCACGCTGTTGCGCTCCAACGAAGTGAGGCAGAGGTCGAAAATGCCTTTAACGTCGACTCTTTGTCCGTCTGCGGGAACTACGGCAGCCACCAAATCGCTCTCTCCAGGAGCTCCGGATGCAGCCGAAACTCCGAAAACGCAGATATCAGATACGTGGGGGTGCAGTGCGATTACGCCTTCTACGTACTCGGGCATAATGAATTCACCCTGGCGTCTCAGGCCGCCGCCTTTGCGGAAGTCAAAATAAAGGTACTCATCTTTATCCTTGTGGACCATGTCTCCCGAGCGAAGCCATCCTCCGCGGGTTTTAGCCATGGAAGCGTCCTTTTTGCCGTGGTATTCCACCTCCGTTTCCCCGGTTATCAAACGGCCGATGAGTTCACCGATCTCTCCGGGCTCGCACTCCGTGTCGTCTTCGTGAACCACTTTCATTTCCATAATCCCTTCCAGAGGTTTCCCGAATGAACCCACAGGACCGACCCCGGGCGGATTGTGGGCAAAGCCCCCTTCCACTGCGCCATACCACTCATGAATTTTGACGTTAAAACGGTTTTCAAAAGCTTCCCAGATACCTCTCGGCGTGCCGGCGCTCAGAACGACCCTGACTGGATTGTCCCCGTCGTCTGGCCGGACCGGTTCGGAGAAAATCCCCATCATCATTCCCCCCAGCAGGGAAAAAGTGGTGCAGCCATAGCTTCGGCAAAGGTCCCAGATGCGGCTTTTGGTGAACTTGCGTGAGATCACCGCCGGAATGGAGCGATATAGAGCTGGATTCAGGGTGACGGTTTGAGCGTTTCCGTGAGTCAACGAGAGTCCTGTATAGAGCTTATCCTCCGGCATGTAACGCCAGACGAGGTCAGCCAGCAGAATATAGCCTTGTGTGCGTTCGGCCCTGATGCGAACTCCCTTTGGATTTCCAGTTGTGCCGGAAGTGTAAATGATCTGGCAATAGTCATGAGGTGTTTGGAGTCCGGGGTTGAACATCTTAGGCTCGCAGCTTTCCATGACTTCTTTGAGGTCTGGATGTCCGGGCGACACCGGGACTCCGAACTCCTGATTGTACATGCACCCGATGGTTTTCACAGCGGGAAGCCCTGAGACAGCTTCATCGATGGATTCCAAGAATTCAGCCGCAAAGATGACCCCTTTGCTTCCCGAGTCCTCGATCTGGTACCTCAATTTATCCCCTTTCGATCTGGGATCGATAGGCACTAGAACCGCCCCCAGGGCTGATGCGGCGTACATGGACAAAACCACTTCCGGATGATTGCGCATCACGATGGAAAAGGTGTCTCCACGGCCAAACCCCATTCTCTCCATTGCCCTGGCCAATCGGCTGCCCTTGAGGACAAGATCGGAATAGGTGAGTATCTCATCCGGGTAAGGACGATTTTCAAAGGTCAGCACGGGGAAGTCAGGATTATCTTCAGCCTTGGCCATCATGTCGAAAGCCAATACACCCGGAATTTTGCTCTCGGCCATATTCCCTCCTGAATCTATTTGCCTAATTGAACTGAGCAGAACCTGTTTCAGCCTTTAGGCTTTGCCTTCGAAGATAGAGGAAAAACAAAAAAAGATTATTCAACTGAATTGGAAAGTCTCTGAAGCTCACGTGCCCCTGTTGGAGACCACCAACGCACAAAAGGGGGCAACCCAGCAGCTGGAGGGGTCTTGACCGAAATGAATTGAACGATTACTTCATATCGCGCACTGAAATAGTTGTCAACATTTATAACTATTTCATGAAAGATATCATTTTATATTGAAATGTTTCATACTTTAATTCTCGGGAATAGAGCAAAATTTATGGCCTGATGACTGGGCCTCGGGTGTGATAATTCTATTGCCATAACCAGTTTTATCCATAACGATGGTGTCGGCGGCGGCCTTGGTGAAGTTGTCGACGATGATATAGTCTGCTTCGGTATCAGGGATATATTTCAAGGCGGTTTGGTTTTAGGCTCGATCCGGTGCTCCGGGCGCCTTGTAAATGGCCCCTGTTTTTCGCAATGCCTCTTTGCTCCATTCTCTACCGATTTGGTCCACCAGCCACTCGAGAAACGACCAGAGATCCAGGTCGATGTTCGAAGGGTCCGCCGGGGAATCGGAGTTCTTTCTCACGCAGATCCCTATCCCCTGAATGCCTTGAGGGCTGTCCTTGACCGGTGCTAGATAACTTCAATCGATCAGCACTCTCGCATCCAAAGCGAAAGCACCCTTTCCATCATCGTTCAGGCTAATCGGGTTTAAATCCATCTCGCGGATTTGCGGGAAGTGGTGCATGAGCAGAGAGACTTGAACAATAATGTGGGTGACAGCTTGAAGATCCGCCTCTGCCATGCCTCGGAATCGCCCGAGTATGCGTTTTCCGGAAAGCTCTCCGAGCGTTTCCAGGGCCGTATCCTTATCGACGGGAGCAAGACGCATACTCACATCTCTCATTACCTCTACCATAATCCCTCCCAGGCCGGTGAGCACAACCGGCCCAAAGGAAGGGTCTCTTCTTCCACCGATTACAAGTTCCCGTGAGGATGGGGCCATCTTTTGCACTACGATGCCTGAAATGTCATCGGAGATACTCTGCAACCGGCGCCATTCATTTCGCAGAGATACGGCGTCAGCAACATTCAGGGCTATCGCGCCTTTGTCGCTTTTGTGGAGAATCGCAGGAGAAACGGCTTTTAGCGCAACTGGGAACCCTAGCTCATCAGATGCCTCAAGAATTTTATCAAGGCTTTTTGCCATGCGCCACGGCACTACCGGTATGCCCGTCAGACCTATCAAATCGAGGGCCTCATGAAGGAGCGGCTGTCGATTTTGAATGTAACTGAACCATTGGTCGATTCTACTAATGGGCATACCCGATAGCGCGGTAATCATTTTGGATTCGGACCGTTTTCGGTGCGATGCTTCGGTTTTTCCCCATTTCAAATTCGCCGAAAGGGCCTGCACAGCTTCCACAGGGTCAAAGAAAATGGGAAAACCCAGGTTTTCCAGGCGGACTCGCTCTTCAAAAGGGACGTCCACCACCGTCGCTATGGGTTTTCCCGATTCCGAGGAAAGTGTGAACAACCTTTCCATGAGTCTCTGTGTGGCATCCCGTTCCAAAGCCAAGCTGGATACATGGATGAATAGTATGCCGTCAATATCGACCTGAGAAAGAATTCTTTTCATTATCCTGACCCAGGAGCCAAAACTGAAAATATCCCCAAGATCCAGTGGATTTCCCAACCGGATGACGCCGGCATGACTGCGGCTTTGAGCTTCATCGAGAACGTCCCTCTCAAAAGGTGGCAGATGGAATCCATAGATAGCGCAAGTGTCTGCGGCTATTACCGCGTGTCCGCCTGACCGTGACAAGATGGCGAGATTTTTGCCTTTAAGGGGCGGTAGGCTCAAACCCTTCGCCGTGTTTATAGCTTCGGAGACAGAATGGACCCTCAGGATGCCGGTCTCGCGGCAGACCCAATCAACTACTTGGTCGTCTGCAGCCAGAGCAGCCGTGTGAGATTGAGCAATAGCCGAACTCACGGGGCTTGTGTTCGACTTGTGCAGAATGATGGGTTTAATGCATCTTAGCGCCAGGTCCGCAAAATGACGGGCTTTTTTAAAATCTTCAAGATAGAAATATATGATGCCGGTTTCCGGATCATCCATGAGGTAGGCAAGATAGTCTACCTCATCGAGATCCAGTTTATTGCCCATGCTCACGACCTTGCTTATGCCAACTCCGGAAGTGGATAATTTTTCGGCGAGGCCGGTGCCAACTCCGCCGCTTTGAGCAAAAACGGCCGCTTTGCCTCTTCTAAGCGGGTTCGTAAAGGTGGTGAATGTAGTATAAAGACGGTTCGCGGTATTTATGATGCCTACGCAGTTTGGACCAACCAGGTGAATACCGAACTTTTTGCTTGTTGCCAGTATTTCTTGTTCGAGCATTTCTCCTTCGGCGCCGAGCTCTCTAAAGCCTGCGGTGCTTATAACAGCCCAGCGTGTCCCCTTTTCGCAGCACTCAATGAGCGTATCGCGGACAAAACGCGCGGGCGTGAGAATAACGGCTAATTCGGCTTGTCCAGGCAATTCGGAGATGGAGCGATAAATCGGAAGTCCAAAGACTTCTCCACCTCGATGACCGACAGCGTTAATTTTGCCCGTGTATCCGAGGTTAACCAGATTCGAGATAACATTCTTCGCCAGATTATCTATGGATTCGGAAACTCCAGCCACCACAACGGATTCGGCATTGAACAGGTCATGCACGATTCTGCTCCCGTAGCGTAAGAAAAAAGATAAAAGTTTGACGGTATTTTTCGGTGACGACGAACAAGTTATTATCCTGGATCCGGGGGGATATAATCAAATGGGATTCAGTTCAACCTCTTTTCTACTCAGTTTTTAGTGGCGTCGAAGAGAATGCGGTAATGAGCCATTGGCAGGGCTCCCTCAAAACACCTCTTTTGCTTTGACTTGCAACGAGTTTTATGTCTTTCTTATTCCGTACTGAAATGACTGTCAATATTTTAAGGTGTTTCACCTGAAATTCCATTTTAAGCTGAAACAGCAACTGTTATTCTTGGCGCCATTGCAGATGGAAAGAAAAAAATCATGAAGAAAGAACAACAGGCCCTGTCGGCCCTCCTGGCTACATTCCCGACCCCTGAGAGTCTGGCCCTGTTTTCTGAAAACACAGCCAATAAGAATATGATGGAATCATTTTTGGACTTTGCGCTCAGAAACCGTCTTATCAAAGAAAAGGATGAGAAAGACCTGCAGGATCTTATCCGACTGCATTCCCGATCAAATCAGGTCCTGATGGTGCCCAACCTTAGCTTCGAAGAATTCCTCGAAAAAAAGGAAGAAGTCCTCAGAATTAAGTTATCAGAACGGGCTCTTCTGGACCGGATCAATTCACTGACTGACGAAAATCGGATCGAATTGCCCAGGATCAGCAACTCCATGCTGACCAGATTGAAAAGAGGACCGGCCAACACGCTTAATAAGCGGAACGCGCTGAGAAGTCTGTCCTTCTGGTTAGGGTATGAGAGAGGCGAATTGGGCCCTCAATGGAACTTTGAAACCCTGGTCAAACTCTGCGGGGACAGCAAACCGTTGAAACAGTATAAAGAAGGGGCCCGGATCGGGTTTGCTCTTTTCAGCCGGGGAGGTGATGTAAATCAGGACATTATCGATTGGCTTAAAACGGCCGTGAAAAACTTTATCGATCAATCGGCGCCCCAGTTTCTTTACGGTCGATGGGGCAAAATTCGATCACATGATATGACCACTTTGCATGTGGATTTTCCAAAGGAAGCCGAAGCAGAAGACCCGACATATTATCATGATTGTCTCAGGAACGCTGTTTCTTTAGCGCATCAGATCGCCATCCGTTGGGCCTTGTCCAAGCATTATACCAAGAACCGTTTTTTATCCATAGGAATCGCTGCGGGGGACTACGGCAACCTGGATGATTATTTGCTTCCGACTTTAAATGCTAAACTGCCCGGTGATCCGGTTATCAGGGTAACCGACTATGTCCGCCAATGCCTGCTGGTTAATGATATTCGGGTTATATTCTGCAAACGTCCTTCTGAAACCACCCTGTTTAATGGCGAAACGCTAACTCTCTGGTGGGTAATGGCCCTTTGGAGTACTTTGTTCTTCGATTTTGTTCCTGATTTGTTGGAGGACAGGATCCTCAAAAACGATCCGGCTTCTGTGGAAAACTTGACTCGGTTGCTCTGGCCTCCACTAGATGATCGCCCCAGTTCTGTCAAAACAAATGAGTTGAATGCAGTTACGATTTTTCTTAAATTTCCTCACAACTCGCTCCTGGGGGTCGAAATTGCCAAGACCCTTTTTTTTCGAAATCGCTTCTGGGAAGCCTTGGAAATTCTTCGGACCGTGCTTTCCATCAATCCAACCCATCTTGTCGCCAGGACTCTGAGGATGGTGGTTTATCACAATCTGGCCATCGAAGCGCCTTCCTATGCGGCAGCAGAGGCCTTATACCTACGAGCCAAATATGAGGCTCTATTCGTAGAGGAGAACTGTGACAACCTGAGCGAAGATTTTTATTGCGATTATGGTCTTTGTTGCCAGGGCCAAGCCATGTTGATGGTCCGCCACATGCGCCAAGGGCAGAGTTCCTTTCCTGACTTGCAGGATGCCGAGCAATCGAGGAAGACTATTTTTCTGGCCTTAGATAAGGCGGAAGATCTTTTTATAAAAGGAATGACGGTATCGCCATCCAGCGTCAGGTCCGCATATCTGCTGTGCGCCGTGAGAATGATTAAGTCTATTCTGAAAAATGATAATGATATCTTCAGCAACCCTGACAAACCTATCGATTCCAAACCTGAAATCATCAGACAGCTAGGCAGGGACTTCTATTTGCAACGCGGTTTTTTAAGGCATAAATTTCCACCACAGCAGCAGTACGACTTTCTAATTCGGTCCGTGTACAGAAAAACCAAAATCCATGACGCTTCGATATCTTCAAAAAGCTATAGGCCGAATTCCCTCTTTGGGGCCGCTATAGTCCTGTGGGATTTTCTACCATTTGTCAGGACTGCGGCCATCGCTAAGAGGGTAGTTCAAATAATAAGAGATGCAAAAGATATGGCTCAATCCATGGCAAAAAATGATCTCGGCATCTACTCTGGCACCACAACCTTTTTTGAAGTGGTCCCGGCTAATGAATTTTCCATGCATATGGACAAGGCGCTTAAGATGATAGAGGACTATGTCGGTCGAGATTTATCGACTATGGATGACCAAGAGGTTATTGAATCTAACGGGGATCTCTCATCGATGTTAATGACTCTTAACTTTTAGTAATACTCGGTTAAGTGACTGTTGAAATCCGCATGTCTATCCTGAATCTTTGTACATTGACGCTCGGAGAGGGGGCCGACGATGTGGGGTTAGCTATCAAGGTTTAGAATATGACGGACTAATTGATTGTTTCACGTGCCCCTTCCGGTCCAGCGGCAGGGGCACGTTCCGTGTGTCGCAACAAAATCGACAATTCAGAAGATACGAGAGCAGCCGGAGAGCAGGCCAACGACAAGATGTGTCTGTGTATAAAAAGCGGTGCCCCCCATTGCTCCATTTCTGCCGTGAAGACCGCACAAAAGCGTTTTCCCACCTCACGCTTCAGTCTTCAATTTGGCCGCTTCTTCTTCCCTTAGGATCTTTCGCAGTATCTTGCCAATCGCTGTCTTGGGGAGCTCATCGCGGAACTCGACCATTTTCGGCACCTTGTAGGCAGCCAGCTTTCCTTTGCAGTAGGCGATAATCTCTTCACCGCTGGCCGTCTCTCCAGGTTTTAACACTATGTAAGTAACACTTGCACGTCTCACCCCGATACGTATCCGGAATGCCAATGGCCACGGCATCCAACACCTTGGGATGCTGGTAGAGGCACTTCGTTGATCTCCCGCGGGTAAATGTTGAATCCACCGGCGATAACCATATCTTTCTTGCGGTCTACGACGAATAAATTTCCGTCTTCGGAATGACCCTCTGTCGCCATAAAAGTCCTCCGGTTCCAGGTAGATATAGGGATAAAAGCAATCCAGAGAGATTTCTTTATGATTTCTTGTGAAGATTTGGTAAGCATAGGATTGCTTAGGGCAGTGTTGAATGGAGCAAGTTTTGATAGAAAAAGATTGATTGAACAATCACATAACGGAGGCCCACTTAATCAATTGATCGACTGCAACGACAAGGAGAATGCATCATGGATCGTACGCTTTCAGGCAAAACGGCAATTGTCACGGGAGCGAGCTCCGGCATAGGGCGAGCAACTGCGTTCAATCTGGCTCAATCGGGAGCATCTGTGGTGGTCCACGCCCGCCGCAGGCAACTATTGAACGAACTGATTTCGGAAATCTCTGCCAATGGAGGTAAAGGTTTGGCCGTGGCGGGGGACGCGAGCATTCCAGTGGATCTTGACCTGCTCATGGATTTGGCATTGGATTGGAAAGAGGGAGGCCGCAAAGTAGACATAGTTGTCGTCAACGCGGGTCGCGGGCTGGCGGGAGGCGTTCTCGACAGCGACGAATCCCAATGGAGGCAGCTCTATGAAATAAACGTGCTGGGCGCCGCACATCTTATGCGCATAGCAGCGCAGTATATGAGTAGAAGAAAAGCGGGGGATATCGTTGCAATAGGTTCGGTAGTAGGACGGCACATTTCGCCTATAAGCGGGCTTTACGGGTCGAGCAAGTTCGCCATCGCCGGGGTGGTCGAGGGGCTGCGCAGGGAGGTCTGCCAGCAGGGCGTGAGAGTCTCCCTGGTTATGCCGGGGATAGTGGTCAGCGGATTCCAGGTCGTAGCTGGATATGGCGAAGAAAACTTCGGAAAGTTGATCTCTCAGATCGGTAAACTGCTCGAACCCAAAGACATCGCCGAAGGCATCCGCTGGCTGCTCACGCTGCCGCCGCACGTCAACGTGAACGAAATCATGATCCGGCCTACGGGTCAGACATATCCCTAGGTGTTGAAAAGCGCCTGCTACTAAAGGAAGAGTGGGCCGCATGAATCTCCGGGGCACACCACCGATATACTTCTACCCAGGTCGGCACCCTCCAACTACAGATCCTGCGTGAATCCACAAAGGGGAATTTACCGATCAAATAGGAAACGGTGGCAGGGAACGGAGTCAAGCCCTCAGTTGCCAAGGGCAGCTCCATTTTGTGGAAAGCCTTCAAGGCGGACAGTGTCTCTCTGAGTCATTGCACCGGTCCCGATGACGCCAGTTGCTCCTCAGTAATGAAATGACTGGTTAGCCGTTTCTTTGAAACGCTACTTCCCACTTCACCCGGACCTTGCGGCAGGTGGAATGGTGAGAGCCTTCACTATAGACTTTTTGACGCCTGGGATGAGCCAGAAGAGAGCAGAGAGCAAATGCGTCGGGGTACCGATTCTCCGATGCAATTTGTGGCGTTGGACCGCTTTCCAGACTGTCAAAGCCACTTGCGAGGGCTCGATCTTTACGCCCATCCTCTCAACGCTGAAGGGCTTTTCGGGTGCATCCAGGACCATGGGTGTCTTGACATAGGGAGCCACGATGTCGCTTACTTTTATGCCATATTGTTCAAGCTCAATGTCCAAGCCTTCCGTCACTGCACACAGGGCCCTTTTTGTGGCCGAATAGACCATGAGGTCCGGGATGCCGTACAGGGCTGACGTGGAAGCCATGGATATGATGCGGGATCCCCGGGTGCCTTTCAGATATTCAAGAGAACAGTGAATCCCGTTGAGAACACCTATCAGATTGACTTCGACAGTTCGGCGGGAATTCTCCACGGGGACGGATTCGAACCTTCCGAAGCAGAGGATGCCGGCATTGTTGAAGAGTACGTCCATCCTGCCTCCCGTCTCGCGGGCAAAAGCTTCAACGGCTTTACGAAAGCTGTTGATATCGGTGACATCCCCGGTCTGCGAGAAACAATCACTTTTGCCCAACTCGTCCTGAAGTTTTGTCAGGCCGACTTCGTTTATATCCATAAGGCCAACAAACCAGCCCTTTTTTGCGAACAGTTGAGCCGTTGCAAGGCCGATTCCGGAGGCTGCCCCCGTGATGAAAATAGTTTTCCTGTCAATCATTCGTCTTCCCCTTTTGGCGAGCAGAGCCCAAGTGTGTCTTAGCGAAATCTTCAAACGCCGACAGGGCATCATATTTGAACTCGAATCCGATTTCGCTTTTGAGTTTTTGGCCTGAAGCAATCCAGGGATAACGGAAAATGTTCAGCGCGGAGCTTGGAAACTCGGTCAAAAACTTCAGTCTCAGAAACCAAGCCATGCTGTTGATGGCCGACAGCAATCAAAACGGCAAGGATATGGGATAACCCCCCAGCAGTTGGACCATTCTATTAAAGTCTAGAGACCCTTCGGGTACAATGTTATAGACCCCCGCCTTCTGGAGAAAAAGCAGTCTACAAATTGCCTTCGTCACATCATCCTCATGCACTACCTGGAGCGGGGCCCGCTGGGACGGCAGAGGAACGAGTTTTTTCTTCAGATAGGTGGCCATGGGATTATTGAATCCGGGCCCCACTATGAAACAGGGTCTTACAATGGTGACGATCATCTCGGGATTTGCCCGCGCGAACTCCTGCAGTTCCAGGTCGATGATGCGTTTGCACTTGCTGTAGGTGAAATCTTCGTTGCCGCGAAGGCGGCTTTCTTCGGTAAGCGGGCGGTCGTTGTCGGGATGGAACCCGTAGGCAGTGGTCGAGCTGGTGAAGAGGAGGTGACGCACTCCTGCTCTCAGCACTGACTGTACAACAGCCCTGGTCCCGTTGAGGTTGATGTCCTCCATTCTCGCCTTGTCATGGATCGGAGGCAGGATCCACGCTGAATGGATGACCGCATCCACGTTGTGCTTGCGCATAAGGTCGTCGCAATCCCGGCGGATGTCCCTGCTATAAGAGACCACCTTGTTTGACTGAAAGGATGGGGCGCGAACATCAGCACCAATGATTTGCTGTATTTCGGTCTTGCCGGAAAGCAGGTTCACGAGCTTTGAGCCCAAATACCCCGAGGCTCCGGTTACTAATACGCTCTTCATCGAATCGCTCCTGTGGGCTGAGCAGCCTCTGCGCTGTTCTATCCCTCTGCAGGGTGCCAATAGACTTCAGTAACAGACATGCCGGGTAAACCGATTTTATATCCCATTGAAATAACAGCTTATTGTTCTGTAAAACAATTTGCGCAGACCCAATAAGGTCAATGCGTGACGATATATCCCCCGGAATAGGAGGACTGCGAGAACTATCTCCCCCGTAGCTGCCACATTTGCGGTATAGTTGCGACCTTACCTGCTCTTTACGGCTAAATTTTGAAGCTGTGTTTGCGCAGTGCTTCTTACGTGCTTGAGCTCCTATATCGGTAACCAGACGCCCATTATTTTGATGCTGACTATCGGCATTTCTCCAAGATGTGGATACACATGGCAGCCTCTTCCACTCCGATATTCCCGCCCCCGTTTTCCGCCAACGCGATCCGGGCGCCTTCCACTTGCCGATTTCCTGCACGACCGCGCAACTGCTCGACCAGTTCATAAATCTGTGCCAGACCTGAGGCGCCGATGGGGTGTCCCCGGCATTCCAGTCCACCACTGGTGTTTATCGGCAGGGAACCGCCGATAGTGGTCCCTCCCGATTCAGCGAAAGGGCCGCCTCTTCCAACAGGGCAAAACCCCATTACCTCTGATTGATGGAGTTCTCCATAGGCCGTTGCATCATGCAATTCGGCAAGATCGATATCCTCCGGACCGACTCCTGCCTGAGCATATGCCAGCTTGGCCAGTCGTTCACCGATATCTTCACCATCCATATCTCGGTCCGACCCCTGGCCCAAGACCGAGGCGCGAATCTTGACAGGCCTGGCATCAGGCACCTTTTTCAAAAAAGCCTCCGAACAGACAATGGCTGCGGCCGCACCATCGCCGACGGGAGCGCACATGGCCCGGGTGAGCGGATAGGCTACCGGATTGTCTGATAACACCTGTTCAATGGTCATGATCTGCCGGTATTGAGCCAGAGGATTAAGGGAACCGTGATAATGATTTTTGGAACTTACTACGGCTAAATGTCTTTGCGTTGTTCCGAACTTGGCCATATGCCAACGGGCCATCATGGCATAGGCGTCCATAAAAATACTCCGCCCCTGTCCGGGTGCAGATTCACCTTCCGGAATCTTGAGCTTGAAAGACTGTCCCATTTCGGCGAGCATTTTGAGATGGGGTTCGAAATTCTCCACATCCATGCAGTAGGCGAAGGCCCCCAAAGATTTTGCCTTGTCCGGGCTGGTGATTTTTTCGGAACCCACTACAATGACCACCTCGAACATGCCGGCCTTAATGGCCGTGCAGGCCAAATGAAGGGCGGTGGAGGCCCCGGCGCAGGCGTTTTCCACATTGACTACCGGTATGCGGTCGATACCCATGCGGCGAAAGACCACCTGCCCCCTGATGGAATGTTGATTGTCGAACATTCCCCAAAAGGTGTTGGAAAAGTAACCGGCCTCCAGGTCCTTCTTTGTCAAACCTGCGTCTTCCAGGGCCTGATGGATAACCTGCTCGGCCATGAGGCGCACCGTGGTCTCGGGTTTCTTCCCGAACTTGTTCATCCCGGTGCCAATGATATATACCTCGCTCATTCCTCACTCCTAATGTTAGACCGAATGCTTCGGTTTTGGGCCGGAGCGTCCAAATCATTAAGCCGGCAATTGCCGGCCATCCTTATCTGTTGAAACGGGGATAGGTCTCTATGATCTTATGCCCGGCGCCGATGGCCAACGTATCGTTGGAACCGTCCTCAATCAGGGTCGCCCTGGCGTCGCGGAAGAGCTTTTCAATTATGTATTCCCTGGCTACCCCGTTGCCGCCGAAGATCTTTATGGCTTCATGAGTGTTACTATAGGCAGCTTCCGTACCCTGTATTTTGGCGAAGATAGAATATTCCTCGGCCGGCGTGCTGGTGTTCTGGTTATAAATATAGGCGGCGCGGGTTATTTGGCGTGCCACCTCCACTCTTCGGAGCATGTGAAAAAGCTGCATTCTGATATGGGTGTATTCTATTAGCGGTTTTCCACCTTGGACCCGTTCCTTTGCATAGGTTAAGGCTTCTTCGAATGCGGCACGGGCGATACCCGTTCCCAGAGCCCCCATCAGACAGGTTGTCGCGGACAGCGTGATTTCCAGCATGGCCTCGTAAGCTTCGGGTCCGGCCACCAGATAGGAAGCCGGAATCCTTACGTCTTCAAAGAATATTTCTCCCTGGTTCAAATCCCGCTGCCCCATTTTGTTTAGCGGCTTGCCCCTGGATACACCGGGCAAGTCCAGGGGCACCACAAACAGACCGCCGCCGGCATGTCCCATGGACGGGTCCGCCTGGCAAAAAAGTGCGCAGTGGGTGGCGATGGTCCCGCCGGAAACCCAGGCGGATTTCTGGCCGCTGATGACCCATTCGTTGCCCTCCTGGCGGGCCCGGCAGTTGGCTGGGATGTTGGGATCGCGAAAACTGGGATATCCCGGAAGCAGTGTGTCTGACCCGTGATCCGGCTCGGTGATTCCCCAACAGCCGCGGATGCTTCCGTCCTTGCACTCGCAGAAGGGGACTATAATGTTCTCCACCATTTCATCTTCCGGCACCATGCTGGCCATAAAGGCCGGGAAGGCCGCTACGGCCAGTTGCACCCCTAAACCGGAACTGCCCCAACTCAGTTCCTCCATAATCAGCAACTGTTGCAGGGAGGTTAGGTTCATACCGCCGTATGATTCGGGGATCAGAATAGTATGATACCCCAGGGTGTAAGCCTGCTTCATGAAATCCCACATTGGTGAATTGGGGGCGATTACCTCTTCCGGAGACATAGCATCAAGTTCTTTGGCGACCGGCCGCATCACCTTTTCAGCGAATTTGTGGGCTGCCTCTTTCAGGGCTAGGTCTTCTTCGTTCAAATCGATATTCAAATCAAGGAAATCCATAACGCATACTCCTTTTAGGGAGAGATTCTTATTTTTTCTGCTTATATCGGGCTTCAACCTGGTCGGCGTATTTAACAACAATTTCCGGTACCTGTTCGTAAAGGACCTTTTGCAGGACCTCCATGGCCGCTTCCGAATAACCAATATCCAGATATTCAGGCGGGGCCCACCATTCGTCTTTAGTTTTATACATCGGGTTGCCGCCACCGGCGAAGGTGCCGAACATCGTCGGGACGCATTTCAGGAAGTCCGTTTTGTTCATTTCGTGGGTCAGAGTCTTGTGCATTTCATCCCGGCTGTAGTACACTAAATCCCGGGCCGGCCCCAAGACCAGTCCCATTTTCACGCTGCAATCGGGCAGGTAATTCAGGGCCTGGAGGGCGAAACCAAGTGAACCCATTACGCGGTTGTCAACCTTATGCTGCCAGGCCGCCGCACAGGCCCAGTCACAGGCAATAGCATAATCGAGAATTTTCCAGTTGCAGGATGGACCGCCCAACTGCCCGCCGCCCCCCTTATCTTTGGCGTAGGCATTGAATTCTTTGCAGGTCGCAAAGCCGCAGGCACCACAATCCCACCCGAGATTGGAGCGGTCTGCCTTGCCACCCAGGTTGATAATGACTGGGGATTCGCCTTTTTCATAACACCTTTTGATGGTCTCATAGTCCCATTGGACATATCGGACTATGGGAGCTATCGGTTCAAGCACCTCGATAATGGGTTTAATGTCTTCCCCCCAAAGTATCTCCGCCTGAACGGAAGTCTTTCCGGTTATCTGCGGCGCCTTATGGAAAGCCAGCACAACGCTTTTGGCAACTTCCAGGATATGTTCCTGGAGATAGTCTGTTCCAATCAGATGTCCCATCACACGTCCTCCTCTTCTTGCTGCGGGGGTTTGGGAATCCATTTACGGTAATCAAATCCCCGGATGATTCGTGTCGTTTGGTACATCTTGCGCATGCTATCCAGGGCCTTTTCCATGTTGATCAGGTGATAGTCCACGTTGATGTCCACATAGGGGTTTTTGGGTTTTGCGGCCACCAGAACGCCAACGACCATGCCGGAGTGTTTACAGTAGCCCAGCTTTTGGCCGGCTATGCCCACGCTGGCAAAGGGACGGGCATCCACCAGGAGCGTGTTGGCCATCCAAAGGGCGCTGCCGACTGCGTAACCCAAATCGTCAACCCGGGCGGTGCAAAAGGGACCTTTAATCATTTTATCAGACGAGCGGTTGGTTATATCTACCAGCCCTTGCTTATGATCGACCTTCTCATAAAAGTAGCTGCAGTCAAGACCACCGCCGCACAAACCGCAACCGGCATCCAATGGCGTTTCGTGGCAGCGGGTATTTCCAATTAAGATGGCGGCATCCGAATCGCGGACCATCACAGCCTCGTACAGGAAAGGTTCCTCCCAGACCTGGTTTGTGTGGGCGATCTCCTCAACCTTTCTCGCCAGGTCTTCCATTTCCTCTTGCCCGTAAACCAACTGAATCTCAGTCTGGGGCACACCGCCGGCGATGGGGGCTGTCAGGGCCGAATTGATCATCAAACGTGCCGCCGCCAAGACTCCCTTCTTGCGGCGGATATCCTGGGGCGACCAAAACATCCAATCGCTGATATGTTCCTCTCCCTGAAAATCCAGATCTTCCTTGTATTTTTTCATAGCATTCCTCTGACGGCTGTTAAGGTTGTTCTCTCAAGTTGAAGACGTTATCGGCATCCAGGCGGAATTCTTCCTTGAGTATCCGGTCCAGATTTTTCTCAGAGCCGGATTTGGGAATCTCATCGACCACCTGGAGGTAGGTCGGCACGGCGTTTCTTTCCAGTTGCTCCCGACAGATCTTGAAAATGGAGACCGGGTCTATCGTCCGGCCTTCCGCAGGCACTACCGCGGCCACGAGATCGACTTCCCCGGGCGACCCGGTCGTGGCCGGGATTCCGTATACACAGACGTCACTCACGTTGGGATAGCGAGCAATGACCGCCTCGACGTATTCAGGTTGGATGAAGTCCCCCTGGCGTCGCAAACCCCCGCCTTTGCGATAATCGAAAAAGAACCAACCTCGCTCATCAACGTGTCCCATATCGCCGGTTCTCAACCAGCCGCCGCGGGTTTTTTCATGGGACTCGTCTTTTTTGCCCAGATATTCGACCTCGGTCTTTTGGCCTTTCAGGGCCCAGATGATTTCCCCGGTCTCAAACGGCTCCGCCTCGCTGCCGTCCTCCCGCACAATTTTCATTTCCATCATGTTGCTCAGGGGTTTGCCGAACGAACCGATGGGGCCCACTCCCGGCGGTTTATGAGCGAAACCGCCTTCTACAGCTCCATACCACTCATGAATGAGCACCCCAAACCGCTTCTCGAAGGCTTCCCATATGGGTTTCGGCGTTCCGGCGCTGATGACGAGTCGAACCGGATTATCAGCATCGTCAGGTTTGGCCGGCTCGCTATATATTCCCATCATCATCCCGCCCAGCAGCGAGAAGGTCGTGCAGCCATACTTGCGGCAAACGTCCCAGATACGGCTTTTCGTGAATTTGCGGCTGATTACCGACGGAATGCTCAGAAGGATGGAAGGAATAAGTGTGACCGCCTGCGCGTTGCCATGAGTCAAGGAAAGTCCTGTATAGAGGCGGTCATCGTCGGAATAGCCGAAGACGCCCCTGAATAGATTCGCATAAGGAGTCAGTCGGGTGCCTTTAAGGACTACTCCCTTGGGATCGCCGGTGGTCCCTGACGTATAGATGATCTCCATGGGGGCCTGAAGCTCGTCGTTTCGGTCGTCGGGGGGGGGGACTTCCGCTCCCCAGAATATCTCAGCCAAATCCTGTCCAGCCGATGAGGCCGGTCCAGGCATACCTTCCTTGTAGGAGATCCCCACAATTTTCAGGTCCGGCAACCCGGGCAGCACTTCCTCCACATTGTCCAAGAATTCACTGGTCAGGATCAAACCTCTGGATTTGGAATCGTTGAGAATGTAGCGAAGTCGATCACCCTTGGTGCGGGGATCCACCGGCAGCATTACGGCACCGATCAGAGTGGCTGCGTAAAGGGAATAAACGAATTCCGGATGATTTCTCATCAGCAGGGCGAACACGTCGCCTCTCCCGATCCCCATGTTTTTAAGGGCTTGGGCCAGTTGTCTCCCTTTGATAACAATATCCGCGTAAGTCACCACCTCATCTGGGTAGTGGCCGTTTTCAAAGGTCACCACGCCAAATTCCGGCATTTCTTCCGCTTTGGCCTCCAACTCGTAGGCCAAATGACCTGGAATTTTACATTCCGCCATGGTGCTTAACCCCTCATGCGATGGAGATGCCGTGTTTATGGCAATACTCCGGATATTTTTGATAAACAGGGCTGAGGAACGGCAGTATCTTTAACACCTTGGGGATCGGGCCCTTGGATTTTATTTTACGAGTCGCCAGGGCCACGGGAAGGCTGAGTTTCTTGAGCCAGAAATTGTGGACGGTGTCTCCAGAGAGTTCCATGGTGATGACCGCATTCTGGTTGGCTTCATCCCCAGTGATGACCTTTTCATGGCTGACCCAAAGATATCCGTCCGGGTCCTTAATAATAAACTTGTAGGTGATTTCATAATCCTTCAGTTTTTGACCGAATTCGGTTTCGAAAACAACGTAGCTCCAGAGTTCTTTAAGCATGGCAAGCATTTGTTGACTGTCATTAAAAACACGCATGTTTTCCTCCTTGAGTAGTGTTCGAAAATTGGTGAATCCAGGGTATGCGTACCTGGAAATTCAAGGTTACTAATCCTGGCCATTACAGTAACTGAGTCGAAAAAATCACGCCGCGATCGCACTGCCTCCTTCCAGTAGGTTTCTTATTTGATGATGCTTCATTCTTTACTCATGGGCGCCTCCTAAACACTCAGCCTATGTTTTCGGGCGATATCCGGGTATGCCGCATAGACCGCTTGAGCAATGGAAGCAGCTAGAACAATAGAGGCAGCTAGAACAATGGAGGCAGCTAGAACAATGGAAGCGACTAGAACAATGGAAGCGACTAGAACAATGGAAGCGACTAGAACAATGGAAACGGCTTGGCATAGCTAAATGCTGCAATGGTCATGCCATCTAAATACATTCCATATCTAGGTGTAATTCCATGATATTTGTTTGGCGTCGGTCATGTCATGACCCGATGAGGTCAATGCGTGACGATATATCGTCTCATGAGGTTGACAAGGCGCAAGAAAGAAGGTAAACTGTAAACCACATCTGTGACATGCTTCTATCGAATGACATGTTCCTTGCGCTATCTCACCGTTGATGACTTGCCCTATTGCCGTAAGTTTAAAGCTGCTGTCGCCGGCTTCCTCCGATAAAGCGGCGAGGTAAGTTTTGGTCAGGAAAGTCCGGAAGAAGTCTCTATTCCATGAAAAAGCCGAAGGAGCCGAAGATGCTATTGGACGCGCCTGGCAATGCTGCTCAGCTTATGGAAACGAACCACCAGGAAATGACCGTTGTTCTGGAGACCCTGAAATCCGGAAATCGTCAGCTAGCCTGGACCCAGATTCTTCGGATTCTTACGCGTCTTTCCATGCAGAACATGGACCAGGAGACTGAAGCCCTGTATACGGCTTGTTGCCTGGAGTTTGCCAATCTCTGCTTTATCCTCGGTCAGGGTTTCGAAGACGCGATGGTCTTCCTGCAGTTGGCAAAGAAAGCGGCGGAAAATGCGGGCAATCGACGTTCCGCGGCGCTGATCAATCTTCACCTGGCCCGTCTGTACTACTTCGCCGAAAGGCGGCACGAGGCGATGGATCTTTTTGTCCTCGGCGAGACCGAGGTCGAGGAGTTGGCAGACGATGACATCATGGACCAGGCTGCTGAATTCATAGGGCTCTACTATTTTATTCAGGGTCTGCTTGATCGGGCGCAGCCTTATTTCGAGAGGGCTGCACGATGCTTCGAGTCTTATCATGAGGGCACTTACAATATGAGCCCGTCAGGCCCTATGTGGTTGAGCTACTGTGCAGCCTATAGGGGACAGTACCACCGTGCCATCGGGGCCTTGGATTACTATCGCCGTTTGGCCATAGAACGGTCGGACAGGGCCATCGCAACCACTCTGAGAGCCGTTCTCGGAATCGTCCTGCTGGAAATAAAAAAGATGAGTGAGGCCGCCTTCCATCTCTCAGGCGCTCTGCAGGAGGCGATCAAGACAAAGAATTCTCTGGCCAGGTACTTCGCCAAGGGTGGCTTGGCATATCTGCATCTGGCGGAAGGACGTCCGAGCGAAGCACATAAATGGATAACTGAGGCGGTGAAGGAAGGGGCTTCTTCAGGACTCATCAGGCAGTATTCCTCTCCCTTTGTCCTGGAGGTTCTCTTCGAGCTGCACCAGCGCGGAATGGAACCCATTCCTCAGATGAATTATCATCGTGAGTTTCAACGCATTATGATGGAGCCAAACATCCTTCTTCGCGGTGTGGCGATGCGCCTCAGGGCATTGGATACTGTAGCCGGAGCAAGAGACCCGATGGTTGCTGAGTCCGACCTGAAGCTCAGCGAGGAATACCTCAAACATTCAGGGGCCAGGACTCAATTGGCGAAGACCAGGCTCGAAATGGCTCGCCTCAAACTTCGTGAGAATGACATCAAAGGCGCGCAACTGTTGGCAAGAAAAGCCCAGAGGGACTTGTCGGGCTATCTTGACGTCTTCCTTCCCGATGACATGCGCCACCTTCTCTCTGTCAAGAGCGATTTTCTTCCGGACCATGGCTCCCAGGAAGAACTCTTCGATATGTTCGTTAACATGATCGAAGAACTAAAGCCGAGTGCCGATCTAAACAAATTGCTCGTCCGCACCGTGTCCGCCACCAATAGGTTCTTCGCGGCGGAACGCGGCGGGATCTTTTGGTTCAACCAGGGCAGGTCTACGAAGAAATACGAGCTGCGGGCAGCCATAAATCTCTCCAGTGCGGATGTGGAATCTGAAGTTTTTCGTTCGAGCCTGTCGTTGATTTTCAACACTTATAGGGAAAAAAAACCACAGGTGGCCCGGTTTGAGAACTCAGGTTTTGGGGCAAATCGCATCAAGGCTGCTTTGTGCGTACCTTTCGAGGGTGGAGGTCAAACGGTTGGTGTGATCTACCACGATAGCTCCTACCTCAACGACTGTTTCGACCACTTCACCACATATCAGCTGCTTCGTATCTCGAAGGCTTTGACCAGCTACGTCGAGCAGATTCTCAGGTTCGGTCAGAACTTGGAGCACAAAGCCGCGGTTGGTCTCAACCATTGGCACGGCAGCGACGATCCGGAAATCTTCACTCACGACCCGGCTATGCTGAAACTGCTCCAGCAGGTAGACCGCATCGCAAAGTCGGAGACCACGGTGCTCATACTGGGAGAGACGGGAGTTGGCAAAGAATTGTTGGCGCGCAGGCTCCACAAAATGAGCCCCAGGCACAAGGAACCTTTGGTCGTCGTGGATTCCACCACCATTCCTGAAAATCTTTTCGAAAGCGAGCTCTTCGGCCATGAAAAGGGGGCCTTTACCGGCGCCGATCGCCAGAAGCCGGGGCGGATCGAACTCGCGCATCGCGGCACCCTGTTCATCGACGAAGTGGGCGAAATCCCCAGGTCAAGCCAGGTGAAGCTTTTAAGAGCGATACAGGAAAAGACCCTCGTTCGAGTCGGCGGGACCCAGACTCTGCGATCCGATTTTCGATTGGTGGCTGCAACTAACCGCGATCTGGCAGCCGAAGTCGTGGCGGGCCGATTCAGGGAAGACCTTTATTACCGTCTCAATGTGATACCAATAACCATGCCGCCTCTGCGCGAACGCAAGAGTGATATCGTTCTTCTGGCCGGCTTTTACCTCGACCTTTACTCCACCAAGTACGACCGGACCGACGCGAGACTGACTCCCGAAGATGAAGCCATGCTCACGGCATACGACTGGCCTGGAAATATACGCGAATTGAAAAATGTGATTGAAAGGGCGGTACTTATGTCGACAGGCGCTCGCCTCGACCTGCATCTGCCGATTGGTGGAAAAATCAGAGCCGATACTCTCTTTGCCGGTCTCCCCAGCCTGGAGGAAATGCAGCGCCGCTATATCGAATTCATTCTGGAGAAAACGGAGGGTCGTATTGGAGGGTCCGGCGGAGCAGCCGAAATGCTGGGTATGAAGAGAACCAGCCTTAACAGCCGGATGAAAAAACTCGGAATGCGTTCTGCTATATGATGTTCGTTGCACGGATTTAAACAGAGGTTTCTGAAAACCTGAAACCTGCGAGAAAAGGTCAAAGCGAGGGAAGCTTCTGATTTTTAAATCTGTCTAGACATCCAAATTGGGTATCGATCTCTACAGCTCACGTATTCTTTATGCTCGGGACTACGATAACAGCACTCCATGCCGTCTATCTCGAATTCCCAGGCATTCTCGACCGTGCCCCCCATACCTCCGTAAAGCGCCCGGCGCGTCAGGGCTAACGAAGTCGCGGAACATTGAAGCATCTGCGCCGCGATCTCTCGAGCCTTGGCCATTAGGTTTTCTCCGCGAACAACGTGGCTCAACGGCCCCATTCGATAGCACTCCTGCGCAGTGAATTGCCGCCCGGTCAGCATCATCTCGGCTGCATTTGACGACCCGATCATGCGGGGCAACAGAAAGGTCGAGCCAAGTTCCATGATGAGGCCAACGCGCGGGAAAATTACCCCCATTTCTACTTCCTCGGCGGCGACGCGCACATCACACAGGAAGGTAATTGTGCACCCGACTCCGAGGGCAAACCCGTTGACGGCTGCGATCACGGGCTTGCTTAGATTCTGCATCAAGCGGGGAAACTCACGTATTGGCGAAGTACTATGCTGGATCGTTTTGCCAGATGCCCGTGTGTCGATATCTTCGGCAAAACTGCCGATGTCGGCGCCCGCGCAAAAAGAGCGTCCCGCACCCGTGAGGATGATCACCCGAACCGCGGGGTCCACATCCGCCCGGCTGAATTCGTCGACCAGTTCGTCCCCCATCTTTGGTGTATATGCGTTGAATTTGGAAGGGCGATTGAGGGTCACTTCTGCGACCTCATCTCCGACCTCGTACAGAATGGCTTCATAAGAAATATGACTTACCCTCCTGGAGTTCCTGTCCCTTATTTTTCCACGCCGCCAAAGTCCTCCTGGCGGCTATTCCCCGAAATCCATCTCCAGCCAATTGATGGCGTGGCGTGCCTCTATGTTGATTCGCGTGTATTGCCCGAGTAATACATCGAAGTGTCCGACCAAGCTCTTCGAATGTCATAAGTGAACTTGGCCAATAATCTTAAAGTGAAATTTGACAGGTCCAATGCATTTGGAGCCGCCTATAGCAAACGACTTTAAAAAGTTAGACGCCGTTCCGGTGAAAAGCGAAATTTAGGCAGCCACTTCCGGATGCCGGCGTCCTCCGGCATGACGATCTATTTATAGCCGCTCACTTTAATTTCTAAGGTTTTTGTAAATCAGACCTCTTTATGGAATCGGATTAATGACCGGCAAATCCAAGGCATTTTTATATCCGGGCTCGGCCGCGACCACCCTGGGGATGACATGGATTGAAGGAGCGACGCTGGTTTCAAAGCTTTGTTCAAAGGGCGGCATCAGGCCTTTTATTTCAATGTCAACAGCCGACGGCGACCCTTCCAGGCGAATCCTTTCATTTAACGGGGGATCTTTAAACTTATCGTCACAGACCTTGTGGACGTAGCTAAGAGTCACCTTTTCCTCTTTCCCTACCATGCCGCGCCATATAAATCTATGGCCGGAAAGCGTTCCAGCGGGTATGTCCATTCGCACGATCTTCAGGGGAATCGGCGTGGTAAACATTTCGTGAGAGCAATCGACGCTGGTGAATTTGAACCCGAGCCTGTCCCCCACTTCGTATACGCCGTCCTGGTAATATGTGGCGATTCCACGCTTGATTGCTTCACCGTTTACTTCTTCCAGCTTCGAACCATATCCGAAAAATCTGACCCAATCCGACGAGTTACCCTGATCGTCCTCGCCGCATTCCATAACGACCCGGTCAACTCTCTCCATCGCGGCGCACAGGACGATCGGGAAATAGCTGGAAAATAAACCGGGCATCAAACCCATCTGCAGATAAGTCACTCCGTTTTCCCTGGCTGTTTCATCGATCAGCCTGGTTATGACCGGGTCCGATTGCCAGGAATAGGAAATCGGAATAGTCGTGATGACGTTTTTTTTCATTTTCAGCGCTTTAACTATATTATCGGCGCTGGGCTTGAGCGAACCTTTCGACATAAAGCACGGAAGGTAACACATGATTACGTCGGCGTTCATTGCACAAATCTTCTCCATATCATCGGAAACGATAACGCCGGACTTGCCGAAACCGAATATCTCACCCACATCCCTACCGACCTTATCAGGTGCGACATCAACCGCTCCCACGAGCTCCAGACTCTCTTTTTGCATGCACATTCTGACGGCGATTCTTCCGACATTGCCCAATCCCCAGATAATGACACGGCACTTTTTCATGATATATCCTCCTCTTATGGTCTTTTTTTGCACCTGCATTCAATACCGGACAGGACATCCCTGACCGATTCCGAGAACAAATCCTTTAAACCGATCCTGCCATTTCATTTTTCATCGATCCCATTTCCCTTTCGCACGAAGTTTTTCGACAAGTACAGCGGCCTGTTCTTTAAGAACCATGTAATCGGTTTTCGCCGACCGAGTCAGGGGAAGAGCGCCGACATTGATCATTTCCACATGAGAAGGGCGGGAATAGGACGAGATACTCTTACAGACCTCATGCACATCCTCGGCGGTTACAGTCGAATTTTCAGGCACTTCGACAAAAGCCATGACAGCTTCTGCGAAGATTTCGTGTTCCGCGCCGACTACAGCCACGGAGCCTATTTTCCCCTTCAACGCCCAGGAGATGCGCTCCTCCACATCGCTCGGGAATACCTGATAGCCTTTGGGCTTCATGACGAATTTGCGGCGACCGGCAAGATGAAATCCTTTGGCATCATAGCTGCCAAGGTCGCCAGTGTAGAGAATGCCTTCCCTGGAGATAGTCCGGGCCGTCTTTTCAGGATCATTCAGATAACCAAGAAATACCTGAGGTCCCTGGAAGCAAATCTCTCCGACTTCCCCTGACGCTTTCGGCTTTCCGGCGGTCCCGTCCGGATTCATGGGCTCGCGGACCGTAAGAGGAAGATAGGGCATGGAAAATCCGAGGCCGTCCATCACTTCATCGACCGAACAAGGGACGCTATTGCTTGTAGCCGCGCCGGAGGCTTCCGTAATGCCGAGTCCCGTACAAAGACAGGGAACCATGGCCTGTAATTGTTCAACCCAGGGCCTTGACACCTGCTGACCGCCGAAGACGGCTATTTTGAGAGACGATTGGTCGAACCTGTTGTAATCGGGGGACCGCCACAACATCGAAAACATGGCCGGAATCCCGAGGATATGAGTCACTCTGTACTCCTCAATCGCTTCAAAGCAGCGTTTGGGGTCGAAATCCAAGATTACCAGCGTGCCACCCATGAAGATGGTCGTCGCCAAAACTTCCGTTGTACAGGCGACGTGTGAGGGGGGAAGATTGTTGAGAAAAATCGAGTCGGCATCGATCCTTGAAAAGACGCCGAATGTGATGTTCTGTGTCAGAATATTTTCATGACAAAGCAGAGCAGGTTTAGGCGAGCCGGTGGAGCCCGTCGTGAAGATAATCAGGCAGGGATCGCGCTTGGAAATAAGCGCCTTTGCCTTTTGAACCGCTTCCAGCACCTCGCTTTCAACTGCGGCGGCTTCCCGGGCAAAAGACTGAACGCCGACCGCACCGTTCAGGATGCCTTCTAAATCCTCCTGGATTTGCACCCATATCATTGCAGACTGCGTATGCTTCATTACTTCGCCGATTAGGGGCCGAAAATCGGCAGCCTGCGTTTTCCCAAGGAAAAAAACGGCCCTGGGATTCATTTTGTCAAGGGCATACTGAATTTCCACCTCCTTAAGCCTTACATCCAGCGGCGCGACGATCAACCCGACGCGGAAGCAGGCGTAAATCAGATAGATGTGTTCCTCGGTAAGTGTGAGTATGGTCGCGACGATATCGCCCTTCTTCAACCCGAGCGAGAGCAGCTTTGCAGCATAAGCGTTGACCGAAATCTCAAACTGAAGCCAAGTAACCCTGTTTCCGGTCCCATACATGACGAAGGCCAGGGAGTCCGGTTTGGTTCGAGCATGCCGCGCGACACAATCGGCACAGTTTGAGTCGATCTCGCCCATAAGTCGTTCTGCCCGCATCAACAGATCTTTATGAACAGCCATAATGTGGACCTCCCCAGGGTTAGTATTTATTTCAGCCAGCTCCTTTTTTTGTTTTTCTTTATATTACCGATACTTGCCACATCAGGATCTCATTTAAAATGAAAACAATGTTTTCCACTTCTATATATTACAGCTATAATAAGTTGTTTTATATCGAAAACAATGTTTTTATATTACGGAAAAAACCTCATGTCAAGGATTTTTTCCGGAATAGCAAAAATGCCGGACCCAGGTTCAAATGCTCGGTGGGGTGACGCTCGGATCCCAACGCAAAACAACGACCCGCAGGTCCCTCCCCATCGGCGGCACGGGCGACGTGTGGAGAGAGAAAAACCGGTTAGTGCGAGCCGATATCAGCTCATGGTTGAAAACTGATAAGATGTTTAATAGAATAATTTTCCGTAAGAGGTAACGGCAAGGCGAATCGGAAGTAATTTTTCGGATGCAAATTGAAGACTTCATCTGCAAACAAGATGTTGGATCCTGATGTTAAATTGAGGCTGGAAGCGGCGGTCAAAGAGCTTTTCAGTCAACAGGATTTTCATCAGGTCAACATGCGAGGCATTGCTCAAAAAGCGGGCATCGGATTAAATACTATTTACATGCATTACGAAAGCAAGGAACAACTGCTTTTTTCATTTATCGACGAATGGATACAGGCGCTTGACAGCCGATTGACCGAACATCTGCAGGGTCTTGAAGATATAAGGGAAAAAATTCGAAAAACGATGTGGGTCATGTTCGATTTCTACGAAAAGAACCCGCAAATCGCGGCCATTGTGATGATGACCGTCCCCTTCAAGACCTGGGTAACGGACACCACCTTCAAGCAAAAAGACCTTTCCGAACGCATTATGAAACTCTTCCGTGAGGGCAAGAAAAAGGGCCTGTTAAATCCGGGCATTCCCGTAGAAATCATGTTCGATGTGATGTACGGCATCATGCACCGTTCCGTCTACATATGGCTTTACCTTAACCAGAAGAAGAGCCTGATCTCCTCGGCCAATATGTACTGCGACATTGTCTGGCGGGCCATCGAAAGTACCGACCATAGAAGCAAAAAATCAAAATAATTCAATAATAAACACGACGACTGCGGGGAATTTATTCCGAAAAGCCGCGATCACTCGACAAGTGTGGACGGATCAGACGGAAAACGCCGGCGGCGGGCCAGCGTTTTCAGATTCAAGGCATCAATGTTTTTCAGGCGTTGCTACACCTCCTCGACAATGTCCAATGCAGTCAACAGAACGCCTCCATCGATCACAATTTCGGCGCCCATCGTATAGGCGGAGGCTTCGGAAGCCAGGTAGACGGCAGCACCGGCAATATCATCGGGGTAGCCGATACGGCGCATGGGCAGGTGTTTTTCCAGATCTTCCTTCGCCTTTTTGGCCTCCTCGGGGCTAATACTATTTTGCGTGCAAGTTCATACTAACGATCCAAGGAAACTCTGTCATGCTTGCCACTAACGCGGGGTCCTTTTCGAGGGCTTCCAAGGACTGCATCAACTGATCCTCCACAGCCTCAATGCTATTAAAAGCCTTGTTTCTGAAACCGTCCTCGCGGATGTGATCCCAAAGATGCTCTACCGGGTTGAGTTCTGGACTGTATGGTGGAAGAAAGATCAGCGCCATGTTTGCGGGCACACTGAGCGCCTTGGCTTTATGCCATCTGGCACCTTCCATGACCATGAGGATGAACTCATCCGGATGTCGATTGCTTACTTCCCGTAAAAAGATGGACATTGCCTGCTCGCTAACATGGGGCAGAATCAACGAATCCAGTGTTCCGTCATGAGGTGATACGGCAGCATATGCATAGGTGTATTCGCGCACGATCTGGCTGGGAACACAGGGGCGAACTCCGCGCGGTGCCCAGCAACGTTGAGGGGTGCTGATTCTTCCAAAGCGGCCCTCGTCTTGAAGCATCAACCGCAAAGGCACTCTCAGTGGAGCAAGTGCTTTGGCGCATTTAGCCACTGTTTTCGGGAGTTTTTTTAAAGCCCTCTTGGGCCTCTGCGCTGCTGTTAGGATGGCGTGGTCTGGGAATGATCGTTCGCCAATCATGCCGGTCCAGCATCCGGTATATAGTGGTTTGGGCTACTTTGCGCCCCACCTTGGCCTCAAATGCCTGCTGAATCTTACTTACAACCAAAATACCGCCATGCGCAGCCTGATCCAAAAATTCCGAGAGGAATTGACGTTCTTGCGCAATAGTCAAGTAGCCGGAACGGCGGCCGCCCCAGTTGCGGTTTTGCGCTTGCTTAGCGGTGCTGAATTTCTTCCGAAGTTGGACTACTGTTACGCGAGAGCGGCCGATGATCTTCCCAGTGATGCGGTCAGCAATGTCGAGAAGGCCAGGGAGCAACACAGCTTGAGCAGCCCTGAGATCATCGGAAGTTTTAGCTTTTTCCGCAGCTTCCATAGCCAATTGAAGCACCTCACCGGATACTTTCGTTTTCTTTGGCATTGGCAACCCCCTCCTGAGTAGTGGGTTGCATGTTACTATAGTTCAATCGTGCACGCAAGTTGGTATAAGATGAAACCAGTGAGAATCCATCATCTTGGTGCTTATGGGGCCGGGGGCAATGGTATTGACCTGGATGTTGAAAGGCGCCAATTCGGCTGCAAAGGCCTTTGTAATCATGCGCACACCCGCCTTGGAGATCGAATAGACACTGACGAAAGGCTCCGGCTTGAAACCGTCAATAGAAGCAATATTGATGATTTTGCCGCCGCCCTGATTTTTCATAACTTTTGCCGCTTCCTGGCTTAAAAAGTAAAGTCCCTTCAAATTAAGGTTCATAATGGTGTCCCAAAGGCGTTCATCGGACTGAAGAACGGAACCCATGGCCGGACTGGCGCCGGCATTATTGACCAGGATGTCGAGCCGGCCGTATCGTCCGGTAACTTCACCGACCACTTTCTTAATCTCTTCCATTTTGCCAAGATGAGCGGGCAGAACAACAGCTTCACCGCCAAAGGCTTTGATTTCCGCGGCAGTGGATTCAAGATCCTGCACTTTGCGGCTGGTAACAATAACTTTGGCGCCTGCTTTGGCAAGACCGAAAGCGATGCCCTGACCGATACCGCGGCTTCCACCCGTTACAAGGGCCACTTTGCCTTTTAAACTAAAGTTAGATAAATCGAACATAATCTGGGACCTCTTTCTGAATTAGAATAGTTTACCGAATCAGCACCTCATGTCCCTGCAGAACACCCTGACACTACGAAAAGGCGAGCGCCAATCCTTCCCTCTTTTAAAGGGGGCAGGGGGATTTTGAACCTTTCGAAGCCAGATTAAGTCCAATGCATTTTTACATCCGGACCCAGCCCCAACAACCCCACAGGGATAATCCGGATTGCCGAAGCTCCGCCGGTTTCAAAGAGATACAGCGCACTCGATTAGCGACCAACCGAAGAGCCGGGTCCACCCTCAGGCGATCTGCGTCATTGCAATCCTCATAGCCTGCGGCAACCTGATAGACTCGCTGGCGCACCAGTTGGAGCAACGAATGATCCGTGTGTCGAGGTGATCTTGGATCGTCAATCAGAGACTCTACACCGCCCAGGAGGTTGAACCGCTGATCCATTTCTCTCATCAGGAGAAAGCACGTATCGGAGGTAATCTTTGCGCCCTGAAAATCGATGCTGATGGAGCGGTCAAATTCCGGCCTGATGATTTCTCTCTGTTTGTCACCAACCGCACGCAAGAAGCTTCCCCTCCATCTTACGACCTTGTGACATAATATCTTGGGACGAATGAGCATTATTCTAAGGCATTCTCACGCGTAATCCGGGTTGATATCAGCCGGTGTGCCCGCTGCTCCGCTTGCAACAATCGTTATAAACGAGAAGCTATAAGAAAAACCAAAACAAACCCTGCATTCGTCAGATCTTAAAATTGGATCAGGGGTTCGACTTCTTTTCATTCATCTGATCCCTCAGGTCCCGCTTCAAAATTTTACCAACAGGACTTTTGGGCAATTCGGGTATGATTTCGACTTCCCTCGGTCGCTTATACCCGGCGATTTTTCCCCCGCACCATTTCATTATTTCTTCCGGCGTTGCTTTTTGTCCCGGACGCAAACTCACTACCGCTTTTACTATTTCCCCCCACCGCTCATCGCGAACACCAATAACGGCACATTCAAAAATGGCCGGATGCTTCAAGAGCATATTCTCAACTTCACCGGAAGCGATATTTTCACCACCGGAAATAATCATGTCTTTATTGCGATCGATCAAAAACAGATAACCCTCTTCATCCATGTAACCAATATCTTCGCAGGTGAACCAATCATCACGGAAATACTTTTCGTTGGCCTCTGGATTTTTATAATATCCGATGAAGCGAGAAATCCCCCGTGCGTACACCAAACCCGGTTGACCCGGAGACAGTTCTTTACCATCCTTACTCGTAATTCTTATTTCTGCACCAAAGGCGGCAGGTCCAACGCAAACTAATTTACTAACTTGATCCCTGGGACGAAGAGTAGTGAAAAACATCTCTGTAGAACTATAGACTGCTAGAATTCCCACATGAGGCCATTGTTTTATAAAGGCATCTTTAGTCTCACTATAAAGGGGCGCGCTGGAGGTATATAAACGGCTAACAGAAGACATCTTATGTTTATCTTTTACATCTTGAGGTAAGTTGTTGATGGCATGTATAATTGTTGGAATTGCCATAAATACGGTGATCTTCTCACTCTCAATCAAACTGATAAATTTTAATGGCTCAAATTTTCCTACCATAACATTGACTGCTCCAGCAAATATCGCAGCAGTGCTGACAATCAAGCCACCCATATGAAACATGGGATAAGGATTCAAGATCCTGTCTTCTCGAATGATGCCGCCTTCATGGACATCAGTGAAGGCCCACGACAAGAAGGTGCCATGAGTATGCATTACGCCCTTTGGTGTTCCTGTTGTTCCCGATGTGTAAATGATTCCCGCCAAATCCTCGCTGGTAACTTCCTCTTTCGGCGCAGGTTCTTTATCTCCATATTTGTCCATGATTGACTCGTATCGTAAATGGCCGTCAATTTCTTTATCTGTCAGCACCACATATTTTTTAATGGAGGGCGCATCTTTTTTGAATTTCTCAATTACCTGCAAGGAGTCACTTGTGAAAAAAAACCATTCCGGTTCGCAGTGGTCTAACAGCTGTTTTATTTCTTCGGATGTGTAACGGAAATTACATGGAATCCAAACCGCACCAATTTTATTGGCGGCAAAAACAATCTCCAACCATTCCACTCGGTCGTTCATATAAATGACAATACGATCGCCCTTGCGCATTCCCATGTCAAGGAAGCCATTAGCCAACCGGTTGACTCGATTATTTAATTGTTTATACGAGTATTTTCTACCTTGATCTACATCAACTATAGCCAAATCTCCGGGATAATTGATCGCATGATTTTTAAGAATTCCACCTACTGTCATGCAAGATAATCCATAACGGTTAGACTTTGTCATCTTTCGCTCCTTTTCGATTTCTACCTATCTTTCATTGAATGAAAATATCTAAAATCTCGGGGCTCCTATAGTTTTTGTAGAGCGAGACAGAGTATGGCCAAAAAACCCAGGATACCAAGCACAACAAAGAAGACGAAGCCAGTGGTATAGTTGCCGGTCACCCCGATCAGGTAGCCCACGAAAACGGGAGATAGTGCGCCACATAGGTTGGCTATCCCATTCATGAAACCTGAGCCGGTGCCGATGAGGTTATGTGGTAGCGTGCATTGGAGAATGGACCAAGCCGTCGGCAGTCCAAAGGATAAGAAGAAAATCCCTCCTGAAATGTACAGAACACTTCCCATATTGCTCGCTGTTATAGCGCCAAGATAGAGGCATGTGGCAGACAGGAGCATCCCGGCCGCAAAAAAAGGTGCTCTCCGCTGAAGTTTGTCGGATATGATAGAGACGAGAGGCATGGAAACGCATCCAGCCACGTACGGCAAAGAGGCGAGAAGGCCCATTTGCGACCAGGAAAATCCCCGGGCCACCTTCAAATACTGAGGAAGCCACAACAGAATTCCGTACCACATCGCACTCAGACACACCCACCCAATAGTAATCAGCCAGAAATTCGGTGTGGCAAGCATGTTTTTAACAGAGCCAACGACCTTATGTTCTCCCTTATGCTGTGACGCCATCTCGGTTGCCAGACTCTGTTCGATGTACTCTTTTTCTTCCCGAGAAAGGAATCTATACTGCCGTGGGTGGTCGGATGTAAAAAACCAGATGAGGGGAAGCGGGACAAGCAAACCAAGCACTGCCAGAGAATAGAACGAAGCCCGCCAGCCCCAGTTGCTGACGATCATCGCAATAATCGGCATGGCAATTGCGGGTCCCAATAAGAGTCCAACGCCCCATGTTGCATTTGCCCGTGCCCGCTCGCGGGTGGGAAACCAGTTCTTGACGAAGGAACTCTGCATTGGATAATGGAACCCCTCACCGAAACCCAGTATCGTCCTGGCACCAAGCATAGTGGCAAAGCTTCAGGCCGCTCCGCCAATGAAAAGCGCAACAGACCAGAGGAAAACTGAGATGGACATCGAAATCCGAGGACCGATGCGATCGCCTAGATAACCGAGAACGATATTCGATAATGCATAGGGAATCAAAAAGAAGGTCATAAGGAGACCTTGTTGGACTTTTTGACCATTGATACCCATTTCATTTAAGAATCTTGGATCAGCGATTAGGATCGACACATTGACTCTGTCGAGATAAGCGATGAGAACTACCAGAAAAAGAATGCCCACGATCCACATTCTCCTTTTGCCCTTCACCCGGTCATCACCACTGTCGACAATATCTTTCTTTAATCCTAATTCATAAGACATGATATACTCCGCTAGTAAAGTCGTTCATTCAAATAGTCCGGTGTTGGTAAACTCCTCGATATCGGTGGCTTCGTAGCCCAATTCCAGTAATATCTCTTTCGTATGACCTCCAGATGTTGGCTTTACACCAGCGCTCCTGTATACCTGCTTCGTCTCCGAAAATTTTATCGGGTTGGCAATCTGCGGCACTGTTTGTCCGGTAGCGAGCGGCACATCCACGATCATTTCCCGTTCTTTCGCCAGAGAATCCTGGAATACCTCTGCTAATGTCATTACCGGCTCTACGCAGGCATCGGTCGCGTTAAACAAAGTAATCCACTCCTCTTTCGTCTTTGACTTAATGATCTGACGGACTTCGTCTTTATTCGCACCGATGTCTTTCGGTGCCACACCACCGGGAATCAGATCGGGACGGTTGATGGTTTTGCAGAAATTGGCAAAAAATTGAGATTCAAGTCCTCCAAAGCTGATGTATTCACCTTCCTTTGTTTCATAAAAATCGTAAAAACCGCCACCGGTGGTAAAAGTGCCCTCGGGCTCCAGATCTTTTCCATTGACGAGAAAGGCCGCACCTAAAAAGGCATTGAAGGCGATCATGCCATCCGTCATAGATATGTCGATATATTGCCCTTTCCCTGTGGCTTTCCGTGATATCACTGCAGCCAGAATAGCGATAATTGAATTGCAGGAGCCTGAGGCTAAATCAGCAATCTGCATACCCATAAGGCTGGGACACTGTCCCTTCCTCCCGGAGTAAGATACTATTCCTGAACGGGAAATATAGTTGATATCATGGCCGGCCCGCATTGCCATAGGTCCATCCTGTCCATACCCGGTAAGTGAGCAATAGATAATGTCAGGCCTGATGACTTTCAGACTTTTATAATCGAGCCCAAGCCTTCCCATGACACCGGGGCGGAATTGTTCTATGATGATATCAAAGTCATGTTCGTTAATGAGCTTGTGTATAATTCCAAGAGACCGGGGGTCCTTGAGATTCAGGGTCATGCAGCGTTTATTCCGGCCTAGGTAAGCCATTGACGAAGAAATGTCTGTTCCTGGAATAAAAGGAGGGTTATTCTCCCCCAGTTCGGGACGTGAACCGGAAGCGATCTTCAAAACTTCTGCGCCCATATCCGCCAGACACATTGTCGCATACGGACCGGGTAGAAGAGTTGTAAAGTCAAGTATTCTTAATCCATTAAGAGCGCCATGCATAATGTATATCCTTCCCCGAGTTGAAACCTGATATGACTTCCATTATTTTTATTTCCTTGCTTTGAATCTATCCATGGCAATTAAAGCAGCTCCGAATGCCCCTACCAACTGAGGTTCCGCGGATAGGAATATTTCACCTTTAAAATGCTTTTCCAGGCGCTTGACGATTCCGATATTTTTTCCTACCCCGCCGCTTATGCATAATGAGTACTCCACGCCAACTCTACTCAGAAGCCCCTCTATTCTGTGCACCAGCGAGTCAAAGGCACACGCCAGAATGTCATTTATTTCTTTACCATCTCGAATTAATTTCAAAATATCGGCTTCAGCAAAGACGGCGCAGGTAGTGCTGATTGGCAAATCTTTGTTTACACCCTGGAGTGAGCGTAAACCAATCAGGTCCAAGGGACAGTTGATCGCGGCAGCAATTCTTTCTAAAAAACGACCGGTGCCGGCGGCGCATTTATCATTCATGGCAAAGTTTACAACTCTGCCCATCCCGTCACACCGAATGGCCTTGCAATCCTGCCCTCCCATGTCTAGAATCGTGCGGACATTTGCATCTTGCGCTTGAGCGCCCTTAGCGTGACAGGAAATCTCTGTCAGTGTTTGATTGGCGAAGGGTATGTTGACTCGGCCGTACCCCGTTCCAACAATATATTGTATATCGCTTAAGCTGAGCTTCGCCTGCTGCAATGTCTTGTCCATAACACTCTTGGCCGACTCCTCGGAATCAGGCGTCGTAAGAATTATTGAAGAGGCCAATACTTCCCCATCATCCAGGATGATCGCCTTCGTGCTCGATGAACCAACATCAATACCTGCCGTAATCATGCTTCTCGATTTGTCCCTCTTTCTAGTTTCCCACGTAAATCACGGCTGATAAGCGAGGCGCCCAGAGCTGTTATCACCTGGGGGTCTGCCGTTCGCGGAATTATCACGTTTAATCCTGTTACTTCTTTTACAGCCGCTGCCATCCCGGCATTTTTGGCAAGTCCGCCAATGAAAATAATATTTTTTACGGCGCCGATTTTTAGTAAGAGAGAATGTACTCTCACAGCCATTGATTGGAATATAGCCCTGGCGATATCTTCAGGCCGTTCTTTCTGATGGATGAGAGAAATAACCTCCGATTCCGCAAAGACTGTGCAATTGCTGTTCATGACAAGACGCTTGGTAGATTTAATGGATAACAATCCCAGTTCTTCGGCCGCTAGGCCAAGAGGTTTTGCCGCAATATCTAAGAACCGACCGGTTCCTGAAGCGCACCGGTCATTTCTGAAAACCTGAATTGGTTTCCCATCATGAGATTTTATAACCATGGTTTTTTCTGAACCCATATCAAGCAGAACATCTGTTGGCAGATTTAACCAATCAACTCCACATACACTGCATAAAGTTTCAGATATCTGATGGTCGGCAAAAGAAATATATTCACGACCAACGCCTGTTGCAGTTATGCAATCAACATCGTTCTTAGAGATATCTGCTTTCTCAATTGCCGCCATGACACTGCCGTATCCGACTTCTTCAATGGCATCGGTTCCCATGTGCGTCACGTGGACCGCTGCCATGCTCTCATCACGCAGGACAACAACTTTCGCAAATTGACTGCCAATGTCCAGGCCTACACTTATCACTCGCGCACATCCTTCCGGTCGAGGTAGTATCACAGCCGACGTTTACATAAGGGAATCGAGGCGCCAATCGAAATCATCCCCAGGGAGACAAGCAGATAGAAGGAAAACGTGAATTTGCCCGTTGTGTTGTAAATCGCTCCCATCAAGTAGGGAAAAAGCGAAGCAAAGGTATAGCCGAACGCCGTAAGAAATCCAGTGGCAGTCGCGACCTCGTTGGGCTCGATAATATTTTGAAGCATGACATAGATGGAAACGGTTGCGACGCTGCTGCAGCTCAAAGCCAGACAAATGGCGGCGATCGAGGTTACCGAGTCGGTAGCGACCGTCGTCAAATAAAGCATCACGGTCACACCGGCGGTCCCTATTGTCGTAAATACCGCCCTGGAATTCATCTTATCCATGATCGGGCTGGAAACAAGCACAGCTATGGCGGCGACTGCCCACGGGAGCCCCGCCAACCCTCCCATCGCTCCCCACGAAAATCCCAACGTTGCCTTGAGATAGGTCGGCAACCATGCGAGTATGCCCCATGAACAACCCATGAGCATACTATTGGCGATAATCATCAGCCAAAAATTGCTCTTTTTCAGGAAGCGGAAACCACCGCGATTGCCAGCAGCGGATTGACTACCCTCGACTCTGCCGGCGGAAATATAATCGGCCTCCTCATTGGTCACCCGCGGATGCAGCGATACGCTGTCATAAACGAGAGCAAAACAGGCGATGATCGGGATAAGACCCAGCGCAAACAAGAAATAAAAAGTGCCCCTCCAGCCGACGCCCGACACCAACCCGGCGATGAGGGGCATCGCGGTGATATTGGCCAGAAGAATGCCGACAAACCATGCACTGTTGGCTTTGGCCCGTTCCTGCACGGGGAACCACGTTTGGATTAACTTGGAGGAGACGGGTCCGGTCACCGCCTCTGCAATGCCGAGGAGGGTACGACACATAATAAACACGGCAAATGAGGAGACTGAACCCATAACCAGCATGAGGATTGCCCATAAGATCATGCACCAGCCCAGAGTTTTCTTCGCGCCAATACGTTGAATGACAGCACCCGCAAAAAAACTTGTAAGCCCATAGAGAAGTAAAAAAGAAGTCAGAGAAAGACCCATGGAGGCTTTGTCGCCCGTGACGCCGAGCGCATCGGTAAAACCATGATCCGCAACCAAAACAGCTACATTGGCTCGGTCAAAATAGGCGACCATGAACGCGAGGAACAATACCACCAATATCCAGAGGCGCAATTTACCCGCCGGCTTTGCGACTGGCGCGCTTGCAATTTCTACTGCCATGCTTGTACCTCCGCTTCTCTAAGCATATCCATGCCGCTCACCCCGGGAACCAACCTGCACCTGCGAGAGCGCTCAGGATTGACCGAGTTCCTGGCTGTAGAAATCCCTTAATTGTTTTTTTTGAATTTTTCCCGTTGCCGCTGTTCTTGGCAGCTGATCTGCGAATCTTACATAACGAGGCTTGTTATAGGAGGCTAAATTGACCTTGATGTATGCTGTGACCTCTTCTTCCGTCATACTTGAGCCGTCTTTCAAGACGACAACGGCCAGGACCGCTTCCCCCCACTCTCGATCCGGAATGCCGATGACCGCTGCTTCTGCTATATTCGGGTGCCTGAGGAGTACTCGCTCGATCTCAGCGGGATATATGTTCTGCCCGCCGCTGATGATCATGTCTTTTTGTCTGCCCACAATGTAGATGTACCCTTCTTCGTCATACCGGCCCAGATCTCCGGTGTATAACCATCCATCCCGGATGGTCTTGCACGTTTCTTCCGGCATATCCCAGTAACACAGCATCTGATGTTCTCCGCGGCAGATAATTTCTCCCACCTCCCCCTGTGAAACATCCCACCCATGATCGTCCACCAGTCTGATTTCCGCCTGGGAATGGGGCTTTCCCGAAGAACCGATTTTTCTTACCGAGTCTGCAGGATCCAGATAAGTCAGACACCCGCCCTCCGAGAGTCCATAGAGTTGGGGAGAAGCCGCAGGAGTTCTTTTCAAAACTTCTTCCAGTAAATCTTTCGGCATCGCATCGGATCCGCCCATCGCAACTTGCAGGGAACTCAGGTCATATTGATCGAAATCCGGATATTCCAATAATCTGCGCCAAAGCGTCGGGACCGCGGCAAAGTGGGTAACATGGTGACGTTGTATGGCTCCCAGAATTTTTTTCGGGGTGGGTGGGGTACTTATAATAATCAAGTGATTCCTCGCATAGGCATTTGCCACTAGCCACATTATCCCACCCATATGGAACAGGGGATAGACACACATGCTTACATCTTGCTCCCTTATGCCCATATATTGAATAAAAATACCGGTGTGCAGAAAATAGTTGCGCTGGCTGATGACGGCCCCTTTCGGCACCCCGGTCGTACCGCTGGTAAATAGAATCAAATGGGGATCGTGCTCATCCATAGTGACATTCGGTTCATCCTGTGGGAATCCCGAGATGAGCTCATGAAAGTTTGTCATGCCATCTGGTGAGCTTTCCCCGATGACGATGTATTGTCTTACTGTTTTCAAGTCATCCTTCATGCCGCGAATCGTATTGATGAAATCCTCTCCGAGGATAAGAATGGTTATCCCGGCCTTCTTGACGACATAGTCGATTTCCTGCTCCTTGTACCAGAAGCAAATCGGCACAAAAATGGAACCGGTTTTAATGGACGCAAAATAAGCTACCTCGAACAGATGCGAATTTGTGAGCAGCAGTCCGATCCGGTCTCCGCGCTTTACACCGCATCCAATCAGGGCGTTGGCAAATTGATTGACCAGGCTGTTCATCTGTTCAAAGGTCAGGCTGTTTTCTTCATAAGTTACCGCAACCTGATCCGGCCTTACCTCTGCGCATCTGCGCAGCAAGTCTCCCAGCAATAACATTGTCTCCTCCTTTGTCGCGGAAGTATGTTAAATGATGCTCGTTGGGATCTTGCAACCTTGCGTGAGAATACTTCCTAGTTTTTGTGCGTCTCTATCATTTCGAGAAAGGCTTCAATTCTGGTGCGGAGCATACCTTCCTGCGAGAGGTGATACTCTCTGTTGAGACTTAAATAAGGCATGCGTGAGCCGTCATATTTTTTTCTCATATAAAGATAGCGATAATCTAAAGGGAGGGAATAAAGCGAGCGCAACTCCACAACAGCTTCTGCGTTATACTCTTTTATCCAGTCCAAATTCCGCTGCGCCTGCATTTCCCACTGGGCCATGCGTGACAGTCCGGGACGCATGATGTAACGCTCAGCCAAAGCATCCATAGGATCGTCTGCCGCAGCATCAACCTCGTCCCAGAAATACTGGGCGCCCGTATCAAACTCATCCATAACTACGATGGCCCCGCTGTTTTCGACCAGTTTCACATATCCCGGATGATCAAGCCATTCTCCCCCCATAAATATGCGCGGTTTGACATCAAGATTGTTCACCTTGCGCTTCTTTAGATAAGGCAGCAAGGGTTCCAGCATTTCATTGAATACTTCTTTCGGCATGATCCGTGATGCGGTAGTAATACCTAACGCTTCTTCACCTGTAAGTGCCGGATTCTTTCCTTTTCTTAATTCATAAACTGCTCTCAAAAGGGTTCTCATTTTATTGTATATTTCGATTTGACGACGAAGTTCATCCGTGCTGATTTTTTTGCCGGAATAACTCTCAACGGTTTCTTTGAACTCTTTAACTGATTTCTTCCACATGCCAACGGTCGTAACGGAAGCCGTGTGGGGAAGATACATGATGTATGAAAATTTTGGCTTCTTGATATAATCCAGAACGTCCCAGAGCCTTCTGAAATCATCATCGATCTGAACAGTCGCCATGCCGTCGACAAAATCCAATTCTCCATTCATAAAGGATTCCAGTACATGAGTACAATACCGGCATGTCATGGACGGCCGATGCATCGCCGCCCTGGGAACGGCCTCGCTCCAGGTGCCCGTGATTCGCCAGGGGAGAAGGCCTGCAGCCGAAACGATTTCTTCGGGAACATAAATATCCAGGAGACCGAAAACTTTTTTCCCTGCTTTTTTCCATTCTAATGCCCATTTATTTCTATTTTCCGGTTCATTGCTGTGTAGAAGCAGCTGCAGTTTATCTTCCATAAGAAACTTTCCTTGTCTGCTGGTTGTCATTATTTTCTTGTTGGTTCTCAATATCGTCTGGCTTTGGGCATTATGGATTCAAATCGCCCGATCCATTGTTTCGTGATTTTTTTCTGCTTTCCTTTTTTGCGGCACAGATCTCGAGAAATTCTTCCATTCGGCCATAGAAGTCCTTCTTGTCATACATACTGCTTTCCAACATTCTGCCCTCGATTAGAAGTGTCGGTATACCCAGCTCCCTTTCAGCAGTATCGGCGACGACTTTCCCCAGGGTATTACTGGCCGGACAACCCCATTGCAGAAAGTAGATGATTCCATCCAGATGAAGATCCCGGCAGGAATGCATATGTGTATCAACCCAATATTGTCCCACTCGCCCCCAGACAAAATCCATTTGCCTCGCCTCCTCCTCCAGGGGTGTCAGTTTTCTTCCCGGCCAGGGATCGCCCCAAATTGCTTCTCTGCCCGAATACCAGCCGTTGTAGACAGTCATCTCTGCAGCGGGTATCGATACTCCTCTATTTTCCAACCAACTGAAGGGGTCATCGTAGAAGGGGCCGGCTACTGACCACAAGAGCCTCAGTCTTTCCTCATGCTGAGCGGCCGAAAATCCTTTTGCAGCCCGCTCGCCCACTTCTTCCACATACAAACGAATGTATTCAACGGCTTTAGCAGGTTCGGGGTACATATTGGGCAGGCGGATTTCCCTAAAGCTCTCCCGCCCGCTCAATGGACACGGAATAATAGCCTTGAGTTTCCATAATTTTTGCAATTCCAGTAAAAATTGACGGTCATACTCCTGCAATTCAATCAACCGGTCTTCATTGTATTTGGCTCCCGGCACATTCTTTTCGATGTAGGCGATCATCTCCTGAATCTGGGCCGTAACGTAGGCCAATCCTTCTTCATCGTGTTCGGTCTTATAACTTTTTATCGGCAGATCGATATTGTACGTTGGAAGGTCCATTAATTGATTTAAAGCTGCATGGGCAAGAAAAACAGGAATGCATTCAAAATTGGACATAAATGAAAATTGTGGTTTCGGGAAATCCCCTTGCATAAGCATTGGAATGAGCACGGAACATCGATCGCAGGTATGTTCCGGAATGCCCTCTTTCCTGATTATTTCAAAATAATTGGTTGCTGCCTGCCCATGGGTCCTGTCGGCCGCCATGATTGCGTCCCAGGGTACCATGCCCATAGCTCTTGTCAGTCCTCCAAGGCCGGTGATTCCAATGGGTGAGCCGGATTTGTATGCCTCCCTCTGCTCAACTCGTAAATCCCGCTCCAACTCGTATAGCAAGGTATTGGATTTGGGTTTTGAGGGATCGGGATTATCCAGGATTCTTTTTATGCGACGTTCGCAGGTTTCAATCTCGTGTTCCAAGTAAGCCAGCCCTGATTTTTCTTGTATTGTCATTTCGTTCCTCGAGATAAGAGTTAGCGCAAATCTATTTTTCTATTAGAGGTAGTAGAACGATAAGCATTTTTCGTGCCATCTAAGATAATGCAATTAAAACAATATCTTATAAAAACAGTCTTTAAATTTACCGCCGTTTGGTGTAATTAGTAAATCATAGATGAGCAACATATTGCTCAACAGACTCGGCGAAAATGTCCAAGATCGATCTCAAGTAACAAAACGGAGCTGGTTTTAGATATGCGACTCTTTCTTGGAGAAATTCCAAACTAACGGGAGGACACGTCGTGAACTCTATTGCCTCTGCAAGCCAAGAGGATGACAAATTTCTGTCTTTGGCAGCTCTTTTCGAACATAACTTCAGTCTGGATTGGATCATTGAACTTACCGGGAGCAAAGCGAGCCGGGTTCTGTCCGCCCTCGAGAAAGGATCCCGGCAAGGTGTGCTGGAAAAGATACAAGACGGTTTTTTTGCCTTCAAGGCTCCGGGAATTAAAAAGCTATGGAAAGACAAACTACCCTTGAAAGAAGAACAAGACTTCCATAGGAAGATTGCGGCGCTCCTTCTTAAGGAGCTTCCCGATGATCCAAAGCGCGGTGAAATTGTGGCCCGTCATCTTCTTTTTGTTCCAAATGACCTGAATGGCTGCCGTGCGCTCCTGAAAAATGCCGACGATGCTCTCCGGACCCGCTCATACGCAAAATCCATACGGTATTACACAAAAGTTCTGGCTGATTTATATGAGATTCGGGAATCAGATGCCGACGTTCTTTTTATAGAAACGGCACTCAAGTACGCCAAAATTTCTATCGCCAGGGAAGACTCCGGAAAAGTAAAGTCCATTCTGCAGGAAGCTATCCAAAAAGCCCGACAATCAGGCATGCAAGCAGAGCTGTCCATGATCGAAATGCACCTGGCAAAAAATGAATTTCTTCAAGCGAAGTACGTGTCCGCATTGGAATATTTTGAAAAAGGCTGGAAAATAATCGAAGAGATCGATGATCGAAAAATTTGGCCTTCGGCGACAGCTTTTCGAATTTTCGCTCATTTCTGGCAGGGTAATTTTAAAGAAGTCATTCGCACATATGAGGCCTCCATACCAGCCGTTGAAAAATTTCCACTAGGTTCGCAGCCCATACTGGCTACCGCTGCCGTGGGTTATTGTTATGCTTTGTGCGGACAGATAACGCAAGGCTTGGGGATGTTGCATGCCCTTCGCAAGCACAGTCTTGAAAAAGGCGATGAATTTCTAGTTTACGATACGGAAGTAACCATTGCGGGCGTGATGCTCGATCTACGCCGTCCGGACGAAGCCATTTCCTACCTGCATAAATACGTGGCTGATGATTGCGAAAACGATTGGAATGCGATACGGGCAAAAACAGCGCTTTTTCTCGCCTATTATCTCAAAGGCAGAAAAAAGGACGTGGCAAGGCACTTCAAGAATTGGATGGAACGGGTAAAAGAAATCAATGTCCCGATCATAGTTAATGTTTTGTGGTTTGAATTCTGCAAGGCAATGGAGGTGGGCGATTTCCCTCACCTCGGAAACATCCGCCTGGCGGACGAGGTCCAAAAATATATCCAATGCGAAAACATCCAGATGAAGGGCGTCGCATTGAGATACAAGGCATTTCTTCAGGGACGTGAAAGCCAAGGCCACGAAGAAATATTGAAATCTCTCAATTTATCATCCAAATTTCTGAGCGAGTCAGGTCATACATCTGAACTGTGCCGAACGTACCTCGAGTTATTACGCGTCCATACTGTAATCGGAAATTCGGAGATCGCCCACGGACTGAAATTAAAAATTTCGGAAATGCTCGGATCTTCCAACCAGGATTTTGTTCCCTCTGACCTACAGTGGTTCGTCAAAAAAACGCCCCGCGACTGGGAATCCCTCTGCGATGAATCAATGAAATTGAGCCAGGACATATCTGCTATCCGGGACAAAAAACAACTATTACAGGTTGTTCTTTCTACCGCCAATCGGATTCTTGGAGCTGAAAGGGGCGCGATTTTCAGTATAGGCAAGCATAATAACGCCCCCAATATACTGCTTACCGCATCGAAGAACATCACATCAGCAGATACAAATCGTGCGAGTTTTAAACCCGTGCTTGAAATGGTCGAGGAAGTGGCCACAAGTCGTAAGGGCCGTTTCACACAATTTAGTGCAGCAGATGCTTCAAGCTATATCGGGCACGAGAAAATCCTTTCGCAGATTGCCGTTCCTATGGTCGTTAGAAACAAAGTGGTTGGGGTTTTGTACCATGACAACACCCACTACGCTAATTCATTCGAAGAGCCTGATTTAAAACTGCTGAGCGGATTCGCTTCACAGGCCGCCATTGCCCTTGATTATGCCGAAGCCTACGCCGAAATCCAGCGTTTAAACCAAAAATTAAACCAGGAAAAGCAATATTATAAGGAACAATCCATTGAAACCCTAAACCATGCCGACATTATCGGGGCAAGTTCCGGAATCATGAAAGTGTTGAAGAAAATAAGTCAGGTGGCGGATACGGAAACAACAGTATTGATCCTTGGTGAAACCGGTGTAGGAAAGGACTTGGTGGCCAAGGCACTTCACCACAACAGCAGGAGAAAAGACCAACCATTCATCAAAGTGCTTTGCAACGCACTGCCCGAAACCTTGATTGCAAGCGAACTCTTCGGGCATGAAAAAGGGGCCTTTACGGGGTCCGTACAACGCCGAATCGGCCGGTTTGAACTGGCCGATTCCGGAACGCTCTTCTTGGACGAAATCGGAGATCTTCAACTCGACATCCAAACCCAGTTGTTGCAGGTTTTGCAAAACAAGGAATTCGAGAGGGTTGGAGGGTCTGAAACGATTCGCTCTGATTTCCGCCTGATAACGGCTACCAATTGCGACCTTGCAGAGGCGGTTAAGAGCAAGAAATTCCGTTCGGATTTGTATTATCGGCTGAATGTGTTTCCTATTTATGTTCCGCCACTCCGCGAACGAAAGGAAGACATTCCCGCCTTAGCCTGTCACTTTCTAAAAATATACGCAGCGAAGATGAAAAAAACGTTTGACGGAATTCCAAAGAGAGAGATGGAAAAATTGATGCGATATAACTGGCCGGGGAACATTAGAGAATTGGAAGGCATAATCGAGAGGGCCACGGTTTTAAGCCATAACAATAATTTCCTCGTTCCGACATTGAGCGTCGAACAGCCCGATCTCATCGAATCAAAGCCGGATTTAACACTGGAGGAAAACGAACGCTTGCACATCTTGCAGACCCTTAAGAAAACAGATTGGAAAGTAAGGGGACCGGGAGGCGCAGCTGAGTTACTTAACATCCACTATTCGACGTTATTTTTTCGGATGAGAAAATTGGGGCTTCAAAGACCTTCTGAGTTTTCGCGCGGCTTCAAAAAGTTAGGATCGCAAAGAGGAATTGCATCGTAACAGCCTGTTGATATGCCGACAATTTACTTTCAAGACCGCTTCCATCGCCGGAGTAAGCCGCAAGCTCTTATGAATCCGAACGAAGAATGACCCACTACCAACATTTTCGGTCTCTTATCGTTTTGTCCAGTTTCCGGTATCCTGGACGGGGCGGAAAGCGAGGAAGTTTTTAGAATAGGGACAATTTATGCTCCTATTGTCTAGTACTAACTTGCGTAAATTGGCGCAACATTTTGACTGCAATGAGGAGCCTTCCGCTAACAGTTCATCATCTCGAAACTGTTACTCGAATTTACGCAGGCAAGTACTAGAAGAATACGATCAATCATACAAACATTCACACTTAAACGAAATCGGTTATTCATCCTTTTATGCATATCTAAACTTCCATCCTTTCCCGTTAACTCTCCGAGTACAGCCACCCATGGCATATCCTTCCAAACTGGCACCCAAAGCCAATTTTCCGCTTTGTCTCTCACATAATGGATGTTATAACATAATACGAACTCAATAGATAACCAGCGGAATCTATTCAGTTTCTGGAAAATGGCTGGAGCAAAGTCTTATGTCTTCGTTTCAAGTGAACTGAAAACTCAATAGAAAAGCATAACCGAGGGGAAATCATGGCAAATGAAGCCAGCAAGGTCGTTCAGTTTCCAGGAAAGAGGGTAAATGTCAGCCCAAAGGCTCCCCGCCAGATTCAGAACATCGACGGGATCAAGTATTACAATCAGGTCCAGATTAGGCTTCTTCGGCGCACTGTCCGGGACCGATCCGCCCTCGATGTGGATCGTGGTCAAGTTACGGCTGTAAGGGAATGGATGGCGGTTGACCTTCTTACGTGCACCGGCCTTCGAGTATCCGAGGCGGCAAATGTTAGATGCGGCGACCTAAAGGCCGGCTACGGAGAAAGCGCTTTGTTCGTTCGGGATGGCAAAGGTGCAAAATCCCGGACTGTTCAAATACCTGATTCCCTGAAAAAGCACTTGAAACAATTCATCGCATGGAAATCCAGCCGTGGCGAGCCGATCGGTTCGGACGACCACCTGTTCATCGGGCAAAGAGGACCCTGGACGGCTCAGGCTGTTCAACAGCTTACCAAAAAGTACCTGAAAGCGCTAGGGCTCTACGAAAACGAGAAATCTGTTCATGCCTTGCGCCACTCCTACGCTGTCGAGTTTTATCGACAGGGGAAAGATTTGCGAGCGCTCCAGAAACAACTCGGCCATTCTTCAGTTCAGACGACTCAGGTTTACGCCGATGTTATGGCTGAGGATATCCAGCAGCAAATCAAAGGCCTTTGGGGATAGCAGAGAGAGTGATAATGAGTTATGAGAACACGGGAAGCCCATGCCGCCCGCCACGTTGCTGATATAAAACCGGGTCGCAAGAAGTGGCTGGGGAAGTCAAGGCTTGATCAGTACAGGGTGGAAATCGTCGCCTTGCTCCAAAACGGTTCACCAAAATCGTTTGTCGCAAAGAGGTACAAGGTGAGCGAACCGACGCTTTATAATTGGATTTCGAAAAATCAATTGGATGTCTCTCCAAGGGTTGAGAAGGTGACGGCATGAAAGCAGTCGGATATATTCGCGTTTCGACGAGCGGACAAGCGACCGAAGACAAGCTGTCGCTCAAAAATCAGGCTGACCAGATCCGCAAATACTGTTTTGCCGAGGACTTTGAACTAATCGAACCACCTTATGAAGACGTAATCTCAGGAGCCAAGGACGACCGATCAGGATTACAAGCGCTCCTAGCTGCTGCCCGGAATAAAGAATTCCAGCATGTTGTAGTCAATGATATCACTCGTTTTGGCCGTAGCGCCCGTGACTTGTTGAATAATATCCACCAACTTGAGAAGTGTGGTGTCACTTTCCACTCCAAAAAACAAAAATGTGACAGTTCAACTAAGTTTGGAAAGTTCATGCTGCAAATTCTGGCCGCCTGCGCTGAAATGGAACTAGAAACCATTCAGGTCAGGATGGGAGAAGTGAAGCTGGCGAAGTGGAAGGCCGGGAAGGTTCTCTTAGGAAGCCCACCATACGGTTACAAGTTTAACGAGGACCGATCCGCATTACTCATAAATGAATCTGTTGATGGCATTCTTCAAGGTGAGGCAAAGTATTACACGCGGATGGTGGACCAATACGTTATGAATTACAACATGGATGACATCGTAATCAGTTTCCAAAAAGACCATATCCTCTCACGTTCTGGCGGAACTTGGTTTGCGTCCAATATCAGCGACATCCTAAAAAATCCCATTTACACCGGGTACGCAGTGTACAACCAATATAAGAAGGACAAGAACGGAAAAATACTCGGCAAGAAACCTGAGAGCGAACACGTCGTAGTTACCGCTCCGCCGCTCATCACAAAAGCTCTGTGGGATGAAATACAGGTTAAAATCCAGAAAAATAAAGAAAACAAGGTTGGAAGGCCGCGACGAGGGGCTGAGACGTTTTGGCTGAGAGATTATCTCACTTGCGGGATATGTGGAAAGAAAGTAATTCCGTTCTACATGACAAAGAGAGGTTACAGATATTATACCTGCTACTGGCATGCAGCTTCTGAGAAGAAAATACTATCAACTCCTGGATCAGCCAAATGTTCCCTCCCATATATCAAAGCAGAATGGGTCGAAGATTTCGTAAGCACCTGGTTTAACTCAAAATTTGAGCCACACCATTTTGAGCCAGTGATGGAAAACAAGCACTTAGATGAACAGATTGAAAAAACCAAAGAGAAGATTAGATCTCTCTCCGATGATTTAGCAGGAAAAGAACGCGCTATCAATACCTTCCGGAGATGGATGGAAAACCCTAAATTCGATCAGGAAAAGGGGCTTGAGGATCGAAACACTCTGCTAGCTGAGAAACGAGATTTGAAAGAGCAGTTACTGAAAGAGAAAGAGGAGTTATTAAGGCTGCTTGGATTGAAAGAGGATGAACAGAGATTTAACGAATTTCGGAAAACAAAAATTGAGGTCCTCCAGGACCTTTACCAGAAACTTATCAATCTAAACAACGAACAGAAACGGAAACTTATTACTGCATCCCTAAAGGGTAATATCGTGATAAAACCTCCCGAACCGTACGAGAAGATTGAGGGAGACACGTTTCTAGCCATTTCTCCTTGGATACAAATCGACTTCAACTATAACACATTGATTTTCCAAGAAATTATTAGTAGTGATGCTCCAAAGCGAAACGAGCGGTTATCAGCGAGCCGCTTCTTTCGGCCGCCTCCACTACAACGACGCCGAGCGAAAGGCCGCTGATTATGCGATTTCTCGATGGAAAATTGCCGGAACAGGGAGGCGCGCCGGGCAAAAACTCCGTAATCAGAGCACCGGCCCTGACTATTTCCCGCCTGAGATCGGCGTTGACGGACGGATAATTCACGTCCAGCCCGCAGCCTAAAACGGCCAATGTTCTCCCTTGGGCTTTGAGCGCTCCACGGTGTGCGGCGGAGTCTATGCCGACCGCCAGGCCGCTTACGACGGTGAGACCACACAAGGCCACGTCCGAGCTCAATTTCTCGGCAAATAAAAATCCCGCAGGAGAGGCGTACCTGGACCCCACCACGGCGATCGAGACAAGGTCTCGAGGCAGGAGCGGGCCAGACGCGAATAAGACCGCGGGTGGGTCCGGGATCTTGACCAGGTTTGCGGGATAATCGTCATCACCGATGCATATCAGCCGGAAATCGTTGCTTTTTAGGAACGCCCACTCACTTTCCGGGTCCCGGATAAACTTCTTTGAGGCGAGCGCTCGAAGCGGCTTGTCCCGAACAACGCCTGTTTTGCATAACTCTTCGAACCCCGCGGCGAGCACTCCTTCCGCGGACCCGAAAACCTCGAAGAGCCGCAAGATGGACCTGTTCCCAAGGCCTGGTATGAGCTTTAGACTTAACCAGGTAATCCTGTTGCGCTCCCGGTCGGCGGAACTCCACTGAGAATTGCTGTCCTTTATCGGTTTGCTCCATTTCATTATCAAAGGTTTAGCATTCGGCGACAGTAGATTTGTCAAATAATCACAACCAGTTTAAAATAGGAGGGCTGGAAAAACCATACCGAAATAAATAGAAAGATTTGCGCATAATGGATAAAGCGCCGCGAACAAAAACCTCAAAGCCTGAACTGCTTTCACCGGGCGGCAGCCTGGACAAGGTGAGGATTGCCTTTTTGTACGGGGCCGATGCGGTCTATGTTTCCGGAAAAAATTTTGGCCTTCGTGGTTTTGCCCGCAATCTTGACGCCGAAGAACTGGCGGCGGCGCGCCTTATCTCTCACAAGCTCGGCAAAAAGATCTACGTAGCCGTCAACATTTTTGCGCGTCAACCCGACCTGAAGATGATCCCCCCATATCTCGAATACCTTCAGGAACTCAAGATCGATGCGCTTATAATCTCGGACCCCGGCGTGCTGCTGCTCGCCCGCAAATTTGCCCCTGAAGTCCCAATCCATCTAAGCACCCAGGCAAACACGACAAATTCGGCGAGCGTGGAATTCTGGCAGGAGCAGGGAGTTCGCCGTATAAACCTGGCTCGAGAATTGACCTTTTGGGAACTGACCGAGATCGCCGGAAACTGCAAGGCTGAAATCGAAATTTTCGTCCACGGCGCAATGTGCATGTCCTATTCAGGCCGCTGCCTGCTGAGCGCCTTTTTGGGACAGGCGGACACGACGAAAAGGGGACACGCAGACGCAGGGAAACGGCAGGACCCCTCACGTGAGGATCGGGTGATCCGGAGCGCCAACGGGGGCTTCTGCACCCAGCCGTGCCGCTGGTCCTGGGGGTTAGTCGAAGAAAAGCGTCCCGGTGAGGTTTTCCCGGTGCAGCAGGATTCACGCGGCACTTATATTTTCAATTCGAAGGACCTCTGCCTGCTGGAGGAGATAGGCGTCCTGTCGCGTCTCGGAATAGGCTCCTTTAAAATTGAAGGCCGAATGAAAGGACCACTCTATTTGTCGAGTGTTACCAGGGCCTATCGGCAGGCGATCGACCGCTGTACGGAGGGGTGGTCTGCCTACAGGGTCGAACCGCCCTGGATCGAAGATCTGCAAAGAGTGAGTCACCGCCCCTATACTAAAGGCAGTTTGTTCGATGGCCCCCAAACTACCCAATCCAATGTCGAAACGCGAATATCATATATCCAGACCCATACCCTGGCAGGCCTGGTGCGGCCCTGTCCGAATTGCGATTCCCTGTCGTCTGAGCTAAAGGCCGAGGGGAAGATGTTCTTTGAAACCAGGTCCAGGCTGGTTCCCGGTCAGACACTGGAGTTTCTCTATCCGGACGGGTCCAGCGCCGTTCATATTCTTGATTCATTCGAAGACCTGAACGGCAATCTCCTGGCACAAGCCCACCCGAACAGATGGATCAGGTTCAGCGTGGATTTCCCGGTTTTCCCATTCCAGACTGTGAGGGTCCGCCCTCACAAAAGATCGGGCGCGGACTAGACGCATCGCATCAGGTCACGCTTATAGCGGGAGACCCGAGACGAAGTGAGGGTCTCAAACAAAGTTATGCCGGAGCAGGACGTAGTTTGTTGATCTCCGTTTGGTATTGATGTAATAAAGATTATTATAAAGACAATTGCCGTTGTTTTGGAGAGCGCTTTGAGAAAACTCGTCGTAGAACAGGAATCCGCGGCGAACGAATGCCCGCATGGAAAACAATGCTCACTGAGTGAAGAAATTGAGCTCCTGCGCGAGCGGTGCCGTAAACTCGAGGAACTTTCATTCGTCGACGCCCTCACCGGCCTCTACAACTTTCGGTATTTGCTCAGATCTCTGGAAATGGAGATGGAAAGGACCAGGCGAGCAAAGCTTCCCACCGGTTTGATTATGATCGACCTGGACCATTTCAAAAATGTGAACACCATCTACGGGCATGAATGCGGCAATACTGTTCTTGCCCATTTCGGCAAAATCCTGAAAGAGGGTGTTCGCGTCATCGACGTGCCCTGTCGCTATGGGGGTGAAGAATTTGCCCTCGTCTTGCCGGGCGCCTCCCTCAGGCAGTCGGTAAGGATAGCGGAGCGGCTGCGGGAAGCCACCCACTCAACCCCGGTAGCTTTTGGCGGTGAAACTTTCAATATTACCGCCAGCTTCGGCGTGGCCGTTTTCAGTCACACCTCCGAATCCACCGTAGGTGCATTTCTCGACCGTGCTGACCGGCTCCTGTACGAGGCCAAAAATTCGGGCAGAGACCGGATATGTGCAGAGAAACCAGTCCCCATATCCATCGTGGACGAAGTTACGGACAGCGAAAAAGCGGCGTTATTTTCCTCGACCGGAGAGAGCCACGAGGACTGAGGTTAGAGACTCTCCTCACTCGTCAGGATCGACTGGAAACCCCTTTGGGCGGCTTTCCTTACTCGTTGCGGTGTCAATCCCTTGTCGAACGGTCGAATTTTGAGGAATTGACCGCAGAGACGACTGAAATAGTAGAAAACACGGTGACTTACGGAGAACTTTTCCCAAAAAAACAAGAAAATGCCCGATAGTAGTATGGAAGAGCAATGGACCGTTCTGAAGGTCCTTCAGTGGACAACCGAATACTTCAAAGGCAAGAGATTCGAGCAGCCAAGGGCAGATGCGGAGGTACTGCTGGCGCATGTCCTGGGGATGGAGCGCGTCCAGCTCTACCTCAACTTCGATAGGCCTCTTTCGTACGCAGAATTGGCGCGATTCAGGGGCTTCATTCGGCGCAGGGCGGCTTTTGAGCCGACGCAATACATTACCGGCAAGCAGGAATTCTGGTCTCTGGATTTTGAGGTTACGCCCGCTGTTCTCATCCCCCGGCCGGAGACTGAAGTGCTGGTGGAGAAGGCGCTGGAGATCGTGGGAGATGAGCCTTCCCTCGTCCTCGATCTGGGCGCCGGTTCAGGGGCAATAGCAATTGCACTCGCCCATGAGCGCAGCGGGATCAGGGCCATAGCAGCCGATAAATCATGGTCCGCGATTGAAGTGGCGCGGAAAAACGCAGTCAATAACGATGTCGCCGACCGCATCAACTTCGTTGTAATGGATCTTTTCGAGGCCTTTGAGCAGGGATCGCTGTTCGATCTCATAGTTTCTAACCCGCCTTACGTATCTGATGCGGAAATTCTTGACCTGACGCCCGAAATCGCCAATTATGAGCCTCATTCCGCTCTTCGTGGCGGAGGAAAGGAGGGCCTGGCCCTGATTCGAAAGATTCTCGAAAGATATCATGCCCACATGAAACCGCATGGGTCTTTACTGGTTGAAATCGGGCTGGGGCAGGCTGAAATTATCGAAAGTGAAATTTCAGAAGTCCTCTCGGGAAAATTCGAATTCATAGAGGATTACTCAGGTGTAAGACGAGTCCTGCACATCGCTGGCAAAGACAGGACCATTTGCTGAGTGGAAAATATCGTACACCCTGCTCCGCCCTCACAAAAGATCGGGCGCGGACTAGACGCATCGCATCAGGTCACGCTTATAGCGGGAGACCCGAAACGCAGTGAGGGTCCGCCCTCACAAAAGATCGGGCGCGGACTATACGCATCCCATCAGGTCACGCTTATAGCGGGAGACCCGAAACGCAGTGAGGGTCCGCCCTCCATTCTCCGTTTTAATCAGGAGTTTGATCATGGATAAGCTGGTTATCAAAGGAGGGGTCCCCCTGAATGGTGAAGTTCAGATCAGCGGCGCGAAAAACTGCGCGTTGCCCCTCATGGCCTCAACCCTTATTGCAAACGGAAGGCACTGCTTCAGCAATGTGCCTCATCTGCGCGACATACGGACTATGGGGTCTTTGCTCTCACACATGGGAGCGAGCTGCCGGCACGATCACCTTCTCGAGGTAGACACTTCCGACATTCACACCCTTGAAGCCCCTTACGACCTGGTGAAAACCATGCGAGCCTCAGTTCTTGTGCTCGGACCGATGCTGGCACGTTATCGCCGGGCACGCGTTTCTCTGCCCGGCGGATGCGCCATCGGGGCCAGGCCCATAAATCTGCACCTCAAAGCTCTCGAGCAAATGGGTGTAGATATCGAATTGGAGCACGGCTACGTTATCGGACGCGCCAAAAAATTGCGGGGCGCCATTATCACCTTCGACCAGGTAACAGTGACCGGGACCGAAAACATCATGATGGCCGCCTGCCTGGCCGATGGGGTCACGGTCCTGAAGAACTCGGCGCACGAGCCGGAGGTAGTCGCTCTTGCAGACTATCTGAACCGGATGGGAGCGCAGATCGAAGGGGCCGGTACAGACGAAATTATCATCAAAGGAGTTCGCGAACTTACTCCGTCGAGTTGCGAGGTTATTCCCGACAGGATTGAAGCCGGTACATACCTCGTTGCCGCGGGTATTACCGGGGGCGCTCTTAAGCTCAAGGGGTGCAGGGCGGACCATCTTCAGGCTGTAATCCGGAAGCTCAAGGATGCCGGACTTTCAATCGACAGCGAGGGGGACTCGATCGAGGTCTGTCGCAAAGGCAGAATAAGAAGCGTGGATGTGGAAACATACCCTTTTCCGGGCTTTCCGACCGATATGCAGGCCCAATTCATGGCGCTCATGGCCCTTGGAAGCGGGGTGAGTCTCATAAAGGAGCGCATATTCGAAAACCGCTTCATGCATGTACTGGAATTGGAGCGTATGGGCGCGGATATCGATCTTGACGGCAGAACGGCTGTGATTCGCGGGGTCAAAAAACTCTCCGGGGCCCCCGTTATGGCAACAGACCTTCGGGCTTCGGCCTCCCTTGTTCTTGGCGCTCTGGCGGCCGAAGGGACCAGCGAGATCACGAGGATTTATCACCTTGACCGCGGCTATGAAGCCATTGAAAAAAAGCTTTCCGCCGTGGGGGCAGTAATCGAGCGGCTGAAACAGTGAGCAATGAGCAGTAGCAAGAAGCGGGGAGGGGGAGGCAGTGGGCAGTGGACAGCGGTAAATGGAGAAGTATTCGGCAGAGGAGGATGACAAATGGGAGCTCGTAAATCAGGCTGGAAGCCCATCGAGCTCGGCGCGCTCAAAATGACCAGCCTCCAGACCCGGCAAAGCAAGGTATCGATGGCCGATTTCGCCCGTCCGATGCCGCCTCAGGGCTCTTTCCTGCAGTTCATGGATTCTTTGCCCTCGATGCTTGCTGCCGAAGACCTCCGGAAAGCGGTATCGGCCATATCCGAAGCAGTCACAAAGGAAAGGACGGTCATTCTTGGAATGGGCGCCCATCCTGTAAAAGTTGGCCTCAATCCCGTAATCATCGATGCAATCCGACGGGGCCTTTTGTCAGGAATCGCCCTGAACGGCGCCGGGATAATCCACGACGTGGAAATCGCCCTGGCGGGGAAGACCTCAGAAGACGTCGCGGCGCATCTTGGCAGCGGCGAATTCGGGACGGCGCGTGAGACGGCCGAATTCATTCACCGGGCCGTTTTGAAGGCGTATCACAAAGGGGATAAAGGGATTGGTAGAGCGGTCGGCGAGGCGCTGCTTCTGGAAAGAGCACCCTACGCGGATGCCAGCATTCTGGCTGCCGCCGCTCGATGCGATCTGCCCGTGACCGTCCACGTGGCGATCGGGACCGACATCATACACATGCACCCGGAAATGGATGGCGCTGCGACGGGTGCTCTAAGCCATTTTGACTTCCGCCTTTTTTGCGCGATCGTCGCTACCCTGCAGCATGGGGTCTTCATAAACCTCGGCTCGGCCGTCGTAATCCCTGAGGTTTTTCTCAAGGCCGTAAGCGTCGCAAGGAACCTCGGCTTTACTCTGAGCGGCCTCACCGCCATAAACATGGATTTCCTGCGGCACTACAGGCCGCTGACAAACGTGGTGCAAAGGCCCGTCATGGAAGGTGGCACCGGCATCAATCTTACCGGACACCATGAAATAATGTTCCCGTTGTTGATTGCAGCCGTCCTGGAAGAGATTAACATGGAGGGCCGATGACCGAAAAAAGGATTCTAATCAGATCGGGCGAAATCGAAATGAGGGCCGAGCTGAACGATTCCTCCACCGCTTTGGCGCTTTTCACCGCCCTTCCATTGTCCGCCAGGGCCGCCACATGGGGGGATGAAATCTATTTCCAGGTGCCGGTGGAGGGCAAGCTCGATGCTACGGCCACTGAGTTGGTCGAGGTCGGCGATCTCGGATACTGGCCTTCGGGCAGCGCCTTCTGCATTTTTTTCGGTCCCACTCCGATCAGCCGGAAAGATGAAATCCGCCCCGCAAGCGCCGTAAATCTGATCGGAAAAGTTATTGGGGACGCCCGCGCATTCAAGGCCGTCCACGACGGCGATCTTATTGAGTTGGACGTTGTCCGGTGACATGTTATTTTTATTAGTCTTGAGTTTGCTGATTGCTTCCGTGGAGGGTTAAATGCCGATATACGAATACGAGTGTTGCAGCTGCTGTGAGTGTTTCGAGAGACTGGTTTTCAAAAGCGATGAGGCGGTAGCCTGCCCTAAATGCGAATCTCCCGATGTTCACAAGAAGATGTCTGTTTTTGGCTTTAAGAGCGGAGGGGACAAAGGGGCGGCAAGCAGTCGCACAGGTGCATCGGCGTCCGGCTGTTCGGGATGTGCCGGCGGAAGTTGCAGCAGTTGCCACTAGGAAAAGGGGAAACATTTTTGGCAAAGGGACCGATCCGGATTGCAACTCGCGGCAGTATGCTGGCTCTCCAACAGAGCGGGATAATAAAAGCGGCATTGGAGAAGCTCTGGCCCGAAATCCGGTTTGAGCTTCAAATAATAAAGACGACCGGTGATAAAATTACCGGTGTCCCGCTGGCGCAGGTGGGCGGCAAGGGGCTTTTCGTAAAGGAAATAGAGGATGCGCTGCTCGATGGGTCTGCGGATTTAGCGGTCCACAGCATGAAGGACGTTCCGGCCGTTCTGCCGGCGGGGCTCGAAATAGTCGCAATTCCCGAGCGCGAGGACCCGCGCGACGTGCTGATTATCCGAAGAGGCAAAACGATCGACGATCTGTGCAACGGGGCAGTCGTCGGCACCAGCAGCCTGCGCCGGGGGGCGCAGATACGAGCCATGCGCCCCGATTTTGAAGTTCGCGATCTTCGTGGGAACCTGGATACGCGCCTCAGAAAGCTGGATGAAGGACTATTCGACGCGATCATCCTGGCTGCGGCCGGTCTCAAGCGGATGGGCTGGCAGGATAAGATTACCATGTATTTGGATCCGGTGGAATTCATACCGGCCGTAGGGCAGGGGGCGCTGGCGATCGAAGCGAGGTCCCAAGACAATGCAATACGCCGTTTTCTTGCCCCTCTTAATCATTCCGAGACCTCCTTCGCCGTGCGAGCGGAACGCAGCCTCTTACAGGACCTCGAAGGCGGTTGCCAGGTGCCTATTGGCGGCCACGCGCGAGTTGCCGGAAAGACTGTCCAACTTGCCGGTCTCGTCGCTTCGCTCGACGGCACACAGTTGTTCAGGACGGTGCGTATTGCGCCGCTCCATGATGCGGCCGCGCTCGGGAAAAGAGTCGCTCTGGAATTGCTCGACCTTGGCGCAGAGAAAATACTCGATGAGATTTACAGGTCGGCTGCCCCCGAACCTGGCGGAGTGTAGAATAATTAGGAATGAGGAATGAGGAATCAGGAATTGAAGGATTGAGGGATTGAAAAAGGGCAAAGTCTATCTCGTGGGCGGCGGACCTGGAGATCCCGGTCTCCTGACACTTAGAGGCAAGGAAGTTCTCGAAAAAGCCGAAGTGGTCATTTTCGATTACCTTGCCAATGAGGAGTTGCTCAAATTTGCTCCGCCGGGCGCCGAGCGCATCTACGTCGGCAAAAAGGGCGGCGATCATACCCTCGGCCAGGAGGGGATAAACGCCCTGTTGGTCGAAAAGGGGAGCGAAAAGGTGGTCGTGCGGCTCAAGGGAGGGGACCCTTTCGTTTTCGGACGAGGCGGCGAGGAGGCGCATGAACTGGTTGAAAACGGTATCCCATTCGAAGTTGTGCCCGGGATTTCCGCGGCTGCCGCAGTTCCGGCATATGCCGGCATACCGCTCTCGCACCGGGATTTAACGTCCACTATCGCTTTTATAACCGGGCACGAGAGGGCGGATAAAGACGAACAGAGTTCCAAAATCCTGTGGGATAAGATATCCACAGGGGCCGGAACACTCGTTTTTTTCATGGGCGTCAAGAACCTGCCTGAAATCTGTCGAAACCTGGTCAGGTTCGGCCGGCCGTCTGACACTCCGGTAGCTCTGATTCGCTGGGGCACAACGCCAATGCAGCAAACTGTAACCGGCACACTTTCAGATATCGTGCCCAAGGTCAAAGATGCCAACCTGAAGCCGCCTGCAATGATAGTTGTGGGAGAAGTCGTCAAGTGCCGCGACGAGTTGAACTGGTTTGAGCGCAGGCCCCTGTTCGGCCGAAATATAATAATTACACGGGCAAGAGAGCAGGCGAGCGATTTCAAGGCTGAACTCGAAGAGCTGGGGGCCAATTGCTTCGAGTTCCCGACCATAGCCGTCGCGCCCCCACCATCATGGGAGCCGCTTGACACCGCGATACGCGATCTTTCCAGTTACGACTGGGCGATTTTTACGAGCGTAAACGGGGTCAAATTCTTTATCGAAAGGATGCTGGCTGCCGGCAGGGATGCTCGAGATCTAAAAGGCGTCGGGCTTGCCGCAATCGGTCCAAAAACCGCTGAAGCTCTGGAGTCTGTCATGTTGCGCCCGGACCTGGTCCCGGCGGAATACCGGGCAGAAGCCATTCTGGATGCATTTTCCGATAAAAACGTTCGCTCCATGCGGTTTCTCATGCCCCGCGCCCTGGTCGCACGTGAAGTCTTGCCCGAAAAACTGAGGGAATGGGGCGCCAGGGTCGATGTCGTCCCCGCCTACCAGACCGTTCTTCCTGAACATGACGCGAATAAAATCAGGATGCTTCTGACCAACTGCGAAATAGACTGCCTGACGTTCACATCTTCTTCAACCGTTTCGAACTTTTTCACTTTGATCGGAGATGAGGTCCTCCAATGTTGCAGAGACCGGCTCGTAGTTGCCTGCATAGGTCCGATAACAGCCGAGACAGCAGCCGGCTTCGGACTCAAGACCTCTATTATGCCCTCCGAATACACGATCCGGGGGCTTGTTGATTCGGTTGTTTCCTATTTTAAAGCGGATTGAGGGATTCAGGAATTTAGGAATTCCTCAATTCCTATCAATGGATAAATCTATGCATGGCGCTTTGTCGGGATTGAAAGTGCTGGACCTCTCGAGGCTTTTGCCGGGCCCGTTCTGTTCCATGCTGATGGCGGACCTGGGAGCAGATGTAATCAAGGTGGAGGACGTCAAGACAGGTGACTACGTCAGGTGGTGGCCTCCCAAAATTGGAGGAAACAGCGGTTTCCACGTCGTGCTCAACCGCAATAAACGATCAATCACCCTCAACCTCAAGAGTCCCGAAGGAAAGGTAATATTCGAAAAGCTGGCCGCGGGCGCCGACGTAGTGTTGGAAGGATTTCGACCCGGGATTATGGCTAAGCTGGGGCTTGATTTCAAGAGTCTTGAACGGTTAAATCCGCGCCTGGTCTATTGTGCCATAAGCGGTTACGGTGCTGATGGAATTCTGGCGCACAAAGGGGGGCACGATATCAATTATCTGGCCTTGAACGGGGTGCTCTCCTACAGCGGTAGAAGATCTCCCACGTCGACCGGGGTCCAGATAGCGGACCTGGGAGGAGGAGGCCTTCTTGCCGCTTTCGCGATCATGGCAGCGCTGTTTGCGCGCGAGAGGCTGGGAAGAGGCCAGTTCGTCGATATATCGATGACCGATGGGGCCTTCGCCTGGAATTGCCTGAGATTCGGGAAATTCATCGCCGATCATAAGGTTCCCACTCCCGGGGACGACTTGCTGAATCATGGGCTGGCCTGCTACAATATCTATCAGACCGGTGACGGGCGGTATATGAGCCTGGGCGCACTCGAGCCACAGTTTTGGAAGTCTTTTTGCCTGACTGCCGGACGACCGCAGTGGGACACGCCTCTTTATTTCCAACCTGGAGAACATCAAAAGGAACTGATCGAGGACGTATCCGAATTTTTCAGACAAAAGAGCATGACGGAATGGGTTGAGCGCTTTAAGGATGCGGACTGCTGCTGCGAACCGATTCTCAACCTGGATGAGGCAATAGAGAGTGAGCTGATGAAGGGCCGTGCAATGGTGGTTGATCTGATCCACGAATCCTGGGGCGCCTACAGGCAGCTCGGGATAGCACCGAAATTTTCCCTCACGCCGGGTTCTCTCAGGTCCCATGCACCAGGGCTCGGAGAACACACTCGCCCGATTCTTGAAGAACTTGGCTACACAGGTGCAAAGATCGATGAGCTCAGGAGTGCCGGGGTGGTCTAGTTGTCGGCTATCGCAATGTTTGAGTTTTTCTAGAAAATGCGTTTCCAGCGTTTAAACGCCAAAATATCTTCGGGTATCAAGTCAAACCACTCTGCTTTGCCACGCTTGGCTTTGGATCTATCTCCAGCAGGATCATCCGTTACAATGCGACTCAAAAACTGCTACGGCTTCAGGCAACGAACCTCAGTATTTCTACCTCGGCCCCCTTTGCCACGGCTTCTTCGGCCCTGCCCAGGACGATTCCGGTCACTTCTTTTGACAGATAATACTCTCCACAGTTCTCGCAGACTTCAGCCGGAACGCCTTTGATAATAACGACAGTCTCTCCGCGATTGAGAGTGACCGTAACTTTCCCAGGGTGGGTTTCTGCTTGGCAAAGAATGCACTTCATTTCCGTCTCCCCTGAAATCCGGTTGCCAAATGCACGGGGCAGGATGATATACGGTAATTACGTAGCAGATTTTACTTTCGGGGTCGATGCCAATAACCACGTGTAATTGCCGGATACCACGGCCCACAGGAACGGTCAAGCTCTCGCTTGTCGTGAGAAGATTCCCATCACCAGCGACTTGAATTTTCATTGTGCTGCAAAACGTATCGGGTTATGTTCCCGGAGAACAGGTTGCCCTTTTCGGCGAACTCAGGGTCGGGATTCAGCCCGAGCGGATATCAGATGACTTTCGGGAGTTTTATGAAAAGAATAGCGAGTTTTTTGATGTTGCAGGCGTGTTTTCTGTTATTGCCCCTGGGGGCGGCAGCGATGGCGGATCAGGTCGATTCGGACATCATCAAGACTTCCGACGGCAGGCTCCAGGTCTATTTTCTGGGACATGCGTCCCTTAGAATGGACTTTCATGACAGACACATCTACGTGGATCCAAGCACGGAAGTGGTTGATTTTTCCAAAATGCCGAAGGCCGATATCATTCTTTTCACCCATGATCACAGCGATCATTTTGACTTGAAAGCTATCGAGGAGCTGAGAAGCGAGCACACGCTGGTCGTCCTGCCCGAAATCTGCGCAGCCAAGTATGGCGAGGGCATAGTAATGAAGAACGAGGATGTGAAAATAATTCAGGGCTTAAAGATTGAGGGCGTGCCTGCATATAATATCGTGCATAAGCGCTCCTCCGGGTTCCCGTATCATCTCAAGGGGATAGGAAACGGCTACGTAATTACCTTTGCCGACAAGCGTGTCTACATCGCAGGCGACACTGAGAAAATCCCTGAGATGAACGAGTTGAGCGAAATCGACGTCGCATTTCTTCCGGTTGCGCTTCCCGACGCGATGACGTTGGAAATGGCGGTCGACGCGGTAAAAGCGATAAAGCCCAAGATTCTTTATCCCTATCGGTTCGACGACACGGACATCAGCGAGCTGGAGAAGTTACTGAAGGGCCAGGCGGAGACGGAGGTCAGGGTCCGTAAAATGCGCTAGGTGCAGCCTGATATTTGCAAGTTTAATATGCAGTTCCTTAAACTCATTATACGAAATACATTCAGACAAAAACTGCGAACCATTCTCACCATATTCGGGATGGCGATTGCAATACTTGCTTTCTGCCTGCTGGATACGGTCATCGAAGCCTGGTATACAGGCGTGAACACTGCTTCCCCAAATCGGCTGGTATCCCGCAATTCCGTTTCTCTGATTTTTCCGCTCCCGCTGAGCTATCGGCCCAGGATACAAATGGTGCCTGGTATTAACCGAGTAGTTTACGCCAACTGGTTCGGTGGTGTTTATATTGATGAACGGCACTTTTTCCCTAGAATTGCTGTTGGGCCTGAGGATTATTTCGACGTGGCTTCGGAATTCGTCCTTTCTCAAGATGAACTCAAAGCATTCTGGAAGCAGCGAAACGCATGTATCGCCGGGCGAAAGACAGCAGAGCGGTACGGATGGAAGCTTGGAGATACGATCACGCTGACCGGAAACATATATCCCGGCGAATGGAGTTTCGTGCTGCGAGGAGTTTACACGGGAGCGACTAAATCAATCGACGAAACCTTGTTTTTCTTTCGCTGGGATTATCTCGACGAAACTTTGAAGAAAAAAACGGCCAGCAGGGCAGGGCAGGTAGGCTGGTATCTGATTCAGATACAAAATCCGGCGGATGCAGGGCAGATTTCTGAAACTGTCGACGATCTTTTCAGAAATTCGTCTCATGAGACCCTAACGGAGACGGAGAAGGCTTTCGCAACCGGGTTCCTCGCCATGACGGAAGCAATCGTAATAGCAGTGCGCATTGTGTCATACGTGGTCATAGCAGTAATTCTGATCGTTCTGGTAAATACCATGGCGATGAGTTCGCGGGAGCGCACCCCCGAGTATGCAATCCTGAAAACCCTGGGCTTCGGCAACAAATATCTGTGGCTCCTGATTGCCGGTGAATCGGTGTTCATTTCCATGCTTGGCGCGGGGGTCGGGTTGGCTCTTTCCTTTCCGGCGGCAAGTATTTTCTCCAGCAATACCGGATCGCTTCTGCCGGTTTTTCATACAAACGTTCTAAAAATGCTCTATCTGTGCTCTTCCATTAGTTTTGGAATCGGAATAGTCTCCGCCCTCCTTCCAATGTGGGGGGCAAGCTGTGTTCGAATAGCCGAGGCGCTCAGGTATCTGGGGTAGAAAATATGATCGAAGCTGGAATCCATTTATTCATTGGCTTTAGAGGATTAAGTCTGCAAGAGGAACTGAAAGACCTTATCAGGGAGTACCGTCCCGGGGGAATCGTACTTTTCAGGAGAAATATCGATGGCCGTGCTCAACTCATGAACCTGGTATCGAGCGCGCAGGCGTTTGCTATCGAGGAACTCAAACGCCCTGTTTTCTTTGCAATCGATCAGGAAGGCGGCAGTGTCCAGAGGCTTACTCCCCATTTCAGTTCCATTCCTTCAGCAAGGTCGCTCGCAGAACAGGGGCGGGAGGCCGTGTCCCGATGGGCGGCGACATGCGCGGCTGACTTGAGGGATATTGGAATTCAGATAAATTTCGCGCCCGTTCTGGATATAGTGCCCGAAGGGAATGAGCACTTTATGGAATCCCGTTCATTTGGTTCGATTCCGACAACGGTATCCGAGTTTGGAACCATCTGGATCGAAACGCTTCAATCGAACGGAATTTCTGCCACGGCAAAGCATTTCCCCGGGCTTGGACGCGCCGAACTGGACCCGCACCATTTTGCTCCGGTCATCGCGGATGAAAGTGACAACGATTTCCGCCTGGATCTTATCCCGTTCAGGTCAGCCGTCGAGGCCGGGGTCAACTGCGTGATGAGTTCGCACGCAGTCTATCGGGTGGTGGATCATGTTCATCCGGCGACCTTTTCACATGAAATCTGCCGCGGATGTCTAAGAGAAGACCTTGGCTTCGGAGGGATCCTGTTCGCCGACGATCTGGACATGGCGGCGATTTCCGAGAATTATTCGCCCGAAGAGGCGGCGTTTCTTGGACTTTCCTGCTCTACAGACTTCTTCCTGCTTTGCCAGAGGACGGAAAGCATCGAGCCGATGTACAGGGCGCTATTGGATCAGCTCGGTCGGAACCGGTCCCTGCAGGCATTCCATTCGGATTCGATCCGAAGGCTTGAAAAGTTGAGGCGTTTTCATTTTCCTGTATAGGAGATCATGATGAAATCGGTAATCATAGTCGCTCCGGATGACAGTGGACTCCAGCCGCTATTCGGCATCCCCGTCGTCAGGAGGCTCGTTCTGTATAATCAAAACAAAAACTGTAGCACAGAGTCCGCCCTGTATAGTTTCTCTTTGACCGCCCGAGTCTGTTCTCGTCCGATTCTGCCGTCTTTGTGAAGGACCTGAAGTTTTTGAACTGAATTGAAAAGACCATCGACTGCGGAAGGCGTGTCCAGATCATTGTTCATCCCGGCCTCGAATGAGGCTTCGATGTCGTCGATGAGACTGCTTACGGTCCCGTCCCCCGGGATTGGTTCTGAATTTTCCCCGGGGATTGTAATTTCTCGAATCATCGACCTAAGGGTGTCCAGCCTCAAACTTTCCTTTTTTACCGCGTCCATGTTCATGTTGAGTTTTCTGCGGTATTGCCTCGACAGGAGGTAAAAGCGGATTTGCTCCCACGAATAGCCCAACTCGATGAGATTTTCAGGGTAAACTATATTGTGAAGACTTTTCGACATTTTCTTTCCGCCGACCAGTACATGCTGGCCATGCAGCCAGTGACGCGCCAATTCTTTACCTGAAACGGATTCCATAACGGCGATGTTGTAATCGTGATGCCTGTAAAGATTGTCTATGCCTCCACAAAATATGTCCAGTGAATAGCCGAGGCATTGAGATATAATAGCCGGGTCCTGCACGTTCCAGGAAGGCCTCCCCCTGCCTATTTCAGTATCCCAGCAAACCTTATCGTCCTTTTTGCACCCGTGCCAGAGGATGAAATCACCGAGGTTCCACCTTTGTCCCGGATATGTGTCCTGCTTGAACCGTTTCCTGGTTTTCGGCCACTTATCCATGTCCAACCGAAAAAGCTTGCCAAACCCTTTGAATTTGAGCGGATCGAAGAAAATGTCGCCTTTGTAGCGGTACGCGTGATCGTTCTCCAGCAGCTTGCGTATCAGGGTAACCGCCTGCTCTACGGTTGTGGACGAGCGGGGGATTTGCTCAGGCAATTTTATCCGCAGCCGACCGGATTCTTCAATAAAACGCTCGGCGTTTTTGCCGGTAAGCGCTCCGACCGAGACGCCGCGCTCCTGTGCTTCCTCGATAGCCTTGTCTTCAATGTCCGTTAAGTTTATGCAGCGCTTGACAAGATATCCTTGATACTCCAGGTATCTTAGAAGCACGTCCTCCCAGATGAACGTGCGGTAATTTCCTATATGAGGCGGACTGTAAATCGAAGGTCCGCAAGTGAACATCTTGACCACGCGTTGCGCGTCGTTTTTCCTTGACTGAAAGGGTTCTTTTTGGCGTGTCATTGTGTTGAAAAGCTGGAGCATCGATTCGACTCCGTCCTTAAGAGATGAGTAAAGCCTTCCCCCGAGTTGTCCTTATGTGAAATTATTTTTGTTCACTGTCCGGCGGTTCCCCGATCTTTTTTATGAGCATCCTCCGGACCCTGCGCCCCTCCATATCGACTACTTCAAAGCTGTAGCCGCAGCACTTGAAAAGGTCCCCCGCGGACGGGACCCTCCTCAGGTTGGCCATCGCAAATCCGCCCAGAGTCTGGAAACGTCCGCTGTGTTCGCCGGGCAGTTTCCGAAGATGGAAAAAGGCCTTTAACTCGTCGACGGGCAGCATTCCTTCCACCAGCCATGTATCTTTCTGCTGCTGGATGATTAAGGGCTCCTCGGGGGCCTCTTCCGAAGCAATGTCACCAACGATGGCCTCCAGAATATCCGTCAACGTTATGATTCCTTCGATCGTCCCATATTCGTCTATCACCAGCGCCATTTGCAGACCCGATCGCCTGAAACTCTCCAGCACTTTCAGGGCATGCGCGCTCTCATGAACAAAGATCGGTTTATGCATTGAAGCCCTGAGGTCGAGGGGCTTCCCGCCGAGGCATCGCATGGCGATGTCGCGAACATGCACTATTCCCTGGATGTTCCCCGCCTTGTGGCCGACGGGGAATCTGGAGAAAGGGCTTTTCGCGATCTTTCGTCTCGTTTTGTCCAACGGTTCATTCAGATCAAGCCATACCACCTTATTGCGCGGCGTCATCATCACCCCTACACGGCGGTCTCCCAGCCGGAAGACCCTTTCAACCATATCCTGCTCGGCTTCATGAAAAACACCGGCTAGCGTGGCCTGTCCGATTAATATGCGGATTTCTTCCTCAGTTATGGGGGCTCTCTTCGCCTGCCCAAATCCAAATATCCGCAGCGCAAAATCCGTAGAAACGCTCAACACGTTGATAATAGGCGACGCAATTACGGATAGCTTCGCCATAGGCTTGGCAACCGCCGAGGCAATGCCTTCGGGGGTGTACACGGCGATCCTCTTAGGTATAAGCTCCGCCAGAAGCGATAAATAGGTTATCACGCCTACGACCAGCGCCAGCGCAATCGAATCGCTATAGTTGCCGATGTAGCGAACCGACGATAGCGGTTTGGCCAGGCGTCCGGCAAGACTCGCGCCACCGAAGGCCCCGCTTAAAACTCCGATAAGCGTTATTCCAATTTGGATGGTAGCGAGGAAACGATGCGGGTTCCCTGCAAGATCCAGCGCGGCGGAGGCATTGGAATTACCCTCCTCCGCGCGTTTTTGCAAACGTGCCTTGCTTGACGAAATTACAGCCAGCTCGGACATCGCGAGAAAGCCGTTCGTCAGAATGAGCAACAGGACAATAACTATATAAAGAATTCCCCAAAACATCTTTTCTTTCTCCGGTGTGCGCTTCCAAAGTTCTTCCAGTAAATATGGTAACGGTTTATCACCCTATTTACCACGAAGGGCACGACGGCACGAAGGATAAAGATGTTCATGCGAGGCTTCTAGGAGCGCGCAAGAGTGACTGAGCTGGCCTGCGCTCCCTTGTCTCCTGTTTTCTCGATAAAAGTTACCTCCATCCCGACGTTCAACACTCCGAATTTGCCGTCCAGGACCGCGTTTTCATGAAAATACACCTCACGTCCCTCGGAGGTCACCAGGAACCCATAGCCTTGCTCGGGAAATATCCTGATCACCCTCGCCACAGGCTTCTCAAAATGTGTTTTGACCTCGCCCCTTTGTTTTTCCACATATTCCTTTACACGTCTTCGTGCGGTTTCGAACGAACTAATTATCGCTGCATGCAGGTCTTCGTCAGGCTCTCTTTTTACAACCAGCTCCCCGCCTGGTACTGTTATGTCGATCCTGACACTATAAGTCATTCCACTGCGCTGGCTTTTGTGAGGCTTGTCCACCTTCACCCGGCACCCTATGATCTGGTCGTAAAATTTATCCAGTTTTGAAGCTTTGTCCCGGATGAGATCTTCGACTTCATCGTTGATGGGCACGTCGCGTGCACTTATCTCCAAAGCTAATTTCATGAGATTCTCCCGCTATAGTCTTAGTAAATATAATCTAGTCATGCCCTTGGGCGGTGGGACCGTCGGCCAATACTTAAACCGCCGCCGCAGGCAGCGGCGATCGACATCGGAGCAAGTAAGTTGTCATTGTTTCAGTTTCGAGTCGATGATGCTCCGCGATTCGAGCGTCCTGTGGACGGGACATAGTTTGGCCACCTCCAGCATTCTCTGTCGAGTGGGTTCGTCAAGGTCCCCCTGAAGCTCAATTTCCCTCTCAATGAAATCTACTTTACTCTTGGAATCTTCGCAATCCAGACAGTCTTTAGCATGAATTTTTTGGTGCTTTAGCCTTACGATTACGGCATCCAAAGGAAGTTTCTTTCGGTCCGCGTACATTTTGAGGGTCATCCCCGTGCAAGCGCCAAGGGCCGACACCAGCAGATCGTATGGCGTCGGCCCGCTGTTTGCCCCTCCTGCCGGGATCGGTTCGTCTGCAATCAAGCTGTGTCCGTTGGCTATAATCTCGGTTTGAAAGCCGGTCTTGCCGGTGCGGGCCACCACACGGTTATCGGATAATTCGGGCTGACCATATTTCCCCTCCGATATCTTGAGATACTTCGAAGCCCAGGCAGCGAGCACCGAGCCAACATACAGGGAATCCTCGCGGTTGGTCAACAGGTGGTCTGCTCTGTCCAGCGAAATGAAGCTCTTCGGATGCCGGGCCCCGGTGAAGATCTTTGCCGCCTGATCGATAGATACGACCTCATCTAAAGGAGAATGGAAGATCAAAAGGGGTTTCCTGAGGGTGCGAACGGCCTCTTCCATGTTTTCCTGCCTGAGATCGTCCAAAAATTGTTTCTTTATCTTGAATTTTCTGCCGGAGATGTTGATTGTGGTCTCGCCTTTTATTTCAGAATATTCAGTTGGAGGCCCATCAATGAAGCGGAATAGACCGGTGAGTTCGGCCGGGGCGGCAATGGTCGAAACCGCTTCGGCTGAAGAGATCTCCCGGGCCGCATGAATCACGGCGGCACCTCCGAGCGAATGGCCGATAAGGAGCCTTGGCGCTTCATAAGCGTCTTTCAGAAATTCAGCGGCCGAAACCAGGTCCGCGACGTTGGTCGAGAAACTTGTTTCGGAAAAATCCCCTTCGCTTTCACCAAGGCCGGTAAAATCGAACCTCAAAACCGCTATGCCATGCGTCGCCAATGCACGGTTGATGTTCACCACGGCATTGAAGTTTTTCGTACAGGTGAAACAGTGGGCAAACACGGCAAAGGCGGTCGGCTTCTCGTCGAGCGGAAGGTCCAGGCGAGCCGCCAGCCGTTTTCCATCCGAGTTTTTGAAGTAGAGTTTCTGAAATTGCATCAGCTTCCTTTTCCGGCTGAGTAATTGTCGATAGCGGTCCAAACCGTCTGATAGCTTCTGAGCAGCCCGGATTGACTTTAATCATTTTGCGTACCCGTGCAATCTGTAGTGCAGTACAGAATCGCTGCGGAGAAAATCGCTTGCGTGAAAGGAATAATTTCACTAGAATACGGGCGGTTTTATTGGAGAGTTTCCCGAGACATTTGGCTGGCAAGGAAAAAGAAAAGGAGGATGCCCGGAATGAGAAAAAGGAAGTTAGTCTCGTGCTTAGCAATTGCGGCTGTTCTTATGTTTTCAGTGGTGCTGCTGGCATTGGCCGCCCAGCAGCCACCTGAAGAAATCACCCTCAAACCGTCAATCTGGCCCGCTCTGACAAAGACCCCTGTGAAGTTTTCTCACCTGAAGCATTCGAAGGATTATAAGATTGCCTGCGATCAATGCCACCATGTCTTTAAAGACGGCAAGAATACATGGAAAGAAGGCGACCAGGTCCAAGAATGTGAGAAATGCCACACCAACGCCGTAACACAGGGAGAAATGAAACTTACTCCTGAAGAGAAGAAACTTAATCTCAAGATCGCGTTCCACACAGAATGTCAGTCCTGCCACAAAAAAGCGAAGGCGGCAAACCCGGAATCCAAGGCGCCCACTACCTGCACTGGATGTCATCCGGGCAAGGAATAATCAGTTCATATTAACAGTGTGAAAAAACATGAAAAAGCTCACGCCATCCGGCGTGGGCTTTTAACGTTTTTCGGGCTTCTATCCTTGTGTCTTGTCCTGCTTTGAATCGCTGCGACGAAAAGGTAAGAAAAGCCGCTTGCTCAATAGAGGCAAGCGGCTCATTTGCGGATAGGACCCAGTGCGATGAACGAGGGCAAACTAAACTTCTTCTACTGTGATTGCGCCCTGTTCGCACACTTCCACACAGCTTTCGCAACCCAGGCACTCATCCTCGTTAACCGGCTCGGCCTTGCCGTCGACAAGCTCGTATACGTCAACGGGGCAAACATCCACGCATTCGGCGTCGCCAGTGCACTTGTCCTTGTCAACCGTCACTTTGAAGCTCATTTTTCCCTCCACTTGGGTTTAGAGAATTCGGGCACAATCGCTCCAGGAATCACTATCAATTCCGTTGCTTCCGTTACTGACAGGCCCCTTTCGTACCCCCATCCAAACTTAAAGTCAAGCCGGAAATCACAAAATAAATCCGTCATGGGCGAGTCAAAAAAGGCCTTGTCACAATGGGCATGTGAGCATCCGGACCCTGGCGCGCTCCGGGGCCTGAGATCGATGAACGGCAGCTCAATGATGTGGGTGGGTAGAAACGAGGGCGGCAAAGAACAGGACGCCTTTAGGATCGGGACAAAGGTCTAGGCGCTCCTTTTTCGCGCCCCAACCGGTGGGATAACTGAATCGAACCACAGGTCCTTCGGCGGAATCGACCTGAGTTCCGCCGAAGGACTAATGGCAGTTCGAATTGGCGGGAAATCGCTTCGCTTTTGCCCGCCCTACACGCAACTAAAAATGTTACAGCGTACTACACGCAACCAGTCGGTTTGGGCAACCCTGCCATTTTACATGCGCCCTTGCCCGGTCCCGATGGGAACAGCTCGTAGATGTATTTCAGCTTGTAGCCGGTGACCTTGGTGAGAATCCGAACCATAGGCGCGATCCCGTGCTTTTTATAGTAATCCTGGAGCACGTGAATTACCTGCCAGTGTTCATCGGTCAATTCGTTGATACCCTCGGAACTCTTAACGTAATCGACCCACTCCGGACACCAGGTATCGAAGCTGGCTATAAAGCCGTCCTCATCCACCTCAAAAGTTTTGCCTTTGTACTCAACCTGACTCATTAATTGTCCTCCTTCAATAGGCCACATTAATGCTCTGAGATTCCGGACGGACACAGCCCAGTGCGGAATCCGCAGAAATTGTTGTTTTAAGCCTCTTATGAAATCCTGCAGCCCTCACCAGGGCGTCCGCCCAGGTCTCGTTACCTGCGGCGTGCAGGTGTGAATATGACGCAAGCACATTTTTGTAGCACAAACCATCCCAGCCGGCCACTATGCCATGTCCCTTTTTCAATCTGAAGACGAAGGGGTAGGCGTTGGGGTCGAGCCGCTCAATAATTCTCGAATAATGGAACTCATGCCCCCGCAAAGCCGTTCCCTTCGGGAAAAAAGGATTGGGGCCGACGCATTCCATAACTGTATAACCATGCCCCTGCGGTTTTGTCCCAAGGATTATTTCGAAAGGAAACACGCCCACCATCGGGTGGAGTCTTTCCTTTTGTCTAATTCCACGGCACAAAAACATCAAACCGCCGCATTCGGCATAGACAGGCAAGCCGGCCTCAACGGCGGACTTGACCGAATCGCGAAAGACATCATTGGCGGCAAGCTTGTCCAGATGGGTTTCCGGAAATCCCCCGCCAATGTAGAGCGCATCGACATCAGGCAAAGGCGCGTTCTCCAGGCTGGAAATCCGCACAAGCGACGCCCCTCTGTCTTCGAGCGCTTCGAGATTTTCCGGGTAATAGAACTGAAACGCGGAATCCCGGATTACACCTATTTGAACCCCGTGCGTCGAACACGGCGCGAAATCGACCGTCCCTCCTTGTTTTCCGTAGTGTTCGCCTCGGATAAGGGGAGGGGCGGAGGCCGCCAGTTTCCAAAGCGCCTCGAGATCGAGGTGCTCGCACATTTTGAGCGCAGTGGCAGAAAGGGCCTCCGAAGCGTCTTCAGCTTCCTCAGGCGGGACCAGCCCCAGGTGCCTCTCGGGGAAGAAGTTGCGGGCCTGCCTGGGAACTACCCCCAGGACCGGGATCCCGCAACACTTTTCGATTGATTCCCTTAGGACCAGTTCATGCCGCCTTCCGGCCACCTGGTTCAAAATGACACCGGCGATATTCACCTCGGGATCGAGCCTCTGGCACCCCAGCACCATCGCGGCGGCCGTACGCGTCACCTTTGTAGCATCGACAATCAAAACAACCGGAGAACTCAGCAGTTTGGCGAGGGCGGCAGTCGAATAGCTGCCGCCTGCGTCAACTCCGTCGAAGATCCCCCGGTTTCCCTCAATCAGACTCCCGTCTGCGTTTGCAGAACGCATGACAAAAGAGTCAACGATCTGCTCCGGGCTCATTAGAAACGGGTCCAGGTTATAGCAGGACCGGCCCGAAGCCGCGCTCAGCCACCCCGCGTCAATGTAATCGGGTCCCTTCTTGAAAGCAACGATGCGCAATCCAAGCTTGTGCTTCCATGCAGACGCAAGCCCGACGGAGATGACCGTTTTCCCGGCCCCCCCTCGCATCGCCGCTATTAATAGGCGTGATCTGAGAAATTCCATCAACAAACCCTGGAACAGGAAGCAAGGAGCAAAATACCAGTTCGGCCCGCTTCCGGCTTCCCGCTTCTGTTTTTCTAAAACTTGAACTGGGTCGTCGTTCTCCAGGTCGTCATGGCAAGACGGTAGTCGTCTATATGCTCATGGCCGAATTCCAGACCTGTCTTTTCGAAGAACCGCTCCCAGCCAATCCTGTTTATCCATTCGCCAACCCGCTCGTATCGGCGGGCGCCCGCTGCGTAAGCCTCGACGATCTGCTTGATTGTCTTAACCGTAGTGGGCCACCTTGGAGGTTCATTCGGGATAAAGGGCACAGCCAGCTTCGAGAACATCGGCACCGATTTCACATTGGAAACCTTGCCTCCGACCCAAAGGGCGATGCCGTCGCCCTCACCGTCCGCCAGGGGCAGGGCCGGGCACATGGTGTAGCAGTTACCGCAAAACATGCACCGGTTGTTGTTGATTTCAACGCTCTTTATTTCGCCGACTTTTTTGGGCTTGATCGCAGCAGTCGGGCACGCGGCAATTACCAGAGGAATTTCACATACGTTCTGAACCCTGTCATTCTCGACGAATGGCGGTTTTCTGTGAACGCCCAGAATGGCAATATCGGAGCAGTGGACTGCGCCGCACATATTGAGGCAGCATGCCAGGGCTATGCGGATCTGTGCGGGAAGCTTGTGACTCCCGAAATATTCGAAGAGTTCATCCATTACTGCTTTGACAACACCAGACGCGTCTATGGCCGGGGTATGGCAGTGTGCCCAACCCTGGGTATGGACGATGTTGGTGATGCTGTTTCCGGTCCCGCCAACGGGAAACCAGGAACCCCGGCCTCGAAGGTCGGCCAGCAACGGCTGAAGCTTGCTCTTGTCGCTTACCAGAAACTCGATGTTGTTTCTGGTCGTCCAGCGCAGATGTCCGCCGCAGTATTTATCTGCTATGTCGCACGCTTCACGTATGTAGTCGACGCTGATCAAACGGGCCGAACCAACGCGAACCGAGTACACTTCCGCCCCGGATTCAGACACGTGCTTCAACACGCCGGGTTCCAGGATTTCGTGGTATTTCCACTTGCCGAAGTTATCCTTGATAACTGGAGGGAAAAACTTGTCGTATCTTGGGGGACCAATATCTGTAATGCGGTCTTGCATAAGATTGTTCGGATCAAAAGCCATCGTTTATACCTCCTAAGCTTGATGCCGTTTACGGAACCCGGCAGAATCATGCTCCCAGCCACCTGGCACTGCCGCCGGATCGTAGAAAATGTAGGGGTTAAACCTAGGTGTATTCACCATACGTGGATCGGGTTTGAGCTCGACCACCTTGAGAAACTCGCGCAGCGTGAGGCGCTGAATGGTCTCGCCAAGGCGTTCCCGGTTCTTGCCTTCTTCCATCCACCAATCCCACATCTTCTCGACGAATTCCTTGAACTCGGTGTATGGCGATTCCATTTTTATAAACGGAATGACCACGCTCGAAAGTTGTGCGCCCTCGAGGATCGGCGCTTTGGCGCCTACCAGGATGGTTGCGCCTTTATCGAGCCCGGGGCGAAGAGCACGCGGCATTACGCGAATACAGTGCATGCAGCGCACGCAGTCCTCATTGTAGATCTTGAGCGCCTTTCCGTCATATTCCATACACTTGGTGGGGCAGAGATCGACTACTTCGGTCTTTATATCGAAGTCCGTCCGCTTTCCGTCTGCTCCGGCATGGGGTACGATCTCGCCGCCCACGTAGGCCTTGACGGCCTCCTGGTCAATGCGGATGTCGTCGCGCCATGTCCCGATGATGGAGCAGTCCGAGCGTGCGATGGCCGCAACGCAGTCCATCGGACAGCCGGACGACTTGAATTTGAACTTGTAGGGGAACATGGGTCTATGAAGCGCGTCCTGGTATTCCTGCGTCAGGTCGTAAATGATGTCCTGAGTGTTGATGCAGGACCATTCGCAGCGCGACATTCCCAGGCAGGCTTCCGGGGTCCTCATGTTGGAACCCGATCCGCCGAGGTCCATCTCAAAATCATGGGTCAGTTCATAGAAAATAGGCTCAAGCTGATCGGTGGTCGTACCCAGTAAAACGATGTCTCCAGTCGAACCGTGCATGTTGGTCAGACCGCTACCGCGTTTTTCACATAAATCGCACAGCTTGCGCAGAATTTCAGTGTTGTAGTACTTGCTGGAAGGCTGGTTGACGCGCACGGTGTGGAAATGCGCAACGCTGGGGAAAAGGTCCGGCCGGTCGCAATAGCGGCCGATGACGCCCCCGCCGTATCCGAGCACCCCGACAATACCGCCGTGTTTCCAATGGCCTTCCTTGTCCTTGTAGGACATCTCCATCAGGCCAAGCCAATCCTCGCACATCTTGTTGCCTTTGGCCGCCATCCGCTTCACATCACTTACGAAGCTCGGCCACGGGCCCTTCTCGAGTTCATCAAGCATGGGGGTTGCGTGTTTCAGTGCCATTCGTTTACCTCCGTTAGTGTTTCGCTTTAACTTTCACTTATATACGATTTGCCTTGGAATCGTTTGCTGACTCTTCTCACCTCCCTTTCACAGTACGTATTTGTACCTCTCTGGAATATCTCAAAATTCCGGAAATCGTTCAGTACCCAATGGGAATAACTCATCGGCAGGTTGGGGGAAGGCAGGATCAGTTCATTCCCTTTTCTTCTTTTTCTACATCGCCTTCGCTGGGAAGCATGTACATCGTCGTGCTGCCGCTCGACCAATACTTGAGCTTCCCCTCGTTGACCAGTTCGTTTACGACCTTCTTGGCCTGCATCATCTTGATTTCAGGCACTGCCTTGCACAGGTCGTTGAAATAAAGCTTGCTCTTCTTCTGCTGCTTTACATAGTCCATAATTCTCTGTTTTGCATCTTCGCTCATTCGTTTGCTCTCCTGCGGCGTTGGCCTTAATTGAAAAGGGGTGAAACATCCTCAGCCCCTGCTAATTATCGAGGCTAATCCAAACTTTCAGGCTCGAGATGAGATAAACTCGCAGTTAACTCCTTGATATTTCTTTGTCAATATATAAAATCCCGGTATTTCAGCGCGATCGAATTCATTGACAAAGGGGATCCGGCACGGTCAGGGGCATTGGAGCGGCTGGGAACTTTCCAACAAGGAGCCTATGAGTTAAAATGCCTTGTTTTCCACTCCATAAAGTGGGAAAAGGCATCCGGACTGCGCCCACCAGCGGAAAGCCCAAGGGTTAGGCTTCCGCCTATTTTTTTCTCGAACCTATTTTATATACTCCATAGAAAGAGAAAACACAATGGCAAATACAAGTGAAGACACAACCGCCAAACTCAATCTCTACATCAAGTTCCTGAAAGAACGACTTGCCTTCGAACCGCTCTCCGCTACCATGCACTACAATCTCGGATTGGCTTATGCTCACAAGGGTCTTGCTGCTGAAGCAGTCTCCGAGTTCAAGCAGGCGATCGAGTGCGACCCGAACCTGGCTGAAGCTTATGTCAACCTTGGAGGACTGTACGCGGATGACGAGCCCGCTAAAAGCATCGAAGCGAACATGAAAGCCATTGAAATAAATCCGGACCTTGGTCCGGCCCATAGCAATCTGGCTTTTGGCTATCTGCGATGCGGTGAACCCGACAAAGCCGTTACGCATGGAAAAAGAGCACTGGAACTCATGCCCGGGTCTCCGCGGGCCTACCAATTGCTCGCCACCGCATACCTTGAGGCAGGTCAGGCGGAAGCCTCAGCAGAACTCTCGGCTGGAATGGTGGAAGCCGACGGTTCGTTTGCAGCAGCCCACTTCAACCTGGCTATGGCGCTTCGTGCCTTGGGCAAGGATCGGGAGGCCGACGAACACGCTCAAAAAGCCGAACAGTTGGGTTATGAACCGAGGCAATCATGAAAATCGCCAAAGACAGTTTTGTGATTATTGAGTACAGTCTTCGTCTTGACGACGGTTCGTTTTTAAGAGGCGAAAGCGCACCAGCGTCGATGAACTTCATTGCAGGCTACCAACAGGGTCTCCCCGCACTGGAAGAGGAACTCATAGGCCTCGAGCAGGGGGCGCAAAAAGAACTGACGATCCCTGCCCGTGACGGCTTTGGCGAACGCGACGAAAGCCTTGTCCAAACCATGGCCCTTTCCGGGTTTCCACAGGGACACGACCTGGAACCCGGCAAATGGGCCATAGCCAAAAACGAAGCTACCGGCGCACAATACAGCTACTTTGTCAGCAGAAAAACGAGTTCGACCATTACGGTGGACTACAATCACCCTCTGGCAGGCAAAGATCTCTACTACCGTGTGAACGTTGTCCTCGTGAGACCGGCGCTTGCCGAAGAATTGGAATTCCTGCGCCCGTGTCAACATGGGCAAGAAACCAGTTGAGAAATAGACAAAACGAGGAATTGAGGAATTTAATTCTTTTCCTCAATTCCTCAATTCCTCAATTATTCCCGAACATCTCTTTCATGCGCAGCAGCAACGAAAAGTCGCCGGAAGCCTTATACTTTTGCTCCATAAACATTTGTTGCCCGTCTGCTTTTCCGGTGACGATGTCCATCCAGATTTCAAAGGGCGCCTCGATGGCAAGGTCCGGCTTTGCCGAGATTCCCTCTTTGGCCGTGATTCTTCCATTCTCGATCTCGAAATGACAAGTCCCTTCCACTTCGCCGGAAAACGTGAACTGCATGGAGGCCCTGGTCTGTCCGGCATTTTTGGAGTTAAAGCCAACGGACATGAACATCATGAAAGAATCCAATGAATCGGGGCGCGGGACCATGTTTCGATCGTGGAACTCCTTTGGCGTTACCCCCTCCCGAATGCAGGTTTTCCAAAACAGATTTGCCATCTTGGCGATGAATTCAAGGCCTCCCGGGACGGGTTGGGTTATCCGTTCCATTGTTGCTGAGGAAACGGTCCCGGGATCGACCAACTCGCGGCCGGCCTCGACGGTGGCTTCGAGAATATCCTTAGTCATTTTGGCAAATTCGGGCACAGTGAGAGTTTCGGCCGCCGGCCTGTAGATCTCTGCCTTTAGACCTTTACCGTAAAGGAAGTTAACGTATCGGGAGAGCTGATCGAAAACCTTCATCTCAGGGAATCCTGCCACTGACAACAAAACACTCGCCGGAGGTTTTTGCCGCCACGGGTGAGAGGTGCGTCCGTCGCTCTCACGCTTGATGAGAAAAGGCTCCAAAACCGGCAGTGTGCGTTCAATGAACGCCTTCATTGTTGCGTTCACAGTGTAGTGGTACAAGGGAGTCGCATATACCGCGATGTCGGCATCCAGCCATTTCGGGAACAATTCTGCGGTCATGTCGTCCTTGTGGACGCAGACCCCGGGTGTCTTCGTCCAGCATGTGTAGCAGCCTATGCAGTTGTTGATCTTCTTCTTGCGCAGGTGGATTGTCTCGACGTCGGCCCCGGCTTGACGCATGCCTTCCACCAGTGAGTCCAGCAATATGCCGGTCTTGCTGACGCCCTCACTTCTGGGGCTGGAGTTCAGAGCAATCACTTTCATACGAGACTCCTTCCGTTCTGATATTGGATTCAAGCTGGTTTTAAACTTCACGAGGGATTCAGGAACAGGGGACTTAGCCTTTGATTCTCGAATCCCTCCCCGACAAAATCAATCTGCCCCAAAAAGCTCATTGAGGCGCATCAGCAATCCAAAGTCCCCGGAGGCGGTAAACTTCTGCTGCATAAACATCATTTGCCCATTTGCCTCTCCGGTTATTATGTCCATCCATATCCCGAAGGGGGCGTCCACTGTAAGATCGGGCTTAGCCGATGCGCCCTCCTTTGCCGTGATCTTTCCGTTCTCGATTTCGAAATGACAAGTACCTTCGACTTCACCTGAAAAGTTGAACTGCATGACGGCCTTCAATTGCGCGGCACTCTGGGGCTTGAAGCCGCTCGACATGGTTGTCATAAAGCTTTGGATAGAATCCGGACGCGGGATCGTGCTCATTGTATTCTCCTTTTGGTTGTCGTTTAGGACAGGCTGGTCATGCCGGTCCGGTACAGGTTTCTGGCCGCTCGGCGACGGATCTGCCTTCGGCTCGCCGGCCGGGTTTCCGAGTCCTGCCTGCATCACGGCGAGCGTAGGCAGGCCAAGACGCTTGAGGTAAATGTTGGGAAACCGGATGTTAAACGGAACACCCACGCCGACGATGATAATGATAGGCACAACAGCGCGGGTGATAACCGACGGATAGAGGCTCAAAGTTATGCATACTCCGAAAATGCCCGCCCAGGCGAAGGTCATGATGCGATTGATCGTCAGAAAGATCGGGTTTTCCCATAGACTTTGGGGTGTGGATTTTTTTGCATAGTGGAGCGTGAAGGGAGCGAAACCTAGGATCGGCGGCACAAACGAGGCGGCGAAAAGACAGAGATAAATTCCCGTTACCGCATAACGCCGAAGCAATGTGGCTGCGGTTTCCGGCCAAACGGAAAGCAGTATTACGACCGCGAGAAAATAAGCTCCGACCGCCCAGTCGAAGTAGCTGGGTCTGTCCCACCTCCACGCGAACCCCAGAACGAGCAGGCAGAAGACGAGCATGCCGCTGGCCACAGGAAGCAATCTGCCTGCATCTGAAGCGGTAGAAGCCCAGATCGGGAAAAACTGCAGAGGCAAAAACGACGCCACATACAGGAAAATCTGCTGGTATCTTGTCGGGTTCTTCAAAGCCGCCTCCCGCTGAACAAATTGAAAAGCCTTCGTTCACACCCCGGGCAATGCCACTTGATTATATTACTTGATTTTTCCTCGGGCCTTCCCCAGTTTATAGGCCGCATCCAAAAAATTAAGGGGCAGATCCGGTTGTTCGGTTTCCGGTTTTCGAACCAGAGTAAGCGAGTCGGTAGGGCAGGTGGAAACGCAAAGCCCGCAGCCTATGCAACGGTCGGGATCCAGCCGAACCGCTTCGTCTTCCTGCTTCAATGCATCCATCTGGCAGCGGTCCACGCAGATACCGCAATTTTGGCACGTCTCCGAATCATGGACTGCATGAAAAGGGCTCGCCCCCATCACCGCCGGCTTGGCATAACTCTTTAGCGATTTCAATACCCCGCAGCAACAGCCGCAGCATAAACACATCCACATGGCATCTTTGAAGTTCGAGGGCTGCACGACAAGACCGGCCTCATCGGCATACTTGAGAATATCGAGCGTCTCCTGAAGGTCAGTCTCTCGGGCCATTCCGTTGCGAATGCGATAGTCCACCGCGGCGCCGAATGCCAGACAACTTTCCTCCATCCTGTCACAAGTATTGCCCATCATGTTCTGCCCGCGGCGGCAGATGCAGGGCCCAACTGAGAATCTGTCCTGGGTGCGGACAAGTTCTTCGGCCATCTCGTAGGGCATCACTTCGAGCTGCGGAGTCACACTGCGGCCGACCGGGACGGTGCGCAATTGAGGTACCCTCCATGCCTCTTCGTGAAGAACAGGATGATACTCATTCATGTACTGAATCAGCTCTTTGTCCAGGTTATTGACCTGGAACTCCCAGATGCCGACAATATATTGAACCGCCATGTACCTGAGGCTTCCACCCCGTGACAGCCTCAAAATAAGCCCCTTTTGCGCCATTTCCTCCAGGCGCCGGGCGGTTTCATCTGGAGGCAACCCCACCCTGCCTGCAATGGCCTGTGGGTCCTCCGGAATCAGGGTGAGACGAACAGCCAGTTCTGCCTCTTCCGGCGTGAAGAGTCTTTTCAGGATACGCATTTCCACTCCACTCTCAGTGGGTGGGAAGCCGCCCGGAAGGTTATCCAAATGTTTGGCCAGTCTACTGTAGATTTCCAGTTCCATGACGTCACCTTTTTGCAGAATGTGTTAACGGCGGTTGGGACATACTTGAGCATGCTTGGCGCGCTTTGAGCCGCCCTTTATCTCATCACTCGTCTTCATGCTTCAGGGCCTCGATCACCATGCTGAGGTCGTTGGCCATGTGTTCATAATAGCGGACACCAAGCTGAAAGCACAGGCGTTGGAACCGGTCTGCAACCAATTCAACCTGCGGGCCGACCGATTCAAGCTCTTTACGCAATCGCCCGACTGAATCGAGTTGCGTGAGGGCGATCGCCTCGCGCTCTTGGGAGGAAAGATGTGAAAAAAAGAAAAGTCTCATACAAAAAGCGTTCTTCTTGGGTTGCTCGGGGACGAATTGAGATCGCAGGGTGTCGATGAAAGCTTTCTTTCCGGCCTCGGTGATAGTATAGACCTTACGGTTCGGCGCTCCGTCCTGGATCTCGACATGTTTGGAGATAAGCCCCCTGGACTCCATCTTTTTCAGGCACGGGTAGACGGACCCGTAGCTGAGTTCCGAGAAGAAAGAAAAAGACATTGAGAAGGCTTTCCTGAGGTCGTAGCCGGTCATGGAGCATTTCATGAGAAAGCCGAGCAGAACTGATTGAACGTCCATATTATCTCCTTGGTATCGGAAGAATATATAGCGCTACGATATATGTCAAGAAAAAAATGCCCCCCCCGGAAAGTTTTTTCGGGCCGCTCTACAGATCTGTCGATCCGGTCCTGCTTCGCAGCCAGGCACAAAAATCCACAATGACCTTTGAACGGCCATCCTCCTGGATAAACCCGCGGCACAACTCGAACAGCTCTTTATGCACCGCAACCGATTCTTCTGCATGAGCAACCGTTTCGAAGTATTCCTGAACAAGGGCGCCCGCCGTCAGGCTCGCCTTGCTGAAGATCCTCTCCCTGGGGTCCTTTGGTTCCTGGAATGGGTCCCAGTTTTCATAACCTATTCTGAGAATCCGCTCTTGCCCTCGCTTTGACATCCCGTCAAAAATGGCTTTTTTCCGGAATTCGCGCTCTTCCATGTCAGTCATAAGAAACTCGTTCTTGGACGATTTTGGGTGCGAATGTCGGCGCAGTTTTAAACGTGCCGCTTGTTCGAAAAGTTGCGTTCTCCATAATTCCTGATTTCTAATTCCTCATTCCTAATTGCCTTTCCGGTTTGTCCCAGAAAAGCTTGAGCCTTATTTTCTTGTATTCTTTCGTGCTGAAAAGAATCTGGAAATCTCCAAGCCCTGCCGCTTCCGCAAGCCTGTGTGCTGTGGATTCGCATTCCGCGCGGCTGCGTCCGTGGATCATGGCGTAGAGATTATACGGCCAGTCCGAAAAGGCGGGTCTATTGTAACAATGGCTGACCTCAGGGTATGCGGCAAGGATTGCGCCAACCCCGTCGATTCGGTCCTGAGGACAGTTCCAGACCACCATTCCATTCGCGCGAAACCCAACCTGGCGATGGTTGAGTACAGCCGCGAAGCGACGTATAGCGCCATGGCGCATCCATTCTGAAACGATTTCGAGAAGATCGGATTCCCGCATTTTCAATGCGTCGGCCCATACTCCGAAAGGCCTTGGCTCAAGAGGCAAGTCCTCCTGAATGCATTTGACGATTTCAATATTCGCGGGAGTAAGCTTAAATAGCGCATTTGATTCAGTTGGAGGAAGTTCCGGTTTTTCTTCCGCCTGGTCCCAGTCTCCATCTTCCAAAACATCGAGCACCACGGCCAGCTTATATTTTTTGACGGCCGGAAGGACCATTGCAGGCAGGTTGCCCGCTTCGGCCGCAAGTTGGTAGACTACCTCTTCAAGACTCAGACCGGGAGGCACTGCTATTGTGAACCACATATTGAAGTTGCCCGGACGAAGGTAATTGTGGCTGACTCCCGGATATGTGTTGACGATTCGCGCGGCGCGGTCGAGGTCCTGTTGAGGTACCGCCATTGCCACAAGGCTGCTTCGGTAGCCGAGCGCACCCGTGTTGAAGATCGCGCTGATCTGACGGATGACCTTGTTCTGTTTGAACGCCCCGATCCGTTCGAGCACATCCTCCTCTGAGATTTCAAGCCCCTCGGAGAGTGCCCGATAGGGGTCAGGGACGATTGGAAACGAACGTTGGACCCGGTCAAGAAGGACCCGGCTAGTGGAATCCAAAATAGTGCTCCTGATATAAATTCGATTTATGCATGCTCTTATATACCCCGGCATCTTCCAAGACAAGCAAAGCTTTGCTATCATTTGCTTCGAGGAATTTGCTTTCTGAAAAACAGTTCGTAGAAGAAAAAGTCCTATGTGTAATAACAAATCAGGCGGCAATGTGTCGCCGATAGAATGCCTCGTAAATACCGGCTGCAATTTGGTCCCGCTGGACGCAGGACCCGGAGGGCGGTCTTTATACCGTGATGAATTGCCCGGTTCGGCGCCCGTTACATACGGTCAATACCTGGGTTCGGTTGCACTCGTGCTTTCTGAAAACTCAAATGAGGCTTTGAGAAACCTTTGCAAAAGCCATCACGAACCGACCCCTGAACTTGAAGAGGCCTCGCGCATCGAACTTGTAAGCGAAAAACACGGGGCTCTCTACAGCGTTTCCCGCCTTCGAATTCATTTCGCCGATAAAGTCCGCTCTTTTGCGGTAAATTGTGCATTCTCACCGGAACAACAGGCTTTCCTGCAGGTTGAGGTGAAGCTCCTGTCCGACCTTCGCGCCACGTTCGGCCTCCCATACCTTCCAGTGCCCTTGTTTTCTGCAAGCGGGCAAGGCATGATGCTGTTCATTACCGAGTGGTTCGAAAACCATCACGAGTTTCACCTCTCGGTGGATTCTACGGGCGCTCCTGCAGTAAGTCTATGGAAACAAGGCGGGAAGCCGCAGTTCCTTCCCGCCGCAAAGGTCCCCGAACTCTACGCCCAGGCTTCCAAAATCCTGACACTGGTTCTGGACAGCCGGTCCTTCTCGCAGATTTATCCCTGGCACCATGCGGCGGGCGATTTCGTGGTGGACGACAGCCAAAGCCCTTTGAGCCTCCGGCTGATAACTGTCCGAGGCTACCGCCCGTTGCTCGCGCGAAAATCGGATCGTAGAGACAAGATGTTGGGATCTCTGCACTTTTTTGTGAATCTGTGCATAAGGATGAGGATCGACAGGTTCGATGGAACAGGAGATCCGGCATGGGCAGAACCACAGTGTCTGCCCGGGGTGATCCGCGGGTTTGTGGAAGCATGGGAAACAAAGGCGGCGGGTTCTGGATTACCGAAAGCAGGAGAGATTTTCTCCCTTTTTTTGGCCTTCTCACCGGAGGAGAGGTTGGAGTTTGCTAAAATCGTAGCTGAAGACGGACGAGTTGAGGCAGATGAGGGCGCTTTTTTGCTCGCGCGGCTGCCGGGCCACGTAATCGAACTTTCAAAGGCGCTAAAAGATATTAACTTTGCCTTTAAGTAGATCCACGGGTCTCCAGAGAATACCCAATGCGCAGTCAGAGCGAAAAGGGCGGTTGCTCCTGCGGAGAATAGAGGCTATAATCTACGCATGAGGTGCGTAGAATGAGCGTCTATATCCATGAGAGGCAGGATTGGCCCCGGTTCCGATGGAGCATAGAGAGGTTAGCCGGGCGGCTTGCCGCCACACGTCTTAGGCAGGGGCGTCTGATTGGGCGAATGGAGGCGATGGGGTTCTCACTTCGCTCCGAGGCGGTTTTGGACACTCTGACCGTGGAAGTCTTGAAATCGTCTGAAATCGAAGGAGAGATACTCGATAAGGAACAAGTACGGTCCTCTATAGCCAGGCGCCTTGGAATGGATATCAGGGCTGTTGCGTCCCCAAGCAGACAGATCGAGGGCGTAGTAGAGATGATGCTCGATGCCACGCAAAACTATGACAAACCTCTTACTCGGGAAAGGCTGTTCGGTTGGCACGCTTCTCTCTTTCCGACCGGTTATAGCGGAATGAGTAAAATCAGGGTCGGTGTATGGCGTGACGATTCTAAAGGGCCAATGCGGGTTATCTCGGGTCCGATTGGTCGCGAGCGAGTGCATTTTGAAGCTCCGGCTGCCCATAGGCTAGAGAAGGAGATGACGGCATTCCTCGAATGGTTCAATGGGGGCGATGGAACGGATCTAGTGTTACGCGCGTGTATCGCCCAGCTTTGGTTCTGCACCATTCACCCTTTCGAAGACGGCAATGGCCGTATCGCACGTGCGATAGCCGATATGACACTGGCCAGGTCCGAGCAAAGCGCACAACGTTTTTACAGCATGTCAGCGCAGATCCGGCAGGAGCGGACTGATTATTACCAGGGATTAGAAGCGGCACAGAAAGGAACTCTCGACATTACAGAACGCCTGGAATGGTTCCTCGATTGCCTGAACCGCGCATTTGACAGAGTGGAAAAAACACTTTCGGCTGTATTCAGAAAGGCAAGGTTCTGGCAGTCTTGCGCCGCCATGCCCCTCAACGCGCGGCAGAAGACGATTATCAACAAACTGTTGGACGGTTTCGAAGGCAAGCTTACCTCATCTAAATGGGCTAAACTGGCGAAGTGTTCGCAGGATACAGCATTACGTGACATTCAAGATCTTGTGGAACTCGGCGTTTTGGCAAAGGACGCCGGCGGTGGCCGCAGCACCAGTTATAGCCTGATCGAGGGAGAAGGTCTGTGCCGTCCATCATAACACCTACTTAGGCTAAATAAAAAATGACCGACTCCCACCCTTTCGATTACTCCGTCCTTGACGGGCCGGAGATTTCACGTTTGATTTTTTATCCGCGACCAGTGTGGCCTTCGTCTTCAACGCCGGGCGCAAACGATATCTCAATTCCCGTCGGAGACCGGATCGCCGTGGGCGCTCGCTGCCACGTTGCGGACAAGAAGGCGCCGAATATACTTTTCTTCCATGGAAATGGCGAAATAGCAGCCGATTACGACGACCTCGGACCAATCTACAACCGGCTGGGCATAAATTTTTTCGCCGCGGACTACCGGGGCTATGGCCGTTCCGGGGGTGAACCGACCGTGAGTTCGATGATGCACGACTGCCATAAGATCTATGATTTCACCAGGAAGTGGCTGGTTGACAACGGCTGTACCGGGGCTTTCATTGTAATGGGAAGGTCTCTTGGCAGCGCGTCGGCACTGGAACTGGCCTCGGTGAACGAGGACCAAATCGATGGGCTGATAATCGAGAGCGGGTTCGCCCTGGCCGAACCTCTGCTCATGCTGCTGGGAGTCGATCTGCGCAGTCTGAACTTCGACGAAAGCAAGGGCTTCAGAAACGTTGACAAGATAAAACAATTCCATAAACCTGTGCTGATAATTCACGCCGAGTTCGATCATATAATTCCCTACTCCGATGCTTTGCTATTCTACAACGCGTCGCCATCGCAGGATAAAACGCTTTTGAAAATTCCCGGCGCGAATCATAATGACATCTTTTCCAGGGCCCTGTCTGAATACATGTCGGCGATCAAATCTTTCACAGGCCGCCTGTGATGACGGGCGGTGGGACCGCCGGCCATAGTTTGCTAAGTAGATGGGTTGACCATAAAAAATCCTCAACTTATATTTTAAACAGGTAAGGCGCATTGGGTGTCTTATCTAATTAGGTGACCATTCTAAGGGGCATGCAGGGTTTCCTGCCTGCCCCTTTTTCACTTATAGCAATATCATTGCATTTCTGCCTGCCTTTTGTAAAAGTACGCTTTCACTACAGATCAACCCTTCGCGGCTTGAGGATATCTCATGGATGAGAAGACAAAAAAGACGCTTCAGGAAATTTTTATGGCCGGCATTCGGGCTGTTGACCCTGAAGAGGCCGTCAGGCGCCACGTTGAGCTGAGCGGGAACGAGTTGAAGGTTGGCGCCTGTTCATACCGGCTTGATCGTTTTAAAAGAATTTTTGTGACAGGGTTCGGAAAAGGAACAGCGCCGATGGCGAAAGCGCTGGAGCAGATACTGGGTGACCGTCTCACCGAAGGCTGGATCACTGTAAAATATGGTCACGGCATGCCTCTGGAAAAGGTCCGCGTGATGGAAGCCGGGCACCCGGTGCCTGACCAGGCGGGATTGGAAGCTGCTCGCTATGTTCTGGAGCGCCTTCAAGGTTGCTCTGAACACGACCTGGTCTTGTGCGCTTTTTCGGGCGGAGGAAGCGCACTGTTTCCTGCGCCGCGCCCCCCTCTCGATCTGGGTGAGAAGCAGGCTACGACACGGCTTTTGCTGGAGTGCGGGGCGACCATTTTCGAACTCAATTCACTTCGCAAGCACCTGTCTTCGGCCAAAGGAGGGCAACTGGCAAGGATCGCATACCCGGCGAGGGTCATTTCGCTTTTTTTATCGGACGTCGTAGGAGATCCCCTCGACGTGATTGCCTCGGGCCCAACGGTTGCCGATCCGAGTACCTTCGCCGATTGCATCCGGATCGTGGATCATTACGGCCTTTCCGAAAAACTTCCGTCTTCTGTGCTCAAGCTCCTGCGGGACGGCGCCGGAGGGCTTCTCGAAGATACCCCCAAGCCGGGAGATGTCGTATTCGAAAGGGTCCAGAACCTGGTTGTCGGAAACAATCGCGCCGCTTTGCTCGCTTCAGCTCAAAAGGCCTCTGGACTTGGGTACTCTCCGTTGATTCTTTCTTCTTATGTACAGGGCGAAGCCCGTGAAATCGCGGAGTTCTTCACAGCGACAGGGAAGGAAATCGTATCCTCCGGACACCCGATCCATGCGCCTGCCTGTGTCCTGGCAGGAGGCGAAACAACTGTTACTATCAGAGGCGAGGGCAAAGGCGGCAGAAACCAGGAATTAGCATTGGCTGCCGCCATCTGTTTGGACGGATGGCCCGGGATTTCGGTTCTAAGCGCCGGCACCGACGGCTCAGATGGTCCAACGGACGCGGCAGGAGCTTTTGCCGACGCCGATACCTGTCGCGCCGCGGTGCGGAAAGGCTTAAATGCCCTGGATTATCTATCGAGAAATGATTCTTACCATTTTTTCGAAGCGATAGGGGACCTTTTAATCACCGGTCCCACCCGCACAAATGTAATGGACGTTCTTTGTATGATTGTGGATTAGTCATGCCGAATATCCGAATCGAAAACATCACGCTTCATTATGAAACAGCAGGGCAGGGTACGCCGGTTCTTTTTTTGAACGGCCTCGGCATGAGCGCCGGGGATTGGGAAGGGCAGGCAGCTTATTTTTCCAAAAACTACCGTGTCTATACGTATGATCATCGTGGGCAGGGGGCCTCCGACAAACCTCCCGGTCCATACAGCATCCCACTCTTTTGCGACGACGCCTCCGGACTGCTCAGGACCCTGAACGCCTGGCCCGCTCACCTGGTGGGCCTGTCAATGGGCGGCATGATTGCTTTTCAGACCGCCGTCAGCCACCCGGAGCTTGTCAAGAGCATGGTCATAGTGAATAGCGGTCCGGAACTCGTTCTGCAAACATGGAGACAAAAATCTGAATTTCTAAAACGCAGATTAATTGTTCGCGTTCTCGGTATTCGCAAGATGGCTGAAATCCTCGGGGGTCGTCTTTTCCCCGGAAAGGGACAGGAAGTCCTTCGCACAGAAATGATAAACAGGTTGGCTCAAAACGATAAAAACGCCTACAACAACTCGCTCCGTGCGCTCCGGAACTGGAGTGTTTCGAAATACCTGGGGCAGATCCTTTGTCCGACTCTGGTTATATCCGCCGACCAGGATTACACGCCTGTGAGCTATAAACAATCCTACGTGAGCAAAATGACTGATGCCGAGTTGGTGGTCATTTCCAATTCTCGCCACGCCACTCCGCTGGACCAACCGGAAAAGTTCAATGAAGTGGTGGCCGACTTTCTAGGGAGGCACTCTGAATAAATATTAGAACTCGATTCCTTTCCCGGCCTTTAGTCCGCGGTCACGAAAAGGATGCTTTATCTCCTTCATCTCGGTTACCAGGTCTGCGATTGCTATAAGTTTGTCCGGGGCGTTTCTGCCCGTCACCACGATGTGAGATTTGGTCGTCCTGTTTTTCAGGGTCTCCACGATGGCCTCCGTGGACAGAAGCCCATAGGACAGGACCACATTCAGTTCATCGAGCACGATCATATCATAACCGGAACGTTTCATTTCCGAAACAGCCTCCTCCCATCCGGTTTCGGCCAAGCCGCGGTCTTCTTCGAGACTCTCCTTCTTCCAGGTGAAGCCGCTCCCAAGGGGCTTGATTTTAACCTCTTCCATTTTTCCCAATGAGTGAAGTTCGCCGTAAGACCATGCACCCTTTATAAACTGCAAAATGAGCACTTTCATTCCATGACCGGCCGCCCGGATGGCCATGCCCAGTGCCGCAGTGGTCTTTCCTTTTCCGTTTCCTGTAAAGACGACCAAAAGACCCTTCTCGGAATTCACTCTTCACCCCAAATAGAAAAAGCGGGCTGGAAGCCCGCTCTACCTGTTGCATGAATGCCGACTCGGCAATCGCTCACGACTGCGTCGTCGAAGATGTGCTCTCCGTTTTGGCCGGGGCGGTATCTGGTTTGGTCTCCGCCGGTTTTGCCGTACTCTGGTTCTTGCCGGCATAGTCGGTCGTATACCAACCCGAACCCTTAAGGTGGAAAGTGCTCATGGAAATCAGCTTCCGAAGCCGCCCCCCACAATTGCATTTTGTGAGCGGCGCGTCTGAGAACCTCTGCATCGCTTCACTGGTCTTCCCACATTTCGAGCATTCATACTCATAGATCGGCATATTTCCGTCTCCCTCACTTCTTGTTTCTACCAGTTAAAACCGTAACCTTATACATTATAAAACTAACCCGTTTCCTGTCAAGCTCTAATGTGAATGTCTTTATGGATAAACCTGGTTCAGGGACCCGTTCACCACCTGGAGCACCGTGTATTGCCGCTCCAGGTCTCCCTGAGCATCCACCGTATAAGTTCCTGCGACTCCCTTGAAATGCTTCATCTGAAGCAAATTTTGGAATAAAGAATTTCGGTCTTGGGTGCCCCCTGCCAAACTTCTGGCGTGAAGCAGCATCATCAGTGCATCATAAGCCTGTGCTTCAAGGTAAGTAGGTTTCGAGTTGTAAACGGAAGTGAATTTCTCGACGAAACTTTTAACCTCCGGATTTTGGCTTTCCGGGTAAAAGGAAGTGGCAAACACGGCCTGATCGACGTAAACGCCTCCCGCCTGCACCAGGGGCGCCTCGATCCAGAGATTGGTCCCCAACAGGGTGACGCCGACTATATTGTTATACGGAAGCTGAGGGGCTATCAGCGAGACCGCGCCCACCTGGTCGGGTATGAAAAGGGCCTCGAATGGAGTTCCTTCGGTGACAGCCGTGGGAGCGTTTTTCTTGGCTATGTTCATAAGCTTCTGGAGAGGTTCGGTGAAATTGGTGCTCTTTTCCGGGTAAGAAGCGCTGGCCATCATGGTTCCGCCCTGCTCCTGCACTGTTTCGGCGAAAATTTTGGAGAGCTTTTGCCCATAGCGGTCATCGGGAAAAAGGCATGCAAAACGTTCATATTTCAGTTTCTCCCGGCAGTAGTGCACAAGCGTCTTAACAAGCTCCCGGCTGTCAATGACAACAGGCAGAACGAAAGAGTTATCCGGCGAGTTGTCTTCTTTTGACGTTAGTGAAATTAAAGGCATCCCGTCACGGTTTGCCAGCGGGACCACCGTTTTGTTCGCCTGAGTGCCGAGCGGTCCAACTATGGCCAGAACGCCTTCCTTTCTGGCCAGCTCTTTAAAAGCCTGCTCGGCGGTGTCGCGTTCCGAGCCGGGGTCTTTTATTACCAGAGTCACGTTTTGACCCGGATGCGTCTCTTTCCAGTCGGACACCGCCAGGTTGACCCCACGAATAATCATATCACCGTATTTGGCGTATGCGCCGTTCAGAGGCACCATGACGCCGATTTTATCCGGATTCAGAGGCAGGTTGGTTCCGGCGACTTTTGTGCCCCTGATGGCTGCCTGTATCTCAGGGGTAAGCGGATGGCCGGGATTTTGAGCGAGGTCAGCTTTGAGTTGCTCTTGTACTTGTTCTTGTTGCCCCTTTGCAATTTCGATCTCAGCGTGGCGGAAATCCAGAAAGACCCTCATGAAATCAACTGGGTTCTTTTTATAGAGTTTCTTGAGAACTCCTTCATCCGCTCCACTCAGGATCTCCTTTGTCTCTTTGGTCAGGCTTTTTTTCTGCTCTGGAGTGTCTGCAACCGAAAAGCCTGAGGAACTCCAGTCAAAGGCAGTTTCAATGTCATTTTCGGCGCTGTAGATTCCAATCATCATTTCGGCCAGCTCAAAACGTACTTCGGGATGACCGGCTGCCTGCTCCCAAAGCGGAACCGCCTCCTTCATCACCTGTTTATTCTTGCCGGCCAGGGAAAAGACCTTGAGCTGGTTGAGCTTCGCGGAGGCGATACCCTCCCAGGTAGGGTAGGCGTAAACGAGATAATCAAAATACTTGGCGGCGAGTTCCGGTTGACCCTGCGACAGGTAGATCTCCCCGATTCTGTTCATCGATTTGGCGGCTACGGCCGTACTCGGATACGTTTGGGTGATCCGGTTCCAAATGCTGATTGCGTTGGGGACTTTTCCGGCCCGGTAAGCCTGCTCTGCTTTGTCGTAGAGTTTCTCGGCTTCAGGCGGGGAAACTGTGGTGAACGAGGGCGAAAGGTTTGGCGGCTCCTTGGCGCCGCCTCCACAACCGGAGAGAATCAGTAGAAAGATAAGGAAAAGAGCCGGATTCCCTTTCTTGTTCGTTGTCATAAAAGCCTCATTCCGATTAATCCTGCAATCTACATTATCGTCGTTGCGGGCTTAATCCTTTAATCCACAATTCATTGATTTCTTAATCCAAAAGAACAGGGCACCGCTAATCGCGTGCCCCTTAATACATCGGAAAACTTTTCAAGAAAAGACCAAATAGGCCGGTCGTCAGTCTTCGGTGCTCAGAAAAAACCGGTCCGGCCTCTGACCACTGTATGCTACTTCTTAACTTCCTCGAAGTCTGCGTCTACCACGTCCTCATCAGGCTTTTTCTGCTCTTGGGACTCTCCGGCAGGCCCCTGTTGCGCCTGTTCCCCGGCCGCCCGCTTGTACGCCTCTTCGGCCACCTTGTGGGAAAGCTGCATCAGCGTATCCACATCCCGCTGAATAGCGTCCTTGTCATCGCCCTCCATTGTGCTTCTAACCTTGGTGATTTGCTCTTCAATGTCCGCTTTTGTCTTCTGATCGAGCTTATCCCCCATCTCGCGAATCGTTTTTTCGGTGCTGTAGATGAGAGTATCCGCCTGGTTCCTGGCCTCGACAAGTTCGCGTTTCTTTTTGTCTTCCTCAGCGTGCTGCTCGGCCTCCCGAACCAGGTTCTTTATTTCCTGATCGGAAAGACCGCTGGATGCCGTGATCTGAATCGACTGTTCCTTCTGGGTTGCCAGATCTTTGGCTGAAACATGCACTATTCCGTTTGCGTCTATGTCGAAGGTGACTTCTATCTGCGGAATGCCTCTGGGAGCAGATGGAATTCCCACCAATTCGAACCGTCCCAGGGTCTTGTTGTCGCCGGCCATTTCGCGCTCGCCCTGAAGTACATGAATGGAAACCGCGGTCTGGTTGTCGGTTGCGGTCGAGAATATCTGGCTCTTGCGGGTCGGAATCGTCGTGTTTCTTTCGATCAGCTTGGTCATGACGCCGCCGAGTGTTTCAATCCCAAGCGACAGCGGAGTCACGTCGAGCAATAAAATGTCTTTGACGTCGCCTCTGAGCACACCACCCTGAATCCCCGCCCCAATCGCTACGACTTCATCCGGGTTCACGCCCCTGTGTGGTTCCTTGCCGAAAAATTCCTGCACCTTTTGCTGAACTCGAGGCATCCTGGTCATCCCGCCCACCAGTATCACCTCGTCGATCTCGTTGCGGGAAAGGCCGGCATCTTTGAGCGCATGGTCCATAGGCGAGACCAGCCTGTCGATTAGTTCCTCGACCATCGATTCGAGTTTGGCTCTGGTGAGCTTCGTGTTCATGTGCTTCGGGCCCGAAGCATCGGCCGTGATGAACGGGAGATTAATCTCGGTCTCCATCGTGGTCGAGAGCTCGATTTTTGCCCGTTCCGCCGCTTCCTTCAGTCTCTGAAGCGCCATCTTGTCCGTTCTCAGATCTATGCCGTAGTCTTTTTTGAATTCGGTCGCCAGCCAGTCGATTATTCGCTGATCGAAGTCTTCCCCCCCCAGGTGAGTGTTGCCGTTGGTGGATTTGACCTCGAATACGCCTTCGCCGATTTCCAGAATGGAAATATCGTAAGTCCCGCCTCCCAGGTCGAATACGGCGATCTTTTCGTCCTTTTTCTTATCCAGTCCGTAGGCAAGAGATGCGGCGGTCGGTTCGTTTATAATGCGCAAAACGTTCAAACCTGCGATTTTGCCCGCGTCCTTGGTGGCCTGCCTCTGGCTGTCATTGAAATAGGCAGGCACCGTGACCACCGCGTCGGTCACTTTTTCTCCCAGGTAATCCTCCGCGGTTTGCTTCATTTTCGTCAGGATGAAAGCCGATATCTCCGTCGGGCTGTAGTCGCGGCCGCGTATCTGGATATGCGCGTCTCCGTTGGCCGCCCGGACGATCTTATAGGGAAGAACTTTTATGTCGGCCTGAACTTCCGGCGTATCGAACTTGCGGCCGATAAGCCTTTTTACTGCGAAAACAGTATTTTCGGGATTGGTTATGGCCTGTCGTTTGGCAACCTGTCCTACCAGCCGCTCGCCGCTTTCTGTGACCGCCACCATGGAAGGGGTAGTCCGGCCGCCTTCCGCGTTGGGCAAAACCTTCGGCTCCTTTCCCTCCATGATTGCTACCACCGAATTGGTAGTTCCGAGGTCGATTCCGATAACTTTACTCATTTAATTGCCTCCTTGGGTTCACCTGAATCCTCATGCAGCGGGTATCAGGTTTAAAAAGTCGGATCTGGAGTTCCGGGGCCTTTTCCGACATTCCATGGCCGATACCCTCAATCCGTTGGCTATGATGTCAGCATCTGTCAGCTTTTGCGTTTCTTGCCACCCCGACCCTTGCGGGTCTGAGAAGCCTGTCCCTCAATGTGTAGCCTTTCTGGAATTCTCTGGTCACTGTCATATCAGGGTATTCGGGGTTCTGCTCCTGAATGACCGCCTCATGCCTGTTAGGATCGAATGTGCTGCCCATCGATTCGAAAGGGGCCGCGCCAAACCTTGCAAGGAGATCTAGTAGGCTTTTGTGAGTCATGCGTACGCCATCAAGGAGGCCCTCACAATTCTCGTCCTTTGCACCATGCTCCACAGCCCGCTCGAGATTGTCTACTACCTCGATGAGCTGGCGCATGATGCTTTCGTTAGCGTACGATATGCCCTCGGATTTTTCGCGGTCGAGCCGTTTCCTGGTGTTGTCCATCTCCGCGGCAAGCCTCAGGACGCGGTCTTGCGCCTCTTTGAGTTCCTGTTCGCATTTTATGAGACGTTGCAGGCAATCTTGTTCTACGACCTCGGAAACCTCGACCTCGGTTTCATCCTGATCTCCAGGATCGGGATTTTCGCTGACAGGCTTTCCTTTAACAGGTATCAAACCGCTTCCTCCATTTCATGCCGTTCGATTAATCCAAACAATATAAGTTCGCTTTCAGGCAAATGCGGCATTCAAACACTCGCCTCAAGTCAATTTTTTAACTCTCATCGGTGATTTCCAGCATCTGACTTAAAAACTGAGCCGTAAACTCGACAATCGGTATTATTCTGGAATAATCCATCCGTAAGGGACCAATCACGCCGAGCAAACCCAATGGGGTGCTCCCCCGCCAGTAGGGAGCCGATATCAGGCTCATTTCCTGCCATTCCCGCAATTCCCCCTCGGTCCCAAGCATTATCTGTATTCCTGTCGAAACCTTCAAAGTTTCGTCGAGCAGGCGTATCATCCTGGATTTGTCCTCAAAAGCCTGGAGTATCCGCCTCATCTGTTCCACGTCGGCGAACTCCGGATTGTCCAGCAGATTGGTTTTGCCTTCTATGTAAATCTCGCTCTCTTCACCGGTGTCCTGAATCGCCCGGTGGGTCATTCTGAGCGCGCGCGAAAAAAGCTTGTCGAAAACCGCCTTCTCGCCTTCCATTTCTTCCAGAAGGCGCTCCTTCACCATCGACAGGGGCACATCCTGGAGAAGCTCATTTATATACCTGCTGTACTTGTCGAGTTCGCCCTGCGTGATTTCTTCCGTGGATTCGATGTGTGTCTGGTGAACCAGGCCTGCCTTTGAGATAAGAATTACCATTATGTCAAAAGGTCCCAGGCGAAGAAATTCGATGTGCTTGAACGAAGTGATCGAAAGCTTGGGCCGAAGTACAACTCCTGCCTGCCTGCAATATTGCGAAAGCAATTTCGATGTCCCCTGCAGCAGTTCCCCTATATCCTGAGGCTTCGTTTGCATCGCATCCCGAATTCGATCCATTTCAGGCCCCTCGAGCTGCCTGGACCGCATTATCGAGTCCAGATAAAGCCGAAGACCTTTCACGGTCGGAACTCGACCCGCAGAGGTGTGCGGCTGTTGAAGCAATCCCATTTCTTCGAGATCGGCCATGACGTTGCGGATAGTGGCAGGACTTACGTTCATGATGCTTCTTTTGGAAATGGTCCTCGAACCTACCGGTTCGCCGGTCTCGATATAATCGGTAATAACGGCTTCAAGGACAATCTGGTCGCGTTGCGTTAGCTCAAGCACAGTAGAACTCCTCTGTTGCTAGCACTCACCACCAAAGAGTGCTAGAAAAACCTAGTGCTATATAACCCTTTTGTCAAGACGCTGCAACACAATTCGGGTAATTTATCCCCATAGAAAAAATAGGGCAGGATGGGATTTTCTCATCTAACGAACTATCCGGCAAAAACCCTTAAGCAGATCGAGCACCTTTTCCGCGTCGTTCTCCGGCAGGCTGCCGCAGCCGCAGCTCGGCGTGAAAAGCGAGTGCGCGATCAGTTCCTCCATCTGCATCTTGCCTGCGACAAGTTGTCGCGCATGGCCGGTCCACCTGTCGACGAGGCTTGCCGGGGTAGCGGCCCGAATCGCTTCGACGTCGGATGTTGGGACCACGCCCCAGGCTATGTTGCCTCCCTCGGTTATGAACCGGAGGCATTCTTCCTTGTAGAGAGTGAATTTATCGAAATAACTGTAGGAATCGAAATTGATGATGTCAAAATTCGACTGGAACGCCAAGTTCCAGTCGGTGTTGGCGCAAACGTGAATTCCCGCCAGCCCGCCTGCAGCGTGAACGGCTTCCACTACTTCGGTAAGAAGCCTCGAGATCAGCTCGGCGGATATGGTGATGAAAGCCGAAGACCCGAACCCCGCCAGTCCCGGTTCGTCCAGAAAAATAATTACCGGAACCCCGAGTCGCTTCATGAATTCAATCTGCCACTTAGCTTTGAGCCCAAGAAGCTTCGGAATAACGTCCAGAAAGCGCTCGTCATAAATAAGGGCGCGGCCTTCCTGGTCTTTCATTCCGCTCAGCAGAGTAAACGGCCCGACTACCTGCCCTTTTAGAGCGCGAACGGCGGACGTGCGGGCGTCCTTGATCCTGCCGAGAAAAAGACGGAAAGTTACGCCTGTTTCCTCACCCATCCTGAAGCGCGAGTCGTCAACCTGGAGCTGTCCCTCCTCAAGGGCCAGGTATTGTTCGTAAAAAAGAAGCGCGTCCCGGTCGAATTCGGGCGTATCGGACCTCACGATCTGCCTGCCCTTATCGTTCACCAGGCCCGGCAAACCCTCCACATACTGCGCCATCATCTGCTCGGCGGGATATGCCGGAAACTGGGGCCAGGCCGGTATCTCCGGCACGGTCCGAAGCACGAGTTCAATTGCGCTTTCCCGGTCCCTTTGGGGCATGCTGCCGATGAGGGTGGCAGACCCGAGTCCCTGGAATTTCATCAAAAGTGTGGCTCCTTTCCATCGTGTCAATGTTCTAACCGGAATAATCCTATCTTTTGAGGGTATCAAGTTTTATTTGCATTTCGGTATTTCACTGTTTACAAGTGGCTCAAGTGATACAAGTTTAGCACTCGGGGAGGAGGAATCAATGGCCGAAGATCTCAAGAAAATGTATCGCACCGTGATGGAAGACCATTTCCCGGACTCAATGAGCGTGAGCTTCGGAGACCAGACACTCGTCTACAGGAAGCGCTCCTGGAAATTCCCGGACGAAAAGACGGGTGAGCTGATTGAAAAGGGGCTTCGTTACGGAGAAAATCCGGGCCAGGAGGCGGCCCTCTATGAACTGGTCGGCGGCAATCTGAAGCTTGGCGGCTGTCGCTTCATAGATCCCCGGAACGGGCTGGTGAGCGCGATCGGCGAAGAGGACATGCTCCAGGAAGGCAAACACCCCGGCAAGATCAACCTGACCGACCTCGACAACGGGCTCAATATATTGAAATACCTTACGGAGAAGCCCGCGGCGATAATCCTCAAGCATAATAACCCCTGCGGGGCGGCCCTGGGGGCTAACCTTTCCGAAGCCTTCCACAGGGCCAACCGCGCAGACCGGATCGCCGCATTCGGCGGGTGCCTGGTGGTCAATCGCCCTGTCGACAAGGCTACTGCCGAACTCATTTCGGAAAACTACCTGGAGGTAGTCGCCGCTCCCGACTACGAGGACGGGGCCTTGTCGGTACTCAAGAAAAGACCCAGCCTGCGCATCATTCAGGTGCCAAGGATAGACAGGCTCAGGGATTACATCGATATGCGGTTCGTCGATTTCAAGTCCCTCGTCGACGGCGGCCTGATCGTTCAGCAGTCCCCACTCAACAGGATTAGGAGCGCCGCAGATTTCAAACTGGCCGAAACCTCCTACCAGGGCAAAACGTACAAAATCGGCAGAGAACCGACCGAACGCGAGATGGCGGACCTGCTTTTCGGGTGGTTCGTCGAGCAGGGGGTGACCTCGAACTCGGTCCTGTATGTAAAAGACGAATGCACGGTAGGTATCGGCACGGGCGAACAGGACCGCGTCGGCGTCGCCGAAATCGCCGTCTACAAGGCTTATCAGAAATATGCCGACGCACTCTGTTTCGACAAATACAAAATTCCCTACAAAGACCTGGAACTGGCCATCGAAAAAGGGGAGCGGCCAAAGGAGCAAAAGGAGGAAATCGATGCTCTCACCCGCGAAGCCCGGGCGGGCCTCATAGGCGCCGCGATGGTCTCCGACGCCTTTTTCCCGTTCCGGGACGGTGTGGACGTCGGAATCCGCCAGGGCATAAGGGCGGTCGTGCAGCCGGGCGGCTCCCTGAGAGACTGGGAGGTGATCGATGCCTGCAACGAAGCCGGCGTGACCATGGTGCTCACGGGACAGAGGGCGTTTAAACATTGAGCGGGTGAGCGATCTTCCGAGTCAGCTTTTCACGTCCCTCCGGGACACCCGGAAGCCAAGGCAGAAGCGCGGGGAGCTGTGCCCCCCGCACCCCCACGGGGTTCGGATCGCGGGCTTGCAGCCCGCGACCGGGGCGCCGGCGCCGTTGGCGCCAAAATCTATTCGAACCGGTCATGGCTGGTATGGTATGCGCCGCATTGGGGACGACGCGCTGACAGAACCGTTAGCGCTCGAAATCTAATCACCCTTTTGCTTTGCTTGTCCCTCTGTGTCATTGCCTTCCTGCTGATTTCTTCTATGGATAAGTCTTCATCCAGACCGCGAACGCCACTAACGTGACAATTGATTTTCGCGCCTGGCCAGGGAGTCCAGCCAAGCCCCGACATCAACTACACCTACGATCAGCAGGGGACCAACGCTTACATACTGCGGGGGCGCCCACGCCGAGCTTCGCTGCAATTTCCTCTATTGAGTCGTCGGCCCCAAAAAATGCGCAACAATTTGTTATCGCTAAATTTTCTGTTGGTCATTGGAAATCCATTGGAAATTTCAGGAAGTTTTTTTCCCGTGTAAGAGTTACACGGCCCCCAAAGCGCCCATTATTCTCTTGAATCCTCTATAGTTTTTTGACCCGTTTTTTTAAACTTCTTTCATTACTTTCGCCTAAGCATTGCCCTCAACCCTTTCCAGCCGCCGTTCAAGCCCCTCCGTGATCGGGTTGATTTGTAACCTTTTTGAAACCGCTCTCTGATAAAAGACCTGCGCATGGGGAGAAAAACGCCGAGCATCGGTGGAATTCAAATCGTGAGAGCTGTGATGCAGTCATCGAAACGGGGAGAGAGCGTCATGAATGGACGGAAGATCCTTAGCAGCATTAAAGAAATTGCCAATTATACGGCAATGTCCGAGGGGCTTATTCTGAAATTGATCCGGACGGCGGGATTTCCTGCGCGGAAGACAGCCGGCGGCAATGGAATCTGGATATCCAATAAGGACGGCATTGACGAATGGAGCCACAGATTTTCTGTGTCCGCAACAGGTGTCAACCCCAAATAAGGCTGATTTGGGCCTCCTTTTTCAGTTTTTGAGCCTATTTCTTCACTGTTTTCAGAACGTGCTGAAATCCGCCTTTATGATGCGGCGCGATAGATCTGCGCTCTTTCCGGAAAAACGTCCTCACGAGGGAAGATCGCAACAGCGTGGAGATATGGGTGGAATGGGCATTCCAACAATAAGGGGGGCCGGCGATGTTATTCGAAAAGGGATTTCGCGTACTGATCGGTTTGTTCCTGGTTCTCGCTGTGACGACTGCATTCAACGCAGCCGCAAACGCAGACGATGATTTCGATCAGAATTTTTATTTCTTGCCGCAGGTGCTCGCGCCCGATGTCTCTTCATATATAGGCGCGGCCACCTATAAAATCCCGATCGAAGTTCCCCAGGGGCGCGGCGGCATTCAACCCAATCTCTCCCTTAACTATAACAGCTATCAAAGCAACGGTTGGGTCGGCGCGGGCTGGGACCTGAATATGGGATACATCCAAAGGCTCACCAAATACGGGGCGAACTACGGCTGTAACCCGGCGAGTTGGAGTTCTTCCACTTGCGGGAACAATTACGAGGGATCAGATTTTTTAGTATCTGCAAACGGCTCGTCCAATGAGCTCGTTCTCAGGCCGCAATGGGATTCGGGCAATCATACTTATGGAGCGAAAATAGAACGTGACTTCTCCAAATATTACTTCAATTCTACCACAGGAGGCTGGCAGGTTACCGACAAACAGGGGACCGTTTATTATTACGGCAGCACCGCGGCGTCCAGGCAGACGAACAGCCACGGAACATTCAAGTGGTTTCTGGATAAAGTCCAGGACATATACGGAAACACCATGACCGTGTCATACTATACGGACACGACCAATAATCAAGTCTATCTTCAGGAGATAGACTATACGTCCAATGGCAGCCTGAGCTACACGAATAAGGTCGTTTTTACGAGGTCCGCAGTGAGAAAGGCTGCGGATACTCCCGTTTCTTATGCCAGCAAGGCGCAGGTCAAGACAGCATACCTCCTGAGCTCCATCTCTGTCTCGACCTGTGTCAATGGATCATGGCAACTTGATCGCAGCTATGCTCTTACCTTTACCGCAAGCGGCGATACATCCCGCTCGCTCCTTAAACAGGTGATCAAGACTGGAAGCGACGGAAAGACCACGCAAAGTTTGTTGCCTGATTATTCATTTTCTTATCAAACGAGCGGGAATCAGTTTGGGTGTGAGAACCTCTTCGGTGGTACTGCCACGCCCGGCAGCCAGAAAATCACCTGGGCCACCTTGCCAAATAACACCCCATGGGGAGGAGTAGGCATCATCTACGATGATAATCCCACAGCCAAGACGGGCAACATATGCCACCTCGAACCCTACGCAGGGCCAGATGCCACCACAGTCTATACCCAGCGAATAGCGGCCTACAATGCCAACTACCAGTCCTTTTGGTTGGCTGACGTTACTGGCACAGGCAACCCTGACATGGTTTATGTGGATAATAATAGCCCGCCGCATATTCACATTATTTTAATAACTTCTCAGCTAACCGACAATGACCTGGGGGCACTGGCCAAAAACATCTACAATGCAGCCGGTCATGCACGGATGGCCGATGTAAACGGCGACGGCCTGCTGGACTTTGTATACGACACCCCCATCACGGGCGGCACGGAGATCCATGTCCTTATAAATAATGGCGATGGAACGCTCGGCCCGGATACGATTTGGAAAACGCGGACTGCCACGACGGTGTTTAAAATGGCCGACATGAACGGTGACGGTTTGGCCGACCTTGTATATGCAGACACCTCCGGCAACATCTGGGTGATGCTGAGCACCGGATCGGGCTTTCAGTCGGCGGTCAAGTGGGGGACGCTTGCACAAAACGACGCGTTCAACCTCGTCGATGTAAATGGGGACGGGCTGCCGGACATCGTATATTTGCATTCCAACGGGACCTTCAGGGTGCTTCTCAACACTGGAGCCGGTCTTGCCGGTGACAATTCGCAGGCCGTCTGGGGAAGCAGAGGGAGCTACACTCCCAGCCCGGGCTATGTCCTTGCCGACGTTAATGGAGATGGTCTACCGGACATAGTCTTTGATTCCTCCAGTGGTGTCATGGTCCTCGTAAATAGCGGCTCCAGTTTTAAGGCACCGGAGAAATGGGGCGCCAGGGGATTTTCATATGCGACCGGCGGTACGTTTCAAATGGCCACTGCAGACGCTAATCTCGGGCTTTCGGAGTTCTTATACGACGGGCAATCAGGCGGCTACCACGAGTTCTCGATTTTGCCGGCAAACGACATACCCCTCGCATCTGACCTGATGAGCGGCTTTGCAAATGCGATCGGTGGCACATTCACCATCCAATACTCGCCATCGGTCGTAGTCACGAGCAAGTATTTCCCCTACATTGTTGAGACACCTTCGGGGTTGACCTCGAACGACGGATACGACACTCTACATTACACAGGCTATGGTTACAACTTCGGATACTACGACTGGCCAAGCAGGGAATTCCGGGGGTTTGCAAGCTCGGCCGTTTATCTGGGCGATTCCTATATTGAATACACTTATCTCCAGGACAGCGTAGGGAAGGGCTTATTGGCAGACAAGGTTATCTATGATAATACCTGGCAGCAGCAATGGGAGGAGTGGCAGTACACCTATTACGACACCCCCAGCAACAACAGTTCCGGAATAACTTACCCCAAAACTGGCTTTCCAGCATTGTATCAGGCATATGAAATTCATTATGACGCATACTCCAACACCCCGCAAAAGATCGGGACGGCGCTCACCTATGACGTCACTTACGGGAACTTAGTCTCCAAGGCCCAACAGGGAGACGTGAATCTGCCGACTCCACCCAGTGGCCAGCGCATAGATCAGATGACTTACGCAAATGACACGACACACTGGCTCCTATCCAGACCCTCCCAGGTAACCACAACAAACGGCAGCGGCGCCCCGCTTTCTGAAACGATGTTGTCTTACAGCTCCCAGAGCAACGCATTAAACAACCGCCCAACCTCGAAGACATTCTGCTTGAGCAGCAGCCAGCCTTTCAATTTCAGTAGCTGCGCCCTCGGCGCAGGCCCCACTATTTCATACGTCTACGATGCATATGGAAATCTCCTGACCCAAACAGACCCCAACGGGAATACGGCTAGAATCGCCTACGATTCCACTGAGACATTTCCGCAAACCTTGACCGATCCCGCTGGGCACAGTACACAGATGTCTTATTACAGCTCCAATCCCTGTAACGGCCAATCATTCACCGACGGCTACCTATTCAGCAGACCGGTCTCCAAAACGGATTTGAACAACAACATCGAAACCGACTACTGCTACGATGTCTTCGGGAGGCCCCTCAATGTGGTCGAGAAGCCAAACGACAACGCGGCCTATCCCACGAAAGTCTACAGCTACAACAACTACGGTACAGTTGGAAATCAAAACGTAACCCTTGCCTCAAGGGTACAAAGCGGAACTTCAAGCGTTTACTCAAAGGCAATGTATTTCGACGGGCTTGGAAGGGTAACGACTCAATATTCAGACGGGCCTAGCGGCACTTACAACGGCGCCTCCTGGCCCAACGGCTCAATTTGCGTCGATACAGTGTACGACGACAATGGCCGGATTGGCATGAAATCGTACCCTTATCTGTCCGGCGTCGAAACCGAAAAATGGACCCCGTACACCTACGATCCGCTCGGAAGGCTTCTGACGCAGGTGAACCCGGATGGGACATCTTCCAGCATTACCTATGCCCATGGGACGACCAATTATATAGACCCCGCCGGACGCCAGCGCACCGAACTGCGCGATGCCTTCGGGCAACTCGTGTCCGTAACGCAATACCCCAGCGCCAATACTCAATTTTCAACCCTTTATCAGTATGACCCGCTGGGGAACCTGTTATCCATTATCGACCCAGAAAATAACCAAACCACGATAGCCTATGATTCGCTCTCAAGAAGAACGGCCATGACCGACCCGGATATGGGGTCCTGGACGTATGGCTACGATCTTAATGGCAACCTCACGAGCCAGACGGATGCAAACGGCAATATGAGCATATTCAGCTACGACGCGGTAAACAGGATTACCCTCAAGCACCTTCTGACGCCGGGACAGGGAGTCCAGCCAAGCCCGGACGTCACGTACACCTACGATCAGACCGGTACCGGATTTCTAAACGGAATAGGGCGTCTTACGACCGTTACGGACGTTTCCGGCTCATCCTCTTTTGCCTACGATAGAGACGGCAGGTTGCTTTCTCAAACCAGCAACGTGAACGGAAGTCCGTACACTCTCAATAATGTCTATGACGACCTCGGCCGCATCACGCAAATAACCTACCCGGACAATGACATAGTGTACTATAATTACGACACCGGAGGGAACCTGGCCGGGGTGACGGGCACAGGCTCCGTAAATTATGCCGGCTTCGGCAACTTTACGGGCCTTGGCCAGCCACAGAACATCACCTACGGAAACGGGGCGACGACGTCTCTAACGTATAATACTGCTACAGACAGCAGGCTGAACAACGTGGTTACGACAACTTCGCCGGCCGGAGGTAATGCCCAGGTTCAAAACCTTACGTACAGCTATGATGGAGATGGGAATGTGCTGAGCATTATCGACGGGACCCCAAATTCCACAGGGACCGAGACCTTTGTCTATGACGGTCTAAGCAGGCTGACATCGGCCTCATCTACCAATCAGAGTTACGGCCAGGGCGCCGGTCAGATCACTTTTCAGTATTCCCCATCCGGCAACATTGAATTGAACAGCATGCTTGGCGCATACTCATACACCGGGCCGCAGCCCCACGCTGTAACCGCTGCCGGGTCCAATAATTACACCTATGATCTCAACGGCAACATGACGAACAGAAACGGCCTCGCCATGGCTTACGACCAGGATAACAGGCTGGCACAGGCTGGAAGCTATTCTTATCTCTATAACTACAAAGGGATGAGGGCGGTCAAGAACGGCGGCACCCCCTCCTCGACCACCACGTACTTTAAGAACTATTATGAGTGCACGAACGGAAGCTGCACCAAGCATATCTTCGCCGGACCTAGGAGGATTGCATCAAAGAGCAACTCCGGTATCTATTATTATCATCCGGACCACCTGGGCGGCTTGAACATTGCCACGGATGGCACGGGCAGTCTGGCGGAGACGGACTTTTATTATCCCTACGGGCAAGACTGGATCAAGACGGGCAGCGCTGACCTTCATCAGAAATTCACCGACCAGGAGAGTGACTCTGAGTCTGGCCTCTATTATTACAAGGCTCGGTACTATGATCCCCTGCTTGGGAGGTTCACCACCCCCGATCCGATGACGCAGGCTGCTTATGACCCGTCGACCTTCCGCAGATTGACGGTTTCCAATTATCTTCCGGGTGCGCCGAAAGCAGCCAAGGGTATGGCGGTGTCGGCTCAAAACAGCCGGAGAGGTGTAAATCCGTACACATATGCCCTGGATAATCCAATTAACATGACTGATCCAACCGGGCTTGATGTCAACATATTCATCAATCGAATCACCTATACGCCTAACTCAATCATTGGCACGATTAATGTTACGAGCACGATCGTCAGTGGAACGTTTTCCGGATATACGCTGGAGAACGCAAATCCGTCGAATCCCAATTTGCCTCTTCCTCAGGGTACCTATTCGGCATTCTCTACCACTGGTACAAACCTGACGCCGGGGAGAATAGCGCTAGACGTGCCCACGGATATAAACGACCCAGCTACTGGTTATATCGAGATTCACAGTGGAAACTATCCTGGAAACGCTACAGGATGCTTTCTTGTGGGATCGACATATTCCACAAATCCTGACACCGTTGGGCTGGATCCCACCAGTAGCCAGGCTTCGATGAACGCCATAAATAGCATTATCGCCTATGACGGTTCGGGCGTTATAAATGTATACGTTTCCAACGATGGCAATGACTATTCAGGCCTTTTTAATAGCATCTGCTCTGATCCCTTGGCTGAGCCCTTGACACAATCTGCTACTGGCTACTGGCAGCTTTACACAACTCCTCCCCAGCCTCCACCTCAGAGTGGCGGAGGCGGCGGCGGCGGCAGCAGTGGTGGTGGCGGTGTCGGCAGTGGCGATGACGATGACGACGACGACTGATAATTTGAACAGCGAAGGATGACGCCGGGCTCCATTCTATTGCGCATCGGGACAAGAGAAATGAAAAAATCCAGATCAATGCGTGTCTTTCTGCTCACCATCCTTTTAGTAGTGTTTAACGTGCATGCCTACTCCAGTGCGGTCTGGGATGAGTTTCTGCGGAGTCCCAGTGAAAACACGCTTGCTGCTCTGGAAAAAACGCTGGCCACCTGCAGTTCGAGCAGTATGCCTTCCGTGGAGCAGGAGAAACTACTCTGCGATCTGATTCGTCAGGGAAATCCCTCTGCGTTCCGAGCTGCCTTGGCTGGCTGGCGATGCTTCTCTGGAGAATACGGCGAGGATGTAAATGAGAGTGCAGGGATATTTCTTCAGATGCGGCCTCATGTCTTTTTGCGAGCGGTTAAAGAGAAAGCTGTTCCAGACTCAGAGCTCAAGTATCTTCTCTTGGCGCTTCCTTATGACACCGTAGACGACCTTGATTTGCAGCTATCAGTGGTGGAAAAAAGGATTGCAATCATGCGCTCTGTCGACGATCCTGCAGTCGCCGAGCTAAAAGAAAAGGCATTGCGCTTTTTGGAAGAATTTAGACAGGTGGTGGGGGAGATGAAGCAAAGTGAACCCGCAGGTGTTGAAAAGCATTGACGTTAGTTGAGAACTTTGGTTCCGCTTCGCCTGTATTCCGGTTCTCAAAGCCCGCGTACGCTCCACCCAAAGGCATTACGGGCCGCGTCGAGCTGGAAAAGTTTGTGATCGTTGCAAGAAACGATAGAGGCTGGGACTTCGGAAACCCCCTATGGCTTTTTGCATCACCCCCAGGCACACTTTTTGAGGTTGAGGTGGTTAGATATGGAACCGTGCCCGAGGGATTTACCGAAACTGCTAAGGCCAAGCCCTTGTCCGCCGGCGTTGCTTACCGTGCATTGGTTTTTGCAGGGGCCGGTGGAGGGTCAGTGGAATTAGTCCTTCAGTTCCTACACGACATACGTGAATATCAAGCGGAAACGGAGCGGTCATCTCTTCCAAGGTAGGTACAAGGCCATCTTGGTAGACAAAGACAACTACCTGCTTGAGCTGAGCCGGTACCTTCACCTCAATCCGGTTCGAGCAGGCATGGCGCAGAAACCGGAAGACTGCCCCTACAGCAGCTATCGGTCTTATACAGGCGGGCGTCCTGAGTGCATCGTCAGTCCTGATTCTGTTCTGCGAATGTTGACTGCGAGGATGAGGGAAGCCCCGGGCCGCTACCGGAATTTTGTGGAAAGCGTTATGGGAGAGGAAATGGCGAACCCATTGCGAAAAGTCTACGGCGGAGTGATCCTCGGGAGTAAAAGGTTCATCAAAGACGCACTGGATAGGGTGAAATATGAACGAATTCAAAGTCCGGCGGTCTCTCATAGTAAGGCCCTTCTTCTCACGCTGGGAATCGAAGAGATTATCTCCGCGTGCTGTGAGCATTTTGGCGCTGCACGAGAAGAGATAACGTACAGCCGGCGGAGTCAATCGAGGAAGACCTGCATTTACCTGATCAAGAAGCACACGTCTGCGAAAAACCGGGAAATCGCCGAGTCGTTTGGAACTTTGACCTATTCTGCGGTGGCCAAGATAAATGGGAGTATGATGAAACAATTGGCAGCCGACAAAGAATTACGAGAAGAGATAAAAAGGTTGGAGGCGAATTTTTCCTTTTTCAAGCTCTTTTGCTTTACTGAAACGGGTCAGTACACTTTGCAGCAAAGTTTACTGACCCGTTTTGAATTTATCCTGAGTTCATAAGGAGACATAATGAAAAGCTTGGGGGCTATTTCCCTAATCGTGATCTTCGCGGTTTGCTTCCCCGTGTTAGCCTCGGGGGCTCCGCCAGATCGGCAAGAGTTCAATGTTACCTGTCCGGAGTCAAAGCTGCTTCCCGTACTCGATACCGCCTACCACGAGTGCAACAATGGATACGCAAACGGTAGCTGTGAAAGATTTGTCGAAAATTTTCGTCTATTGATGCCGAAGTACGACTGTCAACGCTCGTTTGACACTAGTCCAGTTCCAGCCATTTGGTTGGCTGGTCCTGGCGCGCTGGAGGATTACGTCCGCCTCTTATGGCGCATGGCGTCATCGAAGGACAAAATGTTTACCCATACGTTGTTACAGAGAGCAGCTGCGGAAGGAAAGAAGCTTTTCGGCTGCGAAGAATTTCGACATGTTCTTGATGGGGCCTTGGCTGAAGAGTACTTGCCCCGATCTAAGAAAGTTGAGCGCGAATTAAAGCGGCAGGGGAAATTTGGTCCCTAATCAAGGAACGCCACACTTGAGCTTTGCTATTAAACACCATTGGACAATTTGGGTTATTTGTGTGTCCGGGCCATGCTCCGTTCGCGAATTGCTGTCGCACACCGACTATGACCCGGCACACGCGGCTCAATTGAGAGTGGTCTTTTCAATAGCATCGATTTTGTGTGTCCTCTTCCTGTACGTTGTCCCGGTGGGCTGGGCATGGAACGGACCACTTCCAGCCACCACCGCCCATCACCTCGCGGGGCCCTCGGCGAGTGCTGTCGCACAAGCCATCGATCTTTCTATTGCTTACCTCAAGCGCGCATGCCTGCCGGAGGGCCGGTTCGTTTACCTGGTCGATCCTTGCACGGGCAAGGAGTCCGGAACATACAACGTGGTCCGTCACGCCGGCGCGATCTATAGCCTGGCCTTATTCAACCGCTTGCACCCGGACAGGGATGCGCTCGCGGCAATGGTGCGGGCGGGAAACTTTTTGCGCAAGAACTATATAGGCGACGGCCCCAACGGTCCGATGCGCATTGTCTGGCCGGCGGCGCCCGGGGCTGAGTCGGCCGATCACACCCCGCTGGGCGCCACGGGGCTCGGCTTGGTGGCCTTGAGCGAAATCGAACGAGCAAAGCCAAATACGATTCCCCACTCGGACCTGGAGGGCATGGCGCGCTTCCTGGTCTTTCAGCAAAAAAACGACGGGAGTTTCTTTACGGAATATCGCGTGACGTCAGGCCCCATCGAGGGACAGAGGGAGCCGGCGAACCTTTACTATCCGGGCGAAGCCATTCTCGGTTTGCTCTCGCTCTACGAAGTGGACCATCAGAAGCAATGGCTGATTGCGGCTGGAAAGGGACTGGCTTATTTGGCCAAAAGCCGTGCCGGCCTGCAGACGGTCCCGCCGGACCACTGGGCGCTGATCGCCACGGCAGCGTTCATGCCGCATTACCAGCAAAGCGAATGCGCCGCCACGCGCCGGGAATTGCTGCACCACACGATTCAGGTCGTAAATGCTTTCCTGGAACGTCTCGCTCAAGGTGCGACCACAGATCCGATCTTGGATGGGAGCGTGGACGGCCAGGGCCGCACGACCCCTACGGCCACTTCCCTGGAGGGACTTTTGGCGGCATTAGAGCTGGCACCCGATGCCGACTATTCCGCTGAACTCACCGGGGCCATGAGAGACACTGTCTGCCGCGGCATTGGCTTTCTGCTGCGGGCGCAAATCCGATCCGGCCCATATGCGGGCGGCATGCCCGGACGCATTGGCGGCAGCGGCGCAGGCACCATACCGTCCGATACCAATGCGGCGCATATCCGCATTGACTACGTACAGCATGCGTTGAGTGCTTTTCTGCGGTACGAAAAACTTTTCCCCACAGAACGCATATCAGCGCCGGATGGGGAACACTAATAGCCTGAAATCAGTCTCAAATCTTGAGGGCCTTTGGCCATAAAATCTTTCCTCTCCTCTTTCCAATGTTTAGGTTACATCGCAGAAGATTCAAGCTCGATAAAAGAAGCGAAAACAGAGGAGACAGGCAAAGATGGCAACTTCGACTGGAAGTCAACTGGCCCAAAACGTCCGGCAAAAGATGGAAGAACTGAAAAAAGTGTGCGAAGGGCTTAACGAGAGCAAGGCTTCTCGCGCGCCCTCCGGACGATGGTCGCCAAAGGAAATACTTTCCCACCTCCGCGGCCCCGATGGACGCGGCCACATGCCAATACTCCAGGGCATTCTGGACAAGGACACGCCCACGATAGAGATCGATCCCGGAAATTCATTTTTCTCTGAAGAACGCTCCCGGATGACCTTTGGCCAGCTTCTTTCGGAGGTCGAAGCAGAGTATGATCGCATATCGAAGCTTGCCGAGACCTTATCCGCGGGGCAGCTTGAGCGCAAGGCGCACATCCCGGTGTTCAAAGGCTCGCCGATGGGAGAATACCCCACCCTGGAAAGCATGATCGGCGGCTTGGGGGTGCACCATCTTCAATCTCACATCGACCATATGAGAGAGATTTTGGAAGCGCTTTGAAGGGTGAAGAGTGAAGGGTGAAGGGAAAAAGAAAACGGTTCTCTTTTTCTTCTCTTCATGGTGAATATTTTTGCTTGTGAATACTTTTCCACCACGAAGAAACGAAGAAAGATAAAAAGCCAAAGACAAATCACGATCCGGCCCGGTTGTACAAATCCTTATATTCATACTCGCTCACGAAGAAAGATCGAAGGCGGGGCGAAGGAAAAGCATCGGTCCCAGCCGTCACGAGCAACTGGAAAAGAAGGCGTTCTCCATAATTCCTAATTTCTCATTCCTAATTCCTAATTGCATTTATTCCAGCCCCCGCCAATGGCCTGGACGAGGAAGACGGCCGAGGTCATGCGATTACCGAGGATGTTTGCGGCGCTCAACTCATTGTTTAACGCTACGGCTTCAGTGGTTATGACGTCCAGGGCGCTGGCTGTTCCGGCACTGTACTGGTTTAGGGTTATCTGAACGTTCTTCCTTGCCGAATTAACCGCGATGTCCTGTGCCTGGGCCTGCTGCTCCAGAATCCGAAGCGCGGCAAGTTCGTCTTCGACCTGCTGGAACCCGGCGAGTACGGTCTGGCGGTAAGTGGCCACTTCGGCGTCATAGGTTGCACAGGCTTGATCGACCTGGGCCTTCGTTAGCCCGCCATTGAAAAGGATTTGTGTAAGGGATGCCGGTCCGAGAGACCACATGCGGCTCGGCCAGGCAAACCACTTCGCAACGTCGGAAGCCTCGAACCCGCCCGATGCGCTCAGGGTCAGGGAGGGATAATAACCGGATATGGCCACGCCGATCTGGGCGTTGGCCGCAGCGGCCTGTCTTTCGGCGGCGGCGATATCGGGCCTTCGTTCGAGAAGTTCCGAGGGTATGCCGGCCGGTATTCCCGGCGGCGGCCCGTCGAGCGGCGTGGGGGGAATGGTCAAATCATACGGCGCCTTGCCCATCAGCATTGCTATCGCGTGCTCGAATTGCGCGCGCTGAACCCCGAGGCCGACCAGTTGCGCCTTGGCGGTGTCGAGCTGGACCTGGGCGGTCTGTACGTCGGACTGGGCGGCCACTCCGGTTGCATACCTGTTCTTGGTCAACTCCAGAAACTTTTCATAGTTTGCTACGGTCTTTTCGAGTATCTGTGTCTGGGAATCCAGGGAGCGAAGCTGGAAATAATCCTGTGCCAGTTGGGCCTGCGCGCTGAGGCGCACCACTTCGATTTCATCGAAACTGGACTGGGCGCTTGCCTTTGCCGATTCGACCTGCCGGCGAACCTTGCCCCATATGTCGATTTCCCAGGTCAACTGGCCCGAAAAAACGAGGTCGGAAAACGTATTGGAAACAGGCACAGTGACCCCGCGAGATCCGGCTGCGTTGGCGGATGGCCGGGTTTGAGATACGGTTGGCCCGGTCGTGACCGTTGGATAATATGCCGCGCGCGCGATCTGCACCACGGCCAGGGCCTCCCTGTACTGAGCTTCGGCGGCGGCAAGGTTCTGGTTAGAGATATTTACCTGGCTCTCGAGTGTATTCAATTGAGCGTCATTGAAAATCGTCCACCATGAGCCGCGCGGGATGTGGTCCTGTGGCTCCGCTTTCTTCCAGCCCTCCATTTCCTTATACGCAGGCGGAGTCTCAGCCTTTGGCCTGACATAGTCGGGGCCGACTGTACAGCCGGCAAGAATTGCGAGCAGCAGGGGAATCCCGTTTATTAGTTTGAGTCGCGTCATGCTGTCACCTGTTCGCCCGCATCTATTGTCCGTTTTTGCCGGCCTTCAGTTTCAAAAGCCAGAGACGTATACGGTCCATGCCTAGATAGATAACCGGGGTGGTAAAAAGCGTTAACATTTGGCTTAAAATCAGCCCGCCGACGATGGATATTCCCAGCGGCTTCCGCAATTCGTAGCCTACGCCCGTGCCGATCGCCAGGGGCAGTGCCCCCAGGAGTGCGGCCATGGTGGTCATCATAATCGGCCGAAACCTCATCAGGCATGCCTGGTAAACCGCCTCGGCGGAATCCATGCCTTGATTCCGTTCCGCTTCCAGTGCAAAATCGACAATCATGATGCCGTTTTTCTTGACCAGACCGATCAGCAGGATAAGTCCAATTACGGCGATAAGGCTGAGATCGCTCCCGGTGATAAGCAGGGCGATCAGGGCGCCGACGCCCGCCGACGGAAGAGTCAAGAGGATTGTTATCGGGTGTAGATAGCTTTCGTAGAGTATTCCCAGCACTATATACACCGAAAGAAGCGCAGCCAGGATAAGGATGGGTTCATTGGCCAGAGAGGCTTGGAACGCCTGGGCCGTGCCCAGGAAAGTACCATGAATATTTTGGGGCATTCCCATCTTCATGGTCTCGGTTTCCAGCGCCTGTACCGCATCTCCGAGCGCCACGTCCGGAGCGAGGTTAAAAGAGATGGTGATCGCCGGGAACTGCCCGGCATGGGTGACCGAGAGCGATGTATTCGATGATTTGAATTTGGTGAATGCTGCAAGCGGCACTTCCGCCCCAGCGGCCGAGTGAACGTAAACGTCCCTCAGCGTTTCAGGGCGCTGCCAAAAGGGAGGGGCGAACTCCATCACCACGTGATACTGGTTCAACTGGGTATAGTTGATCGCGACCTGATTCTGGCCGAAAGCGGAGTCGAGGGTACGGTCTATGAGACTTGCGGAGATGCCGAGACGGGAAGCCGTGGAGCGGTCGATGTCTACAAAAGACTCCAGTCCCTTGTTCTGCTGGTCGCTGCTCAGGTCCACCAGTTGCGGCAGTTTAAAAGCCTCTGCCAGCACGCGGGGCGCCCATTTGTTCAGGTCTGCAAGGTTGTCGCCGCGCAGGGTATACTGGTAGGCCGCGTTGCTTATCATTCCTCCAACCCGAAGGTCCTGGACGGCTTGAAGAAAGGTGGGCGCGCCGGCAACCATGGCGAGTTTTTTGCGAAGGCGGCCGATAATGTCGAACGCTGTCGCTTTCCGCTCTTCAAACGGCTTGAGCGAAATGAACATCCTTGCCGTATTGATGGTAGAGCCTCCCGGTCCGCCTCCTCCGGTGAACCCGGCAACGTAGGTGACATCCGGATCGCTTTTTATAATATCCACCACTTTGGTCAGTTTCTTGGTCAACGCTTGAAAAGAGATATCCTGCGCCGCCTGCATCCGTCCCACTATACGTCCGTTGTCCTGATCCGGAAAAAAGCCCTTGGGTATGTACCAAAGGAGCCCCAAATTGCTTGCGATCATCAACAAAGTAATCAGGCCCATAATCCAGGGATGTCGAAGCGACCAGCGCAGACCCACGTCGTAAACGTCCCGCATTTTATCGAATAGCCACTCTAATGCCCTGTAGACAAAGCCGTGAGTATGGGCTTTCTCCTCCTTGAGTACGGTTGCGCACATCATCGGGGTCGTGGAAAGCGATACGACAAGAGAGATAATGATCGCCGTGGAAAGAGTGACGGCAAATTCGCGGAACAGCCGGCCCACCATTCCGCCCATCAAGAGAATGGGGGTAAATACAGCGACAAGAGAGACACTCATCGAAAGCACAGTGAAGGCGATCTCGCGTGATCCCCGCAGGGCTGCCTGCAGTGGAGGCAGTCCCTGCTCCCTGTACCTGGTGACATTTTCGAGCACCACTATGGCGTCGTCCACCACGAACCCGGTGGCGATCGTAAGCGCCATGAGAGAAAGATTATCGAGGCTGTCACCGAAAAGATACATTACGCCGAAGGTGCTGATTAGCGATACTGGAACAGCTATGCCGGGAATGATGGTCGCCCGCAGGCTCCGTAAAAAGGCGAACACGACCAGGATGACAAGTATGCCGGAGATGACCAGCGTCTCTTCGACATTCCGGAGAGAACCGCGGATTGGCGGGCTTCGGTCCAGAACGACCCCCATTTCGACGCTCTTGGGCAGCAAGGCCGCGAACTGCGGCATCATGGCGCGGATGCGGTCCACCGTACCGATAATGTTGGCATTCGGCGATCGGAAAATGACCAGCATCACAGCCGGCTTGCCGTTTACCGAACCGGCCGCCCTTACATCTTCGACCGAATCGACCACAGTGCCGAGGTCCGAAAGACGGACCTGCGCTCCGTTATTATAACTGACTATGATCCGACGATATTCTTCCGCTTTGTGTAGTTGATCGTTGCATTGGATTTGCAGGGTTTCGGTCCCGTCGTTCAACTGTCCTTTGGGCCTGCTGACGCTGGTGGTCCGCAGCACGTTCGCGACCTCATCCAGGCCAATCCCGTAACTGTTCATCGGCCCGGGGTCCAGTTCCACCCGCACGGCGGGAAGAGATCCGCCCCCGACAAAAACCTGGCCTACTCCATCAATCTGCGAGAGCTTTTGCGAAAGAACGGTGGAAGCCGTATCGTATATCTGCGCTCTGTTGACCATGTCGGAGGTGAGCGCAATGATGAGGATCGGAGCATCAGCCGGGTTGACTTTGCGATAGGTTGGATTGCTCGGCAGATTGGAGGGCAGGTAGCTGCGCGCGGCGTTAATGGCCGCCTGCACGTCGCGGGCGGCGCCGTTTATATCGCGGTCCAGCTCGAACTGAAGAATTATGGAAGCCCCGCCCAAGGTGCTGGAAGAAGTCATTTCGGTGACACCGGCAATATGCCCCAACTGCCGTTCCAGGGGGGCGGCCACTGATGTTGCCATGGTCTCCGGATCGGCCCCGGGAAGTGACGCCGAGACGCTGATCGTCGGGAAATCGACCTGCGGAAGCGGTGATACGGGCAGGTAACGCAATGCGATAATACCTGACAGTGTCATTCCGATTGTCAGGAGGGTCGTAGCGACGGGGCGTCTTATGAAAATTGCGGAGAAGTTCATGCTGACCCGTTCCCGTGCTCATCATCGGAATTCTTGGAACGAGACCTGCCCAGGCGTATGGCCAGACGGTCGAACCACAGGTAAATCACCGGGGTCGTGTAAAGAGTTAGCACCTGGCTGATAATGAGGCCGCCTACTATGGAAATGCCCATCGGGCGACGCAGCTCCGAACCCAGCCCGGTTCCCAGCGCCAATGGAAGCGCGCCCAGGATGGCGGCCATCGTGGTCATCATGATGGGCCGGAACCTGAGCAAACAGGCCTGATAGATCGCTTCGACCGGTTCCTTCCCCTCCTTTCGCTCGGCCTCGAGCGCGAAGTCGACCATCATGATGCCGTTCTTTTTGACGATGCCTATCAACAGGATGAGGCCTATGAGCGCAATGACGCTGAACTCGGTGCGAAATAATAGAAGAGCGAGAAGTGCCCCGATGCCTGCGGAAGGCAGCGTCGAAAGAATTGTAATCGGGTGTATGTAGCTTTCGTACAAAACGCCGAGCACGATGTATACGGTTATCAGCGCGGCCAATATAAGGACCGGTTCGTTGGCCAGGGCGGCGCGAAAGGCTTGGGCCGTACCCTGAAAGCTTGTCTGGATGCTGGCCGGCAAACCCAGCTTTTTAACGGTTGCCTCGACCAGGTCGGTAGCTTCTCCCAATGATGCCCCCTGCGCCAGGTTGAATGAAACCGTCGCTGCCGGAAACTGCCCCAGGTGGCTGATCACCAGCGGCCCGGTCGTTTTTGAAAAGCGCGTGATCGCGCTCAAGGGCACCTGCGCTTGCGGAGCGACAGGGGTAGTAACCGCGGCGGTCGCGGTTACGCCGGTGGATGAGGTAGAACTGGTCCCTATGGAGTTTCCGAGCGTAGCCGTTGGGGCCGTCACAGGGGTCGTCGTCTGAGTCGTCGTCACAGACCCGGACGGAGTCGTTGTGAGCGTACCCGTCCCGGAAGGGATGTAAATGTCACGGAGTTTTTCGGGGTTTTGCCGGAATTCAGGTTTGACCTCGAGAACGACTCTATACTGGTTCAATTGGGTGAATATGGTCGATATTTGCCGCTGCCCGAAAGCGTCGTAGAGAGTATCGTCCAGGACCTGCGTCGATATCCCGTACCGGGAAGCTGTGCTGCGGTCTATATCAAGCCGCGCCACCGGTCCCTGGTCCTGCAGGTCGCTGCTCACGTCGCTGAGTTCCGGCGATTTTTGAAGCGCCTCGACCAATCTGGGAGTCCAGGTGTTCAACTCGTCAATGTTCGGGTCCTCCAGGGTGTACTGGAATTGCGTGCGGCTGATGCGGTCTTCCACCGTGAGGTCCTGAACCGGCTGCATGTAGAGGGTAATTCCGTTGAGTTTGGCCAATTCCGGCTGAAGGCGGCGAATTACCTCAGTGGCGCTCATGTGACGCTCATTCAGAGGCTTCAAGTTTATGAGGATTCTGCCGGAGTTCGTAGTAATGTTGGTGCCGTCGATTCCAATGAACGTAGACAGGCTTTCCACCGCGGGGTCCTCGAGAATTACTTTGGCAAGTTCCTGCTGCCTTTCAGCCATTGCGGGAAATGAGATCCACTGGGGCGCCTCCGAGATGCCCAGGATTATGCCCGCGTCCTGGACCGGGAAGAAGCCTTTGGGTACGAAGATATACAAGAACACCGTGAGCACCAGGGTGCCTGCTGCCACCAGCAGTACAGCCGCCTGCCTGTCGAGCACCCACCGAAGCGTTCTCCCATAGCCCGCTATAATCCTGTCGAACATATGCCCGGACCACCGGTAGAACCTTCCCTGCTCCTGCTCGGGGGTATGGCGCAGAAGGCGGGCGCACATCATCGGCGTCAGCGTCAGGGAGACCACGGCCGAGATAAGGATTGTAACACCCAGCGTGAGGGCGAATTCGCGGAACAGCCTCCCGACTACGTCACCCATGAAAAGAAGGGGAATGAGAACGGCAATAAGCGAGATGGTAAGAGACACGATAGTGAAAGCGATCTGTTCGGAACCCTTGAGGGCCGCTTCAAGGGGGGAGTCCCCCTGTTCGATGAAACGTGCAATGTTTTCGATCATGACGATGGCGTCATCGACCACGAAACCGGTGGAAATGGTGAGGGCCATAAGCGACAGGTTGTTGAGACTGAACCCGAGCAGATACATCACTCCAAAGGTGCCGACCAGTGAAAGCGGGACAGCGACGCTTGGGATGATAGTTGCCGAAACGTTCCGCAAAAAAAGAAATATCACCATGACAACCAGCGCTATAGCCAGCAACAGTTCGAATTGAACATCATCAACCGAGCCCCGAATCGTGGTGGTGCGGTCAGTCAAAACATGAACCTGTACGGCCGCCGGCAGGGTGCTCCGCAATACAGGCAGCAGCCTCTTGATCCTGTCTACGACCTCGATAACGTTGGCCCCCGGCTGCCTCTGTATATTGACTATGACAGCCGGTGTGGTGTTCATCCAGGCGGCCTGGTTTACATTCTCCGCTCCGTCGATTACATCGGCCACGTCGGACAGCTTTACCGGCGCCCCGTTGCGGTAGGCGATAATCAAGGGGCGGTAATCCTTGCTGGTAAGGAGCTGATCGTTTGCCCCTATTATTGAAGACTGCAGTGGACCGTCGAAAGATCCCTTGGCCTGATCCACATTCTGGGACGCGACAGCCGTGCGAAGGTCTTCCAGGCTGAGGCCGTAAGCGGAAAGTGCGGTCGGGTTGGCCTGAATCCTCACGGCAGGCCGCTGCCCGCCGCTTATGCTCACCAATCCTACGCCCGGTAGTTGAGAGATCTTCTGGGCAAGCCTCGTGTCTGCCAGGTCCTCCACTTTTGGCAATGGGAGAGTTTCGGAGGTGAGCGCCAGAGTCAGAATCGGGGCGTCGGCAGGGTTCACTTTGCTGTAGACCGGCGGATTCGGCAGGTTCGGGGGCAGGAAGGTGGTTGCAGCGTTAATGGCCGCCTGCACCTCCTGTTCGGCTACGTCGAGGCCGAGTTCCAGGCTAAACTGAAGTATAACGATGGAACTGCCGTTAGAGCTGTTCGAGATCATCTGCTTCAGGCCGGGCATTTGCCCGAACTGGCGTTCGAGAGGCGCCGTAACGGTCGAAGCCATTACATCGGGGCTCGCGCCCGGGAAAAAGGTCAGCACTTGGATAATGGGATAGTCCACCTGTGGCAGGGCGGAAACCGGCAGTTGATGGTAGGCGACTGCACCAGCCAGCACTATGGCCGCCATGAGTAGAGTGGTCGCGACAGGCCGAAGAATGAACGTTCTTGAAGGATTCATTAATTGCCCTTATTGGAGGAACCCGAGGCCTTGTTTTGTACTACGACCGCGCTGCCCTCCTTAAGCCTTTCTGCGCCCTCCACCACTACCATTTCACCCGGGGAAATTCCTTCTTCGATCGATACGATGTCCCCTTCACTCGGACCGGTTTTGACCCAGCGTACAGCGACCGTGTTGTCCTCCTTTACCTGGTATACAAACGTCCCTTTAGGGCTGTTCTGTATGGCGGATGTCGGCACCACGGTGACACCGCTCAAAGTTTCCATGAGAAGATTGGCATTCACGAACTGGTTGGGAAAAAGAGCATTGTCTTCATTTTTGAATATGGCTTTTAACCGAATCGTCCCGGTAGTGACGTCGACCTGGTTGTCGGCCGTCAGCAGGCGACCCGTGGCAATTTTTCGATTTTGCTCCCGGTTGTAGGCATACACCGGTAAGTTTTCTTTGGCCCTGAGCTTATTCAAAATAGAAGGCAGGTTGTCCTCGGGAACGGGAAAAATGACCGTAATAGGCTGCTCCTGCGTCATCACGGCTATCCCTGTGGTATCGGTGGTGTGAACGATGTTTCCCGGGTCGACGAGCCGCAGTCCGATCCGTCCGTTGAACGGTGCAGTGATGTGCGTAAAGTCCAGGTTGATTTGGGCGCTTTTAACCGAACCTTCATCCAGCTTGACCGTTCCCTCCAACTGATGCACCAGGTATAACTGGTCGTCTCTCTGCTGCAGCGCTATGGAATCCTGTTTGGCAAGGATATCGAATCGCTTGAAATCGGTTTTAGCCTCTTCGAGCTGTGCCTTGTCTCGTGCCAACTGACCCTGGGCCTGGATCAGCACCGCTTCGAACGGACGCGGGTCGACCTGCGCCAGCAGTGCCCCCTTCTTTACGATATCCCCTTCCTTGAACGGGACCTCCAAAACCTGCCCGGTAACCTGAGTAAGTATGGTGGCGGTATACAGAGCGGTGACTGTCCCCAGCCCCGTGAGGTAAATATGGACGTCACCGGGCCGGGCGGCCGTGGCGACAACAGGAGTGCTGCGAACGGCCGGCGGACCTTGCCCGGCTGCGCGCTTTCCCAAAAATGCCCAACTTCCGGCGTAAACCAAAAGACCTGCAACCAGCGGCGCAAATATCCAAACCCGCCATCTCATGCGTCCGGCCTCGTTTCGATCCCCTGAAGCCTTGTCGTCTGTTTCCAATGGGAACGCCATTGATTTATCTCTCCCTTAGTGCTTATTTGAACATGCGGTTCGAAGCCCCCCGGCACCGCAAAAACCCGAAATTCCAAATTCCTGGAAGAAAAACCATAACGCCAAAAAAGATGCCTCTTTTGCCGAAGCTGCCCCAATTGCAGGGCAAAGCATCGTAAGAGGCTCTTTTTTCGTTGCCTTTTAGCACCTTAAGCTATTCTAATGCAAGCCAAGGATTTCGATTCTAACAATCCCTCCCAGGTTTGCGAATGAATTTTTGTTAAGAGTTGTCAATTCGCTTTACATTTCTTAACGCGGGAAAAGCATTCAAGAATTAACAATTCTTAACTAAAATCTGCTCGCCCTTTCAAAGCAAAGTGTTGCAAAATCGGGGGGTGGTTGGCTTTTACGAATTGCTCGGTCTATAATCTCCAATTTGAATGTGAAATAAGGAGCGAAATATGCGGCGGGCTTTTTGGATAGCTGCGCTGGCGGTAGCAGTGTTGGCTGTCACAGCAGGCGCATGGTGGTTTTCCTCACATAGAGGAGGGGCTACGGTTTTCCGCACGGCGGCGGTGAAACGGGGCGATCTTTCCGCATCGATCAGCGGCACCGGGACCGTCGAGCCGGAAGTGGTTGTTGACGTGGGCTCGCAGGTGACCGGGATAATTAAAGCTTTCGGCCGGGACGTAAATAATAAATCCATCGACTACGGGTCTGTCGTTAAAGCGGGAGGAGTGGTGGGGCTCATAGACGACACTCTCTATGTGGCGGCGGTAAACATTGACAAAGCGCAGTTGCAACAGGCCGTCGCCACACTGGTCAATGCCAAGGCCAACGTGCCCCAGATGAAAGCCAAGCTGGTGGATGCCGAGGCCGACTGGAAGCGGGCCCAGACAGTGGGCCCCGGGCAGTCATTGGCGGCCACCACCTACGATCAATACAAAGCCACTTACGAGACTGCAAAGTCCAATTTGGCCATTGCCGAAGCCGCAGTCGACCAGGCGGTAGCCGGCGCGGAGGTGGCCAAAGCCAACCTGAAACAGGCGGAAGAGAACCTTGCATACTGCACGGTCAAGTCGCCTGTCGACGGTGTTGTCATTGACCGGCGTGTCAATCTCGGGCAGACTATCGTTTCCAGCACGGCCGCTTCAAGCCTATTTTTAATCGCCAGGGACCTCAAGCGCATCCAGGTCTGGGCATCGGTGAACGAGGCCGACATCGGCAAAATCCACGAGGGCCAGTCGGTAAGTTTCACGGTGGACGCTTTTGGAGATCAGTTATTCAAAGGCGTGGTCAACAAGATTCGGCTAAACGCAACCATGTCCCAGAACGTCGTTACCTACACCGTCGAGGTAAATCATGACAACTCGGACGGTAAACTTTTGCCTTACCTGACGACGAACCTTCAATTCGAAGTCGGCCGCCGTGAAAACGTGCTGCTAGTCCCAAACGCCGCCCTGCGCTGGACGCCCCGGCCCGGCCAGATTGCCGGCGAATCCCGCCATGCATCCCGCAGCGGAGTCGAACGGCCCGCCGCTCAGCATGAAGCTGTGGCGGAAAGCGGCGCCCAGCCGCGCGGTACTGTCTGGGTAGCCGAAGGCGATTTCGTCAGGCCGGTCCATGTGCATGTCGGGCTCACCGACGGCCTACTAACGGAGGTCAGCGGCGAAGGAATTTCCGAAAATCTGGAGGTGGTTACCGGTGTAACTACACTGCAACCCAAGGGAAGTAAGAGCGAAGGTGAGGGGGAGAATCCTTTTGTGCCGCAAGGGGGTTTCATGCACCGGGGAGGCCAGGCGCCTTCCGGTGGCCGGCATTGACGGATAGAGCAAAAGACGAAACCCAAGTCATGATATCTGCTTTGTCTTGTACCCTTTGAATTTTGTCTTCGGCGAGGGGATATGGATTTCATTGAACTTCACGACATTCACAAGACCTATCGCCTGGGTGAGGTCGATCTGCGGGTCCTGCAGGGGGTCTCTATACAGATCGCCCGCGGTGAACTCCTTGCGCTTATGGGGTCCAGCGGTTCAGGCAAGAGCACTCTGATGAACATTCTGGGCTGCCTGGATCGACCCACTTCGGGTAAATATCTGTTCGATGGCCGGGATATCTCCGATCTGGGGGCGAAAGAACGCGCCAGGCTGCGAAACCGCATGATCGGTTTCGTTTTCCAGAGCTTCAACCTGTTGTCGCGAATGACCGCTTTTGAAAACGTTCTCATGCCGCTCATGTATTGCAGAGACAGGCTCAGCGAGCGTGAAATGGAACGGCGCACCGCTGAACTCCTTGAAAAAGTGGGACTGGGAGACCGTGTCCATCACAGGCCCTCGCAGCTCTCGGGTGGCGAACAGCAGCGCGTGGCAATCGCCCGCTCGCTTATCAACCGCCCGCAAGTGCTGTTCGCGGACGAGCCGACCGGCAATCTCGACTCGCGTACAAGCGAGGAGATCCTCCAGTTATTTCGGCAACTCAATTATGATGACGGCATTACGCTCATCATAGTGACCCACGATCCGGGGGTGGCTCAACACGCGCAGCGCGTCGTCCGCATCAAGGACGGCCTGATCGAGAGCGATGCCGCGCCGGTGATGGCCGGAGGCTTGTCGTGAAACTGTACTTTACGTTGAAAATGGCCTTTAACGCGCTGCGCCACAATATGCTGCGCGCAACGCTGACGACGTTGGGAATAATCATCGGCGTGGCGGCGGTGATTGCGATGATGGAGATAGGTAAAGGCGCCTCTTTAGCCATTCAGCGCGCAATGGCCAGCATAGGCGCCAACACGGTGGTAATCCTTCCGGGGTCCCTCAACATTGCAGGCGTGACTACCGGTTCAGGATCGAGAATTACGCTCACCCCCCAGGACGGCGAGGCGATCCAGAAGGAATGCCCGTGCATTGATTTTGTGGCGCCGGTGGTACGCGCGCGCGTTCAGGTAGTCTACGGCAGTCGAAACTGGGTCCCCACTTACGTTTACGGCACCACTCCCAAGTTTTTGGACATACGTGACTGGACCGAAATGGCGGACGGGGAAGCGTTCTCCGAGCATGACGTTCTTAACTTCAGTAAAGTGTGCATAGTCGGCCAGACCGTAGTAAACGAGCTGTTTGAAGGTCAGTCGCCGGTCGGCAGGCACGTGCGCATTAAGAATGTCGATTTCAGGGTGATCGGCGTGTTGAAGAGAAAAGGCGCCAACCTGATGGGGCTTGACCAGGACGATATTCTTCTTGCGCCCTGGACGACGATCAAATACCGGGTGGTGGCTACCACCCTTTCCGGCGGCAACCAGAGCGGCTCCAGCAGCTCAAGCACAGCCGAAACCAATCAGCTCAACATGATTTATCCATACCTTCAGCAAAACCTGTATTATTCCCAAACAACGATCGAACAGTTGGACGCATCTCCACCTATTCGATTTCCGAACGTAGACCAGATCCTGACCGCCGCGCATTCCAGCGACACGGTCGCCTCCTCGATCCAGGACATCGGCGCTTTACTCAGACAACGGCACCGGCTTCGCGATACCGACCCCGACGATTTCTACGTTCGGGACATGACCGAACTTACCAGAACGATGGCTTCCACATCGGAGCTGATGACCAAACTGCTGCTGTGCGTAGCAATGATCTCACTGGTGGTCGGCGGCATCGGCATTATGAACATTATGCTCGTATCTGTGACCGAGCGAACGCGCGAGATCGGACTGAGGATGGCGGTTGGCGCGGAGCCCGGTGACATTTTGCGGCAATTTCTGGCTGAGGCCGTGGTGTTATGTCTGCTTGGCGGGACGATAGGCATTCTTTTAGGGCGCACCAGTTCATATCTCATATCTTTGCTGCTGCACTGGCCGACGGCGATTTCGGTTGAAGCGATCGTGGCTGCCGTGTTCGTTTCGGCCAGTGTAGGCATAGCCTTTGGCTTCTACCCGGCGTATAAAGCCTCGAGGCTCGATCCAATCGAGGCCCTCCGATATGAATAGGTCTGAGATGATGAAAAAGATCCGGAGTCTATACTCGTTCCTGGTTTTGTTCGCGTTCTTCTGCGGGATTGTTTTGCTGACAGGCGGGTGCACGGTTGGACCCGATTACAGCCCGCCGCATTCCGCCGCACCCTCCGGCTGGGCCGGTGTTGCGGAAACTTCTACCGCGCAAACTGCCGTGCCAACCACTGGACCGGCAGAACTGACCCTTTGGTGGAAACAGTTTGACGATCCCATGTTGACCCAACTTGTCGAAGATGCACTCAAGGCAAATCTAAACGTGAAACTTGCCGTGGCCAGCCTGCGCCGGGCCAGGGCCGCCCAGGGCGTTGCTGTCGCGGCGCTCTGGCCGACGCTTGGCGCCTCTGCCGAGTATATGAGGGAAACTGCTGCTTCCGTCAACGGTACGAAAGATCTGGCGCAGAGTTTCTACCAGGCAGGCTTTGATGCCGGGTGGGAAATCGACGTGTTCGGCGGGCAGCGTCGTAATATTGAATCTGCCAAAGCCAATACCAGTGCCGCTGTCGAGAATATCAGGGACGTGCAGGTCACTATCGCCGCCGAAGTGGCGCTCGACTATATTCAACTCCGTGGTTACCAACAGCAAATCGCAGTCGCACGAAATAATCTGAAAGCTATGCAGAACACGGCCTCGATCGTACGCCAAAAAGCTACTCCGGGGTTTAACTCCGAACTTGACATAGCCAATGCCGACGCCAACGTCGCAACGACTGAAGCGCAAATCCCCGGGCTCGAAACCTCCGCGAGGCAGGCGATCTACGCGTTGAGTGTGCTTTTAGCCAAGCCTCCGGCTTACCTGTTGGAGCAGTTGGCCCCCACGGGAAACATCCCCGGCGTACCGGAACAAATTCCGGCTGGTTTGCCTTCCGACCTTTTACGCCGCCGAGCCGACATTCGCCAAGCCGAGGAACAACTGCACTCCGCCACTGCTCAGATCGGCGTCGCCACCGCCGAGCTGTTCCCCAAATTTTCGCTGACCGGCACTCTCGGAGTTCAAACCTCCCAGTTGAGCATGCTGGTTTCTAACGGCGGTCGAATCTATTCCGGCGGCCCATCGGTGACCTGGAATATTTTCCAGGGCGGCGCAATCGTGTCGAACATTCATTTACAGGAGGCGCTACGCGATCAGGCTTTTATAACATATCAGCAGATCGTGCTGAGCGCATTCCAGGACGTGGAAAATGCGCTGGTTGCTTTTAACAAGGAACAACAACACTATAAATCACTCAAAGATTCCGTTGCCGCCAACACCAAAGCAGTTGACCTGTCATTGAAACTTTACTCCGGGGGATTGATCGAGTTTCTTAACGTCCTCGTCGCCGAGACCTCCCTTTATAACGCCCAAAATGCTCTGGCCCAGAGCAACAGCAACATAGCCGCCGATCTCATCGCCCTCTACAAGGCTTTGGGCGGCGGCTGGGAAACCTTCCCAGGGGACTGCAGGCACTGATCTATTCGACCTTGGCAGGTTCATTAGCCAATCCGGGAAAACCGGCTCGCTTCCCTATGGCTTTCCATGGCCTTTGTCAACAGTCTGATTACCCCCTCAGGAACCGGTTCAAAAACCGACATGTCCTTAACCTCGAGGCAAGTTCTCGGGGTAGGCTGTTTTCCTTTGAGGATCTGCACGGCATCAACGCAGGTGATCCACCCGGATGAGAAATACCTGTTCCCTCTTTTTTTTATGTAGAACCAATCCCTGGTTTGCCTTTCCGACCAAAATCCTCCACTTATCTTTCGCAAGGCATTGCTCTCCTTCCTGCTTCAATCGAGTCAACGAGCCGCGCACGATATGATTTTGACCCGCGCCCCGACAAAACTAACCATGGAAGGTTACAGATCGGTTACGAGCATATGAAAACTTGATTTCCTTGGGGGCACATCCACGCTTTGAGGGCAAAAAAGACTGCAAACATACTGTCAATGTCTGAGTTCCGAGCGGAAATTCAATGAGGGAACGTGAAGGTGAGCACGACCGGATCGTGCCCACCTCACATGGCTTATATGTCCTTAACTTCGGGGTTCAAGGTCGCCGTCTTTACCGGCGCCCCGCGAACTGCCTGCCTCTACTATCTGTGTCCACCTCCGCCACCGCCTCTAGCGCCGCCACCGCCTCTAACGCCGCCGCGCGCCGCCCCACGCGACCTGCTGCCCATACTGCGGCTGCCGCCCGTGGAACCAGATGCTCTGCTGCGGCCGGCATTACTCGTCGAAGCCGAGTTACGGCTGCCGCCGCTCATTGAGCTGCCCCGACTCGTGCCGCGTGAAGACGCCGCGTTGCTCCTTGACCCCCCTGCGCCGGTACTCCCGGCTCCCCGAAGGCTCTGCGTGACAGAGGCCGCCGATGGCCTGGCGATTCCGGCGGAGCTTCCACCTGCACTCGAGCGGTTGGAACCGGTGGAACCCATGCTGCGGTTTGAAGCGTTGGAACCGGCGCTCGAGCGTGTTGCGCCGGTGGAGTTCATGCCGCGGTTTGTACCGGTGGAACCGGCGCTTGAGCGTGTTGCGCCGGCTCGGGTGGCTGCGGCTGCCGTGGGCCTCATCTGCCCGGTTGACACTGCCCTGCTAAAGCTGGTCGTCCTCATTGAACTGCTAACATTTCGGGCGACGGCAGCATTGGTGCTGTTAATATTGACAGTCCGGTTGACATTAACATTTACATTATGGCCGCCCCATCCCCACGAGCCCCAGCCATGGCACCAGATCGGTCCCACGGCTACCCCTCCCCAAAAGCCGAACCCGATTCCTACTCCAAATCCAAAGGGTACACCGGGCCACAGGGGATAATAGGCGAAGGGAGGGTACGCAGGCCACCACCAGGGCCCGTAGGCCACTACCGGGTCGTAGCGCGGAACATAGACAAGTTGAGGATTAACCGGTTCGATCTCGATGTGGTCGGTTGTGACCCCGCCCGCATACCCGCCTCGATACTCGGCTTCATACCGGCTCTCGCTTTCATACCCGCGCTCGTTTCCATATCTAGGGGGCTCGCTTCCATACGGGGGCGGTTCGTTTCCATATTGCGGTGGCTCGTTTCCATATCCCGGCTCGGGTCCATACCCCGGGCTCTCGTTTCCATATCCGCGTCCGCCTTCACTTCCAGGTCCGCCCACGTATTCATCTTCACTTTTGACAACCACTTTTTGCTCCGCCGTAGACTTGAGATTGCCGGCAGCCATGGCTTTATGCCGCAGTTTCTGAACCGCGTCCATCACGTCGGGCTGCTGAGCCAGGAAAGCCTGCCCCAGTTTTTCGGTCCAGGCGGATTCTCGAGCCATCATTGCGAGTACCTGCGGAAAAGGCGCCAGCGCCTTCACGCTTAAGTCCCAGCCGGCTTTATCCAAAGCGGCGTTAAGTGGTTCACCCTTAAGATCCGGGTTTTTCTTCAACCAGCTGTCAGCTTCCATGACCTGATCCGGGTACGTCGCCGCTATAAGGATTTGAGCGAGCAGGGAATCAGGATAGAGCGCTATCGGGGCGAGCATCTGGTCGAGCTCCTGCCGGCTGAACGTCCCGGTCTTTGCGAGTTCCTGTGCGAAGCCTCCACAGGGGACCATCGCTACAACGAGGACCCCGATCAGAGCGCGGATTAGAAACCGATTTTTTCTCATAATTTCTCTCCTTCCAAAATGTGCCGCGTGCTTCTTTGCGCTGCAAAACAACCAGCTCGAACGCTTACTGCTTTTAGTCTAACATAACGGATAAGGCTCCAATTTAGTTTACAAAGGGCTTCATTTATTTAAGCGCGGCCGCAGGCAGCGGCGAAGTCGGCTGCCCGTGCCACGGGCCGTGTAGCGGGCGGACCTGATTTTGCGCTCACGGCTTGAAGCTCGTCAGAAATGATTTATTTGGGGGACGAATCGTCGTGATTTAAATCCTGGTTTCGGGCCGGGTTATTTTTTTTCCCACCCCCTCGTTCTCATGCAGTCATCGAACGCCTTCATTTGGCTCATGCCCCAGACCGCGGCCCCCTGATTCATAGGGTCCTGCGATTGAAGCATACTCACCTCACGCCTGCATTCGATCTGATCTTGATAGAGTTGATCCTGGGACTTGCCTTCCGTGGATACCCAGTTGAACCCCATTTCAGGAAGGTGCGGCAACTGCATAGAGCAGCCGGCAAGCATAACTGCAGCAACAGCCGATAAGAGCAGTTTCAAGTTCACCCCTTATTTTTTATCGTGGAAGGTAGTAGTTTTTATTGGTTTTTGATGAAGAGGCCGGCGGCCAAAAGAGGAGGGGAACATCAGCTTGGCGTCCCACACAGGCTGCCCGCTGTTTTTTGCGCTATACTCGATGGGCGGAGGAACAGCGAGGCAGATGACGCTGCGAACAACATAGTCGAGGCGGCAAAGCTCAAAGCAGCGTTTGAATCTGGCTGTATATCCGCATTATTCTCTCGCGCGTCTCAGCCAGTTTTGCCTCATAGCCCGGGCGCGTCCTCAAGGCAAGGAATACGAGGCTCTGCTCGTATATCGCTTCTTGAAGCTCGACGAACTCTTTATGCTTTTCTAATTCCGGCATTTATCCCTCCGTTGACAATGGTTTTATACCTCATGGCCCGGTGGGAATCAACCCAAAACAATTCATCTGACCGTCTCCACGGGATTGAATTCGGACGCTGCGCGGTAGACGTCCCGGGCGACGTTGGCGGATTGGGACTTCCATCTGTCAGGGAAAAGCCGGTTCAAAACTTCAGAGGCTTTTTCGACGGACCTGCCGCTCATAAGGTCATAATAGGCTGCCTTCAGCGCCAGTGATGCGGTCGCTCCGATCTGGTTTCTCCTCGCGCTGATGCGGGCCTTACGCTCGGCTTCATTGAATAAACGCGAATAAAATCCCCTGAATTCACCAGCTCGATCAGGCCGCCAGTGCCCTTTATCAAAAACGAGCAGGCGAGTCATCGCCGGAGAATCAGCGAATGAGAGCTGGATCTGCGAATCTTCCGGCCCATAGTAGGCAAACTGCCAGTCAAGTACTTTTATCAGTTTACCCGGGGATCCGTCAGCAGCGTCAGCAGTGTCGGCAGTGGTGAATTCCACTTCTGCGGCCGTGTGCCCGAGGTCTATCATATCCAGAGAAACAGCGGTTCCGCATTCCGTGGCGATGAAAAGAGTCGTGCAGCAATGAGCGCCGCCGGAAAAGCAATAGGCCAGAAGCGTGCTGCAATCGGCAAGAGGCGTGTGGGAGACAGTTCTTGGCTCGTGCGTTTTGAAAGCACATGCCCCCTCGATGAGCTCCTCATGGTCTTTTAAGAATTTCAGAAGATAATCGCCGTCAGCCGGTCTCTTGGTAACGGTGAGCATGAGTTCACCCAGCCTGTATTGCTTGGCTTTTTCCCCGCCATTGCTCCCGGTATCCGCCGCAAAGGAACAGTTCGCAGAAATGAGCGTAATTGCGGAAAAAACGAAAAAGGCTGCCAGCTTCTTGATCACGCGGGCCTCGAAAGGGAAATCAGGACGTTTTATTCAAAGAGTCCGGCTCTTCAGTGTTCCCTCTCCCAGAAGAGAAAATTGCATCCACTTGAAGGCAAATTCTAACAGGACTGTTTCGTTGGTTCTGATTTGCTCGACTTCATCATCTTCGACGTGAAACAGGCTGAAGAATCGGCTGTTGAAGAGCATTTCACGGAATTTATCCGAATTGTAGCTCGCAAGATAGAATATCTGCTGCTGTCTTTCGGGCAACCGCGCATTCCTGAGCTTTGGATGAGTGACTATCCCCATCCAGAGATCATTGTGTTCCCTGTAGTGCTTGAGTCCCTGGTCTTCGAGCCATTCGTCCATTTTCCAGAATCGCCCCTCCTTGAAGCCCAGGCAATGATCTTCGTGCAGGATAAAATAGTTTTCCAGCACGAGGTTATGCGCCCGGAGCTGCCGCGAGGCCCTGGCAACGGGGTAAATCCGACAGGCCGATGGTCTGTCCTCATAGACAAGACATCCCTTTGGTGACACGAACGGACAGGTCTTCCGCTCGTTTTGATTCATTTGAAGATAAATCATGGGGAGCGAACGGTCATCGTCGAATCGGCATTCCGTATAGCGGTCCAGGAAATCGTCGGAACAGAGGCCGACCCGGTTTTTGAGTCTCAGTACATCGTAGGGCGTCAACTGTAGATTCAAATCACGGCAACACTCCGTGAAGCAAGCCACCCCCGGATGACAGGCAAACTGAAAACCCCCGTCAACGACTGGTTCGATCTTATCCTTTATGGCTTCCGGTGCTGTTTCTCTCATTTCGTTTCAATGTCTCAAACGACCTGATAAAGCTCGTCCATTTGCGCGCGAATATAGCGGAAAGCAAGCTTCAAAAGCTCTTTTGGATCTTTATCGACAAGGGACAGAAGCTTATCGTCCACCTCATGGAATGTTAAAAAATGCCTGTCCTTGAGCAGTTCGGAAAATCGGTCCAAATCATACGCCACGAACAGCACCCGTCCAAGTCCCTCATTCATGGGGGCGCCGGGCTTGAAACGTTTCGGGACCACCGATTGATATTCCCTGTCCATTTCAGCGTATTCCAGAGCGCCCTGGGATTGGAGCCAATCCCGGACCGTGCGCCCCGACCGCTCGAAAAGCCCTTTGCAGCGTTCTTTCCCGGCGATGATCCGGAACCGGGAATCAGCAGATGCAAGGTCGAGTGGAAACATCCTGCACGCCCACGGCCGGTTTTCATAAACCTGGCATCCTTCTTCGCCAACAAAGGGGCAGCAGAGACTTTCAGGCTCCATCATAAGCTGCACTACAGGAATGTTCCCAACCTTCGAAAGAAAACTTCGGGTGTATTTCGCCAGAAACTCCGAAGACCCCATTTGCAGAGCACACCTTAGCCGCAACGTATCGTAGGGCGTCAGGTAGATGTTAACATCTTTGCAGCACTGAGTAAAACATGGCAAAGCGTCATGACAGGCAAAATTAAACGGACTGTCTTCGGTCAGGTTCTGCGTCGATTCGTCTGGTTGCACTCAGAAATCCTCTATTTTGCCAAAAGTGATGCTTCGAAGCCCCGAAAGCCGGGACTTCCGGAAATTAATTTTTCGACGATGCCCAGCGCCTGCATGCCTGCGCAGGCCACGAACTTACACTCGCAGACCTTTCCACACGCGGAGCAGTAATAGCCTTCGTCAAGGGCCGCCCCGCAGGAGCAAAAAGGCTCGAGCACAAGCTGCCCTCCCTCCGTGGAAGCGAGCAGATAATCGATCGCGCGTAATTTCAAATCATCGAGAGTGATTGCCATTAAGTCTCCTTACAAGTTCCGGGTTGCGGGTTGCGGCCTGTGGATTTTAACCCGTAACCCATAACCCGAAACCCGCTACAAGCTTTCCAAAAGCAACTCCGAGAGTTCCTTGATCTCCAGGACTTCCTGTTTCCCCAGGCTGTCGCAGGCATCGGTAATCATATTTACGCAGTAAGGACATGAAGTGGCCAGTATTTCTGCTCCCGTGTCGACGGCGTCCAGCACTCGCAGCTCCCCGAAGCGTTCACCCATCGGGACCTCGGCCCAAATGCGACCGCCACCTCCAGCACAGCACAGGCTCGACTCGCGCGAGCGCCCGAGTTCCTTTAGCTCGATCCCCGGAATCGATCTCAGAAGTTCTCTGGGAGCATCATAAATGCCGCTGTGCCTTCCGAGGTAACAGGGGTCGTGGAACGACACCTTTTTGCCGGACTTCGTGCTCGGGGTGAGCTTGCCCTCAGAAACAAGCCGGCTCAGGATCTCAGTGTAATGGAAAACTTCCCATTCAGCACCAAGCTTTGAGTAATCGTTCTTAAAACTCCACATGCAATGAGGAGATGTTGTGATAATCTTTTTCACTCCATTTTCGGCAAAAAGCTTCGTGTTGGCCTCAGCGAGCTTCTGAAAGAGTTCCTCGTCGCCTATTTTTCGCATGCTCTCGCCGCAGCAGCTTTCTTCAACACCAATTACTCCAAAACTCACGCCTCCGCGAAGCAAAAGCTGCGCTATGCTCCTGGCGATCTTTATGCTGCGCGGGTCGTAACATGAATGGCAGCATACAAAGAGGAAATATTCAGTGTCCGGTCCAAACCTGGGAATGTCGAGACCCTCCTGCCATTGAGTCCTTTTCTCTCGTGGACCCGACCACGGGTTTCCGTTAGCATGGCAGCTTCCAAGTATGGGCCGAAGGCCGGCGGGAGGCATACCACCCCCGACTATGCTCGCCCGCATTGCCGTGACGTTATCTATTACCTTTACTCCACGAGGGCAGTTGCTCTGGCACATTCCGCAGGTTGAGCAGGCGAAGAGCATGTTCTCATCTTCGAAACCCTCGATTCCCATCTGCCCGAGCCGCTGCATGTATCTTATGTTGAACTCTTCGCTTGTCTGTCCGGGCACCAGCCTCCATGGGCACAGGTTTGTGCACAGGCCGCACTGCATGCACCAGTTGATCGTCTCGGCCCCCATTTCGACTACATAATCCATCATCTCAAGAAGGATGTTTTTTGGTTCCATTATCGTGTGCTCCTTGCAGATTTACAGGGTATAGGATCAGTATCCTTTGTAGGGATTAGGTCCGAGATTATTCAGTTTCTCCGCAAAACTGTCCAGAATCTCCGGAATCCGACTGTAGTCCGTAATCGAAATTTGCTCCAGCCTGACGCGATCCGATTCCAGAACCAGCCGGTCAAGGGTTTCCTTAACCTTGCTCATGCGGATGTCGGCCAGTTCGCTGCCCTTGATGAAATGGCACTGGTAATCGTTTCCGTGCTTGCATCCCAGGAGCAGGATGCCGTCGATCCCTTTGGACAGAGCATCGGCGATCCATACGAGATTCATGGAACCAAGGCAGCGAACGGGCAGGAACCTGACCCATGGATTGTATGACAGCCGTCCGATCCCTGCCATATCCAGGGCGGGATATGCATCGTTTTCGCAAGCCAGCACCAATATACGCGGTTTTTCATCATACTCGTCGGGTACATTTATGGATTTGATCATGTTGCCGATCATGCCCACTGAGTAATTCTTAAACGAAATGATCCTTTCCGGACAGGCCCCCATGCAGACGCCGCACCTGCGGCAACGGGTAGGATTGGGCAAAGGATTTGCCTTTTCATCTTCGTTTATCGCACCGAAGGGGCATTCTTCAGTACACCGCTTGCACTGGGTACATCGCTGCATGAAGAATTCAGGGTAGCTCTGGTCTCCCGCTCTGGGATGGACAGCCTTCCCCTGTGAAACCATCTCGACGCACTGAATCGCCTTAAGGGCAGCTCCCATTGCATCGCTTTTTGCGCGTTCGTAGTCCATCGGAGCGCGGACTGAACCGGCGGGATAGATCCCTGTTCGACGCGATTCATACGGAAAGCATATGAAGTGGGAGTCCGGAAACCCGTATTCGAGGGCGGGCAGTTCCGGTCCCTGCCTGTATTTCAAGTTGAGAAGATTGGAGGCCAGAATACTGTCGGCCGGGACCTGGGATTTATCTCCCTCGCTCTCGGAGGTCTGGGCCTTGAAGGGCTCGCCCAGGGCGCTTGTCGGCACCATGCCCGTCGCCAACACCACCAGATCCACGCTCTCAGACATGACCGGAGATCGCGTGAGTACGTCGTCCGAAGTTATCACGAATCCCCCCGAACCGTCATCATCCACGGCGGTGACATTCCCCCGCACGAAAATCACTCCGTCTTTTTGAAGCTGCTTGTATAGCAGTTCGTAGCTTCCGGACGAACGCATGTCTCTATAGAAGATGTAAACCGGCATCTGTGGGTTGGCTTCCTTGAAGTATTTGGCCTGCTTCAAAGATTCAACGCAACAGGCCGAAGAACAGTAGGGGAGGTGTTCCGGATCGCGTGAGCCTGCACAAAGAATAAAGGCCGCGCTATTGATCGGCTGGCCATTCGAGGGCCGCTTCACCTCGCCTTTCTTGAACATCGACTCCAACGCCTGCGAGGTGACCACATCGGCAGATGCTCCGTAAGACAGATGTCCCAGCCTGGCCGGATCATAAGGCACAGATCCGGTTGCCAGAATTATCGAACCCACCCGCTCGGGTTTGGTCGATCCATTTTGCTGGACCTCCACGTCGAACATGCATGGTCCCCCGGAAATCGATCCTACCCTTGCCCCTGTATAAATCTTTATGCCGGGCTGGTCGGAAAGTGAGGCCGTCATGTTGTCCAGGCTGAATTCCTGAAGGCTTTCATAAGGAGGTCCACCGGGAGGCAGTAGATGCACGTCCTTGAGATAGCCTCCGAGTTCCTCTTCCTTTTCCACCAGGACAATCTCATATCCAGCCCTTGCGGCTTCCAATGCGGCGGTCATTCCAGTCAATCCCCCGCCCACCACCAGAATTCTCTTGCTGATGTCTTCCGCTATAAAAGGCTCAAGCGGTTCGGAGTCCCTGACCCGGACAAGACCCATTCTGAGAGCGTCCTGAGCCATCATGAGAGTGTCTTCTTCCCCCGCCGGCTGAGACCAGGCAACCTGCTCGCGCAGATTAACCCTTTCGATTATCTTGTCGGGCGGAAAAGTGAAAGCGTCCGTCATCACCCGCTGTGAACAGGCCGCAATCACTGCGCCGTTAATGCCTTCTCCATCCATGTCGGACCTGATGGCCGAGACGCCGGCAGTTCCACACAAACAGGGGTCTGTGCGGCAAATAGCGGCCTTGAATTCCGCTGCCGTCGCGGAAAGAGATTCCAAGTCCATGCTCTCTCCGATCCCGCAGCCCGAACAGATATATACGCCGATTTTCTTTTCCATCCTTTATCTCCTGCAAGCCTGGATAGCCTTAAGAACGGCTGCGGTCGCGTCCTGAACGCTCGTTGACACGTCGGCCGGACTTCTTACGCACCCGGCGCCGATTATTCCAGGCGTTCCCCCAGTCAGGAGGAACCCGTTCTGGTCATAAGCCGCCTCAGCCGGTATTTTTTCTGTGGCTGTGCCGGGGACCATCCCGGCAGCCAAAACCACGAGATCGAATTCATCCCTGAGGATCTTTCCGGTCTGCTGATCTTCAGCCTGCACCGTGACCATTCCCGTTTCGGGATTTTCAGTGATCTCGCCCGCTTTGCCCTTCACCAGGGTAACGCGTCCATCTTCCTGCACCTTGTTGAAGAAAGCCTCGTTCCTGCCCAGGGTCCGGATGTCTATGTAAAATATCGAAACGCCCGCTTCCTGATCCTGTTCGAGCAAATATGTCGCCTGCTTGAGGGAAGCAAGGCAGCAGACGCTCGAGCAGTAAGCCAGGTTGTTCTCATCTCTTGATCCGGCGCACTGAACGAACGCTATCTTCTTAGCGGGTTTTCCATCCGAAGGCCTCAATATACGGCCTTTGGTGGGACCGTTCCGCGATGCAAGCCGTTCCATTACCACATTCGTGATTACATTGCGGTGCTTTCCGGCCCCGTAGTAGGAGATGCCCGATATGTCGAAAGGCTTCCAGCCGGTTGCCCATATTATTGCCCCCGCTTTGACCTCGACGCTCTTAGCGGCCATGTCCGGCTCTACAGCCCCATATTCGCAGGCTGCCTCAATCTCCTTTGCCTCGGGCGTACCGATTATTTCCGGGGCAATTAGATAGCGCATCGGGTACGCGAACTCATGTGGCAGATATGCCGCCTTTACACAACTCAAGCCATAATCGAAAGGATTGGGCACCTCGGTTTTCGCCGCCTGGGCGCATTTTCCGCAGGCTGTACATTTTTCATTCACGTACCGGGGGTTGACCCTGATCGCGACGCTGAAATTGCCCGATTCTCCTTCGATTTTTTCCACCTCCGACATGGTCATGACTTGGATGAGCGGATTGTTGCGGATGCGGCGAAAGTTTATTTCGAGTCCGCATTGAGGTGGGCAGAGCTTCGGGAAATACTTGTTCATGCGCGCGACCCGTCCGCCAAGGGATGGTTCCCGCTCGACCAGGATGACGTTGAAACCCGCTTCGGCTGCTTCCACAGCGGCGCTAAGCCCGGCTATGCCGCCACCGGCGACAAGAATTGTCCGGGTGCTATCTTGAGCATCAGCCATACGAACTCCTTCATTGTTTTTTGGTTCTGCCGAAAAGTCGATTATCAGGAAATAAGCTGATTCGTACTAAGAAATACCAGGGAATTGACAGGAAGAACAGACTGCCTACCGCCGCGCACCAGGTATTCTCTCAAAGTGTTCTGTGTTCCTACGTGAAACCAATTGAAAATAACTCTGAAATAGAGTTTTTTCAAGCTTTACATGAAGATATGAACAGCTCGATGGCCTCGCGCAAAGCCTGGACAAAGTCGTGAAATGCCTTGCCGCGAGCAGTGCCCGTACTGTGGGAGAGGCCACCGAACATCCTGGCCCTCAAGCCTTTGCTGATCTCCAACTGCACGCCCATCGACCGCATGTTCCGATTACAGATGTTGTTTCTGTCCCTGCCCCTCAGATTCCTGAACTTTTCATCTTCTTTTAATGCGGGAAGGAGATTTCCAGTGCCTTGCGTCTTGAATCCCGCCTGCCTCAATTTCTCTATGACGCATTCTTTCAAACTGGTGTCTCTGCCTCCCACCAGAACAGTTTCCTCTTCTTCGGAAGAGCCATGTATTGAGACGACGGTCTGCGAACGTTGGACGATTTCAAGAGCGGCAGGCTCGTCGAAACGGGTGCTCGTAATATGGAGGTCTCTGTTCTTAGTCTTCTTTATACCTGCTAAAGCGTAATAAGTATGATCGGCGCCGGCCACGGCCTCGGCAATTTCTGAAGTTCCGGGCTCTATCGCTCCGCCGTGGATGCTTATTATCGCAATTCCAGAGCTGCCGGGGCGCAGGCGCACTTCGTAATCGATGCCCTTCGATTCGTTTGTGCTCAGGTGCTCGAAGCATGAATACTTATCCATCGGGGCCGTATCGCAAAAAGGATGAGTTAGGGGTTACGAGCTGGTTTCCATCCACGTCAGACCACCTTATGCGTATAGCGCCGGCCCGAAACGCGGTGAGGGTCCCTTGTGCGGCGGGCGATGGGACCGCCGGCCATAGCTTAAACCGCCGCCGTAGGCAGCGGCCAAGTCGGCTGCCCGTGCCACGGGCCGAAAAAGGAGATGCACCTTTCAGCGCATCTCCTTCTCTTGAATCAGGCGATCGAGATATGGTTATTTGCCAGTTGCAGCGCCGTGCAGCTTGATCTCAACCTTTTTTTCAAGGTGTGCGTAGTATTCACGAAGGATGTCAAGCACTTCCTCCCGGCCGAAATGATCCGGGATAGTAGTCCCTTCGGAAAGGCCTTTTCGCAGCGCGGTACCGCTCAAAAGAACGCGGTCTTCCTTGCCGTGGGGGCAGGTCCTCAGGGATGCCATGCCGTCGCACTTGTGGCAGTAGAAAGTCCAGTCGATTTTAAGCGGCGTGCACAAAAGTGCTTTTCCGCCCGCTGGTTTGGGGATCTTGTCAAAAATGGTCTGGGCTTCGAACATGCCATAGAAATCGCCCACGCCGGCATGGTCGCGGCCGATGATCATGCGGGAGCACCCATAGTTCTGGCGGAATGTGGCATGAAGAAGGGCCTCACGGGGACCGGCATAGCGCATATCCAGCGGATACCCGCCCTGAAGGACCTTGTCTTCCACGAAGTAATTCTTAACCAGAGCATCGATACATTTTACACGGACTTCGGCTGGAATATCGCCGGGTTTCAGGTTGCCGACCAGGGAGTGAATGAAAACGCCGTCGCAGACTTCCACAGCGATCTTGCACAGATATTCGTGGGAACGGTGCATGGGGTTGCGCAACTGAAGAGCGGCTACTTCCTGCCATCCTCTTTCAGCAAAAATCCTTCTCGATTCAGCCGGTCTCATGTAAACACCGGCATATTTGGTGGGATACTCGGCTTCACTGAGCACCTTGACCGGGCCGGCCAGATTGACTGCTTTCTGCTCCATCACCATCTGAACGCCGGGATGATCGTCCTTGGCGATCTTCCAAAACTCTTCAGCAGTCTTGGTGCCTTCTCCCATATAGATTTTTTCACATTCATACTTCTTGTCGGCCTCGGTCATTTCATATTTCTCGGTGACCTTCATTGTGGCCATGAACTCTTTGCGCTCCGGATCGAAAAGAGCGATTTCCTCACCTACTGCGATCGCGGCGGCTTCTTCCTTGGATGCGGAAAGGGTAACCGGAATCGGCCAAAACGTTCCGTCTGCCAGGAGGTACTTGTCGCAAACACCTTTCCAGTCGGCCTTGGTCATGAAACCGGTCAGCGGGCTGAATCCGCCGATGCCCATCATGATCAGGTCGCCTTTTTCCCGAGGGCTGACTTCGATTTTTTTCAGACCTTGCGCTTTTTTCAGTTCAGCGGCAAGCTCTGCGCCTTCGAGCAAACAGCAGGTCAAGCCTTTTCCTCCATGGGGGGGGAGTAATTCTGCCATTTTTTCCATTCTCCTTATTGTAAGACTATTGGGTATAAGTGGTTATGGCATGGTCAACCCATGAATAACACTTCTGATTCCCTGATGCTTCGGGTGTAATAACCCTAATAACAGAAATCTTCAACGGGCAAGCCGGATAAAAAAACACCTCCAGGTGTATACGCACACCTGGAGGTCAGCAATCAAAGAAACCAATTTAGACCGGAAGATTTACAATTGGGACCTTCTTCATGGTCCATTGGTCGGTCTTCGGATCATACACGGAGTTTACGAAGCACTTCCAGTTCTTCTCGTCCATATCAGGGAAGTCGGCGCGGAAGTAGTAACCCGGCCAACGGCTCTCTTCACGGAACATAACATGTCGCAGATGGCTTTCCGCGATCCACATGCGGTGGGTGTTTTCCCATACGCGCAGCAGTTCGTGGAGATTGGAAGCGGCGAGCTTTTCGGAGTCTTCCTTGAGCATCACAAGCAGCTCGAGGCCTCTTTCAAGCAGCGACTTGTTGGTGGTGAACTGTGCGGATACGCCGCCTACATATTCGTCCATGAGCTTCTGGAGGCGGAACATGAACATCTTGGGCTTCATGTATGCCGGGTTGATGTCCGGGTCGCTGGAGTACTTTACGTTTTGCTCGTAAAGGTCCATGGGGGCCAGGATCTTCTTCTTCAGCCCCTCCACAACTGCCATGTCAACTTTGGGCATGGTGTTGTTGTCAAGGATGTATGCGATGGCGCCCTTGGCGGCAATACGGCCTTCGGCGTGGGAGCCGGAGGAGAACTTATGGCTGGATGCGCCTGAGCCGTCGCCGGCTGTGAACAGGCCCTTTACGGTGCACATGTGGTTGTACACACCGATGGGAGCCCACTGCTTCTTGTATTCGGCAGGCATAACGTCTTCAGGACCGCATACCCATGCGCCGGAAGCGCCGGAGTGCGAACCGATGAAATATGGTTCGGCTGCGGCGATTTCAGAAGACTTCTCTTCGGGCTGAATATTCATGCCCGCCCAGAGCAGGGACTGGCTGATCGTCATGTCGAGGAAGTCTTCCCAGGCTTCGCTTTCGAGTTCTTTCATCTTCCTCTTGAAAGCCTTGGGATCGTCTTTGTACTGGGCCGCGATGTTCGCTATGGCCTCATCGGTCCTCATGTAGATCGGGCCTTTGCCCGCGAACACGTCTTCCATGCCCAGCCAGTTGCGCAGGTTCGCCGGGATGGGCTTTGCCAGGCCGTAAGGCGCCCACTTGGGCAGTTCATTGGCGCGCGTTACCATGTATTCCTCGCCTAATGCGTTGGTTGCGCGGGACTTGAACAGGAGGAACCATGCGCCGACCGGGCCGTAGCCGTCCTTGAACCGTACGGGAATGAAGCGTACTTCCTGGCAGGTCATTTCAGCGCCGGCTTTGATGGTGAAATATGCCGTCGAACCGGAATTCCAAGGGGGATACCAGGCGCGTCCAAGACCCTCACCTACCGACCGGGGACGGAAAACATGGACCGCCCCGCCCATGACTGCGATGGTCGCTTTGGCCTTGAATACGTAGAACTTGTTCTCACGAATGCTGAAACCAACGGCGCCGGCGACCCGGTCTCCGTCCATCAGAGGCTCTACGATGAAAACACGTTCGAAAATCTCGCCCTTGTCGCCCATTGTGGCGAGGGCATTCTTGGCTGCTTCGGCAACGATGACCTTGTAGGATTCACCGTTGATCATGACTTGCCAGCGGCCTTCATGAACGTACTTGCCATTAGCATCTTTCCAGATCGGCAGACCCCATTTCTCGAAAAGATGAACGGATGAGTCGACATGGCGTGCGATATCGTAGACCAGGTCTTCGCGGGAAACGCCCATGAGGTCCTGGCGTACGTACTTGACGTAATCTTCCAGAGTGTTGTCGCCTGCAGCCCAGCCAATGTACTGGTTGATGGCTGAAAGACCCATTGCAACGGCGCCTGAACGATCCATGGCGGCCTTGTCTACCACCGTAACCTTCAGCCCGTGCTTTTTCGCCCAGTAGGCAGCTTCGAAAGCCGCGCCGCAAGCCGACATTCCACCACCAGCAATCAGTAGATCGGTTTCAACTACAACAGTTTCAAAATTTGGCATATCGTTTTCTCCTTCAGCATGCGGTTTTTACTTCAGGGTAGGCATCGCCTTGGCCCCTGCAGAAGCCGGTTCTGTGCACAGCACGTTAGACTTGATGTCGTCCGATCCGGTCTCAAAGCCGGCAAGCGGTTCAGCTTTACCTTCCGGGGTCGTCCGGATGGGGAACTTGAAACGTTTTACCGTACCGTTGCGGAATTTGACCGTCCACATAATGTCTTCGGAGCCGCGCAGAGGAACAACTGAGGCTCCCATCGGAACGAAATCAGCATAGGCGCGTACGTCGATTGCCTGCTGAGGACAAATTTTGACGCAGTTGTAGCATTCCCAACACATCTCGGGCGCCTGGTTGTAGCCTTTCATTGTTTCTTTGTTGAGAACCATCAAATCGTTGGGACAAATGTACATACAGGCAGTCTTATCCTGCCCTTTGCAGCCGTCGCATTTCTCAAGGATCACGTAACTTGGCATAATTTACCTCCTAAGGTTAGTCGAAAAGACGTACTGACCAGCAAAACCCCTATATCGCGCCAATCCCACACCTCCTTCCTGACTTTGTCTGCCTGTGGGGGTTAGGCAAACAAACTTCCTCGATTTTTTTGTTCCGCCTACAAGCTAGTTATCTTGTTCGGAGATTTGCACAAGGTTATCGAAGTTCACATCCGGTTTAGAGAGCCTCCTGGCCGGCAGGGTTTGTGCGAAAAGATACGCACGCGTACATAAAGCATGATGCAAACCCTGTCAAGACAATTTATGCAGCATTTTGCCGGCGGCGGGTTTTCAGGTTTCGTTTACGCACGGTAAGGACGCGAGAAAAAAGGCTGAAGCACAGGACACCATGGCTTGAAACTCCTTCTCGCCAGCATCCCCCTCTCTAGCACGTTTCTTTTTCAGATGCAAGTTATAGATTGCTTCTTTATTAACTTCCGTTTACTTAAATCGTGAAAACTAAGGTAAAAACTATCCGGCGCACCCGTGAGGCGCCCTGGCTCTGGATTTGGAGGCTCTTTCCCGTGAGACAACTTTGGAATTCGGCAACAGGCCGCAGGATCACAGTCCTCGTACTGCTCGGCATCCTCCTTACAGCTTTTGGCACCGTCGGATACATGATCGTCCAGAAATATACTTTCATCGAGGCTTTGTATATGACCGTAATAACCCTCTCGACCGTCGGCTTTACCGAAGTCCACACGCTCGACAACAACGGCCGGATTTTCACCATTATCCTGATTATGCTGGGCGTCAGCTTCGTTGCTTTCTCGCTCGCCTATTTCAGCCAGATCCTGCTCGACGGAAACCTTCTTGAAAATTACCGGAGGCATAAATTGAAAAAGAGACTCGATCAATTGGAAAATCATTTCATAATCTGCGGCTACGGTGAGATGGGCAAGATAATCGTCGAGGAGCTTCAAAAACATAGAGTCCCGGTCGTAATCATCGAATCTGATGAATCCGCTCTTTCCCAGTTGAGGGGAAAGAACCTCCCGTATCTTGGCGCCGACGCCACAGACGAGAACAATCTTTTGGACGCAGGCATAATGCGCGCCAGAGGGCTTGTATCGGTAGTCAATAAAGATTCTGAAAACGTATTCATCGTCCTCACCGCACGCGATCTTAATAAAGACCTGGTCATATTCGCGCGCGCCGACTCTCCCGGCGCGGACAAAAGGCTTCTAAAGGCCGGCGCCGACCGGGTTGTCGCCCCATACGTTATCGGAGCTACCCGGATAGCACACAAAATATTAAGGCCCACCGTGACGGATTTTGTGGAACTTGCTCTTTCCGAGGAGGGAATGGAACTCGCCATGGAGGAAATCCACATTCCGGAAAATTCCAGGCTGGTCGGCGTGGATCTCATCGGGTCGGGTATTCGAAACGATTACGACTTGATCGTGGTAGCCATAAAGCGCGCTGAGGGAGCGATGATTTTCAATCCTCCTCCGCAGGAGAAGTTCATGGCCGGAGATACTTTGGTGGCCATCGGAGCTGTTGAAAACTTGTCGCGTTTCGGAAAGCAACCGGGCGGCAATTGATTTGACAAAATCGGGCTCCTCCCCATATACTGCGCCGCATCGCATCCGGTACACGACTTGCGCCTCATGAGCAATGAAGTCGGAGTAGATTTAGCTGAAAACCCAAAATCATGAGTTTTAAGCTGACCCGGAGGGCAGGGGATTGTCCTTGCCGGTTCCAAGACCCCGAAATGCACTCGTGCCGAGGAGATTGGGTCCATGAACTATGAAAATATCCTTTTTGAAATTCAAGATGGAGTGGGAATACTGACCTTCAACAGGCCAAAAGTGTTGAATGCCCTGAATGCATCCACTCTCGAAGAAGTAGCCGACGCCGTCGGGCGAGCGGGCCGCGAGGACGCACTTCGAGTGCTGGTGTTTGCCGGGGCCGGTGACAGAGCGTTTGTGGCGGGCGCGGATATAAATGAGTTCCTCAAGTTTAACGTATTGAGCGCGCGTCATTTTGCAGAAAAAGGCCACGGGGTTTGCTTCGCGATCGAACAGCTTCCCAAGCCCGTTATTGCATGCGTGAACGGTTTCGCGCTGGGAGGCGGATGCGAAATTGCAATGGCCTGCGACTTTATTTACGCTTCCGACAAAGCCAGGTTTGGCCAGCCCGAAGTAAACCTTGGGATTTTGCCGGGGTTTGGCGGCACCCAGAGACTCTCGCGCCTGGTTGGCCGCGCGAAGGCTAAAGAGATCTGCATGACGGGAGGAGCCATCGATGCGCAGGAGGCGAAAGACTTTGGCCTCGTGGCAAAAATCTTCCCCGCCGAGCGGCTTTTCGATGAGACTATGAAAGTCGCGCGTGCACTTGTTGCCCAGTCTGCTCAGTCACTCAGGTCCATAAAGAGGGTCATCGACTGCGGCGCCGATGTGGACCTTAGAAACGGTTGTGCTCTGGAGGCGGAAGCCTTCGGGGTCTGCTTCGGTACCGAGGACATGCGGGAAGGTGTAAACGCTTTTCTTGAAAAACGTAAGCCCCAATTTAAGGGAATCTGAAAAAATAGAACTCACCTGGAGGTTGGAAATGAATTTCGAGTTGACCGAAGAGCAGAAAATGATTCAGGAAATGGCCCGGAAGTTTGCGGAACGTGAGATCAAGCCCGTTGCCGCTGAACTTGACCGCACCCATGCCCATCCCGCTCAACTGTGCGCCCAAATGGGGGAACTGGGCCTGATGGGAGTGGCCATTCCGGACCAATACGGCGGAGCGGGAATGGATTATGTCTGCTACGCTCTGGCATTAATAGAGATATCAAAGGCATGCGCTTCGTGCGGGGTCATCATGAGCGTTAACAACAGCCTCTACGGCTTTCCGGTCTATGCTTACGGCACCGAGGAGCAGAAGCAGAAATTTCTGCGGCCGGTTGCAAGCGGAGAGGCTATCGGCTGCTATGGGCTTACCGAATCGGGCGCAGGCTCCGACCCCGCAGGTATGCTGACCACGGCAGTCCTGAAGGGCGACGAGTGGGTGTTGAACGGGACCAAGCGATTCATCACCAACGGCAACGTCTCAAGATACTGCGTCCTGGCCGCGATTACCGATAGGTCCGCCGGGTACAAGGGGATCAGCTCCTTCATCGTCGATTTCGAAAATACGCCCGGCTTCAGCGTTGGCAGAGTCGAGGAAAAACTCGGGATCAACGCCTCCGGAACGGCGGAACTGGTTTTCGAGGATGCCCGAATCCCCGCTGGAAATCTGCTGGGTAAACAGGGTGAGGGTTTTAAGCAGATGCTCACCACCCTGGATGGAGGACGCATCGGGATCGCCTCGCAGGCCCTTGGCATCGGCCGCGCCACCCTGGAAGAAGCAATCGAATATTCAAAGACGCGCGAGCAGTTCAACCAGCCCATTGCCAATTTTCAAGCCATCCAGTGGAAGCTTGCCGATATGGCTACCCAACTGGATGCCTCCGAACTACTGATCCTTCGTGCAGCATGGCTAGAAAGCAATAAAAAGCCATACGAGAAAGAATCGGCAATGGCCAAGCTCCTCGCTTCGGACACTGCCATGTGGGCCGCCGTGGAAGGTGTGCAGATTCTTGGAGGATATGGTTACTGCAAGGAATATCCGATGGAAAGGCATATGCGGGACGCTAAAATCACCCAGATTTACGAGGGCACCAATGAAATTATGCGCCTGGTGATTTCGCGCAATATCCTGAAAAACAGGTAGACCAAATTATGATCGGCAAAACAATCGATGAAATCAAACTGTTTGAGGCGGCTGAGTTTTCAAAGACCATCTCGGAATCGGATGTTTACCTTTATGCCGGAGTTACCGGGGATTTCAATCCGGCTCATATCAATGAGGACTATGCCCAACAAACCTTTTTTAAGACTCGGATCGCGCACGGCATGCTGGCGGCCGGCCTTATATCGGCTGTCATTGGAACACGTCTGCCCGGTCCCGGTTCGGTATACGTCAGGCAGGAGATTAATTTTCTTGCCCCGGTCAGATTCGGCGACACCATAACGGCTCGAGCCGAAGTGATCGAGATTATGAGCGAGAAGAAACAAGTTCGGCTGAAAACCACCTGTACTAACCAGGGGGGGACCTTAGTTCTGGATGGCGAAGCTATAATCAGTGCACCCCGCCCGAAAAAAGTCGAGGGCGCTAAATAAGCGGCCCCGGCAATGCGTACGATATTTAATTTTGGGCGGCAAAGCAATTTGCCGCCCAAAAACTTTCATCAGTTCTGTAGGCTCTGATATAGGCACTTAAAATGGGATGATGGCCATCAAACTAAACCTCTAAACCACCGTTATTTAACACTTTACTATTTTAGATGGTTTCAGAATACCCCCTAAACTACCCCCAAAATAAAATGCTGCCTTTTTTTGAGTCCAATCGGAGGATTCACGAACGGTCACCTTGGCCCGGCAGTTCGCCGCATGGTTCAAAGCATGGCCTCATTCCCCGTAACCGACCTGCTCACCCGGCTTTGCTCTTATTTCCCACGCACAAAGCGCCAGGATAGCTTACAATCGACTTTCTCCGGTCAAACCATACCTCTTTTTCTCTGAATACGTCCGCACAATAAGTCTCAAACGTCTCGTGCGTCTCCTAATGGGCCGGATCGGGGTGCTCTATCAATGAAAATCAGCTCAAGAACTGCACCGGATCGCTTAGCCTGGACACACCTGCATGAGGCATTGCTTATTCGGAATGCGCGGTTTTTGCCATAAACAATTAGCTGGCTGGGAAAGACTGAATCTCATTATGATTCGAAAACGTTGAGCTTTTGGGGGGACTGGTCTCCCAACATTGAGGAGAGATATGCTGAGTCTGACAGGGCTATTCTCCGGCCGTGATGATTAGCGGATAGTGGTTAAACACGGAGAAACCGTCATGAAGCGTATCAGCTTAAAACTTTGTTCTGCCTGGCCCAGTGCAGACTATATAGCAAGTGTGACGCCAATACCTCTATAGCCGCTAGTATTTGGCGCAATTCTTTCTTCAACTGCCCCGCCCATTATTTTTCTCCTTGGTATTTTATTCCTTTAGCACCAGATGAACGAATGAAATTGCAATCGACCCCTCGCCAACCGCTGATGCGACCCTCTTGATGCTACCGCTGCGCACGTCGCCTACTGCAAAGATCCCAGGTAAGCTGGTTTCAAGCAGATATGGCGGACGGACAAGAGGCCAGTTTGCATGATTAAGATCTTCCTGCGACAGATCGGGACCCGTCTTGATGAAACCTTTGGAATCGAGTGCAAGGCAGCCATCGAGCCAGTTAGTATTCGGTACGGCGCCGGTCATGATGAACACGCGGCAGATCCCGCGCTCCTCATTCTGCCCCGTTTGACTGTTTCTCCACCGAACTGATTCGAGGTGATCGTCTCCTTCAAGGGCCACGATTTTCGTGTAGGGACGCAGTACGATCGAGGGAGTCTCTTCGATCCGGCGAATGAGGTAGCGCGACATACTCTCGGACAAACCATCCGACCTGACGAGCATGTGCACGCGTTTTGCCTTCTCCGCCAGAAACACAGCGGCTTGCCCGGCCGAGTTTCCTCCGCCAACCACAATCACTTCTTCTCCGCTGCACAACTGTGCTTCCAAAGATGTCGCACAGTAATAGACACCGGCGCCTTCGAAGCGAGACAAGTCTTTTAACGGCGGCTTTCGATACTCCGCCCCGGTCGCGATCACCACAGCGCGTGCAGGAATTCGAGACCCGTTCTCCACCACGATTATGTATGGTTTGCGGTCATGAGCCAATCGCGTACCTTTCGCGATAAGTATCTGAGCGCCGAACTTCTGCGCCTGAGAATATGCCCGGCCGGCAAGTTCAACGCCCGAGATACCCGTTGGGAATCCGAGGTAATTTTCAATTCTAGAACTGGAACCTGCCTGACCGCCCGGTGTACTCGTTTCCAACACCAAAACATCAAGGCCTTCCGACGCGCCGTAGACGGCTGCCGCCAGTCCCGCCGGCCCGGCGCCAATGATGATGAGATCGCGCAGGTGTATTTGATCGACGGACTCGTTAAAACCCAGGGATTCGGCAACTTGCTGGTTGGTCGGGTTTCTTAGTGCCTGTTGGCCGTGGCAGATCAACACTGGTATCTCACCGGCGCCGATATGGAAATCATCCAGCAGGCGCTGTACGTCGGGGTCCTTTTCGAGGTCTATGAAGGAATAGGGGTGGCCGTTACGCATGAGGAACTCTTTTATCCTAAGCGTTCCCGCTGAAAGATTCGAGCCCACGAGCACGGCGTCTCCCACCCCTGCGGCCAACAACTCGACCCTGCGAAGAATGAATGCACGCATCAGGATCTCGCCCAATTCGACATCGGTCTGCATCAAAGAAAGAAGGCGTTGTCGATCAAGTTCGATAACCTCACCGGGTTCAGAAACACGTGCCCGGAAGGGAGCGCGGCGGCCGGAGACCATGTTGACCTCGCCAGTGAATTGACCGGGACCATGGAGGGCGACGAGGGTCTCAGCAGCGCCCAGGGGACGAACAACTTCGAGTTGGCCGGAGACCACCACAAAAAAAGGCACGATGCCGGCTCCCTGCTCTACGAGTACGTCGCCCCGTTGTGTTGCGCGCATACGTCCCAGCGCTGCAATGCGGCGAATTTGTGCCGGCGTTAATATGGGAAATATCTGCTCGGCACGGGAACTGGTAAGTGGAAGCGGAACCCTATTCATTCTAATTGCATCTTTTTATCGACATAGCAATATCGCCAGGTTTCTCCCGGCTCGAACGACCTGATCACTGGGTGCGTGCTGGTACGATAGTGCCTGGTAGCATGCTTGTTTTTTGAACTGTCGCAGCACCCCACGTGTCCGCAGGTTTCGCAGAGACGCAGGTGTACCCAGGAATCTCCGGTCTGCAGACACTCTTCGCAGCCACTGGTGCCAGGCGGAGGTGCTTTTACCACTTCAAGGTGTGAGCATTGTTTAGCCATAGCCTTTCTTTCTTTCTATCGTTGAATCAGTCCTTTCAGGATGGAAAAACCGGACCAAACATCGGTAGACCACTCTTCGATGACGCCTTTGACGCTTCGTCTTCAATGACATCCCAATGCTCAGCCAGCTTACCGTTCTCTACCCTGACGATATCCGCTACAATCCAGTTTACCGGCAGTCCGAGACCCGAGTAGCGGCCATGAAGCATGACATAATCACCCTCCGCAAATATGAGGCCGTTCTCGTAGTGGAGCGTATCGGGAGCTGCCTTGACCAGTTCAAAAAGACCCTCGCGCCCTGGAGCGATATGCGCGCTATGCTGGATGTAGCTGGGCGACCAAAACTTCTCAGCCGCCTTGTAGTCCCGCTTATTAAAAAGCGTATCGAAAGCTTCCAGAACGAAAGCTTTGTTTCTTGATTCAATCGGATTCATTTCTTCCTCATGCCACACAAAAGTGGTTCAAACCTAGGCCAGCATGCCGCCATCAACGCCGATAGACGCGCCTGTAATAAAGGCGGCTTTGGGGGAAGCAAGAAAGATTATCGCCGCGGCAACCTCTTCGGGCTGTCCCATACGGTTAAAGGGTATCCCGCTAATTAGAGCGGCTTTATTCTCAGGCGTCCCGGTAAAACGCGTGGCCATTTCGGTATCAATCGGACCAGGGGCAACCGAGTTGACCCGTATACCAAATTCCACCCCTTCAAGCGCTGCTGACTTCGTCAAACCCTCGACTGCATGTTTGCTGGCCACATAGATGGAGGCACCCGGAAAACCTCGATGCCCGACTATAGAACTCATGTTGACAATGCTTCCCGCCTTTTGCTCCCGCATTGCACGCATCTCATGTTTCAGGCACAACAAAACACCCAGAACATTCGTATCGAAAACCTGCGAATAAGTTTCAGCGGTTTGCTCTGTAATCGGGCCGGCTCTGCCTTCCGTACCGGCGTTATTGACTGCAACATCGAGACGGCCAAATCGCTTGACTGTTTCATCAATGAGATTTTTGACGTCTTCTTCGTGACGTACATCCGCCTTGATGAATTCCGCTTCTGCCCCGAGACCACGTAATTCGGCGACGATTGCCCTCCCCTTATCTTCATGGCGGCCGGAAACGACAATTTTCGCGCCTTCCCCGGCGAACGCTATCGCAGTGGCGCGACCGATGCCGGTCAATGCGCCTGTGATGAGCACGGTTTGGTTTTTCATTGAAGCTCTCCTTAGGAAAATCTTGGGTACTGACTTTAAGATGTGTGGCAGTACAGAGATTGTCAAATCCGTTAAGTGCGTGCAGATGTTGATCCGAGTTCGTGATTCAGCATTTGATGAGGCCGCTACGCCGTGGAGGGTGGAGCTTTGCCTGCCTGGCAGGCTTTTGCCATGAATGACACCTGGTTTCTAGATCAGTTCAGTAAGTTCTCCCATCCTCAAGTGGATTCCACAAACACCCATTATCCTAAGGACTTTCCTTGGTTGGCAGTGGGTATGGGTGGGATATTGGCAAAGTTTCTACAACTTGCCACTGTACGTAATGAAGGCCAGTTTTTTCGTTCTTATTGGCCGATCCGTCACAAAAATGAAACGAAATCGCTATATCGCCGTGATGTTTGGCGAATGATTATCTGCTTTGGTGTTTTCTACTTTCTCATTTTTTCCTGCGCCAGATTTTGTTCCGTCGAAGTGTCACAAGGTCTTTCCCAGTTTCAGCACGGGGCGCACGACTATGCATGAAATCCCCCCGTAAAAAGGAGAGGAAAGTGAGCAGGGCAAGCAGAACCATTCTCGCATTTTTATCCACAGTCGCCATTATCATTGCCTGCGGAGTTGAGTTTGCCTCGGCACAAGACTACGCCATAACCGATCTGGGTACGCTCGGCGGGACCTCCAGCTATGCCTGGGGCATCAACAGTTTCGGCCAGGTGGTGGGATCGTCCTATACATCCGGCGACGGCCAAGCGGATGCTTTCATTTACAGCGCGGGCCTCATGACCGATCTAGGAAGTCTTGGGGGGGGCAGCGTAGCCTCGGGCATCAACAATTCCGGCCAGGTGGTGGGATGGTCGTATACATCCGGCGGCCAAGCGCATGCTTTCCTTTACAGCGCCGGTACGATGACAGACCTGGGCACTCTTGGCGGGACTTCCAGCTATGCCAGCGCCATCAACAACTCCGGCCAAGCGGTGGGAGTCTCTGACACATCCGGCGGCCAACCGCATGCCTTCCTTTACAGCGGCGGTACGATGACCGATCTGGGCGGTCTTGTGGGGAATTCCAGCAAGGCCCTTGGCATCAACAACTCCGGCCAAATGGCGGGATGGTCCTATGCATTCAACGGCCTAATGCATGCTTTCCTTTACAGCGCCGGTACGATGACCGATCTGGGCACTCTTGGCGGAACTGCCAGCATTGCCACTGGCATCAACGACTCCAGCCAGGTGGTGGGATGGTCCTATACGTCCGGAGGCAGCTATTATGCTTTCCTCTATAACGGAAGGACAATGACCAATCTGGGCAGTCTTGGGGGGAATTCCAGCGAAGCCAATGCCATCAACAACTCCGGCCAGGTGGTGGGATATTCTTCGACATCGAGCGGCCCAGACAGTGCTTTCCTTTACGGTGGCGGCAAGATGACAGACCTCAATACCCTTATTTCTCCTTCTTCAGGCTGGACACTTGAGGACGCTACAGGAATCAATGACAAAGGCCAGATTGTTGGGTACGGATATAACCCACAGGGCCAAGAAGATGCTTTCCTTCTCACGCCGGAGGCCACAATCCCCATCCCAGGGGCGATATGGCTCTTTGGCTCCGGTCTTCTCGGTTTGATTGGCGTTAAGAAAAAGTACTTGGGATAGCTTAGGCCAAAAACAGGAAGACGGCGTTTTTTAAGGCGGGCGCCGCCTTTCGCTGTTCCAAGACCGCCATCGGAGTTGACATAACGTCCGATCCCGGACGCTGCGCCGTAACTGGAGACGGTCAATTGTCCAGTTTATTTTTACCGTAGCTCTAGCTCTGAGGAAATAAGAGTTTACGAGCATCCATGATGGGTATATATTTGCCATCCTTATCGCCAAATCCTATACTGCGTTTTGATAATAATTCCTTTGCTTTACTCTCTAATAACGTTTGATCTTTTTTATTCATCTTATAATTAAAGCAACTATTCTTTTTAGAACACAAGTATAGGAACTTTTCCCCCCCCAAATGGATCAATATTTTCTTCTCAGGCGACGTTCAGTCGTTGCCTTGGGCGAAGAGTTCACCCCTGAGCAGATCAAAAAAGCGTCCCGGATTTCTACGAACAAGGCTTTCGAGCGGTACTTCCGGCCAAATCAGAATTGGTTCAGTCCGTGTATTCGGCTGCTCGGGGGGACAAATTATTGGCGAGGGGGGACAACAAAGGGACAAGGTTTACGCTGTCAAGCAAGGTTGTAAATCCGCATGAAGATTAAGGTTTGCAATGGAGATGATGGGATTCGAACCCACGACCTCAGACTTGCGAAGCCTGCGCTCTCCCAACTGAGCTACATCCCCGGTGGATTGGAAAATACCCTCTTCCGCATGCACTGTCAAGAATCACCGTCGACCGAAGCCGCCGGTGCTTCCCCAAAAACGCATCCCACCAGTGAAGAAGAAGTTTCGATCGGGATAAAATATCGGTCCCGCTTCGGACCTGGTCTGACCAAATCAAGTACCAGCTTCACATTATTCTCGCATCAACATCAAACAATGAAGTATAATGTTCGAGACAGTCGCTGCCGTCACGCGGCACACGAAAAGTCCGTCTATCCCACCCCCCGCTCAAGCTGTCGGCGGCACGCGGGCGAGATGGACGGGGTGACTGTCGCGCGACAAAACTTTTCCTGGCGTTTGTTCCCTTCCTTTCGGGGCGCGCGTAGTTTTTTCTGCTCGCAGTTTACCGCTCGCTGTATTTGAGAGGTCTTTATGGAATCTTCCGGCAAATGGGCCCCTGACACTCAGTCCTCAGTCCTCAGTGGCGCGTACTGTTTGGCGCAACGATGTCATCATGTTGGCCAGCGCCGGGCCGGAGGCGATCAATCCTGTTTTCTCAGTCCTCAGTCCTATTTCCCTGGTGTTTCCAAGATGTTTCCATGCAACACAAAAAACCTGGCAATCCCAAATCCTTATCGATGGAAACACCCGGCCTCCAAACCCCTGGTGTTTCCATCTGTTTCCATGGCGGATGAAAAACGAATATCGAACGGAACTCACATTACTCTCCCCCCATGGAAACACGCAGCCAAGTGTTTCCACGATGTTCCGAAAAAGTTTCCATGGCCCTGAAAAGGTTAATGATGACGTACTCTTGCGATTGATCGGGGAAGGAAACAGCCCGGATCGCCACGGATGTTGCTCTTCGTTCTGCCGCTGAGCGCGTCGACCGGGGCATGGACGCCATGGTTTTGCCGGGAAAGGAAAAACTCAGAACAGCCTTTTTACCCATACAAGGCTAAGAGCGATGTGAACGTCATACTTGCAGAAGCGCTCTATGCCGGCATGATCGGGTGAGGTGTGCCTGATGTCGAGCAAACGGTCGAAATTTCTCTCTATGACAACGTTGCAGAAATCAATCGGGACCGAGCGCACCAGGCTCAGCTCGTCTTCGCTCCAAAGGGTGCCTGCGATGTCTCCGACTCCCGTCTCAAGCGTATCGGTCCCGCAAACCTTGAAGCATGCTCCGCAGGTACATCGGTGGATCGAGTCGAAATCGTTCGGTATGGGATGGCCGTTATCGCAGAAAGGGCAGATGATGATGTGTATGCCACTCGCCCTTCCGTTGCGGGGTTTTGGAGCAATTGACCTGAACATTTCTAATTCTTTAAAGCTCATTGTGCGCCTGCCATATCGAGTGTTGCCCGCGAGCCCCGAAGACCCGGGTCATTAACGGGGCGCCGGCGTTTCGGCTTGAAATCAAGCCGGAAATTTGACATAAGAATTTAATCTCCCCTGAACCTTTTACAAGTCTTTTCTTATCGGAACAGGAGTACATTTTGGGCGGCATACATACATTTTCGGATAAGGTCAAGTCAATCTTGAAAATAATCGACAAACTCTATCCGGATGCAAAATGTTCGCTCGACTTCCGTGACCCGCTCCAACTCATGGTCGCAACCATTCTCTCGGCGCAGTGCACCGACGAACGGGTGAACAAGGTCACGCCAACCCTGTTCGAAAAACATCCCTCTGCCAGGTCGTATGCCGAAGTCCCACTGGGAAAACTCGAACAGGAAATCAAGTCCACTGGTTTCTATCATAATAAGGCACTGGCTATCAAGGAGTCGTGCAAGGTCCTGGTGGACCGGTTTGGCGGCCGGGTCCCTGCTGACCTCGATACCCTGGTCGGCCTGCCCGGAATAGGGCGAAAAACGGCAAACGTGATTTTGGGTAATGCCTTTGACATTCCGGGAATTGCAGTCGATACCCACGTAGCAAGGGTTTCCGCCAGGCTTGGTCTGACCTCTGAAAAAGCCCCTGACAAAATCGAGCGGGACCTGATGGGCCTTATCCCGAAGGAAAGATGGATAAAATTCTCACATCAGTTGATCCAGCATGGCAGAAGAATTTGCGTCGCCAGAAAACCAAAATGTTCGATCTGCCCGTTGCGCCCCGACTGTGATTACGGCATGGATGAATCGACGCCGAAGGGCTGAGGGAAAGGACCTAAGGACAAGGACTGAGTGCTGAGGATTGCGGACTGCGGACTGAGGAAAAAAATGGGGTTTCGCTCAGTCCTCAGTCCTTTCTTTCTAGATCAGCATTTGCTTGAAAGAATCTTTTGTTCCTGCCTCGGTACGCCTGATTCCGCTCTCGCTGGCCCATCTCCACTCGACGTCTACCTGCGCCTGTTCCGGCGCATCGCTGTAGGTGGCCGCGAGCGTCGAGGCCAGCTCGATATCGTGAGGTCCTTCCGGGGCCAGGAGCAGGCATGAGGGGCCGGGATAATTGGTGGGCCGCAGGAGAATGTCCTGTCTCCTGGACAGAGACTCCAGCTTATCGTTTTCGCTCTGCTGCCTGCCTACCATGCAGATCGTTTTGCCCGAGAGCATAAAGGCCCGGCCCCATTTGATAATCTCAACCTCCTCAACGGTCGCGCCGGGACGGATGCCGAGCAGCCTTCGGAGCCGGTCTGAAAAACCCTCGTTTGTAAGCATGCAGCCGCCGCCCGGCTGAGGGTAGTCCGTAAGACAGTATTGCCGGGCAAGCTCCTTCTGACGCCTCCGCGAGCGTCCCTGGATATCGAGTAGCTTATTCCTGTCCACCAGTCCTTGTTCCTCGACTATCGTGGGAGGCAAAAGTTTTGCGCTGAGCGGACGCAGAATTCTGCCCATAAGGCCAGAGAGCTTTTCAACGCTTCTCAGCGAATCGCGGCGCTGGCTCATAGGGCGCTGGCCGAGCACTTCACCGGTGAATAGAAAGTCTGCGCCCTCCTGTTTCAATAGTCTTCCGGCTTCCCTGAGCATAAGCCCGTGGCAGTCGATACAAGGATTGAGTTGACTGCCGTAGCCGTATCGAGGGTTTTTGAGCATATCGAGATGGACTTGGGAAATATCGATTGATCTGGTCTCTACTCCGGCCTTCCTGCCGGCTTCGATCCCCTTCGATGGTCCAAAGAACGGAGTGACAAAAGTGATTGCGAGCAGCTCGATTCCCTGTTCCTGGAGCACTTTAACGGCAAGCATCGAATCGAGGCCGCCCGATAGAAGTCCTATGCCTTTCGCTTTCTTTGTCAAATTATCGTCATCCGTTATCCAGCGGTCCTCACATTCGCTCGCGTTGTCCTCTCAACGGTGGGAATCATCTTCTGAGGCTCTCCCAATGTGAATTCGCCTTTTTCTATCCACCCCTTCAGCACCTCGGCGATTTCCTTTGCTCGAACGTAACTCGACAATGGCACAGTCGGGATTTCCTTGCCCTCGACTGTGATTGTCCCCGAGCGAAGCTGGGCGTAATTGACTTCACAGATCGGGTCCTGGCGTATGAAACCGTAGTCCTTTACCGGGGTAACGATATCTTCGTCCGAAACGCCCGTAAACAACGCCATCTCCTCATCCAGGATTGGTATCGGAATTCCGACCCCAACTACCAGGGAGCACCCGTACCCGAGAATGCTTGCCCCTTTAAGCCACCGCGGGCTCATCTCCTTGAGGTCTCCCATCAGCATCAGTGTCCCTGACGGGCTCCGGGGGGTCCCGTTTGGAAGCCGTGGCGTTTCGGGTTTATGCTGCGTGCCGTGCCAGGTTATAAAGCCTTGCGCGCCTCCCAAAAAGATTCGCGTGCCCAGGCCCAGCGTCCTGTAATAGGGATCGTTCAGCAATGGGCTGAGCTGACCCGATGTGCTGTAATTAGCGTTTCCAAAGTTGGGCTTGAGCACTCCCATGTACGTATAAATTGTCTTCTTGGAAACGTTAACGGCGCAATTGTAGTTCTGATAAGCGTTCCGCGGATTGCACAGCGTTGCGTAGGGAAGTTGCTCCAACGTGAAGTGCTTTTCGAATTGTCGCCTGGGATAGCAGTCTGTTCCGTAGCCTTCCGCGCGAAGAAGCACCGGTTTTCCGCTCACAAGGTCCTGAAGCACATGCCCGCCGCCATACTCGAACCCGCCGGGATGGATTTTGTTCAGAGGATCATCCTCTGCCGGTTCCGTCGCCCCGATATAGATATCAACAGCGGCCAGGCCCCCGTATGCCGGAACATTATTGAGCCATACCCTGGATGCCTTGATGGGAGGACTGGTATGCCCGAAATTTATGAATGCGCCCGACGAACACATGGGAGCAAAAGTTCCGGTGGTCACCACGTCCACCTCTCTGGCAGCCCCGGCAGCCCCCTTCTTCTTAACTATGCCGACCATCTCCTCTGCCGTGACTACGACAGCCTGGCCTCTGCGAATCTTTTCATTTATTTCCTGATAGGTCTTTTGCGTTCCCATTGTCTGCGTCCAATCCTTCCGTTGGTGAAAAAAGCCGAGCAAACCGTTGGGGCATGATAACCCCTTTGCAGCGAACAGTGAAGGATGAAGATGTACGCACATGCATAGGGTACGAACAGCAGGTCCCAAAATCCCTCATCCCTACCATTTTGCTCTTGAATATTCGGTGTAAATGGTTTTCATTTGCAGACTGGACATCGAAACCATCCCTGCGCTCGAAGAGCCGCTTAACTGGAGAAAATTAACATGCCCGAACAAAAGAAAGATGTGTTTGAAAAACAGGCGCCGCCGCAACCGATTAGAAATCCCCATATCATGAATTTCCTCAAAGTGCTGGTTGAAAAGAAAGGAGAGCAGCTTGAGCCCGATGATCTCAAAAAACTGCTGGGCGCCATGTATAAGCTCTTCGAATCCATGTTGGGACAAAATATGGTCGACGCGCTGCCCGAAGACGTGAGAAAAGAATATCTCTCGATGACCGAAGATCTGTCGGCCCTGAACTATGATAAGATCGGGGCGATTTTCGATACAAATGTCAAAAATTACGAACAGGTCATGAAGGAAACGATGAAACAGTTCGCCGATATCTATTTTAAAAACAGGCAATTCAGTCCCGAGCATTATCCCGTAAAATTGACGGATGAGTGAAAAGCGCCGTTCGAAGCCGCGTCTCGGATGAGTACCGTCTACTTGCCGGTTGAAATTCAATTTGTTACGCTTCTGATCTTCCGAGTCCACAGTGAAAGGAGTATCAAATGCAGGAAGATAAAACTGTATGTCCATACTGCAATCTTAAAATGAAAAAGTGGAAAACACCGCCACTTTCGACCTGGAGCGCTGAATTCTTTTACGTTTGCTTCAACGACCAGTGCTCTTATTACGTAAAGGGGTGGGATCACATGCAGAGATCAACCGAGGTCGGCTGTTCCTACCGTCACAGGTACGACCCCGAAACCGGCACGTGCGGCCCGCTTCCCGTCTGGTCTCCGGATGCCGGTAAAAGCGAAATCGTCGAATAAGCCGGGGTAAAAAAAGACAAAAGGCAAGAGGCTAAAAAAGGCAAAAGGAAGAAGGAAAACACCATTTCCTTTCCTTTTGCCTTTTTACTTTTTACTTTTGCCCTGGATGGAACCGGGGTCCATCCGAGTCAGAAAGTTATTGCGGCAGCAGTTACGCGCGCTGCGAGCTCTTCGCCTCCGAGGCATACCTTTCTTGCAACGCAACCTGCGCGGCGGCCAGCCTGGCAATGGGTACACGAAATGGCGAACAGCTTACGTAATCGAGTCCTAAGTGGTGGCAGATAGCGATGGACTTGGGGTCACCGCCGTGTTCTCCGCAGATACCCACTTCCAGATCGGGGCGTGTCTTTCGACCCAATTCCACGCCGATTCGCATCAGTTTCGCCAAGCCTTTCTCATCAATGCTGACGAATGGGTTCTCAGGCAAAACCCCTTGCTGCATGTATTGGACCAGGAAACCCTTCTCGGCGTCGTCCCTGCTTATTCCAAAAGTGGTCTGAGTAAGGTCGTTGGTGCCGAAGGAGAAAAACTCGGCGTACTCGGCGATCTCATCCGCGGTAAGCGCAGCGCGCGGAATTTCGATCATAGTGCCGAATTTGTAGTCAATCGTTCTCCCTTCTTGTTCCATGACCTCTTTTGCTACAGCTTCGAGGGCCTTTCTTTGAACCATCAGTTCATTGACGTGGCAGGTAAGCGGGATCATGATCTCGGGGTGCACATCCACCCCATGCTTTGCGCACTGACAGGCTGCCTCGAAAATGGCCCTGACCTGCATCTGCGTCAATTCGGGCATCAGTATTCCCAGGCGCACTCCGCGCAGGCCCAGCATGGGATTTGCCTCCCTCAGGGCCTCTACACTCTTTAGTATACTCTCGCTTTCTTTTATCTTTTTCAAAAGATCGTCGATTTCTTTCAAACTCCCTGCATGCTGCAACCGGACCTTGCTGTCGGCAAGCTCGTTCATGAGATGTTCGAAACCGGGCAGGAATTCATGCAGCGGCGGATCGATCAGGCGAATGATCACCGGAAGTCCATTCATGGCCTTGAAAAGACCGTCAAAATCTTCCCTTTGGAAAGGCAGCAGCGCATCCAAAGCCTCACGCATCACCGTGGGATCATTGCTCATTATCAATTTCTGAACGTGCGGAAGGCGATCGGCCTCGAAGAACATGTGCTCGGTCCGGCAAAGGCCGATGCCGCTGGCGCCGTACTCGCGGGCTCGTTTGGCGTCATGAGGGTAGTCGGCGTTCGCCCACACGCCCAGCCGCCGGAATTCGTCCGCCCACTGCAGCAGTTTCATCAACCACGGATCGGAGATGTCGGGGATCATTGTGTCCAGTTGTCCCATGAAAACTTCGCCTGTCGTGCCGTCGATGGAAATCCAATCTCCTTCTCTGATGACCTTGTCGCCGACCGTCATCAGGCGCTGTCCCATATTGATCTCCAGCGCAGCAACACCGACTACGGCCGGCTTGCCGAACTGACGGGCCACCAGGGCCGCGTGGCTGGTTCGGCCGCCACGGCTGGTTAGAATTCCCTCTGCCGCCAGCATGCCGTGCACATCATCGGGCTTGGTCTCCGGCCGGACCATGATAACCGTTTTGCCATCCTTTTTGGCCCAGCTTTCGGCCAAATCCGCATCGAAAGCCACCACACCCACTGCCGCGCCGGGAGAGACATTCAACCCCTTGGCGACGGCCCTGCCCTCCGCTATTGCGGCCTTTCTCGAAGAGACATTGAACTGTGGGTGCAGGAAAAATTCGACCTGCTCGGGAGTGACGCGCATAACGGCCTCCTCCCGATTGATCAACCCTTCATCGGCCATATCCACCGCAATGCGAACTGCTGCCTGCGCCGTTCGCTTGCCGTCGCGCGTCTGCAACATCCATAGAGTGCCGCGCTCGACCGTAAATTCAACGTCCTGCATGTTGCGGTAGTGTTGCTCCAGTTTCGTGGTGATTTCAACGAACTGCTTCCAGGCGTTCGGCAGCGTCTCAGCCATCTGCTCGACCGGAAAGGTTGCCCTGATGCCTGCAACCACGTCTTCTCCCTGGGCATTGATGAGATAGTCGCCCTCGATCCTTTTCTCGCCGTTAGTGGCGTTTCGGGTCATCGACACACCCGTGGCGCTGTTGTCGCCCATGTTTCCAAATACCATTGTCTGGATATTTACGGCGGTGCCGAGGTCATGACGGATTTTAGCCGCGTTCCGGTAATCGATGGCGCGCTTGCCGTTCCATGACTTGAATACGGCCTCGGTCGCAAGACGAAGCTGTTCAATTGGATCATCAGGAAAGCTCCTGTGGCTGTAACGCTGGAATATGTCCTTGAAACGCTTTCCAATTTCTTTCCAGTCATCGGCCCCAAGCTCGGCATCGGTCTTTACCCCGCGGGCTTCCCGGAACTCGGTTAGGACCTCCTCGAACGGTTCGGTCGGCACGCCCATCACCACCGAGCCAAACATCTGGATGAGACGGCGGTAGGAGTCATATACGAAGCGAGGGTCGCCTGTGGCTTCAATCATTCCTCTAACCGTCTGTTCGTTGAGCCCGATATTGAGCACTGTGTCCATCATGCCGGGCATGGAAAATTTCGCCCCCGAACGGCATGACACCAGCAGCGGGTTCTTGGCGTCACCGAATTTCTTGCCGGTCTTCTTCTCGACTTCGGCCAGCGCCGCCACCTCCTGTTCCCACATTTGATCCGGAAAATTCATGTGTTCGGCCAGATAGGCATTGCAGGCCTCAGTGGTCACGGTAAAACCGGGGGGGACCGGCAATTCGAGCCGGGTCATCTCGGCCAGGTTAGCCCCTTTTCCACCCAGCAGTGCCCTGACGTTTTCCCAGTCACCACCAACGTAGACCTTCGCCTGGTCCAGTTGGTCGAACAAATAAACCCATTTCTTTGACATAGCTGATACTCCTTAGAAGTCTTTTGTGGCCAATGCCAGGTTACATCTATTATGTTTACACTTCAAGTCCCTGTCAACGCTCTCTTTCTTCCTCCCCGAAATCCCTTCGGCCATTACGTTTAAATCGTACCAAATATAAAAAAGATGAAAGCATTAATTACATCCATAATCGCAACCCCTGTCCTACCGATGACACTTTCTCCGGGGAGCGTTTGACTGCTTCGGTGGTTCTATGGCCTGCTATGAATGAGGCGACGTGCTGAAGCCGTCTAATTCAATTGTGGAAGGAGAAGAAGACGACTTTTGGTGAAACTGATATGAGACGCGGGCGGTGAGACCGCCGGCCAATACTTAAACCGCCGCCGCAGGCAGCGGCGAAGTCGGGTGCCCGTCCTACGGACCGCGCAAACTCCCGATTTCCTTGCCCAGGCAAAAAATACCTTCTTTCGGAATCGGAAAATACCAGCGTCCGGTACGGGGTTTCCGGATAGACACTAATTACGAACTTTAGGGAATGCCAGCGGATCATCGATTTTCCTGCTCTGTTTTATTGGTTGGAGCCAGGAAAGCGGGCAAACGAGGTCGGAGAGAAAATACCGCACCCCAAAGTGTAAAAAGTGGCGCGCCTGCAGGGATTCGAACCCCGGACCTACGGATTAGAAGTCCGTTGCTCTATCCAACTGAGCTACAGGCGCGCTGTCCTCCCTTAATAGTGATTTGTTGCCCCGGATGTCAATAAGCTTCTGCCAATCGTATAACACGAGCTGGACTCCAGCTTCTGCCGGATTGTCGCTCTAAGCCTACGCGACTGTAACAAAAAGCCTGCAATTCAGGCGAAAATTGAAGCAGAGACGAGGTAAAGGGGATTTCTTACAACTTTGTAATTCGTAATCCGCCCACATTGGGCCGGGAGCCGCTTTGTGCCGATTCTAAAATATCTCCCGCGGAAAGCATTGCTCTGAAAACCGCACCAGCAGCTATTAAGTGATAATTGGTATCGTTTTTGCTCTACCCTCCGGCGACATTCCTCCAAAAACGCAACCATAGGGAAAACGAGGAGCAGGGACAGGCCCGAGAGTAGGTCACGGCGAGGTGTGGCCAAAATTTGGGAGGCGGGCCCGTTTGCCCTGAAAGTCCGCCAAGAGCGGCATCTCCAAAGCTTTTCCAGAAGCGCCGTGGCGCAAAGGACGTTATTATGTCGTACAAATTTGACCTTGAAAAAGTCAGCTCACCGCGATCCACCAGCCGGTTTTCAACTCTGATCGTCGCCCTGGTTTTTGTCGCATTGATTTTCGCTCCACGGCTTTCTTCCGCCCAGGTCACCATCTCCTGGAGCCCTGACACGGGTACGGTGGCCGGCTATGATGTGTATTGGGGCACATCGACAAGAAACTACACCAACAATTCAAATGTCGGCAACGCCACAAGCGCTACGCTCCAAAATTTGTCCGCTTCCCCGTACTATATTGCGCTTACGGCTTACGACAGCTCGGGCGACCAGAGCGGCTACTCGCCGGAGTTGGTCATTTATCCGGTAACATCGTCTGCCGGAACGGGCGGGTCGATCTCCCCGGCGGGAACTTCCTTCCAGAACAGTGGAGGCAGCCAGACCTTCACAATTACTCCCGCCTCAGGATATCAGGTCGCTAATGTGACGGTGGACGGGGTTTCGGTTGGCGCGGTCAGCACCTACACGCTATCTGGTATTACGGCCAGCCATACCGTCGCAGCCACTTTTTCGGCTTTACCTCCACCTACATATTCTATCACGGCATCGGCCGGCTCAAACGGTTCAATCTCACCGTCGGGGTCGGTCTCCGCAAACAGCGGCAGCACCAAGCAATTTACCGTCACGCCCAACTCGGGTTATACGGCCTCGGTGGGTGGAACATGCGGAGGCACCCTGTCGGGAAATATCTACACGACTAATCCCATAACGACGAACTGCACCGTAGCGGCAGCTTTTGCCCCGATTCCCTATACCATCACCGCCTCGGCAGGCTCGAACGGATCTATTTCACCGTCGGGGGCAGTCATTGCAAACAGCGGCAGCACCCAACAATTCACCGTCACGCCCAGCTCGGGTTATACGGCCTCGGTGGGTGGAACATGCGGAGGCACCCTTTCGGGAACTACCTACACGACTAATCCTATAACGGCGAACTGCACGGTAACCGCATCTTTTACCGTGAACAGCTATTCAGTTACGCCCTCTGCCGGTTCAGGCGGAAGTATAAGCCCATCCACTGCGCAGTCGGTCAACTACAACGCCACAACCTCTTTTAACGTGACGCCCAATACCGGGTATAGCATCTCATCGGTAACGGGTTGCGGTGGAACATTAACCGGTAATATTTACACCACAGGACCGATCACGAGCAACTGCGCCGTGACGGCATCTTTTACCGTGAACAGCTATTCAGTTACTCCCTCTGCCGGTTCGGGCGGAAGTATAAGCCCCTCCACTGCGCAGTCGGTCAACTACAACGCCACAACCTCTTTTAACGTGACGCCCAATACCGGGTATAGCATCTCGTCGGTAACGGGTTGCGGTGGAACATTAACCGGTAATATCTACACTACAGGACCGATCACGAGCAACTGCGCCGTAACGGCATCTTTTACCGTGAACAGCTATTCAGTTACGCCCTCTGCCGGTTCAGGCGGAAGCATAAGCCCCTCCACTGCGCAGTCGGTCAACTACAACGCCACAACCTCTTTTAACGTGACGCCCAATACCGGCTACAGCATCTCGTCGGTGACAGGTTGCGGCGGGACGCTATCCGGGAGCACCTACACCACCGGACCGATCACGAGCAACTGCGCCGTGACGGCGGCGTTTGCCATAAACACATATACCGTAACGCCTTCCGCCGGTACAGGTGGAACTCTCAGTCCCTCGGGCGCTCAGACGATAAACTATAACGGCACAACCTCTTTTAACGTGACGCCCAATACCGGGTATAGCATCTCGTCGGTAACGGGTTGCGGTGGAACATTAACCGGTAATATCTACACCACAGGACCGATCACGAGCAACTGTACCGTAACGGCATCTTTTACCGTGAACAGCTATTCAGTTACGCCCTCTGCCGGTTCAGGCGGAAGTATAAGCCCCTCCAGTGCGCAGTCGGTCAACTACAACGCCACAACCTCTTTTGCCGTGACGCCCAATACCGGCTACAGCATCTCGTCGGTGACAGGCTGCGGCGGGACGCTGTCCGGGAGCACCTACACCACGGGACCAATCACGAGCAACTGTACCGTGACTGCGGCGTTTGCTGTAAACACCTATACCGTAACGCCATCCGCCGGCACTGGTGGAACTCTCAGTCCCTCGGCCCCTCAGACGATAAACTATAACGGCACAACCTCCTTTAGCGTGACGCCCAATACCGGCTACAGCATCTCGTCGGTGACAGGTTGCGGGGGTACGTTATCCGGGAGCACCTACACCACGGGACCAATCACGAGCAACTGTACCGTGACTGCGGCGTTTGCTGTAAACACCTATACCGTAACGCCATCCGCCGGCACTGGTGGAACTCTCAGTCCCTCGGCCCCTCAGACGATAAACTATAACGGCACAACCTCTTTTGGGGTGACGCCAAATACGGGCTACAGTATCTCGTCGGTGACAGGTTGCGGGGGTACGTTATCCGGCAGCACCTACACCACGGGATCAATCACGAGCAACTGCACCGTAACGGCGACATTTACGGCAAGCACCTATACCATCTCCGCTTCCGCCGGGACAGGCGGCTCCATTTCGCCTTCCGGTACGGTGTCAGCTAACTACGGGTCAAGCCAGACATTCAGCATAACCGCGTCCAGTGGTTATAAGGTGAACAGTGTGCTGGTAGACGGAACATCGGTTGGTGCGGTCACGAGCTATACGCTGTCCAATATTACCGCCAACCACACCGTATCGGCCTCCTTTTCGTCTGTTTCTACATACACTATAACCGCATCCACGGGCCCAAACGGCGCCATATCTCCTTCGGGCACTGTCTCGGTGAATTCCGGGGCCAGCCAGAGCTTCACCATTACTCCGGCCAGCGGCTATAAGGTAGCCGCTGTAAGCGTGGATGGGGTTTCGGCCGGTATTGTTACCAGCTATTCATTTTCGAATGTAACCGCCAACCACACCATCGCGGCGAGCTTTGTGAGCGCCAACCCACCCCCGGTGGCCGATGCAGGCCCCGATCAAATCGTGACCCCTTGGACCTCTGTGACTCTGTATGCTTTAAATTCCACCGATACGGGCGGTCCGGGGATAGCATCATATAAATGGACCCAGACCGGTGGAACATCGGTGAGACTGTCGAGTACTTCTTCGAGCAAACCGAGTTTTAGAGCTCCTGATAGACAGGGCGCGTTGACGTTCCGGCTTACCGTAACCGATAAGAACGGCGTGCAGTCAACTGCCGCCTGCAACGTGAATGTCGTGACATCCAGTGCCGACATGCCGCCTACGGCCAACGCCGGTCCCGATCAAACAGTCAGCGCGTATACGATCGTTACACTGGATGGATCGGAATCTTCAACTTCCTCCGGCGATATATTTTCCTACCTCTGGCAACAGATAGACGGTCCGACCGTATCGCTTTCGAACTCGACATCGTCCCAGGCCACTTTTGTAGCGCCTCAGACGACGACGGGCGATACATCGATGAGTTTCATGTTGACGATAACGGACAGCTACGGCTTCAAGTCTACCGACATTTGCTTTGTGAACGTCAGCCTGACCGGTTCAGCACCCGAGGCGGTTGCCGGCCCCGGCCAGACGCCAAGTCCAGGCAGTACAGTGACGCTTAGCGGGTCGAATTCCATAGCTTCCAACGGTATTGCTTCATTCCGGTGGCATCAGGCGGGCGGGTTCCCGGAATCCCTATCCAGCCCGACTACGGCCAACCCGACGTTTACCGCGCAGACGGGAGGAACATATGGAAATACCCGGACCTTCCGGGTGATTGTGCAAGACGCGGCAGGCTTGAGGTCCAAGGCGGTAGAAGTCGTTAAAGTGCAATAAAGGCGGCTGAAAAATCATTGGAGCAAACCGCCGCTTAATCTGTCATTCTAAAAAGAGCGAGGGAATCATTTTACGGTGATTCCCTCGCGGCTCCCTGGCTCCCGGAATCAACCACTCACGTCTGGGCTTCCTGGTCCCTCATTCGGCGGAGGTCAGCAAAGTACCCGCTAGTGATTTGTTGCCCCGGATGTCGCTAAGCTCTCGCCAATCGAGATTAATCTTCTCTTCTCCGGCCCTAAACAGTGTGCAATGAGCTGGACCCTAACTTTCTGCGGAATTGTCGTTCTAAGCCTGCGCCGCTGTATGAAAAAGCCTGCAATTCAGGCGAAAATTGGAGCAGGAACGAGGTAAGAGGAATTTCTTGCACTTTGTAATTCGTAATCCGCCCACATTGGGCCAGGAGCCGCTTTGTACTGATTCTAAAATATCTCTCGGGGGAAGCATTGCTCTGAAAACCGCAGCAGCAGCTATCGGATAATAACTGGTATTGTTTTTGCTATACCCTCCGGCGACATTCCTTCCAAAAACGGAACCATAGGGAAAACAAGGAGCAGGGAGACAGGCCCGAGAGTAGGTCACGGCGAGGTGTGGCCAAAATTTGGGAGGCGGGCCCGTTTGCCCTGAAAGTCCGCCAAGAGCGGCATCTCCAAAGCTTTTCCAGAAGCGCCGTGGCGCAAAGGATGCTATTATGTCGTACAAATTTGACCTTGAAAAAGTCAGCTCACCTCGATTTACCAGCCGGTTTTCAACTCTGATCGTAGCCCTGGTTTTTGTACTGATGATTTTCGCTCCACGGGTCTCTTCCGCCCAGGTGACCATCTCCTGGAGCCCTGACTCGGGTGCGGTGGCCGGCTATGACGTGTTTTGGGGCACATCGACAAGAAACTACACCAACAATTCAAAGGTCGGCAACGCCACAAGCGCTACGCTCCCAAATCTGTCCTCGTCCGCGTACTATGTTGCCCTTGCGGCTTACGACAGCTCGGGCGACCAGAGCGGCTACTCGCCGGAGTTGGTCATTTATCCGTTAACATCGTCCGCCGGAACGGGCGGGTCGATCTCCCCGGCCGGAACTATCTTCCAGGCCAGTGGAGGCAGTCAGACCTTTACAATTACGCCCGCCTCCGGATATCAGGTCGCCGGTGTGACGGTGGACGGGGTTTCGGTTGGCGCGGTCAGCACCTTTACGCTATCCGATATTACGGCCGGCCATAGCATCGCGGTGACTTTTTCGGCTCAAACCCCCACTACATATACTATCACGGCGTCGGCAGGCTCGAATGGATCGATTTCACCGACGGGGTCGGTCTCTGCAACCAGCGGCAACACCAAGCAATTTACCGTCAAGCCCAACTCGGGTTATACGGCCTCGGTGGGGGGCACATGCGGAGGCACTCTGTCGGGAAGTACATACACGACTAATTCCATAACGGCGAACTGCACAGTAGCGGCGACGTTTGCGACAAGCACTTATACCGTCTCCGCCTCTGCCGGGACCGGCGGCTCCATTTCGCCTTCCGGTACGGTGTCAGCTAACTACGGGTCAAGCCAGACATTCAGCATAACCGCGTCCAGTGGTTATAAGGTAAACAGTGTGCTGGTAGACGGAACATCGGTTGGTGCGGTCACGAGCTATACGCTGTCCAATATTACCGCCAGCCACACCGTTTCGGCCTCCTTTTCGTCCAGCACCTCATACACTATTACGGCATCCACGGGCCCCAACGGCTCCATATCGCCATCGGGCACCGTCTCGGTGAAGTCCGGGGCCAGCCAGGCCTTTACCATTACTCCGGCCAGCGGCTATAAGGTAGCCGCTGTAAGCGTGGATGGGGTCTCGGCCGGTACTGTTGCCAGCTATTCATTTTCGAATGTAACCGCCAACCACGCCATCACGGCGAGCTTTGTGAGCGCCAACCCACCGCCGGTAGCCGATGCAGGCCCCGATCAAATCGTGACCCCTTGGACCTCTGTGACTCTGTATGCTTTAAATTCCACCGATACGGGCGGTCCGGGGATAGCATCATATAAATGGACCCAGACCGGTGGAACATCGGTAAGACTGTCGAGTACTTCTTCGAGCAAACCGAGTTTTAGAGCTCCTGATAGACAGGGCGCGTTGACGTTCCGGCTTACCGTAACCGATAAGAACGGCGTGCAGTCAACTGCCGCCTGCAACGTGAATGTCGTGACATCCAGTGCCGACATGCCGCCTACGGCCAACGCCGGTCCCGATCAAACAGTCAGCGCGTATACGATCGTTACACTGGATGGATCGGAATCTTCAACTTCCTCCGGCGATATATTTTCCTACCTCTGGCAACAGATAGACGGTCCGACCGTATCGCTTTCGAACTCGACATCGTCCCAGGCCACATTTACAGCGCCTCAGACGTCGACGGGCGATACATCGATGAGTTTCATGTTGACGATAACGGACAGCTACGGCTTCAAGTCTACCGACATTTGCTTTGTGAACGTCAGCCTGACCGGTTCAGCCCCCGAGGCGGTTGCCGGCGCCGGCCAGACGCCAAGTCCTAGCAGTACAGTGACGCTTAGCGGGTCGAATTCCATAGCTTCCAACGGTATTGCTTCATTCCGGTGGCATCAGGCGGGCGGGTTCCCGGAATCCCTATCCAGCCCGACTACGGCCAACCCGACGTTTACCGCGCAGACGGGAGGAACATATGGAAATACCCAGACCTTCCGGGTGATCGTGCAGGATGCGGCAGGCTTGAGGTCCAAGGCGGTAGAAGTCGTTAAAGTGCAATAAAGGCGGCTCACAAATCGTTGGAGCAAACCGCCGGTTAATCTGTCATTCTAAAAAAGAGCGAGGGAATCATTTTACGGTGATTCCCTCGCCGGCTTACCGGGCTGCCGGAATCGGACAGGGCAGGGTGGCAATCCCAGCATCTTACCTCACTCTTTCTTTGACAATTTCAAATCCGCAACAATATACTAATTACCTTCCATATCCCACGCGCGCCACATTCAAAATTTCGAGTAACCGGCATTGTACGGCGGTCCACGATCTTGCCGATTGATGCGTCTAAATAAAGGAGCCGGCGGTGACAACCTATACTGGAAAAGGAGATAGAGGCAATACAAGCCTTTACAGCGGTGAGCGGGTCCCCAAGAGTCATTCCAGAGTCGAAGCTTACGGCGATATAGACGAGTTGAACTCTATTCTCGGTGCGTTGGCATCGTGTTTACCCGGAAACGAAATCGGTCTTAAAGACCAGATCCTGCACATCCAGTCACTCCTTTTTGTGGCGGGTTCCTGGCTGGCCACCACTCCGGATTCGGCCAAATTCGGGACTGTAGACACCATTCCAGAGTCAGAGATCAGATTGCTCGAGCAGGCTATTGAAAAAATGGAGCAAGAGTTGCCGCCTCTCAAAGCATTCCTTATTCCAGGCGGTCACACTTCGGCAGCTTTTTCCCATATTGCTCGAACCGTATGCCGCAGGGCCGAAAGACACGTCGTGCTCCTGGCCCCGCAATCGGGTGCTGGGAAGGCGCATATCGAATTGATGACTTTGCTGGCGTTCTTAAACCGCCTTTCTTCTTACCTGTTTACACTGGCCCGATGCTTGAACCGGTTGAGTGGGGTGGATGAACAATTATTCCCTTGACATTCCGGAGTGCCCTGGGCCAAAATTCATCGCGATAAGCTGTGGGTGTCCCGGACTGGGACGCAAGGGAAAACGGTGTGAAACCGTTGCGGACCCGCCGCTGTGATCGGGGACGAAAGCCGTTGGCATGCCACTGTCCGATGGGGTGGGAAGGCTTGGCGAGTAGGATGATCCGAGAGCCAGAAGACCTGCCCGCAGCTTCATAACCGCCGGTGCTCCCGTGGATTGGAGCGCGAGTTGGACGAGCCGAGGATAAAAACGGTTTCCCGGACCTGCCGATTGGGGTCCGGGTTTTTTTTGGTCTAAACGCAACATGTTGTGGAGTCCAGAGGTAGTGAAATGGTAAATGCCCAAACCTTTGAAGGCGAGAAGAAAGCAGCCGTCCCTGACGAGGCGATAATACTTTTGGGTCATGGGAGCCGGGTGCCGGACGCAGGAAAAGATATGGAGAGGGTCTCTGCCCGCCTTCAAGAGAAATACGGTTATAAGCTCGTCGAAGTTTGTTTCATGTCGAGGCTTGGACCTCATTTCCCGGAAGTGTTCGAAAGATGCGTTAAGCTTGGAGCTTCCAAGGTCCTGGTGATTCCTTACTTCTTGCATTCAGGGCTGCATTTGGTCCTGGATCTTCCTGAAATGCTCCAGGAGCAGGCCCGGAGGTTTCCAGGCGTCACGCTGCGAATGGGCCGGGGGTTCGGGTTCGATGAAATGCTGGTCGATCTGATCCAAACCAGGATCGAAGAGACCAGAAGTTTCAAGGACGTAAGGCAGATAGTGCTTCCTCAAAAGGAAATGTACCCTGTTCCGGAAGGCCAATGCGAGTTCGTTCCTGTTCCGCCGGACGACAAGGGTGAGCGATGTGGGGCTTGTCACGGGACAGGGAAAGCAATCCCGCATGCTTCCGAATAAGAATAAGGGCTAACGCCTTGCAACCGGTCTTCGAGCTTTTCTCCGACATATTCGCCTATCGGGACAACACGCTGACCCGTATCGATCCCCGTGTAAAACTCGTGCTCGCAGTTCTGGCAATTGTCTGTGTTATAACGTGCAAGGGCTTTGCCTTTCCGCTCGTGGTTTTTTCGGCCTGCCTGGCCTGCATGCTGGCTGTTCGAATGCCTGCCGGACTTTTGCTGGTCAGACTTCTGGCTCCTTTGGGAATGGTTATTGTCCTAATCCTGCTGCAGTCGCTGCTAATCGGTTCCACCCCACTTTTCAGCATCTACGTTTTTGGAGCGAAGGTGGGTGTGATGCAAGAGGGCGCCTTGCGCGGCATTTTCCTCGGTGCTCGCGTTCTGGGAGCGGTCAGCGTACTGCTGCTTTTGAGCTCTACCACAAGGGCGCATCAAATCTTCCACGCCATGCACTGTATGGGGGTCCCAAAAGGCTGGGTGGAGGTGGCTATGATAATGTATCGCTATATTTTCATGCTCATGGAGCAGGCCGGGGACGTCATGGACGCCCAACGGGTGCGGCTTGGATATTCAACCCTGAGGCGCGCCTTATCCTCTTCAGGCTCGCTGGCTGGAACAGTAATGAAAATTGCAATGGAACAGGGGATTCGTACCTGTGAAGCCATGGAACTCCGGGGATATAAGGGGTCCATGCCTTTTGGCTCCATGCCGCGCATGTCTTCGAAAGACTGGCAAATCTTATGCCTTGCCTCCGGTACGCTTGTGATTGCATACATCGGGCTGGAGTGGAGCATATGAAAGAAGCGCTTATGGCCGTGGATGCTTCTGGCGTTTGCTATACCTATCAGGAAGGGACCATGGCGCTTACGGATGTGGATTTTCGGGTCAAACCCGGTGAATTTGTGGCTGTGCTTGCCTCGAACGGGTCGGGAAAGACCACTCTCATAAAAGTGCTTGTCGGCCTTCTAAAACCGCAAAAAGGACAGGTGCGGGTCGCAGGACGCGACATTTGCACTGCTTCGCCCAGGGACCTTTATCAGCATATCGGTCTGGTCTTTCAGAATCCAAACGATCAACTCTTTGCTGCCACGGTTGGGGAAGATGTGGCCTTCGGCCCAAGAAATCTTGACCTGCCTGAGCCGGAGGTTGAGAAACGAGTCTCTGAGGCGCTTGAGTCGGTGGCGGCAAGTGCATTGCGGCATAGGGCAATTCATCATTTGAGCTTTGGTGAACAAAAGCGCGTAGCTATGGCTGGTGTGCTCGCCATGCAGCCTGCGATTTTGATCCTGGACGAGCCGACGTCCGGGTTGGATCCTTCAGGAGAAGAAATGATGATGCGGCTCCTGAACAGGCTCAATCGCCAACAAGGGATAACTGTCATACTCGCCACGCATCTTGTGGATATGCTGCCTCTTTTCGCAGATCGATTATATCTGTTGAATAAAGGGCGGGTGCTGAAGCACGGGTCTGCGGAAGAGGTATTTGGAGACTATGATATGCTTAATAAAGCAGGACTTCGTTTGCCCTACATCTCCACTCTGCTGCACGAGATGAAGCGCTTTGACGGAGTGCCTATCAACGGACTTCCGCTTACCGTCGGGGAAGCTCGAAAACGTCTGATGGAATTGATTCCCGATGAGCTTATCGTCAGACGAATCGAAGGAATTTAGGAAAATGAACCCGGGCGTTTTTCACGGAATAGGAGTTGGTCCCGGCGATCCGGACTTGATGACCTTGAAAGGGGTAAAAGTCCTCGAACGGTGCCGTCATATCTTCGTTCCAAAGGCAAGCAGCGAAAAAGAAAGCATCGCTCTGGCCATCGCGAACCGGTTCTTGAGTGCCGGTTCCCGGATTTGCGAACTCGTCTTTCCTATGAGCGCCGACAAGGAAGAGCTGGGCCGTCACTGGGAGGAAGCGGCCCGAAACGTCGCAAACGTTGTCGGCGAGGGACATGATGCGTGCTTCCTGACCCTGGGTGACCCTCTGCTTTATTCCACCTATATTTATCTCGTCAGGTCCTTGCGCAAACAACTTCCGGGGCTCGACGTCGTTACAATCCCGGGAATTACCGCTTTTAGCGCTGCCGCCGCCTTGGCTGAGTTTCCAATAGGGGAAGGCAGGGAGCGGGTAGTCATTATCCCTGCATCGGACGATCTCGATTCGATCAGGGAGGCGCTTGCCGGAGGCGGGACGGTAATCCTGATGAAAGTCGGCAGGCGGCTGGGCATGGTGCTCGATTTCGTTGAACAGGCCGGTTTTTTGGACCACGCCGTATATGTGGAAAGAGCGGGGCTCGAGGGCCAAAAGGTCGAAGTCGACCTTCGAAAACTCCGGCAGGAGAAGCAGGCGGCGGATTATCTATCTATCCTGCTCGTTCACACAGGCACCTGAAAGCTCAAAGCCCCGGTTCAATAAGGGCTTTTGTCCCGGCTATCTGGAAAAGGAATCCGGCATGGGAAATCCTTTGCCTTGCGGCTTCCATTGCTTCGCTAAACGCTCTGCCTCTGTGAGTTGAGGTTTTGTCATCATTTTGGCGACCTTTTCTCTCTCTACTTGAGCTTCCGAATCGCCTTGCTGTGCCGCCAAATTCAACCACATGTGCGCTTGCACAAGGTCCCTGTGCACGCCCTGGCCCATGCCGTACAGCACGCCCAGATTGAATTGGGCTTCCGCAAGGTCCTGCTCCGCCGCCTTGCGAAACCATTTCGCGGCTTCGTCTTTATCTTGGGGCACGCCCAGGCCCTCACTGTACATCACCCCCAGATTGAACTGGGCTTTAGGGTACTCCTGCTGGGCGGACTTGCGAAACCATTTCACCGCCTCGTTATCATCCTTATAGATCACCCCTTGGCCCTTGAGAAACATCAGGCCCACATTATACTGAGCTTCCGGATTCCCTTCTTCGGCTAAAAGCTTGAACGCTTTAAAAGCCGTTTCATAGTCGCCTCTTGAGTAAGCGGCGTTGGCGTCGTCAAAACTGGCGTAGGCACGAGGGGCTATGGCCTGATGTAAACATGCTTCAAAACAGAGCATCAAGGTAATAAGTATGATGCGTCTTCCGAACATGGCAATTCTCCATTATCGAGAGGAAACGTAAACCGGAATAGGGCATCAAGTATGCGGAATACGGCAGTACCGCACCTTAATGTCAAATCCCCCATTAAAAAACTTCTGGTGCAACCCCAGCCTGTAAAACCATACGATTTCCCGATAGAACATTCAAGTGATATCTCAGCTTACGTAACCGGGAGGGGGATTCACATTGAGAAGCCGGGCAACACGGGCAGCAGGAAGGAGTATTGTTCTCTTGACAAAGCCTGGAGTTCCTTCTAAACAGTAAAAGAAGTTAGCAAGCTTCGCATCCGAGTGTTGGCATTCGTGCCATAAAAGGGAAGCCGGTGAAATTCCGGTACGGACCCGCCGCTGTGATCGGGGACGAACGCCGCTTGAAGCCACTGCCCATTGACAATTGGGCGGGAAGGCGCGGCTGGTAGGACGATCCGAGAGTCAGAAGACCTAACATTCGGTGTGCACCTGGGGGAGATGGTAAATCCTCCAGCGCAGGATGTCGTGCGCTGGAGGATTTTTTTTGTCCCCGGCGCGAAACAAAAAATTCCCTGGAGTTCGTGACGAGAGACTACAGGGATAGAAACTCGGAGGCAAACTATGGCTACGCAAGTCGAACTGGCAAAAAAAGGAATTCTTACCGAAGCTATGCAGCAGATCGCTTCTCAGGAAGGACTGGAGCCGGAATTAATCCGCCTGAGGATCGAACAGGGCCAAATTGTGGCGCCCCTTAATTCAAACCGTCCAGGCCGGGTCGTGGGCATCGGAATGGGCCTTCGTTCCAAAGTCAATGCCAGTATCGGCACTTCTACCGACATTGTAGACATTGAGGCCGAAGTGCGAAAGGCCAGGGCTGCCGAGACGGCCGGGGCCGATACGCTCATGGAACTCTCCGTTGGCGGAGACCTCGATAAGGTCCGCCGCGAGGTCCTGGCGGCTGTCAATCTTCCCGTTGGAAATGTGCCCCTTTACCAGGCTTTTTGTGAAGCCACGCGTCGTTACGGAGACCCGAACAAGCTTGACGAACAACTGCTTTTCGACCTGATCGAGCAACAGTGCTCGGACGGCATCTCGTTTATGGCAATCCACTGCGGGATAAATCTCTACACAATCGAACGGCTGGAGCGGCAGGGATACCGCTATGGGGGACTGGTGAGCAAGGGGGGTACTTCCATGGTGGCTTGGATGCGGAAAAATAACCGGGAAAACCCGCTCTATGCGAAGTTTGACCGCGTGGTGGAGATCCTGAAAAAATATGACGTGGTCCTCTCGCTTGGTAATGGACTGAGATCGGGAGCGATTTGGGATTCTTTCGACCGGGCCATGGTCCAGGAGCTTCTCATTAATTGCGAACTGGCCGAGATCGGCCAAAACATGGGCTGTCAAATGATGGTGGAAGGTCCGGGACACGTTCCGGTCGACGAAATCGAAGCGAACATCATTCTGCAAAAAAGAATGAGCAACAACGCCCCCTATTACATGCTCGGCCCGATTCCATCTGACGTGATGGCCGGTTACGACCACGTGGCTGCAGCTATTGGGGCCTCATACAGCGCGCGTTACGGGGCGGACCTGATCTGCTATATAACTCCGGCGGAGCATCTCGCCCTGCCGAACGAAGAAGATGTTGTAGAAGGCGTGCGGGTGGCCCGTCTCGGTGCATATATCGGCGACATGGCGAAGTATCCGGATCGGATGAAAGCAAGGGACATGGCCATGAGTAAGGCGCGCAGAGATCTCGACTGGGACGGGCAGTTCACGAACTGCCTTTTTCCTGAAAAAGCCAGAGCAATCCGCGAGAGTCGCTCCCCCCGAGACGTCAGGGTATGCACCATGTGCGGAGATTTTTGCGCCAACAAAGGGTCTCATGACCTTTTCGGGAATCTGCTTGCGGGAACAAAGAAGTAGCGGGCAGCGAGAGGCGAAAAGCATAAAGAAAACCGTATAGGTTGCAGAGCGAAGCGCGAGAGGCATTCCTGCTTTCTGCTTTTAACTTGCGGACGTTTTCATATGAAGCTGCCTTTTCGCCCTTCACCCTTCACTCTTCACCGCTCACTGGTTTTAACTGCGGGCCTTTTCATATGAAGCTGCCGCATCAAAACAGCGATATTGCGTCTGAAGATTTCCAGCGGCTGGAAGACCTTGCGACGGCGTACTGGTACTCCGAGGTCCTGTTTACCTCGCTGGAATTGAATATTTTTGGTCTCCTTGCGGATTGTCCGGCGAAGGTCGATCTGCTTGCAGCAAAAACCGGCTATGATATCGAAGGGCTCTCACGGTTCCTGGGCGCCCTGGCCGCGTTGGGCCTGGTCGTCGAGCACGAAGGGACGTATTCTAACGGACCTCTTGCCGCCCTCTACCTGACGCCGGAAAATGAGACCTGTTTGAGGGATTTCCTCCAGTACAGGCGCTACCTGAGTTCCCACTGGCAGAGACTCGGACCCAGGATACGCGATGGTGCGCGCGCCAATGAGCGTCCGGAAGAAGAACCTTCCGACAGGTACGAAAAGCGCACTCTTGCATACGTCAGAGCATTGGACCTTCAGGCCCGGCTAAAGGCTGCCGAGTCTATCGAGTACCTCAAAAACATGTTTGATCCGGCGCCACGCCTGCTTCTCGATGCAGGCGGCGGAGCAGGGGCCTGGTGCCGTGCCTTGCAAAAACTGTGGCCCGCCCTTCGGGCAGTGCTTCTTGAACTCCCGGACACCGTCCGTGCCGCGAGAAAACTCTACCCGGACCACAAAGATTGGGAAGGGATTGAAACGGTTGCCGGGTCTGTTCTTACGCCATGTATCGGCGAAAAAAAGTTCGACTTGATTCTGCTTTCCAACATCATTCATGCGTACAGCCCCCCTGAGGCATCGGAGATTCTGACGCGGTTTGCGGCCTGTCTGGCCCCCGGAGGAACGCTCCTTGTGCATGACTACCTTGCCGATGCCCACGATGTGGACCCGGTGAAGGGGGCGCTCTATGACCTTCACATGCTCATAAACACTTATAACGGCCGAGTTTATAGGCTCGAAGAAATGCTCGAGATGATTACCGGGGCAGGGCTGAAAAACGTGCGATTTTTTCACCTCCACAGTGATACGTCGCTGTTTTTGGCAAAACCGGCGCGTTTGGATGAAAACAGGCAGGTATCCCACCCCGAGATGCTTCTCGCTCAGGCAAAGCGGCTGGGGTTTTCTTTTGCCCGTATAATTGAGGCCGGCGAGATCGCGATCGAGCCCTGGGTGAGATTGAAATGCCGGTTCGGTTGTCCGAATTATGCCGTGTCGCTATCCTGTCCACCCGCCTCGCCTGACGAAGAAGACATGGGAAGAATAATCTCCGGGTATGGGCGTGCTCTGCTCGTACAGGGGGTCCCTCCGTCGAAATGGTTCCATGAACGTCTCCTGGCTCTTGAAAGAAGCGTTTTCCTGGCCGGGTATCCCGAGGCGCTGGCTTTCGGGGCAGGCCCGTGCCCGGTTTGCCCTTCCTGCCCGGAGGACGGCCGCTGCCGTTTTCCCGAAAGAGCACGCCCGTCTCTTGAATCATGTGGCGTGGACGTTTACCGGACTGCCTGCAGGGCAGGACTGTCCTTAAGCCCGGTTCTGCATCGGCAGGGCTACGTGAAGTATGTGGGTTTGGTGTTATTTGATAGAAAAGGAAGTCATGCGAGTCCTGTTGGTCCAATCAGTCTCGACGCATGATTGCGGGGAGATGGTTTTCCCGCTCGGCCTGGCCGGTCTGGCGGCGGCGATCGGCCGTGAACACGAGGTCCAGGGTTTGGATCTTAACCTGGGTCCTTTTCCCTGGCCCGGCCTTGTGCACACACTCAATACGTTCAGACCCGACGTGGTCGGTATTTCCTTTCGGAACCTCGACCCGCTGGCGGGAAATCTTATTTCGTTTGTGCCTCATCTCAAGACCCTTGGGGTCCTCATCAGGCAACACGCTCCGGAAGCCGTGGTCGTGCTCGGCGGGTCCGCTTTCACCCTCTTCCCACGCCGCCTCATGGAGGAGGTCCCCGAAGTCGATATTGCCTTAACCGGTGAAGCCGAAACATCATTTCCGCTGCTCCTTGAAAACCTTGATGCTCCGGGAGCGGTCCCGGGTATTTTATGGAGAACTGATGAAGGGCTGAAGACGAACAACCCCGAGATCGTCCATTGCCCGGACCTTGATTCCCTGCCTCTGCCCTCCTGGCGCCTATTCGATCCCGCTAAATATCAAAATCAGAATCGATATGTTGCTTTCATGGGGGTCGAAACCAAACGAGGCTGTCCAAACAACTGCGGTTACTGCCTATATCCGGTGCTCCAGGGAAGCAGGCTGCGCCTTCGATCACCCGAACGCGTAGTGGATGAACTCCAAATGCTGCAGCACGATTTCGGCATTCAAAGCGTTCACTTTACCGACGCTGTGGTCAACCAGCCGAAAGAACATCTCGCAGCCATATGCAAGGAGATCCGGAGGCGCAGATTGGAAATTGGGTGGACCGGTTTTTTCCGCGAAGACACTCTTTCGCAAAAAGAACTGGACCTATACAGGAAGGCGGGTCTGATGACGCTTTACTTCTCTGCCGACGGGGCTTCAGACCACGCGCTGAAACTGCTCTGTAAAAACTTGACCGTGGAGCAGGTCCTCCATGCCGGAAATGTTGCTGCGCAAAGCGGGGTCCTAACGGTATATCATTTCCTTGTGAATCTGCCGGGGGAGACCGGGAAATCCGTCGAGCAGACTTACGAACTATTGGATAGGCTCTTCTCTCTTCACGCCTCAAAGGGAAACCTTGGGGCAGTGGTCATAAATAATCTTAGGCTATATCCCGGGACGCCGCTGACCGAAAAAATCCTGCGGGATCGCCTCATAGATCCCGAGCTGGATTTGCTTTACCCGGCGTATTTTAACCCGCCGCCATGGGACAGTCTGCGTCACGAATTGACGGCGTTCTGTATGAGCCGGGGCGCCAATTGGGCGACTGCGGTCAGCACTGAACTGCAACTAAAAACTAAAAACTGAAAACTGAAAACTAATCATGCGTGTACTTCTGCTTGAACATCCCAGAGAGGCTTCGGAGGCCCACTTCAACGATATTGCCAATACCCCCCTGTGGTCTTGCCTGATGACCGGATATGCGGGGGCGGGTCTGCTTCGTGCGGGCATTCGGGCGGACATCGTCGATGCTGCGCGCTGGACGTTCGAGCAAACTTTGGAGCACCTGACGGATTATCCTTTGCCGGATCTGATTGCCGTTCACGCAGTTTATTTCTGGGAGAAGACGGCGGCCCTTTTTCGGATGCTTTCCGAACTGCGTAACCGCGGCTGCACCGTGCCGATTTGTTTGTATGGTTTTTTCCCCGGGCTTGTATGGAAAGAAATCCTCGATTACTGTCCGGCAGTTGACTATGTGATCGTCGGTGAACCGGAAGAAACACTGGTGGACCTGGCTCGCTGCATCGAAGCCGGAGTTGAGGTCAGGGTGGAAGGAGTCGCTTTGAGGTCGAATGGAAAAGCCTGTTTCCCCCGAACGCGGCCTCATGTGCAATCGCCCGACAGACTTGCTTTTCCCCTGAGACCTTTCATTGAATCCGAGGAAACCGTAAGCGTACTGGCGAGCCGTGGATGCTACAACCTCTGTTCTTTTTGTCTTGTCCCTGCTCTGGATAACGGAAAGAGCAGGTGGCGCGGACGCTCGCCGGAAAACGTTGCTGCTGAGATCTCAGAACTCGTTTCCCTGGGGAAAAAGGACTTTTATTTCGTCGATCCCAATTTCGTCGGTCCGGGCCAGGCGGGAAAAGAGAGGGCGGTTAATCTGGCGCGCCGGTTGGCAGACCTCGGAATCGTTTTCGGTATGGAAACCAGGGCAAACGACATTACCCCCGGCCTTATACGGGAACTGGTAAACGCTGGGCTTACCAGGCTTCTTTTGGGCATTGAAAGCGGAAGACCGGATGTATTGAGAAGGCTTGGGAAGCACACGAGCGTGGCCTGCAACGAAAGGGCGGTCGCAATTGTGCGCGAGGCGGGGCTTGAGCCTGATATCGGCTTTATTATGTTCGATGCGGCCAGTACGCTGGATGACATTGCTCAGAACCTCAAATTTCTTGAGCGCAACGGGCTTCTGGACCTTCTGGGCAGGACGGTTAACCTTCTATGCCACGATCATATTGCATTCAAAGGGACCCCCGGGTACCTGGCAGCTCTTGAACGGAACATGCTCCTGCCGCAGGGATTGTTCGGGTTCGAAGGACTGTTGCTGTACAGGGATTTCAGGGCAGGATGGCTGGCTGGAGTTATAAAGACGCTCTGCCATTTCCTGCTGAGAGAAATGGGAAAGCCTTCCTCACCGGTTTACTGGGCGGGTGAGTCCGCCGCGAACGAGCTATATCGGGCGGCAAACGATCTGCTTGTGGAGATGTTTGAAAGGCTGCTGGGTTTTGCGGAAAAATTCGAACGCCTGCCTGATGCAAATTGGACGGAGAGATTGGCTGCCGGGCTGGTGGACGAGCTTTGCAATGCTTTTGCAAAATCCCCACAAAAATCATATCCGATCAGGGATTGACGGATAAGGTATTTCCATGACTTCTTATACCCGATATTCGATATCCGATTTCCGTACCAAAGGAAGTTTCCCCTTCCGTCTGGCCACTACCTCCTACATTATTCCCGCAGAGATTGTTCCCAACGTCCGGTTCCTCGGGCAATACGTCGACGAGATCGAACTGGTGCTTTTCGAAAGCGGCCGGGAAAGCAATCTTCCAACCTCGAACCAAATTCGCGAGATCGCTCGTCTCGCTTCGGATTTTGAAATCACATACAATGTTCACCTGCCTTCAGACCTTTTTTTCGGTGACCCCGATCCAGCTTTGCGCCGCAAGTTTTGCCAAACGGCTTTCTCCTTTTACCGGAGAACTCTTCCCCTGGCCCCTACCTCCTATATTTTGCACCTGGACAGCAGGAAAGCCGATGAAACGATGGAACCGGATGGATCTGCATGGCAGGACCGTGTGTTCGAGTCACTTCATGCCATGCAGGCAAATGGAATCGATCTCCGGCGGGTGGCCGTCGAAAATCTCGAATATCCTCTCCAGCGCATTGCCCCCTTTGTCGAAGCCTTTGATATGTCCTTTTGCCTCGACATAGGCCACCTGCTCAGATACGGCCACGACGTGGCGGAACACGCGGCAAAGTTTCTCAGCAGGAGTTCGGTGGTGCATCTGCACGGAGTCGATAACGGAAGAGACCACCTCGGTCTGGACCGTATCCCGTCCGCTGAATGGACCGCCGTCTGCAACGTCCTTGAAGGATACCGCGGGGGGCTGTCCATAGAAGTCTTTTCGCTCGACGATCTGGTCGTTTCACTCACCAGAATCATGAAATGGCAAGGAAGGAAGAATGCAGATGAAGCTTGAAGAAATAGTAAGGAAAATTCAACCGGTTGGAAACGAATGGGTTGAGAAAGCCCGCGAGCATACGGCACATCTTGCAATACCTCCTCGCGCCCTTGGCAGGCTGCACGATATTGCCGAACGCATTTGCGGCATTTTGGGCACTCTTCGGCCGGACGTCGCCTCCAAAGCCTTCCTGGTAATGGCCGGAGATCATGGGGTCGTATCCGACGGGGTAAGCGCGTTTCCACAGGAAGTCACCGGCGAAATGGTAAAGAATTTTTTGAGGGGCGGGGCCGCTATCAACGTTTTGGCAGACCTGGCGGGTGCCGAAGTAACGGTAGTGGACATGGGAATCATCCCCGATGTGGTCCCGGCTGATGCTGAACGCAGACACCGATTCCATGTATGCAAGGTCGGCCGGGGCACCGGAAACATTGTTCGCGGACCTGCCATGACCGGAGCTCAGGCCGAACAGGCGGTCCTGCACGGCTTCAAATTGGCCTCGGAACTGTTTTCAGCCGGAATTCAGCTTCTCGGGACCGGAGACATGGGGATCGGAAACACTACGCCCTCGGCAGCCCTGGGCGCGGCCCTGACCGGAACGCCCGTGAATCGAATGGTTGGGTCCGGGACCGGGATCGATGAGGATGCCCTGAAAAAGAAGATTGAGATCGTCCGGATGGCCATCGACGTTAACCGTCCGGATCCTTCAGACGGCCTCGACGCTCTGGCCAAGGTGGGAGGGTTCGAGATCGGGGGCATCGCCGGGTGTATTTTGGCCGCCGCCTATCATGGACGCCCGGTCGTAATCGACGGATTTATCTCGACCGCAGGAGCGCTGGTTGCCCATTCGTTGTGCTCCGCGACCGTTGATTACGTTTTTGCCGGGCATTGCTCTCAGGAGCCCGGGCATCGCAGAATGCTGGACTACCTTGGACTCGAACCTATACTGGACCTGAGAATGCGCCTTGGGGAGGGTACCGGTGCGGCCCTGGCAATGAACGTGATCGATGGCGCTGTAAAAGTCTTTAATGATGTGCTCACTTTTGAGGATGCAGGAGTTTCCAAAGGGTGAAGAGAAAAATCAGGGATGAGCAATAAGGAATTAGGAATGAATTTGGAATAGGACTAACAACTAAAAACTGACTAAAAACTAACAACTGAAAACTAAAAACTGCAATGTGGCGCCGATTCACCATAGCTCTATCGTTTCTGACCGTCTTTCGATTGCCTGTCTCAGGGGAGATATCCCCGGGCGATTGGGGAAAATGCTACGCATGCTTTCCTGTTGTCGGTCTGCTGATTGGCGGGATGACGTATCTAATGGTTCTGGCGTTGCATGCGGTCATGCCCCCGGTTCTTCTTGCCGCCTGGGCCTGTGCCTTTATGGCGTTCGTTACGCGGGGGTTTCATCTGGACGGGCTGGCAGACCTGGCTGACGGGCTCGGAGGAGGCTACACCCCGGCAAGGCGGCTTGAAATCATGAAAGACAGCGCAACCGGGGCGTTTGGGGCCCTGGCCCTTGTTTTGGCCGTCCTGCTGAAGGCGGGCGCCATTTACACGCTAATCGTCGCAAAGAGCTGGCCGGCCCTTGCGATCGTTCCGTCCCTGGGCCGTTTCGCAATCGTCGCTGGTGCGTATAAAGGCCGCTGTGCCAGACCTGGAGGTCTTGCCAAATCGGGCATCGAACACATAACTCCAGGCACATTCGTCGCCGCGGCCTCATTTGCCGTCGCTTTCACTTTGCTCCTTTCTCCAAAATTTGCTCCGGCTTTCCTCGCAACAGCCGTAGTGAGTCCGCTTCTGCTGCGATGGCTGGCTCGGCGGCTTCTGGGCGGCATAACGGGCGACGTGCTCGGGGCGATCAACGAGCTTGCGGAGGTCCTGCTCTTTACATTGTCGGCTTGCCTGGCTTACTCTCCTCATTGAGCGATTGTTCTTCATGAACTCATGAATATTTTCCGGTCTATTTCCTGTTCCTAAAAAAATCTCCGCACCAAATTTCCTTTTCAAAATCTTTTTATTGCTGTAGCATTTAAATTCACTCAACTTCTGCTGGGGATTTGCCGTATCTTTCAAGGTAGAGATCAGGGCAGGTTTTATAGCAGAAGAAATTTTTTTGCAAAAAATTATTTGACTATCTGACAAAAGTGTTATAGGCAGGTCTGGACGGTGACTTTGCCGCAAGAGGGGCTGCATTTTAGGCTCGGTTGCCGTTGTTTGGTGTTTTGGTCGGCCCCGCCTGGAGGTAATTTTTAGGGCGACCTTCACAGGGGAGTATCCGTTAACCGGAGCCGAAAGGAGGTGGTAGACGGCTAGTCCGCGCATGCGGGCGCAAAGCAGTACCAGTTTGGAGGGACCAAATTGCTGGCCCTGTTTTGAGAAGATTAAACTTTTTGCAATTTGAGGGGGAAGAGATGAAAAAAATACTATTGGCAATTTGTTTGACCATGGCAGTGGCGTTGGTAGTTGCCCCTGTCTCGGCGTTAGAGCTCTATAATGCTCACCTTCGGGGCCTTGACGAAGGCCTGGCCGCCGGCGCCCTGCCGCCTGCGGGCCTCTATCTTATTGACGACAACTGGTTTATGCCCTCATCCACGGCTCACGGCGCGTTCGCGCCCAATGGAAGCGCTCAACTGGGACAAGCCAACCCTAGCGTAAAGGTCAGCTTCTACGTTAACGCTCCTATCCTGCTCTGGTCGTCAGGGTGCAAGTTCCTTGGCGCAGACTACGCTGCGGCCATTGCCGAGCCATTCCTCTGGACGACTACGAGACTCGGGATTGTTCCTCCGGCCGTGGCGCGTGGTAATACCACAGCCTTCACCGGCAACCTGTGGGGCTATTCCAATACCATCCTGGTTCCATACAGCCTGTCGTGGAGGCTCCCCTGCGACTTCCGAATCAGACACTCTCTTACGATTGGCTTCAACGATGCGCAGACTTCCCAGGGAGATAGCGTAGCGGCCCTTCCGCAGGGAAACACGAATTTTGCTAACCCCGGCACGGGCCCCGGTAAGTTTCCTGGTCAATTAATCGACAAGAAAAACGGCGGTGCTTACCTCTGGGCCGGGAATGACGACTACATGATCACTCCCGAAATCGGAATTAGCTGGCTTTCGCACGGCTGGAACATCAGTGGCGAGTTCGGCTACACCTTCTACACCAAGGACACTGACACCAACTACCAAAACGGTGACGAGTTCTGGACCGACTTGACGGCTACTTATACCTGCGGCAAATGGACCTTCGGCGTTGGCGCTGCCTACGAACAGCAGATTCAAAATGATAAGTACGACAGCGGCAATACCGCACCCGCTCTTGGCCCTGTAGGGTACGCGAGCCAACCCAACAGCAAATACCAGGTCCTTTCGGCAGGCCCGATTGTCGGTTACAACTTCGGTCCCTGCAGCTTGATGTTTATGTACAACTGGCAGATTCACACGGACACCGAGCTTGGCGGCGACTGGTTCAACGTCCGTCTCGTGGTTCCCCTTGGAAATCCTTATCCAATGGGCAAATAACGTGCGGTCTGACCTACAGGCATGACGGCTGCGCCCCAATTTAACGGGGCGCCGCTTGAACTGAATTTGCGCGCCGCATGTTACACAGTGCGGCGCGCATTTTTTTTTCACGCATCATGGATGAAAAAGAGTTCGTTGGCCCGGGCGCGAAGCGAAAAGCTCGGGGAATTGTTCCAGCGGGTGTTTGCGCGTATAGAAACAGCTACACTGCAGATATTTCTGTACACTAAACAAAACTGCTAATGAACACAACATGTTATTAATAATGATTGTTATCTGTGTAGCGTTTTCTATGCACGTCGCACTCCGCGATTTTACCCCCGTCCTTATATAGAAAGCTGAGACCGTTTACCGGCAGGCGTCTACAATCGTGCAACATGCTCCTGATAATTGGCAAACTGCTTGCATAACTTCTTTAAATCCCTGAAAAGTGCCTGGTTCCTTACCGGGCAGTAACATCACATCAATTTTTATTCGGTTCGGCGGCTTCTGCCCGTATGATGATATTTTAGATATCAGTTGCCGCCATTTTGGCCTCTTTTAGACGTAACCGCTGTTTGTCCTCTTCTAACATCGGAGTCATTCGCTATGAAAGCACAAGCATTGGATGCAACAAAAGGCGTCGCGGGAAAGGCCGTTTCGGCGAAATTTGAAGTGGGCGGAAAAGGGGCCTCGTTCGTCCTCTGGATCTGCTCTCTTCTCTACATGGTCAACTGGATGGACCGCCAGGTATTCGCGGTGGTTGCCGCGCCCATGATGAAGGCGCTCAACATGACCAAGACGGAGGTGGGCTGGATCAACAACCTCTTTCTGTTGAGCATCGCTTTCCTGGGAATACCCGTCTCCTACCTTATAGACAGGTGGAGCAGGAGAAAGATGATCTGCCTGATGGGCCTGATCTGGAGCCTGGGGACACTTTTGACCGGGCTGGGCGTAGGCTTTTTCACCGTCCTTATATCCATGATGATAGTCGGCTTCGGCGAAGCGGGATTCGGTCCGGGCGGCACCGCCCTGATCGGCGCATCCTACCCGCCCGAACAGAGAGGGCACAAGCTGGGAATTTTCAACATGTTCATCGCCATAGGCATCATGGTCGGATTACTGGCGGGGGGGTTTTGCACTCAGAGCTGGGGGTGGCGTTCCCCGTTCTTCCTTTTTGCCATCCCGGGCGTGATTTTTTCCCTCATTGCGTTAAGGATGCAGGACTACCCCACCAGGCCGAAGGCGGAAACGGGTGAAAGTTTCTGGCAGAGTTTCACCGCGATCTGGAAGACCCCGACCCTTGTGTGGCTGTACCTGGGCTTCGGAATGTTCATGGCTATGGTCATGGGTAATCTTTACTGGATGGTTGCCCTCCTGATTTACAGGTTTAAAGTCAGTATCGCTATGGCCCCGTTGATCATAGCAGGCTTCCTGTTCATATCGTTGTTCTCCTATCCGCTGGGCGGCTGGCTCGCCGACAAATGGGAAGCCAAAAGTCCGGGGGGCAGAATGCGCTATGCGGCGGTTTGTTCGACGGCTGCAGGCATCTGCGTCATTCTATACTACTATTTTTCTTTTTTTGTGCACACCGGAGGCCTTGAATGGTCGGCGCCGATGTTGTTGGGATTTGTCTTCATGGTCTTGCAGCCCATTATCTGCGGGGGCGTCGGCCCCGCCGTCGGCGCTACGACCCAGATGGTCGTGCCGATGCACCGCAAGTCGCTCTCCTTCGGCGTGGCCATGACCTGCATGTACGGTCTGGGCGGAGGCTGGGCTTCCGGCATCGCCGGTATGATCGCCGACCACATGGGAACCGGAAAACCCGGCGACTGGGTTGGGCTTGCCTATGGGACTATGATCGTCTGTTCCGCTGCTATTTTGGGCGGTGTATTCTGGATGATTTCCGCTCACTATTACGAGAGTGATTTCAAGAAGGTGCAGCAATGATTTGAATAGTTTTCCAGCGCCGATGCCGCCTCTTCATGAGGACGGGCATCGACGCCGGCTGTCGTTACGGCTGTTCCGTTAATTTCGGTTCCTTGCTCGGGATGGAATGTCTTTATCGTTTGATCTCCCTGGTTCTGTCTAAATGTGCGACTGTGCCGGCGATTGACAATGCGGCAATGCAAGTTTACGTTTTTTTTAGCAGATTTCATACTGCTATTTCTTTCGGTTGCAACATTTGGAACAATAAACATTTGTATAGCAGGGAGATCGAAATGACCAAAGGACTGATTCTCGGACTGGCCTTGGCAGTGGTGCTTGTCAGCGGTTCTTTTTTCGGCGCTCTGGCCGATTGCGGCTGCCAGCCTAACATCAGCACGCCGTGCACGAGTTGCGCTCAGCCCCCGGCAAGAGACTATGACAGGCCTGATGCACAATGTCAGGGTGCATATCAGTATGGCCCTGTCACGCCTGATCCTATGGGTTCGCCTGGCATTTAATTTTATGGTTTTGTCGCTGCATCCGTAATATACTGCCCCCTGACCCGGCGGCAGTTGCAGCGCCCGAGCAAGCAAGAATAGTTGACCTCCGGAGTGCGGGCACTCCGGGGGGCAACTTCACAAGTCATGATTGTCGACCTCAGTTTCGTGTCTTCCTGGTGAGTTGTAACCGACACTCTCTTTCAGCAGGCTTTTTCGGTAGACCTTTCGTAAAGTATGTAAAGCAGTAGTCAACTCATAAACAAATATATCAAACTCGTTATATTAGCGCCTTTCCGGGCGGCACTTTCCCCGATTACGAACAACCTGGAGGTACAGATCATGGAATCAAGGCCCTGGCAACGGCATTACGATCACAACGCTCCGACGACAATTCAATACCCTCGCATACCTCTTCAAGACCTGCTCAACATCCCGGCGACCTACTATCCCGGTAAGGCGGCCCTGAATTTCTACGGAACCGAGACGACTTTCTGGGACCTGCGCAGCATGGTGTGGCGCATGGCCAATGCCCTGGGAAATCTGGGCGTTCAGAAGGGAGACCGGGTGGGCATGAATATGCCAAATTGCCCCCAATACGTTATCGCCAACTATGCGATCATGTGCCTGGGCGCCATTGCAGTCAACCTCAACCCCATGTACACCGCTCCGGAGCTGAAACATGCCGCCGAAGCGACGGGGATGAAGACTATCTTCACCTTCGATATGGTTCTTCCGCATATCCGTAAGCTTTGTCAGGAAGCAGACATTCTCAGAGTGATCGTGACCAAACCGTCGGACTTTATTCAAGGTTTTCCCCGCAGCACCAGGGAAAGCCTCGAACTGGAACCGGGATGGCATCATTTTTCGGACCTGCTGGACAGTTGCCCGCAGACCCGCCGCCCGCGGGTCAAGGTCAGCCCCGAGGACCCCTGCATGATTCAGTTCACCGGCGGGACTACCGGAGTGCCAAAGCCCGCTCTCCTCACCCACGCGAACCTGGTGGCCGCATCCTTCCAGTGCGTATTGTGGGGCTCCGCCGTGATGGATCAGGTGTTGCGCGAAGAGAGCAACGTGCTGGGAGTGATTCCATATTTCCACGTCTACGGCAACATCGTCGTCATGAATTGGGCGATGCTCTCCTGTGCCACCCAAATCGTGGTCCCGAGGTTCCAGATCGATGAGATCGTGAGTATCATGTCAAAGTTTAAAAAGATCACCTTCTTCCCTGCCGTGCCCACCATGATCACAGCGTTACTGAACTATCCCGGGGTGGAAAACCTCGACTTGGGCGGAAGGCTGGGCTTCCTTAACTCCGGCGCCGCTCCTATGGCGCAGGAACTCATCGAGCAGGTCAAGGATCTGGGCGTATTCTTTAGCGAGGGTTGGGGGATGAGTGAAACGACTTCCCTGGGGATCTCCAACCCCGTCATGGGAGCCAAGAAAACGGGCAGCATCGGCATTCCGTATCCCGATACCGATATTAAAATCGTGGACGTTGAGAATGGAGTGGAAGAGGTTAAAAAGGGAGAGCCCGGCGAACTCCTCATAAAGAGCCCCTGTGTCATGAAAGAGTATTATGGCAATCCCGAAGCGACCGCCGAGCAGCTCAAGGACGGCTGGCTCAGCACAGGAGATATAGTGATCCGCGACGAAGACGACTACATATTCATCGTGGACCGAAAGAAAGATATGCTGATCGCGGGTGGATTCAACATTTACCCGCGGGAGATAGACGAGGTGCTCTTCGAGCATCCCAAAGTCCTCGATGCCGTGGCCGTGGGTATCCCGGACGCGTATCGGGGAGAGACGCTCAAGTGTTACATAGTGTTGAAACCGGGCGAAACCGCCGACGCCGATGAGATCATCGCTCACTGTAAAGGAAAGCTCGCCGCCTACAAGATACCCAAAATGGTCGAGTTCCGGGACGAGCTCCCTAAAACCGCTGTAGGAAAGGTGCTTCGAAAGATCTTGAGGGCGGAGGAAGAAGATAAGCTGAAAATAAAGGCTTAAAAGACCAATTCAACCATAAACCAAAAACATGAAGAGGTGGCGATTATGGAATCAAGACCCTGGCAACGGCATTATGATTTTTTCGTTCCGCAAACGATTCGATACCCTCGTATCCCTCTCCACGAATTAATGAACATACCCGCTACTTACTTTCCCGATAAGGCGGCCCTGAATTTCTACGGGACCGAGATGACGTTCTGGGAACTGCGCAGCGCGGTATGGCGCATGGCCAATGCACTGGGGAATCTGGGCGTGCGAAAGGGAGACCGTGTGGGCATGAATATGCCTAATTGTCCTCAGTACGTTATCGCCAACTACGCGGCCATGTGCCTGGGCGCCATCGTGGTGAACCTGAATCCGATGTACACAACCCCCGAGCTGAGGCATGCCGCCGAGGCGTCAGGGATGACAACTATTTTCACGTTCGATACGGTCCTGCCCTATATACGCCAGCTTTGCCAGGAAGTTGACATTCCCAGGGTGATCGTGACCAGGCCGTCGGACTTCATCAAGGGTGTTCCGTGCAGCACAAAGCAGAGCCTCGAACTGGAACCGAAATGGCATCATTTCTCGGAACTGCTGGATAGCTGCCCGCAGACCAGGCGGCCGCGGGTCCAGGTAGGCCCCGAGGACCCCTGTATGATTCAGTTCACCGGTGGGACCACCGGAGTGCCGAAGCCTGCGCTCCTTACCCACGCAAACCTCGTGGCGGCGACCTTCCAGGCCTCCTTGTGGAGCAGCTACACAACCGGCCTGAGAGCACTCGAAAGGCGATGTGTGGTTGGGGTGCTCCCGTTCTTTCACGTTTACGGCAATATCTGTGTCATGAATTGGGGAATGCTCAACTGCGCCACCCAAATCCTGATTCCGAGATTCCAGATTGACGAGTTCATAGGTATCCTCGCAAACTTTAAGGAGATCACCTATTTCCCTGCTGTTCCCACTATTTTTTCGGCCCTGCTGAACCATCCCAAGGTGGCGGAATTGGATTTGGGCAAAAGGATGGGCCTTGTGGGTTCGGGCGCCGCCCCTATACCACCTGAACTCATCGAGCAGATCAGGGATTTGGGTATCTTCTTCATTGAGGGTTGGGGGATGAGCGAGACAACCTCCCTCGGGATCAGCAGCCCACTCCTGGGCCTCAAGAAGACCGGAAGCATCGGCCTCCCGTTTCCCGACACCGATATCAAGATTGTGAACGTGGAAAACGGAATCGAAGAGGTAAAACAGGGAGAGCCGGGCGAGCTTCTCATCAAGAGCCCGCTCATCATGAAAGAATACTACGGCAATCCTGAGGCGACCGCAGACCAGCTAAAGGACGGCTGGCTCAGCACCGGAGATGTGGTGGTCCGTGACGAAGACGACTATATATTCATCGTAGACCGCAAAAAAGACATGGTGATCGCCGGTGGGTTCAACATTTACCCGCGGGAGATCGACGAGGTGCTCTTCGAGCATCCCAAGGTCCTGGATGCGGTGGCCGTCGGAGTTCCGGATGCGTATCGGGGAGAAACTCTCAAGTGTTATGTAGTCCTGAAACCCGGCGAGACGGCCAACGCTGAGGAGATCATCGCTCACTGCAAGGGAAGGCTCGCCGCCTACAAGGTGCCCAAAGCGGTCGAGTTCCGGGACGCGCTCCCAAAAACCGCCGTGGGAAAGGTGCTTAGAAAGATTTTGAGAGACGAGGAACAAGCCAAAATAAAAGCAAAAGCGTGAGGCAGGAAGCGGGGAGTGGGAAAAGGTCCTGCTCGTCGCCCTCAGGACAGGTAAATTTGGAGATTAAGGTGGGCACGCTTCTTTATATCGTGCCCACTAATTTTTAGCATTTGGCCATCAGAAGTTGAGCGTCATCAGCAATCCCATGCGTTCATCATTTTCAGAACGGATAACCTCGTTTTCGTCCCGCTTGTGCAGATCGCTTCCGGCTTGCTCTTCAACCTTGCGCACAGACCTGTCCATGTGGTGAATGAACTCCCGGGAGGGTATCATCTCTCCGTAAGTCCGTGTGAATGAGTAGGCGCAGATGCCGCGTTTGTCCATGGCAGCTGCGATTTCCGCAGCCCCTTTGAGCAACTGGAGCGTGTATTTGGCGGTTTTTACGGTTCGCACGGGGAAAAAGTCCCACCATGCTACGGCGGTGCAGAAGAAAGTGGTCGGCCGGTACGCCTGCAGTGCAATCGAGTCGTCATAGCCCATCGTCAGGAGATTATGGATTTTCTCCAAAAGCGCCAAAGGCTCCATAGCGAGGTCTTCGCGCCTGTAGCCGAGCTGCCACCGGAACTCATTGACCGATCTAAGCACCATCTCGGCGGGGCCGTCGATGGGGCGAGCGGGATCGTTAAAAATCGCGGCATCGCTTTTTAGCACCTTGGCCAGTACCTTGGCGGTCATGATCAGGTACGTGGACCTGATGCCCGTCGGCGACACCATGATGCCGGTATCGAACAGCCGGTCGGCATGCTCCAGGCAATCAATGACCTTTTGAGGCGAAGGCGCAACGGCGGTTTCGACTGCGCCTCCCGATCTAAGGTGGCGCAGGGTGGCCATAGCCTGGGCCAGATAGACCACGGCGTTTTCACAATAGAAATCTTCGGACAGGGAAGCGCAATTATGCCGTATGAATTCTGCTTCCAGGTGAGATTGTTCGAACATGCCTTCGGCGATCGAGTAAGAAGGCGCGTCGACGGCCAGGTTGCGCAGCAGCACCATGCGGAGGGTCCGGGCGTTTAAATCCGTAGGATCGAGGCTCAGTACGGTCCTGAGGATTTCAATAGCATCCCAGAACCTCCTGCGGTAGTAAAGCGTCTTGGCGATCTCCAGGCCAAGCAGTGAGTTATGCGGGAACCGGAAAAAGGAGGTGATGGCATCGTGCTGATCTTCGGGCTCATCGCCGGAATCGTTGGCGATTGAAGACCAGAGCTTTGTGACGAGAAGTTGGGCGGATGCGGCGTTGTTTTGCAACAAGGGATCGTCAAGCAGATTGGGAATGAAATCAAAATAAAGCATGCTCCAGAAACTGACGACCCACCAGATAGTCAAAGTCTCCCCGTTGAACAGTGAAACCTCTGCGGGCCGGCTGCTCAGCAATGCGCGGATATCGTTGATCAGGACGCATTGGCGGGCGTAATCGGTAAGGCGGATGACCGGGTCGCCGGGCAATTTGGCATTCAACAGGGGAAGAAGATAGTTGTCCAGATTAGCAAAGCCGCCCGCCGCAACTCCTATAGACATGAACCGATTCTGGGAACAGTACCGGGACAATGCCCATCTGATGGCTATCTGGTGAGCCAAAGAGAGAGCGCTTCTCAGGCAATGCCGGTATGCGGCCGGATTGCCGAGTTTGCTCTCCTTCGGAAAATCGACATATAAAGTTGTGATATCATGAAAACGGGCCTTACCCCATCTGCCGTACAAAAACCTGCCGAGTGACTGGTCGATGTAGCTCTTGATCTCCCTTTTAAGCCAGCCGACGATCTCATGATCGATGACGTCACCTCGGCCGTACAACGCGAACCCGATGCGAACGCCCTCCTTGTGATCCACCGCCGACTTGCCTCCACGGCACAGTTTGATCAATGTTTCAAAGTTCCACACGGGCCCCAGGTGGGCGCGGTCGTATCCCAGCCAGAAGGCTAGGCTCCTGAGCACATTTCGTTTATGAACAGTGTCGGCAGTTTCTTTTTTGAGCCGTGTCAGCATGGAGTTGCTCACCTTGGGCAAATCGATGCGGCACTCTCCGATCAAGCTGTTGATTCGCTCTACCAGGGCGCGGCCCGACAAGGTCAGTTCGAGTAATACCTCCTTTTGATCAAAGAAGTTGTCGAAACTCAAATTATTGGGCGGCAGGCAGGTATCTTCGCTCCGGGCGTGAGCGGCAATGAATGTTTCGAGCGAAGCCTCTCCCATATCGGCAATGATATCATTGGCGTATGCAAAAGATATAAACGATTGCAACGATGCCTGATTTTCGGCGGCTGCCGTAAAGCGCGTAAAGCTGTCCGATGTTGGAAAAACCGCCATCAAAGCTGACGCCGCCCGATCTTTTTTCTTCATCGTCCCACTACCACCGCACTGGGTCTACGATATGAAAACAACGGTTTACACGTAGGACTGACCGCGAGCCGTTCAACCAACATCTTTTATATACAGGTGGCGGAAACAATGCAATGTTTTAGTCTAAAACGATAGTTTTAATGAAACACTCGATGCATTTGACATTCATTTCAGATTACAATAGCATCAAACGTGTTCCAGACTGCATGGCGGAGAATCCCCGAGTCCGTCCTTAATCCAATCGTCTACCATTTGTGAGGGCCCACCTGCATGACTCGCTGACGTGTGTCTCAGACCGGGCAAATTTGAGCAGCCTCCTTGGACACTTCACCTCGGGAAAGAGATTTGTGTCACCTGGATGAATCAATCCTAAAAAAAGGAGAGGCAAAAATGGAACGCTACAAACTGTTCATTGACGGCGAGTTCGTGGAAGCTGCTGACGGCGCCACATTCGAATCCATCGATCCGGGCACGGGTGCGCCCATCGCCAAGGTTGCCAAAGCTGGAGCGGGCGACGCCCATGCGGCCATCGCCGCCGCACGCCGTGCTTTCGACAGCGGGATTTGGAGCGGCCTGAGTCCCCAGGCCCGTGCCGAAAAGCTCAATGCCTTCGCTGACCAGGTCACGCAGCAAACCCTGCGCATGGCGATCGTCGAAGCCATGGATTCAGGCCAGATCATCGGCCTGAGCAAATACTGGGGGATGCTCGGGGCCCAACTGCTGCGCAACTACGGTCACTATGCCGCCACCCGGTTTCCCTGGCAGGAAGAGATCCCATACGCCGGCAACGTGTTCGCCCCCGGCCGAGACTATATTCGCCGCGAGCCCATTGGTGTTTGCGTGGGCATCATCCCCTGGAATTTTCCCATGAGCATGGCTTTCTGGAAGATCGGCCAGGCGATCGCCATGGGCAACACCATCGTTTTGAAACCAGCCACGGCCACGCCATTGGGCGCTTTGATCATCGCCGAAGCGGCCAAGGCGGCAGGCATCCCCAAGGGGGTCATCAACGTTATCGCCGGTCCGGGCGCAGAGTTGGGCAAGATTTTGTGCACCCATCGCGACGTCGACAAAATCGCCTTTACAGGGAGCACCGAGGTGGGACGCCAGATCATGAAAATGGCCGCTGACACTGTCAAAAAGGTTACTTTGGAACTCGGCGGCAAATCGGCCAATATCATCTGTGAGGATGCCGATATCGATCTGGCGGTGGAAGGGGCTTTGTTCGGGACATTCTTTCATCAGGGGCAGGTGTGCGAGTCGGGAACTCGAGTGCTGGTCTCAGGGAAGATCTACGATGAATTCTTAGACAAGATGAAACGGCGGGCCGAGAGCCTGCGGGTGGGCTATCAGCTTGATCCTGCATCGCAGCAGGGTCCCCTGGTGAGCGCCGCTCAACTGGCCACGGTCGAAGGTTACGTGCGCCTGGGTCGTGAGGAAGGGGCGGAAGTAGTCACGGGCGGGCAACGCGCCGAGGTGCCCGGCATGGCCGGCGGCTTCTACTACAAGCCGACGATCTTCGCCGGCGCAAAGAACAGTATGCGCATCGCCCAGGAGGAGATATTCGGCCCGGTGGTCTGCATGCTCAAATATGACAATGAAGAAGAAGCTGTGGCCATTGCCAACGATTCTATCTACGGCCTGGCAGGCGGAGTTTTCTCCCGCAGCAACGCCCGAGCCGAGCGGATCGCGCAAAAGATCAAGACCGGCACCATGTGGGTCAACAACTATCACTCTTTTGGAGACTTCTGTCCCTTCGGCGGCTACAAGCAGTCGGGTGTCGGCCGCGAACTCGGCCACGCCGGCCTGGCTGAATATACTCAGATCAAACGCATGCACGTGACCGCCTTCGCCGACCATGAGAGCAACTTCACCATGAAGCTGTTCTCGGACGACCCCAAGATGCCTTTTGTGCAGTATATCGCCCCTACCCTGATAATGGCGGGCCACGGCTGTCTGGGATCCATCTACCGCGAGGTGGTGCGGCTGGGCGGCAGCCGAGCGATGGTCCTAACCGATCCCGGCGTGCGCGATGCCGGACTGGCCGATCTGGTGCAGGAGGCCCTGGGCGGATTCTGCGTGGCGGTTTTCGATGAAATCGCACAGGACACGGACCTGAGCACGGTTGACAAGGCAGTCGCCTTGGCGCGGGAAAAGGGCGTGGACATCATTGTGAGCGTCGGAGGAGGCAGCGTCATCGACACGGCTAAAGCGGTTTGCGTAACCCTGAAAAACGGCGGCAAGGCTGACGATCACATAGCTTTGATGCGCCTTACCGAACCGCAGACGCCCCACATCGTTATTCCTACCACCTCCGGAACGGGCAGTGAAGTGACCAACGTGGCCGTTATCAAGAGCAGCAGCGCCGGCCGCAAGATGTACATCGTCGAAAACTACATGGTGCCCAATACCGCCATATTGGATCCCGTCTTCACCATGACGCTGCCGCCGGGCCTTACCGCATCCACGGCCATGGACGCCATGACTCATGCCGTGGAGGCCCTGACCAGCACCATGTCAAACCCCATCTGCGACGGCCACGCGCTCAATGCCATCCGCCTCATATCCGAAAACCTGCCCAAGGCCATCGCCAACGGCAAAGATGAGAAGGCAAGGCTGAATCTGCAACTGGCGGCCACCGCGGCCGGATGGGCCTTCGGAATCGCCCAGGTGGGACTGGCGCACTCCATGGCCCATACCCTGGGCATGCTGGCCAATGTGCCTCATGGGACGGCCTGCGGAGTGGTGTTGCCGGCCGTTATGCGGTTCAACGTGGACTTTGCCGCCGACAAGCTGGCGCTGGCGGCCCAGGCCCTGGGCGTAAACATAGGCGGGATGGACAAAAAAGAAGCCGCACTGGCCGCCGCAGCCGCGGTCGAGGCCCTGATGGAGAAATGCGGGCACCCGCTGCGTCTGAGCGCCATAGGCGTAAAGGAGCATATCCTGGGTATGGCCCCTTTCCATGCCCTGGCCGACACGCCAACATTGTTCAATGCACGGCCGGTCAGCGATCCCCTGCTGGTCGCAGCGTTATATAAGGAGGTTTTCTGATTCCTTTAACCAAAAACCACAGAAAGGTGTAGATTATGGAAACAAGGCCTTGGCAGCGACACTACGACTACTTCGTTCCGACTACAGTCAGATATCCACGCATTCCTCTGCATCAACTACTCAATATTCCCGCGACTTACTTTCCCGACAAGGCCGCCTTGGATTTCTTCGGGACCGAGATGACTTTCTGGGACTTGCGCGCCAATGTGTGGCGCATGGCTAATGCGCTGGGGAAAATGGGCGTGCGGAAGGGAGACCGGATAGGCATGAATATGCCCAATTGCCCCCAGTACGTCATCGCAAACCATGCCGCCCTGAGCCTGGGCGCAATTGTAGTGAACCTGAATCCGATGTACACGGCCTCTGAGCTGAAACATTGCGCCGAGGCCACGGGGATGACAACTCTATTTACTTTCGATACAGTACTACCTCACATCCGCCAGCTTTGTCAGGAAGTGGACATTCCACGGGTTATCGTGACAAAGCCGTCGGATTTCATCAAAGGGGTCCCCTCCAGTACGAAGAAAAGCCTGGAACTTGAGCCGAAATGGCATCATTTCTCCGATCTGCTCGACGCAAGCCCGGCCAATCGCCCGCGAGTGCAGGTGAACCCGGAGGACCCCTGCATGATTCAGTTCACCGGCGGGACCACCGGCTTTCCCAAACCGGCGCTTCTCACCCACGCAAATCTGGTGGCGGCAACGTTTCTGTGCGACCTGTGGGGGTCCTATATAAGCGAACTAAGACCAGCCGAAGAGCGCCGTGGGGTTGCACTGCTTCCGCTCTTCCACGTTTACGGAAACATTTGCGCCATGAACTGGGGGATTCTCAGGTGTGCCACCCAGGTCCTGATTCCCAGGTTCCAGATTGACGAAGTTGTGAGCATCCTCGCAAGATTTAAGAACTTCACCTATTTCCCGGCTGTACCCACGATGATTTCAGCGTTGATAAACCATCCCAAGGCGGAAGAGATCGGACTGGGCAGCAGGCTGGGTCTTCTGGGTTCGGGCGCAGCCCCGATGCATCCGGATCTGATCGAACAGGTCCAGGATTTGGGCATCTTTTTCACTGAAGGTTGGGGGATGAGTGAGACAACGGCGGAGGGGATCAGTACGCCGGTTATGGGCCTCAAGAAGACCGGCAGCATCGGTGTTCCGTTGCCTGACACCGACATTAGAATCGTTGACGTCGAGAACGGGATTGAGGAGGTTAAGCGTGGGGAGCCGGGCGAGCTTCTTATCAAGGGCCCGACCGTCATGAAAGAGTACTATGGCAATCCCGAGGCGACCGCCGAGCAGCTAAAAGACGGTTGGCTCAGCACCGGAGACGTCGTTGTTCAAGACGAAGACGACTACATATTCATAGTAGACCGCAAAAAAGACATGGTGATAGCCGGTGGATTCAACATTTACCCGAGGGAGATCGACGAGGTGCTCATGCAGCATCCCAAGGTCCTGGACGCCGTGGCCGTCGGAATTCCTGATGCTTATCGTGGTGAGACCCTCAAGTGTTACATAGTAATGAAACCCGGTGAGACGGCCAGCGGCGATGAAATTATCGCTCACTGCAAGGGAAAGCTGGCGGCCTACAAGGTCCCAAAGTCGGTTGAATTCCGGGACGAGATCCCCAAAACCGCTGTTGGGAAGATATTGCGAAAAATTTTGAGGGAAGAGGAAGCAGCCAAGCTAAAGATGGACGCGTGAAACGGGAAGTGCGTGGAAAGAGACTTTTGTCCGCGTTCTTCCTAATAAAAAATTCACGGTGCAAGGTGGGCAAGGTTTATACCATGCCCACCTACCTTTTTTATATGCTTACTTCTTTCTCGGCACCATGTTTAAGGCTTCGCGGTCACCTCCGCTCATGCCGGCGATGTGCCTTATCAGCTTCTTCCTGGACTCAATGTCGTACTGACTGGTGATGGCGATCTGCTCCATGATCGGTGAGCCGCCGCCATGGTAATTGCCCACGTTGACTATGCCGCCGGTGGCTGAACACAGGATGTCCCCAAGGTAGCGCCAGAATTGGGCCTGGTCCTCCACCGGCATCTTTGGATTACGCATGGTGTACTTGAGCAGAAGGTCTTTGGTGTCCGGGTTCACAAAGTCCTTCTCGTGAGGGAAGGTGGCCACTACGCCGCCCGCGATATCACACAGAATCTCGGCTTCCTTATAGACAGCCTCGCCCGTCAGGCAACGGCCAACGTTGCAATAAATCGAGTTCGGAATATAGGACCCCGGTCCGTAAGGGACAAAACCGATGCCCGGTATGAAAACTTCCGGTTTGCCCATGGCCGAAGCGGTAAATCCGGCCGCGTACCCGAGTTCCGTCACCATGATGATTTCGGCCAGCTTCTCCCTGATATGGGACTCCTTGTGAATGTTATTCACCTCGGCAGCCAGGGCGGCGGTGCCTAAAAGAAGATCGCCTATGGCCGGTTTGCACCCTGAATATGAATGCCGGTGAAACAGGGCGAAAAGCAATGCCAGGACCCCTCCATGTTGATATTCACCCGCCAGGAACACCCGGTCCCACGGAATAAAGCAGTCGTCAAAAATCATGTACGAATCCGTGGCGCCTGGCAGGAACCCTCGTTTGAAATACTCTCTGGGCCTCAAATTGTGAACGGTCACGACCTGCTTCAGTCCATCCCAGTCCCCGGGGATCGCAAAGGACACGGCATAATCTTTGTCCTCAGGGCGCAAGGCTCGAGTGGGCACGACGAGAACTTCGTCGGCAACGGAAGCCTCAGAGATATGTACTTTGCACCCGCTTACCACGATGCCGTCGCTGAGCCGTTCCTTGATCCGCACATACGCGTCCGGGTTCGGCTGTTCGGCAGGCCTCAACAACCTGTCGCCCTTGACGTCCGTCTGTGCGGAACAGCCCACCAGGTCTTCGGTCTGAAAACGAGCAAGCCATTTCTTGAAGTTCTCATGGTACTGGGTCGCCCCCTTGTTCACCTTGTCCGCCTCGAAGGAAACATTGTAGATGGCGTTGGTGGCGTCGATTCCCATGCATCGCTGGATACAGCCCCCCACCTTGTGACAGAGCTGGCGGGTCATGTCCTGCTTCTTATGCAAGTCGTCACAGTTCTGATGAATGTGAGTAAAACGATTGATCCTCTCACCCGTAAGATGAGAAATGGCGGTCATAAGGTCCTGGTTTTCCGGCTTGGCCGCCTCGTCGAAGGTCGTACCGATGGTATCGAGGCACGACATCTGTATTTCGTCTGTGCGATCGATGAGAGCTCCATTGAAATACACATTCCTCTTCATCTTGGCCAGACCTTCGATATGCTGTTGCTTTGTCCTCATTTGCGTCTCCTTGCAGTGATCGTAAATATCATACTCGTTCTATGACAGTGGCCACACCCTGCCCGCCGCCTATACAGGCGTTGGCGCATCCGTAGCGGCCGCCTTTCTTCTCCAGTATGCGGGCCAGAGTTCCTACGAGCCGCGTACCGGTTGCTCCCAGAGCATGTCCGATTGCCACTCCACCACCCATTACATTGACCTTGTCCTGATCGAGCCCAAGTTCCTTGATGCAGTTCAGGGCCACAATCGAGAAAGCTTCGTTTATCTCCCAGTAATCGATGTCTTTGGCTTCCAGTCCCGCCTTTTTAAGGGCTTTCCTGCTGGCGGGCACCGGCCCCTCGCCCATGATCGTGGGTTCCACGCCGGCAAACCCGATGGACTTAACGGCGGCAATGGGCTTGATGCCCTTCGCTTGCGCCGTTTCTTTGGCCATCAGGATCATGGATGAAGCCGCCGCGTTGAGGGGTGATGAATTCCCGGCGGTAATCAGGTGGTCCTTCCTGTAAGCAGGTTTCAATTCCGCCAGACTTTCCAGGGTCGTGTCGCCTCGCACCGCCTGGTCCGTCTTCACCGTCATAACCGTTCCATCTGCCTGTGGCGCTTCGATGGGGAGTATCTCTCCATCGAAGAAACCCTCCGCCTGGGCCTTGGCGGCGAGCTGGTGCGACCTCAAAGCCCATTTGTCCATTTCTTCCCGCGTCAGACCGCTCTTTAGAAGAAGTTTCTGAGCCGTTAGTCCCATGTTCATGGTCGTCCCCATGTCCCAGTGCTGGAACTCAGGGGCGGCGAACAGCGCCAGGTTGGGAGCGATCAACCCACCGTCGGTCGTTGAGCCTCCCATGGGCACCCTGGTCATGTGTTCCATTCCCCCCACCATGACTATATCTGCATTTTCCGTGGCTATCTCCATAAAACCAACGTGCACCGCGGCCATCGAGGAACCGCACTGCTGGTCCACCTGTTTTGCGGCGACAGTTATGGGAAAATTGGCCAGGAAAATAGGGAACCGGCCTCCATAGGACCATTGCTCACCAACAGCGGTGGCGCACCCCAGTATGAAATCATCTATATCCTCGGGTTTGAGGCCCGTTCGCTTGACCAGTTCGGGAATCAGCTTCGCCATAAGCTCGTCGGCCCGCATTCTGCCGAACACGTCTCTGGCCGGGTCCCTCGGTCTGCAGCGGGATTGAGCGGTCCTGAGGTATCCTGCAATAACCACTTCTCTCATTTCTAGTCTCCTCTTTTTTAATCTGGGTAAAAGCTCTTACCGGATTCGGACATCTGTTTCAATAACGCTGCCGGTTGAAACCTCATTCCGTACTGCTTCTCGAGTTCGACCAGCTTGCTGTACACATTGGCGACACCCCACTTGTCCGCGTAGCGTAGTATACCGCCCCTGTACGATGGGAATCCTGTGCCATAAATCATCGCCAGGTCCATGTCCTGCGGCCTGTCACAAATTCCCTCCTGCATCATGAGCGCCGCCTCGTTAATAGCGAGGGCAAGCATAGCATCCACTATCTCCTGGTCTGACACAGTCTTGGAAGCAATACCTTTGGAGTCCAGATAATTTCGAACGCAATCTACCACCTTCTGGTTAGGCACTGGCTTGGGGCCGCTGTAATCCATGTAGCCCGCGCCCGTTTTCCTTCCGTAACAACCTGTCTGGTAAATCAGTTCCGTGAGCGGGTGGATCTTGTATCTTTCGCCAAGCCTTTGTTCGAAAGTCTTGTTTACGTGATAGTTGATGTCGATGCCTGTAAGATCGGCAAGCTCCATCGGCCCCATGGGCATGCCAAAATTTTTCATCGCCTTTTCTATCTGGGCGCCGTTCACGCCATCGGCGGACAGATAGACGGCCCCTCCGAACAGTCCTCCAAGCTGCCTCGACACGTAGAACCCGGGGCCGTCGTGGACTACTATCGGCACCTTCTTGATCGCACGCGCGAAAGCCACCGAACTGGCAAGTGTCTGATCGGAGGTCCCGGCTGCGCAAATGATCTCCAAAAGCATCATGCGATGGGCCGGGTTGAAGAAATGAAGGCCGATCATTCGCCCGGGATCTTTGAGTACTGAAGCCATTTCGGTAATCGGAAGAGCTGAGGTGTTGGTGCCAAATATCGTGTCGGGTCCGCAGATCCCTTCGAGCTTTTTCCAGATATCCTGTTTGATGCTCATTTTTTCGAGCACCGCTTCTATAATTAGATCGGCGTCTTTTGCGTCCTCGAGCGAGGTGGTCGTTTTGAGCTGTTTATCGAGCATTGCCCCCAAACCGTCCGGGGTCATCTTCTTCTGCTTCAGGGCGTAATCGAAGGTTTTCTTTACTGCCGCGAGGCCCTTATCCACTGCTTCCTGATTGATGTCCCACAGGACCGTTTCAAAGCCGCCCGCGAGCAAAAGGTTGACGATTCCCGATCCCATTACTCCACCGCCTAGCATCGCGACTTTTTTGATCGGAGCAGGCTTGATACCCTCGATGCGTGGAAGCCTGCCTGCGGCCCTGGTATTCAAGAATATCCCGATCAGGTTCTTCGCAACATCTGAAACCGCACATTCGGCAAATAAGTCGGCTTCACGCAAAATATCGGCTTCAATGTTGGGCGTTAAACCCTGTTCCACGGCTTCGATCACTTTAAAGGGGGCCACAAATCCTTTGGCTTTGCTCATGGCGATGAACTTGGCCCCGTTAGCCATTGCCTTAAGCTCGGCTGCGCTCGGGAGCCGCGAATTTCTGTTGCGCGTTCGCCTGATTTCCAACGAGATAGCGCCGGAGATAAATTTGCCGGCTGCCGCCACTGCGGCCTGTACGAGTTTCTCCGGCTCGCTCACCTCGTCGACGAGACGTCTTGACAGACCCGACTCGGCATCGATAGAGTTACCTGCGGTCATCATCTCCAGAGCATTGGGCAGACCAATGAGCCTGGGCAGACGCTGGGTTCCCCCCGCGCCGGGAATGAGCCCCACCTTAACCTCGGGTTGCCCGAGCTGAACCCCCTTGGCTGCCACGCGGTAATGACAGGCCATTGCGATTTCCAGGCCGCCGCCAAGCGCATTCCCGTTGATTGCAGCTATCACGGGCTTGGGTCCCGTCTCGATCTGGTTGAGGAAGCTGGTATAGGCGATTACGCCGGGCAAGATGACATCCTTTTCCTTGACCATGTAGACTTCAGTGAGGTCCGCGCCTGCAATGAAATTTTTGCCGGTACCCGTCAGAACGATTGCTTTGATTTCGGGGTCCTGGAAGCCGCTGAGAACAGCTTCGGCAAATTGCTCAACAAAGTGTTTGGAGAGCTGGTTTACCGGTGGGTTGTTTAGATACAGTACCGCCACGCCATTCTGGATCTCTACTTTCACGTTCTTGAAGTCTGTCTTCATTCGCGCTCACTCCTTTTCGCCGGGAGCGGTCGCCGGCATAGACCCGATGTCAGTGGTAGGATGTTCCCGATACCAGATACCCGTCATCTGTCTGGCCATGACCGCTGATGTCAGAATCTCGGTTACCTGCTCGATCTCCTCAGTCTTGTCCACCTGGGGGATTCGCTCAACGCGAACCATCGCATGGACATGTGAATAAAAGCTCCGGAAAACAAGTTGCGAAAAAACCCTGGAATTGACAGCCGCTCGAAAAATATCCGAAGCCTTGCCTTCCCCTGCGATCTTCCCGATTGAACTGGCAGTATCTGTGAAATGTTTCAAAAGTAATTGACTATCTCACTTATCAGTAGCCTGAAGCCGCACTAAAATCAATTTGAAAAACTCGCGGGCCGCTCAGTAAACGGGCAAAATGCCGCGTGACCGGCCTTCGGGAGTTTTCGATCGAAATATACTGCGAAGGATTTCGAGGAATAAGAGAAAGAACCCGAGCTGAAGTCTAAAGCGTCAAACAGCGAGCTGGGAAAGTTTTTCCTTCGCGTTCCTCGTAGTAAAGTCTCAAAAGGTTGTGGGCCAGTTCGCAAGCAGCCTCCGGCTGCGGTACCCACCATCGCTTCCCCTGGCCAGTGTGAGTATACGGCACAAGACCTTGCGGGTATCTCGCGGGTCTATGACGTCTTCGAGCAGGTTTAATCCTGCTGCTTTCCAGGGGGCCCCGGCTGCCCTGATCTGTCTTTCGGCCTGCTCCCTGGCTGCCTTTACATCGTCTGACTCGTCGATTTTTCTGCGATACACAACATTAGCGGCAACTTCGGGCGCCATGAAGCTGATTTCAGCGTTCGGCCACGCCAGAACGAAATCAGCGCCCATGCCTGTTCCGCACATATTCGAATAAGCCATTCCATAAGACTTCCGGATGACAAGTGAAATCTTTGGCACTGTTGAGAGCGCGAGCGCCTCAATGAAATTGATGATCTTGCCGGGCATGCGCTTAATTTCGGCAGCCTTGCCGACAAGAAACCCGGGGGTGTCGTGAAGGAAAATCAGCGGAATATTAAATGAATCACACAGGCAGATGAAGCTGCAGCATTTATCGCAACCATCCGGCCCCATTGCGCCTGCCGTATACATCGGCTGGTTTGCGATAATTCCTACGCTGCGGCCTTCCATGCGGGCAAGACAGGTTATCACGCTCTTATCGAAATCGGGCTTGAGTTCGAAAATCTGCTCGTCATCGACAATGGTCTTGATTACGCGGGTCATGTCGTACCCTCGGCGCAACTCCTCCGGAACCAGCGTGAACAGCAGTTCTTGTCTCGTTTCCTGATCGTCTCCCCTCGGAGGCACCAGAGGAGGCAGTTCCCGGGCACTGGACGGCATATAGGAGAGGAACTCTCGAACGATACTGAAACATTCGTCCTCATCTTCGGCAACCCTGTCCACCTGGCCGGTGACTTCCGCGTGGAGCTTCCATCCTCCAAGTTCTTCGGTTTCAACCTGCTCCCTGGTTGCCACTTCCAGGACTCTTGGACCGGAAACGGCCATACACGAACCCTTTACCTGAACGACGAAATCCGAAAGCGCCGCCTGCCAGGAAGGCCCTCCGAAGCACTCCCCCATGATCGTCGCAGCGGCCGGCACCTTGCGGCATCGCAGGGCCATTTCCTTTCGCATGGTCATGGAGCTGAGTCCGTCCGATCCCATGATATCCGGTATGCGGGCACCCCCGCCTTCACCCAGATGGATCACGGGATAACCTTTCTCCTCCGCCCAACGGCTCAGGCGGTAACTTTTTTCCACACCAACCCGGCCACCGGTTCCTGCCAGGACCGTGGCGTCATCAGTTGTAACCGCGACGGTCCGTCCCCAAATCGTGCCAAAGCCGCAAATCTTGCCGTCAGCAGGTGTTTTGTCTTCCATCCCCGGTATGTCTGAATGATTGAGCAACCCGAATTCAAAGAAACTTCCGGGATCGAGAAATTTCTCCACACGCTCTCTGGCAGTCCCAATGCCCATAGCATGTTTCCCGGCGACCTTGTCCGCGCCTCCCATCTCCAGGGCTTTGGACTTTCGCTGCTTCAATTCCTCAAGCGCATCTTTCATTCCCATTTGCTGTTACCTCGTCATCAGTATTTCATCCCAGGTAAGTTCAGTGATGCAGTATTGCCGCCGTCAACCGGGAGAGCCTGACCCGTAATATAGGCGGCTTCGTCGCTTGCAAGGAAAAGTATGGCAGCGGCAACCTCTTCAGGTCGGCCGTAACGCCGCAACTCGCAACGGCTGCCCAATTTATCGAACTTTCCCGTTTCCCGCGCATAGTCGAATACGGGCTTGGTCATGCCTGTCTCGATCAAGCCGGGGCAGACTGCATTCACCCGGATATTGTATCCGCCAAGGTCGCATGCTGAAGTCTGAGTAAAATTAATAAGGGCGGCCTTACTTGCGCTGTAGGCGTTGCCTCCTGCACCGGAGCGGATGCCGGCTACCGAAGCCGTATTGACTATTGCCCCTTTCTTACGTTCCATCATGTGCGCGCAGACATGCTTGGTGGAGAATACCGCGCCCATGACGTTCACCCCGTATATCCTGTACCAGTCCTCCCCCTCCTGCTGATCCAACGTGGCCACGCGTCCTCCCGTGATTCCGGCGTTGTTGCACAGGATGTCTATCGCGGAGTAGCTTTTAAGCGCCAGGTCGATCAGTGCCTTAACATCCTGCTCGTTGGACACATCCGTTTTCTGTGCGATCGCCTGGTCTCCATCCTTAATGATAAGATCAAGCGTCTCCCTCAGACCCTCTTCATGCCAATCGGCCAGGACGAGCTTCGCCCCCTCCCGGGAAAAAAGAACTGCCGCTGCCCGGCCAATGCCGCTTGCGGCCCCGGTGATAATGGCGACTTTCCCTTCGAGTCGACCTGCCTTATCGGTCTTCATATTCCCTCCCCCAAATCGGCAAAAGCGAAAGCGCCCCTCCCCGCTGGACGGGGAGGGCGCTATTACAATCAAACTATGCCTTCATGATCCAAAGAAAAGCACATCTGCCTCTTCAACTTACTGTTTATAAAATCCTCGTAAGCTATCATATTCGCTCTATGATAGTGGCCACGCCCTGGCCCCCTCCTATACAGGCGTTGGCGCATCCGTAGCGGCCGCCTTTCTTCTCCAGTATCCGGGCCAGAGTTCCCACGAGCCGCGTGCCGGTTGCTCCGAGCGCATGTCCGATTGCCACTCCACCGCCCATTACATTGACCTTGTCCTGATCGAGCCCAAGTTCCTTGATGCAGTTCAGGGCCACAATCGAGAAAGCTTCGTTTATCTCCCAGTAATCGACGTCTTTGGCTTCCAGTCCCGCCTTTTTAAGGGCTTTTTTGCTGGCGGGCACCGGCCCCTCGCCCATGATCGTGGGGTGCACGCCGGCAAACCCGATGGACTTAACGGCGGCCATGGGCTTGATGCCCTTCGCCTGCGCCGTCTCTTTGGCCATCAGGATCATGGATGATGCCGCTGCGTTGAGGGGCGATGAATTCCCGGCGGTAATCAGGTGGTCTTTCTTGTAAGCCGGTTTCAATTCCGCCAGACTCTCGAGCGTCGTGTCGCCTCGCACTGCCTGGTCCGTCTTTACCGTAATGACCTTTCCGTCTGATTGTTCCGCCTCGATCGGGAGTATCTCTTCATCGAAGAAACCCTCCGCCTGGGCCTTGGCGGCAAGCTGGTGAGACCTCAAAGCCCATTTGTCCATTTCTTCCCGCGTCAGACCGCTCTTGAGAAGAAGTTTCTGGGCTGTTAGTCCCATGTTCAAGGTCGTCCCCATGTCCCAGTGCTGGTACTCAGGGGCGGCAAACAGCGCCAGGTTGGGAGCGATCAATCCACCGTCGGTCGTTGAGCCTCCCATAGGCACCCTGGTCATGTGTTCCATTCCCCCCACCATGACTATATCTGCATTTCCCGTGGCTATCTCCATAAAACCAACGTGCACCGCGGCCATGGAGGAACCGCACTGCTGGTCCACCTGCTTTGCGGCGACGGTTATGGGAAAATTGGCCAGGAAAATAGGGAAGCGGCCTCCATAGGACCATTGTTCACCGACAGCGGTGGCGCACCCCAGTATGAAATCATCTATGTCCTCGGGCTTGAGGCCCGTTCGCTTGACCAGTTCGGGAATCAGCTTCGCCATAAGCTCATCGGCCCTTAATCTGCCGAACACGTCTCTGGCCGGGTCCCTCGGCCTGCAGCGGGATTGAGCGGTCCTGAGGTATCCTGCAATAACTACTTCTCTCATTTGTCGTCTCCTCTTTCTTTAGTCGGTCGTGAGTCTGTAGGGTGGCTCCCGCCTCGGCGGGATTTTCCGCGTTCACCAGTATCAATCTTAGTCGTCGAAAATGGCGCTTTCCATCTTCACCGTCAGGCCGTCGGACTCCATGAGCCTCGACGCCAACCCGTAGATCTTCGGTACTTCATAATGAAAGAAGTACCGCATTGTATGGAGTTTGCCTTCGTAGAACTGTTTGTTCAGATCGGAGCAATCGCCCTCCAATCCTTTCGCCGCGGCCAGCCCCTGGGCCAGCCACTGCCAGGCAATCGCGATTATCCCAAAAAATTCAAGGTAAAGGGTTGCATCAGCCAGAAACTTCTCCACCTCTCCCTTCATCGCAAGTTGTATCAGTTGCATGGTGACACTCTGAAGTTTTCCCAACGCTTCCCGAAGTCGCTCGGAATAAAGTTTGAGTTCTTCGCGGGACGCCGCGGCCTCGATCACGGCCTGGACCTCCTTTATAAAGAGCTTCAATGCCTTGCCATCTTTCATGATGACCTTTCGCCCGAGCAGGTCCATGGCCTGAATACCGGTCGTGCCCTCATGAATGGGATGTATTCTGGCATCGCGGTAATATTGCTCCAAAGGGAACTCCTGACAGTAGCCATAACCCCCCAGTATCTGGAGCCCCTGGCTTACCGCCGTAATTCCATTCTCAGAGGGGTAAGTTTTCGCAACGGGGGTCAGCAAATCGAGCAACAGTTCATAGTTTTCCTTCTGCTCGGCATTGTCGGTTCTCGCCAGATCCGTATACATGGCGCACTGCAGAAGTATCGACACGGAACCTTCTGCCACTGCCCTTTGAAAGAGCAGCATTCTCCTTATATCGGCGTGTTCAATGATGGGAACCTGAGGCAATGTCGGGTCCTTGGTCGATAGCCTTCGCCCCTGGGGCCTCTCTTTGGCATATTCCAAAGAAGCGTAATATGCGGCTGAAGCAATCCCGGTGGCCTGCATACCAACCCCTATGCGTGCCTCGTTCATCATCTGAAACATGTAGGCCAGGCCTTTGTGCGGTTCGCCTACAAGATATCCGTGACAATCGTCATTTTCCCCGAAACTGAGCTGCGTAATAGGACAGCCGCGATAGCCGAGCTTGTGATAGACCGTAGCTACCGCAACGTCGTTGGGTTCAAGGGTTCCGTCACTGTTGAGCCTTTTCTTGGGCACCAGGAAAAGAGAAATACCCCTGACACCGGGAGGGGCGCCCTTGATTTTGACCAACACCATATGTACGACATTTTGTACGCCATCATGGTCGCCTGCAGAGATGAATATCTTTTGACCGCGGATCTTGTAATACCCCTGGTCCGTGGGCTCCGCCTGCGTAGTTATGTCTGCAAGCGAGCTGCCCGCCTGAGGTTCGGTGAGCGCCATCGTACCCTGCCACTCGCCCGCAAGCATGCGGGGGGTATAGCTTTCTATAAGCTCCTTGGTTCCATATGTGAAAATCAGATGGGCTGCCCCCGTGGTCAGTCCGGAGTAACCGGTGGCCGGGAAATTGGCTGCGGCGAATATATAAGTACAAGCCATGTGCACCGTTACCGGCAACTGCTGGCCGCCAATGTCATAGGGCATGGCCGAAGAAATCCACCCGCCCTCTCCCCATTCCTTCATCAAGGTCTTGACCACCGGATGAACTTTCACCTGTCCGTCTTCCAGTACCGGAGGTTTTTCGTCCATCTCGCGCAGGTATGGATACATCAAATTTCGAGCTAGCCTTAGCGCCGTGTTCACCACGAGGTCGTAGGTCTCGCGAGTGTGGTCTTCATAATAAGGCAAGCTGGAAAGCCGCTCCACGTCATGCACTTCGTAGAGCATGAAATCAAGGTTCCGCTCACTTAAGAATTTCTTTGCCATAACGGAGCCCTTTCCGTTTAAGCCGGGTAAAAGGTCTTGCCGGATTCGGCCATCTGCTTCAGAAGCGCTGCCGGTTTGTACCTGGGTCCGAAACGCTCTTCGAGTTCGGCCACCTTGTTGTATACGTTGGCTGCGCCCCATTTGTCCGCATATCGTAATATGCCGCCCCTGTACGGAGGAAATCCGGTACCATAGATCATCGCCAGGTCCATGTCCTGCGGCCTGTCGCAAATTCCCTGCTCCATCATGAGTGCCGCCTCGTTAATTGCGAGGCCAAGCATGGCGTCCACTATCTCCTGGTCAGGGACCTGCTTTGGAGAAACGCCGTTTGAGTTTAAATAATTTTGAATGCAGTCCCAAACCTTCTTGTTCGGTACCGGTTTTTCACTGCTGTAATCCATGTAGCCCGCACCGGTTTTTCTTCCGTAACACCCCGTCTGGTAAATCTGCTCCAGGAGCGGGTGAATCTTGTATCTGTCTCCCAGCTTTTTCTCGAAAGTCGTGGTCACGTGATGGTTGATGTCTATGCCGGTGAGATCGGCAAGAGTCATTGGGCCCATCGGCATGCCGAAATCCTTCATCGCCTTTTCCACTTGATTTCCGTCTATACCGTCGGCCATCAGGAACGCAAATCCTCCGAAAAGGCCGCCAAGCTGCCTGGAAACGTAAAAACCCGGCCCATCGTTAACCACGATGGGCACCTTCTTGATAGCGCGTCCAAAAGCTACGGAAGTTGCCAGGGTCTGGTCGGAAGTCTTTTCCGCGCAAATGATTTCCAAAAGCTGCATCCGTTCGGCCGGGTTGAAAAAATGAAGGCCGATCATACGTCCGGGATCTTTGAGCACTGAAGCCATTTCGGTAATCGGCAGGGCCGATGTGTTGGTGCCGAAAATGGTGTCGGGCCCGCAGATCGCTTCCAGCTTCTTCCAGACATCCTGTTTGATTCCCATGTTCTCTACGATGGCTTCGATCACCAGATCGACGTCTTTGGCGTCCTCAAAAGAAGTGGTGGCTTTGAGCTTCTTACTCAGCATCGACTCCAGATCGGCAGGGGTCATCTTTTTCTGCTTGATCGAAAAGTCGAAGGTTTTCTTTACCGCAGCAACACCTTTATCCACAGCCTCCTGATTGATGTCCCACAGGACCGTGTCATACCCGCCCTTGAGCAGGAGGTTGACTATCCCCGACCCCATTACCCCGCCGCCCAGCATGGCGACTTTTTTGATCGGGGCGGGCTTGATGCCTTCGATGCGTGGAAGCCTTCCGGCAGCCCTGGTATTCAAGAATATGCCGATCAGGTTTTTGCCTACATGTGAAACAGAGCAATCGGCGAATAGTTCGCATTCTCGCCGGAGATCGGTATCTATGTCGAAGGATAACCCTTTGCCCACCGCTTCGATCACCTTCATGGGGGCAATGTAGCCTTTTGCTTTTTTCTGCGTCATGAACGCGGCGCCCATCGCCATGGCTTTCACTTCAGCCGCGCTTGGAAGCCGACTGGTCCTGTTGCGGGTTCGCTTGAAATCCAGAACGATTGCGCCCGAGATAAACTTGTTGGCTGCCGCCACGGCGGCGTTCACCAGGTCCCCGGGTTCGCACACCTCATCAACGAGCCGCCTCGATAGCGCCCTTTCGGCGTCGATGGGCTCCCCCGTGGTCATCATCTCCAAGGCGTTGACCAGACCTATGAGCCGGGGCAGACGCTGGGTCCCGCCCATCCCCGGCATGAGCCCGACCTTCACCTCGGGTTGTCCGAGCTGAACCCCCTTGGCTGCCACGCGGTATTGACAGGCCATGGCGATTTCCAGCCCCCCGCCGAGCGCATTGCCGTTGATAGCCGCTATCACCGGCTTTGGACCGGTCTCGATCTCTTTTAGGAATTCAGCGTTGGCCAACAGCCCCGACATCACGGTCTGCCTGTCGGTGACCTTGTAGACTTCCGTGAGGTCCGCGCCTGCTATGAAATTTTGTCCGGACCCTGTCAACACGATTGCCTTGATTTCCGGGTCCTGTAATCCGCCGGAAATAGCCTCGATCAACTCCCTCTTAAAGTTCTGGGAGAGCTGGTTTACCGGCGGGTTATTCATATACAGAACCGCCACGGCATTCTGAATCTCAACTTTCACACTCTTGAAGTCTGTCTTCATCCTCGCTTACTCCTTTTCGCCGGGGGCGGTCGCTGGCATAGATCAGACGTCTTATCTCAGAGGTCGGACTTCCCGATACCCGATATCCGTCATCTGTTCGCCATGACCGCTGATGTCAGAAGCTCAGTTACCTGCTCGATTTCCTCAGCCTTATCCACCTGGGTGGACTCACTCAATACGAACCAGCGCATGGACATGTGAATAAAAGCCCCGAGAAACATGTTGCGAAAAACCCGGGAATTGACAGTTGGCCGAAAAGTACCCGCAGTCTTGCCCTCCTCTACGATCTCCTCGATCAGCCTGCAGTATTTGAGAAATGTCTCATAGGCCTTGGACATGTAAAACTTGTCACTGGCCTGAAGCCGCATTAAAAACAATTTCAGAAAATCGCGGTCGCTCAAAAAATGAGAAAAATGGTATTTGATCAGCCTTCGAAGTTTTCGATCCGGGCTCTTGATGTCGAACGCTCCGGAGACTTGTGCCAGATAAGTGCTGAGCCGATCTTCGGCTATGGAAAGAAGAATGTCTTCCTTGCTCTGGAAGTATTCGTATATCGTCCCATCCGCCACACCCGCGAGGCTGGCGATCTCGGATATGGTCGCCTTGGCAAAATCTTTTTCTGCGAAGACTTTCTTTGCCGCCTCGATGATGGAATCCAGGCGGTTTACACGTTGCCCTTCCGGCGGCGCTTTTACCTCAAGCATTGAATCCACCAGGTCCACTACGTCTTCGAAATCCGACGTCCCTGAGGCCACTTCGCCGGTCGCCAGGGAACTGATGGTTTCCATGTCCAATGTCCCCAGAACTACGTCACGAATGAGCCGGATCGGAATATCCGGGCGAAATTTTCCCTCTTTGACTCCACGGGCCAATATAGATGACACTATGTGAGTGTATTCACGAATTATCTCGTAAGAGGGGCTGGAATAGTAGGCTTCAATGCATCGGCATTCCATGAGTAGCAACCGGGCGTAGCCCCTGTGCTCGTCATGATACAGCAGTTGCATCCATATTACCTTGCGAAGTTGGCTCAGTACGTCTGGGATTCCAGCGAGATGCTCGTTTAACTGCCCCAGTTGGTTTCTTAATTTTTCGCCGGGCACGGAGAAAAGAAGATCTTGTTTGCTTTTGAAATACCGGTAAATGACCGAATCCGCCACATTGGCCTTACGGGCGATCTCGGAGATCGACGAACAAGAAAAACCCTTCTGCGTCATTACTTCTTCGGCTGCAGCCAGGATTTTCCATTTTGTTGCTGATACCGGACTGCTTGGCAGATTTCGTTTCAAAGTCGTTTTCATAACCGCCGACCGAACGTAGGGATATGAATCCTGTTCAATGATGAGGAGATTTTGAGATGGATAATCTTCCACGCTTGACAGACAGAAGTTTAGCATGGTAGTAGTATCACTGTAAAGAATATTATTTTTCCGAATAAAATTCTCTAAAGTGGCTGTTTTCTGTAATATATCGCCTATGAGAGCGGTTTTGTAGTGAAATTGAAGCCTGAGCCTTTCCAGAATAACATTTGCGATTTCTTATTTCAGTCCACACAAATCGCTCAAAAAGGCTTGGAAATTGGGTTCGTTCTTTGTTGTTGCCGAATGATATTCTTTAAACTATGGACCTAAACATCCGATAAATGAGGTGGCCTACATGATCAACTTGAAGCTGGCAGGTAAAAGGCGCGGCCCTGTCCCGTACGAGTACACGTGGAAGGACGTCGTACGGTATGCGCTCAGTGTCGGGGCGCAGACAGAAGAACTCCCGTTTATTTACGAAAATGCCGGGGGCGGACTGAAAGTTTTCCCCAGCTTCGTCACCATAATCGGTCAGGGTCTGTTTGCGGAAGTCTTCCGGGATGCGCAGATAGACTTTTCCAGATTCATTCACGGGGAAGAAACTATAAGGCTCTTTGGCGAGGTGCCGCCCGGAGGCCGTGTGCTCGTCGAAGGGGAAATCGCCAATGTTTATGACAAAGGCAAAGGGGCGCTCATTATCTCGCGCAAGAAGGTCATGACTGAAGCCGGCGAACTGTTGGCTGAGGGAGAACACGGGATTTTTTATATGGGCGCGGGCGGTTTCGGAGGAGACCCCGGACCCAAAACCGAACCGATGCAGCCTCCCGAAAAAGCTCAACCGGATTTTTCCGTCTCTTATCACATTCCGGAAAACCAGGCGGCGCTGTACCGCCTGAACGGCGATCTCAATCCCCTGCACCTTGATCCCGAGTTTGCCAGGAGGGGAGGTTTTCCTCGACCTATACTACATGGCCTTTGCACTTACGGTTATGCGGCAAGAGCCCTGCTATACAGCGTCTGCGATGGTAATCCGGCGCGTTTCAAAGAATTTAAGGCCCGCTTCTCGGGAGTGGTTTTCCCCGGGGAGACTCTGGTGACGGAAGGATGGCACGACAGGGGCGGGCGGTATCTCGTTCGTGCTCGCACCGATCGCGGGGTCGTTCTCAGTCAGGCCTTCGCCGAAGTAGAATAACAGAAGCTTTCTCACCGTTTCATTCTTGACCGTTCGCCGAATCCTCATCTTACCAGGGGGACTTGCATTTTTGCGCTCCGATGCGCAGTATTGTGCCCAAAGAGCCGGTGCGACCGGCAACCGGGATATCCGGGATATCCGGGCCACCCGGGACCCCACTTCTAATAATTGCAGGTGTCCCCATGGGACGTGGGCAACTGGTTCGAAAAGTCCTGTGTAAGGTGTTTAAGCATGATTGAAAACCTCGATCCCGTCCTTCTTTCGCGTATCCAGTTCGGTTTCTCCCTTTCGTTCCACATCTTTTTTCCGGCCTTCACGATCGGTCTTGCGAGCTGGCTGGTAGTTCTGGAAGCGATGTGGCTGGCAACCGGCAAATCTGTTTATGCGGTTGTTTACCGCATGTGGGTCAAGATTTTTGCCGTCACGTTCGGCATGGGGGTTGTGTCGGGCGTGGTCATGGCGTTTCAGTTCGGAACGAATTGGTCCGTATTCTCAGACAAAGCGGGCAACATTGTGGGTCCGCTTATGGGCTACGAAGTGATGGGCGCGTTCTTTCTGGAAGCCTCATTTCTTGGAGTCATGCTGTTTGGCTGGGACCGGGTAAGCCGCGGAATCCATTTCGCCTCAACCGCGATCGTGGCGGCTGGAACAGTGATATCTGCATTTTGGATACTTTCAGCCAACAGCTTTATGCAGACGCCCCAGGGGTTCCGCATTGGCGAAAACGGCATTTTATATCCCGTCAACTGGCTGCAGATTATATTCAGTCCTTCTTTTCCGTATCGGTTCGTCCATATGGTCACAGCCGCCTACCTCACAACGGCTTTTGTCGCCGGAGGCGTCGGAGCATTTTACCTGCTGCGAGGCCGGCACATAGCGGAAGCGCGGGTTATGGTGGGAATGGCCGCGATCATGGCGATTTTTGTCGCCCCCTTTCAACTGCTGGCAGGCGACGCGCACGGACGAAACACGTTTGTTCACCAACCGGTCAAGGTGGCCGCTATAGAGGCATTGTGGGAAACAGCGCACGGCGCGCCGCTCACTCTTTTCGGGTGGCCCGATCAAAAAGAGGCAACCACAAAGTTTTCTGTCGAAATTCCAAAGCTCTCCAGCCTGATTCTTACCCATGACTTCAATGGAGAGGTAAGGGGACTGAAAGCCTGGCCCAGAGACGAATGGCCGCCTGTGCTCCCGGTTTTCTGGTCCTTCCGCGTCATGGTTGGGATTGGAACTTTGATGGCCCTGACCGGTCTTGCCGCCCTCGTTCTTTTTCTGACAAAACGCCTGTTCGATACAAGGTGGTTTCTGCGGTGGTGCATTGCCATGATACCGGCCGGCTTCATCGCCGTCCTGGCCGGATGGTTCGTATCGGAAATAGGCAGGCAGCCATATATAGTCCAGGGCATCCTGCGCACAGCCGATGCGCTTTCTCCTGTACAGGGCATTCCCGTCGCCATATCTCTTGGCGCTTTTGTCCTGACCTACGGGACCGTTTTCGGCTCCGGGAGCTATTACATAATCAAGCTAATCAGAAAAGGCCCCGGCACCGAGGCCGAAGTCTATGGTTCTCACGGCATCAAAAAGCCTCCTGTTTTAACCTCTGCCGTCTCAAAAGGTGAGGAACAGAATGTTTGATCTTCCGCTCGTATGGTTCGGCCTGCTCTTTACCGCACTTTTCCTGTATGTCCTCCTTGATGGTTTCGACCTCGGGGTGGGCATCTTGTTTCCCTTTGCTCCTTCCGACGAATGCAGAGACCGCATGATGAACTCCATCGCGCCATTTTGGGACGGCAACGAGACATGGCTGGTGCTGAGCGGCGGGGGACTTCTTGCAGCGTTTCCGCTCGCTTATGCGATCCTGATGCCGGCGTTTTACATGCCTGTCATCCTGATGCTTTTGGGGCTCATCTTTCGCGGTGTGGCATTCGAGTTCAGGTTCAAGGCCGTCAAATCACGCTTTGTCTGGGACTACGCTTTCCATTTTGGCTCTATAGTCGCCGCCTTCATGCAGGGCATGATTCTGGGGGCCTATGTACAAGGGGTGCACGTCCAAGGGCGCAGCTTCGCCGGCAACCAGTTCGATTGGCTGAGCGCCTACAGTTTCATGACCGGAGTGGCCCTGCTGTTCGGCTACGCACTGCTCGGGTCCTCCTGGCTGATAATGAAAACAGACGGAATCACCCGCGACTGGGCGCGAAAATGCGCCTCCTATGTCCTGGGCTATGTAGGCGTTTTCATCGCGATCGTGAGCGTCAGCATGCCGATAATGAACGATGGTATTAAACGGCTCTGGTTTACCCTGCCCAATTTCTACTACCTCTTGCCTATACCCCTGCTGACGGGCGCCCTGTTTGTCCTGATATGGCGAGACCTGCATAACGGCTCTGAAACTCGCCCCTTTTTCTTTAGCGTCGGCATTTTCTTCATGGGATATATCGGGTGGGGCATAAGCCTCTGGCCGTGGCTGGTGCCGTTCGCCGTGACCTTCCGGCAGGCGGCGGCGGCCCCCTCCTCACAGTCGTTCCTGCTCGCCGGGACCGCGGTGATCCTGCCGGTGGTTCTCATCTATATGGCCTGGTGCTACTACGTTTTCAGAGGCAAAGTCTCACAAGAAGAGTATTACTGAACTCGAACCTGCTCCAAATATTTCTTGAGAAACTCTATGGTAGCCGGCCACGCCAGCCGGGAAGCTTCAAGGTTCGCTCCGTTTTTTCCTTCCTGCGCCCTTAGAAAACCATGCCCCGCGTCCTTGAAAATACGCACTGCATAAACCTTTCCAAGCTCTTTCATCTTCTGCTCCGCAGGCTTGACGGTGCTTGCCACGCGGGCGTCATCTTCACCGTAGAGGCCAAGGACCGGCGCCCTTATTTTGTCGAGGGCCTCAAGTGGAGGCGACACGCCGTAATAGACCACTGCCGCGCTGAGTTCGGGCTGAGTGGTAGCGTAGTTGAAACTCATCCCGCCGCCCCAGCAAAAACCAACCGTCCCAAACTTCCCGGTCGCTGCGGGAAGGCTGGTTGCATAGTCCTTTACAGCATCGAGCATGCCGGAGACTTCGGCAGGTGAAAGGCCGCTTACAGCTTTGACGATATCGTCCCGGCTTGCGAAAGCATCGGTTCCTCCGCCGTTCGGCCCCCGGCCCGAAAGCAAATCCGGCGCAATGGCGATAAAGCCCTCTGCCGCCAACTGGTCGGTAACTGCACGGATCCAATCGGTCAGGCCGAATATTTCCATGATGACAACGACTACCGGCGCCTTATCCTTACGTTCCGGGTAGACTATAAAAGAACTGAGCTCTGTCTTGGAACCGGCAACCTTGACCTTCACCCATTCGCGATGCCGTGGGGATTTTTCGAGCGCGGCTTTGGCTCCTTCCTCCCCGGGCGCAATGGAAGACGAACCCCCGGCAGGGTCCGTAGCGATCGCCCGGTAAAGAGGCGCTATAAGCAGGCACACGATAACCGCTGACAGCAGCATGAGGCTTCTCTTCTTGATCATAGTGCAATTCTCCCTTGGATATTCGAGTTTTCCGGCACTCCTTTCCTCATAATTTAACGCTGATGAGGTGCTGTGCTAAGGCAAAAGGCAAAATGAGGCCCCTCCCGGTGCTGTGCATTACGATCCAAAGACTGAGATCTTCGTCGATAACCAAATCGGCTGTTCGGAATCAATCTGCATAACGTCCAGCGTTATCCAATGAGGCAAAAGCCAAAAGGTAAAAGGCAAAAGGCGAAGGCGGAAACGAGGCCCTTCTTTTGCCTTTCCACTTTTTGCTTTTGCCTTTTGCCAAGTGGCATGAGCGATGCATTTCCCCGCAGGAATACTGCGAAAAGGATTAGAAACATGAAAGAAAAAATCAGATCCGTTTGTCCCGGTGAAATCCTGCTTGAGCAATTCTTAAAACCCATGGGCATCAGCCAGACCAGGTTGGCTCTTGTCATAGGTGTACCGCCGCGCCGAATAAACGAGATCGTGCAAGGCAAGCGCAGGATTAGTGCAGACACTGCTCTTCGCCTTGGACGCTACTTCGGCACGTCTCCGCAATTCTGGCTGGGTCTCCAGATGGACTACGATCTCGATATTGCGGAATACAAGCTCGGTGACAGGCTCAAGCAGGATATTCGGGAATATGCATCCAGAAATTAGGGAATTTGTGAGCTGAGGTGTTCTACTTCTAATCGAATCGATAAAAAGATCGTGTATTCTGCTCGGTGACCCTTTCGGCTTCCTCCACTGAAATTCCTTTGATCTGCGCAAGTTCCTGCAGCGTGATGGGCAAATCGGCCGGCTCTGATATTTTCCCCTGGTATTCGACCGGTGCGTCCGTTTCGACCAGGATTCTATCCAGAGGAGCCAAGGCCGCGGCGTCGCGGTGAAAAGGGCTGTAGGAAAGCGCCGGGGTTACCGAGATCAAATATCCCGAATCGAGCAGCTTGACCAGGAGTTGTTTTTCGCCTGTAAACCAGTGAAATACCGCCCTCTCGATTCCAGCCGAAGCCGTCATCTCGTATGTTCGAACATGCGAGAAGCGGCAGTGGATTATTACGGGCTTGTCTGCCTCGCGGGCAATCGCGAGCAGGCGCTCGTAGACTTCCCATTGGACCTTTTTTTTTACCTTTGCCTTATAATCTAGGCCCACCTCGCCAAGGGCTATGCAGGATGTCAGGTTCTCTTTAATGAATTCGAGATTTTCTTCTGTTTTGTCGGCCGCTATCGACCAGGGATGGTATCCAACCGCAGGATATACGGTCCCGGGGAAGCGCTGCGCAATGTCAATGATTGCCCTGTTTGACTCGATATCCATGCCCACTGCTATTATCGCGCTGACTCCGCAGGACCTGGCGCGAGAAATTGAAGCATCGATATCTTTTAGCTCATTTAAATGCGCGTGTCCGTCAATCATAGCTTTAATTGCTTTCTCACATATTCGTATATCCCTTCGATATCGTCTGCATCAAAACACATGAACTCGCGATCTCCGCGGAACCAGGTGATCTGCCGTTTGGCGTAATGCCTGGTCTCGCGCTTTATCTGTCGGGCGGCGTCCTGCAAGGATATTGCCCCCGCTAGGTGGGCCGCCATCTGTTTGTACCCGATCGACTGCATCGATTTGAGTTCGGCCGAATATCCCATGGCGAGAAGCCCTTCGACTTCACCCTTGAGTCCTTCTCCGAGCATCCGGTCGACTCTGCCGTCGATACGCTCGAAAAGCGCCTCCCGGTCTCGGTTTATAAAGACTTTTACCGAAGGGAAAATCCGGTCCCTGAAACCGTGTCCCTTCTGAAAAACTGATAACGGCACCCCCCCGGTATAAAAGACCTCGAGTGCCCGGATAATCCGCTGACGGTCGTTTCGGTGGATTTTTTCCCCGGATTCGGGGTCGACACGCAAAAGGTCGAGGTAGAGATCCCCAAGACCTTTCGACAGCTCATCTGCCAGGAGCCTTCTTTTCACTTCCGGGTTCGAGGGCGGCCCTTTGCACAGCCCTTGAGTCAGCACCCTGATGTAGAGGCCCGTGCCGCCCACGACCAGAGGGACTTTGCCCCGCGCCTTTATATCCCCGATCAGCGGGGCAGCGGTGTTGATGTATCTTGCCGCATCGAATGGCTCATCGGGATCTGCCACGTCAATGAGATGGTGGGGAACAATACGCCGCTCATCCAATGACGGCTTGGCGGTCCCGATTTCCATGAAGCGGTAAACCTGCATTGAATCGGCGTTTACAATCTCGGCCGAAATCCGGGAGGCAAGTTCGATCGAAAGCGAAGTCTTACCCGCTGCAGTCGGCCCGGCAAGTATAACCAGCGGGACTGCGCCTGTGTGCTCAGCTTCTTTTGAAGAACCGCAAAATCTGTTCATAGGTCAATGTATACGATAGAGGCCGGCCGTGGGGGCATGTAAAAGGAGTATCAATCGCATCGAGCGCCTCCAACAGGTGTCTTATTTCTTCTGGTTTGAGCCTTTGCCCTGCTCTCACAGACCCGTGGCAGGAAGCGATTCTGGCAAGGCCGAGCATGATTTCGCCCTCATTTGCCGGGCACTCCTCTTCTGCATACCGCAGATAATCGCGCACTATTTCTTCGGGTTTAAACCCGGACAGACTAGCCGGGACGGCATGGACGGCGAAACTGCTTCCCCCGAAATGCTCGATTTCAAATCCAATGTCTCTAAGCGAAGGGACAACCGTTTCAAGAAGCACGGCCTCTTTGGGCAGAAGGTCTATAATGGCGGGCCGGGCAAGAAGTTGAGCTGCATTCGCCTTCTTTTTGCTCAGGCCGCTGAAGACGATTCTTTCATGGGCTGCGTGCTGATCTATCAGGACCAGGCCCTCAGGTGCTTCAAGAAGAATGAACAGATTAGCGAGCTGGCCGATCAGGTTCAGGCTTGAATAGCTGGAAGTGCCAGCGGGAGTCTCGTCCCGGAAAGAAGGCATTTCGGTCTGCCTCACCGGAAAGATTTCCCCGGCTGGCGGAGCCCCGCCCCATGACGCACGAGGCGCGTAAATACTCTGTTTTCTTTGAAACCGATTCACGGAACCAAAGGGCGCCTGGCCCTCGCTCGCTATCCCAACCTTCCCCGGAGCCTGCGAAAAACCATACGACTTTGATCGAACAGCCGAAAGCGCCTCAAAAAGAGCGGTCCGCACAGTCGAAATTACCTCGCCCGGGTTTCTGAACCGAATTTCTCTTTTTGCGGGATGAACGTTTACATCCACCTGCGCTGCTGAAATCCCTATAAAAACAACTGCGACCGGATATTTCCCTCGAGGCAGGAGCGCTTCGTAAGCCGTCAGTACCGCCCTTTGAAGAAGCCGGTCCCAGACGGCCCTTCCGTTTACATAAAGAAAAAGACTCTGGCTGTTGGTTCTCTGAACGTCGGGAGGCGCAAGAAAGCCCGATACCCTCATGGCCGCATTTTCAAAATCGATTCCGCGAAGCGATTTTACGATTTCGGGTCCCAGCACCTGTGCGGTCCTGAGCAACAGCGTCTCGCATCCCGGATGATCGCACAGCACCTTCTCCTGGCTTTGGAGTTGCATGTGGACAGCGGGGTTCGCAAGTGAAATGCGCAAAAAATGGTCCGTTATGTAAGCAAGCTCGGTTTCGGCTTTGCGCAAAAACTTGCGCCTTGCCGGAACGCAGTAAAAAAGGTCTCGAACGACCACCAGAGTTCCGGGGGGCTGACCCTTTTCGCGGACGTCCTTTATTACGCCCGCCTCAACCCTGATCGACGTTCCAAAGTCGGCCTCGTGTTCCCTTGTGCAAAGCTCAAAGCGGCTTACTGCCGCAATGGACGGAATCGCTTCCCCGCGAAACCCGAGCGAAGATATTGCGTTTAGGTCCTGCGAAGACCTTATTTTACTTGTCGCATGCCTCTCAAGCGACAAAAGGGCATCTTCGGCGCTCATGCCGCAGCCGTTGTCCACCACCCGGATTTCCCTGCGTCCCCCGTCTGTCAGGCTGACCGAAATCCGTGAACTCTGAGCATCGATGCTGTTTTCAATGAGCTCTTTTACCACTGCGGCAGGCCGTTCGACAACCTCGCCGGCCGCGATCTGGTTACACAGAATCTCAGGTAAAATCGCTATCTTGCCCACTCGTTTCTCCAGGCACCGCAAGCCTATTGACAGAAAACTCTCATTCCAGTACTAAAAAGGCATCGTATCATAGCACATAGTCTCCAGGTAAAAACCGCGTTCGGTTTTTTTCCTGGCATTCGGCCGCAAAGGAGCGCGCAGAAAGAATAGATCGCCTAATGGATTTAAATCCCTATCAACCGCTTGTAAATCTTTTGTCCAATATCCTCGAAGCTTATACCACAGCTTTTTTTGTTTTCGACGAAAGAAACCGCCGCCTCGATCTCGCCGCTATGCAGTCTTTGAGTAAATTCGTCCCCCCCAGGATCTCGCTGCCTCTTGAGGGTAGCGGCATTCTTTCCCAGGTGCAGAAAGTGGGGCAGACCATTCACCTCGATAAACTGCATGAAGCCACTTCATCCATACCACTTACCCTCCCGTTTTACCGGGAAGGCGAATCCCACATAAAGGGGCTCTTTGCGGTGCAGGTTGCGGGCGGGGCAGGGGTCCTCTACGTCGATACCAAATACGGCTGGGGTTTTAACGACAAGCAGCAAAAATGGATCAGGGAGTTCGCCGAGCTTCTCGGAGGGATTCTGAAAAACCGCGAGTCAAAGGCGCGGCACGAAAACTACGCCAGAGTATTCGAAACCTTGAACAGACTCGATGAAGCCGCCTTCAAAGGCTGCGCGCTCGATAATTATTGCGGTATGTTCACTGCCGAGTGGGCCCAGTTGCTTGATATGGATTACGGTTTTTTGGTCGTAAAAGAACCTGAGAAAAAAAATTTCCGTATCCTCGGCTGCACTTCCAATACGCCAAGAGGACTGGTCACTCAAAGTTTCGCCACAAAACAGGGTTTGGTCGGCTGGGTCCTGCAGAATCAAAAAAACCTGCTCATCATACGACTCAATCCGGCGACATCGGACCACTTCCTTTTTTCTCCCGGCGAAAACCTTCCTCATCAGGGCACCGTGTGGGGAATGCGCGGCCAGACCTCGCTCGGATATGAACTGGCCCTTGTTTTTCTCTCCCGCCAGGTTACCGACTGGAACCCCGACTCCGAACGAGCCGTTGCCCACGCTTTTCATTTTCTGCTCCTCCTGCTCGAGCAGATCTATTACAAGGAAGAAAACGAGGCCCTGCACTCATACGATATCTGCACGGGACTTTTCAGCGCGCCGGCCTTCGAATCCAGAGTTGAAGGCCTGTTTCACGCTTCCATGCAGTCCAACGCTCCATTTGCCCTCGGCCTCATTCAGTTTGAACCCTGGCAGATTCTAAACACCAAGGTCCTGCCCAAAAGGATCAGGCAGCTGCAACGCGAACTGGCTTCATCGCTTTGTGAAGCTCTGCCCCCCGGGGTCCTGGTCGGACAGTTGACGCAAAACCGCTTTGGCGTCTTATTTGCCGAAACAACGGTCCAGGAGGCTGAAAGCCAGCTTGCAGAACTTGCCGGCCACGGAAAGATCGCTCTAAAAGGGATCAAGGGAGTAAAACTCCACCCCTATATCTCGTCGGCCGGTTTTCCGCAGGATGGGGCAAAAATGGAAGAACTCTGGCCCCTCGTTAACCAGAGGCTATTCTCCGCATTCGGCCTTAAACCCGAAAAAGCCGCCTCATAAACAGTTGACCGGCTGATTCATTGCCTATATTCTCTGTACGATATCTAGTGCCTCCACTTGACGTTTAAACCAAACGGAAAGGGTTGAGGCTAAAAGATCAAATAGAAGGGTCATATAATGCTCGGATGGCTTCTGTCATATCTCTCTAAAGACTTGGCAATGGACCTGGGGACCGCAAACACGCTCGTCTATATGCGGGGCCGAGGCGTCGTCCTCAACGAACCGTCGGTTGTGGCGATAAACCAGGATACACACCAGGTTATAGCCGTGGGGCAGGAAGCCAGGAATATGATCGGCAGGCACGGCCACAAGATCGTAACCATTCGCCCGCTAAAAGACGGCGTTATTGCCGATTTTGAAGTAACCGCAGTGATGATCAAATACTTCTTGTCCAAGGTTTTGAATAAACGTCAGTTTTTTCGCCCCAGGCTCGTCGTTGCGGTCCCCACCGGGATTACCTCGGTCGAGAAAAGGGCCGTCATCGAGGCTGCCGAACAGGCCGGCGCAAGATACATACACCTGGTTGAAGAACCCATGGCCGCCGCCATTGGAGCGGGGCTTCCCATCGATCAGCCTCACGGAAACATGATCGTGGACATCGGAGGCGGCACGACTGAAGTCGCGGTAATTTCCATGTTCGCCGTGGCCTATAGCGAATCGGTGCGGGTGGCGGGCGATGAAGCCAACGAAGCGATCCTGCGCTACATACAGCGCGAGCGCCAGATGATAATAAGTGAAGTCCTTGCCGAATCGGTGAAGATGAGGATAGGGTCTGCGGTTGCTCCCGAAAAACCTGAAACGATCGAGATTACCGGAAAAGAGATACTCTCGGGCATACCCAAAACTTTTTCCGTAACCGATGCTGAAATCCGCGAAGCGATAAAGGAGCCGGTGGATGCAATCGTGGAAGCTGTGCGGCGCGCACTCGAGAAGACTCCGCCCGATCTTGCCGCCGACATTCATGACCACGGGTTCTGGCTCGCCGGTGGAGGGGCGCTCCTTAAAGGTCTCGATAAGCTTCTCTCCGACTATACCAAACTCAAGGTCAACATCGCCGAAGACCCCCTTACCGCCGTGGCCAGAGGCGCAGGTTCGGTTATTGAACATGTCGACTTCTACAGGAACGTTTTTATAGGTTAGCGCGGCGTATCCTTTAGATACTCGATTTTTTTCCGCTTTACCGCTCAATCTTTGCCTCGCTGTTTTTGGCTGTTCGGGAAAACAATGGCGGACATTATCGATCTATCCTCGAGACTCAAACCCGCAAATAACCTGATTGCCGTTTCTCCCTTCGAATTTAGGAAAAACGAATGGATCTCGGGAAACGCTGTTTTATGTACGCGGGAGCAATCCGCAAGGCTCGAAGACCAGCGCCGCAAATCAACCCCTGACAGGCGCCCGATAACAATCGTCCCCAATCATGTTGTTCTCGACGGCGGATATCATTACACCTGTCTGTGGCTCTTCAGGTTTCGGGAGGACGAAAAACGCATGCGCCGCCTCTACTTTCTGGCGGGACTCATGGAATGCGTAACCAAGGCGCCGTCCCCCGTTTTGCGAACTGACCTCGTAAGAAGATTTTTCAAGATCATAAACGAACAACGCACTCAACTGAACGTCTCGTGGAAGGGAAACGCCCGTAATTTTCTGCTTCCGCTCCACGCCGGCCATTATGGTCCGGGCGTCTTTATCGATGCTGTCGGTAGTGCTGCTTCTCTAAAGGAACTTTTGGCCGTGATAGAAAAGGAAACAGACTCCCAGTTTGATATCCTCGCGGGCAATTACGTCTTCTACGTGCCTGAAATATTTCTGTCCGGATAGCCGGGAACTTAAATGATCGAAAGTATCGCCTATATAGGGGTCGACCTTGGCGGGACAAACCTCAAAACGGCCCTGGTAAGCCATTGCGCAAATATACTTGAGTCCCGCGTCGCGCGGGTCCGTCTTGACCGGGGGACAGAATCGATTTCCAATAAATTGCTCTCCGAGTGCCGGGTCCTTATGGATTCGGGAACCAGGCTGGGGCTCAAAGTGGGAGCGGTTGGGCTGGGGGTCGCCGGAAAAATAGACCGGGCCGCCGGTCTGGTGATTTTTTCCCCCAATCTTCCGGTTCTCGACGGATACCCGCTCGGTAAATACCTTCAGCACAACCTTGAAATCCCCGTCTATATGGAAAACGACGCAAATGTTTTCGGACTGGGTGAAAGTTTCGCAGGGGCCGCCACGGGCATCGCAAACTGGGTCGGGATCACGCTTGGCACCGGCACGGGAGGCTGCCTTTTCCTGCGCGGCAGCCTCTGGGAAGGTGACGGCCTGGGATTTTCGGCGGAAATCGGGCACATGATCGTACAACCCTCAGGGCCTCTTTGCGTCTGCGGTTCTTCCGGCTGTCTCGAATCGTTCGCCTCGGCGCGCGCGCTCGTTTCGGGCGCCAAAAGGTCCCTCGCCGGTCCGGGGACCGTAGAGACTTCTCTTCGGGCGCTCGATACGGAAGGTAAACTCAATGCGGAGACGATCTATAATTGCGCGAAAGAAGGGGACCAAACGGCCATCGCGCTTTTCGATAAAATGGGTTGGGCCCTTGGGATTTGCCTCGCAAACCTCTTCTCGGCCCTGGGGATAAGGCACGCAGTCATTGGAGGAGGAGTCAGCTCGGCCTGGGACCTGTTCATTTCCCCCCTGGAAAAAGCCCTCGACCAAAACTCATCGATGCTTGGTCACGGCAAAGCGGTCATTTTGCGAAGCCGCCTCGGCAATGACGCGGCCCTGATCGGGTCCGCGCGCCTTGCCATGGAACAGGTGAAGAGTGAAGAGTGAAAGAAGAGGGGCTTTCCTTAAGTCATATCAGTATCGGCAATATCGGCTTACGGACGGAATACCACCACTTATCCCCAATGTCACGCCCTGATCCAGCCCCGGTATATCCTCTTCGATATCGAAAGCGCGGCTTTCTTTATCCCTCCAAGTCAGTAGATAGTCTCAGCGCCGGGAAATAATTGCCGACAGACATCGCCGTTTGCTCTCCGTACCCGGTTGGTTTTGCTATCTGTACTACAATCCGTCATTTTCTTGTTTTTTTTGCATCGTTTTCATGCCGCCAACTCAGGAATCCTTTTGCTATCAGCGTTTAAGGCGCAATGTAAGGCGGTGGAGATTTGGCACCCCTTGTTGCCGCCAGCTTTTCATCCTGTTAATCCTGTTAATCCTGTCTAAGGCTTTGTCTTTTTTGGCTGTGGCTTTGCTGCTCCTTTTGCTATCAGCGTTTAAGGCGCAATGCAAGGCGGTGGAGATTTGGCACCCCTTGTTGCCGTTGGCTTTTCATCCTGTTAATCATGTTAATCCTGTCTAAGGCTTTGTCTTTTTTGGTTGCGGCTCTGCTGCTCCAAGCGTTTATCAGAACTTAATCAAATTGGCCCCGTAATTTAGCCCTCCGCCAAAAGCAACCGTCACCACCAGGCTGCCCTCACGGATCATCTTGCACTCGATTGCCTCGTCGAGCGCTATGATGACCGACGCGCTGGCCGTGTTGCCGTAATGGTCGAGATTTACGAAGAACTTTTCGAACGGGATATCGAGAGTCGACGATATCTCTTTGAGTATATTTATGTTCGCCTGGTGGCAGATGAAGCAGTCGACCTGGTCAAGAGAAATTCCCGTTTCCCCGGCCAGCCTCCTGATTACATCCGTACCTCTCTTGTTGGCGAACTCTTTAATGGCTCGTCCGTTCATTTTCAAATAGACCGAATCGGGATGGGGAAGCCTTTTGAACGGGATCATGGTCCCGCCTCCGAAAACTCCCACCTCCTCGCATAAGTGACCGTCCGATCCAAGACACGAGTGCTGGATGCCTTTATCGCCGTCGCCCGGCGCCAGCAGCATCGCCCCTGCACCGTCGCCAAAATACGGCGCTGTTCCGAAATCGTTCGGGTTGAGTATCTTTGAATACATTTCGGCCGCGATGAACAGAATGTTTTCGAACCTTCCCGACCTTATCAGGGCATCGGCCATGCAAATGCCGTAAGTGCTTCCGGCGCAGACCGAATTCATGTCGAAGGCGAAAGCCTGTGGCGCGCCCAACCCGGCCTGCGTGCGGGTGGCCGTCGGCGGTTGAATGCGATCGGGAGACGATGTGGAAACAATAATTCCCTGGAGCTTTTCAGGCGGAAAATCGGCCTTCTTGAGACATGCGCGGCCCGCTTCTATTGCCAGGTCGCTCGTGCATGCTTCCTCGGGGGCGATCCTTCGGGAAAGGACCCCTGTCTTGATCGCTATTTTCGGCCGAGAGTCCGCTGGAAACTGAATCAACTCTTCATTTGATACCGATTTGTCCGGTAGGTAACTGCCCGTAGCCCTGATGATCGTGTTTTTCATGTTGGTGGCCATCCTTTGCAATAGGGTTTCTGGTAAAAAGCGGCAAAGAAAAAGCTTCGCCGGAAGGGCCCCCTCAATGCCGTGTGAAAAAAGACCGGACAGGGATTCGAATTTTTTGGCGAATGGACTTACGGTTTGCTTGGGATCGAGATACCGGGTCCCTTAACAGTTCAGCACAATTTTATTCAGGGACGTCCGGCGATCAATGGGGCAAATACAGTATTTGACAATACCGTCACGCACTGTGGCCTTACAAAATCTCCGATTCGATCACGGAGCATGAATCTTCGGCAAAAGGAAAAAGGCAGCCGGTATCGAGGGTGCCTATATAGTTTTTTATATTGGAAATTCCCTCCACCTTTAAAAACCTCTCTATTCCATCGATTATTTCTGTCGTGCAGGCAGGATTAATGAAATTAGCCGTGCCCACCTGGACGGCGCTCGCCCCGACGAGCAGAAACTCCAGGGCATCCGTTGCGTTCGCGATCCCGCCGATTCCTATCACCGGGCAATCGACCGCCCGTGTGACTTCATAGACGCATCGAAGTGCCACAGGTTTTACGGCGGGCCCGGAGAGCCCTCCGAAAATGTTGGCGAGCCTGGGCCTCCTCGAAAATATGTCTACCGACATGGCCGCCACTGTGTTTATACACGATATGATGTCGCTTCCGGCCCCCCGTGCGGCCTTTGCGATCTCCGGGATGCTCGTGACGTTGGGTGTGAGCTTCGTGATCACCGGCAGCCTCGTTGAACGCCTCACCGCTTTAACCACCATTGAGGTCATGGCCGGATCGGTCCCGAAGACCATCCCGCCCTCTTTCACATTTGGGCAGCTGACGTTTATCTCGATGGCTGCTATCCCCGGAGCTCCGTCGAGCCGGGCGGCAAGCTCTGCGTATTCTTCCATCGTGTTTCCGAAGATATTTACGATCGCGGGCACGCCGAGGTCTCGCAAAAAGGGAAGCTTTATCGATAAGAACCGCTCCACCCCCACATTTTCCAGGCCGATGGCGTTTATCATCCCCGCCGGCGTTTCCACCAGGCGTGGGGGAGGGTTTCCGGCGCGGGGCTTGCACGATATCCCCTTTACCACTACCGCGCCCAAACGGCGCAGATCGAAAAAATCCGAATATTCCTCGCCGTAGCCGAACGTTCCCGACGCCGTCATGACCGGGTTTTTCAGGCGCAGCGGCCCTAGTTGAACGGCCAGGTCGGGGGAGGCATCTGCTGGACCATTATTTTGTTCCATTTGATAGATCCTGCCGAAAAGATGGGACCGTCTTCGCACACGTGGACGAATCTCTCGGATTCGGGCTCCTGCGGTGTTTCTGCCGGAAGAGCGCATCCCAGGCAGGCCCCCAACCCGCAGGCCATGAGAGATTCCATCGAAAGCTGTGCGAGAATGTCGTTCGAGATCGCCCACCTGGCAACGTTATGCTGCATGGCGAGCGGTCCGCATGAATAAATCTCAGCCGGCAGGGACTCGCCCTGCGCCATGGACTGCTCGAATAGTTGAGTCACGCGCCCGCTGAACCCAAAGCTCCCGTCGTCGGTTGCAAAATGGACCCGGATGCCCAGCTCTTCCAGGAACTTTTCGGGCAAAAGCTCGACCCGCGTGCGTGCGCCGTAGAAAAGACTCAACTTCTCCTTCCCCTTTTCGTTGTGCTCGGAAATCACCTGCGCCATCAACTCCAAAAGCGGCGCTATCCCGATCCCGCCCGCGATGAAGGCCAGGGGAAGGCTTTTTTCTATCGGAAGTTCGAACCCGTTTCCAAGAGGGCCTATTATGCTTGCGGCTGCTCCGGGCTTGAGCTGGGACATGAACCACGTGCCTCGGCCGATGACCCTGTAGAGGATCTCGAACTCTCCGTCTTCAGGGTATATCCGGCTAAACGAAAACGGGCGGCGCAAAAGAGGGTCTGTCCCCTCGCGAACGCGAATCATCACGAACTGTCCGCAGCGGGCCGCCCCGGCAATACGCGGCGAATGCAGCCTGAGTCGGTGTATCTGCCCGCAGATGCTTTCCTGGCTGATAACGCGCGCCTCTTCGATTATCTTGGCCAAAATCAACCCCCGTTTGGACACGGATGAACCCGGATGAACAAAGACAAGTTCAGACACGGATGGACACAGATGAACACGGATAAAAATGAATACATCACCGATAGATGAGGTCGATTCATGGTTTCTCTATCCGTACACAATCCGCCATTTTCTTCTTTTTTTTAACAATATTTTGGACTCCCGCTGTCTTCGTGCCCTTCGCAGCCCTTCGTGTACGAGCATGGGATTAGAGCCTGCCCCGGAAGTGGCCTTGATCCGGGGTTCGAAAAGTCACGATGGATCGGGCTGTTACGGTCTTTTCATTTCCCTTCGCGGCTCTTCGTGCGCTTCGTGGTGATAAAAATCATAGCTCTTCGTACTACAATCCGTCATTTTCTTGTTTTTTCAACAATATTTTGGACTCCCGCTGTCTTTGTGCCCTTCGCAGCCCTTCGTGTGCGAGCATGGGATTAGATTCGAAAAGTCACTATGGATCGGGCTGTTACGGTCTTTTCATTTCCCTTCGCGGCTCTTCGTGCGCTTCGTGGTGATAAAAATCATACTTCACTTTTCCACCCGATTATCGACGCCAGTCGTCCCGTTCGGCCTTCGGCCCGGTAGGAAAACAAATCCGCCTTCCCGCACACTGTGCACTTCCCCGCAAACTCTATATTCCCCTCCGGAACACCCGCCGCCCTAATCTGCTCCCTGGTTATCGCCCAGAAGTCGAAATACTCGGGGCGAACCTTGAAAGTCCACAATTCTTCAGGTATCTCCCGGCGGTAGTTCAGAAACTCCGCGCAGCAGGGACCAAGGGAGGGCGACACGGCGGCAAGAGTTTCCGCCGGATTTAGTCCGAATCGGTCGGCAAGCTGTCTTATACTCTTCCCGGCGATGTTTTGCACGCTCCCGCGCCATCCGCAATGAATATTGGCAATAATGCGGCTTTTTGGATCTACGAGCAATATGGACTGGCAGTCCGCGATCTTGATAAGTAGACCCAGGCCCGCGATATTGGTCGCAATCGCGTCTCCGGGCGGCGCGATGAGCCCGTGTGGGCGCTCCTCGAGCTTTTCCGCCGACTCTTTGTCGATGAAATTCAGGCAATCGCCGTGAAGCTGGCGGCTTGAAACAAGCCTTTCAAAGCCGGAGGCAGCCCGTATGCGTTTGAGGTTTTCCAAAACGGCTTCCGGCCGGTCGCCGTTGTTCCAGGAAACATTGAGGCTCTCATATGGCGGCAGGCTAACCCCGCCATGCCGGGTGAAAACTCCATGCACCAGCCCGGAAACCGGGGACAGGTTCTTGAAGGTTAGGCAGGGGAGGTCTTGAGCCTTATGGTTTTGCTTCATCGAATAAACTCACTTCCCGCCCGATTCGGGGTTCCGGATAAAAATTGCATTCTCCACCATTCCTGATTCCTCATTGCATTTTAATCGCTTTTAATCAGAATGCGCCGGACAGTAAACAGAAAATGTCCCCTTTTAGCCGCCCAATGGTTAAAATCGGTGTTCGGTCGTCAGTGGTCAGTGGTCGGTGGACAGGGGCGTGCAGTAGGGGAATACGGTGAAGAGTGAAGGGTGGACGGTAGCAATACGGTGAAGGGGTAAGAGTGAGGGGCCGAGTCGTCATTTCGGCAGAGGTTCTAAGCCGCAATCCGGGCTCTTTCCATTCACTTTTCATGGCCCGCTGCATTAATGTCTCTTTTTCCCTTCACCCTCCACCGCCCACTGATTTGACAAAACGCTGCGCCTGTGATACGCAGGCAGACAGCTCCGGAGAATATCCCGGCGGTATCTTATAGAAATTCCATCGTCGTTCTTGTACGCCTGAACAGAGGGCGACTAGCTCAGTGGATAGAGCGTTGGTCTCCGGAACCAAAGGTCGCGGGTTCGACCCCCGCGTCGCCCTCCAATAAATTCAAGGACTTAGATGGAGTATTTCGCAAAAAATAAAGGGCATTGCTTACCAGTTGCTAACTTGAATTCCATATTGCCTTGTTCTAATTAGATTTATGAGTGGTGATAATTTTTAGTCTGATCGGTCCTGCCATAAACATTTCCCACATATGGTGAATGTTCTCCACATAATCGGTTCTGCCCCGAAAATGCACTACCGAATCCGAATTGCATTCTTTCGAGTCCTCTGCTAGAAAAGCTTTGATTCCTGCCTTTTTTCAGTTTCTTCTGTCAAGGGGTGATGTCATGCGCCTCCGCCTTACCAAGATTGATGAATTCCAATTCCTCACATGCATAAAACATCAGGTGTGGGGGAGTAAAACGGCTCGATTCGGCAATTGGCAAGTAGGAGATTATCTTGTGGTTCAGGTTGACAAGGCAATAGCTGGGCTCGCTCAGGTTTGCGACAAACCGTATGTTTCAAATGAAGTTGTTTGGGATAATGGATTGTTCCCGAATCGAATAGCGATCAAATTCCTCCACGTTGCGCTTCCAGAAAATCGTCTTCCATTACTCGGTGAAATAAGGGAAGCATTGACCTCAGCTTGGGGAAATAACTATGGGTGGGGGATTTTGAATCAAATGGTTTTGCCCGAAAGCGAAAGCAAGAAGATTGCCGATTCAATCAAAACATCGAAAAATGATCTCGATGAGGTAAAAAAGAATCTCGAAGCCTATTTGATCGAAGCGAAAGTTCAGCGGGATGCATTTTCCAAAAATAAGGTCGGGAAACAACCCAAAAAGAAAGAAGAGGAATCCCTACCATCTCAGGAATTGCCACCACCAGAGATAATTTCAATCAAGGAGGAGTCTCTTCATTCAAAAGCTCAGCACCTGTTAATTCGTTTAGGGCTGATAACCAAGTGTTCCACATGGATTGCATCGAATGACCGTAATTCGACCTATATGGGAAAAGACCTTGCTGCGGGATGTCTCGATACACTCCCAAATCTTGGTTTGGGCGATGAAGCCATGAAACGCATTAAGTTGATTGATATTATTTGGCTTCGCCAAAATGCTCCTCTCTGTGCCTTTGAGGTTGAGGTTACAACATCAATATATTCCGGCCTCCTGCGACTATCCGATTTGATCTCCGTTGTTCCTGCTCTCAATATCAAACTCTTCATTGTTGCCCCAATGGAACGAAAAGGGAAAGTGCTCTCCGAACTTTCTCGCCCAACTTTCCGAAAAATTGGCCTCAGCGACTATTGCCGATTCATCTCCATCGAGGCTCTTGAGAATACAATTTCTGACATAGAGAGGTCGAAACTCGGTAAAATCCCCGGAACTGTTCAACCGCAAATTGTCGATATAATTGCAGCGGGTTTAGATGATTTGCCCGACAGTGGATTGGAATAGCTTTCGTTTTGCAAATTTTGAAATGCAAAGGGCACTGCCAATGAAAAAGAAAATAGTCTTAAATGGTTTCCTTGGTATTTCGATATTCTTTCTATACACGGTTTTGGCCCTTGCTCAAGATAAACAACCTGCTCAAAATAAACCGATAGCCGACCTATTAAGCGAAACAGTCATTTTCCTCTTTTCTCAAGATGCAAAAATCCCTCTCGGGACTGGATTCATAATCGGTTATCCCATTCCAGATTCCGATTCGACACGTTTTATCCCCTTAGTCGTAACCGCGAAACATGTAATCGGCGACCGTTCACAAGTCATAGGGAGATTCTCAGGGAAATCTGGTGAAGCATTTATTGGAGCACCTTATGATTTGGAAGCCTTACGGAAAAGCGGTGATTTATGGGAACATCCTGACGACGGAGTGGATATCGTTATTTTTCCCACCATGCATTTTCCGGAAAGTCAGTACACCCCGATTCCGCTTGATTTGATAGCATCTGAACAGGATTTCAAAAATGAACAAATTCATGTAATGGACCATGTCGTGATGCCGGGCCTCCTTCTAAATTTTATGGGATCATCGAAGAACTGTCCTGTTTTTCGAAGCGGGAGTATCGCACTCCTCCCCGAGGAGAAAATGCCTTTAGATTATCCAGTAGGGACGCGAGAAATTAAAACAGAACAGCAAGTCATTCTTTTGAACGCCTTAGCAGTACCAGGTGCGAGTGGCAGCCCCGTTTTTTTAGAGCCTTTAACACCAAGAACTAAAGGGGCAGAATTGATGATGGGTGCCAAACCTTATCTCTTAGGTATTATCCACGGATTTTGTCCAACGGCGGGTGAGATATTCAAAGTTGAGATTCCTACCGAAACAAAGGACTTCTGTAGAGAAAATTCAGGAGTTGCGGTGATTTTTCCGTCTTGGAGAATTCGTGAGATTCTCGATTCAGATAAACTTAAAAAGCGCATGTCTCAACTGATTGAACAAGAGAAGGCCGTCAAATAATATTCGAAGAGGTCGAAGAACCTGAACCCTCTGCATCTGACGCCAAATTTTTTTAGTTTCTTGCTCTGCGTTCATAAATCGCTTAAAGTCAAAAATCTGAGTCTAAAAATCCGCCGAGTTCCACTTTCCTCTCGATCCGATAGTCTTGCCATTAGTGATAATACTTCTTATTCGAATCCTTCATTTTTCCGTTGAAAAATCAGAATCCGCCGAATTCGGTTTTCTCCAAAAATTTTCCCACTTCTTATAATTTTTTTCTGGTCGTCCCGATTCTAAAAAATGCACTCTGGAATTCAAATTGAATTTTTGCCCATCTCCTGCTAAAAAATAGAACTCTGCATTCAAACGAGTTTTTTCCGCCAATGCTCAAAAAGGAAAATCCATGACTGTGAAAGGGTTGTGGGGATGGAGGAAAACTTGAAACCTGCCAGCGGGGAGATAGATTTCCATATTCCAGATTGTGACGAATTTAGAAATGGGTACGAAGCATATAACCGAGAGATACGTGGAACTGTTTATTTTGAGGCTCTTTCAACAATTTCCGAGAATTGGGGGAACCCCGCCGCTATAGCGAAAGGAATTCAATTATTATTACTTTCATGGCATCCCCGTTACTCCAATGTCAATTTAGATCGTTTGGCGGAATGTATAAATAGTAATTTACAAATCCTCAATGAATTTCGGGAACGAAATATATTGAGCTTAAAAGATTCTGATAATGAAGCAGTTGAAAAACTATACCACCACTTTCATGATGCACTTGCAAGACGTGGTGACGAGAAGAAAAGTGATACGTCTGCCGGGAAGGCTTTGGGTCTTTTAAGTACACATTTTTTTCCCCTTTGGGATAACGAAATATATTATAAATACGTTAGATATCGCTTCTATTTTGACTTTATGACAAAAATGAAGATTCTTGCAGAGCATGTTAAAGATTATGTTCCTTATCCTGACGATAGATCACTATTGAAGAGGATAGACGAATATAATTATTCTAAATACACAAAGGGATGGATATAATATCTATGCAGTATTGAACAGATGGAGGAATTCAATATCATTAGTGTATTTTTGCGCTAGGATTTCCCGGTTGTAGAAAAGGCTATCACAGACAAATGCAGAAAAGCAAATTTCAGCAAATCAGGTTTTTATTTATGGAAATTTTTCGAAATAGAATTTTAAAACGAAAAAATGGTCAGCGATTTGTCGCGACCAATCCTCATCTTTAAAGGACGGAATTTTCAAACGGTCGGATTTTCTACGCTATAGGGAACTATTCAAATCGAAATGTACAAATCGGTTTTTGAGGAATACGGTGTTATCATCGCTCTGATTGGAGCGAAGAATTCAATTCGTAATTACTTCGTATCGTTCGTCTGAAACTCTCAGCCAACCATGCTGATTGAGAAATAGGGCAATTACTTCGTCTTTGGTAATTATAGAATCAAGCATGAGTTTTAGTAGCATTAATAAATCGAGAGTCCTGACAATTAGGACATTATTCCGAGTGGCGTGTTGTACCTGTTCGGAAGGGACCGCCTTGTCCTTCTCAGTTAGATTGCGTGAGTTCTTGATATGCGTGTTAATAATTAGAAGAGCAGGAAAATCATTTGCCAATCCTGCACGTTCGCGGTGATCATCAGCTTGATTCACGTGCGCTCTTTTTACCCCTCCATTTGTGCCCTTAACCTCACAAACAGCCATTGGAGAGCCATCTGTGTCAAGGAGTTTTAAATCTTCACGGTATTCGTCAAAATTGTCAACTCTGAACCCGAAACCATTTTTAAAAATATCGGTCACAGAATCAACAAGTAGGTCACCATCACACACCAAAACGCGCTTGAAATTGTTTAAAATCTCCGTCCGATTTTCGATTTGGCTGACCTCAGCGATTAAAGTCGCTTTTCTCTCTTCAATGCCATCTTCTTCTGAGAACCTGAAGGCCATAACCCATTCTGGAGTTTCATATATAAGTTTATTAACTATTGAAACGAGTGCCTCAGAAAGAATCTCGAAATACTCTGACAGGTGATGCTGTTCGGGAATTAAGGATGGAATAAATAATTCTTGAGTTCCTAGAATGAATCCAACGACACTATTACCCGATTTAGCCAGAATGGACCAAGGAAGATGGTCGTTATGATTTCTGAAGTATGTATAGGCTATTCCGTAAAGGCTCATAAATCTATCGAATTCACTTCGTACAGCTCGTACATAGGTAATGCTATTACGCAAATCGTCTCTATAAAAATTACTCCAATTCAAGCTGCGTTTGACAAGATCAGTGTTGTGGTAGTCTCGCCTATCAACCATATCTAAAAACGGCTTACACAACAGGAAACAAATAAATCCACCATTTTGGACCAGAATGTTAGCCTCTTTTTCACGTTTATCGAGTTGGTACTTCTCGGGTTGTATATACACGGTAGAATTACTCCAATACGACCCTGAAGTGGGTTGAACGTTCTCGAAAGTTCGCTGAAATAAAATAACACCATCGAACTCGTGAAAACGTTTTGAACTAAGCCTTCGGCAGACCCTTCCTAGCCTACCCGCCCTTTCTCATTGAATTAACTGCAAGATCGTTCATGGTAACTCTCAATTAGGATGGAGCGTTCTTTTAGATTCTCTTTCCCGAAAAGGAGATATACCATGACTCACCTTAGAAAACGCATGATCGAAGATCTTCAGTTGAGGGGATTAAGCCCTGGAACGCAGGTCATGTATGTTCGCGCCGTGCGGCTACTGGCCGAGCATTACGGAAAATCGCCCGACAAGATTACTGAAGAGGAACTACGTGATTACTTCCTCTACCTCATGAACGTCAAGAAGTGGTCACGAAGCACCAGCACCGTCGCTCTATGCGGCATCAAATTCTTCTATGAGAAGACGCTCAAACGGGACCTGGCCATTCTCAAGTTCGTCAGGGCCAAGCGAGAGAACAAACTGCCGGTGATCCTAAGTCCCGACGAGGTGCACCGCATTCTCTCCAATGTGCGTTCACTTCGATATCGAGTGTTGTTCATCGTGATCTATTCCTGCGGCCTGCGGCTGCAGGAAGGAACACATCTTCAGGTTTGTGACATCGACAGCGACAGGGGTCTCATACACGTACGTGGAGGTAAAGGGAACAAGGATCGGTATGCTCCCCTACCAGACAGAACACTTCTGTTACTGCGCGAACACTGGAAAACTCATCGCAATCCGACATGGATCTTTCCCGCGCGCCAAACCAGAGCCAAAAAGCTTGCGGCAACTGCCGCAGGACCTGCATCAAGGTCCGGTGTATTGTTAGTTTTCAAAAATGCATTGAAGAAAAGCAAACTCAATAAGAATGCCTGCGTTCATACGCTGAGGCACTCCTACGCCACTCATCTCCTGGAGGCCGGAGTGAACCTCAGGCTTATCCAGGAGTACCTAGGCCACAGGTCCCCCGTCACCACCTCCATCTATGCTCATCTCACGGCCAAGACCAGGGAAACGGCCTTCAAGTCCATCAACGAACTCATGAATGATCTCTGATCGACAGGGAAGGTCCCATGCCGGAACTGGCGGACATCTTTCGCCGCCATGGCCCGCAGTACCGAAGCAAATTTGCAGGTCGCATGCTCCCTTCGCATCTAAAGGCCATGGAGGATATCGAGAACTGTCGCACAGAGTCCATGGGCGGCCATGTATATCTTTGTGATCAGTGCGGTGAGATACGCTACAGCTACCATTCCTGCAAGAACCGGCACTGTCCGAAATGCGGCAACGAGAGCACCGATCTCTGGCTCGAAAAGCAGCTTGACCTGCTGCTTCCTGAAACTTACTTCCTCATAACCTTCACTCTTCCCGAGGGGCTTCGAACGCTTGCCCGAGCCAAACAGAAAGCTGTCTATGATTTGCTCTTCGAAGCTTCAGCCGAGGCCCTGAAAAAACTGGCTCTGGACCAAAGATTTGTGGGGGGGCGCATCGCCGTGGTCGGTGTTCTCCACACATGGGCGCGCGATCTTTCCTATCACCCCCATGTCCATTACATAATCCCTGGTGGAGGCCTCTCCTCGGACAACCGCTGGCTCTCTTCGGGGAAAAAGTTCTTCGTCCCCGTGAAGGCGCTTTCCACCATTTTTAAAGCAAAGTTCTGCGATGGGCTTATAAAGCTCGGTCTTTTTGACTCAGTCGATGAAAAAGTTTGGGCAAAGGCATGGGTTGTCCATTCCAAACCGGTCGGCACGGGAGAGGCGGCGCTAAGATATCTCGCTCCCTATGTCTACCGTGTAGCCCTTTCCAACAATCGTATTGAAGATGTGGGGGAATCGTCGGTCACGTTCCACTACAGGGTGCCCGATACCGGAATCTCCCGCCGCATGACGCTCGATGCCATGGAGTTCATCCGAAGATTCCTTCAGCATGTCCTGCCGGATAGCTTTCATAAAGTACGATATTACGGTCTCCTCAGTCCCTCAAACCGAAAAACATTCAGGCTCCTTCAGAAAGTTTTGACGACAGGCTCCAGCCTGCAATCCATCTTGAGACCGTCTGAACCGGAAAGACCCCCTGGCGCTCAACACCCTGACGCCATCCTTTGCACCCACTGCGGAACTCAGCTAAGGCTGATCAAAACCATTAGGCGCGCCTTCACCAGAGGTCCCCCGTGAGAAGAGGAGTAACTCCAGCAAAACTGGTTCCCCACTTCGGCGGAAAACACTGCCTTACCGTCAACGGTATCCTGCGCCGACGGCCAACCGGTCACCATCCCGGCACCGTAGCAACAGATCAAACAGCAGCTTTCAGCATCATAAAAAAGAGCACTTCACTATTTTCTCGGTACCTCACAGCCCTTGCCACCAATCAAAGAAAGCCCGATTGACCCCGGCACAAGGCTTTTGCACGTTATAATTCCAAACCCTACCAAGGCTGAGTTCAAACCGAATTTGTGTAGCGGCTACGCAAGGCTTCGCGCCACACAAATTCTTAACTCTTTTCAGAATCGAACGACTCAAAGAATAGCTCGTAGTTTCGTGTTTTAATAGGGGTTGATGGTGAGCGTAATCCATACCGCTCGATTCCGTAAACCATTATTCGATATTCACGTTCCTCTGCCATTTCCCTTTGATCCCTAGATTAAGAGACACTTCCCAAAACGCATACTTCCAGAAGGTGGCTCGTACCAACCGAATGTCACAGTACCTCTTTTTTGCGACAATTTAAATTCTAAAAAATACCCCTTTCTAGTCCGTAGTATGTTATATGCTTCAGCATTCAGCATAATAATATGTCAATGAAATCACGTTTTGCATCATCATTTAATGTTTGGATCCGTTGTATGAATGTAGAAAAGCAAATCCTTCGCATCACTATTGCAAAGGTGGTAAAGATGAATAACGCACACGTTACTGTAAATATGATAGACATTCTGTTTTCCCTTATAACTTATAGAACGCGAACATGACTCCTGTTAAAAGAGAGTCTCTATCAATGCCGATTTGTCACATACGATGTTGTTTAATCGCTGGACTTTTCTTTCAAGATTTCTGTCGGCTTTCTCACAAGGCGCACAAACGCAAGCTCCTGAATTCCTTTTGTGGTATCTCTTTGCGGTTCTAAAATACGATAACCTTCAATGGTTTCATCTCACCCATTATGATCGATCCTGCAGCTTGCTTCCGCATTTCGGACAAAAATCAATTCTGCAAAAGGGCATATTGTTTATCATCGTCTTCCCACAATTCTTGCAAAATCGAGTGAATCTTATATTCAGGAATGTTATGAGCGCCATTGCAGGAACAAATATAAAATAAACCTGTCGAGGCGCTCCCATAGCAATTACAAATCCAAGGAAAAGAATACCTGCCAGAATCGCAAAGTACTTGAAATACTTAACGTTGAACTCGTAATCATTTCGGATGAAGAATAGATAGAAAGACAGAATTCCCAATACCACCCAAGTTACAAAAAATATTGGGAAAATCATACCTGCATTCTCAAACATTGGTTTCATCGCTAAGTCTTTCGCACAGCAAAAGATTGCGGCATCATCGCTTCTCTCTTTTGACCAATTCTGACAACCGTACCTGCTACTTGGTCATCGGACGTTTACGAAGAGCAACCAATCGAGCCAGGACATTGAAACCGAATTCAGCCAGCTTCTTTTCAGAAACCTTCAATTCCATTATTTCTTGTTCAGGAAAGTCTTGCCAAGTAAAAACAACGATGTGTTCCCAAGGCCCAGACGTCGTTTTGCTCTTATTTGAGAGATCGTCCAGGACCAGTCGTAACTTCCCATCGCCAAGCTCTCGTAGGCAGCAGACAACACCACTGTCAGAACGGATACTGTCATCTGCTTCCATTCTCGCTCCTCATGGCTGTGTTTTCGCCAGTTGTCCTCTGTCACGCAAAATTTCAACAATGCGTTTGTAAGCTCTTGCCTGCATGAAGTAAATGGGAATAACTATAAGTCCGAAAAAGAAAGCCAAGCCGAGATAATTCGTGTGATTTCTGCTCACTGCGAAATTAACGGTCACAACACTTAGTGCGATTGCATCCCAGTTAAGGAAGCCCTTGACCACTATGCTTCTCTCCAATGGAGACACAACAATCAACCCATGCATTATGGGAAAGTAACGGACACCAATTTTAGACTCGAACACTTTTTCCCTGAAAGCAAGTTGATTGTCGGAAATGGGGTGAAATACTTGGGATGGACTCCACTTAGGAGGTGACTCCCCAGATAGTAGAGCTGATAACTCACTGGACGAGGTAACCGCACAGAAGGGGACAGTTTTGAAATAGATGGGGATGCCATAACGAAAATAAGGAGCCACCCAAAGTCCTGATAAAATCATTTCCAAAACGAGAATTCCTATGAAGGCAGCGAAATCGTGAGGAATAGGTGAATGCATAAATGCCTCTTCTGTGTAATCTTAACCAGTGATTTAGAGAGAAGTTCAAGATACAATGTTTTCCACATAGCGTCAATTCGTAGTGACAGTCATCATTGTTGAACGATTTGGCCTCTAAATATATTAATACCTGATCGCAAACCTTTATCCTTACTGCTTCAGCCCCAAAAACTGTATCCGCAAGAAGGCCCCCAGAAAGGAGGTTATCCCCCTTGGAGCGTTAGTCCGGTAGTCGTTAGTCCGGGGCCACGCTGGAGCGTGCCTGTTCAAGGAAAGAGTGATTCTGATCGGCTATTTTAGAGTCTTAAACCGTGCTTTTTCGATGCCAAAAAGAGTTAAGAATTTGTGTGGCGCGAAGCCTTGCGTAGCCGCTACACAAATTCGGTTTGAACTCAGCCTTGGTAGGGTTTGGAATTATAACGTGCAAAAGCCTTGTGCCGGGGTCAATCGGGCTTTCTTTGATTGGTGGCAAGGGCTGTGAGGTACCGAGAAAATAGTGAAGTGCTCTTTTTTATGATGCTGAAAGCTGCTGTTTGATCTGTTGCTACGGTGCCGGGATGGTGACCGGTTGGCCGTCGGCGCAGGATACCGTTGACGGTAAGGCAGTGTTTTCCGCCGAAGTGGGGAACCAGTTTTGCTGGAGTTACTCCTCTTCTCACGGGGGACCTCTGGTGAAGGCGCGCCTAATGGTTTTGATCAGCCTTAGCTGAGTTCCGCAGTGGGTGCAAAGGATGGCGTCAGGGTGTTGAGCGCCAGGGGGTCTTTCCGGTTCAGACGGTCTCAAGATGGATTGCAGGCTGGAGCCTGTCGTCAAAACTTTCTGAAGGAGCCTGAATGTTTTTCGGTTTGAGGGACTGAGGAGACCGTAATATCGTACTTTATGAAAGCTATCCGGCAGGACATGCTGAAGGAATCTTCGGATGAACTCCATGGCATCGAGCGTCATGCGGCGGGAGATTCCGGTATCGGGCACCCTGTAGTGGAACGTGACCGACGATTCCCCCACATCTTCAATACGATTGTTGGAAAGGGCTACACGGTAGACATAGGGAGCGAGATATCTTAGCGCCGCCTCTCCCGTGCCGACCGGTTTGGAATGGACAACCCATGCCTTTGCCCAAACTTTTTCATCGACTGAGTCAAAAAGACCGAGCTTTATAAGCCCATCGCAGAACTTTGCTTTAAAAATGGTGGAAAGCGCCTTCACGGGGACGAAGAACTTTTTCCCCGAAGAGAGCCAGCGGTTGTCCGAGGAGAGGCCTCCACCAGGGATTATGTAATGGACATGGGGGTGATAGGAAAGATCGCGCGCCCATGTGTGGAGAACACCGACCACGGCGATGCGCCCCCCCACAAATCTTTGGTCCAGAGCCAGTTTTTTCAGGGCCTCGGCTGAAGCTTCGAAGAGCAAATCATAGACAGCTTTCTGTTTGGCTCGGGCAAGCGTTCGAAGCCCCTCGGGAAGAGTGAAGGTTATGAGGAAGTAAGTTTCAGGAAGCAGCAGGTCAAGCTGCTTTTCGAGCCAGAGATCGGTGCTCTCGTTGCCGCATTTCGGACAGTGCCGGTTCTTGCAGGAATGGTAGCTGTAGCGTATCTCACCGCACTGATCACAAAGATATACATGGCCGCCCATGGACTCTGTGCGACAGTTCTCGATATCCTCCATGGCCTTTAGATGCGAAGGGAGCATGCGACCTGCAAATTTGCTTCGGTACTGCGGGCCATGGCGGCGAAAGATGTCCGCCAGTTCCGGCATGGGACCTTCCCTGTCGATCAGAGATCATTCATGAGTTCGTTGATGGACTTGAAGGCCGTTTCCCTGGTCTTGGCCGTGAGATGAGCATAGATGGAGGTGGTGACGGGGGACCTGTGGCCTAGGTACTCCTGGATAAGCCTGAGGTTCACTCCGGCCTCCAGGAGATGAGTGGCGTAGGAGTGCCTCAGCGTATGAACGCAGGCATTCTTATTGAGTTTGCTTTTCTTCAATGCATTTTTGAAAACTAACAATACACCGGACCTTGATGCAGGTCCTGCGGCAGTTGCCGCAAGCTTTTTGGCTCTGGTTTGGCGCGCGGGAAAGATCCATGTCGGATTGCGATGAGTTTTCCAGTGTTCGCGCAGTAACAGAAGTGTTCTGTCTGGTAGGGGAGCATACCGATCCTTGTTCCCTTTACCTCCACGTACGTGTATGAGACCCCTGTCGCTGTCGATGTCACAAACCTGAAGATGTGTTCCTTCCTGCAGCCGCAGGCCGCAGGAATAGATCACGATGAACAACACTCGATATCGAAGTGAACGCACATTGGAGAGAATGCGGTGCACCTCGTCGGGACTTAGGATCACCGGCAGTTTGTTCTCTCGCTTGGCCCTGACGAACTTGAGAATGGCCAGGTCCCGTTTGAGCGTCTTCTCATAGAAGAATTTGATGCCGCATAGAGCGACGGTGCTGGTGCTTCGTGACCACTTCTTGACGTTCATGAGGTAGAGGAAGTAATCACGTAGTTCCTCTTCAGTAATCTTGTCGGGCGATTTTCCGTAATGCTCGGCCAGTAGCCGCACGGCGCGAACATACATGACCTGCGTTCCAGGGCTTAATCCCCTCAACTGAAGATCTTCGATCATGCGTTTTCTAAGGTGAGTCATGGTATATCTCCTTTTCGGGAAAGAGAATCTAAAAGAACGCTCCATCCTAATTGAGAGTTACCATGAACGATCTTGCAGTTAATTCAATGAGAAAGGGCGGGTAGGCTAGGAAGGGTCTGCCGAAGGCTTAGTTCAATCCTTGCTCTGATCGGGTCACCGTTTGACCATTTATCAGGCTGCTCTGTATGCGCTGGCAGCGCTCAGCCGGTTCTTGATCTGACGCCGGGCGCTTTCGCCTGTTTCTCGGCGAAAAAATCACCCGGGCAGAAGATAATCGGGATCGGGACTGACTTCAGGCGGGCAGGTGAGAGTGAAGGCGGCGTGGTGAATGCGATGATTCAAGTGGCGTGTGATCTGATTGTGAGGAGAAGGGAGGAGTTGAAGGAATCGGTTTCTGATCTCTTCTGATCCATTAGGCGGAAAATATCATCTGAGATTGACAGTCCTCTTTTCCGTGCATATTCTCCACATGGACCCCAAGAGGTCGAAGTAGGAAGCCAGGTTAAAATGCCCGGCCTAAACCCTCAACGAGAAAAAAGAGTAAAATCTTTGATGCGAAGTTGAGAAAACTGGCTGGGATGAATCAAACATGGTGAAGCCGGCATACTGAAAAGATCACTCGGGGTTCAACCTATTCTGGAGCTACCCTCCGATTTCTTGATAGCCGTCGAACGCACCGGCAGCCACTGACTCGTATCGCTAAAATGTATATAGCCGAAAACCAATGCCGTTCTGAACAAACTAAGACAGTCTATGCGACCTTTTCAATTTTCTTTTCCACATCCGAGCGACGTTCGATGCATGTCTCCTCTGTTTTTGCTGCAATATTACACAAGCCGGCAGTAAAAAACCCAAGAACGAAACCTGCAATAAGCCCTGCAAGGAACCACATCACCCCCCCAGTTCCGCCCCTTGTTAAAGATCGGCATTTTCTTCATCCGAGACCCACTTTTCCAACCTCTGTGGTGAAGCATAACCAATATCCTGATGGAGGCAATCTTTAAAAAAGTTTTGGTGTAATTCCATTGCGTTTCATGATGTCGTCTACCACCTGGCGGACGTCGGCAAGGCATCAGCGACCTTTGGGGTTTTTGGTAGCACACTGGCATCCGCCAGCTTTTTTTTCGTACATGATTTTCTCCATGATGGTGGACTTACTATTTTCCAGGACGTCCCGCTCAATGTCGGAGGTAGTGTAACCGAAGCAATAACATATCAGGTTTTCCATCGTTTTTTCTTTCCAGCGCTCTGGAGTCGCAAGAACCTTTAATCTACTGAAAACTCACAAAGACCAGGCGTTAGGCAGAAGAGTGGTTGCTTCGATTTCAAGCCGTTTGCTCTCCGTACCCGGTTGGTTTTGCTATCTGTACTACAATCCGTCATTTTTCTTGTTTTTTTAACAAGATTTTGGACTCCGGCTGTCTTCGTGCGCTTCGCAGCCCTTCGTGTGCGAGCACGGGTTTAGAGCCTGCCCCGGAAGTGGCCTTGATCCGGGGTTCGAAAAGTCACTATGGATCGGGCTGTTACGATCTTTTCATTTCCCTTCGCGGCTCTTCGTGTGCTTCGTGGTGATAAAAATCATACTTGTGGCGCGAACGGCAGTCCGGAAACAATGGCAGACTAACTGCTTGGAAGTTTCTTGGTTGCGGCTTTGCTGCTCCAAGTTTATCGGTGTTCATCCGTGTCTCAACTTTTGTTTTTCGGCTTCGGGTTCTGCCGTTAAGGTACCGGCGTCCTTTATGGCCGAAGCTCGTCGCCATGAAAGACGGATGCTTTATTTTGCCTTCCTCTTAGCACCGTCAGCGCCTTGGGATCATGATCGAGCAAGACCAGGGCGCTGCTAATGGCACGGCTGGGCAAGAGGTCGCCGCTTTCATATTTCTGAAACGCTCGTGGCCCGCCGCCGATCACCAACCCGGCGGCCTCTTGGGTTAGTCGCAACTTTTTGCGAATGCGCCGGATTTCCTCCGGCTCAAGCAACCCTTCGCTACGGGCTTTAAGACGGTTCAACATCCGGTCGGATATTTTCATATCCTCGCCGATGTGAATGCTTTCTTCCGACTGGTCACAATACCAACCGGGCATATCAAACGTAATGCTCTCGCCCTTATAGGTGAGAGTCATCGGGCGCACGTCACGGCGCATCGGTGCCCCCGTTTCCGGACAAACAGGATTAGTCATGGCCTTTCTCCTTGAACGACAGCAACAAAAACTCGGTGACCGCATCAGAGGTAAACTTCACATACAACACGCCAACAGGTGAAGGGACGTGATAAACGTCCTGCCAAAGCCGATCATCGGCAAAAGCCGTCATGGACTTATAGAAGTGCTCCCGCTTCATAGTTTGGATCGTCGTCACGATCTCGGCGCGTCCGAACCCCAAAGCGGCGGCGCTTCGCAATGCCGTACCGGTGACGTTAAGCCTCCCCAAGCTGCTACACGCCGCCTTAAAGGCTTCGAGGTCATAGGTTGGCTTCCGTTTTTCCGTCATGCCAGGAATATACACCTTTATGGTGTAAAGACAAGTTAAATTATTAAGGCCAATGCGATGAGTCGCCCAGTTCGGTCTAAATACAATCTAAAGACATTCTAAAAACAATCTATGAACAAATTTACGTCCCTTTTCCAAGCCGCGACTCTTTCTTCGATATTCCTGGCGATCCCTTCTAAATTGACGACCTGGTTTATACCGGACGTGGTGTTTTGCGCAACAACATACATGCGTTGCCCCGATACAAGCCCATAGATGTATATCCGTAGTGGCCAATAAGAGTTTCAAAAACAGTCGCGTCTCCGTGAGGGCGCGTGCAAAACTAAGTTGCCCGACAGAAAGCTTGACCAACCGACAGGCTCTTAGCATGGCGCAGCCGCCGGGGTGAATCCCGGAAGACATGCATCTACCTGATCAAGAAGCACACGTGCGCGACCAACCGGGAGATCGCAGAGTTGTTCGGAATGCTGGCCTATTCGGCGGTCGCCAAGATCAGTGGAGGGATATCGAAGCAATTGCCGGTGAACAAACAACTGAGAGAGCCGGTGAAACTGCTGGAAATGAAATATTCCTATTTCAAGCCTGACCCGTTGGTTTCACGACAGCGGGTCGGACAAAGGCGCATGCCTTGCGGTGAAAAACATCGGAAAGCCGTGTGCGGGAAAACCGCATGCACGGCTTGATGCGGGAGGGTAGGCGCAACGCCTGCTCTCTACTCTACCCTTTCCTTCATGGTGTTAGTCGTTAAGAGTAGTCCTCTTCAAAAGTGGACATAATCGTATACAACCGGTGACATACGGCCATTGCCGTCCTTGACCTGAAAATAGACGATTTTGGCTCCGCTTCCCGACGGCCGGCCCAGATTAAAGCTCGGAGGAGGCTCACCCGGGCCGGGATAGAATTGCCAATCGGCGCCTGTAAAGCTTGCGGATTCGCAAACCCTGTATTTAGTCGGAATACTGCCCAGCACGCTGCTGTTCAAAGTAACGGTTGGGCTGGTAACGGCGTTGGTTCCTCCGTTGACTTTGAAGTACCCCACAATCGGCCCAAGCGTTTGGAGCTTGCTCTGCAGCCCCGGACTGAGTTGAGCGAGCGGTATGACAAGCTCGGCATTGTAGACGCAGGTGTTGGGGTCCATGCCCGGTCCCTGCTGATAGTTGTTCGTGGGGTTGGGCGGTGTACATGCGGTTGGCTGGAATATCTCCATGGCCCCGATGGCATACGAACGCGACTTGCAGGCGGGCGTTCCGGATTGGGGCGCCGTGTCGTGGTCAAGCGCAAGGATTGAAATGCTCGGTTCGCCTCCGATACTCGGATCGCTGCTGTTGTAGATGATCTGGTAGCTGCGGAACTGCTGGGGGAAGTCCCTGAGGGAGGGGGTCTCGGCAACCCAGAAGCCGTGGTTGCCGGGAGCGCTGGGAATATACGCAGATGCCGGCTGCGGTGTGATGGTGTTGCGGTGTTCATGTCCTGCGACCCACAAGACCAGGTTTGAGTAGTTGTGACAGGCGGAGAGAATCTCGTCCACGGGGACCTCGGAGCACTGCCAACGGGACGTAAGATAAGGTTTCTCAACCGGAGCATCACCCATGGCTATCTGCGAGTACGGATTGAGCGGGACATGGGCACAGACGATCATGAGTACACCGGCTTTCTGACCGGCAGCCAGCTGACTCTGGAGCCACTGGTAACGCTTTTGGTCAAGGGAGCCCCCGGCGCCGTGGTAGCGCTTGTCCGTATCGTCAAGGACCATGACCTTGATTGGAATACCGGGCACCGGATTAAACGAATAACAGGCAAACCCTTCGACCGCCATCTGCCGGGTGAAGCCGTGGCCGACCGGCTGAGATTCGGTGTCGAAGAATTCGTTCATCCATTGATTTATGGAGAGCGACCGCCGGTTGCTATCGGCGGCGACTGTGACCGGCGAGGTGGACGTTGTCGGTCCTGCCCCAATGATCGTGCCGTATGGGGTGGCGCCGTTGACCACGCCCATATACCAGCGTTGGTCAAAAGGGGCGTTGAAGACTTTTTGCCAAAATATCGGCTCCTGGCTGGCAGTTGCCAACATCGCGTATTCCGCGAGTGTTGTTGGCAGCCCGATGGTAAGGATCTGTGAGCCTACAAGGGCATTTCGTATTAAATCGGTTACCACGCACGTTCCCATCCAGGACTGATCGTGGTTGCCGATTACCTGGTACCATGGGATCGATCTGTCCAGCCCAGCCGCTTTGAAAGGCTTCTGGTAGTCTATGGTTTGCGCCCCGAGGTGGGCGCCCGAGCTGGGGGTGATCGTCCTACCGTCCAGAACGCTGATATACCATCGTAGTTCATTGTACTGGGTATTATCCACAGCATCGCCAAGGCCGATTCCGAAATTAAAGGGCGTCAATTGATGCTGGGCGTTGATTGTCTGAACGGCGGCATCCAGTACCTGGGTGGTGGAAAGAACGATGCCCGAATAAACCGGACCGCCCATAGGCATTGTAATCTGAACGCCATTTTGCATGCCCGTGACTGCGGGGATCGGATAGTCGTAACCAAATCCCATATTCCTGGCCGGGCTTTCCTTGTCGGTGATATGGCAATCGGCAATGCTGAAGAAATTCAAAAGCAGCGGCGAGGAAGAATCGGGGATTCTTGTATTGGAGGTGTTCCCGTCGGACATGTTCGGAAGGACATAGACGCCGGCCCCATTAGCCGGGGTCGTCAAACTCCACACGCCGAAGTTGTTGCCGTTTGTATCGTACTCGGAAAGAGCGCTGGGAGGGATGGAAAAATATTCATATGGAGAAATAAGATTAGTGGGGGAGGGCACCGTTGCGGGGAAGACCACATTTTCGAGGGTCGAAGTGATCGAGCCGATCGGGTAGGTTGGCAGCGAGGGGACGCCTCCGGCGGCAAAAAGCTGCTTTAGCATTCCGAGCGGGGAAAGTTCCAGCCCGAGGGTTGCCGTTGCTCCGGCGCAGTACTTCAAAAAATCTCTTCGTAATATTTCCATCACTACTCCTCCTCAACTGGTGCAATGGAACCGCGTAATCGACAAAAACCCACCCGCAGGGGCGGCTTTCTCCTAAATCACGCCCCTCTCGGCTTGTCGGCCCGTATTTCGGCTAATCGAAATCGCATCCGTACGACGCACCGGACAACAGGTGCAGTTCACTAATCGGAAGAATCATGATTTCTGGTAAATTTATATCCATGGTGGGGGTATGCACTGACCGCACGGTGGGGCGGGACCCGCTAATTCGGCCACAGCCACACATCTATATACGAAAAACAGCCGTTTTTTTGGCTTAGACCCGCATTTTGGATGCCGAAATCCTCGTTCACCCTCACTCTTCACTCTTCACCCTTCACCCTCTAGGACCCGCCGTGCTTCTTCCCCTTTTCACCCTCACTCTTCACTCTTCACCCTTCACCCTCTAGGACCCGCTGTGCTTCTTCCCCTCTTCACCCTTCACTCTTCACCCTTCACCCTTCACTCTCTTAGTCCGGGGTCGGGCCTAATGCTGCTAACTTAGGAAAATAACCAGTTCTTTCAGGCTGTTGCAAGTCCCAGGTTGAGGCAGCAGAGATGCTTGTTGATACTTACGTTTGCGATCTGTGCGACGCTTCTCCGAGCCACGACTCTTTCTGCGATATTCATGACGGTCCCTGGTAAATTGACGGCCTGGTTTGAACTTCACATGGAACCGCGCGCAACAGAGCACATACGCTGTCCGGACTGCAGACCAGGACTGACCTTCGCAGTGGTCGGCAAGAACTTCAAAAACAAGCGTGTCTCAGTCAAGGCGAGTGCAAAGCCGAGCTGGCCAACAGAAAGCTCTGCATCTCGGCGGTTACGTTCTGCGGTCTAAGCCATGTCTTCCACGGGGTCGGGTATCGGAGCCGGTCTGAAAATCATATGCGTTATGCGCCGTTTTGGTGCATTGGCTCCTAGCCTTCCATGATGGATGGTCCCCGGTAAGCCGTTGCGTTGTGCGAGATCGGGATTGATGCGGAACGTGGGGCAACTGGTTTACAAAACGCGGGGAACAGGTGTGTGCTGAAATCGTAAAACCAGTCTCATTGTCATTGCACTTGCGTGATCGACTGGGAAATCTTATGATTTTGTAGTTCATCGGGTTGTCCAAGGATTTTTTCCGAGCAGAATCCGCCCCGAAATGGGGTTCTGCCCTCCCTGACAGCCACGTTGATGCATTAATCCGGTAGAACGTATGTTCTAGGAAATTTTGCATTAACTCTGGCGCCAACACTGTGTCAAAGGAGGTGTGTCATGTTAAAGTATTTTGACAGTTTTACTGAGCTGGTTTCCACAGTGCAAAAGCATCAGATATATCTCAAAGGTTGCTTTAACTGCGGATTCGTCTGGTGTTCCAAAAAGGACATTCTGGAACGCCGGCTTACTGAAGAGGAGGTTGAAGAAATACAGAGATGCGTGGTTGATCTCAGTAATATGGGCTTGACCGTGCAGCAACTGAGCAAGCTCAAGATCAAGATAAGCCACGGCATATGCACCCCCTGCTGGCGCCTAAAGCGAGGAGAAAAAGTACGCAGGGAACAGCGGGAGATGGGACTAATCCCATGTTATGGATCAGCCAATGATGGTCATTGCTCGCAGGCGGGTGCTTGCAAGTGGTATCCAGTCTGCGTTGTGGACCGGACCGAATTAGCCAATCGATAGCTCAGGATGCATCTTCTAGGGTAGTACGCGGCAGTGGGCAGCGTGGTCTTGAATCAGGACACCAAAGAATACGATGTCCTGGAAGCGGAGAGTAACTATCGCGCGAGAGAGGGAGGCATGATAATCAACTCCGCGATTCGGAAGTTCACGCCTGCGGTGTTGACAAATCCGGGTTCAAGACTCGGAAGGGCGTCGTCTAAAATATTTTCGTCCCCAAATCACACATATATGACCTGAAGTCCACATGGGGCTCCTTCAACCCCACCTGCTGAAGCTCCTGTCCGGTGAAATCGACCCTTTTGCCGAAGGCCTATCAAATCAAGGCATGGCCATTGAAGATGAATCGGAAAACATCATGAGTGTTCGGCAGGATGATTCATATTCCGGATATGTAAACAAATACTTCGCTATTCTGTCTGCCCATTCAAGCACAGGGTGGCGATGCCTTCAAACTGGCCCTGTACCTCATTTCTCGTGGGCTGGCGGGGACAGATGCCCGCATTGTCCATAACTCAACATGACGAGGTTATCATCGAGGCCAGAGATGCCATAGAGGATCATGAAGATATTCACATAGTATGTCATCTCCAACAGGAATGATTACTGTTATTATACACAAATCGATTGCAGGTCATGCTGAGGAAGGCCGCGGAGAATATACTGAGTAAAAAACGAACGCAATGGAAGGCGGACACCGATATTTCGGAAGCAGAAGGGTAGTCCTGAGAAAATGGTTTGTATTTCGTGCACATGCATGAATTGCAAAGATGGTAGGCGGCGGGAAACTCATAATATCAGGAGATGGAAAGAAAGCTGAGGAAGCTGAAAAATCCGAGCCACTGAATGTGAATAGCGGTGTAATGGGGTCAATCGGGCACACTCATCTTATCTGGAGATTTTGATAATGAAAAGTAAGAGAGGCCCGAAAGGTCCCGAAGATCTTCGAACGCGAGCCGTGGAAAGCCTGAAATCCGAACCCGTTAGACCGGATGATACGCGCACGGAAGAGGCAAACTCCCTTATTCATGAACTGAGAGTGCATCAGATCGAACTCGAAATGCAAAACGAAGAACTCCGGCGGGTACAAAACGACCTCGAAATTTCACGCTTACAATATGCCGACCTCTACGATTTTGCTCCTGTTGGCTACCTCACCATGAATAAACACGGCCAAATCGTTGATCTAAACCTGACTGCAGCCAGACAGCTTGGTATTGAGAGAGGGCGTTTGATTAACAAGCATTTTCAATATTCTGTTTTCCAGCCGGATAAAAAGGAATTTTTCTCTCACCTTAACGCTATTTTTGATACGCGTGAAAGGCAGATTGCCGAAGTAAGATTGTCTCAGAAAGGTGGCGAGCAATTCTATGCACGGCTCGAAAGCATATACTCCCAAGGAGAAGACGGCACAGGAAGGTGCAGAACGAACGTGATCGATATCACTCTCGCCAAGCATGCAGAGGAAGCGCTGCGTGAGTCGCAACAAATGTTACATTTGGTTCTGGATACTATCCCGGTAAGAGTCTTCTGGAAGGATCTTGATTCAAACTACTTGGGCTGCAACCGCTCATTTGCTCTCGATGCTGGTCTCCAATCACCCAAGGAGATTGTAGGTAGAAACGACTTTGAGATCGGTTGGGGAGAACAGGCAGAACTATATCGTTTGGATGACCGGTTGGTGATAGAAACGGGGAGGCCTAAGCTCGGCTATGAAGAACCTCAGACGACACCGAGTGGTGACAAAGTATGGCTTCGCACATGTAAAGTTCCTCTGCTTGATGTGAAAGGTGAAATCAAGGGGGTGTTGGGTACATATGAGGACATAACAGACCATAAGCTAGCAGAGGAGGGGCTGCAAAAAGCTCACCACGAACTTGAGCGAAGGGTAGAGGAGCGAACCGCTGCACTGGCAAAAGCCAACGAGGAACTTCGGCAAATACCATCAAAGCTCATAGCGATTCAAGAGGAAGAGAGGAAAAGGCTTGCTAACGAACTCCACGACAGCATCGGACAGACCCTTGCCGCTGTAAAGTTTCAGGTGGAGATGGTTCTGAAGCTCAGGAATGAAGCTGATGGTGGTGCTGCCTTGAACCGCCTGGAGCAATTTGTTCCGATCCTTCAGCAGTCAATTGAGGAAACCAGACGTATCTACATGGGCTTGCGTCCTTCTATGCTGGACAACGTGGGGCTCTTGGCAACACTACAGTGGCTGCGTCAGGAATGCATAAAACTCTATCCCCAACGCCACATTGAATTTGAGTCTGGAATTGCTGAAGAAGAATTGCCGGAAAGCCTGAAGGTAAACATCTTTAGAATCGCCCAGGAGGCACTGAACAATGTTGCCAAGCACAGCGAGGCTGAGTGGGTTGACATATCTCTCTCAAACGATGGGAATGGGATCGAATTGGTCATCTCTGACGATGGAGTGGGCATGAATTTGGATTACATCCTCCAGACCAGCACAGCCAGGAGTCTTGGCCTTATAAGCATGAGAGAAAGAGCAGAACTGACCGGAGGAAGCTTTTCAATAGTGTCTACTCCCGGGGAAGGGACAACCATTCGAGCTTATTGGCCAATTTGAAGCTGAGGGTCAACTTCAATAAGGTGTCCGAAGACGGACTTGAGTTGACACATTGCATAAGAAAGGGTGGTCAGGTACCCTCTTGGAGATTGTCGCCAAACAACCCAAGAGAAAGGAACCTTTATGACCACCCAGGAAAAGCTCGTAAAACGTAAGTTAAGTCTACTGGAACTTGCCGAATTCCTCAACAATGTTTCACAGGCCTGCAAGATTAACGGTGTTTCCCGCCAACACTTCTATGACATCAAGAAAGCTTACGATGAAGATGGGTTGGAAGGTTTGGCTGAGAAGACCAAGAAAAAGCCATGCATGAAGAACAGGGTTTCCCCGGAGGTTGAGGAGGCTGTGCTCACGATGGCCAATGAGTTTCCAGCTTACGGCCAAATGAGAGCTTCAAACGAGCTGAGGAAAGCCGGCACTCTAGTATCCGGTGGCGGTGTAAGAAGCATATGGTTGCGCCACGGGCTAGAGACTTTCAAAAAAAGGCTAAAGGCTCTTGAGGAGCGCGCGGCAGCCGAGGGGATCGTCTACACCGAGGCCCAGCTCTGCGCCCTGGAAGCATCCAAGAGGTCTCGTGAGTCCCATCCCGACCAGATCGATACGCAACATCCGGGATATCTCGTGAGCCAGGATACTTTCTATGTCGGCTACCTCAAAGGCGTGGGCAGGATTTACCAGCAAACAGCCATCGACACCTTTTCTTCGCTGGGTTTTGCAAAGCTTTATACTGCCAAAATCCCGGTGACTGCCGCTGATCTTCTGAACGACCAAGTCCTTCCCTTCTTCGAAAAAGAAGGCGTGCCGGTGCTTAGGGTTCTCACCGATAGGGGAACAGAATACTGTGGCGCCCCAGATCGGCACCCTTACCAGCTGTTTTTGCAGCTAAACGACATCGAGCACACCAAAACCAAGGTGAAAAGCCCTCAGACCAATGGTATATGTGAACGGCTACACCAGACGATGCTAAATGAGTTCTATCGGATTGCTTTCCGCAAGAGAATTTACTCAGACATCGAGACGCTCCAAGAGGACCTCGATCTTTTCATGGACAGATACAACAACCAGAGGACCCATCAGGGAAAACGTTGCCTTGGCCGGACGCCGATAGCAACATTTATCGAAGGCAAGAAATTGTACGATGAAAAGAACTTGAACGAGAGTTTTGGAATGTAGCTGTCGTTGACAATCCCAAGGGGGAACCTGGCCCAGTGTCAAATCAAGTTTCGTTCAGGACAAATAAGGTGAGATCATCTTATTGATTGCAAATGGATTAAATTCCGCTACTTCACCTTCTCGCTGAGAGTCTTGCCTGCTTTGAACTTCACAGCCTTTGAGGCCGGGATATTGATCTTCTCGCCTGTCCTGGGATTTCCGCCTTCACGAGCAGCCCTTTCCCCGACACTGAAAGTCCCGAAGCCTACAGAGTAATTTTGTCGCCGCTTGCCAGAGCTCCGGAAACAGCATTTTTTATCTGACCTCAGAGCAGATGCGACCAAAGAGGTAATAACCTCGATGGTGACTCTTCCTTTCGTCAAGAAATGGCTCGCCCCACTGTGAAAAGCCGCTTCACGGTATTCAGGGATGTCGAAGCTTGTGAGGATGATAATTTCTATTTCAGGAGCGGTCTCTTTGATTGTCCTGGTAATTTCGAGTCCGTTCTTGCCAGGCAACCTGATATCCATAAAGATCAGAAAAGGATTTGTTTCTTCGAATTTGGACAGCGCCTCCTCGGCATTGGACGCTTCCTCGACTACGATTGATGGAAATCGTGTTGCCAAAATGCCTTTGAGGGTATCACGAAACATGGGATTATCTTCCACGATTAGGACAGGGCACATCTCTTCTCCAGGAAAGCAGTTTGAGCTTTTGTCAAATTACAAGAGCCCGCTTTTTCTATCCTTTTAACTAACAATCTATAGCTGGATGGGTAAATAAGCAGTACACAGTAAACTGTGGTAGTAAGAAGCTGTACTTCAAGCGGGTTGAGGGGTCGGGCCACGCTAGAGCGTGACTGTTCAAAACGTGTGGCTTCACATTATTCTTGCCCTTACATCTAATAATGAAGTATAATGTTTGCGACAGTCGCTGCCCTCACGCGGATATACGGAAAGTCCGTCCATCTCCCCCTGCTCGATCTGTCGGCCGGACGCGGGCGAGATGGCCGGGGTGACGGCCGCGCGGCAAAACTTTTCCTGGCGGACCCTCACTGCGTTTCGGGTCTCCCGCTATAAGCGTGACCTGATGCGACGCGTATAGTCCGCGCCCGATCTTTTGTGAGGGCGGTGTTCCCTTCCTTTCGGGGCGCCCGCAGTTTTTTCTACTCGCGGTTCACAGCTCGCTGTACTTTAGAGGTCTTTATGGAACACCATCTTTTTTGCTTCCCACTTTTGCCTTTTGCCTTTTTCCTTTTTCCTTTTGCCTTTTTACTCGCTCCATTTTCCCATGTTGTTTCCAAGATGTTTCCATGCAACACAAAAAACCTAGCAATCACAATTCCTTATCGATGGAAACAGCCGGCCTCGAAACCCCTGGTGTTTCCATCTGTTTCCATGGCGGATGAAAAGCGAATATAGAACAGGACTCACATTACCCTTCCCTCATGGAAACACGCACTCAAGTGTTTCCATGATGTTCCGAAGGTGTTTCCATGGCCCTGAAAAAGATTAATGATGACGTACTCTTGTCAACACACAGACCTCGGTCAGGACTATTTCGACAAACTTAACTCGAAACGACTCGTACCTTACCTCGTAAAACGGCTAAAAAACATGGGCTACGAGGTAAGTTTGGTGCCGCTTGAGAATGCGGCCTAAATAACTTTTCGAACCAGCTTTTCACGCCCATTGGGACACCATGAAACCATGGAAAGTTTCTCGTGTGGGCTTGGCAACCCCGGCAGGCGGTCCCACCGCCAACTTTTCGAAACAGCTTTTCACGTCCCATTAGGACACTCTGAAACCATGGGAAGTTTCTCGTGTGGGCTTGGCAACCCCGGCAGGCGGTCCCACCGCCAACTTTTCGAAACAGCTTTTCACGTCCCATTAGGACACCCTGAAACCATGGAAAGTTTCTCGTGTGGGCTTGGCAACCCCGGCAGGCGGTCCCACCGCCAACTTTTCGAAACAGCTTTTCACGTCCCATTAGGACACTCTGAAACCATGGGAAGTTTCTCGTGTGGGCTTGGCAACCCCGGCAGGCGGTCCCACCGCCAAAAAGGATTTACAAACGCATTTAAGATTTTCCTCATTTGTTCCGACTGAAAATGAGAAACACGAAGACACCGGCAAACAGCGGCACGGCGAAAAGAGTTCGCCAACTCTATGGAAGGGGTGTGTGCGGAATCGCAAAAACCGATCTCACCAAAGAGATTCTCTTGCGTATTCAATTGGTAAATCGTATGGTCTCTGCAGGACTAAGGGTTGCAGCGGAAGTTTTTCAGGCAAAAATCCGAAATCAGCTTACAGTTTAGATGCATAGGGCACAAGTTGATACATTGTTCCAGACTAAGTCTCACTCTCTTTGTAATGTTGTTATTTCTGTTGTCCGCGGTTGCCTGCGCGCCGATGTTGATCAATGAAGCAGCCACTGATGGCGCGGCGGTACTTACAGCGGCCGTGGCTTCCTCCGCATCGCCCAAAGACCCTGATAAAAATTTAAAAGAGTCGGTCCAAGCCTTTAATGAGGCTTTCAGATTTGAGGATTACACGCAGGCGGTTGTTTCGGTCAGTCCGGACAAAAAAGAAAAATTCTGGTCCGAGGCGGACAGGTTTAAGGGAAGAATCCGGATCGCGGACTATGAGTTGAGAGACGTGCAACTCGATGAAAAGAAAAATCACGCCACTGCAATTCTGTATTTTCAATACTGGCGACCCGAATCACCGACCCTTAAGGCGGTTTCCTGTACGCAAAAATGGCAATATTTCGAAAAAGACAAAACGTGGAGAGTCAGCGATTGGGGATTTGAGGCGATTCCCTCAAACAGCCGTTAAGCAGAGATATCTCCTCATTTTTTCTCCAAAGCCTTTCGAACGACACCTGCGAGAGTGCGGATTTCATAAGGCTTCATTACAAATTCCCGGATCCCTGCCTCCTTGGCTTGTTTTTCATTGACCAGATCGGAATATCCGGTGGACAAAATGATCGGCATATTCGGACGCAGTGAGATAATTGCCTCCGCGAGTTTTTTGCCGGTAAGAGACGGCATCGTCATATCGCTGATGACCAGGTCAAATGCGTCAGGCCGGGCGCGAAAAGCTTCCAGCGCATCCAGGCTGCTTGTCATCGCAGTGACGCGGTAGCCAAGTGTCTCCAGTATTTCTTTGCCCAAATTCGCCAGGGCTTCTTCGTCGTCAACAAGCAGTATTCGCTCAGTGCCGGTCTTAATAGCTTCCAATGCTTTTGCTTTCTCAGCGTCCACGTCTTCAAGTTTAGGAAGAAACACGAAAAAGGTGGTGCCTTGTCCCGGTTCGCTTCTGACGGTGATTGCTCCGCCATGGCTTTTGACGATGCCCTGTACCACGGAAAGACCAAGACCGGTCCCTTCTCCCGGCGCCTTGGTAGTGAAGTACGGATCGAATATGCGCTCAAGGACTGCCGAATCCATCCCATGACCCGTATCGCCCACAGTGATGCAAACATTGGGTCCCGCCTTTAAATCCGGATATGCTGAGAGCTGTGATGCATCTGCGATTACCGACAGTTCCACACTCAGAATACCTCCTTTGGCCCTCATTGCGTGGCCGGCGTTGGTACCGAGATTCATCAACACCTGATGGATCTGACCGGGATCGGCCAGAACGACGTCGTCGCCGGGGTTGACTGCAACTTCATGGCGAATTTCGATTGTCGACGGCAATGAGGAGCGCAGCAGTTTTAATGTTTCCCGGACGATTGGAGCTATTCTAACAGGTCTGCGCTCCTGCACCCCCTGATGTGTAAAAGTAAGAATTTGCTTCACAAGCTGTGATGCGCGCGAAGCCGCCTTCAATACCTGCTCCAGGTTTCCTCGAACCGGGCTGTCTTCTGAAATTTTGAACATGCTCAACTCAGTGAAGCCCATGATGGCAGCAAGGACGTTATTGAAATCGTGCGCAATGCCCCCGGCCAGCAAGCCAATCGCCTCCATCTTCCGTGCCTGATGAAGCTCCGCTTCGAGCTTTCCCTTTTCTTCCTCGGCCCGCTTGCGCTTGGTGATGTCACTGACCCAGCCGATAGTATGAACCAATTGGCCGTTTTTATCTCGAAAGACAATAATATGTGTGTCAGCCCAAACTACCGTTCCATCTTTTCGAATGTATCTTTGCTCCATATGAAACAGGGGGATTTCGTCAGCGCGGAGTTTGGCGCTCAGTTCCATCGAGGGACCCCAGTCATCGGGGTGCAAAAGCCCTTTCGGACCCAGTTCGATTATCTCAGCTTCGCTGTATCCCAGAAAATCACAATATCTCCTGTTGGTGAGGATGATCTCACGCTGTTTGCCAAGGAACGCAATGCCGATGGGGGATTCTTCAAAGAGCTTGCGGAATCGCTCCTCGCTCTCCCGCAGTGCCCCTTCCGCCTGTTTGCGCGCCCTTTCGTCCTCGATGCTTTGCAGCGCGCGAGCGACGTCGGCCGCCAGGGTGCTCAGGAGGCCGATCTCCTCCTCATCGAAAGCTTGTGTACGGCCGGCATTGACGGTCAGAGTACCGAAAAGTCGTTCGTGATGGAGGATGGGGACGGAAGCAGTGGATATTTCGCCATAGGCATTGACAAGATCTTTCCAGGGCGCAAAGCGCTCGTCGTTGATGAGGTCATCGAAGACTACGGGCCGACGCTCTCGCATTGCCGTGCCCGCAGGCCCCCGACCGGTTGGGCTGTCATCCCAGGAAATCGTGGCATCTCGCAGGAATTCCGAGCCTTCCCCCGACTGGGCCACCGGCAGCACCCGCTTGGAGCCGCGCTCAGGTTGACCGATCCACACCATGAAATAACCGCGCGTTTTGACCAGGCTGTTGCAGACTCCGGTCAATAGCCTCAGCGGCTCCTTTTCGCTCTCGATGATACTGCTGACGTCCCGTATTGCACGCAAGACATCGTTAAGATGGGATATTCGCGCGTTGCTCTTGTGCAGCGCCTGCTCCGCCTGCTTGCGCTCGGTGATATCGTTGCCGATGCTCAGGACTTCCACGATCTCGCCATTTTCATTCAGCAGGGGCTTGTTGGTCCAGGCAATCCAGACCCGCTCTCCATTTGCCCGCATATTTTCGTTTTCGTTGTTCTTGTATCGCTCCGGATGCTTTCCTATGTCCTCGATCATCGCTTTCAGGTTGCGCCCCGATCTGTCCACCTCGGGGACAATGGTCCCAACGGTATTTCTGCCGAGGATCTCCTCCTTGCTGTAGCCGAAGAAATCTTGTGCGAACTCATTGATGAACGTTATACGTCCGGTAATATCCCTCCTCATGATGATGCTGTTGGCGCTCTCAACGAGTTCCCGGTATTTGGCGTCGGTTAAGCGGGCCGCTTTTTCAGAATGTTCGATCTGTGACGTCCATCGGCGGATGGCCGCATAGAGTATCAAGGTAGTTACTGAAACGTAGCACCACCCCTTGAGGATAGACACATCGATCATTACTGCCCGATCGCGTACGAGAAGCTCAAGAATTTTATCGGAGAGCAAGATCCAAACGACCCCGACTGCGAAGTAAAGACCCGCAATCTTTAGGGGAATTGAAAACGCATTGGTGGATCCAATTTTCGTAAAGGCTCGTTTCATGGGTTTGTCGATGCCTCCCAGCCCGCAAATACGGAGTTGCATTCAAAATGATCAGAAGGCCGCGAGCAGGAGGCGAGGAAGACGGACAATATAGTAGGGTCGAGGTGCGGGCTTCCAGCCGCGACTTCGAGGACCTGACGACGAAGGCAACACAACCGGCGTTTGAATGCGATTTCGTATAAAACCATACGATTTCCAAATCGAACATGCAAGTGATATGTAAATATACCGGACTGGATGATTAAGTCTTAGAGTGGGGAACCTATAACGTATTTTTCTTGACCGGCAAGGTTATTATGAATGTCGAACCTTCACCCGGTTTGCTTTTAGCGGTGATACTCCCACCATGCCGCTCGACTATTCTTCTCTCAGTGGACCGGGTAAAACATGAAAGAAGTCATACCTGCTCCGTTGCCTCCCCCTGAGGTGGCATTGCCCTGGTAGCTGAAAGCCATGAAAGCCGCATTGGACGGCAGGTTTACCTTGTGATGAAAAGCGATGGCATCCAGGGAGCCTCGGTTGGTGGCCAGCCCGAATTCCTGGAGGACCTTGCCGTTTTCATCCAGAAGTATCGCTCCAAGGTGAAAGTCGTGCAGGTTCGAGTAGCCGTTAGCCAAATAACTTGCAAACCGGATGTTGCCTGACAGTTCCATTTGCCCCTGGTCTTTCGAATAGCTGTATTCGACGGTAAGGTCACTGGTTTTCCACTGTCCGGAATATTTGGGCTGCTCAATGGACAGGCGATCCACGGGGGAAACGGACTTGGCGGCGGCGTCCACAGCGATGATCTGCGAAGACAAAATGAAGAAAGCCGCAACGATTACTGACGAGATAAAAAGCAGTCCGGTTCTCATGTGGAATCCCCTTTAAAAAGCGGTATGCCTCAAATCGGAATCGATTGTTCTTGGACAGGAATAATGATGGAGCAACCCTAAAGCCCGAAAGACCATACAACTTCGCAATCGGACATGCAAATCATTTGACTTCAATCTTGACCAGTATCTCCTCTATCGAGGCTATCGGTCGGCCGTTCTTTATTGCGGGCATAAACCGCCATTTCTTGAGGCTGTCCATCACAATACGATTAAGACGCACATTCTGCGTCGGCTGGGTAAGTTCCACTTCCGCGCTCCCGTCGGCAGCAATGTGGAAGCGCACCATCACGGAAGATTGGAAGACTTCCCGCCGAAGGTCATCCGGGATTTGCGGCAGCGGCTGGAGGATAGCCCGAGCACCGCCGTTGGCGTACATGGGGCCCGTGCCCTTTCCATAAGGTGACCCCTGGGTAGCGTTGTTCGAGGACAGTTCAGGCGCCTCCGGGCCATGTTCCTCACCCGCTCTGGCGTCGGAGGGACCGGGAGCGGCGTCGGCGGGCAACGCCACATTGGTGCTGGGTTGCCGGCGTTGCTTCGTAATTTTGGCTTTCTGTTTTACTTCCGGCTTTGGGATCGGCTTCGGCTTTTCCTGGGGCAGCGGTTGGGGTGCGGGCGGAGCGTCAGGCTGGCCAAGCGGGACTTCCTGTGGCGCAGGCGGAAGTGGTTCCTCGATGAACTGGGCCTCTATTGGTGGCGTAGGCGGCAACTGATGGGCAGGTTTTCCCATAAAAAACGCCAGAGACCACAGCGACACCGCCCAAATCAGGAGGGCGCTCGGCAGCGTCCAGGGGAGGCGGCTCCAGGGGCTGTCTGTACTCCATCTCTTACTATGCAACGTGGCAGTCCTAGTTAACATGTTTTACAGCTATAAGGAAATGCTGCGCACCGGCTGCGCGGGCCTGCATCATCGCGTTGACGGTTACGCCGTAGGGCGCGGTAGTGTCGGCAGCCACGATGATACTTGCCTCCGGGCCTTCAAGCATTGGTTTCAGAGTTAAGGCAAGCGTATCGAGAGTAACCTGCGTTTTGTCCAGGAAAATATTGCTGTCGCTGGTGATGGTCAACGTTACCGGGGTCTTGGGCTGCATGGGCCCGGCATGTCCCTGGGGGAGATTGACCGGCAAAGAATGCAAATTCTGCATGGACAGAGACGCAAGCATGAAAGTGACGAGCAGAAAGAACATCACGTCGATCATCGGGATGATCTCGATTCGACCCCTCCTGTGCTGACGGGCCTTACGCAGCTTCATGAGCGCCCTCCTGAGAATTCCCGTTCATTCGAATATGGTCGACGAGCCTGGTTCCCAACCGCTCCATTTCGTCAAGCATCTGAGCCTGCCGGCGCGAAAAGAAATTGTTGGCGAACAGGGCAACGATGGCAATGAACAGACCCAGCGCGGTGGCGATAAGCGCCTGGGCCACACCGCCCGTAACGCCGGTTGGGTCCACCAGGCCGTTGTCGCCGATCAGGTTGAAGGCATGCATCATTCCGGTGATAGTGCCAAACAGCCCTAAAAGGGGGGCAGCGGTCACGATGGTCTCCAGCACCCACAATCCTCGACCCAAAGCTTTCTCGATCAACTGCGCTTCATCGCTTGCGCGTGACTCAACCCACCACAGCGGCCTGGCGCGGTTCTCCATAACTACCCGGAAAAACCGCAGGAAATAGTTCCGCTTGTTGAGGCCGCCCAACTGCCGATCTAAATCCGACCAGGAAAAATCGTAAGTTTCAACGAGTTCAAGCAGTGGCAACGGGAGTCGCATGTAGCGCAAATTGACAAATGTTTTGTCAATCATGATCATGATGGCCAGGACTGCGAGTAACCCCAGGGGGTAAACCGTTGCGCCGCCCAATCTCAGTGTTTCCAGAACCGTATTCAATTCTTGCATCGTTCACCTCTTCACCTAAAGAATTTGCAATGGAGGGCAAAGCCTCCCGTTAAAATAATTTGGCGATGCCGCCGAAGAGACCAAATCGCGGCCCCCACTGGGGCGCAAAAACACCGATCCCTGTCCCTGCTCTGATTTCATTTTTTGTGTCGAAAAGATTGATGATCGCCCCACGGACTTTCCAGCGGCCAAGGCACGGCAAATCGAACTCGCGTAGCGCTCCCAGATTAAACTGAATATTGGCGGGCACGGAACTCGTATTGGCAAATCCGCTGCGCAAGCCGCTCCCATAGGTGCCGTCAACGGTGTAAGTAGTTCCCCACAGCTTATAAGACAAGCCGCCCGAGGATGTAATGAACTGGTCATGGTCCGTGTGTATCCAGTGGGTGTCCGCATATTCCAATTCGGCCGGCGTCCATTGGAACTGCCCTGATACCACGTCCTTGGCAAGACTTTGCGTGACGGCAACATTACCGTAGGCAGTTAAATTGCCGGCGATCTGGTAGTTGGTGGTCAGTTCTATGCCCTCGATGCGCCCATGTGCATAGTTGAACGGAGCAAATATCAAGGCCTGCCCGAATTGACCCTCATCCAGCACATCCGTGGTGATCTTGTAGAAGGCATCCACACCGACTTTAAATGACGGCGTTATGTTTTGAATTACCCCGGCATCAAAATAATGGGCCCTTTCCGGCTCGACGGGTGAATTTGCATTTATGGTAGCGGCATTGGTAGTATTCTCAAACAGGGAGAGCGTCTTTTGGGGGATAGTTTCGAATGGCGGTGGGGTAAAGTATCGAGCATATCCCGCATGCAGTGTGGTGTCTGATGTCAATTTGTAAACAGCTCCCAAACGGGGGCTCCACTGGTTGGTTTCTACATAAGAATTCATTTGATCGAACCTTACGCCATAATTTATTGTCAATTTCGGAAGTGCTTTCCATTCGTCCTGAATGTATAACCCATAAAGAACGTTGCCGTTTTTCGGTTGGTTATCAATAATAAATGTCTTGTAGGGTTCACTCATGGCATTTAGCGCGAAAACGCTGGAAGTGTTGTCGTTGACTACATTTTCGTCGCTCGCAACAAAGCCTGACCTGAGTGTGTGACAATCGTTCAGGCGATAAGTGCCGTCATACTGCACGCCGCTCGCGATGCCGGTTTCAAGAACGTCTGCGGCGACACCGTTGAAAGCCAGGTCTCCAATTGGATCGGGCGTGAAATGGACGCTTGTTTCACGTCCAAACCAGGAAACCTGGTAATCGTAATCAGACCCGAGGGAACTTTGAAAAGCAAGGACCTGAAAACGGTTTGTCTCATATTGGTTTTCTTTCAGTAAGGATGAGTTGAAGCCGGAAATACCCAAAGCGTTCAAGTAGGCCTGGGTGGGGAGATTCCCCGGGTTATTGGTATAGTTGGCTGCATTGGGGACCTGTCCGGGGTTATTGGGAATTTGGAACCAACCGTCATAACTGCCGGCTATGAGGCTGATCTTGGTGGTCGGGCTCAGGAGGTAGGAAAGATACCCGAAGCCCCGGATCTGGTCAGTGTGGTCGTGGATCGCGTTAGTTCCGGAAGTGGGGTTTTCGATCCCAAGATTGTCGCCCAGGTATGAAAAGGCACCGAAGTAGTTCAGTTTTCCATCGGAGCCTCCGTACTCGACACTGGGTTGCGACGTACTGTGGCTCCCTCCGTACATCTCGACCTGCCCTCCGTTTTCAAAAGTGGTCTTGGTCTGTATTTCAACCACCCCGGAGGTGCGGTAGCCATATTCGGCAGGCAATGCGCCGGTCAAAAGATCGATCTGCTGGATAGACCGGGTATCGAACGACTGGCCGAACCCGGTGATTGCCTCGGGGATGATCACTCCATCAATTCTATATTGTATGTTGGCGTGTTCCCCTCGGATATGGAGCTGGCCAAACGAATCGTTTGCCACGCCGGGCGCCTGGAGCAAAACATCATTCACGGGAGTGTTTGCCCCTTCGGGGAGAGCGCTGATGGCGGCTTGATCGATCTGATATTCGCTCGATCCCGTCTTGACAGAGAGGTTGTTTCTTGCTTCCGCCAGGCGCTCGGCCTGCACTTGCACCTCCAGCGCAGCTTTGGCGGTCAGGGTCATCGTCGTGGTGGCTACCGACCCCGCCTCAACCGTGACGATGGCGGTGCTCTCTTCAAAGCCGGTCTTCTTCCCCATCACCGCATAGGTGCCCGGTGCGACGTGTGAGAATACGAAATGGCCGCCGGCATCGCTCTTAGCCTCTCCCGCGATTTTGTCGTCGGGTGTTTTCAATGTCAGATTTACCCCGGACACCGGTCTACCCAGGGCGTCCTTGGCCGTTCCCTGGATTTCAGTCGCTTTAGGGGCGGACAGAACAACTCCCGGCATCATTAAAAGAGTGAGGGCCATTGCCAAGCCCGCTAATATCTTAATCGATATCGATTGCATCGCTCCTCCTCCTGTGAATTCGCAATTTGACAGAGCAACGGAGGGCCTAACCCGATAACGACGCTCCGGCAGGTCAAATTTCCTCATAGCCCCGCACTGTCGGAACGCTCCGGGTCACGAGTCAACGACTGGAAACCGTGACAGCCGGAATCTGCGCTAACATCGCGTCGTCTGACCCATCGTCTTTTCTAATCAGAATTATGAAACGGGAATCAAGCAGGAGGGGCCCGGCTCTTGACACAGGAGTAAATGGCTTTGACGATACTAACGGTGGTGGTAGTCAAGTATTCAAAATTGGCAAGATCCGGCTGAATGAGATGAAAAGGGATCGTCAACTCTGCCGGGGAGTGTTGCAGACTGGCAATACAGAAGACGCAATCGTCGTGGTCGCAACCATCATCGTGGTGATGAAAGGCCACTGCGAGTGTTGAAAAAAGAATAAGACATATGCAGAAAAACGCCAAACGATTGCGCATGCTGAACTCTAATTTTTGGGAGAAAGATTGTCAAGATTAAAGGAGATTCGAGTAAGAAAGGCTTTCCGCGCCGCAACGGGAAGGTTTGTAGATAACCGAGCCCCTTGATCCTTATCTTCCACGCCATGATGGGAGTGTTCGCCCCGATTGCATCGGATGAGGCGACCTCAGTTCGGTTCAACATGCCGCCTCCCGCGATCAGTAACTTACCCGCACCCGTATCCCGTATACCTCCACCTGACCTCTATCGTGGTTATACCAGTTGGGGAAAAGCTCAAAGGCCGTTATGAGGCGTTAGCCCTTTGTCCCTTGGGGGAAATAGACCCCGAAAATAATAACCGCCTATAAAACCGCCTATTGCGCCTGCTAACAGAAACATCAAAAGAGGCAAGTCCCCATGTTCGATGTTGATTAGAGGCTCCATCGGAGGGCGGTTTGCCTCAACCGCGAACTTCTCTACTACCGACTCATCAACCCCGGCCCATTTGTGGTCAGAGGTGCGCAGACCAATATACATTCCCAGAGCCAACAAAATGATGAGGCCGCTTGTAATCGCGATTTTCATAAATCCTCCTAAACAGCAAAGATTTTCAACAATTCCGGCCTGCGTGTCAGTATAAACTTATAAACCCCCACACAGAGGAACCCCTCAAAAATTCCCAGCGGGAGCTGAGTGGGTACGAACGCAAGAAGAACAGTCAGAAAAAATTTACCGAAGGGAGCACTACCGTGGAGAGCGGTAGCGAGTTGAACTGAAGTGACCGTGTATGTGGCCCAATCCGATAGAAGGCCTGCCAGGAAAGCAGCAATCCACCAACTGCCTGACAGCCGTCTAACCAAAAGAAATACGCCGTAGCCTGCGAAGGCGCCTGCGACCCCCATTGAGGCCGTATCCGCGCCAAGAGTGCTAAGCCCGCCGTGTGCAAGAAACAGTGCCTGCAGCACCAGCGCAACGCTGGTCACCACGACCGTGAGCAACGGACCGATAAAGATGGCGGCAATACCCGTTCCGCAGGGATGCGAACAAGTACCCGCCGTAGGGACAGGAATCGGCATGCATGATATTATGAACACCGCCGCCCCTACCAGGCCGATCATTGGCTTGAGCTGCAAATTCTGCCTGCCGCGCAAGCGCAGTTCACGCAGCCCAAGAACAAGGAACGGCAGAGACACTGCAAACCACAGTATTGCCCACTGCGCCGGTAAAATTCCCTCGGAGATGTGCATCGCAAACGCCGGAACGTCCGACAGCGTGAGCAATGACGTGAATACGAGAATTACTGTGATAATGCGGTGCCTGGCTTTCATGCCTGCCTTCGCTCTTCCTCGTTCTCGATCTGGTCTTAAATTGCCGGCCATATTCATTCCTCTCTTCTCCTGAAGCGGCCTTGGAACGACCGTCGGTTAAAGAAATATCCATGAGGTATGCGGCTTGTCCAAAATAGAACTGGAGTGTTCCTCCAAAAAAAAATCCTTAGAGCAAAAACGCCCTAAGGATTGCACCCTGTTTACTTGATCCTTAATGCCGGCTTACCCGGTAGTTCCGCGCATGGGTTCACCAAACAACATCAGGCAGGTCTTCTGGCTTACGGATCGCTCTACTCTCCGAACCTTCCCGTTTTGCTTTCGCCAAACAGTGGCCTCATCGGATTTCGTCCCCGTTTACAGCGGCGGGACCGCTCCCGATTTTCACGGGATTCCCTATTAAGCTAATTCTGTACCTGATGCTAAAAAGCTACGTAACCGACCTTATACGAAGTTTTCAAAAGGGTGTCAAGATGGAGTCAAAAATCCTTCGAGAACGATAATAATTCGCTTACATGCTCCCTTGATTCTTCAGAAAACTCATGTACTCCGCCGCCGTTTCTGCTGGTTTTTCCACCATGGGCATATGCCCCGTATCTTTTATGATAACCGTCTGGTGGTTCTTCAGGCCCTTCTCCAAAATCGACGCACCGGATACATCGAAAATCCTGTCATGGTCCCCCCAGATAATGCAGACCGGCGCCTGGATCGCCGGCAGCAAAGGCTCCAGGGCAAATCCTTCTTTGAACAGGTCCCACCCGACTTTTTCGTTGAACTTCCTGTCTGCTATCATCTGAGCTATCATCACCTCCTTGATGGGGCCGGCAAGTGGTGGGGGCTTGACGAAAACATAAGGGAGCAGCTTTTCGAAGTCATCAGGGCTGCCGATCAGGAAAAGATTGACCCCATTTTGCATCTGCGAGGCGAATTCAGTCATTTTCGCCGTCCGGAGGCCGTATGGGTCGAGGAGGGCCAAGGTCGATATTTTCTGAGGGTTCCTTGCTGTATAGAGGGCCGCAATCGCTCCCCCCATTGAGTTTCCTGCCAGATGGAACCTTTTCAGTTGCAGGACCTGGGCGAACCGGTCGAAAAGCTTCACCTGGCTGTCTATGCTGTAATTCTCGTTCCACCGTCTCGTGCTCTCCCCGAAACCGGCCAGATCGGGGATGACAATATGGTAGTTCGGTGTCAGCATTCCCGCGAAATACGTCCACATGTCCTTGTTGCCGCCGTATCCGTGCAGGAGCAATACCGTCTCCCCCTGACCGCCTTCCAGGTAAACGATCCGGTAACTGTCGACCTGGATCTCCTTTCTTACGAGACCTGCGGAACTCCGGGCGGCTCTCTGGGCCTCTTCCGCCTGCCGTCTAGCTTCAACCAGAGACCCCTCTCGCGCCCTGATCTCTTCAGCAGTTGGCCCGCACCCGGTGCAAGTCAACGACATTGCTGCCACCAGTAGAATAATGCCGATCGAAGAACTGGGAATTAAAATCCTCTTCTTTGCGAACACAGCATAACTCCAATTGTGATGAGATTAAATTCCGCTATTTGACCATGCTGAATAATAAAGCACATTCTGAGTATTATTCATATAATTGTATATATGAGTCTAATCCATAACATTGTTTGAAGATACAAAAAATGCTTGCAGTGCCAAGGGAAATGTTCGTTGTAGTGGCCCTGCGAGGATGGTGATGCCTGGCGATCCGGGACGAGATGGAGCAGGAGAACCTATCCATCCGGAAACTCCGGATGGAAACAAGTTAGGCTCTGTGGTCCTCAGAAAGAAGGGCCGGCCCCAAAAAACCAGGGGCCGACCCAAATTGAGGAGAGTTGGCTGGCTCTCCGGTGAAAAGGAATTTCGAAGATCTCTACCAGAGAGCGCAAAATCTCATTTGCGCTGAGGCGGAAGCTTGCGAGAAAGTGAGGGCTGCAGTTCTCGCAAAGCTTCCACACTGATTAGTCCTTGTTCTCGTGTTCTTTCTTGTGTGCTTTCCATTGCTCACGTAATTGTTCGGCTTTGGTGCGCTGTTCAGGAGTCAGGACCGCATACATCCTGGATTTCATGTGTACTTTTTCAACAATGATGTCTGCGATGATATCGGACTGTCCTTTTGCGAAGGCCCGAACCTTCGCCTCGTCAAATTTACCACTCTTTACAAGATCACCAATCTGTTTGCGTCCTTCCCCGACTTTTTGAAACAGTGGTTTCATTTTTGCCCGCTCGTCGAGCCTGATGGCAAACATCTCTTTCTTTTGATCGTCAGTCAAGTTGAGCTTTTTAAAAAAATGGTGGTGATGCCCGCAATGCATCCCGTGATGATGCTCCCAATGCCCTTGTTCAGCGGCAGCCGGGGGACCCGCCCCTTCGGCGCCGACGGCGATGGAGTTAAAGAAGAACGATGACCCGGTCATCCATACTGCCGCCACTAAAATTACGCCAAACCCTGCCAATAGTTTTTTCACGTTATTTCTCCCTTCGAGTTAGGTAATCCATAGAGCTCATAATGTACAGATTGTGAGCATCAAGGTCGAGTTAATATTAGTTAATACGGGTAAAGTTTTGTAAAGGAGTATCCAATTGAGGACACATGAGAAGGGAAGTAAGAATGCAGCGGATTATCGCGATTCCGAAAAATCGGCTAGGTCATCCAAAGAAGATTGGCAGCCGGGAAGCCTTGTTTCGAGCGCCATCGCAATTTTTTCCTTGAGTTCCGTCAAATCAAAGCTCTTTACGACATAGAACTCGGTCGCAATCGATTTCATGTCTGTTTCAAAGAGATGGTATGCAGTCGCCAGTATAACAGGCAAGTCACAAAAGTGGTTTCGGATGTCCAGGAGGATCTCCAGACCGTTGCGGTCAGGCAACTTCATGTCGAGGATCACCAAATTCGGTTTTTCGTCTTCAATCGCCTCGAGAAGTTTGTAGCCGCTATCCGCTGTGATGACCTCGTATCCGGCTTCCTCCAGTTCCACCGAATATAGGAGTCTGATGTGTTCATCGTCATCGACTACAAAAATCTTCGCCATAATTCAACCCCATCTTTTTTTCCCTGCTTTTATAATCCCCGTCTGCGCGTCTGCGTCCTTTGGCGTTCATTGAAAATTTTCGTTCGTATCAACGGAAAGTCCGCAACGGAACAAAAACCAGTCTACGCAACGTTTGATGGGGAAAAGCGCCAGGAAATAAAAAGTGACCAGAAACATAATTGTGAATTCAATGAAAGAGCCAAGCGGGTCGGACAGCGATTTTTGATAATTCCATATTTTCAACAAAAGAAGGGCGCCCAAACCCCAGAAAGCAAAAATTGCGCACCAGCAGATGGGTCTTTGCAGTTTCTTCATAGTCTGCTCCTCGCTGAGAGGGTGGCTTACCGGCATCGCATTTCATCCGCTTTGGCTCCGGGATTCAATAACGTCAAAGCAGTAATCGGCTGAACCAGGAAGGCAATTCGATCAGGAGGCACTGGCAAGAGATGGTGAAAAATCCGATAAATGAACTCCGGAAGGATGTTTCCATTGCCTCCAAAGCTTAGGCTCATATTCTGGTAAATGTCCACCGGTTCGTCAAAGTTGGCCTCCCCTATTTTGGGCGAGAAAGACGAAATGGAAGGAGAGAAAAATTAGACCAAGGATTAACGGATGTTAGGCGAAACGACCATCTAAGTAAATGAAAGGAATGGAAAATGCTAAAAAGCAGTTTTCCTTGCAAAATCAAGGGTATCCGTCAATCCTGTCCAGCATTGGTGAAATCCGGCAGTTGGAAAATCTTTTATTTTCTACGATTTTCGTAGAATTTCGTTAAAACCATCCTCTCCAAAATCGGCTCCGCAAACTTGGACACGCCGATTGCGACTGGCGGACATTGCGAGACCGAAACAAATGCAGTCTGTTACCTGCATCACTGGAGGCGAAAGCCTACAAGCAAACCGAACTGGAACGAAGATTCGCAACCCTCATTTAGACACGGATGAACACAGATGGACACAGATAGGTCGATGAAGACAGGGGCTGATTCATCACTAAATGTGCTCAGGATAATCCAATCTACAGAAGATGGAGTACATAAAATTTCCGCTAACCTTGAACCTTTTTTGGTAAATGACGTCGACTTTTTATGGACGTGAAACGTTGTATAGACTGAAATTGGTTGTTCACTTTTTTAAACGAGAAACGTGTTACGGCGGGCACGATGTTTGCTGCGACTTAATGAACGGTCGAATGCAGACCCAACTCAGAATAGCTCCTGTTTTTATCACAACCGAGAAAGGATTGACATGAACTCGACAATGTTAACCAGAGGCCGGAATTTCTTTGCAATTTTTTTGAGTTTTCTATTCTTGGCCCTATACAGCTCGGCAGCTCTGGCCGATACGGCGGAGCTGGAGGGGATAAAGCAGGCCATCCGGGAGAAAGGCGCCAGGTGGCAGGCCGAAGAGACATCGATTTCAAGGCTCCCTGTCGAGCGTCGGTTATTGCGCGCCAGGTTCGACCGATACTCGACGGCCACAAAAGAACCGACACGGACGGTGAGCCTTCCTGTCGTACCATCTGGCAGTACATCTTTGAATTGGGTGAATTACAATTTTGTAACTCCAGTAAAAGACCAGGGCGACTGCGGGTCATGCTGGGCTTTTGGCACAACCGCAGGTTTGGAATCACAGGTGCTGATCAGCTTAAACGGAAGTTCGCAGTCACCAGGTAATACAAATCCCTCCAGTGTGGATCTGGCAGAGGAAACACTGCTATCGTGCAGCGGCTGTGGAGACTGCCTCAATGGAGGGGACCCCTGGTGCGCGTCCGGATACCTCGAGAAAACCGGCCTTCCAGCGCTTATGACTCCTTCTAACGCCAAGTGTTTTGCTTATCCAGATTACACCAACAGCAACCAGACATCTCCTTCATGCAGCCAGGCCTCATCTGCATGCACGAACTGGCAAAGCAGTACAGACAAGATCAACTGGTATGGCTGGGTACCGGTGGCGTCGCAGTCTTCCAATTCGGCGAATGTTAACGCCCTGAAAAGCGCTTTGGAGACCTACGGCCCAGTGGTCACAATGATGAACGTCTATACGGATTTCGAATATTATACGTCGGGAGTTTATACTTATACCTATGGAAGTTACCTGGGAGGCCACGTAGTTCTGCTTGTCGGCTATGACGACACCCAGCAGTGTTTCACAGTAAAGAACAGTTGGGGCACCGGATGGGGCGAGAGCGGGTACTTCCAGATAGGCTACAGCCAAGTCCCGGGGTCTGCGAGCCCTCAAGACCCGGGGTATGATGTGCAGTTTGGGTATTGGGTCCCTAGCAACTCGGTGCAGCCCAGTGCTATCGCGTACCAGGGGTCCAACGCCAGCCTGAGCAACTGCAGCTACAGTATATCGATGCAGTCCCAGAACATAACAGCTTCTGGGGGAAGCGGCTCCGAAAGCGTGACTACGCAATCCGGATGTCCCTGGACAGCGGCAGTGACCAGCAGCAACAGTTCCTGGCTAACGATCAGCTCAGGGGCATCAGGCTCCGGGAACGGGACCGTCAACTATTCGGTTGCCGCGAACACGAGCAACGCCAGCCGCACAGGCACTTTAACGATAGCCGGGAACACTTTCAACGTGACTCAGCCTGGCCAGGTTTCCTCATGCAGTTCCTCTATTTCTCCAGTGTCCAAATCAGTGACTTGGCCCGGCGGAACCTTCTCCGTGACTGTCAGTTCCTCATGCCCCTGGACTGCAACCAGCAACGTATCCTGGATAAAAATAGTTTCCGGGGCGAAAGGCTCCGGCAATGGCACAGTAAGTTACCGCGTTCTGCCGAATTATTATTCTCGCTCCTACACTGGCACATTAACCATAGCCGGCAAGACTTTTACAGTAATACAGTCGGCGTACTAGTCAACCAGACCGCGCAGGAAGAGCAGAAAAGCCGTCCGGACCTCCGGACGGCTTTTCTCGTTTCGGTAATTTTGTCTTCGAACAACAGTGTGGAATTATCGAAAGGGAACAAGGCAGAAAAGGCACAATTTTTAGCCAAAACATGAAAACCGGTTATTGGCACGGCAGTTGCTTGGTTATATCCTTGAAATCGCATGATTTTGAGTGTTTTGAGCCTTTTCCACCGCTTTTGTCGGCCTGAATCCGATTTTTGAAATACGGTTTCGATACACAGCGCGCAGATTGATCCATCATTCCGGTGTAGCCAGGTTTTTGGATGAACTCGAACGGGTTTAGCACGAGGAATGACCATGGAAAGCGTAATTGAGAAGGAAAAACTTGTACGCAACTATCTCGACCAGGGCAACAAGGAGGCGGCGATAAAACAGCTTTTCGAACTTGTTGTCGTCTGCGCCAAAGAGAAGAACTTCGAAGAGGCGGAGGCCATGAGGTCCCGCATATTCGAAATAGACGAGATGGCGCTAAGCGAGATAATCCGTTCGGCTGAGATCATCGAAGAGGAAAAAAGACAAGCCATAGACAGCCGCCACCGTGAAATCTGGACCGAACTCTACGACGGCTTGAGCGTAGAGGAAGCCAACGCCCTTTACTTCGCGTTAACAAAAGCAGACTATCGGACCGGGGAGACGATTTTTCAACAGGGTGAGTGGAAGCCTCGCCTCTATCTAGTTGAAAGCGGGCGAGCTAAAATCGTTTACTTCCGGGACGGCCGGGAAGTGTTCTTGAAGGATGTCGAGCCGGGCCGGTTCGCGGGGGATGACGCCTTTTTCGGACTTACGCTCTGTACGGCAACCATGATAGCACTGTCCAAAACAGAGGCAAGGTACCTGGATTCCGGCATTCTCAAGGTGTGGAAGACCACTTGTCCATCGCTCGAATCCAAACTGCAAAGCTTTACTTCGAGTGCTGAAAAAATCGCCGACCTGTTGAAAGGCGGTGAAATGGACCGCCGTCGCTTCAAAAGAGTCGAAGTCGAAGGAAAGGCGATAGTGCAGTTGATGAGTTCGCCCGAAAATAGGGTCGGCAGTCCTTTCAAAGTAGACGTGTGCAACATATCCCGTTGCGGGGCAGGCTTTTTTGTGAGGATTAGCAAGAGAGAAACAGCCGGCCGGCTTTTCGGAATGAAACTTCGCATATGCTACCTTCATCCGGGGATGGATCCTTCGCACACGCTCAGGCAGAGTGGAACGATCGTTGCCGTCCATTTCCCCCTCCTCGAAGACTGTGTAGTCGATGTAGAATTCGATGAGCTTCTGCCCGAGTCCCTGATAGAGCAGTTGGAAAAACTCTCCACCTCCTTGCAGGATATTGATTTCTAATTCCATCGTCCGGATACATAGCGCGGAATCTGGTGCATTATTCCGGTTATTGGAATTGCCAAGGCGATTATACAATGGTAAAAATCGCATATCGGCTGCCATATGATCGGCGGAGGGTGACGGCCCTCTGGCACGATGTCGCCATAATGGAAATGGAGGTGATGAATTCAGAAAAACATGCCGCAGGCGTAAAATTTGACAATGCATCCTGAACGTCTCGAAGCAGCTTACCTTTGTGTACCTCCTCACTCCACCAAATCATCTCGATTTCCACTGTTCCCAAGCGAATAATCACCTGGCAGGGCTTTTTCGCAAAATCCGACCCAATATTGTCTTCGGGTTGCACGGTATGCGACCGGACGCATCAATGCGGTCCCGATTCAAACCACCGACATCGGCCCATTACCCGGGCTGACGAATGGAGAAAACATGAACCTGAGACATTATCAGCATTGGCCCAAGCGCGTGCCCAAGTCCCTTGTCTATCCCCGCACGCCTCTTTATGATTTTCTCGAGATTTCGGCTCGAAGATACCCGGACCACCCGGCAATCATTTACTACGGCCGGCGTATTGCTTATTCCGAGCTGTGGAGCCAGTGTCTGCGCATGGCGGGGGCACTGGCCGGGATGGGGGTGACCAAGGGCGATAGGGTTGCGTTGTACTTGCAGAACACGCCTCATTTCATCATCGGGTTCCTGGGAGCAATGCGCGCCGGGGCAGTAGTCGTACCCATGAACCCCATGCTGGTATCCGAAGAATTCAGCAATCTGCTTTTAGACAGCGGGGCAAAAAGCGTCGTCACGACCACCGACTTGTATCCGCGCATTGCAGACGCGTGCCGGAACTATGGTGTTAGTCAAACCATTGTCGGCTCCTACAAGGATTATCTGCCTGAGCAAAGCGAACTGCCTGTGCCCGAGTTCATGCTTCAAGCGCCGGCCCGTATCGAAGGCGCGCGCGACTGGCTGACCACCCTTGCCAAGGCGCCCGGCCCTCCGGAGGAAACCGTGGGAGTGGATGACCTGTGCCTTATTCCATACACGGCAGGCTCGACCGGCGTGCCCAAAGGATGCATGCACACCCATGCAACTATCACGGCAAACGTCGTAGGCGCCATGACCTGGAGCCAATATACCTCCGCAATGGTTGCTTTATCGTCCTTGCCGTTCTTTCACGTTACCGGCCTGATCCACAGCTTCCTGGCTCCCATTGCCGCAGGATCGACCCTGGTCATGATGACCCGCTGGGACCGCCAGGCGGCCCTTGCCGCCATCGAAAAATACGAGGTCTCCGGGTGGACAAACATCACCACGATGCTCGTCGACCTGCTTGCGACGCCAAACCTTGATGTACGGAGCCTCGGTTCACTGTTGGCCATAGGCGGAGGCGGCGCGCCGCTGCCTGCCGCGCTTAGCGAGAAGCTGAAGGACAGCTACGGATTAGAATACATGGAAGGCTACGGCCTCACCGAGACGATGGCCCAGACACATGTGAATCCGCCGGATCGGGTTAAACCCGGCTCTATGGGCATCCCGGTGTTCGGCCTCGACTCCCGCATAGTCGACGTCACGACACTAAAGGAACTGACCGTCGGCGAGCAGGGTGAAATAATACTCAACGGCCCGCAGGTGTTCAAAGGTTATTGGAACAAACCCAAAGAGACCGAAAAGGCGTTCATGGACCTCGACGGCAAAAGATTTTTCAGGACCGGAGATATAGGGTACATGGACGAAGAAGGCTACTTCGTGGTGTCGGACCGGCTGAAGAGGATGATAAACGCAGCAGGTTTCAAAGTATGGCCCGCCGAAGTCGAATCCATTTTGTATCGGCATCCCGCCGTGCTCGAAGCCTGCGTGATCAGCGTGCCGGACGCGGAACGGGTCGAAACCGTCAAGGCGCTCGTGGTTCTGCGGCCTGAAGCAGTCGGCAAGGCCTCGCCGGAGGAGATAATCAAGTGGTCAAAGGGGCAGATGTCCGCTTATAAGTACCCGCGCCTGGTGGAGATCGTCGAAACGTTGCCCAAGTCCGGCGCGGGCAAGATATTGTGGCGTCAGTTGCAGGAACAGGAACGGCAAAAAAGTAAACAGAACATGAAAAGTTAATACGGATTTGCGTTCAAGATGATTCACAAGGCAAGCGAGGAGCCGACGACGAAGCCAACGCGGTGAGCGCTTGAACGCGAATTCGTATAAATAGGTCGCGCCACGAGTCGCATAGGGCGTATGAAAAGCATTGGCGTGCGGCGCGCTGCGAGCCGAGGCTCTTGCGACTCGTGGTTGATAATGTTTGTAAATCTTAGGTCCCAATATATGCCTTTCTCACCCTGTCGTCGTTCATAAGCTGGTGACTGGGTCCTTCTAACACGATCCTTCCGTTTTCAAGTACATAACCCTGGCTGCTGATCGTCAACGCCATATTTGCATTTTGCTCCGACAGGAATATTGTAGTCCCGGCTTCATGGACAGCTTTGAGGACTTCCCCGATGATTAGCCGGACCACAAGCGGCGCCAATCCGATGGAAGGTTCATCGAGTAATAACATGTCTGGTTTGGACATAAGGGCGCGGGAGATGGCGAGCATCTGCTGTTGCCCTCCGCTGAGAGTGCCGGCCGCTTGATTTTTCCGCTCCTCCAAAATGGGAAACAGGGCATAAACCTGTTCCAGAGATCTCTGGACGCCTTTGCGATCCCTCCGGCGAGTGTACGCGCCCAGAATAAGGTTCTTGTGTATTGAAAGCTGTGAAAATAGTTGGCGCCCTTCCGGACAAAGACAAATACCTTGTGAAACGATTTTGTTGGCCGGTATTCCGTCAATACGCCGGCCCTTGAACTCGATCCTCCCTTGGGACGGCTTCAGCGCCCCTGCAATGGTCCTGAACAGAGTGGTCTTGCCGGCGCCGTTGCTGCCCAACAGGGTTACAAAATGACCTTGAGGGATCTCCAGGGAAATTTCCCGGACCGCCTCGAATTTACCAATGAAAGTGGAAACATTGCTAAGTTTAAGCAACGTACTTTTCTCCCAGATATGCCTCAACAACATCAGGATTGCTTCCGATGTCCTCGGGTGCCCCCTCGGCGATCACTCTCCCGAAATTCAAAACGATAATTCGATCGGCCAGACCCATTATCATGCGCATCTTGTGCTCGATAAGGCAGATTGTGATTCCAAGGGTCCGCTGAATGTTCCTGATGAGGTCGGTGATTGATTCGGTTTCTTCCAAAATTAGACCGCCGGTGGGCTCATCCAACAGGATTATCTGAGGTTCACCAATGAGGGCCATCCCGATGGACAGCCGCCTCTGCTCCGCTTGGGAGAGTGCGGCTACCGAATGAAATGCCTTTCCTGTGAGCCCTATGAAGTCCAACGTTTTGTCCACCCGCTCCGCGGTCCTGGTCTTGTCTTTAGTCCAACCGGGGGTATGAAAGAGCGTGGACCAGAAACCGCTCTCGGTGCGCAATCGGCAGCCAAGCGCAAGATTGTCCACCACGCGAAGCTGGTCAAACAGCGCAGTGGTCTGAAAGGTGCGGGCGATGCCTTTACGGGCCCTTAGGTACGGCTTCAGGCCTGTAATCTCCTCATCCTGAAAAACGATTCGCCCGGAAGTTACCCTGAGCAAACCGCTGATCAGTCCGAAAAGAACTGACTTCCCGGCCCCGTTGGGTCCCACAATCGAGAGTATCTCCCCCTCCCGGACATCGAGAGATACATCGCTTAGAGCCGCCAGGCCGGCAAAATGTTTGGTCAGATTGTCAACCCGCAGCAGCACGCTTCACTCCTTTCCCCCTCTCATAGTATGCACGCGCCCTTAGAGCCAAATCACTGATTGCGCCCATGATCCCTCGGGGAAAGTAAATGATTACCACTATCAATAAGACGCCAAAAATAATCATACGGTAACTTTGGAGAAACTGCAGTTGATCGAGGATTACCGGGATGACGAAGGCCCCGATAATCGGTCCGGCCATAGTCGCAGCCCCACCCAGGAGAAGGTATATGAGCCAGTTAAACGCCAGATCGATGGAAGCTGTGCTGGGACTTATGCTGCCGATAAGGCTGGCATAAATTCCGCCGGCCAGACCGGCGAAAAAGTTGGCCACCACAAAGGAGAGGAGTTTCCCCGCAAATGTGTTTAACCCCACCGCCTCAGCAAGGATTTCATTGTTCCGGATGGCCATGAAACTCAGTCCAAACAGGGAATAGACCAACCGGTGCATGATCAAAAGTGTGAGGAGCAAAAAGGACAAAACCAAATAATACTGCGCTGCCATAGTGTGAAAGCTTATTGGCCCGATCCCGGGAAAGAAGAGAGGGGTCGGTAAAGGAATCCCCACTATGCCTGTGTATCCCCCCGTGAACTCAATCCAGTTCCCGGCCACAACAGAGATAATGACGCCAAAGCAAAGCGTGGCAATGGCGAAATATGACCCCCGCGTGCGAAGAGTGGGCAGACCGATGAGAAGGCCTATTGCCGCTGCAATCAGAGACGCCAGTGGAAGCGCCAACCAGAAGGAGACCCCATCTTTCGTCATTAGGGCCACACCGTAGGACCCAATTCCGAAAAAACCGGCGTGTGCCAGCGAAGCCTGCCCGGTATAACCCAGGATCAAGTTCATGCTGAGTGTGCAAATGGAGAAAAGACACCCCATAATCACTAGCTGGAAGGCATAGCGGCTAATATTGAGAAATGGGAGAACCAGCGCAAAAACCAGCAGAAACAGATAGGGCCACTTTTCGCATAAAAATCTTTTGACTCCCATCAGCTAACCTCCCTACCGAACAACCCGGTGGGCCTTATGGCCAGGATCAGGATCAAGGCCCCGAATGCATAAACATCCTTGTAGGCGGCCGACAGATAACCTCCTCCGAGTGCTTCCATGATCCCAAGAATGTATCCCCCCATTATCGCACCGGGTATACTGCCCAGCCCTCCCAGGATTACGATCACAAAGGCCTTCATCCCCAAAAGAGCACCCATGGTAGGAGAAATCATGAAAATCGGGGCCACCAGGCAGGCTGCTCCCGCCGCCGTGGCCGTAGAAATGGCAAAAGTAATGGACGAGACCAGGTTCCCGTTGATTCCCACCAGCATGGCCCCTTCGCGGTTCTGGGCAACGGCTTCAATGGTCATGCCCAATGTGGTTTTCTTGATAAAAATTTGGAGCAGGACAATCAGAACAATCGCTGCCACGATAACGAGAAGGCGCTGGTAGCTCATGGTAATTCCCAACAAGTCCACGATGCCCGGGTAAGGATTCGGGATTCGGCGCCCCTGGGGACCCCAAATTACGACCACACTATTTTCCAGAATCACCAGCGCGCCGATTGCGGAGATAAAAGAATTTATATGCGGTCGATCTCGCAAAGGGCGATAAACGAGCCTTTCGACCAGCATGCCGACCATGGCCATGATCGCCACAGAGAAGACCAAAGATATCCAGTATCCGAATCCGCACAGGTTCATTAGAAAGAAACAGAGATACGCGCCCAGCATGTAAAGATGGCCATGGGCAAAATTGGGGATATTCAGGATGCCGAAGACCAGTGTGAGTCCCAGCGCCACAATCGCATAGGTGCTGCCCAGCATGACGCCATTAAATATCTGCTGCAAAAAAAGTTGCATGGGTTTTTGTCCCAAAACCGCCCAACGAGAGGTAGCAAACATCGTTGGGCGGGAGATGTCATTCCGGCGAAACGAATCATTACCGATCAACCGCGTGCCGACTTAGTCGATGTCTCAACCTAATTGTTTGCTCACGGTCTTTTTGCATGCAATCGGCCCGGGAGATATTTCAGCCTTGAAATAATCCAGGGATGCTTTCCCTTTAATAATCTTTCTCGAATTTAAGAAATTGCATGGTCACGTTTGGCGGTGCCGGGTTCTTCGCTTTGAAAACATTGAATTCTTCCTCGGTCTTGAACCACCAGTACTCCAGTTGCATCGGACTGTATTTTCCATTCTTAATGAACTGCACTGATCCCGCGACCTCCATGCGCCCCGCCGGCGTGATCCCGAAGAACTCTATTGGGAACTTGTCACCGGGAAGAGGGAAGGCTTTCGGCAATGCCGCACGAATCGCGACAGGATCGGAAACCGTTCCAGCCGCAATCATGGCCCGTGCCAGGATGTGCATTGCGTCGTAGTTCAAGCTCACTTCCCATGTCTGCATACGTTTGTAAAGCTCCGTATATCTCTTGTCGAAGGCGGACATCGAAGGAAACGGGAGAGAGGCTACGGCTGCCACTCCAATCGTGCCGTCCATAAGTTGTATGCCTTTGAGAATATTGGCGATGTAGTCCATCTTGGCCTGGTCGATCATGATGAATCCGCCTTTGTACCCCAGGTTGCGGGCCTGTTCGATAACAAGGGCTGTGGGTCCCGAAGGTCCGCCAATGAGCATTACATCAGGCTTGGAGGCGATGGCCGCGGTTAACTGAGCTGAAAAATCGGTCTCTGTGTAGTAATTGGCGGGCTTATCCTCGGTGATCTGTCCCCCCTTGGACTCCCAATACTCCCTGAAAATGTGTCGCCACTCATCCCCGTACGCCCCCAGAGTCACAACCATGGCAGCCTTCTTCCACCCCTGTTTCAACGCGAGATCGGTGAAACTTCTTACATATACAGTGAATGGCGGTGGAATGCCGGCCAGTAGTTTGTTCTCGATCTCGATTACCTTGGGCGTGCTCGTATAGGCCATGATGAGAAACTCATTGCCCTTCTCCTCGTTAATTTTAGCCATGGCGGCAAGGGTATTGAACACCGGATTGAATATTGCCGGGACCTTGTACTGGTCCCGCAGCCTGCGGCAGTTGTTGACGGCCTGTGTTGGGTCGATCATGTCATCGAGCTTGACCAGTTTGAAGGTGTACTTCTCCCCGCCGACAGTAATCCCCCCGCCGGCGTTGATATCATTGATGGCCATTTCCAGTCCGTTCGCGCAGTCCTGGCCATATTCCGCGGCCACGCCGCTGATAGGACCCGTAAACCCAATCGTCACTTCCTTGGTCTCCGTCGGGTCGGCGACGACAGGCCCGGCCAACACCAGACCCATTATCGCGAACAAAAGAAGACCGGTGAATCCCTTGCAATACCTCATCGCTTTGTTCTCCTTTCTAGATAACCTAACCCTGTTGTTCCCAGACTCCTCGAGCCTCCATGGGTTGGAGCTCAAAACTGCAAAGAGGCTTTCGAAAAACAGCTCCGCACTGTATTGCCTTTTAGGCAATGCGGCATCCTTGTGAGGATGCAGTTTTCCCGTTTTGTTCAGGTTAAATAAGGAGTTTCCGACCAGGTGTTCGAGTGTGCCCAACATGGAAGGTCAACTGGTGAAGTTTTTACTCTACAAGACACAGAGACAATTGTCAAAAATAAATTTTTTCCTGATAATGAATTCGGAATGATTTCTTCTCGAAAAAAATTCCTTTCCGCTCATGAATTGGTATTATGCCCTCAAATCCATGAAGATCTGTCGCTTATTATCCCGATGATCGACCATGTGTATGAGCGTGCCCTTCCCCTTGAGTTCCTCGATCAGATCGTGCATCATGGAACGATCGATATTGTAGACTCTCAGGTATACTATGCGCTTCCCCTCCGGGGCATATTCATAAGTGCCCAATATGCTCGCTATCCGGCCCTTATATTTGCGGATCACATCAGTGAGAAGCTTGATGGACCCCGCCTGGTCCTCTATCAGGAAAGCGAACTGGATACCCTGTTTGCCAAGCCCGCTCAGAGATATCAATAACTTAAAAATGTCATTCCTGGTGATAATGCCCACCAGTTTGCCGCTGCCGTCCGTCACAGGGACGCCTGAAATATTGTGTTCCATGAGTACTTGCGCCGCCTCCTCGACAGTGTAATCGTCCGGGACGGTGATGGGGGCCTTGGTCATGATGTCATAAACTTTTATCTTTGAAATAAGATAGAGCGTCTCGTGAATATCAAGCATGGTGGCGTCTGACGCAGAGGCACGCTTAAGGTCGGAATCTGAGACAATTCCAACCAGTTCTCCCTTTCTCAGTACGGGAAGCATTCTGATTTTATGTTCTCTCATGATAGATGATGCTTGCTGCATCGAATCCTCTGCTTCTATGGTGATCAGGTCCCTGCTCATCCAGTTCTTGACCAGCATAAAAAACCTCCGTCAGTTTGAAAGTCAAAGAAGACGTCTCACCGCTCAACCGGTCCCATTTTCAGCTTCAGCCAGGCAGGCGGCACCGAATGCGGCCGTGATGCGCGGCTCCCTAGGTACGAGGATCTCGACGCCCAGTACATTTGCTATGGCCCGAACCAGGCCGGCGTCCTCTCCTCCGCCGCCCGTCAAAACGACGTCGGGTTCCATCTTCAGCCTCTTGACGAGCATGCCGACCTTTGAGGCCATTGCGCGGTGGACCCCCGCCAGGATGTCCTCGGCCCGGGCGCCCTCAGCGATCCGCGAAACTGTTTCCGATTCGGCAAAAACGGCACAGTTGGTCGAAAACTCGACCGGTTCCCTGGACTGGAGCGACAGCGGACCGATATCCTCCAGCTTGACCTGGAGGATACGGGCGATGATCTGCAAGAAACGCCCGGAACCCGTGGCGCACTTCTCGCTCATCAGGAAGTCGGCGACCCTTCCCTGGGGAGTTATCCTGGCGACCCTTGTAAATTGCCCTCCGATATCGATCACCGTCCGGGCGGATGGAAAAAGGATATGAGAGCCCATTGCGTTGCAGGAGATTTCCAAGACCTGGCGTGCAGGAAACGGAGTATTTCCCGCACCCAGACCCGTTACGAAAACTCCGGATAGCCGGTCGAAGGCGACGCCGGTCCCGGCAAGAACGTCGTCGATAACCTTGCGGGCCGCATCGCGATAGTTGCCGCCCGAGGCGGCCACTTCCGAGGCCAGCAGTCGCCCCCCGCTGACAAGCGCTGCCTTGACTGAAACGGAACCGACATCGACCCCGGCAAAATACTTTTCAACATTGCTCATTTGAAAAACGTTACGCTTTCCATCACCCTTTGTCGATCGCGCCGCATTCCGCCGTTAAAAAAGTCCCGGCCCAGCAGTGCCCCGCCGAGAGCGCCTGTAAGAAACGGGTCAGGGGGAAGGAGGACCGGGAAACCGACATGTGTCTCGATAGATTTAACCAGGCCGATATTCTTGGCGCCGCCGCCCGTGACCACGACATCCTTCTCGATCCCTAGCTGGCGCACCATATTGACGACACGGCCCGCAATGGCGTCATGTAGACCCGCCACAATGTCGGGGATGGCAACCCCTTCGGCGAGCTGAGACGTTACTTCGTGCTCGGCAAACACTGTGCAGGTATTGGAAATATTTACGTGCTTTTCCGCCTTTAAAGACAGCGCCCCCATGTCGGCAAGCTCGATACCCAGCGCCTCCGAAATCACCTCCAGGAATCGGCCCGTACCGGCGGCGCATTTATCGTTCATAACAAAATTCGAAACCTTCCCCTCCGCATCCAGCTTTATGCCCTTGGAATCCTGCCCGCCGATATCGATGATTGTGCGCACCGTCGGATGCAGCACCTTGACTCCCCTGGCATGGCAGGTGATCTCCGTAATCTGTTTGTCCGCGAAGGGGACGTTGATCCGGCCATATCCCGTCGCCACCACAAAATCCAGGGACTCAAAGTCCATGCCGGCCTTTTTCACCGCCGTATCCATCACCTGAAAAGCAAGATGGCGGTGTTGGGCGCCCGTGGGACCGATTACAGACGACAGTATTTCCTCTTTCTCACTCGCAATGACCACCTTCGTCATCGTGGAACCTATATCGATGCCGGCAAAAGGCATAACTACCTGTTTCCTTTTCCGAAACTAAGCCGAGCGGCTCGCGAGCGATTCGATGAGTGCGCCGATCTGAGCCTTCCACTGGGCCTCCGAGTAGTCCCTGAGGTCCACCATGTCGGAAATGAGCTGCATCATCGGGATGTCCGTGTACTGCCCAAGCATGGTCTTCACGTGCATTTGTCCCACCGTCATCGCGCGGCAGGACCGGCAGGCGTGGAAAACTACGCCGTCGATCCCGTAATCGCCGATCATTCCCAATAGCCGCTCCACCGTCGGGTTGCCGCTGTTGGCCTTCGCCATGTCGTGGCGCTGCGTATAGCGAAGAAATGTCCGCCACGCTAGATATTCCACGGGGTCCTTCACGTGCGAAGGCACCTCCACCGGGTCAGCTCCCCGGTAAACATTCTCGATTACAAAAACAGCCCCGAAGCTTTCAAAGTAATTGAAGATCCAGAGCGTATGCCAGGGGGGCAAGCCGCCGCCGTAAAGCAGACGGTATTTTTCATCGGCGATGACGCCGATCTTGTTCTCCACCTTGTGTTTGACTTCATCGTAGAGCGCCTGGTAAAAATCCACGGCCGTCTGTGTGCCCGCATAGTAATGGCCGGCGACCATGATGCTGAAGTGGTCCTGCGTCGGCATTGGACAGGGGGTCGCCACTCGCAGCCGGTCTATGTCGTACCAGAGCTGCCATGCCTTGTCGCTGAGGCGGATCGTCTCCCAAAGGCGTTCCTCGTCCATTTTGTTTCCCGTCTGCTTCTCCAGGAATGCGATCAGCCCTTCGAGCTGCTCCTTCTGGTACCGGATGTAATGATCGCGTACCCTGGCCAGATCGGCATGGGGAGGCGGTCCAACGACGTCGATGCTGTAGGCCGGCGCCTGCAGGTACCTCCCGGCGGCCTGGTACCATTTGAACCGGGGATCGCACACGGCGCTGCTCCCCAGCAACATGTCCGGCTCGGGCATGCCGCCGTCCGGAGAATTGTCCGGAATACCCCCGAGGTCCCGCCTCATGCTGTCAAAACCCAGCCCGATCCGGGCGTAGCTGCAAAGCACCTGGGAGTAGCCGTCCGCTTCGGCCTTGAGCAGAAACCGGTCCATTTCACGTTTGGCTGCGCACAGCCCGGCGTAATTCTCCGTCGGGAGCGGAACAATATCCATGGCGCGAACGATTTCATCGTACTGAGAGGACACCATGAAATAGGCTACCTTCTTGCCCTGCTCCTTTGCCCCATGAGCGGTCTGGTAGATGTTTTTGACCAGTGCCCGCACCTTCCGTGCCGTCTCAGTGCCCTTGACGGCCGTTGTCCTTGTCGGGTTATTCTCTTCCATGTGTCCTATCCTATCATTTCTATGAACGCCTGTACTCGAGTGCGGAGCTGCCCGATGGTCGAAATCGAGTAGTCGTCCTCGATCATCAGGACCGGCACGCCCATGGCGTTCAGGTATTCCCGCAGGTCCGGCCCCTCCAGTTCGCACGTATCACAATAGCGGACAATGTAAAAGATGGCGCCCTTTACCCGCCAGTCCGCGATAAACCGGCCGATGTGTCCGTAGCGCGCCTCGAGGTCCTTCTCGCGCGTTTCCGTCTTTTGAACGTAGCTGCGGGGGCAATGCGTACCGAGATAACGGCTTGCGATGCCGTCAAGCGGATCTTCGGTCTGCGGTACATCGTCCCAGAACGACCTCGTGCCCGTGCACACGTCATCGATTACAACCCGTGCCCCGCTTTCCTCAATCAGCTTGATAAATGCCACATCGTCGATCTCGTTGCCCCAGACAAAAATACGGGGCTCTCCGGCCTTTTGCGCCCGGGGGCGACTGCTTGCCTCCGAAACAAAACGCTCGACCAGATCGATATGCTCCGAGGCCGGAATCCCCATGCCCGCTACAAGGACCTTTGTAACCTCCGTTCCTGAAACAGGCGGCGGGTCTGCCTTGTTTAAGGAATACAGCTCCCGAAGCGCCGCCCGTTTCCGGTTATAAAGCACGATAGCCTCCCGGAGTTTCCTGTTTTCCATTTTTCGTCCCGACCACTCCTCGAGACGTTCGATAAAGTACCTCAATTCCTCGCGGTAAAACGTCTCCGAACCCTGACCCTGCATATGAGGCACATTGATGTAATGATTGAAAGAAGCGGGCTTGTTGTGGCGCCAGATATGGTACATTCGCTCTATCGTGTCGCAACTGTGCGGTGCTACGAATCCGTCCAGAAAATCGTATTCGCCTTTTAACGCCAGATTGAAGCAGCTCCGGGCAAATGGACAAGCGGTCGGCTCGATATACGCGTCCGCTTCATCAATGGAAACTCTCTGGCTCCCCTGGATACGGTACGGCACCATATCAAAGGCAGCGATGATTTCATCCGGCACGTAGCAGCAAAAATATCCGATCACTTTTCTGCCGCTCTCATGCAATGCCCTCGCACGCTTTCCCCGCTCTTCGTAGTAGCCTTCCATCTCCTTGATCGCCGTCATATATCCTCTCTTTGATTGAGTTACTTGCCTCCCGTAAACTTTCCCTCCGACCTGAGCCGCTCTATTTCCTGCTTTTCCAGTTCGGCACAAGCGACCTTTCCCACCCTGGTAAGCGGGAGGGATTCGCGGAATTCCACCTCCCGCGGACAGGACCACTTGATCAGGTTTTCCCGGCAGTGATCGATCAGTGCATCGGCCACGTCCGGCCCGGTCTTGACATTGTCCTTCAGCACGACGAAGGCCTTTACCCGCTCGACCTGGACTTCATCGGGGACACCGATCACACAGGCGTCCCGGACGTCCGGATGATTGTACAGAACAGCCTCGACCTGGGCAGGATAGACATTCATGCCGGACGACTTGATCATCCTTTTCAGCCTCAGCTTGAAATAAAAATATCCGTCCTCGTCCATCGTGAAGATGTCACCGGTATGGAGCCAGGTCCTTCCGTCCCCATGCTTCTGAAGCGTCTTCGCTGTTTCGTCGGGCTGATCCAGGTAACCAAGCATAACCGCCGGGCCGTTGACGCACAGTTCCCCTTCTTCTCCCGGGGGTACTTCCTCCTGGGTCCCTATTCTCACCACTTTGGCAAGCATGTCCGGATAGGGAATCCCGACGCTCCCTTCCCGATAACCATTCATGGGGGTCACCATTATTCCTGTCACGGCCTCAGTCAGTCCGTAACCTTCCAGCAATTGGACCGTTCCCCTCTGTTTCCTGGCGATTTCCTCAAAGCGCTCCTTGACGGTCCTCGGCAGCGTATCGGCTCCGACGGTGGTCGTTTTCAAACAGCTCAGGTCGGCCTTGTGGAAAACGGGACTGCGGCTGAGGGCGTCGTAGAGGGTCGGGACGCCCGAGATCGAGGTGGGACGCTTCCGTATGATGAGGTCCGCCAGAATGTCCGGCGTGAACAGTGGAACGAGGATGCTGGTTCCCCCCGTCATGAATATGGCGTTGCAGCAGATCCCCAGTCCGTATCCGTGAAAGATGGGGAGGCTTGCCACCATGATCGGGGGCTCGTCCCCTTGTGCCTGTGCCCGGAAGGTGGAGGCCATGATCCCTTCGGAGATGAAATTGTAATTCGAGAGCATAATCCCTTTCGGGTGCCCCGTCGTACCGCCGCTGTAGAGGATGGCGGCCATTTCGTCGGTCCCCATCGGGGCCTTGGAAACCGAGGGGAAGGGGCCGTTCATAAGGTCCTTCCAGCTCACGATTTTGAGCCCTTGCACGGGTTCGGGAAGTTCAGGCTTCGGAGAGCCGGGAAGTTGGTCCTTCAGCCCCGTAAGAATGATCGTCGTAAGCGGTGTAGTGTCCTTGACCTGGTTGAACTTATCGAAATGGTCGGTCAGCACCAGCGCAATGGTGCTCTTGCTGACGTTCAGGTAAAATTCGATCTCCCTGGCGGTGGACAGGGGATGGATCATGCTGGGCACTACCCCGAGTTTATTGGCCGCATAAAAACAGATAATCCCCTGCGGGACCGTCGGCATGGCGACCGTGATCCGGTCCCCCTTTTTCAACCCCAGCGCGGCCAGGGCGTTGGCGAACATGTCGATCTGCCCGGCAAACTCCCTATAAGTGGCCCGGTAATCCAGAAAATCGTAGGCCGTCCTGTCAGGAAACTGCTCTACGGTCCGCATCAGCGCCTCATACATCGTCACTCGGGGGTAATCGACCGACTTCTGCGCATTACCGTAAAACTTCTGCCATGGCTTCTTTTCGAACATGACCGCGCTCCTCCAATCCAGAGTAAATGTTGGTTGTTACCCCACAAACGAATAATGCGCCGGCACCTCTCCCTGTAATTTATTGCACAATCATAACGCTGCAGATGATGATTGTTCGAATTTAATTACCGGTGAGGAAGCATTTTACCCGGAGTCCGTTATTTAAGGAAGCACTATCACAGCCTGAAGGTCGATTGCCGGGCCCCTTTGCACATGACATTCAAGCGCATCATTTGAAAGTATTGCAATCTGGAGACCTACCCTGTACTATTTGCGAGCGAAGACTTAAGTGACTGGAGGAAAAGATATGAAAATAGTCTGTTTGCTTGGAAGTCCGAGGGAAAAGGGAAACAGCGCCACCATCGCGAATCGGTTCTGCACAACGGCTGAAGGGCTTGGGGCACAGGTTCGTACATTTGTTCTGAACAAGCTCCAGTTTCGTGGTTGCCAGGGATGTATGGCATGCAAGACCAAGCTGGACCGATGCGTGCTGGAAGACGACCTGGCCGAGGTCCTGGATTCTATACGGGATGCAGACGTTCTCGTGCTGGCAACTCCTGTGTATTTCTGGGACGAGACCGCCCAGTTGAAAACTTTCATGGACCGGACCTTCTCTTATTTCGTTCCGGATTTTATGACCAACCCGAACAGGTCCCGCCTTGCAGCGGGGAAAAAACTGGTTTTCATACAGGTACAGGGACAGCCCGATCAGAGTATGTTCACCAATATTTTTCCGAAATTCGAGTATTTTTTCAAAGCCCATGGTTTTGGCGAGACTCATTTAATTCGAGCATGCGGGGTTCGAAACCTGGGGGAAGCGGGAACAAGGGAGGACGTGATGGAAATGGCCAACACGACGGCCAGGAAGTTATTCGACGGGCTTTGAGATCTGGTGGTAGATCTTTGCCGGTTTTGCCGGCAGTACCCGCATGACAAAAATCCTGCATCTAGAGAGCACCGAACGCGCAACCTGTGGAATTGGCCATGGCTGATCGCCCTTCAACGGAACAAATCGAAGAAGACAACAGAGTTCAACAAAGATACTTCAATGAAAACGTAGATCTCTTTGAACCTCCCCTTCCCAAAGGAGTGCCGGAGCGCCTGAAAGCCACCATTGAAGCGAGCCGCCTTGGACGGGGTGAAACGGTGCTGGATATAGGGACCGGGACCGGGATTCTGGTCTCCTATATCCTTGAGTACGAGCCTTCCGAAATCCATGTCTGCGATCTGGCGGAGAAGATGCTTCGGCGGGTAAAAGAGAAATTCCCTCAGGTAATGACACATCTTTGCGACGTCAAAGACTTGCCGCTTCCGGACGGCAGTCTCGACGTCGCCTTCATCAACGCCTGTTTCTCCAACATAATGGATAAAGCAAAAAGTTTGGACAACATTCATCGCTTGCTGCGACCAAAAGGCAGATTGGTCGTCAGCCATCCTATGGGCAGAGATTTCATCATCGAACTGAAAAAATACACCCCCTTTCACCTGGATTTGCTGCCTGAAGAGGCCGAAGCGAAAGAGTTGCTCAAACGGCATGGCTTTGAAATCGCAAGCTTCAAAGACGAACCGCTATTTTACATTTTTGTTGCAGAAAAGACGAAGATTTGACTACCGGCTTAGATCGCAAAATTCACTTGGGCGGCACGGCAAGAAGCCCGGACGATGTTATTTCTCTGCACAAGCTGGGCCTTCAGTTCGCAGAAATTACAATCGCGGACCCGACTGATTTTCGTTCTCTTCTAGGTAAGTATCGGGCCGTCTCCAGGGAGACCGGCCTCTTCTGTCTTTGTCACGGCCCAAGGGAAGGCGATCCAAACGATGGTCATACCCTGCAAACGGTCTACTTCCCGAAGTTGCTCCAGGTCCTTTCCATTATGCCCGAACTGGAGATGCGGTTGTTGACGCTGCACCTCTGGATGGACCCGCGATTCGTGACCGTGGAGACGATCGCTTATAAAATTGGTTTTCTCCAAAAGCTGACGGAGAGGGCGAGCGGCAACGGAATCAGCGTCTGTCTGGAGAACCTGAGCGAGAATGCATTCCATCTGGCGGAGGTCTTGGCTGCTGTCCCAGCGCTGAATCTAACCCTGGACCTGGGACACGCCGAACTTCTCACGAAGGTGAATACCAGCTTCGGTTTTCTGGAAAACTGCCCTGAGAGGATTAAACACATACATTTGCACGATAATCGAGGAGGCACTTCACCCGATGACGATCTCCATCTTCCGGTGGGAGAAGGAGAGATCGATTTTCATACAATCTTTCAGAAATTGCATGCTGTCGATTATGGAGGAACCATTACCCTGGAATTGCGACCCGCTCAGATTGAAACCTCTCTTAATTTTTTAAGGCAAACCTTGAAGCCGCTGTACAAGGAATACTTGGGGCTGTGAACGTTTTGCGATGGGTCTCTAAGGCGAAAGCCGCCTCTCAAGTTCCGCTTCTCAAAAACGATCGAAAATTTCTCGTGGCCCGATCTCAAACCGGGGGCCAAAAAATTTGGCAATGGTTACAATAAGTTAAGTGCTTCTCAATAGCGGAAAAATGCCGATCATGCCGGGCTTGTCCGGGAATCTTGCCGCATTGGCTGTCTATTTCGGCGGAAAGATTGTGCCGTTTTTCAAGCGCGAAACTCCGCTCTCAAAGGGGGAATCCGGCGAGGGAGTCAATAAGGATAGTCCGCCTTCTTTTCATTGGGAACCAAACTTATGAACGTGATGGAATTCAGCATGCTCATCTTTTCAGGCTCGCTCGTTGCCGGATTTCTCGGTGCGTTGACGGGACTTGGAGGCGGGGTGGTTATAATACCTCTTCTGACAGTAGGGTTTGGGGTGGATATTCGCTATGCCATCGGCGCATCGCTCGTTTCAGTGATCGCAACCTCTTCAGGCGCCGCCGCCGCCTTTGTGAAAGAGGGATTTACGAGCAGCCGGATAGGGATGTTTTTGCAGGTCGCAACCACGCTCGGCGCCTTGGCGGGGGCTGCCATCGCGACCGCAGTGCCCACCCGTATTATCGCCCTGATCTTTGGGGTGGTTTTGTTATACTCAGCTTTACTGTCATCGAAGCGCAGACATGCCTGCACTATCGCAGACAAACCTGATCGTATCGCGCAATGTCTAAAGTTGGATGGAAGCTGTCCCGGTCCGGATGGATTCATAGTCCCCTACCATGTCCATGCCGTTCCTGCCGGGTTTTCGCTGATGACACTGGCCGGGGCACTCTCCGGACTTCTTGGAATCGGCTCCGGGGCTGTGAAAGTGCTTGCCATGGATCAGGCTATGCGACTTCCGTTCAAGGTTTCAACCACGACGAGCAACTTGATGATTGGTGTGACTGCGGCCGCCAGCGCTGGAGTATACCTCAGCCGCGGGTACATAGATCCGGGGCTGTCCATGCCCGTAATGCTGGGAGTTCTGGCCGGTTCGTTGCTAGGCGCGCGCGTCCTCGTCACTGCGAAAGTGTGTTCGCTCCGCTTCGTGTTTGCAGTGGTCATCCTGGCATTAGGGATTGAAATGGTTTACAACGGCCTGGCAGGGAGCATTTGAGAATGCCCATTTCCATAAGAGACAGGCTGGAAATTGGCCTGCAACATTCTTCGGAGGAACGGGAAGATACCAAACTACGGCGGACCGGCGAGTTCTTTAGCGATAAGAACATAGATCAAGTCAGCGGCTCTCTCCTGCGGATCGGAGTAACTGTATCCGCTCTCCTCGTGTTGGCGGGGGCAATCTCATATCTTGTTTCCTACGGCAATACGACACCACACTACCACATATTCCGGGGTGAGCCTTCCGATTTGACCAGCATCGGTGGGATTCTCAAGGATTTGCTCGCCCTGCACCCCTTGAGCATCATACAGTCCGGCCTTCTGATTCTCATAATAACACCGGTCACCCGGGTCGTATTCGCCGTTTTTGCCTTCGCCGTTCAGCGTGATTTCCTGTATTCGATCGTTAGCCTCATTGTGCTGGGGATACTTTTGTACAGCATCATCGCAGGGGCGTGATGTCGATTACATCAGGGTTACACCGTGACCATTACCTTGATGGCCTTACGCGTATCCATCGCCCGGTAGCCTTCGGGCACGTGGGCAAGGTCGACGGTGAGGTCCAGGACCGGGGAAGGATCGAGCCGGCTGGCCAGTACATTGGCCAGAAGCCCGGGGATATAGGCGCGCACCGGCGCAACGCCGCCTTGCAAGGCGATATTCTGGAAGAACATTCTTCCGAAGTCCATCTCCGCGCTGTGATGGGGCACCCCGACGAAGCCCACCCTGCAACCGGGGCGGCAGATACCGATCGCGGTGTTCAGGGAATCGCTCGTTCCTACGCATTCGAGCACGGCTTCGGCCCCGCCTTTGGTCATTTCCAGCACCCGGCCTACTGCTTCATCACCGCTGCTCATGACGAGGTCGGTCGCGCCGAATCTTTGGGCCAGTTCCATGCGTCCGCCCTGATGTCCCAGGACGATGATGCGCTCAGCGCCGAGCCTGCGAGCCGCAAGGACACCGCACAATCCCACCGCGCCGTCTCCAACGACGGCAATCGTCGCGCCTTTGCGGACTCCCGCGGAGACGGCCGCATGGTGCCCGGTCCCCATTACGTCGGTGATGGGCAATACGGCCTTCAGCATCGCGGCATCATTTTCGATGCTTCGGGGCAAAACCACCAAATTGGCGTCGGCATAAGGGGCACGAACCATTTCACCCTGCCCCCCGTCGTTTTTCATTCCCCAGAAACCTGCGTGAACACATGAGGTCTGCAGGCCTTTCCGGCAGAATTCACAGTCTCCGTCGGAAAAAGCGAAAGGGGCAATCACCCGGTCTCCTTTCCTGATGGTGCGGACCCCGGGACCGACCTCCTCGACAATTCCCATCCACTCATGTCCCGTTCGCCAGCCCTGCTTGTAGGGCGTAAGTCCCCTGTAAAACCACAGGTCCGATCCGCAGATGCAGGCGTGTGTCACATGAACAATAACGTCGGTCGGGTCCTTGATTGCCGGGTCGGGTACTTCCTCTACGCGCACATCCCCGGGCGCGTGAAAAACGGTTGCTTTCATCCTTTGACTCCTTCATTGGATTCTTTCGGGTTTTTTCGCCGGCACCCCGAACTGTGCCGGAAGACTTACGGTTCCGCCTTCCTTAAAAGGCGAAAGATCACCTGCGGTATTGCTCGTGGCTGACCTTCTCGCGTCCGTCATCTCGAAAAGATCGATCTGCGGGACGGCGCCGGCGATGTTGAGGAGTCCATCGATGCGGCCGAATGCGACCAGGGTCTGATCCACCACGGTCTGTGCGGCCGCGGGCTGGGGCAAATGGGTGGCGATCACCAGCGCTTCCGCTCCGACAGCTTTCATCGCCTCTGCTGTCTGTTTCAGATTGACGCGTTTCCGCGCGACCAGGGCGAGCGCCGAAAAATCGCGCGCAAGGCGGATGGCGGTTGCCTGGCCGATGCCTTGGCTGGCGTCCGTTACGATGGCAACTGTGTTCAACATTTGAAGTCTCCTTGATCGGAAGGGTGTGTGCGCCATGACCACCACGGGGGATCACAGTCACGGGGCACGATCACGCTTCGATCAGGCCGGCGCCTGCGCCGCGCCACATCCCGAAGCGGGCGCCAAGTCGCCAGGTCAGCGAAAGAAATCGCGTATCACTGCCGCGATCTCGGCCGCATGCGTCTCCAACGCGAAATGACCGGTATCGAAGAAGCGCACGACCGCGCCGGGGATGTCGCGCTTGAACGCCTCAGCGCCCGCAGGCAGGAAGAAAGGATCGTTCCTGCCCCACACAGCCAGGAGTGACGGCTTGTGAGTCCGGAAATATTTCTGGAAGGCCGGATAGAGCGCTACATTGCTCTTGTAATCGCCGAACAGGTCGAGCTGCAGATCATCGGCGCCGGGCCGCGCCAGATAGAAATTGTCGAGCGAATAGCCGTCCGGTGAAACCGCCGTCGCGTCGGGGACGCCATGCGTGTATTGCCAGATGGTCGTCTCGGGCTTGAGAAAAGCGCGAAGCGCCTCACGGTTGGCGGGCGATGCCTCTTCCCAATAGGCCCGGATCGGATTCCAGCCGTCGCTCAGGCCTTCCTCATAGGCGTTGCCGTTCTGCGAGATGATCGCCGCGATCCGATCGGGATGCTTCATGGCAAGGCGGAAACCGGTCGGGGCGCCGTAATCGAAGACATAGACGGCATAGCGATCGAAACCGACAATTTCCGTCAAACGGTCGATCATGTCCGCGATCCGGTCGAAAGTGCAGCCGCGCTCCGGCATGTCGGACTTTCCAAAGCCCGGCAAATCCGGCGCGATGATGTGGAAGCGATCGGCCAGAAGCGGGATGAGGTCGCGGAACATATGGCTCGCGCTGGGGAAGCCGTGCAGCAGCAACAGCTTTGGTGCATCCGGCGAACCCGCCTCGCGATAGAAGATCTTGAAGCCGTCCAGGTCGACGGTTCGATATCTGATGGTCGTCATGGGTTCATCTCCTCGGGTTCGTAACCGGATAATCGGTAGCGGCGCGGTTTAAAGCTCCGCCTTACACGCTTGCAGGCTGCGTCCGCCCTCAGCGGGCAGCCACCGCTTCGATCGCCTCGCGGATGATGTCCACGACGGCGGCGGGCGCGGTCACGATCGGTGTGTGATCGACGGGATGGGAACGCAGTTGCGCCTTCATCCGCTCCGCCATGAAGCGCTGGGTTTCGCGGACGACCATGCGATCCTGCTCCGCCACCAGGAACCAGGTCGGCCGATCCTTCCACAGCGGCCGCTCCACCGCGACTGTGATGCATGCGGGCGAGATCGGCCGCTGAACCGCCGCAAGCACAGCCTGTTCCTCGGCGAGCGCGTTGGGAGCGAAGGCCGCAGCAAAAGCGCCGTCGGGCAGATAGATCAGACCATGGTTGTCGGGAGCCAGTTTAGGCGCCTTTGGGTGCGGTTCGGCACGATAGAAGACATCTGCGACGGTTTCGCCTTCGTCCGGCGCAAGACCCGCCACATAGACAAGCGCCTTCACCTTCTCGTCGGGCGTTGCCGCGATGACGGCGCCGGCATAAGCATGGCCGGCAAGCACGACCGGCCCCGTCATGCGCTCCAGCGTGCGGTTGAGCGCCGCCACGTCATCAGCAAACGACGTGAGCGGCAACGGCGCCGCAACCACCTTGATGCCATCGGCCGCCAGCGGCGCGATCACCTTCGTCCAACTCGATCCATCGGCCCAGGCGCCATGGACCAGCACGACGCACACATCGATCGAGGACATTGCCGTTCTCCTTCGAGAAGGGTCATTTAAGTGGATCCCTTAAAAAATAAGGTCGTCACTCCTAACCGGGATTTCAACAGACTTTGCTATGGTTTTTGTTGGTATCTAGACGAAATTACAATAAAAAAGACAGAAAACTTAACGGAGAGGGAGCCTTGAGGGCTTACGAGTACCTGAGAGTCAGCGGCAAAGGCCGGGTTGAAGGCGACGGACTCATATAATCAAGAGATTAAGCCACCAGAACGAGGGTTATCTCAGACTTTGTTAAAATATCAGATTTTTAAGCTCGTCACTGAGTCCCTTCTGGGCACCTCCCGGCTTGCATGAGCCGGGAGGTGTTTCTTTCTCCGTAACCAGGGACCGAGGACAATCACAGGCCGATCAAAAACTCATCGGAACGCCTTGATCGCTGCCTCCAGTTTCACTTTGAGCGACTTGTCATACCTGTGGACAGGCGGCACTTCGCGATCGATCTTTAGCAATTCGTACACGGCCATCTGTGCCGCGCGTACCGAATACTCCACCGTGAAGACCACATCTTCAGGGATCTCGACGAACTGGCTGATGAAAGCTAGGTTCCTGGAATTGAGGGGAACCGGAAGCGGCCTGTCGCTGTGGGCACGCGGCATGAACATGCTGGTGATGTAAGGCATGCGGCAAGGAATGCAATTGGCGGTCGCCATCGTTTCCAGGTCAAAGTTCAGGTGCCCGCAGAGTTCTTTCAGGATTTCCGCGCCGCTGCATTCGGACATGGGCTTGGCGACGAAGTCGCCTATGCGGTCCGGATGCAGCGCGTATCCCCAGAACACCTGCACGCCTTCGGGCTGGCTTGCGAAATGCGGTTGATAAGCCAACACCACGGACATGAACCAGCGGGAATCCTTGAAGGTCACCAAGCCGCCGGTGCCGGCGCGATTGCCGGTGAATTTTTCCATCTTGTCGAAGAAGGCAGTGTCTTTCAGCGTAACGGTAAACGACTCCCAAAAAGATTCCGGGATGCTGGAATTGAAGGCTGCCGGGTTACCGAATTCGGGGCGGCCTGCCGCCAGTTTTTCCCACAACGCCCAACCGCCGCTGTCCTGCTTGGTCCTGTGCGGCGGCGCGCTTGTCATGGAACCATAGCTTGACGCATCGGTCATCGAGGCATTTTGGAAGAACACCAAATCTTCCTCGGAGACGCTAACGATCTCGTGAGTGCCGTTGCGATTGCAATGGATGCCTGTGACGGCGATCTTCCCGCTTTCGGTTTTCAGGTCTAAATCGGTCACCGTACAATTCATCTCCACATTCACACCCCGCTCCTGCAGCCAGCCCAGCAGGGGACGCACCATCGAATCGAACTGGTTGTAAACAGTGCGCTTTACGCCGCCCAGGGTTTCGAAGCGGGGGAATTCCAGCAGGAAGCGATGCAGGTAGCGTTTGCATTCCACCGCGCTGTGCCAGGGCTGGAACGCAAAGGTGGTGGCCCACATGTACCAGAATTTGGTCTTCAAAAAATCGGGCGACAGCCAGTCGGCAATGCAGCTTGTGCCCAGAGTGGCTTCATCGGCCTCGCTGAGCTTGAGCAACTCCAGCCTGTGTTCCATGGTAAATCCCATGGACGTGACATCTACCTTGAACCGGTTTCTATCGACCAGGCGCGCCCTGGAATGAGAAACATTCTTTTCATTGAATGCGATGACTTCTTCATACACGGTTTTACCCGGAGCGCTCAGGGAAGGAATAGTCTTGAACAGGTCCCAGGTGCATTCGTAATTGTCGCTGGTCAGCATGCGGCCCCCGCGCAGGGTGTAGCCGTCCTCGGGATTGCCGCCCCCGTCCAGGCTGCCGCCTGGAACGGGCATGGCCTCGAAGATAGTTATATTGCTTCCCGGCATTCCGCCGTCGCGGATCATGAAAGCGGCGGCGGCCAGGGAGCCGATGCCACTGCCGACTAGATAAGCCTTAGCAGCGCTATTCATATTTGGTTTTGGCATTTTACTTCTCCTCTGCTTAACAAGAACCATAATCAGGGACAGCGACCGTTTATTGCGTTTTTTGCGGCCCCCCTCGAACAAGACTAATATCCGGAATGAGACATTGATTTCTGTGCCATGCATCCAAACTGCATGTTGCGATAGGATTTCTGCCGGAAAAACTTCCGCTGCACCACCGAAGCATTAGAAATCATACGATTTCCCAATCGAGCATGCAAGCGCCTTCTCGGCAAGACCGGTTTTTGCGATTTCCGAACACGCCTCAATCCCCCCGAGTTTATAGCCGCTACACGCCTTTCCGAATTGAAGAGTTCAGGCGGATAGAATGCGATAGTAACGCCATGAGCCGCGTTATCGCTTACAAGTTCGAATGTGCAACGATCCCCGTTGCCTGTTGCCCAAAAACAATGTTATGCCATTCCGGGCTTCATTTGCGTCCAACGTGGTTTGGTGTCTTGTTCGGCGACTACGCCCTATGACAGGACCATTTGTGAAGTTTATTGCTTTAAGTGAATTCAAAGCCTAAAATCAGACTTTCCAAGAGGCTCAGATTCTATGTGGATTGTCCGGTTAGCTCTCGCCAGGCCCTATACGTTTATCGTGATGGCGCTGGTCATCATTCTCATGACCCTGGTCGTGGTGCCGCGCACGCCTACGGACATTTTCCCGGAAATCAATATTCCTGTGATAGCACTCAACTGGAGCTATGACGGTTTGCTGGCCCAGGAAATGGAGCGGCGCATAACCTCGGGTGTAGAGCGAGGCATTACCGTCCTGGTGAATGACGTCGAACACATTGAGTCGCAATCGTTAAATGGAAGAGCCATCATCAAGATTTACTTTCAGCCCAGGGTCAACATCTCGACTGCGATGGCGCAAACTGCGGCGATTTCACAGACTTTTCTGCGGAACCTCCCGCCGGGCACAACTCCGCCGCTGGTGATGATTTATTCCGCATCCACTGTGCCGGTCCTGCAGATCGGACTTACCAGCGACCGGCTGAGCCAACAGGAGTTGTTCGACTACGGCAACAATTTTATCCGAACCCAGCTTGCCACCGTGCAGGGCGCATCAATACCGTACCCGTATGGCGGAATGCCGCGCCAGATTTGCGTGGACATCAAGCCCGCCGCATTGCAGGCCAAGGGGCTGACCCCTGTGGATATCGTAAATGCCGTTAATTTGCAGAACCTGATCCTGCCCACCGGCACCGCCAAACTGGGATCTCTCGAATATGACGTGGAGCTGAACGGCAGCCCGAATGCCGTGGCGCAATTGAATGACCTGCCGGTAAAAACCGTCAATGGTTCAACGATTTACCTGCGGGATGTGGCCCACGTGCGCGACGGCTTTTCTCCGCAGACGAACGTGGTGCTGGCTAACGACCTGCGCGGCGTACTGATGAGCGTCTACAAGACCGGCGCTGCTTCCACGCTCTCGATCGTGGACCGGGTGAAGCAGAAGCTGAAGGATTACGAGGCCATGCAGCCCGAAGGCCTCAAGGTCACAACGGTTTTCGACCAATCCATTTTCGTGCGCGCCGCGATCCAGGGTGTTCTGCGTGAAGCGCTGATTGCCGCCTGCCTGACCGCGATCATGATTCTGCTGTTCCTGGGCAACTGGAAAAGTACGCTTATCATCGCCACCTCCATTCCGCTATCCATCCTGGTCAGCATCCTGTGCCTGAGCGCGCTCGGGGAAACCATCAACATCATGACGCTGGGAGGGCTGGCACTCGCGGTCGGCATCCTCGTCGACGACGCCACGGTGGAAATCGAGAACATCAACCGCAATCTGGCCATGGGCAAAGAAACCGTGCAGGCCATTCTGGACGGCGCTCAGCAGATAGCTGTTCCCGCATTCGTATCCACTCTGTGCATCTGCATCGTGTTCATCCCTATGTTTTTCCTCTCGGGAGTCGCCAGATATCTGTTTGTACCTATGGCGGAGGCATTGATCTTCGCCATGCTGGCGTCCTACATGTGGTCGCGGACCATTGTCCCCACCATGGCCATGTACATGTTGAGCGCGGCAGATGAATATCATGCGGACCTGCACGTCGGCGAAAAAATGGGGGTCCTGCGTCGCTACCAGCAGGCTTTTGAACATTTCTTCAATCGATTTCGCGCCGGCTACCTCCGCGCCCTGACTTCCGCTTTGGATAACGCATGGCGCTTTATTGCCTGCTTTCTTGTATTTTGCGTGCTCTCGGCCGGCCTCGTATTCATACTCGGGAGCGACTTTTTCCCCAGCGTAGACGCCGGCCAGATTCGGCTGCACCTGCGCGCCAGGACGGGCCTCCGGATCGAGGAGACAGCCCGGCTGGCGACACAAGTCAATCAAGTGATTCGCCAGATGATCCCTGAAAAAGATCTGGACACAATACTGGACAACATCGGGCTGCCTTACTCCACCATAAACATGACTTACAGCAATTCCGGGACCATCGGGACTGCAGACGGCGAAATCCTGGTGCAGCTCAAGCAGGAACGAGAAAAACCCACCAGCGCCTATATCGACGATTTGCGCCACCGGTTGCCGCGCGAGTTCCCGGGAGTACAGTTCTTTTTCCAGCCGGCGGATATCGTTACGCAAATCCTGAATTTCGGTACGCCGGCGCCAATCGACATTCAAATCCTGGGCAACGATCAGCAAGCCGATTACGAGATCGGCCTGAAGCTGGCCGGTAAGATTCGCCACATCCCGGGGGCGACCGACGTGCACGTGCAGCAGACATTCGATGAACCGACCTTGTACATGGACTTAGACCGCACGCGTGCGCAATACCTGGGTCTGCAGGCTCGCGATATTGCCCAAAACATGCTGGTCGCGCTCTCCTCCAGTTTTCAAACCTCACCGAACTTCTGGCTGGATCCCAAGAACGGCGTCAGCTACAATTTGACGGTTCAGGCTCCACAATACCGCATCGACAGCTTTCAAGCGCTCCAGAACATCCCCGTCTCTGCCGACAGGAGCACAAGTGCGCCTCAAATTCTGGGCAACCTGGTTACCACCTCCATCGCGGCGCGCCCGGCCTCCATCTCTCATTACAACGTCCAGCCGATGATCGACGTCTATGTGTCGGTATCCGGTCGCGACCTGGGTTCGGTGGCTGGGGAAATCAACAAAATAGTTGATAAAACCCGGGATGAATTGCCTCGCGGCAGCCGCATTCTGATTGGCGGACAGGTTCAGACCATGACGACTTCCTTCTACGGACTCGGTGTGGGGCTGATCGGCGCCATCGTGCTCGCTTACCTTTTGATCGTGGTCAACTTCCAGTCGTGGCTGGATCCCTTCATCATCATCACCGCCCTTCCCGGCGCGCTGGCAGGCATTTGCTGGATGCTTCTGATTACACACACCACGTTGAGCGTGCCGTCCCTGACAGGGGCTATTATGTGCATGGGTGTGGCCACCGCCAACAGCATCCTGCTGGTTTCTTTTGCGCGCGAACAGTTGAACGAAGGCATGAGTGCATTCGATGCCGCGCGGGAAGCCGCTTTCGTCCGCATTCGCCCTGTGCTCATGACTGCGCTGGCCATGATGATCGGCATGGTGCCCATGGCCATTGGCCTCGGTGAAGGCGGCGAACAGAATGCGCCGCTGGGTCGTGCTGTTATTGGCGGGTTGCTCTTTGCCACCGTTGCCACGCTGTTTTTCGTGCCCTGTGTCTTTTCCATAATTCACGGCTGGTTAGAGCGCAGGCGATTGAGAAGGACTTGAGCGGCAGTGAAACAGAATGAATCGGAATGATGCTAAAAGAGGCGCTTAAGTATGAATAAATCCGCAAATCCGGCAGACCGCGAGTCCAATGAAAGCGCACGGCAGAAAAGCCCGTTATTTAAGGTATTCTTCCTGGTAGTCCTTGTGCTCTCTGTGGCGGGCGCGCTGCTGATGCTCGTTCGTCGCGCGCAATTTCAGACACTCGCCAAAGATACCGAAGTGCTGTCGGTTCCGACTGTCGGGGTCATTCATGCCGCTGTGGCGACCGGTGAGGAAGATTTGGTTTTGCCCGGCACTCTACAGGCTTACGTTGAATCCCCCATCTATGCGAGGACCAACGGCTATCTGAAAAAGTGGTACCACGACATTGGCAGCCGAGTCAGCAAGGGCGATCTTCTAGCCGATATTGACACCCCGGAAGTGGACCAGCAACTCGTGCAGGCCAAAGCGGACCTGGTCACCGCGCAGGCTAATCTGCGTCTTTCGCAAATCACCGCAACGCGCTACAGGGATTTGTTGCAAACCGACGGAGTCTCAAAGCAGGAGGTGGATAACGCCAACGGCGATTTCGAGGCGAAGAGCGCCATTGCGGCATCCTCAGCGGCCAATGTCCGCCGGCTGGAGGAAATGAAATCATTCCAGCGGATATATGCTCCCTTCAGCGGTGTAATTACGCAGCGTAATGTAGACACCGGATGGCTCATCAATGCCGGGAATGGCGGTACTTCGCAGCAGCTTTTTTTCCTTGCGCAGACCGATCCCATTCGCGTCTTCGTCAATGTTCCGGAAACCTATGCGCCGTCCATTCATAGCGGCCTAACCGCTTACCTCGACCTGACCCAATTCCCCGGCCGGAGATTTCAAGGACAAGTCGTGCGAACCGCCGAAGCCATCGGTATCTCCACTCGAATGCTGCTGACCGAGGTGGACGTGCCCAACGAGTCCGCCCTCTTGCTCCCGGGCGGCTACGCCCAGGTTCATCTTCAGATCCACGTGCCGGGCCAGCGCTTGCGGGTCCCGGTTAATGCGCTGCTGTTCCGCTCGGAAGGCCTGCGAGTGGTGGTGGTTGACTCGAATCATCACGTCCACCTTCAGCCTTTGGACATTGGACGCGATTACGGGACTTCTCTGGAGGTTTTGAACGGCTTGAAACCGGACGATTGGATCGTACTGAATCCTCCCGATTCCATCGAAGCCGACGAGGAAGTGCACGTTAAAGAGTTAAAAAATCCAATCGAAACGGCTCCCGCCGAGGGTGGACCCGGCAGTAAGCCGTCCGGGTCGTTAAAGCCGGCAACATCCCCGGAGAAAAAGACCTGATGTTTCCCCGCTCTTTTTCTTCGAGTCGTATAGAGGCGATTTTCTTCAGCTTGGTGGTCCTCTCTCTTTGTGCCGGATGCACTCTGGGTCCTAACTACGAAAGGCCTATGGTTTCTGCTCCCGCAAAGTGGCAGGTCGCAGAACCCTGGAGAGAAGCGAACCCAAAGGACGCTGTCCCCAAAACCTCCTGGTGGACGCTTTTTCCTGACCGCGATTTGGAGGGATTGGAAACTGAACTCCTTACGGCCAATCAAACCTTGATAGCGGCACTGGCACATTTTGAGCAAGCACGTGCTTCAGCCGCCGTGCAAAACGCCGCACTCTTCCCAACTCTCCAACTCGATCCCACGGTAGCAAATCAACACTACCCCTCCAATCGAGCCTCCGGCTCACCCACTCTGTTCTCCAGGTCTGTCACTCAGGGCAGCTACATTGTGCCATTTACCGTCAGCTACGAGGTGGACCTGTTCGGTAAGGTCCGCCGGACCATCGAGGCTGCGCAGGCTTCCTACCAGGCCAATGCCGCCGATCTTGAGAACGTCCGTCTGATCCTGACGGCGGAGCTCTCAGCCGACTATTTCACTCTACGGCAACTGGACACCCAAATCGCTTTGCTCATCAGAACCGTGCAAACACTTGAGAAAGGCCTGGAACTGGTTAAGTCGCGCCACGATGGCGGTCTTGCCTCCGGACTCGATGTAGCGCAGGAAGAAACGCTCCTCAATACGACTCGTACGCAGGCTACCCTGTTGCAGCAACAGCGCAAGCAATATGAGGATGCCATCGCTGTCCTTGTCGGCAAACCCGCTCCCGATTTCCATCTGGCTCCGCGGGAAATCGACATCGAACCGCCAAACATCGACACCTCTCTACCCTCGGATCTGCTCGAACGCCGCCCGGATATTGCGGAAGCGGAACGCCAGATGGCCGCTGCCAACGCGCAAATCGGCGTAGCAAAGGCTGCGTATTATCCTTCACTGGTTCTTTTCGGCCAGGGCGGCTGGAATTCCATGAACATATTACAACTTACCAATGCCGCAAGCTCCTTCTGGGCCATAGGCGCTAATGTCGCTCAGCAGATTTTCACTGGAGGCGCACGCCGCGCACAGGTGCAATTTTCTCAGGCAGGCTACGATGCTGCATTGGCAGATTATCGCGGCACGGTCCTGAACGCTTTTCGCGAAGTGCAGGACAACATAACAGGCCTTCAAGTGCTTTACTCCGCGCGCCAGTCGCAGGAAGATGCCGTCGATTCAGCGCGCCGCCAGTTGAATATCGCCACCTCCCGGTATGTTCGCGGTCTTGTGAACTATCTGGATGTAGTAAGCGCCCAGCAGAATCTTCTCACGAACGAACAACAGGCCGCTGTCATCCGGGGCCAGCAACTGGTCATTTCGGTGCTGCTCGTGAAAGCTCTTGGTGGAGGGTGGGATGCCGCAAGTCTCGCTGCAGTCCACGTCAGACCGAAACTCGAAGATGCCGTCGCGCCTTGATGGACTGGTGGAAGGATTAAGGGCTTATACGATCATGGAGTGACCTGGGGCCTTCTGATATACGAATCTTATGGCCAACCTCTAATGGATATGCCTAAAAGCAGGACATTTTCTTTCGGTATGTCGCTGTGCTCCCTCATTCGATCTGTTATATTTCACTCAGAACCATCACAGTTTGAGCACTCTCTTAATCTCATCTTCCCTGAAGCCGACGATTACCGTGTCACCGACGACAATGGTGGGAAAAGAGCAACTGATATTGATTTCCCGGATCTTCTGGAGAGTCTTTTTTCTCTCCTCCTCGTCCAGCTTGTCTACCTCTATGCATTCGTATGAAACGCCACAACGTGTTAAGAATTCTTGGGCATTCCTGCAATGAATGCAGGTACTCAGAGCATACAACCTGACTTTACAGGGCTCCATTTTCTGACCTCCCTCCCCAATCACGCTCATTCGACAGGTCTTGACGAAGGCACTCCGGGTCGGTAACCGTCCTGCATATCACAGCAGGCACTTTAATTAGTACGGGTCTAAATACATTGGGAGTAGATTTTGTTGCTTATTGCTTTTCGAAGTCGCTCTTGGGGGCTCCACACACGGGACATTCCCAATCATCAGGCAAGTCTTCGAACTTAGTCCCGGGGGCGACGCCATTTTCCGGGTCGCCTTTTGCGGGATCGTACACATAACCACAGACGCTACAGACGAACTTATCCATCCAAATAGCTCCTCTTTGAAGTTGGCAAATTTTGCCGGGGTTCTACCCGCAAGGATAGAAGAATGTCCCGTTTGCTGAACATCGAGAAACCTGGAGCACGCACTACTTTGACGCAAGTGCTTTCCTGGCGATTTCCCGCCCGTAATCCTGGGCCATTTTTATTCCGCCGCCAAGATCCGCGGATTTCAGTCTCAATGGCTCCCCGACCATATTCATCTTCAAAACATGTGTCATAGTATCGAAGATACGCCCGGGCGCCTCTCCGCTCCATCCGAAAGCACCAAACGCTCCGCCGGTCTTTCCTTCAAGATTCGCTTTTTCAGCAACAAACAGGAATGTCTTCATAGATTGCATCATCTCGCCATGATAAGTAGCCGATCCGAGGACAATCGCCTCGTAGTCATTAAGTGAGATGCCACTTCTATCAATCTCGGTCACATTGAGAATATCAACGTCATGTCCTTCGAAACGCATTCCTTCGGCAATCAGTTGAGCGATTCTTTGAGTCTGACTGGTTCTCGTTGCAAAAACCACGAGCCCTTTGTGCATAACCACTCCTCTTCGGATTGAAACTGCATGAATAATAATATTTCAGGATTACATGTTCTGCAGCGCGTAAAGCCTTAAGCGCATTTCTGTTTCATCGCCGGTTGGCCGTCAATCACGTGCTATGCACCGGCAACCGTCTTGTCGGCAGCTCACAGTCTGCTTCTTTGTTAGAACCGGGTCCTGCGAGTGGACGGAAGCATTTTTTTGTGCCGCCGCAGATGGGGCACCTCCAGGAATCAGGCAGCTCTTCAAACGTGGTCCCTTTGGGTATTTTCCCCTTCCTGTCGCCTCTATCGGGGTCGTACATATAGCCGCAGTTATTGGTTTGGCACTGCCAAATCTCTTCCGGTCCGGACATAATCCACTCCTGAGTTCGGTGCTGCTGGTTGAGGATGGGATGGTTCAAAATGGGATGGCGTTTTCCCATTGCATCTGCCGATTTCCGGGTTGTAACCTCATCGATCGGCGCCGAGCTGCCGTAATTCGGCAGTAGTCAATTCGTGTTTTGCCGGCAGAAGTTTCTTGAATAATCTGATCAGCTTGTCAGAATTTCCGGCCACCGCGGCCTTCAAAAGATCTCCCTCAAGTTCGGCCACTTCCAGCCGGATATAGTAGTCCAGCGTCTCCTTGAGATGAGCAAGCACAATCTTACCAGTCAAGATCGGATGGTTATTGGTCACGTTAGCGCTCTGATACCGTATCCCGTGCTCCAGTTCGACTTCAAGTCCACGTTGGAAGTTCTCAAGGGCGATTGCCAGTCCGTCTGTATCTATTTCTCCCAAGATGATGCGGGCTTCTTCCGGAAGGACTTGCGCTTCACTTAAAACAGTCCAGTCCCTTATATCGAGCGCCCGGCAGACTCTTTGCACCTCTTCGATAGTGATGTACGTTGGAATTTCCATAATGCCCCCCTTAGACCTCAAGATGTTCTACCATAAGCGATATATGGCCGGTAACCCCAACTCCGGCATAAACTTCTCGCGACCAGTTTCATCCATAGCTCGTAACGGTCGTCCGGGTTCGTCCGGTCTGCCGGTATTCAGTTTTCCGTCTAACCTCAAGACGGCTTTTTCCCCTTCTCGTAGCTCCCCTGGAAAACCGTGGGATTGATACTTCCGGAGTCTACCCCACCGCACTCGGGGATGTAGCAGGAAACATCCACGAATTCACATGTCTTATTGCATGAGGGGCAAACTTCCGGTGGGGTGAAATCATCCAGGGTGTTTCCGCAGTTGTTGCATTTCCAGATCGCCATTCGCTTTATCTCCTTTTTTCGGCTTCGCATCAGAAGGATTACTGCCGATCAGTCAACACAATTGGGGCAATATCCTCGGACTATGACAGTATGGTCGAGAATTTGAAAACCATGATTCTCCGGCAAAGACAGCCCTGTTTCGGCTGTCGGATCGGAGATATCCTGCATTGCCTGGCATTTTACGCAAACCATGTGGTGATGAGGCTCCACGATAACCTCGTATCGCGCTGCATCCCAAACAGGTTGGACTCTTTGAACCACACCTTTTTCATGGAATTTCTCAAGGGTCTTGTAAACCGTACCAAGAGAGATCATCGGGAAACTCTTTGTGACCTGCTGATGAATTTCTTCAGCAGTGGGATGGTTGGTCGAACAGAGCAATGTCCTGAAAATTGAGAGTCTCTGGTAAGTTACCTGAAGGCCGTGGTCTCGCAAAAACGCAACGTGTTCCTGAGCATCATCCGCTCCCATTTGCCCCTCCTCCATTTAGTTAGATAATGCAATGCTCTAATGCTGTTTTAAGAAATAGAAACCGATAGTAACCATTATTTACGGCAATGCAAGTGTATCTACGAATATTTCGCCCCCCGGGTTGGGACCCAACCAGGGCCTTCAACTCAGTCAAGGCCAGTCCTGCCTTTTTCCATAATTGTAGGGTCCGTTCAGCGCAGCGTTGCAGGTGGGGCCGTAAGGAAACATGTGCCACTACGAAAGCCCTCAAGTATCTGAGCCGGGTAGAATTGCTTAAAGTACTTCCTCAAATATGTCGATAGTTACAATGAGTCGAAACACGAACGTCACCGATAAATTTCGTCAGGGAGGATGGAACATGAGTATTTCTGCAATAGGTTCGACAACGAAGGTTCCCGTAGATCAGACCTCGTCTGGTGGAGTCAGTGCTGCAGTTGAAGCAAGTGTGTCCAGAAAACAGAACGGGGGATCCGCGCCCAACACAATTACGGCTCCGGCCTCCACAGGGAAGTCGTCTTCGAGCAACAGTGATCTGGCCAGACTCAAAATGCTTGCCAATGAGCACATGACGGCCAGTGCTATCGCTCAGCAATTGGGAAAATCTGTCTCCGCTGTCATGCAGGAAGCAGCAGCGGCAGGGATAAAACTCAGCGCCGGTTCAACCGGCAATTCACCTGCCGCATCGACCGGAAATCCGGCCAAAGGTAATAACGTCAATACGAAGGTTTAGTTTCCGGCCTTCTATCTCTTTAGGACACCAGGTGCTCTGAAATTGTCAGTCCCCCCCGGCTTTCCAGACAGGGGGGACTCTTCATTGAGCATTTCCATCCGTTTATCACATGCCGAAGATGAAAAGCCCCGTCTTTGAGATACCACTGCATGCCAACTTGAAAAGTTGATCGGAACCGGCAACATAACGGGAATAATACGGATATATTAAACTCTTGATGCCCTCCAGAGCTGCATCGACTTCTGTCCGGAAATCGATATTTCCCCTGACCAGCACGATTTGAAATCTAAATGTTATACTTAATAATCACTACTAATTGATAGTGTATCTTAATTCAAATTCATTTGCCCAGGTGTTGCAATTTGTTTCAAACGTGCCGATCATTGAGGAGGAAAGCTGAAATGTATAATATTGTTGAAAAAAGAACTTTGAGTGACGTTACCCGGCAGTTAGTGGTGGAAGCACCACAAGTAGCTCGGAAAGCCAGGGCAGGGCAGTTCGTCATCGTGCTCATCAACGATTATGGCGAGCGCATCCCGCTCACCATTGCCGACTATGACCGGAAGGCCGGAACAATCACCTTGATTTTCCAGGAGGTAGGAAAATCAACGGAGCAAATGGGAACGATGCAGGCAGGGGATTCGTTCAAGGCTATCGCAGGCCCGTTAGGACATCCAAGCGTGATTGAAAATCTGGGAAAGGTGATCTGCGTTGGCGGCGGCGTGGGGATCGCTCCTGTATATCCGATTGCGAGGGAACTCAAGGAGGCGGGAAATCACGTTATCTCAATTATCGGCGCCAGGACGAAAGAACTTCTGTTCTGGGAAGACAAGATGCGTGCGGTCTCGGATGAACTCATCGTGACAACCGATGATGGGTCTTACGGGCGCAAGGACCTGGTTACGGCGCCTCTCAAGGAAATCCTCGAGGGGCAACCCGGGCAGATCGCCAGGATATGGGCCATCGGGCCGGTAATGATGATGAAGTTCGTGGCAGCCACAACCAAGCCTTTCAACGTGCCGACCGTCGTCAGTTTGAATACTATCATGGTCGATGGCACGGGGATGTGCGGCGGTTGCCGGGTAGTGATGGACGAAGGCGCCCGGTTTGTCTGCGTGGACGGCCCCGAGTTCGATGCCCACAAAGTGGACTGGCACAACCTTTTGTCGCGGATGACGTTTTACCGTTCCGAAGAACAAGCATCGGTTCATCGCTGGCAGGAAGGCCACAAGTGCAACCTGGATCGTGCGGTTGGGGATGGAGTTGAATAGATGGCAGAGTTTACAAAAAGCGAGCGGATGAAAATTCCCCGTCAGGATATGCCCGTGCAGGAGCCTGAAGACCGGGTGCAAAATTTTAACGAAGTGGCCATTGGCTTTACGCTGGACCTTGCCAGAATGGAGGCTGAACGCTGCCTGCAGTGCAAGGAACCTCACTGTATGGAGGGCTGTCCGGTTCAGGTTAAAATTCCCGAGTTTATCGAGGCCGTGCGCACGGGCGATATGGTCAAAGCCGTTCAAATTATGAAAGACAGAAACAACCTGCCGGCTATTTGCGGCAGGGTCTGTCCCCAGGAAGTGCAGTGCGAATCGCGATGCGTTCTGGGCAAGAAGGGGGAACCGGTGGCCATAGGGCGCCTCGAACGCTTTGTGGGGGATTTCGCGCTCTCAAAGAAGACTTTCGGGGTTGCCAAGGGGCCTTCGACAGGCAAGAAAGTGGCGGTAGTCGGCTCCGGACCCGCAGGCCTCACCTGTGCCGTGGACCTTGGCCGGATGGGACACGACGTCACCATCTTCGAATCGCTGCATACTCCGGGCGGTGTGCTCGTTTACGGCATTCCCGAATTTCGGCTTCCAAAGGAAAAGGTTATCCTGACCGAAATCGAGACGGCGGCAAGGGCCTTGGGTATCCGCATACTTACTGATTACGTCATAGGACGCACACTTACCATTGACGAACTGCTGGCCGAATACGATGCTATTTTTCTGGGCACCGGGGCGGGCCTTCCGATGTTTATGCGCATTCCTGGAATCAATTTGAACGGGGTTATGTCGGCCAATGAATTCCTTACTCGCGTCAATTTGATGAAAGGCTACCGGTTTCCCGAGTTCGATACCCCCGTCAAGGTAGGCAAAAGAGTGGCCGTGATCGGTGCGGGCAACGTGGCGATGGATTCAGCGCGTTGCGCTCTTCGCCTCCAGTCCCTCCGGGCCAGGGCCAACGGAGGCGAAACCGGCTCAGAGGTCCATATAGTATATCGCCGCTCGCCCGCAGAGGTGCCGGCAAGACTGGAAGAAGTCCAGCACGCCAAAGAGGAAGGTGTCATTTTCGACTTTTTGACCAATCCGGTTGAAATCCTCGGGGATGACGAAGGAACAGTACGCCGGATGCGTTGTATACGGATGGAACTGGGAGAACCGGACCAATCCGGCCGACGCAGTCCGATTCCGATCGAGGGTTCCGAGTTCGAAATGGAGGTGGAGCAGGTGGTCTTTGCCCTGGGAACCACCCCGAACCCTCTGGTTTTCTCCAATTTCGACGGCCTTCAACGCACCAGGCGAGGTACGGTTGAGGCGAATCAGCAGACCGGACGCACCACGATGAAGGGTATTTGGGCAGGTGGCGACGTAGTAACCGGCGCTGCGACTGTCATCAGCGCAATGGGAGCAGGCAAGCGCGCCGCGGCAGATATAGATTGTTATCTGAAAGGCGAATTGAGTGCTACCGGTTGCCTGAATTGAAATTGTGCGTCAACATAAGCTTGAAGACCTGGCCTTCTCCACCGCCTGTAAAACTGTGGCCTACGCCGAACTCGACGCTGTTCACTTCTGACTCAACATCCTCTATGCCGCTTCTCGCGTGAGTGCTTCCAGCAAGGCTTCGAAACCGAATGCACCGTCATATCGTTCGCCGTTGACAAAGAAGCTTGGCGTACCGTTAACGCCGCCTCTGGCACCGCTCCTGACATCTTCCCGTATGCGCTCGGAGTATGCTCCGGCTAGAATTTCAGCCATCAGGCGTCTGACATCCAGACCCAATATTGTCGCGTATCGCACTAAGTCTTCGTCTTCGAGAGCGCTCTGGTGTTCGAACAAAAGTTCGGCATCTCCCAGAATCTGCCTTGTGCGTTGGCGGCTTCGGCGGCCTCGGCAGCATGTTCGGAGTGCGGATGAACAGTAGTCAGCGGAAAATGACGAAAAGCAAAGCACAAGCTGTCGCCCATCTCTTGCTGGATCGCCTTGACTATCGGGTACGCCTGGCCGCAGAAAGGACATTCAAAATCACCGTATTCGAGAAGTTTGACTGGTGCATCGAGAGGCCCCTGAATATGGTCGCGCATGGCGGCAGGCAGAGTCAGCAGCCTCGCAGAAACATCGACTGATTTTCTAATCACCTCATGCGGCCTTTCTCTGTTTCAATTCTTCCAGGGCTGCAATTATTCCCGCAGCTCCAGGATTCACCCCTAAAGGCGAAACATGGCTCCAGTAAATGATACCCTCCGAATCGATCACGAATAATGCACGTTCGCTGATCCCATCCCCGTTACGGTACACTCCATAACGGCGGGCCGTCGCTCCCTTCGGCTCGAAATCGGCAAGGAGCGGAAAATGCAACTTGCGATACTGGGCAAAAGCTGCATGGCACCACGCTCCATCAACCGAAATGCCTAAAAGTGCAGCGCCCAATCCCTGGAACTCCGGTAAAATTTCATTATAAAGCGCCATCTGGTCGCCACAGACAGGGCTCCAATCAGCCGGATAAAAGGCAAGTATGACCGGCTGACCACGAAATTCACTCAGCTTGAGCCACTGGTCAGGAGTGCTTCTGAGGTTGAAATCGGGGGCCACCTCACCACGTGAGAGCACTGCTCCACGACCTCCCGGGACCATGTCATCGTGTATCTCACCGCTGTTCATCATGAACCTCCCACGTATTGTTGACCATCTCCATCTAACAACGTAACCGGGTCATTGCGGTTGTCAATGGATTATTAGAGCCGCTACAGCCCACCAGGAGTGCCTGCCTGATCGCGCAGCAGCTCTGTCTTTCACCACGAACCAGGGTACGAAGCGGAGTTTCATTTGCGTGAAGCGGGCTATTAAACTCCGGAGATGGAGGTGTGTGCTGAAATCGCAAAAACCGGTCTCACCAGAGAGATCGCTTGCATATTCGATGGGTAAATCGTATGGTTTTTACGGGTTTCAGGGTCGCAGCGGAAGTTTTTCGGACAAAAATCCGATCTCAACATGCAGTTTGGATGCATAGCGCAGAAATTGATGCATTTTCCCGGTTTAAGGCCGGGCAGGCGTGATTGGGCAGCGATTGAAGTTGGCGTGATCCGCAGTATTGGTTTCATAGCAGGAGGATAAAGATGCAGGAAAAAGTGATGTCACTCTCTCAAGCCGCCGACCTGATCAAGGACGGCATGTTGCTGGCCCCTGGCGGAGATGCCATGCACAGAAACCCGAGCCTTTTTTTTCTTGAACTCACCAGAAGACGGGTTAAGGACCTCAAACTTTGTGGAGCTTCGATCGGAATAGCCGGCGATTACCTGTTCGCAACTTTCCAGGCCGACACAGCCTATTTCGGTTTTTTCGGATTGGAAAATGAAGCAGGCCTTGCCCCAGGAATGCGCAAATCAATGCAGAACGACGGGCCGGGGCGACCTGTTGAAGGCTCTTGACCTGCCATCATAAATGCTCTCCGTGCGGGAGCATACGGAGTCCCTTTCATGCCGGTCGCTGGAATGTCGGGAAGCGATCTTGTGGCCGTCAGACCTGAGTTTTTTGAAGTGTGCAATAGCCCTTTCGACGGTAAAGAAGTTATCTGCGTTAAAGCACTTGTACCTGACTATGCAATCATCCACGTTCAGGAAGCCGATAAATACGGAAATGCCCGGATTATTGGCCCGACTTACCAGGATATTCTGCTGTCCAGGGCGGCCCGGAAGACGATCGTCACGACCGAGCGCCTCGTGGGAACTTATCGCATGCATGAAGAGCCCAAACTCACAGCCATTCCCTATCTCGCTGTCGAGGCGGTGGTCGAACTGCCCGGCGGGGCAAAGCCCGGCGTATGCTACCCCGATTATCTCGATGTAGATTGGGATGACCACAAGAGTTATGTCAAAGCGGTCAAAGCCGGAGAGGTCCCATCCTTTGCGGAAAAGATGCTGAAAGGGAGGGTGTAGTATGGAGTACCCAATAGACTACGGGAAACCGGAAATGATGGCTGTAGCCATGATGCGGGAGATCAGGGAAGGCGACGTCGTTTTTCACGGTCTGGCTTCCCCGACTCCAATGGTGGCAATGAAAGCCGCCAAAGCTCTTGGGAAAGAGTTCGCTTACCTTACCGTGACCGGAGGAGTCGATCATGACTGGTCGACTCCTCCGTATTGTGCCTCCACGCTTACAGCCAATACTTATGAGGGCTCGGTTGCCGCGCTTGGGCTGGACTGCATATTCGACCTGTTTTGCTCCGGGAAAGGCGATATAGTTTTCCTGTCATGCCTCCAGATGGACAAGGAGGGACGCATAGCCATGTCTTACCTCGGCGGAGATTATGACCACCCGAAGCTCAGGGGGCCGGGGGGCGCCGGAAGCGCAACACTTGCGCGAGTAGCCCCAAGGACTACCATCTGGAAGTCGGTGCATGATAAGAGAACATTTGTAGAGCGGGTCGAGTTTGCAACGACCTCACCTGCCCCGGACAAGCTCTTTACAGTGATCACGCCGCTTTGCATTTTCAGAAAGCGGCCAAATCAGAAATTCCTCGCGCTAGATCGGATTTTCCCGTACACGACGCTGGATGAGGTAAAGGAGAATACGGGTTGGGAGATCGAGGAAACAAAGATCCCGGCCATGGGTCCTCCAACTGCCGAGGAATTGGCCGCTATCAAAAGGGTTGACGTGAATGACATCCTCTCCTACGAGTTCAACAGGTAGGCGGCGTGCATCCGGCACTGTCCCTCATGTTCGGCCCTTTAGATCCCCGGAGATTTCATGGGTGAGCAGGTATGGTTCGGCGATACCGGTTTTAGGTCGTCCAGTTTATGGGTTCGGAAAATCAGAGCGGGCAATCGGCCAATAGGGGCGTGGCAAAGTTGGAGTCGTAACCAAATGTGGGATTACTCGTGAAAAAGTTAATACTGATAATATTGATTATAATGTTGTCTGGATGTGCTACGGTCCGGCAGTCACCGTATGATCTGCGTGATAGAATGAACAGTGTGCGTATTGGAATGACTCACCAAGAGGTGGAGAATTTGATAGGTAAGCCGACTTTTGTCACTTCAAATGATGCGAGTTCCGGAAGAATGGAAATATGTGACTATACAATCGGAACGTTGAATACTGCTAATTTTGCTCAATCTTTTAATGTAGATACTGCATATACCAATGGATATATATCTATAGTAGTAGTGTATAATAATGATATGGTATTGAGTATACAAAGGTATTATGATATTGGTTCAGTTAAAGACATGTCGCTAACACAATCAGATAATCGTGGCAAAAATAGAACAGCAGAACAATCATATCAAGTAGAAAACATACAATCACCCATTGATGACACCGCGAAGGGTAGTAACCCAGAGCAAAGCCGTATCAATGCTAAGCTGCGTGCAGGCGTCCATGTGAATAGCAACATGAATGTAACTAGTGTTGTAGTTGATTCACCCGCAGACAAAGCTGGACTTAAGATTAACGACATCATACTAGCCTTTGACGGGATTCCTGTTACCGATACAACCACTTTGAAACGGATTACCGATACTGTGACATTTGGAGATAAGAAAGTTGTACGAATTCAGCGTGGAGACAAGATTCTTGAACTTATAATCTACTATCCACAACCAGTCTCGCCGGATATCGATCGATTCGCCCCGCGTTATCCGTGAATGGCGCCAGAGGGTTGCCGCAATTATCCACGTTCAACTTTATTCTTTTTCATGCTTGCTGGAATTCGCCCCTCGCAGGGCACACCCGTTTGACAAAACCCGCAGCCTATATAAATCCCGACGAATTTATCCTTCCGGCTTTGATCTTTTACTTTTTGCCTCATGCCCGCGAAGAGATATGCCAAACATTTTGCCTTGTCATGCCCTTTTTCGCTGATAGCTTCTGCAGGGCAACGCCTGATACATTTGCCGCAGGTCCCCTCGCGGATGAGCAGGCAGTTTTCCCGATAATCACTTGTAACACGTGGTGAAGGGGGTATCGAAGCATTGCACACAATACTCCCCATACGCCCGGCCGAGCCCTTGGCTGTAATAAAACTGTCATTAATACTAAAAGTGCCCAGACCGGCGACGTACCCAACATGGCGCTGCGACCATCTCGATGCCGGAGCCCAGGGGCCTTCACGCTTAATTTCGAACCAGGGCTCCTGCGCCGGTGCAACGGCATGATATCCCGCGTCTTCAAGCAATGTTACAAGATGGCGCTCTAATCTGGAGTTGCATTCCTGGCCGAACCAGCGGCACCGATTCCAACGCAGCGAACAAATCTGCGACTCTTTTCGCATGCTCTTACGGATAAGGTTTGTACTCGGCAGAAAATAAGAGATTACGCTTATGTTTTCAGGATTGTAGTCTCCAATCCCCTTTGTCTTGATATTCATTTCGAGGGCTTCCCGGGGTGTCACGTGGAAATCACCGATAATATTTTTGTAGTCCGTGAAGAGGGGGTCATCGCCGTTTGCAAAACCAACGAGCGGCTCATCCCACATGTGCTCCCCGGGGAAGTCGGGCATGATGTTATTGGGCGAGTTTGCGATATACTTTTTTATCTCCCCTTCCAGGAAAGCCGCCGGGTTTTTCTCTATCTGTTCGGCATTCATTTCACGTGCTCCTTAATATTTCAATTAGATCTTCCTGTCCCTTCGCTGACAATTGCTCTTTCATAATCCTTGCGTGCCATCACTTCAACAACGAAATCAAACGAACTGTCCTCCAGCATGCCCGGACGCCCATGCCCAATGCAGGTTATATCCGCCGAGATGCCCTGTCACGTCGATGACTTCTCCCAGAAAATAGAGGCCCGGCACCTTCCGGGACTCCATCGTTCTGGATGAAAGTTCTTCCGTATCGACGCCGCCGAGAGTCACTTCGGCCTTGTTGAATCCTTCTGTACGGTCTGCGCATAGCGGCCATTCGTGCAGGCTGCGGGCGATGGAATCGATTTCATGATTTGAATACTGGTTGATTGGCCTCGATGCATCGTAGAGATTGCACCAGAGCCTCACGAATCTCTTGGGCAGACATTGCTCGAGGATAGTGGATAGAAGTATTTTGGAATGGCGTTTCTCCAAAAAGACCGCGAAAATATCTAACTCGGGCAAGAGATCGACTGTCAGGCTGCCCTTTGGATCCCAGTACGAGGATATCTGAAGGATCGCCGGGCCGCTTATTCCGTTGTGTGTAAACAGAAGGTTCCCCTGAAAATTTGCTCCTCCGTAGCTTACCGTGGAAGCAATGGAAATTCCCGCCAGGGCTCCGAATACTGCCGCGTCCTCAAGGCTGAACCTCAAAGGGGTGAGAGCCGGGTTCAATTTGGTGATTTTCAGACCGAACTGTTTTGCGACGGAGTATCCGAAATTGCTGGCCCCCAAATTGGGGTAAGACAGTCCTCCAGCCGCGATAACGAGCGACTCGGAGTCGAAAACACCCTTGTCCGTTGAAATCCTAAAACCGTCAGTCTTGTTTATCCCCGATATCCTGCAGTTCAACTGGAGTCGCACCGCCGCCCTGTCACACTCGGACCTGAGCATGTCGACGATTTGACGGGAGCTTTCATCGCAGAAAAACCGGCCTGCTTCCCGCTCATGGTACCTGATCCCATGGCTTTCCACGATAGATAAAAAATCCGATGGCGTGAATCGCGAGAGGGCGGAGGTGACAAAGCGGGCATTCTTAGAGATGTAATTTTCCGGTCCCATAATCCTGTTCGAGAAATTGCACTGTCCGCCCCCGGAAACAAGTATCTTGCTTCCCGCCTCCCGGGAATGATCCAGGACCAGAACCGACCTCCCCCTTTTCCCCGCCTCAGCCGCGCACATCAGGCCCGATGCGCCTGCTCCGATTATGATTACGTCAGTTTTCATCAACTTAAGTTCAGACGTTTCTTTTCGGTTGCTTGTCTTCCTTCTTTTTGTCCTTCTGATGTTGTTTTTCGGCGTTCTGTTTCTGCCCCTTTTCCTTATCCTTCTTGCTCTTATCGCCCATCGTGTTCCTCATTTCCCGTGATCCCACGTCTTTTTGCAGTGTGGGCATCGCTGCGTCACAGGTTCGACCTTCGGTTGGTTTGATAAATACTCGTTTCACGCCAACAATTACGGGCAGGATCTTGCCCACCGCGCCCGATACAGTATTCCACCCGGCCCTGCCTTCCACATCGTTTGTCGTTCGGTCATTGCTAACGATAAGCACGACTCCGATGTCGGGAAAGTTGAGGCTCTTTTCAGGACTGGAAAACAAACTTGGCGATCTGTCATTCTCACCGATATAAACCTGGTCGATAATGCTCATGGGGTCAATCGAGGACACGCTCAGGGGGAGGGAAGAAATCAACTCTCGATCTCTCTCGATCCCGAATCCACTTTAACTGTAGCTAAAGCACCTCCAGTTGCATTATAAATCTGTTGAAATATTCACTTGGCCTTTCGTCGGGAAGGAGCATCCATCTTGGTTATTGGACCTGCGGGATTAATTTTTACCTGGACTTTCCTGTGGGACCTGCTCAACATCATAGTTATCAATCTCGTCCTCTCGGGAGATAATGCGGTCCTTATAGCCATGGCGATCAGATGGCTTCCGCCTCACCTGCGAAAAAAGGGTTTCATCCTCGGCGCAGGGGCTGCGGTGGTGCTGCGAATCGTTCTCACCCTCACTATCTCGAAGGTCCTCGGAATTCCCTTTGTCAAATTGGCCAGCGGCATAGTGCTGCTCTGGATCGCGGTCAAACTTTTCGTCCAGGGGTTTCCCAGCGGGGAACAAAAAGAGGTGGCCACACTTTTGCACGCGGTGTGGATTATGCTCATCGCCGATCTGACGATGTCTCTTGACAACGTGATCGCTGTTGCCGGCGCGTCTAATGGAAATTTCCCGCTGCTGTTTATCGGGCTGGGTACTTCGATTCCCTTCGTAATCTTTACCAGCGGCCTTCTCTCAATGCTCATGGACCGCTACCCTCTCATAATTTACATGGGGGCCGCAATACTGGGAAGGGTGGGTGCGGAGATGATGGCAACGGACGCCGCCCTGACCCGTTATGTCGAGGTGCCGGTTCCGGTGCTCTATGGTTTCGAGGCCCTTTGCGCACTGGGAGTGATTATCGTCGGCAGAATCTGTCTTAAACGCATGATCGGCGCCGATAAAGACTCGGAAAACACGAATCAGTCCGGTGCAAAGATGGAGGGATGATATGTCGGTTCTAACCATTTCCAGAGAATTGGGCAGCGGAGGCCGTGAAGTCGGAATGATGCTTTCAACCGGTCTGGGATTCAGGTTCGTGGACCGGGAGCGCATCCTTGCCGGCCTGAAGATGGCCGGCCACAAATGGGAGAAATGGACGGAAGGCCTGGATGAACATACTCCAAGGGTCTGGGAAAAATATGACTGGTCCTATCGCGGCTTTGTGGCCATGGTCCAGAGCACGCTTATGAACGAGGCGGCCTCCGACAGGGTGATCATTATGGGTCGCGGAGGTAATTATCTGCTCGAAGGGGTCCCGTTCGCCCTGCGTGTGCGGGTCGTGGCGCTTATCGAAGAAAGAATCTCAAGGATTTCCCAGCGCGAAGGCGTCGACGAGGATTCAGCTCGCTGGCTTATTGACAGGACAGATCGCGAAAGGGCCGGTTATCTTCTCACCGTTTACGGCCGGGACGGCAAAGACCCTGCCGATTATGACGTCGTCTTCGACTCTTCAACCATGTCCATCGATACTATCGCCGCCGCCGTTACCGAGGTTCTTTCGGAAAAAGACCGCCTCATTGATGAAAAATCGATGGGTGCGCTCAAAATGAGGGCGCTGGCCGCCGGCGTCAAGGCGCGTCTGTTCACCACGCTGCCTTTCTTCCTGTCTACCCTGGAGGTCGAGTTCGATGGCGAAGCGATATGCGTGCGCGGAGTCGTCCGGCTGCCGCGGGAGCGTGCGCGGGTGATGGAAGAAGCCGGCAAAGCGGCAGGCGATGCGCCTTTGAGGTTCGAGTTGAGATACAGGCAGTAAGTCGCAGCCCCCTTTGTTCATCATTTACCATTCACTATTCACGATATTCGGCGGCCGTTCGCCTCGTAGACCGGCCAGAAGGTTTTCCGCGGCCATGGAAGCCATTTTTGTTCGAGTTTCGATAGTGGCGCTCCCCACATGGGGTAGTAGAACGACGTTCTTTAGCCCGGTAAGCCCGGGGCTCAGTTCCGGCTCATTTTCGTAAACATCGAGGCCTGCCCCGCCAATACGCCCGTTTTGCAAGGCCTCGACAAGCGCTTTTTCATCCACCACTCCTCCTCGGGCCGTATTGATCAGGCATGAGGAAGGTTTCATGATGTCAAGTTCCCGGCTTCCGATCAGGTGCCGGGTCAAATGACTCATTGGGACATGAAGCGAAACGAAGTCGGCCTCCCCGAGAAGTTCGTCAAAGGGCATGAATCCTACATTCAAGTCCCTTTCCCGGGTGGGATCGAGCCGAGACCTGCTGTAATAGATGACCTTCATGTCGAACCCTCGCGCCCTCCTTGCCACCGCCTGCCCGATACGGCCAAAGCCCACGACCCCAAGGACCTTCCCACTCACCTTCCATCCCAGGAAGTGCAGGGGCGCCCAGTACTTGAATTCTCCCTGCCGGGTCATTCGGTCCCCTTCCACTATTCTTCGGGCGGTTGAAAGAATCAGGGCAAATGTGAGGTCTGCGGTCTCGTCAGTCAGCACACCCGGCGTGTTTGTCACCGGAATTTTCCTCGCGCTTGCCGCCTCCAGGTCGATATGATCGAACCCGACGCCGTTGTTGGCAATCACCTTCAGGCCCGGTGCGCGTTCGAGCACCTCTTTATCGATCCGGTCGGTAATAGTGCACAAAAGTCCTTGCTTGTTTTCAACAGCTTCAAGCATCCCGGCGCGATCAATCGGTTCATCCCGGTCATAAATTTCCACTTCATGTTCCAGAGTAATTCGAGCCAGTATCTCTTGCGGTATCCGAGCGGTTATGAATACTTTCATTTCCATTGTTCCTCCCCGTGTAAAATTCTACGATACTGCGACGTACTTTTCCATACTTCGATCTGATTTCACGAGTTTTAATTCTGCCGGGATGGGAGAAGACGCTGGAATCGAAAATACTCACCTGATTGTCGGGTCCGGTCGAGCATGGTCAGGCCGGATGGTAATGATATTAAGTCCTTAGCCAGGCTGTAAGAGAGGATGCAGTTTCAAAAGCGCCCCGGCGCGGGTGTTTCCAAAAATGTTTCCATGAGTGTTTCCATCAGCTCCCAGTGTTTCCATCGCTATTCCAATCACTGAATCCCCATCAGGTTTTGTTTGAAATCGGTGTTTCCAAAAATGTTTCCACAGTTGTTTCCATCGACGAACTGTTTCCAATCATAAGAGGTTGTCATCATTGATTTTTCTACTTTTATGGAAACTTTCTGGAAACACTAAAATAAAAAACTTAGACAGGATTAACAGGATTTACAGGAGCAGTGAAGGGTGAAGAGTGAGTGGTAGAATGCTTTTCAGTTCGATACACTTCACTGTTTGTGACAAGTAGAAGATTATACATCATAATATGATGTAATGTCAAGAAATGAATGATCCGGCAAGGCAACACGAACAAAGATGGCCTATTCGCCGGATTCAAAGTTCTCAAGAAATTGCGATATTTGAACTCCCAGATAGATGCACTGAATCCCTTCGAGACAGGCCTCGGCATCTTTTTTTTCAAGGTGAGTCGTCAATTCGTGTTTTCCTTTACCCAACTTGACGATCCAAGCGTCTTTGCCAGAGTCAAAACTCAATGACAGTGAAAGACCATGCTTTACGATCTCGGGGTACATTTTCCGCAGTTTAGAATCTAACATTTCCGGGTTCAAATTCATGGTGATTTCCTCCTTTTTGACAAGATAAGACATTACCGGCACAGATTCATGAGGCAAGAAGACAGAATGTCGGACGAGACTGGAAACTGGGGGAGAAATGAGGCAGATTGGATTGAGGTGATCGCATCACTTCCCTGGATCTCACCCCCAAGCCCCTACCACTCTGATCTCCATCACAAACGGGACCTCCGGGATAATCCCCTGAAATGCCGCCTCCATCGACTCCCCCACAATCGCCTGCACCTGATCCTCTGTGCCATCTCCGGCCGCGACAATTATTTCGTCGTTCACAAGATATGCTTATATTAACATTCAGTGGAAAAAGGATAATTGGCGGGGGAACCCCTCCAAAATTCGAGACCTGGTACGTTTTTGATCGCCGGTCGGATAAGACCCCCATGGTGAGGAAAGATGAAAAATTTAAATTATGACAATATCCAGCAGGCATTCGTAGGTGAGGCCAAAGCCTTTTTCCGTCTCCGGGCCTTTGCGAAAAAGGCCCATGAAGAAGGCTATCCCCAGATTGCCGCTCTCTTTCAGGCGATATCAAAAGCCGAGGAAGTGCACGCCGAGCAGCATTTTGCTCTCCTCGAAAAAGTGAAGAGCACCGAGGAGAATTTGAAATACTCGTTTGAGAAAGAATCGTTTGTCAACGAGGTAGCCTATCCAGAATTTCTGCGGCAGGCCTGGGCCGATGAGGATCAAGTGGCCATCCGGGCTTTCACGTTAGCTCGCAATGCCGAAGAGCGGCACGCGAAATTCTACAAAGCCGCGCTCACTGACATGATAGCGGATCGAGAAGTCACCTATTTCGTATGCTCGAACTGCGGCTGGGTGGAAGAATCCGTCCGCCCGGAAACGTGCCCCAACTGCCAAAAGACCGGTGAATTCTACGTCCAGGTGGACTGAAGCCTTTGCTGTGGCTCATCCGCCCTCTGAGGAGATTGCCTATCCTGCTTTTATGGGCAGAACTAAAAAGGGGTCTTCCGGCAAATGCGTACCTTAACGGCAGAGCCCGAAGCCGAAAAACAAAAGTTGAGACACGGATGAACACCGATAAACACAGATAGCAAAACCAACCGGGTACGGAGAGCAAGCGGCGTGAAATCGAAGCAACCACTCTTCTGCCTAACCCCTGGTCTTTGTGAAACAACTAAAATACAGAGAGGGCCTTGTGAGTTTTTCGCCTCATCCGTGTTCATCCTTATTGATTAGTGTGGATGGACACGGATGTGAGGAGAAGTCACGGTCGGCGGGAAGACCTCTAACGCCGGTTAAAGTTTCGGCAGAATTTCATGCCACAGCCTCTTGAACCCGAGCATGGATAGGTAAATGCATCTGTCCGGATAAGCCTCATGAAGAGAACGCAGATTAGCCACTGGGTCATACTCTTCGGCTCGTCCGTCCTGCTTGCGGACACTTTTAAAAAGAAGTTCTACATTCTTTGACATCCAGGCTTCAACCACAATAGGTATTCCTAACGTGAATATAGGGTCCACGTTCGGATCTTTTCCAATGACCGGCTGCGTAACCACGAATTTTGCCCCAGCACCAATTTTTTCCTTTAATCGGTTCAATTCGAATGGCAATCGACTGTAATGGTTAAATGCACAGCCAGTAATAAACTTTCCGCTATATGCCGTGTTAATGTAACGAAGGAGGTCCGGGGCAGTGGCTATGCTTTGAGCCCCACCAATACTCTTCGGATCAAGCTTAGATAAGCTGGGCCCCCCGTCACCACGAACAACAAGCAAATACTTCAAACCCAGCTCTGCTGCTTTCTTTAATAACCCATCAAGTTCCTGTTTCGTGTGAAAAGTGTTCAAATTCATAACGACTCTTTCAGGCTTGACAGGCAAACCTGCCAGCTCAATCATTTCAAGAAAACTGAGCCTTGGCTGACCCATGGGGTTGTCCGGAACGGAAATTCCTAAGCCTAAGTCAACAATTCGATAGTACCTTTCAGCAAACAGGCTGCTTTCATAACGGTTGTCGGCTGAGTCCAAACGTTTCGGGCTCAAAATCTCAACAAGGTAATCACATTTAAGCATGGCGTATCCTGAATCATGCTGAGCGTTCATTGGTTTAGCCGGAATAATGCACCAACTTCAGCGTGAAGCATCTCAACCGCATTTTCGGGTCTGGTCTTCGCCCGAAAAAACTTCACTTCAGGGCCTGAGAATGGAAAAAGCATACGATTTGGAAAATGAACGTGCAAGAAATATCGTAGTGACACCAGTTTTTGCGGTTTCAGATGCCCCTCCATCCTTAGAGTTTTAGAGGTCACCTCCCGTCTGCCAGCGAGGCATCAAAATCAAAGCAACTTGCCAATGTAGAGAACCCTGTTCAGACCGAGGTGCATAACGACAGTGATACTAATATGTTAATCAGGTAACCCGCCCCCCCCATAACGCCACATAGGAGAGCAATCTTCAGTTTCGGGGCTCCGAATTCCGAACGGACCACCGACTCTTGCCGCTTGTTCTTAAGAACTTTCCGTACGTCGACGACTTGATACTCAATTGTAAGGCGATTTCCGAGGAACACTCTTTGATTGAAATTTTATGGGAAACGTCCGAGAATGAGTTGAGCATCCGGGGGCTCAAGTGGGTGCACCCGAAAAAGATAGCCCTCTGGGGGCGCTGACTGCAAGGGCCTGACGGAAGAGACTCCGATCAGCGTCATCGACCCTCCGCCCTCCAAATTCGCTTGCCACCGCTGCAACGCTCGTTCGGGCTGCGACACCCACGCCGGAGTAATACCGGACGCCGACGGGTTTGTAAAACAGGTGAAATTTGTGAAGCAGATGGAAGCTCTGGGCAAATAAAAACAAAAGTAAAACGACGGTGGCAATGAGCTGTATGGAATTCGAAAATTTAAGGATTTTGCTCAAGAATTCTGTTCTTCGGGATTTGCCCCCTGAAGAGATCGACGAGCTTGCCCGAACAGTCAAGAGCAGGGTTACGGCGCCTAGCGAGGTTATCTTCAAAGAAGGAGACCCGCCGGATGCTTTCTATATTATTGGTTCCGGTCGAGTTAGGATTTTCGTCAAGAGCGAGGACGGGGTAGAGAGGGAGCTTGCGGTCTGCGGACCGGGCGAACACTTCGGCGAGGTGGCTCCTTTGACGGGCGAGACTCGTACCGCTAGCGCAATAAGTGTTGACGAAACCCACCTAATTGTGCTCACCAGGGAGCAATTTGACCGCCTCCTGCGCGATAACCCTGATCTTTCCAGGAATTTCGCACGGCAGGTGCGCCGCTGGCTCTTGAGAGACCAGGAAATCATCAAGAAAGAGGCCGATACTGTAATAAGGTCCTCCCGGGTATCATGGTCCGACTTTGCCCTTATCATCGGAATAAGTGTTCTTCTGGCGATAACGTTCAATATCTCCAATCCACACAGGATCCCTTTTGTCCCTGTTCGTCCCGACCCGGTGCCTTCGATCAGCGCAGTTGCAGCCATGGAGGATTACCGGCAGGGACAAACTTTGATTGTCGATGCCATGCCCGCCAATTTCTACCAGCAGCGGCACATAAAGGGCGCAATCAATATGACCATAGCCCTTTTCGATTTCGTCTATCTGATGAGTTTCTCCGAGGAAGACAAAACCAAAAAGATAGTGGTTTACGGCAATTCCATAAGCAGGCCTTATGACCTGGAAATTGCGGACAAATTGCTGCTGCGGGGGTATAGGAATATTAAGGTCTTGGACGGCGGTTTGCAGGCTTGGGAAGCTAAGGGCTATCCGATCGAAAAAGAGGCTGCGGAATGATCCAGTCTTTTGTTAAGCGAGTGTTAACAAGTGAGTATCTCTCTTTTGCGCTCAGAATTTACCTGGGCTATTTCTTCATCTACGCAAGTTTGAGCAAAATTCCATATCCCGCTCAATTTGCGGAAGCAATAGCTAATTACCGGCTGATTCCTTATATGTTCATAAACTTGGGAGCCCTCATACTGCCGTGGATTGAGCTCGTTGCAGGCCTTTTTTTGATCATCGGTTTCAAGTCGCGTTCATCAACAATTGTGATCGGACTGCTTCTGATAATGTTCGACGTAATGATCCTGGTGAACATGTACTGGGGTGCCCCAATCACCTGCGGGTGCTACGATACTGTTGGCGAGCCGATTGGCTGGAAGAAGATCCTGGAAAATGCGCTAATGCTGGTTTTCACCGTCCAGATTTATTACTGTGACAGACTGGGGATTTTGAATAGATTAAAATCGTCTATCGGCCCAGGTAGCGGAATTAGAACTGTAGAATCGTGAAGGGTTCATTATGCGAAAAAAGATGCGATCTCCGGTTTTTTTGCTGCCGGTTTTATTCAGTCTCCTTCTTTTCACCGCTGTAGCCGGTTGCGGTCCAGGGCCCCAGCACGTTGGAACCTATATTGTCGAAATAAAGGATTCCCCTCACCTCAGAGAAGCCACTTTGGAATTGAAAGAAACAGGGATTGGAGTCTGGAAGGTGGGTGACGACGAGGTTACCTTTTCCTGGCTTGTTAAAGGCAACGAACTCAGGCTCCACACCAGGACCGGCGGAGTAATTGTTGGAAGTCTGGAAAACCAGATTATTTGCGTCACCCTTCCAGGATCGAAGGAACTCTTCTTCAAGAAAGTCAAATAAAGGGTTCCTATGAGGTGCTGGAAATGTGAACAAAGTATGGAGTTTTTCCCTTTTCGAGTCAGGGTGGAGGCACTATGGCGTTTCCAGAGTGCCTCTTGAGAACCAAGGCCGCCTTAAATTTGTCTTTTTGTTCAAAAACAGGGCCTTAAGCCTCGAAAAATCGGGGAAATTTGCAATTAATATTTCAGATACAGGTAGTTTGATTTTCAGCCACATGATCCTCCGATAAGCTTTTACGTCTAGGCCTTGCCGGTTCCCGCCCCTGCCTTGGCAAACTCCACCAAACGCGCCTTTTCATTCTTATATTTCTTGGGCTCCAGGGGAGCTGACAGTTTGACAGTTCCGATTTTGCTGGCGTCAACGTTGAGAGCCAGACACATCGCATTGATCCACCCCTCGGTATGCTCCACCGTACCCAGTGCCCAGATTGTCCGGCGCTGGCGCAACGCTTCCAAGCTCGGACGCGGCAGTGCGAGCAACTGCTTAAGCACGTCTTCGGGACGTACGACGGTCTGAGTTTTCAGCCCTGGGTCTACGTCGTCCATAATGAGGATGTCACTGTGCCTCCACGGCCACAACTCACGACCTTTTTGGGTGTAAGGTTCGTCGGGTTCATTAACAGCATCTGCGAGCTGTAAAAACTCGAAATAAGCCATGTAGCGCGCTGTTCCCAATTGAAATGAGTACTCCGTTCCAATGCCGACAATAAGACTGGTTTTCCCACTATGCAACGGACCGATTACGAGGAGGTGCTGCCATTGAGATTCCATTTTGACGAATCGGATGATCTCGTCACGCACCTTTCGTTCAAACTGTGGGGGGTAATCGGCCAAACGATAGGTGAATGGCAACCCAGCTTGTTGGAAACATTTTTTTCGGCTCAACCAGTAATGCGCTGGCCCAAGGGAAATCAAGCCGCAGAGCAGTATTGCCAGTAGCGGCAGGTAATAGCCCACAGTGGGGCCGAACTGGGCCGAGTAAGCCACCCCTACCCCTAGGGTCACAAACAACACGGCTGTCCCCGCGTCCTTTAGCAGGTCTCCTCTATCAAAAGGAAAGAAATCTTTTGCGTCCTTTTCAGATGTCCAGACGTCGACAGCCTCTTTCCTTATGAACCAGAGGATGACCACCGCTGGAATTAAAATGCCCCACCAGTTCAGAGGGTCGATCTTCCCTGTACAGGTTAGCAAGACCCAATAAAGGAGATTGGTCGGCACGAACCCCAGTGTGAAATGGCCGAGCTGATTGGCCATCCAAACGTAGGTAGTAGTATAACCGCTCTGCACTTCTTTGGCCCAGAGGTCAGCGATGGCCTGTTTTAGAAGTTGCTTGGCGGTAAATGACACTCGATTTTTGAGAAGTAGATGCATGATGTATTACCTTCTCCTTGCTACAGCAGCATATACGTGGGGCATTGGGTCAAACCGGCAAAAGTGCAGATGAATCCTCCGGCATTCGCTTAAAGCAGGTTTTTTTTAAATTTCAACAGCCTGTTAGTGCTGACCCACCCCGGACAAAGCACCGTTACCCCTATGCCCTTCCCTTTCACCTAAGCTGCCATTCCCTGAGATAACCCGACTACGGCGAATTTCGTCATGGTATACAGTATCGACCTATCCAGAGTTCTTACCAGCCGAGTAATAGAAGCGGTGTTGACGATATGGCCGCTGCCACGATCCAGCATATGAGCAAAAATACGTAGGCCCCATAGAATACGTCCCATTTCCAATCATCTATTGCGGTTTTCTCCAGGGGACCGGTCATATGGACGCCGGCGTTATTCATAAGAATATCCACCTGGCCCATTTTTGAGATAGAGTGCTCATACACGTTTTGAACGTTTTCCAGTTTGGTCACATCGATGAGTACTGCTGCAAGTCCGTCGCGTTCCAAATTCGCCAGCGCGATGTCAGCGCCTCCCTTAGCCAGGGCAATAGAAGTATGTCGGCCTATACCGCTTGCCGCGCCCGTTACCACCGCAATTTTTCCTTGTAAGTCCATCGCACCCTCCTTGGTTGTCGAGAGGTCATCCTCAATCATGAAGAATTTTCAATCGAATGATATGCCTCCTGAAGGAGTAAGTATTCTGCGAACGTTATTGCCAGGGCATGATTTACCCCATCTTCGATCTGCGCTCCTTATACCATGAAGAGGTTTCAAAAAGGTTACAGCTCGCCTGCTTTTCATGAAGGCTGAAGTGGCATCTGGAAGGGATTTACGAAGAATGACCCTATTGAGTATTCTCCTTTTTGAAAAATTCCATGTACGATGATCTTGATGGTATTTGAGGTTTTGAAGAGGTTAATTTTCCTGCGCCGCCACTGGGCGCTCTTTTGCATTTTTATAGACAATCACCAGGAGGTTGCCGACTACAGTTCTCATAAATTGAAGTCCGTATTCGGGTAACTTGTTTGCGAGTGCGAACCACGAACTTCCGAAGATCTCGATCAACTCTCTTCAAAGGATCAACTCTCTTCAAAGAAGGTTGCTGTGGCTTGCCAATTTCGAAATAGTCAGATTGCAGCGAACCGGTAAACAAATGATCCGAAAACTGCGAAGATTTTGATGCCTCATTTCTCAAGGAGGAGGAGAATATAGAAATGATCATCAAGAGCAGTCAATGCTGACCCTCGAACATCGATCATTGCCTTGGAAATCCCTGAAAGATGGGTCATGGTATGACATTGAGGCCAGCATACTTCGGCGGTTTCAATGCGAACCGGACACCGGAAATGCCTGGTGAGGCATTCTTAAGCCGCTTTTTTCAGAGGCCGAGAGGGACTGGATACGATCCACTATCAATTCAGTTCAAGCCTGTCACCGCCTCTCAATAATTTGGCCGGGAGGAAGGGAATTGCAAAAATCACCAGCAAGGTCGTGCCTGCACTGATGAATACAAGCTCAGAGAAGTTCCAATGCCAGCTTTGCATTAGCCAGGAGCCGATCCAGTCCCCGCCGCTGGCCGCCAAATTCCTAAGGCTCATCATAAGTGCGAACCCCATCGCCTCGCATCCCTGAGGAGTAGCGCGGGCCGCGAGATCGTAAATCGGCACCACCGCTAATGTGCCGCCCAGCCCGTTTACGGCGGTGATAATTATGGCAGTGTTATGGGAGTCATAGTACAGATAGGGCATGGTAAGGATAGAGCTTAAAATGATTCCGCCTGCGAGCAGGGGCTTTAACGGCAACGTTTTGCAAACGCGCGCATAGATCACGGCGCCCGCCATCCCTGTTACGCCGCCAATTACCGCCAGCCAGCCGATAAACGGCTGTGAAAAACCCAGTTTATCGATCTGAATGTAATAAAGAGGGGTGGCGAATCCTGGAGTAACGTAAAACAGGAAGATCAGAAGTCCCGCGGTCCAGAGCGTTCTGGAATGCAGGATGGCTTTTAGTTGAATCACCGATTTTGACCAGACTGCGCCGTCTCGGCTTGCGTTGCGCTCTTCATCAAGAAACATGAACACACATAGCGCCAACCCAAAAAGCAGGCACGCCGCAACAACCGCGGTCCAACTAATGGGGCGCAATGCCAAATACCCGCTCACAGGCAGTCCAATCGTTATGGCGAGACTGTCAAGCCCTTCCCGCAAAGCACTCAGCCTTCCGGTGACCCCAAAACGCTGGGCCTGTTCTACGAGCATCCCCCCCATCGAAGTGCTCGCAAAGACCATCATAAGGTTCAGCGCCATGACTATAAACAGGATCGAGCGATACGACTCGGGAGCAACACCCAAAAGAATCCAGCAAACCCCCGCGCCTGCCGAGCTAAACATCAAATAGTGACGGCGCCTGGTTCCAAAAAGCGGGAAACTATCGGAGATGAGGCCGGCCAATGGCTTCAGGTACCACGCAAAAGCCGCTAAAAAGAAAAAAAGCGACATCTCCTCCTGGTTTACATGGAGGTGTTCCTTTAGAAGGTACCGGATCGGCAGTTGACCGATTACCTCCATTTGAGCAATCGTGGTCACAAAAGCGGCAGTCCCGATAACGAAGGTGTGCCTGTACAGGCTCGCCCTACTACTCCGGGACGAAACATCATGGGATTCGGCGGGCAGGCCCGGAGCCGCAATCGAATTGCGCCGGCCCCGTTTCAGTTGAAAAAACTTAAAAATCATGAAACCCCATCAATAATCATATACCATCGTTAGCAGGGTACAACTTCCAGCTCGCGGCACGCATCCGCCATTCCATCAACATAATAAATTGAGCCATAATATCATATGGTTGCATAAATCTGCCTCATTTTAAATCGCGCGCACGCATAATACTGGCTAAAATGAATGATTCCGGACAGGGCAAGAAAAATCATCGGCTCGACTTGCCTTGTCACAACATCTTTATCTCCCACTTGTATCGAGAATGGCCATCTCGGAAGGCGTTTCAATTATCCTTTCTTGCCAATCCTTTGAGTCCGAAGAGTGAGCGGACGCATAACGCTTATGAAACTAATATTTTAAGTTTCCTTATTCGGCACCATTGGCCGGCGGCATGTCGTTTGATGTTAAAAACTTGACTCATCCTCGAAAATTCCACGGGAACGGGAGACATGGGCAGAAATGTAGAAAAATGTTTGGTGTCGGCCATTGGGATTGAGAAATTGCACTGGGGGCAACAGCTCGCCGCTCAGAAGGTTAACACGTCGGGAGCCCATAGCATAGTACATGGGTCTTCGCTGCTTGCCTCCTCACAGTCTGGATCGAATACTACGGGATCGAGTCCCAGTGATTCTAAAAAGGTTTTCGAACGCATAGTCTTTTCTCCTTTTTGTCATCACTGTCATCACCAAAAATGACACCATATATAATGCGATATATGGCTCTTTCATTCCGAGAAAAACAACATCGCGTTTGTACGCTATAAAGGCATACACATGTAGTGGTGACATTGATGACACATCATATAACCTGATGTTAGTATTAATATTTAGTGTCATGTTTGCTTCTCATAAGTCTATTGTCACTGGTGATATATACTCTCGATCTTACACTATAGCATCTGGGATGGTGAGTTTTTTTCAATAGCATCGTGTTTTATGCGGCACACTTAACTTAGCCATTAATTTTAGCCAATTTACAACAAAAAGTACGCATATTACTTTACTTTTGAATAATAGTACGTATACTCAAAACAGTAAGCTATATAATCACTCGTAAATTGATTTTACGCACGACCACAAGGTGTGATTTCTGGATATGTCAATATACTGCACCTGATCTGAATAAAGTATCAAAAAAGAAGTAGTAAAATGCCGGAAGGTCGAGTTAGATGGTTTAATAAGGGGATGGGCTACGGATTTATCGAGACCAGCGGAGGCCACGATGTATTCGTTCACTACTCATCCATCGCCGGCGAAGGATTCAAATCGCTGAGGAAAGGCGAGCGGGTAAGTTTCACCGAGGAGGATGGGGCAAAGGGGCCTCACGCTATTCAAGTGAAACCGATTTTGAAGCGTTTTTCATCATCCAACCATGTTGAGGAGGAGAGAAAATGACGAAAACTGAATTGGTTGCAAAAATCGCAAGCTCAGATGGAATTACCAAATCACAGGCTGAAAAGGCCCTCGACGGGTTTATCTCGGCAGTATCAGGCGCCCTGGCGACTGGAGACAAGATTACTCTGGTAGGCTTCGGGACTTTCAGTGTCGGTTCAAGGGCTGCTCGTGAAGGCAGAAATCCCAGGACAGGAGAAAAGATTCAGATTCCAGCCTCAAAGGCTGTGAGGTTCAAAGCGGGCAAGACTCTCAGTGAGAAAGTTAAGTAACACGATTTAATCCATTTGGAATCAATGAGATGATCTGAAGGGACTGCTGGTCGGAATGTATGTGCGGGCAGTCCTTTTTTATTTTGATTGTCATCGTTCACGACAATCCAGTCGCTGATAGGTGCGTAAAGTTACGTGAAAGAATGGTTCACAGACAGGAAGCAGAGCGTCATTTTGCGTCTTCGGAAAATGCGTTGTATAAAGAAAAAATGGGGTCCTCATCCGGTAAGACTTCCAGTTTGTAATTTTTTTATACGGCTTTCATGGCATCGAAATACTGAAAATCCTGCCGACAATCTACTGTATCGACCCAATTCAACTCCTCACTCAGCCCTGCTATTTCTTGAGCAGTTTTTTTCAGAGGAGGGGACCATGACAATACACCAGATCAGGCGTCTTTGCCGCCTTCACGAAAAGGCCACGCGACATTCGAATGAATATAAAAGGCTTTCAATAGGCCTGGATGAATAATCGAAAGCGCTCGAGCATCTGAGGAAGGCGGAGCGACTTTATTCTCAGGTTCGTGACCTCATCAGGGATTGCGCTTCGGCTACGGTCTAAACCTTAGTGGATTATCCGGATTGTGGATTTCTCAGACATCAAATCGGATTATGATGTTTTCCGATTCATCTTCAGTAACCAAGCCTTGATCTGACAGACATTAGGCAAAAGGGTTCTATTTCACCGGACAGGGACTTTCAGCAGGTGGGGTTGAAGGAACCACGTTGATTTCGGCTCAGATATGATTCGGAGATGAGAATATTTTAGACGACACCCCTCCGATCGAGAAGGAGGAGAGCTGCATTGATTTGAATATGGTGCGGGCTGGCGTGGTAGTACGCCCCTCACAGTGGCGTGGAGCGGGGTACGTAAAGTTAGAACTTGTAGTTCACACCGATATGGAAGATGTTGGCCGTTGTCTGCCATTGGGATGCTTGCTGGTACGGCGGGTGCGGTGGAATCGGATTGCCAACGCCGTACTCGCTTCCGAGGTCCATATACAGATACTCCGCCTTGACGGTCCAACACTTCGAAACGGCGTATTCGACGCCTCCGCCCAAGGCCCAGCCCACCTTTGTAGTACTGAAGGATACGGGGTACTGGATGCCCCTCTGAAAGTCATGATTCGCCGAGTAGGACGCATCGCCGTAGGCAAGACCGCCCGTCGCATAGATGAGCACGTTGGGCTGCACGGTGTAGCCCAGCCGAGGACGCACTGTTCCGAACCAGTTGATACTCTCTTGCGTTGAAAGAACACCCGGGTCAGGACCGCCTTCATGAGGGATGGGTGAGATGCTTTTGGACCCGCTCATTCCAGACCCAGAAAAGTCGGCCTCGATTCCAACGACGAAGCATCCCATTTGATAGTTGTAGCCGGCCTGTGCGCCGCCAACGACCCCGCCCGGATCCTGATTCAGTGTCCACGGAAGGGACTCACTCCCAAAGTTGGGAGGCAGCGTGTGAAAGTTCGTATCCGCACTGCTCCAGCCGTAGCCGAGGTGGAGCCCGACATAAGGCCCGGTCCAATTGAAGGACGGTGCGCTATCCGCCGCCGGAGCGGTTTGACTTAAGACCAACACGCAGGCCAGTGACAAAAGACACGTCACACGCAGTAATTTCAAGGCTTTCGTCCTTTTTTCATTGAACGAAATTGACCCCGAATGTGTTTGCGGATCGGATTCTTGCCCAAAAACTTCTGAAGCAGCCCCATAGCGCGCAAAACCTTACGATTTGCGAATCGACTATGCATGTGAAATGTCAAGGAGACTATTTTTTCCAGTTTTAGCTGGGATAATGCACCAACTTCAGTGCCAACCATCCCAACCGCTTCTTCGGGTGGGGTCTTTGCCCGAAAAAACTTCAGTTGCGCGCCTGACACAGCAAAAAGCATACAATCTCGGGTTAGAATATGCAAATTATACGGCAATGGGACCGGCTTTTGCGTTTTCAGCGCATACCTCCATCCCCGGAGTTTTGTATAACCTGGTTCCTGCCTGTCCGCCTTGAGGGGTTCAGGCGAGTAGAATCCGATAGTACCGGGTGAGTGGAAAAGCCGACGCAACGTGCACGTACCACCTCCTGGCATGATACACCACCCTTGCCTCAACCTTTACAAGCTAGAAGATGATCAGTCAAAGTTCCTTGCCAATCCATGAAGCCTGCAGAACAGAGCCGCGCATAACGTCAATGAAATTAATATGTTAAGCTTTCCTTTTTGCACAGCGGCTAACAGCATGTCGGAAGAGGTTAAAAACCCGGCGTCCTAAAACTGCAGAAACAGACCTTATTAACACATCACTTGAATGTTCCGCCGGGAAATCACAAGATTGTGTCAACTTGTGGTTGTTTCAGAGGGCTTTTCGGGCTAAATCGTATCTAAAATGCTGTTCAGCATCCGTTGGTGGTCGGATTTCCCCTTTATTCAGACAAAGCCAAAAGGAGTTGAGCCTTATGGACGCTAAAAAAATATTGGAAGTAGTCAAAAGTAGATATGGCAAATTTGCCAAGACAGGCGGCCGCAAGGACTCTTGCTGACCTAGCAAAGGTGCGCCCAGTTCGGGCTTTGCGGTGGATCAACATCTTTACAGCCAGGAAGACCTTGGGCTCGTACCGGAGATGGCGCTCAACCTGTCTCGAGGTTGTGGCAACCCCACCGGTTTCGCTGACATTCATTCCGGTGAGGTGGTGGCGGATTTCGGGTGTGGAGGCGGCATAGATGTAATCCTGGCGGCTCACAAAGTTGGTCTTCAGGGGAGAGTAATAGGGATAGACTTTGCTCCGGAGATGATCGAGCGGGCCAGGCAGGCCATTGAGGCGGCGAGCTTCCAAGAACGGGGTATCGAACTCCGGGTCGGGAACATTGCCGACACTCAACTCGCGGACAGTTGCGTGGATGTAGTAATCTCCAACTGTGTCATCAATCTGATCCCTGATAAAGCAGCGGTGTACCAGGAAGCCTTTCGGATACTCAAACCCGGTGGCCGGGTGGCCATTTCTGATATCATCCTCACGGAGAAAATCGATACCGACCTAAAAGTGCGATTCCGTGCAACCTGGCCTGGATGTTTGGGGGGTGCGATTCCTGAGGACGAATACTTTAATGTGATAAAGGAAGCCGGCCTGACCGAGGTCCGGATGGTATCAAGGCATCTCCTCACATCGGTGGAATTAAAAGCCATGGCCTGTTGTCCCGGCGAAGAGTTTACGCCTCCTCCCAGCGAGGACGATCTTAATGCGGTGCAGGGCAAAGTGTACAGCATCAAATTCAAAGCCATTAAATGGCCTGTTTAGCCGTTTTGACGCCTTCGTCGATGATATGATTCCAGAAAATTTGTGTCTCATCATTTACTTAACTGCAGAAGGTCTATGGCGGGGTAATACTCGGCAGCCGGAAGTTCATCAAAGAAACACTGGAAAGACTGGAACTTGAGAGGATTCAGACGCCTGAGATCTCCTGTGGTAAGGCCTTGCGGTCCAGGATCGATGCCGAGCAGGTTATTGAGGCGTGTCGTCAACATTTCCACGTCACGCGCGAAGAGATGGCGCGCAGCAGCCGGGGTGAATCCCGAAAGGCATGCATCTACCTGATCAAGAAGCACACATGCGCAACCAACCGGAGATCGCGAAGTTGTTCGGAACGTTGACCTATTCGGCGGTGGCCAAGATCAGTGGAGGGATATCGAAGTAATTGGCGGTGAACAAACAACTGAGAGAGCAGGTGAAACTGCTGGAAATGAAATATTCCTATTCCAAGCCCTGATAATCATATAAAAGGCACCTCCCTCCATGCCAGGAGTGCATTATCCTGTAATGGAATCAAAGCTGCGAACTTTAACGAGGAGGTGCCGAATGCAATTGTATGCAGGAATAGATCTTCATGCAAACAACAATTTTGTGGCCGTGATCGACGAAAGCGGGAAGAGAGTCTTCAAGAAAAAGATTCCCAATGAGGCCGAGATTATCCTTTCGATACTTGGGAGTTTCAAGGAAGGGATGACCGGAGTTGTGGTTGAATCCACGTTCAACTGGTACTGGCTCGTGGACCTGCTGAGTGAGGCAGGCTATCGGGTCCATCTGGCGAACCCTTGCGCCATACAGAAATACTCCGGTTTAAAGCACTCCGATGATAAACATGACGCTTTCTGGCTTGCCGAGATGCTCAGGCTTCACATTCTGCCCGAGGGATACATCTATCCCAAAGAGGAACGGCCCATACGGGATCTGCTGAGAAAAAGGGGACATCTCGTAAGGCTAAGGACCTCACTTATTCTGAGCCTGCAAAACATAGTGGCCAGGAACTGCGGTGTTGGCCTAAACGTCAACGATGCCAAAAGGCTCAAAGAAAACGTCGTCATCCCATTGCTTGAATCAAATGATGATCTGGCAATGGCCGGCCTGGTCAGCAAGGAGACAATCGATTTTTTCACACGAAAAATCTGGGCGGTTGAAGCAATGGTTGAACAAAGGGTGCAGCTTAAGGACCGATACCGTAATCTTCTGACGATTCCCGGTATCGGAAAAGTCCTGGCCCTTACCATCATGTTGGAGACAGGTCCGATCAGTCGCTTCCCCAAGGTGGGAGACTACGCGTCCTACTGCCGCAAGGTAGGATCCAAGTGGACCAGCAACGACAAGGCAAAAGGGAAAGGGAACAAAAAGAACGGCAATAAGTATCTGGCGTGGGCTTTTTCGGAAGCAGCCGAACTGGCAAGACGCTACAACACACTATGTAGGAGCTACTACAACCGCAAGATGCAGAAGACTAATTTCATGGTCGCCCATCAGGCCCTTGCACACAAACTGGCCAGGGCAGCCTATTGCATCATGAAGGAAGATACTCCATTTATGCCTGAGAAACTATTTGCGAGCTCATAGCATCCAGGCGGGTCACATCACTTGGTGGCGCCGGTGATCATCGGAAAATGAAAAACCCGAACCTGCGGTCATCTCGTTCACCCGGTCGCTCCGGGCCGCCTCCGACGAGTCACGGTCGGACCCATTCTCGGCGGCCTTCCGCTGGTTTGGCCGGTTAGTGCAGGTTCAAAAACAAAAAATCTGAACCCGGAGGCCAACTCGAATTAGCGGAACTTAACGCGCACGGTTTATCGAACTTGGACGACACATCTCATGGGATGGAGCATAAAATCATGCGGTAATAACGAACTGGCTGGAACGGTAACCTGACAAGGGGTTGGCAAAACCACGAGGCCTGATTGGAAAGCCGTTCCACCCAGCACCTATAGAGCCATCAACAACTTTGCTGCCCATGCCATGAGCCAGTCAAGGGGTGGTTAACAACCATGAGAGCTGAACAATAATTTGGACATGGCATGGAACCGAAGATTTTCTGGCCCGCCTCGGGCGGGAAGGGTCGTTTCCCGACAGGCACTCGAAAACGGCCTTGATCCTGATGGGTGACTGGTGCAGCGAGGGCTGACTCCAAAACCAAAGAAACTGCGGGAATGGTAGGGGGTGTTGCCGGCTGTTGTGATCGGCAGGAAAAACCGGTTTTCTTGCATGGAGGGAGTTTTTCCTCTTGACCGGCGCCTTTTAATGGGTGACCCCTTGGTTTCACAGGTCATTTCTTTTCTTTGCCCCACATAGACTGCAAGTATGCCGACCCGCGCAAAACTACCGATAATCCCTTGCACTGATAGAGTCGCTCAATAGCAGCAAGCTCCTGCAAAGTAAAAATGCCTTCATAATATATATAAACTCTGCCAGTAAACGCTAACTCTGAGGATGACGTTAAAGTTGATTCTGTTGATCGTCCAAATCGTATTTCTGCTATTGAATCAAAATCATCCATTGTTATCTTATAAAAAGTTGATAAGAACTCACATATGTTATACGCATAAGGCGACGCAGAAATGTAATAACCTATAAATTTAGATTTACTTTGATAATCCTGATATTCTTGTTCGTAAAGTGTTACTTTTGTTACTCCTGGTCCACTTCGTTGAGTGTTTAATGGTAATGCCTTTTTTATCCTAATATCAAAGAGTAAATGTGGTGATGGAGGTGGTCCTCTTGTAATTATGTTCCCCTGTCCTTCATTAATAAAACTAGGCGTGCCGGTTTCATTATTGAGGCTGATTTCTATCATGCGGTCTGTCGTTACCCTCATTAAGGTCGAAAAATCGTTATCGAAAAGTTTATGAAGGTCTGGTATATTAGGCAACTGCGGTTTTGATTGTTCATTTTCGGTTCCCGCTATGTTAGATGACGGTTCTGGATTTTGTGAATTAGGATTTAGCCATATATTTAGTCCTAATAAGCTAAAGCCTATTAGGATGACGCCTAGAACAAAACAAAATCTGCGTAGGCCTCTACGCTTTACCTCTTTCACTAGTGCCCAAACCGCCACCGCTCCAAACGGCCAAGCTACTACCAGCAGCCAACGGAGATCATGCTTCATGGTAACAACCACCGCAATAAGAATACAGAGGAATGCGCTGAGGCTTCCCCAGAACGAATTTTTTTCGTACCAAGGACTAATGTGAGTGTGGTTTGATGATTCTTCGGCCATAATGGAACATTATGAAAAATTGTTCTCCTTGTGTCAATTGTATAATCGCGAAAAAGTCTGCTCTGGATCAGTGAAAGTTCACCCTTATTGCCTCTGTGCTTAATAAATCTCAAAGGACGGCGTCTGCTCTGGTTCACCACATGTCAACCTTCCTTGCCAATCCATGAAGCCTGCAGAACAGAGCCGTGCATAACGACCATGAAATTAATATGTTAAGCTTTCTTTTTTGCACAGCGGCTAACAGCATGTCGGAAGAGGTTAAAAACCCGGCGTCCTAAAACTGCAGAAACAGACCTTATTAGCACATCGCTTGAAATGCTCCGCTGGGAAATCGCAAGATTGTGTCAACTTGTGGTTGTTTCAGAAGGCTTTTCGGGCTAAATCGTATCTAAAATGCTGTTCAGCATCCGTTGGTGGTCGGATTTCGCCTTTATTCAGACAAAGCCAAAAGGAGTTGAGCCTTATGGAGACTGAAAAAATATTGGAAGTAGTCAAAAGTGGATATGGCGTGTAGCTTTCCCATAGTTTTCTCCTTTTGGGGCGGGTTAAGGGCCTTTGGAGGGAAGCTAAGCTTAAGCAGGCGAGTATACGAGGTAAAAGGATGATCTCGATTATCACTGAGGTGAGTAGAAACCACTACGAGGTCTGGGGGAAGGAAGCGAAATCGCTGGGAGCGGCCTCACGCGAAGCGTTTAGTTCATGATACCAATATGCTAATCTGGCAACTGCCCCCCTCCATAACGCCACACAGGAGAGCTGTTGACTTCAAAAGCGTAGCATAAGTACCTTGCCAGACTTCTTGGAATGCTCCTTTCAACGTCTAAAAGAGGCCGCTAAGCCCCCAGAACTCCCTCCGCATGCCTTCTTCTCTCGAAAAATCAAGCAGTCCCCCCCCTCGCCGCGCACTTGACCAATAGATATCGGAGTACGTATCGATCTCATCGGTGGTGCTTGGCACGCCTCCGCCGCCTAATGACTAACCGTACCGCAAGGGAGGCTAGCAAGCTCCTGCGGCTGCCAACAGAAGGTTTGAAGCACGCAGGTGCGACAGCACAAGAATTCTTCAAATGCATCGACTTGGCATCGCACATTCCGACGGTCGTGAACCAGCCGATGTGCGCAATGGTATACTTCGCGCGACGTGAAAAACGACTTCGGCTCTACTGAGCGGGCAATAATAGGCCCATCCCCTTGCTCCTGGGCTTGCGTCTGGCAGAAGACCCAGTCATGGCAATCGCATGGATTAACCGTCGGTGTTTCAAACAGGAAGTGCTTGGTAGTGCCGGTAACGAGAACAAATTCGCCAGGTCCGGCCTCCATTTTGATCAGATTCGTGCGTGGCTGATCGCCAGGAGTGATGCCGCTTTGGTTACCGGTGACGCGAGATGTGGGAAACCCCGGGAACGCTTCAACGCCGGATGGCTGCAGTGTCGCGCCGAGTTCAGAATTGACCCGGCGCAGCAACTCGTCCGATTGCGCTTCGGTAGCGGTGATGTGCTCACTCATTTTGGGGTAGTCATGCGGCATCGGCTGTCCCTGAAGCGACTGATCGATGATAGTAAGCAGCGCCCCATCTCGCCTCTCAAGCACCATCGCGACCTCAAAGTCAAGACTAGGCCGTGGTTTCCAAGACGGCCCCGTAGTATGTCGGCTGATCCACAAGGCGTGATAGACTCGGTTGACGTCGGCCGTCCTGGTGTATGCCGGTAGCAGGGATGGTCGCACCATGACCGGAAACACATCGATGACCGAACTGCGCGCGAGCTGGTCGAAAATGGCCTCGGCATGAGTGACAAGCTCGTCTTCCCTGTAGGTGTCGATAAGACGAGGATTGACCTTTCCCGGAGCCAAAAAAATGGCTGTCGGATCGTTGAAGGTCACGAGCCATCGTCCGGAGAGCGTGGCAAGGCGCGTGACTATGTGGCAGCTCTCGTCCCTTACGGCCGTGACGTATTGTTGGAGTTTGGCGAGATTTTTCGCCCATTCCAGGGTGACCGGTGAATCCTTCGGCTCCCCTCCCGCTTTGCAATGTTCGATTGCAGCGCAGATCAGGTTGATGGGCTGACTGGGCTCTAGACTTTCGGCGCTGCTCCCCTTCGCCGAAAGAGCGACAAAGGGTGCTTCCCATGGCTTGGCCTCTACAATAAGGATGGGAATGCGGGTCTGTGAATTGACCCCGAGATAATCCAGGCGAAGCGTGGTCTCTCCACGCGTCCGAGCTTCCTCGATCATTTGCTCGTTGAGTTGCGTCAGATCCCATCCCAGCGCGCGTAAAAAAGGATCGATGAAATGACGGCGCGTGACATGCTCTAATGGAGGGCCAGGTGCTGCGCCCAGAAAAGACTGCTCACGGATCGGGGCGCTGAATTGGGCTATCAGCTTGCTAACGTTTTCCTTGAACCGTGCCTTATCCGCAAACCTGCTCACTGGAGCAACTCCGGTAAGCGGTAGACCAGCCGCCTCGCGGCTGGCCAGCCGGCCTCCATAAAGATATCGAGGCAGGCAACCAACTTTTGCCGACGGTGTTCGTCGACGAACAAGTCGCGATGGTCAGCGAGGTAACGCCCGACAATCTCGACAAAGCGATTGGCGCCCAAGGATTCGAACTGATATCCATGCCGGCGGCCTGCACAAAGCAGTGCATGCGCAACGAGATCGAATACGGCGGCAGGGTCGGTCCGGACAAGAAAGTCGAGAAGCTCGATCAAGTGGTAAATAGTGCCGGGGGTTCCGGCGTCTGCAATACGTACGAGCAAAGGCTGCATGTCGGATAGAAATTCGCGCTTCGCCTCATCGGACTCCACGGAAGCCTTCTCGCGCTCGTCTGACCGCAAGGCCCCTGAAGCAAAATAAATTTGATCACAAAGCTGGTTGAGGAACCGGGCATAAAGGGTACCACGCTCCTTCTCGGTTTCGGTTGGCTGCCGTTGCTGCACCTCATCGAGGTAACGTGTCAATTCGTCAGCCATGGCTTCCACTGCCCAGGCAAAGAACTCTTGAGCGCGCTCAGCGATCTCCTTGTCCGCAGGGTTCTCCTCCCGATATTTGAGAGCTAGGGCACCTCCAGAAATGTTGATTGCATGGCTCAGCTCGGCCTCGAAAGTATGAGGATCGGCGATCCATGTCTGCAGTGTCTCTCGCGGTTTGGCCCGATCATGAGTAATCCAAAGTAGCGCGATTAGGCTGCCAATCTCCTCAAACAGCAATTCTGTCGCTTTGTCCGCCCGATTGAAGTTGCGCCCCTGGAGAATGAAAGTTAACTGCTCTACTCGATCCGGGTCGGCATGTATTGTACGACCAAGAAAAGAGTTGGCGAAAAAGCGCAGAACCCCACGATTCAGCTCTGTTCGCGCCACGCGATTTGCCAATTCCCACATTAGCGGACGGCCCCAATTCCAAAGAACGGTTAGGTTATCGGCAATCTTCATACGCGCAGCCGGTGGACTTTGAATGCGGAGTAGCATTTCAATTGTCGGGCGCAATTTTTCGATGATGCCACCCTCGACTCGGCACAGTTGCATAAGCGCTTCTGCAGTATGAACGCGGAGGTTGGGCGAACCCCATGCGCCTGATGATTCGAAGTTTGCCTCTCCTTCAGCGCTACAGGGTTCCGCTGGGATTTCCGCAAGTCGGATCACAAGCGCGATTAATGATGGAAGTGTGTAGTCCTGCTCCCGAAGACGCTCGACTGACAGGGCCGAGAGCTTTGCTGCTCCCTGTGCAGCAACCCCGTAAGCGTATGCGGAAACGGATTCCGGCAGGCTCTGGACTCCAGACTCCGTCATTTCTAACAGGTTTTCTACACGACTTAGTGCCATACCGATTTCACGGATCTCCTCCTCACGGTTTTCGATTCCGAGGGTTTTCTTGATTTCCTCGGTTTCGGTGAGGATTCGGACAACCTGAGGTGCCTCGAGGTCTACGCCTTCGCCTTTTAGCCACCACCATTTATCTGGCGAGCCGCTGCTGGTGGTAATGCGATAAGGCCGCACGTTAGAAAGACTGGAAGACTGAACAGCTTCTCCTTTCGGAAGAAGTGCACGCGCCTCGACAGTGGCGAGATTTTGTCCGCCCACACACGAGAAGAGCTTCAGCAAGAACCTTTGGCGTGCATTCTCCGGCTGCTTCGCCTGCTCGAATCTAAAGTCCATGGCCGTGAGTTCAAATGCCGCGCGGGAGGTGGTGTCCTCAAAAGGATAGCGGGCGGCGATAAAATCAATCGCGTCCTTTTGAGTATCGAGCGATGTCAGGAATGGCTCTTGAGTGGCGACATGCCACAGCAGGTTGCCAACGGCATCAGTGCGCTTAGAAACAGCCATGAGCGTGCGCGCCCAAATTAATCCAAGCTCATTATGCTCGATTATTTCCTGAATCATGGAACGCGCCGTATCGGTTTCGACCCCCTCAAGGTGCTTTACAAAGGCATTGATGAGACCGTACGCGCTGTCGCCGCGTTCTTCATTGATGTCCCAAGCCCATATATAGCTCTGGTCTTCTTGCAGACGGACGTTACCAATCAGGGTCGGAACACTCCATGCTAGGGCATACTCGGGAATAGGATGAGCGCGTGCTACGTAGCCCGATATTGCCCGTATGAGCGCCCGGACAGCATAAGGAGGGTGTGCCTTCAAAAAATGTGGAAAGAACTCCTTAAGGCTCCACCAAGAGCTTTCGTAATCCTGTCGGCGATTGCTTGACAGAGCCATGATCTTGCTATGGCCAATTGAGGTTGTGCTCTGATCCAAGATGCTTGAGCTGAATGAATCCGCGTAGATGTCGGCGACGAAATCAGGATCCACCTCGCTGATAGGCTTCAGCCGTCGTGTAAGCCAGGGGATCTCCTGGTCGGCGTGCTCTTGGAAACGCGCAGCCTCGAATAGACGTTGCAAAAGCTGTCTCGAAGCTTCGATGTTGCTTGCGTAGGTTACGGCTACGAAATCGATTGCAGAGGCGGTCAGTTGCGCCACGGCATCTGACGAGTCGAGGCAATGGTAGAGAAGTTTGCGCGCCGCGTGCCCTAGTTGCGCACAATGCGCTTCCGAGTTGATGCGTTCATAAAGGGCGTAGAGTAAAGTCCGCAGGGACCAGACCGTGTCTTCGACACGTTCGGAGACCTTTTCGGCGAGCTCGCACCATGGATCGAGGGAGACCGGCTGTTTGTCCTCAAACCTCACCACAAGCGCCCCGACGACATGGCTCAGCGCCGTTGCCAAGAGAGTTTTCGGCTCGTCCTGCGCCAACAGCCCCGCGAGCAAGGCAACCGCGTCGCCCGAAACACAAGGTAGCTCGGCCGCTGTTCGCGCCGCTACACTGCGCGCAATCGGATCACATGCAGGATCGCCTGTGAGTCTTCTAATTATGCTCCAGAAGCATCGATGGCCGCCTTCGACATCATTCCACAATCGCTGAAGCGCAAATCCCAAAGCCGGTGCCAACATTAGGCCGTAGCCTTTGTCGTGTGTCAGGAGATTGGCCGTTTGAACCAGATCCTCGACGCGGAGATAAACGCGACTTGCGGCATAGTCGAACAGAACATGGTGGCGAAATGTTACGAACTGTTCCTGTTGAACCAGGACGTTCTCACGCAAAAGAGCGTCAACCGCTAACGCGTCGGGGCGCGCTGCATCGAGCTTTCTTGCCCGTAGAGACCGTGACCCGATCATTTGGGTCACCGCGGCTTCTATACAAAGCTCCGCACCGGTGCCGTGTTTCTCGACGCGGTGGTTCCAGTAGAGACTCAACAGTTGAACCTGGCTCTGGATTTCGCCGAAAGCGGGTGGAACCAAGCCGCCGCTAATCAGGTCAGCTAGCAAGCGGGTGTTGAACGGGACCAAGGCAAGTTCACGAAGCCGTTCGCCGCCGGCATCGATGGCCCGCGCCAGTATCGGGGCATCTTGAAGTAATTGGCTGAACTCCGCGGACGTCCATGGCGGAACGTGAATATGCGCTACGCCTGGAAACGCCGCGTCAGCGAATTCCTCGTTCGGGGGACCTCCTCTGAAGAGGCGTCTGAACTGCTCCCCCAAACGCAGGTCAAACGTGCGGATCGAAGCGATCACGTGCCACTGGCGGGTCTCAAACGAAAGCACATCCTCCATCAGCGCTCGGAAGACCACCTCGTTTTCTCCACCCCGCGTTGCGTCCAAGGCGTCGATAAATAAAAAGGCTGTCCGGTCTCCGGGCCAGTTTAGCAGAACCTCACGTAGCGGATGGGACAGCCCAAGCTCCGCAGCTAGGTCAGGCAGTGATTTCACAGCTAGCCGATCAACTGCAAGTTCAATGACATCGTGGCCTTCATCTCGTAATTTCGAGGCACTGGCGTTGATCACAGCGCTCTTGCCCGCACCGGACTCCCCAACTAGTAGTAGAGAACCAGCTCGGGCAGCGTTTGTGACGGCATCCGTGCATTTCCGTTCGATGCGGATCGGTGCCCCCGCCACTTTGGTAGTCTCATAGTCGCTAAGCTGCTTCCGAACGCGTTCGCTATACGCTAGAAGCCTCGCGACATCCGCCCGGTAAGTGGGCGGCGCGGCAAGGGAAACCCCCGTGGCCACGAGTGCTCTTCGAAGTTCGAGCATATTGCAACCGGTGCGCTGCCGCATCAATCCTTGGCAGTACTGGGCAATCGTTAAAAAAGCCGTGCTTGCCTGCCCAGGCGTATCGATAACCTGCGAAAGAATTTCAGTTGCTGTCTGCCGATCCGCACCCTCCAAATCAAAAGTGAGAATGGTGACCAAGCTTAAGATTGTGTGAATTTCCTGGGCAGTAGCCGGTCTTCCCGTCACGGCAATCCACGTCCGCCCAAGCAATCCACTGAACTTCCTAACTGCGGCAGCCTTCGATTTAGACAACGGCGCGGAACCGGATGTCTGGAGGGCTGCTAGACCCTGGGCGAGGTCGGCCGAGAGGTTTCGCGAGGCACCTGGACCCAGGGCGAGGACAAGTCGGTCCCGATCAGGTTGCAGGGGACGGTTCCAACCACGACCGCCATCACCGGTAGAGCATGCAAGCCACTGACGGATGAATTGGTCGATCGTTTTTGCCAGATCGCTTTGCATAGATTCCGACAGTGTCAGGCTTGTCTTTGCCTGGAAAAAGATCCAACCAACCTCGGTCTCGACCAATATATCGTCTACGGGCGCTTCGGTCTCGAAGCGCAGGGAACGGAGGCGCTTCCCTGTCAGGCGCGCGTCCAGTGGTCGCTCTGCGAGTAACTGGGAAGCGAGCCACGCACCTAGCTTGGATTGGAAGTCCACTCCTGCCGCCGTGGCGTTGCCGCCGCCGCGAGCAAGAATGGCATCAGGAGAATTTGACTTTTTTGAGTGTTTTGTCATTTTTCCAAATGATGTATGGTTGAATTTATGAACCCGAAGATTATTGACCACCGCAATGCCATCCCTAAAGATTATACCTATTTCGTGTCTTCAGCGCAATCGCTCTGAATGTCCGCTCCAGAGAGTACGCATCGCGTGTTTGGCATCGTCTTTGGAGCACTATGGGATAACTTCGCCTTCGATTCTTAGCAGGCAAGTGATGACTGTATTGTGAAGCTTGATGAGAAGCTATTTCCCCATCGTCCCGAAATGGCATCACATTTTATGTGCCAGGTCTCCGCGAGGAACATTTCGCTACGTATGTACATCTTTCTGTTTATCATGCAGGTCGGAATGATTAATAGAAACTGATGATCTCCAGATGCTCAACCGTCATTGCCACTCAAGGCATTGGACCGAAAACAGCCGGGAAGCCCCCCGAGGGAAGGTGGCGACATCTTGCCAATCCATGAAGCCTGCAGAGCAGAGCCGTGCATAACGCCAATGAAATTAATATGTTAAGCTTTCTTTTTTGCACAGCGGCTAACAGCATGTCGGAAGAGGTTAAAAACCCGGCGTCCTAAAACTGCAGAAACGGACATCACTTGAATGTTCCGCTGGGAAATCACGAGATTGTGTCAACTTGTGGTTGTTTCAGAGGGCTTTTCGGGCCAAATCGTATCTAAAATGCCGTTCGGCATCCGTTGGTGGTCAGATTTCTGTCCATTGTCCTGTGCTCAGGGCTAAGATGAGCGTATTTCATGGTAATTTTGACGTCCTTATGTCCAAGCAATTCCTTGACTGCAAAAAGATCTGCCCCACTCCCTCGACTAGCGTAGAAGTCAATTGGAAATTTTCCATGAAATTTCCAATGAATTTCCTTTGAACAGATAAAACAACAATAGTTACAGGCTCTTAGGAATGGATAGGCCCCCCTCTTATGGAAACTGGCAATGGAAATAGCTGCAATGTGTTTGCGTGGCCTTGAAACCGGCCACTGGGCAAGACCTCGCCGGAATGGCGTCGCCGAACCCGCGATGTGAGGTCTCGTGAAAAATATTGGAGGGTTGCGTTTGCCGGATGAACCCTAAAATGCTGTTCAGCATCCGTTGGTGGTCAGATTTCCCCTTTATTCAGACAAAGCCAAAAGGAGTTGGGAAACGACAAGGGGCCTTGAGTGCGCCAGTGATTCAGGATACCGGAAAACATCTTGCCTATTTTTGTCGTGGCAGGTATTGGATTAGATATGCCGGTTGCCGCGGCTTGCTGCAATCCCGGCCGCAGGCTTTGAAATCGAGCCGATCCGCTTCTGAAGCTCAGTTCTTCCACTCTGCCTTTCCCGGTCCGTTAACGCTCAACCTCTTATCGCCCGGCTCAAATGATAGAATTGAGGGAATTATGATTCCACCAAAAGAATTCATTCGGAAGATCAGGCCGTTTTCTTTTTTGACCGAGAATGAGCTGGATACGCTCATGTCGGGCCTGGAAGTTGAGTTGTTCAGGAAGGACCGGATTATATACAGCAGGGGAGAGAGTCGAAAAAATGTATATATGGTTTATTCCGGGCTTGTTTGCCTCTACGACGAAGAGGCCGTCGACTATATATCTCAAGGAGAAACTCTAGGCCTGATTACTGCGGACAGCAATGAATTTCTGTTGTCCGCCAGGGCCGTTGAAGATACCGTCTGCTACCTGATTTCCGTAGATCGATATAAAGAGGTCCTGGCAAAAAATAAGACATTTTCAGAGTTTTTTTCCGCCGTGATCGCCAGGCGGTTCAAGTCTCTAAAATGTACGCTTTATGATGACAAGATACTCCAGGAATCGGCGTTGGTGATCGATCTGGAAAGAGTCATTTACAGAAGGCCGGTGGTATGCAAGCCTCACACCCTTATAACGGATGCCGCCGCTCAGATGGATGCAGAAAATGTGAGCTCCGTTATAGTATTGGATGAGAATTCCAAGCCGACCGGGATACTTACTCATAAAGATCTCAGAAAAGTTCTTATGAGGGGAAGCAGACTCAGTCATGTATCCGAATTCATGTCCTCGCCGGTCCAAACGATTTCGTCGCGCGCCACCATTTTCGAAGCGTTTGCGAAATTAACGGAGATGGGGTTTGACCACCTCGTCGTGATGAAAGGTGACGATTTGTCGGGCATGATCACTCGTAAAGACATTCAAATCCACCTTGAACCGTCGTTTTCCATATTTTCTCTCTACAGGAAAGTCGGCAAAGCCGACTCCATCGAGGCGCTGCGGACTATTTTCGACAGTATAAGGATCTCGGTGGCAAAAATCGCACTTGCCGGTCCCGATTTTTTCGACCTTACCAAAATGATTTCTTCCGTCCACGACGCGGTCGTTGCAAGGGTCATCGAAATTGTGAGGGAAAAATATCCGGATCGGGGATTTGTGTGGGTCAACACCGGCAGTTCAGGCAGGAAGGAAGAGATTATTGCGACAGATCAGGATAACGCGGTGATCTATACGGAAGAAAGGCCCGCGGACCTTGCGGAAGCTGTCTGCACGTCACTGGACAAAATAGGCGTTCCGAAGTGCCCTGGAAATTATATGGCGAGCAACGAGAGTTGGAATCAAAGTGCGAGCGTCTGGAAGGATTATTTCAACAGTTGGTTCACAAATCCGATACCTTTTCATGTCAGGTATCTTTCGGTATTTCTGGACATGAGGCCTATATATGGAGATACGGGCATCTATGAAGAAGTTGTCGAGTCCATAAGGCATAGCATTACGGAGGAAGCAATCAGGTCTCTAATCTCCGACGCCACAGATGTAGAAATACCTCTGGGCGTCTTCGGCATCCGGGGGCTTCGAAAGGGGCTGGACATTAAATTGTACGGCATCTATCCAATTGTCAACGGGGCCCGGGCTCTTGCCCTCTACGCCGGGTTTTTTGAGATGACCAACACGCAGGAACGCCTCGACGGCCTCTGCCGGGATGGGATTATAGATCAGAACATGTACCACGATTTACTGGAGGCATATGGATTTCTTCAGGACCTGAGATTGAGGCATCACGCCGGGGCGGTTCTTCGCGAAGTCAAAATTGACAACCTCATCAATACAAGGCAAACCGCCAGGCTTAACCTGGTAATCTTAAAAGAATCCTTGAGAGTAGTCTCATCCTTCACGAAATTTCTTATGAAAAAATTTGATATAAGCCGGCCCTTTATACTCCGCGAACTTTAGCAGGATAACCGGATGGACCTGGACGATGCAGTATTTTGCTCCGTCGATATAGAGACAACGGGGCTCGATTTCAAAAAAGACGAGATGATAGCCTTTGCCTCAATACCGATAAGGCGAGGGAAAATCATTGTCCATGATGCCTACTATACGCTTATCAAATCCGAAGGCTATCGGATAGACGCGATGAAATACCATGGCATCAGTGAGGGTGACCTCAAGGATATGCCTGTATTCGAAAAAGTTGCCGGGGAAATCCTCGTAAGAACGGAAGGTATCCTTATCGGGCATTCGATAAGATTCGATCATCAATTCCTCATAAAGCATTTTAAGAAGATTGGGACCAAGCTGAAAAGGGAAACGGTAGACGTTGTAAAAGTTGAAGAGTGGTTGACGAAAAAAGGCCGACGCCCGGCGCCCGATTTCACTCTTGACGGTTTAATGAAGAAATACGATCTGAAAAGCTACTATAGACACAATGCTTTTGCCGACGCCTTTTTCGCGGCACAGATCTTTCAGTTCCAATTATCGGAAATCTCACAGCTTGGGGTGAAAAGAGTGAAGGAACTAATTCGCTTCGCCGGGGAGGGTTCAAGAATATGGCGCCATTTTGCTCCTCAATGAATCCGGATACTTTTGATTTGACAATACTTTTTGCCTGTCTATACTGGTTTGGAGCTATGACTTAACTGACTTCAAACGTACTTGCATACAAATAAAACAACCATTTGAATCAGCAGCAACACTTGAGGAGTGTCCCATGGGAAATCAGAAAGACACAAACTCTAAGATCCAAAACGAAACGGCTATTGAGAGGTTTGGCCTCCGGCTGGCGGCCTGGAGCGAGAAATGGTTCCCGGACGCGTGGGTATTCGCGCTGCTCGGGATCGTTTTCGTCTTCGTTTTCGGGATGTTAATCGGTGAAAGCCCGTCCAGTCTGGCCATAGCCGGCGGAAAGCAGTTCTGGGTATTGATACCCTTTACGATGCAAATGGCCATGATAATCATTGGCGGCTATGTGGTCGCTTCGACCCCCGCGGTGTACTGGATCATACGCAAAGTAGCCACGATCCCCAGTAACGGCAAGACGGCGGTTGCCTGGGTCGCTTTGTTCTCAATGCTCACTTCGTTAATATCCTGGGGGCTCGGCCTCATTTTCAGCGGTCTTCTGGTCCGGGAGATGTCGAGGCGCTTCGAGGACATGGACTTCAGGGCGGCCGGCGCGGCGGGCTATTTGGGGCTTGGCTCGGTATGGGCATTGGGGCTTTCCTCATCGGCTGCGCTGATGATGGCCACTAAAGGCGCAATACCTCCCAAACTCCTTGAAATCAGCGGTCTTATCCCCCTTACCCAGACACTATTCATCTGGGCGAATGTCTGGACCATCCTGGCAGTGGTTATCGTTGCGGTCACAGTCGCCTACTTTTCGGCGCCTAGCCCCAGCCGGGTCAAAAGTGCAAAGGATTTCGGCCTCTCCTTCGAGCAACTCGACATGAGTGTCGAGGCGAGGCAAAAACCGGGCGAATGGCTCGAATACAGCCCCATCCTGATCATCATCGTAGGGGCCATTCTCGTCTATTACCTGATACACGTTTTCAGAACTTCACCTACGGGAGCTCTGGCAGCGCTCGATCTCAATACCTACAACCTGATCTTTATAACGGTAGGCATGATTCTGCACTGGAGACCAAAAAGATTTCTCAAATCTGTTGCCCAGTCGGTACCGGCCACAGGCGGCGTTTTGATTCAATTTCCTTTCTACGCCGTTATCTTTGGCATGATAGTGGGCACCGGCATAAACGGATGGCTCACCGATCTGTTCTACAAAGTGTCCACGCACGGAACTTACCCTCTTCTGGTGGGACTGTACTCGGCCGTGCTCGGGGTATTCGTTCCGTCGGGCGGCTCTAAATGGGTTGTCGAAGCCCCGTATGTGCTTCAGGCCGCCAATCTCCACCACGTAAACCTCGGATGGGTAACAATGATATACAATATGGCCGAAGCGCTGCCCAACCTGCTGAACCCTTTCTGGATGCTGCCGATCCTCGGTCTGCTGCGCATCAAAGCAAGAGACCTCGTGGGTTATTCGGTATTGCAGATGTTCATTCTAAGTCCGCTCGTCTTCTTTTTGTGCTGGCTTTTCGCCCAGCTCATACCCTACGTCCCTCCGTTGAAATAAACGGACCCGGAGGCTTTGTGCCGGCCTCTCATATTGATTGACATCCCAAAGCCCCACAAGTATGGTTTCGGCCCCAGGCGAAATTCACCCGTAAACCTGAAACCCGTTTTAACCAGGGAGACCTTGAATGTTCCGGACCTTTGATTTAAATCGCTTGCGATTGGAAGGGAAATCTTGATGCCGTCACATAAACATACCCTCGTCGAGGAATACGAAGGAATGGTGGCCTTCGGATTATCAAGAGAGATAGATGAAAAATCGCTGATCTACTACCTTCAGAAATTCTCCGATGATGACCTGATGACAGTCCTCGTGCCACGTCTCTCCGATGAGGAAATCAACCGTATGTCAGATCTGATATCGGAACTCATGCGAAACCATCTGAAAGACAGCGAATATCACCGGCTATTTCTCAAGGACAAACGTACTTGAGCGATTAATCGCAGAGCGCAAAGCCGCAACCAGCCTGTCGTTTTGGCCGGGCAGGCGCACGGCCACCCGAAAATACCAGTCATCGAGTCCTTCGAATGATCCACAGTCGCGGATCAGAATCCGGTCTCGTTCAAAAATATCCCGTTTCAGGCGGGATGCGGGCTTCAGCGTGCGGTCCATTCTCACCAGAAGATAATTTGCCTGTCCTGGAAAAACGTTGAGGCCCGGAATATCCGAGAGTTTTCCGGCAAGCCTTTGGCGTTCCTTCGCGACCAGTTCCAGGGTCTCGCCACTGTATTGGTGTTGCATAAGACAATAGGCCCCGGCAGCCTGAGCAAGCGTGTTCACCGACCAGGGCGGAAGATGTTCCCGCACCTTTGCAGCTATCTTCGGGGGAGCAAGCAGGTAGCCAATTCGCAATCCGGGCAGTCCGTAAAACTTGGTAAATGACCTTATGAGCGCGATGTTTTGCGACCGGTCCAAGAAACGTTTCAAAGAAGCATGCTCGCAAAAATCGACGAAAACCTCATCAATCAGGAAAAAAGGCCCTCTCGAGTCGGCGCCCTTTTCGACTATCCTGCTCACGGCTTCGGCGTCCAGAAGGGCCCCTGAGGGGCTTGCCGGATTGGTGAGCAAAACTGCGTCAAAATTATCTTTCTGCAGCGCGGCTTCCAGGTGTTCGATCCGGAGCTGAAAGAAGTCTTCCTCTTTCGAAAACAGTCTTTGCAGACGTGTCTCCTGGAGTTCGAAAGCTTTCACATATTCGCCGAAGGTGGGCAGCACCACCAGGGCTTTGCTTACTCCGAGAATACGCGGCAGCCAATAGATCAGTTCGGTCGACCCGTTTGCTGCCGCGATGTATTCAGGTTCTACATCGTGAAATTTGGAAATGGCCTCGATCAGGAGTCGATTATGTATGTCGGGGTAGCTTTCGAGGCGGTGAGAGCATCCGGAAAGGACCTGTGCCAGCCCTGGAGGCGGACCAAGTGGATTGATACTCGCGCTGAAATCCAGAATGTCATCCGGAGAACACCCCGCTTGGGCCGCAAGCTCGTAAACGTTTCCACCGTGAATGACGGTCATAAGATCTGCCTGATTATAACTATACCTACCGCCATCAGGAAAGCCAGCGCGGAGGTGAAATACATGAGTCGGATCATCCGGCTGTAAGTTTCCAGCGTTATCTCGTTAATTGGATCACCCAGCAGAGGCTTTTCGACAGGCTTTCCAAAATAGAAGTTGACGCCGCCCAGTTGGACCCCCAGCACCCCTGCCGCTGCGGCTTCCGGGTACCCGGCGTTCGGGCTTTTCATTTTGGGAGCGTCCCTCGTCATTATGCCGGCGGCGGCCCGCCAGTCTCCGCCCATGCAGGCCGAGGCCCCCACCAGAAGCCACCCGCTGATCCTCGCCGGGACCCAGTTCGCAACATCGTCGGCTCGCGCCGCAAAAGAACCGAAGTAACGGTATCGTTGGTTCTTGTACCCCAGCATGGAATCCATGGTGTTTACGGCCTTGTATAAAAGAGCGCCCACCGGCCCGAAAAACGCCATGTAAAAAAGAGGCGCAACAATTGCGTCGGAGATATTTTCAGAAACGGTTTCCACCATGGCGCGCAGAACGCCGTTCCGGTCCAGTTGCGAAGTCTCGCGGCTCACGATGAATGAAAGGCGGAGCCTGGCCAGGGGAAGGTCGCCGGCTCCAAGCGCCTCGGCGACATGGGATGATTCCCGGTGGAGGCTGCGGGTAGCAAGAGTAGAGTATGCAAGCCAGATCAGGGCAAGACTTCCGAAAACCGGGCCCGCACTGCCCGATATCGCTATGAAACCCTTTGCTGCGCAGAAGACTACTGCGACCACGACGGCCCAAAGGGCGAACCCGGAAAGCCGCATTCCAAGAGGAGACGACGAATCGCGATAGAGCAGATTTTCGGCACGGGCAATCAGCAGCCCGATCCAGCGAACCGGATGGGGAAACCCTTGAGGGTCTCCTGCCGCAAGGTCGAGCAGGTAAGCAGAAACCAGGTGCCAGGGAAGAAAAACCATTTCGCTCCGAATCATTCTTTGAGAACTATGTCGAGTACCCGTCTCACATCTACGTGCTTGCGCACAAGTTCGGCAAGCCGGTCGTACTGTTCTTCTTTCCAGAGTCTGAAGGAAAAGGAATCCGAAACGTCGGGAAGAAATTTTGCGGACCTTCTGCCGATATCCTCCAGAAACATGTTCCGGAACCCGTCGTTGTCGAAGATGCCGTGAATATATGTGCCCCAAGCTTTTCCATCGGGCTGGGCAAGCCCATCCTCGATATCGGCCGGCTTGCCATCCCGCCGCAAAATCCTGAACAGCGGTTTTGCCCGCCCGCCCGAGACGCTCCGGCCCATGTGAATTTCATACCCCGAAAGCACCTCCCTGCGCCCCGGGAAAGGCAGCAATTCGGAGATAATGTCGGCTTCAACTTGCGAAGTTATTTTTTCCGGATACATCTCTGTTTCCATATCAAGCAGGGCCAAGCCCGGAATGGCATCTATCGAACTTTCGATTCCGTGAGGATCGCGCACGATGAGGCCCATCATCTGGTATCCGCCGCAAAGCCCGACCACAGTGCCCCCCGATTTATGAAAAGCGGACAGGGCATCGGCCATTCCATTCTTGTGCATTGCGACAAGGTCTTCGATGGTGTTCTTGCTCCCCGGAATGAGCACCGCATCAAATCCGAAAATCTCAGACGGTCTGTCGAAATATACCAGATCGATCCTCGGGTCTCTTTCGAAGGCGTCGAAATCGGTGTAGTTTGAAATGAACGGCAGACGGACGACGCCTATACGGATGCCCCCCGGTCCGGTTTTGTCTTGCGTCCTGTCCATTCGACGCCCCAGCGCCACGCTGTCTTCTTCGGGCAGCGAAATGTTTTGGAAGTAAGGCACAACCCCCAAGGTCGGCACACCGGAGCGTGATTGAAGTATCTTGACCCCGTCTTCGAACAGGCGCGGGTCTCCCCTGAGTTTGTTTACGATAAACCCGATAATCCTGTTCTTCTCGGCCGGCTCAAGCAGCGAGAAGCTTCCAAGCAGGGCCGCAAAGATTCCGCCCCGGTCGATATCTCCCACAAGTATGCATTTGGCGTCGGCCATTTCCGCCATGGCCATATTCACCAGGTCATGCTCCTTAAGATTGAGCTCGACCGCACTCCCGGCTCCTTCCATAATTATGAAGTCGTTCTTGTCGCATAGTCTTTCAAAGGCGCCTCGAACTACGGGAACAAGTTCTTTTTTGTATTCGTAATAATCTTTCGCTGAAAAATTTCCGATCGCCCGTCCAAGCACGATCACCTGGGAGCCCATCTGGGAGGTGGGTTTAAGGAGTATGGGGTTCATATCCACGTGGGGATCTATTCCCGCTGCCTCGGCCTGGACCACCTGTGCCCGCCCCATCTCTCCGCCCTGCGGAGTGATAAAGGAGTTCAAGGCCATGTTCTGGGCCTTGAAAGGAGCTACCCGGTACCCCTCATTTTTGAAAATGCGGCAGAAAGCAGCGGCCAGAATGCTTTTGCCCACGTCGGAACCAGTACCTAGAAACATAAGTGACCTGGCCTTTGACATTGTATTAGATTACCTCCCCTATAATTCAGATCCGAAGAGAGACCATTCGTAAGTTCAATTCCTGCGTTCCTTTCCCCACTCGGCACAGTGCCTGACGAAATGGCCGGCTGCGTCAGGGGCGCTGCCCCAGTGCAGGTGGACGTAGCTGGCAAGCACAGAGCCTGCCTGATAACCTTCGGGCCGGACAGCTTCCCCTTTGCGCCCGCGCAGCTCATAAGCGAATTCGAGCCGCCTTCCGTCTCCCGATTCGACTATTTCCGAGTAGTGGAATTCATGCCCCCGGATAAGCCTGCCGGGACCGCCAAGCAAACAATGCCGTCGTAGGAAGACTTCCGTATACCCGAGCGCCTTTCGCCGGGAGAGCATTCTGGTCCCAAACGGCATTATACCCGCCATTTGATGTGTCTTGCCTCCAACGGTATCAATGAAACGGCCAAGGGTCATCAGACCTCCACACTCGGCATAGATCGGCATCCCCTGTCCGGCGTGCTCGCGAATGGACCGGAGAAAGGGCGCATTCCCGGATATGGCTTCGGCAAAGAGTTCGGGGTATCCTCCGCCCAGATATGCGCCTGAGCACTGCGGCGGAAGAGTCTCGCCACTCACGGGAGAAAAAAAATGAAGCCGCGCTCCCGCCTTCTCCAACAGTTCCAGGTTATCGGGATAGTAAAAGCAGAAAGCGGCGTCGCGGGGCACCGCGATCACAGGGGTATACCCGCTCTCAGGCTCAAAATTCAGAGTGGGCGGTGTCTGAGTTTGACCGCCAACCTCCCGTCCGCGCATCGAAACTCCGGTCTTTTCGAGGAGCAGGCCAATGTTGAGCCGCTTCTCCAAAAGCTCGGCCAATGTCTTTTGCCAGCGGGAGTCCAGGGTCATTTCATCCGCGGTTACAAGCCCCAGATGCCTCTGGGGTATTCGTACGAGGTCTTCTCTGGGGATGCCGCCAAAAACGGCAATTTCCGGGCACGCGGAAGCGACAGCCTCCTGCAGGTAGCTAAGGTGCCCCTCTCCTCCGATCTGGTTAAAGATCACCCCGGCAAGGTTCAACTCAGGGTCGAATCGCGCAAATCCATATACCAGGGCTGCAGCGCTCCTCGCCATGCTCCGGGCGTCCACGATCAGCACCACGGGCAAATTGAGCCACTTGGCCATCTCGGCGCTGCTGCCCGATTCGGTTTGCCCCCCGTAGCCGTCGAAAAGTCCCATTACGCCTTCGACCAGACCCACGTCCGATTTTTCAAGAAGGCGTTTGAAAAGCTCGATATTCCAGCCTCGGCTGAGCATCCACCCGTCCAGGTTGCGGCTTTGAATTCCGGCTACCTGCGAGTGAAGTCCGGGGTCTATGAAGTCCGGCCCCACCTTGAATGGCTGTACGTCAAGACGCCTCGCTTTCAGAGCTGCCAGCAGCCCGAGCGTAATGGTCGTCTTGCCGCACCCGCTGTGCGTTCCACCTATAAGGAAGGCGTATTTTTCTCCGTGGCCGCCGGCCATCTTTTCTTTCCAATTCAACCCGCGAAAGCGCGGTTGTCTCTTCAAATTTCCCGGATCTGACATTCAGTCCTCAGAATTAATTTGGACTATCCCGGATTCAGATCACCCTTTTGCATTAGAATTAACTTGTCCTCCGAATTGTACTGGAGCACAAGCGGACTTACGAGACTTTTACTTGAGTTCGCCGTTACGAACAACTCTTTTCAGATAACAGGCGGGGCTTGGGGATCGTTATTTTTTAGTGCAGATCTTTGATTAGTGCGGGTTCTCCGTTTGAAGACGGAGCCTGACACCGGAACCAGTCGAATAAGGCCAACGCTGCGCGATCGTTATTTGTTCCCCCACGCCTTATTGATGGCGTCATCGACTTTTTTGTCCATCATTTCCTTCTCCTTCGCCTTCTTTTGTTCGCTTGTTTCCTCTCCTTCTTTCTTGTCGTCTTTGTAATCCGGTTTCATTCCAATAGGCATGTTGAATAACGGGTAATTGAACAGGGACGTCCTACCGGAATCAGGAGTGGTGTCCTGGGCCGCAACCGGTACAACCGGGGTGTTCAGAAGAATTGCAACCAAAACAAAAAAAATGCATCTCCTCATGGCGAGTTTCCCTCCGGCATACTATTAAATTGGCAAACCGACCTTAAGGGCATAAATGCCGCTTTTGTGTACAAAACCTCGAAGCCTCGCGCGAAATAAAACGCAGAGGATCATCCTATATTATCATGAATAACGCGGTTCCACAACCATCGATTCTATTTAGTCAGAGTTAAACGATATCCGCCATCATCATCTCCGAACAATGAGTACGGGAATTCTGGTCTGGTTATGAACGACCCCGTAGGCAACGCTTCCGAGTACTGCTGCCGCTAAAGCACTTCTGCCATGTGAACCCATGACAATAAGGTCGGCATGTGCCCTTTCTGCTTCTTTGACGATATCCTCAACGGGATGTCCCGTCCTTATAATGGATTCAGACCGGACACCTTTTTCATCGCACATCTGCTTTATCTCCTCAGTGTACTCTACGGCGGCCTCGCGCAGATAATCTTCGACAGTTTCCGGCACGTGTATCGGTGTATCCTCAGCGGGAACTATCTGGGCTGCAAATGGGCGACTGTCGATAATGGTCAGAATAATAATCGAAGCGTTTAACTGTTTTGCAAGATCAACCGCATAGCTGAAAGCCTTTCGGGCTGTCTCGGAACCATCTGTGGGCACGAGAATCTTTGAAATCATAAATCCTCCTTCTCTATTTTTGGAATAGATTGCGTGGTCTTTGGTAAATTATGATTTTTTTTCTACCGGGCAAGTGCAGGACCCTGAATGAGTGTGTGACAATTCAGAAACTTGAATCATCGATGCCCGCGGCCTTCTCTGCACCTTTCTTCATGATGCCGGTGGTGCTTCTTATGCTTTTTGTGGTGTATCATATGGTACCACTTGTGCTGCTTATGATGGTGGTTCTCATGATAGTGGGACCCGTATTCCACCACGGTAGAATCTTGTTCAGCCAAGCCCAAATCCGGCACAGATGCTACGAGCAGGAAGAACAATGCCGCCGGCAAAAGAATTAACCTTTTCATATCGCCTCCTTTTCCGCAAAAAAAGTACCCGCAGGATTCAATTTCTCCTCATACTTATATCGGTCATTTTCCTGTTTTCTTGCCGCATTTATGCTTAGATTCCATGACTTTCACCATCGGTTTGGTGGTATAAACCGAAGAATACGTTATTATTGTGGGGAAGCCAGTTCCGCAAGGAACGAAATGTCTCGTCCGGATGCAACAAGTTTTTGAAAGGCACGAATCACGATTCTATTGGAGAGGTTAAGAGCTGAATGGAACAGGACGATATCGAAAAAATGGATGAAATGATGGAAGAAGAGAGCTTTGCCGAACTGCTTCAAGGCAGTCTTGTGAAGCCCGTCCGGTTCAGTCCGGGGCAGAAAGTGAAGGCAAAGATCGTAAAGATATCCACTGAGTCGGTATTTCTTGATTTGGGCGGTAAGAGCGAGGGTTACCTGGACAAAAAGGAAATACTGGATGAGGAAGGAAATCTCTCCGCCAAAGAGGGCGACGTCATGGAAGCTTATTTTCTGTCTGCGGACAGCAATGAGCTGCGTTTTACTACCCGGATCGCCGGGGGTGAAGCCGGGCGGCGCTATTTGGAAGAAGCATGGCGAAGCGGAATACCCGTGGAAGGGCTGGTCGAAAAGGAAATCAAGGGCGGGTTCGAAGTCAGGATAGCCGGAGGGCTCCGAGGATTTTGTCCATTTTCACAGATGGGCCTCCAGCGCGCCGGAAGCCCAAAAGATCTCCTCGGCGGGCATCTTCCTTTCCGAATCACTCAATACGGTGAGGAAGGCCGAAACATCGTTCTGTCCCATAGATCGGTCCTGGAAGAAGAACGTCAAAATCAAAGGGAAGAGCAAAAAAGCCAGTTACAGGTTGGGGACAGGGTTAAGGGAACGATCAGCTCCATTCAGAGTTTTGGCGCCTTCGTGAAAATCGGCGCCGTAGAGGGGCTTATCCCCATATCGGAAATAAGCTGGGACAGGGTGGAAGAGATCAACGAACGGCTTACGGTCGGCCAGGAAGTCGAGGTGGTGGCCGTAAAACTCGATTGGGACAAGGATCGTCTTTCATTCAGCCTAAAACAGGCCTTGCCCGATCCCCGGGACAGCATCGAGGAGGATTTTCCTCAAGGATCGCGTCACATGGGCACCGTCGCTCGTTTGACCAATTTTGGCGCTTTCGTCACTCTCGGGCCTGGAGTGGACGGTCTTCTCCATATCTCCAAACTCGGTTCGGGGAAGAGGATCAAGCATCCGCACGAGGTTGTGGCAAAAGGCCAGGTTGTTGAAGTGAAAATCGACAGTGTCGACAGGGACAGTAAACGTATTTCATTATCATTGGCGGGGTCCGGACAGGATGAAGACGACGAGGAGCGTGAGGGCGATTATTCACGGTATTTAAAAGAGAGCCCGAAATCCATTGGAACTCTGGCCGACCTTTTGAAAGCAAAACTCGGTGAAAAGGGAAAAAAGTAGACTGTGATGAAGGAATCAGGCCAAGGGGTTGTCTACTCGACCGAGCACGGAAGGATGTGCCCCGCCTGCAGCAAGCCGGTCAAAGCATGTGCATGTGGTCAGAAAAAAGCTGTTGCGGGTGGCGACGGCGTCGTGAGAATCGGAAGAGAAACCAAAGGGCGCAAGGGCAAAGGCGTTACGGTGATTACCGGCGTTCCCTTGGACGAACCCGAGCTTAAAGAGCTTGGGAAACAACTCAAAGCGAAGTGCGGCGCCGGCGGCGCAGTGAAAGACGGTGTGATTGAAATTCAGGGCGATCACCGGCACGTCTTGCTGGAAGAGCTGAACAAACGCGGTTGGACGGTCAAACTTGCCGGCGGCTGACTCCGGTGCTCCCGATCTTTTACCCGCAACCCGCGACCCCGAAACCTGGAAATGACATAATGAACGGCCAACAGCGCAGCGACATTCGGCCCGGAACCCGCGTCGAAATTATTCTGAAAAAAGACCAACGAACCGGCAAACGCACCAATGGAGTAGTGAAGGACATTCTTACAAATTCCGCCTTCCATCCACACGGGATCAAGGTGCGGTTAGAAGACGGGCAGATCGGACGGGTGCAGGAGGTCCTGTCTAAAGAATGAAAAGCTATAGGTAAATGAATCGTAGTTGTCTATCATGACCAGCCGCATCGACGCCTCCAAAAAATAAAGCCACCCCTGCTTTGTGAGCCGGGATGGCCTGCGCCTGGCATAACTCACGTTCAATTACCCAGATGATACACAGCCTATCAGAATTTCCGGTTGAGGTCGAAAAGAATTCTTTCCTGCAAGAGAACATCGGTTTATTTCCCTACCGAACCGGCCTCTTACGAGATCGTGAAAGGCTGCCGGCCTAACAGAAGCCCAGCCTAATCATTCATGTTTTTTACAGCCGCGACTGCGGCCTGGATGGCGGAAGGGTCGAGGGTGAGCGGAATGTGACCTATGCCGGGAATCAGTGTGACAGGGACGTCTTTGCCTTCGGCGCTGAACACGCCGGCAAACCGGTCTGCACAGTGCACCTCGTCGGCCTCGCCGGCCACAACACAAAGTGGTTGACCAACCGCACGAATATTGGCGCGGTAGTTGCTTTCGGGCCTGAAGTTCTGCGCCAGGGCGAAAGAGTACTGCGGGGTAAGGAAAGCCTTGGCCCCCTGGTCCAGGGCGAACTTCATGACCGGAAGGTCGTTGAATGCTCTTATGCCGGCAGCGTTGAACAAGCTGAGTGCAATGATACGTGGAATCCCTACACTGACCCAGCCTCCGGCGTTCCGGCGATACGTCGGTGCGTCCTGGCTGATGAAGGGTGACAGCAGAAGATAATTCGAGAACAGCTTTTGCCTGGCGCTCCCCGCGAATCGCAGAACAAATCCGCCCCCGGATGAGAATCCGGCCAGGGTAGCCGGCTGTGCCATCTTGACGGAACGGGCAAAGTCTTCGAGGTCGTCCTCCAACTGGCCGACGTAGTCGATGTGCCCTCTAGGACCTGACTCGCCGTGCCCGCGGATGTCCAGCGCGTACGCGCTGTATCCCGCCTCGGCAAATGCCTTGGCCATAACATGCATGCTGATGCCCGTTGCCGACGATCCGTGTACCAGTACAACACTGCCTTTGGCGGCGTTGGCGGTCAAATATGCGCGAAACGTGAGAGTAGCGCCGTCGCGGGCCACAAAATGACTCGCTGCCGGCAGGCCGGAGTAGTCGACGTTCATGAACGGGCTGTTGATACTCTGCATCGGCTGCGGATCGCGTGGCCCGCCGAATGCGACCGCGAGCATGACGAGTCCCGCAAGAGTTGCCGCAGGGAGAAGGGCGGCGAGGATGGCTGACGACAGGTTCAATGGCAGGCTCCTGGTTTGTGTTTTGCAATAGAAACTAATTCGTTCTGCGGTCCAGCACCATCCGCACCGTTGTGGCAAGTTCCTCCAAAGCTACCGGCTTCATCAGGAATCCCTGAATCCCGAGACCTTTCGCCTTTTCCGCGTCAATTTTATTACTGAAGCCGGTCATGAGTATCACGGGGATTGCAGGATCGAACCTTGAAAGCTCACGGGCAAGATCAGTGCCTGTAAAATGCGGCATGGTCATGTCAGTGACAACCAGTTCGAACCGTTTTTCCGACGACTGATGCCGGAGGGCCTCCAGCGACTCTATCCCACTTGTGCGTGAAACCACGTCGTATCCCAGTTCTTCGAGCATCTGTTTTACCATCTCGGCCAACACAGGCTCGTCATCAACTACGAGGACACGCTCCTGCCCGCGTGGAAGAGCGAGGGCAGGGTCTACTTTCTCCGGCCCTCTATCCTCCTCCACGACAGGCATAAGCACAGTGAACTTGGTCCCTTTCCCGGGAAGGCTCTCAACATTGATGGCGCCCCCGTGGCTTTCTATAATTCCATGGACCACGGACAGACCGAGCCCGGTCCCTTCACCCGAATCCTTGGTAGTGAAAAAAGGGTCGAAGATCGAATCTATTATAGCCGGATCGATCCCATGTCCGTTGTCCTTGACCGTAAGTTCCGCATAGCGCCCCGGCTGCAGGCTTCCCGATAATGTGTCGTGCTTGGTTCCGAGCACGATATCGGCCAATCTTATTTCCAACACTCCTCCCTTGTCCTGCATCGCGTGGGCCGCGTTGGTGCAAAGGTTCATCAGCACCTGGTGCATCTGGGTTGGATCTGCCAACAGGTCCGCACTGCAGAGCACATCGGTTTTTATCTCGATAGTTGACGGCAAGGATGGCCGAAGAATCTTCATAGCTTCATTTACGATAGCCCCGAGTTGCAACGGCACCTTTTGATGTTCAGTTTTGCGGCTGAACGCAAGAATTTGCTTAACCAATTCCTTTGCCCGGTCGGTTGCCTTGAGGACCTCATTAAGTTTATTCAACACGGGGCTGTCTTCACTCAATGCCAGCTTTGCCATGTCTGTGTAGCCCATAATAATCGCGAGGATGTTGTTGAAATCATGGGCTATACCTCCAGCCAGAGTGCCGAGCGCCTCCATTTTTTGAGCCTGCCGCAACTGTTTTTCGATGCGGGTCCGCTCCGCTTCCGCATGTTTTCTCTCGGTGATATCGCGTACGAAAACAAGCGCACCGTCCTCATTGTGGTACCTGATAGGGACCGCTGAAGTTTCAACATCTGCAATTGTCCCGTCGAGCCTGATATATTTTTGCTCTGCAGCGAGAACGCTTTTTTTCTGCACATTGGCCAGGTGCATTCTTTCCCTGACTGTTTCCCTGCAATCGGGGTGGATGGTATCCATGACGGACTTTCCGATGAGTTGATCTTTGGAAGAGGCCCTGAGCAGTTCCATCGCCGTTGGATTCGCGTAGGCCCAAAGCCCGCGTGTCTGAACAAAGACTGCATCGGGAGCATTTTCTACCAGGAGACGAAACATTTCTTCACTCGCCGCCAGGGCTTGCTCTGCTGTGCGGCGTGCGCAAACGTCTTGCTCCAGCATGCGGTTTGCATGCTCCAACTGTTCCATTTTGGCTTCCAGCTTGCGGATAAGCGCCTCATTGTATTGCCTCAGATAAACAGCCACCTCCTCTTCGGGCGCTCCAATCGTAAGCTGGGCCGTGGCGTCCGCTGCCGGCTTGGCTCGCACCGCGGGTGGACTCTCGACTTGTTGGATGGTTTCACGAATGATCGCCATGAACTCATCGGGTTCCACCGGCTTGACGATGAACCGCTCGGCCCCGAGACTGAGCGCAAATTCCCGATCCCGCTCATCGGTGTAGGTAGCGGTGTAGAAGACAAACGGAATCGGCTTCAAGCGCTCGTCCTTCTTCCATTCACGGCACAAGGTAAACCCGTCCATTACCGGCATCAGAATGTCGGCGATGATCAGGTCCGGCTGGTTCTGCCTAGCCATGTCCAGCGCCTCGGCGCCTTGGGTGGCGGCGGCCACCTCGTAGCCATTGCCTTGCAGCATGGCGCACAGGAGGTAGCGGTTTTCCTCTTTGTCGTCCACAATCAGAACTCGGCTTAGCTTCATGGATGGTTCTCCTTCGGAGCTGCACCCAGGTAACGTTCAATTTCGGCCACGAATGTTTCCGGGTTGATGGGCTTTTCGATGTAGCCGTTGCAGCCTGCTGCGATAGCTTTCTCCCGGTCGCCCGTCATTGCGTAGGAGGTTACCGCCACGATTGGGACTTTTTGAAGCGCGGGATCTTTTCGCAGTTCGCGCGCGACGGCGTAGCCGTCCATGATGGGAAGCTGGATGTCGAGGAGGATCAACTGCGGCAGGACGCGTCCTGCCAGTTCGATGGCCAGAACACCGTCGGAGGCCGGGATGACCGCGTAACCGTGTGTTTCGAGCATAAACGTGAGGAGATAGCGGTTTTGTTCGTTGTCTTCGATGAGGAGGATCCTTGTTTTCATGATTTCCCAGGTCCTTTCATTGGCAGAGTGAGAGTGAAGACGCTGCCCTTGCCCCATTCGCTCGCCGCGCGGATTTCTCCGCCCAGTAACTCAGCCAGCCGTCGGCAAATAGCCAACCCCAATCCGGTACCTTCGTGTTGGCGCGTCAAGCCGGTATCAATTTGCCGGAACGGCTGAAATAACTTGCCAAAATCCTCGGGCTTTATGCCGATGCCCGTATCGGCAACCGAAATGTGGATCGCGGGATGCGGAGTGAGGAGTGTGCCCGGCGCTATTTCTGCCGTGAGTGCTACCGCGCCACGGTCTGTAAACTTGATGGCGTTGTTGAGGAGGTTCAACAGCGCCTGTTCGACGCGACGCTGATCGCTCACCACGACGTCGATCTCCGGCGCAAGTTCCACCAGCAAAGTCAGACCCTTCTTCTCCGCCAGCGGCTTCACGATGCCGGTGACCTTGACAATCGAGGCCTGCAAATCAAACGGTTCGCTCTTCACTTCCAGTTGCCCGGCCTCGATCTTGGAGATGTCGAGCACGTCGTTAATCAGCGCCAGCAAGTGGCGCGCGCTGTCGCGCACCATCCCGAGCTGCTTGCCCTGCTCCTCGTTCAAAGGCCCGGCCATGCCCTGGAGGATGATGCCGGTAAAGCCGATGATCGAGTTGAGCGGTGTTCTTAACTCGTGCGACATAGAGGCCAGGAAGGCGGACTTCAAGCGGTCGGCCGCCTCGGCACGGTCCCTGGCGACGGCAAGTTCGCCGGTCCGCTCGACCACGCGTCGCTCCAGATTGATATTCAGTTCCTGGATCGCCTCCTCTGCTCGTTTGGACATCGTGATGTCCGTGCCTACACTCAGAATCTCGGACACCTGGCCCTGCGCGTCCCACACGATTCTGTTCGTCCAGGCAATCCAGACACGCTCCCCGTTACGACGTACGTTCTCGTTGACGTTTTGTTCAAAGGCGCTTGGTGCCGCACAAATCTGTTCCATGAGCAGTCTGAGGTCACGACCATCGCTCTCGGTTTCCGGAACAATCGTTCCCATTACGTGACGGCCGATAATCTCATCGGCAGAGTAACCAAAGAATCGTTGTCCGAACTCATTTAGAAAGGTGATCCTCCCATCATGCGCCCAGCGCAGAATAATGCTGTTGGCGAGTTCCACAAGCTCGCGATATTTCCGCTCGCTCTCCTGCAAAGCCAGCTCTGCCAGCTTACGTTCGGTGACGTCACGCGTAGTACCTATGACGCCAACGGGTTTGCCGTCGTCCGACCATAGTAAAGAGGCAGAAACTTCGGCCACAAAAGCGGAGCCGTCCTTGCGCAATCCCTCCCATTCAAAGGTGCGAACGGTGTTGCGGTCATACAATGGCGATGTAGCTTTCGTAAGTTCTTCTTCCAGCATGGCCGCATCTTTGACAGCCTGCTCCGGTGTGACCACATCTCGGAAAGTGAGTTCCAGAAACTCCTCGACCGTCCAGCCGTGTGTGCGCTCGACAACGGAATTGGCATAAGTGAACCTGCCCGACAGATCCGTGGTCCAAATCAGGTCCGGGACGCATTTGACAATCTGGCGATACCGGTCCTCGCTCTCCTGCAGGGCCCGCTCCACCCGCTTGCGTTCGGTGATGTCGAGCACCATAGTCAGAAGCCGCTTCACTCCGCCGATGTTCACCAGTTCGCAGTTGTACAAACATTCAATGGGCCTGCCGTCCTTTGCGTAGGATATGATTTCCACGTCCGAGACTTTGCCTCGCCTTTGGAAGGCCTCGATCAATTGCACCCGGTCCTCAGCCCGCATCCAGCCTACCTCTATGGAGGTCCTGCCCAACAACTCCCCCCGCGTGAAGCCGCTCACTTCAACAAACTTGTCGTTGACATCCAAATAGGTCCCGTCTTCCAGCGCCGTGATGGCCGCCATCACCGGGGCGTGGTTGAAAGCTGCAAAGAACTTCTGTTCGCTTTCGCGCAGCGCCAGCTCGGCGTGCCTCAACTCCGTGACGTCTCGAATGACTTGAATGGCCCCGCAACGTCGTTTTTCCTGGTCGAACAGTGGCGCAGCCGCAGCCCAAAGATAGGCGCCCTGGCCGCCCCGCAGGCGAGCGACGAAGGACTCGGCAAATACCGTGCTGCCGGCCCAATTGACGTCTTTGTATTTGGCCTCCAGCTCCGGCGACGGCATGTCCAGCAGGTCGATAAGAACCGGGCGCCGCTCGCCAAAGAAGGGCTCGGCGTAGGCGTAATCGCCCAGGCCCAACACCGCGTCCTTGATTACACCCGTCATGGTCTCGCAGGCCCGGTTCCACGCGACGATCCGTTTGTCCTGATCGATCACAAAGGTGGCATCGGGCAAGAACTCGATGATGTTCACGAGCCGTTGGTGCAGGCCCCGGACTTCCTCCTCGGCGCTCTCGCGTTCGGCACGCGTGCGAAGCGAGGTGATACCGTAGGCCATGTTGTCGGCCAGTTCTGTCAGCAACTCCACCTCGCCGGCATCGAAAGTATCGGGCTCGTCGGCATAGACCGTCAGTGCCCCCAGAACGTGGTTGTCACACACCAATGGCATGACGGCCGATGCGGAGTAACCACGTTGGACGGCGGCCTCGTGCCAAGGTAGTATCGTGGGATCGGTCGCGATGTCCCGGGCGATGACGGGTTGCCGGGTGCGGATGGCGGTGCCGGTGGGATCGTGCCCGCGTTCGGTGTCGCCCCAGGTGAACTGCAATGTCTCCAGGTAGCCGGTTTCGAAGCCGGCTTGGGCCATGGGGCGGACGGTTTTCGCCTCGTCTTGTTCGGCGATGCCGACCCAGGCCATCCGATAGCCGCCTTGTTCGACGGCGATACGGCAGATAGCGTCCAGCAATCCGGCCTCGTTGATGGCGCGGACGAGAGCCTGGTTGCACTGGCTGATCATGCGGAGCGTGCGGTTGGCGCGGCGCAGTTCGGCCGTGCGCTCCGCCACACGGCGTTCCAATTCGTCGTGTGTCTGACCGCAGGCCGCCTCCAATTCTGCAACTCTGCCTTGAAGGAGCTTATATCGATCAGACAGTCTGTCCAAATTCGACCTCGACTCTATGTTAAAATGGTGACCCGTTGACTGTTAAATAGGACTGGTGCAGGAGATGCTTTTGAAAGAGCAGTAGAAGAAAGTATAGGGCTCAACCAATGGAAAATGTGATGTAGATTATTTATAAAGCGCTCCGGCAGGGAATGCAATGGCAAAATAGTCTTCTGCCCGAAGACCTGGATTGAATCGCTTCGAGCAGGTGAAACGAGTTGAATTTCTCAGTCGGCTCCAGTTTGGTCCATCACTTTTTGCGGGACTCGACCGCATCAATCGCAGCAGATGTGTCCTTTCCCATATTGAGTCTATAGAAATCCTGGTCTTCAGGCATAATCATATGAAAGTTGCTTATCCTGTCCACCTTGACTACCGCCTGATTTATGGATAGATCCAGCACATGTCCGCCCGCCTTTCTATCTCTGGTCAGAAAATGCAGGTGATAGCCGGGCACGTTGACGCCCTTCATGAAGGCAGGGCATCGTACCCCTACAATCACTCCCTCCACGTTTTCAAATTCGAAGATCCGCTGATTTTTGACGACCTCGGTGAGCGGCTGGTATGGTTTCTTCTGCCTGGGTACGCTCCTGGCTGTAAGTTTCTTGAACGTACCTTCTATCCTGATCACATAAATAAGATTCGGTGTAGGCAGTATGGCATCGATCTGCCTGATCATTTCCTGCATGCCTATTCCCCGCGGCAAAGCTTTTTCCTGATCGGCCTGGAAGAAAGTGACTGCAGCAAAAGGAGTGGTTTCGGTCAGCGCGGGGACCTGAACAGTTCCGTCGACGCTGATACGGTAGGCTGTTCCGTCCACCATGGCCATTTCGCCGTCAAGAGAGTCAAAAGTTCCAAGGCCGGTGTCTCCGTACTGCTCCAACTGCTGTATGGACGTTTTGCCGTCGTAGACTCCCCCAAGCAGGGCATCGATCGTCGAAAGCTGGGTCAGGGTCTTTCCCTGCTGAGCGTATGCGCCAAGACTCCCGGTCAATACCAGAAAACCGGCCAGGAAAAAAGTGCCGAGTTTCTTTGGCATAATCATCTCCTGTTTACTGCAATTGAATCATAGGAAGATGGCGAAACAAAAAAAGCGAAAAGGTATCCCCATCCTTACGTTGAAAAAAGGTGGACTTTTCGCGCCTTTGATTAGAATTTACGACTATAATAATAGTTAGAACGAGTTAAGCACATGTACAAATATTTATCGGCTTGCTGGAAGAAAACCTTTAGAAGAAAAACTCGGAGAAAAAACATGCCGACTATTGAGTACGAAAAAAAGAAGATCCAGGTGGATGAGGAAGGCTATCTGGTAAATTTCGAGGATTGGGACGAAACTGTGGCTTGCGCCCTGGCGGAGAGAGAAGGGGTCGGAAAGGAGTGCCCGTTGCTAAACACACAAATCGAAATCCTGAAATTTATCCGGCAGTATTATAAAAAATTCAGCACAGTCCCCGTTGTCCGGGCTGCCTGCACCAATGTGCACCAACCCAGGAAGTGCGAATACATTCAATTTCCCGATCCCATAGTTACCTGCAAAATAGCCGGAATTCCCAAACTCAATACCGGCTATGAATTGATGTAGGGAATTGAGAGAAAGAATTTGCTCTGGAAGCTCAAACAAAAGCAGCGAAAGTGGCTGGAGGGCGAAAAGGGGACCGTCTTTAAGGATTGGGGCGGTAAAACGCGTATCGCTCTGGGTTTCCCGAACCGCTATGCGGTGGGGATGTCCAACCTCGGGTTTCAGTTTGTCTATTGTGCTCTGAACCGGTTTGAAACCGTTGTCTGCGAGCGCGTATTTTACCCGGAGCCGGAAGATCTCGCCATGGTTGGACAATGCCCCGGAGGCCTGCTCTCCGTCGAATCTCAAAGACCGCTGGTGGATTTTCACCTGGTTGCATTCTCGGTTCCTTATGAAAACGATTACGTCAACCTTGTCGAAATGCTTAGACTCGCAGGGATTCCCGCTCGGGCGCAGGACCGGACCGCGTCGCACCCTTTGGTCGCTGGAGGCGGAGTGGCGCTTTTCATCAACCCTGAGCCGCTCGCTCCCTACCTGGATTTCGTATTCGCAGGAGAAGCCGAACCTCTCTTGCCTGAATTTATCGAGTTTTGGAAACAATTCGAGCATAGCTCTTCTCCCCGCTCCGAGATTTTGAAAGAAATGGGAAAAACGGTTAAGGGAATATATGTTCCCTCGTTTTACGAACCTGTGTTCAATTCGGACGGGACACTTGATTCCATTCGCCCTCTGGACGGCAGCGGCCTTCCGGAAAGGGTTGCCGGCGTGCGGGCAGATTTTACGAAAAGTCCTCCCTGTATGACCACCGTACTAACGGCGAATACGGAATTCAGTAACGTACTTCTGCTGGAGATTGGAAGGGGCTGTGGGCGCGGATGCAGGTTCTGCGCCGCCGGATTTGTCTATAGGCCTGTGCGCCATCACGGCCTCCATAAACTGCTGGACGCAGCCGGCCTTCCCGACCCCCGGACAAAGAGGGTAGGGCTCGTAAGTGCTGCCGTATCCGATCACCCTGAGGTAGTCCCCCTTTGTTCTGCACTGATTGAGCAGGGCGGCTCTCTTTCCTTTTCTTCGCTACGGGCGGATACGCTTAATGCAGAAATCCTCTCCGCGCTGGAAGCGAGTGAACACCGGGCTGTCGCGATCGCCCCCGAGGCCGGCTCACAGAGGCTCAGGCGGGTTATCAACAAGAATTTGTCGGAAGATCAGATTTACAGCGCTGCCGAAATCCTGGCCCAAAAAGGAATCCTCAATATCAAGCTATACTTTATGATCGGCCTTCCAACCGAGACTACCGATGATCTGGAGGCAATCGTAGAACTTGCAAAAGGGATCCGCCATCATGTATTGAGTGGGAGTTTGGGCAAGACACGGCTAGCCACCGTTACGTTAAGCGTAAACTCCTTTGTCCCGAAACCTTTTACGCCATTTCAGTGGACGGCTTTCGCCGGGGTGAAGGACCTTAAGGAAAAAGCCGTTTGGCTTCAGAAGGCCCTGCGAAAGGTGCCTAATGTACGGGTCCATTTCGACTTGCCGAAGTGGGCGTACATTCAGGCTCTTTTGTCCAGGGGAGACCGCAGGGTTTCTTTTTTTATTGACAAAGTCTCGTTGGATGGGCTTGGCTGGAACCAGGCAATGCGCAGTTCGCCGCTGAACCCGGATTTCTGGGTCATGAGGCAGAGGGAACTCGAAGAACAATTTGCCTGGGAAGTGATAGACCACGGGATCGAGCGGAAATTCCTATGGGAGGAATACCAGCGTGCTCTCCAGGAAAAAGAAAGTCCCGAATGCCGGCCGGAACTAAATTGCAGCAGATGCGGAGCATGCGGAGATAAGGAAAAGTGAAATCCCGCTTCGGCACATACTTTTTTCTGTCCACCCGCTTACTGCTCGGGGCCATTTTTATAGCCGCCAGCATCGACAAAATAGCGCATCCGGTGGAATTTGCCAAAATAGTCTCCAATTACCAAATCCTTCCGGGCCACACGGCGAATATTGTTGCTATCGTGCTTCCCTGGCTGGAAGCGATCCTCGGTTTATTTATCTTATGCGGTTGGTGGCTGCCGGGGGCAATCGTCCTCGCCGATTTGCTTCTGCTCGTTTTTTTTGGCGCCCTCGCTCAAGCCATCGCGCGCGGAATCGACTTGCGCTGCGGATGCTTCAGCACCAAAGCTGCCGGGTCACCGCAAACCATATGGTATCTCATACGGGACATACTTTTCCTTCTCCTTGGGGCCTCCGCATTGATCCATGTGTCGAGAGAAGCTTCTAACAAAAAACAAAAACAAGAAATTGCCTGATAGCCTTGCGGATGGTTTTTGAATCTGATCGCTATTAGGAGTTGACCAAGCTGCAACAATGCCTAGATTTCTGGCCTGGTTGCTTCGGAGTGAAGCGATTGCGGTCGGGGTACGAGGTAGACATTCTAAATTCCAGGGGCGGACATGAATGAGAAAATAAGGAAGGCTTTGAACGAGCAGATAAATGCGGAATTTTATTCATCTTACCTTTATCTTTCGATGACCTCATATTTTAAGCGGCTGAGTCTCGATGGATTCGCCAGGTGGATGGAGGTGCAGGCGATTGAGGAACTGACGCACGCGATGAAGTTTTTCAACTTCGTCAGCGAGCGGGGCGGGAAGGTTGATCTGACGGCGATTGAAGGTCCTCCCACTTCATGGGATTCACCGCTTTCGGTTTTCGAAGCGGTCTACAAACATGAGGTGAAGGTCACAGCCTTGATTTATAACCTGGTAAATATCGCGACGGAAGAAAAGGACCACGCGACCGCCAATTTCCTTCAGTGGTTCATAACCGAACAGGTCGAGGAAGAAACCAGCGCAGACAGCCTCGTGCAGAAGCTTAAGCTGATCGGAGGCGAAGGTGGCGGTCTCTATATGCTGGATAAAGAACTCGCACAAAGAGTGTTCACTCCTCCACCCGGGACGACCATCCTGGCAGGCGCCGGCGGAGCATGATTTTATATGAGCGGCTGCTCTGGTACTATCTATGGCTTGCAACTATCTTGATCCAGAAATAACAGAACAGCCCAGCAAAAATTACATTTCCTGCCCACACCCCCAGAAAAGGAGGCAGAGAGCCGGCGGAGGCCAGCGAGCTTCCAACGTTTGACACGGCAACAAAAACAAACGCTATTATGAGTGAGGCGCCGACTCCGGCAGCGATCCCTTCATGGATCCCCTGCCTCAGGGCTATGATGACCCCGAGCATGGCGAGGATAAGTGTGGTAACAGGAGATGCAACCCGCATGTGCAGGTCAACCCTGTAAGGGGTTGCGCTGAATCCTTCTCCCTCTATCTTTTGCACGTAACGATACAGCTCTTTCCAACTGAGGTCGTGGGGAAGCGTTTCGCCGGCCTTGAAATCAGAAGGTTTAGCTCTCAAATCCAGCGCTTTCCGGTCGAACCATTGCTGTTCCGTATTATTGCCGTTGAAAGCTACCATGAAGCCGTCCTCGGCGAGCCACCCGGGATTTGTCCATGTTATGCTGCGAGCATCTATCCTTTTGGCAAGATGAAAGTTCGAATCCAGAAAAAATATCGATGCTATGCGCATGACATTTTTCCCACGGTCATAGAGTCTGATCTGGTAAATGGTATTCTCATCGCGGAACCATAAGTTTTCCAGGTTCATCCAGAGCGCCGGCTTGCTGTGATCCATTCTGACGGCCCAAGTCTCGTCCAGTTTCTTAGTGAGTGGGCGGGCGACGAACTCGGCCAGGCAAAAGTGAGCTATGGCGATCAACACAGCTGCGACTGCGATCGGTGTTACGTAATAGCGCGGATTGACCCCGGCGGTCTCCATTGCGATCAGTTCGCGGTTTCGTTTGAGAATTCCAAGCGCGATGATAGCTGCCAGAATTGCCGCCATCGGAATACCCAGCGTCAGGATCAGAGGAATTTTGCACAAAAAGTAGGCGTAAATCTCCCAGATCGTGAGGTGGTTATCGAGCATTTTGTCCACGCGCTCGAAAAAATCGACTACGAGGTATATTCCGACAAAGCTGACGGTCGCCAGCCCAAAGATCGGCAGAAAGTGCCTCAAGAGATATTTAGGGATTATTTTCAATGCGCAATCGCCCCGTGACGTTCGCGGGCGCTTGCGATGGCGCCCCTAATGCGAGCAATCGGTCGCAAGAGGAAAGCCGCGAAGAATGGCGTTTCCCTGTGCATTTTTGCCCACAAATAGACGGACAGGACAAAACTTAGCAGGTTGGGCGTCCAGACTGCAAAGAAAGGCGATACCACTTGACTTTCTCCAAGTGTCCTGCCGGCGGAAAGCATAATGTAATACGTGAGGAAAATTCCCACTCCGATCGTTATACCCGTCATTCGACCTTTCTGGCGGAAAAGGGAGCCGAGTGGAGGTCCAAGCAGTCCGAGAACCAAACAGGCCATAGGGAAAGCAAGCCTCTGGTGCAGCTCGAGGCTCCACCATACGAACGTGGCCTTATTTTCAGCCCTCTTGACCTTTTCGTAGATCTCGCCCAGATTCATTTCACTTCTTTTCTTTGTGGCTCTGTCCATGGACCCCATGAGTTCGTCCATAGATAGAATAAAATCATAGTTTTTGAACGCAATGGCCTGGGCGGTTTTGAAATCGTTGGCGGTTCGAGTCATCATGCCGTTAGATAGCTTGAACGTCAGAATGCGTGCGTCTAATGGGATATCGATCTGGGCACTCTCGGCAGCAATTGTGACTTGTTCCTCAGGTTGTCTGCGGTCCTGAATGAAGATTCCCTTAATCGTATAGTCCGAACGATCCACCGATCTGAAAAAGAAGACCAGTTTTGGAATGGCGGAAATAAAGACGCCCTCTTCCAGAAGAGACGGAACGGAGGATCGCCCAAGAGACCTGAGCTTGGTCTCGAATGAGTGGTTTGACACGGGAAGCACCAAAAAGGCATTTGCGAATGAGAGTAAGGTCATAAAAATAAGCACTCCGAGCACCGGGGGCAGGAAGCCAAGAAATCCGGTTCCAGCCGCCCTGAAGGCTACCAGCTCGTTGTCGCTGCTCAGGCGCACGAAGGCAAGCATAACGCCCAGAAGAGCTGCCATCGGGGCCGCAAACAAAATGAGCCTGGGCATGGCGAAAAGGACTAACTCGAAGATATCTTTAAGGCTGCACGAAGATGCGAAAAGAACGCGCAGGAGCTGAAGAAGTTGCCCGGTGACGAGCACGAAGCAGGCCCCCGCCACGCACAATAGCACCGGGAGACTTTGTTCGCGCAGGACATAGGCGTATAGGGTCTTTTTCATAGCCATTAATCTATCCAATTCACCCGGATAAGGTCAATTGCAAAGATGAGGCGTCGAGAATACTCCGGCACGACCTCGCTTGCCCAGTCGGCCACCCTCAAAAAATAGTAAAGAATTACCGCCGTTGCGACGATATTTTAGTTACTTCAACCACACACCCTTTTGAGGAGATTTTCAGATGGTACACACCCAGGCCTTGAACGTCTACCACCGAACAGCAATCGAAACCGCCGATCCGCTTCAACTGATCATTTTATGCTATGATGCGGCGATCAAGGACATCCAGCAGGCCAAGGAGTTCCATGAAAGCCGCGAAATGAACGATGCCTACCGGAAAATCAGGCACGCTCAGGACATAATCACAGAGCTCCTGGTCGGCCTGGACTACGAAAGAGGCGGAGACATCGCCCGGAACCTCAATCGGCTTTATAATTTCGTGCTCAGGCAGTTGATCGGCATAAACAGCCGCGAGGATACCTCCATCTATGACCATCTGGTCAAAATTCTTTCCGAACTAAAGGACGGTTGGGAAGCGATCAAACTAAACCCAAGCCATGCATCCGTTAGGACGGGACTTCTTCCCAGGAACTGGCAAGCTTCCGCATAGGATTGTGTGATGGAAAGCAATGAATCGTGCTGGATAGATCAGGCCGAATCTATTCTGGACCAGCTCTTGAAATTTACCGCGCAGCTCGCGGAGCTGGAAAACGATCCGCAGGTAAATATTAGAGCGCTTTCGGACGCGTGCGCCAAACGCCTGGATGATTTAAAGCGACTCATGCCACAGGACCTGAAACACTCTACCAGCCCCACAAGTGAGGTGCTGGAAAAAATGCGCGACCTGTATGCGCGCACCCAGACATGCCTGGGAATTCTAGAAAGAAAAAACAACCGGGTAGCTGCCGAACTACAGCATCTGTCCAGGACCAAGCATGCCATCACTGCCTACAATACCCGACGGGGTAGCAATCGATAAGCAATCTAACCTGCAATGATGATGGGAAAATTTTCGCGCGTCGTTCAGGCGGGTATAGTTACAGAGACTTCCAGGCCATCTTGCTGCGGATTTGCGAGGCACGAAAAACGACGGAAAAGCTGGTTCGAAAAGTTGGCGGTGGGACCGCCTGCCGGGGTTGCCAAGCCCACACGAGAAACTTTCCATGGTTTCAGGGTGTCCCAAAGGGACGTGACTTACTGCCTCGAAAAGTTTATCGCGGGCATGGCCCTGGGAGCGCAGCGTGGTCTCAGCCCTACAAAAATGTCGCGTTTTTTCATGGTTTCCAGGTGTCCCGAAGGGAAGTGAGGTACTGTCTCGGAAAGTCGCGTCCTCCACAATTCCTAATTCCGCATTCCTAATTGCCTTTTTTCAGTTTCCGGTCGGACCATCTTTTGAAAAAACCGCTCAGACTCGAGCCGGGGCGATCTTCAACTATCCTGAGCTTGCCTCGTCGAACCATCACACTCTGAAGGCATGCTCTCAAGTACGAACATGGGAGGCACCCTCTCTGAGGCTGCATTATGCCCTCTTCGTCGACCGGACACACCTTGTCCCCATCGCCGAAACACTTCGGAGCGTCTGCGGCTCCCGGCTTCTGGAAACTACTCGACGATATTTCTTTCATGAACGACTCCGACGCATTGCCGCTACTCGAGAATTTCAAGCACGGCGCGTTTCTTTAGCTTAGTTGCTGCAGCATTCACGATGGTTCGCAAGGCATGCGCGTTTCGGCCTTCTTTGCCGATAATTTTTCCGAGGTCTTCTTTGGCTGCGCGCAATTCTATCACGGATATCTGCTGGCCTAAAATTTCTTTGACTACAACTTGATCGGGATGTTCCGCAATACAACGCGCGACGAATTCAACCAATTCTTTAATTTGAATGTCTTCCATAGACGCAAGCTCCCTTTCGATGGCCGTCTGCCAAAAATCCGCTGAATCCGAAGGATTCGAATAAAATCAACCGGGTCGGCCAGTCAGGCGGAAACACGGTAGAAAAACGCGGCATTAGAGTGCGGGAGCGTGAATGTGTAACCTGACAGCTAACATTGCTTGATGTGTTTGTGAAATTATGCAAAATCGGTTATGGTGTCAACTGATTTCCTACTGATTTTCGAGGGTAAATAAGAATTTAAGATAAGAAATCCATCACAAGCTCAGCGCCCCGTCCGCTCTTTCAGTACCGCAAATAACCTATTGAGGAGCGGAAAGAAAGGGATGAAAATACCAGCAAATCAAGTGAATTGTGATGTCCCGGTCAAATTTGAAAGCGCGCCTCTGGTTGAGTCGATCGCCGTCGATATGCCTGCGCCGAGTCTGAACGATAATACCGCAGACCTCGACAGGCTTCTCCGAACTCTTGGCCAACTGGGGTTTTCCCCCGTTCGAATCGCACCCGCCATGATGGACGGGTTGGTCCGGAAAATCCGATGCATATCCCCCCTTTCTCGAAATTCTGTCCGGGAGAAACCAAACGGGGTCGTTCCTGGAAGGGGCAGGGAGGGTTCTGGCCTCCAAGCAGTGGCAGGATACACCGGCACTCATTGGGAAGTGCTTGACGTGGCTGCCCGGTCGACCGATGCTGCCGTTTTCGGCTTCGCTGTAGACCTGGGCACCACCAGCCTGGCTTTCCGCTTGATAGACATCACGCGCAAAAAGGTTATCCGGGAACTCCTTGTGAAAAATCCCCAGGTGGCCTGGGGCGAAGATATCCTCAGCCGTATTATATTCGCCCGGGAACGCGAGGGCCTGGCTGTCCTCAGGGATTCACTGGTGCAGATCTGTTCGGATACGATGCGCCGGATGCTTGAAGATTCAGGGGTCCATTCTCATTGCCTTTACGCTGTAACCTGTGCAGGAAACACTGCGATGAGCCATTTTTTCTGGGGTCTCGATCCATCCGGCATCTGCCGGGAACCTTACATCCCGGCTGCCAACACCTTCCCCATGGCTCGTGCATCGGACCTCGGGTTCGATTTTTTGCCTAACGCTCTTTTCTATCTCTTTCCCAATGTGGGTTCATACGTCGGGGGCGATATTATCTCGGGGGTGGTCGCTACAGGTCTGAACGGCTCGACGGACGTTCGCATGCTCATAGATGTGGGAACAAATGCCGAGGTGGTGCTGGGAAACAGCGAATGGCTGTTGGCCTGCGCAGGTGCGGCAGGTCCGGCCCTCGAAGGCGGGGTTGTGGAGCGTGGAATGCAGGCGGCCCCTGGCGCAATCGAAAGGGTAAGGATCGACGAAAGGACTCTGGAACCCGATTTTCAGGTGATCGGAGGCGGGAAAGCCTCGGGCATATGCGGCTCGGGCCTGATAGAACTTGTGGCCGAGATGTTTTCATCCGGAATCCTGAGTATCCAGGGCAAATTCAGTACGGGGATTGGTTGCTCTCGCCTAAGAAGCACTGAGGACGGTCCGGCTTATGCGCTGGCGCTTCCTTCTCAGACAAGCGACGGACTCGAAATGCTCGTATCTGAGATCGATATAGGAGTTTTTTTGAAGTCAAAAGCAGCGATGTATACTATACTTTCGGTCATCTGCCGAAAGGTTGGACTGAACTTTGAAAATTTGAGAAAGATTTACATTGCGGGAAACTTCGGCAATCACGTCGACCCTGAAATGGCAGTCAGAATCGGCATGATCCCGGATTTGCCGCCGGAAATATACCAGGCAATCGGCAACTCGAGTCTGCGGGGTGCTTCTATGCTCCTATGCGACCGGACACTTTTGGCTGAAGCTGAAAAAGTTCGAAACATGATCACCTACATTGAACTTAACGTAAATGTCGAACTGATGAACGAGTTTAGAGGGGCACTTTTCATTCCTCACATCGACCCAAGGCTTTTCCCGTCCGTACGGATGCCAGTGAACAGAGACGGACGAGTATAGGGGTTGATATTGAGTAGACCGGTACAGGCCAACAGGTATCAGCAAAACGCCGTCAAACCCGGATTCATGGTCAAAGGCGTCTATATCGCCCGGCTTCTGGTTTGCTTTCTTCTGACTTTAAACGTCGTTCTGATCCTCACGATTTTATATTCTCCCAACGGACTTCACGGCTACCGAAAACAAAACGGGCAGGTAAAAGAACTCGATGAAAAGGTCCTCAAGCTCAGGTTTGAAAACCAGAAACTCTACGAAATGATCCAGGCGCTAAAGGCAGATCCTAAAGCACAGGAAAAACTCGTTCGCCGGGAACTCGGCTGGGTCCGTGAAAACGAAATTGTTCTGGAATCTGTCGACAAAGAAACCGAGGGGGGCGAAAACGCGGCCGGCCTTATCAAACCCTTCAGTCTCCCCAGATAATCCCATCGCGCAGGTTATCAGCAGTCCTGATTCCCAACCCGGACAAGCCGGAAACCAAAAGGGTCACGAAGGTCTCGAAGGAGACACTAAGACCACGAAAAAATCCATTACAAGAAAAGCGAAATCACTACTGCCTTGCCCATAACCGCCCCATGAATCCCATCCCATGAGCGCACACGGAGGGCTGCCGAGCACACGAAGACAGTGAGGGCAGATATGAACCCAAAAGCTGCTCTTCGTGAAAATCTTCGAGTTCCCCTTGGGGACCCATAAGCCATGAAAAGTACGCGAAAACCTGCGTGGATGGCCTTCAAGCGAAGTTCTAGTGAAATAATTCACTAATGGCCGTATTTTTGAGTTTCGAGTTTTTACTTCGGGTCTTTAGTCTGGTATATAATAGTACCCGGGCGGCCACTCCGTTCCATAGAGTCAATATGGTTTTGAGAACGTAAAATATTAATCGCTACCATGACAACAATTGAGGATGTGCCATGCAAAAGAACCGAACCGCCGAATCCGCCGCGCCTTTCATTGGGACCTGGAGACTGGAATCTATCGAATCTCAAGTTAAGACCGGCGAGAGAACCTCCATTAGAAATGAGAGCCCCGAAGGCTTGCTGATCTACGACGCTTGCGGCAACGTTGCCGCTCAGATAATGTGGCCCGGCCGCAGGCCGCTTGCGTCCGGAAATCCACGGGGTGGGACGAACGAGGAAATCCGGGAAGCCTTCGAGGGCTATTCAGCCTATTTCGGAACTTTCACGGTGGACCCCGAAGCCGGCGCCGTCACCCACCAGGTGCGGGGGAGTTTAATGCCCAACTGGATCGGCGGACCGCTGGTCCGGTTTTACAATTTCGGAGACGGTACGCTTACCCTGCGAACCGCACCTGTTCATCTCCGTGGGCGGGAACTCACGTATACCCTGGTCTGGCGGAAAGAAAAATAAGAAACGCGGTCACGAAGGACTTGGTGCAGCAAAGCCGCAACCCAAAAAATCTACCGCAGAGGCGCAGAGGTCGCGGAGAAAAGGAACCGAGCAAAATAGAAAAACAAGATCAAAAGACTCAGGTCTCTGCGACTCTGCTACGAAGAGTTGGCGGTGGGACCGCCTGCCGGGGTTGCCAAGCCCACACGAGAAACTTTCCATGGTTTCAGGGTGTCCCAATGGGGCGTGAAAAGCTGCTACGAATAGTTCCCTCGGCACACACGAACCTCTTGGCGCTTTGCGCCCCGGATACGGGTGTGCCCTCACAAACGATCGGGCGCCGGACCAGACGCATCACAGCACATAATGCGTATAGCGCAGACCCGTAACGCAGTGAGGGTCCGGGCACCCTGGGACCGTACTTTTCATGGTTTGGGGTGTCCCTCAGGGACAGGAGATGCTGCGGTGGAGTTAAATGGGCTGCAGAGAATGCCGAAGTCACAGAGAAAACAGCAATATGCATACAAAATCTTTTTAAAAAAACAAGAAAATGACGGATTGTAGTACGAAGGCTTTCACGAAAAGAACGAAGATAAACCCTTTGCTATTTGAAAAAATAGATCATGGCAGTATAGGGAAACGGCTCGGACCGATGCTTTTCCTTCACTTCGCCTTCGATCTTTCTTCGTGAGCGAGCATGAACTAAAAAATTCGTATACCCTGGGCAGATCGTCCTTTATATTTGGATTTTTGGCTCTCTTCGTTTTCTTCGTGCCCGTGACCGGCTTTTTGGTTGTCAGTCCTCAGCACTCAGTCCTCTGTTTTAACGGTGTTCAGGAACAAACCGGGGGCGCCGGTGAGCGAAACATTTGTCACGGTAAGGAGAAGATCTATTTTACCGTTTTCAAGGGCCTCGCATTTTTGACAGAATCTTTCGTAAGAGCTTTGCAGCGATCGCCTCTTGCCCTCCAGTTCGGTCGGTTCCTGCCCCTTTGCGGCGCTTGCTATGAAGTCTTCCAGGTCGTGGTGGCATGAGGAAAGAAGTTCGGACGTTCCCGGGGCCTCGATGAGAGACCGGAACTGTTTGCCGCCAAGTCTGTCCATTCTTGGAATAGATCCCAGCAGGTGAGTGGCTGTTGAAAGTTCTCTACCGGGAGGGCAGGGGGGATTTTTCCCGGTTCGGACCATCTCGATAACTTCCTCGATGACCTCCGGAAAACAGGCCACAAACACAGGCATACTCTCAAGCTGCTTTAGCGAAAGCATTTGAAACCAGCTTCCGATTCGCTTCGGAAGCATATAAAGCAGGCCGTTTGTGTCCGGGGCAAGCGCCGGTGTGAGGCCGGTTTCACTCCTTTCGGATTCCTCATCCTCAATACCCAGTATCTCCTGGAATTCCTGTTCCATAGAGTTCAAACGAGAATAGCCTGATTCGATCTCCAGTTCCTTTTCATCCAGTTCCCGGGCTATTTCCAAAAAAAGCGCCGCCTTAAACAACTCTGGACTGAGCACAAGGGCCTGAATGCTGGGCGCGGGAGAGGGACTTGTCCGTCCTCTGTTCTCCGTACGGGATTTCCCCCGGAGTTCCTCCTGGATGCGGTATCGTGGTTCATCGATCTCGTCGAGCGCCTGGTTCAGAAAACCAAGAACCCCGCCCGGGCCGCCATGAACCTGTGCGAAAGCCCGGTATGCTTCGAGGCAGGAGACGATCCGGGAAGAAAGCTCCTCGCCGCTCAAAACCGGCCAACGTGAAATCCTTTCCTGCGCCCATTCGGGAATCGAAGCCTGCCGGGCGATCTCCAGCACGTTCAAACGAGGCAGAAAAATGCACAGGTTTCTGAAATCGCTCGCGGAAAGTGTCATATGAGGGAAAAGGAAGTAGGTCAAAGTCTCGCTTCCGGTCATGATCTCGGGACTCCTTTCAGTGTACAGCCGTTATAAGATTTCGCAAATTCATCGATTTCAAAAACACACCGCCGAGGCGCAGAGGCCGCCGAGAAAAGCAACAGGCAGAAAAGATAAAAAACGAAAAATGAGTCCCTTCCGGACGATGCGTGTAAATTCAAAACACTGCCCGCAGAGCCAAAGAAAATCATCCATATTTTTATTTCCTTGCCCTCGACGTCCTCTAAAGAACGACTGGAAACCATGGTCGCGTGCCCGACTGACTCGCTCCCTTGTCGAGTGCCTCTAAAGAACGACTGCAACCCCACCTGCCGGCCTAGACTCACTCGCTCCATTGTCGAAAGGTGGTATCTTTTGGGTTGTGCGACGCCCATCAACTCACTTTTTACCACGGAACCAAAGGAGAGTCACGTCCGGGGGAGGGAGATGCTGAGTCAAGAAAATGCCTCGCAAGCCAGGACATTTCTCCAGAAGTCGGATATCCACGAGCTATTCATGTCCGACTTTTCATTACACTCAATTGTTTTAATTCTTTTACGCCGCAAGGATTTCGATCTGGCCATGCGTTTCCTTACTGACACTACAGAGTCAGGTAGTGTCAGTGTCCTTAAGTTAACGCCAGGCGATTTGATACAAGTCATTGCCATAGCTCGGCGACACGCTCTAGATTTCGACGATGCCTATCAATATGCCCTGGCTGTTCAACACGACCTCACGATTGTAATGGAGATCGGCAAATCCCCGGAAACGAGATAAGTCAGCCGCCCCGTTCGTGGTTAAAGAAAGACCTTGTAGTTGGTATTGAGAGCCTTGGCGAGTCTTTTGGCAGTGTCTTTTCCTATGGGACGCTTTCCGTTCTCCATCTCGGAGATGTGCCGTTGCGGGATATTGGCAATTTCCGAAAGCCTTTCCTGGCTTATTCCTTCCCTCCTTCGGGCAGATCGGAGGGAAATTCCAGGCAGGGAGGCATCATCAACACCTGGAAATGCTTCCCGCCAAGGTATAGATGAGGAGTCCACAAAGCCAAGAGCTTCCATGATGGAAATGGCCTCTGCTCTTTTCTCGGTAGGACCGGTAAAGCAAAGCTCCACACGGCTAATAGGGTGCTTTTTCGTGAGTGCCCGCATAAGTGATCTCCACAAGTCTAACGGTTCTATTTCTCATTTCCCAAATGGCAACATAAGTGGGCTTCCCTTTCTTCAAATGGCAATGGTGGCGATTTTTATCGAATTTCCCATAGTTCGGCCAATTGCCTCTGACCGGTCCCATTGATTCGATTTCGCGGATCAAAAAGATCAGCTGCTCTGCAACAGCTTTGGGCAGGGAATCTATCGCCTTTCGAACCTTCCCGCTTATATTGACAAACCATCTCATAGGATTACATATACTAAAAAATGGTATGGCGTCAAGGGTTTTCCAACAGGGAAGCAATCCCGAGTGATCTCTAAAGGGGTACAATCAACCGACTTCTTGGTGTGGATTTACCCCCCTGACCTCTCCCCGGTGGTCTCAACCATCACAACGATTTTGGGATGATCTATTCAGGACATAGTTCCCATAATAACGGGTGGTTACGTCGAATGGTCATCTCGATGCCCTCCAATATCTTCATCATTTCATCTTCAGAATCGAGCTGAACGTGTGGATCGAGTGTGGAATGACCGACCACAATCGGACCGTCAAGCACACCACGCAGGAGCCGGTACTTCTCAGCGAATGGTAAGTTGATGATTTTGTAGGTCAGGGTTTTGAACGGATCGGCTCCGGATACGAGCTTGGCGAACTCGGCTTCTTCGTTTTTTCGCTGCCGGAGTGCTTCGAGGTCTTTCTGGGTCTCTTTTAGCTTTTGGTCCAGGGTTTTTATTTCCAACAAGAAACCGTTTCGCTTTTTTGCCTGAGGGATACTCCATGACAGTGGACCATGTAGGAGCGGGCAGGCAAGTGATTCCACACTACAGAATTCAGATGCTTTCTGAGGGTACTTCCATGCCTGAGATCACGTATGACCAATTCCAGCATGAAATCCATACCGGCAAATCGTTGCCCTTCCCACCCGCGCCACGATTCTTGCTTGTCTCGGCATGATCTTTTTCCATGCATGGCGCCTGAGTTACTATGAAAAGGTCGCCCTTGTACTTACTTCCTCCTTTCCGCAGTCCGTCGTGGCGCCTCTGGCGCTTCGCGCCCGGGCAAACGGCTTGCCCTGGCTACCCGCCAACTGCATTGCCCAAACGAGATGACCGTATTAAATTGTTCCAAGGTAATTGAACTGGTTCACTTCCTGATAATGTTACGTCATCTCCCCAACCACAGCAAAAACGATAAGAAGTGCGGTCAGCATTAACTGAAAACATAGGAGAATAAATTGGACGCTATGAACTTCACGAAAACTGCTCCACCTGAATGGCTGTTGGCCATGTGGAAAGAAATCGATGACAAAACCTTCGGCAAAGGCTTTGACTGCTTTGCCGTGGATGCCGTGTGCAACCTCGGCGTTGCTGATTGGCATGGTCGCGAGGCGATTCGTGAGAATCTGCGCGCTTTCATAGACAAGGGGCTTACCGCGCACCACGATGTCGTCGAGTACTGGGACAGTCCTTTGCTCAAAATCTTTCACGGTAAGGTTGGAATGACGTTTGACGACCCCAGCTTGAAACCGGTGCGACCCACGATGGTCCATTTCTTTTACATGGACCCGGCAGAGCCGTCCAAGGTTACCCGCTGGATCGGGGCGGTCGGCCCCACGGGGTTTTAAGATTCCATTGCGCCCGGCATATCCCCACGATCCGCCCGAAGAAGAGAGGAGGGGGCCACACCGGAAACTCGGCTTGTTGGCGCCAGGAAGAATGGCCTTTATCGAAACAGTCACTCCACGTGCGCGTGCTAATCGTGGGGGACCTGGAATACCCGCCAGGTTATCTCGAATCCTGCCCGAAGGCCCGCTACGGTAAGCGCTGTAATGGGTCTCATTTATACTTTTTCATAATCCGGCGACGCAATGACAGAATTACGCCTGTTATCCGTCAGATGCCTCCCAATCCACCCGGAACGGCTGTCCAAAATTAAGACCACCTGATGTGCTGTTCGACATTTTATTCTGTCATATAGTTTTAATCCATTCGCTTATTGCCATCTTCTTCCCTTCAGAAAAATCCTTGTTTACTTGATCGTACAACCAACGTAGAGACTTGGCTTTTAGACTATTCCGAAACACTTCCTCCGCCTCCTGTATAACAACTTTTATCAGACAAGGACATTCGTCTGTAAACACAGATGGATCCTCCACAAAGATATTATTTTTCCTAATTTCAGCACATTGGAAAAGGAAAGAATGCCCCTCAATAGCCTCAATAATATCCCCAAAGGAAATATCTTCAGCGCGTCTTGCCAATTCGTACCCTCCTTTAACGCCAGTAATGGATCGGACAATCCCTGCCTTTTGCAGTTTTGCGAAGATCTTTGAGAGGTAACTCCCTGTAATTCTATGTAATTCTGCTATCTGTTTAATTCCGATGGTTTTGCGTTCAGGAAGATCCACCATGTAAAATAGTGAATGAAACGCGTATTCTACCCCAATACTAAATTGCACTTTACACTCCTTAGTAGTTACAATAGAAAACTCCAGCAACGGCTTTGTGTATCTGACTACGTGCTTGCCACAGCCGGAGCCCTTACTCGTCACTCGCCGCGGCATCGCCCCGAGTCTCATGGATGACCAAAAGACGGCCTTCGGCCGAGCCCATTTGGGACCGGCTAGCCAGCAGTCACACATGACCACGCCCCAAGGGCGTGGTTTTCAACGCTGCACTAAATAATAGTCCATCTAGCGAAATTTTATCTTGACTGTTCCATCACGCCATGTTCAATTATAGACAACATGAATCCATGATGTCTATAATTTTATGATCAAAAGGAGAACGAGAATGCTCACAGACAGATTTCGGGAAGTTATCAGCAAAGAAGGTATCGTTTCCATTGTTTCATGTTCTGATGGTGAAGCTCATGTGGTAAACACCTGGAACAGCTACCTCGTAACACCAGATGACAAAAGGCTCTTCATTCCTGCTTGGAAGATGAAAAAGACTGAGAAGAAAACGCTGAAAAATAACAAAGTGTTACTCACTATCGGAACCAAGGAACTCGATGGTCGTATGGGTCCCGGTACAGGATACCTTCTTGAATGCACAGCAAGATTCATAAATTCGGGTCCTGAATTCGATATGATGAAAAACAAATTTTCATTTTTGACACGGGTACTTGAAGTCACCGTTACTTCGATAAACCAGACGCTATAAAGTGACCGAAATCTCATACCATTTAGCTTTCAAAATGGTACAACCAAAGAGCAGGTCACGAACGGCTTGGAGCAGCAAAGCGGCAACCGAAGGGACGTGACTTACTGTTACGAAAAGTTGGCGGTGGGACCGCCTGCCGGGGCCGCCAAGCCCACACGAGAAACTTTCCATGGTTTCAGGGTGTCCCAATGGGGCGTGAAAAGCTGGTTCGAAAAGTTTATCGCGGGCATGGCCCTGGGAGCGCAGCGCGGTCTCAGCCCTACAAAAATGTCGTGTCTTTTCGAGGTTTCCGGGTGTCCCAGAGCGACGTGCAAAGCTGTTGCAAAACTGGATGCCTCCTGTCCCGTTTCTCGGCTTTCGATGACTTTTAGACCTGGGTCGAATTCAACTTTGAGAGTAGCGGTCGGGCCGCGCTGGAATGTGGCTGAGCTTGAAAACAGCGGTCATGATTGGCTGTTTTAGGGCCTTAAAGTGTTATTGAACTAAGCCTTCGGCAGACCCTTCCTAGCCCCCCCGCCCTTTCTCATTGAATTAACTGCAAGATCGTTCATGGTAACTCTCAATTAGGATGGAGCGTTCTTTTAGATTCTCTTTCCCGAAAAGGAGATATACCATGACTCACCTTAGAAAACGCATGATCGAAGATCTTCAGTTGAGGGGATTAAGCCCTGGAACGCAGGTCATGTATGTTCGCGCCGTGCGGCTACTGGCCGAGCATTACGGAAAATCGCCCGACAAGATTACTGAAGAGGAACTACGTGATTACTTCCTCTACCTCATGAACGTCAAGAAGTGGTCACGAAGCACCAGCACCGTCGCTCTATGCGGCATCAAATTCTTCTATGAGAAGACGCTCAAACGGGACCTGGCCATTCTCAAGTTCGTCAGGGCCAAGCGAGAGAACAAACTGCCGGTGATCCTAAGTCCCGACGAGGTGCACCGCATTCTCTCCAATGTGCGTTCACTTCGATATCGAGTGTTGTTCATCGTGATCTATTCCTGCGGCCTGCGGCTGCAGGAAGGAACACATCTTCAGGTTTGTGACATCGACAGCGACAGGGGTCTCATACACGTACGTGGAGGTAAAGGGAACAAGGATCGGTATGCTCCCCTACCAGACAGAACACTTCTGTTACTGCGCGAACACTGGAAAACTCATCGCAATCCGACATGGATCTTTCCCGCGCGCCAAACCAGAGCCAAAAAGCTTGCGGCAACTGCCGCAGGACCTGCATCAAGGTCCGGTGTATTGTTAGTTTTCAAAAATGCATTGAAGAAAAGCAAACTCAATAAGAATGCCTGCGTTCATACGCTGAGGCACTCCTACGCCACTCATCTCCTGGAGGCCGGAGTGAACCTCAGGCTTATCCAGGAGTACCTAGGCCACAGGTCCCCCGTCACCACCTCCATCTATGCTCATCTCACGGCCAAGACCAGGGAAACGGCCTTCAAGTCCATCAACGAACTCATGAATGATCTCTGATCGACAGGGAAGGTCCCATGCCGGAACTGGCGGACATCTTTCGCCGCCATGGCCCGCAGTACCGAAGCAAATTTGCAGGTCGCATGCTCCCTTCGCATCTAAAGGCCATGGAGGATATCGAGAACTGTCGCACAGAGTCCATGGGCGGCCATGTATATCTTTGTGATCAGTGCGGTGAGATACGCTACAGCTACCATTCCTGCAAGAACCGGCACTGTCCGAAATGCGGCAACGAGAGCACCGATCTCTGGCTCGAAAAGCAGCTTGACCTGCTGCTTCCTGAAACTTACTTCCTCATAACCTTCACTCTTCCCGAGGGGCTTCGAACGCTTGCCCGAGCCAAACAGAAAGCTGTCTATGATTTGCTCTTCGAAGCTTCAGCCGAGGCCCTGAAAAAACTGGCTCTGGACCAAAGATTTGTGGGGGGGCGCATCGCCGTGGTCGGTGTTCTCCACACATGGGCGCGCGATCTTTCCTATCACCCCCATGTCCATTACATAATCCCTGGTGGAGGCCTCTCCTCGGACAACCGCTGGCTCTCTTCGGGGAAAAAGTTCTTCGTCCCCGTGAAGGCGCTTTCCACCATTTTTAAAGCAAAGTTCTGCGATGGGCTTATAAAGCTCGGTCTTTTTGACTCAGTCGATGAAAAAGTTTGGGCAAAGGCATGGGTTGTCCATTCCAAACCGGTCGGCACGGGAGAGGCGGCGCTAAGATATCTCGCTCCCTATGTCTACCGTGTAGCCCTTTCCAACAATCGTATTGAAGATGTGGGGGAATCGTCGGTCACGTTCCACTACAGGGTGCCCGATACCGGAATCTCCCGCCGCATGACGCTCGATGCCATGGAGTTCATCCGAAGATTCCTTCAGCATGTCCTGCCGGATAGCTTTCATAAAGTACGATATTACGGTCTCCTCAGTCCCTCAAACCGAAAAACATTCAGGCTCCTTCAGAAAGTTTTGACGACAGGCTCCAGCCTGCAATCCATCTTGAGACCGTCTGAACCGGAAAGACCCCCTGGCGCTCAACACCCTGACGCCATCCTTTGCACCCACTGCGGAACTCAGCTAAGGCTGATCAAAACCATTAGGCGCGCCTTCACCAGAGGTCCCCCGTGAGAAGAGGAGTAACTCCAGCAAAACTGGTTCCCCACTTCGGCGGAAAACACTGCCTTACCGTCAACGGTATCCTGCGCCGACGGCCAACCGGTCACCATCCCGGCACCGTAGCAACAGATCAAACAGCAGCTTTCAGCATCATAAAAAAGAGCACTTCACTATTTTCTCGGTACCTCACAGCCCTTGCCACCAATCAAAGAAAGCCCGATTGACCCCGGCACAAGGCTTTTGCACGTTATAATTCCAAACCCTACCAAGGCTGAGTTCAAACCGAATTTGTGTAGCGGCTACGCAAGGCTTCGCGCCACACAAATTCTTAACTCTTTTTGACCCCGTTGACCGGCTAATATCCAGATCCTTCTTCTTCCATTTGCGCACGAGCAATCCTTTTGCTTGCCTGCTTCCGGTTTTTATTCTTCCTGATTTCCTTTTCCCTCCTTCTTCTGAATAGGTTTATGGTTTTTCCCGGTTGCTTTTCCCTCCGGATAGTGGGAAAAGTTTATTTGTAAACAGAGAGGACCCGTGATTAGTACAATTGAAGGAGATGAGCTATGAACACCAGTTCTGTAAAGGCCTTTGATGGTACGGATATTTTTATGACTAAGGACACCGTGCAAAATCCCCGGGCGGTCCTGGTAATTGTCCACGGTCTGGCTGAACATGCCGGACGGTATGATTATGTGACCCGCAAGCTCAATGAAAATGGGATTTCGGTTTACCGGTTTGACCTTCGGGGACATGGCAGGTCCGGTGGATTACGGGGAAACAATGACGATCCGGATAAGTTTTTAAAGGATACGGACCTGGTCGTCCGCCTGGCACTAAAGGAAAACCAGGGGAAGCCGGTTTTTATGCTGGGTCACAGCATGGGGGGTCTGGTGGCCGCCGGTTACGGCGCCAGCCAAGGAAATCCGCTCAAAGGCATGATTCTTTCCGGGGCGGCCCTGGATTTTCTCCCGACCTTTGGCGACCTTGGAAAAACCTATACCGAAGCTATGGGAAACACTGTGATGCCCAATTCCCTGGCTACCGCCATATGCCGGGACCCGGAAGTGGTCAGGGCCTATGAAGAAGATCCCCTGGTGCTGAAAGGCGTTACCCTGAGGCTTTTGTATACCACCTTCATTCAAGGGATCGAAAGACTTCATCAAAACATTGCGAACTACCAGATTCCATGCCTGATCCTTCACGGGGGAAGTGACCTGCTGGTTCCTAACAGCGCCGCTCAATGGTTTTACGACCATATCCCCAGCCGGGATAAGACGCTGAAGATCTATCCCGAATGCTATCATGAGATCCTTAATGAAAAGGAAGAGAAGGACCTGGTGATAGCCGATATAGTGGGCTGGATCAACTCGAGGAGGTAAGGGGCGCCTTCCCTCCGGGGACCCACGAGGTATAAGAAAAAACTGAGGACTGAGGACCGAATTTCAGTGGTCAGTGGACAAAGGACAGAGGTCAGAAAACTGAAGACTGGAAACTGAAGACTGAAGGTCCATCCGGCACGGTTAGATCTGCCTTTTTACTTCCGCCTTTTCCCGATTCGGGCCGGAGTGACAGCATACAATCGAAAAGCCCGGATAAGGTGCTTGAAGAGGCTCATTTTCTCCGCGCCTCCGTGGTGCATCTTTTTGGTTGCGGCCCCCGCGCCTCCACGTCTCCGCGCGAGAAGAACTCCATTTCCGGGAGGGGCTTGTTTTCCAGGGCGCAGGCCGCTTCAAGGAGGCGTCTTAACGCTCTCTCTCCTTCCGGCCCGGCATCCATGGTAAATTCATTTACAAAAGCGTCAATGTGCAGGCGTATCACCTCGGGCGCCATTTCCTGAGCGTGCCGCCTGATGTAGGGCAGGACTCGATCGGGGTGGTTTTGAGCGAAAATAAGGCTCTCCCTGATTTTTTCTTCAACCATGCCGGCGACCTCCGGGCCGAGGTCGCGCCGGATGACAATCGCGCCCAGGGGGAGCGGAAGCCCGGTTTGGCCTTCCCACCACCGGCCGAGGTCCAGCACCATATGAAGGCCATAGGGCTGATAGGTCCATCTGCCTTCGTGAATTATCACTCCTGCGTCCACCTCTCCGGCCGCGACTGCCGGCATTATCCTGTCGAACTGCATCGGGACCCGCCGGCCGCGATGAGTTCCCTCCAGCCGGAGAAGCAGGCTTGCGGTTGTCATATCACCGGGAGTAGCGATCGTTGCGTCTCTGAGGTCGTGTAAGCTTGCGGGACGCGCTGCCACCACGAGAGGTCCGCATCCCCTGCCTATGGCCCCTCCGGACCTCAGCAGCCGGTATTTGTCCAGGATGCTCGCAACGGTGTTTGCGGAAACCTTGGAAATATCGAGATCGCCCTGTTTTGCTCTCCTGTTGAGCTCCTCGACGTCCGCAAGCACAATATCCAGGTCAAAAGACACCTCGACCTTTTTCTCCGCCAGGGCGCAGAAGATAAATGTATCATTGGGGCAAGGAGAATATCCGAGGGTTAGCGGTTTCAATTTTGTCAGTCTCCAGTCATCCTTCTCAGTCCTCAGTCCTCAGTCCTCCGTATTATATGCATTATAGCCGCGAAACAGTTTGCGATTGCAGTTCCGAGGTCCCACGTTGCTTTGTCGCGGACTCCGGCCTGATTGCTGACCCCGCGAAATTCCAGGAATGGAACATCAAAAAGAAGGCAGGTTTGAGCAATCGCGCTTCCTTCCATGTTTTCCGCAAAGGCCCCAAAGTGTTGAAAGCGTTCGCCGGCCGTTTCGATATCACCGCTCGCCATGCCCACGGTGAGGCTCGGCCCGTACACGACCTTGAATCGGCCGTCAGTGCCGGCGGGAACGCCTTTGTCGATAGCCCGCAAGCCGCCCGATGGGCTGCGGGTGTACGTGCCCGCTGGAAGCAGGGCGCGTATTTTTCTGCGGCAAAGATATTTTTCGAGCGGGAAACAGTCGTAGAAGTCGCGTCCGTCTTTAACAGCCAGTGGGATTCCAAGACCGCTTGTCGGCTTCGGCCCGCCTTTTTCCAAAATTCCCTCATCTGCACAAATGCAGTTGTCGGCGATCAGAACGTCTCCGATTTCCAGCCCTGAGCCGGCATAGGCCCCCGAGCAGCCGGCGTTCCAGACCTCCTCCACCTCGAAGTTCGAAAGAACAGCCGCCGTGATTGCAGCGGCATTAACCTTTCCTAACCCCGTGGTCCCGACCAGCAGTTTGAGATTGCCGTAAATATACGTTGAGAAAGTGTTTCCGGCAAATTTAACGTCCCGTTTATTGCGGACAAGACCTGTCACGCCCGCTTCGGACAAGATCGGCGGGGTCGATCCGAGGGACTCGGTCCGGGGGCCGGCTCCTTCGGCATTGTGGATGCGTGTCGGAGACGCGGCGATCGGAGCGATTTCCGCGGGAGTGGCTCCAAGAATTACGAGATTGACTCTTTCCATTTTATTTTCCGTCAAAAGACAAGCCTTACATGGGGCTTTTATCACCGTTTGAAATTAAATTCAGTATTCAAATTGGCGCCGGTACAGCGAAGCCGCAACCAAAAGGATCCACCACGGAGGGCACAGAGATCACGGAGAAAAACAACTCAGCAAAATAAAGGATCCACCGAGGCGCGGAGGTCGCAGAGAAAAGCACAGGTGAGGAAGGATAAAAAGCGAAAAATGGGTCCCACATTCTGGACATATTCGTGAAAATTCAAAGCACTGACCGCAGAGCTTGCCGGGAGCGCAAAAAAAACACCTATACTTTTCTTCCTCTGCGTCCTCTAAAGAACGACTGGAAACCATGCTCGCGTGCCCGACTGACTCGCTCCCTTGTCGAATGTCTCTGCGGCGGGATCTTTTTGGTGGCGCGTACCACTTGGAGCAACAGCCCGACCAGATTTCCCAGCGCCGGACCGGAGGTTAAAACCAGAACAAATTTACCTTGAATTGGCGCCGGGCTTGCCAGAATCGTTCAAAGCTGGTAGGATTTTCCGCGTTGCATATTGATTTTCCTTCGGAAAAAGCATCTTTTTACGAAGGTAAAACGCCAACGATCTCAACCTGACCGCGAGAAAACAATGAAAGTCGTAATCGCCAGGACAGCGGGCTTTTGCAAAGGGGTCCGGGACGCAATCGAAATCACCATGAGCGCCATCCAGCACCGTGAGAAGGGTGTGGATATCTGTACCTTCGGACCGCTCATCCACAACAGGCAGGTCCTTGCGATGCTGGGGAAAAAAGGAGTCGTGGACGAAGACCGGATCGAACGCTGTGCAGGCAAAAAAGTGGTGATTCGAGCCCATGGAATACCTCCATACAGCCGCCAGCAGCTTCACGAGCAGGGGGCGACTCTTCTGGATGCGACGTGCAAGCGCGTGGCCAGGGTCCATGCGGCGATAAAAAGACATGCAAGGCACGGATATTACACGATAATAGTTGGTGACGCGGACCATGCGGAAGTCATAGGGCTTCTCGGCTACACGGAAAATCGCGGTGTTGTCATAAACCGCCCGGAACAGATCGATGAACTACCCCCGGACTGGGATAATGTGCTTCTCGTGGCGCAAACGACTCAGAACGAGGAGGTTTTCCGGGAAATCGAGGAAGCGTTTCTAAGGAAGTATCCGAACGGGATAGTTAAGAACACTATCTGTGATTCTACCCAGGAGCGTCAAGCCGAGGTAAGGCAGATGTGTTCCAGGGTGCAGGCGATGGTCATAGTGGGGGGATTTAACAGCGGGAACACGGTTAGGCTTGCCGAAGTGGCGAGGGATTGCAACATACCGACTTTCCACGTTGAAAAGAAAAACGAACTCGACCCGCTGGTGATGGCCCGGTACGCTTGCGTGGGCGTTTCGGCAGGGGCGTCGACTCCCAACTGGATCATAAGAGACGTTGTAGCATTCCTGGAAACCATCACGCCGGAGGCCGGGAAAAAGTTTCGCTGGAAATACATTCTCGAGAGGCTGGCCTACGGCAACTTTTATGTCGCCTTGGCAACGGCGCTCCTGGCCCAGATTGCGGAAGCTGTGACCGACTTCGAAGGTTCGGCGGCTTTCAGCCTGATGGCGGCAGGCTACGCCTTCGCGATGCATTCCCTGAATATTTACCTGGACCAGGATTCCATCGAGTTGAACGATCCGGGCAAGGCGGCTTTTTATCGAAAATGGCGGCCGGTTTTCATGTTCTCGAGTGCCGTTTCCCTTGTGGCTGCGTTGGCGCTTGCCTACGTCACGGGCTTTTATAACTTCCTCGCCATGCTTTTCTTGATCTTGCTGGGTCTTCTATACGGGGTCAAACTCTTCATACCGGCAGGATGGGAGAAATTCCCCGTCAAAATAAAGGATATCCCAACTTCAAAGACTTTCTTCGTGCCGATGGCCTGGGCGGCCGTCTGCGTCCTGCCTTATTTTGCCAGGGGCGACTACGCTCCCGGCCGCGTTGCATACGCGGGTTGGATCATTTTTCTTCTCTCCCTCGTTCGAACCACCCTGCGAGATTTCCTCGCGATTCAGGGGGACAGGCTGGTCGGCAAGGAGACACTCGTCGTACTCGCGGGCGAAAAAAAGACCGCCATGTTCACCGGCGGCGTAATCCTGGTGCTCTGCATCACGGCGGTTTGCGGTCCCTTTGCCGGGGTCTCGAGCGGTTTTTCCTATTTCCTTGTCGCTCCTGCGCTTATTTACGGTTTTTTTATCAAGATAGGCGCCACAAGAAAGCTCAGAGAGGACCCTCTCTACGACGTTTTGATAGAGATTGTGCTGATCGCTGCCGGCCTGTGTGCTATGGGCTGGAACCTGACACACTGAATCCTTAATTTGCTTTTCACCATTCGCGATTCACCATCCACTATTTCAAGGAGCTGTTATGAACGAGGAGCCATTCAACCCGTTTACGGTTGCGCAGCAGCAGATAGACCAGGCGGCGGAGAAGTTGGAGCTTGACAAGGCCACCCATGAGTTGCTCCGTTGGCCGATGAGGGAAATCAAGGCTACCCTGCCCGTTAAAATGGATGACGGTTCAACCAGGATCTTTCATGCCTTCAGGATACGATACAATACGGCGCGCGGTCCGGCCAAAGGCGGGGTGAGATGGCACCCTCTGGAGACGATGGACACGGTGCGCGCGCTCGCCGCATGGATGACGTGGAAGACATCGGTTGCGGATCTGCCGCTCGGGGGAGGCAAAGGAGGCGTTGTCTGCAATCCCAAGGAACTCTCTGAAACCGAGAAAGAGCGTCTGGCCAGGGCCTATGTCCGGGCCATGGCCGGGGCAATCGGCGTAACAAAGGACGTTCCGGCCCCCGACGTATATACTACGCCGCAAATCATGGCCTGGATGATGGACGAGTACGAAACGATCGTCGGAGAAAATCATCCCGGGGTCATTACCGGCAAACCTCTGGCTTTGGGCGGGTCCAAGGGCCGGGGAGACGCCACGGCTCGTGGCGGCATCTATGTCACGCGCGAAGCGGCGGTAGTCGCCAACATCAACCTGGAAGGCGCGACAATGGCAGTGCAGGGTTTTGGCAACGCAGGTCAATACGCCGCTCTGCTGGGCGAGGAGATACTGCACATGAAGCTGGTAGCGGCATCCGATTCCAGGGGAGGAGTTTACAATCCCGACGGCATCAGCGCGGCCGCCCTGGTCGATTACAAGATGAAAAACGGTGTAGTCAAGGGTTTCCCGGGGGCTGAGGAGATAACGAACGAAGAGCTTCTTGCGCTTCCGGTGATGGTCCTTTTCCCTGCGGCGCTCGAAAACGTCATTCGCGCGGACAACGCTGCGAACCTTAAGTGCAGGATCTGTTGTGAACTGGCAAACGGGCCGACCACTCCCGAAGCCGACCACATTCTCCATGACAAGGGTATAATCGTTTTACCGGACTTCCTTGCCAACGCAGGCGGGGTGACCGTATCTTATTTTGAGCAGGTCCAGAATGCCTACAACCTCTACTGGGAACTCCAGGAAGTCCACTGGAGGCTCGATAAGAGAATGACTCAGGCTTTCGCAAGCGTATACGAGATGAGCCAGCGCAACAAAATACATCTCAGGGAAGCCGCCTATCTGGTTGCAATTGCCCGGGTTGCCGAGGCCTGCAAACTTCGCGGCTGGACGTGAAAAAGGAATTAGGAATTACGAATCAAAAGCAATCTCATTAATTAATCCCTGATTGCACTGATGGGGTTTTGATGGAACAAAGCGCTAAAGCATATTTCAGCTCGGCGGACGTGTGCGCTGCAGATTTGGTCCGCGCATATCGACTCTACGGCAGAATGATACGCTTTCCCCATCTGATGAGTGAAATCCGCAACCTTTTTCTCTCAACGCTGTGCAAGCATGAGATCGTATGCACGGACTCGATCCGGCAGGATGCCGTCAAACAACTGGAAAATAATGGCGAGCAGGTAACAGAACAGGCAGTCGGAGAGGTCACCGGCATACTTACGGATATATACTTTGCGAGGCATTTTTCATGGGAGGAGATAGAAAATTATATCAATCTGGCCAGAAAGCGCGACTCTTTCCAAAACCTGAACAGGCTCATGAACTCGGAAGGAGTCACGTCCAGTCAAATTCGTGAAGCGGTAAGGGAATTTTGCGCGATCCCCAAGGGTAGTCTCTATATAACTCCCGGCGAATCCGTGGGCGTGCGCGTAGGCCTGCTCAGCCGGTTCACTTCCGATCAGCTTACTTTCCTCGCAGTGGCTAAAAATCATATTACGATCCGGGACATGGACGAGCTGATGGATCGAATAATCTGGAACCCCAGGCGTGGCGGCCGGATCGGGGGCAAAGCGGCGGGCATGTTCCTTGCCTATAAGATCGTTTTGCCGATGCTCGGGCGAAGAGATCCCGAATTCGAGAAATACGTCAGGATCCCTGAATCGCATTATTTCACTTCGGGCTTTCTGAGCGATTTTCTCGACTCCAATAATCTCTTTTCGCTTCACTCTCAAAAGTACAAGAACCGGGAGACAATCGAAGAGGAATTCGGAAAAATTTCGGAGATAATTCAGGAGGCAACTTTCCCGACTGACATCGTTGAGCAGTTCAGGGGGTTTCTCGAGAAGGTGGGGGAGCATCCGCTCATAATCCGCTCGTCGAGCCTGCTCGAGGACAACGTCGGATACACTTTTTCGGGCAAATACGATTCGGTTTTCATTGCAAATCAAGGCGAGATCGAAACCAGGCTCGATGAATTCACTTGCGCATTGAAACTGGTGCTTACCAGCGTATTCAGCCCAAAGGCCATTCTTTACCGTGAGGACCACAAACTGCTCGATTTCGACGAAAGGATGAGCGTCCTCGTTCAAAAGGTTGTGGGAAGGCAGTTCGGCGAATATTTTTTTCCAACTGCCGCAGGAGTTGCCTTTTCGCAAAATATGTACGCCTGGACCCCTCGAATAGTCAAAGCGGACGGATTGCTGAGGATGGTCTTCGGACTGGGCACACGAGCTGTTGAGCGCATCGGGCCTGACTATCCCAGGATGGTCCCCTTGAGCCATCCTCTCCTTCGCCCGGAGGCCGGCGCCGTAGAAATCAAGAAATACTCCCAGAAGCTCGTGGACGTTCTCGACCTGAAATCAAGATCGGTCCTGACCATCCCGGCCGTGGACCTGTTTCGGGCAAGCGACTACCCCGACCTCTATCACGTGGTGTCGGTCGATAATGAGGGCCATCTTTCGGCGCCTCTTTTCAAAAAAGAGGAAATAGACCCATCCCGAGCCTGCATAACTTTGGACAACCTTCTTTCCAAAACTCCGGTTGCGGGCCTGATGAGAAGAATTCTTCATCGACTTGAAGAAGCCTACGGACGGCCTGTGGAAGTTGAATTCGCCTGGGACGACGGTATACTCTATCTCTTGCAGTGCCGGGCGCTCGCCGCCAGCAGACTTGTGGAAAAAGTCTCCGTCCCAAAGGAGATCGATCCCGAAAAAATTCTTTTTACCTGCAGCAATGTCATGTTCAGCAGTGCCGTACGGAATATCGAATACATTGTGTACGTCGATCCCATGGGTTATGCCGGGCTTTCGACATTCGACGAGCGGATCGCGACAGGAAGGATGGTGAGGAGGATCAATCGCCTGCTTGAAAACAAGGTCTATGCACTTTTTGGACCGGGGAGATGGGGGACCAACGACGTGAAGATGGGCGTCAAGGTGAGCTATGAGGACATCAACCGCACGAGAGTCCTGGCGGAAATAGCCATGAGAGAGGCCGGCGTGGTTCCTGAACCGTCTTTCGGCACCCATTTTTTCAACGATCTGGTAGAGGCTAACATAGTCCCGCTGGCAATCGATCCTGACAGTCCGGGGACGGTGTTTAAAGAGGAATTTTTTCGCCGGCGTTCCAATGTTCTTACCTCGCTCGATCCCGGGCTCAGTAACGATGGGATAATCCGCGTCATACACGTGCCCTCCAGTGCAGAGGGGCAATATCTGCAGGTCTATCTGGATTCGGAGGAACAAAGGGGAGTTGGTTTTTTAGGTAACCCCGAAAAAATGGGGAAGTAGGAGAAATGGTTCGTGTTCTTCCGGATAAAGGATGGGTTGACTCCTCCTAAAAAAACCCCTATAAGGACTCTCACATACTTTTTAGCATCAGGTACAAAGCAAGTTTAATAGGGAATCCCGTGTGAATCGGGAGCGGTCCCGCCGCTGTGAACGGGGACGAAATCCGAAGAGGCCACTTTCACGCGTGAGCGTGATGGGAAGGCTCGGAGAGTAGAGCGATCCGTGAGTCAGAAGACCTGCCTGATGCCGTTTGGTGGACCCGTACGCGGAAATATCGGGTAGCCGGCTTAAGGACCAAGTGAACCAGGGTGCAATCCTTAGGGCTTTTAGCTCTAGGGATTTTTTTTTGGCCAAAACCCAGAGAAGGAGGATTACAGTGAAAAAAGGAATGATCCTGTACGTTACCCAGGGAAGAGAGGATGTTCCACTGCAAGCGGCGGCGGACCTCAAGGAGAGAGCCAGGTCTTTGGGAGTCGCAGCCGTCTCGGTGGCCGGCACAGAGGAGGAGGCCGTTTATGGATGGTGGAACCTGATAACCAGAGGGATGCAACAGGTCCTGTTCATGACGGTCGCCTACGATGTCGTCCTTGACAGGTTTGAATCCAGAGGTACGCCCATGAGGCTATACGGATGATCGATGAAGTTCTTATTGACATGAACCTCTGATGCAGATAGATTAGCGCCTATCTTTCGCCTTAAACGCACACAATGAATGTGTGAAATTCGCCGGGCGACAGAGCAAGCTTCTTAATAATATAAAATTCACCTGATCGACCAATTGGCCACGAATGCCTTTTGCCCGTCTGGAGACGGGAAAGATGTTCGTGGCCTTTTTTGTTTGGCGCGGGGCAGAGAGTGAATCCAGTTAGAGAAAAAACAGGGAAATGTGTCGCGACCGCCTTATTGTGTGTTCCGGTTCTCTGTGCCGTTTTGGCTTGTTTTGTCCGGGCGGAGGCGATCGGTTCTCAGGATACTGAAACCCGGTCTTCGGTATCGAGCGAGGCCCAAAAGGGCACAGCGCAATTGCCGGAGATAGTGGTGGAAGAGCGCAGCGACAGCATGATCGGCATCGCCGATACGTCCACGCAGGGCACGATAGGACACCTGGAACTTGAGGAGCGCCCCATCAGTCGTCCCGGGGAAGTGCTCGAAACCATGCCCGGGGTAATCGTCACCCAGCATAGCGGGGACGGAAAGGCGAACCAGTATTTTCTTCGCGGTTTCAATCTCGACCATGGTACGGACATGGCCAGCTTCTTCAACGGCATTCCCATCAACTTGCCATCGAACGCTCATGGCGAGGGCTACACCGATCTCAATTTTCTCATTCCCGAACTGATCGAGAAGATAGACTACGGAAAAGGGCCATACTACGCCAGCGTGGGGGACTTCGGATCGGCCGGTTGGGAAAATATTCAAACCTTTCAGACCCTTCCTCAAGGCATTGCAAAGGTCGAATACGGCAGTTGGAACTATGAGCGAGGCCTGTTGGCAGATTCGACCAAGGTCGGCCAGGGCAATCTCCTCGGCGCCTTTGAAATTGTGCACACCGACGGACCTTGGGACGTCCCCGAAAATTATGTGAAATACAACGGGCTATTGACCTACAGCCAGGGAGACGCAAGTCAGGGCTTCAGCGCAACGGCAATGGGCTATCACGGCACATGGAATGCAACCAACCAGATCCCGGACAGTGCGGTGGGCGATGGACTTGTCAACCGTTTCGGGACCCTGAGTCCGACCGACGGAGGCCTGACGGACCGCTACACCCTGTCAGCCGAATATCACAAGGCCGACGAGAACTCGGTTACAAAGATCATGGCGTATACATATTACTATAACATGGCACTCTGGAATGACTTCGACTTCTACCTGGTCGAATTGCCCAATATACCCGGCACCGATGAGAGCTATTCGACAAAGTATGGGGACCAGTTCGAGCAAAAGGATACGCGGTGGACGCAGGGAGTGAGAGCAAGCCAGACGTATTTTGGCCAGTTTTGCGGCATGTCAATGGCAAACACGTTCGGAGTCGACCTTCGAAACGACGTGATCCACGACGTCCTGAATCGCACCTTTGACCGCACGGTCCTGTTCAACGTCCGCGACGATGATATCGTGGAAACTGACATAGCCCCCTACTTTGAAAACAAGATTCAATGGCTGCCCTGGTTTCGAACTGTTGCGGGGTTTCGCGAAGATGTAATTAATTTCGACAACACGAACCTTAACACGTATGCCGCCAAAGGCCCGAACCCCCTCGACAGCGGAGATGTGTTAGCGAACGCCCCTGAACCCAAGTTGTCTTTGATTTTTGGCCCATGGGCAAAGACTGAATTCTACCTGAACGCCGGCACGAGCTTCCACACCGACGACGCGCGGGGCATCACTACCACCAGAGATCCGCTGACCGGCACGACGAATACGACACCGATTGGTGGTATAGTCTTACCGGTTGTACCGGCCATTCCGATAGCGCAAAATCAGGGTGCGGAGGTTGGCGCGCGCACTCTAGTCATCCCGAACCTGCAAAGCACACTCACATTCTGGGTGCTCAAGTCGCAATCCGAACTGATCTTCGATGGGGATGCGGGTACGGACTTTCCCAGTCCGGACCACACTCTCCGCAAGGGGGTGGAGTGGGCAAACTACTACACACCGACCAATTGGCTGACGATCGACGCAGATTTTGCCGACTCGTCGGCGCATTTCTTCAACGGTGGGAAGGCGGAAGGCGGCGATTGGGTCCCCGAAGCGGCCAGGGTGGTCATCTCGTCGGCCGTAACCGTGCACGATGTGTGCGGTTGGTCTACCAGCCTGAGGTGGCGATATTTCGGACCTCGCTATCTGACCTCGGACGGTACCCAGATGTCCCCCACCACCAGCCTTTTGTATTACAACCTCAGCTATAAGATCACCAAAAACTGGGTGGTTGAGGGAGACATCTTCAACCTCCTAAATGCGAAAGCCGACGATATAACTTACTACTACCTGTATCAGACGACACCCACATCGGCTCCGCAAAACGGCGACGTGTTCCACGCGGCTGAGCCGCGAACTTTTCGCATTGCGTTGACACATTATTTTTAGGTTTTATAACGGCGCGCAGCAGCGCGCAACGGACTGACTCACCCCCTGGCATGCGAAGCAGAAAGCCCGAATGAACTCGACAGTCGCAGAATCTGAATTGGATATATCATTTGCGGATGACCCCCTGGAGATGGACATGTCCGGGTTCGGACCCTCGCAGCATCCCTTCTTCCTGGCATGCGAAGCAGAAGGCCCAATGAAGTCGACGGTCGCCGATGCTAAATTGGACATTTCATTTGCGGACGATCTCCCGGACGTGGGCATGTTCGGGTTCAGGCTCCCGCGGGTCTCATTGTTTTCGGACACAAAAACCTGGTCCAGTTTTTCCTCAGTTCTTCTCCTCCACATTGCCCTGGCGTGCCTCGTCTGCGTGTCACCCAAACCCCTTTCCAACGGTCCCAAACCGATAGAAGTGCAACTTGTTTCGCTGCAAGGGGGAGGCGACTCGACCCCGGCTGGAAGCTATGAAGCCGGAGGAGGCGAGCAACCCGCTGCCCCCGCGCCCCATGTAGCCACCCCGGCAAAAGAGGAACCACCGGAGCGGGAAATCCCTGTCCCTGTGAAGCAACGCGTTGAAAAAATTGAAAGGCCGGCGCCTCACCCCAAGCAGCGGAATGAAGTCAAGTCAGTACAACAGTTGAATCCACAGCCAACCGAAACCCACGCAAGCCTGTCCGCTGACTCGGGTCAGGCCGTCGGGGCAGGGGCGGGTACAGGCCCAGGCCCAGGCAATGGTTCCTCGAGTGAGGGAGCTGCAGGCGGCAAGAATGGCCTGGGCGGCACAGGCCATTCGGATATGGCTTTCGGCTCTCCAAACGGTCCCAGCTTCCTGCACAAGGTGGTTCCGTCCTATCCGGCCCTTGCAAGAAGGCTCGAAAAAGAGGGAACGGTCCTTTTGTGCGTAACCATAGATGAACGAGGCCGGCCCGTTGAAGTCGAAGTGCTCGGGAAAGCCGGCTTCGGCTTTGACGAAGAGGCGGTTAAGGCAATTAAGGATTCCACCTTTGTTCCTGCCAGGAAGGAAGGAAAACCACTTACCTGCAAAGCCCTGCTCCCGATTCGGTTCGTGCTCAAGAAATCATAGGCCGTCGAAGTTGCGCTTTGTACCTTTTCAATCAAATACGTTTGGATCATCCCGGTATTCGGCTTGAGGAGGCAAAGGATGTGTAGAAAGTTAGTGTCATTGGTGATTCTTTTTTCCCTGTCGGTGGTTTCCATCGCCAATGGCGGCCTGACTGAAGGCGCCGTGGCTTATAGCAAAGGCGACTATCCCAGGGCATTAATGGAGCTTAAACCCTTAGCCGAACAAGGGAATAGCGATGCACAATGGTATTTGGGAGTGATGTTCCATGACGGCCAAGGTGTGGCAAAGGACTACGCTGAAGCAGTGAAATGGTTCCGGAAGGCGGCGGAGCAGGGGCATGCCAGAGCACAATTAAATCTGGGGGTGATGTATCGCAGGGGCAATGGCGTAAAGCAGGACAATGCGGAGGCTGTGAAATGGTACTACAAGGCGGCGGAGCAGGGGCTTGCCGGCGCACAATTAAATCTGGGAGTGATGTATGCCGAGGGCCAAGGCGTCCCTCGGGATTTTGTAGAAGCTCATATGTGGTTTGATCTGGCTGCTGCGTCAGGCGATTCAACTGCCCAAAAAGACAGAGATATCACCGCCGCCCAAATGACGCCGTCCCAAATCGCCGAGGCGCAGCGCTTAGCAAGGGAGTGGAAACCGAAAGGCAGAGACTAGTCCCCAGGCGAACGAGAAGTCGTGAATAGCCGCTCCAGCCCCTTGTGACGAAAACGTGTAATCATGTATCACCTATAACGTGACGGGTTGCGCCTGCCAAGTGTCTCAATGCCCACACGGTCAATGCCGCTCATGCATAGGTACACTATTTTTCCCGCATATCGGACAACTCTGCATGCGCAGGGGTTTTTCGAGTCCGCTCGAATCCAGCAACTCCTGGTTGCCGAGGATATCCCGGGCAGCACCATCGGCTGCAACCTCCCCATCTTTAAGGACAATCGCCCTGGAACAGAGGTCGAGAACCATATCCATATCGTGAGTGGCTATGATCTTCGTGTGATCGAACTCCGAAAGCAGGTGTATAAGTTGCCGTCTGGCTTTGGGATCAAGGTTGGAGGTCGGTTCATCCATGACCAGGATGCTCGGGGACATCGAGAGGACGGTGGCGATGGAAACGGCCCGTTTTTCGCCTCCCGAGAGTTTATAGGGGGGCCTGTCCTTTAGATGTTCTGCGCCGACAAGCGACAAAGCATTCAGTGTCCTTCGTTTGACTTCATCAGGCGGCAGGCCCAGGTTGATGGGCCCGAATGCGACGTCATCATAGACCCTGGGCAAAAAAAGCTGGTCGTCCGGGTCCTGAAAAACCATTCCTACTGTCTGCCGAACGTTCTTGAGGGTGTTTTTGGTTATCGGCATGTCTCCGATGCGCACCGATCCGGCCTGTGGAGTGAGATATCCGTTGAGATGCAAAAGAAGCGTCGATTTCCCCGCCCCGTTTGCTCCTACCAGAGCAACGGACTCGCCGTGTGTTATGCGAAAACTCACGCCGTTTAGCGCCGGTGTCCCATCCGGGTAAGAAAATTTAAGTTCTTTTACCTCTACTATATGATGGCTCATATCAGCCCTACCAGTTCTTTTCCAAGCCATGCGGGGAGGTCGTATAAACGAAGCAGTGTAAAGAAGCCGCTCCAGCCCGCGAAAAAGAGCAAGTCCGATAAACGTATTTTAGATGATGCGGCATAATGAATTTGCCCGTCAAATCCTCTGCACAGCATTGCCAGATGTATCCTTTGCGCCCTGTCCATCGTCCGCAGGAGCAAATGTCCGATCATACTGCTGTAAACGCTCATCCCCAAGCCCTTGTTTCCAAATGAGCGAAGGGCCCTCGCACGCGCCATACCTGCGGCTTCTTCGCCCAGGACAAAAATGTACCTGTATAGAAAGAGCAGTTGAATCGTAAAAGCTCCCGGTACCCCCAGTCTTGCCAGGGCCGAACAAATCGAATCGAATCCAGTGCATGCAACAAGTGCGAGCCCTGCGCTCACTGTAAGCACGTATTTCGCCATTATGGAGGCAAACGAAAGGAAACCCCCGGAGACGCTGAAGATCCCCAGATCCAGAGCATGGCTTCTATCCAGTATGGGGTTGAACAGGGCCACCGAAAGAACGAACGGGGATGCGATCAGCAATTTCTTCCCTATGTAGGAGAAGGGAATGTTCCCGACGATCGCAATTGCCATCGGGTAGACGATCAGAGGCGCAAGGGCGGCCGGATCATACTTATTGAAAGATACGACAACGGCTATGAAATAGATTGTAGTCAATACTTTTACGCGGGGATCGACCCGGTGAATGGGGCTATCTTTGCTCGAAAGAGCATCGAGGTGGCCTACATCGAAAAATGAAGAGTCTATGCTTCCCATTTCATTTTTTTCTTTGAAAGATTCTTATCCCGAATCCGATCAGGCCGGCAAGGACAAGCGACATCGCCCCCCCTAGAAGACCCGAAACGGAGGTCCCGGCGCTTGCCGAAGGCCATGCATCCTCCTTCACCTCTGTTTTTTCGCTCTTTGCGGACTCCTCAGTATGGTCTTTCCTGAAATTATAATCCGGAAGAAAGGCGATTTTTTTCTGCACCATGGAAAATAATGCATGTATTCGGCTATCAGGGCTTTGGAATGAATCGTTTCCGGAACTCAGGGCTGTCGACCGTTCGAGGCCATCGGGATTTGCGGAGGCAAACCATGAGAGCATGCCGCCTGTGAGAGCGGCGATTATTATCAAGGTTATCAATACGGGCCTGATCGAGATACTTTTGTCGTCGGAGCCCTTTGCAGCTTCAAGAATTTCGGGGCGAGTGCTGTATACAAAGCTGACGAGCGAAGCTGTAACGAGGCCTTCGACAATTCCGATCGCCAGATGAATGGATTGCATCAACAACAGGAAAGTCCAGAAAGTCAGATCCGAGACCCCTGAAAGGACCGTCTCGGTTACAACTGCAAGGGACCCCAGTTGAAGACTCACGATCGAGGCCACCAGGGAGGCGGCAAGCACTCTTTTCCGGCCCCGGGCTGCGGCGATTCTTTGGTAGATGAACGGAAAGGCGACGAAACAAGGGAAAAATCCCATATTGAACAGATTACAGCCAAGGGCAAGTAGACCGCCGTCGGCGAAAAACAGGGCCTGGATTGTAAGGATCGATGCCATGGTGAGAAAGGCCGCGTGAGGGCCGAGCAGGATGGCAAGAAGCAGCCCCCCTGCAATGTGACCGCTTGAACCCGTCCCCGGAATCGTGAAATTGATCATCTGGGCGGCAAAAATCAACGCGCCCATAACGCCCATCAGGGGGATTTTCCTCTCGTCCATTTCCTCCTTTAATTTCTTGGCGCTATAGACTGTAAGCCCTGCCGTCGCAGCCCACATTGCGCCGCCGACGGCCGGGGAGATCAGAGCGTCGGCCATGTGCATGATAGTCCTCCTCGAATCTCGAGATGCCCGCCCGAGCGCGTTGCTTTCCAGTTCACAAAATAAAAGAGGCCAAACCGCTCTTCCTGAGCATTTGGCCTTCTTGTGCCGGGATTTTGCCAGACGAACTTGTGGAAATTCTCAAGCTTCATGCCTGATTTATCAGCAAAATAGCAAGCAGGCGCCTGGCAGTCAAATGATTTTAGGCGATCTCTCTGCTTTCCTCAAGCTTTTATCGAAGATCCTGGTGATTCAAAATTGTGTCAAAATGAGGTTCAAACGAATTAGTCGAAGTCGATTATCATATCGGCTTCGTTGCCGCAGACTTTGCACGTCCTGGTTTCTTTCTGTTTTTTTTCGGTTTCTCCAGACGCTGCCTGAACTTCGACCCACTGGCAGCTTATGGTCATTTCAGCTTCATTCCCGCATTTTTCACACATGCATACTTCTGTCCTGTCGCTCATTGCAATCTCCTTCATCCCCAAATTCCACGGCGCACTCTTATTGAGCCGGGCTTCTCCTCGATTATTCCGGCAGGAGATATTCGTTTCTAATCACTGGTGAGCTCAAGTTCCAGTACCGCGGATAATCAAAATCCGGTGAGGAACCTAGACGGATATGGCTGTATGTGCCAAAATGTCTTCCTGGGGGTGATCGCATGAGATTCGAATTCGCCACTGCAAATCGTATTCTCTTTGGGCCGGGAATCTTGGGCGAGGTCAGCTCCATCGCCGTCCAATTCGGGAACAGGGCGCTTCTGGTGACAGGCCGCCAATCTGACAGGGCGTCCTCATTTATTCGCCAACTTGAATCGGTAAAAATATCGGTCTTTACTTTCAATGTAAATGGCGAGCCAACCATCGAAATCGTTCAAGCTGCGGTCGCCCTGGCTAAAGAAAACGGTTGTGAGGTTATTATCGGACTTGGCGGCGGCAGTGTGATTGACACCGGAAAAGCTGTCGCTGCGATCCTCGCCAATAAGGGCGGTTTGCTCGACTTTCTTGAGGTAGTCGGAAAGGGTCGTCAGTTGACCGAACCGTCGCTGCCGTATATCGCAATACCGACCACCGCCGGTACGGGTTCGGAAGCTACGCGCAACGCTGTACTTAAATCTGTTGAACATCAGGTAAAAGTGAGTTTAAGAAGTCCGTATATGCTACCGAAACTGGCGGTGATTGATCCCGAACTTACCCGCTCTTTGCCGCCGCCTGTCACCGCTTATACCGGAATCGACGCGCTTACCCAGCTGATCGAACCGTACGTATGCAACAATCCCAATCCTCTGACAGATGCAATTTGCCGTGAGGGAATTCGGCGAGTGTCCAGAAGCATTCGTCGGGCGTACTACAACGGCAACGACCTTGACGCGCGCACGGATATGTCCCTGGCCGGACTTTTCTCGGGTCTGGCCCTGGCTAATGCAAGGCTTGGCGCCGTACACGGACTCGCCGCCCCGCTTGGCGGGGTAATTACGGCGCCACACGGCGCAATTTGCGCAAGGCTTCTCCCTATCGTCATGAAAGCCAACCTCAGCTCCCTTGAAAAGAAGGACCCGGATTCACCTATGCTGGGCAGGTTTTATGATGCAGCACACCTGCTCACGGGAAAAGGAACTTCAGTTCCCTCAGATGGCGTCGCATGGGTGCAGTCCTTGTGTGAAGAGCTTGATATTCCATCACTGTCTCAGATCGGGCTCGACAAAACAATGATACCGGCTGTGGCTGCGCAAGCCCGCAACGCAAGCAGTATGAAAGGCAATCCAGTCGAGTTGAGCGAGAGGGAACTATCGGATATTCTTGAGCGAGCACTATGAGGCGCAAGCAGCCATCGTTCGTCAAAAAATATTTCCATTTCCCGCTAATTTTTTAATACTTCTAATATATGAATATTATTGGATAAGTATTTATTACTCCCTCGCTTCAAGCCGAGCTAAGTGTAATTCTGCACGTTCTGGCAGTTGACAGGAGTGCGCACCGAATATAAGTTCAGGCTAACAAAATTTGGCCAGCCTGATAAAGGCTGCAATCGGTAACTCAAAAATGAATATTAGAATTTCGAGGAGATAAAAAAATGAACAAGAAAATAATCCTTGGGTTGGCTTTAGCGGTTGTGCTGATGAGTGGCGCCTTTGTTAGTGCTCAGGCAGATTGTGGGTGTCTGCCTCATATCAGCCTGCCAACTTGCTCGGCATGTCAGGCCCCGGCAAGAGACTACGACAAACCATGTGCAACTTGTCAGGGCGCATACCAATTCGGCCCGACCACGCCTGAATTTATGGGCTCTCCCGGCATTTAAACTATCAACGATCGATTGAAGTGCCTGATCATGACTCGAAAGTGAGGTGTACCATGAAGAAGATAATCAACGCGATGTTAGCTTCAATGTTCATGTTGGCTGTTGTTGCGGTGCCCCTTTACACTGACTTTGTAGACAACCCCGGTGTCATTGATACCAGTGGGCCACAGGTACCGACAAATATGGGCTCCTGGGAGTAATTCATCTCACTCGAGCATGAAAACTTGACCGCCCCCCGGGGACTTGTCCTCGGGGGGCTGCTTATTTAATCTTGAATCAAACGATTCGAAAAACATCTAAATTCCTGCATCCGCCCGCAAAGACGAATCATCTCGAATTCTTCCCTTTTCCCTCAGTCAACAGGCCTATTTCAATATCTCATAAAAAAATATTTTCGTTTTTCATTAATTCTTTTAATGCTACTAATTATCTGATATTCTTAGATAAGATGTTCAGGATAGTTCCACTTGTCCGGCATAAGTGTACTTCTTCACTTCTGTGGTCGTTGACAGGAACGTGGGGCGGATTTAAGTTGAGCCTAACAAAATTCGGTTTAACGTAATTAGGGGTACCGAATAACCAAAAAGAATGAGCATTAGAATTTCGAGGAGATGAAAATGAACAAGAAATTGATTCTCGGTTTGGCTTTGGCGATAGTGCTGGTTAGCGGCTCTCTTTTTAGCGCTCAGGCGGACTGTGGATGTCTACCTCATATCAGCTTGCCGACATGCTTATCCTGTCAAGCTCCTGCTGCAAGAGATTATGACAGACCGGATGCAACTTGCCAGGGCGCATTCCAGTACGGCCCGACCACGCCTGAAGTTATGGGCTCTCCCGGCATATAAACTATTAACGATCGATCAAAAGAACTCATGAAAACCTGACCGACCCCCGAGGAGTTGAAGCCTCGGGGGTCGACTTTTTTGTACTGATTGCCTTCGACATCGGTTTTTATGTGCCCCTGAACGTTCCCGAACAGTAGCAGCAAACAAGGCCCTCGATCTTTCCCTCAGGCTTTCTCCAGTGCATTTGCGGCGAAATTTCTGTATGATAAACTGGACATTAAAGCTCTTAAAATCGGGAGGAAAAATTATGGCGAGCGCGTTCATAGCCGATAACAGGTCTTTGAAAAACCTCACCACGCTCATTTATGCGCTCTATGCCGCGTCGTTCCTGGTAGGCGTTTCCGCTATCGTTGCGGTGATCATGAACTACGTGAAGAGACAGGATGTGGCAGGTACGATCTATGAGAGTCATTTTCGATGGCAAATTCGCACGTTTTGGTTCGGCCTGCTCTGGGGAGCGTTGGGCATAATTACGTGGCTTGTTGTGATTGGCTGGATTGTGCTGAGTGCTAACGGCATATGGATTATCTATCGGATAGTGAAGGGCTGGCTGTACCTCAACGACGGAAAACCGATGTATTCTGCGTAACAATTCTTACGAAGCCTTTCGGCTAAGACTTCCTCTTCGCAATAGACATTATTATGTACTACTCTTTGGTGTTGACGAATGAGCATGGTTCAGTATAATTCAACACTTTCGTCTTGACTCCGGCAATCGACGGCGTCTATCGCAGGCATGCATGGTGAAAAGGGAAAAACGGAAATGAACTCGACGGATTATTTGACGCCGTTTGTGGAGGTTGGCCGCCTGCTGTGTGGAGGAGCGGACAGCCATTACGTGATGAACGTCATTGCCGGGAGGATCGCGGAGACTCTCGATCTCAAAGGCTGTTTCATCAAAATGAAAAATCCCGGGGGAGACAACGTGGAGTTGCTCGGGAGCTACGGCCTGAGCGAGCAGTTCCTGTTCGCCAGGTTTGAGGACACAGCCGATTGCGTTTGCTCATACCTGCCGGGAAAAACCATTTGCGTTGCTAAGCTTCAAAATGGTGGTGCGATCACAGGCGAAAGAGAGCTCATGATAAACGAAGGCATTCAAGCCTTCGCTGCCGAGCCCATTGAAGTTGGGCGGGAAGTGGTCGCAATGGTTGGGCTTTTTGCCGACGCACCGCGCGAATTCACTACCGACGAGCTTAGCTTTGCCAGGACCCTGGCAGGCCAGGGCATTCTATCAGCGGAGTGGATGCGCCGCGTGGACTCGCTCGTCGAGCGTGAACGCGAGTATTTACGGAGCTTTCAGGAAATCAGCAGCACCATCAACGCAACCCTCAATATCGGCAAAGTTCTGGAACTGGTTGTTACAAAGATTACGGAGGTTATGGGCGTCAAAGGATGTATGGTGCGCCTGCTCGATCCCAAAACCCAAAATCTCTACGTTGCTCGAAGCCACGGACTGAGCCGGGAATTTCTTGAAAAGGGGCCTGTGGATGCCCAGAAAAGCATCGTGGAAAATATGGCCGGGCAGACAGTCGTGATCGAAGACATCTTCACCGACCCCCGTATCCAATACCCGGCCGAGCACGCTCATGAAGGCATTCGAAAGATTCTGTCAGTCCCGTTGATTGTTCGGAACAAGTTCATCGGAGTACTTCGTATTCTGACCGGAGAGCGGCCCTCGTTCAATAGACGCGAAATCAACCTCGCCACAGCATTAGCGCAACAGTGCGCTTTTGCCATCGAAAACGCCCGTATTTATCAGCGACTCCAATACGAATATGAGCAACTGCTCACCGATATGGGTTACGAAGGAAGCAGCAGCTGACAAGGATGCAGGAAGCGGGAAGCTTAAAGCTGGAACAAAGCCGTTCGCTTGCGCACTGCTGCCGGCTCACCTCTGCGGTCCTTTTGGAAGACAGGCAAAGATGGAAAAAATAAATACCCTTTCAGTTCAGCAATCCCGCGATATTGCGTTTGTAAGGCAGGTAGAAGAAGCCAGCGAACAAAAGGTCAGTAAATGTTATCAATGCGGCAATTGCATGGCCGGTTGCGCTTACACATTCGTGTATGACTACCCTGTGAGTCAGATCATGCGCCTTATCCAGCTTGGACAGAAGGATGTTGTTCTCAAGTCCCGCTCAATTTGGCTCTGCGCAAGCTGCCAGGCTTGCACCACCCGCTGTCCCAACGATCTCGACGTTGCACGTATCATGGAGACCCTTCGCATCATGTCCCGGCGCGAGGGGGTTGTGTCGGAGCCTGATATTCGGACTTTCTACGACGAGTTTCTTCGGTCCGTGAAAACCTTCGGGCGTGTCTTTGAAACCGGACTTTTGCCGGTTTACAACATCAAGGCGAAAAAGCCGTTCGCCGATCTGGATTTGGCTCTCCGGCTCCTGAAGAAAGGAAAGCTGACTTTTCTGCCCACCAGGATAGAGGGACGAAAAAAAATCGCAGAAATCTTCGAACGACTCAAAGATTACCGGAATATACCTTCATGAGAGAAACCAGGTGAAGCGCGTAGCTTATTATAAAGGATGTTCACTCGAAGGGCTGGCCGCTGAGTACGACCGTTCGACTCGCGCAGTGTGCGAAGCGCTGGGCATCGAACTCGTCGAAATACCGGACTGGAACTGTTGCGGTTCCACGCCTGCCCATTCTTACGATCCGCTATTGTCTGCCGCTCTTGCAGGCCGAAACCTCGCAATCGCTGCAGAGCAGGGCTGCGAGATAGTCATGACGCCCTGTCCGGGATGCCTGAAATCGTTAAAGGGAGCGCAGGAAACATATAAGCATCCTGAAGGGCGCAAGGCGTTTGTGGAATTGTCAGGCATGGAAATGGACGAGCGCACGAAGGCCGTCTCTGTCTTGCAGCTCCTCTATGAAGAGGTTGGCGTTGAGGCGTTGCAGAAAGAAATCCTGCGCCCACTGACCGGACACGTCGTCGTACCCTACTACGGATGCCTGCTCACAAGGCCTGCACGGGCGGCACAGTTCGACGATCCCGAAAACCCGGTTTCCATGGACAGGCTTATCGAAGCCACGGGCGCCACGGTTGCAGATTTTCCTTTTAAGACAGAGTGTTGCGGCGCCACCTACGGCGTTACTCGAAACAATATCGTCACAACGTTGAGCGGGCGGATTCTGGATATGGCAACTCGCCTTGGCGCCGAAGCCGTTGTCGTGGCCTGTCCCCTTTGCCAGCAGAACCTGGACCTGCGGCAGGGCCAGATAAATCGTCACTGCAAGAGCACTTTCAATCTTTCGGTCCTCTATATTTCGCAGGTGATCGGACTGGCGTTGGGTATCAAACCCAAAGAGCTTGGTATGGACAAATTATTGGTAAACCCCGACCACATGCTTGTGGACTTGACTGACACAGCGGTCAGTGGTCAGACCTCAGAAAAACACCCTCTCTAAACACTGACGGCTGACGACCTACCACTGATTTAAGGAGATATATGCGTATTGGCGTGTTCGTGTGCAAGTGTGGAACAAATATTGCCGGTACGGTGGATACGGAAGCGGTGGCCGGCGAGGCGCTGACCCTCGCCGACGTGGTATATGCCACGAGCTATATGTACACGTGCTCCGAACCCGGCCAGCAGGAGATTGTGCGGGCCATTCGCGAGCATGATCTGCAGGGCGTTGTCGTGGCGGCATGTTCTCCCAGGATGCATGAACCTACTTTCCGGCGCGCTGTGGAAAAAGCGGGTCTAAACCGCTATATGTTCGAGATGGCCAATATACGCGAGCATGTGTCCTGGATCGGAAATGACCGTTCGGCCAACACTCAAAAGGCCGCGGACCTGGTTCGCATGGCAGTGGCAAAGCTTCGCTTCGATCAGCCGCTCATCTCATCGAGGGTGCCTGTCAACAAGCGAGTGCTGGTCATCGGAGGCGGGGTGGCCGGTATTCAGGCGGCCCTGGATTGTGCTGAAGGCGGACTGGACGTGGTGATGGTAGAGAAGCGGACCTCCATTGGCGGCAAGATGGCCCAGCTCGATAAGACCTTTCCCACTATCGACTGTTCGTCATGTATCCTTGGGCCCAAGATGGTGGACGTCTTGCAGAAGGAAAACATCACGCTGTACGCTGCCAGTGAGATCGAATCCATCACGGGGTACATAGGCAACTTCACTGTTCAAATCAGAAAGAAAGCTACCTATGTAGATTGGGAAGCCTGCACGGGATGTGGCCTTTGCATGGAAAAATGTCCGGCGGGGAAAACGCCTGACGTTTTCAACGAGGGTCTCGGCGTAACCAAGGCAATTAACATTCCTTTTCCTCAAGCTATCCCGAGAAAAGCCTGCATCGATCCTGTTCATTGTCGTCATTTTACCAAGGGCAAGTGCGGAGTCTGCAAGAAGTTGTGTCCCGTCAACGCCATCGACTTCGATATGCAGGATTCAATCGTGTCTGAGGATGTCGGGGCGATTATCGTAGCGACGGGCTACGATCTTTTTGACCATACCACTTATGGAGAATACGGAGCAGGCCGATATCCCGACGTCATCACAGGCCTCCAGTACGAACGAATACTGAGCGCCTCGGGACCGTTTGGGGGACACATCCAAAGGCCCTCGGACGGAAGGGAGCCCAAAGATATCGTCTTCATTGCCTGCGTTGGCTCGCGCGACCCCTCGGTCAACCGCCCCTACTGTTCAGGGGTCTGCTGCATGTACATCGCCAAGCAGGCCATTTTGACGCGCGATCACCTGCCGCAGTCCAACTCTTACGTTTTCTATATGGACATCAGAGCCCCGGGCAAGAACTACGATGAGTTCGTACGGCGGGCACAGGAAGAGTACGAGGTGCAATACATTCGTGGCCGGGTGGGCAAAATCTATCCGCGAGGGGACCGCATGGTAGTGCAGGGGGCCGACACGCTTCTGGGAGTCCAGGTAGAGGTGGAGGCGGACCTTGTGGTGCTGGCCACCGGGATCGAGGCTTCCACGGGAGCGAGCGATCTTGCCGAAAAACTTCGGATCTCTTACGACCAGCACGGCTTTTACATGGAAAGCCACCCCAAGCTGCGCCCCGTTGAAACCAACACCGCAGGCGTTTACCTCGCCGGTGCGTGCCAGGGACCCAAGGATATTCCATCTTCGGTATCGCAGGGGAGCGCTGCCGCAGCCAAGGTGCAGGCCCTTTTTTCGCGCGATACGATCGAAACCAGCCCGCAGGTCGCTTTGGTCAGAGAACCGTCGTGCGTGGCCTGTGGCAAGTGCATCCAGGTTTGTCCGTTCGGAGCAATCAAGTGGAAGGAACTGAAGGGCGATATCCTGAAGGCGGAAGTGCTCCCGACCGTCTGCCAGGGCTGCGGTCTGTGCAACGCCACCTGTCCGCCGAAAGCCATTCAGTTGCAGCACTCAACTGACAACCAGATTCTTGCGGCGGTAAATGAACTCTGTGCCTGAAAAGACTATGTATTAGACAGGATTGAGTATGAAAATAGTTGGCTTTCTGTGTAACTGGTGTTCTTACGGCGGCGCCGATACTGCCGGCGTTTGCCGCTTCAAGCAGCCAACGGACTTGCGAATCGTGCGCATTCCCTGCACAGGGCGCATGGACCCTTTGTTTGTCGCCAAATCGCTTATCTATGGCGCGGACGGTGTGCTGGTTTCGGGATGTCACCCCAGGGATTGCCACTATTCGGTAGGCAATTTCCACGCCCGCCGCCGCCTTGAGGTCCTCAAGGGCTTCCTTCCGTTTATGGGTATCGACGCCCGCAGGTTTCATTATACCTGGGTATCCGCTTCTGAGGGCCAGCGCTGGCAAAAGGTGGTGACTGAATTTTCCGAGCAGATTCATCAGTTGGGCCGTAATCTCGGAGTCGATAGGAAAACGCCCCTTTCCTGAAAGGGATTTTTAAGCTCGAAAGACTGGAAAAAGCAGTGGTGAAAACCGATACGATGCAATTGCAAAAACTGGTGGAAGCGGCCCTGCCTGAAATGGATACCGTGATCGGCTGGGCGAAAGGTTACGACCCGCTCCACACGACCCCTGCCTTCATTCGTGATGCCGCATCCATTGCCGAACTCACCTGGGGTCCATTTTGCGTTCACAACCTGACGGGGTACCTGGTAAAACCTCCCGTTCCGCAAGCCTCGGAAAAAGGTAAGAAAATAGGCATTTGTGTGAAAGGCTGCGACAGCCGTTCGCTGGTAGCGCTCATCCAGGAAAAATTCATAACTCGCGAAAAACTCTTCATCTTCGGTATTCCTTGCCGGGGAACTGTGGATTGGCGCCAGGTCACCAGACGAGTGACGCTGTCGAGTGTCAGGTCGGCCAGGGTTGAAGATAGCCATCTTATCATCGAGGACGCGGAAACGACCCATAACCTCAAACTGGAAGATGTCCTTGCCCGCAGGTGCCTGCGGTGCCGCTATCCGAACCCGGTCGTCTACGACGTGCTGGTGGGCGAGCCGACTGTATCCGGCGTGGCGCCGGAGGAAGGCTATCGGGATGTGGACGATTTGGAAAACAGGCCACTGGAAGAAAGGCTTGCTTTCTGGCGCTCCGAGCTCGACAGGTGCATGCGCTGCTATGCATGCCGAAACGCTTGTCCCCTTTGCGTTTGCCAGGACCGGTGCATCGCGGAAACTCGAGATCCCAAATGGCTGACGCAGCGCATGGGAATTCCCGAAAAATTCCTGTTCCATTTCATTCATGCCATGCACCTGGCAGGCAGATGCACCGGGTGCGGCGAATGTGAACGTGTTTGTCCGATGCAAATTCCCGTGGCCTTGATTAAAGAAAAGCTCAACAAGATTATGGAAGAGATGCTGGGCTACGTGGCAGGTCTCGATCCGGACGCCGTCCCGCCGCTGCTCACTTTCAACACCAGCGAAACTGGTTTTTGAAACCAGGACCATTAAGCTGCCTATAAAATGCGAAATGAGGAAACCTGATGGCCGGGAAAATATTCATTCCGATGGACCGCTTGAAATCGACCATCGAGAAGCTCTCTTCGAAGATCGATCTGTGGATACCATCGTCTTCGCAAAATAACAACGGGTCTACTGAATTCGTGCCGTACCGTGCTGGTATGGTTCCCATGCTGGACCGGCAGAGCACCATGCCGCTCAAGAAGATTTTCCTTCCGCAGGTGGAAACACTGTTGCGCTTCGAATACCGTAAAGATCCTCAGGACCCGCTCAAAACCACAGTTAGCCTGGATGATAAGAGGCAGGGGGGTCCTGCCCTTGTTTTCGGATCTCGCCCCTGCGACGTAAAAGCTCTTTTGACCCTTGACCGGGTCTTCACCGGCGGGCCATATGTGGACCCTTACTATCTCGATCGGCGCAAGAACACTCTTTTTGCCACAGTGGTATGCCGTGAGGCGGACGGGGCTTGTTTTTGTTCTTCTGCGGGCGGCGGACCTGCGGACGTCGAAGGAAGCGATTTCAGGATAGTTCCCGTCGACGGCGGCTATGTAGTGGATGCAGTGAGTGAGAAAGCTCCATCCATGTTCGACTCCGTGGGAGATGTTCCCACGCAGGACCAGGAAGAACAGGCGGCCAGGGTGATTGAGGAAGCCTCACGGTCCAGGGTAGGAGACCTCGACCTTGAAGGAAGCGCGGAATCTTTTCGGAAACGCTTCGATCAAAATGAGTTCTGGCAAAAAGCCGCCGCACAGTGCCTAAGCTGCGGCATATGCACCTATTTATGTCCTACGTGCTATTGTTTTACGATAACCGACGAAATTGCGAACCTCCAGGGAGAGCGTTTGCGCTGCTGGGATTCATGCATGTTTTATCACTATACATTGGAAGCCAGCGGCCACAATCCACGCCCCACCAAACTGAACCGTTACCGAAACCGCGTTGGTCACAAGTTCAGCTATATTCCGGAAAAATACGATGGGATTGTGGGATGCTGCGGTTGCGGCCGATGCATTCGAAACTGCCCGGTGTCAATAGACATTCGCGTGGTCGTAGAACAGCTTAAGGAGAATACCTTTGCCAGTGAATGAATCTCCAAATAACCCTTATCTGCCTGAGTTGGCGACCGTCCAGGAAATAATCAGGGAGACCGCCAATATTTGCACGCTTAGGGTAAGCCTGGACGATAAGGAAAAGATGAACGGATTTAGTTTCCGCCCCGGCCAGGTCGGACAGATATCCGTGTTCGGCACGGGCGAGTCCACTTTTGTCATTAATTCTCCGCCCACGCGCAAAGATTATCTGCAGTTCAGCGTCATGAGGGTGGGTGAAGTTACCAGGAGCATTCACCAGTTGAGCGCCGGAGATCGGATCGGCCTGCGCGCCCCGCTTGGAAATGGTTTTGGTCACGAAGACATGAAGGGCCGCGACATTCTGTTCATAGGAGGCGGCATTGGCATGGCGCCCCTTCGCACCCTGCTTCTCTACATGATCGACAACCGCAGCGACTTTGGCGACATTATGGCCATATACGGCGCCCGCTCGCCCAAAGACCTTTGCTACACTTATGAATTCGAGGAATGGAAAGCCGGCGGCATTAACCTGGTCCTTACGGTGGACAGTGAATTTCCGGGCTGGAAAGAGCGTGTAGGGTTCGTTCCAACCGTTCTCAGCCAGGAAGCGCCATCGCCCAATAACCGCATTGCGATTGTCTGCGGCCCGCCTATAATGATCAAGTTTGTTTTGTTCGGGCTAAAGGAACTGGGTTTCGAAGACCACCAGATCATCACTACCCTGGAAAAACGCATGAAGTGCGGTATAGGCATTTGCGGGCGTTGTAACACCGGCTCCAAATATGTCTGCCTGGACGGGCCGGTTTTCAGCTACGAGCAAATCAAAGGGATGAGCGAACTTTAGCAGGTATTTCCCCTCCGCCGATTCGGCACAGGCTTTTAAATAATCACCGCAAATTATAATTATAGTGGGAAAAAACGGACGCCGCCCAGGGATCGGGCGGCGTCCGATAATGCGCTTTACGGAACACAGAGGCGAGACAGGGAGCCGCAGAATTCTTTCGGGCCTTGCCCACCGTAAACGGTACTCCTAGTCGTGACCGAAGGGCCAGCAGGGTTTCTTGCCGGGGAGCTTGTACACCACTATTTGGGCGACGTTCGAGACCCACCGGCCCGCCACAGTGTCGTTGGGGAGAATGAGCCGGGCTAAGCCGTTTTCGCCCATATTGCCACAGGTTGTGCCGCAGTTGATAGTGTTGCCTAACGTGTCCTGGATCGCCAGCAAGGGATACTGACCACCGGTCATATGGGTCGCCTCGTACATGGAGAGAACTGCGGCGTAGGCGTCGGTCGCCTGAACCACGATGTAGCTGTCCATGTCTCTGGTGTCAATGCCTGAGGCCTCGAGTACGCTTGCCAACGTGGGTCCCACCCAGTCACCTACTGTGTTGGTGGTCGATGAAGAGGCATTGAAGGTCTCTTGCGTCATCGCCTGCAGCTCAGCAAGATTATAGGTCTTTGGGGTAATTCCCTCACCCGAAACGATAACCACGGACGAGTAGAAGTGCGTGAACGGGAGGGTTTTTTCGTTAACATGTATGCTGGGGACGGCCTGGAACACATCGATTTCGGAGACATTTCGAACGGATCTGCCCTCTCCGGCCAGGTCACACCCACATTTTTGGGCACACGTGAGAGTAACCACATAACCGGCCGGGGCGAACTTCGGGTTCAATTCGCCCACGGCATAGATGGCCTTGGAACCGTCCTTGCCGGTGACCACAATATAATTGCTGTCGACAGTGTTATGGTTGATATCATTTTGAGCGTAGGGGGGTTGGGGGAGTGTGATGCAGGGTAAGCTCGTGCCGGGAAAGCAATCGTATTGATATGGATAGCTGGAATCGGCTCCAAAGGCATCCGGACCCTCCAGTGCAATCCAGAGTGAGCCAGCGGTCTTATATTCGCCGGGATTGTTGACATTCCCACTGACTTTATAGGCCATGGCCTGCGAGCTAAGCATGAACAGCGCTGCCACTGCTGCAAGAATAACGAAACTATAACTCTTCTTCATTTTTAATTCTCCTTTTCCGCGGAACGTTGAGTGTGCGCGAAACCCGTCGTATGATGCCATTCCCGAGATTGGCGGCCTCGTATGTTGTCCCATCAAGCCGCTGCAAGCTATATCTCGGCATCACCTCCTCTCTCTTCTAAAAGGAGAAGTGCCGCCGGCTTGGCGATCTGGTTGATCAGAGTCGTCGAACACTGGCTTTCCTTCCCCGCTTCACAGGAGCTTTTGCCTCGATTGGGTCAGTTGGAACTCAAAAAAGTACTGTATAAACTACGAATGTACGGTATACACTATACTTGTGCGGTATCTATATGTGAAGGCGAAAATTGAGGTGTAGTAATTAGGTATTTATATACATATTTATCAAATATATATTGAATTATCTGATCAGTATGACAGATGAGAAATTAATTACTTGTCGAGTCTAATTATGAATCTTTACAAGAAACTTCATGTTGGCGAGCCTTGCCGCCTTCTCCCCGCACCCATGACCCTTCACCCCTCAAACTTCCATTGCCTTCCTCTCGCTCACTGTCTACAATCAATAAATTTATCTCCCAAGGAGCAGGAATTATGAAACTTTCGAGGCTGGCGGCGGCGATCCTGTTATCGATCTGCATGAATATGGTCTCCTTCGCCAGCGAGCCGCACCCCACACCCAACGCGCCACACCCCACAATCAATGAGACTGTTTTCGACGGGCCTGTCGAATTGGACCTGCCCAATTTCGAGAACCGCCTTGAAACCGAGCACTTCGTTTTAAGATGGACAAACAAGAGCAACCATGAACCCGACGATATCAAGGACCCCCGGATAATAAAGGAAACCGCTGAATATCTCGAAACGGCGTGGGCAAAGTATACGGAACTTTTCGGAAGGGACCCTTATACTGCCCCCGGCAAGGACAAGGTAGAGGTGGTTTTTCGCGAGATGGACTGCTACGGGGTTGCCGATCCCCCGGATGGGCCTATCGAGCTTAGCTCCGGGGCTTGGAATGACCCGAAGAGCAACGGTATCCGAAGGTCAACTTCGGCACACGAATTGTTCCATAAACTGCAGTACGCATACGGTTTTAAGACAAAGTGGCATCCGGCAAAACCATACAGGTGGTTCTCAGAGGGTACGGCGGCATGGGCCGAGGTCTACGTGTGGGGAAGAGTCAGCCGCCCCGAGAAGGTCGACGACCTTTTCAAGGACACCTCAATGGACCTCTACGAGGCCGAGGATACGGCGATGCCCTTCTGGATCTACTTCGTCCATGGCAATAGCGAGCACGCAAACAATGAGCTGATGCGCACATTTTTCGAAGCATGCGAACGACTCCAGGATGAAAACCTCGCCCTCAGGGAAGTGGTGGAAAAAACATATGGATCGTTTGACCGCTTCTTCCAGGACTTCGAAAGAGAGCGCATAAAAGGTTTCTGGAACACTTCCTGCGAAACCCCTTACAGATGCATTCTCGGTCCTGACGGAGACGACATCGTTCAAGAGGTCAGGAGTTACCAGATAAAGAAGAGCAGATGACCGATAGAAGGTATGTTTTGAGAAAGTTGCTCATGTCCTTTTTAAGGGAGAACTTCCAATGTTCAGCAAAGTTGACTCGGTAAAAGTTGCTACCGTCCAGGCCGCTCCCGCCATTTTCGACCGGGAGGCAACTGTGGAAAGGACAATCGATCTTATCGGCCAGGCTGGAGCCATGGGAGCCAAGATCATCCTCTTCCCGGAGGCCTTCATTTCCGGCTACCCCAAAGGAATGCACTTTGGCGTGAGGTTCGGTATGCGAACGCCCGAGGGGCGCAAAGATTTTCGCCGTTATCACGACAGCGCCATCATGCTTCCAGGCCCTGAGACTGAGCGAATCGGCAAGGCCGTGTCACGGGTCGGCTCTTATGTAGTAATCGGCGTGATAGAAAAAGAAGAAACGACGTCAACCCTATACTGTACAGTCGCCTTCTTCGGCCCCGACGGCAGCCTGTTGGGCAAGCACAGGAAATTAAAACCAACTGCGGCTGAGCGACTCATCTGGGGAGAGGGCGACGGCAGTACCCTGCCGGTCTTCGACACGCCTTACGGAAAAATAGGCGCCGTAATCTGTTGGGAAAACTACATGCCCCTTTTGCGATCGGCCATGTACGGCAAAGGAATACGTATTTACCTCGCTCCCACTTTCGACGCTCGCGAGAGCTGGCAGTACTCCATGCGGCATATTGCCATGGAAGGACGCTGCTTCCTGCTTACCTGTAACCAATACCTTACCAAATCAATATTCCCCACGGATCTGCAGTGCTACAAAGAACTGGAGGATATGCCCGAGGTGCTGCACCGCGGCGGAAGCGCCATCTTCAATCCTATGGGCGAATATGTGGCCGGCCCGGCTTGGGACAAGGAGGATATCCTTGTGGCCGACCTAGACCTGGGCCAGATTGAAGAAGCCAGGTTCGATCTCGATGTGGCAGGGCACTACGCCTGCCCCGGAGTCCTGAAACTGCTGGTTAACGAGGCCGAGCAACGTTCATTCGTTTACGAAGGCAGGGATTTCTTCTTCCAAAAAAGCATGGACGACTCATACCATGTTGCCGGCACGACGGATGATGCAGAGGAAAACGCAAAGAAGAAGAACAGGTAGTCACTCATTACGAGCGCTTATCGCTGAACATCAAGATGGAGAAGAACATGGGACCCACGGAATGGTTGGACCAAATCGAAGTGATCATTTCCAATTGCGACGAGCATGGCATCACCACCTACATGAACCGGCACGGCAGTGAGAATTTTGCAAGGGTCGGCGGCTACCGGCTCGTCGGTGAGAGCATGATTGACTGCCACCCCGAGGGGGCAACGCGGGATAAGTTTGTCAAACTGTTGGAGAGCCAGAAGTTCAATTGCTACACCATCGAGAGGAAAGGCAAGAAGATGCTCGTATACCAGACTCCCCTGTTTAAAGACGGGACATTCGTGGGATATAACGAGCTGATCATGCCAATCCCGGATACCATGCCGCACTTCGTAAGGGGGTAGTCTGGTCGCAGTTTATGGCCCGTTATGAGCCGGTGCTGGAAATTGTCTCAAGGGACATAAGTTGCTGCTCAGAAAATCTTCCCGCTATCCAGAAGCAAGGTCACAGGGCCGTCGTTTATAAGTGAGACTTCCATCATTTGCTGGAAGCGACCCGTAACTACTTTTGAGGTGAATCTCAGAAGCTCTTTGACGTAGACTTCATAGAGGGATTCGGCCTGGTCCGGCCGGGCTGCCGACGCGTAGGAAGGTCTCCTGCCCTTTCGGCAGTCGCCGTAAAGTGTGAACTGCGAAACGACCAGGACCTCCCCTGCGATATCCAGGACCGAAAGATTCATCTTATCCGATCCATCGGGGAATATCCGAAGATAAGCCGTTTTCTCAGCAAGATAGCAAGCGTCTTCCACAGAATCTTCGATGCCGATCCCGAGCAGGATCAAAATGCCTCTGCCGATCCTCGCAGTTTCGACACCCTCTATTTTGACACTCGCTTCCAGGACGCGCTGGATTACCGCTCTCATCTATTCCTGCTACTCGTAATAATTGAACAATTCGGCGAAATTGATGCCGCCCGAGTCCAGATTGCTATACTCCCGGTATATCTTTTCCCTGCCGTCCTTGAGGTGTTGGGAACTGATGCCGTGCCTGATCGAGAGCGAGGCTTCAATGAATGCCGCGAGCTTGTCACAGCCCCGGATTATTTCGCCGTCAACCGGGGAATAGCGGTCCTGGTTGTAGAGTTTCATCTGCGCACCGGGAATATCTTTTCTGACTTTGTCGTCCTCGACTATTTTGTTTGAAAATTCGTCCTGGATAAAATAGATCACCTCGTCTCTGATAGAGGAAGGAAGAAGGGGCAGGATGCGCTCCTCGAACTGCATTTTTTCATAATCTTTTATTATTTCGTCCAATCCCTCTACCGAGGTCTTGACAGGTGAGACTATATCGCGGGTCAGCACCTCCGGCAAATCATGAAAAAGCCCGCTGAAAAAGTTATTGTAAGTGCGTTTTCTGCAGGCGCCCATTTCCACTGAACAAAAATAGGAAATCATGGCCACAATCAGCATATGTCCGAGCACTGAAGTTTTGGGTACACGCGGCGAATGCGCCCACCTTTGCTGGAACCGCAATTGTGCGCAAAGATCGATAAAGCCGAAGGACTTCTTTCGCAGCGAAAGTTTTTGCACTCCTATAAGGTCGTAGTGGTCTTCTATCTGATTTTCGATTTCCTCCTTTGTCTTATCGATTCCGTACACAAATGGGGCTATGTTGTAAATAATTTGAAATTCCCAGTTTGTCGCAAGGTAATGAGCGGCCTTCAGTATCCTTTTTTCAAACCGGGCGTAGTTTGGATCAAAAAGGTAGTTTCTGAAATTCGGCCCGAAGTCTCCCCCCAGGGCTTTGACATCCTCATCTATCTTCTGAAGCACCAGGGTATTGATCTCCCGCCCCTTTTTGCTCATCAGCTTGTGGAAAACGGGGGCCTTTATGTCGGTAAGAATCACCCGGGGGAAGAATTCAAAGATCCCACCTTCTATAAGTTTGAGCCAGTCGATTTGTGCCTGTCCCTCGGATTCCTGGAGTTTTCCGAGCACATAGGCGAGAATCATTTTGTGCGCCTGTTTGTCAAGTTCGGTAAACTCGACGGGGCGGACGTGATCGTTCCACCTCTGGATGCTGGCCGCCTCATAAATCCTGTCAAGAAGACCCTTTGTGATCATATTCTTTCCCCTTTTGAAACCGTTTATAACATCGAAACGTGTGGAACGAAGACCTTTTTTCCGGCTTTAATCTTTTAATGGAAGTTATTACATTTTCGATATATTAAGTGAGCCACTTGCAAGAACACTTTTCGTAATAGAATTGGTCAAACAGCAATAGAAAATAGATAGGAGAACCTTTTGAAATCGCGAAAAAGCGGTATTCTGCTCCATATTACTTCACTATCTTCCGACTTCGGCATAGGAGACCTGGGGGCGGCCGCATACAACTTTGCGGACTTTCTTGCACACTCCGGCCAGACGGTCTGGCAGTTGCTTCCTTTAAATCCCACTTCTATTGTCTGTGGCAATTCCCCTTATTGTAGTTTTTCGGCCTTTGCGGGGAACCCTCTACTGATCGCCCCCGACCTGCTGGTCAAGGACGGATATATTTCCTGGGACGATCTCTCAAGGGCCCCTTCTTTCGACTCGACCAGGGTGGAATATGACAAGGTGGCCGATTTCAAGAACCGAGTCCTGGGAGTGGCATACGGTAAGTTCAGGGATATGCCGCAGGCGCAAGATGGGTATGAAGAATTCGTAAAGGCCAACGCACACTGGCTTGACGATTACGCCCTTTTCATGAGTCTCAAAGAGCATTTTCCCGGGGTCTTCTGGAACGAATGGCCGAGGGAGATCAGGGACAGGACCCAACCGGCGCTTGATGAATGGAGGCAAAGACTTGCAGAAGGGGTGGGGAGAGAAAAATTCTATCAATTCCTCTTTTTTCGCCAATGGTCGCGCCTTAAGGAGTACTGCAACCAAAGACACATCCGGATAATAGGCGACCTTCCGATCTACGTGAGCTTCGACAGCTCGGACGTCTGGACAAACCCCGAGTATTTTAAGCTCGACGGCGACAAAAATCCTGCTTTCGTCTCAGGGGTGCCTCCCGACTATTTCAGTGAAACTGGACAGTTGTGGGGCAATCCGGTTTATTCCTGGGATAAGCTGAGGGAAACCTCTTACGCATGGTGGATCAGGCGAATGGAACACAATCTTAAACACTTCGATATTGTTCGCCTCGATCACTTTCGCGGGTTTGTGGCCTACTGGGAAGTGCCTGCCACCGAAAAAACGGCCGTCAACGGAAAATGGGTAACAACTCCATTCATGGAATTTTTCGATACGTTGTTGGGGCGAATTCCTTCGCTTTCAATAATTGCCGAAGACCTCGGCATCATTACTGACGAAGTCAAGGAGGTAATGAAAAAATATAAGTTTCCCGGAATGAAGGTCCTGGTGTTTGCTTTTGGAGACAGCTTGTCTACGAATCCATATGTTCCGCATAATCACGTTCGGAACTGCATAGTCTATACAGGCACCCACGACAACAACACGGTGAAGGGATGGTATCAAAACGACGCCTCCGATACGGAAAAGAAGAATCTATCTGCATATCTGGGCTGCGAGCTCGACGATAAAGGCGTCGCCTGGCGATTGATCAGGACTGCCATGATGTCCGTAGCCTCAACAGTGGTAATCCCGATGCAGGACTTTCTCGATCTTGGGTCCGAGGCGCGCATGAACACGCCGTCTGTCAAGGACGGCAACTGGGAATGGAGAGTCGAATCCAAACAGTTGACCGCCGATTTATCCGAAAAGATCGCGAACATGACCGAAATGTACGGCAGGATTAGAACTGGTTGACCATCCGTCAGGGCATTTTTCTTGCCTGTTTGTATTTCGATGTCATATGATCTATGGACTATGAATGAACTCCTGAAACAGATCTCCCTGTTTAGTTCTCTGTCTAACAGAGAAATCCGGTTTCTGGCAGAAATTGCGAGACAATTGGAGCTGCCTGCCGAAACGATCCTGTTTAAGGAAGGAGAACTCGGTAACAGGCTCTATATTATCGCAGAGGGAGAGATGGAGATCATCAAAGCCTTCGGCACTACTGACGAAATAATCCTGAGAGTTTGTTACCCTGGTGAATCCATAGGCGAAATGAGTCTGCTGAGCCCGGAAGGAGTGAGGTCGGCGACTGTGCGGGCCAAAACACGGATACGTCTGATCGAAATTGCCAGAGACGATTTTGAATTGCTTTTGCTTGCGCGTCCCGGAATTGCTTATGCCATTGCACGCAGCCTGTCGCAGAGGCTCGTAGACTCGGAAAACAAGTTTATTCGCACCCTTGCTGAAAAAAGCCGAAAGCTGGCTGTATTGTCCAAACTCATTACGGCCTCGGTTGATGAGACCGCGTTGCCTGAACCTATCGACTCCGCCTGCGATCAGCCCGCAGGTGTTCCCAAAAAGAGTTAAGAATTTGTGTGGCGCGAAGCCTTGCGTAGCCGCTACACAAATTCGGTTTGAACTCAGCCTTGGTAGGGTTTGGAATTATAACGTGCAAAAGCCTTGTGCCGGGGTCAATCGGGCTTTCTTTGATTGGTGGCAAGGGCTGTGAGGTACCGAGAAAATAGTGAAGTGCTCTTTTTTATGATGCTGAAAGCTGCTGTTTGATCTGTTGCTACGGTGCCGGGATGGTGACCGGTTGGCCGTCGGCGCAGGATACCGTTGACGGTAAGGCAGTGTTTTCCGCCGAAGTGGGGAACCAGTTTTGCTGGAGTTACTCCTCTTCTCACGGGGGACCTCTGGTGAAGGCGCGCCTAATGGTTTTGATCAGCCTTAGCTGAGTTCCGCAGTGGGTGCAAAGGATGGCGTCAGGGTGTTGAGCGCCAGGGGGTCTTTCCGGTTCAGACGGTCTCAAGATGGATTGCAGGCTGGAGCCTGTCGTCAAAACTTTCTGAAGGAGCCTGAATGTTTTTCGGTTTGAGGGACTGAGGAGACCGTAATATCGTACTTTATGAAAGCTATCCGGCAGGACATGCTGAAGGAATCTTCGGATGAACTCCATGGCATCGAGCGTCATGCGGCGGGAGATTCCGGTATCGGGCACCCTGTAGTGGAACGTGACCGACGATTCCCCCACATCTTCAATACGATTGTTGGAAAGGGCTACACGGTAGACATAGGGAGCGAGATATCTTAGCGCCGCCTCTCCCGTGCCGACCGGTTTGGAATGGACAACCCATGCCTTTGCCCAAACTTTTTCATCGACTGAGTCAAAAAGACCGAGCTTTATAAGCCCATCGCAGAACTTTGCTTTAAAAATGGTGGAAAGCGCCTTCACGGGGACGAAGAACTTTTTCCCCGAAGAGAGCCAGCGGTTGTCCGAGGAGAGGCCTCCACCAGGGATTATGTAATGGACATGGGGGTGATAGGAAAGATCGCGCGCCCATGTGTGGAGAACACCGACCACGGCGATGCGCCCCCCCACAAATCTTTGGTCCAGAGCCAGTTTTTTCAGGGCCTCGGCTGAAGCTTCGAAGAGCAAATCATAGACAGCTTTCTGTTTGGCTCGGGCAAGCGTTCGAAGCCCCTCGGGAAGAGTGAAGGTTATGAGGAAGTAAGTTTCAGGAAGCAGCAGGTCAAGCTGCTTTTCGAGCCAGAGATCGGTGCTCTCGTTGCCGCATTTCGGACAGTGCCGGTTCTTGCAGGAATGGTAGCTGTAGCGTATCTCACCGCACTGATCACAAAGATATACATGGCCGCCCATGGACTCTGTGCGACAGTTCTCGATATCCTCCATGGCCTTTAGATGCGAAGGGAGCATGCGACCTGCAAATTTGCTTCGGTACTGCGGGCCATGGCGGCGAAAGATGTCCGCCAGTTCCGGCATGGGACCTTCCCTGTCGATCAGAGATCATTCATGAGTTCGTTGATGGACTTGAAGGCCGTTTCCCTGGTCTTGGCCGTGAGATGAGCATAGATGGAGGTGGTGACGGGGGACCTGTGGCCTAGGTACTCCTGGATAAGCCTGAGGTTCACTCCGGCCTCCAGGAGATGAGTGGCGTAGGAGTGCCTCAGCGTATGAACGCAGGCATTCTTATTGAGTTTGCTTTTCTTCAATGCATTTTTGAAAACTAACAATACACCGGACCTTGATGCAGGTCCTGCGGCAGTTGCCGCAAGCTTTTTGGCTCTGGTTTGGCGCGCGGGAAAGATCCATGTCGGATTGCGATGAGTTTTCCAGTGTTCGCGCAGTAACAGAAGTGTTCTGTCTGGTAGGGGAGCATACCGATCCTTGTTCCCTTTACCTCCACGTACGTGTATGAGACCCCTGTCGCTGTCGATGTCACAAACCTGAAGATGTGTTCCTTCCTGCAGCCGCAGGCCGCAGGAATAGATCACGATGAACAACACTCGATATCGAAGTGAACGCACATTGGAGAGAATGCGGTGCACCTCGTCGGGACTTAGGATCACCGGCAGTTTGTTCTCTCGCTTGGCCCTGACGAACTTGAGAATGGCCAGGTCCCGTTTGAGCGTCTTCTCATAGAAGAATTTGATGCCGCATAGAGCGACGGTGCTGGTGCTTCGTGACCACTTCTTGACGTTCATGAGGTAGAGGAAGTAATCACGTAGTTCCTCTTCAGTAATCTTGTCGGGCGATTTTCCGTAATGCTCGGCCAGTAGCCGCACGGCGCGAACATACATGACCTGCGTTCCAGGGCTTAATCCCCTCAACTGAAGATCTTCGATCATGCGTTTTCTAAGGTGAGTCATGGTATATCTCCTTTTCGGGAAAGAGAATCTAAAAGAACGCTCCATCCTAATTGAGAGTTACCATGAACGATCTTGCAGTTAATTCAATGAGAAAGGGCGGGTAGGCTAGGAAGGGTCTGCCGAAGGCTTAGTTCAATCCAGATTAATGTGCTCGGAAATTTTCAGCTAATCAAGGGTGAAACAGTTATCACTGCAAAAGAATGGGGTGCAAAGCAACCGCAATTGCTCCTTAAAGCTCTTATCACGCGGGGAGCTGAGAACGTGCCGAGTGATTTGCTTATCGAAGATCTGTGGCCCGATATGCCCACAGATGACGGCAAACAAAATTTCAAGGTCGTCCTTCACCGTCTTAGAAAAACATTTGGGGCTGTGACGCGGACAGGGTCGCCCTATATATGGAACAAGAACAATAAAATCTCACTGAATCGCGGCCTGATCCAGTTAGATATCGACGAATTCCTCTCATTCTACAACAGGGCAAGGCGGGCGGAGCAGGCTGGAGACATCAAGGAGTCCATTATTTTCGGCAACTTCGCTATTGCGCTGTATAAAGGGGACTATCTTGAAGATGAATTATATGTCCCCTGGACAATATTGAAGAGGGAGGAGATCCGCGCCGTATATATAGATATTCTGCGACGCACGGCCGCACAGTGCCAAATTCACGGCAGTTCGCGCAAATCAATCGATCTCTACAAGTTAATTCTGAAGAGCGACCCTACTTTGGAAGAGGCCTACCAGAGGCTTATGCTGGTGTATTCGAAGCTATCAATGAAGTCCGAGGCTATCCGGGTCTACGAAGAATGCAGGAAGACGCTTGACAAGGAACTTGGCGTGGTCCCGGATAAACTGACGACGTCGATTTATAAACGGATCGTCGAGAATTGAGGATCATGTTTTCTAATTTTTAAAATCATTCTACTGCACTTGGTACGAGTGGGCTAATAAATTGGCCGTGCGACACAGATAGAAGGGTTTTTACCTCTTTTAGACTGATCATCCTGCTGTAACCTTTTTGTAACCCATCTAATGGTATGAAGATTTAACAACGAAGAAATCTGTACTTTATCCACGTAGAAGGGAGTGTTTCCTATGTGCAAGGCAAGGGGAGAGATCTGGAGATTCATACCGAGTGGAGACTTGTTCTACGTGGAAAAGAGGGGAAACAGGCATCACATGTCTCTCAAAGTCTTAAGTCCAGCGGAGGCCTTCAGGATAATCAGATGCGAAGAACCGCCTCCAAGAGTTGAACGGGAGGTGGTCAGCATCACTGCATTTGAGCCGGTTCCTCCAGAGAAGTTCACCAGCCGTTAGGCCTGCTGTCAAAAAATGTTTTTGACCCCTTCTCACACCCACCGGTTGCGCTGTTTAGCTTGCTTTGTGCTCGCGTTTGTAAAAATCCCTTTTCTTCGGCGCCAAAAATTCCGAATACGAGATTGATAGTGTCTAATCTTGTATTGCCGGATAGATATGGATAGCCCTGATTTGCGGTGGAAGCCCCGGAGGTGAAACGAAGATGCCGATAAAGATCCTGCTGGTCGAAGACGACGATGATGTTCGTGATATGCTCAACGCTGTTCTGATTACAGACGGATATAGCGTTGACGCAGCGGAGGGGATGGAGGCCGCCCTGCAATTAATTGCGTGCAATGAATACGATATCATGTTGATCGACAAAAACATGTCTGGAATTAATGGAAATCGGGAAGGAGGCCTTGATTTGCTGAGGCACGTGCGATCGGAGGAGCTAACCTCCGAGGTCATCATTATGACTGGCTATCCTTCAGTTGAAACAGCCATAGAAGCTATGAAACTAGGTGCATTTGATTATATACACAAACCTTTTTCGTTGGGTGACGTCCGACTAAAGATTAGGAGATTGGCCAAGTACAGAACTTTCATTAATCCTGATCACACTCTGGGAGTATATAAGCGCATTCAGGGCAGAATGATAGAATTGATCGAGCAAGGATCGAGAATGTCGAATAAAGAACTCGACAAGGCTTTGTTGTCCGTGAATGACGAAATCGATAAACTGTTCGCAGCACTCAAAGAGAATGAAAGAGTCATACTTATAGAAAGAGAATCTCTTTCACATATTGCAACTTTAGCCGAACAATTAAAAGCGAACCTGCAGGAAACAGATGATATTTTCGATTTAGTGGACCAGATTTGCCGCCAGTCTAACATACGTCTCTAGCTTCCGTAGAATTTCGGGGCCGCCGCCATTAGAGCATAATCCATGCAAATGAGATTAATGGAAGTATTTTTCTCTTGACATTTGAGGAAAATTTGCCTAAGGTGAATGCCAATAGGTGGGGTGCGCGCCTATGAGATAGATCGGTCTCATTCCAGGCGGCTTCAGTACCGGCCGGATTCGCGAGAGGCAGATCAAAGCGGCGTTCAAATCCTGCTGTCTTATTAATTTCATCCCCTCAAGCTATCATTCTGCTTGGCCCACTTCTCTCCAATGTGCTTTTGCCCTCCTGGCGCTGGAGCCGTCTGGTTCAGTATTCCAGTTCACCAAAGCACAGGATTTCGGGAGGCGAGCCGGTTAAATTAGCTGAGATAAGCGCGTTCAGCGCGATTTTTACGAGACCCCGAACGTTTCAACTTCTATGAACCCTGCGGGAAGTGGTTTTGTTTCCGGCGCCTGGAAAGCGCCTTGGCAGCAGAAATGGAGGTGCTTCGATGAAAGCTGCGTTGGTTTTCACTGGAAGTGGGCCCATTCTTGTTATAACCACCTTTGAATCGTTCCAATCACCTGAATTTAGTCAAAGACTTGGCGCCAGGGGTATTTCCAGGTTCATTCTTCATGAGGTGCCGCCGGAACTGGTGAGGAAACGTTACGGCACGCGCCTTTCGGTGGTTTTAGGCGACCTTTCCCAAAAAGATGATTTGCGAGTGATGGACATCGACGGACATCACGTTTTCAACAGCTTCTCCTTTGAAGAGTTGGGGCCGGCTATTTACTCTGAGCCCTCGCAGAAGCCACTCCGGGAGGTGATAGAGCAAGAGACGATTACAAGCGAATGGCTTTGGGCGAAACTCGATGACTTTGGGAACATGATTGAATCATCTTATCTTCCCATGGTCGGGTCTCGGGTCGTTCCTTCTTTGCCGGCGCAGGCAGGTGTTCTGTCAAAGGAGGTCCGTTTTAAGATCGACAGGCAGGGTATAATTTGCGAGGGATCACCCGCAAACCTCAACGGACGCAAACTTGTCCTGCCTGGCCGGTGGTCTTCGGCGCTTGGCAGGGTCGAGACCGTTGCACCGGCTTGCACATGGGGGCTGCAAGAAAAAGGCGGGTGGACCTGAAGCTGATATTTTCACCCTGGACGGGTGAAAAAACTGCTCTTCAGCCAGCTTGTATGTCCGGTTGCACCAGTAGGCTACAACCTTTTCGAGCGTGATGATTTTAACAAGGCCGCCATCCCGGCCGCCTGGAAAAAGCGTCAACCTGAAAGGAGAACGCCATGAAAGCCGCGATGATCTTTACCGGTAGTGGTCCGATATTGATTCTTACATCCTTCGATTCTCTCGAACATCCTGCTCTTACGAAGAAGTTGGAGGCCAGGGGCATAACCAGGTATATCGCGTACGAAGTATCGGTGGACAAGGTAAAGAAGATGTACGGGACTCGTTTTTCAATAATCCTTGGCGACCTTTCCCAAACAGATGACTTGCGGGTCCTCGACATAGATGGCCATCACGTTTTCAACTGCTTTACCAGTGAAGAACTGGGTCTGCCGATATATCATTCGCCGGGCAAGGAAGTCGTTGGGGCTGCCGTTTTTTAAAGGTAAAGAGAAAAGTCGAGTTTCTTTCGTCTTCTAATAGCTTCCAGCAATCCGGTTGTTCCGGTCATCATGTTGTCACCTAGAGGCGCTCCGAACGTGATCGGGAGCTTTGAATTTTCGACCAGCCGGCGTTTTGGGCCTGTGGCCACAATAGATTCGACGGCTTCAAACCCCAAAGTTTTCCTGATGTATGCGCCATGACCTCCTTCGGCCAAGACATGCCGATGAATCAGCCTGCCCTCAGCAAGATCCACAAGAAGCGATTCAAGTTTGGCGAGGTTCAGGTCTCTCGTGTGATATTCCACCAAGCCCGCAATCTCTTCGTCTTCAATTGCCGCGCAGACAGTGTGAGATGTGGCGATGTCAAGCACGACGAAACTTCTTTTGCTCCTTAACTCAAAGTCCCTGGATGCTCCAAGTATGGCGGCAATGCCGCTGTCCATGACATAAACTTCGGTACAGGGGAGATTGGAGGCTGTTTGTGCTATGGAATTCAAACGATTCAAAAAGGGAGGGACGCTTCCTTTTTCATAGAGCAAAGATTCCGCTGACGGCTTTCGGTCAAGGGCCGCCTTAATGATTTCATGTCGAAAGTCCAAATGCGATTTGCCGGCAGGCGGCGTGCCATGGTCCTGGGCGCACACGCCGACAATGTCGAATTCGAATGATACCCCGAAACTCTTAACGATATTCTCCAAATGTTCATACGGGAAATCGGACAGCCCTAAAGATGTATAACTTTCCAAATCCGGAAGCGTCGAGACCTGGGAGTCTTCAATGATTGTGAGTCCGGCATTGCGAATACGGTCGGGATTGTGGCTCAGGGTTCGAGCGGCAGATGCGCATACGACAACTCTGGCGTTTTGAGCATGACGTGAAAGGACTTCCAAAAGAGCGCCCCCACCCATTTCAACGCCGGTTATCAGGAGGTTTCCGGATATGCTTTGCGCTCTCTCGGCCAGGTAAAGCACCGGGGACTTCACCACCGCCTTGTAATGAAGGCCCGATGAATCATCGTAGAACAAAACGTCGAGTGTCCCGGCGCCCACATCCAGCAGTAAAAATCTGCTCATTCGCAACTCGGCAATTGCAGCGACAGGTTGGCGATCACCGCAAAGACTTAAATTGAGCCTTATTTCGCCTGTAAAGGTCTCAGGTTTTCATTTTCACGGTCGGCTTCAGCAGGTGCGCCTTGTCCGTTTTCTCCCATGGCAGGTCCAGGTCGAGCCGCCCCATATGGCCGTAAACGGCAAGCTTTTGATAGAACCTTCCCTGGTTCGTTGCAGGAAGGCGTCTCAGCTCGAAATCCCTGACTATGGCGGCCAGCCGGAAATCGAAATGTTTTTCCAGAAGCGAGGTCAATTTCTCATCGGAAACCTTGCCCGTCCCGAAAGTTTGAACTTGGACAGATTCGGGACGAGACCTCGAAATTGAATAACTCAACTGCACTTCACATTCATCCGCCAGTTCCGCCGCCACCAGGTTCTTGGCTGCGTACCTCGCCGCATAGGCTCCCACCCTGTCTATGCGAAGCGGGTCTTTGCCGCTCAAAGCGACCCCGCTGTGCCTGGAGTAGTCTCCGTATGTGTCTATGGAGGTTTTTCTTCCGGTAAGCCCTGAATGAACCGATGGGCCTCCAAGGTGGAAGATTCCCTCAGGGTTTATGAATATCTCGGTGTGCTGGTCGGGACGCAGCGGTTCGTCCCGGAACACATGCTCGATAACGGCCTCTCGAATATCCGCTCTCAGCTTGTTCAGTCCGGGCGTTGCGGCATCCTTCTGACTGGCCGTGATGGTAATGCTGTGAATGCGAGAGGGCTTTCGGTCAACGAATTCTATGCCCACATCGGTTTTGGCTTCCGGACAAAGATAGGGCAGGATTTTTTCTTTTCCCGCCTCAGCCATTCGTCTCGACAGCTTATGCGCAAGCCAGATTGGCAAGGGCATCAGCGCAGCATTCTGGCTGCAGGCGAACCCGAAGGTAGTAACCTGATTTCCTGCCGGCATGGCCTCTATTTGCTTTGAAGTCAGCTTTTTTTCGTCAAACCTGTAACTAGGATCCAGGGGAAGCTCCTTAATGCTCGTCAGCACGCTTGAAGTACTCGCATTGAAATCGACACCCTGATATCCAACCCTTCCAATAACTTTTCGGGCGATTTCGGAGAGACTGAAGGCGGCCCGCGAAGCGAATCTTGCGGCAATGAAAACTATCGAGGCTGCGAGCGAACACTCGGCATTTATCCTGGAGTAGGGATCCTGCTCTAGGAAATGATCCACTATGGCATCGCTGATGATATCGCAGAGCTTGTCGGGATTCCCCTCGGTCACCGACTCCGATGTCAGCATGAAGTTGTTTTTCATTGGTTTTACCTCGTAAGACGGACCTGTGAACTGCACTGAACTATAAACGGTATTTCAGGTTGGGCGCCATCAGTGACTAGTTTCGTACGGCGACGAAGGCGCCTCGCTCTGTGTATCTATCATATCGCAGGGCTTAGGGCGGGGCGACTTGGTCGCCTCGTTTACAAGGAGCGGCAGGATAGAGCTAATCCCTATTATGGCGGCGTCGAAGAGGTTTATAGGAGCGACTCCCAGAAGGTTGCGAAGCCCAGGGACGACGAAAGTGAGCAGTTGCAATCCCAGAGAGCCTCCCAGCGCCCAGTTGAGGTACTTGTTCGGGGGGAGTTTCTCCTGGTCAAAGATGGTCACTTTTTCTGAGCGGCAACTGATTGAGTGAAGCAACTGGGCGAGGGTCAGACTCTGAAAAGCCAGTGTGGAGGCCTTCGGCCCCATCCCGTACCGGGTCAGACCAACTCCGTATGCGCCAAGGGCAGCAAGACTGATTACGCCGGATTCGATCCCTATTCTCTGGAAGTCCTGCTTCCCAATGATTGGATCTTTGGGGTCCAGGGGCGGTCGCTCGAGAACATCAGGCTCGGGAGGTTCCAGGGCAAGGGCGAGGCATGGGAAGACGTCAGACATAAGGTTTATCCAGAGAAGTTGCATTGCGCTCATGGGATAACCGAGGCCGGCCGCGCTCGCCACAAACATTACCACTATTTCGCTGAAATTGGTCGAGAGTATAAAATGCAGCGATTTCTTTATATTACTGTGTATCGCCCTGCCTTGCCCGACCGCCAGGACCATCGTTTCCAGATTATCGTCCTCGAGCACCACGTCGGCAACTTCCCGTGCGACATCAGTGCCCCCGTGGCCCATGGCGATGCCGATGTCAGCGGCCTTGAGCGCCGGCCCGTCGTTTACCCCATCGCCGGTCATTGCAACTATCTTCCCGGCATCCTGCAGCGCCTGGACTATCTGCAGCTTATGGGCGGGACTCACTCTGGCGAAAACGTGCACCCTTTGCGAAAGGGCCTTGAGAGCCTCCGGGTCGATATCTGTAAGGCTCGTCGAATCAAGAATTTCTGTGGGTTTGTCCCGGCTGATCCCCAACTCTTTTCCGATTGCATAAGCCGTCGGGCTCTGGTCGCCCGTTAACATGATAGTGTCGATCCCTGCGCGGTGGAAGCGTGCGATTAACTCCTTCATTCCAGGACGCAGCGGGTCCGCCATTCCTATAAGACCAAGCCAGGTCAGGCCGCGAAGGCACTCCAGAGTATCTTCGTCTTCTGCTGACCGGCAGGCAAACCCGAGCACGCGTAACGCATCGCCCGCCATTTTCTCGTTCTCGATCTCGATTCTCGAGGCCTCCTGCTGCCCGAGCGGGAGCTTTTTGCCTCCGACAAACTGCGTGTCGCACATGGCGAGCACTTCCACCGGATTTCCTTTTATAGCCAGAAACCTGTTTGACGGGGATAATGTGTCTTGTCTGCGGTCTGCCGAATGGAGGGTGGCCATAAAATGACGGTCTTCGGTGCGAAACGCGGTCTTGATCCGGGGATAGCGCTCGTTTACTTCCGTTATATTAAGACCGGTGCGTTCCGCAAATTCGAGCAGCGCCTTCTCGGTAGATGAGACTTGCTCCACCTCTTTTTCACTTACTTCCCCACACAAGATACAGATCCTGGCAAGTTGCAGAAGCTCGGGATTGTTTTGCGCATTGATTTTTTTGCCTCCCCGGAAAAATCCCTCCTGTTTCAGTTCAATGGCACTTTTTCCGGAAAATATTCTAATGACCGACATGCGATTTTCGGTTACGGTCCCCGTTTTGTCAAAGCAGATCGTCTGAACTTCTCCCAGTGTTTCCACGGCTTCGAGATCCCTGATAATTACCCCGTGCGCGTTCAATTTGCGGATGCCCAAAGCCAGAGTAGTGGTGGCGACTGTGGGGAGTCCTTCGGGGACTGCGGCTACGGCGAGAGATATGGTAGTCTTGGCAATCATCACAACTGCGGCCCGTCTCAGGATTCCCACCACGAAAACGGCCCCGCAGACGGCTGCGCACGCCCACACGAGTTGCGTGCCGATGGTGTTGAGCTGTCTTTCCATCGGGGTCTGCGGAGAAACTGTTTCGCCGATCATCGCCTGAAGCTTTCCTATTTCGGTATAACGGCCTGTTGCAACGACGATCCCGCTTCCAATCCCTCCTGACACCAGTGTGCCCATATAGACGATGTTCGTTCGGTCAGCCAGCGGGATGTCGGCTCTTTCTATTATGTCGGTCTCTTTGAACACGGAGACGCTCTCGCCGGTGAGGCTCGATTCGTCGATTCGAAGACGGCTGGCCTCAATGAGCCTGCAATCGGCGCCGATGTAGGTCCCTGGCTCAAGAATCACCAAGTCGCCGGGAACGAGGTCCCTGGCGTCGATTCGCTTCCTGGCGCCCTCTCGGACCACCACCGCCGATGGGTGCAACAGGGTTTTGAGGGAGGAGATCGTTCTTTCCGCCTCGGTTTCGGTTGCATAGCCGATTGAGGCATTTAATGCCACGACGGCCACAATTGCGACGGCATCGACAAGTCCCCCGGTAAGGGCTGAAATCCCTGCGGCAATTCCGAGAAGCGCGACCGGCAGGGAGTTCAACTGGCTGAGAAAAATCTCCAGCTTCGATCTGATAGGGGGGTCCGGAAGACTATTGGGACCATATGCCGCGAGCCTTTCCCGGACGGCTTCGCTCGAAAGCCCAGACTCAGCCTCTCCCCCCAATGCGGCCAACACCGCCTCAATGCCCATTGAGTGCCAGGGACATGCGTTTGTTGGATAGTTGGCATCAGATGACGAAGTCGAGCAGGATGGCCGGACCTCGGAGGGCGGTCTGTGCCGGGAATGGCTTCTCCGTTCCCTTCGATTTCCGATTTCAATCCGGTCCTCGATGGGGACACCGGATTCACAGGGTTGGTCGAATTTGGTTAGGGCCTCTTCTATCAAGATCCTGATATGGTCCGGGCCGGCGCCGGAATCGTATCGGACCAGTACGGCGGATGTTAATGTGCTCGCGCTGGCGCTGATCACCGCAGGATTGGCCCCAAGGAATCGTTCGAGGTGAATCTTCAATGGGGCGCAACGATAAAGCTCTTTTACCCTGAATCTCGTTCTGCCGGTTATGGCGGCATGCAAAGTTTCGACCACGGGTAGTTCCTCTGAAACGAACAACGCAGTTACTTATATCTCTAAGAGCTGTTCAGTGAACTTCTGCGGTAGCAGCGGCGCCGCCGGATGCCTGCGAAGATGCGTGTTTCTCCTGAGCAATTTCCGCTTGAGCCTCCGCGGCCAGGTCCTCCACCGATTCTTTTGCTTCGGCGATCAACTCCTGGGCTTTTTCAAACAGCAATATGCTGCTCTTTATCGATGCCTTGATCAACGGTTTGACCACTGCCGCCACCGCCGGAGCGATTGCAGGCGCCAGAACCAATACTCCGAGACCAATTGCCAGACCCGTTCCGATCTTCAGCCCATTGTCAAAAAGAGCCATTTTGCCACCTCCTGTATACTTGCATGAACCTACGTCCATGCCTTATCGGAAACCGCAACGCGCGCATGCTTTCAAATATGCGAATTCTTCTATAAAATTGTATTTACGCAGTATCTGCCGATTCTTGAGTGATCGACTCAACCGGTACGCATTCCACTTCCGGACTATTGAGCCTGTTGAATGATTCGAAAGCAAAATAGGCGAGCAGGTACCAGGGTGCGCCGGTGATCTCGAAACCGCGCCTGGCGAGCTGCAAAACGGCAAGCGCACCGAATCCGACCGGCACCAGCAGCTTTAAGTTCAGCAGGCCTTTAGTAGCCGAACGCAGATGGCCGTCGAGGTCTGAGACAGCGTCTGTCAGTGATTTGGCCGAGGTCTCGACTCCTGTTGCCGCCAACAGTATGACTCCCAAGCTCTTCATCTCGGACTTGATATCTGAGAGAGCTTCCTCCTTATGGTAGACAACTATTGTCCCGGCGTGTAGATTGGTTTGGACGGAGTCGACCTTGGGAGACGCCTCCAGGGCCTTGACAAGCCGGGCCATCTCTTTAGGATTACGCCGTTTGCTCGATACCCTGATTCGGGTGCGCTTCGGAGTGTGTGAGATGATTTGTGTATGCTCTATCATAAGAGATTTCGGTCCAGTTTCAGATAAATACACGTTGAACACATCAGTATTGGTCTAGACTGTTACAATAGGGTGCCGGTTTGGTGGTGTCAAGTTAAGTTCCTGTGACATTTTCATGGCGTAGCGTAAACAAAGGATTTAACAGGATCGGCAATGGCGCAGACGGAAAACAAAGAAATTATTATAGACAGGCTGATTGACCTCGCCGGTCATGCGGCAATCGTTCACCACATCCCCGGACGCATTAGACTGAAGGTGAGGCTCCAAGGCTTGCTTATCGCCCGAGACATGCAAGCCGACGATCTGGTGAAATACTTCAAGGGCATTCTGGATGTCAGGGCCAATGCGGCTGCTCGGTCCATAGTTATCGGTTACGATGCGGGAGTAATAGCTCCCGATTTCTGGGACCGCCTCGTAGATGGAAAAATGGACGCATCGCTCACAAACTCGGTGAGGGAACAACTGGAAAGTCTTTTAAGGCCGGGAATCGTCTAGCAGTGTCCGCCCTCTAAAAGTAGTCCGGCCGGGGCCCTATTGATGTCGGCATCCGGGATTCGAGCGCCGAAACAGCAGCAGATGTCCAGCCGCAATTGCTCTGAGCTGCCACGGGCTGCATGCCGCCTCAAGGCGGTTTTGCAGATTGCGCGGATAAATCGCATCCGCCCGAACAGGAAAAATCCTTCGCTTCAAGCTCTGACTTGTGTTCTTCAGGAAATCTTCCTGCACACCTTCTAACCTCAGGTTAGCGCTAAATGTCTGTGAATTGTGCGGATTTTGTAACAATCCCGTAACATTTGGGGTTTATCCTAATTACAACAAAGGGGCGGAAGACTTTTCCGGCAGAGAAAATATGAGAACCAGGAATTACGAGGTGACCATGAGCTACTATTGCCATATTACACCCGGGAGACTCAGAATCAAAACGCCGATCATCAAGCAGAACCCCGTGGAAATTGAGAGAGTGCGCGCGTTGCTTGACTCGCTTCCCGGGGTTGACGCAGTTTCCATCAACGCCTTGACGGGAAGCATCACGATCAACTACTCCAGTTGCGCTACGGACCCCGACTCCATTTTGAATGTTCTCGAAGAAAAGGGATATTATAAAATTTCGCAAAATGGAGAACTGGAGCATCCCATCGAGACTGTAGTTTCGAAGGTCGGCACGACCGTGGGCAGGGCTATTTTGGGCGCTGCGGTTGAAAAAGTCTTCGAAGGTTCGATGCTTTCATTACTTGCATTGCTGGTGTAAATCCCGGCAAAGGGATTTATAGCCAATCGCAATTCGGCAGCAGTCGAAAAAGCCTGAAAAGCCTTTGAAGGCTGTGTCGTCCCATTTTCTCTCTTCCTGAATTAATCCCCCAAAAACAAAAACATCGGATTCGGCTTGCTGGAGCATCCGGCAATGGTAAAATTTTTATTGTGGTCTCCTTCCTTTTTCTCGAGGAAGGGAAATAAAGTCAAATACAGCCGGTTGTCTCAGGGGGGGCAGCCGGCTTCTTTTATTTGGTGCGCAGGCTTAAGGAATAACAGTGTAATTAAGAACTTCTATTGAAAAGGAAGACGAGATAGAGGTGATAGCGATTCTATACATATACTGATACTTACCTTTGGGACGCTGAACCAAAGAAATTCTCTAAAGTTTCCATTATTCGATGCCGACCACAAAGAACGTGAGGGTTTGGCGCGCCTGGCTAAGTTCTTTTCTGATGCGCTCAAAACTCAACATGCAGGAAAATCCCAGGCGAGATAGAAATCTACAGTTTAACCGGATTGGGATGATGGGTGGTGGAGAATGGTTCTCTATCAGTATTGCTTGTGTAGCATTCCAGAATTTTAATGATAGGGGAGGAAAAATCATGAGAGTAGTTTTCTACAGAGGATTGATTGCCGTTTTTTGCTTCACTTTTCTGCTGGTTGCAATTCCGGCGCTCGCGGAACAAACCCCGGAGGAGCTGGCCAAAGAATCCATTGGGGCAATCATGGCCAGTGCTTCGACCCCGGCCACGCCTCAGGTGGTCATGGAGAAGGTCAATAAAGCGGCCGCTCTTCTGGAAAAAGAGGGTAAGGCGGCTTTCCCGAAATTCCAGGGGAAGGACAGTGAATTCATCTTCGGCGGCACTTACATCTATGTTCTCAGTCTTGCGAGTGCGACGATGTATATGCATCCGGTCATGCCGCAGATAGTAGGCAAGGCCAATGCCGCCATGAGGGACACCAACGGAAAATACATGTACTCTGAAATGGGTGAAGTCGCAAAAGGCAAGGGCGCAGGCTGGGTTGACTTCATGTGGCCCAAGCCGGGAGAAACGGCGCCTTCTCTGAAGGTTTCCTATGTGAAACTGGCCAAGATAGACGGAGAAGATTGTATAGTCGGCTGCGGAATATTCGGTGTGTCTCCCGAAGAGGCTAAAAAACTGGAGTCCCAGTGAATCGAACGTCGGGCCATGGGCGCTTTCCCGGACGCCCCGGCCCGTCTTGATGATAGGTACCGCCAGGGAGTGAATGATGAAGCTGAATACGACAAATATCAGTCTCAACAAAAAACTGTTTGGTTTTGCGGGATTGACCTCTCTTCTTGTGCTGGCAGCCCTGGGGACTGGTGGTTACAATTTTTTGCAAATCGAGCGGGCGAATCTGCTGAAGGAAGAGGTGGCCCAAACTGTTGAAACGGTGCTGTTAACCCGCACCGCTGAAAAGACCTACCTGCAGTTCTTTAAGCCCGAACAGAAACAGGAGTTCGCAGAAAAATCGCAGAATGTTAAGGAAGGGATGGGAAAGCTCAGGTCTTCGACCGGCAACGAAGAATGGATAAAGCGGGTCTCGGAGATGGAGGGCCATTTCGAAAATTATCAGAAGCTGTTCCATGAAATCGATGAACTCCATAGCCGTCAAAACAGCCTTAAAGACGAGATGCAAAAACCCCTGCGTGAGTCAGAGGAAAAGCTGCGGAAGATACAGAAAGATCTCGAGTCGAGACAGTCAATGCTTGGACTTCAGGGGGAACCGCTCTCCGACGGCGAATTCGGGATCCTTAACGCAGTGAAGGACTGCAGGGACCTGTTCATTCAATTGCAAAATGTCCAGCTTCAGTACCTGCTGACCGGAGATCAGAAATTTATTGAGGAATATCGGAAGCGTTCATCCGGAGAGGTTCGGGGCCTTGTCACTGCTTTGATCAACATTGTCACTCCCTTTAAGAAACAATTTCCCGCCTGGCAGGATGCGACCACAGGAGTCAAGGAGTCTTTGGACAAATTCACGGGTTCCGTTGATGAGTCACAGCAGTTGTATAAAAAGGAGAGCGAAAAGCTGGGCAGCCTGAATGAAAGCGGCGCCAATATCCTGAGAACTGCCAGTGAACTCTCGGACGAGGTCCGCAAATCTATAGACGCACAGAAAGATCGGGCGGTGAAACTGGTTTGCACCTTCCTGTTGTCTGCTCTCCTTGTTTTTTGGGGCCTGTCGGTGGCTTTGGTCAGATCTATTACCGGCCCGGTCAAAAGGGCCGTAAGCGGGCTGACTGCAGTGGCCGCCCAGGTGAGTGCGGCTTCGGGCCAGGTGGCCGATGCGAGCGGCGAACTTGCCGAGGGTTCTTCGAAACAGGCGGCGGCGGTCGAGGAGACTTCTTCGTCTCTGGAAGAGATGTCCGCAATGACAGGTCAGAATGCCGAAAATGCCTCTCATGCAAACAAGCTCATGATAGAAACCAGGGAAGCCGTAGAGCAGGCAAACCAGTCCATGAAGGGCGTGACCGCCTCAATGAAAGAAATCTCCAATGCAAGCGAGCAGACACAGAGAATCATAAAGACAATAGATGAAGTCGCTTTCCAGACCAATCTTCTCGCGCTCAACGCCGCTGTCGAAGCAGCCCGCGCGGGAGAGGCCGGAGCAGGTTTCGCCGTGGTTGCCGAAGAGGTCAGAAACCTTGCCCGGCGCACGGCCGAGTCTGCCAAGGATACCGCCGAGCTCATCGAGTCGACCGTCAAGAAGGTCAAAGAAGGCGCAGTCCTTGTAGAACGGACAAACTCCGAATTCGAGCTGGTGCTGGGAAGTTCGTCCAAGGCCGGAGAGCTAGTCGGCGAAATTGCCGCAGCCTCGCACGAGCAGTCGCAGGGAATCGAACAAATAAACAAGGCCGTCTCCGAGATGAGCCAGATAGTTCAGTCGAATGCAGCCAACGCGGCGGAGTCTTCTTCGGCTTCCCTGGACCTTAATTCGCGTGTAGACGATTTGCACAAATTGACCCGTGTCCTGAGCAGGCTGATCGGCCGGAGGGACGGAGAGGCGACGAAGCAGGGCAGATCCGGTGAGGGAGGTCCGGCAGGTTCACTTACAGCCCGTGGAAAGAAAGCTCTCAGGCCTCAAACCGCGCAGAATGAAGTTTCCCCGGACCTGGAACCTGAGTTATTTGAAGGAGCAATAGAGCAGGAAACCGCAGAACCGCAGTCAGAATACCTGCACACATTTTAGAAAAGGTAAAAGGCAAAAGGTAAAAGGCAAAAGAAAAAGAAAGGCTCGTTTTGCCTTTTTACATTTTACTTTTGCCTTTTCTTTAGCCTTCCTCGACGCACAGGAGCTCGACTTCTCTCATTTTGAGTTCGAACAAGGCGCCCTCCAGGTCTCCGGGAGTTGCGGCAAGCCTGCCGGCGTTATTTACGACCAGGCGAGCCACCCGGTCCCGCTCCACGTCCCTGAATAAATCGCTCCTGCTCGTGTAGAAAACGATTTCCGAATCGTTGATTCCTTTTTCCCTGATGAACTTGAGGCATTTTTCTTTCTGCGCAGCCAGAGGACGCTCGTAGCTGCCCTCATCTTCGGCCGTCAACTCGTGTTTCCAGACCAAAAGGTAGACAGCGGTCACTTTTTCTTCCATAGTTTCCTCATAAATCTGTTATTTTTTATAAGCACCATAAATCACTGAGAGGGTCTCCTGTTGCGCCTTGATTTAGCAGGAGCGCCACGACTGTTCCAAATGACCAGTTTAGCAGGTAGCCACTGCTGCTGGGAAGAACCAATATCATTCAACGAGGTTATGGTAAAGTGAAAGAGAAAACTTTCGAACAGGGGCCGATACGCCCCCCCAGCGAGGCGGGGAGTCTGTTGTTTCGTTTCACCAGGAATTGTCCCTGGAACAGGTGCACCTTCTGTCCGGTGTACAAAGGAAAACAATTCAGCAGGCGCTCACTCGAAGAAATCAAGCTCGATATAGATACGGCGGCGGAGATTCACAGGGAGCTTCGCGCCTTTTCCTCTGTCACAGGTCACGCGGGAAGGGTTACGCGCGAAGTACTGGAAAAGGTATACACCGACGGCCGATTCAATGATTTCTATAGGCAAATGGCCCTGTGGCTTTACATGGGAAAGGGCAGCGTATTCATCCAGGACGCCAATAGTTTTGTTCTTCCAACCAGTGTGCTTGTCGAAGCGATTCGGCATCTAAAACGAAGCGTCCCCGGGATCGAACGAATCACATCTTATGCGCGCAGCAGCACGCTCGCCGAAAAAAGCGTGGCCGAACTTGAAGAAATTCGCAAGGCCGGGCTCGACCGAATTCACATCGGTATGGAGAGCGGGTCCGACCTCGTGTTGAAGCTGGTCCAAAAGGGTGTGAACGCGAAGCGTCAGGTGGAAGCGGGCAAAAAAGTCATCGAAGCGGGCATGGAACTTTCCGAATACATAATGCCCGGACTCGGAGGAAAGGAGTTGTCAGACGAACATGCAAGAGAATCGGCGCGGGTCTTGAACGAAATCAACCCGCATTTCATAAGGCTCAGAAGCCTGCGTATCCCTTCCCGCGTTCCTCTTTTTAATGACCTGCAAGCGGGTCGTTTCAAAGCTCTTTCCGACGACGAAACGGTAGCAGAGATCCGGCTGTTCATCTCTTTGCTCGACGGGATTTCGAGCAAAGTAGTATCGGACCACATAATGAACCTTCTTGAAGAAGTCACCGGAAAGCTGCCTGGAGATAAAGAGGCCATGCTCGGCGAGATAGATCGCTACCTGGCCCTGCCTCCCGGGGAGAAACTTCTTTTCCGGCTTGGCCGCCGGGGAGGGGCTTTGAGGTCCTTCGAAGAATTCAACGATCCGGGCATCCGGCAGCGGCTGGAAACTGCGATGAAAGAGCTGGCATCGGAAACGGACGGCGACATCGAGAAGCTTATTACGGAACTGGCGGACCAGTATATTTAGCTATCAATAAGCTGGAGCGAGCAGTATCTTTGAGCGATATTATTTAAAAGACCGTGTCGTGGCGTAAGTGAGATCTATTAAAACGGCTCTGCCTGTTACCTGCCCTCTATTACCCGGTCTGTCTGATGCTTGGATCATCATGCGCCTCACCTTCTTTTTCAACGATGAGGAAACGGCTTATCTCGGCTTGACTTGGACTGGGCTTGCCCATAGAATCTTATTAAATTGCCGACAACACTTGGAATCCGGCTGATGTCCGACGAAGAATTGATTTCGGAAAGCTGAAAGGGGATTCATGGAACGTGTCCTCATAGCGCTGGATTGCCAGCCTGACTGCCTGAAAGTTATCGACTACACGGTGCGGGTTCTCGAAGGGGCTAAGCACTGCGAATTCAAGATTCTCCACATCCTCCAGACGGCCTCTCCGGACAAACTGAGAATGGACGAGGTCCAGCGGATCGAACATATGCATTTGGCCAGGCCGGACCTTGCCGGGTATTTCTGGAAAGAGGAGGATGAAAGAACAATGTCGAACTGCTTCACTAAGGCCAAACAAAGGCTGGTGGCCGGGGGATTCCGGTCGGAGTCGATATCGTCTCTTTTTGCAGTTGAATCCGGCGATATCGCCGCCATCATTCTGGCCAAAGCCGCCGAACTCGGGTGCTCCACAGTTGTGCTTGGCCGCAGGCATCCGAGCCTGATGAAGGAATTACTGCTCGGCAGCGTGTCCACCTCGGTAATTAAATCGGCTCACGGGCTGACTGTATGGGTCATTGGCATCTAGCGGCCGGACGCAAGGAGGGGAAATGGGATCAAAGCTCTTCAAAAATATAGGCTTTTGTACCGATTTTTCAGAAAACGCCGATCAGGCGTTTCTGGTAGCCAGGGACCTGGCAGTCGAGCTTGGGGCGCCCATCGAGATTATTCATGTGACGGTGAATTTTTCACTCTCCCCGCCTGTGCACGCAAGCTATATGCCGGTCGAATACGATCCGAAGTTTATCGAGGAAATTACTCAGGACGCCATGAAATCGATTGAGCGGAAGTATTTGGAAAAACTCCCGGAGGGTTTGCCCTATAACGTAAACATCCGGTCCGGATACGCTGCCACGGAGATACTCAGGCTCGTTGAGGAAAACGATATAGATCTGCTGGTCATGGGATCTCACGGGCTGACGGGCATCGCTCACGTTCTTTTTGGGAGCACCGCGGACAGGGTGGTGAGAAGGGCCCAGTGTTCGGTGCTTACGGTGCGTTTTAACAAATCGCAGTAAAAATCCCTTGTCTCATTTGGGGAAGGGATTAGAGGCAAATGAGCCACTGGATACTCAATGCCCCATTTGAGAAAATGGGGCAATTCAATTGGATTAGAGGTGTACAAGTTATGGAAATGGAGGCCAAAAGCGTTGCAGACAGCAAAATCGCCATTGCGCAGGTTATGAACCCGGAAGATGCCAATCCCTTCGGGAACGTTCACGGCGGTGTGATAATGAAACTCATTGACACGGCGGCAGGCGTGGTAGCGGTGCGTCATAGCCGCAGCAACGTAGTGACCGCTTCGATTGAGAGGCTCGATTTGCTTCAGCCCGTTTTCATCGGGGACCTCGTTATCCTTAAGGCCAGCCTTAATCTGGTCGGCAGGAGCTCGATGGAGATCGGCGTTCGGGTGGAAGCGGAAAACACGCGAACGGGGCAAGTCCGCTGGACCGCCTCGGCGCATCTCACTTACGTGGCCCTGGGAAGAGACGGCCGGCCGACACAAGTCCCCGAACTCATTTTGGAAACCGATGAAGACATTCGGCGCAACTGCGAGGCCAACCTGCGGCGAGAAGCGCGTCTGGCGGCTAAAGGAAGGGAAAAAGCCTGCTGCTGAGCAGGCCTTTTTCCCGATCTTGCCGGTCCGGTTTCAATGGCTTATAAGAAAAGGTTAGGGGAATTGAGAAATAGATGAAGGTAAAAGCAGGAACAGAACAGCGGCTTGCGATGATGGTTTTGTCGGTTTCCGTAAGCACGCTTCTCATGGTGTTGAAGTTCTATTCCTTCTGGCTTACCCGTTCGACCGCAATCCTTTCTGACGCCCTTGAATCGATAATCAACGTGGTTGCCAGCGGATTCGCCCTCTACAGCGTATTTCTGGCCTCAAAACCTCCTGATGTCGACCATCCTTATGGACATGGAAAAATTGAGTTCTTTTCAGTAGGATTCGAGGGGACGCTGATCGTTCTGGCGGCAGTCGGGATTTTCTGGGAAGCTCTTCCCAGAATCATTGAACCAAAGCCCCTGCCGGAACTCGATTTTGGGCTTCTAATCGTGCTGATAACCGGACTTGTGAATCTCTGGCTCGGAAAAACCCTGATCAGGACAGGTGAGCGCACTCAGTCCGTTGCGATATCCGCCGACGGCAGGCACATCCTGACGGATGTTTACACCACGGCGGGTGTGCTCATCGGACTGTTGCTGGTTCGGCAAACAGGATGGTACTTCCTCGACGGCGCAGTGGCCTGCGCAGTTGCGGCAAATATCCTGTTCATTGGATCCCGGCTGGTCTTTGAATCTTCGTCACGACTGATGGATGCTTCCGACCCGGAATTGCTGGATCGTATCACTGCAATTATCGCGCAGAACCGCAAACCGGAATGGGTAGACGTCCACCGCCTTCGCGCCTGGCGTTCGGGCAAGTATATTTACATAGATTTTCATCTTATCCTGCCACGCGACCTGAGCTTGGAGGATTCCCACAGGGAAGTGATGGAGGTGGAAAAGCTCCTCAAAGAACGACTGCCGGAGGTGGCGGACGCCATGATTCACGCAGAGCCATGCATTGGTCCCGAGTGTCGTATATGTTTGCAGGAGCCTTGCGAAATTCGCGGTCAGGACTTTGTAGAGCAGCCTGTCTGGTGCCGCAGGGAAGTAACCTACCCGGGTTCGGCAGAAGACGAACAGGATTCAGAACCGCCGAAAGGCGAATTAGGCAGGAAGTATACCAGGGCCGGCTAAAAACCGTACGGGAGCTACAGGGATGCGCATCATTTTGATCGGACAGGCGCCCTTCGGGGCTAAGACCCTTGAAGCGCTGCTGGAAGAGGGTGAGGAAGTCGTCGCAGTGTACACGCCTCCTGGAGGGCCGGGGGCAAAAGCTGACCCGCTCAAGGAAGCCGCACGGGAAAGAGGCGTGAGAAGTTTCGAGCCAAAAACATACAAGGACGAGCAGGTCTTCAGAGAATTTGCAGGGTTTCGGGCCGACTTGGTGGTACTTGCTTTTGTCACGGCCATCGTGCCCGTTCGTTACTTCGCCGCCGCCGCCAAGGGGGCTATCTGCTATCATCCTTCGATACTGCCGCGCCATCGTGGAGCCAGCGCCATAAACTGGGCGCTGATTATGGGCGACAAACGGACCGGGTTGACGGTTTTTTGGCCGGACGAGGGTATAGACACGGGTCCCATATTGCTGCAAAAGGAGATCGATATAGGGCCGCAGGACACGGCTGGCTCGCTCTACTACGATCGCCTTTTCCCGATGGGAGTGGAGGCCATCGCCGAGTCGGTAAAACTGATCCGGGAGGGAAATGCGCCGCGAATTGCCCAGGATGACTCGAAAGCCACGTATGAGCCTCCATGTGACGACCGGGCAGCGCATCTTGACTGGAACAGGTCCGGTCCTCAGATTCACGATCTCATTCGGGGGTGCGATCCTCAACCCGGGGCTTACTCTGAATTCCGCGGAGAAAAAGTGCGCATCTATGGGGCAAACTTCGTGCCGGGAAAAATCGGCGGAGGTATCGACGCTGCACCGGGCGTCATAACGGGACTTGATCTTAAGGGCCTCAGAGTTGCCGTTGCTGGTGGGGAATTGCTTGTGACCAAAGTTCGCACCCCTTCGGCCGGCAAAATCGATGCGGCAACATGGGCCGAGTCCACCGGTTCGAAACCAGGTGATGGTTTCGGCAAATGGTCCGGGTAGTAGTTTAAAATTCAACTGAAAAGGGGGACTTCCATGTATTTCCCGATTTACAGACCAAGGAGATTCAGACGAACGGAAAATCTGCGGCGAATGGTTCGAGAAACCAGACTGAGCATCGATCAACTGATATATCCTCTTTTCGTTATGCCCGGTGTCGGCGTGAAAAATGTTGTGCAGTCGATGCCAGGGGTCTTCCAACTTTCAGTTGATAGACTCATCGAAGAAGTGCGCTCGGTTGTGGAACTCAATATCCCCGGTGTCATTCTCTTTGGTTTGCCGGAAAAAAAAGATGAGTTCGGCTCCGAGGCTTACGCGGAAAACGGCCCGGTCCAGCAGGCGATACGGGAAATTAAACATACGTGGCCAGATCTTGGCGTGATTACTGATGTGTGTCTTTGCGAGTACACCAGCCATGGCCACTGTGGCATTCTGAAAAAAGACGAGGTTGAAAACGACGCCACGCTGGATATACTCGCCAAGGTAGCGCTTTCTCACGCCAGGGCCGGCGCCGACGTCATCGCCCCCTCCGACATGATGGACGGCCGCGTCGCCGCGATCAGGAGCGCACTGGATGAAGACGGATTTGAAAATGTGGCTATCCTGGCTTATTCCGCTAAATATTGCTCCGGGTTTTATGGCCCTTTTCGTGAGGCTGCCGATTCGACGCCGCAATTCGGCGACCGGCGAGCTTATCAGATGGACGTCTGCAATACGGAGGAAGCTATCAGGGAAGTGGCCCTTGATATAGAGGAAGGGGCGGATATGGTCATGGTCAAACCTGCAATGTCCTACCTGGACATAATCAGGCGCGTAAAGGATGAGTTCGACAGGCCGGTGGCGGCATACAACGTGAGCGGAGAATATTCCATGGTCAAAGCCGCTGCTGCAAACGGGTGGATCGATGGGGACCGCGTTATGATGGAAATTCTGACTTCGATCATCCGCGCCGGGGCCGATCTCATTTTGACTTACTTTGCAAAGGACGCCGCCAGGCTCCTCCGGACATGAAGATCCAATGACAATGAATTCGAAACACAGCGAAATGAAAAGCCGCTCCCACAATGAAGCAACGGGATCGACTCTTGCTGCGAACCTGCGCCTTGTCGCCTGGGAGCTTACACGTTCGTGCAACCTGGCGTGCGTTCACTGCCGAGCCGCTGCGCAGGACCGACCCTACGAAGGGGAACTCTCCCTGGCTGAGTGCAGGAGGGTGATGGACGAAATCGCAGAAGTTGCAAAGCCTATAATCATTCTTACGGGTGGTGAGCCGCTGCTTCGCCCCGATGTTTTCGATCTCGCCAGGTACGGAAATGGTTTGGGCTTCCGGATGACCATGGCTACAAATGGTACCCTCCTCACGCAGCAAATCGTGCAAAACATGATCGGTTCGGGAATTCAACGGATAAGCATAAGCCTGGATGGAGCTACTGCCGAGTCCCATGATGCATTCCGAAAGTTCCCCGGGGCCTTTGAAGGTGCGCTGCATGGGATTGCTCTGGCCAAAGAAGCGAAACTGGATTTTCAGATCAATACGACCATAACGCATGCGAATATCGATGAATTTCCTAAAATCCACGAACTCGCCGTTTCGCTCGGCGCTGCCGCGCACCATATTTTTATGCTGGTCCCGATGGGCAGGGGAAAGAACCTGGCCGAAGAGGCCATCGACGCCGAAAGATACGAGGAAGCTCTCAACTGGTTTTACGAGCAGAAGGACAAAGCGCCCTTGCAGCTAAAGGCCACCTGTGCGCCGCATTACTATCGCATTATGCGGCAAAGAGCCAAATCGGAAGGCAGGGAAATAAACTTCGAGACCTTTGGGCTCGATGCCGTAACTCGCGGATGTCTCGGAGGCAGCGGCTTTGTGTTCATATCCCATGTAGGGCAGGTGCAGCCCTGCGGATATCTTGAGGTTGACTGCGGGGACCTGCGGGAAAAATCGTTTAAGGAAATTTGGAATAATTCGCCGGTTTTTCGCGACCTGAGGGACCTTAAAAGCTATGAAGGCAAATGCGGGAAATGCGAGTACATAAAAGTCTGCGGCGGGTGCCGCGCCAGGGCTTATGAAAGCTCGGGCGGCTATCTGGCCGAAGAGCCGCTTTGTCTCTATAAGCCGAAGTCGATGGGGGGCGAACAAGGCAATCAGGAATGAGGAATTAGGAATTATGGAGAACGTTCCTTTTAACGGGCTTGTATGAAAACCTACCCGAAAAATTTCATAATGGAAGCCCTGTGGCAAGGCTTCCTTATCATCTTGATCGCGGTTGCCGTTTCGCTCTCGGTGAACCATTTCAGACGAGGTGGACTCCCTGTTGCCGGAAATAATGTTCAACCGGCTCCTAAAGCCTCCAGCGAAATCAGTACGGCCGGCGCACCGGTCATCTCGATTGAGGAGGCGCGGGCGCTTTTCCTCACAAACGGCGCTGTTTTTGTCGACGCAAGGCCGGAGGAAGCCTATCGCTCGAGCCATATCAAAGGAGCGCTCAATCTGCCTCCGGACAGCATCGAGACACTGCAGTCCTCTGTCATGGCGCAAATCCCGCCCGATTCGTTCATCATCACCTATTGCGACGGCGAGGATTGCCCGCTGAGCAGAGAAGCCGCCCTGCAATTATCAGCAAAAGGGTACTCTAACGTCCAGGTGCTTGTTAACGGTTGGACCGCCTGGCTCAATTCCGGATTGCCTACGGAGAATTAGCTGGGAGCCGGGAGCGAGAAGCAAGCAAGGGTTGTGTGGTTTTCTCTCCGCTTCGCGCTACTCGCTTTCCCGGGAAAACTCCAAGGGTTGCCCTTTACGGTAAACAAGGGCCATGCATGTTGCAATCAGATTATCCCTGTCGTCGCGGACCTTAATGTCGTAGGAAGCTGTTTTTCGCGTGAGACTCACTTCGTGTGCTTCGGCTCGGAGCGTGCTTCCGTGCCGGGGAGCGGCAACGAAGGTCACATTCATATTTAACGCCACCGCAAGGGTCCCGTGCGAGTTCGACGCAGTCTCGAACGCCTCGTCGATAAGCGCGAACAGCGCTCCCCCGTGCGCCATCCCGAACATGTTCTCCATGTCCGCGCGGAATTGCATTTCAACTTTAGAATACCCGTCCCCGATTTCCAAAAGCTTCATGCCGAATTTGGAGGCGAAAGGCTCCTTGTCGACCCTGGAATGGAAAGATTGCCTGAGTTTTTCGTCCATATTCTTTCCTTGATATAATCGTAGGTATGGTCTTGCAGCTAACCTGCTGTAACTTTTTGGCGAGCGTGCGGTGATTTTTCAAGAAACCAGTGCGGCGAAAAAATCTTTTGCCGTGGCCATGAACCATCCGCCGAACAAAACGAGGAAGATCCCGCATGCCCTTATGAGGGTCTGGTATGTCCTGTCACGCATAATCGCGGCTCCCTTGCTTACACCCAGGGAGACCATGCTGTACCAGGCGAAGTCGGCCGCGATATGGCCTGCAAAGAAAACCGCTATGCCGGGCAATCCCGTGCCGGATATCCTCATGAGGTAGCCAAGGCCAAAAGTGGCCCACCAAAGTGTCCAGTAAGGGTTTGCAAGGCTTGTAATTGCTCCTGTTATAATAGGCGTTCCGCACCGTGTTGCTTCGCTTGTGTTCCGACGCTGAATCGAATGCCGTCCGGCAGTTTGCAGCATTTCTATGCCGAGGTAGACAAGGATCGTCCCTCCAATCAATGCTGTAGCAGTCCTCACAGGGGCCGCTTTCAGATAGACATCAAGCCCGAGACAGATGGCCGTAACAAGCACCAGTTCCAGAACTGAATGTCCTACTATCAACAGGGGGCCCGCCATATATCCTCGCCTCGCGGATTCGGATATTGTTACAGTAAGCAGGGGACCGGGCATTAAAGCCCCGGACAGGGCAACTGTAAAAGACGTTGTGAAAATTGCGAAGAATTCGAGCATCTGTAATCTCTTGATTACCCTTCCCGCTTCTCGTCTGCGATCTCTATCAAAGACGGTTTATCTATATTGAAAAAGATGGCGGCAAATTTCAATTTTGCTTGCATAACTCTCTTTTTATTGTATTTTTGTCAAGGGCCTTCGATTTAATAGACGGAATTGTTAGCGAAATATAACACACAAAATATATTTTACCATTTTGTGGAGGGGGAGCTAAAAATCAATGGCAAGAAGATTAGTGGAGATGGCCGCTTCTATCGTCAAAGCCCAGGCTGCCGTGGGCAAGATTTCTCCCGAGGAAGTCGAGCTGATTCTGACGAAGACTTTTTTTGTTCTGCAGCGCTTGCAAAAAGCCGAACTGCTGGGGATTTTGGTCGAACCCGGCCAAGCATCGAACGCTCAAACTGCGACGTTGGATACGGTGAACCGGCCTGCCACTCCGAAAGACTCGATTCGCGAAAACAGAATCGTGTGTCTTGAGTGCGGGACCGAAATGAAGCAGCTTACCCGGAAACATTTAGGGACGCACGGGCTTACCCAGCGGGATTACAAGAAAAAATGGGGTTTTTCGATGAGGACCCCACTTGCGGCCAAATCCCTTTCCAGGGCCAGAAGCCGGGCGGCGAAAAAGCGGGGGCTGCCCGAAAACCTGGTGAAATTTTTGCGGGAGAGGAAACACAAAGCCGCTGTTTCACCGCCTTTAAAGAAGTGATTCTGTCCACGCAGGAATAATAGACTATGTTTACAGCCTCGGAACTTTTCGATCTTGCCGCCCAGGTCGAGGCCAACGGAGAGCGTTTTTACCGGTATGCTCTGACAAGGGTGGAAAGGGACAGCTTTCGAGATATTTTCCGCTGGCTTGCAGACCAGGAGTTGCAGCACAAAACCGCCTTTGCCGACATTAAGGAGAAGGTTGCCCTTGGAGCGGAAGATACTCTTTCTTCACTCAGCAGGGAGGTTCTGATCGGCGCAATGGGCCGCCATGCATTTTCTCTGGACGAACTTCAAATAGAATCGATACGTGACGAAGAAGAGATCCTGGAGGCGGCTCTGCTTTTTGAAGAAGATACTATACTGTTTTTCGAATTCATATCGCCCTTCATCACCAATCCGGAAGCCTCTTCCATGCTTGAAAGGATCAGGGCAGAAGAGTCTAATCATAAGCGAGTTCTTGAGGAGAAAATCTCCGAAATCCGTGCATACTAACCTTAAGCCTGTGAGTTGAAATGGAGTGATTGAGATGGAAAAGCCGATCGAAAATTTCTGGTCTCTAAGACTTGCCGACCTCAAAGACGCGCTTGAGGCAAACAACTTCGAAGTGCACATTGCCGAAAATGCCGAAGCCGCCAAGAAAATCGTCAAAGAAATTGTCCCACGGACCGGGGCTAAGAGCTTATCGTGGGGTGGTTCCATGACGTTTGCGCAAACCGGCCTGTACCAGGAGTTGAAGGATTATCCCGGCATCGAGATACTCGACACCTACCAGAAGGGGCTTTCACCGGAGGAAATGGTCGAACTGAGAAGACGCGCGCTCCTGGTAGATCTCTTTATCACCGGGACAAACGCGGTAACCGAGACCGGAAAACTGGTCAACCTCGACATGCTTGGCAACAGAGTCGCAGCTATCACATTCGGTCCAAGGACTGTCCTTATTCTTGCCGGGCGCAATAAAGTCGTTCCCGACATAGAAGACGCGATGCTGAGGATAAAAAATTTCGCGGCCCCTGCGAACGCAATGCGCCTGGACAAGAAAACCCCCTGCGTGAAAACGTCGATATGCGAAGAATGCCGAAGCCCCGAGCGAATTTGCAATTCGTGGACGATCACCGAGAAATCCTTTCCGAAAGGCAGAATAATAGTAGTGCTGATAAATGAGGACTTGGGGCTGTAAGCCTTTTGCACTGAGGCTTGCCCCGGACGATCTCATCTGGAGGCTTATCTTGGATATCAAAGACCTCGGGTCAGATCGAAAAAGAGACTTTCTCGAGGTCATCGTCTTCCTTTTTTTTATAGTACCTTCGATGATATTCTCTTTTTTCACTTTGGAAAGCGGAAACCCGCTGTTTCCGATTTTGTCGTGTTCTCTCATTTTCAATGACCTTGCCTATATTAGCCTGATCGCCTTCTTTCTTTGGCGCAACGGCGAACCCTTCGCAAACATTGGATGGAAATTCGATGGAATGAAAAAAGAAGCCGTCCTGGGCGCCGGGTTATTCCTTCCCTTGATGGTTTGTGTGTCGCTGATCGAAAAAGGTTTCCAATACATTGGAATGTCGTCCCATATGAACGATCTGCCTAAATTTCTGGCCTTCAAAGGTCCTGTGGAAATCTTGCTGCTGTGCGTCCTGATAATAGTAGTTGCGATAGCAGAGGAGACGATTTTTCGGGGCTACCTTATGCTTCGCTTTAACCGTCTCACGGGCAGCCTCTCAGCTTCAGTCATAATGTCATCGATTCTATTTTCCCTGGGACACGGCTATGAGGGATTCGCTACCATGGTAACCATTTGTATCTCGGGTATGATTGTGGCCCTGATTTACGTCTGGAGAAAAAGTTTGGTCGCACCCATGGTGATCCATCTGCTAATCGATTTATACCCGCTCGTTTTGATGCCCCTGGCCGGGCTCAGATGAGACTCCATTTTTTAAGAGCAAAGTGACTGTCGCCGGCATCAATCCTTATCTTATTGAGATACATTAGCTAAGGAGGTGAGCCCATGGCAAAAATCCTGGAATGTGCAAAGGTGGACCCATCGAGTGGGTGTCAGCACGTGGTGCGTGGTGATACGGAAGAGCAAGTGCTTAGGAAAGCGGCTGAGCACGCAAAAGAACATGGCATTCGGGAAGTGACGCCCGAAATGATTGAACGCGTCAAGGCGAACATTCGTGAGGTCTAGCTCAAATTCGATAACATGATCTGGAAAAGGACTGCTCGTTGGAACCAACCGGCGGCCAGTCCTTTTTATGAATGAAATCGGTTATTTACACTTAACTTTAATTTATGGGAAGCGCCGCTCCGGGCGCAATATGTTCTTGAGGGCTAAATGACTGATGGAGTACAAACATGGAAGATACGAGTTGCGAATTAGGTGATGTTTTCCAGGAGGGCAGCGTGACGTGCGTGGATGAGCTGTGTCTACGATGCTCGGGAGGAATTTGGGAGCCAGTCGATTCTGAGTCTGCACCGGGCAGCGTTCAAGATTAATCAGGAATTTCTTCATATGCATTTTCCGGTCTCCGGAGTGGACACCTGGATCTTTTTGCCACCCTTAGTCGCCTTCTTCGTCTCCCTGTTGACCTCGATGGGGGGCCTTTCGGGAGCGTTCCTGCTTTTGCCCTTTCAGATGAGTTGGCTCCATTTCACCACGCCTGCGGTCAGTTCCACAAATTTTGTTTTCAACATTGTGGCCATCCCAAGCGGAGTTTATCGATACATGAAAGAAGGCCGCATGGCTTGGCCTCTCACCTGGGTCGTGATTGCCGGGACACTTCCGGGCATATTTATCGGCTGCTACATTCGGGTGCTCTACCTTCCCGATGCGCGGTCATTTAAGCTTTTCGTCGGCTGCGTGCTGCTTTATATCGGGGTCCGCCTTCTATATGAAATGACGGCACGTTCCCAGCGGGGGAAAGGGGAAATGAAAGCCCTCGAAGAGAAGTTCAACGCCAATGTAAAAGTGCTCAAACAGGGTCACCAGGAAAGGCTTGCATCGAAGTCCCGGTTCCATCCGGCTACTGAGGCAAGCACAGTTTACCCGACTGGTGCATCAATATCCGGTGATTATTCAACAAGCAGGTCCGCAGGCAAAGGTAAGCGTTCTGCCGGACTTCCTCCCGAAGCGATAGTTAAGACCATCTCCTGGAACTTGAGGCGTGTGGAGTATGAGTTCTGGGGACAGCGGTTTTCCTTCAGCACCGTTGGAATGTTCCTGCTGGCTTTCGTTGTGGGAATCATTGGAGGTACGTACGGAATTGGCGGCGGCGCCATCATCGCTCCTTTTTGCGTAGCTGTCTTCCATCTGCCGATCTACACGGTGGCGGGAGCCGCTCTTCTCGCCACGTTCATAACCTCTGTCGCCGGGGTCTTTTTTTACAGCGTGATTCCCGTAAAGGCGGGCATCCTGTGTGCACCGGATTGGCTGCTGGGGTTTCTTTTTGGTGCGGGTGGCTTTGCGGGGATGTACTGTGGAGCCAGGTTGCAAAAGTTTGTTCCGCAGAAGTACCTCAAGCTGATTTTGGGTATCCTTATTGCCTTCCTGGCTGGGACCTACATTTTTCAGTATTTCACGAAGTAGCTGTTCTTTTGTGGCGGCTACATTTTCATCGTTCGTTTCAGCATCAGGCATCTCCATGCCCTTGGTGGATTTGGACGATTGGATCCGAAATGAGTGGATATAAGTGAAAGAACCTCAAAATAGGGCTCAACCGCCAATACTATATCTCCCGCACTCCGCTGTGGCGGACCGGGACCTTTGCGGTCCTCATCAGTGCTGCCAACGAGTGTCAACCACAGGCCCGCTTCTCCCAAGTACGCAGCGACATTTTGGGCAAACCTTTTTCGATCATCTTCAGAACCGAATGAATGAAAACAGCCCCTGTCAAATGCGAAGCCAAACGGAGCACCTTCAATTTTGTCGTTGAGAAAATCAGCGAGTATGAAAACGCACTCAGCGTTGGCATTGGAGGCTTTCTCCTTTGCCTTCCCCAGAGCAATGTCCGAAGTGTCCGTACCGGTAACCTCAAAACCGTTCTGCGCAAGCCATATGGAATTGTCTCCGGTCCCACAGCCAATATCCAGGGCTTTGCAACTCAAAATAGGTTTTTGGGTCACAACCTCGATAAGATTGAAATCCGGTTTGCCGACGTCCCAGGGAGTGTCCCCTGATTTGTATCTTTCTCTGAAACGATCTTCGATTGTCATCTGACCGAAGCCTCTTCATTCCGGCTTCTAATCCCATGCGCGATCAACCTCTTCATCCTGAATCCCATCGATTGAAAGAGTTGTCCTCGTTAGGCTTTGAGGGTTCTTACCTGCCGTGTTTCTTATGTTCGGTGGAACTTCCAGTTCCACAGGAAGCCGACATTCAGGTAGGGACGCCTAGTTTGGGTAAAACCCATTTGTTCAGAACGAACCATAAAATCAGTCCGCCAAGAATGAAAAGTCCCGTTTCCATATATATTCCTCTCTGAATCACCGGTACACGTATTATTTTTTCAAATTAAACTCATTCAATCCAATATAACAAGGTTCACGCCTGGAAAGAATCGTTATTTAAAGTTTGGATTCAATCCATTTGTTAATTTTTGTGGTAGCCTCACCCGACTAAACATCTTTCAGCCCGCAAAAATCGCTACCGTCAATCATTGCTTTAATCGGGCAAAGGTGGATAGGCGCTAAAATTTGGTGCTGCATTCTGATTCGGAGTAGCCGTTTTTGTTTGATTTCCCGGGTAATTTTGCTGACCCCGTTGGATTTGGCTTTGGCTGAGGTCTTTGTTCCCGTCAAAAAGGCCATTATCATTTGCTACAATGATAAAGAACGAAAGTAGAACAAGCATTAACATTTTTGATCTCATGACTCGCGCTCCTTCAGATTCGATGTCACCCGTTACTTACTATGCTTTGCAATCCATTTGTCCAGACTGGCAAATCTCGCATCAATTGCCGCGTTCATTTTTGAGTCAACTTTATCCTGAATGTTTTGGAGGATGGCCTGCTGGTCTTTGGTCAATATCGGAAGAATCGCAGCTATATTTTTTGCCCGAAGCTGAGCACCCTGCTGTTCATAGGTTACCAGGGCGTTAAAGTGATCAGCGTTGAAGCTACCGTTCAGAATGTCCTTTCGCACCTGAGCTCCGGCGTTGGCCAACCCGGTCGCTATAGTCCTGGCAGTCGGCTCGTTTGACTTGAGTATAGCCGCTACTTCGGCCTTCTGAGCGGCTGTCAGATTAAGTTTGTGCATCAATCCAAAAAAAGGATCGTTACCGGATCTGCCGTGCTGAATGACAGAACTGGCACTGCTGACTGAAAAAAAACCTGTGATGAGAAAAACCCCAATTAACACCGCAAGACCTTTTCTTGACCCGTACATCTCCGATCTCCTTGTCTGCATTTGGTAGATCAATTCCGCGATTGAAAAGACTTCCTTTATCTTCAAATAATATAAGGCCATCTGAAGGCGCGTGAAGTGGTGTGCGCCAGGTGGGAGTATTCGTGGAGATGATTCCCGATAGCGGAGAGACGCAGGGTTAATACAATCATTATCTGAGTGATTACCATTTTGAGAGGGATTGAAAGATAGCTGAAAGGCCGCTGCAGCAGTTGCGGATGATGTAGGCCGAAGGGGAAGCAGCGTCCTTTAACGTAATGCCGCGTTTGAAGTTTTCAGCAATTTCCTGAATCCGGATAGAATTCGAGGTTCAAATGCAAAAAGCGCTTGCTCTGATTTTCCTCCTTGAAAGGCCGGAAAACTATGAACGACAAGCAGGGGACGAACCCCAAAAGAGAAGAAAGAGGATCGGGTAAGCAGGAGCAGCCAAAGGTGAATCCGACATTCTGGTTGTTTGCCTTACTGGCGCTTCTCATTTGGAATGCTGTCTTATTCTGGAGGCCGCCTGCACGTGAGGCCCATATCCCGTACTCGACCTTCCTGGCGCAGGTTCGCGCTGACAATGTTTCCAAAGTGCTCATCGCCGGTTCGACAATCAGTGGTTCGTTCGTTAAAGCGGTCCTCTGGCCGGAGGCCACCTCAACGGGCGCCTCCCGGGGGCAATCCGTCAATGAAGGGTCAACCGCGGGCTCCGCTCCCAAGGATGCCCCTGAAGCGGGTAATAGCACTCAAAAAACTGAGATCAGCCCGCAACGTTATACGGAATTCGCCACCGTATTTCCCGAATCCGTTGGAGACCCTGCCTTGATGTCACTGCTGGAAGCTCATCATGTCACAGTGGACGCAAAGACCCCTTCCAAGCCGTGGTTCATTACTTTGCTCGTGGATTGGGGCCCAATGCTCTTACTCGTCGGTTACTTTGTATGGATGGGCCGGCAGGCCATGCGCAGTCAGTCAAGCCTATTCGGGTTCGGACGAACGAAGGCACGGCGTTACAGCAGCGAGCAACCAGGGGTGACATTCAAAGATGTCGCCGACGCCAACGAGGCCAAAGTCGATTTGGAGGAAGTAGTCGATTTTCTACGAAACCCGGAAAAATACCATCAGATCGGAGCGCATATCCCCCGAGGAACTCTCCTCGTTGGTCCGCCCGGCACCGGCAAGACCCTGTTGGCGCGAGCAGTGGCAGGGGAGGCTGGGGTCCCTTTCTTTCCCATCAGTGGTTCTGAGTTCGTCGAGATGTTTGTCGGAGTTGGCGCCAGCAGGGTCCGCAACCTTTTCGAGCAAGCCAAGGCTGCTCCGCCCGCCATTATTTTTGTTGACGAGTTGGATGCGGTGGGTCGGCGGCGCGGCGCTGGTCTCGGGGCCGTGAATGACGAAAGAGAACAGACCCTGAATCAGCTCCTGGTTGAGATGGACGGTTTCGACGAGCGCCAGGAAGTCATCGTGTTGGCCGCTACAAATCGGCCCGACGTGCTCGACCCCGCACTCCTGCGTCCGGGACGCTTCGACAGGCAGGTGGTGGTTCCGCTTCCAGATCGGGAGGGCAGGGAGGGTATTCTGCGTATTCACACTGCGAAAATACCAATTGCAGCGGATGTCAAACTCGATCTGTTGGCCCGTAAGAGTGTGGGCATGAGCGGCGCCGATATTGCCAATATATGCAATGAAGCCGCTCTTGTCGCCGCCCGGCATGACCGAAAGCAAGTGACCATGGCGGATTTTGAGGAAGCCATCGATAGGATCGTGCTGGGCGGAGAACGTCCTTCGCTCACGGATCCCCAAGCGAGGAGAGTTGTAGCCTATCACAAAAGCGGCCATGCGATGGTCGCCTGGCTAACCCCGGCGGCTGATCCCGTCCATAAGGTCACTATTATTCCGCACGGTCGAGCACTGGGAGTAACCGAACAGGTGCCCGATGAAGAACGATATAATTACAGCCGGACATACCTGCTGGCGCGTATCGATGTCATGCTGGGCGGGCGGCTTTCGGAACAGATAGTTTTCGGCGATATTACAACTGGCGCGGAAAACGATCTGATACAGGCCACTCGCTTGGCCAGGCGGATGATGGTTCGTTGGGGAATGGGAAGCCTTGGGGCGATTGCCTTCGAAACGGACGAGCAACAGCCATTTCTGGGGTATGAGCTGGCGCGGGGCAGGGATTACAGCGAGTCTACAGCGGCGCAAATCGATGAGGATGTCCGAAAATTGATTGCAGAGCGCTGTGAGGTGGTATCAAGCCTCTTGAGCGGCGCCAAGGATAAGTTGGACCAATTGGCGGAGAAATTGCTTCAGGAGGAAACCGTTGAGGAGCCGATTCTGGAGCAACTTCTCGGGCACAGGAATCCTTTGGAACCCTAACCCGATCGTCGCCTGAGAGGGGGCCGGTCCTGCTTCCACAGGCGTGATCTTTACTTTTTGGTATTCGGCATTAAAAGAGGATGAGTGTTTTACCCGGCAACGGCAGCCTTGGCCGCTGTCGAAAGCCCGGTTGGCTTTCGCAAAGAAAAATTTACCATGAACATCGCTGAATTTTCTTTTCTAACCTTCCTCGGTTCCCTGATCGCCGGTTTCCTGGGAGCGCTTAGCGGGCTTGGGGGTGGGGTTGTTATCGTTCCGCTGCTCAGTGTAGTTTTGGGCGTGGATATCCGCTATGCGATCGGAGCTTCGCTTGTTTCAGTCATAGCCACCTCATGCGGCGCAGCGGCTGCCTATGTCAAAGAAGGCTTCTCCAACATACGCCTCGGAATGTTTCTGGAGATGGCTACCACTTTCGGAGCGCTCTTCGGCGCTGCACTTGCCGCCAGGATATCCACGCATGTAATCGCGGTGATATTCGGCCTTGTCCTCTTGTATTCGTCCTTTCTTTCCGTTAAGGGCCAGCCCTCAACTGCTACGGAGGATGCCCCTGATTTCCTGGCAGACCGCCTGCATCTTGACAGCACATATCCCAGCTTGCAGGGCCCCGTTTCTTATCACGTGCGTGCCATCCCTACAGGATTCAGTCTGATGTTTTTGGCGGGAAGTCTTTCCGGGCTGCTCGGGATCGGCTCGGGCGCCGTCAAGGTATTAGCCATGGATCAGGCCATGCACGTGCCCTTCAAGGTTTCCACTACCACCAGCAACTTCATGATCGGTGTCACTGCCGCCGCAAGCGCCGGTGTTTATCTCAATCGAGGTTATATCGATCCGGGACTGGCCATGCCGGTCATGCTGGGAGTAGTTTTGGGGTCCCTTGCGGGCTCGCGGGTCCTTGTCTTTTCCAAGACAGGGCTGCTCCGGATAATTTTTGCAGTAGTCATTCTGATCCTGGGTCTCGAAATGGTTTATAACGGCATAACCGGAAGGCTTTAGCAATGAACGATAAAAGGTTCGAAATTTCAGACGCCAGGATTGATGAGGTGATCGGCAACCTGCTCAGGGCTGGAGTGGTCGTTTCATCTCTGATTGTCCTGGTTGGAGGAGTCCTGTACCTGATCAGACACGGAACTGAATTGCCGAACCACCATGTTTTTCATGGCGAACCATCCGAACTGCGCAACGTTTTGGGAATCATGAAGTTTGCATCCTCATATTCCGGGCGCGGTGTAATCCAATTTGGCCTGCTCCTGCTGATCGCAACCCCCGTGATGCGGGTTGCGTTTACCGTTATCTCATTCATCCTCCAAAGAGACCGGGTTTATATCGGTGTGACCCTTATAGTCCTGGCAGTACTCCTCTTTAGCCTGGCCGGCGGCGCTCTATGATGCGCATGAAGCACAATGATGCCTCAGTCGCCTTTTCAGATAGTCCTCCTGCATTCGGATAGCCGGGGCCTTTATTTGAGTGGTTGAGTCGAGCCGGTCCATAAGAGGAAGCCTCCTTTTCGGGACAAGAGAAAGTTGGTGGTGCAATGATCGAGATACCAAGACATGGCGAACGGCCAAGGCCGCTTATTGGTGGGAAGAGCCGAGCCTCCGGAAATTACCGCATCTTCCGGCAATGGCGTCCGCTTAAAATCATAATTGTTGCAGCGCTCTTTTTCATCGCTCTTCTGGCGGTCATCTCAGGTTTGATACAGAAGGGACTGTGGATGCAGCAACTTGGCTACTCAGGCGTCTTCTGGACTCTCTTGTCCTTGCGGTGGAAGCTTTTTTTTGTGTCTTTTGTTGTCTCGCTTCTGTACTTCCGGATCAACCTTGGCTTTGCGGTGAGAAACGGCGCCCTTTCCCACACTGGTGTTTTAACGAGCGAATTCGCCGACGTTACGAAAATCGGCAGACTGATCTCTCCAGCAGCCTTAAGACTGGCCACGGGTGCACTTTCAGGAGCTGTTGCCTTAATCTTTGCGGCCATCTTCTACGCTGAGTGGGATTCGTATCTGCGTTTTAGTTATGGCGGACCTTTTGGGTTGCCCGATCCTATTTTCGGTGTCGACGTTGGGTTTTATCTGTTCCGTCTCCCTTTCTATGAGCTTCTGCAAAGCAGCCTGACCGGATTGACGCTGGTTACGCTCCTGGCCGTCGTGGTCTTCTACGCTCAGTTCGGTTTGCTGCGGTTCGGTCGCGGAATTGAGATGAATGGCACGGGTCCCAAGGCCGTTAGACACCTGTTCATTCTGTTTTTCGTCCTCGTTGCCAATTGGGGATGGGGGTTTTACCTGAATCACTACGAACTCCTCTACTCCACTTTAGGAGTAGTTTACGGGGCCGGCTACACGGCGGATCATGTGACCCGAATCTCCTTATGGATTATGATCGGCGCCTCGGCGACCCTATGCGCGCTGCTTGTGCTAAATATTTTCCGGCAGCGATTCACAGTAATAATTATCGGATCTGGAATTTACGTGGCACTCTACCTCATCACGGTTTTCCTGGTTCCCACTATTTTTCAGAGATTCATTGTTCAGCCGAACGAATTGGCCCTCGAAACCCCGTACCTTAAGAACAACATAGAATTCACACGAAAGGCCTACAGGCTCGACGCAATTCAGGAAACTTTTTACCCTGCGCTATTGGACCTTACCTCAGAGGTGATCACAAGAAATCAAGACACCATCCGGAATATCCATCTATGGGACTGGCGCCCGTTGCTTCAGATGTACAGACAAGCTCAGGAGATACGGCTCTACTATCAGTTTTACGGAGTTGATGTGGACCGCTACCACCTGTCGGACGGCTATCATCAGGTGATGCTTTCCGCCCGCGAGCTTTCGGTCGAACTTCCCTCTGAAGCTCGGACCTGGGTTAACCAGAAGTTGCAGTTCACGCACGGCTACGGCTTGGTCATGAGTTTTGTATCGAAGGCTATCGGAGGAGGCTTTCCTCAATACCTTATCGAAAACATCCCACCCGAATCCTCCTACGGCCTGACCATAAACCAGCCTTCCATTTACTTCGGCAAGGAAATGCCGGGATATTGGATCGTCGCGACCGGTATCAAAGAGTTCGACTATCCCAAGGGAAATCAGAACGTCTATACGAGCTACAGCGGAACCGGAGGTATCCCGCTGGACAGTTTGTGGAAGCGGCTGTTATTTGCCTGGACTCAATCCGATATCAATATCCTGTTCACCTCGTATCTTCGGCCTGAAAGCAGGATTCAAATCTGGCGGCGCGTTCGCGAGCGTGTAGAACAGATCGCTCCGTTCTTACGCTTCGACAGGGACCCTTACGCCGTGCTGAGCGAAGGCAAACAGTACTGGATCCAGGATGCTTACACCGTTTCGGATCACTTTCCCTATTCCAATCCCCACGCAGTGACCTTTGTGGAAGGGCTGAATTACATTCGAAACTCCGTAAAGGTAGTCGTGAACATGTACGACGGGACAGTCATGTTCTATGTCATGGATCCGAATGACCCCGTTCTGGAAGTTTACCGGCGCGCGTTTCCCAACTTCTTCAAGGACCTGAATCAGCTCTCGGCGGACCTGAAAAAACATCTGCGGTATCCCCAGGACCTTTTTTCCGTCCAGGCCGACCTGTATAGAACATTCCACATGACAGTTCCTCAGGTCTTCTACAACCGCGAGGACCTCTGGGTACTTCCCCTGGAGGAATATTCGGGCAAAACACAGCAGATGGAGCCCTATTACATACTGATGAAACTCCCCGGAAGCGACCAGCTTGAGTACCTCCTGATGACTCCTTTCACGCCCCAGAAGCGAGACAACATGATCTCCTGGATGGCTGCCAGGTGCGATTTTCCAGAATACGGGAAGATGCTCGTTTATCAACTGCCCAAGGAGAAGCTGATCTACGGCCCGATGCAAATTGAGGCTATGATCGATCAGAACACTACGATCTCTCAGCAACTAACGCTTTGGAATCAGAAAGGATCGAAAGTCATTCGCGGTAACCTGATCGCGGTACCTCTCGAGAAATCATTTCTCTATGTGGTGCCGTTATACCTGACGGCGGAAGGCACAGATTTTCCCCAACTCAAGCGCGTAATCGTGATTTCAGGGGATAAAGTAGCTATGGAGCCTACGCTCGATGAGGCGATCCAAGCCGTTTTCGGCGCGCAGCAACCCCTGAGTCCTGTGCAGGCGCTGCGCCGGCAGCCTGAATTGGGCCAGGCGAGGGCTCAGTTCGATGAGGCCCAAAAAGCCATTGAGCAGGGGGACTGGGAGAAGTTCGGCAAGGCGATGGATGCGCTCAAGCGCTTGCTGACTGCGCCTGCACAGTAGGGTTGCATTTTTGATCGGGAGGCCGTATGGTTTTGAGCGCCGATTAGAGTACCAGGAGTGTCCATCAGGCCGAATCCGACCGGATAAAACGGGGTGGATACAGATCCGGATTAAATCCAGCAGGAGAATCAGTATGCCTATAGTAAGGTTGGATTCGTTTAGAGAAGATGTCCGTCAATTCTTAAAGAATGGCGCCGTAATTCAGACCAAGATCTCAATGGATTACATAATGAATAGGGCGCCGGAAATAGCGACTATCTGGCCGAAAGTGGTCGAATACAACGAGAAATATTTTAAGGGAGAAGTGACGCTAAATGATGTATGGACAATTATAACCAGAGAGGAAATGCTTAGCCTGGCCGGCATGTTACGCCATATGGTCGAGCAATTGGCCACGATGAGGATGGAGCGGAACCCGATTCCGCAAGGCGTCAGGATTGAGAGTGCGGACGTCGATGGAGTGCCGGCGGAATGGCAGATCACTCCTGGAGCATCTGAAGATAAAGTAATTTTGTACTTCCATGGCGGTGGCTTTATTTTTGGGTCGGCATATATCGAGCGCCCCTTAACGGTCGCACTTGGCAAAGCTGCGGAAATGAAAGTACTGAGTATAAACTACCGCCTTGCTCCTGAGAACCCATTCCCGGCCGCCCTCGACGATTGTACGAAATCCTACCAGTGGCTGTTACGCAAGGGTATCAAGCCGCGGAATATCGTGATCGCCGGCGACTCCGCGGGAGGAAACCTCACTTTGGCGACCATTCTCAATCTTCGTGACAAAGGGATTCCTTTCCCCGGAGGTGGGGTATGTTTTTCTCCTGGCACTAATGCTGGTGGCGTAGCTCTCTCTAAAGGAGAAACCGATCCAATGCTCGGAGACGTGGGCATCTTTTGGTGGCGCGCTGCATACGTTGGAATAGAAAGTCCCGAAGAAATCAGAAACCCTCTGGTTTCTCCACTTCTTGGCGATCTCGGGGGATTGCCGCCGTTGCTCCTCCAGGCTACGCCGCCCGAATTATTATTCGATAACGCCAAACAATTTGTCGAAAAAGTGAAGACGGCAGGCGGCGACGCGACCTTTCAGACATGGGACGGCATGGTCCATGTCTGGCAACTCTTCTTTTTAGGCGTGTTTCCGGAAGCTCAGGATGCCATCGATAAGGCCGGCGAATGGGTCAAGAAACTTTATGCGTGAAGTTTGGCTTGCCCCGGCTTAAGAAATTCTCTTGATCTCCGTACATCTATATATAAAGTGAACGGCCGGAACTGCAATGGAAAGACCGCGCACCATCCATGACCGGAGTTGTCCCTGATAATCTCCATAACTAGCTTAATCTATGTGGGACTCACTGGATGAGAACCGCCCTTAGTATTCAGTTTGAGGATTTGTCACTTTGCGGGCGGCATCGGGTGAAAACGGTCAAGGGAGGTAAGTTATGGACACAATTTTGGTAACCGGTGCATCCGGAAAGTTGGGCAGCGCGGTAGTTGGCGCCCTGGAAGAAAACGGAATGAATGTGAGGGCTGCTGCAAGGCATACGACAAAAATCAGGTGGAGACAGCGGGTGCGGCCCGTAGTCTTCGACTATGAGGACCAGGGCCTCTACAAAGCTACACTGGACGGCGTAACAGGCGTTTTTCTCATCGCTCCTCCTCTTGATGCTCAGGCTCCGGCAAAGCTGATCCCTTTCATTGACAAAGCCATAGATATGGGGATTGAACATGTAGTGTTCAATTCAGCGCTCAGAGCGGACCTGGATGACGCGAATCCTCTGAGGATCGTAGAACTGCACCTGCTGAAGTCAAAAATTGATTGTACCATCCTTCGCCCAAACTTCTTCATGGAGAACTTCTCCACCAGTTGGGCCTCGCCTATAATCGCGAGAGGGGAAATTTGTGCGGCTGCCGACGACGCAAAAACCAGTTTCATCTCGATCGACGACATCGCCGGGGTAGCATCTGTCTGTTTCCAGGGGAAGCATTCCGGAGCACAGTACAATTTAACGGGTCGTGAGGCGCTTAGCTACGCGGAGGTTGCCCGAATCATATCCGATGCGTGTGGAAGGACAATGACCTACAAACCCATAACCGAAACCGAATTAATGGAAGGCTCCAGGGAACAGGAGATGCCCGAAAGCGCGATTCATTACATGGTTCAACTCTTCGCATCGGTGCGCAAAGGCCTTACGGAGGAGATAACCGATACGGTCAGCCGGTTGACCGGCAAGGAACCTGTTTCGTTTAAAGAGTTCGCGCGGAAAAATGCGGATATATGGAAAGTGCGAAAAGCGGCCTGATTGGACAGGGTGGTTTGATGGCAGTCCAGCCGTCTTGCCTCCCTTTATTCTATTATCTCAATCCTTCAATTTCTCCTCGCTTTCTTCTTTGAAGGTCTCCATGGTTTGGGTGATATCCGGTAGACATTTGAAGAAACACTCTACAAGTTTTGGGTCGAAAGCCTTGCCGCTGCAGGCCCTGATCTCATTCAGAGCGTCGTTCAAAGGCCATGCCTCCTTGTAAGGCCGCTTGGAAGTGAGTGCATCAAACACGTCGCAAATGGCTACTATACGCCCACTAAAGGGAATAGCATACTCTGAGAGTCCCTGGGGATACCCGGAGCCATCCCACTTTTCATGATGGGTCAAAGCTATCATCTGTCCCATTTTTATCAGAAATGAATCATGGCCGGACAAAATCTTGGCTCCCAGCCTGGTATGGTTTTGCATTATCTTCCACTCTTCCGCATCGAGCTTTCCCGGCTTTAATAGAATAGCGTCGGGTATGCCGAGTTTGCCGATGTCGTGCATTGGGCTCGCATGAAAAATGAGGTCGCATGTTTCTTCATCACACCCCAAAGCTATCGCCAAAGAACGACTAAAATAACTTAGCCTCTTGATATGCATGCCCGTCTCATTGTCCCGATACTCCGCTGCACGCGTTAAACGGTAAATAATTTCAAGCTGGGTATCCAGTAACTCTTTTGTACGCTCCTTTACGCGAGTGTCCAGGATGCGGTTCCGGTCGGCAAGTTCAAGCATGGCATGTCTGAGCGACAAATGGGTATGGACCCTTGCCTGGAGTTCGGCAATTTGAAACGGTTTGGTGATATAGTCCACCGCACCTGTTTTGAATCCTTTGGCTACATTCTCGGGTCCATCCGCCGCCGTGATAAAGATAACCGGTATTGAGCCGGTTGCAGAATCGGATTTGAGTCTTGAGCATACCTCATAGCCATCCATCGCAGGCATCATGACATCGAGCAATATGAGATCCGGTATGTTTTCCTGAGCTTGTACAACCGCAGCATGACCGTTCATGGCCACACTTAATTTGTATTTATGGCCGAGCGCTGCGACAAGGATATCCACATTGGCTTTTGTGTCATCGACGATCAAGATTTTACTGTTCGGAAGATTTTCGAGCAACTTTCATTCCTATTATAATTCATTGCCGGCAATTCTCTTCGCTACTGATAGTTTCAGTCAGCAACTCGAGAGCGTCGGCAATGACGGTGGTCCCCAAGCCAAGCACCTTGGCGCTTTCCAGTTCATAAGGATCGATTTCAGGTGTCTTTATAAGTCCTATGCCAAGTTGGTGACACAGGGAATCCGCAAGTGAAACTACGTGAGTAAGTTCGCGGGCAGACAGAGCGCAGTCGGGTTCGTGGTGATTCGCTACGATTTCTTCCATGTTCCGTGAAAAAGCCCATTTTTGGGCAAGCAGCCGTCCGACTTCGGCATGAGTAAACCCGAACAGCTCGCGTTCGGCATCCCAAAAGTTCTTTCTCTCGTTGGCCATTGAAATGATGTCCCGCATCGTGCCGGGGACCTGCTGGAAGAGCACCGACTTGCCGATGTCGTGTATAAGGCCGGCGAGAAAAGCTTCCTCAACGTTCCGAACCCTCAGGGCGCCCCCGATATGTTTCGATGCAACGGCACAACAGATCGAGTGTTCCCACAGTCGCTGCCCTTCATTGCTGACTTTCGAGAACACGTCTTTCATTACCGCAGTCATTACAAGCGAGCTGATCGAGTCGAATCCCATCAATAAGGTAGCTTCCTTGATACTGGAGACCGACCTTGATACGCCATAGAAGGGAGAATTAGCTGCTTTGAGGATCCTGGCAGCAAGGCCCGGGTCCTTGACGATGAGTTCATGAATTTCCCGTGGACTTGCCTCTGAACCCGCAAGCTTTTGCATAATCTGGGCAGCGATGTGCGGCATTGCGGGGAGGTCACCCGTAAGCTGGATTACCTTCTCTGCATTCGATGGTGAAATGCAGTGCGTTGCGCTTGCCCGGCCATCGTTCGATGTCTGCGCGTTTTTCATGCTCTTTCCCCTCACAAACCAATCCAGTCTGCCAACGGGATTCCCTTCAAATTAACAATTCGGCATTACGGCTCAATCAGATAAAGAAAAATGATGCCGTCTCGGAAAAATTGTCCGGGAGCTCCACTCTTGGTCTTATGTTCCGGAACGGAGCGGTTTAACTCCCGCAGGGAAATTTACTTTCTGTCGAAAAGAAACGGTGATGATTGTGCTTTTGATTAAACCATGTCGCTCATTACCCCGATTATCTATTTGTTAAACAAAAATAATTACCCGGCGGGAACAACTTGGGGGGCGCCCTCGATTCGATTCGGTGTGAGTGAGAAGCCATGAACCTGTTAAGGAATATTGTTACCGGGAATTTGAGTGCGGATGCGCCACGGATGCTCGTCTACAGATGCATAATGTTAAATACGATGAGCATCGCCGCTATCGTCAATATGCTTGTTTTTGGGGCCGTGGCCCTCGCCGAACACAAGTATACCCTTGCCGTCGCGGACATATCGGCGGGTCTGCTCTTGCTGGGCAATATTGTCTGTCTGCGCCTCAGCCGAAAAATCGATCTCGCATGCGAGATCACGGTTGGCTTGGGAGGGGTTCTATTTATTTACCTCTTCGTAACGGGCGGCATGAACCAAACGGGGCACCTTTGGCTGTTTATCTTCCCTCTCGCTTCCTCCTTTCTGCTTGGTTTTAAAAAAGGCCTGATAACCAGCGCTATTCTACTCGCCATTTCACTAGCGGCCGTGCTGTTTTTGGGGAAATTCTCTCCATTGGTGACAGTATATCCAGTCGATTTCGTCGCTCGATTCGCATTCTCGTTCATTGTCGTTACCATCTTTTCCTTTATCTACGACTGCGTGATGGATAAAGCGCACCGTGAACTTACTACGCGTCACAAAGAATTGGCTGCCACCTTTCTCGAACTCCACCGCAAGGAGTCGGCCCTTGAGGAAAGTGAAGAGAAATTCCGCCATTTGGTCGAGCGAGCCAATGACGGTATCATCCTGATCCAGGATGATGTCATATGTTATGCAAATCCTCGGCTGGCTGAAATCGTAGGGCGGGACGCCGAGCAAATAATCGGATATCCGTTCACCAGGTTTGTGGAGCCATCCCTGAAATCTTTCATCGAAAATCGCTATAAGAGAAGAATTCGCGGTGATGAGGTCCCCTCGAAATACGAATCTTTCTTTACACTTTCGGATGGCTCGACAGTATACGTCGAGTTGAATGCCGGACTCACCACATTTCGTGGGAAAGCGGCCGATCTTGTGTTCATACGGGATATGACCGAGCGCAAGAAATATGAATTGCAATTGGTGCAGGCAAAAGAAGCGGCTGAAGCGGCAAGCAGGGCAAAGTCTCAGTTCCTGGCCAACATGAGCCATGAGATCAGAACACCCATGAACGGAATTCTCGGCATGGCTGAGTTGCTGCTGGATACGGATCTCACAGTCAATCAGCGCGAACTGGCGCAGACCGTGATCAATTCCGGGGAGTCCCTGCTTGGAGTTATAAACGATATACTCGATTTCTCGAAAATCGAAGCGGGAAGGCTTGAACTCGACAGTATCGAATTCAACCTCCAGGATACCGTTGAGGAAACTGCCGAGTTATTCGCCGAACATGCACACAGGAAAGGGATCGAACTGCTATGCCACGTGCAAGAGGATGTTCCTGCCGTATTCAAAGGTGATCCGACCCGTCTGCGACAGGTATTAATAAACCTTATCGGCAATGCCCTGAAGTTCACTGACAAAGGGGAAGTGACGCTTGAGGTGAAATTCCTTGAGGACCGCGGGGACTTTTCGGTCATAGCATTTGAGGTAAGAGACACGGGCATGGGAATTTCCCCGGAAGCAGAGCAAAATATTTTCGACGCTTTCTCACAGGCAGATGGTTCCATGAGCCGAAAATATGGAGGTACCGGGCTGGGGCTCACTATCTGCAAACAACTTTGCGAGATGATGGGGGGCAGCATTGAGGTGGAAAGTTCGCCGGGCGAAGGAAGTACATTCCGATTTCGGGTGCTGCTCGAGAATTGGGCAACATCGGCTTCAAGCCCGGAGGCGCAGTCCACCAGCCTGAAGGGCCTCCGATTGCTTATTGTAGACGATAGTGAGACCAACCGTCGCATCCTGCACGAACAAACCGCATCATGGGGGATGCTGGTTTCAAGCGCAGACGATGGGCCGGGCGCTTTGGAAACTCTTCGGCAGGCGCGCTCCCGGGGGGAACCCTTCGATGTAGCCGTCCTTGACATGATGATGCCCGGGATGGATGGGTTCGATCTCGCCGGCAGAATCAAATCGGATCAGTTTATAGCCGCTGTGAAGCTGATAATGCTCACATCGATCGGGGAATGGCGGGGGAACTCCGAAGAGCTCAGAAAAACCGGCATACTGGCGTGTCTGACCAAACCCGTGCGCCAGTCACAACTCTACAAAGCTCTCCTGAATACCTGTACAAAACAAACCGAACTTCCCTGCGACTCTCTTCAACGGGCCTGCAAGATGCAGTTTGAAGGAGTTGTCCTCCTTGCTGAGGATAACGCAATAAATCAAAAGGTTGCGAAATTGATGCTTCAGCGTCTGGGACTGAGTGTGGACTTGGTTTCCAACGGACAGATGGTGCTCGATGCCCTGGAACAAAAGTCCTACGGCCTGATACTGATGGACTGCCAGATGCCCGGAATGGACGGTTATGAAGCTTCTCAAATGATCAGGCGGCGTGAAGCGCTCGGCGGCGGGCCCCGCATCCCCATCGTTGCTCTTACCGCTCACGCTATGGAGGGGGATCGAGAACTGTGCTTTTCCGCAGGTATGGATGACTACCTAAGCAAGCCTTTTAACAGCAAACAGTTGGCCGCAGTTTTAGATCGCTGGCTCGGACACTCTAAATCGCCCGTCATTGAAGCAGACATAACCGAAAAGCCGGTAACCGATGATGCGTCCTCGCAAGTCAAACAGTCTGAAACTTTTGCCGCTTCCGTCATCGATGTCAAAGCAGCAATGGAGAGGCTGGAAGGAAATGAGCCCCTTTTCTTCGAACTGGTAGCGGATTTAGAGGAAATGTACCGGAAGGAATTACCCTTGATAAGGAAGTCGCTGGAAAGAGGGGACCTTGCTGAGGCAAATCTTCGGATTCATTCTTTAAAAGGCGCCGCCGGCATTCTTTCTGCAAACGCTCTCCATGAGGCTGCGCGGAAAGTCGAACTGGCAATGCGCAGAGGGGCTGGTTCTGGGTTCGAAGATCTCATCGCAAATCTGGAGAGTAGTGGAACAGCCACCATGACTTTGGCCGGCGAATTGCTGAGATCTCGAACATCTCCGGCAGATTCGGAACCTGTAAATGCCCGGTCACCCTATTCTGCATCCGTTCAGTTGCCGCAGAGCACAATGGCCTCTGATATTCCGGTCTTTACGGTGGACAGGAACCAGGCGTTAAAATATCTGAATCAGATAGCAACATATATCAAAGAGCATGACCCGGTCGGCACTCGTAAGTCACTGGATTCATTTGTGAGCGTTCTGCCGGAAAACAGCGGCAATCAATATTTCAAAAGACTTTCAGTCTGTTTGGGCCAATATGATTTTGAAGGTGCAATGGCGGTAGTTGAGGATTTAGCGCGAGAAAGCGACCTCTCGCTCTCACCACAGTGAACGGTGAGCAGTGGACAGTGAACGGTGAACGGTGATACAACGTATGGGCAGGAGCGGGCCATGCCCGCGAGGAACTGTTCGTGACATTATACGGACTTGCGTTCAAGATGATTCACAAGGCGGCGAGGAGGAGGCGACGCAGGCGTACGCCATGGTACGTCGAGGAGCCGACGACGAAGCCAACGCAGTGAGCGCTTGAACGCGAATTCGTATTAGTCCATGTCCGGAGGGCTTCCTGATCATTGGGCGATCGGGCTTTGCTTTTTCCGGTCACTGTTCACTGATTTGAAAGGTGCTTGCCATGAAGATCCTGCGTACGCCCGAGGACCGCTTCGCAAATTTGCCCGACTATCCCTTCGCGCCGCATTATCATCAAATAACGCCGGAACTTCGCCTGCACTATGTTGACGAGGGGCCGCGCGATGCCTCGCCGGTTCTGATGCTGCACGGAGAGCCGACCTGGTCATACCTTTACCGGCACATGATCCAGGCAGTCACAGCGGCCGGTCTGCGCGTATTGGCGCCCGACCTGATCGGCTTCGGCAAATCCGACAAACCTTCGCTGAAGGATGATTACAGTTATGCCGGACATGTTGCCTGGATCCGCCAATGGATCGAATCGGTTGACCTCCGCGACACGACCCTGGTGTGCCAGGACTGGGGGTCGCTGATCGGCCTGCGCCTGGTAGCGGAAATGCCGGATAGGTTCTCGCGGATACTGTTGAGTAATGGCGGCCTTCCGGCCGGCAGCGGCGCTTCAAAGGCGTTCGAGGTTTGGCGCGAGTTCTCGCGGTCGAGCCCGGTCTTTTCGATTGGCCAAATCGTGCAAAGTGGGACCAAACGCACACTGTCGCCGGAAGAAATAGCAGCCTACGATGCTCCGTTTCCTTCTGACGAGTACAAGGCGGCGGCCCGGACATTTCCGTCGCTGGTGCCGGTTGAGCCTGACAACGTAGCGGTAGCGGACCAGTTGCGCGCATGGCGCTGTTTGGAGGAATGGAAAAAACCATTCATCTGTTGTTACAGCGACGGCGACCCGATCACCGGAGGCGGAGATGCCGCATTCAAGAGCCGTGTCCCCGGCGCGCAGGGACAGCCGCATACTACACTTCGAGGCGGTCACTTCATTCAGGAGGACGATGCTGCCGGCTTCGTCCGGTTGATTATCGATGCCTGCCGCGCAGGTTGATGAATGGATGTCCTCAGTAAACCGGCGCCGGGGAGGCGTGTGTATGAAACGGGAACCCTATTATCGGTCCTCTCTGTGAAAGTGAAACGGGTACGGAACGTACGTGCCTCCGGACGCTGAATTGTAGGCCTCGTCATCGCCAAATTGATTGGGATCGGCCCAGTGTGGTACGGGTACAGGTCCCGTGCAACGCTCCCCGGTCCGTCCCAATCGCGATAAAAGTCTCCCCCGGCGCCATGCTGCGTCATTCGCTGATCTGTACCGTTCGCGCCTGCATCGGCGATGCAGGGCAAAGCGAGAACAAACGTAAGCACGAGCGCAATAAAACTGAACTTTCTCCAGTTCATGATATCTCCAATTCTTTAACGTTTTTCTCTAATAATAATTATTTTAACCTGTTGAAAATAGGGGGGACCTTGTTTCGGCGGCTTCGGGGCAACTGATGAAGCGACAGGATTACTGTGGCGGGACGCGTTATCTTCGGCGACCCGTTCATGAAAAAGGCCGGTGATGCTCTCACCAGCCTTTTTGATCTCCGACCGCAATTCAAGTTTTAGAGTTTCTTCACCCTGACAGCCTGTGGTCCTTTGTTGCCCTGCTCTACATCAAAGCTTACGCTCTCGCCTTCCTGCAGGGTTTTGAACCCGTTGCCTTCAATGCCTGTATGATGAACAAAGCAATCTTTGCCGCCATCTTCGCATGTGATGAAGCCATAACCTTTTTGATCGTTGAACCATTTAACCGTACCTTGCGCCATTTTTCTTCAACTCCTTTCCCATGGTCAGCTTATTTCGGACAAGCCTTATTTTTGATACAATCCTGTTTTCGAGTCTGTTGTTCATTCATATACTGTTCCGCCACAGAATCGAAAACCGATCTCTTATCCGATGTTATGAAATTTTCAACAATCGTCTGTATCTCACCCTTAATGGACCTGAATGTGTCCTGAAGCTTCGGGTCCATATGTGTCCACTCGCAGAAGTGAGTCTTAGATCCATCATCGATGCAAACAAACGATCCACCACGAATTTCAATTTCAAGCCCTTCTACATTTAGCACCATAATTTTCTCCACTATTGGTTCAGAATTCGAGTTACTTTTCTTGACAGCCTTTCACGTCCTTTTGGGACACCCGGAAACCATGGAAAGTTCCTCGTGTGGGCTTGGCAACCCTGGCAGGCGGTCCCACCGCCAACTTTTCTTGACAGCTTTTCACGTCCTTTTGGTACACCCGGAAACCATGAAAAGACGCGACATTTTTGTAGGGCTGAGGTGCAGGGCCATGCCCGCGATAAACTTTTCAAGACAGTTGCTCACGTCCTTTTGGGACACCCGGAAACCATGGAAAGTTCCTCGTGTGGGCTTGGCAACCCCGGCAGGCGGTCCCACCGCCGGCTACTAAGAAGCAAGATGTATTCCATGAGACTAGATTTCCAGTATGTGAAGTAATTTTGGACATTTTTGACTGTTCAATTGAATTTTAAAGGCACGAAAAGCCCCTGACGAATCATTTTGTGGACACGCTTATGTAACCCAATAATTTCAGTTTCACCGCTGAAACTAACTCGCCCGGCTTGCGGTCCTCGCCCCGAAGCCTTTGCCGCGGTTTTCGCCGCTTGTTTGACTGGATTTGGGTCTTACAGTTTAGAGATGAGAGAATTGCGCGTAACTCTCAGGACATTAAAGAACTTTAAAGGAGAACAAACATGAAGAAATTAAGCTTTGTGCTTGCCGTCCTTCTGCTTTTTGGCGTTGGCCCGATTGGTAATGCTTACGCCTACCTGGGGGCAAGCGGGGGCATAGGTGCTCCAGGATTTAGCGGACCTTCTGGTGAAATTGGCGGTCCCGGACCTTCGTACAACAGCATGGGAAATGCAGGCGATTTGGGTGGAACGGAGTCTTCAAACTCAATGGGCGCCGGTGAGGGCATGGGTACAGGTCCTTCCGACATGACAAGTCCCTCCGGAACAGGACTTCAAAGCGACTATGGCGGCTACTCGCCGGGAAGCCAGAGCGGAAGCGGATTTAACTCCCGGTATTAGCAGGAAGACGGAGAAAAGAGGACTGAGGACTGAGGACGGAGGACGGACAAGACAATTAGGAATTAGCGGAGAGTGGGAATCCGGAGGTAGAGGAGGGGCTTATAAGGCTGGTTGATTGGAAGGACATGTCGGAAGTCAAGCTCAAGAAGGGATTGCAAATAGCAGTAGAGAACACGAAAACGGACGGACACATGCTTTGGGGCCTAGCGTTAGTGTTCCCGTGAAGGTTATTCCTCTCGGGTGTAATCAGCCGAGTTTCCGGTGTGGATTTCATGCCGGAATGGTCCTACGTGGTCTCCATCATAGAGTATCCCAATGCGCTGTCCCTACCCCTGTAGTATTTTTCCCACTTTTGAGAGAAATTTTCGGCTTTCGTTCGATTACGACACAGCCTCGAAAGCCGGGGTCCAGAACCGATTGAAATTTAATGAAAATACCTGGATTCCGTCTTTCGCCTGAATGACGTCTGTGTGTGCCGGACTTATGTAACGAATTTCTAATTCAACACACTCAGACACATTGTACCCAATCAGGTGCATGATTCCTCATCACTTCTTACTTTTATATATATCAGCTATTACAGGATGTTTTTTCAGGAGGTCGTCATGGCTTTTAGGACTGCATCTTCGGATTATCCGACACGGATACTGTGTGGTTTTACGGCCGGCTTTATCGCTGTCTTGACTTTTAATCAACCGACCGATTGGATACTTTGGCATGTCGGTGTGGCGCCTTACAGTGGTTTTTCGATCGCGCGCACCAGCGCCGGAGCGCCGCAGGTTCTCTCTTATGCGTTCTGGGGTGGAGTTTGGGGCATTCTTTTTTCCATGGTCCACCGTAGATTCCCAGTCCATGGAGGTTATTGGGTAACGGCATTCTTATTTGGCGTTCTTTTGCCTCCGGCGGTACAACTTTTGGTGGTGCTGCCCTTAAAGGGCCAACCCGTGGGGGGCGGCTGGCATTTGGGTCACTTGATTACGGTGTTTCTGGGAGACGGGGCTTGGGGTATCGGTACAGCACTGATTCTCGAAGGTCTGTCGAGGCGGTTTCACACGCGGCGCCACGTGCCGGCTTGAACGTTGGGGTATTAGGCTCCCCCTATTCCTGGAAGTTCTGCCGAAAGCACGCTAATGATGGAATCAGTACTGTGCGCTGATTTCTAAGCCTTAGAGAGAAGAGATCGAGTCGGGGCGAGCCACCTGAATCGGCGGCCTCGCGTAGCGCTGGGCGCCCCGATCCGGGCGAGTCCACAGCGCAGAGGAGATGGCAACGAGGCTTCAAGGAAAAACGGTCCTGATCAACGGTGGCAGCAGTAGTATCGACTTCGCAACATTGCGGTGGAAACAATGAGGTAAAGATGGCTATGAAACGAGAGATAATCCGCGTTGAGCCCCTGGCGACGTTCCTGGACAAGTATAAGGCGCCAACCTCGACAGTGACGAAGCACGGCGACACGATTTACGTGACGGGCGCGCCTCCTTTCGACCCTGAGACGGGGGAGATCTTCACAGGAGCCATCGAGCGCCAGACCGAACTCGTGCTGGAGCAGATGAAGCTCTGCGTCGAGACGGCCGGCTCATCACTCGACAACGTGCTCAAGGTGAATGTGTATGTCACTTCCGTCGACATGTTCTCCGCCGTCAACGAGGTCTATCGGCGCTTCTTCCCCAAAGACCCTCCTGCGCGGATCTTCATCAATGTCCCAGCCTGGAACGGCGGCTTCGACATCGAGGTGGACTGCGTGGCGGCGGTCTGAGGCAATCTGCACCGTCATAGTCACCGGAAGAGGAGGGTGTCGTGTTTTCAGTGATCTTCGAAGTGCTGCCGAACAAGGCGAACTGGGATGACCACCTTGGCAGCGCAAAGATGCTGCGCCCTGAGCTGGAGCAGGTAGAGGGCTTCGTCGACAACATCCGCGACAAGAGCTTAACGAGGGATGGCTGGATCCTCTCCTTGTCGAGCTGACGGGACGAGAAGTCCCTCGTGCGTTGGCGCACCCGCATGCGCCACCACGAGGTCCAGCAGAAGGGCCGCGACGAAATCCTGGCCGACTACCACCTCCGTGTGGGGCAGATCACTGCGGACGACCGGCTCCCGGAAGGCTGCACGCTTGCTGAGCAGCGGCTCGACGAGACAGAAGTCGGCGAGGGGACGGCTGTCACGCTGATCAACGCAACTCGGCCGCCTGAGTGGAAGGAGACGAATAATCCTTACGACTGCGCGGAATGGCTTGGGCTGAACCCCTGGGCTGCCGACAGCACGTCGTGGGACATATTCGACGCGGTGCTGACCCCAGGCGACCTGATCCTACTCATATCGTGGAAGGACAACGCTGCGGCGCAAGCGTACGAGGACTCATTCTTCGCGAAGGACAACGCGCGAAGCCGACGGGTTCGCGTCATCCGCGACTACGGGAAGTACGACCGTCGTGGAGCGCCCCGGTACTACCCTGATGCGAGCGGCGCGGAGACAATCCACGCCTAACTCCCCAGCGGGCTACACCCCGGCAGGTGGTCGACGGCCTCCTGCAACACCAGCTTACCCGCGGGTGGCGGCAATGCCGCCCGCGGTATCAGGCCAGCCGATAGCCACCACCGCGCCAATTAGGTCGACACTCTCGTGGCACCAACCCTTTGAGATGCGACCAAGAGAGATGTGCCAATGCCGAACGTAGCCAACAAATCGAAACTCGAGGCGGCTTCGAAGTCGTGGCTGCTCCTGACGGCATCGCTCGTTTCTTCGTTGATCATGCTCGACTCCAATATCGTGGCGGTCTCCCTGCCGGCGATCGGCCGGTCGCTCGGGGCCTCTTTCACCGATGTCCAGTGGGTGATCAGCGCCTACGTCCTCACCTACGCCGCCCTCCTCATGGCGTCAGGCAACTATGCAGACCTTCGAGGCCGCCGGAAGTCCATGCTGATCGGCCTCGTGGTGTTCGCTGCCTCGTCGGCGGCGTGCGGCGTGGCGACGAGCTCGCTGCTGCTGAACATCGCCCGCGCGGCCCAGGGGGTGGGGGGCGCCTTCCTGGTGACGGCGTCCCTTGCGATTTTGTCGAACGCCTTCACTGGCGTGGAACGCGCTCACGCCTTCGCGTTCTGGGGAGCGAGCCTCGGCATAGCGCTGGCAATAGGGTCGATCATCGGCGGCGTGATCACGAACTACTTCGGATGGCGGTGGGTGTTCCTGCTCAACGTCCCCGCGTCCGCCATCCTCGTCGCCGGGGCCCTGAAGTTCATTGGCGAGTCTCGCGACCCTAACGCCAAACGCCTCGACGTCCTCGGCACGGTCACGTTCAGTGCGGGCCTCGCGCTCCTCATCTGGGCCCTCATCGACGGGAACGACGCGGGGTGGTCAAGCCCGACCATCGTCCTGCGCCTTGTCGTCGCCTTCGTGCTCCTGGTCGCCTTCGTCATTGTGGAGGTCCGTCAGGACCGCCCTATGGTGGAGTTCGGGTTGTTTCGCAGTAGGACGTTCGTCGGTGCGGTGCTCGCAATGATCGGCTACGGCGCGTGCGCGCAGGTCATGATCTTCATCCTTCCGCTATACCTGCAGAACGCCTACGGGTTTGAGCCTCTGGCGGCTGGCGTTGCGATGATCCCCTTTGCGCTGCCGATGGTGCTTGCCCCGCGGGAGACGCGCCGGCTCGCGACCCGTTACTCGGGGCGTACGCTTCTTGCCGCCGGCTTGGCGATCACCGTCGCCGGGAATGCCGCGTTCTGGCTCGTTGCCAAGTCCCATCTGCCATACAGCCTGTTCCTGGTCGCCATGCTGGTCGCCGGCTGCGGCGCCGGCCTGCTCAACGGGCAGACCGTGAAAGTCCTGCAGGGCGCGGTTCCTGAGGATCGCGCTGGCATGGCTTCGGGTATCGCTAGCACGACGCGCTTCATCGGGATCCTCGTCAGCGTCGCGGCACTCGGTGCCGTCCTCGCCGACGTGGCGCGGGACCGGTTCGTTGTGGGTGCCACCAAGATCGGACTGTCGGCCGACACTGCGCGCGAGGCCGCTGCTCGCGTGACATCGGGCGATCTTTCCGGATTGCTGGGGGTCGCACCGCCCGGCGTGCGCGAGCCGCTGCGCTCCGTCGCGCTGGCGGCCTACGGGGCCGGCTTCGCGTCGGCGGCCCTCGTGGCAGCCTGCGTGGCATTCGCGGCTTGCCTGCTCGCCTTCGGCTTAATTAGCGGCGAAGAGACCGCGCCGCCCTCTGCACCGCCGCCTGCGAAGATGCCGTGCAAGTTCATTGATTGCCGCGACCCTCTCTGAATTCGGAGGCGTCGGGCTCCAAGAGACTGGCCCGGCCGAGATGGCACGGGCCGCGTAGGAAAGAAGGAGGTAAACCATGAATATTAACAAGAATGACACCGCACTGGTATTCATCGACCCGCAGAATGATGTCTTGAGTGAGAAGGGCATCGCGTGGGGGGCGGTCGGCGACAGCGTCAAAGAGAACAAGACCGTCGAGAACATGGAGCGCATCTTCCAGGCCGCGAAGAAGAACGGATTCGAGGTCTTCATCTCGCCCCACTATTTCTACCCCACGGATAAGGGATGGAAATTCAACGGACCCCTTGAGACCGAAGAGGCAAAGACCAAGATGTTCGCTCGTAGCGGAGTGTTGAGCCTCGACTGCTTCTCCGGATCGGGTGCCGACTGGTTGGAGCGCTTCAAGCCCTACATCGAGGACGGAAAGACCGTCGTGGTCAGTCCCCACAGGGTATGGGGACCGCAGACAAACGACCTCGTCCTGCAACTGCGCAAGCGCGGCATCAGCAAGGTCGTCCTCGGCGGGATGTTGGCAAACATGTGTGTCGAATCTCACCTGCGCGATTTGCTCGAGCAGGGTTTCGAGGTCGCCGTCGCGAAGGACGCGACCGCCGGCCCGCGACACCCCAAGTGGGGCAACGGCTATACGGCGGCGCTCATCAACTTTGCGTTTCTCGCACACGCGGTTCTGTCGACAGACGAGGTTGTGATGGCTCTGGGGTAGCGACAGCCTGTGCTCGACCCACAAAGAACGGGTCAACAAGGGTCTGCTCGCATTCTTCAAGGTTTAGTAATGCAGGACAAGATAGCCGACCTGATGGGGAACTTCCTCCGTAGGAACGTCAAGCAGACCATGGTCCGTTTGCCTCGCTTATTGGCACATGGATGCAACAGACCGCCTTGAGCCGGCTGGTCCTCAGTATCACTGGCCCCCCTTTTCTCTGGGAATGATGGGTTTTGTGAGCCAGATTTCGTCCTGTATTGTTGCGCCTCTGCTGATCAGCTTCTTCGCGAGGATAACAGTCTATGCTTGATTGAATCCTGTCAACATTTCTCTCCTATCTCGCGTTATGGGAGATTCCGTCTCTGCGCTTAATAAATTCAGATCATTGTTGTTATGCCCCTTTGGCCTGAGACGGATTTTCCACGGTGGCAAGATGCCTTGATTATGTTTATCCGATCCACGAGCCGGATGGAGCTGAACGGTTATCAGATATATTACATTGCTTGTTTTTTGGGATACCGTATGATGATTTAAACAGTTTCAGGGCGGCCGTTCGTTCAACCGGCAATTATTTATTCAGGGGGTGCCGAAGGCTTAGTTCAAAGCCTTCTACCGCTCACCCATCACTCTTCACCCTTCACCGCTGTTAAGCGGGCTCTAATCCTGTAAATCCTGTTAATCCTGTCTAAGTTTGCAACGAAAACGTCCTTCCGAACGCTATGTATCATGGAAGGGTGGCCAGCCGCCTAATAGCCACACCCCACAATCAAGCCATTGTTTGTTTCCCTGACGTAGCTGGTTTTAACCATGGGCCATCCTGCTTTAAGCTGCACACTGTATTGTACCCAGGTCCCATTGGCATCCGCTTTACTCATTTCCTTAAAAGTCGGCGTGTTCTTGATATTTGAGCCGGCATATAAGGGATGAACGAGAAAGGTCCCGTTTCTCGAGATTATGAATACGAATGGGTCTGCTTTGGCAGAAGCTTTGAAGTCGGCAGCGGTTTTACCACCATTTATCGCAATGACAATCTCGTCCACCCTTTTTTTAATGGCTTCTCTATCTGGCCCTGCTGCAAAAGCCGACAAGGCCGACGCTAACATTAAAACTATTGTCAGACATAGAGATAAGGACCTTTTCATGATCATCTCCTTGTGATTTTCACTTGTGCCTGAACGCTCTCCGGGGCGCGCACTGCAAACCCTGCATCAGATACGTATTCAACGCTGCCACAGTATAGTCCACACCATGATCGTATCATGCCGACGTTGCGGTAAAAGTCAAGAAGTGTTTTGAGGGGAAGAATTAGGTAGTAGTCTATACAACCGGCCACTCACAAGCTGGTAATAAGAAAGAGCCAAGAGGAAAGGGGGGCTTTCTCTTGGCTCATGTTAAGGAGGAGTGCATGAAGGGCACTCATTAATTTATTCGGAACAATGAACATTCCTCTAAAGACAATAGATAGCCGATGACGAACGCGAGAAGGTTAAATCATAACCGGCCGCTCGGTGATGAGCCGGGCCTAAGGGATTCGCGTCCTAGTTTGAATGATTTGGGCAGAAGTATTTACCGTCCTTCCTCCGCCATCCAAGGGGAGGCGATACGAGGATTGGATGAAGTTGTCCAGCCTGATAAGCTGGGCCTTCGTATTCTTCGTACTCGATCTCCGTGTCTTTGTCACAACCCGGACCAGAGCACTTCGCGGCTAGCTTGTATTTTCCTAGTTTTGCTATTTTGGCGGCCTTTCCAGAGGAATAAATATCTCGTGCTCCTCTACCCGATTGTAACTGCAAGTTCACACAAAAGATAGAGCAATAAACGGGGTCGATTTCATGCATGCCTGATCCCCAGGTAAGACTTCGGCATTGCCGGGGATCGGGTAAGGCAGGCTCAGTCCGGACAAGCTACAAGGGATGTTGCAGGAAGACCCTGAAAGGCAGTACCTTTACAGGCCGGACAGTGCAAAATATTTTGAGAAGAGCTGGACTATAGCTGGACTGGTTTGAGGTTGTGCTGAAAACGAAGACTTTGGACAGAACAACAAAGGGTTGCCAAATCAGCCAGGAGATTATATAAAGTGAGCAATTCGCCCCCGTAGCTCAGGTGGATAGAGCACGAGATTCCTAATCTCGGTGCCGGGTGTTCGAGTCACCCCGGGGGCAACCAGAGAAATCAAGGGGGTTACGGTCAATGGACTGTAGCCTTTTTTTGTTGGTGTGTGGATTGGTGTGGGGTTTTATCCCTCTTGCTCTTTCAAACGCCGAAATAGCCGCTCTATCCGAATCTTTGATAGGATGCAGATAGATTTCCGTACTACTATCGGTCATCTTCTTGTTCTTTTTGCATCGTTTTCATGCCGCCAACTCAGGAATCCTTTTGCTATCAGCGTTTAAGGCGCGATGTAAGGCGGCGGAGATTTGGCACCCTTGTTGCCGCTGGCTTTTCATCCTGTTAATCCCAATACTGTTCACTTAATATAAATAATGTGGTATTCTGTCTCAACTTTTTGACAGGAGGACCACAATGGCACGTACCGTTGCAGAGCTTCCAGGTGGCACACGCATTACGGATTACATTAGTTTGGGAGTAATCACCAAAGCCTTTCCGGTAAAGACAATTGATTCGGTTCTCAAAAATACCGGAAAGACAAGTAGACGGCAGAGGGATCTTCCGGCGCATGTGGTTGTATACTATGTCATCGCCTTGGCCTTGTACATGCATTCGTCGTATCGTGAAGTTCTGCGCTGTCTTCTTGAAGGGATAAAGTGGCTTATGGGACCGGGGGCTAGCGTCAAGGTGGCCGGTAAATCCGGTATCTCTCAGGCTCGAAGTCGGTTGGGGTGGACACCTCTTCGACAACTGCATGATGAGGTTGTAAAGCCGATTGCCGGGGAATCCACCAAAGGCGCTTGGTACAGGAAATGGCATTTGGTAAGCCTGGACGGCAGCACGCTTGATGTAGCCGATGAGACGGAAAACGAAAAAGTTTTTGGACGGCCTTCCGCCAAGACGGGAACAAGCGCCTTTCCGCAGTTGCGTTTTGTGTCCCTGGTCGAAAACGGGACGCATGTTTTGTTTGGAACCCGGATGGGCGCCGTGAACATAGCAGAGATGGCTCTTGCCAAGGAAGTGGTTCCTTCTCTGTACAAGGGAATGCTCTGTCTCGCTGACCGCTATTTTTCCGGGTTCGAATTGTGGAACAACGCATGTGGAACTGGCTGTGATCTGCTTTGGAGAGTGAGAAGAAACCGCCTTCTGCCACGCGAAAAGAGGCTTGCCGACGGTTCTTATTTGAGCAGGATCTATGGTTCCCAGAAGGACCAGGAAAAGGGCGCAAACGGAGTTGATGTTCGAGTAATCGAATACAGATTGGAGGGCATTGAGGGCGCTGAGCCCATCTACCGGCTGATTACAACGATTCTGGATTATGAAGAAGCGCCTGCAGCGGAATTGGCGGCCTTGTATCATGAACGGTGGGAAATCGAAACTGCATTTGACGAACTCAAAACCCATCTGCGCGGCTCCAGGATAGTATTAAGAAGTAAAACGCCAGACTTGGTACGGCAGGAATTTTACGGCCTGCTCATGGCTCATTTTGCTATTCGCGGTTTGATGCATGAGGCTGCCTTGGCGGGAAACGAAGACCCGGATCGCTTATCATTCCTGCACGCGGTTCGCGTGATTCGTCGTAAAATTATACCATTTGCCTCTATCCCCCCCTCAGGACAGGAAAGCCTTTCATGAGGCAGTATTGAGGGAGATTCTTGAAGAACGAGTCGTGTCGAGCCGTTCACGCCGCAATCCGCGAGGCGTGAAAAGAAAAATGAGCGGCTATAACCTGCGCCCAAGGACACGGTCTGGCACAATACGCATCAAAGTCGAAGATTACATTGTTGTCATTAAGTGAACAGTATTGCTGTTAATCCTGTTAATCCTGTCTAAGGCTTTGTCTTTTTTGCTTGTGGCTTTGCTGCTCAAAGTTTATCCGTGTCCAGCGGGCGGAGATTTGGCACCCCTTGTTGCCGCTGGCTTTTCATCCTGTTAATCCTGTCTAAGGCTTTGTCTTTTTTGGTTGTGGCTTTGCTGCGACAGACTCTTTAGATCAGCGCTGGAAAGAAAACATCATAGACCAGCAACTCCTCGACGACATTAAATATCTTGTGTTTTGTCCCCTTCGGGACCTTGACCATCACCCCGGGCTCAAGTGCGAAGTCCCCTACGCCATCGACCCACATAACAGCTTTTCCTTTCAGTGGGTAAAGGATATCTTCCTGCTTTTCGTGAATGTGCTCGGGAACTTCTTTGCCTGCCGGCACACTAACCAGCATGCAAGTGACGTCGAGATTGTGTTCTTTCAAAGATATCAGGGGTTTTATTGAAATTCCTGGTACGACCGGGTGTGGCGCCCACGAAATGTTATCGACTTTTCTAACGATTTCCATCTCTTCCTCCTCTGAAAAATGCGCAGAAAGCGCCGCAAGGTTAGTTCGAGATTACCTTTCCACCGAATTGTCACCCGGGCCCCTGATGATTTTGTCCTCCAATGGTTTAGTAAGTTGGTTCATGGGCAAACGGGAGATGAAGGATGATACCGCGCCAACTGTCCGGACGCAAGGATAGAACAAGCTGTCATTTAACTTGTGGTTGAGAGGATCGAGGGAAATCAAATCGATGATCCGGGCCCGTTTGCTATTTGCCTTTCTCCATCCTGGCTTTCAACGACCTGATTGCATCCTTCTCTTTAAGGGCTTCAGCCCGAAGCCTCCCCTTTTCTTCACTCGCCGCCCGGGAGTCGCTGATCCACTTATCGACAGCGGCCTTTCCAAGGGCGCGACCGAGGTAGTCTATGCCCTGTGGAGTGCTGCCAATCGAGTGAATTTTTTTGATAAGCAGCTTTTGAACTACAAGAGACCGTTTTAAATTCCGCCGAATGACGATCTCGTTCCTTATCCATTCATCATCAAGCGGGTGCGCCGCTCTTTCTTCCATCGCTTCTGTTAACTTCTGTCGGGTCCTGAGTTCGATTTCTATTAGCAGCGCGTCAAAAATTTGAATCTCCTGCGATACTTCTTCTAATAGTTGCAGGACCTTGTGGGGGTGCCAATACGCTACATTATCGGGACCTTCGGATTTGTCCATTTACGGCTCCATGATGCACCCGGCTCTCTCCGGGTTGGTTGTGCTCGGTCGGGCTTCCGTCTGCCGTGCATCGGACCCTGCGCGGTCCATTGTTTAGTGGGTAACAATGAGCCTCTTGCAAAACGTCACGAGGAGATCGGAATGCTAGGCGCAAGCAAGCGAGGAAGCGAGGTGTACATTTGAGTACATTGAGCTTCCGAGCGAGCGGATTAAGTGCCGCAGGCCGGCTCCGCAGTAGTTTTGCAAGAGGCTCAATACTTATGATTTTAAGAACTCAGTGGATACTGTCTATCGAGCCCCTGGTAATTTAAGAGTTATTGCAGACAAGAAGAGGTGGATGATGATGTAATTAAACAGGCCGCGGACGCTGTTAAGGGAGCTGAAACTGTGGCCCGGTTCTCTTTTCGGCTGCACACCTTCCAAAGAAGCAAAAAAATATTTGACACGGCAAAAACATTCACCTAATATTCACCTCACTATCGAAGAGGTACGACTTGCATCCTGTTTTCAAAAAAGCAGGCGAGCTAAACTGGCTGACAACATTACTTTCATACACAATCAGAGAAATCCCGGGAGGAAAAGATGGGCGTTAACCTTTATACTTTGAGAAAAAGGGCTGTGATGGTACTTGGACAAAATGGCATACGGAACCCCGTCTATTTTCTCCAGGTTGCCGTCGAGCATGCCTTCTGGCAGGATTCACAAGGGATGGTAGACTCTGCTGTCAAACATGCATACAAGGAATGGGAGAGAAATTGCCAACTTCCCGGATATGTCGTCCGAGTTGGGCGTAATGGCCTTCCACAGTCGGGATCTCCGATCTTCAAGTGGCCGTTTTTGAAACGGTCCTACTGCTTTGATCATGAACTCCCTGCTCCTTTCGGTTATCTGGGCGAGAGGGAAATTGGGGGATATCTGTTCCGAACGGTCAGGGAACAAGCTTCCCTTAATATTGTTGAGACGGCGCGGCGCATTGATGAAGGCTCGACGAAAGTCTATAAGGACTTCTTGCACGGGGAGGTGTTCGAGTCCGGCGAGGAGTTTCTCAAATTCCAGGGTCGGTTCAAGCGATCGGACGATCGAAATGGAGAATCCGGGCAAAGCGGTTATGATGTTGTGTCTCCGAGGGTTTCAAAGATCCTTGGCCTGATTAGGTTCATTGAGGAAAAAGGGCAGAGGGCCTCCCCGGCGGACCTTCATTTCCTGGGGACGTTGAAGGACAAAGCAGTGCAGTTCGGGTACGCATACTAATACGGACTTGCGTTCAAGCCCAGCCGCCACGTCCTCGGACGCGGTTTGAACGGGAATGAAACTTGAAGTTTCATAAGAGATGATTCACAAGGGGCGCGTACAACTTTGCGGACCCGCATATCCAGGTTGCCCAGCGCCGGGCCGAAGGCATGAGGAGGAGGCGACGCAGGCGTACGCCATGGTACGTCGAGGAGCCGACGACGAAGCCAACGCAGTGAGCGCTTGAACGCGAATTCGTATAACTCATAGGAGGATTCTATGGGACTCACTCCCGCCCAGGAACGTGTATATCGGTTTGTGAGAAACTATATCGATCAGCATGGCTATGCCCCATCCTACGAAGAGATCCGAAGCAACCTCGGGTTCCAATCCTTGAACGCTGTCTTCAAACATCTCAAGCAGATAGAGGAGAGAGGTTATCTCAGGATTCCATGGAAAAACAAGAAGCGTGCCCTGGAACTGGTCCGTCTTGAAACCGGAAATGGAGCCATTCCATTTCTCGGAGCCGTGGCAGCGGGGACGCCGATAGAGGCCGTCGAGGTGCCTGAGTCTATCGAAGTGCCGGAGAATTTCCTCGGGGATGGAAGCAATTTTGCTCTGAGAGTCAAAGGGGATTCCATGATTGACGACGGAATCCGTGATGGAGACATACTGATTATTACAAAGCAGCCTCACGCGGAAAATGGGCAAACTGTGGTGGCCCTTGTAAATGGAGAGTCGACGGTCAAGAAGTTCTACCACGAAGGAGACAAGGTAGAACTTCGACCTGCGAATGAAAGCATGGAGCCTATCCAGGTAGCTGCCGATGAGGTAGAGCTTGTGGGTGTGGTGACGGGGCTTTTAAGAAACTACCGTCAACGATCGCGTTCTATAAAAAAGTAAGCGTTCGGCGAACTCGACCTTCCAAGTTAAATCCGGACCTCATTTTGCTTTAACCCATTGACTTTCTCGGGTACAAACAGTTTGGCTTTGACAATTGACAAAACTACGGCTAAGCAGTATTTATGAATGATGATGCTTTCGAGTGGGACGAGAATAAAGCCGCCAAGAATTTCGCCACTCACGGCGTAACGTTTGAGATGGCCCGGGACGTGTTCAAAGACCCTTTTGCTGTTGAATGGCTCGATGAACGTGTGGCGTACGGCGAAGATCGATTTGTCGTTATCGGCATGGTGGAGAATCGTCTCTTGTACGTAGCCTATACGATGAGGGGTGAGTTGATTCGCATTATTTCGGCCAGAGGAGCCGAACCCTATGAAAAACGCAGATACTACGAAGAAAATTCATGAGCACGATTGGAAACGCCTCGACGTTATGACCGAGGAGCAACGCCGTGCTGCCGCCTTGAGAGATCCGGACGCGCAACCTGTCACGCCTGAAAACATTGGGCGCATGAAACGTACACCGCAGGTGAAAGTCATTCGCCGTGCGCTTGGTTTGAGCCAGGAAGAATTTGCAGCGCGTTTTCGCATCCCGCTCGGTACCCTGCGGGATTGGGAGCAGGGCCGCAAAGAACCTGATGCGGCAGGACGCGCTTATCTCACGGTGATTGCTCGCAATCCCAACGCCGTTAGTGAGGCCCTTTCAGAAGCACAGGTTGGATAGAGCCATCCCGAGACCGAATAAAGAGGTCGGAGAAGAAATATTCCTTTTTCAAGGCCTGCTGCCTTGTTCCATTGCCGGTTCTATGTTTCAGCTTGTTCAGCGACGGCTTTCAAAAACGTAGCGGGGTTGACGATGGGAATTCCCCGGAACTCTTTTAAGTCGGTGAGGTGGCCATCGCCGGAAACAATTGAGTCGGCCTGGCCTTCGAGAGCGCAGACTAAATACTTATCGTCGGTCGGATCGTTTTTAACGATCTCGATCGAAAGTAAAGCCGGGGTGAGTATGGCGATTTTTTCAACTTTCTTGAGAAATAGGTCAATTTCATCGTAGTCGCGGCCATGGAGTTTTTTAAGTTTCGGATAAGAGAGAATTCGTCGGACTTCCTCAATGATTGGCGCCGAGATGACCAGCGCTAAGTGGCCCTCATGAACGAGTTCAATAAGGCGGGCCGAATTAGAGCGTGGCTTGATGAGAGCGCTGGCGTACTGGTTAGCGTCAAGAACAACTCTGAGCATTACTTTTTTGACTTGGTTTTCGTGGTTTGAGCCTTTTTGGCCACTAAGACTGCTTCTGCCAGGGCTTCGTCCAGATCTTTCGCGGGGACATCTTTGACGCTGGTTTGGAAAGCTCTTACTTCGCTATAGAATTCGTCGAGGTCCTTTTGAAATTTCAGGTATTTTTCCACCGGGATGATGGCGACAAGGGGCTTGCCGGCACGCTCGACAACGTAATCGTCACCTTTAAGCGATACCTCGTTCATGACTTGGCCCAGATTTTGGCGAACTTTCAAGGCTGAAATGGTTTTGCGCATTTTCGTAAATCCCCATATTAATTATACCAATTATTACAATCATACTGACTCATATGGTCAGTATACCCCTGGAAGCTGCCTTGTCAAGGGAGGTTCGGAGCTGATCGGCGTGGGTTGGGAAAATTGGGCAGGGCGGGTAGGGTGGGGTAATTTATATTCGCGGACGATTTGATTAGGCACATAGGGGCGAATTCCGCGAGGCGCCCAGCAACGTTGAGGAGTGCTGATTCTTCCAAAACGACCTTCATCTTGAAGCATCAACCGCAAGCGCACATTCACTGGAGCGAGAGCTTTCGCTCATTTAGTCACTGTTTTCGGGAGTTTTTTTAAAGCCCTCCTGGGCCTCTGCGCTGCTGTTAGGATGGCGTGGTCTGGGAATGATCGTTCGCCAATCGTGTTCCAGCATACGGTAAATGGTGCTTTCGGCAACCTTGCGCCCCACCTTGGCCTCGAATGCCTGTTGAATCTTACTCACAACCAAAATGCCGCCATTCGCGGCCTGGTCCAGGAATTCCGAAAGGAATTGACGCTCTTGCTCGATGGTCATGTATCCGGAGCGGCGACCGCCCCAGTTGCGGTTGCGCAGTTGTTTGAAGGCGCTGAATTTCTTTCGCAATTGAACTACTGTTCCATGAGAGCGACCGATGATTTTCCCGGCTACACGGTCGGGAATGTCGAGAAGGCCGGGGAGCAGTACAGCTTGAGCCGCTCTGAGATCATCGGACGTTTCAGCTTTCTCCGCAGCTTCCATCGCCAATTGAAGCGCCTCGCTGGATACCTTCGTTTTCTTTGGCATCGGCAACCCCCTCCCGAGTGGTGGGTTGCATATTACTATAGTTCACTCTTGCACGCAAGACGGTATGAGGTCACCGGCATGCTCATAGACGGAAGCTCAGAAAGAGTGTAATAGTGTGCGCAGAAAAGGTGCTCATATAAAGTGACAAGGTTGCATTGACTCACGTCGAAGAAAATATCGGAGTGCTCGCAACCGTTTTTAATAATGATGGCTTCGTAAAAACCCTTTTTCGAAGAGGTCGGCAATAGTAATTTCAATGACTTACATGTTGCCAAACGGCCATTTTGGTGATTTTTACAAATCCATCAATCATGTGAACCGCAGTGTTCCCGTCACTCCATTATACTGTCCTCATTAACTAAAATAGTGAGGTTAGCTTCATGGCTTCCGAACCACCGCAATCGGGTCGTCCTTTAGATGAGTTGAGGCGTATTTCGCGAGTTCTTGAATTGATCCAGATTATTGCGATCAACCCGCAACGCTACCTGCGTCGAGATTTTGCAGAGAGATTCTGTGTGAGCGAACGGATGATTCAAAAAGATCTGGATCTTATCCGGCACGGCCTAAAGCTCTCGCTCGTCCATTCGCGGGAGGGCTACCACTTCGAGAGAATGCCGAGACTCCCGGCAGCGCAATATAGCTTTTCCGAAGCCCTGGCGCTGCTGCTGGCAGTTCTGGCGTCTGGCCAAAGCCCCGGGATTTTCCCCGCCGAGCTTGGCGCAGCCGTTGGCCGCTTAGAATCCCTCTTCCCGGAAGAGTTTTCGGCTTTGCTCCGCCAGGTAGGAAGACCTCCATCTCAGACGGCCCCAAAGAAACACCGTCAAGACATCCTGATGCTGCTCAGCCGTGCGCTAATGGAAAACCGCAAGGTGCTCATGGTCTACGAGACGCGGTCGCGCGGAGGGGAAATCAACGAAAGAACCGTCCGTCCGTATTATCTGATGCCCTATGTGCGATCCTGGCAACTGATAGCCCACTGTGAGCGCAGGGATGCCGTCCTCATGTTTAAGATAGACCGCATCCGGGAGACTACGCTTCTTGAGGAGCGGTATCGTATTCCCGGCGATTTCAACCTGGACGACTACATGGGCATGGCTTGGGGAATCATGCGGGAAGATGAGCGTGAGCCGGAAGACGTTGAGCTGCGCTTCGAACCCGAAGCGGGCCACTGGGTTGCGGAGGAGCAGTGGCATAAGAGCCAACAAAGCGAGGAACTTAAAGACGGGAGCATTGTCTTTCGTCTGTGTGTAATCGTAACGCCTGAATTCATCGACTGGCTTCTCTACTATGGGCCGCGCGTTGAAGTGCTGCAGCCAGCATGGCTCCGTGGCAGGGTGGCCGAGTTGCATCACAAAGCAGCTCTGGCGAATGCTGTTCGATGCGATGAGCCAGGCAGAGAAATAGATATGTAAATTCACGCCTGAACGCCGGTCAGGATCTGCACAATATGGGTGGGAGCTTCTATACCCAGTGAAGGGAATTTATCAATCTAACGACGCGATGGAGGCATAGAAGTATAGAAGCCTCTTTTTCCGACTGAAGCGGAGTTCTGCCAAGTCGTTGATAAGGAGAGTAGATGACTCACTTTTGGGCGAAGACTACTCCGGAAGGAAAACCGGGCATTTCCGTTTACGAGCACATGGTAAATGTCGGGTGTGTTGCGCGCCGTATTGCTGACCTGACTCCTGTCATGCTACAGCGTTTTCATTTGCGATCAAGGGAGATCGGAGCGCTTGCAGCTCTGCATGACCTTGGCAAGATATCGCCGGGTTTTCAAAGAAAGTGTGAAGCGTGGCTTGAAGAGAATGGTTTACTGAAAGTTGCCCGCAATGGACGTTGGGATGCGGCGATGGAATCGGATCATGGAGTAATTTCGCATTCCGCTATTCAGGATTTCTTGTTGCAGCAAGGTATGCCGAACAAATCAGCTGGGTATATTTCCGCTGTTCTTGGCGCGCATCATGGAAGAATGAGGTTCATTCCAAATTCGCGTGGAATCAATCCGACGGCAATCGGGCAAACCACAGAAAACAGCAGCGGCATCGAATGGGTTGATGAACGTCAACGAAGCGCCCAACAGCTATGGCGCTATTTCAATGCAGATCCCTCCAGTGTCTCTATATCTGCTGAATCGCCCGCGCTCTGGTGGCTTGCCGGGCTTACCAGCGTTGCAGACTGGATCGGCTCCGATGAACGGTTTTTTTCTCCCTACCAAAGAACAGAGGATACGGATGCTTCCACCCAGGCGTTGAATACCCTCAATGCTATCGGTTTTGGACGGACTCCAATAATACCCGGTCTTACGTTCCATGATCTATTCTATGACCCGGAAAGTCCTGAAATAGAGTGGAGCCCCAATGAAATGCAGGAAAAGACTGTCAGGACAGTGACAGGTCCGGGAGTATACGTTATCGAAGCGCCCATGGGCATGGGCAAGACCGAAGCGGCTCTATGGGCGGCTTACCGGTTACTTGTTTGCGGAAAAGCGACTGGAATCTATTTTGCGCTTCCGACCCAAATGACAAGCAACCGGATTCACCTGCGCATGAATGAATTCTTGCGGCGAATCTCGTCTGAAACATCGGCAAGCCGCCTTATCCATGGCAACTCGTGGCTTATGGAAGCCGACTGCGCAATAGACCCAACAGCGACCGAAAAGCGTGAAACTGCACTCGATGATGCGCGAGCCGGGCGCGACTGGTTTGCCTCGACCAAACGGGCGCTGCTTGCTCCCTTCGGCGTCGGCACCGTTGATCAGGCGCTGCTCGGAGTCGTGGCGGCAAGACACTTTTTCGTTCGCCACTTTGCCCTTGCAGGGAAGGTAGTGGTTCTTGATGAAGTACATTCCTATGATCTTTATACGGGAACACTCGTCGATAAACTGATTGCCACCCTCGAAAAATTGGGTTGCACGGTTATTGTCCTTTCGGCCACGCTCACGGGAGAGCGGCGTAGGAAGATTGTTTGCTGTGCCGGTGAGGTTCCAGATGATGGCGGGCTTCCCTATCCTCTCATTACGGGACGAAGGGAAAACGTTCCTCTGGAAGCGGTCGCTGCGGCGCCGCCAAAATCAAGAGATATCAGGGTGGATTTCGTTGCTTCGGAGAAAGCCGAGGAAGAATCGATTGCTCTTGCTCGCAACGGAGGCGCCGTACTTTGGATATGCAACACTGTCGATGCAGCTCAGAAACAATACCTGCGATTTCCGAAACAGACTCGCGAACTATTCCCCATCGGACTTCTGCATTCCAGGTTCCCTTTTTGGAGGCGTGAAAAACTCGAAGCTGTGTGGATGGAGCGGTTCGGCAAAAATGGGCAAACCCGCTGCGGCTCCATTCTCGTCTCGACCCAGGTCGTTGAGCAGAGCGTCGATCTGGACGCCGATCTCATGATTACTGAACTGGCGCCAACAGATATGCTGCTGCAGCGCCTCGGGAGGCTCTGGAGGCATGAACGGGGGCTACGGCCAGTTAACTCTGCAAGGCTTTGCATACTCAAAGAAGAGAAGGGCCTCGATGAACTGCGCCGGATGGAGCCGAATGCGATAGTGTCCGTGCTTGGAAGCAAGGCGCATGTGTATGCTCCGTTCGTTCTCCTTCGTTCACTGGAGCTTTGGGAGCAACAAAGCAAGAAAGAGTGCGGTGTATCGATACCGTCGCAAATACGGTTTTTACTCGAAGCGACATATGTGGAGCGGAAAGAAGAACCCGATTCATGGCTACAACTTTCCTGCGAATGGATCGGAACGGATTCGGCAAAAGAAATGCTTGCCTCTCGAAACTCAAATACCTGGCAACTGGCGCTTGAAGACAAAGAGGGGGTGCAGACCCGTCTAAACGAGGCGCCGACATTTGCCCTAGTTCTCTGCCGAAAGCTCACAGACCAGGAAGCAGTCTTTATCGATCAGTCGAAAGGACGCCTTGGTGGGGATCGGTACCGGCTCGCCACTGCTCAGGCAATTCACAAGAACCTGGTGAAAGTTCCCGATTACTGCTTCGATTTCCTTGAGCCGAGTTCCGCTTTTGCAGACTACCTTCGTGAAAAACAGTGCGCTGGAATTGTTGCTGAAAATGGAGCGGTTGAAGTGAATGGCTTAAAGGAGGGGATCCGGCTTTTCTATTCTGATGACCTTGGACTTGTAATCGAAAACACATCCGCATAGGAGGAAAAATGAATGTCGCATTTGATCCGTGGATACCGGTTGTGACCGTGTCTGGAGAGCCAACCTGGGCGAGCCTTTATGCCGTGCTCGCCGAAGGTGAGAGGTTTGCCGATCTTGCGGTGCGCCCGCATGAGCGGGTTTCCCTGATGCGGCTCTTTCTTTGTGTTGCCCACGCCGCGCTGAACGGTCCAAAGGACGATGAAGAATGGTGCGATGCACCGAAAAAGCTCCCTGGAGCGGTGCGGGACTACCTGACGGTTTGGAAGGACTCATTTGAGTTGTTCCATCCGAACAGGCCGTGGTTGCAGGTGGCGGAGTTGAAGGGGGTCGATAGAGGAACCGGGGATTTTGGAAATACCTCTTCTGTGGCGCTTCTTGACTTTGAATTGGCGACGGGGAACACTTCGACCCTTCATGACCATGGCGGGCAGATGAACTCCCGCAAGATTAAACCTGAACGAATTGCATTGAACTTACTGGTGTTTCAGAATTTTTCCTCTGGAGGGGGTTCTCCCATTGCTCAGTGGAGGACTACCAGGACCGCTCAGGTGGGGAATCCGGACGCTCCGTGCCTATCGAAGTCAATGGCGCACTGTTTGCTGCGCGGGAAATCGTTGGCGGAAACCATCCACCTCAATCTGCCAACCGTTGAAGCTATCGGAAGGGTCTACAGAACTTTCTCGACGGACAAAAAGAGTGGCGACACTTATCCGAATATAGCCTTCGGAAGGCCTGTCTGGGAGTATTTCCCGGACTCTCCGGATAAGGAGTCGGATAGAGTCATCAACGCTACGAAGACATATATTGGGAGGCTCTCGCCGATATCTAGATGGATTCGTTTGATTGAAGGCTCTGATCAAATGTATTGCTGTAATGGCTTTAAATACGACACATATAGGGACGGGTTTGCCTCAGAGCCAACGGCCGCCGTTCGGTTGGTTACTAAAAAAGATAAAAAGGGCGCTGAAAATACAGAACGGATAATCGTCAAAGTCGAGCCGATAAGAGCATTATGGCGAGAACTCCCCTCGCTTCTCATTAAACGCTCTGCTGATGGCATGGGTGGTCCCTTGGCTATGGCAAATGCGCCTCACGATACTGAGTTCGATTTTCATGTATGCGCAATGACTCGTGATCAGGCTTCCATGGACATTGCTGTTGAATCCGTCTTCCATATTTCTCCGGCGCTACTGACTCATCTTTCTGTCTATCAAGGAGAAGTCGCAAGTGAGAATAAGGTCTTAGGGGCGGAGGGTTACGCACGAAAGCTTCGCTGGGCGATAGAAGATTATCGCCAAACAATCGACAGTGATTGGAAGCCCCGCGTCAAGAGGACCCAACCAAGAGATCAGAACGCACTGCGGGAAAGGCTGGCCGAGGCCGCATTCCTCTATTACTGGACCACTGTAGAGAAAAACCTCCCGCTTTTGATGAATCACATCGAGGCCATTGGCTCCGATGCCGCCACCCCCACCCTGGAGGCATGGCGAAAAATGCTATTTTCCGCGGCTTGTGAAGCCTACCGAACTGCCTGCGGACAGGAGACGCCTCGGCAGATGCGGGCTTTTGTCAAAGGGTGGCGGAAACTGACGAGCGTGCAAGTTGAACCTGATGCGAATACCCATGAAACAAAGGAGGAGAAAGAATGAGCCGGCTTCTTGAACGACTCCGAAAGTACAAAGACGATCGGGGAATGATGGCTAACCTTCGCTGTGTGCATGTGGAGAACAAAAAACATCGTGCCTGGCCTGCGCTGAATCGTCTGGGAGTGGAGATCGATAACGATGTTTCGGCCTTCGTCGCCGGTCTTTTCGCAATTCATCCCGAAGAAACGTTTCGCGGAAATTTCGGCGCCACCTGCAAGTCAATCGAGCAGCAGAGGGGTGACAAACGAAGCGATGACAGCAAGCTGACGCCAACCGAACGGCGATTCCAGCATTTGCTAACCGCCCAGAAGGCCGAGTTGAACGAGCGCGTTCTGCGGATGGTGCTCATGGCAAAATCTCAGGGAGTTCCAGTTAACTACGAAAAACTGGAAACGGACCTGAGATTATGGGGCGACCGCACTAAAACCGACTGGGCGACTTCTTTCTGGGCACAGGGGACATTGCAGACTGAGGAGGGTATATGAGCTGGCTTGCGCGTCTGGAGGTTGATGCGGAAATCGCGCGCGCCGAAGGCATTTCTGATAATTACGCCTGGCACAAACGGCTGTGGGAGTGTTACCCGGATGCTCCTGATGTCAAACGGGATTTCCTGACTCGAATCGATCGGATCCAAGGGGCGTTCAGGTTGTGGATATTGACCCGCAGAAAACCTGTGCGACCTTTATGGTGCCCGCCTGAGAGCTTTTCACTCAATGAAATTGCTGCATCGTTCCTTTCCCAGCGTCACTATGCCTTTGACCTGAGGGCAAATCCCGTGAAAACCATCGTGAAGCGAGGGCCGAACGGAGAAACATTACTGCATCGTAATGGAAAACGAAAACACGGCAAGCGCGTCCCTTTGGTTAAACCGGAAGAGCTGCGTGCATGGCTTATCCGAAAAGGCGAAGTGAGATGCCTCGACAAGAAAACAGGGCTGGCTGTGCCCGGCGGTTTTCGAATCGTAGAAGAAAAGCCTCTCGAAATAAGCCCAATGGTGGAAAGCTATTTTCGAAAGCAAGGTCACTCAGGCTACCACGGCGGCGTACAATTTCGCGGGACCCTGGAAGTGACCGATCCGGCAAGTTTTATAGAAACTTATCACAGCGGCGTTGGCAGCGCGAAGGGCTTCGGGTTCGGTCTACTGCTGCTTGCGCCAATTAATTAGCATGTACGGGTAACCACCGACAAAGGAGAACAGCAATGAGACATCTGGAGCTGCATATCGTTCAATCTGTTCCTGTCGCCTGCCTCAACAGGGACGATCTAAATTCACCCAAAACCGCGATCTTTGGCGGAGTCCAACGGGCTCGTGTGTCAAGCCAGTCATGGAAACGCGCGATTCGCGAGAGGGCCAAGGAAATTTCCCCTCTGCAATTCAAGGGAGAGAGGACCCGATTGGTTTTCGAGCCCCTCGTCAAGGAGATGGAGGCTGTTGGCCTATCTGCTGATGAAGCTGATGAGGGTGCAAAGAAAATAGTCGATGCACTGGTGAAGCTTGACGCCAAATCAACTGACAAAGTGAAGTCAACAACTCTTTATTTCATGTCTCCGCTTGAGCTTCAAACTCTTGCTAAGACCTATGCAGAGACAAAAGATTTAAAGAAAGCTCTAAAGTCCATAGATTCTAAATCCTTGAAAGACGCCGCCGATATCTCGATCTTTGGCCGCATGGTCGCAAACGACCACTCTCTGACTGTCGAAGCCGCATCTATGTTCTCCCACGCCCTTTCCACTCATAAGGTCGATAATGAAATCGACTTTTTTTCTGCCGTAGACGATTTGCAACCCAAGGAAGAATCCGGCGCTGGCATGACAGGTACACTGGAGTTTAACTCTGCGACCTATTACCGCTTTGCCGCCCTCAACCTTGACATGCTTGCCGACTCGGAGCACCTGGGAAGCACGACTAAGGCGGAACGCCAAACGGTCGTGCGCACCTTTGTGGAAGCTACCATCAAGGCCATTCCCGGAGCCCGCAAGAACACCATGAACGGCAACACCTTTCCGGTCTATGTCTTTGGCGTTGTTCGAGAGAAAGGGCACCCGATTCAACTCGTCAACGCCTTTGAAAACCCTGTGAGGCCTTCTCACGGTTATGCCGCCAGATCTGTCGAATTGCTAAAGTCCGAGTACGCTAAGCTCAAAGAAACTTGGGGGGTTGAGGCTGCCTTCGAGAAGGCAATTCCGGATGTCGATATGAATGCCTTCCTGGACGAGGTGGTGGCCTATGTCATTTGATAAACACTTTTTGGCTATTCGTCTGGAGGGACCTCTTCAATCCTGGGGTTTCGACAGCCAATACAACCGGCGAAATACCGGACTGATGCCGACCAAGAGCGCCATGGCCGGGATGTGTTGCGCTGCGCTCGGTATGCCGCGAGGAAGTGAGAGGGAGCAAGAGTTTCTCTCTTCATTCAGACCCGTGCGGATGACTGCAATCGCGATTCCTCGCAATGGAATAAAAAAAGAACTGCAGGTTCGAAGGCTGCAAGACTACCACACCGTTCAGAAGACGAGGCGAGCGAGCGGTGCGGTCAACAATGACTGCGTTCTGACCCACCGTCAATATCTGACGGATGCCGCTTTTGGCGTCGTCCTCGAAGGTGATGCCGTTCTGCTGAGTGAAATCGCATCTGCTCTTGCCGATCCGATTTGGGGCATCTGGCTGGGACGCAAGACCTGCATTCCATCCGCACCAGTTTTTGCCGGTTTAAGAGATAATAAAGTCGAAGCGTTGCGCCTTCTTATCAGTGAGATGCCGTTGGAGTGCTTTACCCGGCAGGAGGAAGCGGAAGACTTCGCCGAAGGACGGGATTCGCTTCCCGATTCACCGATGTCATTCGCCATTCTTCAGAGGTTGTTCTCTCCTCGAAGGGTGCGAACAACGCAAGGAAAAGAGCATCATTGATGCTCCAATGGTTGCAGCCCCCTTTTTGTATTCACCCTGACGGCACGAAAGAGACGAGATCGGTGGCGCTTTAACCTGCATTCGTTGATGTTTCATAAACGCCGCCGAAAAGGGGGCATCATTTCCATGTCATGATGTGAGGGAGCCATGGCCGAACCAGTTCTACCGCCACTTAAGCCTATTCACATGAACGACCGGGTTTCAGTACTGTTTGTCGAATATGGCCAGCTCGATGTGCTCGATGGCGCTTTCGTGCTGGTTGACAAGAATGGAGTGCGCACGCACATCCCCGTTGGAGGCGTGGCGTGTTTGATGCTGGAGCCGGGAACACGGGTGTCGCATGCTGCCGTGACGCTGGCCTCCCGCGTAGGGTGCCTTCTCGTGTGGGTTGGTGAGGCGGGCGTGAGACTCTATGCCGCCGGGCAGCCTGGTGGAGCAAGGGCGGACCGTCTTCTTTACCAGGCGAAGCTTGCCCTGGATGACTCCGCAAGATTGAAGGTTGTAAGGAAAATGTACTCTCTGCGCTTCAACGAGGACCCGCCAGAACGGCGCAGCGTGGAACAGTTGCGTGGCATTGAGGGTGTCCGGGTTAGGAAGATGTATGAATTTCTAGCCAGGCAGTATGGCGTTGCCTGGAGGAGCCGCAACTACGATCACACGCAATGGACGAGCGGAGATCTCCCCAATCGCTGTCTTTCTTCCGCCACGGCATGTCTATACGGCATCACCGAGGCGGCCATCCTGGCTGCGGGCTATGCTCCGGCAATCGGGTTCATCCACAGTGGAAAGCCTCAGTCCTTCGTGTACGACATAGCTGACATATTCAAGTTCGAGACGGTAGCGCCGGCGGCGTTTCGGATTGCCGCCAAGAAACCGGGCAACCCTGAACGTGAAGTGCGATTGGCCTGCCGTGATTCATTCCGTCAGTCACGAATCCTGGATAGGATCATTCCAACGATCGAGGAAGTTCTGGCCGCAGGTGGCGTCCCCAAGCCGGGGCTCCCTCCGGAATCGGTGGCGCCTGCCATCCCCAATAAGGAGAGTATCGGAGATGCTGGTCATCGTGGTTGAAAATGCACCACCTCGGCTGAGGGGCAGGTTGGCGGTCTGGTTGCTGGAAGCACGGGCCGGAGTATATGTGGGAGATTACTCGCGCCGGGTGCGGGAAATGCTGTGGCAAACCGTAGAGATTGGGATTGAAGACGGCAATGCGGTCATGATTTGGAGAACCAATAGCGAATCCGGTTTTGACTTCGCAACTGTAGGAGCCAACCGCAGAATTCCGGTGGAAATGGACGGGATCCAACTGGTCAGCTTCTTATCGGAAAAGGGGGATTCAAAAGGCTGCGAATCCTGACTTTTGGGGGTATATTATTGGTAGACCTTGACCGAACAAAATATGCGTGTCATTTCAGCATGGTGGAGGAAGTGTGTTCCCCGCAGGCGCGGGGATGAACCGCGCCTGGATAGGAGACCGGTGTCTCAACCCTGGTGTTCCCCGCAGGCGCGGGGATGAACCGGCCATTTGAAGCGCATCGGTATCGAAGCTGATGTGTTCCCCGCAGGCGCGGGGATGAACCGTCCCGTTCGTCGGGTAGCTCGCCCTTAGCCATGTGTTCCCCGCAGGCGCGGGGATGAACCGTCAGTGCTGCAGGTCCTATCGTGCCCATCGATGTGTTCCCCGCAGGCGCGGGGATGAACCGTTCGAGCTCGGTAAAAAACTTGGTCCCGGCTTGTGTTCCCCGCAGGCGCGGGGATGAACCGGCGCGTGCTATGGCACTGGCCGCAATCGCAAAGTGTTCCCCGCAGGCGCGGGGATGAACCGGCAATTATTTTGAGGTGGATAATATCGCGGGAGTGTTCCCCGCAGGCGCGGGGATGAACCGACCAGTTGGTCGTTTACAAAAATCTTGCACTGGTGTTCCCCGCAGGCGCGGGGATGAACCGCCAGCACGTTCCCACCGCCATAGGTGCCCGAAGTGTTCCCCGCAGGCGCGGGGATGAACCGATAGATGGTCACGTACAGGCCGGCGTTACCGGGTGTTCCCCGCAGGCGCGGGGATGAACCGGCTCCCGTCGTTTACGCGGCGGATGTAGTAGGGTGTTCCCCGCAGGCGCGGGGATGAACCGATCGGCGAGGAGGGGCGCGATAAGGGCAAGGTGTGTTCCCCGCAGGCGCGGGGATGAACCGCAGGTCCCAAGCTATGCCGCTCCGGTCCAGGGGTGTTCCCCGCAGGCGCGGGGATGAACCGCATTTCTGCTGGCGTATAATTCGGGGGGGCTGGTGTTCCCCGCAGGCGCGGGGATGAACCGGACTGGCGAGCAGTTCAAAAAGACCGGGAAAGGTGTTCCCCGCAGGCGCGGGGATGAACCGGCCGAATCGAAAATGAACCCGCCTCCGGCCGAGTGTTCCCCGCAGGCGCGGGGATGAACCGAGCAAATCACCATACCTGATTTTGAGATCCCCGTGTTCCCCGCAGGCGCGGGGATGAACCGGGAATTAACCCACACACAACGAAAAAAGGAGAGTGTTCCCCGCAGGCGCGGGGATGAACCGTCAGGGGTGATTGATATCCCTACTGGATCGTTGTGTTCCCCGCAGGCGCGGGGATGAACCGTCTCGTATATCCCGGCCTCGACAGCATTATTGGTGTTCCCCGCAGGCGCGGGGATGAACCGTTTCTTTCGTGTCTTGCGAGTTCGTTTGGCAGGTGTTCCCCGCAGGCGCGGGGATGAACCGGTTTGCGGGGATATCACCGACCAGGACGTAATGTGTTCCCCGCAGGCGCGGGGATGAACCGTAATTGAATACTAAAATACGACTTTATCAGGTGTGTTCCCCGCAGGCGCGGGGATGAACCGCAAACAGCTTAGATCCGGTCGATTGCGTTCTCGTGTTCCCCGCAGGCGCGGGGATGAACCGCAACCGGGTTGCCTTTGAAACTTGGTGCGTCAGTGTTCCCCGCAGGCGCGGGGATGAACCGAGACAAGGGGAACAAATATTTTCTTTCAGCGGGTGTTCCCCGCAGGCGCGGGGATGAACCGCATCGAGAGCGCAGCGACGGCTTTAACGGGAGGTGTTCCCCGCAGGCGCGGGGATGAACCGACCCGAAGAGGACGGGATTCTTGGGCGTAGAGGTGTTCCCCGCAGGCGCGGGGATGAACCGCTCGCGGGTAATCCCGAGACCACGTAGTAATTGTGTTCCCCGCAGGCGCGGGGATGAACCGGCGGCAAAACGCCCCAGGTCGTAAATCTACTCGTGTTCCCCGCAGGCGCGGGGATGAACCGTCCCATATCCAGGTCCGCCCCGAAGGATCGTTGTGTTCCCCGCAGGCGCGGGGATGAACCGCTGGGGGAGCAATACCAGCCGACACAGGACTTGTGTTCCCCGCAGGCGCGGGGATGAACCGTCCGGCAAATGAGTCCCTGCATGTGGTCAGGGGTGTTCCCCGCAGGCGCGGGGATGAACCGGCCGTACTACAACCCCCGGTGCTTGTGGTGGTGTGTTCCCCGCAGGCGCGGGGATGAACCGCGCATTCTGGCCGCCGCCCACGTCGGTATCGCGTGTTCCCCGCAGGCGCGGGGATGAACCGCTCCTGGATGGATACCCGGCCCAGGGTAACGCGTGTTCCCCGCAGGCGCGGGGATGAACCGTATCTGAACTGTAGCTATGCGTCTGGAGATATGTGTTCCCCGCAGGCGCGGGGATGAACCGGAATGATTATGGAAAAACCTGATTTACCACCGGTGTTCCCCGCAGGCGCGGGGATGAACCGTGACTACACTGCCGGCATGGCAGACTTATTTTCGTGTTCCCCGCAGGCGCGGGGATGAACCGGATGAATGAGGTCGATGTTTCAGGGAAGGGAAGTGTTCCCCGCAGGCGCGGGGATGAACCGCAGTTCTATCGTCCCGCGCCTCCCGTGAATGGGTGTTCCCCGCAGGCGCGGGGATGAACCGATTTTACCGACGTCACCCTATTAACTCGCGGGGTGTTCCCCGCAGGCGCGGGGATGAACCGCGCTTTGTACACGACCCTGGCCCAGGCCGGAAGTGTTCCCCGCAGGCGCGGGGATGAACCGCTATCAGACCCCCTTATCGCTTGAATCGCAGTGTGTTCCCCGCAGGCGCGGGGATGAACCGCCGCTTCCGACTCCATGTGGTGGGCGATCCGGGTGTTCCCCGCAGGCGCGGGGATGAACCGTCATGAGCGAAATCGCGGCAAACCTTCAGGCAGTGTTCCCCGCAGGCGCGGGGATGAACCGCTGATTGGGGTGGTGTAACCATAGTGTTTAGCGTGTTCCCCGCAGGCGCGGGGATGAACCGACCGGAGGTTACGTCATGGGTGAGGAGAAGATGTGTTCCCCGCAGGCGCGGGGATGAACCGGCTAACTACGAGGCGGACAAAGAGTACCTTAAGTGTTCCCCGCAGCGCGGGGATGAACCGCAAGTAGGCAGGCAGGGAGGCAACATTCGGTTGTGTTCCCCGCAGGCGCGGGGATGAACCGCCCTCAAACCAGGCCCAGATGCTTTCGCCATTGTGTTCCCCGCAGGCGCGGGGATGAACCGGGGATTGTCCCCGAAGGGCAAACCGCTCCCGTGTGTTCCCCGCAGGCGCGGGGATGAACCGCCCCTGGTCCTTTTGATATAAAAAAATCTGTAGTGTTCCCCGCAGGCGCGGGGATGAACCAACTTGAGGGCCGTGGAGCAGGAGACCGCATGAGTGTTCCCCGCAGGCGCGGGGATGAACCGGCATATGTGGCGGCGCTCCCGCCTCCCGTCCCGTGTTCCCCGCAGGCGCGGGGATGAACCGCCTCGGTAAACACCTCAATAAACTCATGGAGCGTGTTCCCCGCAGGCGCGGGGATGAACCGAATAAAAACTGGATTGGCCTTTTTGCCTTTTAGTGTTCCCCGCAGGCGCGGGGATGAACCGTTGCAGCCATTCCGGGAGTGGAACTTGCCGCGGTGTTCCCCGCAGGCGCGGGGATGAACCGGTTTCATGTGCGGACTTCTGGGGAACCTCGCAGTGTTCCCCGCAGGCGCGGGGATGAACCGAGATATCGATCCATACGCTCAACAACTGGTGCGTGTTCCCCGCAGGCGCGGGGATGAACCGGTCCACCAGCACTTCCGTCACACCCCTCCGGGGTGTTCCCCGCAGGCGCGGGGATGAACCGGCGCCATCCGGAATACACGTGCAATCGGTACAGTGTTCCCCGCAGGCGCGGGGATGAACCGGCCGAAGTTCCAGACGGTAAGTGTGAGCAGGGGTGTTCCCCGCAGGCGCGGGGATGAACCGCCTCACGCGGGTATTTGCCGAGTGCTGCCGGCGTGTTCCCCGCAGGCGCGGGGATGAACCGCATATATCGCGGCACTGCCGCCTCCCGTGCCGGTGTTCCCCGCAGGCGCGGGGATGAACCGGGACGGATGAGCCGTCACTTTCGGACCGGCGCGTGTTCCCCGCAGGCGCGGGGATGAACCGAAAGGGTGAAACATGAACAATAAACTTGAAATGTGTTCCCCGCAGGCGCGGGGATGAACCGGCGAATGAGAAGGACGGGACCATTTCGGCTTAGTGTTCCCCGCAGGCGCGGGGATGAACCGTCTCGGGTGATAGCACCTACCAGCATCTTAGAGTGTTCCCCGCAGGCGCGGGGATGAACCGAGCTAGAGGAGACAATAAAATGAAGTCTGCACGTGTTCCCCGCAGGCGCGGGGATGAACCGGAATGGGTGACGGTAAAGGATATTTCATCTGCGTGTTCCCCGCAGGCGCGGGGATGAACCGTCCCAAACCCGCTTGATATCGTCGGCGCAGTAGTGTTCCCCGCAGGCGCGGGGATGAACCGGCCACAATAAGGATCAGGGAGCTGGAAGCGCAGTGTTCCCCGCAGGCGCGGGGATGAACCGACCTTCATTCGCCATATGTCCGAAGAGGAGGCGTGTTCCCCGCAGGCGCGGGGATGAACCGCACATCGCCGGCGAATCGCTTTCAATTATTGAGTGTTCCCCGCAGGCGCGGGGATGAACCGGTAATCAACAAATGAGGCGAACCCCAAAAAGGGTGTTCCCCGCAGGCGCGGGGATGAACCGCCGTCCTTGGTCCTGGCGCTCTGGTACGGGCTGTGTTCCCCGCAGGCGCGGGGATGAACCGAACCAGGCGCAGCTTTTAAACGGTGCAGTCGCGTGTTCCCCGCAGGCGCGGGGATGAACCGTTCCTATACCAGCCGCTTCTACGTTGAGGATGGTGTTCCCCGCAGGCGCGGGGATGAACCGCATTTGATCCTGCGTTAGCGGCCGCTTTGCTGGTGTTCCCCGCAGGCGCGGGGATGAACCGGCCGGAAAGAACTGCAAGATCATGGTCGGGACGTGTTCCCCGCAGGCGCGGGGATGAACCGCTCGCATGGGACATGGTCGATCGGACGGCCGAGTGTTCCCCGCAGGCGCGGGGATGAACCGGCGAAGGGCAGAAGAGGCGCGATGATCCTGGAGTGTTCCCCGCAGGCGCGGGGATGAACCGGCTCTTTTAAAAGGAAACCACAATGGGCGAGGGTGTTCCCCGCAGGCGCGGGGATGAACCGCCGGAGCGTCGTGTGAGGGCACAACTAGAGGGGTGTTCCCCGCAGGCGCGGGGATGAACCGCCAACCGGCTGATCTACGGCACGGCGGCCGAAGTGTTCCCCGCAGGCGCGGGGATGAACCGTGGATGCTCTACGCGGACCTCTACCTCTATTGGTGTTCCCCGCAGGCGCGGGGATGAACCGGTCCTCGACGACCTTCGAGCGATCAAGATGGTGTGTTCCCCGCAGGCGCGGGGATGAACCGTATTGGCATTTGTCATGGAGACCAGGGATGTTGTGTTCCCCGCAGGCGCGGGGATGAACCGAGTTTTTCCTGGTTCCGGATCATCGCTTCGGTGTGTTCCCCGCAGGCGCGGGGATGAACCGATGTTTTCGTGTATGCGGCATCAGCCTTGTAGGTGTTCCCCGCAGGCGCGGCGATGAACCGGCCCGGGACTTGAGTTTTTGTAAGAGCGTTAAGTGTTCCCCGCAGGCGCGGGGATGAACCGGCGTATGCCCTGCACCGCTTCTCATTCTCGCTGTGCTCCCCGCAGGCACGGGGATGAACCGCAAGCTGGCATGGGCAAATGGCCTTGGTCTTAGTGTTCCCCGCAGGCGCGGGGATGAACCGGCGAATGCGCGACACAGGATTTGAGCGGGTAGGCGTTCCCCGCAGGCGCGGGGATGAACCGGTATAAATTCAAATGCGGCGTAACGGGAACAGGTGTTCCCCGCAGGCGCGGGGATGAACCGGTCCGAATAGGCAAGGGAGAAGATGCCCGGGAGTGTTCCCCGCAGGCGCGGGGATGAACCGGCGAACATCTGCCCTTATTACGGCCGGGAGATGTGTTCCCCGCAGGCGCGGGGATGAACCCATACTCAGCAACGGTCAGCTCGTTTCGATACCGTGTTCCCCGCAGGCGCGGGGATGAACCGTGTCGTGTGGATTTGGGTTCTGAGGGTCACAGGTGTTCCCCGCAGGCGCGGGGATGAACCGCATCAGCAACATAAACGAAATTGCAAAAATGGTGTTCCCCGCTGCTCACTGTTTCACTCTTCTTCGCTGCCACTTCACAAAGTGATACTTCACATCACTTTATTCTTGCCATTACTCCCATTATTGAACTATAATGACCCCTGCTTTTTGCCATCTTTTCGCTTTCCTCCGCGTCTTTGCGCCTCGGCGGTGGACTGCTTCGGTGGAATAATTTTTAAAGGCAGAACAAATTTACCCGGAAGATGGAAACAGTCGCCCAAAAGTTTCCATTTGTTTCCAATATGTTTCCATTTGTTCCCATGATGTTTCCATGATGTTTCCATGTGTTTCCATTTGTGTTTCCATGTGTTTCCATGGCAGAAAAAAGGATTGAGGGCGTCGGCAGGCGACAGCAAAGTGAGATGGCATGCCGCTTTCTTCTGCTTCACCCTCCTCGCCGCCTGCCGGCCCGCCTTCCCGATCACATTTCGCGGCCTGCGTCGCCCTCGAGTGCAAAATGGCTGTGGCGCTCATTTTGAGGCTCAACCGGGCTATGACGGCTCAACAAAGAATTTCCAAAATGTTTCCAAGATGTTTCCATGGCAAAGGAAAAGATTAATGATGACACACTCTTACAATTGATTCGGGCATGGAAACAGCCCGGATGGGATGGAACACTTTGAATGCAACTCGGTTTCAAAAGCTCGTTACCGGCTTCAAGGCTTCCTGCGGATAAATCGGACCCTGCTTAGGAGGCATGGAGTTATAAACCCAGTCGATATCCGCACAACCGAGCGTAATGCCCCGGAATTTGTCGTACCCGGTGAAGACGCCTCTCACCAGCACGTCCTCCATGTCGAGGGTGAGCCCGAATATGGCGATATGCATTCCTTTCTCCAAGTCCTTCAGCTCGGAAGAATAGGCAAGGGGGGAAAAGGCGAGCCTCCTGCTGTCCGAAGCCTGGCACGGGATGAGCGGGATGAGCGCGGGAAAGCCGTCCGATCCGACATAGGAGAGGAACTTGACCGTGTTCAGCCTGTTGAACAGGTCCTCCGTCCAGGGGTTCAAGATCCTCTCCGGGCGTCCGGTCGAGGGAACGGATTTTGCCATCTTGGTCAGGATCGATGCGCACACTACCCTGGCAAGAGGGAGATTCTCTCTTCCGTATGTCTCCACCAGATCCATGTAGTGCACGGTATGCATGCCGGTATAAGCGTTGTAGCGGAACATGGGCTTCAGATTTAACATGTCATAGTCTTCGCCGTGGTGCGTTGCATGGGTCCACCGGGCCTTTCCGCGCCACAGGCTCCGGTCCATGGTCATGATGGCAAAGCCGGTCCTGGGGTTGGTCTTCACGTACTGCTTGCTGAGCCCTTCGCAGAACTGGCCAAAGATGAGCCCGTCAACCGATTTGGCCTGAAGCGACGTGATCATGGTTATGTGCGGAAGTCCTTCCGGATTCACCGTGGCGATAAGCCCAACCTTGGCCTCGGGCTCGAATTCCTTCAGGTCGTTTTCCTCGAAGTGTGTGAAAATCTTTTTCATCATATCCTCCTATGCCCCCGCGGGCATCAACACTCGTCAGCATACGCCGCCCTTGATCACCTTCAGCCTGTCTTTGTCTTCCAGGTCGGGTTCTTCGGCTTTCCGCACCGCCCCACTCGTCCGGACGATCTTCGCGTCTCCCGCCGCCTCTTGCGCGACCTGTCCGATGAAACTCAATTCCCCTTCCGTCATCAGCTTCAGGTCTCGGCACGCCCATTTCAACCCCAGCCCCTCGTATTTATCGATGCACAGGTTGTTGAACGAGCAGAGTTCCCATCTGTCCACGACACCCCCGAGCTTTTCCCTGATAAAAGACCCGATGGCGCGAATGTTTTCCTCATCGGCCGTATATCCCGGGATGAGCGGTGTCCGAATCCAGAGCGATCCGGGTGTTCCCCGCTGCTCCATGCGGCCGGCCAGGGCCATGAGGTTTTCCAGGATGCGGCCGTTGTCGCAACCCGTATATTCCTTGTGTGCGGACCGGCGCATGAGTTTGATGTCGTAAAGCGCGAGATCGGTGAATGGCAGGAACGAATCCAGGGTCTCCCAGGCGCACTGTCCGCAGGTGTCGAGGGCGGTGTGGACGCCTTGTTCCCTGAGTTCCTTCATGAGCATCCTGCCGAAGCCGGCCTGCATGGCGGGCTCGCCTCCCGAGAGCGTCACCCCGCCCCCGGACTTCTCGAAGTAGATCCTGTCCTTGAGCACCTCGCCCGCCAGCCTCTTCGGGTCATACTCCTCGCCGTAGGCTTCCATGGCCGTGGAAGGGCAGGCCCTGGCGCAGGCAAGGCAATCCGTGCACTTTCGCCGGTCGATGACGATTCCGTTTTTCCCTTCGGCCAGCGCCTTTTCCGGGCATGCGTCGATGCAGGTCCTGCAACCGATGCAGCGCACGCCCGTCCAATGCACCTGGGGCTTCGCGAGGATGCTCTCGGGGTTGTGGCACCAGACGCAATGAAGGGGGCAGCCCTTGAAGAAGACCGTGCTCCTGATGCCCGGCCCGTCCTCGGTGGACATGCGCTGGATCCTGAGAATCGTCCCTTTCATTTGTAACCCCTAACCCGGACAAGCCGGAACCCAAAAGAATCCACCGCAAAGGCGCACAGACGAAAAATGAAAATTCACAGTTTTGCCCTTCCGCGCTTCGCCGGCTTCCCGCTCGCGTGCACTGCACGCGGGCGGATCCCGTGGGGTGCAGGGGGCGCCCTCACAAACGATCGGGCGCGGACTATACGCATCGCATAAGGTCACGCTTATAGCGGGAGACCCGAAACGAAGTGAGGGTCCACTCCCCTGCGCCTTTCCTTATCTTTTCTCCGCGATCTCTGCGCCTCTGCGGTGCAATTCGAGGGCTCGCGGAGAAGGCTGAGCGCGCAGAGATGGCCACGAAGATTTTCTGCCAGAAAAAGCACGAATTTAGTATTTAAGTTACTACAGCGCCTCGTGACTGATGCGCGCGATCAGCTCGTCCTGCAGTTCCCTGCCCACGGTCGTAAAATAGGCGTTGTAACCGGTGATCCTCACCAGGAGCGAACGGTAGTCCTCGGGCCGCTTCTGGGCATCTTTCAGCGTTTCCGCGTCGATCATGTTAATCTGGAGGCAGGTGCCTCCGTTCTCCGCGTATCCCCTCAGGAAGGCCTTGAATTTCTCCTTGTGCTCAGGGTCCCTGAGCATGGACGGGTTGATGGAGATGGTATGGCTCGCGCCGTTCGGCAGCAGGTTGCAATAGCCCTGGTACCCGCCTTTGCCGTCCGCAGCCTTTCCTCCCAGGGCCTTGCCCACGGAGTTGGCATTGGCGGTCGGCCCGTTGATGTCCGCGCCGTTCGACGGACAGATGGCATTGGACAGGAACTTCCCATTGGGTCTTCCATCCGGGCTCGCAGGCAGGATGAACCCGTCGCTCACCCAGTAGTTCCAGCTCAGCATGCCCGGCCGGAACTGCCTGTTCGTGGACTTTGTCTTGTACTTCCAGGCTTCTTCGCTCCACAGCTCCATCACCCCGGCCGCCAGGGCGTCCGCGTCGTCGTCGTCCCTCCCGTACTTGGGGGCCTTGTAGCGGGCCTTGGCCTGGAGGACCTCGAAGCCTTTCCAGTCGGCCTTGAGAGCCCTTACAAGCTCGTCCATGGCGCACTCCTTCGTATCGTACACCAGGTACTTGACGGCCAGCAGGCTGTCCACGGTGGTGGCGAAGGTGACGGCCTCCAGCGTCGTGAAGCTCAGCTCGGCCCCTCCTTCGGTGATGTCGATGCCCTTCTGCGCGCAGCCCTTGACTAGGCATGAGAGGTAGGGCGTGGGATCGAATCGGGCGCGGATGGCCTCTGACTCCTCGTAGAGTTCCGTGCACTTCCTCACGATGTACTTTGTCTGCTCTGCATAGGCCTTCCAGAATTCTTCCCAGGAGCCGAAAGCACCCGGGTCGCCCGTCTTTGGCCCTGCCTGCTTCACCTTTTCCTTTTTGGCCGTTATGGGGTCCACGAAGTCGAAGAAATCCCTGCCGTCGTTCAGGGCCAGTTCCACGGCCTTGAGCAGGTTCAGGTTGTTGTCCACCGTGCCGGACCGGTCGTTGCCCACCATTGTGTTCTCAAGGCAGCCCACACACGCGTATTCGTGCACGTTGGCCTCGTCGATCAGGTGGGTCACCCCCGCCTTGGCCGCCTCCAGAAGCATGCCGGCCATGGACCGTTCGTCGAAATTGATGAGAAAGGGCGCGCCCTGGCTCACCGATACCATGTCCACGACCCTGTCCAGAAGCGCATCCGGGCTGTTCCGGTGGAAGCGCACGTTGGGCTTGGGCTCCAGCATGGGCGTCATCTCGTCGATGACCTCCAGTATCGCGTAGGTCAGGTCATTGGTCATATCTATCCCGCCCGCACCCATGCCTGAAAGCGTAATAAGCTGGCCGTAGCCCGCAGTGATGCCGTTATTGCCGACGCGGACCATGGCGTCGTAGGCAGTGTTCGCATGCACCCAGAAGCACTTGAGGACCTCCTTGCCGAATTCGCGGTCCATGCCCTCGGCCAGCGAGAGCTCCCAGTAGGGCAGGAGGTACTGGTCGATCCTGCCGAAGGACACGCCGGGCCCCGGGTAGTTCTCGTCGCTCATGACCAGCATGTGCGTGAGCCACAGGGACTGTACGGCATCCCAGAAGGTCCGGGCCGGTTCCCAGGGGACCCTCTTCAGGTTCCTCGCCATCTGCCTGAGCTCTTCTGCGCGTTCGGACCCGGCCTCCGATCGGGCGAGTTGTTCGCACAGGTCCGCATACCGCGCCGCAAGCTCGGCGGGCATGGCGGCAGCGGTCATCATGGCCCTGAGCTGTGCTCCTCTCCTCCCCTTTTTGTCTTCGGCCCCCAAGGCCCCGTATGCATCCTCGATCTCCTTGTGGATTCCCTTCCACCCGGCCTTGAGCACCCGCTCATACCCGGGGATGAGATGACCGGAGGTGGCCCCGGAGTTGCCGTAGCCGTGGTCGTGGAACCACTTCATGGAGGATCGCGCTCCGTTCTTCCCGTACACCAGCCTGTTGCGTTCCTTCGCCTCCTCCTTCGTCCAGCACTTGGATGTCTGCAGATTGAAGCGGCTGCCCGCGATGAGGTCGCCCGGCAAAATCTCCCGGGGAACGTAGTTCACCATCACCTCTTTTACGAACCAAGCCTTGCGTTCCGGCAGGCTCCACGTCCAAAATTCGGGGTGAAGCGTCACGGGCCTTGCAGCCTGCTTGAAGGAAGACACGAAGGTCTGGAGGAACGCGTATGTCTCGGGCACGATGTAGTAGGTCGTCTCATCGAACACGACGTCCCATTCCGTACCGGTGGTCCAGGCCGTGAACTCGTTGTTCCATGCCCGCTTGGCTCCCTGGAAGTAGTAGTCGCGCAACCAGGCGATCCTCGGCGAGAGGTCCTTCGGCTCTTTGATCTTTTGCCTTACCTGCAATGCTTCCGCCATGCTCATGGCCTACCTCCTCTGTGCTTGGGCAAGGATCGTCCGCAGGTGGCGGTCGCCGTGTGCGAGCGCTTCCTGCATGGTGGCCGTCGCCTTGTCCGCATCGCTGTCTTCGATAGCCTTCACCATCCTCCTGTGGAATTGCACGGTTTCGGGCACCAGCTTCGGGTCCGAGAAAAAGAGGGAGGTGAAGTTCATGTATACCGGCTTGAACGAGTTGATGAGCATCGGGTAGATAAGGTTTCCCGACGCCATGCCTATCAGGTGGTGAAATGCGAAGTCGAGCCCGGTTACGGTATTGAGGTCTCTCGGGTTCGCCTTTTCTTCGGCATCCACGATCAGGTGGAATTCTTTCATATGCTCGTCGGTGCGATGCGACGCGGCAAGCCTGGTGGTTTCGGTCTCCACCAGCAGCCGCGTCTGCAGGAGGCTCTCCATCAGCTTCTCGTCGAGCTCTCCCTGCTGGTAGTTGACGATGGAGTTCAGGATGGCCAGCGACCCTTCCTTGCGAAAATCGTTCACCACCGTCCCAACCCTGGGCTTCAAGGTCACCAGGCCCTTGGCTGCCAGGTCCACCAGGCCTTCGTGCACCACCGGCCTGCTCACTCCGAGCTGAAGGGCCAGCTCCCGCTCCGAGGGGAGTCTTTGGCCGGCGGCGAGCTTGCCGGTAAGGATCAGGTCTTCGAACCGCGAGATGAATACCTCGACCAGGCTGTCTGATTTGAGCGGCTGCAGGATCTCGCTCATGAACCCTCCCGTGGTGGCTGGTGGTATTACCAGCCACCAATGACCCTACGCCCGATCCAGGAGAAAGTCAAGGGGAAATGAACTTCGCCATTGACAAGATCCCTTCATGGTGATAGTCAACGATATTGTTAACAATCTTATAAACACTCTAGTCGGCCTGGAAAGGCACCCCATGTCGTACACCGCCGATAATATCTACAAGATGCTTCGGGATGAGATCATCCGGGGAAGGCTCAATCCGGGGGAGCGTCTTATTGAAAAAGATTTGTGTGAACGACTGGGAACCACCCGCGGCTATGTTCGCGAGGCGCTGAAGCTTCTCAGGGCCGATGGGTTCGTTATATTGAGTCATGGCAAAGGTGCGACTGTTGCCAAGATATCCTACCAGGAGACAAAGGACCTCTACGAACTGCTTGCCCTGTTGGAAGCCAAAAGCATCGAACTGGCAGCCCCACACGTGGACTTCTCCGATATCGACAAGCTGGTAAAAATCAACATCAACCTGAAAGACTGCAGCCAGATCGAAGACCGGCCGACGGCCAGAAGAGTGTGGCAAGAAGGAAACTTTCAATTTCACAGGTGTATTGCCGAGAGATCCGGAAACCGCGAACTGCAGGTGATGCTCGAAAACGTACGCTGGCGAACCTTTGATTTCAGATATGTCTACTTCTTCGAACCTCATTTCGACTTCTTTTGCAGCCAGCACTACCAGTTAATTGAGGCCCTGAAAGAAAGGGACCCGGCAAAGGCCCGGCAGATAATGGAATATCATGTGCAAAGGGCATCCGAGGTGGCCTTGGGAAATCTCGAGAACGCTTCCCCTTTGGAGTTTAATTCCGTTAGCGTTCCTCTGGTTGCTCACTGACGGACATTAACCTTTCTGAAAGGCTGTCCGAATGCTTGAGATAAATCTGCAATTAGTCATCAACGGATTACTGCTCGGCGGCATTTATGCCTTGCTAAGTATCGGGCTCACCATGATTTTCGGGGTCCTGGAGATCATCAATTTCGCTCATGGCGAATTCCTGATGATCAGCATGTACGTTACTTTCTGGCTCTTTTATTTACTGGGGATGGACCCCTATGTGAGTCTCATCTTCATAATTCCTTTGTTTTTCATCCTGGGCATTGTTGTCGAGAGGGTCATCATCAAGCCGCTGCTCAACGATCCGCCTCTGAACCAGATTTTTGCAACAATCGGTCTTGGGCTTATATTTCAAAACCTTGCGCTTCTCTTTTTCAAGGCCGACTTCAGGTCGGTGAAGACATCCTACAGCAGCGCCAACATTTTTCTGGGCGATCTTATTGTCAGCGTGCCACGGCTCATTGCTTTTCTCGTGGCCGTTGCTCTAATAGCGTCTTTGCTCTTATTCCTCAAGACGACCTTTACCGGGAAGGCCATACGCGCCGTTGCCCAGCAGCGGCGAGCGGCCATGCTTATGGGGATCAACGTCCACCGGACCTATTCAATTGCCTTTGGTATCGGTATAGCTTGCGTAGGAGCGGCCGGGGCGATATTGATGCCACTCTTTTTTGTGTTCCCCACGGTAGGATCTCTTTTTGTGTTGATCGCCTTTGTTGTAGTGATTCTAGGTGGATATAACAGTCTCGTCGGTGCGTTGGTGGCCGGCCTGGGCATCGGGGTGATCGAAGGATTCAGCGGATTTTATATTTCGCCACACCTCAAAGAAGCGGTCTATTTTACACTGTTCATATTCATCCTGATTTTCAGGCCCACAGGACTTTTTGGAAGGCGGTAGGATCGAAGATGGGAGCTCTTTTAACCAGCATATACGATTTTGCCGACGGACATAAAAAGGCGGTATCGCTGGCGGCCTTACTCTTTATCGTATTCATCCCGCTCATTCCGCAGAATCCATTTTATCAGGATTTGATCATTCTGGTTTTCTTCTGGGCAACCCTGGCCTCGGCCTGGAATCTGCTGGGAGGGTTGGCGGGCCAGATTTCACTGGGCCATGCGGCCTTCTTCGGCATCGGCGCCTACACATCCACCATTTTGTATTTGAAATTCGGCCTGTCTCCCTGGTTTGGCATGTTTGCCGGCGCCGGCGTTTCTATCGTTGTTGCCCTGATCGTCGGTCTTCCCTGCTTCAGATTGACGAGCCATTTTTTTGCGCTGGCGACCCTCGCCTTTGCAGAAGTGCTGCGTCTTGTGGCATCGTACTGGCGCGACCTTACCAATGGGGGGGTGGGCCTTCTGATTCCTCGCCATGTCGGGTTCAAGAATTTTATTTTCGAGGGCAAGCCGGCCTACGCCTACGTTAGCCTCGCCATGCTGCTGAGCGTATTTTTTGTGACCTATTTTTTGAAGCGATCACGCTTCGGGTACTGTCTGGTTGCCCTCAGGGAAGATCAAAACGCGGCGGAAAGCCTGGCGGTGAACACAACTCGCTGCAAAGTGGTCACCCTTATCATCAGTGTCTTCTTTACTTCGCTCGCCGGCACTTTCTACGCCCAATATTACGCCTTCATCGATCCGGATATCGTATTTAACTCGCAGATTTCGATTCAGCTCGCCCTTCTTTGCATTATCGGCGGGATTGGAACCACTTTCGGACCCATTGTCGGGGCCATCTTCCTGATACCTCTGGATGCGGTTCTCCGAGGGTGGCTCGGAGGCGTATCTGCGGGATTGAACTTTGTCGTTTACGGTGTCGTGCTCATCATTGCCGTCCGCTACTTTCCGCTTGGAATTTTCGGGTGGCTTACGACGGTTTCGAAAAAATATATAAAAGAGCCTGCCTATACGGTCTCCACTGCAGGCAAAGGCGCGCCGGGCCCGGCCGATTCGATGCCGGCCTCACCTCAAAGGAATAAAGGCGAAACCCCTCTGATTAAAGTCGATTCCATCAGCAAGCGGTTTGGCGGTCTGCAAGCGGTGAAGGATTTAAGTTTGTCCATCCGCGAGGGTGAAATTCTAGGTCTGATAGGACCCAACGGGGCCGGAAAGACCACCGTCTTCAACCTGATAAGCGGCTTTATACCTCCCGATTCCGGGACCATACACTTTGGGGGAAAAGACATTACGTCACTTAGAATTCCTCACAGATTCTGCCAAAAAGGAATCGGGCGAACATTCCAGATTGTGAAGCCGTTTCAGAGTATGACGGTCCTGGAGAACGTCATGGTGGGGGTATTCAGTAGAGTAAGAGACGTAATGGAGGCCCGGGTAGAAGCTCTCCGTATTTTGGAGCGTATCCATTTATCTCATCATGTTTCGACACAGTCTTCTCAACTGACGCTTGCTAATCGGAAGAGGCTTGAGCTGGGCAGGGCATTGGCTACGCAGCCAAGACTTCTTCTTCTGGACGAGGTGATGGCCGGTCTAAACCCGAAAGAAACCGAAGACATTATTGCTGTTATTAAATCCCTCCGGAGTGAAGGGGTAACCATTTTTATGATTGAACATGTGATGAAGGCCGTTATGGCCCTTTCCGACCGCATTACGGTTATTAACAACGGCATGAAAATCGTTGAGGGGCTTCCTCAGGAAATCACGAGGGACAAACGGGTGATAGATGCCTACCTGGGGGAGCAATGTGATGCTGCAACTGCGTAATGTCAGTTCACACTATGGCGATCTTGAAGCCCTTCGCGCAGTAACCCTGGAGATAGGCGGCAATCAGATTGCCTCCATTATCGGCTCAAACGGGGCAGGCAAAACAACGCTCATCAATACCATTTCAGGGGTCCTTCCCTGCTCGCATGGAACGATAAACTTCATGGGGAAGTCGTTGGATAAGGCGCCTACCCACAAGATCGTCGAAGAGGGGCTGGTGCAGGTGCCCGAAGGAAGATTGCTCTTTCCTTATATGAGCGTTCTGGAAAACCTGGAGCTGGGCGCCTATAGCCGGCGATCTCGAAAAGAGCTGAACCGCTCACTGGAAGAGGTCTTCGGGTATTTCCCCAAGCTGAAGGACAGAAGAAAGCAACTTGCAGGCACGCTCAGCGGCGGCGAGCAACAAATGGTCGCCATCGGCCGGGGGCTCATGGCCCGGCCCAAGCTCCTCATGCTGGACGAACCCTCTCTGGGGTTAAGCCCCCTGATTGTGAAGGAAATGTTTGAAACCATAAAAAAAATACATACGGAAGGCATTACGATACTTCTGATCGAACAAAATGTTCTTCAATCTCTGCTGATTTCGGACAGGGCCTATGTTCTGGAAAATGGTTCCGTGGTGTTGGAGGGCACGGGCAAAGACCTTCTGGCCAATCCCCGTGTAAGAGAAGCGTATTTGGGAATCTGATCAGGACATTCGTGGCCTGGAAAATTGGTGATCCGGTGTGCGGTGAATGAACCAAACGTACAAAAAAGGGAGAGCGGGAATGAACAACTATTTTAAACTTTCTGCAATGGCAGTAGCTCTGACCCTGGTGCTGTGTGTCTCATCAGGGGCTCTTGCACAGGATACCATACGAATAGGAGCGCTCTATCCTCTGAGCGGGCCCATGGCATTACTTGGGAACCACGACATGAACGGCGTTGAACTGGCAACCGCGATTACGAACGAGCGGGGAGGCATCAACGGCAAAAAGATCGAACTCGTAAAAGCGGACGCGCCGACGGAAGCGGCCGCGGAAAGCGAAGCCGAGCGGCTTATTAACGTACAGAATTTGAATGTTTTGATAGGAACGTACTCCAGTTCTCTTTCATTTGTTGCCTCATCGGTTGCCGAAAAGTATCATAAAATCTACTGGGAAACGGGCGCCATTGCCGATGCGATTACTCAGAGAGGGTTTAAGTATCTTTTCAGAACTTCCTCCCAGGCAAGTGATTTCGGCAATGCCGCCGCCGATTTCGCTACAGAGAAACTCGCGCCTCAACTGGGTATTGCTCCCAAGGACCTCAAAGTCTGTATCATGCATGAAGATTCTCTTTTCGGCACCTCCACGATGGGGGCTGCGGGAAAGCGTCTCAATAGTCAAGGCGTGAAGGTCCTGGCGAAGGAAAGCTACAGCAAATCAGTCACCGACCTTTCGCCCCTGGTGATGAAATTCAAGTCCCTGCAACCCGATTTCGTTCTTGCCACCTGTTACGCCAATGACGCGATCTTATGGGAACGACAGATGAAGGAGCTCAACTTCAATATCAAGGCCATGATCGGATCGGGCGGTGGTCATGGATTGCTTGATTTCGCCAAGGCAACCGGCAGCGATTCCGATGGCGTCTTCAGCGGCGATTTCCCTTTGATTAAAAACCCCAAATCCCTGGATCCCAACCTGGATCCTCCTTTGCAAACGGTGTTCGAACGATACAAGCAAAAATACGGCGACTATCCGGACCTCCACGCAATGTCCGGTTTTACCGGCGCGTGGGTGTTTTATCACTACGTCCTCAATAAGGCCGGGTCCACGGACCCCGAGGCGATACGAAAGGCCGCCTATGAAGTGGATATCCCCTCAGGCGGCACACACATGGGATGGGGCGTAAAGTTTAAGGGTGAAGGCGATCCAGAAGCCGGGCAGAATGCCAGGGCTTTCGCGGTCATGATGCAGTGGCAGGGAGGATTGAATTATTGCGTGTGGCCGGAGCGGTATCAGGAACGGGAAGCCATATTGGTGCCGCTGCCCATGTGGAAGGACAGAAAGTAATCGGCTGGTTTTTTCAGACGGCCGGAAGGTTTAACCTCACCAGATATTCTCATCGTAGGAAAAGGAAGGAGCGGATCATGATTACCGGTGATCAGTACAGGGAAAGAATCGCCAAACTAAGGCCGAACGTCTACCAGCGGGGCAAACTCGTGGACCGTTTTGACTCCACTATTCTGGGTGGCATCGACGTCATGGCGAAGACCTACGATTTTGCCGCAGATCCGGAATATAACGGAGTGGGTGTGGCCACATCACACATTACGGGGGAAAAGATCAATCGTTTCACCCATATCCACCAGAGCATGGAAGACCTTCTAAACAAGCAAAAAATGACCAGGCTCTACTGCCAGGAAGTGGGCGGATGTATTCAACGCTGCATGGGCACCGACGGTCTGAACGCCCTTTCGATCGCCAGCTACGATGCCGACCAGAAACACGGCACGTCATATAATAAAAACTTCATAGAGTTAATGAAAAGAATACAGGCGGACGATCTTACACTCGTCTGCGCCCAGACGGACGTTAAGGGAAACCGCCCCTGGCGTCCGGGCAAACAACAGGACCCCGACCTCTATTTGCGGGTAGTGGAAAAGCGGCCCGACGGCATCGTCGTCAACGGCGCCAAGGCGCATAATTCGTGTTCTGTCTATGCCGACGAAATCGTCGTGTTGCCCACCCGCAACATGACCGCCGATGAAAAGGATTGGGCCGTAGCCTTCGTGATTCCAGCCGACTGGGAGGGAATCACCATTGTCAACGGCGCTTTCTCACCGCCCCCACGGAAGAAGCTGGACGCGCCCTACAGCAAACTGGGCATCTCCCATTCCCTGACGATCTTCGATCATGTGTTCGTTCCATGGGACCGGGTGTTGCTCTGCGGCGAAACGGAACAGGCGGGCAAGGCGGCGCTTTTCTTTGCCCTTTACCACCGTCACAGCTATTGCGGATGCAAGGCGGCCCTGTCGGAGATTTTTACAGGCGCAACCGCTTTGGCCGCGGAGTACAACGGCATCGACAAAGCCCAGCATGTCCGGCACCAGCTCGCTCAGATGATTCAGATCGTCGATCTGATATATGCTGCGGGCATTGCCGGTGCAGTAAATGCCGTCAAGGCGGATTCCGGCACCTTCATTCCCGATACTAATTATTGCAATGCCGGGAGAATGCTTGCGGGAGAAGCCATTTACGGAGAGTATGAGGCCCTCGCCGCTATTGCGGGCGGACTCGCGGCTACGCTGCCCCATGAAGAGGATTTCTACCACGAAAAACTCAAACCTTACCTGGAAAAATATATCATGCGTAATCCCGAGGTTTCCGCTGAAGACCAGCATCGGGCCTTTCGCCTTTTTCAGGATATGATGTCGTCGGTATGGGGAGGCCACAAACTGATCGACGCTCTGCACGGCGGCGGATCTCCGGTCATTGAAAAGGTCGCCATCTATAGAGACCACAATATCGAACATTCGAAGAATCTCGCTAAAAGACTGGCGGGCATCGCTTACGATGGTTCGACAAAGGGCATCTTCAGGGAGTTGCACTCCTGGTATTAAGCAGCATAGCGATCCGGTAACCTGGTCGGGCAACTTTCTACAGGAATAACGGTATTCTCACAATTATTGGAGGAGACAGGCAATGGACACTTTGAAACCGGGTCCGCTCTCCGATATATGCGTACTGGACTTCACCTGGGTCCTTGCGGGTCCGCATGCTACGAAGACCCTCGCGGACATGGGCGCCAATGTGATCAAAGTGGATCGCTACAAGGACGGCGCCAATGAAAGATTGCAGTCCCTGCGGGTCGAAAAGGACGGCGTCACCCAGAGCAGCTACCACCTTCATGTCAACAGGGGCAAGAAGAGCATCTGCGTCAATCTCAAGCACCCAAAGGGGATCGAAATCATTCATGGCCTGATCAAGGTCAGTGACATAGTCATTGAAAACTTTGCTCCCGGGGTGATGGAACGGCTGAAGCTGGATTATGAAGCGGTGCGCAAGATCAAACCCGATATCATTTACTGTTCCATTTCGGCCTTCGGGCACTGGGGGCCAAACAGCCATAAACCGGGCTATGACGTGATCGCCCAGGCTGCCAGCGGATGGACGGGGCAGAGCGACCCTCCCATAATGGCGCCTTTATCGATCGGAGACACCACGGGTTCGATGCACGCCTGTACGGCGATGCTGGCCGCCCTGCATCACCGCACAAGGACCGGCGAGGGGCAAAACATCGACATTGCGCTGGTGGACTGCCTTTTCACCCTTCACGAACACGCTTTCCCCTGGTATTGGACCGGTGAGGCGGCAGGAGAACCGGTTGTAATGACCCGGACAGCGCAGAAAAGTCCCGGGTATGCACCTTATGGCATTTACAACGGAAAAAACGGCCACATTGCCATCGCGTCCATGACCCAAAACAGGTGGCCGCGGCTTGTCGATCTGATGGGCCCCAAATACCGGTGGCTGAAAGAAGATCCCCGCACCGCCGAACTCTCCAACCGGTGCACTCCGGCCAATGCCCCATCCGTCCATGAAGCCATTGACGAGTGGGTCATGTCGCAGGATTCCGTGGAAGAAGTCGAGCGGAAGCTGGAAGAAATAGACATTCCGTGCGCCCGCGTAAAGAACCTGGTCGAACTGGCCACTGTGGACCCACAGATCGGCGAGCGGGAGATGAGGCCCACAGTGTATCAGCCCTTCCTCGGTCCCGTCCGGATGTACGGAAGTCCTCTCAAGTTCTCCGAGACCCCTTCCTGCATCAGAGGATACGCCCCCTTCGTGGGCGAACATAATAAGGAAGTGCTTTCCTCGGTGCTGAACTATGAGCCTGAAACGATCGAGGAACTCTATCACGATAACGTTGTCTATCATGCCCCTGAGGTGGAAAGGCTGCCTGAGGAAATGCAAAGAAATTCGATTAAAGGAAAACACTAATGAGAGATGGCCCGTAGGACGGGCGCCGGATTCAGGATAAACTGGAAACCACCCTTTCGGGCGCCACTTACTTGCTCCCTTGTCGATCGCCGCTGCCAGAGCCCGCCGCGGAGCCTTGGGAACCGGGACCCTCACTACGCTTCGGGTCTGCGCTATACGCATGAGATGCTGCCACGCTTATAGTCCGGCGCCCGATCATTTCTGAGGGCGCACCGGCGGCCGGGATATCCGGGCCACCTTGGGACCGTACTTTTCACGGTTTCCGGGTGGCCCCGAAGGACGTGAAAAGCTGCCGCAAAGAATACAAGTCGTCGACCCGCTGACGGTCGGGTTGCCTGGTAAGAATCGGGGGCTTTATATTTTATAATCGCCCAAAAAGTCTCCCGACCCGTGTCGATTTCTTACCCGTTCGGCGATCCACTTTGGTAAATACCCGGCGCTGATAAGCAGCCATCCTGCATTTTTGCCCTGTTCGGCCCAATGAGCCGGATCGTCAGGACTCTCAAACTCGAAGCCCGTGCACTCGGCACAGGAAAAACCCGGCCATCCATTTGACAAACAAATTTCAAGGCATTCAGAGTAACGGAAGCACAAAACTCGTCTTTCTACATCACTTGGTCGATTTACCATCTGTGCCGGCATAGGATTCAGCATAATACCCCTCCATTGTGTCCTGTTTCTTATTATTTCGGCAAAAACCGTCATTTTTTTAAATTAAAAAAGCCCTATCGATTATTTTTGAAAGATTACTTTTGCAAGATCTATGCGCGACCGAGTCTCTGAATGATGACCGAGGTTGCAGAAAAAGGGGTCTTTTGCGCAGACCGGCTCGACAATTCCATCATCCTGCTCATTTCCTGGAATCTTCGGCCAAGCGTTCTGTATGCCGAAAAACGATGGGTCCATTGTCCTGTGCTCAGGGCTAAGATGAGCGTATTTCATGGTAATTTTGACGTCCTTATGTCCAAGCAATTCCTTGACTGCAAAAAGATCTGCCCCACTCCTCGACTAGCGTAGAAGTCAATTAAAAATTTCCCATGAAATTTCCAACAAATTTCCTTTGAACAGATAAAACAACAATAGTGACAGGCTCTTAGGAATGGATAGGCCTCCCTCTTATGGAAACTGGCAATGGAAATAGCTGCAACGTGTTTGCGTGGCCTTGAAGCCGGCCACTGGGCCAGACCTCGCCGGAATGGCGTCGCCGAACCCGCGATGTGAGGTCTCGTGAAAAATATTGGAGGTATGCGTTTGCCGGAAGAACCAAAACGATGGCGTTCAACCGAAACACTTCAAAGCGTGAATCCCGTTCAGGGATAGGGGAACGCGTTTATAGAATAACCGGGGTTCCTCTGGACCCACCTTCTGGGGACATTTGCAACAAACCTATTTATGCCGCTGCTGGGGACAAGTGCTGAAAACGGGACCAGGACGACCTTGTTGTCATTTACAGAAACAATGATATAAGCCGGCCGCCCGACAGCGTCGAATTGTACGCCCTTAATCTTGCCGAGGTCCTCTCCGAACAGATTGTACAAATGGTGCCCCTTCATCGCGTTCTGTATGTAGTTGCCGGGATACTGCGCCAAACAGACCGCGATTGGTTGGGCAACGAAGGCGATCGAAATCAATATCGCGAGCACCGGTAACCTTATCTTTTTCATTGTTATTCCTTCATTTGAAGTATTGGACTCGGCTGATTATCCGCACAAAGAGATTTCAGATACGAGCCCAATTCTTTAAAGTTCCCGTTTATATTATAGAATATTATCACTTCGTGCGCGGTTTGCTATGCGAATGGCATAAAAACAGCCGGGCCAGGATGAGGCGGCGTGGCAATTGGCTCCTTCCTGTCCGGTTCGAAAAGCTTCGCACGCGGAAACGCGGAGAGCGCGGAAGAAAAGCATCCGAAACGTACTCGCGCAAGGCCCGCTCCAACCCAAAACGTCGCGTACTTCTCATGGTTTACGGGTGCCCTATTGGGGCATGAGCAACTGTTACGAAAAGTTGGCGGTAGGACCGCCTGCCGGGGTTGCCAAGCCCACACGAGAAACTTTCCATGGTTTCAGGGTGTCCCGAAGGGACGTGCAAAACTGTTATGAAAAGTTTATCGCGGGCATGGCCCCGGTAGGGCAGCGAGGTCTCGCCCTGGAAGGATGTCGCGTCTTTGACACCCGTTCTTGGCGGCGGAATGCGTCACACCCCGTCATCGAACCCAGACCTCTCTTAACAAAACTTCACTCGAACCTAACGATACTTAACTCGACTTATCGCGGCGGTCTTGTATTATCAAGCACGCAAGGAAGATTTTCCAGGCTGTTGATATATATGTAATCTTTAACTTCAGCGAGCGCTTGGATCAGGCTTTAGAGTTATTTCGCCACTAAGGAGCTGCTATGCTGGGAGAAGAATCCCAAAAGAGCCTTAACCTCAGGCCCGGAAGCTTACTGGTTTTGATTGCGTGTCTGATTTGCCTGTCTGCTTCGGCGGCTTTTTTAGTCGCGTATGCAGTCTATAAGAAGCAATCTGATGATAAAGACCGGCAGGTCATCGCAGTTGAGAGAAATAACCAATTTTTGTCAGACCGGAATATTGAATTGCAAAATTCGTTACAGAAGTTAGGAGATGCATACGGCAATCTGGAGACTCGATATAAGGACCTTGCCGCAAGTCTCGTTCTGGCGCATCATGCGACCGCGGCGAGAACTGGGAACTCGCTCCCCGGACTGCCTCCGATTGAACAACCCCTGGTGAGGGAAGGCAAATTTGCCGTGAATTTGGCGACTGCCTTCAATTTAACATCGTCGCAGGATGAAACGGTTGCCGAAAGCTATTTGGCTTCGATCAATATTATGCCTCGAAATGGATGGATTTCCGACTATCCGGTGACCCCCGATATCATTGCGGAGATTAGGAAAAGCGCGGCGACATCGGCGTCTTCGGGATACTTGCAGATTTCAGAAGCCGATGCGGTCGAACTCGTGGACAATATCAGCGTTGCAATGAATCTTCCGATAGCGAACAACGACCCCGCCTCCGAGAATCGGTCACGTTCTGCCTCAGTGTCTTCAGATTCTTCCGGATACGTGGAACCATCCGCAGTCGAAGATTACTATGACGACAACAAACCTGCTATCGTTACTTACTATCCACCCCCTTTGGAATACGCCTATCTCTATGACTGGGTCCCATCCCCGTTTTGGTGGGAAGGGTTCGGGTTCAGAGGCTTCTTCATACTGATCGACTTCGAAAGGCGTCATCACCACCACTTGATTACCAATCATGTGACAAGTGCAAATGGGAAGGTGAGCAAGATCAACGCGATTACGCGCGCAAGTGCAGTAGCAAACCCGCAAACCGGGGCAGGGGTGGGCGCCTCGAACAAGGCAGACCCAAAAGTGTCGCCGGTCCTCGCATCTCCAGGGGCCGCGTTCGATACCGGCAGGGCCGTTCAGCGTCCAGCGGGCCGCGCCCCGGATATAGAAAAATCGGCGTCCCGTCCGCGCGCAAGCCTAAAGGCAGATTTCAGGTCTTCGCGTTACGAAGGGCGGACGCTCAACGGCACTCCGTCTCCCCGTTTTCCTGCCGGCGGTGGATATAGCGGCGGGACCGGCGATAGCAGAAGAGCCGATACAGGCATGAAAGCCCAAAGCGGCGGCTTGGGCAGCGGTAAGGTAAGAAAGAACTTGAATATCCCGGGCTTTTCCCCGAAGCGCCGTTTTTCCAAGCCCCTGATTCAAAAGTGCCGATCGGGTCGGCAGATTCTTCCATAGTGCTATCCGCCGCTTCCTTTCAATCTCAGATGCGCTGCAACAGATTGAGTACCCGAAAAGAAGATTCTGCCTTATAATGCGATTTGCGCGCGCAGACATCTGCAGAGGACAGCGGACTGCGCGAGTATTTTTCCCAAAATCGATATAAAGGTTAAAAACGAAGGGGCACGATGCCTTGGTCGCAGCCCCTTTGTCTTGCTCTTCACCCTTCACACTGGTTTAATCGAACATGCAGCAAATCAGAAATTTCAGCATCATTGCCCATATAGATCATGGGAAATCCACGCTGGCGGACCGGTTGATTCAGTACGCCGGCCTGGTGAACGAGCGGCAGTTTCGCGACCAGATCCTCGACAACATGGAAATCGAAAGGGAAAGAGGCATCACCATCAAGAGCCAGACGGTGGTGCTCTCCTACACGAGCCGGTCCGGCGAGGCATTCGAACTCAATCTCATCGATACTCCGGGTCATGCCGATTTCTCCTACGAGGTCTCGCGCGCATTGGCTTCGTGCGAGGGTGTCCTCCTTCTCATAGACGCTTCTCAGGGAGTTCAGGCACAGACGATAGCCAATCTGTACGCCGCCATGGAACACGATCTCACAATTATTCCGGTGATCAACAAGATCGATCTGCCTTCCGCCGATATCGACAGGGTCAAAGAGCAGATCGAACATGACCTGGGGCTTGATTCCGACCAGGCAGTCCTGTGTTCGGCAAAGGAGGGGACCGGAATAGAAGATGTTCTGGAAGCTGTCGCGGCCCGCATTCCTGCGCCGTCCGGAGACGCCGGCAAACCTCTCGCTGCCTTGATCTTCGATGCTCATTACGATGTTTTTCGGGGCACCATTGTGAGCTGCCGTGTTTTCGACGGCACGGTCAGGCCTGGAGACACCATCCGTCTCATGTTCAATGGAACGACTCACAAGGTCGAAGAAGTGGGCGTCTTCCATTTGAACAGGGCGCCTCAGGGGGAACTCTCGGCGGGTTCTGTCGGATATTTGATTGCGGGGATAAAAACCGTTTCGGATATCAAAATCGGCGATACCATAACCCTTGATTCCAATCCTGTCTCATCGGCTCTGGCCGGGTTCAAGGATGTCAAACCGGTAGTCTTTTCTTCCGTCTACCCCATTTCTTCCGATGATTATCCCTCTCTTTTTGATTCGCTCGAAAAGTACAAGCTAAACGATGCGGCGCTGGTCTATCAGAAAGATTCTTCCGCCGCCCTCGGCCAAGGCTTTCGTTGCGGCTTTCTCGGGCTCCTTCACCTGGAGATTGTCCAGGAGCGGCTGGAGCGCGAGTTCGACCAGTCCATCATCATGACCGTACCGAGCGTTCAGTACAAGTTCGTACTGCTGGACGGCACGACCGTCACGGTGGAAAACCCTCAATACTATCCGGACCCTACGTTGATCAAGACTTCGGCCGAACCGTTTATAAAGGCCATGATAATCCTCCCGGAGCGCTACATGGGCGCGGTGATGAAATTATGTCTCGATCGCCGTGGGTCCAGTCCGAAAATCTCCTATCCGACTCCGGAGCGGGTTGAAATCACCTACAATATGCCTCTTGCCGAGGTTGTCTTCGATTTCTACGACCGGCTGAAGACGGTTACTCAAGGATATGGCTCGTTTGACTACGAGCTTATCGACTATAGGGAAAGCGACCTCGTAAAACTCGATATCCTGGTCAACGGGGAAAAAGTTGACGCACTTTCTCTTATCGTGCACCGCGACCGGGCGAGGGAATGGGGGGTGCAGGTCTGTGACCGTCTCAAGGAGGAAATACCGCGACACAACTTCAAAATCGCCATTCAGGGAGCTATCGGGGGAAAGATCATCTCCCGTTCCACCATTTCGCCGTTCAGAAAGGATGTTACTGCCAAATGTTACGGTGGTGACATTAGCCGGAAGCGCAAGCTCCTCGAAAAGCAGAAGAAGGGAAAAAAGCGGATGAAAATGGTAGGCTCCGTTATGATCCCCCAGAGCGCATTCGTGTCCGTCCTGAAAGCCAGGGATGAGTGAACGGTTGCGGATTAAAATCAACTCGCAACCTGAAGGCTGGTCATGAGTGAATCTGAAAAACTGAAAACTCAAAACTCAAAACTTGAAACTGTGCCGGGACTCTACGTCCACGTGCCGTTTTGCCGCTCGAAGTGCCCTTACTGCGACTTTTACTCCGTTGCTTCTTCCGCCGCAATTCCTGCCTGGCTCAACGCCGTTCAAAGGGAAGCGCTTTTGTACAGGGAAAGGTTCCGTGAGTTCGATTCCTTCTATCTTGGAGGCGGCACGCCTACAGTCCTCGACGAGCGGCAGCTCGCTATCATGATGGAGTCGCTGTTCCGGCATTTTTCTTTTAGTCCGGAATCGGAAATCACCATGGAAGCCAATCCTGACGGTCTCTCCAGGCAGAAGCTGAAAACCGCCGGGCAGCTTGGTGTTAACAGGATCAGCCTTGGCGTGCAATCCCTCGATGACGGAGAGCTCAAATATCTGGGGAGAAGCCACAGTTCGGAGCAGGCCCTGAACGCCCTCGAAATGCTCCGCTCAGTGGGGTTCGCCAATGTTAGCGTCGACCTCATGTACGGGTTGGAAATTCAGAGTTTTAAAAGATGGAAAATGACGATTGATCGGCTCCTCGAATTCAGGCCCGAGCATGTTTCATGTTACCAGATGACCTTTGAGCCCGGTACGCCATTGTGGAAAATGAAGGAGGCCGGTAAGGTCCGGCCCATCGCCGGAAAGCTTGAAACGGCATTCTTTATATGGACCTCCCGCTACCTGGAAAAACACGGCTATCTTCACTACGAAATATCCAATTTTGCACTTGGCAATGAATTCATGTGCCGGCACAACCGAAAATACTGGAGGCATGTTCCCTACCTGGGTTTGGGGCCCTCAGCCCATTCGTTCCAGGCTGGAAGCCGGTGGTGGAACGTAATGTCGGTGAAAAAATATTGCCGGCTGCTCGAGGATGGAAAGGCCCCGGTTGAGGCCTCTGAGGTCCTCTCGGAAGAGCAGCTCGACCTGGAATCTCTTGATCTGGGCTTAAGGACAAGCGACGGCGTAAGTCTTTATACGTCCGAGGGGCGACCGAGACCAAGCCGGCCTTTGGAAGACGCCCGGAAATCGGGCCTGGTGAGGGTAAACAACGGCATGATCCAGCCCACTCGCAAGGGTTTTCTGGTTGCGGACAGCCTGCCTATCATGTTCGACGAGGGCTGAGCCTCAGTATTTGTAAAACAATTGCTGCTACAGGCCGCCGAAAAAGGCCACAGAGTTCAACACATGCTCGGGTGCGGCTCCTGTTCACCGCTCACTGGTCATAGTTCCCTGGTGGTGAAGTATTTCCAAAGCTCTCAGCAACTGGGTGTCCTGACTGGCCTGCAATTGAGCGGCGTCCATGCCCTTTTCCCTTTCCGGGTAGAGTGGAACGACATCGGCCGGCAAACTGACTTCCACGTTTGGCATAATGCCTTTGTGCCAGATAACTTGACCGTCAGGAGTTATCCATTCCGCTATGGCAAGAAGGATGGCTGAACCGTCCGAGAGGCCGAACTTTTGCAGCACTGTTCCCGTTCCGAATGTCCTTTCCCCGACCAATTTCGCCCGATGTGCGTCCTGTATTGCCCCCGCTGCGATTTCCGCGCCGCTGGCAGTACCGCCGTTTATCAGCACCACCAGAGGGATCCGTGTCGCAAGTCCTCCAGGCTGAACCGAAATCGGTTTGATGTCGCCGCTGCTATTCTTTTGAAGAACTACATCCCCGCCGCTCAGAAACTGACTGGCTGTGCCCACAGCTTCATCCAGAATACCTCCGGAATCATCCCGCAGATCCAGGATAATCCCTTTCAAACCTTGCTTTTCAATCTCTTTCAAGGCATTGCGGGCCTCCTTGGCGACTCCCTCGCTGAAGCCGGCTATTCTCAAGTGCGCGTATTTTGAGCCCGGGAGGGGTGCCCACGTGACGTTTCGAACAGTAATGTGAGCCCTCACGATCATGACTTCCCGGGCATGCTGCGTCCTCGGGCTTAGAATAGTCAGAGTGACTGAAGTGCCGGGCTTCCCGACAATCTTGGTTACAGCCTCTTCCACCGAGAGACCGGTAACATCCTCTCCGTTCACTTTCAATATGATGTCACCGGACTTGAGACCAGCCTGTTGAGCCGGTGAGCCGTCCAGCGGCGCCAGGACTACGACATGACCTTCCTTGACCTGGATTTGCGCGCCGATACCGCTGAAATTGCCCTGCAAATAGTGAGACTCTATATTGAGCATATCAGGATTCAAAAAGCTGCTGTGGCCGGTATCGCCCAAAGCGTTGACCATCCCGGAAATCGCTCCGTAAGTCAGTTTCTGGGACTGCACCGCCTTTTGGTCGACATAGTTGCGTGAGATTATGTTCCATGCTTCGGAAATGAGTTTGAAATCGGGTCCGGCAGCCTTTCTCGATGGCACGAATTCCGCGAGAACCATCCTGTCAAGCACGATGGACCCGATGACAGTGCCGCCCATGGCGGCCAGGACGCAGAGAATTAATCCTGTGACCTTTATGCGATTGCCAATTAGTCTCATTCATCACTCCATGATTCAGCGAACGGTGGTATGGTCCAGAAAATCACCCTGGTTCGGAAAACGGTGATCGGTGTGCGTTAAAAAACATTAGTGATCGTTACGCCAAAGTCAACAGCATCGCCCCGGTGTACTGCCGTCAAGATGATTTCGATCAGGCCTGTGCCTACCGGGCCGGCTCATATAGGATATGTCCCTGGAAGGAGAGGTTGCACGGTTCGCATCTTTAACAGCGAAGAGCATCTGATCAAGAATAACAATGACGGTGAGGTCGTTGATGAGATCATAAAGAGCGAACTGCGTGAGTTTATGCCCGATCTGGTAGGATTATCAGTTGTGACACCAGGTATGACTCAATCCGCCCGCATTGCAAAATTTTTGGGAAGTTACGTATAATCCGATTTTTTTAATCGAGTAAATCAGCGGCCTGCAGGGGGTTCATAACCCATCCCGACCAAACCACCCAGGCTGTAGATTCGCAAACCGTAAATGAAGGCTTCGAGCGCGTTGGTTTCAACAAAGATTATGTCCCTGTCCTGCACCTCGAGGTTCGGGTTCAGTCCCTGCTCCAAATCCTTGAAGCTGAGTTGAACGACAGTGAGTTTTCCTGCTTCATCCCTCGTTGCACGCACAAGTTTTATACTTTCCCGGTTTGCATACGTAGCAAAACCGCCTGCGACAATAATTGCTTCAGGGACACTCATTTTCCTCTTTACCGGATAATTGCCGGGTTTTTTAACAGCCCCGTCGACATACATCGTTCCAGCCTCCGGGACATAAATGATATCACCGCTTTTGATCTCGATATTGAGATCGTCACCGCTTTCCTTTGCCAACTGGTCCATATCTACCAGGAAAGTGGTCGGCTTGTCCGTATCAGAACCTGTTCGACGCACCTGTACCATCCTGCCGGCATTGTCGGATAAGCCTTCAGCTTGAGCGAGCACCTCGAAAAGATTTTCGCGCGCAAGATATGGAAGTGCCCCGGGCTTCTTCACCGCCCCCATGAGAATAATCTTCTTGGACACCTGGTCTTTTACGAAAACACTTACATGCGGATTCTGAATATATTTCGTGCGATACAAATCCTCGATTTTCTGTTCGGCTTCGCGGGTGGTCAGATCCTTCACATCTACAGCACCGATCAGCGGGAGCGTGACAAATCCCCGTGCGCTAACCCTTGTCTCTGTCTTGAGTTCCTGCGATTCAAAAACTGAAATCTGCAGAAGATCGCCTTCCCCCAATACATAGTCCTGGACACCCGGGGCCTTCTTAACGGACGCGAAAAGCCTCTCGTTTATCGCCTTCAGTTCCTGCCTGGCTTGAGTCTCCTGGGCAGTAAATTGTTCAAGGTTGGCAGTCGGTTCAGGTCCCTTATGGGCGCACCCCGAAACGGCAACCGCCGACGCAAAAAAAATTATTGCAAAAAGTGTTGATTTGCTTCTCATCGAGTTCCTCCGTGAGAAACACAAGCGATATTTCCCGATTATCTTTCAATGGGGGGTCCTTCCCGTACAATCGTAAAGGAATTAAAGTGCTTTTAACCCAACCCCTGCAACGCGTCAAGGCAAAAACCGTTTATATTTATATACATGGCATCTATAATGCCTGTGAATACTGCGTCCTCCGTCAACCCGACGGAAGTCGGGGGCCGGCCCCGGTGGCGCGTGCCATTTTAAGTCCCACCGCACCCATATTGCCCGATGCCGCACCTAAGGTGGAATAAGGCAGAAGCCCGGGTTCCAGCTAAGAATAGATTGGGAACCTCTCTTACGAACACCACCCACTGGTTTCCTTGTCGTTCAAGATCGACTGGAAACCCCTCCGGTTGGCTTTCATTACTCGTAAAGATCAACTGGAAACGCATCCGGTTGGCGTTCCTCACTCGTTCCCTTGTCGATCGCCAGAGTGACGAAAGTCTGCCATTTCGCAATTATTTATGCCGTTGTTTATAGAAAAGAGTTAAGACGATACCCGGACCAAGGAAAATTCTTCAGGCCCTTTTTTAAATGGGTCATTTTGATAGTCTGGTTCAAGAGAACAGGAGGCATTCTCTTGCTATGAGAGATAAAAGTAACTCCCAATAAATGTCCAGTATCCCAAGAAGATTAATATTACTTAATGACTTTTCAAATCCCTGCCTCATTTCAGGATTATTTCAATTGATTGAAAAGCAATTTCTTTAGTAAGAACAGTTCCAACCGTTAAGGCAGTCACAGAATTATACTATTAAAATCAGAACCGGTTCACGAATATGCTCAAAAGAAAGATTCCATACTTTCACTGCACGAGGACTGAGTACTTAGAACCCTGATGTCTCAACATCGTCAAACGGAATGACCTTCTCCGCCATTGACGATTGCCCGGAGAACTGGGAGATATATTTCCCGTCAGCTCCGCCGTTGCTGTTCTTACCTTTGGACGAAAGCGCCCCGGCCGGTTTTGGGGAGGTTTTGGCCGGGATATTCTTGCCTCTCGAATTTGAGGGAAGCTTTACGGTCCGATCGTTATGTCCGACTCCGACCAGCCTCACCAAATCGCCCACGAACTCTTTCATCTTCTCGGCCTGGGTGCTCATCTCCTCAGATGATGAAGCAGTTTCCTCTGCATTTCCGGGATTTTGCTGAACTACCTTGTCCATTTCGGTCACGGCTTTATTCACCTGCTCTATGCCGTGCGCCTGTTCCTGAGATGCTTCGGAGATTTCGCCGACCAATTCGCTAGATTTTCCTACGCTGGCTGCCACCTCGCGAAATTCCCTGTCAGTTTTCCCGACGAGTTCCGTACCTTGTTTTACCAGCTTTACGGTGCCTTCGATAAGGTTCGCGGTATCCTTGGCCGCTTCTGCCGCTCGCATTGCGAGATTTCTTACTTCTTCCGCCACAATGGCGAAACCGGCTCCGGCTTCACCGGCGCGCGCCGCTTCCACAGCCGCGTTGAGGGCAAGAAGATTTGTCTGGAAGGCGATTTCGTCGATTGTCTTGATGATCTTAGAGGTCTTTTCGCTCGCCTTGGAGATTTCAAGCATCGAAGCGGTTAGCTCTTCCATGGATTGATTGGCCCTGGATGCTACCTGCGTCGTATTCTCCATCAGTTTATTGGCGTGAGCGGCGTTTTCCGCGTTCTGCCTGATTATCGAAGACATCTCTTCGAGAGACGAGGAGGTCTCTTCAATTGCCGAGGCCTGTTCGGAAGAACCTTCCGCAAGCTGCTGGCTGGCGGTAGAGATATGAGATGCCGCCGTTGCAACCTGGTCGGACACTCCCAGAAGTCCATCTACCGCAAGCGAAATGGGTTTGGAGATTCGACGTCCTGACAGGAATACTGTCCCTCCGATTACAACGAGGAAAACCCCCCCGATCAGACCAATTTGACGCTGCATGGCTATAACGGGTTCCCTTAGTTCACTGAGGGATTGACACGCAATAACCGACCATCCCGTAAGCTTGACGGGCGCATACCCGGCCGCTTTATTTTCGTTATTGTAAGTGTAATCCTGCTGTCCGGCTCCCCCTGCCAGGGCCTCCCTGGCTATGCTTTCCATGCCCGGAATTTGTGTGAGGTTTGTTTTGAAGACGTGCTGTTTATCCGGATGGACTAAGACGTTCCCATCCCTGCTTACGACGAATACATACCCCGAATGCCCCTGCCCGGTGCCTTCCACCTTCTCGCCCAGGTAGTCTAATTTGGCGATGATAGTTGCTACTCCCACCACCTCTTTATTTTCGGAAAAAATAGGGCACGCCAGCGGAATGATAGGGTTGCCGGTAGCCTTTGACGGGCTCGGGATTCCTATGGATTCCTTGCCTTTCATCGCCTCCTTGAAGTAGTCTCTGTCGGTTGTATTAATTCCCTTCTGATTACCATTGTGGCTGTCGGCGTATACTTTTCCTTCCCTGTTTATCAGTACTATCGTCTCATAGTTGTGTCCTATGTGGGCCTGCATGCTTGCAAGTCTGCGCTGAAAATTCTCGATCTGCGCAGCCGAGCTTTCCACCCCTTCTTTGGCCACCCTGGTTGCGAGTTCAACCGCATCGGGGCCTACGGCAATTCCCCTGACCACGTTCATTTCCTGAGTGAGCGCAAGCTGAATCATGTCCGCAAGCGTTCCGGCAGTGGTCTGCATACGGGTTCTGGCGGCCCCGTCAAGCTCATGGCCTGCTTTGAGGGCTGAAAAAATTCCTACACAAAGGACCGGCAACAACACTGCGACGATTCCCCCTATGGTCAGCTTCCCGGTGAGGGACATGTTTACGAACTTCTTCATTTTCTTGTCTTCCTTCCAAGGCTGGGAGTTGAGTTTGCGACCTCTGCGGCCACTCCATGAATTTCGGTCGATGAAAGGACTTTCTGAAGCAATTTCTATCGAAGAAGAATCTTTTTTCTGTGATAATGCAGACATGAGCCGCAACCTATGTGCCTACAGTATTGGAAAGGGTGGATTTGCGAGCAGAAAGCATGTCCGCTCGCTTCTCGAATCACCTGATTTCGAAGGGGCGTTAAAGGGGACCGATGTTGCCCCGGAAAAAATTATTAACCCGCTTCTGTGCTTTTTGTACGATACAAATGAAACTATCAGGTGGAGGGCGGTCCGGGGGGTTGGGATCACCGTGTCGACAATCGCCGGAAAGGCCCTGGAGTCGGCTCGCACTATAATGCGGCGTTTAATTTGGAGCCTCAATGACGAATCGGGGGGGATAGGCTGGGGCGCCCCCGAGGCCATGGGGGAGATAATGGCCGAAAATGAGGCCCTGGCCCGGGAATATCATCGAATCCTGGTCTCATACATCGATGAAAACGGAAACCTGCTGGAAAACGATGAGCTTGAACGGGGGGTCATGTGGGGAATCAACCGCCTGGCGCAGAAAAGGCCCGAGCTTTTATGGGAATGGACGGCCCCGATCGTGGAGCAGTTGAGTTCCTCCGACCTGGTGAAAGCAGGACTTGCACTCCGAACTCTGATGTTTCTGGTCAAATCCTCCCCGGGCGGTTTTGAACTTGACCTGGATGCGGCGAGTCTTGCACCTTTGCTCCAAAACCAAACCCAAATCAGAATATTTCAGGATGGGTCTTTTGACGTGTACACTATCGGCCGCCTTGCCGAAGAACTTCTTTCAAGAGCAGGGTGAAGGGTGGGGCCGTTTCCATCACTCATCGCCGTTGTTTCCATAAACTGGAAAAATGTTTCCATGAGTTTCCAAAAGTGTTTCCATAAGCTCGAAAAGTGTTTCCATAGGCTTAAAAATGTTTCCATAAATGTTTCCATAAGTGTTTCCATCGACGGAGTGTTTCCATCCGTAATGATTTGTGATGATTATGTTTTTTGTCTGCAATGGAAACATTATGGAAACACCAGGAAACCGTGAACCGTGAATCGTGAACAATGAGCAGAACCTGTTCAAGTAACGTTAAGGCCCTTATCCGGCGCCTCGCGGGATCAAGTCCCCAATCGACCAATATTATGCCACAAGGGTGGTCGGGTCTACCAAACGGCAACCAGAAACGGCAACCAGAAACGGCAACCAGAAGCGGCAGTAGAAACGGCAGCCAGAAGCGGAAAAAGATCAGGGTGAAGGAGTGGCTCGGAACGGCATATTTTGGGGCTCCAGGCATGGCTGATTTCAGGTCAAGCCATGTCCGACCCCGATTCGCATGAGGGCTTCCTGTAGTTGGCGAAGGGGCCGAAGGAAGCGAAGCCGGGCGGGCAAGTTTACATAACTCACCAGTTATGTAGAGCGAGAGCGAGGGACTCAGGACACTGATCCGGTTTTGATAAAACACTCATAATTTTATTCCTGACGAGCACTTTTGAAGACTTATAAAATAGCCTGCCGATTATTCGCAGCAGTTTGTTATTTATACCCATATTGTGCAAATAGAAATCCGCCGGCATTGTGAATTCGCTTGTCTCAGAATATTTAGTTACTGCAAGCCCAGCCTCTTTGACTACCATATAGAATGATTCTTTAGACCACAGTTGCAGATGCGCCATTGAGACAGTTCCTTTTAGAAGCTTCGAATATAAGTGTTTAGACGTACGTTGCAAAATTGGATATAACCAGAAATATTTTGGAGTATCAATGAATATCTTTCCGTTATCATTCAACTTGCAGATAAGTTGCAAAAGAGTGGATGTTGGGTCGCTAATATGCTCGAAAACATCACACATAAAGATAAAATCATATGTATTCTGATCGGAAGGAAATTGTTCAAACGGTATTTGCCGGTTACAACGTCTCCATTCATCAAGAAGTCTATTATCATTAATATCGGTTATATACACCGTGCTTTGAGGAAAATGCGATTTAAATACGAAAGCAAACTGACCACCACCACCGCCGTAATCAAGAACGCGCAATTCTCGCCATTTATACGATTCATCCATTGCAAATCGTATCATATTGGTGAAGTTGCTATGGTTGTAAAAGGACGAGTTTGAGTACCATTGTAATGCTGAATTTCTGCACCATTCTTTTCCTTTCTCGGATTCAATAACGTCAATGTGACTCTCAGGATATGGATAATATAGGATAATTCCACATGTTTGGCATCGTGCAGTATGCTCAAATATCTTCAATAATGAGCTTCCACAGATTTTGCATTTACCGTCCATGTTGCAATTCCCTGTGCGGCATCTTTAAGATATTATTGTTGCAGCGATGAAATTTGCTCCTGTATTTTTCGTCTGAGTTCAAGGGGGTTCGATATGTTGTGGAATGGATCCCTTGTTCCGCCCGTTCCACTTACAGTAATAGACCCGTATCCGAGAATTCTGCCTAAAACGCTTTGATTCACTTGAATCGCTTCAAGTTTGGCCAGGAATATCTCAACGGAATTTCTTCGGATGAAACCGATTTTTGCTATGACTCGTTGGTTTGTTACGCCGAATTCAGAGGTGGAGTAGGTTATAAATGATTCAATAGCTTTGAGTATGGCGATCAAGACGAATATGCGGCCGGCAAAGACGGCAGCATTGGCGCCCCGGGTAAAAAATGCGACTGCAACAATGAACCAGATCACGGGCCAAAGAAACACGACCCAGTGGATTCTGGCACGGTAAAGTATGTTTTCGCCATTCATCAGGTTTCTTTCGATGTAGCCCATCTTTTCTCCCGGTTGTCAAATGAACGGAGGCATCCGCAAGCCCGGGACCCTTTCTAATATTCAAATGCGTATCCGTCAATCCGGTAATGCACCAGCCAAATGGACAACCCATAAAAGATTCACCGCAGCAGAGGCACTGACGATCAGTGCTATAAGTATAAGCCGCTTATCAGCACTCAAGCCTTCCTAAAGCCGAAGGCGGGCGGCGGCGGCCGGTGTAGAGAGCAAGGACGGCAAAACACGCCGCGTAGGGCAGGGCGAGAAAAAGCTGGTTCGGCAGGGTGGGCAATCTCACTGCGAACCACTCGGAAAGGGCTTCTCCACAGCCGAACAACAGGACGGCGAAAAACACGCCGGCAGGCCTCCACCTGCCGAGAATCACCGCTGCCACTGCCAGATATCCGCGTCCCTGGGTCATGTTTTCGACAAACTGGGAAAGTTCTCCTATGGAAAGAGACGCCCCTCCCATTCCCGCCAGGGCCCCTCCCGCGCAGACGGCAAAAAACTGAATACGCCAGACCACAAGACCGGCGGCCCCGGCAGCTTCAGGATTTTCGCCGCATGCCCGCAGACGCAGTCCCGGGACAGTCCACCTGAGGAAAGCCGCCGCTGAAATACTTATCAAAAGAGCGGCCGGGACAAGGATGGATATCCCTTCGGCAACCTGGCGCAGCTTGCCGGGCACGACTTGCGGCAGGATTGAACCGAGATTGGGCAATGCATCCACACTCGGTGAAGTCCCATATATATGGAACACTTCGTTTAACAGGAACCCGGTCAGGCCCGCCGCCAGAATGTTTATTGCGATCGCGCAAACGATCTGGTTGGCCCTGAGTTTGAGGCAGGCGCCGGCATGAATGGCGCCGATCAGGAAGCCGGAAAATATCGCGCAAAGAAGCCCGATCCAGTGCGACCCTGTCGCCCATGTTCCAAGGACCGCTGCGAAAGCGCCCGAGAGCATCATGCCTTCAAGGGCGAAATTGATCACTCCGCCAAGCTCGGAGAGCAGGCCGCCAAAGGCAGCCAGCAGCAAGGGAGAAGCCTTAGCCAGCGTCAGCACTGCCAGGTTGATGAGTTGAACCATCTTTTCGGGAACTCCCGCGAATATGAGAAAAAACCATTTCGAGCGCAGGTACAATCCGGCCTTTGCAGGCTATAGAAAGCAGAAGGACCGCCTGGACCACCAGAATGAAATTCGGAGACAGGTTGAGTCCGATCTGGAGCCATTTGTCCGAAGAACGGAGGCTTGCCAGAAAAAGGGTGCTTAGCCAGAGCCACTCAGGCGATCCGTTTGCCAGAAAGGCGGCGGTCAGCCCATCAAACCCGTAGCCCGGCGAAAATGACCTGTAAAAACGGTGGTGGACCGCACAGACCTCGAAAGCCCCCGCCAGACCGGCCTAGGGCTCCGCTCACGAAAAAGGCAATTATCTGCCACTTCGACGCGGAAATACCGGCGTTTTCTGCGGCGTCGAAGTTTGTTCCCACCGATCGCACCTCGAAGCCCCAGACTGTCTTTGAAAGCCAGATATAAGCGCCGAAGCAAAGGATGAGCGCAATTACCGGGGAAGGGGTGAGAAAGAGCGATCCGCTTTGCATTATCTGCGGCATTTCAGCACCCGCAGGTATGGGCGGGGTTCTTCCCATGGCGGTCCCGTCCCCGAGCGGTCCCTCAACCAGGTAACCGCACTGGTAGATGGCCATGTAGTTCAGCATGAGTGTGCTTATCACCTCGTGCACGCCCCGCCGCTGCCGTAGGAATACGGCAGGAAGGGCCCATAGACCGCCCGCTGCCGCCCCTACGATCAGAGTGAGGGGGAGGAGCAAAAAACCGGGCAAAGCGGCCGCTGACACGGCGAAGGAAGCCGAAACGAGGGCCCCGGCCGTTAACTGCCCCTCACACCCGATATTGAGGAGCCCCGCGCGGTATGCAACGACAACTGCAAGACCGGTGCAGAGCAGGGGCGTCATTTTCGCCAGGGTGTTTACGGCAGCCTCCGGACTGCCACAGGACCCCGCCCAGATGGTCCGGAAAAGGTTGACCGGTCCTACTCCCGTCGCCAGGGCCAGGCCCATGCATATGAGCGCCCCTGCCGCCAGGGCGGCCAAAATCGATGCGGGGACAAAGCCCACGCGGGGGCGCCGGGACGCGACCCGATGAAACAAACTCCTCTGTTCCGCATCACCCTCTTCCTTCCGTCTCCTCATTCGGAACCCCCGTTGAGACTTGGAGCAGCAAAGCCGCAACCAAAAAAGACAAAGCCCTAGACAGGATTAACAGGATTAACAGCAATACTGTTCACTTAATGACAACAATGTAATCTTCGACTTTGATGCGTATTGTGCCAGACCGTGTCCTTGGGCGCAGGTTATAGCCGCTCATTTTTCTTTTCACGCCTCGCGGATTGCGGCGTGAACGGCTCGACACGACTCGTTCTTCAAGAATCTCCCTCAATACTGCCTCATGAAAGGCTTTCCTGTCCTGAGGGGGGGATAGAGGCAAATGCTATAATTTTACGACGAATCACGCGAACCGCGTGCAGGAATGATAAGCGATCCGGGTCTTCGTTTCCCGCCAAGGCAGCCTCATGCATCAAACCGCGAATAGCAAAATGAGCCATGAGCAGGCCGTAAAATTCCTGCCGCACCAAGTCTGGCGTTTTACTTCTTAATACTATCCTGGAGCCGCGCAGATGGGTTTTGAGTTCGTCAAATGCAGTTTCGATTTCCCACCGTTCATGATACAAGGCCGCCAATTCCGCTGCAGGCGCTTCTTCATAATCCAGAATCGTTGTAATCAGCCGGTAGATGGGCTCAGCGCCCTCAATGCCCTCCAATCTGTATTCGATTACTCGAACATCAACTCCGTTTGCGCCCTTTTCCTGGTCCTTCTGGGAACCATAGATCCTGCTCAAATAAGAACCGTCGGCAAGCCTCTTTTCGCGTGGCAGAAGGCGGTTTCTTCTCACTCTCCAAAGCAGATCACAGCCAGTGCCACATGCGTTGTTCCACAATTCGAACCCGGAAAAATAGCGGTCAGCGAGACAGAGCATTCCCTTGTACAGAGAAGGAACCACTTCCTTGGCAAGAGCCATCTCTGCTATGTTCACGGCGCCCATCCGGGTTCCAAACAAAACATGCGTCCCGTTTTCGACCAGGGACACAAAACGCAACTGCGGAAAGGCGCTTGTTCCCGTCTTGGCGGAAGGCCGTCCAAAAACTTTTTCGTTTTCCGTCTCATCGGCTACATCAAGCGTGCTGCCGTCCAGGGTTACCAAATGCCATTTCCTGTACCAAGCGCCTTTGGTGGATTCCCCGGCAATCGGCTTTACAACCTCATCATGCAGTTGTCGAAGAGGTGTCCACCCCAACCGACTTCGAGCCTGAGAGATACCGGATTTACCGGCCACCTTGACGCTAGCCCCCGGTCCCATAAGCCACTTTATCCCTTCAAGAAGACAGCGCAGAACTTCACGATACGACGAATGCATGTACAAGGCCAAGGCGATGACATAGTATACAACCACATGCGCCGGAAGATCCCTCTGCCGTCTACTTGTCTTTCCGGTATTTTTGAGAACCGAATCAATTGTCTTTACCGGAAAGGCTTTGGTGATTACTCCCAAACTAATGTAATCCGTAATGCGTGTGCCACCTGGAAGCTCTGCAACGGTACGTGCCATTGTGGTCCTCCTGTCAAAAAGTTGAGACAGAATACCACATTATTTATATTAAGTGAACAGTATTGGGATTAACAGGATGAAAAGCCAGCGGCAACAAGGGTGCCAAATCTCCGCCCGCTGGACACGGATAAACTTGGAACAGAGATGAAGGATAGATCATGGGCAGCGCCGGATATTATTCGCTCATCCTGTGTGTTCATCTGTGACTATCTTTGTTCATCCGTGTCAAAGAGTTTTTTGTTTCAGCCCTGCCTCACCGTCACTCCTTCACCCCCGCCGCCCACCTGCCGAGAATCTCGCGCGATACATTTGTCCTTTCTGCCGTTCCCATTATTTCTCCACGGTAGATGACAGCGATCCGGTCGCACATGAAGATCAATTCGTCAAGATCATATGAAATCAGAATGAAGGAGACCCCTGTGCGGCTAAGATCGAGTACGCGATCATGGATAGCCCCGGCCGCCTGCAGGTCGAGTCCACGGCAGGGCTGCTCAAGGATTGCCAGTAGTGGGGACCCGCCAAGGACTCGGGCAAGCGCAGCCTTCTGGCGGTTGCCGCCTGACAAAGCGGCAAGAGGTTCGATCGGACTGCGGGCTGCGATGTGGTGCAGCGAGATCAGTTCTTCAGAAAAACGAAAAACTTTTTGCCTGCGGATAAATCCGGCCCTTGCGAATTCCTTTTTCCAGTCAAACCGTCCAAGCAGGAAATTCTCCCACAACGGACGCTCCGGAAGAAGCGCTTCCTCGACCGGGTTTTCCGGCAGCCATCGAATTTTTCGCTCGAGACGTTCCTTTATATTCAGGCCGGAAATTTCCTCCCCCTGCAACCGAAGGCATCCACTATCCCGGCGAGTCTTGCCTGCGATAATTTCGGCAAGCGATCTTTGCCCGTTCCCCACTATACCGCCGATTCCGAAGATCTCCCCTTTCGCAATGGAGATCGAAATGTCTCTCAGCGCCGGTTCGGTCCCGGACGGTCCGGACCTCAGTTTTTGAAGCTCCAAAACAGGGGCGTCAGCAACGGAGCGGACCACGGCATGTTCGGGCCGCCCGGCAGTCCCGGTCTGCACCGGTTTTGCGCCCCCCACCATAAGCCGGGCAATTTCCTCCATATTGGTTGCACCAACAGGTAGAGTGGCCGCGAGGCTTCCGCCTCTCAGCACCGTAATTTTGTCCGCTACCGCGAAAACCTCCACGAGCCGATGGCTGATGAAAAGAACGGTTCGTCCGCCGTCGCGGATGGATTTCATCAGGTCGAGGAATTTTTCGGTTTCACCGGGAGATAAAAGGCTGGTGGGTTCGTCCAGGATCAGAATTTCCGCCCTTCGGTAGAGGTTTCTTACCAGTTCTATCTGCTGCCTGGAGGCGAATGGGAGTTCCTTTGCCTGCCGATTCAAGTCCAGATGGAAGCCCAGGGAATCCTGGATACGGTCTATTTCTTTTCTCGTAGTGGCGGTCTTGAGGATAGCCTTGAAAAAAGAAGGCCAGGCATCCTCGCGGCCGATTATGATGTTTTCGAGCACCGAGAGCTGAGGAAAAAACAGGATATCCTGGTGGACCATTCCAATGCCGGCCAGGACGGCTTCACGCGGACTGCCGAACGAGACCGGGATGCCTCGAAGGACCAGCGATCCGGTGTCAGGCCGCAGCCTCCCGAAAAGCACGTTCATGAGCGTGGTTTTGCCGGCCCCGTTTTCACCGACAATGGCGTGTATCTCGCCCCGGCCTATATGAAAGCTAATGTCCCTGTTGGCATAAAACTCTCCAAATCTCTTGCTTATGTTTCGAAATTGGATGAAGGGCGCGGAACCGGCATGAGGTTTTTCCGAGGGTGAAACAGGGTGCAGCGGCATTTATTTTCCTCGCCATCCCGGACAACGGAAACGCTACAGCGCCGGAGGTTCGAACGAATCCACTTCGGAGTATCGTCCCGGTACGGTGAGTTGACCGTTTTCGAGAAGGCTTTTCGCCTTTTCTATCCGCTGCAGGTCGGCCGGGCTGAAAAGCTGCCTCGAATACTTCATCCCGGTTATGTCTATCGCTCCGGCGGATGCGCCCAGCCAACGATGCCCGCCCTTGAAGCGGCCTTCAACCGCGTCCCGGATCGCCTCAAAGACCGCAACATCCATTTTCTTAAGGGCGCTGGTGAGCACCCGACCGGGAATTTCCGCGTCCTGGTCCAGGTCTTCGCCGATCAGGTAAACGCCATCCCTTCCCTTTACCGCCTCAGTAACCCCGATGCCCGTATTGCCGGCAGCCCGGAAGATTACGTCGGCGCCCCTTTCCATCATAGCCATAGCCAGGGATTTACCCTTGACAGGATCGTTGAAGGACCCCGCCGTGGCAACAATTGCGTCGATTTTCTTCCCCCGCGTCCTCTGCGCCGTTTTCACTCCTGTCCGGAATCCGCTCACGTATGCCTCGACTGGAGGTATGTCCATTCCCGCCACGACTCCGACCATCATATTCCTGGTGAAGAGCCCGGCCGTCAGCCCGGCCAGAAACCCGCCTTCTTCGGACTTGAAATCGAAGCTCGCTACATTATCGCCAGGGACGTCGCCTTCGATGTGTATGAACCGCACTTTTGGAAAATGAGGTGTGACCTGCTTCAGCGAGTCAGTAAAGAGGTATCCGAGTGTGACGACGATATCGGCCCTGCCGGCGGCAAGCGAAATATTGGACGCATAATCGGCCTGTTCCCTCGACTGGAGGAACCGAGCGTCGATGCCCAGGTCCTTTTTTGCTCTCAGCACCCCTTGCCAGCAGACGTCATTGAACCCCTTGTCTCCAAGACCGGCGGCATCCGTCAGAACAATTACCTTCAGCGACCCCGCTTCCAAAGGGTGGGGGCCAAATAGCGCACAGGCGAGAATGAAGCCGATGACAAGACCTTTGAGATGCATCGAATGGCAGGCCCTCCGAAACGCGAACATAAGTTGTCGAAAATAAAGTATAAATACCTAAGAGCTTGAAATCTCGATAAAATAAAATGCTGGTAAACCTATTGCAATCGAGATAAAAACACTCGACCCCTGCGAGGGGAGTTTTCCGCTCAAATAATCCGGCATTTCCGCTCTTAATTCAACGACTTTTGTTTCTGCGTGAGGTTGAGGCGCCCCGGGGTGTTTTTGGGCGTTGGTGAATTGCTTTTTGAGGGAGGAGAGAGCAATGTCTGTCCAGTTCGTCAAAAGCTCGGTTTGCGCCTACGGGTTGGTGCCTTCGGAAGAAAATGGCGCGCTTCGCCTTATCGAGTTATGTGGAAGAACAGCCTACAAATCTGAAGAGAAGATAACCGCTGATTCCGCCAAAAAATTTGTGCTCATGCTAAAGGCGCACGGCCATTTTTCCGTTCTCGAACACAGCAACATTGTTCTGAAAGTGGAAGCGGAACCGGGCGTGCAGTTTCCCGGAAGCCCGGCCCCGATCACCTTTGAAGATATGCTCAATGCACTGGCTGACAGGCTTGCGTATCACAATATTTTCCCCGTCAATTCGGGATCGGGGTTTCTCATGACGGGGAATTTCCGGGCATGGATCGAAACCCTGGAATGTCTCAGGAGGCTTGAACGCGTCCATGGTTTTCTCACCCAGTCATTGAACCTTTTTTTCCCTTCGCTTTTTCCCGGAGAGGGAAGGGCGGTAGCGGTACCATCGCGAGCCACTCTGGTAGGAGAAGATGAGCAGCTCGAGCTTGTGAAAACCGACCCGACCCTGGACCTTCCCGTTTTTGCCTTCAAGTTCGTGTGCGACCGAGGCATAACGCACGAGGTGGTGCGGCACCGGGTGTTTTCTTTTACCCAGGAAAGCACTCGCTACGTGAACTATAAGAACAAGGGCATGGTCCTCATTCTTCCCGAAGAACTCTACGATTCATACGATGCCGTCGAATGCAAACCTGCGCCCGACGACCTGCTCGGCGCTGAATGGCTGAAGCGGGCAGAGATTCTTTTTAACTGGTACAAGGAAGACCTTGCCAGGGGTTTGAGGCCGGAGATCGCCCGGGATATCCTGCCGAACCTTTTGAAGAGCGAAATCTTCGTCAGCGGCCGATGGAGTGGCTGGAAACATTTTATTCTGCTAAGAGATTCCAACCAGGCGCACCCGCGGATTCGATTTCTCGCAAAAGAGGTGAGGAAATATTTTGCAGGGTTGGGGCTGGAGTGCTGATCAGTTTCCTCACAAAAGGGGCGAGCATGAGACAGGAAGGGATGCGAGAGATATTTTCACTGCAATGGGAGCTCAATATCCGGACCCTGGCAAATGCAGGCAAGGATTTCGTTTCGACCATGAATGACCCGGAGCAGATGGTTGTATGGATCGAGAACTATCGAAAGGCCCTTTCAGCAGAACTTGCCGAGCTGGTCCGTGAGGTGAGGGACCATGGTTTGGGGACCCGGAACGGCAAGGTTGAAATTGTCGATATGCTCCATTTTCTGGTGAGCCTTTCCCAAATCGTGGGCGTCGAACCTGAAGATATTTCTCTTTTGGCCTCCCCGAACGGGGCATCCTTTGAGACTTGCGTGATCCAGGCGTTTCTTGGGATCGACGAACTTCAAAACAGCCTCAAGTGGAAGTGGTGGGCGAAAGGCGGCGGATTTAAACCGGAGCGGGCCAGAACGGCCATTGTCGACCTGTGGAACTCGCTTTTTTGTACGTGCGCTATTTTTGGCCTCAGCTTCTCCGAGCTAAAGAAAATCTACATTGCCAAAAACAGAATCAACTTCGAGCGACAGCGGCAGAATTACAACGAGGATACCAAGACAGAGGCCGACAATCTCTCGATAGAAGTGTAATGAGAACCTTCCATGGCCCGGTCCAAACAAGATAGCCCCAAACACCGCCCGCCATCTTTTCCGGCAAAGCTCATCAGCTTCGAGGGAATAGACGGATGCGGGAAAAGCACCCTCATGGCCCAGTTGGAGGGCTGGCTTACAAGGGCCGGTATCCCGCACATCAGGACGCGTGAGCCCGGCGGAACCTCAATCGGTGAAAAGATCCGCGAAATTTTGCTCGATCCCGGTTCGTCGGAAATGAGCAGCCGTGCCGAAATGCTTCTCTACAGCGCCAGCAGGGCTCAACTGACCGAACAGGTCATCGTTTCCGCAATGAAAATGGGTCAGTGGGTCCTTACCGACCGCTTCATCGACGCCACTTTTGCCTACCAGGGATACGGACGGGGTTTTGACCTCGACAGCCTCAGAGTTATTCAGGAGTGGACCACCAGAGGGCTTTGGCCGGACAAAACAATTCTTCTCGACTGCGATATGGATACAGCGATGTCGAGGCTTGGCGTCCGGGATGGAACGAAGCGGGACCGGATAGAGCAGGAGGACAGGACCTTTCACCGGAAGGTTCGCAACGGCTACCTCGCGCTTGCCGAAAAGGAACCCCAAAGATTTATTGTCCTGGATGCGTCCATGCCGCTTGAAGAGGTGATCGAGGAATTCTACGAAAAGTTCTGGCTGGCGGAAGTCGGGCGGTGAGTTTTCTAACCAAGCAGTTAGTCTGCCATTGTTTCCGGACTGCTGTTCGCGCCACAAGTATGATTTTTATCACCACGAAGTGCACGAAGAGCCGCGAAGGGAAATGAAAAGACCGTAACAGCCCGATCCATAGTGACTTTTCGAACCTAATGCCGTGCTCGCACACGAAGGGCTGCGAAGCGCACGAAGACAGCGGGTGTCCAAAATCTTGTTGAAAAAACAAGAAAATGACGGATTGTGGTACGGAGAGCCGCGAAGGGAAATGAAAAGACCGTAACAGCCCGATCCATAGTGACTTTTCGAATCTAATCCCATGCTCGCACACGAAGGGCTGCGAAGGGCACGAAGACAGCGGGAGTCCAAAATATTGTTAAAGGGGGACTATGAAGAAAGCAATTGTGATCGGGGCCAGTTCCGGGATGGGACGCGCGTTGGCCGGGATACTCGCCGAAAACGGGTACGTTGTTGGTGTTATGGCGAGGAGGGTCACTCTTTTGCAGGAACTTCGCAACGAAGTCAAAGGCGGGCTGTTTGTCCAGGAAATCGATGTGGCTGACGCGGAAACGGCAATGGAAAGGCTGGCGAATCTCATAAAAGAGATGGGGGGCGCAGACCTTATTGTCATAAGCGCAGGCACGGGGAGCCCCAACTACGATCTTAAATGGCAGTTGGAAAAGGAGACGGTCGTGACGAACGTTGTAGGTTTCGCCGCTCTTGCCAATGTCGCCATCCACCATTTCGTTGAAAGAGGGGCGGGGCATCTTGTGGGGATTTCGTCCATCGCGGCGTTGCGTGGAGGGCGGGCGTCTCCGGCCTATAATGCCTCGAAGGCCTTTGAATCCAACTATATGGAAGGTTTGAGGCAAAAGATCGTGAGCCTGCGGCTCCCGATAACAGTCACAGACATTAAACCGGGGTTTGTCAAAACCGATATGCTCAAAGCCAAGTCTGCCTTCTGGGCCTCGACGGCCGACAAAGCGGCGAGGCAAATATATTCCGCTATAGAGCGGAAAAAATCCATTGCCTATATCACCAGGCGATGGAGATTGATAGCCTGGTTGATGAAGATACTGCCCGCCCGTGTCTACGAAAGGCTCTAATACGAAGTCGCATTCAAACGCGTCTGGGCTGGAAGCCCGCACCTCGACCCTACCGAAATAGAAAGGCCCCTCGACTCAGCCCCTGCTCATTTCGCTTCCGATGGAAGCAGCGGGTCAATTCCATCCTGCAGATCCGGTATGTCTTTCTTTAGCGTCCTGCGGACTTCGTCCAAATCCACAGCATCGTATGCACGAACGAGCTGATTGCGCATACCGGCAATGAGAGGCCGAGGTATTTCCAAATGACGGGCGCGAAAATCTGCGGACAGGCGCTTCACCGCTCGGCTATTGTAACGACTTTAAGACCTCGAAAACTTATATGACAATCACGGACCTCCACCTTGATTCGCACCACCTTCCGAAACAAGCCACCCAAATCCAGATATGATTTGAAAACCTTGCGCATTTCAGAGCTTCGTTTTTTCAAGGATAGGAGAGATATGTGAAAATTGGCAAAGAAGCGATGCAAACAGTACCTAAACTAAGAAGATAGATTAGAATTAAAATTGCATTTCAACCGACTGACTCTACCTAATTAAGCGATTGATTCTTCTTCTGGCTTTTTTTCGTCATTGGATATTTCCTCTGCCTCTTTCATATCTTCCCTGGGGATTCCTAGGGTTGTCGCAATGTCCATAATCACCGCATAGAATTCATCCCTTTCATCGGTCTTCCTTTGTTGTTCCCCTTTGATGCGCTCAAAAAATTCATCGACGGCATCCCTCTCCAATGACTTGTCTAAAAAGTCGGGGGTTTTTTGTAGAAGGCCATTCAGCCAGCGCAAGCCAGAGATATTCCGCTCACGCAACAAGGGTGAAAAGAGTTTGCCAACCACTTCTTTATTTTCGTAATACATGGTAGAATCCGCAGCTATTTCGTCACCATAGATTATGAAAAATGTATCTGCACATTTGCCATCTATCTTAGTGGCCTCCTCAAGTAAACGACGACGCAACGCTTTACGGGAAGTTGACGACAAGCAGTCTAGAAGTCTTGGCCAATCTGTAATGACCTCTTGAGCGGGTATGTCACGTCCCAAGAGAATACCTTTTGCATGCTCGACAAGCGCATCTTGAAACGGCTGTTTTAACGTTATGCTTATCCCCTCAGCAGCTAGAAACAGAAGGAGATCAAATGTTTTATTGTCGTTCTTTGGAAGTTCCGATTTCCAAACTGCTAACTTCAGGTGTTCAAGACCTGTTCGACACCATTGTCGAAAAGTATCAGATGGGCACACTTTACAAATCCGGAAATATAAGAACGCGTTCTTATAATCGAATCCGCCTTCCATGTTCTGCACAAATTCAATAAGGGACGAACTTGAGCATAGATGATCGATCAACCTGTCGAACCGTTGATCGCCATTCTCATTAAGGTGATCCCACAATTGTTTCCAACGAGTCACAATAATCGGCGGTGAAAATAATCGCTCAGGTGCTTCATCAGTTAAAATTCGGAGGCATCTCACAATGAGGGGATCATATGTGCGCTTATTATCCACAACACTAAAGAGCAAATTTTCTTGATCTTCGGTCTTCAAAATCTTTAATACCATCTGCGCCATGTCAGTGTCATCGGTAGCCAGCATGGTCGATAATAATGAATGGCCGGCATCAGAGTTACCGATGGTGGCGGGTTTACCAGTGCCTGGTCTCAACACCAGGAAGGCAGTAAGAAGTCGTGCCGTGCATTCTTTGTCACCCTGAGAATGGCTTTGGTACAACCAATGCAGTATCTGACCGTTTGAGGCTAAAAACTCCAATGAAGCCTGTGCTTGGACACACCCGAGTTTATTCAGGAGATAAAGCGCTTCTAAAATGGAATTGATTTCCCCATTGGTCGGCGTCTGATCTACGTTAAGTCTTTCTTTAAAGTTTGAGGCAAGAGATGTCCAATCGCAGCCTGCCAATGCCCGATGGGTAACCATTATTACCTCCAATTCACTCCTCGAAAACCTTCCCTCAGTAACCATTGTACCAAGGGCAGTGGAAATATTATTGAAGGTTATTTGTGGCGTTAATAAGGGCCACACCAGTTCGCCCTGTTTGTAAATGTGAGGACAAATCCTTATCCATTCGTCCGCACTACCGGCAAGTATAAATGGTTGGAGACCATCCTGGTGGTTCAGTTTGGTCACCTCTACACAGATGTGTGCCAGTCCGCGGATGGTTCCCTCGTCCACTGGCTCTTTCGCGATAGTGTCACGAAGGCTGGCGAGTACAGTCGCAGAGCACATTGGGTCTGAAATAAACCGGAAGAGCGATGCAATACCTTTTGCAACGCTTTCATTAAACGGTGCCCAAGACTGCACTTTGAACGCCGCGCGTCGCATAACTTCCAGAATAGCAGGCTTTTCGGCTCCAGTTTTTTTCGCAAGAATACCTGACAGATCCAAACACCTCACCGTGTTGGATACCTCTGTTGCGTTCGCGCCTGCTCCTCTCTCTGTCATGACACTCTCTAAAACTGCCCAGAAGCCATCTTGATGAGTTGTTTCCAGGTTCTTTATTTCTTCTGCATTCCCAGCGTGCAATGCAGTCTCGACAGGATCTGCGAGAAGCAACTGCTGACCCAGTTCTGGGGTAACATTGAAAAAGAGGCCTGGGAGATTACCTGTGAAGTTTGGCGTTAGGATTTCTTGAGCGGCCACATCCGGGACCTGTCTGGTAGACAATATTTTCGGGATGTCAGCACACTTACGACAAAGGGCAACATAGTACGCAATATGATCCAGCGGAAATTGATGCTGCCACTGCCGGTGGATTACTCCTATTTGATTGACGTAAAGTTTCAATTCTCTCGGTGTCAGTCCTCTCTTGTCCTTTTCATGGGTGAGTCTGCAAATCTGATAAATTTTGAGCCGTTCCTCATCTTTGTGTTGTGGAAGCGCCTTCGAAATGAGCGTTTCCAAGTAGGCCTTCCAGTTAGACAGCACGGGGGGAGGGACAGTGAAACGGATTTGGAAACTCTTATCCATGAACGATTCGGGCACCCCATCGTCAACGGACGTTAAAGGAGTCCCATCATTATTTCTGTTCGCCCAAAGTTTTCGAAGCCCTGCGGGGTCGTAAGGGATAATGACCCAGAGTTTTTTAAACCACGCATCTGTCCTATTATCACCGCACTGGAAAAACGTCTGGAGGGTGGACCAAATGGAGAGGGCGTCTTTTGCGTCAACGCGGTCAAGGTTGTCGAGAACCATGACGACCTTGCGTTCGTGTTTGCCGCCAAGCGCTTCATCCATTACTTTGCAAAATTGATCTTGAAACTCAATTGAGGTTGGCTGCGGGGTCTCAATGGTTTCCTGTTCAATCTCTTGAATCGAATGGCTCCCAAAGAAGGCCCAATCGTCTATCCCCCCCTCTCTGGTTGGTTTCCGCATTATCCATATTCGATTAACCCCAACCACAAGAAGAGGCGCCAGAACACAAAATGCTCCAAATACGAGGGAGGGCCAGAAAGCCCAATTCAAGGGCTTAGAAGGATCTACGGTGATATATTGGCGCAAAACAGTACTAAACAAGGGGCCGCTAATAGGTACCAACAAGACTGAAAGGGCGAACATCTTCCCAAGAAAAGTTACCTTGGGCATCGTGCGAGTCTTAGTCACTTTGCGTCTATGAGAAAGGGTACCCAGTACTCTATCGGCGTTTTCCTCATTAATCCATTTTAGTTCCTTAAAATGCCGAATCAGTGATTCCAGGAAGGTCCGTCGGAGTGGATCGCCCTCATGTGCCCAAGCGTCGTACAAAAAGACATTAATGTCACCATTATTCGCCAGACTTTTCTTCAGCAGGTTAATTACCGTCGTTTTTCCGGCACCCCAGCTCCCCTCCAGACCAATCATTTTCCCGCCGGATTCATCACGAGAAAGGGTAAGATCCGCGATGCCCCTGGCGACCCTTTCATGAGGCCCCATGCCTTTGCTGGTACTAAACTGATCCACGTCAGATGGGACATCTTCAATCAGATAGGTAGGGCAGATTAAATCTTCTTCCATCCCATCGTGTTGCCCAAGCTCACCCAATATTTGTTCCGATTTGGCTACCATTCCATTGCCCCCTCCATGTTTTTCATCATGGCCCTACAGCCATATCATGCGTCAGTGGGAATGAATTAACGCAGGCAGAATACGACCACATTGAAATGGCGTCAATGAGGAGATGCGGTATCGAACGCATTCGGGTGACGGTAGCTAATACAGATATGGGATACTGGCATCGTAGAACAGCCCAGAGCCACCGCAAAAGGTCCGCACAGCTTGCCAAAGCCTTGAAATCCAAGAACGTCAAGGAATGATCCGGTTACAGTGAAACAAGGAATATGGCCCTGAAAATGCAACTTGTGACGCTTTTGAGCTGATCGCCGGACGTTCAGCGCGGCCTTGGTCGTCAACTCGGTCAAGGCTTACGTCAGAAGCGGCTTTACTTATTTTCCTTTTGATGGGTTCCCCCTTTTTTCTTGCGTTCTCATTGTGAGTTAGGTGCCAATTTCAGGCTGCTCAAGTACTCTTCATGCCTTCTTTTCAGTGAATCCAGTGTGCCTTTTACCTCTTCCTTGAATTTATCGGGATAGGGATTTTCAATGTCCCATGAGCCTATTCCTCTATCTTTATATAGACTATTAAGACATTCGAGGCGTGCGGCATGAGAAAGGAACTGTTGAAAACTATCAGGAATGTTATTTGAAACGAGCAAATAAAGTTTAGAACTAATTAAATCTGATATTTGTTTATTTAGAGGTATATAATACTTTTCCGCAAAATAACTTTCTATAGCATGCAAGTTGTGATCTTCTTTTGAGGACTTTGCAAACTCCACTTCGTTGATAGCGTTCCCGTATTGAATAAGCCCCAGAAGAGGGCCATATAACTCCCCGATTTGACGCTGCAAGTGGTTAAGCGCAGTTTGGCCTCTCAGCGCCTCGTATTCTTTTTGTCTGCTTTGCTCTCCCTTGAGCCTTTCCAACAGCCGATTGAACAAATAAGCTACCGCGATGATTATGAGGCCTACAGCCAATTTATCAAGCAAAATGAGAATGATTCTCTGTGTAAAATCGTCCATTGCGCACTCCGATTAATATTACTTCCATCCTACACAACGAAAAAATGGTGAAGAAACGGGTCTGGTCCTTGACAAGGAAATTTGTGGCGCTTTTGAGCTGGTCGCCAGACGTTCACCGCGATCCGTGTCATCGGCTCGGTCATGACTTTCATCAGAATCGGATTTACCCATTTTCTTTTTCAAGGCCTGCCCCCCTTCTTTCTTAATGAGGCCCTTTTTTGAGGCTTGAACTGTCATTTTCGGCCTCAGACCGGATTTCCTTTCCTAATTCCTTATGCTATTAATACTACGCATTGCCATACACTTTTTAATCACGTCACCCCGGCTGAAGCCGGGGTCCAGTGGGTTACGCTTTGAGTCTGGGTTTGGCCTTAAACCGTCATTTCCGACCCCAAAGAAGCCCATTCATGACGCCTTCACCATTTCCGGCCATTCCTCAGAAATCTGCCCTGACTGCACAGTAATGTAGGCATTCGCAGCCTACACCCAGCCAGATCCTAAAGGGTGGCGATGATTTGCAACGCTTGAGCAATGTAACCTACAATCTGTGCCGCCACTTTGACGTTATCAATAATGGTCTTAATGTAGTCTTCGTCCTTTTGCAGTGCTGCCGCCTGTAGCTTTAGAGCCCCCGTGGCGCTTGCGAAAACGGCATCATCGTCAATCGCCTGAAGGTTCACAAGCTGCGACATAAGCGAATCTACGTGTCTATACTCCACGTCGATCTTACTGAGTTTTGCAGGATCGTCCGTGTCCCGACTGGCTTGCGTCAACAGTAGCTCCGCCGAGTACAGGCAGGAGACGGCGTTGGATAGTGCCTGTTTTTGAGAGGTGGTAGGCATGGTGCTTTACTCCAATGTTATGTGATTATTTACTAAGAGCGGCTTGTATAGCCACCGCAGCCTGCGCCCGAGCGACTAAGTCATTCACCGTCGCGATGATTCCGCCCGTACTTGCATGAGCAATAGCGTCATTAGCCTTGACTATTGCATCAAGAGCATCATTCAACTGGCTGGCAATACCCTGAGGGGTAGCGCCTGAAGCCGTTGAGGTCGCCGTCGCCCCCAAAGGATTTGCCGATTGCTCTATGCCGCGGGCCTCGATTACATCGAAGAAGCTCATCGGGCCACGCGCTTTATGAGCAGAATCTAATATCGAACGAAGTGTCACCTCGATCCCCCCAAGCTTACCGGCTATGACTAAAGCGTAGTTCGCATTTTCCGCTTTAAGTGCTTCAACCGTAACGTTGAGATGCAGTGCCATATCGGATGCAGCCTTCCTTACTTCAGTAAACCGTCGCTGGTCTAATGCCATCTCGGTAATTGCAATAATCGCGGCCTCGACTTCGGTTGCTATTGATAAGTTTGAGAAGCTTCCCTGCTTAGCGATTTTATTAAGGTTCTCGGCGAGTGTCTGTGAGTTGGATGTGAGCGTTTTATTGTCGTCACTTGACGCTAAAGCTGCCATCTTGTCGGTATAAAGTGTAATCGCGTCCATTAAATCCTGTCGAACCTTAAGCTCCTTATCATCCAGGACCGAAAACTTACATGGGCCGACGATAACATACCTTGAACTCTTACCCTGAGCCCAATCAGCCGCCTGAGTGTAAAACTGGTAATTGCAATCCGCCGCCTGCACGGCTCGCAGAAAATTCATTTCCGCGACCGAAGCTGAATGTGCACCCTGGTCAAATTTCGTAACGCTATCCTGCATTTGCGTTAGACCGGCGCATCCGACTAAACTTAACACGATGACCGCAATTAATATTCCATGTCGTATCGAGCTCATCTTCTTCCCTCCTCTTGTTCACCTGTGATTCCAGATTCATCACCTTCCCTTGATCGGGTGAGGATTTGCTAACTGGACCCGGTGTACCAACTCATTGGCTCACTGTGAGATGCAATGTGTGCAACTGGTGTAAGATGCCAAAAATTACTGAGGAAGATACTTCTTCGCAAAGGCCTCGATGAAGTCGGCACCGGCATATCCTGCGGCGATGATGCCAAGAATCGTAGGGCCCTTACTGAAATCTGCGCCATCTGTTGAGCCATATTTTATCCCCAAGTAACCGCTAACACCCGCGACAGCGCCGATGATTAATGATATTCCAAAGATTTTCCACTCGAAGACATCGGAGGTTTTTTTGTTCGATGCCGCCGCTTCGTCTGCTAGTTTCTTAAGGCCAGCCACGGCACGAAGACATTGGCCAAAAATCCCGAGCACGATCGCCAGAAACAGCCCAAGAAGTAATTGCTGTTCCATCTCGGTCTCCTTTTAAAATAAATAGTCAGTTCCTATGATTGGACAGTACAATATTCTGTCCAATTACGGAGTGAGAACTCTTTTCAATTTGCCTGCGTCACCAGCTGGTTACCAATTTATACCAGCCCGTTTTGGCCTTATCATGCCGAACGATGCCTGGTGGGCAGGCAATTCTCCAGCCAGCCTCTTGTCATCATTTCGCTCAAGAGTCTCATCACAATCGACCCTGTCCCTCATTATTCATGGACTGACCTCCTTTTTTCAGTCATTCATCGGGGCTTGGGCCGGCCCGGGTCCCGGCTAACAGCACGACCTCCAGTAGGAAAATGTAAACAACCTCCATCAAAAGCCAGCGGTCTAGGAACCCGATACCTTTGTATGATGATGCAGCACCTATATCACAACAAGGTTTCAAAAAGGTTACATCTCACCCGGTCTTGGCGAAGATCGGAGCGACTTCCAGACTGCATTTGCGGAAAACGAAACTCCTTTAGAAATTTTTTTTCACAACAGGCTTTTCGAAAACGGTTGGCTCAAAAAAGCAGATACTAGGGTGATACAGATAACATTCTGATGTAATCGAAAAGATTGAAGAGTGATTTGCAGACTGGGCACAAACCATGTGATCAGCGTGGTGGCGCTAATCCTGAGCGCGAACAGAGCGAGATCATCAGGGCAGGGGACGCGCTGCTTAACCTTGCTTGCCAACGTCGTAATTATTCGATTTTTCGAGATATGATTTGCTCTTAGCAAGCTACCTGAGAATTTCAGTTCGGGAAATCGGTTTGTAGAGGAACACCAAACTCGCGGAGGCATTTTCGGTGCGACATAACCGGCTGCATGAATTGAGTTTCCACGTGTTGACAAGCTCTATCGAGGAACATTGATTAAAACAGGGGGTAGACATATGAACATCTACGTCGGCACCAGCGGTTACTCCTACAAGGAGTGGAAGGGAAGTTTCTATGCCGAGGACCTTTGTGGTTGACCTTGTACGGAGGCAGGAACATGCAGGACAGAATTTTCTAACTGGCTGCGGGTTTGCTGAGAGATAACCCGTAATACGCCGTCCTTGCCGATGCGGGTCTCGAGGCGGCGCATGATTAAGCACTTCTGCTCCGGCTTGAAATAATTCGAATCCTGAAAGTGCTTACCCAAACCTTCTTCCTGACCGACCCGGACTAACAGCTTTTTCGGACAACATCTCATTGTCCTTTAGAGTACTCCCATAGCAATATCCCCAAAATTAAGATCAACGAATATTTTACTCATGGAGCGTCGTAATTATTCCGAAGTGGCTAATAACGTTAATTAGTCCGGTGCGATGCAGTCTCGGCATGGAATGGCTGCATTAATCGACACAGGGCCAATGAGTCAAAACATTCGACCATTATGCCCCTGGTAGCTGTGTTGCCGGGGAGGACGGACCTTCATTGCGCCTAATTCCATAAATTGTTCAGTTTAGAAGGAGCATCAGTGGAAATTCTCAGGAGAGATTTCTTGAAGTACTATCTTGGTTCCGCGGCAGCGCTCGGACTGGAGCTTACGAAACTCGGAAGCCTGCGGGAGGTGTTTGCCGCTATTGGAGACGCCGCGCCGTTACATCCGATTGATTCCAATGTCTTCACTACGCTCCAAAAGACGGTCTTGCCCGACTCTCCTTCGGGTTTGGTTAAGCTTCGTCCAAATGAGATATCAAAATACAAGAAGAACGGCTATGGCATCTGGCATTATGGGCCGGGCCTGGAATTCGTAAAGCGGCTCGACCTTCTGCCGGCCTCCTATAGCGGATCATCCGCCGTAAAGACCGCCAGACTTCTGAATTTCTTTACCATTACCGACATCCACATCACGGATAAAGAATCTCCCGCGCAGGCGATCTATATTGGCCTGAAGGACGGTATCTCTTCCGCGTATTCCGGGGTCATGCTTTACACACCCCATGTTCTGGACGCAGCCGTCCAGACTATAAACGCCATTCACAAGAAAAACCCGATTGATTTCGGCATCTCCCTTGGCGACACCTGCAATAACACTCAGTATAACGAACTGAGGTGGTATGTAGATATCCTCGACGGCGGCGTGATTACCCCAAGCTCCGGCCCCCACCTCGGAGCCGACACTATCGATTATCAGAAACCCTTCAGGGCGGCGGGGCTCGACAAGGCGATCCCCTGGTACCAGGTTTTGGGCAATCACGATCATTTCTGGATGGGTACGAGTCCCGTAAGCGATTACCTCCGCAAGACCTATATCGGCGAGGATATCCTCAAAATGGGAGATATACTCACCGACCCTCAAGGCATAAACAAACGCGATTTCTATATGGGGGTACTCGACTGCCGGACCCCTTACGGTGACATTATCGGCGCCGGCCCCGTCGGCAGTACGCGGGCTCCGAAGATTGCAGCCGATCCGGGCCGCCGTTCTCTTTCAAAAAAGGAGTGGATGAGCGAATTCTTTACTACCTGCTCAAACCCCGTCGGTCACGGTTTTACCAGTGACAACGTCGACAACGACTTTGCGTGTTACAGCTTCGAACCGAAGTCGAGCGTACCAATCAAGGTTATTTCGCTGGACGATACCCAAAGACAAGACGATATCGAACTTCACGGTTATGCACATGGCTCTCTTGACGACGCGCGTTATGAGTGGCTTGTACGAGAACTCGACAAGGGACAGGCTGAAGGCAAGCTCATGATCATAGCCGCGCATGTCCCGATAGGCGTCGAAAAGCCGGAATCTTTGGTCGGCTGGTGGTCAAAATCCATTGTGTCCGAAAAGAAGCTGATCGATAAGCTCCATACATATCCGAATCTCATTTTGTGGATAGCCGGGCATCGTCATGTAAACGCAATCACCGCGTTCAAGTCACCCGATGACGCCCATCCGGAGCTTGGTTTCTGGCAGATCGAAACCTCGTCGCTAAGGGATTTCCCTCAGCAGTTCCGCACCTTCGAAATTGTCCGTAACAGCGATAATACAATCTCAATCTTTGCCACCAACGTTGATACGGCGGCCAAAGAGGGATCGCTTGCCGCCATATCGCGTTCCTATGGCATAGCGGCGCGGCAGATATATTCAAATAAGCTGTCATCGGCACCGGAGCTGCCCGGACTTCCCTCCGGATCATACAACGCCGAACTCGTCGTGCAATTGAGCCCTGATATGCATGCTAAGATCGGCAACTTTGGGACACCGGTTCTTGCGTAACCTTTTTAATTTTCGGAGAGGATCAACAATGAAGAAATTCGGTATTCGCTTGTTTATATCGTTGATAATCACGCTGGTCATCGGCATCCCCGCGATACAAGCCAACGACATCTCGCCGGTGGGCGAAAAGATTGCTTCCGATTCGCAGGGGCATGCCATCTACCAGATAAGCGGCAATGGAATCAAAATCGGGTACAAATTGATCGGATCGGGTGAACCACTGATACTGCTTACCGGGCTTGGAGACACAATGGAGAATTGGTCCCCGACGTTTATCGAAGCGGCGTCAAAAAAATACCAATTGATTATCATGGATAACAGGGGTATGGGCTACACGACTGACAACGGTGTGAAGTTCACTTATCGACTTTTTGCCAAGGATGTAATCGGCTTACTGGATGCTCTCGGAGTCCAAAAGACGAATGTTTTGGGGTTTTCACAGTCAAGCGTCACCACACAGAACCTGTTGTTATACTATCCTGAACGAGTCAATAAAGCGATTGTGCATGCCACCTCCACCAAAGGAAGCGCCGTTGCCGCCGCTTCAAAAGGCAAACCGCTGCCAGATAATCCCACCATCAAGAAACAACTCCAAGCGGCGATGGAATGGAAAACTCCCCTCGATAAGGTGCCACTCATCAAGAATCAGGTAATGTTCCTCGTGGGCACGGCGGACAAGGTCGTGGGCACTGAGAGCTCAAAGACCCTGGCAAAGTTGATTCCGGGTGCCTGGTTAGTCCAGTTTAAAAATGGGACTCACCATTTACAGTTTGAAGCGCCCTCTGAATTCACCCGAATCGTCCTGGCGTTTCTGGAGATTAACGAAACGGTTCCAACACAATCTACAAAATAGTCCCATGTCAATACTCCCGCGAATAGTGTTGGATCAGCGTCACCTATTAAATAAGTCCATAACGTTAACAAGGTGAGTTCGCATATTACCTTGTGGTGCGAAGTGGTGAACTCGCCAAGTCTGTCCGAGGAGCAGAAGGCTTTGGTAATGCGCCGCCTCGCAACCAGCATCGACAAGGACGGGGTCCTTCGCGTCATATCGCGACAGACCCGCAGTCCGGGTAAACGGCAATCCCGTAAAAAGGCTTCCGAATACTTCCAGCATCAGCTTCCGGTCGCTGGAGGCCAATCACATCATCTCGGACCCGTCGGATATCGCGGTTTCGGCTGGTGCCGCCTGTCACAACTCCACATACAGCTTGCCAACGTCGAAATTATCCGATTTTTCGAGATATGATTTGCTCTTAGCAAGCTACCTGAGAATTTCAGTTCGGGAAATCGGTTTGTAGAGGAACACCAAACTCGCGGAGGCGTTTTCGGTGCGACATAACCGGCTGCATGAATTGAGTTTCCACGTGTTGACAAGCTCTATCGCGGAACATTGATTAAAACAGGGGGTAGACATATGAACATCTACGTCGGCACCAGCGGCTACTCCTACAAGGAGTGGAAGGGAAGTTTCTATCCCGATGACCTGCCCGCGAAAGGAATGCTGCATTATTACGGCGAGCGTTTCAGGACGGTTGAGATCAACAACACGTTTTATCGCCTGCCTAAGAAATCCGTCCTGGATGCCTGGGCCGGTGAAGTCCCGGCGGATTTCAAATTCGTGCTGAAAGCGTCACGGCAAATCACCCACATCAAAAGATTAAAGGACGCAGCCGATTCGGTATCCTATCTGCTCGAAGCCGCGGGAACCCTGAAAGAGCGCCTGGGGGCGCTGCTTTTTCAGTTGCCGCCGAATTTGAAAAAGGATGTGCCCCGGCTGCGCGACTTTCTTGCTTTGCTGCCGTCGCAGCGCAGAGTTGCGTTTGAATTTCGGCATGAGTCGTGGTTCGAGGAAGAGGTCTTCGGGCTTCTGCGCGATCACCGGGCCGCGCTGTGCATCGCCGAGGCGGAGAACGACCTCGAGGTGCCCTTTGCAGCGACCGGGGATTGGGGCTATCTGCGGCTGCGGCGAACGGACTATGGCGATGCGGAGCTGAAGCGGTGGGCGGAACTGGTTCGGAAGCAGGACTGGCGTGAGGTGTTCGTGTTTTTCAAACACGAGGATGAGGGGAAGGCTCCTCAGATGGCGAAAAGGTTTCTTGAAATGCTGGAAATTCAGACACGGATAAACTTTGAGCAGCAAAGCCGCAACCAAAAAAGACAAAGCCTTAGACAGGATTAACAGGATTAACAGGATGAGAAGCCAGCGACAACAAGGGGCGCCAAATCTCCGCCCGCTGGACACGGATGAACTTGGAGCAGCAAAGCCACAACGAAAAAAGACAAAGCCTTGGACAGGATTAACAGGATTGACAGAATGAAAAGCCAGCGGGAACAAGGGGTGGCAAATCTCCGCCCGCTGGACACGGATAAACTTTGAGCAGCAGAGCCGCAACCAAAAAAGACAAAGCCTTAGACAGGATTAACAGGATTAACAGCAATGCTGTTCACTTAATGACAACAATGTAATCTTCGACTTTGATGCGTATTGTGCCAGACCGTGTCCTTGGGCGCAGGTTATAGCCGCTCATTTTTCTTTTCACGCCTCGCGGATTGCGGCGTGAACGGCTCGACACGACTCGTTCTTCAAGAATCTCCCTCAATACTGCCTCATGAAAGGCTTTCCTGTCCTGAGGGGGGGATAGAGGCAAATGGTATAATTTTACGACGAATCACGCGAACCGCGTGCAGGAATGATAAGCGATCCGGGTCTTCGTTTCCCGCCAAGGCAGCCTCATGCATCAAACCGCGAATAGCAAAATGAGCCATGAGCAGGCCGTAAAATTCCTGCCGTACCAAGTCTGGCGTTTTACTTCTTAATACTATCCTGGAGCCGCGCAGATGGGTTTTGAGTTCGTCAAATGCAGTTTCGATTTCCCACCGTTCATGATACAAGGCCGCCAATTCCGCTGCAGGCGCTTCTTCATAATCCAGAATCGTTGTAATCAGCCGGTAGATGGGCTCAGCGCCCTCAATGCCCTCCAATCTGTATTCGATTACTCGAACATCAACTCCGTTTGCGCCCTTTTCCTGGTCCTTCTGGGAACCATAGATCCTGCTCAAATAAGAACCGTCGGCAAGCCTCTTTTCGCGTGGCAGAAGGCGGTTTCTTCTCACTCTCCAAAGCAGATCACAGCCAGTTCCACATGCGTTGTTCCACAATTCGAACCCGGAAAAATAGCGGTCAGCGAGACAGAGCATTCCCTTGTACAGAGAAGGAACCACTTCCTTGGCAAGAGCCATCTCTGCTATGTTCACGGCGCCCATCCGGGTTCCAAACAAAACATGCGTCCCGTTTTCGACCAGGGACACAAAACGCAACTGCGGAAAGGCGCTTGTTCCCGTCTTGGCGGAAGGCCGTCCAAAAACTTTTTCGTTTTCCGTCTCATCGGCTACATCAAGCGTGCTGCCGTCCAGGCTTACCAAATGCCATTTCCTGTACCAAGCGCCTTTGGTGGATTCCCCGGCAATCGGCTTTACAACCTCATCATGCAGTTGTCGAAGAGGTGTCCACCCCAACCGACTTCGAGCCTGAGAGATACCGGATTTACCGGCCACCTTGACGCTAGCCCCCGGTCCCATAAGCCACTTTATCCCTTCAAGAAGACAGCGCAGAACTTCACGATACGACGAATGCATGTACAAGGCCAAGGCGATGACATAGTATACAACCACATGCGCCGGAAGATCCCTCTGCCGTCTACTTGTCTTTCCGGTATTTTTGAGAACCGAATCAATTGTCTTTACCGGAAAGGCTTTGGTGATTACTCCCAAACTAATGTAATCCGTAATGCGTGTGCCACCTGGAAGCTCTGCAACGGTACGTGCCATTGTGGTCCTCCTGTCAAAAAGTTGAGACAGAATACCACATTATTTATATTAAGTGAACAGTATTGCTGTTAATCCTGTTAATCCTGTCTAAGGCTTTGTCTTTTTTGGTTGTGGCTTTGCTGCTCAAAGTTTATCCGTGTCCAGCGGGTGGAGATTTGGCACCCCTTGTTGCCGCTGGCTTTTCATCCTGTTAATCCTGTTAATCCTGTCTAAGGCTTTGTCTTTTTTGGTTGCGGCTTTGCTGCTCCAAGTCTATCCGTGTCCACCTGTGTCACTTTTCCGTTTTACGGGACCGCCCTTCGCTCAGGCGCTCCATGATCAGATAGAAAACCGGGACAAAAGGAATGGCAATCAGGGTCGAGGACAGCATACCGCCGAAGACTACCGTGCCGATGGCCCTTTGACTGGCCGCGCCTGCGCCGATAGCGTAAAGCAGGGGGGTTACCCCCAGGATGAAGGCAAAGGAGGTCATGACTATGGGACGAAAGCGTCGCCGCGTCGCTTCCACCGCAGCCTCGGCTATTGGCATGCCCTTGGCGCGCAGGTCCCGCGCGTACTCTACGATGAGAATGGCGTTCTTGCTGGCCAGGGCGATCATGAGGACCAGCCCTACCTGGGTATAAAGGTCGGTTTCGAAGCCCCTGAGGATGAGCGCCACAAGTACCCCTACCAGGGCCAGGGGAACCACCAGGATGACCGCCGCCGGGGAAGTCCAGCTCTCGTAGAGGGCGGCGAGCACCAAAAACACCAGCACAATGGAAAGGGCATAAATGAAATAGGCTTGGCTGCCCACCTGCTTTTCCTGGAAAGCGGTGGCCGTCCAGTCATAGGAGAGGCCCTCGGGCAAGGTGTTGGCGGCGACTTGTTCCATGAGATTGAGGGCTTGGCCCGAACTGAAGCCCGGCGCCGCGATGCCGTAAATCGGAGCGGCAGGATACAGATTATAGCGGGTGACCAGCTCGGAGCCTAGCGTATGCTTGGCCGACATGAGCGAAGACAGCGGCACCATTTGGCCCAGGGTATTGCGCACGTAAAGATAGGAGAGGTCCTCCCAGTGGAGGCGGTAAGGAGCGTCGGCCTGGACATACACCTGGAACACCTGGTTGAATTTATTGAACAGATTGACGTAGCTTGATCCCAGGTAGGACTGTAGCGTGGAAAACACATCCTCTACGGGCACCTGCAGGGATTGGGCCTCGGTACGGTCGATGTTTAAGTAAAGCTGCGGACTGCGAGCACTGAATGTGGTGTTCAGGTTGCGAAGACCTGACTGGGAACCGGCGGCGCTGATGATCGTCTGGGCGCTCTTTTCCAGCAGTGGCAGCCCCCGGCTTTCCCGGTCTTCCACCATCATCTGGAAACCGCCCGACTGCCCCAGGCCCCGGATGGGCGGGGGCACGATTACAAAGACAACCGCTTCTTCTATGGAAGCCACGTCCCGTCGAAGATTGCCCAGGATGTTATCCTGGCTCAGTGCGGCGCCGCGTTTGCTCCAATCCTCGTAGACAATGAAAGTGGTGCTGATGTTGGAGATATTGGCGCCATCCAGGGCGGAGTAGCCGCCGAAGGTCACCCAGGCTTCTATCCCCTTCGTCTTTCCCAGTATCCCGTTAAGTCGCTTGACCGCGGCCTCAACCCGTGGCTGAGAGGAAGCTTCGGGCAGTTTGGTGATTACGATAGCGTAGCCCTGGTCGTCCTGAGGCAAAAACCCGGTGGGGCGGATGGCGAACTGCCAGCCGACTACGGCCATGATGACTGCAAACACCAGCAGCGTGAGCTTGGGGCGATGCACCATTCGGGAGACTATGCCGATATAGACGCCCTCCATTACGGCATAAGCCCGGTTAAAACCGCGATAAAAAAAATTGACTTTCTTCTTCACCGGGCGAGGGCGCAGCCAAAGGGCGCACTGCGCCGGTTTCAGGGTAAGGGCGTTGATGGCGCTGATGACCGAAGTCGCTGCGATCACCAGGGCGAATTGCCGGAAGATCTGCCCCGTGATGCCGGGCAGAAAGGCTGCCGGCAAAAACACCGAAACAAGCGCCAGGGTGATGCCGAAAACAGGCCCGGTCAACTCCTCCATTGCCTTGATGGCCGCATCTCTTGGCGACAGCCCCTGCTCGATATGATAGGAGGCGCCTTCCACGATGACTATGGCGTCATCGACAACGATTCCAATGGCCAGGATCAGTGCGAAAAGGGTCATCAAATTGATGCTGAAACCGAGTGCGAGCATTGCGGCAAACGCCCCGATAATAGTGACGGGCACAGTGGTGGCGGGTACAAGGGTTGCGCGCCAGTTTTGCAAAAATAAGATTATCACGATGAGAATTAAAATACCGGCCATGAATAACGTCTGGTATACGTCGCGAATGGTCGCGGCCACGAACTTGGTGGTGTCGTAGTGCGACTCCCAGATCATACCCGGCGGGAACTTTTTGCTCATTTCCGCCATGGCCTGCCTAACTTCCCGGGCAACGTCCATGGCGTTGGCCCCGGGCAGCAGAAAGACCGGAATATCCGCAGCCGGGCGCCCGTTCACCTCGGCAAAGGTGCTGTAGGTCTGCTGGCTGAGTTCCACCCTGGCAACGTCGCGCACGCGCACCACCTCGGCCTGTTCCTCGCCGCGGGGGCTTTTGACGATGATGTCTTCGAACTGGGAAACGTCGGCCAAACGGCCCAGGGCATTGACGGTGAACTGGAAAACCTGGTCGGAGGGAACCGGTGGGCCGCCCATCTGCCCGGCCACAACCTGAAGGTTCTGGCCCTGGATCGCATTGACGACGTCCAAAGTCGTCAGGTTGAAATCCTGGAGTTTTCCTGGGTCCAGCCAGATCCGCATGCTGTAAGGACCGGCGCCTTTGACGATTACCTGGCCCACTCCCGGGAGCCGGGCCAGGGGATTTTCCAGGTTGATGATCGCGTAATTTGAAAGATACGTCGCGTCATACCTGTCATCACTGGAGGCGATGCTGACCACCAGCACGATCTCGGTGGAGACCTTCCTGACCGTAATTCCCTGGTTTGACACCCCGGAAGGCAATTGCGCCAGGGCCGAGTTTACGTAATTTTGCACCAGGGACAATGACGTATTGATGTCGGTTCCTACGTTGAAAGTGACGGTTAGCGTGTAACTGCCGTCGCTGGCGCTGGTGGAGGACATGTAGATCGCCCCCTCTATACCATTGACCGCCTGTTCGATCGGAACACCCACAGTATTTGCCACAACCTCGGCGCTGGCCCCGGGGTAGCGTGTAGTTACCTGGATGGTAGGCGGAACGATAGGCGGGTATTGCGACACCGGCAGCACATAGAAGCACACCAGGCCGAGAATGATGGTGACGATGGCGATAACGTTGGCGAAAATAGGCCGGTCAATGAAAAATTCGGAGATCATTGGACACCCTTCCCAGCCCGGTCGGCAGGAGGCGTTCCCTCGGTCTTTTCCGTTTCCGCTTCCAGCGGCTTGCGCTCGGGGGTAACGGGACGGCCGGGAATGGCCCGCACCTGCCCATTCACAATAACCCAATCTTCCCGCGACAGACCCTCCTTTACTACCCGGCGGCCGTCTGCCCGAGGGCCAAGTTTGACCGAACGTCGCTCCACGATATTGTCATTTCCCACCACCAGAACATAAGGGCCCACTTGGTCGTACCCGACCGCCACTTCGGGGATCACCAGGGAGGGTTTTTCCGAACCCACTATGGGGGCCTGGACCCGGGCGAACAATCCCGGCAGGATCTTGCCGTCCGGATTGGCAAAGATGCCGCGCATCGACAGGGTACCGGTGGTTGGTGTGAGACTGATGGCGGCAAAATCTATGTGTCCCTGGTGAGGGTAACCGGTTTCGTCTACAAGCCCCAGGAACAACGGTACCTTCAGTCTTTCGGCTTCGGCCGCCGATATGCCGGTCTCACCCACAACCCGCAGCAGGTCCCGTTCGCTGATAGTGAAGTATACATAAAGAGGGTCAATCTGATTAACGTTGGCCAGAGAGGTGTATTCTCCCGCGCCGACCAGATTGCCGGGGTCCACCAGCCGCCGTCCGATCCGTCCGTCGAAGGGAGCGGTGACGACGGTATAATCGAGGTTCAGCTTGGCCAGGTCCCGGTTAGCCTCCGCGGCCAGGACTGCGGCCTGGTCGGCGTCCTTTTGATACTGCCAGTTGTCCAGGTCCGTCTGGGAGGCAGCCTGCTTTTGCACCAACTTCTCATAGCGGGCGGTCTCCAGGGTAGCGTGTTCCAGGAGGGCCTTTTGTTGGAGGATCTGCGCCTCAGCCTGCTTCAACTGGGCCTGGTAGGTGTTCTGCTGGATGAGGAAAAGCATTTGCCCTTTCTTCACCTTGGCGCCGTCCTGGAAAAAGACCTTCTCGAGGTACCCCTGCACCCGGGCACGGAGTGTAACTGTATTTATAGCCTGGGTATTGCCTGTGAATTCCAGGTGGTCGAGAACCGTCTGCTGCAAGGGTTGGCTCGCCGTGACCTTGGGCGGCGGCGGGGGCGCATAGACGTTCGTTTTTTCGCAGGCCGAAATAGAAAGCAGTCCGCAGATTAGGGCCCAGCCTGCCAGTTTTCTCTTAATAGATCGTCCCGACACAGGTGCTGTCATTTCAAGATTCCCCCAAGACTATGTTAAAAGGCAGGCATTTCTAATTTCTATTACCAATCTGGGGCCCGGATCGACGGCTTCTGTTCCTGTTCCTCCGGCGTGGGCGGCGGCCCGCTCTTAGGGGTCAGCAGTCCTCCCCAGTTAGTGCGCTTTTCCATCATTTCCCTGGTTTCAACCGGGACAAAATTGTCGCATTCCCGAATTTCCCAACCTCCTCCCATGGATCGATAAACTCCTACCAGGTAAGTGGAGATATTGCCCAAAGAGCTTGCCAGACTGTCCTCCGCGCTCAAAAGGGATTGTTGGGCGGTCAGGACGGTGGTGAAGTCCGTTATGCCTTCCTGGTATTGGATCACTGCCAGATCGAGGGAACCACGCGCGGCTTCGGAGCTTTCCTTCAGCCATGCGGCCTGTTCCTGTGAGTGAAGGTAGCCCGCAAGGTTATCCTCCACGTCCTGCTGGGCGCTCAGGACGGTATTCTGGTAAGTTGCCAGCAATTCCTGGAACCGCGCGTCCTGAACGCGCACCAGGTTGGTAATCTGACCGTAGTTGAAAATATTCCAGGTTACCGAGGGACCGCCTGTATAGGCGCGGCTGCTCCCAATGAAGAGGTCCCCAAGGCTGAAATTATTGACGGTGCTGGACTGAAATCCGAGTGTGCCGACAAGTGAAAGCGCCGGGTATAGCTGGGCCTTGGAGACGCCGATCTGAGCACTTTGGGCCATGGCATTGTATTCCGCCGCCCTGACGTCGGGCCTGCGGCGAAGCAGGTCTGCCGGGATGCCCACCACGACCTGGGCCGGCGGCGCCGGAATCTCGGCCTCCCTGCCCTTGAGCTGCTCGCTCAGAAGGCTGGGCGGCATCCCCAAAAGCACGCTCAGGGCGTCCTTGGCCTGCCTCAATTGGATTTGCAAAGCTGGCACCGTTGCCTCGGTGCTGGCGAGAACCGAACGGGCCTGGTCCACGTCCCGCCTGGACGTGGTGCCTCCCTCGAAGCGGTACTGTGCGATCTGCAGGCTTTTTCGCTGCGTTTCCACGTTTGAACGCGCAATAATGAGCCGGCGCTCGAGGGTGCGAATAGTGACATAAAGACTCGCCGCACTGCCGGTGAGGGTGACCAGAATACTGTCGTAATTAGCTACGCTGGCCGCCAGGTTGGCGTCGGCAGACTCGACGGCCCGGCGGAATTTTCCCCAGAAATCGATTTCCCAGTTGGCGCTCAGCCCTAGTGCGGCTTCTCCGAAATCGGTGCCAAGAGTGGGTATCCGTTTGCTTTCGTGTATTTCTTCAACCGAACCGGTAACCTGCTGGGTTTGGGGATACAACTGCCCGACAGTGGCCCCCAACTGGGCCCTGGCCTCCAGGACGCGCACTCCGGCCACGCGCAGATCCAGGTTTTCCCGGTAGGCGGTCTCAATGAGACGATCGAGGTTGGGGTCTTCAAAAACCCGCCACCAGGCCCGGTATTCGGCTTTCGCTCCGGGGCTCGCAGGGCCGGTCGATAACCGTTTCTCCTGCGATACCAGCCAGTCTGTATTCAGCTTTACAGGCGGCTGGACATAATTTGGCCCCACCTTGGTGCAACCGGCAACCAAAAGTAGTAATAGCAACAAAAGACCACGCCGTCTGCCGCACACGTTGTTCGCCATATTCATAGGTCTATGAAACTGAACTGGAGCGACCGCAGAGAGCTGAATCAAAAGTCTGCCGCCCGCGAATACGGTCGCTCATAAGGCTGTAGCTCTATAAAAGTCTTCGGCCAAAGCCGGCATTCATCTGCTGACTTCCGGAGTCAACAGCCGCAGGAGGATTGATATTTTGGCATCGACCACGATCCTGCCCGCACAGGTCCGGCACCAGCCGGCGAGTCGCGGGATTCTTCATGAGGTATTGCAATGGTCGATCAGGCGGTAAAATAAGCACCTGGCAGAGCATTTCAAGTGACAGCAATCCGTCATTCCGGAAGCGCCTTTTAGCCGGAATCCAGGGTTTTTGAAATATTGAAGAACTTAAGGAACGCAACACTGGCTTTTCATCCTGTTAATCCCAATACTGTTCACTTAATATAAATAATGTGGTATTCTGTCTCAACTTTTTGACAGGAGGACCACAATGGCACGTACCGTTGCAGAGCTTCCAGGTGGCACACGCATTACGGATTACATTAGTTTGGGAGTAATCACCAAAGCCTTTCCGGTAAAGACAATTGATTCGGTTCTCAAAAATACCGGAAAGACAAGTAGACGGCAGAGGGATCTTCCGGCGCATGTGGTTGTATACTATGTCATCGCCTTGGCCTTGTACATGCATTCGTCGTATCGTGAAGTTCTGCGCTGTCTTCTTGAAGGGATAAAGTGGCTTATGGGACCGGGGGCTAGCGTCAAGGTGGCCGGTAAATCCGGTATCTCTCAGGCTCGAAGTCGGTTGGGGTGGACACCTCTTCGACAACTGCATGATGAGGTTGTAAAGCCGATTGCCGGGGAATCCACCAAAGGCGCTTGGTACAGGAAATGGCATTTGGTAAGCCTGGACGGCAGCACGCTTGATGTAGCCGATGAGACGGAAAACGAAAAAGTTTTTGGACGGCCTTCCGCCAAGACGGGAACAAGCGCCTTTCCGCAGTTGCGTTTTGTGTCCCTGGTCGAAAACGGGACGCATGTTTTGTTTGGAACCCGGATGGGCGCCGTGAACATAGCAGAGATGGCTCTTGCCAAGGAAGTGGTTCCTTCTCTGTACAAGGGAATGCTCTGTCTCGCTGACCGCTATTTTTCCGGGTTCGAATTGTGGAACAACGCATGTGGAACTGGCTGTGATCTGCTTTGGAGAGTGAGAAGAAACCGCCTTCTGCCACGCGAAAAGAGGCTTGCCGACGGTTCTTATTTGAGCAGGATCTATGGTTCCCAGAAGGACCAGGAAAAGGGCGCAAACGGAGTTGATGTTCGAGTAATCGAATACAGATTGGAGGGCATTGAGGGCGCTGAGCCCATCTACCGGCTGATTACAACGATTCTGGATTATGAAGAAGCGCCTGCAGCGGAATTGGCGGCCTTGTATCATGAACGGTGGGAAATCGAAACTGCATTTGACGAACTCAAAACCCATCTGCGCGGCTCCAGGATAGTATTAAGAAGTAAAACGCCAGACTTGGTACGGCAGGAATTTTACGGCCTGCTCATGGCTCATTTTGCTATTCGCGGTTTGATGCATGAGGCTGCCTTGGCGGGAAACGAAGACCCGGATCGCTTATCATTCCTGCACGCGGTTCGCGTGATTCGTCGTAAAATTATACCATTTGCCTCTATCCCCCCCCTCAGGACAGGAAAGCCTTTCATGAGGCAGTATTGAGGGAGATTCTTGAAGAACGAGTCGTGTCGAGCCGTTCACGCCGCAATCCGCGAGGCGTGAAAAGAAAAATGAGCGGCTATAACCTGCGCCCAAGGACACGGTCTGGCACAATACGCATCAAAGTCGAAGATTACATTGTTGTCATTAAGTGAACAGTATTGGGATTAACAGGATGAAAAGCCAGCGGCAACAAGGGGTGCCAAATCTCCGCCCGCTGGACACGGATAAACACGGGTGGAAAGATTAAAACATATAGAACCGGTCCCTATCTATATCGATCTACCTGTGTTCATCTGTGTCAAGGACGTTTTCAGGCGTCTGAACGGAGACCGAAAAAGCAGACGGCTCCAGCAGGTGCGGGATTATCTACATTCCTTCGGGAGATGGTCCTCCTGTGGGTACTGCATCCTGCATGATATGCTCGATTTCGCGCATGGTCTCCTGAGAGAGCTGGACGTCAGCCGCCGGCGCCGTTTGCGCAAGCTGCCGAGGATTTCGTGCCCCCACAATGGCCACATCCACTGCCGGATTTGCGAGTACCCAGGCGATGGCTAATTGGGCCACCGTGATCCCTTGTCGCTCGGCCAGGTCCTTGAGCCGCTCCACGACCCTGATGTTTTTCTCAAAAAGGTCGCCGTGGAAGGCGGGGCTTTTACTCCGCCAGTCATCGGGTGCGAAGACGGTCTGCGGCGTGTACCCTCCGGCAAGCAGTCCGTGAGCCAATGGACCATATACGAGCAGGCCGATCCCATGGCTCCGGCAATACGGCAGTATATCCCGTTCCATATCACGCCGGAACAGGTGATAGGGCGGCTGTAAGGTGTCGATTTTGCGCCTTTTTTCAAATTGGCCCATTTGCTCCACATTATAATTCGAAACGCCCACATGGCGTATCTTGCCTTCCCGGACAAGCTGTTCCAGGGCGGCAGCGGTTTCCTCGAACGGTGTGTGAGGATCGGGCCAGTGAACCTGGTAAAGGTCGACGTAGTCGACGCCAAGGTTTCGCAGGCTCTGTTCGACGCCCCGGCGCAGCCATTCGGGGCTGGAATCCCGCAAAAGCTTGCTTCCTTCCATGCGCAGCCCTCCCTTGGTGGCGATAATAATTTTGTCGCGACCGCTTTTCAACTCGGGCTGAAGCGCCTCACCGAGGACCTGCTCGGATATGCCGAAACCATATGCCTGGGCGGTATCGAAGAAGGTAATGCCCAGTTCCAATGCCTGCCGGATCGCCGCTTGTGCTTCTCTTTTTTCGAAACTGCCCCAATCTCCGCCGAACTGCCAGGTGCCATAACATAGAGTCGAGACACGAAGGGGTGTTTGACCGAGTTGAGTGTATTGCATTTTTATCTCCTTATTTCCGGCTTGAAACCGGGCCGGAATCCAGGGACAGCACAACTGCCCCGGCTCTCCTCCCGCGCTTGAAGACGGGAGGAGATTTGTCCGGTGCCTGCTGCTTGCGTCGCCTGGTAATCGGCATGAGGGGGCGTGTAGATCAGGCGGCCAAGGCCTGTTGTGCCCGCCTCTCGATTTCGCCCGAGTTAACGTCCTCCACGTGAGTGGCAATCCACCACTTGTTTCCGGCAAAGTCTTTTACGGTGGCAACCCGGTCGCCCCAGAACATATCATCCGGCGCTCCAATGGATTCGCCGCCTGCATCCAGGGCCTTCCGATACGTGGCGTCGGCATCATCAACGTAGAGATAGAGCGCCACGGGCATGGGAGGATGCTGTTGGTCCGCAGCTTCTCCCAGCATCAGGACGGAATCGCCGATCTTTAACTCCGCATGCATCACGGTGCCGTCGGGAGAAGGAAACCGATAAATTTCGGTCGCTCCAAAGGCCTTCTTCAAAAAATCAATCAGCCGGGCCGCCCCCCTTACTGAAAGAAGCGGTGTAACAGTATGATATCCTTCCGGTATCGGTTTAACAGCCATAGGCTATCTCCTTTTCATTGTAGTCTCCTCACAACAATTTAATTCGCTCGCGCAAAAAAGCTCAGATTGGTGCGATTTTTAGTGTTCTCATTGCTGCAGGTGGTGGTGTGGAAGGACGGGAACAACCCATCAGGACTAATCGGGAACGGAATGGAACAATTCTTCCGGAATTCCGGAAAGGATCCTCTCCAGTCTCAGCGCTTCATCAAGGATCATTTTCGCATATTTGCCCGACTCTGATTGAGGATCCAGGGTGACAGCCAGTTTTCTGGCAAAACCGCCGACAGCGGTAAGCGGGTTGCGTATTTCGTGTGCGACGGCTTGAAGCGTATCCTTTACACAGCGGTCCTTTTGGTCGATGGAAGCAAATGAAGGGAGGTGATGGTCATGAACTTCGACAGGATGTTGCGAGACCGTCTGTGAAATCCTGACCAATGCTCTGTTGGCGTTTTCCAGGATCCCAATCATGTCCTCGACACGGTCTATACGGAGTTTGAATCCTTGAGCAATTTGGTCGACTTCGGCCAGAGTATTGAAAACGGCTTCATGGATCTCTTCCTGGCTAAGGCCCAGAACTTTTTCAGCTTCCGAATAAAACGATCCGAATGCTAGAGGCTCATTTGATACGACCCGTGAAAAAAGCCTCGCCAGCCGGCAAATCGCCCACAGTCGTGAGGAGTTGGAACCGGGTCCTTCAATGCTGATATTCTGGCAGGCAACAATATGTTCCGGGAACTTCCAGAATTTGAGGGCTGCTGCGCCCACTTCACGGTGGTTCAGGCCGTAACAGCTCTTCTCGTTGTCCAAAACTTCCTCTAACGGTTCGAGGTCGAGGCTGAAGAGACCGGTCTTTCCTCTTACGCACAAATCAAAGAGAATGGGAAGCCCTATTTCCATGGTCATCCCGCCAAGAAAAGCCTCTTCCGGATTGGCCGCTTTCGATCTGGATGCCAAAGACTTGGCAATCAGCCCACGGTACAATGAAACCCGCCAAAACAGCTCATAGTCGAAACGGTCGACTTTTCCCATCGGGAATGCATCGCGAAGGGAAATGGACAGCGCCATCAGCCTGATTTGATTATGCCCGAGCCTCATTACTGCCCGTGGCAATGTAGAGATAGGACTGCCAATGCCGAAGAAGGCGCTGTTGGAAAGGTTGAGAAGACGCACGGTCAGAGAAGGATCTTGCTCGATAAGCTCAACCACCTGCAAATTTGAACAATCCTCGTTTGCTGCCGTCTCCAGGAGTCTGTGCGCAATGGCCGACAGCGGCGGGATTGCGTAGCCCGACTCGAGCATTCGAAGCAACTGGTTGGGATCGATCCTGTCCATGGTCCATCTTCCTGAGGTTGTTTGGAAAACGCTACATCAATATGAGAGATCGGCATGACAAGACAAATCCCTTAGCAAAATCGCGCGGGTTGCAAATCAGATTAACCCGCTCTGCAACAGAAAAAGGCTTTCCTCTTGCGGAAGCGGCCGGGTGCCGGGATATCCGGGCCACCCGGCACCCGTGAAAGACTGCCGCGAAGATCTTCTGTCGAAAGATTCTACACTATTCCATCCGATTCGAAATTTTCGACGGGTTTTATTTCTGTCTTGTTGAAAATTTCGACATATGATTCCTGCTGCCGGAATTCCAGGCCGGCAAAAGTTCCAAAGTGATACCTTAACTAGTTGATATATCGCGATATTTTGTTTTTAAAACTTTGTTTCGCCAATTGGCACGGAGTTTGCCCTTAATGATAGGCGTCTAGTGAGGCGAAGACTCTAACAGGTTTGAGGAGCACAACATGAACACTTTGGCGCATCTTTATCAGGCAAGGCAGGTTGAGTACATCATCGCACTGCTCGGTCTGTTCGGCTTCATCGCTTTTTGGCGTATTCTGAATGGCCCAAAAGTAGAGATGGAAGATGTCAGGGAAGTGGCAAGGACCTTTGCCGAGCGTTTCGCAGGTTTTCTTGCACCCGCAGGGCTTCTGTTCCATCCAGGTCACAGTTGGGCAAGGATGGATGGTCTTGACACCGTCACGATAGGCATGGACGATTTTGCAGCAAAACTTCTGGGTTCGGCCGATTCGATTTCGCTGCCCAAATTGGGGTCGAGAGTGAAGCAGGGATCATTGGGCTGGGTATTCAAGACGGATTCCAGGGTGATTCACATGCTCTCCCCGGTAGAAGGGGAAGTGGTGGCGGTCAATGACGCGGTGGTGAAGTCTCCCGACGCGGCTTTCGATGACCCTTACGGCAACGGTTGGCTCTTCAAAGTCAAAAGCAGCAATCTTACTTCAAATCTGAAGAACATGATTCCAACGGGCATGGTGGGCGAGTGGTTTGAAAAGGCTCGCCAGGCCTTGGTCAACAGGGGGACGTCTCCTGCTTTGGCCCCTCTTTACGCAGATGGCGGCGAGCCCATCCGGGGCATCGCCAGGGTAGTCGACCCAGAGGGATGGGACGACCTTGCCAGAGAGTTCTTTCTGACAAAATAGCAGTGATTGCAGTGAATACAATTGATTGACAGGAAGGTGTGAAATGGAAAGAGCAATGAGTATTCAGAACAGACTTGCAGGCATGATCGTAGCTTTGGCCCTCTTGGTGGTCGGAGCCGGGTTTATGGTCCTTGGGGTTAGTTTCCTTCCCGTTATCGGTCTTATCGTGGGCGTTCCCATAATGTGGCTCGGGTGGCGCTTCCTTTCCCCGAAGGCAATGTTAAACGAGCGCGCCGCCGGCTTTGTTGTTCCAAACGACGTCATGTTCCATGCAGGTCATGGATGGGCAAGGATAGGAAGAAGCGACACTTTTACAGTCGGTATGGATGATTTTGCGGTGAAATTGATCGGTTCGGTCGACTCGATTTCACTACCGGAAGAAGGCTCCAAAGTGAAGCAGGGGTCTCCCGGCTGGCAGATAAAGACCGAAAATCGGGAGATCAATATGCTGTCTCCCGTCGAAGGTGAGATAGTGGAGATCAACAGGAAGGTAATCAGTTCCCCTGAGCTGGCTTTCAACGATCCTTACGGGAAGGGCTGGCTTTTCAGAGTCGCCAACAGCAATCCATCCGCCTCACTGGCGAACATGATTCCGGAAGCCACGGTCGGGAAATGGCTCGAGGGTATTCGCGAAAGTCTTTTTGGCAGGCGACTGGATGCGGCGGCGATAGGCCTACTCCAGGACGGCGGCGAGCCGGTTTCGGGGCTGGCCAAGGCGATCGATCCACAAAGATGGGATGAGCTCGCCAGAGAGTTCCTGCTTACCAAATAGGAGAAAAGCCGGCAGGCCGGCTGCAAATGTAATAAGGGAAGACAGAATGAGTGCAACAAAGAATGAATCAAAGAATTGCGGTGAGGGTGCCCTGAATTGCAGCAGGCGCAGCTTTCTGAAACTCTGCGGAGCAGGAGGCGCGATGGCTCTGCTGAGCGCCGATCCGGCACGGGCGGCTGAAGTCGTCGGGCGGATGCGTGGAGAAGATGCCATGGGCGTGCTTGTGGACACAACTTTATGTGTCGGATGCCGCTCCTGCGAAACAGCCTGCAACCAGGTAAACGGGCTGCCCAAGCCCAAGGTTGCTTTCGAGGACGACGATTCTCTTTTCGAACAGCACCGGGACACCTCTCCCAATGCATTTACGGTAGTAAACAAGTACACGCTGGACAAAGGGGTCGCGATTACCAGGAAGCAGCAGTGCATGCATTGCCTGGAGCCCGCCTGCTCTTCGGCTTGCATCATAAGAGCGATGGAAAAAAGGTCAAACGGTGCGGTTACTTATCGAGACGACCTCTGCCTTGGTTGCCGCTACTGCATGGTGGCCTGCCCGTTCGACGTTCCGAAATTCGAGTACTCGAAGGCGTCGCCTTTCATTAAAAAGTGCCAGTTTTGCTTCGAACGGCAGGAAGCGGGCGAACTGCCGGGCTGTGTGGAGGCGTGCCCTGTTGAGGCGCTGAAGTTCGGAAAGCGTTCGGATCTTCTCGAGGAGGCCAAAAAGCGGATTCACGACACCCCCGACGCCTACGTGCATCATATTTATGGCGAGCATGAGGCAGGGGGTACGAGTTGGCTCTACCTGGCAGGAGCGCCGTTTGAAAAGCTGGGTTTGCCTGAACTCGGCAAAAAGGAGTACCCCGAGCTTACTTCAGGGGCGATGGGGACGGTGCCGGCCGTAATGCTGATTTGGCCTGCACTGCTCGCAGGGTTCCGTCATTTTGCCCAACGCAAGCAGGAGGCTCATGAGGAGCGCTCCCAGCATCATATTTAGTTTGAGGACAGCAATAATGAAAAAGCTAATTCATCTGGTAATAGGGGATACGAAGAAGTTTTTCACTCCCTTCAATCTCATAACCGCGCCGATCATAATCGCCGGGCTCATTTTGATCGGGCTGAGACTGTTCAAGGGGCTTGGCGCAATTACCAACCTTAGCCAGACAACTCCCTGGGGACTGTGGATCGGTTTTGACGTTATGACCGGGGTGGCCCTGGCGGCTGGAGGCTACACTATCGCGGCCACGGTTCACCTGTTCGGTATGGAAGATTACGAGCCACTGGTAAGACCTGCAATCCTGACCGGATTTCTGGGTTATGTCTTCGTCGTCCTGGGGCTCATTTTGGACCTTGGCCAGCCATGGCGCATGCCGTTCATCATGTTATTCCCTCGGGGCGTTACTTCGGTGCTTTTCGAAGTCGGCATTTGTGTGGCCGCTTACCTTACCGTTCAGGCGCTTGAATTTGTGCCCGCATTTTGGGAATGGCTGCAATGGGACAAGGTCAGGCAGTTCTGGGGTAAGCTGACGATATGGTTGGCGATTCTGGGCGTGGTGCTCAGCACTCTGCATCAATCCAGCCTGGGGTCGCTTTTCCTGATAGCGCCGACGAAACTTCACCCGCTATGGTATTCGATGTACCTGCCGCTCTTTTTCTTCGTTTCGAGCATTGTAGCCGGACTTTCGATGGTTATCGTGGAAAGCTCGCTGTCCCATAGACTGTTCGCTTACCGACTATCGCGTTCCTCGCATTTCGATCTCGACAAGTTGACGCTTGGACTTGGAAAAGCCGCCGCCGCCGTGCTCTATGTTTATTTCTTCCTGAAGTTGATCGGTCTGGCGGAGGGCGGGCACTGGGACCTTCTCAATACGCCATATGGCCATCTATACCTGGTCGAGCTCGTGGGTTTTGTGGCGTTGCCGTGCGTTCTGTACCTGATCGGAGTGAGGACGCGCGACGTAAGACTGGTGAGGGTGACAGGCGTATGGACCGTTCTCGGAATACTGTTCAATCGGCTCAACATTTCAATCATTGCGATGAACTGGCAGGTCAGTCCTCACTACGTTCCGAGTTGGATGGAGGTGACGGTTTCGGTCTCCCTGATTATGATGGGGCTCTGGCTGTTCAGGTGGCTGGTGAACAGGCTGCCCGTGATATCTCTGGATAAGCCTGCAGTCGGGACCAACACCTTAAAGGACCTCTGGGCGGAAGCGGAAAAGGCCTGAAGAAACACTGGCGCCGGGAGCGAGAAGCCAGTAGATGGAATAGAAACGGATTGATCGCACGACGAATAAAAGGGTGGGCCCGCCTCCATGGCGCCCGCCCTTTTTGCATCCACGTGTTTAGCATTCCTTTAATTTGACCGAACAATGACCACAAAACCGGCTGCTTTTGTAATCGATTTCCTCCACATAAGTAGAAGATTTCATTACACATTCATGGTTCTGGCAGTGTAAGAGGCCAAAGGAGTGGCCCAACTCGTGTATGGCTTCCTTGAGGAGTCTCTTCTGCAATAGCGCGGGATTATCCGGCAGCCCGTAAAACTTGTTATCCAGGCGGTAAGAGCTTACAACGGCACATCTGCCGTTCAAACGGGCCTCACCAAAAACGAAGGTCAGGACGGGAATATAGAGGTCAAATCCAGTGATGGCCAGCACCCTGGAATCTTCTGCAGCGAGATCTTTTTCCAGATGTTCGATAATCGCAGAGGAGCTGTACTGGTTTCTGCGGAGATCGAGAAAGGCGTCGCAATCGAACCCGCACTGCGAAACATTGACTTTCGTTCGAAACCGGGCTTCGAGTTGAGCGCGCAGATACTCTATTTCATCGGGGAAGTCGATAGTAACCAGCAACATAACTATAAACGATCCGAATTCACGAACTTCAAAAATTCAATTGAAATCATAGAACTGCAAATTTCCAATCCGAATCTCAAAATTCTAATAGCTCAAGCAGTATTTCTTGATTTTGTTGTAGACCGTGGCCCTGTCGACTTCCAGCAATTGCGCGGCCAGCGACACATTCCCCTTGGTCTTTTCCAGGGCGAGCTGGATGTGGCGCTTCTCGACTTCCGCCAGGGGCAGAATCTCATCGGGGTATGAGGAGGCCCGCCAGTCGACAGGACAGGGCAGGTCACCCAGGGTGATCAAGGGAGGCTTCCCCACCACAATGGCCCTCTCGATGGCGTTCTGCAGCTCCCTTATATTTCCAGGCCAGGGTTGCTGTTTGAGCCATTCCATCGTTTGAGGGTCGACTCCCGAAAAAGGTTTGTTCATGGCGGTGCCGAATTTGCGTACAAAATGGTTTACCAGAAGTGGAATGTCGGAAGCCCTTTCTTTGAGCGAGGGCAACTGGATATTGAAAACGTTCAACCGGTAGTACAGGTCTTCTCTGAACTCCCCGTCCTTCACCGCATCTTCGAGGTTCCTGTTCGTGGCGGAGATGATTCTGAAGTCTGCTTCGACGACCTGATTGCCGCCAAGCCGCGTGAATCGTTTTGTTTCGATGACGCGCAGCAAATCCATTTGGGTTTTTGAGCCGATGTTTCCAATTTCGTCGAAGAAGATGGCCCCCTTGTGCGCCATCTCGAGCTTGCCCTTGCGCCGGTACTGGGCGCCGGTAAAGGCCCCTCGCTCGTGGCCGAAAAGCTCGCTCTCCACAAGAGATTCCGTCAGAGCTCCGCAATTGATGGTAATCAGAGGGAAATACTTGCGCTTGCTATTGAGGTGGATAGCCCTTGCGACAAGCTCTTTCCCTGTGCCGGAAGCGCCCTGAATCATTACCGTGACATCCGTTTGAGCCACTGTTTGAATGACCTTCAGCACTTCCTGTATCTGCCGGCTTTCGCCGACGATGTCATCAACGGAGATCAGCGACGAGATTCCTTCTTTAAGGCTCAGGTTTTCACGGATGAGCCGGCGCTGCACGACGGCGTTGCGAACGAGCCTGCTCAGATCGTCGGGGTCGACCGGTTTCGTTATGTAGTCGTAAGCGCCCTGCTTCAGCGCCTGGATCGCGGTATCCACGGTGGCATAGGCCGTCATTATTATGATAGCCAGTTGGCTGTCTATTTCCCGCAGGCGCTGTTGAAGCTCGATCCCGTCCATTCCGGGCATCTTTATGTCGAGCAGCGCAATATCGAAGCTTGAATCGCGCAATTTGTCGAGAGCTTCAATGGCCCCGGCAGCAGTCTCGACACGGTAGCCCTCCGGCAGAAACCAGTGCATGAGGGACTCGCGGACCGACGTCTCATCGTCCACAATGAGCATTGATACCTGATCTGTCATTTCTTCTTAAACTCCGGCATATTCCAAAGCATCCTACACACCAATCCCATCGAAAATCCGCGATCACAATTTCGCAACTACAGGCCCCGCAAGTTTGGGTTCCTTATCTTCCTCAGGTTTTATTTGTCTTGGGAAAGTGAGAATAAACGTAGTTCCTCGCCCGATCTCCGATTCGACCCCGATTCTTCCCTGATGTCTAAGCATGATGCCGTAAACGACAGACAGGCCCAGTCCTGCGCTGTGGCTGCTCTCTTTGGTCGTGAAGAACGGCTCGAAAATACTGGACTTGATTTCCGGAGGAATACCCTTGCCGGTGTCCGTGATACTGACATGGAGCACATCCTCTTCGAACGAGTCCCGCGTCGATACGGTAAGAGAGCCTCCTCGATTCATCGCCTCCACGGCGTTCATGAACAGCGCGATCAGCACCTGCACTACCTGATTTGCATTGCCGATGATGTTCGGGTCCTTCGCCTCCAGTTCGATTGCCGTACTTATGTCATTTATTTGGAAATGATGGTTGGTTATCGCGAGGCTCTTCTCTATACAATTGTGGACGTCAACCTTTTCCAACACGGACTCGGAGCTCCTGGAAAAATGGAGCAGATTCTTAACTATATTTCCACATCGCTTTATCTCGCTCACTGCTGCGTCAAGGTATCCGACAGTTTCCCGTTTTTCTTCTTCCGCCATGGTCCCCATGCCGACTTTTCGCGAGGCCAACTTGGCGTAGGTGAGAATCCCACCCAGGGGATTATTGATTTCATGGGCCACAGTGGCAGCAAGCCTGCCCATAGAAGCCATTTTCGCTACCTGGACCATTCTTTGGGACAGCGCCTCTTTTTCGGCTTCCGCCCTTTTAAGGCTCGCCACCATGCTGTTAAATGAATCCGCGAGTTGCGCTATTTCGTCGTCCCCTTCGATCTTGATGCTGAAATCCAGGTTCCCCTTCTTTACTTCGCTTGTTCCCTCGGCCAGCTTGAGCACCCGCATATGCACCATCTTCATGATGAAAAGGCCCGCCAAAAGCCCGATGATCAGGATGGCGCCCATTGAATAAAGTATCATCAGGTTCCGGCTCGCAATAATATTTCGATCTGTTTGCGCAAGACTGAACTGAGAGTCCAGTACGCCCAGCACCTTCTGTTCCGAAGGCGGCGGATGGCAGGCCGGTGCGGCACAGGCCGGCTCGTTACGAATGGACTTTAAGACCCCGACGACGCGATCTCCTTTCGGCGAGGTGAAAATTCGAGCCCGAACGGTTTCGGGAATGAATGCAAGCGGCTCTTCGCCGCTATGGCAAACTATGCACTGTTCGGCCCCGGGGCCGACCGTTTGCCCGATTTCCCCGGTGTTGGGGCTGAAAACAATTTCACCTTTCTTGTTGTAGATCCTTATTCCTTCGACTTCGGGCGCGGAGCCGAGAGCTTCGATTGACTGTGCAACATCTCCCAGACGGTTGAGCAACATGCTCTGACGCATGGACCTCAAAAGCAGTTCGTTAGTTCGCTTCGCTGAGAGGATTATTTCCTGCATAACATGCTGCCTGCTTGCCCGGACAATGAAAAAAGTCAGGGAGAAGAACACAACCGTGCTGACAAGAAGCAGAAGGCAAAAGAGCCTGAATGCCAGTGATTTTGAAATGTTATGCACCGCTATTTCCTGTGTTTCATCGAGTCGTTACGCTGCCGGGCGAACTTCTTCATTACGCTTAACGGATCATTTTAAACCAAGAGGTACTTTAATGGAATAGCGGTGAAGCGTCGATTGATGGCTCTTCGAAGTATCAGGAGTTTTTTTTGAATGTCCGAACAGATCGGCCAGCAGTTCTTTGATGCTGTCTCCAATTGTTCTCTGTCCGGTCCGGAATATCAGCACCGGAAGCTGGGCGCGATTGACGATCTCGCGAGTGAGGTCGCCCATCACATACTTATATAACTTTTGCTCGATAGGAGACGAACCGGACACTACCAGATCGTAGTCGCCGGGTTGCAATTCTTTAAACAACTCTGACATCACCTGTCCATGACGCAACCGAATCTTGCCGAATACTCCGACCCGCTCCAGCAGATCTTTCTGGCGGCGCAGAGCTTTGCCGAGCTTTGAATTCGATTCCAGCACGAGATCTGCGCTTTCCTCAGGCAGAATCATGTCCGCATATATTGCAGGCGGGTCCTGTACAACATGAAACAGGTCCACGACCGCTTTGACACACCCGGCGAGGTTGGCGGCGAATTCTACGGCTTCGTCAGAGTGAGCGGCGCCGGTTGTGCAAAGCAAGATACGGCGCAACGCCGGCCGGGAGCAAAAGACCGCCAGCACGGGAGGATTGATTGATTCGATAATTCTATGGGCTTGATGGACCCGCGCGGGCATCCACCATGGGTCAAACAGTCTCAGAAACGGTCTTTTGCACGTCGCGCCGATCACGACGAGATCATATTGAGTTTGGGTCGTACGTTTGATCACCTCGCGCACCGGGTTCCCCACTGTGGCGACCACCTCGGCCTCCAGTTGGTGCTCCTTCAGAATATCCTGCTCGCGCTCGAGGGTCCGAAGCAGCGCGTCTTTACCGTAAATTTCGCTGGTGATCCCCAGTATCGAAGTTTCGGCCCGGCAGGCTGCCGCTATCTGTGCTCCGAATCGTACCGCCGTTTCCGACTGACTGGAGGCATCGCTGCAAAAAAGTATCTTCATCTCTCACGCCCTCAACCGAGATGCTGTCGGGTCAACAAGCTGTAGATCACGAGTCCGGCGCCGATAAGAGGCAAGGGGACAAACGCCAGTCTGATGCGCGGACCCTGGAAATATTGCGTCATGGCGGCGCCGATCTGTGCTCCTACGGCGCCGCCGGTAAGCATTACCAGAGCCACCATAATATCGACGTTGCCTTTTACGGCGTGAGTTAGAGAGCCATAACCGGCCGAAATGATAATTTCAAACAAGTCAGTCCCTACCGCCACATGCGTGGGTACGCCCAGCAAAAATACCAGCATCGGCATTCGAACATATCCGGCGCCGCCGCCGAGAAACCCGCTCAACACTCCCCCCACAAACGCGACTGTTAGAATGACCCACAGTGAAACCCGCTCAATCCCCGAGTCGGGCAAAGAGATCATCGGGGCCAGATGGAGACGCTGGACGCGTTTCGAAATATGGGCCAGGGCCGACGAATCTTTTTCCCCCTTGACGCGGTCACCCCCATGGGGTTGTGCGTCGCGCATTTTAAGCGCCTTTATCGTCTTGATGCTTTCCCAACCCATTAGCGATGAAATCGCCAGAAGCACAAAGATAAACCCGAAACCTACAACCGAATCCATGTTTGCCTGGTGTTTCAAAAACTGGATCATTTGCGCGCCCGTTTCAACGCCAGCGATCGTGCCTCCAACCATGATAATGCCCAGCTTGACGTCCACGTTTCCCATCGCTCGATGCCTTCTGGCGGCCACAATGGCGTTGCCGACTATCAGCGATAAACTGGTGCCGATCACGAAATTCATTGGCATTCCCGCAGCAAACATGGCTGGTCCTGCCAGAAAACTACCCCCGACCCCGAAAAAACCGCCCATAATGCCTATGAGAAAACCTAATCCCATCAGATAAACCGCAGAAATTTGAGTTGCAGAGATCAAAAAGTCCATCTGCCGACCCTGAGCTTTTGGCAGAGCAAAACTTCAAGAGGCCAGAAGCTGCTCGTTAGATGCATCCGTTGTATGTTCCCGCATGGATTTTTCCCGGCTTAGCTCCCGCAAAGCCGCCTTCACCGAAGGATAAACGATAAAATTTCCCTGCCGGGGCATGTTCAGGAGCGCCTCCCGAAAGTGTCCCTTGACTTCACAAAAACCCAGGGTGACATTCTTTTCCTGCATGGTTTCGTATAGCCCTGAGAGTACTTCAACTCCGACACTATCCACGTCGACGATAGCCTCGGCATTGATCAGGAAAAATGTAACCGGATTATCGGCCGTATCTATCAGTTCGTTAACACGCCGGGCGAAATGTGAGGCATTGAAGAAGAAAAGAGGACCGGCGAACCTGTAAACCAGCAGTCCGTCAACATTCGTCGGCCTGAAGATAATTTCATACGGCCGGAGCAGCCGGAACAACACCGAAGTGAAGGCCTGCGTGCGGCGAAACACCTGCAGGAGCCCGCTCGTGAGCCTCTCCAGCACAAAGCCCTGCGTGCAGATCAGCATGAGCGCCAGGAACGAGTACAATATTCTGTAATCGTCAAACATCCGTTTTAGAAAGTGGTTCAGCAAGTGCATGCCCACAAAGAAGTATGCCAGCACGAGGCAGATATAGGCTGAAGCTTCCAGCAGGTATGCTACAAACGAAGTGATTTTCCTGTAGTAAACCCGAACCGCGGCAAAAATCCTCACTTGATGCTCCCGAGCGATTCTGAATGCAACTAATTCATATCACAACAATAATTGCGCCCTTTGCAAAAGATAGTGGGGAAAAAAAGAATGTTGCATTTCTTATGACCCGGCGGATATCATAGATTGTGCTGTTGTTTCACCTGGAGACAGCCGTGACTTTGCCGTCATGTAGCGTGAGGTCTCAATCAACTTTTTGGAAGACCAATGAATACTCAGGCTGCGGCAACCGAGGCGCGCACCAGACGCCCCGACGATCCGAAAAAATTTTGGAAGGAATATTAAAATGGCTCGATGGAAACCGATTGGTATCATCCTTATTGTAATTGTGCTTACGGTTTGGGGAGGTTTCATTTTTGCCCAGCCCCCCCCACCTTCTTCGCCGCGACCAGGGGAAGCGCCGGAGCGAGACCCCCGGATGGAACAGGCAATCGATATGATGTTCCGCGATATGGACACCAATCACGACGGCAGGATAAGCAAAAGCGAATGGATGGCATTTCAGGAAAAGCAATTCAATCTGCTGGACAAAAACAAAGATGGATTCATAACCAAAGATGAAGTGAGGGCGGACTGGAGGGAGAGGATGAGACAGCAGGAGCAGATGCGAAGGAGAGAGCCGCCTCCGCCTCAATGATTTTGAAAAAGGGTACGGCCACAACCGTACCCTTAACTTAATTCGATTTTAAGAAGATTGATTAAACTACTCTTTTATCTGGGCGATCTTTTTTGCAAGCTTCATTTTTTCACCCAGTTTTCCGAGCCTTTGATACATGATTCTCTGGCTTTGAGGCGAGCCTGCGCCATGCATGCTTTCTGCCAGTGCGGTCCCCCCAGTCATGTTTTCCAGCAAGCGGATGATTTTCATCCTGGTTTCTGTTGAGACGCCCTCTATCCCTTTCATGTATTTTTCCACGTACTTTCCGATCTCCGGGCTGCGCAGATCGTTATCGAACGGCAGCGTTGCGATAATGCCTCCGCATATGTCGTGTGCAAGCCTCGATATTTCATAGATGACCCGTGTGATATTGTGCTTGGTGCAGTTGGCGAGCAGCGGATCAGGATAGTAGGCGCCGCTCCTGGTTTTGGACCCCAGAGCCGAGCAGGCTACCGAGCCGGCGTATACGGTCTCCACAAGATGCAGCATCTCGACGAGCTTATCTTTGATGTGGGTTGCGCCCAAAGTGCCCTGGTATTCCGCTGCGAGAGCACTGGCGCCGATAATGACGTCGGATACGCCACCCTTGCATCCGCCGTAGTTCTGCCGGTGAAGTGTAGCGAACCTTTCTACCAGAAGGCCGCTGAAACCCACTTCGCCGCACATGAAGACCCTTTCCCAGGGGACGAAAACATCTTCCAAAATGACAAGGGCCTCTCCTCCGACCATTCCGAACTCACAATTTCCTCTATCGATTCCGGACTCGAATTTTCTCTCTTCATTGGTTTGCCGGCCGAAAATCATCGTGACTCCTCCGGCATCGAGAGGAATAGCCGCAGCAATTGCGTAGTCTTCATCACCTTCAGTCAACGACTGCGTTGGGAGGATCATTATCTCATGGCTGTTCACGGCGCCTGTCTGATGCACTTTTGCCCCCCGTATAACGACGCCGTCCCGCCTTTTTTCGACTATTCTCGTAAAAACATCGGGGTCGGCCTGCTGGCTCGGTCTTTTGGAGCGATCGCCCTTGGGGTCGGTCATCCCTCCTACAAGCATGAAATTCTCGTCCTGGAGTCTGTGGAGATAGTTGAGAAGCCGGCTAAAATATTGGGTGCCGTGCTTTTCATCAATTTCAAAGACAGTCATGTAGAGAGCGTTAATGGCGTCAAATCCCACGCATCGCTGGAAACAGCTCGCCGTTTCGTGCGCGATGAGGCGGAGCATCTGAACCTTCTTTATAAGGTCGTCCACTGATGAATGAATGTGGGTGAACCGATTGATCCTGTTCCCGGTGAGGCTGCTGATTGCCGTCAAGAGGTCTTCGTGCTCCGGCATGAGCGCGAGTTCGTAAGTCTTGGCCGCTGAGTTTATGTGCGGGATAAAAGCAGGATGTGAGGAACGGTCTTCGACTTTCTTCCCATTGTAGTAGATGAGAGTTTTCTGTTCTTTCAAACTTTCGATGTAATCTTGCTTAGTCCTGATTTTCATGATTTTACCTCGCTCAAAAGTCTTCGGACGATTGCCGCAGGGTCAAGTTTATTATCCCTGACTGATACGATTCTTCTACGTGCGGTTGGGACTATGCGATCAGCGGGGCATTCGGTGTCGCAGCCGGAGATGAGGAGGATGGATTCGAAGTCCCGATCTTCAAGGGTTACCCATTCGATTAGATCGCCTGCGGCATTTTGAATTTCCCGGAAATAAGCAACCCGGTCGTATCCCGGATTGCAGCCGCCGCAATATTTTAAGGCTATCTTCTTCTTATCAGGCAATGATATGGCCGCCATCTATGAGGATTTTGGAACTCGCGAGACAAAGGGTAAAGACGTGGGCTTCTCAACCTGTCCAAACCCGTTCGGCGGTATCACTCTTTTTGATGAAATCCTTACACTTCTAACTTACACAATTACCTTGGCTTACGCCAAGTAGTTTAATATGATTTAATGGCGTTTTCAACGCCAGGACTCCGGCGTCGCACAGAAAGCAACGATGATGACTTCAAATAAAACTGATATCGATTACAAGTTCTCCCTGCTAAAGGATATCCTGGGAGGTATGGAAAGCTTGGTCGTCGCTTTCTCCGGGGGAGTAGACAGCACGCTTCTTCTGAAAATCGCTAAAATAGTGTTGGGTGATAAAGTGTTGGCAGTGACTGCCTCATCCGAGACCACGCCGCGACATGAGTTGGAAGACGCGAAAAGGCTGGCAAAGGAGTTCGGAGTCAGACACCTGATTGTTGAATCCTGCGACCTGGAAGTTCCCGAGTTTGTGAAGAATCCTGAGGACAGATGCTATATTTGTAAGAAGATGCGTTTTTCAGCGATCGCCCGTATCGCAGCCGAACAAAGGCTTTCATGGGTGGCAGATGGGTCCAATATCGATGACCAGGGGGACTTCCGACCCGGCATGAGAGCAGTCAAGGAGCTTGGTGTGAGAAGCCCGTTGCTTGAGGCGGGGCTATCCAAGGAGGATATCAGGCTGCTGTCCCGAAGCCTTGGACTTTCCACCTGGAATAAGCCTCCCTATGCCTGCCTGGCGACCCGCGTCCCTTACGGAAGCCCGATAACCGCAGAAAAGCTTGCCATGATCGACGCTGCAGAAGACCTGATAAGGTCGATGTCGATCAGCAGTCAGGTCCGTGTCAGACATTACGGGGACACGGCACGAATCGAAGTGGCGCATGAAAATATAGCGAAGCTGCTTGAAAATGAGACTCGCGAACGCGTTGTCACTTTTTTCAAAAATCTCGGATTCAAGTTCGTGACGCTCGACCTGGAAGGATATCGCATGGGCAGTCTTAACAGTGAGCGAAGCGAAAAGAACTAACCTTTCGCCGGGATTTGCCCTGTGACCGCTTTTCTAATCTCCTTTTTGTCCAACTTTCCAACGCTGGTCTTTGGGATTGACAGCCCAACAACAGACTTTGTCAGGCAAGAACGCCGCCGTCGCAGGTGATGCAAGCGCCTGTTGTATAAGTGGATGCGTCGGAGACAAGGTATAATATGGCGCCGGCCATTTCCAACGGTTCTGCATGTCGCCCCAGCGGGATTTGGGCGACGATCATGTCATGGACCGACTTATTCTGGAACAATGCCGAGGCGAAATGAGTGTCCGTAAGCCCGGGCAGGAGAGCATTGACTCTGATTTTATGCCGCGCCAGCTCTTTGGCGTAAGCTTTCGTCATGGTAATCACCGCCCCTTTGGTAATGGAGTAGACTCCTTGATAAGCTGCGGGCCGGACACCGTTTATCGAAGCGACATTAACAATTGTGCCGCCGCCGGCTGCTTTCATTAACGGGATTGCGCCCTGGATCAAGAAAAAGGGGCCTTTTACATTGACGTCCCATGTTTTGTTCCAGGCTGCTTCATCCACACCTTCCATTTCCCCGAAGTATGGGTTGGCGGCAGCATTGTTGACGAGTATATCCAACTTGCCGTATTTGTCTTTTATGGTATTGCATAATTGCTTGACGGCGCTGACATCACCCATGTGGGAGGCATGCGGGAAGGCTTTTCCTCCTTTGGAGGCGATCTCCTGTGCAACTGTATTCAGGGCCTCAATTTTGCGGCTCACTAGAATGACTTCGGCTCCGTATTCGGCTAGAGTTTGCGCAATCGCCTGGCCGATGCCGCGACTTGCACCGGTTACAGCCGCTACTTTACCATCGAGACGAAATGACACCATAAAATGACCTCCTTAAAAGAGCGTGGGCAGTGAACAGTAAGCAGGGGCATATGGTCGCATCCAATCCACTTGACATTCTTTTCATGTTTACTTTCGTGGATTTTGTCCTTTTTAATTTAGTCCAGTCAACATTGTCAATCGGATCCAAAAAAAGCAAGTGTTGAATTTGGTTCCTGAAAGGACTGTGCCTGTGATCGCTAAGACCCCCAAACTGTCGCTAAGATCCAAGATATGGATAGAGGACGAAGCAGGAAATGTCGTTTTTGGCACTGGACGGTTGCGAATCCTTACAGCGGTTGAGGAACACGGCTCTATTCTGGCTGCGGCAAAGTCCCTTGGTATGAGCTACCGGGCGGTATGGGGGAAGATCAAGGCAACGGAAGAACGCCTCGGACTGCCAATTTTGGAAAAGCAAACGGGGGGGGTTCACGGAGGCGGCTCGACGCTTACGCCTTTCGGGAGGACCCTGATAGAGCGTTTCCGGCAATTGGAAGCTCTTAACAGGTCGACCTCAGACGCTTTTTTTCATGGTATTTTTGTCGAACATCCGGCAGGTCCGGACGCCTGAGAATGCCGGCGATCCATAAGCAGGAATTCAAAGCGAGATTGAGCCGGTATCGTTGAGGATTTCCAATTCGAAGGCAAAATTGCGGTATCTGATCAGGTTCAAACAACCGTAATCCTGACCTATATCGAAGAGCCTGGCCATGGATTTGCCCAAAACCCGGCAGAGCAGGATTCTATTGACTCCGGCATGGCCGACGATCACAATATCGCCTCTCGTTGACCGGAGGGCTTCGTATAGTGCCGGAATGACCCTGTACGAGCACTCCAGAAAGCTCTCACCCCCCGGCGGGCGAAAATTTACGATGTCCAGGCCCCGCTGCTCATATTCTTCGGGATAGAGCCGGCGTACTTCATCGAATTGCAGCCCCTCCCATTTGCCCAGACTCACTTCCCGAAAACTCGGGGTCCGGCAAGGCTCGATCTCATGGTATTTACCTATGGTTTTTGCCGTGGCGACCGAGCGCTGCAAGTCGCTGCAATAAATCGCCGTAATATCGGCATGCAGCAGTTTCCGGCCCAGCGCTTCGCCCTGTCGAATGCCGTCGGCGTTCAGCGGTAAATCCAGGTGTCCTATGTAGCATTTATTTTCTCCCTGATTCCCAATGGCGCCATGTCTGACCAGGAAGATCCTTCTTTGCCCTTTGGAAGCCATACGCAACGTTTTTTCGTTTTTTCGAATGACTGTCTCGACGGGAACTCCTAATATGTTCTCCACTCGCTTCTTTAATGCCTTTGCGACCCTTAATCGTCTTTTGACAGCTTTGAGGATATCAGGTCTTTCGGCAAATTTTCTCAATGGGCCGTCAAATCTGTCTTCAAGACTAACCACGAGGTCGCCCTTGACGAATTTATCGGCGAGGTGGACCAACGCGGCTTCATCGGTGCAGTGCCCTTTGAGCTGAATATCGGTGTGCAACGCTACTATCCTTGCAACTTGCCCGTAGCCGATTTCCTCCAGAATTTCGGCCCCGGCCCTGGCGTGCCCCGGCTTTCCCTTGCACAGGTCGTGGAGCAGCCCAGAAGAGGTAACCAGATCGATATTTAGAGGCAAACCGGCTGTGCATTTCAAGTGAACGGCCAGCATTCTCGCTATTTCAGCTACCATGCGGGAGTGGACGATTGTCTCTTCCGGCGTCCCGTTATGGCGTAAAAGCGCCTCACACTCCCGCTCAGTCGGAATGTCCTCACGCAAGGAATAATCATGCAGCTTGCGGTAATCCTCATTCGTATCGCAATCCATAAGGATCGACTGATCTATAACATCAAGATCGAGTGCCTGTTTTTCATGTGCGTGGAGGAACGCCCTTAACCCTCCCCGGCAGTCATCGGGCAAGTTTGTAACGATGGCACTGGAAATGAGGGGCGGATGTCCCCGCAGACCTTCAAATCGAGGATAAAGGATACCGGCCCCACTGTCGCGGTATGCCTTTACCAGGGCATTTATAGTACTCGGTTTGACCAGTGGAACGTCGACAGGAAGCCAAAAGAAGGCGAGAATTTCCGATTCGAGGCTTCTTAGGCCTGCCAGAACTGATGAGAGCATGCCCGAGGCATAATCCGGGTTGAAAATCTTCCTGACCTCCAGCCTGTCAAGAATCGGCGCGAGCTCTTCTTTTCTGTGGCCTATGACCACTCTGATGTCATCGATTCCAGCACGGCGAAACCGTTCGACCGCCTCCTGTATTACCGTAGATCGTCCGAGAGGCAGCAGGGGCTTAAAAGAGCCCATACGGGACGAATGTCCCGCAGCCGGAATAAGCGCAATGATTTTCACTATTTACTGCCCCCTTACATTCTTCCCGGCCCTGACTCCAACGAGTTCCGCTACAATGCTCACGGCGATCTCCTCTGGAGTTTCAGCCCCTATATCGAGGCCAATGGGCGAGCACACCCTGTCGAATTCATGCCTCGAGAACCCCTCCTTGTGAAGATCATCATAGATGGAATCCCTTTTCCTGAGGCTGCCGATCATCCCGATGTAACCCGCTTTCGTTCCGAGTGCCTGTCGAAGCAGGACCTTGTCATGGGCATGACCTCGGGTTACCAGCACCAGATAGCTGTTCTCATCGATCTTCAATTCGTTCATCACAAGTTCGAATGAATCCGAAACTATTATCTCATCAGCGGTTTGAAACCGCTCCCGGTTTGCAAACTCATGACGGTCGTCAAGGACAACGGTTCGAAATCCAACCACTCCTGCAAGCGGCACGAGCCTTATCGAAATGTGGCCTGCCCCGAAAATGAATACGGTCCCCCCTTGATGCAGCGGCTCGACAAAAAAGAGATTTTCATTATGTGGAACGAGTTCGGGCCGGCCTATGCCGGTCCTGAACATGAGCGCCGGAGCGATGCCCGGGTCAAGTTGGCCGACATGAGTCCCGTCGTTTTCCACCAGACTCTGCGCCGGCGGCTCCGACTCCCTGGCGCCTGACGGAATTTCAGTGATCAATAAGGCTCGCCGCCCCGATCGAAGTGTTTCATCGATTCGCTGATAGAGCACCTGATTCGAGGGCAGAAGGGCATCGACGAAATGAACCAGGACCTCGATTTCCCCTCCGCAGATCATGCGCTCCCGGGTATCCCCTTCAGGCGAAAAGGAGAATTTTCTAAGGGCTGATTTCCTTGCGCTAAAGACTTCCAGGGCAAGATCACGCACCTGTGCCTCGAGTATCCCTCCTCCGATGGTGCCAACGATCGTTGCATCCGGGAGCACCGCCATTCTGGTACCGACAGCCCGTGGCGCGGAACCGGACCGATTGACAATCAATGCCAGTGCGAAGCTCTCACCGGTTTCAAGCAGTTCGTGTAATTGTTTGAAAAGCTCCATGAATGAAATCCTTTCAGCCTTGCGAATGGTCGAATAATATCACGGCAGCAGTCGGGGCCTCCAAAAAATCGGAAACCGGCCGATTATCTCAGATCGATGATTCTCCTCTTTCCGACAACGCTCGGGACGGTTTGCACTTCCTGTCTGACGTCTATAGAGACAAAGAGGCCTTCCTCTTCACAGGCGATCAGCACGGCGTCAATCGCACCAACGGCGCTCCGGGCGCGTTTGGCCAGATGTTTGCGGTTTGCTTCCATGGTAAGGATTTCTATATGCAGCCGATCCTTATCATTTTCACGGGTTATGTGTGCACTGAAATCGAGAAGGCCCGGCAGGGCAAAGAGTGTTTCGTCCAGCTCGGTTATGCTCAAAATCCCAGTGCCGCCCAGCTTGACACTTGCTCCTATGCGGCCCTTCACCTTTTCCAAACTTTTTAGAATAGTGCCGCAGGGGCAGTTTTCGGGAATAAACCTGCTGATGTCGCCGGTCCGGTAGCGGATAAGCGGCATGCCGACCCGGGTCAGGGTGGTGAATGTAACTTCTCCAGGCTTACCGTTTTCTACCGGGGTCCCGGTAGCCGGATCGATGACTTCGAGAAACAGGTCAGCTTCCCGCAAGTGATAGCCGAAATGCGCATGACATTCAACTCCGCCGCCGTATCCCATCTCGGTCATGCCGTAATGAGTGAAAACCTGGCATCCCCATGAATGCCGAAGCTCACGGACAACGGCTTCGGGAACGTAGTCCGTGCTAAGAAGCACGTTTCGGGGAGCATCTGCAGCGGCCGGCCAATGCCGGGCCAGGGCGAGGACCTGAGAAGGGATCCCCACCAGGGCATCCATCTTCGTGTGGGTCATCACATCCAGTGTGCTCCGGACATCCTTCACCGGCCCATGCAGAACGCCTGTGGCATCTTGACGGCGCAGAGCCCTTACAAGCAAATCTCCGATACTTCCGGGACGATTTCCCGGCAGAAGAATCAACACTCTGTCTCCCGGGCCCACAAACGTCGACATTCCGCAGCAGAAAAAGTCGATTGTCCGCTCTTGATCGTCCTCGGTGAAGTATAGCCGTTTTGGGTCTCCCGTTGTCCCGGACGTCGGCAGGGTAACCACGCGGCTTATTTCGCTCTGGGAAATGCATAGGAATTGTAAAGGGTCTCGCCGGATATCTTCAGCGGTGGTGAAGGGAAGATGCGACGAGTCTTCCAGGCGACAAAACTTCTCCTCTTCGAAGTCCGACAGCAGTGCTCTATAAAAATTGCTCTTCCTCCGTGCCCATCCGATGGTCTCACGCAACTTTTCAAGCTGGTAAGTCTCGATATCCTCCCGGGTCAGCTTTTTTCCCGAGCTGTCGATTTTTCGAAAAATCCAGTTTTCCAGGGGAGTCATGTTCATGGAATTTCGATTCGACCTCCTGCCCGATAGAAAGAGCGTCCCCGGCTGTCGGTCAGGTTGTATGCACAAAACGGAATCAGTCCGCGCTGGGGATCGACCACATGTATGCAACAGTCCCGGAGGCGATCCAGATCGAGGTTCCATGCATCCTGGAAAGCCATGCCCGAAATGCATAAAGACCACGAGCGGACGCGATCCAGGAACTCATCCCAACCGCCGAAACAGGGTCCGTTGTCTGTCCTGTCGATGACAGGAGGCTCAGACCAGAACCGGCTGACGAAACGTCGCGCTTTTTCGGCTCCGGCCTCAGCAGGTTCCGGAGGCGGGCAGCAACTCTCCGGGTCATGCCTCGTCCAGCCTTTGAGTTCTCCGTTAAGAAGCAGCACGAAGTTGCCGTGAAAGGAGCAAAGAGCGTTTTCGCATCCCGGAGGCTGAAAATGCTCTTTTTTGAAATCGCCTCCCGTTTGGTTCTCTATCTCTGTTATGAGTTCGGGGATGGTGATTCGGGCAGAATGCTGCGGCGGGCGAGCCGGATATCTTCCGAAGTAGCTAACCGGCTGAAAGTGCACTCCCCTGACTGCCGGCATGCACTCGACGGCGAACCGTATAATCGCGCCTATCTCGTGGGTATTGATGCCCGGGACCAGGGTTGGAACCAGGACCACACCCAGTCCTTGCTCGGCGCAGTTTTCCACTGCAAGTTTCTTTTCGTAAACGAGTGGCCGGCCTCTCAGCTTTTCATAGATTGCGTCCTTCGTTCCGTCAAACTGAAGAAATATGGAGGCTACACCTGCATCTTTGAGCCTTTTGAGGTAATTCTTATCTGCTGCGAGGCGCAGGCCGTTGGTGTTTACCTGGATGAAGGTAAACCCAAGAGAGCGGCCCAGCGCCACTATCTCAGGCAGGTCTTCGCGCAGGGTCGGTTCCCCGCCCGAAAGCTGGATGTTGCACGGACCGCCCGCTTCCAATAACCGCCGGTAGCAGAGTTCAATCGTATGCCGGTCCGGGTCCTTTTCATGGTGTTCTCGTGCATCGGCAAAGCAATAAGCGCACTTCAGGTTACAGCGCCGAGTGACTTCGATCAGTGCCGTGCACGTGTGCTGGCGATGTTCGGGACAAAGACCGCAGTCCCATGGACAGCCTCTTTCGGCAGCAGTAAACGGCAATTTGGGGTATGAAGGAGTTTTCGGACGCTGCCAGAAGCCGAAGAATGGATCGCCCCGCCATATGACGGTTTCGAATGACCCGTGCTCAGGGCACTCCTTCCGGAGGATCACCTCGTCGCCGCGCATCAGCCTGAACGCATCGATTTTTCGCATGCAATCCGGGCAGATGCTTTCGGCAGCCGAGAGCACGACATCTTCTAGCATGCCCTGCCGCCTGAAAGGTCGAAACCGTTTTCAGAAAGGAGGCCTTTAACCTTTTCGTAGGTACCAAGGACAATGGAGGGGCAGCGAGTGGTCCGGTTTGCGGGATCGTCTCCCAGAATGGTCTCGCAGCGTATTCCGCCGTACGTTCGGCCGTATTCATTCGCAAACCATTCCACCAGTTCGCCGATCATCAGGTTGAGCCGCTCGTCTTCTTCTTCACGGGGATCACCTTTGCCTGCGTAAAGCCCAAGCAGGCATGCTCCTCCTGTCAGGGTGCCGCACACATCGCCCGAAAATCCGAGTCCTCCCGCCAAGCCCGCCATTGACTTGACCAGGTCGACGTTGTTTTTCCCCTGGGCTTCAAGACCCATGATGAGCAGAATCTGGCTGCAGTGAAATCCCTGCTGCGACAGTTGGATCATCCTTATCATTTCATCGGTCATGAATTTACCTTCTTTGCTACGGCCAGAAAGTAACCGGGGTTTGCCGACGATACCGCTTCGGAGAATTCATTGCGGATAAGGCTCGCTCCTGCCATGTTGTCCGTTCCGGCATCAGGTGTGCTCCGGGATGAGGACCAAAACATTTCCAAAGAACCGGCTGAGAAAATCAGCCGGGCGGCGAATTCCTTCAGTGCGCGCGAGTGGTCCTCCCACAAGGTGACCGAGAACCCGCGTCGCTCAAACCTCTCCACCCATTCCTCCTTTGAGACGGCGCCGGTCAGGCAGCATTTGACGGTAAGATTCTGTAATCTTGCGTGGCCGTGCAGGGCACGGGCATAAACGTCGTGAACCAGCAATAGCCCTCCGTATTTCAATATCCTGAAACACTCAGAGAGCGCCGTGTCCACGTCTTCCATGGCCGAGAGGCTGCATTCCGCCAGAACGGCGTCCATAGATGCATCGGGGAAGGGAAGGGCGGCCCCTGACGCCCGAGACAGAATTAGCTCAGGATTTCTTTTTCGCCCCTCGGCCAGAAGGATGTTCGAAAGGTCGATCCCTACGGTGCGAAATTTGCCGGTCTCAGCCAGACAGCGCAGGGCCTCACCTGTTCCACACCCGATATCGAGCACCAGGGCACCGGGACGCAAACCGGAGATGGCAACGGCCCTAACAGTCAATTCCAGCCCGCCGGGTCTTATCAGGCCTTCCCCTGCATCGCGAAGAGCCGGTCTTTCATACATGCAGCAAGTTTCCATAGTGTCTCATTTATCCTCCAGCAGCTTTTCCACCTCGACCATTTTCCCCGTCGCGAGGTCCTCAGGTACGAATACCTGGCCGCAACGCGGACACCGCAGAAGGTCGACAGGAAACATACTTCCTAAATAGCCGACGTTGACTTTTCCTGGTTCAAGGGGCAGCTCACACTTTGTGCAAAGCCAGTCGATTTGTACCGGTGCGGCGTCTTTTTCGCTCACGGCTTCATTTCCTCGGAGATTTCCATCCTGTGACTGTAGGCGTTGTGAATGACGAATTGGCCGTCGGAGAAAGTGTACTCCACCCAGTATGTTACCGCTGCCGGTTTGTAGTGAGCCAGGGTGCGGCCTGTCTTCCGATTGAGCAGCTTGATTTTGCTCTTTTCAGCAAAATCGATCACCTGCTGGATGTCGGAATCGAGAACCTGCCTCTGTTCCAGAAGTTCTCTTAGTTTATCCGCAATACTGAGCCGAATCATACCGTAGTGTTCCTCTCCGGCCTGGGTTTCCCCCCAGAGGTCTTTAAGCAGTGTGTTCTTGAGCCGCGCCCTGTTTTCGCGCCGCAGCGTGTATCCCGGTCCCCGCCGTTGTGCCGCATCGTCTATTGGCGAACCGAATACCAGGTCCAGCAAGTGCAGAGTCCTCTTGCCCCCGGAAACGAGATAATCGCGGCACATGGCGCAGTAAGCCAGAAAGTCGGTTTCGCTTTGTTGGATCCTCTTGTTTATGACGTTCCGCGCAAGCTCGGGATTGGCGAAAAACATTAGTCCTCCATAGCCACAACACTCTGTTTTCTCACGGCTCAACGGCAATTCTTCTATCTTGAAGCCAATCCTGTGCAGGATGTTGCGTACGCTCTCTTGAATATGTTCTTCATGCCTGGTGCTGCATGCATCGTGAATGGCAAGCGCCCGGGAAGCGGTCGCATCGGTTTGAACTGCCTGGGGCAGGCCCAGCATGTCGAGAACTTCCCAGAGGGAGACAATGCCGGCATCGGGTAAATGCGTTTTGAATATCTCGTAGCAGGTTGAGCAGGCCAGAATCATACGTGGTCTGCCCATCTGCTCCCAAAGCATCTTGATGCCAAGGAGCGAGTCCGCAAACAGGTCTACCCTGCCGGACCAATCAGCCGGAGCGCCGCAGCATCGCAGCATGAGTCCCACGCCCCCTGAGAGTTTTTGGCACAGAAGGCTGTAAGTCTTTTTCACGTGCTCGGGGGCTGAAGCGCTCAACTGGCAGCCCGGGAAAAAGAGGTGCCTGCTTGTTTCGGTCCCTGGTTGGCATCGAGTCAGGGCGCATTTTTCGCCGTTGCTGAAGAGCATGTCCCGAATCGGAAAATCGTGGACCGATGGGGGCATTCGCCCCTGCCTCACCATGGTTTCGCGGGCTTTTCTGCACACCAGTCCCATATGGAGATCTTCCGGGCACACTTCCGCGCAGAGACCGCACAGGCTGCAGGAATTGATGAGCTTGTTCGCATGGCGGTGGCCCATCACGATGGAGAGGTTATTGTATATTTGCCGGACGTATCTTTTGGGGTAGCTTTGGAAACTGTTCAGATATTCGCAGACTTTTACGCACTCGAGACATTGGCATTGAATGCACCTTTTTGCCTCTAGAACGGCCTCTTCCTTCGAATAGCCACGCTCAGGGGCCGCCATCGAGACTTCCGGCAGCGGATCGATTCCTTCCGTTCTCGTAAAGAGGCGTGTTTCGTAAGGTCCCTCACCGATGCGGGAAGCCGTGAGGGAAACATTCTGGAGATACCTGTCGATTGAGATTGCCGCAATTCTGCCGTCGGCAATGGATGCGATCGGTGAACGTTTTTCCCGCGGGCGGCGAATGCTGCCGCCGGCAAAGACTTTTGGCCTGGTTGTGGCGAGGGTGACCGGATCTATAGGACCGATGCGGAGGGTCTTTGCGCTCGCGTCAAGTTCTTCTCCCGGGGCCAGATAGACAGCGTCGAATTCCCGGCAGATGTCGTCAAGCGATATATCTTCTCCGATGTTTATGTTCGGCCTGATGGTAACGCCGACTCGTTCAAGCACTTTGAAATCGGCCTCTATGGCTTCGCGGGGCAGTTCCTTTTCGGAAAGACGGAACAGCGACCCGCCAGGTCTGGATTCTTTCTCGAAAACATCGACGGAATAGCCCTTTTTTGCGAGGTCAAAAGCGGCGGTAAGGCCGCTCAGGCCTGCTCCTGCGATGGCGATCCTCTTATCCTTTTTGGGTAGAGCGACGATAGTTTCTTTGAAATCTTCAGCCCAGTCCAGGCAGGCCTTCTCAAGATTCCTGATGGAAACGGCCGCCCCTGCCTCGCTTCGCTTGCAGACGGCCTGGCACGGGTGATCGCAGATCCGGCTGATGATTCCGGGGAAAGGAACACTCTTCCTGAAAATCTTTGCCGCCGAGGTAAGATCGCCTTTTGCAATTGCGGCCGATATGGCTCGAGCGTCCACGTGAACCGGACAGGCTGCGGCACACGCAGCGGGTTGTTCCTGGATGCACCGCGCTTCGAGTTTTCGCAGTTCTTCCTGTTCCACTCTATTGCGTCCACACTTGGAGTTTAAGGTGGGCACTGAACGCGTGCCCACCCCGCCAACTAAAAACTAAAAACTAAAAACTAAAAACTGAAAACTAAGAACTTTTAAGTCCCGCCAGCACCTTCCCGGGCAACGCTGGAAGCTTGGTGATTCGCGCACCGCAGGCATTGTAGATGGCGTTGACAATGCATGCATGCGGCGACGTCAGCGGGAGTTCTCCCACGCCGGCCGCTCCGAAAGGACCATGGGATCGCGGTGTTTCAACGTAGTAGATATTGAAGTTATCGGGGATGTCCTTCGCATACGGGATACCGCATGAAAGCATGGTGGTGTGCTTCTTGAGGTCTTCGAAGTCCTCCGATAGGGCAAGTCCTATGCCCTGGGCAACGCCGCCGTAAATCTGGCCGTCTACCACGAGCTTGTTGTTGATCTTGCCGATGTCTGCCACTATCGTAAATCCCTCGACTTTCGCCTTGCCGGTCTTCATGTCCACTGCTACTTCACTCATGAAGACTCCGTACATATAGACGGCAAACGGCCTGCCCTGCGCATTTTCGTCGCAGGCCGTGTTCATTGAAGCGGCCCAATTACCTGTGTAGCGGACGGGAATGTTTTCTGCCACCATTTCTTCATAGGTACGATATCCGCCGCCGGGTTTTTTCATAGCCCCAAGAAGCAGTTCACAACCGCTCTTGATTGCATTGCCTGTAACGACCTGCTGTCGGCTGCCACCCGAAGGACCGCTGTTAGGGGTGATGGCCGTGTCGTTCATGACGAGTTTGATTTTCTCGGGGCCGATCCCCAGAGGGCGGAGCGCTTCGTGCGCCGTGCCGATGCATCCCATGTCGGCTCCCTGGCCGTGGTCCTCCCACGTACTGTAAACCGTAACTCCATCCTTGGTCAGCTCGATTGCGGCCTCGGAGCCGTCAGGTCCGTCCAGGCCGCAACCGTAAATACCGATCGAGACCCCCACGCCTTTTTTTACTTCCGCCGTGGATTCGGCCTTCGCTTTTTGTTTAGCTTTCTGGTAGAGCGGGCGCATCTTGTCGATCATTTCCTGAAAGCTGAAGACTTCGGGTTCCTGGCCAGTCGGTGTTGTGTCGCCGGGGCGATAGGCGTTAAGGGCGCGAAGCTCCAGGGGGTCCGTACCGATCTTTTCCGCCAGTTCGTCCATTAGAACCTCGCTGGCGAGGAAACTCTGAGGAGAGCCGTAAGCCCTGAAGGCTGATCCCCAGGCATGATTGGTGCACACGGTGCGGCCGCGGCCGCGAATGTTGGGAATGCCATACCCGGCGCCAATGAACTGCGCACCTCGCAGAGTGAGAAGGTCACCGAACTCGGAGTATGGTCCATGGTCCACAGTCCAGTCTGATTCCATAGCGACTATTTTACCACTTTTGTCCGCGCCGTATTTGACTTTGAGGAAGAAGGGCGAGCGCTTGCCAGTATAGGTTATATGCTGAAAGTAGTCGTATTTTAGAAAAACAGGACGGCCGGTCGCCATAGCGGCAGCCCCGACCAAAGCTTCCATGGTCGGGCTGAACTTATACCCGAAGGTGCCTCCGGCCGGGTTTTGCACCAGGCGCAATTTCTCCGGTTCGATGCCTAGGCCCGGCGCGATCATGGCATGGTGGAGGAAGATGCCGATGCTCTTGGAATGAATGGTAAGGCGACCCTGTTCATCGAAATATGCAAAGCCCACGTCAGGCTCCATGGTTAGATGGGGCTGCCTTTGGAGGTAAAACTCATCTTCTACAACGTAGGCGGCTGAATCCATGAGCGGTTTTGTGTCACCGCCCTTGGCGATTTTCTGCTCGAAATAAACGTTGGGCGTTCCGGGATGGATCTCGATGGCGTCATCCGCCATCGCAGCAGGTGCGCTCATGTAAGCGGGAAGCTCTTCGATCTTTACCACGACTTTTTCTGCTGCGGCACGGGCGTTGGCTTCCGTGTCTGCGCAGACTATACCGATAGCGTCACCGAACTGAAAGATTTTCTGATCGCATAAAATGGGGCGGTCCCAACCGTCACCCTTGTTGGTAGGAAAGGTTATGAGTCCGGTGATGCGGTTTTTGCCCTTAATGTCCTTATGGGTCACAACCTTATAGACACCGGGCATTTTCTCGGCTTCGGACGTGTCGATAGACAGGATGTTGGCGTGAGAAACCTTGGCCTGCACCAGGGCAAGCTGAAGAGTATCAAAAGGCATCTTCAGCCCGAGATCCGCTCCGTAGTCGCAGGTGCCTGTAACCTTGGCCAGGGCGCTCGGACGCGGGTATTTTCCTCCCCAGACTTTGCCGTCCGCCGGGATTTGATAAGCGAGCGCTTCTTTTGCTATTTCGCCGCGCACTACTCGAGCCGCATCCATGACGGCATCCACCAGTTGCTTGTAGCCGGTGCAACGGCAAGTATTGCGATGTCTCTGGAACCAGTCGCGAACCTCCTCGCGGCTGGGATTTGCATTCTGATCCAACAGGGCCTTTGCCGATACTATGAAACCCGGACTGCAAAAACCGCATTGTGCTCCGCCATGAACCATCCAGGCGACCTGGATGGGGTGGAGATCATTCGGCGTGCCGATTCCCTCGATGGTGGTGATATTCGCTCCATCACCCACATTTTTCATTTTGGTAGAGCAGGATCGAACAACCTTGCCGTCCATGATGACCGAACAGGAACCGCAGTGGGCCGTTCCGCAACCGACCTTGGTCCCGGTTAACCCTATTTGTCCCCTGATCACCTCCGCAAGGGTTGCTTCGGGATCGACAATCAAGGTCCGTGGGACTTGGTTCACATTGATGGCTTTTTTCAGCATTTTAGCCTCCTCCTGGGTATGCTTTCCGAGACTGCAGTTGGGGTACCCACACTTCATGCAAATACACACAGCCGGTTGTGCGCCCGATTTGAGAAAAATCGGCGCACGTTATTTCCTCAATGGCAAGTAACCTTGGAATAAGACCATGTCGAAAATGCTGGTGATTGGAGCAAAATTCCCACTGAAAGCTTGCCGTCGGAGAGAAAGCACGGGCCATCTTCACAATGGCGTAGCTTTCAGCGAGGCCGGCCCGGGACAAACGAGGCGATACGAGAATGCGCAAGAGAAAGTGCGAAACGGCTCAACTTTAGAATCAGGTCAGAATCAGCACTGCCGGGTAAAGCCGCGATTTTGAACTAACTTTATATTCAATTATACAATAATGATACTGATGATTCACTTTTGCAAGTGTAAAACTCTTTCGAAAGCACGAGGGCAAACTGGACGAATGTGCATAAAAAGGGGAGACAACCGTCTCCCCTTTCCCTTCTCGTGTTTGACAAAGGTCTTGCTTAGGTATGGTCCTAGTCACGCACCACGATGGTGGTCATGCCCATGCCGCCGCCTACGCAAAGGGTGGCCAACCCTTTTTCAAGATTGCGTCGCGCCATCTCGTTGGCCAATGAAATCACTATGCGCAACCCGGTCATGCCAACCGGGTGACCCAGGCCGCAACCACTGCCGTTGACGTTTGTGATCGAACGGTCAATGCCGAGCCCCATCTCGCAGGAAAGATACTGTGCGGCGAAGGCTTCATTGACCTCGATGAGCTGCATCTCCTTGAGACTCATACCGGCCTTCTTCAGCGCTTTTTGAGTGGCCGGTACCGGCCCGTAACCCATCAGGTGCGGTTCCACGCCGGCTGCTGCATGAGCCACGATGCGGGCCATCGGGGTGAGCCCGAGTTCCTTTGCCTTGCGTCGTGTCATAATGATCGCCGCTGCAGCGCCGTCATTTAATCCGGACGAGTTGCCGGCGGTCACCGAGCCGTCCGGCCGGAACGTAGGCTTGAGTTTGGCGAGGTCGCCCATGGTCAGGCCAAATCGTGGATGTTCATCCTGTTCGAAAACCTCCTTCTTTTTACCGGGAAGCTCAAATGGCACGATTTCATCCTTGAAACGCCCCTCCTTAATGGCGGCCTCCGCATGATTATGGCTGGCCAGGGCCACCTGATCCTGGTCCTCGCGCGAAATCTTGTACTTGGTTGCCAGGTTTTCAGCGGTAATGCCCATGATCATTCTTTCCCCAACAAAGCCGCTGCCCGAGTGGAGCATTTCCCAGACCGCGTCCATTACCTGCTGGTGTTGCAGACGCATTCCCCAGCGGGCGTTGGGCAGGTAGTAGGGAGCGCTGCTCATGGATTCCACGCCGCCCACCATAACAATCTCGGCATCCCCGCAGCGAATACATTGCACACCGGAATTGAGGGCCTGCATGGACGATGAGCATTGCCGCTGCACGGTATAAGCAGGAACCTCAAAAGGAATCCCGGCCGCAAGTGCGGCGGTGCGGGCGGTGTTGGCTTCATCGAAACACTGCACGCAGTCGCCGAGGATGACTTCGTTTAAAAGATAGGGGTCCATATTGTTTGCGCGCCGCAGGACTTCCTTCATAACGTGTGCGGCCAGTTGGTGCGCCCTAACATCTTTTAGCGCACCTCCAAACCTTCCGATCGGGGTCCGCGCTGCTGACACCATCACAACATCGTTTTCACCACTCATGTTAAATTCCTCCTTCTCATCTTTAAACCTGTAAAATCATACTCTGGGGGCAGGTGGACTAAACCGGCGTCCCTTCGAGATTCTCGCCGCTGAACCCTGTTGCCCTCACCAGGATCGGTTCTCCGGGGCGACCGCCTTCATTGATAGTGACAAGAACCCTCATATAGTTGCTTGAAAGCCCCTCCCACAAGCCGGGTTTGACTTCTGTTTCGATAAGGACCTCCAGGCGCTCCCCAATGAATTTTTCCCGGAAAGCGCGCTTTTTTCGCCTGCCCAGGGCCTGCAGGACTGAAGCCCGGCGCTTCAGCTCATTTCCCTGTATGCGTCCAGAAAACCCGGCAGCGGGGGTTCCAGGACGAGGCGAAAAAGGAAACACGTGAAGGTAGCTAAAAGGCAGATCCGCAATAAATTCGAGCGTATTTTCAAACTGTTTTTCGGTTTCCCCCGGGAACCCGGTCAGCACATCGGTCCCAATTGCAGCATCGGGGAAAACGGAATGGATTTGAGCGACAAGTGCCGCGTATTGTTGAGGACTATACGGGCGGCGCATCCGGGCCAGGATTTCAGGGTCCGCGCTTTGCAAGGGAATATGAAAATGGCGGCAAATCCAGGGGGCTGACGCAATCATGCGCAGCAGTCCGGGATCGAATTCCTCAGGCTCGAGTGAACTGAGCCGCAGGCGCGCCGGCCTGCTGCTCGAACCGATCTTTTCGAGTAAACGCGATAAATTGAGTTCCGGATGGAGGTCTTTGCCCCACTTTCCCAGATGGATGCCGGTAAGCACGATTTCCTGGTATCCGGCACTGACCAGTTTGTCCACGTTGGACAGGACCTGGTCGGACGTCAGGCTGCGGCTAGGTCCGCGCACATGGGGCACTACACAATAGGAGCAGAAAGAATCGCACCCGTCCTGAATTTTCAGCATGGCCCTGGTTCTGCCTTTATGCATGCGCGAAACCGGGAGGATTTTAAATTCGGAGCAGGAACTAGGCGGGCGGCCGAGTGCAAGAAAAGGCCGTTCGAAGCTGCCTGGCCGTTTCAGGCACTCCAGGATATCGAATTTCCCAGGATTTCCTAATATATGAGTCGCCAGCCGCTCGCTTGCTATCCTATCACCCTCCAGTTGAGCATAGCATCCAGCGGCCACAACCAAAGCATCCGGATTGGCGCGTCGTGCCCTTCTGAGTAGCTGCCGTGTCTGAGATCCCGCTTTGGCCGTTACCGCACAACTGTGAACGATGTAGATGTCGGCTCGCTCTCGAAAGGGCACTATACAGTACCGCTCCAGTCGTAGAACTTCAAGAAAATAAGAACTTTCAAACTGGTTAACTTTGCATCCGAGTGTTTCAACTGCGACAGTCGGTTGGTTTGCACTGCTCACTCTATACCCTGCCCACTCTGTAAAAGGCCATACTTGCGAAGGTAACAAATGAATTTTGATCGTCCACAATCGCGTGAGATTGGCGCAGGGCGCTCCCGTGGGCATGGCCTTCCAGCGCTTTTGCCATCGTGTAAAGCGGGGCGGCCCCGCAGATTTTTCTGCTATTCGCGTCCCGGTTGATCCTGTCGATAAAATCGTCAGGGCGGCATTGTTCCAGCAGGCTCAAAAGAGAGGCATCCGATGAAAGATGCTGCTCGATCGTCCCTGCGTGCGGCTTGTACGTGTCTCCATAGCGAGGGCCCACGTGAGCAAAATCCACGCTTGCAATAATCCCCACAGAATGCTTGTCGCCGAAAACAAGTTCCGCCAGACTCAGCGCGAAATTATCGACCACATCTTTGCACGAATTCCATTCTTCGCTGCCGAAAGAACACAGAATCGGAACGATGCGCGCTTTCGGCTGCATATAAGAAAGAAATACCGCCTGGAATTCTATTGTATGCTCCGTCCGGTGATTATATTCGCTGGCGCGAATGTTAAACGGCGTGCGGCGGAGCAGTTCATCGCAAATCCCGGTATCGCATGAGACCACGCCAAGCGGTGTTTCAAAATCCTTAACGGTCAGCGCGAAGCAGTTTTCTATGAGATCGTGTCCCGTCCCAAGCACTATCCAGGTATCGGGGGACAGCGCTTCGGAAGCCGCCTTGTAAGCGTGGGCAAAGCATGGGCCTCCGGCGTTCAGATCTATGTGCGGCGCGACGAGGCCAACGATCTCGCCAGTGTTGCTCGAACCTCCGCCTGGAAACCCGGGCCCGCCGTTTTCGGGTCTAAAAAACGAATCGAGTTTTTTTCGCAGTTCCTCCGGATCTTCCGGGTAACTTGACCCGGCGTGGTGCATCTTGCGCACGGGGCTGCTCAGAAATTCGGAAATTTCTTTTGCTGCTAGGCTTCGGAACCGATCATTATCGAGGAAAAGGTGCTCATCGAGGGTTGCCACCAAATTTTGCAACTCCTCAATATATAATAACTGGCCTGTTTGCCTCATAAAATCGGCTTGCAGGTCCCTCAGTGAGTTGATGCCGTTCATGTTGGCCAGCACCGAGACAACCGGAGCGGAAACCACAAGACTTTGAGGCGCATAACCGACCCGGTCTCGAAGAATTATCATTTTTTCCCCGGAATGTTCGACTGAATGGGCTTCGAGTCCATTGCGGAGTTTGGGATGTTCATTCTGTGCCATGCTTGAAAATTCCTGAGTTACATGTTCAATTCACGCATTCTTCCCTGATTTGGAAAGTTAAAAGGGAATCCATTGACCACAAAACCTGAAACATGTTATTTCTGAAAAACTATATACTAACAGCTTTTTGGGGCCCGCTTCAATAGGAGGATTAGTCTCTTAATGACCTACATGCGCTTGCTCTTTTGCATTATATTCATTCTCTCCGGCTGCACACAGTCGTTTACCGGCTCGGGCCAGCTCAGCTCTGCCCCGAAGAGTGCCGGAGGTGGAAGGGCCGAAGTTTATTACTATTACCTGGCCGCACAGAATTATGTCAGCGAAAAAGAGTTCGATAAGGCGATAGAAGCTTACGAGCATGCATTGCAGATCGACCCGCAGTCGCCCACATTGTTGACTGAGCTTGCCTTGATCTATCTGCGAGAGGGCAAAACGGACGCCGCCCTAAAACTTGTCGAACAGTCTATCCGGTTCGCCCCCGGCCACTCGCCTTCCTATCTGCTGCTGGGGCAACTCTACGCGAGCAAGGGACAGATCGGCCCGGCCATAGACGCATACAAACACGTCATCGAAATCAACCCTTCCGAGGAAGACGCCTACCTGCTGCTGGGGGCTTTATACGCACAGGAAAAACGCTTCAATGAGGCGGTCGAAATTTTCGATCGGCTCAAAGAGGTGGTGCCTGACAACCCCATGTCCCTCTATTACAAGGCGCGGATATTCCTGGACATGAAGTATTACGGACAGGCGGAGAAGATTTTGAAAGACCTCCTGGCCGCAGAACCCGGTTTTGAGAATGGGCTGCTTGACCTTGCCTATGTTTACGAAGTTACCGACCGCCCGCGCGAGGCCGAAAAGACATACGAAAAGATTATTTCAGGGAACCCGGCAAGCGTGCAGGCTCGCACCAGGCTCGGCAACCTTTACATGCGCCAGGACAGGGCCGGCGACGCAATTCGGCAGTTTAACGTGCTGCTCAAAATTAACCATAAAGACTCCGAGAGCCGGCTTAAGATAGGCATAATCGAGCTTCAGCAGAAAAACTATGAAAACGCCATACGCGAGCTCTCATATCTGCTAAAGGAAGATCCCGGATACGATCAGGCCCTTTATTATCTTGCGGAAGCGTACGAAGAGAAGGCGGATTATGAACAGGCGATACGAAACCTTCGTCTGATTGCCGGGACCAGCCCCATGTGGAATGCCGCGCAGTCACGCCTGGCAATGGTTTTTTCGAAAATGAAGGATTTCGAGAGCGGCGCGAAGGTCCTCAACGAGGCCATCGCCAAGAGCCCCGATGTGAGCGACCTTTATCTGTACCTGGCAATCTTGTACGAAGACGCCGATAAGTACGACGAGTCGATAAAAGTCCTCGATCGCGCCCTGGAAAAGTTGCCCAACGATACCGAACTGCTTTTCCGCAAAGGGATCGTGATGGACAAAACAGGGAAAAAGGAAGAAGCCGTTGAGACGATGCGCAAAATCCTGGCCGTCGAGCCAAAGAATGCCAATGCTCTCAATTACATCGGCTACAGCTACGCGGAGGCGGGAACGAATCTTACCAGCGCCAAGGAAATGATAATTGAAGCCCTGGCTTCTGCGCCTGACGATGGATACATAATGGACAGCCTCGCCTGGGTCTATTTCAAGATGGGACAGAACAAGAAGGCCCTGGACACAATGCTTGAGGCGATCAAACGTGTACCGGACGATCCGGTCATTCAAGAGCATCTGGGAGACATCTATCTGGAACTCGGCAAGAGGGTAAAAGCCAGTGAGGCTTACGAGAAGGCGATCCAGTTCAATCATTCAGAACCCGAAAAAATAAAGGCTAAGCTTCAAGCCATAAAATAGAACGACGATTCACCTCGGAGACTCAAAGAAGGCAGAGAAAACAATCAGCAAAATAAGAACCCGCTATATGACTCGGATTTCGCGTCTTCGTGACGTCGGGTGCAACAGACGTTTTTGGCTTCTGCTTCTCTTCGTGGTCTCGATGGGCTGCAACCGTCCACTGGTTCCTTCAGGACAGCCCATTCCGGAAATATCGCCGGCGAAACCCCCGTCTTTGGAAAACGCCCTCCTTAAAGAGAGATCGGATTTCTGGCGCGATTATCAGTGCAAATTTCGAATGAGGGTCGACAGTAAAACTTCGAAATTCAGCTCACGAGCGATTGTCTTGGTAAAAGGCCGGAATTTTGTCAGGTTCGAAACATTCACGCCACTTGGCCAGACAGTCGCCCTTTATGTTTCCAACGAGACGGGTCCGGCCCTTTTGATCCCCTCTGAGAAGGTGATATTCACTGCGCAACGACCTGAAACTCTCGTCCGCGAATTTTTGGGAGTAAGCCTGCCGGTCGATCTGTTTCGCAGGGTGCTGACCGCCTCTATCCCCCCCGAACTGCTCGATCGCATTGAAAGCCGCTTCGATGCCGGCACGTGGCGTCTTGTTTCAAACGGCAGCGCCGGTTATTTCGAATGGCAAATCGCTGTCGGCCATCCCGCTATTGAAGGCATGATCGTTCGAAGCGCCGAGTTTGAAGGTCGGATCTCGTATGATCCGCCCGTTCAACTCACAAAGGAAGCGGTGCCGGGCAAAATTCGATTATCCTCGAGTGAATGGACAATGGAAATTTCTGTGGAAGAGTTGACGCCCGCTACACAATTCCAGCCGTCGGCCTTTTACATGCCCGACCTGCACGATGTTCGAAAGGTGGACCTGGACAAACTAAAATGAGCAGACCGGGAGGTCCGGAAAAGCGCTTCGCTGTGGACATAATGCTGGGAAAGCTGGCAAAATGGCTCCGGGTGCTTGGATTCGACGCTCAATCGATGCCTCTCAATAAGTCACTGGTCTATTCCCTGCTCTCGCGTGGATTCATTCCGGTTACCCGCGCAGTGAGATTGAGCGATATAGACGGCATCCTCTTTGTTCACAGCGACCATCATTTCGAGCAGTTGAAGGAGTTGATTTCCTTACTTAGCATAAGCGTTGATGAGCTCCGGCCGTTTTCAAGATGCGGCATCTGCAATGCGGAGCTGCTCCAGATGCCGAGGGAGGCTGCCTTCGGCGCTGTTCCTGACTATATTTTCGAGACGGCTTCAGATTTTCGCAAGTGTCCCAAATGCGCAAATGTCTACTGGCCCGGAAGCCATAGGAAGAACATGATCGATAGACTGGAGGAATTGGGGATCGCAGGATTTGGGAATGAGGATTGATGCACTGGGCGGCGGCGGCCGGTCAGGTCTATATATTCTACGTCTTGGGTGTCCATTGCGGAGGGGAAAATGGAAGCAAGTGATATTGTAGAGAAACTATCGCTCCTGATTGCGAAATGGTTAAAAATATTCTGGGTGTGGGCCCTGAAGTTCTTGAAGATCAGGATTCAAAAATATCGGCTCCGCAGGGCACAAAAAGGCCTCGACCGGAGAATGGCGAGGCTTGGCTCTGAATTTTATTCGCTCTACAGGCAGGGCGAAACGGAATTTCTCAAATCGCTCGTCGTACAGCAGCAACTAAAGATAGCCCAGGAAGCCGAGTCGCAAGTACTCGCCGTTTACGATCGCATCGATGAAATCGAGAAGGAATATACGAGGCGAATTAAGGAATTGAGAGGTGTTATTTGATCTGAATCCTGACCTCGAAGCTCTCAGCAGCTTTCCCGGGCCCTTCCCATGGCCGGTAGAGAAGTATCTTGAGGTTTGCTTGCCCGGCCTTTACAGCCTTGATTTTCCAGGTCTTAACCAGCGGGCCGCCCACAATCCCTTCCTGCTGCTTGATCGGGGTTTCAGTCGATTCCAGGACCTTCAGATGCGTTTCGTCGAGGTCTACTATTTGCCAAAGATATCCCGTGGCGCCATGCTGCTGAAGGCGCACTTCGAAAATTTCTCCTTCGGGCATGGTGATTTCTTTTCCGTTATCGTCTTTTGTAATAACCATGGCGCCCCTGGCTTCCTGACCACCTAGAGTTAAGCATGCAAATGATAAGAGCACAATCGTAATGAGAAAAAAGATCCTGGAGTGTTCCATAACGTCCCCCTGCAAGCGTTCACCTCCGCGAACCGCGCTACCCCGCCGGCTTCCAGCCGTTAACGGTCTTTGTATTTAATTGCGGCCTCATTTTTCCCTGATTCTCGAGCACGAACACCTGGTCTCTCCACTCCACCCGCTTGCCGAAAAGTGCCGCCAACCAGATAAAAAGGCTGAAAAAATCTCTAAATGGGACTAACAACAGGTTTTTCCTGAGAATTTTGTCCCCGAGACGCCGAACCCCTGTCATCCATGCCATCCAGAGTCTTAAAGCGAGCACCGATGCGAAAATAAGCAGCCCGAATGCCGAAAAACCTGAAAACCCGAAATAGAGAAAGGAAAGGGCCGTTCCATTGGTAATAAGTGACCCCGTATGTCCCCAGGGAGCACAGGCCCGTATGCCCCTTGCCCATCGTAACTGATGGCGGAAAAAGCCCATTAAGGTCAGCCTCGACAGGACGGTCTCGACCACGTATCTGGAGAGCTTTACAGGTAATCCGGCCTTTCGAACCAGGTTACCCATCATGTAATCATCTGCCAGATAGGGAGCAATCGCCGGGAATCCGCCTATGGTCTCGATGGTCTTCTTACTGAGGGCGATAGCTGCTCCGAACGCAAAAGAAATCCCGCCCGCCATCTGGGCCACCAGCACTCCGGGAGCAAATTCGGATGAAATCCCTACGGCCTCGAGTTTTGAGGGTATTCCGGGCGCCTGCCCGGCACGGTATAGACAGGTGACCAATCCTTCGTTATCCGGTGGAAGTTCACGGGAGATCGCCTTAACGAAATCAGGTCCAACCTGGATGTCGCTGTCCAGCATCAGGAGAATTTCATGACTCGCTTGCAGCAACATGCTGTTTAAGGTATTCACCTTCGGGTTGGGTCCTATTTCAACGGAGCTTATAACAAGCTTGATGGGGATTTGGGGGAAGTCCGCCTGCAGCCTGGAGATGACCTGGAGAGAAGAATCCTGCGGGTCGGAAACGCCGAATATGATTTCGAATTCAGGATAGTTCTGGCGGCACAGGGACGCGTAGTTCTGATAAGCCCTGATGTCCACTCCTCGCAGCGGTATGAGTATTGAAACGGGGTTTCCCCGTGTCCCCGCGTCGGTTCCTTTCCCCCCGTCCCTGTGGCGAAAGAACTTTTCGGCGGCGATGACGCTCGCAATGTAATAGCAGACCGAAGCCGCGGTGAGGATACCAAGGACCACCCTCACGGGCTCAATGATCATAGACAGAGATAGGACCTGGCCTTCAGGCAGGCAGATGAGCGCAACGCCAAAACATACCAATAGGGTTCCAGCCCAGCGCAGGCCGTCGATTTGTTCCTCCAGAAAAAATTTTGCACCCAGGACCGTCACGACATACACGATTGCTGTCGCCGGGACAACGAAACTCAAGTTGGCCCAGGAAAGCACGGTCAAAAAGGAAAAAAAACTTACGGCCAGGCATGCGACGCCCAGGACGAAGTTCAGATTGCTCCCTATTGTTTTTATTGTTTTCAGAAGTTGGATCGTGCCGAGTACGGAAACGTCGCCAACCTGCTTCATGCCCCTGGTGAGAAACACATCGCCGGCGGCGTTTGAAAAGACAATCATAAGGACCATAAATGCGGTCAGCATGTAACTCCTTTTAAGGGATCAGTGCCGAGTTTGAGGGTTGAGTGGAAAAAACCTTCTCTCAGTCCCAGTCCTCATAGCTCAGTTTTTTCTTTGTTTGCTCCTGAGAGTGAAACCAGGAAAACCCCCAAAACGATGAACACAGAGCCCAGCCAGTGTGTATGCGATACCGGTTCGCCCAGAAAGTAGTTGCCGGTAAATACGTTAAGAATGTATCCGATCGCAGTTGCCGGAAGAACCACGCTAAGGTCTGCCCAGGAAACAGCGGAAAGGAAGCAGGCGAAAAAAAGGATCAGCAGAATGATTCCACCCCATATGAAGGGGCTCTTCAGAGCGTAAGCCAGCATCATGAGTGAAAAACCGTCGCTGAATGCAGGCATCGAGGCGATCACTTTCATCCCCTTGCTTAGCAGAGTATTTGCGGTCGCCTGGGCAATGACCGCCAGGGAAACTACCAACACTGTTTTCATAAATCTTTTTCCAAGTCGAAGTAGGTGGAAAGGACGATTCCAAGCTGGTCGATTTTAGACCGCAGATCCGGATCGATCAAGATGGAGAGTTCCTTGAATCGCTGGCGGGCTTCAGCCGGCCCGCCCAACATGTTAGCCTTCTCTCCGGGTATGGAAGGTGAGGGAAGGGCCGGATGAAAATAGATTTCGCTGATTCCCCGCGGCAGGCCCTTCAGAACGGTCGTGACATACTCGGGACTCATTTTCCCCGTCAGGAAGTTTCCATAAACCCTGTTTGGAAAAATGAATCCCCGCCTTCGCAACCGTCGCTTCATGCTCCTGGTGAGGAGTTTGAAAATCAGGGCATATCCCGCCGATGAAAAGGGCGAGGGCAAAAAGGGAAGAGCCGTAAAAAAACTGTCTGCCGGCACCCGCAGCCTCTTTACACAGTATTTCCCACAGAATTTGATTATTGCATCCAGGATTACGGGATGCACGTGCAAGTGGCAATGAGAGTCCACATGAGAGAAACGCAAGCCGGATCGGATGAATTTTTCGAACTGAGAGCCGATTTCGTTGAAGAGTTCCCGCCTGGCGCTGCGGCAAAAAAAATAGCGCAGGCCTGCGGCGGCGGGATCGATTGGGAAGTTTCCGTTTTTGTCTGCGACATGCGGAATTTCAGACGGGCTCAAAACCGCCTGTCCATCGACGCAAGTGACATGAAGTCCGACAGCCAGTCCGGGGTTCTCTTTTGCGAGAGCCACCGCATGCTCGAACGCCTGGCCAGATACCATAAGACTGGTGCTCGTCAAAATCCCACGGCGGTGAGCAAGGATTACGGCTTCGTTTACATCCCTGGAAGAGCCGAAATCATCCCCGTTGACGATCAGGCGGGGGGAAGGCATGATTTTTCACCACCAAGTGTAGGAAGAGCACGAAGGAAAACCATTGCAGGTTCAGTCTCCTGGAATTTAGTTGAATCTGTTTGAGTGTGTCACCGGGCGTTCTCGAAAACGTTGCCCGTAAATTTTTTTCGTCTGGACCGAAGCCTCAGATAATCGCGGGCCTCCTGGTAGAGACGTCTGCGTTCATGGCTGTCGAATATTGCCCGCCGCACGATCCTGTAGATCACCTTCGGCCTGAAGTAGTAGCGACCGTAGAAGTACTCGACCGCATCGACGATCTCTTGACGGCTAAGCCAGGGGTATTCGTAATTGGGGAGCTGGTGCCCCAATTCGTCCGACATGTCGTCTTCGGTCAGATAGCCGTTGGTTTGCAGATACTCGTAGAACTCAGTGCCGGGAAAAGGGTGAGCCAGGGAGACCTGGATGGTCTCCGGATCGAGCCGCTCGGCAAATTCAATGGTGCGCATTATGGTTTCTTTGGTCTCGCCCGGCAGGCCGATCATGAAATCTCCATGTACCGTCAAACCCAGATCGCGGCAATTCTTCATGAATGTAAGGGACTGTTCGACCGTGATTCCTTTCTTCATATTATTCAAGATTTCCTGGACCCCGGATTCAAAGCCCACTACCAGCAGACGGCAACCCGCTTCCTTCATGGCCTTGAGCATATCGTAGTCGGCATGTACCCGGCTGTTGCAGGACCAGGTGAAATTGAGTTTCTTGAGGTGGCTGCAAAGCTCGATTACTCGCGTTTTCCCCCATGCCCAGGTGTCATCGTCGAAAAATATTTCTTTTACTTCCGGAAACAGTTCGAGTGCCCGCTTCACTTCGGCAACGACGCTCTCCGGGCTGCGAACGCGCCATGGATGCCCGGTGAAAGTCTGCGGCCACAGGCAGTAGATGCATCTGGCCGGGCACCCGCGCGAAGTGTAAAAGGCGAGGTATGGGTGCTTTAGAAAAGGGATATTGTATTTGGTTGGATCGAGGTCCCGTCTGTATATTTCAACGATAAAGGGAAGTGAATCCAGGTCCTGGACAGGCGGCCGGTCCGCGTTATGGACTATTTTCCCGTTTTCCCGGTAGCTGACGCCTTCGATGTCCTTCAGCTCCTTTCCCGAAGCGAATTCGGCAACGGTGTAATCGAACTCCTTTCTCGCAACGAAATCGATCGCCGAAGAAGCGTTCAGGGCCTGCTCGGGCTGGATCGAAACAGGCGGACCCACAAACGCGATCTTAATGCCGGGATTGACTTCCTTTATCTTCTCCGCAAGGAGGACATCATTGTCAAAGCCGGCTTTGCTGGTAAATAAAACGAGGAATTCATAATCCCTTGCGATTCGGATGGTTTCTTCAGGGCTGACTCCGTGCGGAGGCGCGTCAAGGAGTCTGCTTTCCTTTATCAATCCTGCCGGGTAGGCAAGCCAGACAGGGTACCAGTAAGATACGATTTCGCGGCGCGCGGGCCACCGGGCGCCTGCGCCGCCGTCAAATTTTTCGAATGACGGAGGATTTAAAAGCAAAGTTTTCATTTTAGCAGTCGATTGCCTCGTCTATTCCCTTGCCGGCCAAAACCATCGGCAAGACGTTCTCCCCGGGGGGAACAATGCAGTTCACAATTGCCGGCCCCGGCTTTTGGAGTATCTCGGGAAGCCTTTTGATTACGTCTTCCTCGGTCCTGAAAGTGTATCCCGCCATCCCGTATGCTTTGGCAAGCACCTCGAAATCCGGATGAAAGCTGAAATTTGTCGCCATATGGCGACCTTCGCAATAGTACTCCTGGAGCTGGCGCACCATGCCCAGGGCGGAATTGTTCATGAGAATGATCTTAACGCTCAAACACTGCTCTATCATCGTGCCGAGCTCCTGCATGGTCATCTGAAAACTTCCGTCCCCGGTCACAAGAATTACGTTGGAGCCGGGGGCTCCCAGGCATGCACCGAGAGAGGCGGGCAGCCCGAACCCCATGCAGCCAAGGCCGCCGGATGAAACCAGAGTGCGCGGTTTCCTGAAATGGTAGTACTGAGCTACCCACATCTGGTGCTGGCCGACGTCGGTCACAATAATGTCATTGTCACTCGTCAAGCTCGAAAGCTGTTCGATAATGAACTGAGGCTTTAGCCCGTTATCGCGATTGTAGCTCAGGGGATATTCGGCCTTCAGGGACTTGATGCGAGCAAGCCATTCGGAGCGGTCGATCTTTTCAAGCAGCGGCAGGAGGGCCTTCAAAATCGTCTTCACATCTCCCACCAGCGGTACATTTGTAGCGATCACCTTTCCAATTTCAGCGGGATCGATGTCCATATGCACGACAGTAGCCTGCGGGGCGAAACTGTTAACGTTCATTACGACGCGGTCGTCGAATCGAGCGCCAAGGCCTATAAGGAGGTCGCATTCCGTAACCGCCAGATTGGCGTAGCGGGTCCCGTGCAGACCAAGCATTCCCAGAAAAAGCGGATGGTCGCCTGGAAAGCCTGCAAGGCCCATGAACGTATTGGTTACCGGCGCCGATATCGCCTCGGCAAACTTCAGGAGTTCTTCCGATGCGTTCGAGGCGAGGATTCCTCCTCCGGCGTAGATAACCGGCCTTCTGGCTTTCGATATGAGCTTGGCGATCTCGTTGATTTTGGCCGGGTGCCCCTTATAGGTCGGTCTGTAGCCCCTCAGCTTAACGGTTGAGGGGTACTTGAAGGTGATCCTGGCCTGCGCTACATCCTTTGGGATGTCTATTAGAACCGGTCCGGGCCTGCCGGTCGATGCAATGTGAAAGGCGTTCTTAACCACTATCGGCAGCATATGTGGATCTTTGAGAAGGTAGTTGTGCTTGGTTATCGGCATAGTAATGCCGGTAATATCGACCTCCTGAAAGGCATCCGTTCCAATCTGCATGGTAGGGACCTGCCCGGTGAACAAAACGAGCGGGACCGAATCCATGTAGGCGTTCGCAATGCCCGTGACGAGGTTTGTAGCCCCCGGTCCGGATGTCGCAATACACACACCGACGCCACCGGAAACCCTCGCGAATCCATCAGCGGCGTGGACGGCCCCCTGTTCGTGCCGCACCAGCACATGCTTGATTTTGGACGAATGATACAAAGCGTCGTAGACCGGAAGGATCGCCCCGCCAGGATAGCCGAACACGACTTCCACGTTTTCTCTTTCAAGGCACTCAACCAAGGCCTCGGCAACGGTCATTTCCACTAAAACACCTCCCGATAGCTTTTCAACTGGCGGACTCCCACCGGTTAAGGCAACGTCTCAAGCCGCCGCCAAAGGCAGCGGCAAACCTGTTCACGGCGACTCGCCGCCCGCCGCCGGATCTATTCATCTTCCAATTCCCGCGCCGCAGCGGCGCCCAGGGCTACGTATTTGCTTCCGCGCAGCATGGCTATCTTCCCTGTGCGAACGAGTTCCTTGATTCCGTATGGCCGCAGAGATTCTTCGAAAGCGTTGATTTTGCCCCCATTCCCCGTACATTCGAAGGTCATGGTCTTTCTGCCCAGGTCGACGACGCGGGCTCGAAATATCCCCGCGATGTGCATGATCTCCACGCGCTGGCTCGGATCGGCTGCCACCTTTATCATGACAAGTTCACGGTCGACATATTCGTCTTCCGTTATGTTGCTGATCTTGATAACATCTATGAGTTTGTGAAGTTGCTTGGTAACCTGCTCGATCAGGGGCTTGTCTCCTTCAACCACGATCGTCATCCGGGAGACGTCATCTCTGTCGGTGCGGCCCACCGCCAGGCTGTCTATATTGAAGCCGCGACGCGCAAAAAGTCCTGCAACTCGAGTCAGGACACCTGGAGCGTTCTCGACCAGCACCGAAAGGGTATGCTTATCCATCTATCTGAAACCTCCGGCATAGTTTTGGAAGGATGTTGAATTTTTACACAATTTGGCCGAAATATATCAACTATGGGCGTTCTTTTAAAGCTCATAAATTTCAGACTGAAAAAACCGCCGGAAAAGGATTTTAAATAGTGACAGCTTTTCACGTCCCTTGGGGACGGAAACCATCAAAGGATGTAGCGCCCGCAGGAGCGCGCCATGCGCGCGATAAACTTTTCGAACCAGGGAGATTCAAATTGGCGTACCAAAACATAATCAACTTTTTTTTCGAATTGGGAATGCTCAAAAAAACCCCCCGCTCGGGTTTTCAGTTCCTTGGGTCCGGTAGCGAATCGGTCGCCGAGCACTCGTTTCGGACCGCAATGATCGGACTGGCGCTCGCTCGCATGGACTCAAACGTGGACCCGTTCAAGGTCGTTCGCATGTGCCTGGTTCATGATTTGCCGGAGGCCCGCACCGGAGACCAGAATTACGTCAACAAGAGATATGTTACGGTAGATGAAACGGCAGCAATGGCCGATCTGGCCGGCTCGCTTCCCTTCGGGGAGGAATTGAAGGGGCTTCTAAAAGAGTATAGGGACTCCGAGACCGATGAAGCCAGGCTCGTTCACGATGCCGACCAGCTTGACCTGATCGTGGAACTCAAACAACAACTCGACCTCGGAAATTCTTACGCCGCAAAATGGATACATTTTGCCAGGCAGCGTCTCATTACTCCGATTGCCAAGGAGATCGCCGGGCAGATTCTGACAACGGATTCCACGGACTGGTGGTTCAGAGGGCATGATGAGTGGTGGGGGAAAAAGGGTGAAGAGTGAAGGGTGAAGAGTTAGAGTCCACAGAATTGCTCTTATGCATCTTCCAGTTCGCCTCCCAGCTTATGCTTTAATATTACGGTCCGCACTCTTTGAACACGAGTGGAATAATTCTTTTCGTCAGAATATGTCTTGACATTGTCTGGCAGTTTGCTAAGATTTGGAACATGACTATTCAACGGACTAACAGAACAGAAAAACTTGATCTGCGGCTTAGCAGGCCTGCCAAACAGACATTGCAGGCTGCGGCCGCTACGGCTCGTAAATCGCTCAGCGAATTCGTCCTTGATGCGGCGCTGAGGGAGGCCGAAGAGCGGCTGGCGGATCGGACTGTCTTTACTCTCGATGCTGAACGTTGGGAGGCCTTCGTTGCCGCGCTCGACGCGCCGCCTCGTCGTCACATTCGTCTTGAACGACTGTTTCGCGAACCATCCGTCTTTGACCCCAAACCGTGACGAATCCTCTGCGCATAGAAAAGTTGCAGCGAACGCATGCGGTCGAAGAATTCACCTGCGGTCAGCCTGAACTTGATCGGTTCCTCACTCGGCATGCGCTGCAAGCGCAGCGAATGAACTCATCTCAAAGCTACGTTGGCCTAAGCAACCAGACGGTTATCGGGTACTACACAATCGTAGCCGGTGAAGTGCGGCACGCTAACGCGCCGGAGCGCGTCGTAAAGGGAATGCCGCGTCATCCGATACCGCTTCTTGTTCTGGCGCGCCTTGCCGTGCATAGCGAATGGCAAGGCCGTGGTATTGGTGCCGGACTGCTTTTGGATGCTTTGGGGCGCACATTGCAAGTTGCCGATATTGTCGGCGTGCGCTCGCTCGCCGTTCATGCGAAAGACAGTTCGGCGGCGGAGTTCTACCGACATTTCGGGTTCGTGCCTTCACCTACCGATGACCGTCATCTTTTCATGCTCATCAAAGACATTCGCGCCGTGGCGGACAGTTAAAGCCGCTAGATTATTCCGGCTCTTTTTTCCGGCGGTCGGATATGGATATGACCTTGCCCCGCTTGCCCTCCTTTCCTTCTTTCTTTTTTTTGGGCACGACCAGTTCCGGTTTGGTCGGGGCTTTTTTTGTGTCCTCAGGCTGGGATTCTACCTGTTGTTCGGCGGGGGCGGTCACTTTTTCAATTCGCAGCGGGCGGCCTCCCATGGTGAATTCCTCCCCGCTATAGTAGGCTTCGCGCAAAATCCAGGTTACCGTCAGCAGAGGGACCTGGAGGACGAGTAATTTAACCTGGAACCAATCCGGTTTGGGGTCTGCGGATATTGCGTCGACCCTGGCGAAGAAGGCCGGATTATTGTCCATGTATACTAAAACGACATCCCCAACTTTTGTCATTATTGCCTCACGTATTGCTCATTTATCCTTGCCGGGACCACGGGCAGGTTTCCTAGGTCGGGTACCTCGAACCCGAAGATCATCTCGAGGAATTGAGTAACGATCCGGAAGGTCACCCCCCACAGAAGTTCGGCCCGCCCTTCGGTCTTATAGATGAAACACGGGAAATCCGCAGGATTCCCTCCGAATCTCCACTCCAGACCGGTAGGTACATAAAGCCTGTAGAGCCCGTAGTTGAACGGGTTGAGGAGAGCACGCAGAGGAAATTGTACTATTCGTTCAACCTCCCAGCTCAAGCGAAATCTTCTCTGTCGGGAAACCCACGCAACCAACGGATGAACCGGCCGTTGATTCAAGACGAGGTAACTGGTGGGAAGCGGGCCAAGGAAAGTCAGCCTAAAAGGATTGAGACCCATTTCTTCCCAACCCTCTCTTAAACCAGCCGCATAGAGTAATGCAAGAAAATCGGCATCCGCAGGCTGTTCTGTTTTCAATTCGCTCCAACAGGGCCATCTCGAAAAGCTGGGACCCCATAACGGCAAAAGACGGGCGAGAAAACGGTCGAGTTTTTCGACGGCCCCTCCGGGGCAGCACAGGTCTCCAGGCTGCCGGACCTCCCTCGAACGCTTGTTAAGGATAACGCAGACCTCCGGAATGCCGCCGTCCTCTATCGAAAGCTCCGAAAGGAGCAGCAATACGCTCGATGTGCGCACCTCATCCCGGTCATACCCGCTATCAAAAAAGGCTTCCTGGTTGCAGTGCGTTGATAGAATTCCTATCACGCGTTCTTGCAGGGCTGCGGCATCGAATGCCAGGTTTGCGCTCGGGTTGTTCATCCCGGAAACCCTCGCAGCTTTTTATCTATACGTTTGCCCGAGATCGGAAACAGGGTTTTTATCTCGGGAGCAAACAGACTAATCTTGAATTCTTCGATCATCCGGGTGACATCCTCTATAAAATCAAGCCCCTCCTGCGTGGGCCGTAAAAGGACCCTCTTGGATATCTCATCGAGTTCGCCCCGATGCACAGCCAGTTGAGCCTCTTTGGCCTGGTCCTTTTCAGGGTAGACGTAAGCCCGCTCCGCTCGAATCCTGAGTCCTCTTAGGTAACGCGGTAAAAGTCTCACACGACGATCCGAGAAGCAAGACAGAAAATTCGGCGGAATGAGCATTTCAAGCTCTGCGGAGATCACGGCCAGCCTGTCGGTGACAGCCCGGTTCGGTCCCGCCATATGAATGTATCGGTCAAGCGCAGCGCGCGTATCATGCCTCAGCCGCACGGCTTCGAGAACGGGCGTCCGAAGTTCGTTGCCCGGAACGCCGAGATGGCCTTTGAGTCTTGCGAGGTTTTCCAGAAAACCCTTCCGGTCCGGATACTGCGCTGAATCCAGACCGAAAAGGCCGCGTAGAATATAGTCATAGAGAGCTGAAGAAGCCTCTTTGATGCCTCCCATGAAGAAAACCATCGGTGAGAACGAATCCGGGAATGCCCAATCTTTTCGGAACTCCTTGAGTTCGGCCGCGAACGTTTTTTTATACAGACGCATGAGCCCCATGCGGCTTGATTGGCGAGCGCGACCGGGATCGGCAAAGAGCCGAACGGCAACCTTTCCTCCCTCATCGGACAAGCCCGGATAGGCAAGTCGCGCCACCCCCAACGCATCGGTTCCAATTTCGATAGTCTGCGGCAGGTCGCCGAAATCAACGCCGGCGAGTTCATCTTGTTCCCAGGTTTTCCTTGCCTCACGCCAAAGCGCGTCTTCATGCTTTTCGACGGCAAATGGCCGAAGGGCTTCGATATTGCGCCCGGACGCCAGAATACTTCCTTGTGGCCCGACAACTTCAAAACGCATCCTCAGATGATCGGGAAGTTGCTCAGTGTCCCAGTACTGGGGTGTAATCCGGACCCCCGTGACGTTGAAAACCGCCTCGCCGAGCCGGCTGTAAAAGTCGCCTTTTCCGAAATCAAGATTTTGCCATATACGCCGAGCCGTCTCGTTAACCGGGACCAAATGCCTGCGGATGCCTTTGGGAAGCCCCTTGAGAAGAAGCGTCACTTTTTCGGGGAGCATGCCGGGTACAAGCCATTCGAAGGGTTCCGGGGAAAGAGCTGGAAGCGTGTGGACCGGAATCGTAAGAGTGATTCCGTCTTCCTCCTCGCCCGGACGAAACATATATCGAAGCGGAAGCGCGGCCCCGTTTGCAATGAAAGTATCGGGGAATTGCTCCACGGCGTCGAAATCGGGTTCGCTTTGGAGGAGGTCTTCTTTGTTCATTCTTAAAAAACCGTCTCCTCCCATGTCCTTGATGAGCCAGTCAAAGGACCTGACGTCCGAGATTTGCGGGAGACGCGCGCCATAGAATTCAAAGAGTGTGTCATCGTCGACGAGGAGGTCCCTGCGGCGGGTCTTGCTCTCAAGTTGCTCGATTTCGGAGAGCAGTGCCCTGTTGTGGTCCAGGAATTCGTATCTGCTCGGGAGGTCTCCTTCTACAAGTGCCGAGCGGATGAAAATATCTCGCGCTAAGGAGGGATTTATGGGCGAGAAGTTTACCTTGCGCCGCTCCACGACGCTAAGGCCGTAAAGAGTGGCCTTCTCGAAAGCCGTGACCTGGCCGCGCTTCTTCTCCCAGTGCGGCTCCGACCAACTGTACTTCAACAAATGCCGCCCGACTGCCTCTATCCATGCGGCGTCAATGTTGGCAGCCGTGCGAGCGAAAAGCCGTGAAGTCTGCACCAATTCGACCGCAACGATCCATTGGCCGGACTTATTGAAAATGGTAGATCCGGGAAATACCATCGCCTGCATGCCCCTGGCGGCCATGTAGATGTTTTTGTCTTTGCGCGCGGCCACCTGGCTGAGATATCCGGCCAAAATCGAGCGATGGATGGCATCATAATCCGCGGGCAAATCATTTTCGACAAAATCGCCAAGGTCGCTAAGAATGGAGCGGATTTCCTCAAAAACGTCACGCCACTCGCGGACCCGTCTAAAAGAGAGAAAGTGCTCGCGGCAGAACTTTCGAACCTGGCTTGAAGTCTTCCGCGGGATCCCTTCTGCCTCCTGCCAACAGGCCTGCCAGATTTTCAGCAGGGAGATGAAGTCGGAGCGAGAATCGCGAAAGACGGCCTGCGCCTGCTGAGCCTGCGCTTCCTGATCGAGCGGTCTTTCCCGGGGGTCCTGGATGCTCAATGCCGCGCCGATCACCATAAGCTCCCGGAGCGCCTTTTGCTGCCTTGCTTCGATTAACATCCTCGAGATGCGCGGATCGAGCGGCAGCCGTGCCATCATCTTGCCAATCGAAGTGAGCCGGTGGTGGTCGTCAACTGCGCCGAGTTCGCGCAAAACCGCGAAGCCGTCTTTGACAGCGGACATAGACGGCGGGTCCAGGAATGGAAAATCCTGAATTCTGCCGAGCCTCAGGTAGAGCATTCGCAGTATTACCTCGGCAAGGTTTGATCTCAAGATCTCGGGTGGTGTGTACAGGGGCCGATTGAGGTATTCGCTCTCCGAATAGAGTCTCACGCAAATGCCCGCCTCCACTCTCCCGCACCTCCCTTTTCTCTGGTCGGCGCTCGCCCTGGAGATTGCCCCCACCGGAAGGCTTCGAGTTTTTGACCTCGCGTTGTACCAGGCGGTTCTGGCCAATCCTGTGTCGATTACATACTTTATTCGTGGAATTGTTATCGAGGTCTCGGCGACGTTTGTGGCAACGACGATCTTGTCGTGCGCAGTCGCCGCGAAAATCCTTTGCTGATCGGATGAGGCCATTCGGCCGAAAAGCGGCATGACGACGGTGTTGGCATAACGTCTATCCTCAAGGCGCTGAACCGTTTCAATAATGTCGCTCTCAGTCGGCATGAATATAAGGATGTCGCCTCTTTTGGCCGGGCTGAGTTTTAGCAGGTCAGCCGCTGCCGCTGCCTGATCGATATAGGTTAAATCGTTGGCTTCTTCATCCTCGGTTTGAACGGCGGGCCGGTACAATACTTCGACCGGCCATGTTCTTCCGGAAACCTCGATAATGGGCGCCCCTCCAAATGCATCGGAGAATTTTTGCGGATCGATCGTGGCGGACGTAACGATCACCTTTAAGTCGGGCCTTTTGGGCAGCGTCTGTTTGAGTATGCCGATAAGAAAGTCTATATTGAGGGTGCGCTCGTGTGCTTCGTCCACTATGATAGTATCGTAGGAACGGAAGTCTCGCTCTTTTTGGACTTCAGCGAGCAGAATACCGTCCGTCATGAATTTTATTCTGGTAGTGCCGGCGGTGCAGTCCTGGAAACGTATTTTGTATCCGACCAGGCGAGGGCCGATCTGTCCGATTTCTTCGGATACCCGCGCGGCAAGGGTGATCGCCGCTATGCGGCGCGGCTGGGTGCATCCGATGAGGCCCGATCTGCCTCTTCCTGCCTCCAAGCAAAATTTTGGAATTTGCGTGCTCTTGCCCGACCCTGTCTCACCGGTAATGACGAGGACCTGATGCTCGCGGATAGCGCTCACGATCTTTTCCCGCCATTCGGTTATAGGCAATTCGGCCGGATAGGAAGGCACAAAATTTTGCAATATGGCGGCGGTATCGGAATATTTTCTCTTGGACTGGGAAGGTCTCATCGAATTTGAGTTGACTGCTCCTTGATTAAGTCGCTTGCTTAGATTTTATTATAATCGCCGTGAAGAATTCAGGTTTATTTTTTGCCGGATGCGGAAAGGATGTCAATGATCGAGTTCAAAAACCGGGTGGAGGAAGCCGCTGATTCGATAAGACCATTTCTGAGCGGGGAGCCGCCGTTGGCCTTGATACTGGGAACTGGTCTGGGCGGTATTGTGGACGCGATCGATAAAGCCGTACTGATACCTTACCGGGAGATACCCCATCATCCGGTGTGTACCGCTCCCGGGCATCAGGGGCAGTTGGTGTGCGGCAGATGGGCGGGCAGGCCGATTGTCGCCATGGATGGCCGTTTTCATCTCTACGAGGGTTATTCTCCCCGGATGATTTCTTTTCCGATCAGGGTGCTTCGATCACTTGGAGCGAAAAGGCTCGTCCTTTCGAATGCCGCCGGAGGGCTGAATCCGAACTTTCAGGCAGGCGACCTGATGGTGATAACAGACCATATAAATCTTACGGGCCAAAACCCGCTCGTCGGACCCAACGTCGATGAATGGGGCCTGCGGTTTCCGGATATGGTCGAACCATATAGCAGGCGCCTCATCGGCCTCGCCGAAAAAACGGCCCTTGAAGAAGGCATTGCCCTTCGTAGAGGTGTGTATGCCGGAGTGCTTGGTCCTTCCCTTGAAACCGCGGCGGAAACGCGCTTTTTGAGGATGTCGGGCGCGGATGCCGTTGGGATGTCCACCATTATGGAAGTAATAACGGCAGTTCATGCAGGCATGGAGGTCCTGGCGGTTTCGGTGATAACCAATGTCAACCTGCCCGATTGTTACCAACCTGGAGTGATAGAGGAAATCATAGAAACAGCAGCTTCATCAGGGAAAATACTCAGCAGGCTTTTTGAAAAAACACTCGAACGTGAAAAGTGAGAGGTAATGCTGAATTCTTCATTGATTCGGTGAAATATCGTAAAATTTGAATTGTGAAGGCAAAATGCCGACAACAACAGGGAATTAGGAATGATGGTCTGCTCTTTCTTCGCCCAAGGGCGCATGGAGGGGCACGAGGCTCAAGACCAATTCCTCGTTGCTTCCGGATACTCGCTGTCCGTGGCACAAAGCGCCGGGATGAACGCGCGTAACGCGAGGCTTTTCCATAGGACAATGAAGCGAATCAGGGTCTGCGACTCCATAACCATCCGTAATTGTTCAATTCCGCATTCCTAACTCCTAATTCCTCATTCCTAATTGCTTCTCTGCTGGCATGTAGTTTGCTCTCCAGGCTCGGTCTAAAGACTTCCGGAATTGGCCGAAATTCTTTTCAGAAACCATTGTTGATGGCTGTTTAGAAGGAGGAATCTGTGTCAAACTGGAGGCGTTCAAGACTCTTTTATGCTCTGGTGTTTTTCATTATTTCAGGCGCTGCCGTTTGCGGCGTGTCATCGTACGCCTACGCCGGAGGTGTTCAGTTTGGATTTGGAGTTGATGTTTCACCACCGGTAGTGGTCGATCGCACGCCGCCCCCGCCCCCCATGATGGTCGAAAGGGTGCCGATGCCACCACCGGTAGTGGTCGAGAGGACAGCGCCCCCACCCCCGGTAATGGTCGAACGTGTTCCGCCGGCCGTTGTCTACGGTGACCCTGTGGTAGTTGAGCGACGTTCAACCGTTTACTACTACTACCGCCCATCCTATCAATACCATTCATATCAGGTGGAAACGGAGAGGAACTACTACAGACACAGGACCCCGAATTGGGAGGACGATGGCGAGTATTAAGCGGAAGCTTTTTGTCTTTACGGAAGAGAAGAGGGTCTTTTCAGGTCCTCTTTGTTCTTTTATGGTTTATCCGGAAAACGAATACCTCATATTCCCAAACGTCCAGCCACTCATGCACCGTGAGGTCCAGGAAATTCAGAAAATTAACCCTGCGCAGCCAAAAAATCAATCAAGGGATGAACCCGGATTTACGATAGAGTTGATATGAGTTGTTTTGTGCTTTAGTATGTGTGTGGGAACTGACCGGGTTATTCCGGTGCAAGTTGAATTGGTTCCCTTTTTGAGTCTTTAGCGTAGATCAGTTCCGGAGAGACGTATGGAGAATACCGACGATCTTCTTGTTGCAAGCTGTCGGACAATGATAAAGACAGTGCTTTCATGTCTGGATAATGCTACGAAGGGCACGATCTACAAGATCGGCTTGATGCCGGAACTTACCGCTTTGCGCGTTCTGTCAGGCACCAAAATAAAGGGCTCGGATGAGTTGGAGTGGGGGCTTCCCGCTGTCTCCGAATATAATCCTCCAGGCAAAAAATGGAATGATTACAGGGATCAGCCGGGCCGTCCTCTGGAGGCGATGGGATGGTGCGTCGAAAAACAGACGAGCTGGACGGCTGACAACCCGTGGCAAGACTCCCGGAGCGTTAGAAAGCAGTTGTCGGGCGAACTGGAAGACGAATACCATATGGAGCCTGTGCTGGTCCGGAAGAAAAGTCTCTACGGCTACTCAGTGGACAAGATTGAATATCCGGTCGACTGGCAGGGCAACCCTATCTGGCAGGATAGCGAATATGCGGTCTCGGCCGTTATGAAAATACATTTTAAGCCTGGGACTTTGAGGGCCGGCAGCCGTTCGACGAGAATCGTGCGGGATTTGGCCCAAAGCCTTGGCTCCGAACTGCTTTCTTTATGGTTCAGAGAAAGGCTATACCAGGCAAGCAAGGACTTTGCCCGTCAGCGCCTTCAAACGAGCGAAATCCTGGCCCACGAACTCAGGAACACATTGGTCAAACTGGGCTTTGTTTTTTCGGCGCTAAACGCACAGATTGGCATTCTCCGGGAAGGATGGGAGAAGTTTTTGCAAGAACAGATTCCCGGACTCGATTGGAAGGGACCTATCCTTAATGCGCTGTGCAGCGCTTTGCGCGAGAAAATCCATGAGTTGCCTTCCTCAGGGGACCTTTTTGCGGTAAGTCAAAGGCTGCTCGTTGAACAGGAAGAACTAGCCAAGCTCTATCTTTCTCCTCACCAGGAACGGGAATGGGTCAAGAATAAGATTGGCCCTAAGTGGGAAAAACTCCTTGCGGAAACCTCGATCTGGGATGCTTCGGAGATCAGGACACTTTTGGAGCGCCTTTCAAATGCATTGTCTACGGGCATGAACTTCGACTTCTCACAGAAGATCGACGGCTTGCCGAGCGAGCTTGTGGGACAATGGTCCAAACTTGCCTACATTCAGATAACATCGGGCAACCTCTTCCAGTTGGATGAAGTAATCAAGTTGGTCGAGGACCCGGCGCTTCCGGTTTCGCATAAGGAGCAGATGCTGAGGGTGCTAAGGTCTTTGAGGGCGATTGTCCATACGATTCCGGAAGTTGAAGAAAAAGCGGCCAGAATACTCCAGTCGCTCAGATTCGGGACCTGGGCTGAAGATCAATACAGGTTCGGCCCTGATCTGTTGGGTTTGGATCCCCGTGGAGAATATGAAATGGCTTTGACCGATTGATTGCCAGGCCCTTAAGTTTTGGTCGCCGTTTGACCTTTTCATGTTACTTCTCCCTAAAAGCAGCTATAATGCCGTTCCGTTCAACCTGTTACGAACTCTCGCCGGCTTGCAGCAGGAAGAAAGGCTTGCGAAGGTGGATGCCAAATGTCTGACGGCTACCTGCAAAGTGGGGGGATGATGTATAAGCGCTTTTTTGATGCGACGGGTGACATGCGCCTTGTATCAAGCGGGCGCGGAAAATTGATCGATGTTAACCAGGCGGGAGTTGAGCTGTTTGGCTATTGCAGCAAGGAGGAACTGCTCGGGCTGGAAAATGTAAGCCTGCTTTTTTCAAACCCTGAAGATGGAACTCAATTTCAGCAGCGCCTTGAAGCCGACGGTTTCCTCAAAGAATATGAAGCAGAGTTGAAAAAGAAAGACGGGACCGTTTTCAGCGCATCCATAACGGCAACCCTGTCATTCGAAGATGACGGCTCCATTTCGTGGGAGGGAGCGCTCAGGGACATTACGGGTTTAAAGGAGCTCCAGGAAGCATATCAGGAGGCCGAAAGACAGTACCGGGAGCTTTCGGTATCCGAGCGGAGCATCCGGGAACTCAACCAGCATATATTGAACATGCTGATGATCATGTCTCACGATATCCGGGGTCCTCTTGTCTCCATTGCGGCCACTCTTAAATTGCTTCTGCGCGGTTCCTTCGGAAGAATGGACGAATCGGTATGGAATACGGTTTCGGATTTAATGGCGCGTGTCCGGCACCTGATCGGCATAGCCGAGGACTGTCTTGGGAGTGCCCATTCTATGGAGGGAGCGCTTCTTAAGAAGAGGGAATGCATAGATCTTAGGCAGGATGTTATAGACGCAGTGCTCGATGAAATGTCCAATGAAATCGAAGAAAGAAACATAATAATCGACAACCGCCTTGGAGCGATTCCGGGCGGGAGTATTCCGATCGCCGCCAACATGATGTGGCTTAAAGCGGTCTTCAGAAACCTTTTCAAAAACGCTATAAAATACGGCGGGAAAGGCTGCAGGATTGCTTTTGGGTTCGAAGACCACGACTCATTTTATCGATTGAACGTCTACAACAGCGGCAATTCGATTCCGCAGCAATACAGGGAGTTGCTTTTTACGAAGTTTTCTCACATAGACGGCGGAGCGGAGAAAAAAGACGGGTTCGGGATGGGCCTGTATCTAATCCGGGAAATCGTCCGAAAGCACGAGGGCGACATGTGGTACGAACCCAGAGATGACGGCTCCGATTTCATCTTTATCCTGCCAAAAACAGGTCAGTAAGTTGATTAGTCTTTAGTTTTGAGCAAAGCTTGACCACCGCTTTTTTGCCCCTATCGTGCGCCCTGAAATCAACTAAAAACTAAAAACTCAAAACTGCACTTAAAATGAATCCACCAAAAACTAAAAACTCAAAACTAAAAACTTCTCCGTCGGTTGCCGAAATAAGAAGGGCGGCAAGTGTCCTTAAGGACCGCGTGATCCGAACGCCTCTCGTGCGCTCTCCCACTTTTAGCAAGCTGTGCGGGTTCGAAGTCTATCTGAAATTGGAGAATCTGCAGGCAACCGGATCTTTCAAAATTCGTGGAGCAACCTACAAGATCCTGACGGAACTTGACCGAATAGGGAACAAAGGGGTCGTTGCCGCATCCGCCGGCAATCACGCTCAGGGTGTGGCCCTGGCCGCGAGCCTGGCCGGGCTGCCGTCCACCATAGTTATGCCTGAATGGGCTTCGATCTCGAAGCAGGAGGCAACGCGAGGCTACGGCGGGGAAGTCATTCTCGAAGGGCAAAGCCTGGGCGAATCGATAAACAAGGCGCTTGAATTGGCAAAGGAAGGCAAAACCTTTATCCATCCCTTCGATGATCCATCAATAATAGCGGGGCAGGGGAGCATCGGCCTGGAAATAATGGAAGAACTACCCGATGTCGACCTGATAGCCGTGCCGATCGGGGGCGGAGGGTTGATTTCCGGGATTGCAACGGCCGTCAAATCTATCAAGCCATCGGTTCGGATCGTCGGAGTTCAGGCGGAAGCATGTCCGTCAGCCCTCGAGGCCGTCGATACGGGCGAAAGAGTCACGGTGGGAGCGTTGCGCTCCATTGCCGACGGAATAACGGTCAAGCAGATTGGTCGTATTACTTTCGACATAATCCGCAAAGCAGTGGATCAGATCGTCCTGGTGGACGAGGACCGGATCGCCGAAGCCGTCCTCATGGTTCTTGAACGAAAAAAGATGCTTGCCGAAGGCGCAGGGGCAGTTTGTGTGGCCGCACTGCTGGGATGCGCAATCACGGCTCCGCCCGGAACAAAAGCTGTACTGGTCATTAGCGGCGGAAACATGGATATCTCTCTGCTGGACAGAGTCATTCGGAAAGGCATGTCGCGAAACGGGCGCATAATGCGCTTCAGTGTCTGTCTCGATGACGTCCCCGGCGCCCTGGAAAGGCTCCTGAGCATAATCGCGCGAGAAAAAGCCAACGTTCTCCAGATCTATCACAATCGGGGCGGGGCCGGCATGTCCATTCATCAGACCTTGGTGGAACTCGAAATCGAGACGCGCAATGTCGAGCACATCCGGCAAATAGAAGTAGCCCTCGTGCAGGCCGGCTATCCAATTGAAGAGAATTCAGGAATTTAGCAGGCTCTCGAGTCTGTCCATTCTTCGTATCGATCCCGTTACCTGTAAAGGTCCGGAGCAATTCACAGGCCTCCAGAAATGGAATGAAAACGCTTCTGGTTCTTTTCAAGAATTATTCCTCATTTCCTTCATGACATGATATGTTTTAACTTAGGATATTCTCAAGTTTTTCGGAGGCGATCGTTTCACTCAATAAAAAATAACAGCACCTTAAAATAGGTTAACCAAGGGGAGAGCCAGTGCCCGCGACGCCATCGATGTCTCGCCAGGTTCAAAAAGGGGAATTGCATGGTATGGGATCGGACAAACCGCCGTTATGGCTCCGCTGCACAGTAGGCGTTCTGGTCGCTATCATCACCGCTGCTTTCCGGTGGCAGTTCCTGGGAGTTCTTGAGCTTCGTTCGCCCTTCCTGACCTTCTTCCCCGCCGTGGCGATTGCGGCGTTATATGGGGGATTTAGCGCCGGGTTTCTGGCCACAGTGGTCGCTGCCGCCCTTGCCGTCTATTTCTGGATTGAGCCGGTTGGCAGCTTTGCCATTAGTGATTTCGCCGACCTGATAACCATGGTCGTTTTTATCGCCAGTAGCGCCCTGGTCTCCTATCTAGCCGAAGCGACATTTCGCGCCCGGGCACGGGTGCACAAAGCAGAGGAACAGTCAAGTCTTGCGGCCGAGCGTGAAAAGGCTGAGGAAGAGCGTCGGAACCTCAACCGCATCCTGAGGGCACTTAGTAATGCCATTCAGGCAACGATCCACGCCGAGGATGAATCTACTCTTTTGGACGCGGTGTGCCGGATTATTGTGGAGGACTGCGGCCATCCAATGGTGTGGATGGGTTTTGCAGAGGACGATGAGGATAAGACCGTCAGGCCTGTGGCCCATGCCGGGTTTGAGGAAGGCTACCTGGAGACGATAAAGATCACGTGGTCGGATACGGAATCAGGGAGCGGTCCAACCGGTACTGCGATACGGACCGGGACACCCGACGTTTGCAGGAATATGTTGACGGAATCCCGGATGCGGCCATGGCGGGAACAGGCCATGAAGCGAGGCTATGCCTCTTCCGTAGCGGTTCCGCTGAGTGTCGACGGGCGAATGTTAGGAGCACTTACAATCTATTCAAAACAGCCGGAGTCCTTTCCCGACGACGAGGTGAAATTGCTTGCCGAGTTGGCCGGCGACCTCGCTTATGGGATCACTGCCCTTAGGTTGCGCCATGCCCACCGGCAGTCCGAGAAAGAGCTGGGCGAAAGCCGGGCGCGGCTCGACCTGGCGCTGCGGTCTGCCGCCATGGGGGCGTGGCATTGGGATATCATCGAGAACAGACTCTACTTTGACAACCAGGCCTGTAATCTTTTGGGGATCGATCCGGCGACGTTCACAGGAGCTGACAAGGAGTTCTTCAACGCGGTTCATCCGGATGACCGTGAGACGATCAGGACGGCACATGCCCGAATCATCGAAAAGGATGAGCCATACGAAACTGAGTACAGAGCGGTCTGGCCGGATGGGAGTATCCATTACATCACCACACGCGGCAAGTTGATCCAAGATGGCGAAGGCGAGTCGTCGAGACTTAACGGAATTATCTGGGACATCACTGAACGCAAGCAGATGGAGGAAGAACTTCGTAGGTCACGTGATGAGCTTGATTTGCGCGTACGGAAGCGAACAGCCGAATTGGAATTATCCAACGAAAAACTCCGCTTGGTGCCTTCCAGACTTATTCAGGTCCAGGAAAATGAGAGAAAAAGGCTGGCCTCGGATCTGCACGACAGCATTGGACAGACGCTTGCAGCCCTCAAGTTTCGAATCGAGTACGTAAAAACCGCCCTGGGAAAGTCCGAATTGCAGGAATCAGCAAAGCTTTTGGATGAGTTCATCCCTGTTTTACAGCGTTCAATCGATGAAACCAGAGCAATTTATATGGGCCTCAAACCCACGATATTGACGGACTATGGCATTTTGGCTACTCTGGAGTGGCATCGCCAACAGCTTCTCAGTCTTTATCCCGACCCGCATATTGAACTCGAAATCGCAATCCGCGAAGAAGATATACCCGAAGATCTCAAAATCTCGATCTTCAGGATTGCCCAGGAAGCCTTGAATAACACTATAAAACATGGAAAAGCAGAGTGGGTGGATTTGCGTCTTGCCATCAATAACGGGACCATCGAACTTGAGATAAGCGATGACGGGATTGGGATGGACCTGGATTACATTTTGGAATCGCATACTGCGAAAAGCCTTGGCCTTATTGGGATGAGGGAGCGAACTGAACTGGGCGGCGGGGAATTTTCCATAAATTCTACTCCAAATGGGGGTACTACAGTAAAGGCCGTCTGGCCATCGCAGCGAGGCTACCCCCCCGGGGGGGAGATTTATTACTAGTTGATGATAAACAATGAAGAGTCGGAACCAGGTTCAGCATTCTCAAGGCTTCGGTCCCCTCATAGATCATTATTATGCCCTATGATGATTGCGTCTGCCAAACGGCAATCAGACGCGGAAAAGAGCAGTGAAGGGTGAAGAGGAGGGCCTCGCCGTAATAAAGAGGCATCACTACTCAAACCCAAACGTAAACCGACGGGGTATTGCTTTTTTTTCCACTCAGTCCTCCGTCCTCAGTCCACAGTCCTGATTTTTTTAAGGTCCTCAGTCCCGTTTTCTAACCCTCTAACCCCCTTCACTCTTCACTCTTCACCCTTCACCCAATTGCAGTCGAATGCCGTTTTCCCGCAGCCATTTCCTGCATTGTCGATAATCCGGAAAGACGGCTTCAACCAGTTTCCAGTATTCTGGCGAGTGGTTGTGATGAACCATGTGGCAGAGTTCGTGAACTATGAGATAATCGAAGATATGTTCGGGCGCCATTATGATGTTCCAGGCAAGACTGATGCGTCCGCGCATGGAGCAGCTCCCCCATCTCGACTTCATCGATTTGACGGTCACAGAAAAAGGGCTTACGCCGACGTTATCTGCGTAGACCGGCACCTTTTCCTTTGCCTTGGCCAGGGCGCGGTCCAGGTACCATTCGATCAAGTGCTTTTTTACCTCTGAAGGTTTAGCCGCAAGACCTTCAACCGGCAGCCGCACATAAATATGACCATCTTCCAGGATTACCCTCGAAGGAGTTCCGTGTTCAACCAGCAAGGTATACTCTCCGCCCAGGTAAGGTAGTTTCTCCCCGGTTTCGAATCTCCTTTCATGGCTTTGCCTTACCTTTTGGAGATTGGCCCGGATGATCTTTCGAATCCAATCCGACTTATCTTCGACGAATCGCACGATCTTTTTCTGCGGATAAGTTGCCGGGACACTCACAACGACCCGGTTGTCGGGATGGACGGTAACCGCAAGTGTCTTTCGCCTGGCGCTTTTTCTGACATGATAGTTGAAATCGAGTTCCTTCATGGATTCCCATACTCGTTGGATTTTTAAGGAATGATGACGGAAAGCGGTTTTCGAAGTCAAGGCGTTTGTGTGTTCCTGTTCGCCATTTCCCGTCCACCATTTACGATTCACCGTTCACCGCTCGCTGAAATCATTATTTCTGGCTAAATCCGCAGCTTTGGGCTATTATTCAAAAATTGTGCGCAGGGCTGAAATTTCAGACTGGAGTGGAGCTTTCATGTTTTGGGTTTCAAGAGGGAAAGGCATGTCATATTTGCAGCAGGTTGATCCTCAAATTGCTGAGGTCATTGATCACGAGGAAAAACGGCAGAAGGGCCGGATTGAGCTGATAGCATCCGAAAATTTTGTCAGCAGGGCGGTAAGGGAAGCTCAGGGGTCCGTTCTTACGAATAAATACGCCGAAGGCTACCCTGGTAAGAGATATTATGGCGGATGTGAATATGTTGACGTTGCTGAAAAACTGGCCCTGGAGCGTGCAAGAAAGCTGTTTCACGCCGATTATGCAAACGTTCAGCCTCACTCCGGCTCTCAGGCCAACATGGCCGTGCTCTTCGCTGTGCTCCAACCGGGCGACACCATACTGGGAATGGATTTAAGCCAGGGAGGCCACCTCACTCACGGAAGTCCGGTGAGCTTTTCCGGACAGATGTACAGGGTTGTTTCCTACGGAGTGAAGCACGATACTGAGCAGATCGACTACGACCAGGTCGAGCGAATAGCCGGCCGGGAACGTCCTAAACTGATCATAGCCGGGGCCAGCTCATACCCCCGCATCATCGATTTTGAGCGTTTTCGTCAAATTGCAAAGCGCACCAGTTCATACCTGCTGGTTGACATGGCCCACATTGCCGGCCTTGTAAGCACGGGGCTGCATCCAAATCCGGTGCCGTGTGCCGATTTTGTGACTTCCACTACTCATAAGACTTTGAGAGGGCCTCGCGGCGGGTTGATCCTTTCTCACGCCTCATATAGCAAGATGCTAGACAGTCAAATCTTCCCCGGAATTCAGGGCGGGCCGCTCATGCATGTGATAGCAGCAAAGGCGGTGGCTTTTCAGGAGGCCCTTCAGCCCGAATTCAAGCAATATCAGGAACGTGTTCTTGCGAACAGCAGGCGGCTTGCCGAGGTATTGTCAGGCCATGGCTACCGGCTTGTCTCCGGGGGCACGGACAATCATCTGATGCTGGTAGACCTGAGTCCCAAAGAGTTAACGGGAAAAATAGCCGAAGAGACACTCGATAAGGCGGGGATCACTGTAAACAAAAACGCCATACCCTTCGATACCAGGAAACCGAATGTAACCAGCGGGATCAGGGTTGGCACACCTGCGATTACGACCCGGGGAATGATGCCCGAGCATATGGAGATAGTCGGGGGGCTCATGCACCGTGCTCTCCAGTCGGTTGGCGATGAAGCAATGCTCAAATCGCTGGCCTGTGAGGCGGCGGAATTTTGTTCCGGTTTTGGCCTGCACGAGTAAGTGGCAGCGGGGACCGAAGCAGGGAGCGTTCGATAAATTAGGCTCATAATCTTGCCGGCTATATCCCTTCGTGGTTTTCAACGTGGAAAATATGGTTCAGTCCGATCCTGATGCCCATTTTATGAAAAAGGCCCTGCGCCTGGCCGTGCGAGGGGTAGGAATGACCAGTCCCAATCCATTGGTTGGGGCGGTTTTGGTAAAAGAAGGCGTCGTGGTCGGGCGGGGTTATCATCAGGTGCACGGTGGGCCGCACGCCGAAGTGAACGCAATTGCGGACGCCGGCGCAGCCGCCTCCGGTGCGACCCTTTATGTTACACTCGAGCCTTGTAACCATTTCGGACTGACCCCTCCCTGCACGAATGCCGTTTTTGACGCGGGGGTCAAGCGGGTAGTGTTCGGGATGGCCGACCCCAACCCGCATGTCGGCGGCAGAGGGGCCGAGCAGTTAAGGGGGGCCGGAATCGAGGTCAAAGGGGGCATCCTCGAGCGCGAATGCAGGAAGATCAACCAACCATTCATAAAATACATAACTACGGGGCTCCCTTATGTTATGCTGAAAGCTGCGGCGACGCTTGACGGCTTCATCGCCACTTCGGCCGGAGATTCGAAGTGGATCACCAGCGAATTGTCCCGCCGGTTTGCTCATCAGCTTCGCTTTTCCGCGGACGGCATTCTTGTTGGTATTGGAACTGTCATTGCTGACGATCCTCTTTTGACAGTGCGTTTGAAGGGGAAAAAAAACTGCCGTCAACCGGTTCGGATCGTCCTCGACAGCGAGCTTAAAATCCCGCTGAATGCCCAGTTGGTCCAAACTGCGTCACTGGGGCCGGTTTTAATCTTTTGCGGTCTGGACGCTTCCGCCGGCAAAGAAAGAAGTCTGAGCAACGCTGGTATGGAAGTGATAAGGGTCCGTCCCGGAAATTTCGGTCTGGACGTGGCCGACGTGCTGAAAGAACTTGGACGAAAGCGGATAACGAGCCTTCTTGTCGAAGGCGGCGGGCATGTTTTGGGGTCTTTCACCCAGGAAGGGTTGGCCGACGAGTTTTATTTTTTCTATGCTCCGAAAATCCTCTCCGATCCCGGGGGTGTCTCCATGCTGAACGGCAGGCCGAAGTTCAAAATAGCCGATTGCATTCGGGCATATGGAATGGACATCAGGATGCTGGGAGAAGACCTTCTTGTTCGCGGTAGATTCCGCGAGCAGCCGTATTGAAGCTGAAAAATGTCGCCGGCAACATCCGCTCCCGAAAGCATTTAATCAGAGGCCTGTAAGTGGAACCGATTATGTTTACCGGTCTGATAGAAGGAACAGGGACCCTGCAGCGAACAGAGCGCCATGGGCTGGACGCTCGGATGGTGATCCGCCCCGATTTCCGGATGGAGACAGCCGTTTTGGGTGAGAGCATAGCTGTTGACGGGGCCTGTCTCACGGTGATTGATTTCCAGCGGGAAGTGTTCACGGCCGATGTTTCCACTGAGACGCTGGGGCGCACGACACTCGGCGGCAAAGCCCCCGGAAGCAGGATGAATATTGAGCGGGCGCTCAGGCTTGGAGATCGTCTCGGCGGCCATTTGATGACCGGACATATTGACGGGATCGCGGTCCTTAAAGAGCGCAAGCCCGAAGGCAGGTCTCAGAGGCTCTTTTTTGAGGCCCCCCCGGAAATTTTGAGATATGTTATCGAAAAGGGCTCTGTTGCGGTAAACGGAGTGAGTCTGACAGTCAACGGAGTTTCCGGTGCCGGTTTCGACGTAAATATCGTCCCCCATACCGGTCTGATGACCACACTCGACAGCCTTCAGATTGGCGCAGAAGTCAATATTGAGACCGATCTGATCGGAAAATATATCGAAAAGCTGGTTCGTGCGCGGGAAAGTTCTCTCGGCAAAGAGGGCGATAAAGGAAATATCGATCTCGATTTTTTGAAACAACACGGTTTTGCGTGAGGGCGCGAAGGCCCCATGCGACGAGAAGAGGGCTTTGCACGCGAAGTCGCGAAGAAGCGAAGAAAGAAAAAGAAGGAGTCGCGTTCCCGCGTGAGATGCTTTTGCTCTCCGTGAGAAGCTTTGTTCCAGGCCGACTTGAAGAGATCGTTCTATTTATGTTATACGACAATTAATTTTCGTAGAAGTTGCTCACGTTCCTATTGGGACACTCGGAAACCATGGAAAGACACGACATTTTTGTAGGGCTGAGACCACGCTGCACTCCCAGGGCCATGCCCGCGATAAACTTTTCGAACCAGTTGCTCACTTCGGGACACGCGGAAACCATGAAAAAGGGGTCCTCTTTTCGCGGCTTCGCGTCTTCGCGTGAGAACTTTTTGTAACAGGAGAACACGCTGATGCCCTTGGCAACGATCCCCGAGGCGCTTGAGGATATAAGGACCGGTAAGCCGATCATTCTGGTGGATGATGAAGATCGCGAAAATGAGGGCGATCTGTGCATCGCTGCAGAGACCGCGACACCGGAAGCCATTAACTTCATGGCTAAATATGGACGCGGCCTTATCTGCCTCTCCCTTTCGCCTGAATTGGTTGACAGGCTCGACCTGCCGATGATGGTGACCAAAAACAAGTCTCCTTTTCAAACCGCCTTTACCATATCTATCGAGGCGCGGCAGGGAGTTACTACAGGCATCAGCGCCGCGGACAGGGCCCGTACCATCCTCACCGCCATCGCTGACGATGTGAAACCCGAAGACTTGGTTAGTCCCGGCCACATTTTTCCGCTTCGGGCGAAGAAGGGCGGGGTTTTGTTCAGGACCGGGCAGACCGAAGGATCGGTCGATCTTGCCAGAATAGCCGGAATGAAGCCGGCGGGCGTCATTTGCGAAGTTATGAACGAAGACGGCACGATGTCGCGGATGCCCGATCTCGAAATATTTGCCGGTGAACACGGGCTGAAGATCGTAACTATCGCCAGCCTGATCCAGTACAGAATGCAGACCGAATTGTTCGTCCACAGGGCCGCCACGGCCAGGATGCCGAGTTCGTTTGGAGGGGAATTCAGGGTCATGGCCTACACAAACGATATAGACGAACATTGCCATTTGGCCCTGGTCAAAGGTGAGATCGACCCCGACGAGGAAATCCTTGTGCGCGTCCATTCGGAATGCCTCACCGGCGACGTCTTCGGTTCGCTCCGGTGCGATTGCGGCGACCAGCTTCATGCGGCTTTGAACCAGATTGGGCGAGTGGGAAAAGGCGTGCTCCTTTACATGAGGAATCACGAAGGGCGCGGAATAGGCATAGTAAACAAGATTAAGGCTTACGCTCTTCAGGAACAGGGCTACGATACGGTCGAAGCCAATGAGAAACTCGGATTTCGGGCCGATCTTCGCGATTACGGAATTGGCGCCCAGATGCTCGTCGATCTTGGCATTAAAAAGATGAAACTCATGACCAACAACCCCACCAAAATTGTTGGGCTTCAGGGCTATGGGATCACCGTGACCGAAAGAGTACCGCTCGAAATTTCTCCAAACCAATGCAACCGCGAGTACTTGAGCACCAAGTGCTTCAAAATGGGTCATATTTTGAGCTGCATATCTGCCGAGGAGGAAGCTTCATGAAAGTTTTCGAAGGAAAGCTGCTGGCGAAAGGGCTCAAGTTCGGAATAATTGTCAGCCGTTTCAATGACTTTATTGGGGAAAGGCTTTTGGGAGGCGCGCTGGATGCCCTCAACAGAAACGGCGCCGACGACCAGAATATCGATGTTTTCAAGGTCCCGGGGGCATTCGAAATACCTTTGATTGCGAAAAAGGCGGCTAACAGCGGCAAATATGACGCCGTGATTTGTCTTGGCGCCGTAATCAGGGGAGGGACGCCTCATTTTGATTACGTAGCTGCAGAGGTCTCCAAGGGAATCGCAAACGTAGCGATTGAAGCGGGTGTCCCGATAAGCTTCGGGGTCCTCACAACCGATACGCTGGAGCAGGCGATCGAGCGGGCCGGGGCAAAGTCGGGCAACAAGGGTTGGGACGCTGCATCTGCTGCTATAGAGATGGCCAATCTAATAAAGCAGATGTGAGTCACGAGTCATGGGTCAGCGGCGCAAATCAAGGGAGATCGCCCTCCAGATGCTCTACCAGCTTGAGATGACCGAAGATCCTCCTCAGGTGGTGATTGATTCTTATTACGAACTCCAATCGGGAGAAGATAAGGATCCCGATCTCGCCGAGGCGGTTCGTCCCTTCGCCGAACACCTCTTGAACGGCGTCTATTCTCACCGCGACGAACTGGACAGAATGATCGTCGCAGCCTCGGAGAACTGGCGAATCGAAAGGATGTCGATTGTTGACAGGAACGTCCTTCGGATTGCCCTGTTCGAAATGCTTTATTGTCTAGAAATCCCGCCAAAAGTGTCCATAAACGAGGCCATCGATCTGGGAAAAACCTTCGGCAACCCGGATTCAGGCGCATTTATCAATGGAATTCTCGATCACCTCCTGCCTCAAGCAGACAGAATCCGTGAAGATGCTCCCAGCGAGCAGTGAGAATAGGAAGAGGCCCTCAATAGTGCGGTGAAGGGGAAAGGCTTTTTGTTTTCTAATAGAATTAATTGCTTTTCTCCGCGCTCTCTGCGTCTCTGCGGTCCAGGGGCTTACTGAATTCTCGGTTCGCTCATTTTCCGTTTCCCTGGACCTGTCGTCGCCATGGTCCGCTGGAAGGCTCGGGGAACACGAACATGCGCCGCCCGGCAAAATTCAATATCAATCCAATCACGGTCGCCGTCGATTTTGCCGCCCATGCAGCCAAACCGGTTCCCATTAACAGCTTGGTTAGTTCAACGTCTGCGATTCCCAGCACACAAACAAGCAACAGGTAAATCGCTATTTCCTTCGGTGCGCTCCACTTCGCCTTATGCCGGAAAAGCAGCAGGATGCACATCAAATAATTCAGAGCGGCTGCCAGGAAATAAGCTAACAGTGCAGAGACGACGGTGGAGTATCCAAACGAAAGCACTCCGAGGAAAACACCGAGGTTGAAAACAGCCGACACACCTCCTATGAATAGATAAGCCAGAAACTGGACCGGCACCGGCGCGCAATGCAGATTGTAGCGCATGATGCAGTAGATTGCCCTGAACGCATCTCTGAAGCCGATCTTCTTGCCTTCCTCATACGTTCGTCCGTAATACGATATCCCGATTTCATAAACGCGAAGACGCATGTGCGCTATTTTTGCCACTATTTCAGGCTCGAAGCCAAACCTGTTCTCCTCGACGGTGATTTTCTGAAGTACGTCCCTCCGGAAGACTTTGTAGCACGTTTCCATATCGGTCAGGTTCAAGTCGGTAAACATGTTGGAGACAAATGTGAGCAGCCGGTTGCCCAGGTAGTGCCAGAAATAGAGCACGCGGTGTTCCCCGTTGGAAAGGAACCGGGACCCCAGCACCATGTCGGCCTTTCCGGATGTTAGCGGCCCAAGGAGCCTTTGGAGGTCTGTGGGATCGTACTCCAGGTCGGCATCCTGAACGCAGACAAAATCGCCCGTTGCCTTTGCGAACCCGGTCCGCAGGGCTGCTCCTTTGCCCTGGTTCTTCTTATGACGGAGCACGGTTATCTTTTGGGGATACTTCTCCGACAGTTCGAGCGCGACCGCATGACTGCCGTCCGTCGAACAATCATCTACTATCACTATTTCAAGCGACAACGCAGAATGCCCAATAGCCAGAACTTTCTCCACGCACTCGCGAAGCGTCTCCCGCTCGTTAAAACACGGAATTATGACGCTCAGACACGTTTGGGAGATCTTCCCCGGATCTCTTTCCATGATTTCCTTTCAATGCGGAAGCAAGAGATTGCATATCCGGCGGCGGAGTCGATCCGTAATTTTGTATCCGCCCGGAGAGCGCGCAATCCTAGCAGGTAGCGTCGCCATTCTCAAGAGCGAAGGCATTCGCGCCGTGTTCCAGTTTTAGATGGTTATACCCCCATATATTCGAATAACTTGCGCATTTCAGCACTTGGTTTTTTCAAAGAGAGGACAGATGTGCTGAACTTCTATAGAAAAGAATTTCCAGCCCTGAGGGATACTCTATGATCGAGACCACCGGGGACGCATCGGGCTGGGTGTGGGATCAGGAAGATCAGGTAAATTTGCCTGGGGATATTCTATGACTTGCGACCATGTGGGACGGGTCGGGCTATTCACCGACCATGAAAATCATTCGGCTTCGTCACAGGGTATATTAAGATTATATTGTGAAGTTCGACCGTGGTGGCGTATCATTCAAAGAGCATGCTTTCCCGTGGTTAGCATGCATGCGTGGAGAGGATTCTTGAGGAGGTCGCGACATGACGGGCAGTTTGAACATTGATTATACTATTCACCTTTGGCGGGAAGGCAACCAGTTCATTGCTCATGCCATGCCTTTGGATGTGATGAGTTCGGGAAACACCCCGGACGAGGCAAAGAAGGCGCTGGACGAGGCGGTTCATCTTTTTGTCCAAACGGCCTCTGACCTGGGGACTCTCGACGAGATTCTCGATGAATGCGGGTACGAATGTCATGAGGGTACTTGCATCGCCCCGGCATGGATCGCCATAGAGAGGCACACCAGCATGATCGGATTGAGCTGACGGGAAGAAAGCTCACGCCTCTCCATTGGAAGACCCTGGAGAGGGTAATCCTTGCCGCGGGTTTCCGGTTTGCGCGATAGGAAGGAAGTCACCGATCCTATATTCGTTTATAATAACGGGCACTTGGTTTGGTAAGACCCCATGATACCGCCCCCCCGGCTTAATCACAACGGCGAAGGCCAGAACCTGCTCACAGGGCATTTTCTAAATTTAAGAGAAGTACTGCCGCGAATTCTTTCCTGCGGTTATTGCCGGCGGCCTCATAAATTCCAGCGCAGCGGACAGCGATAGCAACTGCACATCGCGTCAATACTGCCCCTTATCTCTCGCCAGACACCACTCTTTTTTGATATCGCAGAGTCGCGCCAGCATCCCTTCATATTCCTTGGTGATAGCCGCTCTTTCCGTTACGCCCATGAACTGGATGATGAATCCATGGGGGCCCTGCATAATAATAAAAGGATACATTCCGCCAAGCGGTCCGCCGCCTATGTCTTCACTGGATATATTGGGAGCGTAATACATGACGTGCGGAATGTTCATGGTGGGTACGTTGTCGTCGCTTTGCTCCGGGTTGAAGTAAGTCCTCAGTATTGGAGAAAGCATGTAAGAGATGCCGACTCGCGGGCGCTTTATAGTATCCGGTTTTGAAGCGTCCTTGCATGATTTGCTTAAGTTTTTCGGGAGGAGTTCCTTTGGCCTGCGTTTCCGCCGCATCGAAGAATATGCGCATCTGCGCATCGACGCCCGCTGAATCAAAGGAAACCGGATAAAGAATATCATCTCTATATTCCGTCAAGGGCCAGGACCCCCGGAACGTATCATCGCCGGTTCGCGCCACAAAGGTGTGGAATCCGTTCGTGCCTTTGCGGGCCACTTCAAAGCCCTTGTCTGGATTTAGAACATAGACGGTTGCGTTGTCCCTGAGGTGCGGCGGCAAAGCGCTCAGCGCAAGCTGGATTTCCAAATCTCTTGGCAGCGGCTCGAGTTTTTTTATTGCCTTGGGAGTTTGTTTCTCTTCCGCGCTCGCCGCAAGCGAGAGCAATAAACCGAAAACAACTAAAATTGTCTGAATCCTTCTCATCTTGACCTCCTTGGAAAACGTCGTCGCTGTAACCCTCGTTCGCTAAAATTTCCTTCATTGAAGCCGAATAATGCTCCGCAAATCACACGGATCCTGCCGGACGTAAGCGGTGCGGCCCCGGGCATCCTCAACGCGCAAGGAGGACTCGGTCTGACGCATTCGGAACGTTAAGGCGACCGGAGAACCCCCTGCGAGCATCAGTCGTGTTCGATTTGCACGTCACTGGGATACGGCTGCCCTTTGCCTTTTTCTAAAAAGTCTTTGAGGCTTACCATAAAGACCGCCCATTTTGTTGAGCAGTGAGAGAAAGATCCGCTCTCGCTGCGCCAGCCTGTATGACCGAAGCGGACGTAACTCTGTTTTTTATCGGCGCTTATGGAATAGGCTACCTCAGTTCCAACCCATTCACCAACATCTCCGCTATATTTCCAACGAACGAGTTTGCCCGCTTCAAGATCTACGACTTCAAATTTAAGACAAAAATCTCCGAACCAGAACTCAAGCACGCCTCCCACTTTGGAACCATCGCCGCGAGTATCGGTGGTCCACCATCCGGCCAGTTTCTTTGTGTCCGTTAACGCCAGGTAAACGGTCTCCTCGGATGCTTTGATCCCGACACTGTGACTTATTTTGTGTGTTTCCATTTTATGCCTCCGTAATAATTATCGATACATCCCGAAGAATGATCTCACTTCTTGTTTGCGATCCCAGTTGATCCGGCGATGCGTAGCGTTCACGAGATGAGCCAGGGCATCAGGCAGATCCTGGACGACCTGGTATACGGCGCGCCATCTGGCGCTGGCTCAAACCGGGGCCGTTAAGTTCCTTCACGCCGGCATCCGCCGGTCGTATTCCTCCCGCAGGCGGCTCCAGCCGTCCCAGAATGGCGCAGGCTCCTTACCTGCCAAGCGGGCGACCAGCACGTCGAGGTGTATGTGCCAACCCGCCCCAACGCCCAGCAGGGACTCGCGGTCGGGCAGCCGGCGATGGATCACAGTGAGCAGCACCTCCTCGCCCTTCGGCTCCAGCTCGAAAGACACCTCGCCGTTGCCTTCCCAGGTGAAGGCGATCTTGCGCGGCGGATCGAGTTCGATGATCCGGCCCTGCATCCGGGACTCCTCGGAGAAGCCGGCCGGCCGTCGTCCGGGCGGGTTGGTAAGCTCGTCGTTGCGCCAGACTAACTCGAAGGGAGCGCCGACATTCATCTCCATTTGCCCCGCCGCCAGCCACTGGCGGCGCAGATCGCTCTCCGTAAGATGGGCCCAGACGCGCTCAATGGGGCCGGGCAGAAGCCGCTGAATCTTCAAGGTGGCAGGCTCGGTCAGCGCGCCATATTCGTCTGGGGTAGTGTCTTCGGTCATTTGTCATCTCCTTTTTTGGGGGGCGTGGATTTGAGCGCGTCTTCCTCACGGAGGAGCTGTTCGAGCATATCCAGACGGCCGGTCCAGAAACGCTCATAGAAGCTTAGCCACTTATGGGCGGCGGCGAGCGGTCCGGGATCGAGCCGGCACAGATGAGTGCGGCCACGCACTTCGCGACGGATCAGGCCCGCGTTCTCCAGCGCCTTGATGTGTTTCGAGGCCGCCGCGAGTGACATGGCGAAGGGCTCTGCAAGTTGGCTTACCGTCCGCTCGCCTCCGGCCAGTTCTCGAAGCATCCGACGGCGGGTGGGGTCGCCGAGGGCGTGAAAGATGGCGTTCAGCTGAGATCTCTGTAATTTAACCATTTGGTTGAATATAAGTACGCGTTTTCAGATTGTCAACCGATCAGTTGAATGACCACATGGGATCAGCTTGCGCTGATCGACAACATCTACAATGCCTCGACCAAACAGGACACACCCGAGATCAACCTGATTGACACGGGGCTCGCCGAATTGCTCCCCCCTCTGCAGGGCGGGTTCTATTACCTATGGCTTCCCGGCAGGTCGGACTAAGGTAGAAGGCGGCTCAGAGGGTAGTCAGAAGAGTCATGGTCTCGGGCAGAAAGGGCAAAAAAAAGCCTGCCATTAAATCTATCCTGCCGCTGTACGTAAAGGATCTTTTGGATTGCCTCCATCTCAAGACGGGTGAAATCGAGTCCATCCCGATGCCGCGATCCCTCGGACGCCGCTGCCGATTCCTCCGATGCACTTCATGAAGGGGTTAAAACGAGAGCGTCCATTGCGGCATAGCCAGCAATGATTATACTAAGTGCTTGAAGATATTAAATAAATATGTGGAGAGAACCCATGGAGAACTCAGATGATCTTCGCTATACGAAGCTTCCTCTCGATAATGGCTCTTTCATTCCGGCACTCGGGTTTGGCACCCTGATTCCTGACCTCACCGACACTGAGAATGCAGTATTGGCGGCAGTGGAAGTGGGATTCCGTCAGTTCGACAGTGCCGAACGGTACCGTAACGAGAACGCCATAGGTGAAGCGATGAGGAGGATTTTTACAGAAGGAAAGGTCAGGCGAGAGGATCTGTTTGTCACTGCAAAACTGTGGAACACCAATCATCGTCCTGAGAGGGTCAAACCAGCCTTCGAAGCGAGTCTCAGAAGACTCCAACTCGACTACGCCGATCTCTATCTCATTCACACTCCCTTTGCCTTTAAACCCGGAGACGACCAGGACCCAAGGGATGAAAAAGGTAATGTCATCTATGATGAGGGGGTGACGTTGCTTGATACCTGGCAAGCCATGGAGAGCCTGGTGGATGCGGGCAGGTGCAAGGCCATCGGTTTGTCGGACGTCAGTTTGGCAGTCCTGCAAGAAATTGCCGATGCAGCCAGGATAAAGCCTGCCGTGCTTCAGGCCGAGTCGCATCCATATCTCCCGCAGTCGGACCTTCTTGATTACTGCAAAAGCCACGGCATCGTGCTGCAAGCCTTTGCGCCCCTGGGGCACAACATGACTCCCAAGTTGATCGACGACCCGGTTATTGCAGCTATCGCCCGGCGGGTAAACAAAACTCCCTCTCAAGTCCTGTTAGCCTGGGCTGTGCAGCGGGGCACGGCGCCCCTGACCACCTCAACAAACCCCGATCACATCAGGGCGAACTTTGAAATCTCCACCCTGCCGGAAGAGGCCATGCAGGAGATTAATGAAGGAATCAAGACGCGATACCGGTTTAATGTTGTGGTGGAAACCGGTGTTCCCGGCTTCATTCCACAGGAGAGATGAGCGCTAAGGGTGGAAGGTGAAAGCGGTACGAACTCATCGGTTCACTTAGATCGCAGGCCCACTTGTTCCACCCATTTCGCACGCCATGCCGGGGCCTGGAATGGTTCAGCGAAGTACTGTGTCTCGTGAATCACCTTGCCGTTCCCGAATTCCATGATGCTGACGGTGTAGACCAGGCGGCTCTGGTAAGTGATGGTGTACTCCGTGATCCAGAGGTTGCTTCTTCCCAGAATTCGAATGACGCGAAAACCTGAAGGTTTGCCTGGATGGTGGCTGCGCAGTGCCTGCAGGTTCCGTCGCCCGATGGTTCGCTCGCCCGACTGAGGGTATTCACAGATGGCGTCGTCCGCGTAGATCTCGTGCTCTGCATCCTGGTCGCCCGCTGCCGAAGCGGACCAGTGCCTGTCCAGTGCCGCCCGGGTCTCTTCCTCTCCCATGGATTCCCCCTGTTGATCCAGTTCAGTTCTGTCTTGCTCCACTTGGCGCGGTCTCCACGACATTCATCTCGATGGCGTCGATCATCTGCTGGTCTCTTTGCATCCACGGTGCGAAAGGACGCGGCGGGCGGTGTTCTACTCCCTGAACATGCGCGCCAAACTCGGCAGATTCTCTGCATAGGTCGGGTGGATATGCTGCGCGCGCTCCAAGACCTGCCAGGTCGCTCCCGCTTCCATGAGATCCAGGAATACGTGCACGAGTTCACCCGCCTCATAACCGACCATCGTAGCGCCGAGGATTTTCCCGGTATTCTCATCGACGACCATGCGATAGAAACCGAGGTCATGTCCCCACTCGATGGCCCGCATCATGTCTTTTACATCGAGTGTGGCTTCCCTCGCGCGGTAGCCTTTTTGTTTTGCCTGTTCGAGCGTTAAACCGGCGCGGCCGACCTGGGGGTCCGTAAAGGCCGCGTAACCGAGAACACGGTCGTCCCTGGTGCGGTCCTGTCCGTCCAGAATGGCAAGAAGACGCCGGTAATCCTCCCAGGAGACATGGGTAAAAGCCGGTTGGCCACCCGCTTCGCCTATGGCGTAAACGCCCCGGCGTGTGGCCTCGAAATGTTCGTTCACTTTCACGTATCCCTTTTGGTCCAGCTCGATTCCCGCAGCGGGAGCGTTGAGGGCCGCCGTATTCGGTCTGCGGCCGGCAGCAACCAGAAGGGCATCGCCTTCAAGGACCGTCCCATCTTGGAGATAGGCCCGGAAAATCCCATCGGCGTACTCTATGCGACTCACGGTGGATTTGAGATGGAATTCAACCCCGTCTCGCTCCAGCGCTTTCTGAAGGACTTCGCTCACTTCAGGCATTTCCGATTTCATTATTCGCGCGTCATTTTCGATGATGCGGACACGGCTTCCCAGCCTGGCGAGTCCCTGTCCGAGTTCGAGGCCGATGAATCCGCCGCCGAGGACCAGGGTCCGGTGGGGAAGATCTTCGAGGTCCCAGAAATTGCGGTCGGTCAAGTAAGGGGTCTTCTCCAGGCCTTCCACAGGGGGTGCGAGGGGCGAACTCCCGGTGTCGATTACCACAAGGGGTGCGCGGAACTTCTCACCTCCGCCTTCTACGTGGCCCCCTGCAGTGAACGCGCCCTCGGCGTGAACGAGCTTTAGATTATCGACCAGGAGGCGCTTTTCCAATCCTCTGATAAAGTTGTCGCGCACCTCCCGCACACGCTCCATGACTTTTTTGAAATCCACCTCTACCAGTGCGCGCACGCCCAGCTTTTGTGCATCCCGGGCGCGACCTGCGGCGTGGGCTGAAGCGAGAAACGCCTTGGATGGAGTACAGCCCCAGTTAAGGCAGCTTCCTCCCGGGCGATGTCTTTCGAAAAGGACCACCTGTTTGCCCCGTTTCGCCATTTCCAGGGCGAACGGCGTCCCGCCTTGACCGCTTCCGATAACGATCGCATCGACATCCGACATTTTTCCAACCTCAGGAAAAGATGACTTGTACTCAATGGCCGAGAATTCAATCGGCCAGACTCTACTAAAAAAGTAGACATGCAATGGGATGCGAACAAGGTTACTGAGCAGTATTTGAAGAGTTACGGACCGAGTTTGGCTATGCCGACTATGGCTACCGTATGGCCGCGCGATGGACATTGTGCCCTCAATCCACAAGCCACCTGCACATACCTGCAACCAGACCTCACGATCGGGCGAATTGGCGTGGCCGGAATAAAGCAATCTTCTGCATTGCTTCGCCTACAGCGAATTCGCACTGATAAACGCTTTATAAAAGTTCCCGGGCATGTTATCAATATTAGTTTCAAAATGTGTCATTTTTCGCTATTTGTTGCGCTGATAATTTAACTCGAAAGAATAGATGGAGGTGGATTTGGGCTTCGCTGTTGCATTGGGCGGGAAAGGTGGGACCGGAAAGACGACTATAGCAGGTCTTCTGATTCGCTATATGCTGAATCATGGAATGAAGCCGCTTCTTGCCATAGACGCTGATTCCAATTCGAATTTGAACGACGTCCTGGGAGTGCCGCTGGATGATACTCTGTCAGAGGCGCGCGAAGAAATGAAGACGAGCGTTCCGGTGGGTATGACAAAAGATGTATTCATGGAGATGAAGGTCGAACAGGCCCTTGTCGAATCGGATGGGTTCGATCTTATCGCTATGGGCCGCCCGGAGGGTCCGGGCTGCTATTGCGCGGCCAACAATCTTCTGAGCAGCCTCATCGATCGCCTCATTGGGAACTACCAGTACATCGTTATTGACAACGAGGCTGGAATGGAGCATTTCAGCCGGCTTACACAGAAGGACATAGACCTGTTGGTCCTGGTGAGCGATCCCAGCAGGAGAGGACTTTCCGCTGCGTGCCGGATCGCGGAACTGGTTAAGACTCTTCCGATGCGTGTCTCGAAGATCGTGCTTGTCATAAACCAGGTTCGGGAAGAACCGGCCACCTGGCCGGAAGAGGTTCAACGTATTTTTGGTACTGAAAGGATCTGTTCTCTCCCGGCCGATCCGCTGCTTTCGAAGTTCGATCTCGAGGGAAAACCGACCGTAACGCTTCCTGACGATACGATGGTGGTAAAGGCTGCGGAGAAGCTGTTTGACGGGATTTTTAGTGATATGAACTAACAACCAATAACTGATAACTGACAACTCATAACTCATAACTAAAAATTAATAACTAAAAACTCCCAAGGAGTCTCGAATGTTTCCTGTGCGCCGGGCATTGTTGAGCGTTACGGACAAAAGCGGGCTGGCCGAATTCGGCAAAGGCCTGAGGGAATTCAATGTGCATTTGCTCTCGACCGGAGGTACCGCCAAGGCGCTTCGTGACGCCGGAATCGATATAACCGAAGTCTCCGATTATACAGGGTTCCCCGAGATGCTCGACGGCAGGGTTAAAACGCTGCACCCCAAAATTCACGGCGGAATACTTGGAATACGTGACGACCGGACGCACGTTTCGACTATGGCGAGCCATGGAATAGAGCCGATCGACATGGTCGTCGTGAATCTGTATGCATTTGCGAAGACCGTCGCGCGTCCCGGATGCACTTTGGATGAGGCAATAGAAAATATCGACATCGGCGGGCCGACCCTCATCCGCGCCGCTGCCAAAAATAACAGGTTCGTGGCGGTGGTCACGGACCCGTCAGACTATCCCGAGGTCCTCAAGGAAATGCAGGCGCTAAGAGGCAATATATCGAGAAAGACCAGCCTGCGGCTTGCCTGGAAGGCCTTCTGCTTGACCAGCAGCTATGACGCCAACATCTGCGAGTACCTTGGAGGACATATTCTTTGAAAGTACTGGTTGTAGGCACGGGCGGCAGAGATCACGCCATCGCGTGGAAATTCACTCAGAGTCCGCGAGTGAGACGGGTTTACGTGGCGCATGGAAATGCCGGTATAGCCGAGACCGCAGACTGCGTGAACCTGAAGACCATTGAAGAGATGGCCGATTTCGCGCAGAAGGAACGAATCGACTTGACGTTTGTTGGGCCTGAGAAGCCTCTTTCCGCCGGCATTGCCGACCTGTTCGAATCTCGAGGGCTGCCGATTATCGGTCCGGACAGGAAGGCGAGCAGGTTGGAGTTAAGCAAATGTGACGCCAAGGTGATGATGCGGGAACTTGGAATCCCGGTACCGGAGTTCGAAAATTTTGCCGAACCCGTCAAGGCCCTGGATTACGTCCGAAGCGTCGGTTATCCTGTCGTCGTTAAAGCGGACGGATTGGCTGCCGGCAAGGGTTCACTTGTCTGTGAATCGGTTCAGGATGCCGAGGAGGCCGTGCGTTCGATCATGGAAGCGCGCATATTCGGCGACGCCGGCGATAGGGTCGATATAGAAAAAAGGCTCTATGGCCGGGAGCTTTCCTTTTTTTGTTTTACCGACGGCTACACGATAAAACCGATGGTTGCCGCGCAGGATTACAAGCGCGCCAGGGAAAATGACGAAGGTAAAAACACCGGGGGAATGGGCGCCTACTCCCCTCATCCCTGGCTGAATGATTCACTTGTAAAAACCATCATGTCCAAAGTGGCCGAGCCGCTCATCAACGGGGTGCGGGAAAAGTACGATATCGTCTACCGTGGGGTCCTTTATCTGGGGCTGATGCTTGTGGAAAGCGGGACGGAAGTCATTCCTTATGTACTTGAGATTAATATTCGTCTGGGAGACCCGGAAGCGCAGGTAATACTCCCGAGGCTGCGAACCGATCTGGTAGACATCAGCGAGGCCATTACAACAGGCAGGCTGGACACCATAGAGCCGGAATGGGACAATGACTACCGGCTGTGCCTGATTGCCACCAGCGGCATGACAAAGGGCAAGAAAGGCTGGTATAAAGGGTATCCGGACCGGTACAAAATAGGCTTGCCTATAGACGGGGTGGACCGGATAGACAGGAACTGCCTGGTTTTTCATTCCGGTACCGAGAAAGACCCCTCCGGCAGGCTTGTTACAACGGGTGGAAGGGTGCTCTGCGTTGTGAGTTCCGGAAGCACTCTTGGGCAGGCAAGGGAAACGGCCATTTCAGAAATGGAAAAGGTCCGGTTCGAGGGAATTTACTATAGAAAAGATATAGGTTTGGAATAGGGCTATGGGAACGGTCAAAGCTCTTGTAATGACGGGGTTCGGTCTCAATTGCGATCTTGAGACCTCCTATGCGCTGCAGACGGCCGGGGCGGAGGTGGAAAGAGTTCACTTGAACAGCCTCATTGCCGGCGAGAAATCATTGGCGTCTTACCGGATCTTCGTGATAGGCGGAGGGTTCTCATGGGGAGATGACCACGGAGCGGGCGTAATCATGGCAATGCGCCTGAAGCACCGGCTTCAGGACCAGATTTCGGCGTTTGTGGGGTCCGGCGGAATTGTGCTCGGGATATGCAACGGCTTCCAGGTCCTGGTCAACCTGGGACTTCTGCCCGGGTTCGATCCCGGCCAAATGAAGCGGGAAGTGGCCCTCATTGCCAATGACTGCGGGGGGTTTCGCGACCAGTGGGTGAACCTGTCGGTCAATCCTGCGTCACATTGCGTTTTTTCCCGCGATATCGAAAGCATCGAGCTGCCGATACGCCACGGCGAGGGGAAGTTTTTTGCCGAATCCGGCGTGATAGAAAAACTTATCTCCCGAGGACAGGTATTCTTGCGCTATGCGAAGCCCGACGGCGCTCCCGCTCTGGGAGAGTTCCCTTTCAATCCGAACGGTTCGGTTGAGGACATTGCCGGTATATGCGATCAGACTGGCAGAGTTGCCGGACTGATGCCTCACCCTGAGGCGTTCAACCATTTCACGAACCATCCCGACTGGACCCTCCTCAAAGAGAGATACAAGCGCCAGGGAAAACCGATTCCGGAAGAAGGCGAAGGTATCAGGTTCTTTAGGAATGCAGTGGGTTATTTTGTTTAACATCGTCATTCCGGCATGACGTCATCCCGGCCCGCGCCTTCGAGCCGGGGTCCATAAATTCAGGTGGGAATTTGTCCGATTCAATCAGCACACCATCCGCTGTTAAAAAACTGCGGCTCGCCGTACTCGTCTCAGGCGGGGGGACCAATCTGCAGGCGATGATAGACAGGTCCGCGGCTGGAAAGCTCAATGCCGTGGTCTCGGTGGTGGTTAGCGACAGGACGGATGCTTATGCTCTCGAGCGGGCCGCAAAGGCCAATATCCCTGCGTTTCATGTGGATTACAAAAAATCCTCGAAAACAGGCGTCGCCGAACTGGAAGAGCTTAAACTCCTGGTCGATCTGGCCGATTTGGACCGCAGGCAGAAAATAGTGAAAAATCCGGACCCGGTCGAGCGGCGGGCAAAGCTCGCGCGGTTGGTCATGGCCGAACATGAGCTGATCCGGATTATAAACACTTACAAGCCTGATTATGTTTGCTTTGCGGGTTTCATGCGCTTGGTGACGCCTTATTTCATAAACCATTTTAATGCCGATGGATTGAGAATCCTTAATATCCATCCTGCGCTGCTTCCCTCCTTTCCGGGGCAGCACGGGTATGAGGATACCTTCGAATACGGCTGCAAGTGGGGAGGCATCACGGTGCACTTTGCCGATGAAGGTGAAGACACCGGGCCGATCGTCGCCCAGGCCGTCTATCCAATCCGGCCCGGCGACGATGTTGAAAAGATTCGCAGACGTGGACTAATGCTCGAGTACGAAGTCTATTCACAGGTGATTAATTGGCTTGCGCAGGGTGACGTGGTGTTCAAAAGCGGCAGTGATGGCAGGACTCGCGTAGAGATTACGGACCCCAACTATAGTGAAATTCTTTCCAATTGGATTGCGGCATCGTTCCGCGATGAGTGAAAAGTGAATTAATTCATGCACGCGATGATTTTAGCCGCCGGGCTTGCCAACCGGCTTATGCCGCTTTCAAACTCACGCCCTAAGGCCCTGGTTCCGCTTCGTGGAGTTACGATGCTGGAATTCTGGGTTGAAAGACTCTATCGCTGCGGGTTCGATGCCGCACTTCTCAATGCTTACCACCTCAAAGACCATCTCACAACCGCAGTCTCCAAAAGGCAATGGCCGATCCCTGTGAGCGTGCTGCCCGAACCGGTCCTCCTGGGAACCGGAGGAGGCATAAAGTCGGCGGCGGAACGCTGTGGAAAAGATCCTTTCGCGGCGATCAACGTCGATATCATCAGCGATGCCGATCTCAGCTCATTGCTTGAGCGCCACAAGCTCTCCGGCGCTGAAATAAGCCTTCTGCTGCATGACTGGCCCGAATTCAATCACGTAGCGGTAAGTGAACAGGGATTGGTGCTCGGCTTTGGGCGCGAGACCGAAGAGATTCGAAAGAAAGTGCAGGGAGTCCGGATGATGGCTTTTACCGGGATTCATTTCATCAATCCTTCGGCCTTGGCCGATGTTGTTGCCGGGGTCCCGAACGATATTATCGACATCTATAGAAAGCTCATATCCCAGGGTGTTTTTCCCAGGGCGATTACGCAGGAGGGCCTTTTCTGGCGCGAGATGGGATCGGTCCAAAGCTATGTGAAGGTCACCAGGGAGCTTGCTCGGATCGAGCCTGGGCGGCTTCTGCCATTTAAAACCGGGGAGAATATTTCTGCAGGTCCGCAATCCGTTATACACCCGGACTGCAGCCTGAAAGGATCGGTTGTCGCAGGCCGGGGAGCTTGGATTTGCGAAGGCGTCAGTCTTGAGGACGTTATATTGTGGGACAACGTAAGGATTGAAAAGGGCAGTTCCCTCAAAGATTGCGTAGTGGCGGATGGCCTGAACATTTCGGGGCGCCATTTCGGGAAAATATTTGCGCCGGAACCGCCTGCCGGTGAGTACGCCTTGCATGCGAACGCTTTGCACGCGAAGACGCGAAGACGCGAAGAATGAGAAGAATCAGCAAGATATCCACACTCTTTTTGAAATGAATACTGAGTCCTACGCTTAATATTTGATACCGGGCTGTCTTGATTTTTATAGCAACTTATCTATGGGTTCTTTCTTCGCGACTTCGCGTGATAGACTTACGTGAGATCCATCATGTATAATTTCCCCGGACTTGACGAGTTGGTTCAAACGGCTTCGACCCTTTTGGGCGCATCCGGAAAGGTTCGGGTCGCACCCTTGTTCGGCGATGGGTCCGACAGGAAGTTTTTCCGGATTTTCTGCGGCCGTTCTTCGCTGGTTGCCCTCATCTCACCTCGCCTGCGGAATGACTCTACTGACGAAAATGACTCCTATCTTCTCATCGGCAACCATCTGCGTTCGAAAGGGTTGCCTGTGCCGCGCATTCTCCATGCCGACCGCTATAAAGGAAAATTCATTCTGGAAGACGCCGGAGACCTCCACTTGGAGGACTTTGCGCGCTCTCATCGGACAAACCTCGAAGCCATATACGCCCGTATTATTAAGATGCTTGCTGCGCTCCACAGGAGAGCCCCGAAGGGTTTTGATCCGGAATTTTGCTTTGACCGGGCACTCTACGATCCTTCTTTTGTCTATGAGCGTGAGCTTGAGTATTTTCGAAAATCGTTCGTAAATGGGTGCATGGGGTTTGAAATCGCTCCCGATGAACTCCGCCCCGATTTCGAGGAACTCGCGGAGGAAGCCGGAGTGCGCAATAGCTCTCATGTTTTTCATCGTGACTTCCAGAGCCGCAATATTATGGTCCGGCACGCCAGGCTGTGGCTGCTCGATTTTCAGGGGATGCGGTTCGGGCCGCCGGCCTACGATCTTGCATCACTGCTGATCGACCCTTATGTTTGTGTCCCTCAGAGGTTGCAGGATAAGCTTCTATCAATGTACTGGGCCTCTGCGGGGAAGTGCCTTGCCGTCTCAAAAGGTGAGTTCATCAGAAAATACGAGGCGGTAAGGCTCGCCAGAAATCTTCAAATATTGGGTGCTTTTGGTTTCCTGGGGGTAGTGAAGGGCAAGAGGCGGTTTCTGGACTATATCCCTCTTGCTTTGGATCTGTTGACCGTTAATTTATCAAAAACCGGGAAGGGAAAGTTCCCACGCTTGAAAAAACTGGTCCCGGATATACGCAGACGTCTGGCTGGGCGGTGGGACCGCCGGCCATAACTTAAACCGCCGCAGCAGGCAGCGGCGCAAGCGGCTGCCCGTGCCATGGGCCACTAAAAACTAAAAACTAAAAACTCATTCATCGACATGAGCGAGCTTATCTGTTATATGGGCTCTGCCACAATTGTTGAATGAATTTGACCCGGACCGCGGGTCTGTATTTTGTTTTTTGCCGTCAAAGGAGACAAAGATGGGTTCCAAGACTCAAAAGACCGAGAAAATCAGGCACAGAAAGCACAAGTCCAATACGATCAACAGGAAAACCACACAAAAACAGGTCCGCCAGAACCTCGATACTTTGCAGAAATTGGAAACCGAAAATCGTAAATAAGAATTTTCACAGGATGTCCGCGCGGTTATCGCCTGTCGGGTAGCAGCTTTTCACGTCCCTTGAGTACACCCGGAAATCATGAAAAGTACGTACCACGGTAGGAGCGGGCCATGCCCGCGATGAACTTTTCGAGGCAGCTTTTCACGCCCCATTGGGACACCCTGAAACCATGGAAAGTTTCTCGTGTGGGCTTGGCAACCCCGGCAGGCGGTCCCACCGCCAACTTTTCGTGGCAGATATCAGCCCACACCTCCCGGGATTGGATTTCCGACACCTGATAGCCGACATCTGCTATCCGTAACGGGCACGACTATCGGGCATCTGGTATCCGCATCTCAAGAAACTCTCTCACAATTCTCTGCGCCAGGCTCGGCGCGTTCCCGGCTGCCCTGTTATTTATTATGAGATTCAATCGGACCCCATCCCGGACAGCTTCCCACATCAACCGGGCGGTCTGGGGAATCATTCCGGGCTGAATCATCTCATCTATCAAACGGTCGAAAGGGAATGCGCGTGCATAAGCGTCCTCATAACGGATGCCGATTGGCGTCATAAGCCGAATGACTGCCTGTCGCCCGGCCGTGACAAAATTTCCTCCAGCCTTCGAAAACTGTGTCTTGAGGCCAGGGAGCCAGGTCCAGTGGGAAAGTATCTGGCCGGCGCCGTGTTTGCGCAAAACATCGATTACAGGTTTGCAGTAATAAGCCTCCGTTCTCAGCTCTACGTGATACCTGTCGTCGTGCGGGATGGAGCCGAAAAAACGGTCAAGTTGGGCGGAGAGTTCCGCCGGCGGGATTCGCTCAGACTGTCTCTGGTATTCCTGCTCGAAAATTATGCCGCCGAGGTTCGGACCCAGAATGCCGATTGCGGGTTCATAGAACTGCCTGGTAAAGGCCTCCGAAGCGAGGTAATTCTCGTTTGGAGAATAGCCGTTTCCGCGTCTTAGCTTCTGTGCGAAAAACATCTGCGGCGCTTTTAAAAAGACCCTGTCTTCAGGTCCCATGCGTATTGAGTATTGTTTGAGGGCATTGGCGCAGGGGGTAGGGACACCGTTTTCAATCAGGGGGGCGTAAAAAGTATAGTCTATTTCCAGCACTTCAAAGTGTTGGAAATATTCGCGAACCGAATCCACCGGCAGAACTTCCTCGCGGAAGCTCTTCTTCCCAACCCGGTTAGTGCGGCTGGTTATTTGATTCCTGTAAAGCTCTTCCGAATAAATCTGGCCGATCCAGCCCCTGTAGCGGTCGCTTGCCGTTCCAATCGAAATCAGAGGATGAAGGTCTCGAAAAAAGAACCTTTCAGTTAATTGGAGGACTTTATCATCGGTTAATCCAGGTCCGTACATATGACGATCGCGGCGACCGGCTTATTAGTTGTTATTACCCGTCAAGGTCAGAAAAAAACAAGGGGTCCGCGGGTCATTGCACGTGACAAGAGCGGATTTCTTTGTTCCGCTCGAACATGACCTGCCATTGACGGAAATCGTGATTGTTCCCTCGCCACCGGGAGGGATTGCCCTGTCAACCTGGGCGACCCAACTGCCTCAGCCGGGAATTATTTTTTTGATTATAAGATCGGATGTGCCTGTGTTCATTATCTTGAATTTATGGCTGAAATCTCCGTCTCCTCGCATGGTCCCGAAATCAAATGATTTTTCCGGAACTTGCACGACCGGGGCAGCCTTATCGGGCGCAGAAATTGCCGGAGGGGGAGTTGTGGTTTGCAAATAACACACAGCGGAGTCGAGGCGGCAGACTTGAGCCGTCCCCGGAAGCGCGCTCTCTTCTGTTGCGGCCGTTGAAGCGCAGGCATTGCTCCCGGCCGGTTGTGTCTGCTCCTGTCCGGGGCGGCCGGCGAGGTCCTTAAAAGATGCACAACCGAAAAGCGAATATAGAGCAAGAAAAACGAGAAACCCACCCAGCAAACGTTTCATTGCCTGACCTCCTCGATTTCGATGACCTCTTGAGGTTTGCTTGTTCGTGTTCGCGTACACCTACCCCGATAAGGGCTCCAGGTCAAGAATATTTATCATTCCTTCGCTGTTCCCAGGCTGTTTCAGGAGAAAATGATGGCTAAAACGAACTTGACATTTCATCGCTTTTCAAGTATGCGTTACATACCTTTCCTGAGAAGGATCACGCCTTGGTTCGCATTCGCTCGGTGCTCCTACACGAGGGCGTGTGCCGTCCATAAATAATATTTGCAGTTATCCGGAAGAAGAATTGAAACGTCACTGATATGGAGTCTCGCTCCACGCCCCTCGGCTACGCCAAAATTGTCGGAGCCTTGAAACAGCTTCTCACGGAAAAGGAATTCAGCGCCATCACCTGGGCTGAAATTGCCAGAACCGCGGGGGTTAACGAGGCTCTGATCTACAAATACTTCCGAGACCGGCGGAATTTGCTTTATCAGGTCCTCCGCGAATTCCTGGAAAAATATATTGTCCAGGTCGAAGAAGACCTGAAGGGCACCACCGGGGCTCTCAACAGGCTGCAAAAATCCATCCTGGCCCATTTCAATATCTACAGCCAAGACCGGATTTTTGCGCGGATACTGCTCCTCGAGGTCAGGAATTACCCGGATTATTTTGAGAGCGAAACATACAAGTTGGTCAGACATTGGGCCGGCATTATCCTGACTGTCATCGAGGAAGGTGTTGAAAGCGGCGAAATTCGAAATGACATCTCTCCCCGGCATCTGAGGCAGATCATCCTGGGAGGCATCGAACACATGTGCCTGCCGGAGATCGTTTTCAGCCGCGATTTCTCTCCTCATCTTCTGGCCGCTGAGCTCTACAAGCTAATCTTGCACGGCATTACACCAGTAAGAGAAAGTAAGTGTAAAACACGGGTCGTGTAACAAGTTTTTTTCCCTGGCGATGAATACAAGCTGGCGCCCGTGGGTAAAACTGCAGAAGCAGTGGTAAGTACTACATACTTACTATTTGGCATTCTATTGGTCCGCACGCCCCGCTGCCGCGATTGCGCGACAGACAGGGGACTGTAAAAGGGAGGTTGATATGCACCAGGAAGAACACAATATCTTTCGCCAGGCGTTTCGCAGGTTCATCCAGCAGGAGATTGCTCCACACGTCGAGGAATGGGAGCAGGAGGGCATCGTGCCCAGGCAAATCTGGGATAAGTTGGGGACATCGGGGTTTCTCTGCCCGTGGCTCCCGGTGGAGTATGGCGGGAGTGGAGCGGACTTTCTCTATTCCGTGATTATTACCGAAGAATTGGCCAAGGCGAGGGCGATAAGCGTCCTGGCGCCGCTTCATAGCGACATCATAGCCCCCATCATTTATCGTCTCGGGACCGAAGAGCAAAAACGGAGGTGGCTTCCGCCGGCGGCGACCGGTGAATGCATCCTGGCCGTGGCCATGACCGAGCCTGACGCGGGGTCCGACTTCGCGGCGATCCGCACCCATGCCCGGCGTGACGGCGACAGTTTCATCATAAACGGCCAAAAGACCTTCATTTCCAACGGGATCAACTCGGATTTAGTGATCGTTGCCTGTAAGACCGACCGGGAAGCGCCGGGCGCCAGGGGCATCAGCCTGATATGTGTGGAGCGGGAGGCGCCAGGGTTCCAAAGGGGAAGAAAGCTCAAGAAGATGGGACTTCTTGCCCAGGATACGGCAGAACTCATCTTCGAAGACTGCCGTGTTCCGGCCGGCAATCTTCTGGGTGAACTCAACAAGGGCTTTTACTACCTGATGCATCACCTTCAACAGGAGAGGCTCGTTTGCACTGTAATGGCTCAAGCCATGGCGGAAGCCATGCTGGATACGACCATCCGGTATTGCCGGGGGCGGACGGCCTTCGGGCAGCCCATTTGCAGCTTTCAGCACAACACCTTCAAGATCGTGGACATGGCAACGGAAGTGAAAATAGGCCGCACCTTTCTCGATCGGCTGATAGTGGACCATATGGAGGGAAAGGAAGTCATAACCGAGGTCTCCATGGCCAAGAGCTGGATCGGCGAGATGGCCAATCGGGTAGCCTACGACTGTGTACAACTTCACGGCGGCTACGGGTACATGGAGGAATACCCCATCTGCGGATTTGCCCGCGACGTTCGTCCTATCACCATTTTTGCGGGCACAACCGAAGTGATGAAATTAATCGTGGCCAAAAAATTGGGACTCGTCTGAATTCCGGGTCTCCTCAAAGCTTAACCAAAGGGAGCTTAGGAAAGAATTCCGGGAGAAGAGCGGGCAACTCGTCAAATGATTTCGGCCAAAGGAGGACCTATGATTGGAATTTGTTGCCACGGCGGCTACGTGCCGCGATATCGTTTGAAGCGCAGCCTTATCTACAAAGCTATGGGGTGGATGAATGCGGCAACGGTGGCAAATGCCAGGGGTGAGAAGGCGGTGGCCAATTTCGATGAAGACACTATCACGCTTGCCGTAGCCGCCGGAAGAGATGCCCTGGAGGGTTGCGACCGCTCATCCATCGAAGGGCTCTACCTTGCGTCCACAACCATGCCGTACAAGGAAAGGCTCAATGCAGGAATAGCAGCAGCGGCCCTCAGCTTAAAGGATCGGGTTCGGGCCGCGGATTTCACCGGCGGTCTCAAGTCGGGCACGACTGCCCTCCTTGCAGGTCTGGACGGCGTTGCCTCCGGGAAGATGGAACGGGCCCTGGTCTGCGCATCGGACTGCCGGCTGGGCAAGCCCGCCTCCACACAGGAGATGATTCCAGGAGATGCAGCCGCTGCCTTTGTGCTGGGTTCCGAAAAAGTCATCGCCGAATTCAAAGGATCTTTTTCCACCACCTACGATTTCGTGGATCATTACCGGGGCGATAGTGCTCGATTCGATCGCCAATGGGAAGAACGTTGGATACGCGATATGGGGTTTGAGCAGTTGATACCGGAGGCGGTTCGTGGGCTCGCAGACAAGTGTGGGATGAAGACCTCCGATTTTTCAAGGGTGGTCTACCCGTGTATCTATCCGGCTGTCCGGAAGAAGTTATACAAGGTCCTGGGATTTGGGCCCGAGGTCGAACAGAGCAACCTTCAGGAGGAAATAGGTGAATCGGGAGCGGCCCATGCTCTGGTAATGCTTTCTGCCGCCCTGGAGCAGTCCAGGCCCGGGGACAGGATACTGGTGGTGAGCTTCGGCGGCGGGTGCGATGCGCTTTGCTTCGAAGTGACCGGGAACATCTCCAGCGCCGGCCTGGGAAAAGGTATATCCGCAGGTCTGGCCGGCGGGGCGGACCTGGACAACTATACCAAGTACCTGGTGTGGCGCAACATCCTTCCGGCGGACGGAGGTTTGCGCGCTGAGGAAGATGAATGGACCCGCTGGTCCATGCTCTGGCGGAAGAGAAGGGAGGTCCTGGGGCTGTGGGGTTCCAAATGCCGGAAGTGCGGCGCGGTTCAATACCCGCAGCAGCGCGTCTGCGTCAACCCCGACTGCGGGGCTTTCGATGAGATGGAGGAGTATCCCTTCGCGGATAAAACGGGCCGCGTTGCCAGCTTTACCGCCGACATGCTGGCGGCTTCAGTCAATCCGCCAGCCATCTACGGCCAGATAGAATTTGACGGGGGAGGCCGGTACCTGATGGATTTTACTGACTGCGACCTCAGCGAAGTGAAGAGTGGGCTCCCAGTGGTCATGAGCTTCCGCAGGAAATATGTGGACGAGAAGCGGGGCGTCAGCGGCTATTTCTGGAAAGCTGTACCCAAGAAGGAGGCGAGCCATGGCTGATGGAATTCGTGACAAGGTTGCCATTCTGGGAATGGGCTGCACCCGTTTCGGTGAGCGGTGGGAGTCCAGTGCCGAAGACCTTATGGTCGAAGCCTTCCGGGAATGTCTGGAAGATGCGGGCGTGGAAAAGAAAGAAATAGGGATGGCCTGGCTGGGCACATGCTATAGCGGTATCCACATGGGCAGTTCATCCATCCCGCTGGGGCTGACTCTGAAGCTGCCCTATATCCCTATCACGCGAGTGGAAAACTTTTGCGGCACCGCCAGCGAGGCTTTGAAAGGGGCCTGCTACGCCGTGGCCGCCGGAGTTTGCGATATCGCCCTGGCAATGGGGGTGGAGAAGCTCAAGGACGCGGGGTACGGCGGGCTGCCAATTGCCGGAGCCTTCGGCTACATGGATTTTTTGCGGGGAGCCAACTACTCGGCGCCCGGTCTGTTCGCGCAACTGGCAACGGCTTACGAGGCAAAGTACGGCATCGAAATGGCAAAAATAAAGGATGCCATGGCCCATATCTCCGCAAGAAGCCACGCCAACGGCGCGATGAATCCGAGGGCGCATCTGCGGGCGGTGGTGACCCGGGAACAGATCAAGTCCGCCCCCATGATTGCGTACCCTCTGGGGCTTTTCGACTGCTGCGGCGTGAGCGACGGGGCGGCGGCAGCCATAGTGACCACACCCGAAATCGCCAAAAGCCTGAAACCGGGCCGGCCCATGGTCAAGATCAAATCCATCCAGTCCGCTGTCAGTTCGGGTGAGGAAGCCTGGTACAACAACTGGGACGGCGCCGGCTTTGTAACCACAGCGAAAGCTTCAACAAAGGCCTATGAGGAAGCCGGTATTCGAGATCCGCGAAAAGAGATCGGCATGTTGGAAGTGCACGACTGCTTTTCAATCACTGAATTCGTCACCATGGAAGATCTGCATATTTCTCCCGCGGGTGGCGCCTATGAAGATGTGACGAACGGTTTTTTCGACCTCAAGGGGAAAATTCCCTGTCAGCCCGATGGGGGGTTGAAGTGCTTCGGACATCCTGTCGGGGCATCGGGGCTTCGGATGCTCTATTCCATTTATGAGCAGTTGCTGGAAAGGGTCCCCGAGGAGCGAAAGGTCAATAACGCTCGAATGGGACTGGTACACAACCTTGGAGGAATGCCCCACGCCAATGTGTGCGTCCTGGCCATCGTGGGGAGGGATTAGCCGCCTAAACTATAGAAGGATAAATGCTATGGAAAAAATGCTCAAAGACAGGGTTGCCATCGTTACGGGATCGGGAAGAGGAATTGGACGGGCGACCGCTGTTTTGTTCGCCCGGGAAGGCGCCAGGGTCGTGGTCAGTGATATCGATGCCGGGCCGGCGCAGGAAACGGTGGAAGAGATCAGGAAAAACGGAGGCGAGGCGATCTCCTGTGTAGGCGACATGACGGCCCGGGAGTTTCCCGAGACCCTGGTCAAGGCTGCCGTGGACCAGTGGGGGGCGTTGCACATCCTGGTCAACAACGCCGGATTTACCTGGGACAGCCTCGTCAACAAGATGAGTGACGAGCAGTGGGACAAGATCATCGATCTGCATCTGAAGGCCCCCTTCCGCATGATGCGGGCTGCAGCTCCCTATTTTGTCGATGCTGCCAAAAAGGAAATGGAAGAAAGAGGAAAGGCGGTCACCAGGAAGATCATAAACATTTCCTCTGTGGCCGGTGTAAGCGGCAATGTGGGGCAGGCCAATTATTCTTCAGCCAAATCGGGTGTAGTCGGTCTCACCAAAACCATGTGCAAGGAATGGGCGCGGTACAATGTCCAGTCCAATTGCGTCGCTTTCGGGTTTATAGACACCCGACTGACTCAGGATAAGGAAAAGGGAATCGCCGTGGAAATGCATGGAAAGAAGATTGCCGTGGGCGTTCCGGAAAAAGTGCGTCAGGGTTTCATTCAACTGATACCGGCCGGCAGGCCCGGTACTCCGGAGGAAGCGGCTAACGCTATCTTCTTCTTTGCCTCACCTCTGTCCGACTATGTTTCAGGTCAGCTACTCGTGGTGGGAGGCGGTTTTTCCATGTAGACCGAGGAAAGAAGGGGGATTCTACCTTAAAGGAGTTTCGAGCCATGCCAATCAATTTGAACTTCATCGGTAAGAAGATGGACCCGGTGGCTTTTCGCTATGACCAGAATACGGTCATCCTCTATGCGCTGGGAATCGGGGCCGGTGTCGACGAACTCGATTTTGTCTACGAGAAGGACCTCAAGGTCTTTCCGACTTTTGCGGTCATCCCCTTGATCCCGGTGCTCTTTCCCTTCATGGCGGCTGCCGGCCTGAACCTGCATGCGGTGCTGCACGGCGAACAGAAGATAATGATGCACGAGTCCATTCCCCCTTCGGGCATATTGTATTCGACGGCCGCCTGTGAGTCGATCTATGACAAGGGGGACAAGGGGGCGGTGGTCAACGTCGGTCTCGAAACGAGAAACGACAAGGGGACCCTGCTGTTCGAGAACAAATCGGTCATCGTGGACCGAAGCGCAGGGAATTTCGGGGGTGATCGCGGTCCCAAAGGTGAGAAGCTCGATCCTCCCGAAAACGTCAGCCCGGATTTCCGCGTGGAGCAGACGGTCCCGGTCGACCAGGCGGCTCTCTACAGGCTCAGCGGAGACAAAAATCCCCTGCATATCGATCCTGCATTCGCCGGAAAGGCCGGCTTTGACCGGCCCATTCTTCACGGCCTGTGCAGTTTCGGCTATGCGGGAAGGGCGATCCTCAAGGGCATTGGCGTCGCCGATCCGACCCGGCTCAAATCCTATGCTGTAAGGTTCATGAATGTAGTCTACCCGGGAGATACCCTCATAACTGAAGGTTGGAAGCTCGGGTCGGGCCGCTATGTCATTCGCACCACGAACCAGGATGGAAAAACAGTTCTGGGAAACGGCCTGGCTGAGGTTATTGAGTGAAAATATGAAGAGATCGGACCTGCAGCAATTCGTTCACCCGGTCCTCGATCAGGAGGTCCCCGCGCTGGGCGGGCGGTTCACTATCACCGCGGAATTTCGTTTGCCTTTGGGCGATCGGGAAGTCCTCTACCTCACGGGGTGGGCTCTCTTTGACAACACTTGCTGCGGGGCCGGCGGCTGCAGCTATGCATACGTTCCCGGGTTTATCGTCGGCTGGAAGACGATGTGCAACAGCGAAGGGATGCATGTCTCCCTGGTGGAGCCCATCGGCGACCCGTCCATACAGAATGCCGTTCGTCTTCTCGTCGAAGGGATAGAGACAGTGCAGCAGGTAATGTTCCTGTGAGGGCAATCCCGTTGTGGCATGGCGGCCTCATTGCTTAAGAAACCCAGGTCAAGATTGATTCTTCGAATGGAGGAATCTCATGAACATCGGCCATTATTTAGCATTAAATGCTCGAAGACATCCGGACAAATTGGCCCTGACGTTTAACGACCGGACCTACACCTATGACGCATTCAACCGCACGGTCAACCGGATGGCGAACGGACTCAGGGAATTGGGGGTCCTCAAGGGCGGAAAGGTCGCCCTCATGATGACCAATACGGATGCTTTTCCGGTCTGCTATTACGCCCTGGCAAAAATCGGCGCCGTCATCGTCCCAGTGAATTTCAGGCTCCTGGCCGGAGAGGTAAACTATATTCTGGAACAGTCCGGGAGTGTCGGTGTCATTGCCGACGACACATTCGATCGAACTGTTGAAGAAGCCAGGAAGGACATTCCGGCTGTGCGCTTTGTGATCGCCGCACCTGCTTGTGGGATGGACGGCCATCTGTCCTTTAATGACGTATTGTCCGCCGATGATGGCGAACCCGGCATTACAATCCTTCCGGAAGACGATCTGCAGATAATGTACACCTCCGGTACCACCGGCCGGCCCAAAGGGGCCTTGTTCGATCACATGCGAGTCTTTAAAACGAACGTCGCCATGATGGGAACCATGGGTTTCAGCGCTGAGGACCGGTTTTTACACGTCGCACCCCTCTTTCATTCGGCGCAACTCAATATCTTTCTCAATCCGGGGGTTTTCCTCGGCGTCTCCCATGTGCTGGTGCGCGAGTTCAATCCGGTCAAGGTGTTCGAAACGATCGAAAAACATCGAATCACCTGGTTCTTCGCCGTGCCCACCATGTACAACATGATGCTGCAGGCGCCAAATTCGGCGGATTTCGATCTGTCATCCGTTCGCTGTTGCGGATACGGCGCCGCTCCCATGGCGGCGACTCTGGTCCAACAAAGCATGGATTTGTTCAAAACAAATCAATTTTACAGCCTCGCAGGTCTCACCGAAGGGGGACCGAGCGGTGTGTATTTGTCCCCCCATGACCATCAAACCAAACTGGGATGCTCGGGAAAGCAGGCGCTGCTGCTGAACGAAGTCAGGGTCGTCGACTTGGATGGCAAGGATGTGGCCACGGGGATTCACGGCGAAGTTTTGCTCCGCGGCGAGACCATCATGAAGGAATACTACAAAAAACCCGCAGAAACCGCCCAAACCCTCGTTGACGGTTGGCTGCACACGGGTGATCTGGCCGTCAAGGACGAAGACGGCTTTATTACCTTCGTCGATCGGATAAAGGATATGATCATCTCGGGCGGTGAAAACATCTACTCCGTGGAAGTTGAAAACGCCCTTTACAAGTCTCCGAAAGTTCTTGAGGCCGCCGTGGTGGGTACGCCCGACCCGGTATGGGGTGAAACGGTCAATGCGGTGCTGGTTATAAAGCCTGGTGAGATTGCCGACAGCCAGGAAATTCAGGAGTTTTGCCGAAAACACCTGGCCGGCTATAAAATTCCCCGCAGAGTTTTTTTTGTTAATTCTTTGCCGCGAAACGCATCCGGGAAGCTTCTAAAGTATGAGATTCGCGCTCAGTTGAAAGAACAGTTAGCCCGGGAGGGGTCAAGCGAAAGAATGTAGGAAAACGAAGTGAAAGGCGGCTCGCCCGGCCCGGCCAGCGTTGTAGCGATAATTGAAGAGGCAGTCGGTACGTGAAATTTGTGAACAATTCATCACCAGGAGGCGCAAAGATGGATTTCGATCTGACGGAAGAGCAAAGAATGCTGAAGGAGACCGCATACAAGTTCGCAGTTGCCGAGTTCACACCCATTTCCCTGGAATGCGACAGAAACGAGACTTACACGCCGGAAATCCGCAAGAAGGCTGCCGAGTTAGGCCTGGTCAGCGCATGGGTCCCGGAGGAATACGGCGGAGCGGGAGTTGGCATGTTGGGCAACGCGCTCATCACGGAAGAATTTTCCAAGGTAGACACTGGATTAGCCTTGAATATCGTAGCTGCGGGATTTGGCAGCGAATGCATCTTCCAGCACGGGACGGAAGAGCAGAAGAAAAAGTACCTGTCGGAAATCTGCTCCGGTCAAAAGGTTTGCGCCGGGGCCTTCACTGAGCCGAATGCAGGTACCGATGTCGCCGGATACAAGACTCGGGCGGCTAAAGACGGAAGCGAATACGTCATCAACGGCAGCAAGATGTTCATCACCAATGGGACCGTTTGCGATTTCATGGTTGCACAGTGTATCACCAATCCGGAGGAAAAGAAGCACAACAGTTTCAGCCTCATCATTGTCCCCGCGGACGCCAAAGGTATATCCAGAAGCAAAATCAAGGGGAAAATGGGTATTCGTTCCTCTGACACTGCGGAAATCGCTTTTGAAGACGTGCGTGTTCCACAAAGCTATCTGGTGGGGAAAGAGGGAGGCGGTTTCAGGCAGTTGATGCAATTTTTCGACACCACTCGTATTATGGTGGCGGCCCAGGGTCTGGGACTCAGTGAGGGTTGCCTGAAAGCAAGCGTACAGTACGCAAAAGAAAGGACAGCCTTCGGCTCTCCGCTGGGTGCTTTCCAGCTCACACAGAAGAAACTCACCGAAATGGCCATCATGATCGAGGCCCTGCGAGGTCTTGTCTATAAGTCAGCCTGGCTGATCGATGAAGGTCGCCCCGATTATCACCTGGCCGCCATGGCGAAATTCTATAGCGGTCAGGCAGCCGTTTTCTGCGCCAACAGCGCTTTGGAGATCCACGGTGGATACGGGTACATAGAAGAATATCCAGTCCAGAAATGGTACCGTGACGCTAAGATTCTGGAAATCTACGAAGGGACCAAGGAAGCGGAAATTATGACCATTGGCCGGACATTGCTGGCTCAATGAACCCGGTAATAAACGGGACGCGGATCGACAAGTCGATGTGAGTGAGGCGCCTGGATACGGATAATTCTATCCGAGGACTTTTAGGGTGACGCAGAGCCACCTCAAAAGCCCTCAAGCGCTGTGGAGCGCATCTATAATTGCCATTATTGTCCTGCTCCGGGGTTAGTTCGTCGCCGTAAGACAGACTTATATACAACACTTAACAAAACAAATAGCATATCCATCTCAGGCGCCCCTCAGCAATGTGCCTCGCGGAGCGCGGAAGGCTCCCCGCCGTGCATGTCTACCAGCCGCGTTGGGCTGTCAGCGGGGGGCCTTCCCGGTTCTTTTGGGCATTGATGTACCTGTCCGATTCTGTGGTAATTGTCCATTTGAGTCCGTCCGATACGGCGTGCACCGCCCCCTGCAGATCGGTCCTGTACATCGGTATATTTCGCTCCGCGCAGCGCTCGATTACCGCAGGCGCCGGAAAGCCGAAGGGCTTTCAGGCGCTTACATACTGCAGGGGCGTCCACGCTGAGCTTCTCTGCAATTTCCTTTACTGAGCTGCCCCCCTAAAAAGCCGCAACAATTTGTTATCGCTAAATTTTCTGTTGGTCATTGGAAATAGATTGGAAATCTCAGGAAATTTTTTCCCGTGCAAAAGTTAGGTTCGTCCAAGGAATCCGCCCTCACAAAAGATCGGGCGCGGACTGTGCCCTCACCAAAAGATCGGGCACCGAGCTAGACGCATGAACATGGCACACGCATATAGCACGGAGTCCGAACGTAGTGAGGGCTCGCATTACAACAAGGCGGTACGTATAGCGGGAGACCCGAACCCCAGTGAGGGTCCGCCCTCAGAAAAGATCGGGCGCCGGACTAGACGCATTGTCTGCCATGATGCGTATAGCGCAGACCCGAGACCCGTGAGGGTCCACGCAGGCGTACACGATAGTACGTCGAGGAGCTGACGACGAAGCCAACACGGTGAGCGCTTGAACGCGATTTCGTATAAAACAGTGAACCGCGACGCGAAAGACTGCCACACCACCCGTAATATAGCGCCTTCCCGAGTTAAGGCCCAGGATTGGTCGTCGCCGCTTCGATCCCGGTCTTCTTGCGGGTTAACAAGCTGACCGCAATCAGTACGCCTGCGCTGACCACAAGTCCGGGATACAGCGGATCCATCACTTTCGGGTAGAGGGCCTGCCATATGACGTCGGTCAACGGTCCAAATATAGCGGCCAATACACCGGCAGTCGGTGTAACATAGCGTTTGAAGAACATTGCTCCCAGCAATGGAAAAAGCGCGCTGCAACCTCGCAGTCCCATCGACAGGAATGAGAATCCCAGGATCAAACCTCCCAGGTTGCTGCTGACCGCTACGACAGTGATGGCGCAAAGGCCCAGGATCGACACCCTTTGAACAAGGAGCGCTTTCTTATCGTCAGCCTTTTTGTCGATGTACCGCTTGTAGATATCCCGGGTAAGCATGGTCGAAATCCCAAGGTTCAAGCCGGCCCAAGTCCCTACTACGGCTACAACCAGCGTGGCAAGGACTACGCCGCCAAGCAGCGGGGGCATGTAGTGCAGAATGAAAACCGGCAGAACTTCGGCGGATTTCAACCCCGGGAACTCGGCTATATGCGCTTTCATATAGAGGCCGACCAGAATTCCGCCAATACCGACCGGTGGAATAAAAAACGCTGAAATCAATGCGCCCGAACGGGCATGACCGAAACTTTTGGCTGACAGGACAGCTTGAATGTAGGTTTGGGTAGAGAGCACTCCGACAATCAACGAGAACCCGGCGGCAAAATCCACTGAAAAGCCTCGGCCGAACAGAGAAAACCAGGGGAAGTGTTCAGGGAATGCCCGGTATAGGCCGCCTATTCCACCGAACTTGTACAGAGCAATTCCGCCGGCAGCTATGACCGCCCCGTATAGAAGCGTCAACTTTATCGTTCCGACTATTCCGGTGCCTACCAGACCGCCGGCCAATACATATGCCAGGACCAGCGCCACGCTGATCAGCAGGGCTTGTGTGGGGCTGACATGAGCTATCGAGGTCAACAAGGCTACCGCAGCCAGACCCTGACCAATGACATTGATAAATATGCCCAAAGATGTGAACACGCTGGAAATGGGACCGATTGCCGGACCATATGTTTCGACAAGATATTGAGGGATAGTTGTTTTGTTGCTGTTATAAAGCGGCCTGAGCATAAAGGTCCCCAAAAACAGGCAGGCGATGCCTGCGCCCAGTGAAAACCACCAGCCGTCCAATCCGAATCGGAACGCCAACTGGGCGGTGCCGATGGTGGACGATCCTCCCACCAGGGTCCCCATGATGGTTCCCGCTACAACTGCCGAGCCGGCTTTACGGGAGGCGCCCGAAAAATCTCTTTCGCCCTTAACCTTGGTGCCGGCATAGATGCCGAAGCCAACGATGATCAATAATGTCACAACCATGCCGATAATATGGCCCGAGGTAATTGCCGCCATTAGTCGCCTCCCGTGCAAATCAATACGTGGTTAAGTCCATAAAACGACATCATTCCTTTAGCTCGGCTTACAGGCGCAGACTTCAGTTGGAACGTTTTAAAACCATTCCATCCGGATCGCACTGTGATCGAAGAATATGGAGTTCGTGTTCGGTTGGAGCTTTCGCTTCAGTTGCTCCGGTCAAATCAATTTTGAAGCCTATCTCCTCCTGAACGGCTTCCGGTGCGAACCCCGGGTAATAACTGTAGAGGTACATTTTTTTGCTTATGTCATCGAAACGGAAGCATCCCTTATTGGTTATGACCATTGTGGGACCACCGCCTCGCAGGCCGGCTTTTTCGCGTGCTCCCGGTCCGTCCAGAAAACCCGGGGTAGTTAAATAATCAACCTTTTCTACAAACCTTTGTTTTCCCAATTCCATGAAGACCCAATATTGACCGGCCAGAGACCCTATATCGGATGCCCCACCGCTCCCGCTGAAACGTACCTTTGGCTTCCAGTAGTCTCCGATTGACGTGGAATTCAGATTACCATAGATGTCGATTTGAGCGGCGCCAAGGATGCTTATAACGTTTCGCCCGGTAATTTGATTTTGAATGATATAGAAGGACTCGGCCAACCCCGCCAGGCGTATCGCTCCGTGCATAATTCTCGGATCGGCCAGGCTTAAAGGTGTTTGAGCAAACTGAACGTCCACGGCTCCGGTCTCGAAAAAGACCGACGCCTCCGGGGCAGTGATCTTCTTGGCAGCTATAGCTGCGAGCATCGCTATTCCTGTACCGCACAGAACGATGTCGGAGTTTTTGACCTCTCTTGCCGCCGTGATTGCCATCATCTCTTGAAGGCTATAATCAGCCATTGCCGTTACCTCCGGTTTAAGCTTGGATTGTATCCGACTTCCTTATCCGCTCGTAAGGTCAGGAGCCTGTCGATGCCTATCAGTTCCAGGAATTCCTGTCTATTTTGGACCCCATAAACATATTTATCCAGGTAACCTTGCCATTCGGAATCGTTTTTGGCCGCCTTTGGATAAAGATCGCGCAGGAACCAGGGATCGTAGTCATAGTATCCGAAGACCGCGCAGGGATAGGCGCCCCAGGGAATTTCAACCACAGCGCTCACCTGGAAGTTGAGGATCTGATTCCTATTAGGATCTTTTCTCAGTTCTTCTGTATCAACGATTTCTTCGCAGGTTATTATCAGGTTTTTCGAAGCCTTGGCCTGCTCGATATCCGCAAAATAGAGGCCCATTAATTGAACGTTGCCCCAGATATCGGCTTTTTGAGCGTGCAGGACGGTCACGTCGGGCTGCAGGGCAGGCACGAGCACAAGTCGATCTACCTGGCCGGTGACGTTGAACGGGTTATCGGCAATGACAAGTTTTTTCGTTGCCAGCCGGGAATCGCGGTGTCTATCTTCTTCGCCGTATCCCCACTTGTTGACGATATCGGTGCCAAGAGAACTATACGTCGGAAGATAAGGAACACCCATAGCGCCGGCCATGAACCTCAAGGTCATTTGGAAATTTGTGTAGTCCTCCACCTTGACTTCGCCCTTTTCAATAGCTTTTCTGAAACGAATGCATGTCGAGGCAAACCTGCCATTCCCGCCGTAGGCTATTTCAATGCCTTCGACGCAACCCCCGCCTACCAGTTCGTCAACTGCCTGTCCGTTTGAAGCTGCTACAACATGAAGATCTTTGATTCTCTGACGCATGATTTCGTGAACTGCGGCCATCGGACATTGGGTCGCGGAAAACCCGCTAAACGAAATCACGGCCCCATCATGCACATATCGCTTGATGGCCTCTGATAAGCCCAACACTTTTCCGCTGCTATCCATATTGCTCCTTTCGTGCCCTGACAAATGCACTCCAAGCCTGCTCGGGAAAGCCGATCGTCGTCGGCGTTCACCGGAAAAAACTCGCTCAACTGAGACAGGAGAAAGAACTCGCGCAAGAGTAGGAGAGTGGGAATGTAGGAGTGAAAACTGGCCGGGACCCGGTTTGGAGAAAAGGAACCGGGCCCCGGGCCTTTAAATTTTAGGAGAAGCTCCTTCAAAAATCATGGAAACATCCCGGAAACACCCCCGTAAATAGGACTGAGGGCTGAGTGAAAAAAACAAAAGCAGGAAGCGGGGACCGGGAACCTCAACCGGATTTAAATCAGTCCGAACCTCGCCGGCTACCTGCCCTCAAAATTGGGTTTGCGTTTTTCCAAAAATGCTGAAACTCCCTCTGCTTTGTCTCGAGTCCCGCAAGAAAGCGCATGAAGATAGGACTCATGGGCGAGCCCCGCGGCAAATGACACCTCGCTGTGCCGGAGGACGGCCTCTTTCCCATATTGGACGGCCATTTTTGGGTTTAAGGAAATGGCCGACGCAAGTTTCTTTGCTTCATCCATCAACGACTCAGGCGGCACCACACGGTTAACGAGGCCCATTGCCAAAGCCTGCTCAGCACTTATCGGATTGCCGGTCAGTATCATTTCCATGGCCCTGCCCATTCCGACCAGCCTGGGAAGCCGCTGGGTCCCTCCCGCACCAGGGATTATGCCAAGTTTCACTTCCGGCTGGCCCAGTTTTGAAGGACTGGAAGCCAGCCGCATCGTGCAAGCCATGGCAAGCTCAAGTCCCGTGCCCAGGGCAAACCCGTTGATTGCGGCGATTGAAGGGATTTCAAGCGATTCGATCCGAGTGTATACTTCCTGACGCCTCCGGGTTTCGATCCTGCCCAGCACCGTATCGCGCCTGGCAAGCTCGTTTATGTCAGCCCCTGCGGCAAATGCCTTATCACCCATTCCAGTGAGGATCAACACCCGCATGCCCTCTTTTTGCTCGATCTCAGAGATGGCCCTGTCCAACTCTTCGACAGTAGCATTGTTTACCGCGTTTAGCTTATCCGGCCTGTTTATGGTCAGGATCGCCAGTGCGCCTTCATATTCCAGTTTGATGTTTTCAAACATCATTTCCCCTCTTCGTATGTATAGAAGCCCTTGCCCACTTTCTTGCCCAGGCGGCCTTCTTCAATCATCTGGTCGACGAGCGGCGGGTGCTTATAGCGGGGGTCCTTCAGTTGGGCGGTTAGCGTCTGCATTTTTGCACGATGTACGTCAAGGCCGATAAGATCGAGCAGTTCGAAAGGCCCCATTGGATGGTTGGCACCAAACTTCATGGCTTTATCTATGTCTTCAGGCGCCGCCACCCCGGATTCCGCCAGCCAGGTGGCTTCATTGAGCAATTGTCCCAGGACCCGGCTGACGATCCCGGCGGGAGCTTCATTTTTGCAAACCACCGGGTCTTTCCCGAGCTGCTTTGCCAGCTTTTGGGCTGCAGAAAGAGTTTCCACAGAGGTTTTCACGCCCGGCATGATCTCGACGAGCTTCATTATCGTGGGTGGATTGAAAAAATGCATCTGGACCACCTTGTCGGGACGCTTGGTGGCCTCGGCCATCGCGCTGATTGAAAGCGAGGTCGTATTGGTTGCCAGGATGACATCCGGCCTGGCCAGATTGTCCAACTCCGCAAAGACTTTCCTCTTTATCTGGATGTCCTCCAAGACGCTTTCGATTACGAAATCGCATTCGCGGGCGGGACTCAGATCGCCGGCGGTCGAGATGCGCGACATGATGGATTTTTTTTCATCTTCAGCCAGCTTTCCATTGTCGACCCTTTTCTGCAAGCCCTTGTCTATCCGGTTTTTGGCCTTATTGGAAAGATCAATGCTAATATCGGTAATCACTGCTTCTATACCTTGCTGGGCGCAAAGCTGCGCAATTCCAGCTCCCATGTTTCCGGCTCCGACTACTAGAATTTTTTTGACGTCCATATCAATATCTCCTGAGTGCCAGAATCAGTTCAGTCGCTCGACAACAGCAGCCACACCATTGCCCCCGCCGATGCACATACTCACGGCCCCTAAGGCCACATTGCGCTGCTTGAGAGCATAAAGCAGCGTAGTGAGCAGCTTCGTGCCCGTAGCGGCAACCGGATGTCCCAGGGCAATAGCTCCCCCGTGGACGTTAACTTTGGAGCGGTCGAGCCGCAGGTCCTGTTCGCAGGCAATGTACTGTGCGGCAAAAGCCTCGTTCAATTCGATCAGGTCCATATCGCCCAGTGCAAGACCGGCCTGTTTGAGGGCGGCCGGGATGGCTTTTGCGGGCGATATGCCGAAATACTTGGGTTCGACCCCCACAAACGAATAGCCGCGCAGCAGGGCAAAGGGTTTGAGGCCCAGGGACTGCGCCTTGGCTCTGTCCATTAGAATCACGGCGGATGAGGCGTCGCACAGCGCGCATGCGTTGCCGGCGGTGACGGTCCCTGTTTTCGCAAAAACCGGCGCCAATTTGCTCAAACCCTCAGCGGTGACGCCTTTGCGGAAAATCTCTTCGTCGACGACTCGGATGACGTCACCCTTCTTGCCCTTGATCTCAATCGGGACGACTTCCTCGGCGAATTTTCCTTCCTTCACGGCGGCCTCGGCCTTGTTGTGCGAATCGGCGGCAAAAACATCCTGCTCCTGTCTTGAAATGCCTCTTTCCTGGGCGAGCCATTCCGTAATTTCACCCATGAGACCGCCGCCGAGGGGGCACCGAAACCCATCCTTATGCATAAAATCTATTAATTGACCGTCCCCCATACGGTAACCCCATCGGGCTCGAGGCAGTCCGTAAGGGATCTGGCTCGAACTTTCGGTCCCGCCCACCATGACGGTATCGACATCGCCCGCCTTGATCGCCTGCGCCCCAAAAATCAAAGCCTGAAGGCTCGAGCCGCAACGTACGTTGATCGAGACTCCGGGGGCCTCGACCGGAATGCCGCCCATGACCGAACTGAGCCTCGCCGGATTGGGCCCGACTCCCGCCTGCCACGCGTTTCCAAAGATCGTTTGATCGATAACCTCAGGTGCAATTCCGGAACGTTTTACGGCTTCCCTGATGGCCGCTGCGCCAAGCTCCGGGGCGGTGAGGTTCTGAAACGATCCTCCGAATTGGCCGCCTACCGTCCGAGCTGCTCCAAGTATGACTACTTCTCTCATATGCCGTCTCCAATGCTTGTAAGTTATTCTTACCTGTTTGCTTTCTTGATTCCGAGCGCATCCGTGGCGATTATCATCTTCATGATGTTTGTGGCCCCTTCGAGTATCTTGTATACCTTCCCGTCACGAAGGATTCTGGCCATCGGGTACTCATTTGAATACCCGTAAGCGCTCAAGACCTCCAGGCCCATGTCCGTGACTTCATCCGCCGCCCTGGCGGCATAAAATTTCGCCAGCACGGTCTCTCTCATGTTGTTTGTCAAACCGCGGTCCTTCTGAACGGCACATCTCCAGGTGAGCGCCCTTGCGGCCTCCGTTTCCGCCACCATCCTGGCGATAACTTCCTGCACCATCTGGAATTCGGCGACCGGGCGACCGAATTGCTTGCGTTCATTGGCGTATTTGATCGACTCATCCAGCGCCGCCTGGCAGCTTCCTACGGCCCCTGCCGCTGCGGAGAGCCGAGTGTTGATCAATTCGTCCATGAGGTGGCCAAAGCCTCTGCCCTCCTCACCCAGGCGATTACTCGCCGGGACCCTGACATCCTCCATAATTATTTCACCGGTCGGGCAGGCCCAAAGACCGAGCTTATCCTTGATGGCTCGAGTAGACACGCCCGGCGAATGCATGTCCATGACGAACATGCTCATTCCCCTGTGTTTTGCGGCTTTGTCCGTCATCGCGAACATTATGGCCATATCGGCGACAGGCGCCCAGGTAATCCACATCTTTTGACCGTTGAGGATGTAGCTGTCTCCGTCCCGAACGGCGGTAGTCGCCATCGATGCGGTGTCGGACCCCGAATCGGGTTCGGTAATTCCAAAGCAGCCCAGCAGCCTGGCAGCCATCAGTTCAGGTATGTATTTCCTTTTGAGCTCTTCGCTGCCCAACTTGAGAAGGGTCAGGGCCGTCCCCATGGTCTGCATATTGAAAGCAACCCTGAGGGACCCCGATACTCTGCCGATCTCCTCCGTCACTATGGCATGAGCCAGATAGCCCATGTTGTTGCCGCCGTATTCTTCAGGAATCGGGCAGCCGAAAAGATTCAGTTCCGCCATCTTATCGACCAGGTCCCTCTGAAAGCGATGGTCGTTTTCATCCTGATCGACCTGGGGCGCGACCTCCTTGTCTGCGAATTTGCGAACCATGTCTCGAAGAATGATATGTTCCTGGGTCAACTCGACATCATACTGGCTCATGAATTTTGCTCCTTTGTGATGAGTTACGACTTTGGGAAAGAGGATGGCAACCCGATTTTGGGACATCCCTGTGTGAAAAAGAAGCGGCAGAGCACCGATTTTTTTGTGTGTCAGGAGATGACAATAGTGTAGGTAAATAACCTACACAGGTTTTTAGGCTTTGCGAGTTCAACATTGCAGGAGGCGCCTATTGTAGTTTCTGATCCTCGACCCAATGGATGGCATTTCGAACCAGTTCATTTCCGCTGCTCAGGTTTAATTTCTCCTTTATGCGTTCGCGGTAGGAGCCGATGGTTTTCATGCTCAGGCTGAGTTGTTGTGCAATCTCATGAGTGCCGAAGCCAAGACCGATCATTCGAAAAACTTCCAGTTCGCGATCGCTGAGTGTATCAACCGGGGATGTCATTGCCGTCCTGGAACCGGTGGCGAATTGAACCAAAACTATTTCATTGAGTTTTTCGCTCAGATAGATCTTTCCGCTGAGGATACTGCGGATCGCCTTCACAACCGAAGTCGTTGTCTCCTGTTTCATAATATAGCCCCTGGCTCCGGCCAGAAGAGACCGTTCGGCGAACCGGTACTCGTCGTGCATAGATACCACCAGGACCGGCAATCCGGGATAATCTTTGGCAATTGCTTTTATGAGGTTGACGCCGTCTCCCCCTTTCAGGGATAAATCCACTATTGCCATGTCAGGCTTGAGCCTTTGAATCTCTTTCCATGCCGTCGCAGTATCTTCGGCTTCTCCGCATACTACAAGATCGTCTTCCTGCTGGATAAGTTCGCGAAGCCCCAGTCGAAAAACAGGATGATCATCCACGATAACGATCCTGACCTTCTCGTCTCCGGTGATATCAGGCCTGAGGCTTATCATACGACTCTTCCTTTCCGGCGGGGTCCCTGACAATGCATTCCACAATAGTGCCACCCTCCGGGGCCCGTTTTATTTCAAAGGAGGCCCCGATCATTTGCGCGCGACAGCTCATGATGCGCAGACCCATCCCGGTGTGCGACGTTGCTTCCCGGATTCCGAGGCCGTCGTCCGCAACCTTGAGTGTGACAATATCCCCGTCCGATGACAGATAGACAATGACTCGTTTCACCACTTTACCGTGTCTTATGGCGTTTTGCACAGCTTCCTGCGCGATATAAAAAAGATGAGTGGCGACAGTATTATCATGAATGCGTACAATATCGTTACATCGTACTTCACAGGAGACGTTGAATACTTCGCCGGCCTTTATACACAATTCCCGGAGGGCGGACTCGAGTCCATAAGAAACAAGATGCACCGGGCACAGCCCTCTGGCGAGCCGCCTTGTCTTTTCAATGGCCTCGCTGGTGAGGGACCTGATTCTGCCGGCATAGGAAGTCTGTTCGGAACATTCCTCTTCAAGCTTTCTGCTCAAGACCTCGCTCAATACTTCGATCCCCACAAGATGCGAGCAAAGATCGTCATGGAGGTCCTGACCTATTCTTTGGCGCTCCAGGTCGCCTGTTTCCATTATCTTTCTTTCGAGCGCCTTTCGGCCGGTAATATCCTCTATGGTTAAAAGCGTGCATCGATCGCCCCGTAATTCGATCTCTTCGGAGGACAGCATTCCAAGGCGTTTTCCACCGGAATTTGTGAAAAACTCAACCTCAAGGTTGCGCACATGTCCCTGTTGACCGATAAAGTCAATCAGTCTTCGAGTTTTACCTTCATTTCCGAAAATGGTTGTCTCCAAAGCTTCTTTATTAACGATTTCTTCACGGCAATATCCGGTGGAAACGAGAAAGGCATCGTTGACATTGATGAATCGCCCGGTTGTGAGTGAAATGATGCAAATTCCGTTGGGGTTCGATCGGAACGCTTTGGAAAAGATTTCCTCAGAGAGGCGCAGCCCTTGCTCTGCCTGCCTTCGCTCCAGGATTTCTCCCTGCAGCTTCTCGTTGTAATGTTCCAGCTTTTCCATGAACAGGTTGAAATAAGATGCAAGCTGTCCCAGCTCATCGCCCGACTGTCTGTCGACCCTGGGAAAATCACCCGGACTGTAGGCCGCAAATCGCTTCATCAGCTCCTGTAAAGGATTGGTTATAGTCGAACTGATATGCATCGTAAGTGGGAGGACCAGGAGAAGCATGAATACTACCATTGCGACAAATAGATTCCTGACCGTATGCAGAGGAGCGTAGAATTCGTCGAGGTAGCCCGATGACGCCACAATCCAATCAAGGTCCGGAATGTAGTTGAGCACCGCCAGCTTGGTTCGTGCAACGGTTTCACCAGGGTTCACCCATGAATAGAAGATCTTCCCGTTCTTCCGCTCGCAGATCTCCTTGACGAGCTGCCGGCTGTGAGCGTCTTCTGTGTTCAGGAACTGTACTCCTTCTACCGTGGGATGCAGCACTGTTTCCCCATTGCCGTCCAAAACGAATGAGTAACCCGTTTCCCCGAACCTGAGTGAAAGTATACTGTCCCTGAAATCCTCAACGTTCACCAATTTGGTAAATTCGCTTCGGTATGAGGATGCCGAGATGATCCAGTCCCAGGGCGCAAAATAGGTCATGTAGAGTGCTTTGGCGCGCGAGACGGCCTCGCCCGGGTTCTTCCAATCGTATTCGACATATCCCTCTTTTCTTGCCATTTGTTCCTTGACGAACGCAAAATCGGGCGAGAAATTCCGGTTGATGAGGTCCTTTTTCGGATGCACTAACGTTACACCCTGACTGTTGATGCAATAGATATATCCGGTTTCGCCAATTCTTTGACTAAGCAGCACCGACTCGGCGCGTCTTTTGGCTTCAGCTTCCGACAGGATGCCTTCCTGGTACATCTTGTAGAAACCGGCAACAATTTCCTGGTTCTTTTCCGCCACTGCGCGAAGGTGGTTTTTGATGGAAACTTCCACGGAGGTCTTGACCAGGGCAAGGATCGCCGACGTCGAGTTTTGCAGAACGCTCTCGATGTTGTCCTCAATCATTGAGTGAACAAGAGAATAGATGATTGTGCTCCCCAGAATAATGGCCAGAATGTAGACCGCTGAATAACTCAGGAGCAGTTTGTACCGTATGCGAAGGTTATGGAAAAAGCCAAGCACTCGCATTGCATTTCACCTCAACGGTAGGCATGAGTCCCTATATTTTGGCACGGCAGAGATTTATTTTTCGCCGACGATGGAAATGCTTATCACCCATTCTATACTCCATCCGTGGAGCAGTGGACAAGACCTTGATGCTCTTCGGAAGGTATCAATGACCCCGCATTCCTTGAGGGCACGGGAAGATGCCTTGCTTGCCGTGGATCTATTGCGCAAGGCCTCGGTCCCTATTAAGGGCGGTGATGTTTATTTCCGGTGAGGGTCCACAAGAGTTCGGCATACGAGAAGTACAGGACCGATGCCGGTAAATCTTATCGAACCTTCATTTGCCGCCGGGCTGTTTCCTTGCCGGATCAATCACAAGAGTGCGTCATCATTAATCTTTTTCAGGGCCATGGAAACTTTTTCGGAGCATCGTGGAAACACTTGGCTGCGTGTTTCCATGAGGGAGGAGTAATGTGAGTTCTGCTCGATATTCGTTTTTCATCCGCCATGGAAACAGATGGAAACATCAGGGGTTTCGAGGCCGGCTGTTTCCATCGATAAGGAACTGTGATTGCTAGGTTTTTTGTGTTGCATGGAAACATCTTGGAAACAGCAGGGGAAAATGGAGCGAGTAAAAAGGCAAAAGTAAAAAGGAAAAAGGCAAAAGGAAAAAGGCAAAAGTGAGAGGCAAAAAAGATGGTGTACGCCTGCGTCGCCTTCTTCTCTCGCTGGCTTCGGCCCGGCGCTGGGCAACTTGATCGTATCGTTGCGCCAAACAGTACGCGCCACAGAGGGCAGACGACAGACGACAGACGACAGGAGTAAGTGAAAAAGCAGGAAGCGAGGAGCAGGGAGCGGGGAAGACAGGGCTGAGTATCAGGTGCCCATTTGGCTGAAGATTCCATAAAGACCTCTAAAGTACAGCGAGCCGTGAACCGCGAGCAGAAAAAACTGCGGGCGCCCCGAAAGGAAGGGGACAGGCGCCGGGAAAAGTTTTGCCGCACGGCCGTCACCCCGGCCATCTCGCAAGCGTCCCGCCGACCGCTTGGGCAGGGGTGGGATAGACGGACTTTCCGTATATCCGTGTGACGGCAGCGACTGTCGCAAACATTATACTTCATTATTAGATGTAAAGGCAAGAATAATGCGAAGTGACACGTCCGGTATAAACCAGATCGTCAATTTACAAGGGATCGCCAGGAATATCGAAGAAAGAGTCGCGGCTTGGAAAAGGGACGTAAAAATCAGGGCCGTAAGTGTAAGCAAGCATCACCGCTGTCAAAGGCTGAAACTCGTAAGGGTGTGAAAGGACAGATGTTTCACGGTAAGTTAACGGCATTGGGCCCGACCCCGTGGAAGCGACCTATGGGCAAGAGTATTCCAGTCACCAACCTCACCGCTCAGATAGAACGGCAGGCCGCAGATGCTGAAATTCGGATACCGATCAGCAACCACAGTGGTCACTTCGCTAGCAGGATCGAGTTCTCTGGCTCGAAAAGCAGCGCTAATCCCTGCATCACTACCTCCGACGATGACAACGTGGGGCATAACATTCTCCTTTGACACACAACCAGCGATTATCGCATCTAAGCGTAGATTGGGAAAAAGAATCCTTCAGTTCCATGACCCGTGTCGGGGAGGCTCACCGCTAATCCTCACGAGAAGCGAGCCTCTGCTCTCGCTGGACGGTATCGCGGCAGCCTCCCCGAAATCTCGCATGTTTCCACTCTATGTGGCGCCGCTACAAGAGTCATTTCCATTTTGAGCCTTGAAAAGTTCCCACAGCGTGTAACCTAATCTTCCGTACTTCTGAAATCTTCTTGCAATAGTCTACCTACATAACTGATGCTTCTACTAAGAGTCCGGAAGGATTTCCATGAACCTCGTGATTTCAACTCTGACACGCCCGTAGGGAGCTATCGCCCAGACCGATCCTACATTTCACAAAAAAATGGACGAAAGATGAAGTAGATCCCCAGCAATCCGATTCCAACTCCGGCACATCTTCTGAACCAAAGCCCCCCCTCATAAAAAGAGCTGCTCTCTAATAGCCTTTTCACTGTGGCCGTCGAACTTCCCGCAATGGCAATAGGGATGCAGTGGCCAATTCCGAAAAGAACGATGAAAATCAGCCCTGTCACGATCTTCTGCTGTATCGTGATAATGGCCAGTATCGGGGCGATAAACCCAAATGTGCAAGATCCCGAAAGTACTCCATAGGCGAGCCCCAGAAGGAAAGCCCCCAGAAGACCTTTTATCCTGATGCGACCAAGTAGCCCACTGGACATTGAGCACCATGCAATTCCCAGCATGTCTAAGGCTACCCAGATGAGAATTGCCCCAATGAAAATGGTCCAATAAGGGCCGACTTCACCTAACATACGGCCGAGGAGGGAGCAGATGACGCCCACCAGGGCAATTGTAATGAAAAGACCAATGGTGAAAACTGCGGCATAATACGCTGCGTGTCTCGCTCTGAGCGCCTTATCCTGTCCTGCCACATAGGTTACGATCAAAGGAATCGAAGCTATATGGCACGGGCTAAGTGCCACGCTGATAATGCCCCAAACAAAGCAACCCAGTGCGGCAAGGGCTGTCCCGCTCATCATCCACGAGTTGACCGTCAACAGAAACTGTTCCAATACCCGCCTCCCGTTTTATAAGCCCGAGTTTTTAGCTTCACTGGGATTGCCTGCTTTAACACCCAGTTTTTCCAGTTCGGCCTCAATGCTGTTTTGGCTAAGGAAGCCTTCGTGACGGTACACTTCTTTCCCGGTTTTATCGTAAAAAATTTGAGTTGGTATCTTGTTGATTGAAAATTTTTTATATTGTCCCGGGTTTTCCCAAACGTCGATGAAAACTATAGCAGCTTTGCCCTTGTATTCTTTTTCGAGCGATTCAATTATGGGGGCCATCATTTTGCAGGGGATGCATTTATGTGCACCGAGATCCACCATGGTCACCATGTCTTTTGCCGGCACCTCGGGAATGGATGATGATTGACCGTTAGAAACAGAAAAACCAAAACCTGCGAGAAAAATGACAGCGACAACAACCAATCCGATCCTTCTCATTACAAAACTCCTTTGCTCTACAGTTTGCAGGTAACGTGGCAAACGCCGGTTGGGGTCTCGATGGCATAGGGGAAATATTTCCGCTTAAAGAACAGGGCTACATTAACCAGGGAAATTAAAACAGGCACCTCCACAAGAGGTCCAATGACCGCCGCGAAAGCCTGCCCCGAATTGATTTCATAGACCGCCACGGCCACTGCAATCGCAAGCTCGAAGTTGTTCGAGACATTTTGTACTGAAGAGATATTCGATTTCTCTCCTACGGCTCGAATTCGAATTGCCCGAGATACCTTGCAAGCTTTGTCTTTCGCTCACCGTCGAGCGGTGGACAATCATCGGAGTCTTTGCCTCCCTCGGCAACCTGCGTGGCAAATACCATACAAGTGGGCTGACCACATTCCCGGCAGTTGGTCTTGGGGAGCAGTCTCAGGATTTCCAGTACCTTTGGCTTTGGAGCGCTTTCGAAACGGGGCTGAATTTCTCCCCGCCGCCCCCAGATATCGTTGATTTCCTCTTGCAGCCATTCGACGATTTTCTCCCCTTCCGACTGGTCACTGAGGGCATTTACGCAGATTTTTCTCGAATAAATGGCGATGAGCTTTCCATGCAGCTTGAAGGAAACGGAAGGGGGGTCTTTGATGTACTGAAAGCCCCCAAGCACGGCATTCAGATATGGAATCACTTCACTTATGTCCTGATTGAGATGGGCTACCAATTGTACCGACTGGGCCTCGGGTCTACACTCGGGGCGGACAAATTCCTTGGTGTAACCTTCGAGTAGCATGGGACACCTCCTTAAGCGCAAGACTATCGAAAAACCCTTTCATTCCAGCGACAGGGCCTTTCTGACGGCTTCTTTCACCTTAGAGACTTCTTCCGGTTTAAGGTCCAGGTCCTTGTTCTTTTCAAAACCCAAATCCGTCAGGACGAGGTAGGTCTTAAGCGGGACGTTTGAATTCTCAAGGCATGCCTTGGCGCACCCGACGGAACAGCCGTCGATTGCGATCATCTGCGGGATATCTCGCGCTGATTGAACGAATCCACTAAGCTGCCCGCCAATTCCTGCCAGGCAAAACATTTTACCAAGTCCTTCCCGTGTTAGCTCGACAGCGGCCTGGTTCGAAAGTTGCCCCACATTTGAGCCTCCGGAGCAAGCCAGTATCATCACGTTGCCACCCGTTGTGCAACATTCGTTAGCCATGGATTCCTCCTACTGTATCCAACTGAAATTACTTCCCCAGCCAGCTTTTCACTTCAGACCTTGCAGGGACTTTACCCGTCAGCTTTACCTGGCCATCGACGACGACGGCGGGAGTACTGAAGATACCCAGTTTTGCAATCTCCGCTATATCCGTGACATACTCCACTTCAGCATCGGAACCTGTTTCAGCGATAACCTCTTTGACCAGTTTCTCTGTCTCGTGACATTTCTTACATCCGGGACCAAGCACCTTAATGTTCATCTTTGTCTCCTTGCTTTCGCCAGTTCTGCGACAGGCACCGGGTATCAGATCAGCGCGTTGAACAGGTATCCAACGATGATACAGCCTACTGCGACTACAGCCGTAAAAACCAGGATGAGCCTTGGCTTTAGGACCTTGCGTAAAATCACAGTCTCTGGAAACGAGATTGCCACCACCGCCATCATGAATGCGAGCACCGTTCCCATTGCTGCGCCCTTCTCTATCAGGGCGGATACTACCGGTATGATTCCGGCCGCATTGGAATAGATAGGGATGGCGATCAGCACCGCTACCGGCACTGACCACCACACCCCCTTGCCCATGATCGAGGCCAGATAACCCGTCGGCACGTAGCCATGAATACCTGCCCCGACGGCAATGCCTAATATGACGTATATCCACACCTTGCCCACGATATCGCGCACAGCTTCGAGGCCGAAATGAACGCGGTCTCCGAAACTTTTCCGCTCCTCGTCGTATACGCCGCTCTCACCTACCTGGATTTTGTAAACCCAGTCTTCAAGATAGCGTTCCATCTTAAGCCGGCCGATAGTCCAGCCGGCGAGCATGGCAATGATGAGTCCAGTGCTCATATAGATAGCCGCGATTCTCCATCCGAAAAGCCCGTAGAGAAGCACCAGCGCGATCTCATTGACCATCGGCGAGGAAATGAGGAACGAAAAGGTTACCCCGAGGGGCACGGAAGCAGTGACAAAGCCGATGAAAAGAGGCACCGCCGAGCAGGAGCAAAAGGGGGTCACGATTCCGAGCATGGCAGCCAGCACATTTCCTACCGATTCACGCTTTCCGGCAAGGATTTTGCGCGTGCGCTCCGGTGTGAAATAGGAGCGAATGATGCCCACCCCGAAGACCACCAGCACCAAAAGCATGAACACTTTGGGCGTGTCGTAAAAGAAGAACTCTATAGAGTTTCGGAGATGTTCAGTGTTCCCGATAGACAAACGGTGCATGGACAGAAATTGTACAAAGTGACGAGCCAACCAGCCGGCAAAGGGCTCCAGGCTTTCATAGATAAACCACCAGGCCACCAGCATCGGGACCCCGAGCAGAACGTATTTGACAGTCATCATCAAATTGCTCGAGTGGACATCCTTTTCCACCATCACTGGCGCACTGATGTTGCAACCACCATCACAGGCACAAGTCTTTTCTTGGATCGTTTTCATCGCCTGTTCCCTCGATTTGGTCCCAGCATCCCTAAAGTGGTGTCGGTTTGGATTGAACAACTGCTGTTATGATTCTCTGCCCAAAGATTGGCTGGCTTCAATCAACCACTTTTTAATTCTGTCCCTTGGGGGAACGCTCCCCACGGAGACGGCCTTGCCGTTGATTAGAAGCGCCGGTGAGCCCATGATGCCGTATCGGGCAATTTCTTTAATGTCGGTCACGTGATCGACGCCGGCAGGAAGATTGATCTCCGTGAGCACTTCCATGATCATTCGCGTCAAGGAATGGCACTGATTACACCCCGCACCGAGCACCTTGATATCGATCCCAACGGGAGCATCTTCCGTGTAGGGCTGCCCAAGGAACTTCCGAAACTCCCGACCAAAGGCTTTGCCGTAGTCCTCGATTGCGCTGCTCGGGATGTAGTTGCCCTGGCCCAGCCGATCGAGCATGAAAGAGCGAATCTCATCATCGGCCTTGCCTGCATGAGTCTCGGCCATTCCTTCCATGAGTTGCTTAATGCCGATAATACTAACGGCAAATGTTCCAACTTTTATCTGCGTTATATCTTTTTCTGCCATGTCCGATCCTCAAGGCCGAAGAAATTCCAACCTCCTCCTAAATTTCTCCGTGGAGAAGATTTGCATATTTGGTCAAATAAGCAAGTTGCAGCCCAAAAAAACTTAAACTACCTCGAAGAAACTAACTTCGATTGACTAAGCATCTTGATCTGCTCCTGCAATCTCTCGCCTACGAAGTCTTCAACGCAGCCGAGAAAGTTCGCTACACACTTCATCCGCAAAGAATAGTAGATGTTGGTGCCCCTGCGCTCATCCTGCAGGATTCCTGCTTCTTTCAGTATGTTCAAATGCTTGGAGACTGTTGAAATATCAGATCCAACCATCGCCTGGAGTTCACATACGCAACGTTCACCGGCAAAAAGGCTTTCAACCATTTTGAGTCTGCTCGGATGCCCGAGAGCTTTAAAAATTTTGGCGCGCAATTCAAGGTAATAGGCGTTGCTATCCATAGCTTTTCCTTTTTGGCAGAATAGCCAAATTAAATGGCAAATGTCAACTAAAATACCGATTGGTCGAAGGATGAAGCCCACAAAGCAAGATTTCTTCCTGATCGTTCACGATTCCATGAGTTTCCCGAACATATCGACATCGACCTCTGAATTTATCGCGATCCATCCGCCTTTCCCCGACATGGTTTCAGGGGCGTAAACCAGCTCCAAGGAGAAATTAGTTCATTTTCGCCGATAATTGGATATTGGATGAGAAGTTGATCTTTATTCACCTAAAACGTCTCAATACACTCATTTTCGTGTTTGACTGCCTCTCCTTTTTTTCGGTATGTTCCAATCAACTGGATTCCGGTAAAAGAGTACCGCCGGAATCACGGGGCGAGATTTCCTTCCTTTAAAGAATACCTAAAACAGTCAAAAAAGGATAAAATTATGGAAAACGTGGAGGCTTTCCCTGTATCCTCCTGTGTTGACGAAAATTATTGCGCGGGGTCCAGGAAATCCGCGACGGTGGGACAGATGGATTTAAAGCTTACTGAAAATGCCAGGATAGTTTTAAAAAAGCGTTATTTGATCAAGGACGACACCGGGCAGCCGACCGAAGGTCCAGAGGAGCTCTTCAAGAGGGTTGCTCTTGCCATAGCGCAACCTGACGCTTCTTATGAGGGACCGGAAAAGGTCCGGGAGACGGCGCTAAAATTTTATAACCTCATGTCCTCTCTGGCTTTCATGCCCAATTCTCCAACTCTGATGAATGCGGGACGGCAACTGGGTCAACTCTCCGCTTGCTTCGTGCTTCCAGTCGGCGATTCCATCGACAGTATTTTTGAAGCGATAAAACATGCGGCAATGATTCACAAAAGCGGCGGCGGCACCGGGTTTTCCTTTTCAAGGATTCGTCCCGAAAACGACAAGGTGCTGTCCACACAGGGCGTTGCAAGCGGCCCGGTATCGTTTATGTCCGTTTTCGATGTTGCAACCGAGACTATCAAACAGGGCGGCACGCGCCGGGGCGCAAACATGGGCATTCTACGCGTAGACCACCCTGACATTTTGAGATTCATAACCTGCAAAACCGATAATGAAAGAATGACCAACTTCAACATCTCGGTTGCGCTTACCGATAAGTTTATGAACGCAGTAGAAACCGGATCGGATTATTCTCTGCTAAATCCCCGCACGGAAGAAGAGGTCGAGAAGCTTTCCGCGCGCGACGTTTTTGATAGAATAGTTCAGTCCGCCTGGAAAAACGGAGAACCCGGCGTCATCTTCATAGACGCCATGAACCGGGACAATCCTACGCCCCATATCGGCCGGATCGAAAGCACAAACCCCTGCGGCGAGCAGCCTCTGCTTCCGTATGAATCGTGCAATCTCGGGTCGATAAACCTGGCCCAAATGTGTACAGACGGGGAAATTGATTTCGAGCGCCTCAAGGCAGTTGTATGGGACGTTGTTCATTTCCTCGATAACGTCATCGAAGCAAACAAGTACCCGCTTGAAAAAATCGAGGAGTTGACAAGGTCAAACCGCAAGATCGGGTTGGGCGTCATGGGGTTTGCGGATCTCCTTATTGCGCTGGGCATTCCTTACAATTCAGAGCAGGCGGTTGAGACTGCAGAAGAGTTGATGAGCTTTATTCAGAAGGAATCCAAGGCCGCATCCGCCAACCTTGGCAAGACGAGGGGCAATTTTCCCAACTACTTCGGCTCGATTTACGACTCGGCCGAGACTCCCTTTATGAGGCACGCCACAACGACTACAATCGCCCCGACCGGGACCATAAGCATCATCGCGGGGTGTTCGAGCGGGATCGAGCCGCTTTTTGCAATAAGTTTCGTGCGCAAGGTGCTTGACGGTGAAGAACTGGTCGAAACTCATCCGCTGTTCCGCAAAGTTGCCCGGGAGCGCGGCTTTTTTTCCGAAGAATTGATGAAGCTGATAGCGCAAAAGGGGAGCATAAAGGATCTCGCAGAAATTCCGGAGGACGTGAGGCGGGTCTTTGTTGTGTCCCACGACGTGGACCCGTCATGGCATATCCGCATCCAGGCGGCATTTCAGAAATATACAGACAACGCAGTGAGCAAGACCATCAATTTTCCGTTTTCAGCCACCTCGGAAGAGGTCTACCAGGCTTATATCTCAGCGTTCAAGCTGGGCTGCAAGGGACTGACAATTTACCGCGATGGAAGCCGTGAGACGCAGGTGCTCAACATCCAGCGCAAGCCCCAGTACCCGCAGGTTGAGCCTCGACCGCGGCCGGATATGACCCAGGGCGTTACGGAGCGCGTAAACACGGGCTGCGGCAAGCTTTACGTCACCATAAATTCGGACGAATACGGATTTTGCGAAGTTTTCGCCCAGATGGGCAAGGCCGGCGGCTGCGCCTACTCCCAGATCGAGGCGACCAGCAGGCTTATATCCCTTGCCCTTCGATCCGGCGTCAAAGTGGAAGCGGTAATAAAACAGCTTGTGGGTATACGATGCCCTTCACCGACGTGGAGAAACGGCGAGCAGGTCGTGTCCTGCTCGGACGGAATAGCAAAAGTACTCAATCACCACGCGAACGCCAACATCAGCCTGCGATTCACCGATGAGATGGGGGCATGTCCGGATTGTGGGGGAGCAGTGGAACACGAGGGCGGCTGCATCGTTTGCCGTTCCTGCGGATTTTCGAGGTGCGCGTAAAACTGCATCTGGAATCAGGAATGAAGCAAGAAGCCGGAAGCGAGGAGCGGGAAGCCGGGAGAGGGAAACAAACCGGACCGGAGGCAGGGCGAGTATCCGCCACAGACCCTCTGGAGCACAGTTGGTCGCTTTCTCCCAAAGAAGCCATAGCCCTGCAGAAGTCGCTGTCCGCACAGATTGTGATACAGCCCCTTCCGGCCAGGTTTGAGATTATAGGGGCTGCCGATATTTCCTATTCCAGGCATAGCGACCTCCTTATCGCAGTGATTCTTACATTCGGATGGCCCGGGCTCGAATTGATCGAATCCGTTAATCATATTTGCAGAGTAACCTTTCCTTATGTGCCCGGTTTGCTCTCGTTTCGAGAAGTTCCGCCCCTTATAGAGGCATTCCAAAAAATTGAGCAAAAGCCCGACGTCCTGCTATGTGACGGGCAGGGGATCGCACATCCCCGAAAGCTGGGATTTGCCGCACACTTGGGTCTATACCTCGGGATACCGACGGTAGGGTGCGCCAAGAGCCGGCTCTGCGGCGACCACGAAAGCTTTCCCTTGAAAAAGGGGGCAAGCAAACCGCTCCTTCTCAACGGGGAACGGATTGGGCTCGTTTATTGTTCCAGAGACGGCGTAAAGCCGATCTTTATATCTCCAGGTCACCTCTCTGACGTTCCCTCGTCTAAAAGGCTTATCACACGCTGTATTCGGCGTTACAGGATACCTGAGCCGTTGAGGCTTGCTCACATTGAGGCAAATAGATGCAGGGTGGCGAATAACGAAAAGTATGTACTAACATGGAGCGAAAATGGCAGATTCGGTTGATAAGATGGAAACCTACAGGCAGGTGCTCAAACTGGACCGAAGGTCCAGGGTGTTCGCTCTGCTGGCGGAAGAATTATGTGCTGCCGGCGAATGGGAGGAAGCAGCTGACGTCTGTAAAAATGGCCTTCTATTCCATCCCAATAGCCTGAGATCGCGGGTGCTGCTCGGATGGGCGCTCATGAAAATTGGCGAGGTCGATCAATCCGAGCGAATCCTGCTCAAGGCGGCGGAGGAAATTCGAAAGAACTCCATAGTTTTTAAACTGCTTTCGGAGTTGGCGACTGCGTCCGGAAACGTTGAAAGGGCCGGCGAATTTGCCGGGATTTACGAAGCGTTCCGAAGTTCGCGCGTCGCGCGGGGTGAGCATTCCCCCGAGCCCGTCTTGCCGTTGGCAAGGGAAGCCTCTGAATTGGAGAGTTTTAAAGCCGAAGCACTTGAACAACTGCAGGAACAAGACTCGGAAACGAATGGTGGGAAAGTCTCTGATGAACTCTCGGCGGCAAGAGGTCCCAAGCGGCTCGGGATCGACGATCTCATGGTGCACCTCAAGCAAAGAATCGAAGGACGTTTTACTAAAACATCTGCGTCTTCAACGATCTTGTCCGACGAGGACAGAAATGTGCTGAAGCAAAAGATCGTTGACGTTCTGAGTGCCGGATGATGTTATTTTAATTTTCAGTTCTGAATTCTACGGTTCCTGGAAGAGTTTTTCTTTCCCCCTGTCCAGTTTGGACGAGGGGGAAAGAAACTGAGAGTTGATTGGCTTGAGAAAGGTTTATCGGCTCTCAGAAGATTTTACGGCTATTTTTCTGGGCTTCGCTGCCTCAGCCTTTGGCAGCGCCAGCTTGAGCACGCCATCCTTCATCGACGCCTGAATCTTTTCCCGGTCAATGTCGCTCGAGAGAGTGAATTGCCTATAGTAGTCGCCGTATGCATATTCCCTGAAAAACACCTTCCCCTTTTCCTCCTGTTTAGGCACCGTTCCCCGGATTGTAAGCTGGTCGGAATCCAGGTCTATGTCGACGTTTTCCATGGGAACGCCGGGCATGTCTGCAACCAAGGTCAGGGTATTCTCCGATTCATATATATCTACTGCAGGGACAAAAACCGGAACGTCCCGAGTACTTTCGCCGGTCGCCTGCGCCTCCTTTTTTTCCTCAATGAGCAAATCCGTTTCAGCCATAGTATGACCTCCTCTTGGAAACAGTTTTTTACTCGCTTTTAATTTCTATTTTCCGGGGCTTCACATGCTCGGGCTTCGGCATAGTGAGCCTCAATACTCCATTTTTGCATTCGGCCCGGACAGATTCCGTTTTGACATCCTCAGGCAGAGTGAGCGCTTTTCTGAAACTGCCCCATTTGCGTTCCCTGCGGTGGTAGTTGACGTTCTGCGTCTCTTCGGGTTTGCGTTCTCCGCTCAACGTGAGGGTCCTGCCAACGACCGAGATGTCCAGGTCTTCAGCCTTGATTCCGGGGATTTCGGCTTCTACGTAAATAGTGTCCTCATCCTCGGTTACGATAAGCGGCGGAAAAACGCCTGAAGACGCAGGACTTGAAGCGCCCCCGGTAAATACTGATAGAAGCCTGTCCATCTGCTTTCGAGCTCTTTCGAAGTCTTCCAGGGCGCCGGGGATGTCCGGCCAGCGCCAATTCGGATACCTAAAAACAGCCATGGTCAACCTCCTTGAATGTTGTAGAATTTTGCTTAGCAGCCACAAGCTAAGACTGCTAATTAATGGTGTCAACATTCGCTAAAAAGAATCAGACCGCATGATTCACTCTCAATTAATCGCCTGGAGACCCATGCCCGAAAGTGTTATAGGATAGGACATACAGGACCCACAGGACGTAAAAGACATGAATAAACAATCCGGAAAGGCCCTGCGGATCGCCTTGGTATTTCCGCCTGCCATGCCGCCGACGAGCCCTCCCCTGGGGATCGCGGGTCTCAAATCCTATCTTGAATCAGCGGCAAATGTTGAGGTACGCAATTTTGATCTGAATCTCGCCTATTTCGAACAGGCTTTCGGCTGGCTCCACGATGGGCGGATACGGATGAAAATAAAGAAAATGGACGTCGAAACTACTGCTCGAAAGGCTGCGGCGGCAAGAAATTTTTTTCTTGGCAAAGACGGCGTCGGCAAGTTTTTCGATCTGACTGAATACAACGAACACTCTGGAACTTACGCAGCTTTCAGTTCGGTTCTAAACGGGCTTTTCGACAGTTTCGCCAGGAGGAGTCTTGTCGGTGTTCCGACGCCGCCTCTGGCGGGCAGGTTTTTCGATGAACTGATCGAGCCGGTTAGAGCGTTCAGACCGGACCTGATAGGCTTTTCAATTCTTTTCAGCCAGCAGCTTTTTTTCGCCCTTGCGCTAGCAAAGCTTTTAGGCGAGGTGCTGCAGCCGGAACGCTCGCCTGCAGAACCGCCGACGGCCCGGGAAGCGCCTCAGATTGTCTTCGGCGGGGCAACCTTCTCGGTGATGCCCGATCCGGGGCGGCTGCTTGCCGGACCTGTTCCTGTCTACCTGGGAAATGAGCCGGGTGAGGTGGATATCAGTCGACTCATCGACTACCTCATTGTCGGCGAGGGCGAGAGAGGATTGGAAGCGTTGACGCGCTCATGCGCCGTGCCCGGGGGGCGCACTCCAGGGATCCCGGCGCGCCTTTGGCGAGACGACACGGACCAAGGAATACCGGGGCTTCTCCATTTCAAAGACGGAAAAGTGGTGAGAAACCCGCCAGAAGGGGTGTTTGCGCTGAAAGCGTTGCCGGCCCCGGATTTTTCCGATTTTCCTTTGGACCAATACCACTCGCCGATCCCGGTCTTGCCTTATTTATCTTCACGAGGCTGCCCCTGGAGGCGGTGCGCCTTCTGCACTCATCAAAAGACCTACCTCGACTACCGCGAGGAAGATGCGGCCACCAGCGCAGAGAGACTTTCGGCGCTTCAGGAGAAGTATGGCGTAAATCATTTCTGCCTGGTTGACGAGATGGTCCACCCTCGTCGCATGGAAAAGATTGCCGCCCATATTATCCAAAAAGGTGCTCAAGTTCGTTTTGCCGCTTATGCCAAGCCTTCGGGGTTTTCGCCCGAGGTGCTTGAAAAAGCGCACAAAGCCGGACTTCGTCTACTGATGTGGGGGCTCGAATCGGCAAGCCAGCGCATACTCGACCTCATGTGCAAAGGCACTGACGCCGGGGAGATAGTTACTGTTCTCGAATCCGCGCGCAAAGCAGGCGTATGGAACCTGCTCTTCGTAATATTCGGCTTCCCGACGGAAACCCGGGGAGAGTGGGCGAGCACGCTTGATTTTATCGAGGCCCTCAGGGATTCGATTCATGCACTTTCGCGTTCCCGGTTCATATTACTGGAAGGCTCGGACGTCTTCGTCAATCCTCAGCACTACGGGATTAAGCGAATAATCGATCGCCCCAAGAGGGACCCGGTTTCAATAGCCTACGATTATGAAGTGAGTGAAGGCCTTACCGAGGAAGAGGTCTCGGTAATGTTTCGGGAGGTTTTAGCACGGCTCAAAGACATTGGCCGCTCACCCTGGTTCGGACAGTTCCGGGAACACATGCTGCTGTTCGCTTCGAAAGAGAAATAAGACCGGGGGAAGGACCCCGGCGCCGCTCAGCTTAAATCTTCGGCGCGTGGTGTAAAGGATGCGAGGTCTCCGATGTCAAGGATGTTTTCATAGCCGTTGAGTTTACGTACGGTTTCGTCAAAGCCGTTTTGCCCCAGACGTTCACTTTCAGTCCGATAAAACACAGAGCCAAGTTCGGCGTAGGATTTGGGAGACATTATTCGGCGCGTCAGTGGGAAAAGCACCGTGTCTTCCCATTCGGCATGAGCGCGGCACATGCGGCCTAACAGGTGGATGGCGCTTCCCATCGCACGGCGCTTCTCAAGATCCTTTGCCGAGAACCCATCGCAAAGTCCCTTCATGATCTCGATCAACCGGGACCCCGCCGCGTGCTGTTCCCGAAGCACTCCGACAAGGCCGCTCATCTTCCCGGCGGCATCAAATGCAGTGAAGATGTATTTCTCCTCCATCTGCTGGTGGTAATCCATTACGAACGTGCGAATTATTTCGACTGTTCCGCTTATTGTTTCCGGAGGAAGATCCATCCGCGCATCCATCCCGCCCCTTATTTCCTCCAGAATGGCGATCGCCCGACAGGTCACGCCGTGGTGACGGGCCATAACCTCTAAAGGCGTAGTTGAGTCTCCCCGGAGCTGGTCGGGTTTGGAGCACCCCGCCATAACCGCTGCGCCTGTTGCAGCGGCAAAAGAGATGAAGTTTCGACGTGAAAGCGGGTTTTTGGTATCCATGGGCTCTCCTTGGAAAAAGATGAGCTGACTTAACGGATTTGAATCACTCTGTCAATAGAGTAGAAATACAGTGGCCGGTGGTCAGAATAACCCTTTCCTCCGACGACTGGCCACAGGGCGCTGAAGACTGTTCTATTCTGCCACTGACGATAATGCCTTTATATGTTAAGATGGAAACACTTCCGGCTTCTTCGGCACAGATGATCTCTTTTTGGATGGTGAAAGATGGACGCACAGAAGATTTCCGCTCTGCAAATCACTTCTGATACCGAGCAGTTCTCGGTTAGCCGCAAGAGGTCCAGGACCCTGCGGATTATCGCCATCGCAGCGGTCGCGGCAGCCATTGTGCTGTATTTGATAAAATCGGGCCTGCTGAATTCGGCCACCAGTGTTCGAACGGCCGCCGCTGATTGGATTTACCCCTCGCAGGTCATAACCCGGTTCAATGCAAGTGGTTATGTCGTCGCACAAAGGAAAGCATCGGTTGCATCCAAGGGGACCGGGCGAATCGTCTACCTGGGGGTCCAAGAAGGAACCCGTTTAAAGGAGGGAGACATAATCGCAAAGTTGGACAGCGACGATCTTCGGGCGGAAAAAGCACAACTCGAAGCACAGCTCGTGGTGGCAAGGTTCGATTTGGAGCGCGCCGAGACCGAACTTGGGACTGCCCAAATCAACTTCAAGCGGCTACAGGGGCTTTGGGGGCAAAAAGCCGCATCGCAGGTGGATTTGGAAAACGCTCAGGACAGATTTTTAAAGGCGAAAGCGGCCATAGATTCCGCCAAGGCGAACATTAAGGCTGTACAGGCTTCCATTCAACGTGAGAATGTCCTCATAGAATATACGATTATTCGCGCTCCATTTGACGGTGTAGTGTTAACCAAGGATGCAGACGTCGGAGAAGTCGTAGCCCCTTTTGGTTCCGCCACAAACGCGAAAGCGGCCGTAGTTTCGATGGCCGACCTTTCCTCAATTATGGTGCAGGCCGATGTCGGCGAATCTTTTTTGAACAAGGTCCAAATCGATCAACCGTGCGAGATTCAGTTGGATGCCGTCCCGAATACACGTTTTGCCGGTCGGGTGCACATGATCGTGCCGACAGCCGATCGAATGCGCGGGACCGTGATGGTGAAGGTGCGTTTTGATGAACTGGATCCGCGTGTACTCCCGGAGATGAGCGCTAAGGCCGCCTTTTTGTCCCGCCGTCTTGGTCCGGACGAAAACGAGCCCGTGCTGGGCGTACACCGCGCGGCCCTTGTCTCCAGGAAAGGCGAGCAGGGAGTTTTTCGCGTTGAAAATGGCAAGACCGATTGGGTCCCCATAAACAGTCCCCAATTTCTGGGAGACTATGTCATGCTCGAACAGCCGATAAGGCATGGAGACAGAATAGTTATCAAACCGTCCGATCGCATTACGACCGGTGACAGGGTGGAGATCTCAGAATAGATCGTGAAGGCGCTTTTGAGGATGCAGAACGATTCCGCTAAGTACATAGTTATTGCCGAACGGGTTTGCAAAAGCTATTCACGGGGGACTCACCAGGTGCCTGTCCTGCACGGAATCGACCTGAAGATAGCCAAAGGTGAGTTCGTTGCTCTGATGGGGCCGTCCGGTTCGGGCAAGACAACTCTTCTCAACATGATTGCCGGGCTGGACCGCGCTGATTCCGGGAAACTCGTCGTAGCCGGCGTTCCCATCTCCGAACTCGCGGAAACGGACCTCGCGCGGTGGAGATCAACTCATGTAGGGTTCATATTCCAGTTCTACAATCTCCTGCCGGTACTTACCGCCCTTGAAAACGTAGAACTGCCTCTTCAGCTTCGTCCTCTCTCTAGAAAGGAACGCAGGGAGCACGCAGTGACGGCCCTTGAGCTTGTCGGTCTTTCCAACCGGCTTCGCCACCACCCCGGGGAACTTTCCGGAGGCGAGCAGCAAAGGGTCGCAATAGCCCGCGCCATAGTCACCGATCCATCGCTTATCGTTGCCGACGAGCCGACCGGCGACCTGGACAAAAAGTCCGCCGAAGAAGTCCTGTTGATGCTCGAACAGTTGAATGCAGAGTTCGGAAAAAGCATCATAATGGTGACGCACGATCCCAAAGCGGCTGAGACCGCCGGGCGAATGTGCCACCTGGACAAGGGCGTGCTCAGCCCGGAAGCGTGAGAATTGAATCAGATATCGCCTGATATTGAATCAGGTTGGTTTTCGCCGGTTCCCGGAAATGTGAAAAAAAATGTCGACCCTGAAGACATGCCCTTTCGGGGACTTTCAACCCAGATCGTGCCTCCATGATTTCTCACAATATGACGGCAAATTGCAAGCCCAAGCCCGGTGCTCCCCGATCCCTTGCCCCTGTACCTTTCAACGCGGAAAAATCTTTCGAATATCCTCTGCTGGTCATGCCTGGGGATCCCGGGGCCGGAGTCGCTAATTCCTATAGTCACTTTACCGTCTTGAACACTTGAAAAAACCTCGATTTTCCCTCCAGGCGAACTGTACCTGACGGCGTTTTCCAATAAGTTGCGAAAGACTTGTACGAGTTGGTCGAAGTCGGCCATAACCATTGGCCCATCCGGTGTGAGATCGTTTTGAAGCGATATTTCCCTTTGCTCCGCGGCGGGCTTGCAAGCTTTCCACGCTTCTATCAGTCCCTCGTCGGCCCTGGCCGGCCCGATGTCCATAATGGTATTATAGTCCTCCACTGTCGCCAGATGAAGAAGATCGTTGACCATTTTAATTATATGATCGGTATTTTTAAAAATGACTTCCAGACACGAAGAACGGACATCCGAGTCGGTCTCATCCGACATGAGTACCTCCGTATAGCCTTTGATGGAGGTCAACGGCGTGCGCAGTTCGTGGGAGGCGTTGGCGACAAAATCACGCCGCACTTTCTCGAGCCGTTTCAACTCTGAGATATCGTGCAGGGCTATGATTGCGCCGTATTCGTCGTTCTGCTGCTCTATGCGGACTATGTGCACGTGGTAAAACTGATCGGCGCCTATGGTCACCTCGCTGTGAAATGAATGGATTTCGTTTTGCAGCACTCGATTACACGCTGCCTGGAGTTCGGGGCTTCGTATTACCTCGAGAGGCCTGCGCCCTTTGAGTTGAGGAATTGAACAGAACATGCTCCTGGCTGCGCGGTTGGACGAATCGATCCTGCCAGTCGAATTGAGCAGCAGGATGCCTTCTTCGATACCGTCCAGAATGCTCTCAAGTTGAGATTTTTGTTCCGTAATCGTTCGAATGTAGGACTCAACGCGGTCGGCATTTTCTCTGATAGATTTGGCCAAAGGATAAAAGTAATGACTGGGGTGAAACTGCAAAAGGACTTTTACATTTCCCTTTCCGATTGAATCTACTGCCTTGGAAATCTGACTGACCGAGCGGCTCGTGCTTACCATGAGACCAAGGCTCATCAACGCAAAGGCGATGAAGCCGATGAGGATTATCAGACGTTGAACGATCGCGGCATTGCGCAGGGCATAAAATATGCTCGATAGAGGAATGCCTACACGGAGAACGCCGGCAGGTATTTTCCCCCTGCCCTCGATTCTTTGCGCAACGTAGAGCAGGCTGTTATCCGTTGCATCGTTTTGCCGCCGTAAGCTTGATCCCGTCGTCTCGCTGTACGCTTCAACTATTTCCGGACGATTTGCGAGGTTGTCAGTGGCCGGGGTCTGGTCAAATGGGACATCGGTGTCCGCTACAATCCGGCCTTTCTCGTCCACATAGGTGATTCGCGCTTTCAAAGAATCGGAAACCCTGCGAAGCCACCCGTTCAGTTGTTCAGGGCTCGCAAATCCGGCTTCCCGCGACATCAGGTCCTTGACCAGTGACAGTTCCCTGACCGCACTGGCCTGAGTTTCCAGAAGAATTTCATTTTTCAGATAATTGTTGAAGTAGAGCGAGGGCAGGAAGAGGGCCAGGAGAAAAATTCCCCAGAGAAGAAGCAGGAGGCGAATTCTCAGTCTGAATTGCAATCTCATTTCAACCCCGAAACCGATAGCCTACGCCCCTTACAGTCTCAATCCAATCCGCGCACGAGAGCAACTTTTGTCTAAGCCGGCGGATATGAGTGTCAACGGTGCGTGCATATCCTTCGAAATGATATCCCCACACCCTGTCGAGGAGTTGTTCCCTGTTAAGGACCTTGCCCTGGTTGTTGGACAGTTCCGTGAGCAATTTGAACTCAGTGGCCGTCAGAATAATCTCCTGCCCGTCCAGGTTGACCCGATGGCCCTCGAAGTCTATTTCCAGCCCCGATTTCTTAAACATCGCCTTCGGTTGATAATCGAGTCCGGAGCGGCGTAGAATTGCCCGCACGCGCAGAAGAAGTTCCCTTGGGCTAAAGGGTTTGACCACGTAATCGTCGGCCCCCAACTCAAGGCCGATGATGCGATCGATTTCCTCGCCACGGGCGGTCAAAATGAGGACCGGAACGGCGGCCGTTTTGGGTTCGCGTTTCATTTGCTTGCAGACTTCGAATCCATCGATCCCCGGGATCATCAGATCCAGTATAAGCAGATCGGGCGGATTTCTGCGAATAAGGTTGAGCGCTTCGTAGCCGTTTTCCGATATCGCAACCTCGAACCCGGCTTTCTTCATCGTGATGGCCAGAAGCTGTGCGATATCATGATCGTCTTCCACAACCAGAATTTTCGACTGGTTCATACCTTCCTCGCTGGAGGTCAGGAGACACCTCAAAGAGTATAACATTATCGCGTACGATATGTACTATTTGGGGGAATTTAAGGTACAGCCCCTAATGGTAGTTTGACATTTTACAACCATTTATCCTACCTAACCGTTACGATAGTGTGACAGTTGTGTTACGAAAAATTATTTTTTTTGCCAATTGTGTGGCAGGGGCAGGCAAGGGCGCAAAAGTTGGAAGCTGATTTCCAATCCGCAGTTTCCGATGGAAACCAGCTAGTCCTCCCAGGATATGCACTCCGCCGGGCAGGCTGTTATGGCTTCTTCGATGCAAGCCCTATCCTCAATTTCGAATACTATAACACGGGCCCTGCGAAACCTGTCGTCCATCTCGAAAACCTCAGGGCAGAGGTCCACACAGGCTCCGCACCCTATACAGCATTCATGATCCAGATCTACCATGCTAAAATCCGCTGCAAAAAGGTGAAGACGACGGAAAAAATGGCTGGCCTGTCCTCCCCGGGGTGCTCCAGGTATCGCGACCTATAGCGTTCCGGTTGATTTGTGAGACAAACGGCGGTGGCAAACCCAGCAGTTTCTGTCCTCATTGATTTTCGACACCAGGTCCTCATGGCAGCGGACACAGTTTTGCCTGAGGATTTTTGCTCCCTTCTCGGAGAGCCGAATAGTCTCCGGGACCTTTCCGGAATAAAAGACATAGGAATCCCACATTCCTTCAAGTCCCTTCCCCGTGATGTGGCCGACCCTGGTCTCGTTGGGCAGGTGACAATCGATGCATTTCTGGCGGCGGTGCCCTCCGTTGTGAAACCAGTTTTCGTACTCGGATTCCATCACATGGCAACTCGCGCAAAATTGGGGAGTCTCCGATCTTGCATATAGCCCCGGTGGACCGAAACTCAGAAACCCTCCCAGGCAAAGAGCCGCCAGAGCAACCAGCAAGAGGACCTTGGGGTACCGTTTCTTTCTCTTCGGGCGAGGGATGTAAATCATGGCCGCTCTCTTCAGATGCAGAATTTACTTTTGTTTATCTCGAATAGAACTCAATGACCAACGACATTTCACATAGCAAAGGGACCTCCTCGAGCTTGGGAACATAGAGAAGCTTTGCCGACATTTCTTCCCTGGAACGATCGAGGTAAGGGACCGTAACTCGCGCAACCATCTCCGCGGCCGCCTCGACAAACGGAACGAGCCTGCGGCTCTCCTCTTTTACCATAACAAGATCGTTCGCCGCTAGACGCTGTGAGGGAATATTGACCTTTTTTCCGTTAACCAGAATATGACCGTGCGAAATAAACTGTTGCGCCGCATAAACTGTGCGGGCAAGCCCTGCCCGGTAGACAATCGCGTCAAGGCGTGTTTCGAGCAACCGAACCAGAGAATCCACAGGGTTTCCAGTCCCTCGCATGGCCGTTTTTACGTAGTTGCGCATCCGTTTTTCTTCGATATTGTATTGCGCGCGAAGGCGCTGCTTCTCTAACAGATGGCGCTTGTAGTCCGACCCTTTAATCCTGTCTTTTGTTCCTCCGTGTTGTCCGGGAGGATGGGGCCGCCGCTCAAGCGCCTTGCCCGCCTTGGGCGTAATCGCTATGCCCAACTGGCGAGATAACCTGATTTTAGCTCCTCTTGTATTCATGACACTTATACTCTCCTGTTTTTAAATTCTCTTTACAAATATTAACAAACCTCTCAAGGTTTTGTAAGTCCGCGTAGTAAAATATCGATTTTTCAAAACGGGACCAAAAGCGGCTGGCCGGTGAAGTCCCCTTTTTGGCTCTCAGTAAGCAGTTTCCCTCATTCGGGGGGTCTAATTCCATAAAATGCTTCCAGTCCCAACCGCTCGAGCAAAGACATTCCTGTTCAAGAACCATTAACACTAGCTGGCCATTCTTCATTACCACTTTAAAAGGTGCCGCATCACTGTTCATCACTGATCCTTATCCGTCTGTTCGGAATGGCTCACCCTGTCTTTGAAATACCTTTGATAAACAAGCAAAACTTTCTTAGCTCCGGACTCTTAGGAGAGAGCGCAAGGGAGTTGTGGTCAGGGGGTGACACTTAATTAAGGCCTATCGACAATAATGTCAAAAAGCGGATGGGACAAGTTAAACTGCAAGGTCAAACGCTACTGCCCTTGATTGATACTCGGGAGAGTCTATACCGCTTGTCTCGCGAGAATTAGCTTCGAGATTTCTAAATCGATTATTATTGACTTGATGTTATATTTTGCTTAATAGGTTAAATTACCTTTGGGAATGACTTATACTTACTTTGAGACCTATAACTTTATTCTTTTCGGGAGGGAAAAATGAAGAAACTGCTGGACATTGCTGCTGAGATTGTTCAGGCTCAGGCCTCGGTTGGGCAGATGTCTGCCGAGCAGATCGAGCAATCTCTGATAAAGACGTTTTCGACCCTGCAAAGGATGCAGAGGGCCGAAGAAAAAGGACTCTTCCTGGACAGAGGCTCTGCCGAGGAAGTGATGATGGATGAGGCCCAAGCGGCAAGAAAAGAGCCGCGTGATTCGATTCAAGATGACAAGATTACCTGCTTGGAATGCGGAACGGAGATGAGGCAGCTCACTACAAAACATCTTAGTTCTCACAGCCTGACTCCTCGAGAATATAAACAAAAGTGGGGATTTTCCCTTAAACAACCTCTTTCGGCGAGGTCTTTGACCAAGGCGCGAAGCAAAGCTGCCAAGAAGAGGGGGCTTCCTGCGAACCTGGTAAAGTTCCTTGAGGAACGAAAGCAGAAAAAAGCCGAAGCAGCGGGTGAAAGTAGCTATCCAATAGAACAAAAGGAAGGCAGGCCTGCTGTCAAGAGAAGACCGAAAGCACGCAAAACCGCTTAGAGCGGGCGACTGACGGTTCATTTCACAAATTCCGATGGCCGCGGACGATCTGGGCCGTGAGTATTTTTGTCATATTTGTGACGATGGCCGCCGAGCGTCCTCCCATCGAGATTTTGAGCTGTGGGCAGGCCTTCGGGCCTGCCCACCTCTTTATAGAAGCCGTAATGAAGCAAAAGGGTAATATTCGAATTGGGACTTCCGGCTGGAGCTACAGTCACTGGAAGGGACCATTCTACCCCGAAGATCTTTCGAATGTGAAGATGTTGCCCTTTTACTTTCAGCGACTGAATACCGTTGAGATCAACAGCTCTTTTTATCATTTGCCCCTGCAAAAAACATTTGAAAGGTGGCGGACATCTTCTCCCGATGACTTTATTTTTGCGGTAAAAGCCAGTCGTTACATGACTCATGTCAAAAAGATGACCGATTGCGGACAAGCTGTTGAGAGGTTCTTTGAGCGGGCGTCAGGTTTGGGCGAAAAAATCGGTCCTGTGCTGTTTCAACTTCCGCCACGGCTCAAGTTGGACCCGGAAAGGCTCAGGGAATTTTTACGGCTGCTTCCCGCAAGTTTTAGATATTCTTTTGAATTCCGCAATTCGGGCTGGTTTCACCCTGAAATTTTTTCCATGCTGTCTGAATTCAGGGCCGCTTTTTGCATATATGAATTGAACGGGTTGATTTCTCCCATGGAGGTGACGGCGGATTTCGTTTACCTTCGCCTGCACGGTCCGGAGGGGAAATACCAGGGGTGCTACTCAATGGAACAGTTGCGTGCGTGGCATGAGAGGTTCGAGAAATGGACCGGACAGTCACGAGATGTATTTTGTTACTTCGATAATGATCAAAGCGGGTATGCCGCCATCAACGCTGTGGAGCTTCAACGACTGCTGACGCGTGCCGGGCGGTAGTTGGCACGTTATGGGGACGAGGTGCGGCAGGTCCGGCAAAAAATTTTCGTTAAGGGTTGGAAAATAATATTCCGGTAAGGTGTTTCCCTGATATAATGTAATTCTCTCCTGGAGGGTTTGTCTATTTTTCAGGTAACCCGCAATGAGATCGTGGTGGATTGACTCCTTGACAATTAGCGAGTGGTCATTGGCGTTACTTGCATCTCCAGGCTTTAATCTCCATCCGGAAAAGTGACAGGCGTTTAATTCTGGCTAGAAAGACGTAAATTCATCTACAGTCGGCCCTGAGGCCGATCGGACTGAATCGGATTTTGGTCCGTCGGCGCAACAGAATCTCACAATTTTAACTACGAGCGAAGAAGGAAGGGTATGCAGGTCGAGTATAAGAATATCGATCCAAAACTAGTTGTAAACGAGATCCGAAATGGAAGATCGCTGGAATCAGTCCAGAAAGTGTTCGGGTTAAGATTCAAAAGCGAGGTCCAGGATCTCTATCTCAAGGGGCTCATGGAAATGGGTGAAATCCCGCAGGTGGAATTCAACAAATCCACTCCAACCCCCGTCATCCAGAGCGTGGACAATCTCGACAGGTCTGTGTTTCGCAGACGCGAAAGGCAAAGGCCTCCGGTTTCCAACCCCACGGTGGTGCTCAAAACCGGTAACTTTAGAACGATAGGCCAAAGCGGCAGCGTAACGTTGAACAGGACCCTGCTGATCGAGATGCTGGGGTTCAGGGTGGGTGATTCGTTTGAAATTTACAGGGAAGACGATATGGTGGTTCTTAAGAAGGCGCCAAACCCTTTGAGTTAAGACGGTCCGGTCCTCCATTCTCTCCAAAGCCCTGTGACAATGCTCTAGATTTTTTTACTGAGATTGTTCAAGACATGCAGGAAGCGCCACATGGCAGTCAGGTTGGTGCCGACGGCAAGAACGACCAGCACGCCTTTCAGGGCCAGGTCCCTGACTGATTGGATGGCAAGCCCGGCGACGAACAGGTTTATGAAAGGGTTGAGGATTCCCGCGACTCCCAGCAGTATGATCCTCTCTCCTCTCTGAAACACTCCCACCAGGCATCTTTCACCCAGACCTTCAGCTCGAGCCCTGGTGTAGCTTACCATAAGCGAGCCGAAAAGAATGAGCAAGATTAGCAGTAAGTAATGAGTTTGGCGGTAGAAATGGAACCAGATGCCGAGGTAGATCATGAGTTCCGTGTAGCGGTCCAGGACCGAATCCAGAAAAGCCCCGAATTTTTTGCTCTGCCCCGTGGCCCTTGCCAGCGAACCATCCAGGGTATCCAGAAGACCCGTCAGAAGCGTGAACAATCCACCCAAAAACGGCCAATCAATGAAGCAAAGCCCGGCCAGCATGCTGGTCAAAAGCCCGGCGTAAGTAATGTGATTCGGTAAGAGTTTCCAGTCTATAAGCTTGGGAACTATGCACGATTCCAGAATCTTGTAATAGCCTCTTTCGATTGCCGTTCCCTTGAGCATAAGACCCTTTATATCCAGACCCTAGAGTTCCGGACATCTCGCGAACGTCGAAATACTGGTGACAAATTCAGATGAAACCCGCCTTCAGAGAAGGGCGAAATCATTGAAATTTACCCCCGGAAAGATTTCCGGGGACCGACGATGGAACATTGGCGATCACTGGATACCAAATTTTGGCTATCAGATCAAGTCCGGCGCCACGCTAAACGGGCAGTTAAGGGTGACGGGCAAATCCGCAAGTCGGTTCAAACGGTGTGCAAACCCGGGAGGCCCTGCGAAATTAAAATCGCCCAGCTTAACAGAGTAAAGTCGGGGACCTTTACCTTGACCCTGTCCCCCTGAGCGATGCAAGTATCCCGTGGCCCCAGGAGAGAATATGCAAGGCCGTTTCTAAAATAGGAAATCTTGTTTCTGGTCTCGTCGGTTTGATCCAGTTTTGGGGCGAAGGTACAAATCGAGCCTCCCATTTCGATAACGCCATCGAATGCCTGGTAGACGCCTTCCTTTTTTCGCATAGCGCCAAGGGTGCAAGCATCAAAGGCGAATTCTCCCAAAGCGTCCAAGCCCAAAAAACGCCGGATCATAGGGGCAGCAATCTCTTCATAGACTATCCTGCCTGCCCAGGGGTTTCCGGGAAAACCGAGAAAGATGCGTCCGTCTCCGGTTGCCAGGCCGCTACGTTTCCCCGGAGCAAGGTTGAGTGTGTCGAAATAGGTCCTCAAACCGAGTTTTTCCCAAACCTCGGGTATGAAATCCCTGCTTCCCTGACCCATCCCTCCGGTTGTAATCAAAAGGTGCGCATTAACTTTTTCAAGCCTGGAACATATTATTTCCGGATCATCAGGGGCCACCCCGAGTTCGACGGGTTCTCCGCCGGTCACCCTGACGAGATTGGCAAAAAGATAAGTGTTGTTGCAAAAAATGGAAGCTGATTCTTCGCCGTTGCCCGCCCCCCTGAGTTCGTCTCCCGTGGCGAGGATAGCCACCCGCGGACGGCGGGTCACCCGAATCGCCTGCCTGCCGGTCGCGGCTGCAAGCGCGAGCCGGGTGGGGGTGAGTACATCGCCCTGGTTCAGTAGAAGATCGTCGCGTCGAGCTTCGCTGCCGGTTGCGATCACCCCGGACCCGGGCTTGAGCGGTAGGGTTAAAATAAGTGCCCCATCCAAAGTCGTCGCATCCTCAAAAGGAATAACTACGTCCGTACCGGCAGGAAGCATGCCCCCGGTCGTTATTCGAAAGCATTTGCCTCTGCTCGCTTCCACCGTGCCCCTGCCTGCCACCGTTTCCCCGTGTGCGATCTCAAGGACCTCGGGCTTTTCGGGATTGGCCGATTGACAATCCACGCTCATCAGGGCATAGCCGTCCCATTTTGACCGGGGTCCGCCCGGAATGTCCCGGTCCGCCGTTATCGGCTCTGCGACCACGCGACCCAGAGCCGAACCGAGTTCGACCGGCTCCCAGTCGAGCCTTTTCACATGATCCAGCGCTATTGTCTTAGCTTCCAGCAAGTCCATCGATTTCAGCCAGATCGGAAGGAGTGTTCACATTTTTGAAACTGAGTGCATCAGGGTCCACTTTGCGCCATTCGCCCTCGGCAACTGTGTAAAGCCTTATTTCTCGATAAAACCTGATGACCTGGCGCTTGTCAGGCTCTTTGAGCTGGCGTGCGATCGCAGGGAGGCATCTGCGATTGTACATGGCCAGCAGGGGCTCGTAATATCCGCCCACTTCGGGAACAATTGCGTCAACGCCCTCTGTGTGGCCAATAATCAAAGAGACCAGTTCCGGACTGAGAAAAGGCATATCGGTTGCCTTTACAAAGACCCATTCGGCCGGACTGAAGAGCAAAGCGGTATAGATCCCACCGAGTGGCCCCTGGTCGGGAATTATGTCCTGTACGAGCATCGCTCCGGTATCCAGGTAAGGTTCAATGGCACGTACAACCAACATGACAGGATCGCAAAACCGGCGCAACGACTCAATTGCAAGATCAACGAACCGTTTGCCGCTTAGTTGTTGGAAAGCTTTGTTCTTGCCGAACCGAAGGCTCTTTCCTCCGGCCAGGACCGCTCCCGCTATCAATCATCCTCCCCCAGCCGGATGTGGATTGAAATGGTACGAGGCTTGCCGTAGCCTCGAAGGCTTGACAACATGCCTTTTATTCCTCCAACGACAAAATCCTCCACGAAATCTTTCATGGGCAGTTGTTTTCCATCGAGCTGAACCAGCATTTTGCGCTTTTTCTTTCCTTTTAAATAACGGTTTTCAATGAAGTCTGCCACCCCGCGCCAGTCGGCAAATGAAAATCCGGGGACTTGCGTATCCACAGCATCATCGGAGACAAGGGCGATGAGGTTGTCCCCCTGACCGCAGATCGGCTTTGGCTCAACGGCGGAACGGAATACCTCTATTTTCGGAAAACGCGCTCTCTTGAATCCCTCGGTAATCAGGATATCTTCCGCCCAAAAGAAACGCGCGGCAATTTCCTCCAGACTCATTTCCGCATCCGTCCGGCGGATCGAAGCAAACTGGTCCCCCGATGAAATGGCGACTACCCCGGCGCCTGCCCGTTTTAACCTCCAGGTATCCTTGCCCTCGCGATCCATCTCGAACCCGTGCGCATCATGTTTGACAACCCCAACGTTGTACCCTCTTGCTGTCAACTCCGGGATCAACTTCTCAAGAAAGGTCGTCTTACCCGAATTGGAAGCCCCCACTACGGAAATTATCGGCAACATTGTTCACCTTTCAGGATCAATCAAGCGGTTTAGGACCGTCCCACAACTCCAGCCCGCCCGTCAATCGGGCCCACCGGAAGAGTCAATAATGTGGACGATTTTCATGAATCGTTCATTTTGTTCTTGAATTTCTGAGGCGATTTCTTCAAGGATTTCACCGGGCTCCTCGCACCCAGCCTCCCTGGCCCGGCTTGCCCAAAGCCTGTACGAGCGTGCGTGCTCCTCATTGTGACTTATCCAGTGCTCGACCATTTTTCGGAGCCTTACGATTCCGGAGACGGCCTCATCTTTTTCGTGCGTATGTTCCTTGCCGTGTTCGTGTTCGTGGTGCCTGTCGCTCATAGGTTACTCCTGTCATAAGACGGAAAACAGACGACTGAGGACAGATGCAGGATAAAACATCTTCTTTCCGTCCTCCTTCTCCCGTCATCGGTCCTCCGTTTTCAGTCCCCCAATTGACCCCGGCATCCGGGTATGATAGCCTTTTCCTAAAAGGAGAAAAACTGAATGATTCCTTATCCAAAAATAAGTCCTGACATCTTTTCAATCGGCCCGGTCCACGTGAGGTGGTACGGGGTGATGTACGTCATTGGCTTTATAGCCGCCTATCTTCTGATTCCGAAACAGGAACGGTCAAAGCAAATAGGACTAGTCGGCACGGCGGCCCAGGATCTCGTCTTCTATCTGGCAATAGGGGTGATCGCCGGGGGACGGCTCGGCTATATCCTTTTCTACGAATATAATGACCTGATGGCATATATCAGAAATCCGCTGGAAATAATAGCGACCTGGCACGGAGGAATGTCATTTCACGGCGGCTTTATCGGGTGTGTTATTGCGGGCTTGATTTTTGCCAGGCGGAGAAAAATGCCTTTTTGGGCCATTGCCGACTCGGCCATTGTTACCTGTCCTGTTGGCCTGGGGCTAGGCCGATTGGGCAACTTCATAAACGGCGAACTATTCGGCCGCCCCGGAGATGTTCCATGGGCGATGATTTTTCCGGCCGGAGGGCCGGTCCCGCGCCATCCCACGCAACTTTACGAATCAATCGCAGAAGGCCTTCTGCTTTTTATCGTAATGTGGAATTTGCGTAAAAAACAGTTCAAAGACGGAATGATGGTTGCCTTTTTCCTCCTTTTTTACGGGATCTTACGGTTTATAATTGAATTCTTTAAGGAGCCTGACCCTCAAATAGGCTATCTGTTCGACTACCTTACTATGGGGCAAATCCTATGCATCGCCATGGTCCCGGCCTCTATCATGTTAATGTTGTTTGTGAACCGCAAAACGATGAGGGGTGAAGGGTGGAAAGCGCAACAGCGCACAATCAAATAGAAGCTTCCCGGCACGATTCTCCCCAGATCATTCGCGATTGGAGATCGATTTACGAGGGACGCAAGAAGGGCGCACGTGAGGCACTCGAAGTAATTCGAAGCGGGCACCGGATCTTCATTGGTTCGGGATGCAGCGAGCCGCAGCACCTGACCCAAGGCCTCGAGGAAAAACTTCCCTACCGCGCTGATGTGGAAATTCTTCACATCCTGAGCGTCGGGAAGCAGCGATTTACAGAGGGAGGCTATGACCAGTGCCGGCTGAAATCGTTTTTTGTAGCCTCAGCAAGTCGTGAGGCCGTCGCAGAGGGGCGTGCGGACTACACACCTATAAACCTCGTTGACGTTCCGGGGCTTTTTCGCTCGGGTGCAATGGCTATCGATGTCGCTTTGATACAGGTATCTCCTCCCGACGACCACGGTTTCTGCTCCTGCGGAATAGCCGTGGATATCGTAAAGGCGGCTGCACAGAATGCCGGACGCGTAATTGCTCAGGTCAATCCCCGAATGCCCCGCACTTTGGGAGACTCCTTTCTTCATGTGAGCCATATTGATACTTTCGTCGAGCACGAGGAGCCACTTCTCGAATTAAAGCTTCCGTTCCTGAATCAGGTCGCTGTGGACATTGGTAAGCACGTGGCTGGACTCGTCGAGGACGGTTCGACCATCCGGGCAGGGGTGGGAAGCGTCTCCACCGCGGCCTTGTATGCCCTCGAGGGCAAAAAGGACCTTGGAGTCCACACCGACATGCTGACCGACGCCTACCTGCACCTCGTCAAGAAGGGAGCCATTACCAACGAGCGGAAGACCCTTCATCCGGGAAAAATAGTAGCAAGTTTTTGTCTCGGATCGCGTGAGCTTTATGACTTCGTCGATAATAATCCCATGGTAGCCATCTATCCTATTGATTATACGAACAATTACCTGGTGATCGCCGAAAATGACAGAATGGTCACCATCAACTCGTGCCTGGAGGTGGATCTATCGGGACAGGTTTGCGCGGACTCGCTCGGTTATGAAATCTATAGCGGCGTTGGAGGGACAATCGACTTTGTGCGGGGCGCCAGGGGTTCTCGAGGAGGCAAGACAATAATGGTGCTTCCATCGACCACCCTGGATGGGTCGAGGTCCAGGATCGTCGCTGCGCTGACGGAAGGCGCCGGAGTGGTCACCACGCGCGGTGGCGTTGAATATGTCGTTACAGAGTACGGAGTCGCCTCTCTGGCGGGCAAGAGCCTCAGGGAGCGGGCGCTGTCGCTTATTTCCATTGCGCACCCCGACTTCAGGGGCGAACTCATGGAATCAGCTCACCGGATTCAGTACCTGGAAAAAGATGCGAGACGTTTGGCAACCACTCGGGCCATTTACCCGCATGATTGGGAATATTCGCAGACGTTCGACGGGACGGGCAATATTTTTTTCCGCCCTGCGAGGGCCGCGGACGAACGGGCAGTCAAGGAGTTTTTCTATTCACTGCCGCGCGAAGAAGCTTACCTCAGATTTCTCTCTTATATGAAGGTCTTTCCCTATTATGACGTTAAATCGATGGTAAATATTGATTATCACCGTGAAATGTGTATCCTCGGATTTGCCGGTGAACTGGGCTCGGAGATTGTTTCATTGGCTTACTATCATCTGGATGATGAAAAGATGGAAGCGGAAGTCGATTTTGCCGTGCACCCTGACTATGGGCGTTTGGGCATCGCAACATCGATGGTCGGCCATATCGTCGAAAAAGGCAAACAAAGGGGTATTAGAACATTTGTGTCGTACATATCCCCAGGAAACGAACGTGTATTCGGAGTTTTCAAAAATCTTGGCTATGTTGTGAAAACCACACTTTCGGCCGGCCTCTATGAAATAAGGGTCCTGCCGGATCAAAGTCAGTGAACGGTGGACGGTGAACGTAAATAGCGACTCCGATCCTCAACCCGGTCCTGTTTCCTCAAGGTTGGAGCTTCTCGAACGACAGGTCGCCAAACTGGGCGAAAGAATCGATGCCCAGGAACGCTCCATCGAATTTCTTTCATCGCAAACAAGACATCCGGTCGAAGTACGCCTCAGGCAGCATGGATTCCCCGTTAATAGTCAAGGCGGAGGCACACAACTTGTCTTTGCGCCCGACATTTGCGGTTCGTCACTGTTGTCTTTTTATCGCCTGATGAGGCGCTACTCCTTCAGACTCTTCATGAGAGACCTCATTCAGATTCCCGAAGGCCGTGATCTAGGCCTGCTTACACGTTACTGCTCGTTAAAGACCGTTAAATCCTACCTGGGAACCCTTGCGGAGATGGGAGTTGTCTCATTGACCGGCAATGGCTACAGGCTCGACAGGAAAGTCCCGAGTTTCGGCCAGACACTGGAATGGTACGTATGCGAGGTTTTGAGGCGCGAGTTCCTCTCGCCGGCCCTCTTCAACGTGAAGCTCGAAAATACGAGGTCGGGCGGCGACTATGATGTCATCTCCCTTGTAGCCGGATATCTCGTCTATATCGAGGTCAAGTCCTCACCGCCCCGCGGGGTTGAGCACCAGGCTGTCGAAGCCTTTCTGGGGAGGTTCCGGGACCTGGAGCCGGCTTTGGCTATTCTGTTGGTGGATACCGAACTGCGTATGCGTGACAAACTCGTCCCACTTCTTGCCGAAGGACTTGGAAGGGAGGGAAAGACCGGTCCGGATTGGGTGGTCGTCAGGCTTGTGAACGAGATTTTCCACGTGCGCCACTCCATTTATGTCATAAACAGTAGAAAAGGTATCTACAGCAACCTGCGGACCTGTTTTCGTGACTTTCTTCTTCGGGAAAGCAAAGGGACCTCAAGTTCGTGACAGCTTTTCACGTCCTTTGGGGACACCCTGAAAACATGAAAAGATGCGAGATTCTGTAGGGCTGAGACCACGCTGCGCTCCCAGGGCCATGGCCGCGATGAACTTTTCGAAACAGCTTTTCACGCCCCATTGGGACACCCTGAAACCATGGAAAGTTTCTCGTGTGGGCTTGGCAACCCCGGCAGGCGGTCCCACCGCCAACTTTTCGAACCAGCCGGTTTGCCAAAATAGTCCTCAAGTTCGATCTGTAAAAGGCCGATCAACGATCAGCCAGGCAGGGATTTGACCAGGAAATCTTTGGATCGTGCCGCTCAGGCGGCAAACCTGTCATTTTCCCAAACTTGACATTGAACAGGAAAGATATACAATTAAGCAGCTTGGTCGTCTCAAACTCACAAGGACTATCACTTAACCCAAACACACAAGGGGGCGAAACGGGTTCGACGGAGGTAAAGAAGCTTAAGTTGCATGTCGAGGTCCCTGGCTGCTCGTTAAACAGTTGGGAAATAAAACAAACGCAGACGATTACGCGTACGCTGTAGCCGCTTAATCGCGGCTGCCGTCTCCAGGTTCTGTTCCCGCGGGGACCCAGGGGGCGTCGACTAAGTGGGATGGCTGCCGACACGGTGCTCATAGTGTCGGTGGTGACATCTAGTGAGCTGGCTCTGGTGAAATCCCGTCCGCAGGAGTTCCCCATGGCGAGATTCAAATTGCGGAATATGCATGTAGAAGCTTTGGCGGAATACTTTCGGACGCGGGTTCAACTCCCGCCGCCTCCACCACTTTTGTAGCAATACTATCAGTAACTTGGCATCACTGAGCCTTCGACTTTCGCCGGTCGCAACAGCGAAAGCGGAGGCTTTCTTTTTTATAAACTGATGAAGTCATTGCCAAAATACCCCCTGATTTATCTATGTTTTTGGCAAACTCAAAAACATGAATAATTCATCGACCATACATTGTCATAACGGAGAGCCGGATTTTGTGGTCCTCGTTACGTCATCCGTCGTCAAGTAATACACATAATGCACATAATGTATTCTATGATTTGCCAGAGAGGATTGGAGAGCACCGGGATCACTCTCGCCTATTTCTCGGTTTATTTTTGGTGCCGTGCAACTATTCCCCCCGCTACGTCTTATATTTGATCGGCAATGGCAGGATCATTGGGAGGGAAAGTATTAAGTGAATATTTTTCTTCGTACATTTCCGATTATTTGCTCTTGCAGGCTACGCCTCCAAACGTTTCTTTCCATAGCATCTCAGGATGTTGTAAATTATCTTATTAGGCAGAACGGAAAAAAGGAGGTTCATCCGGCTAACGAGTACCTTTGGGTGTGAAGATGGTAGAGCCTCAGCTTAAAATACTCAGCATCCCTGAACCCGTAAGCCTGCCTCTTCAGAGTTTTGATTTTGTTGACCAGCCCCTCGACGGCGCCGCTGGTGATGCGATGATCGAAGTAGTTGAGAAGTCCGGTGCGGTAGCCGGCAAGGGTCTTTCCCACTCTCTTCAGTGCCTTGATCCCGGAGTTCATGGCGTCTCGGCACCAGACGGTGAGGAATTGCTCGGCCTCTTTGCGGTCCGTCTTTTCCCAGAACAGTCTCAACTGTTCTTTCATGGAATGAATCTCAAAAAGAGGGCGGTTGACCTGGAGAAGGGCATCGAGCCTGGCTTTGCGGTCAGGATCAAGCGAGTCATAGTTGCGCAAAAGTAAGAAACGGCTTCCTTTAAGGGTTTGTTGACCCAGAGAATCGAGTTCTGCCTGGTGATCGCGCCTGAGCTCATCGATGGCGTGGTTCATGAGAGAGACTACATGGAACCGGTCAAAAACAACCTTTACGCCGGGCAGTGTTTCACGGACCGCCCAGAAGTAGGAACTGCTCATGTCCATTGCGACAGCTTCCAGCTCTTTCCCTCTCCTGGCCAAACTTGCCAGGAATGGCTTGATGTCCTCTTTACCCTTTCCTTCGACAGCGTGCAGGACTCTGCTGGTATGAAGATCTGTAACCACGGTCATATAATGATGACCCTCCTTGAGGCTGAACTCATCTATGCCGATCACCCTCACCTTGTGAAGAGGGATTTTCCGATAAAGGAATCTCAACCTTTCCTTGTGGATGTTTTTGACCAGGTCCCATCCCACTCCAAGGTATTCGGCGACCGACCGGATCGTCCCGAATTTGAGCAGGTCGAGCACAGTCAGGGCAAAGGATCGAACAAAGCGGTGGGTCCCGATCATAAATGGAAGTGTCGGCCACCAAAGAGCCGAACACTCACAGCACTGTGCGCGGTGGAGCACAAGATCGAGCAGACACTTCTTGCGTCCAATAGGCCCCATCTGGAACCACCTCCGCTTCTGCCCCTTGAAAGTTATTCGTCGGCAGCCGCAATTGGGACATCGGATAACCTGTTTGTTCATCTCAGCTCTGAAAATCAGTGTGTCTGCCAGAAAACTTGTTCCTCTGTACTCAATACCCTTCAGCCCAAAGGCATGGTAAAGTATCGACGTGGACATGGCTCAGACCTCCTCCGTAGTGTTCGATTGGCGTCAAACAACACGGTAGAACCTTGCCATGTCCATTTTTGTTTTCAAAGACTATTCAGGTACGCGTTTCCCGGATGACCCAAAAAGGAGAGTATTTGTGCCAAGGAAAAAAGGGGGCAATAGTACAAACTTGCGTGAGGCGGCAGAACGAAGGCTGAGATCGGAATTGCCACACCCCGCAGAGAAACCCACCGAAGATTTACAGCGACTTATCCATGAATTGCGGGTTCACCAGATCGAACTCGAAATGCAGAACGAAGAACTCCGAAATGCTCATGCATGGCTTGAAGAATCCCGTTCGCGCTATGCCGACCTCTATGATTTTGCCCCCGTGGGCTATGTTGCCTTCGATAAGGATGGCCTGATACTCGAAGCGAATCTGACCGCTGCAACTCAGTTGGGAATTGAAAGAAGCTTCCTGATCAAGCAGCCATTCAGGCTCTACGTTCTGGAGTCGGATCGGAAGGTGTTTCATGCACACCTCGCAACGGCTCTCAAAACCCAAGAGCGGCATACGTGTGAAGTGAGGCTGCACGGAAAAGACCGTGAGTTTTACGCCCGACTGGAGAGTATATACGTCGATAATACAAACGGCACGGGTATGTGCAGAACGTCAATTATCGACATTTCCTCTTCTAAGATCGCCGAAGAAGTCCTGCAACACGCTCATGACGAACTGGAAAAGCGGGTCGAGGAACGCACCGCAGAACTGGCAAAAAAAGTGGAAGAGCTTCGGGAGGCGCGTGATGAAATGGAAATGCGAGTTCAAGAGCGGACAGCGGAGTTACGGCGCAGCAACCAAGCTCTTGATGATTTTGCGTCCATCGCATCTCACGACATGCAAGAACCCCTTAGGAAAGTCATGGCGTTCGGGGATATGCTCAAACGAAAGTATTTCGCGTCACTTGGGGGTGAGGGTCAAGATTTCCTTGACCGGATGCTCAACGCAACTAAGCGGATGCAATCTTTCCTGCATGGCCTCCTCGAATACTCACGATTAAGCGCAAAAGCAGTACCATTTAAGAAGGTTGAACTATCCGCTCTCATTCAAGAAGTTCTCTCCGACCTTGAATTAAGGATAAGGAAAACGGGGGGTGAAGTGCAGGTCACCGAGCTTCCTGCTATTGAAGCCGATCCGATACAGATGCGGCAACTTTTTCAAAACCTCATCGGGAACGCCCTCAAATTCCAGAAGGATGGCGTGAAGCCGTTCATTCAGGTTCGGTATGTGCCGTCAGAGAATTCAAAATGCCAGATCATTTTCGAAGATAACGGCATCGGCTTCGAGGAGCAGTATATCGAAAGGATTTTTGACCCTCTCCAAAGGCTTCACGGCAAAAGCAGCCAATATGAAGGAATCGGCATGGGCCTTTCCATTTGCCGGAAGATAGTCGAGAGGCATCGCGGAAGTATTACCGCGAGGAGTACGCCGGGGGTGGGTTCAAAATTCATCGTCACCCTACCTTGTTCGAGAAAAAACAGCGAGAAAGCAAGTTTATAATGTCATGTCATGATAACCATGTTTGGGCTTTTCGCGGAAATTGAAAGGGATCTCCTGAGTGAAAGAACCAAAATGGGTTTGGCGAATGCCAAGGCGAAGGGGAAGAAGTTAGGTCGCCCTGTCGGAAGACTTGGAAAGCACAAGTTGGATGGGGAGGAAGCGGAGATCGCGGAACTCCTGAGTTACCGAGTTTCGAAATCGGCGATTGCGCGAAATTCAAAGTTTCTCGGACTTGTTTGGTGGATTTCGTTCAAAAGCGTGGTATCGTATTTCATCGAGTTTATCGAGGAACTTGACCGCACGGCTATGGAATCTGACTCTCATTCCTTAACCCAATCGGTCATATCGGTGAAGCCATCCTCTTTGTAATCAGCCGGGGAACCAAATTTTGTGTGGATCTCATCCAGTTCCTTTTTGGAGACTTTGGGGATCATAATCTCACACAGCCCCAACCGCTCTTCGCGAATTACTTCTCGGACGCTTTCTTTAATCAGTTTTTTGAGATCATCCTGTGCCAGCATCTTCTTTGCCCTCTGACCTATTGAATATGAGAACGACGTTCTCCCGGCATTACAAGGCTAATCCGTCTTCACAACTGAGATGATAGTCCTTTGGGAGATTTGTGGTCAAGGTGGATATTATCATGAATTCATCCAAAACCACCTCGACAACTTTCCCCAATCTTTCGCTAAACTTTCGCCAAACGAGAATATTCTTGGCGAAATTTGACATTTTTTTACGGACTCAAAACAGCCAGAAATAGAGACTATGTTGTCGTAAATGTTGAATTTATCTTGATTTCACGGGTCCATCGATTGCGCCGTATCTCGGGTTCAACTCCCGCCGCCTCCACCACTTTTATGGCAATTCTATCAGTAACTTGGCATCATCGGCCTTCGACTTTCACTGAAACTTTCTCCAAAGCGATAGCGAAAGCGGAGGCTTTCTTTTTTATAAGCCAATAAAGTCATTGCCAAAATACTCCAAAATCTTGTCCGGCTCCCTTTCAACCTCCATGATGCGTACGGAGATGAACCTCGATGCATGGAGAAGCTCCACGGGGGTGTAGGTACAGAAATACCCTTTGCCATTCCGAGCGCCGGAAACCAGGCGACATGCTGAGAAAGCAGACATCAAACTGCAGTATCTGTCGAAACCGCTCTACTCGACTCGAAAAATAGTTCGATATCACCGGAACATTGGCCGCTTGCGTGCATCAGGCATTTGTCGATTTTGGGCTTTGTTGCGTATTTGACGCCTAAACAATCAAGCCAGCATTCGATCCGATACATGACGCCGCATTCGTATTCATCGATTACACCTAATCTCTTCATGCCTTTGTAGGCGAAGCAGTTTTTTGGTTCAAATTCCCAGTGCATAATGTTTGGCTTGCGGAAACTCAACGTGGCGTTCATAAAGGGTGGTATGAAGAGCGTCTTGGCAATGGAAAAATACGCTTCCAAGTCATCAAAGGTTTCGATTGTTTGTTTATCATATCCGATCGCCTTTTTCGTTCTTTCAGTTTCAAAAGGGGCCAGGCCCTTGATCGCCGATTTATTCAGCAAGTTTGCCTCTTCTATTCCGAGACGGTTCAGGCAACTATAGAACCACATCCCGTCGTGGGTCATCCAGCATCGGGTTTCGAGGTCGATCAATTCCTCTTTCGAAATCTCGGCAAGGGATTTCATCCTTCGTCTCCTATTACATTTAATTTATAATTTACCTAATGATCGTACGGCAGAACAAACTACACTGAATGTCCCTTGATAAACTCCAACGTTCGTGTTTCCGACCAATATTCATTTCGACCGTTGAAGGAAACAAAGCCGACATGTCCACCATTACCAGGCGTTTCCAGGTACAACTGTGGATTTGATTCAGCCTGGGAAAAAGGGAAGCAGGAATGGGAGAGCAGGGGATCGTCAAGCGCGTTCAGCATCAGTGACGGTACTTTTATGTTTGCTAAATACGGTAAACAGCTTCCTTTATAATAATAATCGTAAGCATCTTTAAACCCATGCGCCGGAGCGGTGTAAACGGAATCAAAATCGACAAAACTTTTAACTCTGCCAATACCATTTGGAAACGAACCGGGAAACAACCGCCTTTTAATACGAAGTTTTCCTCGAAGCATTAGCAGAAAGCGCATGGTATAAAAGCGATTCGCGCGCAGTCCCATTTTCTGTACAGATCCTGCCAGATCACAAGGGACGGAGATCCCGACGGCTGCTGAAACATAGGGGGCGGCGTTTATACCTTGCTCACCCAGAAATCTCATGAGCATACTTCCACCCGCGCTGAATCCTATCATTACAATTTTGCCGCCGTTCATTTTCTTAAAAACAAACTGAAGCACCGAGTTAATATCTTCCGTTTCGCCGCAGTGGTAAGAACGAAGTCTTTTGTTGGGTTCTCCACTGCACCCGCGAAAGTTCCAAACCGCAGCGTTCCAGCCATTGCGAATCAATGCCCGGACCATGCCCAAAACGTATGGTCGATGTGAGTTTCCCTCCAACCCGTAACTGATGAGCGCCGTGCGATCGGACCCAATGTTACAAAAATCGATATCCAGAAAATCATCGTCGGAGGTGATGATTCGCTCCCGCCGGTAACCTACATCAGGGACCCTGCGGATATTCGAGAAAATGGTCTGGAAATGTCCGTTGGCAAAGAAGCGGGGGGGCGAGTAACTCGAAGATTTCAGTACGGGCATCGTCTTGCACCATCCAAAAGAGAGTGACCAAAAGGGAATCGCTGCGCCACATTCCAACGCGGCCGCTGACGTAACGATATCTGATGTTTTTGGCTAAAGTCCATTGAAATTTGACAGGATCATTCCAGGCGCGAAGTAAACCCGCACCGGCTCGCAGATTTTTGAAAATTTTGTAACTAAGAGTTATTACATATAAAAAATGATGTTAGCATAAACAGGTTCGGCTTAACAATTCTTTGCAAAAGGATTTATACATGTTGGCCGGGGCCTCTGCTAAAATGTATGGGTGACCCGGGCAATTATACGAGAGGTCAACAGGGGATGCCGATGAGCCGTATTCTGGTAATAGACGATGATTCCGAGTTGTGCGAGTTGTTAACTGCCTATTTGAAGCCCGAAGGATTCGAGGTTACCTCGATTTACGACGGCGAGCAGGGGTTGGAAATGGCCCTGCTCGAGGCGGGCAAATTCGATCTGATCGTGCTCGATATAATGCTTCCGGGTATGAATGGTTTTGAGGTCCTGCAGCGCCTCCGCTCCCAACTCGATACGCCGGTCCTCATGTTGACGGCTCGAGACGAACAAGTAGACCGTATTGTCGGTCTTGAAATGGGTGCGGACGACTACCTGCCGAAACCGTTCAACCCTAGGGAGCTCATCGCGCGCGCCAGGGCCATTCTTCGCCGGACTAAAGACCGGCACGATAAAAGCGGCGCCGTTTCAGCATCCGAAGTGATCACCGTGGGCGACATCGAACTGGATACCGCAACCCGTGTTGTGCAACAAAACGGCGAGCGAGTCGAATTGACCTCGGCTGAGTTCGGTCTTCTCGAGATGCTGCTTAAGGCAGCCGGTCACGTGGTAACACGGGAGCAGCTTGCCGAATGCGTCCTTGGCCGCAGTCTCGCCGCATATGACCGCAGCGTGGATGTTCATCTAAGCAGCCTTCGAAAGAAGCTGGGACATAAATTGGGCGACATTGAACGGATCAAAACAGTGCGCGGGGCCGGATACATTTATGTGAACCCCGCACAGCCCGACAAGTCTGCCGCGGACCGCAATCCGGGGAACACGATTTCTCAGTGACCCTGCCTATATCGGAGGCCTGATTTTAATGCGAAGCCTTTTTATAAAAATCTTTCTATGGTTCTGGGTGGCAATGGCGCTGCTCGGCTTTGCTTCTTTTTTGTCGGCGATAGCAACAGACTCACATCCTTTCTCGTCGTTGCCCCCGTTGTTGAGATTTCTTGCCCGCCCGCCTTCCGAAGGGCATGTGAGGATGGTATCGGGCTCCTTCACCGGTCACTGGATCAGTATTGTTGGAAATTCTCTCAGACTCTCAGGTCAGACCGCAGTCGAAATTTACGAACGTGATGGGAAAAAGGACCTTTCCGCTTACCTTGGCGATCTCGAAAGAGCTGTTCACATCCGTGTTTTTCTGTTTGACCAGGACAATGAGCAGTTAACAGAGTGGCAGGTTCCCGAAGAAGTCAGGGAGCTGGAACTTTCTTCCCACCCGCGACGCGATGGATTGGATTACAAGCGATCCGGCGAGTCGATTTTTACGGCCCAACGGCTCACCGGTCCGAGCGGCAAGCAGTATATGCTGATTGCCGGGTTTACCGTCCGCCACTTTGTCACGCGTGATTTCAGTTCCCTGGCGGTGAAGCTGATCTTTATCCTCATTACCGCCGGGGGGGTATGTTACTGGCTTGCAAGGCATATTGCCACGCCGATCAGCAAACTCGGGGCTGCAGCAAGGCGGCTTGCCGATGGAGACCTCAAAGTTCGCGTTGGCGCCGTACTGGGAAAGCGGGGGGATGAGATTACCGAACTTGGCGGTGATTTCGATCAGATGGCAGAGCGAATAGAATCTTTGATCGGCTCCCAAAAACGCCTCCTTCGAGATATTTCTCACGAATTCCGTTCGCCGCTGACGCGATTGACCCTTGCTCTGGAGATCGCCCGCAAAAGTGAGGGGCAGGAAGCCGCCGGCGCGCTCGATCGAATCGAGCTTGAAGCTGAAAGGCTTAATGCGCTCATAGGAAAATTGCTCATGCTGGCCCGTCTTGAGAGCGACGTTGACCAAATCGAAAGGGCGACGGTCGATATGGCTGAGTTATTGGAAGAATTGGTTGCTGACGCCGACTTTGAAGCTCAAGGCCGTAATTGTAAGGTTCGTATTGTATCGACCGAGAATTGTTACGTGACGGGAAGCAGGGAACTGCTGCGAAGCGCTGTCGAAAATGTCCTTCGCAATGCGGTCCGCCACACGGTGGAAAACTCCGAGGTAACGGTGAAACTCGGATGCGGAACCGATGGCAGCTCTCCGCGCGCGGAGATTGAGGTGCGCGATAATGGGCCCGGGGTCCCTGAAACCTCGCTAGCCGATCTTTTTTCTCCCTTTTACCGGGTTGGTGACGCCCGAGACAGAAAGCAGGGCGGTACCGGGCTGGGACTAGCCATCACAGAGCGTGCGGTGAAGCTGCATGGCGGTCAGGTGAGAGCTGAAAACGCCCCCGGCGGCGGTCTTAGAGTTATGATCAATCTGCCTGCAAAAGGAAAAGACGGACTATCCTGAACAGGTTTTATCAATTAGGAATCTTTTGCGGGGAGGAGGGGCGGCCGGCAACGCGCCAGGCCGTCCCAGGTTGAGGAGAGTTATGAGGGAGCTTCAGAAACAATACGCTTCAAAGTCTCCTTCACAACATTGCGCAAACTACTTGCGCTGAAGCGAGAGCGCCAGGGGCTATTGGGGGCAAGTCAAGAGTCCTTTTACGCTCTCGATGGGAAAGGGTTAGTCCTTTTTTTTCATGGACCCTTTCTCATGCCTGGTTTTCCACGACTCGCGTATTCCCTCTGCTTTGGCGCGCTGTTCCGGAGTCAGGAGTGCATATATGCGTGATTCCATGCGCTCTCTTGCCACGGTCAGCTCCGTCAGCATATCCGCCTGGCCTTTGGCGATGGAACGAACTTTCTCCTCATCGAACGAGCCGGTCTTTCTGAGAGCGCTTAACTGATCGCGGCCGGCTTTCAACTTCCGGACCAACGGTTTCATTTTTGGTTGCTCTTCTTTCCTGATGGCTTTTATCTGTTGTTTTTGCGCATCAGTAAGGTTGAGCTCTCTGAATAAATTGTGACGGCCGTGGCCTTTCCAATGCTCAGACCTGCCCGCGGACTGCTCTTTTGTATCGGCTTTGTTCGTGTCGGCAACGGCCGGGGTATCGGACCCCTGTTCGCCTGCCGCTATAGAATTGAAGAAAAGCCATGACCCGATCATCCACACTATCGCCACGAAAACTACGGCACATACCGTCACCAGTCTTTTCATATCGCTTCTCCTTTTGGGTGCGATGTTTTCTTGTCGATGGGTGGATAAATACAAGAAGTCTTGGGCAGGGTCTAGTTAATATTAGTAAATGCAGGTAAAGTTTTGTAAAGTAATAAGTCTTAAAACTTCTCCTTGACAGATTGTCGATTTTTGTAGTATCGTTTGCATTCCTGAAAAAGCCAAACCCGGCGTGAGCCGGGGACGGAAAGCCCACGGGTCTCGCCAGAGACGGCCGGGTTGCCTGGAAGTGTCAGTTGGGCCTTTGGACTTTCAACGACTTATTGGTTCAGGATATAAGATGCCGGAGCCCGTTCAGTTCGCGCGAATTGCCGAGGCTTATTCAAGCAGCGCCAACCTGTCTTTCAGACCCCGAAGCGTACCTGAAAATCCGTTCAGGGACTCGGTAGAGATTTCTTCGGAGGCGCAGGAGAAATCCAGGGAACTTCTATCGAAAATGAAGGCGGAATCTCCCCCTGAAGAAGCTTCCCCAAAACCCCGGCGTGAAGATGAGATCGATATATTCGGCTTGTCTTCGAACGCTCCAAGGGACCAGGTCCGAAAAGCCTATCTCTCGGCCATAAAGCAGTATCATCCCGATAACTTTTCCGGTCTTAGCCCGGAATTTCGCAAACTTGCGGAAGAAAAGAGCAAACAGATCAACCTCGCCTATAAGAAGCTGACGCGCACGTAGCGCTGGGATGCTCCTGCGATTGCCCCTCTCCAAGCGAAATAAACCGCATCACAAAATCTCGGGGCCGAATCATTTTTTCGCTTAAGTTCAGATTCAAGCCTGCCGATTTTAAGACAACATGGTTATTAAACTTAAGGAGAAACTATGTCTTCGACTCCAGTATCTTCCGCAACCTCCACGTTGGGCACCTTGAGCCTCACAGGATTGGGGACCGGCATTGACTGGCAAACGATGCTGAGCGAAATGCAGACGGCCGATGAAGAGAGCCTGACGCCTTACACCGATCAAGTATCGATTTATAATACCCAGGTGTCGGCCTGGCAGACGCTCACGAGCGACCTCAGCACTCTGCAGACGGCCTCGGATACTTTGAGCAACCCCGGTGGTATGGACCTTTTCACCGCCAATGTCTCATCCTCGTCGAGCACAAGCGCTTCAGCGCTCCTTTCCGCCACAGCGTCGTCTTCGGCAGCCCCTGGCACACATCAGGTAGTGATCAGCAACATAGCACATTCGGAAGAACTGGGCTCCTCCGAGTTTTCGTCGGAGAGCAGCGCGCTCAATATCTCGGGGACGATCCTGATAAACGGTAAAGCAGTAAATATCGCGTCTACCGACACCCTGCAAAATATAGCCGCCAATATCAACAGCGCCAATTCGGGCACCACGCCTTCGGGCGTATCGGCAGGCATCGTCCAGGACTCTCCGACAACCTGGCGGCTTGAGCTCACAAGCAATAACACTGGGGCTTCGGGAATCAGCCTCCTGAATGGCTCTGCCACTGACGCTCTGGGAAGCCTTGGGTTCAACGGGGCGGGGACGAGCATTAAAAACCAGGTAACGGGAGGGGCCCAAAGCGACGCTTTTTCCAGTTCTTCCACCGGGGTCGCCGCCCTGCTCGGAACGTCAAGCCTTTCCGGAACCGTAACCATTAACGGAACGCAGGTTGCTGTCGATACGACCGACAGCCTGACGACCATAGCAACAGACCTGACTAATGCAGGTATTCAGGCCTCGGTTGTCTCCTCGACCAGCGGCTCCCAGAAGAGCTATCGCCTGTCGATTGCAAACATGACAAGCTATACGGACCAGAACAACGTCCTGCAATCTCTTGGCCTGATCCAGGGAAACCGGAACGACGTGGTCGGGGTTACCGGGAGTGTGGCGAATACGACGGATGGTTCGACTGCCATCACTGCTTCCACGAATATCGCGAATATATTCGGGTACACCAACAATTCGGGAGACGCGATCGCCATTTCCGGAACGGCCCACGACGGGACCGCAGTGACCTCAACCAATTTCGCCATCAGTTCGACCACCACGGTCGGGGACCTTCTCACTCAGATTCAGAACCTCTTTGGCAACGTCACCGCCTCAGTTACTTCGGACGGAAAAATTCAGGTAATCGACAATGCAACCGGGACGAGCGATCTCTCCGTTAATCTGACATCATCCATAGGTTCAAATTCCGGGACGCTTAATTTCGGGTCATTCGGACAGGCGGCAACAATCAGCAAACGCGTGCTCCAGCAGGGCACAAATGCTGCCTTCACCGTAGACGGCATGAGCATGACCAGCACGTCCAACACGGTCACCAATGCGGTATCGGGGGTTACGCTCAATCTGCTGGGAGCGGACCCGAATACGACATTGACGGTCGGCGTAGGCTACGATACGACGGGAATCGAAAACGAGGTCAGCAACATGGTCAGCGCCTATAACGGCGTTATGTCCTATATCAATTCAAACATGTCATACAATACCCAAACCAACCAGACCGGGGGTCCTCTATTCGGAAGCACCGCCCTTGAATCCATAAAATCGCAACTTGAATCAACTGTATTGAGCCGGGTCGGCACGGGGACCTTCCAATATCTCAGTCAAATCGGGATTACCCAGGGCGGCAACGCTCAGCTCAGTTTCAATACGACACAATTCGACAGTGCGCTCACAACCAATTTCAATAATGTGGCCGATCTGTTTGCTGATTCCTCCAGCACCAGCGACAGCCAGTTTCAATATCTCTACGATAGCAGTAATACTGAATCCGGCACATATAGCATCAATATCACCCAGCTTTCGGACACAGGTCAAAACATTGCGGGCACCATTGACAGCTACGACGCAACCGGGCAGGGAAATATTTTGACCCTCAATAACGCCGCCAGCGGGGCCAACGGCCTCGCAGTCAGCTACACCGGGACCACTGTGCCTGCCGGCGCGACTGTCACTGTAAACCGTGGAATTGCGAGTCTCATAGATGGGCTTGTGAATACATTTACCAATCCTAAAAACGGGACGGTAACCGACGAGCAAAATGGGCTGCAGGGCGACATAAGCCAACTCAATCAGCAGATTGACACCATGCAGTCGAATATCACCATGCAGATAAATAATCTGCAAACTGAGTTCCTTAACATGGACACGACCGTGGCCTCGTTGGACTCCATGCAAAGTTACCTGAGCTACCAGCTAAACGCACTGACGATTTACTGATTCATGCTCGCTGCAAACGGTTAAAGGCCAACCGGTTTCGGGTCCCGCGCGATTGTTCATTCTGCACAATTCCGTGAAGGTTGCACGGCTCGAGAAAAGGAGCCGACGATATGGAATCCTGTCCGTCCAAATCGAGTTCGCTCTCAGGCGACTCGAATCTTGAAGAAAAAAAGACAATATGTTTAAAATAGCGGGAACTTAGGTTGTTCCTCCGGCGGGATGCTGCTCCATTTGGGTTTGTGGGCCGGTTGACACCTTGTCGGGTTGACGCTTCCGGGAGCAGGTCACACCTGTGGACAACCGGTATTAAAGCCCTGAGGAAAGAAGGCCATGGCAGACAAAATACAAGCATTACCGAACCACCCGCAGGCGCAGGAAATTATTGACCTCATGGCCAGGAGCATTTCACTTCGCCGGGAGAAGAGTCCCGAAGAAGCACTGAAGTGTGTAGAAGAAGCGCTCAGCACTGATCCCAAATTTTATCCGGCATTCGTGGAAAAAGGGATCGTTCTGTTTGAATTAGCTCGATATGAAGAATCGATAGAATGTTTTGATCTTTTTTTGAAAAATATTAGCAATTCGCAAGTACGCGAGTTGCGCGATAGCTGTCTGAAGCATGCGTTGGCAACCTATGACCGAATTCTTTCAAATAACAAGGTAAATGTGGAAGTTCTTCTCAAGAGGGGCGATATTCTACAGCGCCTGCACCGTTATGAGGATGCTGTATATACTTATAACCTGGCTTTGGAAATATACGTTAACAATGTTGTAAATCTTTTGAACAAGCGCGGAAATGCGTTATTAGATCTTGATAATCCTCAATACGCACTTGAGAGTTATAATCGTGCCCTCGAACTGGCGCCACGCAATGCGTCATTATTTTTTAACCGCGCTAACGTCCTGCGACAGCTTGCCCGTGTGAACGAAGCAATGGATAGCTATGATCAGGCATTGGTGTACAAACCGGATTTGGCTGAAGCGAGGATGGAACGAAGTCATTGCAGGTTAGCCGTAGGGGATTATGAAGAAGGTTTCCGGGAGTACGAGTCCAGGTGGGAAGTATCTCAACTTAAACCCTCGAAATTGAAATCATCCATGCCCTTATGGCTTGGAAAAGAGAATTTAGCCGGAAAAACCATTCTACTCTGGGCCGAGCAAGGATTTGGGGATACGGTTCAATTCCTGCGTTATGTGCCCACGGTAGCACAAACTGCAGGTCTGACGATTCTTCGTGTGCCCACTGTATTGCAGGCATTGGCCCACTCACTCGATTGTCCCGTATCGATTATCAACTTTGCCGACCCGTTGCCTCCTCACGATTTCAATTGTCCATTGATGAGCCTGCCTCTGGCATTTGGCACCACACTTGAATCGGTCCCGGCGAATGTACCATACTTGAGACCGCAACCCGACCAGGTTGAAAAATGGCGAAAAGAGCTGGGACCGCGCGCCAGGCCGAGGATCGGCCTTGTCTGGGCGGGCCGCAGGCGCGAACCTGTAAACCGCACTCGCGACATGGGGTTGGAATTTGTTCGTCCCCTGACGAGCCTCGATCTCGAGATTATAAGTCTGCAAAAGGAAATTCCCGACCAGGACAAGAAGGTGCTGGAGTCTATGCAGATTAGTCGTTTGGGTGAAAAACTGACTGATTTCGAAGACACGGCAGCCCTGATCGAAAATCTCGATATGGTGATTTCCGCTGATACCGTGGTCGCTCACCTCGCAGGAGCACTGGGCAAGCCCGTCTGGATTATGCTAAGAAAGTCAGGCGAGTGGCGATGGCTCATGGAGCGCAGTGATTCTCCCTGGTATCCCACTGCACGGATCTTCCGGCAAAAAACCCCTGGCGACTGGGCGGGATTGATCAGCGATATAGCTCAACAGTTGCAGGTTTTTTTGATGTCGCCGCTAAAGATGCAAACCCTGGCCCTGGGACCTGCGCCAGGTGATTGGTGAAAGCGACACTTCTATGCGCCCTCTTGTCTTTCCTGCCTGACAGGCAGTCTGACTACGAATGTAGAACCTTTCCCCGGCTCACTCTCGGCGCCGATACTTCCACCGTGTAGTTCCACGATTTTGCGGCATATGGCAAGTCCCATTCCGGTGCCTTCGTATTCGCCTTGGCTGTGAAGCCTTTGGAAAGGCTTGAAAATTAGTTTGTCAAACTGTTGCTCAAATCCGATCCCGTTGTCTTTTACAGATATTTCGCAAAACCCCTGGCTGTCGGTCTTTCCTCGAATCCTTATCAGCGGACTTTCTCCACTGCGGCGGTATTTGAGGGCATTACCAATGAGATTTTGGAACAGTTCCAGCATCTGGGTTTCGTCGGCTTCAATAGTTGGCATGTTTTCGATTCTGACCAGGCAGCCCGTCTCCAGGATGTCTCTTTCAAAGATATCCGCAGCCTCCCGGACGATCTCGTGAAGATCTGTTTCCTTGAACGGTTCCAGTTTCCCGGCCACCCTCGAGAACTGGAGCAGGTCGCGCAAAAGATGCCGCATTCGGGACGCCGAACTCAGTATTCGTTCCAGATATTTGAGCACGGGGCTGTCCGGTGGAAGGTCGCATCTAACTCTTGCCATGTCACAGAAGGTCTGGATCTTGCGCAGTGGCTCCTGGAGATCGTGTGAAGCTACAAAGGCAAACTCATTCAGTTCCTCGTTGATCCTCTCAAGTTTTTCGGAGTAAGCCTTTAGCTCCCGATTTGCTTTTTCCAGTTCCGTCGTTCTCGTATCAACCAGCTCCTCAAGGCGGTCCCGGATTGTTCTCAACTCTTCTTCGGCCCCCATGTGCCCGGTAATCTCCTGTTCCAGGCGGTAGAGGGTGCGGGTGAGTTCGCTTGTGCGGTCTGAAACCAGCTTTTCGAGATGGGCTCGGTGGTTCTTCAGTTCAGTTTCCGAAATGAGCCTGGTAATAGTAGCACCGGCGAGACCCGCGATTGAAAGATAGACGTTGAGCACTTCTTTTGCCACCGGTCCTGTGGCTGCGTGTCCAACCAGCATGACTTCTGCTGTTTCATTGCCTATGTCGACGGGCAGGAAAATTACCGTGTACGGTTCTTCCCCTGTACCGAAGGAACGCCAGGCAAGAAATCCAGTTTCAAAAACCTCGTAAAAGCATTCCCGGACCTGTTTGGATGAGACCAGGAGGTTTGGGCCGTTTGACGTTACAAGGTGGAGGGTCTCGATTTCACCGTCTTCGCGGCGCCGGGCGAACCCTGCCGAATCTGCGCGGTAGAACTTGACTATTAACCTTGCGATGTGGTGCCGCACATCCTCATGAGTGGTCAGACGCGCCAGGTACTGTGCGGTCTTCATGAAGGCATTCAGGAGTTCCTTGTCGCTATACTCGAAACTTTTCATAAAACTTCAGCACAGCTCTAGTTGCAATCGGCCCATCTGCGCAAGTAGAGCCCCTCCAGGAAAAAATCTTCAAATTCACTGCATTGCGCAAGGTTCACGATTTTTGCACTGCCCCTCAATGCCTCGACGATACCCGTAGAATCGTCGGACATCAGGAGCTGTTCACATCCTCTCAAGGCAGTGTTGCCGAAAAGTTCTATGGCATCATCCCTTAAATCGGGCAGGAGTCCAACAGCCCTGGCGCTTTCCCTGTCGAGGAAATGACCGAAAGCACCCCCAACACAGATACGCCGGAGTTCCCCCTGGTTCATGGAAGCCCTGGACAGCAGGACCTTCACCGCGGCGAAGATGGCAGCCTTTGCGCGCTGAAATATGTCCACGTCTTTTTTGGTCAGCACCAGCGGCCGCTGGCCCCCATTCAGGAGCACAACCTTCCCATCGGAGATTACGGAGGAAAATTGGCCGAGCCTGGTAAGTTTGCCGGATCGCAGCAGGCATGCGACAATGTCTACGATCCCCGAACCGCAGAGGCCTTTGGGCGGGGCATCGTCAATGGTCAGGAATTCGAAATCGGGGAAGGCGCCGCTGAGATGCGGTATTGGAGTCAGCGGCTTCTTGTTGGAAGAGGCCGGACCTGCTCCGAGCTTTGCGTGGGCGGCGCTTTCGCATTGAAGTCTTACCCTGTAAATTGCCCCCGGGCCGCCCTGGGTCCCGCAGTTGATGCCGCATCCTTCGAAAGCGGGACCGCCTGCAGCCGAAGTTACCCACAACGACTGACCGTCCCAAAGGGCGATCTCGGAATTTGTTCCAAAGTCCACCAATAATGTTCCGGGGGCGTTTTCTGTGATCCTCGCTGCAAAAACCCCGGCCAAAAGATCTGAACCGACAAAGCCGGCCAGGGGCTTTAAGACTTCAATGACGGCTTCAGGATGAATTCCCCAGTCTGAACGAAGCTCTGTCGGGCATTCGGGGATGCAGTCTATCGGGCTGGTCCAGTAAGCGGGCTCCAGAAGCAGGCGTGAGTTTCGTCCGGACATCAATGCCAGCATGGCCGTATTCCCGACGAGGACAACTCTTGCCACCTGTTGGGCGCTTATCCCCTCACACGTTACGACGTCCATAATCGCTGAGCCGATTGCATCGACAGCCATCTTTCGCAAAGCGTGAGCCGCCTGTTGAGATTCATCGGCTGCAATGAGCCTGGCCATAATGTCCGTGCCGTAAGTCCCCTGAGGATTCAGACCCCGGCGTCCGGCAAACCATTGTCCGGTTGCAAGGTTATGGAAAGTCAGGCTTATGTGGGTCGTTCCGAGGTCTACGGCAACTCCATAGGGTTCCCCCTCACACCTGGGCAATTTGCGGGCAAGGTTCGCGCCTGCTTCCGGGTTGTGAGAAAAACTTTTCGAGGTGTGCGAATGAGGGGGCAATGTCCGCCACGAAGAAGCCGGTTCCCTGCCAAGGATCGAGACCTCTATATCACTTCGCGGAATGTGCTGGCATGCAAGCCGCTCTCCTGATGCAATTTGTTCTTCGGAAAGGTGAATGTACTCCACCTGATTGGCTTCGGCCAACTCCTCGGCCTTTATTTGAACACGGCATAGACCACAGGCTCCTGTCCCACGGCACCCAGAGCGCACCCGAAAGGCCGTCGTATCCAGGATCTCCCTCAGAGTTCGGCCGGATGAGAATTCAATGAAGCGGTCCCCCCCGTCCGTTTTAATCGTTATTAGAGGCAATAATTACATCTCCTCGCGTGCAGCCGAAACGAGGGCGGCAACATTTTCGGGCCTCGATCCGGGTGGAATCTCGCAGCCGGACGAAAGAATGTATCCGCCCCTTTGGGAGAATAACCTTCTGAGCCTGAGGGACTCTTTAAAAATATCTTCCGGTTCCGCTAATTCGAAATCCAGCGATTTTATGTTGCCGTTGAAGCATGACCTTGCTCCGGTCCTCAGCACATCGTAGGGATCGACACAATAATCGAAATTAAGAATGTCCGCACCGGTTTCCCGATAAATGGTAAGGGAGGGACTAAGCGGCCCGGCGATATGTAACCATCCCTCTGAAGCGCCCGCCTCCCCGAATGCTTTGAATACTTTCTGAAGCCTTGGGAGCTCGAATTCGCGGAAAAAAGATAAAGGAATAACCGCCAGGGATGCGGAGGGATCAAAGACCAGGATTACGTGGGCCCCAGCCTCGACCTGGGCGATCCCAAACCGGATAACCACCGCTGTGCTGAAATCCAGGAGTCTTTCGAACCCGGCCGGGTCGTCGACAGCCAGGTACAATGCCTCTTCCATCCCTAACAACTGTGTAGCCAGGGTCATTGGCCCCAGGACGCAACCAACAAAACAACCAGGGCCTCGTCTCCAGCTTCCCGCCGCATTATCCTGAGCGCTCGGAGTATCTCCGGCATACGGCCGGTGTTGCGGGGGTCCGGGGTCGAAACGGCCTCCAGGTTTGTGGTCTTGGTAAAGGCAAACTCCCGGACATATGGATAGTCATGGGAACGGTAAACAAGTCCGGAACCTATAGCTTCGGTCTCGACGTTTACATCCATGACCGCGAAGACAGCATCGTAGCCATATCGCTCAAAAGATTTCAGTTGGCATTTTGCCAGCTCGGCGCCGCTCGTGACATAATCGCCAATCGTCTTCCCGGCAATTACGGCAGTGTGTCCGAATACCTGCGCGATGACGGGCAAGCGATCCGCGTGCTCGAAATTAACCGTAGCTAGAATCCTCTCAATACTCTTCATTGAAGACCTCGCACCAGGTATTCCCGTTTACGACCTGATCGCAGATTCGAGGTAGTGTGCGCCATCGAAAGCAGTATCGGCTACAAAGTCCACCCTGAGACCCGTCGCAGTAGCCTGCTTGAGCGCGGCCCCCCCGGCCAGGATCTTTATGTGTCCGAGTCCGCGCTCGTCGGCCAGTTCTCTTACCCGTTTTACTTGCGGAATGACCGAGGTGATCAACCCGCTTATGCAAATCGCATCCACCTTTTGCAGCACTGCCTGTTCCATCAGTTTATCCAGGGGGCAGTCTTTTCCACAATCTATGACCCTATAGCCTTTTCCAGTCAGGACCATTTTCAGGATATTCTTCCCCAAATCGTGTACGTCGCCTTCCAGGCTGCAGACTATTACAGTGCCACGAATCGGCCTGCCTGATTCGCCCTTTGGGAACAATTCTTTGATGACACCCATTACTGCCCGGCCGACAAGCATGATTTCGAGCAGATTGAACTGATCGATCGTACACTTGCCGTCAAGCTGCGCCATGGCATTGCCGACACCGTTCACAACTATCTGTTCGATCCCTGCGCCTGCTTTTCGAAGGTTTGCCGCTGCAGCCACGGAGCGGGCCTGATCGCCGTCCAGCAAGGACTCAATCAATGAAAGCATAGCCGAATCATCCATATTTTGCCTTTTGTCAACACTGAATTCGATCCCGGAGGTGCTCCGGTGAGATCAGGTTGAGCGTTAAAGAATTATGAGTCCCAAATGTAACATGCAAGTGTTATAAGAGTGAACAGCGAATAGCGGGGTTGTGGGTGATAAACAAAGATTTCCCGACGGGCGCCTGGGAGGTGAAATCATGAGTAGATCGACGCAATGGATCAGCCTGGCAGGAGGTATTGCGATCCTTGGGTTCGGTATATTCAAGTTGTTTGCTCCGCCTCAACCGGATTGGATTCCGTTGATACTGGGGCTTTTGATAGTGGCGTTTTCAGTTTCCAGGATTCTGAAAAACAGGACGGAAAAAGGGGAATCGGACAAAAGCGACGGGCTCCGCTGACGTCCGGGCATGACCCACTGCTATTCGACGGTCAACAGATTGCAAAGACAGGCAAAAAGATAACGCCCTTGACGCAGCGTGCCAAATCAACTAACTTCACTTCCTTCCTGACCCGGGGGGGGGGATAGTGGAATGCGAGCAGGCCGAAACTGGCCGGCAGGGATATCCAGGGGTGTAAATCCTCTTTTTTAAGGTTTGCGAGATGGAAGATTTAAACATGGTGGTCCGGGAGCGGATGGAGAAGGCTGCTGAATTGGAGCGGCAGAATGTAGCGCTCTATCCCAACGCCTACCCGGTCTCTGACAGAATAAAGGACCTGCTGGCAAGGGCCGGCGATAAGAATGTGCAGGAGCTGGAATCGGACCAAACGGTCTATACGATCGCAGGCCGGGTCCTCTCTGTTCGTTCGTTCGGCAAATCGACTTTCATGCATATTGCCGATGCTGATGCAAGGATTCAGATATACTTTCAGCAGAACCTGATCGGAGAGGAGAGTTACTCTAAAGCCAAAAAAATTGACATAGGGGACATAATTCGTGTTCGAGGGCGGCTTTTCAGAACAAAAACGGATGAATTAACGCTCCTCGCAGAAGATCTGGTGCTTCTTACGAAGAACCTGAGGCCGCTGCCCGAAAAATATCACGGCCTCAAAGACATCGAGCTTCGTTACCGGCAGCGATATGTAGACCTGATCGTAAACGAGCAGGTGAGGGACATTTTTCGTAAGAGGGCGCAGATAATCTCCGCCATCAGACGGTTTTTTACGGAGCACGGGTTTCTCGAAGTTGAAACTCCCATGATGCAGGCAATTCCGGGAGGGGCCGCTGCAAAGCCGTTCAAAACGCATCATAATGCGTTGGACATGGATCTCTATCTCAGGATAGCGCCGGAGCTCTACCTCAAACGGCTCCTGGTCGGCGGGTTTGAGCGCGTCTTTGAGCTGAACCGGAATTTCCGCAATGAGGGGGTTTCCACTCAGCACAATCCGGAATTTACCATGCTGGAGTTCTACCAGGCCTATGCAACGTATGAAGATCTTATGGGACTTACCGAAGAGCTTTTCCGACAAATTGCCGTTGAGGCAAACGATGGTAAAATGGTCCTCGAATATCAGGGCGACGTGATTGACATTTCAGCGCCGTGGGCGCGTCACAGCTTTGTGGATTCGCTTACCGCCATCGGGGAGGCGCCGCAGGAGGCGGTTGACAACTTTGACGCAGCGGTCGCTTATGCAAAGTCCCTGGGGATAGGTGTCGAACGTTTTGAGGGGCATGGAAAGCTGCTCACCAAGATCTTCGATCTCGTAGTGGAGCCGAGGCTGGTCCAGCCGACATTTATCTACCGATATCCGCTCGAAGTATCGCCACTTTCACGAAAAACAGAAGGGGCCCCGGAATTCGTCGACCGATTTGAACTTTTTATAGCGGCTCGAGAAATGGCCAACGCGTTTTCAGAGCTAAACGATCCCAGGGACCAGCGAGAGCGGTTCGAGCGGCAGCTTGCCGCGTTCCGGGCGGGGGACGAAGAAGCTCACCAGATGGATGATGACTATATCAGGGCTCTCGAATACGGGATGCCGCCGGCGGCCGGGGAGGGGATCGGCATTGACCGGCTGGTTATGCTGTTTACGGATTCGCCCTCGATCAGGGATGTAATCCTTTTCCCTCATATGAGACCTGAGAAAAAGAGCCAATAAGAGAGAGCATGGCCTTCGAATTTTATATAAGCATTCGGTACCTGCTGGCTAAGCGCAGGCAGACGTTCGTGTCCCTTATTACCTTCATTTCCATTGCCGGGGTGGCGGTGGGAGTAACTGCTCTCATTGTCGTTCTGGCGGTAATGAACGGGTTTCATGAACACCTGCGCGACCGCATTCTCGGAGTCACCTCTCACGTAAACATCATGAGCTACGCCGGCTCCATCCCAAATTACCGGGAAGTGATGAGCCAAATTGAAAAAAATGAGAGTGTGACGGCGGCAACACCGTTTATATACGCGCCTGTCATGATGACGACATCGGGCAGGAGCGCCGGGGCTGTTTTGCGCGGGATCGATCCGCTTTCCGCATCAAAGGTTTTAAGGCTTAACCTCACACGGGGCAGCCTCGCCGACCTGGTCGAGTCATCGCACGAGACCACGGGCCGCTCTTATCCCGGCATAATCCTGGGGGCCGAGCTGGCGAACAGTCTCGGAGTCAGGGTTGGTGATTATTTGACGATTATTTCTCCGCTCGGCCGCTTGACCCCGATGGGGCAGGCGCCCAAGACCGGACTTTTTGAGGTCGTTGGAACAATTGAATCCGGGATGTACGAGTACGATAGAACGCTTGCTTATGTGGACATACCGGTAGCCCAGAAATTTCTTGGGATCGGTGATTCCGTTACCGGCATCGAGGCCAACGTCAATAATATCTACAAGGCGGGCGTGATCGCAGATGCCTTGAGGAAAAGCTTGGGGCATCCTTTTTATGTTAACGACTGGATCAAGATGAACAGCAACTTCTTTTCGGCGCTCAAGCTGGAAAAGGCGGTAATGTTCGTAATACTTACGCTGATAATTCTTGTGGCGTCCTTTAATATCGTAAGTTCGCTGACTATGCTGGTCATGGAAAAGGGCCGCGACATAGCGATACTGAAGGCCATGGGGGCGACCACCTCCAGCATTAGGAAAATCTTCGTCCTGGAGGGTTTCCTCATAGGCATATGCGGGACTGGGCTTGGCATTTCGGGCGGCTATGTTTTGTGCGATCTGCTTAGCAAGTATAAATTCATCCCTCTGGATCAAACGGTTTATCAGTTCCCCTACCTCCCGGTCAAAATGGAATCTCTTGATTTTGCGGTGATTGCCCTTGCGGCAATCTGCATAAGCCTGGTAGCCACGATTTATCCGTCCCTCCGTGCTGCCAGCCTCGATCCGGCGGAAGCCCTAAGATATGAATGATGTCAAGCAGAGCATAGAAGTCCACACCCTTGGGCTTACGAAGGTATTCGGAAACTCAATGAATACTATCGAACTGTTCAGGGACCTCGAGCTTGTCATTCGCAGGGGGGAGAGGATTGCGATCGTTGGCAGTTCGGGCGCCGGCAAGTCGACCTTGCTCAATATTCTGGGCACCCTTGAAAGACCTACCGGGGGGAAGGTGCTCTATGGCGGGGAAGATGTATTTCTATGGGGCGAGCGGGAATTGGCAAATTTCCGGAACCGGAACGTCGGGTTTGTTTTTCAGTGTCACTGTCTATTGCCGGAATTCAACGCGCTTGAAAATGTGATGATGCCGGGGCTGATCGCGGGTCTTCCCAGGGCCGAGTCAAAATCCAGAGCCGAAGAATTGCTCGACAAACTGGGCTTGTCCGCGCGGCTGAAGCACAGAGTGGGAGAATTATCCGGGGGCGAGCAGCAAAGAGTGGCTGTGGCCAGGGCGCTTTTGCTCCGCCCGAGATTATTCCTGGCCGATGAGCCCAGCGGAAATCTGGACGGCCGTAACGGCCGCATTCTGCATGAGCTTCTGGTTTCGCTCAATGAAACGCTTGGCCTGACCATGGTAATAGTTACTCACAATCAGGAGCTTGCCTCGATGATGCACCGGGTCTTACGCCTCAAGGACGCTCACCTGAAAGAGGACCGGGATCGACCGGGTTCATTATGAACAGGTTTAAGAATTGTGTTGGGCATGCGCCGAGAAGGTGGTATTAGAAGAAATTCCGACCGGAAAGAATGATTTTTTCTGGACAGTGGAGAGAACAGGGGACTTTTCGTCTCAAAATGATTCAGGCGCGCGGTTTCGGGTTGATTTGCCGGGAATGTGCGTTGGCGAGGGGGCTTGGAATCATGACGGGCATGGTAAGAGTGGGGGGAGCTGCGGTATGTTGTCTTGTTTTCTTTGTCCTGGCCTTTCAGACTGCGTGGTCTCAAGATCAAGAGTCAAAAGTCGCCGTCTTGCCTTTTGTGATGCACGGTCAACAAGATGTCGTGAAAACTCAGAAATCCATCGATGAAGTTTTTGTCAGGTTGGGTGGTCGAGAGGGCATGAAACTGATAGATCCTCAGGAAGTTGAAAAAGCTGCCGGTGGTCCTGTCAGTTCCGAAGAACAGGCCCGGTCCTTAGGGAGCAGGCTTGGAGCTGCCTATGTCGTGTTTGGCAGCTTCAACCAGATCGGAAATACAATCAGTATCGACGCTAAACTTGTTGATGTTTCGGGCCGAAAGAGCTCTACCGTGCTCTTGGCGGAAGAAAAAGGTGCTGAAAACCTGGCTTCGGCGGTTGGGAAAATTGTGCAGCAGATGAGTGTCCAGGTACTCTCGAAGGCATTGATCGCTGATGTGAAAGTTAAAGGAAACGATCGTATAGAGGCCGACGCAATAAAACGGGAAGTCAAGAGCAAGAAAGGTGAATTGCTCAAGCCCCAACAAGTCAGTGACGATATTCGGGCCGTCTACAAGATGGGCTTCTTCGAAAAGGTGGACGCCGAAGTTTCCGACTCCCCTACCGGAAAGATCCTGACGTTTATTGTCCAGGAAAACCCGATAATTGGAGAAGTCAAAATAAAGGGCAACAAGAAGATCAAGGAGAAGGACATCCTGGCAGCAATCGTTACGAAAGCGTATGCGATTCTGCAGCGCAACGTAATCAGCGACGACGTTCAGAAGATATTAAAGCTATATCAGCAAAAGGGGTATTACAACGCCGAGATAACCTCTAAAATTGATTTTCCCAAAGATCCACACAAGGCGGTAGTGACTTTCGATATCGATGAGAAAGAAAAAGTCTATATAAAGTCAATAAACTTTGTAGGCAACCAGCATCTTTCTTCCCGAAAACTGCGCGGGGTCATGCAAACAAAGGTTAAGAGCATTCTTTCGCTTTTTACCGAGAGGGGCACTCTCCAAAAAGACATTCTTGAAACCGACGTAGACCGTGTAACTGCATATTATCACGATGAAGGATATATGGATGCGAAGGTAAGCTTGCCTAATGTCGATCTTGAAAAAGATGGGTTCCATATCACAATGGCGGTCGAGGAAGGCGAAAGATACAAAGTGACCGATGTGAGCATGACAGGAGACTTGATTGAGGGCTACGAAAAGAAGATAGTGAAGAAATTCGAGCTCAGGCCCAACGCTTATTTCAGTCGAGAAAAAATCCGGCACGACATGGACTTGATAAGAGGGGTCTACATGAACGAAGGTTATGCGCGGGTGGATGTCGATCCCAGGGTCAAACGCGATCCTGAAGCGCATACTACTGATATCGCCTTCAATATCCAGATGAAAGGCAAGGTCCACATTGGCCAGATTTTTGTTACCGGTAATGTTAAAACGCGGGATAACGTAATCAGGCGCGAGCTGAGGATATTCGAAGGCGATCTTTACAATGCCAAACTGATAGAGGACAGTCTTAACAGGCTCAAGAAGCTGGACTACTTTGAGAACGTCGAAATTATTCCGGTCGATTCGGCGCAAAAAGAAGTTATGGACCTGAATGTAAAAGTAAAAGAAAAGCAAACCGGTCAGATAAGTGTTGGCGGCGGTTACTCTTCTGAAGATGGCCTGTTTGTGACCGCGCAGGTACAGCAGAAGAACCTCTTTGGCACAGGCGATTATATCTCGGTGAAAGGTTACCTGGGCCAAGATGCTCAACGCTATATTCTGACCTATACCAGGCCATGGGTTTTCGGGATACCGCTTTCACTCGGGTTTGACATATACGATTGGCTCAGGGCGTATGACGATTTTGAGGAGCAATCCATCGGGTTTAAGCTGCGTGCCGGGTATCCCTTGGGCCAGTATAGCGCTTTGACGGTATACTACGGTTGGCAGAGAGCGCAAATTACCGACTTGGATACGGTTGCATTGATCGACCCTCTTTTCGCGACGAATCAGAACGAGTTTTCTACCAAAAGCGGGTTTGGGCTCGCTTTCGAAAGAAACACAACCGATCATCCTTTCCTGCCGACTAAGGGCACCTATGTAGGTGTCGCGATCGAGTACGACCAAAAAGCCTTAGGCGGCGACTATAATCTTTTCAAGCAGGAGTATCACGCGGGGATCTATGAGCCGCTTTTTTGGAAAATGGTTATGCATCTGCGCGGTCAGATCGGATGGGAGTATGCGGATCCAGGTCAGGAAAAGAACGGAGAGTTCTTCCCCGCCTATCCTATCTACGAGCGCTTCTTCCTCGGAGGAATAAATTCTTTGCGCGGATGGAAGTACGGCCAGGTTGGACCTATAGATACATTCAACCTGGTGTATGGTGGAAACAAGTACGATGTCTTAAATGCCGAAATACTTTTCCCGCTGGTGGACAAGTATGGGATCAGGGGAGTGGTTTTCTTCGATGCTGGTAACGCATACGCAGAAAATCAGGCCATGTTTTCGACTTTCAGGACAGACGTCGGTCCGGGTATCAGATGGAATTCGCCCTTTGGCCCGCTTCGGATTGAGTTCGGGTACGTTCTTGACAAGCGTGAACAAACTGGGGATAAGCCTTATCAATGGCAGTTTTCTGCAGGAGCATTCTTTTAAGGAGCCGAGAAATGAAGAGATATTTTGGATGTGTGCTGGTGGTGGCGGGCATTACGTTTGCCTTTTGCGCGAATGCGATTGCGGCTGGTGGTTCGCTAAAGATTGGTTACTTCGATCTGCAGGCGGCGATAGCGCAGTCAGAGACGGGCAAGAGGTTTATTGAGGAGATGAAAAAGAAGGAAGATGAGCTCAGCGGAGCACTGGAGCAGAAGGGCCGCGCACTCATGACCGCCAGGGAAGAATACGAAAAAAAGAGAGATGTGATGGATGAGAAAGCCAGGTCCCGCAAGGAGAAAGAATTATCAGACTTGTATGCGGAAGCCCAGAAAATGCGTTCCGATTCCAGCGCCAGACTCAACGAACAGGTAACTGCCGCCAGGACGCCTATCATCAAGAAAGTGATCGATATAGCTGCCAAAATCGGCAAAGAGGACAAGTATGACTATATTCTTGAAAAGAACTCCATCGTTTTCGCAGCCTCTGATAAAGACGACTTGACCAAACGGATTTCTGCCGATCTGGATAAATCGCCTCCGAAATGATTTCATCACCAGGGGTCAATTTGAGAGGGTGGGACCAGGTCCCGCCCTTTTGACGCCGAGCTGTGATCGTTATGCGGAGGGTGCTTTCCGATGCTGTTGCCCTTTAGGTCGTTGTTTATCATAGAAGAGCCTCTATCTTGACGGAAACCAGGTGTGAACGCTGATCCAGAGCACGAAAAATCTTATTCGTTGAGCGAACTTGGCCGCCTGCTGGATGCTGAGGTCAAGGGTGACCCCGATTTGCGTGTCAGCGGGATAGGGGCGCTGGAGACCTCAACTTTAGGGGAGTTAAGCTTTCTGATTGACTCCCGCTATAGTCCTCTGCTCTCCGGATGCAGGGCTTCGGCTCTTATTGTTTCTCCCAAATTCCAAGACCTGGAATTCAACCTTCTAATCGCCCAAAACCCCAGTCTCGCTCTGGCTAAAGCGGTCCAGTTGTTTCTGCCTGATTCGTCGGAACCGGCGCTAATAGATCCGGCCGCTTTTATCGGCGAGAATGTGTCGATGGGGGAGGGGATTTCCGTGGGCCCGTTTGCCTGTGTCGGGGACAACTCGCACATAGGCGCCCTGACGAAAATAGGCGCCGGAGCCTACGTGGGCAGAGACGTCCGAATCGGCGAGAGGTGTCTTATACACCCCAGGGCTTCAATTCTTGACCGCTGTGTTATAGGCAACAGAGTTATTGTACACGTCGGTGTTGTGATTGGAGCCGATGGTTATGGGTATGCCCAGGACGAACAAGGCAGACATGTTAAGATCCACCAGAGTGGAATAGTGCAGATTGACGATGACGTGGAAATTGGCGCCAATTCTACGATCGACCGCGCGACTTTCGGAAGGACCTGGATAAAGCGAGGAACAAAGATCGATAACCTCGTCATGGTCGCCCATAATGTCGAGGTCGGCGAAGACAGCCTTTTGGTGGCACAGGTGGGCATTTCCGGCAGCACAAGGCTTGGAGATCATGTAGTACTGGCAGGACAGGTCGGAATAGTCGGCCATGTTCAGATCGGAGACAGGGTTATTGTCGGCGCGCAAGCCGGCGTTCATCATTCGATTAAGCCTGATCAAATTATTGCCGCCGGCCTGCCTGGCGTCCCCCATAATGAGTGGTTGCGCACTTACGCTAATATACAGCGCTTGCCCAGGCTTTGGGAAGCTTTGAAAAGATTGGATGAAAAGGTTCGAAGAATCGAGGAGGTAATGAAAAAGAATGATGGACATAACTCGGATTAAGGAAATCATTCCACACCGGTATCCTTTTCTCCTCGTGGATAAAATCGTAGAATGGTCCTCCGAACTGATAGTGGGGATCAAGAACGTCTCGGTCAACGAGCCTTTTTTCCAGGGACATTTTCCAAACGATCCGATCATGCCGGGGGTGCTCATATTGGAAGCAATGGCCCAAACCGGAGGCATTCTTATACTAACGGAGTTCCCCCAGTATTTGGGTAGGCGATTTTATTTTGCCGGACTGGACAAGGCGCGTTTTCGCAAACCGGTGCGCCCCGGCGACCAGCTTGTCATGAAAGTTAAGCTCCAAACACACCGCAGTGGTTTTTTCAAAATGATGGGTCAAACTTTTGTAGACGATGTGCTGGTGGCTGAAGCCGAAATGACGGCAAATATCGAACCGACTGAGGGTAAGAAAGGCTAGAAGGGGTTGCGCCTCGCCTGCTCCAGCGTTTCATAAGTTCTGTGATATCAGGTGGGCCCTGTCGATCGCCGGAATGACGAGCCGTAATACCGGTGCTGCCGCATGATAACGAAATGCAGCACTAGAAACGAGTTCTGAATACAGTGGAGAAAAGATGCCGATTCACCCTACTGCAATCATATCCCCGAAAGCTGAGCTTGCCGAAGACGTTACCGTAGAGGCGTACAGCATTATCGGCCCCGACGTTAAAATTGGTTCGGGAACCGAAGTGGGACACCATATAGTAATCGAAGGCAAAACTACGATAGGCGAAAACAATCGGATATTTCCCTTTGTATCGATAGGCCTTGCCCCGCAGGACCTCACGTATGCGGATGAGCCGACGAGTGTAAATATTGGAAACAATAATATAATTCGAGAATACGTAACGGTCCATCGTGGTACGGCGAGAGGCCGGGGAGTAACCCTGGTCGGCAATGGGGTTTTTCTGATGGCCTATGCGCATGTTGCACATGACTGTCAGATCGGCAACGGAGTGCTGATGGCAAATGCCGCTACCCTGGGAGGCCACGTTGAAGTGGGTGAGTGCTCGGTAATAGGCGGGATTGTGGCCGTCCATCAGTTTGTCAGAATTGGTGAATACAGTTGCATCGGGGGATGTTCAGGCGTGCGCATGGATATCCCGCCTTACATGCTGGCCTCAGGCGCGTCTGGCGCAGAACTCTACGGTCCCAATGTCATTGGTCTCAGACGACATGGTTTTTCGGCAAAGTCGATCCAGGCGATCAAGAAATTTCACAAGATATTTTGGCGCTCCGGCCTCTCTTTGCAAGATGCGGTTCAAAAAGTGCGCGAGGAGATAGAGCCGCTGCCGGAAGTCGAGAAACTCATCGAGTTTGTCTCATCCGGTTCCAAACGAGGATTATGCAGATAATGTCCTTCGAAGATGCGCAGAATGTCGATGGCAGGATCAGGGAAGTAGGACTTATTGCAGGCAGTGGACAGTTCCCGCTTCTTTTCGCCCATGCAGCGCGTCAGGCATCAGTCAGGGTCCTGGCGGTGGGCTTCGATGGCGAAACAGATCCGGCTCTTGCCAAATACGTGGACGAATTTCATTTGCTTAGACTTGGTCAGTTGAATCGGCTCATCAGGACTTTTAGAAGCGCCGGAATAACCACTGCCGCCATGGCAGGAGCAATCAACAAGACCCGTTTGTATTCGAAAATACGGCCTGATTGGAGGGCCGTGAAGTTTTTGAACCGGCTAAGAAATAAAAAGGATGACTCTCTTTTGAGGGCGCTTGCAGATGAACTGGAATCCGAAGGGATACTCATCCGGCCGTCTACTATTTTCTTGCCCGAACTTCTCGCTCCCAAGGGAATACTCACCCGGCGAAAACCGAACCGCCGCGAACAGGCGGACATCGCTTTCGGATGGTCCCTGTCAAAGGCGATCGGCAGATTGGATATCGGGCAGTGCCTGGTCGTGAAGAACCAGGCTGTACTCGCCGTTGAAGGCATCGACGGCACCGATGCCACAATAATGCGCGGAGGACGTCTTTGCCGGGAAGGCGCGATAGTCGTCAAGGTTAGCAAGCCCATGCAGGATTTGCGATTCGATGTGCCCGCGGTCGGTTCGGACACGATAGAGGTGATGAAAAGAGTCAATGCGCGGGTGCTTGTCCTGGAAGCCGGGAAAACGGTGATATTTGATCGCGATAAGATGATAGACATTGCCGATTCGGCTGGGATTTCGATACTTGTCCAGGATGAGGAATATCGGCCCGGGGAAAATCAGGACCAAGATGCATTGGCGGTCTTGGAGTCGGGTTTTTTGGATGGGAATGGATGGCGCCCTGTGAGCGTGACGGAAGAACAAACGGCGCCGCCGGCAGCCATTTTAGTCCGTAGCCCTCGCACCGACGCTCTGCGGACAGCAGTCATCGGAGTTGGCTACCTCGGCCGTTTTCATGCTCAAAAGTATGCAAGGCTGCCCGAAGCCGATCTGGTCGCCATCGTCGACACGGACGGCCAACGTGCGGCTGAGGTGGCCGCAGAGGTAAAGACTCAATCCTCAACCGATTACAGAGACCTCATAGGCAAGGTCGATGCGGTCAGCATTGTCACGCCGACTCCGCAGCATTTCGCAATCGCCGGTGAATTTCTCTCCGCAGGGGTGCATGTTCTCGTCGAAAAGCCGATGACAAAAAATCTGGAGGAAGCCGACGAACTTATTGCAACGGCAAAAAGAAACGGGCTGATCCTTCAGGTAGGTCACCTGGAACGGTTCAACTCCGCATTCGCGGCGATTCGCCCTCGGCTGCGCGACCCTATGTTCATTGAAGCCCATCGGCTCGCGCTCTTTAATGAAAGAGGTCTCGAAGTAGACGTCATACTGGATTTGATGATTCACGATATAGATATCGTGCTCAGCATTATCAACGCCCCATTGAAAGAGGTTCATGCTTCCGGGATTTCCGCCCTCAGTGCCCTCCCGGACATTGCAAGCGTTCGAATGGAGTTTGAAAACGGGGCAGTCGCCAATCTCACCGCAAGTAGAATATCGCTCAAGAGCATGAGGAAGCTGCGCATTTTTCAGGAAAATTGCTATTTTTCGGCTGACTATGCAGAAAAGCGCGCTTATGCAGTTTACAGGGAAAACGAGTCGGGTGAGGATGGTTTTCCTCAGCTTTCAATCGAACAGTTCGAAATCATCGAGCACGATTCCCTTGAGGAAGAGATTAGCTCATTTTTGAGGTCCGTCAGGACCGCCACGCGGCCTGAAGTTGACGGCGAACAGGGACGCCGGGCTCTCGCCGTCGCACTGGAGATATCCAACAGGATCGAGGAACAAATCCGCTCTAAACGTGTTTTTCCGGAGATCGGGAATTGGAAATCTTTATAAGCGCCGGAGAAGCCTCGGGAGATTTGCACGGTTCCCATCTTGCCCGCGCAATTTGGTCCATTGCCCCCCAAACCCGCATCTGCTGCCTCGGGGGACCTCAAATGCAAGCCCAGGGCGTCCAGGTCATCGTAGATAATCGAAAAATTTCGGTTGTAGGGGCCACCGAAGTCGTCGCTCACGTTCGCGAGATATACGGCGCCTGGGTCAAGATCAGGTCTCACCTCCTTGCAAGTCGCCCTTCGCTCGTTATATTGATCGATTTTCCGGACTTCAATCTGTTTTTGGGAAGCTTTGCCAAAAAAATCGGCGCCAGGGTTTTTTACTACATCAGCCCTCAGCTCTGGGGGTGGCGTGAAGGCCGCGTAAGAAAAATCAGAAAACTCGTTGACCGCATGGCTGTGATCCTGCCTTTTGAAAAAGAATTCTATGCCTCCAACGGTATGGACGTCGATTATGTCGGACATCCTCTGGTGGACATTATGGCCGATTTGCCGGACAAAGCTCAGTGCGACAGGCTTTACCGCAATTGCAATGGACCTCTTATCGGGCTTCTCCCCGGAAGCAGGCACGGCGAGATAAAGCTGCTTTTTGACATCCTGATGGAAGCCGGTCTAATCATTTCCAAATCATTCCCGAATGCCCGATTCATAATGCCCCTGGCGCCATCGCTCGACCCGTCCGAAATGCAAGCTAGGGTTGCCCGATGGCCCCTGCCGGTGCGGGTCGTGCCTAACGATACATACAGAGCAATCAGGGCATGCGACCTTATCTTGACTACTTCAGGCACAGTGACCCTGGAAGCCGCAATTCTCGAAACCCCTATGATTATCATTTACAAACTTTCCAAGCTGAGCACGAAAATCGGCAGAATGCTCATTCGGGCCAAATTCGCCGGGCTGCCCAATCTGATTGCAGACAGGGAAATTGCTCCCGAATTCGTGCGGGATGAACCTACCGGACCACGTCTGGCCTCTTGCGCCATCAAGCTTTTAATGAATCCGGCCCTTCTGGAAGAGCAAAGAATCGCGCTTAAGAACATTCGCAACCAACTGGGCGCCCCCGGCATATCGGCCCGTGTCGCTCGGCTCGCGCTTGATACGGCGAAGGGAAATCCATGAGGTTCTGCCGGCAGGCCGCATGGACAGCCTACAACGCGGCCCTCTGTTTTAGCTGGCCGGCGCTTTACTCATATTATTTTTGTAGGGCCCTGTCCGACGGGAAATACCAGGGCAATTACCTGAGCCGGATGGGGATCAAACTTCCCGCGCCTTTACAGCCATGCGCGGTACGTGTTTGGCTTCATGCCCTTTCGGTAGGTGAGACGCTCTCATCAATTCCCCTGATAGCCGAGTTAAAACGAATACAGCCGGGCATAGAAATTCTTTTTTCCACTGCCACCGAAGCGGGGATGTCTATTGCAAAAGAGAGACTCCAAGGGTTGGTGGACGGTTTTTTTTTCATGCCCCACGATTTTCCGTGGGCCGTAAGCAGGCTCATCAAACGCATAAGGCCCTCCCTTTTTGTATTGATAGAAACCGATTTCTGGCCCAATCTCGTTTGGGGGCTGCATAGAGAAGGCGTTCCCACCGTACTGGTGAACGCAAGGATATCTCCGGGTTCATTCCGTGGTTATTCCCGTGTGAGCATGCTGACGCGCATCATGTTCGGCGGATTCGGCCTGATCCTTACCCAGACCGAATTGGACAGAGCTCGTTTTGTTTCTTTGTGTGGCATGCCGGAGAGGGTTGTTGCTGCCGGCAACCTTAAATTCGAATCCTCCGTACCTCGGGTTTCAAAATCGGAGGTCGCTTCACTCAGGTCAGATATAGGGCTGGAAGCGAAAAGACCGGTATGGATAGCAGGCAGCACACACCAAGGAGAAGAGCACATTCTGCTCCGGATCCACCGCAACTTGTGCCGCCGCATCCCAAACCTTCTCCTGATTGTCGCTCCTCGAAGAATTCAACGCGGCGCTGAAATTGCAGCCCTGGCAAGTTGTCTCGGTTTTAGCAGCGGTGTGCGATCGAAGGCAGATAATGTAAAGGGCAAAGAGGTTTATATTCTCGATACCCTTGGGGAACTTGCCCGGATATACGCGATTTGCGATATAGCCTTTCTTGGCGGAAGTTTTGTTCCGTCCGGCGGCCATAATCCTCTTGAAGCGGTTGTCCAAGGTAGACCTGTATGCTGGGGACCGCATTTCTTCAATTTCGGCGAAATCGAAAAGGACCTCCTGCAAGCGGGGTGCGCAATGAGGGTTTCCACTGAATCAGAGTTGAATGATTTTCTTGGAATGGCTCTAACCGATTCTTGCCTCATTTCAAAAATGACGGAAGCCGCTAATAATTTTGCCGGGCTCCAGCGGCATACAGCCGGAAGGATAGCTTCCGTCTTGCTTGAAAGTATGGGTTAGCGCCGGCCCTGTCTCGGCGCGTCGAGGTAATCTGATATTGATTCTTGAGGGCACTGAAGCGACAGAGTTTTTACTGCCGGAAACAAAATGGCCCTTGATTTGTGCATCACTTGTATGTGCGATTGAATCGCCTTTTGAGTAGAGCCAACATGCAGGATGACTTCGAGTGGGACCCCAAAAAGCTGAAACGAACAGGAGAAAACATGGCGTGAGTTTCTCCGACGCAATTGGCGTCTTCAATGACGCGGAGGCCATCGGCATGGAGGAAGATGGTGTGGACGGAGAAATCAGGGAAGTCATGCTCGGTGTAGATGATCTCGCTCGCATATTGGTTGTCGTCTATACCCATAGGGCTGGAAGAATACGCTTGATCTCAGCTCGCATAGGAACAAAGAAAGAGGCCAAAGAATGTGAAAGAAGAATACGACTTTAGCAAAGCGAAAAAGATAGGCCCGCTCATCCCGCCTCAACCAGGAAAGATCAGGATCACCATCAGAATCGACGGCGACATCCTTGAGTGGTTCAGAAACAAGGTGGATTCATCCGGAGGCGGTAACTTCCAGACCATGATGAATACCGCGCTGCGCCAATACATCGAGACGCAGGAAGGCGTCCTGGAGTCCACACTGCGCCGCGTCATCCGCGAAGAACTCAAGTGCGGCCGGCAACAATAAGGGGCGCACCTCAGCGATTTTCCGGCCAAACCGGAACCTGACTGGGCACCTCCTGCCGGTTGGCGAGGCCTAACTGATTTTTAAATGGAATTTACGGGACATCTCTCCAAAATTCGCCTTTTTTACACTTAAAAAGAGTTAAGAATTTGTGTGGCGCGAAGCCTTGCGTAGCCGCTACACAAATTCGGTTTGAACTCAGCCTTGGTAGGGTTTGGAATTATAACGTGCAAAAGCCTTGTGCCGGGGTCAATCGGGCTTTCTTTGATTGGTGGCAAGGGCTGTGAGGTACCGAGAAAATAGTGAAGTGCTCTTTTTTATGATGCTGAAAGCTGCTGTTTGATCTGTTGCTACGGTGCCGGGATGGTGACCGGTTGGCCGTCGGCGCAGGATACCGTTGACGGTAAGGCAGTGTTTTCCGCCGAAGTGGGGAACCAGTTTTGCTGGAGTTACTCCTCTTCTCACGGGGGACCTCTGGTGAAGGCGCGCCTAATGGTTTTGATCAGCCTTAGCTGAGTTCCGCAGTGGGTGCAAAGGATGGCGTCAGGGTGTTGAGCGCCAGGGGGTCTTTCCGGTTCAGACGGTCTCAAGATGGATTGCAGGCTGGAGCCTGTCGTCAAAACTTTCTGAAGGAGCCTGAATGTTTTTCGGTTTGAGGGACTGAGGAGACCGTAATATCGTACTTTATGAAAGCTATCCGGCAGGACATGCTGAAGGAATCTTCGGATGAACTCCATGGCATCGAGCGTCATGCGGCGGGAGATTCCGGTATCGGGCACCCTGTAGTGGAACGTGACCGACGATTCCCCCACATCTTCAATACGATTGTTGGAAAGGGCTACACGGTAGACATAGGGAGCGAGATATCTTAGCGCCGCCTCTCCCGTGCCGACCGGTTTGGAATGGACAACCCATGCCTTTGCCCAAACTTTTTCATCGACTGAGTCAAAAAGACCGAGCTTTATAAGCCCATCGCAGAACTTTGCTTTAAAAATGGTGGAAAGCGCCTTCACGGGGACGAAGAACTTTTTCCCCGAAGAGAGCCAGCGGTTGTCCGAGGAGAGGCCTCCACCAGGGATTATGTAATGGACATGGGGGTGATAGGAAAGATCGCGCGCCCATGTGTGGAGAACACCGACCACGGCGATGCGCCCCCCCACAAATCTTTGGTCCAGAGCCAGTTTTTTCAGGGCCTCGGCTGAAGCTTCGAAGAGCAAATCATAGACAGCTTTCTGTTTGGCTCGGGCAAGCGTTCGAAGCCCCTCGGGAAGAGTGAAGGTTATGAGGAAGTAAGTTTCAGGAAGCAGCAGGTCAAGCTGCTTTTCGAGCCAGAGATCGGTGCTCTCGTTGCCGCATTTCGGACAGTGCCGGTTCTTGCAGGAATGGTAGCTGTAGCGTATCTCACCGCACTGATCACAAAGATATACATGGCCGCCCATGGACTCTGTGCGACAGTTCTCGATATCCTCCATGGCCTTTAGATGCGAAGGGAGCATGCGACCTGCAAATTTGCTTCGGTACTGCGGGCCATGGCGGCGAAAGATGTCCGCCAGTTCCGGCATGGGACCTTCCCTGTCGATCAGAGATCATTCATGAGTTCGTTGATGGACTTGAAGGCCGTTTCCCTGGTCTTGGCCGTGAGATGAGCATAGATGGAGGTGGTGACGGGGGACCTGTGGCCTAGGTACTCCTGGATAAGCCTGAGGTTCACTCCGGCCTCCAGGAGATGAGTGGCGTAGGAGTGCCTCAGCGTATGAACGCAGGCATTCTTATTGAGTTTGCTTTTCTTCAATGCATTTTTGAAAACTAACAATACACCGGACCTTGATGCAGGTCCTGCGGCAGTTGCCGCAAGCTTTTTGGCTCTGGTTTGGCGCGCGGGAAAGATCCATGTCGGATTGCGATGAGTTTTCCAGTGTTCGCGCAGTAACAGAAGTGTTCTGTCTGGTAGGGGAGCATACCGATCCTTGTTCCCTTTACCTCCACGTACGTGTATGAGACCCCTGTCGCTGTCGATGTCACAAACCTGAAGATGTGTTCCTTCCTGCAGCCGCAGGCCGCAGGAATAGATCACGATGAACAACACTCGATATCGAAGTGAACGCACATTGGAGAGAATGCGGTGCACCTCGTCGGGACTTAGGATCACCGGCAGTTTGTTCTCTCGCTTGGCCCTGACGAACTTGAGAATGGCCAGGTCCCGTTTGAGCGTCTTCTCATAGAAGAATTTGATGCCGCATAGAGCGACGGTGCTGGTGCTTCGTGACCACTTCTTGACGTTCATGAGGTAGAGGAAGTAATCACGTAGTTCCTCTTCAGTAATCTTGTCGGGCGATTTTCCGTAATGCTCGGCCAGTAGCCGCACGGCGCGAACATACATGACCTGCGTTTCAGGGCTTAATCCCCTCAACTGAAGATCTTCGATCATGCGTTTTCTAAGGTGAGTCATGGTATATCTCCTTTTCGGGAAAGAGAATCTAAAAGAACGCTCCATCCTAATTGAGAGTTACCATGAACGATCTTGCAGTTAATTCAATGAGAAAGGGCGGGTAGGCTAGGAAGGGTCTGCCGAAGGCTTAGTTCAATAGTATTTCTAGTGGCAGAAATAGATACCTGGGCAAGAGCGGTGTAAGTGGCTCCCTCTACAAGCTCGAGTAATTTTTTGTTCGCTGACGATTCTTCCTGAATTTCCCTCCCGCCACGGCGGAACGCACCCAAAGCACGGCAGATTTCATCACCACTTCCCCTCCCTGCTTCTCGTTCCCCACTTCCTAAATTGACATAAACACTTCATATTATCCTTGCATTGACATCTAATAATGAAGTATACTTTTATCTGCATATCGCCGTCTTCTCTGCGATCTCAGCCTTCTGCCGCATAGTGTGAAAAGCTATGAGTCTTTCGACCTTTTCTTTCTATTTTGCTGGGTTGCTTTTCTCTGCGTCACTGCGGTAGATTTTTCCCTGCTGTTTCCAAGATGTTTCCATGGAAGTTGAAAAAACTAATCATCACATGGCCTTACCGATGGAAACACCCGGCCTCGAAACCCCTGATGTTTCCATCTGTTTCCATGGCGGATGAAAAACGAATATCGAATGAAACTCACATTACTCTTCCCTCATGGAAACACGCGGTCAAGTGTTTCCACGATGTTCCGAAGGAGTTTCCATGGCCCTGAAAAAGATTAATGATGACGTACTCTTGCGATTGATCGGGGAAGGAAACAACCCGGCGGAGGCTGCGCGAAGGCTTCGGGTGCGGCGGTAAGGGTGTCGCTGGTCGCTCACCGCTCACTGTTCACTGCAACTATAATCTCCTCGGCAATCCCGGCCGCATTTTTCCCTTCGGTATCAATTTCGATATCGGCGATCTGTGAGTAGACCGGCTCACGCTCGGAGAGCACCTTTACGATTTCCTCCCTTATCGGCAGCTCGGAGAGGGCAGGGCGTGTAAGAGGGGAGCAGGGGTCCGAGATTAATCGGTCGTGAATAGTTTGAGACGCGGCCCTTAACCAGACAGTGAAAAAACCGTTGCGGAGGACTTCGCAGTTTTGTGGATCGAGAATTATTCCACCTCCCGTGGCTACCACGAGTCTTTCCTGCAAGCTGATGATCCGCAGCAGGCTGGATTCCGCTCTTCTAAAGGATCCCCAGCCCTCCTGTTCCACCCACGCGGCTACGTCTTGCCCGGCCTCCGAGGCGAGGCGCAAGTCCATGTCAATAAACTCCCTGCCCAGTCTATGAGCCAAAATTCTGCCGACCGTGCTTTTGCCCGTTGCGCGAAACCCAATTAATGCTATATTGCGCTCTCTCATTTTAGATCCGTTGATAATCGAGAAGTGCACCTGACCATGAACGTCTTAATCTCCAATATACATGAAAAACGGGTAAAACGCCGGAATATTGCGGAATCCATGCCGGTTTTGCCTTATCTTGCGGCCGTGGCTCTTAGACTCCTTCACCGAACCTGCCGGATTGAGATCGTCGGGCAGGATAATTACCGGGTTTCACAGGAAGCGGAGGGCGCCAGGATCTGTGCTTTTTGGCATTTCTGCTATCCTTCGATCCTATATTTTTTCCGGGATCAGGGCTTCCTCACCATAGTCAGCCGAAGCCGTGACGGCGAGTTTGCCGCGCGGATGATTAAAAGGCTGGGTTTCTTTCCCTTCCGGGGCTCGCCGGGAAAAGGCGGGGTCGCTGCCCTGAAAGGCATAATTTCAGCTTTTCTGGATAGTCCTGGAGGCGGGTTCGTGGTGGACGGGTCCCAGGGCCCGGCGCAAATCGCTCAAAAAGGACTTCTGCTTCTGGCCATGTATTCGGGCCGTCCAATCTTTCCTGTCAGCTTCGCCGCGAACAGATGTTGGCGGTTCCAAACCTGGGACAAGACGCTTCTCCCCAAGCCTTTCGCCAGGTTGGCTGTCGCTTTCGGTCCCATTATCCGGGTCGAGCGAAAGGCTTCATCGGCCCAGATCGAAGAGTACCGTGTCGAACTTGAGCGAACGCTCAACGAATTAACCCGGCAAGCCCAGGCGGCAGTAGACAGATGATGGATAGAGGGCGCTCTTTTGACTCTTCTTGTCTCCATCTCCCGTAGGGAGGCGTTTGCATAAATCCGTAAATCTGCTAATATATTAATCGAAAGCGATGGCCCCCAGAAAGGGTTGAAATAGTTGTACCCGGAGTAGGGCACATGATCGCCGGTCGCGTTTCAACGTGATCGGAGGAAAGTCCGGGCTCCGCAGGGCAGGATGCTGGGTAACTCCCAGTCTCGGTGACGAGGAGGAAAGCGCAACAGAAAGCAGACCGCCTCCTGCGCTCGCGCGGAGGTAAGGGTGAAACGGTGAGGTAAGAGCTCACCGGTCCCGGTGGCGACATCGGGAGCCAGGCAAACCCCATCCGGAGCAAGACCGAATAGGAGAGCGTTTGAGGGCTGCCCGCCCGATGCTCTCGGGTTGGTCGCTTGATCCCGCCGGCAACGGCGGGGCTAGAGGAATGATCATGCCTCATTGCCTTCGGGCGTTGAGGAACAGAACCCGGCTTATGCTCTGCTCCGGGTCCCCTTTCTATACTGACACGGATTTAAAGAGGGTGACAAGTGACACGGAATCAAGGAGTGAAGCGGCTACTTGCCTTTCAATGCTTTAGCCAATCAGTGTCGTTCCGTGTCGAAGAGGTTTTTGGTTGCCGCTAGATATGCAGAAAACTTGCGCCATCGTGCCCGCCGCGGGAAGCGGTACCAGAATGGGCAGCGCTATACCCAAACAGTTCATCCGCCTGGCCGGAAAGCCGATACTGGCTCATACTCTTAGCGCACTCTCAAATTCGCCTTTGATCTCGATCATTTTTCTGATAGTCCCCGAAGCACAGTTTCAAGATGCCGGAGACCTCGTATCTGAGTGGCGGCGACAGGCAGAAGAGATAAGGGGCGGTGTGCCTGAGATTTCAATAATAGCTGGAGGAGCAGAACGAACGGACAGCGTCTATAACGGCCTCAGAAGACTTCCGGCCCAATGCGATTGGGTAATGATCCACGATGCTGTGCGTCCTTTTGCATCCCCGCACCTTATTAAAGCTACCTGGGAAGGCGCCGGTGCCACCGGCGCATGCATAGCGGCCATCCCAGCGACAGATACCGTAAAACGAGCCAGTGAAGGCGTGGTGCTCGAGACTTTATCCAGAGACGAAATCTGGCTCGTACAGACGCCTCAGGTTTTTCAGAGGCAGATCGTTGTAGACGCCTACGAAAAGGCGGTCACAGCCGGATGGAAAGGCACAGACGATGCCTCTTTCGTCGAACGCATGGGCATCCCCGTATCCATTGTGCGTGGTGAGCGCACAAACATTAAGGTCACAACGCCCGAAGACCTCGAGTGGGCGGAATGGTTCCTGTCTGTAAGCGTCTTAGAAGGGAGATCCTGATGCGGGTTGGATTTGGTTATGACGTACATCGGCTCGTTCCGGGACGCCCTCTTATCCTGGGAGGGATTGAAATCCCGTACGAACTTGGTCTTCTAGGTCACTCGGATGCCGATGTCTTGCTGCACGCAATCTGCGATGCCATGCTCGGGGCGGCTGCCCTGGGGGACATAGGCGCACATTTTCCGGATGCCGATCCCGAATTCAAGGACATATCCAGCCTGGTACTGCTTTACAGGACTGCTGCCCTTCTGCCGGGGCGAGGGTTGCACTTGAAAAATATCGACTCCACCATTGTGGCCCAAAAGCCCAGACTCTTACCTTTCATACCCCGGATGGTGGAGAGGATTGCCGGTCAAATCGGGCTGGCCGTCGATTGCGTCAATATCAAAGCCAAGACGACGGAGACTCTGGGGTTTGCGGGCCGCGAGGAAGGGATTGCAGCATATGCTGTCGCGCTCGTCGAAGAATCTGCGTAGTGCTGAATCGATTACTGCGGGGCGTGTCAGTCAGGAGCCGGAACTGAAGATCTGCAATCCGAGACCCGTGACCCGCAGATCCGGAACGAAATGAGGCGTGCAATGGCGTTGCAGATTTATAATACCCTGACCGGTAAAAAGGAGGAATTCGTTCCTCTGGAGCCGGGCAGGATACAAATGTACGTATGCGGGATCACCGTTTATGATTTGTGCCACATTGGGCATGCCCGTTCCGCCATTGTCTTTGACGTTATTTACCGGTTTTTGCTGAGCTTGGGGTACCAGGTCACGTATGTGCGTAACTTTACCGACATCGACGACAAAATCCTGCGTCGGGCAGCCGAAGAGGGGACCGATTACCGAACAATTGCCGCCCGGTATATCCATGCCTTCCACGAAGATATGGGCAACCTCGGCGTTTTGCCTCCCACATTGGAGCCGCTTGCAACCGAGCACATTGCCGAAATGATCGAAATTATACGCAAGCTCGTCGAGAAAGGCGTTGCGTACAAGGCTGGAAAAGATGTTTATTACAAAGTTGACGGGTTTTCATCATACGGGAAGCTTTCCGGGCGCAACACGGAAGACATGATGGTCGGCGCCCGGGTAGAGGTCGATGAAAATAAGACGAATCCACTCGATTTTGTGCTCTGGAAAGGAAGCAAGCCTCAAGAACCTCAATGGGAAAGCCCCTGGGGACCGGGAAGGCCCGGCTGGCACATCGAGTGCTCCGCCATGGCTACCAAGTATTTGGGGCTGACCATCGATGTGCACGGAGGTGGCAAGGACCTTGTCTTTCCGCATCATGAAAACGAGATAGCACAGAGTGAAATGGCTTTTGGAGCCCCTTTTGCGCGCTATTGGGTGCACAATGGGTTTGTGAACATCAATAATGAGAAAATGTCTAAGTCGCTTGGAAACTTCATTACGATTCGCGATGTATTGGATTATGTGCATCCTGAATCGCTGAGACTCTTTGTGATCAGCAAGCACTACAGGAGCCCTGTCGATTTTTCCGATGAGACCGTAGGGGAAGCAGAGCGCGGGCTTGAACGCCTCTACGGCACTCTTGAGGCCGTGCATGAGAGGGCTAAAGCCGGCGGCGACACGAGTTTTCCCGATGAAGTGCTCAGAGAGCAGGATCGGGAAGTGTTCGAAAAGCTGGAAACGCTGCCCTCACTTTTTAACGAAGCCATGCTCAACGATTTCAATACAGCCCAGGCTATCGGATACATCTTCGCCCTGCAAAGAAACCTTCAGCGTTTCCTGGACGGGTTCGGCAGAAAGAAGCTCAAGGGCCCGGCCGCCCAACTCGCCGTAAGCTCGGCCGACTCTCTGTACAAGCATTGTCGCACTATGGGGCTGCTTATGCTTGAGCCGAAAGATTTTTTTGACCGGCAGAGGAAACTGAAACTGAAAAAGACCGGGATTACCGAACAGGAACTAAACAGCCTTATCTCGCTTCGCAATAAGGCTCGCCTGGAAAAGAATTTTGCAGAAGCAGACCGAATCCGGCGGGAACTGGAGGCAAAACACGTTTACCTGGAAGACTCCCCCGAAGGAACGAAGTGGAGGGTGAGTCTCTAAAAAAGATGCTTACTTTTGTTTATGGATATCTGCTTAGGACTTGGACTCTCAAAGGAGTCTGGCAATGCGTTCCATAATCGAGGAATGTGAGTGCGTAGTTTGCGGCAATGAGGCTGATCTGGTGGTTGACTGTAGGCTTGTGGACACCGCAGACCCCGATCGTTTGAAAGTCCTGAAAAAAGACAAAGACGTACAGGTAATGCCTGGCTGTTGATGGCAGCCTAAATCTTAATGAAGACCCTCTTTCGCCACAAAATCCACGCAGTTAGAAACATGCAAATGAGAATCGAAGATGCATAAAACAACGAGGCAATCTCCGGTTTTGCGACCGGCAGGCACAAGAATCCGAACAGGTAGAATGGACAGTTGGCCCCGTTGCCGTTGGACAACGCCAGACCCATGGATCTGAAGGTCGTATCGAGCACTATCGACAGCACATAAATGGCGATTGGATTCAGGCCGAGAATGATAAACGGTTTGGCCCACCTCGATTGTTTCGCGATATCTACGAACCACTGAAAAAACGCAAGGCAAACAAGAGCCAGTCCAGCCATAAATATACTGAAAGTGCTGGTCCAGAGGCTCTTATTTATGGGCAGCCACCTGTTCAGAATTTGACCGGCTATGATCAGAGCCAGACCTGCGCATGCCATCCCTGCAGCTTTCTTTTTATCAGACGAAGAAGATTTGAGCCATTGCCCCGTAAGAACGCCAAAAATAGTGGTGGCGATTGCCGGGATTGTGCTTACGATTCCTTCAGGATCCCATTGCCCATCGTAATATGACCACATGTGTCCCTTCAGAAGGTGCCAATCAACCCATGCGGCAAAATTTTGCCCCGGTTCGAGCGCTCCGGTCCCGATCCCGGGAACCGGTATGAACACCATCATTAGCCAGTAGGAGGTAAGCAGGCCGATAAGCCACAGGATGCAGCCTCTCAAACCGGCTTTCAGCACTATCAGGGATGCTACAAAATAACAAATCGCGATTCTTTGCAACACTCCCGGTATTCGGATCGCTGACAAATAAAATGTTGGAAAAGTGTTAACGAAAAGTCCGAGCGCAAACAAAATGATGGTTCGCCTCAGGACCCGAAGCATAAAGCGCTCATCCGACAAAGGTATTTGTTCCTGCTTTGCGAATGAAAGGACGATTGAAACACCAACTATGAATAAAAAGGATGGAAAAACGGCGTCGGCAAAGGTCCACCCATTCCAGTCCATATGACTTAGGGGTTTATATACAGTCCCTGAGTCGCCGGGGCTATTCACAAGTATCATCAAGGCGATTGTCAAACCACGAAAGGCGTCCAGAGAAATCATGCGTCCCCGGTGGGCAGCCGGACGGGGACTGGAAGCAGAGATCGCAGGAGTCCGCCAGCCCCGGCTATTTGTCGACGGGGTGCTCGTATGCAACTCCGATTTGTCGTTTGCAATGGTCTTCTGCCGGGCTGGAGCCTGGGTCCTCAATGAAACCGTCCTCACCGAAATTCGTTCTTCTTATAAACCAAGTCAGATGGACACGCTTTGAAATGGAATAATCTCATATCATCGCTGATAGGGCAAGGTCCGGCATAACTATTTCAGATTTGCTGCCTGCATTGGCAGTGAGGAAAGGCAGGAAAACGTCAACGCGAAAGTAACAGGCCGACACCTTTGCCGCCGGGAGTTCGGGCCCCAGCCACCCGGTGTTATCCCCAAATTAGAGACCCTGGTCGTTCAAAACCGAACGCCAGGTCACGGAGAAAAACCGGTCTGTCAGATGTCTGACAGGGAAAAAAGCCAGGGCATAAAAGGTTGCCAAAAACATTACCGTGAATTCGATATATGATCCCAGGGGATCGGGCAAGGATTTTTGATAGTTCCATATCCGCGACAAAATCAGGGCCCCGAAGCCCCAAAAAACAAGGGCTGCGGACCAGACTAAAAATTCCCTCATTTTTCTTATCATCTCGAACTTCACTTCATTTGAGTCCGGATCTGAGAGTAATCTCATCCAACTTTGGGCTGACTTCAATAAGGTGGACTGAGTAAACGGTTCGGGGCGCCACAGTAATTTTAATGTGCACTCCGGGAGGTGAGCCGGATATCGGATTGAAGGCGATGCTCGGGGGTTGTTAAGGAGCATATGAGGTATTATCTGAGTAAGATACGCTCGTTTCGCTAATTCCTTAGTAAACTGGGCCGAAGTAGATTCGAAGAGGGGGAAAAATGCCGGAAAACAGACCAGAGAATCAGCAGAATTCGATTTGGGGGATGGAGGTCGAGGAAAATCTCAGGGTTGCGTTCAATGCGCTCCCCCACGAGGTCCCGGTGATGCTCTTTACCGAAAAGGGCCAGAACGATGTGCTCAACAAGGCCGCCGGGGATTTGCTCAGGAGCTTCAGTAAAATCTCGGATAAGATCATTCTGAGCGAGTTTGATTTGGACGGGGCGGAAGCGAAGAAACGCAATGTGAACAGTTCGCCCACGCTTATTTTCGACCCGGATCGATATGCAATCAGGTATCTCGGAGTTCCCTACGGCGAAGAAGGAAGGACCCTGGTCGGAATGTTGTTGCTGCTCGGATTTCGTACGAGCAATCTGAGTGAGCAGTCCGGAAAGATGATGAAAAAGATCGGCTCGAAAAGGGAAGTCAAGGTTTTCGTCAGCCCTACCTGCCCCTATTGTCCTGACCAGGCGATCAACGCCGTGAAAGCTGCCATCGAAAGACCGGATGTCGTTTCCCTCGAGATAATAGATATTCAGTCCAATCAGGAAACCGCCAATCGCTATTCGGCCTTTAGCGTCCCGCAAACCTTTGCGAACGATATCCTCATTGCCTATGGCGCGCAGTCGGAGGAACTGTTTGTGCTCTCGCTTCAAAAGCTTGAGCAGCAGACTGTTTTCATTCCTGAAACTGACGCCGAAGTGGTCGAAACTGATGTGGTTATCGTGGGCGGTGGACCCGCGGGTCTTGCCGCAGGTATCTATGCAGTGCGAAGCGGACTCAAGACATCGGTAATAGAGCGCGGAGCTCTCGGAGGGCAGGTGGCTACCACGCCGGTTGTCGAGAATTACCCCGGTTTTACTCGGGTGCCCGGCAAAGCGCTGGTCGATATTCTTGTCAGCCACGCTCTGGAATACGTGCAAATATTTCAGGGAGAGGAAGTAGTCGGCATCCAACCCGGACCAAGGATAGAAGTTCAGACCAGCAGAAGGAAGTTTCTGGCCAGAGCGGTTATCCTGGCTACCGGGGCTAATTATAAGAAGCTTGGCGTGCCCGGCGAGATGCATTTCATGGGGCGGGGTGTGAGTTATTGCGCGACTTGTGACGGTCCCTTGTTCAAAGGCAAGAAGGTAATTGTGGTGGGGGGAGGAAATAGCGCCGTAACCGAGGCCCTCTACCTCAACAACATAGACGTATGGACAACGCTGGTGCACCGGAGAGACACTTTGAGGGCCCAGGAGCACTTGGCCAAGAATATCTTCTCCAACAACATAGAAGTTCTGTGGGACACTGAAGTCATCGAAATAAAGGGTAAGGAAAAAGTTAGCGAGGTCCTGCTGCGAAATAATAAGACCGGTAGCGTCTATCCGTTTGCGGTGCAGGGTGTTTTCGTAGCAATCGGGTATGAGCCTTCGGTGGCTATTGCGAAAGCTCTTGGAATTGAATTGACCCCGGACGGATTCATCAAACATGATTCCAACCATAGAACCAACATCCCCGGAATATATTCCGCCGGAGATGTCGAGGGGGGCTACAAACAGATCGTAACCGCCATGGGGCAGGGCACCGAGGCCGCCCTCTCCGTGTTTGAAGACCTCACTCATCCGTATTGGGCTGCAGACGAGGAAAAGCAGAGCGAAACCGCCAGGATGTGAGCCAGTAACGGCAAAAACGGCAGCGAGGAGCAGGGAGCGGGAACGAAGAACCTCCCTCACTCGAGCCTGCTGCTTCTATATGCTCCTTTGAAGAAATCCTCCGTATATCAAACGGTCTTGGACCCAGTCTCCGGAAGGGGCATGTCAAATTCTATCTGGTCACCGGTCACTGTAAATACCACACGCTCACAAATATTGACTGCGCGGTCGGCGGTGCGTTCCAGATTGTGGGCTACCCACATGAGATGGCTCGCGCCATCGATGTTTCTCGGGTCGGAAAGAACGTAAGTCATCAGCTCACGGTATACCTGGTTATATAGGGCGTCGATTTTTTGGTCCTCGGCAGGAATAGAACGCGCGGCTAAGATGTCTTTGTCGACGAAGGACAGCAGTGCTCTATGGAGCATATCCGAAGACAGCGCCGCCATGCGGGGGATATCTACAAGCGGCTTTACCAGGGGTTTTGCGGCGAGTTGAACCGTAATCTTCGCGATTCCTTTCGCATAATCGGCTATCCTCTCCAACTCGCCGACGATTTCGAGAATGGCCGCAAGGGTCCGCAGGTCCTTGGCCATAGGCTGTTGCCTGGCTATAAGAACGAGGGCATCCCATTCTATCGCATACCGTCTCCGGTTTATCTCGGCGTCGGCCTCAATCAGGCGTTGGGCCTCTTCGACCTCTCGATGGCTGAGTACCTCTACTGACTCGATTATGGTGCGCTCGACAATTACTCCCAGATCGACCAGTTCATCCTGAAGCCTTTCCAATTCCTTCTCTAAATTCGTTTTCACCCCTCAATATCTCCTTCCTTCAGGAAAACCGTTTTATACGAATTCGCATTCAAGCGCTCACCGCGTCGCCGGCTCGTGATCATCTCTTGAATGCAACTCCATATTAGGCCCGTCGCTCTCGGGGTTCCTCCATACTCGGACTATTCCTTAACTATCATATCTATCTTGCAAATGAATTCAAATTGTATTTTCTACGAGATAGCTTTGGCAGTATATAAAAACCCCCGTCCCATAAGAACTGGGATCGGGGGTTCAAAGACTATGAAAACCATTTCCTGACCCGTCAGGACAGGTTAGGATGTCGGCCTGCTAGTACATGCCTCCTCCCGGCGGCATGCCTCCCATGCCGGGGGCTGCTTTGTCGTCTTTCGGAAGCTCTGCCACCATGCACTCGGTGGTAAGCATTAGCGCCGAAACACTGGCAGCGTTCAGCAGTGCGGTGCGGGTTACTTTGGTTGGATCGATGACTCCTGCCTCGATCAAGTCTTCAAATTGAGCCGTCTCTGCATTGAAGCCGAAAGCGCCCGATTTTTCCTTCAGTTTCTGAACTATCACGGAACCTTCTTCGCCTGCGTTGGCGGCAATCTGACGGGCCGGTTCCTCAAGGGCGCGCCGGATTATCTTGAGTCCGAGTTGTTCGTCGCCGCCAAGGTCAACTTTTTCCAGTGAAGAAAGGCAGCGCAAATAGGCAACCCCGCCTCCGGGGACAATGCCTTCTTCCACTGCAGCGCGGGTAGCGTTCAGCGCATCCTCGACCCTGGCCTTCTTCTCCTTCATTTCAGTTTCGGTGGCTGCCCCAACACTTATCACCGCAACACCGCCGACCAGCTTGGCAAGTCTCTCCTGTAGCTTTTCGCGGTCGTAGTCGCTGGTCGTTTCCTCGATCTGGGTGCGAATCTGGCGCACTCGACCTTCGAGGGATTTACGTTCACCAGCCCCATCAACAATCGTCGTGTTGTCCTTGTCGATACGGATAGTCTTTGCCCTGCCAAGGTCGTGCAGCGACACATTCTCGAGCCGGATGCCCTTCTCTTCACTGATCACCTGTGCGCCCGTGAGTACGGCAATGTCTTCGAGCATAGCCTTGCGTCTGTCGCCGAACCCGGGGGCCTTTACGGCGCAAACCTGCAGGGTGCCGCGGAGCTTGTTGACCACCAGCGTGGCGAGCGCTTCGCCCTCGACATCTTCACCGATGATCAGAAGCGGCTTGCCCATCTTGGCGATCTGCTCGAGTACCGGCAGAAGGTCCTTCATGCTGCTGATCTTCTTCTCATTGACGAGAATCATCGGCTCGTTGAGCAGGACTTCCATCTTCTCCGGATCGGTTACGAAATAGGGAGAAATATATCCGCGGTCAAACTGCATCCCCTCGACTACCTCAAGGGTGGTTTCCATTGACTTGGCTTCTTCTACCGTTATTACGCCCTCTTTGCCTACCTTGTTCATCGCTTCGGCAATGATGTTTCCGATAGTGGCGTCATTATTGGCGGAAATCGTGCCCACCTGGGCTATCTCCTTTTGGTCCTTGATGGGCTTGCTGATCTTCTTCAATTCATCGACCACGGTCTGGACCGCTTTTTCGATACCCCGCTTGATTGCCATCGGGTTATGGCCGGCGGTTACGAGCTTGGAGCCTTCAAAGTAGATCGATTGTGCCAGAATGGTAGCAGTGGTCGTGCCGTCTCCAGCCACGTCACTGGTCTTGCTCGCAACTTCCTTTACCATCTGCGCGCCCATGTTTTCGAACCTGTCCTCCAGTTCGATTTCCTTGGCTACGGTGACCCCATCCTTGGTCACGGTGGGTCCGCCAAAACTCTTGTCAATTACTACGTTGCGGCCTTTGGGGCCCAGAGTTACCTTTACGGCGTCCGCGAGAGTATTGACGCCGTTGAGCAGCAACTCGCGGGCTTTAGTGTCGTATATCAACTGTTTTGCCATGAGACTTTTCCTCCTGGTGTTTTTGTTTCAAACAGCACAAGAACTTATTCGATAATCGCTAGAATGTCGTCTTCGCGCATAATCAGAACTTCCTGGCCCTCTATCGTTATGTCGGTGCCGGCGTACTTACCGAAAAGAACGCGGTCACCCTTTTTCACGTCGAGTGCTCTTCTGGAGCCATCTTCCATGACTCTGCCGTTGCCGGCCGCGACGACCTCTCCCTGAATGGGCTTCTCTTTTGCCGTATCGGGAATGATGATCCCGCCTGCGGTTTTGTGTTCCTCTTCCATGCGTTTGACCACGACGCGATCGTTGAGCGGTCTGAGGTTCATAGCAACTCCTTTCGCTTTAAAAAAAAATGGAATATGGGCAAGAGTCAACAATTAACGTCCGCCCTGTTGATGTTAGCACTCACCTATGATGAGTGCTTTTAATCATCGCCGATTCATTTGGCAAGTGAAAAAGAAGTACTCGGTGGGAAAAAAAGTGAAAAGATCGTCCCGCTCCCCAACTGCGGCTTGCTGACCTCTATTGTGCCACCGGCCTTTTCGACCAGCTGATAGACTATGCTCAAACCCAAACCTGTTCCGCTTGGCTTGGTAGTAAAAAAAGGGTCAAAAATCCTTTTCGATGCGTCCTCCGGAATTCCACTTCCAGTATCGCAGACGTCTATTCGCAAGGGCCTGCTCCGATCATTTGGCGGCTCCTCGAGTTGGACCGAGATCGAAAGCTCTCCTCCCTCCGGCATCGCTTCCAATGCGTTAACCAACAGGTTCCAGAGCACCCTGTGGAAATGGTTGGAATCGATTGCAATGGTGGGGCGGGTCTGGAAATCGGTCCTGATGAAATGAGATGTGGTCAGCTGTTTTTTGGCCCTGAGAAGAGCAATGATCTCCTCTATTACGGAACAGACGGCTACATCTTCGACCTGTGTGGATTTGGGCGAACCTTTCGTCATCCACAGAAATTCGGTCACAAGACCGTTTATGCGCTCGATTTCACGTTGCACGATCCCCACGAGTTTCTTGTGGAGCTCATTTTTTCCAATTTCATCTTTTAACATCTGCATGGCCCCGCTCATTGCAGCAAGCGGGTTCTTGATCTCATGGGCGATTTCAGCCGCGAATCTTCCGGCCAAAACCAGCCGCTCCATCCTTTGTATGTGTTCCTCGATGGCTTTTAGCTTGGTAAGATCTATGAATATGATGGTCCATCCGAAAGTTTCTCCGTTTTCGTTCTGGAGCACCGAAGGCGAATAGCCAAGCGTGATTTGCCCACCCGATGGATGAATGTAGTCAGTTTCCATGCGGGGCGGGGGTCTTCGAGCATCTGCCCTGTTTGTCTGCGGAAGCTGCGAGATCTCAATGGCACGGAAAAGGTCCGTCACGGCGCGTCCGGCAATTTCGTCGGATTTTCTCCCGAGAATCTCCTGCGCGGCGTTGTTTGAAAATATGATGTGTCCGTTGAGATCGATGGTCAGTAGACCGCTGGACATGCTCTGTACGATGCTTCTATGAAGAGTGGCAAGCTTGCTCAGATCTTCTTCGCGTTCGGAAACCCGCAGGCTGTATCTTTGCACCTCTTCTGCAAGATACCCCGCCAGAAATCCAACCAGGAAAAAACCCGCTATACTCATTAGTATGGTAAAAAAATAGGTCCCGCTGTCACGCTCCTGTCCGGTCCCCGCAACGAGCTGAAGAGGTGTTATCCATCCAAAGTACTGAAGGTCCAGCAGAAGTCCGTAGACAAGAGCACATGTGGATGCGGTGAAGAGGCTCCCCCGCCGGTAAAGCAAGAGGGCTGAACTTATGATTACGAGCATGTAAAGGAACGAGAAGGAACTTTCAATGCCCCCCGTCATATAGACGAGGACTGTCACGGCCCCAAGATCGAAAATTATCTGAACGCGGGCGAATCGCACGAGGCTGCGGACCCGCTCGAGGCTGAGCGCACCGAAGATGGTGAAAAGAAACAGGATGCACGAAAAGATGTAAAGAGGCTGCAGAGGGGCTGAAAATAGGTCAGTATTCCTGCTGCCTTGGACAACAAGGGTAAGGATAAGAAAAAAGAGGGCAAAAATCAGCCGGCAAAGCAGGAGCTTTTTGAGCTTCCCACGGAATCGGCTGTCATCCGAATAATTATCCTGCGTGGATGATAGCGGAGCCATTTCCCCTCTATCTCGCAACTACATCCGCCAATTGGAAGATCGGCAGATACATTGCTACCAGCAGGCCGCCGATCGTGACGCCGAGAAACAAAATCAGCATTGGCTCGAGCATTGATGTCAAGGCTCCGACGGCCGTGTCGACTTCCTCGTCGTAAAAATCCGCTATCTTCGCAAGCATGTTGTCGAGCGCGCCAGTGGCCTCTCCGACTGCAATCATCTGGGTAACCATAGACGGAAACACGTTTGTCTCTGCCAGGGGCTCTGCAACCGGGCGGCCCTCGGAAATGGACAGGCGCGCATTCCGGATGGCTTTTTCTACTACCGAATTGCCGGCTGTTGCCGCAACTACATCGAGGCCGTCCAGGATAGGCACACCGCTCGAGAGCATCGTCCCCAGGGTCCTTGTAAAACGAGCCACTGCGATCTTGCGAAGCAGGATGCCGAATACGGGCATTCGCAGGAACAGCCGATCAGTGAGGTCCCGGCCTCTGTCCGTTTTGCGAAACTGCCGATAGGCTACACCCAATGCGATGAGCCCGAGGATCATCCAGTGAAAATAACTCTTTGTGAAGTTGCTGATATTCATGACTATCAGCGTCATTTCGGGTAGTTTTACTCCTGCGTCAACGAAGAGCCTGCTAAAGACCGGGATGACCCAGATAAGGATTACCGCTACCACTATCACGGCAATCGCGACTACAATCACCGGGTATGTCATTGCGCCCTTTACCTTTTTCTTAAGTTTCGACATTTTCTCGATGTATGCTGCGAGCCTGTTTAGAATCACATCGAGGATACCGCCCACCTCGCCTGCAGCAATGAGATTATGAAAAAGATTGTCAAATACTTTGGGGTGTTTTTTGATAGCTTCCGACAGAGTTGAACCTTCTTCAACATCCTTTTTGATCTGACGAATAACTCTTTTGAAATTGGCGTTATCCTGTTGGTCCTGGAGAATGTCCAGGCACTGCACGAGCGGGAGGCCGGCGTCGATCATGGTCGCAAACTGTCGAACGAATACGACTTTGTCTTTGTCGCTGACACTTCCGGCTATGGCAGGGAAGTAGGCCAATAGATCCTTGGGCTTGAGTCGTACGTCCTTAACGGCTATTCCCTTCCTGACAACCATCTGGCGTGCCAGAGGGAGATTGTCCGCCTCTATCTCGCCCTTTTGCTTTTTCCCGGTGCGATCGGTACCCGCCCACAAATATACTGCCATTTTAACTCTCCTGTGCTGTCAAAAATCATTTGCGCTGGTGTGGCAGAAGCACAAGATGCAAATTCTAGTCCAAAAATAACTGTTCACCGTCCATTGTTTTTATACGACAATTGGCGCTACAGGAATAGCTGCGCAAGAAAGCCCCATTATGCACCCGGAACAAAAACGCATCTACAAGTCTATACTTGACTTCATCACCATTTTCGTAACTCGGCTGAACCGGACAGGTATGAGGTACATGATCACCGGGTCTGTCGCCTGTATAATCTACGGCGAACCCCGACTGACTAACGATGTCGATCTTGTGCTCGAGGTGGGATCGAAGAGCGTGGAGAAGATTACGGCGGCTTTTCCGCTGGATCTCTTTTACTGCATCGGATGACCTGAAGAAGAATTGGCTCCAGGAAAAGATCCATGAGTACGGTCTTGCTCGGGAATGGCTAAAGGCCAGGGAGATGATAGAAGACTGAAAACATTAAGCGCGCTTGGAGTATGGGGAAATAACTCTTAAATCGATTTTCTTTTACCGTTCACTGCTCACTGCTCACTGAAATTTAATCCTTTGCCGAAGACCTTATCACTTCCTCAACCGAAGTTGTTCCCTGCTTGAGCTTGTTGATGCCGCTGCGTCTGAGCGTTGTCATTCCCAGGCGTATGGACTCCTTCTTTATTTCGGCGGCAGAGGCTCCCATCAGAACAAGTTCCCGAATCTGATCGTGCATGGGCATAACTTCATATAAAGCAATTCGGCCACGGTAACCCGTATCGTTGCAAGCTGGGCACCCCTTGCCCCGATAGCATTCAAAGGTTCCCAATTCTTCGTCGGCAATACCCAAATCGAGCAAAGTTTCAGGCGGAACATCCTCGACTTGTTTGCACTCGTTGCATACTTTGCGGACGAGTCTTTGGGCCAGGACTAGGTTTACGGCTGAGGCCACCAGAAAAGCTTCGACCCCCATGTTGAGGAGCCGGTTTATAGTGCTGGGGGCATCGTTGGTATGCAGAGTGCTCAATACGAGGTGCCCGGTAAGGGCAGCTTTGACGGCTATCTCAGCGGTTTCGAAATCCCTTATTTCGCCGACCATGATAATATCCGGGTCCTGGCGGAGGAACGAACGCAGGGAAGCGGCGAAAGAAAGGCCGATTGCCTCGTGCACCTGGACCTGGTTTATTCCCGTGAGATTGTATTCGATGGGGTCTTCAGCAGTGGAAATATTGTGGCTGACTTTGTTGAGGTCCGACAGTGCGCTATAGAGCGTCGTAGTCTTTCCGCTCCCGGTTGGCCCCGTAACCAGCACCATTCCGAAGGGCAGGTAGATGGCCTCCCGGAAATTCTTGTACTGAACTTCCTCGAAACCGAGTTTGGTCATATCCAGTTGTAGACCGGCTTTGTCGAGGAGGCGTAGTACTACCTTTTCACCGAAAAGGGTAGGCAGCACCGAAACGCGGAAATCCATCTCGCGTCCTTTCGACTTGAGCCGTATGCGTCCGTCCTGAGGAAGCCTTCTCTCGGCGATGTCGAGGCGGGCCATTATTTTTATGCGGGAGATGAGCGCATTTTTGAAATGCGTGGGAGGACGCATCACCTCATAGAGCACGCCATCTATTCGGAAGCGAACTCGCATTGTCTTCTCATAAGGCTCAAGGTGAACATCGCTCGCCTGTTTTCGGATAGCGTCCATCAGGATGAGGTTCACGAGTTTTACCACAGGGGCCGTCTCGGCTGCAGTTTCGACAGACGAGAGGTCCATTTCCTCCGTCGTCTGTACGAGATCGACATCCACATCGTCCCTGAACATTCCAAGAACATCATCCAGCGACTCTTCCGCGGTGGTGAAAGTGCCGATAACTTTCTTGATGACGCTATCGGAGGCTACATGGACCTGAATGCTCTTCCGGGTGAGGAACCGGATGTCGTCTATGACGAACAGGTTGCCGGGGTCAGACATGGCGACGTGAAGAGTGTTGCCCATAAGACCGAACGGAACGGCCTGGTATTTCTGCATGATATCGAGAGGAATAAGCCCGGAGACTTCTCTGGGCGCGTTGAGCTTGGATAAATTCACCTGAGGACAGCGGAATTGTTTGGCTATGAACTCCAAAAGAATATCTTCGTCGATCATCCCATGCTTTACAAGGAGACCTCCTATGCGTTCTCCGGTATGGCTCTGCTCCTCCAAGACGCGATTGAGTTGGTCGATTGTTACCAGACCTTCCTGGACCAGCAGTTCACCTATTTTTTTGGCCAAAGCTGAAAATCCTCACAAAGTGGTTTTCTATTCATTTATGCAATTTTAAGTTAAATCGGCATATGTAGTTTAATATTCATCTAAAATCGAACAAAAAAAACATAAAAATTCTTGACAGCCTTTAATTCCCGGTTATTATTCGCAACGTTTTCTCCGAATAGGAGAAAATAAAATGATAACAGAATAGGGGGTGATTGTCATGGTTTGCTCAACGATGAAGGCGGGAGTGGAATGCGCCTTCATGACGAAAACGGGATGTGGCTTCAATGGCGGGACGTGCCATCCAATCGTTGAACAATGCGAAGGATGCCAGCGCACTGTGGAATTTCCCACCGGAAAATTTTGCTCCAGCTATCCGAATCCTTCCACCAAGTGGAGAGCCAGCGCCTGCAATTTTGCTACCCATACCAAGGTGGAGGCGCAAGCTAAGCAGAAAATCAATCCGCTGAAGGCCTCCAAAAGAGACAACAAGAAGAAGTAAAATCTTTTCGCTGGTTCGTGAGAGCAGCCTCTTGCACGCCTTCGGTCTCGGAGGTTCGCTCTCACCAATCCCTTTGTATTCTTTCTCCGTTTCTCCATTCAAAGTTTTAACCCAGGGTGTAAACTTAACTGTTTTCGTTTGACTTCTTAAGCGCCCATCCGTTATGGAAACAGGTGCAAATTGATGTCACTGCGGTCCCGTAAACCCTTGGGCAGGTTTACATTCACAATTCGTTCCGGAAAGGAAAGCACAACCGTGGAACAGACTTTGATTCTGACCGGAACCCAGGCTGCCGCGGAAGCGGCAAGGTTAAGCCGGGTCCAGGTCGTCGCCGCCTATCCGATCACGCCACAGTCAAAGATACCCGAGATTCTGGCCGGGTATGTGGAACAAGGGCATCTGAAGGCTGAATTCGTACGGGTCGAAAGCGAACACTCGGCCATGGGGGTGTGTATTGCGGCCTCCATCGTAGGGGCAAGGGCTTTTACCGCCACTTCTGCAAACGGACTTGCCTATATGCATGAGCAACTGCACTGGGCGGCTGGAGCGCGGCTTCCAATAGTGATGCCGGTTGCCAACCGGGGAGTGGGAGCGCCCTGGACTATCCTTAATGATGCTCAGGACACCATCTCCCAGCGCGACACCGGCTGGATGCAATTCTACTGCATGAACAACCAGGAAGTCCTCGATCTCGCCATTGTCGCATTCAAGGCCGCAGAGCAGCTTCTGGTTCCTTGCATGGTCTGTTTCGACGGGTTTTTGCTTTCCCATACTTTTATGCCCGTAGCTGTACCTCGCCAGCAAGAGGTTGATTCATTCCTTCCTCCATATATTCCCTTTCACAGGCTCGATCCGGAAAACCCCGTTAATTTCAATCCGGTGACCATGAGCGACCCTCTCCCCGACGGGGATGGAGTACTTTCTCCCGGATACATGGGTTTCCGGCTGCGGCTTCAGCAGTGCCTGGAAGAAGCCTTTTCGGTAATCAGGTCGGCCGGTCGCGAGTTCGGTGAGCTTTTTGGCCGTTCTTACGAAGACCCGCTCTACCGTTATCGGGCTGAAGATGCAGACTTCGTTTTTGTCGCAATGGGGTCACTTGCAAGCCATGCGACTGAAGTGGCTGACTTTCTTAGACAAGAGGGTGTAAAAGCGGGCGTTATCGGGGTCCGCGTATACCGGCCCTTCCCTGCATCGGAGCTGCTCGGAGCACTCCAGGGCGTGCGTGCCGTTGCGGTGGTCGAGAAAGCCATCAGCTATGGATACGAAGGTGCTCTCACAACTGAACTGAAGGCCGCCTTTTACGGGGAAAACGGACGCAGTCCCGTGCTCTCCAGCTACATAGCAGGCCTGGGCGGGAAAGATATCACTACCGCGGACCTGCTTAACGCCGCCCGCGAGAGCATCAAAGCTGCGCAAAGCGGCAAAGCGCCGGGCAAGCCGATATGGATCGGCTGCAGGGTTTAAGTCATGCCCTGCCAACGATTGGCAAAAACGGGTGATAAATACAAAAAGAGAGATATTAAGATATGCCTGCTCACACAGCCATTCTCGACTACCCTGAAGAAGAATTGATCCTCCCTGGAAATCGGCTCTGCGCCGGATGTGGGGTCACAATCGCATACCGGTTTATCTTAAAGGCGCTGGGGCAGAAGACGGTGGTTAGCGTACCTGCTTGCTGTGTGACTCTTTTGCACGGTATCTACCCCAGGACGGCAATCATGGCTACCACTGTCAACTCCACGTTCGCCGGTGCGGCCTCCGCCGCTTCCGGGTTGGCAGCCGGACTCAGGGCCACTGGTCGTGAGGATTGGAACGTCTTGGCAATGGCTGGAGACGGCGGCACTTTCGATATGGGGATTCAGTCGCTGAGCGGCGCTGCCGAGCGAGGAGAAAACTTTATTTATGTCTGCTACGACAACGAAGCCTATATGAATACGGGAACTCAGCGTTCCAGCGCAACTCCGGCCGGTGCCCTGACTTCCACGACGCCGATCGTGCCTAAGGCGGAGAACAAAAAGGATTTCATGCAGATAATGGACGCCCATGGCATTCCTTACCTGGCTTCTATTTCGTGCTCCTATCCCGGTGATGTCTATAACAAGTTCCTTAAGGCAAAAGATATAAAGGGAACCAGGTTTTTCCTCCTCTCCGCGCCCTGTCCCACCGGATGGTATTTTCCTACCAAAGATACTGTTAAAATCGGCCGTATGATGGTCGAATCCTGCGTCTTCCCGCTCTACGAAATAGAAAATGGCCGTGTTGCCTTCAGCGGCAAAAGCCTGAGCATAGCCAAGAGCGGCAAAAAGAAGCCGGTCGATGAGTATATCGCTCTTCAGGGCAGGTTCAAAAAAATCACTCCCGGGCAGGTTGCCGAGTTTCAACGAAGAGTGGATGACAAATGGTCGGCGCTGCTTAAAAGGGCAGGGTTTTAGCTCATTTGAGGTTTTCTCCCCTTTCCGAAGCCGGGTCTTCGTTTTGGGCCCGGTTTTTTACTTGCCGTAAAACTTCCCCATCGCATGAGAGTATTGCCCGTTTTCATCGTAAATGTAAAAGGGTTGTTCGACTTTGAGTTCTTCCCCTCCACCTTTGCGGCATTCGAGGTGCACGAGCCGGCCGGGGCCGTGCGGAAAGGAGTAGATTATCGTAAGCTGTTTCGGGCTGAAGCCGTTGTCCAGAGCAGATTGCAGCAGATTGGGAAGTCGGGTCGAAGGGTAGATAAGTGCAACTCGCCCTCCCACTCGAAGCAGATGCCGCGCTGCCCTGAAGACGTCGCCGGCGGTGGCGGTGAGTTCATGGCGGGCAACTGCTCTCTGCCTGTCAGGGTTTACTCGGCCGGTGCCGGGCTTTCTGTATGGGGGATTGCTGAGGGCCAGATCAAAGCTGCCGCCCTCAAATAGGGACGAAACCTCACGAAAATCCATCTGGCGTATCTCGATACGGCCGCCAAAATTATTCTCATCGACGTTTTTTTGGGCAAGTTCTGCAAGCTCCGTCTGAATCTCCAACCCTACGATCTTACGCTCTGTTTTCGCCTGATAAGCCAACACCAGTGGTATCACGCCGCAACCCGTTCCAAGCTCTATCACGCGGTCTTCTTTTTTAATACGGGTCAGATTTGCCAGCAGGACCGCATCAAGCGAAAAACGATATCCTTTTTGATCCTGACAAACGATCAGACTTCCGCCAAACAGGGCATCGCCGGTATGCGGACTTTTCTCTTTCAGGGGATTTCCTCTTCGGGTGAAAGAGGGTTTATCACCAATCCGGAAATTACTTTCGGATAAAAGTAGGTGGACTTATGAGGCATTATGAGCCCCGAGCTGGCAACTTCACGTACCTGTTCTATTCTGGTGTGATTTATGAAAAAGCCTGCGTCGAATCTACGGGATTTTACTGCCTCGAGGGCTTCCGCGAAATCATGCATGAAGCTGATATTACCTTCGTTTGCGACGAACTGATCTGACAGTCTAAAAAGGTCTCGGAGCACTATCTGGTCAAGCACGACTACATCCAGGTCTCTCAGCGGAACAGGTATCCCTTTTTTTTCGAGCAAAGACGAAACCACGTCCTGCTTTGCCGTGAGCACATAGATGCCCGCTCCCTCCTTGAAAAAGACACCGATGGTCGTGTCCCTCCTCGATCCTCCTGCCCGTATTGCCTCTTTCCACCTCAGCTCTCCGTCTTCTTCGGACTCAAAACGCTCGACGCTGAAGCAGCTTTTCGCTCTTTCGATAAGCTTCTCACAGTCCAATTGGCCAAGATTCCTCAAAAGCCGGTGAGTGGGGAGAATGGTGAGCCCCGGTTCGTTCATGTCCGTGAGGTAAACCATAAGGAACTCGTAGGAAGCATTGGGCTTCCCGCTGCCGTAACGCTCCCTGAGGCAGTCTCTGTATTTTAGCGCTGTTTCGTAACGATGATGGCCGTCGGCGATGAAGATGGGCTTATCAAGCAAAAGGGCGCGGACTTCGGTCAGGATCGACTGCTCGCTTATGGGCCATACCCTGTGATTCATACCGGTAAAATCGGTGAATGAAATTGCCGGGGCACCGTGTTTGCCCATGGCAAGAGCGTTGTGGACCCTCCCTTGCGAATCGGGGTAGAGCGCAAATACCGGACTCAGGTTTGCGTTGCACGCTAACATGAGGGACAGCCGCTCGTCTTTAACCGCCTGGAAGGTTTTCTCATGAGGCCGAACCTTGCCCGAGGAAAATTCCTCAAGCCGCATGGCGCAGATAAAACCTTTACGCGTTCTTACCAGATCGGTTCCCGTTTTGTAGTCCAGCTCGTAGCAGTAAACAGACGGCTTCGGGTTGCGCACGAAAATTCCCCCACGCTCCCACTGCCCGATCAATGCTGCCGCCCGGGTATGCGGATTATCCTCGTTGGAATCCTCAGGGCTTGCCAGTCCCAGTTCAAGGCGGATGAAATTATACGGACTTCGTCGGTGAAAATCATTTTGTTCATCCGGGGATATGACATCATACGGAGGAATGACTACTTGAGCAAGGTCGCGTATTTTTTCCTGATTGTAGCGCAATCCCCTGAATGGAGCGATTTCAGCCATGAACTTTGAAGGTCCTTTCTCGCGGTTTGCTTTGGACGTTTCTGCTAGCACAGCTTGAGTCGTTTTACAAATTGATTATTATAACCGGGAGGCAACGAGAATGAATTGGGAATTGCTGCTTGACGAAACAACGCTTTCCTGGCTGCTTCCGGAAGTATATGCCCACTATCGCAGACCTCTGCGGGACGCTCTGAACTTATTTCTCGAAGGACTTTCGGCCAAACGGCTGGAGAGCATCGCCGGAGAACAGGAAATGCTCCCCCCGACTGCTACGGTATTGGATAGGTTGTTCCTGCTGGCCCGGAACTGCCCCGTTTTACAAAAACTTGGTCAAACACTGGCTAGAGACCGGAATCTTCCCTCAGAGTTGAGGGGGTGCCTCCAACGTCTTGAGTCCCTTTCCCCTTCGATTCCGCTCGAAGCTGTCGAACGGGCCCTGATACAAGAACTCGGTCCGATGGATCGCCTCGGTGTGAAACTTCTGCCTCCGGCCGTGGCGGAAGCAAGTGTCGCGGTCGTAGTCCCTTTTCGTCTTTCCGCGGGGAAAACGCCTCTCGATGGTGTATTCAAGTTGCTCAAACCGGGGATAGAACAACGTCTCGAAGAAGACCTGAACCAGCTTGAGCATGTGGGATCGTTTTTGGACAAGATGTGCGATGATTTGCAAATTCCGCATCTTGATTACCGCGACTCATTCGAACTGGTTCGGGAAAAGCTTCAATATGAGGTGCGGCTTGACAAAGAACAGCGGAACCTGGCTTTAGCGCGCGAATTCTACAGGGGAGATCCAAGGGTTCAGGTACCCATGTTGTTTGATTTCTGTACACCCAGGGTCACCGCGATGGAAAGGATTATCGGGCAAAAAGTTACCGAATGCTGTCTCGATCGGAGCGAGAAGCTTCGAATGGCCAGGTTGGTCATCGAGGCGTTGATCGCCCGGCCGATCTTTTCAAGAGATTCGCAAGTTCTTTTTCATTGCGATCCGCACGCCGGCAACCTGTTTGCCGCCCAGGATCGCCGCCTGGCAATCCTGGACTGGAGTCTGACGGGTTCACTCGGCGAGCGGGAACGCATCTCGATTATGCACATCATGTTGGGGGCCGTGTCCTTTAGCACTGAAAACATAGTCACCGTTCTCCGCGAGCTTTCGGAGGGGCAGCCCGGCGACCTGCCGGCTCTCAGGGCCATCGTTTACAAATGGATCGCACGCATACGTGAGGGGCTCTTGCCTGGATTAACATGGCTGACGGGCCTGCTCGATGAGGCGGTTAGAGAGGCCGGTCTGCGCTTCGGGGCCGACCTTATGCTGTTTCGAAAGGCCCTCCTGATGGTGGAGGGCGTTGTCGCGGACATCGGGGGAGGAACCGGGCTCCTCGATCAAGTGCTCATGAACGAGTTCGCTATTCGCTTTTCCGCTGAATTACCCTGGCGCTTTTTGGCACTGCCGAATTCACACGCCTTCGCCACCCGAATCTCCAACCTGGATTTGGCGGAGCTTATGCTGAGCTTTCCCTGGAGGCCCATTGAATTCTGGCTGGATCGAAAAGACGCCCTTCCTGCAGACTCGGGCCTTGCCCGCGAAGAATTCGACAGGTACTGAAACCGGTTTGCGTTCTCTCATAATTTCTTATGCCTCGTTGTCTAAAAAACGGCTGGAAACCCTCCCGGTTGGCTTTCCTTACTCGTTCCGTTGTCATATGATCTCAGCCGGCTCTGTGGGCCATTTAACTTTACCGCAACATCTCATGTCCTTGAGGGACACCCCAAACCATGAAAAGTACGCTCCACTGGGTGGCCCGGACCCTCACTGCGTTACGGGTCTGCGCTGTACGCATTATGTGCTGTGATGCGTCTAGTCCGGCGCCCGATCGTTTGTTAGGGCGCACTCGTATCCGGGGCGCGAAGCGCCAAGAGGTTCGTGTGTGCCGTGGAAACTTTTCGTAACAGTTGCTCATGTCCCATTGGGACACCCTGAAACCATGGAAAGTTTCTCGTGTGGGCTTGGCAACCCCGGCAGGCGGTCCCACCGCCAACTTTTCGAACCAGAGTCGCAGAGATCTGAGTCTTTCGATCTTATTTTTTAATTTTGCTGAGTTGCTTTTCTCCGCGTCTCTGCGCCTCTGCGGTGAATCTTTTTAGTTACCAAAATGGGCCGCCGCCCTCGAACACGCGCCCGCGCCCGGAATCGGCTGCAATGAACCCGGAAAAGTCGGCTGTAATTTGGGGAACTCCGAAGTGTTCGATAATGCGGCAAGCGAGGTCTATCCATCGGGAGGAGGAATCGATGACGGCCCTGTCGCTGCCGGCAGTGATGCACCTCTCATAAGGAAATTCGCGCTCCGGGACCGGGGTGGCCTTCGCTTCTCCCGATAATCCCGCCCTGGCAAGTCTATCCCGGTAGATGGCGGCAAGTTCACCGCTTCGGCTCATCGGTTCGTCGAACAGAAAAAGCGCCTCGCATGGCGGAAATTCCTCGAAAAACCTGAACACCATGTCCAGGGCCATGTTGCTCGTCTCAGTCATCCGAAACCGGTAAGACATGCCCGCAAGGTCCCGCAACGCGCCGTCGTTTGCCTTGAGCAGCGGCCTGCCGGCTATGTAGCTTTCCAAAGTAATCTGGACGTTATGGCCGTCTACGGCCAGCAGTTTACGCTGCCAGCCGGCCCCCATTTCCCTTTTGCTTCGCCTGGCGAGGGCTTCACGCTGGCCGAACAGACCCCGGCTGAGCAGCATGCGCTCCATTGAATCCAGACTGTACCGATTTCCCACAAGATCGAGGGCAGCCTTCCTTGGGTAAGACTTGTTCAAAAAGAAGAAGAAATCGGCCGCTGCCTGATACAGAAGCCATTTTCGTTTTGGGGAAAGTATTGACGATGAATCATTCATACGGAAATAGAGGTTTGAGGACAGACAACCTATAGGCACGGCTAAGGTAAACCTGTTCTTCCTGTTTTCCATCGGGAAACCGACATTTTGTAGGGCTGAGGTGCAGGCTTCCAGCCGCGACTTGGTTGATTCGCGGCTGGAAGCCGCTCCTACAAAGAATTATCGTGGCTCCGGAGATCGTTAAGGTTCCTTTTGAGGGACTTTGGAGTCCTCTGATTCGGCCTCAGCCTCATCCCGCAGCTCCCGCCGGAGCACCTTGCCCACAATGGTCTTGGGCAACGAATCCCTTAACTCGACCTCTTTGGGGACTTTGTAGGGCGCCAGCTTTCTTTTCGACCAGTCAAATATTTCCTGCTCGCTGAGGTTTTCACCGCGTTTTGGAACCACGAAAACTTTTATGGCTTCTCCCTTTTTCGGGTGAGGAACACCTATTGCCGCTGCCTCCTCTACTTTGGGATGTTCGTATAATACTTCCTCTATTTCGCGAGGGTAAATGTTGTACCCTCCCGAAATCACCATGTCCTTCTTGCGGTCCACGATATAGACATACCCTGAACTATCCATTGTAGCCAGATCTCCCGTATGCAGCCATCCGTCAGTAATGGCCCTTTGGGTTTCCTTCTCATTTTTCCAGTAGCCCTTCATTACCTGCGGGCCTCGAACGATCAACTCGCCGACCTGGCCGGCCGGCATATCTCTCGTTCCCGTTTTAGGATCGACTATACGGCAATCGGTGTCGGGCAGAGCGATACCGATAGAGCCGGGTTTGCGTATCCCATCGACGGGGTTTGCGTGCGTGACCGGGCTGGCTTCCGAAAGCCCGTATCCCTCGAGGATTTTGCTGCCCGTCTTGGCCTCGAATTTTCGCAAAACCTCCACCGGCATCGGGGCGGCGCCCGTGTTGCAAATGCGGATTGAAGTCAGGTCGAAGGAATCGACTTTTGGATGCGCCATCATGGCGATGTAGATGGTCGGGACTCCGGGAAAGTACGTCGGCCCCTTCTTCTTGATCGTTTTCAGGATTTCACCTGCGTCAAAGCGCGGCATGATGATTATTTCGCTGCCTGTATAGATTGCCAGGTTCAGGGCCACAGTCATTCCGAAAACGTGGAAAAAAGGCAGCACGGACAGGAAACGCTCCCCGCCGCGGTTTAGATCGGGGACCCATGAGGCCACCTGCACTACATTCGACAAGATATTTCTGTGAGTGAGCATCGCCCCTTTGGGTGAGCCGGTTGTGCCCCCGGTGTACTGAAGCAGGGCCACGCCGTCGGGGTGCGCCTCACACGGGATTGGATCGGGCCGGTTTTCCGCGATCGTCTTCTTGAAACTGAACAGATGGATTCCATCATAGGGGACGGAGGTGAACAGCTTTTTGAAGTACGCCTTGACGGGATAGAGATAACTGAGAGGGAAGGGCAGGTAGTCCTTTATACTCGTCACTATGGTGGACCGAATTTTCGTACGTGGCAGGACCTTTTCCACTTTTGGATAGAGATGGTCCAAAGTAAACAGTACTTCCGCGTCGGAGTCTGTCCACTGGTGAATCAGTTCCCTTTCGACGTAGAGTGGATTTGTCATTACCACTGTGGCTCCCAGCCAGAGCGCCGCGTAGTATGCTATCACGCACTGTGGAGTATTCGGGAGCATTATGGCTGTTTTGGTTCCTTCAACCACCCCCACCTGCCGCATGCCGTTTGCCAGCCTCAGCACATGCTCAAACAACTGGCGATAGGTAAGCTTTGCGCCGAGGAAATCGATCGCTGTATTGTCTGAAAAGGTCTTGGCGTTTTGCTCCAGGATGAGGGGCAGGCTCGTTTCAGGATATTCCTGCGAGAACGGGACCTTCGGGTCGTAACTCTTGTGCCAGATTCGGTCCATTTATTGTCCCCCCTTCTGTCTTGTTGCAATATAGGTCTTTTAGACAATTAAAACATTAGTTTAGAGGGGGCACAATAAAAAAGGGGGACAAAGCCCCCTTTAGATCAAAGAAATTCCCATTAAAGTGCAATAACAGCCGACATTCTCGCCATGCCGCCAGTGGGTGCGCAACTTTTCAGCTTGCCCGCCGATGATCTTCCCCGGCTATTTTTTTATGGTCGAGCACGTGGCTCAGCGTCGACATTGCAGAGGAGCACTCGATCAGTACACGCATCATAAGGACAATGGCGATAGCATTCAGCACTCCGCAGGCAACCCATGCCTGAGCGGCGGCAGAGGCAGCCCCCAGGGCGGCAAAAAATAAGGTCATGAATATGCCTGCCGGAGTGCAGCGCGGCCAGCTCTTTATCCGGACGAACTGGTTTCCGCCACCGTGCTCTTCCACTGCCATGAGCAAACGAACCGAACCCAGCAGCCCTCCCCGCAGTTCGAGGTCCCACCCGTCGAAGTCGCCTCCACGCAGTATGGCCGTCCGCAGGACCCTTACCCTTTCTTCAACCGATTCGAGCCACGTGATGGGTGATTGCCACTGCTGGCTCCAGATCGTGAAAATCTTAGGCCAGGGCAGGGGAAGCGCTATGCCTGAAGCGACTCCGCATTTTCGCCAGGGGGTCAGACCGAGCTTAATCCTGCCTATCAGACGAGCCATTGGCTGCATGAGATGCAGAAAAGCAGTCAGCGCCTTTAGTTTCCGACGTTGCTCAGCAGGGGCGTTGAGGAAAGGAAGCCTCGATGCGCAGGATATCGCGTGGGCCACCGGGAGGGCGACGGCCAGAAGGAAAAGAGGAAGCGCGAGCAAAAGCGGTGACCACTCCAGTCCCAGCAGAGAAAAGACGCCAAGGGCCGCAACTATCACTATCCATTCTGGCATAAGCGGAAATGACCACAGGAGGCTGGGGGCGGGCTGGTAGATCGACTGGAACAGAGCGCTGCCCCACGTTCCCTGATAGATTCTACCGCGAAAACAGCCCAGGAACTGTTCGAAGCCCTTGAAATAAAGCCGTCCGGCCCATGGAATATGGCCGGCCGCATTGTATTTCTCGGGCCATTTGCGCTCCAGATAACCCTCCGCCTTCCCGTAGTTCAACTGCTGCTTCCAGTAAGCCTTTATGGAATTTCGGCGCCGGTGCCACACCATTGCGGCCGGGTTGAAACCTAGGGTCCACCCGCGCTTGAGGAGCCGCCAGCAGAGGTCGACGTCGTCTCCGGCGATTCGGAACTGAGCGTCGAAACCTCCAATGGCCTCCAAAGCCGTCTTCCGGAAAGCCATGTTGCAGCCCGGGATGTGCTCGGCTTCCTGGTCTGTCAGAAGGACGTGAACCGGTCCTCCCGGAGAATTTGCAACGCAGTCTGCAATGAGGGGGTCGTCAGCGGGAGGGATATTCGGGCCGCCAACCCCGACGTGATCGGTAGAAAGAAAGGTCGCCGCAAGATAAGTAAGCCACTGTGGGTCAGGAATAGCATCGTCATCGATATATGCTACAATTTCGCCTTTTGAGGCGCGCATTCCGACGTTACGCGCGTTGCTGAGGCCGCCGTTCGGGATGGATATCACCCTGAAGCCGAATTCTTTTGCTATTATCTCGGTTCCATCGGTGGAACCGTCATTGACGACGATTACCTCGAAGTTGGGATAATCGATTCTTCTAATGCCTTCCAGGCAGCCCCGAATGGTCCGTTTTCCATTGTAGGTGCAAACGACTACGGAAATGCTCGGCCAATTCAGGTCGGCCGGAAAGGGAACCTGCTCGAAAGCTTTGCTGACGCTGGCCAGCGAGGGCTTGGCATTGCGATTTCGATCGGTCAGACCGAAACCCCAATCCTCGATATCAAAGCCGCCTCTGTGCCATTCGTCGGTCCAGGAAAAAACGAAAATACCGGAACAGCCCGCCGCAAAAGTCGACCTGATCTGCCATTCAAGCGTCGAAGCTTGAGCTTCGTGGCCGTTTCGCATACTATCCAGGCCGATTTCAGCCATAACGAGCGGCTTTTCGCCTGCCAGGTTCTGGAGCCGAGCAAGATAGCCTTCCAGTTTTTCCCTGGTCTCCAGGTAAACATTAAATGAAAGGAAATCGATGAACGGAAGCTCCAGGTATTCGGTCGTTGGAAAGTTCACGTAAGTGACCAGGGCCTCCGGGTCAACCTCTTTTACCGCTTTGTACAGCCTCTCCAGGAAAGATTCAATTTTACGCCGCCCATGCCATCGCACAATCGATGACGGGACTTCGTTGCCAATCGTGAAACATAGCACCGCGGCATGCCCCGCGCAGGCCTTCACACCCTCCCGCACGCGGCGCTCGATATCTCTTGCCAGTTTCTTATTGTCGAGGAAGGTTATATGTTCTTCCCACGGCAACCCTATCATGACGCGCAGGTTGTGTTTGAGTGCTATGTCGAGAAGCCACCTGGGCGGCACAGTGTAGGTCCTGACCGAATTTATGCCGTTCGCGGCCATCAGTGCGAAATCACGGTCGACCGTCTCCGGGTCGTGGTACTCGCAACCCTGCTCATCCGGCCTGAAAGGACCGTAGGTTACCCCGCGGATGTAAAATTTCTCGTCTCCGACGAAGATGAACTTCCCCTTCACTTTGGTCCGCACGCCCTCCCGGACAGCAATTTGCTTTGGGGGATTGAGATAGAATTCGGCGATTCCAGTAGACTTCGCTTTTTCGAAAAGATTCGGGACTGCGGGTTTTTCTACCGGCAGCGCCGGGAAGGGTACGGGTGTGGGACTTTGTTCGCTATGACGATTGAGCGCCTTTGAGTTTACGCTCTCCAGTTTCAAGTTGGGCCGCGAGAACCTATCCATCAGGTCCGGCGCCGATCGGTCGGGATCGGCCACAGACATGGAGTCTAGTTGAATTTCGGGGTCCTCCTCGGATATATCGGATATAGCGTTGCTTACCCTGCTTGACATGCTTTTCCCCCCAAGAAATTTTTCGGCTCGAAATTGAACCGAACACAATACCTACATGGCAATAAACGTACCACTACCTAACATGTTAATACTACTGGTAAATCTTGCCAGACCACATGGCCGGGAACTTAAATGTTACGATTTTTGCGCACATCGGTTACGATTTGTGCACGCTCAAAAGGGAATGTGACGTCAGCCGGGCAGGCACTTGTTAAAAAAGCAGGCGATAAGTATACTTGGCATAACTGCACAAAGGTGCCCCTCATTAAAATGACCCGATATGGAGATCGATGGATTCTGCACTTTTGGAAATAAAAGACCTGAAAACATATTTTCTGACCGAGGCCGGCGTTGCTCGGGCGGTTGATTCTGTAAGCTTTAAGGTTTCCGAAGGGCAAGTGCTCGGAATCGTCGGCGAGTCGGGATGCGGCAAGAGCGTATGCTCTCTTTCCATTTTACGGCTTGTTCCTCCCCCTGGGGTAACCGGTGGCGAGATCTGGTTCAGGAAAAAGAATCTCCTCGAGATTACGGAAAATGAAATGCAATCAATACGGGGAAATGAGATCTCCATGATTTTTCAGGAGCCGATGACTTCGCTAAACCCCGTTTTCCGGGTCGAAGACCAGATTGCAGAAGTGCTGTTGCGCCACAAACGTGTGACTAATAAAGAGGCCCGCCAAACGGTAGTCGAACTTTTGCAGCGGGTGGGCATCCCTTCGCCCGAGATAAGAATGAGGGACTACCCGCATCAAATGAGCGGGGGCATGCGTCAGCGCGTGGTCATAGCGATGGCGATCGCCTGCAACCCTCGCCTGATTATTGCCGACGAACCCACGACCGCTCTCGATGTTACCATCCAGGCGCAGATACTTTCCCTTCTCGATGATCTGTGCGAAACACACGGCATGGCTATTTTGCTCATTACCCATGATCTTGGCGTAATAGCTGAAATGGCCGAGGAAGTTCTTGTTATGTATACCGGCCGGGTCTTGGAACATGCCGGCGTAAGGGAGCTTTTCGAAAACCCGCTCCATCCCTACACCCAAGGGTTGATGCGCTCGGTCCCGGGCCGCGTAATCGGTGAGGACAGGAAAAGGCTCGAACCAATACCGGGAGTTGTTCCCAGTCTGCTTGCACTGCCGCCGGGGTGCAAATTCAACACAAGGTGCCCGTGGTCCTTTGATCGATGCTTCCGGGAGGAACCTGAACTGGTTGCACCGGCTGGAGGCCACCCGGTGCGGTGCTGGCTCTATTAGAGTGAAGAGTGAACGGCGAACACCATGTTTTGCTTTTTTTCTGATCGCTGTTCGCTGACCACTGTTGACTGAATTGTGGAGGGTTGTGCTTGCTGCAAATATCGGAGCTTGTAAAAATTAGCGCCGTTAAAAAGTACTATCCGATAACGCAGGGTTTTTTTCGCCGCGAAATCGGCGCCGTCAAGGCTGTGGACGGAGTCGACCTGGAAATCGGCCGAGGCGAAACGCTTGGTCTCGTGGGAGAAAGCGGCTGTGGAAAATCCACCCTCGGCAGGGTGGTTCTCGGTCTTGAACCTCCAACAGAAGGCCGGATCTTGTTTGACGGACAAGACCTCTCCTCGGCGAACAGCGAAAGACTATATCAGCTCAGAAGGCGCATGCAGATCATATTCCAGGACCCCTATTCCTCGCTTAACCCGAGGCAAACAGTGGGGCGCATCATTGGGGAGGGCTTGGTCATACATAAGATCGGGACTGCTGCCGAGCAAAAAGAAAGGGTGCGCGAAATCATGGAGGTAGTCGGCCTTCGCCCTGAGCACTTCAACCGCTATCCGCATGAGTTCAGCGGCGGACAGCGCCAGAGAATTGGAATAGCGAGGGCGCTGGCTCTGCACCCCGAGCTGGTTATCTGCGACGAGCCGCTTTCTGCCCTGGACGTATCCATACAGGCGCAGGTGATAAATCTGCTCAAGGATTTGCAGCAGGAGTTTAACCTAACCTATCTTTTTATCTCGCACGACCTCTCCGTCGTTCGCCACATAAGCGACCGTGTTGCAGTCATGTACCTCGGGCAAATTGTAGAACTTGCAGAAACTGTGGAACTGTTCGGCAACCCCAGCCATCCTTATACACGGGCACTGCTCGAATCGATCCCGCTGTTGGACCCCAACCGCCCTAAAAAACACCGAAGAGGGACTACGGAATCATCTGCAAAAACGCTTCCGGAATTCTGTATCTTTAAACCGCGCTGTGCCCAGTCGGAACCGCGCTGTGAAAAAATTGCGCCGGAACTCACGGAGATATCCCCCGGTCACTGGGTCAAGTGTCTGGCTTATGATCCCCCTGCTTCTCGTGTCTAATGCTCAAAGAGTCTTAAAATGGCTGAAAAATATGACGTGATAGTGATCGGGGCAGGCCACGCGGGCTGTGAAGCTGCGCTTGCCGCCGCGCGTCTGGGCTGCAAAACCCTGGTTATGTCGATTTATTTGGATACCGTCGCACATATGCCCTGTTCGCCTTCAATAGGGGGTATCGGGAAAGGCCATCTGGTGCGGGAAATCGATGCACTCGGAGGTGAGATGGCCAAAATTTCCGACCGGAGCGCCATCCAATTTCGCTTACTCAACACAAAAAAGGGGCCGGCCGTTCGCGGTACCCGGACTCAGAATGATAAAGTTCGCTACCGAACTGCCATGAAGCACGTACTGGAGCGGCAGCCGAATCTTGAATTAAAGCAGTCCCTGGTTGAGGCCCTGCTTGTCGAGGGCGGAAAGATATCTGGAATCATCGACCAGTTTGGGGTCTTGTACGAATCGGAGATTGTCGTTGTTGCAACAGGTACCTTTCTGCACGGCCTGATTCATATTGGAAAGAGCCGCATTCCGTCTGGAAGGGCAGGCGAGTTCCCGTCTGTTGCGCTTGCCGACCAGTTGCAGCGCCTCGGGTTCACACTCGGCAGAATGAAAACGGGGACTCCCGCGCGAATCCTTCGTCGAAGCATCGATTTTAGTTGTTTTCGCGAACAGCTTGGCGATGCCGAACCGAGGCCTTTTTCACTTTTCACTGAAGATCTTTCTCTTCCCCAGGTCCCGTGCTACATAGGGCGCACTTCCGAACGGACTCACGATCTGATCCGCCGCCATATTCATCTTTCCCCGCTTTACAACGGCGCCATCATAGGCGTTTCGGCGCGCTACTGCCCATCGCTGGAAGACAAAGTGATGAAATTTCCCCACAAGGACTTTCATCAAATAATTCTTGAGCCTGAGGGTTTGGACACCGAGGAGATATATGCCAGCGGCACGGGTAATTCCCTGCCAGTGGAAATCCAGCTTGATTTGATTCATTCGATATCGGGGCTGGAATACGCTCAGATAATGAGGCCCGCATATGCAATCGAGTATGACTACATCGAGCCTACACAACTTTATTCCACCCTTGAAACCAAACTGGTGAGCGGTCTTTTCCTGGCCGGTCAGATAAACGGGACCTCCGGTTATGAAGAAGCGGCTGCTCAGGGAATGTGGGCCGGGTTGAATGCGGCCCTTAAACTTCAAAAAAGGCCGCCTTTCATTCTGGATCGATCGGAAGCCTACATTGCCGTGATGATCGATGATCTGGTCACGAAAGGGACGAATGAGCCGTACAGGATCTTCACTTCACGGTCCGAGTACCGCCTTCTGCTGCGGGAGGACAACGCCGATTTGCGGCTCATGGAGAAGGCATACGAGCTTGGACTTCACGATTACCCGGTCTACAGGGAGCTTTTACAAAGGCGTGATGCGATGCGCGCTGAACTGGAAAGACTTCGCAGGACATTTGTCCGGCCGTCTTCTCAATTGAACGAAATGCTCGTCCGCAAAGGTTCGAATCCGCTCGACCAGCCGATTTCACTGGAAAAGCTGCTCAAAAGACCCGAACTCAATTACTGTGATTTGGAGGCTCTTTGCGGGACCCGTTCGGCGCTTTCGGGTAGAGCGAAGGAACAGGTCGAAATCGAGTGCAAATACGAAGGCTATCTGCGGCGGCAGGAAGCCGAAGTGAACAGATTCAAACAGATGGAAGAAGTGCTGATTCCGGAAGATTTCCCATATGACCAGGTGCCGGGTCTATCTAACGAGGTCAGGCAGAAGTTGAATGCAGTGAAGCCGGCTTCGGTTGGACAGGCGTCGAGAGTGCCGGGGATAACTCCCGCAGCGGTTTCTATCTTGCTGGTTTTTCTTAAACGTTTTAAAGCTTTCTCGCCTAAAGCGGAAACCGCTGCTTAGGAATATACATTATTAGTAGATTTTGCTTGCTTTAATTGGAATTTGCATATAGTAAAAATTGGGGTCCGTGTGTAGCTGCTATTCTCATTCCTGCTCCTAACCAAAAGGGGGAAATGCGTCATGGAGGGGAAAAACGACAAAGATTTCATTGCGACCCTGAGAGACCATGGCCTTCAGGTAACCTATCAACGGCTGGCCATCTATCAGGCCCTGTATTTCACCCATGAACATCCGAGCGCCGAGGTTATTTATCAGCAGGTCAAAAAGCGCTTCCCGATGATTTCTTTGGGGACCGTCTACAAGACGCTCGAGAAGTTTTACGAAGTTGGCCTCATTCAGAAGGTGAGCCCAATAACCGAAGTCGCCCGCTATGACGCGGTGACCGGTCCTCACCACCACATGGTCTGCCTGGAATGTCAATCCATCCAGGATGCGGGTATAGTTGAGGAGCCCCAAGTATCGATTCCCGATCGAAACGGCTTCCAAGTACTGAGGCAGCAGGTGGTGCTTCAAGGATATTGTCCGGCATGTAAAGGCAACGGTAACCATCCGGGGACTTAAAATTCCCTGAGCAAATCATGCCCGGCAATAGATCTCTCCTCTTATCCTGCACTTAATGAGAAGATCGTATAGGTTTATGCTCTTCCGATGTGGCAGCTTTCTGCTTCATGCCGAGCTATTGACACGTCCTTAGTCATCAACGGCGCGAGCAGGGGAAAGTGCTTATCCCCTTGGCGTTTCCTGCGATGGACTTTTCGAACCCGCATTGGACCGCTCCTGAAAGTCACCCCTCGTCGCTTTCTTAAGCTGGTCTTCACCTGAACGACCGCGCGCACGCGCCTCCTTCGAGTACCCCTCAAGCAGGACTATCAAACGATCTACGAAGCCGAGCATGTGCTCTGCCTGTTCTTTCCACTGGGATGAGGCAGCGGCGGCCTCCTCCGCGTTTGCTGCATTTTTCTGGATTACCTTGTCAACCCCTCCGACAGCCTGGTTGATCTGTTGTACACCCTGCGCCTGTTCCTGAGATGCCGCCGAAATCTCTTTTACCAGGTTGCCCGCTTTCATTACGCTTGAAGCAACCTCGGCGAACTCGCCGCTCATACTCTTTGCTAAATCGGCGCCGGTCTGGATCATGTTGACATTGCCCTCTATCAGCGCCGCAGTGTTCTTTGCTGCTTCTGCTGCACGCATCGCCAGGTTTCGCACCTCATCGGCCACGACGGCGAACCCTGCTCCCGCCTCTCCTGCGCGTGCGGCTTCCACTGCTGCGTTGAGGGCCAGCAGATTGGTCTGGAAAGCTATCTCATCAATGGTCCTTATGATCTTTTGTGTCTTGTCGCTCGCGCTCGAGATCTGGTCCATGAATTCCATCAGCCGGTTCATTGAGTCTTTGGCGCCGGCCGTGATCCCTTCCACCTGGTGCATCAGTTTGTCGGCCTGAGTCGCGTTTTCGGCGTTCTGCCTGGTCATCGCGGACATTTCCTCAAGTGAGGAGGATGTCTCCTCGATTGCTGCCGCCTGGCTGGCGGTGCCCTCAGCCATTTGGTGGCTGATGGCGGCGATTGAGCCGGAGGCCGCCCATGAGTTTTCAGCCGTCTCGTTGAGACCTGAAATCACTTGTCGGATCGGCCTGCTGACAAGTTTGGACACCGCTATGATGAGAAGGATAACAACTGCCAGACTCCCAAGAAGTCCTATAAGGATACTCTTGTTGCCCATGGAGCGGATGGCTGTGAACATGCTCTCGCTGTTTTGCTCCACCAGCAGCCCGCCCAGCACCGTGCGGCCGGACCCGTGGCAGTGGTGGCAACGCTTCTCATTCAATAACGGGCGCAGCAGGCTCATGTAATGAGTACCTTCGCGCAGTTCGTCAAATCCGGACTTGGGCATCTTGGCGGTTGCCACCATCTCATCGATTCCCTGGATAAGACCTGGCGATTTTACGACCTCGGATAATGGGGAATCGGTTCTGTTGGGTTCGGAAGTGTAGGTGATACGTTTGTCGAATCCAAATACATACACTTTCAGATTGCTGCTGTTTTTCTCGAATTCGGCCATTTGCCTGACAATGGTTTCACTGTCTCCTATGGCCATAGGGTAAATCATGGCATTGTATATGGCCTCGGTCACAATATTTGTCGAGCTTTGAAATTGCTCCCTCATTGCTTTCCGCTGATAGTAGTAATTCACGCAGATAATCGATGCAAGCGCAACCACAAGGAGAACAGTAACGGAGAAAACGATTTTGATGTGCAGGGACAGTTTGATTTTCTTCATTAGTGTGCGCCTCCATACACCAGGGGCTTGTACTTGAATGAATTCACGCGCTCCGCATTATGGCAGGACTCGCAGTCTTTCGCACTGAGCTTTCCTTTGATGTCTTTGGGATCGCCCGTTTCAGCATGAACGCTGCCCGGTCCGTGACAGACCTCACAGCCTGCGTCCTTGAGCTGGGGAGTTTCCTGCTCTGATCGGAAGCCGCCTTCCTTCCCGTATCCCGTGGTATGGCATTCGAAGCATTTCTTCAGTTCGGCTTCGTCCAGTCCCTTTTTGAGTCGAACGATACTCTGGAATGAATGCGCCTTTTTGTTGAATTGTTTGAAGGAATCGTACTCGGCGCTATGGCATTCCTTACAACTCTCAGACCCCAGATACTTTGGCTGAGCGGAGCATCTGGCTTTTTCAGCCTGCCAACCCGAAAGTGAAAACAGGAAGAAGAGGGCAAACAACATTACAGTGGAATGCATCAGCTTGAAATCGGACATAAACAAGCCCTCCGGTTTTTGGGATGCTGCGATTCAATCGTTATTCATATCGTGAAAACTTCGTCAATCTTTTCAATGAACCTGCGTACTTACATTTCGTAGACAACTTATTGATTCGGAATGCGGGAGTTATTCCTTAAGGTTTTTTTGACGCAACGCAGAACTTTTTACTAAAAAATAAGAGAGTTATAGTAATTTTATGATCAATCGGAAGCTTCCACAGTTTTCGGCATTGGTTACTGAATGCTATTATACCAAAAGAAAAAACGACTCTCGTTCGACTCCCACCCTTTCACCCTTTGACTTTGAGCCAATCCCTGCTTATTTTCAAACTCCAATCTGAATATCTGCGGCCGGGCAGCGCGTGTGGCTGTTCTCTTTAGTTCACTTACTTTTTCAGACCATGGAGTGGAAGAGATGTCCAAGACCGAAAAGGACCTGATGGATGCTTTTGCCGGCGAGTCTCAGGCAAACAGGAAGTATCTGGCTTATTGTCAGAGGGCAGAGGATGAATTTCTGCACGGGGTGGCAAAGCTGTTCCGTGCGATCGCCGAGGCTGAAACAATTCATGCCATCAAACACCTGCGTACCGCAGGCCTGGTTAAGAGCACCAAGGAAAACCTGGAGGATGCGCTGGCCGGTGAAACCCATGAATTCAAGAACATGTATCCGGAAATGATAGCGCATGCTAAGGAAGAAGGGCAAAAGTCGGCCGAAGTCAGCTTCGACTACGCAAACAAAGTGGAAGCCTACCACGCGCAACTCTACCGGAAAGCGCTCGCCGCCCCGGACAAATTTCCGGTGCAGGATTACTACATCTGCAAGATTTGCGGATACACTGCGGAAAAAGACATGCCGGACACCTGTCCGGTATGCGGAGCAAATAAGAAGGCATTTTTCAAGGTTTGATGTCCCGGGGTACAGTGCATAAAGGCGGGCGCAAAATCACCGTGCCCGCCCCCAAAATGAGATATTGATGGGATAACTTTTCACCCTTCACTCTTCACCCTTCACCCCTTTATTCCCGGTATGCCTTCGAGACTGTGCGCTTTTCGAACTGCCCTCAGAATTGCCTGCTCTGCGGCTATGACCGCCAGAGCTCCAATAAGGCTCAATTCCATACCTTCCAGGGTCCCGCAGCTCAAAGCGAAAATGGTGTCCCCATCATATTGGGTGTGCACCGGATAAATTGCCCTGGCAAGTCCGTCGTGGGCCATTTGGGCTATCTTGGTCAATTGGACCTTGTTTAATAGCGCGTTAGTCGCAATAGCTCCGACAACGGTGTTTTCGCCTACTGGAAATCCCCCCCTGAAGCTGCTTATCTTCATCAGCGCAGGGACGGTTTCGACCAGCTCACTGCTCTCAGGGCTCTTCCTTGCTCCGGCAACTTTCAGTCCCGTACCAGGATCGAATATTTCGCCGAACGAATTTACGACTATCAATGCACCGACTTTTAGGCCGTCCGCTCCGCGTATCAAACTGCTTCCGATGCCTCCCTTCATACAGCGTTCGGACCCAAATAGTTTTCCGACTGTCGCCCCTGTCCCTGCACCGGCATTGCCTTCCTCCACGGGCTGCTGCGATGCGCTTCGGCAAGCCTCCATGGCTAATTCGGCACCGGGATAAATCCCTGTTTTGTTGACCCCGAGATCGAATATGATTGCACCGGCGACGATCGGCACAACTCCATATCCGGTGTCAAAACCTTCGTTGCGATCTTTCAGATATTTTCGTACCCCGTCGGCTGCGCCCAATCCAAACGCGCTTCCACCTGCAAAGAAAAATCCATGCACTTTTTCGACTAAATTGAGGGGATTCAATGTATCGGCTCCGAAAGTTCCCGGTGCGCCTCCCCTTATGTCAACACCGGCTACAGCCCCTCCCTCAGGCAAAATAACCGTGCATCCGCTGTGAATCCCGTCCAGTTGGGCATGGCCCACCCGCAAACCCTCAATGGCCGTAATCGTGTCGTTATTCATGTCGCCCCCCCGATTTTCGATTCCTGAACGGCCACCGGCTTCATTCGGTCGCCTACTGTTCCCCTGTGGACTGGAGCGGCGCACTCTTTTACCGCCCACCGCTCACTGCCCTTTTTACAGCAGCCTGAATTTTTCAGCAATAAGCCGTCGGAATCGTGGCGTATATAACAGCTCGAAAGTCTCTTCCTTACCGGGAAAAAGCCGTATTGCCTGCTCACGGACTGCTTGAACGACCCGGTGGGCCTCATCCAGGGACATCGACGTTTGTGCGATAAGGGCCAAAGAGAAATCGACCAGTCTCCTGAGACGCCTGATTCGTTTGTTTTCCTCTCTTATTTCAGCTTCAGAATATTGACGCTTGGGTTCGTGGTTTTCCATATCTATTGCCTCTCTTTTTACTTTATAGACTTCGGTCCATGAGTAATGATAACCTCTCGTTTCTTTTCTTTGCGTTGAAAAATGCGGTCGAACTATGCGGAATCAAGAATGCGTGAGGTGTGCCTTTTGAATTACGAAAGGCTGCGGAAGTGAGGGAGTACGGTCAATCATGCAATATCGTTGCCTCAAGGTTCGATAATGATTATTAATTAACTTCTTTCATATGAAAATCGTCAAGGATCTGGGAGGGAGATTTCGATGGGACCGGTGGAAATCAAGAAGGACGTTTACTGGGTTGGCGCGCTGGACTGGGGCATTCGAGATTTTCACGGCTACTCCACGCCGAAGGGGACCACTTATAACGCTTACCTGGTAATTGACGAAAAAATCGCGCTTTTCGACACGGTCAAAAAGCCTTTCAAAAATGACCTCGTCGAGTGCATAAGCAAAGTAATCGACCCGAAGCGAATCGACTACCTCGTGGTAAATCACGTGGAAATGGACCATTCGGGTTCTGTCCCGGATATCGTGGAATTAGTTGGTCCGGAAAAGGTGGTTTGCTCCGCGATGGGCAGGAAGGCGCTCATTGATCATTACGACCGCCCGGACTGGCCGTACCATGTGGTCGAAACCGGGCAGACCCTGAATCTCGGTAAAAAGACGGTGAGCTTCATCGAAACCCGAATGCTCCACTGGCCCGACAGCATGATGTCTTATATTGCCGAGGATAAGCTGCTGATTTCCAGCGATGGTTTCGGGCAGCACTGGTCAACCAGCCAGAGGTTCGATGACGAAGTGGACACATCGGAACTCTTTGGTCACGCCGCCAAGTATTACGCCAATATCTTGCTGCTCTTTTCCCCTCTGGTCCGGAAACTCATCGCGAAAGTCGTTGAACTGGGAATTGACATAGACATGATAGCTCCGGACCACGGCCTCATCTGGCGAAAAGACCCGGGAGCCATTATCGATGCCTATCGGAAATGGAGCGATCAGGAGAGCGGCAGAAAAGCCGTGGTCATCTTCGACACGATGTGGCAGGCTACGAGCACGATGGCCTGCGCCGTTGCCGAAGGGCTGAAAGAGGGGGGGCTGGATTTCAGATTGCTCGATTTGAAATTGAACCACCGCAGCGACATCATGGCTGAATTGCTTGACTCGAGGGCGGTCGTATTGGGTTCGCCTACCATTAATAACGGCATGATGCCCGAAATGGCCGACCTTCTGAGCTACATGAAAGGCTTGCGTCCGGCGGGCAAAGTAGGCGCTGCATTCGGCTCTTATGGTTGGAGCGGCGAAGCGGTCAAACTCATGTCGGAAGCTATGCGGGAAATGAATATCGACCTGGTTTCCGACGGGGTCCGCGTTAAATATTCTCCCAAAAAGGAGGATCTCGACATGTGTATCGAACTGGGGCGGCAGGTCGCGAGGGTTGCTCTGGAGAAGGATTCCGGCGGATTGCCCGCATCGGCCAGGACTTAGACTGGAAGGGCCACAGCGGATCGATGCACTTTTCTGCCGTGCTGCCGTGAATTGGACTAAAAAGCGCATGAAAAGAGTACTCTTTCTCTGTTACGGAAACGCCTGCCGGAGCATAATGGCCGAAGCCCTTGCGCGCCATTTTCTAAGACACGATGTTGAAGCGAGTTCGGCGGGGCTGGCTCCTCTGGGACACATTCCGTCCCACACTCTTGATGCACTGAACGAGGCAGGCATTTCAACCGAGGGACTCTACTCGAAGGGTCTCACCGAAGTGCCGCTCGATAATATCGATTACATTGTAAACCTGACCGGGCTCGAAGTTGATCGGTTCATTCCCGCCTCTTTTTCGGGAAAGCTCATCTCCCATTCCATGCGAGACCCATTTGGGCAGGGCGCCGAATCGTTCAGGGCATCAAGAGAAGAGATCGAACTGCTCGTCAGGCAAAAGCTCCCCAAGCTTATTGGGATAGTGAACCAGGAGAAATCCGTTCCGTGAAGGTGCTGCTGAGGATTCATCTTTTCATCGTGGCAGCGTTTATTTTTTCCCCGGCCCCCCTCTATTCCGCGGGCGAACCCAATTTCGATACAATCATAAGAAGCGGCCTTATATATGATGGCTCCGGCGGCGAGCCGTTCAGGGCCGATATCGGAATCAGGGACGACCGCATCGCCGCTCTCGGTGACCTCGGTGCGGCTTCCGCCGGGACCGTCATCGACGCGCATGGTCTTGCCGTTGCGCCTGGTTTCATCAACATGCTCTCATGGTCGACGGCTTCGTTGATAGTAGACGGCCGGTCGCAGAGCGAACTCCGCCAGGGAGTTACTACCGAGATTTTTGGCGAAGGCGAATCGATGGGGCCGCTCACCGATGAAATGAAGCGCCGGACGGTTTCACAGGAAGGCGATCTTAAATTCGATATCTGCTGGACCACGCTCTGTGAATATCTGGTCTACCTGGAGAAGCGGGGAATCTCACCGAATGTTGCCTCTTTCGTGGGCGCCGGCACCATCCGAGAAAATGTAATCGGACTCGAAAACGAAAGGGCCACCCCGTCTCAGCTCCAAAAGATGTGTGAACTGGTGAGGCTCGAGATGGAGGGTGGCGCTTTGGGCGTTGGGTCCTCACTGGGGTACGCGCCGGATAATTACGCGACAACCGAAGAACTCATCGCGTTGTGCCGTACCGCGGCAAAATATGGCGGAATGTACGTATCTCACATACGAAATGAAGGCGACCGGTTGGTCGAAGCGGTTGAAGAACTTCTTCGAATAAGCCGGGAGGCCGGGATACCGGCGGAGATCTATCACCTCAAAGCCGGTGGAGAACGAAACTGGCACAAAATCGACCGCGTAATATCGATGGTCGAATCTGCTCGAAGGCAGGGGTTACACATAACCGCCAATATGTACCTCTATACCGCAGGTTCGAACAGGCTTTCGTCGAGGCTTCCCGCTTGGGCGCACGAGGGGGGGGATGAGGCCCTGCTTGAAAGGCTCAGGGACCCCGCTCTACGAAAGAAAATCGCTTCCGAAATGCGTCAACGCGGTCCGATGCCCAAAACGATACTGGTCGGGTTCACCTCGGGGTCCCTGCTTCCGCTTACCGGCAAGACCATTGAGGAGGCCGCCCGAATTCGCGGGAAAGACCCGGTGGAAACCGTGCTCGATCTGGTTTCCGAAGATAGCGCCCACACCCGGGTGGTCGCATTCGTAATTAGCGAAGAAAACATCAGAAAGGAACTTCTGCAGCCTTGGGTTTCCCTGGGATCGGACGCTGTTTCAATCTCAGCCGAAGGCCTGTTTCTAAAGCAATCCACCCACCCGCGCGCCTACGGAAACTTCGCCAGGCTTCTCGGAAAATATGTGCGTGAGGAAAAACTGATCTCCCTTTCGGAAGCAATCCGGCGCATAACCTCTCTTCCTGCCATAAACCTGGGCCTCGACCGGCGGGGATCGATCAGGCAGGGCTATTTTGCCGACCTGGTGATCTTCGACCCCGGAACTATCGCCGATCGCGCCACCTACGACAATCCGCACCAGTATGCAATGGGGGTAAAAGATGTGCTTGTGAACGGCATTCGTGTAATCGAAAACGGAGAGCACACCGGGGCAAAGCCGGGTAGGGCGCTTTGGGGTCGGGGGAAAACGAGGTAGCTCCAGCGAAAAACTTCTCGAACCAGCTTTTCATGTCCCTTCGGGACACCCTGAAACCATGGAAAGTTTCTCGTGTGGGCTTGGCAATCCCGGCAGGCGGTCCCACCGCCAACTTTTCGTAACAGCTGTTCATGTCCCTTCGGGACACCCTGAAAACTATGAAAAGGCTCATCTCCTCTGCGCGTCCGCGTTTTCAGCGTGAGAACTTTTCCTAAGAGACCGGCAAATCCCGGCATCTGCCCTGTTGGCTTGCAAAGCCCTCAAGAATGTCTTAAAGGTTACGAGTATAGGTCCCAATCAAGCTTTTTGCCGGACTCTGCTCTAAAGCAGGCTTATAAGCACGCAGCAAGACCGGGATCGCAGAAAGAAATCCAATCGAGGTCACGAACGGCTTCGTTTCGAGTGAAGGTTTTAGCGGAATGGCCGAGCAGGGCGGTAATACCAATGACACATGCATCCTTACGATTAATGGCGGCTCTTCGAGCATCAAGTTCGCTTTGTTCAGGGAAAGCGACATGCTCACGCTGGAACGTGAAATTTACGGCAAGGTGGACCACATCGGCTTAAAGGGAACCAATCTTGCCTTCAAAGACGAGGTTCGGGACCAGCAGGCAACTCTGCCGTTCGAAGCATCCGATCACAGGTCTGCGGCTCATTTCCTGATCGATTGGGTCGAAGAGCAGGTCGGTTTCTCTTGCATTAGGGCAGTAGGACACCGGGTAGTTCACGGTATGCAGCATGCCGAACCGGAACCGGTTACAAAAGAGTTACTGGAAGAACTGCATCGCACAGCACCCTACGACCCGGACCATCTGCCCCGTGAAATCGAGCTGATAGAGGCATTTCGCAGGCTTCACCCGAAATTGCTCCAGGTGGCATGTTTTGACACCGCTTTTCACAGGACTCTCCCGCGCGTTGCCCGCCTGATGCCCATCCCGCGCCGGTTCGACGCGATGGGAGTCCAGCGATACGGTTTCCACGGCCTCTCATACGCCTATCTTATTGAAGAATTGGGCCGTGTTGCCGGTGCTGAAGCCGTTCGGGGCCGTGTGATTCTCGCTCACCTCGGCAATGGAGCGAGCATGGCCGCGGTTCTGGGCGGAAAGAGCCTCGATACCAGCATGGGGTTTACGCCCACTGCCGGGTTGCCCATGGGCACCCGAACGGGAGACCTCGATCCCGGTGTAGCGTGGTTTTTAGCGCGAACCGAGAAACTCACGCCCAAACAGTTCAACGACCTTATAAACCATGAATCGGGCCTGCTGGGCATATCGGAAACGACTTACGATATGGCAGACCTGATCGAGCGTCAGGCAAAGGACGTCCGCGCCGCGGAGGCCGTGGAATTTTTCTGTTATCAGGCGCGCAAATGGATCGGGGCTTTCGCCGCCGTGCTGGGGGGACTAGATACTCTGGTGTTTGCCGGGGGGATCGGCGAGAACGCAGAGGAAGTGCGGGCCCGCATATGCAACGGGCTTGGATTTCTCGGGATCGAATTGGACGCCGGTCAAAACGGCGCCAATGCTTTGGTTATTTCCACCGAATCGAGCAAGGTTGCCGTCCGCGTGATCCGGACCGACGAAGAACTTATGATCGCCCGGAGCGTGTACCGGATTTTGCGCAATCAACACTAGGCCTGACGCATTCCCGTCAGGAAAACCGTTACAGCCTGAAGAGAACTGCAACGAGGGCCACAATCCCGAGCAATGATACCAGTGCGGAAACGACCCCCACCAGCGACACGGGTCGCGTCCCGGGATACCGTCTTCGCAGACCGTTTCGGTATACCCGATACTCGACAGTCGCTATCATGAGTGAGAACAATCCGATGGAGATCATTAATATCGAGAACTGGCGCGGTCCGACGACCTGATGAAGCGGGGGACGACCCTGCAGCTCCAATTGAAAAAATTTGTAAATGGTGAAGCCGAAAGTTATCAACGAGATCGCTGTTCTGACCCAGGACATCAGCGTTCGTTCGTGCGAAAGGATTGTGCGTTCAATGGCCAGTTGAGTGCTGGAAGGCTCTTCTACGGTTTCCTCACTTCGCTCTGCCATCCGAATTATCCTTCTCTTTCATGCTCTATGTGTGTGTTACTTGTCATAACCCTGTCTTGTCGCCTGATGGGCTGTGCCGTTTGCGCCGCGCAATCCTGTTAACGGGGCCCCGGATCAAAAGATACGGAATGAATGCCAGGGTAAAGGCAACAAGGAGGGCCTCTCCAGGATAGATTCCCCGAAAGACAACGATCTGCTCGACCAGGTCGATAACAATGGCAATGACGAAGACTTTTCCAACGGATTTCCAGCCATCCCTCAACATGTGTAGCCGTTGACCGGGGTGTGTGAAAATGCCCCAGAAGTAGGGAGGCCGCTCCTCTCGAGCATCTTTTAGCCCGGAGCGCACGGCCAAGACGGCAGCCATGAGCGGTTGGACGATCAGTCGAAATTTCATGGGTCCGCTCACCCGGTCGATTAGATTCTCAACGATGCGCGTCAAGAAATCCTCCACGGCTTTCGTCTCCCTGTTGCCCGTGTTCCCGGGAAGCTACTGCCTCGCCAGTATCATCCTCACCTCTGCTTCGGTGTCTTTTATCAGTTCGCCGCTCACATCCACCGTCACGCTGTGGATCGTGCCGGTGAATGGAAACGGGGGCTTATATTCAGGAGTCACCGGAGCGCCAAGGTCCACGCCGCATACTATGCTGCTGAGCAAGCCGATAGCGAGCGGGTTGGTCAGTTCGATATTGGTCTCTCCGACCAGCCTGGAGTCGAGGTAAAGCTGGCCCTTGCCGGGTGCGCCTTTGCCGTTGGCGATGTCGGGTTTTCCCGTAACCTCGAACTCAAAACGCAACTGGTGACGTCCGGCGGGAACAGCCTCGACGGATTCGACGTAACAGAGGTTCCGCCCGACGTAGTTGTACGCATAGCGGAGCTTGCTGCCCTGAACATAAAACGAGTAGCCGCCGTCGCTGCCGCCTTGGGATAGCAGCACGCCTTCCGCGCCCTCCCCGGGGATCTCCACATCCGCAGTGATACTGTGAGGGCGGTTAAGTATGTTAACGGTGGCGCTTACCGGCACTCCCTGGGTGCCGGGGTAAAACACGTACGATGTGCGGTCGACCGCGATCTTCGGACGCTCGTCGGCAAATCGCGAAGTGCCGCGCGAATCGATGGGCATGACCTTATATTTGCCGGCCTCGACGTACCACATTGCAATCATCTCGATCAGTTTGGCGCGATTCTGGTCTGCGACGTTGTGATTCTCCGCGAAATCCTCGGCAACATGGTAAAGTTCCCAGGCGGTCGCGTCGAGTTCGGTCAACTTGTCCTTGTCGATCGGCGCACCGAAGAATCTTCCGGCTTCCGTGAATGACGGCCCGGGCCAAGGGCACACCGCCCGCCATCCGTCATGGTAGATTGACCGGTGGCCCATCATCTCGAAATACTGGGTGAGGTGCCCGGCGGGGGCTTGAGCGTTATCGAAGGAATGAGCGAAGCTAAATCCTTCAATGGGTGATTGCGTGACGCCCCTGATGGATGTGGGCGCCTCTATGCCTGCCGCCTCCAATACCGTCGGCGCCATGTCGATGGCATGGGCGTACTGAGTGCGTATCTCTCCCTTCGCTTTGATTCCTTTGGGCCAGTGCACGATGAACGGGTCGCTAACGCCGCCTCGGTAGGTCTCGCGTTTCCAGCGGCGAAACGGTGCGTCGCCTGCCCAGGTCCAGCCCCAGGGGTAATGGTTACACAACTCTGGGCCTCCAAGCTTGTCCATTGCGGCCAGGTTCTCTTCCAGCGATCCCGGCACGTTGTTGAAGAACAGCGCTTCGTTGACCATGCCATGCGGCCCGCCTTCGGAACTGGCGCCGTTATCCGATAGCACCATGATTATAGTATTGTCCAGCTCGCCGAGCTTTTCCAGGAACTCGATCAACCGGCCGATATGGTAATCGGTATGGGTAAGAAAACCGGCAAAGACTTCCATCATGCGGGCGTAGAGCTTTTTCTCCTCGGCGGACAATGAATCCCACCGAGGGACGTCCGGGTCATGACGGGAGAGTTCGGCATCGGCGGGCGCAATCCCCATGTCCTTCTGGCGCTTGAAGATCAGGTCCCGGAGCGCTTCCCAGCCCGCGTCGAACTTCCCTTTGTACCTATCCGCCCATTCTTTCGGCACGTGATGAGGCGCGTGCATCGCGCCGGGGCAGAAGTACATGAAGAACGGCTTGTCGGGTGCGACCTGTTTGGAGTCCGCTATGAAGCTGATGGCCTTGTCCACCAGATCTTCGGTCAGGTGGTACCCCTCTTCCGGGGTCTTTTCAGCTTCGACCGTGTGGTTATCGTATACCAGTTCGGGGTAGTACTGGTGTGTCTCGCCACCCAGGAAGCCATAGAATCGCTCGAATCCGCGCCCCAGCGGCCAGCGGTCATAGGGGCCCGCCGCCGAGATCTGGTCCGATGGGGTCAGGTGCCACTTGCCGATGGCGTAAGTATTATACCCATGCTGAAGGAGCATCTCTGAGAGGAAACCGTTTTCGAACGGTATGTAGCCGTTGCCGCCGGGGTAACCCGTCGAACCTTCGGTGATGCACGACATTGCGTTCGAGTGATGATTGCGCCCGGTCAGGACGCATGAGCGCGTTGGCGAGCACAGTGCGGTAGTGTGCATGTTGTTGTAGAGCAGGCCGTTGTTTGCGAGCGCGTCGATGTTGGGTGTCTCGATAGGGCTTCCGTAGCATCCCAACTGCCCATAACCCGTGTCGTCAAGAATGATGAACAACATGTTGGGCGCCCCGTCTCGGGCGCGAAGTGGTTCGGGCCAAGCGGGCGAGGATACGTCAAATGTGCGGCCGATAACGCCGGGAAATGCCGTTCCTGGTTTGTATTCTTTAAGTCCCATAGTTTTTGCTCCTTCCACCCAGGTTCAATCCTTCCGTGACAACTTTTAATGATCGTGAATGTCCAGTGCAGGTCCCTTTCCGCATTTTTTGCGATTATACGCGCACAATTTTCATCATGAGTCAGACCTCCTCTGTAGGCTTATTGTCTTTATCGAGCATGCTGACCGAGCGGAGCTTGATGTGCAGGGCAGTCCTGGAATTTCGAACATTCACTGCGAAACCGTTTGCAGAAAACTAGGTACCAATGAGAGGCTGTCAAGCGGCATCCTTAAGCCGGACAGCAAAGACGAACTTTAGGTTTGTCATCGCGCGCATGGCGCGCTCCTACATGAGAACGCAATTCTCTGAAACAGCTTTTCGCGTCCCTCGGGGGCACCCTGAAACAATGGGAAGGGTCATTTTCTCCGCGTTTCCGCGTGAGAATATTTCGAGACAAATTGTGATGATTGAATTTCGGGCCTAAAGATCTTATTTACTGACAAACCCCAAGTAGCGGGTCTCATTCTGGAAAGTCAAAAAGCTGGAAAAACGGCTGGAGGAGATGAAGATCAAATGGGCGAGTCGACCGGGGAAAAACTTGGCTGGAAACAGAAAATTGGCCACGAACTGGTAGAGTATTGGATAAATTCCCTTTATCTGTTCTTATTTTTCGGCGTGTTTACCCTGTATCGGAAATTAGTACTCGCCGAATATAAAGTCAGTTACCTGCTTTACGGGTTGGCCTTGTTTGAGGCATTGATTTTAGCGAAAGTCATCATGATTGGAAACCTTTTGGGGCTTTCTCGACCGCTGCAGGATAAGCCTTTGATCTTTCCAACCCTATACAAAACGGTTGTGTTTACTCTTTTTGCGGGTGTCTTTAGTGTTCTTGAGCATGTGACGGAAGGATTACTGCACGGAGAAGGACTGGCCGGCGGCATTCATGAGTTCACAAGTAACGGCTACGAAGTGCTCGCCCGGGGTTTGGTTCTTTTTTTTGCTTTTATCCCCTTCTTCGCTTTCAAGGAATTAGGGCGGGTGCTGGGTGAGGGGAAAATAGCCGGCCTGTTTTTCCGGGGAAGAACGGCCACGGAATGCTCCCCGTCAAAGGACGGCGCGGATTGATAACCACAATTTTGGGGACTGATTCCATTTTTGACGAGACAACCACAATGGAATTATCTGCCCTTTTGACTCAAGCCGCGTGTCACACGCTTTGTCACTGCAACCCATCCAGCCAGTTGACCATCGTCTTCAGGGCCAGGCCGTAGTTTCCCACTTGACAGTGGTTCTGGGCACACTCGTCCCTCGTAAACAGCCGGGCAGTGACTGAGCGCGCATTGGTCAACATCGTGATCTGCTGATGGAACTGCTCGACTGGTACATAATGGTCTTCACTCCCGGCCAATAGCAGGACGTCCTGCTTGATAAGCGCCGAAACATCACTTGTTTGGAACTGCTTAATCTTTTGGAGGAATGTATAGGGTGACGATGTCCCGGTCACATGCATGCCGTGCTGCATTCCCCATTCTGCCACAGGACTTTTCCCGGCAGCCCCTTCAACTATCGCGTTCACAATCGGGGCGGCACGAAGGTGGAGTTGGGTTTTTATCAACGCTCTCAGAAGCGGGTTCACCTGGCGGAGAATGACGTCGAAGAAGTCTGTTAGAATGTCAAAGGCAATCACACGTTTAACGCGTGGTTCCTGTGCCGCGGCGCGAAGCACGAGACATCCCCCCAGCGAAAGACCCGCGAGGGTTACCTGGTCGAGCCCGAAATAATCAAGGACAGCTTTTACCGGCTTGTGCCAATCGGGAGTCATTGGCAGACCGGCGTCATTGAGAGCGCTGCCTTGGCCCGGACCTTCGAACGCAATGACCTCGTAGCCTGCATCGCGCAGATAGAAGAAAGTCAGGGTCAACTCTTCCATATAACTATCGAAGCCACCGAAGAAAACAATCGTGCCCCTGGATTGGGTGGGTTTGAAGCGCAATGCGGGCAACGATCCTTTAATCCGGCCATCGGCATAAGGGACTTTGTAACTTTGGGTCGTTTCCAGCCCATAGAACGTTTGCACTGAATCCTTAAACTTTTCCCGGGCACTTTTCCGGTCGGCATCGTCGGATCTCATGAAGAATTCAGCAGAGCGATAATAGAACCCGGCCCTTATGATATGGCCTTGTCGCGATGCGTTCTCGGCAAGCGTCAGGAATTCTCGTTTCCAATCGGCATAGTCCTTGATGACGGCAGCGATGGACCGCATTTCATCCAGCATGGCTTGCTCACCGACCCAGCCGAACCAGCGGTTCATCTGGAAATTCATGCTATCGTCCGGATGCAGCCTATAATAGCCTACGGGAAAGCATATGGATGTCACGATTTCTCCATGTAAGGGCTCAATAACCGGCAAAACTATACGGTTTACCAATCGCAGATGCAAGTGAACTTCAACTTGCCCTGCAACCCATCATGGTTATTTTGATTTTCATAGTCACCATAACGACCATGACGGTTGCCTTTCGCCTCGCATCCAAACGAAGCGCACCGTCTGAAATGAGGAGAAGAGGTCGAACTCTTTGATAATAGATTTAGGATTGCGACTCATTGGACACGGCCGGATCCTGTTTGGAGAGAAGGATGACGAAGAGTAATGTCCCGAAAAGGATAGCGATTATAACTGTAATAGTCGCAGTCATAGTAATCTTCAAGGTCCTCGGCCTTGAGCACTATTTCACCCTTTCTTATATCAAGGCATCCCAGGAGAAGTTCGCTGCCCTTTATTCAGATCATCGGCTAATGGTTATCGCCGCCTACATGGTGATCTATATCCTCGTAACTTCATTATCTCTGCCGGGCGCCGCGATAATGACCCTTGCGGGCGGCGCGCTCTTCGGGTTGTTGATAGGGACCGTCGTTGTTTCCTTTGCGAGTGCGGCCGGCGCCACGCTGGCATGCTTCATTTCAAGATTCGTTTTGCGTGATTGGGTGCAGAATAAATTCGGCGATAAACTGAAAACGGTCAATGAGGGAATTGAGACGGAGGGAGCATTCTATCTGTTCTCGTTGCGCTTGATCCCTATCTTTCCTTTTTGGCTCATAAACCTCGTTATGGGGCTCACCAAAATGCCGCTCGGGACCTACTACTGGGTCTCACAGGTGGGCATGCTGCCGGGGACTATAGTCTATGTCAATGCCGGCAAGGAACTGGCGCAGATCAGCTCACTTTCGGGGATACTTTCGCCGGGCCTCATTCTGTCTTTCGTAATTTTGGGTCTTTTCCCCATCGCGGCAAAGAAACTACTGTCGTTTTATAAATCAAGAAGACAAGCTCCCCCATGGATTAAGCAGGGTAATGAAGGAGGATAAATGGCGAAATTCGATTTCGATATAGGGGTCGTGGGAGGCGGTTCAGGAGGGCTCACCGTTGCCGCCGGATCTGCCCAGCTCGGCGCAAAAACGCTGCTCGTCGATAAGGAAATCAACCTCGGCGGCGACTGTCTCCACTACGGATGCGTTCCCAGCAAGACCCTCATAATGACCGCCGGCGTCCGGCATATGATGAAAAGGGCGGGACATTTCGGTCTTCCCGAAATCGATCTGCCTCCTGTGGACTTCAGGGACGTGGCGAAGAGAATTCAGCATGTCATAGGGACCATTCAAAAGCATGATTCGGAGGAACGTTTCTGCAAGCTCGGCGCCAAGGTGGAACATGGAGAATCGACTTTTACAGACGAGCATTCCCTGCGTCTTAATGGAAAAAGCTATTCGGCGAAGCACTGGGTGATCGCAACGGGGTCCTCAGCCTCGATCCCACCGATAAAAGGACTGGACAAAACCCCATTTATCACCAACAAGCAGGTCTTCTCTTTGGACAAGCTGCCGAAATCGATGATTATTTTGGGAGGCGGTCCCATCGGCATTGAGATGGCGCAGGCATTTAACCGCCTCGGAACAAAGATTACGGTGATTCAGCGTTCGGGCCAGATTCTCAGCAAAGAAGATAAGGATATGGCGGACTTGGTGATGAGTGTTTTAAGCGGCGAAGGGGTGACCTTTTTTCTGAATGCCTCGATTGAAAGCGCCCGGGATTCGGGCAGCGAACGGGAGGTGGTTATAAAGACTGCTGAAGGCCCTGGGGCCACCCTCAAGGCTGAAACTATCCTCGTTGCATTGGGGCGGGAAGCAAACGTCCGGGGGTTGGGACTCGAAGACATCGGGGTCGATTTTGATAAGAAAGGTATTAAGGTCGACGACCGCATGAGGACTAATCATAAGCATATATATGCAGTCGGTGACGTCAACGGCAAATACCTCTTCACTCACGCCGCCGGTTATGAAGGGGGCATCGTGGTCAGCAATGCCATATTCCACCTGCCCAGAAACGCCGATTTCACCAATCTGCCCTGGTGCACCTATACCGATCCGGAACTGGCGAACATCGGCATGAATGAAACAATGGCGAAATCTGCGGGGATAGAATATTCGGTCTGGACAGAGGAGTTCAAAGCGAACGATCGGAGCCTTGCAGAGGGTGAAGAGGTGGGGAGGATCAAGATGCTCCTCGACGCAAAAGACAAGCCCATAGGCGTTCAGATATTCGGTCCCCACGCGGGAGAGCTTGTAAACGAATGGGTGGCGGTAATGAACGGAAAGGTCAAGCTTTCGTCTCTGGTCTCGGCTATTCATCCATATCCGACCCTCGGTGAGATCAATAAGAAAGTGGCGGGCAATTTCTTTTCTACGAAGATATTCTCCGACAAGGTGAAAAAAGGACTCAAGTTCCTTTTTAGTCTGAAAGGAAGGGCGTGCGAACCGCAGGAAAGCGATATGGACAGGAGCTTGGATCGCGAGCTGACTAAAAACTGATAACTCAAAACTAAAAACTCTTCAAATCTTTTATATTTCTCGTAATAAGAGCGGTCCAGCCTGTCTGGTGGCTCGCCCCGAGACCTCGGCCGGTGTCGCCGTGAAAATACTCGTTAAAGAGCGTGAGATCACGCCAGTGGGGATCTTCGGCAAACTCCCGCGCATCTCCGTGCCACGGACGTCGTCCGTCTTCTGCGGGCAGGAAAATACTGACCAGCCGCCTGGTAAGTTCTTTTGCCACCTGGTCCAGGTTCATCCATTCCCCGGAACCCGTAGGGAACTCCACGAGCAAAGTGTCCCCATAGAAATGGTGATATCGTTCCAGCGCTTCTATCAGCAGATAATTGATCGGAAACCAGATCGGACCACGCCAGTTTGAATTTCCACCGAAAAGATTCGAGTCGGAATCTCCGGGGACGTATCCGACTTTAAACAGAGCATCGCGCAACTTGAACTCGAAAGGACTTCTCTCGTAGACCTTGGACAGCGAGCGGATTCCAAACGCGGAAAGAAATTCATTTTCATCCAGCAGGTAACGGAGGGAGCGAACGAGCCTCTCACGCGACGGGACGGCAATCAATCGACGGCCATGACCCAACTCATCATGCCTGGCCATGCATGCCGATATCACGGCGAGGTCTTTGCGATTTTCAAGAAACCAATTCATGCGCTTCAGAAAGCCCGGTAGTTTCTGAATTACTTCATCTTCGATTATCTCAACGGCGAGCAGGGCGATGATGCCGACCAGGGAGCGAATGCGCAGGGGGATGAATTCGCCGTCGTGATGAAGATGGTCGTAGTAAAATCCATCCTCGTCATCCCAAAGTCCGGTCCCTCTGAAATTGTTTATCGAGTCGACGATGGCTATGAAATGTTCGAAAAACTTGGATGCCATGTCCTCGTATGCCGGGTCCCATTTCGCTAATTCAAGGGCCATCGATAGCATGGTGGCGCAATAGAAGGCCATCCAGGAAGTGCCGTCGGCCTGTTCCAGGTGTCCACCGGTAGGCAGCGGGCGAGAGCGGTCGAAGACACCTATATTGTCGAGTCCGAGGAAGCCCCCCGTAAAAAGGTTTTCCCCGTCCAGGTCCTTGCGGTTCACCCACCATGTGAAATTGAGAAGGAGCTTGTTGAAAACCCGGGTAAGAAAATGCCGGTCGCGTTCGCCTCGGGGACCCGTGATCTTGTATACTCGCCAGGCGGCCCAGGCAAGCACAGGCGGGTTTACATCGTTGAAGTCCCACTCATAGGCCGGCAACTGTCCATTAGGATGCATGTACCACTCGCGCAGAAACAGGACGATCTGGTCCTTTGCAAAATAGCGGTCGAGTTCGGCAAACGGGAGCATATGAAACGCCAGGTCCCATATGGCGTACCAGGGGTACTCCCACTTGTCCGGCATCGAAATGACATCCCGGTTGTAGAGATGAATCCATTCATTGTTCCTGGCGGACTTCCTGCTCTCCGACGGGACCGGTTCGGCAGGGTCTCCATCTAACCAGTCCCTGACGTTGAAATGATAGAACTGCTTGGACCACAAAAGACCGGAATAAGCCTGCCGCAGGATTTTGCGTTCTTCTGCCGTGAGGTTCTTTGGATTTATCCTGTCATGGAATTTCTCGTTTTCCTCGATCCTCTTCCGGAAGGTACGCTCAAACTTCTCCCCGAATGTCTTCTTCGGGGTTTGACCCCCTTCGAACAGCCGAAGATTTATTACCTGTTCCGATCCTGCCGGAATTTCCAAAATATAATAAGCCGCCGCTTTGGTCCCGGTCTTTGCCGGATTTACCGCCTCTTCACGCCCGTGGACAACTAATTCATGGAATGCGTCTTTGACATATGGACTTGGGTTGGCGGCACCGAAGAGTCTTGCGTAGTTCGTTTCGTTCTCCGTGAACAGAAAGCGTGGAATCTTTCCATCGGGTCCAGGCGCAGCGGCCAGGTAGAACCGGCCCAGCGAAGCATGCTCGCTCAGGACCATGTCCGCTCCCGCTTCATGGATGCCTGGTTTGGGCCAATAGGCCTCGCCGGTTCGCCCCCACGACCAGGTATTTCTAAACCACAGAGTCGGCAGGACGTGGAGCGTGGAAGTTTCAGGGCCGCGGTTGGCCAGTGTAAGCCGGATCAGGATATCATCGGGAGATTCCTTGCAATACTCTGCAAAGACATCGAAATATCGATTCTCTTCAAAAACGCGTGTGTCCAACAGTTCGAATTCGGGCTCGTTCAGGCCTCGTTTGCGATTTTCGGATACAAGCTGGTCGTAAGGAAACTCTTTCTGGGGATACTTATAGAGAGCTTTGAAGTAAGAATGAATCGGGGTTGAATCGAGGTAGAAATAATATTCCTTTACATCCTCGCCGTGGTTACCCTCGTTGTTGGTCACGCCGAAAAGCCGTTCTTTGAGGATGGGGTCGCGGCCGTTCCAAAGCGCCACCGCAAAGCAAAGACGCCCTTCGCGATCCGTTATGCCGAGCAGTCCGTCCTCACCCCAGCGATATGCACGGCTCCTTGCGTGGTCGTGCGGGAAGTACTCCCAAGCGTCACCGTCTGCAGAATAGTCTTCCCGTACGGTCCCCCATTGCCTCTCGGAGAGGTATGGCCCCCATCTCTTCCAGTTCTTCTCGCGACGGAAGTCTTCAGCCAGCCGTGCTTCGATAGGGTCGAGTTCGATCACGATACCACCTTCGCTAATTGTATTACTCACCGGGGGTGACGCAGTTGGAAGCAAGCGAGGCTCGCCCGGTCCCAACCGAATTGCTGGCGGTTACCCTAAATACATAGGTTTTCCCTTTGGCCAACCCTGTCACGATCACCGGCCTTCTCGCTGCCTTGACCGTGATGTTGCCGGGATAGGACATAACGGTGTAGCACAATATCGGGCTTCCACCGTCCGTTTGGGGTAGCTCGAAGTCCACTGTCACCGTGCCGTTTACATCGGTTGCCCTTACATTTCGCGGCGCGGCTGGCACGAGAAGCCCCCAGGGGGTGCCGAAACCGGCCGCCCTGTCGACCCCAATCCCTCCACCGCTGAACGCCCAGAAAAAAATCATCAAAAAGATGGCCGCGATTGCAATATTGGATTTCCGAATCATCAATTCATCGTCCCCGTATTTTTTATAAAATTAATCATGAATCCTGTTTATCCTGATCTCATCATCCTGGTCAGAACCCTGTCCAGGGTATCCGCAAAACGTTGCCTGTCTTTCTGGCCGAATTCCCTGGGGCCGGGAGTAACGTTGCCTGCCTCGCGGAGGTCCCGCATGAAGTTGCGGATTGAAAGCCGCTCGCCGATATTTTCCTCCGTGAACAGTTCCCCCCGGGTGCTTATGACGACTACTCCCTTTGTTATGAGGGCCGAAGCCAGAGGGATATCCTGGGTTACCGCAACGTCCCCCGTTTGCGCGGTTGAGGTTATATGCAAATCCACAGCTTCAGGGTTCACCCCGATCCTGCAACTGGAGACATAGCTGGATTCAGGAATACTGATGTATTTATTCGCTACGAAGACAGCCCTGATCTTGAGCCGCATTGCTGCACGGATAATCAGCTCCTTGATTGATGCAGGGCAGGCATCGGCATCTACCCAGAGCGTCATTGTCCCTCCCTTCAGCGGTGTCCGGTCATTGTCTGCTATAAAAAAGAGCGGGTGAGTGATTTTGAAGATTGTGTCCCTCGCCTCAGGTACCCTTACATGCACGTATTCGGGGCCGCCGTGCCGGGCTTTATGACCCTCCACAAAGAATCGACAAAATACCTGCGTGAATCGAAAAAGTCCTTCTGTACCTGGAAACCTGTCTCCGCAGCCAGGCAGACGATCTCGTGTTCGGCGAATTTATACGAGCTTTCGGTGTGAATGGGCTCCCATGCCTCAAATGAGAAAACTCTGTCCAGGTCTCTGATGAAAACTTCCTGTCTTTCCGTGCTCACCAGATAGCTTTCCACCGCACCCATGGCTACTTGATAACCGCTGTAGTAAACGAACTTGTCCATGTCGAATTCGCCGCCCAGTTCCCGATTTATCCGATCCAGCAGATTCATGTTGAATTCGCGCGTTATTCCTCCCGGGTCGTTATACGCCCTATTCAGTACTCCTATCTCCTTCTTCAGGTCGAATCCTATCAGCAACTGGTCGTCCGGATTCAGGCAGTCCCATAAATGACGAAGAAATCTTCTGGCGGCCTGGTAGTCGAAATTGCCGATGTTCGATCCCAGAAACAATGTGAGGTTTTTCGATCTGCTCTTGTTGGCGAGCCATTTTAAACCGTCGAAGTACTCGGCTATGATGCCGGTCACCTTCAGTCCGGGTGAAAACATCCGCTCCAGCGAAAGGGTCAGGCCGTTTACGGACTCAGGGGAAATGTCCAGCGTTATATATTCGAAATCGAGCTGTTTCTTAATGAAATGATCGATCAGCAAAACGGTCTTCCGGCCGTCGCCGGAGCCCAATTCGATCAGGTTGAAAGATTGGCGCGGCAGGGACTGGGAGATATCCTCCTTGCTGACACTCAATATTTCATGCTCGCTTCCCGTGAGGTAATACTCTTCAAGCTCGGTGATTTGCCGGAAAAGTTCACTGCCTCTTTTATCGTAGAGATATACGGAGGGAATCCGTTTGGGCCTTTGCGACAGTCCTTCCAGTACATCCAGTGCGAATGCGCGATGAAATGACTGGGGAATATCGGGCTCAAGCACCTCGCGTTCTCTGCTTACCTTAAACGCGCCCATCGCGTTGCTTTCGATCATCTCAAATCCTTCGCCAGTCGAATTCCACTGAATTGAAAGCGGGTGGCGGGGTGCCAGAAATTTCTGTAGCTAAGCCGGATATGGTTCCTCGGAGTTACGCAGGACCCGCCTCGCAGCACGCGCTGGTTATTCATGAATTTGCCGTTGTATTCGGAAAGGTCATCCGGAAACTCCCGAAAACCCGGGTAAGGTTCATAGTGACTCGAAGTCCACTCCCATACGTCTCCCAGCATCTGCGCCAGGGGAGGGCGGTCGCCTCGATTTGCGGGCGCGGGGTGGAGCTTCCCTTCTTCGACAAAATTACCGGGCGAAGATCCTGCATCGGACACTCTTGCCGCATGCTCCCACTCACGCTCGGTGGGGAGCCTGCTCCCACTGCAATCCCGGTCCACCTCAGATTTCCAGTTGGCGAAAGCACACGCCTCGTAAAAGCTGACATGGCAAACCGGCTCTTCCGGTTCGACTTCGCGCATTCCGGAAAGGGTGAAGGTCCACCATTTTCCATCGAGTTTTTCCCAGTAAAGGGGCGCGTTCCATTGCATCTTCTCGATTTCAAACCAGCCGTCGGACAGCCAGAACAAAGAGTTGGAATATCCGCCGTCTTCCATGAATTCAAGGAAGTCCCGATTCGTAATCAGCCGGTCGGAAAGGGCAAAATCGTTCAGGAAGGCCTTGTGCGTACACAGTTCGTTATCCCAGCACCATCCACCTTCCGTATTGCCGAATTCGAAAGTACCGCCCCTGAAGTCTATGAACTTGATACCCGCCGCATCTTCCGGCTGAATGTGCTGAACCGGCCGCGAATATGCCGGGCGAAGGTAGGTCACGTTTGCATGGTAGATGTTTTTGATCTCTGTGTAAAATAGCTCCTGATGCTGCTGCTCGTGATTTTTTCCCACTGTAATCACGAAATCCAGCCGCTCCAGCGTCTCTTCACTTGCTGTTGAAATAAGTCCTTCCATCCGTTCGTCCACCGACTTGCGGTATTGACGGATTTCCTCGATGGTCGGTCTTGTCGCAAGTCCGCGCCGGCCTCGCAAATTTCTCAGACCCGCGCGGTGATAATAGGAATTGAGAAGATAGGCATAAGCTTCGTCAACGGGCAGAGACAGACCGTGTTGACGAAGAATGAAGTGCCAGAAAAACCAGCTCGTATGCCCAAGGTTCCACTTTGGGGGGCTCACTTCTTCCGAGGGCTGGACCTGGTAGTCCTCAGGGCTCAAAGGAGCGCACATGTCCATGCTTGCCTGCCTAACGTTCCTGAAAATCGTCAACAGCTCATTGCGCCTGTCCATTCGTCTAATTCTCCAGAGGTTCCGAGTGAGTACTGCTGCCGTCGTTAGATATCCCATGCCGCGCGGCGCCACAGGACGCGACTGGCCGCTTATGCATTGAAACTAAGCACAAATGAAGGCGGGGCAATAAGCAGGACTGAGGATAAAAGAGGCGAGGGCCGGAGAGTGCGGGGAACAGGTTTCTCCCGCACTCCTAAATGTTCTGATCAACCTGTCGTTGTCACCATATCACGGACTTTGCCGTAAATTTAGAACTTGTAGTTCAAACCGATATTGAGAATGTTGGCGTTTGTCTCCCATTTGTATCCAACGTGGAACCCTGTGTCCGGAACCCCACTGGCAGCAGCGGTTTGGTCGCCCAAATTCACATAAAGATATTCCGCTTTGACGGTCCAACATTTTGATATAGCATACTCGACGCCCCCGCCTGCCGCCCAGCCCACTTTTGTTGTACTGATCGATGAGGAGTATAGTGAGCCAATCGGCCTATAGTCAGTGGATGCCGAATAGGACACGTTGCCGTAGGCCAGTCCGCCCGTTCCATAAACAAGTGTCGACGGCGTCACGGTGTAGCCCACCCTCGGGCGCAGGGTCCCATACCAGTTGATACTTTCCTGGGTCGAAAGGGACGTTCCCGGAAAGGTGCCGCCGGAGATGTCGGTGATGGGGGTTGCGGTTTGTTTTCCACTTATTCCGGACCCCGAAAAGTCGGCCTCAAGTCCAAAGACGAAGCAGCCCGTTTGATAATTGTAGCCGGCCTGCAGACCTCCTACGACACCATTCGAGTTGGGGTTCAACTGGCTGGGAGCCAGGTCGGCAAAGGAAGCAGCGTTGGGGAGCGGAGAAAAGTTGGTATCCGCATTGGCCCAGCCGTAGCCAATGTGGAGGCCAGCGTATGGGCCGGTCCAATTGAATGAAGGTGCGCTTTCGGCTGCCAGAGCGGTTTGAGTGCAGATAAGAAAAGAGGCCGCTAACAGCAAACATTTGACTCGCAGCAGTTTCATAGTTTTCTCCTATTTTTCTCACTATCAAAAGCGAACATAGTCGTATACGACCGCTGACACCTTTCCCGCGCTGTCTTTAACTTTGAAGTAGACGATTTTGGCCCCGCTTCCCGATGGCGGGCCCAGGGTAAAGGTTGGAGAAGTTGAGTAAGCCAGCCAGCCGGTGTTTATTCTAAAGTTTGAGTGTTCACTGGCCATGTAAAAAGAAGGTGTGCTGCCCAGTACGCTGTTGTTCAAAGTGACAATTTGGCCATTGACAGGATTGACAGAGTTGGTGCCGCCGTTGATTTTGAAGTAACCGACAACCGGTGCAAGGTTTTGGAGGTTTGCCGCCAATTTTGGACTTAGTTGACTCAATGGTACGACAAGCTCGGCATTGTAAACACCGGTAGTGGCGTCCATGCCGGGTCCCTGCTGTACGCTGTTGATGGGGTTATTTGGAAATGCCACTTGTTGAAATATCTGCTGGGCCCCGACCGCATATGAGCGCGATTTGTACGCGGGCGTGATATCCGGCGCAACGTTCCCTGTGGGATCACTGACCGCGGTGTCGAGGCTGACCGCAAGGATTGAAATACTCGGTTCACCGCCAATACTGGGATCGCTGCTGTTGAGGATGATCTGAAAGCTGCGAACCTGCTGAGGGAAGTCCCTTGTAGATGGGGTTTCGACAACCCAGAACCCGTTATTGGAAGGAGCATCAATATATAGACTTGCCTGTTGCGGCGTAATGGTGTTGCGGTGCACGTGTCCGGCGACCCACAGGACGAGGTTTGAATTGTTGTGACATGTTTGGAGTATTGTGTCCATGGGGATGGGGGACCCCGCCCACATGCTTGTAAAAAATGTGTACGGTCCTTGCGCAGGCATAGCTTCCTGCGCGTATGGATTTAGCGGGATATGGGAACAGACGATCATGAGCTCATTGGCTAGTTGACCGGCAGCGAGTTCATTTTCGAGCCATTGGAAGCGTGTTGGGTCAAGTGAGGCGGATGGACTGTGGTTGACTTTGTCCGTATCGTCAAGAACGATCACCTTGAGCGGAATTCCGGGCACCGGTTGAAACGAGTAGCAGGCAAATCCCTGGGCGGCCATTTGCCGCGTGAAGCCGTGGCCGACCGGCTGAGACGCGGTGTTGAAGAATTCGTCCATCCATTGGTTTATCGAGAGCGAGCGGCGGTTCGGATCGGCCTTGATCGGTGGCCGGTTTCCCACGGGAGGGGTAGTCGGCCCCAGCCAAAGGAGTTCGCCCCACTGGTCAGCGCCGTTAACTACACTCATGTAGTAAGCGTCAGCAAAAGGGGTGTTGAAGGCGTTGGTCCAAGTCGCCGGTGTCGGAGGTAAATTTTGTAGTATACCCATGGTGAGGACGCTGGATCCGACAAGGGTATTTTTGACGTGAGCGGTTACCTGGCATGATCCCATCCAGAACTGATCGTGATTGCCGACGGCCTGGTACCATGGGATCGACCTGTCCAGCCCCGCTGCCTGGAATGGCTTTTGATAATCTACGCTGCCGGCTCCGAGGTGGGCGCCTGAACTGGGTTGGATCAACTTTCCGTCCAGAACGTCCATATACCACCTTAGCTCGTTGTACTGGGTGTTGTCGCAAGCATCGCCAAGGGCAATGCCGAAATTAAAAGGCGTCGACTTGTGCTGGGCGTTGATTGTCTGAACGGCGGCATCGAGGACCTGGGTAGTAGAGAGGATGATCCCTGAATACGCTGAAGAATTACCTGCCGGGGCACCTTGCGGCGTTGTGAGGTTCGGAAAGTCGTAATCGTAGCCGATACACCGGGCCGGGCTTTCTTTGTCGCAGATATGAACATCGCTTATGCTGAAGAAACGTAAAAGCGGCGTGGACGATGGATCGGGTGTCCTTGTCGCAGTGGTGTCTCCGGTTGCCATGTTGGGGAAAGCGTAGACACCGGACCCGGGCTGCGGGGTCCACAAGCCGACGTCGTTTGCCTCGTATTCGGCGAGATCGTACGGCTCAAAATCAGGTATAGTTGTAGGTGGTGCTATCACTCCAGTTGGAGAGACCACCCAGTCAAGTGTAGTATAGACTGGTGTGACGATCGGGTATGCCGGGGTGGAGGGCGGGCCACCGGCGGCAAGGACCTTCTCCAGGACTCCGAGTGGCGAAAGCTCCATCCCGAGGGCTGCTGCTGAACCGACGCAGTACTTCAAAAAATCTCTTCTGATTATTTCCACTTGTGCTCCTCCATAAGGATTGCAATCGCTTAATCGACGATAACGACCCGCCTTCCTGCTTGGCTCTTACAACTGGACGCAATGCCCCGGCAGCTTCACCCACTCACGCTTGTTTCGGCAGATCGTCGCATTTCCAGGGCCAAATGCTGTCGCCCTATACAACTTGCGTGAGATAGCTATTTACAATTCGGAACAATTATTAGTTCGGATGAGAAAAATTTATTTTATCCATGTCCGAAAACAGCCGGAATTTTTTCCGAACATCGCTAAAATAGAGGGATGGAGATGAGCATCAGGAAAACAAAAGTGAACGGATTGCCCTTGGATGACAAAGCGTGCTATGCCGCCATGCAGGCACACGATGTTCGCTTCGACGGCCGTTTCTTTTGCGGGGTTTCTTCTACCGGCATATATTGCCGCCCGATTTGCCGGGTGAAACTGCCCCGGGAGGAAAACTGCACTTTTTTCGCCAGCGCGGCGGCGGCAGAAGCGGCAGGCTATAGGCCGTGCCTTAGATGCCGCCCGGAACTTGCGCCGGGTTTGGCTCCGGTGGATTCCGTCCCCCGCCTGGCGCGAAGCGCTGCCTCCATGATCGAAGAAGACAACCTCGGTCCTCGTAAAATTTCGGAGCTGGCGGCTATGCTTGGGATCACGGACCGGCATCTCCGCCGTGTCTTCTTTGCTGAATACGGCGTCTCGCCCGTGCAGTACCTCCAGACCAGGCGGCTGCTTCTGGCGAAAAGCCTGCTTACGGATACGCGGCTTACCGTGACCGACGTGGCGATGGCCTCAGGTTTCGGCAGTATTCGCCGGTTTAACGATCTGTTCGGCAAACGCTACCGCCTCGCGCCGAACGAACTCCGGAAAAATGGCAGAATCATCAATGAGAATCGTGATGGGATCACCTTGTCGCTTGGCTACCGTCCGCCCTATGCCTGGGAGAGCCTGATTTCCTTTCTTGCCGCCAGGGCCATTGCGGGGGTCGAGAGCGTGAGCGAAGATATTTACCGGCGCACGGTGGCTGTCAAAAAGGGTGAAACGATCCATTACGGCTGGATCTCGGTAGCGAACCGCCCATCCCAAAATGCGCTTTCTGTGACCGTTGCCCCAACGTTATTACCGGTCTTGTCCCACGTATTGGCGAGAATCAGGCTTTTATTCGACGTAAACTGCATCCCTGAGAAAGTGCGCGATAAGCTCGCTGCAATGAACCGGCTCGTACCGGATATTTTTGTGCCGGGCATAAGGGTGCCGGGATGCTTCGATCCTTTTGAAATGTCGGTGCGGGCCGTTCTGGGACAGCAGGTAACCGTGAAGGCGGCCAATACACTGGCCATGCGGCTGGTTAATCTCGTCGGCGAAAAAGTGAATGTTCCTTTTGAAGGGCTTTCTCTTGCATTCCCTCACCCCGATAAAATCTGCGCCCTTGAAGGTCCGATCGAAAATCGTCTGGGGCCGCTTGGCATAACCGGTGACAGGGCGCGCTCGATTTTGGCCCTGGCGGAAGCTTTGACGACCGGTTCCATCACGCTTTCTTACAGTGCGGACCCACGGGAAGTAACGGAAAAGCTGCGTAAACTGCCGGGCTTTGGTCCGTGGACTATCGAATATATTGCGATGCGGGCGCTCGGTTGGCCGGACGCCTTTCCACACACCGACCACGGTGTCAAAAAAGCGCTTTCGGATGTGCCTGCACGCGAGATATTGAAGCTGTCGCAGGCATGGAGTCCCTGGCGTTCTTACGCAACTATTTTGTTGTGGAATTTTCTTCCGAAAAGGAGTCGTTAATCCAATGATCTACACCTGCACCATCGATACTCCGTTAGGGGCCATGACTGCCGCCGTAAGAGACGATGCCCTTATCGGGCTGTGGTTTGTCGGTCAAAAATACTACCCGCCTCAAACAGACCTCTGGAGTTGTGAGCCCGATCGTCCCGTTTTTAAGGCGCTGCGGCATTATCTCGCGAGTTATTTTGCGGGTGAGGCCGGTTCCCTCGATGTCGGAATCGATCCTCCAGGCTCGGACTTTCAAAAAATCGTGTGGGACATTCTCTTAAAGATACCGATGGGCAAGGTTGCCACCTATGGGCAAATTGCCGGGTTCATCGCAAGGACCCGTGGCCTGGCCGCGATGTCTGCCCAGGCCGTTGGCGGCGCCGTCGGGCATAATCGGATCTCTATCCTGGTCCCCTGCCATAGAGTTGTGGGTTTTAACGGCCGGCTGACCGGCTATGCCGGCGGGCTGGACAAGAAGGCAGCGCTTCTGCGGATCGAAAAAGTGAACCTGGCGAAAATTGATTTGGAACTGTCGGTATCGCCTTTTGCCACCGCGATTCTGTAACAGTTTTGCACGTCCCTTCGGGACACCCTGAAAGCATGGAAAGTTTCTCGTGTGGGCTTGGCAACCCCGGCAGGCGGTCCCACCGCCTACTCAGCGGTGAACACCGGTTTGCGTTTTTCTGCAAACGCTTTGAGTCCTTCTTTCCCGTCGGGATGACCGGCACAGTCAGACAAACCCCTTCGTTCCCGTTCAATATGGGCCTCAAAGGTACTGCCGAAGGAATCCGTGAGCAGCCTCTTCGACCATTCGAAGGAATGAAGAGAGACCCCCACGAGCTCACGGGCCATAACCGTCGCCTGTTCGACCGCTGTCCCGTCGGGTACGACCCTGGTTACCAGGCCCCAGGCCAGGGCCTGCTCCGAGGTAATCGGCTTGTCAAATGCCATGATTTCCATCGCTTTCGCCATCCCGACCAGTCGGGGGAGTGTAAAAGATCCGCCTCCGTCTATGCACAGACCGTTCGATGAGTACGCTTGCCGCAGTGTTGCCGACTTCACCATTACCCTGAAATCGCAGGCAAGCGCCAGCGAGAAGCCTCCTCCGGCCGCAATACCGTTGATTGCGGCAATGACGGGTTTAGGCATACGGCGAATCTCGAGGATGGCCTGGTGGAAGCGGGCCGCCAATTCGTGAAAAGCGGCCGGAGGCCCCGGCGGGAACCCAAGTGCCCATTTGAGGTCTCCGCCTGCACAGAAGGGTTTCCCCTGTCCGGAGATAATTATTACACGAACAGCGGAATCCGCTGCCAGGGTTATGAGATTGGCTGCCAGGGAACTAATCAAATCGAGATCGAACGCGTTGAATGCCTCCGGTCTGTTCAGCAGCACAGTGGCAATGCCTTGAGCCTTGCTTACCGTCACCAACTCCGCCATTTCTTAACTCCCATGAGAAAGTAGTTCAATTCAGACACGTGAAGCCCTGGTGCAACTGTTCGAAGATCAGCACAAAGGCAATACAAATTGATCGTGGTTGAAAAAGGCGCTAAAGCTGCTTATGGATGAATGTCCAATATGTTGACATATGCAAGATTACAGGGATGAGCCTGCCGGTGCAACAAAAATTCCGGAGGGCGGGCCGGCGCCTACGCTCGTAAGCGAGACCTTCGGGGTCAACGAGTTGCGGATTGCGGGTTACGAGTTGGAACCGGAGACTGGCAACACGCCGGATGGTAATGATATGAAGTGCGAGTTGGCAAGAAACACAAAGTCTGCACGGGCTTAAAACCGTTGATTTCCTTGGGGGTGGGTGCATGCAGTGACATGACACATGCGGGCAAGAATTACAGGGAACCCTTTGTGGGAGGCTCAAGTTCCAAGAAATTCACGCACTATGGAATCATGCAGCTCCGGTTCCTCGATAAATGGAAGGTGGCCGGATTTCTCGAACAGGACAAACTGGGCTCGAGGCATTAGAGTTCTGTACTGCACCGAAAAGCGTGGAATCGCGACGCGGTCGAAGCGTCCGGCGAGTACCAGGGTCGGGACCTGAATTTCGCTGAGCCGGCTTCGGAAATCAATTGAGGCTAGGTCACCACCGAGCACAATGCCAGAATCCGGCCCGGCGATTTGACAAAAAACATCGGGATTCGTATCCACGGTAATTTTCAAATTAGATGGATCATAGAAATAGAGAAGGGTAAGCGGCACGCGCCCCTGGATTTTCTGGTACTCCGGATCGCATGTAACCCTTCCTTTCGCGCGAATTTGCTGAAGCTCAGCCCACACCTCCGGATACTGATTTTGTATCTGGTTATTCCAGTTATCATTGGCGCCCTTTTGCCACATCTCTGCGCTGTGACAAGTGTTTGCCAATATGAGCCTGCTCAGGGACTGAGGATATCGAAAGGCATAGCCCTGTGCCACGATTCCACCGTAGGAATGGCCGTACACGGCGACTTTGCCAAGGCCAAGAGCCTTCCGCAGACCTTCGATGTCTTCTATGTCCCGGTTAAGACTGTACTCGCCGGGATTCTTTGCCCGATCAGACTGGCCACGCCCGAATGCATCGAAGAAGATCACCTGAAAGGAATCCGAGAGGCGCTCAAGACCGGGATAAAAATAAGTATGTGAAGAACCTGGACCGCCGGCAATTAACAGAAGCGGAGTTCCTTGCCCCGCAATTCGATACCAGAGGCGACTCCCATTGACTGCGACAAACTTGCCTGCGGGCTCAGCCGCCTGCTGAGCAGAAACAACGGTCCATAATAATCCAGACAGAATGGGCGTGAGGCTAAAGAGAACTTTATGCATTGCCCCTCTCCTTTGCGCAAAAAAGGTGATTCTCTTCGAACGGACCCAATCAAGACCTGTGATTGAGATATCGGTTCCACAAACATCCCGTAGGAATCTCCATCATCGAGGAGTCTTTGTAGCATGACCTCGGCCTTTGGAAGCTCAAGGGGCGCTTGTCACCTCCTTACGGCTGTCGTAGCTGAAAGTAAGAGACTTGGACCCCCACACGCAGATGACAATCACCGCAGCGACGGCAATTATTCCCGTATTGGCGGCAAATGTGCTCTGTGGCAATGGCTGTCCGCCCTGCTCAATGAACCCATAGGTTGAATTGAACATGAAATGCATGAGAACCGCCGACAAGGTGCTCCGGTGCGTATTGTTGTAGACCCACGTGGTCAACACTGAAAGACATACAACTAGTAGACAAAAAAGCCAGAAACGAAAGGTGCCAAATCCCAGTCCCTGTTGAGGAGTTCCTTTGATGAAAAAAAGTGGGAGGTGCCATGCCGCCCAGATAATGCCGAGAACGAGGCTCGCAACCAGTGCGTTCCATTTCTTCTGAAGGCGATCGAGGGCGAAACCACGCCAACCGAGTTCTTCGCCGAGGGGACCACCGATAAGATTTGCGCCGATGTAGAGCAACAGGGCAGCAGGCTGCGCAAGAGTCTGCTCGGCTTCTCCGAGTGGGGGAAACGCACCTCCGAACAGCTTGTCTGTCAGCAGACCTAGAGTCAGCAAGAAGGGGAACAGACAGACAATCACGACGAGCCACCCCGACGCAATCAACTTGAAGTTAACAACACGCTTCCAGAAGTCTCTCCTATGGATATTATCCGAGGTCAAATGGGTCAGCAGTATCCCTGCCAGGCTTGGCATGGAACAGGCAATAACCAGAGCAGGGACCGGGCCGTTTACCGTCTTTCCGAGTAGTATATAGGGTGCCCAAATACCCCAGGAAAGGCCGTACGTCATTCCAAAGAAAAGCCACGGAAATCTTGGGCTCATACAGGCCGACTATCCCCTCATCTAAATTGTCACTTCCAGGTTATCCGATTAAATAGTCTGGATTATGCGCAAATGAGTCGGCCAAGTCAACTCGCGTTCAAGCCGCTCGATGGTCGCAATCATAGATAAGGTATGGAAATTGGAAAGATTGAATGAAGGACCGACGCTCATTTCCGGACTAGAGATAACTCTCCTCTTGTAGTTGAGAAATAAAACGCCAAAATCTTTGCCATTTCCGAATGATCTATTTACCGTTTTGATCGGGACATATATGTTTATGGACATTTGGCATTTCAAAAACTTTCCCGGACGGAATCCGACCTCAAAATGAGGTTGGACATCATGATGTCCGGCTTCGACAAGAGGAGGTATTTATGGTTCTGAAGAGAGAAGAAATCATAAACACTATGGTCGATTGGGAAAAGCACTGGAACGAACATGATATCGACGGCGTCATGGACCTTTTCCATGAGGAGGTTGTTTTCGAAAACTGGATGGGCGGCCTGGTTCAAGGCAAACAGGACCTGTATCAGGCGTGGGCGCCATGGTTCAAAAATCACGGCGGATTCCGGTTTAGTGCCGAAGATTTGTTTGCTGATGAAAAGGCGCAGAAGGTCCTCTACCGTTGGCAACTGGATTGGCCGTCTTTGGAAAAAGGATTCGAGGGAAAGCTGGAGAAACGCCGCGGAGTCGATGTTATTACATTCCAGGACGGTAAGATAATCCACAAGATGACATATTCCAAAACAGCGGTTGAAATCGACGGCGCCAGAGTTCGCTTATCTCCGGTTGAAGGTGAGAAGTGAGCCGCCTCGGACATCTGAGACCCTTTTGAGGGCCGTAGTAACCCGAGCCTGTCGGGACTGAGCCGATTTAATCCTTGAGGCATGAGTCGGTCCGGAGTCAACGCGATTGTATCCGGCCAGCCTGACCTTTCCCGGTCTATAGTCTCCCGGTACAATAAACAAATCTGGATCCAGGGATTTCTGTTCGACTTTTATCAGCTTCATCTCGACTGTTCCTCCCAGGACATGATAAAACGCGTAAACCGGAAAACCGCCAACACGGTCGAAAGCTCCCGTTATATCAATCCAACTGAATAATGGAGTGTGTTCGATGGCCCCTCCCATTTTTCTTCCCAAAATCCGAAATTCCCCCGAACCCTCGACCTCGTCTGAAAACCAACACTCCCCATTGAAGATAGCGACATGCACTTTGCACCTCTGGCACCTGTAATCTGAAATTGTCTTCAGTTCGTCCGTCCGAGTAACCCGCAGACCTACCAATGCGGAAACCAGCCCGGCTAGAAACCTGGGGGGTTTATTCAAATCAAGCACACTGAACTTTTTCTTCTTTGGGTCCAGGGTGTAGAGCTTCATGGTACTGTGATCCAGGATATAGACTTTTTTATCGGCTAACTCCAATCGGAAAGCTGACGTCGTTAAGTAGTACCTCTGAATGGAAGATCCGTTACTGTTATGAGGCACATTGGTCATTGTCGTCTCGGTTTCCCAGCATATATCGGCTCTGGCCGCATGGATGAACAGGATGCCTATAAGAACGAAAGCTGCCGTTAGGCCGGCTCCTTCTTTTATTTTCATTTTCCATCCTTCACCTGTCGCCGCTTTAAATAAATGCCGGACCAAACTGCACTTAAGGCGAAATTTCTGAAACAAAAGCAAAAACTTCCACGCTATGTCCCCCGATCTGCTTTCCGGGATCGAATTTTTGCCCGAAAAATCCCCGGTGCATTTTTGAACGCTGACAGCATACAATTTCCCGAGTAGAATACGCAAATGAGACGTGAATGGGACTGGCAAACCTTCTTTCATAACTGCTCATTCTTCAAAGTCCGCGCAGGATACAAACTGTTCATCGCCGGCTATTCCCGGCAGGAAGCCGGAATCATAGCCGGCGGTTCCCGAGACTCCAATGCGATCGAGTTGTTCGAAGCCGTCTGTGCCTTAAGAAAATAGGTCGCGGGAAACGCGATATTTCTGTTTCACGAATGCGCTTCGCGATTCGTACAATCGTCTGTTTCATACGTTTATCTTTTACAAAATCAATACAGTTGGTAACGTATTTTGACTTTGGACCTGCCCGAAGGCTCCTCCATAGTTGAGACTACGCTAAGTATTATGACATTTTTTGAATGGGGGTTATCGCGCTATTCATACATTCACCAAACATTCACATCATCCATCAAGGTGCGTCTGCAATGAAAGGAGCATACCATGTTCCCTCCACATTTTTTGAACTTGTTTTTCGGTAACTCACACTCTATGGCCGACACCATGAAACTTATTTCCGCCTTCAAAGTCGAGCAGGACCTTCAAGAGGCTTGGAGGGAGGAGAGGGAACGGGAACTTCAGTCTGAGGTCGAGCGAATTCCGGAGAAATGAAAAATTATTCCCGTTTCCGCACAAGACTAGAAGCAGAGAGGAAACCAAGCCGGTACAAGCCGCTACTATCCTGTTGACACCGGTATAGGAATAGTCCAAATTTAGCTCCATTCTTCGGAAGTACTGAGCATCTTGCCTTTTGTTTTGAATTGAGATGGAAAGTGAATGCTAATGAGGCCACAGAACAGTGTTTTGTGCGTTGCTTGTATTACCTTCTTTTCCCTCTATATTTTCGGGTGCGCCGGTTTGCCTAAAAACGGTCAGACTGAAAGAAATCCAGCACCTGCGGAAGAACCCGCCTCAATAGCTATTCCAAGTGAACTACAGGAAAAGATTAGCCTTTCTGAGGCACTGGGAGGTGAACTCTACATCACTGACAAGATTGCAATCATAGGAACCGATGTGATGCTAGAGAATATCAAGGACCCGTTAAAAGCAGGCATCCGCGGATACACTGTATTTAGAGACGGCGATATGCAAGGCCAGCCAACGGGGTCCTGGAGTGTTAAATTCTTTGTTAACAAAAGTGAGCCAAAGATAGGATACATTGTTCACATAACCCCCCCTATCCCACCGCCTGGCAATGCAACAACAAAATTTAAAGTAGTCACTCCAGCGAGGAAGCCCAGTAAGGATGAACTTGTTCTTTTTCATGCTATTAGAACGGCTGTGGATGCCATCCCTGATAAAGTCCAACCGCTTAACCCCGTCCTCATGCCGGCATTGGCGATAGGAGAAGACGGTTTCCTCGTGTACCTCTTGGCGGGAACCAAGAAGGATAATACTGCGGTATTCGGCAAGCATTATCGGGTTGTGGTCTCGATGGACGGGCGAAGTGCAAGCAGAGTCGAACCACTTACCAAGACTGTTCTTGAGGTCCCGATACCTCTACCAAAACCTGACGGGACTAAACCTGACCTCGTAGTTACCCATCTGCTGGGAGACTATCCCCTGGAGACACACGTATTCACAAGCCTGCTGCACCACAAGGCTCTTTATGTGGGTACGGAAAAATATATATGGCGTATCAATGAAGGCAAGATTTCATTGGTGAACTTGAGAAAGGCCGCCCATGATGAAGCGCTGTCAGCTTATAAAAAGGGCGACTATGCTACAGCGAACAAAAAACTGAGATTTTTGGCGGTGCTTGGGGATTCTGATGCGCAATGGCTGGTGGGGTCGCTGTATGAGTTTGGCAAAGGAGTGCCCAAGGACTTTACCGAGGCAGCAAGATGGTACCGTTACGCGGCGCAACTGGGCAACCCAGTAGGAGAATTCAGAGTTGGCATGATGTACCAGAAAGGGGAAGGGGCTCCGCAGGACTATGCAGAGGCGTCGATGTGGTTTCGCAAGTCTGCGGAAAAAGGGTTCGAGGAGGCGCAACTTAATCTGGGGGCCATGTGCGCTAAGGGCCAGGGCGTGCCGTTGGATTACATCCAGGCTCACATGTGGCTAAGTCTGGCGGCGGCGAAAGGGAGCGCAGATGCGCAAAAGGAACTGAATTCATTAGCCGGACGCATGTCTCCATCTGATATTGATGAGGCACAACGCCTTGCAAGAGATTGGAAGCCGAAGGGCAAAGACTAAGGAATGAAGAAGCTGATTTTTGCTTAGCGACATTTAAGGCGTATAGGATTGAGAGAGTCCGATGGCTAATATATCCAAGATGCCCAAGCGGTTACTCCATTGCACAGCCTTTGCCTTTGTTGCGAGTTTTTCTATTTATGGTCTTATTACACAGGGTGCCTTGTTACTACGAAATACCATAATGTTCGCGATATTATACTTGTTTGTCTTGTGTTTTCAGCTTATAGCAGAGTACTATGAGAAGAAATCTATTACTAAGACTAAGTTTAGACATATTGTTTTTATGAGCTTTATCTACCTGTGGGCCATGATGATTTTCACATGTATATATCATATATTGGGTATTAAATTGGAACCAAGTCCATGATATCGCATACTAAGGCCATTATTCTCACTGCATTACTTCCATTGTTAACTGGGTGTCTCTTTTATTCGGTGAGAACAGTTAAACCAGTCAACATCATGGTTGTCGATGGTGGACGCCTCCTCGGTGTCACGGCTCTTTCCAGGCAATGCCCATTTCGAGTAGTTGCGAGTGCGGGGAAAAGGCAGTGGGCTGAGAATGGTTGTGCGTTCGCCATTATTCCAGCCCATGCCAAAGCCTGGAATTGTGATGAAAGCCTGAGAGAACACATTCTCGCCGGGCTCGATTTGGGTAATCGAGGGGATAGACGGCAGCGAGGACAGATTGGAAGGCATTTGAATCTGAGACTTGCCTGATATTTTCCAGAATCCGAAAGAATCTGGGAAAATGAACCCGTTAGAGGAAATGTTGTACGATTTCGGTCTTTGTCTGTCCAGTTCAGCGAAATGCGAAGTATATGAAAGGACGTCGTTCGTAATCTTCAACATAGTTATTGGCTCAGATCACTAGCGGACTTGGTATGAAGAGAGGAAACAAGCGTCAACATACTGGTAAGAGATTTGTTCATCTGGCTTTCACTTTGACTTGTTAAAACAAGCATCAAAACAACCTTATCCGATGCGTCCAAGAAGCTGATTGTCTCACATATCGCATTGCTTGAGACTATTGAGAAAGGCGAGTCAGTGTGAACCAAGGGTTTGTAGCTAATGACTTTAGTTATGTAGTCCTTGCCGCCCTTGGACTTGCCTGACTTTTGCTGTTTTTCTTGGTATTCAGCAACGCTTTTTTGAAAATTTTCTTTTTCTCTTTCAACAACTGATTTAAAAGGCTTATCCTCCTTGAATAGCACACGTAGGTACATATTAGGGCCTGATCCACGCCAGGTGCTACCGCATGGGTAGAAAGCCAATGGTGTGTTATCTTTCTTACCAGCATCAACATCAGCCACCCAACCAGATGGTGTAGTGAATTCATAAATCTGCGAAGCGACTCTTAGCGAAGCTTTCCCGTCCTCGGTCTTCAGCGCCTTTGGCACAGGGCGGCTGAAGCCTTTGGGTTCAAGTTCTTCGGCAATTACCCGGCAAGCATCATTGGGGAGAACAAAAAGACCCTCTCCAAAATCGCAACGGGCCTTTTCGTTGCCGGCTTCGTCCCAAAAGGTCCATAATCCGATTTTGCCGCTCCTATAAATTGACTTCCCCTCCGCCTTCTTGCGGCCGGTTGGATAATATTCAATCCGGAGGTTACCGCTCTCGTTATAGGTGACTTCCGTCTTAATATTCCCGGAACTGTCCCAATACTTCCACAGACCTGTCTTGCCACCATCCCTGTAGGAGCCCAAAGATGACATTTTGCCGTTTTCAAACCAGGCCTGCCACTCACCTTCACCATTACCGTAAATGTAATTTTCCTTTGATTTAATTTGGCCGTTTCGATGCCATCGCCACACAGGCCCATGGTATAGGAGGCGGCCATCACGTTCAATCTCGCACCACCTTACGATATTTCCCGGCTTGTATCCTGAGTCTTTAGCTCCTTCTGGGCATTTGAACTCCTCGGCATTTACGAGGGCCGACATACACAGCATTGCACAAGCAATCAACAAAGATGCGGGTTTCATGATGTTTCCTTTTTATTCTCCGCACTATCAAGGCGAGCGGGTTTCTCCGCTGCCGCCGGTGTTTTGTGATTATTGAACTTATAATATGCCACAACTGCATACCTTAGGATATTAAATTGAAAAAACGGCTACATAAAAAAATCTGGCAATCTGGTGGGAAAAGGGGCAGAGCATCACCTTAGTCTGTTTTTGTTAGACTGAGGCCGCCATTCCCTCTCTCAGAAATCATGCGTTTTGTCTTTTGTTCCGCGTAATTAAATGTCCAGTAACATCGAAACCATCTGGGACGGGTCAGGGCTGGCTGAAGATCAGGAAGCACGCCAGGTTTGTCCACGGCGTATTCTGTGATTTGCGATCGTGTGGGAGGGGTCAGGGGGGTAAATCCACACCGGAAACTCAGCGATTGCGCCCGATGAAAGCCAGGATTGCGCGAAATGCCGCGCCGGACGTACGATTAGAGATCCATTTATAGTCAGGAGTTATACTGCGAACGTGTAAAAGTTGGACTTTCTGCCGACGCGATTGTGCATGATGTGTCTTGATTCTTCCTCGCAGTCGAAATCACGGAAAGTTCACTTCTTAACCGTTCACAGTATACAAGTGCTGTCGGCCGCGTTTTCGACTCGATGCGGAAGCGCTTGGTGTCAGACCAGGAACCTGATCAGAGTGGTCGGCATTCCAGAGAGGTCGGATAACTGGTCAAACGGAGACCTGACCCATTGGACTCTTGACTCCCCTTGACCCTCCTATTTGTGTGCGGGCGGGTTGAAATTGATGCGGTTTTATCTCAGCCCGCACGGTGACGCAATTACATATAAAATATGGAAAAATCTGCCGATCTGGTCGGCACTTTTTGTGAACGGCCGTAGAAGAACGAGGTACTTGGCCAAAGAAATTTGGAATCTCCACCTTCATTTTTAACCCTGACTCAATCCGGCTCCAAATTATATACTATTGGGCCGCCCTCCCGGCGAACAGTACCAGAGGCCACTTTCCATATCAAACATAATTATGATTACAAATCTTTACATTACTGTCGGCGCTTCCTTACAGGAATTTTCCCAATCAGGTCCGCTTATTGCCTTCAATAAACACAAAACGCAAAACGGAATCGCGATAACCAATTCGAAAGGACTGTTAACAAGGTGCAGTTTAACAATGCCCGCGCCTTGAGAGGGCTACGTATTTTCGAAACGCTACGTTAAGAGGAGAACACCATGTCCATTTCAGCGGTTAACGGCACGGATTCGCTCTACACTGACTACCTTTCCATGCTCCAGCAGGCAAATAGTGGTGGTGCCAGTTCAGGCACGACCGTTTCGGGCAGCCCGCCAAACTGTGGAGGGGGTAACACTTTCATGCAAAGCGTAACGGAAGCGTTAAGTCAGATTGGACTTTCGATGCCTACTCAGCCGGGCGGTGTCTCGACGAACTGGAGCACGAACCAGACTTCCGATAGCTCCACCTCTGCTGCCAACTCGACCCAACCTACCGGGGGCGGGGGCCATCGGCACGCACACGGACTCGGAAAGTTCATGCACGACCTGTTCGAGGCAGTAGAAGAGGAATCGGGTTCAGGCGGCACCTCGCCTTCCGCCGTATCCTCGACAGCCACATCCTCTTCAAGCGGCAGCTCGTCCTCCTCTACGTCTTCGACGGCGACATCCCCTTACTCAACCTTTTCGAGCAAGCTGGAGCAACTGATTTCGCAGTTGGAAGCCAGTTCGGACGGTTCATCCACCTCATCTGCTTCCACGACGAACAGCAGCCTCAATACACTGCAAACGGACTTCAATAATCTGGTTTCAGCTCTCCAAGGGGGAGGCGGCACAAGCTCGTCGAGCGGCACAAACAGCACAGCAAACACCACAACAGCCGGCACGAGCAGCACATCCAGCAGCACGGATTTGCAGACTTTCCTTCAGGACCTGCTTGCAAACCTCGGTTCTTCAACAACCGCATCGGCAACCGGAAACTTTATTAACCAATACTCGTAATATTGCGAAGGGGATGGACGCGGGTATCCAGGGTTAACACTAACTTGCGAAAATTCACAACACTTTACAAATGCTTCGGCGATAGCTTACCGATATTAGTTCTAAATGGTTGAGTTTGAAGAGAGGTAAAAACCTCAATAAGAAAAGGATAATTCCCATGTCGGTATCCGGCATCCCATTGACAAACAATGTGGGCTACATCTTTGGGTTGTATGGACTGCCGGATTTCCTCAGCTACGCCTGGAAAAATCTGCTCGACAAGCCGAAAACGTTCCAGAAACCCGAACCCTGAGTGTTTCGAATACCGCATGGGCTGTCGATTGTTCCAGTAGCAAAAAGAAACTTCCGGATGCACTTCAAACACCGTGTTCACTCGATCCGGTTTTTGGCGCAGAAGAAAGTCGAGATCACGTATTCGGGGCAATAGGGCATAAGTCTGTTGGCTAAGCTTTTTCCCGCAAGCTTCCTCTGACGCAGCGCAGGCCAGATCATAAGAAGCAGCTTCGATTGTGCCACGAACTGGAGCTGGGAAGACACTGCTCCGACGAGAGCCAAGGAGAGAACGCGCTGTAATATCGCACTGACGTGGTTTATCTGAGGGAAGACCGATTGGGATATCTATTGCAGTAATGGCTCCGGCAGTCGCTTCCAAAAGCGATTTTGCATCTGGAAAAACTTGCGCAACCGGTTTCCCGCCGTTGACATTGCCTGCTAGGCAAAGCCAGCCACCTTCACAACCATCAACACCGCGAATGATGTCCACTTTTGCCCCTCTCCCATGAACAATAGCGGCAGAATACGGAAGATCCCCATTGCAGTTCTGTTGACAGAGTGATCTTAGGAGCTGGTTTATAGTTATGCCTTCTTCCTCACAGGCCCTGTGATCCATTCCCCTCCAATCCCCGAACCGGGCCAACAGATTCGGGAAACACCTGATCTCAACATCCGGAATCGGAACAAGGCGCCTTCACTAAAATATCATTTTCTTGAAACAAACGGATTGTCTTTGATGTAAAATCTCAAAAGTTTGTCTTTCCAGATTCCAGCGTAGTCTACGCCAATTCGTTTGGCTTTCACAATTTGATCTGCAGGAATTTCGATATTACAATCTTCAATGTAAAGCTCGGAATTTTTGGAAATCGCTGATGTTCCATCGATATTTTTTTTGATTTCAAAAGCTTGACATAATTTCCCCGGGCCACTGGTCAGATTGGCGATATTGTCGGTTTTACGATTTTCCTTCATTTTTTCGATTCCTTCTAATGGTTCCAATGCGCGAATGAGAACCGCCGAGGGATAATCTTTGGTTTCAGTGACAATATTGAGACAATAATAAAAACCGTAGATCATGTAGACATACCAAATACCGCCGTAAGAAAACATTACTTGCGTGCGGTCTGTTTTGCCTTTGGAAGCGTGGGATGCCAAGTCGTGCGGACCGATATAAGCCTCGGTTTCCACGATCATGCCGGAAAGTTTCCCGTTGTTGATTTTACGTACTAAGACTTTTCCAAGTAACTCTTCAGCGACCAACTCGGTTTTTCGGTCAAGAAAATTTTGGGTTAGTTTTGCCATACTTGCTGATATCTGAGCGGCTCGCGCATGCTCTGGCGCCCGAGCCGTGTGATGCTGTCAGATGTCGATCACGACGTCTCCGCGCGGCCGTGAGCAGCAGGTGAGGACGTTGCCCTCGGCCGGCGGGTCGAGCGGATCGGGGTCGTAGGCGACGCTCCCGGAAACCAGCCCGGTCTCGCACGAGTGACAGACGCCCGTCCGGCAGGACCAGCGCATCGGCACATCGCAGGCTTCTGCCAGCTCGAGCAGACTCTGATGCTTCGAGGGCGACCAGTGAACAGCGAGGCCGCTGCGCGCGAAGGAGACAAGCGGACCGCTTTCCGGGTCATCACTCGGAATATGGGGTGCACGCTGCGCACCGCCGACGACCCCCGGTGTCATCGCCTCGAGTCCAGCGAAGATCTCCGTATGGATCCGATCCGGGGGAACGCTCCGCGCTGTAAGCCCGGCGGTCAGGTCGTGCATGAAGTCCATAGGACCGCAGAGATAGAAGTCGCCGTCGAGCGGCACCCCGAGCGCGTCGAGCGTAGCGGCATGGAGATGTCCTGCCGCGTCGTAGTCCTGCCCGAGCTTGTCGCCGGCCGCTGCCCTACTGTAGCAGACGTAGCTCCGGCCGCGTGGGAGCGCCGCAACGAGGCGTCCCACGTCGAGCGCGAACGCATGGCTCTCGCGGTTTCTCGCACCATGGAGCCACCAGACTTCACGGCGGGACGCCGAAGCTGCCAGCGCCTCTAGCATGGCGAGCACGGGCGTCGCGCCGATGCCCGCACTAATCAGTACGACCGGATCTTCGCCCGCGCTCAGGACGAAGCCCCCGCGTGGCGCGCTGGCGTCGAGGACGTCGCCCACGTGCACGCCGCTCTTCAGATATGTCCCGGCCCTACCTTGAGGCTCGATCTTCACGCTCACGCGATAGCACTGGGCGGAGGGGGGACCCGACAGCGAGTAGCTGCGGTACAGCGCGGGCCCGCTTGGCTCAGGGCGCAACAAAAGGACGATGAACTGGCCGGGCAGGGGCGTCGCGAGCGAGCGGTCGTCCGCGGTCTGTAGCCAGAGCGAGAGCACGTCGAGGCTCTCACGCTCGATCCGCGAGACCCGGAGCGGGAAGAACCCCGGCGTCGTCGCGGTGAGGGCGGCGGTGGAGAGTCCGGCGTTGCCCGTCATGCCGACCCGGCCGCCGCCGCTTCCCAACAGAGCCTCGAACGACGCGCGCCAGCCAGGCGCCAACGCGCCAATGCGGAGCGCGCGCTCGATCTGGCTGCGTGGATGGCCAGGCAAGTACAAGAGCGCGTTGATCTGCTCGACCGTCATGCGTTCGGGTCCTTCGGCGACCTTCACGATCGGGTCGCCGGCGCCGACCTCGCCTTCCTGCAGCACGCGCAGGTAAAAACCCGGCCGGCCACTCGAGGTCAACAGCGACGCCATGCGCGGCTCGTTCATGCGGATACCGACGCGGTAGCAAGTCACGCGCGGCTGGGTAACCTCGAAGAGCGCGGAGCCGATCCGGTAGCGGTCGCCAACGCACACCTCGTCATCGGGCAATTCCTCGACAGTGAAATTCTCGCTGAACTGCCCGTAGGTGAAGTCATTTCTCCCCAGCCGCTTCTCCCAGTAGCGATACGTCTCGATTTGATACACGAACACTGCGCGGTGCTCGCCGCCGTGGCCGCCCAGATCGCCCTGCCCGTCGCCGTCGATGTTGAGCCGTCGCACCATCCGCCGCCCCTGGACGGGGTCCTTCCAGATACTCGTATGCACGGTCTTGCCGTTCCACAGAATATCTCGCGGAAGCCCGACGTTCACCGACAACAGGCGCGCCATTGCCCCCCCTCCGAGGATGCCGGTACGGCAACAAACTCCAGGCTCAGCGCGATGACTACTAAGACCCTCACAATTATTTCCTCTCTCAGGCCATGACGCCGAACTAAGATTATACAGTTTGCATAAAACACGAAAGGCAGACGACTTTTTTCCGTCTATGCCACCACTCAGCTTACCCACGCATCCTCAAATCGTGAGTCAACCAAGCTGCTTACGGCTCCCGAATAGTGCTGAATTTAATCACCTGACCGAGCATTTCAAGATTCTGACTCGGTATCGGATAAGGGGCAAAGGTGATAACGATCTTCCCTTTCGCCATAACGTCCGCTACCTGCCGGTTGGCCTCTGTTGATACGTCCTGCGGGCAGGCACGGGAAATCGCGGAGGATTCAGTCGGCCAAAAAAGAGGGCCTCCAGAAAATGGGCTGAATTATTATGTATTTTTTATTTCATCCGCTCGACCCATTGTGCGCGCCAGACAGGCGCCTCAAAGGGATCTGCAGAATATTGTGTTTCATGCATCACCTTGCCGTCCCGGAACTCCATGATACTCACCGTGAAGGTCGGCTTCCCTTGGTAAGTGATTATGTACTCAGTGATCCAGAGATCTTCCCTGCCCAGCACGCGCCGAACCTGAAAACCGGACGGTTTGGCTGGATGATGGGCGCGGAGCCCCATGATATTCCGACGTCCACAGATGCGCTCGCCTGATTGTGGGTAGTCGAGTATGGCGTTGTCGTGAACTTCCGTTCCCGACGATCCAACGCCGCCGGGAACGCCCTCGTCGCAAGCGGCTTGGTCTAGTTCTTTCCGCAATATGCCTTCAATCTGCATCATGCCGCCAGAATAATCTCGATTTTTTCCACCCCTTTTACGTACCTCGATCCGGTGAAGTAATCCTGCGCGGAGATAAGGTCCAGCCGATCATGCTCTCCGCATAATGGTTTGCCGTCTTTTTCGATCAGGAGCATGACGCCTTCGCCTATCGGGGTATTGAATATCTCCTGCCAGGAAAAAACCACTTTGTAGCCGTCCCCGGCCGTGACGGCAACGAACATCTTTTTCGTGTCGTTATCCTCTTCTGTAATCACCTCGGCCCGTCTGATCACGTTTTCGAGAAACACTCCCCTGCAATGCGCGATGCGGCCCTTTGGATCACCGCTGCCGCAGATTATCTGAAGGTCCCTAACATCCTCTGCATCCATTGTGCATAACTCGCTAATGTGAAGGATGAGAGGGTGCTTGACTCTTCCGGTTACTGTGACTTCATTACCCACCTTTGGAGCTTGTATACTCTGAATGTCGGCGCTCATGGTGTCCTCTTCATGTCGGTTCTTGATTTTTTCTTTCTGGACTCTTCCGATCCACCTCTCACACTGGTTGTCTGCGAACACAAGGATTGATATCCACAACCGGCATCCTGTCGAGGATGTCGACATTTTCCACCTCCCACCAGAGAACCGCCCAGCGGACGACCTGCTGGTAGGGCATCTTCCAGGCACCGTTTTCTTGTACTAACGACCTCGCCAGGTGACTCCTGAGTCGATCTTCCTCATTCGGGGTCATTTCATGGATCATCCAGCGCATGGAATTGATTGCATCTTCGATGTCGGTGAAAGTCTTTTCATACCTGTTAGTGGTGAATGCTACGTTTGCGTAGATCCCCAGTGTCCGAAGCAAGTTGTAGACAAGGATGTAATCGGCTCCGTGACAGAACTTGCGGCCTACTGCCTCGACAATTCTGCGGTCATAGGGGCCGTCGTCCACGAGCGTTGAGATGTAGACCCGTTTGCTCGCATAACGCTGCAGCTTGTCGATTACAGTTTGCAGATCGTCGGCGACGAGGGATCGAGAGGCGACGACGACGTCATGCAGTCCGATGCCCAAAGCGCCCCAATCGTCTTCCCATTTGCCGTTTACGAGCCTGATATTGGCGATGTTGTGCTCGCGACACCGGTCATCAAGCAAGGAGAGCATAACGGTTGATGGGTCCACTGCCGTGATTCGCTTAACAGAAGGAGCGAGTGGAATCGCCAGGGTCCCGGCTGCACACCCGATATCCAAAACCGCCCAATGAGGCTCAGGCTTCATGATTCTCAGGAATTGCCCGATATATTCGCTGGCAGCTACGTGACGCGTGAACTCGGGAGCCCGTTTATCCCAAAATTTGGGGTCCCGCATGGGAGGATGCTTTTCGGCCTGCGTCCTCCGCCACAGCTCATTCCAGTCAACGTCCGGCAGGCTCATGGTGCTTCCTTTTCAGTTCAGACTCGATGAACCCATTATGGCCCAACGGTCGCAACTCGTCGCCGGGCAGCGTGTAGTAGTCGACTCCTGTCGCGCATGGCTTGCAAAGGAGTCTGTTCCCCTGATTCACATGGCGATTATCCCGCACAATTTCGCCGCAACACTGGCACGTCACTATCACAAGCGGCTTGCCTGGGAGATCCTCCGGACAAAGCTTGACGCTCACGCGTTGAAGCCTCAGGAGGTCTGCTTCGGGGATCATGGTCAGTGTAGCGACGTTTGCCCGCTTCTCTTTCATTTCGCGAAAGGAGGTTTTCGCAAGCCGCTCCACTTTCTCATTGAAATCTGCCCGCACACTCACGCGCACGGCATCGCCCGACTGAGTTTCGATGAAAGTGGCCGCATTCTTGCCGTAGTCCATCATCTTTATGCTACGTTTCCCGGGGGTACGACCGGTTACGGCAATTATGCCGTCCACTGGGCACCGATCAGTCTCTACAAAGATGACCAAATCCTTTCCCGCATGGCCCTTCGGATCATTGATGCCCAACTCTCCTAAACCGGCGATAGCCATTCGTACACCGAGTGTCAGACCTCCACACAAATGCCCGTGGAATCTCATCGCTTCATCTAAAATTCTTCGCAGAACCCCATTTGACCCGTTCATCAAACACTCCAGTTAGAATCGACGGTTCGCCATCCCGGTATTTTCATCCGACTCACTGCAGAATAGATGATGCGAGAGAGAACCGGGTCAGAAGCGGCTTTTCGATCGACAGTCACATTTCATGGGGGTCAGGAGAGCAAAAGGAATACCAATCTAGTGTTTAGACGACATGACGTATGATTCAAAACTCATATACACTGTTTTTAACGGGTTCAAATACTTTTCACACCACATTTTTGTGCGTAGACCTTACATTTTTGAAGGGCCGCATGACGAAACGGTATGGAGAAATTTTTGGAAGACAGAGCTTTATCGCGGGGTTTCCCAGCTTCCGTGGACGAAAATTCCGTTATGATTTTATTGGTAACAAAGGGTCAGCGTCTCAGACCTTCGGCATTTCGGTCCCCCAAGTTTCCAGCAGGACCGTCTGCCCTTGTTGTTGGAATCGGTTTTGCAAACTCTGTCGTTCACCCTCGATCTTGGGGCAAGGAATGCTTGGCGGCCTTCTTAGTGCCATCTTTTGTCGTCCCAGACTGGTTCAGGGCTATTGGCTCATCGTCGGCATTTGCAGGAAAAAGCGGTGTTATTTATGGCTAAGCTTTCGACTTTCTTCTGTTGTTTTCGCTTTCTTCCTGCAAGGTTGAGTTTCTCATGCATTCGTTTGTCATCCATGAATGTGAAACCGATGTAATTACGTACACGTGCAAGACCGTGTAGATATTACTGCTGATCATTGCGTCCACATTTCATGAAGAGTAGGGAAAATGAACTCTCAGCTCCAGAGACTGATAAATTCGATACAAAAAATGGGTGCGGAAGAAGACAGTCTTCCACTGCCCGCGAGAGCTGATCTGCTCCTCTATGCTCCATGTCCCGTAAAGCTTGTAATAAAGGATCATATCGACCGGATTGTCGAGCAATGCAGGAAGAGCAATGTTGACTTTTTTGTTCATCTCCCCATGGGCTGCACCTCCGTTGCCCCGTTCGATCCAATTTACAGGGAAAAAGATCCCGATAAGCTGCCCTCTATCATTGCTTCCATCGGATTCGGCGACTTCTGGAAAAAGGAATTCGTCGAGAGGTTCGTACGCTCGGGACTTTTTGAGTCGATGCTCCCTGCGGCGGTTAATTCCATGCACGTCCAGGCAGGGATGATCGATCCCGGACTCAACTACACCGTTTACGGAGTCACGCCCTATATCTTCCTGGTTGATACGAGAAGACTAGGTTCTTTGCCCGTTCCCCGCTCATGGGAAGAACTGCTTGAGCCAATGTACAGAAATGAAATTGTCATGTGCGGGGACGGCGATGACATGGCTGATGCAGTGGTCCTTAACCTTTACAAGGAAAAGGGCATTGAGGGACTGCGGCGTCTGGCCCATAACGTAAAAAGCATTATGCATTCGTCGCAGATGGCGAAAATAGCCGGATCGTCGGACCCGGACGCTGCGGCCGTATTCATCATTCCATTGTTTTTTGCCGAGAGCACGAGGCGACACGATCATGTTCGGGTGGTCTGGCCCGAAGACGGGGCCGCAGCAAGCCCACTCTATTTTCTTGCCAAAAGGAAGGAAAAAGAGCGCCTATCCGAACTGCTCTCCTTTTTTACGACGGGGTTCGCGTCCATCAAAAGCGCTTCATGGTTTGTACCTATTGGCCAAACTGATTTGACAGGATTTCCCGAGGGCGCGAAGCTCAAGTGGATTGGCTGGGACTATATCGAAAGAAACGACATCAACACACTCCGGGACGAATTGAATCTCTCATTTCGGGCTGCCCGGAAAGGGCTTCGATGAGACTCATAACCGTAGCGGGGCCGCCGTCCTGCGGCAAGACATCTTTGCTCATCAAGTCCTGCACCCATCTCATCGCCGGCGGAACATCCTGTTCGGTCATAAAGTTCGACTGCCTTCAGAGCCGGGACGATGCTCTATACGGAGCGGCGAATATCCCGGTAACGGTGGCTTTCTCGGGCGGATTGTGTCCCGATCACTTCTTTGCAATCAACATGGAAGAAGCTTTCGATTGGGCGCTCGAATCCGGAGCGGACTGCTGCATCATTGAAACGGCGGGACTGTGCAATCGTTGTTCGCCGCATATTCAGGGCCTATTGGCTATATGCGTCATAGACAACTTGATGGGTATCGATGCCCCCGAAAAGATCGGCCCCATGCTGCGGATGGCGGACCTTGTGGCGATCACCAAAGGAGACCTTGTCTCCCAGGCTGAACGGGAAGTTTATCGATACCGCATCCGCCAGTGGAATAAGCGGGCAATTATACGGCACCTGAACGGGCTTACCGGCCAGGGTTGCATGGACTTTGCCGCTATCATGGCCGAGGCGCCTTCCGTCGACTCTGTCACCAATATGAAACTCAGGTTTTCCATGCCTGCCGCCATCTGCTCGTATTGCCTGAGCGAAAGGAGAATCGGGGCAAAGTACCAGAAAGGAAATGTGAAGAAAGCCTCATTTGGAAAAGCCTTATGAAATATCGGCAGCAAACTCTGGAATGCATCACCGTTATTGCGGGCAGGGACAAGTCCTCGGTAAGTGAAACGGAAAACATGGTCTTCCGGACTGGAGAAATATCCGCCCTTCTCGGGCCTACCGGTTCGGGTAAGAGCCGGTTTCTGTCGGACATCGAGTTACTGGCGAACGGGGATACGCCGACCGGGCGCAAACTTCTTCTGAACGGGATAATGCCCGATTCCGAAGAACGCTTTGCTCTTCAAGGAAGACTGGTCGCCCAGCTTACCCAAAATATGAATTTTGTGCTGGATATGAAGGTGGCGGACTTTATCTTGACACACGCCGAGAGCCGCCAAGTCCCAAATGCAAGCGAGATAGCGTCTAGAGTAATTGATGCGGCTAATCGGCTGGCGGGTGAACCTTTCAGCCCGGGACATCAATTGACGCAGTTGTCGGGCGGACAATCTCGGGCGTTAATGATAGCCGATACGGCGCTCCTGAGTTCCTCGCCGATTATCCTCATTGATGAGATCGAAAATGCTGGTGTGGACAAGCAGAGCGCCCTGGAGCTGTTGGTAAGAACCGACAAGATTATCATCATTGCCACCCACGATCCCGTGCTAGCCCTTTCCGCAAACTGGCGACTCATTTTCCGGAATGGAGGCGTTAAAGAGATATTTCATCGATCAGACAACGAAAAAGAGATTCTGCACAAACTTCTCGACCTGGAGCTAAAGATATGCGGAGTACGGAATGCGCTACGCAGCGGGGCCTCGTTAAGCCTCGATTAGCCGGGCAACGGCACCTTGGTCTGGCAGCGGCGATAAATGAACTTGCACGGTAGATTTGCCCCGCGCGCCCACTCTCCTTCGTTAATACTCCGAGGTTTGGGGTCGGACCCACCAAGCTGAAAGGTTGCTGCGCAAGCAAAGGGGGGTCCAAAACATATATTTTTCAGTCTTAAACCGCTCTTTTTGACCCCGAAAATGCCCCTCTAACCATACCACCTCCAGGTTTATGGAGACTCATGGGGTCAAACCCACACTCTCAACAAACCCATACTCTTAGCATCGATCTGTCAAAAGTGCAGGTTTGACCTTATAGGTTCCCTCCTGGCGCTTCCACAGAACTGAGGTTGATCCCTGGAGGCTCTACCGCTACTGAGGTCATGTGAGAATACGCGGCGAATACTAGAAGGATCGCTCAAGCCTTTCTGAAATCCATTGATTCAGGCTTTTGCCCTCCCGAATGGCGCTGACAAACACCTTTCGGTGCAGGGTCGGCGGTAAACGGAGCATCAACCGCCCGGAGAACGGTTTGTCAGGCTCTTCGCTCCTTTGCTCACAAAACTCCAGGTAATCATCAATAGAGTCTCGAAAAGCCTTTTCTATTTCTTCAACGCTCTTTCCCTGAAAAGTGATGACGTCCTTTAGATCAAGCACTTCCCCATGGAAAATTCCCGCCGCATCGTCATATTCGACATGGCCGGTATACCCTTTGTATGTCATGATGGCGTCACTCCTTCGGATCAACATCTGCTTCCGTCAAAAACCTTCTCATTGCCTTGAGAGCACCCTTGTGTCGTTATATGACATCATGCCGCTCGGAAAAAGTCTAATTTTGCGGGAAAGGTGAAGAGTAGAACAAAGACTGATTTGCAGTCCTCACCGAGACCGGGTTTCAGTATGGCAGGGCTTCCTGCATTTTGGATGCATAGCACACAGATGACTGATTTAGGCACATTAGCGACAAACTTTGTCATTGCCGCAGAGAAACTCTTAGGTCCCTGAGTCCTGCCCATCTCCCCGGTGGCTGAAAATCAATAGGTTTGGGTCCCTTACTAAAAAGAGAACAAGCATTGGCATATTCATTGCTCGCGTTGCGAATAACAACGGCCACGTAATCGATCAAGAATAGAGGCGGGAATCACCCTCTCCGAGGTTTTTCGAAGGATCTGTCACGCCTGGTTTTCGGGTGCATTATTGCGGTCTGGATGAAAGGTGCGAAAATGAAAATAGAAAAGAGATTCATCCTTGGGCTGGTTATCGGCATTGCGGCATTCATCTGCGTGGCGAGCTTCCCGCTGAGCCGGGCTCATGCAGATTCGCCGCCCGCTACAGACGACTTTGGCGCCCTATATAGCTTCGGCAGTGTTGCAAACGATGGGGCTAACCCCCATGGCTCGCTCACGGTCTCGGGGTCTACGTTCTACGGGATGACGACCGGTATTGGGCCCAACTCCGACAGCTCCGGCTCGATTTTCCGAATAAACGCGGACGGCACCGGGTATCAGGTGCTTTACAACTTCGGCACTGGTAATAATGGCGCTAATCCTCAAGGTGACCTCACCGTTTCGGGGTCTACGCTGTACGGGATGACCCTTGGGGCAGGCGCCTTGCTCTCCGGCACGATTTTCAAGATAAATAATGACGGCACCGGATACCAGGTGCTCCACAGCTTCGCAGGATATCCAAACGATGGGGCCTATCCTTACGGCTCCCTCACGCTCTCAGGGTCAACGCTCTACGGAATGACCGAGGGTGGAGGCACAGTCGGCTTCGGCCAGGGCACGATTTTCCGGGTAAACGCGGACGGTTCAGGGTATCAGGTACTGCACAACTTCGGCAGTGTTGCAAACGATGGGGCCTATCCTTACGGCTCCCTGACGCTCTCGGGGACCACGCTCTATGGGATGACCTCGGGTGGAGGCGCCAACGGCTCAGGGACAATTTTCCAAATAAACCCCGACGGGACGGGGTACCAGGTGCTCTACAGCTTCGGCGGTGTTGCAAACGACGGGACCAATCCTTACGGCTCCCTGACGCTCTCGGGGACCATGCTTTACGGGATGACCCAGGTTGGAGGCGCCTTCGGCTTAGGCACAATATTTCAGATAAACACGAGCGGCGGAGAGTACCAGGTGCTCTACAGCTTCGCGGGATATCCAAACGATGGGGCCTTGCCTGTCAGCTCGCTCACCCTCTCCGGGTCGGCGCTCTACGGGATGACCTCTAGCGGCGGCAGCGGCACCGGCTACGGCATGGGCACGATTTTCCAGATAAACACCGACGGAACCGGGTACCAGGTGCTATACAACTTTGGCAGTGCTTCTTCAAACGATGGGGGCTCGGTTACGCTCTTGGGGGCCACCATCTACGGGATGGAATATGGGGGAGGCGTCTACGATAAGGGCATGATTTTCTCCGTTAGCGGCTCGCCTTCAGTTCCCGACGCGCCGACAGGGGTAGCGGCAGCAGCCGGCGATGCCCAGGCTGCGGTCAGCTTCACTGCCTCAGCAGGCGGTCCGCCCATCAGCTCCTACAGCGTGACCTCTAATCCCGGCGGCATAACAACCACTGGCGCGGGAAGCCCGATAGTCGTGCAGGGCCTGACCAACGGCACAGCCTACACATTCACGGTAACGGCGGCAAACACGATCGGAATGGGTCCGCCCTCGGATCCTTCCAACAGTGTAACGCCTGAGGCAGTTCCGCCTTCATCTATCGCCGCCCTTGCCGGCACCTGGAACGCTGACTTTATTGTTTCAGGCTCTGACGCACCCGAGTGGGAAAGAGGCTCGGCGACCATCAACCCGGACGGAACATTGAGCAACATTTCCATAACAGACAACAATGGTAATCCCGATCAAGTTATCAACAGCGATGCCGGCGCTTTCTGGAGTTCTCCCGGCGGCTTATTTATGACAACCGGTCAACCGAACAACATCCTGTGCCGGATAGACTCCGGCAATACCGTCATCGCATGCACGCAAACCGACTTGTCCAATGGCTCCCCCCGACTCCTGATGTTCACGAAACAGGCGCCTTCGTGTTCATTGGCCGATTTGACCGGTGCGTGGGAAGGCAATCTTCTAACATCTTCGGGTCAGTATTACGGCGCGGCGGAAACGGATTCTCTTGCGGTCAACTCGAATGGAACATGGACCGATTCCAATACCGGCGCGACCGGGACTTGGTCGATTTCATCAACCGGGGTGATAACCAATCCCTCCGATTCAACATTCAGTGGAGTCATGGACGCAGACAAGACGGTCATGGTTGCCACCAGTGGGGCGAACGGCAACCCTGCCGTACTCGGTGTTTACGCCCTGCAAGCGGCTTCATATCTGCCGGCTGATTTGGCCGGCACGTGGCAAGGCAACTCTTTTTCAATGTGGACATGGGAACGGGACGCTCTAACGATTAACGAGGATGGAACGTTTACAATGTCCTATACGGCAAACGATGGTTCAACAAAAAACAACATTACCGGGACCGCTACACTTTCACCCAATGGGGCTGTAACACTTGTCGCCAATTCCGGACTTCCACAGCCCGTCATATATGGAGACATGGCCGCAGATAAGACGGTCATGGTGACTACGGCACAAACCAGCATCAATGACTATATCGAGATTTTCACAAAAAGCGCCGCCGGTTCCCTGACGGTGACGATCAGCCCGGCCGGCGCGGTGAGCGCCGGTGCGATGTGGAGTGTCGATGGCGGAGCATGGCAGGCAAGCGGAGCGACGGTATCCAACCTGAGCGTGGGTATGCACACTGCTTCTTTTAGCGGTATTCAGGGTTGGACGACGCCCACCAGCCAGGTGTTCAACATCTCGAACGGGCAAACTACCTCTCTTACCGGCACTTACGTGCAACAGAGCGGCTCCTTGACGGTGACGATCAGCCCGGCCGGCGCGGTGGGCGCCGGTGCGATGTGGAGTGTCGATGGCGGAGCATGGCAGGCAAGCGGAGCGACGGTATCCAACCTGAGCGTGGGGTTGCACACTGCTTCTTTTAGCGGTATTCAGGGTTGGACGACGCCCACCAGCCAGGTGTTCAACATCTCGAACGGGCAAACTACCTCTCTTACCGGCACTTACGTGCAACAGAGCGGCTCCTTGACGCTGACGATCAGCCCGGCCGGCGCGGTGAGCGCCGGTGCGATGTGGAGTGTCGATGGCGGAGCATTGCAGGCAAGCGGAGCGACGGTATCCAACCTGAGCGTGGGGTTGCACACTGCTTCTTTTAGCGGTATTCAGGGTTGGACGACGCCCACCAGCCAGGTGTTCAACATCTCGAACGGGCAAACTACCTCTCTTACCGGCACTTACGTGCAACAGAGCGGCTCCTTGACGGTCACGATCAGTCCTGCCGGCGAGATGAGCGCCGGTGTGATGTGGAGTGTCGATGGCGGAGCATGGCAGGCAAGCGGAGCGAGGGTATCCAACCTGAGCGTGGGTATGCACAAGGTTGCTTTCAACAATATCGCCGGCTGGAACACACCATCCGATCAGATGGCAAACATCGCTAACGGGCAGACCGCTTCCGCTGTCGGGACATATACACCTGTCTTTGCAGCCATTTTCACCGGAAGTACTACCAGTGGAAAAGGACCCTTGACGGCGCATTTCACCGACAACTCTGTCGGAAAAATCACTAAATGGCAGTGGAACTTTGGAGACGGCCAGACGAGTAATATCCGGAGCCCCAGCCATACTTATAGTAAGGCCGGTGTCTACACGGTGGCGCTCACCGTGACAGGAGCCGGGGGCACAAACACCTGTACTAAACCTGGCTACATCACAGTCTACGCTGCCCCCAAGGCAAATTTTTCTGCCACGCCCACATTGGGGAAAGCTCCCCTGCACGTGAATTTTACCAATCAAGCTACCGGTGTCGTCACGAGTTGGCTGTGGCACTTCGGAGATGGCACGACGAGCACGGATGAGAGTCCGGCTCACACTTACAACAGGCCCGGGACCTACTCGGCGATGCTTACTGTGTCGGGACCGGGGGGAAGCGGTTCCAAGACAGTGAGTATACGAGTTACGAAATGACAGAAGGGTCTGCGCTCCGGATAATAAGCTTTGGCCTTGAAAAGCAATCTGCATTGACATGCCCCACTTCCTGAATTGACATAAGCACTTCACATTATTCTTGCATCGACATCTCATAATGAAGTATAATGTTCGAGATAGTCGCGGGCACACGGAAAGTCCGTCTATCCCCCCTGCTCAACTGTGGCGGGACGCTTGCGAGATGGCCGGGGTGACGGCCGCGCGCCAAAACTTTTCCTGGCGGACCCTCACTGCGTTTCGGGTCTCCCGCTATAAGCATGACCTGATGCGACGCGTATAGTCCGCGCCCGATCTTTTGTGAGGGCGGTGTTCCTCTCCTTTCGGGGCGCCCGCAGTTTTTTCTACTCGCAGTTCACAGCTCGCTGTACTTGAGAGGTCTTTATGGAATCTTCCGGCAAATGGGCGCCTGATACTCAGCCCTGTCTTCCCCGCTCCCTGCTCCACGCTTCCTGCTTTTTCACTTACTCCTGTCGTCTGTCATCTGTCGTCTGCCCTCTGTGGCGCGTACTGTTTGGCGCAACCGCATCGTCAAGTTGCCCAGCGCCGGGCCGAAGGCAGCGAGACAAGAAGGCGACGCAGGCGTACACCATCTTTTTTGCTTCTCACTTTTGCCTTTTTACTCGCTCCATTTTTCCCCGGTGTTTCCAAGATGTTTCCATGCAACACAAAAAACCTAGCGATCACAGTTCCTTATCGATGGAAACAGCCGGCCTCGAAACCCTTGGTGTTTCCATCTGTTTCCATGGCGGATGAAAAGCGAATATAGAACAGAACTCACATTACTCTTCCCTCATGGAAACACGCAGTCGAGTGTTTCCATGATATTCCGAAAGAGTTTCCATGGCTCTGAAAAAGATTAATGATGACGTACTCTTGCGATTGATCCCGGAAGGAAACAGCTCGGCGGAGGCGGCGCGATATCTCATCGTGTTTTTCCTTTCTTTGATAAGGTTTTGGTCGAACCCACGTTCACCTTATATCGTCCGGCTGAATGAGGTAATTCGGGAGGGCAATGTTATCGGCTAAATCACGACCGATAGTCAGATCCGCAACGAGTGCTGAGAACGAATACAGGATTCTGTCACGTCATCGGATAAATAGGTTTGGCGAGCCATAGTCTTGGCCTTTCAGTTCCCCCCTTTGTGCGGCGCGGCGCACAGCATTTTCTTTACTCCATATCACATTGATTTTGCTTAGAATTTGCTTATCTTTAAGGGAAGGTATGATTGTTTGCGTCGAGTATAAATTATAGGATTCGAAAGGCGATAACATGAAAGCAAGTATAATTACAGGGGGTTCTGGAGCCATCTTGGTTATGACCGCGTGTGACTCCTTCGAAGATCCCAATTTTGTCAAGGCTCTTAGCCAGAAAGGGATTAATAAATATGTTCAATTTGAAGTGCCTGTTGATATGGTTAAACGTCAATACGGTCAACACTATTCGGTCATAATGGCAGATCGCAAGCAGACAGATCTTTTAAGAGTTATCGATGTCGACGGACAGCGAATATTCAGGAACTTTCCGTTGAATGCTTTCGGCAGCCCACTCTACCACGAGGAACCGGCCACTGAGAGGAAGGCGGCCTAAGGCCGAAGAGTTTGCGGGATCACCCGATTGGAGGAGACAGGATATGGAAGAAAAAGTTCCACATCGATTTGCTGCATTGCACGTTGGTTCTCTGACTCCTTCTTTGCACTCCGCGAAGGGATTCTTCCAGTGACCCCATAATGCCCTTCTCTGTTTTCCAGATCACTTCCCACTGTCTGTTCGGTTGCTGAAGGCTTTTTGGACAACTTGTGTCTGCCAGATGCAGTCGGGAAACTGCTCATGCACTCGGAGCCTTTCATGGACTTGGTCGCAGATGTTTCGACAAGTACTCTTTTAATGCCACCGCGTTGTTGTGCTCCAAGTCATGAGCGCTGTAAAGCAGAGTCACATTGCCCCGCCGGGCTGCCTCTATGATGGGTCGAATTGCCACAGGGTTTTTATCCAACTCACCAAAGTAGCGTTGCTGAAACTCAGGCCACTTCTCCGGGTCGTGGCTGAACCAACGGCGCAGTGTATCGCTTGGAGCCACATCCTTGAGCCAGCCGTCCATGTGGAGGGATTCTTTCTTCATGCCGCGCGGCCATAGACGTTCCACCAAGAGGCGGGTCCCGTCGTCGGGATCGGGTCTTTCATAGACGCGTTTTATATTGATCATCTTTCTCTTTTCTCATTCATTTTCTATTCTCCAATGCTGTCAGCCGGTCTTTTAGCTCTTTTTCTTTCTGCCGGCGGGCGGTAACATCACGCAAAATTGCGGCGGACCCCAACACCTTTTCGGAAGAAGACCGTATGAGAACGATGCTGAACTCGACAGAGATGCGTGCGCCGTCCTTTCGCATTGCCGGAACCGCCAGCAATTCTCCGCCATAGTGCGTCGATCCGCTCGCCATGACCTTGTGGTAGCCTTCCCAATGCCGAATTCGTAGCTTTTCCGGGATAATCAGATCGAGAATCTGCCCTGTCGCCTCCGCGGCGCTATAGCCAAAAATGTTTTCCGCCCCCGAGTTCCACATTCTAATCAGACCTTCACGGTCCGAGAAGATGATTGCGTCTTGGATCCCATCTACAATCTGCCGGCACAACCACTCATGCGTGTAGTCCTTCATCGGTTCAAACTCCTGGCTTTAGTGTACGCGATTCAAATTCATCCTTTTCGAATATTAAACATTTTGAACTATTCTGCGAGGCAGGAATCCTGACTGATTTATACGGAAAAAATTCTTATCTTTTAATTATGATACAGCAAATCTATTGGAGCCAAAATGAAACGGGACAGCTTTCGCCGTCAGGTAGAACTTCTGTTGGCTTCCGCTGATGTCAGAATCGCTGGGGGGCGTCCGTGGGATATCCAGGTCAATAACGATCGGTTTTATACAAAGGTGCTGGCAAAAGGCAGTCTGGGTCTGGGTGAGGCCTACATGGACGGCTGGTGGGACTGTGAGAGGCTTGATGAGTTCTTCTGCAAGGTATTAGCGGCCAAACTGGATACGGGGGTGCCATCCTGGACTATTTTCCGAGATTCCTTGAAGGCCAGACTGCTTAACCTTCAAACACCTTCCCGCTCTTATCGGTCCGGGCAGTTCCACTATGACATCGGTAACGACCTCTATAGTAGTATGCTGGACGAGCGGTTGATCTACACCGCCGGATATTGGGAAAATGCATCCTCTCTCGACGAAGCACAGAAAAACAAACTTGAGTGGGTCGGCAGAAGACTGTGCCTTGAGCCGGACATGAGAGTCCTGGATATTGGGTGTGGCTGGGGAGGAACCGCGAAATTTCTGGCTGAACGTTTCGATGTCCAGGTTATCGGCATTACTGTTGCCAAGGAACAGGCGAAGCTTGGCAAAGAGCTATGCCGGGGACTCCCGGTTGAAATCCGCCTTGAAGATTATCGAAGTCTTCACGGGACCTTCGACCGTATTCTCTCCCTGGGTATGTTCGAACACGTGGGGTACAAGAACTATCCGACCTTCATGCGCATCGTCAGGAAATGCCTGAAAGACGACGGCCTTTTCCTTTTGCGCACCATTGGTGGAAACCACTCGGTCACTGCCACCGACCCGTGGATCGCGCGCTACATTTTTCCAGACGGAATGCTCCCTTCTCCAAGCCAGATAGGAGCGGCAATCGAAGGGGTATTTGTGCTTGAGAAATGGGAGAATTTCGGCCCCGATTATGAGAAGACTCTGATGCACTGGTTCAAAAATTTCCACGAGAATTGGGATTCGCTCAAGAACAGATACGGTGAAAGGTTCTACCGGATGTGGAAGTATTATCTTCTCGCATGTGCCGGGACCTTCCGCGCAAGGGTAAACCAGTTATGGGAGATCATCCTTTCCCCTAAAGGCGTTCCGGGAGGCTACCACGATATTCGGCGTGAGGCTTAGCACTTTACTTTTGTTTAGACTGGCGTCCTTGAATGGGTGACGTTGTAAGACTAAATTCTAGATGTCAAACTGCTAAAGTGTAGATACCGAGCAGACAGATCGCAAAAGGAGTGGCCCTTGATTCGTAGTGCGCGGATCATAGACATGATAGGGGATTATCAGCATAAAGAAGTCCTGAAAGCCGGCTGCGCGTATTTCTTTGTTATTGAATTGGTCATTTTGCTGTGTGCGTTTGCCCACACGGGTGGAACATCACGCCTCTTTATCTCGGCAACTGGAAAAACGGATTATTCAGCAAATCGCCGAAAGGGAAAAACTGGAAGAGATAATTGGTCCCCCTCTGATTGATGTTAGCCGGCATCTCGATGATAACAGGTCGGATTTGCACCATTAATTTTGAATCGAAAATCGCAGCCACTTCACAGCCATGTGCTTCATCGTGGGCTCCCTCGGGTGACTATTCGGGTTAGAAACCGAGCTAACTGTAATCTGCATTTTGCGGATCTGTCTGTACCGCTGCCCTGAATTCGGGATTGTGCCGGAGCCCCAACGGCGCCTGCGAAGAACCGCTATTTTGTTATCATATCAATCCCTTTTCTATGGCAAATGCGGTGAGTAACGAAACGTTGTGCAGATCCAGTTTTTTCATCAGGTTGATGCGATGTTTTTCGACCGTCTTGGCGCTAATGCCGAGGCAAGCGGCTATTTCCTTGCTTTTGCGGTTCATGGCGATCAATCTGAGAACTTCGCGCTCGCGCTCGCTGAGGGCGTCCCACGAGGTCGGTGATTTGACACTCTTTTTCTTCTCATGATAGCCCTCGGTCACATTTTTCGAGATTCCGGCACTAAGGTACCCTCTGCCCGAGAAAATGTTTTCAATGGCCAGCAGTAATTCGCTTTGAGTAGCATCCTTGAAGATGTAGCCATCCGCTCCGCTCTTAAGAGCCGTCAGAATGAGATCCTCGTCCTTGTGAACAGTAAGCACGAGGATTTTTATGGACGGGCTCAGCTTTCTTATTTCCTGAATCGCTTCCAATCCATTGATCCTTGGCATCGAGAGATCCATCAAGACCAGGTCAGGCTTAAGGGATTCGACCAAACGAATGGCCTCTAAGCCGTCTTGTGCCTCACCAACCACCTCGAAGTCATGGTTCGAGGAAAGAAGCATTCGCAAGCCTTCTCTAAGGATCGTGTGGTCTTCGGCGATTACGATTTCTATTCTACCTTGCATGGGCTAAACTTTCCCTGGGATTACGGCAATACAATCATCTCCCGGACTGACTGGATTCGAGTCCAAAACCTGCCGTCCCCAGACCTATTTTTTCGCGAAGTCTTGCTTTTGCGCAAAACTGAAGATCGAAGTATAAGAAGAATAATCGGAACAGTAACTCTTTCTCCTAATATTTTATTATATCATTTGGAGCTAACCCCACAAAGCTATCTTTTGGAGATTACTTCACGAGAAAACATAAAATGATCCACTGTTGAAATAGTGGGAGAGTAAGTATTTGTAAAAGTCAATTCACAGGTCATTTTTTGAAGATCAGGAATGCTCCTGGTCCGTTTGGGGTGACTGCTGACATGAATTCCCATCTTTGGTTCTCTCCGAATAAACTCTGTTCGCTCGGCTGATTTGGTATTTCGATGTCCGTGCTGGAATCTATCTCTCATTTCCGGGATGAGGGCCATGGGTTGCCACATGGGGCCACCAGAACGGGGATCCTGTATCTCCGAAAGCGCATGATGATTAAATTATGAATATGAAGAAAGGGTTTGCGCTTACAATCTGCTTGGAATGGCCGGGATATTATGAAAAAGTCGATTGAAACGAACTCCGGGCACCAGCAGCCAATGATAGCTTAGCACCTGTCTGGAACTGGGTTCTCTACTATAAGCAGGTTGACGGTTATGTGCGGTGAGTTTGAAAAACAACCGCTGGCAAGCAACCAACGGAACGTGGAAAAGCATCAAGAAGAATTAGGTAACCGACGGCCCCGTGGGCCGATTATTCCAGGCATCATGGTGGGCGATTTTGCTGGCGCCTCTCATTTGGAATGTTACGCTTTCCTTCTCGCAATCGGAACCTGCAAATCCTTGGCGCTAAAAAACGGGTTTCCAATGAACCGGATCCACGATGCGCGAATCGGGAAGACAATGCAATCCATCTCAAAAATAAGCCGCCCGGACTGGTTCAATGCCACAAATACGGGAGGAATCAATGAAAACTAAAGAGAGACTTGCAACGGACAACGATTATTTTTCTTCCTCTCTGGATAAAGGAATTCTGGTGGTTCGACAGAAACGACATATCCTTCATGTGACTCAGGACCTCGACCACATTTTCTCTTTATACGATTATATGGATTCCGTGCTCTCAAGTAAGTCATACCGGGCTTTTGTCATGCTTGCCCGTTTCGAGCAGAGTGCGTGTACAGTATATAATCGCTTTCTGTCGAAAATACTTTCGGGCAGTCGGGCCGGCGATGATTTTTATCGATTTGTTAACGTGGTCAACAGGCTTATTCTGACCATATCGACACTCAATTGCATGACGGTTTTCGCCGGGCAAGGGATCATCTCTCTCTTCTATCTGAATATTGGATTGGCTCATGACTACCGCATCGTTACAGAAGACACCGTATTCGAGAACCTTAACTCGGACATCGGGCTAATAACAAAAGGAAGCGGGTATTTTTTGCCGCGCCTTCTCGGAATTCGGAAGGCCACTGAGGTGTTGCAGCGGAAGAGTTTTCCCGCTGAAGACGCTTTACAATTGGGGTTGGTGGACCGAATCGTCCCTGCGTCGAAACTGGAGGAAGAAACTGTGCAGGCAGTGCTGAGAGACTCAGTGCGCTCCTCCTCAACTCTGCTCGGCATCCGCAAGTTGTTCAAGTGCGACACAAAGGAACTCAAGCGTAGCCTTGAATTGGAAGATGACCTCATCAAAGAACGCCTTAATTCGGCTGAGTTCAGAAAGACGTTCGCTGCGGATCGTAATAAGTTGGCAAGTTAATGTGACCAGAATAGTGCTCGATGCACTCAAGATAGCCAAAATGGGAAAAGCGCTTACGTTTCTGGGACCTGACACCCAATTTGCCAATTTGCCCCGATACTATTAACCTGGAGGTACCCAAGTGCCTCTTCCCATCCCCTCCTTTTTTTTCTTCAACAGGGCAAGGCCAAGACACAAAACGGCCAGGGCGGAAACTGAAAACAAATTTTTAGATGACCAATCGTGACGCTCGGTCATGCTGAAATGTAAATTAATTATAGGCTTACGGACGTTGAGGGTCCGCAAGTTATATCCGTAATTTCAGATCGAGATGCGAATGCTTGCTCTGCTTTGGTTTTGCGCTGTCAGATTAACTGTCTTCAACCTCATGTTCAAAAACGTGCGTCATCAAAGAGGAAAATAAAATTGGAAAAGATAGAACCTGGATATCCACACCCGAAAATACCCCTTGGTGCGCAGGTAAATGCAATCGGCTCGGAGGAAATGGCGTGCCCGATCAAAACTATGATCCGGCAAATGCCTCAGATCGAACCCCCGGTCGGATTGGTTTTCTCCGTGATGGAAGCGGTCAGGCCAAAAAGGGTCCCGCTGCGGCTTCGTGCTTATCGATGGGCAACTTCACGAAGATCATTTACGTTCAACCCTTTACGCATGGTCTCAGCGACAGCGTTATTGGCTTTCCTGGTGTTGTTTGCCCTTTTCCTGCATGAGGGGGAAAACCGCATTATTGCACTGAAGGAATCACGGGAGTCCATCCCGATCGTATTCGCACTGGATATGCCCGATGCGCATTCGGTCCAGGTGGTCGGCTCATTTAATAATTGGGTCCCACAACCTTGCCTGTTGCATAAAGAAGTCGGTTCGATCCGATGGATACTTACCTTGCGACTCAAGCCCGGCCGTTACGAATACGCCTTCCTTGTAGATGGGAAATATATGCCCCATCCCGAGACTGTGTTCTATGAGGATGACGGGTTTGGCAATCAAAATACGGTAGTAGCTTTGGGAAAAGAAGATGACATTTAGGAAATGGTATCTTTTCCTGTGACCATCTTCTCTCCTGGTTGTATATGCAGTAACTGATCGAAGAATTGGTCCGCGATCACGAAAATCCCCAACCATTACATAGAAGGGTAACCATGAAATCGAGAGGAAAATTCGGTGTTATCATGCTTGCACTTAGCCTCGTACTCGGTTCAGTTTGTATCGCCGCTGCAGGCATGGGCGGGAGCATGGACCAGCAAACGTCACAGGCCGGTAATACGATAACCGGCAACAACAACCAGTCGGAGGCCGATATAGCCAAATCGTACACCTCCAGCAATGGCGCGGTGCGCGTTGACCGTGATTTTGGAGCATTCCACAGAGACGACAGCAATCAATACGGCGATGACCGGGCGTATGATTCAGGGGCGCACAACAACAAGGAAGCCGATTACCATGCGACTCACTGGATGACGGAAAGTTACGGGCTGGGCGGCAACTATGGTCGCGACATGAAATAGCCTCTCTACAGAAACCCATCGGGGAATAGCGGAAGGATGTACTCCGTGAGACGCGTCCTCCGCTATCCTATAACACCTCCCAATTGTTTTTCGTAAGAGAGCTAAAAGACCTGTTCTATTCCGATGCCAATCAAGACAAGGCCGCCTACAAATGCAGCCCTTTTATGCAAATTCCACTTTATGAAGAATTCGGCAATGTAGTTTCCTGCCCACAGGGCAATAAAATTGACCAATGCCGACAAAAATCCCATCCAAAGCGCGTTTATTCCAATCATCCCTGCACTCAATCCGCCGCCGATATTGTTGATTGATAACGCAATGCCAAGTACGGTGGCTTCCTTAAAATCAATACTCAGCGATTTATCCATATCAGCTTTTACAGGATTGGACATTACCTCCATAATACCTGCTGATTCCTGCTGATTAGAATCTCCCGTATTATTTTCAACTTTATCCTTATCGCATTTTATATATTGTTCGAGCATCATCCATAAACCGATAGCAACTAAGAGTATCATTGCTATATAAGAAGTAGTTCTTTGGCTCAAAATACTTGATATGGTTGTCCCCGAGTACGCTGCCAAACCGGAAATAATGAACGTAATAAGAGAAATATAGAGGTTGACAGGTAATGATATGTGTATACCTCTAATGCTATATGCGATGCGAGCCGTAATATTATCTACATTATTTGATAGGGCAATAAAAATAGTATAACCAAAATGATTCATCCCAGTTTCCCTGAGAATATCCAACCGCAGAATATCGAACCGCAGAACCGCAGAAGTTCATCTTCGACCTTGGACATTCTCTGTTTCTTCTTTATTGAAAAGAGCGTTGGAACAGGTCATGAATTGCACGCTTGCCTTCTTCATTGAGGTACCGGGTCCCCGTGCCGACGAATGTCTTATGTTCGATAATCGGCAGGCTCTGCACCCAGGAGTTCTCCTCCCACGTAAACCATAGATTCCTGTTCTGATCGAACACACTCAAGGGGCGGTTGAATAGTTTCGCCAATTCAACAGTCCAGCCGGTTCCCCCCATGACGGTATTATCCGGCTGAATCCAGCCCACCACAAAAACTTGGAATCCGTTGTTCACCATGTGAAAAATCGTCTGCAGGACCTTCTGTATACTGTCAGCATTAGGATAGTTCCGCTTCATGTGCATGCAGACGATTTCCATGCTTATGTCGTCCCTCTTCAGCTCTTCCGGCCCCAGCATAACGACCCCTTTGTCCCGGTCAGGCTGGCGCCCATCGTAGGAAAAATTCACTTCCCCGACACCCCATTTTTCGGCCTGGATGCCGAATGCGGACTCGGATCCGCGGAGTCCCCCGCTGTAAAGTGTGCATTCATTTGCGTTTGTCATTGTATTCTCCAATCTTTGTGGTCGTGTACTTACATCAAGGGTCGATCCCGATCAAGGGTATTCTTCATGCAATCGCTGAATGATTTATGAACGAAAATTATAAGTGTATCATTTTGCAGCGAAAAAGGCAGGCAGGAATATCGTATGCTTCCGAGGAGTTAAGTAATGAAACCCTGGTATAAATTCCCCAGGACTCGGACCGGCAGGAGAGCGGGGCTATAGCTCAGCCCCGGGTCGGGTCGCGAGGTCGGGCATAAATCACATCGACGTTTTCTCCGCGTCAAGGCAGCAGTCCAAAGATCGCTGTATTCACAGCCGCAGCCTCGCTGGATGTGAAAGAGAACAGCATATACTGCCCGGGAGTATCATACTCTCTGGAAGCTGATGGAGCGTTGGTGGTCAATGTAAACCTGTCCAGAACACCATAAATTATCTTCGCCTTGGAATCGGTTGCAAAGATAGTGACAGTAACTGACGAACCGGAGTGTAAGGAGACATAAAATCTAAGCTGCGAAACCGAGGTAAGGTTGAAAGGTCCTTGACTCGCTTGAAATGTCCCTGAGACAAAACCGGTTGGAAGAGTCAATGAAAGGGATGCCGGCGGGGCGATAGGCGGGGTGATCAACTCCACCGTACTGGCCATGGCCGCAGGGATGGAATAACAGAAAATTAATGCCACGAAAATGCATAATGCAAATTTTCCTCTCCCGAAAAACTTTGAAGCCATCATAGCAGTAATCTCCTCATGTTCTGACCATTCATGTAAAATGTTTCGAATTTATCCAGCCAAAGGCTTAGATCCATCTTACTTCACATGCAAGCACCATGCAAAGTATTTTTACTTAGTGTCTTCGGATGCTTAAAGATAAGGACAGCGGGCGGTTATGTTCATATTTGTAAAGTTTTCCGACGCACACAATGGGGTGTATCTCTTGAAATCCTTTACCCATCAGGCTTTCCGTCACATCGTGAATATGTAAAGAATTCTAACGATAATTAACCAGTGCGCCATTCACTAATCACTTTTGAATGCCCACCATGTCTAAAGGGAGCATGGAACCGGTTTCCATCAGGTTCAGGTGCAGTTCGAACGCTTTTTCAAGGTTGTGCCGGATGTGGCCGACGCGTGCATTCTTTACGTAATTCCACAGATAATCCCGATATGCCGGATGGGCGCAGCGCTCGATTATTAACTCCGCGCGCTGCATGGGACCCAATCCGCGCAAGTCCGCCAGCCCCTGGTCCGTTACAACTATCTGGACAGAGTGTTCGTTATTGTCGATATGCGGAGACATTGGAACAATGGCGGAGATCCTGCCGCCTTTTGCAATGGAGGGGCACATATATATGGAGATATATGCATTTCGGGTGAATTCGCCGCTGCCCCCTATACCATTCATGATATTAGTCCCAAAAACATGCGATGCATTGACGTTGCCGTATATGTCGATCTCGAGGGCGGTGTTCATCGAAATCACTCCAAGCCTTCTGATGACTCCGGGATGGTTGGACAGTTCCTGCGGGCGCAGAACGATCCTGGGAGCGAAAAAATCCATGTTATCATACATGTGCCTGAGTTTTTCAGGGGTCAGAGTGAGGCTCGTAGTGCTGGCCGCAGTGAGCTTGCCTGCTTCCATGAGGTCGACAAGAGAGTCCTGGTAAACCTCGGTGTACATCGTAAACGGCGGAATATACGGATTCTCGGCAAGGGCCGCCATGACCCCGTTCCCCACGTTTCCAACCCCCGCCTGGAGAGGCAGAAAGTCCGGCGGTATCCGCCCCGCAAGCATTTCGTCCAGGAGAAACCGTACTACGTTCTCCGCGATTCTTTCGCTGCGCTCATCGGTTGCAGCAAACTCGGGGACGTTGTCGGCTTCGTCGTTTTCGAGCACCGCGATAACTTTTTGCGGGTTCACGACCGCGTAAGGATAACCCAATTTTGTGAGCGGATCGTGCAAAGGTATTGGAAAACGGTGCGGCGGGCTCGGCAATATCATTATGTCCGCCATCTCGCGCAGCCGCGAGGAATGGTAGTGATTGATCTCGATGATTACATGGTCCGCATACTTGAGATATGCAGGAGAAGCCCCGATCGAGGAAGTCAGGTAGACTCTTCCGTCCCTGGTGATCTCCGTTGCCTCGACAACTGCAAAATCGATCTTCCCCTGAAATCCTTCGAGCACGGTCTGGGGCAGGTGAGAGAGGTGCATGTCGACGTATTCGACCTGCTGATTGTTGATCTGCGCCCGCAACGTGGAGCCGCTCTGGTAGGGCGCGCGATAAGACATGGCCTCCGCAGCGGACAGTGGCTCATCGATGAATGAACCGCTCGAGGCCCCGGTGAGCACTCTTATCTTGAAAGGCTCACCCTTGCCGTGGAGGTCGCGCGCGCGTTCCGCGAGGGCCCTGGGCACGAGTTTTGCCGCGCCGGCATTGGTAAACCCGCTGAATGCCACAGTAGCGCCATGAAAGATTCGGGAGGCCGCCTCTTCCGGGGTGAGTTTCGGATAGGATGTGACAATGGACACGGCGGTATCTTTCTTTTCTAAATGCGATCTCCGATTTCGGCAAGATTCAAGTCCGGCAGCATCTTGCCATACTCCAGGAAATTGCGGTGCATCTCGAAAGCTTTTCTGAGATTGTGCCTGATGTGCCCGGAGCCCGGCTCCGAGATGTAAGCGTTAAGATAATCGCGATACGCGGGGTGAGCGCAATTGCCGATGATCTTTCTTGCCCGCTGAATAGGTCCGATCCCGCGAATATCGGCGAACCCCTGTTCGGTGACAATGACCTGGACTGAATGTTCATTGCTGTCGATGTGCGGGCTCATGGGCACGATACAGGAAACCCTTCCATCCATAACCGTGGAAGGGCACATTACGATCGACAGATAACTGTTCCTCGTGAATTCTCCGCTTCCCCCGATGCCGTTTACTGTGTCGGTCCCGAACAAATGGGACGAGTTCATGTTTCCGTAAATATCCACCTCGATTGCCGGATTTATGGCTATCACTCCCAGACGCCGAATAACTCCCGCGTCATCTGAAATATCCTGCGGGCGCAGCACGACTCGGGGGGCAAAAAAGTCCATGTTGGAACAAACATGACTGAGCATGTCCGCCGTAAGGGCCAGGCCGCAGGCGCTTGCTCCCTTCAGCTTGCCTTTTTCCATGAGCTCGACCAGGGAGTCCTGGAGAGTTATCGAATACATTTGGAAAGGAGGGATATATGGATTTTCCCCCAGCGCGGCCATGACGCTGTTTGCAAGATTTCCAAGACCCGCCTGAAGTGGAAGAAATTCTCGGGGAATACGCCCGCTTATCATTTCTCCGAAAAGAAAGCGCACCACGTTGTCTGCGATGCTTCTGGCTTTCCAATCCATTGGCGTAAAAGGTTTTATCTGATCGGCTTCGTTTGTTTCGATGATGCCCATTATTTTTTTCGGATCTACGACCGCATAAGGGTAACCGATCTTTGTGAGCGGGTCGTGGATTGGGATCGGAATTTCACGGGGGGGCGGGGGCAGAAGGACTATGTCGGCCATCTCCGGCAGGCGCCTGGAGTGGTAGTCGTTGAGTTCTATGAAAACACGGTCCGCATATTGGAGATAAGCGGGAGAGGCCCCTATGGAAGTGGTGAGATAGACCCTGCCGTCCCTGGTCACATCGGTGGCCTCTATGATCGCATAATCGAGCTTTCCGAAAAATCCTGCCAGAAGCGTTTGCGGTGCTCCGGCCAGATGCATGTCTATGTATTGTACCTGCTGGCGGTTTATCTGGCCGCGCAGGGTAGGGGAGCTTTGAAACGGAGCACGCCAGGACAAGGCTTCCGCCCGGGCAAGTTCCTCGTCGATATCGTTGCCGCTTGAAGACCCGGTTATCAGCCGAATCTTGTATGGCTTGCCGGCGGAGTGAATCTGCTGCGCCCGTTTGGCAATGGCCCGTGGCACGAGTTTGGCTGTCCCGGCGTTGGCAAACCCGCTCAGCGCCACCATCGCACCGTCCGGAATATGGGAGGCGGCCTCTTCAGCGCTTATTACAGGGAAATTCCCAGCATGCATTTTGATTCCTTGACAGTGTCCGATGAGCCTTCGCCGCGCGTCACGCTCGCTTGACGATCTCGCCTCGAACGCTCACGATCACCTCTTCGATCGCAATGTCCTTCCCGGCTTCCTGCATACCTCTTCGAACGATAACCGGCATGGCCGAACAGCACGGTACTTCCATATCGATTACCGTAACGCTGTGAATGTCGGCAGTACGGAAGATCTCGGCGAATTTGTTTGTGTATTCTTCTGCGCTGTCGAATTTGGGACAGCCGAGAAGAACCGCCTTCCCCCTGACGAACTTTTGATGAAAATTCGGGTACGCAACCGGAGCGCAGTCAGACACGACCAAAAGGTCCGCTCCTTTGAGGAACGGCGCGCCGGGAGGAACGAGCCTTATCTGTACAGGCCAGTGAGAAAGCTCCGAACGGCTTTCGTCAATCTCTCCAATTGCTGGCTCTTTTTGTAAAAGCGGCCCCTTGGCAAAGGTCTCGATTCGAGCGGAAGGACATGCACAGGCGAAGGGCTGCCCTCCTTCTTCCGGAGATGGCCGGGGTGAGGGCCCCGCCTGTTTGTGCCCGGCAGCTTTCTGCTTTTCGAGGTGCTCTTCAACCGCTTCCGGATCGAATCCGTCGGCTTCGCGCTCGATTACCCGGACCGCCCCTTGCGGGCATCCCGAAAGGCAGGCGCCAAGTCCGTCACAATAAGATTCCTTTATGAGTCGCGCTTTCCCGTCTTTTATTTCCAGAGCGCCTTCGGCGCAGGCAATAGCGCACATTCCGCAGCCATCACAAAGTTGCTCGTCTATTTCAACGATTTTCCGAATTTTACCCATTTCTTATACTCCAAATACAATCGTGCAATTTCTAATCACACTTTAATCATTTTAAAGGTCTTGCCTGTCTGCCTGCCAAACGGTGTTCTGCTCCAGTACCTGCTCCATGATCCTTTCAGCCGTTTGAGTGAGAAAAAGTCTGTCAAGGGCCGTATTAATCCCACCCTGGGGCAGTCCCGCCTTGATCGCTTCGGCCGCCTCAGCAATTTGAACGGCGTCGAAAACGCATTTAAAATTGGCTGACTCGTCCAGCCGGCCTGTATCGTCCAGGTTGTTCAGGATAGACAGGGCTTCACGGGTAAGTTCCTCGGGCCCCCCGGTTCGAGACAGAATGGACTGAGCCGCGGCGATATCTTCAGGGGAAAATCTTCTCCCGTCGCCGTCCCGCCCCCCCGAAGCGCCGCCTGCAATTGCCGAAAGGCATGCCGCCATGGTCACGACGGCCGGATCGCCCCCTTCTGCTTTCTGAATCATTCCGGCGTATTCGACAATCTTGAGAGTGCGACCGATTCGCTTGAAATTTCGGCCAAGGAATTTCTTTACTTCCGCCGCGACGCGGTCCTTGAGAAGATCGGTCCTCTTGGCCAGAAGTTTGGGCGGCATATCGGCGCCCAGACACTGCGAGGCGAACTTGCAATACGTGGCGCAGCCAAAATCCATCTTGGGATTGAGGACCTTTAACCCGCATTTGCGGCACTTTCTTGAGCTCTCGTCCTTAAAGAATTCAATCGAGCCGCCACAGTTGGGGCAACTTGATTCGTTAATGGCTTCGGGTCCCCAAAACCTGGTGTCTTGACCGGGGCACTTCATTTTTGACTCCGTGGAGAGGGTTGCGGGTTGCGGGTTATGGGTTAACAACGAACTCGCAATCCGCAACCTCAGGTTTACCCCAAAATAGCCTTCAGATCTTCATCAGGCGTAGTGATCGGCTTTATCTCGAAATTCTTGACAAGCACGTCGAGCACTCCGGGGCTCACGAACGCCGGAAGCGACGGACCGAGCCGGATATTCTTGATCCCCAGGTGGAAAAGTGTCAGAAGAATGGCCACCGCTTTTTGCTCGTACCATGAGAGGATCATGGAGAGCGGCAGGTCGTTTACCCCGACATTGAACGCCTTGGCAAGCGCAACCGCTATCTGTATGGCAGAATATGCGTCGTTGCACTGTCCGACGTCGAGAAGCCGCGGAATGCCTTCGATTGTCCCAAGGTCCTTATCAAAAAACCGGAATTTGCCGCAGGCAAGAGTAAGAACTATGCAGTCGCCGGGCACTTTTTCCACAAATTCGGTGTAGTAGTTGCGGCCCGGCTTTGCGCCGTCGCAGCCGGCAACCAGGAAAAAGTGGCGGATCTTCTTTCCCTTTACCGCTTCAATCACCTTGTCCGCAACGCTCATTACGGTATTTCTCGCAAACCCGACCGTTACGTTTTTTCCGTTGGAATCCTCAGTGAATCCGGGCAGCGCAAGCGCTTTTTCGATGACGGGTTTAAAGTCATGGTTTTCTATATGGCTTGCCCCCGGCCAGCCCACGCAGCCGCTCGTGAATATGTTATCCAAGTACACTGCGGCCGGTCTCTGAATGCAGTTGGTGGTCATGAGAATTGCGCCGGGGAATTGGGCAAATTCTTTGGCCTGATTCTGCCAGGCGGTCCCGAAATGTCCGTAGAAGTGCGGGAATTTTTTCAGCCCGGGATATCCGTGGGTTGGAAGCATCTCGCCATGAGTATAGATGTAAATGCCCTTGCCCTCGCTCTGTTTGAGAATGGCTTCCAGGTCCGGAAGGTCGTGGCCTGACACGAGTATGGCCTTTCCCTTCTTATGTCCGAGAGGGACGGGCGTCGGTACGGGATGGCCATACCCGCTCGTGTTGCCGGCATCGAGCAGCTCCATTGCGCGAAGGTTGATTCCACCGCATTTAAGTACGAGCCCGATCCGGTCATCTACCGAGATATCCTGTCTGGTCAACGACGCAAGACCTTCATGAATGAAAGCATAGACTGCATCGTCTTCCTGGCCCAGAATCCGGGCGTGGTCGGCGTAGGCCGCAACTCCCTTTATTCCGAAAAGAAGGGTGTGTTTGAGCGAGCGCAGATCTGCGTTTTCCGCGGGGTCGGCTTTCAGGCCCGCACTTGCGGCCTGGGAAATAAGCCCTTCAATCGTACCGGCAGGTTGGAACTTCGCCACAGGCGATGCGAAATCTGTTTTACCGCCGGCCGCCCCGATCTTGCTTTTGAGATGTTCTCGCATCTTCACCGCGCGGGGGATTGTTTCAAGAAAATATTTTTGATCGAAGTTTACGTTCGTAAGCGTCGAAAAAAGCGCGGAGCATGTAAAGGAGTTTACCTCTTTATCGGTTATCCCGATTCTCCGGGCCTCGACCGCAAAAAGCGAAAGTCCCTGGAGAGCATAAACCAGAACGTCCTGGAGATCGGCGACCTCGGGCTGCTTGCCGCAAACCCCTATTTTATCGCACCCTTGTCCCTTCGCCGTCTGTTCGCATTGATAACAAAACATTATTTGCCTCCTTATAAAATCTCTTGTTAGGATTAATTGAATTGTAACTCTTATCCTCCAGCTTCACGGGCAAAATAAGGCATGAGAGAAAAAGAATCCTTGACTTGGATCAAGAAACTTCTGAATTTTAGGAACCAGACATGAAAATTGCCGACGAAATTTCGAAAGCATCCCTTTTCAGCGGACTTCCCCTCGAACAGATTGAGGAGTTGGCCCGAATCTGCCTGGATCAAAGGTTTGAAAAAGGTCAGGAGCTATTTTCGGAAGGGAAAGAGGCAAAGGGCTTTTACCTGGTGGTATCCGGAAAAATCAAAATCTATAAACTCTCGATGGAAGGCAAAGAGCAAATCCTGCACATATTCGGCGGCGGCGAAATCTTCGGGGAAGTTCCGGTTTTTGCCGGGGGAAGTTATCCGGCTAACGCTGAGACAATTGAAACCAGCCGGACTCTTTTCTTCCCGAGGACATCTTTTATTGAACTGATAGGCAGGGAGCCTGCCATAGCACTTAACCTGCTGGGCATACTTTCTCAACGCCTGCGCCGGTTCACTCACATGATCGAGGACCTCTCTCTAAAAGAAGTTCCGGGCAGGCTTGCGGCGTACCTCATTTATCTCGGCAAGCGGGGAGGCGGCCTGCAAACGCTGGAATTGGAAATAACAAAGGGGCAATTGGCAAGCCTGCTTGGGACCATCCCTGAGACGCTTTCGCGCATCCTGACAAAAATGGCGCAGCAGGGGATCATCTCCGTGGTAGGAAGAAAAATAAGGGTGCTTGACTCCGAAGCGCTGGAGTCCCTCGCAGCAGGTGGGAAGGGTGTGATCTGACTATGTCCAAAGTTTTTTATTTTGCCGGTTGGCTTCTCGACGGGACTGAAAGTCCCGCTAAACAGAATGTTCTTTTTTGTGTGGAAAATGGGCGGATTTCTTCTCTGGAAAAGGCGAAACTTGCGGAACTGAAACAATCGGGGCTTGCCTTTGAAGCTTATCAGTCCTGCACGATACTGCCCGGTCTTGTTGACAGCCATGTCCATCTGACAATGTCGGGCCAGATCGGCGAGGAACTGCGCTCCAGGCAGCTTTTCAATAAATTCGAACAGAACGAGCCGCTCATTCGTGCAAGGATTGAGAAAAGCCTTGCTTGCGGGATAATGGCGCTCAGGGACGGAGGTGACCTGGGAGGCCACACTCATAAGCACATCGTTGAAAACGGCATTTCCCACGTTAGTGTCAAATCCGCCGGCAGGGCATGGCATGCGCCCGGCAGGTATGGAAAGATTATAGGCCGTGCCCCGGAGAACGGCCTGACCCTCGCCGAAAGCATAAAAGCCAATTGTGAGGGAATAGATCACATAAAGATTATCAACTCAGGCCTTAACAGTCTAAATGAAGTCGGGCGGCAGACCCCTGCGCAATTTCACCGCGATGAACTGGATGAGGCCTTTCAAACCGCTCGAATTCTCGGCCTAAAGATAATGGTGCACGCAAACGGGAAGCTGCCGGTGAAATTCGCAGTCGAGGCGGGATGCGATTCAATCGAACACGGCTTTTTCATGGGGGAAGAGAATATGAAAAGGATCGCCGACCGGCAGGTTTTTTGGGTCCCGACGGCGTTCCCCATGAAAGCCTTTAGCATGCACAATCCCGAAAGTCCGCAATCGCAGGCGGCCTCCAGGATTTTGGAAGCTCAGCTAGAACAGATGGGCCGAGCCAGGAAGCTTGGGGTCAATCTTGCGGCCGGAACTGACGCGGGGGCCTTTGGAGTGCGCCATGGCATGGCACTGGCCGAAGAACTGAAACTAATGATGGATGCCGGATTCTCCATAGAGGAGACAATCTGCTGCGCCACATCGTTGGGCGCCCGGCTGCTTGGTGTGGATCATGAACTCGGGCGGCTCGTCTGTGGAATGCCCGCGAATTTCGTAGTCGTCGACGGACCGCCTTCCGGTCTCCCGGATTCACTGAGGGAGATTAAGGCAGTCTATGTGAGAGGGAAAAAAATCGGTTCATCGGAAAATCCTCGGTAAAATCTTCAGCAGGGGGAACAATCCCGACAAACGAGCCTTCAGCTTTTGCCCATGGAAAAGTTTCGTGGCTCCCAGAAGACCCTTGAAAAGTGCTTCGTCATAGGGGTGCCACCAGAGGTTCTTTTTGGTGAATGCCAGGAGGTCGTGCACAACGACCTGCGGCTGAGTCATCTCGTTGAAACCGATTTTACCGTGAGTCCTCCCAAAGCCTGATGCCTTGAGACCACCCCAGGGTGTTTCGGCCATGCCGTGGCTGACGAGATGATCGTTTATGGTAATAACTCCTGCACGAATTCTTTTTGCTATCTGTGCGGCTCTTCTACCGTCTCTCGACCAGACGGACCCGGTAAGCCCATATATGGAATCGTTGGCGAGACAAATCGCTTCTTCCATATCCTGCACCTTCATTACGGCGAGAACCGGACCGAACGTCTCCTCCCGCATCACCAGCATTTCGTGGTTTACTTCGGCTATGACTGTGGCGGGAAGGAAGTTGCCCGGAGTCTCTTGTGGAGGGCAAGCAGATTGGGCAACGATCACCGCCCCTTTATTCAGTGCGTCTTCCAAATGGGTGCGGACTTTTTCAATCTGATTTCTTGTGGTCATCGCTCCCATGTCCACGTTGTAATCGCTGTCCCGGCCGACCCTCAGAGCGTTAACCTTTGCCTTGATTCTTTCCATGAAGGGTTCATAGACAGATTGGTGGACATATATCCGTTCAACCCCGGCGCAAGACTGCCCGCAGTTTGAAAGCCCGGCCCATACCGCCCCTGAACTTGCCCGATCCATGTCAGCGTCTTCACAGACCAGCATGGCATCGTTGCCTCCCAGTTCCAGGTTTAGAGGCGTAAGGGTCTCGGCGGCTTTAGACATCAGTTGTTTTCCCACAGATACCGAGCCTGTGAAAAACAGCTTGTCGATACCGGAGTCGATGAACGCGTCACCGGCAATTTCCCCGCTTATATTGATGAATGCGAAGAGCCACTCCGGAAGCTCGGCTGCACGCACGCACGCTTCGATCTCTCTTCCAACCATCTGCGTGTTTGTGGCTGTCTTCAGGATGACTCCGTTTCCTGCAAGAAGGCCCATAACTACTTCTGAAAAGGGTATGGCGAAAGGGTAGTTCCATGGAGATATAATGCCTATAACCCCATACGGGTTTCGAAAGATCTTGCTCCATTTATTGCACAGAAGCAAACTTCCCGGCATGAGAAAACCGGGCTTCAAAAATCTCTTTGCGTGGCTCGCATAAAAATCCAGAGCCATTACCGCGGGAAGAACTTCAGTTGAAAGAGCATCTATTCGAGTCTTGCCGTTCTCTGCGGAAATCAGCTCCGCGATCTCTTCGGCATGTTCCAGCAGGTGAACCTTCATCCCCTTTAGTGCGCGAATTCTTTCTTTTACCGGTAGAACGGCCCATGCAGCCTGGGCCGCCCTCGATTTTCTGATGGCTTCCCTTAAATCGCTCACGCTATTCTTCCGGGAATATCCGATTATGTCGCCGGTAGCCGGGTTTACGGATTCTATTGACTCTGCATTCTTCAGTCCTGAAAAACTTGTTTTGGTCTGCTCGTTCATAGGCTCAACCTTTCTTTCTTCGGGATTGGGAGCACGAAACGCGGTAAGGAGCGACGTTAGTCGTCTCTGATTTTTTAATCATTTTCCTGAGACAATTCCTGGGTTGTTGATAAAAATGTCGAGTTTTCCGAAATCTGTTTTGACAGCCTCAGCGGCCTTTAGACTTTGTCGCCGATAGAGACGTTACGGCCAGGCGACTGGATGATACTTTAGGACAAGTTAGCATTTTCTCAAAGAAATACGTGATTTTCCCTGCTCACTGCTTGGGGCTTTAGTTCTATTATTTGTGATTAAATTGTTTTTAAACTGCTTGCAAAAAGCTGTATTTGATATTAATTAGGCTTTTTCCAGGGGGATATATCGCCATCCGAAAGGGGCAACGGATCGCGAAAATATGTATATTGGGGCTGATATGAAACCATTCAGTATTAGAGGAGCTATGGGTCGCGTTATGAAGAGGGAAGAGGCCGGGAGGGAGCTTGACATTGAGATTAATAAGGAACTGTTAGAAGGTTCTACAGGGGCGCAGAGATCGTCCATGGAAGCCGCGGGGCCGCGTTCGAAACCGGCGGCTGTTATCCGGAGTTCCTGGATTCCACAGATAGAAGAGGCTATCCGGAAGACAAGCGATTATTTCTATTCAATTCAATATCCGGAGGGCTACTGGTGGGCCGAACTGGAATCGAACGTCACGATCACCAGCGAATTTGTCATGCTGGCTCAATTACTGGGTATTTCCATGACCGACAAGAAAAAAGGTATTGTCGAATACCTGCTTAAACACCAGAACGAAAATGGCTCGTGGGGTCTTTATTATGGCGATGGCGGCGAGCTCAGCACCACTATCGAAGCTTATTTCGCTCTCAAGCTCCTGGGGGAAAACTGTACGTCCAAACCCCTTGCCGCGGCAAGGACCTTCATTCTCCAGCATGGTGGGATAGAGGCCTCGCGTGTTTTTACGAAAATCTGGCTGGCACAGTTTGGCCAATATAACTGGGACAAAGTTCCATCGATGCCCGTCGAACTCGTGCTCCTTCCGCCCGAGTTTTATTTCAACATATACGAATTCTCCAGTTGGGCAAGGGGCACTGCAGTACCCCTTTCAATCGTTCTATGCATCAGACCGAAATTCAAACTCCCTGATTCTTCCCGTATCCAGGAGCTTTATGCGCCGGTGCGCGGCAAAAGGCTCGACAGCCGCATAAACAGGCTCTTCTTCGTCTTCGACCGTATTGCCAAAATACTTGAAAAGAGGCCGATAAAAAAACTTCGCCGCAAAGCAATTGATGCTGCGGCAAAATGGATCGTGGACCACCAGGAAGATAGCGGCGATTGGGGCGGTATTCAGCCTCCGATGGTTTATTCCATGCTTGCTTTGCATTACCTGGGGTTTGGGCTTTCTCACGAAGTTATGAGAAAAGGGCTCAAGGCTATCGAGGATTTTTGCATCGAGGATGAGGATGGTCTGAGGATGCAGTCCTGCATATCCCCCGTTTGGGACACCGCTCTCACGGCATTGGCGCTGCTCGAGGCGGGCGAAAGTCCGGAACTTCCGGCCTTGGAAAAATCGGCTGAGTGGCTTGTGTCTCAGCAAATACTTACCGGTGGCGACTGGCAGTTCAAGAATGCCTGCGATCCTGGCGGATGGGCTTTCGAATTCTCCAATTCCCGATATCCCGATGTTGACGATTCTGCTGTCGTTTTGAACGTGCTGAACCGCTTCGGTCATAAAAAGTTGGATGGTCTCGATTCTTGCAATTCTCGCGGAATGCAATGGATCATTAGCATGCAAAGTTCCAATGGGGGCTGGGCGGCATTTGACAGAGATAACGGGATGGAGATCCTCAACCGTATACCATTTGCCGATACCGAAGCGATGGTGGACCCCCCGACGGCCGATGTGACCGGCAGAGTGCTGGAAGTCATGGGGATGTTCGGATTCGATCGCGGCCATTCTGGGGCAAAACGCGGAATGCGCTTTATTAAAAGCATTCAGGAAAAGGACGGCAGTTGGTGGGGGCGCTGGGGCGTTAATTATGTTTATGGGACCTGGTCGGTCCTGCGCGGATTGATGTCTATTGGAGAGGATCCAAAATCCACCGTATTCAGGGCGGCCATACACTGGCTCAAAGACCACCAGAACCCGGACGGAGGCTGGGGTGAAACCTGCGATTCCTACAAGTGGCCTGAATTTGCCGGGCAGGGTCCCAGCACCCCGTCGCAGACGGCCTGGGCAATAATGGGCCTCCTGGCCGGCGGAGAAGAAAAATCAGCAGAGGTAAGCAAAGGCATCCAGTACCTTTTAAGGACCCAAAAATCCGATGGGACATGGGATGAGATATATTTCACCGGAACCGGGTTTCCAAAACACTTCTACATCAGGTACCACAATTACCGGAACTGTTTTCCACTGATGGCACTGGGTCAGTATGTGAAGAAAATTAGGAATTAGTATCTTAGTTGCGAAATTCGTGCTTTTTCTGGCAGAAAATTTCTGAGAGCACGAGAATTTATTAATAGATATCGCGCCGCCTCCGCCGAGCTGTTTCCTTCCCGGATCAATCGCAAGAGTACGTCATCATTAATCTTTTTGAGGACCATGGAAACACCTTCGGAACATCATGGAAACACTTGACTGCGTGTTTCCATGAGGGAAGGGTAAAGTGAGTTGTGTTCGATATTCGTTTTTCATCCGCCATGGAAACAGATGGAAACACCAGGGGTCCCGAGGCCGGGTGTTTCCATCGGTAAGGAGTTGTGATGATTAGTTTTTTCAGCTTCCATGGAAACATCCTGGAAACGGCAGGGAAAAATGGAGCGAGTAAAAAGGCAAAAGTAAAAAGTAAAAAGGCAAAAGTGAGAAGCAAAAAAGATGGTGTACGCCTGCGTCGCCTTCTTCTCTCGCTGCCTTCGGCCCGGCGCTGGCAAATTCAATAGTGAGAGTGCGCCAAACAGTACGCGCTGCCTCCGGCCCGGCGCTGGGCAACTTGATCGTATCGTTGCGCCAAACAGTACGCGTCACAGAGGGCAGACGACAGACGACAGACGACAGGAGTAAGTGAAAAAGCAGGAAGCCAGGAGCGGGGAGTTGGAAAGAAAGAACAAAATCCTGACACGGATAGACACTGATGAACAAAGACAGTGAGAGCCGATTTATAGTTTGATCGGGCAAGGGAGCGCATCCTTGTTGAGCCAGTTTTGCAGTCGGTGTCGCGCGGCCGTCACCCCGGCCATCTCGCAAGCGTCCCGCCACAGGTTGAGCAGGGGGGGATAGACGGACTTTCCGTGTGCCCGCGACTACCTAGAACATTATACTTCATTATGAGATGTTAATGCAAGAATAATGTGAAGTGGTTATGTCAATTTAGGAAGTGGGGCATGTAAAGCAATTAGGAATGAGGAATTAGTATGTTAGTTGCGAAATTCGTGCTTTTTCTGAAAGAAAATTTCTGAGAGCACGAGAATTTATTAATTCAGAGAACTTCGAACGAGAAAACATCGATAGTTGTTTGAATGGAGTGAAGTTCTCTGGTGAATATGCGATCATTTCGATTATTTCGCGTCTTCGCGTCTTCGCGTGAGCCCATTTTGGGTTCCGGCTTGTCCGGGTTAGGAATTGGGAATTAGGAATCGGTGGCGGGAAGCAGGAAGGGGAAAAACTATTCCAGCTCCTTGCTCCCCGCTCCCGGCTTCTTTCTTTACGCTTCTGTGCTTCCTTGCATTCCTTTCGTCGCTTCCCCGATAAGCTTTCCCCATCTGGCCGCTCCCTCATTGAGCGCCTTCTTTAATGCTGCAATGGCGGCCAGGCTATACTTCGAGCCGACAGGGGACTTTGCAAACGCTGTGTACTGTTTGATTTCCGCCTCCGACAGACTTCTGTATGTATATAAGTTGGAAATGAGCGTTTCCGATTTCACCGTGGCCTCGACATTCGGTCTGGTCTGTTCCAGTTCGCGTGCGACATCGTCAGCTCGCTTTTGTTGCTCCGATGGGAGCGTGGCCATCATGCCCAGGGCAACGGCAATTTGCATGTTGATTGCCATGTCCACTGCGCTCTCGGTGATTTTAACCGCGGAATCGAGCTCTCGAATCGCAATAAGGCGCTCAGCCGTCGGGGGTGAATTTGTCAAACCGGCAGCAAACTTCTGCATCTCCGATTGTGCCTCCGCCGTGGAAGAAGCTTCCTCCAGTTGAGTGCATTTCTTGCCAAGAGGTGAATCAAGCCACCGAAGCACCTCTGTAATATCGTTGTCCGGGAGCTTCTTCGCAATTTCTGCAAGCATAACTTCTCTTAACCTCTCGGGTGCGAATGCCTTCGGTATGGTTGCCCGCATAACCGATAAGACGCCCCTGGGCAGTTTTTGTGATTCATCATCTTTTGGGTCCGACTGGTCAAGGAGTGCCTGCATCACGGATGGAAGCTGTTCGGTTTGCTTTTCCATTCCACACTTGACATAAAGCTCACGGACCCTGGAATTATCTCCTTTCTGCGCATACGAAACGATGGGAAACAATAATACAAATATCACACCCAGATACATCTTTGGTCGCACAGTATTCTCCTCAATAATAAACTAAAGTAGTTTGGATATGGATAAGAGAAATTCGGTCTGAGGTCCGGACCCGATGGATACCGACCCTCCGTGGCATGAGGCTATCTCTTTGACTATACTAAGCCCCAGGCCCGCTCCGGGAATCCCTTTCGAGTGCTTGCCCCTTCGGAACAAATCGAAAATCTCCTTGTCCTCCTCCTTCAAACCAGAGCCGTCATCTTTAACTGTGATGATGTGAAACTCATCGGATTCAAGATAACCCAGGATTATCTCGCTGAGCTTATCGCCTCCATGCTTCAAGGCGTTTTCTATAAGGTTCCTCAAAGCACGCAGAACAGACAATCTGTCGGCGCGCAATTTCACCGAGCATTGCGGCGCAGACAACCTGACGCCCCGGGCCTGCGCCCTTTGTAAAAACTCTTCTATAACTATCTGGAAAAGTTCGTCCAAATCGATTTCTTCGACGCTTATGGGGACCTCTTTAGTCGAGATGTATTCATTTAGGCTGTCGACAAAGAGGATGATTTCATCGGATGCCTTCCGTATCCTGTCGCAGCACATATTGCCTTGTTCATCCATAAGTTCACCGTAACGGTTGGCCAGACGCTCAGCGAACCAGCGAAGGGCGATAGTTGGATTTTTTAAATCATGGCATATCGAATAAGCAAATTGCTTGATCTTCTCGGCGCATTCCCTGAGGGTCTTTTCAGTCTCGAAACGCTTAGTGATATCATGGGTGATAGTGATCCATCCAAAGCGCTTGCCCCCTTCATCCCGGAGTGGCGCGACGGTGTACTCGCACGGGAAAAGCGTTCCATCCCGCCTCTTCATCCACAGTTCGGGAAAATGACAAAAAGAGTTAAGAATTTGTGTGGCGCGAAGCCTTGCGTAGCCGCTACACAAATTCGGTTTGAACTCAGCCTTGGTAGGGTTTGGAATTATAACGTGCAAAAGCCTTGTGCCGGGGTCAATCGGGCTTTCTTTGATTGGTGGCAAGGGCTGTGAGGTACCGAGAAAATAGTGAAGTGCTCTTTTTTATGATGCTGAAAGCTGCTGTTTGATCTGTTGCTACGGTGCCGGGATGGTGACCGGTTGGCCGTCGGCGCAGGATACCGTTGACGGTAAGGCAGTGTTTTCCGCCGAAGTGGGGAACCAGTTTTGCTGGAGTTACTCCTCTTCTCACGGGGGACCTCTGGTGAAGGCGCGCCTAATGGTTTTGATCAGCCTTAGCTGAGTTCCGCAGTGGGTGCAAAGGATGGCGTCAGGGTGTTGAGCGCCAGGGGGTCTTTCCGGTTCAGACGGTCTCAAGATGGATTGCAGGCTGGAGCCTGTCGTCAAAACTTTCTGAAGGAGCCTGAATGTTTTTCGGTTTGAGGGACTGAGGAGACCGTAATATCGTACTTTATGAAAGCTATCCGGCAGGACATGCTGAAGGAATCTTCGGATGAACTCCATGGCATCGAGCGTCATGCGGCGGGAGATTCCGGTATCGGGCACCCTGTAGTGGAACGTGACCGACGATTCCCCCACATCTTCAATACGATTGTTGGAAAGGGCTACACGGTAGACATAGGGAGCGAGATATCTTAGCGCCGCCTCTCCCGTGCCGACCGGTTTGGAATGGACAACCCATGCCTTTGCCCAAACTTTTTCATCGACTGAGTCAAAAAGACCGAGCTTTATAAGCCCATCGCAGAACTTTGCTTTAAAAATGGTGGAAAGCGCCTTCACGGGGACGAAGAACTTTTTCCCCGAAGAGAGCCAGCGGTTGTCCGAGGAGAGGCCTCCACCAGGGATTATGTAATGGACATGGGGGTGATAGGAAAGATCGCGCGCCCATGTGTGGAGAACACCGACCACGGCGATGCGCCCCCCCACAAATCTTTGGTCCAGAGCCAGTTTTTTCAGGGCCTCGGCTGAAGCTTCGAAGAGCAAATCATAGACAGCTTTCTGTTTGGCTCGGGCAAGCGTTCGAAGCCCCTCGGGAAGAGTGAAGGTTATGAGGAAGTAAGTTTCAGGAAGCAGCAGGTCAAGCTGCTTTTCGAGCCAGAGATCGGTGCTCTCGTTGCCGCATTTCGGACAGTGCCGGTTCTTGCAGGAATGGTAGCTGTAGCGTATCTCACCGCACTGATCACAAAGATATACATGGCCGCCCATGGACTCTGTGCGACAGTTCTCGATATCCTCCATGGCCTTTAGATGCGAAGGGAGCATGCGACCTGCAAATTTGCTTCGGTACTGCGGGCCATGGCGGCGAAAGATGTCCGCCAGTTCCGGCATGGGACCTTCCCTGTCGATCAGAGATCATTCATGAGTTCGTTGATGGACTTGAAGGCCGTTTCCCTGGTCTTGGCCGTGAGATGAGCATAGATGGAGGTGGTGACGGGGGACCTGTGGCCTAGGTACTCCTGGATAAGCCTGAGGTTCACTCCGGCCTCCAGGAGATGAGTGGCGTAGGAGTGCCTCAGCGTATGAACGCAGGCATTCTTATTGAGTTTGCTTTTCTTCAATGCATTTTTGAAAACTAACAATACACCGGACCTTGATGCAGGTCCTGCGGCAGTTGCCGCAAGCTTTTTGGCTCTGGTTTGGCGCGCGGGAAAGATCCATGTCGGATTGCGATGAGTTTTCCAGTGTTCGCGCAGTAACAGAAGTGTTCTGTCTGGTAGGGGAGCATACCGATCCTTGTTCCCTTTACCTCCACGTACGTGTATGAGACCCCTGTCGCTGTCGATGTCACAAACCTGAAGATGTGTTCCTTCCTGCAGCCGCAGGCCGCAGGAATAGATCACGATGAACAACACTCGATATCGAAGTGAACGCACATTGGAGAGAATGCGGTGCACCTCGTCGGGACTTAGGATCACCGGCAGTTTGTTCTCTCGCTTGGCCCTGACGAACTTGAGAATGGCCAGGTCCCGTTTGAGCGTCTTCTCATAGAAGAATTTGATGCCGCATAGAGCGACGGTGCTGGTGCTTCGTGACCACTTCTTGACGTTCATGAGGTAGAGGAAGTAATCACGTAGTTCCTCTTCAGTAATCTTGTCGGGCGATTTTCCGTAATGCTCGGCCAGTAGCCGCACGGCGCGAACATACATGACCTGCGTTCCAGGGCTTAATCCCCTCAACTGAAGATCTTCGATCATGCGTTTTCTAAGGTGAGTCATGGTATATCTCCTTTTCGGGAAAGAGAATCTAAAAGAACGCTCCATCCTAATTGAGAGTTACCATGAACGATCTTGCAGTTAATTCAATGAGAAAGGGCGGGGGGGCTAGGAAGGGTCTGCCGAAGGCTTAGTTCAAACCATCTTTTCTTACAGACGATATAATAAAATCCCTGCCCTCCTTCAGAGTTTTTCCATCAGCGTGCAGCACGCCAACGGGTTTTCCCTCCAAGTCTTTACAACTGTATCCGAATATCTTCTCGGTTGCGGGATTACATGCCACTATATTGGGAATGTATTCATCATCGAGGATGAGCACTGAATCCTGTTGGCAGGCGAAAACCTTTTCGAACAGTTCTCCGGATTTGTGCAAGGCTGCTTCGAATTTGGCATTTCCAGTAAATTCCCGGGCAGTCGTACTCATTTATGCTCCCCTCACTCGATCAATACAACTCCATGGTTAGAAACGATCGATTTGCGCCATGCAGGAGGTACATCTGAACCGTGCCTCGAAAGTCGGAAGGTGTCAAGTCAAAATGCGATGCAAAATCTATTCTTTCGATTCTGATTCTCTTTTTACAAAGATTTCGAGATATGCAATTTGTCTCCTGAAACTTCAAGGCGACACTGAACTGTAATCTGAGAGTTTCGTGTGGAACATTAAATTATGCTTCATACTGAAATGATCGCAAGGCAACGAGAAGGAAGCGACGCAGGCGTTCGCCATAGACGGTTTGGGATTTCAGGGAATAAAGGCGGGCTTGGGAAGGTCTTTTTGAGTGAAATGTATATCTTGAGACAATGATCAGGAGAGATTGTTTCGAGGTAGTATTGGTTGGTTTACGTGTAAGGCAGGCCTATCTGCTTCAACAAAAACGTTTATCCGGTATGAACTTTCCTTATGATTCTCACAACCCTGTCAATATCTTTCTCCGTCATCCGGGTACCGGAAGGCAAGCACAAACCTCTTTCAAATAAATGCTCGCTGACAGCCCCACCGACAGTTCGAGCCCGGTGTCTCACACGCTGTGCGTTCCCTTGTCTCAGGCTCTCCGGGCCACTTTTGACCTCAGTCCCCGGCTCTGATTTCTCAGTGTTGAAGACCGGCTGCAAGTGCATGGGTTTCCAGATGGGCCGGGATTCGATATCCTCAGTATCCAGCGCCAGGCGGACAGACTCGCGGTCAGCGCCGAACTCGTTCGGGTCTACCAGAATGACGGTGAGCCATCGGGTGGATCTTGCATAAGCCGCCTCCGGCATGAACTGAATCCCCGGTAAGCTGCTCAAAGCTTCCCTGTAGTAATCGAAGATACCGCGTTTCTGTTCGACGCGCTCGTCCAGCACCCGCAGTTGGCCCAGGCCTATTGCAGCGGTGATGTTGCTCATTCGATAATTGTAGCCGATCTGAGTGTGCTCGTAATGGGGTGCGGGATCGCGTGCCTGTTGAGAGAGAAATCTTGCCTGCTCGATGAACGCCTTATCGTCGGAGGCCAGCATGCCTCCTCCGGAAGTGGTGATGATCTTGTTTCCGTTAAAGGAAAACGCCGAAGCCTTCGCGCCCATGCCGGCATGTACCCATCCGTCTCCTCCGTCCTCCGTCCTCCGTCCTCCATCCTCAGTCCTCAGTCCCCGGCCCTCAGTCCTTCTTCGATATCTCGCTCCCAATGCCTCCGCTGCATCCGCCACAACGGGAACACCGAAAGGTCTGCATGCGTCCATAATACGATTCAGGTCCGCGCACTGCCCGTAGAGATCGGTGGGCAGCACGGCTTTGGGCAGTTTTCCCCTCCTGTTGCAGGCTTCCAGTTCCTGCCGCAGCAAATCTGGGTCCATGTTCCATGATGTGCGATCGGAGTCGATAAAGACCGGGGTGGCGCCTTGAAAGACAATCGGAGTGACGCTGCCGATAAAGGTCAGGGTCGATGCAAAAACTTCATCCCCGGCGTCTACCCCCAGAATTCGCAATGCCAGGTGTATTGCGGCCGTTCCGCTGGATACCGCTGTGGCCTGGCGGGCGCCGACCTTCTCGGCGAACTCGCGCTCAAAAGCTTCCACCTGTGGGCCTAGAGGGGCGATATAATTGCTCTCGAAGGCTTCTTTTATGAATTTTAGTTCTTCACCACCCATGTGAGGGGGCGAAAGAAATATTCTTTGCGGCTTCATAAGATTCCAATCAGTGAATCGATAGCAGGGTCCAGGTGCGGGCTTCCAGCCGCGACTTAACGACTAAAAAATATGACCGACGTCATCGGCTTCATTGGCAGGCGATAATGGCCCCGATGCGAGCCCAAGTCGCCGGTCAATCCCAAGCAGTCTGTTCACGCCCGGTGCTATGGTTTGTAGAATGTAACCCATATCCTTCACAAAGGACCAGTTGTCCAGATAATCCAAATTTAACCTGACTTTTTCGGGGTAGAGGACCTCGTCATTATAACGCTGCGGGTCAGCCACCATGCTCAGCAGAGCTTCTTCATCACGGAACCGGAGTGTGGCAGGCCCGGTTATACCGGGATAGAGTTCGAGAAGGCGCCGGTCTTTTCCATCGAGGCGATCGGCGTAACCCGGAACGTCCGGCCGTGGTCCTACAAACGACATGTTTCCAACGAAGACGTTCCAAAGCTGGGGAAGTTCATCCAGCTTGAACCTTCGGAGGATGCGTCCGAGTGGCGTGATGCGATCGTCCCTGGCTGTAGTCACCGACCCTTGGGTGTCCGAACCGGGGTACATGGTTCTGAACTTTATGCATTCAAAATGACGTCCGTAACGGCCAACGCGGCTATGGCGGTAAAACACCGGGCCGACTGATGAAAGCTTTACCAGCAGGGCAATTATACCAATTGGAACAATCATTAATGAAAGTCCAATCAGTGCAATTGGAACATCAAAAGCGCGCTTCAGAGTCAACTGTAATCGAGTCATTTATGACGCTCTATCTTCAAAAATTACGTTCTTAAGTCCGCTTTCTCTTGCGATAGACACCAGTCTCTCATAAGCCAGAATTTGATGGACTAAGAGCCATTTGCGGCCAGACGAAGCCATGCTTGCTTCTGTTTCGATGATATCGGGCACACCGAACGCGAGCGGTGAGCCGTGCGAAAAGGTGGACTGCCTATTTTTCGTACTCGGTCTTCAGCGTAATAAGGAAGTCCATGGTTTCCTGCCACCACGGTGCCTGCGGGTCCCAATGCGCGCCGCCCCAGATAACAACACCGTCCGCGAGCCGTCTGGCAGTTTCAAGTTCTAGCCTCCAAAAATCAGGTGGAATAGGCTTGCCCTTTAAAATAGCGTTGAAATCATGGTATGTGGGCCAGAGGAAAACATAAACAGGTTTGCCCCTTGCTAACCTGCGGGCTTCCATGATATTTGCCTCAGCAAACGCAACCCAACCCTGCTGATCATCATAAAATGTATATAGTGACGGGAATAAGTAGTCGGCACAATCGGCAACGGCCTGAAGTTTATCGTTTTCTTGCTGCCACTGGCGAAATGTAACACTGCCCGGCCCCTCGAAGGCCCGCCAATGATCGCGTTCCGGGACGACCGCATAATAGCCGGTCTTGAGTCCCGGACTTAGCGCTTTCAAGCGTTGCACCAATCCTACATACCGTTGCGCTGCGTCCGGCAGCGGGTACCACCGTTCAACATCGAGGATCATGATGCCCTTCGCCGTTTTGGCCGAGTTCGCGACCTCTTGGACGGTAGCATCGGTAGGCATAGCGTCGGGCAGCGAATCTTCGGCGAACAGTTTTTCCTCGTATACAATATCGACCGGCTCCATCCCAAAAGCGGAGAGGTCGGGCTTGTCTTTGAAGGTCGTCCCATCGAAGACCCGAAATCGGGCATGTTGCACCTGACTACTAGCTTGGCAGGATTGGTCCTTGGCAGATTGCGAGTGCCCGGCCCGATTCGGCCCGAACAAAAGAAATCCCGCAAGGGCGGATATTGTACAGATTTTCAATGTCTTATGCATCAAAGCGGCACCTGCCTTCCTTCGCTATGAGTGACTTGAAATGATCGAACGTCAGTTTGGCCAGCCCCATCAATGAGCCGATCCCGTATGAAAAATGAAGCACAAAGAAAGTCACGATCAACGCGGGGATGAGTCTTTTCTCGTCTGCGCTTACCCTGTATGCAAAAAAAGAGTTTAAAATCGTATAAACTATTAAGACGAGGAAGGAGAGAGAGGCGAGCGGTTTGAACCACAACGAAAACAGGGGGCCGGCGGTCTGAGACAGGACAAAGAAAAGCGGGACCAGATGCCTTGTTGAAAATGGGAGTTTCGCGAATTTTAAACTGTATATGACCCAAAAGCCGTTTCCAAACTGCTGTTTTGCGAGAGATAGCAGGTCCGGCCGCGCGTAATACCAGCTAGAGATGTCCGGTACCAGCAAGAGTTTACCTCCGGCTCGTTTGAGCCGCAGGTTGAATTCGATATCATCGGTCCTGTTTAAGCGTTCGTTGAATAGACCGATTTTCTTAAATACACTGCTGGAATAACACCCAAAGGGAATGGTATCCACTGATGTGGGTGCTGCTACTCCTGTTCTGAAATGAGCATTGCCTACTCCAAACGGGTGGGAAAGAGCTAAAGCAATGGCCCTGCCGAAAACCGTCGATGCCCCTGGAACTGTTCTGATGATGCCGCCGACGCTGTCTACACCACTCCGTAAAAGCCAATGAACACATTGAGAGATGTAATCCTGAGGGTATTCTACATGTGCGTCCATCCTGATGATGATGTTTCCGGAAGCTGACTTGAGGGCGATATTTGTTGCGATTGTTTGGATTCTATCAGGATTTTCGAGCAATCGTATACATGAATTGCGTTCAGTATAGGAACCAATTATTTCCCTGGTTTTATCCTCACTTTCTCCCTCAACGACTAATACTTCGAGCGCCTCTTTCGGAAAGTCGTTCATAAGTATCGAATCGAGGCACCTGGCGATAAACTTCTCTTCATTCCTGCACGGTATGATGATGGATACGAAGTTGTCGTGATGATGCAACGTATACCCCTTGAACTCATCAATCACTTGAAGTTTATAATTTATGCCAATCGCTTGCGCCGGTACCCGTGTTGATGGCGATATATCCATTATGACCCGTGGTGTCTATATAAATCTGGCCCGGAAATGCCGCGTTGGCCGACGGCGCTCCGGACCCGGTAATGGGCGCGGCCGCGTAAGGGACCCATCCGGTGTTGCCGGAGCCCGATTCTTTGACGTAGATGGTTGAAGTGGGTCCTCCGTCTTTACGAAGGTAGATTGACCCGGCTAAGGCGGTGACAGCCGAATTAGGAGACCCGGACCCATAGTAGATACCCACATTGGCGCCGGTTGAACTGGTGGGCGCGCTATTGGCGGGAGTGCCCCCTGCGCCTGTATTGCCGAATATGATTTTATCGCGCAAAGCCAGGGTGCCGTTGCCGAACCCTATGACGCCGGCGCCCAAAGTGTCATATAACCCGAGCGTTCTCGTTCCCCCGCCGCCCCATGTGTTTTGAAGAGCGACGATGTCCGCATATTTATTGTCTAGGTATGGAGCGGAAAATTTCATTCCAAGAAACGAAGTTACCTGGTTCGTGCCTGTAGTGTCGTATACGCCCGCGGGACCAGGTCCGACTGAACGTATGGAGAAATTTGCATTATCTGTGTTCGTAAGGGTTAGCGTGTTAGTGTCGGTGCTTGCGGTCCAGGTAATCAGATTTAAACCGTTTGACAGTGTGGTTGATGGAAAATGGCCATCTGAGCCGGTCAGGGTCGGGGCCTGCCCGGAAGTGAGATTCAGGGTCACAAACATCTGGTAGATGGAGCCTACTTTTGCAGAAATGCTTTTCGAGGTCGCCGTTGCACTCTTTGCCCCAGTGCTCTTTATCGCACTGCTTATGAGCGACCCTGCAGAAGTGAACTTATCATAATTGCCGTTGGTCCATGAAAGTAGATTACCGACCACGGCGTCGACATAGTTAATGTTAGGAATCAAAGCAGCGGCATTGAAGGTGCTGTTAGCTGTGAAGACCCCGCCCATCGTCCCTTCAGTCCTCGGCTGGTAGAGGACGTTACTGCAGCCCGATATCGAGAAGGCCAGCGTGGTGTAGGTGATTCCCCCGACCGTAGTGATTTTCCCCTCGATGGATGGCCCCCAGAACCGGTTGTTGTTGGGTATATGATAAGTTGTATCGGGATAGGGAATGTTGATGCCTACCGGAGTGATGCCTAGGCCTGCAGGATTTCGACCTTCATCGTGCAATGAGAAGCGGCCCCCGTAGAAATTATTTTCATTTACCCATCCGCTCTTTTTGTTTGCGGGCGTAAGAACGAAATTTATTCCGTATAAGTTTTCAACTAACTCACCATCAAGATATATCTTGTTATATCCCACCGAGCCGCCATCGCCGGTCAACTGAAGTCCGGTGTTGAAGAAGTTGCTTTGATCGATATGAATCTCCGACTCGTTGACGTTTCTTACGTCCACACCGACCCGGCCGGACGCCCAGGCCGCTGCCCAGGTGGAATTGGGAGCTCCGATCACTCTCAGACCATATATCCGGTAGTTCGTTCTGTTATATGTCTTGTCACCACCGATCGTTATAGCCGAGGAACCAGGGTTGCTCGCAGACAAAGACTGAAAATTAGAGTTGTTAATCCAGGTGGTATAGCTTGGAGCGTTGAAGGTGATTGTCGCAATCGGTATGTTGCCCGTCGGGGTTATGACGGTCCTGTACGTTTTGCCGCCATGAACGTCGATATACCCGCCAAGCGAGTTCATCATGGAGGTAAAAGCGGCACTGTTGCCTACATCAGTGTTGTCGGGAGACATGCCGAACCAGGTTCCCTTTACGACAGATTGGCTTGGTCCCCACGAAACATGGCCGGCGCCCGTAAATACCTGAAAATCGCCGGCGTCGAAAAGGCCGTTGAAAGTGAGGCTGTTGCCGCCATGGGCAAAAGTTGCGCCCGGCACCATTATCACTGGGGCGTTAAACGTCACATTGGAGTTGATACGATAAGTTCCAGGCAGGTAGGTGACGCCGGCTCCCCCCTTAGCAGCAGCGTCAGCAGCCCGAATCGCCGCCGTGTCATCTGCTGTTCCATTGCCCTTGGCGCCATATTGCTGAGGCGTTATCTGCCAACCGGGGTCGAGCTTTGCATTGAGACAGTCCGATGTCTGGTTGAAAGCCCAAAAAGCTAAGAAAAAAAAGACCATGGCTATAAATATAGACTTAATTTTCATTTTCGATCCTTATTCATGACAATTTTTGCCGGTCAAAAAGCTGACTCTATTATTTTCGAAATTTCTTCAACTTTAGACTCCCAGGTTTCTCCGGCTACACGCCGGCTCAGTTTCGCAGGCAGTCCCTCATCTCTTATGTCGAGCCATTTTTCAATTTGGGCGATATATTCATCGGCAGTAGTCGCGAACTTAACGCAATCAGTATAGTTCAAGACCTCCGGGAGGGGTGTCGACACTACGGGCAATCCGGCCGCAAGATACTCGCGCAGTTTTAGCGGGTTTACGCTAAGAGTAAGCTCGTTCAGCTTCATTGGTATGATAGCCACGTCAAAAGCTGAACAGTAAGCGGGCAGGGCGCCAAACGTTTTCTGGCCGAGCCAGTGAACATTTGGCAGGTCCGTCAAATAGCTGATATCGCCAACCTCCACGGCAATCCGCCCAAGGAGCACTAAAGACCAGTCGGGTCTCCTGCGGGCGATTTCAGCCATTGTTTCCAAATCAATCCAATCGTTGATCTCTCCGTAGAAACCAATAATCGGGTGTGCAATTCCATTCATATCGGCAGGTAGATCAGACGAAACCTTTGAAAGAGCAGTGGCAAAGTGATGGTATTCAACTCCATGCCTGACAATGTTGATGCGCTTTCCGGATTCGGCCTTCTTGCCAGCCAGGTAATTAGCTGACGCAATGATGACATCGCACTTTCGTATAAGGGCGTTTTCCTGTTGTTGGATCGTCTTGACCGGGTGACCGGTAAACTGAGTGAAGTCATCGGTGATGTAGTAAAGATGAAGTTTTCCTCCAAAATTGAAAAGGATGTCTGACACATTAGGAGCAAAAGTCCATACAATCGGGTGATCGAATTTCAGCTTACTTTGGTAATGTCTAATCTGTGTATAAAGTATCATCTTGTTAACGGCAGTCATTAAATGTGACGAGTGGAATGGTATTGCCAAAGGTGAGATCACGTAAATATTTTCTTGAACATGTTGTACGCTCTTAAAGAATGAAACCAGTTTATTTCCGACCCTGGCAAGGTCCTTGCCGCGCAAGGTGGGCCTGCGCAGTCCAATCGAGTTAATCCATAGAATTCGATTAAATGCCGCAAGCCGCTTCATCAAATGATGTTTACTGAGTGGGTCCTGTTGCCAGTCGCAGGAAAAACATATGATGTTATGGCCTTTGAGCATTTTGGTCACCTGTCACAGCAGAATCTCCCTGGCCATTCTCGGCCAATTTCTTGCCGCGATAAAGAAAAGCCGCGCTCTATTGGCCCGTTTACCGAAAATGGCGGATGGCAGGCATGCAATCCATGTGTTGGCGAGCAGGAGCCACCAGCTAAGCGACAGGGCCAGGGCCATGGGCTTCGAATGGTGGGCCGCAAAGAATATGGCCTGGCTCTTCTGAAGTTCGAGGAACATCTTCTCGGACATTTGACCTGTGCTTTGGCCGCCGAAGTGAACAATTTCGCCGAGCGGAACGAAATACGTCTTCCACCCGGACCTCTTTAGCCGCAACGCCAGATCTTTTTCCTCACTGTACATGAAAAAAGCGTCGTTAAGAAAGTCGTTGTCTCTTAGGGCTTCACGACGAACCATCATGAAGGCGCCGCCGCAGTAATCGATAATAAATGGGGCAGGACGATAATAAGTCCGCCTGCGATTCTCCGGCAGCAATAGGCGATCTATAAAAATGGCCTTCAGGAGATTATTTGTGACAGAAGGAAAGTGCTGAATTGACCGCTGCAATGTTCTATCGGGATTTAAAAGGCGACAACCTGCAATCCCGGCGTCCGGCATCGTCTTCATGAAATTCAATACTGACTGAATAACATGCCCTCTAACCAAGGTATCAGGGTTTAAGAGAAGCAGGTATTCTCCGCTGCTTTGAGCATACCCCTGGTTATTGGCGCAGGCAAAACCAGCATTTTCCGAGTTTGCAATCACCTTTATATACGGAAACCTGATTTTAAGAGATTCGACACTTCCATCAGATGACGCATTATCGACAACTATTATTTCATGCTTTACACCCGTGTCATTGTCATAGATGGATTGGATGCAATTAAGTAAATGATCGCGGACGTTATAGCTTATGATGATAATGGAAAGATCCATGTATCATTTACCTCCAGGTTCTCATGTGTGCAGTACCGGGTGTGGGAAGCCCCAGGTTTTCCCGGAAACCCCATTATTTTTAGATATGGACCTTCCGGCGACCGATCCGCTCGAAATTCGGCTGAAAACGGGGTCTGCTCGCTTTGCATCGCTATACGTTCCTAGAGCATAGCCTATGAAAACAGCTAACATTAACGATCCATTTCTAAATTGGAATATAGGAACGGACTGCCCAATAACGATCGATGTGATAAGGGCCAGAAGTGCAATATTGCTCCATGCCAGCACATTATTATTCACCGCAGTTTTTCTGATGAGATGAAGTCTTTTTGCAAGTTTGTAAATCATAACAGTGAAAAGAAATAAACCGATAATCCCTCCCTTGGAGGCAATATACATAATATCGGAATGTGTAAAGTTATCATCTTTGAAACCAGCACCACCAAGCTCGGTGACCCAGTGTCTCCAAAAATCATATTTATAACCGAATCCAACCCCATAAATGGGGGAAGATAAAAACAATTGGCCGGTCTGAATAATTTCATCAACTCGGTTTTGAATTGATAAATCACCCATGTAATCGACAGCATGGTAAAAGCGAGCTTGCTGAGAATCTTGAATATCTTCATTATGTAGAAACACAAAACTGACGAAGGCCAAGATCACCACAAACGAAATGGTGATAATTCGAGAGATGTGCTTTTTTGAAGCAAAAAAGAATGTTGACAGACCTACAAGTGCCGTACCAATCCATATTGTTCTGCCGGTAGAAAGGGACGCCACAATAAGGTTTGTAGTTGCAAATACAACCCATACCCACCTGGGACGCACGTTGCATAATAGCATAATAAGTCCAAGTCCTAAACAAAGGCTTGGTGGGAAAAACGGCAAAGAATACTCAAGGAGGACTTCAGGCACATCGATGCCGCTCAGTGAACGAGCAGTTAATATTCCCTGTATGGCGCCCATGAATGCTACAAAAAGTATCAGATACAGTGATCTACGATTACCTTTCTTCTGGAAGAAGTTAGCAAGTGCTGGAATTGTTAATATATTCAACAAAGGCGCTATATCTCTTGCCCAATCAACCATTGAAAAGTCATAAAAGAACCCAAGGAAAGGAGAAAAGCACAGGTACCCAAAAAATGCGAAAAGCCATCGATATTCGGGAAATTCGCGAAACGACCTAAGGAATGCTCTTCTGTCAGCGAGCCAGGTTCCCATCAATACCAATGTCAGGCATAACACTGCCACCTTAATCGGGTTGATGTCGGCCGATCGGGGTACAATGGGATAAATAATAAAGTATAGCGCAAAGGCGAGTGTTGTCAGCATGTCGGGACTCCGTTCCGGATGAGAGAAGATCGGCGCTGCTGGTTTCATGCCTCTTTTCCCCTGCTATTTGTGTTTTCACTGTGTCCGATTTCCTGGATGACCTGGAGCAGTTTCAACACAGAAGAATTCCAGTTATACTTCTTCACTCTCTCGTACCCCCGCTGGACAAGGGATGACCGAAGCTGTTCGTCTGTAAGGACGGCCTCAATTTTGGACGCCATCTCATCCACATCGTGGGGGTCAAAATATTCAGCGGCATCACCGGCAATCTCAGGAATGGCCGGGGCCCTTGAAGCGACCAGGGGACAACCGCACGCCATCGCCTCGACAGAAATCATACCGAAATCTTCCTGCAGGCTGGGGAAGACAGTTGCCCTCGCGTGCCGATAAAGGTTCGCGAGTTTCCTGGTGTCTCGCTCAATACCGTGCAGGATAATACTGCTGTTGGATATTGTATGATCCTTCATAAGTGCAGATAATTCTATATCATAATACGATGTATACACGCCCCCCACGATCACCAGCTTAGTGTCGTGCCCTTTCATAACCAGTTTTTCATGCGCTTTTATGAGCCGCGAAATGTTTTTTCGCCGTTCGGTGCCGCCAACAAAAAGAATATAATCGCCATAGTTGTTTTCATAAGGATCAGGAGCAGCTAGAAATTGAGGATCAATTGCATTGTAGATAACGGAGATCAAGGATTCCGGGATCTTACTCGTAAGCCGAATCTGCGTTGCATTGAAATGTGAGTTTGCCACTACTTTATCGGCAATACGTTTGAACATAAATTTACGGCTGTATACGGCCGCTTTTTCAACTAAGCTGTCAGAGAACGGAAGTATATCGGCTGTTCTCGTAAAAACAATCGTTTTGGCAGGCTTGAACATCCAGAAATTGATGTTTGGAAAAATCATCAAATCAATGTGGTGAGATAAGCACGAAAGAGGTAGTGTCACATTAACCCAGGGCAGATATTTATGTTTCTTGATCACCACCCATTTATAATTGTCACGATGGGGTAGTTTAAATGTTGGATTATCAGGCACGAAGAGAAAATATTGGTTATCAATATCAATCTCAAGTAAATGCAGGATCAAGTTCCTGATGTTTCGCGATGGACCTCTCCAGCCGAAAATCCCTGACGCATCAACACCTATCCTCATCTTTGGCCTCTTCTCATTCCATTATAACTATATTGCATTCTCAGAATGGGTACAAGATAATCGACTATTAATCTCCCGGGACACGAATTCATCGACTTAAGTAAGCGCTTGTTGATTCTCATCGAAATGCTGGAAAATAGAATACACTTGGCTAGGTTATATACTAACGATTTCAATGAAAGACCGGTGTTAAAAAAAGGAATAAAGAATCCTTCTCTCTTGGGATCGGCAATTTCCGGGTGCTGCTCGATCAGTTGGGAATAGGTACGACCCAGGCTGATAGAGCGGCTTAAAAACGATTCCACCGTCTCATCATGGTGATGATAGCCGATTGCCTCAGGAGCAAAGAAAATATTGGTCCCATCCTTTCTCAGCCTGTAGCCAAGCTCAGTGTCTTCAGAGCCGTACTCAACATAGCTCACATCGAAAGCTCCCACCCTGTCGATTGTTCTTCGCTCAATAGAAAGGTTGGCCGTTTTGCAGAAGCCTGATGGTAACGGTCCATGATATCTGCTCATTTCTCGATAGCACCAGTGATGATGCTTGTTCAAATTCATGTTGACCGCCGTGGGCGGAACAGAGTCCGATACCAGAATCGCCCCTGCTATTACCACCTCGTCCTTGCATGAAAGGTGCCTTGAGTAGTGCCGCTCAATAAATTCGGGCTCGACCCAGATATCGTCGTCGACAAATATAATCAACTCGCCGGAGGTTTCCTCTATTCCCCTGTTCCGGGTGCGGGCCCGTCCCATATTCCGCGTGTTTCTGAGAAACCTTAAATGCGGCAGGCTTTGATACCGGCTCCCTAAATCAGCACAATCATTTATCGAGCAATCGTCTACCACTACGATTTCGTATTTTTCTTTCTGAAATGTTTGTGAACAAAGTAAGTCAAGCGTTTTCTCGAGAACGCCTATCCGATTGTAAGTCGGTACAATGACGGATATTAAAATATTATTTGCCATATCTTTTTATGAACTCTTCAACCCTGTCGGAGAGAAGCAATGGAAATGCCTGTTGAATTCTTTCCATCGGCCAATCCCACCACGCGATTTGTTGAAGGCTTTCGATCTGGCTTTCATCAACTCTATACCGGCGGTGCGTTCCGGGACACCCTGCCGTTATCGAATAAGGGGCCACGTCTCGTACAACAGTTGTTCGAGCGCCGATCACGGCACCGTTACCTATCGTGACACCGGACAAAATCAGGCTTTCCTGGCCTATCCAGACATCGTTGCCTATGACAACGTCACCGTTTGTAAAAGTTATCTCAGGGAGGTGCGATGCACGCCGAAAAAGGCGGCTGAACGGGTATGTAGCCACCGTATCCACCCTGTGTTCCCCACCGAGAAGAATTTTGACACCAGGTCCAAATGAACAAAACTTGCCAACTTTCAGTGCGGCGCCCTGGCTAAAGTCAATCACCTTTGGCTCGCCATAGCTCCATTCGCCCAGTTCATATTTAGTAAGCTTCCTGGTCTGCGTAAGCAAAACTGCCTTCTGCTGAAACCGATCTACCAGGATAGCTCTTTGTTCTCCGGTCAGCGGACGTAAGGCTGCCAGTGAATATGAACGTAGGAGAACCCCAGTGATAGACGATATGAGGCCTTTACTCATTAAACCACCTTCCGCACAGTGCGACACTAGACATTTGCAGGCTTTCTTAGATAAAAGCAGGCTTGATCCCCCATTTTCTGTTCGTTTAACTCACAAGCTTTTTCCTTGAATGCTTTGATTTCTCGTTTTGTGAATATAGATCTCATAAGGTGTTGTGAATATGAATGATTGTCAACAAGAGGGATACCTCTGCGATACTGCTCACTTCCCCGAAACTGAAAATCTGTAGAATCAAATTTCACATCCACTAAAGATAGGCCGGCCTCCTCGGCTAATAGCCGGATGCTCTTCATCGAATGAATGAATAGGTGCCTGGGTGCATCCAGCGCAACCCAGTCAGTACCATATTCATCCCACGCGAATGATGGAACCACTGGAATTCGAATTAAAAGGTATCCACCAGGATTAGTAAGTTTATATAATTGTTTGAAAACAGTATGTGGATCAGGCATGTGCTCAAATGAATGATGCATCATAACGAAATCAAATAGCTCATCAAGAGCATACAAATCACGCTTTAAAATGCGGACACGTTCGTGATAATTAATATCACTTCCGATAAATGGATCAATACCAGTTAGATTTGTAAATCCAGCCCAATGGAGTACTGATATTAGCTTGCCATACCCACATCCTACGTCAAGCACTTTAGACTGTATATTTATAATCTGTAAAAGATCTTTTACCCATGCCACTGAGTGTGGGGGGCCGAGCAGCTTTTGTAGTATGGCTCCAATGATGTTCGGCTTGTATGAATAATTGCACAATCTCTTAGCGAGTAGCATATTTATCACTGGCTCGATGAGTTTTTTAAGTGTGTCCATCTGGTCCATAGAATAATAATTATTTGGATAATATGTTTGTAAATTCTGAGGGATCGTGTCTATTTGAAGGCAATCGCAACTGTCACATTGAAAATAGGAGAATGTCTCCTTCGATCCAAACATCATTTCCCTGGCACTATGAAACTTATTATTTTCCGTATTACCGCAAATTGCACATTTCTTCTTCATAAGGTCACCTGCATTCGTGAGGAATAATGCATCGGGTTGAGCGGTATGCATTCTAACAACATGTCATCTGCTTGAATTGGATAAAAGCCTCAACTATGTCTGTAATTCGTCCATTTGTGAGCAATGTTCGACAGAGCTTGGCGCACGGACTTGGTAGACAAATGGTTTCCATCAAATTCTGTGAGCAGCAGGAAAAAAAGCAGGTGGATTTTCGAGTGGAAGATGAAATACCTGCTGTTATTCTTCGATCTTTTGGCAAGATGGAACTTGTAGGCCTCATCGCCTCTTAGAAAATCAAAACCCTTGAGGCCTTTATTAATTGCGTCCTCGATGTCAAATCCTGTAATGACAAACCCTGGCGAGTGCTCAGCAAAATCCGGATTCCATCCTACCCAATAGAAGTAACGCACATTTTCCCAATCGTAGCAATACATACTGGCAATAATTTGACCCCGCAGGCGCAGCACGCACAGGTGCAGCTTGTTCGAGAGCGCCACCGCGGCTTCTGTGTGGAAATCGATCAATTCTTTCGACCTGACATGTCCACGTGCGCCTTCCCTTCTCCAGCGCTCATTATGCAGACAGAAAAATTCACGCATGGTTTCCCGAATAGTACCGGGGTCATTATCGACCACAACAAATTCGACTTCACCCGTCCTGACAAGCCGATTCCGCAATTTCTTAACCTTCTTGCGGGTTTCAAAGTTCAGTGACCCGACATATTCGGCATACGTGTTATTCAGTTCTATGTATGGGCAGACGTTATGTTGTTCAACAATTGAGGTAAGTCCGAGGTCACTGAGGCCGGCAACCAGAAAATTCCGTGCCGGCGAATTGTCAGGTACCTCGGAAAGCCACATGAGGTCCCATTCACGCTTGTGTATTATAAGATGATTGAAAAAAGCGGACATGATTTCGGCCTCTCTCCCTTGGACAACAAGGAAGTCAAGGTAGTCGGAGGGACCCGTTCCGATGAAACGCAATGTCCGCAGCACAGGAAAGCCCTTTATGCGCATTTTTTCGATCATAAGCGGCGCCAGACCGATGATACGAGGCCCTTCACTGGCAACGAGAATGCAGGGTTGGCAATGATTAGCACCAAAGTGATTCCACCACGTCCTTTGCCATTCGTAAGACTGGTAAAGGGTCCCAAGACATCCTTGAGCACTGAGTTGACAACAGGCATCCTCAAGCTCTTTAAATCCGACTCTCCTGACCTCCATTTTCCCCTCGTAAAGACCTGTTTCAACACAATAAAGACAGACCCGAAGGCCAAAACCATACTCAAGAGGTTCGCGCAATGAGATGGTCTTTGATCTTGATTTTGTAAATCCAGAAACAGCTCAACGGCAAAAAACATAGTAATAGTGAGCACCTAGCAGCTAAAGTGAGATAGTGATTGTGAAAGTCAATACTGGATAGTACGGCAGACATTATAACTGTAGCGATGACTGAATAACCTATGATCGTGTAGGGGAACTTAATATGAATCTTCTGCTGTGACATCATATATAGAGCGAATGCCATTATAGAGTAGGATGCCAGTGTGGAAATGGCCGCTCCCATAATGCCAATCCAGCTTATAAGTAAAAAGTTGAGTGCGACGTTAACCAGTGCACATACAAGGTAAACGCCTGCAACGCGGTTAACGGCAGATGTTATGTAAAAAGTCGAGATAAAATAATTGGAAATAGATGCCATTACCTGGGCAATGAGTATTACAATGATTATGCCAGAAGCGCCGTGATAAGCCGGTGGCGTTAAAATGTTCAAAACATCTGTTGACACTGTCATCAACACAAGCAGGAAGAAGCTGCATATTATGACGAAGTAGCCGAAAAACTCCCCCATTTGCGATCGATATTCATCAGGGCTTGAAGCAGAGACCTGGTAGACATATGGCTTCCATGCGGATATTATAGGATTGACCAAATACAGTATTATGGATCCAAAAGAATACCCCACCGCGTAAATGGCTACTTGAGAAGAACTGCACAATATATGCTGGATTAGTATGCGATCGGAAAGATTGATTATCCATGCTAATATGTCCACAGTTAGCTGAAAAGGAGAGACTCTCAAAAATTCGCGGACGTAAGCCCACTTAAATGTAATTGATATTTCAGTCCTAAGAATGGGGAGATATATGAATTGGACAACGATGGATGATCCCACATCGGCTAGAATAATGCCGAGCACGTTCAAATCGAAGTACACCAAAAACAACAGAGAAAGGAATACTCTAAAAAAGATCGAAAGCAGGTTGACCGTTAGAATGGCCACCTTTCTTTCCTGTGCCCGCATTATCACGTAGGGCACAATCATCTGCGTCGCTAAACCAACTCTTATGACGACAAAAACAAATATGAATCCCAGCTTGCCGTTACTGAGCAGGGACGCGCTGATGCGATCCGAAAAGAGGATCAAAGGAATAGCGATTGCAGTATTTAACACCAGAATTGATACCCATGCCGTACCCAGGCATGCCTTTCGATCAGCCTCATGGTCCCAGTAGATTTTCTGAAGTGAATCTGAGATTCCCATTGAGGCTATTATCTGAAGCATCCCGCCACAGGTGTAGAGCAAGACCATCGACCCATAAGCATCTGTATCAAGATACCTGGTAAAAACCGGCAAAAGGAGCAGGAATATGGACCTATCAATTATAGGCGTAATGCCGTAAATCGAGCTCAGCGTGAAGATTCTCTTCAGGGAAAGACTATTAATGATAGCCGGCTTTTGCATTTAGCATGATCTCGTGGATAGGTCGTAAAGTGGTATGCAGAGGACACTTACGTATTCCGAACTGTAAGCATTGGGGCATAGCCTGTAAATCAAAAGGGGTGAGGAGACAGTTAGGTCACACAGGGGCCGGGATCTGCTTCGGCAAGTGGGAGAAAGGCTAAGTGTGGGGCCAGCGGGAGGATTCGAACCTCCATTCTGCTGAATACAATTCAGGCGCTCTACCGTTGAGCTACGCCGGCTTTGATCACCCGCAAGTTGACTATATCCGATAACTGAGACGAGTGCAATCCAAAACGCTGTCTCAGTCCCAAAACCCCCCATTGCCATTATTCCTATACCATTTTGCCCTGGCGCTCCGCCGCTGATAAGTCGTTCTCATCAAAGACCAAGTGCAACATCGCCTGTGGTAAAATAATATCGTGACAGGTCGACGATGGTCTCATCACATGATCGATTCGGATTACACCTGATCATTAAGCGTTGTGGACGATATGCACCTGCTACGCGTATCGGTAATCTGTATCTCACAAAACCTGCTTCCTGCAAAACGTGCCGCTGTTCAGACGTGCATTGTAGATATAGATGGACCATCACAACCTTCATCGTCAGATATTCGTGTACAACAGCAGCCAGAAGTGAGCGAAAGGAGTTTATCATAGGGGCCCATATATCGATAATATTACAACCACGCACTATTGCATAACCTAAATGATTACCATTTTCAGTTGCCGCAAATACTCTGTACTTGTGCCAGGGATGATGTGAATAGCGCCACTTCAGGTATTGGGGATCTCTTTTCATCATAACATGCGCGGCTTGGTGTTGGGGCATAATCTGAAGTCGGCGAGGGAATGCGGTAACTTCCCGCACCTCACATGTAGAGTGATTCATATAATACTCAGAGAACAGCCTCGGCCGGTTAAAACCGGGCAGTTCGCAATTTAGCGGCACACGCAGTCTACCGCTAAGATAGCCTTTTATATCCGGGAAGAATACGTAGTAGGGCACTACACCTAAATCTTTGTAATGAAACTTCATATAACCGTTGTATGCATCTTGCGATGGAAAACAAAGTGAAAAGTCAGCTAAACCACCGTCTAAAATCTCCAACGCGTGATTGAGCATTCGTTTAAAAAGGCCTCTTCTCCGGAAGCTTTTATGAATAACAACATCAGCAATTTGCCATCCCATTAAGTCGTGCTCTCCAGCATTAAACTGAAATGGGAAAAAGGACAGGAAGCCGATGATGCTATCGCCATAACGAACAACCAGGGCTAGGGGTAGACGACCGGTCGTGTTTTCACCGAACTTCCAGTTCCAGAATGGCACGTCAAATGAAGGCAGGGGCATATGGACTTGTACGAGCTTAATGACCGAGTCCACATCATCTTCCTGCACGAAATCAATGTTCACATGCTCTGGTTTCATACAAGCGACGTCTTTATCAGGCGAATGAATTCACACATAGTATGTTTCATAAAGGGGCGGTCCTTTGCGTATGAGACCATTTCCTTAAATTTGGCAAGAGTAGTGCTATGATCTATTCGAATCCTTTTTAGTTGCCATTTGTCCGTTGTAGAATTGTTTCCAAAATATCCGGTGCTTGTTACTGCACATGTATAACCGGCGCGTATCAGATTCGTGTGTACATCCTGATTATATACCCCAGCGCTGTATGGATAGGCAAAAGAAATCCAATCAGTATCCACCTTATCGTGAATCATTTGTTTAGATTGAAGTATCTCGACATGCAGCTGCAAGGGGGACGACACGTTGGTTAGTCTCACATGCGAGTGTGTATGAGATCCGATCGAATGACCGTTATTGGCCAGCTCCTTTAAATGGTCCCAACCCATAAGGTCCAGGCACTGTTTATCCCATATACTTTTATTTGCAATGTTTCCAGTGACAACGAAAAATGTCGCTGCAAAATTCAAGTTGCGAAGTACGGGGAGCGCGTTTATATAGTTGTCCATATATCCATCGTCAAAGGTGATGGCAAGAGACCGTCCGGGCACGTTTGCATTTGTGAGTCCGTCAACAGCCTCCTTGAGTGTCAATACTTTGTAGTTAGATTCTTTAATATGAATCATCATGCGCTCGAAAGTATCGGGAGTAACAGCAAAGGGATCGCAGTGATGCGATACGGAATGGAACGCAAGAATGGGAACGCATTCACCTCTGAAAGCTAAGTAGAAATCCTTCAAGTGGGGGAGAAATCTCATGTCCTAGAGATGCCTTATGTTATAAAGATACGGAACGCCATGTGTGTGGCGTATAAATACCACTCATATTGCCAAAAGGAGCTTAGCACATATCTTTGCGCCCGCGGCACAACGATCTAAACAATTCATAATACTGTTTTGCAACAGCCCGTGAGCTGTACAATCGTTCACTATGGGGATGGCTCCACTTATGTAAATCTTCAACGGAATAACGTGTGACTATCTCCTTAAGTTTGCGGGCAATGTCAAAAGGATCACGATAATCAGCTACAACACCTTTATGAGCTATTATAAAATCCGCAACAGGCCCGGAGGGTGTTGTAATTGCAAAAATCAGGCGTTTTGCACCTATATATTCGAATAGCTTGCCGGAAAGGTAGAAATCGTCTGAGCAACTGTCGATACCGATATCTCCGGAGCGCTCATTCCGCATGAATCCCAGATGAATAAGAAGCTCGGACTCTTTCATTAACTTGGTTGCGGTTAGGTAATCAACTGATTTATTGAAGGAAACTGCGTCTGTTATGTCTAATTCTTTGGCGTATTCCGTATATGTTTCGGCATTACCACCGATGAAATTGACCTCGAGCTTGTGGTAAATATCGTGGTTGTTAGATTTCAAGTGTTCGATAGCTTTGAGAAAAGTCACTGGATCTCGCCGGCCTGGATAGAAAACACCTAAATATTTGAGCCGATACTTTGAAGAAGCTGAATCCTTGGTCTTTCGGACTCCAGGTCTGGGATAGTGTTTAGGTTCATAACACGGAGGAATGAAAACGAATTTTTTGACGACGTCGTCAGCGTAATGCGCCTCAGCGAACGACAGGATCTCTCTGCTTGTTGAAAGGACAATGTCAGCCTTTTGAAAACAGTTCTTCTCCAGCCATTTATTGACAGGGCGGAAAATGCTATAATGCTTTCCTGCTTGATTCCACCAAAAATCATCGAGGTGGCAGACCCATGGGCGTTTAAACAAAAGTTTTGCGCAATATCCTACTATGTGACTACTATGCGGTGCGGACACGGAGTGTATTATATCGATTGTGTGTTCATTCCTTATTTTGAATAATTTTTTGATTGCCAATATCTCCCATATAAAATGGAAATCGGGAATAAAGAAAATGAATGGAAGGAGTTTCCTCAATAAGGTGCGCAGCGAAATTAATGTCTTTTTACCCTTTTCATAGGATCTTACCCGGTATACTTTTCTATCGGAAGGAAATATTTCTGAAAGCCGCGGGGTAATCCGGAACCATGTATCTTCAGTTGCAACTGTCAGCACAACAGTCTTTATAGAGTATCCTTCAAGGGCATCGATGATTTTGGAGTTAATCAGGGTGACCGAGCTGTCAACAGGCACATAGGAGGGAGAAATGTAAAGCTGAACAATGGTATCATTGGGCATTGGCATACCCGTAAATGTCGTGAGTCCGGGTTTCACCATTTAATCGGGCCTGCACCTTGCCCAAGACCCTGTCAATGCCCTGTTCGACACTAATCGAGGGTTCAAAATCGAGCAGGTCTTTTTGTCTGCGAAGATCGGGTATTTTCTCCAATGTCATACGCGACGGCAAATCAATGAGATCCACGTGGTCATTGAAATTAATATTCAACTGTTCACACATGTATTGCGCTATGTACTCCGTATCCACGACTCTGGGATGTCCGATATTGATGACGTGGTAATCCTTCAAATATAAGAGCTTCTCGAGAGCTACCACGGAATCGTCCATGTGCATCCAGCTTCTCCTCGAGTTGCGATGGACTACGATTCGACCTTTTCTGACAAGGACTTCGGCAAACCGTATCATGGCCGACCTGTGATCACCCATGGTTTCGTCTTCATCGTAATACATGAACGGACGCACCGAAACGGCCTTCAAATTGTGGTTGTTTGCTTCATATTCGATAATCTTTTCACCGATGTATTTTGTTAGCCCGTACCTATTATTCGGCGAAACGTCCAATCTGTCTTCAGAGAGCATTCCACCTATGTTCCCATATATTTCAGACGTTGAAAAATTGATCATTTTAGCGCCCGTGGTTTTGCACAGTTGCGCAACGTTGTTTGTGCCGGAGAGGTTGGTATCGATGGTAAGATGCGGCGCGGCCTCGCAAGTGACGCGGCTGACCATCGCTGCAAGGTGGTAAACAGCCTCAGGGCGGAATTGATAAGCTGCGCCGTATAGGTCCAGCAGCGAGACTACGTCAGTCTGGACGTAATCAGGAGCGAAGTGCTGAATAATATCTGCTCTCAACACCTCGTGGCCCTGTGCCCTGAGGTGATTAGTCAGTTTGCTTCCGATGTTCCCCTCGCTTCCGATTACCAATACTCTCACTCTGATCTCCTTCTATTCCCGCCGAATAATAAAAATTCCGAGAGGTCCCCGATTAATCAATCAAGCTATATGCTTGATAGCAAGAACCACATTTTTGCTTGCTTCGCCATTGCCGTATAAACATTTGTCATGGGCATCAAATTTTGTTTCCAGCATCTGCCGGCAGCATGAGATTATTTTATCCGCGTCAGCTCCTGCAAGTACATTGAACCCATTGTCAACCAGTTCGACCCATTCAGTTTCATCTCTTAAGGTAACTGTCGGTTTCGAGAAGAAAAATGCCTCCTTCTGCAACCCTCCGCTGTCGGTCAGTACCAATTTCGTTTTCTTCAGCAGCTCGATCATATCCAAGTATCCCAGTGGCGGTGTTATCGTGGCATCAAGCTCGATGTCGTTAGATCTAAGAATTTTCGCAGTCCTGGGGTGAAGAGGGAGGATGACTACATATTCCTTGGAAATCTTATTCAATGCCTTAACGATGGAACTCAACCTTTTCAGATCATCGGTGTTCTCAGCTCTATGTAGTGTGCAGAGCAGGAATTCGACATCCGAAACTCTCAATTTCTCAATTATTCGTGATTTTTCAGAGGATATCTTACCATAGAAAAGAGCTGCATCCTGCATTACATCCCCTGTTTTCACAACGTTGCATGGATAGTGGTTGAAGCCCTCGATCAGCAGGTTTTCCACGGCCCTGTCTGTTGGGCAGCAGAGGACGTCACTGATCCGGTCGGTCAAAATACGATTAACTTCCTCCGGCATCAGCATATTGAAGCTTCTTAACCCAGCCTCGACGTGCACCACTTTCAAGTGGAGCTTTTTGGCTGCCAAAGCCCCGGCCAGCGTAGAATTGGTATCCCCATATACAAGGACGGCCCGGGGCTGTTCAAAGATGAGGGCTTCTTCGATCTTCTCCAGCATTCGTCCTGTCATCGAGCCATGTTTGAGAGAATTGATATTGAGGTTGTAGCGAGGCTCGGGGATTCGCATTTCGTCAAAAAAAACCGATGACATCTCTTTATCGAAATGCTGACCGGTATGAATGATAACTTCCTCAAATTCAGGATGTTTTGCGATTTCTCTGCTGACCGCTGCAGCCTTGATAAATTGAGGCCGTGCCCCTACTACCGTGACAATTTTAAAGCTCATGTTTCTACCATTGCAGGGTTCTTGGAACAAATTCTGAAAAATCAGAGAATTTTTCGCATCCAAAGGCTGTTGCCGGATTTTTGTAGCATGCGAGGAATGTGCATCCGAATCAGGTTTTCATGGTGCGTTGTTAAGTATAGATTGAAGAACAGAATCTTAAACGCCTGATTGAACTGTAAAAAAGATTTTACAATGTAATTTTCATTCCAAGCTCGCCCTCCGCGTATCCATCTTTCCGGATATTCAAAAGGCCAAAAGATGTCATGTATGTGGATCAAAACACCCTTATTCAACTGTGGCAAGACTGTTGAAATAAGAAAGTTAACGTCACTTCCTATTTTAGATACGTGTGATGAATCGATGAATAAGATATCATTATCATTAAGCTCTCGGAAATGCGATATGCTGACATTTTGAACGCGATCGGTGATAATACCGCTACGGTCTATGTCCGGTTGAGATAACAAAGAATGGAGGCGTACCGGATATGGCTCTATGAAGGCTAATTTAATTTGTGTGTCGAATAGGAGATCATTTACATCTAACATGAGTGCTGAAGAATAACCGGAGCCGACCTCAATGATCTTGTTGGGTCGAAAGTGACGAATCATGGAATAAAGAGGTAGTGCATCACCGTATTGAAAAAAGCCATTATCATAGTAGTACCGGAATTGGGAGTTGGGGTTATCTGTGAAAGGAATATCGTTACAATAATTGCCAAATAGTCTAACTAATTCACACTGTTCTTCTGAGTTGAGGTCTATCCCTGGAACCTCAACACATGTATTATCGAAGAGTGATCCCTTATTCTCGTCAATATCTTTCATGCATGGAATGGGTGAATAAAAGTGACCAGGCGCTGCGAATGAAAGAAACGGATTTAATGCGTATGGATCTCGCAAACGCCAATATAGTTGATGGAGTTTGGGGAAGAATGGCAGCCGTTTTATGAGATACTTTATGGACATCATGCAGGTTCCGGGCGGGACGAGGGAGACCGATAGTTTCAGTTTGTGACAACTTCGCGGGCAATTGGACGCGGTATTCGTTCGGTCTGTATTCTTATTTTTAACGTTTCCCCGATTCCCGAAACACACTGATCATAGATTTTCCCGCATTCAGGACATTCCAGGCTGTCCGGGAGCCGTTCGCCGCAGGCGCAAATCCATCCTATCTGATGTCCTGGATTGCCGACTACCAACGCGTGATCGGGTATGTCCTTTGTGACCACTGCTCCCGCCCCGACAAAAGCGTAACGGCCGATTGTGACCCCGCAAACAATTGTGCTGTTCGCTCCAAGCGTTGCGCCCTTCTTGATCAGGGTTGGCCTTAGCTCGTGCATGCGTTTTATGTGAGCGCGGGGGTTATATACATTGGTAAATACCATCGATGGCCCGCAAAAGACGTCGTCTTCGAGCGTTACACCTTTATAGACCGAGACGTTGTTCTGTACTTTACAGCCGTTTCCGATGGTTACATCAGGCCCTATCACGACGTTTTGGCCGATGTTGCTCATATTCCCGATACGAGTGCCGGAGAGTATGTGAGAAAAATGCCATATCTTGACACCACTACCAATGCTGACGTTTGAATCGATAATCGCCGTTTCATGCGCGGAAAAGGCCCGGGAAAACGTTGCTTCAGGATAACCGGAGATGGAAGACAAGTCATTCCCCCGGCGAGGCGCCCCGTTTGATCCGTTGTGCGATTGCTTCTTAGCCGACTCGGTGGGATAAACTTTCGCGCCGTGCCGGTTAAGAGATTGTTGACAGGCATTGAGGATCCGCAGAACCTTGAGGCCCTCGCGCCCGTCCGTTACCGGATTGCATCCTTTGCTTATGCACTGAAGGAAATGTTCAGATTCGACGCGTAAAGGCTCCGCCTGGGGGATCTCAACGCGTTCGGGTTCCGCTTTGGCGGGAACCGGCACATTGTTTTGCCATCTGATCTCGTGGGGGTAGAGCAAAAGCCTATCCACCCATGGCTTCGTGTCGTCGAAGACTGCCATTTTGCGGTCTCCGACCACAACCAACTGCTGGACCTTGAATGGATGGAGCCATGAAACAAAGATGTGCGCGCGCAGACCGGAAGGGAATTCCAGGTGGGTCGTTGTAACATCGGCAATCTTGCTGTGTAGATAATTGCCGCCGGTGGCGAGCGCACTTTCCGGATACTCGCCTGCAAGAGACAGTATCATCGAAATGTCGTGAGGGGCAAACGACCACAGGATGTTTTCCTCACGGCGTATTTTCCCCAGGTTCAGGCGGTGGGAATAGATGTAATTGATGCGGCCCAGTTCGCCGGCTGATGCAAGTTGCTTGAGGCGCACGAAGGCTGGGTGGTATTGCAGAAGGTGCCCTACCATCAGAGTCAGTTTCTGTTCGCGCGAGATGTCGATAAGTTCTTCGGCCTCGTTCTCGTCAAGGACCAAAGGCTTTTCGACATAGAGGTGCTTTCCTGCCAAAAGTGATTCGCGGGCCAGGCTGAAGTGTGTCTCGGCCGGGGTTGCTATCACGACTCCCTGGATCTCATTTCGCGAAAGGACGTCATTTAACGCCAGGCATGTATCTACGTCTGGATATTCCTCTTTGAAGCATGCGAGGACATTCCTGTCCTTATCGCAAATGAGTCTCAGCGCCCCGAGTTGGTGGTAGTTACGAATGAGGTTTCTACCCCAATATCCGGAGCCAATTACAGCAATACCAGGTTGCTTAGCCGTCATGGTCACTTTTCCTTCTTCCGATTCAAGACCCGCAGAAACGACAGATAATTTCAATAATTCGTGTCTGATCTTCCTCTCTCAGGTACGGATGCATAGGGATGCTGAAAATGCGTTCCGCATGGCTTTCACTCAGAGGGAAGTCGCCCTTTTTGTACCCGAGAGACGCGAAGGCCTGTTGCAGGTGCAAGGGCATGGGATAGTAAATTGCCGTCGGGACACCGGCCTGTTTTAGGGCTTCCTGTATTGCCGTTCGACGATTCTGTTCTCGGCAGAGAACGGAATACTGCGCCCAAACCGAGTTGGAGCCCGGCGGAACATGTGGCCGTGAGATTTCAACGTTTGCGGCTGAAAGCATTTGAGAGTAGCGAGCGGCGGCCTGTTGACGCAAGCCTACCTCTTCGGGGAAGATTTGCAGTTTGGCAAGCAGAATGGCGGCCTGCAAGGTGTCCAGCCGGCCGTTGATGCCGATGCGGATATTATCATATTTGTGGCCGCCCTTGCCGTGAACGCGTATCGACTGCATTGCCTCCGCCAGACTATCGTCGTCGGTAAAGCACATTCCCCCGTCGCCGTAACAGCCGAGCGGTTTAGCGGGGAAAAAGGATGTGCAACCGATATCGGCAAGTGAACAGCATTTTTTCCCGTTGTAATCGGCGCCGAAAGACTGGGCGGCGTCCTCGATAACAAAAAGCCCGTGAGCCCGGGCGATGGCGTTGACCCGCTCGTAATCTGCGGGCAGGCCAAACAGGTCGACTGCAACGACGCCCTTTGGGGTTAAAGGTGATGGCAAACGGGATAAAGGTAATGGATGAATGGACGGATTTTTGACAGCGAGGGCCTCGATGGCGAGGTCCAGTTTTGCCGGGTCGAGGTTAAAGGTTCCGGGATCGACGTCTACGAAGATCGGCGTTGCTCCCAGAAGGCGGATGACCTCGGCCGTGGCGATGAAGGTGAATGGTGTCGTGAAGATGGCGTCACCGGGGCCTATATCGTACGCCATGAGGGCCATGAGCAGCGCATCGGTCCCAGATGAGCATCCGATTGCGTGTTTGACTCCTACGTAGTTTGCCAGGGATTGTTCAAGCTCGCGCACCTCGGGACCCATGACGTATTGGCCATGGCTCAAGACACATTGGATGCGCTCGTCGATCGATGCTTTTATTCGGCTCTGTTGAGTTTCGAGGTCGATGAATTTCATTTTTCCCTGCGATTGTGCATGGATAAGGAGCTAATGCGAACCGGAACCGTTGTGACCAGAGGATAATCCCAGTGCCGCTTCGTCCATGACGTCAGGTGTTTTTGCCGCTTGTGCGCCGGTACGAAGGGAAGTGTCGAATTCCTGATTGCAGTCAACAGGACCTTTGTTCCCATTACCGACTGAAAGAACGCAGTCTGTTTCCTGTGGGGTATATTCGGGGATCAATTGCTTTAATTTTTCTTTAATCGCAACCGGATCGCGGGTCGCGGAAGTAAGATAGAGCTCCTGCAACCCCTTATCGAGCCAGTTGCGGAAATTGTGCTGAGAACTGAAGCCGCCCCAGTTCCAATGGCCGTTATATCCCAGGGTCACTATTTTTTCGTGGCTTGTGCGGACGACGTCTTCTCCTTCGGTTATAAGCTCCTCAGTCAGCTTTTCGCCAGGTCGGAGGCCGGTGAAAATGACCTGGATGTCCTTTCCGGGTACTTTGCCCGAGAGTCGGATGAGGTCGGACGCCATATCGGCAATCTTTACGGGGGTCCCCATCTTGAGAACGAATATCTCTCCGTCCTTTCCCATCGCTCCTGCCTGCATAATGAGCTGGGTGGCCTCCTGAATCGTCATAAAGTACCTGGTCATTTCCGGATGTGTCACGGTTACCGGTCCACCATACTCAATCTGTTTTCGAAAAAGAGGGATAACGGACCCGCAGGATGCCAGAACATTTCCGAACCTGACGGCTATGAAGCTCGTAGGGCCGTTCTGCATCGACTGCAGGATAAGTTCTGCAAGGCGCTTGCTGGTACCCATCACGCTGGTGGGACGCACCGCTTTGTCAGTAGAAACCAGCACGAAACGCCCGGTTTCATACTTTGCTGCCAAATGCATTACCACACTGCTGCCCAGGACGTTGTTCATGACTGCCTGCCACGGGTTTCTCTCGAGCAGCGGGACATGCTTGTAAGCTGCGGCGTGGAAAACGACGTCGGGGCGATAATTCCTGAAAACGTCTTCCATGAGCCCCTCATTCTGAACGCCGGCCAGGACAGCTTGAAAGTCCTGGAAGTTCTGCTCGTGTCGAAGCTCCATTTGGATATTGTATAGATTTGCTTCACCGGCATCCACCAGAACAATTTCCTCAGGCTCAAACCGAATCAATTGGCGGCACAGTTCCGAGCCAATGGAGCCACCGGCGCCTGTCACCATGATTCTTTTACGGGTGAGGTAGTTCTCGATACTGGTTGTGTCCAGATGTACAGGGGGACGTCCGAGCAGGTCTTCATAATTGACGTCACGAAGGGCTTTAATGCTGACTTTGTTGTCCAATACCTGCCCGATGCCCGGGAGGGTCTTGAACGGGGTCCCGCAGCACTTACAGATCTCGACTATTCGGCGCATCTCGGGGCCGCTTGCAGAGGGCGTGGATATGATAACCTGGTCTATCCTGCGTCGGTCGGAAATACCGGGAAGAAGATCCACCGAACCTAAAACGGGCACCCCGTGCAGGGACCTCCCCGTCTTTGCCGGATTGTCATCGAGAAAGGCTACGACTTTATAACCCATTGACGAGTTGTCCAACATCTCGCGCAGGATTTTTTCGCCTGAACTACCCGCACCTATGATCAGCACACTTTTAGGATCACTCGTTTTGATGCACTGCCCTTTCAGACGGAAAGAGGGAAGGCTCATCGAACCTGAATTGAATCTATTGTAACTGCGGATCAATATGCGGAATCCACCTGTAAATATAAATGTGATGATGGCATCCATGAGAAAGACCGCTCGGGAAAACCCATGGAATGGGAAGAGGTACAGTACGATGTCGACTGTAACCAGTGTGGAGAGTGCAGTGGCCAGGGCTAGAAACCAAAGATCGTGCAAACTCGAATATCGCCACATTCTCCGGTAAAGCCCGAAAGAATTAAAGATAGCCAATTTCAGTGGAATGAGCCAGCAAATGACGAGCCTGATTTCATTGAAGTGTCGATCCACAAGGGCAAACTCGAAGCGCAGAAGATAAGCCGCGAAAAAGGCCAGTGCGAAACTGGTCGCGTCAATGAGCAGCTTAATGTAGAGTCTGGGATTTCTGATCTGCAATGGCATCGTTTTTTACCGTAAAATTGAGCTTGGCCTAATGTTTATCGCTCGGGTTCTTCTCACCGTTTCCGTTCTGATCGGTGGAAATTAGTCCAGTGATGTCTGTATAGGCCAAACTGCCTGAAGCGGTTGCAATACGGTAAATGCCTGCCGCAGCCGCTTTAATGAAATGCCTTGATCCAGCTTGTTTACTATGGCGCCGAGTGTTCGGGCCCCGACATTTTCCAGGTTCCCGAGAAAAGATTGCAGAGTTTCGCGATTCGTCTGGCCAAGTGTACTGACGAGGACCACACCGTCAGCATAGTGACCGAGGATGAGAGCATCGGCAAACCCCATAGCCGGTGGTCCATCTATTATTATGCGGTCATACCGTTTACAAACTTGCGTGATGAATCGCTGCATGCGTTTTGACGAAAGCAGTTCAGCCGGGTTCGCGAGTATGGGGCCTGCAAAAACCACCCTTAGGTTAGGGGTCCCGCTTTCCTTGATAATCTTGGTGGCAGTGCCTGTAAGGTAACTGCTTAAACCTACGTCTAAGTCTCGATCGACCGGTGACCCGTTGCCGTTGCCGTTCGTGCCAAGGAGCCGGTGAAGACTTGGTTTACGTAGATCGGCATCTATTATCAGTACCTTTTCCTCCGAGGAGAAAGCCTGTGCAAGGTTTAGTGAAACGGTGCTCTTTCCTTGTCCAGGGGCCGTGCTTGTTACCAGGAGCAACTTGGGCGGGCGGTCTGTCGATCTGGAAAGTTGAATGGAAATTTTGGCAGTCCTGACAGCCTCTGAAAAATTGGCTGCTGGGTTCACTCGGACAAGGCTGCCGATTTTTGAAACTTCATCGGGTTCGGTGACATTGGGAAGTGCCCCCAAAACCGGCAGGTGAAAACGTTCTGAAAACTCCTGGATTCTCTTGATGGTGTTATCCAGGAACTCCTGAAAGATAGCCAGACCGAGTCCAAGCAGCATCCCGGCAAGGGCGGCAAGGAGGATGTTCCTGGAAGTCCGGGGCGAGCATGAGGAGAGCGGCAATTTGGCATAATCCACTACCTCGATGTTCCCCAGTTCAGTTCCGACCTTAGCATCGATTTCCTTGTATCTTTCCAAAAGGCTTTGGTGAATCTGTTTGCTCGTCTCAACCTCCCGATCGAGTATCTTGTACTGACTCAGTTGGTCGTTTAAAGCCATCGCGAGGGCCTTTTTCTCATCCGTATCCTTTTTCAGCGCCGTTTCTTTCATAGTTGCCGTGAGGTAACTGTTCTTGATGGACTGCAGGGCGCGGTCCTCCTCGGCCTTGACATGCTTCTCTATATTCAGCATTTTTGCTTTTAAGGTCTGCTGCTTCGGATAATCATCCTTGAAAGTAGTGCTGGACTCCGTGTAATCTGCGGCAGCCGTTATGTACTCGGCACGAAGCTTCTGCACCACCGGGTTGTCTTCTATAGCTGCAATGGCGCCGCCCTCCGATGCCTTCTTATAGATTGCTTCCTTATTCATGCGCTCTGTCTGGATGGCGGAATAGGCCTTGTTTGCCTCCTCGAGCTGAGAATAGACCAGGTTCAGTTGGGAGTTGAGGGAGACGATGCCCTTCTTTCGCGCGAAATCGTTGAGTTTTGTCTCTGCGTTCTCGAGCTGAACCCTGGCCAGTTCGATCTGTTTCTCCAGATGCTGTTTGGCTACGACAGCCGCGTCGATCTTTTTGTCGACCTGCCACGCTATATATTCTTCGATCAGTGTATTGACAACATCACGGGAAAGTGATGGGTCGGGCGATGTAAACCCCAGAGTGAAAATCGTGGTGTCGCGTTCAGGCTGCACGTCGAGGTTCTTTGAGAATTTTTCCTCCATTATTTTCTGGAGCGTCAATTCCGGCAGGGCAGGATCTTCGGCCTGCACTGCGTCAGTTGAACCGTTTGAATGAAGCAAGCGGCCAGGTTTGTCGGTTGCGCTTTTTTTTGTCGTAATTTCGTCGATGGGCCCACTCCGTTCGGAAAGATTGTGGGGTCCCCGATCGTGCTCGAGTTTAAGTTTATCGATGACCCGGTCGGCGAGAGTTTCGCTCTGCAGCAGTTTCAACTGTGTCTGCATGAATTCACGTATCGGAAGCGGAGTCCCGCGCCCCATGTCTTCAAATTTGGTCACCCGAGGTGGTTGGAGCGTCAGTTCGATTTTGCCCTTTGCCTTATATAGAGGAGTCTGAGCCAGGTTTACTAAGAGGACTATAAATATCGAGGCCGCGAGAGTTATGAGTATGGTCCATTTACGCCGGAGAAGAATGGCCAGGTATTCCTGAAAATCCGCCGAATCGTCGAATTCCGGGATCGGCTCGTATACATACCGGGACTGTAAACTGTCCTTGTATACCGGGGCAGGTAAGTATGTTTGGTTTAATTCTGTAGATGTGTTTTGCAAATTTACACCCCGAGCTGATTTCTGGCGCGTTTATAAGATTTTAAATTGTCCGGATTGATTCCAAAGCCTCGCCCTAACACACAGCTCCGCCAACTCGATTACATGTTGAAGTTCTTTATGCGCGACTTCGGCCCGGAATTAGGCCATGAAGTCGTCGGGCCGCATCGCAGCCCTGATCAGGTGGGAAGTCAGATAGCCGGCAATTTCGTCAAAGATATTTCGTTTCGCAAATTATGATGAAAATGTCGGAATTCAAAATGCCCCCCCTGATGTTTTGTTGTTCTGTTGTTCGTGCGTATTTGCGACAGGAACAACGATCCGAGACATGAGGCAACTTCTGTGCCATCTCGCGAAGACACGCTCGTTCGGCCCAGGGTTTTGTTTGTTTTCGTCCGTATAGTTCTGATAAAAGACTAAGTATTCCGTGGACTTAAAAACGGATGAGATGATGTGTTCAGCGGATGGAAAAAAAACGGAAGAATAATCAATGGCTTGGATTATGACCAACTGATAGGTTGAGGAGAATGAAATTCCATGTCAAATATTTGTCTCCTCCTTGGTGCAAGCGGTGTGGAAAAAATGACCTCCCTAAGTAGCCGAATTCCCTAAATTTCGGATGCGGCATACTCTGTCAGATCGGGGCGCGGAACGCTTCGGCGAATCAAATAAATATTTCTTCGTATGGCCGCATGATGTCTCTGTCCACCAGTTCCCTGAGCTTGAGAGCACAGGACGGGTCGTCACAAGCTCTCCCCCATGCCTGCGGCACAACTTCCATTATGAGACGCTTGATCTGTCCTATCCAAATTTAGAATTGAATCTTTAATGTCGTCAAAACTCATATAGTGCCTCTAATTCCTCCCGAGTCAAGTTTTCGCTCATCGCTCCGGGATGAGGAGGTTCAAACAATTAATATGGGGACCGAAATCAAAAATGCCATGTCCACGACAGACCGGTGCCGCCGGCCGGCGCAACGCTGCTGCCCCAAATCTGTTCATCGACCCTGGATTGCTCCACCGCCTGTGGTTCGTTGGTACCGACACCTTGCTGAGGATTATATGCGAATGGCTGTACGACGCCGCCGCCAAAAGGAGCTGGACTCGGATGTTCGCACTCCCCCGGCAAGTAGATGTAACATGTTAAAAGGCTCAGTGCCAAAATTTTGGCTAATTTTGAAAACATGCGCTATCCTCCTCTGTTAAGTAGAACTCAATATCCACTAGCAGACAATATAAGTTCTCCCTAGGATAAAGTGAATAGTCTGCAAAAGGATGCACATGGGGAATGGTCCCACTCCCGGAAGGTAAAAGAAAGAAGTTGACTCTTTCCCTCCCGCAGCTTATGAGCAAAAATTCAAACTATTTCTAAAGGTAGATTGTGAACCTGTCATTTGAGGGATTGCGTTGATTGTTGTTCGGATTAGCCAACTTGCGGATAAGCTTGGAGTGCACAGGAATACTATTCGAAACTGGATCAGGAGCGGGAAGCTCCCCGCACGTGCCGTATCCGGAAAGCGATACTCAATCTGCGAGGCTAATTTGGGCCCGCTTTGCCGGGAATTCGGAATCGAACGATCTGCACTGAAACTCAAATATATTTCTGCCGAGCCGCAGGTGAGTCTGGAAGAGGGTTTGCCCGAATTAAACGTGCGCAGGCTTGGAGTCCCCTCGGGAAAGATGCTCGAAGATCCTTCCCTGGGTAATGTATGCCTGACCTGCGGAAGTTGCGCCTGCGTATGTCCTGTATCGGGCATCGACGGCATGGACCCTCGCAAGATGGTGCGCATGGCTGTGCTTGGCCTCGAGGAGGACATCCTTGATTCCAGGTGGCCCTGGATATGCACAATGTGCGGCGAATGTGAAAAGGCGTGCCCGCAGAACGTCGAGATAGTAGCGTTGGTTCGCAGGATCAGGAGTTTTTACCCCAATGGTTGATCTCGAGGAAACAACAGGGAGTGTTATGGTAGTAGGGGGGGGCATCGCCGGAATTCAAGCCGCCCTCGACCTGGCAAACAGCGGCTACTATGTCTATCTGATCGAGCGGACCGGTGCATTAGGCGGCTCTATTGCTCAATTGGACAAGACCGCTCAGGCGATTGAATCCGGGAAATGAATCCTGGCGCCCAAGGTTGTCGAGTGCGGTCGGCACTTGAATATCCAGTTGTTGACGATGACCGAACTTGACCGGATCGATGGAGAAACGGGCAATTTCATGGTTCATTTGCGCCGGCAACAACGGCATACGGACGTGAATGAATGCGTGGTGCGCGGAAGACCCCCGGGAGTATTTTCGCCTGAAACCAAAGACGCGTTCGACGAGGACTGCAAAAAAGAAGTTTCGATAAAAGTCGGGGCCATAATTCTATCCCCCGGATACCGCGCATGCGATCCATCAGGACTTGCCGAGTGGGGACACGGCAGATTTCCCAATGTTATAACGGCGACGGATCTTGAACAGCGGCTGGCCATGGCCGGTCCGGCATGCGGGCGCCTGTTGCGTCCGTCGGACGGCAAGCCGGTGATGAAAATGGCGTTTCTGCAGTGCATCGGGAGCAGGGATCGCCATGAGCATTGCCGGGACTACTGTTCCGACGTCTGCTGCATGCATGCGATAAAGCATGCGATGCTCGCTATGGATCGCAACCGGTCTCTCAGTGTAACCATCTTCCACACGGACGTTCGGACACATGGGAAGCACTTCGAGCGCCTTTTCCATCGCGCGAAGGGTGTTGGAATCGGTTTTCAGAGGTGCCGTGTCCGTTCGATCGAACCTGGTGAGTCAGAAGATTTCGTCGGCCTGCGGTTCGTTTCCGAAGACGGCGCCCACACATACGAAGAATTTGACCTGGTGGTCCTGTCGGTGGGAATTGAACCGCCTCTTGAAGCGGCATCCCTTGCGGAGAGAACGGGGATTGAGCTTGGTCCCGAAGGATTTGCCGAGACCTCATGTTTTATGCCCGTTTCTACATCTCGGCCGGGAATTTTCGCATGTGGCAGGTTTTTGGGGCCGATGGACATCTATCTTTCCACTACAGGGGGATCGGCCGCAGCAACAGCAGCAGGCATTCTGCTGTCCGACCAGCGGTTCGCAATGTCCAGGCAGAGGCAGTTCCCTGCTGAGCGTGACGTGTCGGCGGAGGGGCTTCGGATCGGCGTCTTTGTTTGCGATTGCGGATCGAATATTTCTGATCTCGTCGATTTGGACAAGGTGGTGTATGACGCCCAGTCGCTTGCTGGTGTGGTTCTCGTTGAAAAGACTCCTTTTGCCTGCTCCCCTGATTCGCAGCAACTCATTCGCAGGCGCATTGTTGAGACGAATCTGAATAGGGTCGTAGTGGCTGCATGTACGCCCCTGACCCATGAAGCTCTTTTTCGTGAAACGCTCAGGGCGTCGGGGTTGAATGGATGCCTCTTGGAGATGGCCAATATCCGCAATCAGGTCGCGTGGGTTCATGAGGAACAACCTGAACATGCTGTCAGCAAGGCTAAAGACATAGTGCGGATGGCTGTTGCAAAGGCCGCGCTGTTGAAGCCGTCACCGGCAGTCTCGGTTCCTGTAATTCCACGTGCGCTTGTAATCGGTGGAGGCCTGGCGGGCATGACCGCAGCCCTGGCGCTGGCCGATCAGGGTTTTCCGGTGGACCTTGTGGAGCGGGCTACCCGGCTTGGTGGAATAGCGCGTCATCTGTTCAAGACCTGGAAAGGCGAAAATGTAGCTTTCTATTTGGAGATGCTTGCCTCCAGAGTAATGGAGCATAACCTCATAACGGTTCACCATAATTCGACCGTCATAGCGGCGGAAGGGCATATAGGCAGCTTCCGTTCCACGATTCATAAACAGACAGGCAATATTTCCGTAGATCACGGCGTCACCATACTGGCCACCGGCGGTCAACCTTATAAAACCGCCGAATACGGCTATGGAAATTCAGAGAAGATTTTTACCTCCCTTGAATTTGACGGGCTGCATGCGGCAGGCGACGACAGGATAAGAAAAGGCCGCAATTTCGTGTTCATCCAGTGTGTCGGGTCAAGGGAGCCTGGGCGTAATTATTGTTCCAGGGTCTGTTGTACGCATTCGATCCGGTCTGCTGTTTCCCTGATGCAGGAGGACCCGGCGAGAAGGATTTTCATACTTCACAAAGATATTAGGACTTATGGACTCAGAGAGAATCTTTATCGCCGGGCGCGCGAACTGGGAGTTATCTTTATAAACTATAGCGAGCGCAGCAAGCCGGTAGTCGTAATTAACAGGGATGGAATCGAGGTCATAGCGTGGGACCATGTGCTCAACGAGTCCTTCAGCATCCCTGCCGATGTGATTACCCTTGCGACTGCGATTGTGCCGAGTGCCGGCGCCAGGGAGATTGCTGAGTTGTACAACGTCCCGGTCGATAAGGATGGTTTTCTGCGGGAGGGTCCGGCAAAGCTTCGGCCTGTGGAATTCGCGCCAGACGGTGTCTTTCTTGCCGGACTTGCGCATTACCCAAAGCCGATCGAGGAGTCGACCGCACAGGCACAGGCGGCGGTTTCAAGCGCGGTGAGGGTGCTCTCGACCCGGTGGTTTACCTTCGATCAGGCAATTGCCCGGGTCGATGAATTGAAGTGTGATCTTTGCGGCGTTTGCATCGGAGTTTGCCCGTACAAAGCACTGGCTGTTAAGCCTGGAGATTCGGCGGATAAGGCTGAAACCCGAAAACTGAAGCTCTTTATTCAGCCCGCCAAATGCAAAGGCTGTGGCGCCTGCCAGGCTGTGTGCCCCAGGGAAGGCATCAGCATAATGGGCTTTTCGAACGGGCAGATTATTGCGCAGGTGATTGCGGGGCTTGATTCTAAAGGCAGTTGATCATGTCCCTTTGGGACACCCGGAAACCTGAAAGGGAATTAGGAATTGTGTGGAAAATGGAATTTTTCGAAACAGGGAATTTAAAGGAGACTCGCTCGGAAACGAGTGAGTCTGTCGATTTCAAATGAGGGAATTTAATCTTGCCTGAAATGAGTCAAACATTTGAGCCCATGATTTTGGCCTTTGCATGCAATTGGGGCGCATATGCGGCGGCTGATCTGGCCGGCTCAGCGCACTTCCAGTATCCTGCCAATTTGCGTATCATCCGCGTCATGTGCTCGGCCATGGTCCACCCGAACCTGGTGATAAAAGCGTTTGAATACGGTGCGGATGGCGTTCTCATTATGGGCTGCCGGCCGGGGGAGTGTCATTACCGTGACGGCAATGAAAAGACAATTGCGAGGTCGGCGGCAATTAATGAGGCTCTTTCCCACGTGGGAATTCAGCCGGAGCGCTTCAGCATTATATGGTGCTCTTCGGCCGAGGCGGAACGTTTCGCCTGCCTTGTGTGGGAAACCGACGAAACGCTGAGGGCAATCGGGCCTGCCGGGTACAGGAGAAATGAAAACGTTTAAGCATCCCGCAGACAAGAATTGGGTATGTGGCTAAACGCTTTTTCCGATCACCGTTCCACTCATCACCGTTCACCTATCGCGCAGCGATGTATGAGGAGCCGTACTTGATCCGCTACGTTCTGGCCTGGGTCCCGATGTTGATGATCGCGGCAGCAAATGGGGCCATTCGGCAGGCGACATTCGCAAAATCCATGACGGAACTCCACGCGCATCAACTCTCAACGTTTATCGGTTCCATACTCATTGGGCTTTTTATGTGGTTCGTCATACGCGCATGGCCACCCTCTTCGGAGGGTCAGGCACTGCTGGTCGGGATTGTCTGGCTGCTTTTGACGGTTGCGTTCGAGTTCTTCATGGGTTTGGCGCTTGCCCGCAGGCCTATGTCCCAGGTTCTTCACGACTACAATCTAATGGCCGGTCGTCTATGGGTACTTTTTTTAGCCTGGCTCGCGATCGCGCCATGGGTGTTTTTCCGCCTTCTTCGCTCTGCCTGACCGTGGCGCTGGTGGCGCGAGCGATGCTCGGATCCTATTCTAATACTCGTTCCGCTGTCAATCCCTTGTCAATCGCCGGGTGACGTGTGTCAGCCGTAATTCGGAGCGTGAATTATGTGTCCAATTTTTGACTCAGAACACTGGCTCCAGCCGATGGCAACATTGACGGCGGCAGCCCCTGTTTTAAAGATTTTGACAGTCGCATGCACGTCATTGTCAGTTTCATTTCCACCCTATGCCCCTTCTGAGATCACGGCCGCACAGGCCGGTTTCATGTGTGATTTCAAAAAATCCATGGCGGCAAACTATTATGTTGAAGATAATAATCGACTGGTGACATAGTATTTGTGAGAAGGAGGCGTATTAAATAACGACAACAAGAGAGGGAACGGAGTAAATCATGAAGGCACGCCCCACGTCGATAACCGTGATCTCATGGATTCTTATTGCAATGGGAGCAATATCCCTGGCAGCTAATACGGCAATGATCAACAATCCTAAAGTGCATGAGCTTATGGGCAAAAATCCAATCCCTATTCCCGTTCAACATGTCATTTCTTACATCGGGCTACTGATTATGATAGTCTCAGGGATCGCAATGCTCAAGGGGCGCAACTGGGCAAGATACCTCTACGTGGTTTGGAGCCTCATCGGATTAGTAATCGGGATCGTAACGTCTCCCATGAAAGCAATGATGATTCCGGGTCTGGTCATCTTCGCGGTCATTGCTTTCTTCCTGTTCCGTCCGAGGGCAACCGAGTATTTTTCACCTGCGGAGCCCTCAGACGATGCGCAACGTGTTTAGCATCATATTTAACGCAATCGCTGGGTTTTTCTTCTACATGGTGAGTCTATTGGGGTTCGTAAACGGGCCGCCGATAAGAATCAAATGGGGTATTGTACTCGTGTCTACGATCCCCGCCGTGCTTGCCCTTTACTGTGGACTTGCACTTAAGAGCTTTCAAAACTGGAAGAGAAACGTCGGAATTGTTCTTCTCTGCGCGTCGGGATTTACAGCATTTGCCGTTTTAACATTTGTTTGCCTGCTTACGACTGAGGAATTTCGCATTATGATGAAGCCCGGCACCTTGACGCTCTTCAGCGATTACTTTTCCGGGGGCGCTGTCGTTGTCGGTCTGGCTATGTTGGGATTGCTGCTTATAAGGGCAGATAAGGTGAGGGCACGCCCATGAATCTCTACGATGAATTCTTCTCGGTAGTCTCCCTGTTCAAAGAAGTCGGGATAAGATACGCAGTAGTTGGAGGGATTGCTATGGCCTTCCATGCCATGCCAAGATTCACCAGGGACATTGATCTCCTTGTGCATCAGGATGATATGAGCCTTCTGAATACTGCTATGAATAGATTAGGATACGAAGAAACGGCCGAACCATGGTTACTTGCCAATAGGACCCTCACTCTTCATAGATTTCTGAAGATTGAAGGGCAAGATGAACTCATGATAGATATCCTCATTGCCAACACAGAAGAGCACTCGAGGATGATCCGTGATGCGGATCTCGCGGAATCGGCTGCGGGGCAGGTGCCCGTGGCGACTAAACACGATATCATACGACTAAAAAGATCTCGGAACTCTGACCAGGACCGCGTTGATATTTCGGAGCTTGAAAAAAATGACAAAGATAGAAAAAGCGGTCAGGATCGTTAGCGATCTTTACGAATTCTATCGGCGGGTTCCCAAAATTGCCGAGAAGGACCTTGTGAGAGAAGAAAGACGCGAACAGGAGCCCCGGTGGACGGCGCCGGAGCGTATATCACACTCGTTTAATAAGTATTAAAGAGCAAGACCAAATTACCAGAGTGCAATTCCTAACATTGAGTAAGTTAGTTTCCGATTCGGAAAAAAGCTATTTTCGCGACTCTGCCCGCTGCCTGCGGCGGTGGTTTAAGTATTGGCCGGCGGTCCCACCGCCCGCTACCCAACCACGGCATAGCACCGATCGCATATCCCGGGCTGATCGGGAAACTGGCCCACCTTATCGGACTTCATCCAGCAGCGCTCACATTTTTCACCTGAAGCGGTTTCAACCTGGATTTTAAGGCCCGGCATCTCAACGCCCTGCACTGGAGCGGTGAGGACGGATTCCGGCTCGATCGACACCTGCGATACAATGAAGACGGTCCTGAACAGCTCGCTGGCGCCGGCGAACTCTCCTACGAGTTCGGGAGGAAGCGAAATTCTGACCCTGGCGTCGAGCGGATGGCCGATCACCTTGTCCCGCCGGGCGGCTTCGAGGCATCGTTGGACTTCGTTTCGAATGGCGAGAATTTTTTCCCACCTGGCGCTGAGTTCCTCGTCCCTCAGGTTCGAATCGACATCCGGCATGCTGTCCATATGCACTGACGGTCCGGAGTTGTGAGGCATATGAAGCCAGACTTCTTCAGCCGTGAATGAAAGAATAGGGGCCATCAGCCGGACGACTGTCGTTAAAATGGTATGGATCACTGTCTGGGCCGATCGTCTTGCCGTGCTTGCAGCGGGAGAGGTGTAAAGGCGGTCTTTGAGTATGTCGAGGTAAAACGAGCTCAAATCCACCACGCAATAGTTGTGCAGAGCATGGTAGACGCGGTGGAACTCGAACTTGTCAAATCCCTGACGGACCTTTTGAATCAAGTCCTGGAGCTGATGCAAGGCGAACCGATCCAGTTCGTCCATTTGCCCGGACGGTACGGAATCGGCCGCCGGGATGAAATCATAGAGGTTTCCGAGCAGGAACCTGCAAGTGTTGCGAATCCTGCGGTAAGCTTCGCTAAGCCTTTTCAGGATGTCCTGGGAGATGCGAATGTCGTCCCGGTAATCTTCCGCTGAGACCCACAGGCGCAATATCTCGGCCCCGTATTGGCGGATGATTTCCTCAGGAGCAATAACGTTTCCAAGCGACTTGGACATTTTATATCCCTGCCCGTCAACAACGAAGCCGTGCGTAAGGACCGTCTTATACGGGGCGACGTCCCTGGTGCCGACCGCAGCGAGAAGGGAGGAATGGAACCAGCCTCGGTGCTGATCGCTGCCTTCCAGATACAGATCGGCAGGCATCGCCAGTTCGGGCGACCTCTCCAAAACGGCTGCAAAAGACGTTCCGGAATCGAACCAGACGTCAAGGATGTCCATCTCTTTTTCGACTTTTCTTCCGCCGCATCCGGGACAGACAAGCCCCTTAGGCAACAGGTCCTCGACAGGGTGTGAAAACCAGGCGTCGGCGCCTTCTTTTTCGAACATGGCCACGATGTGATCGAACACTTCCTGCGTGGAAATATATGTCTCGCACTCCGTGCACCGGAACACAGTGATCGGCACGCCCCAGGAACGCTGCCTGGAGATACACCAGTCAGGCCTGTTGGCAACCATGTTGTGTATGCGGTCCCGACCCCAGTTCGGGACCCACTGCACGCGCTCGATCCATTCAAGCGCCTTCTGGCGCAGGCCGGTTTTCTCCATGGAGATGAACCACTGAGGTGTCGCGCGAAAAATGACCGGGTTCTTACATCGCCAGCAGTGGGGATAACTGTGGACTATCTCCTGTTCCAGCAGCAGATCGCCGTTTTCATTTAGTTTGGCGATAACGGATTTGTTGGCGTCGAACACGAACTGCCCGGCGAAAAAAGGCACATCCTTCGTGAATCGCCCCTGGTCGTCCACGGGAGAATATACGTCGAGGCCATATTCGAGCGCCATGTCGTAGTCTTCCCGTCCATGGCCCGGAGCGGTATGGACCGCGCCTGTTCCGGCCTCGAGCGTCACGTGGTTGCCGAGGACTATGACTGAATCGCGGTCTGCGAAGGGGTGGCGCGCTTTGAGGCCGTGCAGTTCCCCGGCTTCAAAGGTTCGGATAACTTCGTAGTTCCGTACGCCTGCGAGTCCCATTACGTTTTCCAAAAGTCCCCGGGCCAGAATCCAGACCTCGCCGTTAACAGAGACTGCGACATATGTGAAATCGGGATGGAGCGCAATGGCCAGGTTTGCAGGCAGAGTCCACGGAGTTGTCGTCCAGATCAGCACATAAGTCCTTCTTTCGACAAGCTCCGGGAATTTTGCCTGACTTTTGGCTGTGAGCGGAAATTTGACGTATATGGAAGGCGATTTGTGGTCATGATATTCAACTTCAGCTTCAGCCAGGGCAGTCATACAGCTTGTGCACCAGTAGATCGGCTTTTTGCTGCGAATGACGCTCCCGGTCCGGAAAAACCGGCCGAGTTCTCGAGCAATGGTAGCCTCATAATCGAACGACATAGTCAGATAAGGATTGGTCCAATGGCCGATCACACCAAGTCTTTTGAATTCGTTTCGCTGGATGTCGACGAACTTTTCAGCGTAGCGACGGCAATGCCCGCGGATTTCGGCAAGCGACATGGTCTCTTTCTTTTTGCCCAATTCCTTATCGACCTGGTGTTCTATCGGAAGTCCATGGCAGTCCCAGCCCGGAACGTAGACGGCATCCATCCCACTCATCTGGCGCGATTTTACGATCATGTCCTTTAAAATTTTATTGAGGGCCGTTCCAAGATGGATATGACCGTTGGCGTAGGGCGGTCCATCATGGAGAATATATCGGGGACGGCCTTTGCTTATCTCGCGCAGCCGTTTGTAAAGACCCATTTCGTCCCATTTCTTCAGAAGTTCCGGCTCCCGGACCGAAAGGTTGGCTTTCATCGGAAAGTCGGTCTTTGGGAGATTGAGCGTGTCTTTGTAATCCATCGGGGGCCCTTTTTGTTCTTAGTTGGTTTTCAATTGAGATCACAATTTAATAAAAAATTCATAAACCAAAATGATTCTCCGGCTATCTATCGATAGCAAAACATGTATGATAACACTCTTCAGTGAAAATCGGAAGCCGGATGTGAGCGGCTTAACGCGCCAAGGCTGTCAGTATGAGGGCTAGAAATAACAGGGCAGGGGAGAAAACAAATTCGGCCTCCCGGCCGGGAGGCCGAACTCGGGCTCAACTGGATGCCGCTTTGTGGAGCTTTTATCTGTTCACTCCTCACTGTTCACTGTCTATTTGAACAGGCATCGCGGAACTTCTATCCGCTCACTGCTTCAGATACGCTATTGCCTGCCGGTGAACGGCGAGACTCGTTTGTTCAGAGACCTTGCTTGCGATCCGCTCAAGGGCTGCGGCCACCATGGCCTGGAGGTCCGGCTTCATATTGCGCACGTGCTGAAATGTGTTCAACATGCGCGCCGCGTTAGTGTAGTTGATCGGCGCAAGCTCGATGACCCTGTCCGCAATCCAGCCTACTCCGCGCTCGTTCCAGATCATCTTGTTATTGTTGGCCATGGTAAGGAGAAGCGCGCGGCACCAGGTGGGCTGGGTCATCTGGAAGGTGGGCCTGGCGCGCTCCCGTTCAATTTGCTCGAACACGTCGCTGCAAGTGCCACTGCCTATAACACGGAGGTAATTGGCATAGCCGGTTATGCTCGAATGCCACTCGCCGTATACTTCTTCCAGGACATCGAGTCTTTCCGGGGCCGAACTGCGATTGAGGACGGCGAGAGCGGAAACTTTGTCATTTGCAGTAGTCGCACGGCGGAAGTGATCCAGTATGATCATATGGCTCTCCGTGGTGTCCCTGACCGTCAGGAGTTCCAGCAGCACGCTTTTAAGCTGCCTGTCTTCAATGCCCTTCAGAAGCGTTTCGGCGGACCAGAGCGCATAGGTGTCGAGACGTTCGAACTGCTCCCGCAGTTCCTGCCGATACAGATCGTGAACGGAGAACATGAGCTTTTCCCGCGCGTTGACCAGTTCCGGGAACCATGCGCTGTATCTTCTGTCCATCGGCTGCTCGTCGATTCTCAGAAAAAATGTCTTCAGCGCTGGTGTTAGGGACCTGTCGGAGAGAATTTCTCCGTAAAGCCCCAGCCACAGGGGGTCGATTTCAGTGGCCTCTCCGACCAGCAGCTTCTTGCGTTCTATGTCGGTCAGCTTGCGCATTGCGTCGACCCGGCAGTAATAGTTCTGGTCGACCCTTGCCTGCATAATTAGCAACTCTACGTTTGCGCTCCGGTCCTCGAAAGTCCCGTAGAAGGAATAGTCCCTGTTAATAGATGCGAAAGCGGGCCGTGCCATGAGATTTTCGAAGGCAAGTTCCGCCTCGGGCTCGCTTAATTCGAACACCCGATCAGTTCCCGGAATGTCCCTGCCGTGAGAGTCGACCAGCGCGAGCCTGATCGGAACGATGAAAGGGGGTTTTCCTCGATCCGCTTCCTGGACCAGCTTGATCCGAAACTTTTTCTTGTCGGGGTCCCACGAAGTGTTTGCCAGCACCCTGGGGTAGCCGATTCTAAAGAGCCATTGTTCCTTGAACCGGTCGAGCGGCCTTCCGGACACCTCCTCGAAACATTCGAAGAACTGGTCGGTATTGGCGTTCCCGAATCGGTAGCGTTTGAAATATAGGGTCTTGCCGGCTTTGAACTTTTCTTCTCCCAGCAGCAGGCGAAGCATTCGGATAACTTCGGCCGCCTTGACATAGGTTACCCCGTCGATCAGTTCATCGGGGTCGTTGAAGCCTGCTCGCACGATTCGGCCCGCATGTCCCGAGTCCTCTATGGCAAGCGGCCCCAGAAGCGGATTGCGAATGCTTTCAACCTGATTGAGCCTGATTACCGCCGGATCGAAAACATCCGCCATGAACTGCCTTTCCACGTCTACGGTGTATGCCTCATTCAACCAGACGTCAAAAGGGGTCTCCATAGTCGTTTCACTGCCGCACTGGTTATGTTCGAACTCATGTACTATCACGGCGTGAGCGTAAAGGAGAAACTGGTCCATTGTATGCTCGCCAACCAGGGCCGCATCGGTGACGATTGTGGTGTTTCCGGTATTCTCCATGCCGCCGAAATTGGACCTGCCCATGCAGATGGTCCGGTAGGTATCCCCGGTGTATTCATAGTCCTGGGTGTTCTTTACCCATAAAACCGATTTTTTCAGGATCTTCATCGGAATTGCAGCGCCCTCGCTTTGACCTGGAGGAACAAGGTATTCGAGATTCACCGTGCGGCCGTTATCATAAACGGCCCGGTCTCTTAGAACGTCCCAGGTACCCGCGCAGGCGATGAAAAGGTAAGGAGGCATAGGTATACGGTTGTTGAAAGTGATGACCTGCCTTTCCGGCTGACCCGGTTTGCGGACCGGGACCCCGTCCGGATTTGATTCGTGGTCGACATCTCCGTTGCTTATGAGGTGGGTGTAGGCGACGTCGGCTTCGAGCTTGGTTCTCATCGTGCATTTGGCGCGGCAGTCGTCGAAGATCGGCATTATTCTCTGGAAGCCCCATTGCTGGCATTGGGACATGTACTGCTGCGGCGCTCCCGGAGGAGTGACGTCCTTATAAATGCCTTCGAACAGGTAATCCGAAGGATGACAAACAGTCCTTGTGCGTATGGAAAAGGTTTCCCCCTTACGGACTTTGCCCGGGAGATGAACGATGAGCTTGTTTTGCCCGGCAGGATAGTCGTATTTAAGAGGGGCGTCGGCCGAATCGGGACCGGAGCACCATTCGACGCCGGCTATGTCAAGACCGGTGGCATCGAGGGCAATGCTGTCCAACTCCTGCATGGCGGTCATCCGGAGGCGGTTTTTGGCCTCGACCCCGTCGTTCAGAAAGTTGAGATATATGTCCAGATGCTCCAGCCGTATGGGCAGGTCTCCGAAGTCATTGCGAAGATATCTGTATTTATCGTCAGACAAGTCATTACCTCCTTTTAGGGCAAAGCACATTCATCCAAGGTCATCGGTGTCCATCATTCTGCCGCGCATGATCTTGCCGCCGCAAAAACGGGTGTGGATTTGATCGAGCGCGTGGTCCAGCCGTTCCTGCCTGCCGGTTTCCTCTATCGACGAATTGAAGCTCAATTGACTGGGACCGAACGCAAAGTTCGATACACCTATACCTACCAGGCGCACCTTTCGTGCCGGCTTCAGGTCTGCCAGCAGCTTATTCCCCGTGTTAAACAATACCTCCGTGGTGTCGAAGGGCTCGGCAAGGGTGCGGCTTCTCGTTATCAATTGAAAGTCCGACAGTTTTATTTTCAGGGTTACCGTTTTGGCTTTGAACCCGTGTTTACGTAGCTCCCGGCCGACTTCCACGGCCTGAGAAAGGAGCACCTTCTCAAGTTCGACGATACTATTGGTATCGCTGGACAGGGTTTGTTCGGCGCTCAAGGACTTGGGGTCGCTGTGGGGCTCTACTGGCGAATTATCGATTCCCTGGGCCCTGGCGTAAAGGGCGGCGCCCCATTTACCGAGCTTAGAGTCCCAGAAGGGCGCTGGAAACTTCAGGATGTCCGAAGTGAAAACAATGCCGAGCTTGCGCAATTCTTCCCCTGTTTTCTTGCCTACTCCGGGAATCTTGCCTATTGGCAGGTGTCTGAGAAAATCTTTGACCTGTTCTTCTTCCAATATCGTCAGTCCGTCCGGTTTCTTGAAGTCGGATGCTATCTTGGCGAGAAACTTGTTTGGAGCCATTCCGATTGAACAAGTCAACGAGGTGGCCTCACGGACTGCTGTCTTTATCCGAAGGGCGAGGGTCTGGGAAGGACCGTGAAGCCTTTCCGTCCCGGTGACGTCCACAAAGGCCTCATCTATCGATACCTGTTCGACGAGTGGCGATACGCCTCGCAGTATTTCCATGACACGGCATGAGGCTTCTTTATAACGGCTCATCCTGACGGGAAGGAAAACCCCCTGGGGGCAGAGTTTTCTTGCCTGGAATACGGGCATGGCGGAATGAACGCCATAGCGCCTGGCCTCGTAGGATGCCGCACACACCACCCCTCGCATCGAACCGCCCACTATTACCGGTTTTCCCCGTAGCTCGGGGTTGTCCGACTGTTCCACGGAAGCGTAAAAAGCGTCCATGTCCAGATGCATTATTCTTCGTATCACTGGATTCACTTTACAAGCATAACCGGGCAGTGGGAAAGGACCCCGACCTTGTAGCTGATTGTCCCCCAGCCTTGGGCGGCGTTTTCGGGATCGAGTTTGTGCGAGCTCATTATAATCAAATCGACTCCGTGTGCGACTGCAAAATTAAGTATTTCGTAAACTCGTTTTCCGTAAAGTATTTGCTTGTCTATGGTGAGGCCTTCCCTGATGCGTGTGGCTATCAATTCGTCCATCTTCCGGCCGGCGCGGACGCCAAGCTGCGAGTAAAATTTCTTAAAGTCTTCGGAGTCAGCTTCTTCAACGGTTTCGACCACGTGGAGCAAAGTTACGACTGCCTGATTCGCGAGGGCCATGTTAACGGCTATATCCATTGCTTTGTGGTTTCTTTCGGTGAGGTCCGATGGGACCAGTATGTTTTTGAACATGCGCGCCTCCGGGAAAAGTTCAGACCGCACAGGTCGTATAACGCCGGACCTTGTGCTAAAAATTTAAGAACGAAGCAGGCTGCCAGCCAGATAGAAAGTTGATCGCCTTGCGCCGAAACGATTGACAATTTAGGAAAATAAGTCTTTTAGTAAAATTTTGCATGGGAGTTGCCCAAATCATGACATCGGTCAACAAGACAGGAGTTTACCTCATAGGCGCGCTCGGCTCCATCGCCTCAACTGTGGCTGCTGGCGCCTTTGCGTTAAGAAAGAAGCTGGTCCCGCCGACTGGAATGGTCACCTGCCTGGAGATCTTCAACGGAATAGATTTCGTCGAGTCGGCAGACCTTGTTTTCGGTGGCTGTGACATAAGAACGGAGGCGGGCTCGCGCGACATTTTTGAAGCAATGGCCCCGGTTTCGCCGGCAATCCTGATTGAAATCAAAGCCGAATTGGAAGAATTTTACGGAAAAGTCGATTGCGGATGTGCAAGAAACTGCGGAGAGGCTATAGAAGGCCTTGCCAATCCTGGAAAGGCGAAACAAAAGAGCCTTGAGCAGGAAATAGAAGATATGCGCGACTGCTTGCGAACCTTCAAACGCGAGTGCAGCCTTGATGAAATAATCGTCGTAAATCTTGCTTCAACTGAACCCCCACTGGAACTCAACGCCTCGCATTGTGAAGTTGAATCGCTCTTTAGGCTCATCGCAGAAAACGAAACGGAAAAGTTAAGGGCGAGCACGCTTTATTCTTGCGCCGCAATCCTGGAAGGGTGTGCATACATAAACTTTACCCCGTCAAATGCCGCGCTTTTGCCGGCGGTCTTGCGGCTTGCCTGTGAAAAGGGCGTTCCCGTTATGGGAAACGACGGAAAAACCGGTGAGACGCTGGTGAAAGCAGCCCTGGCTCCCATGTTTGCCTGGCGAAACCTGGAGATCATGAGCTGGGAAGGGTTCAATTTACTGGGCAATATGGACGGCCGAATACTCGATCACCCCGGGAACCGCGAATCGAAAATCAGGACCAAAGACCAGGTGCTGGCCAAGATCCTTGGATATTCTCCCCACTCTTCGGTCAGCATAGGTTATGTCCCGTCTCTTGACGACCAGAAAACTGCCTGGGATTTCATTCATTTCAAAGGGTTTCTCGGCGCCAGGATGTCGCTTCAGTTCATCTGGCAGGGGTATGATTCCATTCTCGCGGCCCCGCTGGTGCTCGACCTGGTCCGCCTGGCCGAATTGGCAAAAAGGCGCGCTGAAGCTGGAGCTATGACCCATCTCGCCTCCTTTTTCAAAGCGCCGGTCGGAGTCGAAAAACATGCCCTTCATGACCAGTTCCGTATGTTGACGGACTATGCCGCGACCCTGAGAAAGAAAAGTTAGCGGCAATGGAGCATTATCCCCCTCACCGATCCGGCACGGTCTGTATGGCGGATGCGGCGTCAGATAATTATCTTTATGCCAGAAAGCCTGGTCGGACAGTCATCTTTTGCGACCGGAAGATAAGTCTGTTTATTTAAGGGTTTTTCATTGGTGTAGGGCAGAGGTGTTGGGCCATGCCCGCGATAAAGTTTTTTGCGACAATTATTCACGTCTCTTTGGGGCACCCGGAAACCATGAAAAGGCTCATTTTCTTCGCGCCTTCGCGTCTTTGCGCGGGAACTTTTTCGTAAGAGTTGTTCATGCCCCATTGGGACACCCGTTTTCTCCTCGTTTCCGCGTGAGAACTTTTCCTAAGAGGAGCTTCAAGGAATGAAGCTATTAACAGGCGACTCCAAATTATGCCGGCTGGCCTTGCTGACCGCGATCGTCATTTTGATTGCAGGAGCAGTTTCCGCAAACGCTCAAAACCTTACAACCGCCATCCAGGACGTAGCGAGGAAGGCCATCCCTTCAGTCGTACATATCGAGGTAACCGAGAAGGAATCGGTCGCCAATCCGCTGTTGCCGTTCCAGAACGACCCTATGTTTCAATATTTTTTTGGAAGGTCCGGCAAGATGCCGAAAACATTCGAAAGGACGATAACCGGACTCGGGAGCGGGATCATCATGGACGCGCAGGGGCATATCCTGACTAACAGCCATGTGGTCAACGGCGCAACAAAAATGACCGTTGTTCTGTCTGACGGCAGGAAATACTCGGAAAAATCGGTCAAGGTGATCGGGATTGACAGCAAGACTGACCTGGCGGTCATCCAGATTACGAGCAGGGAAAACTTTCCTTACGCGGAGTTCGGGGATTCGGACAAACTTGACGTAGGACAGTGGGTGGTCGCTATCGGTCATCCTCGAGGTCTCGACCAGACTGTCACCCAGGGCATTATCAGCGCAAAGCATCGCCGGGGTATTTCAGACCCGAGCAGCTATCAGGATTTTCTTCAAACGGATGCAGCTATAAACCCCGGCAATAGCGGAGGGCCCCTTCTCAACTTGAACGGAGAAGTAATAGGGGTGAATGCGGCCATTATGACCGAATCGGGGGGGTTCGAGGGAATAGGTTTTGCCACTCCGAGCAATATGGCGATGCGTGTGGCCAGGCAGTTGATTTCGAGCGGAAAAGTTCAACGCGGATACCTTGGCTTGACGATTCAGAACCTTACGCCTGAACTTGCGAGTTCTTCCGGCGCAGGCGACACGAAGGGGGTCCTGGTGGCAAATGTTATGAAGGGTGGACCTTCTGAAAGAGCAGGGATTAGAAGGGGAGATATTATTTTAGCCTACGAAGGCAGACAGATCGACAACCCCGATGCCTTCCGGAATGATGTTGCCACAGCTTCTGTCGGGGGAACTGTCGCATTGACCATATTTCGCAATGGCCAATCCAGGGACGTCGCTATCAAGGTATCGAGCGACCGCGAACAGGGGAAAGCGCTCCTGTCATCCGTGACCGATCGTTTCGGAGTCGAAGTGAAGCCCGTGGGAAAGAAAGATGCGACGAAATATGGCCTTGGCTCGATCGGTGGGGTTGTCGTCAGCCGCGTTGAGGCCGGCGGGGCTTTCGGCCAGGCCGGGATAGAATCCGGTGACGTAATTTTGCAGGTTAACGAGAAGAACATAGCTGGACCCGATGAATTCGGCGAAGTTCTAAGCACTATCCCACCCGACACGAAACTGGTTCTTACCGTTGTCGACCACAGGACAGAGGGCGCCAGCAGGGTCCAGCTTGCAGCGCCTTAGCTACGAGTGGACTCAGGACTGAGGACTGAGTCTCGATGTTTCGCTGCCGGTTGCTGATATCAGAGGCTTACGGTCCTGCCCTGCGAAAGCCGGTTACTGCAAGTGACACGGCTTAAAAAGATACTCTCGGTCCCCTGCTTTCCGTCCTCCGTCCTCGATCTTTGATCGGTTATCTGGTATACTCATTTTAATGGACCGATCATATGACATTATAATTGCAGGGGCTGGGATAGTCGGCCTCGCCACGGGGATGAAGCTGCTGGAGAAGTTTCCGGGGCTTAAGGCGGCGATTTTGGACAAAGAAAAGACAATCGCCGCTCATCAGACCGGGCACAACAGCGGGGTCATTCACACCGGGATATACTATCGGCCCGGTTCGCTGAAGGCCCGTCTGTGTACGTCCGGACGCGATGAACTGATCCGGTTCTGCCTCGAACACGATGTAAAGCATGAGATTTGCGGGAAGGTGGTCGTAGCGACTGGTGAAGATCAACTTCCGGCGCTTGCCGACCTTTTCCGGCGAGGCTCCGAAAACGGGGTCGCCGGTTTGCGGATGCTAAGCCCTGAGGAGGTAAATGAATTCGAACCCTATGTCCGGTGCATCCGGGGTTTGCTGGTCCCTGGTTCCGGAATTGTAGACTTCAGTGAAGTCGCCAAAGCTTATGCCGGGACCTTCGAGAAAGGTGGCGGAAAGCTTTACCTCGGAGTAAGAGTCAAAAAAGTAAAAGAAATCGATTCAAGAACAGTGGATGTAGAAACCGACACCGGTCAATTTACAAGCCGCGTATTCATAAATTGCGCCGGCCTCTATTCAGATCGTATTGCACGGTTATCGGGCATGGTTCCTCCCTGTCTGATCGTTCCTTTCCGGGGCGAATACTACCGGATAAAACCGGAGCGCGGATATCTCGTCAGAAACCTGGTTTATCCGGCCCCGGACCCCCAATTCCCTTTTCTTGGTGTGCATTTCACGCGAATGATCGACGGTAGGGTCGAAGCCGGACCGAACGCAGTCCTTGCGTTTGCCCGCGAGGGATATTCCAGGATGCGGATTTCCCCGCTGGAATTGTTCGAGACCCTGAGCTATGAGGGGTTTTGGCGCCTCGTTGCGCGATACTGGAAAACCGGGACGGGCGAAATGATGCGTTCCTTTTCCAAATCCCTCTTCACAAGTGCGCTCCGAAAGTTAATACCCGCTATTTCCATGGGCGACCTCGAGACGGGCGGAGCAGGAGTTCGGGCTCAAGCGTTAAGCCGCGACGGAAAACTTCTTGACGATTTCGTCATCCAGCGGACTGAGAATGTTATTCATGTGCTTAACGCGCCGTCTCCGGCCGCCACTTCCTCTCTGGCCATAGCAGGGCAGATAGCAAAGATGGCCGAAAATATGCTGAGCGCCTAGCGCGCAATGAAATTAAAAGATCCTGTAAATCCATAGCAGGAAGGCCCCGCCGCTGCGGGGTTTACCGCGCCAGCCGCTTTTGGCATCTCAAGCAAAAGGGATTTCTATGAAAGACAATATACGAATAGCTATCATTCAACCAAAGCCGTATCCTTCCTTCGACGATCCGCGCAATATCGGACACGCCCTCCAGTTGATGGAGAAATGTCGTGGCGAGGAACTGGACGTAATCTGTTTTCCGGAATACTTCCCCTGTCTGGGCGATCGGGAGATAGGTTCTGCGGCGCGCAAATTCAATAGCTATGTCATAGCGGGCATGGTCGAAGAAGAGGGTGGAAAGCGCTTCAATACCGCTACTCTTTATAACCGGACCGGCCGGGTGGCCGGCAGACAGCGCAAGTTCTCTGTTGGGTCACTGGAGCGCGACAGGCTTGGAATTTCCCCGGGCGATGGAGTTTTCCGGACCTTTGAAACCGACTTCGGAAAGATCGGCATTCCGATTTGCGTCGACTTCTGGGGACAGCCGGAAGCGGGGCGGCAGCTTTCTTCTCAGGGCGTCGATATCATCTTCAATCCATGCATCTTCCCGATTCTTCGCGGCCACTGGAAAACGGGAGTGCTGGTCCGGGCGTTCGATAATTTCGTTCCGGTCGCCGGAATCAACACCGCCGATTATAACGCGGTTTTCGGTGATAAGCGCGTTCACCAGTATGGGGGAAGCAGTTTCATCATCCAGCCTCCGAAAATGCTGGACAAGGATGATTTCAATCGGTGGGCAAGGGGTCTGGACAGTATTGAAAACTGGGTCCTGATGGAACTCGACGAACTTGAACAGGTTTATATCGGCGAAGTGAACCTGGCAAGCGCCGGGCGTTTTCGAACCGAGTTTTTCAAAAGGTTCGGATTCAGGAGGCCCTAACGTGAAAAGGACTGAGGACTGAGGACCTTCGGTCCGGTGCCGGGCAATCGGATGGTGAGAATACGCCGAATAGTACGCGCCACAGAGGACTGAGGACTGAGGGAAAATAGAGTACGGAAGTTCTTGCCTGTGAAAAAGCCCAAGCGAAATGTCTATCTCAAAATGAAAACGATCCGGGAGGCCCGGGAAATCTGGGAGGCCCGTACAGGAGCGCTCCGTACCATCGAGGAGACGATCGAGGCGGCTTCCAGTCTTGGCAGTGTCACTTCGCGGCCGATTATCGCCATGCGGTCCGTCCCGCACTACCATGGGGCGGCCATGGACGGGTACGCGGTGCGCGCCCGCGATACTTTCGGCGCCGGCGACGCCTCGCCCGTTCGCTTGAGGACCGGTGAAGGCGCTTACCCCGTGGACACTGGCGACCCGCTACCCGACGAGACCGATGCCGTGATCATGATCGAGCATGTCGAGAGCGTTTGGGACTCGGAGATAGAGATACGGTCGGCCGCATTCCCATGGCAGCACGTGCGAAAAGTGGGTGAAGATATCGTGGCCGGTGAGTTGCTTTTGCCGCAGCAGCATCTTTTACGCCCGGCCGACGTGGGGTCGCTCCTGGCGGCAGGGATTTTAACGTTGAGTGTTTTTGCCAGGCCCAAAGTTTTCATTCAGCCCACCGGCAGCGAAATCATTTCCGCCGGCAGGGCGGCCGAAGCCGGGCCGGGTCAAATCGTCGAATTCAACGGGGCCGTGCTTGCCGGCATGGTTGAGCAATGCGGGGCGAAGCCAATCTTGCGTGAGGTCCTGCCTGACGAATATGACTCGTTTAAGTCTGCATTAAGCGAGGCGGTCGACTCTCCGGCTGATGTCATCCTGATAATTGCCGGGTCTTCCGCCGGTTCGGAAGACTACACGGCTGCGGTTATCGAGGAACTTGGGGAAGTGCTGGCTCACGGCGTTGCCATGATGCCCGGAAAGCCGGTTATTCTCGGCATCGTGAGGGGTAAACCGGTTGTGGGGATTCCCGGATATACGGTTTCTGCGATAATGGCTTTCGAGCAATTCGCACGGCCGCTGCTCTATTCACTTCAGGGGATCGAAAGCCCGGCTTTCCCCACCGTTTTGGCCATCATGGGCAGGAAATTGCCCTCGAAGCTGGGTTTGGAAGAATTTGTGCGCGTTATTCTCGGCAGGGTCGAAGGCAGACTGGTGGCAATGCCGATTCAAAGAGGGGCGGGCATGATCACTTCGCTTACCCGCGCAGACGGCATTCTTCAGGTCCCCCAGGAGCAGGAAGGCATAGATGAGGGGGCGGAGGTTGAGGTGAGGCTCCTTCAGCCTAAAGAGCGGCTCGATCACACACTCATCCTGATCGGAAGTCATGACAACACGATTGACCTGATAGCCAACGAACTCAAGGGACGGGACAGCAGGATTCACCTCTCGTCGAGCAACGTGGGGAGCCTCGGGGGATTAATGGCCCTCAGGCGAAGACAGGCCCATTTTGCCGGCTCTCATTTATTGGATACACAAACGGGGACGTACAACTACGTTTATGTGGAACGTTATCTGAAAGGGACCCCGGTGAGGCTCGTTCAGCTTGCCATGCGGGAGCAGGGTCTGATCGTGGGCAAGGACAATCCAAAAGGGATAAAAGGACTGGAAGATCTTCTCCGTCCGGACGTAGTTTTCCTGAACCGGCAGGCCGGTTCGGGAACGCGCGTTCTTTTCGACTACTGCCTGCAGCAGCGCGGCCTTTCCGCGGAGCAGGTAAACGGATATGACCAGGAAGAATTTACACACATGAGCATCGCGGTAAATGTTTTGAGCCGCCGCGCCGATGCCGGAATGGCGATTTACTCTTCGGCCAGGGCGCTTGACCTTGGTTTCATTCCGATTGGCCGTGAACGCTATGACCTCGTGATAGCTGAAAGCAGTTGGCCGGACTTGAAGATGCGGGCGTTGCTCGATATCATTGTCTCCGGCTCGTTTCGTCAAATGGTGACCTCAATGGGGGGCTATGACGTTTCAAACTCCGGCAGAATCATGGGCGTCTGGGATGGCGAAAAGTGGCGTGAAAGAGAGAACTGAGGAATTAGGAATGAGGAATGAGGAATTAGGAATGAGAAACGGGGGACCAAAGGTGGCGCGTACTACACGGCGCATTCTCACCAACGGATTGCCCAGCGCCGAACCGAAGGTTCTCAGTCCTGTCTTCAGTCCTGCGTCCTCTGTCCTCCGTCCTCAGTACCTGTATCTCCTCGAGACCGGGGAGCTTTCACGAAGGGCCGAAGCCCTCGACGCAAGGCTTGAGAAGTGCGATCTTTGCCCTCGCGCCTGCGGTGTTGACCGAAAGAGCGAGCAGGTGGGCTATTGCGGTGTGGGGGGGCTTCCGCGGGTAGCCTCGATAAATCTGCATCCGTGGGAGGAGCCTCCCATCTCAGGGACCGGGGGTTCAGGCACAATATTTTTCTCCGGCTGCACCCTGAAGTGTGTCTTCTGTCAGAATTACCCGATCAGCCAGTTAGGGGTCGGCCGCGAAATCAGCGTGGAGGACCTGGCCTCAGCTATGCTCGAACTCCAGGAAAAGGGGGCCCACAACATAAACCTCGTTACCTCCACTCACCAGATGGCCGCTGTCGTTCGAGCGCTTGTATCGGCTGCGCGCCGGGGTCTTCGAATTCCGCTCGTTTATAACTCCAGCGGATATGAATCTCTTGAGACGCTCAGGCTGCTCGACGGAATTATAGATGTTTATCTGCCCGATATTAAGTATTCCGATCCCGAAACAGCCGGGAAATATTCCGGGGCCTCGGATTATGTCAGCCGAAACCGGGAGGCCCTGGTAGAAATGTGGAGGCAGACCGGACCGCTCCAAACCGACGTGAGCGGGACCGCATTCAGGGGCATGATCGTGCGCCACCTGGTGCTGCCTGAAAACCTCTCGAGTTCGGAAGAATGTTTTTCATTTCTTGCCCGGCAAATAGGACCGGATGTATGGGTGAGCCTTATGAACCAGTACTTCCCGGCTCATCGGGGCCCCGCCACTCCGCCGCTCGACAGGAAGACGAGCGGGGAAGAATATGAGGCGGCATTCGCGGCGATGATAGAGTTGGGAATACTCAACGGCTTTGTTCAGGATAACTTACTGTGTCTTCAGGGGGAACCAAATGAATAAACTGTTCGAAAACACGAGTATCAAATCCATGCAGTTGTCGAACCGGTTCGTTAGATCTGCAACCTGGGAGGGTATGGCCGGAGGCGATGGGAGCGTAACGGACAAGCTGATAAAGACGATGGCCGACCTTGCCGCCGGCGGCGTGGGATTGATTATAAGCAGTCACGCTTATATTCGGCCTGACGGACAGGCAGGCCCATGGCAGCTTGGCGTCTACAAGGACGATCTCGTTCCCGGTCTTCGCAAAATGGCCGATTCCGTCCACGATCGCGGTGGCAAGATCGTGATGCAAATAAATCATGCCGGACAGTTTGCGTTGGGACAGTCAAAGGCGCTCTGTGTCTCCGATCCTGGAGAGCAGGCCAAATCCGGCGGCATCGAGATGACCGGCGCCGATATTGGTGAAATGGTCTCCGCCTTTGCGGATGCGGCCCGAAGGGCCAAAGAAGCCGGCTTCGACGGAGTACAGATCCATTGCGCCCACGGGTACCTGCTAAACCAGTTTCTTTCTCCCGCTTTCAACAAACGCCGCGACGAATACGGTGGAAGCATAGCAAATCGCGCCCGAATTCACCTTGAAGTCCTCCGTGCCGTAAAGGAATTGGTCGGAAAGGACTATCCCATACTTGCCAAAATTAACTCACGGGATTTCATAGAGAACGGACTGGAACTGGAAGACTCAGTCCAGGCCGCGGTCATGCTGGCCGGTGCAGGTTTGGACGCCATAGAGGTGAGCGGCGGGCTTGTGACGAGCGGAAAACTCTCTCCCAGCCGCCTCGGAATTGATAAGGAAGAAAAGGAAGCCTATTTCACGGAAGAGATCAGGGCATTCAGAAAAGCAGTCCAGGTCCCGCTGGCCCTGGTGGGCGGCATCAGGTCATTCACGGTGGCCGCGCGCCTGGTCGAAGAAGGCCTTGCCGACTACATCTCGATGAGCCGTCCTTTTATAAGAGAGCCCGACCTTATCAACCGCTGGAAGGCCGGGGACCTTCGTAAAGCGGACTGCCTGTCGGACGGCCTTTGCTTCAAACCCGGAATTGAGGGAAAGGGAATCTACTGTGTCGTCAAAGAACGGGAACAGGCGAAGTAGAAGCTCTTCCCCCATGGGAACCCGTAAGCCATGAAAAGTACGCGGCATTTTTGGTAGGAGCGGGCCTTGCGCGGATACGTTTCGGATGCTTTTCCTCCGTGCCCTCCGCGCTTCCGCGTGATATGTTTGTCTGCCACTTCATCTCAAATAGCCAAGCGGAGACGCACTATGAGCTTCTGGCAGAAAATATTCAGCTCCAAACCGGCAGATGAGCAGGCTCACCAGGACCCGTCAGGCAAACTGCCTGATTCAATCCATGAGGCGGCCGGGGATGGCGACCTGGAAAGGGTCAGTGCCCTGCTGAAACGCAACCCCAGACTGGTTTTGAACAGAGACGATGAAGCCAGGACGGCCTTGCACGTGGCTGCGTCCAGGGGTCATAGGGACGTGGCGAAGTTGCTGATGGACTGCAAAGCAAACGTCAATGCAAAGAAGAAATACGGTGAGACGCCTTTGCACGATGCGGCCATCGGACACAGGGAAATAGTGGAATTGCTGCTGGCCGGCAAAGCCGACGTCAACGCCAGGGACAACATCGGGTATACGCCTTTGCACGTGGCGGCGAGGAACGGCTGCAGGGACGTGGTGGAATTGCTGCTGGCCGGCAAAGCCGACGTCAATGCCAGGTACAACATAGGCGAGACGCCTTTGTACCTGGCGGCGGAGAATGGTTACAAGGATGTGGCGGAATTACTGCTGGCCCGGGAAGCGGACGTCAATGCAAAGGACGACAGGGGCTGGACGCCTTTGCACAAGGCGGCGACGGCAGGCCACATAGAGTTGGCTGAGATGCTGCTGTTTAACAAGGCAGAGGCTAATGCGAAGAACAACCGGTTGGAGACGCCTTTGCATCTTGCGGCGGGGAACGGCTACCGGGACGTGGCGAAGATGCTGATGGCAAACGGGGCCGAGGTTGACGCCATGGACAGCATGGGCCGGACGCCTTTGCACCTGGCGGCGGGGAATGGCTGCAGGGAGGTGGTGGAATTGCTGCTGACCGAAGCGGCCGACGTCAATGCCGGGCACAGTGACGGTTCTACGCCTTTGCACCTGGCTGTAGGGAACGGCCACACGAACGTAGTGGAATTGCTGCTGGCAAACAAAGCCGATGTCAACGCCAAGTCCAATGAGGGTACCACGCCTTTGCACCTGGCGGCGGGCAATGGTCGCAGGGACCTGGTCGAATTGCTGCTTGCCAACAAGGTCGATCTCAATTCCAGGTCCGATGACGGCTCTACGCCTTTGCACGAAGCGGCGACAGCGGGCCACATCAGCGTGGTTGAATTACTGTTGGCCAACCGGGCCGAGGTCAACGCCGAGTCGAACGACGGCTCTACGCCTCTGCACGAGGCAGCGGCAGCGGGCCACGTGAGCGTGGTCGAACTACTGCTTGCCAACAGGGCCGAGGTCAAAACCAGGAACGACAGAGGCATGACCCCTTTGGACTCCGCGAACAACAGGGGCCACGAAGACGTGGTGGAATTGTTGAAACGGAGGGCTGAAGAGGGAAGACGGAAGACTGTCGGCTGAGGCCGGAAAGCAGAGTTCTGAGGACTCAGGACTGATAGAAAACGAAGGACGGAAGATTCGAGACAAAGGAAAAGCGCAGGGGAGTGACTCCCCTGCACCCCACGGGATCCGCCCGCGTGCAGTGCACGCGAGCGGGAAGCCGGCGAAGCGCGGAAGGGCAAAACTGTGAATTTTCATTTTTCGTCTGTGCGCCTTTGCGGTGGATTCTTTTGGGTTCCGGCTTGTCCGGGTTAGGGGTTTAGGGAATTGAGGGGTGGCGCGTACTGTTTGGCGCAACGATACGATCAAGTTGACCAGCGCCGGACCGAAGGTTGAGGGATTTGGTCAGACCCCATAGAACTACCGCCCCGGTCGACGAGCCTGGCGGCAGAACGAAGGGCGACATCCCTGACGCTCGAGACCTTCAGCGACTTCAAGCGTTTGCAGACCGCTGCCCGGCCCACTCCGAGATATCGCGCCGCCTCCGCCGAGCTGTTTCCATCCCACCCGGGCTGTTTCCATGCCCGAATCAATTGTAAGAGTGTGTCATCATTAATCTTTTCCTTTGCCATGGAAACATCTTGGAAACATTTTGGGAATTCTTTGTTGAGCCGTCATAGCCCGGTTGAGCCTCAAAATGAGCGCCACAGCCATTTTGCACTCGAGGGCGACGCAGGCCGCGAAATGTGATCGGGAAGGCGGGCCGGCAGGCGGCGAGGAGGGTGAAGCAGAAGAAAGCGGCATGCCATCTCACTTTGCTGTCGCCTGCCGACGCCCTCAATCCTTTTTTCTGCCATGGAAACACAAATGGAAACACATGGAAACACATGGAAACATCATGGGAACATCATGGAAACACATGGAAACATCATGGAGAGAAATGGAAACATATTGGAAACTTTTGGGCGACTGTTTCCATCTTCCAGGTAAATTTGTTCTGCCTTTAAAAATTATTCCACCGAAGCAGTCCACCGCCAAAGCGATCCACCGCCGAGGCGCAAAGACGCTGAGGAAAGCGAAAAGATGGCAAAAAGCAAGGGTCACAAACAGTGAGCAGTGAACGGTGAGCGGTGAACGGTAAAGGAAAAATCGCAATCCCTCAGGTGAGTGATGAATGATGAATGATGAAGAGGTGAATTCGAGTCCTGAGAAGTCCTTAGACAAATGAACGCCTGGAAGAAACCGGATGGAGGTCGCTAAAAGGGGCATTTCCGTAAATTGACTGGCTAATGGTTGACCGCTCTTTTTTTGCCCAGCCGGCTTTTGGGTTGGTCCGACCGTCCATAGGCGCCAACAGAAACGGCAACCCGAAGTGGTAAAAAGGCGGTGAAGGTGTCAGTCGAGTCTTCAGCCGAACCCTGAGGACACCTCACGGCGGCCACCAGTCAAGCTCAGGCAGCGCGGTTGCCTGGAAGCATTTAGACAATGGCGATCAAAATTTTCCCATCTTCTCGCATTAACCCCGACCTGTGGTCAAAGGAGCTGTCACCGTTAAAGTGGCCATTCCAGGGCCCAAAATCACGTTTGACTCTAAAATGGCCAATCCTGATCACTCTTTCGTTGAGGGGTAATGCTTTAGCGTGGCCCGACCCCATAATCCCCACAAGGCCTATAGCAAACGACCTTAAAAAGTTGGACGCCGTTCCGGCAGAAAGCGAAATTCAGGCAGCCAATTCCGGATGCCGGCGTCCTCCTGCATGACGACTATTTATAGCCGTTTTCTATAATTTCGAAGGTTTTTGCAAATCGGACCTTTTTATGGAATCGGATTAATGACCGGCAAATCCAAGGCATTTTTATATCCGGGCTCGGCCGCGACCACCCTAGGGATGACATGGATTGATGGAGCGACGCTGGTTTCAAAGCTTTGTTCAAAGGGCGGCATCAGGCCTTTAATTTCAATGTCAACAGCCGACGGCGACCCTTCCAGCCGAATCCTTTCATTTAACGGGGGATCTTTAAACTTATCGTCACAGACCTTGTGGACGTAGCTGAGAGTCACCTTTTCCTCTTTCCCTACCATGCCGCGCCATATAAATCTATGGCCGGAAAGCGTTCCAGCGGATATGTCCATTCGCACGATCTTCAGGGGAATCGGCGTGGTAAACATTTCGTGAGAGCAATCGACGCTGGTGAATTTGAACCCGAGCCTGTCCCCAACTTCGTATACACCATCCTGGTAATACGTGGCGATTCCGCGCTTGATTGCTTCACCGTTTACTTCTTCCAGCTTCGAACCATATCCGAAAAACCTGACCCAATCCGACGAGTTACCCCGATCGTCCTCGCCGCATTCCATAACGACCCGGTCAACTCTTTCCATCGCGGCGCACAGGACGATCGGGAAATAGCTGGAAAATAAACCGGGCATCAAACCCATCTGCAGATAAGTCACTCCGTTTTGCCTGGCTGTTTCATCGATCATCCTGGTTATGACCGGGTCCGACTGCCAGGAATAGGAGATCGGGATAGTCGTGATGACGTTTTTTTTCATTTTCAGCGCTTTAACAATATTATCGGCGCTGGGCTTGAGCGAACCTTTCGACATAAGGCATGGAAGGTAACACATGATTACGTCGGCGTTCATTGCACAAATCTTTTCCATATCATCGGAAACGATAACGCCGGACTTGCCGAAACCGAATATCTCGCCCACATCCCTACCGACCTTATCGGGTGCGACATCAACGGCTCCCACGAGTTCCAGACTCTCTTTTTGCATGCACATCCTGACGGCGATTCTTCCGACATTGCCCAGTCCCCAGATAATGACACGGTACTTTTTCATGATATATCCTCCTCCTGTGGTCTTTTTTTGGGCGCCCGCATTCAATGCCAGGCAAGACTTCCCTGAGTGGTTCCAAGAGAAAATCCTTTAAACCGATCCTACTATTTCATTTTTCATCGATCCCATTTCCCTTTCGCACGAAGTTTTTCGACAAGTTCAGCGGCCTGTTCCTTAAGAACCATGTAATCGGTTTTCGCCGACCGAGTGAGGGGAAGAGCGCCAACTTCAATCATTTCCACATGAGAAGGGCGGGAATATGATGAGATACTTTTACAGACCTCATGCACGTCGTCGGCGGTTACAGTCGAATTTTCAGGCACTTCGACAAAAGCCATGACAGCTTCTGCGAAGATTTCGTGTTCCGCGCCGACTACAGCCACGGAGCCTATTTTCCCCTTCAACGCCCAGGAGATGTGCTCCTCCACATCGCTCGGGAATACCTGATAGCCTTTGGGCTTCATGACGAATTTGCGGCGACCGGCAAGATGAAATCCTTTGGCGTCATAGCTGCCAAGGTCGCCAGTGTAGAGAATGCCTTCCCTGGAGATAGTCCGGGCCGTCTTTTCAGGATCATTCAGATAACCAAGAAATACCTGAGGTCCCTGGAAGCAAATCTCTCCGACTTCCCCTGACGCTTTCGGCTTTCCGGCGGTCCCGTCCGGATTCATGGGCTCGCGGACCGTAAGCGGAAGATAGGGCATGGAAAATCCGAGGCCGTCCATCACTTCATCGACCGAACAAGGGACGCTATTGCTTGTAGCCGCGCCGGAGGCTTCCGTAATGCCGAGTCCCGTGCAAAGATAGGGAACCATGGCCTGTAATTGTTCAACCCAGGGCCTTGACACCTGCTGACCGCCGAAGACGGCTATTTTGAGAGACGACCGGTCGAACCTGTTGTAATCGGGGGACCGCCACAACATCGAAAACATGGCCGGAATCCCGAGGATATGAGTCACTCTGTACTCCTCAATCGCTTCAAAGCAGCGTTTGGGGTCGAAATCCAAGATTACCAGCGTGCCACCCATGAAGATGGTCGTCGCCAAAACTTCCGTTGTACAGGCGACGTGTGAGGGGGGAAGATTGTTGAGGAAAATCGAGTCGGCATCGATCCTTGAAAAGACGCCGAATGTGATGTTCTGTGTCAGAATATTTTCATGACAAAGCAGAGCAGGTTTAGGCGAGCCGGTGGAGCCCGTCGTGAAGATAATCAGGCAGGGATCGCGCTTGGAAATAAGCGCCTTTGCCTTTTGAACCGCTTCCAGCACCTCGCTTTCAACTGCGGCGGCGGCTTCCCGGGCAAAAGACTGAACGCCGACCGCACCGTTCAGGATGCCTTCTAAATCCTCCTGGATTTGCACCCATACCATTGCAGACTGCGTACGCTTCATTACTTCGCCGATTACGGGCCTAAAATCGGCAGCCTGCGTTTTCCCAAGGAAAAAAACGGCCCTGGGATTCATTTTGTCAAGGGCATACTGAATTTCCACCTCCTTAAGCCTTACATCCAGCGGCGCGACGATCAACCCGACACGGAAGCAGGCATAAATTAGATAGATATGTTCTTCCGTAAGTGTGAGAATGGTCGCGACGATATCGCCCTTCTTCAACCCGAGCGAGAGCAGCTTTGCAGCATAAGTGTTGACCGAAATTTCAAACTGACGCCAGGTAACCCTTTTTCCGGTCCCATACATGACGAAGGCCAGGGAGTCCGGTTTGGTTCGAGCATGCCGCGCGACACAATCGGCACAGTTTGAGTCGACCTCGCCCATAAGTCGTTCTGCCCGCATCAATAGATCTTTATGAACAGCCATAATATGGACCTCCCGGGGTTAGAATTTATTTCAGACAGATCCTTTTTTTGTTTTTTCTTTATAGTACCGATACTTGCCACATCAGGATCTCATTTACGATGAAAACAATGTTTTTCATTTATATATATTATGGCTATACAATGTTTGCGGATAAAGAAAACAATGTTTTTCTATTACGAAACGGGCTTCATGTCAAGGATTTTTTCCGGAAAACAAAAACGCTGGACCCAGGTTCGAAAACTCCGCGGGGTGACGCACGGATTCCAACGCGAAATAACGGGTGGCAGGTCCCTTCCCATCGACAACGCGAGCGCGTGTGGAGAGGGAAAAACCGGTTAGTGCGAGCTGATATCAGCTCATGGTTGAAAACTGATAAGATGTTTAATAGAATAATTTCCGTAAGAGGTAACGACAAGGGGGCGGGTCGGAAGTAATTTTCTGGATGCAAATTGAAGACTTCAACTGCAAACAAGATGTTGGACCCTGATGTTAAATTGAGGCTGGAAGCGGCGGTCAAAGAGCTTTTCAGTCAACAGGATTTTCATCAGGTCAACATGCGAGGCATTGCTCAAAAAGCGGGCATCGGATTAAATACTATTTACATGCATTACGAAAGCAAGGAACAACTGCTTTTTTCATTTATCGACGAATGGATACAGGCGCTTGACAGCCGATTGACCGAACATCTGCAGGGTCTTGAAGATATAAGGGAAAAAATTCGAAAAACGATGTGGGTCATGTTCGATTTCTACGAAAAGAACCCGCAAATCGCGGCCATTGTGATGATGACCGTCCCCTTCAAGACCTGGGTAACGGACACCACCTTCAAGCAAAAAGACCTTTCCGAACGCATTATGAAACTCTTCCGTGAGGGCAAGAAAAAGGGCCTGTTAAATCCGGGCATTCCCGTAGAAATCATGTTCGATGTGATGTACGGCATCATGCACCGTTCCGTCTACATATGGCTTTACCTTAACCAGAAGAAGAGCCTGATCTCCTCGGCCAATATGTACTGCGACATTGTCTGGCGGGCCATCGAAAGTACCGACCATAGAAGCAAAAAATTAAAATAATTCATTATAAATACGACGACACTCGGCACTTTACACGCCATTGCCGGCTGACTCAACTGCACAATGGATTTGCAACCGCAGTCTAAAATAGTTGTATAGGTCAGGGCGATTGCGGCCCAGGCGATAGTGACGCGGCCGTCTTCGAGCGGCTGGCGTAAAAGATCGAGCACGTTTCGCCGAAACTCGGGGAATTCGTCGAGGAAGAGGACGCCGTTGTGGGCGAGGCTCACTTCGCACGGCTTGGGCATGTGGCCGCCTCCTACCAGCCCGGCGTCGGATATGCTGTGATGAGGCGAGCGGAACTGGCGCTTGACGATGAGCGGGCTGTTGTCGAGCATTCCGGCGACGCTGAATATTTTGGACGTCTCAATGGCTTCGTGGAAGCTCAGCGGCGGAAGTATGCCGGAGAGACGCTGTGCGAGCATGGTCTTACCGGAACCAGGGGGACCGATCATGAGCACATTATGAGAGCCCGCTGCGGCGACCTCGAGGCCGCGCTTTGCATGCTCCTGGCCTTTGACGTCTTCAAAATCCAGATCGTCGGCAGGTCCGGTATTCCAGATAGAATCCGGATCAGACTTGAAAACCGGCAGGTCGGAGCGGCCGTTTAGATATTCGACGACCTCGGAGAGGTGGTTTACCGGCCGAACGGAAAACGGAGGACTGAGGACGGAGGACTGAGGACTGAGTATAGAGGATTCCGTCAAGACTGCTGCCTCCTGTGCGTTTGCAGCAGGAAGGACAAATTCGGCGTAGCCGCAGTCGTGGGCCTGGACGGCCATCGGAAGGCAGCCGGCAACGGGTTTCACCCTGCCGTCGAGGGCAAGCTCTCCGCAGAAGATCATTTTGGCGGCTTTTTCAGCGGTCACGATCCCAAGTGCGGCAAGTATCCCGACGGCAATGGGCAGATCGAACCCGGCGCCTTCTTTTTTGAGAGAGGCGGGTGCGAGATTTACGGTAATCCGTTCGAAGGGAAATGGATATCCCGAGTTCTGGATGGCTGCCTTGACCCTTTCCTTGCTTTCCTTGACGATATTATCGGGCAGCCCCACGGTGGCAAAGCCGGGGAAGCCGGAAGCCAGGTCCACTTCGACTTCGACAAGAACGGCGTCGATGCCGAGGAGGGAGCATGTGTGGGTTTTGGCGATCATGGGTCCTTGTCTCTCTTGGATTGAGAACAGCGCAAATGACCGGGGGGCATTATTGACATGGATTTAAAGGAATGGCAACGGAGAGTTTTGAACGCGAGGACGCGAAGAGGCGAAAAAGCGCCAAGTGGAAAGCCGTCGTAATCATTCATTTTTCAAAGGATCGACATTCCGCTGTGAAACTGAATGTCACGAGTGAGCATTCGCGGGTCGAGGAGCCCAAGTTGCCTGCTTTCGTAAACTCTTGAAGGCTACCTGGCTTAACCTGGTCGGAGCCAGTGCCGTTACCTTTAGCGCTTTGAGGCGCCTGTAGATCGCCGCCCGACCTACACCAAGCCGGCGCGCCCGCCCCGGCCCGGCTGTTTCCATGCCCGAATCGATTGTAAGAGTGTGTCATCATTAATCTTTTTCAGGGCCATGGAAACACCAGGGGTTTCGAGGCCGGGTGTTTCCATCGGTAAGGGATTGTGATTGCAAGGTTTTTTGTGTTGCATGGAAACATCTTGGAAACAACCGGGGAAAAAGTAAAAAGGCAAAAGTAAAAAGGCAAAAGGCAAAAGGCAAAAGGCAAAAGGCAAAAGTGAGAAGCAAAAAAGATGGTGTTCCATAAAGACCTCTCAAGTACAGCGAGTCGTGAACTGCGAGTAGAAAAAACTGCGGGCGCCCCGAAAGGAAAGGAACACCGCCCTCACAAAAGATCGGGCGCGGACTATACGCGTCGCATCAGGTCACGCTTATAGCGGGAGACCCGAAACGCAGTGAGGGTCCGCCAGGGAAAGTTTTGCCGCGCGGCCGTCACCCCGGCCATCTCGCAAGCGTCCCGCCAGAGGTTGAGCAGGGGGGGATAGACGGACTTTCCGTATATCCGCGTGACGGCAGCGACCGTCGCAGACATTATACTTCATTATTAGATGTAAAGGCAAGAATAATGTGAAGTCACACGTCCGGCATAAACCAGATCGTCAATTTACAAGGGATCGCCAGGAATATCGAAGAAAGAGTCGCGGCTTGGAAAAGGGACGTAAAAATCATGGCCGTAAGTGTAAGCAAGCATCACCGCTGTCAAAGGCTGAAACTCGTAAGGGTTTGAAAGGACAGATGTTTCACGGTAGTCAACGGCATTGGGTCCGAGCTGGTCAGACCCAATGGACGATGAATCCATTGAAATCAGCTTGGCGGGGATGTAGTATCTTGGCAGCTCATGTAAAGACCATTACGGGGTGAAAGAATGGACGAGGAGTGCATTTCTCAGGTTCTTAAATGTCACAAGGGTAGCACGCGCATAACCGCTCTGAGAGAGGCAACTGCGTAGTCTCAAACCAGTATTGGGCGAGGCATTTTACAATTTGCACTAAATCACCGAACGTGACTGGCTTCGCTATGTAGGAATTGGCCCCGAGCTTGTAGCAAAGCTCAATTTGTTCCGGTTCTGTCGAGGTGGAAAAAACCACTATCGGAATAGCCTTAAGTTCCGGGTGTTCCTTGATCTCTTTGAGAGTATCGAAGCCGTTCTTTCTGGGCATGTTCAGGTCCAGCAAGATGAGGTCAGGGGCAGGAAACCTTTCAGGATCTGCGTATGTGCCCCGGCGAAGCAGATAATCCAGAAGCTCGTCGCCGTCGGGGAGGCATTGAAAATTCTCCGATTTGAAGACTTCACGAACCGCTGCCGACACTAGAAGGCAATCATCTTCATCATCGTCGGCCATGAGTAGGACGGTTCTCTTTCGGATTCGCGCTACCATTTTATCCTCCAGAGGTGAGGATAGGGACGCATCCGGCTGATGTCAAGAACGCCACATATCGTGTTGTTCCGCTGGCTTTGGAGTTATTTGAGAAGTTTTCTTTGGGCAAAATCCGACCTGAAGCTTCGTGTTCGAACGCATTGGGCACAACGAAGCATTATTCCGGGCAACATGGGAAGGAAGAACATTGTGAAGAGCATTTTGGCCATATACGGAAGCCCCAGAAAACGCGGCAACACATCAGTTTTGCTCGAACGGGCGGTGCGGGGCGCGACGGACTGCGGGGTTTTGGTAGAAGAGATATTCCTGCGGGATCTTTCGATCTCTCCCTGCCTCGAGATGTATGCGTGTAGAAAAACCGGCCGCTGCGGCATCCGGGATGATTTCGATTCACTGCGCGATAAGCTTCTTTCCTGTGATGCGTTGATGCTGGCATCGCCGATTTTCTTTTACAGCGTAAGCGCCCATACCAAAATTTTCATGGACCGCTGCCAGGAGTTCTGGTCAAAAAAGTATTTGATCGATCAAGCCCCTTTTGGTCTACGCACGCCAACCCGGAAAGCCTTGTTCATCTCAGCAGGCGCCACTCGCGGAGGTAAGCTGTTCGACGGGGTCCTGCTGTCGATGAGATATTTCCTGGACACGCTGGATATGCAACTCTGGGGTAGCCTTCTCTACCGGGGGCTGGACGGGCAATCTGATGTCCTGGAACATCCAGAATACATGGAGGAGACTTACAGGACCGGGAAAGAACTCGCTGGGGCGATCTGATTGAGGTATTATTCATGCTAATTACCCAATCTGCAACAAATTAGCGCAGGGGCATATGGTCCGATCATCCTGGAAAATGAAGGTAGCGCTTGTCCTTATCGGGTCAAGTGCGGCTCTGTCGCTGCTCCATGTCCTTTTCTTCAGAGATACGCACACCCTTTTTTTCTATCTTGCCCTGGATGTGGTTTTCGTCCCGGTTCAGGTCCTGCTGGTGACCGTCCTGATTGAGCGGCTGCTCAGCGAAAGAGAAAAACAGACATTATTGAGAAAACTCAACATGGTCATAGGAGCGTTTTTCGGGGAGATGGGCAACGGCCTGATAAGAATGATGGGAGCCACTTGTGCTGACTTTCGAGAACTGGAAGCGTCCCTTGCTGTAGCGCAGGATTGGAGAAGGACCCATTATAAGGCGGCTGCGGAATTCATTCAGGGCTATCAGTGCAAGTTCGACCCTGACAGTGTCCAGTTACAAGACCTGAAAGAATTCCTTCTCAAGAAGCGCGATTTTGCACTGAGCCTTTTGCAGAACCCGAATCTTTTGGAACATGATGGATTTACCGACCTGCTCTGGGCCGTCAGTCATCTGACCGAAGAGCTTGAAGCGCGAAAGAACCTGCAAAACCTGCCCCACTCCGACCTCAACCACCTGGAAGTAGATATCCGGCGGGCTTTCGGTCTTCTCGTCCGGGAATGGCTGTCCTACATGCAGCATTTAAGAAAGCATTATCCTTACATGTATTCGTTGTCGGTGAGAATGAACCCCTTCAATCCAACTGCCACCCCTATTGTCTTGAACGACTAGGGTTACGTGGTTTGGAGGAGAATCAGTCGTTTATCAAGTAAGCAGCAGTAAGTCATTCTGATGTGGCGGATTACTCCCCTTCATCTAATCGGCACGACAAAACTTAGGATCTCGTAATAATCGGTGGTGTTCCTGCAGGTCTTACAGCAGGACTGTATGCCAGAAGGGCTCGCAGACACGCGGGGATGCATTTTTTGCGAAATGGTACCTGACCTTACGGTCAAATCTGCCGTGGCAAATACTTCTCGTGAAGTGTCCGGACACGATCTTGAAATATTTTGGGCCCGCTCGAACCAAGGACCACCTCCTCCAGATTATGGAACTTTCCGCCCATTTGCAACCTTCCGACCTCGGAAAGCTTTTCTTCAATCAATGGAAGCAGTTCCGAATTTTCTTTCCGGATATGCTTTCTGACTAACTCAACGTAACGTTGGGCTACCTCGCTGAATTCATTGCGGCCGTCCTCGGTGAGAGAGCGAATAGCCGCGGCATGCGATCTTAAGTGTTTCAAGTGCTCGCGGGCTTGAGAGTGGTCATCAATGAGCGACTGGACAAGAGAATCAATATTGGAGATTCGAGCGAGGGACAGCGCCGGGAACAGATGTTGCTCTTCTTTTCCGTGGTGATACCGGTCCACATAGATCTCAAAGAATTCGATGACGGCTTCGAGGTCTGTTATTTCTCCATCTTCTAAATCCATAAAATTTGCAGAAAACTTCTGAAGGACTGCAAGCATTTTCATCATTGCACCGTGCTCTTCTCTCAGCGCATCTTTGGGATCCATGTGAGCTTACCTCCAAGCTGCCGTTGCAGGGGAGATCGCCTCCTTGTGCAGACTTTAATTCCGTTTACCAGGACGAGTCTAAATCCTGTGGTCACAACGCTCTTAAAGACCGGCTGAAAAATCCCCTAACTTTGCATGGGGTGCGGGACAGAATCACTCCTCAACGATGACGGCTCCCGGCACGCATTCCCTGGCTGCCTGTCTGACTTTATCTTCCAGGTGAACGGGTACGATATCAACGCGGACTATCGATTGAAGTTTGTCGTCATCGAAATCAAAAACTTCGGGACATACCTTGTGGCAATTTCGGTCACCCATGCACAGATCGTAGTCGATTCTCACCTTCATGGCATCCTCTCTTTACTGGAACGGTTCAAAGCCACGACTCCAAATCAATCCCTCAAACACGTCACATGGCTACAAAGTCAAGTGAAACAGATATAATTCCAAGCAAGCTAATCACCTTGCTTCCCAAAAACACCCATTTCGGACGGCTGCGATAAGGAAAGTTTTCGTATTGGTGAGTTCTTAACTCGGTTTTACACTATCCTGGTCGATGGCTCCTACTTGGCCATAAGGACGATATCTTTTGGATCCCTTCATCGGCAAACGGACCCGTGTCCCCCACATGGCCCTCCTGAAGAATCCAGGCTTATGTTTTTGCGCTAAGATGTAATCCTCCCATTAGTATTAGATTAAGAGTCAGGGGTAACATGTGATGCCGATTTCGAAACAAAGAATTATCGTGCTGGTTGCTGATGATGACGAGGATGACCGGTTGCTGATCGAGCAAGTTTTCAAGGAGGTTGGTGTCCGGTGTTGTCTCAGGTTTGTCCGTGGCGGTCCGGAGTTGATGGACTACCTTCATAACCGGCCACCCTTTGAACATAAGGAATGTGTCGCGCCAAATCTGATTCTCCTCGACCTCAACTTGCCTCACACGGATGGCCTCGAGGCGCTTGAAAATATTCGGGCTGGAGGACCGACCAGGCTTACACCCGTTATCGTCCTCTCCACCGATTCCGATGAACTGACCACTCTTCAAGCCTATGCACTGGGAGCGAATGCTGTCTTTCTAAAACCGCCCGCCTTTGAGGGGTTGAAGGACGCGATTGACGCTTTCAGGATGTTTTGGATTCGTTATACAGTGCCGCCGGCATGGGACACTGCGTGCGCGTGTTGAAGAAGCTCTTGAACCGTCTGAATTTTGGCCGAAAGAACTCTGACTGCTGTCACCAGCACTTTGCCAGATGCGGCGGAAGAATGCTTTTCAATTTCTCACACACCTCACAACTGCGTTCTTCCGGCATGTGGTTTGAGTGCTTCCAGCCAATCGAGCTAGCAGTGCTGTTTTAATAACATGCTGAAAACAGTAATAAAAGTGCATTGCCGACACTATCTTTTAGCCATCTATTCCAGGTGGTCCAACACTCGTCTGACTTTTGCCGCAAAATCATCGCTGAGGAAGGGTTTTTGGATAAAATTTATGCCCTCGTCCAGAAGGCCTTTGTGGGTAATCACATCAGCGGTATAGCCTGACATATAGAGGCACTTGAAACCTGGTCGGATTGCACGAAGCCTATCAAGCAGTTCTCGCCCATTCATCTCGGGCATCACTACGTCCGTAATCAGTAGGTGAATATCCCCAGGGTGACCCTCGACAAGATCAATCGCTTGACGCGGAGTCTGCGCCGCAAGCAGCGTGTAACCCAGCTCTTCCAGGATCGTCTTGCTCAGGTTCAGAACCGCTTCATCGTCTTCAACCAGCAGAATGGTTTCCGTGCCTGTCATGTGTTTGCCGGTTGCATCCTTAGGGACCTGTGTGGCTTGAGCTACGAACCGCGGCAGGTAGATTTTGAATGTGGCCCCTTTCCCGATTTGGCTCTCAACATAAATAAAACCGCCGTTTTGTTTAACGATGCCGTAGACGGTGGACAATCCCAGCCCGGTTCCCTTACCTACTTCTTTAGTGGTGAAAAAGGGCTCGAAAACCTTATCGCTGACTTCCTTGCTGATACCTGTTCCTGTGTCGCTCACGGTCAACAGGACGTATTCTCCTGGAATCATTCCAGGGGTCCGCGCCCTATCGGGATTATCAATCACAACGTTCTCGGTCTTAATGGTGATGGCGCCATCTCCTGAAACAGCATCGCGTGCATTGACCACGAGATTGGCCAGAATCTGGTCAACTTGGGAGGGATCAATTTTGACTTTCCAGAGATCGAGTTCCGGCGCCCAGAACAGGCCGACATCCTCGCCGATGAGGCGCCTCAACATCTTGAGCATGCCCGTGATCGTGTCGTTTAAATCCAGTATCTTTGGCACGGTAGTCTGTTTGCGTGCAAAGGCCAGCAGTTGTTGGGTAAGGTCGGCTGAACGTTGACCGGCGTTAAGGATTTCCTCGAGGTTATGGCGGATTTTATCACTGGAGATATCCGATTTCAATGCCATTTCAGCCCGTCCAATTATTACGGCAAGCATGTTGTTGAAATCGTGCGCCACACCTCCGGCCAGCCGTCCTATCGACTCCATCTTCTGTGCCTGAAACAACTGTTCCTCAAGTTTTTTTCTCTTCTCCTCTCCGTGCTTGCTCTCAGTGATGTCGTTCGTAAGGCCCAAGATATATTGTTGCCCGGCCACATCTATCACCTCCGCCGAGACAAGTGCATCCCTGATCTCACCGGATTTTCTACGGAACTTGGTTTCAAAGTCCCGCATCCTGCTTTGCTCTTGTAGTACCTCGACTATCTTAGCCTGGTCTCCAGGATTAGCCCACATTTTCAGCGTCAATCGGTTTCGGCCGATGACCTCCTCGCGTTTGTAGCCATATAAGCCCAGGAAAGCATCATTGGCGTCGACAATTTGGCCGTCGCTCATGCAGGTGATACTGGTGCCGATGGGAGTGGAGCGAAAAAACTTGGAGAAACGCTCCTCGCTTTGACGCAGCGACTCTTCGATCAACTTGCGTTCCGTAATGTCCGAGTAAGTTCCCAACAAACCAATCACTTGGTCGTCCCGGCCATACATGGGAGTCTTGCTGGTAATCAGCCAGGCCTGAGAGCCATCCGGCCTGATTTGCGGTTCTTCGTAGTTGATCTTGGGCCTGCCTCTCTCCATCACCTCACGATCATCGGCACGATAGAGGTCAGCCATTGCTGCTGAGGCGGTCTCGTAAGAGGTCTTGCCCTCAAGCTCACTTGGGTCCTCATAGCCGCAATCCAGGGCGAAGGGTTTGTTGCAGCCAACATAGACCGAGTTCTGATCCTTCCAAAACACGCGCTGTGGGATGTTGTCCAAGACTGTGCGAAGCATCTGACGTGAATTGAACAGCTCTTCCTGTGCCCGTTTACGCTCGGTGACGTCACGAGTGATTATGATAATTCTCATTGGAGTACCGTCAGTAGAATAAACGACAGAAGCGCTGACCTCTCCGATAAAGCGGGTCCCATCATTCTTAATCATTGTGTATTCAGCACCTATGAGTGGTTCTTCCCTCAAGAGACGCCGTATGTTCCCAGAGGCCTTTTCGTGCTCTTCCGGGGCAATCCAAGATAATATGCTTCGTCCAAGGAACTCGTCATCATGGGAATCTCCATAGACTTCTATGGCCTTAGGCGAAGTGAAGATGAGTGAGCCATTCAGGTCTGCCACCGTGATTGGATCGGGGGATAAGCGGACGAGCGTGCGATACATCTCCTCGCTCTCACACAGAGCCGCTTCCGCTCGCTTACGCTCCGTCTTGTCCTTCTCCAATTCAGCGATCTGTTCGCGCGATGCTTTCAACTCGGCTATGAGTTGCTCTTTGGATTTGTCTTCATCCTTCATTTCCGACTCCTCGGGAGATCGATGTGTCTATTTGATTAACCCGCGAAGAAAGGGACCAAGCGGTGGAATTCGCTAGCCCTTTTGGATCACCGAGTCAACAAGAACCCCAAGTCTCCATTAAGAATTGTTACCCTATACACATATGTGGGGTGAGACAAGCGGATTCTCAATAACGGAAAATCCGAGATACTTGTTACCTTATTTAAATCGACCTGGAATCAAAAGGCTCAATACATGATCCGAACATCACAATCCCACCGGCGCCGTCAGCGATTTCCGAAAGACACACTCTTCTTTAAAGACATCCTTCACCATATATACATACCTGATCTACATCCATACCCATTCAATAATTCCACCCATATGAGTCGGATAAAAACGGGTCTTCCGGGAAACGCGTATCTGAGTAGTCTTTGAAAATAACAAATGGACATGGCGAGGTGCGTCCGTGTTGTTTGACGCCAATAAAACACTGCGGAGGAGCCACGAGCCATGTCCACGTCGATACTTTAAAAAGGCAGGCTTACGGGTTTCGTGACCCGGAGTATTTCAAACTGCGGCTCTACCATCTTCATACTCAGAGGTACTCATTAACCGGATGAACCTATTTTTGGGCCTTTCCGCCGAACTTCTGCAACGCCGCTCGAAATGCATCCTGGCTGTCCTGCGTCTCGCGGATAACACCCATATGCGACGAAATCATGTCCAGAGAACTTCTCAAGTCAGTGCGACTGCTCTGATAGGTCGCACGCTTGATCATGCGGTGAACTGCTCTGGGACCATCGGCAAGCATCCTGGCAAACTTATAGGTCTCATCCATCAGATCATCTTCGGGATAGACGCGGTTGATCATTCCAAGGCGCAATGCTTCCCGGGCACTTATGAAGTCACCCGTCCACAGAAGCTCGAGAGCCTTGGCCATCCCCACGAGCCTGGGCAGGAAATATGCCCCGCCATCACCAGGCACTAGTCCGACTTTGACGTAACCTTCCGAGAACCTGGCATTGTCCGCGGCAAAGCGGATATCGCACATGAGCGCCATGTCTAGACCTGCTCCGACGGCTACCCCTCTCATGGCTGCAATCACCGGTTTATCGATGTCCTCCAAGATCAAAGGAATGCGATGAACTTTATCCCAGAGCAAGTGTTTCATTTCATACGGGCCAGCTTGCATCGGATCGCCAGCAGAGGAAAAATCGACACCGCTGCAAAAGTCGCTGCCCGCTCCCGTCAGCAAGATGACAGCCACTTCCGGATCGGTGCGCCATTTCTGGAGGGTTTCCGCCCATTCTTCAATCATCTCGAAAGTAAACGAGTTCTTCTTGGCAGGACGGTTCAGAGTGATAGTTCCAACACCGTTTTCTTTCTTGGTAAGCAGGTCAGACATGAGATTTACCTCCAGGTTTTTCGATTATGAGCTACCAACTTCACCCGTAGTGTTCAGCCAATGTTCCCGGGTTTTGCGTGAAATATGCTATTTAAATCTCTATATTCATATCCCTTGCGTGTTCAATTTGTACATAGGATAATTGCACGAGCCTCGTTGGTGTCCCAGATTATGTTGCGGACTCACAGCGGCCTTTAGATTTGGGACACTGCGTAAAAAGAACCTCTATAGTCGAACTGAAGGAGTCTAATATGGCTTCTCACGCACTCTGGTCGCACGACGGAACCTATCCACCTCGACAAAGCGACGGAGTTGATCGGGAAACCTGATGATGCCTTAGCTTTCTTCAGGGATCAAGCAGTCCGCAATAAGGCGGCATTGGAAGCTGGAACGATACCTGAAGGGCGTGTGTATGCGATGGGTACCGTATTCCCACCGAGGGGGTTGGAAGGGATCGATTTAGGCAGTGTTCCCTGAGGACACCTCACAGCGGCCACCGGTCAAGCTCAGGCAGCGCGATTGCCTGGAAGCATTTAGACAATGGCGATCAAAATTTTCCCATCTTCTCGCATTGTACCCGACCTGTGGTCAAAGGAGCTGTCACCGTTAAAGTGGCCATTCCAGGGCCAAAAAGAGTTAAGACTCTAAAATGGCCAATTCTGACCACTCTTTCGTTGAGAGGTAACGCTTTCGCGCGGCCCGACCCCGTGGAACTGCTGGAATTGTAGTAAAAGCCTGAGAGAATACATTCTCACCGGGTTCGTTTTGGTATTCGACAGTCCTCACGGGTAAAAGAAAACCGGAATTACCAAGACGGTTGAATTTGAAAATTATCTCCCATGTCGCTCAACAGCTATCTTTGGCGAATTGTTGTACGATTTTCGGCTTTGAAGTACCAGTAATCGATGAAACACGCAGCATAATAATTGGCTCCTACCAAATAAAGCCGAAATAACACAAATACGGGCAGCATGAGGTTGGTGCTATAACGCCCTACTATTTTGTTCCAGGATATGCCAGTGGCGTAGGTTTCTACTAGCACCGGTGGGGCTATTGATTGGTCTTCACACCGGCTCCGGCCGAGGTATTTACCCCGGTGGCAGACTTACTATTGGCCATTATTTCTGAGATGAAGCTCGGTAAGATACTCTCTCAAGGAATTCAGCCACTTTAGGTATTTCTTGTGTATCATGAATGTAAAAGTGGACTGGAAAATCTTTCGCCCAACCTCCATTCCAGTTCTTCCTGGGACATAGGCCTAAGCCGGGATCGTTATCCAGCAACTTGTCAATATCCCCTCGACACCACACTACGATCTGTGCTCTGGTTTTCGAATGGGCAACGTACAGGAATCTGGTTCTTCCAGTTTGGTACAAGACGCACCAATTCTTTGTAAAACTTCTTTGTAGATTCGGGATAATTTCCCGTAATTCCGCTAAGAGCTTGTCACACAATGCTTTAGAGTCTTCACTTGCCTGTGAATGAGCGTTCATGGTCTACTAGCCCTCCTTTTTTCTTGGATCTCCTACCCGCAGTTGAAAGCCGGTCTTAAACCGAAATAACGCGTCGTAAGGGCTGTCGCCCCCATGCCGTTTAGAACCATCTTATGCGATTTGTTGTACGATTTTAGTGTTCCACCATTCAGTTTCGAAAAAATATGAAGCAAAAAAGATTAGTGCCGCATCGTGCTGGATTAAGAACTCACGAACCATACAACAAGACTTAATCCACCATGATTACTTTCAGTCCATTCGGAATGATTACGAAATATTTCTAGCAATACCAGTGGCAAAGGAATAATGAGGACCAGTATAATGTGAAGTACAAACGTTTGCATATGGTTCGATTTCCTAGTTATTCGTAAAGGGTGTGCTAAAAGCCGTTGACTTATACCAAAAGTGATGCCTTTTAGTCTCTCTTGTAATGATTCATGACTTTCAACATTAGTGCAATGCGAGAATGATCTCCTACCTGATTGTTAATAGGGTGAGGTTAATCACTCCACATCAACACCTTGCTTTTTTAGCAATTGGGCGGCTATCTTGATTGTGTTGAAGTCTGGTATGGGTTTTCCCAATGTTCCATATGTTTTCAATGAATCAGTTACATCTTTAACAATCATATCGCCTGTTATATTATTCTTAGAGATGTTATAAAGAATCTTTCTTATTGTATCACGCCAAAACGCCAGTTCCATTGCATAGTCGTCCAACCTAGAAAGAAGAAGTATCCTGAGCCGTGAGGCAGTGTTTAGTGCTTCAGATGTATTCTTTTTGACTTCCGCTTTACATCTTATACATTCCTCATTGGATTGTTCCATTTTACTCTTCTCTTCTTTGATCTTATCACCTAACTCATTTAGTTGGCGAGTAACGTCGTCTCTTTTCTTTGATGTATACCACACCGTAAGTGCAAAAAATATCGCATAGAATGTGGCTGGAAATATGGCGTCTCTAATAGCCTTATCTATAGGTGGAGTTAAATTACTAATAGGCTCTATTTCTATTCTCAATTCTTTGGCATTTAGTACCTCGATGGCGCGTACATCACTATCATTTGGCAAATGAATGAGAAGTCGCGTCATCCTATTGCCTTCAATACCTGATATTCTGACATATTGTGTAGCCCCATATGTTATATTGGTTTTTAGAGGTTCTACGTGAATAGGATTGGAACTAATGATCTCTTTTGGATCGAAGTCTTTTGGTATCGATAGTCGTATATTATCTATGGCTTTAGTTGTGTAGTTCGTAAAATCAATTGGAAGATATAATGCCGAATTTATATTGAGAGGTGAGCCGAACATTACAAAGGCACACGGCTGTGTAAAATAGATCATGAATGATTGCGAGATAAAAGTTATAATGAATCCAAGTACCAGAGCGGCTATGGTGTCCCATATCTTTTTCATAATTCCTCCTCGCAGTGTCCAGTGAATCGTTGCTAGTGTTGCATTCCTTAAGTTCCTAGTCATTATGCGACCAGGGGCTTTCCATTTCCAGTGTAGGTCCAGTTGAATGGGGCCGCGTTTGTCTCGTTATGGCGCTTTATGTACTGCAATGTCTGATTCACAAGTTCCCGCTTGCTCCGCCAGATCCCTCCGCCAGATCCCTCCGCGAATGACGTCGCGAGTGAAGATACTGAACCAAATTTCGACATGGTTGAGCCAGGAGGCATAAGTCGGGGTGAAGTGCAAGGTTAGCCGTCTCCGCTTTGCCGCCCACTCCACAACCTTTTGGTGCTTGTGGGCACTGTAATTGTCAACGATTACATGAAGCTCTTTCTGTGGATATTTTCGATATAAGTGCTTCAAGAAGTTCAGAAACTCAACGTGAGTATGGGAATCGAGACATCGCCCCTCAATGGTGCCTTGATGCACCAGCAAGGCTGCGAGCAGGCAGGTTGCGCCATGCCGTGTATATGTGTGAGTTTGCCGCTTGGCCTGATTAGGTCGTAAGGGCAACATTGGCTGGGTACGATCAAGGGCCTGTATCTGTGACTTCTCATCGACTGAGATCACAAGAGCGTTTTCCGGTGGACTGAGATAAAGACCGAGAATATCAGCCTGTTTCGTTTCGAATTCCGGGTCCGGGCTTTTCCCACACCACTGGTCAATTTTGTGTGGTTTGAGGGCTGCTTCATTGAGAATGCGATGTATTGTCGTCCTGGATAATCCAGTGGCGTCCGCAAGCTTTGTTGTAGTCCATTGGTTACTGGAATCATCAGGCTTGGTACAGGCAAGAGACATAACATGGACCTTTTCCGCGGGACATATCACTGCGGGTCTTCCTTTTCGTTGGGCATCTTTCAAGCCCTTAAGGCCCTTTTCCATAAAGCGCTTACGCCATTTCAAGCAACTCAGAAAGCCCAGGCCGACTTTGGCTGCAATTTCTCTGAGGCTAAGGCCTTCGGCGGCGCACAGAATTATCCGAGCCCTCTTTGCCAATCGTTGTTCAGTTTTGCCGGCACTAAGCCAAAGCGTTAAAGTTGTTCGTTGTTCGTCGGTCAGTTTAATCTTCGAAGGTTTTCTCATATGCCCCCCTTTTGGGAGGCACATTATACATGCTTATTTAAGGAATGCAACACTAGTTATTTGCATTGTTATCCTTCGTCTTCTGCAATCGCCTTTAACCGCTCTTTTCCGTCGCGGCGGATCGCGTCCTTTTTCTGATCTTCTTCCCCTATGGCCGTATTATCCGGCATAACTTTGCCTTCCTCGTCGTGTGGGTTGTTTCTCCCACTGGCTGGCACCCTTAATTTGAAGCATGCTTCTAGCAATTGTAGAAAGAAGCCAATAATCAAGAATCCGAGTGCGGTGTTCGTGAGTGAGCTCCGCCTCCAGCTTGAAAGCCAGCTGTCAAGGTCAGCGAGTTGGCCTACCGGTTTAATAACGGAGGATTTGCTGTCCGGGGAAACCTCAACGATATAGAGAGGCTGAAAGACATCAAGCATGGCGGGCTTCAACACTTCGACATTGTAAGTCATGAATCCGACACCGATCGTATCCTGCCAACGCACTGTGTGCGCTACAGGTGATCTCTCATGTATGAAATCTCGGAGAATCTCAAAAACATGGGGGTCGGTGGTAAACCGAAAGTCAGGGCTGCTTCCCTTGATTGTCACCTCTGCAGGCAATGTCGTGACGATGTTGTTTGCCTCCCTTAGGGCTTCAATGGCGTTTCGCCGTGATTTGTAGGATGCGAGATAGTCACGCGGGGCTAGGTCAATCAGCAGCAAAAGAGAACTGAAGAAAAGAAACCCATTTGCTACAATTGGGAGCCACATTCTCTTGTTCATGAGCCATTCTTTAACGCTCTTTGCTGGCATTGTTCTCACTCTCCATTCAAGGGCCGATACCCCTTTTTAAAGTTAAACCTTTAAAATGTGGGTCTTCCGGGAAACGCGTGCCTGAGTAGTCTTTGAAAATAAAAAATGGACATGGCAAGGTGCGTCCGTGTTGTTTGACGCCAATCGAACACTACGGAGGAGCCACGAGCCATGTCCACGTCGATACTTTACCATGCTTTTGGGCTGAAAGGTATTGAACACCGAGCAACTCATTTTTTGGCAGACACACTGATTTTCAGCGCCGAGATGAACAAAGAGGCTATCCGATCTCCTCATTGCGGGTGCCGGCGAACAATTTTCAGGGGGCGGAAGCGAAGGTGGTTCCAGATGGGACCTATTGGGCGCAAGAAATGTCTCCTCGATCTTGTCATCCACCGTGCACAGTGTTGTGAGTGTTCGACTCTTTGGTGGCCAACACTTCCATTTATGATCGGGACTCACCGCTTTGTTCGATCTTTTGCCCTGACGGTGCTCGACCTGCTCAAATTCGGGACAATCCGGTCGGTCGCCGAGTTCCTTGGAGTAGGCTGGGACTTGGTCAAAAACATCCACAAGGAAAGGCTGCAATTGCTTTACCGGAAAATGCCCCTTCAAAAGGTGAGGGTCATCGGCGTAGACGAGTTCAGCTTCAAGGAAGGTTATCATTATATGACTGTGGTTACTGATCTGCATACCGGTAGAGTTCTGCACGCCGTCGAAGGGAAGGGCAAGGAGGACATTGGGCCCTTCTTGAAAAGTCTGGCCAGCAGAGGGAAGAAGCTGGAAGCCGCGGCAATGGACATGAGCAGCACCTATTTCTGGACCGTCCGTGAAACGCTGCCCCACGTAAACCGTGTTAATTCATTTTAGATAGCGGCGCATCTGAAGTGGCCATACCAGCCGATATCGCCATGACTCTCATTTGCGCTGGCACGATCACAGACAATGACTTTTTGCCCGGCAAGAGCTATAAATTTAAATTTGGCCTGTTATCGTTGTCCGACCCCATTTGAAAAGAACCCCATTTGAAAAGAAGTTGTGCTGTAAGTACTCGGATACCTTGCGTTTCAGATTGCACGTAGTGCACCGGGTTATCCGATCGTCAATACATACGGTCGAGCATAAACGGAAACATCCCAATCGACCGTACTCGCGGCTCTCTGAGGAGGCGAAATCCCTCAGTGATATTGTCGGGAATTAGAGCTTCTTTACTTTGACTGCCGATGGTCCTTTGGCGCCCTGCTCAATTTCAAAGCTGACACGATCTCCTTCCGCAAGGCTTTTAAAACCCTCACCTTCGATGGCACTATGGTGAACAAAGACCTCTTTGCCGCCATCGTCTACCGTGATAAATCCGTAACCCTCCTGATCATTGAACCATTTTACAGTACCTTGAGGCATGTCCAATGGACGATAACCAATTTCGGGGCCAGGGGTGGGTTGGCAGTCTTTGCAATAATTACTGCCCTTGATTGCTTCCTTATTATCACCAGTTAAGCATTTCATCCGCAGCCTCCTTTTAGAAACCAATGAAAACTCAATGTTGTTAATGCAAGGATGCCAATAATTAATATTGCACCACCTAGTAACATCTGACCGAACCATATATAATTTCCTTTACGACGATTTGAGGCAGACAAATCTTGCGTAACTTTTCGCCACCCAGTAATTTGATCGTTCACGAAAAGTGGTATTCTTTCTAAAAGTTCACTATCTTTCACTGTCAACAGTTGACACACTATTTTGTCTACATACTTCCCCATCGGCGCACTGTACAATTCTCTGATTCTTAATGCCAATATTGAGAAGAACACAGTCATTAGTAAACAGACAATACCGCATCCAAGCAGAACTTTTTGATAACAGTACATAAGAGCAATATTTTCATGGAGATATGCGAACGCTCCACCAATAAAGATGCCTGCAATTGTAGCACCGCCTTGCGCTTTACGTTCTAAATTATACCAATTATTAACAAACACTTTGTACTCTTCTGAATAGGACTCTAAAACTGTTTTCAGCAGCGATTCCCTTGCTTGGACTCCGTCAGGTGTTTCTTCCACGCGAAAACTCCTATGATAGTCTTCACAGTAATTATCCGGCAGACCGCATAACTTGTCCCTTCAGGTATCTATTACCACATGACGGTTACAAAAAAGTTACACCATTGCTTAAACCCCAAATGCTAAGTCATTGAATTGGCTGAGGAAGGGAAGAGAGTCCTGTTAAACGAAAATTTTCTTTTTTTGAAGGGTGAGATTTCCAGGCGAACCAGGAGTAGCAAAACGAGCTGGAAACGGCTCATACGAATTAGCGTTCAAGCGCTCACTGCGTTGGCTTCGTCGTCGGCTCCTCGACGTACCATGGCCCGCCCTCATAAGAGATCGGGCGTCGGACTATACGCATCGCATGAGGTCACGCTTATAGCGGGAGACCCGAAACGAAGTGAGGGTCCGCCTGCGTCGCCTCCTCCTCGCCGCCTTCGGCCCGGCGCTGGGCAACCTGGATATGCCGGTCCGCAAAGTTGTACGCGCCCCTTGTGAATCATCTTGAACACAAATCCGTATTACAGCAACCTTATTAACCTTTTGTTGAATCGGGGATTTACTTAAGCTGCGGAAGAGCTTTTCACGTCCACTTTGGGTTGCAGCGGTCGATTCAGGATTTCGGCCAGAGCCAGGCTGCACCACGAACTCCGCTGGAATCCCCGTGCCTGCTGCGGACGATCGGCGTCTGCGCCTCGCAACCGAATACATAGGATGATAACTGCGGGGGCACCAACTCATAAAGCTCATCTACGTTACTCATACCCCCACCGAGAACGACTATGTCCGGGTCTAAAATGTTAATTGCGTGGGCAAGGGATCGGGCCAGACGATTGGCATATCGCGTCAATGCGCTCCTCGCAGCGTCATCCCCACTACGGGCCAGGGCGACAATCTGCGCCGCATCCGGATTTATGGGCCTGTAACCTTTCAATCCGGCCGTCCGAGCGTAGTCGTCGGCAAAACCTGTCCCTGAAATCCATTTCTCAATGCAGGACGACTTCCCGCACCAGCAGGGAGGGCCCGGGTATTCCTCGCCGTTCATCCATGGGAGCGGGTTGTGCCCCCACTCGCCGGCTACCAGGTTGACTCCAGTCCATAGTCTTCCATCAATCGCGATGCCGGCGCCACAGCCAGTCCCAAGAATTACTGCAAACACAACCCGGCAGCCCGCGCCTGCGCCATCAACGGCTTCGGAAAGTGCGAGGCAATTCGCGTCGTTCATGCATCGCACCTCGCGGTTAAGCATGCGGCCCAAATCCCGGTCCAAAGGGCGGCCGTTCAATACGTTCGTGTTGGCGTTCTTGACGCGCCTCGTTTGGCGCGAGATTGCACCGGGGATTCCGACACCGACAGTTCCGGTCACACCCGTCACCAATTCTGCTTCTGTGACTAATTGGGCGATGGTGGCAACGATGGCTTCATAGCCGCGGGAATCCGTATCGACCCGTTTTCGGTAGATTTCGGTTCCCTCTTCGTCGAGTGCGATAATCTCGGTTTTCGTTCCCCCCAGATCGATTCCCAATCGCATCGAACCACCCTCCGAAGCCGAAAAACAAAAGTTGAGACACGGATGAACACCTATAAACTTGGAGCAGCAAAGCCGCAACCAAAAAAGACAAAGCCTTAGACAGGATTAACAGGATTAACAGGATGAAAAGCCAGCGGCAACAAGGGGCGCCAAATTTCCGCCCGCTGGACACGGATAAACTTTGAGCAGCAAAGCCACAACCAAAAAAGACAAAGCCTTAGACAGGATTAACAGGATTAACAGGATGAAAAGCCAGCGGCAACAAGGGGCGCCAAATTTCCGCCCGCTGGACACGGATAAACTTTGAGCAGCAAAGCCACAACCAAAAAAGACAAAGCCTTAGACAGGATTAACAGGATTAACAGGATGAAAAGCCAGCGGCAACAAGGGTTGCCAAATCTCCACCGCCTTACATTGCGCCTTAAACGCTTATAGCAAAAGGATATCTTGGGCCATACCCAGTAATTCAGGGCCTTCCTATTTAACTTTCTACTTTATACGATTGGATAGCGGTGTCGCTGATAGAGTCGCGCGCCCAGCTTCGAGTTGCCCATCATTGCCTGATCCCTCCACCCAACCCCTGAGCGCGGTGATCACTCCCGGCAAACTCCTCTCAGACATCCATGACAATGCAGATTCCGGAAGCGGAACGCCTGGATCGGTTGTTAAATCATAAATCAGGAGCTGGAGGTTGGGGTTAATTGTAACTATACGATAATACCCTTCATCGGTTTTAAGATCACCTTTCACTAATTGCCAACATAAGTAGTATGGCGGTTTCAGGGTAGTATGGTTGATTATAATGATAGTCTTCGTGAATACAAGAAAGCCGCGGAAGTTTAGTCGTAATCGGTTCCACCTCTCATTGGGCGGCAAGACATGATCCGGCTGAGCCTCCACACACGACACTAAATTCGGCATAAATCTGGCCGATTCACTACAGTCCGCAATGGCGTTCCAGAGTTTGTCCAATGAACTGTTCACAGTTCCGAAAGCGGCCACATGTACTCCCGATCTTCCTGTGGGTACGGAACGCTGTCTAGTTAGAATGTCTCCATTCATTAGACTTGCATACTCTGCCTCACCAATACCTTCAGCTTCAATAGCCACTTTTGAACCAGCCGGCAAATTGGGCCAGGAAGGCATATTAGACTTGGCGCCACTTGAAATGGCGGTAAGCAACAAGAAACAAATAGCTAATGTATATCTTAAAATAGCGGAATCTCCCTCAAAACGGTCTTCTATGGAATGATATGCATGCTTTATTTACCGAGATTCAAGTTCGGCTAAAACGCAATCTCATGGAATTGATGTGCCCTCGTAAGGCATGAGATTCACCTTTGGGGAGAGTATAAGTTCTTTCGGAACGAGGTCAATCGGAAAATCGCTAAACTCTGATAATAATTCTTTTTAAGAGGGTCTTTTCTTTTGGTCAATTCTGCGGGCGGCGACAGCAAAAGTGAGATTGCAGATCGATCTCTCAGCCGACTTTCGTCTGCTCGACAAATTCCCATACGTCTCCGTCCGGGCCGGTTCTAACCTGGAGGTGTCCCAGCCATTGCCGGTTGTCCTGCTGCGGGTAATCCTCCCTGCAATGTGAGCCTCGGCTCTCGGTCCTCCTGATCGCTGCTTCCAGAATAAGGGATGCCGCTTTTGCAGCCGAACGCAGCTCAATAGCGGCGACTTGGGCCGGAGCCTGCATCTTCCGGCTTCCCGGTCCGGAAAATGAGGACCCGCCGAGAATTTCCCGCATGTTGCCCAAAGCCCGGGATAGCCCGGCATCGTTTCTCACTATTCCCCCATCTTCCCACATAATCCTGCGGATTTTAGCCATAAACCCGGTTTCGTCATAGCAGATGCCCTGCTGTACCCGGAAACGTTCATCGAGCCGCCTCATGACAGATTGCCGCTCTTTTGCGCCGCTCCCCTTCACCCAACCGGCAGCCGAATTACCGGCTATTGCTCCGAATACCACGGCTTCGCTAAGCGCGTTGCCTCCCATCCTGTTGGCGCCGTGCAAACCGCCGGTGACTTCCCCGGCCGCGAAAAGTCCCGGAACCGACGTCGCCCCCTTGTCGTCGATTTTTACTCCACCCATGGTATGGTGGGCCGCCGGGGCTACGCGAAGGGGACGACTGGCCCCCCCTATGCGTTTTCCAAGTGTGTGCCGCAAGATGGCCGAAAAGGGATCGCTTTGCCATTGTTGTTCAGTAACGTCCCGCAGATCCAGGGAAATCCCTTGGCCGTTTCGATAAATCTCCTGAAAAAGCGCTTGAGAAAGCCGGTCCCGGGCCATTACCGCTGCAGGGCGTTCGACTATTCCGTATTTCTTGAGAATATCTTCGCCGTGATCATTTACAAGAAAACCATTGTCGGCGAGGATTGGGGGAATCACCAGGGGCGCGTGTCCGGGTTCAGCCAGGCATACCGGGTAGAACTGCACGAATTCAATATCCTGAAGGAGCGCCCCGGCCTCGATAGCCAACGTCCACCCGTCGCCGAGCATCCGTTTGGGGTTGTTGTGGCGAAAGAAGAGCGCGGCCGCCCCACCGGTTGCCAGCACCACCGCCCCGGCACTGAAGGCGATCCGCGCACCCGATTTTGGCTCGAAACCGGCAAGCCCCGCCACCCCGTTTTCTATCACCAGGCCCGTAGCGGTCAGGTTCCCGATGAATCGCGTCCCCAGTTCCCTGTTTTTTCCGATGAGACAGCGCACTATCTCTTCGCCCATAATCGGAGGGCGGCCCTGGGCGAATACGCATCCAAGCCGAACTTCTCCCTTGAGCCCCCACTTCATAAGTTCGCCCAGTCGGGCAGGGGCCTGCCCGGAAAGAATTTCAGCAAGACCCGGCTGATTAATTCCGCGGCCTGCCTGAAGGGTGAGCTCCAGATGCGTGGGGGCCCACGAACTGAAGGCGCCTCCCATGACACCGCCGCTCAACCCGGTGCAGGTAGACTTGCCGGTCCCTGCCTTGCTGAGTACAAGAACATCGAGTCCCGCTTCCCGGGCAGATATCGCAGCCCTTAGCCCGGCTGCCCCGCTGCCTAACACCAGAACATCGCAATCAACATTTTCCATCTCACACCCCTCTTAATTTTAAAGACCTTTCATCATCTTCCATCTTTTCGTGAACCTCAAGAATGATTTCGTCATGCACCGTTCCAATGATTTTGGCTCCGGTATCAGCCGGGCCCGCGGGAGGGCATAAAGCCCTCCCCTACGTACGGGCTGGGCGCGCCCTCACAAAAAGATCGGGCGCCGGACTAGACGCATCATGTGACGCCATCATGTCAAGCGTGGACCCGAGACGAAGTGAGGGTCCATCCCAGCCCAATCATGAACGCATCTTGGTATCCGTCCTTTCCTCATCGACATATCACTTGCATGTTCGATTGTGAAATCGTAAGGTTTTACTGGTTTTGGGATTGCGCCGTAAGCTTTTTGCGGCAAAATCCCACCCAAAATACAGTTCGGATGCATCGCGCCCAGCTTGATGCATTATTCCTGGGCGTCATGCAAATCTTAAGGGAGATGGGACATGGACAATAAGGATGCAAACACGAAAAAGCCCACGGAGACCACAGTCCTTCAGCGACAAATCCTCCCCATTCCGGATCGGCCTTACACCGGGCTTATAAAGTACGACGCCAAAGATCCGGAGGCGAAATTCCCGTCTATCGAGCAACTGCGACCGCCTGAAGGCGCGCCTAATGTGCTCGTCATTATGCTCGACGATGTTGGTTTTGGCGCGTCCAGCGCTTTTGGCGGACCGTGCAGCACGCCGGCCGCGCAACGACTTGCAGCTAATGGACTCAAATACAACCGATTTCACACCACTGTGATGTGTTCGCCAACGCGGCAGGCCCTGCTGACCGGCCGCAACCATCATAGTGCGGGGATGGGGACCATTACAGAGCTCGCCACCTCTGCGCCCGGTTATAATTCCATTCGTCCGAACACCTGCGCGCCGCTTGCCGAAACACTCAAACTCAACGGCTACAGTACAGCGCAGTTCGGCAAATGCCACGAGGTCCCCGTCTGGCAAACCAGCCCTTTGGGTCCGTTCAACGCCTGGCCCACGGGCAGCGGATTTGAACATTTCTACGGGTTCCTTGGCGGCGATACCAACCAGTATTACCCTGCCATCTACGAGGGTACGACCCCCATCGAACCCGGCAAGACAGTTGAAGAAGGCTACCACTTCACCGAGGACATGACCGATAAGGCTATCAACTGGATTCGCCAACAAAAAGCGCTCATGCCCGACAAGCCCTTCTTCGTTTACTTTGCGCCGGGCGCCACGCATGCCCCGCATCATGTGCCCAGGGAATGGGCGGACAAGTACAAGGGAAAGTTCGATCAGGGGTGGGACAAATTGCGGGAGGAAACCTTTGAACGGCAAAAGAAGCTGGGCGTGGTCCCCTCCAATGCCGAATTAACTGCTCGTCCGAAAGAGATTCAGGCATGGGAGGAAACGGATGCGGCCCTGAAGCCTGTCCTCGCGCGACAGATGGAAGTCTATGCCGGGTTCCTCGAACATACCGATTATCACATTGGAAGGCTCATTGATTCGCTGCAGGACATCGAAATCCTGGATGACACCCTGATCTTCTACATAATCGGCGACAACGGCGCGAGCGCTGAAGGCACACCGAATGGGACCTTTAACGAAATGCTCGTCCTGAACGGTGCCGCCGCTTTGGAGACGGTCGATTTCATGACCGCGCGGATTGACGAATTAGGTTCTCCCGAAGCTTACAATCATTACGCCGTGGGGTGGGCCCACGCGATGGACACTCCGTACCAATGGACAAAGCAGGTGGCGTCCCATTGGGGCGGCACCCGGAACGGCACCATCGTTCACTGGCCAAATGGGATCGAGTCCAAAGGAGAAGTGCGTTCCCAGTTCCACCACGTCATAGACATTGGTCCAACCATCCTGGCGGCGGCGGGATTGGTCGAACCCGTCATGGTCAACGGGGTCCAGCAGAAGCCGTACGAGGGTGTGAGCATGGCATACTCGTTTGACGATGCAACCGCACACGACAGGCATACGACACAATATTTTGAAATGTTTGCCAATCGCGGCATCTACCACAATGGGTGGACAGCGGTGACGCGCCACAGCACGCCGTGGCTGGTGTCTTACATGCCCCCCTTTGACGACGATAAGTGGGAACTCTACGCTCCAGACGACTGGACACAGGCACGCGACATCGCAGGAGAAAATCCCGAAATGCTGCTCAAACTTCAGCGCCAGTTTCTCATTGAGGCAGCCAAGTACCATGTCCTGCCATTGGACGATCGCCGCGTCGAGCGTTTTTTTTCGGAATTGGCAGGCAGACCTGTACTCATAAAGGGCAAATCGCAAATGCTCTTTAGCGGTATGGGACGGCTGTCCGAAAACGTTGTACTCAACCTTAAAAATAAATCCCATGCAGTCACAGCCGACCTGGTGCTTCCTGAAGCCGGCGCGAACGGCGTCATCATTGCACAAGGGGGTAAGTTTGGCGGCTGGTCCTTATATGCCGGAAACGGCAAACTCAGGTACTGCTATAATTTGTTCGGCTTGCAGCGGTTCACTGTCGAATCCGATTCGGCACTTCCTTCAGGCAGGCATCAGGCACGTATGGAGTTTGCCTACGATGGCCACGGCTTCGGCAAGGGCGGCAACGTCACGCTCTATGTGGACGGCGAAAAGGTCGGCGAAGGACGGGTCGGGGCCACCGTTCCGATGATATTCTCTTTTGATGAGACATGCGATGTCGGCAGCGAAAGCGGATCGACGGTCACAGACGACTACACCGCCGGGACCAGCAGGTTCAACGGCGTAATCAACTGGATTCAACTCGATCAGGGTGGTGACGATACCGATCACTTCATCACGGCGGAAGCACGGCTGCGCGTGGCGATGGCGCGACAGTGACCAGAAAAGATAAGGAAAAGCGCAGGGGAGTGGACTCCCCTGCACCCCACGGGATCCGCCCGCGTGCGGTGCACGCGAGCGGGAGGCTGGCGAAGCGCGGAAGGCAAAACTGGGGATTTCATTTTTCGTCGGTGCGCCTCTGTGGTGGATTTTTTTGGTTCCGGCTTGCCCGGGTTAGTAACTTAAAAACTAAATTCGTGCTTTTTCAGGCAGAAAATCTTCGTGGCCATCTCTGCGCGCTCAGCCTTCTCCGCGAGCCCTCGAATTGCGCCCTCATAAACGATCGGGCGCCGGACTATACGCATCGCAGCAGGTCACGCTTATAGCGGGAGACCCGAAACGCAGTGAGGGTCCCCGCAGAGGCGCAGAGATCGCGGAGAAAAGATAAGGAAAAGCGCAGGGGAGTGGACCCTCACTTTGTTTCGGGTCCCGCGCTTAACGCAGAGATATCATGTAATGCGTATAGTCCGGCGCCCGATCTTTGGTGAGGGCGCCCCCTGCACCCCACGGGATCCGCCCGCGTGCGGTGCACGCGAGCGGGAAGCCGGCGAAGCGCGGAAGGGCAAAACTGGGGATTTCATTTTTCTTCTGTGCGCCTCTGTGGTGGATTTTTTTGGTTCCGGCGTGTCCGGGTTGGGAATTAGGAAAAAACTTGAGAAAATATTGCGACCCTGTCGCCTGGCGAGAGTAGACAATTTATAGCAGCCTCACCCAAGACTTCAATATTTCAATGACTATCTTTGTCTTATTGAGGATCACCGTTTAAAATTCGCATTGAACCGATGTTCTCAACTTCACCTGAATCCATTGGTTCCCCTGGGGGGTGAGTAATGCTTTTCCTATTGGGACTTTTTCTGGGTTTTGTACTGGGCTTTTTTACCTCTGCCCTTTGCAATATCGCCGGAGAGAAAGCTCCGAACATTTGCGCAGAAAACAGCAGTCCGACTGTTCATGACTTGTCTGAATCTTTGGACATGAACGCAGATAAGCTTGCGGCGCAGCAAAAGTAATCTTTGTCCGGCATTTTTTGAGTGCCGACGGGCGTCATCTTTGTCATTGTGAAACGGAGTGCATCGGCTTTTCATGCTTATCTTTGTTTGATGGAAACTACCGCTGAGAGCGCAAAACGGCGTTGCACGGCTAGATGATCGAAAGGAGCGTAAACATGGAAGAGACAAGTTGCGAGTTACAGGGCAAGACTTTCAAGGACGGCAGCGTAACCTGCGTGGGTGATCAGTGTTTACGATGTTCGGCGGGGAGTTGGAAGCCCGACGATTTCCAGTTTACACTTAGCAGCATTCAGGATTAGTGGTTCCCACAGGCGGTGGGACCGCCTGCCGGGGTTGCCAAGCCCACACGAGAAACTTTCCATGGTTTCAGGGTGTCCTTTGGCTCAAGTGCCCTTGTTTCACCACGAAGAACTCGAAGGAAACGAAGAAGGATAAAGAGCCAAATACAAAGGACGATCCGCCCCGGATATACGAATCTTTCAATTCTTAATCGCTCACGAAGAAGGATCGAAGGCGAGTGAAGGAAAAGCATCGGTGGACGTCATGAGCAACTGTTACGAAAAGTTCATCGCGGGCATGGCCCGCTCCTACAAAAATGTCGCGTCTTTTCATTGTTTCCGGGTGTCCCGAAGGGACGTGAGCAACTGGTTCGAAAATGAAGCGTTCTCCATAATTCGTAATCCCTCATTCCTAATTCCCAACTGCCTTTCAAGGTTTCCGGGTGTCCCAATGGGGCGTGAAAAGCTGTTATGAGTTCATCGTGTCGAGCATGAACGAACCTTGCATCAAGGTCATTGAGTTTCTCTGAAATACCGATCAGGGCCGACTTGCAACCATCCTTTACCGCTTGAATATCGAAAATTGCTCCGATAGCCTGAGAGGCATTTGAATTTAAGTTTTTTGATTGGGATTCCGTATGATCTAAAAGACACGGGCATTCCAAAAGCTTTTTCGGATGGAATCCTGCCTTCGCGTGAGATCCTACATGAAGCGGAGAGTCAATTTGGTGAATTGTTCTGAAAAGAAACGGACCGGGTGAAAACCAGGGTCAGTTGTTAAGAGAGAAGGTCCGATGGAAATCGTCACCAAAAAAAATCAAAGGGCGAAACTGGAGTGGAGCGATATCTACGGAGTGAGCATTGATGTGATCGATAACCAGCATCGCGGACTGTTCAGGTTAATAAACGAAGTCAGTGAAATGGCCGATCTGGATAGCTCATCCAAAGAGAAATGTTTTTCTGCTCTGAATGCAACTATCCGGTATGCGGAAAACCACTTCAAAACAGAGGAAAATTATCTTCAAAAGTATGGATATCCGCAGTTTCTTCAGCACAAGAAAGAACATGACGGCTTTGTGGAAGAAATATTTTCCATGGTTGAGGGGCTTGAGGACGGGTTGCTGACGTTAGGTGGGATATCAATTCTTCTGAAAAACTGGTTCTCGGAGCACTTTCGGGTTACCGATCAGCAATACAAGGCCTTTCTTCTGGAAAAGCCGGCCAATTCCCGACAAGATAAGTAAATGTATTTGCACCAGTCATTACTGGTTGTCTGCCTATCCAACGCCATCGTCTTCGGGCAACCTTATTTCGAGAGCCTCTTGCAAAACTACTGCGGAGCCGGCCTGCGGCGTTGCCGCTCGCTCGGAAGCTCAATGTACTCAAATGTACACCTCGCTTCCTCGCTTGCTTGCGCCTAGCATTCCGATCTCCTCGTGACGTTTTGCAAGAGGCTCTCGAATTTACTTATTATGCATTGAAAACTTACCGATAAAGATCCTGAGTTTAAAACTTCTCTTGGCAGAATTGCGTTAAAGCACCCGTCCAAACACTCCCAGTCGATTCTTCGAGCGGTTAGGCCAAGACTGCGCAATAATCGATTTGTCTTGAAAGGAGTCCGAAATGAGAAGAAGGTTGCTGACTGTTCTGGTTGTACTGGCGCTGATTGGGGGCATGGCGAACATTGCGGCCGCCGTGACGCTGGACGAGGCTAAAGCTATGGTGGAAAAGGCCGCGAAGTTCTACCAGGACAACGGTAAGGAAAAAGCTCTGCAGGAATATAATGATCCTAAAGGGCAATTTGTAGATGGTCAACTGTATGTGTTTGCCTGGGACCTCAAAGCCACAGTGCTTGCCCATCCGATCAATCACAAGATGGTGGGGTTGAATGAAATTGAAATCCCCGACGTCAATGGAAAGCTCTACAGGAAAGAGGCTGTTGAGAAGGTCCTTGCGCAGGGAACAGCCGAGGTTGAATACAAGTTCAAGAATCCAACAACCAACAAGGTTCAAGACAAAGTCACCTATTTTAAAAAGGTGGATGATATTATTCTTGGCTGTGGGGTATATAAATAACCAGAACTCAAGCTCAATAATTACTCTTGTTTGCTGGTGGTTGACATCATTTGTAAAAAGGCGTGATTAATCCTCATGAGAAAGGTTTCAAAATGGGTCGGGTGATAATGAACCTGAAACTGTGGGTTAAAATGATAATCCCACCCGCTATCGCGATATCTTTTCTGATCCTGCTTGCTGTAGTCTCCTACAAAGGGATTGCAAGTCAGAACGCCACCATTAACGATCTATTCAATATTAGATTCGAAGCTCACAGCCGTGCATCCGCAATTATGCAAAAGATGGTGACCGTCCACAAGGATATGTACAGGTACTTAGGCATGGTGGAAGCCGGCGCTAGCGAAGACAAGGTCAAGCAGGTTGGCGATGGCCTGCCCAAAGCGCTGGGGGAAGTCAAGGAATTGGTGACAGACGCTTTGCATGCAGGCGCCCGCAACTCACAGGAAAACGAAGTCTTCCAGTCTTTTTCCAAGGAAATCGAGGACTACGATGGATTAATGAAAAAGAGCATTTCCATGGCTACCGACGACGCCAGTGTTGCTTTGACGATGATGTATCCGGTCGAGAACAAGTTCAGAGTGCTGGGCGAGAAAATGCAGGCAATGCTGGACCTGGAGCATAAGCTCAGCAAAGATGAGTACGACTTGGCCTCCGTAAACTATCGTTTCATGATTCAGTCTTTTGTCCTGGTGCTGGGGATTTCTATCGTGCTCTCTTTCGCCGTAAGCATCCTGATCGCGACTCTGGCCACACTACCGGTAAAGCAGGCTATTGGAACAATAGAGGAGATAGCCGAAGGAGACCTCACGCGCGAGTTGAGAACTATTTCGCGCGACGAGATTGGCCGTTTGGCCATGGCGGTTGACTCCATGCGGATGAAAATGGGTGATGCGGTTGGTCAGTGTTCCGAGATGGCGACGGGTCTGTCCGACTCAGCTTCGAATCAGGCTGCTTCCATTGAAGAGACGTCTTCCTCTGTTGAAGAAATAGCAGTCACGACCAAGCATAACGCCATGATCTCGGAGCAGGCAAACACCCTGATGTCCCGCACAAAAGAGGAGATCGAAAAGGCTAATGCCTCCATGGTGGATCTCTCCGCATCTATGCGGGAAATAGCGATGGCCGGTTCCGAAACTCAGACACTGATCAAATCAATAGACGAAATTTCTTTCCGGACAAATCTGCTTGCTCTGAATGCTGCGGTCGAAGCCGCGCGGGCCGGCGAAGCAGGGGCAGGCTTTGCAATCGTTGCCGATGAGGTCCGCAATCTGGCTAAGCAGGCTGCCGAAGCAGCGCAAAACACGTCCCACCTGGTCGGAAAGATCCTCTCCCGCGTTAACCTGGCAAACGAACTGGTGGAAACGACAGCCGGGACTTTTAGTGGGGTTGCCGAAGGCACGAATAAAGTCGTGGAGATGATTCATACCGTTTCGAGCGGGTCGATAGAGCAGACCCGGGGGCTGGACCATATAAGCACTGCGGTGGCGCAGATGAACGCAGCGACTCAGAAAACAGCGGCAACTGCTCAGGAGCTTGCTTCGATAATGGCCCGGTTCAAAACCGAGCGCAGCGGCGTGGCCGCTAAACGCACAACGTCAGTATGATTATGGCCGGGTAAAGATCTTTTTTAGTGTAATTGCAGCGTCATGGGAATGATCTTAACATGAGAGAATAAGCCGGCGACGAAGGCAACACGGTGATCGCCTGAATGCGACTTCGTGTAATTTTATGCGAGAGGAATTATATCAATGTCTGATAAAGAGAGCTGCGAACAGGGGTGGGTGATGATGTGCAGTTCCTGCGAATTGGAGGGCAAATCATACAGCCACGGCGCCGAGGTGTTGAAAGGCGCTTTAGCCAGGCAATGTGTAAACGGCAAATGGAAGGAAAGCGTTAATCCATTCGTAACCGTCGGACCCTGAGGGACATTGTTCACGAAATTATTATCTCTTCAGTGTAACTCAACTAAAATATCAGCCTGACCAACCTCCGATGAGCAGGGTCAGCGCCATTTCCCCTCATGCCCTGCATCTAAAAATATCGAACAGCGTGTCGCATGGTCGACCTCAGAAGGAGGTCGACCGGTTGTTCATGTCGCTTCGGGGCACCCGGGAACCATGAAAAGCACGGTTCCCGGGTGCCCCGGACATCCCGGCCGCCGGTGCGCCCTCAGAAACGATCGGGCGCCGGACTATAAGCGTGGCAGCATCTCATGCGTATAGCGCAGACCCGAAGCGTAGTGAGGGTCCCGGCGGCCCTCTTAAATTTCGATGTCCAGATTGCGGAAATTTCAGAGGGTGTAATGGAAAAATTGGGCAATTTGTTCTATAATTTAAACCAGGTCGAGCCAATTAACTGCAGTGCAGGTTTTCAGACAGGAGGCCGAACTATGGTGCCACCCATCCTCATGTGGGTCAAATGTCCAGAATGCGGGAGCGAGAACGTTGGAACAAAGTTGACTCTAATGACTTCAGCAGCATGGATAAGCGGATTACTGGGAGCCCAGGCAGTAAGGATTTATGATAAAAAATGCCAGGCGTGCGGAAACGAGTTCCAGGTGTTTCGGAATTAGCCGGATAGCCGGGAATCTCGGTCCGGCGTTTCTCCATCCTCCGCACGCAGGCGGCGCGATCTCGAACGTGGCGAGCCCATGGAGGCCGTGGAGCGCTTATATCCGGGTGATAGACAGCGTATCATGCGGCTCACAGGCCTGAATAGTTGCTGCAAATGAGTTTCTCTTTGAGTGGTTCATCAACCAGGAAGGCGTTGAGACTCTATGAAACTCTATCTCGCGGGTATTATGCGCCTGGAATAGAATGTCATCGGGCGCAGTTCACAGTAAATAACAATCAACCGGATCAATCGATTTGTTGCTTCACGATATTATAAGAGCAAGAGTGATTTCCTAAAGCCTACGGGAAAGTTTTTCTATTAATCCTTCAAGTCGGTTTTGTGGAAGCTGCAGGTTTATTGCTCCTTTCCAGTCCGGTTTTCGTAGATCATAAGGGCCGGCCCCGTATGTAGCCGAGAGGCGATAACTTTTCCATATTTTTTGGCTCTTCCCATAATTGTTTTCTGGCATTGAAATTGCTATTCATGTAACTTAGTATGAGCAGGGCAGAAGACGGCGAAAGGTTACTTTCAAGGAGGGGGTGCTACAGAGTGGGAGATCAACTGGACAAGGAATTGGCGCGGCTTCAGAATGAAATGATCGATCTCGGTGTAATAGTCGAGCGCAGCATAATCGAGTCTGTCGACGTCCTCAAGAAGAGACAGATCAAGGAGGCCAAACGGCTCATTGATGCCGATTCGGAAATCAACCGGAGACGCTATGCAATAGAATGGGATTGCCTCGTCCTTATAGCCAGGCAGCAGCCCCTGGCCACCGACCTGCGGACCCTTGCGGCCATTCTGGAAATCGTAACCGAATTGGAGAGGATAGGTGATTATGCGAAAGGGATCGCAAAGATTACCGTTCAGCTCGGCGCGAGACCTCTGATAAAGCCGCTTGTGGACATTCCACGCATGGCGGCATTGGCCGCGGATATGCTCCATAGGGCACTGGTTACATTCGTTGACAGGGATGTGGAGACAGCGCGTTCGATTTTTGCCGATGACAGCCAGATCGACGATCTTTATGACCAGGTATACCGCGAGTTAATGACTCACGTTCTCTCGAACCCCAAAAATATCGATGACGCAAGCCACCTCTTGTGGGCAGCTCACAACCTCGAACGCACCGCCGACCGCGCCATCAATATTTGCGAGAGGGTGGTCTTTACCGTGACCGGTGACATGATGGAATTTGAAGACTTGGACGAGGGCAGTCTATAATTCGGCAGCGACCGGATTTTTGTCCTTCTTCGGGCTTTTTTCTGAGACATCCAAGACCTGAGCGATTTTATCCAGCCCGACCGGTAATGTAGTCTTCGGTGAGTTTCTGGTGTGGCCGCGTGAAGATGTTCTCGGTCATATTGAATTCGACCAGTTCGCCCAACCAGAAAAAACCCGTATAATCCGAAGCGCGGGATGCCTGCTGCATGTTGTGGGTCACAATGACTATTGAGTAATCTTTTTTGAGCGACCACATGAGTTCTTCAATCTGAAGGGTTGCGATCGGGTCCAGTGCTGAGCAGGGTTCATCCATCAGGATCACCTCCGGCCTTACAGCGATAGTTCGGGCGATACAGAGTCTTTGCTGCTGACCGAGAGACAAACCCAGCGCGTCTTCTCTCAACCTGTCTTTGACTTCATCCCAGAGCACGGCGCTACGAAGACTGCTTTCAACTATTTCCCACAGTTCCGCCTTGTCCCTGTGAAGTCCAAGCACACGCGGCCCGAATGCGACGTTATCAAAAATGGACTGAGGAAAGGGATTTGGGCGCTGAAAGACCATTCCTATCCGCCTGCGGAGTTCTATCACCTCGGTGCCGGGGGCGTAGATGTCCTGGCCGTCGAATTCGACCCGGCCCTCCACCTTTGTGCCGTGTATAGTGTCGTTCATCCGGTTGAGGCAGCGCAAAAAAGTCGATTTGCCGCACCCCGAAGGTCCGATCAGAGCCGTTATGTGCTGGTCTCGGATGGACATCGAAATGTTGCTTAAGGCAAGTACTTTGCCGTAGTAAAAATTAAGGTGTTCTACCCTGATTTTTTCCATCTTTTAACTTTTGGGGCTATCCGAAACGGCCCGTAATGTAACCTTCCGTGCGGCTGTCACCCGGGGTTGTGAATATCTCCGCCCCGGGACGGTATTCGATCAGGTCGCCCATGAGAAGGAAAGCCGCCTGGTCCGCCACTCTGGCTGCTTGTTGTACACTATGAGGAACGACGATGACCGTATAAAGTTTTTTCAGGTCATGCAGAGACTCTTCGACCTTTCTCGTTGAAATCGGGTCCAGACCGGAGGTCGGTTCGTCGAGAAGCAGCACCTCAGGCTCCAGCGCCAGGCTTCTAGCGATGCAAAGCCTTTGTTGCTGGCCTCCGGAAAGGGCGTTCGCCGGGTTGTCCAGCCTGTCTTTTACCTCGTCCCATAAAGCGGCCTGGATAAGACTACGTTCAAGGACTTCCTCCATTCTGCCGCGCTCCCGGCAACCGGCCAGTTTGAGACCGTAGGTAACATTTTCCCGAACGGTTCCGGGAAGAGGCAACGGGAGCGCGAAAACCATTCCAACACGGCGGCGCAGGTTGGCAACGTTGGTGCCGGGATCGTAGATATTTTTGCCGTCCAAAATCACCCGCCCGGTCATGCGGGTCTCTTCGACCATATCATTGAGCCTGTTGATCAGGCGGAGTAAAGTCGTCTTTCCGCCTCCCGAGGGCCCGAAAAAAACGGTCACGGACTTGGGCGGCACCTCCATGGTGATGTTGCGCAACGACTGGAAATTTCCGTAGAAATAGTTTACGCCCTCGATGACTATTTTGGGCCCTACCATTGTCGCCTCCTGCGAAAATAGCTTCGCAGCACCGTTGCCGCAACATTCATGGACAGAACGAAAAACAGCAGGACAAGTGCCGTCCCGTACTGAACGCTGATCGGCATTCCGGGCACCTGGGTGCTGATGACATAGAGGTGATAGGGCAGCGCCATTACTTGATCGAACGGCGTCTGAGGTAGCCGGGGCAGATAGAAGGCGGCAACGGTGAACAAAATTGGGGCGGTCTCCCCGGCAGCGCGCAAAATACCCAGAATTATGCCTGTTATTATGCCCGGCAGAGCTTGTGGAAGCACTATATAGCGGATTCCCTGCCAGCGCGTGCCGCCAAGGCTTGCGCTAACGGTGCGGAATTCCATGGGTACGGCCCGGAGCGCTTCTTCGGAGGTGCTCATGATGACCGGCAGGGTCATGATTGCCAGGGTCAGCACACCGGCCAGGATCGAGGTGCCCATATGCAGAAAAAGGACGAACATTCCCAGTCCGAAAAGGCCGTATACAATGGATGGAATGCCCGCCAGGTTTACGATAGCCAGCCGGATCGCCCGCGTCATCCAGGTATCCCTGGCATACTCGGCAAGATAAACAGTGCCGGCAACACCGACCGGGATAGCCGCAACAGCGGTGCCTACCGTAAGAATAAGCGTTCCTACTACGGCCGGAAAAATGCCTCCCTCTTTCATCCCCTCATAAGGCGCCGAAAAAATGAATCCCCACGAAATGGCCTTTGCCCCTTCGACCAGAATAATTCCGATCACGACCAGAATGGGCGCAACTACCGCAATCGACGACAGGGACAGCACGGCAAATCCAATCTGCTGAATCCGGTTGCGGTCCATCAGCGCAAACCCCCCTTATGCCGCTTTCTGAAAATTGCGCCTGCAGCGAGAATATTGATGATGAATGTAAGAATGAACAGGATGATCCCGATTCCAAAAAGAGCATGATAGTGAACGCTCCCGTTTGCAACCTCTCCCATTTCAGCCGCTACCGTAGCCGTCATAGTCCTCACCGGCATGAAGAGCGATCCTGCGCTTAGAGGCATCCGGGCTGCATTGCCGGTTACCATCATGACTGCCATCGTCTCACCGATCGCCCTGCCCATTCCGAGCATCACGGCCATCGCAATTCCGGAGCGTGCAGCGGGAACAACTACCCGCCAGATAGTCTGCCAACTGGTGGAACCCATCGCCAGGGCCGCATCGCGGTAACTCTTCGGCACGCTGTCCAGGGCGTCCTCTGCGACACTGATTATTGTGGGCAAAGACATATAGGCTAGAATCACCGCTCCCGTAAAGGCCGTAAGCCCGGTAGGAATATTTGAAATAGAACGCAGCATCGGCGCTATGACGTGCATCCCAAAGAAGCCCAGAACTACCGAAGGTATTCCCGCAAGCACTTCGATCAGTGGTTTTAGAATTTCACGAGCCCAATCGGGAGCCACTTCCCGGACAAAAACAGCCGTTGTCACTCCCAGGGGAAGGGCGATAGCTATTGCAGCTATCGTTACGTATGTCGATCCGAGGATCAGCGGTAGAGTGCCGAACATATCGAAGGTGGGATACCAGCGGATCCCGAACAGATTGTCGGGAGAAACCTCCCACAGAACAGGAAGGCCCTCTTTTAAGAGGAAAAGAAAAATGAGAAATACAAAGCCGATCGTGGAAAATCCGAACACGCGGATGATGGACTCAATGAAGAACTCGGCCCGCGATTTTCCCGCTGTTTCGGGTGAATCGGCCGTGCGCCGCGCAAATCTTTGCAGGATGTTATTATAGAGGGACAAAGCCCAATTTTGCCACAAGGGTCTGACCACCGTTAAGTATCCATTCGATGTAGTCCTTTATCTGTCCCGCGGGATCGCCGGCTGTATACATGTACAGCGGTCGCGCAATAGGATAGGTACGGACCTTTACTGTTTTTGCAGACGGGAGGACAAAGGGGCCGTTTTCACTCTTCGATACAGCTATTACTTTCTGGTCTTCGGTCACGTAACCGAGGCCGTCATATCCGACAGCATTGGGATTTTGGCGAATTTCAGTGCTTATCCCTTCACTGGAAGGCAGGAGAAGCGTGTCGGGGGAAAACAGAAGCCTGCTCTTGCCGTCTCCCATCCGGATCACATTCTCGAGAAAATAGACATAAGTGCCGGAATTGGACTCCCTGGACAGCAGAACGATCGGCCTGTTCTCGCCGCCCACTTCCTTCCAGTTTTTGATTTTCCCGGTGTAAATGCCCGAAATTTGCTTGAAGGTCAGACGATTAACCGGGTTGGAAGGGCTGACTACGACCGCGATTGCATCGTATGCAACTACGAATTGCACCGGGTCGATCCCGTTGGTTTTTGCTGCCACGATCTCCTCAGGTTTCATCTCCCGGGATGCGTTGGCAATCGAAACCGTCCCGTTTATCATGGCCGCAATGCCCGTTCCGCTTCCTCCTCCCGTCACCGATATGCTCACTTTCGGGTGCGTCTGCATATATTCTTCGGCCCATGCAAGCGCCAGGTTTACAAGAGTGTCGGAGCCTTTATTCTCAATTGTCTGGGCGTTGCCGCCCGAACCGGCCCCGGTTTCCGGCTTCTCACCTTCGCAGCCCGCCAGCACTCCGATGCCGATGAGCAGGACTAGACAGGTTGCAAAAAACGGAAGCCGTAGAACGGATGTCAGAGGACGACGTTTTCGATCTCTAATGTCTGTCATCTTACCTCCGTGAAAAAACGGGTTCGTGCGCTTATTTCGCGTTGCTCCGGCTGGCGAAACTCCTTTCTTCTTTCAATCGAACTTTCGAATTCCCGGGTACGCCCTTAACAGCACACGAATGAACCAAATTGCTGTCGAGCGGCTTTCAAAGGTGAGTTGCCTTAACGCGAGGACCCCAATGTTTCTAGAACACATTATAAGAGATGCACTCCAAATTCAATTTTTTTTACACAAGGGTTTGCCCCCGAATATGAAGAGGAAATAGCTGAAAGCATAAGGGTTCCCTGGAGTCGACAACTTTTATCAGATCCTGCCCAACAGCCTGAGCACCCCGATGGACAAGGCGGGAACGTAGGTGATCAGCAGTACTCCCAGGCCAAGTATCAGCAGGAACGGAATGACACTGAGGTAAAGAGTTCCCATCGGCTTTTCGAAACGGGATGATGATATGAGCAGGTTTAGGCCGACCGGTGGAAAGAGAAAACCGACCTGGAGATTGGCCAGAAAAATGATGCCCAAGTGGACCGGGTTGACCCCGAAAGCCACCCCGAGCGGAAGGACAAGGGGCGTAAGGACGATGATCGCCGAGAATATTTCCAGTATGCTCCCGAGTACCAGCAGCACGACGTTCAATGTCAGCAGGAAAAGAAGGGGCGAGTGAATCTGCTCCTTTACGACCTCCAACAGCCGGTCGGGAATTTGCGCGTCCACGAGATAGCCTGTAAGGCCCATTGCGCAGCTAAGAAGGATGAAGATCGCCCCGACGAGCGCGGCGGCCCTGACGAGCGTCTTCGGCAACTGTTCCAGGGGATGCAGGTCCCGGTGAATGAAGCATGAGATAACGATTGTGTAGGCGCACGCGAAAGCGGAAGTCTCCAGCATTGTCGCGAGACCGCTCCCGAACAGAAAGGCCATCGCAACGGGGATGGAGAGGTCCCATTTTGCGATGCGCGCGGCAGCCAGAAGTTCGCGCCATTCAAAAGGCTGCCTCTTCATCCCGGCTTTCAGGCTGACGTTTATACAGTAAATTGTCACAAGGGCCAGCATCAGCGTTCCCGGTACAAATCCGGCGATGAACAACTGGTCCGCCGGAGTATTGGCGACAACGCCGTAGAGGACCACGGCAAGGCATGGCGGAAACAGGAGACCCAGGCTCCCGGCCGCAGTCACCAAACCCAGCGAAAAATTTTCCGAGTAACCACCTTTGCGCAGTATGGGATAGACAAGCCCACCGAGAGCTATGATCGTAACGCCCGAGCCGCCGGTCAGAGCGGTGAAAAGGGCGCAGACCGCTCCAACGAGCACCGCGACTCCCCCGGGTATGAACCCCAGCAGCGCCCGAAAAAAATTCACCAGCCGTCTTGGAGCGTTAGTCTCGGCCAGGACAAAGCCGGTTGCGGTCAACAGTGGTATTGCGGGAAGGGTTGGAGAACCGACTAGCCTGTAAATCTCGGCTGTGACCGCTGAAACCGGGGTCCCGTCCCCCCAGAAAAGGATTAGAGCCAACCCGGACATCGCGGCGAATACAGGGCTGCCAAGAAGTGTCGCGGCCATGAGTATTGCGCTCAGGGTCCAGATTGTCAGGGCTGAAGGCTGAATTATACCCAGAAGAAAGGTAGCGCCTGAAATGGCCGCAGCTCCAAGACGCGCCGGCAACCAGATCGAGGATTTCAAAATAAATGTCAGTGAGATAAGCCCAAGGCCGAGGGGCATTACACTTTCGCTGATCCAGACCGGGAGTCCGAACGTCAACCTCTGGCCCTGCATCCGTTCGGCAAGAACTACACAGACACTGGAATAGGTAAGAATTGCGGTGACAGAGGCGGCTACGCAGCAGGAGAAGTACTCAGCCTCCCGGCGCGCTTTTACTCCCGGCAGCAGGTTGGCCGTGGAGAGCGTAAGATGTTTGCCCGTCAGGGTGGCGGCAAATCCGCCAATGAATGTAAGAAAAATGGTCAACTGCTGGGTGTAGGTGGCAGAGCCTGGAATGTGAAACCCGGCAAGGGGACGGCCAAGAAAGTCCACCAGCGGCATGGCGGTGAGGAGCAAAAAGCCTGCGACAAGCAAACCTTCCCCAGTACCGCGGGCCAGAGCACGAGGTGTCACTTTCCCGCCTCACCCGCCTGCCGGCGGCATCGATCCCTGAGCTTCAAGGCGGCGTCGAGAGGTTCGGCGGGCACATAGGACCCGCGCACCTGCGGGATAATGCCTTCGATCAGACTCCGCCATTCACCAAGGACTTGCTCGTCAACTGCAACAACTTCAACCCCATTGCTTTTCAGGGCGTCAATGTCCCTTTGCTCTGTTTGCCTCGAGAATTCGCGCATGCGCTGAGAGGCGTTGAGCGATGTCTGCCTGATGGCGGGGCGAATTTCAACGGGAATTTTCTCCCAGGCGGATTTCGTTACCACTATGCCCCCCAGGAGCACAGCCCATTTGAGATCGGTCATATGGTTGAGCTGCTTGTACCATTGCAGCAGGAGAACCCCCTGGGACGACATGGTGACGGCATTGACCAGACCGGTCTGAAGGGCGGTCGCAATCTCGGTGGAGGGCAGCGGCACAGGATTGAATCCGGCTTTTTTGCAAAGTTCCACATACTGGTCATCGCCTGCCGAGGAGAACATCTTCAGTTTTTTCAGATCGTCGGGCGTCCTTACGGGAGACTTGGTAAAAAAATGTGCCCATCCTCCATCCGGCCATCCGAGGACAATAAACCCCTTTGCCTCAATCCGCTGCTCCAACTGGGAACCGAGTTGCTCACGGACACAATCCAGCTCCCCGTAATCAGCGTATGCCATGGGAAGTTCGAGCGCGAGTACTCCGCGATCTATTTGACTGAGGCCCCCTACGGTAAGAAGCCCGGCATCGAGTGTTCCAAGCCGCATCTTTCGGACGATGTCCAGGTCATCCCCGGCCACCCCGCCCGGATAAAGCCGGAATACAATCCGCCCATTGGACGCTTTTTGCCATTCAGCGCCCATTTCCTGAAGGATCTTGTTCCATTCGGATCCTTGAGGCGCCAGTGTAGCCATTTTTATTATAATCTCGCCGGCGCCCTGCGCAGTGGATGCTGAAATTAAAAAGAAAATAGCCGCAAAACAAAACCATCTATGTAGTTTCATGATACCCACCATTAATTCCGCCTGAATCGGTTTCCGTCCGCATTAGCTTAACTACGTCGAATCAGTCAATAAAGAGCCGGTCCATCCGGTCAAGGAGCCATCGCGCCCGGCGCTGTGCAATTATATTTGAAAGCCGCTGGTCAGGAGCATCGTCGACATTGATTGCGAGCACCTGATCGAGCAGTTTCTTGAACTCGGCACGGTCCTGCATAACGACGTCAACCGTTTCGGCAAAAGAAACCAGGGGGGCGGCCCTTCTTCCCCCGGACAGCTCAATCGCCCGCGCAAGGCTTTCGCGCGCACGGTCTATAGAGCCTCCGGCAGCGGCCGGCCTCCCGCCTTCGTACACGATCATAAAATCATAGATCGCACCCGAACCAAATTCTTCGTCAAGTTCGAGGGCGCGCCGAATGAGAGCTTCTACTCTTGGCAGGTCCACGGAAAGGGCAGAGTTGGTTTTGTCCAGTGAAATGGCGGAACCCCACGCGGCAGCGGTCCAGTAAAGGAGCGGAACGTCTTTTTTGCACATCGAAGCCAGCGCCTTCCCGGGATCGCTCCTCAACAGATCGGCAAAGCGAGGCTGGACTTCCTCGAGGCCGCGAATTCCATAACCCAGCGCCCGGCGGTAAAGACGCAGCGCACGCTCCCTGAGAAAAATGGCCCGATTAATATCGGTGTCTTCAATTAGATCGGCCTCGGTCTGCACGAAGGCATGGGCATACTGGGTAAAACCGCTCGTGGCCGCCAACAGCAGCCCTTTATTACGCGGGGACTGCGCCAGAAGGCTCTCGATGGTTTTGAGCCCAAAAGGCATCGCTGCGCCCACCAGGTCCGGATCATCGTCGGCAGCGTAAACCGATGAATCTTCCGCCATGGCCTCGCCAAGGCGATCCGCCGCGAATTTCTTAATTGAACAGCCGGCCATCGCCAGAATAAAAATGGAAATCGATATCCAGCGCAATACCCGAACGGCTCCCATAGGCAACTTGGCGGTCATGGCCCGATCCCTGTGCTGATGGTCTCCTTCTCCGGAAAGCGCTCAATGGTACTGCGACCTTTTAAAATATCAAGCACTTTATAGAACCGGGCCGCACTTTGCGTTGAAACTGTTTGGCAGGGTGAGGCTAAGGACTGGCCTTCCCGGCATTTCCCTTATCTCATGCGGAAATGCTGCTGTAAAGCAAGCTGCCCAACCACACTGCGCAACCTGCGGGCTTCAAGCTTTAGGGCCCGGCTGGCGGTCCCACCGGCCACCTCCTTTGGCCGGACCCTATGCCAACGGTAACCTGATTAACTTATCAAGCGAAAGTTAATTGATAGCGAACCGTATAATGGGCCAGGATTCCTGCCGCTTTTTCTTTAATGGTCTTTTCAGAGACACCATGGGCAGGGGTAATGGTTATGCATGCCAGCGATCCATGGACCTTATCCTCTTTCACCTGGACCTCTATTTTATCGGTCAGCTCTTTCAGGGCCGAAAGTTCCTGCTGGTACACTTTTTTGATGCTTTCCCAGCGGAGGGCCGGTTTGAAGATCTTTCCCACCGGCGTCAGGGGCATCTGCGGAATGATATAGACCTGCTTTGGTACTGCCGCCCGTTCCTTCACTTGCTTCCGGAGGTATTCCATGATCTCGCGCTCGGTAATTTTTGCCCCTTCATTCAGCTCCACGTACACCACCGGGATTTCACCGGCATAAGGGTCGGGACTTCCCACGGCTGCCGCTATCTTCACATCGGTAAGTTTGTACAGGGCCTCTTCGATAATCGCCGGATCGATATTATGGCCTCCGCGAATGATGAGTTCTTTACTCCGTCCGGTCAGCCAGAAATAGCTGTCCTTATCCTGTCTCCCCAGGTCTCCGGTATTTAACCATCCGGGAAGGGGCCTGATCCGTTTGTTGTGGGCCTCTTCCAAATAGCCTCTGAATACATTAGGACCCTTGATACAGATTTCTCCGATCTCATCGGTTGCCGCCTCCCTCATGAACTTGCCGTCTTCATCGTTGATAAAGACTTTCATTTCCTGATAGGGCAGTCTCAGACCGATGGAGCCTATCTTCCGCTCACCGAAATAGGGGTTCAGGCATGAGGCAGCGGTCCCTTCGGTAAGACCGTACGCCTCGATGATCTTCATGCCGCTATGGGCTTCAAACCGCTTGAAGAGTTCGACGGAAAGCGGGGCCGCCGCGCAGACCACGTAACGGAGCGATGAAATGTCCGCATCCCCCTTGGGTATGTCCAGGAGCGTGGACAGGATGGTCGGCACGGCGGAAAAGACGACTGCGCGGTAATGTTCAACAATCTTGTAAAAATTTTCTATAACCATCGGGTCTCTGTAGCCACGGGCTGAAAGTATCACTACATGGGCCCCAATGGAGAACGGATACGATCCGGTAACCGTTGTGCCATTGACATGAAAAAGGGGAAGACCGCACATGATCGCTTCTCCGGCATAAAGCTCGGCCCCTAAAGCGACCATTCGAGCCATGACCGCTTCATTATAGTGGGTGTGGGGGGCCAGCTTGGGTGTTCCCGTGGTGCCGCCGGTGTGATACATGGAAGCGATGTCCTCAGGGTTAATAATACGGCCTGAATCCAGCTTTAGCCCCTCGTAGCGGGGGAGAAGCTCTCCAAAGCTGTAGATCCCGTCTTTTTCGTCCCCCGGCCCCATGACCCGGATAATCGCTTTGAGACCTGGAATATCCTTCCTGATTGAAGTGACCTTCTCCCAGATGTCGGCCCCCGGAAATTCGCCCAAGGCCACCAAAACCTTGGCGCCGGCGGCCTGACAGATGTCCCTGATGGCTGCCGGGCTCAGAAGGGAGTTGATCGGATTGACGATCCCGGCGGCCTCTGCTCCCCAGAGCACATAGTGGGTCTCCGGGAGGTTGGGGAGAAGGTAGGAGATAACATCGTTAGGCCCCACCCCGAGATCATGAAGAAGGTTGGCCGTCTGTGTGATTTTATAGATCAATTCCCGGTAACTTATCCTCAGGGGAGAGGCATAGCCCTCGCCGGAGAGGAAAAAACTGATGGCCGGGGCTTCAGGGTTTATAGCGGCTCCATCCCGCAACAAATCATAGGTATTTAAAGCCTTGAGCGTTTCTTTGACAGGAGTCTTCTCCATTGCTTCAATGTCGGCGATCGTTTGAACCATAATTTTTCCCATCGGCATGATTATCCTCCTCTGAAGACCTGCACAGGTAAGGACCCGCACTGGTGTAATGGGTAGGTACGGTGACATGGTGGGCGTGTGTGGATACTTCCTGTAATGGCCGCGGTGATGACGGCTTTATGCTTCAACACCTTTAACTGAAAAGGTCCTTATGCCCTCAATGCCATTCCTCACCGCCTTCTCCAGGCAGCGATCATAGCGGACGCCCCCCAATGAAGGATTTGGGATCAAAGCCGAAATATCATTTGTGGAAAAGCCGGGTCAGCGCTGGGGCGTCTTTGGATTTCATCCGTTGAGGTCGCTTGGGGAGGGGGAGCTGTCTGCCGGAATAATGCATCAGGTTGTGCGCTATGCATCGGAACAGCATTTTGGGGTCGAATTGTGCCTAAAAAACTCCTGGGACATCCCATAGCCCGCAAAACCATACGATTTCACAATCGAACATGCAAGTGATAAGAGTGTTCGGAAATAAAGTGAATGCGGATTATAGATTAATCTCGAAGATTTCTTTGAAGCAGCCTCCAGCCCTGTTCCGCGCGATTTGACTTTGCTTGCCGCTTTTTGTTTGCTGAGTTGCTTTTCTCAGTGATCTCTGGGCCTTTGCTACGAAGAGTTCCCACGGCACACACGAACCTCTTGGCACTTTGCGCCCCGGAGCCGGTGGGACCGGCGGCCGGGATGCGCCCTCACAAACGATCGGGCGCCGGAGTAGACGCATCACAGCACATAATGCGTATAGCGCAGACCCGTAACGCAGTGAGGGTCCGGGCTACCCTGGGACCGTACTTTTCATGGTTTGGGGTGTCCGTCAGGGACATGAGATGCTGTGGTGGATCTTTCTCTGCGATCGGGACCTCATTATGTCCCGCCGGATCTCTGAGGAAGGAGCACCTTGGGACGGATTCCCTTCCAGCGTTCTCCCACCGGGCAGGCACGCATGCACTCTATACAGTTGTCGACATCAGTCATATAGGTCTGTCCTGCTTCAACAAGAACATCGCGCCGCCTGGCATGTTTCAGGAGCATTCCGATGAAGCCGGGCCATTCTGTCAATTTGGTTGGGGGAAGACGCTTGAAACCATAGGACCAGTAAACAAAACAAGGGTCCACATCGTAGCGGCCATCCGTTAAAGCACCGGTGGGACAGGCTTTTACGCAGCATTCGCACCTGTTGCAGAGGTTGAATTCCCGTCTGGGGCCGGCTTCGAGTGGTGCTTCCGTAACAATGGCACATAGCCTCTGGTGAGGCCCGAAGTCGGGGGTGAGGAGCAGGTTGTTCCGCCCGATTTCGCCCATTCCGCAGCTTACGGCCGCATGTTTGAGAGAAAGGAAACCCAGCACCCGGGTCTGGCGAAATTTCCCGCCTGTTTCAGGATTGAGTTTCACTATCTCAACGGGCTTGTCGGCGGAGATCGGAAGCGAGAGGAAGCCTTGAAGCTCGAGAAGGCGTCCAATTTTTTCGGCCGTTTGATCGAGCAGCCGGGATGTCTGCATCTTGTTTCTCGTCCAGAGCATAATGTCGGGTGCATAGGCAGCGCCCAGGGAGTGTGCTACAGCCATGACGATCACGCTCCGCGCGGTAGGCATAAGGGCAGTCGCCGGCCTGGGAGGATTGGCCAGGATGAGGTTTTTCGCATCGGCGATACCCACAAGGTTGATGCCCTCGGCGAGTATGAGCTTTTTGATGGCAGCGGCATCGATTCGATTATTTTTTTCTGATTTTGCACTGCTCATTTGTTTGCCGTCCTCCAGACTTTTTCCGGGAGTAATACCCATTGTGTTCAAGATATTCGGACTACAATTTCTTATGCCTCGACGTGATCTCTGCGCCACTACGGCACATCATCTGAGGGCATTCTTAATTTCAATACGATCGGAATCTGCCGGCAGGGAAATCAGCATTCCGTCTTCTCCTAAGGTTATGGGTCCTTTATAGTAGCTTTTTGCCTCGCCAAGGAACATGTACTTCACAATCGCGTTGGGCAGCGGCGGTATGACGTGGTAATAAACCAGGTGCTTAACCTCTGCCAGGTTCGCAATTTTTGCGGCATCTTCAGGAGTTGAATGATAGCTCGGGATATCATGGGCTATTTTCTTGAGCGAGGGGGAAGCGGACAACTCGGCATTGTCTTTTATCAGCCCCACGATCTCGTTGTTCAAAGCCTCGTGGAAAAGCAGGTCTGCGCCTCTGGAATGTTCGAGCAGCGATGGCGAATAGACGGTGTCTCCGCTGATTACCAGCGATCTCCCTTTATAATCGAACCGGTATCCGACGGCGGGAACTACGGGCCGATGGTCCACTTTGAAGGCGGTGATTCTGACGCCGTCCTCATCGACAACATTCACGGAAGAATCCGGTTCCGGACCCAGGTCGAAGGGCAGGGCGGTCCCGCCTGCACCGGCAGGGGGCATGATGACGGGACCGTGATGAGCTACCCGGTAGCCCGCATCCAGTTTATAGGCGATATTGAATCCTTCAACTACCTGTTCAACGCCCCTGGGCCCAATGACACGGATGGGGTGAGCATTTGAACCGCCAGCCCATCGCTGTAACATCATTTCACCCAGGTTCGCAATGTGATCCGAATGGAAGTGAGTCAGCAGGATGGCATCTGCTTTGACGATTTTAAGTCGTCCAAGTGCGATGTTTTTGGCGCTCCCCTCACCGGTGTCCACGATGTAGAGATGATTTCCGGCGATCACGGCGATGCATGGCCCCGCCCGTTTGGCATCCGGAAGCGGTGAGCCGCTCCCAGCCAGGAAAGCATGCAGTCCGTCTTGAAAATAACGGGTTGAAGCGGACAAATTCTTCCGTACGAAATGAGTAACCAGAACTATATACAGCGGCTTGGCGAGAAACTGGAAAAGCCTTCGGCACAAGGACTTTCTGTTGTTTCGTGCGTCAAAATTGTCCCCGATCATCATTCACCCTCTTTCTGGTTCGAAAAGTTCCCACGCGAAGGCGCGAAGAAAATGACCATTTTCACGGTCTTCGGTTGCCCCCGCTGTTCTGTCTTTCGCTCCTCCCTCCGTCCTCCGTCTTGTCTTCCGTCCTCCGTCTTCTACGCACTTTCACTTGCACCTTCCAGCTTTTCAAGTGCATCCGTCACCGCTTCACGGCCCTCCTCATCTTCACTTTCAATAAGGCCTTTCATCCTGTCAGCCCAGAGCTTTGCGGGCTGCCCGAGCCCGAACAGGTAAAGAACGTCACCCCTGGCAGAGCCGCTTATACCGTGCAATTGGTTCCAGAGCAAACCCAGCATTTCCTCTAATAAGACCTGGCTCCTCTCCGCTATCTCCTCAACTACGACCATGGCCCCGAGTCGGACGGTCCAGTCTGAGTTTACCAGGAGATCCGTAAAAGCCGGGAAAACCTGCCTGCGATCTATCATCATCTGTGCGAGTGTTCCAGCATTTCCCTCCTTGAGGAAATCTGTCAGAGATTTCACGTCCAGGCAGGCGGGGTCGCGGTTCAGGATAGCACTGAGGATTTCGTCCCTGTGGCCGGCACCGACCCAGCGAAACGCGCCGTCCAGAATGACGGTGGGGACGGAACGAATATTGTCTCCTTCAGCCAATTCCGGAAAGAACGCCACATCGATAACAGCGAGGTGGAGCAAGGGATTAAGGAGTGCAAGGGGGACAATTTCACCCAGCACGAGGGGGCAGAAGGGACATTGCGGGAGGACATAGATTTTGAGATCGGCCGGCAGCGATACGTTTTCGATTTGGGTTCGCAATGCTTCAGGCACAAAAGCCGTTGCGCGACCAGGCGAGAAATTCATCGCAACTGCATTCAGGAACGGCATCAATTCGCCCCCCTCAGGTATTGTCTGCCAGCGAACCGAATTCCCTAAAAGGATCGCTGGTAACTCGCCCTCACTGCTTTCTTCCGGTGAAAAGCGGACCTTGGGAGCAAAGCCCGCAAAAGTCTCAATAAATGCCTCCAGTGCCAAACCCCTTTTGCTGTGGCTTGGAATAAAGCGCACTGAAACGGGTCGAGAAAGTTCATCGTTCCACCGGCGAATCCACTCCACCGCTTCTGCTTCTATGTTCATCATTGCATCGCATCCCATCGCAAGGTCGATTACCTCTCGACTCTTCCCCCGCAGATGATCCAGGCGAGCATTCCCCATGAGAGGTAGTATACGTTTTTGAATCCCTGCTTTTTAAGCCTGAACCCGGCGACTGGCGAACGATGACCGGAGAGGCAGACAACTACCAGGGGCTTTCCCCTGTTCAGCGGGTCCAGTGAAGCGGAATCGCGGAGAAGGTCGGGTTGGCTTTCAGCGCCTTTGATGTGGAACAGGCTGAACTCGGCAGTGGTCCTCACATCGACCAGGAGCGGATTGTTCCCTGGGGGCTCCTGGAGCATCCTTTTCAGCCGCCGCGGACTAATGGGCCGAACACCCATTATCCACCACAAGGATTCCCATCCTACTACAAACACCGCAAAAGAAATCAGCAGGACCTTCATCTCTTCACCTCTCCACCATGGTGTCGAATCTTACGGATTCTTCAGGTAAAGGGGCCTGAGATCGTTGTCGACCCGACGGATATTCTCTGAGACTGCCTTCACGATTCCCCGCATCGAAACGTCTGTAGATCCCCCGATGTGCGGGGTAGCGAGCACGTTGTATGAAAAGATGGGATCATTCGGATCGGGAGGCTCCTCCCAGAACACGTCCAGCCCAGCCCCTGCAATTTTCCCGGCAGCAAGGGCCTCCTGCAATGCATCGCGATCGACCAATCCTCCCCTTGCGAGATTGATCAGGTAAGCACCACGTTTCATGCAGGCGAAGGATTTGGGGTTCATGAGGCGCTTCGTTTCGGAGGTTACTGGAACGCAGAGAATCACATAATCCGATCTGCCCAGCAGTTCAGGCAGATTATCAGGGCCACCCACCCATTCCAGACCCCATTGTTTCATCGCCTTCCCCGGGTTGTCCCGTTTGAGTGCGATCAGCCGGACATTGAACGGTCTGAGTCGCCTGATCAGGGCTCCTCCGATGCCGCCCAAGCCCACAAGACCTATGGTCTTCCCGCTCAGCGCGCGGCCCTGAGGCTCTCCAATCTGACGATTCCGCAGGCTTCGCGCCATCCCTTGAACGTCTCTGGAGAGGCCGATCAGCATATAGATCCCCAATTCCGCCACGGAGTCGGCATTACCGGACAGATCTGTGGGGACATTGGCAACCCATATATTACGATCCCGGGCAGCCGGGATGTCGACCCCCTCCAGACCCGACCCGCACTGTTGGATGAGTCGCAACCGATCACCGCTTTCCAGGGTTTCCCTGGTTACAAGACACATGGTGGGAATCAGGACATCAAAGCCTTTCAAGCTGTCCAACCCGAATCTGCCGGTTGCCACAAATTCGTGCATGGGCAACTCGGATTGAATCAGGCCGAAAAACCCACCCCAACTGTTTTCATGTGCAGCAAAAAGAATTCTCACGTATCACTCCTTTCGCCTCGCTGTCTATAATTCTCCCCGCGGTCCGGGGATGGCTCAATGCTGCGACTTAGTAAGCCACTGGAGCAAGCCACTGAAATTAGTGTGTTTTTTTCTGGACTTCAATGGCTTGAGCATTCTGCCGGGCACAAATTACAGTTGAAAGTGGCGGAAATTTTTCATGCATCGAACTCACAATTAGCCGAAAAATGGAAAGGGTCTCATTGAGCCCGGTCACAAACCGAAACCCCAAACCGCCCCGAATTGCATGTATAATTCGTCAAAATGTTCTTGTCATTTGAACTGCAACGGGTAAGTTTAGCAGGGTTGATCGAACGAATCAAAAAAGGAACCAACGCCGATATGAAACTGAGGATGAAACGACATCTCGAGCGGAAACCGATAGAAGACCTGATAGTGGAGGACCCGCACAACGAGGACGGCCACGGGTTGAAGCGGGTCCTGGGCCCGGTGCACCTGACTCTGCTGGGTATCGGCGTGATCGTAGGGGCCGGGATATTTGTCCTGACCGGGCCTGTGGCAGCCAATTATTCGGGGCCGGCCATAGTAATTTCACTGGTCATATGTGCCTTCGCCTGCACCCTCGCAGGGCTTTGCTACGCTGAATTCGCCTCAATGATCCCGGTCTCCGGAAGCGCGTACACGTATGCCTACGCAACGCTTGGAAAGGTGTTCGCATGGATAATCGGATGGGACCTGATCCTCGAATACCTGTTCGGTGCCTCGACAGTGGCGGTGGGGTGGTCGGGGTACGTGGTCAGTTTTTTGCGTGATTTCGGAATAACATTCCCCGCGTATCTCACCTGCGCGCCTTTTGCCTACGATCCGAAGATCGGATTGACATCTGTCGGCGCTCTGATCAACCTGCCGGCCATGCTTGTGGTCCTGGTATTTTCACTGCTCCTTATAATAGGGATCAAGGAATCAGCCTCCTTTAACAATTTCATAGTCTTTATCAAGATCACCGTGATAGTCCTCTTTATCGGTTTGGGCATTTTTTTCGTGAAAATGGATAATCTCGCCCCTTTCATTCCGAAAAACTCGGGGCATTTCGGGGAATATGGATGGACAGGAATCCTGAGAGGGGCCGGCGTAATATTTTTCGCCTTCATAGGATTTGATGTGGTTTCAACCGCTGCACAGGAGGTCAAGAACCCGAAGCGGGACATGCCCATCGGCATTCTCTCCTCCCTGCTGATTGTAACTATCCTCTACATCCTCGTGGCTTTTGTCCTTACCGGTCTGGTAAAATACACCTCCCTGCGGGACGTGCCCGACTCCATTGCCGTGGGCGTCAACGCCCTGGGCGAGGGGTTTTTCTGGCTTAGGCCCGTCATCAAGCTGGGGGCCATCGCCGGCCTAACATCCGTGGTCCTGGTCCTGCTCTACGGCCAGTCCAGGATATTCTATACCATGGCTCGTGACGGAATGCTCCCCGGCATATTTGCTACCGTGCATACCAGGTTCCGGACACCCTATATGACCACAATCCTGATCGGCGCCGCCGCGATGTTAATTTCGGGCTTCCTCCCCATTGGGTTTCTGGGCGAAATGGTGTCAATAGGAACTCTGCTGGCCTTCGTCATCGTGTGCCTCGGCGTCTTGGTGCTCCGCTACACGAGGCCGGAACTCCACCGGCCCTTTAAAACGCCCTTCATGCCCTTTGTCCCCATAATGGGCGCTCTGGTCTCCATGGTGCAGATGTTGTCCCTTCCCCCGGACACCTGGCTCAGGCTCCTGTTCTGGATGTTCATAGGCTTGATCATTTACTCGGTATATGGCGAGCGCCACTCACGGGAGAAACGGCAGAAACAAGCGACCGAACCTTCAATCCGATGATTCGGTAGCAGCCTGCGTATCCACCTGCATTGCCATCGTGGCCCGGCGATGACCGTGGGTCGCGGAGTCGGGTGGGTCGAGGTGATCATAACCTTATTTCATGCGGCTTTGTCCAGTTCTGAACTCCATGCTGAAACCGCTTCCCCGGCAAAATCTTCATATCTGCGAGGCGGGTGACCTACATGGCTAATGTCCTCCCTTAGTTTACTCGTTATGATTGTTGTCTGGAACCCGTTGCAGGGAACCTGTTCGGCCGAATAACCAGGCGTTGCGCACTCCTCCTACGCTGCCTGGAACACCTGTGACCAATATAGGGGTTTCAATGGACAATTAATGCCCCCTTTTGGTGCATTCCACAGTACCTTATAGAAAACAGTTAACCACTGTCCGGTCTTCTGCCGTACGTAAGACATCGTAAGCAATAGCGAATCCCAGCAGGCTTCGACTCTCTCCATGACCCCGGCTTGCAAGCATATAACGGTGTTACATGCATACAAGGGGCGGGACCACTTACTGAACATTATCTTCATAGCAGGGGTAACAAGCGAGCAGCGGACATACCGGCAGGAGTCAGCCGGTGCGGCAAGACCGCAACGGTTTTTCGGATTCTCAACTTCTGCTTCTTGCTTTTCGCTTTTCTTCACAGGAGGTGAATATGTCCTTACCTATCGCCCTTTTGGGCGCTTTTGTGATAGTCGCCACACTTTGGGATGCCTTCGAATCGGTCATTTTCCCGCGCCGTATCACCCGCCGGGTGCGCCTGGCCCGCATATTTTACCAGACGACGTGGACGGCCTGGAGAGCAGCCGTGGAGCGGATACCGGCCAAGCGTCTTCAAGACTCTTTGTTTAGCGTCTACGGGCCGCTTTCCTTCTTGGTGCTCCTGGGTTTATGGGCTTTCATGCTGATACTGGGTTTTGCGCTTCTTAACTGGAGTTTGGCCGACATATTGGAAAGCCAAACCAGCCTGGCCACAAACCTCTATTACAGCGGAACGACACTGTTCACTCTTGGATTTGGCGATATTCGGCCACTCACGCCTTTGGGACGGTTGCTCTCGGTAGTAGAGGCCGGGACCGGGTTCGGTTTTCTGGCGGTTGTAATCGGCCACCTGCCCGGTCTCAATCAATCCTTCTCCCGGCGAGAAATCAATATTTCTCTTTTGGATGCCAGGGCAGGCTCGCCGCCTACGGCAGCCGAAATGCTGCTCAGACACCATGACAAGTATGGCATGGAAGCAATCCGGGAGACCCTGCGCGAAATGGAGAAATGGTCTGCGGAACTGCTGGAAACCCATCTCTCATATCCGGTGCTCGCCTATTTCAGGTCTCAACACGAAAACCAGTCATGGCTCGCTGCGCTCGCGTCTATCCTGGATACCAGCGCGTTCGAAATGGTCGGCATCGAAGAGGCCTGCGAACTTCAGGCGCAATTGACTTTTGCCATGGCCAGGCACGCTGTAGTAGACCTTGCACTCATTTTTGGAACTGCGCCCCAATGGCCGGAACATGACCGCCTTCCTGACGATCAACTGTCGAACTTGAGATTCAGCTTAGCGGCCGGCGGCTTGAGGCCACTGACGGGAAAGGAAGCGGACCGAAAATTATTGGAGCTTCGCGGCATGTATGAGCCTTTTCTTTTTGCGCTCTCTAGGCATTTTCGCCTGGATCTGCCGCCATGGGTCCTGCAATCCCACAGTGCCGACAACTGGCAGATGAGCATACAATCTCCGGAAGCGGGAGCGACAAAAGTCGTTCGGCTGCGCAGCATTGGTCAGAGGCATTTTTAGTTGGCGGTTTAGGTCGGACTTCTTATGCCTGGTTGTCTAAAACGACTGGAAACCTTTCTTGTTGGCTTGCCTCACTCGTTCCGTTGCCAATCCGTTGTCGGACGGTGGATCTTTGTAGTGGACGGCGTATGCAAGGAGGGAAGCAGCATCCTTTAGCGCCTTGAGTAATGTCCAAGGGCGGGATTTTTTTCTGATCCCGCCCTTTGGGTTTAACCGGACGCCCGGTTGGCGTCATTCCGGGTGTACCCCTTGGTTAATTGCCAAGTTTGAAGCAGATGCCTGGTCGTCAGGGATGCGTTCTCGAAATTGGTTAGTTTGTCTTTGGATTTAGTCGATGTTCAGAGTCCCATTTTTACGGAATGTTAAATCCGAAAAACGGTGTGTTAAATGAGAATCCCGGTCCATAGTAGTAGGTGTAGTAAGGGTCATAGTAGCCATAGTAGTAGGGATCATAGTAGCCATAGTAGTAGTTTTTGACATACGGTCTGTCATAGTCATGGTCATCTCGCCAGTATTGGTGCCAGGCAACTGTCCGGTAAGACTCATGGGCCGTCAACTGCGCTTGATCACTGGAGTTATTGAACGCATGCGCGTGCGTGATGGACCCGGATAAGGCAAACAACCCAACCAGGAATGCCAGTGACAATGCAAATATCAGACGTTTCATACGTCGCCTCCATTTTCCACCGCGTTACTCAACGGCTGACACTTTTTCTCTTTTCCGGTCGGGGCCGGAAAACGAAAACGGGATTCATATAACTTAACCCCGCAATCATAACGTAACCATCATCAAGGATAGTGCAAGTATGTGTAATCATTGCGTAGATGTCAGATTGTAACAGCTTTGTACGTCCCATTGGGACACCCTGAAACAATGAAAAGACGCGACGTTTTTGTAGGAGCGGGCCATGCCCGCGATAAACTTTTCGAGGCAGTGGGGAAGCACCTGACAAGTCGACGGTATCCAGCGTTGTCGACGACCCATTCAGGCGCCGGGAAGGCAATTAGGAATTGAAAGACCTTCATCACGGTGAAAGGGAGGGCCAGTCCTCATTTGAGGGCGTTATATCCGGAGTTTGCCCCGGGCATTTTTACGTCTTGGACAATGCGCTAGAACTTCACGAGGACTATCCTTGGAAGGTTTTGGTCTAAATGGAGGTTCTGGCATAACTGCTTGTCCATTTCTACGAAGCCTCCGGTAAGATGTGTAAGAGGTATAACGGCATCATTTCTGCATTCTGGACATCGAGGTGAATTGAAGATAAGATTACATTGACTGCATAGATACATTCCGCAAATAGACCTAAAGATAGGGGGACGATTAGATTTGTCCTTTCTGGATTTCTTTAATGAATAGATGATACTTGGTAAGACAAAAACAAGTACCATACCAACTACAATTTTCAGACCGTAATTGATGAAGAATTGTATCAGCATTTAAATAACCTAAGAAAGTATTAGATGCAGTGTGAGCCTGAAGTGAAAAACTGCAAAATATTCTAATAAGCCGAAAGCCACTTTTCACAAACAGAGATGCCCAGGCGTATTGGTCTGTTTCTCAGCCCGGGAATTTCAGGTAAATTGTTCGATCGCCGCTAAATAAAGTGCTCCGCCTACTCTACCGGATCGATGCAAAACTTTGGAGATTAGCTTAATTTTTTTCGATTTGACGAACAAGTAGGGGGAATTAGTATTTTGGGTCTTGGCTGCACGTAGATTTGGGGGCGGTTTTTTCTCCTTGTCTGCGGCTCCCGGCCTAATCATAACTAAATGATACTACCCATCCCTACCGAATATTGACCTACTGAGGCAAAATGAGACTTGAAACAGATTGGAAAGACCGCGATGTCTTTGGGATGTTGGGGAATTTCCCCCAGGCCTTGCCCCACCTGTCGCTTATCCCGGCCGCAGTTGCCTTAGCGGAAACGAGTGAGACCACAGCATAATTTCTAGCCGGCTACTGGCAACTTACTTTCACATGGCTTATGAAATTAGAATAGAGGGAGCTCTGGAAAAACTCCCACAATTCCGGCCAATAACATGGAGTGGCCACTCTTGCTAAATTCCTCGATCACTCGTTGCCAGCCTTCATGTTGAATAGACCTCTACGGACTGGGATAATCAAAAAATTGTAACAAACGGTGTTGAGGGCTGACATTTCGTTTCGAGGGTATTTATGTCACTGCTTGGCAAGATATTAGGAAGGCGGCTGGCCTCATGGGAAGGCGCAAAGCAGAAACTCAGCGTGCTCACCGGTGTGCCGGTGCTGGGATTGGATGCGCTCGCCTCGACCGGGTACGGTCCCGAGGCCGCGCTCACGATGCTGCTGCCTCTCGGCGTAATGGGGCTGAGCTGCTTTCCCTTCATCATCCTAGCGGTCGTGGTGAACCTCAGCGCCCTCTACCTGTCGTATCGGCAGACTATCGCCGCCTATCCTGACGGCGGTGGAGCGTGTATCGCCGTGGTGATCAGTACTCCATGGTATTTGCGCGAAGAAACTGCAAATACTAAGAAATGATCAACTTGAAGGCGACTTGGTATGAGTCGGTGTTTTTCCGGTAAAGCATAGTTATGTTATTTTACAGCCCAAAAAAAGGAGTGGAACGTGAAAAACCTTGCTAGGAGGGATTTTCTAAGGTTCGGGGCCGCCGGTATTGCAGGGGTTGCCGCTTCGGTGAATTTCCCGATGCTGGGCCGGCGATTGGCGCTCTCCTCCGCCGGCTCGAATTTTTTCACCATCGCTGTCATCTCGGATACTCAAAACTATGTCGACGTAACCCACCAGCAACCGCTCAACGTGAACTTTTTTCTGTCTCAGACCAAATATCTGGCGGACAACATGAATGCCTTGAACCTTGCGTTCATTACGCACGTCGGCGATGTGGTCCAGCACGGCGACGGGACCGATGGCACACCGGGCAACAGTTCATACGGCGCGGGCGCTGAATGGGTCAATGCCAGGGCGGCGATGGACATCCTGGATGCTACCGCGCTGCCTTTCGGCATGAGCATCGGCAACCACGACTACGATAACTACAGCTACAAGTCCGGCAACCTTCCGCTGGTGAGCAACGTTTGGTGGAATAAGCATTTTGGCTCCCGCTCGACGTATTTCGCAGGCAAGTCATGGTATGGCGGCGCCTCGGACGATCTGAGCGTGAACCCCGGGCTATCCAGCTACCAGACATTCTCGGCCGCCGGCAAGAAATTTTTGCACATCTCCCTGGAGCTGGAACCCGGCGACAACGCTATCGCGTGGGCGCAGGGGGTGATCGATTCTCACACTGGTTATGCGACCATCATAACTACTCACTCATACCTGAGCCCACCCCCCTGGGGCGACGACAATTTGCCCTTGGTGGAGCCAGCCGTGCGTAATGCCGCAAGCTACCTTGTCAACTCTCCCGGTGGTTGGAACGATGCCGCTGGAGTATGGAACAAGCTGATCGCAAAAAACGACCAGGTCTTCCTGGTCCTTTGCGGGCATGCGTGGACTCCCACGAATGCAAACGGTGCTTCGAAAGGGGAGAACATCCGCATCGACAACAATAATGCCGGACACCCTGTCTACCAGGTCCTGACCGACTATCAGGGAAACACCTCCTTGGGCAGCGGAGGCGGCGACGGGTGGTACAGGTTTATGCAATTCGACATGGACAACAATATCATCCACTTCAACACCTATGATACTTATGTGAAACAATATGCCGGTAAAAACGGGACGAGCACCTTCGATCAACCGCAGGGGTTCTCAGACTTCAGCCTGAAAATGCCGGTTCAGGTTCTCAAATCGCCCGCGGCGGTCAACATGGTCTTTCCTTCGGTTTTGTTTTCGGCGGCACCGCTAAAAGGCATTTAAGGAATATCGGGCAAAATAGGTTGTTCACTGCAAATCCGTCCGCGTCAAGGAGCCGTTAAAGAGACGCCCAGCAAAAATTCACTGATATGTAGTTAATGCAGCTACTTAGGAAGGGTTTTGGCTATTAAGATTGCTGAATGCTTTGGGATGAGCCGGGCCGCGGTGTCAATGCGGCTGAAAGCGCATTACACTTGCCCGTTATTATTGGGATAGTGTTTGGTTTTCAGGTATTATGAACACAGTGTGCAGGAACTGCTGTCGGTGGACAACTCATGGAGGAAGTACGCAGATATGGAAACAAGCCAAGCAGGACAAACGATCGAAGATAGGATCAGGCAGGCGCTTGCCGCTCCGATCACGACGGATGACGCAATTGATGCACACAAAGAACTGGCCGAGGTCCTGTCGATAGTCGGGCTTAAGACCGATTCAGCCGGAGGGTCAGTAGTTTTCTCCGGAAAGGACCCAATCTTGAAGAGCCCATGGCCGCTGGCCACTATGGCCGGTGTAGCACTTATGGCGAAGGCGGTTGCGGCAGCCGATATATGGCGCTATCGCACCGGCGAGGTACAGGACCTGTCGCTGGACCTTCGGCGTGCTCCGCACCGGCTCTGCCCATTTTACGACCGGAAATGGGAATTGCTGAACGGCTATCCCCCTAGACATCCCGGCGACCCTACGAACCCGTTCATGCCGCTGTACATGTACCCCACCAAAGACGGACGATGGATCCAACTACTAAACATTTATCCGAAGGCAAAAACCCGGGCCTTAGCTTTCCTGGGCTGTGCCGACAATTATCAGGCGATCTCTGAAGTCACCCGCAAATGGGATTCTCTGGAACTTGAGGAACAAGCTAATCGTCAGGGATTGCAGGCGACTGTCGTTCGCAGCGCCGAAGAGTTTCTGGCTTTGGAACAATTCCATCAACTCTCATCATTTCCCCTCGTTAAGATCGAGAAAATGGCAGAATCAGATCCGGAGCCATTTTCACCAACTCCCAAAACACCTCTCGACGGTGTCCGGGCCCTTGGTCTTGGGCACGTGATTGCCGGCGCCGGCCTGGGCAGGGCTCTCGCCTATCACGGCGTAGACGTCCTAAATATTTGGAGGCCTCTCGATTTTGAAATAGACTCGGTGTACTGCACGTCCAGCGTGGGAATGCGATCGTCAATCATCGAATTCGACAATCAGGAGGGTATGGCAAAACTAAGGCAATTGGTTGAAGGGACCGACATATTCTTTTCAAATCGTCGTCCCGGTTATCTTAACCAGTTCCATCTCACAGCCGAAGACCTCGCTGAACTTCGACCGGGACTCATCCACGTCGACATGTCTCTGTATGGTCCTACCGGGCCGTGGAGTGGCAGAACGGGGTTTGACCAGAACGCCGGCGGTGTGAGCGGAATATTTGCTCGTGAAGGAACGTTTGAGAATCCGGCCCTCACGGAGATTTACGTCGTGAACGACTACGCGATGTCATGGCTCGCGTGCATGGCAATTATAGCCACGCTCAAACGCCGCGCCATTGAGGGTGGCAGCTGGCGAATCCACTTGTCGCTGGCGCGTCTGTCGATGTGGCTGCTTCAAATGGGTATCTTCGATAAGAGCTATGCAAGGGAAATCGGCGGCACAGACGGAGATCATGCCTATCTGGCGCCGGAGGTCTTCGAGGCCGATACCCCTTGTGGACACTATCAGGGGGTTACGGACCAGGTCGTGATGTCAGCGACACCCGGATACTACAAGGTCCCCCTGGTGCCGCGCGGCTCCAGTCAACCGGTGTGGCTGCCACGGACGTAGAGACGAGGTAATAAGGCAGTCATCAGTCTTCAGTCATCAGTAAAAGCTTTTCTCTGGCGACTGGCCACTGTCCACTGTTTTTTTAGGTATTCTAGTATTGATGATTCTTCTTGAAAGATTTCCGGTCCAGTTTGGTCTCCCGCATCAGTCTGTGCAGGTACTGTCTCTTGAGGCCCGACTCGAGGGCAGCCTTGGACACATTGCCTGCGTTGCGGCTCAAAACCTTTGATATGTATTCGGCGTGAAACTGATCGATCAGCTTGTCCTTGGCTTCCTTGAAGGGCATGGAGAAAAGATCGGTGTATTCACTGAATTCATGCGGTCCGGAAGATTGAGAGGGGGGGCCGGACGCCAGGATGTCGGGTAGTTCCAGGCTGTCTCCCGCAGCCATTATCACACCTCTTTCTATTGCATTCTCCAATTCGCGAACATTTCCCGGCCAATCTCTTGCGAGCAGGTGCCGCATGAGTTCATCGGAGATCCGCGCGACATTTTTGCTGTGCAGATTGTTGTATTTCTCGAGAAAATGGTTCGCAAGCAGCGGAATATCCTCGCTCCTTTCCGCGAGCGCGGGCAGGTGAATGTTTATAACGTTCAGGCGATAATAGAGGTCCTCTCTGAATTCACCTTTCTTGATCTTTTCCTTCAGGTTCTGATTCGTCGCCGCGATGAACCTGATGTCCACCTTGGAGATAGCATTCGATCCCACAACCTTGTATTCGCCTTCCTGAAGAAGGCGAAGCAGCTTCACCTGCAATGCCGGGCTGAGATCTCCGATCTCGTCGATAAAAAGGGTACCGTGGTTGGCCTCTTCGACCATGCCTTTTTTGTTCCGGATTGCACCGGTGAAAGACCCCTTGGTGTGGCCGAAGAGTTCACTTTCTATGATCGTTTCGGGAATCGTGCTGCAGTCGATAGGAATAAACTGTTGAGAGTTCCTCAGACTCTGGGCGTGAAGCGCGCGCGCAACCAGTTCCTTTCCGGTTCCGCTTTCACCGGAGATGAGCACCGTGGCGGAGGTCCTGGCCACTTTGCGTATCTGCTCGTTCAGCGCTCTCATTGCCGGGGTCGTACCTACCATTGTGTGGGAACTGGATTTTTCCTCGAGCTTTTGACGAAGGTAGATATTCTCTTTTCGGAGGCGCTGCCAGTTCAGGGCCTGTTCGATAACGTGAAGGATTCTCTCCTTGCGGAAAGGCTTTGTTATATAGTCGAAGGCCCCTTTCCGGGTGGCATCGAGAGCCGACTCAATGGTGCCAAAGCCCGTCATTATGATCACTGCCGTGTGAGGGTTTTTCTGCTTTACCTCCTCAAGCACCTGGATGCCGTTCTTACTCGGCATCTTGAGATCGGTCAGCACGACATCGAATGTCGTCTGGGCCAAAACTTGCGTCAGTTCCATGGGATTGCTGAGTGTAGTGAGCTCATGGGAACTTTTCTCAGAGATGATTCTGCTCAGAAGAGCCAACATGTCCTGTTCGTCGTCCAAAGCAAGAATTGATGACATTGCCATGCCTTTTTACAATAAATTGCATTCAAACCATAAAACTACCAAGCCTGGCCCTATGTTCGACTTTAGCTCAATTTCTCACGCGAAGACGGCAAAGCCTGCCCTGGACTTGATTCCCAATCCCATTGACTCGAGGCCGAACTTTATCACACGAAGATGCGAAGCTGCGAAGAAAAACCGTCACTAAAGGGCGCCGCCGGAAAAACAGTTATTCCGACTGTTCAATTTTCACTCCACTGTTGACGCAGAGTCAAATAAAATGTCATTAAAAAGTTCCAGTTTGCAAATGATACGGTTACTTTTCCGATTTTAACCCAGTGCGCGGACGGGACGAATGGACGCAAAATCAGGGCCGGAACATTCCAAGGTTTTGAAAACCCTGGGTATAGCTGTCCTCATTCTCGTCGCGGGGGCCTCGTGGCTGGCCATTTCTACAGCCGGGTACATGAAAGAAGTCCTCAGAGACCAGTTTAACGAACAGCAACTGGTGCTCGCCAGGTTCGCCGCTCAGCGAATAGAAGCTCATATCAGCGACTCCATTAACAATTTGCTGCTTTTGAATTCCCTTCCCGCAATGCAGTATTGTGATTCCGACAGCTACGAAGCCCTGCTGCTGTCGACGCTCCCGGTTCTTAATCAAAACAGCATAACCGCCATACGCCGAGTGGACAGGGAAGGGGGCCAGATCTTTGCCGCGAGCGACCAGGGCATCATAGTACAACATTTGACAACGGCGCAGCAGGAACCCGCAGCGTATTTGTCCTGGGCCGAAGATCCGGCAAACAGGGGAAAAACGATGGGGACGCCGGTGTACGTGAAAGATGGGCCAAAAGACAGGAACACCCTGATTTTGGATTTGATAACGCCAACTTACGAAGACGCGACTAACGCGGCGCACCCTTTCCCCACGAGAGCATTTGCCGGGTACATCAGGCTAACCCTGGACGTCGGTCATCTACTCCACGAGATAATGCCTTCCATCCGTTCAGGTAAAACAGGTTATGCATGGGTCATCGATGAAAATGGCAAATTCATCTATCACCCGGAGAAATCATTCATAGGCGAACCGGCGTTCGAGGCCAGGTCCAAAAGGAGTCCCGGAATTTCATTTGCTCAAATCAACGAAATTCAGCGTCAGGAGATGATGAAGGGCAAGGAGGGCACCGGTTCATATTATACGGGATGGCATCGGGAAATTGTCAAACCAATGGAAAAGCTGGTCGCTTTCTCGCCGGTGCACTTTCAAGGACCTTATGCGAACTACTTCTGGTCGGTGGCAGTAGCTGCCCCTGTTCAAGAGGTAGAATCCCTCATAAATTCGGTTTACACCAGACAGTTCTTCCTTCAGGGGCTGGTTGTGTTTGTGATTTGCTTGGGCAGTTTGTTCATCGTCTTTTATGAACGAAGATGGTCCAGTGTGCTGGAACATGAAGTCAGGGTCAAGACTGAAGATATCCGGAAATACACTGGCGAACTTAAAATCTCGGAAAGCAAGTACCGGTCTCTGGTGGAAAGTGCCGAAGACCTCATCTTCACCATTGATCCAAACGGGCTGATACGGACTGCCAACCGGCACATGTCCCATGTTTTGGGCGTCAGCCTTCATGAGATCACCGGCCAGAGCCTCTACCGATTTTTACCCAAAGATCAGGTTAAAGAGCAGTTGGATTGCGTTCAGCAGGCCCTTGCTTCTGGAAGCGGCCAGAAGATGGAAACGCGTTTGGCACTGTCCTCCGGGAGTTTCTGGTTCAATATTAAATATATCCCTGTAAAAGGAGACGAGGGCGAAGAGTACGCGCTTGCCATCGCCAGAGACATTTCCGAAAGAAAGGACATCGAACAGCAGCTCATTAACACCGAGAAGCTTGCCGCCCTTGGGACAATGGCCGCCGGTGTCGCCCACGAAATAAATAATCCGATCGGAATAATGCTCGGTTTTTGCGATTTGCTCTTGGAAAAAATGGGTCCGGGTTCAATGGAATACAGCGACCTCAAAACTATCGAAAGACACGGCCTGCACTGCAAAAGCATTGTGGAAAGGCTTCTGAGCTTCGCCAGGATGAGAGAGGAACAGGAGGAATGCTGCGACCTCAATGCTAATATCGAGTCCATCGTCTCTGTTGTTAAACACACTCTCGAAATCAATAATATCGAACTCATCCTGGCTCTTTCCCCCGACCTGCCTCCGGTGCGAGGAGATTCGACCGGCGTTCAACAGGTCTTTCTCAATCTGATAAATAACGCCGTTCAGGCTATGAGCGGAAAGGGATCGCTCAGAATAGAGACTCATTCGCGTAAGAACGGGACTGAAGTCGAAGCCGCCGTTATGGATACCGGGTGCGGAATCAAGAAGGAATACCTAGGCAACATCTTCGACCCCTTTTTTACCACAAAAAAAGTGGGTGAAGGCACTGGGTTGGGCCTTTCTGTAAGCTACGGGATAATAACCAGGTTCGGGGGGCGGATAGAATGCCGCAGCCTTAGCAACGAAGAAGCCCCGGGTGGATCAGGAACCACCTTTAAAATAGTTTTGCCCGCCTTTCATGAAGTTGTACACGGATAATGAATTGTACTGATCGTTGCCGTTAATCAAAATTCTGGCATGAACTTTGTACCGAAAACCTGTAGAGGAATGCCACATAAACTTTTGAGGCGCTCTTCACATTGCAGTAAATAAAATGCGGCGATGTATCAGGTTTTCAAAAATGATTGAAAAGAGCCGAAAAAATATTCTCATACTCGACCCGGAAAGGGACACCGCCGAGCTTTTCACCAGAGCGCTCGAAAGCCACGGCGACGGCTACAACTGCTATTGGGTAAACAACTCTCAGCAGGCTTGGAGCCTGCTTTCAGAAATCCCTTTCTCCATTCTCCTTGCTGATGTCTCTATGCTCCAGAAGGACCACTATCTGCTCCTGGACTCGATCAAGGAGACGCCTTGCCGGACCGTCATAATAGCAAATGCGTACCCGAATGAGAAGAGCGACATTAAAAAAGCGATGCAAATGGGTGCTGCATGCTACTTTATGAAGCCAATCATGGTGAGTTCTCTCAGAAAATTGATAGACGATTTCTCCCCGTCCGCTACTGCATAACGTATCGTTTTGTGTCCTCTCACAGTTTCACATTGTCGCACTTTAGTTTCAGTCTAACGGGGCGATATTGAACTGAAAGACCAGGAGTCCGAGTCAGTCGCCTATTATTTTTACGAGCACCCGTTTGCGCCTGCGCCCATCGAACTCGCCGTAGAAGATCTGCTCCCAGGGGCCGAAGTCAAGTTTGCCTCCGGTTATGGCAACCACTACTTCCCGGCCCATAAGCTGGCGCTTCATGTGCGCATCTGCATTGTCTTCGCCGCTGTCGTTATGCCGATAGTGGTTGACAGGCTCATGAGGGGCAAGCCTTTCGAGCCACGCGGTGTAGTCGCGGTGTAGTCCGCTCTCGTCGTCATTAATGAATACTGAAGCGGTGATGTGCATCGCGTTGACCAGAACCAGCCCTTCGGTGATGCCGCTCTCGCGGAGGCATTGTTCTATCTCGTGCGTGATGTTGATGAAGGCCACGCGTGTTGGGGCGTTAAACCACAACTCCTTTCGGTAGCTTCTCAAGCGATATCTCCTTTCTCATCGATCTCATTGTCATAGCTCAGCAGGCATTCAGATTTGCATCCTGAAGTCTTTGAGTTGATTCTAAAATGATAATATCTCAGAAGGGATTGGCGGAAATAAATGAATGTGAACTGGACCTTCAGGAATCAATAATTAATAGAAGCGAGCAGCTTTACTAAAAAAGATCATCTCCTGCAGGGGCAAGGACGTCTTGTGACGGAAGAACGTTTTCCAGACAAACCTCGAACTTTTGACTCCGGCACGATTTCGGCGGCTGAGAAGGTGCTCGCTCGAGAAACCGTTGCCTGGCACAAAAGGCTTTTGCCTTTCCTCGGGCCCGCGTTTATCGCATCTGTTGCGTATATAGATCCGGGAAATTTTGCCACGAATATCCAGGGTGGCGCACAACTGGGCTATACTCTTCTCTGGGTTATAGTGGCAAGCAATTTAATGGCAATGTTCGTTCAAATCCTCTCGGCGAAATTGGGCATCGCCACCGGTCTGAACCTGGCGGAGCTGTGCAGGAATCGATTACCGCGGCCTCTTGTCCTGACAATGTGGGTTATAATGGAAATCGTGGCTATGGCGACCGATCTGGCTGAACTTGTGGGGGCAGCCGTAGGGTTGTTCCTGTTGTTTCATATGCCGCTCATTTATGCCGGCTTGCTGACCGCTGTCGCCACCTTTATGGTGCTCGGCCTGGAACGATACGGTTTTCGGTCTCTCGAGGCAATAATTGCAGCGATGGTTGGTATTGTGGCGGTGAGCTATTTGATAGAAATATTCCTGGTTAAACCCGAATCGATGGAAGTCGTGCAATCACTTTTTTTGCCTCGCTTCGGGAACAGTGAAGGGGTCTTGCTGGCTGCAGGCATTCTGGGGGCAACGGTCATGCCGCATGTGATATTTCTGCATTCGGCTTTGACCCAGAGGCGGATAATCGTAAAGGATACAGACAAACTCAAGAGGCTTTTCCACTTCGAAGTGATAGACGTGGTAATAGCGATGTCGATTGCCGGAGCTGTGAATGCGGCAATGCTGATTATGTCGGCATCAACATTTTACGCTCACGGTCTGCGCGAGATTGGAACGCTCGAGGAAGCATACAAAACGCTTACCCCTATTCTGGGTCCGGCCGCTTCATATATTTTTGCGATTGCGCTGATTGCAGCCGGTCTTTCTTCTTCAGCGGTGGGCACCATGTCCGGTCAGATTGTTATGCAGGGATTCGTTGACTTCAAAATCCCGCTTTGGATAAGGCGCCTTGTCACTGTCCTGCCATCCCTGGCAGTTCTGGCGTGGGGACTGGACCCCACCAGGACGCTGGTTATAAGCCAGGTTGTGCTCAGTTTTGGGCTTCCGTTCGCGGTGATCGCGCTGGTTTTCTTTACGGCAAACCGCAAAATAATGGGTCCGCTGGTAAACAAACCCGTCACTTCGTTTCTGGCCTGTATCACGACTATACTGATCCTGGCCCTCAATGCGTACCTGCTCTACAGCATGGCCGAGTAAAACGGAGGACGAAGACGGGAGACGGAGGAGTAAAGACTGAGTGAAAGGGAACCGTATGTTTTCTAATCTGCTCGTTCCCCTCGACGGGTCAAAACTGGCCGAGGGAGTTCTGCCGATTGTGAGAAGACTTGCCGAGCGACTTGGGTGCGCTGTTAAGCTTCTTCATGTATTAGAGAAACGTCCCCCCAGCAGCATACACGGTGACGTGCACCTCCAGGATGCCGCCGGCGCGGAACGGTATCTGGCTTTAATCGCCGAAAGGCTCACAAGTTGGGGTCTCGATGTATCGAGCCACGTGCATGAAGTACCCCAGGGCGATGTTCCAAAGTGCATTGCCGAACACGCCGAAGAATTGGAACAGGATCTCATAGTTCTGTGCACACACGGAAGCGGCGGGCTCAAAAGATTTGTGTTCGGAACCAATGCCGAACAGGTGCTCACGCATGGACGCACACCGGTGGTTCTTATAAAGACCAATGAGTTCGGACGAACTCCCGATTTTGGCCCGCGAAGCATCATCGCCTTCATGGATTCGACTTCGCACAGCGATCCCGTCTTGAGCGCATGTTCCGAACTTGCCGCGAAATTCGGGGCTAAACTGCACTTATTGTATGTAGTTCCGACGACGGACAGCGCAAGCCCGGAAGAAGTGCTCGGGGGGCGTCTCGTTCCCAGCACTACACGCCTGTTGCTGGATTTGGAAACGGAGCAGACAGGCGGGACGATGAAAGAACAGCTTCAGCTCCTGCTCTCAGAGAAAATAGATGCGAGCGGAAGCGTTGAGCGCGGTGATGCCGAGCCCGCCATTGTTGGGGCCGCCACTGAGAGGCAGGCTGACATGGTTGCCATGGCCACCAGGGGACTAGCGGGAATTGGGGCATTCTGGGCCAAGGACCTGGTTTCCCGTATATGCGCCTCATATGATGGCGCGCTTCTGCTCTTCCCGGCAATAGAGGAGCAGTGAACGGGAAGGAAGCCCTTCACTCTACAATTCTGGGTCCCGGCAGCGGTATGATAAAACTGCCTTTAAAGCCTTTCTGTTTAAGTTTCGGAATCAGTTCATCCGCAATATGCCAGGACAGCAGCAGGGCATATTCAGGCTGATCTTCGTAGAGTCGCGTCTCATCGAGCACGGGTATCAACGTCCCCGGGAGGTACTTCCCGATTTTGTGGGACCCTTTGATCTCGACGACGCAATCCAATATCCCATCGTCCAGGCCGACGTAATTTACTAAAGTGCTTCCACGGGAGGGCGCGCTGATGGCAAAGATTCGCTGGCGTTTTTGCTTGATACTTAGCAGGATCGTCTGCAGTTCCAGCTTGGACAGAATGACTCTATCCTTGAATTTCAGGAGCGCTTCCTTCCCCAAAACGATGGATTTCTCTTCCTCAAGCAGTTGATTTACGGAATCCCGGACAACAAGATCTCCTCGTCTGGCTGCATAAACACGAATAGACCCTCCATGGGTAGGTATCTTCCTGGCATGCACTATTTCGAGTCCATGGGCTTCCAGCAGGAACCGCAGGCTATGGAGAGAATAGTAGCGTAAGTGCTCGTGGTAGATGGTGTCGTACTGCAAGGTCTCTATAAGTGATAAGAGATAGTGCGATTCGGAAATGAATAGTCCTTTGGGGGCCATTAATTTGGTGATCAAATCCACTACAGCATTAACATCTTCGATATGGGCAAATACATTGGTGGCGGTAACGATTTTTGCATGACCGTGCTGAGACAGCGCGGCCTCCACCACTTTCGGAGTGAAATAGTCGATTATGGTTGGAATGCCGCGCTCAATGGCAATCCGGCCAATCTGCTCGGGAGTGATTCCGAGCACACGGTGACGGTCTTTGAAATTGCTGAGCAGGTTCCCGTCATTTGACCCTATGTCTATAACAAGATCATTGGGTCCCAGCTCAATGACGGTATTACAATCGCCGTAGAGTTCGGCAAAATTCTCCCGCAGGATTTTTGTAGTGCTGCTGGTGTAGGGATACTCGGCAGGGAACAGCACCTGAGGATCTACGATCAACCCGAGCTGCACAAGGTGACATTGTGGGCAGTAAAGCAACTGAGCCGGATAGCTGGCCTGTTCGCGAGGGCTCTCACCAATCGTGTTCATCCTGTTGACCGGCGGCAAATAGCCCAAAAAGATAATTGGTTCCAGGCCGTCGTTACCGCAGACCTGGCAATTTTCGACAACAACGCTTGAATTGGTTCCTGCAACAGACTTTATTCGAGTGGTCATTGAGCCCGCCCCCCGGTTAGTCATCCGGAAGCTCCGGATGAGGTGCTTATTTCCAATTGTCTCTGGTATTCCGATCGTACCATTCCGCTGTTATGTGAACCCCCTCCCTGAGAGAGTAACGTGGATGGTAACCAAGTGATCTCAATTTGCCTATGTCAGGGCAGCGTCGTTTTGTGCTCCCTTCGGTGAGCTTACCAGGGACAATCTGAATCCGCCTGTCATAGTAATCAGCCACAAGCTGAGCAATGCGCACAATTGGAACTTCTTCCATGGTCCCGATATTATAAATGCCGAGATGCTCGCCTCGCCCCAGCACCACCATCAATCCATCTATGAAATCTTCTATGAACACGAAGGAACGGGTTTCCTCACCTGTACCCTGAATCGGAAAGGGAAGGGGGTCGTTCGGATTTTTGCAGAGTTCTTTCATTCGAATCACAAATTGCGGAATGACGTGTTCCCAGCCCATATCCGGACCGTAGACATTATGGGGACGGAAAATGATTACGCGTTCCAGGTAAGAGCGCCCGTAATTGATTGCCAGCAGCTCACTGATAATTTTCCCACCTCCATACGAATATCGAGGGTTAAGCGGGTCAGGTACCGACAGCGGCACGTTCTCATCGGTTGGGACAACCGGAGGTGTCTGGTAAACCTCCGAACTCGAAGCCAAAACCAGCTCTGACAAACCAGCCTGACGGCATCCGTTCAGCACGTTCATCATGCCGCAGACCGCTATCTCCAGGACCAATTCAGGTTTGGTATAGAAAAACTCTGTCCCGTTTATGTAGGCCAAGTGAATGACACTGTCCATCCCAAGGCAGGCATGCTGGACGGCTGCCGGATCGCGGATATCGGCCTCAACAATGTCGACCTTGTCCAAAATGTCCTGAAGCCGTCTCGGATTTCCTCTCAAATTGCTGTCAAGTATCCGTACTCTGTGACCTTCGTCGACAAGACGATGAACCAGGGCGCTGCCCAAAAATCCGGTGCCGCCGGTCACTAAATAGGACTTTGCCATATCTTGCTCTTCCATTATCCGGCTGTAGTAGATGGAATACGAACGACTACCGTTGAACGACTTTTCTTGCAATGGCGCCTCAGAGGCAACGCACCCCATATGAACCAGCGCAAATACTCCTGAAGCCAGCTCCCAAGTCTAAAAGTCGATTTTCCTCCATAAAGCCGATCAATCGAAATCACAGGGACCTCACCGAGCCTGAGGCCTGCCAGTTGCGCTTTGAGCCCCATTTCAAAGACGACCGCCCATCCGATAGGTCTTGCCTCCAGGTCGAATCGATCGAACACCGAGCGGCGAAACATCTTCAAGCCCGTGGTGGCATCTGTAAGCATTGAGCCGCATAGATAACCGAGCAGTCGATTAGCCGATCTCGACAAAAACTTGCCAATCCATGAGCCTCCAAGTCTGCGGCCCCCGTGCGCGTAGCGGGTACCGCTAACAAGGTCGCAACCCTGGTGAATTAGCGCCAGCATATCCTCGAAAACGAGAACAATACCGAGTTCATCACAAACGGTTATGAGGATAACCTCTCCAAGCGATGCCTTGACCCCCGCTTTAATGGCATTGATAACCCCTCGACCCAACGTATTATGAACGAGGCGCACATTAGGGTACTTATTTCGGATTTTCGAGACGACGGGGATGCAGTCGTCGTCAAGAGTGTCGTGGACGACCAATACTTCATGGGGGGTTTCCACCATCACTTCCAGCACCTTTATGAAGACTTCCAGATTAATGCCATCATTGCGGACAGGAACAAGAATGGAAAGTGCGATATTAGAAACCTGTTGGTCGTTTTGTCCAATTGTCATATTCGAAAGAATTCCTTTATCTGGCGGCAAACGGTCAAGACATCCCGGTCAGTGAGCGTGAAAGCGGAGGGCAGCCAAAGCGCCCGGGGCACCAGCCTGCTGCTGGCAGGGAATTTATCGTCGAGCATCAGATATGGCTTCTGAGTATGAATGGGGAACCAGAAGCGCCTGCAGAAGATATTCCGATCAGACAGATATGCATCCAACTCATTGCGCCTGTCGACGATTGCGTCAGTCCACTGGGGGACTTCACCTTCTTCGATTCGAAATCCAGGCAGACTGATCGCTTCCAGGCTTTCCAGGTTTTCTGAGTATATTGAATAAATTCGCTTCTGCCGTTCGATCCGTTGGGAGAGAACCGTGAGTTGCCCTAGTCCGACAGCGGCCTGAAGGTTCGTCAGTTTAAAATTATATCCAACCGAGAAATGAATGTCATCCCCACCTGTTCCGCGGACGGGCCGTCCCTGGTCCTTCAATTCGCGCAGACGGGCGTGAACGGAATCATCATCGGTCAGAACCATCCCCCCCTGTCCTGTAGTAATGGTCTTGTTGGGCGAAAACGACAAGCATCCCGTCTGGCCGAAGGTGCCAAGAAACTTGCCGTTTAGCGAGGACATAAACGCCTCTGCCGCGTCTTCGACCACAAAAAGGTTGTACGACCTGGCGATCTCCATGATAGCCGGCATGTCGGCTGCTCTTCCGCTGATATGAACGGGAACTATCGCTTTGGTTCGCGGAGTGATCGCCTTTGTAACTTCTTCAGGCCCTATGTTTAGAGTCGATGGATCGATATCTACCAGCACGGGATTCGCCCCTGCAAGTCGAACGGCATTTGCGGTTGCAATGAAAGTTACGTCGGGCACGATTACTTCATCACCCGGGCCAACGCCCAACGCAGCCAGCGATAGGAAAATTGCGATCGTACCGCTGGTAACACTTACGGCGTACCTGGCCCCAACGAGTTTGGCAATACTCTGCTCAAAGAGAGCGGTGACGTCTCCTTCATTTACATAGTTGGTATCCAAAACGTCTTTAACCAGAGCGTACTCGCTACCAGTCATTTGTGGCGACCACCAGGGGATTCGCACCGAAAGTGGATTACTTGTTTTCATATACGTATCTTGGATTATCCCATTCTGCGTAGTACAAAACCCTGAATAGGGCCAAACGAATTTCCTTTATCGACAGAAATCTTAACCCGGTATCCGATTAGTTCATGAAGATGCCGCGCTGCAACATCAGCCATAGCAAATATTTCATCTTTTTTAGCGCCTGATCCATATCCATCGAACTTCGCAAACATGTTTAGAAAAACGCGCGTTAACAGGTAATATAAATTGAATGTTGTGTGCTTTTCGACGACATATTTATTTTCTATGAAGGACATAAATTTATCGTAGTGCAGGAAATAATTGTGCCAATCGTGCAGCGGAATATTTGTCAAACCAACAGTCCTGCGCACACTATTCAAAGCTTCAAAGCCTTCGAATGTGTTTTCGATCATCAAATAACGTCCCCCTGGGCGAAGGGTTTTCCAGATGTTGTTAAGAACAAATTGCTGCTCGTCCCAGGTCATAAAATTGATGATTACCCGTTGGGTTACCACTACGTTGAATTTGGCTTCATAGGCCGATAAATCGAGAACATCTCCGCTGACCAGGGTGACATTTGTCAGTCCGGCTTCACTGAACCGTGCAGCCGCTTTTTCCCGAAGATGGTTGGAATGCTCCAGGGCAAGGCAGCTCTTAACTTTGGCTGCATAGTGCACTGTAGATGAACCATCGCCGCAGCCAAAATCAGCAAGTTCGTCCCCTGCGCTGAGATTCGACATAACAAAGCCGGTTTCAAGTTGTCGCAGATTTGTGTCGATCAGTGAGACGGTATCCGGATCTTCCCAGTATTCATAGATATTTTTGCGATCGGTCAATTGGGTTCCTTCTTACATATTATGTTCCATAGATCAACTACATACACATTGCCTGGAATATGCAATTGCTTGTATGCCGAGTGTGGCGCGCCTACGATGACAACATCGGCAGAAGCCACCAAATCTTCTTTACTTATAAAAGTTGGGTCCCTGGCATACTCATCAGAGTAAAGTACTGTTGCTCCGTGAAAGCGAAGGATCTTTCCGAGTTTATAAGATAAGGAATCGCGGGTATCGTCAATATCCGCCTTGAAAGCCATGCCAAGGATTCCGACGTGTATGCGGCTGAGATCGAATTTGCACCTTAACTGTTCCACAATGAAAGCGGGCAAACCTTCATTAACCATCATGGCCGCATGGCCGAGCATGAAATTGTTGTTGTTGAATGCTGCGAGTTGCATGGTATCCTTTAAGAGGCAAGGGCCGGCTGCAAATCCGGCAGACGGCAGACTGTGCGCGCGGCCGTAACCATCGACGATCGCCCTGCGCACCTGATCGAAATCCACACCAAAGCCGTGAGCGATCATATAAAATTGGTTGGCAACCGCAAATTGAATGTAGCGCCACGCATTTGTGAACAGCTTTGCCATTTCGGCTTCCTCGATCGTCAACCGGATGACCTTGGGAGCAATAGTTTCGAATAGTTGTGCCGCGTCATCCATGGCTTTATCTGTAAGTCCGGCTACGAGCTGAGGCAGTTCTTTAAGCTCGCGCACCGCATAGCCCTGTGCGATGCGCTCCGGGCAGTATGCGATATGCCATGGACCATTGCCTTTCATGTTGAGTCGTTGGGAAATCTGCCGGCATGTATGTGGATATACGGTGCTGCGAATGATGATTGTCTGGGTCGGGTGGAGATGTGGGCGCAGGGTGTCGAACAGTTCCAAAATGGCCTTGAGCTTGGGATTGAGGTACTCGTCAACCGGCGTCCCTACCGCGACCACGATAAATCTGGCCGAAGCCACGTCCTGGATATTGGAAGTCAGGAAAAGTGTCTTGTTCAGCACCCGCTTCAAAATTGGTTCAGCGTCATATTCGACGAAAGGGAGATTACCTTCTCCGATTGTCTCCAACATCGCGCTATTGAGATCGTACAGAACAACGCGATGCCCCTTGTCCGCAAAAGCCAACCCAAGCGGCAATCCAACATGTCCCGCACCGCCAACGATACAGATGTCATTTGAGGAATCCATTTATCACTTTCTCTGTTCAGGTGTGGCGAACAGGTCGACACCAACCTTTGCCAAAGCGAGGGCCAGGACCCCGAGATGGAGCGCATGATCGAACTCCCCCCCCGCGATCATGTCAAACAGCGCGCCACGATGGATCAGAAGCTTTTCTATTCCAGGCTCCGGACTGTAGTTCGAACCGGGAGGGCTTACCGCAGGCGCGAGATAACACCACAACCTGTTTTCATGTCGCCCTGTGTCGCTCAGCAGGGGGCCAAGCAATTCCATCTTGTCCGCGTGGTAGCCTGTTTCCTCTTTCAGTTCGCGACGGGCCGCCTGCTCCGGTGTTTCACCAACCTCGACGAGTCCGCTGGGCAACTCAATCGTATAACGTTCAACCGCCGGGCGATATTGCCTTACCAACACGACTTCCTGTTCGCCTGTAAATGCGATCACTGAAACGTAGTCAGGCATTCGCAACGAGTAATAAGGGGGATCGCCAACACGCATTTCCTTGGCGACGAGGTCAAACCATGGTGTCGTGAACTCGATCGATCGGCTGGTGATGAACGGCATATTCTCCTTCTGAGAAAGACCACTTTTTCCAAATCGAAGCCAGTTTAGAACAGAGTTTCTTTGCCTGTCAAACGGAAATCCTTGCTGGTTCTGTACGGTGCCGGTCTGAACGTCAACCCCGCTTACTTAACCTTTTGCTGAGCCAGATGTCACTACCATGCGAGAATTTCATGGCCTTCATTTCTGCGGCGGCGATCATAAAGGTATAACTTTTTGTTGTCCGGATGTACTGGGCATGCTATGCAAGCACATCTCGCAGGCGAAAGCTCTGCACCACTTACATTTTCATCGTTTCAGAGCGCCGCGGGGCAGATAACTGCTTGGGATGGATCCATAACCTCTCAGCTCGATCGGCCGACCCGGCAGAGGATTTGCCACCCCTTAAATTGTCGATTGTTGACTTAATCGATTAGTTTTGAAGCCTTGGCTGGAGTTGCACGCGGATGGTTAGAAAGAATTGGGCAATTGCTGCCCTTCTGACATGCATATTCTTTTCTGGGTGTTCATCACACCTGGCAAACCGGTCGATTCGGGAAGTCGCCTGGGTTTCATGCTTTGTGCTGGTTTTGATAAGCTATCAGGTTTACTCGGCAAACCAGCTCACTTTGCAGAAGGCCGGAACCCCTTCAAAGGGTATTGGACCATTACTTTGCCTGTCGGGGCTCTTTTTTTTGGTGTGGGGTTCCAAACTCGATCTTATCAATGCTTTCGGCTCGAGCCTTCCATACGGGGACCAATGGGGTTTCGAAGGTTCCCTATACTCTTTGGTTTTGGAAGGCAGACTCGGTCCTTCTGCCTTGATCGTTCCCACCAATGAGCATCGTCCCCTCGTTCTCAGACTGCTCCTTACAATGCTCCTCAAACTAAACGGACAATGGGACCCGATCGTCACTAAGGTTGTAGCTTCTCTGTTTTATTCTCTAATCCTCACCGGCCAGTGCCTGATTATCTGGCGTATTGCAGGCAGAAGGAACCTGGCTCTATTTTGTATAATGACCGGCATTATAGGTGTTTCGCATTTCAGTTGGGAAAGCACCTTGGGAGGCATGCACGCTGGTTTTTATTTTCTTTGGAGTTTTGCGGTGCTCTCCTTTGTTTTATTGCTCTATTCAAAACCGTTCACCGTTGCATGGCACCTTGGGTTAGTGGCCACTCTGCTGGGTCAACTCTGCGAGGGAAGCGGTTTTCTTGCCCCATTTGCGATTGCCTGCGTGCTGCTGTTTAACGGTATATCTCAGACCCAAAACCTCAAAGAAAGCTCTTTCGCCATAGTCGCGCTTATCGCGGTAGCCATCCTGGAATTCCAATTGGTGCCGCGCTCTTCCGGCGCCATATTACAAAATTTCCATTTGATCGGTACCTTGAAGGCTTTTGCGAGGACAGCGGCATTTCCTTTCCGCGTTTGGCCTTTCGCCGCGATCGTTTGGCTGCCTTTTTCGTTTCTGATCCGGAATCAGCTCCGCACAAGAAGGAGTTCTCCGTTAGCACAGTTCCTGCTTACCATGGGGACTTGGTCTCTTCTGCAGGCGGCAGCCCTTGCCTTGTCCCGCGGAGGTGGGTCATCACGACACGCAGACCTTCAAGCGGTCGGGCTTCTGGCAAATGTGATTATCACATTCTACATTCTTGCGCTGCACGGCCCACTTGCGAAGCGTCCCGGATCGTACCGAATAGCAGTTTGGGTTGGGGCGGCAATGCTGGTTTTGATTACAACGAACTCGGTGCTCCATCTCAAAGAGCGTTCCACTCTGCTGGACACGCATTTGCATAGTGGCATTCAGGAGGCGAACACAGCGCGATATGTACTGACCGGGAACCGCTCCGCACTGATGGGGCAGCCCGGGTCCGATATTCCCGTTCCTCCCGGTTATGAAAAGATTTTGACGGATCTTTTGGACAACCGGACGGTTCGAGAAATCCTACCCACCTGCATTCGTGCACCGCTGCCGGTCGAGCCGGCCGAAAACTCCGGTTTTATCCCCGGCTCCACACCTCCGGATTTGCCAGCCTTGTCGCACAGGAGCGTTCTTGGGTCCTGGGGCGCAAATCAGGGGCTTACTCGATCCGAATATTTGAGTAATCCCATTTCCAGCAGATTCCAGTGGCTGGTTTTCGATATTGCGGGCGGTGGCCCCGGCGCCTCTTTTGAAATACTTCCGGAGGTGGGACCGGCCATTCCGATTATTACGGGGGGGCAAAGCAGTGGTTGGAAAAAGGTGGTGGTGGAGGCGCCGCAGGGGCCTTTCAGGTTGCACGCCACAGGCGGGAATGGGCGGGAGGGCTGGCTGGCTTTCTCGCTGCCGAGAGAGCTTGCAGGGGCTGGTTACTACATAAGGCGAATACTGTCGGGAAATCTCTTGGTGATCACTTTCGGGATGATCAGCTTGCTTGCGGGATTATTTATTCAGTCAAAAGAAGATTTGCCCTTGCATGGTTCCGCTGATGGACTGTTTTATACTATTTTGCGTGCAAGTTCATACTGACGATCCACGAAAAACCTGTCATTCTCGCCACTGATGCAGGGTCATTTCCGAGACCTTTCAGGGACTCTATCAATTGATCCTCGACAGCCTCGATACTGTTGAAAGCCTTGTTGCGGAAACCATTTTCTCGGATGTGCTCCCAAACGTGCTCCACCGGGTTGAGTTCGGGGCTGTACGGCGGAAGGAAGATCAGCGCCATGTTCTCGGGCACTCTGAGCGCCTTGGCTTTATGCCATCCAGCGCCATCCATGACCATGAGGATGAACTCATCTTGATGCCGGCGGCTCACTTCCCGCAAGAAAATGGACATGGCCTGTTCGCTAACCTGCGGCATGATCAAAGAATCCAGCGTGCCGTCATGAGGAGATACCGCAACGTATGCATAGGTATATTCGCGGACGATTTGATTAGGCACATAGGGGCGAATTCCGCGAGGCGCCCAGCAACGTTGAGGAGTGCTGATTCTTCCAAAACGACCTTCATCTTGAAGCATCAACCGCAAGCGCACTTTCACTGGAGCGAGAGCAGAGCGGGGACCACTCAGGGCGCTGGGTTATCCCTGGGATATACGCATTACCCCAATCACTGAATACGGTTCTCAAGTTGCACAGGCCCCGATTTTTCAGACAAACCGAGCTCGGCGAACTGACGATATGGCGCAATTACTTTCCCTTGTCCCCAATATCGGAAGGTAATCGTAAAGAATAGCAGTAGGTAGGCAAGAAAGGCGACCCGACAAGATGTTAAATTCATGGCCCTGCCTCCAGCATGCATCACGTTCGCCGTGCTGCGATTAACCGTGAGCCACCAAAAGGGAATGTCATTCCCTTTTTAATCAGCAGGTTTTCGAAGGAGTTAATTGCTTCGAGTGTCCGATCCAGGAGGCTGCTCATCTTGAGTTCGGACCGTGGGACTGAACTGCCCCATCGGTGTTTACAAAGCCTTGACAAAAACATAGCAGGCAACAGCAGCGATACAAAGGACGTGCTTAGCACAATCTCAAATCCCGTGCTTAATAATATAGCATGCAGAGAATCCCTGGTATAGCGCCGCACATGGCAGGCATATTCGTCGAGCCGACTCCACAACCATGTATGCTGAGGCACTGTGAGCAGCATGCCGCCCCCTGGTCTCAGAGCCTGTCGAATCTGGCGTAGAGCGGTTTCATCCTCCTCGATGTGCTCCAGTACATCAAAAGCCCCGATTATGTCGAAGTGCTGAGCAAAAGGAACGTCTCGTGCGTCCATCTGCACGAGTTTAACCTCGGGCACGCGGGAGGCTGTAAATGAAAGGCCGGTGCGATAAACTTCGCCACCGAAAAGGAGCATTTCGGGGTAAGCTTTTGCAACCCCGGACAGTACGTACCCTGTGCCGCATCCTATCTCCAGGAACGATTCAGCATCAGGGAAAAAGCGCCCTAGGGCCCAGACGATGAGTTCGTTACGCGTGCGGAACCAAAAACTGCCCGCCTCCAGATCAGCCAAGCGTTCAAAAGCCTCCTGCGGAAATGAGTCCTCCCTTTTGAGGTGTTCGAAAGTGCAGGAAGGAACTCCTTTAGGCATATGGGGCACCGATTTCGGCATTCGCTCTCTCCATTGACATCTCCGTAGTCGAAACAGCGATCTGAGCATTTTCCTGCCATGCATGCAGGCTGACCAGCGATTACAGACTCTTGAACCGGCCCGACTGAACTTCCTTATCATAGTCGACAAGGATGTCTCGATAGCCGTAGATGGGTTCCCAGCCGAAATCGCGTTTAGCCTTCCCGATATCGAAATAATAGCTCTTATTTTTCTCAGGCAACTCCGGTCTGTAAATTACCGGGATGGGATGGTCTTTGGTGCCGAAAACTTCCGCGAAGGTCTTGACTTCATATTCATTGGTCACTCCGTTGCCGGACCCGATAAGATACAAGCCCCTGGCCCGATCGCTCGATATTGCCATGTGGATTGCGCGGGCCGCATCTTTGACATAGAGTGAGTCGCGCCTGGTCACATGTCTGCCCCAGATTTCAAGTGTTCGCCCAGCCTTCGCCTGTTTGTAGAACACCTCAAAAGCACTGGGATGGAACACCCCGTCGGCCCAGAATCCCTCCAGACGTCCGCAACCCAATAGACCGGTTAGTCGCAAGATGATCCCCTGGATACCAAACTCCTGTGCGTAATGTTCGACATACTCGGCGGCGGCTACCTTGGAGATAACATAGGCTGCGTGATCCCCGGTCAGAGAATAGTTTCGGCCCATTTCCTCTGTGATCGGCAGCTGAGTGTGCTCCATGCCTTCATATAAGGTTGTGGTGAAGAGGAACTTTCGTATCTTTTGGTGCCGGCAGAATTCTAAGGCATAGAAAGTGCCCATCGTATTGACTTTAAGGAAAATGTCGGAGGTGATGTCCTGGACCGTTGCGGGGATGACCGCGGCAAGATGAATGAATGCATCTACAGGTCCCGTGGGCAAGTGTTTGAAATTCTCTTGCTTGGTAACGTCCAGCTCTACGAAGGGAACTCCCATGTCGCTAAAAAACGAGTCGTACAGCCGGGTGCGCCCCGCTGCGACAACCTTTTCCCCGGCCCTTACCAGATGATCAACCAGATAGCGGCCTACGAACCCTGTAGCTCCGGTAATAATGATCATACTGCTATCCTCCTGTTCTTGGAGTTTTAGACTCGACGATTTCCCTGATTATGTAAAGAGGCCTTTTTTTGGTCTGATCGAAAATGTAACCGATGTAGAGCCCGAGTACGCCCAATTGGGCCATGATAATCCCGCCTACAAGGTAGATGGAAACTATGAGGCTGGTCCAACCAGAGACACTGATATCGTGTAAAAAGTACTGGAAGATAATAACCAGACCATACAACAAAGAGCAAAAGGCCATAGTGCAGCCGATCTTGATGGACATGATCAGAGGCTTGTTCGATTGCGTCGTGATGATTTCGGATGCCAGCAGAAGCTGCTTTTTGAAAGTGTACGAGGATTTTCCTGAGGCCCGTTCTCGGTGGTCGACATCTATGACGGCTGACTTGAAGCCCATCCATTTAATGAAGAGTATGAAGGCGCGATTTCGGTCGCCCATGCGTTTGTAGTTGGCTACGACCATGCGCCGACTTATGCTGAAATTACTGATTGTGCTGTCAAAGGTTCCGCCAGTGAAGTAGCTGTACAAGGCATAAAAGATTTTGGATGAGACTCTTCTGATGGAGCTGTCCCTACGGGCGATTCTGCGTGAGAAGACCACGTCGTAGCCTTCCTGTGCCTTGTTGTAAAGGCGGGTAATTTCTTCCGGCTTATCTTGAAGATCGCAGTCCATAACTACGATCCATTCCCCGTCGGCATAGTGCAAACCGGCAGTAATGGCACGAATTTGCCCGAAGTTGCGGGAAAGGTCGAGACTCTTAACTCTCTCATCTTTCAGGGCGATACGGCGAATTACTTCCCATGAGTTCTGGGGACAGGCATCGTTTACCAGAATGATCTCGAAATGGGGTGTTATCGCTTCGAGTGCAGTCACCAGGCGGGCGTAGAGTTCTTCCAAGCACGCCCTGCACCCGTACACGGGGATGACAACCGAAATATCCATTATTTTACTCCAATCGACGACTGACCAGCACGGGACTCGGAAAAACTTTTCATAAACTTCGGCGTTTCAGGTCCTACGTTGAAAATTAGATCGAGAATGCTGACACCGTGCTCGAAAGGGGGATGGATCTGCGGATATTCAGGGTAGCCGAAATAATCGATGTAGATGATCTCTATACCGGCTTCGGCGAACAAGTCGGCATCAATGTAGTTTTTTGCGGCAGGGCCTGAGAGATATTCGTCGGCCCCGGCCTGTTTACATAGATCGACAAGGCGTTCGGTCTGGCCGTCTACCAGGCGGTAATCGCGCGACCAGGTTATTGTCGTGTTGATGCCGAGAATCGTGCAGATTTCCTTAAGGAACCTGTAATTGACATTACTCAGTCTATTTTCGCTGCGGCATTCCTCATAAAGTCCTTCGAAGAGAGGCTTGTAGGATATGAAGTGAGCGGCTTTCGCGTAGCTCTGGGATAGCGAACGCCAGTGCGTCCGGCCCCATTTCGAATCGCTTATAGCAGTGTTCTGAATAAGTTGACCGAATCTGTGGCAGACCGGAATAGTCAGCCATAATAAGCCGCGCGGAGTCTTTATTATATTGCGGTTGCGCCAGTCATTTTTAGTGAATTGGGCCGTGTCGTAGAGGATGAATTCATCGACGGAATTGATTAAATCGAAGTAGCCTTTCCATGGTATGTAATTCGATTGGAGGATTGCTATTCTCTTGCCCACACAATTTCCCTTGCTTTGGACCGTCCCTCAGCCCGCGCTGCCGGTGTCTGAGTTTTTTGAGATGTGTAGGTATAGCTCCGCCGACTGACGGTTTCGATGCCTGCGCATTAATCTCCATAAGAGTAGATGAGCAACACCGAGAATAGCGGCAACGAGCGAACTGAACCGCAGCACCAGCGAGCCGGTCTGGGCAGCTGTGGAAGCGAAGCCGAACCAAACGAGGACTTGTGATGTTCCGGCTTCGGAGATACCCAGGCCGCCCGGAATGAGGCTGCAAATGCCGATTAACGTAATTGTTGACATCAAGGCTACCGTCTTGAGAAAATCCAGTTGCAGCGATCCACAATGTAGAAAGATGTAACAGATGAATGCGACCGACGCCCATGAGATGCATGTGATCAGGATGACAAGCACCAGATTCGGCACTTCTCTGACGCATTCGAAAATGCTGTTCAATAGCAGCTGTACCTTCCCATTAGACTTCAGCTTATGGAGTGCAAATATCCCTGCCGCGCCGGCGGATATCAGTGCCGCGATAAAATACAATAGATAGAACTTTTTGATGGGAATGCTGAACGTAGTAAGAAGGCTGATGCAGGCTATGGTCAGCACGGTTGCCAAATCCAGCGCCCGCTCAACGAGAAAAGAACCGTATCCCGGAAAACGCTCGAGCATGCCGTACTTTCTCAGGAGTTCCACCTTGAGTACCTCTCCCGATTGCAGGGGGGTGAAGATCGAAAAGGCCAGTGAAACGGCAGTACACATGTAGACATCAAAGAAAGGAACGATCATGCCGGATCCTTTCAGGAGCAAATGCCAACGCAGGGAGCGAATCAGCCAGTAGAGAATGATAGATGATCCACCCTCCGCGATCAGACGGAGCAGATTGACTTCTTTGAGGGCCATGAAGATTGGCCCCCATTGAAAAGTGATGGCTATGTAAATCGTGCTGCCCGCGAAAACCGCAGCGCTAAAAATGATTGCGGCAACACGGTGCCAGTGGGAGCCCATTTCTGGCAGAGCAAACTTGGTACATTCGGAAGGGGTTGTTGCACCCGGATGAACAAAGGTTACGCCCTCGACATCGACGGTTGGAGAGATATCCACATTCTGTGCAGGAAGGTCAGTCTTTTGCACAATCTATATCCAAGAAAACCCAGCGTTTGCATCTTCTAAACTGAATCCGGGTGGCTGCCAATATTTTCATTCCCTGAGCTTTCACTTATAATTAATGCACAAAACTCTCTTCTGCCTACTGGACATCAGATCGCACCCAAGCAGATCAGCCAAGCAATCAACAACCCGTGCCTGCTGCTCATAAGATATCCCCATCCAGAGCGGCAACCGGATGAGGCGTTCAGAAACCGATTCCGTCACGGGCAGCTTGCCGCTTGTCCTGCAGTAGCGCAGCCCTGCAGGGGATAGATGCAGCGGAACATAATGAAAGATCGCGGTGATTCCTTGTTGTTTCATTGCGGAAAGGATCATTTGCCGGTCTACCCCGGGCGGCAACAGGATGTAATACATGTGTGCGTTATGAGAGCACTCGGCCGGTACGATCGGTCGCCTCAGATATCCGCCGGACTCTAGGGGTTCAAGGAGCTTGTGATATCGCTTCCATGCCTCGATGCGCTCAGCGGTGATGCGGTCACCCTCCTGAAGTTGCGCCCAAAGAAATGCCGCGATCAACTCCCCTGGAAGATAAGATGAACCAATGGCCTGCCACGTGTATTTATCCACTTCTCCGCGAAAAAAACTGCTGCGGTCAGTACCCTTTTCCCTGTAAATTTCGGCCATCCCGACCAGTTCGGGACTATTGACAAGCAGCGCCCCTCCCTCGCCGGAGATCACATTCTTGGTTTCGTGAAAGCTATAAGTTCCAAGGTGGCCGATACTCCCCAGAGCCCGCCCCCTATAAGTCGACATCACTCCTTGTGCTGCATCCTCGACCACCTTCAGGCCATGGGCTGCGGCAATTTGCGTGATCGTATCCATCTCGCAGCCAACCCCCGCATAGTGGACCGCGACAATTGCCCGCGTACGCGACGAAATGGCCGCGTCGATCAAGCTTTCGTCGATGTTTAACGTATCTTCTCGCACATCCACGAAGACCGGCGTTGCCCCGCGCAGCACAAACGCGTTGGCTGTGGATACGAAAGTGTAAGAAGGCATGATGACCTCATCGCCCTGCTTAACTTCAAGTAGCAGGGCAGCCATCTCCAACGCCGCAGTACAAGAGTGTGTCAATAACGCCCGGGAGCAACCTGTCCTGGACTCGATCCATTTATGGCAGCGCTCGGTAAAGGGACCATCACCGGCCAGACACCCCTGGAAATGGGCTTCTGCAATGAAATAGAGCTCTTTGCCTGTCATGTAAGGCCAGTTGAATGGGATTAAATTTTCATTTTTAGTCATTGAGGTTAGATTGGCCAATGGCGACTTCCTTTACATCTAAGCCTTCCTTAACCCTTTGTAGGCCCTGAATCGCTTAGGAGCCACAGGCGTCTCGATCGGCTCAAAGTTTTGTCTGATAGATTTCCCAAATCGGAGTTTTACGCCCTAAAGCTGCATAAGCCCCTGGCCAAAAAGGCACAGCGAGAAACGTGCGCCTGTCTTTACAGTATTTGGTGGCAAGAGAGCTAAGCCATGACGTGTGCTCTCTCAATGTTGTTCTAACAGTATCTCCGCCCAACTGGACGCTTTCCCCGCCCTTTATTGCCCGCCAAATTCGATGCGATGCTAACATAATGATCAGGCTCACGCAAAACAGCAATGCGATAATCGTGATCTTTGTTTTTCGGGAGCTTGCCGCGGAGACTGCAAGGGACCATAATAGCCCGGAAAATTCATAATAGTGCTTGAAAAAAGTAACAGACATCCTGTAACGTGCTGACTTGTCAAGAGAAAACACATAACGAAAGGAATGTCCGTTGAAAACAGTCTGTCATAAACAGCTCTCTTTTGCAAACCTTGATTCGCGTTCTGTTGTGGCCGAATTTTTGGCCAGCCCCATGACCTCCGATGGATGCTCTTTGCTGCTGCGGGAAATCGATCACGCGGATCTTTCTTCCTCCATGAGCCATGCACTTTCCGACCGTCGCGACCAGGCCAAGGTGCACATGGTCAGAAGGAACTCCTGCGCCAACGTATCTTCGCCATTGCGATGGGCTATGAAGACACCAACGATCATCAATCCCTGCGATTTGACCCGGGACTCAGAACCGGCGCTGGAAGTTTACCCGAAACCAGTCCTGCACTGGCCTCCCAATCAACCATCTCCCGCTTCGAAAACCGTGTGGCAACGGTGAACTTCGCCGCCTGAGCGATGCTCTCATTGATGCTTAGTCGCTGCACATCCGGCTCCGCGCAAGGTAATCGTGCTCGATATGGACGTAACTGACGATCTCACTCACGGTCCGCAGCAGCTCTCCTCCTTTCACGGATACTACGATCAGTACATGCTCGGTCCCTGCTGGTCTTTGACGAGCTCACAGGTTTTCTGGTGGCAGCGGTACTGCGCGCAGGCAACACGCGCGCGTCCAAAGGAGGAGAAGCAGCAATTCTTATAAGACGGTATCGCCCCCGCGGTCGCTCATTGACCCTTCAACGTGTTCTCAACGGCTTCGCGGCGTCGAGATGAATCTTATTCCAAGCAAGGTCCAGGTGAACAGGAAAGCAGCTGACACCCAAAGGCCGATTCTATAGGTAATTGGCGAATAGTAGAGATCGACCCGCTGATGCCCTGCCCCAACAGCAACCGCACGAAAGGCTCCATTAGCCCGGATTACCTCTGCGGGCCTTCCGTTCACACTGGCCTTCCAATTCTTTTCATAATATTCAGGAATGTAGAGGACCCCGGGATGATCGCCCTCTACGTCAAACGAAAGTTCATTTTCGTGAAATTCCCTCAGTTCGACTCTTGAATCGGTCTGGCTCGAGTTCGCAGGTAGCGGTGGCAGACCCGGGTCCTCGGCAAGAAGTACGGTATCGAATGGATTGAAATCTTTTGAACTCATCTTTTCTTTGACACGATCCAAATCAGGAACGACTTCCCATTTCGTTAGTACTCTGAGTGGGGAAACCGAGTTTTTTCTCTCGAGCAAAGTGAAGGCACCCTCCTCGCAGAGACGATTGTACCGCGATTCGAAATATTCCTTTTCTTTCTGGATGTTCTTGGTTAGCAAGAAAAGATATCTGATGTTCATGGCTGCCAGGATCGGTTCATTCCATGAGCTCGGGGATAGATAGTAATCTTCGGGTATCCAGGAAAAACGCAGCACTGTTATGGGTTTGCCTACCATTGTTTCCAAAACGAAGCGATGTTCGGGCGAAAAATACACGGAATAGTTGCCGTAGCTCCTGATGGGAACGGGGAACATTGGCCGGTATCCGATATTGAAAACTTTGTCCAAAACGTTTTGCCCTGCCATTCTTTCCTTGAGAATGGCCGTGGTCTTGGCGACCTCCGTGAAGTCGCTCCTGGTAGACGCCGGGATTCGGGGTAGGCGAAGAAATAATATTTGTATCCCTACCAGCACAGCGATGTAAACGTAGAAATGCTTCCTGGTAAAAGATGGGTAAGGCAGCAGATAGAGCATCCCGAGGCACGCCGGCCATATCCAAGATTGCTTGCTCCAGATGGTGTGCGCGCCTCGATGGCCGGGGCTGAACATGTGCAGAAGAAGGCCGCATCCGAAAAGCAGCGCAATGCTCAGTATCGGAACAAACTTACTGATTCTTTCCCCGGCTAAATGTTCCGAAAAGGCCTGAAAGCCAAAGCCGCAAATCAGTGAGAGGGCAATCAAAAAATAGTAATAATAACTAAAAGACCAGCGGATGTGACAAAGAAAGGGTATGGATCCGTACCATGAAAAGAGGTGATTGAGCGGAAAAACGCGGCCCAATAGAACGATACACATCATCGCCAGGATAATGATTGGATAAATAACCTCCCGGGGCAATTTCCTCTTGTTCATAAAGGCTATGACTATCAATGGCAAAGCGGGCATGCTGGAGAAGTAGAATATATTATCAGTGGGCTCCCCCATCTGTTTAAAATAACGTGCCAGGTTTATTACTGGAATGAAAGTCGCCGGAAATGAATTGCCCCACGGAAGTGTTTCGTATAGCCCATTGCTGCCTGTAGGCGAATGGGTGACAAGATGAGTGGCTAGCAGCTCGATCATCGGGAAAAGGATCACGGCAAAAGCGCAGAAACCACTAATGACTATAATGCCGACCTCCATAGTCCCTCTGGCTGCCGATCTCCACATTACTGTTTTTCCGCTGTACCACCACAGGCCATACAGCCAACACAACAAGGCCTCAAAGAGCGCGTAATAGCCGAGCACGTAAAAACTGAAACCTATCAGCAGCCCGGATGTCAGTATGTGCCAGGACCGTCTGTAGCGAGTGTATCTGGAATAGAATAGAAGGGCGCTCAGCCCCGCGGAGTGGGCCAAAAACCCTACGAGATTCCCATTATAGAAGGTTAAGACGAAGAGTTGGGAAGTTGCAGCGATAAAGCCCGCCAGCATCGAGCCTGCCGGTGAAATCTTAAGCTCCAGCGCAAGAAAGTATACGGCGGCTCCAAAGCAAAATATGACCGCCAGGTACACCATGTTCAGCTTGAAGTAGACATGCGGATCATCCGAACTCAGGAGATGGCCTAGGATGATGAACTTTTCCGGGTTGGCCATAAATGGCTGGCCGCCTTGCCTGTAAGGGTCCCAGAGAGGGAAGCCTTCGGCTCTGTTGATGAAACTGATGGTGGGAAGGATACGCCCTCCATCACCGGCCGGCACATCCTGTGTGGACAACATAGGATAAAAATTGATGAAAAGAAGTATAAGCAGTATTGCCAGATATTTGATTTTATTCAAATAATTCATTCCTCTTTCTTGTTGAACTGGTGGCCGATACCCCCTAAGGCGCTCCTATTCGTCAAACCAGATGTTTTTCCGATGGTATCTGACTGAATCTCAACGATTCCATCCATAAAGGTTGCTCTCTCGCGTGCAAAGGATGCTCTTAGGTGGCCAAAATCAATGTAAAGCGGTCGCCCGTTGATCACCGATGGACACGAAGTCGAATCACAAAAATACTCGAATGGATCAATAACTCTTGCGCCATTGATTTTGGCTGTTCGCGCGATTACCTCCATGAAATTTTGCATACCAGTCCACTTATCCTTATCGGACTTCAGTTTCGACGTCGCGACACTTTGATTCAGGTTCGTGCCTCTACTGCGACAAATCTGAGTCCATCTTGAACCTATAATTCTCAGAGGATTAAGTTCGACGCCGCTGGGACTGGACAGTATTACGTATACATCTTTCTTGTCACTGATAAGTTGAGATATAAATTTGCCAAAATTCTCGAGAACTCGATCGAATCGATCCTTAAGATTAGGTGGATCTTTCGCTACGTAGTATTCCCAAGACGCGCTAATCACCACTTTCCTAACATCTGGCCGACTAGCTATTCTCACTGCCTCCTCCCAGGCTTTGTCGCAGTCGATACCGCCGTCGGCTATGATATGGGTATCTGAAAACGGAGGGCAGCCGGCAGCGCTCGCGAAAACAGCGCTCAGTCTGGGCTTTCCGTTCTCGTATAAAAGTTGCACGCGTGGATAATACTGTTCCATACGACTATCACCCAGAAAGACCACCTTTTCCGGCGTTTCTCCAATAAAGTTGACTGTCCTGAAATTATCCCCTTTAAAATCCTCAATGTTCACCCAGTCAAATCTGGCCTCGTCGATCTTCGCATTTCGTGATACTATTTCCCTGGAAAGAAACCCATTTTGCTTAAATGCATTTAAGCCCAGGCAGCCAACGATAAGCATGGCCGAACATAGCACCGCCACCTTCGTCGCACCAGCTTTTCCGAAGCGAACAGGTCGTTCAATCAGTCTATAAGTCATCCATGCCAACAGGAAGCTTATGGTGACCAGAGCTGAAGATAAAGCAATTTTTGGCTCTGTAGCTATGGTGATGCGAGCAAATGAAAGCACGGGCCAATGCCATAAATAAAGAGGATAGCTGATCAGCCCCACCCATACTATCATTCTGTGGGACAGTACATTACGGTTTAACCACGCTTCGGGTCCAGCCGAAATGACGAGAAAAGCCCCAATAGTAGGCAATAATGCCCACCACCCCGGAAACTGCACACCCTTTCTCAATCCAAACGCCGCCGCTAAAATCAAGAACATGCCAAGCCACGATCTAACATCCCGTGCTGAGGCCCAGTTTTGTAAGCGTTGTGTGAAAAGTGTCAGGTAGGCCAATAGACTACCTAACTGCAGTTCCCAGAGGCGCGTCGCAGGTGAATAGAAGGCGGTAACGGAATGACGGTGTACCGTTCCGATATTTAGAAAAAAAGAAGCGCCTAACACGGATAATAAAAGAACTAAACAATTTAACCTCCATTTTGCAGCCAGATACAAGGTCAATGGCCAGACGATATAAAATTGCTCTTCTATTCCAAGAGACCACAGGTGAAGCAGCGGTTTGAGGGCTGACCTGACATCGAAATACCCGGCCTCTTTCCATAGCACGAAGTTGCCAACGAAGCCTGCGCCTCCTGCAATGTGTTTCCCGAGTTGCTTGTATTCATCGCCTAGAAGAACAAACCATCCGATAATGTAGCAGGCACACATTACCAGTATAAGGCCCGGAAAAATGCGCCTCATACGGCGTGCATAGAACGCCCGGAAACTAAAGCTGCCCTTCGCCAGGCCGCCAAAAATGATACTGGAGATTAAGTAACCGGATATTACAAAAAAAATATCCACTCCAACGAAGCCCCCTTTGACCAAGGATGGAAATGCATGAAAAGCGACTACCGATAAAACGGGCAATAGCACGCAAGCCATCAATATCAGGTCGATACCTCATATGATGGCTTCCAGGATGCTCAGGCACGGCAGCCGTCTTCTCCACTCCGATGGTGCTTATCTTGTCAGGGTTCATTAAACACGGACCCTTTATAAAGGAATATCATATCAAAAATGACAGCTTTCATGTCAGCTCCCTCATCCTTGGTGGAATTGGCACCCTTGGCTGATTATCCGTTTCTAAATATGCCTTGTACGATCCTATCGAATAATATAATGTTAGGCCTGAGAAACAGAGATTCATGAGAGTTTCATTGTTTCTCCATATACATTTACCAAACAACGAGTCAATATTTCGAAACTTCCTTTCTGGTTGACCGTATTTTTGAATCATGTCCTTTTTTATTTGTGATTTCGTCAGTCGTTTTAAATAGACCTGCAATAATAATAAACATCATTGTGAATGGGACAGACCAAAAGTTATACGAATGAATCAACCCCCCAGTAAACATGAGATAAGCAAAATAGCAGACGCACCCAATGCCAATGAAATATAATTAAAAGCCTAAGATAAAGAATGTCCATTTACATCGTCGTCATTTAAATGCAACCATTCATAAACTGCGCGCCCCGTCAAGAAAAGAACCAGACAGATCGAAGTGATTCTAACGATAGTTGGCGCCGCAAAAATGGATAGAGTTCCGGCAGCGCAAACCAGTGCTCATGTTTTCTTGGATTTAATGTGAAGTGCTTTTTCGATTTATTTAGACATCACTCAATCAGACCGACTCATATGGAATGATAGCGTACGGGGAGTAAGGAACTATCGAGTTATTGGTTGAAATATGTTTTTATGGCATGACATATGCGTTCTGTATCATTGTCTTTCAAATTTGGATAGGTTGGCAGCCCGACAACGGATCTTGCAGCGAGATGGCCGTTGGGGCAGTTATCAAAGCCATATCTGTCCGCGCATGAGTAGGAAAACGCTCGGCTGACATCAATACCGTTTCTTTGCATATGGAGACCAAAAGCCTTCTTGTCTGGGACGCGCACAGGAAAGTGGATCCATGCCGGCTCAAATCCTACCGGAATATCGGGTAATATTAAACCCGGTATATTCGCCAGTACGCGTTTGTAGATATTTGCGATTTCACGGCGTCTTCTCAGAATGAGACTCAACTCTCTCAACTGGGCGCTTGCCAGGAACGCCTGTGTATTTGAACACCTCTTTACGGCAGAAAAGCTCTTATTTACATGGGATGCAGCTTCGAAGACATCTTCCCCGAACGAACTCCGGTAAATCAAATGAAAAGCATCATATATCCTCGGGTCTAGAATAGCCTTCAATATGATCGCTCGGACAAGATGGACGAGATTGGTCCTTCTCGACGGCAAGGTTCTTAACAGCTCGCTTACCCGGTCGGCCAACTTCGGGCAGTGTATTATGAGCGCCCCTCCTCCGCCGGCGGGCAAAACCTTGCTTGGGTGAAAGCTAATGATTGCGGCATCCGTAAATGTCCCTGCGAGGCGGCCATTAATTTGAGCGCCTATGGCGGGGGCCGCGTCTTCTATTGCCGTCACCCCGGCAGCCTTAGCAATCCGCAAAATATTCTCGACATCAGAAGGTATGCCAAACTGATGTGTTATTACGACTACGGAGGTTTTTACTGTTATCGACCGCTCCAGCGATTCCGGTGACAAATTGTATGTGCGAAGATCGATGTCGGCAAAAGCGACATCATACCCGGCATTTTCGATCATCTCAGGAACGGCGTTGCAATTATAACCGGGTGTTAAAACTTCGCCGTCCTCTCCCAATGCCTTTAATAAAACGAAAAACCCGGTTCGTGCATTCTCGAACAGAAAGATATGCTCCGTTTTGTAAATCTCAGCGAGTATCGTTTTTAGTGAGGAGACTGGATTTTCAATGGACCCCTGAGACAGTATGAGATCTCGCCATGAATAGTTCACTGAACAAAACGGGAGCATGCTTCGCCTTCTATTACCTTAACCAGGTCTTAACTATAGATCTCAAGAAATTAAATCCATAATGCCAGTTGGTGCCCTTTTTGCTTACTCCCGTAAACCTTTTGGTAATGGTGATTGGGCATTCTGCAATTCTATATTGCTTTTTCGCCGCATCAATTATTATTTCGGGGGCAACGAACTGATTCTGCTCTAGATGAAGGTTTCTTAGCATCTTGAGACTGAATGCTCGGAACCCGCTCGAACAATCCGTGATTTTACATCCGGTAAGGAATCCGATGATTCGGTTGTAGACGTGAATTCCTAGGAAGCGAACCGCAGAATCATTTTCTCTGTTGCCAAGGCACCTTGACCCGATAACAAAATCAGCCTGATCTTTCAGAATAGGATAAATGAGGCCGGGAATGTCCTCAGCCTGGTGCTGGCCGTCGCCGTCCATTGATATAGCCACTCCATCGAGGTTCAGCTTGGCGACCACATCGTACCCTAACCGCAGGGCGGCCCCCTGGCCCCGATTGATGGGGCTGCTGATTACGAAAGCGCCATGGTGCTCGGCCACTTCGGCCGTATCGTCAGAGCTCCCGTCGTTAACGACCAGAGCTACGACAGGGTACCCGTTAACGCGGGTAGGTATCGTCGGCAACAAACGGGCGAGGTTATCAGCTTCGTTGTAGGACGGCATGATAATCACAATCGAGGGGTTCGGGATGTTGCCTTTATATCGGGTTTTAAAATCCCTGATCGCAAGTTCCCTTACCAGTTTATCCATTTGTACATCGAGTCTCTCTCTTTTGGATCTCTCGTCTACCCAGAACAGGAATAAAAAAGATACGGATAAAAGAAGCAACGTGATGATTCTTCCATTATTCTGGGTGCTAAGGTTTAACAGCGTGGACGGAAATTGCACAACTGAAGGATTAATCGAAACGATTATCAGCAGAATCCCGGACAGGCTGTACATTACCACGTCGGTACGGTTTTCCGCATGGCGTCTCAGTCGGAAAAATGAAAAGACGAGCATAGCCAATCCGGCCAGCAGGCCGAGTATTCGCAGATTGGAAATGTATGAAAAAAGATCCATAAAGTATCCTTACGCTGATATAGACATTGGATGAAATTCGAGGTTGTTCTTCAGGTGTCCACTATTTTCGTTCGAGGCAATCCGGTTTCATGTCCTCTTCGGCAACAGCAGGACCCGTTTCAGTCTCGATGCCGGCATGATCAAGGAGCCTGAAAACTGCAAAATCGTGGTTTTCATATGCCGGTTCGAAGTTGGGGCTCGATGCAAAGGCTCCCAGGTTGGTTGGTACGACTGAGGAATCTACGGAATACAAAACCCTGTCGGGGTCTGTGCAGAACTTGAACAAAAGAACGTAACGGAAAGAGAATTGAGACATATATCGCAAATCCGCAGTAAGAGCGAATTTACGAAGCAGCTCCAAACGAGGCGAATACCTCTTCATCAAGGGATAAATATGCATGAGAGAGGCACCATCCATCAGAGAACGTCTGCCCGAGCTCAAATACCAAAAATGAGACTCCCCCAGACAGTTTACAAAAACCCATTCGCCTGGTGACGTATTGTTTCGGATAAATCGCACGGCGTCAAACAAGCTCTCTTTGCCGGAGCCATGTCGATCTGCCCTTAAGATCCCCGTAGTTGCCGGGAAGGCTTCGTTTATCGCCGAAACTATTGAATCACGGCGGGCTTCAGGCCGCCAATGCCGGGTCTTTATCAGGGAGTTGTTAATCGCGATGCAATTAGATTGGAGCCATAGAAGGAATAAGAGCGAAAAGATCACGAATTCGGCATTTTGCCGCAGGACCAGTTTGGACGCGGTGATTGAGAATTGTGAATAAAGAGAAGAGAACCAGGTAAAAGTCTTTCTTCCGGATAAGTACCTGGATCGGAGACCATCGAAAATAGGTCGAAAATCAATTGTGCTCAAAGCAACGGCAACAGCAAACCAATAGAAGAACCTTCCGTAGCGCAGGGTCCTTACGGTTGCCCGAAGGGGAAAAACCGTTACCGAGCGGAAATCCATGTAAATACTGAACGCGATGATAGCCAGGTAGGCAGCAATTGAAGCCCAAAATATCGACTGGCGTTCTACAGGAACGAACTTATGCGGCTTTATGATAAGATAACAGCAAAAGAACAATAAGGCGCAATATGCAAGCCTTTCAAAGAAACTGACACGGTTGAGTGACCGCAGTAAATTTGCCGGATATCCCAAGACCGGCAGCGACATCAAATTGCCATGATAGAAGACAGAGGCGGCTGAAATAAAAGCAGCGGCATTCGCCACCTTAATGGGGTCCAGGAACGGTGGAGCAGCTAATACTGTAGGGGCCTCGGCGGACTCGGCCGAAGATCCGGTGGCCTTAAGCCACTCGGCTTCATAAAGAACGGCCGCATCTTTTTCCCCTGCGGGTGGTCTCTCTTGACCAGGTGAGAATACCTTTTCGCGTTGAGGTCCCTGCAAATAAGTAAAGGAGCAGACATATACAAAGCTGAACACTCCAAATGAAACTGCGAAGAGAACTCCTGTTGAGATAAGTCTCTTATACAGTTTCAGATCTATCCGCGATATCATCAAATAAACTACAAAGCCAAACGACAGGAAGGTCACAATAGCCGCGACGACGCCATGGGCCGTAGCCAGGCAGAGGTATACGAGGGAAAGAAAAATGCAGGTCCCGAGGGTGCGTTTTGAAATACCATCTCTTCCTATATCCTGAAGAAGGTCCCAGAGGGTAAACAGGAAAGGGAACCCAAGGATCCAGGTGAGCGATTCACCTCGAAGCGACCATATTTTAACTCCAAGTATGGACGAGCAAAAGAATAATGCCGAGAGTGCCGAGAGGTGCCATGGCAGGAACCTCCTGAAAAACAGGTATGCGCCGAGGGGAATCAGTGGGCTCAACAAAACATGGACCCAGAACTGGCCAAGCGTGTAGTACTCGAAATGATCTCCGTACGAAAAAAGAGCAAAGAACGATTCTAATGTATGCGTCATATAGATCATTGGGACGCGAATCATTTCACCAAAGGCGGGTATCACCGACGGGTTCTTATCCATGAACAGGTCGAAGCCCGCAGTCGTGTACATTGATGAAGGGTTCAGAAGAGGATGGCTGTACGGATAAAAGTATAGAACGAGAAAAAGACCTGTGGTCAGATAAGCGAAGGTGTAAGCGTTTAAAGGTTTTTTCGGGAGCTCCAGGTATCTTGAAAAACGCTTATTGAGAAGAAGAGAGATTAAGATAATCCCAAGCATTACAGCAATGGCTGAATGGAACGTGTAGAGACCGGCAGCCCTCAAGAGGCCGGTCACGAGCAGCAGGACAGCAGGGCCGAGCGCTATTGCCTGGAAGTCCGAGCTGATGTCGTGGAGAGATCCCTTTTTCGATAAGTCATCTGAGATCAGAAAATCCAAAACTGCGCGGCCGGTGAAGAAAATGCACAGGGCAAGGAGGGATATCCTGGCCAGGGTGGGAGACGCAAAAATGAGTATGGACGCCAAAAGAACAGTCAATACCATGTTTGCCTTTAGAACTCGATACAAATATATGTCTTTGATTGCATTCATCAGGAACGTGTCAACCTTTGAGCCGAGCCAAGGGGGTAAGAACGGGCGTTCATTGTTCATCCCAGGGAGAAGATATCGTTTAGATAGCTGATTTGACCCGATTTCACGATTTCCCCAATCCATTTCCGGATTTTCTAAACCGTACGATTATATTGGAAGCAAGGGCCTGAAGGATAGGCGGATTGGCTTCTGCGCGGTGTAACCAAGAAAACGGATAATGGGTCCAATAAACTTCGCAGCTTTCGAATGGTAACTTATTAGCGGCATCGACCAGTTCGTCGCTGGAACGTAGGACAACTTTGAAAACCGCGCTCAGTAGACCGGATTTTGTGTCCACAAAACGCATACCCAATCTGAACAGTTTTCGAAGAACTGATTTTCGATTCAGTGTGGAGACTATAACAGAACCTCCGGGACGACAGACTCGGACGGCCTCGCCCATTACAGGGCCAATATCGCTAAAATACTGGAACAATTCCGCGCAGACCACGGCATCGAACTGATCGTCTTGGAATGGCAGCGCGGCTGCATCGGCGTGATAGGGGACCAAACCGCATTTTCTCGCCATGCGTAGCATGGGAAAAGAAAAATCGATTCCCACCATCGTGTGTTTTCCGGTGAAATTGCTCGCAAACACCCCGTGGCCGCACCCAACCTCAAGGAGAAGGGATCCGGGGGGAATATTGGTCATGATCTGCTGAAACGCGCCGAGAATCAAGGATTGTTGCCGACTCGATAAATACGCAACCTTTCTGGCGGCATCGCTTTCGGTCTTGGCTATTTCGTTAAAATAGGTCTCGAAAATTCCAGGGTTTTCACGTGCCAGCAGGCTTGGTATCCCGTCTACCACCGGGAATTTCCGTCCACATCCGCTACAAGTGATTTCGCTGTCTGCGAGAATTTCCAAGGCTGCGCCGCATACAGGACATCTATGACGCAACGAAAGTTTCACCGAGGAAGAACCGCCGGATTTCATTAAGATATCTCCTTACGCCAAACCAAACACTCACTTCGGCTCGGACGGACGAGCAGAGAAATCGAGAGTTACAGCTCAGCCCATAGGAAGGCGCCGCCTCAAAATTGGACCGACAAGATTGCAAATGGGGAGTGGCAGACGGCTCCATATCTTTTGCTTCATCGTCATGCTTGAGCGTATTTCCGAAAACCGCGCGCATTGCTTCCTTGCAGCCGGTCCATAGTAGCTGTAATCAAAGGTAACGTCCCTGTTCGACCATTTGTGTTTAAAATGGTGAACTCCGCTGTCGGGAGTGCTCCTGCCCAGGTCGAATACTGTGGAGCCTCTTTCGCACATCCATTCTATAACCTTCCAGTAAAGGAGATAGTTGGCAAATTTGTTCTGGGCGGCTTGATCCACTGCTGCATAGAAGCTGGACCAGCCGCTGCCGTTGGCAATGCAGAGCATACCGCCAACAACGAACCCTGAATTATGTACCATAAAGAGCTTACAAAGCGGCCCCAGATTACTGAATATTGCTTTCATCGTTTTCAAACTGATAACCGGGGTCCCCAGTCTTCTGACGTTCCTGGCATAAACGGCATAAAAATCCCTTAGATCGGATTCACCGCCCTCTCGAAACATGTATCCGTTTTTAGCCGCCTGTCTGACAGACCAACGGGTTTTTTTATTTATCGTTCTCAAAAGGACATCAGGCGGCTGGCTTGTATCGACGAAAGTATGCACAACCTGGATCGTCTGATCGGGCTTCTCACTAATTTCCACTCCGCCTCGCAGGAGAAGGTATCCACCTTTCACTTTCTCCAGAATCCTGACTGCCTCGCTAAACAGCTCTTGGGCTACACGGGCGTCATTGGCTAGAATACCATCTTGCAGGGTTGCGAGATGTTTTCCTGTAAATGGGCTTTGGCTGAGATAGAGCGGCATGATTCCGAGGACTGTGCGGTCCTTTTCAACGGCATTCAGGTAATAAGGTCTAACGTTAAATGTTTCCCTTAGGACGGTAAGCCACCCCACGTGATGCATAGGTCCGCTTTCGGGGCGCGATTCAGCGTATTTTTGCCACGGACCCATGTCTTGTTCTTCACAAGACAAAAGTCTGACGTCAAATTCATGGTTTCCACTACTTGGCACAGTTGTTTTCACCATGCTTTCGAAATTTGGCTAGTCATCTCATCGACTTGAACATTCAAGAGGTACGAATTTAAAATCTTTCAACAGCTTGAGAAACTTGGGCCTAGTCGCGCGCAGCCGCCCATAATGAGACAGTCGTTCCCTCAGAGTGGTAGTGGGAGAGACGGGCTGGTCCGGATCGAACTCCCAGGGGTGGAAATAAAACACAACGGGCGTTCCATCTTTGTTCAGGTTTAAAGTCAGCTCCTTGATCAATCGGTAAGGCAAAGCACGAAAGTAAAACCCTCCTGAAAATGGTAGATTGACCCCCAGCAGGCGTACGGTGCTCACGGGGAACTCTTGTACGGGCCCAGACACAGTCGAAATAATGTGCGGCATACGGGGTGCATCCGCCAATCCATACAATGGATTACTTATAGGAAACACGCTTGAGTCGAAATTCAATCCATAAGCCGCCAGTTCCTCCCAGAACCAGGTCGTTTGCTTTGTAATCGAAAAGCACGGCGCTCTATAACCTGAAGGCAAAACTCCGCACGCATTTTTGATGGCTTCCAGATTGTTACGCAAATCTTCGCGGAACTCTTCGCGGGTCATCTTGTAGATCAACTGATGCTTGTTCCCATGTAGAGCCAGCCGATGGCCTTTTTCAACAATGCGGCAAACGAGGTGAGGATGTTCACGAGCCACTTGGCCTACTATAAAAAACGTGGCTTTAGCTGCATGGGCCTCGAGTGTTGCCAGGAGCCAACCGGCCCCGATCTCCAACCGCTTTTCATAATCATCCCATTTATCCAGGTTGGTAGAAGTACTAGTAAGGCCTTGGTACCAATCTTCAAAGTCGATCGTCAAATAATTTGGTATGGCTGCCTCCCGCACTAACTTCATCTAATGCCTCGTTGCTATCCCGCTCGCAAGATGGAAGAAACTGTAATTCCTTATGGTTCGGAAATTCCTCTTGGGCAAGTCCCGCTCCAACTATATTGCGGCTATTCAGTGCCTAATGAGACATATTTCTTGACAATCATTCTATTAAACAACACCAATGGATATAGTAGATCCACCATATAATAGGTAAAATCCATAGGTGCTGAATATCTAACATCTGCAGTTTCTACAAGGCATACCACAACGGCATGGCAAATAGACATGATAAATAATATACATATTATAAACGAAAAATGATCTTTCAACTTAGTGTAAATACATAGTATTATACTCAATATACCTAGTCCAAAAAATAAATATATGCGCACATTGTGAAGGAATATCTTATTGATAGCATGTTGATATTTAAAATATAGTGTATCCAACGTACTTCGCTTTATAACAATATTATTAGTTGTATTATCGTAATATACATTATCAAGCAATGTTGTTGGGTACAAAGTGATGTGTTTTTCCAAAGCCGGGTATTCGTGAAAGAAGGAAGGTCCTTTCGTCAAATATATCTGATTATAAAGCTGTGAAAGGTTGTCGTCGCGATAAAACGTGCCAATTTCGCATTTGGTATTACGAAAAAAATAAGCGTGCAATTGGGTTATTATAAACTTAACAAATGCAATAGGATTAGTTTCTATCGCATCAAATGACAACGTGCGAAGTACGTACCTTTCTTTGTTGGTGCGCGTGGTCGCTCTGCTATCCGAATATCTCGTTTCCTTTCCATGCGTGCAAATAAAATCATCGACGAAGGATTCTCGATTGGGATAATAAATGTGCCAATAATTCCAATTAAAATGCTGATCATAAATCCTGCTAAGTTTCCCGAAGTCCCAACTCGTCTCCAGAGTGTCGCGTTCTTCAGGTGAAAGCGTCTCTCGCAACTTCTGTATGGTTTCTCGCAGCTTAGGTGGATAGTCTTTCCGATCTTGCCAGAAAAACGATGTTGCGGCGCCCATGCTGACCTCGGCATATCCGGTAAGTCCAAACATATCGCATGTCATGTAATTGTAGACACATATCATGAGTACAAGTGCGGGCATCGGCACGATGAATGCTATCGTGTTTTTGGTATATCCGGATCTTCTAAATAAGAATAACACAACGACAAAGAATGGGATAATAAGGAAGAGACCGTCGGGTCTAGCGTATATGACGAGTCCCATAAACAGTGAACATGATAACCAATGCCACCAGCGATCTCGATAGACTGATAAAATAAGAAAGGCAATAGAAAACAACAGACATGATGCGTATAAACTTTCAGAGCCTATTCTAAAGTCATACGAAAAGTTGCACGCGATAGAATTATATGCACAAATGGCAATTGAAGTTGGTATAGCTAAATTAGGGAATGATGTATACACACTTAATAATATAGATATCGACGCCGCAAGACTGATTATGGTCTGAAAAAATACTACACCTATTATGGACTTTGTAATTAGTATACCAATAAAAATTAGTAAAGGAACACCAGGCGTACGAAAGAGAAAGACAGGCAAGTCTTTGCTTAGTAACGCAAGAGCTGGCTTAACATAACCATAAGTATCCGGGTCGATAATGGGTACAGCGTACTTATAGTAGAATAACGTTCTAGTAATAAAGAAGGTGAATGTTATTAGTACTATAGATAGCGACAAACTGTATTTAATAAACAAGCCTTCAAACCATTGTCGTGATAGCATGGTGTCCTGTCTCGGAGCTTAGCTTAAAATGTGATGATCTTGGAACGAGCATGTTCCACTACCACTTCCGGAATTGAGATGCCCTGTCATCAGTCACGACGTGTGTGTTCAGGATCTCGCGGCAACTTTATCGAGAGAGCGATCCAGACCCTGGAGAGCGAACCCGGTCAATCCCACTATCAAACTTAAGAGATACACCAGCATAAATAGCACATGGGCCCCGAAACCTAACAGGACCGCGTCATGGACGCTAAGCCCGATGATTCGCAGGCACAGAAACCACGATCCTTCCAGTGTGCCCAGATCCGCTATTCCTTTTATTGGCACGAGTTGAATAGGAAAAAGAAGTATATACAGCTTAAGGATATCGCCTGCGCTGAGGTGAAATCCCAATGCCCATATGGCAAAAACATAATGCAGGTATGAGAGGGCCCACATCACGGCGGACTGCATGGCTGTCTTTAATGCGTTTTTTTTATTCGCGAACATCTGAAATGCAACTTGAAACTCGCGAAGATGGTGCTCGATGAGTTTCGCAAGCCTCCACTGCAGTCCAAAACTGAAACCCATACCATTATGAGAACGCCTGGAAAACAGGAACAGCAAAATCAGGGGCATGGCAAAGAGCGCCGCCAACAAGGGTAAGGAAACGTTCAATTTGGAGGGTAAATTATCGTGGCAAAGCAGAATGAGAGGCGGCATTGCGATAGCAAAAAGAAAAAAATCGATGCTCCTCAAATATATCTGGGAGGCTGCGCCATTACGCACATTTACCGTGTGAAGCTTTCGCAGTAAGTAAACCAGGGCCGCCTCTCCCAGCCACATGGGCAAAATCATATTGATAAAGGATTGGATACAGAACGTAGGATATATTCGGCCGAGTGGAATACCGGTCTTGAGAATCATATTTGTGCGATGAGCCCGAAACCCCTGGTACATAAGGAAACAGAGGGCACTAAGGCAGAACCAGCTCCACCGGACGTTGCAGAGCGCATGACGCATTGCGTTCAAGTCCAAGTACCGAAGTAGATACCATACGAGAATTATTGTCACCGATAGGGACAAAAATGTTTGGGCTATTTTCTTATACGTAGGGTTACTCCATGAATGATCTCGCGATAGGCAAAGGCAACGACGGCGAGTCATTCTTGCATGGGAAGAATCAGTCGTTCTCTCCAGGCCAGTGCCGATGCTGAATTTCCTCGAATTCAGCATTGGGGCTCAAAAATCCAGACGTGTCCAGGAATGAGGATAACTGGTCATGAGAGAGGGGGCTTTCGCTGGATGAGATATATGTTTTGTGAATTGACTCGGAGATAATACCGGGGTAATCGAACGCCCTGCTTTTAAAAAATCCCCTGAGGGCGGGCAGCACCACGTAATATTTTTCTAATTCCAGTGAGTGGGTCGATTCTTCACTGGTCATAAGTTCTTCGTACATCTTTTCACCGGGCTTTGCTCCGATAATATCAATCCGGATGTCCTGAGGGTCTCGCCGGTATATTGGGGCTAGTTTATCGATCATAACCCTTGCCAGGTCATGGATCCTGGCAACAGGCATTTTGGTGATAAAAATTTCTCCGCCCCTGGCCAGGACCGTGGCATCGAGGATCAACTCTACGGCCTGCGCGAGATTCATAATGAACCTGGTCATGTCGATATGCGTCAGGGTGACCGGCCCTCCATTTTTGATTTGGCTGTGGAAGATGGGAACGACAGAACCGCTCGATCCTACTATATTCCCGAATCTGACGGTGGTGAAGGTGAGATTGGCTGCCTTATTTTGAATGTTTGCAGACGACATGAGCCGTTCGGCCATAAGCTTGGATGCGCCCATGACATTGGTGGGATTGACCGCTTTGTCGGAGCTCGTGAACACTACAGTTTTAACCCTGTTTTCCATCGCTGCCGAAATGATGTTTTGCGTTCCGATAATGTTTGACTGCACCGCTTCGAAGGGCGATCTCTCGCAAAGGGCCACATGTTTGAGGGCTGCTGTGTGAAACACGATGTCTATTTCATGCATGATCTTCGTGAGCTTGCTTTCATCCCTGACATTACCCAGGACGCAAGTCACATTAGGGTATTTAGAGTATTTGTGATTCATGAAAAACAATGACTGTTCATGTGGCTCGAGAACGACCACCTCCATGGGATCATAATCACCATGAATTAGTTGATGGACAAGCTGGGAGCCGACAGTTCCGCATCCTCCCGTGACCAGGATGCGCTTTCCTTGGAAAAAACGCTTCATAAGTTCACCATCACTCGAGAATGGAATGTATGTAAACCATAGATCATTTCCATCTGACACGCGGCATAATGGATTGCATATTTATATTACTTTTATATTTTAAAATCACATCCAGCATTTCGGCCAGAAGCTCCTCGGTAAGATAATGCGGCTTCAAACCTATATCCATCAGCCCCGTGTGAACGGGATTGTAATAATGGTCCTCTGCTTCTTTTCGAGGATTTTCGATTGCGCGAATGCCGACATCTAAACCTGCCCTTGCCCCCACACTGCGAACCCTCTCCGCGAGTTCGTTTACGGAGAATGTCTCGACGAACTGGTTGAACACGCGATACTGCCCGGGAGCTGCGGGCTGACGAAGGCAAAGCTCTACGCATTGAAGCGTATCGATTATGTTGAGGTATCCTCTGGTCTGGCCTCCCTTTCCGAAGACGGTGAGCGGATGCCCGCATGTGGCTTGAACAAGAAAACGGTTTAAAACAGTTCCGAAAATATCATCATAATTGAAGATAGTGGCAAGGCTCTCGTCATTTTTGGATTCGTTGGTATATATGCCGTAGACGGGACCCTGGTTAAGATCGGTAACTCTTATGTCCCACATGCGGCAATAGAAATAGAGCATATCGCCGTCCTGGGCCTTGGTAACGTGGTAAAGCGACCCTGGTGCTTTCGGATAGAGAAACGTATGCTTGCGGCCTTTGTGATTAACTTCGAGGTAGCCTTCTTCAATGTCGATGTTAGGGGTACCGTAGACCCCCATTGTCCCGAGTTTTATGATATGACAGGAGGGGTTAAACTCCTTGATGGCATGGACCAGGTTGCACGTGCCGATAAGGTTATTGCGAAGCGTGAATGCGGCCTGCTCCCTGCCAATCATGGAATAGGGCGCTGAAGGCTGCTCTCCGTAGTGGATAACCGCATCGGGCGGCGACCAGTCTCCCTGATCACTTTTGAACGCCCCGCCCGTAAAACAGTCCGACAGAAACGAGTAGTCCGTTATATCACCGACCGCGACATGAATTTGGCGTCCCGTTTTCTCCTGCCACATCTGCGATCTCCGGTGAAGGTTTTCCACGGGCAGCAGCGGTTCGACATCCAACTGATGGCAAGCACTTCTTCGGAAGTAGTTATCAATAGCGTATACTTGGTAGCCCATTGTTGACAGATTCATTGCAGTCGGCCAGCCAAGGTATCCATCGGCACCCAAAACTAGAACGCGCATGCTCTCTCCCTTTCCTGTAAATACCAATTCCATGTTTTAACGAGGCCTTCGTCCAGGCCCCAAACGGGAACATAGCCAAGGGTCCTCTTCGCTTTGTCGATGTTGACGAAACATCTTTCCATCTCACCGGCGCGAACCGGTTCATAATTGACTTTTAAAGGTTCAAAACCCGAACTGCGAGCGAGATTTCCGAGTCTGACTATCAGGCTGTTTATGGCGGTCTCTGCTCCCGTTGCTATGTGGATCGGCATACCGAAGATTTCCGAGTTGTCCGTTTGGATTGCGACTGTGATTGCATTGCATATGTCCTCAACATACAGGAAGTCCCTGGTTTGGTTCCCATTCCCGTAGACGACTAGGGGGTTACGGGCAAGAATATTCTTGATAAAGGCCGCTATTACGGAACCTTTATTCCCGGAGCGAGGCCCGTAGACATTGGAAAAACGTAAGGCGATGGTTTTCACGCCAAAAGAAGCATAATAGGCCGAACAATACCCTTCGACGGCCAACTTACTCGCGCCGTAAGGTGAAAGAGGGCGGGGCAGGGATGCCTCGGAAACCGGCGGAGCACAAGAGCCAAGAGGCGCACTAGATGAGGAAAAAATAAAGCGGGGAATTCCCATTTTCCGACAGACTTCGAGCAGGTTAAGCGATCCACGGACGTTTATTTCCATGTCCCTGGCCGGGTCGGCCATGGAGGGGACAACGCCCGTTTGGGCGGCCAAATGCACCACCGCTTCAGCTCCCGCCACTGTTGTTTCCAGGCCCTCCAACTGCGTTATATCGTGATTGAAGACATCGATGCGGACTTCATCGGGCAAAGCCGGTTTGTCCTGCATCGTTTCAGGCGGAACATCGTGACTATGGAGCAGGTAACTGGTCAGGGAACCGTTTGACCGGATGTCAAATGTCCCGAGTTCTGCCAGCATATCGCTCAGATCATCGAGATTTCCGACTGAAAAATCGTCAATGACGGCAAACCGATCGGCGAACGAATGGTCGATCCAGTGCCGCAGACAATTCAAACCTATGAAGCCCAGGCCGCCGGTAATTGCAATTTTATAGCTCATCAGACTCTATCCAAGAAAAAGCTCCGCCACACTCGCTTCCACTTCTTTGACTGCGCGAGCGAAGGATCGCAGCAACTCGTCCTTTTGAACTCCAACTCAGGCGCAACGAGGTTACAGCCGGCACGCGCCCATTTATGGCACTCAGAGCCTAACGGAGACTAGCCCGAAATGTCAATGGAGAATCTATTTTCAAAACAGTGTTATCCGAAGCTTTTTAATTCCTGAACCTCGGGTTTGCGCCACCGGTCGACAGGAAAAGAGGGGGCGGGTTGTGCCAGTCACGGTTCAAATTCTTTCAGTATCTTTCCCCGTATTTCAAAGGGAGTCCGGGACTCCCAGCATCCCACCCTGAAGGCTGCATCAGGTCTTGCCCGAGGTCAACTCCGATTGCGTGCATGGAATTGGCCGGCAAGAAAGCCCCGCTTCGGTGCATACCCGAGTCTACGACTACAGGCCGTTTCGCTGGCTGATCCATATCTCATATCCTCTGACCTGATGAGGCGCAAATCCCCGGTGAACCAATCCTTCCCGAATTGGAGCGTAATCATCTGATAATTTCTGGCGGAAACAGATAAGTTTAATCCCACGTGCATCGATCTCGTTCAAAAACCATAGGATCTTCTCAACAGGGGCATTATTCATGACAAACTTGCTCAATTCGCGTCTTGATTCAACATCGCTCCTGCCGACTATTCTCTCCAACAGAAGCATATTAATGGGACGGGCATTGATAAGCCGCGGGCTCCGCTGGTAGCCGGTGATTAATACTGCAACCTCCTCCGGCAACAGAACCATGTCCTGTTTGGCAGAGTGTGTCAATACAAATTCGGCCACTTCGTTTGTCTTTGGATCCACCTTGGGCCCAGGCAACCCGAAGGTCACTCCGTTGCTGGGAGAAAGGGTTGATTGACCACCGAAGAAAAACAATCCGACATAGAGAAGAACTGCGCCAATCAAGACACTCTTGGCTGTCTTGTTGCCGATACGGCCATACTCCAATGCTGTGCCCAAAGCAAGTGCGAAAGCCAGGCCGAGAAAAAGGGGAAAAGGCACCGCCCACATAATTCTCCAGGAGAATGTTTCAGCGGTGTGACGGCCGATCGTCATGGGCAGCAAACCATTCAACAGCAGAAGAGTCGAGAGAGCAACGTAGTAAGTCAACCATCTATACGCGTTCGTGCCTCCGCGTACAGCGAGAAGAGGAATTGCCATAAAGCCGAGAACGGCAAGTGGACCCCTGAGCTTCCCGTCCAACACCTTCCAAATGGTAATCAGGTTGCTCGGGGCGAGTCCGACTGGTTGATGTATATCGAATAGAACGGCAACCGAAATGAGCACAGGGTAAAAGCACGCCAAAGTCCCGAGAATTACTGTTTTTATACGTTGAGAGGTGAAATCGATGGCGGCAATAAGCGAGATGAATGCGGCAAAAGGAGCTACAAACACCGCAGTAGAAGTAAAGGTGATAGAAGCTGCCAATATCAGGACAATCCAAACAAAAGACTTCCAGTGGGGTTTATCCAACCATCGAAGCACGTAGTATATTATGGCCGGTGCGGCAACGGTTACAAAGATTCCTTTCCCCTGAAAGAGTCGCACAAAACCGAAGTTCCCGTAAGTGCGGTGGCTGTTTCCCCAACTGATTATAAAAAGAAATGTCGCAATGAGAGCCACGAAAGCCAGACGGGGAACAAGACGCTTCAGGAGAAGAAAATCTGTTAGCGTGAATAGAAGCGCAAAAACCGCCGGAAAGACGATATAATAAATCGTCCGGGGTGAGACGTGGCAGATCCTTGCCACAACGGCCACCAGTATCTCCTGTGTTTGAGGTCTTTGACTCGGGATGAGGAAGGGCACATCAGGTTCGCCGAACACTCCATCGAAACTCATCAATGGTTTTTCAGGATGATCCAACGTCGAAATCGCAGTATTCAAATACCCATCATCATCTGCATCCGGCCTATTTGCAAGAAGAGTCACAGAAACAGCCAAAACTGAAATAAGTATTACAGCAATCAGATCTGATCGTGATAAATCCATCAATTTGTTGCGGAACTTGGTGTCGGCAACGAAGTAATGAGTAGAAAAGATAATTAAAGATAAGTATAGTATGCCTATTGTCCAAAATATCAGATATTGTTTAATAAATAATAATAATATTGATATACCTAGTAGATAGTATAAAGTGTTTTTGTCATGTAGTGAAGAAGTGCATGTTGTTTGCGAATAGTTTGTGTGTGATTGGTCCAAATGAGTATAGCATAATATTATAAAAGTTATTGAAACAATTACAGGAACCCATATAAACGATATCAATTGCTCAAAAGTCTTACCTGAGTATGTGAATAAATGCGAATAGATTGCCCAAAATCCAAAGAAAGCGAACGAAGAATCAACAACGATGGACAATATGTTATGCAATCCACCATATGGAGATGATCTGTCCGTTCCCATTAAGCACCGTTTTTCAACCTGGTTATTGGAGTGATTAGAAGAATTATATGCGTAGTAGCTCGAGTTCTCATGAAGGTGAATATCTAAATCGAGCCTTGTCCCTGATTGCATGAAAAAAAGAATTAATCCAGAGAGGTATTCTCATTGCCTAAAACCCCTTCCAATCAAAGTTTACGGCAGAATACCCTTTGGGGACGGAAAAGGCAAGTTCTAACTGACTCATCAAGGCAGAAGGGCGAGCTTTGAGTTTGATATCATCGCGGGATATGTGATGGAGAACTCGCTCAAAGAGTCGCGTTTAGCAGTTGACCACTGGTCATAGTCCGCAAACCGGCTTGAATACATGAAGGCGCTAGCAAAGCATCCAAACAGGAAGTTGCCGCGTAACATGCTTTTCACTCAATTAACGTTGATTCACTCCTTGTTCATAAAAAAGGGGAAGTTCATTCTCTTGCAGGCTCGAGATAATTGAAACTCTTTTCATAATGCCTGCTTTGGAGCTGAAAACCGCAAGAGTCCAGATGGCTGGAAACCGAGCTCAAAACAGTCTATTCTGGAAATATTTGACTTTTGAATCATTAAAACTATCTCATCTCCGAAGTATAACGCAGCCTTCTATCAGCATGTCCGCTTTAAGGTCTTCGGAGAATGCCGAGTCGAACTGGCGGATGATCTCCCAGGCCCAATCGGGAAGGGCGTCCCGCGTACGACCGGGTCCAAGGCGCAGATTGACCTCGGTTTGATCCTCGAACTGCCGGGCCGTATCGTGAAGCGAATAGATAGTGCACCGGGAAAAACCGAACTTTTCAGACAATCCCTCGAAATAGCGTTTGGTAAAGCACCACTTGTCGTCAAGCTTCCTGAAGACCGGAGCACTCTTGTCACGACCCTTTCGCAATGCAGAATCGTGCACGAAACGCGTCAAATAACTTCGCACGTCCTTGGGCAAATCACCGCCGTGGCGGTTTGAGATAGTGCGGCAGACCTTCGACAGGATTGTCACACGCCGGCTTATTACAGCATGATAGATTCTGGCCAGGATGGCGTTGCCGTTTTCAAAAGGCTCGAAGAAGATCGCGTGACCGCCGGGCTTTAAGATTCGCGCGCAGCCTTCGATCGTCAGGCCGGGATTTAACAGGTGATGCAGGACTGCGCTTCCGATCACGAGATCGAAGGTCTGGGGAAAAAAATCCAACTCCTCGGCGTTTAGCTCCATGGGGGCGAGACGCTCAGCGGCGCAGCGCCCGGAGATGGCCCTTTTCAAGATCGCCAGCATTTTTGCGCTTATGTCGCTTGCGATTACCTGTCCTTGCGGCATATCGCTCTGCCCCATCAAGGAACTGCGTCTGAACGTACTGGCCGACAGTTTCGAGGCCATAGCCTGGGGAGTAGATCCCGGAAAAATCAAGGTTCCCGGTCTGCCGAAGATCGAGTAGCGGCCGCCTGTAAAGTCGATGCCAAGCTGGGTTTTCAGAGCTGCCGCTGAGGGGTGTCGACTGGTTTATAAGGCTCATGTCAAGTAATCTCCGGCAGGTTGAATGGAGATCGAACTTAGAGGTACTGAGAACAAAGCTGATCAAAGCGGCGACGGGCCTGATCGTAAATTTTTAGATTTGCCCCTTGCGTCAGCAATAGCTTATCAAGGTCAGCATCCGCCAGAAGCTCTTCAGATTTGTCGCGATCCCCGGTATTTTCGCGCTTCTCCTGCATTTTGATGCCAAAAATTTTTTCGAAGAGGAGGAGACTCGTGTTGTACTCTTCCTGCAAGCCTACGAAATCAAATTGTTCAAGGCCCACCCGGCCGAGAAATATCGAATAAAAATTGACCATTTGAGGCAAGGCCGCGAACTGAACGATGGTCAGTTGTTTGCGAACTACATGATCCAAGACGCTGTTTCTCGGCATGATTTGTGGATAGAACTTTTTCCAGAACAGGTAATGAGAAATAACCCTTTCAACAGGTCGACGCAGGAATATACAAAATCGTTTGGGAAAGGGTAGAGAATTGAATGTATCGGCGACAAAATGGCCGTGTATGGCTTCGTAACGTCTGAAGGCCCCGCTCCTGCATGAGACGTTAAATTTGCATCGGAGCCGGGCTGCCTTATCGCGCATATATGAGGAAATGGGTTGAGTAGAATAGTGCAGGAGCATGCGGTCACCAAAAGCTTCCTGCAGAGAACTGCGGAAACTGCTTCCAGCCGTTTTGGGGACATGAATTGAAATGAGCATGATCTGTTGATGTCTCCAATCAGGAGATCCCGGTTTTCAGAATCGGCCGGGAAACGTTTTTATGCTGATTAAATAACCCTGAACATTAACTCCTCGATCGCCTGAAGCGCCGATTCCGCGGTCATCGCGGATGCAATGCGGCCCAACTCATATCTTCTGACCTGCTCGGCTTGGCCCCCGAGATCGAAACAGACTATCGGGCATTCCAGTGAAATGATCTCCTGCGTAACATAGCTGAAGGTTTCCGGGATAATAGACGGAAACAGAACTACATTTACCTTGTGCTGATTTAGCAGACCGGGAAGATCTTCCCTGCGATAAGGACCAGTCACTCTGACATTCTTTCCATTGCACTCAGGCACCAGTTTGCCCACGACCACTATCCGAGCCTCGGGACAGCGTGTCGACAAAAGCCGCGCTAAATTGTGCACAATTTGCGATCCCTTATGCCTCGTTATAAGCCCTACCACACCGATGGTAAGAGGGTCTTGCTGTGGTGGTGCATGGTAAGCTCCCGGCGGGAAATTTATCAGCGGCTCGTGGGGCTTTATTTCGCTTTTCCCACTGATTTCCGGATAGACTGTGCTCATCGATTCGAAAGATGAGCGTGAAAAGCAGGACACCTTGTCGGCAGACGCAAGCAAAATTCGCCAACTGTTCCTCCATTGATCGATATCGGTCCTCTTGCCGAAAGAATGCTTATTCTTTGGTAAGCAACGGCGGCAAGCGGACTCGGACGGCAGACGGCAGTAGTCTCCATTCCAGTCAAGCAGGTGAACAGTCGGACATACAGGGAAAAAATCGTGTATCGCAATTTCGAGTTGCGCACCCCAGGCGGTCTTCAGTTCCATAGCCGCTCCGAGGACCTTTCTCGGCGATCTCCATGACATCAGCTCATTAACCAAGATAGTTTGAGCTTTGCCAAGACAGAGCAGCCGCAAGATATCGTCATCTGCCAGAAAAAAATATACCTCAAAATCTCCATATGCCGCCCAGGCTTTGATATAACCAATGCTTGTATCGAATCTCAGGCTTACAACCGAACGCGATAGGGCCAGCGCGTTTTTTGCCACCCTGTCGCTATAAAGATTGGCGCCACCCCCTTGTTCTGCGTCGATAATCATTAGAGGTCTGAATGATGGCGAGAGGCAAAATGCGATGAATGCCGCGTGCCTGTAATGGGCCCAGCGATCTTGGCGGATGTGGTCTTCTACTGAGGAGAGATAGTCAGGCCAGCGCTTCTTTATTGTTTTGATATTTTCTGATGCAAGAGATTTTGCTGTTTCCCGGTCAAATGATCCCCCGTGAAAGTGAGCTACAAATAAGTTATGCACCAAAATATTCCTATAGCCCTGGCTGATAGCCCTCTGGCACCAGTCGTTTTCTTCTCCATAGCCTTTCCCGAACGCGTCCTGATCAAACCCTCCAATCCGGCGCCATAGATCTCCATTGATTCCCATACAGAATCCCACCCCTGTGGGGGCGTCGTTTTCGGGACTAATGTCAGAGCGTAATGCTCTAAAGGCACTGTCGATGATGTCTACATCGGGGCTGAGCAATGAGTTACTGACATTGGGCAGGGGGAAGCTGAAAATTGTTGCAGAATTTGAAAATGGGGTGGTGGTTGCTACATGGTCGTGTTCGAAAAACGGGAGCATAAGCCTTTGGAGCCAGTATTGAGGCACGACCGTATCGGTGTTGAGTAGAGCGAAATGACCGCTACATTCAGACGCCGCTCTGTTAACAGCGCCGGGGAAACCAAGATTCTCGTTGTTGTGCAAAAGAACGCAATCACTTCGCCCTGCGGCCCTGGCATTCAAATAGGGCCAGACTTTCGGATCCGTGCTTGCATCATCTACAATCACGAACCTGTGCGGTGACGAAGTATTGGCAAAAATACTGTCAAATAGAGAAGGTAGGTAGTGCATCCCGTTGAAGACTGGAATGATTATATCGACCGCTTCCGGCAAAGATGGATAAGTTTGAGTTGTAGAGCCGAGAATATTAAGTATCTTTTCAGGCGAAGTGGAGCTAAACTTCGAGTATTTATACAGATCTTCCTGTTTTCCATACAATAGAAAATGGGCCAGAGGATTTATGCCTGATTCGCGCACGCCTGGGTTAGAACCAAAGTACTTGGCATTACTGAATCGCAAAGACGGGTCTTTGCCCCTTGCTGCTCCTGAAACTAGATAATGTGGAAGAGGCATCTTTCTTCCTAAATAGCTGCGACAATTCTTAGAATACCAGTTAGCATCAAATAGGTCAGTTTCTTTCAAAAGAAAATAGTACCGAATATGGGATATTCGTTTAACCGCTGCTATTGCGTAAATCTGCTTACGTAGAATCGTATTGATAAGTTTCAAAGCCTATCCCAGTTGGAATCTTGTTTTCATTTGAACCAGTTCTGAGCACCAATCAGCGCAAATGTAAATACGGTTGTGAAAATGGCAACTATTGCTATAATTGAATATATAAGCCAGCTCCTTTGTTTTCTTAAACGTTCAATTTTAGTATTGCGCTGTGCAATTATCGCATCGCGTTCGACAATAATTCCATCGCGTTCAGCAACCTGGTCATTCCAGATATTCAGAAGATCAAGGGACTTTTCGAAAGTTGCCGTGATTTCAGAGGCCTCATCCGGTATTCTACCGTCCGTTGTCGCAGATAACAACATGGAATAAAACTGCGCTACAAACGGCGGGCATGTTTCATCCCCTTGGCTTGAATGGTGCCGCAGACCCGGGTGGATCACCTGATTGACTGCTTCCGCTATTTGCGTCTCATTTACGGCGTGAGGGAGGTCTAAAGAATTAAGCAGTGTCCTGGCCTGCTCAAATCCGGAATCAAACCAGCGATCATAATCCACGATTGCACGCAGATTGTTTCCGGCATATGACAATACGTCCAGGTTAGTCTTAAGCCAAAGCGTATGCGAGTGTGAACGGGCCAAGCGATTTCGTTTGCTTATAGAGGAGGCCACAGATCCGGGGTGGCGGACTGTCAGTATATAAAGAGGTTCCAATTGCAGCTCATCGAATATTTCCTCCCACAATGGCAACAGAATTGCCGTCCTGGGGTCCTTGAATCCCCAAATCCTTTCCGTCCTCTCGCACTCGGAACGGACAAATTCGAGTAGGTTGCTTTTCAATTTCTGAATCTTGGGCGTACGCCACCATGTGGTGGGAAGGGAGAGCGGCGGATTGTGCCAGTCACAGTTCAATTCCTTCAAGATTATCTGGTGAATTTCCATAATCTTTTGGGACTCCCAGTACCCGGCTTCATTGGCTTTGTCAGGCGGAAGCAGGTCCTGACTAAGGTCTACCCCGACAGCGTTCAAAAAATTGGCAACCAGCGAAGTCCCGCTTCGGTGCATGCCCAAAACCACAACTACCGGCCGTTTGTTTGACATAATGTTTGCCTGGAATTAATTGGGATTGAGTCTAATCGGTCTGTGCACACCGTGATAGATATCATAGACTTAGAAAGAGGTAAAGCCGAGGCTCAAAGAGATCCTTATCGAGCTGTGCAATTGGCTCGACACAACCGTGATAGAGGGGGCGATTTGCTGCGATCACATCCATATGTATCTTTCCGCACCCTGGTTAATTTACTTTGCACAAACGGGACAAACAAAGGTTCTATGCGGTCGGATCGCATAAGCCCCGCGCACGGCAACTTTCATATTGCGCTCGATTAATCTCCGGCAGAACGAAATTAAGAATCTAATCTCAGGGGTACTGAGAACAAAGCTGATCAAAGCGGCGACGGGCCTTGTCTTAAATTTGTTGATTTGCCTCTTGGGTGAGCAATAAATCATCGAGGTCCGCGTTCGCCAAGGCCTCTTCAGATTTGCTGCGGTCCCCGGTATTTTCGCGCCTTTCCTGCATTTTGATGCCAAAAATTTTCTCAAAGAGGATGAGACTCATATCGTATTGTACTCTTCCTGCAAGCCCACGAAATCAAATTGTTCCAGGCTCATCCGGCCTTAGATAGATCGAATAAAAATTGACCATTTTAGAGGCAAGGCTGCGAACTGAACGATGGTCAGTTGATTGCGGACTGCATGATCCATTGAGTAGAATAGTGCAGGAGCATGCGGTTACCAAAAGCTTCCCGCAAGGAATTGCGGAAACTGCTTTCAGCCGTTTTTGGGAACATGAATTGAGATGAACATATTTTGTTGATGCCTCCAAACCAGCAGGTCCCGATTCTTAGAATCGGTCCGGGAAATGATCTTAGTATTGTGAACCGAATCTGAATGGAATGTCAATTTGAGACCGGGACCGGGAATTCAATTTCTCATGGTAAGCGGCATCTCTTCGATGAATAACCGCTGGCCTGAGGAAAAAGAAAGAGCTTGATAAATTCAAAAAAAAGAGTATTTGAGTTTCCGGAAATGTCTGTTCCGTTTAAACTTGTCGCCATCACTGTGACAGATCGAAACGAAGTTCGAAGCTCGATTTAATGACACCTTTGAGGAATGACAACTATGGAATCCGCCGATCTAGACCAACGTTATCGTCAGGGAGCATGCATTTGGTTCACCGGGTTGAGCGCATCGGGGAAATCTAGTACTGCTGAGGAGCTGGAACGCTTAGTGGTCGAACAGGGGCGCAGGGTGACGATGCTCGATGGTGACGTGGTTCGAACTCATCTGTCAAAAGGACTGGGATTCAGCAAAGAGGACCGCGACCTGAACATACGACGCATCGGGTTTGTCGCCTCTGAGATCGTGCGACACGGCGGCTTTGTGGTGTGCGCGGCAATCAGCCCCTACCGCGCAATTCGCGACGAGGTGCGGGCCATGATGGAAGAGGGCCATTTCATTGAAGTCTATGTAGACACTCCCATCGAGATCTGCGAGCAGCGGGACCCAAAGGGATTGTACGCTAAAGCGCGCCAGGGGATACTGACCGGTTTTACCGGCATCGACGATCCCTATGAGCCTCCACTGCAGCCGGAGATAATGCTGGATACCGTCGTGAACTCCCGGGAGGAAAACGCTCGTAACATCCTCGAGTATCTGATTCGGCGGGGGCTGGTGGATGGTGATAAGCAGGTGCTTTCCGTAGTAGCCCGATAACTTGTTTCAATCGCGGGGCAGGCCGTTTTCCCGCCACTGATGTCCTTATATTTGCGCTGGAATCCACCTTGGTTTTGCACAAGCAGTTCTTCGTCAAGTGGAGCTAGGGGGCTTTAAAGTGCCCGGCGCGATTGAATTCCTGAGGACGAAATCGGAAATGAACACGAAGATGGGGGATGCGCCTTCCATAGCCGCTGGCATGGTATGTTCCGATCTCTTTTCCCGGCCGGAGACAACCGTAGTGGTCCCTGTCTACAATCAGCCGGATTACACCAGAAAGTGTCTGGAAAGCCTCAGAACCCATAGAACTGGAATCCGTGAAATAATTGTTATCGATAACGGCTCGACCAATAATACAACCGAATATCTTCGTGATCTCGATTATGTCACGGTCCTAAGAAACGGTGAGAATCTCGGCTGCGCTTATGCGTGGAACCAGGGGATTACCGCCGCCTGCTCCTCCTGGGTCATGTTTCTTAACAACGACGTAATCGTGACCAATGGCTGGCTTGAAGGGATGTTGGAATTTGCGGCTGAAAGGCAGGTAGATATTGTGAGTCCCGCCATTCGTGAAGGACCATGCAATTATGACCTGGAAAGTTACGCCGAAAACTTTGTGAGCCGGATGAAACGCCACGCGAGGATAGGAGTTGCGGACGGGGTCTGCTTTTTGGTCAGGACTGCGGTGTTTGAAAAGATTGGTGGGTTCGATGAGAATTTTCGAATCGGCCAGTTCGAAGACGTCGATTTTTTCAGGAGGGCAGCAATGGCCGGCTTCCGCCTTGGAATTACCGGCCGCTCTTTCATTCATCACTTTGGATCGGTTACCCAGAACCAAATCCGCCGTGTTGAAAACAGTTCGTACCAGGTTGCCAACCGTGCCTACTACCGTCGAAAGTGGAACCTGTCGTGGCACAAACGGTTTGTCATAAGGCAATCCTCGAAAGCCAGGCATTTTTTCTGGGCGCTGAGGGAGAAGGCCCTGGGAGGGCACTCGCTAAGCGGCGAAAAGGGATAGAGCGGCTCGAATGACCCCAAAAGTAAGTGTAGTGATTCCCACTTACAACTACGCAGGATATCTTCCCGAAGCCATAGAATCGGTGCTTTCCCAGAACTATACGGATTTTGAGCTACTGATCATAGACGATCACTCTGAGGATGGGACGGCAGAGGTTGTGTCGGGCTATGCCGGCAAGGATAAAAGGATTACTTTCAAGATCAATCCGCACAACCTGGGGATGGTGGAGAACTGGAACCTGTGCCTGAGAGAAGCCAGAGGCAAGTATATAAAGTACCTGTTTGCGGACGATCTGTTCTGCTCCACGGATGCAATACTGCGGATGGTGGAGGCGCTGGATGCCGAGCCTAAGGTCTCGATGGTCGCATCAGCCAGGCAGATAATTGATTCCGAGGGCAGGCCGATGAAGATTCGAGCGCACTTCCGGGATTCCGGTTGCATTAACGGCAAACAGGTCATCAACCGGTGTTTGAGGCTTCAGAAAAACCTTGTCGGCGAGCCCACAGCCGTAATGTTCAGGAAGAGCCTGTCCGGACGAGGCTTCAATCCGAAATTACGGGCAGATTGTGGATCTGGAGTTTTGGTTTCGCCTGCTGGAGAAAGGTGGGCTCGCATATTTACGGCTTCCCCTTGTCGCTTTTAGAGTGCACGAGGGCCAGCAGAGCCGGTTCAATAAAAGAAACGAGCTCGTTGTTGATGATACAGGCCATCTTTTGTCCGAATATGTCTTTAATGGGGCTAAGCGGTATATCGAACTGACACGGCTGGATAAAATCTATCTGGTTTATGATTATAATTATCAGATTTGGAAGCTGTACAGACAGGGAGTAGCAGGAAGGGGAGCTGCACGGGATAGGATAGCATCGACTTATGGCTGGAATCGGTTCCTGCTCGGGTATCCACTGTACAAAATCTGCAAACCGTTCATCAAACTCCTGCGCAGTGTCGGGAATCGGTAGCACATCATCTCAGAAATTCACGGCTCTCAGCGGAGAATCCAAGTCTCTCACTGGAAGTATTGCATGATCGATGATGATGGGGTTCTTTAGGTGTTATCTCATCCAAGAGGTCGCACAGATCAGGATGTTGCACTATAAGGTGCTGTCTCTTTGGGTTATACGGTCGGTGTACAGGGCAACGCCGTTTGAACTGAAGATCGATAACGGGCGCACGCAGTGAGGCAGGACGCCCCTGATAGGCGGGCGTAGCCGCTTTTGAGGTCTCAGAAGTTTTCCCGCCCCCAATGTCCGATGCCGGGTGTTTAACTGCGGCTTGGGCTGGGTATTCAGCCGGGATTGAGCCAGCCGCGCACGGGCCGTTATTGAAAAAGACCGGTGTTTAGACTATATGACACTGGCAGATAGCGCTATCGTCCGGGGCGAAATGCGGAACGGAGCCGTTTTTCATATCCGCGCGGGGGACCTGCATACGTGAATTTTTGTCTTTCTTCCTTCAGGAACCTGTGGGACCAGATGTCGAGAGATGCAAGGATAATCTTGCTGGGCATTTTGGTTCTGGGGGTCTTCCTGCGAGCTTTTCACCTTGATATTTTCGAATTCAAGGGGGATGAACTGGAGGGGATAGTGAGGGGGCTTGCGGCCCCCGCGCAGCACTGGTGGATCGATCATGGTGCAACTGCCAGCGTCCAAGTACCATTTGGCCCGGCTTTCTGCTATATTATGGGCCTCCTAACCGCTATAAGCCCTGACCCATATGTACTTACCGCTTTTATCCTTACCGCGAATATACTTATTCTGATGCTGGCGGTCCTTTTTTTCGCCGAATTCTTGGTGGATCGAAAACAATTTTTACTTTGTGTGCTCCTTTTTTCATTATCACCCTATTTGGTTATCTTCAGTCGTAAGATATGGCAACCGAATCTGATGCTGCTCTTCGTGATTCCACTGACGCTTATGGTACTCAAGGTTCACAGGGACCCCCGTCTCCTGATTCCAATTGGCTTGTTCTCATCAATCGTTGTCCAACTTCACCACAGTGGTATATTTTATATACCGGTGCTGATTTGCTACATAGTAGTATCATTCAGACTGAAGGGGAAGGTGCGCCCTGATGAGCCGGCGCCCACCGCTAACGCTGCGCCTGTCCCGGTTGGCGCTCCTGCACTCATGTTTTGGGCTGCCGGCGGCCTCATCATGTTTATTTTGCCCCTTATTCCCTATCTGAACTTCTTATTCCACCATTTCCAGCAAACGGGAATCACACAAGGGCTGGCAAGAGCGCCTCATACATCCAGCCTGGAAGGAGCGCTAAAATGGGTTCTGTTTTCAGCTACGGGAAGCGATTTTTGGAGATATGTGTCTTCAGGAAAAGGAACCCAGTGGAACTGGCCTTTTCCGCCGTTGCCCGGCGCTGTAATGATTTTTTGCTATCTTCTCATTGTTCCATTTCTTTTTGGGGTCTTCAATTGCGCCAAAGCCGCTCTCAAATTTTTCAGACCGACACCTGCCGACCCGGCGGACCGGCCTGATCCGAAAGTCTTGCTCTGTCCTTGGTCGATCGGATTTCTTTTCGTTATTTATTGTTTCGTCCTCGACCATGGGCGGCCTCATCATTACACCATCATACTTCCATTTCTGATCCTCGCGCTCTCCGATGGGATTTTGAGTCTCATGGATTCCGGGAAATTCATAGTTCGCGTTCTTCTCTATGTCGGGCTAATTTCATATGTGCTCCAGTACCCTTGCGTTCTTTTATACGTAAACGCAAATAACGGTTACGTAGGGGAATACGGCGTCTGCTACCGTGAACAGAGGAGCGTGGCAAAGCAAATCGCTGCCTTGGCCGACCAGGGACCGATCACAATCAACTCCGTGATCGAATTGGATTATTTCTCGGCCGCGCGCAAGAGAGAACTCCAAAACACTATTGCGTACATCTGCAAGACGGAATTTGGCAAGGAAGTGCTGTTCACTGCCGATCCAAAGCCCGGCGCCAAGGTATTAAGGCTCCTTAAGACGGGGGACAGATTACATTTCGAGATAGATGATCGATCACCGAAGTTTGAATAGAATTGTGTTGCAGGCTCACGAATGCCTGAGAGCTATTTCCTGGTCCTCTTTGGAGAATTGAGAGAACTGTAACTGATACAGCCTGCGATATTCGCTGTCGCAGGTCATCAGCTCGGAATGGCAGCCCCGTTCGACGATTCTCCCGTTTGCCAGAGTAATTATGCAATCGGCTCTCTGAATTGTGGAGAGGCGGTGAGCAATTACAAGAGTAGTTCTTCCTGTCATGAGGTTTTCGAGGGCCTTCTGGACTTCGAGTTCGGAATCGCTGTCGAGAGATGAAGTGGCTTCATCCAGTATGAGGATCGGGGCATCTTTGAGCAAAGCGCGTGCAATACAAATTCTTTGGCGTTCCCCGCCGGAAAGCCTTATCCCCTGCTCGCCAACGTTAGTTTCGAACTGCCGGGGCAGTTTCATTATGAAGTCATAAGCATTAGCGGCTTTGGCCGCCGCAATTATTTCGTTATCGCTTTTGCGGATATCTCCATAAGCTATATTGTTCCGGAAGCTGTCATTGAAAAGAATGGGCTGCTGGGTGACGACAGCGATCTGAGAGCGCAGGGATGACAAAGCTACGTCCCGGGTGTCGATCCCGTCGATAAGAATAGCCCCTTTGGTGACCTCATAGAACCTGGGGATCAGGTTTATGAGAGTAGTCTTGCCGGCCCCGCTCATCCCGACCAGCGCTACGACCTGACCAGCCTTGACCTCGAAGTTTATATCCGAAAGAACCGGTTTTTCCCCGTAACTGAAGGATACGTTGCTGAATTCTATGTGCTTTCTGACAGGCTCGAGGGGTTTGGCGCCAGGCTGGTTGATTATCTCTATGGGTTGGTCCAGAAGCTCATAGACCCTATCCGCTGCCGCCAGCCCCTGATGGACGGAAGAGTAAATGTTCGCCAGGCGTTTGACCGGTTCGTAGAGGCTGATAAGGGCGGCGAGAAATGCGAAAAGGTTTCCTGCCGTCATTTTCGACCCGATAATTTGGTGGCCGCCATATAGCATAATGGAGACTATGCCGAGTCCGCCGAGAAATTCCATTCCCGCGCTGTTTACAGCGCGAACGACCACAGCTTTCAAGGTATATTTCAAAAGGTTTTCATTCTCGCCGCGAAAGCGATTCTTCTCATAGTCTTCCATCCCGAAAGCTTTTACGATCCGGTTTCCGCCTATGGTCTCGTGCATTATGACCGAGATGTTTGCTACAGTCTGCTGAGACTTGGAAGCGGTCCTTCGCAACAGCTTGCCAACTTTGAAAACCGGCAGGAAGGCTACCGGCACGATAAATATCGCCCAGCTTGCAAGTCGCCAATCCATGTAGAACATGATGCCTACGCAGCCGATTGCGCTGAAGGACTCTTTTATGATTCCCGTCACTGAATCGGAGAGCGTGCTTTGAACAGCGTTCACGTCACTGAGTATTCGGGACATCAGGTTTCCGGTTTGCATCTTGTCCAAATAAGGAACGGGCAGACACTGTATATGATTGTAAACATCTTCCCTGAGCTTGGTTATAATCTTCTGGCTGACGTAGCTCATAAGATAGGCGTTTCCGCACAAAGCGACGCCTTTTACGCCGAAAATGATGAGCACAGCCGTGCATATTAGGTTCAGCATCTCTTTGTTTTTATTGACGATCAGATCATCGAACGCCGGCTTGATCAGATAGAGACTGGCCGTGCCGCAAGCCGCCACCAGTGCCATGCACAACATCGCAAGTGCAATTCTACGGTGGTAAGGGGCAACCAGCTTTAGTTGCCGTTCATAAACACCCATTTATTGCGATCCTTTTTTAGTTCTGATTAAAATCCTTGATCCAGATTTCCGGCGGAGTATAAATTGAGATCGCGGTGGTGGGAAGGAAAAAATAGGCGTCAGTCATCCCGGTACTTCGCTGTTCACTCTCCTTAACGGCGGAGAAGAAAGGTTTAAAGAAATATGGCTTTTGTCCGATTTTCCCATGTGAATCCCGATAGGACTTGACTGCCACAGGTTTTTTTTGTAACTAGAAAGTGATTTCAAGTTTCGCCTGGATCTCATTCCGGGACCGGGACAATATTGATAACCCATGTGCGGGCGTAAGCGGCCTACGGCGGCCGGCGCGTCCGGAACCCGCGATCTGGTGGGGAGGAAACGAACATCATGCGCATCATCAATAAGTTGAGCGAGATGCAGCAGGCACAGAGAACTTTAGAGACACGCTCGATGGCGATCCTCATGGCAAGAGGCCCCAACGTGCTCAATATCTGGCTTTGCTGCTGAATCTGCTTCTCAGTCTACCTGCTCAAGTTGATCTTAACCAATGTCTGCCAGGAGGAATGTCATGCAAAGGACCATGCTCAAGTCCAAAATCCATCGTGTCCGCGTAACGGAATCAAATCTCAATTACGAAGGCAGCTTGACCATTGACGCCGATCTTATGGAAGCGGCCGACATATTGCCTTATGAACAGATAAAGATTTATAACATTCACAATGGGGCGAGGTTCGACACATACGCAATTGCCGGTGCGGCAGGGAAAGGGCAAATCTGTCTCAACGGAGCAGCTGCTCGGATGGGCGCACCCGGCGATCTGATAATCATCGCTTCATATTCAAATTATAGCAAAGCTGAAGCGGCGGCGCATAAGCCGGTGATTGTGCTTGTGGACTCGCAGAACAGGAAACGCGTGGAAAAGTCCACAAATGAACTGACGGTGGTTAAATAGGTGGCTGAAAACAGCGACCGGTTATCTGCCGGTCTACATTTTGTCATTGAAAGGGGAAATTTTTCCAGATGTCCATGAGGAGCTATTTGTTCACGTCTGAATCCGTGACGGAAGGCCATCCCGATAAAGTAGCGGACCAAATTTCGGATGCCGTTCTGGATGCGATCATTGCAGAAGACCAAACAGCGCGGGTGGCCTGTGAAACACTTGTTACCACAGGGCTTGCTTTTGTTGCCGGGGAGATAACTACCTCCACCTATGTTGATATTCCGCATATCGTCAGAGATACCATAAAGGAGATCGGTTATAACGATTCCTCCATGGGTTTCGACTGGGAAACTTGCGCTGTGATTACCAGCATCGACAAACAGTCGCCTGATATCGCAATAGGCGTCAATGCCGGCGAGGGTCTCTTCGAAGAGCAGGGTGCTGGAGACCAGGGGTTGATGTTCGGCTATGCATGTAACGAAACTCCGGTGCTCATGCCCATGCCGATCTATTACGCTCATCGGATTTCGAGAAAACTTGCCGAGGTCCGCAAAAACGGGATTTGTGATTTCCTTCGCCCGGATGGAAAGAGCCAGGTAACGGTTGAATATCTCGACCATAAACCGAAGAGAGTAGACACAGTGGTTGTGGCTGCCCAGCACACACCGCAAGTGAATTATTCTACGTTACGTGAGGCAATCACTGAAGAGGTCATTAAGAAAGTAATCCCGGAGGGATTGCTTGATGCCAACACAAAATACTTCATCAACACCACGGGGAGGTTTGTCGTCGGCGGCCCGATGGGGGATTGCGGGCTTACGGGAAGAAAAATCATCGCCGATACATATGGGGGGCAGGGCAGCCATGGCGGAGGCGGTTTTTCGGGCAAAGACCCTTCTAAAGTCGACCGAACGGCCTCGTACATGGCCAGGTATGTTGCCAAGAACATTGTTGCCGCGGATCTTGCAGACCGGGTCGAAGTTCAGGTTGCGTACAGCATTGGAATGGCTGAACCGGTGTCGCTGATGATTGACACATTCGGTACAGGACGCGTTCCCGACGAGCGAATCCAGGAATTGGTCCTGGAGCTGTTCAGCTTCAAACCGGCTAACATGATAAAGTACCTGAGGCTAACCAGGCCGATATTCAGGAAGACTGCCTGCGGCGGCCATTTCGGAAGAAACGATCCCGACTTTACTTGGGAGAAAACCGATATGGCGGAGACCTTAAAAGACAAGGCGGGCCTCAACCAAGTCAGCACGAAATGCCCGTGCTAAGAGGAGCTTGAATGAATTTCGATATCAAGGACAAGGGGCTTGCCGATAAGGGGCGTTTGAGGGTGGAGTGGGCCGCGCAATCCATGCCTGTGTTGAGGTCGATTCAAAAAAGGTTCGAAGCAGAGAAGCCTTTGGCGGGAACACGAATGGCCGCTTGCCTCCACGTGACTACCGAGACCGCCGCCCTGGCACAAACGCTTAAAGCGGGAGGGGCCGATTTGCGCATTTGTGCGTCGAACCCCTTGAGCACGCAGGACGATGTGGCCGCGTTTCTTGCGATTTTCGAGCAGATCCCTGTTTTCGCCATCAAGGGCGAGGATAAGGAAACTTACTACAGCCATATTCACAGCGCGCTTGAGCACACCCCTCATCTTACCATGGACGACGGAGCCGACTTGGTGAGCATTCTCCATTCCGAGCGCAAAGAACTTCTTGCGAACTTAATCGGCGGAACTGAGGAGACGACTACCGGGGTAATCAGGCTTCGCAGCATGGCAGAAAAGGGGGTCCTCAGGTACCCGATCGTGGCTGTCAACGATGCGGATACCAAGCATCTCTTCGATAACCGCTATGGGACCGGCCAAAGCACGGTGGACGGAATAATCCGGGCTACCAACAGGTTGCTGGCAGGGGCCAATTTTGTGGTGGGCGGATATGGATGGTGCGGACGAGGTGTTGCGATGCGCGCCTCGGGGATGGGGGCCAAGGTCATCGTGACCGAAATAGATCCTCTAAGGGCACTGGAGGCCGTTATGGACGGCTACCAGGTTATGTCTATGGAGAATGCTGCTCCGATTGGTGATTTCTTCTGCACGTTGACCGGCGACATCCATGTTCTCCGAAAAGAACACTTCGAGATGATGAAAGAAGGGGCAATCGTCTGCAACTCGGGTCACTTCAACGTGGAGATCAATCTGGATGAACTGCGTGAGATGTCTTCATCGGTGCGGACCATCCGTGACTTTGTCGAAGAATTCAACTTGAAAACAGGCAAAAGGATATATGTGCTCGGCGATGGCCGCCTTATTAATCTGGCTGCCGCAGAGGGACATCCTTCGAGCGTTATGGACATGAGCTTTGCAAACCAGGCGTTATGTGCGGAGTATATCGTCAGCAACCACGCCTCTCTGGAAAACCGGGTATATCGGGTACCTGTGGACATTGACCGCGAAATCGCCCGCCTGAAACTTGCGAGCATGGGAGTCAAGATCGACTCGCTCACGCACGAGCAGGACACTTACCTGCATTCATGGGAGATGGGCACTTAGTCTATTTTCCTTCATTTCCTTATGTCTGAAAGTATTCGGACCCAATCCATATTGGTTCGCTGGAGCCCATCCGGAAATCCCGGATGGACTCCAGCGAATGCGCAATGGGGATGTGCGTGCATGTCTCCGGACGCCGGCGTGAGTTAATGCGCGTGGGTTTCCAGGAGAAAATGGAAAAGTATGCGCATCTCATCAAAAGCGCGGCACAAAGCCGTCATGGCCTGAACAGCAGTCTGCCCTTCCTCTCCCCCAAATAAGTGGGGTGTCGAGAGCATGGCGATCTGGGCAGTGCGGAAATGATCAACTGTGCGTTCGGCCAGGGCCCTCAATTGAGGCAGAATATTTTCCGGTTGAGTTTCGGAAATCAGTTTTTCCAGTTCTCGATATTTTTCGTCGTATTCTAAAGCAAGTTGCTTTATACTCTGGAGGTGCGGGGAATCGTGTTCCATTAAAGGCTCCTTTTAACGAGTTAAATCTTTATAACATTTTCCATACGGGTACGATATAATTTGAATTATCGAAGCCTTTATTGGAAGTAGTGTTCAAAAACGCTTGTCTCTTATCGAAAATATAATAACCGGTTCGCGGTGAATTGGCTGCTGAAAGACGTTGAGAGATGTGTGCGGACTGGGCGCGTGACTGCCGTCCTTGAATCCAGACCGGCGGGTTGGGGCAGTTATCTCGATCTCCTTGTGTCGGCGGAGGTTTTAGAAAATGTTCGCCAGGAATGTCAATGTTTTACTTTCCGAGTGGATCAAAGTGCCTGCTGACGGATTGCCTTCCATACTCGAGAAGAAACTGCACGAGCGGCTTGTCTTTACCAATCCGGATTATGAAATGAGGCACAATCGCGGCGAGTGGATAGGCAACATTCCTCCCCAGATAAGCTGTCTGAAACAGAAGGGCAGAAATTACCTTCTCCCTCGAGGATTTCTTGATCAGTTCATCGAGCTGTGCAAGAGGTATCAGGTTCCATTCCGGCTCGTCGACAGGAGACGGCACTTCGACCCAATTCAAATTGAATTCCACGGGCAATTAAAGAGCTACCAGCAGGAGGCGGCCGAAGCCGTCCTGGAACACGATTGCGCAACGCTCGTAGGGGGGCACAAGAGCGGCAAAACAGTTATCGCCCTCTATACCATTGCTCAAAGACGCCAACCTACGCTGGTAGTAGTGCCAAAGGTTGATCTTTTCGATAGCTGGCTGAAGAAAATAGAAAGCTTCCTGCGGATTCCGGCTTCAGAGGTGGGTATTTTTTCCAGTGGGACCCATCAGGTCGGCAAGCAGATCACAATCGGCCATACAGGCGAAATAGCGCACTATTGGAGAAAAATTTACGAAAAGGTTGGATACATTATCGTAGACGAGTCCCAGCGCTTCCCATTAAAGATGCTTACAAATCTGATCCCCAATTTCGACTGCCGCTATGTAATGGGTCTGTCCAACACTGTCCAAAGGAAAGACCGACTCTTAAAACTGGTTCATTTTTATTTGGGAGACATTGTATATACTATCGATGAGAGAGATGCGCGTGAAGGGCGGGGTGTTATTTCTGGAACCGTAATAGCACGCCAGACGGATTTCAACTTCCCTTATAATTCAAGGGCAGACTACCCGGTGATGATCCGGGACCTCATGGTTGATCCCGAAAGAAACCGCAAAATTGTGGAAGATGTGGAAAACGAACTCCAAAAAGGAGAAGAACGGGTTGTTGTTCTCTCAGGAGGGGAGGACCAGGATGATGCATTGAGCGCCGAGTTTAGTCAGCGCGGAATAAAGACATTCTCGTATAATCACTTTAGCGCCAATCCCAAGATTGTCGAAGATGACGGAGGGAACAACGAAATTTTTCAGGCGGGCGCAGCGCAGGCGCAAGTTTTGCTCGTCTCGCCGCGAGCTATGCCTCAATGTTCGCGCAGCCTGAAATCACATGTAGTCTTTTTGGCAGTACCGGTCTACTTCCAGGAGAGCCTCTCCAATGCCATAAGGGATATGTGCCACGATGGTGACTCATCTGACGACCGGCTTACCATTTATGATTATGTCGATTCCAGAGTTGGAATTTTGGATAATTATTTCCGTATGCGAAGCTACAATTACGGAGTTCATCCTGACCTGCTGCTCAACGGCCATATAGACGTTCGGGAAGCCGCGCGATAGCAAAGCGAAGAGCGAAATTAGAGGACAGTACGCGGAATAGGCTGCGATCGCAGGTGAGGCGGCGTTTTCAAGCCGGGTGCAGCCTGTCGAAGCATTTCGAACCGGAAATTAGATGACGGAAGGTGCGCGCAAGAGGGTGCGAGAAAAGCTGGTTGCAATGGCTCCGTTTCTTCGCGCCTGCCCGCAAGTTACAACGCTCGGCATTCGATCCTCCCTCGTCGACTATACGCCACAGCAAAGGAGAATGCTGCTCTCAGCCCGCCTGGTTCTGTTCCCCACTCAAAGGTTTGTCAGGGTCCTGCAGGCGGCCGGGAGAAAGACATTTCCCAGCTCCTTTGCTTACAGTATTCAAAAATCCAGGCTGATGCAGGAAGTCTTGTTCCAGCTTCTCAAGTGTCCCCACCCGCTTACTCACCTCTATTATGGACGCCAAAAGAACTCGATCCTTGAAGATTTTGCTTTTCCTTTTTGGGCATTGGGTCCGAAAAAGACGGATAATGCCTGGCTGGTCTCGAACGAACGTGATCTGAAAGAAATTTCCGGTATTTATAACCCTTTGATTATCCAGGAGATGTTGCATTATAGCGAACGTTTCCGACTGCTTTTCGTCAATTACGAATGTTGCGGGGTGCTTGGAAGGGTTTGCGGGGAAGAGCTGCGCAGCTTCGATAGCTGCGAAATTCCCTCCAAAACATATTTGGACCGGGCAGTGGCTCCGGCCAGTTTCAGCGGGGAGATCATATCCGATCTTGAAAGACTTCTCAGATCTGTGCAGATCAACGATATTGTCGCAGAGATCGGCATAACGCGTGGATGCTGGCGCCTGATTGAATTGTTGCGCCCTCCTGTTTATTGGCAGACTCACACAGGACTAGTTAACAGATTTAATCTCATTTCAAGTATGATCGAATCAAATCTGCTGTAAGTCTGCCACGATTTTTTTTCATCTTCTCGTCTGGAAAAATCTTGTGGAATGCTGTCGATCTGTCAATTAGAATTACCGAATCCAAATTTGGATGAGTTTAAATGTCCTGAAAGGAAGAGTTTGATGCTTAAAAGGATAGCTTTGGTATTCGCGCTCGTTATGGTTTTTTTCGCCGGAACAGTTCCAGCAGCGCTTTCTGATGAGGGCAAGGAATGTCCGCTTATTTCCCGGGAGTCTCGCCCTTTTGTGCAGCGCACACTCGCTTCAAAGCCTGACGACCTTTTCGTTGTGTTGAAGAACGGTCTGACGCTGCTCGTTCATCAACAGCCCAGCGCTGAGGTCGTTTCCGCACAGGTGTTCGTACGTGCCGGGTCTGCTCTTGAAGGAAAGTACATGAGGGCTGGACTTTCTCATTATCTGGAGCACGTAGTTGCCGGGGGAACGACCCGCTCGTTTACGGAAGAACAGGCTAAGGAGCGGATCAAGGCAATGGGCGGTAAAACCAATGCTTACACCAGCTTCGACAGGACGGTGTACTACATAAACACGGGGGCAGATCACTGGCAAGATGCCCTCGATCTGCTGCTGTCCTATGTGTCGGAAAATGTAATAGACCCGAAGGAGGTTGCCAGGGAAAAGAAAGTCATCCAGCAGGAAATGAAAATGGGAGAGAGCAACCCGAATACCGAGCTGTGGAAGCTTTTCATTCAAACGGCATATCAAAAAAATCCGGTTCGCTATCCGGTAATCGGGTATGAAGAAGTTTTCGTTCAACAGAGCCGGGAAGCGCTTCTGGATTATTATCAGCAGCGCTACCAGCCGGAGAACGTAATAGTAGCTCTGGCCGGAAATGTTCAGGCCTCCAAGGTCCTTCAGTTTGTGGCGGAAAAAACCCGGGACTTTCTTCCCAGAATCTCCGAACAGGAGAGCCTGCCTGAAGAACCTTTGCAGGGAAGCGTCCGGTGGGAGGAAAAAGAAGTACCTATCGTCAGGCTGGTCGAGGCAATGATAGGGTTTCCATCGGTAAATGCTTACGAAAAAGACTTGTATGCTCTGGACGTTCTTGCCGAGATCATGGGCGAAGGCGAAACCTGCCGCCTGCAGTGTCGTCTGAAAGAAGAGCAAAACAAGGTCTTCAGCATTAACGCTTCGAACTGGACACCGGCATTCGTCCGTGGCCAGTTCATTATTTCGTTGTCGCTGCCTCCGTCCGGGTGGCCCGCTGTGATGAAAGACATCCAGGAGGAAATCGACCGGTTCAAGGCTACCCCGATCAGCGAGGCGGAATTGGATAAGGCAAAGAAAACGGCCATAGCGCAGCACGTTTTCGAGCAGGAAACCGTTTCTACCAGGGCCTCCTCGCTTGCTTCATCCTATTTGCTGTCAGGGAACCCCTATTTTGACGATGAATACGTAGACGGGATCCGCTCGGTAACGAGAGAAGAGGTCCAGGCCGCAGCTCAGCGATATCTTGTGCATGACCGCATGAATGTCGCGGTGATAAAGCCTTCTTCCGCCGAGGTTCAGGAAGCGGCGGCGACCGAATGTCCGATTCCTGAAACTCCACCGGTTGAATTCAGCCGAATGGAAAACGGTCTGAAAACGCTTATTAAGCAGGACCCCACCCTTCCTATTGTAACCTTACAGCTCTATGGCGCCGGTGGGCTTTCACTGGAAACTCTTGACCGCCCGGGGCTATCCGCATTTACGGCCAACTTATTGACCTCCGGTACGAAATCGAAACAAAAGCTCGACTTGCTTAGAACAGTGGAGAACGCCGGCGGCGAAATCAACGCCCAGTCGGATAACAATAGCTACCACATTTCCATTCAGGTGCTCAAAGAAGACTTCGATTGGGCGCTTGATCTTCTTGCCGATATGGCTCAGAACGCTCAGTTCCCACAGGAAGAGATTGAAAAGCAAAGGCAGGATACGCTAATCGCCATAAAAAAGGTTGATGAGAGCTGGCAGGCCGAGGTGATGCGGCTGTTTAAAAAAAGCTACTTCCAGAAAACTTCCTATGTGAATGACAAACTGGGAACATCTGAGTCAGTGAAGTCGTTTACTCGAGAGGACATTCTTGCGTTTTATCGAAAAATGGTGAACCCCACTCATTCCGTTCTTGCTATTTACGGTGATATAGATTCGAAAAAGGCAAAGCATCTCGCTCAGGAGAAATTCGGGAAATGGCGAGGGGTTCAGGTCGAAAAAGCTATGCCCGATGAAACGCATCCAATCAGCGCCAGCCGCACAGTAGAGGTAAAAAACGAGAAGAGCAGCTCCGGGCTTTTCATCGGCACAAACGGTCTGGATATCAACAACTCCGAAAGACCCGCACTCGATGTGCTGACGGCTGTCCTGTCCGGAGGAGGCTCTCCGGCGGGAAGGATATTCGATTCTCTTCGAGGCGGTGACCAGAACCTGGTCTACACTGTGAGCACTTTTCCATTTTATGGGAAAAGCGCAGGGTTTTTCGGTGTCCTCACCCAGACCACCATGGCGAATCTGCCCAAGGTGCAGGAAGTGATTCAAGAAAACCTGAAACGGCTTAAAGATGAACCCGTTCCGGAAAACGAGCTGGAAAAAGCCAAGGAGACAATGCTCGTGGAGCTGAAGCTATCCAGACAGACACTGGGTAGCCAGGCTTCCGATGCTGCTTTGAATGAAGTGCTTGGCCTCGGCTGGGATTACGCCCGGCATTATCCGGACCTGGTCAGGGCTGTCAGAGCCGATCAGGTGAGGGACCTGGCCCGCAAGCTTTTCACTAACACCTTGACTGCCAGGACTCTGCCGGAGAAACCGGTGAATATACTTGCTTCGCCGCCTGCGGTAAAGAGCGACGTGCAGATGTGAGGAGTTTATTCCGCGGGGCAAAGAAACGGTTTTCCATTAAAGTAAAGCGTCTTCAGCTTGCCCTGTTTCTGGAGTTTTTGCGATTCCTGTTCCAATTTTTTTTCCTGGATACCGAGAGAGACGGCCAATTCTGCTACTGTGCACGGCCGTCTCTCGACCGTTTCGATTATCCGGATACCGATTTGATCTTCGCTGCAGTTTAGCTCGCATGATTTGAACGCACCCACTATTTCAGTGTTGAGTGAACTGAAGAAGGAAGCGGCCCACTCCATACGCTGATCGCTGAGACCGCGCGTTCCGGTGCGCGCCGGTGGGCGGACAACCGTGTTCAGTTCGATCTTATCCGGCCCGATAGACTCGACGGTGTGCGAAAGCGCCGAAAGTTCGACGGAACTGTCGTTAACCCCGGAGACCAACATTATTTCGATATGCAGTTGCCCTTTGTATTCCTTGCGAAACGCACGAATTCCCTCGATGATTAGCTCGGGTTCCAAGGATGGATGAGCTCTATTGATTTCGCGAAAAACAGCGGCGGTGACGGCATCCACAGACGGGACAACGCGGTCGGCTTCTAAAAGGGAACGTCTTACTTCAGGTCTCCATAAAAGAGAGCCATTGGTCAGCACGATCAAAGGAAGCGCCGGGTAAGCCTTTTTGACTGAGGATATCAGCTCCGCCAGGCCTTCATAGAGAGTTGGTTCTCCCGCGCTCGAAAATGTCAGAACGTCGGCGGCATTAGGATGTAAGCGGAAAAAGGCGCTTAGTTGATCGAGGACCTCCATGGGATCGACGAAGTGCTCTCTTTCTACACTCAAACGGGTAGTAGGTCCCGACTCGCAGTAAATGCAATCGAAAGAGCAAGTCTTTGCCGGGATAACATCTATTCCCAGCGATCTTCCCAGACGCCGGGATGGTACTGGACCGAATATAGGGCTCATAGGGGTCTTGATTATATAAATTAGGAATTCTTTTGTCAACTTGAGGGCTTAGGCGTTTTTGCTTCCAAAACAGCCAAGAATGTTTTAATTATTATATGTTTAGGCTTCGGTACATGAATTCATTTGTCTGCAAAGGGAGACTGCGCAATGCGAAGCGATCTGATGAAAAAGGGTGTTGAGAAGGCGCCTCACCGCTCACTTTTTAAGGCTATGGGCTACACTAAAGCGGAAATAGACAGGCCGATCATCGGCGTCGTCAACTCCGCCAACGAGATTATTCCGGGTCATATTCACCTGGACAAGATAGTCGAAGGGGTAAAAGCAGGTGTTCGACTGGCCGGCGGAACGCCGATCGAGTTCAGCACGATTGGGGTCTGCGACGGTATTGCGATGAATCACGCCGGAATGAGATACTCACTGGCGAGCCGCGAGTTGATAGCCGATTCCGTCGAAATAATGGCGATGGCCCATCCGTTTGACGCACTGGTGTTGGTCCCAAATTGCGACAAAATCATACCCGGAATGATGATGGCGGCCCTTCGGCTGAACATTCCCGCTATTCTCGTTAGCGGCGGCCCGATGTTGGCCGGACATGTTGGTGGAAAGCCTGTGGATCTCATTTCGGTTTTTGAAGGTGTCGGCGCTTTAAAAGCTGGACAGATAACCATGGGTGAGCTGGAAGAGCTAGAAGACGAAGCATGTCCCGGATGCGGATCGTGCGCCGGTATGTTTACGGCAAACTCAATGAACTGCCTGGCTGAGGCCCTGGGACTTGCATTGCCCGGCAACGGCACCATCCCGGCGGTTACAGCGGCAAGAGTGCGCCTGGCAAAAGAAGCAGGGATGCGGATAATGGAGCTTTTCGCCATGGACCTGAAACCGCGTGCGATAGCAACCAAGGCGGCTTTCGAAAACGCGATCACGGTGGACATGGCCCTTGGCTGCTCAACCAACACGGTTCTTCATGTACCGGCAATCGCGAATGAAGCCGGAATTCAGCTCGATCTTGGAGTATTCAACGAAATCAGCTCCCGTACACCGCACCTTTGCAGCCTGCGCCCGGGTGGAGAGCATTTCCTGGAGGACCTCAACTCGGCGGGCGGCGTACAGGCAGTAATGAAGGAGCTTTCGCGCCGTGGTCTGATAAACGCAGCTCCCCTTACGGTAACTGGAAAATCCGTGGGCGAAAACTTGGAAAATGCGTTGGTTGTTCGGCCCGAGGTTATCCGGCCGCTTGAAAATCCTTATCATCAAGAGGGCGGAATTGCCGTGCTCTATGGGAATATCGCGCCGGAGGGCGCGGTGGTGAAACAGTCCGCAGTCGCGCCGGAGATGCTTACCAGGAAGGGCCGCGCGCGAGTGTTCGAAAGCGAGTCAGATGCTGCGGATGCTATTCTGGATGGCAGGATCGTAGCCGGAGACGTGGTGGTGATCCGTTACGAGGGTCCCAAAGGGGGGCCGGGGATGCAGGAGATGCTAACCCCTACCGCAGCAATCGTAGGGCGCGGTCTGGGATTGGACGTGGCGCTCATAACAGATGGCCGTTTCAGCGGAGGCACTACGGGGGCCGCCATTGGACATATTTCACCTGAGGCTGCCGTTGGGGGCCCTATTGCATTGATCGAAGAAGGGGATGAAATCATTGTGGACATCCCAAACAAGAAGCTCGAACTGGTGGTGGAGGATGCGGAACTGGCGAAGCGGAGGAAAGCATGGAAGCCACGTGAGCCAAGAATAAGGAATGGATACCTGGCAAGATATGCGCATATGGTGACCTCTGGTTCGCGCGGTGCAATTTTGCTGGACGAATAGAATCTCTAATAGGGTTTGACGTGGGCTACGTTTTCAGCTTAGCTGACGCCCAACGCCATGAGAGGTGGTTCGGCACTCCTCATGGCCGAAAGGCGCTGGCTTTCGAACAGGAACTTTTCCGGAAGATTTGGACGCCTGTTTCCCCACAGCGTGTTCTGGAAGTGGGTTGTGGGAGTGGTATTTTTTTGGAATGGTTCAAGTCTCAAGGGCATATGGTTGCAGGACTGGAGCCTTCCAGCTCAAGCCTTGAGCTTGCGCGCAGGCGGCTCGGTCTCAAGGTGCGGCTGAACCAAGGGTTTGCCGAAGATCTGCCTTACGAAGATAACGAATTCGATACGGTGGCCCTGATAACCTCCCTGGAATTCGTGGACGATCCATACCTGGCGCTTAAAGAAGCGTTCCGCGTGGCCCGCCGGAACGTGCTCCTCGGTGTTTTGAATAAGTACTCAATGGGGAGGCTCCATTATGGCATCCAAAAATTCTGGAAGGATTCTATTTACAGCCACGCGAGATTTTTCAGCGTTTTTCAGCTCCACAGAATGAGCGCCCGGATTCTTTCCGGCGCGGTCCCCATTGAATGGCGAACTTGTTTTTCATTTCCACTGCCGTTGCTTCGCTACATTCATTTTCTGGAGCGAATCCCTTTGTTGCAACGGCATCCTTTCGGACATTTTATCGCCATGCGGATCGACATGCGATGCCTTGTTCGCACTGTGCAGACACCCGTTTTCGATGAAATCCCCGCTGGAGCCAAAGTTTCAATTCAGTCTCTCGGTTGTTGGCGATCTCCCGAGATCACTCCTGAAAGTCCTGTGAATGGTTGATGAACATGAAAGAGGCGATGCTGTACAATTTGCTTGATGAAAACCGGGTACACTGTTTTCTGTGCTCGCAGCATTGCCATATAGAACCTGATGGAATCGGAAAATGCGGAGTTCGCCAAAACAGGGAAGGCAAACTCTGGAGTTTGATTTACGGGAAAGTGATCGCCGAGCATGTCGATCCTGTCGAAAAAAAACCCCTCTTTCATTTCTTTCCAGGCACGACAAGTTATTCGATTGCTACGGCTGGGTGCAATTTCGAATGCCTGTTTTGCCAGAATGCGGATATTTCGCAATCTCCCCGGGTCCATGGCGGGATATACGGCAGAAACGTATCTGCCGAGGAAATTGCAGACAGGGCGAAAGAAGAAAAATGTGCCACGATCTCCTACACCTACACAGAGCCTACCATCTTTATGGAATATGCCCTTGATGTTGCTGCCCGTGCTAAAGAACTCGGACTTGCAAATATTTTCGTGACAAACGGATACATGAGCAAAGAGGCGCTGGATGCGGCGGCTCCTTTTCTTGGCGCGGCCAATGTTGACCTCAAGTCTTTCAGCGATGCCTTCTACCGGCAACAGTGCGGCGCTCGCCTCAAGCCCGTTCTCATGACCCTTGAAGGAATGAAAGAGAAGGGTGTCTGGCTTGAGGTAACGACTTTGATCATTCCTGGATTGAATGACAAGGAGGCTGAGTTAAAGGAGATAGCGCAGTTTCTTGTCGGCTTGGGACCCGAGACTCCCTGGCACGTTAGCCGTTTTCATCCTGCATATCACGTGAGCGATAGGGGTCCCACACCAGTTGAAACCATAAGAAGAGCAAGACAAATCGGGTTGGAAGCAGGTCTTCATTATGTTTACTCGGGAAATGTGCCTGGAGACGATGGAGAGAATACATACTGTCACTTCTGCGGAGCAATTTTGATCAGTCGAGTCGGCTATTCCATCAGGAAACAGAACCTGAAACATGGTGTCTGCGCAGTATGCGGAAAGGCGCCGGCTGGAGCGGGACTCGATTGAACGCAAACAGAAAAGAATTGCTCGAAGATATATATCACAGGCTATACGTCGCTTTTGGTCCCCAGCGATGGTGGCCTGCCGAGACCTCGTTCGAGGTTATACTAGGGGCAATACTTACGCAGAATACTGCGTGGAAGAATGTTGCCGCGACAATCGAAAACCTGCGCCGGCATGATCTATTGCTCTTCGAGCGCCTTTCCACGCTTAACACACGGGAACTGGCAATTCTTATTCGCTCCTCGGGCTTCTATAACCAAAAAGCAAAGAAGATAAAGACGTTCTGCGATCACATCCTGGCGAAATGGGGCGGTAGTCTCGAACAGTTTTTGGCTCAGGATGTGGAATCTTTGCGAACTGATCTTCTCGCGCTTCGGGGCATCGGTCCGGAAACAGCCGACAGCATTATACTGTACGCGGCCTTTAAACCATCTTTTGTAGTAGATACTTATACATATAGGATTTTTTCAAGACATGGATGGGTTGAGGAGGCGATTTCCTATGACGACCTGCGGGAATTTTTCATGGGAGTAATGGACCCTGATGTTCCGCTTTTTCAGGAGTTCCATGCCCTGCTGGTTCGAGCGGGGCATCTCTATTGCCGCAAGACCGCTTTGTGCCAGTCGTGTCCTTTGAATGTGTTCTTCTGAGTTCTACTGTCTACTGGGGTCTTTTACAGCCAAAAATAATGTGTTCCCCCCATTTTACTCTGGCGCAAATTCATCATAATCATCAGCATCTATCACTGTGCGCATGATCCGGTCCCCCGTTGCGACAAGGCGTCCGGGAAATCAACAAGATTTTCATTTCTGCCGGCAGAAAAGGAAAGACAATGAGCCCAAACAGGAATGACCTTTGCGGATGGCAACTGAACAACCCCGACCAGGATATTTTCGATGTTGAGGTAACGGAAGTTTTCGGTGAATGCAGGGATTGTGAAGATGCGGCTGAATGCACCATGCCGGGTGAATCGGTGCGGCGCCTTGTGCCCAAAGAAGGCAGAATCGTTCGACTGGGCCATGAAAAAGAAAGGGGTAAACCCAGACTGAGCTACTTTGCCCTGCTTAATCATGATGAGGTGAAGTTCATTCTGTTGAGCACCCCGGATCATTGCTGGGCGACGGCGAGTTATATTCCTCATGCACATGTTCCGGCCTGGGCGTTATCGCAATTAAATAACAAGACCAAATGGGAATGACGAATGGATAATCCTGTATTTGACTTCTGGAACAAGTTGATGGTGGACATGTGGTCCAACTACGCCAAGCCGCCCGTGAGCCCATTCGCTTGGTTCACTGAGTCTGATAGAGGAAAAGGGCCTTGGCAAATACCTTTAAAGATCAGTCGGGCCATTTCCGATTCGTTCGCCGCTTTCGCAGGGGATAAAAGATATGGCGACAGTGACGCCCATTCTCTTGAGGATCTCGTGTCGAACCTGATGCAAATGGGGTTCACGGGATATCTGGATCTTCAAAAAAAATGGCTCGATGATGTTCGGAAGGGAATTCCACCATTCCAGGATATGAAGTCTTTGAGCCATGCACCGTTAAGCTGGCTTGAATCTGTTAGAAAGCTCTTTGACCTTGTGCCAAATGCGGTAGAAGGTGGTTCTTCCCGGGACTTTCTCGTCAAGTCCACTGACTTTTCAGCAAAAATGAGTGAATTGCTCTACCAGCTTTATCTCCCGATGGACAAAGCTTCGAAGGCCTGGACCGAAAACATGGAAGACGTGCACGGTGGCGGCATAGTCCCTCAGAATATTGAGGGGGCGTCGGATGTTTGGTTTTCCGTGCTTGAGAGTTCATACCTCGATCTGTTAAAATCGCCTGAATACGCCCAATTGCTGCATGAAACTGCAGATGCTTTCGAACAATGCCGTCAAGCACAGCGCCGTGTGTACGGCCCTTTTTCCAAAGCCGGCTCAAAACCTCAAGAGAAAGGTATGGGCACATTATCCGAGGAAATAAGCAAACTAAGGGAGAAGCTGGATGAGTTGCTGCAGAAAGTGGGTAGCGACAATCACCCGGCGTGAGTGCTGACGGGTGCAGCAGTGCGCCGACAATCTGTGTCGATTTGACGAAATCTTGACCGCAGGTGGAAAATCTTCTTGCATTTCCAATCTGTAGTTGTTACAGATAGCCAATTCTTATCAGGGACGAAACGATGGATCATAATTTCGATACGGCTAATTTCTGGTGGTGGTGGCTTAACAGGAGAGGTGCGCGTCTGACCGGTTAGCCATCAGTCGAGAATGAAATATCTGTTGGGACCGTGGGCCGCACCGAGGCCCACGGTCTTTTTTGTTTAAAACAAAGGGACCGTGGATAGACTCTGCGGTCCCTTTTCTGTTTCTGGATGCACAGGCTATAAAGAGGAGGCAAAAGTGCTTGTCGTGATGAAAAGAGGAGCTACAGCGGCCGAAGTTGATGCGGTGGTCTCGAGGATCGAGCAAAAGGGCTACATCGCCAGGCCAATTCCAGGCGGAGAACGTGTTGCCATATGCGTTCTGCATAATGACGGTCCTGTGGACGCCTCACAGTTTCTGCAACTTCCGGCGGTTAAAGAGGCCATTCCGGTGACCCGCCCGTATAAGCTGGTCAGCCGCGAATCCCAGGCGTGGGATACCATCATAGATGTTGGAGGAGTCCCGATCGGGAACCATCATCTAACCGTAATGGCAGGGCCATGCGCGATTGAGAGCGAAACCCAGGCTCTTACAATCGCTCGAATCGTGAAGGAGAACGGTGCACATATATTCCGAGGCGGGGCGTTCAAGCCCAGGACCTCCCCTTACGCATTTCAGGGACTGGGAGAGGAAGGACTCAAGATCCTCGCCAAAGTGCGTCAGGAGACCGGGATGCCGGTGGTTACAGAGGCAATCGATCATGAAGTTTTCGATTTAGTAGAGCAGTACGCCGACATTGTCCAGATCGGCGCAAGGAATATGCAAAACTTCAGCCTGTTACGGCGGGCGGGAAGGTCTCGAAAGCCGATTCTTCTCAAGCGAGGTCTGGCGGCCACGGTAGAGGAGTGGCTAATGGCGGCCGAATACGTAATGGAGGGCGGCAATGACAAGGTGATACTCTGTGAGCGCGGAGTTCGCACATTTGCCCACCACAGTCGCAATACCCTTGATCTTTCGGCTATTCCAGTCGTCAAGCAGGAGAGCCATCTTCCGGTGATCGTGGACCCGAGCCACGCGGCGGGATTCAGAGACCAGGTAATTCCTCTCAGCCGGGCTGCCATAGCGGTCGGCTGCCATGGCCTGATGGTGGAAGTCCATCATGATCCTGAAACCGCCTTGAGCGATGGCCCTCAGTCGCTTTATCCGGATCAGTTCGCAGATCTTTACAGGCAGATAGAGCCAATCTTTAAAATATATAACATGTCAACAAACGGTTGCCTCGCAAGCAGTCAACGCTGAGCGGTATAGGCTTCGGAAGGAGAAAGATTATGCAGTTGGGGTCTTACCCGGAAAGATCGGAATTCCGCGCTATGGCTGAAAAGGGAAATCTTATTCCTGTTTGTATCGAATTGCTGGCCGATACTGAGACTCCTGTTTCTGCACTGGCCAAAATATATGACGGCAGCGGGCCGGTTTTCCTTTTGGAAAGCATGGAGGGCGGTGAAAGGTGGGGACGGTACAGCTTTCTGGGAAATTCGGCCACCTCCACGGTCAGAGTTTTCAGCGATGAAGTCGAAATAGAGAGCGGGCTTAAAAAAGAGCGCATTCCCCACCACGGAGACCCGCTTAAAGTCTTGCGCTCTCTAATGGCTCGATACAATCCGGTCCAACTGGCGAGGCTCCCCCGGTTCTGGGGCGGTATGGTTGGTTTTCTCACCTACGAGTTCGTATCTTTTTTTGAAAACATTCCAAACCGGCTGACAGCGGACATTCCAATAGCGCACTTCATCCTGCCCGGACAGCTCTTCATATTTGATAACGTGCGCCACACGCTGAGCCTCGTTGCATATGGGCTTGTCGAAAACGGTCAGGCCGATGAAGCATATGACAGGGCCGTTGAGACACTGAAGGTGATGAAGGACAAATTGGACAATGTTGCTAAAACGGCCAGCCTCAATGCAGCTGATGGATTTTCTTTAGAACATGAGGTCGAACCCGGGAAATTTCGTTCCGGAGTTGCCATGATCAAAGAGTACATCAAGGAAGGGGACATTATTCAGGCGGTCTTTTCGCAACAGTTCAGTTGCCGGGCCCCGGACCCATGGTCCCTCTATCGGGCTCAGCGCTACATAAACCCCTCACCTTACCTCTATTTCCTCCATCTTGACGATACGGTGCTTGTCGGCTCATCTCCTGAGACTATGGTGCGCCTGGAAAACGGTGTTGCCACGCTTCGTCCTATCGCCGGGACTCGTCCTCGAGGGGAAACCGAGCAGAGGGACCGGGAGCTTGCGGGCGAGTTGCTTAAGGACGAAAAAGAGAGGGCCGAGCACCTTATGCTGGTGGATCTGGGAAGAAATGATCTTGGACGAGTGGCTGAAATCGGTACGGTCCAGGTGACTGACCTGATGGTGGTTGAAAGGTACTCGCACGTAATGCACCTGGTCTCCAACATAAACTGCGACTTGCGTGAAGGATTGGATGCATTCGACCTTTTCCGCGCCACTTTCCCGGCCGGGACCCTTTCCGGAGCTCCGAAGGTCAGGGCCATGGAGATCATAGCCGAGCTGGAAGATGAGCCTCGAGGCCCATACGGAGGAGCCATCGGATATTTTTCTTTTACCGGAAATATGGATCTGGCTATCACAATCCGGACTGCCTGCATTCGTAATGGCAGGCTGACGGTAAGGGCCGGGGCCGGCATAGTAGCAGACTCCGACCCGGAGCGTGAGAGGCAGGAAACGATCAACAAGGCCAAGTCCATTCACAGGGCGCTGCAGATGCTCGAAGGAAGCGGCACAACACTTAAACTGAAAGGGGTTTAAGTTATGCTATTCATGATCGATAACTACGATTCGTTCACCTACAATCTCTTCCAGTATTTCAGGATGCTCGGGAGCGAAGTCGAGGTCGCCAGGAACGATGAGGTCTCTATTGAGGACATTGTCAGGCTCGATCCCTCAGCAATCGTAATTTCTCCTGGTCCGTGCAGGCCTGAGGATGCCGGGATCTCTATGCGCACCATCAGCAGATTTTCCGGGAAAATTCCTATCCTGGGGATCTGCCTTGGCCATCAGGCGATTGCGGCCTCTTTTGGAGGCGAGGTTGTGCACGCTAAAAAACTTATGCACGGGAAGGTTTCCACGGTCAGTGCAGACGGAAGGTCTATATATAGGGGGATTTCGAACCCTTTCCAGGCGATGCGGTATCACTCTCTTGCTGTGGCGCAGGGGAGTCTACCCGAATGCCTGGAGGTAACGGCCCTCTCCGAGGATGGCGAAGTTATGGGCATCCGTCATAAAGAACACCTTACTGAGGGTGTGCAGTTTCATCCGGAATCCATCATGACTCCAGTGGGAAAACGCCTTTTGAAGAACTTTCTGAATCTTGCACACGGACATGCGACCGTTGGAGAAGATAGAACATGATACGGGAGAGCCTCAAGAAGCTGATTGGAAAGATCGACCTGAGCGAAGAGGAAATGACCGCACTGATTGGCGAGATCATGTCGGGGGACGCGACCGACGCTCAAATCGGCGCCGTAATAGCCGCACTGGCCACCAAGGGGGAGACTTTTTCCGAACTTGCCGGCGCTGCTCGCGCCATGCGGCGCAAAGCCGCCAGGATCCAGACAAGCGCCGACACCGTGGTGGATACCTGTGGCACAGGCGGGGATGCCTCCAATACTTTCAACATCTCGACTACGGCGGCTTTCGTGGTGGCAGGGTGCGGAGTTACAGTAGCCAAGCACGGGAATCGTTCGGTTTCCAGCAAGTGCGGCAGCGCAGATTTGCTCGAAGTGCTCGGCGTAAACCTGGAGGTCGGTCCGGAAATAGTGGAAGAAGCGGTCAGGCAAATCGGGATTGGATTTCTTTTTGCGCCCCTGTTTCATGGGGCGATGCGGCACACGGCCAGGGCGCGAAAAGAGTTGGGTGTGCGCTCGATTTTCAACATGCTGGGGCCTTTGACAAATCCCGCAGGGGCTAATTGCCAGTTGATCGGCGTGTATGCACCGGAGCTGACGGAAATGTTCGCCCATGCTCTTCAGCGCCTGGGAGCCAGGCGTGCTTTCGTGGTACACGGACACGAGGGGCTTGATGAAATAAGCGTCTGCGCTCCGACCAGGATATCCGAACTGAATGAAGGACTGATTAGGACCTACGACCTGTCACCCGAACGGCTCCTGGGCCGGACTGCCGACCCGGTAGACATAGCCGGAGGGACTCCGGCTGTAAACGCTCAGATAACCAGGAGCATTTTGGCCGGCGAAAACGGACCGAGGCGGGACGTCGTTGTGGTCAATGCAGGTGCAGCCCTGATTGCTGCAGGCGTCGCGAGGGATTTTAGTGAAGGCATAAAGATGGCCCAAGCTTCCATTGACGAGGGCAGGGCGAAAGAAAAACTTGAAGCGCTCGTCGAGTTCACCAGAAAGAATTGAGTAGCCTATGTCCGACTTTCTTTCCAAAATTCTTGGCCAAAAAATGGACGAAGTCAAGGCGGCGGCAAGACTCACGCCGGAACGGGTCCTTCGGCGGGAGGCCGAAAATGTGAAGGACAGACGAGACTTCATAGGGCGATTAGCAGAGCCCGGTCTACTCGGGATGAACATAATTGCCGAAATAAAACGGGCTTCTCCATCGAAAGGCAAAATAAGGGAGAACGTTGATCCGGCTGAGCGTGCCAGGAAGTATGAAATGGGAGGCGCCGCCGCTGTCTCCGTTCTGACCGACCAAAACTTTTTCAACGGGAGTCCCCGGGATCTGAAGAAGGCTAAATCCGCGGCCTCGCTCCCCACGCTCAGAAAGGACTTCATCATAGACCCCTACCAAATTTACGAATCTGCGGCCATGGGCGCTGATGCGGTTTTGCTCATAGTGCGGGCCCTTCTTCCGGAATCTCTCCTGGACCTGTTATCGTTGTGCTCGGAGGTCGGCCTCGATGCTCTCGTCGAGGTGCATGGCGAGGGCGAATTTGAAATCGCTGCAAAAGCCGGGGCGCGGCTAATCGGTATAAACAACCGTGACCTTGGGACATTTGTCACCGACATTTCGACTTCCGTTGACCTGGCAGACAGAGCCGGCCCCGGGCGGCTTCTGGTAGCCGAGAGCGGAATCCATGCCCGCTCCGACATCGAACGTCTTCTCGATGCCGGCATATGGAATTTCTTGATAGGAGAGAGCCTTATGAGGTCGGAGGATCCGGTAAGATTACTCAGGGTTTTGCATGGAGTTGAAGAATGAAAGAAGGCAGGGGGAATCATCGTAAAGTCAACCGTGGGGCATCTTTTAATGATGCTCCTGCGCGCAGCGATTTTGCAAGCGCGCAAGTTGGCAGGCGGCCCCGCCGCCCGCAGGTCAAAATCTGTGGGTTGACCCGGGTCGATGAGGCGGTTGCGTGTGCGGAAATGGGAGCTGACGCAGTAGGCCTTGTATTTTATTCCTCGAGCCCGCGTTTCGTAAGCGTGCAGAGGGCTTTGGAAATCAGCCTTAGTCTTCCTGAAAAGGTCTGGAAAATAGGTGTTTTTGTCGACGAGCCTTTGCCGGAGGTCTTGAAGACGGCAGAATTTTGCAAACTGAACTGTGTCCAACTCCATGGAGCAGAACCTCCGGAGATGGTGTCGTCGCTGGAGTCGGCCGGAATAAGGGTGATCAAATCTCTTTTTATTAAGAAAAGGCCTTTTGTATCTGAAGCAGGTCTGTACCGGGCCTCCGCATTTCTGATCGAGAACGGAGGAGGGCCTGAGCCCGGCGGCCTCGGGCTTAGCTGGAAGTGGGGCGAGGCCGGGGAATTGACAGGCAGGTTTCCGTGCATTCTGGCGGGTGGTCTGAGCCCGAAAAACGTGAGTGAGGCTATTTATCAATTCGGCCCGGACGCCGTTGACGTAAGTTCCGGTGTGGAATCCGAGCCGGGGAGAAAAGATATCGGTAAAGTGCGTGCTTTTATCGATGCAGTTCGAAATGCGAAACTCAAATTCGTTCCTGTCAATGTGCCGTTTTCTTTAGGGGAGCGAGGGAATTTGACCGGAGCAGAGAGGATATTCAAATGAAATCGGCTGAAGACAGTTTTGCGACTATTTCATCGTACGAAATAAAATCGGCTCAACCGGATGAGCGGGGGCATTTTGGCGCTTATGGCGGGCGCTACGTGGCCGAAACGCTCATGCCCGCGCTGATAGAACTTGAGCAGGCCTATGTGTCGTTTTGCGCCGAATCGGCTTTTCAGACTGAATTGAAGATGCTTTTGAAAGACTATGCGGGGAGACCCACCCCGCTCTTTCGGGCCGGAAGGCTTAGCGCCCATGTAGGTGGGGCTTGCATTTATCTGAAGAGGGAGGACCTTGCACATACCGGTGCTCACAAGATCAACAACACGCTTGGTCAGGCCCTTCTTGCCAAATGGATGGGCAAAACCAAGGTGATTGCCGAGACCGGGGCAGGCCAGCATGGGGTCGCCACGGCAACGGTTGCAGCCCTGTTTGGCATGGAGTGCAAGATCTTCATGGGAACGGAGGATATCTCGAGACAGGCCCCGAATGTTCAACGGATGAAATTGCTTGGGGCCGAAATTATGCCTGTCGATTCGGGTACCGGCACTCTTAAGGATGCCATGAATGAGGCGATGCGATACTGGGTTGGGTCCGTGCGCGATACGTTCTACATCATCGGTTCGGTTGCCGGTCCCCACCCGTACCCGGTTATGGTTCGAGATTTTCAGCGGGTGATCGGCGACGAGGCCAAGGCGCAAATCATTGAAGCCGAAGGGAGGATGCCGGACATGCTGGTGGCCTGCGTAGGCGGGGGAAGCAATGCGATGGGGCTGTTCTATCCTTTCATCGATGAGACGCCGGAAATGGTCGGAGTCGAAGCCGCTGGTCACGGGATCTATACGGGAAAGCACGCGGCAACGCTCGGGGCCGGATCGGTTGGAGTCCTTCATGGTTCCAAATCGTATGTGCTGCAGGATGAAAACGGCCAAATCAAGGAGGCGCACTCGATATCTGCCGGTCTTGATTATCCGGGCGTCGGGCCGGAGCATTCCTGGCTAAAGGACATGGGCCGGGTACGATACGAGAGCGTTTTGGACGAAGATGCGCTTGATGCTTTCCATCTGCTGAGCTCGACCGAGGGAATCATCCCTGCATTAGAGAGCGCCCACGCCGTTGCCCGAGCCTTGGTGGAAGCCGCACGGCTGCCGAACAAAAACATCATCATCGTAAATTTGTCAGGGCGCGGCGATAAAGACCTGGGAATCGTGTCTCGTTTTCAGAATCGGGCATCCGGAAGAAAGGATATGGCGTCATGAGCAGGATTAAAGAAACGTTCGGCAGATTGCACGCAAAAGGAGAAAAGGCGTTGGTGGGTTTCATTACGGCCGGGGACCCTGACGCCGGTCGATCGCTGGAGATAGCAAGGCAGATGTGCTGCTCCGGCCTGGATCTCCTCGAGCTGGGAGTGCCGTTTTCCGACCCTACCGCTGACGGTCCGGTCATTCAGCGCTCATCGGCACGTGCCATCAGCGCCGGAATGAATATGAAAAGCGTCATAAATATGGTCCGCCTCATAAGGGAGTTCAGCTCCATTCCTATAGTTCTTTTCAGCTACTACAATCCCATTCTGGCATACGGGGCTGTGGAATTCTACAAAGACGCGACCGCGGCCGGCGCCGACGGGACACTGGTAGTAGACCTGCCGCCGGAAGAATCCGCCGAATTGACCGGTGTATGGGGCGATGGACTTGATTTCATCCGGTTGATCGCACCCACTACACCGCCCGAGCGTATGGCTCGGAATTGCCTCAAGAGCTTCTGGATTCATTTACCTTGTTTCCATGACAGGCATTACCGGCAGCGGAGGACTCAATTGTGGAGAAATAGCCACAGTAGCGCAAAATTTAAGAAAAAGCTGCAATGGTCTGCCGATTTGCATCGGGTTCGGGATCTCCACGCCCGATGAAGCTGCAAAAATATCCGAACTGGCGGATGGGATCGTCGTGGGAAGCGCTTTTGAAAGGCTGATCGAGTCAAATTTGGAGGATGAAAACATAGCTGGGAGGGTAGGGGAGTACGTCGCCAGGCTGAAGAACGCCATTATGTAAAAGAGCGAAGCAGGGAGCGAGAAGCAAGTTGGTGTTATGGGCGGAGCGCTGTCGCCGGTGGTTAATAGCGGGCAGAGCGAAGGAAACGCATCCTTCCAACATCTGACATATAGGATACAGCACCTTCGACCAGCGGGCCGTCGGCGCCTCATGGTCCTTTGTTGCACTTGCTCGATTTAACTGTTAATAATACACAGGGATATATCTAAAAATAGCAACCCTCGCTGACAATAACGAGGTGAGGTCGTCGTATGAAAAGACTCATGGAGCGAATTTCCGTTGATCCACACGTGTGTCACGGCCAGCCGTGCATTAAGGGCACTCGGGTTATGGTGTATTTGGTCCTGGAACTCCTCGAGGCAGGACTTGCTCCGGAAAAGATTATTGAGGAATATTATCCTCAGATTGACAGGCTGGATGTCGAAGCTTGTTTACACTATGCAGCCGGCTTGATACGCGACGCCGAGTATGTTCCCTTCTCGAAAGATCAGCCGGATGATAAAGTTCCTGCTGGATGAAAATGTGCCTCCTCCTATTGGGGGCTTCTTGAGGGAAATGGGCTTTGATGCTGTCCATGCCAAAGAAGTTGAAATACTTGGCGCAGCCGATGACCATATCATGCAACTGGCCCGCCACGAAGAAAGGACTCTGATCACTTTCGACAAACATTTCGCCGATATAGTTCTCTGCCCGCCTAATACCCACTGGGGAGTTATCCGGATTCGCATCCATCCACCCCGGCTTGAAGATCTGACTCAGGCACTTGCGTTTTTCTTAAGGCAGTTTGACACAACGACGATTCGAGGGACGTTGATCGCATTGGAGAGGGATGGGTTTAGAATTCGCAGGGCTGCATGGACTTAATATCAAAAGTCAGGGTGACCACATCTTTATAATCCCGAAAGCGCAAACGATTAATTGACACACACTATCCCGCTCTGGCTCGAAGAATGGAGACGAAACCCAGACGGCGTTGACTTGACATGAAAAAGTATAACCGGCTCCATAGAGTGCTTTTACTCTTGAGCCTCCTCCTTTTTGCTCTTGGTATATTCCGGCCGTTTGCATGGTGTGCATTCATTCTTTTTGCTCTCATGCTGATCGGGTTACGCCAAAAAATCGCCGATCTGTTCCTGCTTGGCTTGATGTGCGGAACTACCCTGCTGCTCTGGAGGACGGACGCGATAACCGGCTTGTTGCCTCCGCCGCTTCCACTTGCGGTCGCCCTGGCCGCCGGGATTGTTGCGGGAAACCTTCCCGGGTTTGCAAGAGGTTCGTTGAGTTGGATCAGAAAGGGAGATTGGGGCCCTCAGCAGATACTGATCATTGCCGTTGTCGCGGCGATTTCCGGAATAACTCTGGTATGCTGGTATGCGGTTGTTAAGCCCGACGTCTCCGACTTTGCAGGTCGGGTGTCTGATGTGCGCCCTGTTGCGCTCATTGCGCTGGGGGTTCTCTTTTCAGTAACCAATGCAGTCTGCGAAGAGTTCTTATGGCGTGGAATGATTTTCGACGCGCTGGAACGGATTAGTCTTCCCCCCGCAGCGGTAATCTCAATTCAGGCATTATCTTTCGGCATGGCCCACCTGCACGGTTTTCCCCGTGGGGTTTCAGGAATAGTCCTGGCAAGTATCTACGGTTTTATTTTGGGTTGCGTTCGGAAACAGGCAAAAGGATTGCTAACGCCGATCGCGGCTCACGTTATCGCTGACCTGGTAATATTTGCTATTCTTGCTTCCGCCGTTTTACGGTCCTCGCTCGGTGATTTGCTATCACATTAATTTCCTTGGAAGAATAAGTTTGAGGGAATAATTACTGATTTTTCGCTAATTTCTTTGTGAAACGTGACGATTTCATTGTTGGTCATTCGCTCCGAAATTCTCTGACCGCTCACTGGAATTGCCCAATTTAGGGAGGGAGGTAATATGGCTGGCAAGTACATTTCACATTCGCGGAGCATTAAGGGCATGATGTTGCAAATCCTGGTCATTGTATTCGCTGCAACTATATGTACGCTCAGCATCTTTTTCTATTATGAGTCAAGGTCCTATGCAATCAACGAGGCTCAAAAGAAAATAAAAAATCTCCTCCTTGAGAATCAGGCCCTAAACAACTATGTAACAAAAGATCAGAAGCCGGCTATTGCTAAAATAAAACAGGAAGGAAAGCTTTATAGCGAGTATTTCGCTCCGGAAATCCTCTCCGGCTCGTATATCGTCAAAAACATGCACAAGTACTATAATGAACTACGGAAAAAAGACGGTCTTGACGAGGTCTATTTCAAAATCGCAGCCAACAATCCGAGAAACACAGAAAACAAGAGTGATGATTTCGAACAGGGTATATTAAAGAAATTCAATGAGGGCGGGATAAGTGAGTATAAAGAGGTTGTGGCAAAGGACGGGCAGTCGTTCCTCTACTATGCCCTCCCTTTCGCGCGCAACACCCAGGATTGCATGGTTTGTCACAGCACGCCGGACAAAGCTCCCAAGGACCTTGTGGCCCGCTACGGCGATAAGAATGGTTTTGGTGAGAAAGTTGGGGATATACGGGCGATCATATCAATACGCGCACCCCTTGCTCAGGAAATCCAACAGGCCAACAAAACATTTTTCATGATTGGAATGATGGTATTCGGACTTTTGTTTATGCTTTTCGCTGGTGGGGGGTGGATGCTGATGAGGGCGGTAAGCAAGCCGATAAACCATGCCCTGGAGGGCCTTGGCGGGGTGGCCAATCAACTGGCCTCCGCTGTCGACAATCTCTCCTCGTCGAGCCATTATCTTGCAGACGGTACGTCTCAGCAGGCTGCCTCCATTGAACAGACTTCCTCCTCTCTGGAGGAGATGTCCTCGATGACCTTACAGAACGCGAAGAATGCTGACCAGGCCAATCAATTGATGCAGGAAACCTCCAGGGTCGTATCTATTGCTTCTGATTCCATGGCGCAGCTTACTTCCCACATGGAGCAGATCTCTCAGGCATCTGAAGAGACTTCAAAGATCATAAAGACAATCGATGAAGTAGCTTTCCAGACTAATTTACTGGCTTTGAATGCCGCTGTGGAGGCTGCAAGGGCAGGGGAGGCCGACGCGGGGTTTGCTGTGGTGGCTGATGAGGTTAGAAATCTGGCAATGAGAGCGGCTGATGCAGCAAAAAATACCGCAGATTTAATCGAGGGCACGGTAAAGAAGATCAAACAAGGATCTGATATTGTAGGAAAAACCGGTTCCGAATTTTCCGTTGTGGCTGATACCGCCTCAAAAATGGGTGGTCTTGTAGCAGAAATTGCAGCAGCGTCTCAGGAGCAGTCCCAGGGTATCGCCCAGGTAAATAAGGCTGTTTCGGAGATGGACAAAGTGGTGCAGCAGAATGCAGCAACTGCCGAGGAGACTTCTTTGGCTGCAAATGAGATGAATGCACAGGCTGAGCAGATGAAAGAGTTCGTTTCGGAACTCGGGGTCCTTGTAGGCGAGAAGAGAAGCGGGAAAAGCGAGGATATGAGAACTGGCCGGTATTCTACTGTTAAGAGCCGGACTAAGGTTATAGCTTCCAATCCATTATCGAGACCAGGTAAAAGATCGGTATCAGGCGGCGGTAGCGTGAACAGGGAAGGGACCGATATCAGTGCGTCGGGAAGGCCCGCCGGAAAAGCGCGCTCTGAACAGATAATCCCTTTCAATGATGATAAATTAGAAAACTTCTAGCGAATACACTGACCAGCCATTGCCGGGGTCATATGAAGTGTCCGAAGACGGACTTGAGTTGACACATTGCATAAGAAAGGGTGGTCAGGTACCCTCTTGGAGATTGTCGCCAAACAACCCAAGAGAAAGGAACCTTTATGACCACCCAGGAAAAGCTCGTAAAACGTAAGTTAAGTCTACTAGAACTCGCCGAATTCCTCAACAATGTTTCACAGGCCTGCAAGATTAACGGTGTTTCCCGCCAACACTTCTATGACATCAAGAAAGCTTATGATGAAGATGGGTTGGAAGGTTTGGCTGAGAAGACCAAGAAAAAGCCATGCATGAAGAACAGGGTTTCCCCGGAGGTTGAGGAGGCTGTGCTCACGATGGCCAATGAGTTTCCAGCTTACGGCCAAATGAGAGCTTCAAACGAGCTGAGGAAAGCCGGCACTCTAGTATCCGGTGGCGGTGTAAGAAGCATATGGTTGCGCCACGGGCTGGAGACTTTCAAAAAAAGGCTAAAGGCTCTTGAGGAGCGCGCGGCAGCCGAGGGGATCGTCTACACCGAGGCCCAGCTCTGCGCCCTGGAAGCATCCAAGAGGTCTCGTGAGTCCCATCCCGACGAGATCGAGACGCAACATCCGGGATATCTCGTGAGCCAGGATACTTTCTATGTCGGCTACCTCAAAGGCGTGGGCAGGATTTACCAGCAAACAGCCATCGACACCTTTTCTTCGCTGGGTTTTGCAAAGCTTTATACTGCCAAAATCCCGGTGACTGCCGCCGATCTTCTGAACGACCAAGTCCTTCCCTTCTTCGAAAAAGAAGGCGTGCCGGTGCTTAGGGTTCTCACCGATAGGGGAACAGAATACTGTGGCGCCCCGGATCGGCACCCTTACCAGCTGTTTTTGCAGCTAAACGACATCGAGCACACCAAAACCAAGGTGAAAAGCCCTCAGACCAATGGTATATGTGAGCGGCTACACCAGACGATGCTAAATGAGTTCTATCGGATTGCTTTCCGCAAGAGAATTTACTCAGACATCGAGACGCTCCAAGAGGACCTCGATCTTTTCATGGACAGATACAACAATCAGAGGACCCATCAGGGAAAACGTTGCCTTGGCCGGACGCCGATAGCAACATTTATCGAAGGCAAGAAATTGTACGATGAAAAGAACTTGAACGAGAGTTTTGGAATGTAGCTGTCATTGACAATCCCAAGGGGGAACCTGGCCCAGTGTCAAATCAAGTTTCGTTCAGGACATATGAAGGCTGCAAATTAGGGCTGCTCTCGAAATCATGCAAAATCATTGCTGACGCCGATTGCAGCCCTACGTTATTGCAGATTCGGCAATATTTGCCGTTCTTGCTTCCGCCGTTTTGGCTTCCCCCGCTCGATAATTTTCGGTATCAGTCTTTCTTCATGGCGCTGAGAACAACGTGGCTTATGTCCCTGACCTTGATGTCCTCTTTGTCAATATTTTTCACGCCGTCCATGAACATTGAACGGCAATAGGGGCAAGCCGTGCATATAGTGTCCGCGCCAGCCGCCACGGCCATCTTCGAGCGTGCTATGTTGATGCGTTCGCCTTCGTTCTCCTCCATCCACATCCCGCCCCCGCCTGCGCCACAGCAAAAGCTGAGCTTGTGGTGTTTGTCCATCTCGGTGGGCGCCTTTCCGGTCGCCTTTTCTATAAGGTCGCGGGGCTGCTCGTAAATTTCGTTATACCTGCCAAGGTAACATGAATCGTGCCACACGACATTGCCCATGTCGGCCCTGTTTACCAATTTGATTTTGCCCTCGTCGAGAAGTTTCTTGATAAACTCCGCGTGGTGATAAACCTCGTAATTGCCCTCAAACTGGCTGTACTCATTCTTTAACGTGTTGAAACAGTGCGGGCACACAGTGATGATCTTTTTCACATTGTAGCCGCCGAAAATTTCGACGTTGCCCTGCATCATCGCGGAGGAAAGATATTCGTTGCCGAGACGTCGAGCTGTTTCTCCGCAGCACATCTCCTCTTGACCAAGGATTGCGAAGTTCACACCCGCTGCTTTGAGGATTTTCACTGTATCGATGGCGATACTCTTGTTCTCCTGGTCGAGAGAAGCCGAGCAGCCAAGATAGAGTAGATACTCGGCGCCTTCCTCCCCTTTATCCGCCATAGTTGGCACGTCGAGGTCGGCGGCCCATTCATCCCGCAGGTGCTGGCCGAGGCCCCATGGATTCGAGTTCTTTTCAAAGTTGCGCATGACGAGTTGAACCTCGGAGCTCATCTTCGACTCGGTCAGAACTAGATAGCGCCTCATATCCATTATGAGCTGCACGTGCTGAATCCACACGGGGCAGGAAGTCTGGCAAGCCTGGCATGACGTGCAGGCCCAGATAAATTTCTCGCTGAAGACTCCTCCGATAAGGTCCTTATTCAGAATTTCGTATTTCTCTTTCATCTCTTCGAGTTTCTCTGCGGACATCTTGCCTTCCTTTATAAGGACGGGAGCACGCTCGAAGAGGTGTTCCTTCAATTCGTGAACTAGACCTTTGGGAGTAAGTTCCTTCCCGGTATTGTAAGCAGGGCACTGTTCCTGGCACCGGCCGCATTCGGTGCATGCATAGGTGTCAAGAAGCTGTTTCCAGGTAAACTGCTCCACCGCGTTGACGCCAAAGGATTCAGCCTCTTCATTTTCCAGGTCCATTTTATTGATGACGCCCGTAGAGCCGAAGTCCCGAAGATAAACGTTCGGAATCGCGCCGAGGATATGAAGATGTTTGGAACGTGGAATGTAGTAAATGAAGAAAAGAAGACACGAGAGATGAATGAGCCAGAGAATGCCGAAGAAGAGCTTGGCACTGCCGCTTACTTGGCCTTCCTTAACATCTGGAGTCAGGGCTGAGAACAGGTTCGAAATGGGCGCCCATGAAGCGCTTACTTCTCCAGCCTGTATCCGCATCGAACACATGAGGAAGTAACTGATGATAAGGGTGGTGATAAGGCCAAGAATAATGACCGCGTCGATAGTACCCGATATGGGGCCTTCAAGCCGCACGGGCTTGATAAAAAACCTGCGGTACAGAGAAACTGCGATGGCTGCCAATACCGCCAGGCTTAAAATGTCGACGATCAGCCCTATCACGGGGAAGCCGGGTATTTTCCAAAACGAAACACCGGGCAACACTGCATTGATAAAGAACTCCAAAGTCGCCAGGCAGATCATCAGGAAGCCCCAAAAAATTATGAAGTGCCCGATGCCTCCCAGGAACATCAAAACACGCTTCTGCCCGAACACGTACGTCAGCAAGCTCATGATTCTGTTGCCGGGATGGTCGAATCGCGGTTTCGGGTCGGGCACGCCCAGGCGCATGGCCTGGACAAGAAATTTTACTCTTGTTGAAAATAGGTAAAGGGCCGCAATAAAGCTCAGTACGAAAAGAAGTCTTACGGGCAAAAATTCGCTGGGAGTGAGGTTTGCGTACATGATGAGCCCACCCTCCTGTGGTATGGATGATTTTGTGCAACTCGCGGGATCATTTTCTCCCCGCATGTGAAATTAATCTCATGACAGCTTCTGCCGATACCATACCGTAGACTTTCTGTCAAGCAGTTGTTCATGTCCAGTTATCCCGTTTCCGCGTGAGAACTTTTCGTGACACTCGCATGAATCCCGCAGCTTTACCCGCGTAGAGAGGTCTTATGTTTGATGAAGGTCCCCTTGCGGTACTCGTCGAAGGCCGCTCGCAGTTCATCCTGGCTGTTCATCACAATGGGGCCGTACCAGGCGACGGGCTCCCGTAGCGGCCTGCCGGAAACCAGTAGAAACCGGACCGGCTCATCTTTGGTGCTTACTGAGACATGATCGCCGTCCTCATACAGGATGAGACTCCCGTTGTCACACATGCACTCACGGTCCAGGTCGAAGTAGTTCCTCCCGACGACTTCATGGCCGAAGGAATCCCGTTCCTCGTCGAAGTAGCCTTTTCCTTCGATGACATAAGCAAAAGCATTATGTCCGCTCTGGATGGGATGGGTGAAGCTCGAACCGGCAGGCACGATTACGTCCAGGTACTCGGGATCGATCACGATGTCATGTACCGGACCCTCGACCCCGTTCACTTTGCCGCAAATGATTTTTAGTTTCACGCCGCCATCGAGCGAAACTTCGGGGATCTGCTCCCGTCTTACATCTCTATAGCGTGGCTCCATCATCTTCTGGTGAGCGGGAAGGTTTGCCCAGAGCTGAAATCCCCCCATGCGGCCTGCTTTATCCCCCTTGGGCATTTCCTGGTGAATGATACCGCTGCCGGCAGACATCCACTGCACGTCTCCAGGCTTGATGTCTCCTTTGTTACCCATACTGTCGCCGTGTTCCACGTGCCCTTCGAGAACGTAGGTGATTGTCTCGATTCCCCGATGTGGATGCCAGGGGAAACCGGGCAGATACTGCTCGGGATGGTTGGAACGAAAGTCGTCCAGCAGAAGAAACGGATCGAAATCGGGGACCTGGTAATAGCCGAAAGCTCTGTTAAGATGAACACCGGCCCCTTCCACGGTGGGCTTGCTCCTGGAGACCATTTTGATCTTTCTTGGTTTGTGCATTCTTCACTCCAACGAGATGTGTTGCTCGGATTGCGGGTCACACGAAACGACTGTCTTTTAAGACCGGACCTGCTTTATGTCCACGTACAACGATTCTATTTTCTGACGTGTCCGTTCCGAAACGTAGAAATCCCCGGGAGAATATGCTATACATTCGATCGAATGTGCGAGGTGCGAGGGAGAAATGTTCTTCCTGATAGGTGGGGTTCAGCCCAAGACCGTTACTCTGGATGAAGTTCCGGGAATATGTGCGGCCTGTGGCTTGGCTCAAGCCAGACTAAAGCGGGTTGATCATTATTTGAGTCTATTTTTTATTCCTCTTTTTGCTGTTAAAAAGGGCGATCCCGTTTTGATCTGTGATCGGTGTGGGGCTATTTCGCATCCGGAAAGAGATTTGCGTGGGACCTTTAAGGAAGCTCGCAGAGACATGTGCCCCCAGTGCGGCTACCCCGTGGCTCGCGATTTTCGCTATTGCCCTTCATGCGGAACGCGAATATAAGGAGTTCGAGCGCATACGGTGAAAAACATGAGCGAGAGCAAAAAGGTAATATATTTTCCTACGGTTTCGCAGCCCAGCATTGATGAGGTGCTGGCGCTTTTTCTCAAAGATCAGCAGAAGCGGCTGAAGCCCAGGACTTTCAACAGGTACGAAGAAGTCATAGATCTTTTGCGCCATTGCCTTAACGGGCATGGTTACCATGAATTGGATAACTCGTCCGAAGTCGCTCTCTACGAGAAACTTTACTTTCAGAAAAACCTCGAATTCTGTTTTATCTTCGGTCCGGAAAAAATTGTGTCCTCCCTGCCCAATTTTTTGAACTACTTCATGATTCGAAAAGTTATGGCTTCGGAGGCCCTGCTTCAGGCTGCAGGGGTAGTTGCCAAAAAACTGGCAAAGTGGCTTGAGGAAAACGGCTATATCGGAAAAGAAGTTGCGGAAAGGGTCATAAGGCTCGCTGCAGAGGCGGCAAGAGAGCTGCCTGCAGCCGAACGGCTTGCACGGCTTATATACGAATATGCGCAGAGTCATGCCCCCAGATACTGGACTGCCGAGTTGGACGACTACTTCGTGATCGACCAGGTTCACCCCGGAATCCTGATCCTCTCAGGGATGGCTACTTCGGGCATTATCGAAGTGCGCGTCCCGAAGGAAATAACAGACCATTGCCGAAAGGGCTGGCAGGTAAACCTTCTTCTTGGAAAGACCCGAAACGGGTGGTGCATTCTGGAAACGGGAAACGTCTACCCCAATTAGCGCCGATATATTGGTCTGGAAATTAAAGGCGGGCTGTTTGCCCGCCTTATTTTTTTAGAGTTGCGAATTTACAAAATCCCAGTTGATCAAATTGTCAATGACGGCCTGCAAGTAATCGGGCCTTCTGTTCTGATAATCAAGATAGTAGGCGTGCTCCCAGACATCCAACGTCAACAAAGGCTTAGTACCGTGCGCGACCGGGTTGTCGGCGTTGAGGGTTTTCATTATTTCCAGTTTACCGTTTTTGATGACCAGCCAGGCCCAGCCGCTTCCGAATTGCGTAACCCCTGCGTTTTTCAATTCTTCCGCAAATTTTTCGAAACTTCCAAAATCAGCGTTGATCTTTTGCGCTATCGAACCCGTAGGGCGCCCGCCTCCCTTGGGCTTGAGACAATTCCAGTAGAAGGAATGATTCCATGCCTGGGCGGCATTATTGAATATCCCAACCTTGGATGCGTCGCCGGCAACCTTTTTGATTATCGTTTCGGCGTCCTCTTTTTCCAGATCGGTTCCGGCAATGAGTTTGGTTGCATTGTCGACATAAGCCTTGTGATGTTTGTCGTGGTGAAACTCCAAGGTTTTTGCACTGAGAAAAGGCTCGAGCGCATTTTTTGCGTACGGCAGGTCGGGCAGCGTGATAGACATAATTCTTCTCCTTCATATCTTGCGTTGGTTCGAACATCGTGGGCAAGGCCCTATACCTCAACCCTACTATGCGGCGGAACTTGGGAATGCAGAGACCGAATCGTTCGCAAATTAAGCACGTAGTGAGTAATGCTCAAGGGTGGGATTATAAATGTGCCGCTTCAGATCGGATATCAGGTGTCGGATACCGAAGCGGGGTTGGCGGCCTGCGAGTTGACGGGTTTCGGGTCCTTGTTTTTCAGCCCTCAACTCGCAACCCGTAACCCGTAACCCGTAACCCGATACCCGTCAGTCCAACGGGGGGTTGAAATAACCAAGCTTTACATCTGGAAATTCATCGCGAATTCGGGAGATCAGGCGCCGGATTCCGATCTTCTTTTCGCTGAGGTCCGGCCGTAGATTGTCAAGGTACCAACCTGGGTCGATATTGAGGTTACGCAACTGAATCAAATCGAGGCGGGTTTCGGATATGAGCGTTCTGAGGGCGAGCCATTCGTTTTGCTGATCGGTGAATCCAGGGAGCACGAAGTAGTTTATGGATGCAAATCCCCCGTTAGCCTTAACGACGGATATGGAACGGCGCGCATGCTCGAAGCTGAAACCTTTCGGACGGAAGTATTTTTCATAATATTCGGCACGGGCGCTGTTCATGCTGACACGGATACTCTGTAAACCCGCGCGGCAGAGTTTTTCCACGGAATCCGGGAGACTTCCGTTTGTGTTGAGGTTTATGGTCCCTCGGCCGGTTGCTTTGCGCATCATCCGGATAGCGCGTTCAATGATCTTTGCTTGCAGCAGGGGTTCTCCTTCGCACCCCTGGCCGAAGCTCACGACTGATCGAGGGGCCTTGACCAAGTGCGGTATAGCCACACCGCATATCTCGTCGGGCGTAGGCACGAAGCCGATGCGGTCCTGGGTTGCGCAAAGGCCCGTACCATCCTGGCGGCTGATGCACCCTATGCACCGGGCGTTGCACTCCGGAGAGGTTGGAAGCGGGGCCTCCCAGCGGTTCATGAACAGGTTTCTTGCCGCGGGACAGCCGTAGGTAAGCGCGCATCTGCCCAAGTGCTGCAAAAGCCTGTTTTCAGGCTCGGCTTTCAATCGTCTGGCGGCGTTCCGCTGGATCAGCTTCGGGTCGAAATTGCGGAAATCCTGCCGCCGATCGATGTCTATCCTCACTGCCGGGACTACAAAGCCACCGTCTTGCCACCCCACTGCCGTGTAGGCGAAAAGGGGCAGAAGAGGCGCTCTCGGGTCGGCCCGGTAGGCGGTAGAGTAGAGTTGAGTATAGGCGGGAGAAATAAATGCGGCTACGGCCCGGACGGGCTTGGCCGGGTCGAAGGGGTCGGATGTCAGAGGCTCGAACCTGCGCTCTGAGGGGTTGAAGCCAACTGGAATGCGTTCCGGAAGCAGGAACAGCTCGCTCCCTTCAGGGAGCGGAATCAATTCATCCGGTTTGGGCCTTTTCAATTCGTTGGCGCTGGCGCCAGCCATCTCCAGAGCAGACCAGTCGAATATATTTCCGTTAACGTCAGCGTAAACGAGCGCCGGCCGGTTTCTCATCAAAGCTTTTCAACATCTCCTTAAAGCTGCTGAATTGCGCATTTATAACATATTTCAAATTATAGAGCATCCGATCCAGGAATTCGAAAGCAAATGGACTCATCCGACGATGATGAACCACTATCCCGGCTGGTCCCTTGATTTTTGAAAGACCATTAAATTGATCGATCAACAGAGTAAAGTCACTGGCAGGACTGACGGACTCCCGGGTATGGAGCCACAGACGGACAGGGAAACATTTTAGCCCATGACCGGATTTTATGCAGGACGGATAGGGGGTGGCCGCTGAAATGCCCTTGAAATCCAATTTGCGCAGAACACTTAATGTCGCCGGGGAAAAACGGTTCCAGGGCGGAGTAAAAACGGGAACGAAATTGGGACCGAAAATGCGCTCCATTTTAGCGCGGCCGTGCTGAATATCTTCGAATTGATATTCCGGGGCCCTGCCCAATCCAAATTCACTTTTCTCACCTTCCTTTTGCCAATTCGTATGCCTCCAGCCGTGCTGGTGCCAATTCCACAGCGACTCGTCCACTGGCGCCGCCTGGGTAAGTTTTTCCTGCCTGGTGCCGCTTAGCCATGCGGGAATGACCGCCATTGCAAGGGGGACCTGATAATGGCGGAAGAGTCTGCACAGAGAATCAAAAGCTTTGCTGGCCACACCGATATCATCGGCGCGGAAAAAGATCGGCGACTCCAGCGTGGAAGCCATCCTCACGGATGCTTCGTCAAGCATCTGCTTCCAACCCGGCAAAGGCGCCTTCCATGTTGACGAACACTTCCTCGGCATATAAGAAGCATCAACGCCAAGGGCTTCGGGACGGAAGCGGAATCCCCCTTCCATCGGGCCTCTCCTCTGTGGATGAAGATCAAAACAGGTTGTTTAACGTTAGTAGAAGAAAATTGAAGGATGGATTCTCGCGATCGTAAATCAGCTCGCAATGTACAGCGGATTTGACATGCAGTCAAGACACTTTGAAATTTTTACGGTCTCGCTTTTTTCTGCATTTCGACACAAAATATGCTTTGATCGTGCGTTTGTAACAGTCTTGCGGAGTCAGTGCGGCTATGAGTCATTCTCGTAGGATCAAAACCCAAATCGTGGGGCCGGCGCATTGGTTTGCGATCGTTATCCCGCCGGAGCTTGCCCGGACCTGTCTGAATGAGGCCCGTTGGCTGGGCATCCCTGAACCGGAGGTGGGCGGTGCAGGCCTGGAATTTAGCGGCAGGCTCAATGACGCTTATGCTTGTAACCTCGGGCTCAGGACCGCAAGCCGCGTGCTTTGCCGGCTCGAGCCATTTCGTGCAGGCGTTGCTGAAGAGCTGTTCTACAAAGCTTCGCAGATTCCCTGGGACCTTTGGCTAAATCCGGAAATTCCACTCGATATCGAAGTACGGGTGGAATACTCCCGGGTAAGTCACGAGAAAAGAGTGGGCGAGATCATCGTCGGGGGAATCCAAAAATGTTTCGGTCAAAAAGGACTTGCTTATGCCTCGACTGCAATGGCGGATGAAGCGAATCGCGACACCGCAGCCTTCGGCAGGCTGCAGTCTTATGAGACCGGACTGAAGCAAAAAGTCCTCGTCAGCCTCGTGAAAAATCACTGTGAAATCAGCCTGGATATGTCGGGCGCCCATCTGCATCAGAGAGGGTATCGGCGCCGGCACTCAGGTGCTCCTCTTCGAGAGACGCTTGCGGCCGCAGTCCTTTTCAAGTCGGATTGGAAGTTTGGTGAGCCGCTGGTAGACGGTATGTGCGGTTCCGGCACATTTCCTATTGAGGCGGCTTTGATGAGCCGCAGGATTCCCCCGGGGTTTGGCCGGGATTTTTTGTTCCAAAGATGGCCTTCTTTTAAAAAAGAGAGCTGGGAATATCTTGTGCGCAGGGCAATGGAGTTCTCGCTTCCAAAAGCTCCTGAGACGATTATCGGGATTGATATAGATCCGGAAGCCGTCGCAGTGTCGATTGAGAATGCCGATCGGGCAGGAGTGGGTGGCGACATCGAGTGGCAGGGGATGGACTTCTTTGATTTCAATCCTTCCGGCAGAGGATTGAAAAATGGTCTGATCGTATTGAACCCGCCCTATGGAGTACGGTTACCCGCCGGAGGAGTTGGCCTCTACGAAAAAATCGGCGCGCACCTCAGACTTAATTTCAAGGGATGGAAATACGCGGTACTGGCGCGGTCGCGCCTCGAAGCCGCCGCAATGGGAACGGGACGCGTGCGTCTGTGGAACATTCGGCATGGAGGAATGAATATAACAATCGCGCTGGGCAGAATTTCGGCCTGATCCGTTCCGGCCGGCTCGATTTGAGTACCTTTGGGAAGGGCGACTTCGTTCGAATGCGGGGCCACCCCTTTTGCATCCTGTTGGCGAAATCGCGACCTGATGAATTCAGGGTCGTTAGGCAAACCGGGTTTCTTCATTTTCGCTTTGGCTGCACCGCGCTCGCGTTTAGACCTGGATTTCTTTCCCATGTAAGTGCTCGGTATTTGAAATCTTTTTCAGGGCCATGGAAACTCCTTTGGAACATCATGGAAACCCTCATGGGCAGGATTTACAGGATGTGATGAAAAAAGAAGCAAATACGAGGCTTTTGGACAGGATTGGCAGAACATTCATTTTCATTCGCCATGGAAACAGATGGAAACATCGCGGGTTTCGAGGGTGGCTGTTTCCATCCGTAAGGAATTGCGATTGCTGGTTTTTTTGTGTTGCATGGAAACATCTTGGAAACACCAGGGAAAAAATGGAGCGAGTAAAAAGGCAAAAGTAAAAAGGAAAAAGGCAAAAGTAAAAAGGCAAAAGTGAGAAGCAAAAAAGATGGTGTACGCCTGCGTCGCCTTCTTCTCTCGCTGCCTTCGGCCCGGCGCTGGGCAACTTGACGATGCGGTTGCGCCAAACAGTACGCGCCACAGAGGGCAGACGACAGACGACAGACGACAGGAGTAAGTGAAAAAGCAGGAAGCGAGGAGCAGGGAGCGGGGAAGACAGGGCTGAGTATCAGGTGCCCATTTGGCGGAAGATTCCATAAAGATCTCTCAAGTACAGCGAGCCGTGAACTGCGAGAAGAAAAAACTGCGGGCGCCCCGAAAGGACGGGAACACCGCCCTCACAAAAGATCGGGCGCGGACTATACGCGTCGCATCAGGTCACGCTTATAGCGGGAGACCCGAAACGCAGTGAGGGTCCGCCAGGAAAAGTTTTGCCGCGCAGCCCTCACCCCGGCCATCTCGCAAGCATCCGCCGACGGGTAGGGCAGGGGTGGGATAGACGGACTTTCCGTGTGCTGCGTGACTGCAACGACTATCGCGAACATTATACTTCATTATGAGATGTTAATGCAAGAACAATATGAAGTGAGCTTTCTGATACGAATAAGCAGGCTCGGAGCCGTCCAATCCACCATGGAAACACGCAGCCAAGTGTTTCCATGAGGTTCCGAATTTAGTGAGGCTGACTCTGGCCAAAACACATAATCATCTTATCTTCCTCTCATCAGTCCCGGCATTCGCCGGCCGCGTAGATTTTCCGAGCATTATCGGCAAGCCGGGAAGGCGCCGAAAAGGCAATCGAAGTTCCTCAGTCATTTTGAGGAGAAGATCCCGCCATGATCGTTGGGGTTCCAAAAGAAGCTTATCCTCGAGAAAGCCGTATTGCGCTCCTGCCTGAACACGTTGCCAGGCTCTCGCACGCAGGCGCTTCCATGATGGTCCAGTCCGGTATCGGCCGCTCACTCGATATCCCCGACGAGTCTTACGTCAAGGCCGGGGCTTTGGTGGCCGCCGAGCGGAAAAACCTGCTCGAGGAGGCGGACCTGGTGCTGAGCATTCGCGGGCCTGCCCTCGAGGAGGTCTCAAGTCTCAAACGGGATGCAATCTGCATCAACCTGATGGATCCGTTCCGTGAAAAGGCAATGGTTGAAACGTTGCGAGATCGAAGTATATCCGCTCTCAGTCTTGAAATGATCCCCCGCATCACCCGTGCACAAAAAATGGATGTCTTGAGTTCTCAAGCCAACCTGTCGGGATACGTCGCTGTGATCGTGGCTGCGGAGCGGCTGGGCAAGATCTTTCCAATGATGATGACGGCGGCCGGAACTATTTCACCGGCCCGCGTCTTTGTTGTCGGAGCAGGCGTGGCGGGATTGCAGGCCATAGCCACTGCAAGAAGGCTGGGGGCGCGCGTGGAGGCGTTTGACACGCGGCCTGAGGTGGAAGAACAGGTTAAATCCCTTGGCGGCAGATTTGTCAGGATCGATCTGGGAGAAACCGGCCAGACGCAGGGGGGGTATGCGAAGGCATTGACCGAAGAGCAACTTACCCGGCAACGGGAGGCGATGGCTCGCGTATGTGCTGCTTCTGACGTTGTGATTACCACCGCGCAGGTGTTTGGCCGCAAAGCCCCGGTCATCATCACCGAAGAGATGGTCAGGGGCATGTCCGGAGGCTCGGTGATCGTCGATTGTGCGGTGGAGTCCGGCGGCAATGTCGCCGGTTCCCGTCCGGACGAGGAAGTTGATGTAAACGGGGTCCTTGTCATCGGCCTGGAAAATCTGCCTGGCCGGGTTGCGGTGCACGCCAGCCAGATGTTTTCTTCAAACGTTTTCAACCTGGTAATTGAATACTGGGACCCCGGGGACCGGTGGTTCCGGATGAACTTCGATGACGAGATTATCAAGGGGTGCGTGATTACCCACAAGGGTGAAATCGTCAACGAGACTATCGCGAGACACTACCACGTGACCGATGAATAGTGATTAGTCGCAGGTAGTCGCTGCTCGTTCTATTCACCGGTCACGATTCACGGAGTTAATTATGGAGTGCCGTAACTTTCTGATCCTTCTCTATGTATTTGTCCTGGCTGTTTTCGCAGGCTACCAGGTGATCTCTAAAGTGCCCCAGCTTCTCCATACACCGCTCATGGCCTTTACCAACGCTATTTCAGGCATATCTCTTGTGGCTTCCCTGATCATAGCAGGGGAGGACCGGAATATGGCCAGCTCCATCCTTGGGGCAGTGGCAGTGGCTGCAGCGTCCATCAACGCGGTGGGGGGGTTCCTCATAACGGACAGGATGCTCAGGATGTTTAAAAAGAAAGAGAAGACAGAAGCATGATCGCTCATGACCTGCTGGCAGGCATCGATTTAAGACAGGACGGCTACCTTTTTACCCTGTTGATCGCATCGGTGCTCTTTCTTCTTGGACTGCGCGGCCTCTCGCATTCGCAGACCGCGCGCAGAGGGCTTCGCTTTGCGTCAGTCGGAATGTTGCTTGCCGTGATCGGTACACTTCTGAGCAGCAGGGTCGTAAGCTATGAATGGATCGTCGGGGGGCTTGTCGTTGGGACTGTGATCGGCGTTCCGATGGGCCAGTGGATTCCCATGGCCAGGATGCCCGAGCGAATCGCCCTTTCGCATTCATTCGGCGGATTGGCCGTAGCTCTTGTCGGTGTGGCCCAATATTTCAATTATGCCCGGCAACTCGGCCCTTTCGATATCGGGGCCATAGGCTTCGAAGTTTTGCTCGGAACCATTACGTTTACAGGAAGTTTGGTGGCCTTCGGGAAATTGATGGGCGTCCTGCCGGGACGGCCCCAGACTTTTCCGGGGCAAAACGCGTTGAACCTGATCGTTCTCGCAGTGGGACTGGCATTGCTTGCCGTTTTGGTGGGAAGACCGGACCAGTACGCTTTATTCAACACTCTGGTTGCAATCGGGTTGCTTCTGGGCATTCTTATGGTTGTTCGTATCGGCGGGGCGGACATGCCTGTGGTCATCTGTCTTCTCAATTCCTACGCCGGTCTTGCCGCGGCGGCAACGGGCTTTGCCCTGAACGTACCGGTTCTGATCGTGTGCGGGGCCCTCGACGGCGGCTCCGGATTCATTCTGGCGCTCCATATGAGCAAGGCTATGAACCGTTCATTTCGCAATGTCATCTTCGGTGCTTTCGGCGCCGAGGTGCAACGGAAATCATTGGAGAAGAGCACCGGTGTGGTCCACGAAGCTACGCCCGAGGATGCGGCGGAGATCCTGAGGCTTGCCAATTCGGTGGTCGTAGTTCCGGGTTACGGGATGGCCGTGGCGCAAGCCCAACATGCGGTGCGTGATCTGGCGGAGTTGCTCGAAAAAATAGGCGCCGTCGTCAGATACGCCATTCATCCGGTCGCAGGACGGATGCCCGGACATATGAACGTTCTCCTGGCCGAGGCCAATGTGCCCTACGATCAGCTCAGCGAACTCGATCTGATAAACGACGATTTTCAAAGAACGGATGTTTCCATTGTGGTCGGCGCCAACGACGTCGTAAATCCAGCCGCCAGGGACACACCGGGCAGCCCGATATACGGGATGCCTATTCTCAACGTGGATCAGTCCAAAGTGGTGATAGTCCTGAAACGCAGCATGAACCCGGGCTTTGCCGGGGTCGAAAATGATCTGTTCGTGCGTCCGAACACCATGATGGTTTTTGGTGATGCCAAGAAAACTCTTGGCCAGATTGCCGTCGCAATAAAAAACGAGGGATGAAAGTCAGGTGGGCGTCGCAATGGAATAAGGAAGAATAATGGGTCAGGGGTGAGAAGTCAGCCTGCACCCTAACCCTTCATGCGACAGTGCTCTGTTTTCGTACATTTGTTCATCACGACTTTCAGTCCGGCGCGTTTTGCCTTTTGGGCGGACTCTTCATGTGCCAGACCGAGTTGCATCCATACCGCCCCGGCCCCGATTTCAATCGCCTCCTCAACTACTGCGGGAATTGCGTCGGGCTTGCGGAAAATATCCACCAGGTCGACATGATCAGGAATTGACTTCAGGTCCGGGTAGCATTTTGCCCCCAGAATCTCATCGCACTTCGGATTAACCCCGATTACCGTAAAACCTTGCTCGATCAAATATTTCGCAACCTCGTGGCTGGGATTCTCAGGTTTAGGCGAGATGCCAACGACGGCTATCGTCTTGGCGCCGGACAAAATACTGCTGACATCCGGATCTACTCCCGGGCTATCTGATATTTCACATTCCATGCTCATTTTCCCCTTCCACAGAAGAATGGTTCTTTCCGGTAAAAATAGTCAGAACGGCTAAGAATGTCAAAGTTCCATTGAATTTACAATAGCTTTTGCAAAGCATTTGACACTCCGGAACGCAAAGGATACTAGAAAGTGTCCATCCGGAAGATTACGCATCGCTGTGTAAGTTGGCTGAATTTCCCTTCCTTTGTAGAGGGCAGGGGATTTCGATGGGGGTAAAATATGCAGTTTTTGTCCGGCGGTTCGGGGCTTTTTCCAGAAGTCCTTATATCTATCCTGGCAATAATAATCGTCCTGCTGAGCCTGAATGTCGTCTGCGTTCTGATTCTCCTTCGCAGGGCCGGCTCCGTTTTTGCCTCACATGTTCCACGATTCGATTCGGTGGACAGGGGCATAGAGCGATGCGAGCGCGCGCTGCGGGATGAAATCGCGAAAAACCGTGAGGAGGCCACACTGGTGGCAAGACAGGGACGCGAGGAGACCGGAAACGTTTTGAAGTCACTTAGGGAATCTAATGAAAACCGGCTGGAGGCAATTCGAAACGTTATTGACGGCAAACTTAAACAGATACAGGAAGACAATTCCAGGCAGCTCGAAAAGATGCGGGCCACTGTTGACGAAAAGCTCCAGGGGACGTTGGAAAAAAGATTGGGTGAATCGTTTAAGCTGGTCTCCGATAGACTTGAGCAGGTCCATAAAGGATTGGGCGAGATGCAGGCCCTGGCGACGGGAGTGGGAGACCTGAAACGGGTTTTGACCAATGTGAAGACCCGTGGGATGTGGGGTGAAATCCAGCTTGAAACACTTCTCGAACAGATTTTGACGCCCGAGCAATACGAGCGGAATGTTCAAACGAAAGAGAACTCCGCCGAAGTCGTCGAATTCGCCGTCAAACTGCCGGGAAGAGGTGACGGAGACAACAGAGAGGTCGTGTGGCTCCCGATTGACGCAAAATTCCCTATGGAAGATTACCAGAGACTGGTTGACGCCCAGGAGAACTGCGATCTTGCAGCAGCCGAGCAGGCTGCGAAAATGCTGTCCGTCACTATACGAAATTGCGCAAAAATGATTTGCGAGAAGTACCTCAACCCGCCCGCAACAACTGATTTCGGCATTATGTTTCTTCCTACGGAGGGCCTTTATGCGGAGGTAATCAGGAGAACATGGCTGGTTGAAAGTCTCCAGCGCGAATGTCGCGTGATCGTAGCAGGACCTGCCACTTTGGCTGCTCTCCTGAACAGTCTGCAGATGGGATTTCGGACGCTTGCCATTCAGAAGAGATCAAGCGAGGTCTGGAAGCTCCTTGGAGCGGTCAAGACCGAGTTCGGCAAGTTTGGCGCGACTCTTGACGGGGTCAAGAAAAAATTGGATCAGGCGGCCAATACTATGGACGATGCCGCGAAAAGATCTCGCGCAATAGAGCGAAGGCTGCGAAACGTAGAGGAGCTGCCGTCCGAAGAGGCAGGTGTCCTGCTCGGTGCAAACAATACGGAAACTGAGCCAGAAGAAAATTGATGTTATGAAAAGCTCTCACCGCAGAGGTGCAGAGGCGCGGAGAAAAAGAACCTTTTCATTGTTTCCGGGTGTGCCGGAGGCACGTGAGCAACTGTCCAAGATTTTCTTCCTTTTTGTTTTTTCCGTGCGAACTTCCAGGGTACGCGTTTACCGGAAGACCCAACATTCACACCACAGAGGACACAGAGATCGCGGAGGAAAGCAACCTCAGCAAAAAAGAAAGACAAGATCGAGCGCTCAGAGCTCTAATCAAAACATTCACACCACAGAGGACACGGAGATCGCGGAGGAAAGCAACGTCAGCAAAAAAGAAAGACAAGATCGAGCGCTCAGAGGTCTAATCAAAACATTCACACCACAGAGGACACAGAGATCGCGGAGGAAAGCAACCTCAACGAAATAGAAAGGCAAGATCGAGCGACTAATACGGACTTGCGTTCAAGCCCAGCCGCCACGTCCTCGGACGCGGTTTGAACGGGAATGAAACTTGAAGTTTCACAAGAGATGATCGCAAGGCGGCAAGGAGGGGCTGCCCTCAGAAAAGATCGGGCGCCGGACTAGACGCATTGTCCGCCGTGATGCGTATAGCGGGAGACCCGAACCCCAGTGAGGGTCCACGCAGGCGTACACGGATAGTACGTCGAGGAGCTGACGACGAAGCCAACACAGTGAGCGCTTGAACGCGATTTCGTATAAGGCTATGCTGGCACCTCATGCTGTTCCTCAACTCCGCTTGCCACTGCATGGACCAAACGCAAGAAGTTTCCACCTTCTATCCGATGGGATAGTTTTTAGATCTTGCCAAGGTGAGAAGTCCTCACCAAGCCAGAGTGCAGAACGGAAATGATTCGGATATAGAAAGATTCTGGACGGTCCCCCACATAACGCCACATAGGAGAGCTGTGCTGACTTTTGCGAACTAAATCCTCGCCCAAGGGATATTCCATGATTGAGACCACCGAGGAGGCGATGGTTTCATTCGGCTTTGTGACTTGGCAGCTGTGGTGGTCGAGGCTTCACTGGATGATGTGAGCAAGGGCCGATACCGTTCTGAATGTGCATTATGTGGAGCAACTAAAAATGAGCGTCCACTCGATGTTGATCACATAAAGCCAAGGTCCAGGGGCGGAAAGACGGTTAGAGAAAACCTTCAGGTACTCTGAAGGCTAATCAAGTCAGTCCAAACATCATCAGTCAGCGCAGTATGGGATTCAGTTTTACTTTTTTAGTCCCTCGACATAGAAAAGATTCCAAGTTGGGCTTATGATCAGCTCATTGACGCAGGCATGGGGCGGCAGGCTGGCGATGTACAAGATTGTCTGGCCGAGGTCCTCGGCCTGAAGCATTCTTTCGCGATCTTCTTTGGACGGCGGCACCGGTCGCTTTTCCAGAATCGGCGTCGCCACTTCACCCGGCAGAATCGAAGTTGCTCGTATGCCATAGATGCATTCCTCGGCGTTTATCGACTCGGTCAGAGCGATCACGGCTCGCTTTGTTGCGTTATACGCAGGGCCGGTCAGCGTGCTTGCGTAGCGGCCGGCCCAAGAGGAGATGTTGATGATCAGCCCGTCCTGTTGCTCACGCATTGCCGGCAGCACCGCATGGCAGCAGTAGAATAATCCAGAGAGATTGATCGCGACCACTTCGTCCCAGCCCACGACCTCTATGTTACTCCAATTGCGCTTGCCCAGGTTGGTGCCGGCACTATTGATCAGTATGTCTATGCGACCGTGACGTCTTAAGATGTCCGCAGCCGACCTCTCCACAGCCTTACGGTCGGCAACATCAATTTGCAGCAACTCGGCGCTGCCCACCGTCTGCACTTGTCTCAGCCCGGACGTATTGCTCGCCATCGTACGCCCTGAGATCACCACGTGCGCGCCTGCCCCGGCCAGCGCCATCGCTCCGGCGAGGCCGATGCCGCTGCCGCCTCCGGTAATCCACACTATTTTACCCTTAAGACTCATATTGACTCCTTAGAATGCTTATCCGGAATAATGCATCAACTTCTACGTTCCGCATCCAAATTGACCGTCGGAATCGAATTTTTGCTCGAAAAGCTCCGATGCACTTCGGAACCCCCAATAACATATAATTTCCCGAAGACAAAACGCAACTCAAACGTGCCAGAGACTGATTTTTGCGATTTTCCGACACACCTCCTCCCCACAGTTGGTTAAATTTGTCCTTCCCCCACGCCGGGTTGCAGGGCTCAGCCAAATAGGATGCGATGGTGACGGGCGAGAGAAAAAGCCGACGCAACATGCACATACCACCTCCGGGCGTGATAGACCACTCTGGCTCCAACCTTCACAAGCCGCCTGATGATCAGTCAAAATTCCTTGCCACTGTACGTTCAAAACCCCGGGAATTTCGATCAGCCAGTCCGATGAAAAGTTGCTGTGTCTTGCCAATCCATAAAGCTCAAAGGCTGCCGACGCATGACGCACTATGATTTCAGTATGTGAACTCGCATAACAAGGCAAGGAGTGAAACCGGCTTTGCGTTTCAGACCAGGAGGGATTTCTCAGCAAATGGTATGGCCTGTTTGTCAGGCGACTGCGCTGGCCGCATACCACTTATAGCCTCGCGGAATTGTTTGCCTTTTTGCTTGACATTGTGTGACAAAATGCTCGGAGAGGAAGCGTGGTAAAGGATTTGTCGGCTTGATGCTCCACAGGCGTTCGATGGTACTACTTGGGAGATCGGGTATTTCTTTGGGGGAAAGCCTTAGGGGGCCTAGATCATCTAGGTCAGGACTGTTTTGGAAATACTGGGGAGAGTGAGAGCGCCGTGGCCCATGAGTGATCGAAAAAGCCTGTGATAGGATTGTGAGGGCCTTCCTGTTCTATTTCAAATTGACCTGAAGAACATCAATACCATATTGTGTCTGTCGATATTTACTTTTGCAGTTCATTAAACCTGGAGAATGAACCATGGCTGAAATGACAGATTTGGCTTTTCTTGACACTACTGCCTTAGCTGAGTTGGTGCGTCGGAAGGAAGTGCAACCTGTAGAATTGGTAGAAGCGGCGATTGAGCGCATTGAACGTTTGAATCCGATGCTGAACGCTGTTGTTACACCAATGTATGAGCAAGGACGTGCTGCGGCCACCGGGAAGCTGCCTGACGGGCCATTTGTCGGAGTACCCTTTCTCCTCAAGGACTTGCTTGCCTTTTACAAAGGCGTGCGTTGGACCGCTGGATCGGCTCTTTTGCGTGATTTCGTGGCGGACCACGATAGCGAACTTGTAGTCAGGCTCAAGCGCTCCGGGTTGATTATTCTGGGGAAGACCAACCTTTGCGAATTCGGCCTATTGCCTACCACGGAACCACATCTTTTCGGACCATGCCGCAACCCATGGGATACAGAAAGGACCACCGGAGGATCCAGCGGAGGCTCTGCGGCAGCGGTAGCCGCTGGCATGGTTCCTATGGCTCATGGGAACGACGGTGGTGGATCGATACGTATTCCTGCCTCATGTTGCGGACTTTTTGGCTTAAAGCCCACCCGCGGCCGCAATCCCCTCGGTCCGAGTTTCGGCGACATCATGAATGGATTGGTTGCCGAACACGCTATCACCCGCTCGGTACGGGACAGTGCTGCTTTGCTCGACGCAACCTCAGGCCCTGATGTGGGAGACCCTTACTGGGCGCCCCCGCCACTACGTCCGTTCGTTCAGGAAGTGGGGGTTGATCCTGGACGACTCCGCATCGCTTTCACCACGGTAGCGCCAACCGGTGTTTCAATACATCCTGACTGTATCAGTGCAGTACAAGATGCAGCCTCGTTTTGTGCCGATTTGGGACACGAGGTAGTGGAGGCGGCCCCGGTGATAGATGCAGAGAGGATGACCAGGGGGTTCGATACGCTATGGTCGGCTGATTGTGCAGCGACTTTGAGCCGCATAGCTCGTCGGGGTGGACAGATTCCGAAACCGGACCATGTGGAGCCGCTAACCTGGAAGCTCTATGAAAGGGGACAGCGGTTCACCGCAGCCGACTACATAATGGGTGTGCAAACTCTCCAAGAGATAGGGCGTCTGGTTGCCCGTTTCTTTATTGATCACGACATATGGCTTACGCCGACGCTCGGTCAACCTCCTGTACCCCTGGGCTATTTCGATTCTCAACCTGACGATCCTTTGGCGGGATACCGTCGTTCGGGTGAGTTCGTGCCCTTTACTCCTATCTGTAACGCCACGGGGCAACCGGCTATGTCAGTCCCGCTCTTTTGGAATTCCGACAACTTGCCAATAGGCGTCCATTTTATCGGGCGTTTTGGCGATGAAGCGACCCTTTACCGTCTTGCCGCTCAGCTTGAGGCGGCCAGGCCATGGGCAACCCGCCGTCCACCGATTGTAAAGGCATGTTAAGGACTAGCCGCCGACCAAGTTTTATACAACTCACCGTGAAAATTCTGAGGCGCTGTTTTCTGGAGAATGGGCAAGGATCAACTACTCGAGCGCAGTTTCATCATACGGACCGATCAAGCTTGCTGATCATGAAAGCTTGCCAGAGGTGAAAGGCCTGACCAAGCCAGAGTGCGGAACGGAAATGATTCGGATATAGAAAGATTCTGGACGGTCCGCCGCATAACGCCACACGGGAGATAACTGAAGCCTTGGCTAAACAGGGCACACTATCGACGGTCTGCTACCGCTACTGTCAGCGGCTTGCAATCTCGGCCGTGTTGCGGGATAACGGCTCCGCCTTTCAACTACGATTGCGGTAATTCACAAATGTGTCTTGCCTGAAGCAAGCCGGAATAAAACTGCTACGTTAGGCAAGTAAGCACGAGGTCTATACAAATGAGATCACGCCTTACGCCATACTATTGCGATCAAGTATACGTTGCCCGCCTTAAGTCTTTCCGGCGGAAGAATGCCTTGCGAAAATTTCTTCGCGGGTGCGGTATCTCTGAAAATTACCCGGCGTCTCATAAAAGGGACCAAGACAGCCAATCGATATTTCAGAGATATTTCAAATAAATGTCTGTGTAAGTAGCTGAAATTACAGGGCCTGTATTCCGTTTTAAGATTCGTTTTCGTCCATCTAAGGGGCTGCAGTTCCGAAAGGGGGCGGCCCCGCTCGGTGAGATCCGCGTGCCGGTGCGGGGAGGGCGGGAAAGCTCCCTCCCTTACCGGATCGGCTGATTGTGTGACGAAATTAAATCCATCGAGCCGGCGCCAACCGATCCCCGCTAAGTTTCTTCATCCGATCAACAATTTGCCCGGGGAAGGCAATTTTCTTTCCAGGTACGGGTAGAGTCACAGAAGATGGTTCCGTAGACAGCTTCCCGTTCAGCGCCTCGAGCTCTGCCATCGATCCTCTGAGTTCCCAGCTTTTTATAAACCAGTAAAGGGCAAAGGCCCAGATACAAACCACTTCCAGACAGAATGTTAGATGACTACCTTTTGCCAGGTTGGGGAAAAACTCCTTGTAGAGCCAAATGAGCAGTGGAAGCACTATCATGGCAGACCCTGCAGCGCGGTATCCTCTTTTAAACCACATTCGAAGATTTGTATCTTTAACCAGGCCCAATGTTTGACCGGTACAAAACCAGGTAACTATTCCTATACAAATGAACATCGAGACGGCACAAAAGTAGTGCATACTAAAACCGCTTCCACTGTCAGCCGGCCACGGCATGGGAAAGCGTGCGACACCCACGGCAAAGATACCCGCTACATTGAGGCACCAGTCCTCCAGCTTGCTGAAACCCTTGTACAGAAATAAAAATACGCCAAGGGCGTAGAGAAGACCAATTAACCAAACGCGCATAGCTGGGGGCGCTGCGCCAACCGTCGCGTAATAGTAGGCACTCATGGAATCCTGCCAGTTGATTCCGTGAAAGAGTCCTCCAAAAAGAAGTAAAAAAGGAGAAAGGGAAGCGATCGCTATCATGCCAACCCTTATGTGTGAATAAGTCGAGAAGATGTGTTCTTGTAGCTGCTTCGGCGTCATCGGTCTCCATCCTTTCTTACCCAACAGCGTCGGGCGTTCTCAACCCACTTTATGATAGCAAAATAGACGTTAGCGGTGCGCAATCGCAGTGTCTCGGGCCCCATTCACGTCGCTTCTCAAGTTATCCGATTCCATCCAACCCCTTCGTCGCAAATTAAATGTCACCGGGTCCACTTTTTGAACCCTTACATTGTGGCTTTAATGCTCTTGCATCCCTATATCAGAAAATGGTTTCAAAAAGGTTACATCTCACCGTCTTCTCACGGAGGCTGGAGTGGCGTCCCTACAGCATTTACGAAAAAGAACCCGGTTTTAAATATTTTTTCTTTTTTAGGGTCGCTTAATATATTTACTGGATGGGACCGGTTTCTCCGAGAAAATCAAGAAGCAGCTTACAGTATGCGCGAAAGGCAGCGTGGAGATCATCGGGGAGATTGCTTGGAACAATGTTGCTGTTGACGCCGGAGTGACAGTGTCTGGGATATGTGGGACATATTGAGGCGCTTCCGTGGGGTGCGTTGTCGTGACGGTAAATGCCACGCTCCGTGGACCGCCCTTCGAAATGAAAAGCAAAACGACCGCTTTGGGCCGCATAGGCATCGACAAAGTCGCCGTTTATAAGCCAGAACCGCAGTTTCACGACTACGCCTGAAGGAGTCGTGATAAGCTGGACCTGGTCGAGCCACGCCCCCAATTCGCTGATCCCGGCTTTCTTCAACTCTTCATAGAGAGGCGAGAGCACTGTCAACGTTACTCAGAGCCTCCTGGAGATTGTCAAGAGCGATTCGATCTTCCCAGGCTGGAGATTCCGGCAGTATTCCTTTGCGGATCTTGTCGTCCAGCGCCTCGCCGCTCGATACTTGGTACCGCCTGAGGATGTCCAGCCGGTCACTCTGAATAGCACGCTTTTTTTCTCTCAAAAGAGACCTTAAAGCTTCTTTGATGAGAACGTCTTCCGGAATGCGCTCTGACGCAGCTAAATCACTGATAAGCTTGCTGACGCTCGATGAAAGCATCGTCACCTCACTCACGCCGTTTATTGGTTCCTTCTAAACCAGTCCTTTTAAGGATTTCACAGCTAAATTTCACCATAATCAATCAAGAGGCAAAATGAAAGATCGAATTGTCGAGCGTCATGATAACTCCCCCTTTAATGGTTCGGATATAGAAAGATTCTGGACGGTCCGCCATATAACGCCACACGGGAGATAACTGAAGCCTTGGCTGAACAGGGCACACTATCGACGGTCTGCTACCGCTACTGTCAGCGGCTTGCAATCTCGGCCGTGTTGCGGGATAACGGCTCCGCCTTTCAACTACGATTGCGGTAATTCACAAATGTGCCCACCGATATTCAACAATGTTTCCATAAATGTTTCCATGGCGGTGACCACGAAAACCTGGGTCTTCCGGCAAATGCGTACCTTAACGGCAGAACCCGAAGCCGAAAAGCAAAAGTTGAGACACGGATGAACACCGATAAACACGGCTAGTGTTGCATTCCATAAATAGTTCTACGTGCTTGGCAGGCTGGAAAGCCTGCCCCACGTTTGGGCTCTTAAACTTGTGGGGCAGGCTTTCCAGCCTGCCTTACCATCGAGGAACATATGGAATGCAACACTAGCAAAACCAACCGGGTACGGAGAGCAAACGGCGTGAAATCGAAGCAACCACTCTTCTGCCTAACGCCTGGAAACACTGCCCACAGATCTCCTGTAAATTGCTGAACCCTGTCCGGGATTTTCTGTCCAAGATTTTCTTGACATCCCGGGGAATTTAGCTATATACGTACGCGGTTAATGAATGCCGCCATGAATGGCCGGTTCAGAAAATTTATGTAAGGTGACGATCGCCGGAAATGCTTCCTGCCTTGTCGTTGTGAATCCTGCAAATCTTTCGTAAAGCTCCCGGAAAATTTGTTCACCTTAACTGGGCAACAGTTGTTTTGAGAAATGCGAATACATAGACGGAATTGCACCCAATTCTGAGTGGGGTTTCTTCATATTTGTTTTTCTAATCAGCTTAGGAGGTTAAGCATGGTTGACGTAGAAACGCAGAGTATTCTGGTGGTCGGAGGCGGCATGAGCGGGATGACGGCCGCCATCGAAGCAGCAGAAGCGGGCCACGAGGTCTATCTCGTGGAAAAAAATCCTTATCTGGGAGGCAGAGTAGCTCAGCTTCACCAATATTTTCCGAAGTTGTGTCCCCCCTATTGCGGCCTTGAGCTCAACTTTCGGCGGATAAAGAACAACAACAGGGTCCGCTTCTTCACGATGGCTGAGGTGGAATCGGTTTCCGGCCGGAAAGGAGCGTGGGATGTCCGCATAAAAATCAACCCCCGCTATGTCAATGAGAAGTGCACCGGTTGCGGCAAATGCTATGAGGCATGCACCATGGAGATCGACAATCCTTTCAACTACGGAATGGATAAGATCAAGGCCGCATACCTGCCTCACGATATGGCGTTTCCCCAGCGTTATGTGATCGACCCCGCGCTTGCCGGGGGCCCCGAAGGACAGCGGGTAAAGGAAGCATGCGAGTATGATGCGATAGAGCTGGACATGCAGGCCAAGACAGTTGATCTAAAGGTTGGGGCGGTGGTCTGGGCGACCGGCTGGAGTCCTTATGACCCCAAGAAGCTTGATACGCTTGGTTTCGGTACCTATCCGAACGTCATAACCAACGTTATGATGGAGCGTCTTGCCGCCGGCAACGGCCCCACAAAGGGTAAGATCGTTCGCCCTTCGGACGGCAAGGAGCCGCAGACGGTTGCCTTTGTTCAGTGCGCCGGCTCCCGCGATGAGAACAATCTTCCGTTTTGCTCGTCGGTTTGTTGCATGGCTTCTATGAAGCAGGCGACATACGTACGCGAACAATATCCGGATGCGAAGATATACATTTTTTTCATCGATATTCGTGCAACGGACCGGCAGGAGTCCTTCTATGCTAATCTCAAGCAAGACGCCAACGTGATCTTCTTCAAAGGCAAAGTGGCCAAAATAGAAGAGGAAAGCGCAACGAAGAACCCGATCCTCAGGGTCGAAGATACTACTGCGGGCAGCCTGAACCGGATCAACGTAGACTTGGCCGTTCTTGCTACAGGCATGCAGCCTAACACTTCCCTTTCGCCCCTGCCCGGTTTCGCTCAGCGCGATGACTACGGGTTCATCGCCTCCCAGGAAGTAACTCCAGGGTTTTTGTCAGCGGGTTGTTCAAGGACCCCGGCCGGCGTTTCGGAATCTGTTCAGGACGGAACGGCTGCAGCTCTTAAAGCTATTCAATCCGTAGTCAGGAGGTAGACTCGATGGACAAAAAGATTGCGGTATATATTTGTACTGGCTGCGGTATCGGGGAGGCCCTCGACATCGAGCAGCTCAGCAAGGTCGCAACATCGGAAGGCAAGGCGGCGGTGTGCAGGAATCATCAGAACCTTTGCGGCTCTGAAGGCGCACAATTGATAAAGAATGACATTGCAAACGAGGGCGTAAATACCCTGATTATCGCCGCATGTTCGCAACGAGTGATGTACGATGTTTTTAACTTCGAAGGGACCATCCTGGATCGCGTGAACCTGCGCGAGCAGGTAGTCTGGTGTCATCCGGCAAAAGACGAAGACACTCAAATGATGGCCGAAGACTACCTCAGGATGAGCTGTGCACGCATGAAACAGATGCTGCCCCCCGACCCTTACAAACCCGAGCAGGAAATGTCCACCGACATCCTGGTCGTGGGTGGCGGGACCACGGGCATGACGGCTGCCCTGGAAGTGGCCAGGGCAGGGTACCGCGCCGTGCTGGTAGAAAAGGAAAAAGAACTCGGCGGCTTCCAGAAAAACGTATCGAAAAACGTAATCTTCCCGTTCAGGGACGTGCAGGCCAACGAAATCAATAAACTGATCTCCGTGGTTAGCGGTAACGAAAAGATTTCCGTATTTACCGGTTCGAAAGTCGAAAAGCTCTCGGGCGGTCCATGTGTTTTCAATGCACAGATCAAGCAGAACGGGTCCACCAGCGATCATCACGTTGGTGCTGTTATCCTGGCTGCCGGCTGGAAGCCTTATGACCCCGAAAAACTCGATAAAAGGCTGGGGTACGGCGCGTCTGCAAATGTAATAACAAACATTCAGTTCGAGGAACGTGCAAAGTCGGGCAAGATTACGAGGCCGGCCGACGGTCAGGCGCTGAAGACGGTAGCTTTTATACAGTGCGCCGGGCAGCGCGATCCTCAACATCTTGCCTACTGCTCTTCGATTTGCTGTTTCACCGCCCTTAAGCAAGCCATCCAGGTAAAGCAGCAGGATTCCAAGGCCAATGTATTCGTCTTCTACCAGGAGATGCGCACGCCGGGGCAGGGCGAGGATTTCTTCAGAAAAGCCCAGCAGGAGGGCGTAATCTTCGTGAGGAGCCAGGCTCCCGAGGTCCTGACCAAAGGAAGCAAACTTGCCGTAGAAGCATTTGACGAACTGCTTGGCGACAAGATCCTCCTCGACGACCTGGATATGGTCGTGCTGGCCACCGGTATGGTGCCGGCAACGGCGTTCGGAGAAGACTTCAAGGCAAAGAAGGAAGACGAGGAGAAAAAGGAGGATGATATGGTCGCCTCCGTTGACTCCATCTTTATTTCAGACATTCTGAACCTGGAATATCGCCAGGGGCCCGAGCTCCCGGAACTTCAATTCGGGTTCCCCGACTCGCATTTTATCTGTTTTCCGTATGAGAGCCGCAGAACCGGCATTTATGCTGCCGGTCCGGTGCGCCGGCCCATGGGCATTTCAAACGCCATGGAAGACGCCGCCGGCGCCGCCATGAAAGCCATTCAGTGCGTGGATCTCACGTCCAAAGGCATGGCCGTTCATCCCAGGGTTGGTGACTTGACCTACCCGGAATTTTTCATGCAGCGATGTACTCAGTGCAAACGGTGCACGGAAGAGTGTCCGTTTGGCGCGATCAATGAGGACGAAAAGGGAAATCCTCTTCCTGAGCCCACCCGGTGCCGCCGCTGCTCGGTGTGCATGGGCGCCTGCCCCGAACGCATTATTTCCTTCAAGAACTATTCGGTAGGCATGATCGGCGATATTATCAAGTCTATCAATGTACCGGACGAATACGACGAAAAGCCTCGCATCCTGGTGTTGTGCTGCGAAAACGACGCCTATCCGGCACTGGATATGACCGGACTTCGCAGGATGAGCTACAACGCGTGGATTCGCGTAATACCGCTTCGCTGTCTTGGCTCGCTTAACCTGGTGTGGATCGCCGACTCGCTTTCCAAGGGAATCGACGGAATCATGCTTCTTGGTTGCCGTCACGGCGAAAATTACCAGTGCCATTTCATCAAAGGCAGCGAACTGGCAAACATCAGACTCAGCAAAGTCAAAGAAACTCTTGACCGGCTCGTTTTGGAGTCTGACCGGGTTCGCTTCGAAACGGCGGCCATCACCGACTATGAAAAGCTGCCCGCCCTTCTCGATGAATTTGCCGAAAGACTTGTGGAAATTGGCCCAAACCCATACAAGGGATATTGATAATTGTCCGAAGTGAACAGCTCAGGAGGCTAACGGATGAGCAACAAAGTTGATCCTAATTTTATGAGAGAATTGGAGGAATTCGGGCTTAAGGACGCGAGCAAGTGCTATAACTGCGGAACGTGCACGGCTATATGCGACCTGGCAACCCCGGAGAACCCGTTTCCAAGGAAATTGGTAAGGTACGCTCAACTGGGACAAAGAGATAAGATCCTGAATTCGCCCGAACCCTGGCTTTGCTATTACTGCGGCGACTGCTCGACCAGGTGTCCCCGTGGAGCTGACCCTGGCGAGACTATGATGGCCTTGCGCAGATATCTCACATCTCTATACGACTGGACCGGTTTTGCGCGCAGATTCTACACTTCCGAAGCATTCGAGATATTGGCAGTGGCCATAGTCGGCGTTCTGGTCGGCATCGGCCTTCTGATTTTCCACAGCGGGCCGGTCAATTGGCAACACGCCGACCTTAACTCCGTATGGCCCGCCGCTGAAGTCGAAAAGGCGGACCTGATAATGGCCGCTATATTGACGTTCTTCCTGCTCAGCAATGTTTACCGCTGCGTAAGAATCGTCATGGGAGACTATTTTAAGAAGGTCCCCCTGGCAATGTATTGGGCCGAAGCGAAGGACCTGCTCATTAATTTTTGCACTCAGAAAGAATTCGGCAAGTGCAAGGACAAGCAGCAGTGGATCGTCCATCTTGCAATTATGACCGGATACGCAACCGTGTTCCTGATGGTAGTTCTTTGTATAAACGGTCTGCCATTCATGGGGGTAAAGGCCCTCATGTTCCAGCGCGGGTGGGCATCTCTGGGCGGACGTATCGAGTTTCCCATCTTCCACCCGATCCGGCTGCTGGGCTATTACTCTTTTTTCGCAATCATGTACGGCACTACATACGCCCTGATCGGACGTATCAAAAAGAGCAAGCCCCAGTATAAGAATTCGCATGGGACGGACTGGATGTTCCTGGTCCTTCTCCAGTTGACTGCTTTGACCGGCATCCTCATCAACCTCACACGCCTCATGGATAAGCCGTTCCCGACATATGCCATCTACGTCATTCATATGATGGTGGCAATCCCGATGCTGGTCCTGGAGGTGCCTTTCGCCAAATGGGCGCACCTTGCCTACAGGCCGGTAGTCCTTGTGCTGATAAGGGTAAAAGAAAACTACATCGCCAAATACGAACAACCCCAACCGGCAGGAGCGTCCCTGGCCGCCGATTAGCGGGAATGCAGCAGGGGAGCGCGAAGCAGGTAGGAAAATCGCCTGAACGCGCCGGCAGCTCTCTTCTTTTTGATTGAAAAAGCCCATCCACGGATGGGCTTTTTCAATCTGTTCATAGTTTTTTTCGATGAATCGCGATGATCCTTTGATGCGAGGTGAAAAACTACCCGGATTTGGGTTCTTTGCCGGATTCCCTTTTGTGAATTCAAATCGATTTCCGACCTGTTGCATTTTCGGTTGATGTTTAACTTATCTCTTGAAAAAGAGACCCGGTAGGAAGTAGGAAGTAGGAAGAGAAAAGCCGCAGGCCGGAAGCAGCAGTCAGGAGATATCGCAGGGGCGCCGTTCTGACTTCCGGTATCCCGTTCATCTGAGTCGAGGATTATTAAAAATGGCAAAAGAACCCCAGATCGTGCACTCTTTCCCCAAGAATCCTCTTGAGGAAGTCAGATCGTCAATAACTTACTTTAAGGGAAAGCAGTATGTGGATGTCCGCATCTACTATAAAGGCGACGATGGGGAGTATCACCCCTCCAAAAAAGGTGTGACCTTATCGGTGGAACTTTTTCCGGAACTCGAGGCCGGCCTCCAGAAGCTCAAAGAAGCGCTGGAGGAGGAGGAGCAGTAGGCGAAAGTGCAAAACCTGTTTCGGGGCTTATCGAAATGGAAGGACGACTGAAGGGTGTTTTTTGCCCTGTTTCCCTTTTGCTTCCGGCTAGCCTCCTCCAACCGGCGGAAACAGAGCAATACGCTCGTTTCCGGCCAGAGTGCTATCCCAACGGGCGGCAACTCCTTCGAGCATGATCAGCTTCACTTCCTTTTCAGGAATTCCGAGCTTTTCGGTCAAATCGCGGACAGTCGATGCCGGTTCGACGATTACTTCCCAACCAGTCTCGCCGTCGCAGCCGGGAACATACTTTCTTAAATTAGCCGCGAGCATCAATATGACCGCCATTTCGCAGCTCCATCGTCAATTGTGGTCATATTTCACAATTGGGCGATCTCCCTGTCTTGCCACGCCCCTCTGATCAATTCGACACCGCATGCCTGTAAACGCGCTTTACCTGAACATTGGATATCAGGGCCATGAAGTCTTTACCCTGTTCGATGTCGACTTTAATGGACCTGTTGTCTATTTCCATGTATCGTGAAAGGACTTTGATTATATCATTTTTGACTGCTTCCATCATATCCGGCGTGATATCCACCCTGTCGTGCATCAGCACGAACTGCATCCTTTTACGGGCGACCTGTCCGCTTGGTCTATCTCCCAAAAAACGCCGCAAAATACCCAGCATTGGCCTGTCTCCTTTCAGTCCCAGATCAGCCGTTTCATGCGACCGAAAAACCCGTTGGACGCATCCCCGTCAGTAGGAAGGCCCTCACCATTGAGACGAGCGGCCATATTTCTGAAAGCTGCTCCGGCCTTGCTGCTCCTGTCGTGCACCAGCGGGACTCCGCGATTGGTCGATACCACTACTTCCTCGCTTTCCGGCACAACCCCGAGGAGCGGAACGGAGAGCAGGGAAATAATATCGTCTGTGGACATCATGTCGCCCCTCTTGACCATTTTCGCATTGAGTCTGTTGATAATGAGGCTAATGTGTCTGACCATCGCGGCTTCGAGAAGCCCGATTACCCGATCGGCATCCCTGATAGCGGAGACTTCGGGAGTAGTGACAACCAGTGCGGTTTCCGCCCCGGCAATCGCGTTTTTGAACCCCTGTTCTATCCCCGCCGGGCAGTCGATCAACACGTAATCGAATTCGTCAGCCAGATTGGAACAGAGTTCTTTCATCTGCTCCGGCGTTATCGAATTCTTCTCACGCGTTTGGGCCGCCGGAATCATGAAAAGATTTGGAAGTTTCCTGTCCCGGATCATTGCCTGTTCTTGGCGGCATTTGCCTTCGATGATGTCAACGAGATTATAGACGATTCGGTTTTCCAGTCCCATGACAACGTCGAGATTGCGCAAACCAATGTCCGTATCGATCATCACAACACTGTATTTCTTCTTGGCCAGTGTTGTGCCCAGATTGGCTACGGTAGTAGTCTTGCCGACCCCACCCTTGCCGGAAGTAACCACGATTGTTTTGCCAGCCATAGATCACCTGTAATTTTGTCAAGAATCGGTTTCCTTGCTGTACCCCTGTCCCCCCGACATCAACTGTTATATTCTCATCATAAACTGATAACCTGGATTATGCCGTTTTGGATCTCAGCGACCTCGAATTTGTTGGGTGCGGGTTTTATCCCCCGTGGAGGCACCGCAACCAGGTCGGCGATCCTGATTTGATTGGGCATGATGCTCAATGCCCAAATCCGGGCTGACCTCTCGCCACCGGCGCCGGCATGAGCCAGACCTCGCAAGTGGCCGAATACGACGACGTCACCGTCGGCAATAATTTCAGCGCCGGGGTTTACGTCTCCCAGGACGACACAGTCTGATGGAGAGACTATCCGTACGCCCGAGCGGCATGTATTTCGGATAATGACGGGAGCATTGTTCTCGGGCTCCGGACAAGCTTGTTTTGGCACGGAGCGGGCTTTTCGAGGCTCTCCCGCCATTGACAGTGAAAGATCGTCGCTGAGCCTGACTTCTACCACTGTAGCCTCGGATTTTTCCTGCAGCTTCGCATTAAGCGCGGAAATCTCGTCCGTACGCATCGGCCTGGTCCTCAGATCGAGAACCATTCTCGTTGCGTGAAAAAAATCATGCGACTGCTCCAGTCGCTGATCCATGAAGGCCAGGATAGCATCCAGAGACGCGGCCGGCTCAGGTACCAGCGTAAAGCCGTTACGGTCGGCCTTTATCTTTATGGGCGGCACTTCGGCTGATGACATGATATCCGCCTGTTGAACTTTAAAATGCCGAAAAGGCAGTAAAATCCACTCGATGTGAGTATATGCAGTTGATTCAAGTCGGCTTTTCGAAGACGGTCCCCTTCAGTGAGGGACACTTTACCTCAAGGTTGTATCGGAGGGCAATACCCATTCTTTCAATTGCGTCCAATTGCGGACCCGAGCGAAATTATGTGCCTGCTCGTTGCGATTCCAAGGCTGATCGAAAAGAAGAGGCTCAATTCCAGCCTCCTTCAAATGTCGGCAGGTTTCGATCCTGTCTTCGACAAAGTAGCGGACTTGAAGTCCTGTGAGGATGTCAATCTTGGCATCCGGTGAGCCGGAGGCTATCACGGTTATTCTTTCATCAGGCACACCGGGTAAAATGGTAAAAAGCCATTTGGTGATCGACTCCGACTCTATTCGGGCAGTGACGAACCGAAGGGGAGTAGTTTCGGCGAGTTCTGTGAGTACTTCGGGAGCGCCCGGAACAGGAGGGATTTGCAATGTGTGTTCTTCGTCGAGGATGAGACGGATGAGGTCCTCCAGAATATGCTTTTCCATGTCGAGGCATTCGGAGAGGTTGTAACTGAGCATGTCCTGCTTTGAAATATGAGTGAGGCCGTACCTTTCGTGGGCGAGCCTGACAAATAAAGCCATGGTGTCGGCTACCACGCCGTCAATATCGAAGGCAAGCATGCAGGGATCGATCAGGCAGGGGCGCCGTTGGGTCATATATATTCTTCCGTACGACATGACAACGCGGGTTGATCGAAGCGGAATGAAATCTCATACACGCCCTCATCCAGGCTCGAATGCACCGCGTAGCCAACGTTGTTGAATACTGACAGCATGGCCCTGTTAGCAGCGAGCACGTAAGCCATAAAGCCGGTAATGCCCTTGGTTTTTGCGATTTCGCATATATAATGGAGCACGAAAGTCCCGATACCCTTGCGCTGCCAATCTGCTGCTACCGCAAAATCCACTTCTGCAAAATTAGACTTCTGGTCCAGAATGTATCTGCCGATTCCGACGATCTTCTCGGCGCCGATCTCACCGGTAACTGCCACGATCGCCATTATGTGCTCGTAGTCGATATTGCACGTGGCTTGAATGTTTCTGTGAGGGAATGCCTTCATCGCGGAAAGGAAACGAAAATAAATGTCTTCAAACGGAAGCGCGTAGAAAAACTCCTGAAGAGTACGCTCATCGGTTGGCTTGATGGGACGGAAAAACAGGGTCTCGTTTGGAGGAAAGACCTGGTGCGTCTCCCATTGGCCAGGATAGAGCGGCTCGTATATGGCGGTAAGAATCTGATCTTCGTAAACGTAATGTATGCTTTTGGCCTCTGCGAGCAGCTGTTCGCGAAAACGAGGATGGGCGATGTTGATAAGGGCCAACGCACGCTCGCGGATAGTTTTGCCATGCAGGTAGGCGACTCCGAATTCGGTAACCACATAATGGACCGTGCTGCGTGGACTGATCACACCCGCCCCGTTTGTCAAATGGCTTACTATCCTCGACTTGCGCCCGTCTGAGCTGGTGGACGGCAAAACTATCAGAGTTTTGCCGTCGTTCGCATTGGATGCCCCATTCATGAAATCCACATAGCCGCCAATCCCACTGTAAACCTTGTGGCCTATCGATTCGGCGCATATCTGTCCGCTCAGGTCTATTTCCAACGCTGAATTGATGGCGACCATCCGGTCGTGCCGGCTAATAAGTTTTCTATTGTCCACGTATTCGGTGGGGTAGACTTCCACCTCTGGATTGTTATTTACAAAATCGTAGACTTCTCTGCTTCCCATGCAGAAGCTCGCCACGATTTTTCCGTGATTTATGGTTTTGCTGAGACCGGTTATGGCCCCTGCGCGAATAAGATGCAGGTGAGAGTCTGTAAGGACCTCAGTATGGATCCCGAGGTCTTTCTTCGGCTCAAGGTGCCTCAAGACCAAATTGGGGATCCTCCCCATCCCGGTTTGAATTGTGGAGCCGTCCTCGATCAGCGGGGATATGTATTTGGCTATTCGTTCGGCAACCGCGCTGCGGTCCAGAAAAACCAGCTCCAGCAACGGCTCGTCATGTTCCACAGGGTAGTTAAGCTGAGACAAATCGAGAAAGCTGTCCCCGAGGGTTCGCGGCATTTGAGGATTTACCTGGGCGATGACTATATTGGCTGATTCGACTGCGCTTTTGTCCGTGCCGACTGATATACCCATGGAACAGAACCCGTGCTCGTCGGGGGGTGACACCTGAACCATCGCAATGTCGATCTTCCACAGAGGTTCTTCCCTGAAAAGGTTGGGTATGGATGAAAAATAAGCGGGAATATAGTCAGCCAGCCCATCGTTTACTGCACGTCTGGACCCTGGCCCTACAAAAAAGGTCTTCAACCGTGCATTTCCCTGGAAACGTTTCCAGTCTTCCGGAAGGGACCCCATAGAAAAATTCTGGATTATTTCTATATCGCGATGTCGAGGCAAAAGCTCGATCAAGGAACGAACCAGGTGCTGAGGCTCTCCGCATCCGGACCCGATATAAACCCTGTTTCCGTCGCGCAAAACTTCGCGTAGTATATCAACGGCGCTGCGTCTTCTTTCTCGGACTCGCGCCCTCCATTGGCTCATGGATTATGATTCTCCAGCCGACAAAGACTATGCTGCCACCCTCCTTCAGAAGGCGACAGAACAAGCTTATTTATAGCATACGGACCTGGAAAATGGGATTACTTAATGTGGAAGATGGGATATGCTCTTATTCCGAGCAGTTTTGATTCTCAGCAGACCGGGTGATGAGAAGGAACCGATGATGCGCATTGCTATGGGGCAGATCGATGCTTTTGTTGGCGACCTCGAAGGCAACACGGCTAAGATGTGCGAATTTATCGAAAAAGCGAGAAGGCTCGACGCCGAGCTGGTAATTTTTCCTGAATTGTCTGTACTTGGATATCCTCCGCGCGACCTTCTGGACAAACGCGGCTTCGTTGCCGACAGTATAAGTTACCGGGAGCGTATAGCAAAGGCGAGCAGCGGCATCGGGGTTATTTTTGGAGCGGTTTCCGTCAATGAGGGGTGCGGAAAGCCCTACCATAATTCCGCATTGTTTTATGAGGACGGCAGGCTGCGCGCAATAGCCCATAAAATGCTGCTGCCCTCCTATGACGTCTTCGATGAGGAGAGATTTTTCGAACCTGGTAAAGCCGCCGAATGGGTCGAGTTTGGGGGCAAGCGGATTGGCATTACAATTTGCGAGGACGCATGGAACGTTGCGGATTATCTCCCCGGTCCTCTCTACGATGCCGACCCGATTCGTGAATTGGCGCAAGCCTCGGTGGACCTGATTGTAAACATCTCCTCATCTCCCTATCATGTTGGAAAGGTCAACTGGGTCGGTGAACTTTTGAAAAGACAAGCGACCATGGCCCGCGCTCCCCTGGTTTATGTGAACCAGGTTGGCGGTAATGACGAGTTGATTTTCCAGGGACACAGCATGATCTGGGATGAAAAGGGCCAACTTCGGGCTACGGGCGCCGATTTTGCCGAGGACTTGGTGGTATGCGATATTGACGGGGCAGCCTGTGAACTGCATGCCGGCGGGAACGACCTCATCTCAGAGGTCATCGGGGCCCTCACCCTGGGGTTGCGGGACTATGCCCGCAAGTGTTCTTTCAAACAGGTGGTGATCGGACTGAGCGGAGGAGTGGATTCCGCGCTCACTGCCTGCCTGGCGGTAAAAGCCCTGGGCGCTGAAAACGTTCTCGGGGTGGCAATGCCCGGGCCTTTTAATGCCCCCGAAAGCCTTGGTGATGCACGTGAATTGGCTGCCCGGCTTGATATCGGTTTTGAGGTAATCTCAATTGAAGATCTTTTTTCGACGGCGCTCAAATCCTTGAGACCGCTTTTTGATGATTTGCCGCACGATTTTACCGAGGAAAATCTCCAGGCACGTCTCAGGGGTATGGTGCTCATGTCCATTTCCAATAAATTCGGCAGGTTGCTGCTCAGTACAGGCAACAAGTCCGAGATCGCCGTCGGGTATTGCACGCTCTATGGAGATATGAACGGAGGGCTTGCGGTTTTGGGCGATGTCCCCAAAACCATGGTCTATGATTTAGCCCGCAGACTAAATGATGAGCATGGATGGATCCCCGAGCGTATTCTCACGCGTGCTCCCTCTGCTGAGTTGCGGCCTAATCAGACAGACCAGGATACATTACCGCCATACGAAATTCTGGACGCTATTCTGGCCGAATATGTCGAGCGGCGCCTCCCGGTAAAACAAATAATAGCCGGAGGATTCGATCCGGAAATCGTCAGGTGGGTGGTAAGGCGTATCGAGTTCAACGAGTACAAGCGCTGGCAGGCACCTCCGATATTGAGGGTTACGACAAAGGCATTCGGGATCGGCAGGCGAAATCCGATCGCGCAGGGTTATATCGAGAGCTGAAGTTACATTTTTGTTGTTTTCTTCTTGAAAACTTTATCTGAAGTCATTTTTAATCATAAGGAGGGGAACAACGATGAAAAAGATCGAAGCGATTATCAAACCATTCAGACTCGACGATGTGAAAGAGAAGTTGACGAACCTGGGAATCAAAGGAATGACGGTGTCCGAGGTTAAAGGCTTTGGGCGGCAGAAGGGGCACACCGAAGTTTACCGTGGCGCCGAATATGTGGTTGATTTTCTGCCTAAAATCAAAATAGAAGTGACCGTCCCCGACTGGCAGTTGACTGAAATAGTAGCTGCAATTCGGGAGTCGGCGAAAACGGGCAAAATTGGGGATGGCAAGATTTTTGTTATGCCTGTTGAAGAATGTATTCGGATCAGGACCGGAGAGACCGGAGAAGACGCCCTTTAAGCCTGCGCACACGTGGGAAAGCTCTCGTAATAAGCGGCGGAATTGAATTTGCCGGGGGATTTTGAGAACGACATATGGTCACGCGTTCGAATTTTACCCGAAAACTGAGAGATCTCCGGGAGCGTTTCGTTCAGGAATGCGGAGCCGATGTTCCTGGACTATTGGCTGCCCGCACCTACTCATCGAATTTGCAGGAAGCCCTCCGCAGTGCGTACAGGGAACATTCAGCGTCCGAGGAAGGATGGGCCCTTGTTGCTGTAGGCGGATTAGGCCGAGGTGAAGTCAGCTTCGCCTCTGACCTCGACCTGCTTTTTCTTTACAAGAAGCGGCTTCCTTCTTTCCTGTCCGAACTGGTTCACGATCTCGTCTACGGTTTGTGGGACAATGCGTTCGAGGTGGGACACGCCACCGCTTCCGTGTCAATGGTCCGCAATATGGTTCAGAACGATTTCTCCATTCTGACCAGCTACCTGGAAGCTCGCCTGATCGCAGGCGATGTCGAGTTTTTCAATGAATGGAGAACGTCGTTTCTTAAGTTATTCGGCAATCCTAACCGGCGGCGGTTTCTTCAAAACCTGATCGCGTATAGAGAGGGAAGGCTGCGGCAGTACGGTGAAAGCCCCTATCTGTTGGAACCTAACGTCAAAGAAGGGGTGGGAGCTCTGCGCGACTTGCATACGATCAGGTGGGCTGGAATGGTTTACCTTAATAATCCCTCATTTGAGGCCATGCTCGAGAATAAGTGGCTGACGGAGGCCGAGAAACTCTGGCTTGACAAGTCTTATGATTTCCTGTGGCGGGTGAGGCTTCAACTACACAGGTCTAATGGAAGAAGGCAGGACAGGCTGCAGTTTCTCGATCAGGAACAGATCGCCGGGCATATGGGCTGCATGGCGGGTGCGGAAGGTTCTGCCGTTGAGGGATTCATGCGCCTTTATTATCGCAACACCTCCCGAGTGCGCAGAACGACCTCCTTTTTTTTGGAAAGGCTTGAAGACTCACAAAGGAGGTTTCGCGGCTTTCGCCTGCGCAAGAAGATCCTGCCTGGTCCATTTTCGCTGCAAGGCAAGCATCTCCAGATCATGGAACCGGAATGGCTGACGAAAAATCCGATCCTGATCATGCGATTCTTCTGGCAGGCAGCGCGTTCCAAAGCGCATTTTCACCACAATGCTGGAAGGATAATCCGGGAAAATCTGGGTAACTTTGGAGATCGCGAAAGGCGAAATCCTGAGGTCATAAATCAGTTCTTTGACATTCTACTAGACCCGCAAAGCTCGTTCAAAGTCCTGAATACCATGTTGGAAACAGCCTTTTTGCAGGCATTCATACCGGAATTCTCGTTGGTGCGTTATCGAGTCCAAAATGACGTCTACCATGTTTATACGGTTGACGAGCATCTACTGCGCACAGTCTACGAACTTCATCAGATCGAATCGGGCGAGGTCGACAGCGAAGAACCGCTCAAAGTGGCCTCAAAGTTTATAAGCCCCGAAGAGCGACGTATACTTTTTCTGGCCGCGCTTCTGCACGACATCGGCAAGGGGCATGGAAAGGATCATTCGGTGCGCGGCGCTATGATGGCAGAGGAAATAGCGGCCAGGATGGGCTTGAACGACGGACAGAAAGATTTGCTCTGCTTTTTGATCGAACATCACCTTATTCTTGCCGAAACTGCTCTCAAACGGGACTTGATGGAAGAGAAGCCTGTAGCAAGGTGTGCAGTAACGATAAAGAATCGCGAGCGCCTGCTCATGCTCTATATGCTCACCGTAGCCGACAGCCGGGCGACCGGCACCCAGGCGTGGAACACCTGGAAAGCGTCTCTATTGAAAGAACTCTTCTTCAAGGTTGATAAAGTGTTACAGCGGGTGGATCTCGAACCGGAGGACATTGAGGCGCGCACCGCGCAAACGCAGGAAAGAGTCATGGCTCTTCTGCCCAATTCCGCTGAAAGTGAAATGCTGACCGAATGGATGGACAAACTGCCTTTCAGGTATCTGCTCTCTCAGCAACCACAAGAAATTCTGAGACACTACGACATGGAAAAGGAGTTGAGCTACCGCCCGGTTTGCTTCAAGGCCGAGCCGGTTGAAGGCGAGATGTGGCAGACAACGGTCATAACCCGCGATCGGCCTGGATTGTTCGCCCTCATTACCGGTATCCTGTGGGCAAGAGGACTCAATATCCTCTCGGCGGATATCTTCACCCGCGAACCTGGAGTGGTCTGCGATATACTGCGCGTCGAACGGATTCCGGACCCCCTTCATCCCGATGAGTTGTGGTCCAGGGTGGAAAGCGACCTGGTTCGCGCTATTGCCGATACATCCTACCTGGACGAAATTCTGGTAAACAGGCGCAGGCCTTCCGTATTGGAGACGAGGTGTCATCCGCGAAAAGAGGACAAGGTCATAATTGACGAGGATGCTTCTGACTTCTATACATTGATCGAAGTTTATACTTGGGACCGGCCAGGTGTTCTTCACCAGATCACCAACGTTCTGTTCGAACTGGAGATCAGCATCCAACTTGCAAAGATATCCACACCCGGAGCGCAGGTTGTCGATATCTTCTACGTCACCGATTTGAGGGGCGCAAAGCTGATGAATGGCGACACACATGAGCGGGTGAAAACACAGCTCCTCAAGTGTTTGTCCATTGGCTGCTGATCGTTTCGGGACGGTTTCACAAAGTTATTGTGCGCGGCAAAGTACAATTTTGTTCAAAAATCGAACAGACTTTCCGGATGAGGAATTCGACTGTACTTCCGAATGGTTGCAGCTTGAATTATCATTCTGAAAATGACCTTTCGCACTTTTGCAGCAATGTCCGCAACAAAAATGTTATTTTTTGAGGCACAGTTTTTTCCAGTCCATTCAGCGAACTGAGACGAGACGTTCCTCAAAATGCTTTTGGGCAAAGACGCTGGGTCAACGGAAAGAAAATTGTTGACGTTGGCAAGTAATTTGCCTAGACATGCGGGATTGACGTGTTCAATCCCAGTTTGGCAAACTCACAGGAGGAGAATATGACCCCAAAAGAAGTGCTGGCTTTTGCAAAAAAAAACGACTCGTTAGTAGTGGATTTCAAGTTCATGGACTTTATCGGCCTATGGCAGCATTTTTCAGTTCCGATCGGGGAGTTGGGTGAAAGCGACTTCGAAAACGGCTATGGTTTCGATGGATCCAGCATCCGGGGCTGGCAGCCGATACATGCCAGCGACATGCTCATTATTCCGGACCCGGATACGGCGGTAATGGACCCCTTCACCGCCGTTCCAACTCTTACGATGATTTGTAATATAGTCGACCCGGTGACGAAGGAAAAATATACGAGGGACCCCAGAAATATCGCTCAGAAGGCCGAAGCGTACCTGAAGTTCACGGGAATCGGCGATATGGCCTGGTTCGGCCCTGAAGCTGAGTTTTTTATTTTTGACGATATCCGGTTCGACAGTTCTTACAACTACAGCTATTACTATATCGATTCCGTCGAAGGTCAGTGGAACTCCGGAAGAATCGAAAACCCGAACCTCGGATACAAACCCCGTTATAAAGAAGGTTATTTCCCTGTCCCCCCGATGGACTCGCAGCAGGACATTCGTTCCGAGATGATCCTGACCATGGAGAAAGTCGGTGTCCGCACGGAATGCCAGCACCACGAAGTGGCCACCGCCGGTCAAGCCGAAATAGACATGAAAGCTGCCCCACTGCTGAAGATGGCGGACAACCTGGCGTGGTACAAATATGTTATAAAAAATGTAGCCCGCAAATACGGCAAGACGGTCACCCTGATGCCGAAGCCGCTTTACGGCGACAATGGCACGGGCATGCACACCCATCTCAGCATCTGGAAAGAAGGCCAGCCGCTGTTCGCAGGCGACAAATACGGCGGACTGAGCCAGATGGCGCTTTGGGCGGCAGGCGGAATCCTCAAACATGCGCCGGCGCTGTGCGCGATTACCAACCCGACCACCAATTCGTACAAAAGGTTGGTCCCCGGATATGAGGCCCCGGTAAACCTGGCTTACTCGAGCCGCAACCGCAGTGCGGGCATTCGTATCCCGATGTACTCGCCCTCTCCGAAGCTCAAACGTCTCGAGGTGCGCTTCCCCGACCCGTCCTGCAATGGTTATCTCGCTTTCAGCGCCCTGCTTATGGCTGCTCTCGACGGTATAGAAAACCGGATCGATCCGGGTGAGCCTCTCGATGAGGATATATACGGATTGAGCCCGGAAGAGCTGGCGAAGGTCCCCTCTACTCCCGGAGCGCTCGAAGAAGCCCTCAAGAACCTTGAAAAAGACCATGAGTTCCTTCTCAAGGGCGACGTTTTCACCAAGGACGTCATCGACATGTGGATCGAATACAAGACGCTGAACGAAGTGGACGCTGTGCGCATGCGGCCGCATCCCATGGAATTCAAGCTCTACTTCGATTTATAGAAATGAATTAATAGACTCAGGAATTACGAAGAAGCCGGAATGCAAGTCTTCGCACTGCGGGGATTTGCGAGGCACAAAATGTTAGAAATCCCCCGTGGCCGACAGAAATCCAGGCCCCGGGGGATTTTTAGTTTTTAGTAGCGATTCGCCGTCCTCGCTTAATGGATCAAGTCACTGCTCTTTGCCACCCGATAAGCATAATCCACATTGAGCGAAACTACGTCGAATTCGCTTTCCACCAGGCCGTGAAGCAAATACGCATGACTCATGTCGAGGTCCTGGCAAAATCGTCTGAACGGTTTCGGGAAAAATACCGTCTCGAAGATTCCCGTTTTATCCTCGAAGGTAAAAAACTCCATTTCTTCCCCCTCTCTGGTCAAGACTTCTTTGCGGGTGATGGGCCATCCTTTCATGTGGATTTTTTTCCCCACGTGTGCAGCCATATCGGATGCCGGAACTATTGATTGCCGCAGCGAGCGGAAAAAAGGCTCAGCCAGGTCAAGAGGATGGACCGAGAGGGGAAATCCAAGGGTTTCCGATTCGTGCGCCCATTTGCGGTGATCGGAAAAATCCGGGAGGGAAGGGATTTTGGGGGAGGACTGAGGATGGAAGAGGGAAGACTGAAGCCGGGAATTCGCCTGTAGAGCGCTGAACCTGTTTCGCCAGGCTTCGATGAACCAGAGAATTTGAGGGCGGTTAAAGGTCCCCGAAATAGAGTCAAAGGCCCCGCTTCTGGCAAGTATGGCGGTATCCTGGACATGTATGCCGCCTTGCCCTCTCAACCGATTGAGAAAGTTCTCAATTGATAAAAAAGGTCCGCCCCGGCTTTTTTCTCCGATAATTGCTTCGATGGCGCTCTTTCGTATCCCTTGAAGCTGTTGAAAACCTGTTCGTATCGTTTTCCCCATGCCGGTGTAGGATAGCCGGCTTTCGTTTATATCCGGCCCCAGCACATCGATGCCCATGCGCCTCGCTTCAGAAATATAGGCGAAAGTGCTGTAATAGCCCCCTCCATTGGAGATGACCGCCGCCATGAATTCTGCTGGATGATGCGCTTTTAGATACGCAGACTTGAAACTCACCAGGGCATATGAAGCCGAATGCGGCTTGCAGAAGGAATAGCCGGAAAAAGAGGTGAACATATCCCAGACGTTTTTCACTACCTCGGGGGAAATACCGTTTCGGGCGCATCCCTGTTCAAAACGCACCCGGTAGTCTGAGAGCTGCTCCCGGCTTTTCTTGCTTATCACCTTTCTAAGGCTGTCCGCTTCGCCCCAGGAAAAGCCGGCCAGCGCCATTGCCGCCTGCACGACATCTTCCTGATAGACCAGTATCCCGTAACTTTCGGCAAGGATGTCTTTGAGACTTGGATGGAGCGGCTCATATGGTTCTCCATGAAGCCGCTCAAGGTATTGCCGGATAAACCGGTTTGCTGCCGGGCGTATAATGGACGAATGGATTACGGCATGCTCGAAATCGCCGGTTCCTGCCTTTTCCTGAAGGAGCCGCATTGCCGGAGATTCAAGGTAAAAGACACCCATTGTATTTTCCCGGCTGATAATTTCCCGGGTTTGCGGGTCGTCAATCGGATTGAAGCTCGCATAGTCAATTCTGCTTCCCCTGTTTTCTCTGACCGACTCGATGGTGTCGCGGATTACGGCAAGCGAGCGATTGCCGAGAAGATCTATTTTGACAAGGCCCGCCTTTTCGGCCTGGTCTTTTTCCCATTGGATGATCCGTACCCCCTTGGCGCTAATCTGGACCGGAACATATCTTGAAACCCGGTCCGGAACGAGCACAACCCCGCCGCAATGGGTTCCTATATTTCGTGGCAATGACTCCAGGCGCGAAGCCAGAGCGATGATTTCCGGCCAGGGCGGGTCAAGGGGAAAATTGCCGAATTTGGGGTGTGATTTTATATGCTCCTCTATCCCCCCGGAGCTCCAGTAGCTCATCCTGCTGGTTACCTCCATTATTTCGGAGGCGGGAACGCCGTATACTTTCGCCACCTCCCGCACCGAGGCCCTGGCCCGGAACCCAACGTGGTTGCTGACCAGGGCCAGCCGTTGGTTTCCATAATGAGCCGTTATTTCGTAAAAAAGCCCATCGCGTTCGTCCCATGGAAAATCAACGTCTATGTCCGGGAGGTCCTTGCGTTCGGGATTTAAAAACCGGCCGAACAAAAGATTGTGCCGGATGGGATCAACGTGCGTTATCCCCAAAAGATAGCTGACCAGACTTGCTGCTCCGCTGCCCCGGCCGCAGTGGATCGGGCGACGGTGCACGATGTCGGCGACTACCAGGAAGTAATCCACAAAACCTTTGGAGCGGATAAGATCGAGTTCTTCGGCGAGGCGATCTTCAATCGCCGTGCAGGTTTTTCCGTAACGCCGTTCAACCCCCGTGTGGCACTTGGAGACAAGGAGGGCGAAGTGGTCCTCGTTTTTGTCGAGATAATGAGGGAAAACGGTCTGGAAAATGCCCCAGGCGGTATGGCAGCTTTGGGCTATCTTTACCGAGTTGGCCAGCGCTTCCGGGCAGTTGGGAAAGTGTACGGACATCTCGATGGCCGATTTCAGCCTTCGGTCCGGCTCTGCAGTCTCCCCGGGCAGCAGTGACCCCAGGGTTTTGTTCAGGTCTATTGCCCGAACGAGCCGGTGAAGAGAATGGTCTTGCTCCACGGAAAAATGGACCGCGTTTGTGGCCACAGGTGCAATGCCCATCTCCTTTGCCGTATGGATGAGTTTTCGGTCGGATGGACCCGGCACTATTTCAAAAAAGCATTCCAACCGGCTTCGAAGTACTTTTAGCAATTCAGGATCGGAACCGAGCAGTACAAGGTCGGTGTTTTGTTCCGGAAGGCTTCGGATAAGCGAGAAGTCATTCTCAATATGACGTCGGGTGATGAGCTCCGAGAGAATTTCATATCCCGCGGCGGTTCGTGCAAGAAACACCGCGCTCGTTTGCGCGATTTTTATCTCGGCCCCGACTATAGGTTCGATCCCGGTTGCACGTGCTGCCTCCAGGAAATTGATAAGGCCGTAAAAGCCGTTCGTATCAGTTAAAGCAAGGTGTGTAAATCCAGCCTTTTTAGCTTCCCTGCAAAGGACTTCGGGCGAACTTACTCCCTGCATCATGGAATAGAAGGAATGGACATGGAGGTGGACCATAGTTGCAGTCGTCAGTCTTCAGTGGTAAGTGGTCAGAGAAAGCTGAAAAGATAGTCCTCAGTCGTCAGTCTTCAGTGGTTGGCCGCTGACCACTTTATTACCCCCTTTCCGAATTTCATGCGGATCGAATCCAGCACCTTCTGAAGGTCGCGCTCTTTTGACGATTTCGTATTTTCCCACGTGAAAAGCGGAAGCTGGGCACAAGGCATCATGAGGTTCGAAAACTCCAGCACCAGCCTTCGCACGGCCACGCGTCTGCGGAAAAGTTTGTAAAATACGGGTAGAACCGATCGAAAAAGGAGTCGGTCAGCCTGCACAGAACCTGGTAAAATCCGTTTTCGGGCATCGACCGACTTGCCGTCCGCGTATCGAATCTCCAATCTGAAGTTCCCCGGACAGCGATTACGGCTGCGCAGGTTCCAGCCTCCTTCTTCAACCTGCTGGAATAAAATGGATTCCAGGCGTCCCGGATCGATTTCATCCCGGTCCAGAATTTTCGTAATGGATACCATCGGGACCCGCTGAGTGGGAAGTACGGGGGCAGGGTCCGTACCCTTTGCAATTTTAAGGAGACGTTCAGCACTGCTGCCGAAGACCGCCTCAAGCATGTCGAGGGGAAAGGAAGCCAATTGACCGATCTTTAGAATGTTGAAGCCTGCCAGCCTGGATGTGGTAACCTCACCTACGCCGGGAAGAAAATCAACGGGCAGAGGCGAAAGAAATGATTCTTCATTGCCCGGAAAGATAAAACTCAAGTCTCCCAGTTCCATGCAATTTGAGGCAACCTGGCTTACCAGTTTGCTTGAAGCAAGCCCGATCCGTGCCCGAAGCCCCGTTTTTATGCACAGGTTCTTTTCTATCCGGCAGGCCAGATCCGGTCCCGGTCCCCAAAGACGACGAGTCCCGCTGATGTCTATGAAGTAACTTCCCGGAAAACCGCCCTCGACAAGCGGTGAAAAGGACCCGAATTCCCAAACGATCTCCCGGTGCTTTTCCCGGTAATAATAAAGATCAGACGGCATTACAAAAATCCGCCGGCACAGACGGCGTGCTCGGGAAAGCGGCATCCCCTCACGGATACCCTCTTTTCTGGCATTGCCGTTTACACCTTGGATAACCGACCTGTCGCCTGCCTCGGCCAAGGCAAGCGGGCGCCTCTTCAGTTCGGGATGCCTCAGTTCCTCGATTGCCGTATAAAAATCGGAAATCCCCAGATGAACGATATTCCGCACGCAGGTTGCGGGTTGTGGGTTGCGGGTTGAAACAGTGGGCAGCCGACTGAAGACCGTTTCACAAAGCTCTTTCTGTTCGATGCTCACTGCTGACCGCTCACTGTTTCCGCCGGTAATTGCGCAACAGACCCATTACGACACCCACTATAGGTGAATAAATAGTGAAAGTCAAGGCGGATTTCGTCACAGGCGCGGAGTTGAACGAAAAAAAGCGAGCAAGGATAGGCACCCGACTCAGGATAAACTGGAGACCGCTCTAAAGATCGACTGGAAACCCCTCTTACGAACTTGTCGACAAATAGATGCGCTTTTGTTGCCTATTTTGCACATTTTTGCGAGTAGCACTGAAGAAAAAAATTTCTTCTGCCGATTATACCCAAGGAGCAACCCATATAAGACCAGATATCTGACGCCAAGGTGACAGGGAAGGGATTCTTATGAAAGAGCAGACGGTAAATTCAGGGCTGGACAGAGAAGGAAAGTATCTCACCTTTTCTCTGGGGGACGAGGAATACGGAATCGGAATTCTAAAGGTAAAAGAAATAATAGGGATGATGCGAACAACACCGGTGCCGCAGACGCCCGATTTCGTCAAAGGGGTGATAAATCTGCGGGGCAAAGTAATCCCGGTCATTGACCTTCGGCTGAGGTTCGGTATGGAGGAGAGCGCCTATACTGAACGCACGTGCATCGTAGTGGTCGAAATCGACGGTGCCGATTCGAAACTGCACATAGGCGTCGTGGTGGATTCGGTTTCCGAAGTCCTCAATATCAAGGGGGGCGATATCGAAGACACGCCGAGCTTCGGGACCACTTTGAAGACCGATTATATCCTCGGGATGGCCAAAACAGGCGGGGCCGTGAAGATACTGCTCGATATCGACCGGGTTCTGAGCAATAGCGAAATTTGTCTTCTTGATAAAGTGGCCTGACGAACAGTGAGCAGCGCAATGGAAAACGAAATGCCGGATCGTCTGTTTCAGCAGTTCAGCCGGCTTGTTTACGAGCAATGCGGTATAAATTTGCACGAAGGCAAAAAGGCGCTTCTGCAGGCAAGGCTCAACAAGCGGCTGAGACTGACCGGACTCGGTTCATACGAAGAATATTTCAAATTCATAACTTCGGGGACCGATCCAGACGAATTCGTCAATTTTCTCGATTCCATCTCGACGAACCTCACCTATTTCTTTCGCGAGTCACAGCATTTTGATTTTCTGGATAAGGTTGCACTGCCTGATTTGATCGCGAAAAAGCGAAAAGACGGGGATTCCAGGATCAGGGTATGGAGCGCCGGGTGTTCGACCGGCGAAGAACCATACAGTTTGGCGATGTGTGTGTTGCCTCACCTGCCCGATCTTCCCAAATGGGATTTCCGGATACTGGCTACCGACATATCGACTCGAGTGCTTGAGACTGCGAGGCGTGGGATTTACTCAGAAGAGAAAGTACAAAAAGTTCCTCCCGCACTTCGACAGGCATGTTTTCAAAAGATCAGCAGCACAAATGGGAGACCGGACTTCCAGGTAACCCCTCACGTCAAGCAGGTCGTCACCTTTCACCGGCTCAATCTCAAAGATCATTATCCCTTTAAGGGACTGTTTGATTTTATTTTCTGCCGAAACGTGATGATCTACTTCGACAAAAAGACGCAGGAGGAACTGGTGAACAGAATGACCGGCTTTCTGTGTCCCGGGGGCTATCTTTGTGTCGGTCATTCCGAAAGCCTCACCGGACTGATGCATAAGCTGTCTTATGTTCGGCCGGCTATATACCGTAATTAGCTTAAGAAACAGATAATCACTCTGGATCAGGAGATCTGATGGGAAGTCCAGGGGCAATAGCCGCAAAAAAAGCTCAGATAAGAAGAGTAGTCGGCGTGGCCGATATGGCGGTCAGCGACTCGCAGGATGAGTTTCTGGTAACTTATTCGCTGGGTTCCTGCATTGCCGTAATAATTTTCGATCCGGTCGCTTGCGTCGGCGGAATGCTTCATTACATGCTTCCGGAATCTTCACTCGATCCGGAAAAAGCCAAGAAGAACCCTTGTATGTTTGCGGATACCGGAATTACGCGTCTATTTAAGAGCAGCTATCAGATGGGGGCAAGAAAAGAGAATATCGTGGTCAAAACCGTCGGAGGAGCGCAAATGCTCGATCCAAACGGTCTTTTCAATATCGGCAAGAGAAACTATTTGGCAATGCGCAAGATTTTCTGGAAAAACAACGTAGGGGTAGCAGCCGAACACGTTGGTGGAGAAATCAATCGCACAGTGCGATTGGAGATGGATACGGGCAAGGTGATCCTGAAGGTAGGAAGCGAAGGCGAAATAGAGATTTGATTTACGCCGACAACATATGGGGATTCAGACCTGAAGCATTCAAACACCGGGGCGCCGAAAACGTGCGCATAGTGCGAGGAGGCCATGTCATATAACGTTCTGATAGTGGATGATTCGAAATCGATGCGGAAGGTCATCCTGAAGACCCTTCAACTCTCCGGCTTCGAGCTCGGAGAATTCCTGCAAGCTTCGAACGGCCAGGAAGCTTTGGCTATTCTGGAGGGTAATTGGATAGACCTGATCCTGTCTGATGTTCATATGCCAGTGATGGACGGTTTCGGGTTCATCCGAAGCCTCAGAGAGAAGGGTATTTGCAAGGATATCCCGGTGGTCTTTGTCACAACTGAAGCGAACGAGGATAGGCTCAATGAATTGATGGACCTGGGCGCCAGCGGTTACATTCGCAAGCCTTTCAGACCTGAAGAGATCAAGGTGTTGCTGAACCGCATCATGGGAGAGACAAATGGTTTTCAAACAGGAACAAGTGTTGAAGGATGTGATTTCTGAAGTCCTGGAGACCATGTTTTTTGCAATGGTGGATTTCGAGGAGTGTGGACCGGAGGAGGTCTCTTTCGACTATGAATCGGAAATCGACCTCCTGAATCACTCCGGGCGTATCGCCATTTCCTTGCGAGTGAGTGAAGAATTCGCCCGGATGATAACTGCAAACTTCCTCGGCGTAGATGAACAGCAGGTCGATGATGACGACCTTAGCGACAGCCTGAAGGAACTGGCGAATATGGTCGGAGGCGGCTATCACGCCAAGATAAACCATATGGGCTGGCAACTGGGAATTCCCAGGGCATGGAAGATCGAGCCCGAAAAAAGGGACAAGACTGAGTCCCCCGAAGGGGTTGTTTTTGCCATGTTTGGAGAACCGGCCGGCTCAGCCGCTGTCAATTATTTGTCAAATTGAGTTAAACGTTTTGACATTGTTGAGAGATGATTAGCTCAGGCAATTAAGATGAAGCAGATAAAAGTACTCATAGTTGATGATTCAGCGATTGTGAGAAAGATTTTTTCACACGAGTTGTCGAAACACGCCGACATCTCCGTAATTGGCGTGGCGCCTGACCCATATGTCGCCAGGGATAAGATTGTAAATTTAAAACCTGACGTCATAACTCTGGATATCGAAATGCCGCGAATGGACGGCTTAAGCTTTTTACAAAAGTTGATGAAGTATTATCCAATACCGACGATTATCGTGAGTTCATTGACCCCGGCGAACAGTGAAATGGCCCTGGAGGCCATGGAACACGGCGCGGTAGAAGTACTGGCCAAGCCGGGTGGGTCGTACTCCGTTGGCGATATGAGCGCACAATTGGCCGAAAAGATACGGGCGGCAGCCAGCGTGCGTATGAGTGCGCCCGGGACTGTTGGGGTAAAGACTCCGTCGAGTACTGTGAGCGATGCCCCGGACGTGGACGGGAATCGTAATAATGGCGCTCAGCCTAACATGGCTCTCAAGCAGTCAACTCATAAGGTCATTGCCATGGGCGCTTCGACCGGAGGAACTGAAGCGCTGAAATCCGTTCTTATGCAAATGCCCGCCAACGGCCCCGGGATCGTGATCGTTCAGCATATGCCACCGCGCTTTACAACGACCTTTGCGAACCGGTTGAACGACTTATGCCGTATTGAAGTGCGCGAGGCTAAAGACGGAGACGCAGTTCTCCCGGGGACCGCCCTCATTGCGCCCGGGAACTTTCATATGCTCCTGAAGCGCGTTGGCGGCACATATTACGTCGAGGTCAAAACCGGCCCGCTCGTTTTCCACCAGCGCCCGTCAGTAGATGTGCTGTTCCTTTCCGTGGCCAGCTTTGCCGGGCCGAACGCGCTCGGGGTCATCATGACGGGTATGGGGAGGGATGGCGCTGCCGGATTGCTTGAAATGAAAAAAGCGGGCGCATATACCCTGGCTCAGGATGAAGCGAGTTGCGTGGTATTTGGGATGCCGAAAGAAGCTATCAGGCTTGGTGGAGTAGACAAGATAGTGCCTTTGGCGGATATACCGCGAGCTCTTATGAATTTTCTTGTTTCGGGAAAGGGTGCACCTGCCTGTGCCGCGTGAGTGCAGAGCAGATGCAGGAGATTTAGAGGAGGAATAATCCATGGCCTACAAGGACCTTACAGTGCTCGTCGTCGACGATTTCGTCACAATGCGGCGGATAGTCAGGAAAATTCTGCGCGACCTGGACTTCGAAAACATTATAGAAGCCGAGGATGGATCGGCGGCCCTTGATGTTCTTAAAACGACAAAAATAGACCTTATCGTGTCTGATTGGAACATGCCGAGAATGACAGGCCTGGAATTGCTCAAACAGGTCCGGGGCACCGAAAATATCAAGGATACTCCGTTTCTGATGGTCACTGCGGAAGCTCAGAAAGAAAACATAGTTGAAGCTGTAAAGGCGAGGGTCAGCAACTACATAGTAAAGCCGTTCACTGCGGCGACCCTAGAAGAGAAGCTGGTCAAGATCGTGCCGCGCTAGCATGAAGGTCTGCTGCCCCTTTGACAGCCAGTGCCAGCGAATGAATTAATGCAGTTTACAATAATTCGGATATTGACTAATGGAAAATATATTTGATCGGCTTGCCAATGGGGTGATTGAAAGTCCTGACGACCTTGTGGGAATCGGTGAATGCCTGAACCTTCTCGATGATCTCGAGGGGCAAATTGAACCTACAGGCCCAGTGGCTGGAAATATCGAGAAGGCGAGACTGATCTTCAAGCGCCTCATTCTGGAGGAATCCCCCGATCCCGGCACGGATTGGCGCCAGATTCAAAAACTGCTCGGTTCCCTCGACTCCGTCCAGGTTTCGCCGAATTCTGATGAGGGTGGTCCCCTCGGTGGCGAAGTCGAAAGTGTGGCAAAATCAGAGGAGGAGGATTTTTTTGCTTCGATGTCAGCGGATTCACCTGACGATTCTGATCCAGGCGAGCCGGAGCCTCCAGACAATGGTTCCGATCCCGGTGAGCCGGTCGTCGACCTTGAGAGTCTATTCAAGCAAGGTGAGTCCGAGGTAGCCGAGCTTCAGGACCCTGAACTTCTCAAAGACTTTATCGAAGAAGCCAAGGAGCACCTTTCGACGATCGAGATGAACATGCTCGGGCTTGAAACCAATCCGGATGACACCGAAGCGATAAACGCCGTATTCCGCCCCTTCCACAGCATAAAAGGGGTCGCAGGCTTTCTCAATTTGATGGAAATCCATCACCTGAGCCACGAGGTCGAGAACCTGCTGGACTCGGCAAGGTCAGGCAAGTTGGTGATAACCGATTCGGTAATCGACATAGTTCTGGCGGCTACCGACATTCTGAAAGGGTTGCTGGAGGAGCTCGAAAAAGGCGAAGGGGGGCGCAAGCAAGCCTCCCCTGTTGTTATGAGCTTTCTCGAAAAGGTAAAAAACTTTGGTGGCGACCCCTCCGTCGGGACCCAGGTCCCGGTGAGGAAAATTGGAAAGATTCTCGTCGAGCATGGAGTCCTCGAGGACGAAACACTCGATGACATCGCCCAGAAGGGCAAATCGGAAGGAATTAAGTTTGGTGAGGCGGCGATAGAGGAGGGGATGGCCAGCCCCAGGGAGGTATCGAAAGCTTTGCGCGAGCAGCGGCACACGGTGGAAAATGCCGCATCGGTGAGGATCGACACGCGCAAGTTGGACAATCTGGTGGATATGGTTGGAGAATTGGTCATCGCCCAGTCGATGGTATTGCACAATCCTGACATCCTCAAAATAAAAGAACAAAAACTGCAGAAGGACTGCGTCCAACTAAACAGGATCACCGCTGAAATACAGCGTATCAGCATGTCCATGCGCATGGTCCCCATCAAGAACACCTTCCAAAAGATGATCCGGCTTGTTCGCGATCTTTCCAAAAAATCCGGAAAGGAAGTCGTTCTGGTAATGAAAGGAGAGGAGACCGAAATAGACCGAAACATGGTCGAAGAAATTTATGAACCGCTCGTCCATATGATCAGGAACTCCGTTGACCACGGAATCGAAATTCCGGATGAACGCGTCGCCGCCGGCAAGGAGTCAAACGGGACGATTACCATATCTGCCGAGCAGAAGGGGGGGAACATAGTAATCGACATAGAGGACGATGGACGGGGGCTGGATTACAAAAGGATACGCGAAAAAGCAATTGAACGAGGGATAATGAGCGCCTCCGATCAACTGGATGAAAAGGCCGTGTTCGATCTGATATTCCATCCGGGGTTTTCGACCAAGGACAAGGTGACCGAAGTTTCCGGGCGTGGCGTCGGGATGGACGTCGTCAAAAAATGCGTCGAGCGTCTGCGAGGAAAGATTGAAATTTCCAGCCAGTTCGGAAAAGGGTCATCCTTTCATATGAAACTGCCTCTTACCATGGCCATTATCGACGGGATGATCATACAGATAGGGGCTGAACGGTATATTGTGCCGACGATTTCTCTCAAAGAATCGTTCAGGCTCTCGGAAGATTCGTATTTCACGGTCCAGGGGAAGGGAGAGCTGGTCAAAGTCAGAGATTCCCTCATGCCGCTTATCCGGTTGCATAGCTATTTCGATGAAGAACCCAAATACCGGAACCCATGGGAGGCATTGCTGCTCGTGGTGACAGAAGGCCAGAATTCCTACTGCCTGCTTGCTGATGAAATTGTCGGCAGACAGGAGGTAGTGATCAAGAGTCTTGGAGGCCTGTTCAAGCAATTGCCCGGTATTTCGGGGGGCGCCATACTGGGAGACGGCAAGATTGCCTTGATAATCGATGTAAAAGGAATAATCAGCTTATACGAGGATAACTCACGATGATTTCATTAGAACCGCAGGACTGGAAGGAATTGGAAGGGCATCTTAAAGAAACCGAAGAGAGCCTGGCTGCCTTGAGCGTTGGTGACAGCCAAAAGGAGATGGAAAAATCTCGACGCTCTATCGTGTCTTTTCATACGACGGCGGCCATGCTTGGTCTGGAGGACCTGGAGAAAGCCGGACTGGAATTCGAAAAATATCTGGCAGGCAATGTTTCACCCGACAGCATGGATTCTATTGCCGCGCTGGGATTCGCGATAAGTTCGGTCATCGACCAGATGCACGCCTTTTCAAACGGCAACGGCGGAAACACAAAACTCGATTTGAACGAAATACTGGAAGTATTGAGTCCAATGGAGACAAACTCCTGTCCGCCTGCCGTAGATGAACCTATTCCTGAACCTGTGCCTGCGGATTCCATGAGCGTCGGTGAAGCAGATTCTGAATCCCTCGATGAAGGTGCACCGGAGGATCTCGATTTCACTAAGTTGAGTGAACTGGTAAGGAGTTTGGGCGGGGAGTTGTCGGTGGACCCCGATGGAGACCCCGGAGCCAAATTTAGCCTTGCTTTCACTGGCTCGGCCGATTCCCTGAGAAAAATCGAAAGGCTCTTGAGCGGCGGTGTGGGCCCAATGGATACTGATGCCCGCCCTCCGGAAGAGGCGATCGAGAATCTGATCGCTAAGGGCAGGGATTTCATGGATGCTTTTTCCAGCGGCGATATGGACGAAGCGCAGAGGATTCTGCTGAAGTTGGCCGATCAGCAGCGCGATTCCTCCGGGCTTTATAAGGAAATTGGGGGCCTGGCCAGGGGACTGCACGATTCAATCTGTGGTTTTATTTCCACTCTTGATCCGGCCCTCAATGAGATTGTAAAGGATAAGATACCCGACTCCGGAAATCGTCTCGAACACATATTGGAGATGACGGAGAAAGCGGCCATAACAACCATGGATCACGTGGAAAGCATACAGGAGCGGCTTGTCGGCCAGACTCAACGGATTTCGAGTTTGCGGGGGATCTTCGGAGGACTTCACGCGATAGGCGATGGGGCCGGGAAAAAATTAGATGAGGCCTCTCAATCTTTGAACGACATCGAAACAGTAATTGCCCAAAATCGCTCAGACCTTGACGCAATTCTTACCGCTCAAGACTACCAGGATTTGAGCGGCCAGATAATACTCAAGATAACTCAACTGCTCAAGGATATTGAAAGCAAACTTGTCAACCTGATCCGCACGTTCGGGGTAAAGACCGAAAGTCCAAAACAAAAAGAAAGCGGGGAGCTTTATGGTCCGGCGCACGCCGGTGTGGAAAATGCGGTGCACTCGCAGGATGAGGTCGATTCGATGCTGGCCGAATTTGGGTTTTAGTTCACAAGAAAAAAGTCAACTTCCAAGAACCCCGGATCGACGATGGCACCCGTTTTATCCGGGGCGCGTCCCGTCCGTCTGCAACGAGGAGGTGTTGAGGTTTTTAAAATAGACACCTTGCCTGGAACCAGGGTAGATCCTCGCCTGATTTTCGACCAACCCCCATTTTGAACCCCCTCGTTTAGTGAATTGCGCTTTTTGCTGGCATAGTTCAAAAAGTTTTGTCATACTGCGTCTATGATAAGTTGTTGTTTTGACATGATAATCAAAATCACAATGCTTATAGATGCTCAAAAATGCGTCCGAGGAGCCAGGCAGTGAAGAGAATCGAGATTTCCGAGGTGAAATTGACTGAGGAAGAAATAGAGGCCGCAGTCGGGGTCCTGCGGTCCGGGAACCTGCGTCAGAATGGGCAATGCGAGGCTTTCGAACGCGAATTTGCGCTCAAGGTGGGTTCGAGTTTTGCTCTCACATGCGCAAGCGGTACTGCAGCCCTTCATCTAGCCTATATGTCTTTTCTGAAACCGGACGATGAGATACTCGTGCCGTCTTTTACCTTCATGGCGACCGGTTCTATGGTGGCGATAAGCGGAGGACGGCCGGTGTTCTGTGAAACCGACCCGAATACGTTTCTGATCGATCTCAATGATGCCGGGAAGCGTATCACCGAACGGACCCGCGCTATCTCGCCTGTCCATCTCTTTGGCAATCCGGTTGAAATAGCCGCCGTCAATGAACTTGCCGCACGTCACAGGCTAACCGTCGTATGGGATGCTGCCCAGGCGCATGGCGCAGCATGGCAGGGAAAAGATGTTGGAGGGTTTGATGATTTTGTCGTCTACTCCTTCTATCCCTCGAAAAACATGTTCGTAGGCGAAGGGGGAATGGTTTGTACCAATAACGAAGAACATTACCAAAAAATGCGTTCCTTGCGCAGCCATGGTGAAGCAGATAGATACTATCATACAGCCCTTGGCCTGAATTACCGGATGACTGACGTAGAGGCCTCAATTGGGCGCAAACAACTCCAAAGGCTCGATGATATGCTTGCCAAAAGGAGACTGAACGCTGATATCCTAACCGCCGGCCTGGCCAAGGTCCCGGGCATCCGGACCCAAAGAGTCAGCCCCGGAGGAACACATGCCTGGCACCAGTTCTGCCTTCTGGTTGAACCATATGAATTCGGCTGCGATCGCGACTCTCTGGCTGAAAGACTCAGGGAAAAAGGAATTGCCAGTGGAGTTCACTATCCCAGGGGCTTACATCAACAGCCCATCTTCGAAAAACTCTATGGTCCCTTGAAACTTCCCGTCACTGAAAAAATAGCTGAAACGATCCTGGCAGTTCCGGTACACCACGGTTTAACGCCTGAAGGCGCTGAAACCATCGTCGAAGCGATCGAAAAATGCCGAAAATAAAAACCCGGATTTCACGAGAAACGGAAAAAGCGCCGAATGAGCGGTGTTTTCTTTTCTATCGGAATCGGGGGCGGAGTGTCCGGAACGTCTCCACGCAGGACTGAGACAGGGTATTCACAAAAGATCTTACGTGTCTCTCCCGGGCCGATAATCTCTTCGGTAATTGTACGCGCCATCGAAAGCACCGGTCTCCTCATGTCGCGGCTGTGAGAGTCGGACGCCACGAAGTGAACCATCCTGTGCCGGAGGAGCTCGAGAGAAAAATCCAGGATCTCATCCCCATAATACCCATTGAGACTTCCGGCTGTTATCTGAACCATGATTCCCGCTTGAACCCATTTCAACAACTCAGCCGGGTGCTTGATGAGAAGCGGATTTCTTTCGGGATGTGCAAGAATAATGTTGATTCCTTTAGTCTGCAAGGTCCTGAAAAATCCGGCAAGGTCGGGCGGAATGGTGTCGGCCGGCATTTCAACCAGAGCTATCTTTCTGTTGTCGTTAATGGTAAGCGATTCGCCCGATTCGATTTTTGCCGGCAGATTCGGGTCTATGGCCAACTCACAGCCGGGATATAGTTGCAGGCCGATTGCGGCCTCCCTGAGCTTTGTTCGAAGCGTCTCAACTGACGCAATGACCTTATAGCGAAGATTTTCAGGAAAGTCGGGCGATTGATGAGGAGTGCAAACTACTCCCGATATGCCGTCTGCAGCGGCGATTCGCGCCATCTCGATGCTCTCGGCCCAGTTTTCCGCTCCATCGTCCAGACCGGGCAGTATATGGCAATGAACGTCGAACACCTTAGCCCTCTACCTGGGTTGATCGTGAGTCCGGAAACAACAGTTTATTTATGCTCAGATCTGTCTGACCAGCCAAACCTATACCATTTGCGCGTATGTTTTTCACTTAGTTTCGCCGGTTCGACCCAAACACTGACTTGATGAATCACCGGGTTTTAACAGGCTTACCCGGAAAACGCTTTATTGATGTGAATCTGGTGAGTTGCGTCAGTGTCCCGCGACCTGTAGACCTTGTTTCGAAAAGCCGGAGTCCACCCCTGTGGGCGGGCGGCCTTTGCCTGGGACAGGGGAAAGTGACACCGGCAGCGGTTTATGACACTATTCGTATAGCTTCCCGTGAAAGGCGCCGTTAAAATTACCGGTATTCCCGGTCACTTCGCCGTTAATCTCGAATGTGTACTGCTTGGTAACGGTCGTCTCAGTTCGATCGTTTTGTTTGCCCTTGGCATATATAGTGCCGCTTACCAGGACGCCCGCGTTTGTTCCTTTAAACGTATACTCCCCGCAGCCCACACAAATGGCTGAGATACTGAAAGTCATCGCATTCCCGGGTGCAGTAGCAGTAAAACCTGCGCCAACGGGCAATGTAAGAGTCCCGCTAAAGAGGTCTAATCCGTTAATCGTATCCGGTACGAGTACTGGCGAAGGCGGCATGGCTTGCTCAAGTGTGAGTTGAATTGAGTCAGGGGGCAAGTTTGCGGTTTGGGAATAAAAAAAAGTTACAGTCTGTGTGGCGAAAGTTCCCGGTGTTCCAAGGCCTGCAGGATAGAGATAGAGAAAGCCGTCGTTTGCAGTTGTGTTGATCGTTATTGGTGCGAATGTTGTTGTGGCCGAAGCAAATCCGGCAATCATAAATATCATAGAAACAACAGCGACAGTGATCAGTTTCTTCATTTCTTATCCTTTTTGTTGTTTTGTTTTTGAGATTTGTTTGCCTGATTCATTTGCAAGTCATCCGGCTGGCTTTGTCTTCACCTCCTTACTTTTGTTATCAATGCATGCCTTGACAACATTTTGCAATGATTGTCGTTTGTCTTGCTGCTATTGACGAGAATCTTAATAGGTTTGTTTACATAATTTGACACATTTCTTAAATTTTTTGTCCCCAATCATATATGGCGGCAAAAGCAATATTCGGACCATATGAGTTAAATAACGTTTATGTAACTAGAATGTAACAGGAACTCATGTGAAACGAACGTAGATTGGTAGGATTGAGACCACGCTGCGCTCCCAGGGCCATGCCCGCGATTAACCTTTCGAGACGGAGCATCAGAGGAATCGCAAAGTGAGGGTGGTTTGTCGGTAATGTGAGGCAGGAACCAAAGCGACCCTTTTGTCCATGGACCGCTATAATCCGGTCTTCTGGGATGAATTCACACGGAGTTGCATTCAAGATGGGATGTATCGGGAGGGCGTAGAGCCCTCCCGTAGGGGCTGGCTTTATCCCCAATGCTGTTGACCTAAGGCCATTGATTTTGTGGGGCGGGCTTTCCAGCCCGCCATAGGCGGCAGGCTGGAAAGCCTGCCCCACATCTGATTCCTTCTTAAGTCAATGACATTGGGCTTTATCCCGGCCCAATCATGAACGCAACTTTGTATCAAAAGGATCCAGGGCCAATTACAGCAAATGTATTTCCAATTACAAATTTGTCGTCAAGAGTGTCCGGTGAAGCCTCGGCAAACTCAGATCTGCTTGGTTGAACGAGAATGCCGCTCAATGAATCGTCGGTTTATCGTCTTCTGATTTAACTACTTTGAGGTAGACCTTTCTCGTCTTGGCTTTTTGTGGTTTATTGCTCCGGTGCGGGGGCGGACTGCCTCCGAAATGCGTCATGCAGTATCTTGTTGCCTCCAGCGTTGGTTTGACCATAAGAACGAATCCGGTACAGGCGACAACAATTCCGGTGGTCAAATCGCGCCCGGAGGCGAGATAGCCCGTGTATATCAAGGTCGTCCCGAAAAAGAATGAAACTGCTGAAATCATAAACGTGCCATATGCCCGGTCATTTAAGTCTCTTGAAGATTAGTTCCGTCGGTCCTGGAAGGGTCACATGAATAACCTGGTTGTCGATGCTTCCGACGATCACTCCACCGTTCCTGGTGTTGAGCCTGAGTTCGTCGTCCTTCACGTACCAGGAAAAATTTACTTCATCGTCACCCACTCTCCAAACGCCGACTCCATTTTCTTTCAATTCCAGGGAAGTTTCATGGTAATGCCTTGAGTCCTTGATTTCGGCAATATAGTTCCCAACATGGGGGTTTCCTCTATCGCAGGCTGCCGGCGCGGAAACAAGGAGGCAGAACAGAACAAGCCGCAAACAAGCCAGGAGTTTTACCTTAATGCTCATCATGAATACTCATCATCATCGACGACCGCTCACGATTCGGCAGTAGTAATTTGACTGCCGGCGCCAATGACTGATTTCAGTTTGTTAAAAAGCTCCGGTTTGTCACCATAATAAATCTGGACTGAGAAAACCAGCATTAGCGCGTTTTCCAGAATTTTTTTCCATCCAATCGGTTCCCCCACCGTGTCGTAGCAACCGCAGGTGATTGGAGCGCCACGATACATGTTGATCAGGATCATCACATCGAACATTATCAGAAGCAGGCCGATCACTGTTATAGACGCGCGCGACTTGAAGCCGATGATCAAAAAAAGGCCTGTGACCAGTTCAATCCAGGGCAGAATGACGGCCCCAAGGTTTATCAACATGAATGGAATCAGCCTGTAGTTTGCAATCGCTTCTGCGAACTGGGCGGGATGAGGAATTTTGCTCAAACTCGCATAAATGAAGAAATAGCCCACGTAAACCCTGAGGGCAAAAGAGAGATACTCACTCATTATGATTCGCTTGATAGAAGGTGGGATCATTTCGCTGCCCTTTGTTCGACCGGATAACCTTTGTCCTGCCAAGCCTGCAGGCCGCCATCCAGGACTTTCACGTTACTATATCCCCGGAGCATGAGTTTGCCGGCAATTTCCAAATCATACGGTCTGCTTATGGTATTTCCGTACACCACGATCTCTTTACTCTTGTCTTCCTCGGGGAAACTCACCAGATACATGATATCAAAAAGCGCCATCGGTATATTGACCGCGCCCTTTACGTGTCTTTGCTGATAGAAGTTGCCGGGCATGGCGTCTACAATCAAAGCGTGCCCATGCTGGTAAACTTCCATTGCCGCAGCGGCGCTAATGGTGGGGACAGGGTCCGGATGCTCGGGCACCAGGGGGATCCCCTCAGGATTGGAGACGTTAAAAGTAATTGCCAGAAGTATACTTATTCCCAGGACCAGGACAAAATCGAACCAGGACATCCGAGAGGACTTGATTACTGCATAGGCTTCCTCTTCGATGATTTCCTCATCCTTGAGAAGCCAGCCGCGCATTTCCCGCATGAAATGCCTTAAAAGATCCGGATGATTGCGCAAAAGGCGGTCAAATTGCTCCCTGGGAAACACTACAAGATGCGTCTCATCCAAACTTTCAACATTGGCGCTGCGCGTCTCGCCGGTCATAAGAGCCACTTCTCCGAAGTGCTCGCCAGGACCGCGCACGGAGAACACCCTCTCGATCCTGTTCTTATGTCTGACAAAAATCCTGACACGACCGGAACCGATTATGTAGAATGCATCCGGAAGGTCCCCCTCCTTGAAAATGATCTCATTGGGCCCGGCAACCCTGCTTTGAGCCGTCAGGGCAAGCTCGTCAAGCTCTTCTGATGGCAAGCCTCCAAGAACGGACGTCTTCAGAAATGTCTTTCTGTTTTCAATTTCGGTATCGCTCATTGGTGTAACTATGTCTTTTTATTCAGAGTTTTCAACTTTTTTACAAACCCGTCGGGGTCCTTGATGACGCCTATGTGGCAGAAGAGCACTTTGTCGTTTTCCGTAGAGACGATCATAGTCGTCGGCGTTTCTACGCCCTCCATTGAGGCAGAAATGGCTGAATCCTCATCGAGCAGGATCGGGAAGGACGTCTTGAACCTCTTTTTGAAAGCATCTACTGCTGCTTTTTCATCGGTGATTGCTATTGCTATCATCTTTACGTCGGCCAGGCTCGGGTCTCCCTGGATCGTCTTGTAAATATTATTCATTACGGGGGCGTTGGTGTGGCAGTGCGGGCAAAACGGGCTCATGAACTCGATAACGACCAGCTTTGCTTTTATATCGCCGACTTTAAACGGGTCCATCGCCTTCAAACCAAGGTATTTTTGATCCTGCGCAGAACCGGGAGCGGGCATGGTGAACTTGGCAGGCGGGAATTGCTCGGAAGGATCGGCACAAAGAGCCCCGTTGGATTGCAAAACAATTAGCCCGCAAATAATGATTTGAAAAAGCTTAAAGCATTGCGATTTTTTCATCTCTTTTCTCCATCCAATATTCAACTGCAATGAAAACGCTTCGAATTAATCAAAATATGAGATATAGCCTGTTCCGTCAATGGCAAGATGCGTTAATTTTACCCTGAGATCCCGATTGGGCAATCCTGTGTTCGAGAAACTGTTTTGCAGTGCCGCCGGCAGTGCCTGGAGCGAAGTATATCCGATTCCTGAAAAATTGACATCGGGACAGGTGGCTGCAAGTTCCCTATAGCATAATTTGGTTCTCTGCCCTTATCATTTTGATTAAAATCGGTTTTGGTTTCTTTGTCTCCTGGACTTTTTATGACGTGCGGCGCCCAACGCGGATTCCCGGACCACGGCAGGAAGGCGGCCGGTTCGAACGAGGAGCCCCCTCGGATGCAGAATGAAAATCAGGAAATTGGTTGTTTAGAGTCCCAACTTGTAAAATTACGCGCCAGAGTCTCGGAACTGGAATCGATGGTAGAAGGCCGGCGTGAGGTTGAGAAAACTTTGCACGATCAGCTTCATTTTCTGCAAGTGTTGATCGATACCATTCCAAACCCGATCTTTTTCAAAAATAAGAGCGGTAAGTATCTGGGATGTAATAAGGCTTTCGAGCAGCGTATGGGAATGAACAGGAATGACATCATCGGCAAATGCGCCTGCAACCTCTTCCCCGAAGAGATCGCCGCTCGATATGAGCAACACGATGCCGAGCTCTTCGAACGACCCGGTGAAAGGATATACGAAACACAGTTGACTTACCCGGATGAGCAGCAACATGACGTAATCATCACAAAAGGTATCTTTACTGATTTCGAAGGTAATGTTGCAGGTTTGGTCGGGGTTACATTGGACATAACCGAGCGCAAGAAAGCGGAAGAGGCATTGCAAAGAGCGCACGATGAGCTTGAAGTCCGAGTGGAGAGAAGGACCGCTGACTTGGCGGAGGCGAACCGCAACCTGGAAAAAGAAGTCGCCGAGAGAAGAAGAATTGCCGAAGCATTGCGGATTAGCTCGGAGAAACTGAAGATATTTGCCTATTCCGTTGCTCATGACCTGAAGAGTCCCTCGATTGGAATCTACGGCCTTGCCAGACTGTTGCAGAAAAACTTTTCGAAGACTCTCGGTGAGAAAGGGACCGGCCTGTGTGAAGGGATAATGAAGGCATGCGAGCATATGGCCTCCCTGGTAGACGCAATTAATTCGTTCATCGCCGCAAAGGAAACTCCGCTCAAGATCGAGGCGATTAATTTTGCCGAGGTTTTCAGGACCCTGATGGATGAATTTGCGGAAAGATTGAGAGTACGGCGGGTAGAACTGCTTGGGCCCAGGACGGTCCCTGTTGTGCGAGCGGACAAGATCTCAGTTCTCAGGATTTTTAGAAATCTGATCGATAACGCTCTAAAATACGGAGGCGACGATCTTACTACTGTTGAAATCGGCTATGAGCCATCCGGGGACCTGCATCATTTCACCGTGAGAGACGACGGAGTCGGTATCCTGCCCGATGAAAGCAGCCGGATATTCGAATTGTTTCAAAGGCCCGGCACGTCCGATAAGGTCGAAGGCACAGGCCTGGGGCTGGCGATCGTAAAGGCAATGGTCGAACGGCACGAAGGGGAAGTTCGGGTCGATCGGGCAACAGAGGGCGGAACAATCTTCGATCTATTCATTTCAAGGCACCTTTAATTAGACCAGTCGACAGTGGTCCGAGGCGTCTTTTCTGACGACTGACCACTGTCCACTGACAACTGTTTTTATGGAACAGGTATATGCAGCACGAATCCGAATACTCCCGGTTTCCTGATTTCTGGTGGCTGATCGTCTGCGGCCTTCTTTCAACGGTCTACTGCGTGTTGGCCTCCGCGCACACGGGTCCGACATTCGACGAACCCTGGTATCTGGTCAGGGGACTTGACGGCTGGCGCCTGGGGAGCAGCGGAGGGTTGACCGGCAAGGGGACGATGCCGCTTCCGGTCGATGTTGCTACCTTGCCGCTATATATTTGGGAGCTGTTGCGAGGCCAACGCTTTGATAATCGGCTCCTGGAAATCGGACGGATCTTGCCGGTGGCGCGTGCCGGCACGCTGGTGTTTTGGTGGGCGTTGCTTTTCTACGGCTGGAGGGTAGGTTGCCGTCTCGCCGGGCGTTGGGGAGGACGGCTGGCTTTGGCATTGCTTGCCTGTGAACCTGTCTTGCTCGCCCACGCAAGCCTGGCCACAGCCGATGTGGCAATCGCCGCGTGCATGCTGGGCCTGGTATACCACTTTCATGAGGGGCGAACATCCGGGTGGCGGATGCGCGTCGGGGTCCCCTCACTTTTCTTCGGACTCGCGCTGCTTGCCAAATCATCGGCATTGTTACTGGGTCCGATTTGCATGCTGTTGATAGAATTGGATCGGCTGGGCCTAAAACGGCTGTTCACTGTTCCGGCGGACGGCGGTGTCGTTCAATTATTCAAGCAAGTACTCTCGGAACTTGCTCCGTTTGGTCGTGACTTAAAGCAGATTTTTGGGTTTGGATTTCTGCTGATGCTCGTTTATTGCGGCAGCGATTGGCGGCGCGAGCCCGGCTTCGTGGCATGGGCCGGGACGCTGCCCGATGGGCCGATGGCTTCGGTTATGAGGTATGTGGCCGACCATTTGCGTATTTTTAATAACGGCGCAGTTGGAATCGTGTGGCAGATAAAGCATAACGCTATCGGGCAGGGCGTGTTCATTGCCGGCAGGACCGACCCGCGTTTCCTGTGGTACTATTTCCCCGTGGCGATGACAATGAAGCTGACGGCGTCGTTGCTTGCTTTGCCCCTGCTCGTTGCGATTGTGCGTCCAAGAGCGTTGTGGAACTGGGTTACCGTGATGACGGGGGCGTTGATTCTTTTCAGCATCACCTTCAGAGTGCAGATCGGCATACGATTGATTTTGCCCCTGCTGGTTTTTTTCATTGTAGGGGTGGCAGGTGCGGCGGCTAACATGATCGCTGCAATGGGACCCGGCTGGAGAAGGCGTTTGACCGCGGGAGCTGTGATCGGCTGTGTATTGTGGTCCGGGGCCGCATCGCTCCTCGTCTGGCCGAACGCGCTGTGTTACTTCAATGAACTGTGGGGCGGAACGGCGGAAGGCTACAAGCTGTTGAGCGATTCCAATTATGACTGGGGCCAGGGACTGAGGGAACTTGAAGACTGGCAGCGGCGAAATCACATCGAAAACCTGGATGTCTGGTATTTCGGCAAGGACCCGGAGAGGTCGAAGGGACCGTTCCATCAGGTGTCGATGAGTGATTCCGTTTTTGAGGGACCGGAAGATCTCATTGCACGGTTTCGAGGACGTTATCTGGCCGTCAGCACTACCAATCTCTACGGGGGCTATTTGATTGAAAATCCTAAGAAAGGGCACCCCGTCAACAAGTCGGACCTCGTCGCCGTACGATATCTGCGAACCCTGGAACCGGTTGCCCGCACGACCACTTATCTTATTTATCGTTTTGATTGAGGGATTGAGGGATTGAGGGAGTATAACACCAAGGGAGCATAATCCTTCAATTCCGGAGCGTAATTCCTAAATCCCTAAATTCCTGAATTCTCGTTAAATTCCTGAATTCTTGTTACGAAGACCCCAAATGTATGATGTCACCCCTGGGCGACCATGTGGCCTTTTTGGGGATGATTTCGTCGTAGCATTCGATGAAATCGCCGACCTTGCCAAAAGCCGATCCGGAGACCTGCACGCCGACCTGCTGCCCGACTCGGGCTTCCTTGACCGGTTGCTTATCGACCTGGAGGGATTCGATTCTGGCGCTGTGAACCGGTCCCATTGCCGTTACCACCCGGAAACGCTTCCCGACCTGGACGGAGCCTTCCACCACTTCGCAGCCGAGGATCACGCCTCCTTTTTTCGACTTAAAAGTGGCGATCACCTCGCATTTCCCGGTTACCTTGTCTTCAGTCTCGATCGGGGCCAGGCTCTGGCCGATGACTCTAAGATCTTCGGCCAGTCTGTAGATTACATCGTAGATGCGAATCTCCACCCCATGTTCTTTCACCCATTGCTCGAGCTTCGGGGCGACCCCTACATTGAATCCGATGACAAGCCTGCTCCCGGTCAATGCCACCAGCAGGTCTTGCTTGGTAATGTTGCCGACGCCGGAGAGAATGATCCCCACGTCGGCTTCGGGCACCTTCAGGTTGGCGAGCATAGCGGAGATGGCTTCAACGCTTCCCATCGTGTCGCACTTGAGCACCAGTTCGATTTTTGCTCTTCTGCCGCTTTGGTTCACAAATCCTGGGGGGGCATACTTTATTTCTGTTGAAGTCTTATGGGAGCGCCTTTTTTCTGCCATTTCGGATCTCCATTCCGGTTTGGTGCAACAAGTCCCTTAGAGGAACCAGACATCCTACTATATTAAGGCGGCGCCGGACCGCTGGCTAGTGTCCGTCAGGAAAACCCTGGTGGACGCTTGTAGTATCCAATTCGGAAAGGAGGAATTTTTCGCTGATGAATTTTACATTTCCAGCAAGGAAATCGATGGCTTGAGCGGCAACTATGGCTGGCGGTCCCACCGCCGGGCGGTAGATGAAGGTTGGATAAAATTTACCGGCATCGGACCTATACTCCTCGCATGCCGGACCGTTGTGGACCCTCACTGCGTTTCGGGTCTCCCGCTATCTGCGTCTCAGCGGATGATGCGTATAGTCCGCGCCCGATCTTTTGTGAGGGCGCGCGCCCACACTCTTAAATACCTGGGCCGCATGCAGGCGGTCCCACCGCCTCAGGCAAGAGCTTTATCGAAAGTAACTATCATAGCCCTGACGGGGCAGGTCTTCACGCACAGCTCGCAGGCGCTGCACCGGTCGGAATCAAATTTGACTTCCATCTGGGGTCTTTCAACGTGGAGTGCCCCGGTAGGGCAAACAGCCGTACAGGAGCCGCACTGGTAGCATATTTCCTCGTCGCGGTGGATTCCCTGGCCGACCGGTTCCACCTGGACGCCAACCTGTTCGAGATATGTCACCCCTTTTTCAAAATCGTCGTCGCTTCCGCGAAGTTCCATCACCAGCATTCCCTCTTTTCGGGGGAAAATCTGGGCTTTGAGGATATTGAAATCCAGGCTGTAGTCACGCACCAGGTTGTAAATTATGGGTTTGTCGACAATCTCCCTGGGGAATCTTAATATCAGCGTTCTTGTATGCATGAGTGCTCCTTCGTTCTTGGACATGTAAAAATAACATTGCTGAAGAAAAGTCCAAGTAATTTTTTACTTCCCGCATGAACTTTTCGAACCAGACTGAGAGCCTCGAAAGGCTGAGCCAAAAATATAAATCGTGCCTATCAGATAAAATATGGTTATTTTGGGCAAGAATTTACATGAAAATCGGCCTATTCAGTCTTTAGGTTCACCTGGCGTTTTGCAGCGGCATTTTTCCCAAGTGATTATAATTGTCTTTAAGTTTTTGCGGCAAATCTCAAAGGAGGGGCCTTAAGTGGCGGAGCAGGCTTGTTAATGCCGACAATCAGTGAAAAACAAAACCTGGAAAAACGGGAAAAAATGATCCGATCCGCGGTGGACACCATCTCGAAGAATGGCATCAAGGGAGCGACCATGAGTGAGATCGCCCGGAGAGCGAGTGTCGGTTCTTCGACCCTCTACAACTATTTTCCCACCAAGGAAGCGATCGTTTGCGCCTATTATGAGAAGCAACTGGATCTTAGCGCCCAAAAGTTGAGGGAGATCGACCGTTTCAATGAATTCAGCCTGCAGGAACAGCTGCAGGCCTTTTTTGAGGCTCAACTGGAAGTCTTATTGCCGGATCGCGGATTCGTCGACGTTACTTTCCGGGCAGTCACCATTTCCTCGAATCGCGATGACCATTATTCGAAGCCGATTCGAAGAAGTTTTTCCTGTATCATAGCCGACTTTTTTGAAGCGGCTATCGAAGTCGACGAAGTCCCGGACCAGGTGTTTTTAGCACAGATCTATGATTTTTTTTGGTACTACAACGTGGGCCTTGTCTTGTACTGGTTGAAGGACAGTTCCAATCAATTCGAGAACACTACCGTCCTGTTGGATAAAAGCCTCGATCTGGCCGTCTCTTTTTTCAAGGCGGGCATAGTCAATAAGGTCCTGGACATCGTCACGTTCCTCTTTAAAAATCACGTTATTAATCGTCTGGACATAATCAGGGACCCAGTGGAATCCTTTCACAAAGTAAAACGTCAATTTATGGGAGATGATCATGCTTGAAGAAATCCCCACAAACAAGTGGCAACGGGGGGTAACCGGAACTAAAACTGCGGCCAGGATGGGGCAGAAGGCGCTCAAATATCTTGCGGTGAAACCTTTTTTGAAGGAGGAAAAAAGGCTTGACGCCAGAAAGGCCCTGAACCGGGAAACCGGCGCCCTGCTGTTCCAAGGTCTTTCCCTTCTCAGGGGTACGGCCTTAAAGTTTGCTCAGTTTCTGAGCATGGAACTCGACATCTTTCCTCCTGAGATGACAAAAGAGCTTCAGAAATCCTATCACCAGGTGCCTCCCATTAACCGGGTTGTGGTCCGAAAAATGATCCAAAACGTTCTGGGAAAACCGCCTGAGCAGGTCTTTCGGGACTTTGACACCTGCGCCTTTGCCGCCGCGAGCCTCGGCCAGGTCCACCGGGCGACAACGCGGGACGGGGACAGGCTGGCGGTAAAAATTCAGTATCCCGGCATCAGGGAAACAATTCGAAACGATGTGCAACTTGTCAGATCGGTCTTGCGGCGGACGACCGGTTACCGGACGATTGCGCCTGCCATCGAAGAGATCGAGACACGTCTCCTCGAAGAAACTGATTATCACATGGAAGCGCAGAACATGATGTTTTTCAGGGAGCGGTTGAACATGGACGAGGTCATGGTGCCGGCCATCTATAGAGAATTAAGCGGGGGTACCGTCATCTCGGCTGAATACATGAACGGGATGACCCTCAACGAATGGCTTGGAACCGGGCCCGATCAGAAGAAAAGAGACCAAGTCGCTCAGACCCTGAACGACCTGTTCGTTTTGGGGTTGTACCGGTTGAACTGCATTCACGCGGACCCCAATCCCGGCAACTTCATTGTGAACGGAGATGGTAGAATCGGTTTGGTGGATTTTGGGTGCGTCAAACGCTTTGATCCTGAATTTGCCGCGCTCTACGGGAAACTGTCCAAGGCGTCCCTGCACGGGAACCGGAACGATTACGCGCGTCAGTCGAAAGCACTTAGTACCGTTGGGGCCGACTTCTCGCCGCAGATCGAAAATCGCACCTTCAAGTTGTTCTACGAAACCAGTCAATGGCTCGGGAAGTTGTACGTGGAGGAATATTTTGATTTCAAGGCCAATCCGGAATTTATAGCCGCAGGAAAGAAAATGATAGCCGGTGCCGTTGAATTGAGACACACGGACATCAATCCCAACTTCATCTTCCTTCACAGGACCCGCTACGGATTGCTGCGGCTGTTTGATCGGATGGAAGCGCGAGTCTGCTTTCGAAACCCTTATGAATATTAGTCTCGCGTTTTATTCATTGCGACGCAGGTAATCGCGAAATGAACCGGGTCCCGTCATTCGGGCGGTGTGGGGTGCCGGCCCGATAAATCGGAATGGATGCAGATGCCGGAGGGTCCTGAAGACGCTCCAGGGCAACCGCAGTCCGGGTCAGACGCCAACGCGGGGCGCATCCGCTCGTACGGTCGAAAGACTTTCGCAGACCTGCTTCCCTCCTTCTGCTTTTCTTTTCTTGACCCCAGAGGTATCATCTGAGGGCGGAGCGAGAAGCCAGGAGCAAGAAGCGAAAGGGCATTGTCATCGCGCGCATGGCGCGCTCCTACAGAAGAACGCAACTTTTCGAGGTGGCTTTTCATGAAAAGGGTCATTCTTTTCGCGGCTTCGCGTCTTCGCGTGAGAGCTTTTCGTAAGGGCGTTTCAATGCGACTTCGTATCAGGTGAGCGGAGGAGACTTGATTGAAAATAAGATCGATTTCGGTAAGCAAAAGTAAAGGCACCCGGAAGGGAGTTGTCGAACAGGCGCTTGTGGTGGCGGACCACGGCATCCAGGGCGACGCGCACGCGGGGGCCTGGCACCGGCAGGTCAGTTTTCTGGCCGTGGAGAGTATCGACAAGGCGAAGGCAGCCGGCCTTTCAGTCGGCTTCGGGGACTTCGCGGAAAATATCGCCACTGAGGGAATCGACTGGGTTAATACTCCAATCGGCAGTCGTTTCAGACTTGGTGAATCGGTCCTTGTGGAAATCACTCAAATCGGCAAGGAATGTCACAAGAAGTGCGCTATATACTACCAGGCCGGCGACTGTATAATGCCGCGCGAGGGCGTTTTTGCCAGGGTGATCGAGGGGGGAACAATTCGCTGCGGAGACGAAATCGCTCTAATTCAGGGGTAAGCCGGATATGCAGACTGATAAAAGTCAATTAAACCAGGAAGAGATAATCGAAAGAATCCGGGCCGGAAAACAGGCACTCGGTAAGCAGCTCATTATTTTGACCCATCATTACCAACGAAAAGAAATTGTCGACCTGGGCGATTTCGTGGGAGATTCGTTCGAGCTTTCCAAAAAAGCTGCCGCCGATCGGGATTGCCGTTACATCGTATTCTGCGGCGTTCACTTCATGGCGGAGAGCGCCGCGATTCTGGCGCAGCCCCATCAGGTCGTTCAGATTCCCAACGTGGAAGCCGGGTGTTGGATGGCCGGAATGGCCGAAGCTGAAACTGTCAAATCCGCCTGGGATCAGATCGAGTCCATTACCGGAGAAGGTTCGATGACCCCGGTGGTCTACATGAACTCGGACGCTGAACTGAAATCCTTTTGCGGCAATCGGGGCGGCATCGTCTGTACTTCGTCCAACGCGGGAAAGGCCGTGAAGTGGGCATTCGGACAAAAGGACAAGGTCCTGTTTTTCCCCGACCAGCACCTGGGTCGAAACGTCGGTCACGATCTTGGGATCGCTCCTGAAGAGATGGTCGTCTGGTCGCCGGGCAGGACTTTGGGCGGAAACGATCCCGATGCGCTAAGGCGCGCCAGGATGGTCCTCTGGGACGGCTATTGCCTGGTGCATACGCGGTTTACGGTCGAACAGATCGAAAAAATGCGGACCGAATTTCCCGGGGCCAGGATAGTGGTCCACCCGGAATGCACCAGAGAGGTGGTAGATAAAGCCGACGCATGCGGTTCGACCAGCTACATAGTGAAATACGTAAAAGAGGCGCCCCCCGGGTCGACCATCGTTATAGGCACGGAAATAAACCTGGTCCATCGCCTGGCGCTGGAGTATCCGGACAAGAAGGTGCTGGACCTGCACCATTCGCTTTGTCCCAATATGTTCAAGATAAACCTGACAAATCTCTTGCAGACCATCGAGACCATCGGCGAGATGAACGTGGTCGAAGTGCCGGGAGAAATTAAGGCGGGCGCCCGATTGGCGCTGGACCGAATGCTCGGGTTGGCCTAGGGATGTTTAAAACGCTCCAGCCTCTCATCCTCGCATCCGGATCGCCGCGCAGAAAGCGTTTGCTTCAGTCGGTCGGCATCGATTTCGAGGTCCATCCCAGCAGGGTAGATGAATCGGGCCGACCGGACAATTCCTTCGAAACCCCCACTGAAATTGCTGAAAAATGCGCTTGTCTCAAGGCCGATTCGGTTGCCCTTCTTCACCCCGCCGCATGGGTCCTGGGAGCGGACACCATCGTTGTCCTGGACGACCGCATCTTCGGGAAGCCGTCGAGTGAGGCCGAGGCCATCCGGATGCTCGATACGCTCAGCGAAAGGGTGCATGAGGTAATCACGGGCATGTGCCTCGTCCAGCCCGGGGGGGCGTTGCGAAGGAGCGGGACCTTCACTTCGCAGGTTCGCTTCAAAACTGTCTCAATAAAGGAAATAGAAGCATATGTAAGGACCGGCGAGCCGATGGACAAGGCGGGATCGTACGGCATTCAGGGCATCGGGGCTTTCCTGGTCAGATCTGTCGAAGGCTCGTATACAAACGTCGTCGGCCTTCCGCTTTGCGAGGCCGTCGATTGGCTGACGGCCGAAAATATTATCGAGCCGGCGTAATCAACGGGGCTTTGCCTTCATTTTTGCGCAACAGCACGTAGAACGCTCCCCAGCCTCCATCATAGGAACGGGCGGAAGCGAAGGCCAGGACCACCCTCTTCAGGGGCGCGCGTGTAAACCAGGTGACGAGGTTCTTTTTCAGTACCGGTTCCTTGTCCTTGGAGTTGAGGCCCCTTCCCGCAATTATCAATATGCACCTGCGCCGGACGACAAAGCAGTCCATGACGAAGTCTCTCACATCTTCCCTCGCCTGCTGCCGGTTGAGTCCGTGAAGGTCCAGAGAGTCCTGGTAGCTGAAATATCCTTCCCGCAGTTTCTTCAAGACCTCGGGCGAGGTCCCCAATACGGCCCCATCGATATATTCATCGGAACTCGACAGCTCAAAAGGCCCTTCTCCGGCTACGAGGTCTACCAGTTGAGTATATGCCTCGATTTCCTCCCTGGCGAGAAAACGCGGACATTCTTTATAGGCAGGTCTATTGGGGACCTTATTGCCGGGACCGGCCCGCAGAGGGTTTACACCGGCCATTGCGCTCTTGAAAAGCGAATCCTCGTCCGGTTCGCCCTTGATCCTGGGGGGGCAGATCACGGCTTTTTCTGAAAATGGGTCAGAAAAAATTCTCCCAAACAGTTGATCTAACTCCTGAAAGGGGGTATAGAAACGACGAGGGGTTTTATCCGGTGTCGACCGGCGCATCGGTTTGGGGCTTTCACCTTTGCGTTTGTTCATCTCGACCCTCCTTTATTGTCTTAGAATAACACAGGAGAAAAGGGCGGAAAACGCATATATGGAACTGAACAATGTAGCCCTGATCGAAAGCCGGCATAATTTCTCAAAACTAATCAGTGACCTCGAAAAATCCGCTTTTGTTGCTGTCGATACGGAATCAAACAGTTTTTACGCCTATTTTAACCGAATTTGCCTCATTCAATTATCTACGGAAGAACAGGACTATATCATCGACCCGTTTTCGGTCGGCAATATCGAAGATCTTGGCAGGATTCTTTCCAGCCACGAGATAGAAAAGATTTTTCACGCCGCCCCCAATGATATCGCCGGGCTCAAACGCGATTTTAAATTCACTGTAAATAATGTTTTCGACACGGCAATTGCCGCCAAAGTTTTGGGATATAAGCAACTGGGACTCGCGCCCATTCTCCTGGAGTATTTTGGAATAAGTCTCAACAAGAAATGGCAACGTTATGACTGGGGCCGGCGCCCCCTTAGAAATGAACAGATCGAATACGCCCGTTTCGACACGCATTTTCTCATTCCACTGAGACACAAGCTTGTCGCCGAACTCGAAGAAAAGGAACTGCTCTGCTTAGCCCGTGAGGCTTTCGAGAAGGTCTGCCTGCAACAAATCTCGGAAAAACATTTCAGCCCGGGCGGTTTTTTGCACATCTACGGAGCGCACTCGCTGGACGTCGTCGGCAAGCGAATACTAAAGGCGCTGTACCTTTTTCGTGAAAAAGAAGCTCGGCGCCGCGACCGCGCACCATTTAGGATTTTAACGAACGAGACGCTCCTCAAGCTTGCTCTCCAGCGCCCGAAAAGCGTGCAGGATTTCACCAAAATAAAGGGGATCCCTCGTATTTACCTTAACTCCAGGGCATCCGTACAGCTTCTGGAATTAATCCGAAAAAATGAAGAGACCGAAGATGAGGTTACTGTCAATTGATCTATGACTTCCAACGTTGAAATAAAAGACAGTTTCAAACAATACAGCCACGATCAGGACAAAACGAGAAGGCCCGAGCAGACGATCTCCTGGGTTCGGGAACGTTTGGCCGGCCTCGATATGAATGTTCTGGCAAAGACTGTGCGAATAGATACCGGCAGGCTGAATATCCCCGTATTTATAAGCCTTTGCGGTGAGGACGCCACCAGGTTCACCGGCACTAAAAAGCAGATGGGCAAGGGCGCGACGCCGGAGCAGTCCGAAGCCAGCGCTCTTATGGAACTGATGGAGCGTTTCAGCTTCTTTTCATTCATTCATGAGTCTGAATTTCCGACTCGCCGCTACAAGGACTTGGACGACTGTGCGGTCTCAATGAGTGACCTGAAAAAATCGGTGTATGATATTCAGACCCCGGTAGAGTTGTGCCGGGAGTTTCTGGACGATCTGCCTCTCAGGTGGGTCAAGGCCTGGAATCTCTCGCTTGGCCGGGAACAGTGGGTGCCGATCGATTGGTTTTACATTATTAACGAATATAACGGTCCGGCTGGCGGGAATACCCTTGAGGAAGCAATATTGCAGGGATTGTGCGAGGTTGTCGAAAGGCATGTCGGATCAATCGTCAGCAACGACTTGCTGGTTACACCCGAGATCGATATAAGTTCCCTTCGCGACCCTGCGGCAATCGAACTGGTAAATAAGTTTACCTCAAAAGGGATAAAACTTTTTCTGCGAGACTTCTCGCTCGATACAGGGATACCGACCGTCGGAGCGCTTGCTTACGACCCAGCGACCTTCCCTGAAAAAAGTGAGATCGTCTTTACGGCAGGGACCTCCTCAAATCCCGAGAAATCGCTTTGCCGGGCACTCACCGAGATAGCTCAACTCGCAGGCGACTTTCGGAGCCGTACTTCGTACAGGCCCACGCTTCCAAAGTACACAAGCCTTGAAGAAGCCGCCTACATGATGAAAAGCAACGGCAAGGTTTCCATCAGGGACCTTCCGAATCATGACGACAACAACATCCGGGTCGAAATCGAAAGGTGCTCTGCAGCTCTGTTAAAAATCGACCTGCAAATCCTGGTGGTAAACGTCACCCATCCGCAACTGCAAGTCCCGGCGGTTTATACGATCATTCCTGGGGCTCATTTTCTTGACCATACCCGCAACACGGATTTCCCGCAGCATGCTGCGCGAACGATGCTGAGAGGACTTGAAGCGGGCGAGATGGTCGCGCAGATGGAGCGGTTGCTCTCAACCTTCGGACCCAGGTATGATCTTAGCTTTTTTCTTGCTCACAGCTTGGAACTGAGAGGGGAAACAGAGGCGGCCCTGCGGCTTCTCATGCAGTCCCTCGATCAGTCGCCCGACCCGGGGGAAATTGGAAGCATCTACGTTCATATCGCCTCCTGCCTCAAAGAGTTGGAACGTTACGAAGAGGCCCTCGATGCGCTCAGCCTCGCTGAAAGGGCCAACCCTGAGCTCAAAGAGATCTATAACCTCCGAGGGTTCTGTTACTTCAAGCTGAAGAAGCATAAGGAATCGATCTCTGCTTTTGAAAAGGTCATAGAGCTGGACCCGGGATCTGCGATAGATTATGCCAATATAGGGTCCAACCTGAGAGAACTGGGCCACAAGCAGGAAGCTATCCGGCTCTATCAGATCGCCCTGGAACTCGACCCGGACATAGATTTTGCCAGGGCCGCCATGGAAAGGCTGGAGGCGGAGTTGGCGGCTGCACGTTGAGCGGCGGGGTGGAAAACAATAAATCCACCAGGCACGGAGATCGCGAAGAAAAGCAGCTCAGCAAACAAAAAGACAAGATCGAAGGACTCAGATCTCTGCACACTCTAAAAAAAAATGGAAACCCTTCAAGAAAATGAACAATAGCAGTGCGAGCAGGATCATTAAACTGCCGGCGCCTGCCCATGACGGAAATATTGCCGTTGAGGCCGCCTTTTGGGGGAGAAAGTCCACCAGGCATTATAAAGAAGGGCGGGTGGACCTCAAGGAAATTTCCCAGCTCCTGTGGGCTGCCCAGGGTGTGGCGCGGTCCGGAGGCTACCGGACATGTCCGTCTGCCGGGGCCCTCTATCCTTTGGAGCTTCAACTCGTAGCGGGCACAGTAGATGGATTGCCGGGGGGATTCTACAGGTATGATTGCGCCGGTCATGCAGTGGTGCTCGAAAACGAAACTGATCTGCGAGGCGATCTTGCCTCAGCCGCTCTCGGACAGTCTATGATCTCCCGTGCGCCCGTCACGATCTCAATTTCCGCTATATTCGACCGAACGACCCGCAAATATGGGGAGCGAGGAATTCGCTACGTTTTCATGGAGGCAGGCCACGCCGCTCAGAATATTCACCTCCAGGCCGTAGCGCTCGATCTGGGAACGGTAGTGATCGGCGCCTTCCGCGACGAAGAGGTCAAGAAGGTCTTGAGTTTTGATCCCGATGAAAGTCCGCTTTTACTGATGCCGGTCGGAAGGATTTAAAACTCTCTTTTTTATCTGACCGATGCCTCAATCCAACGGATTTTGAAGGGGGGATAGGCGTAGTTCTCATGTTGGGAGCAGGGCGTACTTTTTGGCGCGGTGAAGATTTGATCTTCCCGGTTTTAGCAGACTTCTCCGGCTCTTGAGTCTCCTTTCGATTGCCGTCGACCAGTTCCTCGAGCTGCGCCACGTCTTTTCGCATATCCGCAGCCTGATCATTGATCATACCGGATGCGCCGGCCAATTCCTCAGCGTTTGCAGCGGTGCGCTGAACCACCTCGTCCATCTCATGAAGAGCAACATTTACCTGCTCTATGCCTCTGGTCTGATCTCGCAGGGCTTGATCGACGTCTTTCACGAGGTCCATCACTTTCCTGCCGTCAGTCTGCATAAGCTCAAAGTGCTGGAGGGTCTGGTTTACGAGGCCGTTTCCGCTGGATATCTGGTCCAGGGCCGACAGGATCAGTTCCTGTGTGTCTTTTGCCGCGCTGCTTGCGCGGAGCGCAAGATTCCTTACTTCGTTGGCGACCACCGCAAAACCTGCACCCGCTTCTCCAGCCCTTGCGGCCTCGATGGCCGCATTGAGCGCCAACAGATTGGTCTGAAAAGCTATTTCGTCAATGCTCTTGTTTATTTTGGCCATCTTCTCGCCGGATGCCGAGATGAGTGACATAGTATCCATGGTCTTGACCAGAGACTGATGGCTTGTATCCATTGCATCGATCGTTTTTTTGCTCAATTGAGTCAGATGGACTACGCTTTCCTCGTTTTGCCTGGAAAGAGAAGCGATTTGCTCCATCGTAGCCGAACTCTGCTCCAGGGAGGCCGCTTGCTCGGAGGCGCCCAGGGCAAGTTGCGTGCTGGCGGAAGCGATTTGTTGAGACGTCCCGGTTAGCCTTGCGCTTCCATCGGATAGAACTCTGATTGTCCTGCCAAGAGGGCGGGAAATTTTGTTGCTGGTCAAAAGACCTGCAACACAGCCCAGGGATATGAGCGCAAGAGAGGAAAGCAGCACTACCTTAAAGATCCTGTCCGTGCTTGCGGATGTCTCCTGCCTTATAGTGTTGGCCAATTGCAAAAAATCGTCCTCGGGACCGGTGACGGCAATGGAATAGACCTTGTCTCCAACTTTGAGCGGGGTGTAGGCGACGAATTTCTGGATTCCCTCGAAAACGTATTCCCCCGTTCCGGATTCGCCTTTCAGCATGTGGTCGCGAACTATTCCGGAGAGTACCCCTGAAGATTCGTCTCTGAGATTGAACGGCTTCAAAAGCCCGTATTTCGGATGGGACAAGATCCAGCCGGATTCATTGATTATGAGCGGATATCCGGTTTTTCCATACACACGGCGGTTGAGTATTTCCGAGACCACTTCCCAGTTCAACGAGAGAACCATTACGCCCCGCGGTTTTTCGCCCACAAAAACGGGGGTCGCCAGCCTCATTTCAGGTTTGCCGGTGTTTGCAGCGATAACAGCGCCTGAATTGTGGATCCCTCCTTTTTTGAGACCAATGGTTTCCTTGAACCATTTTTCATCCTCTTTGATCTTGGCATCGCCGGCAAGTTGTCCACGCTCGACTTTTATCACTTCCTGGCCTTCTTCATCCAGGTAGCGGATTTGCTGGTAAAGGATCTGATTTGTCCCCTTCACTTCAATCGTGGAGTTGCGCGCCATGGCCGTAAGTTCCTGGTCTGCAAAAACTTTAGACAATTTACCGGTGTCTTCGTAGAGTTCCTGCAGCGGCACCGTTACGCACACTATCCAATCCCATTCGGGAAAGTACGAATAGATCACTGATTTCGGTTTTCCTTCAAATAGATACTGAACCTCAAAGGTCTTTTCGGCCTCCCTTTTTTTAAGAATCTCGGAAAACTCGTTTATCTTGAGATCGGTAATAACATTTTTGCCTTTCAGGTCGGCGCTAGGGTGAACCAAGAGGGTCCCGGAGGAGTCCATTACGAAAACATAGCCGGTTTTACCAAGTTTCGAATTGATGACAGCATCGGCGAGTTCTGGCGAATCCTGTTCTTTCAAGCCTGTATAGAGCATCCCTATTATTTGACCGTCTTTGGAAAGAAGAGGCTTATACGCCGTTGTGTACCAACTATCGACTACGAATGCACGGCCGTGAAAGGTTTCCCCTCTCATGACAGTGCTTACGACGGGATTAGGCGCGCCGTCCCGGCCAACAGCAGGGATAAAAGTCTCTATCGCTCGATTTCCCCCAGCCGATTTCACGTTTGTGGCGACCCTCAGCATATCGCCCCTGTCGTTCATCTTTTGAAAAATGGTGCATGTGCCGCCAACAAGTTTTTGCACCTCATCCACGATGGGGGTCGGCTTGTCGAAGCTGTCATTGCGCCCCAGGGTTGTTTCCCCGATCTGCAGCAGCGGAAGCGCTACGGACTGCTGCTCCTTGGTGAACTGGTCTACCGCCTTCCAGTCCGCTGGGACGGACGAGGTTGAAACCGGGCCAAGATAGGAAATGATTCGTTCGGCAACGGCAAGGTTTGAGTTTACCTGTTTTTGCAGAAGCCCATTCTCGGTTTTGCACATTCGAACAATATCTTCCAGGAGGCGAGATTCATCCTTACGCACAAGGGCGTTTAGCACTTGATTTTCTCCGGATATCGCAGTGAGGTATCCTTGTATATTGGAAGATGCCGCCATTCGAATAAGATCGGTTTGAGCCTGAGTGATGATGCCTGCAACAGTGTCTCTGTCCCTGTCGACCCCGGTCTTCAGGGTGTCTACGGCGTCCTCCTTCAGTGCCTCCCATGACTGTTCACTGGTTTTGTCCCCGAAAGAGCGGAACTGATGCAGACTGAACCCTCCGACGATCAGAACAGGCACTATGGCTATTCCCATGCAAATAAACATCAGTTTGATTTTGAGCGAACTTCGGATTGCCATGAGGCGATGCCCCCCCCTTGATTTAAGCTTGCAGTTAGTCCCCCCGGCACTTGATACATGCCGGCGCCCTGTCGAACTCCGATCACGCCAGGTCGGAATAGAAAATCCGCAACTGTTTTTGAATAGAGAGGGGCCTGGAGTTCTTACAGGTTTAGAACTCTATTCGTATTTTTCGAAAAAATACTTAAATAAAAACGTCGAATTAAGGGAAGATCGGGGGCTGGTGGACAGGTGTCGCGGGAATCGAGGGATTAGAAAATTGCCTGATCCTCATGAATTGTTTTCATCTGTTTTTGCGCCATCGGCCATGAGTTATGCCATGCTTTTTAATCATGTAGTTAAGCTTGCGCGCGGTGACTCCCAGTCGCATCGCAGCGTCTTTTTGAACCCATTCGCTAAGTTCGAGCGCCTCCATGAGCAGGTCCTTCTCACTGGCTTCAAGGTCCTTCAGGGGCTTTGAAGGGACTTCGGCTTTCGGAGAGAAACCGGAAAGAGATATGCTTTCCAGCGTTATCCGGTTGTTTTCTTCCAGCAGAACGGCCCTCTCGATGGCGTTGGAAAGCTCCCTCACATTGCCCGGCCAATGATGGCGTTTGAAAAGTTCCAGTACTCCGGGCGCAAAACCGCCGAAATCCTTCTTCAGTTCACGACAGATTTTCTGAAGCAGATAGTGCGAAAGTGGTTCTATGCAATCCCTTCTCTCTCTCAAGGATGGCAGGTGCACTCTCAGCACGTTGATTCTGTAATAGAGGTCCTCCCGGAAGACGCCGGCCTCCACGTTGGCCTCGAGGTTTCTATGCGTTGCGGCTATTATACGGATATCTGTTCGAATAGTTTGATTTCCGCCAAGCCGCTCGAAGCATTTTTCTTCGAGCACTCTCAACAGTTTTGCCTGCAGGGATGGAGAAAGCTCCCCTATTTCATCCAGGAAAACCGTGCCCCCGTTCGCTTGCTCCAGGCGTCCGGTCCTGGTCTTGGTTGCCCCGGTGAAGGCGCCTCTTTCATGGCCGAACAGTTCGCTTTCCAGCAAAGTTTCCGGAATATTGGCGCAGTTTATCTTGATGAACGGCTTTGTGCGTCTACGGCTGTTGAAATGCACGGTCCCGGAGAGCATGCTTTTCCCGGTCCCGGTTTCTCCAGTGATGAGGATAGTAGCTTCGGAATCGGCGATCCTTTTGAGCGTGGTGATGACCTTGCCCATGTTCGGACTTACTGCAATGATTTTATCAAAATCATAGTTTATGTCCTGAGTGCGCCTCAGGTAGTCTATTTCATTCCTCAAAGCCCGGTTTTCAACCGCCTGCTCGACTGCAATTCTGACTCTGGGAGAAGTGTAGGGTTTAACTATGAAGTCGAAAGCGCCGGCCCTGATCGCCTGAACGACCGTTTCGGTCTTGGTTTGCTCGCTGACCACCAAAACAGGGGTATGCGGAGGAAGTTTATCCTTTAATGTCCTTATATTGTCGTCGTAATTGGATTCAATGCTAACCACTATTGCATCGAACGCTTCTTTTTCAAGACGTTTGTAAGCCTCATTCAAGGCGGGGCATAAATCGACCCTGTGTGAATTCAAACCTTCCGAGGCAATACGCTGCCAAGTTTCGTCATATTCAACTAAGAGCACTCTCGCCATTTTAGTTCAGCACCGTCTTGACAAATATTGATCAAAGACCGAAAGGCAATTTGCCGAGTTTTCTCACTAATCGGCTATTCGAAAATAATACTTAACACATGCTTATAAAATTCCGAATAATGGATTGGCGACAATAATATCGCATTTCACACTAAATAGCTAATTTATTGCGCTTAGTTCTGTTTTCTGGTAGTAGACTACCCTAGCGGGGAAAAAGCAGGGTTGAATCTTCATTGCCGCGGGCGTGCGGCTTCATCTGCCGGGGTGCCGTTGGAAGTGAAAATTATGGAAGCCTTCAAGAATTTTCGGGTCACGGTGGTGGACGACGACCTGATGGTCTGCGAGTCGCTCGCCGATATACTTCAAAGCTGGGGGCTTCACGCTGAAACCTTCACTCGCCCCGATGCCGCTCTTGAAGGACTCAGGAACAGCAAGTGCGATATTATCCTGCTGGATCTTTTCATATCTGATGTGTGCGGCCTTGACCTGATTCCGCAGTTCGACGCTGATCTCAAGATTATCGTGATCACGGGATTTGCCGATAAGGATACCGCCATACGAGCACTGAAACTCGGCGCTTTCGATTTGCTTGAGAAACCTTTTCAAAATGAGTTATTGTACCACTCGGTTCTGAGGGCTTTAACAGCCCTTGAAGGCGAGAGGAAATCAAAAAGGCTCATAGAAGACCTGGAACAGAGCCGCTCGGAATTGCTCGCTCAGCAACAGCGCCTTGAGAATTTGAACACCCAGTTGCTCGATACCAACAGGGCATTGTCGATTTTTGCGCAAAATATCGAGCGGGAAAGAGAAGAAATCGAAAAGCGAATCGCATTGAAATTGAGGAACCTCATAATACCGATAGTGATGAAGCTGTCTAACGATCCTGCCCTTCACAATTATGAAGCGCAACTCAGCATGCTGACCAAACAGATCGAAGATCTGACTTCCGGGTTCGCTATGGACTCCAGGGTCGCTATGACGCTTTCATTTGCCGAGTTGCAGATTGCTTCCCTGATCAAAAATGGAGTAACAACCGAGGGGATAGCCAGACAATTGCACATAGCGGAAAGCACCGTGCGTACGCACCGGAAAAATATCCGCAAGAAGCTTAAGATTAACAACGCGCAATTCAGTTTGAGAAATTTCCTCAATGCCAGAAACTGATGTTGCCTGTGGGGTCGACCTGCAGTGAGCCGGCTAATAGTCGCCCGAACGAATCCCTATGTCAGCCAGAGAAAAAATATGATTTCATGCCTCAGCCTTGCAAAAGATCTGATCCGTAAGGAGATATCGTGCCTTGAATCCCTCCATGCCCGAATTGGTCCCGAATTTGAGCGGGCAGTATCGTGCCTGGATAAAATCGGGGGCAAGGTTATCGCAACAGGGCTTGGGAAGTCGGGAATCGTCGCAGGCAAGATTTCTGCGACCCTTTCCAGCACCGGCACCCCATCGATTTTCGTTCACCCGGTCGAAGCGCTTCACGGAGACCTGGGGATAATACAGCGTGGAGACCTTGGCCTGTTTCTCAGCAACAGCGGTGAGACCCCCGAAGTGCTTCAGTTCCTTCAAATATTCAAAAGGCTCGGCCTCAAGACCATAGCGATAGTCGGCAGAGCGAATTCCACACTTGCAAGGGATTGTGATATTTGCCTGGACGCATCCGTAGAATCTGAAGCGTGTCCGCTGAATCTTGCCCCGACCAGCAGCACGACTGTGGCCATGGTGCTTGGAGACGCACTGGCCGGGTGCGTTCTCACTCTCAAAGGGTTTTCGAGCGAAGATTTCAGCAGGTTGCATCCATCCGGCGCTTTAGGTCGGAGGTTACTCTTCAGAGTAAGAGACCTGATGCATTCAGGTGACAATCTGCCGGTTGTAATGAGCGGCACGCTAATGCGCGAGGCCCTCGTGACCCTGACGGGCAAGGCGATGGGAGCGGTCCTGGTGATTTCCAGCCAGGGTGCCCTTCTGGGGATTTTTACTGACGGTGACCTGCGCAGGGCTGTACAGCAGCATGAAAACCTGCTGGATATCGAAATCGACGAATTGATGATCAAAAATCCCGTCGTTATTAACGACAGTCGAATGGCTGCCGAGGCCCTGAACCTGATGGAAAACCGCCCCTCGCAAATATCCGTGCTTCCAGTCATGGATTGCGACAATAAGGTGGCCGGAATCATACGGTTGCACGACCTGGTGCTGGCGGGGCTGTAACTGGCGCCCGGCGCCGGTAAATCGGCTGCCGACTAACTTCCTCCACCTTTTTTATAAAAGGACGTCAGAAACTCGGTGTCTTTGGGCGAGAGATCAAATCTCGTGACAGCTTCGTTTATGAGTTTCTGAACAGATTTGCCCTTGTTTTCGTCGAGTTCGGCTGAAATCCATTTTACGGCCCGGCGCAACGCTTCACCCTCGGGCATTACAGTGGTCATAGATCCATCCTCCGGCGGAAGGTTAATTTCCGGCTCTCTTCAAGCATATTGTATCACAGTCTTCAGTCGTCAGTCTTTAGTCTTCAGGAAAAGCGTTTCATTCATAATTCCTAATTCACCCTTGTGTTCGGCATTTACCGCATTTATAACAGTATACTGAGAAAAGTGGTTGTTTGAAACTTCTTCGAAGCGGGACTGGACCGGCCAAAGCCGCCGAGGAGAAAATGAAACGGATAATTTCCGCCTGCGGCACTCTGAGTAAATAGACATGGCCAACTGCCTGACGAGAAGTCTTATCGTTCTTCTTATTTGCCTTTTAGCCGCGGTCCCGGCCTGTTCGGCGGTGACTAGCTTCGATATATACGAAGCCAGCGCTCTAAATCAGGTGATAAAGCGCAACAAACTGATAGTGGGAATGGAAGTTAGGTTTTTCCCGTTCGAATACGTGGACACCGATGGACGGCCCATCGGTTTCGATGTCGACCTGGCGAACATGGCCGCACAGGAACTTGGCGTCCCTGTCGAGATAAAGGACATGGAATTCAGCGGCCTGATCCCCGCTCTCCAGACGGGCAAGATCGACATGATAATTTCCGGAATGACCCGTACGCCGGGGCGCGCAAAAACCGTCTCATTCACGCAGCCGTACTTCGAGACCGGCCTGTGCGCCCTTATCAGCAACAAAAGGGCCCCGGACGTTTCGGAAATAGGTCAGTTGAACGCCGAGGGCCGAATCCTGGCGGTAAAGCTCGGCACCACGGGAGATATAGTCACCGGGCGGCTGTTTCCCAAGGCCCAGGTGAAACGATTCAAAGATGAGACCGAGTGCGTGCTTGAGGTTGCCTCGGGCCGGGCTGATGCCTTCATCTATGACGAGGTGTCTATTGTCAGACACTATGCTCAAAACTCGCAAACCACTCACGCGATTCTCAAACCGTTCACCTTCGAGCCTTATGCGATCGCAATAAAAAGCGGTGATTTCGATTTTCTGAACTGGTTGAACATTTTTCTGGAGACTATCAAGGCAGATGGACGGTATCAGGACCTCCGCAAGAAATACTTCGGCGATCTTCAGCAGCAGCCGGGACAGGGTTAACGTTCTCGCCTGCGCCGCTTTGCTGGTTGTTTTCAGCCTGGGTCTATACCTGGTGCTCAGCCGGATGCAATACTCCTGGGACTGGCGCATCCCCTGGGAATACCGCAGGCTCTACCTTTACGGGCTCTATTACACCCTTGTCATTTCCGCAGCCGCAGGCTGCCTCGGCTTTTTTCTCGGACTGGCAGGGGGCGTTGCACGGGTTTCGGGCAGCCCCCTGGCAAGAGAAGCCGCCAGGCTTTATGTCATATTCTTTCGCGGTACCCCTCTGCTGATCCAGATATACATATTTTATTTCTGCCTGGCGCCTGCTATTGGCTACGACGATCCCGTCGTAATCGGGATTGTTGTCCTGGCGGCTTTTTCGGGCGCCTATATTACGGAAATCGTTCGAGCCGGGATTGAATCTGTCGACAAGGGGCAGGCTGAGGCGGCGCTCTCAACGGGCATGACAAGGTGGCAGGCCTTCAGGCATGTAATCTTCCCTCAGGCGTTCAGAAGGATCATTCCGCCTGTAACCGGTCAATTTGTTTCTCTGATAAAAGACTCCTCGCTCCTTTCGGTAATCTCGGTCCGGGAGCTGACCAAAGCATCCGAAGTAATAAATGCAACCACTTATAAGACTTTTGAAGCCTACCTGCCGCTCGCTTTCATGTACCTGCTGCTGACCTACCCGCTGTCACACCTGACCCTGGCGCTTGAAAAAAGGTTTAAATGGTGAAGAGTGAAGGGTGAAGGGTGAAGGGTGAAGGGTGAAGGGAAAACCTTGCTTAACGTACGCTGCTCACGGTTCACGGCCCAGCTTTCACCTTGACTTTAAAGCAGCGGTTATATATTTTGATGGACCGTTGGGGGATCGTCCAGTGGAAGGACTGCAGACTCTGGATCTGCCTACCTAGGTTCGAATCCTAGTCCCCCAGCCATATTTTTATATGGTCCCATCGTCTAGTGGCCTAGGATATCGGCCTCTCACGCCGAAGACGCGGGTTCGAAACCCGCTGGGACTATTGAGCTTGCGGGCTGCCTCTGGCGGCCCGTGGTACTTTGCGTGGTACTTCCGCACGATTTTCAGAATAACCCTGTCTACTTTTCGATCAGCTTAGAGGGGTTCATTTGTCTTTTCTGCTTCGGAAATAGGTCATGCAGTCATCAGGCGAGAGCGAGTTACTTGTGGAGCAGAGATTCCTGCGAGCAAAGGCAGAAATCCAAATTCGTTCAGAATTAGTTCAGTTCAACGCCGGAGCTGAGACGAAACAATTTCGAGGGCCAGAATGAAAGGGATGGAACATGATTGAGTTGTACACAAAGGCTGAGAAGTACGCCTCAGAGGCATGTAATTTGCCGGCGTTCCGCATGGTTGCGCTTGGTGGAATCAAGGAACAAGTGGCAGAAATGCTGAACCTCATTGGTCGTGTTGGTGAGATATTCTCAACATATACGAAACATGACATCAGCCACGTCAATGCGATGCTTGGCCATCTTGACTGGCTCATACCGCCCGACACTCAGAAGGAAATGACTCCCACTGACTGGTTACTCACCACAATGGCGATTTACCTTCACGACTTGGGAATGCTTGTATCTGGGGATGAGTTCGGGAAAAGAGATGAGAATGAAGCGTTCCGCCTTTTCATGGAACAACTTGAGCAAGACCCTAAGTCGACGGACTACCTGAACAGAGCCAAAAAAATGTCCAACGGAGAGCGAGAGAGGTTCTTCTTTCAGGAATTCATTCGGGAGAACCATCCGGCCCGAATTAAGGAATGGATCACGGGGCGGCATTTGCGGTATTGGGGGGATACGACGAAGCCGATTGCAGAAGCAATCTCGAAGATGATAGACCCATTCCCAGCAAGATTTCGCGAGAATCTAGCAACGGTCTGCGAGAGCCATCACCGAGACAACCTGAACAGGTTGGATCTATACCCGTTATGCCAGCGATACGGAAACGAAAATGCAGAAATCGCGAATGTCCAGTACGCCGCTTTGATTTTGAGAGCTGTTGACCTGCTCCACGTAACGAAGGACAGAACACCTTCTGTCATGTATAAGACGGTTAAATTCTCTGACCCCAAAGGCGTGGAAGAGTGGGACAAACAAAGGGAGACATTTGCCGTACGACACGCAGGACGAACTTTCGACCCGAATGATAAGGACACCCACTTAGTTATTTTCAGTGCTGATTTTACAGAGGAACGTCCGTTTTTTGCGTTGACCGAGTATTTGGCCTGGGCAGACACGGAAATCAAGCAGACGAAACGATGGAGCGATCAGAGCAGGGAGCACAAGGATGCTGCAAATTTCTTGTTTCCTTGGCAAGGGGTGCGCGGGGACCTGAGGGTTGAGGGAAATCAGCCGCAGCAAATGCGGTTTGAGTTTGATCGAGGCCGTTTGTTAGACCTGCTGGTCGGCCATGCCATCTACAATGATGCAACTGTCGCCATCCGAGAACTCTTGCAGAACGCCATAGACGCTGTTCGGTTTAGACACTACTTGGATACCCGAGAAGCCCAAGCGACCGGAAGAACTCCTCCGCCGATGGGAAAAGTCTCCGTACAATGGAACAGCGAGAAGCGGACCCTTGTTGTTGAAGATAATGGTACAGGGATGGACCTGGACATAATAAAATTTCACCTGATGCGTGTCGGCTCTTCATTCTACGATACTGCACAATTCGCAGAAGAGTATAAGGGGTTTACGCCCATATCGCGTTTCGGGATTGGCATATTGACTTGTTTCATGATCTCAGATGACATCGAAATAGTCACCAAAAAGAGCACGTTCGGACATCGAATCCGCATGTCTTCAGTTCATGCGGACTATCTACTGCGGGAATTACAATCGGGCGAAATCAAGCTTGCAGGTATCGAACCACACGGGACCAGGGTCACCTTGATCATCCGTGAAGGCGTTGAACTTAAAGATCGCTCAATTGAGGATATAGTCCGTTATTGGATCATCCTTCCCGAATGCGCGGTCGAGTATACAGAAAACCGAAACTCCGCTGTCAGCATAGGATTTCAGTCGCCCAGTGAGGCCCTCGCGCACTATTATTTAGAGGCCCAAAAAGCACAACCAGAGGCGTGGAAGGGAATGGAAATAATTGACAAACATCGTCAACTCGGCAATGGCCTGTACGATATGGCGATAGCAGTTCAGTCTGGCTGGTATCCGGAGAAAACATTTGCATCGAGACCGCGATCTAACCTTCCGGCAGTTTGTGTTGAGGATATTCGTGTCTCCGACCACTTGCCGGGTTTTAAGGCGAGCGAGGGGCGATCCCTCTCGGCACTCATTTCGATCCGAGGTGTACGAGGACTGCGAACAACTGTTTCGAGATCGGGTTTGGAGGAAGACGAGGTCTATCTGAACGTTGGACAGGTATGTGTAGAGATGCTGATGGAGCATGTAAATGAAGAAATTAATCGGATCTCAAGCGACAAGGGGAAACCGCTTTCCCGTGGATCGACTGCTGGAATATGGTTAACCCACAGTCTGGAAGCGGCCTCGACATCCACAGTGGTTATTAAATGGATCCGCGAACTAAGAGAAAATCTCCCGCTAATCGTGATGGAGAGTACTGCTGCACGGGACGGGTCATCAGTATCTGTCGTTGAGCGAACTTTAGTGACACCTAGGACACTGAAGGCGCAAAGCCACTTTTGGACAATTGAATCGCGGCTCATGGATTCGCTGGGAATAATCTCTCGGGACCTAGGGCGTGAGTTGAGCTTGAACCAGTTCCTAACTTCGCTTGCACCAGAACACGCCGATCTCGGACATTCCCCAGTTCTTCCAGATGCAAATCTTTTCAAGGAGGATCTGGTCGCCTCGTATCGCCCAACCTTTGTGCAGTTTAGTCGCCTTTATCAGCAGACAGCGATTAAGTGGACTCCCGGAGAGGCAAAAACACCCTGGAACATGATTAGACATCCACTTGATGAAGCCCTATCGCTAGCCATTGCCGAAGTATATGGGAACTTGCCGGATCACAAGGCTTCGCTTGCAAGGGGTATAGAAGCTGAGGGCGTTATAGCAGTAGCTGAAGTAGAAGGTGACGAACCGAACATAAACATCGTTATTACCCGAATAGCTACGGTCCTAGCACCAGGATCTGAAGTCGCACGCATATGGAATATGATTGCAAATGGAATGAATATCTCTATGGAAAAAAAAGACGCACAACAAATTATAAGATGCTATTTACTGGGTAGGTTCTATTATGGACTAGTTAATATGGATAGAGGTATTTTAGACTCAGCCGAAGATATGTACTATTCGAAAAAGTACCACCAAATTCAAGAACTAGTAGAACCTCATGCCAGGCAGATGATGTGGAACGAAATCGCGGTGGAATTAAATCCCTTTTTGCAAGAACATGGGCTCGGCTCTCTTCCTGTCTCTACTGACTTTATTTTTTCTTCTAACTTATTCAATGCAACTAGCTATTGGAGAGACTGGCATCGGCTCCATTAAATTATATTTGATGATTATATTGATGTCAATAGTAGATATTAAATGAATCCGAAATGCTCAAGAATATGAATAGGCATTGGCGATAGTCAATGTAGCTAGCCCCATTCAGGACCTTGATTTATAGATGAACCGAATCAGATTCCAAAAAAGGATTTGGAGAAGATAACTGGGTGATTTTGATCAACTGCAATATCGATGGAATACTTCTAATTCGGTTCAGCTTCGGCCTTATTCTCCATATCCTGGTTACTCGCCCCAGCAACTCCATCACCACCTCAAGATCTTTGTGCGCGTTATACAAGTAGCGCTCTGTTGTCGCGTCGCTGGAATGCCCCAGTATTTTCTGAATCGTTTTAGTTGCTACCTTCTCTTTGTCTGAAAGGTATGTAGCCACATAACGCCGCAGAGAATGGAATCCGAAAGGACGGACCTCCGCTCTTTTTGCCAGCCCCTCTAAGAGCTTGTGACACACAGACGAAGATTTTCTTGACACTAGAAGAAAAATCATCAAGATGTACTCAGCGGACCTCGGCAGCGGTGCCGATAGGTTTCTGTTCAGAGCAGAGGAGAGATCATGGTCCACCGCCTCCCACGCTGAACTCCGAAATTCTCTCTGACTGCTAAGTGGATTTCCTCTCCAGTCAATCATCTGACTTGAAAACTGTGAGGTGACCGATGGACTTTTTGAGAGTGATTGGTGAAGATCCTGACAGTAGGTGGACTAACGTAAAGTGCCTCATTGCGATTCTTATCGCCGGAGTAATATCGTACAAGATAATAGACACTCCATTCAACTTGCAGATGGACTTCCCGGCTCTCCTTTCATTGCTCCTCGCATTGTTTACAATAGGGCTTTCAGCCATGTTTTATTTCAAGGCTACTGATACTAGCAACACGTTTTATTACAACACGTACAAATTTACAAAAGATATTGCTGAGCTTCTGGTTCGAATTGAGAGTGGCTTTGGCGAGAGGTTAAAACACCTGGACGAAAGCTACCAAAGCATGCTCGAGCACTACGGGGCCTTTCCACATAAGGACACGACAGAGGATACCAAAAAGGAAATTAAGTTAGAAGAGAAAGAGTTGGAGAACAAACTTCAGCAAAGAGACTCATTGATAAATGAGTTGGTTGCAAGAGCTAAATTGCAAGAAGGAGAAAAAGCAGAGTTTGTATCACGACTGAAGGAGCAAGACGAAGCACTTCAGAGAGCCCATCAAGATATGTTTTTTCTCAAGCAAAAATTATCTAGATCTATGCCTGAATCCATCGTTTACGATTATCCAGCACATTTTATTGATTTCATTAGAAAGCACGTAATACCAACACTTGACCTAGACTTTGTTGCTCGCGGTTCGCTCGAATCTTTGAAGCGCAGGTTCAGACAGATACATGACGGACTACCAAAGGCTTTTCTTGATGAACTAAAGGAATTCGGATTGCTCGAAAGTGAAGGGCTACTCAGCCAAGAGGGGCTGAAGCTAATTAGGAACTTGGCCAGGGTTCAAATCCATAATAAATCGCATCAGCCTGACACGTCTTCTGATCCGGAGGATTAGACTTTCATACGAACCGATGCTATCCGGCCCCGAGTGAAGGATTCTCCCATCTCTAAGGGTCACCCGAATCCATTACTCACCCAAGGGACAACTGCCTTTGCCGGTTCAATATGCACATTATTTCGTGGTACTTTTCGTGGTACTTCCATCCCGGAGATGCCGGAAAACACCACCAAAGGAGCCACAATATGGAATCGCTCATTTAGATTTCATGCCATTTCGCCAGCTTAGCCGAGTCTATCAATCGCCTCTCACGCCGAAGACACGGGTTCGAACCCCGTTGGGACTATGCAGTAAAATCGGCTACATGCAAGTTCCGCTTCTTCGGGTCGTGAACCTTGGGGGCTTTTTCGGGGGCCTTTCCGAGACTCACGATTCTTAACACAGGCCGACCTGATCTTTTCTCTGCTGGAACGGAGATATTTTCGACAGGTCGGCTTTTTCTTTTGAAAGCATCTCCAAAAGCTATGGTGTGCCCGATCTCAATCCCAACAGTACGGATCGACTGAAAAAGCGCTGTGTGGATCAGGAATTAAAGTCGAGAGCACGAACAAGGAAACCCTCAACCCAGTTAAAGACAAATATCCGATCGTTCAGGATATACTCGAATAATATACGCAATACTTCCTGATTAAATTATTTGCCTCCCGTAAATTTCCCCTCCGACCGGAGCCGTTCGATTTCCTCTTTTTCCAGTTCCACATAAGCGATCTTGCCCACTCTTGTAAGCGGGAGTGAATCGCGGAATTCCACGTCCCGGGGACACGACCACTTGATCAGGTTCTCCCGGCAGTGATCGATGAGAGTATTCGCCATACCCGGTCCCTCCTGGGTTTTGTCCTTCAGCACGACAAAGGCCTTGACCCGCTCTACCTGGGACTCGTCGGGAATGCCTATCACACAGGCGTCGCGAACGTCGGGATGCTGATACAGGACAGCCTCAACCTGGGCAGGATAGACATTCATGCCGGACGACTTGACCATCCTCTTCAGCCTCAGCCTGAAAAAGAAATACCCGTCCTCGTCCATGGTAAAAATATCTCCGGTATGAAGCCAGATCCTTCCGTCCTCATGTTTCTGAAGGGTCTTGGCCGTCTCTTCAGGGTTGTCCAGGTACCCCATCATGACCTGCGGGCCGTGGATGCACAACTCCCCTTCTTCTCCGAGAGGCACTTCCTCGTGCGTGCCAATCCTGACCACTTTGCACAGCGTGTCCGGAAAGGGAATGCCGACGCTCGCTTCACGGTAAGCATCCATAGGGGTCACCATCATTCCCGTCACGGCTTCAGTCAGGCCGTATCCTTCCAGCAACTGGACTGTTCCCCCCTGTCTTCTGACGGTGTCCTCAAAACGTTCCTTGACAGTCCTTGGCAGTGTATCCGCTCCACAGGTGGTGACCTGTAAGCAGCTAAGGTCGGCATTTTGAAAAATGGGACTGCGACCGAGGGCATCATAGAAGGTCGGCACGGCGGTGATGCAATTGGCTCGCTTACGAGCGACAACGTCCGCCACGGCATCCGGCGTGAAAACCGGAATGAAGACGCTGGTGCCGCCATCCATGAATACGCCGTTGCAGCAGCTTCCCAGGCCGATCCCGTGAAAGATGGGAAGGCCCGCCACCATAATTATCGGCTGCTCCCGCAGCAGCTGCGTCCGGAAGGTGAAGGCCATGGTCCCTTGTGTTATGAAGTTGTAGTTCGAGAGCATGATGCCTTTCGGGTTGCCTGTTGTTCCGCCGCTGTAGAGAATGACGGCCATTTCGTCCGTTGCCATGGGAACCTTGGGGACAGCCGGGTAAGGTCCGTTCAGAAGGTCTATCCAGCTCACGATTTTGAATCCGGCAGAGGCCTCGGGAAGTTCGGGTCCGGAGGCGCCTGGAAGTTGATCATTCAGCCCCGTAAGGATGATCGTCTTAAGCGGCGTGTTTTCCTTGACCGCGTTGAACTTATCGAAATGCTCGGTCAGGCACAGCGCTGCGGTGCTCTTGCTTATGTTCAGGTAGAACTCGATCTCTTTGGCGGTCGAAAGGGGATGGACCATGTTGGCGACCACCCCGAGTTTGTTGGCCGCATAGAAACAGATGATCGCCTGAGGGCAAGTGGGCATGGCGATCGTGATCCGGTCACCCTTTTTCATACCGAGCGCGGCCAGGGCATCGGCGATTGAGTCGATCTGCGCGGCGAACTGCTTGTAAGTGACCTCGTGATCCATGAAGTCGTAAGCTGTCCGGTCCGGGAACTTCTCCACAGTCCGCATCACGGCCTCATACATGGTCACACGAGGATATTCCAAATTCTTCTGCGTTTCATGATAGAACTTCTGCCATGGTTTCTTTTCAAACACGATAGCCTCCCTAGTCAGAATAATGCGTCCCAACATCGGCGCTCATCCATCCAACTTCCACCTGAGGGTCCATCTCACCCGAAAAAGCTTACGCTGCAACCCCCAAGAACACCCCTAAGAACGCAAAATCATACGGTTTCACAATAGCCGACAGCCTCCGGGAACCGAACGGGAATCTCTAGAATCAAGCACCTCCCGGATCGCACTGGCCCGGAAGGAGCTCGATTGTTTGCGCGGATAAGTTCTTTCAGGTCTACTTGGCAGCCTTGCCGGCCGGTTTGGCCAGGGCCTCCCTGTCCCCTCCGCTCATGCCCGCGATGTGCCTTACCAGTTTCTTCCGGGATTCAATGTCGTACTGGCTGGTAATTGCGATCTGCTCCATGATCGGGGAGCCGCCGCCATGGTAATTGGCTACGTTGGTTATGCCGCCGGAGGCCGAACACATCATGTCTCCCAGGTACCGCCAGAACTGTGCCTGGTCCTCCACGGACATCTTTGGACTCCGCGTGGTGTACTTGAGCAGAAGGTCTTTGGTTTCGGGGTTCATGAAGTCCTTCTCGTGAGGGAAGGTGGCTACCACGCCGCCCGCGATATCGCAAAGGATCTCAGTCTCCCTGTAGACGGATTCGCCCGTCAGGCAACGACCCACGTTGCAATAAATGGAATTGGGAATATAGGACCCGGGTCCGTAAGGGACAAAACCGATGCCCGGCATATAAACTTCCGGCTTGCCCAGATCGGAAGCCGTATATCCGGCCGCGTATCCGAGTTCGGTAACCATGATGATTTCGGCCAGTTTCTCCCTTACATGGGACTCCTTGTGAATGTTATTCACATCTGCCGCCAGCGCCGCAGTGCCCATGAGAAGATCGCCGATGGCCGGCTTGCACCCGGAATACGAATGACGATGGAACAGGGCGAAAAGAAGCGCCAAGACCCCGCCATGCTGCCATTCGCCCGCCAGAAACACGCGGTCCCATGGAACAAAGCAGTCGTCAAAAATCATATACGAATCCGTGGCGCCAGGCACGAACCCGCGTTTGAAATACTCCCTGGGTCTGAGATTGTGAGCCGTTACGACCTGCTTCAGTCCGTCCCAGTCGCCGGGGATCGCAAAAGACACTGCATAGTCTTTGTCCTCGGGGCGTAAAGCCCTGGTGGGCACTACCAGCACTTCGTCGGCTACGGAAGCCTCGGATATGTGCACTTTGCATCCGCTTACCACGATGCCGTCGCTGAGTCGCTCTTTGATTCGTACATATGAGTCCGGATTGGGCTGGTCGGCGGGCCTCAGCAACCGGTCGCCCTTGACGTCCGTCTGCGCGGAACAGCCCACCAGGTCTTCGCTCTGAAAACGGACAAGCCATTTTTTGAAATTCTCATGGTACCGGGTCGCCCCCTTGTTCATCTTGTCCGCTTCAAAAGACACGTTGTAGACGGCGTTGGTGGCGTCGATTCCCATGCACCGCTGAATGCAGCCGCCCACCTTGCTGCACAAATGCCGAGTCATGTCCTGCTTTTTGTGCAGGTCGTCCGAGTTCTGATGGATGTGCGTGAAACGGTTGATCCTCTCACCGGTAAGGTGAGAGATGGCGGTCATCAGTTCCTGGTTCTCCGGTTTATTCGCCTCATCATAGGTCGTGCCGATGGTGTCCAGGGTCGGCTGCTGAATTTCGTCCGTGCGGTCGATCTTCTCACCGTTGAAGTAGATGTTGCGCTTCATCTTGGTTAAGCCTTTGATATAGTCTTCCTTGGTCCTCATGCTGTCTCCCGTTTTGCGTTTTGGTTTTGAATCTTAGCGCTGAAGATTCTCGATAACCGTGGCTACACCGAGTCCCCCACCGCAGCACGAACTGAAAAAGCCGTATCTTCCTCCTCTTCGGATAAGCTCCTTCATCGTGAAGAGACAAATACGGGCCCCCGAAGCGCCGTTCGGATGACCGAAGGCAATAGCGCCGCCGTTCGGGTTCCAGTTCTTCTCCATGTTGATCTTCTCGCCCATCTGATTCTCGAGTTCCTTTATGACGGCGAGATTCTGGACTGCGAAGGCCTCGTTGCATTCCATAACATCTATATCGGCAAGCTTCAGGCCGGTGCGCTTCAATGCCTGGGGAACCGCGTAGGCAGGCGCTATGCCCATGATCTTGGGATCGACGCCGTAATCGCCGCCGCTCAGCCACTTGGCCATAGGCTGGTATCCCAGTTCAATCGCCTTCTCTTTGAGCATCATGAGAATGAAGGCGGCCCCGTCGTTGCGTCCGGATGCGTTTCCTGCGGTAACCGTCCCGTCCTTGATAAATGCCGGCGGCAGCTTGGTAAGAGCATCCATCGATGTTTCACGCGGATGTTCGTCAACCTTGAATTCCATCGGAGGGGTTTTTTTGCCTGTGGGTACCATGACCGGCACGATCTCATCTTTAAAGTACCCGGCGTCGATCGCTTTCTTTGCAAGGACCTGGCTGCGGTAACTGAATTCATCCTGAGCCTGCCTGGAGATGTTGTACATCTTTTGCAACGCCTCGGCAGTCAATCCCATGTTCATGGTGGCAGGGTCTTTTGTCGGAGAAAGAGAGGTCGGAACCGGCATGGGAGGAATCATCTTGAACGGCTCGGTTGACATCGAGAATTTGGCGGTTGCCTGGCTGTATGATTCCATACCGCCGGCAATGACGATGTCCGCTTGATTCGCAATTATCCGCCACGCCGCATGGTTAATGCTGTCAATCGCCGAGCCGCATTGCATCTCGACATAGGACGCTGCTGTCGTGATCGGCAGTCCGGAGGCGAGGGTGGCCCAACGCGCCGGGTTCAGGGCGGACGTTCCGCCGGCAGCCGATCCGGCGAATACCGAGTCCACTTGAGCCTTCTCCATGATCTTTGTTTTTTCAAGCAGACCCTTCAGAGCCAGCCCGCCAAGTTCTTCCATGGTAAAATTGCGCAACGTACGTCCCAGAGTCCCGAATGCCGTCCGTGCACCAGCGACAAATACCACTTCTCTTGTAGCCATCTTAGTCTCCTGACTTATCTAATTCCTTGTTGGTATCTTTATCGAAAAGACCAGCGGTAGAAAGCAGCCCAAGGCCCCCGGCGTTTGCCGCCGCCGCACAAAGGTTGTTGTTGCTGAAAGGTCCCATGCCTGCCTGGATGATCGGGTGCTTGATTCCGACTTTGTCGCAAAGCCTTGATTTAATCATGTGTCGTAAATCCTCCTTAGCATTGGCTCTAAAGTGATGAGGTACCGCGAGATACTTAGCATTGTATATGCCATAAGCCCGTCATGGCTTAAGCGCTCGATAATGCAGCAATTATTTTGGCCTTGCAGAAAATGCTTTTTGTGGTATTTTTCTCTTGGTTTCGCATAAAGAGAATATTTTTGCAGAATACGAATAATAGGGAGAAAAATGATGCCTGTTGGAAGGTCAGCATTGAATTTCCTCTCGGCCCCGGAGGGAAGCCTGGAGAAGAAAATAGGACGTCAGGATAAATTCGAAGCGCTGTTCCGGGAATGGGAAAAATTTATGCACGGGGATGATAGTGTCGACAAGAGGTTAATTCCTCGGGACGTCCTCGATTCATGGGTCCGCTGTCGCGAGCGTGGTCTGGATCCCTATCGGATTCCGCAACTGAAGATTTTGACGAAAGAAGAATTTGATGTCTTGTGCGAAAAGAACCGTAAACTTGTTGAAATCAGTAAATTCTTTTTGACCTATTACCACGATTTCATCTCCTTCACCTCTTTTGTGGTATGTTTTCTCGATCCTCAGGGTTTCATAATCGAACTGCGATTAAACGAAAGTTTTCGGGAGATGGCACGGGGTCAGAACGTTGTCGTCGGCGCTTTGTGGACCGAAGAAGAAGCCGGAACAGGCGCGGGCGTGGTACTGTGCAAAACGAAAAAGCCATGTTGCGTAATCGGACCACAACATTACCTCAAATGCTTTCATGTATCGACCGCTTATGCCGCTCCCATTTTCGATCCCGATGGAATCTTTCTCGGCGGCATCCTCCTGTTTTGCCGTCGCGATAGAGGAAACAATCATGCTTTCGGTATGACCGTCGCGGCCGCCCACCTGATCGAAAACCAGTTGAAAATCAACAAGTCTCTGGAGGAAGCCAAAGGGGCCTTTGTCAGAAGCGAGATCGCCAACAGCTACCAGCGGACGGTTATGGCCTCGATTCCGGAGGCCCTGATCGCCATTGACAATCAGGGCCTCATTACATTGATCAACGACCCGGCCAGAAAACTGCTGGCGCTTCACAGCAAAACGATTACAGGTAAGAATCTCCGGTCGATCTTAGGTCAGGAGAACAAGCAACTCCTGTCTCTCATACAGAATAACGACCACCTGACCTATGTCGAAGTTCGGATATCTTCCGGCAAGACATGGAACGATTACACCCTGACCTGCAATCCGATCCTGTCATCAGCGGGTGAAGTCATCGGTAAGATTCTGATCCTGACGGAAATAAGACGGGTCAAGAAACTGGTCGCCAACATGATCGGGGCCCAAGCGAATTTTTCCTTTGACGCTATCTGTGGACAAAATCCTAAGTTCCTGGACACTGTCGAGCAGGCGAAACTGGCCTCGCAGAGTCGCTCCAATGTCCTGCTGCTGGGAGGGAGCGGCGTGGGAAAAGACGTTTTCGCCCAGGCCATCCACAACGCCAGCGAGTGTAAAAATGCCCCTTATATCGCAATCAACTGTTGTGCTATCCCCAGGGACCTGATTGCCACTGAACTCTTTGGCCACGAGGAGGGGGCTTTCACAGGCTCCAGGCGGGGAGGCAGCCAGGGGAAATTCGAACTGGCCGACGGCGGGACGATTTTTCTGGACGAGATCGGCGAGATGCCTCTTGAAATGCAGCCCATCCTGCTGCGAGTGATTGAAGACAAGTGCGTCATCCGAGTCGGCGGGGCCAAAGTGCGGCGGGTTGATGTCCGGATCATAGCGGCGACCAACAAAGATTTGCTGGACGAGGTCTACAAAGGGAATTTCCGAAAGGACCTTTATTATCGTCTGAACGTCTTTACTATTCGTCTGCTCCCTTTGAGGGAAAGGCTGGACGACATACCCCTTTTAGTGGACTATTTCGTCAGGAAATATTCCCAGGCCCTGGGAAAAAGAATCGATAATATAGATTCGAAAGTCTTCGATTTCTTTCAACGGTATGAATGGCCCGGGAATGTTCGTGAATTGCAAAATGTGGTGGAACGAATGATGAACTACGTCCAGACAAACCAGCTCACCACCGATCTTATTCCGGGTGAAATGATCCGCCAGGCTTGCGAAACGAAACCGAACCTCGAGCGTCAATCGGCGTTGGTGGACTATTTCGTCAAGAAACATTCTGAAAACCTGAGAAAAAGAATCGATCGCGCAGATCAGGAGGTACTCGATTTCTTTCATCGGTGCGAATGGCCCGGCAATGTTGATGAATTACAAAGCGTAGTCGAACGCATGATGAGCCGCGCTAAGACCGACGTGCCCGTAAGAGATCTCATCCCGACCGATATGGCCTGTCGGGTTTGTGAAACGAAACCGGACCTCGAGATTCATTCTGCCAGGGACTTCGAAAGACAGAAAATCGCCGGACTAATGGAAATGAATGTATCGAAGGGCGAGATAGCTAAAATGATGAACATCAATCTGAGTACTCTTTATCGCAAGCTGAAGCGGTACAATCTTGTGTTTCGCGAAAACCGGCGATCCACCTGGCCCGAAAACGACCGCCCGGCAAACTCGCCGGTTGTGCCTGAAGCGTCCGGGAAAGAATCAAATCCTGAGCGTGAGGCTGAGCTGCTTCAGGACTATATCAGGATCATGGCAGGCCTAAGTAAAAATCAAGTTCGAATTCTACAAAGTCTGCCTATAAAACGAGGAATCACGGAACTTATGGGTACACTTCGACGGTCAAGCAGGACCAAGTTCAGGAATCAAGTTCTAGCACCCCTGATGAATGCAGATCTAGTGGAGATGACGATTCCTCACAAACCCAACAGCAGCAAGCAGCAATATCGATTGACAGAAAAGGGACACAACTTGCTCAGTATTCTTCCCGGAATGTAAGGTTGTACTCATCGTTGAGAATTTTCGGATCATATATCCTTGGGCTCGCGCTGCCGTCAACGGCCGATGTCCGACTAACTGCGGGGATATTGTGTCGACCGGGCAAAGGCTACCCGCCCCTTGAGAGTGCGAATAAGCTACAAGACGATGAGTCCTGTCGCCAGGACACGAAACAGAAGAATTACGCAATTTGCGTTCCATATCGCCGACAATCTTGGTCCCTTCAGTCCCATGTTTCATTTACTCTGCGCTTCTATCGAAGGATGACTTGGCAAAAACTTCATATCTGATGTTTGGCAGTCCCCCTTTGGCGATCCATACTCAATTGGCAAATTACTTGCACATCGGATCAAAAGGATCCTCAAAAGTTTGTTGCCCCATGCCGAGTTGATGCTCCATATCGGACTGCGGCATTGTTTTTTGATGGTAGGCAGCGGCCGGGTTAACCGGGAAATTCTCGATTTCCTCGTCTGATTCTGGAAGATTGCCACACGTTTGTCCTTTTTAACATTGGAGTCGATCGCTATGACAGCACAAGCACTGGATGCAACAAAAGACGCCGTTGGAGCCGTTCCGGTAAAATTTGAGATAGGCGGAAAAAAGGCCGCATTTGTCCTCTGGATCTGCTCTTTTCTTTTCATGGTGAACTGGATGGACCGTCAGGTATTCGCGGTCGCCGCCGCGCCCATGATGAAGGCGCTCGGTATGACTAAGACGGAGGTGGGCTGGATCAACAACTTCTTTCTGCTGAGCATCGCTTTCCTTGGGATTCCTGTTTCCTACCTTATAGACCGGTGGAGCAGGAGAAAAATGATCTGCCTGATGGGGTTAATCTGGAGTATGGGGACATTTTTGACCGGACTGGGAACAGGCTTCTTTACCATACTTGTCTCGATGATGATTGTCGGCTTCGGCGAGGCTGGATTCGGTCCCGGCGGGACCGCTATTATCGGCGCCTCCTACCCGCCTGAACAAAGAGGCCATAAGCTTGGAATTTTTAACATGTTCATCGCCATAGGCATTATGGTCGGCCTGCTGGCGGGGGGATTCTGCACTCAGAACTGGGGCTGGCGCTCGCCGTTCTTTATTTTTGCCGTCCCGGGCATAACTCTTTCACTTATTGCGCTGACCATGCAGGACTATCCCAACAGGCCGAGGGCGGAAACGGGTGAAAACTTTTGGCAGAGTTTCGTTGCGATATGGAAGACCCCGACTCTCGTCTGGCTTTATTTAGGTTGGGGAATGTTCATGGCTATGGTTATGGGTAATCTTTACTGGATGGTCGCCCTGCTGATTATAGCAGGCTTCCTTCTTATATCGTTGTTCTCCTATCCGCTGGGCGGTTGGCTTGCCGATAAATGGGAGGCCAGGAGTCCGGGAGGCAGAATGCGCTATGCGGCGATCTGTTCCACTGCGGCGGGCATCTGCGTTATTCTCTACTACTACTTTGCGTTCTTCGTACACACCGGTGGCCTTGAATGGTCCCCTGCGATGGCTATTGGATTTTTCTTCATGATATTGCAGCCTATTATTTGCGGGGGCGTCGGGCCGGCTGTCGGCGCGACAACCCAAATGGTCGTGCCGGTACAGCGGAAGTCGCTTTCTTTCGGTGTGGGCATGACCTGCATGTACGGGCTGGGCGGCGGATGGGCTTCGGGCATCGCAGGTATGATCGCCGATCACCTCGGATCGGGAAAACCGGGCGACTGGGTCGGGCTCGCCTACGGGACCATGATAGTCTGCTCAGCCGCTATCTTGGGTGGCTTTTTCTGGTGGCGTTCGGCTCACCATTACGATAGCGATTTCAAGAGAGTACAGCAGTGATTTAAGTAACTTGGCGGCTCCTGTCAGCGGCCGTTCGTGACAACCAGGACAGGCGCCGTCATATCGTTCCGGCAGTTCCGGTCTCGCTTGCTTGCCGGGAAATGGAGTGATTAGTGCGCAATGCCCGGGCTCATATCAATATGGCCCGGGCACACCGCCAATAATGGGTTCGCCCTGATAGACGGTCGCTCCATCCGCAGTGGAATCACACGTCCAACGTTGAATTCACTAAACATCCTCGATGCCTGACAGTATTTTGGGACGCAGTTCTTTGTAGCGGCAAAAGCTAGGGATTACGCGCTTACGCAAAGAATACATACGGCGTTAATATGACAAAAGATCAGGTTTCTGTATGGCGCAAGGGTTGGCCAGATGCACCCGGTAGCCCGCCTCAATCAGCTGGTCTACAATCCAGTACCAGTTGAACGTGGATTCAACCACAACCCCGGTCATCTCTTCCTTGAAACTCCCGAGTATTGAAAGGATAATCTCGGCCTCATTGGGAATCTTTTTCTTAAACACTCTCTTCCCGTTTGCGTCGATCACGGCCACAAAGTTGTTACTTGCATGAAGATCTATCCCTGCATACAATTCCATACGGCACCTCCTCGTTAAAGTTTGCAGCTTTGATTCCATCACAGGATAATGCACTCCTGGCATGGAGGGAGGTGCCTTTTATATGATTATCAGGCCTTGAAATAGGAAAATGGGTGAAAGAAAACCAAGTGGACGCTAGGGCCTTGCGCAAACGGGGTCGGGCCGAAAGCGCCGGGATAAACCGGCATAGGGTAGGGGATGAAAGAGCCCCACATAAAAGGAGGAGCTGCCTCAAAGGATTTCAATGTCTTTCCTCGAATTGAAATCTTCGAGTCCCGAAAATCTTACCATGTCCAGATCATACATTCGCGGAATCGAGGCAGACTGCAGGTTCAACCTCTGGCAACTTGTTTCGATGTCGCACCGGAACAATTTCGACCGGCCTTCCGTCCCACAAGCTACTACCGAGTATTTACGCCACCTGCATCTCAATTGACAGCCACCTGATTTAATCGTATTCTGCATATGATTTCTTATTGCCAGGCAAAATTTGTCTTACGGCTATTTCAAACGTCTAGCCTCTCCGCTCCAGTCATCTTATTAGCAGGAGCAACAGAATGGCGACAGACACGTAGACGACCGACATCGCCAAATCTTTCACGAAAGCTGATCCTGGACGATCACTGCCGGGGCAATTTTGCTCCATTCTCTTTAAACCAAGATCCAACCTATGGGGAGTACGAGGAAGGTGTGGAAATGGCTAAGTGGTTGAAGGTGAGCGAAACCTTCGATCGAGGGGATAGGAGGCAACAGTAGACAGCGTTTAACAGAACCGGTTCGTCAAGGAGGTCCGAAGCGAATAAATGGTTCAGGGAGCAGGTTTCTAATGGCCCGTAAGGGCCCCATAGGAAGGAGCGATAATGATGAACGAGAGTATGCCGTCGAGAGCCAGGTGGGTAATTTTAGGCGCGATATGGATTACTTACGTGATAAACTACCTGGATCGCGTAAGCGTTTTAGTCTTTCTTCCGATCATACGGGAAGACCTTCATTTTACCCATATTCAGATTGCCCAGGCGGCCTCTGTCTTTTTCCTCGCCTATTCCATGACGTTGTTATTTCTGGGTTGGACTTCCGACCGGTTCCGTCCGACATTCATGATGAAACTTGCCATCAGCATTTTTTCCATCGTTACCTTCTTTACCGGCCTGATGCGGGTATTTTATCACTTTGTAATCATCAGGATTCTCCTCGGCTTCGGTGAAGGGCTGCATTTCCCCTCAATTCTTCGCACCATCGGCAACTGGTTTCCGAAAAACGAAAAAGGGCGTGCCGTGGCCATCTTTGCGACAAGCTGGGGTATCGGACCGGCTTTTATCCCGATCCTCGTTACATGGCTGGCTACAGTTATCGGGGGATGGCGGCCGGTATTCATGGTATTGTTTATACCAGGTTTCATAGCCATCTTACTCGTCACGTTATTTATTTTCGATTCCCCGGATATTGCGCTTCGCCGAAAGAAGGTCTCCGAACAAGAATATAATTATATCGAGAGCGGCCTGGTTAAGATAAAGGGAGAAACCGGTCTCAGTTTCAAGCGGCAACTAGGCATTGTATTGGGGGACCCAAGCTTCTGTTTCTACTGCTTGATGATGTTTTGCCAATCGGGGGCCTTTTGGGGCTCAACCGCATGGCTTTCGTCATTTCTCTACGAACAGCACAAGTTCAAGCTGGTGGAGATGGGCGCAATGGCGTCGCTGCCTTATGTGGCCGGCACGTGTGCAATGCTCACCGCCGGTTGGTCTATGGACCGAATATTCGGCGGAAGAGTCAGACCTGTTTTATTCTTCTCATATGTGCTAACCGCAGGCGCTTTTTATTTCGTATCCTACGTGCCGGTCGGACATACCGCTACTCTCGTACTGGCGCTCATTGTCCTTGGCTTTTTTATGAACCTGCAATCCGGAGTCTCTTACAGCTATCCCCAAGTCAGGTACCCCAAGGAAGTCGTTGGCTTCGCGTCAGGGTTTTCAAACGGAGCCGGCCAGTTTGGAGCTTTCACCGCCCCGCTGGTGGCAGGTTATCTGGTCAGGCAAACCGCCTCCGGCACCAATTTTACCTACTCATTTCTATTTTTCGCAATATTGAACCTGCTCGCACTGGTTTGTACCGTGTTTATGAAAGACGGGGCCTATGCGTATAAGGGAAGAATCGTCGAAGAGGGAGCACCTGCCCAATAAACGTAACCTTAAGGAGACAAACATTAATGAATACGATAAAACCGGGTCCGCTCTCGGATGTAAACGTACTGGACTTCACCTGGGTCCTGGCAGGCCCGCATGCTACGAAGACTCTTGCGGATATGGGCGCTAATGTAATCAAGGTGGACCGCTACAAGGACGGTGCGAACGAAAGGTTACAGCAACTGAGGGTCGAAAAGGACGGAGTTATCCAGAGCAGCTACCATCTTCATGTCAACAGGGGGAAAAAGAGCATCTGCGTCAATCTCAAGCACCCAAAGGGGCTCGAGGTTATCCACGGGCTGCTCGAGGTCAGTGACATTGTGGTCGAAAACTTTGCCCCCGGCGTCATGGAACGGCTGAAGCTCGATTATGAATCGGTGCGCAAGATTAAACCCGACATCATCTACTGTTCCATTTCGGCATTCGGGCACTGGGGGCCTAACAGCCATAAACCGGGTTATGACGTGATCGCCCAGGCCGCTAGCGGGTGGACGGGACGCAGCGACCCACCCATAATGGCGCCCATGTCTATCGGAGACACCACGGCTTCCATGCACGCCTGCACGGCCATGGTGGCCGCCCTGTTTCACCGCATGAGGTCCGGCCAGGGGCAGAACATCGACATTGCGCTGGTGGACTGTCTTTTCACCCTTCACGAACACGCATTCCCATGGTACTGGACCGGTGAGGCGGTGGGAAAACCAGTGACAATGCCCCGGACAGGACAGAAGAGTCCCACCACCGCGCCGTATGGCATTTACAACGGAAAAAACGGCCAGATTGCCATTGCCTCCATGACACAGAGCCGGTGGCCGAAGCTCGTCGAGTTGATGGGCCCCAAATGCCAGTGGATGAAAGAAGATCCCCGCACTGCCGAATACTCCAACCGATGCACTCTGGCCAATGCCCCGTCCGTCCACGAAGCCATTGACGAGTGGGTCATGTCGCAGGATTCCGTGGAAGAGGCCGAACGGAAGCTTGAAGAAATAGACATTCCGTGCGCCCGCGTAAAGAACCTTGTCGAACTGGCCACTGTGGACCCGCAGATCGGCGAGCGGGAGATGAGGCCTACAGTGTACCAGCCTTTCCTTGGTCCCGTCCGGATGTACGGAAGCCCTCTGAAATTCTCCGAGACCCCTTCGGCCATTAGAGGATACGCGCCGTTCGTGGGCGAGCACAATAAGGAGGTCCTTTCCTCGATGCTCAATTATACGCATGAAACCATCGAGAAACTCTATCAGGATAATGTGCTCTATCATGCGCCCGAAGTGGAAAGGCTGCCGGAGGAACTAAAAAACTCAGGCTGAAAGGGCTTAGCTGAAGGGGTGAATCTTGGTATTCCACACCGTCACTCCTTCAGCCCATTTCCCTTCAGCCTGCTTTCCGCATCCCGAGGCAAGTGCAGCAATGTCTAAAAAAAGGGGTTCTGGACTTCCCCTGCCTTTCCACCGGTTTGGATCCCCTCGCTTTAGGAAGGAGGCAAAGTTGAACTTATGATTATCGACTCTCATACCCACATTTATCCGGACAAAATCGCTTCAAAAGTGTTGGATACTGCCCGATCTCATCTGGGTTATGCCATGCCTTTCATCGGGGACTTTACATTGGCTAACTTGAAGAACGTGCTGAAACGCAGCGGTATCGGGGCGGCAATTACTTTTTGTGTTGCCGAAAGACCCAAGATAGTTCGGTCAGCCAACGATTTTCTTATCGAGGTCAGCGACAACCGTGAAATTTTCGGATTCGGCACGATCCATCCGGATATGGAGGCGCCGGTTGCCGAGGTGCGCAGGATCGGGGAAAAGGGCCTGAGGGGCGTCAAATTCCACTCGCTCTTCCAACTTGTCGGGGCGGCCGACAAGAGACTGTTTCCCATCTACGCCGAAATGGAAAGGCTCGGAATGATTGCATACTTCCACGTCGGCAAGGACCCGGGTAATCCATCCCTCCCTGCCCTGACTACCCCTGAGAGCATTTCTTTCCTCAGAGAGCACTTTCCCAAACTCAAGATAGTAGCAGCTCATTTTGGAGGTTTCCTGCTTCTGGCGGAAGCCGCAAGGTGGGTCCACGGCAAGGACATCTATATCGATACCTGCTGGTCTCCGAATGTCCAGGCGCTTAACCCGGGAGAAGTTGCCGCAATCATAAGGCGTCACGGTGCGGACAGGGTGCTCTTCGGCAGCGATTATCCCTCCACCACCGACATTGCCCTTCAGGTGGAGTGGTTGAAAGACCTTCCCTTGGAACAGGAAGAGCAGGAACTCATCTTTGAAAAAAATATTCGGAGACTTTTGGCGACTGACTAAAAAAGGCAACGCCAAAGCGCAATGTTAATGCCGATAAATACCTAAGGAGAAGGACAATGGATTTCAGATTTACTCAGGAACAAATTCAATTGAGAAAGCGAGCCAGAGATTTTGCTGAAAAAGAGATCGGGCCGATTGCGGACGCAGTGGATGCCTCGCATGAATTTCCTTCCGAAATCATGGCGCGCGTTGCCAAGGCGGGTTTCTTCGGCTACTTGTTTCCTGAAGAATACGGCGGCAAGGGTATCTCTTCGGTTAATGTGTGCATTCTGCGCGAAGAATTCGGCAAGATTTGCACATGTCTTGATGAAACATTCGTAATGCAGGGGCTGGGAAGCAACCCTATCGTCCGTTTCGGTAATGAGGAGCAAAAATCGAGGTTCCTCCCTCCGCTTTCAACGGGAATGAAGATTGCCAACTTCGCCCTGACGGAAAGCGTTTCAGGGTCCGACGTGGCGGGGATCAAGGCCACCGCGGTGCGGGATGGAGACAGCTATATTTTGAACGGCGTCAAATGCTACATGTCCAAACCGGGACACACGGACATCTCGGTTGTGTTTGCCAAAACCGATCCCCAAGCGGGGGGCAAAGGCATTTCAGCATTTGTCGTCGATCGGGAGGAATCTGTCTACAGGCATAAACAGGAAGAACTGGTCTTTGAATGCGATATCGGCGAGATGATTTTTGAAGACACCCGCGTTCCCAGGGCAAATCTTCTGGGCGAAGAAGGACAGGGGATGCGAATCGCATTGAGCAATTTGGACATTTACCGGCCCTCCGTGGGGGCTTTCGCGTTAGGCATGGCCTGGCGCGCTCTGTCCGATGCGCTGGACTTCGCCAGAAAACGTGAGATGTTCGGGAAGAATTTGATCGACTTTCAGGTCACCCAGTTCAAGCTGGCTGAGATGAAGGTCAACCTGGATGCGGCCTCTCTGCTCGTGTACCGGGCCGCATGGCTTGCAGACCAGGGACAGGAGAAAACAACCATGGAGGCCTCGGCGGCAAAGTATTTCGCCACTGAAATTGCGCAAAAAACAGTGGACCAGTCCATTCAGATGCTGGGAGGTCTGGGTTTGCAGAAAAGATCCAGAGTAGAACATCTCTACAGGGCGGTAAGGGCGCCGCGTATCTATGAAGGAACCTCGGAAATTCAACTCCTGGTAATCGGTAGGGAACTGACCCGACTCCAGCAGTTGGAGCACGATAACCGGCTGTGACAGCCCTGGAAATATTGCCGACAAGTGAAGCAGGGTGGAAGCCACCAGCATAAGCACTTGGAATAATCAATCCATAGAGGAGACCCAAAGATGGATGCAAAGGAGCTTCTGAACAAGTACAAAGGTTTAGGAATGGCTGAAGTAATTCGGTACAATCCTGACGTTTACTGTGATGTAGCCTCTATTCCCAGATGGGACATTCCCGAAAAGATAATATTGGGAGTCGCTGTTACGGGTTCCTTTATCGATAAAAGGCAAAATCCCAATCAGCCCTACACAGCGGACGAGGTATTGCGGGAAGCCGAAGAATGTATCTCGGCAGGCGCGACTTATTTGCATTTCCATGTTCGGGATAAGGAAGGGCGAAACATTGGGGACATTGAAACTTATAATAAAATCGTCCAACCGCTCAGGGGCAAATATGGAGATAAACTATTAATTGACGGATGTCCGCTTTTCGGCAAAGACTTTGAGGAGGCCAACGCCCCGGTTACTAAAGATCTTTTTGAAGTTGGGATTGTAAACCCGGTTTGTACTTTTGTAAGCGATAACATCCGCTATCTTCCCCCGCCCACCATTAAGGCTCAATGCGAATATTTTCAGGCGCTGGGTAAAAAGGTGATGCTGTCCGTTCATGATACGGCCAGCATCGATAATATCAACAGGTTCCTGATCCGCCCCGGCATATTGAAAAAACCCTATTTTTTCGTAATATTGAGCGATCTTCCGGGAATGTTTTACATGCCCAATCCCAGGGCCATGGTGGAAGGCTTTTCTTTACTGGTGAATCGGCTCAAGGAACTGGACCCGGACTGCCAGATAATGGTGTGCGCGTCGGGGCGGGCGTCCAGTTATCTGGCCGCGCTGGCCATAATTATGGGCTTGCACCTCAGAGTTGGAACGGAAGATACTGTTTGGAGATACCCTCATCGAGACGAAAAAATAAAGAATAACTTGCAAACCTTTAACACTGCCAAGGCGCTCTGTGATGTGCTCGGGCGCGAGATCGCCACGGCTGATGAGATCAAGGGAATTTTAGGCATACCGGCAGCTGATAAAACAGGAAGTGCTCGCGTCATGTCAAAACCTGTCTGACTTGACAATAAAGCTCGCACCAGCAGGTGATGAGGCGGCCTGGCATCGAAACGGAGATATCGGCGCCACAGTCCCCGAGCTCTACACCTTGCTCCTGCTAGGCTTCGGTCTTGCGGGAATTGTCGCCTTAAGGAAAAAGGTCTGCGCAATTTAACCCCGATTCTGGCTTATTCACCATTGGAGGCGGGGCCAATAGACGGCTCCGCCTTTTTCGTCAGCACCATTCAAAACTACACCTTCCTCTCCTATGTGGCGTTATGGGAGATCCCGTCTCTGCGCTTAATAAATTCAGATCATTGTTGTTACGCCCCTTTGGCCTGAGCAGGATTCTCCACATTGGCAAGATACAGCAACTTTACGAAGTATGGGCGGACGCCGATTCATAGGGTTTGTTGTGTACAGTGAAAAGTTACAGCGACTTTCTCTAAAAACGTTTCCGGACGCTGCAGCATCAAAATCCTGAGGGGACGGGGTGGCGACTTATTATCCACTTTGACTTTACAGGCTTTTGGTTTATCCTGCCAACTGGAGGGATTGTAATCTGCGACGTTACGTAGAAAACAAGTCTATCAGCCCGCTTGCCGGGAAAACCCGCAAATTAGCCTAATGTTTCAACGTATTGGAGGCTTGGTTGATGAGATCTCGTTTGCCTGAATCAACCCAGTCCGTCGACGAGATCAAAGCCGATATTCCCAGAATCCAAATCAAAGTACTCGGCAGATTTCAGGTCATTCGCGGCGAAACCCTTATAACAAAAAAAGAATGGAGCGCCGCCAAGAAGCCACAGCTGCTCCTCAAAGCTCTTATAACCAGGGGTGCGGAAAATGTGCTGATTGACCTGCTTATAGACGACTTGTGGACTGACACGACACTTGATGACGGAAAACAGAATTTTAGAGTCGTACTGCACAGGCTCAGAAAAATACTCGGACATCTTGAGAAAACAGGTTCTCCATATATAAGTTTTGACTGGAACATGGTTTCACTGAATCGAAGCCTGGTCCTGCTGGATATCGACGAATTCCTTTCCCTATGTAAACGCGCAAAGAAAGCGGAGCAGGCAGGGGACATCAAGGGTTCCATTGGCTTTGGGAATGCCGCAATCGAGCTGTACAAAGGGGACTATCTCGAAGATGAGTTATATACTCCCTGGACTATGCCGAAGAGAGAAGAAACCCGCGCAATTTATATAGATATTTTACGGCGCACGGCTTCACATTGCGAGCGCCAGGGCAATTCACGCAAATCCATCGATCTTTATAAATTGCTGATAAAGGCCGACCCGGCTTTGGAGGAAGCTTACCGGAAGCTTATGCTGCTGTATTCCAATATTGGAATGAGGACCGAGGCTATCCGGGTCTATAACGAATGCACGAGGGTGCTTGGCAGGGAACTGGGTGTGGATCCCGATAAGCTGACAACCTCAATATACGGGCGCATTGTAGAGAGCGGACGGCCGGACACGGAAACCAGACCTCTGGATTTCGACCGGCCCCGCTCCTACACCCCAAAATATCTTGCCGACAAAATCCTGAACAATCGCAGTTCCATCGAGGGTGAGCGCAAAAACGTCACCGTCATGTTTGCGGATGTGGCCAATTCCACCGCTGTTTTTGAGGATCTCGATCCCGAGGACGTTCACCAGATAATGGATGGATGTTTCCGCCTTCTCCTGGATGAGGTTCACAGGTTCGAGGGGACGATCAACCAGTTTCTGGGCGATGGTGTGATGGCTCTTTTCGGGGCGCCCATCGCCCACGAAGACCATGTGCAGCGTGCCTGCCATGCTGCCTTGGCCATACAAAAGGCCCATGCGCCATACGCCGAAAGTCTTAAGACTCGGTATGGGATCGACCTCAAATTGCGTATCGACCTCAACTGCGGTCCTGTTGTGGTCGGGTCTATCGGTAACGATCTGCGGATGGATTACACGGCCAAAGGCGATACGGTCAATCTGGCCGCGGGGATGGAGAACAATGCCGAGCCTGGCGCAGTAATGGTTACAAAGCACCTGTACAAACTGACCAGGGAATATTTCGAGTTCGAGCCAATCGGCAGTATCGAAGTCAAGGCGAAGGAAAAATCCGTCGAGGCGTACCTGCTCATAAAGCCTACAGGTGTTGAAACCAGGTTTGCCGCCTCCGCTGCCAGGGGACTTACCAGATTCGTAGGCCGCGCGCGTGAAATCAAAGCATTAAATGAGGTGTTCGAAAAGGCCCGATCGGGAGAAGGCCGGGTTGCCGGCATCTCAGGCGAAGCGGGAGTAGGCAAATCGAGGCTGCTCCTGGAGTTCAGAAACTCCCTGCCGAAGGGCGAGTACCGGTATTTTGAGGGCCGATGCTCTCACTACGGCGAGTCGATGCCATACTTGCCTCTACTGGACGTACTCAGGTCGTTCATCGGAGTAAAGGAAGGCGAGCCGGAACAAACGATCAAACGAAAACTCGGGAAGAGAATCCTTGGGCTTGACAAGAAGCTTCGGAAGATCATCCCGCCGCTCCAGGAACTTTTATCCATCAAAGTTGAGGATGAAGAATACGCGAAGCTCGAACCGAGACAAAAGAGGGAAAGAACCTTCGAGGCCATTCGGGACTTGCTGATTCGAGCCAGCAGGCTCCGGCCCATGGTTCTGGCAATTGAGGACCTTCACTGGATCGACAGGACCACGGAGGAGTTTTTGGATTATATGATCGGCTTCCTCCCGGGGACCAGAATACTCCTCCTCCTTTTGTACAGAAATGAATATACCCATCAGTGGGGCAGTGGGTCCTGTTATAGCGGGATCGGGGTCGGGCAGCTTTCCATGAGCAGGAGCGTGGATCTTGTTGCAGCGATCCTGGAGGGTGGATATGTTGCACCCGAATTGAGCGAACTCATTCTCGGCAAGTCCGCAGGAAACCCGTTTTTCATTGAAGAGCTTACCTTTGCAATGATTGAGAAGGGCTCCATCCGTAGAAAAGGCGAGAGTTTTGTCCTTGCCGGAGATATATCCGGTATGGAAGTTCCCGACACCATTCAGGGGATCATAGCCGCCCGCATGGACCGTCTGGAGGAAAGCCTCAAGAGGATCGTGCAGATGGCCGCTGTAATAGGGCGGGAGTTTGCTTTTCACATCCTGGAGACTATCTCGGAAATGAAAGAGGGACTCAAATCAGGACTGATTCAGTTGCAAAGGTTGGAATTTATCAACAGGAAGAGTCTTTCCCCCGAACTGGAGTACATATTTCGGCATGCACTCACCCAGGAGACCGCTTATCGGAGCCTGCTTGCCGCACGGCGAAAAGAACTGCACTGTAAAACAGCCCTGGCAATTGAGGAACTCTTTTCCGAGCGGATTGGGGAGTTTTGCACCGTCATCGGCGAGCACTTTTTGCGGGGCGAAGCCTGGGAGCGGGCCTCCGAGTACCTGATACGGGCAGGAGATACCGCGACCCGGTTGTTTGCCTCACCTGAAGCACGGTTGCATTATGCTCGCGCGCTCGACGCACTGGCGCACCTGCCGTCTTCGGAAAACAACCGTAGAAGCAAGGTGGATACGTTAATCAAGCAAACGAGCTTATCCTGGGCTGTTGACTCACCGGAGCAGAACATAGTCCGCATGAGCGAGGCGGAGCGGCTGGTGCAGGAATTACCCGGGCCCGACGGTATCCCTGGCAGCGACCTGCTCCGCCTGGCGCGAGTGCGATTATGGATGGGTCGTATCCATTTCGTGAGCAATGCAATCCCTGAAGCGATCGCGTATTACCGCCAGGTGTTGGAGGTTGCGCAGAAGTTGGGCGATCCTGAACTATTGGCTCTCCCCTCCCTGTCGATCGGAATGGCATTATGGTTTCAAGGCCATTTCGGTAAAGCTGAACCCCTGCTCCGTCAAGCGATTACGGCGTTTGAGCAATTGGGTGACTGGGTTGGATGGATTAATGCTGTTGGATATCTTGGTATGACCCTGGGATCGACAGGCAGGTATGAAGAGGGACTGGCGCAATGTCAACGTGCTATTGCCCGCGCCCGTGAGCTGAATTATCCAAACGGGATCGCTCTCGGTTTTATCCAGATGTCCAGGATATACGCCGATGCCGGCAATCTTGCCTGCACCCTGGAAACAACTCGACAAGCGAAAGAAGCAGCCGAACAATCAGGTAACCGCATCTTTGTTTATTTCTACTATGCTAATCGCTCCTATGCAGAGCTTTGCGGCGGACAGTTCGATGCCGCAGCCGCGAACATGGCAAATTGTATGGCAGTCGCACAGGAGCTTGGCGGGCAACTTTTCGGTGGTAACGTATTCGTTACTCATAACGCCGAAATTGCCCTTGGCAGAGGCCAGGTCGAACAAGCCCTATCAATTGCTGAGCAAGCTGCGGCAATGGCCGAGAAAACGGGTCATATCTGGGGTGAAGCCTCGTCGCGTCAGGTGTGGGGAAGATCGCTTGCCGCGATGAACCCGCCAAAGTGGGATGAAGCAGAAGCACAAATGGCTGAGAGCCTTCGCCTTTATGAACTGGGTGAAGCGCGACTTTATGCTGCCCGCATGAGGATGCACTGGGGGATCATCTGTCGTGATCGAGGGAATACGCATGCCGCCCGTGAGCATTTTGAAAAATCCGCCGCTCAGTGGTCAGCCAGCAATATTCCATGGGAGCTGGAGCGGGTGAACAAACTCATTGCGGATTTACCCAAGCCGTAAGGTTATCATCAAAGGGGTAAAAAATAACATGATATGAATGGACTTCTCGCCTAATTTATTGGTGGCCTCCTTTAATTTTTTCTGCCGGCACTCCGGTGTTCGGCGCATAACAGCCATTACCCGCGAAGTTACGAACCGATCCGCAGTGCTCCTCTTAGCGCTTCGTAATTCTGCGATCCCGCCCAGCAAAAAAACACAACCGGCACTATCCTTTCCCGTAAACATCGTAAGGACGCCACTCCAGCATTTATAAAGTCCTCCCGCCATGTAACGGTCGTGAAATCAGCTTCTGATATAAGAATTGCACACAGCAGCAACATAGCTTCCGAACTCGCTGTTTAAGAGGAGGCGAAAAGAGATCGCAATAGTCACCCAAATCGACGTTCAACGTGAAGGTCGAGGAATGGGGGCCCGAAGGCGCTCAGCCACTGCGGGCTGACAAGGAGAATAAGACCGTGAAGATGTCGGAAATCCCATACAGCACGCCCGCCATTTGGCCGAGTTACCCTGAGCCTCCCTATCTTTTTAGGGGCGGAAGTGTCCTCGTGTGTATTTATCGGGCTAATGCGTTTGCGGTGAACCGGGTTGTCCCCGAGCCGCTAAAAGCGGCCGAGGGAAATCTGGTTTATGCCTGGATCAATGATTTTAACGTTGTTGGCCTTGGACACTGTAACGAGGCGGTAATAAGCGTACCTGTGGAGTTCCGGGGCAGGCTTGGGAACTACATGGCCTATCACTTCCTTGATAACGAGTCGGCCATGGCGGGAGGAAGAGAAATCTGGGGATTCCCAAGAAAAGAAGCACACTTCACTACTTTAAGAGAGGCAGACGCTATCACCAGATCAGTCGTTAGAAGAGAGGAGGAGATGCTGCGGATTTCAGTGCAGATGGCGCGAGCTGGAACGGCGGATGCCTTGAGCGGACTGGTAAAACCGATATACAGCTTGAAAGTCATTCCATCTGTAAGGAAAGGCGTCCCTCCGGATGTGAAGCAGTTGACGGCCACCTCCTTTCAGAACGTTGTAATACACAGTGTGATAGAGGGAAGAGCAACAATCAATTTTGACATCTCTCCGAGAGGCCCTCGTTATTCGCTGGCTCCGAGAGAAATAATCGCGGGTTTTTATTGTGCGCTTGATTTCGATCTGGCGCACGGAGACGTCGTACACGACTATTTGTGAGAAGCTGAGAACATTATCTACACACTTATTAGACTGGGGAGAGCCCGGGGAAAAATCACCACGCCAGGGACTGATGAAGATGATCTCCAAATCCAAGGTTGAACGGATTCTTGCGTAGCGTACGAATTGATGCCTTTTTCGATATTAACAGAGACAGGAAGGCAACAATGAAAAAGTTATTGTCATTATCCGGTTCGTTCCTAATCGTGGTGATTTTGGCCGCGCTTATCCTGTCTTCCTGCGCAACCGGGCCGCCCCCTGCTGAACTGATCGGGGCGCAAGAGCAGTGGAACCTGGAGCAGATGGATCTTTGGCGTTCCGCCGGTTTCGTGAAAAAGGAGGTCCAGGTCGACAGTGACCGAATCGTCTACATGGAGGGCGGTCAGGGGGAGACGGTGCTGTTCATGTACGGATACGCCTGCAACAAGGGTATATCTCAAAGAATGCTTTGGATTCATCACAAGAGAGGAGGAAGATTATCATTAGAACCGTCAATAAGCGTGTGAGTCTTTGCCTTGTGCTTTATTCCAGGTGATACGTTGGTTAAAGGCTTGGACATTTATGGTTTGGGTTCCAAATGGACCATGCGCGTTTCCACGGAGTCGACGAAAGATTTGTGAGCTGGTTACTCATTAATCACAAGGATTTCGTCGGCAAGTATTTTACGAATGAACCACATTTACTAAAGGAGGAAAACCCATGGAAAAGCAAAATTTTGTACCCAGGAGACTGATGCTGGTACTGGTCGCGTTGGCCGTCTCTATGACATTCACGGGCATCGTTTATGCTGATTGTAAGAGAGGCGAGTGCGTGAAACCGGGCAACTATTGTTATCAACTCACATGGGAAGCTACCAATAATCCGTATGCTCCTACGGCGCCGTTCGATGGAGGCGTTTGGTATGTGAAGTTTAGCCCGGCAGGGGATGGGATTTTTTCTGCAAGCACTTTCATCCCGTCTGACCCCGTCACGCAAGTGCCGGCCTACTGCTTTGGGCAAACCCGGCAGATCGGGACTCAAGTTATAACCACGTACACTTGCCAGGAAGGCTCTATCGCTACGGACTACTACACGAGCGCCTGGACCTCCCAATTCACGTTCGACTGCAATAAGGGAGTGCTTGCAACCTCCGGCACGTGGGATTCCATCTTCACCTATACTCTCCCGTTTGGCAACCCGGCCGCGGAATTGGCCCCAGGCATGTATGGGCCGTACTACGGGGCCGGTACAAGTGCCCTGGTTGACTGTCCAGCAACCGGTGGTGCTGCCGGTCTCAAGTGAGGCTCCCTTGACCCCTGAGGAGATGGATCAGGTGGCGAAGAAGTCCCCGACGTACTGAGGGCCGGGGCAGTAGGATCACGGACGACGTCGTTGATTTGCTGCTCCGAACTCTACCGTGTCAGATTTCGTCGGCTCCTTTATGGGGTAAGTCGTGAAGTGGGCTTTCCAGAAGGTGTCACTGCGAGGTCCCCGAGAGGAATTTGAGGTATCCCTTTGGGGGCCTTTCCGCCTTTTTGCTTCGTAGAACTTTTGTCTAAGTGAGAGTGCGTATTCGCGGATAGTAACTCTCAAAGCATTCTTTGGATTTATCACAAAAGAGGAGGGAAATTGGCTACGAGAAGCATCAATAAGTGGATAGCCTTGACAGTCGTGTTGTCGGCATTGATGGTCACCCCGGCGATGGCCCAGTTAGCGGTGATCACAGATGCAACAGTCAATTACTCTAACACTCCCTGGTCAATCACGGTGATTGGCAGTGGCTTTGAAGCCGCATCGGGGACCGTTACGTTAGGTAACACAGCGCTAAAGGTATCGAGTTGGTCAACAGGACAAATAGTCGCACAGTTGCCCTCCGGTGTTGTGCCAGGTAGTTATTGGATGGCTGTCACCCCCAAAATGGGCATACCGGGAGTCTTGGCTGTTACGATAGGGACCGCAGGACCACAGGGAGAGCAAGGGCTGGCGGGGCCGGCGGGACCAGCGGGACCGGCAGGAGCAACAGGAGCAACAGGTGCCATGGGGCCAATGGGGCCGATGGGACTGACAGGAGCAACTGGAGCACAGGGAGCAGCGGGAGCACAGGGACCGCAAGGACCCCCAGGATCACGAGGGACAGCGGGGGCAGCGGGAGCACCAGGACCGGCAGGTGCAACAGGAGCAGCCGGAGCAACGGGAGCGGCAGGATCACCTGGCGTAGCAAACGGTGTAAACGTTGCTGTTTATGGAGTCGTTACCGGAAGTGGCTCTATTACATCTCAAAACGGCTATGTTCTGGGAGTGTACCGCGTCCCGCCGCCTGATGATCCTTTCTATACGGTAGGATTTCAAAGCGACACCTTCGACCCTGCGTCCCAATTTGCTTGCTCTGTTACGCCTGTCGGCAGCAGTGAAGGCAACGCGGTGAACATGTATGATACCGTCGGCATCTGGGTGGGAGTGTTGCCGTCACCGGGCCCCTTTGCAGGCAACCCAGGTCTCATAGTCTCCATCAGAGGTTCCGATGGTAATCTGGCCAACTGTGGTTTTAGCTTTATATGTGTCCAGTGATGAAAGCGGGTAAGCTATACGCTTTATATTTCAGTGCATTTGCGACCGGTTCCTCTTACCCACACGACCCACCGCTGCACGTACAATCCAAGCAGGAGGAGCCGAAAGGCTCCTCCTGCTCTCGCTCATAAAGCCGGGTTGCACGTGCGAGAAACTTCTCTATCGTCTTCTCAGCCACTGAAAGCCCATCCGGACTGACGTGATATCCCAGAAAATCAAATCCCTTTTCTATTTGCCCGACAAAGGTCTTCTCCGGGTGCTTCTCAAGCCGCAGGGACCCTTCTGCTGTACGTAACAAATCCTGTAAGCAGCCGCCAGCTAAGGCTCGGCGAAAGTTCACACTTCTCTCCTATGTGGCGTTATGGAGGGGGTCGGTTGACTGATTAACATATTGGTATCATTGTCGTTATGCGCCATGGCCTGAGCAGGATTCTCCACATTGCCAAGATGCCTTGATTATGTTTATCCGATCCACGAGCCGGATGGAGCTGAACGGTTATCAGACATCATTGCTTGTTCACCCCTGCTCTTCGCTTCCATACCGGCCGAGGCACTCCAGTTTTCTTGACATTACATCATATTATGATGTATAATCTTCTACTTGTCACAAACAGTGAAGTGTATCGAACTGAAAAGCCTTCTACCGCTCACCCTTCACTGCTCTTAAGCGGGTCTTTTAAAAATGAATAATCTGATCCCTCTTCACTACGCGCCAGGCTCTAATCCTGTAAATCCTGTTAATCCTGTCTAAGTTTTTTTTTAGTGTTTCCAGAAAGTTTCCATGGAAAGTAGAAAAATCAATGATGACAACCTCTTATGATTGGAAACAGTTCGTCGATGGAAACAACTGTGGAAACATTTTTGGAAACACCGATTTCAAACAAAACCTTATGGGGATTCAGTGATCGGAATAGCTATGGAAACACTGAGAGCTGATGGAAACACTCATGGAAACATTCCATGGAAACACCCGCGCCGGGGCGCTGTTGAAACTGGATCATTCACCACAGCCTGGCTAAGGCCTTCATATCATTACCATCCGGCCCGACCATACTCGACCGGACCCGACCCCGTTTCGCTCATTTATGTCGGTCACTATATTTTTTTAGAAATCCCGGTTTTTCCGCATCCCATTAATGTAAAGAGTTAAAAAACGTAAGGGCTCGCTCCAGCCCCTGGCAGGCACATCCCCCTCATCCCGCCCCTCTCGCACCAGGAGAGAGGGGGATTTGTCCTCTTTTTGAGTGGGGCCGGAGGCGAGGATAACCGCAGAGGGTGAACCCTAATTATTTGGCCACGCTTCCTCGGGGAATGATCCCGGCGGCCACCTTGGCGTTAGTCTCATATTGCTCAAGGGGCGATTCAGCCAGGATCATCATTTTCTGGGCGGCCATGGATCCTTCGGCGTGAACCGTAGTCACTTCATGGAAAGCGGATTCATGGGAGCAGACATGACGCATGGTCTCATGGATCATCTTCAGCCGGTCCAGGGTGCTATATTTGGCCGAGCCCCCAAGATAATGTTCCAGATAATCATGGATATCCGGGTTTTCCCAGTCTTTGTTGTCCGGCGCGGTGGCCACGATCCCGCCGCTAATGTCCTGAATCAGTTCCATAAAAGTATGATACTTACTGGCGAAATGCAGTTTAGCCATATTGGCGATCAAGGGATTGGGCACGGCAATTTCCCCGTACATGACCGGATCCTGGGCCGCGGCATTGGTCAGGGCACGCAGGGTCTCTACATAAGCGGCGATATCAGCCAGCTTATCCCGGATATGACCAACCTTGAACAGCCCGTTGTACTTGGCCATGGCCACGGCGCAACCAGCCATGATCTCCACGGAAGGCACTTTGTAACTGATGGCCGTAAAGCGGTGAAAGGTGGCAAAGGTATAGGCCAGGAGCATGGAATACTGCCATTCGCCGCATAGAAAAACGCGGTCCCAAGGCACGAAGACATTGTCGAAAACGATCATGGCTTCCGTCAATTCTCGTACCGGCCGATCGGCATGGAACTCATGTTCCGACCAGGGACCACGCCCGCCGCGGCAGATAAAGGTCACCCCTTTGGTGTTGGCCGGAACGGCAAAGCTGACCGCGTAATCTCCCTCTTTTTCCCTCATCTGCCTGGTTGGGACGACGATGATTTCATTGGCCGCCGGGGCGCTGGTGATGTGGATCTTGGCCCCTTTGACAAAGATTCCCTCCTTGTTTTTGTCGACGACATGCACATAATAATCCGGATGATTTTGTTTGGACGGCTCCAGGGAACGGTCTCCCTTGACACAGGTGACGGCGCCGCAGGTATGGAGATCGTTTTTCCGGAGATGCTCCAGAAAATTCTTGGCATTGTCCTGGTACTGTTTATTGCCCATCTGTCCAGCCACGACAAAGGCGGCGTTGAGACAATCGGTACCGATATCCTTGCCGAAGGGCAGGCCGCCTATAAGCTGAATGGACTTCTGGATCATCCGGGTTCGGTCCTTCAGGTCGGCCGTATTTTTCGGGGTCACAAACAAACGATTGATAGGCTCCCCCGTTTCCGGATGGGGGGCGACAAAAAGATTTCGCACCTCGGGGTCCTCCGAGGCGGTCAATTCATAGCCGGCGGCAATGGTATCGCAGGTGATGCCTAAAATCCGGTGCTTGGTGATGTCTTCCACCTTTTCTCCCCGGATATAGACACGCCTTCCATCTCGCAAGCTTTCCCTGTACTGCTCAACAGTCCTGATTCCCATGCTCATTCCTCCTTAAAGAAGTTCGATGTTCAACGTTAAAGGTTAAAAACCCCAAGCTGAAAGACCAAGGTTTGTTTCCAAATGTCGAAATTATCGATGATTCCAGGAACTGAAAACGCAGGCCGTGATCTCATAGGGACCTCTTGCCTGTGGAGGGCCGGGGAATGGTTAAAAGATATTCCTCCTCAGACGGTTTGATGAGCACATCTTTTCCATTTTTCAGGGTTTGTTTTATCAGCTCGAAGCGGGTTTGTCGATGATCTGGGATGACAGGCCGAAAAGTTACCCTGATAACCCGAAATCGGACACGTGGTGCGGAAAGATGGTTATGAAACCTTCAGGGCAGAAGCACATCGAGGACATTACCACCGCTGAAATTGCTTCGATCTCCGACTCCAATGGGTCAACGCCCCGAAGTGGGGAAGGCTCTTGATCCTGCTCCCTGCAGCGATAAATGCGCACCCGATTGCAGCGACCGTGAGAACGGTCAGGACCGCTCCAACCGCCAGAAATGGTGATGTCAAAAGATAGAGACACTTAACGAACAACATCGAACATCTCCTTGTTCCCACGTAGTGTTTAAAATAAAATCGGACGATGTTCGACAGAGCTTCAGCGTTATCTCCACCCACTCCGATGAAAAATCCGGCTGGCTGTCGGGGTCAAAAAAATGATCGAAATTGACTGATGCCGGTTGTAAAATAACTGGCTGGCGTCCGGAGCCGAGCTTCTAAAAGAGGGGTTGCTGAACTCTTCTTTTCAGTAAGTGGACGATATGTTTTACTGTCCCGTTAATGGAACAAACCGCAGTATTCTGCCGGTATTTTTCCGCTTCTCAGCCAGGAAGGTAGAAAAGAGATGGTTTTCATGACAAGCTTATTCGCAGCCCGTAAAGTGAAAATGGCGGCCTCGTTGATAGTGTTCGCGACCCTGTGGGCGACTTTTGCTATCGCCGGAGTCAATGAGGATTTGATGGGAGCAGTAAAGAAGGGTGACCTGCATAAGGTCAAACAACTCATCGATAAGGGGGCCCAGGTCAACGCCAGAAACCAGAACGGCTCGAGCGCGTTAATGATCGCCTCTCAAACCGGCAATCTCAAGGTTGCGAAGGTGCTGATAGATAAAGGGGCTGACGTCAATGCAAAGGACAACAACGACATGAGCACATTGATGATCGCCTCCCAGAGTGGGCAAAGCGAGATCGTCAAAGTACTTATCTCAAAAGGGGCTCAGGTCAATGCAGTCAACAAGGAGGGATCGACCGCCCTGATGGTTGCCTGCAATAAGAACGACCCCGAAGTCGTGCGGACGCTGCTCACAAAGGGGGCTGAGGTCAATGCCAGGAATAATGAGGGCAAAACCGCCTTGATGGTTGCCTCTATGAGAGTCAGGACCGAGGTTGTAAAGATTCTGCTCGACAAAAAAGCCGACGTCAATGCCAAGAGCAATGATGGCCAAACTGCATTGCTGGTTGCCTGCAAATATGGCTATCCCGAAGTCGTACAATTGCTGATCGATAAGAATGCCGATATCCAGGCCAGAGACAAGGACGGCGCAACCACCTTGATGATTGCCGCTATGTATAATCACCCCGAAGTCGTTCGGTTGCTGCTCGACAAAAAGGCCGACGTCGACGCCAGGAACGATAAAGGCTCAACCGCACTGATAACTGCGTCTTCGCAGGGCCACCGAGAGATCGTGCGGGCGTTGCTGGCAAAGGGCGCCGATGTCAATGCCAGGGACAATGACGGCAAAACCGCATTGATGCTTGCCTCCAGGTTTGGCTATCAGGAGGTTAAAGACCTGCTTATCAAAGCGGGAGCAAAGTAATTTAATTATGATTTTGATCAATATTTCCCCAAGAGCCGTGATGAAGGGAGAGAAAACGAAGAGAACCGTTGGCATGCATCCCGTAATCTTGCTGGTATGTATCGTGTGCCTGATCGGGTTGTCTGTCTTAGCAACTTATTTGATTATGGGCGTTAAGTATCAAAGCCAAAAGGACAATAACGACCAGGAGATACTGACCGTCCGGAAAGATTACAAAGCTTTGGCGGATCGGGATATTGAACTGCGGAATTCATTGCAGAAATTGGAAAATGAATACAGCAAGCTGGAGGCTCAGTATAAAGATCTTGCGTCAAGGTTCGATTCCGTTGAACAGAAAAATATTCAAACGACTTCGCAATTAGCTGCAGCTTCGAAAGACCTGGAAACAGCCAAGGCTGATGCTCTTAGGCTTACAGGCGAACTGGATGCTAAACTGTCGGAAATAGAAGCTCTGAATGCGAATCGAGAGGCCCTGGAACAAAAATATGTCGGCTTCAAGGAGATGCTGGCCCCTGATCTGATTCTCGAACCGACATGGGTCGGCTCCGGCGAAACGACCTCGGCCTTCGATGGCAACCTCCTCATCGTCCTTTATGAGGCTACAAACACGAGCAAGTGCTACAAAGATTCGACGGCTGTCAGCTATCTCATCAGCGGCGTGACAAAAATGAAACTGTGCCTCCGGACCGGGAAACCGGAAAGCTTTAAATATCGAGGCAAGAAATACCTGCTCAACTTGATTGAATCAAGCGGAAGCGATGAGGCGCAGCATTATTGCATTTCTATTCTCAAAGAGCGGTAGGCGGTGGGACCGCCGGCAGGCGGCTCAGGTATTTTCAAGTTGGATTGAGCTCTGGTCCAACCAGTGTTTGTACTCATACATTTTCGCGATTACGTTGACAGCCTGCACGGGTGTTTGGAAAAACACTCCCTTAAAGCGGCCCTCTTCGCCATGCAGGGCCATTCCATTGGTTCCTATGCTCACGTCCACAACCGGCTTGCCATATTGCTCAATCAGCCTGACAAGCTGACCGATGTAGTTGGAAAAAGCTTCCATCATGGTCTGCTTTACGGAATCCATGTGGTCGCGATCGGCCTCGGGATCTGTTAGGGCTGCGGATTTTATGATGTTTTCGAGGAAATATACTCTATCCTGGATAGCTATGGTGATTATTGCATCGCAGCCGTCCCATTTAAAAAGTTCGTTGATGACCTTCAAAGGTAGGGCGGGGTCTCTTTGTCCTACCAGATCTATAGGATTGGACCGACTCCAAAAAGGAGGGAGATACTGGTCTATGCGATCAATCAGTTCATCGGAAAGCTCGGGGACTTCCAAGCCCTGCTGAGTGCATAAATCCGCAGCAACCACGCCCAACCCCGCCCCCGGAGTCATGATGGCCACACGTCGTCCTTTGGGAAGAGGCAGCGAAGAGAACGCAGCAGAAAGATCCAGCATGTCGGTAGGCTGTTTGACTGACACGATTCCGGCCTGGCGGCAAACTGCGTCGAAGACCCTGACGTTTGAGGCCAGAGCGCCGGTATGGCTGGCAGCAGCCCTTTTGCCCGCCTGGGTTAGACCGCCTTTAATGACCACAATGGGTTTTTCGCAGCTCACGCGACGTGCCAAATCGAAAAAACGACGGCCGTCCTTGATGCTTTCGATATACAACAGAATAGTGCTTGTCAGCTCGTCTCTACCAAAGGTTTCCAAAGCATCTTCTATGGTCAGCATGGCTTCGTTGCCTGACCCGACGTATGCTCGCAAGCCGATTCCTTTCCGCTCCATGATGGATATTAACTGGTAGCCCAAATTCCCCGATTGCGATATGAACGCCGTACTCCCCGGCATAGGCCGCGCAGAGTTGCCCATGCAGTACAATTTTTGATGAGGGTTGCACATCCCCATCGTGTTCGGCCCCATAACCAGCATTTGGTTCTTACGAGCCTCCTCTACCAGGCTGGCCTCGAGTTTCTCTCCTTCGGGACCCGTCTCACGAAAACCCGATGTAATCAGCAGCACGCTCTTGATCCCTTTTGCCCTGAACTCCGGGGTCAGGCGCAGGACCCGAGATGCCGGCACGGTGACCACAGCCAAGTCCACCGGTCCGGGTATGTCCGTCACGGACTTATAGACCATTCGCCCGGCAAGGGTGTCCCTGTTTGGGTTTACGAGATAGATGCCGCCATCGTACCCTCCCGCGATGACGTTTGAAAAAAGTAACTGGCCCCAACTGCCAAGCTGGGATTTTGCGCCGATAAAGGCGATCGACTTCGGGTTCAGCATGGCCAGCACCGCAGATTGATCTGCAGGCGGTCTCAGCGGAGCTGATGGTTTGGCCTCGCCTAATATGACCGTGGCGTCCACTGCGACCGGCTGACCTTTCGAAGTGATCAGCAATGGATTTATATCCACTTCGGTCACCGCGGGATGTATTTCAGTCAGCCTGGACAAACCCAATAAAGTGTTTATCAACCCTTCGCGGTCGACCGCCGGTTCCCCGCGAAACGCATTTAACAGGTTCCCGGCCCTGATTTCATCCAGCATCCGGGCTGCCTGGCCTTCGTCCACAGGCGCGACTCGGAATACGACATCATCCAGGGCCTCAGCAAAGACACCACCGAGGCCAAACATAATTACCGGCCCGAATTGATCGTCGTGGAACATCCCGGCTACGAATTCGCGGCGTCCCTTCAGATGTGGCTGAACAAGCCAGCCCTCCAGACCGGCGCCGGCTGCCTCCGCTATTTCAAAAGCCGCCCGCCTGACCGCCTCAGAGTCGGCCAGACCCGTTCGGACCAATCCGCGCTCGGTTTTATGAATCAGCGTAGCCCCCAACCCTTTCACCACTACAGGAAAGCCTGTCGCCTCGGCGCATTTTGCTGCTTCATCCGCAGTACTTGCCGTGCTTTCTGCCACTACCGGCACTCCGTAACAGGCCAGAAATTGTTTTGACTCCGCTTCATTCAGCGCAGTCCGACCATCAATTTTAGCTTTTTCTATTAACTCAGCAGGTTTCATGTATCGGCCCCATGTAATCTACCTTTCACAGAAATCCCTGAACCGAAGAAAATCTTCATAGCTCATCCCAGGCATAGACAGGCCGCAGTTGGGTTTGTATTCACCGTGATAATCCGAGCCGGCAGTTTTCCACAGGGAGCAGCGCAGTGCGAGGTCCTCAAAATACGCGGTTTGCTCCCGGTCATGATTGGGATAGTATGTTTCGATTCCCGCAAGACCCAGGTCCACCAATAGAAAGAAAAGTTTTTCGAAGTCCTTGACGTTCGCTGCCCCGGCTATGGTGTAAGTCGAGAACATTCCGGGGTGAGCCAGCACAGCCTTTCCTCCCGCTGACTCGATAAACTCCATGGCTTCTTCCACTGAAAGATAAAGACCCTGTAAAACTGCATTCTCAAAAGTGTAGCGGTTATCAAATGCAAGCCGCTTGAACTCGCCCTTCTCGAGGCCCAGATGACCTTCCAGAAACCTTATGGTCGGCATTGCAAAGTTGATTGGCCCCAGTTGGCCAATCTTTTCCTTTATGACTTTCCGGGAAAAATTGACCGAGAAGTGCATGACGAGTCTTTTCATTATCTCGTCATACGTTTCATTGTGAGCTTCCCAATTTTTCTCAAGCTTTTCCTTAAGAAGCAGCTCTTTGCGGGGAAAATCAATCCCGTAAGCCAGCAGGTGAACGTAGCTGCGGTTTTGCCAGTGAGCGGATACCTCTATAGCCGGTAAGGTCTGGAGGTCATATTTTTTAGCCTCCGCCTGGAACTCATTGATACCATGATAGAGATCATGATCTGTTAAACAAACGGCTGACAAACCTTCCTGCACGGATTTTTTGATCAACACCGCAGGGCTGTCTTTGCCATCCGAGATGGAGGAATGGACATGCATCCCGACCTTCTTCATGACTTGAGACTCCTGAAACATAGGCGGGCACGATAAAAAGCCGTGCCCACCCTGGATCGTTTTCTTCCCTAAAGACCGCCATGAAAAGAACATAGCATGGCAGGATGAGACCACGCTGGGTTCCATGCTTCCGGCTCCCCGCGCCGCCTCTTTTCGGTTTTGCCTTTTTCCTTTTTACCTTTGCCTTTTCCTTCCTGTCTCCACGCCACCCGCCTCACGTTTGCGACTTCAGTTTAGCCGCTTCCTCGTCCCTCAATATCTTTCGAAGTACCTTTCCGATGGCGGTTTTGGGGACCTCGTCCCGGAACTCGACCAACCTGGGCACCTTGTAGGCTGCCAGCTTCCCCTTGCAGTAAGCGATGATCTCATCGGTGGTGGCCGTCTGCCCGGGCTTTAATACTATGTAACATTTGAGCGTCTCTCCCCGATACGCATCCGGAATTCCCACTGCTACCGCATCCAGGACCTTGGGATGCTCGAAGAGCACCTCGTCGATCTCCCGCGGGTAAATGTTGAATCCACCTGCGATAATCATATCTTTCTTGCGGTCAACAAGGAACAGATAGTCGTCCTCGTCCCGGACCACGATATCTCCGGTGCTGAGCCACCCGTCCTTGATCTGCTCGGCGGTCGCCTCAGGATTGCCGTAATAACCTTTCATGACAGTGGGGCCTTTGATGAGAAGCTCGCCAGGCTCTCCCTGCTTAACATCTTCGACTCCATTTTCAACGTCCACAATTCTGATGTCGTTGTCAGGCATCGGGACGCCGATGCTGCCAACCTTCTTGAGGCCAAAGTCCGGGGTGCTTATCCCGTTGGACGTTGTCTCGCTCATCCCCCATCCCTCGCCGAAAAAGATGCCCAGGTCCTTGACCTGCTCGATAAGTTCCTGAGGCATTGGGCCGCCTCCCGAACCCAGCATGCCCACCCTTCTGCCCAGTTCCAGCTCCCCTATTTTGGGATGGTTTAACAATGCGGTGATTATGGTGGGGACAGCCGGGAAATATGAAATTTGCTTGAAGTTTCCAATGATGCTAATGACCTCGTCAATCTGAAATCTCGGAATCAGGATTAGCGTAGCGCCATTGAGCAATCCCCAATTCATTACGCAGATGTTGCCATAAACGTGGTACAATGGAATTAACCCAACCACACAGCGATTTTCGATTGTTGTTTGACTTACTGGATAGGTTCCCCACAGGGAGCTATGAAAGGTCGAGGCCAGCAGGTTGGCGTGGGTGATCAGCGCGGGCTTGGGTACGCCGGTAGTCCCGCCGGTGAACTGAATCATACAGGGGTCCGCCGGAATCACCTGTACCCGCGGACGCCTGGTCGAGCCACCTTCGAGCAACTCCGAGAAATGATGCCATTTCGGTTCCAGTTCGAGGCTCTTCTGTGTGCTGCGTGGAACTCCTTTCATAAAATCAGTGGTCTTGGTCACAATCACCCTGGGAATGTCAACTTCGAGGCAAAGCTGGCGGATATTGGGAAGTGCCCCATCGTAGGTGAAAAGGGTCGTCAAACCCGTGGTCTCAGCGGCATGCTTCAGCTCAGGCACCGTGTACAAAGGATTGAGGTTCACCACGATAGCGCCCAGGCACATGGCCGCGTAGTTGGCAATAACGTATTGCGGGGTATTGGGCATATTCATGCCAATCCGGTCTCCCTTCCGCACCCCGAGATTTGCCAGGGCATTGGCCATGCGCCACACGTTATTGCGCAGGTCCCAGAAGCTCATCTCGCTCCCGTAGAAATTTGTGGCAGGCTTGTCGGGAAAATAGGTCGCCGGGATGTTGAGTAGTTCGTGAACAGGGATTTGAGGGTACCGAATTGTGGTCGGAACACAAAAATCATAATGTCGTTGCCAAGGTCTTGATTCCATCATCGCTACCTCCAGGCTGAACGTTGTTGAGAGATTCCACTTGAAAAAGAGCCGTCGTTTATATGGCCGAAGATGTGCTTGTGATTTTATTCCTTATGTTTTAAGAAATCCACTGAACAAATCAAAAATCTCACTGGATACAGGATTCGATGAAAAGTCATGGAAGATATGAAGAAAGGCAATCAGGAGTCATATACCTCCGGCAGAGCCGGAGGCCTGTGAAACCGTGGACCGCTCAAAGCGGTTGTAAACCAATGGCCACCTTAAAAGGTGGCAACCATTAGAACATTTGTAGTTGGTCCAGGCGCTTGTCCTCGGCCTCTTGTTTTTTGATATATTCCCGGATGGCATTCTCGTCTCTGCCAACTGTTGACACGAAATGACCTTTGGCCAAAAGGTCATGGCCTGTGAAGTCACTCTTGCGCCCTTGGAGGGCCTTGGCGATGTGGTAACTTTTACCTTTGATGAAGCCAAGAACCTGTGAGACTCCATACTTTGGCGGAATAGAGATCAGCATGTGAACATGGTCCGCCATTGGGAATCCAGACCTCATGGTACTTGCAGTCCCATACCGTGTGGCTTAAACTTTGATACTCATCCATACGAAAGCTTTCCTCCCTGTAAACTTTGAGCGGTTCACAGGTGGGAAGCTTTCGTATATTCCCGGAAATGTCAAACTATGCGAGTCCCCCGGCAGAGCCGGAGGTTTACCCAGTTAATTAGGAATGAGTAATTAGGAATTATGGAGAACGTTCCTTATATGAGAACATTTCTTGCCCGAGATGAATAAACAGGCTTGGGTGAAGTGTGCGAAATAGGTTGGACGGGGCAGGGCAGGGCGGGCTTGACTCCGGAATTGGTTCCTTCTTTTAGACAGGAAACAGGAGATCGAGTGAAGTCCGTAATATTAAATAAAGGGCCGGGAGTGGATTACCGATAGCTAGTTCTGGGCGTTCGGTACATTTATTTGATTTGGAAAGGATTAAACATGACTTTTGTCGATGTGGAAGTCTCAGACAATATCGGGTTTCTATGCCTCAACAACCCAAGCAAGAGAAATGCGTTAAGCCAGGAACTGGTGGACGAAATCGTTCAAACTCTTCATGATCTTAAAAGCCGCAAAATCGCTGCCGTGATCATGAGGGCCTCTGACGGGTGTTCGGTCTGGTCCGCGGGGCACGATGTCAAGGAATTGCCTGAGGGGCGCCGCGACCCTCTCGGGTACCAGGACTCGCTGGAAAAGCTGCTCCGAGCGGTCCAGAAATATCCGGGGCCGGTTATTGCAATGGTTCACGGAAGCGTTTGGGGGGGCGCCTGCGATCTGGTTATGACGTGCGATATCGTCATCGGGGATGAAACCTCGTCTTTTGCAATCACTCCTGCAAAGCTCGGGCTGCCCTACAATGCTACCGGCATTCTGCATTTCATTAACCGGCTGGGTTTAAATATAGCCAAAGAAATGTTCTTCTCTGCCGACCCCATCACGGCGGAAAGGGCCGGACGCGTCGGCATACTCAATCATCTTGTGCCCTCTGATAAGCTCCTTGAGTTTACGACAAATCTGGCAAGACGGATGGCGGCCCGCTCTTCGCTCGCAATTTCCGTTATCAAGGAACAGTTCAACCTCCTGGCAGGCGCCCACCCCATGGCCCCCGATGTTTTCGAACGAATCCAGGGTCTCAGGAGACAAGTCTACGACAGCCACGACTATGCAGAAGGAGTTCGGTCGTTCCTGGAAAAGCGGGAACCGGACTTCAAAGGAGAGTGAGTCTCATTGCAGTTAGTCTGTCTCTGTTTCCGGACTGCTGTTCGCGCCACGAGTATGATTATTATCACCACGAAGCGCACGAGGAGCCGCGAAGGGAAATAAAAAGACCGTAACAGCCCGATCCATCGCGACCTTTCGAACCCCGGATCAAGGCCACTTCCGGGGTAGGCTCTAATCCCATGCTCGCACACGAAGGACTGTGAAGGACACGAAGGCAGCGGGAGTCCAAAATATCGTTAAAAGAATAAACAACGCAGACTGATTTGTTGGCCGCTTCTTTGCCGGCACGTATGTTAGTGCTCTTTCTTTTCTAATTTACGGGGCACCACACTGTTGGACGAAGCTGAAGGTGGACCGGTCCCAATCTTGTTTGTCGCCGTTACCGTGAATGTATAGGGTGTGCCGCCGGTCAGACCCTTCACGGTTATCGGGCTGGCCGGCCCTGAGGCAGTCTGACCTCCGCTGGACGTAACGGTATACGAGGTAATCCGGCTTCCACCGTTTGAGGCTGGGGCCTTGAAGCTAACGTTCGCCATGCTGCCGGCTGCTTTCGCTTTTACGATTGCGGGAGCACCCGGAATTGTGGCAGGCGTTACGCTGTTGGAAACTCTTGAGGGCGGACCTGTGCCGATTCCGTTTGCCGCCGTTACAGTGAACGTATAGTGTTTCCCGTTGGTCAGCCCCTTCACGGTTATTGGGCTGGCCGGCCCTGAGGCTGTCTGGCCCGCACTGGACGTCACGGTATACAGGGTAATGTCACTTCCACCGTTTGAGACCGGGGCCATGAAGCTGATATGCGCCATGGTGTCGTCTGCTTTTGCCTTTGCTATTGCAGGCGCATCGGGAACTGTCCTGGCAGGCGTTACGCTGTTGGACGCATCTGAGGGCGGACCTGTCCCGATCTTGTTTTTGGCCGTTACGGTGAAAGTATAGGGTATCCCGTTGGCCAGGTTCGACACAACTATGGGGCTTCCCGAACCTGTGGCTGTTATGCCGCCGGGGCTCGAGGTGACCGTGCAACCCGTTATCGTGTTCCCGCCGTTTGCAGGCAGCTTGAAGCTGACCGACGCCTCGGAGAAACGGGGCGTTGCAACTACGATTTCAGGCGCATCCGGAACTGTGGCCGGTGTTGGGTTGTTGGAAGGACTCGGGGGAGCTGTATTTGTCCCAGCCGAATTTGTTGCCGCAGCAGCAGTCGTATTGGCCGGGCCTGCCCCGGTCGCGTTGCCCCCGGGTTGGGCCGCTGTCCCGCCACCGGCGTTTGAGAACGCAGTGCCGGTGGGGGCGCCCGTGTTTGAGGAGGGGCTGGTAGATCCGCCCGTGCCAAGGGAGGAATTGGTAGCCGCCAGAGAGTCGCCGCTGGTTGCCGGAACGCTGCTGGACACATACGCTGAAACTGACGGCTCAAAAGCAGCAGTACCGTTCGTGAAGATTCTGATCTCGTGGGTTTTTCCATCAGACCACGTGTTCGTAAAGACCATGACCGTCGTGTTTGCGTCAATCACTCCACTGGCTGTTCCGACAATACTTGTTGAACCGAGACCAAGAGTTATCGTCCCGCCTGATGCGACCGACACGTTCCCGCTTGTGCTTCCTGATGTCCCGTTACTTGCAATCCAGGCGAATGAAGATGTTCCGTTCTGGTTGATAATAAGAGTGTCTTCGTCCCACCATGGCGCGCCGGGACCCGAAGCCAAACCATCGCCTTGCCACGTGCCGGCCAGAGTAGTAGTCGAAACCGAAGTGTTTTGTTTAGTGTAGACATGAAGGCCGGCATCTGTTGTGGACGACCCGCTTGTCGCGACCATGACGGTCTCGCCCGGGGTCAGAACAGCGAGGTAATTGGTCGAATCGACACAGTCGCCTGAACAGGTTATCGTCCCTTCTGATGAAATTGACAAAGTACCGGATAAGCTGCCCGATGTCCCGTCACTTTTGGTATACGTTCCGGTAAACGTTCCGTCGGAGTTGATAGTCTCGGTCACTGTTTCAAACGAAGAATCAGTGCCCGCATATAAAACGTTGCCTTGCCAGGCGCCGGCCAAATCCTGGAATGAATATGATGACGAGGGCTGGCTTGATAGAATAATGAGATTAGAAGATCCATCAGACCATGTCTGCGTACATGCCATAAAGGTATTGCTGGAATCTATCTGGCACAGGGAGGTTTGGGACGGGCTGTTCAGGGTCATTACGATCCCATTGGAAGCAACCGAGAAAGAACCGGCAAGACTATAGCTATTGCCGTTGATGTCCATTCCGGAACCGGTGAATGTTTCATTCGGGGCGGTTATGGTCAGTGTGCCTCTTTCCCACCAGGGTGAGCTGGGACCACCTGACACAAAACTGTTAAAGTTCCACGTGCCGGACAAAGCAAGGGTCTGCTGTCCCTGAGCTGCCGTTGGAAACAGAGGAAATAGACAGACAACGCAGATGAAACACAATAGACCATACAGATATTTTAAGAGATTTGATGTACGCATTTCAGATCATTCTCCATGACGGACAGACGCAATCTAAATTTATGAATGCGCAAAACAACTCTTGTAATATATTTAACGACAATTTTTCTGATTTGGCGAGTCAATTTTTATTAATTCCTTGGCAAGTGCAGTAAATGATGGTTATCGGACCGAAACGTTTCGCAACTTATTTTCTCTCCGAGTCAACGCAAAGCCCCGGTGAATGGTTACGGGTAACGGGTTGAAGGTTACGGGTTGAAGGTTACGGGTTTTTAACCCGCAACCCGCAACCCGCAACGATTTTTTAGCAAACTATTTTCTCTCCAACGTCAACGCAAAGCCCATCCCTCCGCCGATACACAGGGTGGCCAGGCCTTTGTGCAGGTTTTTACGGTTCATTTCCATCGCCAGTCCGTACGTGATTCGCGCCCCTGAACATCCGACGGGGTGTCCGATGGAAATCCCGCCGCCATTGGGGTTGATCCTGTTCCAATCCATCTTCAATTCGCGCATGGAAGCCAGTGCCTGAGATGCAAACGCCTCATTGAGTTCGATGAGGTCCAACTGGTCCACGGTCCATCCGGCCTTCTTCAACGCCAGCCGGGTGGCCGGAATCACTCCGCATCCCATGTAGGCCGGGTCGATGGCGCCCGCTGCATTTGATTTTATGTAGGCAAGGGGTTTGAGGCCCAATTTAGCGGCCTTGTCGGCGGACATTACTAGGACCGCCGCGGCCGCATCATTTATGCCCGATGCGTTGCCTGCCGTGACGGTGCCGTCTTTTTTGAAAAACGGCTTCAATTTGGCCATTTTCTCCAAAGTTGTGTCCATCGGCCGTTCGTCGACTTCGAACATGAGGGGACCGCCTTTGGGCTGAGGCACCGGTACCGGGACAATCTCATCGGTGACCTTACCGGATGCGATTGCGGCCCTTGCCCGCTGATGGCTGTCAAAACCAAGTTTGTCCTGGTCTTCACGGCTGATCCCGTATTTCTCGGCGATGTTTTCGGCCGTTACCCCCATGTGATAGCCGTAATAGAGCTCCCATAAGCCGTCATGGACCATCAGGTCTACCGCCTCCGCGTTGAACATGCGGGCGCCATCCCGCATGCTCGGTATAGCGTAGGGAATCCGGCTCATGTTCTCCATGCCGCCGGCAACTATTACGTCCGCATCACCCAGAGCGATCGCCTGAGCGGCCAGTGCAATTGCCTTCATCCCGGAGGCGCAGACCTTGTTGACCGTAAAAGCCGGGGTCTCCTTGGGCATGCCCGCATAAATAGCGGCCTGGCGGGCCGGGTTCTGCCCCTGGCCGGCCTGGACCACATTGCCCATTATGACCTCGTCTATCTCGATCTCGCGATGTGAGTCGTCCCATTGGCGGTATTTCGTTTCCAATTCGATCAGACCGGTCCCCTTCAGTTTATCCGGTGCAAAGGAAATCATATCTTCTGTCGCCCTCGGTCTAAGGCCCGCACGTTTCAAACTCTCCCGAATGCAGATAGCTCCGAGCTGGGCGGCGGGGACGTCCTTAAGCGACCCCATGAAAGTCCCCACAGCAGTTCTTGCTCCACTTACGATGACAACTTCTCTCATTTTTTCTCCTTATTGAAGAAGTAGCGGCGCGAACGTGATTTTCAATCAAACACCAGGACGTTTAAGTTTCGGTGACGATGCCATAAAGGAATATAAAATTTCACCGCAGAGGCGCAGAGATCGCGGAGAAAAGGCAGTTAAACAGACATTGAATGCCAAAACAAAAGACACGAGTTCCCTGCGCATATTGCCTCACGAGGCGGAATTCTTAAGCACTGACCGCAGAGAATGACGAGGTCGCAGAGAAAACGAAAACTTATGGTTACCTTTTGCAAAGATTTCTTTCCTCTGCGATCTCCGCGCCTCCGCGGTGGATTTTTTTGGTTCCGGCTTGTCCGGGTTAGGATGTCATGGTATCAGAAGACGGGGCAGGATGCAACGGGGGACGGAAGACGGAGGACTGCGCGAGGCGCGAGGACTAAGGACGGAGGACTTATTTGCGTTCGGGACATCTTAGAATCGCTGGGCTTGATCCAGCGGTAGCTTGGCTTGCCCCAAATAAGTCAATCTTTCTACGTTATTGCGGTGAATCCATTTTCTTCCTTCATTCTGTCATGTTCCACCGACGCCGGCGACTCAGGGGAATTCCCATATTGTGATCACAGGGCATTACGTATCGGTCTTTTGTTTGGATGTTCAAAATTGTCCAGTATTCTGGAGGGCTCGTAAGATATTTACTTTCTCTCAAACTCCAGTCGCAGTTCAATCCCTGCGTGTACAACGTCATACTTTATACTTAACATAATGTATATAAGGATCGTTTACGCTTGCCTGGCGAATTGAAAAAGAGGCGGTGGAGGGTGCTATGAAAAGGGAAATGGAAGAACTCCGAGCCCTTAAAGGGGTAGGAAAAATTCTGGCGCAACGATTAATCGCAGCCAGTTATAACTCTATTGCGAAAGTTGCCGCTGCGGAAGAATACGGTTTAAAGAGAATTCCTGGCATGAACCCCAAATTGGTACGCTCGATCGTAACCCAAGCCAGAGAGATGATCGCTGCATCTGAGAAAAGTCGGCATAAAAACTGGAAGATCACAAACGACCAGCAGATACATGGTGACCAGCTCTAGCCTTGTTTGAAATTTGTGCAACTTCAGCTTTCTAAGAGGAAGGAAAAGTCTTTGCCAGGTCACTATCGAATACATAGATGCAAACTTCCTTTGCGCTATGCCCGGTGTATCCGTATTTGTCATTGAGGTTGCGGATAAGCTGGGTCACATCCTCCCTTATCCGCTTATCGTAGGACTTAAAGCCCTCCGTATCGTAATCCTTCACGGCGTTTCTAAAATTATCGTTTTTCACGAAAGGATCGAGCACGTTTTCCTTCAGGTTGTGAATATAGCGGTCTCGCAATGATTGATACAGTTGGGTTTCAGTTATCGGTTTAGCCTCCAGTAAAATCTCCTGGGCCAATGTCTTGGTGGCATAAAGGTTCTGCACTTCCTTTCTGAAATCCTTGCGTTTGCCATTTTCGGAATGCGCCCCGACCACCCTTCGCTCGATAGTTTCGAACAGTTCTTCGGTGATTTCCAGTTCATCCCCGGTGAACATGCATTTCTGAGTCTGGCCGCTTTCAAAATTTACAGCGAACAGATAATTTTGAATCTGCCGGGATATGTGGTCTTCATTGTAGTAATAGAGCGATTCCTTTACCTCCTGAAGAACGGTATAGTTATAAAAGCTCACCAGGGAGTCGGCAAAACCGTCGGGGATCGGCTCGCCACGGTGTTTGTTAAAAAACTGGAGCAGCATCGCCATCGTAATCGGCTTCCCCTTTTTGGCGTAGGCCAGGTAGAACTCATTGAACATCTTGAGGGAATCTCTGCCCGTAAAACCTCTGTCGCCCTCTGCTTCGGACTCCGCGATGATTCTGCGCCGCCTCTTTGCCGTGAAATTTTTCCTGTCTTCTTCCGACAGCCATGAAGGAATGATCCCCGCGAATATGTCCATTTTCAGCAGCAAAAGATTTCGATCGCAATAGAGATGATATTTGAGTGAATTGGGTATCCAGTCCTCCATGCCGTCCGAATGAGGATTCAACCTCGATGAAATAATGATTTTTGCGAAGTTCTCCAGGACCCTTGGAAGAAAATACTTGGCGATTTGGTTTCCGAAAACGTTCTTGTAGATCTTAACCTCCGTGTTGTAGTCAAGCACGTAGGGGATTTTTACGTAAGTAATGCGATCCGCAAATGATTGAGTGTCGGCTATATTTTCACGGTCTTCAGGGTTCATAACAGCCAGAAATAGTGAATTGACGTTTTCTTCTATGTGATCGACTTTATGAACTCCCTCACTGATAATCCCATGCAGATTGGTAAAACGCTCGTTGTTATGACTTTTTATATCCATTATTGCATAAATGCCATTGTTTGTATTAGCAAAGCGCGAATACATGTAATGGACTCTATTGCTATCCATCAACAGTGAATTTAGTTGACTTTGGAGCTGTTGATTACTTACGACACTGTCTCTGGGCAATTTGTCTCCAGGATTGAATACGCTTATTCCTGTACCAAGCCTTCTATTGAATAGATATCTCCTGGCAAACACCATCTCAAAGACTTTGCACGGCGAATCCAAAGTATCGAGAAGGGCCTGATATAGAGACTGACATATAGTGCAGGGAGTGTCCTTGAAAACCCATTCATATTGCTTGTGGGCAAAGAGTTTGTGCTTGAATTCTCTGTCCGGTATCAATTCATTGAAGAATTCCCTGCGGTACGCTCTCGGGATTAACAGTAGGGGACTGTCGTGGCTGGGGCATACGATTTCGAGATATTCTTTGTTACCATAAACAACGGGTTCGCTTCCCGGAGGGCGTTGCGCCAGGGTCGAAGGGTCCATCAGGCCCCGCAGTTGCTCGGCCAGGTATTTGGCTGCAGGGTCCGAACCATTGCCAAGGGCCTTCCTGTTGAGCCGCCACACGGTTTCGAAGCTTGCCCCTTCTTTGGTCCCGGAGTATTGCTCGAACTTCATGAGTACGTTGTTTAGAAAAGTGCTCTTCCCGCACCCGTGCGGACCTTCGAAGATATAGATTCTGTTTTGTCGAATCCCCCGCCTGAAAGAGGAAATGTGCCCAACGAGCCTGTTTACGAAAAGACGATCTCCAAAGAACGGATGGTCGGACCCTTCTTCGAACAGGCGGCTGCAGTCGTAGGAGGCATAGCCGATCGATTCGGGATCGTCAGGGTATTCGTTTAGGCCTTCGCCTATGTAGCTGAAGAACATGTCATAGAACATCTGGAAGACATTACGGAAAATGAGGTCGGGCGATTTGGCGGCGAGGTCGATGTATTCCGAAAAACTAAATGGCGTACACCGTTCCCGTTCTTTTATCTTCCGGCAAAGGGTGGTCACTGCGTGTTCTGCATTTTCCATTTCTTCGATCCATCACAGGACGGCCCTTGATAGCTGCCTGTCTTTCATGGTGTAGAGCACTCTTTGATGAGGAGGTCCTTGATCGTGCTGGTTATCTGCTTCTCCGGGCCGATACTCTTGTGGTTTTTTAACGATCTCCGAGGTCTCGAGTTTTACCGGCCCACCCCAGAGATACTCGATCCCGATCATCGTGTTGGGGATGAATTCCTTTATCAGCGGCTTGCTCTCAAAGTGATGGTTGAGATAAAGGCAGTTGTCTTCAATCGCGGATTCGTCAATTTCAATGTAAGGGGGGTGGTAGAGCTGATCGAGAAGCATCTGCATGTATTGCCCTGCGTCCCTGCTGCGCACGTAGTATTCCCAGGTCCTCCCGGAGCTGTTGAGCCTTCGTCCGGTTACGAAAAGTTTATGCCTGTCGACGAATTCCTGGTCTACGAAGTTGTTGACGAACATGAAATCATTGAAGTCTTCCCTGACCTTGAAAACATAATCCAGCCCCGAACCTGTCGCCTTGTCATAATCCTGCCGAAGCTTCGCATTGGATATTCTCTGGAAATCGTAGGTATATTTCCCCTTGTCGGCCATCTCTTCGATGTGGCCGAACAGCCGCATTCCAAGCGCATAGGGATTGATGCCCACCCTGGGCAGGGCGGTGACGAGCGCATTGATCCGGGCAAAACCCACTTCGTTGCCATTGATTCGGTCATCTTTGAGGAAGAGCTTTTCATGCCAGTAGCTGGCCCATCCTTCGTTGAGGATCTTTGTCCGCATCTGAGGCTGGAAAAAAACCGACGTGTTCCGCACTATCTCGAGGACGGATTGCATCCACTTGTTTTCTTCCATTTGCAGGAAGGCTGAATTGTGGACCAGGAATTCGAGCAGATCTCGAGACCCTCGCCGGCCCCGTTTTTTGTGTTTTTCGAACAAGGCTTCAAACTCCGGATATGTCCTGGCCACCTTCGAGAAAAAGACCGATTCAGCCATTTCACCGTATTCGCGGACTGCTTCGTTATAGCGGTCTACTTCCTTGAGGTAGTCGGTGAGGCCCACTTTGCGGGTCGTTTGCAAAAAGATATCGAAGTAGAAGTCGAGTTTTGCGGAGGTCTTTATCTCCATGGGCTGATTCAATTCGGAAAGCTCGGAGTGGAATCCGATCAGGTTGTCTATGCCTCGGCTGAATTCGATCACGTAATCGACCCATCGGCCTTTGTCCGAGCGGAGCATGGCGATCGAACTCTTGTCGGAGAGCGCCCGTCCGGCAAAATCCTCGTCCCAGGTATGCTTGAAGAACATATTGTTTTGGAAAAAATCTATGTGGGCCAGAACGTGGTAGAAGATCATGACGTTCAGCCAGTCCGGATTATTGTCGTTGTAAAATGAAATGGCCGGACGGGTGTTGATGACGGTCTCATATGGATTGTTGGGATAGAGTTCGTATCTGCCCTTCTCCTTGAGGACTTCGACGTCATTTACCCAGTAATCGTAAAGGGTCGGGATCATGTGTTTGGGGGAGAGTTCGAGCAGGTCCTTGTTGGTCACGATATACTCGAGCGTTTCATCTTCAAAGCGCAGTCCTGCTTTGCGGGCTCTTTCCTTGCAGCCTTCCATTATCTTTTTGGTGTGTTGATTGATCAATTCCATGGACATCGTCCTGTCAGGAAAGCAGTTTCTTTATCCCCTCGATGAGGCGCACCTCGGTGGCGTTTTCGCCGACGCTGTCCATCCGCATTCCCTGAGGGAATTCGTCGAGAAGGCCGGATTTTTCGATGTATCTTTCGACGGCGGTCGTTCGATCGGCGCTCGGTGCGGCAATAGTGACGCCGACTCTGCTCGAGAAGCTCAGAGTTTTTTTGATCTCGGGGATGGTCTCGCGTCCCTCGGAATCCCAGTCGTCTCCATCGGTGCCGTGGAAGACGTATATATTGTAGTCGCGGGCGAGATTGCCTGCTTCCACGATCTCGTTGACGAGCCGGTAAGCCGACTCCACCCGCGTCCCGCCGGCCACCGAAGAGTTGTAGTAGGTGTAAAAATCGTTCACTTCCCTGGCGATGGTGTCATGGACGATAAACCTGGTTTCCACCTGTTTTTCATACTGATAGAGAAGCCAACTATAGATAAGAACGTGCTGAGTCACCACGACCTCGGTTGGTTGACCGGCCATGGAGCCGGAGTAATCCCTCAGGAAGAAGATCATTGCCTGTGATTCGTAGTCCTTTTCCCTTGACAGGATGCGATAGACTTCGTCCTGCGGGGAGACAAGGAATTTCGAGGGATCGATGTTTTCCGGGTCGGAGACATTGCCCAGGTTGATATTTGTCTCGATGATTTTTCTGAGGGTGGCCTTCTTGTCGAGAAGCTGCCCGCTCCTGTGGTGCCTGTCCGTCAGGTCATACGTGTAGCGGGTTAGAGAACGCTTTTTCCCTTTGTTTTTGAGATTGGGTAATTCAAATCTTTCGCCCAGGATCTTCCCCAAGTCATAGGCGCTCGATTCGATCTCGTGTTCGGCGCCCTGGCCCTGTCCGGCGCCCCCGGCCCCGGAACCGGCCGCTCCATCAGCGCCGTCGGCCGGCTCCTCTCCAATCACCTCTCCTTCTTCGCCCTCGCCTGTTCCCCCAGACGTACTTTCTTCCCCCGGATCGCCCTTTCTCACGTCATGAATGAATTTTTCTTCGACCGTGGTCGGTACGAGAATGATTTTGTCCTTGCCGCCGCGACCTGGTTTGACCAGCCTTCCAACATGAATCTTACGTGGGAAGCCGTCCTTTTCCCGCTGCTTGTCGCGTTCCAGCAGTTCATCGATTGCGCTCAGATTGTGATCGTAATTGCCGGTGGGTGGTGATGAGTTTTGAAGAAAAACCAGGTCGCCCGCGCCGTAGATGCTCATAAGGCTCGATGAACCGGACGATTCTGAACGGCGCTCACCGGCTGCGTGGTGGACTGAGCCGCAGAACTCCCGGGTCCTGTTTTCATCGGGGATTGAAGACTCTTTTTCCACGGCGGCCTCTCATTTGTCGGCATTTGGTGGTTGAGCGCATCGCGGTCCCAACCCTTCACCCATCACTCTTTACTTAGTTCTCATCGTTTTTCGTGCAAAAGTACTCTACGGTTTTCTGGGCGCAGGTCTGACAGTATCCGAGCTTGCCCAGCATAGCTTGAATGATGCGGTCGTAAAGCTTCTGGTTCTCCTCGTTGGTGCGGTTTGCCAGCGCCCCGATCAGACTGCCCGCTCCTGCGATATCCGATTTAAGTCTTACGTCGGTTACCGCTTTGACCAGTTCCAGATTGTCCATGAAATCGTAATCGCGGTCCGTGGACATCTTCTGACCGTAGATTTTGCGTATTGAGGTCCTGAAGGATTCGCGCTGTTCATGTGTCTTCAGGCCAAGCCTGTCTTCGACGCTCTGGATGTAGCGCTCGTCTATCTTGAGGGCCTTTAGCTCACCGGTCTGCGGGTTCTTGTATTTCCACATTTTGTCGGTACCCAGGTTCTCGGCGTCTATTCCTATGATCATGTTGACATAACTCATCACGTCTTTGCGAATGGCGTGAGGCTCATCCATGTAGGCGTTGAACATCTCTGTCATGATCCGTTCCCGGTATAGTCCTTTGGCGATTTTGAGATCGTCGAGATACTTGGCCCGCTCGTTCGCCTCGGGAACATAGTCGAGCACTACGCGCTCCATGGACCTGAAGACGTCGTAGGCGAACATGCATTGACCTTCGTTGGTTTCCGAAGTCTCCATGAGCAACTGGACGGCCCTGCCGAGGTTTCTCTGCCCAAGTCCCTTCTGACCGAACCTCTTGGTGATGTCCGGTTCATGATTGAGGGTGTCGATAACCTCCGCCAGTGTCTTGATGCTCTTTTCTCCGGCCACTTCTCCGGCCGACAGCTTCATCATTTCGATCGGGGTAAGTTTTTCCGATTTGGGCAGCCTGCTCAACACTACCGCAATCGAAGCGGCGCAGTTAAGATTGGGGTCCTGGTGGAGTTGTTCCTTGGTGAGGGTGGTTTTGGCTTCGCTGCCGATGGCGTAACCTGTCAACTGCTCCTGAAGCCGATAATCGGTGTTGTGGGCCACGTAGCAAATCCTGCACCGGTCCACGATGGGCGCTTCTTCCTTTTCGGCCAGGAACCTGTTGAACTCGGAGTTATTGCTCGTGGCAATGATAAGGGTGTCGATGGGCCAACGGAACCCGTCAATTTCTATGTTTCGGTTCTGGATCACCCCCAGGTAAACCTGCACGAGGTCCTTTTTGTTTTTGAAGATTTCGTCGCTGAAGTGAATCCCCCCTCCCGCCACTCGCGCCAGGGCGCCTCTTCTGAGGTCAAACCGGTAGGGATTGTTCTGGTCCGTAATGTGGAGCAATCGTTGAATGGATTCTTCTCCCAGAAGATCGACAGCCGACGAGGTTATCTTATCTTTTGCCGAGTACTTCCCGGTCATGGTCCCCATGCTTTCGCTCAGGGGGACCGGCACGACTTCGAAAAAGTTCAACAGATTCTTACGGTCACCGTTGCAGTGTTCCCTGATGTCGTTGAGGATATAGTCGCTGCACGCGCCCAGAGGCCTGTAGTTCACATATAGTCTGTCGACCTGCTCGTCGGAAAACCCTCCGAGTTCGGCAAGGTATTCCTTGTTCTTCTCCCTGGATTCCAGCAGATTCATCGCCAAAATCATCGGATCTTCAAAAGTTTGCGATTGGATGACCTTTATCTTGCCATAGTTGCCAAGCGCTTCCAGGTCCCTGAAATTGAATGAATATCTGCGGTTTTCCTCTTGAGCGATGAAATCCCTGTAGAGAGCACACAGGTAGTCGACGAAAAAGGTCTTGCCGTTGCCCGGTTCTCCCACGAGAACAAAAGCCATCTCCCTTGAAGATCCTCCTTCGGCCGCATCCTTGACAAAGGACACGAAACTGTTGATCTCGTCATACATGCCGATAACGTGTTTGGAGGAGCTGCGGAAGATATTGAAATCATAGGTGCTCTTCCCGTTGACCATAACTTTCTCGATCGCCTCGAGTTCCCTCAGAATCATTCTGGCCACGGCTTGATAAGCATTTTCAAAACGCCTCTTCCCATCCCTCACTTGCTGAAGATGGTGCCCTAGGGTCTTTATGTTGTTCGTCTCCATCTCTTGCTCCACACTTATGAGGTAAGGTTCTATAAGAACGGGCCTCCGTTTACTGGACTGGATATTCAAGCTTTGTGCCGAGAATGAAATTTTCTGAGAATTCTTCTTTAAAACCAGAAAAGCCTAGTATTACGATAATATATCGAAGGCAAAAGCTGGAAGACGCAAGTTGCGGGAGTTGTTTTATTGACGATTTGCTCCTTTTTTCTTTTCATTTTTTGCTTTTGACACGCGAGGGGGCGGAGCGATTTGAGCAGCAGCAATGCTAATGTGCGTGACATTTTTTTGGCGCAGGCTTGTAGTATTTCTTGAACTGCGATTCCATCTGTTGCCTGCCGTCCCTGCAATACAGTATAGTGCATTTTTGAGAGGACGCTTAGAGGAGCAAAAGCGATGAAAATGATTCCAGTCCAGGAGGCCGTAGGAACGGTCCTGTGTCACGACCTGACCGAGATTGTCCCGGGCGGCGCTAAGGGACCTGCTTTCAGCAAGGGTCATATCCTGCGTCAGGAAGACATTCCCAGGCTGCTTCGCATGGGCAAGGAGCACATTTTTGTGTTGGAATTGCAGCCGGGGCAGCTCCATGAAAATGAGGCCGCCGCCCGTATGGCTCGTGCAGCGGCGGGGAGGGGGATTGAGCTTTCAGCCCCCAGAGAAGGCAAGATCGATCTGCTGGCTAAAGAAGATGGACTTCTTGTCATTAACCTCCGTACACTATACGAGGTCAATGAGATCGAGGAGGCCATTTTCGTGACTCTGCATACTCATCAAAGAGTCACAAGAGGAAAGATTGTTGCGGGGACGCGCGTCATTCCCCTTGTCATTGATGAAAAAATAATCGTTCGAATCGAGGAGCTTTGCCGTAAGAATGCACCCCTAATAGAAGTCAAACCCATGCGTCCGCTAAAAGTGGGAATAGTCACAACTGGAAATGAAGTCTACGCCGGACGCATCGAAGACAAGTTCGGTCCCGTAGTGGTTCGAAAGGTGGAGGAGCTGGGATGCCGGACTTTGGGGCAAATCCTGGTTTCGGACCGCGTGGATCTGATCGTTGAGGCTATAGGGAAATTCCTGGATGAGGGCGCTGAGATGATTGCCGTAACCGGGGGCATGTCGGTGGACCCCGATGATATGACACCCGCAGGGATCAGAGCCGCCGGAGGACGCGTAGTGACATATGGGGCCCCCGTGCTGCCCGGCGCGATGTTTATGCTCGCCTATATCGGCCAGGTCCCGGTGCTGGGTCTTCCGGGTTGTGTGATGTACCACAACGCCAGCATTTTCGACCTGGTTTTGCCCATGATTTTGGCAGGCGAGGAAATCACTCGCGCCGATATTGTCAAATTCGCACACGGGGGACTGTGCAGTAATTGCGTCGATTGTCGGTATCCTAACTGCGGTTTTGGAAAAAACGGTTAGAGACAGCCTCGATTTGATGCCGCCTTATCGACACTTCCCTTCCTGCGACTATTAATATCATCTAATGCTCAAACGACTGGATTATCTCAAATTATCATTGCCTCGACACCGGCCGGCCGTTTAAAATCCGCCAACTAAGAATTGACCCTCAAGGAGCCCCCAAAATGAAGCATTCGAAGCCGGGAGCAATTATCCTCCTCCTGATTGCCATGAATGTGGCCGCCTGCATAGCGTCGCCACTCGCCCGCGCTGATTCTGTTGACAGCGACATGCCTTTTTTTGAACACAGGCTCGACACAGAGCACTTCGTTCTTAAATGGACGAACCGGAGCAAGCATTCCAGGGACAATATCAAAAACCCTCAAATTATCCAGGAGACGGCCGGCTATCTTGAGCAGGCTTGGGCAAAATACACGGACCTCTTCGGCAGAAAACCTTTTATGCCGCCGGGTCGTGACAAGATGGAGGTAGTCTTCTGGGACATCGACAGCTATGGAATTGCCGATCCTCCGGAGGGGCCGGTTCAATTCAGTTCGTTTTGCTGGGTAAGAAAAAGGGGCATCCGGCAGCCTACTTCGGCGCATGAATTGTTCCATAAGATGCAATACGCGTACGGATACAAAACCAGGTGGCACCCGAAAAAACCTTACACGTGGTTCACAGAGGGCACTGCGGCCTGGTCAGAGGTCTTCGTGTGGGGAAGGGTGAGCCGAGCCTGCAAGGTGGACACTCTTTTCAGAGATACCAAAATGGACCTTCGCAAGGCCGATGATATGGCTATGCCTTTTTGGATCTATTTTGTCCAGGGCAATCACGAGCACCCGAACAATCGCCTCATGGTGAAGTTTTTCGAAGAATGCGAACGGCTGCAGGATGAAAATCTCGCCCTGAACGCTGTGATAACAGAAACCTATGGATCGGTTGACGACTTCTTCAAGGGTTTTGCGAAGGGCCGCAAAAAGGGGTTCTGGAGTGGCGCCTGTGACGCTCCATACAAGTGCATCCTTGGCCCCGACGGGAGAGATGTTGTCGAAGGAGTTAAATGTATCCAGGGAAAGGCGAACAAGAGCTGACGAATATATCTGTCTCGGTCAGGATAATAAAATTCTTAAGGCCACGTTTTTGACCTTTAAGTAGTATCAATGGGAATATAAAATACAAGGAGTTTAGCGGTCTGAATCTTTGGCGTGGTCCGGAGGAATGGAGAATAGATGAAATTTAGAGTTGCAGCGCTGGTTGGCTTTCTTGTTTCGCTTGCTGCCGCAGGGACGGCACACGCATCTGATGGCGGCGGCATGAGTATGTTCTGGACGATTGTCTCAGCTTACTTCGGAGGAATGGCCCTCAATCTTACTCCATGCGTTTATCCCCTGATGCCCGTTACGATATCTTACTTCAGCTCTAAATCTTTAGACCGGAAAACGGGGCGCGGCGTCATTTTTGTCAACGCTATCCTCTATGTTTTGGGAATAGCGATAATGAACTCAATGCTTGGGGTTTTCGCCGCCCTCTCCGGCCATATGTTGGGAACGGTGCTTGAAAACCCGGCAACCCTTGTAGTGGTCGCACTTGTCATGTTTGTTTTTGCCCTGAGTATGTTCGGCGTCTGGGAAATCCGCTTGCCTGCGCGGATAACCGGCGCTGCCTCCAGAAACTACGCCGGTTACCTCGGAAGCCTTTTCATGGGGTTGACTCTAGGGATAGTCGCCGCCCCGTGCATCGGGCCTTTCGTTGCCGGTATCCTGATCATGATTGCCCAAAGCGGGGATCCCGTTTTCGGTTTTTGGGTTTTTTTCAGCCTGAGTCTTGGAATGGGATTGCCGCTTTTCGTGCTCGCCTTGCTCTCGGGCCGACTTACTATGCTTCCCAGAGCCGGCGAATGGATGTTGTGGGTACGCAAATTCATGGGATGGGTGCTGATAGGAGCGGCAGCATATTTCGTTGCCCCCATAATGCCCGCTATCCCTGGAACAGCGCTGCTTGCGATTGTGGCCCTGGCAGCGGGAATTCATCTGGGCTGGATAGACCGGGCCGAGGTACGGTCGGCCGCCTTCAAGTGGATAAGGAAGGGGGTCGGAGTGGTTTGCCTGGGACTTGCGTGCGCAATTGTCTGGTTAGCCATTCCAAGTGAAGGCGTAAACTGGACGCCTTATTCAGACAACGTGCTTGCGAATGCCAAAGGGTCGGGAAAGCCGATCATCGTTGATTTCTATGCCGATTGGTGCCCGTCCTGCCGGCATATGGAGCGGACCACTTTCCATGAGAGCTCGATTATCAAGGCCGCTTCGAAAGATTTTGTCATGATAAGGGTAGACCTCACCCAGAGGGGCGACAGAGCAAAGGAAAGACTGGCGATTAACTATGGTATTCGGGGGATACCGGCGGTCGTTTTCCTTCAACCCGGGGGTGACGAGAGGACCGATTTGCGTGTCATGGAAGTTATGAGTCCAGATAAATTTCTGGCGCGGATGACCGATTTGAAGGATGGGGTGGCTCCTTCCGATGCACACTAGTCTCAGGTATTAAGCCGCAGAAATTCGGACCTTTTGCGGTATATCGCAATTATAACGATATGTGGGCAGGAGTATAACAATGGCGCTCGAAAGAAAATGCAGAATAGGCGTCCTTTTTCTGGTTGTAATGCTGATGCTGGGGTTTTTTGGCAGTTGGGGGTGGAGCGGAGTCGATACCAAGCCGCCCGCTGCCCCCTGGTTTGTGCCTTACTTCGAGCTTCCGGAGAAGGCAGAGCTTTGCGCGGAGCCGGTGCCGCTCGGGTCTTCCGATGTTCGTGAAAGGTTCGACCGGGAGTTCACAATCGTTACGCAAAGCCATGCGCAGGTTTACCTCTGGCTAAAGAGAACCGAGCGCTATTTCCCGTGGATCGAGAAGCAGTTGGCTGCCCGTGGACTTCCGGACGATCTGAAGTATGTCACTGTTGCGGAGAGCGATCTGGTGAATTCCGCCGTCTCGCATGCCGGCGCGGCAGGTCCCTGGCAGTTCATGGCAAATACGGCGGCCTGCTACGGCATAACGCAGTCCGGAGGCATTGATGAACGCTATGATTTCGAGAGATCTGCCGCCGGTGCACTGGGGTATTTGAAGGACTTGCACGGTTCATTGCAGAACTGGACTCTTGCAATCGCCGCTTACAATTGCGGGGAGAAGAGAATTCAGACTGAGATTGGCAAACAAAAGGTCAGCAGCTATTATTCCCTCAAGCTGCCCCAGGAAACCGAGCGCTATATATTCAGGATTCTTGCTATAAAAGAGGTTTTGAGCAACCCTGAAAAGTACGGCTATCACCTTCCGAAGGGGGCCGGTTATCAACCGGTGATTTTCGAAAGAGTAAAGGTGAATCTTCCCGGTCCGATGCCGATCACGACAGCGGCAGGGGCCGCCGGGGTTACTTATCGGGACCTCAAGTTGCTCAATCCCTGCCTGGTCTCGGACGTAATCCCTGCGGGGTCCCTTACGATACGAGTTCCCGAAGGCAGCGCGATGAAGTTCGAGAAGGGAGTAGAGGTTTGGAAATCTGAGTACAGGCCAACCGTTTTAACGCATAAGGTATCGCGGGGTGAGACGCTCGATTCGATCTCCATGAAGTACAACTTGAGTAAACAGCAAATTTGCAGTTGGAACAACATTACCGGCAGTAAAATACGCATCGGACAGAAGCTTAAAATATACAGGTAGTAAGTTCTCTTGACAAGCATTTCCCGGAGAACTACCATGACGCGCCGATTGGGTCCAAAATCTTAATTATTCTGGTGAAATATGGAAAAATATCACAAAATCTCAAGGCTGCTTCTCGAAAGCCGGTACGCTATTGCTCTGACCGGGGCCGGGATATCGGTTGAGAGCGGAATACCTGATTTCAGGGGCAGAGATGGTGTTTGGGCCAAGTACGATCCTTTAGAATACGGACATATAGATTCTTTTCGCGCAAATCCCGCGAAGGTATGGAAAATGCTTATGGAGATGGGCGCTCTCATGGAAGGCGTCGATCCCAATGAAGCGCATTTCGCACTGGGTGAGCTGGAAAAGCTGGGCATCGTCAAGATGGTGATTACTCAGAATGTTGACAGCCTGCACCAGAGGGGCGGCAGTTCAAATGTGGTCGAATTTCACGGAAACTTTCGCAAAATGCGTTGCGACAACTGCATGAAGCCTTTTGTTCGAGAGGATATTTCACTGGAGCAGCTTCCCCCTCTATGCACGTGCGGGGGACCGATTCGGCCCGATGTTGTCCTGTTCGGTGAGGGAATACCTCCGGAGGCCTATTCACGGGCATTCAGGGCTGCGGAGAAGTGCGATCTGATGCTCGTTGTAGGAACTTCGGCAAGTGTGGCCCCTGCCTCCGAGCTTCCTGTGATCGCCAAGAGGCGCCGGGCGCAAATTGTGGAAATAAACCCTGAACCTTCGGAGTTGTCGGCCTGGTTGACGGACCTGCACATTATGGAGCCGGCAACAACGGCTTTCAGGAACATTATGGAAACCGTAAAGTCGATGCGTGTAGAGGATGCGAATTAATGTTTACTCAGTTTTTGTCGGCAACAGCATATGCGGCTTCCGATCTGGCAATGCCTTATCAGCGATCGGGAGACAGCGTAATTGATATGATCGTCAACGCGGGACCGATGGTGAAATTCGTCCTGTTGATCCTCATGGCTCTTTCGATTGCGTGCTGGTGTGTGATAGTACTCAAATGGCGCATGATCCGCCGCGCCCGCAAACAATCGGGGGAGTTCCTGTCGCTTTTCAGCCAGCGCAAAAACTATTCAGCTCTGTACCGGGACAGCGAAAAGCTTGAAGACAGCCATCTGGCGGAGATTTTCCGGGTGGGCTACGCGGAACTGAGCAGGGTCGGGAAATCACTGGAAACAAGAAATCTGCTGGAGCTTTCAGCCAACCCCGAGGTATTGCTGGAGAACGTGGAACGGGCGATCCAGGGCGGGATGACTGCGGAGCGGCATCGGATGGAGCGCTTTTTGCCTCTGCTTGCCACAACCGGAAGCACCGCGCCTTTTATAGGCCTGTTCGGGACGGTTTGGGGCATCATGACGAGCTTTCAGCAAATAGGGATCAGGGGTGCTGCCAATCTGGCCGTCGTCGCGCCCGGCATCTCGGAGGCGCTGATTGCCACAGCGATAGGTCTGGGCGCTGCGATTCCTGCGGTTGTGGCCTACAACCACTTTTCTACTAAAATCAGAGGAATCGACAACGAAATGAGCCACTTTTCCGCAGATTACCTTAATATGCTGAAACGCGACCTGATGCGGAAGAGCAGGCAGGAGGAAGCGGCGCCGGGCCATGCGCCGGAACACAGATTTGCTTTGCAGGATTGAGTTTAAAGGATCGGCTGATGCAAGCCAACGGAAAATCCAATGGGATGGTTTCTGATATAAACGTTACGCCGCTTGTCGACGTAATGCTCGTTTTGCTCATCATATTTATGGTAACCGCGCCGATGATGACCCAGGGAGTTGACGTGAAGCTGCCTGAGAGTTCAGCTCTCGCAATCCCCTCAGATGATGAGCGTATCGTGGTTACGGTTACTCAGGACCGGAAGGTCTATATCAACGACAATGTGGTCGAACCCGGCGAACTCGAGTCGAAGCTGGCCGCCATTGCCGAGAACCGCCTCGATAAGAAGGGGGTTTTTCTGCGCGCCGACGAGGCAATTCCATATGGGTATGTGATGGAAGTTATGGGATTGATACGGCAGGCCGGAATAGATCAGATAGGGATGGTGACCGAGCCGGCAAAAAAAGTGAAAGTAAAAAGGTAAAAGGCAAAAGGCAAAAGTTAAAAACAAGTTCATTCCTGCTACTTTTTACTTTTTACTTTTGCCTTGAATTGTGGGGAGCGAAAAGTGGGACCCCTGACGTTCGATCATAAGAGGACTCCAACAAAAGACCTTGTAGCGGGGATCGGGACCTCGCTTGCGGTTCATGTGCTGGCTTTCAGCTCCGCCTTTATCTTTGCGCTGATTATGCCGCATAAGCCTTTTAAGCCGCCATACTGCACGGTCAATCTGGTGTCTTTGAGAGATGTTGGAGCCGGTTCGTCAGAGCCCAAGGGCAGTCCTAAAGCGGCTGAGGAGACGGACGTTCCCAAAAATATCTCCAATGAGGGCAAGTCGCATCAAAAATCCGAGGCGGCTGCGCCGATAAAGCGCCTCACAATCGATGAAACGGCGGTAAAACCGGAATCACAGATCAAGAAGATCGAACCCAAAGAAGTCCCCGTTGCGCCCGCAAAGCCGCAGAGCCTTGAAGCTATCGAAAAGAACCTCGATAAGCTGATTGAAAGGCCGAAGGAAGTTCCGCATTCCTCAGCGGCCTCGGCGCACCAGGCTGAGTCACAGCCGAAAACTGCTGCCCAGCCGCCCCCTGCGCCGGCGAAAGCCGGGAATCAATCGGGGACTGAAAAGTTGGCCCGCGGAACGCCGACCGGCACGGCCGAGGGGGGGCCAAAGGTGGTGCAGTGGGTAGCTCTTTCGGGTCTCCTGACGGAAGCGAGGCCATTTCCGCTGCTGCACAGCTTTATTACGAAAGAGTCAGAAACGCGATACGACAGGAATTCAAGCTGCCCGATCAGAATATCGGGAATTTGGAGATGAGCGCACTGATAGTGGTGAGCAGGAAGGGAGAGGTCATCAGCCTCCAGATCGAAAAGCCTTCGGGCAACGGAATCCTCGATGCCGCAGCGGTGCGGGCAATTCAAAATGCAAATATACCCGCGATGCCTCCTGTCCTGGAACGTACACAACAGGACTTCAGACTCAAATTCAACTCGCGGGGCGTATCCTAAAAGAAAGGTTTTTGTTCATAGCCATGACTCAGCGGTCTACATTCAGAATTGCCGGAATTTTTCCCCTATTGTTTCTGGTATTAGTTTCATTGTGTTCAGGTCAAACTGCCTTAGCCGTGGTAGATCTGGAAATTAGCCCAGGGGCTATTCAAAAAATCCCAATTGCCGTCCCGGATTTTAAATACATGTCTCCGGAGCAGAGCCAACTGGCCCGGGAAATGAGCGACGTTCTGGCAAACGATCTCAATATCTCGGGTGTTTTTCGGGCGCTCGACCGCAGCGGATTTCTGGAAGATCCGCAGATGATGGGGGTTGAAGCTTCCCAGATCAAGTTCGAAGATTGGAGGCGTCTTGGAGCGGCTTTTCTGGCTCGCTGCTCTTACCAGATCCAGGGTAATTCGATCAGGCTGGATGGTTGGCTCTTCGATGTATCGGGCAGGAAACTGGTTGGGTCTCCCAAGAGCTATGCCGGCGAACTGAGGGCCTGGCGGCCTATGGTGCATGCCTTTGCAGACGATATCCTGATGATGGTGACAGGCGAGCGAGGGGTATTCGACACAAAGATTGCCTATGTTCAGAGCATAGGAGTGGCCAAGGAGATTTTTTACTGCGATTTTGACGGCAACAATCCGGTACAGGTGACCAGGGACAACAGCATCGCGCTTTCGCCATCGTGGAGCCCCGATCAGAGCCAACTCGCCTTTGTGAGTTATAAGGACGGCGCGCCCAAAGTATATGGTGTAAATGTTTCGAACAATTCCAGGTATCTTATCAGCGGTTTTCCAGGCATGAACATCGCCCCGGCATGGAGACCGGGAAGAAACGAGCTGGCGATTGCCTTGAGCAAAGACGGGGGGCAGGACATCTATCTGGTGAGTCCCGTGGGGGGTATTATAAGGAAATGCGGTGTAGGCTTCGGGTCTTCGATCAGCGTGTCTCCTTCCTGGTCGCCGGACGGGCAGAAATTCGCCTACGTCTCCAACGAATCCGGCGGCCCGCAGGTCTTCATTTTCGACGTTTCGACCGGGCAAAAAAAACGTCTGACGTTCAGCGGCAATTACAATGTGTCTCCTTCCTGGTCGCCCAAGGGTGACTGGATCGCATTTAGCAGCAGGGAAAACGGCGGTTTCAATATCCATATCATCAGCCCGAACGGTGGTGACAGCCATGTGCTCACACACGGAGGCAGAAATGAATCTCCGCGCTGGTCGCCGGACGGGCGGATGATTGCGTACAGCTCTGATAGACAGGGGGGGGCATCAATTCGGATAATGTATTCTAACGGGACTGGGGACTGGCAGCTAACCAGGCAAGGTGGGGGGCAGGAACTGCCTGACTGGTCGCCCAGAAGGAATCGGTAACTGACCGGAGGCGGCGGGTGTGGGGTGTCGGAAGTCGGATCTGCGGGTTCCGGGGTTTTTCCTGCTTCCGATAGCCGATACTCGATATCCGTCACAGGAGGGGAAAAAGGATGCAAAGCAAAAAGGGTATCTTTCTCGTTGTTATGATCTTGGCATTAATAGCTTCGATGAGTGCATGTTCGAAGAAGAATGTTCCTCCTCCGCCCGGCTACGGCGGGGCAGAGGGATACGGGCAGATGCCTCCTGCCGGGGGGCCTGGTATGGACGAGGCCAAGTGGAGGGAGCTTGGCATCCACTCGGAAGCCGAAAAAAGAGAGTTTTTGGAAAGGGCCAGGGCCTTCGAAAACCAGGATGTCTATTTTGACTACGACGCTTATACTCTCTCGGAACCGGCCAAAAAGGTCCTGGATGAAAAAATCGCCTTCCTGAAAAGGTACCCGAAAGTGGCGGTCACTATAGAAGGTAATTGCGACGAACGCGGGACCACCGAGTACAACATCGCGCTTGGTGAAAGGCGCGCAAACGCCGCGCAGCAGTACCTGGCAGCCTCGGGATTATCGAACCTGAAGCTCACCACTGTCAGCTATGGAAAAGAGCGCCCTATTGCAACGGGGCATGATGAAGCATCCTGGGCGAAGAACAGGCGGGATCATTTTGTTTTGAATTACTAAAAACACCGTTTTCGCCATAGCAGGGCTTTCTAAAGAGATCCGGTCCCCGGATAAGGGCAAAAGGTGAAAGGCAAAAGGCAAAGGGAAGTAGTTATCGATCCACTTTTGCCTTTTTACTTTTTACTTTTGCCTTTATCATGGGGGCCGGTTTTTTTTCACATGAAAGGAAATATATGAAGGGTGGAATCGAGACTGGTTTGATGCGTTGTTGCATAGTGGTCTTTTTGACAGGCTTTCTTGCCGGCTGTGCCACGACCTCGGAGACCACTACCATTCAGGAAAACCTGTCTATTCTAAGCCAGCGACAGGCGGCGCTTGAAGCGCGCCTCCAAAGCGCCGAAGGATCGTCCAGGAAAAGCGGAGATATTTACGCTCGTATGGAAGAGCTTCAAACGCAAATGAGAAGTCTGAACGGGAAGATCGAGCTGCTGGAGCACAAGCTTGATCAGCTTCAGCGTGCTCAGGCCCCGGCCGTCCAGGCGCCGGCTCCGCAGACTCCACCGCCGCCGGCCGTGGGGATGGAAGAGGAAGCGCCGCCGCCCTCTCAACCACCACAATCGAGGCTCGCGCCAACGCCGGCGCCTCCTGTCGCGCCGACCAGGAGCGCCGAGCAGGTTGAATTCGACAAGGGCGTACAGCTCATGCAGCAAAAGAAGTATGAAGCCGCGAGAAAGGAATTTCAGGGGTTCGTTTCCAAATATCCGAAATCAGGCATGGAGGAAAGCGCTCTCTATAACATCGGTGAATGCTATTACCTGGAAAAGCACTATGAGGATGCCATTAAAGCTTATCAACAGGTTGTAGACAGGTATCCTCAAGGCGGGAAAACCGCCAGTGCTCTTCTCAAGGAAGGTATGGGATGGCAGCAGATGGGCGAAACTACAATGGCTCGTATTATCTACACTCGACTGGTAGAAAAATATCCGGGCACAGCCCAGGCTCAGGCCGCTGAAAAGAAATTGCAACAAATGTAGACTCAATCGACGTGTATCAAAAATTTCCAGCCAGGGTATTCTCACTGATTCTGGTCCCTCTTCTTTGGTGGGGTTGCCCCCTTGCCGCAGAAGGCGATCAATCGCAAGCATCCGAAAGTAATAAAAAACATCAACTGCAGGTCCGCGAAATCCTTTTCGAAGGAAACAATATTATCTCCTCCTCGGAGTTAAAAAAAATCCTCAGCACAAAAGAGAGAAAATTTCGCTGGTTTTTTAAGGCGCCTCTGGACGAGAAGGTTTTTTCGGAAGACCTGGAAAGAATCCCGCAATACTACCTTAGCCAGGGTTTTTATCACATGCGGCTCATATCTCATGAGATCGAGCCCATGGTGGGTGATAACGTGAGGATAATTATCCGGCTGGAGGAAGGACCTCCAATGACGGTTTCCAAAGTGGATCTTAAAATCGATGGCCCGTCGCCCGAAAAGTGGCGAAAGGAAATAATGAAGATACTTCCCATTCAGGAAGGGAAAAGGTTTACGACTCCGGGATACAAGGACATTGAAAAAATTGCCAGGGTATTCCTGGCCCAGCGAGGCTATCCGAAGGCAAAAGTGGACATGCGCGCCCGGCTCGACAAAGGAACGAACCTCGGGACGGTCAAGGTGGATATCGAAGTCGGTCCGATCTGTGCATTCGGGGCTATTCGCGTGGAGGGCAACGAGTCGATTTCGACTAAAGTGATCATGCGGGAACTCAGGTTTCATGAAGGCGAGCGGTTCGATGGATCCAAAATCGAGGCTGCCCGGCAGCGTTTGTTTGCGTTAGATCTTTTCCAGTTCGTCGATATATCGATAGAGGATTTGGATAAGGACACGACGGCGCTGCCGATCCGGATCCTGGTTAAAGAGGCAAAAAAGCAAACGGTTCGACTGGGAGCGGGTTATGGCACCGATGACCAGGCTCGAGGACAGGCGCAGTATGAGATCAGGGATTTCCTGGGCGACGGCAGGCGGCTTCAGATCAACATCAAGGCAAGCGGCATCGTGCAAATGGTGGAGGGTAGATTCATACAGCCCTACTTCATGGATACTCAAGGCTCTTTTATCGTAGATGGCGGGATCATGCGGGAGACTCAGGTATCCTTTGATAATCTGAAAGAGTACATACGGCCGAAGTACGAGTACAAATGGTTCGATGGACTTGTGTCCTATGTCGGGTACAATTTCGAGGCCAATCGTTTGACCAAAGTAGTCATCCCGCCAAGTGCAACGGATCAGGAGCACCAGGAATACTATATATCCTCGCTTATAGCGGGGACTACCTGGGACAGGGTCGATTCATTGCTGGATCCCAAAAAAGGCTGGCGCCTGTTGGAGAACACGGAATGGGCAAGTTCCTGGCTTGGCTCGGAGGTGCATTATCTGAAATTCACGCTGGAGGGCAGGGGATACACTCCGATATTTGACCTCGGCACTTTGGCGGCAAGGCTCAAATATGGCGCGATTGAGCCCCTTGAGGACACTACAGCGGTCCCGATTTTCAAACGATTTTTTTCGGGGGGCACCGACAGTGTCAGGGGCTATCCTTACCAGAAGCTCGGACCGCTTGCCCCCGATGGTGATCCGATTGGGGGGATGGAAGTTCTGGAAGGCGGCATCGAGTGGAGGTTCCCGATAAGGACGCCGCTGGAAGGGGCGGTTTTTTCGGACTTCGGAAACGTTGCGCCTACTATAGGCCACCTTGCCATGGACGACACTCGATATACGGCCGGAGTCGGACTGCGCTATCTCACGATAATCGGTCCGCTGAGGTTCGATGTGGGATATGAACTAAACCCCCCTGAACCCCGGCCCTTTGCGCCCTACCAATTCCATTTCAGTGTCGGGCAGGCGTTTTAGATCTGGCCGGGAGCCCGATATCTGTAAGAGAACAGCCGCCAGCGTCGCCAGCGCTGCGCCCGTCAGAAATGCCGCCTCCGCACTGAAAGCATGCCACAGGAAACCGAACAGTAGACTTGCCGGCAAGGCGCCAAGACCCGATACAAAGTGATAGTAGCCAAAGGCGGATCCTCTGAGGTTCAGTGGTACGATATCAGCGACCAGGGATTTTTCCGATGGTTCGCTGAGGCCGAAGTAAATGCCATAAAGCAGGAATGTTGCTATGAGGAGGTTTGGGGCCTTTGAGAAAGCAAAAGCAGCGTAAACAAGAGCGTAAAAACCCCAACTCGATACTATCAGTTTCTTCGAACCAAAGACGTCGGCAAGACGACCGCCTGCATACGTCGATACCATTTTGACACCATTGTGGGCCGCCCAGAGTGTCGCGATATGGGACGCCGAGATTCCGGCATTTGATAGCCGCAAAATGAGGAAGGCGTCCGTTGAATTTCCGAGCGTGAACAGAAGCAGTGCGGCGAGAAAATATTTAAAATTATCGCCCATTTCCTCCCAGTGGGAAAAAATGTTCAGGGGCGCTGGCGATCTCGAGGTTTTGGGAGAAGGGGGCTCTTTTACGAGAAAAATAATTATGGCCATCACGAAGACTGCCGGAATTGCTGCAAGGAGAAAAACTTGACGAAGAGAGAGCGCGGCGAATCCGAGCAGAGCAGCCGCGACAAGGGGACCGGCTACGGCGCCGGCATGATCCATGGCCCTGTGAAGTCCGAAAGCGCTTCCTCGCTTTCCCGCCCGGGTTATATCGGCTACAAGAGCGTCCCTTGGCGAGGTTCGTATCCCCTTGCCCATGCGGTCGAGGAAGCGCATCAGCAAAACGAAGGGCCAGCCCGCCGCAAAAGCGATCAGAGGTCTGGCCAACCCCGATATACCGTATCCTCCAAAGATGAAGGGCTTTCTGCGCCTTGTTTTGTCTGTCCAAAACCCTGAAACAACCTTGGTCAATGCCGCAGTGGATTCTGCTATCCCTTCGATCAGGCCTAGGGCGAGAGCCCCGGCGCCTAGAACTCCCGAGAGAAAAACCGGAAGCAGGGGGTAAATCATCTCACTCGAAAGGTCAGTGAAAAAGCTTACTAAACCAAGTATGATTATACCCTTCGGGACCTTATTCATTCCACCTCCCTGATCTCAGTGAATCAGCTCTGATATTCAGTCTCGCACGAGCCCGCCGTTCGGTAACTCGAACTGTATCCATAAACAATAACCACAGGGTGGACGATACTCTCTTTCTACCTTCAAAATACATTGTTTGCCGGAGTAAATACATCCTTGACCCCATTCATATTCGTCTTCGACCATCGTATTAGTATCTACGAATACTATCGGTTGAATCTCTCTGAAGTTACGGACGAGTGCATATTGAAATAGGAGATTTTGGGGGGAAAGGTATGCAAGACGCTTCGATTCAGACATTCATTAGTCAATACGGCATCTCCATGCAGTTGATGAAGGTGAGTCGGGCCGAATCCGGCCGTGCTCGTCCGGAGACCGAGCTTGAACGCTACAGGTGCCAGATCAGCAGGCCGGGGAAGGAAATGAACGTCTTTGTCGCCGTCCCTGCCCAAGAAAGTTCCATCACAGTTTCCGATGTGCTGTTTATGCTGATTTTGGATGCTTCCGGCTGTGAGATGTTCCGGGAATATTATGCCAGACAGGATGAGTTCAGGGAGATTTTTCCAGGTTCGGACGGGCCGGAGGGAATTGATGAGTTTTGGCTCGAATACGAATCCAGGTGCCGGCAGACACAAAATCTAAGAAGTTTTCTGGGCAAAGATCTCTATAGGAAGCTTGTGGACGGGTTTGGGTTCAATAACTAGACTCTGCAAACCGATAACCGTTTGACCTCACTGGAAATCATAGATCGGCACGGCAGCCGCCGTGCTCTTTTTTTGCCTTCATACCATATCCTACCATAGAACATTTTTAAACCTCTGCAGCGGCCGGGATAACTCGTTAAAAAAGTTAGCCGATAAGGTTTTGCAGGGCTGAGGTGCAGGCTTCCGGCCGAGACCAAGGCAGGTCGATCGATAAGCTTGCGATGCGGAAAAAGCTGGTGGGCTTTTTCGTGAATTTGCCGATTAATAACAGGTAAGGATGTCAAGACGCACCAACAGGGGTTGAAGTACCAGGCCTTGCCCGCGATAGGCTTTCGGCTCCAGGATTTTCATCGCGCGCATGGCGCTGGGAGCGCAGCGGGGTCTCAGCCCTACGAACAGACAGGAGTGGGTAGTGTCGACAGAAGCAAAAACAGGGAGAAGGGTTCCCGGATCAGAATCGAGCATCGCGAATCTCCTGCGCAATCTGGTTCTCGACGGGGTTATTGAACAGAAGGACGCAAAAAAAATCCTCGAAAGACCCAAACCAAAAGATGCCGCCTCAGAGGAGCATCCGTTGACGGCAATTGCCGCCGCGAGGCTTAGCAGAGCGACCCCTCCTTATGAAACGATTTCAATTGAATTCCTTGTCTCGTGGCTGGCCAGAAAAAGCGGCATCAATTATTTTAAAATCGATCCACTCAAAGTCGATGTCGGGACAGTTACAAGCGTGGTCTCATACGCCTATGCATCACGTCATAAAATTTTGCCGGTTGAAGTGAGCGCCGATCAGCTCGTCATCGCCACTGCCGATCCATTCGATACGGAATGGGAAAAAGAACTGGAGCATCTTCTTCGAAAAAAGATCGTAAGAGTCCTCGCCAACCCCAAGGACATCAGCCGTTATCTCATTGAATTTTATGCGCTCACGGACTCCGTCAGGAGGGCCTTCGGGAAAGCCGCAGGCAATCGCCCGAGCGCCGGCGTGAATCTCGAACAGATGCTCGAGCTTGGACGGGCCGGCAAACTCGATGCTAACGACCGTTATGTGGTCAACATTGTCGACTGGCTGCTTCAATACGCTTTCGATCAAAGGGCGAGCGATATTCACCTGGAACCGCGCAGGGATGACAGTGATGTACGTTTCCGGATTGACGGGGTCCTCCATCTTGTCTACCAATTGCCGACGGTCGTAATGGGCGCTGTAATCAGCCGCCTTAAAGTGCTGGGCAGAATGGACCTTGCAGAGAAGCGGCGGCCGCAGGACGGCAGAATCAAGACAAGGGGACCCCTGGGAGGAGAGATCGAACTTCGTCTTTCCTCAATGCCTTCAGTTTTTGGCGAAAAGCTGGTTATGCGGATTTTCGACCCGGAAGTAACCGTCAGGAGTTTCGAGCAACTGGGGTTTTCAGAACGTGAATTGGAACAATGGAAGAAAATGGTAAGCTCCCCATATGGAATAGTCCTCGTTACCGGCCCCACAGGGTCAGGGAAGACGACGACCCTTTACTCGACTTTGAAATACCTTGCCAAACCGGAAGTGAACGTATGCACGGTGGAAGATCCGATCGAAATGGTCGAACCCAAATTCAACCAGATGCAAGTGCACAGCGCCATAGGGCTGGATTTTGCGAGCGGCCTTCGGACCTTTCTTCGCCAGGACCCTGACATCATAATGGTCGGTGAAATACGGGACCTCGAAACCGCTGAAATGGCCGTTCAGGCTGCCCTCACCGGTCATCTCGTTTTTTCGACGCTCCACACCAACGATTCTCCCTCAGCGATTATCCGGCTGATGGATATCGGAGTACCCCACTATCTAATCAGGGCCACCCTTCTGGGAGTAGTCGCCCAGAGACTTGCCAGGACCCTTTGTCCGCACTGCCGAAAACCCGGGACAGTCGATGAGGACCTCTGGCAGTCATTGACCAGCCCCTGGGAAATCAAACCAACCGGTCCCATCTTTCGGCACGGCGGCTGCCTCGAGTGCAGGGAAACGGGATACTTCGGTCGAATGGGCATCTATGAAATGCTCGCCGTCACCCCCTCCATTCGGGGCCTCATAAGGCCCGATTCCGACCTGTCGAAGATCCGGGAACAGGCCGTGAAAGAGGGAATGGCCCCTCTTAATATTGCAGGGGCCCTCAAAGTTTGCTCGGGAATCACCTCCATGGAAGAAATCTTTAGAGTTGCGGGACCGGTTGATTCGGTGTAAATCCAAACGTCTTCACGAAGTGTTCCATTTTCCCTCATTGGACGATACCCAACATGGCCAGGCTGCTCATAGCTTTTTTCTCGATCTATTCGCTTTTGCACGCATTTTTTTATTTCCGTGTGAAGGTCCTCTTGCCCGCCAAATGGCCCTTCCATTTCGTGCTGATTTTATTCATGGCCCTTATGGTTTTTGCGCCGGTGATGACTCGACTGCTCGAAAGAGCGGACCACGACGCCCTGGCGCGGGTAAGCGCGATTGTTGGATATAGCTGGTTGGGATTTCTCTTTTATTCCTTCTGGGGGTTTTTGCTTGTAGGGGCCGCCGGGATACTTTGCAAGATGGTAAACCTCGTGACAGGGTCATCTCTGCCCACTTTCACCGGCTCGACCCCGGCCGTTTGCGTCCTTGTTGCAGCTCTGCTCATAAACATTTATGGCTATTTTGAGGCCCGGTCCGTGCGCGTGGAGAGAGTCGTCCTGAAAACAGACAAACTTCCGGCGGGAACAGACCGGTTGCGAATAGCGCAGATTTCCGATGTACACCTGGGACTGCTGGTGAGAGAAGAACGCATGGCTGATATCCTGCGCAGGGTTGAGGCCGAAGATCCCGATATCCTCGTAAGTACGGGCGATCTTGTCGATGGAGATATGACAAAAATCGGCGCTCTTCCGGCTCTTTTTGCAAAATTTCAGCCTCGGCTCGGCAAATATGCCATAACGGGCAACCACGAGGTTTACGCTGGACTGGCTGAGTCGCTGGAGGCCGAACGTGAGTTCGGTTTCACAGTGCTGAGCGGTGAGATGAAAACAGTGGGCAACGTATTGAACGTCGTCGGAGTTGACGATCCGGCGGCCGGTCTCCATGAGAATGAAAAAGAGATCCTTGAAAAGGCTAAAAACGGCCTGTTTACTCTTTTGCTAAAACACAGGCCGGACCCTGCCGGTGAAAGTCTCGGCCTTTTCGACCTTCAGCTCTCCGGACATACTCATTACGGCCAGATATATCCGTTCCGGTACTTCGCCGAGATGGTCTATCCGCTTCAAAATGGACCCTATTACCTTTCCAAAGGATCGGTCCTCTATACCAGCAGAGGTTCCGGCACCTGGGGGCCGCCCATACGCGTTCTTGCCCCCCCTGAGGTTGCAATTTTTGATATAGTCCGGGAGTGAGAGTCAGGATGCCTTGTGGTGTTTTCGCAGGCGGTCCAGTTCGCGGGCTTCTTCTTTCTTCTTAAGGCTTTCCCGCTTGTCGTATTCTTTCTTGCCTCTGGCGAGGGCGATTTCCACCTTTGCCCTTCCATCTTTGAAATAAACTCTGAGGGGAACCAGTGAAAACCCCCGCTCCTGAGTTTTTCCCAACAGTCTTTTTATTTCGGACCTGTGCAGCAGAAGCTTTCTTATCCGTTCGGGATCGTGGTTTTCAAAGGAAGCGTGAGAGTATGGGCTAATGTGCAGACCGAAGAGAAATACCTCGTTGCGCTTCACCCTGGCATAGCTGTCTTTGAGGTTGGCGCGGCCTTCTCTTAGCGATTTCACTTCCGTGCCGAGCAGAACGATACCGGCTTCGAACCTCTCACCAATTTCGAAGTCGTGAAAAGCCTTCTTGTTCTGGGCGATGATTTTGATATTCCCTGCTGGGTCGCTGGCTTTGGACATATACCCGAGTGGTACTTCCTTCCAATCTTATTCCATCGAGCTCTATTTCTCCGGGCTCCTGGCCTGTCTTGCCGAAACAGGTGGTGCGTTGCCGGGCCAGTTAGGTTCGAATACGCGAAATTCTTCCGGATACTTCTTCATAACCATTTTTGTCACGGATTCGTATATATCCTGTGCTGTCCTCATGCGGAGCACGTTATTGGCAAACCGGCAACATTCCTTCATGGAAGAGCGCCGGATAAGATTTTTGACACGAGGCAAAGAGGCCGGGATCATGCTAAAAGAATCGATGTTGAGTCCCAGCAGAATTGGAATGTACATGGGTTCTCCGGCCATCTCTCCACAGAGTGCGACAGGAATTCCGGCTTCATGGCCGGCATCGACCGTTTGTTTTATGAACCTGAGGACGCTGGGGTGGAGAGGCTCATAGAGATGTGCGACCTGTTCGTTCGATCGGTCTACTCCAATGGTGTACTGGATAAGGTCGTTGGTTCCTATGCTGAAAAAATCCGCCTCTTGCGCCAGCAGATCCGCCAGTGCAACAGCCGACGGGACTTCAATCATCACCCCGAAGGCCATATTTTGATCGAAGGGGATCCGTTTTCTGGACAGCTCCGCCTGGACCTCCCGTAAAATGCGCTTGGTTTCGATAATTTCCGTCATTCCCGATACCATGGGCAACATCATCTTGATGTTGTGCGCAACCGCGCCGGCCCTCAGAATCGCCCGGAGCTGAGTCTTGAACAATTCCTTATAGTGCAGGCAAAGGCGGATGGATCGCAGACCAAGAGCCGGGTTGGTTTCCTCCAGTCTGGGAAACCACGAGGTAAGTTTATCGGAGCCGAGATCCAGGGTCCGTATAGTGACCGGGGAAGGGGCCATCAATTCCGCCATATCGCGGTAATCTCTGTAGAGAGATTCCTCATCCGGGAGTTCCACCCGGTTCATGAAATAAAATTCCGTCCTGTAGAGGCCAATGGCTTCGGCTCCATTGTCCTTAGCGGCTACGACTTCTTCCAGGACTTCGATATTTGCCTCAGCGCTGATTCTATGGCCGTCTTGAGTTTCGGCCGGGAGATGAGAGTGCCTTCCGATAAGCTTGACATAAGCCTCCAGTTCCTCTTGACGCTCATTGTAGAGGCTTAAATCTGTTTCGTCCGGATCGACGATTATGGTTCCCGTTCCGCCGTCGACAATGAGAAGATCTCCGGTCGAAATGAGACGGACGGCGTTTTCTGCTCCTACCACCGCCGGGATGCTGAGCGAGCGGGCCACAATCGAGGTATGGGAAGTTGCTCCCCCGCTTTCAGTAACTATTCCCAATATGCGTCCTACCTGCAACTGGATCGCGTCGGCAGGCGTAAGATCGTGAGCGATGATTATGGCGCGTTCCCGAATGTCTTCCATGTCGGTATGGTTATGTCCCGCCAGGATGCGGATTACCCTGTCTCCGGCCGCATTCACGTCGGCTATCCTGGTCTTGGCATATTCATCGGTGAGGCCGTTGAAAAGTTCTTTTGCTTTTCTGAGGGTCTTTATGACGGCAAGTTGAGCGTTCGCGTGTTCCTTTTCGATATAGCGCAAGGATTCGTCATATATCGAAGGGTCCCTTAGGATCATCTGCTGCACTTCCAGCAGCCGGGCGTGTTCTTTAAATTCAGATCTGATGCTCTTCTTGATCGCCTCCAGGTCCGATTCGGCTTTTGCGACCGCTTCTTCGAACCGCTTGCATTCATCAGCCACGGCCTCATCGCCGAAGAGCCTGTAACGCGGCACAGGAATTCGGCCACGCTCCAACAGGTACGCTTTTCCTATCGCAATACCCGGTGCCGCACCGATCCCCTTGATGGTCAATGAGGACTCGTTGTTCATCGATCGATCAGGTCTTTCTGAAGTGGATATATTTTAAATTCCCCCCATCGCCGTTTCTTCAGGCGCAGATGAGGGGCCTCACATTTCACCGAATTTAGTCTGGAAAAGAGCAGCCAGCGCATTGAGGGCTTCGGCTGCATCCGGCCCTTTCGCGGAGATATTGACCTTGCTTCCATGAGGACAGATAAGGGTCATCAGGTCCAGAATGCTCTTGCCGTTAACAGTGTTCCCCCCGCACCTGGTGATGAGGATTTCCGATACAAAACTGCCGGCAACTCTGGCTATTTGGGCGGCAACCCGTGCGTGGATCCCCAGTCTGTTGGAAACGGTGAACTCTTGCACCAACGCAGGGGTTGCTTCAGCACTTTGTTCCAAAACAATTTCCTTCCGATATGAATGATTCTGCCGCTCTATTAGCATATGGGCGCCCGCCAAGTCAACTTCATGAACTCCTGGTAGAATAGTAAATCGGCGAAATCCCCCAATAACGTAACAGCAATTTAACATTAAAATGTGAAAAAAAATGAGGCCTGCAGAAAAATTTTTCATTCGGCATTTTTGCCATTGAGAACTTCGATAACTTGTTTTGTAACCGATTTTGAATAGAGCATCGAAGTATGGCTCAATGGGCGCGTTTCGTAATAATTCCACCCTTCGTAGGGAACTCTCAAGGCTTCGAACGGAAGCACCATGTTGTCCACAGGTGAAAAAAAGGCTGTGCCGTCACACCGCAGCCGCGCCGGTCCGGATTCAAGCTCGGTAAAAAGCGGTCCGCGATAGAGCAGACTCGAAGCGAGTTTGCCAATATGGAAAGCCGCCAGTTTGGACCCCTGGTGAGGACTCCCCAGCGTGATAACGGCAGCGGGAAGCGCCTCTCCATCCGCTCTTTCCGCATATACCCTGGATAAGAGCCCTCCAAGACTATGGCCTATCAGGTACACCGGTTGGTTAGGGACCGCCCGTCTCGCATCGGCAACGAATTTTTCGAGTTTCTCGATGGTCTTCTCGAAGTTGGTAAAGAAACTCCCGTAATTCATGATGAAAATGTTTTTGAAGCCGGCCTTCCGCAACCTGTTTCTAAAAAACAGCCAGGCGCTCGCATTATGATAGAGCCCGTGAGTGAGGATGATCACGGGCGCCGAAGCGCTGATCTCTTTTGGCTCCCGAAAGCGTCGAAACAGGCCCAAAGGATATGTGACCATTATGACGATCGCACTCGACATGCAGGAAAGGACGCCTGATAAGACCATCGCCTTCAGATTTCGGCCTCGGTACGGCCCCTCTTCCGACTTCCAGACATTTTCGAACCAAAAAAACGAATAGGAGGTCAGCGCCGCCCAAATCGAGACGATTAACAAAAGGCCCACCAAGACAAGAAGCAGAATATACATAACAGAGTCCTATTTTGCTGAAAATTTCTGCTTCAGTCTCAAAAACTTCGCGACCGTGGGGAACAGTTCCATATCTGTGTGCGGCAGGAAGTTCGCCGCTATGAACTCGTTCATGAAGTCGGCATATACGCTCAATTCTATGTAGGTCATGCGGTTTGCAATCTCTCCGGCCCTATGAAAAGCATGAGTTGAGAGCAGAGCAAGCCTGGCCCCGGCAAGAGAACTGTTTCCGATGAAGCGGATTCGTTCCTTCGGGATATCGGGCAAAAGACCGATGAAGATCGCCTTTTCAATGTCGAGATGAGCGCCAAAGCCTCCTGCGACATACACTTTCTGAAGATCTGAGAAATCCATCTCCAGGGTCTTCAGGAGCACCCGCATAGCCGCAAGCACTGCCCCTTTGCTCTTGATGAGATTATTGATGTCATCTTCGCTGATCACGATGGGCTTCCCGGTGGCTGTCTCCCCCTCCCGGGCGACGACGAATTCGGGAACGTCATCGATCACTCGCACCCTCGGATGACGGAAAAAAGTAAACTTTCCGCTTTGGTCTATGATACCGGCGGCCAGAAGTTTGGCTATTCCGTCAATGATGGCAGAGCCGCAAATCCCAAGAGGTTTTTGTCCCCCGATAGTTTCGTAATGAACGTGGTTCCCATCTATAAATATCTCATCAATTGCTCCGGCAATAGCCTTGGTGCCGCATTTGATCCCTCCACCTTCAAAGGCCGGCCCCGCCGAAGACGAGCAGCACACCAGCCATTCGTTATTTCCGATTACGATTTCTCCATTCGTTCCTACATCTATCAGGGCGCTGATTTCATGATGATCGTGCATCCCACAGGCGTAAACTCCCGCCGTGATATCGCCGCCGACATAGCTGCTCACGCAGGGCATACAATGCAGAAGCGCCTTTGGATTGGCATTCAAACCGATTTCTGCGGCGTCGAACTCCGGAAACCGTGTGGCAGCGGGTATATAAGGGTCAATACGAATGTTGCACGGTTCAAGGCCCAGGAGCAGATGGGTCATAACCGTGTTCCCTGCTGTAACTATGCAGGTGATATCATCGTGCTTGAAGCCGTTCTTCCTGATAAGTGATTCAATCAGCGCGTTAATCGTAAAAGTTACCGCCTCGGTCAGAGGCCCGACGCCGGACCGGCCGCAGGCAAAAACCATTCGCGATATAACATCTTCTCCGTAGCGCGCCTGGGAGTTATGGCTGGCCTGAGCGCCGATAATAGATCCTGAGCGCAAATCCACCAGTTGGGCCACTATAGTGGTTGTTCCCACGTCGATTGCAACACCGATATTCCTGGACGTGGTATTGCCGCCTTCAATATCACGAATCATCGGGGAGTCGGCATCGCGGAAATGTACGGTCGCCGTTATTTTCCAATCATTTTCACGCAACCGGCCCGCCAGTCCCCACAGACATGAAAAATGCGTCTGTATGTTGGGGAATTCCGGGATCTTCTTTCTGACCGCCCGGCATACCCGCTCCAGGTCGGAGAGGCTGTCATTAATGGTAGGCGCCGGCAGTTCGAGATAATGTTTCTCACACAGGGGCCTCACTATCGGTGCGGGTTCATAATCCGGACCGGCGGCCTGAGTCGGTTCGGCAAAGGAAACGATATAATCCGAGATCTGAATCTGGACGTCGGTTCGCGACTCCGGCGGGATCCATACTTCCACGTCATCCTCGAGAAGTTCGGACTGGCAGGCGAGCGTAAACCCCAGATCGATTTCCTTGCGGCTCAGCATTCCTATGACCTTGCTGTTCTGACTTAGCTTGCCTCGTTTGACCTGTACGAGACATTTGCCGCAGGCGCCCTGTCCGCCGCAAAGATTGCTGATGTCTATGCCTGCCCTGAATGCCACATCCATCAGCTTCTCACCCGGGTCAGCTTCGACGCTGATAGATTCCGGCTTGAAAATTACCGTTATATTGCCCATCCAGGTCTCCGTATGGGGGGAATTCGCTTTGTTTTTGGGCAGTGAAATATAGCGGTTTTAAGCCAAATCCACAAGGCTTCCTGCAAAATCCGTTAAAACGTGATATGATTAAAGCCCTCAAAAACTGACGAATAGAAGTGACAAAAGATTGTATCTGACCTCTTTCGTTCACCGCGAGCAATTACTGCACATCGTTGAGCGCTGGCTCTGTGGAAAACCCGAGCCATTCGACGCCATGCTGCTTACACGGATATTTATCTGCGACGGGTATGTCCTTGGTGAGACTCTTGAAACCCTGATCGGCCGCATTGTTGGTGCGATCAATGCGGGTGAGTTCCGAAAGGTCCGCATTCGCAGCAAGGGAGAACTGAGGAACGCGCTGTGTAAGGTTGCCGGCGAGATCAGCCCCAGGATGGAATATCTGTTCGCGCGCTACCTGCGAAATCCTGAGTACTTCTTTTATGAAACCCCGATCAGCGGGTCTGTTTGTCTCGACGCCGAGGGGCGGCTTATTGCGGCATACAGGATAAAACGGCCGGTGAGAATAGCGGAAAAAGCCAACAGGCGCATTGCCAAATGGATTTTTCATACCGTTCAGAATAAAGCCCTGGCGATGGCCCAGGCCCGGGCAGGCAAGTCCGGCATACCGCTCGAATTTTTGGTTACCCCAAAAGAGGAGATGGAGCGGGAATTTATTGAGGCCGAGCAAATCATTGCCGACAGCTTCCGTAAATGTGCAATCCAATTAGACCAATCTTCGATTACCATAGACGACGTGGGCGGGATGAAAATCCTGGGGACCGAAGAACAACTGGCAAGAGTCGAAAGTGCTCTGAGAAGCGACCCGTCCATCGGTGTCGGGGAGCGAGAGATCTTCCACGGCAGCTATGAAGCATCCAGCATGATCCTTGATATTCCGTGCGACCCGGAAGAAGTTTGCAGAAGATTCGTGGATTCGAAAAGCTGGGAAAAGTATGCGAATCGAGGTATTTCGGGCTCCGTGCTGAAAAAGGGAATCGAGCCGTTCATGGAAGACGCGGAGAAACGAATTAAGATCGAGCTGATACTGGCCACCCCGGAGGCCATGGTCGAATCCGAACTCGGAAACAGCATTCATGAAGAAAGGATAATATCTCAAAGAGACTATAAGCCGTACAGGGGGTATATCCCCGCGAACGTGGAGTTCCTTCTCGAGTACCTTTTTGCCGTCGGTTTCAGTCCGACGACCGAGCTGAAGGACGTTCCCATAAAGCTGTGGGGAAGGTATCTGCCCGATACGCTTGCCAGGTTTACGCGCGAGCTCTTTCAGCTTCCCGAATACGATCTGTTTTACTAAATCACAAGGAGATGAAGATGCCCGAATTCAGCTATCAAGACCCGTTTCCCCTCGGAAAAGACGAGACAAAGTACAAACTCCTGACTGATAATTATGTTTCCGTGGGCAACTTTGAAGGAAAACAGGTCCTGAAGGTGGACCCCGAAGGGATCGAATATCTTGCAAACCAGGCAATGCGGGAGGTCTCTTTTCTGCTGCGTCCTAAACAGCTCGAGCAGTGGGCCGCAATCCTCGACGACCCGGAGTCTTCTCCAAACGATCGCGGCGTGGCCATAGCGCTCCTGCAGAATGCGGAAGTGTCCGCAAACTTCGTTCTGCCGCTTTGCCAGGATACCGGCACCGCCACCATTGTCGCCAAGAAGGGCCAGCAGGTCTGGACCGGCGTCAAAGACGAAGAATGCCTCTCCAGGGGCATCTATAAGACGTATACGGAAGAGAACCTGCGTTATTCGCAGACGGTTCCGTTGACCATGTATGAAGAAAAGAACTCGGGCAACAATCTTCCGGCCCAAATAGACATCTACGCTACCGACGGCGCCGAATACAAGTTTATGTTCGTAGCCAAAGGCGGGGGGTCGGCCAACAAAATGATGCTTTACCAGGAAACAAAGGCGCTCCTCAATCCGGTCGCGCTCGAAAAGTACCTGGTGGACAAGATGAAGACTCTTGGTACTGCCGCATGTCCACCCTATCACGTTGCCTTCGTGATAGGCGGGACGTCGGCGGAGAGTTGCGTGAAGACGGTAAAACTTGCGACCACGGGCTATCTCGACCACCTGCCCACCACTGGAAACGATGGCGGACAGGCATTTCGGGATTTGGAAATGGAGGAAAAGATCCTGATTGCTGCCCGTAAGTCCGGCTACGGGGCGCAATATGGGGGCAAGCACTTTGCCCTGGATGTAAGAATTATCCGGCTGCCGCGCCACGGCGCATCCTGTCCTGTTGCAATGGGAGTTTCATGCGCTGCGGACAGAAACATAAAGGCTAAGATCAACAAGCAGGGCATCTGGATCGAAGAACTCGAGGCAAGTCCGGGAAAATACATCCCTCAAAAGTACCGTGGAAAACACGAGCACGGCGTTGTAAAAATCGATCTCAACAAGCCGATGAAGGAAATTCTGGCCGAGTTGTCGAAGTACCCGGTCAAGACTCAACTATCCTTGAGCGGAACAATAGTGGTGGGAAGAGATATCGCGCATGCGAAACTCAAGGAGAGAATCGACAGAGGCGAGGGTCTGCCTCAATATTTGAAGGACCACCCCATATATTACGCCGGCCCGGCCAAAACCCCGAAGGGAATGCCTTCCGGCTCATTCGGCCCGACAACCGCCGGCCGCATGGATTCCTACGTGGACCTGTTCCAGTCTCATGGCGGCTCGATGGTAATGATCGCAAAGGGCAACCGTTCCAAACAGGTGACCGACGCCTGTAAAAAACACGGCGGCTTCTATCTGGGCTCCATCGGCGGGGCCGCCGCCATCCTGGCAAGGGACAACATAAAGAAGGTCGAAGTGCTGGAGTACCCCGAACTTGGTATGGAGGCCGTTTGGAAGATCGAAGTGGTGGACTTCACGGCTTTCATCCTGGTCGATGATAAAGGCAACGATTTTTTCGCCCAGTTGGCGGGTTGCTAGTACCGGGATTCACCACGCCGGGAAGGCGCGGAAGGTTTTAAATTGGTCATTTCCGACAGGGCCTTTGAAACGGAATCCACTGAGGGTGGGCACAGCTTGATTGTGCCCACCAGTTCCTTTGCCAGGCAGGTTGGCACTGTAAAATGAACACGCTCTGCGATGTCAGAAATCTGATAGCGGCTGGAAACGCTTTTGGATCCAGGACGCCAGCATCGGCCAGATTTCGCGGCTGGCCGGCTTCGACAGAATGAGACGATCGTGCGTGTAGTTCTCGGCAAACCCCGTCGCGATGCCGCACTCATGGAACGTGATATCCGGCCCGCCGAAAGCGTACGCAAGTTGCCTGCATCCATCCGGGGGGGCAATAAACGTATCTCCGGCCCCTGATATTGCAAGCACGGGAATTCGCAACCTTCTCAATGCAGCAGCGTAATCGAACCCGTCATCGCCGGAGAATTTCCCCTCTATGTTCCAGCGGCACCACTGGCGCATCATCTCAGGATTTTCAGGCTCGGGTCCCAGTCCAACATAGTGTCCCGGCGCCGACCCGATGGCAGATATAAGGAAATCTATAAGGCGGATGAGCAGACGATTGTGCAAGCGAGAGCCGGCCATGGTTGCCTGGGAACCAAGCAAGAGCAATCCTCGGAGCCGAGTATGAGCGAGATCCACATTCCGTGCTGCCCATATGGCGCCCACCAATCCTCCGCCGCTATGGCCAAGCCAGAAAATAGGATTGGGGCCGACGCGTTCAAGGACTGCCTGCAGCGCTGCCGGAACGTCGAGTTGAGCGACAGAGTCGAACGTCGTCTTCCGAGGCGCCTCCCCGCTTTCCCCGTGCCCCCGCCAATCCAGTACCCAGCAGCGAAAACCGATTGAGGCAAGGTAGCCGGCTAGCGCAAAACATAGGCGTGCGTTGGAGAATGTCCCGTGCGTGAGAATCACTTCAACAGTTGCGGAGGCCGGAACGTCCGCCGGGATGCAGTGCAATGCCAGACTCACTCCATCTGCGGCTGTAATGGGAATAACCGACCTCTCCACGAAGGGCCTCTTCAACGCCAATATCCACCGCTTATTACTTCCACTCTTCGACCACCGGGTTGCTAAGAATCCCGATTTTCTCTATTTCGATCTCCACTATGTCGCCATGCTGGAGTCGTCCCACTCCGCTGGGCGTGCCGGTAGCGATGATGTCGCCCGGCATGAGGGTAAAATTCTTCGATATGAATGCTATCATATCGCTCACCGGGAAAATCATCTGAGAGGTGGATGCGTCCTGAACGGTCGCGCCGTTCAAACGGCACTGAATACGCAGGTTCTGAGGGTTGCCGATCTGTTCGTGGAGCACCACCTGCGGTCCGATGGGACCGAAGGTATCCAGCGATTTTCCCCGGAACCATCCGGAACGGTCGCCGGTCTGGATGTTGCGCTGGCTGACGTCGTTGAAGCAGGTGTAGCCCATGACATGCTCGAACGCCTTGTCGGCTGTAATGTTCCTGCACTTCTTCCCGATTATGACAGCCAACTCGGCTTCGTAATCGGTGCGGAGGTCTTCGAATCCGTACGCCAGCAGGAATGCGGGTATCACAATCGGTTCGCCGGGCCCTACGAGCACGTTCGGGGTCTTGGGAAACAGGATGGGCTCTTCAGGTACTTCCTCCGTAAACCCGCGCACCTTGACCGAGTGGCTTTCCGCTATGTGGCTGCGGTAGTTCAGGCCAAGGGCAATTATTTTTGACGGATTTACCTGGAAAGGCTGCGATCTGCCGGAAACAGGCAAAAGAACCATGGTCTCTTAATCCTTTGGCGGAATTAGCGGCGCCGCCATCTTTTCGTATCCGGCCGGCACTTCGAAGAGGGTATCTTCGAGCGAGCCCTGCTTGATATTCTTGTACTCCATCGTCACTTCCGAATCTTCTACCTTGATCGGAAAAGGAAACTGCTTGGAAATCCACAAGACGGTTTTTTCCCCATCTTCCATGATTTCGTATTTCCTACAGGGCATGCCCGAAACGGTTTCTTCCCCGAGAAACTTCGCGTTCTTTTCCTTCTCCGCTGTCCACTCTTCAAACGTCTTGTCAGTGGACTGATAAGGCATTTCCATGTATGATTTTTCGTCAGGCGTGATCATCCAGGTCAGCTTCTTATCGGGGCGGATTATCATGATTTGAGTCTCGTCTTCTTCGATTGTTTCCTGCCTGATTTTGTCGCCCTTTACAAAGATCTTGCCCTTCATTGGTTCCTCGCCTTTAGGAACTATGACCATGTCGGCTGAAAATTCCACTGCGGCATGAGCGATACCCTGGAAAACAGGGACAGCCAGCGACATGGAAAAGATAACAAAAAAAAGCAGCATTCTTCTCATAGCGATCCTCATAAATATGGATTTAAATTGTTCAAGTTTTTGCTTCCGGTTAGTCGCCTCTGAGAATATATTCTACTGATCGGCGTGTCAACAACTGTGACCCCCCTCCAGGCGGGATTGAGACTGTGACCGATGGGAATGAAAAGTGGCGCCCGAAGACTTCACCTATTTATCTGAAAAAGCTGGAGAAACGCTCATTTTTGTTTACGTTCAGCCCAGGGCTTCGAGCAGGGGGTTTTCGGGAATTTTTCGCGACAGGCTGAAGATACGCATAGGGTCACCTCCGGTTGAAGGGGAGGCAAACCGGGAATGCATAGAATTTCTGGCCAAGGTCCTTGATGTTTCCAAATCGGAGGTCAAACTGCTCAAAGGGGGGCAGTCACGTGAGAAGACATTCGTTATTTCCAGGCCTATCGGCTTCGTCCGTGAAAAATTGGCAGTTTTTGGTTGTTAGTTATCAGTTTTTAGTCAAAAACTAACAACTTTGTTTTGCGGCACAATGTCAGCACACGTGACCACTAAAAACTAAAAACTAAAAACTCAAAACTAACTGGAGTATGCCATGCGGGAAGCCGTCATAGTCAGTGCTGTCAGGACCGCGCTGGGCAGTTTCAATGGGTCGCTCAGTACTGTCGGGGCCACGAAGTTGGGCGGCCTGGTGATCGAAGAAGCTGTCAAACGCGCGGGGATAGGCAAAGATCGGGTAAACGAAGTCATAATGGGTTTGGTGCTCCCTTGCGGCTATGGGCAGAATCCGGCCAAACAGGCGGCGGTTGCCGCCGCTATGCCGTGGGAGGTGGAAGCAATAACGGTGAATAAGGTCTGCGGTTCAGGCCTGAAGGCTGTGATGCTTGCCGCTCAGGCTGTCCAGGTGGGCGACGCCGACGTCGTGGTTGCCGGCGGGATGGAAACCATGAGCATGGCGCCCTACTATCTGGCGAAAGCGCGGACCGGCTACCGGATGGGCGACGGCGTCCTGGTGGATTCCATGGTTCACGACGGCCTGTGGGACATAGTAAACGATTTTCACATGGGCATTTCGAACGAACTTTGCTGTGAAAGATATGGCGTGACCCGCGAAGATCAGGACAGGTATGCCGCCGAATCCTACAGACGGTCCCTGGCATCCATTGCAGGCGGAAGGTTTAAAGAAGAGATCATGCCCGTCCAACTGCCGTCCCGCAAAGGCGAGCAGGTCGTCTTCGCGCAGGATGAGTGCCCAAGGGAGACGTCCTATGAGACGCTTGCCAGGATGAAGCCGGCGTTCAAAGAAGGGGGCGTCACCACTGCCGGGAATTCTTCCGTGATCAGTGACGGCGCCGCCGCAGTCGTAGTCATGTCCAAGGAAAAGGCAATGGAACTGGGCTGCACGATAATGGGCACGATAGGGGCCCAGGCATCCGCCGGCATCGACATGAAGTACGTCCTTGTGGCTCCAATCCTCGCCATACCTAAATGCCTCCGCAAAGAAGGCATCGGTGTCGGTGACGTGGATATCTTCGAAGTCAACGAAGCTTTCAGCGGATCGACCGTTTGCGTTATGAAGGAACTGAAGTTGGACGCGTCCAAAGTAAACGTTGCAGGGGGCAGTGTCTCTTTGGGGCATCCCATAGGGGCAAGCGGCTGTCGCGTTCTGGTCACGATGCTGTATGAAATGATACGCTCCGGCAAGAAAACAGGGCTTGCCTCCCTGTGCCTTGGAGGAGGAGAAGCCGTTGCCATGGTGGTAAAAAGATAGGTTACGGGTAACGGGTTGAAGGTTACGGGTTTTTTAACCCGCAACCCGCAACCGTTAACTGCTCGCTGTTCACTCTTCACCCGTCGCGCAGCAACGCAGGAGGATCGAATGGAAATCAAGACTTTTGGGGTCATAGGCGCAGGCCAGATGGGAGGCGGGATCGCGCAGGTCGCCGCAATGAGCGGCCTTGACGTGATCATGAATGACATCAACGATGAGTTTGTCGGACGCGGTCTCAAGAACATAACGAACCTTCTGGCAAAAAATGTCGAAAAAGGGAAAATGAGTCCCAACGAGAAGGCCGGTGTACTTTCCAGGATCAAGACCAGCACCTCTCTTAAGGACATGGCCGCAGCGGATTTTGTCGTCGAAGCCGCTACTGAAAACGAACAGCTCAAGTTCGGCGTATTCCGCGAATTGGACTCTGTTTGCAAACCGGGGGTCATTCTTTCGAGTAACACGTCTTCCATTCCCATCGGCCGTGTTGCGGCTCAGACGAAAAGACCCGATAAGGTCATCGGCATGCACTTCATGAACCCGGTGCCGGTCATGAAGCTTGTCGAAGTAATCCGGGGGATAGCCACCTCCGATGAGACTTTTAAAATTACGTGGGACCTGGCGGTCAAGTTCGGGAAAACACCGGCGTCGTCCAGCGACTATCCGGGTTTTATCGCCAACCGGATACTGCTGCCGATGATAAATGAAGCGGTTTATTGCCTCTACCACGGAGTGGGCACCCGAGAGGACATCGACACGGTCATGCGGCTCGGCATGAATCATCCCATGGGGCCTCTGACCCTGGCGGACCTGATCGGACTGGATACGTGCCTGGCGATCATGGAGACATTGTACGCCGGTTTTTGCGATTCCAAGTACAGGCCGTGCCCGCTGCTGCGCAAGTACGTGGAGGCCGGATGGCTGGGAAGAAAGACTGGCCGGGGTTTCTACGAATATTCATAGGATATGCGAATGGATTTCGAACTGAACGAAGAGCAAAGAATTATTCAAGAGACGGCCGCAAGGTTTGCCAAGCGCGAACTTGAGCCTGTCGCGGCTGAAATCGACCGGACGAAAAACCGGGATATTCTGAAAACAAATCTCAGAAAGCTTGCCGAGCTCGGTTTCATGGGATTGAATGTGGACCCGGAGTATGGGGGCACGGGCGCCGGCAGCGTCGCATTTTCGCTCGTGATGACCGAACTCGGCCGCGCATGCGCAAGTACGACCGTTACGGCATCGGTGAACAACATGGTGGCTGAGGTCATCCAGGTCATCGGGACCGAGGAGCTAAAAAAGAAGTATATTCCTCGTATTTGCAGCGGTGAGTATTTTGCGGCAAGCTTTGGGCTGACGGAGACCTGCGCGGGTTCGGACCCTGCCGGCATGCGGGCCACGGCCGTGCTCGACGGCGACCGCTGGGTCCTCAACGGAAACAAGATTTTTATCTCCAGCGCGGAATATGCCGGGTGCTTCGTCGTTTGGGCCGTTACCGACACGGTGGCAAAAAAGGGCAGGGGGATCAGCGCTTTCATCGTGGAACCCGGCTTTCCAGGATTCATAGTTGGAAGAGACGAACATAAATTGGGCCAGCACGCCTCGTCGACCAACGAGCTGATTTTCGACAACTGCATGGTCCCGAAGGAAAACCTGCTCGGCATGATAAACGACGGCTTTAGGATCGCTGTCGCGGAGCTTGCGGGCGGAAGGATCGGGATCGGGTCGATGGCCCTGGGCATCGGCCTTGCCGCCATGGACTACGCAACGAACTACGTCAAGGAAAGGATTCAGTTTGACAGCCCGATAGCATCGCAGCAGGCGATCCAATGGATGATAGCGGACAATTATACCAGGCTCGATGCGGCGCGCCTGCTCCTGCTTCGCGCGGCCAACCTGAAGGACCGGGGGATGTCTTATTCCAAAGAAGCTTCAATGGCTAAAGTATATGCCACTGAAGCGGCCAACAAGGCCTGCTATGACGCACTTCAGATGCTGGGCGGCTACGGCTATACAAATGACTTTCCTATCGAACGCTTCTACAGGGACGTTCGTGTTACCACGATTTACGAAGGAACCAGCGAGATACAGCGCCTCATCATCGCTCGCGAGTTGCTGCGGTAGTAAGTCCTAAAATACAATTCCACCACAGAGGGCACAGAGATCAGGGGGCCTTTGGTCGTGTTTTTGTTGCTTGCTTTTCTTGGTGACCTCTGTGCCTCTGTGGTAGATTTATTTGTTTTTGAAGGGATGATTTTGCGGGAATTAATTCATGTCCTGGTATTTCTCGCGTTGGTTATGTCGGCGCATCAAGCGGCGGCTGCGGTTGATGTCGCAGGGCGGGCTGAAATTATCGCCGGCGCCGTCTCGATCGAGAGGGGCGGCAGGCAGGAAACGCTCAAGGCCGGCGACACCGTGTTCGTTCTGGACAGGATAACCACGGGAGCAGGCAGTTCGGTGGAGGTCGTCCTCTCGGATGGGAGCAGGATGAAGCTTGCCGCGGATACCGGCCTGGAAATTACGGCCTATGAATACGATCTGGCCCGGAAAACCAGGCATGCGTTCATTTCGCTGATTACCGGAAAAGCCAGGTTTTTTGTGCAGGATTTTCAGGAATTCGATGACAGGAGATTTCGCGTCCAGACCAGGACAGCCGTCGTCGCAAGCCGCGATACGGACTTCATCGTTTCTTACGAACCGGAACTTCCCAGGGATGAAGTCTGTCGGGGAGGGCTGACAGATGCTCTTTGCCTTGAAAATTCCATCATTGTGACAGGATTAAAATTCCAGGACAAACCCGCGCTTCTTACCGCCCGTATGATGAGCCAGGTTTGCGGGCCGCATCTGCCCACCCCGCCCCGGTTCGCCGCACCTGCGGAACTGGCTCGAATCAAGGCCGGCCTCGATAGAATTGGAGATGCAAAATGAAAGAAAAGAACGGAGAGCATCCTTTTGGCGACGCGGGGCAGTTCATGCTGGCAGTGCTGTTTATCATGGTCTGGGCAACGGATTCATTTTTCCTGCGCCGATCGACCTTCCTGTCGGATATAATCCCGTTAAAGATCCGGCTGCCCTTCACCTCGCTTGCGATCGCGACGGCGCTCTTTCTCGCGTGGTCGGGCCATTCGGTGATCAGCCGCAAACAAAGACCGGCCGGTATAAAGGTGACGGGCGCGTTCCGCTTCGTGAGGCATCCTCTATACCTTGCCAGTATTCTGTCTTATCTCGGCCTGGCGATATCGACGGCATCGCTTTTTTCCCTGGTCCTGTTAGCCGCCGGCTGTGTTTTTTACAACTACATTGCAGGCTATGAGGAACGGCTGCTCGAAGTAAAATTCGGAAATGAATACCTGAATTACAAAAATAAAACCGCAAGATGGCTTCCCGGCGTTTTTTAACTAAAAACTAAAAACTAAAAACTGATATCTGACCACTGACCACTGACCACTGACCACTGACCACTGACGACTGTTATATGAATGAAATCATTGTAAAAACGTGGAATGAACTCCAGGAAGAACTCTACAGGGACTCATGGAACCAGGACCTTGGCAGGTTCCGGTCCCGCTGCGCGTTCAGGGGCCTATCTGACGCCGGATATCGCCTTGAAACTACTCTCATGCGCCTGGGGGGTAGCTTTGCCGGCCTCGAACACCATATCCTGCGCAATTTTACAAAATATGCCCACAGGAACCTGATGACGGGAGACTCCGTATGGCACTGGCTCTCCGTCGCGCAACATTTTGGCTTGCCCACACGGCTTCTTGACTGGACCTATTCCCCATTTTGCGCGCTGCACTTTGCTACTTCGAACATCGAAAAATTCGATATTGACGGCGCCGTCTGGGCGGTAAACTACGTCCGGACCGCAAAACTTCTCCCCGAAAGCCTCAGGGAACAGCTTGAAAGGGAAGGGGCCAATGTTTTTACGGTTGAGATGCTCTCCCAGTCGCTCAAGACCTTGAAGGAACTGCACGGCCTATCTCAAAAGGAATTCACTGTCTTTTTCGAACCCCCTTCGATCGATGACCGCATTGTGAACCAGTTTGCCTTCTTTTCGCTCATGTCGGACCCCGAAACGGTGCTGGACTCCTGGCTGGACGCCCATAGCGGGATAGCGCGCAAAATAATTATCCCTGCGTCGCTGAAATGGGAAGTGCGCGATAAGCTCGATCAGGCCAATATCACCGAAAGGGTCTTCTTCCCGGGACTCGACGGTCTCAGCAAGTGGCTAAAAAGGCACTACAGCCCGAGGCAGCGCCCGCAGCCTCAATATGCCTGCCGCGCAATGCCGGGTAAAGAGCCGCTGGAGGATGGCCTGCGGTCTGGGGCGGAAAGCGAGCCCCGAACCTTGAAGTTGAGTAAATTTTAGAGCTGTCCCGGCAGGCTGAATAAATCAAGCAGTTCCCCACGTCCCCCCTTGCTCCTTAAGATACCTTTCAGCGATGCTCATTTTTCTCATCTTCTGCGAACTTCTTTGACATCCACTCTGAAGTTGAGAGACCACTTCATATTATTATTGCTTATACACTACTAAATGAAGTATAATGTCCCAGTCAGGTAATTGCCTGCCCCTGAAATGTATGGGACAAAAACAGTCCGCTGAAAAAATTCCCATAGTGTTTCCAGGATGTTTCCATGAAAGACACAAAGAACAACAATAACAATCCTTTACCGATGGAAACACCTGCCGGAAATTCAACAATGTTTCCATAAATGTTTCCATGGCGCTAAACCCGAAAACCCACGTCAGCTCCCACTTCTGCCCATGGGATGGAAACAGCCCGCAAATTGTCTCCATAATGTTTCCATGGTGTTTCCATCTCTTCCGTCCAAGTCTTTGTTTTTAAGCCTGACGAAAACAGAATAGTCCATACACATATTGTATTCTCAAATTGCGATGATTAAAAAACATGCGATTTCACAGGCCAAGGGGCTGTTCTTCAGGATTTCTTTCAACCAAAAACCTACCCAAAGCGCGGTTCGTAATCTATCGCGCGCAGCTTTATGCATTGCTCGATTTGCAGATGAAGGGGCGGTGAGAGTCGTCGCCGGCCGGCCATATGCCGATGCAGGCTGTCCTTTCGAGAAGGAGTGAATAGATATTTAATCGGTGAGGAGGAGGAAAAAATGGTGCGCAGGGCGTGGTTTGCAGGATGCTTTTTAGGGGCTGTGGTTTCATTGCTGGTATCTGTGCCGTGTTTTGGCGCGGGGTTCGCAATAACGGAGGGCAGCGCGCGCGGCACCGCTCTTGGCGAGGCCATGGTGGGACGGGCTGACGATCCTTCGGCCATTTTTTACAACCCGGCCGGGATCACTCAACTGCCTGGTGTTCAAATGATATCCGGCTTGACGATGATAAATCTGAACACCGACGTGAGCACGCGGTTCGGGACCCAAACGACCAATGACTGGGGGTTCCCGCCTCACGCCTATCTTACCTACCAGACATGCGACCGTATCTGGCTCGGACTGGGTGTTTTTACGCCGTTTGGACTTAAAGTTGCGTTTCCCCAGGACTGGTTCGGCGCCTTCAACAGTTACGAAGCCAATGTCCAATCTTTCACGATAAATCCTAACGTAGCTTTAAAGCTCACCGACCAGCTCTCGGTTGCGGCGGGCTTCGAAGCTATGTATATGAGGAATACTCTCAAACAGTTGATTCCAGTGACGGTGCCTGGGATTGGGCAACTGCCGACGCAGCTTTCCCCTTCGCTCGACCTCGTGGGTTCTTCCTGGGGCTACGGGTTCAACCTTGCCGCCCACTACAAACCGTGTCAGTTCGTTTCGATGGGCGTATCTTACCGCAGCGAGATCAGAGAGACCGCGACGCTGGGGGCAAGTTTCGTTTCACCCACACCATTGATCACCTCTATTAACTCAAACGCGCGCTCGTCGCTGACCCTGCCGGATTCGGTCGCTTTTGGCGTAACGTTTTATCCCACCAAGCGCCTGAGCTGGGAAGTAGGAGGTGTGTGGACCGATTGGAGCGACTTTAAGCAACTCCAATTTTCCTTCCAACAGCCCTTTGCAGTGCCGGGCACAGTTACGATTCCAAAGGACTGGCACGACACCTGGCGGTTCCAGACCGGGGTCGAGTACAAAGCCTGCCCGTGGCTGGACCTTCGGGCCGGCTACATCTACGACCAGGAAGCGATCAACACCCAGTTTGCAGATTATGAGCTTCCAGCCGGCGGCACCCGGCAATACCTTTCGGTGGGTCCCGGCTTCCACTTTTGTGAGAAATTTACGCTGGATTTAGCATACAGCTATGTTTTTGTCTCGGACCGGACCGTCACGAATTCGCTGTCACCCGGCTACATAAATCCGACCTCCCTGACAGGCGGGCATGCGCAATTGATTGGGATTGACATAGGATACAAGTTCTAGAAAAGGAGCAGGGAGCGAGGAGCGAGGAGCGAAAAACAAAACACCGGGTTTTTCATCCCCAAGGGAAGTGAAAAGCTCTTACAAATAATTCTCACGCGAGGCGCGGAGAGCGCGGAGAAAAGCAACCGGGCAAGCATAAAGATCCACCTCCTGGAGGACTGAGGACAGTCACCCTGGGACCGTACTTTTAATGGTTTCCGGGTGTCCCGACGGGATGTGGAAAGCTGTGTCCGCCTGAGAAGGCATCGTCTCTTCACTCTTCACCCGTCACCCTTTGAATGAGCCGCACGATCAAGCCCTTGCGCGCGGGGGAAATTGGGGGCGCGTCGGGCCCGGTTATCCATTCTTTGTTCTGATCGACGATCGCCAGGCATTGTTTGTAGTCGGCCTGGATGCGGGCGGATTCTGGAGTATCGAAATTATCGCCCAGCCACCTCATAAACAGGTCTGAGGCCTCATTCCACCTGTTCATGTAAAAACAGCAATAGGCAAGAGAAATGGTGCTTTCGTCGGCTGTTTTCTTATCTTTGGACAGGGCGAGCGCTGCGTAAAAATCGTAGGCTTCCAGGTATCTGCCGGACGTAAAAAGCCCGCGGGCGGTCTCAAGGAGGGGGTCGGCGCCGATGATTTCCGCAAGGCGCAGTCCCGCTCGTTCCGTAGCCCTGCCTTCCGGCCAGAAAAAAAGCGCCCGCCTGAAAATCCTCTCCGCCTCAGCCTGCCGGCCCTTTTTAAGTGATGCTTCCCCCAACCACGCCAGGCTTTCCGGATAAGTGCGGTTTTCGGGATTGTCCTTGAGAAACTTCTCCAACATCTGCTGCAACTCGTCCCATCTGTCCCATGAGGCCATAAAAAATGCCTTGTGCAGCACCGAATAATCCAGCACCGAGGTTTGGCCGTACCTGACGCATTCGTCGAACGCCTTGTAGAGCCGGACGGTCTCCGGGGATGGGGGAAGCTCTCCAGGCGAATCCTGGGGCAGCAGAGCGAGCGGGCTGGACCTGTTTTCGCTGAGTTCCGTGAATTTGTCGGATGCGAAGTTGTAGAGAAGTGTGGGGTCGCGATGGTTTCTCGTCGATATGGCCCCGACGCATATAACCACCACGGCAGCAAACGCGACCAGGGGCGCGGCGTTCATGCCGATCCTATTTTGCGATTGCGTGGTGTGATCCGAAAAGCGTACGAGCCGTCTGCGGATAAAGGCCGGCAGGCCGGCCCCGGAAATGGGACCTGGGGTCCCGGACCCCTGAGGCGGACCGCGGCGAAGTTTTCGAAGCGCGATGTTGAGTATGAGCAGCACAATGGTGACGGCGAAGAAAACTTTTCCCCAGAGATAAATCCCTGTTTTGGTGTCGAACGTAAGGACAACTTTAGATGTCCCGGGTACGAGGAGCATAAAGGCCGGAGAGGCAAGGTAGAGTTCCCCGGCCCCTTCGGTTATCCTCCAGTCAGGATGGTACGAGACTTTTATCCAGAGCGGATGGCCCGGTTTTGAGGTGTCGATAGTGATTTTCCCGTCACTCAGGACGGCATGCGCTTGAACTTCTTCAACATCCGGAAACGGGACTTCAGGGATGTGTTCGGGGTCTCCGCCGTATGCCTGCAAGCTCTTCCAGAATTCACCCGGAGAACCTTCCGAGGCAACGACCACGGGTACGCGAAGCGAGGATTCGCGGAACCAGTCGAACTGACGCTTTTCCCAGTTTTGGGCAGGTATTCGCAACGGTCTGAATCTCAGCGGTTCAACGTATGAATCCTCACGGCCTTTGAGGCGATAAATTTTGTAGGGCGGGATCGCGATGCCAAGCTCGTAATCCGGCGAGAAGTCCAGGGAGTTGGCGATATTGTCGGAGACCGCTATAACCTGGCTGACATTGAAAAGACGCAGGTGCTCGGCCGCGCGGGCCGGATTTGGCCTCGAATAATAATATAGCGGAAATGGTGTGGAAGCATTTTGAGTAAGTTCGGATTGGATATAGTAGACGAAGGGCGAGTTGATGCCCGATTGCATGTAGAGCCCTTCAAGGACCGATCTTCCGGAATAGGAGGGAAGCAACTCGAAAGCCCTGACGCTTCCGGTATCGGCTGTTATGTCATTGTGTTCCCAAACTACCCGGGGGCTGTTTTGATCCCCGCTCAGGTAGTCATTCACGAGCAGGTAGGAATTCCAAAGAGGCTTGGATTCCATGCCGGAATAATTCCACTGAATCCACGTATCGACAGCCGCCGCCTTGGTAAGGGTGAGGACGGCAAACCCTGCGCAGAATGCGGCGGACCACAGGTTGGGCCGCGGAAGTCCGGATAAGAGTCTGCCCCATCCAATCGCGCCAAGCATCACCAGCATTATCTGGGCAAAAGGCATAAACCGTATATCCACAAGCCTCAGAAATGAGGCAATGCTGAAACCGATCAGCGCGCAGCCGAATTGCCACATAAGATAAAGCTCCGGCGATTCGATCGGCTCCCTGAATACGGCGGATAATTTTCTTCCCGGCCTGAAGAAGTTGCGTATGCACGAGTAGGCGACTATGGAGGCCCCCACGAATGACGGCCAAAAAACGGGCGGCGCTATTTCTTCCCAGCTCTTGAAATGCCAGCCATACGAGTATGGTGTATTCCATTGAATGCGCCACAGGAGCGGGAGCAGCAAAAATGCCGCCAGCCCGGCCGCAGTTGCATGCAGCTTGAGCAAGGCCCTCAGGTTCTTTCCCCAAAGGATGAAATACGATGAACCCATCAGCAACTGCAAAAGCGGATAACCGTGGCTCAAAGCTATCAATGCTTCAAGGACGGAACAGCCCAGCAGGGATTTTCGCGCCGAGATATTGGCGTAGAGTTTTCCGGTGAAGACGACGTACAGAATGAGTGAGATCGCTAAGGCGAATTCGCCTGAAAGTGTGCTGACAATGTTTCCTCCCCAGATGCAATTTTCATTCATCAGGAGAAAGGATAGTGACAGCACGGCCCCGATTCCAGGGATATTCTCCCCGTAGCCGAGGCGCCGAAGGCACAGATAAACTGCGGCTGGAAGCGGAATGACCGCCAGCAGCGTAACGAGTTTGAAGGCCACCATGAGGGAAACGACCTTCGAGATGAATGCGGCGAGCGCAAACGGCAGCGGAAAGTAGTGGAGGAAGAGCGGATAGCCGGCAAAGGCGCCATGCACCCAGGTAACCGGAGAAAAGATTGTGAACAGGCCTTTGTTCATCGCGACAGCAGAAGCGAAATGAGACGGTGTGTCGCCTCCGGCGGTCAGGGTGGATTGGAAAATGAGCGACCCCGGAAAAAGAAGAACGAGCAGGATTTCGGACGCGAGTAAAAGCAAAACCGAAGGTGTGATTTTTCGAAATAAAGTCATCTGTTTCGAAAGGTTCCACGAGAAGACGCTGAGAAAATGACCCTTTTGGCGGTGGGACCGCCAGCCATGGTTGCCGCCGCCGCAGACAGCGGCCAAATCGGCCGCCCGTGCCACGGGCCGCTAAGAAAATGACCCTTTTGGCGGTGGGACCGCCGGCCATGGTTGCCGCCGCCGCAGGCAGCGGCCAAATCGGCCGCCCGTGCCACGGGCCGCGAAGAAAATGACCCTTTTGGCGGTGGGACCGCCGGCCATGGTTGCCGGACGTCCCGCAAACTTGCGGGGGTCCTGAAAGACTCGTGATTTTAGAGCTTTTTTCAAATTTATCAATGCATTTCGCAGGATGCGTCGTCTTCGGGTAGGGGGCTATTCAACCGCTTCAAGCAGGGCATGTTTTTCCAAGGTTCGGGTTGCTGCAGGTGTCCAACTCAGTGCCGGCACGAAAAGAAGCGGGGAGCATGGAGCTAAGATTCTCATACCGAACCTTTTGGTGGTTTCGGGGTGTCCTGAAAGGAACATGAACAACTGTCCCGAATCCTCCGCACCTTCCGTTTTCCCTCAGTCCTCAGTCCTTCTTTTATAACAGCGTGCGGAGGTAGGAGACTATCTGGTCTTTGGGCAGTGCTCCCAGAAGACGGTTTACGAGCTGGCCGTTTTTGAACACCAGCATTGTGGGGACGCTCTGAATCTGATATTGGGAAGCCAGCCCGGGCGTTTTATCCATGTCGATTTTCACGAATTTTATTTGCCCGGAGTATTGTGGGGCCAGTTCGTCGACAATCGGGAGCAGGATCCGGCAATGGCCGCACCAGCGCGCCCAGAAAAGAACCAGTACAGGGCCGGGAAACCTGATGACTTCGGTATCGAATGTGCGTTCATCCACGTCTATGGCGTACTGGGGATACGCTGCAGTGAAATGAAGAGGCGTTCGGCACTTGCCGCAAACAGCCCGTTCTCCTGCGCGCGAGCGAGGAATACGATTTTTTGCCCCGCACTGGCTGCATCGGGTTATAAAACTATCTTCGGCCATTGATCTCGGTACTCCGTTTCATTTAAAATAGCGACTCTGGATTCGGAGCAGATGAACCAACGGATAATCACGATATTTTTCCATGCAAGCGAAAACGAAGTATCATTGGGGGGTTGAGTGGCTCGAATAGACGATTACAAAGAATCCTTCCGCCTCGCTTCGGTGGAACTCGCAAAAAGGGATGCCGCCGCGCTGGCGGAAGCTGCCGGGGCCGAATTTTCTCCGCAGCAAGGTTTGGTCGTTCCCTTTCTAGGCACCAAGTATGTAGTTGGGTTCCACCCGGAAACGGACATTCGCAAGGTCGGTTCGAGCGAAGAAATCCCGCTTCCGGATAAGATTCTAATAGCGCACTATCTGCTGGGGGCATCCGGGAAGAAATCCACAGGAGAGCTTGTCACTTTTCGTCAGATACCGGACGGCCATTTTTATTTTGATGCATTTCAGAGGCGCGCCCGAGACCCGTTTGCAAATTTTTTCGGAAATAACGAACAGCTTTTTGTGAAGTGTGCGGAGATGATGGGAGGGGTGCCCATGGATAATGGAGACTACTCCATGGAGTTTCTCGTCTTTCCTCATATTCGGGTTCAATTGGTCCTATGGTCGGGTGATGAGGAATTTCCCCCCGATGCCACAATTCTTTTCGATCAAAGCATCCAGGGGCTTCTTTCAGCCGAAGACATCGCGGTGATGAGCGGAAGCCTCGTCTATCGGCTCATAGGCCTGGGAAGAAAGATCCAGTCGGGAACCTGATACGCGATAAAAACTCGACGCCGCGATGCGAGGACACGGTGACAGGTCCGTCTCCGCTTCTCCCCCTCTCCTCGTCGGTTTCTAAGGGAGGTATCATTTTGAAGATAGCAGTCACCGGAAAGGGCGGCGTTGGAAAAACGACGTTGAGTGCTTTTCTTGTAAAGTGGTTTGCCGAGCAGGGCAGATCTGTTCTCGCCATTGACGCGGACCCGGATGCCAACATGGCGCACGCCCTGGGAATAGGAAACGCCTCCCAAATCACGCCTGTCTCTCAAATGAAAGAATTGGTGGCTGAGCGGACCGAATCGGTCCCCGGCACTTACGGCGGCTTTTTCAAGCTAAATCCAAGAGTTGACGACCTGCCCGAAAAGCTTTCGGTCCGTCAGGGAGAAAACATTCGGCTCATGGTCATGGGTGGAATCAAAAAGGGCGGGACGGGCTGTGTTTGTCCGGAGAGCATTCTGCTCAAGAACCTGGTGCAACACTTGATCTTGAGACGTGACGAAGTGGTGATAATGGACATGGAGGCTGGAATCGAACACCTGGGCCGCGGGACTTCGAAAGCGGTGGATTGGATGATTACGGTCGTCGAACCGGGCCAGCGCAGCGTCGAGACTGCCAACCGCATACGAGAACTCGGCAAGGACATCGGTCTTACCAGGATCGGCCTCGTCGCCAACAAAGTTCGCAACGAACAGGATCGCTCGTTTTTGAGAAAAGTCCTGAGCGGCCAGTTGATTCTTGGCTTCATTCCATACGACGACCTCATTATTGAAGCTGACCTCAAGGCGCAATTCGCAGACAAAGTGAGCGCCAAGACCAGAACAGCCCTCGACAGAATAGTAAAGAACCTGTTGGAGGCAGCCGAAGCAGTTAAAGCTTAGTTGGGGTGACCTCTATGATTGACGTCCAGAGTCAGGCTGACTACAGGAACATCAGTATCGATAAGGTCGGCGTAAAGGATATCCGCTATCCTGTCACCGTAATGGATAAGACCAACGGCGTTCAGAACACGGTGGCCTCGATAAATATGTACGTCAATGTGCCCCACGAGTTCAAGGGCACTCACATGAGCCGCTTCATCGAGATTCTGAATGAATTTCACGGCCATCTCGACATACGGGAATTTGTCTCCGTCCTGGAGGCCCTGCAGGAGCATCTCCAGGCTGAATCGGCACATATGGAAATATATTTTCCATACTTTATTCGAAAACTCTCGCCTGTTACCGAGAGTGCGGGGCTGATGGAATACGGCTGCCGTATCGCAGGCACTCTGGACAGGGAGAAAGGCTACGACCTGGTCGTCGAGGTAAATGTTCCCATCACAACCGTTTGCCCCTGTTCCAAGGAGCTAAGCGAGCAGGGGGCCCACAACCAGAGGGGTACGGTTCGCCTTGCTGTCCGGTTCAAGCGCTTCATTTGGATTGAGGACCTTATAGATCTTGTGGAAAAAGCGGCCTCCTGCGACGTCTTCTCAGTACTCAAAAGGCCCGATGAAAAATACGTTACCGAGTACGCTTACGGAAACCCCAAGTTCGTCGAAGACGTCGTCCGGGACATAGCTTATGAGCTGGGGCAGGATTCGAATATCTCCTGGTTTTTGGTGGACGTCGAGAATTTTGAGTCCATTCACAACCACAGCGCTTATGCCTTCATCGAAAGGCAAAAGTAACCCGGTTAAGATCCTGTGAGCGATCTGAAAACATTCGAGCAGCTATGCCGGTCTATGGCTTCCCCTGCCTTTTACCCCCACCGTGTCTCGATGCTCGAGAGACGCGAAACGCACATATCGGTCGTCTTTCTAACCGGCGATTTCGTTTACAAACTGAAAAAACCCATCGATTTCGGTTTCCTCGATTACACCGGGCTAAATACCAGACGGCGAATGTGCGAGCTTGAAGTCAAGCTCAACCAGCGGCTGTCCCGGGACGTATATCTGGGTGTCGTTCCACTGAGCAGGAAAGACGACGGATTTCTGTTCGGCGATAGCGGCGAGGTGGTCGAATACGCGGTTAAGATGAAGCAGCTCCCGGATGACGCTTCTCTCTCCAGCCTGATCGTGAGCGGAAGGGTAACGCCTGAGGAGATGCGGCGGCTTGGAAAGCTTCTTGCCGAATTTTACGCAACGGCCGAGCGCAGCCGTCAGATCGACCGGTACGGCGCCAGCCGGGCAATAGAAGTCAACACCGAAGAGAATTTCCGCCAACTGGCGCCTTTCATTGGAAGCCTGGTAGAGAAAGAGCGATTCGATTTTGTGATGGCGTCGAGCCGGGCATTTCTCCCGGACTGTGCCACCCTGTTCGATCGCAGGATTTCCGAGGGCAGGATTCGCGACGGTCACGGGGACCTAAGGGCCGAGCACGTTTACTTCCTTGACCGCATTCAGATAATCGATTGTATAGAATTCAACGAACGTTTTCGGTATGGGGATACGGCTATCGACCTCGCTTTTCTTCACATGGACGTCGAACGTCTGGGCCGGTCCGAGTTAAGCCTGAAGATGTTGGACGGCTACGCCGAATCCAGCCTCGATTACGGCATGTATACGCTGCTGGATTTCTACTCGTGCTATCGGGCGGTAGTTAAGGTGAAAATTTCCTGTCTCAGTTTCGTCGAACTGGAGGAAGGCCCAAGAAAGCAGGAAATGCGCAGGCGCGCCGCCCAATACCTCGATCTTGCCTTCCGGTACGCCGTGCAGTTTGCCCGGCTGACTCTTTACGTGCTGTGCGGATTGCCGGGGACCGGGAAATCGACCTATGCGAAAAGACTGCATGAGATATTCGATGTGGTGCTTTTCAGGTCCGACGCGGCGAGAAGAGAGCTTCCGGAATTTAGCGCCCGCCGCGGTCCCGTGCCGTTTGGCACAGGTATTTACAAGCCCGAGATGCGGGGACGGGTTTATTCACGGCTCCTCTCGATGGCCCAGGAAGAGATAAAAGGGGGACGCTCGGCGATCCTGGACGCCACCTTTTCGATGCAAAAATGGCGTGAAGAAGCGGTAAGGCTGGCTGAAGACCTGGACGTGAACATTTTATTTCTTGAATGCGTGTGTTCGCGCGACACTATATTGGAAAGGCTGGCGCGCCGGCGGGAGGGCGATGACAACCAATCGGATGCAAGACCCGAACACCTGGAGGGACTCTTCGATGAGTTTGAGAGTATGGACGAACTCTCGCCCGAAAGGCACACCACTATAAACACGGAAGCCGAAATAGAGACAAACCTGAGGGCAATTCTGTCCGGCGTCTATTCAAAAAAACGCGCACAGGTCGAGCGGATAATTGCGAAGCTCTAAAGGGTGAATCGTGAACCGTTATTGCTGATCGTGGATTTAATCCATGGTCGCAGAGATCGCCAGGTCCAGTTTTCACCACGAAGAGACGAAGAAGAGCGTAGGAAATAAAAACGCCGATTCAGCCTGCTTGTTGTAGCACTGCCAGCTTATTGCCATGCTCGCGCACGAAGGAAAGGCGAAGGACACGATCTCAGCGCTCAACTAAAAACTAAAAACTAAAAACTCTTCTACTTTTCCATCGCCAATTCTATCAGTCGATCCAAAAGCCTGGGGAATTCGATGCCCGCTTTCGCGGCCGCCTGAGGAAAAAGGCTTGTGGCGGTCATGCCTGGTATGGTGTTTGTCTCGAGAATATAGAGATCGGGACCTGAGAGGATCATGTCGGTTCTGCTGTATCCTCTGCAATGAAGAGCATTGTGAGCGCGCCTTGCGTATTCCTGAGCTTTTTCGGTAAGCCCGGCGGAAATACGGGCGGGACAGATCTCTTTTGTAGCGCCCGGTTTATATTTGGCCTCATAATCGAAGAATTCGTATTTATCGTCAGGACAAATTTCGATCAAAGGAAGGGCCAGCAGATCTTCGTTTCCCAGGACACCGGCCGTTATTTCGATTCCTTTTATGTATTTTTCGATAACGCAGCGCCGGTCGAAGCTCCACGCTTTTTCTAAAGCGTCCTGAAGGTCTTTTTGTTCCTTTACGATTGTCATACCTATGCTCGAACCCTCGTGTTCGGGCTTGATGACAAGCGGGAGCCCCAGTTGGTCGGCAGCAGCAGAGGCTTCGAGCCGGGTTGACCTGTCAGCGACGGTGTAGGAAGGGGTGGGCAGTCCTGCAAGGGCATAAAGCTGCTTGCTCAGAACCTTATTCATGGCCACGGCGCTCCCGAGTACGCCGCTGCCCTGGTAGGGTATTCCCAATGAGTCCAGCATTCCCTGGATGGTCCCGTCTTCACCGAACCGTCCGTGCAAAATGATAAGAGCGACGTCTATCCCTCCAGCCTCCTTTGCCAGCAAAGGCAGGTCCGATGCCGGATCAAATCTCAAAATCCGGTAGCGGGATTTGTCGAGCGCGCGGTAAACTTGTTCACCGCTCTCCAGGGAAATTGCGCGTTCAGCCGATTTGCCTCCCGCCAGCAATGCTACTGTCAGTTTTTTAGTTTCCATGAAGCAGGGTTCCGGTGATTCAGTCGATAGTCAGTCCCATAATTTCCGGGCCCTGAGGCGTTATGGCCAGGTGAGAAAAAATATTCTGCTCGAGCGCAACGTAGAGATCGAGTTTTTCGAGCAGGAATTGAACCTGCCGGGGTGCCCTTGCATAACGGTCGATAAGGTCCTTATAGCGTTCTTCGATCGATACGACCTGGTCGTGCTTCACTCTTTTGTCCGAGTAGTTGACGATCAGCGATTCCGTAATCGGGCCGGCAACTTGCCTGGAATCAAGAAATATATGCTCCCCAACGATCTGCGCGACGTCCGGGGCAACGATCCCCTTGAGCAATCCAGCCCCAAGCTCAGCATGGTTCTCGCCGGTCTCGAGGCCCGACAACTTTCCTATATCGTGCAAGAGTGCCCCTGCTTCGATCAACTGCAGATCGAGCCTGGAACTGTTGAGGTTCAACCCGGCCGCAAGGAAGAGCGCAACTTTTGCCACAAGAAGGCTGTGCCTGCGTATATTTTGAGGCATATCGAACTGCCGTTGCAATTCCATGCATTCGGTGCGGGACGGAATAATCATTCTTGCCTGTAAATTCCTTTATCGTTTTGGCATTGTGAAGACTGCATCCCGAAGAAAGCAAACGAAGTCATCCGAGGGACTCTATACCTTTCTGTAAAATTTGGCCCACGGTTGTTGACGTTCATTTTTGATCAGATCGAGAAGAGCAGCGCGCAATGTCCGGACGGCCAGTTCAGCGCAATGTCTTTCCGCCTTCGGCAGGGTCTCCAGATAATCCACGATATGCTGTGGTGAAATTGCCCTGGCTTCATTGAACGATTTGCCCTCTACCATGTGAACCAGAGCATTGGCGCAGGCGACCGTGTATATGCAGCCGTCCGTATAAAAGGAGGCCGAACGTATCCGTCCGTTGCGCGACACCAGAAATATTTCCAGAGAATCTCCGCACTCACGGGCGCAACTTCCGTACCCATCGGGATGCTGTATCCTTTCGAGCCTGTCATGTTCAAGCGCCATTGTAAGGAAGTTGACCGAGTGATGCCGCCAGAAATCAAGTACCTCTTGTTCCATCTGTTTCCTCGAAAAAATGAAGCTCACATTAAGCTATATGTACCTCAATTCGCAGCTTTTTTAAACACCGCCGGCGCCAAACCAGGGAATAATTTCAGCGATTCATTCAAGCCCGCAAGTTCAAGAGCTTTAACGCGATAAACACCAGGAAATTCGCATAAATCCCCGCAAGGACATCATCGAGCATTATCCCTGCCCCTCCGGTAAGCTTCCTTTCAACCGATCGTATCGGCCACGGCTTCCAAATATCAAAGACGCGGAAGAACAAAAAACCGGCGATTATCGATGAAAAGCTCACCGTGTGACCGATCATTGTCACGAGATATCCGCATACTTCGTCGATTACTATCTCGCCCGGGTCCGTTCTGTCCAATTCCCGTTCTGCTTTCCCGGAAATATACCAGCCGGCCCAGAACAGCACACCCGCAAAAGCCAGTTGCATCGGCCAGGGAAAGCGTCCCACCACGATAAAACAGGGAATCCCGGCAACCAGTGTCGCAACCGTGCCGGGGGCCGCCGGCGCTTTGCCGAGACCGAAAACGGTGGCCAGGAGGAAATAAAATGAACCGTTAAACGACATGTTCGATCACTTTGATCTCCGCCTGCCGGGTGCACTTGCCAAGGACTTCGAAGAGATCATCGACTGAAATCTTGCACTCGGGTTTGCCTGGACTCAGAGTTGCCAGATGAATTCCGCAGATCTGAATTTCTATTTCCAATTTCCCCGGTTTATACACGAGTGAAGCGCAATCGTCCTTTTCTGAGTAAGAGAACTCCAGGTATACAGGGTTGCCCTTGTCAGTAACGAAAAATCCCTGTCCTTCATTTACGAACGGATGTTCTGAAACTTTCAGTTCCTGCTGGGGTTCTGCTGCGATATCTAATTCCAGGGTGGCCACTGGAGCAGGGAAGCCATGCCTTAGCCGGTATCGGGCAAAACGGCTCAAAAACTCGACTATGGGCGGTTTGATCCATACATCGAAGCGTTCCGCAACGTCAGGATAAATCCTTAGAATGTTTTCAAAATCGGCCTGAAGAGAAAGCGGCAGATCGAGCATAAGTTCAAAATAATTCGACAGAAGCGGCTCCAGTACGCGCAGCACAGTCTCCGCGGGGACCTTGCCCAGGAGCATCTGAGTTCTGAAGCTGGATAAAACAAGCTCCGGAAACCTATCGAACAGTTCGTCGGGATTCACTTTGCTCTCCGGAAAACAATATTGCAGGGTTACTTACAAAATAAAATCAGCACCTGCTCGAGTACGCATTTCCTGTGTTCGGCCAGAAGGCATCTGTTTGCGTGTTCGGTCCTGTTGTCCATGTTGAACTGGCGTTTGAGTTTATCAACAAATTGCTTTCGGTCTTCTCCCTGGAGCCAGCCGAAAAGAGTTCTCTCCCACTTTCCTCCTTCGAACCCCGGACGTCTGGATTCTTCGTCTATGATAGTCCCCTCAATGGCCCGATCAAGCAAATCTCTGAATTTGTTTCTGAAGTATTCCAAACCCTTCAGACAGACAATCTTCTCGGCTTTTATAATTTCGATAGCCAGGTAAATGAACCAGATCATGGTACGCAAACGCATCGTCCTGTCCTGGTCTGAGCACAAAGCGGCTTTTTTGCCGGCGAAAAGGTGCAAAAAATTCAGCACATCTCTTTCCTCTGCCGGCTTTACTCTACGAAAAAGGCATTGAATGAGGATTTTCAACGCCTCATTTTGATGAGGAATGAGAATTTCGTCGCAGTCGTCTTCAAATGCTAACCCATATGAATCTTCGAGGATTACCTGGACGGTTTCCGGGTCCCGGAAAATCGTAAAATGCTCGGAGGTGATCCGGCCTGCGATACGTTCAAGCGCGTAGCCGAGAAGGAAAAGCCGCACTGCATCATGACCGTCCCGGCCCTTGGAAACCTCGGTTGACGTAAGGGACAGAAGCTTTTCTGCCAATATCTCTCGATCACAGCGGAGAATATCGGTCAATGGGGCAAATGACGGAATTGAGGACCAGACGTAGACGTGGTTGTCAATCGTTGCATTTATGCGGTTTATATCGCAGGACTTAAGCATTCTCGGATTCCATCTTTGGCCTCAATAGAAATGAAAACCGAATTGATTTCGCATGAAAGTCAAATATACACCCCATCCGGATTTGAGATCGCTCAAGCGGTCATTTTTTGACGGGCACCCTATAATAGTTCAAAATGAGTGGCAAGCCTTAATTAAATTGGATGGGGAGACGCGGGGACAAATCGCGCATCTGTTGACTCATCACTGTCCACTGACCACAGTTCACCCTTCACTGCCCTTATCACCGTTCACGGGCCATCCGTGCAACATGGCGGGGCGATGCCTGAACCAGGACTTCAGGAGCAGGTCTGTAAAGCTGGTCGAGACCCAAGGCTTCCGCCACAGGCTTGAAGGTGATGTAGCCCTTGTACATATTCAGTCCCCTCATTAACGCCGGTTCATTCAAACAGGCCGCTTCCGGTCCCTGATCAGCCAGCTTGAGGCCGTATTTTCCGGTCCGGTTATTGAGGGAAAAGGTCGAGGTCCGCGCATAAGCGCCCGGCATATTGGCGACGCAATAGTGGATGACGTCGTCCACAGTGTATATGGGGTCGAGGTGGGTAGTAGGTCGAGAGGTTTCAGCGCATCCGCCCTGATCTATTGCTACGTCTACGATAACCGATCCGGGCTTCATTATGCGCAGGTGTTCGCGCTTTATAATTTTAGGGGCTTTCGCACCGGTAACCAGGACCGCTCCGATCACAATGTCGGCCTCTCTGATAGCCTTGTCGAGTGTGTAGGCGTCGGCGTAGATCGGAGAAACGTTTGGAGGCATGACGTTGCCCAGATGCTCGAGGGCATCCAGGTTAATATCGAGCAGAGTCACCCTGGCGCCAAGTCCTGAAGCAACTCTTGCAGCGTTGCTTCCCACCGTGCCGCCGCCGATTATGAGTACATTAGCGGGAGCGACGCCCGGGACCCCGGTCGGCAGCAACCCCCGGCCTCCATACATCTTGCTGAGGTAAAAAGCCCCCATAAGGGGCGCCATTCTGCCGGCGACTTCACTCATGGGTTTCAGCAAAGGCAAGGAGCCGTCCGGTTTTTGAACCGTCTCATAGGCGAGGGCCACTACCTTCTTGTCCAGGCATGCTCGAGTCAGCTTCTCGGCGGCCGCGAAATGGAAAAAAGTATAGATAAGCTGTCCCGGTTGCATGAAATCGTATTCCGCAGCAAGAGGTTCTTTGACCTTTACGATCATCTCGGAGGTTTCCCAAATCTCCCGGGCCGTCGGACAAATGCGTCCTCCTGCCTCCTCATATTGGCTGTCGGGTATTCCCGAACCGAGGCCTGCGCCTTTCTCTACACATACCTGATGCCCGCCGTCCACGTAAGCCTTGACGGCGGCAGGTATGAGTCCCACGCGGAACTCCTGGCTTTTGATTTCCTTGGGGCAGCCGATTCTCATGTGATAGCCTCCTGGCAAGTGTTAGGAAACTCGATCAAAGCGAGCGTCCGTGTATAGTATAACATTGCAAAATGATCTCAAAAAGCTTTCCTTGACCGCCGGGAACGAAGATGCTATAAAGTTTGTTTCGATTTACTGGAGTAAGGTCCAAAAAGTAATCGCGACTCCACGGTTGAAAATGGGCCCTTGCCGTCAACCGTCTTATGTAGTCCGTTACAACTCCTTGCTCCTTCCGCGTGAAGGGGCTATTTTAAACCGAGAGGAGATCCAATGCGGAAGTACGAAACTTTTTTCATCATCGACCCCGACCTGCCTGACGAAACAAACGCTGTTGTTGACAATAAGATCGAGTCTATCATTACCTCGAACGGAGGAGAGGTCCTCAGTTACGTTCCATGGGGTAAAAGAAAGCTGGCCTACGCGATCCGCAAACGCACTCGCGGACTCTATGTGCTGATGGAATACGCCGGCGGTCCCGGGCTTGTGGCCGAATTGGAAAGAAATCTGAGAATAGACGAGCGTATTCTTAAATTCATCACCGTTATGCTCGAAGACCGTTTCGACCCTGAAAAGGAACGGGAGCGCAAAGCGGCGCAGAAGGCTGCAGCCGTCTTCACCGAAGAGGAAGAATCCGCCGTGGTCCCTCTGGGCTCTGATGAAGAGGAAGAGGAGATGCCGGAGGATTTTGAGACTGAAGGTATCGGAGAAGAAGGCGAAGACGAAGACTAAGGGTATGAAAACCTTTGAAATATGGAAAGAGAGCCGAACATGATGACTGTCAGGCGTAAAAGGCGCACTTTTGCACGGCGTAAGATATGCCGATTCTGCGTGGATTCAGATTTGCACATAGATTACAAGGACTCGAAAACGCTCCGCTACTTTGTGACCGAACGCGGCAAAATAGTTCCGAGGAGAATATCGGGCAACTGCGCAAAGCATCAGCGTGTACTCACGCTCGCCATTAAGAGGGCGCGCCAGATTGCACTTCTGCCGTTTACCGCCACGCACATGCTTTAGCAGAGGGTATCCCGCGAAGATATGGATGCACAGGGAGATTTGCCGATTTCAGGGCCACGTTCTCCGGGAAAGGAATTCCTGCTCCAGATCGTACTGACGGTTGGTCTTTTCCTTTCGATCACGTTCGTACCGCTGGTCGGTTTTTTCCCGGGCGCGCTGAGTCCTGCGCCCACGGCGGTAGCGGTCATCAGGTGGGGATTTCCCAGTGCCTGGATCGTACCGGGCTGCTCGGCCGTCATTGGTTCGCTCCTCCTTTTTCTTCTCAACCTTCCTGAGAGCATTCCTTACCTGCTGGGCCTGCTCGGCATGGGCGTCCTGCTGGGATATGGTTTGAGACAGGGGTGGTCGCCGGAGAAGACAGTCGGTTATTCCAGTCTGTTTGTGCTCGGGATGACGGGACTGTTTCTGGTCCTGGCATTCTCCGAGGCAAAGGGTGAAATGGCCGGTTTGATCGAGCAGGACCTGCAGGCTGCAATCACGTCTGCATTTAAGGAGATCGGTGGGTCTTCGCTTGAAATTCAAGAGCTTCAGAGCAAACTCATCGATACAGTTCCATTGATGGTGAAGACTTTGCCCGGGGTGATTATCGCCAGCACTTTGGGTGTCTCCTGGATTAATTTGCTCGTTGCGCGCAGGTACTGCCGAACGGCTGCTGCCGAGCTCTGCACGAGCGAAAAATTGACCTCGTGGAAAAGTCCTGAATTTATCGTCTGGTTCGTAATCGCGGGCGGGTTGATGGTGCTTCTGCCCGTGGGCGATTTGAAGTTTCCGGGGATCAATTTGCTCATAGTTACGAGCGCCATCTATTTTCTTCAGGGCCTTGCGATTATGGCCTTCTTTTTTGAGAGGTGGAAATTGCCCCTTTTTGTCAAGGGCTTCGTTTATGCTCTGTTGTTTCTGCAGCAGTTCGCATCAATGGCAACCGCAGCCCTCGGGCTGTTCGATACGTGGTTCGATTTTAGAAAGCTGGCAAAAAAGCAGGCATAGTCTGGGCGCCTGGAAGCGGGACATTATTTCTCCACTCAGTCCTCAGCACTCAGTCCTGAATTTATGGCAATCGACTTGCCTCAATACAAGGTATGATGTATTGTTCGTTTGCCTGCCGGCTCATCCCTTCAGGAGTTCAAAATGAAAGTGATATTAACCGAATCGGTCGAATCCATCGGGCAAATTGGCGACGTGGTGAATGTTGCGCCGGGGTATGCCCGTAATTTTCTCTTCCCCAAAAGACTGGCGATGGTAGCCACCGGCGGAAATGTGCGCGAGTTGGAGCACAAGAAACGCCTGATCGCCCAGAAACGTGAGAAACAGCGCCAGGAGATGCTTTCTTATGCAGAGAAGCTGAAGTCGGTCACTCTTTCCATGCGCCGCAAGGTTTCGGAGGAAAACAAGCTCTATGGTTCAGTGAGCGTGGCCGACGTGGCCAAAGCGCTCGAGGAGCAGGGGTTTGAGGCAGCGAGAAAGGATATAGTCCTGGAGCAGCCGATTAAACATCTTGGAGAATTTAGCGTCACGGTGCGGGTCGGCCCCCAGGTCAGCGCAACTGTTCGCGTGGTGATCGAAAAAGAAGAGTAGTCTATGGAGGACCTCTCGGCGGAACTCCGCAAAATTCCACCCCAGCAGATCGAGGCCGAACAATCGCTGCTGGGGGGAATCATGGTGGACAGCAACGGACTGCCCTCAGCCCTCGAAATCCTGAAGGGCGACGAGTTCTACAAAGAATCCCACCGCGTAATCTTCACTGCCATTCAGGACCTTTTCGAACAAAACGAACCGATTGACATCCTCACCGTCACCAATCTGCTCGAAGAACGCAGGCAACTGGAAAGCGTAGGCGGTGTATCATACATTGCAGCCCTTACCGATGCGATGCCCACCGCGTCCAACGTCGCCGCATACGCAAAGATAATCAGCGAAAAAGCCGTCATGCGCCGGCTTATCCAGTCGGCAAATGAAATCATATCTTTTGCCTACGGCGGAGGGAAAAGCACAGAAGACGTCCTGGACAGTGCCGAAGCCGCTATCTTCAGGATAGCGGAGCGGAGAATCCGCAATTCATATTTCCCGCTCAAGGAAGTCATCAAGAAAAACATTGAAGCAATCGAACGCTTCCAGGAATACCGGGAATCTGTGACGGGGGTTCCAAGCGGCTACAAGGAACTCGATAAACTGACGGCCGGGTTCCAGAAATCGGACCTCATCATAATCGCCGCAAGGCCGAGCATGGGAAAAACCGCCCTCGGTTTGTGCATTGCCAGTAATGCTGCAAAGATTAGCGGGGTCCCGGTGGGTTTCTTCTCACTCGAAATGAGCAAGGAGCAGCTTGCGATGCGCCTTTTGTGCGCGGAGGCCAGGGTGGATTCCCACAAAATACGTTCAGGATTTCTGAGCAGGCAGGAGTGCGGCAAGCTGCTGCAGGCTGCCGGGGTTTTCATGGACGTGCCGATATATATAGACGATACGCCCGGCATTACTCCCCTGGAACTCAGGGCCAAAGCGCGCAGAATGATGGCCGACCAGGGACTTGGGCTCGTTGTGGTCGATTACCTTCAGCTAATGAGGGGCCGGGACTCCGTAGAACGCAGAGAGCAGGAAATATCGGAGATATCCCGCTCGCTCAAAGGGTTGGCGAAGGAATTGGATATCCCGGTGATCGCCCTCGCACAGTTGAACCGGAAAGTCGAGGAACGCACGGATAAGAGGCCGCTTTTGAGCGATCTCCGAGAAAGCGGCGCCATAGAGCAGGACGCCGACGTTATCGCATTTATATACCGTGACGAGGTTTACTCGAAACTGGCCTGCAAAGAACCAGGGGTTGCGGAGATCATAATCGGAAAGCAAAGAAACGGGCCTACCGGAGAAGTTAAGCTGTCATACATAAACACTTATACGCGGTTTGAAAACCTGGCCCTTGGCCAATGATCGCCGGCTCTGACATTGCTCGCTTTTCACTATTCGGGATTTACTGCTCAATGTTCACCATGCACGGAGTTAAAATTAGAAGATGCGAGACGACACATATTGGGATAAATCCGCTGAAACTCTGACCAGGGACGGCATTGAAAAACTCCAGACAGGCCTGCTGAAATCGATTCTCAGGCGTGCAGCCGGCTCCACGTTCTACGGCGAGAAGTTCAAAGAGATCGGCTTCGATCCGGAGTCGGTTTCCAGCCTCGAGGATTTTCGCAATATTCCTTTCACTGATAAGAAAGACCTGAGACAGAGCTATCCTTACGGGCTCTTGAGCGAGCCCAAGGAGCGGCTTTTACGGATGCACATCTCTTCCGGGACGACCGGTCAGGCCGTAGCCGTTTTTTATACCAAAGCCGACCTCGAACTCTGGGCCGATTTGCTTGCCCGCTGCATGTACATGGCGGGAGCGCGCCCGGAGGATACTTTTCAAAACCTGAGCGGATACGGTCTTTTCACGGGCGGTCTCGGTTTTCAGTACGGCGCCGAGCGGCTCGGCATGCTGACTATTCCTTCGGGCGCAGGCAATTCCAAGCGCCAGATTCAGATAATGCGCGATTTTTCTACCAGCGTCATCCATGTCATCCCCAGTTTTCTGCTCCTTCTCATGGACGTCGCAAAAGAGTTGAAGGTCGATCCGCGAAAAGAGCTTTCTCTCAGGATTGCGTTCGTAGGGGCAGAACCTTACTCGGAGGAGGTCAGAAGACGGCTTGAGGACTTTTATGGCATAAAGGTATACAATAGTTATGGTCTTTCGGAAATGAACGGGCCGGGCGTCGCTTTCGAGTGTCCTTGCCAGAACGGGCTTCACATCTGGGAGGATGCCTATGTAGTCGAGATTATCGACCCCAAAACGCAGGAACCGGTACCGGACGGTCAATTCGGCGAACTTGTAATGACGACGCTCAAGCGCGAGGCTATGCCGATTCTGCGGTACAGGACCAGGGACCTCACGCGGATATTGCCGGGCGAATGCGGGTGCGGACGGCATCACAAAAGGATCGATCGTATTCAGGGCCGCACTGACGACATGTTCATTATAAAGGGAGTAAATATTTTCCCCATTCAGGTTGAACAGGTGCTGATGAATATCCCTGAAGTGGGAAATAATTACGTGATATGTCTAACTCGTGAGAATAACCTCGATGATATGGTCGTTCGAGTCGAGGTGACCGACTCTGTATTCGTTGAAGACATGCGGGTGTTGGAGCGTGTCAGGAAAAAAATAACTCACGAATTGAAGAGTGAATTGCTCGTTACACCCAAGGTGGAGCTGGTGGAACCCAACGGCCTGCCGCGAAGCGAAGGAAAAGCGACGCGGCTCATCGACCGGCGGTCGATCTGAGAGGGAGGAAAAACATACGAGAATAATTGGAACCGTAACCGGACTCAAACCCGGTGTTCGCCGGCGCCTGGAGAGCCTCGGCCGGCGAAAAGTCCCCGCATACCAGGTGATTTCCCCCGAACTCTCCCGTGACCTGGCACATCTCTCATTTGAATCAGGACGTCAGATAGGATTGCTCATCGGCCGCGACGGCGGCGTCGAAACCGTTCTCGTGGGCGGGCCCCGCTCTCTCTACATCCCCGATCTTCCCAAGAGTCGAGGCGGCAGATGGCGTCTGCGCGGGCTTCGGCTGGTGCATACTCACCTGCAATCGGAGCCGCTTTCTCAGGAAGATCTCATGGACCTGGTGTTTTTGAGGCTCGACTGTATCGGGGCGATTTACGTGGACCAAAATGGCGGGGCCGTTCAGCTCGAAGTTGCGCACATACTTCCGGGCAGCGCAAGCGCCGCAGAACGATCTCCTCACTCCTCCGCCCTCAGTCCTCAGTCCTACACCAGGGGCTGGGAGATACTCGATCCGGTGCCGTGCCATGACCCCGAACTCGATTTTCCGGCCCTGGTCCGCTCACTGGAGGACGAACTCGAACGCAATCGGCTGGCCATTCCCGCTGCCGGCCGTGGGGAAGACCGCGCCATCCTGGTGAGCGTAACGGATGGCGACAGGGAGAGGGCTAAAAGATCGATGGATGAACTGGCCGAACTTGCACGCGCTGGGGGAATTATCGCCGCAGACATGGTAATTCAGAGGCAGCGCCAGAAAAATCCAAAGTATTTCATCGGTAAGGGCAAGCTTAGCGAAATCGTCCTGAGGGCGCTTCAGTGCGGGGTGGACCTGCTTATATTCGACCAGGAACTGAACCCGTCGCAGGTGCGTGCAATAACAGACACTACCGAGCTTCGGGTAGTGGACAGGACCCAGCTCATACTGGATATCTTCGCCCAGAGGGCGCAGAGCAGGGAAGGCAAGATCCAGGTCGAGATGGCGCAGCTTAAATACCTGCTCCCGAGGCTGGGGGTAAAAGACGACGCGCTGTCCAGGCTGACAGGCGGCATCGGCGCCAGAGGGCCGGGAGAAACGACCCTCGAGATCAACCGGCGCCGCACAAAGGACCGGATAGCTCAACTGGATGATGACCTGCGCAGCCTCCGAAAGAGAAGAGGTTTGAGGCGGACGAAGAGAACCAGGAAGGATATGCCCATTATTTCCATTGTGGGGTATACGAACGCAGGCAAATCGACTTTACTCAACGCCCTGACCCACAGCTCGGTTTTCGTCGAAGACAAGCTGTTTGCAACTCTTGACCCGATCAGCCGAAGGCTCCGGTTTCCGAAAGACTTCGAGGTGATAATAACCGACACCGTCGGGTTTATAAGGGACCTGCCAAAGGACCTGATGGAATCTTTTTCGGCCACCCTGGAAGAATTGCAGGACGCCGACCTGCTGCTTCATGTAATCGACATTAGCAACGAGCAGTTCGAAGAACAGATGGACTCGGTGGAGACAATACTGAAAAAGCTCGAACTGCACGCCAAGCCGGCCATAACGGTTTTCAACAAAATTGACCTTGTTCCGGACGATTTTGTGCAGCGCAAAATAAGAAGGTACAACGGCATAGGCATATCGGCGATAAATCAGCGCACTTTGGAGCCGCTCATTTTAGCCATGCAGGACAATGTCGCCGACTTCATGGATAGGGAAATCGGAAAGTACGCGGTCGAAGCCGAACCCACCGATTCTGTGACCACCGATTCTGTAACTACCGACTCTGGAATTCTTCATTAAGTTTTCATCTCCGCCAGGACTTTTTTCGCTGTGGCGACGTCTTTTGCGATCTGTTCGGCCAGTTCATCAGGGCCGGAAAAGCGTAGTTCGTCGCGCAGCCTGTCTAAGAACCTGATGGTGATTTGCTTTCCGTAGATATCCCCGTCGAAATCGAAAAGGTGTGCCTCGAGTGAGAGGTCGTTATCGCCGAAGGTTGGGTTATAGCCGAGGTTAGCCGCCCCTCCATATGTTTTGCCTTCCACTTCGGCCTCGACGACATAGACGCCTGTTCGGGGCGAAGTTACGGCAGGCATCCTGATGTTGGCGGTTGGGAATCCGAGTTGGATTCCTCTTTGCCGGCCGGGAATTACTTCCCCGGTAACTTCGAAAAAGCGTCCCAGCAGTTTGTTGGCATGCTTGACGTCGCCGTTTGCTATCATCGTGCGGATAGCCGTGCTGCTCACAACGGTGTCGTTCACGCTGATCCCGCTTACCGTTTCGACCGTGAAGCCGTGCTGCTCGCCCAACCGGCGCAGAAAAGCGATGTTGCCTTCTCGGCTGTGCCCGAATCTATAGTCATGGCCAACGATAATCGCTTTGACGCCGATCTTTTCGACCAGGACGATTTCAACAAATTCGCGGGCGGACATCTTTGAAAATTCATGATCGAAGGGGACCACGATGGTTGCGTCGATCCCGCAGCTTGCGATGAGATCGAGTTTTCTCCGGTGAGAGGTAATAAATGAAGGGGCCTTTTCGGGGAAAAGCACCTCCAGGGGGTGCGGGTCGAATGTCATTACCACGGAATCGCCGTGTAGTTGTTCGGCCAATTGCTTTACTTTTTGAAAAAGCGCCTGGTGTCCCTTGTGGACCCCATCGAAGTTGCCGATCGTAATTGCCGGGTTTTTGAGTTTTCGCTGGACGGCCTGAAGTCCGTGAAATACCTGCATGAGCTTAGCCACCACCCTCCGGGAAAGTATTTGAAACGCCTTGACAGGCAAAGACATTTAAAATACGATATCGGTGTTGTTTTTTCAAGAGCTTTGCCGAAGTGGCGGAACTGGTAGACGCGCTAGGTTCAGGGTCTAGTGGCCGTACGGCTGTCGGGGTTCGAGTCCCCGCTTCGGCACTATCTGTGTGTAGAATGGCGTAGACTTTAGGTTTACGCCATTTGTTTTTGAGCTGGTTGCGTCTGGCTCTTAGACGCTACCTGGCTTAACCTGGTCGGAGCCAGTGCCGTTAACTTTAGCGCTTTCAGGCGCCTGTAGACCGCCGCCCGACCTACACCAAGCCGGGCGCCCGCCCCGGCCCGGCTGTTTCCATCCCCGGTCAATCACAAGAGTGCGTCATCATTAATCTTTTTCAGGGCCATGGAAACTTTTTCAGAACATCGTGGAAACAGCTGGCAGTGTGTTTCCACGAGGGAAGAGTAATCTGAGTCCTGTTCTATATACGCTTTTCATCCGCCATGGAAACAGATGGAAACACCAGGGGTTTCGAGGCCGGCTGTTTCCATCGATAAGGAATTGTCATTGCTAGGTTTTTTGTGTTGCATGGAAACATCTTGGAAACAATCAGGGGAAAATGGAGCGAGTAAAAAGGCAAAAGTAAAAAGGAAAAAGGCAAAAGTAAAAAGGAAAAAGTGAGAAGGCAAAAAAGATGGTGTACGCCTGCGTCGCCTTCTTCTCTCGCTGCCTTCGGCCCGGCGCTGGTCAACTTGATCGTATCGTTGCGCCAAACAGTACGCGCCACAGAGGATTGAGTATCAGGCGCCCATTTGCCGGAAGATTCCATAAAGACCTCTAAAGTACAGCGAGCTGTGAACCGCGAGTAGAAAAAACTGCGGGCGCCCCGAAAGGAAGGGAACACCGCCCTCACAAAAGATCGGGCGCGGACTATACGCGTCGCATCAGGTCACGCTTATAGCGGGAGACCCGAAACGCAGTGAGGGTCCGCCAGGAAAAGTTTTGCCGCGCGGCCGTCACCCCGGCCATCTCGCCCGCGTCCGGCCGACAGATTGAGCAGGGGGGGTAGACGGACTTTCCGTATATCCGCGTGACGGCAGCGACTGTCGCAAACATTATACTTCATTATTAGATGTAAATGCAAGAATAATGCGGATTGAACTAAGCCTTCGGCAGACCCTTCCTAGCCTACCCGCCCTTTCTCATTGAATTAACTGCAAGATCGTTCATGGTAACTCTCAATTAGGATGGAGCGTTCTTTTAGATTCTCTTTCCCGAAAAGGAGATATACCATGACTCACCTTAGAAAACGCATGATCGAAGATCTTCAGTTGAGGGGATTAAGCCCTGGAACGCAGGTCATGTATGTTCGCGCCGTGCGGCTACTGGCCGAGCATTACGGAAAATCGCCCGACAAGATTACTGAAGAGGAACTACGTGATTACTTCCTCTACCTCATGAACGTCAAGAAGTGGTCACGAAGCACCAGCACCGTCGCTCTATGCGGCATCAAATTCTTCTATGAGAAGACGCTCAAACGGGACCTGGCCATTCTCAAGTTCGTCAGGGCCAAGCGAGAGAACAAACTGCCGGTGATCCTAAGTCCCGACGAGGTGCACCGCATTCTCTCCAATGTGCGTTCACTTCGATATCGAGTGTTGTTCATCGTGATCTATTCCTGCGGCCTGCGGCTGCAGGAAGGAACACATCTTCAGGTTTGTGACATCGACAGCGACAGGGGTCTCATACACGTACGTGGAGGTAAAGGGAACAAGGATCGGTATGCTCCCCTACCAGACAGAACACTTCTGTTACTGCGCGAACACTGGAAAACTCATCGCAATCCGACATGGATCTTTCCCGCGCGCCAAACCAGAGCCAAAAAGCTTGCGGCAACTGCCGCAGGACCTGCATCAAGGTCCGGTGTATTGTTAGTTTTCAAAAATGCATTGAAGAAAAGCAAACTCAATAAGAATGCCTGCGTTCATACGCTGAGGCACTCCTACGCCACTCATCTCCTGGAGGCCGGAGTGAACCTCAGGCTTATCCAGGAGTACCTAGGCCACAGGTCCCCCGTCACCACCTCCATCTATGCTCATCTCACGGCCAAGACCAGGGAAACGGCCTTCAAGTCCATCAACGAACTCATGAATGATCTCTGATCGACAGGGAAGGTCCCATGCCGGAACTGGCGGACATCTTTCGCCGCCATGGCCCGCAGTACCGAAGCAAATTTGCAGGTCGCATGCTCCCTTCGCATCTAAAGGCCATGGAGGATATCGAGAACTGTCGCACAGAGTCCATGGGCGGCCATGTATATCTTTGTGATCAGTGCGGTGAGATACGCTACAGCTACCATTCCTGCAAGAACCGGCACTGTCCGAAATGCGGCAACGAGAGCACCGATCTCTGGCTCGAAAAGCAGCTTGACCTGCTGCTTCCTGAAACTTACTTCCTCATAACCTTCACTCTTCCCGAGGGGCTTCGAACGCTTGCCCGAGCCAAACAGAAAGCTGTCTATGATTTGCTCTTCGAAGCTTCAGCCGAGGCCCTGAAAAAACTGGCTCTGGACCAAAGATTTGTGGGGGGGCGCATCGCCGTGGTCGGTGTTCTCCACACATGGGCGCGCGATCTTTCCTATCACCCCCATGTCCATTACATAATCCCTGGTGGAGGCCTCTCCTCGGACAACCGCTGGCTCTCTTCGGGGAAAAAGTTCTTCGTCCCCGTGAAGGCGCTTTCCACCATTTTTAAAGCAAAGTTCTGCGATGGGCTTATAAAGCTCGGTCTTTTTGACTCAGTCGATGAAAAAGTTTGGGCAAAGGCATGGGTTGTCCATTCCAAACCGGTCGGCACGGGAGAGGCGGCGCTAAGATATCTCGCTCCCTATGTCTACCGTGTAGCCCTTTCCAACAATCGTATTGAAGATGTGGGGGAATCGTCGGTCACGTTCCACTACAGGGTGCCCGATACCGGAATCTCCCGCCGCATGACGCTCGATGCCATGGAGTTCATCCGAAGATTCCTTCAGCATGTCCTGCCGGATAGCTTTCATAAAGTACGATATTACGGTCTCCTCAGTCCCTCAAACCGAAAAACATTCAGGCTCCTTCAGAAAGTTTTGACGACAGGCTCCAGCCTGCAATCCATCTTGAGACCGTCTGAACCGGAAAGACCCCCTGGCGCTCAACACCCTGACGCCATCCTTTGCACCCACTGCGGAACTCAGCTAAGGCTGATCAAAACCATTAGGCGCGCCTTCACCAGAGGTCCCCCGTGAGAAGAGGAGTAACTCCAGCAAAACTGGTTCCCCACTTCGGCGGAAAACACTGCCTTACCGTCAACGGTATCCTGCGCCGACGGCCAACCGGTCACCATCCCGGCACCGTAGCAACAGATCAAACAGCAGCTTTCAGCATCATAAAAAAGAGCACTTCACTATTTTCTCGGTACCTCACAGCCCTTGCCACCAATCAAAGAAAGCCCGATTGACCCCGGCACAAGGCTTTTGCACGTTATAATTCCAAACCCTACCAAGGCTGAGTTCAAACCGAATTTGTGTAGCGGCTACGCAAGGCTTCGCGCCACACAAATTCTTAACTCTTTTCTGTCATGGGCCGGCAATCAAAAAAGACTATTCCCAAGTTCAGAAAAGCGATGTCCCTGGATTGGTAGAAAAAAAAGAAAATAAGCATCCAAAGTGGAATGAGAAGAAAGCTGGGAAGTTGGCAGAATATCTCACGGGTGATTCTAATGGATATTTTTGCCACGAGATGCTGAGCTCTCTGATGAGCCAGAGGATTGCTTATGAGAACACTTGTAGAGCGTTACACCTCGGGGTAATTTTGAGACAGGTAGAAGGAACCCGGCGCTATATGCTTTGCCTGCAGCCTGTTTGTGACAGCATAAGGATCAATGGGAAGACACGGACATTTATCTTTTGTTTTCTGGATATGCCCGATGCCGGGAAACCCTTCACGCATGCCGTTGTGGATCTCAATCGCAAACCCATTCAACTAGCTTACAAACCGAGGGTATCCAGCTGTTATGTCGCTAATTTCACAGCTGGAACGGATGCCGTGTGTCCCACAAAGGACGACCAGGGGCGATTCATTTTTGAAGACGAAGGCAAGAACAAGTATGAGTGGATTGCGGAATTGAAAACGGAACACGCCCAACGTGCTGCCGAGGAATTCGGGCGCACGCTGTCACGTGTTGGCTTGACTGAATCCGAATGGTTGAGGCTAAAGGCAAAATAGGCTCTTGTCGGAGATCCAATAGATTCTCACGCTCATGGATAGAAATGTCCCGTTCGCGGCCTTAAGAATAACATTGTTGTTGCCACAATCACGCGCATGGATCATCATCGTTAGGCATCCGACAACCGGTTTCACCCATAGAACAAACATGGAGACTGGTTTCACGTCCCGCGATGTAATTTCAAAGGTCCTCCCCAAAAATATTCGGCTATTCATGTGACTGTCGAATTGGCAAGTATCTTCTCAACATTGGCTGGCCCCCCATATGGAACCCACGGCCGGCCAGCAAAAGCCTGGGAGGATTGAAGAACGCAAAATTTGCGTTTTCGCAAATTTGTGTTTTTGCTTCCGTTGTGGATCGGTCGTTTCCAAAAGCCTTTTAGATCAGGTGCGTTACAGGAGGACCATTGGAACCCCCCTTTTCAACTTGTTTCTCCCCCATTTCGTCCATTCCCATAGGGAAACCACAGCCGACCAGGAAGATTGAAGGAGGGGGGCTTTCGGGGGCTGCATCAAGGCGGATGAAGGCGGAGAGAGGGTACGTAAAGTTAGCTCATCAATTCCGGACTTGAATTTCACTGTGCTTTCTATCACAGTGGACTGGCATGCTTGCGAAGATCGGCAGATGGAGCATCGCCGGTTGATGCATCCCTTAATAAGAAATGAAAATTAACAGACTAACGGTGTTATGAAGGATCTGGCGGAGCAAGCGGGAACTTGTGAATCAGACATTGCAGTACATAAAGCGCTATAACGAGACAAACGCGGCCCCATTTAACTGGACCTACACTGGAAAGCCGCTGGTCGCATAATGTCTAGGAACTTAAGGAATGCAACAATAGTATCCGATAATGCAACGAGGCTTGTTGGTTTGCGGTGATCGACGGTTTTAAGCTGCCCGATAGCCAATCTCTTCCCTCCCCTTTGAAGTCCCTCTTGGGTTTGGATCGAAGAGCACATCAGTTCGCGCACGAGAATGATAATCGCACGGCATTTCCTTTGGCAATACGACCTAACCGGTCTATAATAGAGCGGTGACCACCGGTACAATTCGATTTTCAAGGAGCATGTCTTGAAAAAATTGCACATCTTCTGGCCTGAGACTGTGCTGATATGGGGTGCCGGTGCAACTGTCGATCTTGGTCTTCAGACGACTGCGGGCACAGGCACAATTCTGTCCAGGCTCGCTGGCATAGGAAAGGACGATAGCCTCGCTAACGCTGATCTAAGAACCAGAATACAGGAAGCATTCAAGGATTGCCATAAAGTTAATCCCGAATTATTGGAAAGCTTGCGCAATTTGTTGATCCTCTTATTTGACGGGGATGGTGCAAAAAACAATAATCAAGCTAAAAAAAGTCACTCACAAAAAATTAAAGACATCATCTCTATGCATGGCCAACCTGGATGTAAGAAGTATCTTAGAGAAACACTTCTCAATTTGCACCATATGTATGACTGGATAGGAGTGCGCTCAATCGCGAAATATATAGCACGTAAATATGAGAATGCAGCGCATTATGAGTTAGACTTACAGGATCTCCTTACAACAGTTGACCAATTGCAAATGTTAAACCTAGCTATTCCTACCGAAGAGCTATTTTACGCTACCCCAGATCCTACGCTGTACATGATAGGTAAAGAACGTTTAATAGGAGTAAGGAATTGCCTCATTCATCTAATGACGTCCATATCCAGAATCCTTATCCAAGGTAGACCTGGTAGGCTCATACCAACACTTGTCAAACCATATATGGAGATATTTAATAATTTTGCTAACCTGATGAAGCATGAATCCGATGAGTTTTGGAGACGAAAATATCAGGCAGATTCTCGTCGATTTTATCTCAACTCAACTGCAATAATATCTTTTAACTGGGACCCGTCACTTTTGTGGTTTATTTTTAATGCCAACAAGGACCTGAACGATTTAAACATTCCACTTAAGCGGGGAAGTATAACCAGACGATTAAGATTTTTCAACGATTTAGGAGATGGAATTGGTGTACGCAAGATATTAGACAAAAGAGAGTTGGAAGATGAATTATTTGCATTAATGATGAATGAACAGGCGTGTAGGGCCATTAACAATAGGAAATATAATAGTGAAGAATCCCGTGTGATGAGAATAGGTAAAATACTATTTCCCCATGCTGGGTTTGGCTGGAGAGCGTGTCGACGATGCGGCAGGATTTTCATAGATTTTGGACCCAGACTTGATGACATATACTCATCTCGATTCTTCGGGCCTGATCTGCTTCCAGAGCTAAATGTCTCCTTTCAGCCGAGAACAGAGGCAGAAGAGGAAGAGTGGTGCTATGGAAATTTTGGAGCGATCCAATGTGTCTTTTGTGGAAACATCACCCATCCATCCGATTGTCCGATAATGCTTCAGAGTGGTATAAAATCTGAGCGTCATTACGTGCTCGATGGGATTCTCCGAGAGATGGGTTTGCTCATTGGTAATGCGAAGCACTTGGTCTTTGCTGGATACAGTATACCACGAGATGATTACATCTACCGTTGCTTTTTCCAATCTGCCAAAGCGGGCAAACAGACTGGACCTGCGCAGTTTTGCTCATTAGTACTTCGTGATGTAGAATACATAAAAACCCACCGAAATCCTTGGCTTGATATAAGTGCTACTGAGAATTATTTGAATGATAGCAGCAATAGGCACGAATCAAACAAACAGGTTATCAGGAACTTTCTCCAAGTCTTCTCACCCCATCACTTTCGCTTGAGTCTTTTGGGAATACCAAACGTGATCACCAAACACCCATTCTACAGTACACAAGAAGCTCTAAAAGAATTACTCTATCCCAAAGATGCTTTCACCGAGGGATTCCCACCGAACCGCTGAGCCTGTGGATGCTTTTGTGAGCATGGACCTTACAAGGTGTTTGATTCACTTCGCCAGAAGACCTGGTGTTTTACCTGTCGTCTTTTGCCCCCAACTCCGGCTGCAGGAAGTCGAATCCTTATGGGGTACAGAAGCCTTACTTGATGAGGCAGAGCGGAAAAAGATTTTAACCGTGTCCAGAGAACGATCTTACGCACCTGCGGCATGTTCAACGACAATTATTTATTCTAGGCAAATCGTCCCTTTGAAATACCATAAAATCAGTTTTCTCGGCCTCACCCTTATCTCATCCTTAGAGTCCAATCCCTATGGGATATTAATATCAAAGAACGGAGTATCGATTGATAAGCCTGATCCGTGATAGTAATTTCGCTGCGATGCGTAATGGTGATAGTGGCGATTGTGTTTGGCAGTCTTGAGATTAGCCTTGGCGTACGTCTTGTGCCGCAATTCCTGAATGGAGGCCAGCACCTCCTTCTGTTGGGCCAAAAACGCCTTGCCCAAATTGGTCGTCCAATCCAAATGCTCGTTCATCATGGCGAGGACCTTCGGATGAGCTGCCAGCGCCATCACACTCGGGTCCCAATCCTTCTTGTCTATTGCCGCGTTCAATCGATCTTTGCTCAAACCTTTATTTTCCTTCACCCAGCGGCCGGCTTCCACAACTTGAGACGGATATGTGGCCGCTATGAGGATTTGGGCAAGCAGTGGATCAGGATATCGGGCGATTAGCGCAAGCATCCGGTCCAACTCAGGCCGACTGAACGTTTGCGCAGTTTCTTCGCTTTGAGTAGTCTGCTCGTTTTGACCGGTCTGCGCGAATACCCCGATTGGAGCCGCCAGGGCAACCACAAGGACCCCTATGAAAGTACGCGACAAAATATTGTTTCGGATCATCGTCGATCCTCCTTCCGTCCTCAAAGTAATTAAGTAATGGATATCCATAGATAAAGTAAGGCTCAACCTGTCAAGAATAAAGTCCACCTGTTCGCGCCACAAGTATGATTTTTATCACCAGCGCACGAAGAGCCGCGAAGGGAAATGCAAAGACCGTAACAGCCCGATCCATCGTGACTTTTCGAACCCCGGATCAAGGCCACTTCCGGGGCAGGCTCTAATCCCATGCTCGCACACGAAGGGCTGCGAAGCGCACGAAGACAGCGGGAGTCCAAAATCTTGTTAAAAAAACAAGAAAATAACTGATTGTAGTACAGATAGCAAAACCAACCGGGTACGGAGAGCAAACGGCGTGAAATCGAAGCAACCACTCTTCTGCCTAACGCCTGGTCTTTGTGAAACATACCCAGTAATCCAGGGAGATTTTACCTGTTTTCGTTGTCTCCCTATCCTTGTCCATCCGTGCCTGAGAGGTGTTTGGCTCTTTCCGCGCCGCGGGATATTTTCCCCCGGGTACTCGTTTCCCGGATGAACCGAAATTGCCGTTACTTCCCATCAGCCTATAAGTAATTAGATTTACATATAAACCCCAGATATCCGCTTCCAGGGGGGAGTGGTTTCGCTAATTTATCGGCGTCTTCTAAAGACGATGAAGGTGGTTATATGCTGAGATCCTGGGCACGATTCGTTTATCGTTTTCGGTGGTGGATACTCATGGTTTCACTGCTTTCTCTGGCGCCCGCCGCCTGGATAACGAGCCATGGGGGATATCTCGAATCGGTAATAATCCCTTCCAATACCCAATCCGCCCAGGCACTCGACCTGATAAAAAAGGAGCTGCCCCCTATGCTCCCAAACTTCGGCCTGATCTTTCGAAGCCAAACTCTCAAAGCCACCGATCGCGCTTTTGAGGCTGAGGTCGAGCAGGCGCTGGAGCCGCTGCGCAAAGACCCGCATGTGGCATCTGTCGGCACCCCCTATGACCGGGTTGAGACGAACTCCCGGCATATATCCCGCGATGAGCACGCGATAATAGCCAAGGTGGAGATCAAGGATAACGGGGAAAACCAGAATGCCCTGACCATGGACATTTATCCGATGTTACGCGCCAAAGTTAATTCGAACACACTCGAAGTCACCGCGTTCGGCACTTATCCGCGCAATTACGATCTCACAGTGCTCGCGGAAACAGATGCAAGGCGCGGCGAATTGAGGGTGCTTCCCGTGGTGGGGCTGGTCCTTCTTTTCGTGTTCGGTTCCGTGATCGGGGCCGCGGTTCCGCTTGTAATCGGCGTGCTCGCAGTAACTGCGGGCATCGCAGGCACATATGTGCTGGCCCACTTCACACCCGTCCTGGCGTATGCCAAAAACGTTATCGTGATGGTAGGCCTCGGCGTCGCCATCGACTATTCGCTCTTTATCTTGAGCCGGTTCCGTGAGGAGCTTAAGCGGTATTCTGTCCCCGACGCGCTGGCAAACGCGATTTCGACCACCGGGCGAGCGATTCTGTTCTCGGGTGGAACAGTTGCCATAGGCCTTTTTGGTATGATATTTCTGGACGTCGGGCATGTCAGTTCCATGGGAATCGCGGGAGCCATCGTAGTGATATTGGCCGTTCTTTACGCCATGACCTTTCTGCCCGCTCTGCTGGCCGTTTTGGGGCCTAAGGTCAATGCCTGGAGATTACCATTCACCGGTGGTGTCGAGCCCCGATACGAGGCTGGATTCTGGCACGCTCTGGCTAACGCAGTGATGGCCCATCCCTGGCGGGTGCTGCTGCCGTCTGCCCTCTTTCTCATCCTGCTCGGCATGCCGTTCAGGAACATTCAACTCGGTTCTACCGACGTCACAGGGCTGCCGAAGACAGCAGAATCCCGGCGGGGCTGGGATCAGTTGAGCAGTGAATTTCAAAAAGTCGATTCCAATCCTATCATAGTAGTGGTCGAGTATCCCGGTGGTTCCCCACTGAGTGCCGAGCACGTCAGCGGGATCTATGACCTGAGCCGATGGTTGGCGCAACTCCCCGGTGTCAACAGTGTGAACAGCATAGTCGATCTGAACCCGGCCACCAGCCTCATCGAGTACCTCCTGCTCTACTCCGAACCAGTGTCTCATCTTCCAGGTGTGCAACTAGCCCTGAAAAAGATGGTTGGCGAAGACATCGTTATGCTCGCTGTTCAAACCTCTCTGGAAGCGGGAGGCGATCAGGCGCTCAATCTTGTTCGCACGATTCGGGAGTCGCATCCTCCATCGGGCGGCGAGGTCATGGTTACCGGAGAAACAGCGTTTCACGCCGATTTTATCCATGCCATAAAACAGAGGTCTCCCTTTGTGATCGGGTTCGTCGTTTTTGTGACCGCCCTGGTGCTCTTATTTATGCTTGGCTCTTTATTGTTGCCCATCAAAGCCGTGCTGATGAACATGCTGTCAATCACCGCCTCATACGGCGCCCTGGTCTGGATTTTCCAGGAAGGCCACCTGGCATCGTGGCTTCACTTCACGCCGGGTCCCATCGAGGCAATGAACCCGATCATGATGTTCTGCATCCTGTTCGGACTCTCGATGGATTACGAAGTAATGCTACTGAGCAGAGTAAAGGAGGAGTACGGGCAAACATGCAATAACACCCACTCTGTGGCGCGGAGTTTGGAACGCACAGGCCGCATGATTACCGGAGCTGCGGCAATTATGGCCCTGGTGCTCTTTGCCTTCGGATTTGCCGACCTCACGGTCGTAAAGGAGATCGGCATCGGAATGGGCATAGCCATTGTGGTTGATGCAACCATCGTGCGCTGTCTGCTTGTCCCGGCTACCATGCGGCTGCTCGGCCGCTGGAACTGGTGGGCGCCTCGTCCCATGGGCAGCATCCATGAAGTTTGTTCTTCACCTGGGGAGAGCAGACGTCATGGTTTCACGTAATCTGAGACCTCCGTGGCCTCGATATTGTGAGACGGCGATTGCGATCGAATTCGGGGCGCGAAGTGGCATGCGTGTATGCGGCCTTCGACTGTGTCCCGGGAGTACATGATGAGATGGTGGGCTACCAGGCCTATCTGGAAAATGTTCTCGATCAGGCCCTGGCGAAGCTGAGTTCGGAACATCTTCCAGAATACGCCGCGGTAATCGGAGCGGATTCCTGCATGCCAGATCAGTCTGGCAAAAATTGAAAAGGCTCGTCGAAGGTTACGAGGTGAGGCCTGGCGCAAGGGATATTTCGGGCGGCGGCGATTGGGATAAGTTTTGACTGCCTGAGTCGCATACCGCTGATAGAGCGCTTCGGGTTCATAGACTTTTGAGATGAGGTCCAGCCAGTCGGAAATCAGCTCATCGTAGGGTCTGAGGAACTTGACATTGGAGTCACGGCCTTCATCGGAAACAATCCGGCCTGCTTCTGCCAGACGATTGTAGATCGGGGTTTTCGGCAGGGCATAGAGAATATTCAGAGTATGCACCGGCGTCTGTGAGGCATGGATGAATTCGGCAAGCGTTTGGGGAGTTTGCGGGGTGTCGGTATCCAAACCCATGATGAGGCCTACGGCAACCTCCATCCCATATTGGTTAAAAGTGTCAATGGCATCAAGGATCGGCCTTTTGAGGTTGAAGGATTTCTTGATGGCGCGCAGGGCCCCGGATTCGGGGCTTTCCACTCCGCAAAAGATGTTGGTGAAATAGGATTTTCGCATGAGTTCGAGAATCTCCGGGTGCTGCGACAAATTTAATGTCGCTTCACAGGACAGGCGCACCTTGCAATCCCATTTATCCTGCCACGCCACCAGGTGATCGAGCAATTCGCGAGTGGCCTTTGGCTCGCCAAAGAAATTGTCGTCCAGAAAATGTACCGAGGGAACACCACCGGCCGCAAGAGTATCCAGTTCGCGGATAATTTGCGCAGGGGTCTTATGGCGTGGACGGCGGCCGTATAGGATCGGGACGTCGCAAAACTCGCATCCGTTGGGGCATCCGCTTGAGAATTGCACCGAACAGAGAAAGTATTTGCTGATATCGATCAGGTGATAGGCCGGCGCGGGAAAGTCGGTCATAGGGAGGCGTTGGGAGGTGCGGAGCATGAGCTGCCGAGGGAGAGGAGAGGGGTCTTTGTCGATGAGTTCGAACAGTTTAAAAGTCGCGTCACCGGCTTCTCCTGCATGGATGATGTCGGCTTCCGGATACCATTCCGGCGCGGAGGAGGCCGATGGGCCGCCCACTACGGCGGACTTGCCCGCCTTGTGTGCCCGGCTTATCACATCGCAAATGCTTTCCCGCTGGATGTGCATCCCCGAGGTAAACACCGCATCCGCCCAACGCATATCGTCCTCGGTGGCGCGCCGGTTATTCTCGTCGATGAACCTGATCTCCCATTTCTCAGGCATCAGCGCGGCGATAAGAAGCATTCCCTGTGGGGGCATGAACGCCTTGACCGATGACGTCAGCTTGAAGGAGTAATTAAAAGTTCCAAACGACATCGCATACCTGGGGAATACACATAAGATCCGGCGCCCCTGCCGGGGCGTGAAATGAAAGGCGGAATTTTGCAAAATCATCTTGGTCCTCCTTAGTATCAGAACCTCTGCGCCACTATTGGTTGCGGCTTTGCTGCTCCAAGCCCTCCCGGTGAATTTGCCCGTCCGCCGATCTCAGCGGGTTGCTCTCAACAGAGCCATGGTTGGCCACAGGTTCCGATAGTTGTGATATACCAGGTATAATTTGCCGGCAAATCCTGCCCCTGTCGGATAATTTTCTTCCCAGCCGGTTCCCGGCCGATACCCTTTTGTCAGGAACTCGATTCCACGCTTTACGGCAGTATCCGCCTGCGGGTGGGAACCGGCAGCCAGCAGGCCCTCAAGTGCCCATGCAGTCTGTGAGGGCGTGCTCATCGAGAGCGGTACGAAGCACCCCGCAATGTCCGACTCGCACGATTCTCCCCAGCCTCCATCCGGATTTTGCACCGATCGAAGCCATGCACAGCCACGCTGTGCATGGCGTGAGTTTTCTTCCGTCAGCCCAACTGCGCCGTAACCGAGAAGCGCACCCCATGTTCCGTACAAATAGCTGATACCCCAGCGTCCCCACCACGATCCGTTTGATTCCTGGTGGGCGTCCAACCAGTCAGTGGCCCGACGGATCGAGGGAGAAACACGACAGTCGCGCAAACTGCTTATGAATGCCAGCGTGCGGCCCGTCATGTCGGCGGAACTTGGATCGATCATCGCCCGTCTCATGTCGTTAAAGGGCAGTCGCTCTAAAATCGCCTTCGAGCTGTTGACGTCGAAGGCGCTGAAACCGCCGTCTCGATTTTGCATCGAAAAGACCCATTCAACACCCCGTGCGAATGCCTCACCGGCCCGCCGCTTTTGCGGACCTTCATAATTGCGGATGGCGGTGAGAACAGCGCACGTATCGTCAACGTCGGGATAAAATCGATTGACGGCCTGAAATCCCCATGCGCCGCCCCGCATCTTGGGTGAGCGTTGCCAAAGGTCGGGGAAAAATGTGATCTCTCGATCGAGGAGCCAATCGACAGCCTGCGCCAGGACCGGATCATCGTCGGCAACGCCGATCCAGCGCAATGCCGCGACATTAAGGGCCGTATCCCACACCGTCGAGGTGCATGGTTGCATATGCAATTTGCCCCGATGTTCGAAAATTAAACTTCTCAGGCCCTGCTTCATTGCGTGAACCTGTGCTTCGTCCCCGGGCTGTCGGAGTGCCGAAAGCGCGAACATTGAGAAAATAGTCGACAAAATGTAGCTGCCAATGGTGCCATCGGCCTCGATCCTGTCATGGATGAAGCGCCGGCATGCTTTTATCGCGCTCTGTCGGGCCGCGGTTGTCGAGCACAATTTGCTTAGGGCGGTTGCGCAACTGAAAAGCCATTTCGCCGGCCGGGCGAGAGGCCGGGAGCAGGGCTGGATTCGCAAATGATGGGGGGCCAGCAGTCCGCGCACCTCCTGGGCAAGAGGAAACTCGTGTCTGGCCTCGATCGCCGAAAGCAGCATGATTGCCGGCATATGTACGCGAGAGTAGCTGGCGAGGTCATAAAGACTCAACGGCGCACTTCCCGGCAGAAGCATGATCTCGGGGGGCAGGCTTGGCACTGCCGACCAGGGAATAACGCCCAGTGCGGCCAGGGTGACACGCGTCAAATTCGAAAGAGGCTGCTCGTCGCGGACCGCTAACAGGAAGTCCCCGGCACGCGAAAGGACTGGGGCGTCTGCCGAACGTCCTGCCAGCCGCAAAGCCAGGTAAGCTTCAAGCGTGGTGCTGAAGTCGCCGCGATGCTCCGGGTAGAGCCCGTAACCACCGTTCGGCAACTGGCGGTCTTCGATTCCCGCGGCGAGTTTGTCTACGACGTCGTGATCGGTTGGAGGAAAAAGCGTTTCGACAATAATGGCGTAGGAATCAGGCAGTACGCTCCCTTCGAGCAGGTAGCACCAACTGCCGTCAGCGGCCTGTTGTGTCGCCAGTACGTGACGGACATCCTCCAGTATCGACACTATGCGGTACTGCGTTGTCTCAATCTGGCAGAGTGAAGAGATTCTCATGGATCTAATCTCGGCTGATCGGGAGTATGTGGCGAAAATCGGCCCGGCGATTTAGTCTTCAAATCCAAAATCTTCGAGAGGCTGCGCACTGTCTAACGGAAGCCACTGCCATTACATCTGCTGCTTTTGAACGAGGGCCGCGGGTTAAGGCCGCCCTAAAGGTTTAAACGATCGCTCGTATACCGTCTGATCGGCGAAGAGCCCTGTTTGTGGTCTTTGTTATGGTTCGTAGCGAGAGCTGTCAAGACCTTCGCGGCGTTTTCAGGATTGTAAACACGGGGAAACAGAACCAGTTGCTCACGTCCCTTTTGAGACACCCTGAAACCATGGAAAGTTTCCCGTGTGGGCTTGGCAACCCCGGCAGGCGGTCCCACCGCCAGCTTTTCGATGCATGGCCCTGGGAGCGCAGCGTGGTCTCAAGCCTACCGAATTCTATCTTTTCCCGGTTTCCGGTGTCCTTTGGCTCAAGTGCCTTTGTTTCACCACGAAGAACTCGAAGGAAACGAAGAAAGATAAAAAGCCAAATACAGAGGACGATCCTCCCCGGATATACGAATCTTTTAATTTTTAATCGCTCACGAAGAAGGATCGAAGGCGAGTGAAGGAAAGGCATCGGTAGCCGTCATGAACAGCTGCTCGCGATGAACTTTTCGAATCGGCAGACGCTTTTTCAGCACCCTGTTGATAGCGAAACGGGATTGGAAGACGGTATCTTGACCGGCGCCCGATATGCCGGTTATGCTTCCTTCAAAGGTCCGGACAGCCGGCCATCGGGTGGATTCTTAATTTAGCAGGATCGGAGGCAGGCCCTGCATTTAACGACCTGCCGATTCGATAACAATGAATTTGCAATCAAAAAAGACATTTGCAATTGTGGATTACGGAAGGTGCAACCCAAAGGGATGCAATCCCCAAAAAGGAATTTGCGCATCTGCATCTGCTTGTACCCATAAAGTGATCAAACAGATCGATGGCGTTTTTGAACCACCAATAATTTTTCAAGACATGTGCATGGGTTGCTGGGACTGCATCGAAGCCTGTCCGTCGGATGCCGTCCAGGTAAGGCATGTCACATAGAAGACACCTTTGTGAAGCTCCGGCCCCACTTTATACGAATTCGCGTTCAAGCGCTCACTGCGTTGGCTTCGTCGTCGGCTCCTCGACGTACCATGGCGTACGCCTGCGTCGCCTCCTCCTCGCGCCTTCGGCCCGGCGCTGGGCAACCTGGATATGCCGGTCCGCAAAGTTGTACGCGCCCCTTGTGAATCATCTTGAACGCAAGTCCGTATTAGTCACCTGCCGCCGGCCGGAATCCGAAAACGAGTGCTCAAAACCTCTATGGCCCGATCCGGATCATCGCCGTCGCAAATTGCCGAAATGGAGGCGACTGTGCAGCTTAGAGCCAGCAGAGGAATGTTTCCTTCGCTCACGCACGACGCGAGGGCGTCGGCAATTCCGTAGCGATCGCCAAAATGCGGGCCATGCGCAAAGAGTGAAAAAACCGGACCGCGACAAAGATATGCAATACCGGGGAGATTTCTGTCGAAAGCCTGCTTTGCCGTTTCACGCCCGTCTCCAGCCAGGACAAACGAAAAATGGTTGTCGTGTTCTCCGCAGGCAGAGCTTGAAATGAGAAAAGGCAGTTTGAAGTCCAGTTTATCCAATTCCAGCAGGAACGCCCCAAAACCCGCCATCCGTTCAACCGGAAGGGAAACGTTCCACAGGTCAAGACCTGTTTGACGAGTAAACCCGTAAATGCCGATTATCTGCTTATCATACAAGAACTTGACCTCACCATCGTCCCATTTGTCCATCCGGCATGCGGCCCGCCAATCCTCGAACGAGGCCCTGGAGGAAAGAGCGAAGCAATCAAAAATGCTTTGCATGGCTGCTCCGAAATCCGATGACGAAACCACTACCGTAACGGCTGACGGAGAGCTGCCGATTACGTATGGTTTGATCGCGCCCGCACCCAGGATTGCGATTACCGAAGCAGCAATTCCGGGCTTTTGGTCATGTGTGAAGAGGGATATCGAGCAGGCATCGCCGGTTATTTTCCTCGTGCACTCGTCCCATTTGGCCGCATCGAGCAGAAATCGGGAAAAAAGATTTACGTTCTTTGCGCCCGCAGTAGTTACCGATTCGCCGACTCCGTTGTCGGCCACATGGGTCAGCATGCCCATGTTTATCCGCTCAGCCGCCGAAACCGAGCAAAGCCTCCCAAGCAGGTCCACCCCTTCCGTGCATGATGAGTAAAGGCTGGCCCGATTTTCAAAGGTTTTGACGCCATCGAGTTTGATCTTGGATATCTGTTCCATCTTTCCCATTTCGCCGAGTTCCTTGGAGCCGATAGACCTCTCAAAAACCTATCACCCGAAAAAAATCGGAATGATGCATCACCTTCCGTCCTATCCGCCTCAACTGCATTTTCGGGTCGGGTCTTTGTCCGCAAAACCTTCAGTTGCGCGGTTGAGACTGGAAAAAGCATACTATCTGCGGTTGGAATACACAAGCTAAACGTCGCTGCGCACCGGGTCCAGCGCCCGCTCTACCCCAGCTCGAAAGGCGGGATCGGCAACCTTTAGAGTCAGGCTTCGAAAGATCAGGCCAAAGCAGGGAAGCACAGGGGGTGCTCCCTTAGTCGAGAAGCTGTCGGCATTGGCCTTCCCCGGTTGACGCTAATAAGAATAATAACTAACGTTAAGTAACTAGCTGATTTGTATGCAAAAAGCAATACTCGGCATTTTGCAGGCCCGGTTGATTTCTATCCCTGAAAATCGCGTGATGGTCACGACTCATGAGGGGCCTGGCGGTGCTGAAGTATGAGAGTGTTTGAATGGAAAATCCGGCAGGCGAGGACCACCTTTGAAACGCTTGTTGCAGGGGATGGTAGTTTTTTCCCTTAAAAATTGCAGGCTGTCTCCGAAGACGGCAGAAAGGATCAGCAATGTTTGTAGCTTGTTCACAAATTGGATTGATGAGCAAACGTTTCATTTCCAAAACGCTCATCGTTTCGGTTTGTCTTGGTTTATGGGGCGCACAGGCTATAGCGGCCGAAGATCCTGTGGCAGTGGTCAAAACCGGCACTGAGCAGATCGTCAAAATACTCAAGCAGAACCCTCAAGATATCGCGGCGCGCAGGAAACAGATTGAAGCAGTCGTCGATGGGTACTTCGACTTTGATGCGATAGCCAGGGATGCCGTGGGACGGCAATGGAGCAGTCTGCCCCCTGAAAAGCAGCAAGAATTTACGCAGGAGTTTCGCAAGCTGCTCTTTAACACATATATAGGAGACATCGAAAAGTATGCCAGGGAAAATATCTCTTATAAAACCGAATCAATATACCCGGGTTATGTGGTCGTCGAGGAACATATAAACGGCCAGGGCGGCCCGGATTCTATTAATTATAGCCTCCACCGCAAAAACGGGGACTGGAAGGTATACGATGTCTCCGCCAACGGAATGAGTCTGGTGATCACCTATCGCAGCCAGTTCGACACGATATTGGCGAATGGCTCATTTGACAACCTGTTGACGACAATAAGGCAGAAAGTTGCTCAGATATGTAGAATCAATCACACGTGCTGAGGAAACATTGCCATTTCCACAGGTGCATTGCCTCAACATGCGAACGGTGGGCACGTTGGAACCGTGCCCACCTTCCCGCGATCTGACCTGCAATGACGATTTCATAGTCGGCACTCGCCGGGCTGAACGAATTTCCCCCCTTTTTTTTATACGTGAAATTTTTAAATTTTGAAAAGAACTTCGCCCCAGCAAGCCGCACCGGCGCCGGGCGATTCATAATCCTATACCACTTGGGGTTTATCGCTTTGGGGAACTCAAGAGGGGCAGAATAAAAGCTTTTCGCGCTGACCCAGCCGGTGGAGGGGGCAAACTCCAGTCGCCCTACGGGCTCCTTGCGTTTCCCCCCTCCACCGGCGACCCCGAATTTAGGGGGTTGGGCAAATCGAGTTGCCGAAACCAGCCTCGGCGCTCAGGTCGCCCTCCGGCGGCCGGGCGGACAAAAATAACTCTGGCGAGGAACGATTCGGACCGGATATACTGATAGCCGAGAAAAGATCAAGGAGTCTGCTAAGATGGAAAATGAGATAGATAGGAAGAAGCCAATAGCTAGAGGCAGACTCCCGATAACACACCATTGTCACTAGAAAAACTGGCCTTCATTACGTACAGCGTTGTACTGTCCAGCACAGCACCCGTGGAACGGGTTCAATCTTCAGAATAACTCCTTGCACAGCAATGAGTTACTTAGAAGTTAGGAAAATCATTGGGATATTTGAAATATTCTCATTTCGAGAAAAGGTTACTTAAGTATGGCAGATGAAAAACAGTCTAAACCCAAGACGGCTAAACCAAAAGATACAATTTCCGATAAAGCCCACCAGAAAACAGAAGAATTGAAAGACAAGGCATTTGTAGAGATTACCCGCTTGACCCGAATACTGATTGACAAGATAGGAAAGGAAGAAACAACTTCAGAGCAGAAAAGGGGTTTTTTCTATCGAAACGGTAGCGCAATTCAGGCTATATCCGCAGCAATATCGGTGTTGGTGACTATTGCGCTGGCCTGCTTTGCGTATTCTTCTTGGAGAGAAGTCAAAAAACAAAGGGAGCTTTCATTTAAGCAATTCGTAGTCGCGAATCTGCCTTCGGTGATGATTACTGCACTCCCAAAGCCAACTATAACTGATAGCAAATTCTTGTATACCTGGCGAGTAGTGAACCTTGGTGGGCCTGTTAGGAATATATCTTTGCATATAATTATGTTAGGTATAAATTTTGACGGTCAGGGTAAAATACAAGGAGAGCCAAATATAGTAATTCGCACTAGCACACTACCAAGTTTGATTAAAGAGTTTGCCGATGTTAGTTCATATACACAGTCCAAAGAATCGCTTAATTGGATTAGAGAAATAATGGATTCAGATATCAGTAATAAACATTTGGTACTGGCCTTTAAAGTTTTCTATGATATTCCAGAAGAACTAACATTCGATAATAAATCAAAACACGATTCTAAAGAAAGAGTGGTTGTATGGGACAAGGCTATTGATAGTTTTACAGATATAAAAGTCACCAGTTATGAAATGGTATTAGATTACATTAAGCAAAAGAACCTTTGGGAAGGGGAAGACAGGGGCTAGACTCCTCATATAGGCACCACAATGAAAAATCGAACTAGACAAGAGCATTTTGTCTAGTTATCGAGCAAATTCACAATTAACCAGCGAGCAGAAAAAACTTGCCGTGACAAGCAAGGGTTGTCAATGAAGATACCTAAGAGCTTCTACATCCTATTTGGGCTGAAAAATTCAGCCATGGCTGTCACGACAGGGGTCGTACTTGGAATCTTTCTGGCAAGGGCAACTCGGATCATCTTTTTTTTATGGCTAGTACCAATTTGTGCTCTTGTCATCTACCAATATGTAGTTCGGCAATATTTTTGGGGAAAGTTCAGAGGACATTTTGAATACGCTTATCGTGAGTGGCTGCTCAGGAAAACAATAAACTCATTTTTTATCAATACCTTAGGCATCAGAAGGTACATAAGGCTTTATCTGGATGAAGTGAGCGCTTTAGGAAGCGTCCGTGAAGACATTTATAAAAGCATAAAGATAAAAGAAGAAGTTGTCCGAAATGACAACTATAAGTTCTGCCTGTATGTGAGAATAGCGGAAAGTGCGCGCAAAGAGTACAGTTTTAGTAGAGAAGTGGAGTACATGAGGGAGGCCGTGTCAATCAGGCCGAATGATCTTGTAGCCAATTACAGGTTTGGTAACTCGCTTGAGAGAATAGGTGATGGCCCAGGCGCTGTCAGGGCTTACTATGCTACGCTCACTGATTCTGCCGTTGTCGGAAAAGAATTGAAGGAACTCATCCTTGCTCAGATAAGAAGAATTGAAACGTTGGGACCGGCAAAAAAGCCTCCCATTTTCGGCTTTAGTTATGCGAGCTGGTAGGCCATTGATTTGACCCCGATGGGCAGCAGCGGCAAAACTGGACAATTGAGTGTCCAGTTTTGAAAACCGAGTTAGCCCTTGTAACCTCTAAATAGAACACCCTTTGTAACAGATGAACTATTAAAGCCGGTTTCCGCTACCAATTCACAACGCACAAAACCAGCTTGCTCCATCATAGCCAGGAAATCCTTTCCCGGTATGGCACCGCCTTGTCACTTGGCCCACGTCTCTACCATTTCCATAGGACTGGAAGGGAGTCCCCCGCTCAGTACTTCATCCGCAATCATAAATCTTCCGGCACGCTTTAAAACTCTAAAAGCCTCTCGCAGTGCTTTGGATTTATCAGGAATGAGGTTATAGGCTCCATTGGAAATCACGCAATCGAAGCTCTCATTTGGAAAAGGCAGATTTTCTCCGGAACCCAACACAAAAGTCACATTCTGAAGTTGTGTAATTTGAAGATTTCGTTTTGCTCGCTGCACCATTTCAGGCACGAAGTCTATGCCGGTAGTTTTTCCTTGAGGGCCAACCGTTATGGCCGCGATAAGCGTATCGACACCGGCGCCGCAACCAATATCCAGCACTGACTCGCCCGGTTTGATTTTATCCAAAATAAACGGTTGTCCTACGCCGCAGTAGGAGGCTAATACTTCATCGGGCAGGATTCTTAAAACGTCCTGGTCATAGCCCAACGCCTCAAGGCCCGCTTTCCCGGTGGGAAAGCGGAAGTGGCCTTCAGGACTTTGGGCGGCTTTCGCATATCTCTGCCGGATGCCTTCTCCTATCTTTTTCCTATCCTCATCCGTGAATCCGTTTTTCATTACCCACCCCCATAAGGGAAGATGCTTATGTCCAATTTGCTGTTAAATTTGAGGCTCAAAATTGGGCCAACATAGATATTACCTATATTATTATTAAGATCGAATTGGAAATTACGATAGCTCATATAAAGCTAAGCTTGTCCGGGCAGAGGCAACGGCGTGGGTAACACCATCTTTCTTTATGGACAATTGAGCGTCCCGATCTTGAAATCCGCCTCCGCGCCGCGCCTTACGTTGCGGGCCGGCCGATACCCTGATAACCAGACAAAAAGACAAAGCGCCCTCCGCGACAACACGGGCCGTTTGACTTTTTGTCCAGTTTTGCCACTTCGCCGCCCCAGGAAAATTAAGCCTTTGCGGGCCGCTTTCCCGCGCACACGGGACAATTTACGCTCTTGTCCATTTATTTCATGGGAAACAAACAGCGCAGTAGCCGTCCCTTTGAATAAATAATCGCGACCAATAACGAACATTAAAAAACTTAATGTTTGTCAACAGGTCTGCCGAACTATCATCCCAACGGACCTGGGTTGCTGCAAATGTCGTCAATTCCTGCAAGATGTGGTTCAGGCAGCCCTGGAGATTTGCTCCCGATTTAGCAAGCACCGGCTACTGCGATTCACGAAGTGGATGTTCGTGACATCCATGACAATAAAGGGGTGCACAGGAGGGATCATGAGCGAGCAAACCAGAGTTTTGGACCAAGTTGTGCGAAGAGCGGCAGAGCGGGAAGGAAAATACCTGACTTTCACGCTGGACCAGGAGGAGTACGGGATCGGCATCCTCAAGGTCAAGGAAATCATCGGGATGATGCAGATTACCCCCGTTCCGCAGACGCCCGAGTACGTCAAAGGAGTCGTTAATCTGAGGGGTAAGGTGGTTCCTGTCATAGATCTCCGGGTTTGGTTCGGGATGGCCGCCGTCAGTTATACGGAACGAACCTGTATCGTTGTGGTTGAAATCGATTCATCCACGGGCAAACTACACATAGGGACCGTTGTGGACTCCGTATCCGAGGTCATCAATATCAAAAGTTGCGATATCGAGGATACACCGGCTTTCGGCGTCAGTCTTAATACGGATTACATCCTGGGCATGGCCAAGGCGGGCGGGAGCGTAAAAATCCTTTTGGATATCGATAAGGTGCTCAGTATGCAAGAGATCGCTGCCTTGGAGTTGGCCGCGTGAGTCGTAGGCCGCCTCCCCTGTAACAATATTGTGGTAAGTCAATTCTGAAAGGATACCAAGATGAAATTCTCAAACCTGAAGTTGGGAACCAGGTTGGCATTAGGGTTTGGTGTTGTGCTGGTGCTGCTGTCCGTATTGGCATACGCGGGCATCAGCCGCCTGACCGATGTGAGTGGTGCGGTCGACGAGTTGGCTGTAACGCGGATCCCCCAGTTGGAGGCGCTGTACGGCATCATGAAGAACTTCGACATTTCGGCCCGCTCGGTCCGCAATATCACCCTCAGCAGGGATGATAGTGTGAATAAGACTCAGAAAGAAAACTACGGCAAAGGGAAGGCCGCCTTGACCGAGTCGTTTGCAAAGCTTGAAAAAACGCTTACCACCGCCAAAGGCAAAGAACTGTTCGGAACGATGAAGGACAGCTACCTTGCCACTTTGGAATTCATGGATAAGGCCATGGCGCTAAGTTCCGCCGACAAGCGCGAGGAAGCGTCGGAGGTGATCGTCCATCAACTTCTGACGGTACAGGCGAAGTTCCTCGGTTCTTCCGATTCCTTTGCGACTTATATGGTCGAAACGGCCGATAAGTTGGGTGGCGAATCAGTTCATGATGCCAGGAGCGGCCGCATGCTGATAATTGTCATTGCGGGTGTCGCATTACTGCTGGGCGCACTGGTCGCTTTTTTCATCACCAGAGGTGTCACGGAAACCATCGGCCGAGTTGTTGGTGGATTGACTGAGGCCTCCGACCAGGTTGCCTCGGCCGCCGGCCAGGTTTCAGGCTCAAGCCGGCAACTTGCCGAAGGAGCATCGGAGCAGGCCGCTTCCATTGAAGAAACGTCTTCTTCCCTGGAAGAAATGGCATCAATGACAAAGCAGAATGCCGAGCATGCCGGCCAGGCCAATCTTTTAATGTCCGAAGCCAGCCAGGTGGTCTCAACGGCCAATACTTTGATGGGCAAGCTTACTACCTCGATGGTCGAAATTTCGAAATCAAGCGAAGAGATTTCAAAAATAATCAAGACAATCGACGAAATCGCGTTCCAGACAAACCTGTTGGCCCTCAACGCCGCTGTAGAGGCGGCACGGGCGGGTGAAGCCGGAGCCGGATTCGCAGTCGTTGCGGATGAAGTGAGAAATCTCGCCATGAGAGCGGCAGAGGCTGCAAAGAATACGGCCGACCTCATCGAAGGCACCGTGAAGAAGGTCAAGGACGGATCTGAAATAGTCGAAAAGACGGGTGCTGAATTCGTCAAGGTATCTCACAGCGCTGGGAAGATGAGCGAATTAGTCGCTGAAATAGCCGCCGCTTCCCAAGAACAGTCTCAAGGGATAGAACAGGTCAACAAGGCCGTAAGTGAGATGGATAAAGTCGTCCAGCGAAATGCCTCCAATGCCGAAGAATCGGCTTCCGCCTCTGAAGAGATGAGCGCTCAGGCTGAGCAGATGAAAGTATTTGTGGGGGACTTGCAATCTCTGGTGGGGGGCTCGCGTGGAGATCGGACCGACAGAATTGCTGAATCGCCAAGACGAAAAGTAATGACGAGGACGACTGCGAAGGGTCCATCAAGAGAGCTTGCAGTCCATGTGAAGAAAGGGAACGGCCACGCCCAGAGAGGTAATGGTAAGGATCAGAGCCATAACGAAGCAGGACAGGAGATGAGAGCGGAGCAGGTGATCCCTTTTGACGGCGAGGAAATGTCAAATTTTTAACTACCCGGATTATACGCGATGGGCACACGGAGTCTTGTCCCTCGCCTATATTGCCGTCCGGAGCGATGATGGCCGTGCGCTCCGTATACTGCTGCGCCAGTGGTATGAGAAGAATCGACATGCCAAAACCTCCCGGGATATTCGTTTAGAATCTCCTGGCAGTGCCGCAACAGCAACTACCTCTCATGCAAAACCGGCTTGACCTCCCCAGCCGGCACGGAGGCCGCCCTTGGCGGCTTGAGGGCCAGACAACACAGGGAGCCGCCCAGGGCCACGCCCGCCAGAACATAAAACCCACTCACAAAGGTGCCGGTTATATCCACCAGCCTGCCAACGATGGGCGGCAGTATCATCACGCCTGCCGCTCCCCAGGTGTTGACAAATCCCATGGCCACGCCGGGAGTGTCCGGACAATTGTCCCGAGCACTGTTGAAAATGATGTCTTGAGGAGAATTCGAAAGGAAGGAAACAAATGACTATGTGGACATGGAACATGATACAAGCAGATAGGATTTATGCAACTATTTCTTATTCTTCCATATTGCATTGCGAAGGGTGCTGTGATAAAAAATAATATCACAAATTCATCCAACTCTGATTCTCCAACTCTGGTCTTCATTATTGCTCTCTAATTGTCTAACGGCACAAAACATGCTGATAGTCCTCGCGAAGCCCCTACCATTGAACAATACAACCTGCAATTAACCGCTAACACACGGGAGGTTGGTTTTATGGCAGTATTTATGTCCGCTGACGAGGCAGTCGCCCTGATAAAGCCGGGCCAAACGGTTGGCATTTCCGGGTTCATGGGCATGGGGCACCCCGAAGAGTTGTCGTATGCGATGGAGAAAAGATTTCTCGAAACGGGGCAACCCACGGACCTCACCCTGACCTTTCTTGCCAGCCAGAATGACGGCAAGTCGAACTGGGGGTTGAACAGGTGGGGAAAAGAAGGTCTCATCAAGAAGGTCGTCTCAGGCCATTGGGGACTCCAGCCCAACCTTATCAGATTGGCGGTTGAAGAAAAGATCGAAGCATACAACTTCCCTCAGGGCGCCGTGGCCCACCTCTTTAGAGCGATCGCCGGAAAAAAACCGGGAATACTGACCCACATTGGCCTCGGTACATTCGTCGATCCCAGGGAAAAGTGCGGAAGGCTCAACAGCATCAGCCACGATGAATACGTCCGGCTGATGGAGATCGACGGCAAGGAATACCTATTCTACAAGTCCTATCCCGTTGACTGGGCTATCGTCCGAGGCACGAGCGCCGATGAGAATGGGAACATTTCCATCGAGCGCGAGGCGATATCTCTTGAGTTCCTCCTGCTCGCCCTGGCTGCCAGGGGGTCGGGGGGCAAGGTAATAATCCAGGTGGAAAGGAAAGTCAAAGCGGGCACCCTTCACCCGATGATGGTCAAGATCCCGCGAGTCGCCGCAGATATTGTCGTTGTGGCAAAGCCTGAAAACCATTGGCAGGTGCCGATGGCCGAAGCTTATAACCCGGCGCTTTGCGGCGAAGTCCGGATCCCGCTCAGTGAGGTTGCGCCCCTGCCGCTTGACGAGCGCAAGGTGGTGTGCCGAAGATGCGCCATGGAGCTTATTCCCGACGCGGTGGTCAATCTCGGTATCGGCATGCCTCCTGGAGTGGGGGTTGTCTGCGCCGAGGAGGGTGTAAGCGACCTGATGATAATGACGGTCGAGCCGGGGGTTGTGGGCGGGGTCCCCCTGGGTGGCCTTTATTTCGGCTCGGCGATCAATCCGGAAGCTCTGATCGACCATGCCAACATGTTCGACTTCTATGATGGGGGCGGCTTGGATCTCGCCGTGCTGGGCATGGCTGAAATGGATCAGTTCGGAAATGTGAACGTAAGCAAATTCGGGCCTCGAATCGCCGGCGCCGGCGGGTTCATCAATATTTCTCAGAGCGCCAAAAAGGTCGTCTTCTGCGGGACTTTTACGGCAAGCGGGTTCGAATTAAACATCGGCGACGGACAATTGCGAGTGTTGAAAGAAGGCAAGATCCGCAAACTGGTGCAAAAGGTGGAACACATCACCTTTAGCGGCAACTACGGCCGCACGAGCGGCCAGAAGATCCTGTACGTTACCGAGCGGGCTGTTTTCGAGTTGAAGCCGGAGGGCGTAACACTGGTTGAAATCGCCCCCGGGGTCGATCTCGAAAAAGATATTCTGAATCAGATGGAGTTCAAGCCTCATATATCTCCCGATCTCAAACAGATGGACCCGCGCATTTTCAGTGAAAGAACCATGGGCATAAAGTCCGAGGTATTGGCGAAGAACGGCGATGCCCTCCGGACCCGGGCCGCAGGACATGCATGACACTTTAACAAGGAGAGCCGACAATGGCGGTGAAGACTAGAAAAGAGTATCTGGCGTCCCTGAAGGCGATGCGGCCGAATGTCTACAAATTTGGCAAGCTCATTGAGGACGTGACCACTGATCCGGCGACCAAGAGGACGGTCGAGAGCCACGCGCGGGCTTTTGACGCCTCCAACGATCCGCAGTACGCTGATGATTTCACAATGACTTCTTCGATAACCGGAGAAAAGATCCACCGCTGGAACGGCATGATGGAGACATTGGACGAGATCATGGCGAATTCGAAACTCAAAAGATGGATGTACCGTTTCAACGGTAGCTGCAACGGCGGTGTGTGTGTCGGTTGGAACGCTCAGAATGTGATGTGGAACGTCACGGCCATGATGGATAAGGACTGCGGCACAGAGTACCGGGAGCGGTTGAGAAAATGGATTATATATTCTCAGGAAAAAGGGCTGGTAGTTGCCGGCGCTCTCACGGACGCCAAGGGCGACCGCAGCATGAGGCCTTCACAGCAGTCAAATCCCGACAGCAATGTGCGCATCAAGGAAGTACGCCCCGACGGGGTAGTTATCAGCGGCTATAAGACGATGATCTGCGGTGTGGCTGCTTCCAATGAAATTTTCCTTCTGCCGGGCGGCGGCTATCGGGAAGAGGACCAGGATTACGCAGTTGTATGCGTGGTCCCAAAAGACATCGAGGGCCTAACCATAGTTGAAGCACGCCGCCCGAGCGATTCACGGGAACTTGAAGGGGGGTGGGATATTCCCGATACCGGCATCACCCAGGCATATCTTTTGTTCCAGGACTGCTTCGTGCCAAACGAAAGAGTCTTCATGAGCAAGGAGTTCAAGTATTCCGGCAAGATAATCGAGTACTTCACGGCAAATTACCGGGCCTGCATAGGCGCATGCGTGGCCGGCCAGGGAGACGTAATGATCGGGGCCGCAGCTCTTATGGCTCGATTAAACGGCCTGGCTGCAGGCACCTTTGCCAACAAGATGGTGGAAATGGCCGTAAACAACGAAACCACTTATGCAATGGGAATTGGCGCCATGGCGCTCGGCAAAAAGGGGCCTGGCGGCATGTGGGTGTCCGACTCGCTTGCAGCTCATGCCAACAAAGTCCATGTAGCGACCCTTCCCTATGAGACCAAGCGACTTTGCCAGGACATCGGAGGGGGGATTGTGGAGACGGGTTGTTTCCCATCCTGTGAGGACTTCAAACACCCGGTTTATGGCCCCACAATTGAAAAAGCCGTAAAGGCAAGCGATAAATACAGCGCCGAAGCACGTGCGCGAGCTGCCAGGCTGTCGGAATGGCTGACCCTTGGCGCCGGTGTCCCCGGCTGCATGCACGGCGGCGGCTCTCCTGACGGAGCCAAGCTGGTTGTGCGAGCTTTGACGCCGGTCGATCAGTTCGCAGACTATGCCCGGAAAATCGCAGGCATAGAAGAACAAGTTCCAGAGCCGGAAAAGAAGAAAAAGTAGCCTTCTAACTCACGCGACCGGGGCGGGCAGATTTCTTCGGAAGATTCTCCCGCCCCGCCGGAGCATGAAGCAGGTATTCGCCCAGCGGGTTCAGCCACGTGCTGTCTTCCTGACATAAACCGCATCCCATATCAGAACAAAACTCCAGCGCACCTTTCTCATGTACCGGGCCGGGTTTTTACTGTTGAAGCGTGATAACGGCCTTGGCAACCGGTGAAGCACCCGCAGCGTTCATCACTTTGAAATAGACCGTCTTCGATCCGTTGCCGGCACTCAGGGTAAAGGATGGATCTGTAGAGTACGATTTCCATGTTGCTCCACTGAAAGAAGGAGACTGACTGGCCATATAGTAGGTGGGAGAATTGGTTGCCGTATTGTTCAGCGCAATTGTCAGGCTCGAAGTGGGAGGGGGAGTGGCGCTGCCATTGATCTGAAATGACGCTACTTCGGGCCGGAGGACCAATTGGATGGATTGGCTTACCGGTGTTGACGGTCCGGCGCTGTTTTCCACTTTAAAATAAACGGTATGAAGCCCGCTCGCTGTGATCAATGAAAATTTGGGAGCGATAGAGTAAGGCTGCCAGGTCGCCCCTGTGAAACCGGCGTCTTCACTGGCCATAAACTTAGTCGGCGACACAGTCGCGGTATTGTTAAGCGTGACCGTTGGATTAATGGTGCTTTCCGCGCCCCCGTCAATCCTGAAAGAAGTAACCGTGGGCGTCTGCTCGAGTTCAATCGAGTTGGATTTCGGCGAAGAGGTGCCTGTTGCATTCATCACCATGAAATATATCGTCTTTGTTCCGTTGCCGGCGCTCAATGTAAAATAAGGGGCCGTGGAGTAAGGTTGCCATGCCGCTCCGTAGAAATTGGAAAACTCGCTTGCCATATAATAGGTCGGGGTCCCTCCCGTCGTGGTGTTGTTAAGCGTAACAGCCCGGCTTGACGTGGAAGAAGCGTTGTTATTTATAGTGAATGTTGCAACCGCCGGGGGATCCACTGCCATGAAAAGGTTGAAAGCGTCCACCGAACCAAGGCCCGTGACAGGGTCATAGCCGGTTGTGCAGGAATAGCCGGGCAGGTCTGCGCCAAAATCGGTAAAACCGTTAGTGCCGAAGGTTATGTCGTGGAAAACCTGTAATGCGCCGCTTTTCCCTCCGTACTGGGCCTGGCCTAATTGGTAAAGAACGACGTTGAAGTTGCCCTGCCACACACCCCCCGTTTTTTGCACAATCAGCGCCATTATGCCCGCAAATGAAGGCGTCGCGCCCGAAGTCCCGCCAAACCACGGCCACGAACCAGGATCATTCGACCCTGGCATAGTGCATGAACCGGAAGAATTGGTGCAGGAGTACACCATGTAAGGAGCATTGACGTCATCGGCGTTAAGGGAGACATCAGGCAGATAACGGTGGTTAATGGTCGGGACCCCCGGACTTACCTGCCACGCCGGTTTGGTGTAAATCGATGAGGGCCCCCCTCCCGAGGCCAACTCGTTATGCTGCACCGTCTCTCCGGAGTCGGGTGTGAACCACAAATCATTCCAGGCGAACTCCGGAATGTAACTCAGGGCCGAAACATCTTGGGCGATGTAACCCAGGGCCGAAACATCGTACGTGGTATTATTGATGTTCCAGTATTGAGCCGGATTTAAAGTATCGTAGTAGAATCGTGTCCCGCCCACCGCGATGTTGTAAGGGGTCGAGGCCATACCGTTGACCGCTTGGCCGCCGGTGGGGTAGCCGGTTTTAGCGTCGGTGCAGCCATAGGCGCCGGTATCTCCTGCGGCCACGAACACCGTCATCCCCTGGGAGGCCGCCTGTTCCCATAAGGCGTAATAGAAAGCCAGCCAGGCCGATCCCATATCCGACTCGCAAGTGACGTAACAATAGCTCACAATCGGCGCCAGCCTGTTGTCAACTATATACTGGGCGGAGAGATCGACTCCCCCACCCGAAAGCCCGTTATTGGTCAGGCCCGACCCGGACACGACGAAATCGATGGTCGCCCCGGGCGCCACTGCGCCGGACCATTCGACGTCCAGATCGGCTTCCCCATCATCACTGACCCCGGTGTCACCCGGGTCGGGGCCGTTCACTATCACCTTGGGGGGATTGTAAGGCAGTCCAAAGGTGGAGCGGAAGGTATTCCACGAGCTTGGGCTTGCTTTCGGATGAGTCTGCTCCGCGACCGCGATAGTAACGTCTTTGCCGCCGTACCCCAGGTTGTAGACGGCATTGACATCGTAAATGAGCGCGAAATCGCCAGGAGAAAGAGCCTGGTAGGTGTAGCCCTGGTATGAATAACCGGGCTTCCGCTGTCCTTCATGCGTCGACCGGGCCCTGGAGTATGCCGGCTTATGACGAAAATTGTGAAGGGTCACCGGCCCGGCCACCACGCCGGCGAGGGCGCGGGGAATTGAAGGATCGGTGGAATTGGCGTGATGCAGCTTACCGTCCACCAGGTAATCGTGCATTTTTACCCGAAAAGCGTTCTCAACCCGGGCTGCCGTTCCCGAGAAATTTATCCAGTTGCCGCCTTTAGCCGTCTCATCGACGGAAAGACCGTGAGCAATAAGCCAACCCTTTACGGCCTCGATCTCTTTGGGGGTCCTTCCGAACCTCTCGCCGAACTCCTCCGGCGTAAGCCAGTGGTGAAAGTTCGGGGAAGATGGGTGGTGCTGATCGGCAACGAGTTGGTCCAGTGCCGCCTGATTGTCCGGGGCAAGTTTCAAAAGAAGGATCATCCGTTTCGCCGGCAGTGAAGGATCGGTGGGTCCCATGTCGAACTCAGGTCTGGCCTTCGGATGAATGTTTCCATGAAGGACCACTCGGTCATTTTCATCTACGGCATTAACGACGGCCAAAGGAGACCTGACGGCAATTGATAAACCGGCCAATAATGCAATTCCAAAGACAATCGCAGCGATGATCGATCTATTTCTCATTATTGCCAGTCGTTTATTTCGAAGTATCAGTGATTTCAAATCTCACAACATAAGATCATTTACCATCCGGGCCGCTGTTACCGATAACGTCAGCGGAAAATGAGTCTTGGATGATAATTAAAAGCAGACTACCAAAATCGATAAATTTTTGAAAGCGGAATTGGGCACGCAGCCGGCAAATGAGGCCGGGTCCTCAGGTGGCTGATGAGGTCCGGAAAGCTCACTTCTGCCGATCGGCGCCCGTCTTCCGGATTCATATTTCCTTTTTTAAGCCCCTCTGAAATTGGGTTTCCTTTTCTCCATGAAGGCAGTCATGGATTCCTTGCAGTCCTCGGACGGCAGAAGGAGCATATTCTTGTGAACGGCCAGGGAAATCCCGTCCCGGACGGAGACAAACCGGCTATAGTTGAGGACTTCCTTCGTGTTCTGAACCGCGAGAGGGGCGGATTCCATAATCTCCTCCGCCAGCTTCCCGGCGCCGGCCAGCATGGATTGCTTATCCGGGTAAACTTCGATGACCAGCCCCATTTTCGCCACTTCGTCAGCGTTGAAGAACCGGCCCGTATAGGCCATCTGCCGCGTATACATCTGGCCGATGATCAAGGGGAGGCGCTGCAGGACACCCATGTCGGCCACAATACCGATCCTTGCCTCCCGAAGGGAGAATGATGCATCCTGTGTGCACAGGCGAAAATCGCACGAGGCGCTGATATCGAGCCCCGCTCCGACGCACATGCCGTGGACGGCGGCTATCACAGGCTTTTTGCACTCTTCGATGGCATGACAGCATTCGAAAATGTTTTTGTCTTTGAGGGGAATTTGGAGGAGGCCATTCCTCGTACCGACAAGCCCGCGGGACATGGCGTCTTTGAGATCCAGCCCGGCGGAGAAGATGCGGGCATTGCTCTTGAGAATAACCACCCAGGTTTCGTCATCAAGGGCGAGTTCGCTAAAGGTATCGGTGATTTCCGTCGCCAATTCATAGCTCAGGGCGTTTAAGCTGTCTACCCTGTTGAGCGCGACCGTTGCAATATGGTTCTCCTTTTCCACTTCAATCCATTTACGATTCATGGTCACCTCATGTTGTCGGTTGCTTTAGCAGTTTTTGAATATGAGTAGAGAAATCTGGCCGGATTCACGCTAACATCCGCAATAATGCCATCTTGAATGCAACTCCTTATGCCGCACTCCCGAACCGCCCTACAGCATACAATTTTGCCAATATAATACGCAAGTGAAACGTGGAATTCCACGTAGCAAGAAGCAGGGGCGATATTTTCTTGTAGACGAAAGCTTCAACGAGGACGTCTGATAATGTGAAAAACGGGTTGCGTAGTTTATCCGGATTGCCCGTGCAATTGCCCCATGCCGGTTTAAGGAGGGAAAGCATGAAAAAATTAATTAAAATCTTTTCGGTGGCGCTGATGGTAGCCGCTGTGTTGATGCTGACTGTATCTCCAGGATATTCAGGCAGAGGGTATTACGGTTGGCATGGCGGTGGGTATTGGGGACATGGCTGGTATCCTTACTGGTGGTGGGGGGCTGCTGCATTGCCATACTACTGGGGCGCCTGGGGCTACCCCTATTACCCGGGATACTATTATCCCTATTACAGCGGATATTATTACCCTTATTACGGGGGATACTACCCATATAATGGTGGATATTATCCTTACGCGCCCAGTGGCAGCCGGGGTCCCTACTATTATTACTGATAGTCTCGCGCGCGATTGTAATGTCAACGGGCCGAGTGGAGTACACCCGGCCCGCCTGGTTTTTAGCCTTTGGGTTTCACGAAGCCAGTTTTCCGCATAACTCCGCAACTCTTTTCCCCAGTTTTTCGCCATTGGCCAGCGCTTTATCGTCGGGGGAGCCCACACAGGCTACCCCATAGTGGCCTGTGGCGTCCAGGGGATCTCCCACTACAATCATGCCGTAGATGAGAAGACACTGAATTATCGAAATCATCGTGGTTTCCTTGCCGCCCGTAGCGTCGCCGGAGGTGGTGAAAGCAGCTCCCACTTTGTTCTCCATCTTTTTCCTGACGCTTACGAATTCGTCGAAAACCCGCTTCAAATCCGCCGCCATGCCGCCAAAATAGACAGGGGAACCTGCGACGATTCCATCTGAATTTTGGAAGTCATCCTTTGTCACCTGCTCGGTTGTCCTCAGCAGGGCCTTTGCCCCCGGGACCGTTTCGATCCCTCTGACAACCGCTTCCGCCAGTTTGCGGGTGTTGCCGCCTTTTGAATAGTAGAGCACCAGAATCTGCACGTTTCCCTCCTTGTTTCCACGGTGAGATAGACCTTGAACGTCAACCCGTCGATGATGCTACAAACAATTCAAAAACTCAAGGGAACTCGCATCGGGAAACGTGCGCATCCGAGTTCGCAGTGATCGACGCCATTCCAGCCGCCAGGCCCCTGCTCGAAATCTCTATCCCCTCCCTTGAAACCCGGTGCTGCAAGGAGTGGAATGGTGTTTGAACTCGAAATCGAAGTATCCGAACCCCGGGTAATCGTAAACGGATTGGTAGTTTAATTTGCCGTAGTCGAGACAGGGGGTAGCCGATTCAAAGTGAATGCCGTCCGGAGCAGGACAGGTATAGTTAGAGTTGCCGCTATCGGAGCGAGCTGTCCCGGCGAAACTGAAAAGACCGGCAATCAATGCCAACGCTATAATGAGCTTAAATCTTGCTGTCATGATCCTTCTCCAATCAAAAGCAATTTAATTTCAATATCAATTGGTTAAACATCAAGCAGCAAGAAGGCAATGCCGAACGAGGGTTACGGGGAGCAAATACTGCTTCGAAAAGTTGGCGGTGGGACCGCCTGCCGGGGTTGCCAAGCCCACACGAGAAACTTTCCATGGTTTCAGGTGTCCCAATGGGGCGTGAAAAGCTGCTTCGAAAAGTTCTTTGCACCGTAAACTAACCTCTTGGCGCTCCGCGCCCCGGATACCGAGTGTCCGGGCCACCAAGGTCCGTACTTTTCGTGGTATCCGGGGTGTGCCGACGGACATGTGCAACTGTTTCGATGCAATGTGGCCCCTGGCGCGATCCAGGTAATGGTCCCGCTATTTATCAGGCCGGCAGCCCTTTCATTGGCTGGATGAGACGACGGCCTATCGCTCCGGCAGTTACTCAAACATTTTGGGTCGATTGGTCCGCATTCATTCCATTGCATGGCCGGCTATAGATTGTGCTCTAAATCGTTTTGTGATCAGCCAATTCGACTCGCAGAATCGACGATCTCAGCAAGAGGCGCTGCGCGCATATTCAGAATTTAAAGGCAAGTCGCAAACCTTGGCGAAGCGGGTATTTACAAGAGGCTCACTACCGGCAAGCGCGGAGAGATTTCCATTGCGTCAGCGCAGATGTTATGGTATCTTCATTAGAGCAAAATAACCGAATGCTTATTAACTAATAATAAATATCATAAGAAAAATAACTCTATTGGCCATTACTCCTCGGCTGCATTGAGGAGGGGGTGTTATGTGTATTTACAATTTCAATGAGTCAGCATTGATGTGTTCATGCCGTGATCAGAATAGACAAAACATGTTATACAATAATAATGCTATATTAAGAACGACTCTTATGACCATGAACACTCAACTGCGCTAATAGGATCTTGAAACCAGGGTCGGGGTACCCGAAATTTTTCTGGCCAAATTTTTTTGAAAATGCTCTTTGACAACATGACGGACTGATTTGAGAGTCGTTCTCGCATTCCGCGCCTCAGAAGGTGATCTCAGTGTGGGAATTCACTCCCCACTGGCGTTTTTCTCCAGCTCCACATTCACGCTATTCCCAAATTCCTCGTTCTCACTAGATTGTGGGCCGCCACGGCAAATATGAAGATCTATTTCACCTTGCAAACGATCCGGTACGTGCTCATTTGAGAGCAGCCCCTCTTCATCGACTCTTTTAAGCACCAGTCTCGGGATAGAGAGGGCAACTTCCGAATCGATCAGCCTGTCGCGATTCTTGGAGAAGGTTGAATGACTCCAAACGGGTTCGTCCAAATGGAGCCCGATGAACCACCGATACAGAATATTGTAGTCGATGTGCTCGATAAGGGAGCGCTCGCTGCGAATGGAGAAAAGAAGCTCGATTACCCGATACGGATGGAGAATAGTCGGATTGTATGCCTGGATGGCTCGGCTTACTGGTTGCGAGTTCATCTTTCGACAAAAGGGGGGGTGAATCATGCATAAACGATTACTAAAAAAATCTATTTTTGCCTTGCTAGTTTTCAGCAGTATTGTCTTAGGAAATGCCTTTAAACAAGAATCTTACGCTCAAACGCCGGTCAATGGCTATCTCGAACAAGTCGGCAAGCAGAAGGTTCTTCATCTTTGGGGCTCCAATTATGAGATGGGCTATGCGCATGGCTACTTGATGGCTGATAAGATCCGCGACTTGGTTGATACCTTTTTGATAGGTGTGGTAGCCAACGGCAGTGTTTCGAATTATAATAGCGCAATCGCTTCGACCTCTCAGTATATGATCTTTTTCCCTAATTATCTTGACGAAATAAACGGCATGGTAGATGGAATGAATGCCAGCGGAAAGAATCTATATGTCACAAGTTTGCAGAGAAACATCAATGCAAGTGACATAGAAGAGCTAAACACGTATGAGGAATTGTTTTTCGGATGCTCTTCATTCGGGGTCTGGGGAAATGCAACAGCAAACGGCAACACGATTATAGCAAGAAATTTCGACTTTCCCTACGATACTCAAGGAAATGCCATCAGCGACCAGATGCTTATCACCTACCAACCGACAGGCACGCAAAGCTTTGTCGCCATTGGCTGGCCGGGTTGGTACGGTGTTGAATCGGGCATAAATCAAAACGGTGTCGTTATCACCATGAATGCAGGGGATAGCAATAACTCTGGCGGCAATGGACCATTCCATCCTAATATAGAGGTTCAACGCTATATTATTGAGAACACAACATATCAGAATTACTTAACGCAACCACTGTCTATAACAGAATCAGTTTTGCAATACACTCCAACTATTGTCCAGATCGGAACTCCCTACCAAGGTGCCAGCAACCCTGTTTATTACATTGAACAGTCTTCTGACCTGTCTTTAATTCGCTGGGCCGCGTATACCGATCCAAACTATAGCCAAATTATTGCTACGAATCATTTTATTGAAGTCATGCCGCCACCTCCATCATCAGATGAGTCTTTCCAGCGTTATGAAACGATATGGAACGGGTTGATGAATCTTTATGCAACCGGCAACCATACAGTGGCTTCGTCGGATGCATGGAATCTTCTGAATCAAGTTGCCGATATCGTGGGCCCGACTTTAATGAGCGTTGTGTTCCGGCCAAACACGATGGATTTTGATGTCTCATTTGCCACTCTTGTGAATGGTTCTTTTCAACCTTCAACAAAAGTTACGCCTCAAACATATACCTTTGCGAGCCTGTTCCCTCCTGCCGGCGGGCCGGTCATCACCGCCACTGCAGGCACCGGCGGTTCTATCTCCCCGGCGGGGAGCGTAACGGTGACTTCAGGATCAAACCCAACCTTCACCATCACGCCGAACAGCGGATACGTTATCAGTTCCATTCTCGTGGATGGAACCTCGGTGGGAACGACGAGTCCCTATACCTTCACGAATGTCACCAGCAACCATACTATTGTGGCGAGCTTTGCCCCAATGTTGACGATAACGGCCTCTGCAGGCAAGGGCGGCTCCATCTCCCCATCGGGGAGTGTGTTGGTGGCTGGAGGATCAAACCCAAGCTTCGCTATCACGCCGAACAATGGATATGCTATCAGCTCCATTCTCGTGGATGGGAAATCGGCGGGAACGACGAGTCCCTATACCTTCACCAATGTCACCAGCAACCATACTATTGTGGCGAGCTTTGCCCAAATCTACACGATAACTGCCTCTGCAGGCATAGGCGGATCCATCTCCCCAGCGGGGAGCGTACCGGTGATTGGAGGATCAAACCAAACCTTCGCCATCACGCCCAACAATGGATATGCTATCAGCTCCATTACCGTGGATGGGAAATCGGCGGGGACGACGAGTCCTTATACCTTCACAAAGGTCACCAGCAACCATACTATCGCGGCGAGCTTCGTAGTGACGGGGTCTTTGGCCAGCATAAGCGTAGCCCCCTCATCGGCCACGGTTACGGCGAATGGAACACAGCAGTTTACCGCTACAGCGAAGGATCAGTCGGGTAATCCGTTGGCCCCGCAACCTACCTTCAGTTGGACAGTGAGCGGTGGCGGAACGATCACCAGCAGTGGTTTGTATACTGCGGGAAGCACATCGGGCGGGCCATACACGGTTACGGCAGCGAGCGGTGGCGTGAGCGGAAATGCCAGTGTGACCGTTACGGCGGCCAGTATAAGCGTAGCCCCCTCATCAGCCAGCGTTGCGGTGGGTCAAACACAGCAGTTTACCGCCACGGCAAATGATCAGTCGGGTAATCCGCTGGTCCCGCAACCTGCCTTCAGTTGGACAGTCAGCGGTGGCGGGACGATCACCGGCAGTGGTTTGTTTACTGCGGGAAGCACAGCGGGCGGGCCATACACGGTTACGGCAGCGGGTGGTGGTGTGAGCGGAACAGCCGGTGTGACCGTTACGGCAACAGGTTCTTTTACCATTGGAGAAACCAGTATCCTGAGTTCTAACGATAGCGGGAATGGCAACATGCTCCTTGCTCAGCAGGCGAGCCTTGGGCAGAAAGCAACTCTGGTGAGCTTGAGTTTTTATGTTGCAACAGCGGGCGGTAGCCTGCGGCTGGGTATCTATGACGCCACGGGACCCAACGGGGGGCCCGGAGCACTCAAAGCCAGTACAGCCTCATTTACGCCGGTAAAAGGATGGAATACCGCCAAGGTAACTTCACAAGTTACACTACCGGCAGGTAATTATTGGCTGACGTATCTTCCATCGAGCAACAGCCTCGGTTTCAGGGTTTCGCTCACAGGATCGACCATGTTTTACAGCTATACCTATGGAAATATGCCCGGTACGTTTTCCACGGCGCCTACGAACGCCACTTGTCACTGGTCCTTTTATGCAACATTAAACCCGGCCAACTAAGTGACAAAAAGGAGTTGTGAGGATTGAAGTGCAGGTGGAAGCGAGGCCCTTTTGACTAAGCACCTGCGGATCATGGCAGTCTTGAGGGTTTCGTAATTGTCGAGGACGGGAGTGGGAGGGTGCTGCTGCGCCGTATATTTATAGGTTGCTCGAGCAATCCGGGTAGCGCTTTTGTATCTTCCATGGCTATCTGATCTGCTATGGTAAGCACCGCTTTAGTGGAGATTGCCATTGGAGTAGGTGCCGAACGAAAATCACTCGAAGTTATCGCCCGTCTGCTTTCAGCCGGTTCTATGACGGAATGAGAGGGCAGTTTTGGCGTTCAATCGCGCCATTCTAACGGATGCTCTCGTGTCCCTCAAAGGGTCTTCCTGTTACGAGTTCCTCCAGAACGTTGTATGGCTGGGCGCCTACGACCATGCGGCCTTCAGCCGCAAATGTCGGGACAGCCGTTATGTTGCGGCTGCGGGAGTATTTCCAGTCATTGTCCACTGCATCTTTGAAAATCCTGCTGGACAAAACGTCTTCAACTCCCTTGAGGCCGACCGATTCCGCCAGCTCAACCAAAACCGGAATCTTGGCAATGTTGAATCCGTCCACGAAGTAAGCTTTGAACACCGCCAGGTGAAACGCATCTCCCCGATTTTTAGATTCGGCCCATTTCCCGGCCTCCTGAGCCAACCGGCTATTATAGGTCATAGTCCTTACGCCAAAGGGAAGGCCACAGTCGGCAGCCACGGTCTTCAAACGATCCAGCATGGCGGCAATGTCAATGTCCCTCCCGGCGAAAAGCTCCTCCAGCGCCAGGCCGTTTTCAGGTGTCTCCGGATGTAGAGGAAATGCTATCCACTTGACTTCGATATCGTATGCCTGTTTTAGTTTTTCAATACGCCCGGTAATGAAATAGCACCAGGGTCAGATGTAATCGGAAAAGACTTCCAGAAGAACTCTGCCTCGTTCGGTCATCTCTGTTCTCCTCATTTACGTGAAGTGTTCAACCATTGCCGCCCGGAAACCGGATAATGAAGCTTGATCCAACTCCAGGCTCGCTTCTGGCCGTCATGTTTCCTCCATGGCGCTCAACTATCTTTTTGCAGATGGCAAGACCCATTCCAGTTCCCTCGTATTGGCTGCTCCTATTGTGGAGCCTTTGGAACGGATCGAAAATCCTGTCGATATACTGTTCCTCAAAGCCGATGCCGTTATCCTCAACAACGATCTGAAGCGCTCTGCCGATTACGGAGCTTCGCACTTCGACAACCGGCTTCTCTCCCTCTTTGTGAAACTTCAGGGCGTTGCCGATAAGATTTTGAAAAAGCAGCCTCATTTGCGTCGGGTCGGCTTTTATGGCCGGCAGCTCTCTTACTTTAACTTCCCCTCCCGTTTTTTTGATTCTAACTTCCAAATCAGAGAGGACTTCACGCACAATGTCGCCTAGATTGACTTCGCTGAAAGACTCATGGGTCGTGGTTACCCTCGAGTATTCAAGAAGCCCGTTGAGTAGAGATCGCATACGAATTGTGGCATCGATCATTCGGTTCAAATAGTCATTTCCGGTCTGCCCGAGCGAACCGCGGCATGTTTCTTTGAGGATGTCGCCAAAGGAAATTACTTTGCGAAGCGGCTCCTGTAAATCATGAGAGGCTATGAAGGCAAAATCCTGAAGGGCCTGGTTGCTGCGCTGCAGTTCCTCGGTTCGCTCCTTAACCTTTGTTTCCAGTTCGTCACGTGACCTGCGCAGTTCGTCCTCCATTTGCTTGCGCTCGCTGATATCCCGGGCAACATGCACTGTGCCGATCATTGCGCTGTTTTCGTCCATTAAAGGCGTCGTACTGACCAGGAAATCCCCCCCCAGCCGTTCCTCATGGACTTCCGCATTGTGCTGCAGTCCATCTCTAAGTGTTTGGGTATGGGGGCAAAACTCCGGCGGGCGATCAGAACCATGCACCGCCTCGTAACAATGCAGACCGACACACTGTTCGGGCGTCACTCCCAGTCTTTTCGCCAATTCCCGGTTGGCGCGGATAATGCGGTGCTGATTATCCATAATGGCTATCAAGTCGGGTACACTGTCAAATGTCCGTTCCCACTCCTCCTTCGCCCGCAGAACCTTCACCTGCGCCGCCCTGCGTTTGGTTATGTCTTTCCCGTAAGTATTCACATATCCCAAATCTTCCAAAGGGGTAAAGACGAGCAAATATACGGCATCTTCACACTCTACCTCGATTTCCCGCACGGAGCCGGCACTGAGCGCCTCCAGGGCGAACTTTCGCAAATCGATCTGGATTTTCTCTTTCGCTTCCATGCAAGGGAACTTCAAAAGGGTCGAGCTGCTCTTGTTGGCGTAGAGAATTTCCCCCTGCCTGGATATCCTGAGAACAGGGTTCGGGTTTTCATTCGGGAACCTGGCAAGACTTTCTATCCGCTCGATCATATGTTTACGTTCGGTGATATCCTGGACCGTCCCGAAGCCGCCCCGCGAAACGCCGCGCTCATCGAATTCCAGTTCGGCGCGTTCGTGGACCCACTTCACTGTATCGCCGACTACGATGCGGTGTTCGATATTATAGTGCCCGCTTTGGAGGGCGGTCTTCCACGATCGATCCACCATCTCGCGATCATCCGGGTGAACCGCTGCGAGGAACGTTTGATAGTCGGTCGACGCTCCTTTGAGAATGCCGAATATCCGGTAAGTCTCATCCGACCAGCGCAATACATTGTTATGAAGATCCAACCGCCAACTCCCTATCTGAGCTACGGCCTGCGCGCGGTTAAGGTCCTTCTCACTGGCCTGGAGTTCCTCATTTTGAATCTCAAGTTTCAGGCGGGCCTCATTCAATTCCTTCTCTGCCTCAAGCTGCCTCAACTGCCTTAGACCCAGGCTGGCGGTCATCTCAGAAAAGGAAGTGAGAAAGGAAAGGATGGACGGGAGGGTTTCTTTGGCAATAACCGGAACCTCAGACAGGGCGGCCAGATAGGCCGATTCGTCAAAGCCGAATTCCGCTGCCTGGCGGCGAAAGAACCCCGGATCGGGTTTTTCGGTGAAGAACTGACCTATGAAAGCGTTAGCGAAATGTTTACCCTCGATAATTATCGGTGAAGCGGCATCGGTGAGCCCATTGAGGCAGCGGTAGAGCGAAAAGGTTTTTCCTTCCAGAAGGTCAGTGGCGAGGACCGTATCACTCTCGATACATCTGCTGCATGTGACCTCGTTTTGCCGATGGAACTCTACGCAAATTTTCTGCCAGGGCGAGGCAACCAGGACTGTTCCTTCAAGATTGATAATCGCTGCAGACACTCCAACGGCGTTCGAAAAGTTTTCGAGAAGCTTTCGGGTTTTCTCCACATCGATCAAATCGGACAAATCAAAACTCATAGAACTCTCATCTGGATATAAAAAATGGGCGGCAACCAACCCAACTGGCCATAAACAGCAATTATAATGCATTACCGCGAAAGTGCCATGGCCTGTCAACGCTGGGGATACCAAGAAACAAGGGGGAAAATACGAGGATAAAACTAGTATATTTGCGATGGAATACCTCACTGACAGGAGCTTGCGCTAAAAGCCCTCACCCCAAAGGCAGAGGGGGCAACGGGAGCAGTGAAGAATTGCGAGGAGGTTGGTTATCTTCGTAAGTATCAACCCGGTCGATGCAGCGGCCAATTACCCCATTTGGGGCTATTTAATAACGAGGGCGTTTTCGGTTTGAACCTTGGATTTAGATTTTATCGCATCATACTTTGCAACAGCGCACTTTTTGAGCCTATTAAACCTGTTTATCTTCTCCCCGATATCAGTAAATGAAAAAATGTTTTCGATTGCAACGCCATCGGCGTTCAGTCTGGCCTCGTATGCGACATCGTCGTCAAAAATGACCATATCGATTCGTAACTCTGGCGGGACCTTGTTGCTTTGGACCGCATAAACTCTTACCCCGGCCTCATTTTGCTGTTTGAGCACTTCCAGCAACGCATCGGTCATTATATCGTAAATGAAAATCCTTTCTATGCGGACGCTCCTCCTGGCAATTGCCTGTAAATTAGCGTTCCAATATCTTCGTCCGCTTGACGAAATCCAAAAATCATTAACAGTTCTTATGACACTGACGGCGCGCATATGTTTTTGAGTAGCGTTTAGAGACGTCATCAGTAGTTCCTGGTCATCAAATCGTATGGACATATGTCCATCGCTGAGATTCTGTAAATATCTTTTACATTTGTCAACATGGAATTTAGCAGATAAGGTAAAATGGTCATTCCTATGATCGTGGTAAATCTTATTGACGTAATTGACAACATCGCCAATCAAGGGAGACAACCATTCAACCCTTTCCATCTTTCCAAGCAGGTCGCTGTGTCTCTCTCTTGTTAGTTGGATTCGCTTGAACCTGGCAATTTGATCCACTTGTAGACTGATGACTATACCAAGCAAGGCTATCAGTAAACTTTCGACAATTCCGATGCCGGTCAGGCACAGTATTGAGGCTATGACTATCGAGAGTGCCACGCCAGCTATGATTATCGGATATCTGATATACTTCCGAATGTTCATACCCCGCTCCGCGAAATTCATGACGCATAGTCGAAAAGTTCCTGGCTTTGCCGAGTATGCCGCCGCCGAAGCACCGCTAAGGTCCCGCTGAAAGAGCAATCCGTTTGTTCAGGATACACGATTGAGATGCCGGATTCAAGAAGGTATTAACCTTTTGCCGCCACGGCCGTGAAGCAATAAAGGGGGACGAGGTCATGGACTTCGCGTCCCGGAAAGCGGGTCTCGAGTGCGGTCCCGATCTAAAGTATAAGCTGCTATTACAATCACTTGAGTTACCCTGAACTGTGGTTACGTTATGATGGCGAGGTTGGGAAAGAATATCCTCTGCTTTCCTGTCCCCGACCGGGAAACGGAAATAATGTTCAACCGTTGGGATAAAGAGGTGACATTGGAGGTGAATTATGAGACGTCTGGTTTTTGCATTATCGCTGGCGCTCTTGGTTGGGTCGTTTGCCCTGTCGGGAATCCCTGCGCATGCATATGGGTTTACCAGCTCCGGCGATCACGCGCAGATCGCGGCCCCCGGGCACTATGGGACAGTTGATTGGAACCGGGACAACTACCGGCAAGAAGACCACGATTTCGACAGGCCCGTTGTCGGACACTGCACCTGCGCCCCGTACTACTTCGACTATTTTTATAGTTACCCCTACCCGTGCACCTGCAACTGCGGACCATGATTCTATATCGGAATGACGCTTATGGTTATATTTAGTGAGTGAACCAGTCCATCCCGATTATCAGATTCAGGCGGGCATCTGGGACTTCCGAGAATTGCCGGGTGCTCTGGAATAGGGGCAAGGATATGAGTGCAAGGTCGGTCGATAAGCCTCAGATTTTCAAAACGCTCGTCTCAATGGTCTGTCTTTGCTTTTTGACCTCACAGGCTATAGCGGCCGCAAACCCTGAGGAAGTTATCAAGGGCGGCACGGACCGGGTGCTTGAAATACTGAGTGAACATCACGAAAATACCGAGGCCCGCATAGACAAAATCCGGGCGATTGTCGATGACTACTTTGACTTCGAAGCAATGGCGAGGTGCGTCCTGGGACCTCTATGGGACAATCAGACCCCCGAAAAGCAGCAGGAATTCACACAGGATTTCAGCAAGCTGATGACTAATACAGTCGGAAAGATCGGAAACTTTGCCAACGGATCGATCACCTACACCCGAAAACAGATGGGACAAGATCATGCCGTTGTAGAGGCGCTGGTAAGTGGAATTTTTGCCGGCCAGTTCGCTATCGATTACTATATGTACCTAAAGGACGGGAATTGGAAGGTGAACGACGTCGCCGTCCAGGGAACGAGCCTGATTAGGAATTACCGTTGCCAGTTCGCCGCTATATTGTCGAGAGACTCATTTGACGACTTATTGAAGCAGATGGAGAGGAAAATTGCTCAGGGCTGAGATGTCGAAAAGGCCGCCGATTCAAGACCGGCTGCCGTCTTCGGCAGGTCAGTCCTTCATTCGGATACGTTAAGTAACGGCGTGGCATTCTCCCCAGAAACAGAATTCCTCGCCTTTTACCATGTGGTGCCGTACTGCCCATGATACCATCACCAACGACCATCCGGTAAAAATCAAATCGATTCCCACTATCAGGCCCGGCGCCCAAAACGCTGTGAGAGGCAGGACTGCAAACATCATTATCCCGAGCAGGACCGACAAAATTCCACTGAACAGCACCCAGCCCCAGTTCGACCCCGGCCGTACACGAAATGCGTGGATGATCTTGACTATGCCTGATGCGAAAAAGAAGGCCGTGAGCAGCAGGCCCAGGGAAAGAACGCCTTGAAGAGGATAAACCAGCAAAAACAAACCTACAGCGCCATATATCACACCCATTAAAATTTCAGTTACGAAGGTGTGTTTTTTTCTCCATGTGATTCCATTGACGATCAGTATTATCCCGCCGATTACGAACAGGATGCCTATCAGCGTCTCCACCGCGAAGGTGGCGACTAACGGGACAAGAACTGCAAGAGTTCCGAGGATCAGCAGGATGATACCCAAACCCATCAACCAGCCAAGATGGTTTTTCAATTCGTCGATATTTTGAAGTGTCGCACTGGACTCATCGTTCATCTAAATACTCCTTCCGCCTGTCGGCGACTCAAGGTTTTGAGTGGATGGCAAAGACTATTTAGAAGTAATATAGTTTTATAAAAACCAACATCAATCCTCAAAAGGAGGAAGGACTCATGCAGGCCCTCGTCAATGATATTTCGATCCATTATGAAATAGATGGCCCCGCAGATGCGCCATCGATCACCTTGAGCCACTCTCTGGCGGCGAACCTCCAGCTCTGGAACCTTCAGCTTCCGGTGCTGCGCGACAGGTACCGCGTCTTGCGTTTCGATACGCGGGGCCACGGCAGTTCGTCAGCGCCTCCGGGAGCTTATACGATCGAAATGCTGGCCGCCGACGCGATCGGGTTACTCGATCGGCTGGGCATCCGGCGGACCCATTTCATGGGAATCTCCATGGGGGGGATGATCGGGCAGGTCCTGGCATGCAGGTATCCGGAGCGTATTGATAAACTCGTTTTGTGCGATACGACCGGCCGTGTCCTTGCCGACACGGCCCCGACCTGGGATGAACGAATTCGAGCGGTGGAAACCGGGGGCATGCAGGCCCTGGCCGAACAGACCCTGGAGCGCTGGCTGAGCGGAGAATTCCGCCGGAAGCATCCAGAGATCACCGGCTGGATTCGGAACATGATACTTCAAACGCCCGTTCCGGGCTATGTGGGATGCTCCAAGGCCATCAGCGGCTTCGACATCTTGGACCAACTCTCAAAAGTAGCCGCGCCCACCCTGATCATGACCGGGGAAAAGGATGAGGGCACACCCGTGAGCGCCGGCAAACAGATCCAGGAACGCATCGGCGGATCGGAGTTTGCCGTTATACCGGGCGCTTTGCACTTAAGCTCCGTCGAGGCGGCCGATTTTTTCAACGATAGGCTGGTGAGCTTTCTTTCATAGGGACTGGAAAAAATTAGTTTAAAGTAAAAAACGCATTCTTCCGACTATATCAACGGAGATTAAATACCCCTTTAATCTACCCCTCAGAACGAGCCAGGAGGTAGGTCCCCCCCCGCCTCCTGGCTTACCAATTTTTGAGACCCGGTCCCGACGCCTCGGATTGAAGCCTATAGACTCACTCAAAGATCAGAAAGCCGATAACTGCTGACGCTGTCTTTTTCGAGAACCATTCCAAACGCATAATCAGTGTTTAAAATATAATTATAGGTAGGGCTGGGGTATGCAGATCTCGTGAAGAGATGAAGTTTGCTGATTACGCAAGGATATGACATGGAGGGTCTCATGAAATATGGAAGGAATTCCCTGATTACCCGGGGCTTGATTGTGGCTGTTTTGACAGCGGGCGTAGTTTTCGCGACAACCGAACTCAGTTTGGCCAGGACTGCGACTTATTGCGATGCTTATGCCAAGGATTACGCCGACCGTTACTCTAATCCGGGTGGCAACGTTGTGGGCGGTGCAGTTGGTGGGGCCGCTTTAGGCGCGCTCTTCGGCGCAATCGCAGGCGCACCAGCCGCCGGCGCGGGAATTGGCGCCGGGGTCGGCGCGTTGGGGGGTGGGGTCGCATCGGCTAATGATTGGCCTTATCTCTACAACCGCGCATATGACAGGTGCAGGCGTGGAGCGCCGCTCTAGTCTTTCAGATCGCATCGAAGAGCCGGTGCCCTTTTGAAATAGGGGCATAAGGCGGAAGAAATGCAATGAGATTTAAAAAGAATGCCCCGATCGCGTGGGGCCTGATAGTAGCTGTTTTGTCGACGGGCGTAATTCTAGCAGGAGCAGGAACGAGTGCTGCGATGAGTTCTGCCTACTGCGATGGTTATGCCAGGGAATATGCGAACGGCCACGGTGGTGGAGGCGGTGACGTTGTGGGCGGTGCATTGGGCGGGGCGGCTGCGGGAGCTCTTCTCGGTGGAATCGTAGGCGGCGGTAGAGGCGCAGGAACAGGCGCCGCCATTGGTGGTGGAGTAGGCGCGCTCGGCGGCGGCACTGCAGCGGCAAACAACTGGAACCTCACTTATAATCGGGCCTATGAACGCTGTATGACCGGCGAATGATCGGGACAGGCAAAAGGCAAAAGGCAAAAACCTGAAGGTTAGATTGCCCGGCTTTTTTACTTGTGCCTGATCAGTCGGAAATTTCTTCTTTCGACTTCGACGGTCGCGTGCGTTCGCTGAGCCGTTCGAGCAGGACATAGAATACCGGTACAAACGGAATCGCCAGCAGGGTGGAAGAAATCATGCCCCCGAATACAACCGTGCCGAGGGCGCGCTGGCTGGCGGCGCCTGCTCCGAAAGCCACCAGAAGCGGCATAACTCCCAGGATAAAAGCGAACGAGGTCATTACTATGGGGCGAAACCGCCTGCGGGTCGCTTCTATTGCCGCCTCCGGGATGGGCATTCCGTCGTGGTGCAGGTCGCGGGCGTATTCGACGATAAGTATGGCGTTTTTACTTGCCAGCGCAATCATAAGGATGAGCCCGATCTGGGTGTAGAGATTGCTGTCGTATCCTCGGGCCAGAAGGGCAAGAAGAATGCCGACGAGCGCCATGGGTACGACAAGAATTACCGCTGCCGGTGAAGTCCAGCTTTCATAGAGAGCCGCCAGCACCATGTAGACGAGGAAGAAGGATAGGGCGTAGATGAAGTAGGCCTGGTAGCCGACTTTCTTTTCCTGGAAACTCGTAGAGGTCCAGTCATAGGACATGCCGCGAGGCAGAATGCTCGCCGCGAGTTTTTCCATTAGCGCCAGGGCTTCGCCGGAGCTGGACTGCGGGGCCGCCGAACCGAAGATGGGCGCGGCCGGGTAGAGATTGTAGCGGGTAATCAACTCCGATCCCTGAGTGCGCTCGGCGCTAAGCAGCGTGCCCAGGGGGACCATACCTCCTGCCTGGTTTCGCACGTAGAGGTTCTTAATGTCCCTGGTATCGATTCGGTAACTGCTGGCAGCCTGAATATAGACTTGGAATACCTGGTTGAACTTGTTGAAAAAATTTATAAATGAGGACCCCAGAAAGCCCTGGAGAGCGCTGAAAACATTTGCCATGGGCACTTGCAGCGCTTGGGCTTTGGTCCGATCGATGTTTAAATAGAGTTGCGGGCTGTACGCGCTGAATGAAGTAAGGAGACGCTCAAGCGAGGGCTGAGCATTTCCCGCTTGTATAATCCCGTTTGTAGCTTTCTGAAGTTCCTGCAATCCAAGGCTTTGGCGGTCTTCTACCATCATCTGGAAACCGCCCGTTTGGCCTAATCCCCGGATGGGGGGCGGGACGACTACAATGGCCCGGGCGTCCTGGAGTCCGAAGAGTTGCTGGTTTATATGCCCTAATATGACGTCCTGGCTGAGGGCCTGTCCACGTTTCTTCCAATCCTCATATACGACGAATGTGGTAGAAATATTTGAGACATTTGCAAAATCCAGGACCGAAAAACCTCCTATAGTAACCCAGCCCGAAACGCCTTGGGTTTGTTTCAGGATCGCGTCTATTTTTTCCGCCATCTGAGCATTGCGATCCAGTGATGCGCCTTCAGGCAGTTGGCAGAGCAACACCCCGTACCCCTGGTCCTCGGTTGGGAGAAATCCGGCCGGACGGCTGAGAAATCCCCATAGGGCAACACTAATGATCACGGCGAATACCACGAACATCATGACCGCCCGTTTGACCATAAAGGCGACAACCATCATATAGACATCGGTCATCCATTGGAAAACTCTGTTGAACCCGCGATACAACCAGTTGGGCCGATGTTTTTTATCGTGCGGTTTAAGCCAGAAAGCGCACTGCACAGGTTTGAGGGTCAGGGCGTTGAGTGCGCTTATTACGGAAGTAGCAGCGATCACCAGAGCAAACTGGCGGAATATTTGCCCGGTTATGCCGGGGAAGAAGGCAGCGGGAAGGAAGACCGAAACGAGGGCAAGAGTGATGCCCATTACGGGACCTGTCAGTTCCCGCATTGCCTTGATGGTGGCATCCCTGGGGGTCAGGCCTTTTTCTATGTAGTAGGAGGCCCCCTCGACAATGACTATCGCGTCATCGACCACAATACCGATAGCCAGAATAAGGGCGAAAAGAGTCATCAGGTTGACGGTAAAACCGAGTGCCGCCATAGCTATAAAAGCGCCGATGATAGTTACGGGGACTGTTGTCGCCGGAACCAGCATAGCCCGGAAGCTCTGGAGGAAAAGGAGTATTACGATAAGCACCAGGATACCGGCGATAAACAGCGTTTCATATACTTTCGAGATGGCCTCGCGTACGAACAGGGTCGTGTCATACTTGATTGCGTACTTCAGTCCTTCGGGAAAGTCCTTGCTCATCTCGGCCATGGCCTTGTAGACGGAATCGGCGACGGTAATGGCATTTGCATCGGGAAGTGAGAAAATGGGGATCTGAGCGGATTTGAGGCCGCCAAAATCGGCGAAATTGGAATAGGCCTGCTGGCTGAGTTCGATATGGGCAACATCGCGCAGGCGAACGATCTGAGGGGCCGGTCCCGTGACCGATTTTACGATTATATTTTCAAACTGGCCGACGTCCGCAAGACGGCCGAGCGTGTCGATCGTGAACTGGAAGGGCTGCCCCTTGGGCGCGGGCGGCGCGCCGAGCTGTCCCGAAGTGACCTGGACGTTTTGCCCCTGGATGGCGTTCATCACATCATCAGTTGTTATTCCAAATGAATCCAGTTTCAGGGGATCGAGCCAGGCTCTCATGCTATAAGGGCCGGCCCCGAAAATCCTTATCTGGGCCATGCCGGGGAGCCGGCCGAGAGGGTTTTGAAGATTTATGATAGCGTAGTTTGAAAGGAAAACGTCATCGAACCGGTTATCGTCCGAGTAGAGGCTCACTACCAGCAGAATGTTGGGAGAAACTTTTTTTACGGTTACCCCCTGTGCCTGGGCACCGCCGGGGAGCTGGGAAAGCGCGCTGTTTACCAGGTTTTGGACGAGGGCCAGGGAAGTATTGAGATCGGTGCCGACATCGAAGGTGACCGTAAGTAAATAAGAGCCGTCGCTGCCGCTGACCGACGACATGTATATCGAGCCTTCGACCCCGTTGACCGAAGTCTCGATGGGAATGCCGACGGTGTCGGCAACCACCTTGGCGCTGGCGCCGGGATATCGAGTAGAAACCTGTATCGTGGGGGGAACGATCTGCGGATATTGGGCGACCGGGAGGTTGTAGAGTGCGATCAAACCAATCACGATTGTGATGAAGGCTATAACGTTTGCGAAAATAGGTCTGTCGACGAAGAACTCTGAGATCATGGTCTGGTGAATGTGATTAGTGAATAGTGATTATGAACAAGTCACAAGACCCTATTCACGAGTCACTTCCTTTCCGTTCAGGGGTAACCGGTTCTCCCGGAATTGCTTTCAGCACGCCAAGTGTAACAACCCACTCATCACCATTGAGCCCGCTCTCGATAACATAGGAATAATCTTTTTGAGGACCGGTCTTTACGTTGCGCCGCTCTACCGTGTTATTCGCATTTACGATCAGCACGTAGGTCCCCAATTGATCGTATTGTACGGCGGCCTGCGGGACGAGAATGGCGGGCGCCCTTTTCCCCAGCGGCAGCCTTACCCTGGTAAACTCGCCGGGCAACATTTTGGCATCCGGGTTTGGAAAAACTCCTCTTAAAAGCAGGGTCCCGGTTGACGTGTTTATTGTGCTCGATGAAAAATCCAGATATCCCTGGTGTGGAAATCCTTCTTCATAGGCCAGGCCCATGAAAACAGGAAGTTTTTCGGCGTTCAGCCTTGCCCCGGAGGACTTGAGCGAGGTGGCTCGCGCTTCAATTATGTAAGGGGGGATGGCCGTTTCGGGGATATTGAAATAGACATACAGAGGATCGATCTGGGTAAGTTCGGCTAAAATAGTTTCGCTCCCGGCGGAGCCTACCAGGTTTCCGGGGTCAACAAGCCTTCTGTCCATGCGTCCCGCCAAAGGGGCGATCACCCATGTATAAGCGAGATTGAGTTTTGCAAGATCGCGCTGGGCTTGGGCTGACAGCAGATTTGCCTGTGCAGTGTCGCGTTGATTGAGCCAGTTTGTGACATCTGTATCGGCAGCGGCCTTTTGTCCATAGAGTTTGGTAAAACGTTCGAATTCGGTTTGGGCGTGCTCGAGCTGAGCTTTTTGGTTTAGAACGCTGCCTTCAGCCTGCTGAAGTTGTGCAAAGTATGTGTTTTGCTGGATGAGGAAAAGCAACTGGTCTTTCTTGACGATGTCGCCGTCCTTGAAATACACCCCGTCAAGGTAGCCTTCCACCCGTGCGCGAAGCTGGACAGTATTGATAGCCTGCGTATTGCCGCTGAACTCCATGTAGTCTACTATTTCCTCATGAGTGGGCTGGCTTACGGTCACCGTTGGAGGAGGGGGTTTAGCGGATTGCTTCTGTTGCTGGTTACAGCCCGGGAGGAAGAGTAGGATCAATAAGCAGGAAGCAAGAAGTGGGGAGCGGGGAGCATGAAGCGCGAAGCCCGGTGGCGGAGAGCAGAGGGGAGCGGGGTGGTTTTTCGCGCCTTTGCGGCGGTCCACCGTAATTCTTCCAACCAGTGTTATGGGATTTAAAACCGGGATCATCGTTTCTCCGGACAGCCGGCGAATTTACCAATCCGGACTGCGAACATCGGGTTGACAACCTGGCGGAGGCATGTAGACAGCCGGTGACAACAGATCGCCCCAGTTTGTGCGCTTCGCCATCATTTCTTTAACTTTAGGCGGGAGGATCTCCTGCCCGCACCTGATCTCCCATCCTCCCCCAAGCGCCCTGTAAACCCCGACCAGGTTCAGAGCGATATTGCCCATCGATACGGCCAGATTATCCTGGGCGGAGAGAAGCGACTGCTGGGCGGTGAGGACAGTGGTGAAATCCGTGCTTCCGTGGCTGTATTGGATGAATGCCAAATCCATGGAATGTTTTGCCGCCGAGGCGCTCCAAGCGAGGCTCTCGGCGTTTTCCTGATATCGAAGGAACGCCGCCAGAAAATTTTCTACTTCCTGTTGCGCTTGCAGCACCGTGTTTTGATAGGTGAGCAGCAGTTCCTGAAAACGCGCATCCTGTACGCGCACGTTATTGGTTATCGTGCCGTAGTTCAGAATGTTCCATGTGATAGAGGGGCCGGCGGTCACAATTGTCGATTTGGCGTTGAATATGTCGGTGAGCCTGGCCGATGAGAGGTCGGTGGACACAGTTCCAAACGAACCGATAAGAGAAAAGGCCGGGTAAAGGGCCGCCTTGGCGACGCCAATTTGAGCTGACTGCGCTACTGCCTGGAGTTTGGCGCTGCGGACGTCGGGCCTGCGCCTGAGCAGATTGGCGGGAATCCCCACGGCGACATAAGGAGGAGGGACTGGAATTCCGGATGAGCTGCTGAGGAAATCCTCAAGTTCATCGGGCGGCATGCCGAGCAGCACGCTGAGCGCGTCTTTGTTCTGCCTCAACTGTGCCTCCAGGACAGGAATAGCTCCTTGGGTACTGAAAAAGATAGTCTTTGCCTGCTCTACGTCGCGTTCTGAGGTTGAACCTCCCTCGTAGCGTGCTTCCGCAATTCTAAGGCTTTCACTCTGGGTTTTCAGGTTTTCCCGCGCGATCTGCAGTCGTTTTTCAATGGTCCTTATCTGAATGAACGAGTTCGCCGCGTCAGCAGTGAGGGTCACCAGCGCGCTGTCATAATTGGCAACGGACGAACGCAGGGTCGCATCCGCAGATTCGATGCCTCTTCTGAATTTTCCCCAGAAATCAAGCTCCCATGCGACGTTTAAATTGACCTGGTCCTGCCAGTAACTGCTTGAGAAAGAAGGTTTCGCCCCCGCCCCCGATATTGCCCCAAAGCTTCCCAAAAAAGCCACCGAAGAAGAATCCGTGCTGAACCTGTTGAATTGCATGGAACCATTCAACTGTTGTGTTTGAGGGTAGAAATTTCCTACGGCGATGCCGAGCTGCGCGCGAGCTTCAAGGACTTTAACGGCGGCAATTTTTAACGACAGATTCTCATGATAGGCCCTTTCGATTACGCTGTTGAGGCCCTTGTCATCGAAAGTTTCCCACCAGGCGCAGTAGTTTGCGGGCTCAGTTTTCACACGCTCATCGGAGGTTTCCAGCCAATTGTGTAAAACTGAAACCGGAGGCGGTCTAAAGTCAGGCCCGACCTTGGTGCAACCCGCTGTTAACGAGGAAAGCGCCACAAGCGCAAACGGCAGGAACACGATTCTTGTGATAAATTTCATAGTTGTAGACTCTAAATCTGAATTGATAGGTGTCAATATCCAGCGGGAGTTTATCCCAGGCGGCCCATGATACAGTGGATTGTATTAAGAAGAGAGGAAAATCGGCAAAGAAGCTCTATTTAGTGCTGTTCTGACTGCTCCTTTCTGAAAGTCAAAGTGCCTGCGCCGGGAACGGTGAATTCGATTTCATCCTTGGAAAGCCTCCCCTGAATAACGGCGCCGGCCTCCGTGTGCAGTAAGATTTGCCCCGACTGCGATTCCCATTTGAACGTAATTCTATCGTCCTCGGTGGTCCATGATCCATGACCACCTTGGTCCAGTTGAAGGCATATCCTTTGCCCCTGTTCTCCCTTTGATACGGCAGCATATTCACCTGCGACGCCGGCCGTATCCTCGCAGCCCGGGAGAGCGGCAATGCAAATACAGAAGAGCAGAAAAAGCTGGAAGGCGCGGCTTTTCATAAATAGGCTTTAAACGCAGGTGAAAATTGTCGTTCCAGATGGAAGGCCCTGTCGAAGAACAAAACATGAAGGATCATGATCACCCAGACCACGTCTCTTACCAGAGTCTGCCAGCCTATTTTTTCTCCGAGTGTATGGAAACAGCCGCAGCTTATTGGGGCGTCCCTGATCACATTTACCGCTATGCCTGCAGTGAAGATGAGCAGGAAAAAACAGACGAGAGCAGCCGCGGACCGGGAGCGAATGCCTAGAAGAAGCAGCGCCCCGCATATGAGTTCGATCCAGGGTAGACCAACAGCCACGAGGTTTACGCCCCAATATGGTATTATCTGGTAGCTTGCAATAGTTTCGGCAAATTCGGCGGTGTAATTGATTTTGTACATGCTCGCATAAATGAACAGTCCTCCCAGGTATAGTCTGAAGGCCAGGGCCAGATAGGGATGCATAAGGACTTTTTTCATGGTTCGTCTCATTTTTCCAGCGGATAGCCGCTCTTTTCCCAGGCAGACAGGCCGTCCGGCATTATGCTGACATTCCTGCAGCCGCGAGATTTGAGCCTGTATGCCGTTTCCTCATCATAAAGCCTGCTTATGTCACGGCCATAGACAATGATCTCAGTTTCAGGGTCCAACCCGGCGAAATTCATCATGTAGATAAAATCGAACAGAGTGTTGGGCAGGTTGACTGCCCCTGGAATATGGCCCCGCTTAAAATACTCGGAGGGCCTTGCGTCCACGAAAAGGGCCGACTTTGTATCGAATTTCGCCTTTGCTGAATCTGTCCCAAAGACAGAAGGCGCCTCGGCCGACCACGACAGTGGAGTAAGCCTGAGTGCGCCCGGGCTCGCGGCATTGAACACAAGACCCAGGATAAAGCCGCAACCTATCATTACCAGGATGTCTAAAATCGAAATATGCTTTGTTTTCTCGATCTCCTGGCGGACGGCGGTCTGAATACGGGACGTTCTCTCTTCAAGGATCCCTATCTTGCGGTGACTGACGCCGAGTTCTTTCTCGGTCGTTTGGAGTTGGCTCGCTGTGTTGTCGAGATCTGCACTCAATTCCCGGACAGTTTTGTCACGTTCGATCTTTTTTTGCAGGCACGCGCTGACCCTGGCCTTCAGCAGGTTTTTGTCAAAGGGCTTAGTCAAGTATTCTTCGGCCCCGGATTCAATGCAGCGCACCGCGCTATCGGTCTCGTCGAATGCGGAAATCATGATGACTGGTATATTATGTAATCTTTCGGTGCTTCTAATATGCTTGAGCACCTGGTACCCGTTCATCTCCGGCATTATAACGTCAAGGAGGACCAGGTCGAAGTCGTGCACTGCGAGCAGATCGATGGCCCGACGACCATTTTCCGCCGCGACTATGGTATGCTTCTCCGGGTTGAGCCACCTGCAAAGCAAACTTCGATTCGATTCACCGTCATCTACTACAAGTATAGTACTGGGCTGCGCTTCCACCTGAAGGCTCAAGCTTTTCAGCGAACCGATTGCGTCTGCGGTCGCCCTGGCGCCGTTGGCGCCATCCGGGTTCACATTGAGATTTCCGAGCCCATTGTCTTCAGCACCTGCGGGCAAAGCGAGGCGTTCGACAACCGTTTTGAGCTTCGTTGCCGAGGAATATATTATGTTCATGTCGTCGAGGAGGTTTTGCCTTTGTGTTTGGCGAGTGCTTTCGAGCAGAATTTCTCCCCTGGATATCAGCTTGCTCAATGCCAGGCGCAGGCGATCAGACAGTGTGCCCCAGATTTTCTGAAAGTCGGGTTGACTTAGACCATGTTCGATCTTGGCCGGATCAAGAACATCGGTGACCACCTCCAGAATCTTCTTTCCTGTTTGGTTAACATACAACAGATCGGCAGCCAGACATTGCCCCTCGGCGTCCTCCGTATCTTCGAGCAGGATCTCTGAAAAACCGATAATGGCATTCAGCAAATTGCGCAGTTCATGCCTCAAGTTCACGAGTAAGGCATGCCTTGCCAGGCAGTCTTCGGAGGGTCTCAGGCCCGGGTCTTGCTCTACCTGGAGCGTTGTCCCGCCATTTTGTCCAATTAGTTCGGAATCCATTGTAATGATGCGCACGGCCCCTGAATTTTAGAGCATCCAAGTACTGTTCCATGGTGCAACGGTCACATTTTTAAGTATCGAACGTTGAGATTGTATCCTTAAGGAAAATTTCAGCCATTGAAAGACAAGATGATGGATTTGATATTTATCGTTATTAATTTCGAGTAAATAATGCGTAATTTAGATTGTTGTTAACTTTTGGCTGAGGAAGAGGAAATGAGCAAATACATGCAGATCGACATAAGGCTTCTGCCGGCTTACGGCGAGGGCGGCCTGAAAAAAGCGTTTCCGAATCTCTTTCACCTCTTGAGTGATAGCGGCTACGGTCTGGTCCTCGAGAAGGAGCTTTCGCTGTATGAGATGGTCGAGGTGATGATCAGAATCAAAAACGATCCGCACGTTCCCATTGAATCCAAGAAACCAATGATTGAGAAATTGGACGAGATGATAAAAGTGCGAGACGCTGCGCGTGAAGCGCTCCTGGCCAGGAAGTTCAACGAGTTGGATCGGCTCTTGTACAGGCTTGAGGATCTGTTTGAAGATCTTTAGGAACGAAAGAATCGCAGTCAGTTCCCGGGGGGGATAGGGCGGTCTCGGTTCTATCGGGCTTTGTTAGTCGGGAGCGGGTATCAAAGATTCCCATGACATTCTTCTTCTGGTCGATGTAATCAGCGGCTGCAAGCGCGGCTGTGCAACCCTCCGCTGCAGCGACGACTATTTGTTTGGCAAATTTTGTCTTCAGGTCTCCGGCTATGTAAATACCGGGGATGCCGGTCGCGCACTTCTCATCCGTCATGGCATAGCCCGCATAGTCGAGTTTTATCCCGGGAGGCACAATCTGGTTGGTCGGCAGCAGGCCGACAAAGATGAACACTCCCTCCGTGTCGATGGTTCTCTGCGTTCCTGTCGGAATCTCTTTCAATGAAATTGAACTAACTCCGTCTTCGCCGGCGCTTATCTCCGTGACAACCGAGTTCAGAATCAACTCGACGGCCGATTCGTGTATTCTTTTTTGCAAAATTTTGCTTGCCCTGAAAGTGGCGCGCCGGTGGACCAGGTAGACTCTGGAGGCAAGCTTTGCCAGATAGAGCGCCTCCTCGAGGGCAGTGTCCCCTCCCCCGACAACAGTAACGACCCTGTCCTGGAAGAAGAAACCGTCGCACTTTGCGCAGTAGGAAACGCCTTTGCCGATAAACTCGATTTCCCCGGGGACTCCGAGCCTCCTGGGCGTCCCTCCGGTAGCAATAATTACGGCGTGCGCTTTAAGAGCTTTACCACTGCTAAGGACCACCGAGTGGAGTTCGAGTCCGGGGTCGATGGCGACGGCCTCGTCCTGAATAACCTCCAGACCGTAGGATTGAGCATGCTGAAGAAGCTTATCGGAGAGGTCAAGACCACTGATGTCCTCGAACCCGGGATAGTTCTCAACGCCTTTTGTGATGGCCACCTGGCCTCCTGGAGTCGCCCTTTCCACGAGGACGGTCTTTAGCACCGCCCTCATGGCGTAAAGTCCCGCCGTAAGCCCCGCGGGCCCTCCACCAAGTATAACGAGATCGTAGATAGAGTCGTCCTGATTCACAAAAATTATCTCACCTCAACGAATTTAAGGTAATTCAGGCAGAGCAATATGCAAATGCGGACAGACCAGGCAACTTGTTAAAATGGTTTCTTTTGGGCTATTTTATGCGAGTACTTATAATTAGCTTTTTTAGTATTACAAATTATCGCGTTGAATGAGACCGGACTTGAATTCAACAGACGCGGGAAATATCCGGTGAGAGGCGGTTTTGTGAAAAAGGGTCTTAAACTTAGTGCGATCATATCGAAGGACTCCGATGAAGCAGGTTCGTCATGGCGTTCAGTCAGACTGCTGAGGCCCTATTTCAGAGCACATTTACTGAGGCTGGCGGGCGGTTTTTCGGCCCTTGTCGTGGTTGACCTGCTCCAGCTTTATATCCCCAGAATTGTCAAATATGCGGTGGATTCGCTTCAAAAGGGCGTTGCCACCCCACGGGGCCTTTTGGAGTCCGGTTTGTATATCATCCTGATCGCGATTGCCGTTGCAGGCTTTCGATTCGTATGGCGCCAACTTATCCTTGGATTCTCGCGCATCGTCGAAATCGACCTGAGAAACCGGATGTTTTCACATCTTCTCACCCTCGACAGGGTTTTCTTCCAGAAAACCGCCACCGGTGAGGTGATGGCCCTAGCGACCAATGATCTTTCTGCGGTGCAGCTTGCAACCGGGATGGGTGTCGTCGCAATGGTAGACGCGGTCTTCATGGGGCTGGCCGCGTTTTGTTTTATGCTCTACATTAATCCATCCCTGACTTTCATAGCACTTGCGCCGATGCCCATCCTGGCCTTCTTGACGAGGACACTGTCCTCTCGCCTGCATGGGAAGTTCAAAAAGGTCCAGGAACAGTTTTCGGTTCTGACTGAATTTGTCCGTTCAACGCTTTCCGCAATCCGTTTAGTAAAAGCATACAACCAGGAGGAGCTTCAAACCAGGCGTTTTGCCGAAATGGGTGAAACTTACGTAAGAAATAATCTTAAACTGGCATATATCTACGGGACACTTTTTCCGGTGTCCGGTTTCATTGCGAATTTCAGCATGCTGCTGGTCTTGATTTTCGGTGGACGGCTGACCATATCCGGAACAATTACCGCAGGGGATTTCGTCGCCTTCATCAGCTACCTGTTCATAATGACCTGGCCGATGATGGCACTGGGCTGGGTTGCGGACCTGTTTCAAAGAGGGGTGACCTCGCTTTCCCGAATCGAAGCACTGATGATGGGCAGACCTTCTCTTTCCGAAGCCGAAAGTGTGCCTTCGGTGAGGATCAGTCGAGGGGAAATCCTGGTGAAAGACCTGTCCTTCAGCTATCCCGGGCAGGTGGGGTTGAGTCTCAGCGGAATAGATCTCCATGTTCCAAAGGGGATGTTTCTAGGGATTGTAGGCCGAACCGGGGCTGGGAAAACCACCTTATGCAATGTTCTGGCAAGGCTTTTTGCGGTCCCTGACGGGCGCCTCTTATTCGATGGTTTTGACGTAAATTCCATTTCCATCGGTTCAGTCAGAAGCGCAATCGCATATGTTCCTCAAGACGTGGTTCTTTTTTCCGACACCATAGCGTTCAATATCTCTTTTGGAAATCCTGAAGCTTCCATGGAGGAGATTGTACGGGTAGCCAGGGCTGCCTCCGTTCATGACGAGATAGCGGCGATGCCGCATGGATACGAAACTAGAATCGGGGAAAGAGGGATCAAACTTTCAGGCGGCCAGCGGCAGAGGATTGCGATTGCTCGGGCGCTCATTTTGAACAGGCCGATAATCATGATCGACGATGGTCTTTCGGCGGTAGACATGGAGACCGAGCATGCGATAATCCGCTCGATCGCTTCCTACCTCGAAGGGCGCACCTGCATAATAGTGTCGCACAGAATAGCGCCTCTTGCGGATGCTCACGAAATCGTCGTCATAGATGACGGGCGGGTCGTAGACCAGGGGCCGCATACGGAATTGGTTGAACGAAACGAATTTTACTCAAGCATTTACAGGCATCAAACGATGGGCGGGCAGACTGCGGAAGCGCCTCAGACAGGGTCAGGGACCTCGTTTGCCGGCGGTGACCGATGAATAACGACCAGGAACTTTTCGAGGAGGAACAAGAAGCCTATATCGGCGACATCAAACTGTGGGGGCGATTGCTCAAATTTATACTCCCCCAGTGGAAGTGGGCCCTTACGGCTGTTTGCCTCGCTTTTGTAATTACGGGCGCAAGTCTCATGTGGCCCAGGCTGGTTCAACTTGCCATCGACAGGTACATCCTTAACAAATCCCTCCCTATCAACGAGCGGATCAACGGAGTAACCTGGATCGCAGTTTATTTTTTTGCTGTCATAGCAGTCGGATTCGTCGCGAATTTTTTCCAGGTTGTTGCTCTGGAGTGGACCGGTCAAAGAATCATGCACTCTTTACGCCAGAGTCTGTTCAGCCACGTGGTGCGCCTGAACCTTTCGTTTTTCAGCGCTCACCGGGTAGGCAGGCTGGTTACCCGGCACACAAACGATATCCAGAACATGCATGAGATGTTCACATCGGTCATCATCACGCTTTTCAATGAAGGAGTCAGGCTCGTCGGCATACTTGCCGTATTGCTGTGGATGGACTGGAGACTTACACTCCTTCTTTCCCTCACTTTTCCTCTGATGATCCTGACGACACTGATATTCGGCAGGCTGAGCCGGAAGGCTTTCCGCAGAATACGGGCTCACCTGGCCGGCATCAACGCTTTCTTGCAGGAAACCGTAACCGGGATGTCGGTTATACAGATTTTCCTGCGCGAAAAAGACATGCGCGAGCGCTTCTCCAACTTGAACCTGAAATATTTTGAAGCCGCGATGTACCAGATCCGGGTATTCGGTATTTTTGTGCCGCTGATCGAGGTCATGAGTTCGATTGCGCTTGCCCTGATAATTTGGTACGGCGGGGGCGGGGTCGTAAAAAACTACACCACTATAGGAGTCCTGACCGCCTTCATTTCTTATATGCGGCTCTTTTTCCAGCCCATTCGCGAATTTTCGCAAAAATACACCATTGTGCAATCTGCGATGGCCTCGGCTGAAAGGATTTTTCAACTGCTTGAAGAAAAAGATTATATCCCGCAGGTAATCGATCCGGTAAACATCGAAGGGATTAGGGGGCATATAGAATTTCGCAATGTCGAGTTCTCTTATGAGACCGGCCGGCCGGTCCTGAAAAATATCTCCATGGAAGTAAAACCCGGCCATACTCTTGCCATTATCGGGGCAACCGGATCGGGAAAGACCACTATCATCAATCTGCTGGAGAGGTTTTACGACCCGCAGCACGGGAGCATACTGCTGGATGGAGTGGATTTGCGCAGGTTGGAACCGCACTGGCTGAGGGAAAATATCGGGCTCGTAATGCAGGACATTTTCATAGTGCCTGGTTCGATGAGCGAAAATATACTTCTCGACCGCGAACTGCCCAAGTCCGAGATTGAGCGGATTGTACACCTGTCTCAACTTGAAAACCTGATACGAACTCTTCCACAGGGGCTCGACACTAAAATAGGAGAGGGAGGTATGGACCTCTCAGCCGGTCAGAAACAACTGCTGGCGTTTGCGCGAGTTCTTGCTCGAGACCCGAAAATTCTTATCCTCGATGAGGCAACTTCCAACGTGGATACACAAACGGAGATGCTCATCGAAGAGGCAATCAGCGCGGTCATGGCAAACAGGACGAGCATCATTATCGCGCATAGGCTATCGACTATCAGGCGGGCAAATCGGATCATTATCATCGATCAGGGGAGGATAGTGGAGCAGGGGAGCCACGAGGACCTCATGGAGAAAGCCGGCCTTTACCATCACCTCCAGATGCTCCAAAACGGCAAGGCGGTGAAGGGTGTCGGATATCGAATGTCGGATATCCGGTGACGGGTGTCGGGTGTCAGATATCGGATATCGAACGTGTGATTTTCCCGATACCCGATATCTGATCTCCGTTTTCTATTTCCAACTGACAACGTCGGCGTTTTCGCCGTCACCGCCTTCCTGTCCGTCAGCCCCGAGGGACACCAGGTCGTAGTCGCCGTGCTGTCCCGGGCAGTTGTAAATATAGGGCTTTCCCCATGGGTCCATGGGTACATCTTTTTTCAGGTAAGGGCCGTCCCAAAGGTCAGCGCCCGGATTTGCGCGAAGGGCCTGCAAACCTTCGGCGGTCGTCGGGTACCTTCCAACGCTGAGCCTGAACGAATCCAGCGCTGTGCCGAACATCTCGATCTGGGTTTTGGCCGCTCCCTGCTTTGACTTACCGATGTGCTTGAAGAAGTCGGTTCCAACGAAGGCGGCAAGAAGGCTTAGAATCACCATTACCACCAGCAGTTCGATAAGGGTGAATCCTTTTCTCGAGCAGGCGTTCTTCCGCCGACTGTAGCTTCTGTCTTTGCGAAACATAAAGTTCCACTCCATTATGGGATTAATTTGAAACTGTCCATCGAAAACCAGTACTTGCCAAAACAAGTTTTGCGAAGATTAACCGCATCTTAAAACAGTGTCAATAATGTCACTCGGATCGAGTTGGCATAGGCCTTTGTCTAGTCGGTCCCCGTGTCCGCCCCCTGGGAAGGTGCGGCCGGGGCAAGAGAGCTGACCGTCAAGCCGGTCGACTCGCCGCGAAGCAAGAGGGTCCCGTCAGCGTGGACCGACAACGGTGTTCTATACTGTCTTTTGAATTCCAGGATGAACGTGCCTTCGAGCAGCCTGGCTGTGACCTTCTCGCCGTTGGGAAGGCAATAAATCTGTCCCTCGACAAGATCCACGCAAAACTCCTCTTAAGAGAAAAGGGCAATCGGCCGAATTTTCGTATGAGTCGAACGTAAAAATACAACTTTTTATTTTGCAGATAAAGGAATTTGAATTTAGAACCGGGGATCAGACTATTTTTCAATTAGATATCGATAAGTTATGTTTACTTATTAACTGAGGATGATTACGTCTCCCGGGACATTGTGCCGTACTTGAACTGGTGAGTACGGAGTCTTTTGGAGTCAAAGATTATGAGAAATGTTCGAAACAACATTAAAAATCAGGGCACAAGGCCTTCCCGGGTGAAAATTAATGTCCCTGAGAAAAAAGATGAGGCCATCTCAGTCGAGCAGACCAAGACGGCGGTCAAGTCCATCGAACCGCAGGATGCAGTCCGAAAGCAAAGAGATGAAAAGCTCGATCATTGGATGGAAAACATAAAGGAATTCATTCGAAATATTGACGTGAAATCGCTATAGCCGATTCAGTTCTCCGGTAAAAGCCGCATCGGCCGGTTTCTCCGTGCGTGCCTGCTGAAACCCCCTTTCACAATTCTCTCTTTGTGAAAGGGGTTTTTTTGTGCCGTGCGCGTGCCTATTGTGGTGTCCAATGAACAGTCACGGTTGATAGCATCGCCGAGTTTGGATATAAAAGAGAGTTTCAGCCCACGAACGTGGGAATTGCATGGTATGAGGAAAATTTTCCCTGATGAAGATGGTTGTCAGCAAATCTTTTGGAATCTTTCTTTTCTACCTGGTCCTGGCCATCACCTTTCCGGCGCTTCCATTATATGCCTTCGAGGAGTTGCAGCAGCCAAAGGACAGGGCCTTTGGCGACTGGCTGGTCACGCAGCTTAGCGCAGAACCTTCTACCCTGAATCCGATCACGGCGACGGACGTTTTTGCAGGAGCCATCGACGGCTACATCTATGAAAATCTTATCAAAAGAGACGAGAAGTCGCTGGAAGAAGTTCCGGTCCTCGCAGAAAAATGGGAAATTTCACCGGACCATCTCATGTACACTTTTCACCTGAAGAAGAACATAAAGTGGAGCGACGGCTATCCTTTCACGGCAAAAGATATACTTTTTTCATTTGACCGGATACTGGATCCCAAGGTGGATGCCGCCCACCAGCGCAACTATTACATGGACATTGAAAAAGTCGAGGCGCTGGATGACTATACAGTTCGCTTTCATTACAGGGTACCTTATTTCAAGGCCCTCGAGGTCTGTGGGGGCATCCCGATTGTTCCCTCGCACCTTTTCAAGGAAGGGGAAGATTTCAACCAGCACCCGATCAGCCGCAATCCGGTCGGCACCGGGCCTTACAAGCTGCTCCACTGGGATACGGGAAAAGAAATCGTCCTGGTCAGAAACGATGACTACTGGGGTGAAAAACCGGGCATTGACCGGATCGTTTTTAAGATCATCACGAATGGGACTGTAGCCCTTCAGGTGCTGAAACAGGGCGGCCTGGACGAGATGGGCTTGAGCCCGATTCAATGGGAGAGGCAGACACAGACCAAGCGATTCAACGAGAATTTCCAAAAGCTTTCATATTACGAGCCGCGCTACAACTATATCGGATGGAACTCCCAGGGGCCGCTTTTCTCCGACAAAATGGTCAGGCGGGCAATGACCATGCTTGTTGACCGCGAACTTATTCTCAAGAAAATTCTCTTTGGGCTTGCAACTATCGTCGACAGTCCTTTTTATGTAAACAGTCCCGAATACGATAAAGAGATCAAGCCTTATCCCTATGACCCAAAAGCCGCCCTGGCGCTGCTCAAATCGGCCGGATGGAATTACCGTCCGGGCGAAGAGATCCTGCAAAAAGACGGTAAACCGTTCGAATTTGAATTTCTGATTCCGGCAGGGAGAAAGTTTGCGGAGCAACTTGCGACAATGCTTCAGGAAAACCTGAAAGAGATCGGCATCACAATGTCGATACGCCAACTGGAGTGGGCAGTTTTCATTCAGAGGATCGAGGAGCATAATTTCGACGCCTGCACGTTGGGCTGGGGGGGCGGATGGGAAAGCGATCCTTATCAAATTTGGCACTCTTCCCAGGCGGTTGCGAAAGGCTCGAATTTCGTTGGGTTCAAGAATGCGGAAGCGGATAAATTGATGGAGGATGCTCGCAAGGAATTTAACCGGGAAAAAAGGCGTCAGATGTATTATCGCCTCCAGGAAATAATCCACGAGGAGCAACCCTACACGTTTCTTTTTACGCCAAAGGCTTTGGAGGCTGTCTCCAGGAGATTTCAAAACGTTGTGGTTTACCCAATGGGGATTGCGCCGCTATATTGGTGGGTACCCAAGGACGCTCAGAAGTATAAGTGATGGATAATTTTGAAAAATCTTCTAGAAATATGTTCGTCGCGCAGGGAGTGGAGCGCGCGCATCATCGACGCAAGGACCCGGACTGGATCGCCGGGCGGATGCGCGATCCCGGATCGTGTTTTGTGCCGGTGCGGGAATCGAGAATACTCATTGCTAAAAGCGAAACTCCAGGGCCTGTTTTATTGAACTGGGAGCAGGTGGAGAACTACGCAGCGGGAGATTGCACTTTTTTTCTTGGCGAGCAGGACGGCCAAGCCTATTTTGTGGTTGACCTGGATGAAAAAGATCCCGGTGCATTCGACCAACTGGGGCGGTTTCGGGACCTGCGAGCGGTTGCTCCACTGCTTTCGACCAATGATGGGGCTCTTCTGGCTTATGCCAAGACCATAACATACTGGCATAAGCGCAATCGTTTTTGCGGCGCATGTGGAGGCCCGAACGAAACCAGGGAGGGCGGCCACTTACGCGCATGCGTTAATCCTCAGTGCGGAGTTTTGCATTTTCCTCGCACTGACCCGGCCATAATCGTTCTGATAAAATCGGGCGAAAAGTGCCTGCTTGGAAGGCAGCAAATTTGGCCCGAAGGCATGTATTCCGTTTTAGCGGGGTTTGTCGAGCCGGGCGAGAGCGCAGAGGGGGCCGTTGCGCGCGAGGTTTTCGAGGAAGTGGGTCTTCACCTGGTGAGTATCCATTATCATTCGTCGCAGCCATGGCCGTTTCCGTGCTCGCTGATGCTGGGATTTACGGCTGAAGCCCGGGATAACAGGATAATCCTCGGAGACCAGGAACTGGAGGATGCGCGCTGGTTTGGACGCCGCGAGCTGATGAATGCAATCGAAAACGGGGAAGTGAAGCTCCCCACGCCTGTTTCTGTCTCCTATCGGCTGATAGAGGACTGGTTCGACGCGGAAAGCCCTTTTCATTTGCAGGATTTGGCGGGCCGCGAATTTGTGGCTGGAAAGAATAAATCAGGATGACACCGACTTAGATGAAAACCTATCTTATCAAAAGGCTTCTCCAGATGATTCCTACCCTTCTGGGGATAACCCTTATTACGTTTGTCATCATCCAACTGGCGCCCGGAAATCCCGCCATGCTCAAACTTCAGATGGGCAAAGGGGAGGGAACGCTCGGCGAAAAGGCTTTTTCCGAGCAGATAATTCAACAGACAAAAGAACTCTACGGGCTGGATAAACCCATCTACGTCCAGTACGCTCTGTGGGTAAAACGCATCTTCACCCTCGACTTCGGCTTCTCTTACAAAGACCATCGAAGAGTATGGGATAAAATTGTCGAACGGCTGCCCATAACGATTCTACTGAACGTAATCTCGATTTTTCTGGTTTACCTGATCGCAATACCCTGCGGCGTCTATTCGTCAACTCATGTAGGGTCGGTGACGGACAATATTTTGACTATCGGATTTTTCATCCTCTACTCGCTTCCGAGCTTCTGGGTCGCGATGATTCTGATAATGCTCTTTGGCGGAGGAGATTTCTGGGATATTTTCCCCGTTTACGGCATATCGTCGATAGGAAGCGAATCGATGAGCCTGTTGCCGCGGCTCACTGACCTGGCGTGGCACCTCGTGCTTCCTGTTGTTTGCCTAAGCTATGGAGGATTGGCTTATCTTTCGAGGCTGACGCGGGCAGGGATGCTTGAGGTCGTCAGGGAAGATTACGTGAGAACGGCAAGGGCTAAAGGTCTAAGCGAACGTGTGGTGATTTTCAAGCACGCTTTCCGTAATGCTTTGCTTCCGCTTGTAACAATATTCGCCTTCCTTCTGCCTTCCATGTTCGGAGGAAGTGTAATTATAGAAAGTATTTTTTCAGTACCCGGAATGGGGCAACTCGGGTTCGAAGCGGTCCTGGGCCGGGATTATCCGGTTATAATGGCCATAACTGCGATCTCGGGATTTCTCACGCTGATCGGGCTGCTGATCTCAGATATTCTGTATGCCGCGCTCGATCCGCGGATCAAGCTTGAGTAGACGTCTTAGACTGGTTTGGGACAATGGCTGATCCAACAAAAACTATGGATTTTCAAATCCTGGAAACAGAATCCAATCTGGGGGGTGAAGTCCCCAATACCTACTGGAGAATGGTCGGCTATCATTTCAAGAAGAATAAGATGGCCGTCTTCGGGTTTTGGGTAACGATATTTCTGTTTGTTATCGCTATTGGCGCGCCTTTGCTTGCAAACGATAAGCCCATTTTCTTCTATCATAAGGGCAGTGTCTATTTCCCTTTCATATCGAAAGTGGACAAGATCGGTCCTTATGTCTGGAAGGACCTCAAGAAAAAGGACCCTTTTATTTACGAGCACGTTGCCGGCAAGGATGGGGTGACTGTCATATGGCCCCTGGTGAAATATTCCGACACTGAATACAACCTGCTCGAATACCTTTCCCCCCCAAATGCCAGACACTGGTTAGGAACCGATGACAGCGGCCGTGACGTACTGAGCAGAATGATCTGGGGTGCGCGGATTTCTCTTTCGGTGGGCTTTGTTGCCGTAGGGATAGCTACGGTAATAGGGGTCTTGCTGGGAGCGCTGGCGGGATATTTTGGAGGATGGGCAGATACGGTGATCAGCCGCGCAATCGAAATCATGGTCACTATTCCCACATTTTTCCTGATCATCGCGATTATTGCTTTCCTGCCTCCCAGTATATACAACATCATGGCGGTGATAGGTCTGACCGGCTGGACGGGCGCCGCCCGGTTCGTGAGGGCTGAATTCCTCAAGCTCAGGCAGCTCGATTTCATAACGGCCCTGCGCGCCCTGGGCGCCTCGAACGGACGAATAATCTTCATGCACATGCTTCCCAACGCGATGGCCCCGGTGCTGGTATCGGCGGTATTCGGGATTGCGGGAGCCATCCTGACTGAGTCCAGCTTGAGTTTCCTCGGTTTTGGCGTGCCGCCGCCGACTCCGAGCTGGGGCGATATCCTTTCCCAGAGCCGTGATTATATTGAGTTTGCATGGTGGCTGACTATCTTCCCGGGTTTTGCCATATTCATCAGCATTACAGCTTACAACCTCGTCGGTGATGGGCTTCGGGACGCGATGGACCCGAAATTGTTCCGGTAGGTCAAGGGTTATGCTCCAATTACACATTGGTGATGAGAGCGGGATACTGACAGTCAGCAAATTGAACCAGCAGGTCAAGATGCTGCTGGAGGAGAAGTTCCCGTTTGTCTGGGTTAAAGGAGAGATCTCGAATTTTCGGGTCCCGGCTTCGGGACATTTTTATTTTACGCTCAAGGACGCGCAGAGCCAGATCAATGCAGTATTTTTTAGAGCGCAGAACCGATATTTGAGGTTTCTTCCGGAATCGGGAATGCAGGTTATCTGTCAGGCACGCCTCAGCGTCTATGAACCAAGGGGCGAATACCAGTTAATCGTGGAGGTCATGGAGCCGCTCGGAGTCGGCCAGTTGCAGCTTGCTTTCGAGGCCCTCAAGAGAAAACTCGATGCCGAAGGGCTGTTCGATCCGGCAGCAAAGAAAGCTCTTCCGCTTTGCCCGCAAAATATCTGCCTGATTACTTCCAAAAGCGGCGCTGCGATCAGGGACATACTGAAGGTGTTGCAGAGAAGCCCTTATCCCGTCTCGGTTACGCTTTTCCCGGTGACTGTGCAGGGGGCGGAAGCGCGGCATGAAATTGCCGAAGCTATCGTGTCGGCAAGCATGCTTACCTGGCGGCATGAGTGGGATGTGGTGATTGTGGGGCGTGGAGGAGGAAGCATCGAAGACCTGTGGGCATTTAATGAAGAGGTTGTGGCCAGGGCGATTTCGGGGTCTTCGATTCCGGTGATTTCAGCGGTCGGCCACGAGATCGATTTTACGATAGCAGATATGGCTGCCGACCTCCGAATGCCAACCCCGACCGCGGCTGCCGAGTGGGTGGTGAAAAGGCTTGAACAGTTTCATCGCGACCTGCATGGCTGCAGGGACCGTCTGGCAAAGGTCATTGAGGCAAGGGTCCAGAATCTTGGCTTGAGACTGCGATATTTGGAAAGTAGGATAACCCATCCGAAAAGAAGACTCGACAACCTGCGGCTCACTGTAGACGATCGCCTCGAGCGCCTGACGCTCGCGGTCGAGAGGCGTCTCGAGAGGATGCGTGATTCATTTAGCCATGTTGCCGGCAAGCTGCTGTATCTTAAGCCCGAAGCGCGTATCCAGAGGGGCCGGGCGGAACTCAACCGCCTATGCAAGGAACTGATGCTTTATCATCACCGGATTTTGGATGAATATCGGCTTAGCTATGAGCATAACGTCACGCGTTTGGAGGCGCTAAGCCCGCTTTCCGTTCTTTCGCGCGGGTATTCGATTACGCATAGAATAGCAGACGGGAAGGTAATAAGGAGCCATACCGAGACCTGGCCTGGAGATCGAGTTCTGGTGCGGCTTGCCTCCGGCAGGTTGGAGTGCCTGGTTGAAAAGGCAGACGACGTTCGAACCGAAAAGGGGTGACCTTGGTGGCTAAGAAGAAAAGCGATCTGTTCGAAGAGGCGCTAAAAAAGCTTCAAGACCTTGTTGAGAAGCTTGAAAAGGGGGATTTGCCCCTCGAGGAGGCCATGGAATGCTTCTCTGAGGGGATTCGCACCGCTCAGTTTTGTCACAAGAAGCTCGAAGAGGCGGAAACGAAGGTCCAGATGCTTCTCCGGGACCAGCAGGGTGAATGGAAATCCGCGCCATTCGAGCCTGTTCAGACAAACTCAACCGAGCAGGGATGATCCCCTTCACACAATATTGAAAAAGGGGCCTGTTGACGGATCTGGAAGTTGCTCAATGCCAATGCAGGCATTAATGTTTAAACTCTCGGTGTATTAACCCCTGATCAAGGGCGCCATATGCATGAATTCGATCTGAAGACTTACCTGAGCCGCAGAAAGCAGCTTGTTGAGGAATCCCTTGAGAAGGCTTTCCCTGCGACCTCGGGGCTCCAAAAAAGAGTAGTTGAAGCTGCCCGCTACAGCCTTTTTGCAGGCGGAAAGAGGCTGCGCCCGATTTTGTGTCTGGCGGCCGCGGAAGTAGTCGGCGGCGATATCGAGCTGGTGCTTCCGGCTGCCTGCGCCCTGGAGATGATTCATACCTATTCGCTTATCCATGACGACCTGCCGGCAATGGACAACGACGATTTCAGGCGAGGGGTCCCGACCAATCACAAGGTATACGGGGAAGCTATCGCCATTTTAGCCGGAGATACTCTGCTGACTGAAGCGTTCGAATATTTGGCGCAAAGCTCGAGTGCCCGTGTGGGCGCCGATAAAGTGATCGAAGTGATCCGGATTGCGGTGAAGGCGGCTGGACACAGGGGAATGATTGGAGGACAGGTAATCGACCTGGAGTGTGAAAATCAAAAGGTGAGCCTTGCAACGGTCGAGTACATGCATATTCACAAAACGGGGGCTTTGCTTTCGGCCTCTCTGGAAATCGGCGCCATTCTGGGGGGCGGAGATCCGATGCAGGCAAAAGCGCTGAAGGATTATGGACACCATTTCGGGCTTGCCTTTCAAATTACGGACGATCTTCTGGACGTCGAGGGAGATCCTGCGTTGATGGGAAAGACGCCCGGATCGGACGCAGCGAAAAATAAAATGACTTATCCCGCCCTGCTGGGTATAACTCAGTCCAGGGAGGCGGCCAAAGAGCATGTGGAGAGTTCGCTGGAAGCGCTGTCCGGTTTCGACGCGACGGCTGATCCGCTTCGGGCGATAGCTCGTTATCTACTCGTGCGCAAAGGGTAATTTAGGATAAATTTCTTGACTTATATCCGCATTTCCCATTAATAGGCCGATGATAATACGGCAGTAAAAGCAACAGTTGACGGACACCGAACCGGGCAATAAATGCGATGAAAGGGGTTAAATTGAGAGACAAAATCATTGGTCAAGGGCACCTTCCCTGTATAGATGTCCCCTGTCAGCTAAAAAGCCTGTCTCCTCAACAACTTACCGATTTGGCAGATGAAATTCGCGCCCGCATCATAGGCACTGTCGCCGAAACCGGCGGCCACCTTGCCCCAAGTCTCGGTGTGGTGGAATTGACTATAGCTCTTCATTACGTATTCGATGCCGCACACGACCGCTTCATCTGGGACGTCGGTCATCAGGCTTACGCGCACAAGCTTTTGACCGGGCGGCAAAAGGAATTCGCTTCCCTGCGCCAGTATGGTGGAATCAGCGGCTTTCCCAAGCGATCGGAGAGCAGGTACGACGCTTTTGGTACAGGGCACTCCAGCACCTCCATTTCCGCGGGACTTGGTATTTCGGTCGCCAATCATCTCAAAGGCAGCCAGGCTCGGGCCATTGCCGTAATTGGCGACGGCAGCATGACGGGAGGAATCGCTTTCGAGGGACTCAATCACGCCGGCGACCTGGCCAGGAATCTCATTGTGGTCCTCAATGACAATGAGATGTCCATTTCTCCTAATGTCGGGGCACTTTCTTCATTTTTGAGCAGCAAGCTCTCCGGAAAAACCTCGATGTACGTGAAGCGGGAGATGGAGGACGTTCTTAAATCGATCCCCGGGATCGGTCCGAATATTCTACAGGTATTGAGACGCAGCGTCGATTCTCTGATCAGTTTCTTCACTCCGGGCATGCTGTTCCAGGCCCTGGAGTTTCAATATATCGGACCGATAAACGGTCATCGCATCGACAAACTGATCGATACATTCGAAATAGCGCGCAATGTGGACGGTCCTGTTTTGATTCATGTGCTTACCAAGAAAGGCAAGGGTTACGACCTTGCCGAAAAAGACCCCACAAGATTCCATGGGGTTGGCGCGTTCAATATAGCAACCGGCAGGAGCGTGGATCCCGGAACGAGCCTCTCCTACACTAAAGTTTTCGGGATGACCATGAAGAAGCTGGCCGACTCCGACTCCAAAGTGGTCGGCATTACGGCTGCAATGCTCCAGGGGACCGGGCTCGAGTGCTTCGCTCAGAACTATGCCGACCGGTTTTTCGATGTGGGCATAGCCGAGCAGCACGCTGTGACCTTTGCAGCGGGCCTTGCAACGGAGGGTTTCAAGCCTGTTGTGGCGGTTTACTCGACTTTTCTTCAGCGCGCTTACGACCAGGTGCTCCATGATGTCTGCCTTCAGAACCTTCCGGTGGTATTCTCGTTGGACCGGGCAGGGATAGTGGGCGAAGACGGGCCTACGCACCATGGACTTTTCGACCTGTCATATCTGCGCTCTATGCCGAACATGGTGGTGATGGCCCCAAAAGATGAAAACGAACTCCAGCATATGTTGAAGACGGCCGTCGATCACGACGGTCCGGCCGCTGTGCGCTATCCCAGGGGAAATGTTATCGGCGTGAAGCTCGACGATGAACTCAAGTGCATGGAGATCGGGAAGGGCGAGCTGCTGCGACCGGGGAAAGATTTGGTCATAGTGGCCGTTGGCTCTACGGTGCCTGGTGCGATGGAGGCCGCCGAGCGGCTCGATTCGGAAGGAATCGAAGCGGCTGTTATAAATGCCAGGTTTGTAAAGCCCCTTGACCGTGAGTTGATCCTGACCTGGGCTGAAAAAACGGGCAGGGTTATAATCGTGGAAGAGAACATGCTCCAGGGTGGTTTTGGGAGCGCGGTCCTTGAAATGTTTGAGGAAGAGTCGTTTTTCCCGAAGGCGGTGAAGCGTCTCGGGGTATCGGATTTCTTTGTGCCCCATGGAAGCCAGGCCATATTGAGAAACCTTTGTGGAATCGACACCGACGCTATTGAGAGGGCAGCCCTCAAATTGCTAGATTACAGCCATGGCAAAGTTCTCCGAGCGATTGGATAAACTTCTTGTCGATAAAGGTTTTGCCCCCACTCGTGAACGCGCTCAGTCGCTTGTTCTGGCTGCAAAGGTCCTCGTAGACGGCAATATCTTAACCAAGGCCGGACAAAAGGTCTCCGAACACTCGGAGATCCGGATCTTGGGAGACGCGATCCCTTACGTCAGCCGGGGCGGCCTGAAGCTCGAACATGCGATCAGGTCTTTTTCAATCGAGGTTTCGGGTCGGACCGCGATGGACGTGGGTGCATCAACCGGGGGATTTACAGATTGCCTGCTCTCGTTCGGAGCGCGCAGGATTTATGCTGTTGACGTGGGGTACGGCCAACTTGCGCTTAAGCTAAGGAACGACCCACGAGTGGTCGCCCTCGAGAGAAAAAACATCCGGTACCTGCCTGCCGAACTTATACCTGAGCCGATCCAGATAGCAACCATCGATGCATCTTTCATTTCCCTCAAGCTGGTTATTCCTTCCGTGCTCAAGTTTCTCGAACCTGAAGCAGTACTCGTGGCGCTCATAAAACCGCAGTTCGAGGCGGGCCGCAAGCAGGCATCAAAGGGCGCCGGAGTGATTCGGGACGTCAACATACACGAAGAGGTGTGCAATTCAGTGGTTGGATTCACCACCGGGCTTGGATTTGAGATATCCGGCATAACGCCGTCGCCAATTCTGGGGCCGAAAGGGAACCGGGAATTCCTGATGGCGGCTGTTTATTCAAAGCAAAATTGATACAGTCCTCAGTCTTGCTTTTCTTTTACCTTTTTGCTTTTTACTTTTACCTTTATATTATGCGGATTCACCTTATATTCGTTGGAAAGACGGCCTTTCGCGACCTGGAATCGGCCATAGATCGTTATCTGGAAAGACTTCGTCATTACTGCCAGATCGAGACTCACCTCATAAAGGCCGAGAAGATCACTCCTGCCGTCGGCAGTAAGTTGGTCCGGGAGCGTGAAAGCGAGCGTATCGTTAAACTGGTGGGGCGTCAGGGGCAACTGATTGTGTGGGACCGGGGAGGTCGCGAGATCGATTCCATCGGTCTGTCAAAGCTTATTGAAAAGCTGCTCTGCTCGGCAGTATCCGATCTATGGATGGCGGTAGGTGGACCGGTCGGAGTGTCCAGCCAATTGCTGAAGACCGCCAATGATGTGCTGTCATTGTCGAGGATGACCTTTCCCCACGACCTCGCCCGTCTTATGGTCGTCGAACAGCTCTACCGGGCTATGACAATTATAAACGGCGAGCCATATAGTAAATGAATCGGGGCCGGCGGAAGGTCAAAAGCAAAGCTGAGGCTATGCAACTGAGCCTCAGCTTCGTTTTCGTTAAACTGCGACGACTTCAGTGACCTCGGGGATTTCCTGCTTAATGATCCGTTCGATGCCGGATTTCAAAGTCATCTGGCTCATTGGGCAGCCACTGCAGGCGCCGGTCAGCCTAACTTTGATCACCGAACCTTCTACGTCTATCAACTCAACACTGCCGCCGTCTCTTTCGAGCATGGGTCTTATCTTGGCAAGCGCCTGTTCCACTTTCTCACGCATCTGATTCCCTCCACTCAGAATGATAGTCAGCATTGAAGCATGCAGGCGCAAAATAACATATAAGAGGAGAGGGGGAAACAAAATCCTGTCGAACGCCGGAGCAGCCGAAAAAGAGCTTGCAATGATTTGTCATACCAGCTTAAGTTGATTTGGCTCATTTTCCGGTAAACTGATGAGGAGTAATTCTATTATGATGACCGCCGAACAATACGAAGAGAGTCTGAGGAAATTGAACCTGGTTGTCTACATGTTCGGGAAAAGAATCACGAACATAGTGGACGATCCCATCATACGTCCGTCCATGAACGCCGTTGCGGAGACCTATGCGCTTGCCCACGACCCGGCGCACGAAGATCTCATGACGGCGACTTCTCATTTGACGGGCAAGAAAATAAATCGATTCTGCCACATCCACCAGAGCGTCGACGATCTGGTTAAGAAAAGCAAAATGGGAAGGATGCTCGGTTCGCGCACCGCCTGTTGTTTTCAGCGCTGCGTAGGAATGGATGCCCTTAACGCCCTTTCCATAGTGACCTACAACATCGATGTTTCTCATGGTACGAAGTACAACAAACGGTTCCTCAAGTACCTGGAATACGTTCAAAAAAACGATTTGACCTGCGACGGCGCCATGACAGACCCAAAGGGCGACAGAAGCCGTGCTCCCCACGAACAAACAGACCCTGACATGTTCCTGCACGTGGTCAACGAAAAAAAGGAGGGTATCATTGTCAAGGGTGCCAAGGTTCATCAGACAGGGGCAGTCAATTCTCATGAAATCATTGTCATGCCAACCATTGCCATGAGGGATCAAGACAAGGAATATGCCGTCTCATTTGCTCTGCCGAGCGATAGTCCGGGCATCACCTACATTATGGGCAGGCAGTCTTGTGATACGAGGAAGATCGAGGCGGGAACTATAGATCGCGGTAATGTTCTTTACGGAGGACATGAGGCGCTTGTTGTTTTCGACGATGTATTCGTGCCGTGGGAACGGGTGTTCATGTTCAAGGAGTACGATTTTGCGGGGCAACTGGTAGAGAAGTTCGCCTCTTATCATCGACAGAGTTATGCCTGCAAGGTGGGCGTTGGGGATGTGCTGATCGGAGCGGCCCAAACGATTGCGGAATTCAACGGCGCCGAAAAGGCTTCGCATGTCAGGGACAAAATCATTGAGATGAATCATCTGAATGAGACCCTTTACTGCGGTTGCATCGCCTGCGCATTGGAGGGCGTAAAAGAGGCCTCAGGGACTTTCTGCGTCAACACCCTGCTGGCCAATGTGCATAAACAGAACGTGACCCGTTTTCCCTACGAGATAGCGCGTCTTTCCCAGGACATTGCGGGAGGTCTGATGGTCACGCTTCCTTCCGAAGCGGATTTGAGGTCGCCGGAGGTCGGCGGATGGATATCTAAGTACCTGAGGGCTAGTGACTGCGAGACCACGGAGAATAGGGTCAAGATGCTCAGGTTAATTGAAAACATCACTTTGGGGTCGGCTGCCGTCGGGTATCTCACCGAATCGATGCATGGCGCCGGGTCTCCCCAGGCTCAAAGAATAATGATTTCGCGACTGGCGAACATGAAAGAAAAGCAAAGGAATGCGAAGAGAATCTGCGGAATAGTTACGGAATGACCGGCGTTCACAAACTATTGAAATGTATTATTGTTTTCAGTAGAATGCCGGCTCGTTGAATGATATGGGCGTTTCGCAACCTGTCCCAGAGGTCGAGTGGATGGCGAATTATCAACTATTGGAACGCATTTCATCCCAAGAGCTCAGTGCGCGCGTGGATCTTTTGGCGGAGCGAATAAACCGTGACTATAAGGGGAGAAATCTCGTCCTGATCGGTGTCCTTAATGGGGCCTTCATTTTTATGGCCGACCTGGCAAGACGTCTCGATCTTCCCGTCAGGGTGGATTTCGTCAGGTTAGCGAGCTACGGAGATAAAACGCAGACTTGCGGGAGTGTCAGGATTACCAAGGACGTTGAACTTTCGCTTAAGGGTAGCCACGTGCTCGTCGTTGAGGACATAGTTGACTCCGGCGTGACTCTCAAATGGCTGCTTGACCACGTCTCGGCCATGTGCCCTGAATCGGTGAAAGTATGTGCGCTGGTTGATAAACGAGAGCGCCGTGAGGTGGAAGTTCCGGTAGATTACGTGGGCATTACGTTGGAAAGTGGCTTCCTGGTCGGCTACGGACTGGATTTCTCTGAGAATCACAGGAACCTTCCTGCTATCTATGAGGTCGTGTTCGAGGAGACCTTGTCCGGGCAGAAGTGCTCTGGGGAAGGAACTGATTAATGGCCTTCTTGGTGATAACGTGTGAACACTGTGGAGCGAGGTTCCGGCTCGATTCAGAAAAACTCGATAAACCTCGCAACAAGGTGAGGTGTTCAAAATGCAAGAACATATTCGTAGTCGAACGGCCTGATGAAGAGGGTCTGATTCATATCCAGATTTCTGATGAGGAAAGCACTTTCATTCCAGGGACTGCTTCTGAGGAGATCAGCAGGGTCAGCTCGCCCCCTGAACGAGAGAAGGGGTGGTCTCTAAAGAGGAAGCTGCTGATTGTCGGATCTGCCGCGGCCCTGATGGTAGCAAGCATTGTTCTGCTTGTCGGTCCATGGAATTCGCTTCGTGTTGTTACTGGCAAAAATCCTCCCGTTGCGCCGCCTAAGCCTGTCGTAACCATCACTGACAGCGTTCAGGCGTATTACCTGGAAAATGTACATTCCGGACAGGTGCTCGTAATAGAGGGCGAGATACTCAATGAATCCAGCAAACCTGTCAGCTTCGTGTTGATCGAAGGAAAACTCTTCGACAGCAAGGACACAGTGACTCAAATCCAGCGTTGTTATGCGGGCAATCCTTTCACGCGCAAGGAGGTGACCAACCTCAAACTCTCTGAAATCGAGGAAAAAATGATGAATCGTGAAGGCAAGAACCTCAAAAACGTCCGGATTCCCCCAGCCGGGAAGGCGCCTTTCATGCTTGTTTTTCATAATCTGCCCGAAGTCAACAATCTCAGCAATTACAGCGTCAATGTCATCAGTTCGAAATTTGACTAGTCCAGTGGACTTCTCGGACCCCCTTCTCGTTTTTTAGCCAACTCATTGAAGTAACGAAAAGAATTGACAAACACCCTGTTTAAAGGTAAAAAGGCACTTGTCCAAGCACTTGAAAAAATAGGTAAATTATTTCTGAGGGGCCTCCAGCATGTTGGATGTGAAATTCGTCCGGGAAAACATCGAGCTAGTGCAGCGGATGCTGAAAAATCGCCAGTCTGATCTGGATTTGCAACCTCTGTTGGAATTGGATGAAACGAGGCGACGCATTTTGGTGGATGTAGAGGAGAAAAAGCACCGGCGAAATCTTGCATCCGAAGAAATATCCAGGCTGAAGAAGGAAAAGAAAGACTCCTCGGGTCTCGTTGTGGAGATGAAGGAACTGGGCTCGGAGATCAAAGTTCTCGATCAACAGTTGGCCGAGGTAGAGCAGAAGTTCAGGGATTTTTTGCTTATCATTCCAAATGTGCCGGACAGTTCGGTACCGGTTGGGAAGGATGAGAAGGACAACAGGGAAATCCGCACCTGGGGGGAAAGACCGGCTTTCAATTTCAAGGCGCGCCCTCATTGGGAAATCGGGGAGGACCTTGGGATACTGGATTTCGAGCGTGGAGCAAAAATTACCGGGGCGAGGTTCACTCTTTATTGGGGTGCAGCGTCTGCGTTGGAGCGGGCTTTAATTTGTTTCATGCTGGATATTCATACCAGGCGGCACGGCTATACCGAAGTCCTCCCGCCATTCATGGTGAACAGTCTGAGTATGAAAGGAACGGGGCAACTTCCCAAATTCAAAGACGACCTGTTCAAACTTGAAGGATGGGATTATTGGCTGGTGCCGACCGCGGAAGTACCGGTGACCAATATTCACAGCGAGGAGATTCTTGATGAGTCCTCTCTGCCCCGGTGCTACACGGCCTACACTCCCTGCTTTCGCTCGGAAGCGGGTTCTCACGGAAAGGACACTCGCGGTCTGATCCGGCAGCATCAATTCAACAAGGTTGAACTTGTCAAATTCACCAGACCCGAGGACTCGTACGGTGAGCTTGAAAAACTTCTCGAGAACGCCGAAACAATCCTTAGGGAACTTGGAATTCATTATCGGGTCATTGTGCTTTGCACAGGCGACATGGGTTTTTCTTCATCGAAGACATACGACATCGAAGTGTGGCTTCCCGGCCAGGATACATACCGGGAAATATCATCGTGCAGCAACTTCGAGGATTTTCAGGCAAGACGAGCCAACATCCGTTTCCGCCGAAAGGGGCGAAACCGCACGGACCTCGTTCACACTCTGAACGGGTCGGGACTTGCGGTTGGGCGAACTTTGGTGGCAATTCTCGAAAACTACCAGCAGGAAGATGGAACTGTAGCTATTCCTGAAGTTTTGCGTCCATATATGGGAAATATGAAGGTGATCCAAAAGTTTCCTGATTTAAGCTGCAAGGAGCGACTATCATGACCAAAAGTGAGTTGATCGAAGCATTGGCCAAGGCTGAGGGCATTACGTTGAAATCTGCGGAAGTAGCCGTCAACGTAACGTTTCAGAGCATGGAACAGGCGCTTGTGCGTTCGGACCGCCTGGAAATCCGCGGATTTGGAAGTTTTAAGGTGAAAGACTACGAGGGATACAAAGGCAGAAACCCCAAAACCGGGTCACTGATTGAAGTCGCTTCAAAGAAGTTGCCCTTCTTCAAAGTGGGTAAGGAACTCAAGGAAAGGGTCAATGGGGCCGAAGTTTCCGACGTACCCGTTACAGTGAAGTGAACGGTTATGGATTTCCCGTTATTGTCTGATGAAAAGCAGATAAACGTTTAATCCAATAATGGCGACAGCCCCTGAGAGAAAAATCATCATATCGTGTAGCGACAAAACCTCGCTTTCGGGCGCAATGGTCTTTTGCACAAGCAATATAAAAAGCACGAACGAAACAAGGGCGGTGATTATCTTGAATTTTTTGGTCCAGAACAGGTAAATCACGACTGGGACGACTATAAGCCATGTGTAGGGGCTTTTTGCCGCCTGCCCCCATTCAAGCTCGCTGATAGCCTTGAGAATAGTGGGGAAATCATAGGCTGCCAGAAAATCGTAGATTCGATTCAGAATTTTTTCCACCGGGTCTCCTCTCAGTGTGCGATTACAAGGCTGTCGAAATCGCCGGTATAGGCTTCCTCGATCACCTCGACGCTATCGACCCTGCTCATTGGACTTCCCTCGTTGCACCACTGCAACATCTTTTCGACCTTGTCCGCCGCTCCTTCGAAAACGGCTTCAACTCGTCTGTCAGGCAGGTTTCGAACCCAGCCGGTAACTCCTATCTGTTGTGCCGCGTCACGGGCATATGCCCGGAAGAAAACGCCCTGGACCCTTCCACTGATCCACACGTGCGCGCGACGGTTTTTCATTTCAGGCCTCCTCCACGGGGGTCTTCTCATCTAAGAACCCGATGAATTCATCCTCATTCATTATCCTTACTCCCAGTTTCCGCGCCTTGTCCAGTTTGGAGCCGGGGTCGGCGCCGGCAACGACGACATCGGTCTTTTTGCTGATACTGTCTGTAACCCGCGCTCCTTTTGCCTGGACTTTCTCCCCTGCCTGCGGGCGAGTCATGGAAGAAAGAGCTCCGGTGAATACAACTGTCTTTGCTGACCAGAAACCGCTTTCGACCGGACTCGCAGACGGCGGGACTTCAGTTACCTTTACAAAACCGAGGATGTCGTTCAGCAACCGGCTGTTCTCAGGGTTTGAAAAGTAGGTCATTACAGCGGTTGCAACCTTTTCTCCGATTCCCTGAATCTGCTGCAATTCTTCGGACTGGGCCCCGCGGACCCTCTCCATGGAGCCCATACTCCTGGCGAGAAGATCTGCGACAAAAGTCCCTACGTGGCTTATGCCGAGCGCGTAGAGAAACCTGGAAAGCGTTGTGCTTTTGCTCCCTTCGATTGCAGCAAGCAAATTTTGGGCCGATTTGCTGCCAAATCCGGGAAGATTTTCAAGATCTTGCATGCCAAGTCGATAAAGGTCCGAAACCTTTCGGATAATTCCTTCATCTATAAATCGCGCCACTATGCGGTCGCCAAGTCCGTTTATGTCCATTGCATCGCGGCTTGCAAAATGGACAATTGAGCCCTTGATTTGAGCGGGGCAATTACGATTTACGCATCTGTGAAAAGCCTCATCGGCCAACCGGACCACGCTGGCGCCACAGGCAGGGCAATGCTGCGGCATCCGGAAAGGTTCTTCCTTGCCCGTTCTTTTGGCCTTAATTACTTCGATGACCTCGGGGATCACGTCACCGGCCCTGTGTACGAGAACGGCGTCGCCCTTTCTGATGTCCTTTCGTTCGATTTCATCGATATTGTGGAGCGTGGCGCGTTTGACTGTCACGCCGCCTACAAGCACAGGGTTAAGAAGGGCCACCGGGGTGATGATCCCGGTCCTGCCCACGTTTACGTCTATATTCAGCACGTGAGTCTGGGCCTGGTGCGGGCTGAATTTCAGGGCGACCGCCCAACGAGGGCTGCGGGATTTTTCTCCGAGCTGCTTTTGCCGGGCGAGGTTATTTACTTTTATTACCACTCCGTCAATTTCGTATGGGAGGTATTCACGTTCTTCAGTCAGTTTTTCGAAATAGCTGATGGCTTCCTCGATGCCTTGACACAGTTGCGATCTGGGATTTACCGGAAGTCCCCAGCGCTGAAGCTGGGTCAGCATCTCCATCTGTGTCGCGAACTCTTTTCCAGCAATGAACGTCCCGATACCATAGAAAAATGCGCGAAGCGGTCGTCCGGCGGTAACCGACGGGTCGAGCTGCCTGAGGGAACCTGCGGCGGCATTCCGGGGGTTGGCGAAGAGAGGCTCACCGCGTTTGCCGCGTTCTTCGTTCAGGGCTTCCAGATCGGATTTTTCGATAAAAACTTCGCCTCGAACGGCGAGTTTGGCCGGCAGCTCCGATTCCTGGTCACGGGAAAACAGACGCCACGGCACCGATCGAATCGTTTTGACGTTCTGTGAGACATCCTCCCCTGTGAATCCGTCTCCTCGAGTGCCGGCGCCGATAAGCGTCCCGTTCTCATAAACGAGTTCGACAGCGAGTCCGTCCATTTTCAGTTCTGCGACGTAGTCAACACTACGGCCGGTTCCCAGCAGATTGAGGACCCTGCGGTCAAAATCAAGCGCCTCTTCAGTGTTCATCGCGTTTTCAAGGCTGAGCAACGGCACTTCATGCCGGAAAGGGAGAAATTTCTCGATTGGAGCAAAGCCCACACGCTGGGTCGGTGAATCGGGCGTTATGAATTCGGGGTGCATTTTTTCGAGATCGACCAGTTCGCGGAAGATCTTGTCGTACTCGGCGTCGCTTATCTCCGGCTCATCGAGTGCGTAGTAACGATGATTGTGGTAATTGATAAGTGTTCGGAGAGCTTCGATTCTCTCCGAGACATCCTCTTTGTCGATCGAACGGTAATCCGTCATTAGTCACCGTCTTGCTGGCAGATAGAGATCAATACTGATTTTATAACCCTTTTCCGCGTTTCATGGAACGCGGGGTCTCTGAATCCGTGGTTCCATCTCAGGCCGGACAGATCGTCGGAAACGACCAGGACCACGGCAAGATCGACACCCCGAAACCGCGAAACCGAAAATAGCGCGGAAGTTTCCATATCGACCGACAGAACGCCCTGTGATTGGAAAGTCCTTATTTTGGCGTTGGTTTCGCGAAATGGAGCATCGGTTGTCCAGACGGTCCCCTCATGGATTGCCTGACCGGTTGAAGTCAGGGCCGATTTCAACGTATTGAATAGCTTTCGCGAGGGCGTGTAATCAGCACCGGGATAGTGAGCAGAAGTCCCTTCCTCGGAAATCGCCCCGGAAGGCAGGACGATGTCGCCGATTCGGACTTCGTTACGCAGAGAGCCGCACCAGCCCATTGCGATAAACTTCCTTGCACCGAGGGCGATCATCCTCTCGAGAACGAGCACCGTCTGTGGGGCGCCCAGCATAGGGCCGGCAAGAGCGATGGAGGTGCCTTCGTAGCTTCCGGTGAGGACTTCGGAAAGATAAAGTTTGTGCGAGGTCTTTGGAGGCCGCGGGAAACAGGCCGAAAATGAAGCCAGGTCCTCAGGACTGAAGACCAGTATCGCAAGGCCGGGCAGGCTTGCTTCACGTCTACCCTTCCTCGGCTCTATCACGCATGAGTTTTCTTCATCGGACATATGATAGATCGGTCCCTCGAAGGTCATTTCCCAAAATAAATTGAGCCGCTATTCTACTGCGGCTCGTCGAGAATTTCCAGGGGGGATTGATTTTGACCCAGCGGTATTCTGTCCTGACGTGATCCCGCTGCATGGTCGTTGGATTAACGTTTACACCAGGCCAGGGTGGCCTACCATGCGAGAAAGTGGCAGGTGCACGTTGCATCGGCTTTTCCACTCGCCCGTTACTATCGCATCTTATTCGCCTGACGCCAGCCCTGTCAGGGGCGTAGCGAATCACGTTGACTAACTGCAGGGAGGAGGTGTGTCGGAAAATCGAAAAAACCAGTCCCACGCATGTTTGCGGCTATTATTAATTTATTTCGCACCTAAATTGCTTTCTAGAGTATAGAATAATTGTGTTGAGCCTTTAAGTTTTGCACTTACAATATCGCCGTTGACGCGTTCTTTGATAAAAACATCAGTTTCTGACGGGATGATAAAACATTGTTTGTTTCTTATTAATTTGTCTACAGTTTCGAAGTCACCCAACCTGGCCACTTCCATATCCTTGCAATATTTGCATCCAATAGAGTTAGATTGTACATAATTCGGACCGTAGAAATTGCATACTTCATTCGTTGGATTAAGACTATTGCAACCTGATACAATACAAAGTGCTTCAGCTAAAAATATGACAAAAATAGTCCTCATAATAATCACCTCCTTTAAAAAACTTAAGTGCCAAACATTCTAAAGTCTTCCTGCCTGCCAAATAAATGCTTTGATCATGTCGTACTTCACCCAACATGCAAGTGATAATGTTAATTAGACCGATTTTTGCATTTCAGCCAGAATCACGCCCCTTTCTTCCGAATTCTGGTCCGATTCGTTTTCCCCACTGTCACAGACCCTCAATCCCTCAATCCCTAAATTGCATCCTTCTCCTTTTCCGCTTCTGGCTGCCGTTTCTATTGCCGCTTCTCGTTGCCGTTTCTGGTTGCCGTTTGGCAGGACGAATCTGCCTGTAATAAAATGTTCGAGCATTTCACGCGCAAGGGGTTTGGTCTCAACTCTTCACTGTTCACCGATCACTGTTCACTGTAAGGAATGACTGGGGCCTTTTTAACAGACTCAACTCACCCGCTCCCTTGTCGAATGTCTCTGTGTCTCTGAGGTAGATTTTCCCATGGGTGTTTCCAGGATGTTTCCATGCAATACAAAAAACCTTGCAATCACAATTCCTTATCGATGGAAACAGTCGGCCTGGAAACCCGCGATGTTTCCATCTGTTTCCATGGCGGATGAAAAACGAATGTCGAACGAAAATCACATTACGCTTTCCTCATGGAAACACACAGCCAGGTGTTTCCATGATGTTCCGAAGGTGTTTCCATGGCCCTTAAAAAGATCGACGATGACTTATGGCCAAAAACAGAACAAATTTGCCGTGGACTTTGACCTCATCTGAGTCATGTGTTACTACAGGAAAACTTGGCTTTGAGTGAACTGGAATGGATGAAAAACCAAATTCCTGAATTCCTGAATGCCTTAATTGACTAAATTGATATGTCTGTGATGTCATCCGGTTCGAGCAAAAAGAATAGATCGAAAGCCTTTTCGGGGCGCAATTTCGTAACGGTTTCGCCCAGGAGGCGTTTTCGCGGGCGGCATCTGTTCGTTATTTTGCTCGTCGTCGGGATAATGGCCGGGGTATACAGAAAGGCTTATAGGCATAAAGGGGACCATCCTCCGCAAAGAGCGGCGATGGTGGTGGCCCGTTCCGCTTCCGAACCAGTTAACGCCCCGCCTCAGGCTGTGGCTGAGCCAAAAGCGGAGAGCCGCGATCCGTTCAAAATCCACCGGCTGATTCTGCATTCCGGTGATAGTCTGGCAGGGGTTCTTAAAGATTCCGGGATACCCGGCGATTTTGCAGACGTATGGCGGAATGCCTGCAAGTCCGGGCAGCTCGACCGAATCAATGAGAATGACGAACTTATCTTCGTTCTTAGCCGGACGGACGGGCTTCCGGTGGAGGTAGTTTTCCTGCAGTCTCACGGGACTTCCTACACATTGCGGAAGAACTCAACCGGATGGGAATGCGGGTCCGACGACAGTGCTGCAGCCGGGGCGGGCAAGACGGTAAAAGGCGTCTGGTCGGAAAACTTCTATGATTCCTCTATTGCAGCGGGCCTTCCTGCGCCGCTGGTTTCGAACCTTGCGGACATTTTTTCTTACGATGTGGATTTCGCCTCCGACTTGAAGGAGGGAGATTCCTTTTCAGTTTTCTATCAGGAATACCCGATCCGATCGAGCGAAGGGAAGCAGTTTCTCGTTCTTGCAGCCGAAACGAGCGTTTCCGGGAAGGTATGTCAGGCTTTCGGGTTCCAGCTTCCGGACGGATCGTGGGATTACTTCGATTCAAAAGGGGCGTCACTAAAGAGGACATTTCTCAGAAGCCCCATCAATAACCGGCTGTTGTGGTACACTAAAACGTCCAGGGGCGCCGGCCGCGTTCTCAAGGTCTTTCGTCCCGGTCTTGGAATTCGCTATTCCGTACCCAAAGGGACCTCGGTCATCGCTATGGGGGACGGGTTTGTTTCAGCCATCCGCAAAGATGCCGCAAAAAATTATTCAATTGAAATCCGCCACCGGGGAGGATACTCGAGCGTGTATGCAAATATCTCGGCGTGCAGCCGGGGTCTGAGGCGCGGATCTCCGGTGTCGCAGGCCGAGATAATCGGTTCGGTAGGTTCGGCAGGAGGCGGGAAAGCTTATCTCGATTTCCGTTTATATAAAGATGGAAAGCCGGTCAACTTTCATGTCGCAGAGTTTGCCCACTCGAAATCGGTCCCTAAGGCTGCCGTGCAGGAATTTGAAAAGACGAGGGATTTTTGTGCGGCCGCTCTGCATGGAGCAATTCAGGATCGTCAAAAGCATGAAATGCTGTCCGGTAGAGACTGATAATGGCCGATTTGTTCGCAGAAGTCATAATAATTGGAACGGCCCTCAATAAAAGCCTTCATTATTCGATTCCAAGCTTCTTTGTCGGTGAGGTTAAGGCCGGGAGCAGGGTTTCGGTCGAACTTGGCAAGAGGAAAGCGGTCGGGATAGTCCTGTGCGTCGTGGATCGTCTTCCGGATCTGCCGGAGACCATAAAGATCCGTCCGATCCTGAACCTGGTCGATGAACTGGCCGCCATCCCTCCGGACCTCCTCGAATTGTGTCTCTGGATATCCAGGTATTATTTTTATCCGCCCGGCGAAGTATTCAATCTCGCAATCCCTTCAGGGACAGGCAAGTTAACCAAAACGAGGATAGCAAGCTCATCTTTTTCTCCCGATACGGCGCCCATAAGCCATAAAAAGACACAACATTCCGGTAGGAGCGGGCCATGCCCGCGATTAACTTCTCGAAACGAAAGGCCTCCTGTTTTTGATCTGACCGAAGAGCAGAGCACTGCCCTCGATGAGACGGTCCCTTTCATTGAAAATCCCTGTTTCCAGCCCATCGTTCTGTATGGAGTGACCGGTAGCGGAAAAACGGAAGTGTACCTGCGTTTGATCGAAAAGGCGGTTCAATCCGGTAACGGGTCGCTGGTGCTGGTGCCCGAGATTGCGATCAGCGCCCAAATGGAGTCGATCTTTCGAGAAAGGTTCGGCGACGCGCTCGCCGTATGGCATAGCGCTTTGTCTCAAAAGGAACGCAGGCAGGCATGGGAGGACATTCGAACAGGAGGGAAGAAAATAGTGCTGGGCGCAAGGTCCGCCGTCCTCATGCCGGTTCAGGACCTGAGGCTCATTATAGTGGACGAGGAACATGACACATCATACAAGCAGGAAGACCACCTGCGCTACAATGCCAGGGACGTGGCCCTCATGAGAGGGAAGATCGTGGACGCCCCTGTGATTTTGGGGTCGGCCACCCCATCGATTCAAACGGTATACAGATGCGCTGAAAAACGGTATCGCTCGATTCTGCTCCCGAGCAGGGTCATGTCCAGGCCACCGCCGGAATTTGAAGTTGTCGACATGAAACTGGAGGGTGGGCGTAAGGGCATTTTTTCATACAAACTCAGAGAGGCCATCGGAGAAACGATCCGCAGCGGCCGGCAGGCGCTCCTGTTTTTGAACAGAAGAGGCTACGACAGGTATTACCTTTGCAACGCATGCGGGCATGCCCTGCAGTGCGAGTCTTGCAGCGTAACTCTCACCTATCACAAAAAAGACAATCGCCTTCGGTGCCATTATTGCGGTTGGGAAACGTCTCTACCCGAGAGGTGCCCGGTTTGTGCGCACGCCGCGCTTTTCTCTCACGGGTTCGGGACCGAAAAAGTGGAAAAAGAGGTAAAAAAACTGTTCCCCGAAGCCCGTGTGGTGAGAATGGACAGGGATACCATGAACAGCCGCGACAGGCTGGTGAGCGCGCTTGACGCCGTGCGCTCGGGCAAAGCCGATGTACTGCTCGGCACGCAAATGGTCGCGAAAGGCCATGATTTTCCTAACATAACGCTTGTAGGCATAGTCAACGCCGACGCCGGCCTGCAGACACCCGATTTCCGGGCCGGAGAGATCCTGGTGCAGCTTCTGATCCAGGTTGCCGGTCGCGCCGGGCGCGGGGAAGAACCCGGCCGGGTAATTCTGCAAACGTTCAACCCATCCCACTTTACTATCTGGTCTGCGTTGAATCTCGACTACGATGGTTTCTGCAAGGAAGAAATGAAGTCGAGGGAAAGCCTTCAATATCCACCCTTTACCCGTCTTCTCAAGGTGCTGGTGACTTCGAGCGATGAGGCCTCTGCACGCGGGGGGGCCCGCCTGCTGGCCGCCATTTGCCGCGAGAAGGCCGGCTCTTTTAGAACTACAGGAGGCAGCGTCGCCGTGCTGGGACCCTCACCTGCAGCTTACGTCAAACTCAGGAACAGGTTCAGGTGGCAAGTGTACATCAAGACCTGGACCAGCTCGGATATGCAGAGTTTCATTGAGTGCGTGCTGGAATCCGTCAAAGGCGATCCGGATTTTCGATCCGTGCAGATTACCGTAGACCGCGATCCGGCCACGGAGATTTAAAGGCGGTGAAGAGTGAAGAGTGAAAAGTGAACCCTCACTGTGTTTCGGGTCTGCGCTATACGCATAACATGGTGAAACGCGTATGGTCCGGCGCCCGATCGATTGTGAGGGCGCAGAGTGAACTTTCAGCACACAGCTTTTTGCCGTCGGACTCCTGCCATGCCTGACATTCTTTTAATCCAGCCCTCGATCCGGGATTTCTATTTGACCGCCAAAAGGACCATTCCGTATGGGCTGGCCTGTATCGCAGCGCCGCTTTTGAGCGAAGGCTGGTCGGTTGAGATCCTCGACGCTCTTGCTGCAACCCGGACAAAGAAGGTGGAACTACCACCGGAAATGTCTTATCTGCGGGGCTTTTATTCGGGACCCGATATTTCACCTTTCTCCATGTTTTTTGAATTCAGGCGATTCGGAATTTCCGAAGAGGCCATAGGCGAAAGGGTCAAAAACTCCGGCGCATTCCTGGCCGGGATCTCGTCGCTATTTACTGCGTATAGCGCTGAAGCCATACGGACCGCAGAGACAGTCAAGCGTATGCGCCCGGAGACCGTGACCGTGCTTGGCGGACATCACCCGACAGAGATGCCCGAAGAGGTATTAAAGCACGATTGTGTAGATTTCATTATAAGGGGGGAGGGAGAAGTCTCCATGACCCTGTTAGCAGGGGCCCTAAGGGGTAAGATGCCGCTCGAATCCGTGCCTGGTATAGGGTTCAGGACCGGGGCGGGGAAATTCTTCATCAGACCTCCCGCTGTTTTGACGGAACTCAATAGCGTTCCTCTTCCCGCGATAGAGCTGGTTGAAAACGATTTTTACCGGCGAAACAAAAGACCGGGAGCTGTGATTGCGGCCGGGAGAGGCTGTCCGCTGAAATGCAGTTACTGCTCGATCGGGTGTTCTTCGTGGTGCGGTTTCCGCATGAAGAGCGTGCGCCGGGTCATCGAAGAAATGAAACATGCGGTCTTCGGCATTGGAGCGCGTTTCATCGATTTCGAAGATGAAAACATTTCGTACCGCAGAGAATGGTTTCTTGATCTGCTTGAGCAAATAGAGCAGCAGTTCCGGGGTTGCGGCCTGGAGTTGAGGGCCATGAACGGCCTTTTTCCTCCTACGCTTGATGAACAAGTCGTTTGCGCGATGAAGGCTGCCGGTTTTACCGCTCTTAATCTTTCGCTTTGCACGACTTGCGGCGAACAATTGAGGAAATTCCGGCGGCCCGATGTGCGTGTGGAGTTCGAAAGATCTCTTCAATGGGCGCAAAAATACGGTCTCGAAGCGGTCGCCTACATCATTGTGGGCGCGCCGGGACAGGACCCGGAAGACTCTGTGGCGGACCTGCTCTACCTGGCGGACAAGAGTGCGATTGCGGGGATATCCGTTTTCTACCCGGCCCCGGGCAGCGCCGATTTCGAAAATTGCGCCGCCAAAGACCTGCTTCCTTCTTCGCTGTCTCAATTGAGATCGACAGCCCTTCCAATATCCGATACGACAACCAGGAAGGATTCGATCACCCTGCTGAGACTGGGGAGGACCCTCAACTTTTTTAAATCGCTCGGCTTATCGGACAGGGAAGAAGTTTTCGATTTAGCCAAAGAGCACACTTTTGAAACACAGAAAATTCGAATAGCGGATATATTATACGGCACGCAGACTCATGCGGCCAAAAGACTTGCAATCGGCAAGGAGCTGTTGGCCGTCTTCCTCCGTGATGGGATCATTTACGGTGTAAGTCGGCAGGGAGAAATACTTCGCCACAGGGTATCCGATGCCCTCTGCCGGGAATTCAGAAGCGGTCTGCTGAGGATTTGGCCCGGAAGATAAACGGCCCTAAGCGGTATTCTATCCACTCAACCATTCGACAGTTTTGCAGACAATCTGCTCATAAATTTCAGTTGGAACTATCGCGTAAGATGCCGGCACATGAAAAGAGTGATCGCCCCCTTCGAAAACTTCCAGTTGCCACGGCGCGGTCAGCTTTGAAAGTACTTGTCTCAGGAGGCGCAAATCACAAAGCTGGTCCCTTGATCCGGCAAAAAAGAGCATCGGGCTTGCAATCTTGTAAAGATGAGCGTCTCGAAGCCGGTCCTTCTTTCCCGGTGCGTGGAGCGGATATCCTAGAAAGATCAGGCGTTCAACGGCGAGCAGCCCTTCCGCCGCCATTTGCGATGCGATCCTTCCCCCCATGGATTTTCCCGCCGCCACGATGCGCATTGGCCGGCACACCGGGTGTTCGGCCAGAAAGCGATATGCGGCCTGCCAGGCAAGGTAGAGCCGGGCTTGAGCGTCGGGGGCCTTCTTGCCCGTCTCCCGGTAAATGAAATTGAAACGGAGGGCAGGATACCCGGCCTCTGCAAGACCTTCAGCCAGTGATGACAGGATTGGTTGATTCATGTCGTTTCCGGCGCCATGTGCAATGATTACTCCTGTATCGTTGGGGCGGCCTTCCGGGACGGAAAGAATGCCCGAGACTTTCGTGCTCTCGGAAATGGGAATTGCAACAAGCTCGTGTTTAATCATGAAAACTTCTACCCGGGTTAATAGGCAGCAATCAATATTGGGAATATAGATACGATGAGCGAACTTGTAAAAAGATGCCCATGGGTGGACCTGAGCAAGCCCGGTTACCTGGAATACCACGATCGGGAATGGGGTGTTCCGGTTCATGATGACCGGCGTTTGTTCGAGTTTCTAATTCTGGAGGCCTTTCAGGCTGGACTGAGTTGGTACACCATCCTGCAGAGAAGAAGCAGCTTCCGCATTGCCTTTGACCGGTTCGATCCGGCAAAGGTTGCCCGCTACGGCGAAGCCAAAATTGAGGAACTCCTCGCAAATCCGGGCATTATCCGCAACCGTGCAAAAGTCCTTGCCGCAGTGAATAACGCCGGAAAGTTCCTGGAGGTTCAAGAACAATTCGGAAGCTTCGATGCCTACATCTGGAGTTTTGTCGATAATAAACCTATTGTGAATGAGGTGCGGAGTCTGGAGGATTATGCAGCGAAGAGTTCGGTATCCGAGACGATCAGCAAGGCTTTGAAGGGGAGGGGATTCCGCTTCGTTGGACCTACGATAATTTATGCCCACATGCAGGCCACCGGAATGGTGAACGATCATGCCGTCGACTGTTACCGGAGGATGGAGATCGTATCGATCACCAAAAAGAGCGCCCAATGAGGTCCTCTCGCTTGACCTCACCGCGCAGGGGTGAACGAAAAAGAAGTGTGGCCGCCGCCGGCCATTCCGCTTTCAATAGCGTTCCCATCATAGCTGAAGGCCACGGAAGCGGCGCCCGGGGGCAACTTTATCCTGCGATTAAAAGGGAAGGGATCGAGAGAGCCGCGATTGGTGACCAATCCGACTTCTTCGATAACCCTGCCGTTTTCATCAAGAAATATCAAGGCGAGGCGAAAGTCCTGAAGACGGGAGTAGCCCATAAGAAAAAAACTGGCGAAAGCGACTTTTCCCGACAGGTCTATTTGCCCCTGATCTTTAGAATAGCTGTAATCGACGGTAATGTCATGGGCCTTCCACTGTCCGGAGTTTCGGGGCTGTTCAATTTGTATGCGGTGTTCGGGTGAAACGGTACGGGCGCTTGAGCCGGCGGCAATTGTTTGCGAAGCGGGAATAAAAAGGGCCGCGACAATTGCGAATGATAGGGAAAGAATTTCAGCCTTCACGGGGCATCCTCTCAGATGTGATTAATTTAAGGCATGCAATCCATTCAAAGCGATAACAATTTCTTAAGACTTATAGCACAACCGGTGATCGGCTGCAAACGTAAGTCCCTGCCGCGCGGCGTCATTTCGGCTAAGCCTGGACTAAGCATTCGCAAGTATTATCGACGTTATGTATAATCCGGTTAAACCGACGCCTTCACGTTTACTACTTACCGGGGACCTTCAGAAGGAGGAAATTCGATGCAGTTTACCAAAAGGATACTCGGACGGACGGGCCTCCAGGTTGGGCCTCTGGGCGTTGCTTCGAGCTACGGAGCAGATAGTCGGGCCTTTGAAGAGGCTTTCGAAAGGGGATGTAACTATTTCTACTGGGGCTCACGCCGCACGGAGGCGATGGCCCGGGCGATCAGGAACATCTCCGGGTCGGGGAAGCGGGATGATTTGATTATCGTAGTGCAGTCATACGCCAGGTCTGCTTTTCTAATGGAGCATTTCTTCAGGAAGGCCCTGGGCACGCTCGATCTGGATCGCGCAGATATCCTGCTCTTTGGATGGCACAACAAGCCTCCAGCCCAAAAGCTCATTGATAAAGCAATGGAGATGAAAGACAAGGGCCTCTTCCGGTTCCTGGCGCTATCGGGTCACAACAGACCTCTTTTCCCGCTCCTGGCGGAGCAGGGAGTATTCGATGTGTTTCATGTGCGCTACAACGCCGCCCATCGCGGGGCTGAAAGTGAAGTCTTCCCCTATTTGAATTTCGAGGGAAGACAGGGACTTGTCACCTATACCGCGACGCGGTGGGCAAACCTCCTTGATCCGGGTAGAATGCCGCCTGGCGAACGCTTGCCCTCTGCCAGCGACTGTTACCGCTTTGCGCTCTCGAACCCGTCAGTGGATGTTTGTACCTGCGGCCCGAAAGATTTGCACCAGATGCGAGAGGCGTTGAGGACCATCGAGCTGGGACCCCTTAGCCGGGAGGAAATGGACTGGATGGGAAGAGTCGGAGAGCATGTACATTCGCATTCGAAAAAGCTTTTCTGGGCCAAATCAAACTAGCGCTTCATTGCGAAAGTATTGATATCATGCGGCAGCACCGGTATTAAAGGCTCGTCATTCCGGCGAACTGGAGATATCATTGCCAAACGACTCGCATATTTATCTCCGGAGCTACCAGCGTTTAACTCCCGGCTCTTTTCATTCTTGCCCGTATTTGTTCACACCGCACAAGGATGACGAGGACTGTTGGTATGATAATAAGGACAAAATCCGGAAAATCTTTCGATACCGACAGGGACCTGACCGGAGCCGAGCGTCACATTCTGCAAAAGCTTATCATATGGGAATCGTTTGCATCCAGCATAGACCAGTTCAGGGAGAAGACAAGAGAAGCAATGCACAAGGGCTGGAACAATTCAGGTTCGATTAAAACAAGCGATACAATGCAGGCGATTCTTGCTGATTTGGAAGAGAAGGTCGCCCTTCGACTTGGCAGAGAAAACAGACCTTATATCGATACCGGTTGGGATAAACGCTCGCATTAGCCGCATACGTAAAGATCTTCACCGCCATACCGGTTATCGTGAATCCCAGTAAATTCCACCTGCTCAGAGGCAGGAACAATTCAGGTCCGATTAAAACAAGCGACACAATGAGGGCGAGCTTCGATGAATTGGTGGAGAATGTCACCCTTCGACTCACGAAGGACATGAGATGGAGCTGACGCATAGAATTTCAGAGACGCGACTCCTGGCTTCAGCTCAGACTCGGGATCGTCTTCTCAATTTGTCGTTCCACGTGGAGAGGATATAACGTATTTTTCTAAAAAAGGTCCTGACCGGTTGCTTGGGGTTGGTAATAATCTCATCCATCTCCTGCTCGTGCAATATTTTCTCCATGGGACTTCGGTAGGTTTTCATCGTTTCTGCCCTCTCATTAATTAAATCGCTCTTTGCAGATGGACCCCGCGGTATCTTGTGTCACGTTGCCCTTTCATGATTTGTTGCCGGCCCGTTCATCTTGCAAGGCTTTGGAGGCCTTAAGGATTGTATCTCGTATCGTTCCGATTCGGAAAGGCTTGGCAATAAAATCAAAGGCCCCCTTGGCCACTGCTTCCCTGGCCGTATCGATGGTGGCGTAACCGGTGATCATTATGACCTTGGTCTCCGGCGACTTGGCCATCACATTTTCTAAAACCTGCAAACCATCCAGCTCCCCCATTCGGATGTCGGTTACTACGATGTCGAATTTCTTCTCTTGCATGCGGGCCAAAGCCTGCTTTGGTTCCACGAATATCTCCACGCTATAGCCCTCTTTTTCCAAACTGGGCTTGAGTCTCCGGCCTACCATGGGTTCGTCGTCAAGAATAAGTATGTCTGACTGTCTCCACATATCTCCTCCCCTCTCTCTGTCGAATCATTGCCGAAAATATGAATCTGATGGATACATCCAGTCGAACGGCCCAGCCGTCGACTCGTCACGTCGAGACATGGGGCTGATAAAGAATTCGCCAGGGCAATACCTGAGACTGCATTATACATTAGATACTGCTAAAGCCGATAACAAGATTGTACTCGTCAAAGGCTGTGACGATAATTTCTATAAAATCGAAAACCGGGGAAGGCAAAAACCAGGAAGAGTCGGTGCGATAGGCCTGATCGGAAATGTGCGAATCTGTGATGGAATAAGGCAGAATCGCTCCCGGACAAAGATCTCGGATCTGAAGAAACAGTTTTTCATGTCCCAACGGGACACCCTTGAAACCATGAAAAGTACGGTCCCCGGGTGGCCCGGACCCTCACTGCGTTAAGGGTCTGCGCTATACGCATTATGTGCTGTGATGCGTCTAGTCCGGCACCCGATCGTTTGTGAGGGCGCATCCCGGCCGCCGGTCCCGGTTCCCAAGGCTCCCATGTCTGGCCGCCATGCTACGGAATCAATCGGGATGAGTTGCCGGAATCGATTGATTTGTGTGATCTGGAATGGATTGGTTTGTGTTGCCTGATTCCACCGGAATCAATTTTCGCAGTGCTCAACATCCATTCAACAGGCCGACGCAGAGAATAACAATCAGAATGAGATAAATCATGCTCTTCATTCCATCCTCCATTTTCACCGCAAGGGGTTCTGCCCTTAAATGATAGCTCTAAGCCAATGTGCCAAGCGTATCCGGTGAGGAAGTGTCGTTTCGCCCGGGCCATGGCAACGTACCTCACCCATTTGCGCCATGATTTCCGCCTATTGTCAAATAATTCTGGTCAGTTGTCGTGGGTCCAACCACATTTGCAACCTGGAGAATGCGCGAATCCCTTGCGAGCCTGAACATCCTCTCTCCCCACCGCCTTGGCTTGCTCTCTCGATTTTAGCGATGCAGCACACGCTGTAGTTCCTCCAGGATACTTTCCCTGTGGAATCTGACAAAAGTTTCTCCCTCCCGCTTGACGATTGAGGTCAATCCGTCCAGAAAGATCCGCTCTTTCAGAGGTTCCCAATCTTCGGGCCATTTCTTCAACCCCAGCAGCTTCAAACTTTGCTCTAACGTCAACGTGGCTTCTGGACGGTCCTTCCGAACCTCTTCCAACTCAATTACCTTACCCAAGTGAGACTCCTGCCTTGTCGGGAATCGGGTTAACCAAAATACTGTTCATTTAAGATAAATAATGTGGTATTCTGTCTCAACTTTTTGACAGGAGGACCACAATGGCACGTACCGTTGCAGAGCTTCCAGGTGGCACACGCATTACGGATTACATTAGTTTGGGAGTAATCACCAAAGCCTTTCCGGTAAAGACAATTGATTCGGTTCTCAAAAATACCGGAAAGACAAGTAGACGGCAGAGGGATCTTCCGGCGCATGTGGTTGTATACTATGTCATCGCCTTGGCCTTGTACATGCATTCGTCGTATCGTGAAGTTCTGCGCTGTCTTCTTGAAGGGATAAAGTGGCTTATGGGACCGGGGGCTAGCGTCAAGGTGGCCGGTAAATCCGGTATCTCTCAGGCTCGAAGTCGGTTGGGGTGGACACCTCTTCGACAACTGCATGATGAGGTTGTAAAGCCGATTGCCGGGGAATCCACCAAAGGCGCTTGGTACAGGAAATGGCATTTGGTAACCCTGGACGGCAGCACGCTTGATGTAGCCGATGAGACGGAAAACGAAAAAGTTTTTGGACGGCCTTCCGCCAAGACGGGAACAAGCGCCTTTCCGCAGTTGCGTTTTGTGTCCCTGGTCGAAAACGGGACGCATGTTTTGTTTGGAACCCGGATGGGCGCCGTGAACATAGCAGAGATGGCTCTTGCCAAGGAAGTGGTTCCTTCTCTGTACAAGGGAATGCTCTGTCTCGCTGACCGCTATTTTTCCGGGTTCGAATTGTGGAACAACGCATGTGGCACTGGCTGTGATCTGCTTTGGAGAGTGAGAAGAAACCGCCTTCTGCCACGCGAAAAGAGGCTTGCCGACGGTTCTTATTTGAGCAGGATCTATGGTTCCCAGAAGGACCAGGAAAAGGGCGCAAACGGAGTTGATGTTCGAGTAATCGAATACAGATTGGAGGGCATTGAGGGCGCTGAGCCCATCTACCGGCTGATTACAACGATTCTGGATTATGAAGAAGCGCCTGCAGCGGAATTGGCGGCCTTGTATCATGAACGGTGGGAAATCGAAACTGCATTTGACGAACTCAAAACCCATCTGCGCGGCTCCAGGATAGTATTAAGAAGTAAAACGCCAGACTTGGTGCGGCAGGAATTTTACGGCCTGCTCATGGCTCATTTTGCTATTCGCGGTTTGATGCATGAGGCTGCCTTGGCGGGAAACGAAGACCCGGATCGCTTATCATTCCTGCACGCGGTTCGCGTGATTCGTCGTAAAATTATAGCATTTGCCTCTATCCCCCCCTCAGGACAGGAAAGCCTTTCATGAGGCAGTATTGAGGGAGATTCTTGAAGAACGAGTCGTGTCGAGCCGTTCACGCCGCAATCCGCGAGGCGTGAAAAGAAAAATGAGCGGCTATAACCTGCGCCCAAGGACACGGTCTGGCACAATACGCATCAAAGTCGAAGATTACATTGTTGTCATTAAGTGAACAGTATTGGGGTTAACCAGGATCAGTGTTGACACGCCAGGATGCCCCGCAATCGACTTCCTCAGGTCAACCAACTCTCGGGATACCCCCAGTTCAGGAACGGTTTAATCCAGTCGCCCTATCCACCTGACTGTCCCAAAATTGTTATAATTTTGTACAAATGTGCACGCAATGCGAACATAAAAATTACACCCGATTGAAAGGGGAAACCACTTTTAATTTTGAACGCTGTCCGGTGTAGACTCGGAGAAGTAGACAAGTCGGCCTCCGGCTCATCGATAGCACGCGTTGAAATCGTCGTCAGTCAAACTTCCGATTCCACACCAGTATACTTTCCAGTCGCTATCGGTAATAGGGTTCAATTGCTGGTTGTGCACGTCATAGCAGTCCACGAAAGACCGGCGAAGAGTGAGGTCATCCGAAAGATGATTGTAGATGGCGGCCAGATTCGACGCATCATAGGCCGATTTGCCGTAAGTTCTGTCGAAATCGTATTCTTCTTTCCAGGCTGCCCCATCGTAGTAGTAAGTATCGAAGTCCACGACGGAGAAGGACCCGGTATCATAGGTCAGCACCTCGAATCCCGGATTGTTACCGAACTCGGGGCTTATTGCGGGCGTTATGTGTATATAGGCGAGTGGATTAAGACTCTTGTCGAAAATGAGTCTGAAATGATCCATATGGGTATGGCCCGAGAATATTCCTTTGATGATGGGTGAATATGCCTGAACGAGCTCTTGAAACTTGTCCGTAAAAGTCCTGGAATCCTTATCCTTATGAAGGGCATCCCAGAATGCCACCGTATGCCCTCGTTTCAACGTACTCCAGGTATCCACACCGGGAGGAATGTGCAAAACGATCCATACGTTCTGCTTTTTTTTCTTTGCAGCTTTCAATTGTTTCTCGAGCCATTTTAGCTGCTGCCACCCATAATCGTTGTAGCCATTCCTTTCTGAAAAGAAAACGTCGTTGATTGACAGGACACGATTCGCACTCGATACAGTGGGGGGGAAGGCGTAATTTCCTCCGGATTTAAAGGTGCTCGCGAAGGAATTCAGCCTTGCAGGCTCGGCCTTCAAGTAGTGGGTGAAGTAGAGATTCATCGTGTTGTGAAGAAAACTTCCGTTTGGCTCTATCCCGTAGTCCTCGTAGGAATCGTTATTCCCGAGAGTGAACACGACGTGCGCGTGGGGGAAAGTGCGGTGAAACTCTATACCGATGAATTTCAAGGTTTCCTTCACAAAAGCCCTGAACGCCCATTCGTTGTCAGAAAAAATTTCGCGGCGATACTTTCCGAATTTGTGAGCCAGCAGGTCGCCGGAAAACAGGATGAAATCCGGCGCGGGACAGGCTCGCTTCATCTGGACCAGTGTGGATGCGAGAAGACCGTAGTTCGTCTCCTCGCCAACGGGGCTTATATGCTTGTCGCTGGAGGAGGAATAGATCTCCCGCCAGCGCAGGCAACCGGAATTCTTGATCTTGTCCGCCACGGCCTTGTCCGTGGTTAGTAGTGGGTCGAAATGGATATCCGATACGGAAATGATGGTTCCCTGTTTACCCGCGCGGAGTCGGGAGACGGTATCCTCAGCGACGGCCAATCCGCAAACCACGATAAGCAAACATAGAGACAGGCCGAGACTGCGCAGTCTTTTCATTCCCCACTCCTTTATTTATTTGTCACCGGATCGCATTCTTCGCAAGGTGCCGGATTTGGACGCTGCTCACCTTTGTTCATCATCTGACGGAAAAATAGTGAGTTCGGAAATAATGTCAATTATGAGGCCGGATTCCTACACAGCGGGAACGGAAGATATTAGCGATGTCGATGTACTCGTCCCAGTTCCGCGTGTTTCGCGGATTGAGTTCTCCACCCGTCAACGAAGATGCCGTTTCTTATGCAGACGTCGAAAGTATCTCCCGTGTTCTGGAGGTAAATCAAGGCTGGAAAAATGGAAAACCAAGGTTGTGACTTTTAGGTCAGGGTAATTTTTGCAGAGTTTGGAGAATCGAATCGACCAGTGAAAATGGGTCTCTAAAGATTCCATTTGTGCACGCAATACGCACGCAAGAAAAAAGTTTGAGCTCTATACTTAGAGCTGGCGAAGGGAGTCGAACCCCCAACCTGCTGATTACAAATCAGCTGCTCTGCCATTGAGCTACGCCAGCGAAATTCAGGAGACGCTTATACCACGCGGATTTGCCAAAATCAAGGCAAGGGCGCAAGCGGGCAAAAACGGGCAAAGCGATCATAGCATACCGGGATTCACCTTGCCCCCAAATTTCGAATAAGTATTCAAATCAGCGTTCTTCTCACCATTAAATTCAATAATGATTACACGCCACGCTTTATTTTCTGAGAGTGCCTCTTACCTTTAAATAAGGATTACGCATTGTTATGCCGGAAGGAGGATAATAACCATGAACAGAAATGGAGTGTGGGCTCAAGCTCTCGTCTGGGCCGTCGTTATTGTGATGGCGGCGCCGATTGGAGGTTTCGCCCAGGAAAACGGCGGGGCGCAGCCCCCCGATAGCAACGGAAACTACAGCAAGGCACAATTGGACCAGATGCTTGCACCTGTGGCCCTTTACCCTGATTCGCTTCTCGCGCAAGTCCTCATAGCTGCGACTTACCCGGACCAGGTTGCCGACGCGGACCACTGGGTCAAGGACCATTCCGATTTAAAGGGAGATGCACTAAACGATGCGGTTGACAAGATGAATTGGGACCTGAGCATAAAGGCGCTGATTCCTTTTCCGCAGGTGCTCGGCATGATGGATGAGCATAAGGATTGGACGACGAAACTGGGACAGGCTTTTCTGGCTCAGCAACAGGAAGTGATGGCTCAGATCCAGCTAATGCGGCAGAAGGCATACCAGGCTGGGAACCTCAAAACCACCGAACAGCAGAAAGTGGTCACCAAGGGAGACACCATCGAAATCGAGCCTGCCCAACAGGACACTGTTTACGTGCCGTATTACGATTCGTCCGCCGTTTACGGCAGTTGGTGGTGGCCGAGCTATCCACCCTACGCCTGGTATCCCCTTGGAGCGCCCTTTTTTACCGCAGGCCTGTTCGGATTCGGATTGGGCATCGGCGTCAGTCCATTCTGGGGCTGGGGCTGGGGCAGTTGGGGCTGGGGCGGTGGCTGGGGTGGCGGCGGTAACGTGTTTATAAACGCCAACCGAACCGTCAACATCAATGATCGACGCGCCAATCTCAACCGCAACACAATGCGGACCGCCAATCTTACGAACGTGGCGCGCACGGGCGTCCGCGACCCGGTAAGTACCGCTGCGGCAAGAGCGGGCGGCCGTACTGTCTCCGGGACCGGGACGGGTCGAACGGCAGCGGGTACGCGGGCCGGAGCCGGCAGGGCAGGGGCCGTTACAGGTCGAGGCGCGGCCGGTAGAGGAGCAACGGCGGCAGGCGGAAGGCCGTCGGCGGCATCTGTAACAAGCCAACTTGAGCGGGGCAACGCAAGTGCCCGCGCCGCGGCGCGAGGCGGCGCAAGGACCGGCAACGCGGCGCGTGGCGCCGGAAGAACGACGGGCAACGCGGCGCGTGGCGCCGGAAGAGCGGCCGGCAATGTATCGCGAGGCGGCGCAAGAACGACCAACAACGTAGCGCGAGGCGGGGCAATGGGTAGAGAGAGAGATATTGCACCCAGGGGAGCAATTGGTGGTAGAAGCAACTTTTCTCGTGCCCCCGCAGGCGGTGGCTTCCATGGCGGCGGTTTTGGCGGTGGCGGCTTCCACGGTGGCGGCGGCGGTGGCTTCCATGGTGGTGGAGGCGGTGGCTTCCATGGTGGTGGAGGCGGCGGCCACGGGGGTGGTGGCGGCGGCAGGCGGTAAAAGCGCCTTGCTGTGAGCCGCACAGCTCATAGAGTAGAATATAAGAAAGGGGCATCTACCTGCTGAAGGCAGCATGCCCCTTTTCAATTCCGGTTAGCGTTCCTCACTCGTAAAGATCGGCTGGAAACCCGCGCGGTTGGCTTTCCTTACTCGCTCCCTTGTCGATCCGTTGTCGAACGGTGGATCTTTAGAAGACAAGGGGCTATCGGCGCCTGCGGTAGGTAAGTCTCCAGACCCAGCCCCCAGTCCTCAGTCCTCGGTGGCGCGGGTGACTTTGCGCAACCAGATAGCCGGATTGACCAGCGCCGGGCCGGAGGCAATCAGTCCTCAGTCCTCGAGGTGGTGAATCATTGCCCGATCGTCACGGAGATGGTTATTTCCTTCCTGTTGCGTTTGACCAGGAGTTTGTAGACCGGGCCGTCCATCGACATCGCCTTCATGACTTCCCCGATGCTTTTCACCGGCCGGCCGTTTATGGAGAGGATTATGTCTCCTTTGAGCAGGTGTGCCTCAGCGGCGGGAGAATCGGGCAAAATCCCCAGAATTTCTACTCCGCGGCCCGATGCAGCCGGCTGGATAGTGACGCCGAGCTTGGGTTTATGGGGTGATTCGGATTTGTCGGTTATTATTACATAGTCCGCAAGGTTCGGGTCCATGGAGGAGAACGGATAATCTATTGGAACGGGGGCCACGGTAGCATACTCATACGGCGTCCGAAGGCGGGTGAGGTACGGGACCCCCAGGCGGTCATCGATATGGCCCTTGCCGATGACCGCCATAATCCGGCAGCCGGGCTCCAGATGCCGCAGGCGCCCGGCAAGGGTTTGAGCCATAGTCTCTTCCCATGCGAGCTGTGCCTCGAAGAAGGTATCGAAGTCTTTGATCCTGCCTTTTTCGTGCTCGAAATACTCTTTCCGGACCCGTTCACGGTTTGCGGGATCGTCGAGATGAAATTCGCGGGCGACCATGGAACGTTCGTCGGGCGAGAGTGAATCGAGGCCGTTATGGGCAATCTTCGCCACAATCTCATTTGGAGCGTTCAGGCCGATCACCGGCATATGTTTTTCTTTCTGCCAATTGATAAGGCCCCGATAGAAAGAATAGGGAAATCCCCATACCTCCTCCCATTGGACCTCTTTTAGAAAGTCCTCCTCGGACACTTGTCCGGCGACATAGCGGTCGAGAACGGGTTGCGCGGTTACGGGAAACATCTCCATCGCAAGTTCGACGCATCGCCCTCCTCGAGAGAGTTTCTGCAGGAGTTCGAGCTCAATCTTATGGTCTTCCACGCTCGTGTGAGCTTCTCCCACGTAAATGACGGATACCTTGGAAAGCCTGTCCAGGAGTTCATCCATGGTGATTACGCTGCCTGTAGCCGTCTCGACGACGGCGCCGATTTGAAGCTGCATCGGACCATTCTTCGCAGTTGGGGCCTGAGCCGACCCGCCCGCCGTAGAGCAGGAGGAAAGGGGCAAAAGTGCAGCGCAGATTGTACAGAGCACTGCCATTGAGCGTGAGGCGGTATTTACCTTTTGGAGAAGATGAGTGCACAAAAACATTTTCATTCCTTGAAAAATTCTCAGAGTGCGTTTGCTCGTGCGGACTTTGCCGCCCGGATTCCTGAATCCATTCTGGACAATAAGGCTTCCCGGGAATAAAATCACCTGGTATTCTAATGGTCAAGGAATTCTACACAGATCCGGAAAGCCGAAGGAGTATTTGGCTCTGTCGCTTATGTGCCTGGAAAGCTGCCCGAAGAAGAAGGGCTGGCCTGATTAGCCAACCTTTTATTTGAAATTCGCTCCCTTGATGATATAAATGTATAATGTCGGCGATGGCAGTCAACTCAAATTATTCACGGGAATAAGGCATGATCGTTTACAGGAAGATCCCCTTCAAACTGGGCTCGGAGATATTGCTCCGGTCGTCCTCAAACCCCTCTCACAAGGCAAAAAGCAAGATTATCGGGGTACTCGAAAAAGAATTTGTTATGATTCAAAATCCTGTATTTGCGATTAGTGAAAATATTACAGCTATTGTGGAGGGTGATTTCCTTGTAGCCTATCTTCATGAAGGTTATTTATTTACTTTCAAGAGTCGCTTCAACAGAAAACTTGTTATGGATATTATATGTATTGATTATCCTCAAACGTTCGAAGTAGAGCACGTTAGAAAGGAGCCAAGGGTCAAGGTAAATCTTGAAGCTGTAGTGAATATTAGCGATATGAATCTTTCAGGACTAGTCAAAGATATTAGTGAAACAGGATGCTCATTTGAATTTCCGAAGATAATTTCTTTATTTAAGGGACTTAGTCTTGTTGCAACATTCACGCTTCCTAACGATCAGTTGATTAAAGATATACGGTGTAATATAGAAAATGTAAAATACAATCAGATTTATAGAAAGACGGAGATTGGAGCCAGGTATGTTGGGCCAGGCGATGAGATTTCCAAAATATGTGAGCTCGTTAAATTTTGTATGCGTTTTAAAGTATAGTGGACCGTACATCTAATCTAAGAAGATATCATGAAGCCAATAGAGCATCTCAAAGCAGAGCATAAGGGAATTGTTCTGATGCTCAATGTTCTTGAAAAAATATCTGCAAATATTGAGGCTGGTCAGGGCGTCCCGATTGATCATCTAAAACAGGTATTGGATGTTTTGCAGACTTTTGGTGACAAATGCCATTACGTCAAAGAAGAGCGCCTTCTTTTCACTGCGATGGAAGAAGCAGGGGTCCAAAAAGAATGCGGTCCGCTCGGGGTAATGCTCTCAGACCACATCACCGGCCGGGAATTCATAGAAGAGATGAACAAGCTTCTGAACGCTTACGAGAAAGGTCGGCCGGGTTCTGAGACGGAGTTTGCAACCGTTGCGCTTGAATATGTGCACCGGTTTAAGAACCACATATGGAAAGAAAACATTGTATTATTTCCAATAGCCGAGAAAACGGTTCCAGCCGATAAGTTGAAGTCGCTCGGAGAGCGATTCGACCGCTTTGAAAAAGAACAGATAGGGCAGGGAGTCCAGGAAGCTTTTCATGCGACGATTGACGAGCTTGCGGGGATTTATCTTTAGGTTCGGGGAAGACATTATTTGTCTCTTTGAACGGGAGCAGGCAAATGTTTTTGAGAAGGATTTCGGGGGTTTTCTTGTTTCTGGTGTGCGGCGCCGTGTTCAACTCGGTTTGTGCCGCCGGCCCATTGATGGTTGACAAGAACCTGTTCGCAAGCGATCGCAAGCCTCCTTCACCTGAGTCGGCGGAGGTATCTGCGAAACAGGCCAAACCTGGAATGGCGATTGGAAATCTTCAACTCGACGGTGTGGTATTCGAGAGCAATGAAAGACGGGCGATATTGCGAATGAAGAACGCACAGCCCAATCCTTCGGCTAAAAAAGGGCAGCCCGTTTCGCCTTTCGTTACCGTTCGAGAGGGGCAGATAGTCAGCGATTTCCGTGTGACGAAAATCGAGCCGAAGAGCATATTGCTGGAGAAGGATGGACAGACGTTTACCATAAGCCTTTTTGCGGAAAATAAAGTGAGTGCTCCGCCATCGCCCGTCGCCGCTCCCACTCCCGTACAGCCCCCCGCGCCCCCCGCCCCACCCGGTGGCGTGCCGCAGGATCAACAACCACCGGGGATGCAAGCTCAGCCGGTCGAAAATCCGCCGAACATGCCGCAGCCGATTCCAGGTCAACCTCCTCTAAATCGCGGCTTCAACAACAATAGAAACGTACGGCAACCGAATGCGTATGCACCGGTTCCCGAGCCGACAGTAAACCAGGACCCGAATCAGCCGCCCGAAACGGCCGAGGAAGAGCAATGAACTGAGGCCGGCGGCCGGGTTGTGGGAGGCATAAGTTCCCATAGGACCCGGATCGAATCCGGGTCCTCATTTATAAAATGCAGCGGCTTCTCAGCCCTCATTATCCGTGGGATGGACTATTTCTTCTCCACCGGGTACTGGCTCATAACCCATTCATTCCAACCACCCTTGAGCACTTCGAGTTTTTTGAAACCTGCATCTGCGAGTTGTTGCGCCACACGGGCGCTGGTGGCCTCATTGTGTCAGGCGCAATATAAAACGATTGTTTTGTCCTTCGGGTAATTGCTCATCCATGCCTGGGTTTCGGCAGGCGACTGCCGCTGCGCACCCTGGATTTTCCACTGGGAGGAATCCCAGTCATGCAGGGCCCGCACGTCGATCACAACGACATCTTTGGAGTTAAGCTCTTGTTTTAGTTGATCTTTGTTGATAGTGGTAATTACTTCAGCCCCACTGGCCAAAGATGCGGCAAAAATTACGATAAGGGATGCCAAAAACAAGTACTTAAAATTCGAGAGCGACATCTTAGCTCCTTTAAAGAAAGGTTCGGAAATGATCCGGGCCGGGCATCAAAAGCACAAAGGGATTCCCTCCATGCGCCCGGGCCGGGGGTAACAAAACGGGAGTCTCTCATTCGAGATTGGAATAAGACTCTTACTTGAACTGTCAAGAGAATGAGATATATTAAAGCGAATTTGCCGTTTTCCGGGACGCGGGAGGTACATGCTTTGAGCAAGGTCACGGAGAAAACAGGGAAAGAACACAGCTCCGATCCGGCCGGATCGTTGGCGGCAGCGGAAAAGGGCCATGTTGATGCGGGGCCGGTGTTGCTTCCCACTGTCAAGCCTCCGTGCTGACCGCCCAAGGTCCCAAAGGCCCGGCCGGGCCTTCCAAGTCTAGATCAGCCGTTTGTTTCAGGTTCAATCGAAACCGTCGCCGGAAAGGCGCCCAAGGTGGAATCGAAGCTCGGATTCCAGGACAGGCTGGGCACTTTCAAAGTCCGATGGAGCATCGGGCGCATGCGCTACAAGGTCGATCCGGGTCTTTATGCGCTGGGATCTCCCGATGAAGACTCGCCCGTTCTTATATCGGCCAATTTCAAGATGAGCTTCGATCGTCTGCGAGAGGCGCTGCCGGGCAGAAACGCCTGGATACTGGTGCTTGACACTGACGGAATAAACGTCTGGTGTGCGGCGGGAAAGGGAACTTTCGGGACCGAAGAACTGGAGGGCAGGATCGAATCGAGCGGACTTGCACGGGTGGTCAGGCATCGAAAAGTCGTTGTCCCCCAGCTTGGCGCACCTGGTATTTGTGCACATGATGTGCAAAAGCTTTGTGGGTTCAAAGTGATATATGGTCCGGTTCGGGCCGGAGATCTTCCCGAATTTATGGACTCGGGGATGAAGGCGCGTCCCGGCATGCGGATGAAAACCTTTACGGCCGGTGAGCGGCTGTCATTGGTCCCGGTCGAGATTGTGCATGCGCTCAAGACTTTTTTCATGGTGCTGCCGCTGGTGATTTTACTCAGCGGATTCAGAGGGCAGGGCGGGTTTATCCTGGACGCTCTAAGATTTGGAGGTATGGCTGCTCTTGGCCTCCTCGCGGCAATAGCGGCCGGATGCCTGTTGACCCCGCTGTTTCTGCCCTGGCTCCCGGGAAGGGCCTTTTCGCTCAAAGGTGTCTGGCCGGGGATTGCATGTGCGGCGCTTTTTCTCGTGCTGCGCAATGAGGGTGGCTTTCTACCGGCGGCAGGCGGACTGGAGAGCGCCGCGTGGATGCTTTTGATTCCGGCGATCTCGGCTTACCTTGCAATGAATTTTACCGGGTGTTCCACTTTCACTTCTCTTTCGGGGGTGCAAAGAGAGATGAAATTGGCGGTCCCGGCGCAAATAGCCGCCGTGGTGCTGGGGGCTGTTTTCTGGATAGCTTCCGTCTTCGCCTGACAAAGGAATTTATGGGCAAATTGGTTTATCTGAAAAATGTAGTGACCCTGCAACTGGACAGCGAGGCGTGCTCCGGGTGCGCCATGTGCACAAGTGTTTGCCCCATGGGTGTGTTTGAAATAACGCGCAGAAAAGCCAGGATTGCCGAACGGGATTCGTGCATAGAATGTGGAGCATGCTCCCGCAATTGCCCGGAGCAGGCTGTTTCCGTCCGGGTCGGCGTTGGCTGTGCGACCGCCGTTATAAACAGCATGCTGGGAATCAACAGTTCGGACTGCTGCTGTTCTATCGACCAGTACGAGAAAGGGTGAGGAGCGGCAGGGGGCGGTTGAAGGGTTTAAGATCTGCTCTGTTTAGCTCAGGCGAAAATTCAGGCAATTCTCTTTAAGACCATTCCGATTTTCCTTCCGCTCTTGACTTAGATCAAGGTTTTCAGGCCGATCAGCTGTTATTTTATATGCCAAAAGGATGCTTTCATCTCCAGGATTGCGTCTGGCAAAAGCCGGTGCATCGCCGGTCGAAATAGAAGGAGTCGGACATGAAACGGGTCGATTTATTTGAAAACGGGTTTTCGGAGCTTAATTTCAGAAATTTTCTGGTACACGATTCACCTTACTTCAAAATACTCAATTTCAATTTCAAAGCTGGCCAGGACCTGCCGATTCATTCTCACGACATCGAGGGGCAGGTCAGCATTGTGGTGCTCGAAGGCGACGGTGAGTTTCTGGGGGACGGCGGGGCGGTTCTGCCTGCAAAGCCGGGAGACGTTTTGATTTCGGAGATTTCGGAACCTCATGGTTTGAGGGCGAAGACCGATATGAGGGTGCTTGTGACCATCGCCCCGCCGATTTGAGGTCCGTGCCGAACGACCTGCGCAGGAGGGATTCTCATAGTACGTGCAAACTTAACTCGTGGTCGTCTGCTTCATGCCATCATTGGCGGCACACACATAGGACATCACTGCCGCTTCTGCGCCTCGGTAGTTCGTGTGCTCAAGGAGCGCCCAACCGAGACATGAATAGGAGTGCTCTGCGCTCGGAGTGTACAGGTAAAGCCGTTCGGCACCCAGCCCCGGTGCTTCATCAATGATCCTCTGAACCAGTGCCGCACCTGCACCGTACCGGCGATGGTCCGGGACGACAAAAACGCCGGCCAACCACGGCGAGAGGTCCATGCGCGTGTCCAGGTCGTGAGCAACGAGCATAGCCGAACCGATCAGTGTGTGGTCCGCAAATGCAATGACAACGGTGGGTATTTCTCGATGCCCGCAACATTCTCGAAGTCTCGAAATGCGTGCTTCGACCGAATCGCCCGGTCGAAGATGTGCCCACTCGCGGAAATGCCACTGAGCAAGAGCTGGAATGAACTCTTGGTGATTTGCAAGATAGTCGATTTGCATGCTGGATTATATTACATTAATGGTCTTCTTCTGCTCACCCTTCACCGATCACTGTTCACCGTGTTAAAGTCCTCTCATCCATTCCGGCCTGAGCGCCGTTTCCCCTCTCAACGCTGCGTCCAGCAAGTGGAGGGCCTTCTCTTTGTCAGCAGGCATCTTAAGTCTAAGGGGCAGGTAATTGGACGCATGATTGGCAAAGAAGAGCCCGCGCGTGATGTCAGTGTAAATGAGCAGTTCCCGCAATTCTTCAAGCATTTCGCGAGGGGTGAGTAGTTCGAACTGGCCGTCCCTTACCTGCGCCGCCAGGGGAGTGCCGGGGTGAATCATCAGGGTGAGGACGCCGATATAGTTAGGATCGATTGCTGAAAGCGCCTTGCCGGTTGCGCGCGCATGCTCCAGCGATCTTTCACGGCCGGCAAGCCCGAGGATTACCATGACGGAAAGTTTCATCCCGGCAGCCCGGATTTTTCGTCCAGCCTCGATCATCTGCTCGGGCGTCTTACCCTTTCTCACTTCCTCCAACACCTGCGCATCCCCGCTCTCGAGTCCGAAGTAGGCGATCTCCAACCCCAGGTCGCGCAATGCGGCAAGTTCCTCGTCGGTCTTGCGGAGTATCCCCTTTGCATTGGCGTACGTTCCAATCCTTTGAATCCACGGCATCTTTTCCTTTATGCGGGACAGTATTCTCACGAGTCTTTCCTGCGGGATAATCAGAGCGTCGCCGTCGATCAGGAAAACCCTGCGAAGAAAACGAAGGTGCCTGGAAGCGTAATCGATATCCGCGTCTATTATCGCGTCGTCTTTTATGGTGAACCGCTTTTCTTTGTAGGCCCCGCAAAAAGTGCATTTGTTGTGGGAGCACCCCACTGTAACCTGGAGCAATATGCTGTCGGCTTCACTGGGCGGCCTTATGATAAAGCCCTCGTAGTGCATTTCTTCCATGTCAACTCTCCGCGTGATTTGGATTTAAATAAGAACAATATAGCCTCATTATGAAAAATGGAATACGATATTGCCGCCCAAGCAGTAAAACAGTGGCTGTAATGCTGAGGTGCAGGCTCCCAGCCGCGACCCGAACGTAATTTCCGCTTGCGGGGAATAATATCGGAGAAATCCAGGATGAGTAAAGTCCCTCTTTCAGTGGCCATAATCACAAAAGACGAAGAGGAAGATCTGCCGGGCTGCCTCGAGAGCGTTTCATTCGCTGCCGAAGTCGTCATTGTCGATTGCGGGAGCAAGGATCGGACGGAAGAGGTCGCCAGGCAGTTTGGAGCCAGGTGGTTCGTCGAGCCCTGGAAAGGTTACGGGCCGCAGAAAAATAGCGCTCTCGAGAAGTGCTCGCACGAGTGGGTCCTGGTTTTGGATGCCGACGAACGCGTTCCCCCGGAAACGGCGACAAAGATAGCCGGACTGATTGCCGACAGTACAACGGCCGACGGGTTTTTATTTCGACGAAAAAATCTGTTCCATGATAAATGGATCAGGTCTACGGACTGGTGGCCGGATGAAGTTGTAAGGCTCTTCAGAAAGAGCAAGTGCAGATTCGTCGGACTAACGCATGAAAAGCCGGTCGTAGACGGCGTCACCGCCAACCTGCAAAACTGCATAGAGCATTTCAGCTACAGGTCTTATTCGGAACTTTTCTTAAAACTCGACGACTATTCTACCGAACAGGCCGCGCAGATGTATGCGGCCGGGAAAAACGCAGGACCGGCGGATGCGCTTTCTCGCGGATTTTGGATGTTTTTCCGGAATTATTTGCTGAGACTGGGGTTTATTTCAGGTTTCGATGGATTTGTAATTTCCCTTTCAAAGGGAGTCGGGACTTTTTTGAAATACGCAAAATTGTACGAATTGCGCAGGTTTCATAAGGGCGGTGAAGAGTGAAGAGGGTAAACCAATATTATCTCCCGGTTATCTGCTCCCGTCGCGTGTCCGAAAATGGGCATTCAATGCCTCTATGGCCTTTCCGGGCTGATCGCCGTCAATGACCGCGGAAATGGAAGACACTGCGCAACTGAGCGCCAGCAAGGAAACGCCCCCATCTCTCAGTGCCGTCACGAAGGCGTCGGCAATCCCATAGCGATCGCCAAAATGAGGGCCGTGTACAAAAAGGACTGACACCGGGCCACGGCAGGAAAAGCTGCTGACGGGCAAAAATTCATCTAGAGCCCGCTTTATAGTTTCATGCCGGTCTTCTCTCAAAGCGAGTGAAAATAGAACGCCGTTTCTGCCTGGAGCAGGGTTGGAAATCAGGAACGGCAGCTTCAAATCAAGGTTGCCCAATTGTAGCAGGAACGTCCCAAAATCGCGCACGTACTCAATCGGCATGCAAACTTTCCACAAATCCAAACCTGTTTGACAGTTAAAACCATAGATGGTGATTATCCGTTCGCTGTACGAAAACCTGACCTCGCTTAACTGTTGTTCATCCATCCGGTAACAAGCCAGCCATTCTTTATGAGAAAGGCAGTCAGGGAAATCGAAGGACTCGAAAATCCTTTCCATGGCAACATATAAGCCCGAGGAAGAGAGGACGGCCGTAACGGCCGAAGGTGAGCTGGCAAAGCTGATTGGTTTGACTGCACCGGCATCCAGGACCTTGATTGCCGATGCAGTCACTTCGGGTTTTTGATCGTGCGGGAATAAAGATATTCTGCAGACATCGCTCTCTATTTCCGTTTTTTCATTATTATCTGAATCGGCCGTGCGAAGGGTATAGCCGGAAAAAGAAAGTGCACTTTTTGCACTCGCTGCAGTTATCGATTCTCCATGCCCGTTGTCGGCCAAATAGGTGAGGAGCCCAACGTTTATACGGCCGGCGGCAAAAAGCGAGCATATGTCCGCCAGCGGGTCTCCCTCCGTTCGGCTCGATGAGCACAGGTAGGCCCGATTTTCGACTACTTTGACACCTCCAAGGCTTATCCTGGACATCAGCTCTTTATAATCCTATACGAGCCTCTCTATGCTCTCGACGAGGATCTTGGCGTCCACAGGTTTAGCAATATAATCCTCGGCGTCCGTCGCCATACCTTCCGCGTGCGAATATGCGGTGGACGGCACTGCTTGCCCGACGGCCGTAAGCAGGATTACCGGGATGTCCCTTGTCTTCTTGTTCTTTTTGAGTTCAGCGCAAAGAATGTACCCGTTCTTGCGCGGCATCATTACGTCAAGGACCAGGAGGTCCGGGCGTCTCTTCTGGATCGCCTGCTCACCTTCGATACCGTCGTAGGCCTTTCCCACCTCGTAGCCCTTGCTTTCCAGCATCATGCCGACGGTCTCAACCATATCCGGGTCATCGTCCACTATCAAAACATATTTACTCATTCTTGGCCTCCTGAGACGTTGGAAGTTGATAAACCGGTTGACAAACTACTGAGTGCCGGCAAGAGCACACGAAAGGTGGTTCCCGAACCCGGCATGCTCTCAACCTCTACGGACCCACCGTGCGATTCGACGATTCTCTTCACAATGGAAAGCCCAAGGCCGCTTCCTCTAATGTGCCTCGTTCTTGGGTTCTTGATCCTGTAAAACTTATCGAAAATCTTTGAAATCTCTTCGGGTTCAATACCGACGCCGTTATCGCTGACCCTGACTTGCAGAAAGTTTCCGTTCGGGACTGCCGATACGACTACTTCACCACCATCGGGGGAATAGTTGATCGCATTACTGATAAGGTTGGAAAAGAGTTCCTCCATGCACCTGGGATCGGCCTCCACCAGAGGCAACTCACCGCGGATTTCCAGCCTTAACAGGATCTTTTGGCCCTCTGCCCTGGGTTTCACCAGCTTGAAAATATGATCGAGGACTTCAGGCAGATCGACAGGTGTCCGTTGCTGTAGTTCCTTACCACTCTCGATTCTGGCCACATCCAGTAAGTCGGCGATGAGTTCCAGCAAGTCCCTGATCTTCAGTTGAGAACGGCTCAGAAGGTCCTTTTGCTTTTCAGTGAGTTCACCGGCAAGGCCTTCCAGCACAACTGCCAATAGTTGTTCGATCGATGCCAGGGGGGACCGTAGCTCGTGAGAAACCAACTGTACAAAATTTGATTTTATTTCACTTAGTTGTTTATAAACGGAGACGTCTTTAAACAGGGTTACCGTGCCAACGATCTGGTTATCCATTCCTGGTATTGGAGCGGACACCGCATTGATATATTTATCCCCCAGGCAAAATTCTCGAGAAATCTGTCCACCCTCTTCACAGCGTGAATCCAGAATGGCTTTTAGATCTTTCTTCAGGTTTTCAGCCGCGATGTCCCCCGGTAGTTCACAGGGCTCGGGCAAAGACTCGGGGAACCCAAACAGCCTCATTAGAGCCGGATTGTGAAGCACTATCTCCAAATAACGATTCGTTACAAGGACTCCATCCGCCATGCAGTTAGTAATCGTCCGGATGCGGCTTTTTTCCACGGACAGGTCGTAGAGGTTGCGGACCTGGTTCTCCTGCAATGAACGGGCGCATTTCTCCAGTTCCCTTTTCTCCAGAGCTCTTTTTACTATGAGGATCAGGTGATCGGCCGCGAATGGTTTGGTAATGAAATCGTAAGCCCCTTTTCTCATTGCCTCCACAGCAGTGGCCACCGTGCCGTGACCGGTTATAACAATAAGGGGCAGGTCGGGATAATGGACCCTGACTTCCTCGATGACCTCAAAAGCGCCCATGACCGGCATCAGGAGATCGCAAAGGATCACGTCCGCCGGCTCGGTCGAGAGCAAATCCAGCGCCTCTCTTCCGTTTTCAGCCGTCAGGACGGCAAATCCTTCCGGCTTGAGAAGACGGGTGCAACCTTCCCTTATCACCCTTTCGTCATCTACAACCAAAACGGTTTGCATGAGATGAACCTTTAAGATCGCACTCCGACGCTAATCTCAGCTTAAATAGGCGAACTCAATTGTCATCTCAGGACACTCCAGCGGCAACACGACCGTGAATACCGCGCCGCCCGAACAAGCATTCCTGACTGACATGGAACCGCCATGCTGCTGAATTATTCCGTATGCGACGGAAAGCCCCAGGCCCGTGCCTTCGCCAGGCCCTTTGGTAGTGAAGAACGGTTCGAATACCTTGCTGATAATTTCTTCCGGAATCCCCGGACCGGTATCCGCAAATTCCAATGTCACCTGCTCTGCAATCGGATCGAACCTGCTGGAAAAGCTTATCTTCCCTTTGCCGGCCATGGCCGTACCGGCGTTTATTATGAAATTGATAAAAACCTGCTGAAGCTGGCCGGGATCGCCGAGCATAGCAGGGATGTCGGTATGCAGGTCGAACACGAATTCTATGTCGTGAAAAAGCGCCTGATGACTCAACAGTTCTGCTGAGCGTCGAATAATCGCGTTTATGTCGTAGTTGAATCTCTGATCCACTGACTGCCTGCTGAACTCGAGCAGACGGGCCACAATTTCTCTGCAGCGCATGGTTTGAGTGATAATTTCCTGAATGTCATCCCTCCATTGAGGATTTTCCGAGAGCGAATCTCTTTTTAGTATGTCGGCAAATATGAGGATGCCTGAGAGCGGGTTATTGATTTCGTGGGCAATACCCGCCGCCAGCCTTCCGATGGAGGCGATCTTTTCGGCCTGCATAAGCTGCATTCGGGTTTCTTCCAACTCTTTGATCATCCGGGTGCGTTCCCGAAGATCTGAAATTATATTTACCGTCCCTATCTCGCTGCCGTCCTTTTCAATGATTGCCGCCGAGAAACCTACCGGGACCATTTCACCATCTTTTCTGGCCAGGGTTAGTCGAGCGGAGCTGAGCTTTCCGGGCGGACCATATTCGTCGCTGCGCATTCGCTGCATATTCTCAGTGGTGAGTTGAGGCCCGACAATCTCCTGCAAAGTAACCGACGCGCCTAATACCTCATCGGTGCTGTACCCCAGGATCCTCTCGGCCGAATCGTTGTAGACAAGAATCCTGCCCTCAAGGTCGGCCACGACGATACCGTCCGCCGAACTCTTGATGATATTGTTGAGAAAACTGTTGGCGCTTCGCAGTTCGCGCTCTATTTGAATTTGCTTTGTCAGGTCATGAAAATACATGCAGGTGATAAAGCCCTTGCCAAACTTGGCGACAATTACGCATGTTTCAAATACGCGATCCTCCCGATTTGAGTCTGAACCGGGTTGCATGATGCACAGGCGCACCTCCTGGTTGCGGTCTTTTTCGACCTTCAAGCCCAGATCGCGAGTAATGCTTTGCAACTGAAGGGGAAGAAGGCCGCTGACATCCTTTCCGACCAGGTCGTATTTAGGATGCTCGAGTATTTCAGCCATTTTGGAATTGGCGTAAATTACAGTGTCTTTTTCATCGACCATCAGAATGCCCTCCTGGGTAATCTCTACGAGCATTCTGATTTTTTGTTCGGCCTCGTGAAGGGGGGTGATGTCTCTGAGGGCTTTAAACCCTCCGATCACCCTGTTTTGCAAATCGGTAATCATTGAACAGTGGACCGCTACAGGAATTTCTCTTCCCTCGCGATCATGAACTGTGCGCCGCAGTCCTGTCGTAGGGTTCCCCTTTTCCATCGCCTGCTTCAACAGGCAATCGTCGGTGTGGCAGTTGACGCTTCGCAGTACTTCAGCGCAACTCATGCGGTTGAGCACCTCGATTCTGCTGAAACCGGTGAGTTTTTCGAGGTGGTCGTTCATGTAGGTTATAGTCAGGTTCTTATCCACGATGAAAAAAGGCATTGGGAAATGATCGATGACGCTTGAGAACATGTGGTCCAGTTCCCTTTCTCTCAAACCCAGGGTGACCGGATGGACGGACCGCAGTATGAAAACGCATCCTGAAGGGCTGGAATGGCTGTCGCTTACCAACTGTGCCGACATTGAGCAGGGCATCCAGTCGCCGGCGTAATTCCTGAACTGGGCCTTGAATTCATGGAGGGTTCCTCGATTGATACATTCTTCGACCAAAGACATCTCTTCATCCTGAGCATTGCGGAGAACATCAGAGCAGACAGTTTGGCTTTCGAGGGTTAGCCTGCAACCAGTAAAATCTTTTGCAGAGTCATTGAGGAAAAGAATACGGGAGTGTACGTCCGTAACGATCACCGGATCGGGAAAACGGCTGAAGCAGACTCGGAAGAATTCCAAATCCGGCAGGCCGGTGATGTTTCCGGTCAAAAGACACGGGTCTGTTCTATCAGTCTCAGCAGCTTGGGAACTCATTTCCCCGGTCCTCTCATACTGAATGCGGTTTATAGGCTCAGGGACGTGCCGAGATTGGATCGACTATCCCAGTTACCCATTTTTTTTTAGATAGGTCCTTACCCTTGTCAGCAACGTAGGAGGATCAATTGGTTTTTCAATGTAGTCGCTTACGCTTAGCTGTAAGCCTGTCCCAAGTTCGTAGCGACGGCGGCCGGCATCTTCCTTCACCGATGACAATATGATGATCGGAATATTGCAGTATTTGGCCCACCTGGGGTCTTGAAGCTCTTCGCACACTGCAAAACCATCCATCTTGGGCATCATCAGGTCCAGGATCATTAAATCAGGCTTTTCCGATCTGAGTTTGGCCAAGCCTTCCAGACCATCCCTGGCCGTGATTACGTCATACTCATGTGATGTAAGCACTGCACTCATTGATTCCAGAATATCAGGGTCGTCGTCGACGAGCAGTATCTTTGGCTTTTGATCCATGTTATCTCCAATCTGTTAAACTTCAGGTCTTGGCAAAAGGCCTGCCTCCCTTACGATAATAGGCACTATTTCTTCCCAACCCACCGCCATTATATGAATTCCATGAACCTCGGGTATATCCATAAGCTGCTCGATGATCTCAAGGCTTATTTTCAATCCTTCTTCCTTGACATCGGACGTCTGCTCCAATCTCTTAACCACCTCATTTGGGACTGTAACTCCTGAAACGTAATCCCTCATGTAGCGTGCCATACCTGCCGATTTCACCGGTATTAACCCGGCCATAATATGTACCCGCTCATCGAGACCGTGTTCTTTCACCGACTTCATCCATTTCGTGAATTTGGCGACGTCGAAGACCGCCTGCGTTTGAATGAAATCGGCGCCGGCCTTGATCTTTCTCTCAAGCCTGAAGACCCGGTATTCAAAAGGGTCGGCGAAGGGATTTTCCACTGCCCCGATAAAGACAGGGACCTCCCCGTTGATCGCCTCGCCACAGATGAATTTACGCTCTTCGCGCATTTTTTTCAACGTGCTGATGAGTTGCACAGAATCCAGATCATAGACGCCCTTGGCTGTCGGATGATTGCCAAAGGACTGGTAATCCCCGGACAGGCATAGAATGTTGCCCACTCCCAGCGCCACGGCCCCGAGTATGTCGCTTTGTATGGCGATGCGATTGCGGTCCCGCACAACCATCTGCAGCACCGGGTCGACTCCCACGCGCCTGAGCAGTGTGCATCCTGCCAGGCTGCACATCCTTACGATGGCGGTTTGGTTGTCCGTTACATTTATAGCGTCAGTAAAATGCTTGAGACTCTCGCCCTTGTGCAAAACCCCGGAAGTTCCCGCCCCCTTGGGAGGACCCACTTCGGCGGTAATGGCAAATCTTCTGCTCTCCAGCACTTTCTCGAGATTAGTTCCTGCTTTCATGGCTGGACATCTCCTCTTTCTTCCAGTATAGGCCTTGGTTGTTGCCTGGGTAAAGTGAAGGTAAACCTGGCGCCTGTTTCGGATTCAGGGTAGGGGCTTTCGGCCCATATACGCCCACCATGCGCTTCAATAATCCTTTTGGCATTGGACAGCCCGACGCCGGCCCCTTTAATCGGGGCGTCCTTCCCTCGATAGAAATCGTCGAAAATTCGGGGAAGTTCCTCTTCAACGATCCCCGGTCCGTTATCCATAACCTCCACTACTATCTTTTGAGCCTTATCGTCATCCCTGATCCTGAGGGTAACCTTGCCGCCACTCTGGGTGAACTTGACGGCGTTACCGATCAGGTTGCTCATGGCCACGCGCAGCCGAACCGGTTCACCGGGAACGGTCGGAAGTCCCATATCCCAATCGGCCGCAAGATCGATGTTCTTTTCGGCAGCCTGCGGTCTCGCGTTTTCAAAAGAGTCTTTTGCTATCTCTATGAGAGAGACTGCCTCGAGTTGCATCGCAGCCGGGTCGGTTCGCGCCATGTCAAAGATGTCATCTATCTGAGATTTCAATTCTTTGATTCTTTCCTCGGCCCTGTTTAGCAGTCTTTCCTGGTTTTCGCTTATTTCCCCCGCGTAACCGCCTAGAATCACCTGTTGCAGGCTCTCTACTGCGGCCAGATGGCCCTTCAGGTCGTGCGAAGCGGTAGAGAGCATATTGGCAAGAATGTCCGTGGTGCGGCACAGACGTAAACGCACCACGTCGAATAGCTTCTCCATAACGCGAAGCCCTGAAACGGGATCTTCTGAGAACAGAAGACGGATCGCTCTTCGATCTACTGCAATCGCTGTGGTCTTTTCCAGCGCATAAGCCGAGGCAAGATATTTCTTCGAATCAATTCCCGCCGACCAGCCTACCGCCTCGCCCTTCCGCGCCGTAGCAATGGTAGCGCATCTGCGTTTCTTACGTCCGAGAAGACTCGCTTCCACTGCAACAGACCCTTGAAGGACAACGTAAATATTCTCAGCCGGGTCACCCTCGCTAAAAAGCAAATCGCCGATCTCAAATGTCATTTCACGGCTGAACCGGGCAACCCTGTCCCTTTCTTCATCGCTCAGGTCCGCGAAAAGGATAGACTCTCCCAGCGAGCTGATTATTGCATCCTTTGTCAATTCAAGCCTCCATGACTACTTTTTTATCGGCACAGTCGGAGGGCCGCCTGTAAGACTGACGCTCCAGTTTTTCGGCGGCACGATGTCTGTGAGCTTGTCCAGTCTGCCGATTGCGGTGAGCCGATCTATGATCAGTTGCCATCCGCAGGGTAAGTCGCGTGAGACTTCGCACTTCCCATCCACCGACCCGCCGCATGGACCATGGAGAATCTGCTTGGCGCACCTGGCCATGGGACAGATTCCACCGGTATATTCCAGCATGCACTGACCGCACTCCTGGCAGCGCTCCCCATCGCGCCATTCTCCATGACGGCCGCCAAGCGAGACAGTATTGCAGCCTGGATGGATCACTTTGTCCACTACCGCAGCGGCAGCCTGGACCCCGATGCCGCAGCAGAGCATTAACAGGGAGTCGGAGGCCAATATCCTGCTCTCGTGCGCCTGGAGGGTCATTCTGGTGAGTTGCTCGTTGCAGGCGAAATCAATGACGGAGATACCGGTAATTGTCTTGCCTTCCGCTTCCAGTTTAGGTTTCATCTCATTCGCCTGTTGCTCTCCACCGCTCTGACATCCCTCCGCACAACCTTTGCATCCCACGATGAACACCTTTTGTTCGCCGTCGAGGTAAGAAAGGATCTCTTCCATAGGTTTCTGTTCACTGATAAGCATGTTCGTCCCTCACTTAGCCAGTTCCCTGGTCTGGAGTAACCTCTTTCAACACTGTCTTGACGACATCGGGAATGCGGTCCCGGAGTTCGTCCGAGAGTTCAGTCCCCCAAGCTATTTCTTTTGGTTCAACTGCTATGATGACGACCTCCCCGGGATTGCTGCCGAAGATTTCGCTCAGCTTGAGGCTGTCCACAAAACTAAGCTGGTGAATTGAGGTCATCAGGCAGGTTTCGAATTCAACGTCTCCCGGACTGAACCTGTAGATATCTCCAGGCTCTCCGCCCCCGTGGACGGCATCAATGACTACCAGCTTGCTGACCGGCTCGTCCCCCTGCCAGCAGTCGGGGACGGTGCCGGCTTCGATGATTTCCACCGGAAAGGTGAAGGTCTGTCCAGCCAGCTCTCGAGCCACATGCACTCCTATCCCTTCGTCCCGCAGCAGCTCGTTGCCGACCCCCAAAACCACCACCCTGTTTCTGCAACCTTTGCTCATCTGGGCTACCCCACGCGAAATCTGGCCAGAGTTTTCCCCTTGGGCGCCATCACATGAATGGCACAGGCAAGGCAGGGATCGAATGACCTGACGATGCGCACCAGCTCGAAAGGATTAGCCTCATCCCTTACTCTTGTCCCGATAAGGGCCTGTTCCAGCGGTCCCGCCTGCCCTGCGTCATCCTGCGGGGACATATTCCAGGTGCTGGGAACTACACACTGATAGCGGCTGATCCGCTTGTCCTTGATTTCTATCCAGTGGCCCAGGGCGCCCCGGGCCCCGTCAACAAGGCCCATTCCCGTGGACTCGTCGGGGATTTCGTAGGGGACATACGTAGGCTCTCCCGGTTTGAGTTGGAGCAGCCAATCGCCCATGGAATCGGCCAGCAGTTTTGCGCAGAGTGCACGCGCCAGGTGACGTCCCAGAACGGAAAACAATGCCTTCGGCTGGACCCCGGCGGCAGATAGGGCGGAATCCACCACCGCCTTGACTGCAGGCTGGCCGGAAATGTAGCTGACCAGCACTCTGGCGAGGGGCCCGACCTCGTAAACCTTGCCGTCGTATCGGGGCGCCTTGACCCAGGAATACCCCTTGGCCCAATTTTCAGTGGGTACCGTCTGTCCTTCGGTAGGTTTCAGACCGGTGGTGGAGTCCTCATACCAGGAATTGGCAACATATTCGGCTATCTTAGTCGGATCAACCGGCTGCAGCTTCAGATCGGAGGACACCGCTCCCGATTTCAAGAACCTGTTTCTGGCTAGGTAGTCGGGGTTGGCGCCGTCGAGATCGTAGTTGCCGAAGGATAGCAGGTTACCGCAGCCGATTCCTGTTTCGAAATAGTCGCTGTATGTCTTGGCGACAGTCAGGACATCGGGTATGTAGACATTGTCGATGAAGTCCTTGATACCGTTTAGTCGCCACAGGAATGAAGTTATCTTGTCCACGGTGGGGGTCTCAGTAACGCCTCCAGGCACCACGGTAGCGTTGTGGGGGATCTTGCCTCCGAAAATCGCCAGCATCTCCTGACCTTTGCGGCGGACGGTAAGCGCTTGCACATAATGGCCGACCAATTCCTGATCCACTCCGGCTGAAAATCGGTAGTCTCCCTCGTAACGGGGAACGAAAGGCCCAAGCTCTCCCCGTTCGATGAATGACTTTATAGAGTTCAGGGCACTGTCTTTGCCCTCGTACGCAGCTACTTTGGTCACGTCGACGAAGTCCAAAGCGGCCAAGTGATAAAAATGAAGTATGTGATCTGAGAGGTGAGCTGCGCCCAGGATCAGATTTCGGAGGATCCGCCCGTTATCCGGTATTTTGTCGGCGATGCCGAAAGCACTGTCCAGATTGAGGGTGGCGGCGATCGAGTGGCTTGTGGGGCACACTCCGCAAATTCGCTGAGTTATTGCCTGGGCGTCGCGCGGGTCTCGCCCCTGGAGGATAAGCTCGATGCCCCGGAAAAGGGTGCCTGTGCTCTTAGCCTCCTTGACTACGCCATTATCCAGTAAAGCTTCAACCTTGAGATGTCCTTCGATACGAGTGATGGGGTCCAACAAAATACGGCTCATTAGTTCAAACCTCCTCTACCGGCCGGCGCCAATGTTGGGCAAACTGACGTCCGGGGTCTTCTGGTATATGGGTGAGACCAGGTCGGGGAAGCCGGGGTTGCTGCAGCCTATGCACATCCCGCCGCTGCCTACGCACCAGTTGGCTCCTCCGTTCCAAAGCCTGACGGGGCAGTCGGCGTGGGTTACCGGCCCCTTACAGCCCAACTCGTAAAGGCATCCCTCATCGCCTAGTTTCTTGGCGAATTTCTTCTCGTCGTAATATGCCCGACGCTGGCAATTTTCGTGAATAAGACTGCCATAGAATGCCTTCGGGCGTCCAAAGTCATCGAGGTCCTCGGGCTTGGGCAGACCGGTCAGCAAAACAGTCGCCACCGTGCCCATGAACCAATCGGGATGAGGTGGACAGCCGGGGACGTTTATCAGGGGCGTTTTTATCCCGGCCGAATCGAAGAAATTGGTCACGCTGACCGATTGGGCAACGTTGGGGGCCGCCGCGGCGATTCCGCCGTAAGAGGCACAAGTCCCCAGGGCTATTACTGCAAGAGCGTCGGAACCAAGTTCCGCCGCCCTGTCGGCAATTGGAACCGGATGGCCGTTCCTCTCCCCGAGGCTGCAGTACCTCCCGTTCCCGCGTGTGGGAATCGCCCCCTCCACCACCAGGATGTAGCCGCCTTTATGCTGTTTCCACGTGCTTTCCATGGCCGTGATGACTTGCTCCCCGGAGCCCGCCATCACTGTGGCCTGGTATCGCAGGCTGACATGTTTTCCGGGGAGGATTTCATCGACGAGCAAATTTTTGATGGTGGGGCTTACCGCGTTGAGGACAGAAACAGGGCATCCCGTGCAGGTGGCCGCTTGGAGCCAAATGACCGGATATTCGAGGGTCTTCGCCATTACTGCTCTCCTTGTCTCGACTTCAGCTAACTATTGATAATATCTGACTCTTTATCCAGGCTGTTACGAACTACAAGCGAGCTTGCGAAAAAACCAATCAGGAAAATGGTGCATTTCAGAACTGATAAACTTCGGTTGTGAATTTGCTTCTGTTATTGCTCGTTGGGATGGCACTAATACACAACGGCCGTCCCTTTGGGGCTATGGGGAACCCTTGGTAATAATTGCTCAAAAAAAATCTGACACTAAAAACCTGTGGTGTGTGAAGAAGATTTTGAATTTGAAGAGCGAGATATAGAACGGTTCGTGCGAGATCCGGTCGTGTGCGTGTGTTGGTGGAGCAATTCGTATGCCAGCCGTGCAACAAAACGACAAATATAAAAGATATTGATAACTTGCGAAATTATGTGGCGGCGGTTGGAGGATTTCCGTCCTGCTACTGAAACTAAAATACGACAATCTGAAACAATAAGTGGACAGTAAAGATGTGGCGAAATGAAAAAAGCATCAGGCCATGATTTAGGACCTAACGCGACATCCGGCCCGGGTTGGGGTGGCCGTCATATAATCACGCCGGCACTCATCAAAACAGTGTTCATGGGAAACCATGAAAAGTACGGTCGCCTGGATACTCGTTATCCGGGGGCAGGGCGGCAACAGGAGCGTCCGCATTGAGGAACTTTTCATGGCATCCGGTCAAGGCAGAAATAATTTTATTGATAGATAAAAAAGTTATTTGGCATATCGATATCAATGAGTTATGCTGTAAGACCTGGCGGGTAATCGTTTGCTTCCGGCAATTCCCCGTGGATCATCCCAAGCGCATTCTCATAGGGCCTTGTTTATTTTGAGAATGTGATATACTTCACTAGCTGCGCTACCGCACTCGCCAGATCCGACTCGATAGAGCTGCAATTTGTCCGGTCGGGGCCAAAGTACACCATCAATGTGTCAATCAATAAGTGATTTGATGCTCTAACAAGGAGTATGTTAATGACGACTGCCCTGGAATTCAGACCCGAGCAGGCCCGCTCACTGGCCGAAGAGGTGAAGGCTCGGTCGGGTCAAAACCTCAATGCCTGTTATCAATGCCGGCGGTGTGCATCAGGGTGCCCAGTGAGTGAAGAGACTGGTTACGTGACTCCCGATCGTCTCATCCGGTTGATCGTGCTCGGCAAGAGGGAATCGGCCCTGGATAACCCTCTGGTTTGGAAGTGCGTCTCGTGCTACAGTTGCGGCGCCCGGTGTCCCAATGACATCATGACCGCCAGGATAGTCGACACCCTGAAAAAAATGGCCCATGAAGCCCATGTTGCACCCTCATCCCCCAAGGTGGCTGCCTTTCACGGTAGTTTTATCGCTGCAGCCAGACGCTCTGGGCGGTTGAATGAACTGGAGTTCATGGGTCGTTATGAGTTGAAGAATACCTTTCGAAGTCTGGCGAAGTTTAAGTTCGCAGAAATTTACGAAGAGCACAAAAACCAGGCCGAATTGGGTCTGACCATGCTGCGAAAAGGCAGAATGCACTTTCACTTCCAGAAGATCAAGGGCAAACAGGAATTCAGGCGACTAATCAAAAAGGGCGGCGAGCGGGCGAGGGGCCTCTCAAAGTCCCCGGCACCGCAGGAGTAGAATATGGAGCTAGCTTATTATCCCGGTTGCTCGCTGAAGGCTTCCAGTGAGATATATGATGTGCAGTGTAAGCGGGTCCTGTCGGCCATTGGGATCAACCTGCACGAGCTTGAAGACTGGAACTGCTGTGGGGCAACCTCGGCGAGCAAGACTGACGATTTTCTCGCCGTCGCCATGCCGGCGCGTAATTTGGGAATCGCAGATGCATCGGAATACGCAGAGTTGGTCATTCCCTGTTCGGCCTGCTACAGTCGAATGCTGGTGGTCCAGAAGGTCCTGGAGTCCGACAGGGGCCTTTTGAACGATGTCAATGGGGAACTGTCCAAAAAGGTTAATGGGAAGACTAAGATTCTGAGCATTTTGGAGGCCATTCGGCCTGCGGTGAATTCCGGAGACCTGGCCAAAAACGTTACCAGAAAGCTAGAAGGTCTGAAACCCGTCTGTTATTACGGGTGCATGCTGACACGCTTTCCCTATGGGGTGCCGGCGCCGGACAACGTGGACAATCCGCAGGGCATGGAGACCATCCTGAAGACTCTGGGAGCAAGCCCTTTGGACTGGAGTTATAAGACGGACTGCTGCGGGGCCTCTGCAGCAGTAAACGATAATGATGTCTCTCTCAAGCTCATGTCCAAAATTATGCAGGAAGCCATTGCACGGCAGGCAAACTGTTTTGTGACTACCTGCCCCATGTGCCAGCTCAACTTGGACGCATATCAGGAAAAGGTCAGAGCCACTTACGGCATCGCACGGAGCATGCCCGTTTATTTCATAACCGAGCTGATCGGCATTGCCGTCGGGCTGCCACCCGCAGATCTTGGAATGGATCGGCATTTCGTGGACGCCATGGCATTGCTGAAGGAGTTGAAACTCTATGAATAAGCCATCCTCTGCAGGCAGTTTGAAGCGCGGGTCGGTGGTAATAGTTGGCGCGGGCATCGGTGGGATGCAGGCGGCCCTCGATCTGGCAGAGAGCGGTTACAAAGTCCATCTGATAACGAAGGAATCTTCTATTGGCGGCACCATGGTCATGCTGGACAAGACGTTCCCTACCGGTGACTGCTCCATGTGCATGATTTCACCCAAGCTGGTGGAGGTGGGCCGCCATCCCGATATCAATGTCATTACTCTCGCAGAGGTGGTCTCTGTTAAAGGGGAAGCCGGCGATTTTTCGGTGAAGGTGAAGCAGCAACCCCGGTACGTGGATATGGACAAGTGCACGGGCTGCGGCATGTGCGAGGAGAAATGTCCAAAGAAGATAAGCAGCGAATACGAGCAGGGCCTGACAGTTCGCAAGGCCATCTATTCACTGTTTCCTCAGGCCTATCCGAACACCAGGGTTATAGATCGGGACAACTGCACTTATTTCCAGAAGGGCAAATGCAGGGTCTGCGAGAAAATCTGTCCGGCCAAGGCCGTTAATTACGAGCAGACCGAGAAGGAAATCGAGATTAATACAGGGGCCATCATCCTGTCTCCCGGCCTCAAGCGATACGATGCCAGGGTGCGGGGCGAACTGGGTTTCGGCCGCTGGCCCAACGTGGTTAATTCTATTCAGTTCGAACGGATACTCTCCGCTTCAGGACCTTTTAAGGGTGTCATCCAGCGTCCCGGAGACGGGCATCACCCTCGCAAGGTCGCCTGGATCCAGTGCGTGGGTTCTCGCGATCCTCACAATGCAAATCCATGGTGCTCTTCCGTGTGCTGTATGTACGCTACGAAGCAGGCGATCATAGCCAAAGAGCACGATCGGAACGTGGAACCTACTATCTTTTTCATGGAGATGAGGGCCTTCGGCAAGGATTTCGACAAGTACGTGGCAAGGGCCCAGAATGATTATGGGGTCCGTTACCAGCGCGCCATGGTTTCAATGATAAGGGAAGAACCCGGAACGGGAAACCTGGTCCTCAGGTACACTCAGGAAGACAAGGTGGTTGACGAGACCTTCGACATGGTGGTGCTCTCCGTCGGGCTTCAACCGCACGACGATGCTGCTGCTATGGCCGAGGTGTTCGGCATTCAGACTACGGAGTACATGTTCCCCAAGACGTCGGAATCTTCTCCGGTAGAGTCTTCGAGACCTGGCATCTATGTGACCGGCATCTACCAGGGCCCCAAGGATATCCCCGAGACAGTTGTCCAGGGAAGCGCCGTGGCAGGTAAGGCTATGGCCTTTTTGGCGGAGGCCCGGCGTACCGAGACGTCGGTAAAAGAGTTGCCCCCGGAGCGCGATGTGTCGGGAGAAGAGCCCAGGATAGGCCTGTTCGTCTGCCATTGTGGCATCAACATCGCTCAAACTATAGACGTGCAAGCTGTCGTTGATACTTTCAAGGACCGCCCCGGCGTCGCCCATGCCGAGAACATGCTCTACGCTTGCTCTCAGGATAATCAGGAGAGGTTGAAAAGCCTTGTGAAGGAAAAGAACCTCAACCGGGTGCTGGTCGCCTCCTGTACTCCGCGGACTCATGCGCCCCTTTTTCAGGAGACCATCCGGGATGCCGGCCTGAACAAGTACCTTTTCGAACTCGCCGATATCCGGGAACAGTGCTCTTGGTGCCACATGGGACAGAAGGAAAATGCCACTGAGAAAGCCATACGGATCGTCAATATGAATCTGGCCAAGGTCAGAAACCTTGAGCCGGTGCATACGACATCTGTAGGGGTGACGCCTGTGGCGCTGGTCATAGGCGGCGGCATCGCAGGCATGACCACTGCCCTAGCCATTGCCGACCAGGGCTACCAGACCCATCTGGTGGAAAGGGAGGATTCCCTCGGAGGTCTCATCAGAGAACTGCGCTGGACGGCTGGCACAAGCGATGTCCAGGGCCTGCTCAAGGACCGGATCGCTGGTGTCCGGGCACACCCCGGGATCGATGTGCACACCGGAGTGGAGGTGAAAAGCACGGACGGCTTTGTAGGCAATTTCAGGACAACGCTCACCGATGGGACGGCGTTCGAACATGGTGTGATTGTCGTCGCCATCGGCGGGAAAGAGTATAGTCCCACCGAATATCTATACGGGGAAAACGAACGGGTTTTCACTCAAAGGGAGCTGGAGCAGAGGATTGCGGACGGCAGGGTCGTCCCGGGTGAGAGCTACGTGATGATCCAGTGCGTTGGATCGCGGGAAGAGCCCCACAATTATTGTTCAAGGGTCTGCTGCCAGGATGCCGTCAAGAACGCAATTGCCATCAAGGAGAAAGATCCGAACAGCCCGGTCATCATCCTCTACAGGGACATCCGAACCTATGGCTTGAGAGAGGAACATTACAAGAAGGCGAGAGACCTGGGGGTCCTCTTTATCCACTACGAACCGGAGAGGAAGCCTCAGGTATCGGCTGCCGGGCAGAAAGTGCTGGTCAAGGCATTCGACGGCATGTTGAATGAAGAAGTCAGCTTTGAGACCGATTATCTGGTATTGAGCACCGGCTTAAGGCCGAACGCCGACGCCGGGAATATTGGCCGTATGTACAAGCTGACCCTGAATCAGGACGGCTATTTTCTGGAGGCTCACGTCAAACTGCGTCCTGTTGACTTCCCGTCTGAAGGAATCTTTCTATGCGGGTTGGCGCATGCGCCGAAAAACCTGGATGAAACCATAGGCCAGGCATTGGCCGCCGCCGGCCGCGCAGGCGTTGTGCTTTCGCATGAGAAGCTGGGGGTCTCCGGCGTAGTTTCCAAACACAATCGAGACATATGCATGTCGTGCCTGACCTGCCTCAGGCTATGCCCGTTCGATTCGCCGTACATCGACGAGGACGGCAGAATCAGCCATAATGAGGTCAAATGCATGGGGTGCGGCATCTGCGCCAGTGTTTGTCCGGCGAAGGCCTTTCAGGTGAACTGCTTTAGGGATGACCAGATCTTGCCTATGATTGACGCCCTGACAGAGAATATGTGTAGTGATTAGAACGTTTCAGAAGAGAGGATCAACGCATGACCGAACACCATGCAATGGCTGCCGAGCAGGTCGCTAAGGTAGAAAGGGTGAGAGAGGCCCCGCCTGGCTGGGAGCCGAATATTCTGGCCTTTGCTTGCCATTATTGTGCCTTCGCGGCAGCAGACCTGGCCGGGGTAATGAGGCTTTCCTACCCGACAAACGTAAAAATAATTCGGCTTCCCTGCACGGGGAAACTCGATCCTTATTATGTGCTTCGAGCACTGGAGCGCGGGGTCGATGGCGTTTTTGTGGCTGGCTGACTCCCCGGACAATGCCATTTCCTGGAAGGAAATTCAAACGCCAAGAAGAGAATCCAATACTTGAAAGCCCTTGTTCCCGAGGTGGGAATCAGTCCGGAACGCATGGAGATGTATAACCTCTCTGCGGCTGAGGGACCGCGATGGGCTGAAATCTGTACGGAATTTACCGAAAAAATAAGGCAACTCGGTCCATCTCCCATCTGGCTGGCGGACCACGAGCGGGCCGGGAAGGAGTAACTTGGTATGATTGTCGGCAAACAGAAGCCACTGGAAGAGATTTGGGACATGATCAAAGGGTACCGGAAGGTCCTCGTCTTTGGCTGCAACACTTGTGTCGCGGTCTGCCACGAAGGTGGAAACAGAGAGGCTGAAATCCTCGGCTCCCTCCTGCGCATCAAGGCCAAACAAGAGGGAACGGATATAGAGATCAAAGATGGCGGAATTGAGCGGCAATGCGAACACGAGTACTTTGAAAAGGCCGTCGAAGCCATCGAAGGAGTAGACGCCGTCCTCTCGATAGCATGCGGCGCCGGGGTCCAGTTTCTGGGTGAAAAGTTTCCGGACAAAACGGTCATGCCCGGGCTCAATACGACCTTCATCGGGGTTGTGGACGCTCCGGGAGAATTCAGCGAGCGCTGTACGATGTGCGGAGACTGCATTCTTCACCTCACAGGCGGCATCTGCCCCATCACCCGCTGTTCGAAGTCCCTCATGAATGGCCCCTGCGGTGGAAGCAATAAGGGTTGTTGTGAGATCAGCCCCGATGTTCCCTGCGGATGGCAGTTGATCTATGACCGTCTGAAGGCCCAGGGCCGAATAGCTCTCATCCAGGCTTATATCCCGGCCAAGAGCTGGCTTACTGCGAGGGACGGCGGGCCGCGCAAGCAGGTGAGGGAAGATATGAAAATGGAGAAAGAACCTGCGGCAGGCTCGGCGGCGTGATCTGAGAAGAGTCGCTTTTATTCAGTCAATCAGAGAGGAAGTCCTGGGATGAGTGAGTTGAAGTCCGGAAGCAATTTGGAAAAAGTTCTCAAGGCGGGGCATTTTGCCTTGACCGGAGAGTGCGGTCCCCCTAAGGGAGCTAATGTTGGGCATCTTAGGGAAAAAGCGGCCCATCTGGTAGGGATGGTCGACTGCGTAAATATCACGGATAATCAGACCGCAGTCGTGCGTATGTCAAGTTGGGCGGCTTCATTGATCATCATGCAGTTGGGGCTTGAGCCCAATTTTCAGATGGTCTGCCGGGACCGCAATCGTCTGGCCATGCAAGGCGACATTTTGGGTGTCTACTCCCATGGAGTCCGGAATATGCTTTGCCTCTCGGGAGATCATCAAAAGTTCGGTAATCACCCTGAGGCGAAAAATGTCTTCGACCTGGATTCCATGCAACTGATCAATCTGGTCAAGACGATGAGGGATGAGGGCAAGTTCCTCAATGGTGAGGACATCGATGAGAAGCCGAACCTTTTCATTGGTGCAGCCGAGAACCCCTTTGCCGAACCGTGTGACTTCAGAGTCCATCGTCTGGCCAAGAAAATTGCAGCAGGGGCTGATTTTATCCAGACTCAGTGCATCTACAACATGGAAAGATTCCGGGAATTCATGAAACAGGTCGTGGACATGGGCCTTCATGAAAAATGCTATATCCTTGCCGGTGTCACCCCCATGAAGAACCTCGGTATGGCGCGATACATGGCTAAATCGGTTCCCGGCATGGATGTGCCCGATTCCCTGATCAAGAGACTGGAGGGCGCAGGCAAAGGGAAGGTCGCGGAGGAAGGGATCAAAATCGCCCTTGAACAGATTGAAGAATTCAAGCAAATGAAGGGCGTTGCAGGCGTCCACCTCATGGCTATTGAATGGGAACATAAGGTCCCCGAGATCGCCGAACGGGCCGACATGTTGCCGAGGCCCAAGGTTTAAGAGATCTCCTAAACGACATTTAATGGGTGTATCGTGCGCTAGGCGCGCTCCTGCAGCAAACTCAACATCGTAGGAGCGGGCCATGCCCGCGATGAAGTTTGCAACCGTCGTTGTAGGGTTAAGGCCGCCGGAAAAATCTTCGCTCTCTGGCCTGCCATGAAAATTATCACCGCAAGTCGCATCATAATTTGGCAGGGTTCTGAATCAAATGTTCGTGAAATGATTCAGAACTCCGAATGATCGCTGAGGTACGTCAACGACCGGAATAACGTCTAACATCGAGCTGCGCCCGAAGAAGTAAAACTGCATTCGCAAACTCCCTGCCTCTCCATTAAAAGGGAAATGCCCCGAAAAGGGAGGGCAAATCACAAAAACTTATGTGATTAGAAGACGTGAGCAAAATTTCCTCATTAACCCTGTACAATCTGACTTCCCCCGGCTTACAATCCAGAGTCTTATTAAATCAGGAACAGTGAACGGTGAACAGAAAAAACAAAAGCCTATTCGGCTCCCAGTGACATGAATCGTCCAAAGGGATGTTAAAATGAAAAATCCAGTTCGATTTATCGGAGCAGGTCCAGGCGACCCTGAGCTCATTACGGTCAAGGGCATGCGATTTCTTCAAGAGGCGGACCTGGTGGTGTATACCGGTTCTCTGGTTCCCGAAACACTTCTCGATTTTTGCAGGAAAGATGTTAAGGCCTATGACAGCTCCTCTTTGACGCTTGACCAGACACACGCTCTTCTCAAAGAGGGACATGAGGCTGGAGAACGCGTGGTTCGGCTTCATACCGGAGACCCGAGCCTGTACGGCGCTATCAATGAACAGATAGCACTTCTTGGACGTGACGCGATTCCGTATGAAGTGGTGCCCGGGGTCTCGGCCGCATTCGCAGCCGCCGCTGCAATGGAGCAGGAGCTTACCATTCCGGAGATTTGTCAAACCGTGATCCTGACCCGGCTTGGCGGAAGGACCCCAGTGCCGGAGAAAGAGGAACTGGCGGCCCTTGCTTCTCACCGTGCAACCTTGGTCATTTACCTTAGCGTGCAGCGCATGGAAGAGGTCGTGGCGAAGCTCAGGGCGCATTATCAGGCGGATACCCCGGCGATAGTAGCCTACCGGGTTAGTTGGCCGGACCAGAAACTGATCCGGGGCACCTTGGAGAATATAGCCGAAAAGGTGCTCGCGGCAAAAATCGCGCGCCAGGCAGTCATTCTGGTAGGCGAGGTATTCAGGACAAAGGATCTTGCAGGCGAGACCGTCAAAAGGTCCAAGCTCTATGACGAAACGTTCGGTCATCAATTCAGGGATGCGGGCGAGGCAGAAGTAAAAAGGCAAAAGTAAAAAAGGCAAAAGTGCAAGAGTGATGGTGGGGAGGGTAAATGCGCGGGGAACGTGAAGCCGAAAGCTGGAAACGGGGGGAGGGAGCAGGAGGGACTGGGAAAACTGCGATTTTCGCTCTCACGCAGAAGGGTGCTGAGCTGGCCGCCAGGATCTGCCCCCAAATTCCCGGCAGTGTTTGCTTTTGCAATTACCGCTACGCTTTACCGGGGATGAATCTTTTCGCTCATATATCCGAGGCTTTTCAGTCGGTCTGGCGCGAATGTGACTCGATCGTTTGCATAATGGGTTGCGGTATTGTGGTCCGGATGGCTTCGCCTCTGCTTGAAAACAAGACGGTAGATCCGGCGGTCGTCGTTGTGGACCAGGACGGACGGTTTGTGATCAGCCTTGTTTCCGGTCATATCGGAGGCGCCAACAAGCTGGCTCAAAGGGTGGCTTCCATCACCGGGGGCCAGGCGGTCATCACTACGGCTTCCGATCTCCAGGACAAGCCCGCCATAGACCTTATCGCAAAGAAGGCGGGGCTATATATTGAAAACAGCGGATTCCTGAGCAGGATTCAGGCTGCCATCCTCGATGATGAGCCTCTGTGGATATTTGACCCGGACAGGTATCTTTTGGATTATCTTCCGGCGGAACACGGATTGCGGACAATAGGTCCCGGCGAAGATTTGGGCGCTCTTCGGGAAAGCCTCGGGATATGGGTTTCAGAGCTGGTCTCCCCACGAGGTGTAAAATGCCTCAAGCTTCGTCCTTCAAATCTCGTGATCGGAATCGGTTGCAACCGGGGGACCTCCTCAGAGGAAATCGTAGGATTTATCGATAATAATCTCAAGCAAAACGGGCTCAAAGCCCTTTCGATAAGAAATTTCTCAAGCCTGGACATAAAGTCCGATGAGCGTGGGCTCCTGGATGCTGCAAGGGCATTCGAAAAGCCCATTGTTTTTTGCACCCGCGAACAGGTGGAGGGCATTCTCGTTCCGAACCCGTCGGAAACGGTTGCCCGGCATGTAGGAGCTGAAAGCGTATGCGAAGCGAGCGCCCTTTGGAGCGCAGGGACGAAGGTATTACTGGTGCCAAAACGGAAAGCGGGAAACTGCACCTTGGCGATTGCCAGGGTAAGCTCTCGGTAATAAGCCTTGGGCCGGGGTCCGGTTCTTATATATCCCCTGAAGCGCTCCATGCCTTAGAGCCTGCAGAGATCGTTCTGGGGTATAAGACCTACCTTGATCTGATTCCCTGCCTCGTGCAGAACAAGACAGTAATATCGAGCGGAATGCGAAAAGAAGTAGAACGTTGCCAGGCGGCTATCGATCACGCTCTATCCGGCCGCAATGTCGCCCTGATTTCCAGCGGCGATGCGGGAATTTACGGTATGGCCGGGCTTATTTTGGATATCTGCAGGGAGAAGCGGGTCAATGTGCTGGAATGGGGTGGGGAAAACCCGAGCGGGGCGCCCGGTTTTTTCCTGCGAGTCATTCCCGGGATCCCCGCTTTCAATGCTGCCGCTTCCATTCTGGGCGCACCGCTCATGAACGATTTTGCTGCGGTGAGCCTTAGCGATCATCTGACTCCGTGGGAGATCATCGAGGGAAGACTCTCCGCAGCAGCACAAGCGGATTTCGTTCTCGCCATATACAACCCTCGGAGCAAGAGCAGGCCCGATTCGCTTGAGAAAGCCCGCAAGGTAATCCTTCGCCATCGTTGCCCGGAAACTCCTGCGGCAATCGTTCGCCGGGCAATGCGGGAAGGGCAGTGGAAGCTCGTGACCACGTTGGCGCGCCTCCCGGTCGACGAGGTTGACATGCAGTCCGTGGTAATCGTCGGAAACAGCCGGACTTATATTTGGAATGGCTGGATGGTCACGCCGAGAGGCTATCTTGAAAAGTACAATATTTAGATTGCAAAGATTTCTTTCCTCTTCGATCTCCGCGCCTCTGCGGTGGATTTTTTTGGTTCTGGCTTGTCCGGGCCAGGGTGGAGGGATCCCTGGTTTCAGGAGGTTCAAAAATTTTTTTCTGAATCCGCTCCATGGAAGGCCTCGCCTACCGAAACGAGGATTGGTTCAATGGAGGCCGGTCCCAATCCGAGCGCTTTGGCGCTTTCAGTGCCGGTAAGGTCCAGGTCAGGTTTTCGAGTAGGACCTACTGCCAGCTTGTGGCAAATCGAGTTAGCCAGACTGACGATTTGAGTGAGCCCCACAGCCGTCACGGCCTGCTCGAGCTGGTGGTGATTTCCTATGGCGTCTTCGATATCGTTGGAAAAACGCCATTTATCGGCAATTAGTCCGCCCACCTCGGCGTGTGTGAAGCCGAATTTTCGCTGTTCCACGTCGCAGAAGTCAACGCCTTCGTTATAGACTTCCTCCATAATTTCCCGCATCGCCTGGGGCGCCCTCAAGAACAGCGCCGCCTTACCGACGTCGTGCATCAGTCCGGCCAGATACGCCTCTTCGCCGCGCTGGAAGCCGACCTCTTGACCTATTTTCTTGGCTGCCAGGCCGCAACCGACTGCATGTTCCCATAGAAGCTTTTCTGCAAGACCCACATTCGAAAACATGCCTTTGAGGACCGCCGTAGTAATGAGAGATCTGATCGATTCGAATCCCATGAACATGACCGCGTCACGCAAAGTGGAGATTGATCGGGAGGCCCCGTAGTATGGCGAATTGGCCACTTTGAGGACCCGGGCCGAGAGCGCCTGGTCTTTGATGATGAGTTGGTGAATTTGACCTGGTGTAGAGTTTTCATCCGAGAGTTTATCCAGCACCTGAGCGGCAATATGGGGCATTGGCGGCAGGTCTCCGGTTATCTCGGCTATCCTGGCTGCCTTGGATGATTCCGGCCGAGATGGTGTGGGTTTTCCGCCCGTCGTGGCATACGAGACTGTCGTCATATCAGGCTTCATCTTAACTCCGTAATTTCGGGAGAGCGGTTTTCTTCCGCATCGGGGCTTTATCTCACGCCTAATCATTCGGCATTGGGAGAGATAAAGTTCAGTTAAATCGTGCCATATTCCGATTTCCGCAGGTGCAGGATGCACAGAGAAAGACTTTATCTCAGGTTACAGAAGGGCGTATCATACTCGGACGCACAGGAATGCATTCCGAACTGTTGAGGAAAAGAACTGGATGACCCGATAAGAACCGGTTCACTTTCACTCTTCTTTTGTGCTCACGGGGACCTGTTCCGCCGAAACGGCTTCCTCGTTGTGAGACTCGGCCCTTGCCCGGCTCATGGTCAATTGCTCCTCCAGTTGTTTTTTCTCATGTCGTTCACGCTTGAGATTGCGACGGGTTTTGAAATGGGGTTTGAGCAAGAGCGATAAACCGATAATCAACCCGACAAGTGCTGAAAGCAGAATGACCATATAAAGCTCTATACTCGCAGTATCATGGTGCGCATTGAAGTATAGATTGAGCTTGAAATTGACAAGTTGGTTCCAGGTCTCCATGTTTTGATAGACGAAAAGTCCAATGAGGGCGAGTATGACCAGGGTTACGAGCAGCTTAAACAACCTCATCGGGGCTCTCCTTCTTGAAATAGGGTAAAAGTTTGGAGTAGGATTGCTGTATGTGTTCAGGGATACTGCGGATGTCGGCCAGAGCGGCCATGAAATTCGTGTCGCCTCGCCATCTGGGTACGATATGGAAGTGCAGATGTTCCTCATAGCCTGCCCCGGCTTCCCGGCCCAGGTTCAGGCCGATATTGAATCCATCCGGGTGCATGACGTTTTGAAGAATGCGAGTGGACCTTTTGAGCAAATCCATCAGGTCCCTTTCCTCATCTGTGGCCAATTGGTCCAGACTTGATATGTGGCGCCAGGGAGAAACCAGCAGGTGTCCGTTATTATAGGGAAACCTGTTCATCATCACCATCACCAGGCCGCCCCTGTAAAGGATAAGACGTTGCTCGTCGGACTGATCGTGAAACTGGGGGCAGAAAATACAACCTGGCGGCTTCTTGCCCAGAATGTACTCAACACGCCATGGCGCCCAGAGATTGCGCACCGACCGCTCCCAAATCCCTAAGTTCCGGGGATATTTAGAATTTTAGCTTCGATTGTGTCCTTGATTCTCAATATCCCTATGCTTTTCCGGTAAGGTTCCCGCCCGAGGAATAAGGACCCCGGGTTGAACCAGAGCACCCCGTTCTCGCGAAGAATCAGCGGTTGGTGAGTATGCCCGAAAAGAATGGCATCTGCACCGGCGAACTCCGGCTTGATCCTTTGGCGGATTCCGCCAGACGCTCCCCACCCATGAGTCATTCCGAGGTGAAAGGCGCCGGCCTTCACAATCTTCCGGGTAGGCAGCCGCTGCTGGATCGAATAATCGTCCATATTTCCTGCAACTGCCTCAAGCGGATACTGCTCCATGTAGTCCAACACGACGGCGCTCACCCAGTCACCCAGGTGAATTACCATATCGGCGCCGTCACAAAACTCGGAGCATAAGGCTTTGAACTCGTCTGTCGCTCTGCCGAGGTGAGTGTCGGACATTACCACTATCTTTATCTCGCCGGGCATGCCGTCCTCGATGGGGTGCCGGGGCAGAGCGCCAAACGCCCGAACCCGCCTGAATTCAAAAAGCTGAGTATAGCAATGAACGCTGAAAAAACAAGCGTTTTCGATCCTGTCACTTCTTCAAATCCCTTGCGGGCGGTTCAGCCAGTCAATTCAATAAGGCTGCAATCCTCCCGGTTCAACTCGGTTGATGTCTTGGTGATAAGAGAGCCGCCATAAATACGGCAACGATTCCGGTAAGAAATATTCCGTCGAACGTTCCCGCGCCTCCTATCGACACTATCGGCGCCTCAAGTGCCCGGACCTTGTCCAAATTTAACAGGTCCGCGCCAATGATGGTGCCCAGACTCCCGGAAATATACGCAAGCGCCGGAGCGGACTTTCGGGCAAAGATCAGGCCGGCAGCGGCAGCAACCAGCGGGGGAACGAAAAGAGGCTCCGCGATCCCCAGTCCTTTGACAGGATGGGCAAGCATGTGCACCACGACAGTGACCAAAATCGTTCCTGCCAGGGCACTGCCATAGAATTTATTCTTTACCAGCAGATATAATGAAAGGATCACGGGCAGTAAACCCCCGCCGACATTTACTGCAACCGTAGTCCCCTCAAATTGCCTGACCGTTGGAATGACATAGCGCATGCCGAAGAAATCGACGTAGGCATTGGAAACTACATTTCCATCGGAGAAGTGGTATACGGGTATGTTGAAGAAAGTGCCCATAAGCGATATGAATAGAAGCAGAAAAACATAGCGCCGGTTGACTCCCATCAGTTCGTAAGCGTAGCTTAGAACACGCACCTCGATCAACACGATCAAAAAGATAAACAGAAGGACAAGGAAAAACAAAGTTGCCAAAGTGGCCGGGAAATAGTGCATTTTGGGGCTCCCTTTTTGAAGGTGATCGCCCTATCGTAGAAATGATTTAGCGAAAGTCAAGCCGGATCATACTTGAAAGCCACTTGTTGTTGTGGCTCGTTCCAGGCAATATTCTTACTGATAATAATCTTACTGGACGGAGGCCGCTCATGCGTGTCACAACGAAAGGGCAGGTAACAATACCACAGGAGATTGGCCAAAACCTTGGAATTACAGCAAATAGTGAGGTTGACTTTCTGGAAGATGGTGACCGGATTTACCCATCGAAGAATTGGAGGCTGCAATTGCCAATTGTGGAGTTTGGATGGTATTCATCTCGACTCCTTAAGGTAGGTCAATAATTTTATATTAACCAGTGTTAGTGTCAATGATAGGAACTAATTCCATATTCCCCCAAATCCCGATTTTATCCTCAATTATTATCAACACCGCTTCGACAGACGGAATCCGTGGCGCCAGTTCGAGGGCCTTGTCAATATCGGCGCTGGTTCTCACCATGTTGCCGAGCCGGGTTGCGGTGGCGTCGGCAAGAGCAGTGTCACGGGAGATAACGGTGACAGCATCGGCTTTGCCAAAGGACAAGGAATGGCCTACAGTTCCCGACGAAGTGCAAATCCCTGTCGGGAAACGCTCAGGGCCGAGTTTTATCGCTATTCTGCCGGTAAAAGGGGATTGGGGTCCTGCGAAAATTCCCACGTTGGTTTCCTGCTGCATGCGGAGATAACAGTCCCCGCCGTTTTCAACTATTATCGAATCGGAAAACGGCTGGAGGGAGACGCCGACGTGCTGGGCGATGGCGCCGGCCACACTTGCCATCGGGCCGACCCCGGCGGCAATCGCCGCCTTAAGCATGCTGCGGACCAGGGGAGGGGCGAGAGGGTCGTCGGGAAGAGGCCCCAGAGACCGGAGGAAGTCTTCGTGAGAGGTGATGTACTGCTCCAATTGGCGACGGCAGCTCAGGACCGCCTGTAAGGCTTCCTGCTCGAGGTTCAGGCGCGCCCGAATCCAGAGATCGGTTTCCCTGTATTTTACCTGGAAGCTTTCCCAGCCTTTCGGTGATTGATGTTGATAGCGATAAAAGCGGTGGGTTTCGGTGTACATTGCAGCCCTCACCGGGGCGTAGAGTTAGTTCTTACTTTTTCCCTTTTACTTTTTACTTTTGCCTTCCGAAGGTTACTCCCATTCGATGGTGCTGGGCGGCTTCGATGAAATGTCGTAAACGACGCGGTTTACGCCTTTTACTTCGTTTATGATCCGGTTTGAAATCCGTGCGAGCACCTCGTAGGGAAGCCTTGCCCAGTCAGCGGTCATGGCGTCCACGCTTTCAACCGCCCGCAGAGCGACTACCTGGTCGTAAGTGCGCTCATCGCCCATCACCCCGACCGACCTGACCGGAAGCAACACGGCAAAAGACTGCCACACATGTTCGTACCAGCCGGAGGCCTCGATTTCCTCCTGGATCACGGCGTCTGCTTCGCGCAGGATCTCAAGGTTCGCCGGGGTCAACTCCCCGATTATCCTGATAGCCAGGCCCGGCCCCGGAAAAGGATGTCTCATGATTATTCTTTCGGGAAGCCCAAGTTCTCTGCCAACCAGCCGCACTTCGTCCTTGAAAAGCTCCCGGAGCGGTTCGATCAGTTGAAGATTCATTATGTCGGGCAGGCCTCCGACATTGTGGTGCGTCTTTATGGTGGCCGAAGGACCCTTGAACGAAACGCTTTCGATAACGTCCGGGTAGAGCGTCCCCTGCGCAAGATACCTGGCGTTTGCGATCCCGGCGGCCTCCCGCTCGAAGACTTCGATAAAGAGGTTGCCGATTATTTTCCGTTTGCGCTCCGGGTCTGACACTCCCTGCAAGCGATCCAGGAATTCAGCGGACGCGTCGACGTAAATAAGGTTTATTGCGAAATGATCTCGAAATACCCTCTGAACGGTTTCGGCTTCGCCTTTTCGCAAAAGCCCGTTATTGACGAAAATACAGTGAAGGCGCTCACCTATGGCCTTGTGGAGCAGGACTGCAACCACCGAGGAGTCCACCCCGCCGCTCAAAGCGCAGATTACCTGATCTGTGCCCACTTTTTGGCGGACAGATGCAATGGCCGATTCCACGAACGACTTCATGGTCCAAGAAGGGCGGCACCGGCAGATGCGAAACAGAAAGTTTTCGAGAATGTCCTTGCCGCATGGCGTGTGGGCTACTTCCGGATGAAACTGAACTCCGTATAGATGGCGCGTCACATCCGCCATCGCAGCGGCAGGAGAATTATCGCTGTGAGCCGTTGTCTCAAAGAAGGGGGGCAGCTTCAGAATGCGGTCGCCGTGGCTCATCCAGACACGCACCCCTTCCTGTTCGATATCGCGGAAAATCTCTCCCGGTATATCGATATCTATCGCAGCGGGACCGTACTCGCGTCTGTGCGCCTTCTCGACAGCCCCTCCGAGTTGGTGCGCCATCAACTGCATGCCATAGCAGATGCCAAGCATCGGGACCCCGAGATCGAATATTTTCGGATCGGCCAGAGGAGCTCCCTCTTCATGAACGCTGGAAGGCCCTCCGGATAAGATGATCCCCTTCGGCTCGAAATCTTTGACAGCCTCCAGAGTCATATTGAAAGGATGGATCTCGCAGTAGACGTGGCTTTCCCTTACCCGACGGGCAATCAACTGCGTGGTCTGGGAGCCGAAATCCAGGATGAGCACCCGTTCCTGGTGCAAATAGTCGAACATTATTTCAAATCCACCTGATAGTTGGGAGCTTCTTTAGTGATGATGACATCGTGCACGTGGCTTTCCCTCAACCCGGCGCTGGTGATTCGAACCATTCTTGTCTTGAGCCGAAGTTCACCCAGTGTGCCGCATCCAAGATAGCCCATTCCGGCGCGCAACCCTCCAATCAACTGATGCACGATATCGGAAATCGGCCCCCGATAGGGTACCTTGCCTTCGATTCCTTCCGGCACCAGTTTCTTGGGCTCGAATACGTCATCCTGGAAATATCGGTCCCTGCTACCTTCGCGCATGGCGCCAAGAGACCCCATTCCACGGTAAACCTTGTAACTGCGGCCCTGGTATAGAATGGTTTCACCCGGGCTTTCGTCTGTGCCGGCAAACAGGCTGCCAATCATTACGGAATCTCCTCCTGCAGCCAGGGCCTTAACGACGTCGCCGCTGTATTTGACCCCACCGTCCGCGATGATCGGCACTCCCTTTGCGCGGGCCACCCGGGCACACTCGATGATGGCGCTGACTTGCGGAACACCGACTCCGGCCACGATTCTGGTAGTGCAGATCGAACCGGGTCCAACGCCTACCTTGATCCCGTCCGCTCCCGCTCCAATCAGGGCTTCCACCCCCTCGGCGGTCGCCACATTGCCCGCTATCAAAGGTAAGTCCGGAAACTCCGCCTTGATTGCTTTCACCGCTTCTATAACATTGCGGGAATGTCCGTGCGCGCTGTCAACAATGATCGCATCGACGCCCGCGCTTCGAAGAGCGGTCGCCCTGGGAAGCATATCCTTGCCGATCCCGACGGCAGCGCCGACCCGAAGCCTGCCCAAAGGGTCTTTGGAGGCGTGGGGATACTTTTTCACCTTCATTATATCTTTTATTGTTATAAGCCCTTTTAGTCGGCCGGCCTCATCGACCACCAGGAGTTTTTCGATCCGGTTTTTCTGAAGGAGCTTTTTGGAGTCTTCCAGTGAAATACCCAGAGGCGCGGTAATAAGATTGTCTTTGGTCATAATGTCCGCGACCTTTATCGTTCTGTCGGTTTCGAACCTCAGGTCCCTGTTGGTTATGATCCCGACGAGCTGGTCTCCCCTTACTACCGGAACTCCGGAAATTCGGTATTTGGTCATCAGGTCGAAAACGTCGCCGATCTGCTGGCCGGGGTCAACGGTTACCGGATCGACTATCATACCGCTTTCGGATTTCTTTACCTTGTTTACCTCCTGGGCCTGCACAGCGATACTCATATTACGGTGAATTATCCCGATTCCTCCCTCGCGAGCAATACTGATAGCGGTTTCGGATTCGGTTACCGTATCCATGGCGGCGCTCACCAGCGGGATTCGCATCTTGATCTCCCTGGTGAGAAAAGTCTGCACGTCGGTTTCAACCGGTAAAATTTCCGAGTAATTGGGTAGAAGGGTGATATCGTCAAACGTCAATGCTTCGGGTATCTGCAAATTGGTCTTATCCATCTATTTTCTCCGTCTTATATCTGCGGATTAAATCAACATTGTGAGGCCTTACCGGCTTTATCCCTTTTGAAGCCGCCATGTCAAGCCTGTTCTTAAAACAGTGGTTTCGCAGCCTGATGCCCCCAGTTCCTTCTCAATAAGCTCTATGAGAAGACCTTCGAGGAGACCCGCATCGGATACGACGAAGCTGTCATGGCCAAAACAGGAAAGGATTTCTGAAACTATAACAGCCCCGCCAAGGATTATATCTTCCCGTCCGGGCTCCAGGCCCAAGATCGACCGTCTTTGACAAAGAGGCATTTGCGCCAGGGACTCAACCGTTTGGGAAACCCACTCCTTATTTAGGACCGTCCCGTTCACCCGGTAAGGAACATACCGTTCCATTTTCGTATACATGGCTGCCAGAGTAGTGACCGTCCCAGCGGTCCCGATAAGCCGCAAGCCTGCAGAAAAAGGAATTGTACCGGTTTTTTTCAAATTTTCATATAGTCGCTCTTTAGCCGAAGTAATTTCATTTCGGACTGAGAGCGCCGCCCGGCTGAGAGCCAGGGACCCCGGCGGATCACTTTTGAGGAATGCCTCCGTTAAAGTTGCCGCTCCCACAGGCCGGCTGACGGTTTTGGCGGCAATCACTGCTCCGGTCAGAACAAATTCGGTGCTCCCGCCACCAATATCGAATGCGAGCAGATCATAGCCGGTTTCGAGGATTACGCTCAAAATGCCGGTTGCGGAGAGCAATGCCTCGGTTTCCTCGGAAAGTATTTTACACTCGATCCCTGTCTGTGATGCAATATTATAAAGCACCGCACTGGAATTTTTCGCGCGCCGTATAACCCCGGTTGCTCCGCAGGCGATTTTTTCGACCTGAGATTCTCTCAGAATGGAAACGTATTCCTTGAGCGCTGAAATATTTCTGTGCTGAGCTTCTTCGGTGATTGCACCATCGGGGAAATTCAGAGCGAGTCTCGTTACCCTTCTTTCGGAACAAACGGGCACAAGGTCTCTGCCTTCTTTTCTCACGATGAGCATGCGTGTGGTGTGAGATCCTATGTCCAGGCTTGCGAAACATTTTGCAGAAGCCAAATCGGCTGTCATTTTTCTATTTCCGCTCTTAAGAATGGAAGATGACAAAGACTGGATAAACACATAACGGATAGGACAGAGGATAAATATTCTGTGCGTTCTCCTGTCTCCGTCCTCTGTTTCTTCACTGTTCTCTGCTTACAGACTTGACATTGCCTTTCGGCCGCCATTATTTTCTGTGTGCTTTTCTTAAATACTTCGGGGGAGAAAATTGCGAATGATACAAGAGCTAAATCCAAATCATCCTGAGCCCAGAAAAATCAAGAAAGTTGTCGAAACTCTGGCAAACGGGGGAATAATAGCCTACCCCACGGACACATTTTACGGCATTGGCTGTGACCTCTTTAACAAGGCTTCCATAGAGAAGATTTATCACCTGAAGCGCCGTTCACAGCACCAGCCCTTCAGTTTCATTTGCAACGACCTGAAGAATATAAGTGAATACGCTCAGGTCACCAATTACGCTTATAAGACCATGAAGCGGCTTTTGCCCGGGCCATATACCTTCGTGCTGGAAGGCTCCCGGCTGGTGCCTCGTATCATGCTGACAAAGAGGCAAACCGTTGGAATCCGTGTCCCCGATCACCCGATTTGCCTTGCTATTGTTGAAGCGCTCGGACACCCTATAATCAGCACAAGCGCTACAGACCCCGAAACAGGTGGGATTTTATCCACCCCGCACGAAATTCAAGATAAGATCGGCCACGCCATCGATATGATCGTGGACGGGGGAGTTGTGCCCGGCGTGCCCTCGAGCGTCATTTCACTCATAGACGATACACCGGAAATCCTTCGCGAAGGGGCCGGAGATTTTTCTGCTTTTAAGAGAATTTAGGAATTGAACCTGACCTGGAACTGAGGGGACGATTCGCAACGACAAATTATTAATTTCTAAATTCTGGAAGCTCGTACCTTACACATGCCGATGAATCGTATAAGATATCGCTCAGTCTCTCGCTGACATCATTTCCGACAAGAAGGTCCAAAATAGAGGACCTACTCTTTTTGGCTTTTTGCACCTCAGGTTCGCCCTCGATTTTTCCCAGCTCGCCGGCTTTGATCACGGCGTCTTCGAAGTTGCCGAGCTGGTCCACCAGTTTTAGCCCGAGGGCTTGTTCGCCCATTATTACTCTGCCGTCTGCTATTTTGCGAACTTCTTCTTCGGGCAAATTCCGCGCCGATGCTACGTCACGGACAAATTGGCGGTAGGTCTCATCGATCGTCGTCTGCAGCAGTTCTTTTTCTTCCGGGGTTATTTCTCGCGCCGGGTTTCCGACATCCTTGAACTTCCCGCTTTTGATCGTGGTCATCTGATAACCTATTTTGCCGAACAGCTCGTGAAAGTCGGGCAAATGGATGATCACGCCTATGCTGCCTGTAAGAGTCCCGGGATTTGCTACGATATGGTTTGCAGCGGAGGCGATGTAATAGCCGCCGGAAGCAGCTACGCTTCCCATTGAAGCAACCACGGGCTTGGTCTTAATAGTGCGCCGGATTTCCCTGTAGATTTCCTGTGAAGGTCCGACAGCCCCGCCCGGTGAGTCGATTCTGAGCACAATCGCCTTAATTGAAGATTCTTTTTTGAATTCCTTTATCTGCTTCAGGGTCTCCTGGGAGCTGATAATGGTCCCATTTATATCGATTTCTCCCACCCGGTCGCCCCGTACCGAGAAATCAATACCGGAAAAAAGCCACACAACCGCACCGGTCAAAAAGATCCCTATAATCACTCCGACAAGACAGCCGCGCATTTTCATTGGTTCAGATCCAGGCAGGTTAAAAGAAAACCGGCCAGACGCCCTTTCGCGCCTGACCGGGAACATTTTCATCTCCTCATGAATAAAACCGGGAGTCCTTCGAGTTAAGCTTTATCATCATTTGCAGCGTCATCATTTACAGCGTCATCATTTACAGCGTCATCATTTACAGCGTCATTGGCCGCACTTTGAGCCTTAGCTTCCAGCTCCTCCTTGAGAAGTTCGCCAAGGTTGGAGGTGGCAGCCTTGCTGGTGTTCATGTACTCGTCGTAATTAGACCGTTCGTCCTGCTCTTCAACTTTTTTGACTGAAAGACCGATTTTCCTGTCTTTAGGAGAAATATTGATCACCTTGGCGCTGATTTTGTCACCGGGTTTGAACTGCCCTACAGGCGATTTGATCTTGTCTTTACTGATTTCCGAGACATGGACGAGGCCCTCGATCCCTTCCTCGAGCTCCACAAAGAGGCCGAAATCGGTGACGTTGGTAATAGGGCCAGAAACAACGCTGCCCATCGGGTAACGTTGTGGGATACTTTCCCAGGGATCGGATTCGAGTTGCTTGATTCCCAGCGAAAACCGTTCGTTTTCCTTGTCAATGTTGAGCACAATTGCCTGGACTTCCTGGTTTTTGCGAAAGATCTCAGAGGGATGCTTCACTCTTTTTGTCCACGAGATATCCGAAATGTGAACGAGGCCGTCAATGCCTTCATCTATTCCGATAAAAATACCAAAATCGGTTATGTTCTTTATCTTGCCGGCGATTGTGGTCCCCACCGGGTATTTCTGCGCGATAACGTCCCATGGATTGGATTCAAGCTGTTTCATGCCCAGCGAGATGCGCTTGCTCTCAGGATTGATGCTCAGCACGACCGCTTCGACTTCTTCGCCCACCGACAGGATCTTTGACGGATGTCGTATCTTCTTGGTCCAGGACATCTCGGAGACATGAATGAGCCCCTCGACTCCTTCTTCAATTTCAACGAATGCGCCGTAATCGGTCAGGCTGACCACCTTGCCCCGTACTTTGGTATCGACCGGGTACTTCTCCTGTGCCTGGCTCCACGGATCATCGACGAGCTGCTTGAGGCCAAGGGATACTCTCTCGCTTTCCCGATCGAAACTAAGGACTTTCACCTTTATTTTGTCGCCGATCTGAAACATTTCCGATGGATGTCCCACCCGGCCCCAGCTCATATCGGTGATGTGCAACAAGCCATCAATGCCGCCAAGGTCAACAAAGACACCGTAATCGGTGATGTTCTTCACAATACCCTCAACCACCTTGTTATCCTCAAGCGCGGAGAGAGTATGGGATTTCATATGCTCGCGTTCTTTTTCTAGGAGAGCGCGGCGGGAGAGGACGACATTTCTCCTTTTCTTATTATATTTGAGGACCTTGAAGGGAAAAGTGTGCCCGATAAGCGATTCGAGGTTCCGGACCGGCCGCAGATCGACCTGAGATCCTGGCAAAAAGGCCTGGACGCCAATATCGACGGCCAAGCCACCCTTGACCTTGGCGATGATCTTGCCCTCGATCATCCCATCGTCGCTGTAAATGCGGCTTATGTCGTCCCACACCTTGATTTTGGCGGCCTTCTCCTTGGACAGATGAATAGTGCCGTCATCGTCATCGTGGAACTCAAGGAGAACATCGATTTCATCCCCTATGCCGGCTTGCACCTCGCCCGCTTCATCCCTGAATTCATGAATTGAAATCTGGCCTTCCGATTTGTACCCGATGTCAACCATGACAAAATCATCGCTGACCTGAACGATCCGCCCGCGGATTACTTCGCCCTCCTGGATGTTTCGGAAGCTTTGCTCATAAAGGTCATGCATGGAGTCCATTTCTTCCTCAGTTTCATGTTCGTCCGAAGAAGATAAAGTCTCCAGTTCAAGGGTTTGTTTTTCCTGTTCATCTTTAACGATCATCGATCCTGTGCTGCCCCCTTACCTTATTTTTGGTTCATTAGCCATATCAAAGCTAAACTGTAGCAAACAGCGGATTAATAAGCAATGTTAAAGTTCTTGCCGAGATGAATTACCATCGATCAGATTGTGAGCTAACTCACACAATCTCTCGACCACCTCCTCCACCTTCAGACGCGACGTGTCGAGCAAAACCGCGCCTTCAGCCGGTCGCAAGGGAGAATGATCGCGCTTTGAGTCCGCTTCGTCACGCTGTCCAATGCTAGCCTGTATCTCCTCCAGTGAAAGGTTTAGCCCTTTCTCAACATATTCTGCAAGCCGTCTCTTGGCACGTGTCTGCAAATCCGCCGTAAGAAATACTTTAAGATCGGCCGAAGGAAAAACGACCGTTGCCGTGTCTCGCCCTTCCGCCACAATACTGTTTCCTCTGTTGGCGAGCTTTCTTTGCCAGCTCACCAAAAACTCTCTTACCTCAGGCAGTCGAGAAATCCTGGAAGCCGCCTCACTGATCTCCGGGCTGCGCAGTTCCTCGGAGAGGGGCATTTCGCCATAAAATATCTCCAGCCTGTTCCGTTCTATCGAAAAGATAAGCGGTATATGCTCCAACTTTGCGGCTGGAAGCGAAAAACAGGGAGCTTGCGAGCCGGGTTTGCTTCCTGCCTCCATCTGCCTGCTGCCGGCTCCCGCCAATGCCCATGCCACAGCACGGTACATGGCGCCCGTATCGAGATACGCAAAGCCCAGCCTCTGGGCCAGAATTTTACAAACTGTGCTCTTTCCGGAGCCCGCCGGACCGTCTATAGCTATTATCATTCCGCCAAAACCTGGCGAAGAGTGCGGACAAATCTCTGGTTCTCATCAGGAAGGCCCGCATTCACTCGAATGAATCGTTCCATGCCGTAGGATGCCATCGACCTAATTATCACCCCGCGATGCAGCATCGCTTCAAATAGCCTTTTAGCCTCAAAGGCAAGCTCTATCAAAAAGAAATTGGCCTCAGAAGGCACGTATTTGAGGCCCATTTTCCCAACTTCATCGTAGAGGTAATTCAGGCCGCTCCATATTGTTTGCTGCGTCCGGCGCAGAAAATCCTCGTCATCCAGAGCGGCAAGAGCCGCCGCCTGTGCGAGAGACCCGGTGTTGAACGGCTGCCGTACGCGGTTCAAATAACTTGCAATATCAGGGTCCATGGCCCCAAAACCGATTCGAAGACCGGCCAGCCCGTACGCCTTGGAAAATGTCCTCAGGACAACGACGCCGGGTCCCTGCCTGTTAATGTAATCAAGGCCCGACGGAGTGTCAGGGTTCGTGTTGAACTCTATATAGGCCTCGTCCAGTACCACCACTATTTCGGAAGGGACTTCCGAGAGGAAGGCGTCAAAATCGCCTTTGCTGATGACCTTTCCGGTTGGATTATTGGGATTGGTGAGAAAAATTACCCTCGTTTTGGGCGTAACCGTTTTTGCCATCTTTTCGAGGTCGATTCCCAGGCTCTCGTTCAAAGGCACGGGAATCGGTTTGCCGCCCATCCACCGAACGACCAGACTGTAGAGAAGGAAACAAGGCGCAGGCATTATCACTTCGGCGCCCGGGGTCAAAAAGGCGCGGACAACCAACTCTATAATCTCATTTGAACCATTGCCCAGCATAATGCCGTCAAACGGAATAGAATATTTTTCCGCGAGCTTCTTGCGCAGATAAAAACCACTTCCGTCCGGATAACGGTTTAACTTGGATAACGAGGCCACAATAGCCTCGATCGCTTTGGGGGATGGACCGAGAGGATTCTCGTTGCTCGCGAGTTTTATCGAACCACCGATTCCGTACTCGCGCTCCAGTTCTTCAATCGGTTTGCCGGGAGGATAAGGAGTGATGCCAGCGATATGTTCCGGTGCGCAGGGTTTCATGTTTGGTTGCCGGGTTGACAGTCCCTTCTTATTTATTCGCCGCAGATTTATAATGAAAGGGTGCGCAAAAATCAAGCATTGCGGAGAAAAAAATGCTTCCCTTTCATGGCGAGTGTACTAATATGAATTAGATTTAGCAAACAGATTCCGATGAGGAAATGCTGCCGGACACGTTGTCAAAGAATGATTCTGTAGGCCAACAAGGGATAATCGATTCATGCCCAAGAACACAAAGATTAAGAAAGCCTCAGCCGCTGAACGGCAAACTCCCGCTGATGTCTCAAAAAGCGAAGGAGCTGGAACCGCCGACGTCCAGGACAAACACCAGCCGGTAACATTCGATGCATTCCGTCTGTACCTCGATGAAATTAAACGCTATCCGCTCCTCAGCCGGGAAGATGAAATGGACCTGGCTATCCGTTATCGCGAAAAAGGCGATATAGAGTCCGCTTACAAACTGATCACGGCAAATCTCAGACTTGTCGTGAAGATCGCCATGGATTTTCAGCGATACTGGATGCAAAATCTGATGGACCTCATCCAGGAGGGTAACGTCGGTTTGATGCAGGCGGTAAAGAAATTCGATCCCTACAGGGGATACAAGTTCTCCTACTATGCCTCTTTCTGGATAAAGGCCTATATTATCAAGTTCATCATGGACAATTGGAAACTGGTAAAAATCGGGACCACCCAGGCGCAACGGAAACTATTTTTCAATTTGCGCAAGGAAAAAGAAAGACTGGAAGCCCAGGGTATAGAGGCCTCTCCCAAGTTGCTCAGCCATCGGCTGGATGTGAAGGAGTCCGAGATCATCGAGATGGATCAAAGGCTGAATAGTTGGGAGATTTCGCTGGACAGCCCGCTGAAGGAAGACTCCGAGGATACTCATAAATCGTTTCTGCCCTCGGACGATCTGCCGGTAGACGATCAGATAGCCGACCAGGAAGCCAAATCCATTCTCCATGATAAGCTAATGCTTTTCAGAGAACAGCTCAAAGGCAAGGAGGCCGTAATCTTCGATAAGAGGCTGCTTACCGAAGATCCGATGACCCTCCAGGAAATTGGAGACAAGTTCGGAATCAGCCGGGAGCGGGTCCGCCAGATCGAAAGCCGGCTCAAAAAGAAGCTCAAAGCATATCTCGAGGAGAAAATCGAAGATATCGACCTGCTTCAGGAAAGCATGATTGAAATTTAAGAACGTAAGGGTGCTGGGGTAGCAATTTCAACAGCGCCCCGGCGCGGGTGGTTTCCATAGAATGTTTCCATGAGTGTTTCCATCAGCGTTTCCAGTGTTTCCATAACTATTCCAATCGCTGAATCCCATCAGATTTTGTTTGAATCGGTGTTTCCGATAAATGTTTCCACAGTTGTTTTTATCAACGAGGTGTTTCCAATCATAAGAGGTTGTCATCATTGATTTTTCTACTTACCATAGAAACTTTCTGGAAACACCAGGATGCGGTGAGAGTCAAAAACATTAAGGGTAAATAAATAACGTGATTCCGGCAGCGTCTTTTGCGAAAGCACAGTTACTGTGCTTTCAAATGAGGTAAGGATATCTTTGATTTCGGCACTTTTCAATCATCCTGACAAAGGCTAAAAATTGTCGGGTTTTGGTCCCGGTCGAGGTCCGAGTGCTCTTTTCGACGCCAGCACCTTCTCGTAGACGTCCATGTATTGCCCTGCCGATCTATCCCAGGAAAAATCCTGCTCCATGGCTCTTTTTTGAATCTCGACCCATTGTCTTTGGTCTTTAAATGAGCGCAGTGCCGATGTTATGGCCTCAAGAAAGGCACTCGGTTCGTAATTGTAAAATTTGAATCCGGTCCCCGAATCCGGGCGCCTTAGAAGGTCTATCACGGAGTTATCGAGTCCCCCCGTTGCGTGAACAACGGGGATTGTGCCGTAGCGCAGACTGTACATCTGGTTGAGTCCGCAGGGTTCGTATCGGGAGGGCATAAGAAAAATGTCAGCTCCTGCTTCGATCAGGTGCGCAGTTTTCTCGTCATAGCGGCTGATGAGTTTCAGATGGTCCGGGTAGAGCTTTTCCATATTGCGGATGTTTTCTTCGATTGCTGTATCTCCTGTCCCGAGAATTACCAGGTTTACTGACAGGTTCATCAAATCCGGCAGGATTTCTATCAGCAGATCGAAGCCCTTTTGGGGAGCAAGCCGGCCTATTATGCCGAGCAACGGGGAATCACAGCTTGTTTCTACGAATCCCGACCGCTTACATAGTTTCGTTTTGCAGTCTTGTTTCCCGGCAAGGTCATCGGCGCCGAAGTTGCTGGGGATAAAAGGGTCCGTCTGCGGGTCCCATCTATTCGTGTCAATTCCGTTCAGTATTCCTTGAAGGACGCCTTTGCGCTCTTCAAGGATCCCTTCGAGCCCGAAACCGAAATCCTTCGTGGTAATTTCTTCGGCGTAGCGGGGACTGACAGTGGTAATGAAATCGCTGAAAACCAACCCTGCCTTCAAGAAACTGCATTGTCCCCAAAATTCGATCCCTTTGGGCGACCAGACGCTCGGAGGAAGATTGGTCAAGCCGAAAAAAGCGGCGGGAAAGACTCCTTGATAGGCAATATTGTGAATAGTAAAGACAGTGCCCGATCGGCCGAATCTGGGATGGTAGCGCCAGTTCATCTGGAAATAGGCCGAAGCCAGGCCGGTTTGCCAATCATGCAAATGAAAAATGGAAGGATACCAGCCGATAGCGTCGCAGAGTTGTCTAACCGCCAGATTGAGGGAAATGAACCTTTCGGCGTTGTCTTGATAGTCACCCCGAACCGGGCTGCCATAAAGACAGGACCGGTCGTAGAATTCGTCCTTTTCCAGGAAATAGATGGGAATGCCTGATTCCGTCCGGCTTTTCCAAAAGTGAACGCGGTAATCGTGAATACCGATTGGGATGGTTACGTTGCGGGCCACAGGCTCGAGAAGCGGACAGTTCTTGCGCACGGAGCGATAGAGGGGCATAAAGATCCGGACGTCGCAGTCAAGTTTGCAGAGCGATGCCGGCAATGAACCAGTCACGTCGGCAAGACCTCCCGTCTTCGCGTAAGGCGCTACTTCCGATGCGCAAAAAAGAACTTGCATTTTGGTCATGTAAAGTACTTTCTATCGTCAATTGCCGTTTTTGGGACATCAATGCTCCACAGCTCTTTGAAGCAACACGATGCTATACAATGTCATTATATAGAATGTAAAGTCCTTTAAAAATGACACATGACTTCACGGCGCAGGCGATTGGAAATTAGTTGCAAGTTCATTAAAATAAAGCATAAATACTAAATTCGAAATGAACTTTTAGAGCAGAGGTTTGATTTTGGAGAGCAAACGCCGAGTAAGCAGGCAAATCTATATCGGGGATGTTCCCGTTGGGGGCGGTGCACCAGTTTCGGTCCAATCGATGACGAACACCGATACTCGAGACTGGCGCTCCACGGTGGAGCAGATAAAGAGGCTCGAAGAGGCGGGCTGCGAAATTATCAGGGCTGCGGTCCCTGATGAGCAGGCAGCCGATGCCTTCGTGATGATAAAAAAATCGATTCGAATTCCCATAATTGCAGACATCCACTTCGACTACCGTCTGGCGATCAGGGCCATTCGCGCAGGTGCGGACGCCGTTCGAATCAACCCCGGCAATATTGGGGGACCGGACAACCTCAAGAAAGTCATTGACCTGGCAAAGGAGCGGAAGATTCCTGTGCGCATCGGCGTAAACAGCGGGTCATTGGAAAAAGACCTGATGGCCAAATTCGGCCATCCCACACCTGAAGCCATGGTCAAGAGCGCTCTCAGGCACATAAGATTCTTTGAAGACAATGATTTCGGGCTGATAAAAATATCGCTAAAATCCAGCGACGTAATCGCGACGATCCAGTCTTACCGGCTTCTGGCCGAAAAGACAGACTACCCTTTTCATCTTGGAGTGACCGAGGCAGGGACTGTAGTGAGCGGCGCCATAAAATCCGCTCTTGGGATTGGGTTTTTGCTGCTTGAGGGTATTGGAGACACTCTGAGGGTTTCACTAACCGCCGCCCCGGAAGAAGAAATGTTTGTCGCCTGGTCGATTTTGCGTGCCCTGAAGCTGCGGGAGCGGGGGATAGAGCTTGTGAGCTGCCCCACCTGCGGGCGCACGGAAATAGACCTCATCCCGATGGTGGAAAGGGCTGAAGCCCTGTTCAAGCATCTAAGCAGCCCGTTAAAGGTCGCCATCATGGGATGTATTGTGAACGGCCCCGGGGAGGCTAAAGAGGCAGATGTGGGCATCGCCGGCGGAAAGGGGAACGGCATTCTGTTCAAAAAAGGCAAACGGGTGGAAAAGGTTAGCGAATCGGAGTTGCTTGAACGGTTGTTATCCGAAGTGGAGCTGATGACAGGTGAGAAGATCAGGAGGTAGGAAGTAAGCAGCAGGGAGCGAACCGTTTTTTTCCAGCTTCTTGCTGCCTGCTTCTGCTTTAGGAGGCGTTGGTTGCGCTTCTATGAATTATTAGATTTCGTACTGGATTATCTTCCCGGGGCAAATATCCAGCTCCTGGAAAAAGCCTATGTTTTTGTCTCCAAAGCCTACCGGGGCACAAGCTCCCTGTCTGGTGAACCTTATCTGAATCACCCCCTTGCCGTTGCCGCTGTTCTCTCGAGGATGCACCTGGACGAGGAGAGCATAGCTGCCGGTCTTTTGCATGATTCCCTTGAAAAAGAATATGTCACTTCCGAAGAGCTTGTGACGTTGTTCGGCCCGGAAGTAACTACGATCATACAGGGCGTAACGAAGCTGACCCAAATCGCTTACGGTAGCCGAAAAGAGCGTCAGGCCGAGTATATCCGCAAGATGATCATGGCAATCTCCAGAGACGTCAGGGTGGTGCTGGTCAAGCTTGCAGACCGCCTTGACGGCATCGGAGGAACGTCTTGTGCAGCCGATCGATCCGGTGTCGATTTCGCCCAGGAAACCCTCGATATCTATGCGCCGCTTGCGGGCAGGCTCGGAATCGACTGGATGAAGCAGCAACTCGAAAACCTCTCTTTCAAGTGCCTTGATCCCAAAGCGTACGAAGAAATAGAGTCGAGGTTTGCCAAAACCGAGGAGGACCGGATACGGTATATCAGGGAGGTAGAGCACATTCTGGAATCGCGGGTGGCTGAATTCGGGATCAGGGTTACCAGCATACGCGGCCGCCCGAAGCACGTTTACAGCATCTATCAGAAGATGCAGCGCCAGAAGCTGGATATGACGCGGATCTACGACCTGATAGCATTTCGGATCATAGTGGATTCGGTCAAGTCCTGCTACGAGACCCTTGCTCTTATCCATGCATTATGGGACCCGGTGGAAGGCAGGTACAAGGACTATATAGCCAGACCAAAGTCAAACATGTATCAGTCTCTCCACACGACCGTGATCGGGCCTTATGGAGAGAGGATGGAGGTTCAAATTCGGACTGAGGAGATGGACCGGATTGCCAATGAGGGTATTGCCGCTCACTGGCTTTATAAGGAAGGAAAACCTGTTGGTGAAATCGACCGGCAGGAGAGCCAGCGCTTCTCGTGGTTCCGCCAGGTTATGGAATTGAGCAGGGATTGGACTGGCGGGCGGGCTGATTCCAAATCGGTGATGGAGTCATTGAAAGTTGATTTCTATCCCGATGAAGTTTACGTCTTTACGCCTAATGGAGATGTCAAAGCCTTTCCGAAGGGGTCCACACCGGTCGACTTCGCCTACGAGGTGCATACGGAAGTCGGAAACAGGTGTGTGGGTGCAAGGGTCAATGGGAAATTAGTGCCCCTTAAGTATGAGCTGCAAAACGGCGACACTGTTGAAGTGCTGACATCTGCGAATCATCGGCCGAGCAAAGACTGGCTGAAACAGGTCAAGTCCTCTAAGGCTATAGGCAGAATCAAGCATTGGTTCAAGACCGAAGAAAGAGAGCGTTCGATCGCTCAGGGCAGGGAAATCTGCGAAAGGGAATTCAGAAAGAAAGGTTTGAATTTTAACAATTACCTGAATTCGCCCGAGCTGGCTGAAGCGGCGAGGGCTTTTTCTTTGAAGAGTATAGACGATCTTCTCGCCGGTATTGGTTATCACAAGGTTACGGCAAACCAGGTCTTGGGTAAACTGACGGTACTTGCACCCGAAGAAGAACATCCCAGGGAAGAAATCCTGGTCGAAAAGCGCAAGACGGTTTCTTCAAAAGGCGGGATCAAGGTAGAAGGGCTCGAAGACATTTTGATTCGAATGGCCCAGTGCTGCAACCCGGTTCCGGGAGAACCTGTGATGGGATACATAACCAGGGGCCGCGGGATTACAGTGCACAGACTTGCCTGCAAGAACCTCGACAGAGGAAGTGACGAGGGCAGAAAGATTGATGTACAGTGGGATTCCGGAAAAGAGCAGCTTTTCCCTGTAGACATCCGGATCATCCATTCCGGGGAGAGGGGCACCCTCGCGGCACTGAACGGGGTCCTTGGTCAAATGGACGTCAATGTAGTGAGTCTTAAGGTTGAAAATCAGGCCGACACCTCCAGCGTCTGCCACCTGCGAATAGAGGTGAAAGACTCCAGGCATCTCCAGCGTGTAATGTCTGCCCTTAAGAACGAAAGAAACGTCTATAAAGTTCAAAGGTCTATGGAATAGTGACTAAACCGCGCGGCTAAGAATGTGTATATACAGTGCATCTTTCCTTGCCCAGAAGCAGGGGTGCTATTTCCATCTGAAGTTTTGCCCGCTCGGGGTCCTTTGTCCAGGCATTCCAATCCTGCAAGTTGTTCCAATAGCTGAGGACCAGAAATTTGTTAGGGTTGTCCACTGCCCTGAGCGTTTCACCCGAGATATAGCCTTTAGCCTTGACCGCTTTGGCTCGCGCCAGCATCATCAAATGCTGCAGTTTGCCTTCCTGGCCGGAGATTACTTCCCTTTCTATGGCGACTCGAACAGTCATGGGCGCCTCCTGAGAAAAGCTTTATTGCAACATACCCGATCAATCCTTCTATAATCGGTGACTTGCATAAAGGCAATTGCTGTCAGGGAATCGATCTTTGTTCAGAATATTTCCCTTGCGTATTTCATTATCCGGCCATATTGTGCTCAGATAAGAGCAGAGGCCATTTTTTCTCGCTTCCGATGACGATTTTTATGGACAAAGTCCTCAATCTGGATATAAGAACCAATATCTAGTCAAAGCTTGGACAGAAGCGGACTGCACGACTTTTTGCCTTGGGGAAAAAATAAGCTGTCGCCGGTTGCATGTTTTTCGATTCACTCTTGCTTGAGGGGAGGTGTGTGGGACACTGAAATTTGAAGCGGTTAAAGGGGAGGCATTTTTCATCACTTAATTAAGTTGAGGAGGAAAGAAAATGACTAAAGCTGAATTGGTTGGAAAAATTGCTGGTGAAAGTGGAATTACCAAGTCACAGGCTGAAAAGGCAGTGGATGGATTCGTCTCAGCGGTATCCGGGGCTCTCGCATCCGGTGACAAGATTACGCTTGTTGGCTTCGGCACTTTTAGTGTCGGCTCGAGATCCCAGCGTGAAGGCCGCAATCCCCGGACCGGCGAAAAGATCAAAATTCCCGCTTCTAAAGTCGTCAAGTTCAAAGCTGGCAAGACCCTCAGTGAAAAAGTCAAATAGACGCGGTAGCCTCTTTTAATAGGAAATCCTAAAGGGATTGCATGTCAAAAGAGTTGACTGCAATCCCTTTTGCATTTTCCGCCCCGATATCTTTCCCTTTGAATCCCGTAATTGACAATACCTGGCCGTAATCTTAGGTTTTGATTGCCTTAAGGCCGCCCACTGCGGGTGCATACTGAATTTGTCGTCCTCACCTCTTTGCATCCGCATGGAAGTGCAGGAGCCATATCCTGAACAAATCGAAAAAAAATCGTGACAAGGAGTGCAGGAGGAAGCAGTGTCTAAGAATCTGACCCACAAGATACTCGAAGCCCACCTGGTCGAAGGAAGGCTGGTTGCCGGAGAGGAAATAGGCATCAGGATCGACCAGATTCTTCTGCAAGACGCCACGGGAACCATGGCCATGCTTGGATTCGAGGCCCTGGGAATGGATAGGATCAAGGCGGAACTTGCGGTTCAATACGTCGATCACAATATCATTCAGACAGATAATAAAAATGCGGACGATCACCTTTACCTCCAGAGCGCTTCAGCCAGATACGGCATTCATTTCAGTCCGGCAGGCAATGGCGTTTCGCACCAGATTCATATGGAAAGGTTCGGGATTCCCGGTAAAACGCTCCTCGGCTCCGACAGCCATACCCCCGGCGCGGCCGGTGTTTCGGTGCTCGGGATAGGCGCAGGCGGGCTCGACGTCGCCATGGCCATGGCAGGGTATCCATATCATTTTCCCTGTCCGAAGGTCCTGGGGGTCAGGCTTGTTGGGAAACTGCCCGATTGGGTAAGCGCCAAGGACGTTATCCTCGAGATGCTCCGGCGTTACGACGTAAAGGGCTGTATAGGCAAAATCGTAGAATACTACGGTCCTGGAGTGGCAAGCCTTTCTGCAACCGACCGCGAAACGATCGGCAATATGGGGACTGAGCTTGGGGCGACTACTTCCATTTTCCCATCGGACGAAAATACCGGGGCCTACCTTAAGGCCCAAGGCAGAGCAGGGGCTTGGGTGGAACTCAACGCCGACCCATCGGCGATATACGACGAGTATGATGAGATTGACCTCTCCGGAATCGAGCCTTTAATAGCCAAACCTCACTCGCCGGGCAATGTGGTCGCCGTGCGTGAAATCGCCGGATTGAAAGTGGATCAGGTTATCGTGGGCAGCAGCGTGAATTCTTCCTTCAGGGATTTGATGGTGGTAGCCCGGATCGTTGAGGGCAAACATGCGTCTCCCTGGACTTCACTTAATGTTAACCCCGGCAGCAGGCAGGTAATCGAAAATGTTGCAGAACGGGGCGGGGTCATTCCACTGCTGAGGGCCGGAGCCCGAATACATGAACCCGGGTGTCTGGGCTGCATTGGCATGGGACAGGCGCCTGGAACAGGCCAGATCAGTCTTCGCACGATGCCCCGCAATTTTCCCGGACGGTCCGGAACGAAAGATGACCAGGTGTACCTCTGTTCACCCGAAACCGGCGCCGCGGCCGCGCTCAAGGGCGTTATAACGGACCCCAGGGATTTGGGTAAGGAAATGGAATACCCGAAAATAGAGGACCCGAAAGAATACCTCATAGATGAGGTTTCTATCATCGCGCCCAATGAAGAGCTAAGAAAGACTCAAGTCGTCCGCGGGCCTAACATTGCCCCGCTTCCAGCCTGCGATCCTCTGCCCGAGTCGCTCGAAACTGAAGCAGTGCTGGTGTTGGGAGATAATATATCGACTGATACAATCATGCCTGCCGGGAGCAAGGTCCTTCCGCTAAGATCGAATATCCCGGCGATAAGCCAGTTTGTATTTTCGATCGTCGACACGGAATTCGCTCAGAAGTGCAAAGATGCCGGCGCAGTTACAGTCGTAGGCGGAGATAATTACGGGCAGGGATCGAGCCGGGAACACGCTGCCCTGGCGCCCCGGTATCTTGGCGTCAGGGCGGTATTGGCCAAGAGTTTCGCCAGGATCCACATGGCCAATCTTTGCAACTATGGAATTCTGCCGCTGGTATTTGCCAATCCTGATGACTACAATTTAATTGATAGAGGTGCGAAGATAGTTTATCCGCAGATCCGCCGCAATCTTGCCGACGGCGCCGTGGAGTTGCCGGTCGGGATTGACGGAAAGGAGATACGCGTCTTTCTGCATGTGTCGGAGAGAATGCGCCGTATGCTGCTCGAAGGCGGAGCGTTGAATCTGGTCAAGGCGGCAAAGTCTTGAGTCGACTAATCATCTCCTTTTACCAAAAGGGGGATGGGTTTAAGTTTGGGACTTTTTCTGTTCACAGTTCACCGTTCGGAGTAATGCAGTGGGAAGAGGAATTTTGAGCCACCGGGAGGGGAAAATGGCTGAGACTGTTCACGTCAAGAACATCGGTCTTAGAGGTGTTGCGGTTGCTGATACTAAGGTGAGCTATATCGACGGCGAAAATGGAATCCTGATCTATCGCGGCTACAGAATCGAGGAATTGGCCGAACAGTCTACGTTCATGGAAACGGCGTTTCTGCTTCTGAATGGACATCTGCCCAGGGAGAGCGAACTTGAGCGGTTCGAGAGACTGGTAGTGCAGTCGAGGGACCTGCCCGGCTACATTCTGGAGACCCTTGAGAGATTGCCGAAGAACGCCGATCCGATGGATGTTCTACAGGCGTGCGTCCCGATACTGGGTATTGCCGATCCGGAGCTAAATGACGACTCTAAAGAGGCCAATTACAGAAAAGCCGTCAGGCTAATAGCCCGTTTTCCTGCTGTTATCGCCGCCTGGCACAGGATCAGAAACGGAGAGAAGCCCCTTGCGCCGGACAGCGCCCTCTGTCACGCGGGCAATTTTCTGTGGCAGCTAACCGGGAAAAAACCTGATAAGGAGATCGCACGCGATCTGGACGTCTGCCTTATTCTGCACGCCGACCATACCTTTAACGCCTCCACGTTCGCTTGCCGTGAGGTCGTATCGACCAGGGCCCACATGTATGCCGGAATCGCTGCGGGGGTGGGCGCTCTTTCCGGAAGTCTGCACGGCGGCGCAAACGCGCGGGTTATGAAGATGCTGCTCCAGGTAACTTCCGAACTTAAATCGGCGGAAGAGATCTGCGCTTGGGTCAAAAACAGGATCGAAAGCGGCGGAAAAATAATGGGGATGGGGCATGCCGTATACAAGACCGTCGATCCCCGCGCCAAAATACTTAAAGAAATGTTACACCGTCTTGCTGAAAAAACCGGCCATCAAGAGTGGTACGACTATCTTACCCGGATCGAACAAGAAGGCCAGAAGGAATTCATGTCTCTTAACAAACCCACCATAAAGACCAATGTCGACTTCTACAGCGGGGCCGTCTACGCCGTTATGGGCATACCAATCGATATTATGCCGGCTGTCTTTGCGGTATCACGAATTTCGGGATGGTGCGCGCACATAATCGAGGAAAAGTTCGCGGAAGCCCAGGATAAGCCTGCGCTGTACAGACCGGAAGCAGAATATGTCGGTCATTACTGCGGGGTCGTAGGATGCACCTATGAGCCTGTGACGGTCAGGGGATAAATCGGTGGCCGGTGGCCGGTCTTTCGAACCGGTCAAGTCTGAGCACTGACGACATTCCTGAGCACTGACGACTGTTCCAAAAGGAGACTCTTCATGGTTTTCAAACATGATGTCCTGATTGTCGGGGCGGGACTCGCCGGACTTAAGGCGGCGACCGAAGTGGCGGGAAAAGCCGACGTCGCCCTTTTTAGCAAAGTATATCCCACCAGGTCACATTCCGGCGCGGCGCAGGGAGGAATAGCCGCAGCACTCGAAAACGAGGAGCCTGACTCGTGGGAATGGCATATGTACGACACGGTAAAAGGCGGGGATTACCTGACCGACCAGGACGTGGCCGAAATTCTTGCTAAAGACGCCATAAGGGCCGTCTACGAACTGGAACATATGGGCGTCCCTTTCAATCGCACGCCTCAAGGTAAAATTGCCCAACGTTTCTTTGGAGGCCACACCCGGAATTTCGGCGAAGCGCCCGTGAAGCGCATTTGCTACGCGGCCGACCGGTCCGGGCGGGTAATAATGGATACTCTTTATTTTGACGCAGTGAAAAAGGGAATCAAGATATACCCGGAATTTAATGTGCTCGATCTCATCATTCGAGACGGGCAGGTCGCCGGGTTGGTCGCGTATGAGCTTGCAACCGGGGAATTGCACTTTTTTCATGCCAGGGCTGTCCTAATCGCAACCGGCGGGTATGGCAAGGTATACAAGGTAACTTCCAACGCATTCGCCAGTACGGGAGATGGTCTTGCTCTGACTTACAGACGTGGATTGCCGCTGGAGGACATGGAATTTGTCCAGTTCCATCCCACCGGTATATGGGGGTTGGGAGTTCTGATTACCGAAGCGGCTAGAGGCGAGGGTGGGGTTCTGCGTAACGGGGAAGGCGAGCGGTTCATGGAAAGGTACGCTCCCACCATCAAAGACCTGGCTCCAAGGGACATGGTCTCCCGCGCGATCTATACCGAGATTCAAGAGGGAAGGGGAATAGATGGAAAGGATTATGTGTATCTTGACCTCACTCATCTCGGTGAAAAGAAATTGGCCGAAAAGCTTTCGGAAATATCTTCTTTCGTAAAAATCTATCTTGGCCTGAACGCGGCGACAGACCCTATCCCGATTCACCCCACCTGCCATTACATGATGGGAGGCATCGCCGTAAATCCAAACGGCAACGTAACTGATGCGCAAAATAATCCCGTGCCGGGACTTTATGCGGCAGGCGAGTGTTCCTGTATCTCACTTCATGGGTCAAATAGGCTTGGCTGCAACTCCCTGCTCGATCTTATCGTCTTTGGGAGAAGGGCCGGGCAGCATATCATGGAGAATCTGGCCCGCCTTTCATGGACAGAGCCTCCTCACGAACCGGAGCGCGGCGCTGTGGACCGGATAAGGCGGATCAAGGAAAACGGGAAAGGTGAAAGGGCTTTTGAAATCCGGCGGCATCTTCAGGAAGTTATGATGGAGGGCTGCTCGGTTTTTCGGCACGAGCAGGGCTTGAAAAAGACCCTTGAGGTCGTCAGAGACCTGGAACAAAGAGTTGGGAACATCTCCATCGAAAACCTGGGGAATCGTTTTAACACCGATCTGATGGACGCCCTTGAACTTCAAAATATGTTGGCGCTTGCTGAAGCCATAGTGGCGTCAGCGCTTAACAGAACCGAGAGCCGGGGTGCTCATTCGCGCGAGGACTATCCCGCAAGAGACGATGAGCACTGGCTCAAACACACGCTTGTTCAAAAGATGGACTCCGGTCTTTCGATTACCGGAAAACCGGTTACGATCACCCGGTTTCAACCTAAGCCAAGAGCATATTAAGGCAAAAGGTAAAAGTTAGAAAACAGGTTTTATTTTACCTTTTTACTTTTGCCTTTCAGAAAACGGGGGGATTCTATGGAGCTTCAATTCAAAATTTTCCGGTTCGATCCTGAATCCGACAAAGAGCCTTACTACAAGGCTTATACTGTTTCGGCAAGGCCGGAGGAGCGTATTCTGGACTGCCTCAACAGGATCAGGTGGGAACAGGACGGAACGCTTGCCTACCGGATGTCCTGCGCCCATGGCGTGTGCGGTTCCGATGGCATGAGAATCAATGCTGTCTGTGCGCTGGCGTGCCAGAAGCTGGTGAAGGATTATCCCGGCTGCGAGGAAATTACCTTGGAACCGCTGCCCTTTTTTCAGGTCCGAAAAGACCTCATAGTCGACATGGACGATTTTCTGGCCAGGATCGATTCCATCCGTCCTTATCTTCTTCAGGAAAATGCCCCGCCAGACAAGGAACGGCTGCAGAGTCAGGAAGAGCAAAGGAAAGTGGAGGAGGTGATTCGCTGCATTCTATGCGCATGCTGCACGGGCGCCTGCCCCGTAATGCAGGAAAACCCCGACTATGTAGGGCCGGCTGCTCTTGTCTGGGCTTACAGGTATCTCTACGACTCGCGGGACGGCCGGTTTATGGACAGGCTCGAGAAGCTTAACGAACCAAACAGCGCGTGGCCGTGCGTAAATTATTTCGAATGTACCCGCGTATGTCCCAAAAATATACCGATTACCAAATCCATCAACTTCATGAAGCGGGAAATAAAAAAAGAGCTTCCGGGCAATAGCGGATAAACTTGTCTTGTACATATGCCTGGTTTGCCTGTAAATTTCTCGACTCTGTAGTCGACTCGACACGGTGAAGAGATATTAGACACGGGGAGGGGCTGACGCGGAAACGCGGAGCAGAAACTTTAATCCCCGTGCCGCGTGTCTCGGCGTCGGGTCTTCCCCCTGCCCGCCTCCAGTTTTCGGCAGATGGCCGGGGGCGAGGTGATTTTTGTTGGGAGGAGATTTATGAAGCTTAAATCAATAAATCCTTTTACAGGACAAATAACCGCAGAGTTCGATACGATGCCGGATGAGGTTTGTCGTGAAAGGGTTTTGAGGGCGAAGGAAGCCTTTGAAGCATGGAGAAAGCTTTCTATTTCCGAGCGGCTAAAACCCGTGTCCAAACTTGCCTCTATCTTGAGGCACAAAATAAGGGAATTGGCGCGGATAGCTACCATTGAAATGGGCAAACCGATAAGAGATGCCGTAGCCGAGATCGAAAAGTGCGCTCTTCTATGTGACTATTATTGCCAGAACTCGGAAAAGTTCCTCAAGGGTGAGGTGGTAGAAACTGGTGCTGTGAAAAGTTATGTCGAGTTTGATCCCCTTGGCGTCATTTTTGGAATAATGCCCTGGAATTTCCCTTTCTGGCAAGTTGCGCGCTGGGCTGTGCCAACCCTTGCTGCCGGCAACGTCTGCCTGCTCAAACACGCGTCCAACGTTCCCATAACGGCGATAGAGACCGAGAAAATCTTCCGCGAAGCAGGATTTCCGGAGCATGTTTTCCAGACGCTGTTGATTGAACCGCAAGGCGCTGAACGCCTGATAGAGCAAGACCCGATAGACGGGGTTTCGCTCACCGGAAGTGTCGCCGCCGGGTCCAGGATTGGATCGCTGGCGGGGAAGAACTTAAAAAAAGTTGTTCTGGAACTCGGCGGCTCCGACCCATTCATAGTCTTCGAGGATGCGGATCTGGAGAGGGCTGCCGGCGCTGCAGTCAGGTCGAGAATGGCAAACGCCGGTCAAAGCTGCATTGCAGCCAAGAGACTGATAGTGGCGCAATCTATCTCGCAGCGGTTCACTGAAAACTTGCTCCAAATGGTTAACGCGCTCAAGGTCGGAGACCCGATGGATGATTCCACCGATTTGGGACCGGTTGCCAGAAAAGAATTCCTCCACGACCTTGGCAAACAGCTCGATGATGCACTGAAGAAAGGCGCCAGGGTCCACCGTGGGCCTAAGCCGCCGAACCAGGGCTATTTCTTCCAGCCGGTTGTTTTGACGGAGACAACAGAGGACATGCTGGTGCTGAGGGAGGAAGTTTTTGGACCGATAGCCGTCGTAGTAACGGCTTCAGGAGAAAAGGAGATGGTCCGGATTGCCAATGAGACTGAATTCGGTCTCGGCGCGGCAATCTGGACGAAGGACATCTCGAAGGCCCGGAGACTCGCCAGAGAAATCGACTCGGGGTTTGTCGCCATAAACTCCATCGTAAAGTCCGACACGCGTCTTCCGTTCGGGGGAGTCAAAAAGTCAGGGTTCGGCAGAGAGTTATCTCATTTCGGGCTGAAGGAGTTCGTAAATATAAAGACCGTTATCATAGGTGAGTAAACCATGGAGTTGAGCGCCCCGGCAGTTTCGCCGCAGTCACGGATTAAACTCTTCCTGGCATTGTCACGTACGCCGCACGGCTTGCTCGACATGGCTACACCGGCGCTTGCCGCCCTTCTGTGGCTTGGCTCGATCCCGCCGATCCACGTGATAATTATTGGCCTTGTGACCGCATTTTCCGGGTACACGGCCGTGTATGCCCTGAACGACGTCGTCGACTTCAGGACAGATCGGCGCAAAATCCGCGAGTGCGGGCTTAAGTGCGCCGGCGGGGACCTCGACGCAATTTATGCGCGCCACCCGATGGCGCAGGGCCAGCTTAGACTCAGGGATGGCGTGGTCTGGACGGCAGCGTGGGGTACGGTTGCACTGCTCGGGGCCTGGCTTCTTAACCCGGCATGCGCAGTCATATTTATCCTGGGATGCGTCGCGGAAGCGGTCTACTGCCTGATGTTGAGGCTTAGCTGGATGAGGGCTTTTGTGAGCGGCGGGGTTAAGAGCGCCGGCGGGTTGGCCGCTATTTACGCTGTTGCGCCGGAGTCATCCGGGGTTTTCCTGATCGGGTTTTTTCTGTGGTTCTTTTTCTGGGAAATCGGTGGACAGAACGTTCCGAACGATTGGAGCGACATGGAAGAAGACCGGCGAATGGGCGCTGAAACCATTCCAGTCTGTTTCGGTCCACAACGGTCAGCCCGGATCATCCTGGCCTCGCTGACTATCGCCGTTGCAATGAGCATTGCTCTATTCTGGCTGACACCTGCCAAGCTGAGCGCCCTTTATTTCGTCGCGGCTATTCCGGCCGGCATAGTTCTTTTGCTCCTGCCGGCATGGCGGCTCTATACGCACAGGACCGCCTCCCTCGCCTCGGCCCTGTTCAACCGGGCCAGTTATTATCCTGTGACCATGTTTGTTGCGATATTTCTGAGCGCCGTCGTTTAGCTTTTCAAACCAGCGTGGCCTGGTTCTCCTGGGGTGGCCCTGGGGCCACTATTTCGCTATTCACTATTCACCTTTCACTATATACTACTACTATATCTCGGAAAGATAAGCCGGGAGCAGTGAACAGCGAAGAGTGAGCTGCTCTCCATTTTCAATGTCTTCTCTCCGCGGCTCCGCGTGAGATCATTGTGTTTTGCCCTTCGCGTTCTTCGCGCTTCCGCGTGATACCCGTGCGTCCCAGCCTCACTGCAAAAGCAACTGTTTCTCGCGGAGCCTTTTTATCTCATCGCGCAGGGCTGCGGCCTTTTCGAATTCGAGGCGGGAGGCGGCTTCCTTCATTTCCTTTTCCATGGCCTGGATATGTTCGTCGGGTGAGACGAGTGCGCCCGACGAGTCGAATTCAGCCTGCGGTTCAAATATAAATTCCTTATCGCGAGGCTTCAGGCGGTAGTCCGCAAGAATATCGGACACCTCTTTTTGCACCGACTTCGGTACAATATTATTCGCTTCGTTGTATTCGAGCTGTTTATTTCGCCGCCGGTCAGTCTCCTGTATGGCTCGGCGCATTGAATCCGTGATGTTGTTGGCGTAGAGAATGACCGTACCCATCACGTTGCGTGCGGCGCGGCCTGCGGTCTGGATGAGAGATCTCTCCGACCTCAGAAAACCCTCGTTGTCCGCATCCAAAACGGCCACAAGAGATACTTCCGGGATGTCCAGACCTTCCCGCAGCAGGTTTATTCCAACCAGGACGTCGAAATTTCCCAGCCTCAGATCGCGCACGGTTTCTATCCGCTCGATGGTATTGATGTCGGAGTGCATATAGCGGACCCGGATGTCGAGTTCGGCAAGGTATTCGGTGAGGTCCTCGGCCATTCTCTTGGTGAGAGTGGTAACCAGAACGCGATAGCCTTCCTTCACCTGTTTTCGTATTTCGCCGATCAGGTCGTCAACCTGGAAATCGGCACGGCGCACCTCGATCATGGGATCGACAAGACCGGTGGGCCTGATGATCTGCTCTATTACACGCCCCCGTGTGTTGGCAAGCTCATAGGGACCAGGGGTCGCGGAAACATAAACGACCTGTTTCACCCTGCTTTCGAATTCGTTGAAATCCAGTGGCCTGTTGTCAAGCGCCGAGGGGAGGCGAAATCCATAACGTACGAGCGTTTCCTTCCTCGCCCTGTCGCCATTGTACATTCCGCGAACCTGAGGGACTGAAATATGGCTTTCATCGATGAACAGGAGCCAGTCTTGCGGAAAATAGTCGAGCAATGTGTATGGCGGCGTTCCCGGCTCCCGGCCGTCAAGATGCCTTGAGTAATTTTCGATTCCGTGGCAGAAGCCCAGTTCGACGAGCATTTCCATGTCGAAGCGGGTTCGTTCCTCGATCCGCTGCGCCTCCAGGAGTTTACCCTCCCGGTAGAAGAACTCGAGCCTTTCGGAGAGCTCAAATTTGATTGCGTTTACCGCCTGCTCAAGGGTATCCGAAGAAGTGACGTAATGGGTGCCGGGATAAATGTCGGCTCGGTCCAGACGCCGAAAAGTCCTGCCTGTAAGCGGATCGATTTCTTTTATCGCATCCACTTCGTCCCCAAAAAACTCTATACGTATTGCCAGGTCTTCCTCATACGCCGGAAAAATCTCGACCACATCCCCTCTAACGCGGAAAACGCCGCGATGAAAATCATAGTCGTTTCTCTCGTACTGGATGTCCACAAGCTTCCGCAAAACGTCTTCTCTGAGGATTTCCTGACCTGTTTTGAGCTGCAGCAGCATCTCCTGATATTTTTGAGGCGAGCCCAGGCCGTAAATGCAGGATACGCTGGCAACGATTATTACATCCCGGCGCTCCAGTAACGAACGGGTTGCAGAATGACGCATCTTGTCAATGGTTTCGTTAATGGATGAGTCTTTGGCGATATAAGTGTCGGTCTGAGGGATATAAGCTTCGGGCTGGTAATAATCATAATAAGATACAAAATACTCCACGGCATTTTCTGGAAAAAAGGATTTGAACTCGCCGTAGAGCTGTGCAGCCAGGGTCTTATTGGGCGCTATGACGAGGCTGGGTCTCTGGACCTTCGCTATTACGTGGGCCATAGTGAAGGTCTTGCCCGACCCCGTTACGCCGAGCAGGGTCTGTTCGTCCACTCCGGCCTGTATATTGGATGCCAGCTTTTCAATTGCATCAGGCTGGTCACCGGTCGGCTCAAACTGGCTTCTCAGTGTGAAAGGTTTCATCTCGATTATTATACAGCAACCGGCTGTCGAAAAGAAGGCGATCCCATCAACGGTCCTGCCCCGAAGGTGGGAAAGAGGGGAGGGCACACCTTGTCAAGGTCATAAAATCGGGTATGGTCCCGTCAGGTGTTACGGCGGGTCAGCAAAGCTCAGTCTTCTCTCAGGACAGTTCGGTCTTTTCGTCGTCTTCATCATAGTCGGAAGGGGCATAGTCGATAGGTTCCAGGTCTTTTTGCTTGAGTTCCAGCCGTTTGAGGCGCGATCTGTCGTTTATGACTTTCTCCATTTCACGGCGCACTTCGGTTTGGTTTAGGAGTTCGGACAGCAGGATGCGTTTGTAGCTAATGCTGCGAAGCTCGTTTTCCAGGAATTCATCCCTTTCCTGTTTCAGCTTCATGTTCTGCGCAAAAAGCTTTTCTTCCAGGGACTCGTTTTCGATAAGCAGCGTGATCAGCATGTCGCTGAGCTTGTTTTTACGAAGCCCCATCATTCCGACGCCGGCAGCCTTTCTGCGGTACTGTTCAAGCTTGCTTTCGAGGAACTGAATACGTTGTTGGAGTTCGCCCTTTTCATTTTCGAGCTTCTGCTTCTCATTATCCCAAAAGGTCTTTAGCGCTCTCTCTATGGTGAGCATTTCGGCGCGATCTACAGCCGCCTGGACCTTCAGTTTCCGGCCCTGGGTGCGGTGTCCCACGACATAGCTGACCGAAGACACGACCGTTACGCAAAACAACCCGGCCATTACCTGGTAAAAGATCAAATCCATAGTGCACGCCCTCTCGTTTGTGTTTGGCTGGGGAAATTGCCGGTCCCCCTACGAAGCAACAGCACCCCGCTCGACTAGCCGCTGCCAGTATAAACCGTAATTTAGATCAGGTAAACACGAGAGGTTGATTTCGGGTGTCGGGTGTGGGGTATCCGGTGTCGGACATCGGATTTTTTCTCCGCGCCTCCGGTCCCCCGCGTCGTTGGTCTTTCACGCCCCGTCCAGGCCGGCCCTTGATTTTTCCATGAGCCAATGGGCCGTATCGGTATAATAAAATTTCAAATCCGCAAGCATTATATAGTGGGACCTCTCCTCCGATATCATCTGGTTCAGAAATTCACGCTCGATCGGCTCGACAGCTTCCTTGAGCCTGGACTGAAAGAACTCGATGCCCTTGTTCTCGAGCTCCATCCCGCTCTCGATTGCCGCAACGTCGTCGAGGCATGCGCTTGAGATCTTTTCCCGCTTTTGCTTTAGCTTCTTCATAATCTCGTTTCTGCCCGGGACGTCGAAGTCGTAATAGCGGCATGCGTCCAGATCGCCTGCGCCTTTAGAGAGATCGGCATACGTTGCATTGAGCCATTCCAGGTGCTTCTGCTCAGCATCTCTCAACATCTCGAATGTTTCTGCGCCAACACTATCACTGCATTTTCCTGCTGAGTCGGCGTAAAGAGATTTCATTTTTTCTTTTATTTCTACGGCAGTGCACATGATTTCCAGTAATCCGTTACTATTGGCATTCATTGTATTTTCCTTTCAAGCAAACAAAGATCGGGTCTATTCAATGGCTATTCCCATATAAGAATATCCGCTGTTTCTGTCCAGAGGAGAAGAAACAATACAGATGTGCCGGGACTAAGGGCTGAGTGCTGAGGACGGGGAAGCGGAAAATTGAATTGGACTGAGGTATGGGGACGGAGCAAGCAGGACTGTGTGTTCATACCCAGTCCTCAGTCCTCAGCCCTCAGTCCTATGCTCTTACGCCGTTGGCGCCAGTTTTTCCATCGCCTTAGGATGCTTTTGCCCCAATACGAACCATTTTCTGAAGGCCAGAATGAAAACGATCGCCATCAGTGTCATGAGTGAGGCGGCAAGACAAACCAGCAGGTAATTGGACTGGGCGTAGTTTGCCTTTATCAGGTAATAGCCGGCCGTCATTGTAACAGGCAGCATGAGAATTCCGGGAATAGCGGTGACCCATGAGTATTTCAGCTTCCCCATGCCGATGATCATGGTGGTTCCGACAATCAGGGCGCACGCGGCGAGCAACTGGTTACTCATGCCGAACAGCGGCCAGATCGTTGTGATATTGCCGGTATAGACCAGGTATCCCCAGAAGCAAGTGAACAGGGCGCTCGTGAAGATAATGCCGGGTATCGATTTCTTCTCGGGGGCAAACACGGGAATAACCCTCCCTATGATTTCCTGGAGCAGATATCGTCCCACCCGTGTTCCTGAGTCAACGGCGGTCAGAATGAAGACGGCCTCGAACATAATCGCAAAATGATACCAGTATGCCATAAGCCCCTTCATGAACGAGAGGGAGCTGAATATATAAGCCATACCAACCGCGAGCGAAACAGCCCCCCCAGGCCGGGCCTGAACATTTTCCTGCACCGCCTGGGCGAGTTCGGGCAGGTGTACGGGCGACATGCCAAGGGTTTTGTAAGCTGCGGCAGACGCATTGATCGCGAAATAATCGGAGGGAACGAGAACGCAGGCGGCAATCAGGGCCATTATAGCCACGAACCCTTCCACAAGCATCGCTCCATAACCGACAAAAAGGATGTCCCGCTCGTTATTGATCATCTTCGGGGTCGTTCCGCTGCCTATTATCGCGTGAAAGCCCGACAACGCACCGCACGCGATAGTAATGAAAAGGAATGGGAAAACCGAACCGGGAGGAGCGACAAGCGGACCTCCTCCGCTGATAAACTTGGTAAGGGGCGCCATCTCGAGGTAGGGATGTACTATGGCTATGCCTATTGCAAGCGCCGAGATGGTTCCAAGTTTAAGAAACGTGGAAAGGTAATCGCGCGGCACCAGGAGCAGCCAGACGGGCAAGGCCGACGCAAAGAAACCGTAGGCCGGAATGAAAATGGAGCACTGTTCTTTGGACAGATAGAACCATTTGGAGAGTACGGGATGAGCGGCTACAGACGGGCCGGTCGCGATAACCAGACCCAGGAGCACGACGCCGATGACACTTGCTCCCATGACGTCTCCACGCCTGATCCAGCGCATCCAGATGCCCATGATAACCGCTATAGGCAAGGTGCAGATGACGGTGTAAGCGCTCCAGGGGCTTTTCATCATGGCATTTACGACGGCCAGGGAAAGTCCGGCAAGGGTCAGGATAAGAATGAACAGCACGGCGAAGCTGGCTACGACGCCGGCCGCCTTTCCGATCTCCGATTCGGCGATGAGCGAGATACTTTTCCCTTCATGACGGATCGAGGCGAAAAGAATGACCATGTCATGTACCGCTCCGGCGACAACCGCTCCAACAATGATCCAGAGGGCCCCCGGCAGGTAGCCGAACTGAGCCGCCAGGACCGGTCCGAGCAGGGGACCCGCCGCCGCAATGGCTGCAAAATGATGTCCGAAGATGACATACTTGTTGGTCGGGTAGTAATCGATGCCGTCCTCAAGCGTATGAGCAGGCGTGGGTCTGTTCGGGTCAATTCCCAGGACCTTGTTGGCAACGAACATTCCGTAGTAGCGATAGGCAAGCGCAAATACACATAAGGCCACGAATACAAGGGTCAGTGCATTCATCGGAATCTCCTTCCCATGCCGGAGGATGATCTTACTGAAATTGTCTATATGAAACGGCGAACTTTAGGCCGCCGGATAGAAAAAAGAAAATGAACGCAGGAAAAAATATCTAATTTCCAGAGGAACTGGAATTAGCCCAAGTGATTTATTTAACATTCTTCCCCAGTAGTGGAACTCTCTTTGGGCTCCAAGTCAAGTAATTTCAGCAGCGACGGCGCAAATCAGGAGATTACACGATGTAGCAGAACCGGGAATTTCCTCATTGACGGCAGTTGCAACCTTGGGTAGCCTAATTGCGGTGAGTAATCGGACCACATATTCACCGTAACCTCAATTCGCTCCAACGCACCGACCCCTGAATTAAGAGGTCGATCGTGAGAGCCAGATTCCTCAAAATGCCGGTGCAAGGATGCACTATTTAGGAGGAAACCATGATGACAAAGCATAATTTTAAAGGGTATTTTTTTGCTCTGGCAGCAATGATGAGTGTGCAGTTTGTCCTCCCCGGACTTCTGGCGGCAGAAGGACCCGCCGACATCGTCCAGGCCCAGGCCATTCTGACTGTTTCGGAATCGAAGAGGCTTATCGCCAAGGCCGTAAAAGAGATGCCGATCGTCAAGAACGCCCTGGAAAACGGGATGGTCATTATTGCCAAGGGGACGACGAATGCCTACGTAGCTGAAGAGATTACAGGAAAGAAGATGGAAAAAGCAGCCTTTGTGCTGGGCAGGATTCAACCTGAAAAAGGGGGTAAGAAACTTCCCGAAGTAAAAGGCGTTCCTGAAGTCATTCTCGAGAAGGGGCAAGTTGTTGACCTGCCGCTCGCCGAAGCGGTGAAGAAGTTGAAGCCCGGCGATGTTGTCATCAAGGGAGGCAACGCCCTTGATTATAAAAATAAACTTGTAGCGGTAGATATCGCTTCCCCGAACAGTGGCACGACCGGGACCATTATGCCCTATGTGATCGGTAGGAAGGCCTACCTGGTCATCCCCATCGGCCTCGATAAGTTGGTCGCCGGGGATATTGTCGACCTGACTCTAAAGATGCGTGAACCGGTTGAAAGCCTGAACGCTGTTCAGTCGATGTTTCTGCTCACCGGGGAGATTGTAACGGAACTGGAGGCCATCAACGTTCTAACGGGAGCAACGGCTTTCCAGTGCAGTGCGGGTGGCATCGGCGGTGCAGAAGGTTCGGTATGGCTGGTTTTCAGGGGGACCAGGGAGCAGGTGACCAATGCCCTCAAATTGGTTCAATCAATCCAGGGCGAGCCGCCGTTTGTGGAATAGGCTTTCGGCGACTGATGGCAGTGATTGATCGTATTAAATTTTATCTTGACAGGTCCATTAAATAGTATATTTTATCAAGTGCGTTATAAGATATGGGAAAGATATCATCTTTTTACATTTCGCAAGAGAATTTGGTTCAAGACTTTTAAGCAGAGTACGCTTTTCAAAACGAATGGATTTGCGCCCCTCACACTCCCATCCGCTTGGCGGAGCTTGGAGATTGGTGGGGGAGATCTTAATAGTGAAAACATTCCCCCGCTCCTTTTTGGCCTTAAAAATTATCAACGTTAACGCGGCTTAGTATCAGTCCTCTACGAGAAGGCACTATCGAAACTCAGATCAGCATGCATGAGATGGGTCTTTGGTATAAGTTCGCGGCATGAACAAAACCTCAAGACAGGAGGAGCAAAGAAGGCTGGCCCTATCGACCTTTAACTTTCACAATGGAGGTAGCGAGATGAGCTGTAAAGATGTTACCCGAAGAAAGTTTTTCGAGGATGTGGCTAAGTATTGTGGGGCAGGCGTCGCGGCCCTGGGGGTGCTGGGTGCGGAGCGTGCCTTGGGGGTTGCAGACCTGGATGACCCGGCCCAGACAGGTACCTGGAGGATGAGGGATAGTCAGTTGATGCAGTATGGGGAGTTTGTTAAAAATGCACCCATACCCAAGGATTATTTCGATAAAAATCCTGAAAGTCTGATTAATGGAGGGGCTCCGGTCCAGTGGTCTCACCTCCATCCAAACTATTACGGTGATGAGAAAAAATCCCTGGTCGTGATGATCCAGGCTACCCAACTGGATAAAGACCTGACCGGAGATATCAAGAAGGCTGTGAAGCTCGCCGGAGGGTTTGAAAAGTCCCTTAAAAAAACAGATAAAATTCTCCTCAAGCCCAATATGAACACCGGGGACCCCTGGCCGCAGGGGGGGACAGACCCTGCATTTCTGAAAGCTTTGCTTACCGTCCTGAAAGATGATGGCTACCACAACGTGACCGTGGCCGATACCTGCGGACCATGGGGGCCGACGGAGCGGGTAATCAAAATGATGGGGTACGATTCGGTAGGCAAAGACACCGACACCCTTGTCAAAACCTGGGAAATGGAAAAATGGATGAACATCCGCAATGCCAAGGCCGAATACCTCGGCAGGATGGGCGGCGGTGATGGGACCGTGGCCTATCCGGCGGACCTCAGAACTTACGACAAGATCATTTATACCCCGGTGATGAAGACCCACTTCCTCGGGGGAATTACCCAGAGCTTGAAGCTATCGGTTGGGCTTTTGCATCGTGCCGACCGAAACGCGCATCTTCATGCCTTCAATCATATCTTCGTTGCCGAGCAGGCTGCGGAAATCAACCTGGCTTTGCAGCCGGACCTGATCATCATGGATGGAAGAAGGTCCCTTGTGAGCGGCGGTCCTTCCCACGGCGAGGAAGTAAAACCCGGTGTGATCCTTGTCTCCGGTGACCAGGTGGCCAATGATGTCATGGGCATTAGAATTCTTCAGGAGTGGTACCCGAACATGGCGGCCAACAAGATTGGCATGTATGCCTGGTATCAGAAACAAATCGCCCAGGCAGTAAAACTCGGTATTGGATACGCAAGGAAGCAAGACGATATCAAGATTGTTTTGGGTTAATTTTCCATCTATGTAAGTGTCACGGTGGGATTTTTAAGAATCGCTCGATTCAGGTATGTAACTTATAGTCCCTCTTCCCCGTTCCCGGGGAGGGGGGCTTTCAATCCGGAAAAAAAAACGTGGAGAAACGTTTATGACCAGATATGGTGTGCTTTGTTTCACATTGTTTTTTGCTATTAGCATTTTTGCCCCGCTGGCAGCCGTGTCGGCAGATCCAACCATTTTGGAATTCAGGGTCCAGCCCCTTTACCGGTCAGCCAAACTGATCTTGAAGACCAAAGACGGCCTGAAAAACCAAATGTCAGTACAGATTCTAAGGGCAGAGACCTTTGAGGAAGGTCCTTATAAGGAATTGGACGTGATAAATCTTGTCCCCGACAAAAACGCTTATGATTATGTCGATAAAACCGTGGGGAGTGAATCGAAGTACTACTACAAACTGGTTGTTAAAGAAACCGGCGAATCTTTCGGCCCGGTTGTCACGAGACCTTTTTTCTCGCCTCCTGCTACTCGATTGCAAACACCGAAGCAGGATAATTCGGTCTTGGTCCTCAGATAGGAAAGAATGGTAATGGCTGCGGGGATCGACAGGCGTATTTTTCTTAAGGGCCTTACGCTTAGCGCCCTGGCCCTGGGTGAGGTCGTTGCCTTTGGGGACATCCTTTGGGCTTCCACCCTTCCCAACGGTCAAGAGGTGGCTTTAGCCAGGATGGCCATTTTCGTAGATAAGGCTCTATGTTGCGGATGTCGCATCTGCGAAATGGCCTGTTCCAATGCGAACTGCGAAGGCCGGAATACCTCTTCGCTTGCGCGGCTTTCCGTCGAAAAAGAGTATATCAAAGGGGACTTCCAGCCCAAGGCATGCTATCAGTGCAGCGATCCTCCCTGTTTGAAGGTTTGCCCGGTAGGGGCACTGCAGGTGGATACGCAGAGCGGCACATTTGCTCGAATCATTGATGAAAGCAAGTGCATCGGCTGTCAGCAATGCATCGAGGCTTGCAAGCAATATTTCCACCCCCCCAGGCCAAAATTCGATGAGCAAAAGAACCATTCGATCAAATGCCACCTTTGCTTCGGGGACCCTCAGTGTGTGAAGTTTTGCCCCATGGGCGCTTTACGGGTGGAGCGTTCTGAACAGGGACTGCTCGTGGGCTATCCCGTGATCAAAGAGGACTGAGATGACTCCTTCGGGCGGATGGGTTGGAAAAATTCTCAGGGTTGACCTGACCAGTGGTAAAATCTCCGAGTCTTCGACCTTTGACTATGTACCGAAGTTCATAGGAGGTCGTGGACTTGGGGCAAAGATCTGCTGGGACGAGGTGTCTTCGGGGGTGGGAGCATTGGACCCTGAAAATCGGCTGGTCCTGGCTACAGGCCCCCTGCAAGGGACTCTTGCGCCCACATCGGGCCGGCTCACGATCGTGGGCAAATCTCCCCAGACCGGTCCCACGGAATCCTTTGTTCGTTCAGGCATTGGAGGACACTTCGCTCCTGAACTGAAATGGGCTGGATACGATGCTCTCATTATCCAGGGGAAAGCCTCGAAGCCTGTCTACCTTTGGATTACCGACCACAAGGCTGAAATCCTGGACGCCGGCGGTTTATGGGGCCTCGATGTCTATGAGGCCCAACAGATGATCTGGAAGCTTCACGGCAATAAGACCAGGGCGATGGTTATAGGAAAGGCGGGAGAAAAAGGAAGCCGCATCGCATCCATTCTCACGGACACCGGGAATGCATCGAGCCAGGGAGGATTTGGTGGCGTGATGGGCTCGAAAAACTTGAAGGCCATTGCGGTCCGGGGCACCGGAAGTGTGACCGTGGCAAGGCCAAAAGAACTGATGCAAATCACCGAGCACGTCCAAAGACTGTTTTCGCGCAAATCTTTAAAAGAGGATCCCTTTCAGCCCGAAGAAAAAGGTTTTAAGTACAATGTATGGGGCGGCGGCTATGGCCGGGGAGGCCTTACGCTTCTTGACGGCGAGCTTCTCGATCTTTGCAGGGACCCTTCCTCGGGCTATTCGCAAACTCCCGACGGATGTTTTGCCTGCCCTGTCGCTTGCCACTCACGGTTAAAGGGACCCGATATCACTCCCGGTGTATCCTTATGCGTGCGGTCTTACATGTATCTCGAGTCTATGGTCAATGACCCTGAAAAGGGCTATAACAAAGTCACCTGGCAGGCTGCCAAACTGGCTGATCTTTTGGGAATTAACTCCTGGGAGTTGATGGCCATCATCCCATGGCTTGCGGACTGCTATCGGGAGAAGCTGATTTCGCAGAAAGATACCGGGCTTCCTCTTGAAGAAATCGGTTCATGGAAGTTCATCTCCGTACTTCTTCAAAAAATTGCCGATCGAGAAGGATTTGGAGAGCTACTCGCCAACGGGGGGCTGCGTGCAGCCGCACAGCTTGGCGGAAAAGCCGAAGAGCTCTCTTATATGTATTATCCCCGCGCGGGGAAGTTTGGCGGCTATCGTGAGCATTGGGCCTATCTGGGAGGGTTTCCCACCGGATATGCGGTCCCTGCCCTGGCTTTGATGTGGGTCCTGGACAACCGGGACGCCATGATCTCCCACAGCTACATCTCCATGCTTTGGGGTGCTGCTTTCACCGTCGGGCAGAACGCGCTGACCGCTGAGCCGGAAAAAATATTTCCTATTCTCAAACCTGTGATGAAGGCTGTCTACGGTTCAGAAGAAGCGGCAGAATTTTTCCAGAAGGATGGAAAGAGTTTGAATTGGAAATGGGCTGCCCCCGTGGTGAAACGCTATCAGGAACATTCCATTCTGAAGGACTGCTACATTGTGTGCGACATCCTGTTCCCTTTTCTGTTCAACGCCAATTCTGCCGATCATGTGGGAGATACCTCGCTTGAATCTCGCATTTATTCTGCGGTAACAGGAGACGAGATGAGTGAGGAGGAATCCTATCGAAGGGGACACATGCTTTGCACGTTGGAGAGAGCCATAGCCGCACGAGACGGTCGAACCGGTGCGGACGACGTTTTCCATGACATCTACTATGAAAAGGAAGACGCAGGAGGCAGGAAATACCTGCGAGAAGATCTGGAACGTTCCAAGAGCGAATTTTATGGTTTAATGCAATGGGATGTCAAATCCGGCACTCCCACCCGTTCAACCTTGGAACGACTGGGGCTGAAAGATGTAGCAGAAGGCTTGGAAAAAAAACCGTAAACTGATTCTCCCGCTTCTTAATCAGCCTATGAATTGAAATCTCCAAAGTTTTTAAAAAAACCCTTATACTGTCGATGTCAATCAACAGGCAGGTGCGTGTTCGGACTCATAACACGACACGAAGCTGAAAGGTGTAAAAATGGATCTCAAGCATCTAAGAAACCTTCTGGAGAATGTTCAGAATGGTGGGATGAATCTGGATGAGGCGATGCTCCAGTTGAAAAAACTCCCGTTTGAGGATTTGGGTTACGCCAGAATCGATAACCACAGGTGTGTTCGCACGGGTGTCCCGGAAGTCATATTCTGCCAGGGGAAGACTATCGCCCAAATTCAAGGCATCGTGCAGCGAATTTCACAAAACCATGCTAATGTCCTGGCCACTCGAGCCGGGCCTGAAGTCTACCAAGCCGTTCGTGAGGTTACTGAGTGTGAATACTTCGAGACGGCCCGAATCGTTGTGATCCGCCCTGAACCTGTCGAGAAGCTGGGTGATATCGCCGTAGTGAGTGCCGGCACATCAGACATGCCGGTCGCCGAAGAAGCTGCTGTTACAGCCGAGGTACTCGGCAACCGGGTCAAGCGGGTTTACGACGTGGGTGTTGCCGGAATTCACCGCATTCTCGGCGTCCGGGAGGACTTGTTTGAAGCCAATGTGGCAGTGGTCGTGGCGGGCATGGAAGGGGCCCTGGCCAGTGTGGTGGGCGGATTGGTTTCCTGTCCTGTCATCGGGGTGCCTACCAGCGTCGGTTATGGCGCAAGCTTCGGGGGCGTGGCGGCATTGCTGAGTATGCTGAACAGTTGCGCATCTGGAGTGTCTGTGGTCAATATCGATAATGGTTTCGGCGCCGGCTATCAGGCCGGGCTCATAAATAAAATGGCTATAAAGAACGCGAAACCGGCCCTTGAAGAGACTGAATGCACACCCAAAGTTTCGACAGCGTGCAGGCCATAAAAAAGGTCGTATGAATTCATTAGGAGAATATCAATGAGAATCGCCTATTTCGACTGTTTCTCGGGGGCCAGTGGAGACATGATTCTGGGATCCCTCATGGACGCGGGGTTGAGTGTCGAACGGATCAGAGAGGAACTCGCAAAACTCCGTCTTTCAAACTACGATCTGAAAGTGGAAAAGGTAATCAAAAAAGGCATCGGCGGAAGCCGGGCGATCGTAGTCATAGACGAAGACCACCATCATCACCATCATAGGCACCTGCACGATATAGAGGAAATCATCGGAACGAGCAGCCTCGATGAATGCGTAAAACAAAAAAGCCTCGAGATCTTCAGGCGGCTGGCGGAAGCGGAAGCCAAGGTCCATCAAACCACAATGGATCACATCCATTTTCACGAGGTAGGCGCGATGGATGCAATCATAGATGTGGTGGGCGGCGTCGCCGGATTAGCGGCCATGGGGATTGAGAGGGTCTATTGCTCGCCGCTTCATGTCGGGACCGGGACTGTGAAGTGCGCTCATGGGATATTGCCCGTACCGGCCCCGGCCACCGCCGAATTGATCAAGGGCAAGCCTTTCTATTCCACTGGGGTCAAGGGCGAACTCCTTACACCTACCGGGGCGGCAATACTTACGACGATTTCCTGCGGCTTCGGTCCTTTGCCGGCTATGACCATGGAACAAATCGGGTACGGCGCCGGAACGTCTGAACCGGATATTCCTAACCTGCTCCGCATCCTGATTGGAGAAACCCAGGATGAGCTGCAGGGCTATGAAAAAGAACAGATAGCCGTCCTTGAAACCGACATAGACGACATGAGCCCTCAGACGTATGACTATCTCATGAGCAGAATGCTGGAGATGGGGGCTTTAGACGTATTCTTGAGCCCGGTCCAGATGAAGAAAAATCGCTCCGGAAAACTCATCACTGTAACCTGTCGGCCTCACCTTGTAGAGCGCTTCGCTGACTTTATCCTGGGCGAAACCACTGCAACCGGACTCAGGTGGAGGCTCGACAACAGGCTCAAGATCGGAAGGCCAATCCGCGAACTTCAAACCCAATACGGGTCAGAATGACAAATCATAATCGCAGGGGGCATAAAATGGACGATAATCAGACCACGTGGAATGAAAAGGCCGCCAGGAACATCATCGAACATCTGGAAAAGCGCCGAATGGAGGGAAGTTATGCCTCCAGTGCCGCTCAAGCAAGAGACCAGATCCTGGCAATGATTCCAGAACAAGCTGTGGTCTACCGTGGCGGTTCCACTACGACCACTGCGATGGGCCTGTGGGAGAAATTGGCTGAAAGGCCCGGGGTGAAGATCATTGACCCCTACCAGCCGTCGCTTACTCCTGAAGAGGCAATCGAGCTGAGGCGACAGGGTTTGCTTGCGGACGTTATGATTGCAAGCTCTAACGCGATCACACTGGACGGCAGACTGGTCAACCTCGATGGGAGCGGAAACCGTGTTGCAGGTATGAGCTTCGGTCCCAAAAAGGTGATTCTCGTCGTGGGGATGAATAAGGTGACTTCGGACCTGGAATCGGCCATGGAAAGGGTCAAGCACTATGCAGCACCCGTGAACGCGGTGCGCGTAGGATATAAGACCCCCTGCGCCGAGACCGGTTTGTGTATCGACTGCCGATCCCCTCAGCGTATCTGTAATATGTGGAGCATCATCGAAGGGCACATGTTTAAGGGCCGCATTCACGTGAAGCTTGTCGGTGAGAACCTGGGATACTAGGCAAAAATCAAGATAATAAAGAATCGTGGAGGGTCCTATGCTGAACATGACCGAAATAATGATTGTGCTTGTGGGGATTGTGATCCTGGTGGGAGGCAAGAAGTTGCCCGAACTGGGAAGCGGCCTGGGGAAGGGAATCAGCGAATTTAAAAAAGCCATAGGCAGCGACAAACAGGAAGAAGAGCAAAAGCAGGTCCGGGATGGCGAAACCAAATCTGCAGATGCAAAGCCAACTGTAGAAGGCAAGGGCTAAAAGTAAAAGTGACCTCATCTTTACCTTTTTACTTTTGCCTTGCCTCCAGGGAGTTAATCTATTCCGCCTGAGGGCGGTAGGAGGAATGACCAGATCATGTTTGGTTTTGAACACCTCCTTGTGATTATGATCGTCATACTTCTGGTGGTCGGGCCGAACAAGTTGCCTGAGGTGGCCAGGGCCCTTGGACGCGGATACGCCGAGTTCAAACGAACATTAGACGAGTTGAAGAATACGATGGACCAGGACGAGACGGTCCGCGTACTCAGAGAGGAATTCCATTCGGCCCAGCGAGAGGTTAAGCTTAAAAAGATTCTCGCTCAAACTCTCATTCTGGACGAGGGTACCGCAATCAAGGCGGAGATCTACGACGAGCCCAAAAGAGAACTGCAGGCCGCCTTGTCTGACGCAAACGCCCCGGCAGGTGCTGAAACCCCTCCATCTGAGCCCGGCAAAGCAGAAACGCCGGTCGAAATAGAGGAGAAAGTCTAGGGGCTTCAGGTACTATTTTTTGCGAATGGGAATGAAGATGTCCGAAGAAGACAGCAAAATGCCCCTGTTTCACCATCCGGAGGAACTGAGGGGATTGTGTCTTTTCCTCAGTCCTATGGCTTTTTGTGTTGTGATTGCTGCTTAGCGGCAGGTTGTTTAGGTGTTTCCGCCGGGGTAGCGGCAGGTTGTTGAGGTGTTTCCGCTGGTTTTTGCGCAGCCTCGGGCTGAACCGGACGGGCCTCAGGAACTGCCGGCTGAGGTTGTGCCGGTGCGGGCGCCGGCGCCTGGGGTTGTTCGATGGGAGGAATTTCCGTCATCACGGACCGGCCTCCCCGGGACCCGGGCCTGTACATAAAAGAGAGGAGCAGGCAAGTCATCATGAAAACGACAGCAGCGCCCGTCGTCAGCTTGCTCATGAAAGAACTGCCCCCCGATCCGCCGAAAAGTGTTTGCGATGCGCCTCCGAACGCCGCTCCCATTTCAGCGCCCTTTCCGGTTTGCAGTAGAACGATCGCAATCAGCGCGATACAGGCGACCAAATGAACAATAACGATCAGCGTAGTCATTGGTTTGGGATTTCTCTTTTTCTCAGATGTTGAACTCTACGAGGCGTTTGAATGAGCTTACCTCTAAACTTGCCCCGCCAACGAGCGCTCCATCGATATCCGGCTTCGCCATGAGCGCATCGATATTATCAGGCTTAACCGACCCACCATATAATATTCTGACCTTTATTTCAACTTCTTTGTTGAAAAGAACTCCGATCCTGTCACGAATATACGCGTGAACCTCCTGCGCCTGCTCGGGAGTTGCAGTCCTTCCCGTCCCGATCGCCCAGACCGGTTCATACGCGATAACGAGCCTCTGCGCCTCCGCCTGGCTCAATCCCTTGAGCGCCCCTTCCACCTGGCCGGCAACTACTTCGAATGTCTTGCCTTGCTCGCGCTGATCCAGGACTTCTCCAACGCAGATAACAGGCCTCATCCCGGCCTCGAAGACCGCCGCGGCTTTCAGGCCCACCGTTTCGTTCGATTCGCCGAACATCTGACGCCGCTCCGAATGGCCGACTATCACGTAGTCGCAACCAACGTCTTTCAGCATACTCGGCGAGATTTCGCCCGTAAAAGCCCCCTTTTCCTCCCAGTGGCAGTTCTGTGCCCCCAGGCTGTATCCCAGTTGTTTCAGAATGGAACGGACCTCATTAAGCGCGGTGAATGGAGGCGCAATAAGTATTTCGCGGTCTGAGCAGGGTCCCGTTTCCTTCTGGATGGACTTTACGAAAGAGATCGCCTCGGGCACGGTCTTGAACATCTTCCAGTTGGCGGCGATAAGTGGCATCCTGTTTGGGTTCATTCTAGTCCTCCACATGTAACTTTAAGTAAAAAGGCAAAAGTAAAAAGACAAAAGTAAAAAGCCTGGCCATTTTGCCTTCTACCTTTTGCCTTTTTACTTCTCTACTGTATCTCAACATTTTTCAAGGGCCGAAACGCCGGGCAGGTCCTTGCCTTCGAGCATCTCCAGAAAAGCGCCGCCACCGGTCGAAATATAGCTCACCTTGTCTTCCGCGCCTGCCTGCCTGATGGCGGCAGCCGAATCTCCGCCTCCTATGACTGTAAGCGCGTCGATCGACCCCATGAATTCGGCCAGGGCGAAAGTCCCTTTGTTAAAAGGAGGCGTTTCGAAAACACCCATCGGGCCGTTCCAGACTATTGTCCTGCATTCTTTAAGGACAGACTCGAAAAGTTGAACCGACTCAGTTCCGATATCGAGAACTTGAGCGTCCGCGGGAATCGAGTCGATCGAGACCTGCCGCACGTCTTCACTGCTCTGCACATCGGCGGCTACAACAGCGTCAACCGGCAGGAATACCTTGACTCCAATTTTATTCGCCGACTCGATCAGCCGCCTGGCGGTTTCGATGAAGTCATTTTCAACCAGAGATTTGCCGACTTCCTTTCCCTGTGCCTTAAAAAATGTATTTGCCATCGCCCCGCCTATAATCAGGCAATTGACTTTGGGAATGAGATTTTCGAGCAGGCCCAGTTTGGTCGATACTTTGGCGCCCCCTACGATAATCGCCAGGGGCCTTTGCGGACTTAGCATGACCTTTTTGAAATACTCGACCTCCTTTTGCAGTTGATAGCCTGCAGCGCAAACAGGGACGAAGCGGGTTATGCCCTGGACGGAAGCGTGAGCGCGATGGGAGGCCGCAAAAGCCTCGTTTACGTAAATGTCCGCCAGTCCGGCCAAACGCCTGGAAAATTCAGGATCGTTCTTTTCCTCCTCCGGATGAAAGCGCAGGTTTTCAAGGAGGAGCACTTCGCCATCCTTGAGGAGCGAGACCATCTTTTCCACCTCCGGCCCAACACAATCCGGAGCAAGAGGCACCAGCATTCCCAGCATTTTTGAGAGGTGCTTCGCCACCGGATCGAGAGAAAACTCATCGGCGACTTTACCTTTGGGTCTCCCAAGGTGTGAGGCCAGAATAAGCCTGCCCCCCGAATCGAGGACTTTGTGCAGGCTGGGCAAAACAGCGCGAATGCGAAGATCGTCTGTTACGTTGTGTTCCTTGTTCAGGGGCACATTGAAATCGACTCGCATGAATACGCGCTTCCCTTTGAGATCGAGATCGTCGAGGGTCTTCATACTCCGGGTCCTCCTTGTTTCTGTGCGTCCTGCGAGGTGAAGGGACAATCGATGGCGAAAAAGCGCTACTCCAGGGAACTGCCGATTATCACCGCCAGGTCCGCCGCCCTGCTCGAATATCCATACTCATTGTCGTACCAACTGAATATTTTGACCATGCGGCCGGCGATGACATGGGTCAGCTTCGAATCGACGCTCGATGAGTAATAGGTGTGGTTGAAGTCGACCGAGACCAACTCCTCGGTCACATACCGGAGAATTCCTTTGAGAGGTCCATTTGCCGCTTCCTCCATGACTTTGTTCACTTCTTCCTTGGATACATCGCGCCCAACCCTGACCACGAGGTCAACCAGAGAAACGTTCGGAGTGGGGACCCGAATGGCAAGGCCGTCCAGCTTACCCTTGAGATCGGGGATTACCTCGGCCACGGCTCGAGCGGCCCCCGTGGTGGTCGGAATCATCGAGAGCGCGGCAGCCCTGGACCTTCGCCGGTCGCTGTGCATCGAATCCTGCAGGCGCTGGTCCATCGTGTAGGCATGGATGGTCGTCATGAGCCCGTGCTCTATTATGAACCTGTCGTGGAGCAATGATGCAATCGGAGCCAGGCAGTTCGTAGTGCAGGATGCGTTCGAGACGATATTATGAGTTCGAGGATCGTAAGTTCCTTCGTTTACCCCGATTACGATGGTTGCATCCATACCCTTGCCGGGCGCGGTAACGATCACTTTTCGAGCCCCTGCGTTCAGGTGTTTCTCGGCCCCCTCCCGGTTTGTGAATCGCCCGGTGCCCTCAAGGACAATGTCAATTTTTAGTTCGCGCCACGGCATCTGGGCGGGGTCAGTTATCTTGAGACACTTGATCGGCTTGCCGTCGATAACTAATTCGTCTTCGGTCCCCTCGACTTCGTGAGGCCAGACGCCGTGGACTGAGTCGTATTTCAATAGATAGGCGAGCTCCGAAGGGGATGTCAAATCATTCAGCGCGACAATTTCCAACGGGAGTTTCCTGTCCTTTATGATTTTGAGAATAGTGCGTCCGATTCGTCCGAATCCATTTAGCGCAATGCGTGTAGCCATCTGATTCCTCCATTAAAATTTTCGCAAAAGTGTGCCCATCCGGAAAACTCCGGATGGATCGATGAACATTACCTGGCCCTGCTTAAGTATAATCATTTACAAGTTAACAGTATTCCTGAAGAAATAAACCCGGACTTCGACCGAAAAATGGAACATGATACGGCAAAATTGAATGATTTTGTGAAAATGCTTTGTCTATCGAACAATTCAACGCTGTAGGTTAACAGTGAATCGCCGATCTCTGAACAGCTAGGGCCATTCCTAAGTAAGTGTTTTCTGTTGTCCATCCGTGTCCGTGGAATTCGAAAGCCGAAATGTGACCTTCGTTCCCACCTCCAGCCCCAGCTCTAATGCGGCATTTCCGTGGCTGACGGCGATCTCGATAAAGCCGGTGCTTCCGGGGAGGGCGAGCGACTGTCCGGGGCCGGCCCGGCCATAAGTCTGCTGAATTGAACCGATTGTCAATTCACCGGCCGCGATACTCCATTTATCCAAAGGTCCCTGTTTATCCAATATCTCGCCCGGCACATTGGTAATCAGGTTCCCGAAGCTGTCGATGTGCATCACCTCACCTTTAACTTCGCCTTTGCCAACGATTGGCTCCCCCCATTGAGGGAACATCGGATCGCAGACCTGGCCAAGAGTGTGGAAATCTACCCCGCAAGCCAGGTAGGCGGCTGCGGGCGCGAAGAGGTCGCGGCCGTGAAACGTGTTGCTGAAGGGGCTTCTACGGAACTGGGTGTTTTCGAGCATTCTCGCCTCCCATCCGGTCTCCTTTTTTAATATTAGCGAGAAAAGGCCGTTATCGGGTCCCACAAAAAATGATGAGCCCGCCTTGATCGCGATGGCGCCACGCTCGGTCCCCACTCCCGGGTCGACCACGGCCAGATGGATGGTCCCGCGCGGGAAACAGTAATAAGAAGAATATAGAACAAAGGCCCCTGAACGAACGTTCTGAGGGGCGATAAGATGTGAGATGTCCACCAGCCTGGCATCCGGACAGATTCCAAGGATGACCCCCTTCATTGAGGCCACATATCCGTCCTGAAGTCCGAAATCGCTCAGCAGAGTAATTATGGGTGAGCTCAAAGGCTTGACCTCCCTTATGATATGTATAAAGAAATAATGCAAAACTCAGCGTATTTTGCTAATGATTTGGAAAAGGTGTCAATAGTTGTTTGCACGTGCGTGGCCAACCAATTTAATCGGAACGAGGAGGCGCAAATGGCGTTTCGGGGAGAAAATCCCGGGATCGAAGAATTGCTCGATTTTGCAAAAGATGTGGTTTCGAGCGCGGGTGATCAAGCTCTGAGGCTTTACGGGCAGGGCAATACGGGAGTCAAGTTCGATGAAGAGCTCGTGACCTCGGCAGAGCTTTCGCTGACGAATTTTTTCAAAGATCGGCTCAATGCCGTTTTTCCCGGACACGGGATCTTCGGGGACCCTCTTCCTGTTGAAGACTATGTCCACGGGGAGAAGAGGTATCTCTGGGTATACGATCCACTTGACGGAGTAGCCAACTTTCAGGCGGGAATACCGATATGGAGCATCTCGCTCGCGCTCCTCGAAAACTTCTGGCCGGTCCTCGGGGTTGTCCTTATGCCTGTAACCGGTGACCTCTTCTACGCCGTCGCGGGGCAAAAAGCCTATTGGGGTGAACAGGAAATAAGGATTCCGGACACCGGCGAGATCAGTAACGAAAGCGTGCTGCTTACCTACTCACGTTTCCACAATCAGTACCAGTCCACATTTCCCGGCAAGATCAGGAACCTGGGGTCCACCTCCGCTCACATAATTTACGTGGCCAGAGGGCGCGCGGAAGGGGCCCTTGTGGCAAATGTATCGTATGGCGATCTTGCTGCGGCTCAGATTATCCTGATGGCGGCAGGCGGCAGGATACACAGGCTGGACGGCCGCGAGTTTCATCTGAGCGATTATCTGAGCGGGCAGCGAATACAGGAACACCTTATCGCAGCACCGGAAGGTGCATTTGAATCCATACTTATGTATCTGAAAACGGTCCCCGAAGAATAATCATGCATTTCATGAGAGCCGCTAGGCTCCGGCGTCTGAGCAAAAACGCGAGACCCGGACTGGCTGAGTCCGGGTCTCTGGAGAGGAGCATGGAACCACTTGAGGCGTCAACATTAAAAACGGCTCATTCGCCAATTATCTTTAACGAATTATATTTTGGAATATGCTATAAGGGCACGGTTTCTCCTCTCGAGCTGGAGAAAAAATCGGCTTGCAGCGATCCCGCTAGAAAGTTCAAATGGATCGGCACGAACTTCCCTACATTAGAGTACTCCTGATTGAAGACGATGAGGACGACTATATCCTGATAGAGCGCCTTTTAAACCATGTCATTCTGGCGCAATATGAGGTCACCTGGGTTCAGACCTGTGAAGACGGCCTGAAAGAGATCAATGAGGGGGTCTACGACGTTTGTCTTCTCGACTACAATCTGGGGTCGGGAAGTGGGCTGGAGGTCCTCAGTGAAGTGGAGGAATGCCCGAAAACTCCGCCCATAATCGTCCTCACGGGCTTGGGTAATTACACTGTCGATCTCCAGGCAATGGAATCCGGCGCGGCGGATTTTCTGGTCAAGGATCAGATTAACGGGCCCGTTCTCGAACGGGCGATCCGTTACGCAATGGAGCGAAAGAAGTCCAAAGATGCCCTCCAGGACTCGGAAAGACAGCTCAAGCACCTTGCGTCCGCGCTGCTCAAGGTGCAGGAAAACGAGCGGAGAATGCTGGCTGCTGAGTTGCACGATGAACTCGGCCAGCTCCTGGTGGCCATCAAATTTCGCATCGAAGGCGCCCTGGAGAGCGGGGCGTCCGGCGAAAGTTCCGCGTCGAACCTTAAGTCGCTTATCCCCTCTATTCAGGAAGCTATTGAACGAGTCCGCAACATGTACACTCAACTCATGCCCACGGTCCTGGACGATCTGGGAATCCTGGCGACTCTGAAGTGGTTTTGCCGGGAATTCCAAAAAGACCATCCCGACATCGGCGTGGAATCGGAATTCGAGGTCTCAGAGGAACTGATATCTGCGGATTTGAAGCTGATGATTTTCCGAATCGTGCAGGAGGCTTTCAAAAATGTGGCGGACCACAGCGGATCTTATCATGTCCGGGTGAAGCTGATCGGGGGAAACGGACTTCTCAGGCTGGACATCGAGGACGATGGCAAAGGGTTCGATGTATTTAACACCGTGTCTCCGGCGGGTACAAATTGGGGACTGGGGCTGATGAGCATGAAAAGAAGGGCGGAGCTGTCCGGGGGGACGTTTCAAGTTGAATCCGTGGTGGGCAGTGGGACCTTCGTCAGCGTGCAGTGGCCGCATGTGGAACAATGAAGCTCAACAAGTCAGCCGAAAGTCATCGGCCGCCGGTGGTCGGAAGCAGCTTTTCTCTGACGACTGACCAAAGGCCGCGGCACTGCTTTATTTTTTTGCTCTTCACTTTTTCCTTCTGCTTTATTCACGGTACTGCATGGGCGGAGAGATCGGAAAGCCTGAGTCAGCCCGAGATCTACTCGCCATGCCGGGTGCAGGTTGTCCTTGTGGCAAGCGCTGCTGATGATAAAAAAGCTGCTCCTGCCCCATCCGGTTTGAGAAATATCCCTCCATCCAGACTCCGGCCCAGCGAAATAGCCCCCCCACTGCCTCCCGACATGGCTAATTCGACACGGTCCGTCAGGCTGCCCCAAGACGTCAAACTCATCGCACTGACCTTCGATCTTTGTGAAGTTGAAAGCAAGCCCAGCGGCTATGATGCGGTTATTGTGAACTATTTGAGGTCCAATCGGATCAAGGCCACTTTTTTTGCCGGAGGCAAGTGGATGCGCTCGCATCCTGAGAGGACCATGCAACTTATGGCGGACCCGCTCTTCGAAGTAGGCAATCACAGTTGGAATCACAGGAATTTCCGTAAGCTCGACAAAGAAGAAGCATTAAACCAGGTGCTTTGGACCCAGGCGCAATATGAGCTGCTTTGGGAGCAACTCCGGAAAAGACCACGATTTGATGTAACTGAAGATGCAAAAGAAATCCCAAAGGTGCCTCGCCTGTTCCGTTTTCCTTTCGGGGCCTGCAATCACGATATGCTGAAACTAATTCAGGATTTGGGACTCCGGGCGATTCAATGGGACGTTGTTTCAGGCGACCCGGCAAAAGGCCGCACCGCGGCGGCTATAGCGCGGACCGTGATCTCAAAAGCAAAGTCCGGGTCAATAATTGTTTTTCACGCCAACGGCAGAGGACACGGCACTGCGGAATCCCTCCCGATGTTTGTGCCCAGGCTTAAAGAGGCAGGCTTCCGTTTTGCTACCGTCAGCGAAATGCTGGCGTCGGGGACGCCGGTTTCAGTTCCGGAATGCTATGAAACCAGGCCGGGGGATAACCTTAGGTACGATTCCCGTTAGGTCCCTCACGCATAAGCACAGAATTCTGGTTAGAATGTTACGATTGCGTGGCAATGGTTTTTCGAGGTCAAGTTCGTTTAATTCTCCTTCCATTTTTACCCCAAAAAAGTTTACATACTGGAAACGTATTTCACCCTTCCGCATGCTTTATAATTCGACTCCCTGTCGACGGCGATTACTCGTCGGGTTGCGTGGAATTGAGAGCGGAAGCCCAAAAAAGGTTCCGGAGAGTTCTGATGCGTAAGACCTATGTTCTCGATACCAATGTTTTGCTGCACAACCCGGACGCTCTTTTCGCGTTCGAAGAAAACCACGTGGTAATTCCGTTTGCCGTAATTGAAGAAATAGACAATCAGAAAAAAAGACAGGACGAGATAGGCAGAAACGCCCGAGTCGTTTCCAGGGAACTGGACGCGCTCCGTGAGCTGAGCAGGCTTTCAGAGGGCGTAGATCTGCCCAAGGGCGGCAGGTTGACCATCGAACTCAATCATTCAGGCTTGATGGAGTTTCCCCAGGGACTGGATCCGGAAAAATATGACAATCGGATTCTGGCAGTAGCTTACAATCTCAGTATTTCCGGAAAAGAGCCTGTCACTCTCGTGACAAAGGACCTGAACCTGAGGATTAAAGCCGACGTGCTCGGCATACGGGCCGAGGATTTCTACAATGACAAGGTCGATTACGAGCAGCTCTACACCGGGGTCGGCGAAGTATTTGTGACGGCACAGGAACTCGACAGGTTTTACAAACACGGCAAGCTCAACCACGATTCACACAGCGGTCTTCCAAATCAGTTCATGCTTTTGAAATCCAGCGAGAATCCCTCACAGTCAGCGCTCGCCCGTCATCATCAGGGATGGCTCCTTCCCCTGGTCTACGGTGAGGCGAGTTGCTGGGGGATAAGGGCGCTGAACAAAGAACAGAAGTTTGCGTTCGAGCTTCTACTCAACGATCAGATAAAAGTCGTCACTCTGGTTGGCAGGGCAGGGACTGGAAAGACTCTGCTGGCCCTGGCGGTGGGCCTTGAAAAAGTGCTTGAGGAAAACGCCTACAGCCGGCTTCTTATAACACGCCCTGTCATTCCAATGGGAGATGACATCGGGTTTCTTCCGGGAACGAAGGAAGAAAAACTCAGGCCCTGGATGCAGCCGATCTACGACAATCTGGAATTCCTGTTCAGAAATTGTTCGGAGCCTTTCGAGGTGCTTCAGGATCTCACCCGGAAAGGGATGCTCGATCTCGAAGCGCTCACCTATATCCGGGGGCGGAGTATCCCCCGTCAGTTCATAATCTGTGACGAGGCTCAGAATCTGTCTCCGCATATGATCAAGACGCTCATCACCAGAGTTGGCGAGGACACTAAAATAGTCCTTACCGGAGACCCCGAACAGATCGACAATCCTTACCTCGACTCCAGCAGCAACGGTTTGACCTACCTGGTTGAAAGGATCAAAAACGAAGACATATCCGGTCACGTCGTGCTGGTCAAAGGTGAACGATCCAAAGTCGCCGAATTGGGCGGTAAACTGTTGTGAACTATTCTTTTTACCGGTGTTCGATTACGAAGGTTTCGGAATAGATATTGTCAAATGAAATTTCTCTTGCCAGCCCCGCTATATCAGTGGCGTCAGCGCCGCTTGCCCTTTCAAATCCCCGAAGAGCGGAGCGGTTTGCGTCCGGTTTTTCAATTCCTCCTGATGAGGCCAGATGTCTTTTGGTGATCCTGTCGAGAAGCGAGATCATCTGCCCGGCCAGGTCCTGCTTCCTGGCTTCATCCGATGATGCATACTTTTCGTATGTATATTCGACATCGAGAAGACGCTGGTCCGAGGCGATAAGGGTGAAGGTCTCACTGCCGGTCCTGCTGTCGAGTTGGAACCAGGCTTCTCCTTTTGGCGCATAGTAATTACGGGCAATCTGGTAGTCTGTATCAAACTGCTTGATGCTGTACGGAAAAAGCATGGCAAAATCCCCTTGCGAGTCCCTGTGGATCAGGTAGACGAAACATCTTTTCTTGATCTGAATCATCATTTTCAGCTTATCCCCGGACGAGAGGACCATTCCGGTAGTTACCGGCTCCAGCTTGGGAGGGCTTGATGAGGCGCGGATCGCTCCAAAAGCCCAAAGTATGGAGGGATCGTTTTTTTTCTGAGAACCCAGCGCAGCCGGAAGGACCGAATGGAACAGGAAAAAGAACGCCAGCGCTAAAGATGAAACTACTCTGCCAGATCGCATATACTTCCCTCCCTCAATGGAATTATTCGAATTCAGAGGATTTTACGCTTTTGGCCGATTAATGGCAAATTCGCACGCTCGGCTCCCTGACCCAAAAGGATATTGACCACATCCCGGTTTCGGGATACAAGTTCTTTGAGAGGAAAGTTTCGTATGGGGGCGCTTGATGATCATAAACGATGATGTCCTTGAGCAAACCTGCAAGGATATGATTGAAACCATCCTCCTGTGTTTGAACGACGCCACGAAGGGAACCATCTACAAAATCGGTCCCATGCCCGAGTTGCGGACTGTCAGGGTCACATCCGGGGCTCGCGATGAAGCTACAGGTTCAATTTTATGGGGCCTCCACGAATATTCCGATTACAATCATCCGGGAAAATGTTGGGAGGACTATAAGGACAAGCCGGGCCGAGCGCTCGAAGCAATGGCGTGGTGCGTTGAAAGGGGCAAGAGCTGGACCTCGGACGATCCAAACCAGGATTGCCGCAGCGTGCGAAAACAGCTCGTGAACGAACCCGAAGACCATCATCATATGGAACCCGTCCTGGTAAACAGGTCCTATCTGTGCGGGGACCATGTCGAAAATTTTGAATTCCCGGTCGATTATCAGGGACGTCCGATCTGGAGAGACAGCGAAGACTTAGTCGTCGCAGTAGTAAAAATTCACTTCAAAAAAGCCCACATAAGAAGAGGCGACCGCTCCACAAAGGTTATCAAGAAGCTCTCTCGCACTCTCGGTACACAATTGCTTTCACTCCATATCCGGGAGTCTCTTTCCGGGGCGCAGGAAGAACTTGCGCGCCAGCGGCTGCAGAGCTGTAACGTTCTGGCTCACGAGTTGAGAAATACCCTCATTAAGCTTGGGTTCATCTTCTCGGCGATAAATGCCGAAATCAGTTTTCTCAGGGAACAGTGGGAATCCCAGATTGCCAGGGCGTTCCCGGAGATCGAGAACAAGGGCGCCATATTGGACAGGCTGAGCAGTCTTCTCGAATCCAAGCTTCCCGTTGAAGACGGCCAACCCAGGCTCAGGCGTCTTGGCGAAAAGCTTATTGCCGAACAGGCCGAACTTGCCAGCCTGGCGCTAATGCCTGCCATCGGTGAAAAATGGGTAGACAACAAAATCCTACCCAAATGGCTTGAGTTGATGGTTGAAACAGACGCTTCGGGGGAATACCGAGAAGAAGTCCAGTCGCTTCTAAGTCGCCTCAAAAGTGCGATGTGGCTTGGGACCAACGAAGAATTAGCCGGCAAGATCGGTCACCTCCCGGATGACCTCAGGTCGATCTGGCCGAAACTTGCCTATGTGGATTTCACTGTGGATAAGCTGGCTATGCTCGATCAGATCCTTGAGTTTCTCAACCATCCGGACCTTGACATCCCGCACAAGAAGCAGACCAAAAAGATCCTTACTTCTCTTAAGGCCCTCGTCGAAATGATCCCCGAGGTAGAAGAAAAGACAAACCGCATTATCCTTTCCCTCCGGAACGGTTGAGACCCCGAAAGACAGCTTCGCGAACCCGCCATAAATGTTTTTAACGTTAAATCATGTAAAGAAATGTAAAGCTAGCGCGCTCGTTCTTAAAAATCGAGTCAGGACATTGCCTTGCGTTCCCCAGAATTTCGTTAACCTGTAACTTTTTTGAAACCATTCCCTGGTAACAGTACAGTTTATTTTCAGGTTTTGTTCGAGGTAACATAACGATTGAAAAAGGGGTCGGGCGATGGCTTGGTCGAGCCGTGGAAAGGCTGACGTAATCTACAGCAAGGTCCTTGCGGTTGCCCCGGACTATTTCCATGCATTGCACCTGCCGGGAGTAACGTTCCACCAGGCGGCGAAAAGCGATGAGGCGATCCGTCTCATAAGCAGGGTCTTGGAACAGAACCTTCGGCACCCTGATGTGCTCAACAGCCTGGGAGCAGCGTGCAGGGCAGGTAAACGAACGAAAGAAGCCGAGAGGTATTACCGGCAGGCCAATATGATAGCTCGGTCCGACCCGATGCTGGCAATGCTGAGATGCTGAAAGAGATGCCGCTAACGGCAGTCAGATAGGGGTGGGGTGAACCACCCCCCTACGTGTAACAGAAACCGGAGTTTCCTATAGTTCAAGGGACGAGCCATGATGTATGTTCTTCGCACTTCCCTCTTGTCGCTCCGCCGCAGCTTTGGCGGCAGATGTGTCTTGGCCGTAATCTCCGTTTTGTGGTTTCTGGGGGCGGCTGTCGCCGGCGACGAGGCTCATCTGGACGCGAAACTTAACGAGAGTGTCTGTTATGTTCCGGTGGGCAGTTGGCCGTCTGTAAAGCTGCAAGTCACCATCTTCGAGCCTGATGGGCGGGGGCCGTTTCCGGTGGCTGTACTCAATCACGGCAAAGCGACCGGCCGTCCATGCGATGAGCCGCGTTATCGCTCTGTGTATGCCGCCCGTTATTTCCTGTCGAGAGGCTATGCCGTTATTCTGCCGATGACGCGAGGTTTTGCCGGCTCCGGTGGCGAAACCTGGCTAAGGGGCTGTAATATAGAGGAAATGGGAATCCAACAGGCCCGTGACATCAGCGATGTCATCCGGTACCTGTCTACACGGCCCGACCTCGATACGACCCGGATAGTGCTGTTCGGCCAGAGCGTCGGGGGATTTGCCGCGCTGGCGTTGGGGACTCTCGAAATTTCCGGCGTCAAGTGCCTGGTAAACTTCGCGGGCGGCATCAATGCACCGTCCTGCCCGGCGTGGCAAGAGGACCTCGTAATAGCCGCAGGTAACTATGGCCAACGGACCAGGGCGCCGTCAATCTGGTTCTATGGCGACAACGATTCCAAGTTTCCGCCGCCGGTCTGGCGAGCAATGTTTGAAAGGTACACCGCTGCAGGCGGTCACGCTGAACTGGAGGCGTATGGACCTTTCATGGAGGACTCCCACAACTTTCTCGGAAAGATCGAAGCACTGCCGGTCTGGGTGCCGAAGCTGGATGCTTTTCTGGCCCGTGCTGGTCTGCCCGGCGAAAATCTCCACCCGGAACTGCTCCCGGCTCCCTACCCGAAGGCGACCCGATTTGCGGCCATCGATGATGTGGCTGCCGTTCCACTGATAAACGAAAAGGGACGGCAGGATTATCGGGAGTTCTTGAAAAAAGCCATGCCGCGAGTGTTTGTTGTCGCCACCAACGGGTCATGCATCTCTACGGACGGAGGTTATGATCCTCTCGCACGGGCGAAGTCGTTGTGCAAGCAGCACAATCTTCGCTGCCAGGTTTATGCTGTCGACGACCAGGTGGTCTGGCCCATATCTTTGCCCGTCCCGCCTGCGACAAAGTACGCGCAACTGGAGGATGCGCATGCGGTGCCGTATCTGGACGATAGAGGGCGTCAGGCGTATCAGCGTTTTCTGACGCTGGGCAAACCCCGGGCTTTCGTGATTGCCCCGGATGGGTGTTGGACTTTCAGTTCGAGAGATTTTGATGTTTTGGCCAGTGCGTTGCAGTCCTGCCGGAAAAATCATCAGGGCTGCAAGGTTTACGCGGTCGACGATCAGGTGGTCTGGTAGCCGTGTTTTGGTATTTCGCAGACAAAAAACTCGCTTTGTGAGAATTTCTTGATGCAGCGGTGATAGTTCTGTGAGATGGGCATGCTAAAAGAGCGCCACGCAAATATTTCCTCGGGATTGTATATGATTGTGGCTGTGTTTGGTCAGGCTGAAGCTTTGAGGAAGGTTTTCACTGTGAATTCCGTCACCTCGAAAGAAAGGCTCTCACCAGGTCGGGAGCCCATCTGGCCGGGGCCTTAGGCAAAGCCGTGTGCCTTTTAAACCGGTTCGACAGCGAGTGGCGATGGCTCTTGGAGCGGGAAGATTCACCATGGTATCCGAGCATGAGGGTATTCAGGCAAACAGAGCGGGGAGGCTGGCGGGGTGCCTGTCCTGAAGGTGGCGTGACCTTGGGACCTGACGGCACTATTTTCGGGACGACTGGGTCAGGTGGAGGTCGTACTAATTACGGCACTGTGTTCATGCTGAAGATTTCTCAATAGAAAGGGGAGCGGGACCCCGTGGTCTTTAATCACCAATCGTAGAACAGCTCTTCCCTGGTGAGAAGCTCACAGCCGTTTTTTGTTACCCTGACCATGTTTTCGAGGCGTACTCCCCCAAATCCAGGCAGGTAGATTCCCGGTTCTACGGTAATGACCATATTCTCTTCGAGCGGAATGGGGCCGACTTTTCTAAGGCCGGGCTTTTCGTGGACGGCAAGGCCAACCCCATGCCCAAGGCCGTGGCCGAAATTGTCGCCGTAACCGGCATCTCTGATGAGATCTCGAGCAGCCGAATCGACCGAAACTGAGTCTATTCCATTGCGGATTTTATCCTGTGCGGCAAGCTGAGCCTGACGGACAGTTTTATATATCTCCATCAGCTTTGGCCCCGGCGAGGCGGAAACCCATGTCCTGGTCATATCCGAACAGTAGCCGGCCAGCTTGGACCCAAGATCGAGGACTACCGTTTCGCCTGCGCCGATTTTCCGGTCGGTGGGGACCGCATGGGGAAGAGCGGCATTTGGTCCGGCAGCTACAATGGGAGGAAACGATACTGCCTGGCCTCCGCCCTCGCGTATGGATCTTTCTATCAGCCATGCTATTTCTTTTTCGGTCCTGCCGGGCGCCAGGGCCTCCCATGCAGTTTGCAGCGCTTTCTCGCTCAGCCGGATCGATTCTCTGATCTTCTCGATTTCTTCGTCATCTTTTATTATCCTGAGACTCTCAACGAGATCTTCCGTAGGTATCACGGCCGCACTGGGCCGGGCTTCAGAGAGGGCCTCCTGCACTTCCCTGCACCTCTTGGCAGTAAGGAAATGCTCTTCCACTCCCAGCCTTTCGCATTTCAACTCTGCGAACAGCTCCGGCAATAGTTGCCTTAGTCCCGTGGAATAAATTGCGAGCTTGAAATCCGGCGCTTCTTCTTTCGCGGCTTCTTCATATCGTGGGTCGGTCAGAAGGTATTGCGCAGTCTCGGTTAAGAGCAGGCAACCGGAGCTTTCAGTCAACTGAAGGTCCTCGGCTTCGAAGCCGCTCAGGTAATAGCGGTTTTCGGGGACGGCTACCAGAAAGGTGTCGAGTTCCTGTTGCCTCATGATGCTGCGAAAGCGTTCGAGCCTATCGGAAAAGGGAGACCTTCTCATGCAGTTTTGCCTCCTTGAAGCGATTGTATTAAGAGTCAAATAAGCAGATGCTTCTCAAGGCGGGATTGTAGGCATCCGGCAATTGCTTGTCCAGTGACTGGCGCGGGATATAGATAAAACCGGGAGTATTGCCGCTGCGATCAGGACTGTCCCTGCATGAATAAGTGTAACCGATATGGGTCTCCGCTGAGAATTCAACGGACTTTCAGTCTGCTCGCAACGACTGACTCGATATGGGTGCGGACCTGCTCGATCTGCTCGCTGGTCGCCTGAGGGGGCAAATAAAAGTTTTCACAATCTAATGCGTCAACAAGCCCTTCCTCATACATTTTGAACCAGAACGGCATAGTCGGGTGAAAACCAGCAGCGGGGTCGGGCGAATCTGGAAATTCCAGCAATATCGGTCCCTTGAATACATCTCTGAGCCACCTCAACGCCTCCCTCCCCACGCCGGCGCGTTTGTCGCCACAGACCTCCAGGTGATGGACGGTAACTTCTTTGCTCCCGTCGTCAGTTATGCAAAGGTTCAATTCTCCCTTGAATCGCCCCGGGACCTCAAAGCGAATAAGCTCCATTGGTCCGAAGCCCTTCAGGATAGTGAGCAACTCCGGAATAGTGAGGCTAGTGCGGTAAGCCTCCCATCTGGCGCCTTTCCATTCGATACTTCCCATGTGAGCAAGCTCCTGGAATCATGGTCGAAAATTTCTTCGGGATGACTTTGAACTCAGGGCTCATTTTCCACTGGGCTAACGAAACCGCGCGGTCGACCAGAGGCTCCCACGCAGGATCGAAGGGACGGGAGTAGCTGTCTTCTCCCTGGATAACGACACAGGAACTAAGGGGGGGATCTTTTTTCAAGCAGTCCCTGCTTTGGAAAAGCAGGATTCAGAAGCGCTTGCCTTTCTGGAGCACAACGGGATGAATTCCCAACTTCTGGATCTCAGGGTAATGCTCATACAGACTGGACTTGATTTCGTCAGTTCGCAGCATGGAGGTTCCTGTCGATTATGAGGTAGAGAAACAGAACGAACACTCACCGGCGCAGGCGTTCCGGCGCTGTAATTAAGAGTCGTCAGAAAACGAATTCTTTAGCACCTCAGCTGTCTTAAAGCTTCAAAAAGAACAATTCCCACAGTAGTCGAGAGATTCAAACTTCGAACCCTGGTTCTATCAATTGGCACTCTTACCACATCTGCGGGGTAAGAGGCAAGAAGTTCTTCGGGCAGACCCCTGGTTTCCGACCCGAAAACCAGGCAGTCTCCGGGACGAAAAGAAAAATCATAATAGAGCAGGGAAGCGCGGGCTGAAAAGTAAACGATGCGTGAATGGGATATGTCCCTGCGGGCGGCGTCGAAATTGTCATAGAGCTTCATTCGAACGTAAGGCCAATAGTCGAGCCCCGCGCGTTTGAGTTGTTTGTCCGTAATTTGGAAGCCCAGCGGCCCCACCAGAAACAGGGGAGTCCGTGTAGCGGCGCAGGTCCGTGCAATATTTCCAGTGTTCTGTGGTATTTCCGGCTGGAAAAGGAGAACACTGAGTTTTTCGCGTAAACGCAACACTGGACGGCCGACTAAAATGTCGGGATTGCAGTCCGTATTGGAGGAGTCTGAAATCAATCACCGTTCCGGGTGCGTACAGCCCGCACGAAAAGATTGGCGTAATTTTCCTCTACCACATACATGTCGCCGTAATAAAAATCGGCGTAGCAAGCCTGATGTCCATGGCCCTCGCGCTGGGTCGAGGACCAGCAATTGCGTTGCTTTTCAAATACTGGGTCGATGAACAGGCCGCTTATTTGGTTTTCTTCGGGCAGAATGAGGCTGGCCAGTTCATCTTGGGTGGGATAGCGCCAATCACTGTACCCGGCAAAACTCTGCGCATTGAGCTTTTCGATATATTCGAAACCGTCTTTCCAGACGATCCTGTCGGTTGATGCGCCTTGCTGCCACATGAGACCGGTTCGCTTATCCAGCACTACGTTTTGTTTGTCCAGAATAAACCTTTCTTCCATGATACCTCCCGGCGTGTACGGATCTGCCCCCGAATCAATCACATTAGAGCGGAGGCTAACCTGAAAAGTATAATCAATAAGAGAAAAAAACAAAAGACAGAAAGACAGGTTTCTATGAAAATTCATTACCGGCAACAGGGGACCTCAGAAAAAAACTTCAACTCTTTCTTATTGTTTGCCGTTAGTTTGATTACGGACAGGGGACCGCTATTTGGCTTCTTTTGCCTATAGGCAGATATTTGTCCTTCTCGAATCGCTGAAAAAAGGAAAGAATTGCAAGTGTTGGAGACAAGTTCTTCTTATTTCTTGTTACATTAAAGTTTGTTTGTGCTATAAGCACCGCCGAGAAGGAACATACTCGTGAGCTAATTTCGCTCTGGACAAAGGGCAGGGGGATATGTCCACAATTTTGCTGGATGACAGAGAAATCCGCTATCAGGTCTCACAAATCAAAGAGCTTCCCCCTTTGCCTTTGGCACTGAGACGGCTTATCGAAATAATTCATACCGAAATTTATACCCCCGGAGAACTGGAAAGCATTATCAGCTACGATCCCTCGCTTGTCGCCAAGATCCTGATGATTGGCAATTCGACCTATTATGGATTGCGCGGGAAGGTAGATTCAATTTCAAAAACAATAGCAGTTATAGGGGCAGAGCAGGTGAAATCGATTTGCATCTGCACCCTGCTGATGAGTTTGCTTTCGAGCGGGCATTCGATTAGCCCGGCCCATCGGGAAATGCTCTGGAAACATGCCTTCTCCTGCTCCAGGATCGCTATGGAAATGACCAGGACACGTCCCTGGATGGATGGCGACGACGCAGCGTTGCTCGGCCTCCTTCACGACCTTGGATGGATCGTGATGGCAGCCTACTTCAATCAGCAATTCGTTGCTATTTTTGAATCTGCTGAAAGAAGGAAAGTTCCACCCTGGTATGTCGAAGCCCAGTACGGTATCGAACACGGCAAGCTCGGTAGATATCTCGCCTGCCGATGGGCTTTGCCTGAAGTATTTCAGGCGGTTATTGAATTCCATCATTATCCTCAAAAGAGCAGGTCTTTCAGCACCGAGGTCAGGTTTATATATCTGGTCAATGTTCTCAGCCATTTGCGTGAGTATCCGGAACTGGCTTATGACGAGACTACTCTATCTCAATGTCGCGATCTTTATATTTCAGAGGAAGAATGGCAGGAGTATCAGGAGAGCATGACAGACGTATGGCCCGAAGTTGACCAGTTGTGGAATCTTTGGAAAGCATCCGACCAGCCCGACTTGGTTGATGAATGAGGAAAAACTCGTCGTGACTGGCAAAATGCAAAGATGCGTAAAAAAGGGGCAGCATGGACCACCTGGTTGATGAAATGATGAAGATGGGAATGCTTGGCGCTATATGCCAGCGGGATGAAATGAGCCGGTTTCTGGCGGTGATCGAGCGTATCGCTGAGGCAGTCACGCTTGGCCGGGAAACGACCACCGCATGTCAGCATTTTGTCCGGATCATAATTGAAGAAACCGGTTTCGAAAACTGTTCGATCCTTCTGTGGGACCAGCATGTTGGTCAGCTCCAGCTCGCCGCCGCCTATGGTCTGGACGATCAACTCGATGCGGCGCCCCGGCGCTACAGGCATAATCCGCGCTTTGGCCCCGGGCAGAACATCGCAGGCCAGGTCTTTTCATCAGGGAAGCCGGTTTTCATAGAGAACGCCGCCGTTCGTCCAATCCCGGAAATACCGGACGCCATTGTAAAGCCGGTTTCGCTTGCCTGTATTCCAATTCTTAATCTGGGTGTGCTTAACCTCAGCGCATACCATCCGCAGGAATTCACTGCTCGTCTGAAGAAAAATTGGGAATTGGCCGGCAATGTGATCGGCCACCTGATCGTTGGGGCTCACAAAGATGAAGAAGCCGGCTGGCGAGTGAACGGCGATAGAGACGGTTCCAGGGCCGAGCCTGTGGTAGCGCAAAATCTTCCGGGAATTAACATCTCCGACGTGGTCCTTGATAGCATGTCTCAGGGTATTTGCATTCTCGACACCGAGGGCAAAATCGTTCGAGTCAACCGGAGTATTGAAAAAATACAGGGCGAAAAGGTTTCGGAAATTGTCGGCCGATCACCTGCTGTGCTTTTCCAGGACCCAACCAATTTCGAAAAACTCATTGCGAGGGCATCGGAATCTGACGCCGGTCGGGTGGAAAAAACCGATGTGAACCTGATGAACTCCGATGGCGGCACTTACCTGGCGGACATCAATGTCGTCCGGCTTTTCGAGGCCGAGAGATGCATCGGCTACCTCCTGGTGATAGAAGACATTACCAGAAAAAAAGCCTTCTCGGACAAGATCATTCAGTCCGAAAAGCTCGCGGCGCTTGGTACGATGGCTGGAGGCGTCTCGCATGATTTTAACAATCTTCTGATGGCTATTCTTGGCCATATTCAGCTCATTCTGCCGCAAATCGAAGACGAGGAGATTAGAAGAAGACTGCAGAATATGGAAAAAGCGGTCTATGACGGTTCAAACACGGTCCGGCGTCTTCAGAGGTTCACCGAGCGGGAGCGGGACCCCAAGGCGATCGCATCCACCGTTGATATCGAAGAAGCGGTCAAGGATGTCATCGAACTTACGCGTCCCCGTTGGAAGAACCTGATGGAAAGGTCCGGGCGAACGATAGATATACAGGTGGACATCAAAAAGAATTGTCTTGCCGCAATCAACGCTTCGGATTTGAGGGAGGTGCTGACTAATCTTCTCCTCAACGCTATCGATGCAATGCCTCAGGGAGGTATTATCACTTTCAGAACGCAGTCACAGGGCGAGCAGGTTATCCTTGAGGTCAGCGACACCGGTGTGGGAATGAGCAAAGATGTTGCAGAAAGGATTTTCGATCCCTTTTTCACCACCAAAGGAATCGGAAACTCCGGCCTTGGGTTGAGCGTGTCATGGAGCCTTATCAGCCGGTTTGGTGGCGACATTCAGGTGAAGAGCAAGCCAGGTAAAGGCACTACCTTTGTTATAAGGCTCACGAAGGCCGAAGCTACAAAAGTACAGCTCAGTTCGAAAACAGCCGAAGAGACAAGTTCCTATCGATTGCTGCTGGTCGAAGACGACCCGGAGATTTTAAACCTGCTCCGGGATATGCTGCGGTTCAAAGGGCATAGGGTCGTGGCGGTGAGCGATGGTGAAAAGGCCCTGGAGCTCATAGACTCGACTAATTTCGATCTGGTCTTGACGGATCTTGGAATGCCGGTGGTAAGTGGCTGGGAAATAGCCAAGCGTACCAAGGAAAAGCATCCCAAAACACCCGTAGTAATGATAACCGGCTGGGGGGCGCAATATGAAGACGCAGAACTTTCCGGCCGCGGCGTGGATCTGATGCTGGCCAAACCGCTTAGCTGGGACAAACTCTTGAATTCGATTGAAAAACTGCTCTAGTTAATTCTATTGTTCAAAAATACCGGTTATCGAAGCCTCCCCGAGTGTCTTCTCTCTTATCGCATTCTGGAAATCGGACAGTGTTGAGTTTGGTTTAAGGTCGAGTGTGGCATCTTTCAACGCGTAAATAGTTATAAGATACTGATGCGGCCCCGTGCCTCTCGGAGGCTGCGGTCCGCCGTATCCGGTTTCGCCGAATGAATTCCTGATTTCGAACGCGCCCGGCGGCATATTCTTGCCGGAGGCTCCCTCAGGAAGAGAAGACACTTCCGGTGGAATATTTACCACAAGCCAGTGTGCCCATTTTCGCGCAATCGGGTTCTGGTCCACAATCGAAAGAGCGAATGATTTCGTTCCTTCGGGCGCTCCAGTCCACTTCAAGGGGATGGAAACATTGCGGCCCCCGACCGCCGGCCGCGCATATATGCCGGGAATTGTGCCCCCGTCTTTGAAAGCGGCAGATGAAAGCTGCATTGCGGCTTCGACCCTCCAGGGGCCTGCTATGATTAAAGTTGCGGCGAAGAGAACAAACATCGGTATTCTATACATTTGGCCCTCCTTTTGCCGGTTTCTATAAATTTATGTAAGAACCAAGGAATTAAGCCGAAAGGGTCCTGTCTCATAAAGTTGCGTTCTCCATAATTCCTAACCCGGACAAGCCGGAACCAAAAATGGGCTCACGCGAAGACCCGAAGGCGCGAAATAATCGAAATGATCGCATATTCACCACAGAACTTCACTCCATTCAAACAACTATCGATGTTTTCTCGTTCGAAGTTCTCTGAATTAATAAATTCTCGTGCTCTCAGAAATTTCCTGTCAGAAAAAGCACGAATTTCGCAACTAAGATACTAATTCCTCATTCCTAATTACTTTACATGCCCCACTTCCTAAATTGACATAATCACTTCACAGTATTCTTGCATTAACATCTCATAATGAAGTATAATGTTCGAGGTAGTCGCGGGCACACGGAAAGTCCGTCTATCCCCCCCTGCTCAACCTGTGGCGGGACGCTTGCGAGATGGCCGGGGTGACGGCCGCGCGACAAAACTTTTCCTGGCGGTTGCTCCCTTCCTTTCGGGGCGCGCGTAGTTTTTTCTGCTCGCGGTTTACCGCTCGCTGTACTTGAGAGGTCTTTATGGAATCTTCCGGCAAATGGGCGCCTGATCCTCAATCCTCAGTGGCGCGTACTGTTTGGCGCAACCGCATCGTCAAGTTGCCCAGCGCCGGGCCGGAGGCAATCAGTCCTATTTCCATGCTGTTTCCAAGATGTTTCCATGCAACACAAAAAAACTAGCAATAACAATTCCTTACCGATGGAAACACCCGGCCTCGAAACCCCTGGTGTTTCCATCTGTTTCCATGGCGGATGAAAAACGAATATCGAACGGAACTCACTTTACCCTTCCCTCATGGAAACACGCAGTCAAGTGTTTCCATGATGTTCCGAAGGTGTTTCCATGGCCCTGAAAAAGATTAATGATGACGTACTCTTGCGATTGATCCGGGAAGGAAACAGCTCGGCGGAGGCGGCGCGATATCTCGGAGTGAGAGTTCTATGGGGTCTGACCAAATCCCTCAATTCCTAATTCCTAATTGCCTTTCATGCCGGGGGACCCGCAAACTCCACTGAATTCGCAGTGCTCCTCGCAAACCTCGCCTTCTTTGAGCCAAAGTGGTGATATATTCCCGGCAATGATTGAATTCAGCGCCTCGCAAACCCCTCTTTCCCAGTCTTTTAGAAAGAGGCCATGTTCCTCAGCAGGATGAAACATGAGCTTATGTTTCATGTTTCCCGGAGAGGAAAGTTCGACGAAGCCTGCCCCGAGGTTGCCCCTGCCCTTAGGCGCGCCTGTGACATGTCCCCTCGAAAGAGCGAGGAGATAAGCCGGGAGCTGAGGTTGATTATTCTCGTCGATCACTTCGGTCCTGCTGGGAAGCCTGCCGGTTTTGTAATCCCAGCAGATCAGGCCCTGTTCGGGATGAAAGTCGATCCTGTCGAGCCGTCCCTTGAGGCGGGTTTTGCAGCCTTCTATTTGCATGCCTTCGAATGATCGCTCGACCGCCCTCCACGACCAGCCCTCAAGCATCCGGTCCGCTTCGGCGGCGAGCAACTTCAATAAAAGGCCGGGATAGCCTGACTTTCCGGTCAACCGCTCAAACTCGACTTGCCACACTGCGTGAGACATTCGAGGTCCGATCACATCGGCTGCGGTTTCTTTCAGAAGATCCGACAGATCTTCAAAATCCAGGGCGGATTGTTCGAGTATGGGCATTGCGCGTGAGACGAATTGGGCCAGGATGGAGTGAATATTTCTGCCCCGTTCGAGCGGAGGTATTCCGGGCTCGAATTCCTCCAGCGCTTTGAGGCCGAGAATGTGGCGAAAGAAATACCGGGCCGGGCAGAGCAGCGCTGATTGCAGTTCGCTTATAGATATCGAATCAGGCGCCTGGAGTGGTTGTATTTGAAATGGGAAACTGTCGGGATCGGAAATGTCGTTGGCATTTTGGGCCCGGACCGGGTCGGTGATATTCGATATACTCTGCTGCACCCAGCGCGCCCGCTGCATGGCAGGAAGCTCATGCTTCCACGGTATTGCGGCTTCGATCGTTCTTTCGCCCTCTTTTGTCCAAAACGGCGAAGGGATGCGGATTTCACCATCTTTTGCAATTGCGGGACGGCTGAGAACAATGGAAGGAGCGGCGGCAAGAAAATTCGCATAAAGACAACCGGCAAAGACGAACTGGCTTTCGATGGTCCCGCCGAGTACCTTCGGGCGCTCCAAAGAGGACAGCAAGGGGAGCGATCTAACGGACTGGGGGAAAGACCCTGAAATCAGGCCCGGAACGAATAGCTTGCGGAAACAAAGCCCCCTGGCATCGAGCTGGCTAAGGACCTGTACCCCGGCGTCCTCGAACCCGCTCTTCTGAATTCGTACGCGGCCTGCCGCCGCAGTCAGGATCTCGAAGAATTCGTGGGCGCCGAGGCTGGCTTCCCCTGTCGCGGTTTCGAAATCCGAGATCAGGCTGAGAAGGTTATCCCACGTAATCCTGTCCAGTTCATTGGCCAGCACCGGAAACTGGAGGGCCTTCCAACAGCGGCGCAAGCTCTCCGTCCAATGCGAAACTGTTCTCGCTCCGACGTGCAAAAAAGGAACTATGGCGTTTCGGATATCGGATGTCAGGTGTCGGGTGTCGGATGTCGGGTGGGTTTCTGATACCTGATACCCGATATCCGATACCTGTGACAGCAACAGGTCGATTCCGCTCTCGACGCCTTTTTCACGCCAGGTCTTGTCCCATAGGCTCAAGCGCCGGTTCCAGGGTGACAACGCCCCATAGTATGGGGAGCGCAGGAAAGTGAACAGGTCATTTCGTTTTTCGCCGCTCAGGGCGCAGCGGATCGGCAGGACTGCGGCATTATAAAGCCCCTGTCCGGTCAGATTTCGGTCCGGGCAAAGGTTGTAGGCCGCCCATTCTCCCATCACAGGTTCTCCAAGTATGTCCTGTAGCATGGCAGAAATGGCCGGACTGTATAATTCGGAATCGCACAGCACAACCGCGATTTCATGGGGCTCACATTCTTTGACTGATTTCAGCAGGTTCTCCATAAGCCCGGTGATTTCCTGCTCGGGATCGGGGTAAACCAGATGCTCCGGCTGTGTGTTGCCCGCAGGCAGAGCAAAAAATATCGCTCCGAATTTCTTCTGCAGCTCTTCCAAAAGCTGTTTTTCCAGGTCACCCGCAAATTCGAAACCGACAAAGGCCAATTTCCCCGGATTCAACGGTCGATCGAGGCTTGGAAGTAGACGGCTTATTTTTTCCGGCAGTAGTCCAGGGTGGAACAGTGAATTCCGGGCGAGCCTTTCGTCAAAGGACCGCCAGACCCGGCGTCTCCAATCGATCAAGCTGCCGACATCCTGGTCTGCAGCCGGATCGATTGCATATCTCAGACACTGCTCGAAGCTCTCGTCCAGCAAATGGATCAGCTCGACGTCAGCAGTCAATGGTTCAGGCGGCGGCGCCTCATTCAGGCAGTCTTTGAGATATTGCCACCTTAAAAAGAAGGATGAGGCCGGCATCTCCCCGGGCCACTGGTCTGTCCAAAAGTTCTCCATCCAGCGGTTCAAGGTGAAGATCTTTGGGACTTCCCACCCTGACTTGCCCTGCTTTATTTGTCTCAATCGAAATTGCCGCTGTATCTGGTGAACAAACCTTTCGCTTTCGGCCAAAACCGCATAGCCGTTTTCAAGAAGGAGGAGCAACCTGTCGTGAAGGTCCTGATTGGTCATATCGATTTATGAAGTCTCAAAGTAGAAACTGGTTTTAAACGCTAAGAGAAGCTATATAATAGGACTTTATCGCTAAAAAGTCGCTAAATTATGTCCTGAATCAGACCGGTTCGCAGGATGGGGGAGAAAAGTGTACCCGCCGGCAGGACCGTGATCTCAACCAAGACCGCCGTACGGGAAGCAAAAAGTGAACTCCAAAAATGTTTTTAACAATGTTTTGGAATGCATCGGCAATACCCCGCTCATCCGTATCAATCGGATGAACCCGAACCCTTCAGTGACATTCTACATAAAGTTCGAAGCGAAAAACCCGGCGGGTTCGGTGAAAGACAGGGCTGCCCTTTCCATGATCGAGGCTGCTGAGCGCGACGGACAACTCTTTCCCGGAAAGATCATCGTCGAAGCGACGAGCGGCAATACCGGGATCGGACTGGCGATGGTTGCCGCCGTCAAGGGCTACCGTGTGCTTTTCACCATGCCTGAGACCGCCAGTCTGGAGAGACAGAAAATTCTGAAAGCTTTCGGCGCCGAACTCATGCTCACACCCGGTTCTCTTGCTACAGACGGGGCTATAGAGGAGGCCTACAACCTGGTGAGGGAAAACCCTGACCGGTACTTCAATACGGACCAGTTCAATAATCCCGCCAACCCTGATGCTCATTACTACGGAACAGGGCCTGAGATCTACGAGCAGACCGATGGAAAAGTACACACCGTAGTGGCTACGCTTGGCACGTCCGGGACAGCCATGGGCATTCTCAGGGCGATGAAAGAAAGAAATCCTGCCATAAGGGTTGTCGCTGTCGAGCCGCTTCCAGGACACAAAGTGCAGGGACTCAAGAATATGAAAGAATCCTATGTCCCCGGAATTTTCGACCGGTATGCTCTGGATGAGATTATTCATGTGAAGGATGAGGATGCTTTCGAGGCCGCCAGAAGACTTGCCAGGGAGGAGGGTATATTTGCTGGAATGAGTTCCGGCGCTGCTATGGCGGTTGGAATGCAGATAGCTTCGGCCATGAAGGAAGGCGTTCTGGTTGCTGTCCTCCCGGACGGAGGTGACCGCTATCTGAGCACGAACCTGTTTACAACGATGCTTGAGCCGGATTTCCGGTTCTATAATCTGCTAGAGAGGCGAAAAGTCGAATTCAAACCAGTCAAGGAAGGGAAGGCGCGTATCTGTGTGACCGGACCTCCTCTCGATCAGTCGCTTTCGATCTCCGATGCCCGGCGGTTCCTGCTTGCGGACCTGTTGTCCAGGTTCTTCCAGGCTAAAAATTTTCTGGTCGACGAGATCGTTCTTATTCCTGATTTCGACAGCCGCACCATCAATAGCTCGATTGCCGCCGGAATGTGCCTGGGGCCCTACACACAACAGCGATTTGAATCCTTTCTGGGCGACCTGGATTCGCTGGGCATCAACAGGGCTTACCGGTATCCGCGCACTACCGAACATCTCGATACCATAATAGATTTCAGCCGTGCGCTTATCTCCCGTGAGTTCGCCTATGAGAAGCTTCGGTCGGTGTATTTCGACCTCTCCAGAAGCGAAAGCTATGGAATGCTCTCCGGGATCGACCCCAAAAAAGTTCGCATAGGCAAAACCGTTGACCTCAGCGCCTATGAGAAGCTCCATCCGAGTGATTTCGCCCTGCTAAAGCGAGCGACCCTCTCGGAGCTTAAAATGGGCGCATTCGTCAAAACTGATTGGGGCAACGTCATTCCTACGTGGCATATATCCGCGGCATCGGCCGCCATCCACGATCTTGGACCACAAATAGACATCGTGGTCAGCAGCATGGATTTCCTTTTTCCTCACCTGGAAAACGTGCGGGAAATCGGTGAAGCCTTAACAGGCAAACCGTTTGCCAATACCTGGATGATAGCCGAACGTGTCTGGTCGGCCAGAGAAGGCAAAGGGGCCGACGGGGTGGACGAGAATAAGCCTGTGCGGGAACTTCTCGAGATGGGGTTCTCCTCGCGCGAACTGAGATACTGGCTCCTAAGTACCCATTATCGAAAAGCGATACAGGCCAGTTCGGAAAATATATCGAGCACGGTCCGCGGACTGAGGCGCATAGATGAATTCATAGTTAAGGTCCGTGCCTCCGGCGGAGCGGATGGGGAAAGCAGCCAACTTGCCGAGATGGTCTGCGCTATGGATCAGGAGTTTCTCGATTCGCTTGCCGACGACCTGAACCTTCCGCGTGCTCTTGCCGCCATATTCGGCTTTATTCGCGTGGTAAACCCCATACTCGATCAAAGGGGAGTCAGCAGTTTGCAAAAACGGCAAATCCTGGAAGTATTCGACAGAGCTAACTCTATCCTCGGTTTTTTCGATCTGAACTCACGTCTGCTCTGTGCGAAGGAAGAAGAACTTATTCGAGACCGTGAGGTTGCACGAAAAGAAAAAAGGTGGGATGACTCTGACAGAATCAGAAACGATCTTCTTAAATGCGGCGTCCGCGTCATAGACACTCCAGCTGGAAGCAGGTGGGAATATTGTAAGAACAGTGAACAGTGAACAGACGGAAGGCGGAAGACGGAAGACGGGGCTAGTCCGACAAATTGATAAAATGACTTCTATGGATATGATAAGGAAAACATCGCGCGAGGAGGTTTTCCATGATTATAGCGATAGACAAGCGGGGAAGCGTCAATCTGCCGGCATCTCTTCGGAAAGAGCTTGGGCTCAAGAATGGAGATCACATGGACCTCTCGGTACAGGAGGGAGGTGTCATTGTCCTTCAGCCGGTGGTAATATACCCCACGGTGCAGTTAAGCGAACAAGGGCTTGAAAAACTCAACGAAGCCCGCGAGAGCGGTGTACGCGAAATGCCCTCCTGGTTTGAGAAAGAGATTGAAAATGCCAAAGCTGATCCCAAGCAGAAAATTTCTGGAGGGCATTGAGGCGTTCAAGTCCCAAAAGCACATCATCAAGAAGATCGTCAAGGCCCTTGCCTTCTTGGAAGCCAATCCCCGCCACCCTGGACTAAATCTCGAAAGAATTGTAAATGACCCGAGCGCCTGGAGTGTCCTTGTGGACAGGTACTATCGTATATCCTTCGATCCGGATAAGCTTCTGCCATCCGGCGCTCCGGACTGGTCCGGCAGTATCGTCCTGCTGCGCGTGTTGTCTCACGACGTTCTTTATAGGCGACCAAGCTAGGTACGCGTCTGAAGACCCATGGTAACTGGATTGTTGCTTGCGTGCCTCTCCCACTGTAAAATTAGAAGTACTGATCGGAGACCGTGAGGTTACGCGAAAAGAGAAAAGATTGGATGAGTCTGACAGAATGTGCGGCATAAAGAAAAAAAGGTCCCAGGAAGAAAAAAGCCGGGAAATGAGAACAAGGCTTATTGAAGCCACTCTGACCTGCCTGCAGGAGCGGGGATATCATGGAATGTCAATTTCCCAAATCCTGAGCAGGGCGGGTGCTTCCAGGGGGGCATGGAGACATCATTACAGCAACAAGAATGATCTCGTTGCCGCCGCAGCCGAATACTTCTTAAAAGGCCCCATTGCAAAGGCCTGCGAGCTTGCAACCAGCTTCAGGGATTCCGATAATCCTGCTATCCGCGGCGTTGATTTCATCTGGGAAAACTTCTACCAGGGGCCATACCGTGATATCTGGCTCGAGTTCAACATCGCCTGCCGGACCGATGATGAATTGAGACAGCGCCTAATACCGGTGATGAAGCGTTTCTTCGAGTCGCTCGACAATATCTGGAGGGAACATTTTGTCGCTGTCGATGGCACACCCGGAACCATCGAAACCCTGATGAACCTGACACTCTATTCTATGCGGGGCATGGCTATTCAATCCATTGTGATCGATGAACCGGAATACTATCAAAATCTTCGGCATCAATGGATCAAAATGTTAACCCCTCTCGTTTCTGTTCGGAAAAGCGCTGAGAGCAAGTAACATCGCCATGTGCCGCCTTTACTAAAAAAGCGATTGACAGGTAAATAATGATCTGCTTTTATAAAACATACCAATTGGTTTGTTTTTGATAATCCTGAACACTGGCCTCGGGAGGGATAGGCATGAGCGAAAAAGAGCCCTGGGTAAAATTTTACGGTGATGTCCCTGAGTCCATTGATTACCCGGAGATCTCCATGTACGAAGCGGTTATGAAAACCGTCGAGGAGTATCCGGATGCTGTTGCCTACGATTTCCTGGGACGTGAGTCGACTTACAGGCAGCTTGGCAAAGAAATCGACCGGTTTGCCGGTGTTCTCGCTTATCTTGGACTGAAGAAGGGCGACCGTATCACTATCTCCATGCCCACCTCTCCACAAGGCATCATCTGCTTTTATGCGGTGAACAGGCTGGGTGGAGTCGCCAGCATGATTCATCCACTTTCAACCGAATCGGAGATTGAATTTTACGTATCGATCAGCAAGAGCAGGTTCGCCCTCACCCTTGATGCATTTTACGAAAAATTCCGGCCTGCATTGGACAACACCTGCCTGGATTCGCTGATTCTTACAAGATTGCCTGACTTCCTTCCGTTCTTCAAAGGGATTGGATTCAATTTGACCAAGGGCCGCAAAATACCGAAGGTCCCCAGGGACCCCAGGGTCCGCTGGTGGCAGGACCTGATGAAACTCTCTCTTCCCGATGCTCCCAAAGTGGACGTGAATGCCCACGATCTCGCAGTTATTCTGTACAGCGGAGGAACTACCGGCAAACCCAAGGGAATCATGCTTTCCAACTTCAACTTCATCGCGGAGGGACTGCAGAGCGCCCGCTGGTCCGGAGGCGGCCCCGGTGACTCCGTTTTGGCAATCCTTCCGATATTTCACGGGTACGGCCTGGGTGTTTGCGTCAATGCTACATTTATGCTCGGCGCGAAAGCATTCCTGGTTCCGACCTTTACGCCGGAATTAGTTGCAGAACTCATTCGGAAGAAAAGGCCTGCCGCCATAGTTGGAGTGCCTACACTGTTTGAAGCGCTCAGCCGGAATCCCGTATTTCAAAAGACTGACCTGAGCTGCCTGAGGTCAGCTTATTGCGGTGCCGATACGCTGCCTCGCGCAATCAAGGAGCGGTTCGAAGAGATTGTCAAAAGGCAGGGGGGAAACGTAAAACTGCTCGAAGGATATGGGCTGACCGAAGCGGTGACAGGCATCATGGCCACACCGACCGATGGCTACAGGGAAGGAAGTGTTGGGGTCCCCTTTCCTGACATGAAGGCGAAAATCGTAAAGCCCGATTCGATCGAGGAAGTTCCGTGCGGAGAAGAAGGGGAAATCTGTATCGCCGGTCCGGCAGTCATGATGGGGTATTTGGACCAGGAGGAGGAAACCGCAAGGACCTTAAAGGTTCACGAAGACGGTCGCACCTGGCTTCACACGGGAGATATCGGAACGCGGGATGAAGACGGCTACTTTTATTTCAAGCTTCGAAAGAAAAGGATGATCAAATCCTCCGGTATGAATGTGTATCCTGCCCTGGTGGAGGGTCAACTTTATCAGCATCCCGAGGTTGCCGATGCATGTGTGATCGGAGTGCCGGATCAGGCCCAGGGGCAGCGCGTCAAGGCGTTTGTCGTTCTCAAAGACAAAACCAGGGCAGGTGCTGAGATGGAGAAACTGCTGATTGCCCACTGCGCAAAGGATCTAATAAAGTGGAGCTGCCCCAGGGAAATTGAGTTCCGCGACCGGCTTCCCCTGACTCACGTAGGAAAAATTGCCTATAGAGTATTGGAAGATGAAGAGATTGAAAGAAGAAAAAGTGCGGGCCCCTTCGCGGACTGATTGTATTCGGATACATGTCACGAAAAAATATTCACAGGAGCATCATAGATGAAGCATATCGATATCTTTAAGAAAGTTGTCGCAAATCCCGCTGAATATGCTCAAAACTGGAAACAGGAAACAAGAGGAAAAGTGATCGGTCATTTTTGTTCCTACACTCCGGAAGAGCTTATCACGGCTGCGGATGCGCTTCCGTTTCGAATCCTGAGTTCGGGTGTGACGATTTCCAAAGCCGGTGCGTTCTTACAGGCCTATAGCTGCAGCCTCGTACGCGGAGCTCTGGAAGATGCGCTTACTGGCCGCCTCGATTTCCTGGACGGAACGGTTTTCCCCCATACCTGTGATTCCATTCAACGTCTTTCAGACATCTGGAGGATGAACACAAATTATGGTTTTCATGCGGACCTTATCATGCCCGTGAAGCTGGATACCGAGAGCGCCGAACAATATATGTTCGCTGTGATTTGCAAATTCCGCAAAGATATCGAGGCCGCTTTCGGGGTGCGAATCACCGATGCGATGCTCGAGAAGGCCGTCCGAACATCCAACCAGGTCCGAAATCATCTCGCGGCACTGTATGAAATCCGAAGGAAAAGCCCGGAAAAAATCAAAAGCAGCGATCTTCACACAATTCTCAAAGCATCCATGATTATGGACAGAAGCCGGATTGCCGAACTTCTCGGTGAGGTCGTCGCATCTATTGGCGAGAAGGAACATGACAGCTCTTCAAAGCGAAAACGGCTTGTCCTGACTGGCGGGCTGTGTAGCATGCCGGATATCTACGATATAATCGAATCTTCCGGCGGCGCCGTGGTTTGGGACGATTTCTGCATCGGGGCGAAATACTTTGAAGGCCCAATCGGTGAAAGTGGCGACCTGGAAAAAAACATAGCGCGGCGGTATACGAGCAGGATTGTATGTCCGGCAAAACATTCCGGGATCTTTTCGAGGGGCGGCCGGCTCGTGGAAACAGTCAGGGAAAGCAAAGCCGACGGCGTGATTTTCCTTGTCCTAAAATTCTGCGACCCTCATTCATTTGACTACCCGTATATGAAAGAGATGCTCGAAAAAGAAGGCATCCCGAGCATGCTGTTCGAAATCGAAGAACAGGCCTCATCGGGTGGCCAGCTCAAAACACGCTGTGAAGCATTTATGGAAATGCTGTAAACGCGAATGGACGATGGCAGGGAGAAAACCATGACAGGTATGGAGAAAATAAAAGACCCGGAAAAGGAAAAACGAAAGATCAAGTCGGATAATAAGATGAGGGCCATCATGACGGCCTACTATATGGAGGCGAAAACTCCAAAAGAGAAAACCGGCAAAAAGATCGCCTGGATCACAAGCGGAGGACCGGTCGAACCCCTGCAGGTGATGGACGTTATTCCTATCTACCCGGAGAACTACGGCGCCATGATCGGGGCCAGCAAGATGGGTGCGGCTCTCTGTGAAAAAGCTGAACAGATGGGATACTCTAGTGATCTTTGTTCCTATGCGCGGGCCGACATTGCAAGCGCAACCGTCAACGGCGGTCCCATTTTCGGCTTGCCTGCGCCTGACATGCTGATCTGCTGCAACAATATCTGCGGGACCGTGCTGAAGTGGTACGAAGTACAGGCCCGCTATTTTAATGTGCCCCTTTTTATCCTGGATACCCCCGTCTGCCACACGGAATTCAATTCCGATATGAAGCGGTATGTAACGGCTCAGATTTTGGAATACATTACATTTCTGGAGAAAATATGCGGGAAGGCATTTGATCACGACCGCATGAAAGAGGTGGGCAAATTGTCCATCCAGGGGCAGAAGCTTTGGCAGGAAATCCTGGATACGACCATGAACCGGCCGGCTCCCATGACCTGCTTTGACGCGTTTTTTCACCTTGCCATGATTGTTACCCTGCGGGGAACGCAAGTCGTAGTAGATTTTTACGAATCCCTGCTCCAGGAGATGAAAGACCGAATCGCCCAGGGCATCGGGATGGTCCCTGAGGAAAAATATCGGCTGGTCTGGGACAACATACCGGTTTGGTACAGGTTGCGATGGCTGTCCGACAAATTTGCAGCTCATTCAGCCTGTCTGGTGGCGGATACCTACACTTCGGGATGGTGCAGCTCGATGCAATACCTGGATGAGAACGATTTCCTGGGTTCTTTGGCGGAGATGTACACCAGGATCTTTCTGAACACCGGCACGGACATGATGGCCGATAACATTATCAAAATGGTCGAAAAATACGAGGCCGACGGAGTGGTTTTTCATTCGAACCGAAGCTGCAAACCCTATTCGTTGGGCCAGTATGACATACAAAGACTCATCCAGGAAAGGGTGGGCATTCCTACTCTTATGATCGAGGCCGACATGACCGATGAGAGATATTTTTCCGAAAGCCAGATTGAAACCCGGATTGATGCATTCGTTGAAATGCTGAAATGAGGATTTCATGATAACAGCAGGTATTGATGTAGGTTCAATCAGTGCCAAAGCGGCAATCATTCAGGACGGCAAGTTGTTGGGCGCAGGCGTTATCCTGACAGGATACAATGTCCAAAATGCAGGGCGGCAGGTTTTCGATAAGGTCCTGTCGGAACTTCACCTTTCAGCATCCCGGGTCGACAGAATTGTTGCCACCGGATACGGAAGAAACAGCATTGGATTCGCTGACAAAGCGCTTACGGAAATCACCTGCCACGCGGCCGGAGGGTTTTTTTTGAATCCGCAGATAAGATCCATTATCGATATTGGAGGACAGGACAGCAAAGCCATTGTGGTCGATGAAAAAGGAAAGGTCCGGGATTTTTCTATGAACGACAAGTGTGCCGCCGGAACGGGAAGGTTTCTGGAGGTCATGGCACGCGCCCTGGAAGTGGACCTGGATGCATTTGGCGAATTATCGCTCCGGGCGGAAAACGCCGCCTCCATCAGCAGCCTGTGCACGGTTTTTGCCGAATCGGAGGTGATCTCTCTGATTTCAAAGGGAGCAAAACGGGAGAATATAATTGCCGGAATCCATGCATCCATCGCTTCCCGTGTAATGGCGATGGGAAAACGGATAGGCATTTCCCCGCCGATTATGATGACCGGGGGGGTCGCTAAAAATATCGGAGTGGTAAAAGCGCTCGAAGAAAAATTCGGTATGCCCGTCATTGTTTCGGAATACGCTCAGGTAAACGGCGCCATCGGAGCGGCGCTGATCGCGGCGACACTATAAAGGGAGAACAGGCATGAGCAATATGTCATACAATCTCGACGACAAAGTTTTTCTCGTAACCGGCGGAAGCCGGGGGATCGGTCTTGAAATCGCCGGACTGCTGCTTGCACAAAATGCCAGGGTGGCAATCTGCGGCCGCAAGGAGTCAGGGCTGAATGCAGCAAAAGAAGCGCTTCAGGCGGGAGCCGACCGTCTTCTGGCCGTCCCGGCGCACATCGGTAAGGATGAAGATGTCGACAACCTGTTTGAGCAGACCCTGGCGGCCTTCGGCCGGCTGGATGGACTGATCAACAATGTGGGAATGAATATTGTCACGTCTGTTGTGGATGCCGATCCATCCCTGTGGCAGAAGATTATCGACTCGAACCTTACCGGAACGTTCCGTTGCTCCCAAAAAGCCGGAAAAATCATGCGGAAGAACAAAGCTGGAAAGATTGTCAGCATTAGCTCGACGGCTGCCAGTCGCTCTGCGCCGGCCATGGGGATATATGGGATCGCGAAGGCCGGAATTGAAATGATGACAAAGGTCCTTGCCATGGAACTCGCGCCGTTCAACATCCAGGTGAATGCAGTGGCGCCGTGCATGGTGAAGACCGACTTCAGCAAACCTTTCTGGTCCAATGACGCTGTGCACAAAGAGATTGTGAAATCCATTCCTCTGGGCCGGATACCCGACCCTGTCGATGTCGCCCATCCGACCCTGTTTTTATGCTCCCCGGGGGCCGATTTTATCACCGGCCAAACCATCATGGTCGATGGAGGGGCAACGGCAATTTAAGAAATATTCTGCCGAAGGGAAGAGGAGCAATAATATGAACCAGACAGTGCTGTCATTGGCGCCTCTGCCGGCTGAGTTAGTTAAGTTTCTCATCGGGCGGACACAGGGAGTGCCCGATTTTGAAGTAATAGCAGGACATGAGATGTCTGATGAAGAAATCAAAAAATACTTTTTTGAAGCGAATGTGGTGCTGGGAGATTATACATTCAAGCATAAGATTACCGCCAATCTCGTGTCGGGTGCGCGGAAGCTGAAGCTCATCCAGCAGCCGAGTGTGGGTTACCAGCATATTGATGTCGAGGCTTGCACAGCCGGAGGAATCAAAGTAGCAAACACTGCGGCAGCCAACACCATCAGTGTAGCCGAGCATACAATCGCCTGGGGGCTTTGCCTCCTCAAAAACATGCTCCATGCCGACAAGAGCACGAAACAGGGCAAGTGGGAGCAAATGAGTGTGAAACCGGCTGAGCTGAAAGGTAAGGTATGGGGCCTTATTGGTTTCGGACGAATCGGCCAGGCGGTTGTCGGCAGACTAAAGCCCTTCGAGCTGAGCCGGATTTTATACTTTGACACGCATCGATATGATCTGACATTGGAACAGGAGCTCGGCGTTGAATACTGCGACATTAAGACTGTATTGAGTCAATCCGACATCATAAGCCTTCATGCTCCGCTAACTGAGAGTAGCCGGAATATGATAGATGAAGCAGCTTTCAATACCATGAAAAAGGGCGCTTATCTCATTAATGTGGCCCGGGCGGAGCTGGTGGACGAAAGAGCGCTGGCGGATGCGCTCATGAAAAAAAAGATCGCTGGTGCAGGTATCGATGTCTTTTCAGAAGAACCGGTAAAAATGGAGAATCCCCTGCTGGGAGTGGACAACGACAAAGTGCTCCTTTCACCCCACGTGGCCGGTGTGACTGATGAGGCAGCCGGGAGAATTATTAATATGGCCGCTGCAAACATTGCCCGGGTGCTCAAAGGTGATGCCCCGGAATCATTAGTAAATGACATATGAGAAATCATGTGCGGCTCAAGCCGTTTACATGCCCAGGGAGGCTGTCATGAACGGAGCGAGTTGTCTCATCAAGGCTGCAAAGGACTTTGGAGTAGAGGTATGTTTTGCCAACCCGGGCACGACAGAGCTGCCGCTTGTGGCTGCCCTGGATACAGTTGGGGGCCTGCGGCCGGTCCTGGGGCTGTTTGAAGGTGTGTGTACCGGGGCAGCGGATGGTTATGCAAGGATGCTCCGCAAGCCTGCCATGGTGCTCCTGCATCTGGGGCCTGGCCTGGCAAACGGGATAGCGAATCTCCACAATGCCAGGAGGGCGCACAGCGGGATTGTAGCTGTGGTGGGCGAGCATTCCTCCTGGCACCGTCCATTTGACCCGCCTCTTGCCATGGATATTGAGTCTTTGGCGCATACGGTATCCGGATGGCAGCGCACTTGCAACTCCGCCGCTCTTCTCGGGCAGGATATGGCAGACGCAATTGAGGCTGCGAAAATAGGGCAGGTCGCAACTCTCATCGTCCCGTTCGATCTCCAGATGAAGGACTGCCTGGACAGTGCGGTCGTTCCATCTCAGCAGGAAAAACCATCCGTCAGCAGGGATGCGGTCAAATCAGCGGCAGCCTTGTTGAGAGGCGCCAAAAAGGCTGCCCTGGTTCTCGGAAACGATCGTATAGGGAAAAAGGAATTGATGGCCGCGTCAAGAATAAAACAGGCATGCGGATGCGATCTCATTATTGAGACTTTCCCTGCGCATATCGAGCGTGGCGCCGGGCTGCCTGATATCAAACGCATACCTTACCTTCCTGAGATGGCCGTGGGAATGTTATCGAACTACGAGGTGTTTGTCTTTGCCGGGGCAAAAGAGCCGGTAGTCTTTTTCGGGTATGAAGGTATTCCGGCAAATTTTATAAAAGAAGATCGGAAGAAGTTTCATCTTTCCGAACCGGATCAGGACTTGATGGAGGTCTTGGACATCCTTGCAGGCGAACTCAATGCGCCCCAAAATATTGATTCGGGTATGCTTGCCTCGTTAAAAAGACCTGAAATCCCTGTCGGCGCTCTCAACCCGCAGAAGATTTGCTCGGTCATAGCAGCTCTTCAGCCTGAGGGAGCAATTGTGGTTGATGAGGCAATCACAACCAGCGCTATGTATTATCCCATCACTTCAAGTGTTCCGCACTTCAGCCTGCTTACGCTCACGGGAGGAGCTATTGGCCAGGGCGCGCCATGCGCAGTCGGCGCTGCAATCGCCTGCCCCGACAGGCCTGTGATTAACTTCCAGGCGGACGGCTCGGGCATGTATACATTGCAGGCGCTCTGGACGGAGGCAAAAGAAGGACTGAATGTCACCACGCTCATATGCTCCAACCGGAGCTATGATATCCTGAAGCTCGAGTATGGCCGGCTAAGGGTATCACCCGGCAAGTGTGCATCTCACCTTACCGACCTTGCAGGCATTGACTGGGTGAATCTCGGCAAGGGAATGGGCGTGCCGTCAGTCAGGGTAGCTTCTGCAGAGGAGCTCGCGAAAGAACTCGGAAAGGCCCTCGCGGAACAAGGGCCAAACCTTATAGAAATGGTGCTATAAACTGGATACATCGGATGCAGCCTGATATTGACTTTAGCCGGCCCTCGGAAGAAGAGCTTTTAATCGTTCTGTCCGGAAACTGGACCTTCTCGAGTAATATTCCGGGCGTAGATAAGACTCGATCCGAAATAGGTTCGTCTGAGCAGACGCGGCTTGTTTCCTTTGATTCCAGAGGGCTTACCGGTTGGGATTCCGAACTTTTGGTCTTTTTGAGCGACATTTACCGATATTGTTCTAATAATGGGATCAGGTTCGACGGGGAAGGGCTCCCTTCGGGAGTTACCCGCATGTTGAATCTCGCTTTTTCGGTCTCTCCCCAAAAAGAAACTCGTCCCCAAAGGGCGCCGCAATCCATGCTGGATCTGGTGGGTTCGCAGACGATTTTGCTGGCGCGCGCGGCCGGCGAGATGCTTGATTTCCTGGGTAAGACTTTCCTCGCTTTCACCAAAGTCTTTACAGGCAAAGTCAGGTTCCGCCGCTCCGATCTGCTGCTCTTTATTCAGGAATGCGGTCACGAGGCAGTGCCGATCGTTACCCTTATCAGTATCTTGGTGGGTCTTATTCTCGCCTTTACGGGGGCGGTTGAGCTGGTGTTTTTTGGCGCTCAGATTTACGTGGCCAGCCTTGTGGGCATCGCCATGGTCCGAGTCATGGGTGCCATTATGGTAGGCATAATCATGGCCGGGCGGACCGGAGCATCCTATGCGGCACAGCTCGGCACAATGCAGGTAAATGAGGAGATCGACGCCTTTAGAACACTGGGTATTTCTCCGGTCGAATTCCTCGTATTGCCGCGAGTCCTGGCCCTTGCTATCACGATGCCCCTTCTGTGTATCTATGCCGACCTGATGGGGATCCTCGGAGGGCTCATAGTAGGTGTGGCCATGCTTAAACTCAATGTCTGGGAGTACTTCGACATGACCCGAGAGTCGGTCTCCCTGAATGATTTCTGGATCGGGCTCGTTCATGCGGCCGTATTCGGCGTGCTCGTGTCCATGGCCGGATGCCTGAGAGGGATGCAGTGCGGCAGGAGTTCCGAGGCTGTCGGGGCCGCCACTACGTCCGCGGTCGTTACCGGAATAATCAGCATCGTTATCGCCACCGCAATAATGACTCTAATTTGTAATGTGCTGGGGATCTAGCCCCGGCCGTACCCAAGACGGGAGCGGGCAGTGACGGAAGATCCGAATCCCCATATAGAAGTTAGGGACCTCACCATGGCGTATGGGGACTTTATCATTCAGCACAGCTTGAATTTCACCGTAAACAAGGGCGACATCTTCGTCATCATGGGAGGAAGCGGTTGCGGGAAAAGTACCTTGCTGCGGCATCTTGTGGGGCTTCAAATGCCGGCCCGGGGGTATGTTTTCTACCAGGGAGTGAGTTTTTGGGATTGTGCGGCCGAAAAGCAGGCTGAAATGATGCGGCGGTTCGGGATACTCTATCAGAGCGGCGCCTTGTGGAGTTCGATGACCCTTGCCGAAAACGTCGCGCTCCCCTTGTATGAATACACCAATTTGAAAAAGGGCCAGATTGCCGGTGTGGTGTCTCTAAAGCTCGCACTGGTGGGACTTGCCGGGTTTGAGGAGTATTATCCATCGGAGATAAGCGGCGGAATGAAGAAACGGGCCGGCATTGCCCGTGCGATGGCGCTCGATCCTGACATTCTTTTCTTCGACGAACCATCCGCGGGCCTCGATCCGGTGAGCGCTAAGAGGATGGACGACCTCATACTGGAACTTCGGGACAGCCTCGGCTCAACCATCGTGGTGGTCACTCACGAACTGGCGAGCATTTTCGCCATTTCCAACAATTCCGTTTTCCTTGACGCGGAGGACCGGACCATGCTGGCTACGGGAGACCCGAAAGAAATGCTCGAACACTGCTCCATCCCGAAGATTCGCGAATTTTTGACCCGAGGTGCTGAGGCTTGAATCGAAGGGATGGCAATTATCGAATTTGGACCGGCTGGGAGCTATGAGCAGACAGGCCAATACAAAGATGATCGGTTTATTCGTGATCGCCGCACTTGCTTTGATCGTGGCTGCGGTGATCGTTTTCGGAGGGGGGAGATTCCTGACTGCCAAGTCGAGATACATTCTCTATTTCAGCGAGTCGGTCAAGGGGTTGAGTATCGGGGCGCCGGTCGATTTCAGGGGGGTCAAAATAGGGTCTGTTGTTGACGTTAATCTGGTCCTGGACATGAAAGACTCCTCTATGCGCATACCTGTGGTAATAGAGATCGAAAACGACCGGATCGAGGTGAGCAACCTCCCGGCGAAGGGCACAGCAGCCCGGCGAGGAAAAGATGAGATGCTGGACGACCTTATCAATAAAGGCCTGAAAGGGCAGCTCGAAACCCAGAGTTTTCTAACCGGACAGCTCTCTATAGCCATGGACTTTCACCCGGATACGCCCGTAATCCTTTCGGAAGTGAAAAGCCAGTACAGGGAAATACCCACAATTCCTTCCAAATTCGAGCTGATAAGCCAGACACTCGAACATATACCACTCGAAGAGATGATCGCAAAGGTGAGTGCGACACTCGACGGCATCGAACGCTTCGTAAATTCCAACGAACTTGATGACAGCAGGGCATCTTTAAACGCCGCGCTGAAATCGATAAACATATTGGCCCGGAACCTGAACGGGCAAGTGGGGCCGATTTCCTCCCACATCCAGGACACCGCAGCGCAGGCAAGAAAGACGTTGAGCAACATGGACGGGCAGATCGGCGCAACGGCCGGCGAAATAAGGAGAGCGGCAAACAGCCTGCGCAAACTGGCCGACAATAGCGAGCAGAACCTGGCGCCGCTTCTGACCGATGCTTCTGCTATGATCGAAGAAGGATCACCCCTTCGGTATAAGTTGACCAAAGCGTTGGATGACCTGTCGGCGGCCGCGCTATCCCTGCGAAATCTCGCCGATTCAATTGAGCGTCACCCCGAAGCCATCATCCGCGGGAAGACTAAATAGAAAGATCGGTGAAAATGCCGCCAATCTGCAAATCCGAATTAGTAGATCACAAGCCTCAACAGTCAAGGTGCAACATGGTCAACTTGCCGGCGAACCACCTCATCGCCATGCTGCTTGTTATTCTGGCAGCCGGCTCCATGTTTGGTTGTGGGACTTCGGAGAAGAGCAGGTACTATCTTCTGCAATCAATCACGGCAACCCCACCGCTTCGACTACCCGCCGGCATAGGAGAGCCGGCAGTTGGCGTAGGTCCGATAAAAATGGCGGAATACTTGAACCGCCCCCAAATAATTACCCGATCCAGCGGACAAAAACTTGATCTGGCGGAGTTCGATATGTGGGCCGAACCCCTGGAGCAAAACTTTAATGGAATACTTGCGGAAAACCTTTCCTCCATGCTCTCCACAGACCGCATAGTGATTTATCCCTGGGACCGGTCTTCGGCCCCCGACTACCAGGTGAAGGTTGATGTACTGCGTTTTCAGGGAGAACCCAACCATAGCGCTGTTCTCGAGGCACGCTGGACCGTTACCGGCCCGCGTACCGGAAAACTGGTGCTAATGAGGCATTCAATAGTGGAGAAGCCTTGTCAGGCCCCTGGATATGAAGCCCTTGTAGCCGCAGAAAGCCAAGCGGTTGAAGACCTTAGCAGGGAAATCGCGGAGGCGATAAAAGAGGATTGGAGGTAATTGGCGGCACTTCAAGAATAGTTGTGCCGGTACGTGTGAGAATAGGGGATATTCCATGGTGGAGACCACCGGGGAGGGGTCAGGGCGGATATTCCACACCAGGGAACTCGGCCTATTCCGCCGAAGGAAACCAGATACTGTCACGCTCCTACGGGTTCGCCGCCCCCTGGATTTTCTTGTTCGGCGGCTTGTTTCACAGATCTAAGGTCAATAAATCGGTCGTCTTCTTCACGTTTCTTTGTTCGCAAATGGGCTACCAGCGCCTTTACATCGCAACCGTATTCCTCTGCGATAGCATCCTTGACTTTCCAAAGTTCTGTGATGATTTCATCAGCCATTTTCATATACCCCCATGAGTTCCTGGGGCGTACATATCTTCGGACAATGCGACAACTTCATTTGTTATTTCCAGCGCGGGAATCCCTGCCAAGACCTGAAGCCTTCTGAAAACGGCTGAATCATCTCCTCGTGCGGCCTCTTCGATCACGATGTCCGATGTGTATAAGTTAAAGCGGTCCCGTTGCGTATCCCACCAATCAATGGTAACTTTTTGCCAAGCGGCGGCCAACAGGTCACGGGACGGTCGAGCCGTCAAGTATGAAATGATCGATGTCTCGATATAGACAGTTTTCTTACCCATTGACCTCATCCTCCAGCTCCGCAATTAACGATTATACTATTTTAAAACATGAATGCCAGCTTGGTTTTGCATTTGCTGCCAAGCTGATGCTATCATTCAAATCCTTCACCCCTCCTCAAAGGATACTCTATGATTGAGACCACGGTGCGCCAGGCCAAGCCTGGGAGATTGGGAGGAGGTGAGAACATCTCTGAAATTTCTCATTAGAACCCAGCGGGTACTCAATCCCGCCCGGTCAAGTGTGCCGACAGCCGGAACCGAGTGTTGCGTGGTGGCGGGGTAACCCGCCCTGCGAAGCGTACACAGGGAGTGTGTAGGCCGTGTGATGGAGCCTCGAAATCAATCTAATCGCGGGAGCTGACGCAGTCGTGGTAGCGGAAGGCGATATTCCGGCGCAAAACGGCATTACGCCGGAATCCTGCCGGGGTCAGAGAGCAGGGCATGCACGCATCGGGGTTCTCCAGGAACCTGGGAGCCCCTGTCATCTCCGCCTAGAAATCCGGATGGTGGGGCCGGCGTCTCCACCGGGCCGCACCCGGCTGCGCTTGGCCGGGATGCGGAGCGAACAATCAAGCGATCAGCGGTATCCGAGGGCGAAGGCAACGAAGCCCGAAGAGATGGGTGGCGGGGAGTCGGAGCGCTTTCGTAGTACTGAGGAGTCGGGGGAACCAGCCCCATGGGACCCTGAGGAGGGAAGGGAAGCGCCATAGCATGGAACTTTTGGAGGGAAAGATGGAGGGAATACCAGGTCCCGAAACCGTCTCAACGAAACTGAGAGGGGAGGACCACTATTTTCGAACATTATCTTTCCAGGCTTGACGCCTGGCGAAGCGATCTGGATCTGGTCGTCGAGATGGCTTAGGGGTTCACTCCTGCAGATATTCAGTAACTTTTTCGGCAAGGTGCGTAGTTTTGGTTCGACAGGAGCTTGCCAAAATTGGCTGCCTACTTTGAATAGCGCTTGTCTACGCCTGTATGGAGTGTAATAAGGATCTCCGGATTTTGCTCCTCGGCGTTGAAATTTAAAACTGTGCACTCCACTCTGTCGTTAGTCAATTCCCCTAGCGCCTTTGCTATTGCATGTTCAATCTTGTCCAGTGGAATTGTCTTCAATTTGGCAGTATATGAGGCATGATATCGTTCATCGAAATTTTTTTGTTTTTCCACGGTCTGCTCCCTGGTTGATTGTTAATTTGGAGGGGCTCATATTTCTTGATCGCATCAACATAATCACCAGAATTGATGTTACAATAGTTCTCTGCGGGTCTGCGGGCGCGGCTTGATAGGACTCCCAGCATTCTTTTTCCTTCTTTTCACTTCGGTCGGAATAAGCATCGGGAAAGGACCCAGGATCATTCACGCCATTGAAGGGGAAGCAAAGAGCATGGAGACGGATTTTCATAAACTGGCAGTGCAACTTCTCCACGAGGACTTTGACTCACTCAGTCCCCGGGAGCAGGGCGTCATTGAGCGCATTGCCAGAGGTTTGCACATCAGCCGCAATGTTCTAAAGGAACATGAAAAAGAGCTGACCAGGGGACAAAGGCTGGCTGACCATGTGGCGTCTTTCGGAGGGTCGTGGCCATTCATCATCTTGTTCATGTTGGTATTGATCGCATGGATCATAATGAACACATTCATTCTGGCAAATCGGACCTTCGATCCATATCCGTACATACTTTTGAACCTCGCTCTGTCAATGCTGGCGGCCATACAGGCGCCGGTGATCATGATGTCCCAGAACCGCCATTCGGAAAAGGACCGCATTGATGCCGCACATGACTACGAGGTGAACCTGAAGGCGGAGTTGGAAATCATGTCATTGCATCAAAAGCTCGACGCGCTCAGAGAGGTGCAGTGGCGTGAGCTTGTCGCGGTCCAAGAAGAGCAAATGATGATGCTCGGACGGTTAATGGAAGAAATCCAGGCCCTCAAAAATGGGACGAAGCGGTCGTCCTGAAATGATCAGAACAGGGAGCAAGCAATGGCAGCAGGGACCGACGGCAATGCCGGTTTTATGGAGAAGATCATCGAACATATTAAAGGTTCAGGTGATGGCGATCCGAAGAAATCCGACCCAGCTCGGAAAAAAATACGCTTTTCCATGTGGTATTTCATAGCGGCCATGCTGGTGTTTTTCTGGTTCCAGAGTTACACGGGGGGCCAGCGAAGCGAAACGGTTTCCTATTCTGATTTCAAGCAATGGGTTCGAGAAGGGAAAGTGGAAAATCTCGTCGTTGCCCCGGAGCAAATAACGGGTAGTCTTAAAGAAGAAGGCAAGCAAAGGCCTTTCGTGGCTGCTCGCGTGGAAGATCCGGAGCTCGTTGGACAGCTTGAGCAAAAAGGCATCAAATTCAGCGGTTATGTTGAGAACAAGTGGCTCGGGGCGATAATCTCCTGGGTGCTGCCGCTCGTATTCTTCGCTTTCATCTGGTTTTTCATGATGAAAAGGATGAGCGGAGGCGCGCAGGGTGTACTCTCCCTGAGTAAGGCACGAGTGAAAATCTATGGTGAAAAGGATGTGAAGGTAACCTTTAACGATGTAGCTGGAATTGATGAAGCCAAAGGCGAACTTGAGGAAGTCGTGCAATTCCTGAAAGACCCTGAGAAATCTCAGCGCCTCGGGGGTCGTATTCCCAAAGGGGTTCTCCTCGTTGGGGCGCCGGGTACCGGCAAGACGCTGCTCGCCAAGGCAGTTGCGGGCGAAGCCGGAGTAATGTTTTTCAGCATGAGCGGCTCCGAGTTCGTGGAAATGATCGTGGGAGTGGGAGCAGCCCGCATCAGGGACCTCTTCAGGCAAGCCAAGGAGCATGCTCCCTGCATTATCTTCCTCGATGAAATGGATGCCCTGGGCAAGGCCCGCGGACTCAACCCCATGGGCGGTCATGACGAGCGGGAGCAGACGCTGAACCAGCTTCTCGTAGAGATGGATGGCTTTGACCCCAGGGCCGGCGTTATCATCCTGGCCGCAACAAACCGCCCGGACATACTCGATCCTGCTCTGCTGCGCCCGGGCCGGTTTGACCGCCATGTAGCCATTGATAAGCCAGACATTCGGGGGCGGGAAGCTATTCTCAAAGTCCACGCAAAAAATGTCGAACTAGGCCCGGATGTGGATCTCAAAAAAGTAGCGGCCATGACCACCGGGTTTGTGGGGGCCGACCTGGCCAATCTGATCAACGAGGCCGCCTTGATCGCCGCACGGGGGGACGCGGATGAAGTGACAATGGCCAACTTCAAGGATGCGGCGGACCGTATCATCGGCGGACTGGAGAAAAAGAACAGGGTTATGAGCCTGAAGGAGAAAAAGATCGTCGCATACCATGAATCCGGCCACGCGCTCGTGGCAATGCTCCTGCCGGGAACCGATCCTGTAAGTAAGGTTTCCATCGTTCCCAGGGGGATTGCGGCATTGGGCTATACCCAGCAGCTTCCTACCGAAGATCGCTATCTTATGACACGGGACGAACTCCTGGACCGCTTACAGGTGCTCTTGGCAGGGCGAGTGGCGGAAGAGGTGATCTTTGGTGATATTTCCACCGGAGCCCAGAATGATCTTCAGCGCGCCAGCGATATTGCCCGCAGCATGGTGACGGAGTACGGGATGAGTGAAAGCATGGGGCTGTTGACCTACACTCACTCGCCGCAGTCAAGATACCTGGATCTTGGATTGGGTTCGAACGAGAGGGAATACAGCGAACGCACGGCTCAGCAAATCGATGAAGAGAAGAGCAGGATCATGGATGAGGCTCACCAGAAGGTTCTTGTCAAGTTAAAAAAATACAGGGATTCCTTGGAAAAGCTCGCCGTGGCCCTGCTGGAAAAGGAATCCATCGAGGGTGAAGACTTGAATAACTTTGCCGAGGAAATGAGGCTTAAGGTCCACGACGCTTCCGATCCCGCCCTATAGATGCATCATTTTTATGACAGGTTCGGTTCAGGACTGCATGGCTTAAAGAGCACCACCTCTTTTAGATCAGTGTTCAATTGCCTTTTCCGGGCAGCGTTCGAGTCCGAAATGCGCCTCGGGATTGGCTGGGGGTCAAGTTTAGAATCATCAAGGTATCCACTGTCTGTAACTTGCCCAGTGGAAAATTCAGAGCTTATTTGACGTCTCCAGCAATGTCCAGAACGCGGACATGCTGAAAAGTCATTTAAAAATCCGGGACCGATCCCCGAAGAGGTCACGGGACTGAAAGGCGTGAAAATCATGGGTAGAATTAGAAAGGCCATTTTGCCTGTTGCTGGGTTCGGGGCAAGATTCCTCCCCGCAACCAAGGCTCAACCCAAGGAGATGCTTCCGGTGGTTGATAAGCCTGTAGTCCAATATCTGGTGTAAGAAGCTGTGGAATCAGGAATTGAAGAAATCATTTTCGTTACTGGTCGCGGGAAAAGAGCAATTGAAGACCATGTTGACAAGAGGCGGAAGTAAATGGAGTTGAGCATCAAAACCATTCGCAAGACCATGCTTCGTTTGCGAGCCCGCACTGGCATTAGGGGCTCAACACAGAAGTATGCCAACGACGAGCCCCCGCTCCGATCTGAGTTGTTCAGTGCCGATCAAATGGAGCGGCATGGCAGGACCCTCGCGGGCTGGCACAGGTTGATCCGGGGCCGCCCGAGGGACCGGCTTCTGAAGCGGTTGGCCGAGAATGAAAGTGTCCTGCTTTCAGTTCACAGCCTGCTGACCGAAGCCGTTAAGGCAGAACGACGGATTACTCCGGCCGGGGAATGGCTGCTCGACAACTTCTACTTGATTGAAGAGCAGATACGCACAGCTAAGCGTCACTTGCCAAGGGGTTACAGCCGGGAATTGCCGCGCTTGCTCGATGGCCCGTCCGCAGGGCTTCCGCGGGTCTACGACATCGCGCTGGAAACTATCTCCCATGGCGATGGACGCGTGGACCCTGATAGCCTCACGAGTTTCTTGGCCGCCTACCAGACGGTAGCCGACCTGAGCTTGGGCGAATTGTGGGCCATTCCCATTATGCTGCGTCTGGCGTTGATAGAAAATCTCCGTCGCGTGGGGACCCGAATCGCCACTGACAGGACCGACCGAAATCTTGCAGACTATTGGGCGGACCAGATGACGGAGATCGCCGGTAAGGACCCGACGAGCCTGATCCTGGTTATTGCTGATATGGCGCGGTCGGACCCTCCGATGGTGAGCTCGTTTGTTTCGGAGTTTGCCCGCCGGTTGCAGGGGCAAGGTCCCGCCTTGGCGTTGCCGCTCACCTGGATTGAACAGCGACTGTCCGAGTCCGGCGAGACCATCGAACAGTTGGTGCGTTCAGAGAACCGTCAACAAGCTGCGGACCAGGTTTCGATGAGCAACAGCATCGGCAGCCTCCGTTTCCTGGGTGCGATGGACTGGCGCGAGTTCGTTGAAACCACGAGCACTGTCGAGCGGACCCTGGGCGAGGACCCGGGAGACATCTACCGCAAGATGGATTTTGCCACCCGTGATCGCTACCGTCATGTCGTTGAGAAGATCGCGAAGAAGAGTCTGCACTCCGAAAACGAGGTTGCGCGCAAGGCAATCGAACTGGCTCATGATTGCCTCGCCGGGAAAGGATACGATGATCGTGCGGCGCATGTCGGTTTCTACCTGATCGACAAAGGATTCGCTCAGCTCGAACGAACCGTGGAACTGCGTTTATCGCTTTCTGAAGCTCTCCGCAAAGTCGGCCGCCGTATTCCTTTACTGCTATATGGGGGCGCCATCCTGCTGGTTTCGGTGCTCTTCGCCGCTCTCCTGGTGATGGAAGCACACGACGGCGGGTTGCACGGCTGGCTGCTCGCGTTGACCGGTATTTTTTCGCTTCTGTGTGCAAGCCACCTGGCGGTAGCCATGGTGAACTGGGTGTCCACCTTGCTGGCGACCCCGCATCCGCTGCCGCGGATGGACTTCTCCAAAGGGATTCCCAAGGAATCGCGTACCCTGGTGATAGTCCCGACTATGCTCACAAGCTCTCAAAATATAGAGGATTTGACCGATGCACTGGAAGTTCGCTTTCTGGCAAATCGAAACGACCATCTGCACTTCGGCCTGCTGACTGACTTTCGGGATGCACCAGAAGAAACACTTCCGGAGGACGAACCGCTGCTGCGGCTAGCCCGGAAGAGAATCGAAGAGCTGAATCAAAAATACCGGAGTTCGGAAGGCGATATTTTCTTTCTCTTTCATCGCCCGCGCCGATGGAATCCCGACGACCGGGTCTGGATGGGATACGAGCGTAAGCGGGGAAAGATTGCGGACTTGAATTGGCTGCTGCGCGCCGGGCCGAGCGCCAAAGTTGAGAATCGTTTTTCGCTCATCGTAGGTGAAACTGCAATTTTGGCAAACGTGAAGTACGTGATCACCCTCGACACGGATACTCAACTGGCTCGTGATTCGGCATGGAAGTTTGTGGGAGCCATGGCGCACCCTCTGAATCGTGCGCGCTTTGACGAAGACAAACAGCGTGTCTGTGAGGGCTACGGTATCCTTCAGCCACGGGTGGCAGTGAGCCTGCCCGGCGCTAACCGGTCGCGGTATGCGCGCATGTTCGGAAGTGACTCCGGTATCGATCCTTACACTCGCGCCGTTTCCGATGTTTACCAGGACCTGTTCGGTGAAGGCTCGTTCATCGGGAAGGGGATCTATGACGTCGGTGCGTTTGAGCGGGCGATGGACGGACGATTCCCTGCAAACCGAATCCTGAGCCACGATCTTTTGGAAGGGTGTTACGCGCGGGCAGGGCTGTTAAGCGATGTGCAATTATACGAGGAATACCCGTCTCGTTACAGCGCGGACGTGAGTCGTCGACACCGCTGGATACGTGGGGATTGGCAGATTGCACAGTGGGTGACGCCAGGCGTTCCCGGTCCCGATACGCGCCTTGAAAAAAACCCGCTCACGATGCTGTCTCGATTCAAGATCTTCGACAACCTGAGGCGCAGTGTCACACCCGCGGCTTTGACACTCCTGTTGCTGCTGGGCTGGACAGTGCTGCCGGCCGCCTGTTTCTGGACCTTATCCATACTGGGAATCATCCTGATTCCTTCTTTAATCAGCGTCATCCTGGATGTGCTTCAAAAGTCTGGCGAAGTGACCCTGGGGCAGCACCTCGCCGCCGCAGTGCGCTCGGCCGGCAGAGGCCTTGCTCAGGCTATATTTACGCTCGCGTGTCTCCCCTACGAGGCGTTTTTCAGTCTGGACGCAATTTTGCGTACGCTCTGGCGCCTGTTGATCACGCACAGACGGCTTCTCGAATGGAACCCATCGAACAATCCTGACCGTAGTGGCAGCACTGACTTTTCCGGCTCATGCCGCACTATGTGGATCGCCCCAGTCATTGCAACTGCCACGGCTGTTACTTTCGCGCTATTGAGACCGACCGCGCTGCTTGTAGCTGCGCCAGTCCTGGGCCTCTGGTTTGCCTCCCCCGCTATCGTCTGGTGGATCAGCCGGCCGCTCGACCCCCGGGAAGCAAGGATCACGACCGAGCAGACCAACTTTCTCAGGAGACTCTCTCGAAAAACCTGGGCGTTCTTCGAGACTTTCGTTGGCCCGGAGGATAATTGGCTGCCGCCCGATAATTTTCAGGAGCACCCTACCACCGTGGTCGCGCATCGCACTTCACCCACTAACATGGGATTGTCGCTGCTTGCGAATTTATCCGCATACGATTTCGGCTACATTTCAGCCGGACAATTTATCGAGCGCACAGCGAACGCCCTTTGCACGATGGAAGCCTTGGAGCGACACCGGGGTCACTTCTATAACTGGTACGAAACGCAATCCCTGAAGCCACTTCTGCCACTCTACATTTCTTCGGTTGACAGCGGGAATCTCGCGGGCCATCTGCTGGCATTGCGGCAGGGCCTGTTTGCTCTTCCCGAGGACAATATCCTTGGAGCACGCTTGTTCGAGGGGCTCAGTGACACATTTAAGGTCCTCGAAGACGTCGCGAAAGGCTCTGCCCCGGCCCAGCTGGCTCAACTTCAAGAAGACCTGGACCTCGCAGCCAACTCCAAACCGACTACCCTCGCGGCGACATGGCAGCGCCTGGACCGGCTGACAACCTCCGCCGAGGAAGCGGCCGTCGGCATCAATGTTCTTAACCGCCCCGCAGAGCATGGAGACGCCGGGTGGTGGGCGCATTCATTCGCTCGGCAGTGCAGGAATGCCCTCGATGAGCTGGTGTTTCTCGCGCCGTGGACACGGCTCTTGTCTTCACCGGGTAGACCCCTGGATTTTCACGGTATTGACGAGATCCCAACGCTTCGCCAGTTGTCCTGCATTGAGGTGAAGCTTCTGCCCGAAATCGAGCGCCGGTTTACCCTGAAGGTGACACCCGCGGAAAAGGCGTGGCTTGATGAGCTTCGGCCTCTCGTGATCGAGGCAAACCACCGTGCCGGAGCGAGGATTGCGGCTATTGAACGCCTTGCACTGCAATCAAACGAGCTTGCCCGTATGGAATATGACTTCTTGTTTGATGAAACGCGTCATCTTCTGGCTATTGGTTACAACGTGAGCGAACATAGACGGGACGCCAGCTACTACGATCTGCTGGCTTCGGAAGCGAGATTTTCCAGTTTCGTGGCGATTGCTCAAGGAGAGTTGCCCCAGGATAGCTGGTTCGCCCTGGGACGTCTGCTGACTACCGCCGCTGGAAAACCTATTCTTCTTTCATGGAGCGGGTCAATGTTCGAATACCTCATGCCGCTCCTGGTGATGCCAACGTACGAAAACACCCTGCTCGACCAGACCTGCAAGGCGGCGGTCGCCGGCCAGATCGAGTATGGGAGAAAATGCGGGGTGCCCTGGGGCATTTCAGAATGCGGCTACAATGCAATCGATGTTCATCTCAACTACCAATACCGGGCATTCGGCGTGCCTGGCCTGGGGCTCAAACGCGGACTCTCCGAGGACCTGGTAATCGCGCCCTATGCTTCGATGCTCGCGCTGATGGTGGCGCCCGACAAGGCGTGTCTTAATCTCGAGCGGTTGGCCGCTGAAGGGTTTGAAGGAAAATTCGGCTTCTATGAAGCAATCGACTACACTCCTTCGCGCCTGCCGCGTGGACAGTCGAGCGCCGTGGTTCGCTCCTTCATGGCACATCACCAGGGTATGAGCTTTCTATCTTTGGCCTATCTGCTCCTGGGCCGTCCAATGCAGAAACGATTCGAGTCGGAACCCCTGTTCCAGGCAACAATGCTGTTGCTTCAGGAGCGGGTTCCCAAGGCCACTGCGTTCTATGCACACACCACCGAACTTGCCGAACTACAGGCGACTTCCAGTGGCGCGGAGACGCCGGTGCGTGTTTTGAGCCGGCCGGACACGCCGGTCCCCGAAGTACAGTTGTTGTCAAACGGCAGATACCATGTGATGGTCACGAACGCCGGAGGCGGTTACAGCCGATGGAAAGACATTGCTGTCACGCGTTGGCGCGAAGACAGCACCCGCGATAATTGGGGCGCGTTCTGCTACATTCGGGATGTGACCAGCGGCAGTTTCTGGTCAACAACATATCAACCGGCGCTTAAGCAATCGAAAAACTTTGAGGCGGTTTTTTCAGAAGGACGAGCCGAGTTTCGCTGCCGGCACGACGAGTTTGACGCTTACACCGAGGTTGTTGTTTCGTCCGAGGATGACATAGAGCTGCGCCGAATCACTATCACCAACCGCACTCGCAAGCGCAGAGAGATCGATGTGACGAGCTATGCGGAAGTGGTCCTGGCTCCGTCCGCTGCGGACGCACTGCATCCGGCATTCAGCAATCTCTTTGTTCAGACCGAAATCCTCCGGCCGCAACGGGCGATTCTTTGCACTCGCCGGCCCCGGTCTATAGACGAGCAGGCTCCATGGATGTTTCACCTGATGGCCGTGCATGGGGCGGATGTCGGGGAGATTTCCTACGAGACCGATCGAATGCGGTTTATCGGCCGCGAAAACACCATCGCCAATCCGCAGGTCCTGGACGGGTCAATAGGTTCCTCAGGGGCGCTTTCGGACAGCCAGGGTTCGGTTCTGGACCCCATTGTCGCCATCCGCCATCGGATAACACTCGATCCGGAAAAATCGGCAACAATAAACATTGTATCAGGCATCGGCGAGACCCGCGATGCATGCATCAGCCTTGTCGAAAAATATCAAGACAAGCGCCTCGCTGATCGCGTCTTCGATCTAGCATGGACACATAGTCAGGTGCTCCTGCGGCAGATCAACGCCACGCAGGCCGACGCGCAGCTCTACTGTCGCCTTGCCGGCTCAATCATCTATGCTAATGATTCATTGCGAGCCGACCCGAGCGTTCTCATAAAGAACCGCCGGGGGCAATCCGGTCTCTGGGGCTACGCGATCTCCGGCGATTTGCCTATTGTGCTGCTGCGGATTGAAGATCCGGCAAATATCGACCTCGTGCGCCAACTCGTGCAGGCCCACGCATACTGGCGTCTAAACGGACTGGCGGTGGACCTGGTGATCTGGAACGAAGATCACGCCGGTTACCGGCAACTTCTCCATGACCAGATCATGGGACTTATAGCCGCGGGCACGGAAGCCAACGTGACTGATCGACCAGGCGGGATTTTCGTAAGACCAGCCGACCAGATAGCAGAGGAGGACCGTGTCCTTATCCAAACGGTCGCGCGCGCCATCATCACCGACAGCCGCGGGTCGCTGGCAGACCAGATCAACGGTCGTACTCAGGTGGAAGTAACCGTGCCCCTCTTTACGCCGACCCGGACCCACCGCCCGGAACCATTGGCGGTCGCGCCGCTGCCTCGCCACGATCTGACGTTTTACAATGGGCTGGGCGGATTTACCCCGGATGGGCGCGAGTACGTTATTACCACTGCGCAAGGGCAGGTTACGCCGGCGCCGTGGGTGAATGTGCTGGCCAACCCGAACTTCGGGACCGTCATCTCGGATAGCGGTCCTACCTACACTTGGAGCGAGAATGCCCATGCGTTCCGCCTCACTCCCTGGGGAAACGATCCGGTGAGCGACTCGAGCGGAGAGGCGTTTTACCTCCGTGATGAGGAGCGTGGCCACTTCTGGTCACCAACTCCGCTGCCCTGCCGTGGAAGGACGCCTTATGTCACCCGGCACGGCTTCGGGTACAGTGTTTTCGAGCACACGGAGCGCGGCATCCGCTCCGAACTGTGGATTTACGTGGCCCTGGACGCACCTGTAAAGTTCGCGGTGCTAAAAGTACGCAACGAGTTGGAACGGTCCCGCCGATTCTCCGCCACCGGATATATGGAATGGGTCCTTGGCGACCTGCGGTCGAAAACGAGCATGCACGTGATCACCGAAATTGACCCAATGACCGGTGCACTCTTCGCACGCAACCCCTATAACACGGAGTTTCGCGACCGGACTGCCTTCTTCGACGTTGACGATACGGTCCGCACCGTAAGCGGAGATCGGACGGAGTTTCTGGGTCGCAACGGCACTCTTCGCTCCCCTGCCGCCATGACGCGCAAGCGTCTTTCCGGCAAGGTGGGAGCTGCCCTTGAGCCCTGCGCCGCGATCCAGGTGAGCTTCGATCTGGCTGCCGGGCAAGAGCGTGAGATCGTCTTCAGGCTCGGCGTTGGGCGAAACGCCGATGATGCCCAAAACCTTGTTAACCGCTTTCGAGGGTCAACCGCTGCGCGCAACGCCCTCGATGTGGTGTGGCAGCACTGGACTCATAGCCTCGGCGCGGTAAATGTGGAAACACCCGACCAGTCCTTAAACGTGCTGGCTAACGGATGGCTGCTGTACCAGACCCTGGCGTGCCGCCTCTGGGCGCGAAGCGGATACTACCAGTCGGGAGGCGCCTTCGGTTTCCGCGATCAGTTGCAGGACGTGATGGCACTCATCTACGCCAGGCCCCACCTCGTGCGCGAGCACTTGCTTCTGTGCGCGTCTCGTCAATTCCTCGAAGGAGATGTTCAGCACTGGTGGCATCCTCCGACTGGCCGGGGTGTGCGTACTCATTGTTCGGACGATTACCTCTGGCTGCCGCTGACAACGAGCCACTATGTCCTCACCACCGGGGACACCGGTGTATTGGATGAACCCGTCCACTTCGTCCTGGGGCGCCAGGTAAACGAGGATGAAGACTCTTATTACGATCTGCCCGGACTCTCTGAAGATGCGGCGAGTCTTTACAAACACTGTGTCCGAGCCATCCTGAACAGCCTTAAGTTCGGTGAGCACGGATTGCCTCTCATCGGGTCCGGTGACTGGAACGACGGCATGAACCTGGTGGGGGAACACGGCAAGGGCGAAAGCGTCTGGCTGGGATTCTTTCTATATGAAGTGCTCATGCAATTCACTGAGGTTGCCCGCAGGTATGACGACGCGCCTTTCGCCGAGCGTTGCGTAAAGGAGGCGACGGAACTGCGCCGCAAAATCGAAGAGCATGGATGGGACGGCGAGTGGTATCGCCGAGCTTATTTCGACGACGGATCACCGCTTGGATCGTCAGTCAACCCGGAATGCCGGATCGATTCGATTGCGCAGAGCTGGTCTGTTCTTTCGGGTGCGGGAGATCCTGAACGTTCGCGCATGGTCATGGACGCGTTGGACGAGCAACTCGTCCGCCGCGAGCATGGACTGATCCAACTCCTGGCCCCGCCCTTCGACAAGTCGGAATTAAATCCCGGCTACATCAAAGGGTACGTCCCCGGCGTGAGAGAAAACGGCGGGCAGTACACGCATGCGGCCATCTGGGCGGCAATGGCCTTCGCTCGCCTGGGGGACAATCAGCGCGCGTGGGAGCTCTTTACCATGATCAACCCGGTGAACCATGCAAAATCGACCGAGGCGACGGCCACCTACAAAGTGGAACCCTATGTCGTTGCAGCCGACGTGTATGCTGTACCACCGCATACCGGCCGAGGCGGTTGGACATGGTACACGGGTTCGGCTGCCTGGATGTACCGGCTGATCGTTGAATCACTTCTGGGGCTCAGACTTGAAGTCGATAAACTATTCTTTACACCCTGCCTCCCTGCGGATTGGGATGGATTCAAGATGCACTACCGGTATCGGGAGACTGTCTACCATATTGCCGTTCTGCGAGCACGCACAGGTAATGATGAAATGAGTGTCGCAGTTGATGGCGTCGAACAACACGACAAGGCTGTTCCCCTCGTTGACGACCATCAGGAACACTCAGTAGAGGTGAGAATGAAATCGAGCAAGGAATTTCGAATCATGAAGTCTCCAAACTATTTTCCTTCAAGAAATTTCTGAAACTGACCGTATACTGCAACGTGCGATGCATGACCGTGACCGATATCGGCATGCATCCACAGGGGGAGTCTCATCCGGGGTCCGGAAGCATTTTGGGCGAACGAGTTTAGTTCGTTGGACTTCGGACTGATAAGCCACGCGTTATGGGCCGGCAACAAAAGCTTACAACTGAAATTCTGAGGAAGGAGAAAAGGGTGTCTCGAAGATTAAAAGAAGGCAAGGTTTTATTCATGTTGGGGTTCTTGTCTTTGCTGCTTGTCTCTCCACGCTTTCTTCACGCCGCAGTCTCCGGGCAGCAAAACCCTATGGCCCTCATACAAAGCGGGACAGAAAGGGCCATGCAGGTTTTGCACGAGTGCCAAGGGGGGCAGGCGCCCTCTTTGCGCCAGAGGAAAGATGAAATCCTGGCTATAGTGAGTGAATATTTCGGCTTCGAAGAAATGGCCAAAAAAGCGCTGGGCCGTCAATGGAAAGAGCAAACCGACGAAAAGCGTCTGGAATTTGCGCGGCTTTTCAAACAACTCCTGTTCAATACCTATATAAACCGACTCGAGAATTATGCATGTTCGAACGTACAGGTCTTTTATGATTCTGAAAAGCTGGACGGTGACTACGCCCTCGTCAAAACGCACTTTGTTTATCAGGGCGGCAATAACATATCGATCGAATACAGGCTCAGCCGCGGTGAGGGGCAGTGGAAAGTCTATGACGTGGTAGTAGAGGGAATCAGCTTTGTTGATAACTACCGGGGGCAGTTCAGTTCGATACTCACTAATCAATCATTCGATTCTCTTTTGAGAAAACTTCATGAGAAAGTCAGTGAATCGAGCTGAGGTTATTTACTGTCTCGAAAAGTTGGCGGTGGGACCGCCTGCCGGGGTTGCCAAGCCCACACTAGAAACTTTCCATGGTTTCAGGGTGTCCCAAAAGGACACGAACAACTGTCCAAAATGACTCTTCACCGATCACTTCTCACCACAGCATTTCAGTCCCTGAGGTACACCCCAAACCATAGCAAATCAGTATACAATTCTTAAGAAAGTTCCCGGCCGCATTACAAACAAGCTATTTTAATTGACACCTGTAATGGGCCGGAAGCATAATTTCATGCCGGAGTGTTTGAACGCTTCATCCTATTCGATATTGAAGGAAAAGAAATGGAACAGCCGCTGGTATTGGAAGATCGATCCGGACAGACCACCATCGTGACGCTCAATCGGCCTGATTCAATGAATTCTTTCAATTTTCCACTGTTACTGGCTCTAAAAGAAAAAGTCGAGGGTCTTCAGTGGGACCAGCAGGTTCGTGTAATAATCATCACAGGCGCCGGCGAAAAAGCCTTCTCTGCGGGGGCCGACCTCAAAGAGAGAGCTTCTATGCCTGAAGAACGGGTAAGGCAGTTCATTTTTACTCTGCGTAACTTATTCACCTTTATCGAATATATGAACAAGCCGGTCATCGTGGCGGTAAACGGGATTGCCCTGGGGGGAGGCACTGAGCTGGCCCTTGCCTGCGACATACGTATTGCTTCAGAAAATGCGTCCATGGGACTCAACGAGACAAGGCTCGCAATAATACCAGGGGGCGGCGGCACGCAGCGCCTGCCGCGAATCGTCGGGCGCGGTAAAGCCAAGGAACTCATCTTCACCGGAAGGCGGGTGGACTCAAAGGAAGCCATTGAGATCGGTTTGGTCAATAAGGTGGCGCCCGCTCAAAAGTTGATGGACGATTGCCTGGCAATGGCTGCGATGATATGTGAAGGCGGTCCGATCGCCATCAGTCAGGCAAAATATGCTATCAACCACGGTTGCGAGGTGGACCTGCATTCGGGTTTGGCCATTGAATCGAATGCCTATTGGGTAACTATTCCCACCGAAGATCGTTTGGAGGGGCTAACCGCTTTTAGAGAAAAGAGAAAGCCGGAATACAAGGGAAAGTGATTTGAAGAGACACGTTGAATCGTATCTGGATGCCGGCATAGCAAGGGGAGCCGACCTGCCCGCTCCTTTCCGCAAGCTTGTCGGGACGAGCAACTGCTTCAAAACCGCTCTTTATATGGCATACAAGGCGGCAAAGGCGGACTTCTCCGTCCTCATTACGGGTGAGAGCGGGGTTGGAAAGGAACTGTTGGTACGGGCTATTCACGAGTCCAGTCGGAGGTCCGGCAATAAATTTGTGAGCATCAACTGCGCGGCTATTCCGAGCACTTTGATTGAATCTGAACTCTTCGGCTACGCCTCGGGTAGTTTTACCGGCGGCAGAAGGGAGGGCAAAAAGGGCCTGTTCGATCTCGCCGACAAGGGGACAATTTTTTTCGATGAAGTTGGCGATTTCGAGCTGAATACCCAGGCGAAAATTTTAAGGGTACTGGAGGAGGGGGAGTTCCGAAGGGTTGGCGATCAAGAGTGTATACCTGTTGATACACGGGTTCTGAGCGCTAGTAACAGGGACCTGGAAGCAATGATGCTCGACGGCAAGTTTAGAGAGGACCTTTACTATCGGCTCAACACGATGACTGTACATGTGCCCCCTGTTCGAGAACGAGGCCGTGATGTGGAACTGCTGGCGGACCACTTCCTCTCGGGATTCTGCGAGCATTATAAAAAGAATGCCCGATTCAGTCCTGCCACGCTGGATGTATTTTATGCTCATGCCTGGCCGGGCAACGCGAGAGAACTCAAAAGCGTTGTGCACTACGCCCTTAACATGACGGATTCCGATACGATCGATCCCAGCGACCTGCCTCATTATTTGCTGCTCTCAGTAGGCAGAGCGGCCCTCAACAAGAGAATTTCCCCGACGGGCCATGAGTCGGAAGTCTTCGGGCGCGGCTTCGTCTACAGGGATGTCATGGACGCTTTCGAAAAAGACCTGATGGAGGCGGTCCTGCAGAGATACCCGAACCGAACTAAGGCCATCCAGGTCCTGGGTCTCAGCCGCAGATCTTTTTACCTCAAGCTCAAAAAACACGGCATTTTGTAGTACACTCTCTTTCTTCTCTGCCAGGGGGACAGGGCCGGGATGATCTGTTCATTCCACTTAACGGTCTTAACCGAAAGGAGGGAATTTTGTATAAAAAATGAAACAAAAGGGACAGATGTTCCACTAAGTATACAAAGTCTTGAGATCTCCCGCTAATTTGTACACGGAAACGGACCGTTTAAACCGTGAATATCTTCACTTTTCTTGCAGTTGGATGTCGCGTATCAGCCTTATATTGCCGTTGGAACGGTTCTTGCCAACAAAAGTCAACGTCAAACACCATAAACTCAAAACCGGCGACCTAAAATGCGACCTGACATTGAACTGATAGAGATTGGTCCCAGAGAAGGTCTTCAATACCACGAGAAATATATCCCGGCCGGGAAAAAGATTGCTTTGGTGAACATGTTGTTTGACTGCGGCTTTCGGAAGGTTGAGGTTACTTCCTTCGTTCATCCCAAAGCTGCGCCTCAGATGAAGGACGCGGTCGACGTTCTTTCCGGGACCCGGCGCGGCGTGGGCCGTGAGATACAGGAGAGAATCTGCCGTGCTCTGGTTCCCAATGAAACCGGGTGCCGCAACGCGATAGCCTGCAAGACCGATGAAATCGCAGTGTGGATCTTTTTGACCGACCGCTTGAGCTATTCCAGTCTCAACCGGGGCATCGGCGAATCGCTCAAAGGAATCAGCACAATTTGCGAAATTGCCAGGGCAAATGCGGTCAAAGTCAGTGCATACATTGGCGCGGCTTTCGGCTATCCCGGGGAAGACGACGGCCATTACAGGAATTTGTGCGCGATGGTGGCCAAGCTCGTGCAACTGGGCTGTTACCTCGTATGTCTTAACGACGAGCTTGCAATGGCGAACCCGGTTTCCATGCGGCAACATCTGCGGATGTGTATGGCCGAAGTGGACGCATCGAAGCTCGCGGTTCACCTCTATGATAACCGTGGGATTGGATTGGCAAACATGGTGGCCGCTTACGAAGCAGGCATACGCGTATTCAATACGAGCCTCGGCGGGGCGGGTGTCCACGGCTATTTCAAAACGGCCGTCTCGGGAAAATCGCCGGCAAAGAGCGAACCACACGGGTTGGCCACCGAGGACCTTGTTTATGCCTTAGAAGAAATGGGTATCGCGACGGGAATAGACATAGACCGGTTGATTCAGTGCGGCAGTTTCCTCGAAGGACTTTTGGGGATGAGACTGCACAGCCGAATCCGATCAAGCGGCCTTTCAGGCGAGACTCTGAATGAGGCTAGAATTAACCTGGCCCAATACGATTATCACAGAAGCACTTCGCCTGAGGAGGGTTTTAATGGAGGATGACGTCAGGACACGGCGTCTTGAGCATTGGGAAGAACAGGATGCCCTTTTAGTGGAACACCGCAAAGAGGCATACGATATAGGCGGCGAAGAGCAGATCAAGCGTCTTGCCGGGCAGGGCAAAAAGCCGATGCGAGCTCTTATCGGGATGTTGATCGACCCTGACACGGAGTTTTTCGAGCTTGGACTGGATGCCGGCTACGACATTGGACAGATAAAGCTATACGGAGGAGATGTATACCTCGCGGAGAACAGAGGACATATCCCGGGCGGCGGCATAATAACCGGTATAGGGACGGTTCAAGGCAAAGACTGCATGGTCTTCGCCAATGAAAACCGCTTTGCGGCCGGGACTTATTTCCCTATCACGCTAAAAAAACACATACGGGCCCAAGCAATTGCCGAACGCCTTCGACTGCCCTGCATATACATCGCCGATTCAGGCGGAATCAACCTCCCACTGCAGTTAGGCTGCTTTGCGGACGACGGTCATTTTGGCAGCATGTTCTATAATATGTGCCGCATGTCCGCAAAGGGCATAAGACAATACACTCTCTCCACAGGTGGAAATACCGCAGGAGGCGCCTATATTGTCTATCTCGCTTCCGAATCCATCATGATAGAGAAGCTTGCTTTTGCCTTCCTGGCCGGTCCCCCAATGGTGAAGTCGGCTATTGGCGAGACGGTGTCCATGGAAGACCTCGGGGGGGCCTATGTTCATACGCAGCATTCAGGGGGCTGCGACCACTGCGTGAAGTCTCAGGAAGAAGGCATCATGAAGCTTCGTGAGATCGTCGACTTCGAACCCTCACAGGGCATTAATTGCGAGCGCAGGAAGCCGGCGGAGCCCAAATTTGATTACAGGGAAATGATGCGTTCGTCTCCGGTAAACACTTACAGCGCTATCAACATCAGGGATACCATCAAGTGCATCGCCGACGACAGTTATCTCCATGAGTACAAACCCACATATGGGCTCCAGCGCGGTGAGACTGTCGTTGCCGGCAAGACGTGGATAAAGGGTATGCCCGTGGGAATCATTGCATCCAACTCCAGCGGAATAATCTACATCGAGGCGGCCAGGAAGGCGACGGAATGGATGATTCGCTGCGGCAACTCCAGACTGCCGGTGATGTTCCTGCAGGGATCCCCGGGCTATATGGTGGGCAAACAGGAAGAATGGGGCGGCATAGGAAAGTACGGGGCCGACATGGTCCGTACATGCAGTGTGCTGAACGTTCCAAAGATACAGTTCGTCATCGGACCCGACCACGGCGCGGCAAACTACGGCATGTGTGGAAGGGCTTTCAAACCGATATTCTGCTTTACTAATATGCGAGGCCGCACCACGGTTATGTCCGGCAAGACGGCGGGATTCGTCATGGAAACCATTCGCAGAAAAAATATTGCCGGCAGGGGCGAAACGGTAGATGAGGAACAAATGTCCGAATTCCGAAAGATGATGATAGAGCGCTACGATGCGGAGGGACATCCTTTTGTTACCGGTTCTCTCCTGTTCCATGACGGAATCATAACATTCGGCGAGACACGTGAAAAGCTGGCCAGGGCCTTGGAGCTTTGCTACCGCGTACCGATTGAAAAGACCGACTGGGGCGATCTGAAGGTCTGAAGATCAGTGAAGGGTGAAGGGTGGAGGGCGAGAACCTCCGTTTTTCAACATCCATTGAAGGTGTTAGGCCTCCGAAAATCGTTGTGAAAGGGAGGGGATCTATTACAATGAGGGGGTCATGACCCTGATGAATGACCGGCGGCGGCAGGTCTGCCTGGAGAGAAAGGGACCTGATGCATGGGATGCGCGCATGGCGGCTTCAAGTACGTAAGGGTTAAGGATTTTGAGGATGGCGTCAACATACAAGGAGAGAAGCATGATTAGCGAGAAAGAAAGTCCACACAAAACTGGAGTTAGAAAGCCGCTCTGGGTCCCTTCCGCAGAATGGAAAGCCAAAGCCAACATGACCCGTTTCATGGATTTCGTAAACAAGACCTACGGTCAGAATTTCAGCTCCTATGCCGAACTTTATAGTTGGTCTGTGGACAAGATACCGGAATTTTGGGCTGCGGTTTGGGACTTTGTCGAAATAAAGGCCTCCCGCAGATACGATAAAGTTGTCGATGATCTTTCCAAATTTCCTGGTGCGAAGTGGTTTCCCGGCGCAAGGCTCAATTTCGCCGAAAACCTCCTGAGATTTCGGGACGACCAGCCGGCATTCGTATTTCGTGGCGAGGACAAAAGATCTGCCTCGATGACCTATGCCGAACTCTACACCATGGTTGCCCGCCTGGCGAAATCGCTTCGCGATATGGGAATTGCACCGGGGGACAGGGTTGGGGCTTACATGCCCAACCTGATAGAAACGTCGATCGCGATGCTCGCGGTCACCAGCATTGGGGCGGTTTGGTCATCGTGCGGCACGGAACTTGGCGCAGGGGCGGTAGCAGACCGTTTGGGGCAAATCGGACCGAAGGTGCTGTTCACGGTTGACGCGCAGCTCTACAAGGGCAAAGCTGTAAACGTCCTCGCCAATGTCGAGAAGATCGTCAAAGAAATTCCCACTCTTGAAAAAATTGTCGTTACGCCCTATGTGGAGCAGCGCCCTGATGTAAGCAACCTGAAAAATGCAGTTCTCTTTCCGGACTTTTTGTCGAAAGATGCGCCGGAAATCCAGTTCGAGCAGCTTCCATTCGATCATCCCGTTTTCATCATGTTTTCTTCCGGGACTACCGGAAAACCCAAGTGCATGGTCCAGGGGCCCGGCGTTCTGGTGAATTTGGCCAAGGAGCTCATAATCCAGACGGACGTCAAGCGGGAAGACAGAATTTTCTATATTACTTCGCCAAGCTGGATGATGTGGAATTGGCTGGTAGGGTCGCTGGCCGCCGGTGCGACTATCGTTCTTTATGACGGCAACCCCAATCACCCTGACTGGGGCGCGATGTGGCAACTTGCCCAGGACGAGAAGATCTCAATATTCGGCTGCAGCGCGAGCTATCTTAATTTTCTGAAGGGCGCGGGGGTCAGTCCCGGCAAGACTTACGACCTGTCGTCGCTCAGGGCGATGTCTCAGACCGGGTCGGCGCTTTCTGCCGACGGGTTCGAATATGTTTACAGGGAAATCAAGGAAGACATGCACTACAATTCCATTGCCGGGGGAACCGACATCAACGGATGCTTTGCGATCGGAAGCCCGATCCAACCGGTATACGCCGGCGAATTACAAAGTCCCGGTCTTGGCATGAAGGTCAAATCCTATGACGAATCGGGCAGACATGTTGTGGACAGGGAAGGGGAACTGGTCTGTGAAGCGCCCGCCCCTTCGATGCCTCTGTACTTCTGGAACGACCCCGAATCCGCCCGGTATAAGGGAGCATATTTCGATGTCTACCCCAAAGCCTGGCGGCATGGCGACCTAATTGTCTTTCATGGGGACACGGGTGGAATTACCTACCTCGGGCGCTCCGATTTTACTTTGAAACCTTCGGGAGTACGCATAGGGCCGGCTGAAATCTACAATGTCGTCGACAATATTGAAGGCATAGCGGACAGTATGGCGGTTGGCCAAAATTGGGAAGGCGATCAAAGGATTATCCTCTTTGTCAGGCTTGCCGCAGGACATGAATTAACCGAGGAACTCAAGACCCGTATCAAGACAGCTTTGCGTAAGCAGGCCTCCCCACGTCATGTTCCCAGCTTGATTATCGAGGTCGCCGACATCCCTTACACTTTCAACATGAAGAAGGTGGAGAGTTCGGTGGCCAACATTTTGAACGGAAGGCCCGTGACTAACAGAGATGCCCTTACTAATCCGGAATCGCTGGATATTTATGAAAAAATCGCGCGCGATCTTCAGGAGTCAAGCCAGACTTCGCGTGCGTGATTTCTGAGGTTCAAGTGAACTTCAAAAAAAGGCTTCTTCGGTCGGTGAATACAAAGGCGACCACTATTTGGAGGAGGTTTCCGTGACAACGCCGGTTCAGCAAAAGATTCGCGACAAGAAGAGAAGTCCGCAGCAGATTGCTGACATGGTGAAATGTGGAGACTGGATAAACAACGGAAGCGCCGGGGGAGATTCGACCGCTTGTACCGACGCAGTGGCCAGGAGACTGGGGCCAGGTCCCTCAGATCTGAGGGACATCGAATTCTGGATGTATGCCCAGTTCTACCCTCACTACGAACTGCAGGAAATCGATCCCCTGGAACAATATCACTGTGTTCACGAATATTTCTTCTTCCCATGGAATCGGAAGGCTCGAGATTCCAATAATGTGACGGACTGGGCGCAGTGGGGGTGGGCCTACGGCATGTGGGCCCACCACTACAGGTTCGTCCATGCGGAGCGGGAGAAGCGCGGTATCGACTGGTGGTTCAACGCTGTAGCGGCGCCGGACGGTCACGGGTTTTTCAACACGTCCTACGGGACCAACAACTGCAGCATTTTTAAACAAACTGCCAAGAAAATCGTCTTTGAGGTTCGTAGCGATTACCCCTGGGCAGAGGGTGGGCGCTTCAACACAATTCATATAGACGACATAGATTACTGGGTCGAAGTTGACTGCGAAAAATACAGATGGCCCCAAATCGATGAGCGCGCTATCAAGCCGAGGCCGGAAGAAGAGGCTATAGCAAGACACATAATGACCATAATGCGGGACCGAGACATAATCCAGCTAGGCATCGGTTCACTTCCGTCCGCCTGCGCCGCGGCAATGAAGGATGCGGGCTTCAAAGATCTTGGAATCCATACCGAAATGCTCAATTACGGTCTGATCAGATTGATCGAATCCGGCCAGGTCACTAACGCATTCAAGTCCGTCGACACGGGCAAAAGCGTGTGGACCTTTGCCTTTCCGGTTGACGTGGAGTGGTACTACGATACTATCAACCACAACCAGAATTTGGCGGCTTATGACATCGGGTATACGAACAACCTCCAGGTTCTGACCAGAATAGATAATATGATTGCAATTGACAATTGCATAGCTGTGGACCTTCTGGGCCAGCAGTGCGCAGGGTTTTACGAAAAGAGGCCCATCTCCAGTACCGGCGGGTATTTCCAGTTTATCAGCTTCTGCGCGATGTCCAGGGGAGGCAGAGGGGTGGCCTCGATGACTTCCAGAAGCAAACATGGAACTTCGAGGATAGTCCCTTTCCTCCCGGAGGGCGCCAGCGTGGATGTGCCCGCTCAACTTTCACACTACGTATGCACCGAGTACGGCATTGTAAACTTGAGAGGCATGACCGGCTACGAGAGGGCGAGCGCCCTGATCTCCATCGCTCATCCCGACGACCGGGAATGGTTGGAGAGAGAAGCCGGAAAACACGGGATGCTTGCGCCTAAATTCCCCGTATCAATGGATTGCGTGGAAGGCTGTAGTAGAAGGTATCCCCATTATGATGAGAGAAGATCTTATAAGCTGCCTTTCAACAGTGAAATCTGGGGATGTGATTGGGACCCCTACCAGTCTGGAAAGTAATCCGGCGCAACAGAGCGGCTGAAGCGATACTGAGCAGAAGCCTGAATCTTTCTGCCATCAGCTCAAAAGCTTCACAGATTCAATTTTAAAGATCCCTTGTCGTGTCGTATTAAAAAAGTCGCTATTTCCGTTCCATACATTAACATTCAGTGAAATCACATGTTGGCAAGCAGGGTTGACTATCAGTGAGCCTGAGCTGGAGGCTATTTTAAAAGGTTTGCTACGTACAGCGGAAGATGGAGTTTTCTATTTCTCCGCGTGCTCTTATTGCGCTCCCTGGAAAAAGCATTAAAGTCTACACAACTGATCCATCTCGCGCTTTAAAGGCGCAACAAGACAGTTGCGCCCTCTTCGTGATTTGTACGATATCGATATTTGCCCATTGCTTCCTTTCTGCAGAGGTGATCATGATTTCATTCAAAGTGAATGGGAAAAACTATGAGGTGGATGTGCCGGTTGATACGCCTCTTCTGTGGGTGCTCCGGGAAAACCTTGAGTTGACTGGAACCAAATACGGTTGCGGTATGGCCCTGTGCGGCACCTGCACGGTACACGTGAATGGCAATGCCGTAAGGTCTTGCGTCGCCCCGATATCTTCCGTGGCAGGCAAGGAAATCGTAACGATCGAGGGACTTTCACCAGGCAACAGCCATCCTGTACTGAAGGCATGGATCGCCGAAGACGTACCCCAGTGCGGCTACTGTCAGTCTGGACAGATCATGTCCGCAGCCGCTCTCCTTACTGCCAACCCTGCGCCTACAGATGAGGACATCGATCAGGCCATGTCTGCCAACATTTGCCGATGCGGCACTTACCAGCGCATCCGCAAGGCCATTCACCGGGCGGCGGACATAATGATGGAGGGAGGCAAAAAATGAGCGAGATAATGAATCTGAGCCGCCGGGACTTTCTTAAAGCCGGCGGAATTGGTGAGATCGCAGCGCCGCCGATTGCGCCCGCCGTAGCCAACGCTATCTTTTCGGCTGCCGGTGAAAGGATCAGGCGGCTTCCCATTGGGACGGCCTCATAGACGGGAAGATTCCGGGGCGATTAACGTCCCCCTGGGACAACCATAAGAAGATCTCACCTTGCAGGGACGGCCTTGCCCGAGACTGACTTTTAGAGGAGATCGGCATATGAGCGAAAAAGTAGCGGTCCTTGCCGTTATGATCTTGAGTATGTCGCTTTGCATTTCAGTTAACCTCTACGGTCAGGAAAAAGACAAATCCGCTCTTTCTGCGGAGGCATTTCTCAAGGCTTCGGAGGTGCTGAAGGCCCCCCGGTGCGTCAATTGCCACCCCCGCGGGGAGCGTCCACTCCAGGGAAATGATAGTCATCCTCATATCATGAATGTGATGCGCGGACCGGAAGGTCTTGGAAAAAACGGGTTGTGGTGCAGCACCTGTCACCAGGAAATGAATCTGCCCGGGGCGCACATGCCGCCGGGCGCACCCGGATGGTCGCTTCCGCCTGAAGACATGCCGATGGTGTTCGAAGGAAGCTCACCCCATGAGCTTTGTGAACACTTCAAAGACCCGGCACAAAACGGACACAGGAGTCCGGGTGAGGTGCTGGAGCACGTGGAAACCGCTCCGGTTGTCCTTTGGGCCTGGGACCCGGGGGAAGGCCGGACCCCCGTACCCGTCTCACATGAAGAATTCGTCAAAGATATAAAAGAATGGGTCGATAATGGAGCAGCCTGCCCCGAGTAGCGCGTCAAGATTTTCGTACAAAACGTGGCGCAGCAGGAAGGCAAACACTGAGGAACGAGTCGATAGCCTGAGTCATTGGAGTAATGCCTGATTCGTGATCGAACAAATTGACGAAGGTATGGCGTTAAACATCTGCCGCTATGGCACCTGTCAGCGGATTCGGGCCGCGATTAAGACCGCGGCAGGGGAGCACGCATGAACACCATTGTCAATCTCAGCCGCCGCGGATTCCTCAAGGGAATGGTAGGATCGGGAGCGCTCATTCTGGGAGCGCACTGTGTACCCACGCTGCTCTGGGCTGATGGATCTGCCCCAGGCATAACGCAAGCGGATCTCGCCACCCTTCATCCCAATGTGTTTGTTGGAATCGACATTGATGGAACGGTCCACATTGTGGCGCATCGTTCCGAGATGGGCACGGTGATCCGCACATCCCTGCCCATGGTGGTCGCCGACGAACTCGACGCCGACTGGAAACGCGTGAAAATCGAACAAGCTATCGGCGATCCCCGCTATGGCGATCAGAATACGGACGGCTCTCATTCCATTCGCAGCTTCTTTGACACCATGCGGCAGGCCGGGGCTACCGCTCGTTTCATGCTGATCCAAGCAGCCGCGAAAAAATGGGGAGTCCCGTCCTCAGACTGCCGAACCGATCTCCACGCCGTCGTTCATTCCGCGTCTGGCCGCCGTGTCGGCTACGGCAAACTTGCCAAAGCAGCATCGAAGTTGCCTGTTCCGAAAAAAGAAGAGTTGCAGTTCAAGAAGAAGGGCGCATGGCGCTACATCGGCAAGGGCATGGACAGCGTCGACCTTACCGACCTGTGCACTGGCAAGGCCATCTACGGTATGGACGCGCGATTGGACGGCATGGTTTACGCCTCCATCGAACATCCTCCGGTCCTCGGAGGAAAGGTTAAATCGTACGATGAGAAAGCCCCGTTGCAGGTGGCGGGGGTTCATCAGACCGTTCCCATCGATCCCTTTAAGCCGCCTTGCGCCTTTCAGCCCCTGGGCGGCGTCGCTGTTCTCGCTGACAATACCTGGGCGGCATTTCAAGGTCGCAAGAAACTAAATATCGTCTGGGATAACGGGTCAAACGAATCCTACAGTTCCGACACATATCAGAAGGAGCTACAGGAGACAGCCCGCAAACCTGGAAAGGTCATCCGCAGCGAAGGTGACGTAGATTCCGCGTTTGCCAAGGGCGGCAATGTTTTTGAAGGCGAGTATTACGTCCCGTTGCTGGCGCACGCTTCGATGGAGCCCATGGTTGCTTTGGCCGAGTTCAAAGATGGCAGAGTCACCGCATGGGCTCCGACCCAGAATCCTCAAGCGGTGCAAGCCATAGTCTCGCAGGAGTTAGGAATACCGAAGGAAAACGTAGTATGTCACGTAACACTGCTTGGTGGCGGCTTCGGAAGAAAATCCAAGCCTGACTATGTCGCCGAAGCCGCAGTGCTATCAAAAAAGGTGGGCCGGCCGGTAAAAGTCGTGTGGACTCGGGAAGATGACATCAAGTTTGACTATTACAACGCAGTAGCGGCCATGTACCTCAAGGCCACGCTGGATGCAAAGGGCAAGCCCACGGCGTGGCTGCAGCGGTCCGTATTTCCGCCGATTCCATCCATCTTCGACGTGAATGCCGTGTACGGAGATCCCGCCCATTTGCAACAAGGCTGGACCGACATGCCCTATGACATTCCCAACCTTCGCATAGAAAACGGGCCTGCGAAAGCGCACGTCCGCATCGGCTGGCTGCGCTCGGTCGCAAATATCTATCACGCTTTCGCCGTGCAGACGTTTACCGATGAGTTGGCTCAACGTGCGGGCCGCGATCCCGCGGAGTATCTGCTCGATCTGATCGGTTCGCCGCGCACTTTGGATTTGGCAAAGACTGGCTACCCAAATTACGGAGCCTCCTTCGACACTTATCCCTGGGAAACCGGACGTCTTCGCCGGGTTACGGAGCTGGTGATAGACAAGTCCGGATGGGGCAAAAGAAAATTGGGCAAAGGTTCGGGCATAGGTATCGCTGCGCATCGCAGCTTCTTGACCTATGTCGCCGTCGTGGTCGAAGTCGAGGTCAGCGATGATGGCAAGATCACGATTCCCCGCGTGGATATGGCCGTTGACGCGGGCCTGGTGGTCAATCCGGGAGCGGCCCGCGCGCAATTCGAAGGCGCTGCGGTTTTCGGAACGAGCGTTGCCCGCAGCGGAGAGATCACTGCCAAGGGTGGCGCGATTGAGCAGTCCAATTTCTTCGATTATCCGGTCGCCAGGATCAACGAGGCTCCCTATCAGACCAATGTCTATCTTGTCGACAGCGACGCTCCACCGGCTGGGGTTGGCGAGCCGGGGGTCCCGCCTTTCGTTCCGGCGATGTGCAATGCAATCTACGCCGCAACTGGAAAGCGGATTCGCGAGCTGCCGCTCACAAAAACGAATCTCGGAAAAAGTAGCTGATCCCCTGGAACCGGGAGTATTTGATGCGTGCACCAACGAATAAGCCGCTTCACACAGCAGAAACAGACCACCTGCCTGGCGTGCCCGCTATTTCTTGTGCTGACGTGACGAGACGACAGTTCTTGGAGTTAGCTGCTGCGGGCATTGCGGCGGCGACGATCCGCCGGGAAGCATGGGCGTCCGAGCCGAAACACGACGTTCCATACCGGACTTTGGGGCGCACCGGTGAAAAGGTGTCGATGGTTGGCGTTGGCGGTTATCACCTGGGCCTGCCTGGGGTCACCGCGGACGAAAGCGTTAGCATTGTCCGCAAGGCCATCGACGAAGGCATCAACTTCCTCGATAACTGTTGGGACTACAACGGAGGCGAAAGCGAAATCAGGATGGGACAAGCCCTGCGGGACGGCTATCGCCAAAAAGCATTTCTGATGACAAAGATAGATGGCCGGGACAAAAGCACTGCGGCGAAGCAAATCAATCAGTCATTGCAGCGGCTGCAAACTGACCGGATTGATCTTCTGCAGTTCCACGAAGTCATTCGCGACTCTGACCCGGACCGTATATTCGCCCCTGGAGGTGCGCTGGAAGCCGTGCTGCAAGCGCGCAAGGATGGAAAGATTCGCTACATCGGATTCACCGGGCACAAGAGCCCGGATATACACTTGAAGATGTTAAACACCGCATCGACTCACCAATTCATCTTTGACGCCGTGCAAATGCCGCTCAACGTGATGGATGCCCACTTCAACAGCTTCGAGGCGAAAGTTCTTCCCGTTCTGCTTGACCAAAACATCGGGGTGCTCGGCATGAAGCCCATGGGAGACCATTTCATCCTCCGGAGCAAGACCGCGACGGCCATGGAGTGCCTGCACTACTGTATGAACCTGCCGACCAGTGTTGTCATCACCGGCTGCGATTCGCTTCCTATATTGCAGCAGGCCCTCGACGCCGCCCGCCGTTTTCATCCCATGAGCAAAGCCCAGGTATTGGAACTGCTGGCAAAGACCGCTAAAGCCGCGCAGTTGGGTGAATATGAGTTGTACAAAACCAGTCACCATTTCGACGGGACTTACCAGAACCCGCAGTGGCTGGGATGACCAGTTTTATGTCGAAAGTGGGTGCGACTGTGTTGTAATGGACTGCAAATCTCGCCGAATGCTCCGCAAGACGACGTCCTAACTATGCTGGCCATGCCCGGACAAACACTGCACTATGTCGTCGAGATCCCCAAGGAGTATCCCCCGGGCTTGTATTGGCATCACATACACCCGCAATCCAAAGTCCGCAGTGCTTCGGCGCGCCACTCACATAGTTGTTCGGCTCGAAAATGGAAAACTCAACCCGCTCTCCTAGCCCTTGAGAAATCGGGCGCCAAAATCTTCGCTGTTTTCCGAATCATTTCTTTACCGAATCGCCGCAAACCGGACTTTTCGAAATTGGCAAGATTGTTCAAATCGGAGGGGCAGGAAGAGTGGAATGGCTGGGATCATTCACTATGTTTACCTTTTGGAACAGGCTCAATGACAACTTTAGACAGCATCCGTCCCTGTCCAGGTGGACATAGGCGGGAGAGCAGTATGCCAGATGGTTGTGGAGAAGGAGAAGAGATGGAAGATACGAAAGGCTTTGCGAAGATCACGGTGGAGGAGCTGCACGACAAGATGAGTCAGAAGCCCGATCTGATCATTATTGACACCTTGCCAAAGGAACTATTCGAGAAAAGGCATCTGCCAGGCGCCCAAAATGCCTGCGTCTTTCAAGTTGTCTTCCCCTCGGAAGTGGAGGCTATCGTGCCTGATCGTGACCGGGAGGTTGTTCTGTACGGCTCCAGCAGGGCCTCCCATGATTCAGCCACCGCAGCCGAAAAGCTTGTGCGGCTTGGGTATTCGAAGGTGTTTGCTCTGACCGGAGGGCTGGCTGCCTGGAGAGAAGCCGGATATCCTCTAACGGGTAATGATCCGGATTCTGTACACGAGGACGATCGGTTAAGATTGGACGACCGCAGCTACACTGTCGACATCGAACAGAGCATTATTGAGTGGACAGGGCGTAACCCGAACACGACTCACTATGGCACATTACGTCTACTGAGGGGCGATATCACGGTCCAGCAAGGCAAGTTAAACGGAACTTTCGAGATCGACATGCACTCGCTCAAAAATCTGAACTTGGAGGGTAACGAATGGCAGCCGGTCCTCATTGCTCACTTAAAATCGGATGACTTTTTCTTCGCGGATAAGTTTCCGACAGCCCTGTTCACCATTGATTCGGCCCGGAAAATCGGTGAATCCTTGAGTGCGCCCAATTTCGAAGTGGAAGGCACACTTGATCTCCGTGGTGTGCGTAATGACATGAAGTTTCTCGCGACTATCAGCAATCTACCCGATGGAGCGATCACCGCCGAAGCACATTTTGACTTTGATCGCACGCTGTGGAAGATCATCTACGGATCAAACCGCTATTTTGAACATCTAGGCATGCACTTGGTTTTTGATTCCATCAGCATAGGGTTGCGCATCGTAGCGAGGCAGGCCAAGATTAACCGGAAATGAGATTGCGCTGGACCCTGGCGGTCTTGGAACAGGCGCCGCGCCGTGCGGCATTTTCGTTACGTTCCATTGCCGCCTGTGAGCTTGGTCGTTCGACTGGAAAAGGGTAAACTTTACGTACAGCTCTCGAGACTGTCGGAAAACCCTTCCTGGAGCACTTTCCCAAAAATTCGTGCCATTGATATCAATAACTTACGGTTGCCAAAACCTCTGTATTTGGGTTTTCCGACAGTCTCCTCCTCACCCTTGATAAATGAGACGCCAAAATTTTCGCCATTTTCGAATCATTTGTTTACCGAATCGCCGAAACCTGAACTTTTTCGAAATTGGCAAGCTATTTTGACGTTTCACTTGGCTGACGGCTCTTCCATGATTGAGACCGCGTAGGATCCCTCCGACGCTGATTCCACAATCGGAAACTCGGTGATTTCACCCAAGAAAGTCACATGCAAGGAAAGCCTCACTCCGAAAGTCCTCACTGAACCCTCCCCCAAAATATCCGGCAGGCAAAAACAATTTAACTGGTGTTGCATACGTATCCTTATTCCTTACCATTAATTTATGCGACCAATAAACCACGGAGAAGAAAGAGAGAAGAAAATCATTGGCTCGTAAAATAAGCATAGCTCGCACTACGAAAATGGAAATCCCAACAGACTTGAATCCGGACGCCATAAATGAGATCGCCATGGCTAGCCTGATTGAAAACTGGATCGACGAGACGGAGCGGCGGACCTGGTTCCTGTTTGAGACCGTTCAGGAGCTGTAGGCTGTTATCAGTAACAAGTATAGTTCTTCGACTTTTATTAGACCAATATGCGTATTGTTTTTGGTTCATGGAGGGCCGGGTCCGTATGGCAAAGGCGAAGATAGCTGATTGGCTGGATGGGTTGGAGAGCGCGCTTGAGCCGGAAGCAAAATTACGTGGCTTGCTGGGTCACGGCACGACCGCCGGTCAAGCGCGTGAATTCCTCGTCGAGAATGTACTAAAAGCGATTCTGCCGCCTGCGGTTCATGTTGGCAGAGGCAAGGTAATCGACGGTTTTGGTAACTGTTCGAAACATATTGACATCATCGTGTATGATGCGAGATTTCCGCTAATGAATGCTGAGGGGGGCGGCCTTTACTTTGTGGAAGGTGTGCTGGCGACTATCGATGTCAAGTCTACTATTGACAGCAATGAACTTAGGACGGCTCTTGAAAACTGCAGATCAGTCTTGACGCTTGAGATCACCGGCGAGAATTTAGACGAGGCTACCGCTGAGATTAATTTCTACATGGCGAAACACGGACTTACCTGGCAGGATGCCGAACAAAGGTTCCACTACATGTCCTATCCTTCGACCTATGTGTTTGGTTTCAATTCAAAACTATCCCTCGATTCGACGGTTTCATGCATAACGGATTGGTGGGGCAGCTTCGGATGTCCAAACTCCGCGTATTTCCCCTTACTCCCAAGAGTAATTTGCTTTGGAAATGTTGTCGGGTTTGTCAACGACGGACGCATTAGTCTCGACAGCCAGGGAAGTACCGGCCATGTGATGGGTGTTTTTGAAACGCAGCTTCGCTTCCGGTGGCTCTCTCTGCACCTGATTGATGCCGTTTCTCAACGATTGAATAATTTGGCGCTGTCTCGATATTACCCATGGGATGAGTACGCGCAACAGTTGAAGCAGACCAAGGTATCTTTCATTAGTCTGCCAGCATGACACCTCCAAGGCCTTTGGTCCGAAGCCGACTCAGCCCAAACCGCTGCCCTTGAATCAATAACGAAAGCGCCCCGGCCTTTCTTGCCGCCAATTCTCTAAACTCTTCGGGTATATGTGGTTAGGCTTTTCAATTGCGATCATCTCCAGATGATTCTTATATTTTGGATAGTGTTGAAAGAATGGGGGAATTTGAATTGGACCCGGAAAAACATCAACACGCTGAATTGATTTACAAGGAGCAACATATGGAATTCACAAAGATTTATGGCACAGATTTGCAGGTTTCCCGCATCGCTTTGGGCACCTGGGCCATGGGTGGCTGGATGTGGGGTGGAACTGATGAAGAACAGGCGATTAATACCATTCATGCCGCATTAGAGAAAGGCGTCAACCTCATCGATACTGCCCCGGTGTATGGCTTCGGCCGTTCTGAGCAAATCGTCGGCAAAGCTCTGGCGCAAAAAAAATGCCGTGACCGGGTCTTCATCTCCACAAAGACCGGGCTTGACTGGAAGGACGGCCAGGTTTTTCGCAATTGCTCGCCGGACTATCTTAGGCGCAACTTTGCCGACTCCTTAAGAAATTTGCAAACCGACTACGTGGATATTCTTTTTGTGCATTGGCCTGACCCCTTGGAACCCTTCGAGGAAACTGCCAAGGTTTTGAACGGCTTCCTCAAGGATGGGCAAATAAGGGCTGTAGGGGTGAGCAACTTTTCACACGTGCAAATCCAGGCATTCCGACAGGGTGGATCGTTGCATATCGTGCAGCCGCCTTATAATCTTTTTGAAAGGGAAATCGAGCAGGACCTAATGCCTTTCTGCCAGGAAAATCAGCTGGCGTTGATGACCTACGGGGCCTTGTGCCGGGGTCTTTTATCCGGCAAGGTCACTGCGACTCGAGAATATCAGGGTGACGACCTGCGCAAGATTGACCCGAAGTTCAAGGACCCGCGTCTCGGCCAGTACCTGTCTGCCGTGAAACGTCTTGATCAAGTGGCAGGGGAGCGCTTTGGCCGCCGGGTATTGCACCTGGCAGTGCGATGGGTTTTGGACCACGGAGCCGATATCGCCCTGTGGGGTGGCAGACGGCCCGATCAGATGGACCCCTTAACCGAGATTTTTGGCTGGCAGGTAGATGAAGCCGACATGCACGCCATTGACCAGATCCTCTGGGAAACCATAAAGGATCCGGTCGGGCCTGAATTTATGGCGCCGCCCAGCTGGGAACAGAAAGCGGCCTAATGAAAATTGCCGGCTCGCTCTCTGGCTCCGGAATGCTTATTTTGCCCCTGGTCCTGCTTGTGGCGGCTACGGTTCTTTTTCCCGGCGTGGTCTAAGCGCGGACGGACACGTCGCATAATAAAGCTGGAATTTGTTTTTAATTCCTACCCACCTGCTGAAAGTCCCTGTCCGGTGAAATAGAACCCTTTTGCCGAAGTTCAGGTAGATCAAGGCATGGCTACTGAAGAAGAATCGGGAGACATCATAACGAGCTTGCCTCCCCGCTCTCGGATCATGGGATTGAGTGTGCTTGGCCTCGATAACGACAGATCAGCGTACAACATCCACCTGGAATTGACCCAACTGGCAGTGCGGTGACGTTTGGTTGCGTTGAAACGTTAGTTTCAACCTACAAAAATCGGTCAAAGAGGTTAAATTCAAACATATTGCAAAAGGGAGCTTCCTTGATTGTCTTAAATCACATAAACTCAATTTATTCCTGAAATTTATCAGCACAAGCGAATTATATATCCACTACTCAAGCATAAATGTCCTTTATTGGTCTATTGTTGATATTATTGACTCTGTTATTTTGCACTCTGAGATAAGCCAACAATTAGGACCACAATTTGCGATTATACTCAAAAATGATTTGTATAAGTTGGCAAGAATTGAGATAGATTCAATTATTTCTCTATTCCACAAATATGAATACCCTAACATCAAGCCAAGCTATCTTATATCATTTATCGATGAGATAAGTGACCTATTTGTTGATTATCTTCATGACACGGACTTCCATTTCGGGTTGGAGTCGCTCCGGCAATTATTGAAAGAAGCGAAGAAAAAAAACTCGTTGCCATTTGTTATGGATGAAGAGGACTTTACTCTGATAAAAGACCTTTCTGGTTTCTATTTGCGCCCAATCTACTTATTTAAAAACTCAACGCACATTTTGGATAATGAAGACCTAATAGCGGAATTGTTGTCGGGGTATAAAATTCTGGATGGATCACAAGTGATCAATAATTATTCATTTGTTGACTCAAAATCGAGCCAACTAACGCAGTCGTCAGATATATCGGTCGGCCTTATTGGAAAGTTGCACACCTACTTAAACACCACTACAAGGAATAAAATACACACCGATTTTAGCCAACTAAGTTCGCTTCAAAGTGAAAATATTGATTTGCTCATGAACTTAATTGACAAGTCACATGATAAGAACATTGGCTTTTTACATGCAACGGATAGTTATGAAGAAATGTCAAAGATTAAAGCAATTCGCGCAAGTAGAACTGAACCCTATGCCTAGCAAGGGGATGCAAGGGGCTGTTGGCGGTCGGCGGTGCAGCGCCGCCGCTCCTGAGCCCAGTCGTACTGGCCAATGAGCAATCCCGGAAAAGTTCACACACCTCTCCTGAACCTTGAAAATTTCGGAATGGAGAAAACGCAACCTTCCTGGAACATACTGCAAATATTTACGATTCTCTTGATTTCCCGAAGTTCTCAATGCCTTGTGCGTCCAACTCCGATCCGGCGTTAAGTACAATAGCTGTTAGTACGTGCCCCCGCCCACAATGACCCTGCCCCTGCGGATCTCGACCGGCGTGATAAAACTTTGGACTGAGTGCAGAGTGCTGAGGGCATGTCCGTTCTACTCACCACGGAGGGCACAGAGGTCACGGAGATCAATGAATAACCATTTGCACTGCAGGAGCAGGTCTTGCAGCTTCTCTTCATCCCCCGGCTTCTCCGTGCTCTCTGTGGTGAATCCGCTTGGCCTCAGTCCTTAGTTGCTCAGTCCCGCGAAGCGCGGGATCTATCCTCCGTGACCAATGGCAGTTTGAGCGGGACCTCCGGCATATGAATAGCTGAGACCGGTTTTTATTTTCCAGGAAATTTCCAATGAATTTCCTTTGAACAGCATAAAAAGTAATGATTACAATATATTCCGAATGGGAAGGCTTCCTTGTGATGGAAATAGACCGGTGGAAATTATACCCATGCCGGAAGTGGGCCTGGAGGGCGGCTGCACGGGCCTCCGAGCTCATGATGCCGGCCTCGCCTGGCTTAAGGTTTGGAAAGACGCGCCCCCGATGTTTGGTATTGAAAGCAAACTCGATCTCATCTAACATCCCTGCTTCGATCTCCGCACACGATTAGCAAATCACGAAGAAGTTGTTAAACGCGCGACGGTCATCTGTTTTAATTTGGCCTTCAATCGGTTTTAATTGACTTTTCTACGTGAGGGGCCGGGATGGATTTGGGTTTGAAGGACAAAGTTGCCTTTGTGGCCGGCGCGAGTCAGGGAATTGGCAAAGCGACCGCAATCGAACTGGGCAAAGAAGGCGCGAAAGTCGCCATCTGCGCGTTGGATGATCCGGAATTGCCAAAAGCTGTTGAGGAAATCCGGTCGATTACCGGGAATGAAGTCATCGGCATTGCCGCAAACCTCACAGTGACGGAGGAAGCAAGGGATTTCATTCGCAAGGGCCTGGAACACTTCAGGACGGTCGATATCCTGGTAAACAACTCCGGCGGTCCTCCGGATAAAAAGTTCCTGGAAATTGACGAAGAACTGTGGAACCTCGGGTTTCGGCTGAATTTGCTGAGCACCATCACGATGACTCGCGAGGTGGTTCCCGTTATGGTTGAAAAACGCTGGGGCCGGATAATTAACATGACCTCCGTTTCAGTAAAACAGCCGATCGAAGGGCTGAATCCTGTCCAACACTATCCGAATCGGGGTAGTAGGATTTGCAAAAACTCTATCAAACGAACTGGCGCCTTACAACATTACCGTTAACAATGTATGCCCCGCATATATCGCTACCGAACGCGTGCGAAAACTGTCCATGGATGTCGCGGAAAAGCAGGGAACAACGCCCGAGCAGATTATCCGCAAGTGGGAATCTCAAATGGCTCTCGGGCGAATGGGGAAACCGGAAGATGTGGCGGCACTGATTGCCTTCCTCGCCTCAGAAAGGGCAGGTTTCATTACCGGCGATTCAATCCAGATAGATGGTGGATATTACAAAGGGGTGATGTAGAGGTATCGATCTTATGACTAAACGTACTGCATATATTCGTTCAGTTGGACGCTTCCTGCCTGAAAAAAGGCTTACAAACGCCGACCTCGAAAAGATGGTGGACACTTCGGACGAATGGATCATGACCCGGACCGGGATCAGTGAACGCCGTATTTTGGAAAGGGGTCTTGGATGCTCCCATATGGCGGTTCGGGCCGGACTGGAATGTCTTGACAGAGCCGGGGTCGGCCCTGAGGAACTTGACCTTATTATTGTTGGTACTGTTACTCCCGACATGATGTTTCCGTCAACCGCCTGTCTCGTACAACACGAGATCGGGGCCAAAAAGGCCTGGGGATTTGACTTGTCTGCCGGATGCTCCGGGTTCCTTTTTTCTCTTTCGACCGCAGCCCAGCTTATCGAGGCGGGGAGGGCCGAGAAGGCGCTAGTCATAGGCAGTGACGTGATCTCCACGCTGATCGATTACACGGACAGGGGCACCTGCGTTATTTTTGGAGATGGCGCCGGCGCCGTGCTTCTCGATGCATGTACCGAACCGGGATTTGGGATTCTGGATTTCATTTTGAGGATTGACGGCTCGGGAGCAGAACACCTTTGTATGAAAGGTGGAGGGAGCCGCAGGCCGCCAACGCACGAAACGATAGATAACAAGGAACATTTCGTCTTTCAGGACGGCCGTCAGGTATTCAAGGCCGCCGTTAGCGAAATGGCTGACGTTTCGGCCCGGATTCTCGAAAAAAACGGCCTTACCGGTGATGACGTCTCATTCTTCATTCCCCATCAGGCAAATAACCGCATCATTGACGCAGCCGCGAGACGGATGGGCATCGACGACGGGAAAGTGGTGGTGAACATCGGCAAATACGGAAACACCGTTTGTGCGAGCATTCCGCTCGCCCTCTATGAAGCGGTGCTGGAAAGAGACCATGGGCCGAAGAATGGCGACTATGTGGTCATAGCCGCTTTCGGGGCCGGGTTTACATGGGGCAGCGCCTTGCTCAGGTGGTGGGACAAATAGGCTGCGCATCCAAGTGAGATGGTATTCATTCCTGATTCCAGGCTCACAGCATCACCGAGGGTGATAGTGCAAACGAAAGAAAAGAGTCGCGATAAGCTGCTCGACGCCTACGAGAGCTTACATCCGGCTGAACAGGCCCTGTTGCAGCTCTGTTCGGTGATTTACGAGCCGGTAAGTATAGCTGTCTTGTACAATATTTTTCGAAAGTCCGGCTTGGGCTTTCCCGGAGAGAAGATAAGCTCGGCCAAATCCCTGGAGCCGCACTTAAAAAAGCTGAAGGCGCTCGATCTTCTCGATGACAACTGTCAGGTCACCCGGGGAATCATTGAGATCGTCACCAGGCGGGCGCTTGCTGCCGGGCGGATCTACGATGCGGGCAGTATCTTCGAGGGTATCGAGTTTGATAAGTCATGGACGGATAAGCTGCCGGCAGTCCGGCGCTGTATTTCCTGTGCCCATATAATTTTTGGTAAAGCGTTCATGGCCTTGCCCGGGCCTCTTTGCCCGCTGTGCGCCGAATTGGAGCTTAAAATTCTGGCGGGCGATGACAATGTGACGGATTGGCCGGTCAAACGGATCATGGATGCTCTCTCGCCTGGTGGAGATATAAGGAGCAGGCTGACCGCTATTTGGAAGTTCGACGAAGCGCAGCGCTCCATCATTTTGAAGAGCCCCGGGGATGAGGACACTCTCTGGGGTCTCCTGGTGGAAAACCTCGGATACCTTCGATCCCATCCGCTGGCTTCGGCGGTCCAACAGGCAGCTCTGAGGGTATGCAGCCGGATGGGGCAAAAGATGCTGGCGCTGCTCCTCAATAACATTCAAAAAGATCCATGGCCGTTCTATGTCAACGTCCTGACGGCCATATGGCTTATTGCACCTGAAAAACCGCAGGTTCAGGCAATACTGAAGGAGGCATCAGCGGATCCCAACCCGGAGATACGCAGACGCCTCATGGATGTTTTCATCAAAAACCCGTCTGCCTGGGCCGCCTCGACCATTGAGAAACTGTGCAAAGATGAGGACTATGCCGTTCGCGATATGGCCAGGAGGACCCTTGCGGCATTGAATTCGAAGCGGGGAAGGGGCTATCCGATCCGCTTCGGCGCGCACAGGACCCCCACTGATGATGCCCCGATCGGCCCAACTATCCGATTCGGTCCCTTGGCCAGAGCCGTTCTAGACGAATTGCCCCGGGGCCGCGGCTCCCATTTGCACAGTTCCTCCTGTCCACGCCTGATGCGAGATTTGCGCATCGGTATCTATGCCCGGGACGAAAACCTTTTCCGCAAACGATTGACCGAGGTGTCCACGGTCTGTGGGATGCTGCCGGATTATTGGGACTCTATTACGCGAATATTCAACGATCCCTTTGACTCGACATGGTTTGCCACCCTGCCGCAGGAAGTGCGGATATACGCGCTTTCTATCATTTTCCACCAGTCGATAGTCCGTCTGGAACCCGACTCTGATGCCCTCGGCTATGCGATGAAGGACCCACTTTTTAAATCGGCGCCCGGATCGAAACGGGCGCAGTTGCTCTACACGCTGGCATCCCGGCTCATTATGGGAGGAAGACTCAAGGAAGCGCAAGAAATCATACCTTGGATCGAAGGGCCCGATTTCACCTTCGGTCTTATGGGATGGCTCCGTTTTGTCGAGGGAAGAAACGATGAGGCCATCGATTCGTTTGAAGCCGATCTCAAAGAGTTGCGGCGAAGGCTCGGCAGGAAAAATATCAACTTCAGCGGCATTGGCGGGTTTTTCTTTATCTTGGCTCTTCTCAAATCTCAGGATGAAGACCTTCAGAAGAAAGCCGAGCAACTGGTGAGCTTGTCTCTTTCTTCGAAGGGCGACTCGGAGTTCAGGCTGTCTGTGTTCAGGTCGCTTAAAGGGATCATACACTCGCAGAAGCTCGAAATTGAAAATGCGAAAAAGATCATAGCGGGCGAGCCTTTTACCGATGACGTCATCCCAACCCTTTTCAATGCCATAGCGTACTATTGGGTAAACGGCCATCTCACCGAGAAATTGATCGACCGGATCGATCTGATATTTCATAACGCCAGGGATGCCGGAATGAATTGGGTGGCGATGGAGTGCGCTGCGCTGCTCATCCGCACCGACGAGGAAACCCCGATACGCCGCAAATTTCTCGATCAGGTCATGGAACAGAGCGGAATGCGGTCGCTTGTGTCATCGGTCATGGTCGAAGAGCCGTGGGAGAAAGGCTTGCGAGCTCTCATACAGATTGGTAATGGAAATGAGCCGTTTGTTGGCGAAAAATCGGCCGCCGGGACGAGACTGATTTGGCTCGTTGGTTATCATCACGGGGAGGTATCCGTGCAGCCCGTAGAGCAGAGGCTTACGTCGAGAGGCCACTGGAGCAAAGGCCGCCCTGTTTCTATGAACCGCATCTTCAATCACATCAGGCTCGATTACATCAGTCAGCAGGACCTTGCCATCTGTGCAGCCCTCAGGCGGGAATATTACGACCATAGCTACTCGTTTGACATGGACAAGCTTCTGCCCGCGATAGTGGGACATCCGCTGCTATTCCGGGAAGAATCCCCTTCTGTCCAGGTAGAATTCGCAAAGGGTGAGCCCGAGATCATGGTGGCCAAATCGGGGAACAAACTCAAAATCAAGTTCGCAGCCGAATTCGACAAGAATCATTTCATGGTATGGCAGGAAACGCCCACCCGATTCAAGGTGATCGAGCTTACCGAAAAGCATCGGCGTATCGCTCAGATTCTTGGCAATGAGGGCCTTATCGTCCCGGCGTCAGCCACACAAGAGGTCCTGACCGCCATCACTGCTCTTTCCTCACATGTACTGGTACACTCGGATATTGGAGGCAAGTCGAAGGACGTGGTTGATGTCATATCCGACCCGACGCCTCACGTGCACCTCATCCCATCAGGGCCGGGATTCCGGGTGGAACTCTTTGTAAAGCCTTTCAAAGATCAGGGCGGCCCATACCTCAAGCCTGCTGTGGGCGCGAGAAACGTCATTGCGGAAGTGGGCGGTAAAAGGATGCAGACCGAAAGGGATCTCAAAGCGGAAGAACAAATGGCGGATGCCGTGGATACGGCTTCTCCTACGTTCTCGAGGTTCGCCGATTCAGACCGGCAGTGTTTTCTAGAGAATCCGGAGGATTGCCTGCAGGTTCTGCTCGATTTGAAGGCTTTGCAGGAAAATGGTCGGGTGATAGTGGAGTGGCCGGAGGGGGAAAAACTCAGGGTCACTCGCGAGGTGTCCATAGACCGGTTGCGCATGAACATTCGCGGCAAAGTTGACTGGTTTGAAGTGAGCGGCGAGCTTAGCGTGGATCATAATCTCGTTCTCGATATGAAGCGTCTTCTCGAACTTCTCAATACAACCGGCACTCGATTCATACCCCTGGAAGAAGGTCACTTTCTGGCTTTGACTAGTGAATTCAGACAGAGGCTCCAGGAACTGGATGCCTACGCTGAAAAGAAGGGGAAGGAAATCCGGCTGCATCCTCTTGCGGCTTTGGCCGTGCAGGACCTTCTAAAGGCCGTCCCTAATCTCGAAGTGGACGAAGCCTGGAAATCACGGCTCGAACGCGTCCGGGTCGGCATGGAGATAAGTCCTCCCGTACCGTCGACTCTGCAGGCGGAACTGCGCGAATACCAGGTGGAAGGCTTCACGTGGCTGGCTCGCTTGGCTCACATGGGGATTGGGGCATGCCTCGCCGATGACATGGGTCTTGGGAAAACCATTCAGGCCCTGGCAGTCATACTGCACCGCGCCGCCCGAGGTCCAACCCTGGTAGTGGCTCCGACCTCGGTTTGCTGGAATTGGGTCGCGGAGGCCAATCGTTTTAGCCCGACGCTTAATATGGTGCAGTTCAATGGGAATAATAACAGGGAGGACCTCGTAAGGGGCCTCAAACACCACGATGTGCTCGTTACCAGCTATGGACTGCTGATTCAGGAGACGGACCTCCTATCCGAGGTCGACTGGAATACGATCGTTCTCGATGAGGCGCAGGCGATCAAAAACGTACTCACAAGGCGATCCCAAGCGGCAATGGGCCTTAAAGGAAACTTCAGAATCGTAACCACGGGCACTCCGATCGAAAATCATCTGAGTGAGCTCTGGACACTTTTTAGTTTCATCAATCCCGGTCTTCTGGGTTCATTGCAAAAATTCAATGAACGTTTTGCAGTGCCGATCGAGAAGTACAATAACCGCGATGCGAGGAGACGGTTGAAAAGATTGATCCAGCCCTTCATTTTGCGGCGGCTGAAATCCCAGGTACTCGAAGAGCTGCCCCCACGAACGGAGGTGGTGTTGCAGGTGGAGATGAGTCCCGAGGAAGCCGCGTTCTACGAAGCTTTAAGGCGACAGGCCCTGGAAAAGATCGAGGCTGATAAAACGCCAATTGCCCAGAAGCACCTGAAGATCCTTGCCGAAATAACCAAACTCAGGCAGGCCGCATGCAATCCGAAGCTGGTCATGTCGGAGACGACTGTGTCGAGCTCAAAACTCGAGCTTTTGGGCGAGGTTGTATCGGAGTTATTGGAAAACCGGCATAAGGCGCTCGTTTTCAGCCAGTTTGTGGGGCATTTGAGCCTCATAAGAGAATACTTGGACAGCCGGAATATCAGCTATCGCTACCTCGATGGAGGCACACCGCCCAAAGAGCGCAAAAAGGAGGTGGATGGTTTCCAGTCGGGGGAAGGAGACCTGTTTCTCATCAGTCTCAAAGCCGGAGGATTGGGACTCAATCTCACTGCCGCCGACTACGTCATCCACATGGACCCGTGGTGGAATCCTGCCGTCGAGGACCAGGCTTCGGACCGCGCCCATCGCATCGGCCAGCAGCGCCCGGTAACCATTTACCGGCTGGTCACCAAAGGCACTATCGAGGAGAAGATCGTAAAGTTGCATCAAGAGAAAAGAGACCTCGCAGGCAGCCTCCTTGACGGAAGCGATATCAGCGGAAGGATCTCGGCCGATGAACTGATCAGACTGATCAGCGAGCAGTGACGCTATTCGTTGCGATGTGAATGCCCGGCGCAGGGCCACTTAAACCGACCCTGCGCCTTTTTTAAATGCGCAATGAGGATAAGGAACTAAACTATTTCGCCGGCGGAGTTTCTCAGCCGATCTTGTCGATTTTGAGAAGAACCATGGTTTGATTCAACAGTTGATAGGCGATTTCCCCGAAAGTCATCGGTCCGGTGATTGTACCGGTCTTCTTTCCTTCAAGCTCGCCATAGAGAAAATTCAAAATACAATTGCACGCGAAAGCAGGTTTGACAGACCCATTGGGGACCGCTTCATGAAATTTGGCAGCATAATCCGCAACCGGCCCGGCTATTCTGTAATTGACTCCTTCAAAAACGGGAGCGTAGAGCTGAACAGCCTTCTCTTTCTCCAGCATCGCCTGGATGCTGACATTAACCATGGTGCCGCAAAAATCAGCAATCAAAGGCAGGCGAGTGTCTATTTTCTTTTCGAGAAGATAGTCATGGAAATTCTTCCTCTTACCGTTGATGAGGCAATCTGTGGCTTGAAAGCCACCTGCGGGAAAGGAAATCTCGTCTCCATCTCCTTGCTCGAATATATTCACAACACTTATGTCGCTGCGATATTCAGGGGGCAGCTCGATATGCATGACAACGGCCTTGCTGCCGGTAGATTCTGCGGTCGTTCCTGCAAAAACCAGGGGGGAAGCTGAACCCAGATCGTTCAGGTGAATACCGGAGACCCAGCCGACGACGGACTTAAGGAATATGCCGTCGTAAGTCGGAGCATTCTGCGCATAATCCTGGTGAACCTTGCTAAAGGCCGGAAGTATCAGGATCGAAAATCCATTCTCCGGGCTGTCCGCGGCAATCCGCGGCAATTCGAACTCATCATATAGACCGATTCGACATGACCTCATAAATGAGGGCATCACTTCGACAAACAATTGGTCCCGGGCCACCTTACCTCCCTGGTCAGTCATGAAATAGGGGATCGTTCCCGCGATCCATTCCCCTCTGGGCAATGAGAGAAGCAATTTTTCATCAGCCCCAATAACCAGCTTCTTTCCCTCTGAAAGCAGCTTCTTGACTTCCTGAACCGTTGCAAGCATAAGATTCTCCTTCGTTTATTAAAAAAGTTTTTTTATGTCGGGAGCAAGGATGTTCTCGTATTTGCTAAAAAATGTCTGCGCTTCATGTATGCATGAGTGTAATGAAGATGGGTCCCTTTTATATTTGAGTCGCAGGTTGAAAAACAGCATGCCCGCCGAGGCCTGGGAAAATTTGTGGTCGATCTCGCCTTTCACCAACCTGGCCCAAGTGGGGTGTGAATCCTTTGCAATCATACAGTCCTCCTTCTTGTCAGAGTGTTTTCGCTTTTCGGATGGTCTAAAATGAACAGATACTTAGGGTCCCTTCCGGTCGTAGATGCCTATCCTGACGCCCACCGGTGACGCCGCAGAGCCATCAGTGGGGATTCTGGTTGAAATCCCGGTTTCGTCGTGTGGGATAGTTTGTCCTTTCCATGAGGCTGTTGCGCCATATTTATCGGCAATCGGATTCATCGACTTTAGTGAAAAGCTTTTCATGAAATAGCTGGTAGGCGTTGTTAGAGAAGGGGAGCCCCGCTGCGACAAGAAATCCTTGACAGAAAGATGGAGAGGGTATAGTTGGATAGTTATCGAATTGTACAACCTTGAAACTTCTTAACCACAGGATTGTTTATGGACACAGTTCAACTGGCAAAAATTCTAAAGGCGCTCTCGCATCCAAACCGGCTGGAGTTGTTTTTCGAAATAGCCAGAAAAAGCGAGACCTGTTTTACATCCCGTGGTGAATGTTTCATTACCGATATTATCGGCAGCCTCAATATCGGAGCGCCCACGATTTCGCACCACCTGAAGGAACTGACCAATGCAGGGTTGATCACGACCATGCGGAAGGGGAAGTATCTGATTGCTAAAGTCAATAAAGAAACCATCGGCGAAGTAAACAGACTCCTGACCGTTTTGTCACCAAATCAGCCTTAGAAGAAAAACGAGAGGAGAACTCAATGGAACGAAGAACGTTTATGAAAACGATGGCCGGAGCTACGGTAATGGCAGTTTGTCCTCTTACAGGGGATACGTATGGGTCCCAGCTCCCACAGCGAACGAAGCCGCTCGTGCAGGGCCCCAAAACCAAGGTCTTCCTTGCAGGATTAAGCAAAAACGCTCCTGAAAATGCCTTCAAACAGGCGGTTCGCAGCTCAGTCGAAGCTGCCACCGATTTTACCTGGCTCTCAAAGGGCGACACCGTGTTCATCAAGCCAGCGTGCAATTCCGGCAATCCCTATCCCGCCACCACCAGCCCCATTGCCGTTGCAGCCGTGGTTGAACTCCTCAGGGAAAAGGGGGCCGGCCGGGTAATAGTGGGAGATATGTCCGGCATTGAACATGTGAAATTCTCACCGGAGGGACCGAGAGGAAGCACCCGCAAGTTGCTGGAGGCCTCCGGCATGACCAGGCTGGTACAGTCCTCAGGCGCTGAACTGCATTTCTTCGAGGAGGCCGGCTGGAGCGCCTTTTATGAAGAGATGCCGCTTGCCGGTTCTCACTGGAAGCGTCCCGTGATGATGCCTGACATCCTGAAGGACGTTCAGCATATCGTGCTCATGCCCCGTTGCGGCAGGCACGTGCTGGCAGGCAGCACACTGGGCCTGAAGGCCGCCGTAGGCTACTGGCGGCACGACACACGTCTGGAATATCATCACGATGCATCGACCTTCCACGAGAAAACAGCCGAGGCCAACACGGTAGAAACCCTTCGTAAGAAACAGCGCCTGGTTGTCACGGCGGCGGACAAGATTCTTGCCACTTTTGGTCCGGACAAAGGATATATCGTGCAGCCGGATAACGGCCTGGTGATCGCCTCTGAGTCCGTGGTCGCCCATGATATGGTATCGCTCGCCTGGCTTCTGTATAACAGATCCTCAATGCCGGACAAGGAAAAGAATGGTTTCATGGATACAAGTCAAATGGTTTCCAAATTTGGAAATCGCATGGTGGTGAACTGGTTGGGAGGTTGGGGACAGGCCCTCACCTCGGAAGCCTTCAATAAGAACACCGTCAATACAATCTGGGACGACCGGGCCCTCAACCATGCATACGAAGTTTTCGGCGGTGTTCCGGATGTTATCCTTGAATCTTCAAACGATAAGTTCCCGACGGACCTGAAAAAACGGCTCGATGAGATGACGGCGTATCCCTCTCTTCAAGCGTAGGTTTTGGGAGCCGTATCACCAAGCGCCGCTTCTCCGTGATGTTCTTAAATTTATGCAAGTGTGGCTTTGCGCCGGTTGGTTATGAAGCATCCAGTCATGGCAAGAGGAGGAGGAACAGATGGAATATGATTTCCTTGTAGACACCTATGAGACAGAACGACTAAAAACTCTTAGTGTCTGGAGCACGTTCATGGACGATGATCTTCCAATTCGCCCTCATCCTTTGGACAAAAGAGACAGAAATGCCCTTGAACACATGGTGCACCAGTGTTTAAGTGAAAATAAGTGGTTTTGCAATATGTTTGGCATTGATGTTGGAGCGCCTCCCCTGCCTGATTCGGAAACACGCCTCGAGTTTATCAAACGGTATGCTGAAGATAGTGGAAAGCGTCTTGCCGCTCTCAAAGGAAAGGATAAAGCCTGGTGGGAAACCGAGGTTTCCTTTTTTGATGTTAAAAGAACAAGAGCCTGGATCATGCTGAGAAGGATGGCACACACTGCGCATCATCGGGCTGAGCAGGGAGTCTTGCTTCGAATGTTGGGAAGAGAAGTCTACAGCGTGTATGGATCGTCGATCGACTCAGGATGTTTACCTGAGAAGGGAGCGGTCACCGTATATCCATATCCTGATGTTGAATCTCTTATTAAAGGGGAATCAGCAGGTGGGCGGAAAGCGAAGCTGCCGGGACCCGGAGATGAGCCATACACAGAGCGACCGGATCGTTGAGGGAAGCACAAACAATTATACGGTGCCAACCCTCGCTGGGCACTCTTTTCGACCTCTCATTTTTTAACAGGCTGCGCTGCTTCTTCTCGTCAAGGCGGCGGAGTTTCGCACCTTTGCAGACGGGCGTTTTCTTTTTTCGCCGAACCTGCGTCGCCGCGTCCCGGGGCAGCTCTGCTGCTCACTTCCAACACCTTGGTTGCATTCAATTATTGGTTTTTCACTTTTCTCTCAAGTTCTTCCAACTGTGATTCGATATCCATAGTACACTGAGAAAGTTTTCCTTCATAAGACCCTTTGATTATAGCAGATTACATGATTGTTCGTGTAGCAGTGCGATCGCGCTCGGGACAATGCGGCTGAGCTGAATCTCTGCAAATCCGGGAACGCGACCAGCGTCCATGCCGGACACCGGAGCGGTTTTGTGGAACAAAATGGACCGGCTTAACTTAAACCGCTTTTCGTAAGCTCTTTGGAGATCTTCACAATGGAAAAAATTAAACAACTCACTTTGGCCGCATTGCTCACGATCATCGCCCTGAACCTGCCATGCATGACCGGGGTGGCGCAGTCCGATCAGTTTATCGGCCCTGGCGACAGTACTTCGGATAGCGGGCCTTCCAGCGGCGACTCGACGGGAATCACGACACGCGATCGCGTGGTCGCCAACGGCAATAATGAAGATTCGCTTGCTCCATCGTCTTCCCAAATGCCGGTTGACCAGTCGCAGGCTGCCGGCCGTGACGCTACAGGGTCCTCACGGTCGGAAAACCCTCCGCGATGGACTGTGTCAGCAGAGGCCATCATCTTGGACAAAATCGGCAGCACAGATCGAACACTCGTTTCACGAGTACCGGGTGTTCTGCCATTCAACCAGGTGTCAAACACCCCGGGCGCTCCAGCTCTCAACGCCAGCGACTTTCAAGGTTTTGCCCCTGGACCGAAATTAGGCTTGATTTACAATATCGATTCCGGCTTCGGTTTGGAATTGTCGTATTTTCATGTCATCGACTGGAACATCACCAAAGCCATAGGGCCCGACAATCCGCCAGACTGGCTGGTGATGAAGGCGCCCGGCGGCTTTTTTCAAACTCAAGATTTCGCATACCAGTCAATGGCGTGGGACTACTCCACGGATCTTCATAATGCAGAGCTAAACATGCGATGGAATCTCTCCAGCCGGATAACCTTGCTTGCCGGATTCCGCTGGCTTCAACTGACTGAAAATCTACAGGGTACAATTCCACCCCCAGATCGCATTGAGCCCACATGGAAGTATGATCCGAGTCACAATCTTTTTTATGTCCAACAGATTCAATATGGACCAGGTAAAGCGGTGACAGCACCCTTACCTCCCTTCTGGAATACAAGTACGACCAACAATCTTTATGGTCTCCAGATCGGTGCGGATGGGAAAATGTTCGAGCGTGGTCGCTTGTCGATTGGCGGACTGATAAAGGTCGGGGGGTATCTCAACAATGCAGATGAGTCAACCGGGGTCAGCATCGCTAAGATCGTGAGACCATCGCAGGCCTCGACCAACCAAGCCTCCTTCATTGGCGAAGCCGGCTTGCAGTGCAAGTATCAGGTTACCAAGGGGCTTGCGCTAAAGGTCGGTTACGAAGCGTTCTTTGTCTCAGGCATTGCTTCGGCGCCTGGGCAGATCCAGGAAACTGTTTCGATTTCGAAGGATGTTGTGCGGTCACTTGGCGTCAATTGCGGCTCCAGCGAGTTTTTTCAGGGACCCACCGTCGGCGTGGAGTATTCGTTTTAGAAAATTACGTGCATGCTGGTAAATCCATTGCTGGTTTGCCCGGCCCGTGGCACGGGCAGCCGACTTCGCCGCTGCGCGCGGCGGCGGCAACTATGGTCCCGGGCTATGCCGTTCTGTTCCAACTTCGGGGACCAATTGCCCTTTCGAATGTTCCTGAATCAGGGTGAGAAACAGCTCTCCGTATAGTTCAAGTTTCCTCTGGCCGACACCGGCGATTTCCGCCAACTCTTCAATAGACCGCGGGAGGTATTTGACCATTTCTTTTAACGTGCTATCGTGAAAGACAATGAAAGGCGCAATGGATTGTTGCGTGGCAATTTCCATGCGCAGTGCGCGCAACTTCTCCCAAAGCTCTGTGGAAAAGGAATCGGTCGATAGATCTGTTCTCTCGTGCTTCGATTTGGCAGCTTTCTTGCTCCTGGTGGGTACAGGATCTTTCCGAAACTCGAAATTCTGTTCTCCTCTCAATACCGGGCGACTCAAGGGCGAGAGTCGAAATCCCCCCTTTCCATCGAGATCTATGCAGAGAAGGCCTGCGGCAACAAGCTGGCGGAATACGGATTTCCATTCCCGCTCGGATAATTCCCCGCCAATGCCAAAGGTAGATATCCGATCGTGGCCGAAGCGGCGGATTCGATCATCATCCTTTCCGAGAAGAACATCGATGAGATAGCCTACGCCGAAACGCTGCCCGGTTCGATAGACACAGGAGAGGGCCTTTTGGGCGACAACGGTCCCGTCCCAGGTTTCAACATTTCCGCTGCAATTATCACAGTAGTGGCAGGGCTCGGAGAGTTCTTCCCCGAAATAGGCAAGAAGGACCTGCCTGCGGCATCGGGTCGTTTCGCAGAAACCAAGTAGAGCTTCCATCTTACGCTGTTGGATTCTCTTGAACTGCTCATCGCCATGGGAGGAATCGAGCATCCGCCGAAGGGTCACAACATCTGCCAGGCTATAGACCATCCAGGCATCGGCTCTTTGTCCGTCGCGGCCGGCGCGACCCGTCTCCTGATAGTATCCCTCAAGAGTCTTTGGGAGGTCCATATGAGCAACGAAGCGGACGTCCGGTTTATCAATTCCCATTCCAAAGGCGATTGTGGCGACCATGATCACGTGGTCTTCCTGCAGGAATCGGCGCTGGTGCTTCAAGCGCAGTTCCTGATCCATGCCCGCATGGTAAGGAAGAGCGGTGAAGCCTTTTTCGGAGAGCCAATTTGCGGTCGATTCCACCCTCCTTCTGCTCAGGCAGTATACGATTCCGGAATCTTCCGGATGTTGTGCACGTATAAAGTCGAGCAGTTGCGCCTTCTCGTTTTCCTTTAACTCCACTTTGTAAAAGATATTCGGGCGGTCAAAGCTCGATACGAACTGCCGAGCATTCTCGAGCCGAAGCTTCGCGATGATTTCTCTTCTTGTCACGGGATCTGCCGTGGCGGTCAGGGCTATTCGAGGAACCAGAGGAAAACGCTCAGGGAGAACGGAAAGCTGAAGGTACTCGGGGCGGAAATCGTGTCCCCATTGAGATACGCAGTGAGCCTCATCTATTGCAAAAAGCGCCAGGTCCATTTGACTCAACAATTGCAGAAACTCGGAGGTCATAAGGCGCTCCGGAGCTACATACAAGAGATCGATCTCACCGGAGAGCACCTTGAGCTCAACCGCGCGACGTTCCATGGGGCCCAATGTAGAATTGAGAAATTCGGCTCGGATTCCGAGTTGGCGAACAGTGTCCACCTGGTCTTGCATCAGTGCAATCAGGGGAGATATCACGATCCCGATGCCCTTAAGGATCACTGCCGGTATCTGATAACAGATCGATTTTCCGCTGCCTGTAGGCATCAAGACCAGAGCATCGTTTCCGGCTATCAGGTGATGGATAATCTCCTCCTGATGGTCGCGAAACGTGTTGTAACCGAAGACAGCATTTAGGATCTCACGTGGAGAATTCCGGCTGGAGATTCGCATGATTATTACGCAATTTCAGGTGATGTTATGTTGATTTCACTTTATGTAAGAACAGCAGTAATCCGTCACCTTTTTGATCTTCAGGCTGAATTTGGATTGCCCGGGCGCCTCGAATGTTTCTCCATCCTTAACCTTTTTCCATTCGCCGGCCCCGGGCAGAAGGACTTCGAGGTCTCCGGCAATGATTTCCATGATTTCTTTTTCTGCCGTCCCGAACTCGTAATCTCCTGGAAGCATTATCCCAAGGGTCTTCCTGGAACCGTCGGGAAACAGAACAGTGCGGCTGGTTACTCTTCCTTCGAAATAAATGTTTGCCCGCTTAACTACCGTAACGTCGGTGAATTCCGTCATCCCTTTTTCCTTTCTGCCCAATCTCCTGAAATAAAAGCCAGACAAGTCCTGAGAAAGTGTTCTTAACATTTGTCCCTTGAGTCTCCAACGGTGCCCAAGGATTTTCACGGTAAGTCAGCGGCATCAGGCCCGACCGCAATGACCACTGTTTCCTCCCCGGATCAATCGCAAGAGTGCGTCATCATTAATCCTTTTCGAGGCCATGGAAACACCTTCTGAACATCATGGAAACACTTGACTGCGTGTTTCCATGAGGGAAGGGTAATGTGACTGCTGTTCGATATTCGTTTTTCATCGGCCATGGAAACAGATGGAAACACCAGGGGTTCCGAGGCCGGCTGTTTCCATCGATAAGGAATTGTGATTGCAAGGTTTTTTGTGTTGCATGGAAACATCTTGGAAACAGCAAGGGAAAATGGAGCGAGTAAAAAGGCAAAAGTAAAAAGGCAAAAGTGAGAAGCAAAAAAGATGGTGTACGCCTGCGTCGCCTTCTTCTCTCGCTGCCTTCGGCCCGGCGCTGGCAAATTCAATAGTGAGAGTGCGCCAAACAGTACGCGCTGCCTTCGGCCCGGCGCTGGGCAACTTGACGATGCGGTTGCGCCAAACAGTACGCGCCACGGAGGGCAGACGACAGACGACAGACGACAGGAGTAAGTGAAAAAGCAGGAAGCGAGGAGCAGGGAGCGGGGAAGACAGGGCTGAGTATCAGGTGCCCATTTGGCGGAAGATTCCATAAAGACCTCTCAAGCACAGCGAGCTGTGAACCGCGAGGAGAAAAAACTACGCGCGCCCCGAAAGGAAGGGAACACCGCCCTCACGAAAGATCGGGCGAGGACTATACGCGTCGCATCAGGTCACACTTATAGCGGGAGACCCTAAACGCAGTGAGGGTCCGCCAGGAAAAGTTTTGCCGCGCGGCCGTCACCCCGGCCATCTCGCAAGCGTCCCGCCACAGGTTGAGCAGGGGGGGATAGACGGACTTTGCGTATATCCGCGTGACGGCAGCGACTGTGGCAAACATTATACTTCATTATTAGATGTAGACGCAAGAATAATGCGAAGTCACACGTCCGGTCTAAACCAGATCGTCAATTTCCAAGGGATCGCCAGGAATTTCGAAGAAAGAGTCGCGGCTTGGAAAAGGGACGTAAAAATCAGGGCCGTAAGTGTAAGCAAGCATCACCGCTGTCAAAGGCTGAAACTCGTAAGGGTGTGAAAGGACAGATGTTTCATGGTAAGTTAACGGCATTGGGTCCTACCTCCAACCTGGCCTTCAGTGTTATGACCCATCGGACCGAACGGGAGAGGTCAGCGTTCTCAAAACCTCGACGTACTGTATTCGTCATCATGCACTGGATTCTTGTCTTCAAAGTGGTCGCAGGTAAATGATCCTTCCAGCTGATTGCTGCACCGATCTAATTAATTGGATAGAACCAGAAAGAAGTGGGTCCGCTATGACTACCGCCTGCTTCCCCCTGGTAGTCGAAAGCCATAAAAACGGCATTGAACGGCAAGTTTATCACCTTATCGAAGTGAATAGCCTCGAATGAGTCCCGATCTGTAGCCAGTCCCGTTTCTTTGAGAACTCTGCCGTTTTTGTCCAGAAAAATCGCCCCAATGCGAAAATTATCCAACAAGGTATAGCCCATAACCATCGTATAGGCAAATGTGACCGCGCCGGACAGGTCTATGTTTCCCTGACCTCGAATATATTTGTATTGCACAGTAACATACGGGCCTTTCCACTGTCCTGAGAACTGAGGTTGGTCAATTGAAAGGCGATCTGCCGGTGCCACGAACCCAGCTTTCGCGCTATTGGCATTGATCTGAAATCCCGCAATCAAGAGAAGCCAAAATATGAAAAAGCGATATGGCGTTTTCGTTTTAGAATCTCCTAAATAGAGATTTGTTATCATTGGCTGGCTACATCTATAAAATAATCTCTTTCAAAACTGGTGCCGTTAGCCCGCTTACTTCTTCTCCGCCCATGTCTCCCCGATCGTGACCTCCGCCTCAACTGAAACTCTTCTCAGATGAGTTTTTCCCGCTTTGATCATGTCTCTCTCAAAGTAGCGGCGCACCATTCGCCTTCTCCTCCGGAACTTTTCAGCCGAAAGTATGTAATGGAAGGCTGTAATAAAAGGGACTCGTGTACCGGTATCCGAAATCCCGGGGCAGATAGCAGAAAGGCAAGGCTGGGATATTCTGCTGGAAGAATATCCGGGGTTAACCAGGAATGATATTCGTTTTACACGCCAGATGGTGTCTCGACCATTCGGAGATGAAAGCGCTGGCTGCTGAGCCTTGCAGGCTTTACCTCGAGCACATGGCAAAAAATGGCGTCGTCATTTGTGCAAGGCGTCCTCAATAGACGCCCCAATACCTTTTTCTTGGAAATGGACATGCTGATCTTTGAGACCATGTTGACAACAGGCAGATTGTCGATCCCACGATGCCTCAGAGCGAAACCCATACGGAGAGCCAGGATCCAAAGCCGGGTGCAATTGTGTCATGACGTTCGTATCATTCTTGCACACACATTTCTCTCCCGTTGCGGCTGAGGCCGGCGAACCGGTCCCACCGTAGCTCAATAACACCCCGACCAGTAAAAGAATTGCTATGATTTTTCCCATGAGTTTCTCCTGTGGGAACAAATTTTTCGGCGAAGAATATGGCTTCCAGCCTTCACTTAAATGATCGCTGATCAACCCTATAGCAACCGTATGAGCTCTCGGGTTCTTCCCATCGGCATGCCGATTGTCCCTTGAGTGGTCACTGTCCACACTTCTTGTATTGAAACGCCACTTAATCTACACTTCAAAAGACAGAAGCGTCACTCATCGGATGAGGAAATATGGACCCCTCTCGTTTCCTTCCCGACATTTGCGGCTTCGTACCACTTCATGATCCTTTTGGTTGCGGCACCGCTGCGTCCAGCTCCTTCGTCCATTTTGAAAACGAAATTGTATAAAGCGTTATGTAATTGGCAATTTCTTCCTGATTAGAATTGATAAACTGCGAATCCAGCTTTTTGCCTGCCACTGTCCGTCTTCCAGATTACGCGGTTTCTTCAGCTTAAGCTACCTTTAATCGAATCCCTGGGAACAGACTAGAATCTGTCTCCTCGTTTCAGAAATCACTTCAACTCAGAATTCCTTGGGGAGTTTACCACGTCGAACCACAGGGTCACGCGACTGGACACCTTATTAACGTTATAGACTATTTAACAGGGGTATGGGTGGCCGCATGCGGCGGGACTTAGATATCAAACCCTCCCTTACGGACACGTCCAGGTTTCTATCCATGGTAGAACCCCGTAGCGTTCTCATACAACAAACCATTCTCAATTGCATCGTTGACGGGGTCAGAGGAAAAGGTTCTTAAAACGTCCCAACGGGCTTGATTAAGAGACTGATGTATTGTACAATAAATTGTACAATATTGACTGTTATGGGAGAACGACACATGAATGCTCTTACTTATTCACAGGCTCGTAGCGATCTTGCCAAGACAATGGACAAAGTCTGTGATGATCACACCCCTATCATCATCACGCGCAAGAACCAACGGTCGGTAGTGATGATCTCCCTCGAAGACTATGAGTCTCTCGAAGAAACCGCTTATCTTCTGAGAAGCCCTCGGAACGCGCGGAGGCTCCTCGAATCCATAGCCGAACTCGAGTCCGGTGGCGGCAATGAACGGGCACTGATCGAGTGAAGCTGGTTTTTGCCGAACATGCCTGGGAGGATTACCTCTATTGGCAGCGTACTGATCGAAAGATCTTTGACCGCATTAATAAGCTCATCAAGGAGATCCAACGTACACCATTTGAGGGAACCGGTAAGCCTGAGCCACTGAAACATGGCCTGTCAGGCTACTGGTCGCGGCGTATTAATGATGAACACAGGATCGTCTATAAAGTCGAATTGGATTCCCTGCTCATTGCCCAACTCAGGCATCATTACTGATCAATGACCGGGGGCAGGGTATTGCGCTGCGATCAATTCCAAGCCCGTCGGGCGGCCCGGATACTTGTACCCAGGCACCCTGGCCGATCTCACCTAATCCTCCACGGGAACTCTTTCCGACCTCTTCTTTTTCAAAATACTGTGCTGCTTCTTCTCCTCCAGCCTTCGCAGTTTAGCCCCCTTGCTGATCCGCGTCTTATTTCTCATTGGAACTTGCTTTAATGCATCCTGCAGGAGTTCAGAGAAGCGCTCTATTGCAAGCTCTTTATTTTCTACCTGGCTGCGGGTCTGCTGCGAAATGACACGAAGCACACCATTCTTGCCGATGCGGGTGGCGAGACGGTTCTGGATTAATTCCTTCTGCTCCGGGGAGAGGCTTGGGGAGTTTACCACATTGAACCAAAGCGTTACCCGGCTGCTCACCTTATTAACGTTATAGACTATTTAGCAGGTGGTTGCTCATCAGGGAATCTACTTACAGAGAGGATCATCCTCTATGATTTAGCGCCGATCTCAGGTATTATGCAAGAGTTGCAGAGTAATGCAGGTCGCGAGGAGTATACGATTAGTTCAGCTATGAAAGTGCGAGATCTTATTAAAATGCTCAACGCCGATGGGTGGCGACAAGTGCGCATGCGTGGAAGCCATCGGCAGTTTCGACATCCTTCAAAACCGGGTACAATAACAGTGGCGGGCAAAGATAACGTCGATATTCCGCCGGGAACGCTGGCGAGCATCCTGAAACAAGCCGGCCTGAGGTAAATGGGGGAATACTATGAAATATATGGTGGTCATTGAGAAGGGCGAGGCAAGTTACGGCGCTCATGTTCCAGATTTACCCGGTTGTATTGCCGTCGGTCAGAGCCGGGAGGAAGTTCTCAAATTGGTGAGGGAAGCGATCGAGTTCCATATCGAGGGGCTGAGAGAGGCCGGCGAACCTGTTCCCATGCCCTCATCAATGAGCGAATACGTTGATGTTGATGCGGCCTGAAATTTGATGTGTCAGTCCCGTAGGTAATTCCAGATCCCGTGCGCGAAACGGGTGACAAAGACAACTCGGTTGTTCGTGCTTAGAGCGCAATGAGTGATCGGTAATTAATTGTCCGAAGACGGACTTGAGTTGACACATTGCATAAGAAAGGGTGGTCAGGTACCCTCTTGGAGATTGTCGCCAAACAACCCAAGAGAAAGGAACCTTTATGACCACCCAGGAAAAGCTCGTAAAACGTAAGTTAAGTCTACTAGAACTCGCCGAATTCCTCAACAATGTTTCACAGGCCTGCAAGATTAACGGTGTTTCCCGCCAACACTTCTATGACATCAAGAAAGCTTATGATGAAGATGGGTTGGAAGGTTTGGCTGAGAAGACCAAGAAAAAGCCATGCATGAAGAACAGGGTTTCCCCGGAGGTTGAGGAGGCTGTGCTCACGATGGCCAATGAGTTTCCAGCTTACGGCCAAATGAGAGCTTCAAACGAGCTGAGGAAAGCCGGCACTCTAGTATCCGGTGGCGGTGTAAGAAGCATATGGTTGCGCCACGGGCTGGAGACTTTCAAAAAAAGGCTAAAGGCTCTTGAGGAGCGCGCGGCAGCCGAGGGGATCGTCTACACCGAGGCCCAGCTCTGCGCCCTGGAAGCATCCAAGAGGTCTCGTGAGTCCCATCCCGACGAGATCGAGACGCAACATCCGGGATATCTCGTGAGCCAGGATACTTTCTATGTCGGCTACCTCAAAGGCGTGGGCAGGATTTACCAGCAAACAGCCATCGACACCTTTTCTTCGCTGGGTTTTGCAAAGCTTTATACTGCCAAAATCCCGGTGACTGCCGCCGATCTTCTGAACGACCAAGTCCTTCCCTTCTTCGAAAAAGAAGGCGTGCCGGTGCTTAGGGTTCTCACCGATAGGGGAACAGAATACTGTGGCGCCCCGGATCGGCACCCTTACCAGCTGTTTTTGCAGCTAAACGACATCGAGCACACCAAAACCAAGGTGAAAAGCCCTCAGACCAATGGTATATGTGAGCGGCTACACCAGACGATGCTAAATGAGTTCTATCGGATTGCTTTCCGCAAGAGAATTTACTCAGACATCGAGACGCTCCAAGAGGACCTCGATCTTTTCATGGACAGATACAACAATCAGAGGACCCATCAGGGAAAACGTTGCCTTGGCCGGACGCCGATAGCAACATTTATCGAAGGCAAGAAATTGTACGATGAAAAGAACTTGAACGAGAGTTTTGGAATGTAGCTGTCATTGACAATCCCAAGGGGGAACCTGGCCCAGTGTCAAATCAAGTTTCGTTCAGGACAAATTAATCCTTTCCACAGAGACAACTCGGTCGATGACCGTCATTCATACCTCCTATCACTCTAACAGGCAAATCCGGTACTTTGCGCCTAATCCTCAATGGGAACTTTTTTCGACCTCTCGTGTTTTTGGATGCTATGTTGCTTCTTCTCCTCCAGGCGGCGGAGCTTGGCATCCTTGCTCATTCGTGTCTTCTTTCTCATCGATACCTGCTTCAATGCGTCCCGCATCAGTTCCACGAAACGCTCTACCGCCAGTTCCTTATTCTCCGCCTGGCTGCGGGTCTGCTGCGAAATAACTCGAAGAAGCCGTCCTTTCCAATCCGGTACGCAAGGCGGCTCATGAGGAGTTGTTGGTTTTCCGGGTGGCTGCCTGTCCAGAACCGCGTCACCGACACTCCAGCGGGGAGCAGGTGGGAGTACTGCATTGCCTGAAATGCTACTGTGCTCCGTTTTTTATTTTTTCGCGGTCCCTTATGTTGTATTGTGAATCGGTCGACCGCGATGGTTGATGGACCTGGGGTCTTTGCAGCATTACTGTCTGTAGAATGCCGGCAAAGCTATTCATCTCTAATCAAGGGGGCAAACATGGCACGACTTTTATCCATTGCGGTTTTTGTCTCCATGATGGTTCTTTTCCAGGGGCTCGGTTATGCCCAGGATATTCGTGCCAAAACTGAAAACGGCCGTGAAGTCATCTTGAAGAGTAATGGCACTTGGGTATTTGTCGATGCCGGTAAGGCGTCTCCCGGCAGCGGTGCTTTTCAAAAATCGGAGAAAGCCACAAGCGTTTTCACTGTGAAGAGTGGCAAAGTTTCGGTCTGGTTCGATCCTTCGAAATGGACCCAGGGGGTAGCCGAAAAAACAGGAAGAGACACTTTCCGTCACGTTGATGGCGATGTCTATGGATTATTAATTTATGAGAGAATTGGCATGACTTTGCCAGGACTCAAAGAAATCGCTATCGAGAATGCAAAGAAAGCCGCACCTGACGCAAAGGTCACTTATGAGGAAAAGCGTGAGGTAAACGGGAAGGAGATTCTGTGCATGAGGATTGCGGGCACCATTAATGGCGTTAATTTCATTTATAATGGTTATTACTATGCTGGAAAGGAAGGTTCCCTTCAATTCTTAACCTATACTTCCGAGAACCTTTTCCAAGAATATGAACCGGCGATGACCGAATTATTAAATGGTCTCGTTTTTGGCGAGTGAAACACCCTGACGCCCCCTTTTGCTCCCATTTCCAGCCCGACACTATAAGCCCGCTAAGCACGTCCAAATCAGTGACCGAGAACCATTTGAAGACATACAGCCTTAACGTGCTAACATTATAGACTATTTAATAGGTAGTGCGGGAGCCGATTCAAGGCCAATATCGCCACTTCGATTGATTTGCTGGTTCAACTTAATCAACTGACCGTTCAAGGACACCAAATTGCTGCTGTCGCATCTCCATACGGGACGGCATTTCCCTCTACATAACGTGTGCCGACCCACGCAGATACGAGTGCATCGAGCGCATCTTCGTAGCATTTCAGTGAGGCTAGCGTGGAGACGTCATTAGCATTTGGAAGGGTCAAACCCGTCGGCCCCACAAGCCTGGTAAGCGCCTGTTTAATAGCTTGGAACTCATTAAGAAGAGCTGATATTCGCTCCCTTATGTTACAAGCTGGCCAATAACTTTTTGACTTCCCCACCTTGTAGGGTACGCGGAACTGACAATTCAACAACACGAGGAGTGCAGGGTGAGGATAGACCTCAACCAGACGCATGGGCATCCCAGCGGCCTCCGCTGCATGCGCAATCGAGTAGCCAGCCCTCTTGAACTCATCGGAAAGAAACTCCCCGAGCGGTCCAGGCCGTGAAGCACTTGGCGAATGCGTTGAACAACCCCGGCCACCGAAAGTAGCCGATATGCAATTGTCGGCTTTACGACGGCCGACAATTGGCACAGTGGCAATCGGCATGTCGATTGCGACTACGTCAACGGGTGCACCAGCGAGCTTGTGAGCGGAATCGAGCAAGGCCCTTACATCCGGTGTACACTCAACAAATCGACCAGTTTGCCATCCGACAGGGCATCCGTCGGCAAGAGATAGAAATGCATGGCAACTGGGCGCAACGCCTCTGCATTCCCAAACAGTTCCTGCAGAGATCACCACCGCACAACCGCTCGGTGCGCCTATGGTCCACGCAGCGTCAATACCAAGAACTACTTTCACCTCTTAATCTGTCCTGAACGAAACTTGATTTGACACTGGGCCAGGTTCCCCCTTGGGATTGTCAATGACAGCTACATTCCAAAACTCTCGTTCAAGTTCTTTTCATCGTACAATTTCTTGCCTTCGATAAATGTTGCTATCGGCGTCCGGCCAAGGCAACGTTTTCCCTGATGGGTCCTCTGATTGTTGTATCTGTCCATGAAAAGATCGAGGTCCTCTTGGAGCGTCTCGATGTCTGAGTAAATTCTCTTGCGGAAAGCAATCCGATAGAACTCATTTAGCATCGTCTGGTGTAGCCGCTCACATATACCATTGGTCTGAGGGCTTTTCACCTTGGTTTTGGTGTGCTCGATGTCGTTTAGCTGCAAAAACAGCTGGTAAGGGTGCCGATCCGGGGCGCCACAGTATTCTGTTCCCCTATCGGTGAGAACCCTAAGCACCGGCACGCCTTCTTTTTCGAAGAAGGGAAGGACTTGGTCGTTCAGAAGATCGGCGGCAGTCACCGGGATTTTGGCAGTATAAAGCTTTGCAAAACCCAGCGAAGAAAAGGTGTCGATGGCTGTTTGCTGGTAAATCCTGCCCACGCCTTTGAGGTAGCCGACATAGAAAGTATCCTGGCTCACGAGATATCCCGGATGTTGCGTCTCGATCTCGTCGGGATGGGACTCACGAGACCTCTTGGATGCTTCCAGGGCGCAGAGCTGGGCCTCGGTGTAGACGATCCCCTCGGCTGCCGCGCGCTCCTCAAGAGCCTTTAGCCTTTTTTTGAAAGTCTCCAGCCCGTGGCGCAACCATATGCTTCTTACACCGCCACCGGATACTAGAGTGCCGGCTTTCCTCAGCTCGTTTGAAGCTCTCATTTGGCCGTAAGCTGGAAACTCATTGGCCATCGTGAGCACAGCCTCCTCAACCTCCGGGGAAACCCTGTTCTTCATGCATGGCTTTTTCTTGGTCTTCTCAGCCAAACCTTCCAACCCATCTTCATCATAAGCTTTCTTGATGTCATAGAAGTGTTGGCGGGAAACACCGTTAATCTTGCAGGCCTGTGAAACATTGTTGAGGAATTCGGCGAGTTCTAGTAGACTTAACTTACGTTTTACGAGCTTTTCCTGGGTGGTCATAAAGGTTCCTTTCTCTTGGGTTGTTTGGCGACAATCTCCAAGAGGGTACCTGACCACCCTTTCTTATGCAATGTGTCAACTCAAGTCCGTCTTCGGACACTTAATCCCCTCTTTGGCTTGTAACGCTGTCGTGTATTTATGCACAGGACGATTGTCGATGTCCGGAGTGAAAGACATGCGAGATCTCCTCTATCCTATCACGCGCATGTGCGCGGTAGGCGGTTGTGCCAACCCAAACTGTGCCATTGTTGAGATTAATGGACTCTTTGAGTGAGCATTTCAACTTTGACCGGAACGTCGCCACACGCCCGTAGGTATCCTTCAGTGTTTTTCATTTCCTTGACGTACTCCGTGATTGACAGGGAGTTCATGGACCATTTATTGAAGCTGGGGATGTCTTTGTAGTTCTCGGCCCTATAGAAGAGGGTGATCTCGAGTTGGTACAATTCGTATTCCTCATCCTCTTCGTAAGCGCTCATGAGCTGACGAGTAACGTTAAGCTCGAAATTCTCGCCGTGGCCCCAGTCGTATACGCCATATTGGAAAAGAAGCATGTCCGCGTCTGGATGATATTTTTCCACCCAGTCGAATCTCACCGAACCCAGGAATTCAACCATCAAATCAAGTGCTTGTGGCGGCGTCACCTGCTCAAGCGCGATGCCCTGCCGGGATAGGAATCCGGCAAATACGTTAGTTATGTCTTCTGGATTCACGGATCATCTCCTTGTTGATCGACTAAGAAGTCATGGTGCTGGTTGGACTCCATGTGCCCGTTAGACTTCTTGGGCAGGGTGCAAACGTTTGTCTGGATCAGCGACAGGCCGAGAGCCATTGATTGGCGACTGCGTTTACCCACGATACAAAAGACACAACGCCTTCGATGTCGTATAATGTGTATTCTGGGCATCCTTGTACCGGAATGATATGCGAAAACGCATGATCGGGTGCAAAAAGAATCACTCTCCCGTTTACTCTATTACATATTGTCGTATTGCCGTTGGCTTCCCGTGCAATGGAGTAATACTCCATCAGGGGGATCGGAATTCCCAGGTCCTCGAACGCCCAAGCATAGTGCTCTATGAATGTTGCGTCATGTGACGCCTCCTCGACGGTCAGCGCGTCATTGTGATTGAGTAACCAGGTATCAGGTTCATTAGCGCGCTCAACGATACCGCCGAAGGACTGCTACAAGATCGCATGCTCCCGGCAAACGCCTGGGACCTCATGGCTGGTAGGCTGCGGAGAAAGCCAGCTTGGTATTTTCTCTCCCCGCTTCCAGGAAAACAAGATGAGTTCCCGTCCATTGATTCTTACAGGAGTTACTCTCGCTTCGGAGAGCAGAGGATGCATTGGGGCAAATAGCTTCTGAAACTCCTCGCCGGCAGGCTTCCAACTCCCTGGTGGCCTTACTGGACACACCTCAACGATGTCACTCTTGCGGAGAAACCAGGGAACACTTTCGAGAAACTTATTCCAATCTCTGTTCATCATCGGGTCCAGTCCACTGAAAAGGAGAAATTTGTTCCTATTCTCTCATTTGAACTCGACCGATCAAGAGTTGCTGGTATTTTTTTTGGCCTAATCTTCGACGGGAACCCTTTTCGACCTCTCACTTTTCAAAATGCCGCGTTGCTTCTTCTCCTCCAACCTCCGTAGCTTCGCCCCCTTGCTGACCCGCGCCTTCTTTCTCATCGGAAACTGCTTTAATGCATCCTGCAATAATTCAACAAAGCGCTCTACAGCCAGTTCCTTATTTTCCACCTGGCTGCGGGTCCGCTGCGATATGACCCGAAGAAGACCGTCCTTGCCGATCCGATTTCCAAGGCGGCTCATGATGAGTTCTTTGTCTTCCGGAGAAAGGTTTGGGGAATTTACGATATCAAACCAAAGGGTTACTCGGCTGGACACTTTGTTAACATTCTGGCCGCCAGGCCCGCTGCTGTGAGAAGCAGTGAAGACGAGCTCGTCTTCGGGAATTGAAACGTGCTTATCTATTTCGATCATGTCGTCTGGTCGCAATCTCTGGTGTCGTGCTTTGCTTCATCGGTCATCGGATTTTCACATACCAAATTAAAGTAAAAAGGAAAAATCAAAATTACGCAAGGCTGCCACTGAGCAGCTTAAAAGGTATTTCAATGATTTTAAAGCAGGTTTTTGGCAGGGGGCTGCGAGTGGCCCGGGCAATCCCGTTGTCAGGTTTCGCGGCGGCTGGCGGATTTGGAACGCCTGAACATTCGTGTTACACTGTGGCGAAAGGAAAGGGGATAACGTCTTGTAAAGGACAGTAATATCTTCGATACCTAATTACCCCTCTATTAGGGGGGGACTTCAAACCGTTTTTCCCAGCCAACTTTTTACCGTATACGTTCCCGTATGTGCACAGGTAAGAGCAACTCGGAGAACTGGTGGAGTGTGCCTCTATGCTACTTTCCGGATGACCTCGGTTATGGAATCACTGAAAAGTCGCGATGCATTGAGCAGAATCTTTGCCGTGTTGTTCATCTTGGCCATTGCCAGAATGTACCTTGTATCGTAGGCGGCAAGGTATTTCGGCTCTTCGGTATCATGCGCTTTGATGGTCCGGACTTCGGAAACAGAGTCGACAGCAATTCCGAAACGGAATAGCCTATCTTCTCCCGGGATCTCCATGATGATTATGCAGGCTCTTTCATCGTAGTCGCATTCGGCTTTCCCGAACTTTATCCTCAGGTCCAGAACAGGAATGACTTTGTCCCGGAGATTTATTACGCCCTTGAAAAAAGGTGGAGTCTCCGGAACTGTTCTAACCGGCATCATCCGGATCACTTCTTTGACACTAAAGATCTCGATTCCGTATTCCTGGTTGTCCAGAGTAAAGAAAAGGTACTTCCCTTCTTTGCCCAGCATGTTTTTCGCCGAAGCTCCCTCTTTGTGTCTCTCCAGGATGTCCTGAACCGACTTCGATACGTCAAGCATCGAGGACTTCCGCCTGGGGGCCGATGTGCCCCGGCATGCAATCTCGGCAAATCTCGTGTCTGCGAACTTGCCCACATCGATCATACTGCCGATTCCCATTTCGTTGACCATGTACTTCTGTATTCGATCGAAATCTTCAGGGGAGGGAAGGAGGTCGCCCGTTCTGATACCCTTCGATTCAGTAAGCACGGTCCTGAGGATGGGCAATTTCAAACCGAGGGACTTATCCGGGTCAAGGAAGTTTACGGCAATTTCCGCCGCGGCTTCAGGACGCCGGCGGATGAAGTCGCCTGCCTGAACCAGAAGGCTGGTGAATTCCTGCAAGGCATCTGCATGATTGTTTATGATTTCGTCTCTTACAGCAAGGACACAACAGGGATGGTTTTCCCATAGCTCACCGCTAAGGAACAGTTGGCTGGCAGATCCAGCCGCAATTGCCTTGGTTCCCATTGGCTCGGCCACCATGAATCCGCACGCATCTGGGTTATTTGCCAGCATTTCCGGCATCTTAACGGGGGGAACGACTTCAAAGCCGACATTGCCCTTGCCCTTGCCCTGCACGCTGGGATTAAGGCCGATTTCCCTTAGGAACATGTGTGAGAGCATATGGTGTACGGACATTGCGTGTGGAATAAAGAAGCATTTGTTCCTGAACGCATCCTGAAGCGACATTTTCGATTCGGTCTTCTTGCGAACGCAGATGCTTCCGTTTTTATGTGCGAGAAGCACCATTTTGATGGGCACGCCAAAGCCAAAGAGATCCATCGCAATAGGAGCCAGAACGAAAGCCGCATCTACTTCGCCGCTCTCCAGGGCCTGTTGCACCGGATTCCAGCCACCCATACAGTGGGTTGTCAAATCGAAGTTGTTTGGGACAATCCGGTTCGTCGCGATCAGGTTTTTCAGCACTCCCAGGCCGAGATGGTCTGTAATCTGGATATGGGCAACATTGAGCAGCAATTTGCCGGCTTCCGAAAGGCGGGGACGTTCAGGCTTTTCGGCTGAAGCGTCTTTAGCTTCCGACCCCCCAAAAATTTTCTCAATGACAGCATTTAATTCCGGCGGTCCAAAAGGCTTGGTTATGAGGCTCGTGACCCCGGCTTCGGCAGCCCTGGCGTTTTCTTTCTTTTCACCTCTGGCAGTTGCCATCACAAATGGTATGGTCTTAATGCTCTCATCTGACGAACGAACCCATTTCAGCAGTTCGAAGCCGTCTTTATTGGGCATATTCCAATCGCTTATAATTAATTGTGTGTCTCCGTGTTCGACCAGCCTGGTGATGGCCGTCAGTCCATCGTCCGCCTCGATCACGTTTTTAAAGCCCAGTTCATTGAGGACCTTTAACTCCAGTTTCCGGGTCATTTTGGAATCTTCTACCAATAGAATCTTAATCATACGATCGATTTCCATATTCTTCCTCTCGATGTTTTCAACTCGATAAATAGTCTCTGTTGCATTTTTCGGGATTATTGGCGAAAAAGTTTAATAGTTTGAGAAAAGATCGATTTTTTCGCCAGGTTGGCAAAACGATGCGGGCAGGGAGGGAATTCTCGAAGGACGGACGGACTCAAAGGGGAATACATGGACAGGCGGGTGAGGCTTTTTCCGATATCGCAGGGTCGGACCAATGTTCTGGCTGTCATCAAACAACAGGGTAAATAACCATTTAATAATTGTTCAAACTTTGCCGTACCTTCAAAAAGGGTTATAGTCATATGTCTGAATCGAAATTTGCAGAATCCGGCGACGGAGGCTAACCTTGGAAGAAAGAGTTGCTCGTTTGATGCGCAGGGGTGCGGTCACTTGTAGTGAGGAGACCAGCATAAGGAAGGTCGCCCAGATAATGGCAGTTAACTCCGCGCACTATTGCGTAGTGATCAACCAAAAGCACGAGGTCATGGGGATAATCTCTTCCCGAAGCATTTTGAAGGCCTTTGGCAGGGACCTCGATCAGACCAGGGCCTGCGACATCCTCCTTCCTCACACATTTACCATCACCCCCAATACTCCTATCGAGGAGGCCGTCCGTTTAATGGACAGGCGGAAGATAGAACACGTAATCGTCACTCAGCCTGCAAACAGAACCGTTCTGGGTCTGCTTCACGCGGAAGATATAGTAGACAAAATGGTACAGAATTAAGAAAAGGAATCCATGATGCGAGTGTGCGATCTGATGGACCGTGATGTTATCGTCTGCGGCCTCGATGACAGCGTCGAAGATGTGATCCGGTTGATGAAAGCAAACCGGTTCTCTCCCGTGGTGGCGGTGGATCAGACCGGCACGGCTTGGGGCCTTGTTTCCAGGCTGGCTGTTATTAGACTGTATGGAAAAGACCTGAGCCAAATAACCGCTGAGGACGTAATGCGGCCTTACAAGATTGAAGTAGACCCTCAATGGCCGATTGAAAAGGCCATCGACCTGATGAAACGGAAAAGATTCGAACACCTGATCATAATTGACCCTCATGCAGGGCCGAAACGCCCCATTGGAATCCTGTCCAGCTTCAACGTTGTCTGGTACATGTCCAGTATTGAAATGGGCCACTACGAGCTTAGTCTAAAAATGGCCGAAGAGTAGCTTCTTTTCGGAAACCTGATCCGCAAAAGCTGTCAGGATTTGAGCCGGTAAACCGCTCCGCGAACCAACGGCTAGAGATTATCCGAGATGGACTCGATCATCTTCCGGATGTCTTCGTCGCTGAGTTTGCCGTCTTTTCTAAAAATCAGTTTTCCCGTTTTGTCAAACACCAGGATATCACTGCTGTAATCAGCGATCTTCCACGCCTGGACCAGCACTTTCTTATAATCCCGGACATAAATGGTCTTGGGGTAGCGCTTTTGCTTTTCATTTAAGGCCGCATTGATGGCAAAGTTGGGCATCCAGGTGGCTGCCATATTAATGATCCCGTAAGACTGGAACTTATCGTCGGGGAATTTCGCTTTATCCAGGGCTTCGCTGGCAGGGTTGTTGGTGTCCTTTTCGTCGGGGCTGACATAAAACATCACGGCAACCTTCCCCTGTAGTTCTTCGCTGCTCCAGGGACTGCCATCCAGTCTCGCCCCAAGTTTATCCTTCAATTCCACCTTCGGAGGAACTACCCCGATTTCCAAAGCCAGGACCATCTGATTGACCAGAAAAACAGCGGACACAAAAATCAAAGTCTGTACCAGGCGTTTCATAGAGATGCCTCCATGTTTTGTCCACTAAATCTCCTATCGATTTCAACCGCGTCTTCAACTTTCCTCTCTCTGTGCGCAAATCTGAAGTGATTTTCAAGACTTGGATCTTTTGGGATCGTAAATAGACTCAGGCGATACGCCCTCGAGAAACTTCTCGCAATCTTTTTCTTCTCCTATGTCCTTTGCGCATCGCCGCAGGTCATCAGCCAGCGCCGTTTCGAACTGGTTAAAAATCATTTCTTTCAATGTTTTGTACCTGTCGCGCTCCTGTGAAAGGGTACAAGCGTGATTGAGCGCGCTGTAACATAGACGGCGCTTTTCGCTCTCCAGTTCTTTCAATATGCTGGGCATATCGTTTATCAGTTCCTGAAGTTCTCCGATTCGTTCCTTTATTTTACGGACCTTCTGCCTGGATGTGTTCCCCTTTGCCCAATCCAGAAGCACCTTGGGAAGCTGAAGATTCAATTTCCCCAGTTCCCGATAGGCCGAATTTTCCTCCACCTTCATACGAATGATTAAACTTTCAAGTTCCGCCCATGCACTGCTGGCCTCAATTCTCATGCTCTCTTCTTTATTCATTACCTTGGCCTTTCCGGGAAAATCACATTAATATATTTATCAATGACTTCCGGTATTTCCTATAAAATAAATAAGATTAACCTCAAATTCAGGTCGGGAACAGCCCGAATAAAGGCGTTAGGCGAGAAGATCTTGAAGGGATTTGGCAATCCGGCGAGTTTTCGGCTCTCCGAGAGCTTTGAGAGCAACACCATAGTCAGTGTGGGGACCAAAATTAGAAAGCCGAATCGGTGGGGCAGACCGACTCGGCTTTGAGGAGGAAAGAGTTTATTTCCGCAAAGGAGAAAGAGCAACTTTAATGCCAAATCTCGGCAATGCCTTATATCGATGTAATTACAATTACTTATATAAGAGGAGATGATTTTTGCTGGGGGTCTTATCAAGACATAAAGCCGCCATTTAATGTAAATCGCGCCATAATCACGCCTTCTGTTGGCGGCTTTAGGTGCACCCGGCGGGATACTCGAAATTCCAAACTATTGTGGAAACTTCTTTTATTTGGGCTTAAAGAGGTCGACGTCAAGGCCTATGGTTCCGGAAAAGGGCGCACCACACGCTAGAAAGATATCCCGGCGCGTCGTGACCCTTCTGTCTCGTGGTTCAAACTGCCGTCGCCAATTTATCGGGCATGCATCTCCCCGGCGATCTCGACGGCTCCGCTTACAAAAGCGAGGGCCATACATCGGGCATAATCGTCGTTCAGAGCTTCGCCCTCCAGCCTTTCCTGCTCGTAGCACTCGCAGCTTCGGCAGGAAAACCCGGGCCATTTCTTGCGAATAGTGTAGTCAAGGCACTCGCCGTAGTAAAGGCAGAACACATTACGCCTAACCTTGTCGCAACTTTCCACTGCTATGTACCGCTCAGGTTTTCCGCTTCTCACGACTGCCTCCTCACGTTTAGGGACCATGTTAGTTGTCCCTTTAATAGCAGCCCATAATCTAATTTGAAATCAGGTCAAGCGAGGTATTTCAGCAATCTGTGACTGTATTTCCCTTCCATGAAGTATGCGGGCAAGTAGGGCGGCTCATTTGTACGATTATTTGTATCCACTTGAATCAATTAAATTTCCCTCTACCTTGCCGTTCGAGTGGTCATACAGCTACCACAGTATTAGAGCAAGCGCCCAAAAAATTTGACGCGACTCCCGGCGATCCCTCCTCTGTTCTTCGTCAATCGGCTTCTGTCGTCCCTTACAGTTTCCCACTTCCGCGTATATCGCTCCAAAATTATTTGTGCTGGGCTTCCGGTTGATCGGAGTGATTGAGAACATTGACCAGCACTTCGACTTTGCTTTCAGGGCTGAGGTCCGTTTCGATTTTCAGAGAGGCCTGTTTACGAGATCCGGCTGGGACTCCGTCGAGTTTAGGCTGCACATCGAGGATGAGGCCCTTTGGATTTTCAAGCGTCTCCTGCGAGACAGACACCGACATCAGGCTCCGATCATAAGTGAGCTGTGTAATCTCGAAGGGTTTGTTCCGATTGCTGACTACGACCACTCTGCCGACACGTTCCGGCTGGCTGGCGCTCAGTTTTCCGATCAGGATGTTTTGTGGCCTGGCTGATATCTCGCCCTCCACAAACCCTGAAACGCGGACCATGACATCGGGCTTTTGAGCCAAATCAGTGCTCAACCTGATGAACCCACCATAATTACCACTTTGGAGCTTGTTGGAAACCTTCAGCCTGTAATGTTTTCCCTCTTCGACCGTTTCGAGAGTATAGTTTATGCTGTCTTTGAGATTGGTATCAACGGCTGAAATATGAAAAAGCGAGGTAGTGCCCACCAGGTCCAAAACGGATTCCGGGAGCTGGTCTGCCATTCCCCTAAATAAAACGTTGGATGAAGGTTTCACATCTACAAGGGCCAGGACTGTGCCCTGTATCCTTATGACTTGCTCCGGATTATGCGGATCGTTGCTCTGGATCGTTGCTTTTTTGTCGATCTGTCCCTGATAAGTTCTCAGGTTTACTTTCATCGCCACCTTTCCCTCGCCCCCGGGAGGGATCTCCGGATCGAACCGGACCAGCGTGCACCCTCAACCGACGCGGACACTCTCGATTCTAAGGACCTCCTTGCCTGTATTCCTGACGATGAAATCGTGTTGCACTTCCGTGGTGCCTTCCATGATTTCGCCGAAATTATAGTCAGGTTCCTTCACGTGAATGGTTGGCTGAATCTTTGTCTCAGCAGCCTGCTTTGAAGTCGGCGGGAGCGTTGTTACGGCGAATGCGGGTGGGGAACAAATCGAGATACATAGGAATGCCAAGGCGAGAGCATTGTTTTTGAAGCAAGTTCTCATTACTTTTCCCTCTCTAATGGATATCGTTATATGCCAACATAGTAATTCCGGTGACGAAACTTCCAACTCGTGTCTCAGCCCTTCGACCTTCTGTTCACCTGTTCATCAGGTCACGAGCCGCGACCATCTCGATGCCCCGATCCCTGAAACTGAGAGCGGCCTCTTGCAGGGATTGCAAAGTTGCTTTGCGCGGATGTCCAATGGCAAGAGCTGCGCCCCGGATCTTGGCGATCTTCACCAATTTTACTATCTGGGAACGAATTGCATCCGCCGAGGGATCGTCATCAAGAAAGACATCACGCTTAAGAGTCGGAATCTTGAGTTCTCCTGCCACCTGCCAACCCTTGCTTTCATTGGTCGTCATACTGTCGATAAAAAAGAGACCGTGCTCTTTGAGCTCGGAGAGTATCGTTTTCATGATTTGGGCATCCCGGGTCACACGTGATCCCATGTGGTTGTTCACCCCATCGAAGTAGGGGGAAGTAGCCAGAGCCGACCGGATGTTGCGCCGGATTTGATCGTCCGGCATAGAAAGCAGGAGCGCTCCCGGGCCCGGGTTTTTGGATCTGTTCAAAGGCTCCATCGGGAGGTGCAGAATAACTTCCCGTCCGGCCTGATGAGCCAATTCGGCAATCTCACGGCTGTGCGCCAGATGAGGCAAGATAGATAAAGTAACCGGAAAGGGAAGCGAGGCGAATTGCCTGGCGATAACTACATCGGAGCCAAAGTCGTCGATGACTATCGAGACTTTGGCCACCTTGGGCGGGATATCCGGGGAGCGGATGCCGCCGAGGCTATCCACCGGCTTGGGCTCGTTCCACACCTTCGGCGTGGATGGCGGAGGGGGGGGCGTCTCATTACGCCGTGGCGGCTCTATCGAAATTCTTTTCGTACCCTGGTCAGCCGAAGGCTCAGGTAAGCGCCGGCTCTGTCTGGCGAAGTAAATAAGAGATATCAACGACACTATCGCCAGTGCCCATATGAGCAAAAGAAAAGTCGGCGGCCTCCTTTTATTGGCTGGTGCGCCGCCCGACGGGCTATCTCCCTTGCTTCCCCTCCGCGCCTTACCGGTTTTAGTCCGTTTTCCGGGCGGCAAATTCTTTTTCTCCGGTTGCCTGCCTTGCGTCATTCAGACCAAAGCCGTCAGGTTGCCATCGTCTTACTTACTCTGCGTTTGTGCCGTAGCGGCCATTATTTTGTAGCCCTTAAGCAAATCCATGGCCCTGCGTACCTGGTTGTCCGCCTCAATCAATTTTTTCGCATCGACTTGAGTGGTTACTCCTTCCGGCTTCCCCTGAGAATCCTGCTTCTGGTTGTCAAAATGTCGGGGCAGATCTTTTTCGCGAATTCGCATACCCTCTTCACCCTGAGTTTCTTCTCCTCTGGGGTTCTCTTTTTTTACCATGATGTCAGGCGTAATTCCCTTGGCCTGAATAGACCTGCCCGATGGAGTATAGTAAAGCGATGTGGTAAGCCGAAGCGCTGAGCCGTCGTTAAGCGGAATCACCGTCTGAACGGAGCCTTTGCCGAAGGTCTGCTCACCCATAATAATCGCTCTTTTGTGGTCCTGAAGAGCTCCTGCAACGATTTCGGATGCACTTGCCGAACCTGAATTCACAAGCACCACAACCGGGTAAGTGTGCGGCTTCGCTTTCTTATGAGCCTCGAAACGCATCTTCTGGTTTTCGAGCCTTCCGCCGGTGTACACGATCAGCCCTTCGTCCAGAAACTCATCGCTGACTTCCACCGCTTGATCGAGCAGCCCGCCGGGATCGTTTCTCAAATCGAGAATCAGTCCCTGTATGCCGGAATTTTCAGTCTCGAGTTGGTTGAGCGCCTTTCGCAGATCGGGTGCCGTCCCGCTCTGGAAACTCGAGATCCTTACATAGCCGAACCCGGGCTCCAGTGAGAGTGATTTTACGCTCTGAATGGATATGATGTCCCGGACCAGGTCGAATTCAAGGGGTTTCTGAAGGCCTTTCCTCAAGATCGTAAGCTTGACCTTGCTGCCTTTGGGGCCCCTCATCTTTTGCACTGCATCCATGAGAGACATGTCCTGGGTGGGCTGGTCATCGATTTTCATGATCTGGTCGTTTGCCTGGATTCCCGCCTTATCTGCCGGCGTGTCTTCGAGTGGGGAAACAACGGTCAAAACGTTGTCACGAATAGTGATCTCTATTCCAAGGCCGCCAAACTTCCCCTTTGTCTCTATTTGGAGCTCTTTGTAATCATCAGGCTTCAGAAATGAAGAATGCGGATCGAGTTCCCGAAGCATTCCTGTTATAGCCCCGTACATGAGCTTCTTCTGATCCGTCTTTTCTACGTAGTTATCCTGTACGATCGATATGACGTCACTGAAGAGCTTCAAATACTGATAGGCGTCCTGGTTTTCAGGGGCATTGGTTTTAGCTTTGAGCGTCGACCAGCACCCGAGGGCCAAAATGACTGACCCGATGGTAATGAGAACTAAAAGTTTGCGGTTCTTCAACATAGTGTTTCCTTACTCCAGCGAAATTTTGAACCCGGCGGGACACAAAATACCAGGTTTTAGGACATTCAAGGCCCGGTGCTACCCCGGCACTTCGAACGAAATATTATAACCGTACGAATTTAACAGTGCCAATCCCAAAGGGCAACTCAATTTTTATGTTTTATTCTTTCAGAATACAGGTTTAGTGTTTGAATGAGAACCTGCCGTGAGTCAAACGTAAAGGTGCGATGCCGAAGGGCCTCCCGTGGGGCGAAGCGGCCCGGAAGCGCTGCAGGGTTTATGCTCTATTCTTGCAGGGCGAGCCCCTCTCGTTTTATGATTTAACCGGCGTCACTCGAGTTGCTCATTTCGAGCGCAGCAACCGGCTCCACTCCACAAGTCTCATTAGGAGCTGACGAATAAGTTCTTGTCCCTTTTCATCCGTGTAGTTGCCATGTTCGTCAAATTTGGATGCGGCATTTGCTATCATGACCTCCGGATGGTTTAGAGGATACATGTTTAAGAAAACGAACGACTGCCGGAGGTGGTATTGAGCACGAGCGGTTCCCATCATTCCAACGGAAGCGCCGATGACCGCTGCGGGTTTGCCGTCCCAGGCATTGTCGCCATAAGGTCTGGATGCCCAGTCGATCGCGTTTTTCAATACGCCTGGCACTGAATAGTTGTACTCGGGGGTCACAAAGAGTATTGCATCCGCTGCTCGCACTCTGGCTTTGAGTTCCACGATTTTTGGCGGGGGATCCCGTTCGTAGTCCTCACTGAATCCGGGTATATTGTCGATCTCAAAGATTTCCAGGGTCGCCCCTTCGGGCGTCAGGGACTGGACGGCCCGCAAAAGCGCACGGTTGTAAGATGCGCGCCTCAGGCTCCCCGCGATCCCCAGGATTGTCAGGCGTTCATCAATGGATTTTTCCTTCATCACGGCTCCTCTTGTCGCTTGGGACAGGCTGCAGGTTAAGTGCATTAATGTCTTTGAGAGCTCCAGAGCAAAAACATAAAGAGGTATGTTTTGACAAATAATAATCTTCTGGACGAAACGCAACTCGCTGATGACGTAGAGATGCGCAGATATCCTTCAAGATTTTTCCACGGATTCCGATTGATTTGTCAGCTTTGAAAGGTAAGCCTCGTTTGGATTAGGGGGCGAAAGGATTCGCACGGGACAATGAACATTGCCAATTTGAGCGTGCTTCTGGTGGAAGACAACCACACGAATCAGGACGTAGGGCGCGCCATGCTCGAGGCCCTTGGATGTCGTGTCGATGTGGCTTCCAATGGATATGAAGTGCTCGATCGACTAGGATCCGCCAGATATGACATCATCTTTATGGATTGTCAGATGCCGTTGATGGATGGCTTGGAAGCCACTCGGTCAGTGAGAGAGCGTGAGAACCGGCAGGGTTGCCTCAAGGCCGTCATCGTAGCACTGACTGCTGACGGATCCGATGAGGACCGCCTCCGTTGCCTGGATGCGGGGATGGACGACCATATGTCCAAGCCATTCCGTATGCAGGACCTTTCCGATATGATCGAGAAGTGGTGTGGTCGGATGTGTGATCCGGATTCAGCGGTGGGTTCCAAAAAATCGGTGTCGAATTCGAAATCATCAGGAAATGGCGGCGGGGATTTCCTGGATCGCCGCAGCCTGGATAATCTAAGGTCGCTTGGACCTAACGGTCCCAAGATGCTTTCAAACATAATAGAAATTTACTTAATCGATTCTCCGATTTTGCTCGACAGACTGAACGAAACTTTCAATACGGCTGATGCAGACGGTGTCGCCAGGGCCGCACATTCGCTCAAATCGACCAGTGCCGGACTGGGAGCCACTGTTCTTGCTGCAACGTGCAAGCAGCTCGAAGATATGGCGCGTGGAAATTCTATCGATGGCGCAGATACGCTGATCTCGAGGATCCGTTCCCAGTACGAAAAAGTAAGGGTAGCGCTAGAGCGCGAGCTCCGAGAGGACCTTTAATGGATGATCTGTTTGGCCGCGTTGACCGGCAGGTCGCCCTGGTAGTAGATGATGACCGGGGTGCGCGGCTTATTGCATGCACCCTGCTACAGGAATCAGGCTTTATTGTAGAACAGGCCGCGAATGGGATCGAGGCCTTGTCGGCCTTTGAGCGATTTAAACCGAGCATAGTACTGCTCGACGTGGTCATGCCGGAGATGGACGGCTTTGCGGTTTGCACGGAGATAAGGAACAGGTCGGAGGAGGGCAAGTATATCCCGGTTCTGATGATGACGGGTTTGGACGACATCGATTCGATTAATCGCGCCTATGATGCCGGTGCCACTGATTTTATCACTAAACCGATCAATTGGGCCATATTCCGTCATCGCCTGCGCTACATATGGCGTTCAACCCTGGTGAGCGACGACCTCAGAAAAAGCGAGATGAAGAACCGGGCGCTCATCGACGTTCTACCGGACCTGCTGCTTCGGATATCTCAGGAAGGCCGGATCTTGGAGCTGAGAGAAACGAGCGGTTTTGACAAGGTTTTTTCCGGCGCCGGGCTGTTGTCTCGGAAGATCAACGAAGTATTTACCGAGGAGGTTTCCCGGCCGATTGTGCAGAACCTTCATCGGGCGCTCACCGTCGGTGGGATGCAGTTTTTCGAACATAACCTCCAGGTGGGCCAGGAGGTCCGTTACTATGAGTGGCGCATTGTAGGCAGCGGAAAAGAGGAGGCCGTGGCGATAGTGCGCGACATTACTGATCGTAAAAGGATCGAGGATCGCGTATACCGCCTGGCTTATCACGATATACTGACAGGTTTGCTCAACCGGAATTCTTTCAAGGAACATCTGGCCCAGGCGCTTGCTATGGCGCAGCGTAACGGCAGTCATGTTGCAACTCTGTTCCTTGATCTGGACAGATTTAAGCGCATAAACGACACCTTCGGCTATAGAGTTGGAGATCTGTTGCTCCAAAATGTCGCCGAGCGCATAAAGGAAGGAATTCGCAAAAGCGATAGATCCGCTCGTCATGTAGAGGCTGAAATTTCGGACAACGTTTCTCGACTGGGCGGGGACGAGTTTACAGTACTTTTGCCTGAAATAAAGAATGTCCAGGACTCGGCGAAGGTGGCAAAACGTATTCTCGATTTTGTTGCGAGACCTCTGGTCATAGCAGGCCACGAGATATTCATCACAGGGAGCATCGGAATCACGGTCTCGCCCATGGATGGGGAAGATCCCGATACACTGCTGAAAAATGCCGATGCTGCGATGTATAGCGCCAAGGAGCAGGGAAGAAACAATTTCCAGTTTTACTCGGAGTCGATGAACGCGTCATCGTTTGAGAGACTCTCGCTCGAAAACGCTCTCAGGAAGGCTCTGGATCGCCAGGAGTTCCTGATTTACTATCAGCCCCAGATAAATATCGATTCGGGAAAGATCGTGGGGATGGAGGCCCTGCTTCGCTGGAACCACCCTGAATTGGGACTCGTTCCTCCTAATGATTTCATTCCGCTGGTTGAAGAAAACGGGCTGATCGTGCCGATAGGTGAATGGGTACTATACTCCGCATGCTCTTACAATAAAGCCCTGCAAGAGATGGGAATACCTCCCATTCGTGTGGCCGTCAACATATCCAGCCTTCAGTTCAAGCCCAGGACCCTGGTCGAGACGATAACGCAAGCCCTGAAATTATCCGGTCTCGATTCCCGTTGGCTAGAGATCGAGCTCACCGAGAGCGCCATTATGAAGAACATGGATGAGTCCTCGAGTATCCTTCAGGAAATCAAGCTTATGGGGCTGCGGGTAGCGATAGATGATTTCGGGACAGGCTACTCATCTCTGGCATACCTGAAACGATTTCCGTTGGACATCCTTAAGATCGACAGGTCCTTTATTCATGATATACCTGGGGACCGGGACAACGAGGCAATTGCGGCAGCAATTGTGGCAATGGCCCACAGCCTTAACCTGGAGGTCATAGCCGAAGGCGTGGAGACCGAAGAACAGCTTGAATTTCTTCGCAGCCACGGATGCGATGAGGTGCAAGGTTTTCTTCTAAGCCGTCCTTTGCCCGGCGAACAGATGAAAGACTACATCGCCCGGTCGGTGAAGCCCAAGGACCAAATCTTCCAGCTCTGACAATTATACAAATTATAAAGAGACCACTCTTATTGCGGCCTGAAATATCCTTTTGGGACAACTACTATTCCACGAGGGGTTACCTTGAATTTTTCGCGGTCGGCCAGCGGGTTTATACCAATTTCAGTGTAAGGCGGGATGACGTTTTCTTTATCTATGATGGCTTTCTTGATTTTGCAGTGACGGCCTACCTCTACATGGTCCATGATGACGGACTCATCAACCTGTGCCCAGCTTCGCACCGTTACGTCGCAGGAGAGCACCGAGCTCCTCACCGTTCCTCCACTTATTATGCATCCCGGTGAGACAAGTGAATCTACCGCTGTCCCCGTTCTCGGGTCCGTGGTCTCCGGCAGATTGAAAACGAATTTTGCCGGCGGGTATTGATGTGGACGATTCCTCACGGGCCAAAGGTACCCGTAGAGGTTAAAGAAGGGGTCAACGCCGGTCAAATCCATGTTGGCGTTCCAGTAAGCGTCGAGCGTACCGACGTCTCTCCAGTACTGCGAGTCGCGGGTCGCTTCGACCATGTGAAGCCTTCTGACCCCGTCCGGATCTGCCTGGCGGATATAATCGCGAATCTTGTTCATGCGTCTGTACGGGTAAGCGCAGACTTTAAATTCATCTATAATTCTGGGGATTATGTCCCCCCCGAAATCGGCATAGTCGGTTTTATGAAGCAAGTCGAGGAGAAGATCGGTCCTGAACAGGTAGATACCCATCGAGGCCAGACAGCGTTCAGGTTCGTCCGGAATAGGTTTTGGCTCCTTTGGTTTTTCCTGCCAGGCGCGAATTCTGAAATCGTTGTCAGCTTCGGCGATCCCAAACTCATGGCCTTGTGCACGGTCTACTTCCAAAAGGGCCACCGTTACGTCGGCTTCAACTTTTTCGTGATAATCCCGAAACGCGGTGTAGTCCATTTTATATACATGGTCTCCGGAAAGGATCAGAACGTGCCGCGGCATTGCCCGCTCGATCAGATACAAGTTCTGGCGTACGCAGTCCGCCGTTCCCCGGTACCATTCCTCTCCCATTCTCTGCTGCGGAGCCACTATCTGAAGAAAGTGACCGAGATCTCTGGAAAATATATTCCAGCCCTCTTCAAGGTGGTCCACAAGAGATTGCGACTTGTATTGTGGAAAGATCAGGATCTTATAGAGTTGGGAGTTGATGCAGTTGCTCAAGGGTATATCGATCAGCCGGTATATTCCCCCAAAAGGGACTGCGGGCTTCGAACGGTCGTCGGTGAGCGGCATCAGCCTCGTACCCCTGCCCCCGGCCATGATTACTGTGAGCACATCTTTCATTTGATCCCGCTCTGCATTTCTAATCCTCGCCGGTAACAGCTCAGGTCATTCGCGTGGATTCTCATTTGTTCAGAAGGCTGATTGGATTAGATGGCAGTTCATTGCCCTGGTATTTCACCGCTCCGGTTTTATCCAGCAAAACGAAATGGGGGATTCCCTCGACCTTGTAGGAACGCGTGACCTTAGAATCAGAATCGTATAAAACCGTATAGGGCGCAGGATCGTTTTCTTCGAAACGCTTTACCTTCGCAAGCGAATCTCCGCTGCCAACATTGATGGCAATGATCTCCATGTCGGTATCGCTGGTTGCCTTTCGCAAGTGGATTACTTCCGGTCGCACAGCGATACAATGAGGGCACCATGTTGCCCAGAAATAAAGAAGAACGGGCTTTTGTCCTTTAAACTGGTCCAAAGTTACGTGTGATCCCTTTAGGTCCTGCAGATCGAAATTAGGCGCAGCAAAAGCGATAGCCGCTTTGCTCTCGTCAACAGCGCCGGCCGGCCGACAAATAGGGACCGTTAGGAACAAGATAAATGTAAACAGAAGTACCGTGAACTTTTTGCCGCTTTTCATACAGCTCATATCAAAAACTCTCCTGTCTTTATCAAAAAATATTCCGCAGCCAAAATCATCAGAACCCCGAAAATCCTCTGGACCCTCAGCATCCATATCCCGGAACGCGGAAGTGAAGTGAGCAATCCGGTGAAAGTACCCACTACGATTACGAGTGCGCCCAAGCCTACTGAAAACGAGAAAAGCATGCCCACTCCGAGTGCGATCTGATGCTTGGCGGCAACCATTGCCAGAAGAACGCCAAGAATGGGGGTGGTGCATGTACTCACTACCAAGGCCGACGCCCCGCCCAATATCATACTCGTAAAAATATCGTGGCTGGAAAATCCCGTTACCTTTAAGTTATTGAGAAAACCTGGCGGGGCAAGGGGGACGGCCTCCAGCATCACGAGTCCGAAAAAAAGACATATATTGCCCACGACCAGATAAGCCCATGGGCTGGCAGTGAGAGCGCCGAATAACTGTCCGGTGCATGCAGCAAAGACGGCTAAGGCTGAGTAAACGATCGCCATGCCCAGCACATAAAAGATCGATAGTAGAAAACCTCTGCTCCTGCTCCCGTTGGCTTTCCCACCGATAAAGGCAACCGTTATCGGCATCATGGGATATGTACAAGGAGTAAAACTTGCCAGAACGCCTCCCGCGAAGGAAAGAAGTATTGCAAACCACGGGGAGCTGTGAGCTACATCGAATTGGCTGATCCACTCCATTAGAATTCGCCCTGTTTACTTTCGAAAAATTCAGGTTATCGGTTTGCCGGGATCAGCAACCATTCTTAAAGTCAATTTGCCTTCCCGATTGTTTCCTACTTATTTGATCAAGTACCTTGATGCTCTGGATTTCCTTCCTGGTATGATAGCAAAACCAGTCGAGAAGACCCGTCAAAAGGGGTGCTTTTATTTCCTGGCGCATCCGCAGCCGCCATGTCTTCTCAAGGGGAATTTTCCTCATGTAATGTATCAAGGCCAACGTACCAACATCCAGCGTGATGTAGCTGACATCCGGACAATGATGATTCACGCAGACCAGTTTCCCCTGGGCCGGCTGCCAAAACCATTTCCGGGCGCTCTTGAGCTTGCGCCCGCAAATTGCGCATCCATCCAGGGCGGGCATATATCCCATCAACGCCTGAAACCTCAACAATGCTAACAATAACACATTTTGAGGGTCTTTGTCCTGTTCCAATCTGTCGAGGGTCTCTTTGTGAAGAATAAAAGGGTCGGGGTGAGGTTCCCCTTCGGGGACCATCTCCATGATGATTTCGGAAAAAAGCGCGGCGTACGCCCATTTCTCAATATCTGTGCGCATGGGAAGATAAGGTTCTACCAGTTTGCACGTTTCAATCCAGATAAAAGAATTCCTCTCCCGGCACTCCAGGCTCACAAGACTGCACGGCTCAAAAACGTTTGCGAACCTTTTCCTGCTTCTTCTGGCCCCCTTGGCAATTCCACGCAATCTCCCAAAATTGGCGGAGTGAAACATGACCAGGCGATCCGATTCGCCATGGTCGCGTGTGGTCAAAACAATCGCATCGGTTTCGAATATTTTCATTTCTCCAGGCCAAGCAAACCGGTAGACGAAATCAAAATCCTATTCTAAACATATCGGGGAATTTGTTCAAGAAAGGTTCATCTGATTTTAGGAGAGAGGCGGGTTTCCCTGCCAGGGAACTGACAGCCATATCTTGTCTCCTGCGTTAGCCGGTGTGACTATAATATATTTCAAGCGTTGCAAAGAAGCCAGTGAAAGGGAGAGTCCGAAAGCGAAAAGAGGGCGCCCGTTCAGAGCGCCCTCTTAATCCAGATCTTTGTGCCAAATATCCGGAACAAAGGAGATTCAGATTCCGCCGTAGGTCGTCCCGGAAATCTTCCTCCATATATTCCGCGTAAAGACTACGCTGACTTAGGTTTAACAGCCGCCAGGCGGTTATTGATAAGATCCTGCACAACAGCCGGTTCTGCAAGGGTGGAGGTATCGCCGAGTTCATGGACCTCGTTGGCCGCTATCTTGCGTAGAATACGGCGCATGATCTTCCCCGACCTTGTCTTCGGCAATCCCGGCGCCCACTGGATGAAATCCGGGGTGGCGATCGGTCCGATTTCCTTGCGGACCCATTTAACCAGTTCATCCCTCAGGGGGTCAGAGGGATTAACGTCGGCCTTCAACGTAACATATGCATATATTCCCTGGCCTTTGATATCGTGCGGGAAGCCGACAACGGCAGCTTCGGCAACCGAGGGGTGCGCGACCAGTGCGCTTTCGACTTCGGCTGTCCCGAGGCGGTGACCGGAGACATTTATTACATCGTCAACGCGGCCCGTTATCCAGTAATATCCATCTTCATCGCGGCGTGCACCGTCGCCGGTGAAATAGAGACCGGCGTAATTACTGAAATAGGTTTGCTTGAAACGTTCGTGGTCGCCGTAAACCGTGCGAAGCATGCCAGGCCACGAGTCCTTGATCACGAGGTAACCGGACCCCGGACCCTCGATGGTGGCACCCTCCGGCGTAAGTATAGCCGGCTGCACGCCAAAAAAAGGCCTGGTGGCAGAACCCGGCTTAAGAGCGGTCGCGCCTGGTAGAGGCGTGATCAGAATGCCGCCGGTCTCAGTCTGCCACCATGTATCCACGATTGGGCAGCGTCCCTCGCCGACAACGTTATGGTACCACAGCCAGACTTCGGGGTTGATTGGCTCGCCGACGGTTCCGAGAAGCTTGATGGACTTTCTGGAGGCCTTCCTGACCGGTCCTTCGCCTTGCCTCATTATCGCCCTGAGGGCAGTGGGAGCGGTATAGAAGATATTTATCTGATGCTTGTCGCAAACATCCCAAAAACGAGACCAGTCGGGATAGTTGGGAATACCCTCGAACATCACGGTCGTCGCCCCATTTGCCAGAGGGCCGTAAACGATGTAACTGTGGCCGGTTACCCAACCGATATCGGCTGTGCACCAGTAAACGTCTCCATCGTGATAATCGAAAACATATTCATGTGAGAAAGCTGTATAGACCAGGTAGCCGGCGGTGGTGTGGAGAACGCCCTTTGGCTTGCCCGTTGAACCCGAGGTGTAGAGAATATAGAGGGGATCTTCCGAATCCATGTGCTCAGGCGGGCAATCTGCTGAGGCCTTGCTCATGAGATCGTTCCAGTCTAAATCCCGCCCGGGGGTCATAGAAACATTGCCTCCGGTGTGTTTGTACACGATAACCTTCTCGACACCGGCACACTTGGTGATCGCTTCGTCAGTGTTCTCCTTAAGGGGCACCGGCTTTCCGCCACGAAGACCTTGATCTGCTGTTATCACTACTTTTCCGCCGCAGTCCTGGATTCGACCGGCAAGCGATTCGGGAGAAAAGCCTGCGAAAACGATAGAGTGGATCACACCAATGCGCGTACAGGCAAGCATTGCGATGGCCAGTTCGGGAATCATAGGCAGATATATGGTGGCCCGGTCTCCCTTCTTCAATCCGAGAGACTTGAGCACGTTGGCGAATTTGGAAACTTGTTGGTGGAGTTCTTTGTAGGTGATTTTCCTGCTGCTTTGGGGATTGTCGCCTTCCCAAATGATGGCAACCTGGTCGCCTCTTTTTGCAAGGTGCCTGTCCAAGCAGTTGTAGGAAACATTCAGTTTTCCATCGACAAACCATTTAATCCGGATGTCCCCGGAGAAGTTTCCATCTTTAACCTTGGTGAATGGTTGGAACCAATCTATTCTTTGGGCTACTTTGGCCCAGAACCCTTCGGGGTCCTTAACAGATTGTTCGTACATCTTGAGGTAACCTTCATTGTTACAGTGCGCTTTCTTTGCCCAGGATTTGGGCACGGGAATAAGGTCAGCCATTCTTAATTCCTCCTATGGCGTTGGGAGATTTAAAAACACACACCAAAAACCGCTCTTGTATGGCATTTGGAACCGGGAGAAGAACGAGAAAAGACCCACCTAAAGAAGAAGAGCACAAATTTGGCAATAACGCTAAGAAGAGCAGTACCGATAAGAACTGAATTGGAACGATTAGTAGACGGCTATAGCAACCCCCTAGTCTAAAGTCAACCAAAAACATTTTAGAAAGAAGCAGGATCTCACGAAAACAAAGGCTGCACGCGCTTCTATGGGTTTGCGATTACCACTATGGCGGAAGGAAAGTAATATAACACTCAGGGTGGGTGAGCTGGAGAAGGTTCCGCAACGAGTAAGCCGCGACAGCCGAGAGGACTAAAAGATAAGGCTGTGGCGTAATCGGGACAAGGAGAGAGGAGCGTTTTTATCTTTTAAGTGGCGCCGCGAGTATGATAATTGCTAAGTTCGATTTGGCAAATGTGCGTACAAACCTGATTTGTACACAGTTCCAAGAATGAGGCAGCGCATGTTCAAACTGTATGAATTTCTAACCGGACCAGCTCTGTGGGCCGCTTTTGCGATATTTATAGCTGGCCTCATCGTGCGAGTTACCTATTTTTACGCATTGAGCAAAGAATGCGGCAAAGTCTTGCAGGGCGAGGGGGAAATGAAACCGGCTATTCGTTCGACCATACGGCCGCTGATCGAGTATGGCCCGAGATTGAGGTCGCAGCCCCTTTTCTCGATAACCTCCTTTCTGTTCTATGTCTGCCTGTTTGGCATTCCTCTCTTCCTTCTTGCGCACAACACTCTATGGGAAGAAGCCTTCAGCGTCAGTCTTCCGTCTCTGCCGGGATCTTTCGCCGACACTCTGACAGTGGTGTTTTTGATATTGGCGTTGGTCCTTGCGGGCAGGAGAATAATCAGCGCAGAAGTACGGAATACCTCGACAGCCCTGGATTATTCGCTGGTCGTTTTAACCATTGCCCCTTTTTTTACCGGTTTTCTGGCATATCACCAGATCGGCCCCTATAAACTGAACCTGATTCTACATATAATTTTCGCCGAAATGTTGCTGATCGTCATTCCCTTCAGCAAATTGAGCCATATTGCTCTTTTCTTTCGGCGGAAATGATATTCACATGAGAAATACAGGATCAAAGGGAATTTTGATGAAATTTGCAATGCCGGTTTCGGTTATTCTGGTGATCTTGGCTCTTGCGTCTGCCGCACTTTGCCAGGATACTGTAATGGTTCTGAATCATGAGGAATTCAAAACACATCAGAGACCCCCTGTCGTGTTTTTGCATGAGACACACGCGGCGATAATAGACTGCCTCAGGTGCCACCATGATTTTGACGCTTATTCCAACAATCGGGGAGGAGAAGGCCAGAAGTGTTTGAACTGTCATGATGCCTACCCCGATGATGGCTCGCTGTCTTTGAAAGAGGCCTTTCACCTCCAATGCAAAGGGTGCCATGAATCTTTGCTTTCCCAGGGGAAAAGCGCCGGGGGGATCATGTGCGGCGAATGCCACATCAGGAAATGAAAGACACGGCGTTTCCGAATAATTACAACTTCACAATCGAGACCGGTGCGGGGCTTATTGTCAATACATTCGGTAAGATAACTCAGTTCTTGTCTTATTCATGGATTGCCAATAAAATTAACCTCGAGTTAGGCAAAAATTCGAGGGTGAGACTTGGAACCACGGCTAAGAGCAAGAAACAAGACCTGCTACTATAAAACCCTGGGGATATCGATTCGGGCATCCCAGGCGGAGATACGCAGCGCTTTTCGTTATCTTGCGCTGAAGCTGCATCCAGACCGAAATCCTGGCAATCCCAAAGCTGCCGAGCGTTTCAGGGAAGTGCGCAAAGCATATGAAACGCTTAAAGACCCTGCAGCGCGTGGGAGATACGACAGAGTTCGCGGTTACCGAAAGTCAAAGCAGAATTATTCAGACTCCTCCTGGACAGACATTCACAGTGAAGGAGGCGAGGCCTCTTCGTTCGATGAGATATTCCAGGATTTATTCGGGATAGGCAAGCGCCAGGTAAGAATGGCCCATGGCTGTGACCTGAGATTTGACTTGCAGGTATCGAGAAGCTCTCTTCAAAACGGGGGTTATCACGAAGAAATCAGTTATGTGAGGATGATCTCATGCCGACAATGTAACAATGGGGCCAGGAGGTCCGGATGCCGGTTATGCGGTGGGATCGGAGAATGTGAAGAACCATGCTCGCTACGGGTCTGGATTCCGGGAGAAATCCTAAACGGAACGCGAATCCGGGTGGCGGGGGCAGGAGATGCCGTTCATCCCACTGCGGCGCCCGGCGACCTGATTTTGCTCGTGCAGATTGTCGAAGGGCATTGAGGAGGAGGCATGTCCACGGATGAGATGACTCACATTGACTCGCAAGGTCGCTTAAAGATGGTAGACGTGAGCGGCAAGGACATCACGTGGCGAGAGGCGCGAGCCGAGGCATTCGTCAGCCTTACGGGAGAGACTTTGCGCCGCATCTGTACCGGTAATGTCTCCAAGGGCAACGTCTTTGAGGCCGCCAGACTCGCCGGAATAATGGCTGCAAAAAGGACTTGGGAGCTTATTCCGCTTTGCCATCAGCTTCAATTGACCGGTATCGAGGTGGAATTTTTCCCCGATGAGTCCAGGAGTGAAATCAAGATATGTTCACATGTCACGACGAACGACAGGACAGGCGTCGAAATGGAGGCACTTGTGGCGGTCACAAACGCGGCGCTCACCGTATATGATATGTGCAAGGCTATCGACCGGGGAATTACGATCCGCGAAGCTCGCCTGACCTTCAAAACCGGAGGGAAAAGCGGGCAGTTCGAGCGTGGTTAAGTGCATTATCTGGATTTCCCCTTTACTCTTGCGCTCCAGTATGTTAGTCGACACTGTTCAAATTTTGCAGCGGAGTGGAAATATGGATAAAGAAACCCAGGCATATTTCAAAGAAGTCCTCTTGAAGAGATTGGATGAGCTTTATTCTGAAGCCGAAAAAACGGTAGCAGGGATGACTGATAACGAGGAGAATTTCCCTGACCCTACAGACCGGGCTACCCTCGAATCTGACAGAAACTTCATGCTCCGCATTCGTGACCGCGAAAGAAAGCTAATCGTCAAGATACGCGAGGCATTGCAAAGGATAGAGGAAGGCCATTTCGGGCAGTGCGAGGAGTGCGGTGACGATATTGGCTTCGAGCGGCTTAACGCCCGGCCGGTCACAACTCTGTGTATTGAGTGCAAGCGGAAGCAGGAAAACATGGAGCGCGCCAGAGGGGGGGCATAGTCGCCTTATAAATGCGAACAATCATGCGGCGCCTTCAACCCGCGATACATCACCTGCCCAGACAGTTTCCGTCGTGCCATCTTTTCCAAGCAGCAGGAGGGCTCCTTCGGGGGTGAGTCCCTGCGCTTTCCCGGTAATTTCACGATCTCCACATAGCACCGTTATGGTTTTGCCCAGGATACCCGAGTGGGCTTCGATTTCTGAAATCAGGGCCGACAGTCCTTTTTGGAGAAAGAGATCGTAGTCCCGCTCGAACCGGCCAAGAAATTGTAAAAGGACCCTCTGTCTCTTGACCATAAACCCGACTTCTATGGCTATCGACGTCGCAGGGTATCGAAAAGGCCCCTCCAGTTGCTCCTTATTGTGATTGACATTGATACCGATACCCATCACGGAGAATCGGGAGAAGTCCTGGTCTGATTGCGTTTCGGTCAGAATTCCCGCGGCTTTTCGTCCGTTTATCAACACGTCATTTGGCCACTTGATTGATGCGGCGACCCCGAATTCTTCGCGCAGAGTCTTCACCAGAGCAAGTGATCCAATGTAGGTGGACTGCGGCGCAACGCGGACCGGTAAAAGGTTTCTCAGCAATATAGACAGGTAAATCCCACAGTTAGGATAGGATATCCATTCACGTCGGAGACGACCGCGCCCTTTCGTTTGTCCGTCTGCTACCACAAGGGTGCCGTGGGGAGCGTCCTCTGCGGCAAGGAGCAAAGCATAGTCATTTGTGGAACCAATAGTCCCGAGGTAATGATAGGAGTGTGCAAGCCAATTAGTGTCCAGATTTGGGACGACCTCTTCAACGGCGAGTGAGTCCGGTACATCCAGAAGCTTGTAACCGAGCCTGGACCGGCTCTGAATGTCATAGCCAATCGCTTTGAGCCTGTTTATATGCTTCCAGACCCCGGGCCGGCTCATAGCAAATTTTTCGGCAAGGTCCGCTCCTGATACGAAGCTTCCTTCGTTTTCCTTGAGAACCCTAAGGATTTCAAATTGCCTGGTTTTCGTGAACGCCTCCAGCATGTTCGAAAAGTTTCAGTGGGCTGCGCTCCGCTTAACCCACCCCCACAGCTCTTTTCGTTGTTCTCCGGGTGCTCAGAACGGGGGTGAGGAATCGGCTCTGATTACTTCAGACGCAAAGGCAAGCCTGCTGTGACCAGGAAAACCGAAGCGCAGATTCGAGCGAGCCTCTGGTTCGTTAATCCGGACAGGTCCCTGAACTTTCGTGCGAGCGGGTTCTCAGGCACAATGCCTCCTCCCGTCTCATTGGAAACTATCACCAGGGGGTAGTTTACAGTTTTTATAGCCTCGCAAACCTCATCGACCGCCGACTCGGCCTGAACCCCGTCAGAACAGAGCAGGTTGCTGAGCCAAAGCGTTATGCAATCCAACAAAACGGGCTTGCGCAGGCCGTTGAGACTTTTGAGCGGGCCGGAAAGATCGATCGACGATTCGAGCGTTTCCCACGATGCATCGCGGCGTTCCCGGTGCTGCCGAATGCGCAGTGTCATCTCGTCATCGAGGGCCTGTGCTGTAGCGAGGTATATATACGGCGGAGGGAACCGGCGCACCACTGATTCGGCCCAGGTGCTTTTCCCGCTCCTGGCACAGCCCAGTACCAGTAGAGGCGTTCCGATCTCCCGGTCCGATGTGGCCATTAATTTTCACCCGGCAGGGTCACATATTGAGAGAGGTGTTCGGAGATAAGCCGGTCGACCATGTGTGGCAAGGGTTCCCTGATGGTGCCAACAACCGTGATAGGTTCCTGGGTAACCGGCAGAATCAGTTTTGCGGCTTTCGACTCACCTATCGCGCTCACCATTGAAGGAGTCATTTCGCCCATCATGGCATTAGCAATCAAAATGGCAATAGGCCCGACTATTATATCAACCTGCGCTGCACTGTGGCGGATCGCATTTTCACCGGTGGCGCCCCGGTTTGCACCAGCCTTCATCATTTGAGCTGTCGCGATGGCGTTTGTTCCCAGCGCCCACAGCTCTGTACGCTCGCCAAAAACCTCTTTTATCCTCTTTATTATGGTGGTTCCGATACCGCCACCCTGTCCATCAATGACAGCAATCCGGATCAAGAACTTCCCTCCGTAAACGGGTAAATGTTTTTACAAAGTTCACATCAAAATGCTCCACGCTCGGAAAAACTCATGATACCTGATGATAAAAACCTCACCCGCCACTGTTCTTACGCGGAAATAGAGCATGGGTAAACGAGTGGCGTCGATTCCCCCTTCGTACCACCTGTCGAGAACTTGTTCGACCCGGTACTCGTTACCGCGCCACACAAAAGAGACAGGGTCCTGCGCTCCCTTGTATTCGTCGCGGGTCAAAACCTCTACGCTCTCAAACTGCATTTTACGGCCCCATGCACCTTTTCAGGATACTACTTCTTTCGCCTGTTTTTTTCAAGCAAACCAGCGGGCCGTTTCGATTATATGAAAAAATGAGCCGTATGAAACTTGTCTGGAAGGATGGTTTGATGATTAACGGGCTTTGCCGGAGGTGTCTGACTAATTTTGAAGTGGCAAACAATGCGGCAAGGGAAAGGCTAGACCGTCATCAATCCCAAATCTTTTTGCGTACGGATGCAAAAAAGCTCTGAACGCACTCAGGGCAGAGCTGAGTTCCCTTGATGTCTTCGATAATCGAGAGCGCTTCGTCATTGGAAAAGCCTTTGCGGTAAGGGCGATCGCTTGTCAGCGCATCGTAGGTGTCGGCAACTGCTATCATGCGGGCCAAAAGAGGAATTTGGCTTCCCTTGAGTCCCTCGGGATATCCCTTCCCATCCATTCTTTCGTGATGGCTGGCCAGTGCCGGAATGATATCGGCCAGGCTGTGAATGGGCGCCAGAATTTCTGCCCCTATGCGTGGGTGCCGTTTGAGGATAGACCATTCCTCGTCGTTCAGAGGACCTTGTTTGAGCAGAATGTCGTCACGGATGCCTATTTTGCCAAGATCATGCAATTTCCCGGCAATTCTTACTCTCTCGATCCTTTCTTCCTCTAAAGACATCTCTGTGGCAATATCAGTCGCCATTGCGGCCACGGATTCCGAATGGCCCCGTGTGTACTGGTCCCGGGCCTCCAGTGCGAGAACCAGGCTGCTTATGCTTGCGATCAATAATTGACGTTCGGATTCAAGGCGCTTTCTCTCCTTTAGGACCTTGCCGAAATGATCCGAGAGAAACCTCTCAGCCGTCACCACCAACTGGTCGATATTGAACGGTTTAACGAGATAAGCCGAGGCGCCGTACTGGAGCAGTTGACGCATCTTGGCCCTGTCGCCGTCTGAACTCATGATTATGAACGGGATCCCTTTTAGTTCTTTGTCCGCGTGCACTTTTTTACAAAGACTTAAGCCATCGAGTTCTGGCATGTGCAAGTCGCTCAGGATCATATCCGGAGTAGATCGGCTGAGGAATTCCAGGGCTTTTTGGCCGTTTTCGGCACAAGTTACTTGAAATCCGGCCTTTGAAAGGGCTTTTTCAATCAGATTGCGGATAGAGGAGGAATCATCAACTACAAGGACCGTTCTTCCCCTCAACAGTGAATGCTTATCCAGGATGTCCTTGATGCGCACATGCAAATCGTTTCTTGCATTCGATTTCAGCACATAACCCGCGGCGCCGACTTTAAAACCGAATTCGATATCTTCTTCACTTTCCTTGGAGCTCAAGATTACGACTGGGATTGAATTCTTCGTGGGGTGACTTTTGAGCCGACTGCAGAAAGTAAATCCGTCCATTCGCGGCATTTCAATATCTGTTATGATCAAGTCAAAATCTTGAGAATCTACGATGTTGAGACCTTCACTGCCGTCCTGTGCTTCCGTTACGACCGCTCCCATTTGCGCAAGATCCCTTCTCAGGCTGAACCGGATCGTAGGGCTGTCGTCCACGATCAAAACCCTGGGTGGCGTCTCTCCCATAGGATGAGAGACTTCGGGTTGACCGCTTCTGATTGCTCGTTGCAAATGGTCGAAATCGCCGCTCAATTTAGTAGCTTTCGAACAAGTTGATATTTTCGAAGTTGTATCCGACATAATTAGATCGGTAATACTTGAATAAAGCTTTAATTCTTCTGGTGGAATCCTTAATTTCGTGGTTAAACAGGTTAACCGGATCGGATACCGACTTCAGTGGTCGGACAGGAGGAAAAGCTATGAAACGAAGGGTTCTGTTAATTATCGACATGTTAAATGATTTCCTCAACCCGGCCGGCTCCCTTTATTGCGGTGAAGACGCAAGGAAAATTGTTCCTGTTATCCGGTCGCTCATCGACCAATTTACCGCAGGGGGAGAACGGATCATTTTCTTGAGGGACGCCCATGCCCGCAACGATAAAGAGTTTGAACTCTTTCCGCCGCATGCGATAAAAGGGAGTTGGGGGTCCGAGGTAATCCCCGAGCTTACGCCGGGTCCGGGCAGTCCTGTAGTAGACAAAACCAGGTTGTCCGGATTGTTTGGAAACAGTCTCGCCGACATGCTTGCCGATATCAAGCCCGAAGAGGTGTGGGTTACCGGAGTCCTTACTTCCATGTGTGTCATGGACACGGCCGGGGACCTGCGAAACAGAGATTATGCGGTGGTGATTCCTGTAGACGCCGTTGCGGACATCGACCAAGTCTGGCATGAGTTCGCGCTGGAGCGTATGAAAAAGATCTACGGCGCCCGGTTGACAAGGGCCGGCAGGGGACAGGAAATGCAAACGGCCGCGTAAGAGGAGGAAGATGAATCCCTTGGAACATTACGCGCCGGAGCTTGTAACCGATTTATATGAACTTACAATGGCCGAGAGTTTTCTCCGGGAGGGGATGAACAGCGAGGCAACCTTCAGCCTGTTTGTAAGAGATTACCCAACGGATCGTTCTTACTTCGTTTCAGCGGGGCTACAGGGCCTCCTGCAGGTTCTGCCCGATTTTCGTTTTAGCGATGAATCGCTGCGCTACCTTCTGTCCCTCGGAAAGTTTTCCACCAGGTTACTTGACTACCTTCGGGACTTTCGTTTTTCAGGAAGCATACGCGCCATTGCGGAAGGGCGCATCTTTTTCGCTCAGGAGCCCATCCTGGAGGTAACCGCTCCGATAGTGGAAGCTCAGATAATAGAGACCCTGGTTGTAAATATGATCCATCTCGATACAATGCTGGCAAGTAAGGCGGCGCGGATCTCCGCCGTTGCTTCAGGCAGGGGGCTCATAGACTTCGGGATGAGGCGTACCCACGGTGTGGACGCATCGCTAAAAGCGGCTCGCGCTTCATACCTGGCTGGATTTCTGGGCACGAGCAATCTTCTCGCCGGAAAAGCATACGGCATCCCTGTATTCGGCACCATGGCACATTCCTATATCACCAGTTTCCAAAGTGAACTTGATGCCTTCCACGCCTTTGTGCGCGCATTCCCTGACGATTCAGTCCTCTTGATCGACACATACGATTGCATCGCCGGAACATTCAAGGCGGTCGAAGTGGCGACGACCTTGAGGAACAGCGGGAAAAATCTGCTGGGTGTCCGGTTGGACAGTGGCGATCTGGTCGATTTGAGCAGAAAAGTGCGGCTTATCCTGGATGAAGCAGGATTCCACGAAGTAAAAATAATGGCTAGCGGGTCCTTGGATGAATACGAGATCGAAAAGTTGCTGAATTGCGGTGCTCAAATCGATTTCTTCGCTGTGGGCACCCGGTTGGGCGTATCCGCGGACGCTCCCTACCTCGACATCGCCTATAAGCTGGTTGAATATGAGGGCAGGCCGATACTCAAGCTATCCACCGGGAAAAAGACCTGGATCGGCAGAAAGCAAGTCTATCGGTTCTACGGCGACGATGGAAAGATGCATTCTGACTATGTATGCCTGTCCGACACCAAAATGGAGAAAGGGGAACCTCTTTTGGAGCCGGTAATGCAGGGAGGGCAGAGTCTCCGGGGACCTGAATCTCTGGCGCAAATCCGAGCCCGCTTCTCTGATGAGTGGAGAAAGCTTCCTGAAAATCTGCGGTCAATTCACCCGGCCGAAGTCTATCCGGTTGAAGTGTGCCAGCCGCTCAAAGATTTGGACAATGAGACCGTCCGACTGAGAAGGCGTAAAGAAGTTGAGGAATTCCAAAGCTGTGGGACCCAAACCTTGTGGCCCTAATCGCTCGCCTGTTTAGTCCCTTTCTTCCACAAGCTGATGGCCCTCGGCTGCTTTATGCCCGGGAGCAGGTAGTCAATATCGCGCTGAAATTCCATACTGCTATAGTTCGCCTTATCGGCGCCGAAATCTACGCTTTCCTCTAAACTATCGGCGCCACCCCCTCTCCAGCAGGCCAAAACTCCACCCGGCGCCAAAACGAGCGAGGCAAGGCGTGTGATGTGTTGAGGCTCCAGCTTTAACGCGCGCATTGTGATAAGTTCGAATCTATTAAATTGCGCTTCATCCTTCGAGAACTCCTGCCACCTGCCCTGCAATGCCCTGACTCCTTTCAGCCCAAGTGCAGCGGCCGCTGTGGTGAGAAAGCTGACCTTTTTTCTGCTTGAGTCGAGTAGAACCATCTGAAGATCAGGATGAACAATCTTTAAGGGAATTCCAGGAAATCCCGCACCGGTGCCGACGTCCAGAGCATAGCCGGAAAATGGAAGAGATTTAGCGGGCAGAATGGAATCAAGGAGATGTTTGACTATGATTTCTTCGGAGCCCGTTATACGGGTCAAATTTAGGTTTGAGTTCCACGCGAGCATGATTTGGACATGGAGGCTCAAGAGTCGGGCTTGTTTTTCAGTGAGCGCAATACCCGCCTTGCCTGTAAATTCCATGATGCGTTTGGCGAATTCATGGTGAGGGGCGGTTTCCATATCACGGGCCTATTTCCCTACGCAAAACTCAAGAAATATTCTATCCAGCAATTCACCATCATTCCACCACCCTAAAACGGCCTCAAGCTGCCCGCGTGCAGCTTCGAGCTCAAGGCTGACCAATTCACAATATGCGTTGGAGCGCAGAAGTTCTTCAGCCCTTACAAGCGCGCTCATCGTCTTTTCAAGGCATTCTTTCTGCCTCATATTTGGCACTATCTCAGACCTGCAACTTTCCAACGGCCGCATAATAAACGATTCCGCCAGATAAACCTTGAGACGTTCGATATCGGAGGGATTCTTTACCGATAAACTGAGAATTGGAGCGGGTCCCGGGAAACGTTTCTGGACTGTTTCGATGGGGAAAGCCGGCGGAAGGTCGCTCTTATTGAGCAGCACGATGCAGCGCGACCCCCCAATTGCCTCGTACACCCGTTGGTCCTCCTCCGTAATGGGTCTGCTATTGTCGATAAGCCAGAGCACCACGTCGGCTTCGGAAAGCGAGCGAATGGCCATTTCTATCCCGCAGGATTCGATTTCATCGGGCTGGTTTCGAATTCCAGCCGTATCCAGAATCCGAACCAGCACCCCTTTAAGGAGAAACGTGTCTTCAATAACATCTCTAGTCGTGCCCGGGGCCGCTGCGACGATGGCCCGGTCCTTGCCCAAAAAAGCGTTGAGCATTGAGGATTTTCCGACGTTTGGTTTTCCCACCAGTACCAGAGTAAGCCCCTCACGCAGCACGCGTCCTTCTTCGTATTTGTTCAAGGCGGCCATCAGGGGTCTCGTAACTCCTTCCTGGACGTCCTCCAAAAGCGATTGATACGCGTACTCCTCCTGCTCTGCTTCTTCCCCAAGATCTTCAGAGAAATCTATAAAGGCTTCAAGACGCGACTGTGCCTGGAGCAGGGTTTCGCGCCAGTTTTCAACAATTTTCCTGAAATCTCCCCTGAGATGGCGGTTTGCAAGTAAAATTCCCTGTTCCGAGCGGGAGCGGATTATCTCTATGACTGCTTCAGCCTGTGAGAGATCGATCCGTCCGTTTAAAAAAGCTCTGCGAGTAAACTCTCCCGGTTGGGCGAGCCGCGCGCCCAGCGACAGGACGATCTCGAGTATGCGGTTGAGCACTGCATATCCGCTGTGGCAGTTAATTTCGACTACATCCTCACGGGTATAGGTCCTGGGAGCGGCCATGAAGGCCAGAAGCACTTCGTCCAGGATCTCGTCTGAAACGGGGTCTTTGATCCATCCGTAATGGAGGGTGTGGGACCTTAAACTTTTGGTGGGATCTTTCGGCTTGAAAATCTTACGAGCCATCCCCAGTGCTTGAGGCCCACTCAATCTGATCAAGCCGATGCCAGCCTCACCAATGGGAGTAGCTATCGCACAAATGGTATCCTGGAGTAGTCTGAGGTCCATGATTAAAGCTGAACGGCTGCTAATCGGTTTTTTCCGCAGCTTTGCGAGGGGTCTTCGTCCTCTTTACCGGGTAAATTACAACGCGCCGCAGGTTTCCCTCGCCCTTGCTCTTGGTCCTGACTTCATGGTCCTCTTTCAGCGCGAGGTGAATGACCCGGCGATCTTGGGCACTCATCGGGCCGGTTGTAAGGGAGCGGCGGGATTTCTTGACTTTCTCGCTGAGTTGGCGAGCCAGTTCATTTAAGTTCAACTCCCGTTTAGACCGGTAGTTCTCGGTATCGACTATAACCGAAACGCTTTCACCGGTCTTTCTGCTAACTATCTTGGACACCAAAAACTGAAGCGCATTGAGCGTTTTGCCCCGTTTGCCTATGAGCAGCCCTGAACCGTTGCTGATTATGTTCAGATAGGAGTATCCCTCTTTTGCCTCGCATTCGACAACCATCGGCAAATCAATATATTTGACTATCTCGTCTAAAACTTCCTTGGCTTTCTCAGCCGCCATTCCGACGGGAGGAACCTTTGCCGTTACGCGGATCCTGGCCTTCCTCGCCCCTACGATCCCGAAAATTCCTGAAGAACCTTTCGAGATCACCTCGATTTCCAGTTTCTCTCGGGGAAGCTTCAGTTGCCTGCAGGCGAGCTCTATTGCCTCCTCGACCGATTTTTCTTCAAATTCAAGAGTGCACATTCTCTCCTCCGTCATTCACGGAAAGGGTATGAGATGGATTGCGGAGAGACAACTCTCTAAGTGCCCACATGACGATTTATCCAGTATTGCTGCGCAATAGAGAGAATATTATTTACAAACCAGTATAGCACAAGACCTGCCGGGAAGTTGATAAAGAAAAAGGTAAACATGACCGGCATGATCAGCATTATCTTTTCCTGACGAGGATCTCCTGTTGAGGGAGTCATTTTTTGCTGAAGGAACATTGTAACACCCATAAGGATTGTTAAAACGGGCACCCCGTTTAAATGACCAATCATTGGGAGATCGATCGAAAAGCCCAGATTCAGGCGATCCGGAGCGGTGAGGTCGTGTATCCAGAGCACAAAAGGCTGGTGCCTGAGCTCGACCGCAGAGTTCAACATTCGATAGAGAGCGAAAAAAACCGGTATTTGAAGCACCATCGGCAGGCATCCGCCCATCGGATTAACTTTATAGATCTTGTAGACCTCCATCAGTTCTTTGTTCAGCTTTTCCCGATCATCCTTATACTTCTCACGGATTTGCTGAATCTTGGGCTGAATCTTTTTCATTTTCTGCATCGAGGTGTAGCTTTTCTGTGTCAGAGGCCAGAATATCAACTTGATGATGATCGTCAGCAGAATAATGGCGACACCGTAGTTGTGCGTGTATGAGTAGAACCAGCGAAGTACGACGAGCAGAGGTTTAGCAATTATGGTGAACCAGCCGTAATCTATTGCTGCAGTGAGGTTATGGCCGGCCTGCTGCAAAGGTGCTTCCTCCTTTGGGCCGTTATAGAGCCTGAATTTAAAGGACTTGGAGGCTCCAGGGTCTATCTGAAATCCTTCGGTGCGGTAAACCAGTTGAGTGATCGTACCTTTGCCGTTCGCCTCGGCAATCAAACTTGGCAACACCTGGTATCCGGTATCCAGCGGAATAACCGCCTGGATGAAGAAATTATTCTGGTACCCTACCCAATCATACGGAGGGGGGGAGGGGCGGTGTGCTTCTCGAGGTCCTTCGGTTGAAGATCGTGATTGGACCGGTTAGTCGAAAAAGTCAGCCGCGAAGGGTTATATTTTTCATGCTCCGATTCCGGATAAGGACTGAAATAAAAATAGGCGTCCATACTATCGGAGAGTTTTTCTGCGGAGAGGTTTTGAATCTGAATTTCCAGATTCAGAGCATAGGAGTCGAATTCCACCGTGAAAATCTTCGTCACGAGGACTTTGCCGGGGACCTCGGTTTGAAACGTGATATTTCTGGGAGGTTCTCCTCGACTCACCTTAAACTCGGTAGGAGCGTCGCCCGAAAAAGGCTGCTTGTAAAGCTCCCAATCCTTATGAGAAACCAGATCGATGGCGAGCGGAGCATACATGGGGTCGCGAATCAGCTGAATCGGAGGTGAATTGGGTTTGAGTTCCTCCTTGAACTTGAGCAGTTCGAAAGAAGTCTCGCGTGCCCCCTGGGCAATAATTTTCATCTTGTAAAGAGAATCCCCGATCGACCAGGTCTTCTGCTCGGAAATATTCACCTTCGGAGGAAGGGCGGGCGAAGGCGCGGCAGGGAGCGCAGGTGTTTGTGGCTGAGTCGTAGTAGTGGTGGTGGTCTGTTGTTGTTGGGAAGGATGAGGCTGCTTGGGACCGAAATAGAAATTCCAGGCCAGGAAAAGCAGAAATGATAATACTATTGCCAGAAGAGTTTTTGAATCCATTCAGGGAGTCTCCGTCAAAAAGTAAAAAATAAAAGGTAAAAAGTAAAAAATAAGAAAATTAGTCCTTTTGCCTTTTGCCTTTTTACTCTTGCCTTTTCCGGCACGGGATCGTAGCCGCCGGGATTGAAGGGGTGACAGCGCAAAATACGCCTCAGCCCAAGATAAATTCCTTTGGAGACGCCGTGCATCCTGATTGCATCGAAGGCATAATGCGAACAACTTGGCGAAAAACGGCAAGCCCGGGGGAACATCGGCGAGATTAAGGATTGATATAATCTGATCAGACCCAGAAATATCGACCGGATCATGAGTTATTTCCCTGTTTATAGAAAACCGCTGAGAACTCACTAATGAGGTCACGCGGTGAGAGTTTTTCCGCTCCAGTGCGGGCAATTACAACTATATCTTTGCCCGGCAGCGGGATTCGCCCCTTGTTGAGCCTGAACCATTCACGGACGACCCTTTTGATGCGGTTGCGCTTCACAGCAGGCCAGTACCGTTTTTGCACGATAAGGCCCAATCGATGATATTCAAGACCGTTTGGAATGAAATTCAGGCCGAAATGTGGGGTTTTTGCACGTTTCCCCGCCTTCTTGACGCGCTGGAAATCGGCGGAGGAACGAATTCTTTCCTGAGGCCGGAAACAGCGCTTGTCCCTCAACGATTTCACATCCGAAGATTCCGGAAGCCCATCTTGTTTCAAACCGACAGGCGTTTTCGCCCCTTTGCACGACGCCGTTTCAGTACGTCGCGGCCAGCCTTGGTCGCCATTCGCTCAAGGAAGCCGTGAGTGCGTTTCCGTTTCAAATTGCTTGGCTGAAATGTTCTTTTGGACATATACACTTCCTCGCAGATATTTTTCCCCGTTCCGAACAAGGGCCGGGAATGGCGCGCAAAGGCCGTGAAACGATGCCGGTCTATGCAAAAGCTCAACTTTACTCGAAATCTGCATCTTTTGTCAAGCATTCAAAAATCGCATTGCGGATACGCTGTTCCCATGTTATGAAGAAGCACCCTCAAAAAGGACGAAAGGAGAAATATAACGGATGTTTTCCCTCAACAGGCTTCTCGGGCTTTTTTCAAATGACCTTGCGATCGACCTCGGCACCGCCAATACGCTGGTTTACGTACGAGGGAAAGGCATAGTCCTCACAGAGCCGTCGGTTGTTGCGGTTCGAAAGGATGAGCGAGGCGCTAACAGAGTCTTGGCTGTTGGCAAAGACGCAAAGATGATGCTCGGAAAAACACCTGGAAATATCACCGCTATCAGGCCGATGAAAGATGGTGTGATTGCAGATTTTGAAGTAGCTGAGGCAATGTTGAGATACTTCATACGCAAAGTGCACAACAGGCGTGCCCTCATAAGGCCAAGAGTAATCATCTGCATTCCGTCGGGCGTGACGCAGGTCGAAAAAAGGGCGGTACGTGAGTCTGCTGAATCCGCCGGCGCTCATGAAGTATATCTGATAGAAGAACCGATGGCGGCCGCAATCGGGGCCGGACTTCCCATAACCGAGCCCGTCTGCAACATGGTCGTTGACATAGGTGGCGGAACAACCGAAGTGGCCATCATCTCGCTTGCCGGGATAGTTTACAGCCGGTCGGTGCGTGTCGGCGGAGATAAAATGGACCAGGACATTCTCCAGCACATCAAGCGCAAGTACAACCTTCTGATAGGTGAAAGGACAGCGGAACTGATCAAAACAACTATCGGGAATGCTTATCCTCTGGGTGAAACCGAAACCATGATGATAAAGGGCCGCGACCTCGTAACGGGGATTCCTAAAACGGTTGAGGTGAATTCGGATGAGATCCGGGAATCGATCCAAGAACAGATCGATTCCATTCTGGAGACCATAAAAGTTGCTCTGGAGCAGACGCCTCCAGAATTGGCCGGCGACATCGTGGATCGCGGCATTGTGCTGACCGGTGGAGGAGCGCTTCTCAAGAACCTCGATCACTTCCTGCGACTTCAAACAGGATTGCCGATAATGCTGACCGAGGACCCGCTCTCTACTGTCGTACTGGGTTCCGGTAAGGCTCTGGATGAGCTTGCCATCCTGAAGGACGTGCTATCCTGATACTGTCATTAAGTCAGTGTTCGCAGCCTTATCCAGGCGTGAATGCAGCTTGGGAGGCTTTCAGTTGTTACAATCGAAGTGCAGGGTATGAGATTTTTCACAACGGGCGTTTGGCTTCGCCGGCTTCGCGGCGCACTCCTGATCTTTGTTTTTGTCAGTGTCTTCCTATATATTTTTTCGCTCAACTTCCGAACTCCCAGTAAGATGGACGTCTTGCAGCGCTCGGTAACCGAAACGGTGAGCCCCCCGCTCCGGTTGTTCGGCAGAGTGTTTTCGGCTTTCGAACAGTTCTTTAAAGACTATGTTTGGCTCAGGAACACGCGAGGAGAGAACGAATCGCTGAAAAAGGAGGTCGCCCAGTTACAAAGCAAGCTGACCTCTTATCAGGAAGCTTATGTTGAAAACCAGCGGCTGAGAAGGCTGCTTGATTTCAAGACGTCGAGCGCGGCTGAAACGATCCCGGCTCAAGTCATAGTACACGATTTGACCGGCTGGTTCCAGACGCTTATGGTCGATAAAGGATTTCGCGACGGAGTTGCGGCCGATATGCCCGTGGTAAACGACGAAGGTGTGATCGGGCGTGTTCTGGATGTCTCCGACCACTATAGCCGGATCGTGCTTATAACCGATCAGGGCAACGCGGTCGACGCTGTCGACCAGCGCAATCGTGTGCGAGGTATCCTCCGCGGCAAAGACGCAAACGGTTGCCTTCTAAAATATATTCGCGGCAACCTCGATATAAAAGAGGGTGACCTTGTGATCACTTCAGGCAAAGACGGCATATATCCCAAAGGATTGCGGCTGGGCGTTGTTCATGCTGTGTATAAGGACCCGGTGGATCTTTTTCAGAAAGTAGAAGTCAGGCCGCTTGTCCGGTTAAGCGCCCTCGAAGAAGTACTAATAATAAAGCGTGGCGGGTCCGGATTGAATGTTGAAGAGGAGGATCAGCCTGCGGCGGCACAACCCGAGACTCAATCTCAGCCTCAGGCGAAGCCGGCGCCGGCCCCTCAGGCAGTTCCTGCGGCGAAACCTGTGGCCAAGCCTTTGACAAAGCCTCCACCCCAGGTGACTTCGAAGACAAAGCCACAACTTAAGCCTGCGGCTCAAACAAATCCCAAGACCAAGCCTCAGGGGCCGAGCAAAATGCAGAACAAGCCTCGAGAAAAATCTCAAATCGAGTCCCAAGGCCAGGCGAAGCCAAAGCCCAAAGTGGATGTAAGATGACTATCTCCAGCCCCGTTACAACTGGTCTTACTGTCGGAAAGATGGTGAAACTGATCTTTTACAGTTTCTTTGTGCTGGGGCTGCAGGCGTATCTTGTCGAGCGATTGCCTTATCCGGCTTTGAGGGTGGATCTGCTCCTTCCTGTTATGTTCACAATCGGGGTCGAGTGTTCTCCACTTGCGGGAGTACTCTGGGCCGCGTTACTGGGATTCGTTGTCGATAATTTTTCCGGAGAGTTCTGGGGGATGCATGTAGGCTCCTTTACCATAACTGTCTGCCTAGTGAACATGGCATCGGAAAAATTTGACTGGTGCAACCCGGCATATCAGATGGGTTTGATCGGACTGTGTGCTTTCGCGCAGTCGCTGGCTATTGGGCTGTTTTTATGTTTTGTCCCAATGGAAGTTCCTGCGCAAACCTCGATTTGGATCAGTCTGGGGATTCGTGCACTTCTTTCGGCCACAATAGCGCCATTTATAATCTATCCGATATTGAACTCTCGAAAGACGCTCAACGGCTGAAGCGGTCGGATGTGAGAAATGATCAAAAAGACCAAAGGCAAAAAACTCGACGGGCTCAAGCTCATAAATTGGGAAAACGCCGAGTCAGTCTCTTTTCAGAGGCAATACATCCAGATCAGCGCTATTATGTTGCTGTTGATGATGGTCTACATGGTTCGGCTCTGGTATCTTCAGGTGCTTCAGGGCGAATTTTACCGTTATCAATCAGAGAATAACAGGATCAGGGTCGAGGATATTGTCGCGCCGCGCGGGATCATATTCGACAGAAACGGAGTGACCATAGTCGAGAATCGTCCTGCCTACAACCTCGTAATCATTCGCGAGGACATAAGCGACCTCGACGGAACTATCGAAGAACTTGCGCGCCTGTGTCAGCGCAATCCCGACGAATTTTTCTCCGTCATCGAGGCAAACAAGGCATCGCCCAAGTTCGTACCGATTCGACTCGCATCAGACATCGACAGGGATTGCCTCGCGCGCGTAGAGGCGCAGCGCATCAGGCTTCCCGGCGTAGAGATTGAGCTCGAGCCAAAGCGCGAATTTAAGTTTAATACCAGCGCTGCACACCTGATCGGCTACTTGAGTGAGATTACCGAGGCAGAGCTAAAGAGCGAAAAATATCATGGATATTACTCCGGGGAGGACATCGGCAAAGTCGGAATCGAATCTGCCTTTGAGAAGTACCTCCACGGGAGCAGGGGAGGGCGACAGCTCGAGGTTGACGCTGCCGGCAGGAGGGTTCGCCTGCTCGAAGAACATCTGCCCATTGCAGGGCGCAACCTATGGCTCACTCTGGATATGGACCTTCAGAAGACTGCCGAGTCCCTACTCGAAGATAAGACGGGAGCAATTGTCGCCGTCGATCCTACTGATGGAGCGGTGCTGGCTTTTGCCTGCAGCCCTTCTTTCGATCAGGAGAAGTTCGTTCGTGGATTGAGCAAGGATGAATGGCTTGCTTTGAGCAAAGATCCGAGTCATCCTCTGTTGAACCGCGGCAGTGGGGCGGCATATCCGCCCGGGTCCACTTATAAGCCGTTCGTAGCTCTTGCGGCGCTTAAGGAAGGTGTGCTCACCCCAACGTCTACCTTTACCTGTCCCGGTTACCTCCAGTTTGCGGGTCGCCAGTACCGTTGCTGGAAGGACCACGGGCACGGCGTCTTAAGTGTGGAAAGGGCCATTATCGAAAGCTGTGATGTTTTCTTTTATCAGACGGGGCTTAAACTTGGTGTGGATCGAATGGCGCAGGATGTGACCATGTTCGGGCTCGGGGAAAAAACGGGCATAGGTCTGGACGGCGAGCAACGGGGTCTCATTCCCACCTCCTGGTGGAAAAAGCAGGCGACGGGCATTCCATGGCAGAAGGGTGAGACTATCTCCATATCGATAGGGCAGGGGTTTGATCTGGTAACTCCACTACAGATGGCTATGGGATACGCGGCAATCGCCAACGACGGCAATCTGTGGCAACCCTACGTGGTCAAGAGAATTGAGGGAAGCTCTGAAAGTGAAATAGACGAAATCAAACCCAAGTTGAAGCGCAAAATTATGATCGAACAACGCTGGTTCGATCTAGTGAAGAAGGCTTTATCGGAAGTTGTGGAAAGCCCCAGGGGGACGGCCCATCTGATTCGTGATCCGGTCATACAAATTTCAGGCAAGACAGGTACAGCGCAAGTGGTGCATGTGGCTCAGGGGGTGAATAGAAAATTGCTGGAAAAACTTACCAAGGTCAAAGACAAGGATCACGCCTGGTTCGTTGGTTATGCGCCGTCCTCTGACGCCAGGATATGTGTCGCCGCCATTATCGAACACGGCGGGCACGGGGCTTCCGCTGCGGGGCCGCTGGTCCAGAAGGTCATTCTAGCCTATTTGAAAAACAGGGGGAAGCCAGATTCGTTATGATGGACAGGCGCCTCATAGAAAATTTTGATTGGTCCATAATATGGACTTTGTTGGCTATTATCTGCATTGGACTGCTAAGCATCTACAGCGCCCTCTATCCACAAATTCAGGCCCGGCCCACGAATAATCTGTTCATAAAACAGATTGTGTGGCTGGCGATTGGCTTTGTCGTGATGGGCGGATCGCTTTTTATCAATTATCAGCGGCTCAGGACCTTAAGCCCGTGGCTCTATGGCTTGGTTCTCGTTTTTCTGGTAGTGGTGCTGGCCGTTGGAAAAGAGGCGCATGGTTCCAAGCGTTGGCTGGAAATGGGCGGCTTTCAGTTCCAACCTTCCGAATTTATGAAGGTGGTTATTGTAATCCAGCTTGCCGGCTATTTTTCATCACAGGAGGTATCCAATTTTCCGGGAATAAAAAAGCTCATCACACCTGTGGGCTTGGTTGTTTTGCCGGTTTTGCTCGTTCTGGCTCAACCCGATCTGGGCACCGCCATCTCCCTGATGGCCATTGCAACCACGATGATCCTGTTTGTGGGTGTACGCTGGAAATATCTGGCTGTTTTGATTTTGACGGTCATTCCGCTGGTCGTTCCGGTGTGGGAGCACGTCCTTAAACCTTATCAGAAACGCCGAATCCTTATACTTTTCAGCCCCGACCTGGATCCGCTTGGCGCCGGATACCATATCAGACAGTCGAAGATCGCCATCGGTTCCGGAATGCTCTGGGGAAAAGGGTTTTTGAACGGGACACAAAACAAGCTGCATTTTTTGCCTGAAAAACATACAGATTTCATATTTTCGGTGTGGGCCGAGGAATGGGGTTTTGTCGGCTGCGCAGTTCTGATTCTTTTGTTCTGCCTGCTCGTTTTTCTTACACTCAGGGTTGCTGCAAGGTCCCGAGACAGGTTCGGTTCACTTGTCGTCATCGGGATGAGCGCCCTTATTCTTTGGCAGGCGTTCATCAATATCGGCATGGTGATCGGAGTGCTTCCCGTTGTGGGAATTACGCTTCCTTTCGTTAGTTATGGCGGCTCTTCTCTCATTACATTGTGTCTGGCAATAGGACTGATAGAAAATGTAAGCATGCGTCGGTACGTGTTCCAAACGCACTAAAAACTCTTTATTGTGTACTAAATATCACAATTTCCAGCCATTATTAATTACTATTTCCTTGATTTTCGCTTGCCAATGCGCTCGTCCTGTGCTAGTAAGCTCGCCCATGTCAGGGCTGAAGGTCCGTTGAAAGTCAGCAATGCCCTTTTGAGATCGCTATCCGCGCATCAGAGCAAGCATGCCTAGGTGTGCCTGTATTTTTTTTGCCGGCAGTAAACGTGGAGGGGTGGAGTAAAAATGATTAGTATCAATCTTACACTTATTATCCAGATGGTCAATTTCCTGGTCTTTCTCTTTCTGATGAACCTAGTTTTGTACCGTCCGATTCGCAAGGTAGTGGCAGAAAGAAAGAAATTGATTTCAGACAAGCAGACAGGGATCGATAATTTGGAAGCGCAAGCCCGGGCCGCATTGCTGGAATTTGATCAGAAGCTTCAGGATGCCAGGAGAACGGGGGCCATGAGAATTCAGGAACTCAAAGCCGCAGCCTACGAGGACGAGAAGGAACTGTTGCGTCGGAGTTCGGAGGAGACGGCCGCACGGGTCCATGATCTCCGAGGAAAAATTCAAAAGGACATCGCGGCAGCTCGGAAGGAACTCAATCAGCAGGTGAAGGCCTTCTCTGTCGATCTGGCGCAGAAAATTCTGGGGAGGAAGGTTTGATGCAGGTGAGTCTTAGGGGAAAGATGATGAGATCCAGGCACTTTGCGCTGCTTGTGGGAATGGTGCTCAATTTTGCGTGGCTGGGCAGTGCTTTGGCCTCAGAGGCCGAAGGTGGCCACCACGAACTGAACTGGCTCGACTTTACATATCGTACCGTTGCCTTTGTTATAGTGGTCGGCATTCTGGTAAAACTTCTCAGAAAGCCGGTTTCGAGCTTCCTCAGCGGGCGCAGGGAAGAGATTCAGCGTTTGCTTGCCGAGCTGGATGCCAAGACCGCCGAAGCCAAGGTTGAGCATGCACGGGTACAGGCCAAGCTTGCCTCTCTGGAGGCGGAAACGAGAAAAATCGTTGATGAGCTGATTGCTGAAGGCGAAGCCGAAAAGGAAAAGATCGTCAAAGCCGCGCATCGGGAGGCGGAATACATACAGCAGCAGGCTCAAGTAGCCATACAGCAGGAGATCCAGGCTGCCCGCGACAGTTTGAAAGATGAAGTCGCTGACCTATCCATAGCCGCGGCACAGGATCTTATCCGAAAGAAAATGAAAGCTGACGATCAGCAGCGTCTGGTTCATGAATTCATGACGAAGGTGGTGGAGGCAAAGTGAAAAATCAAGTCATTGCGAAGCGTTATTCGAAGGCCCTGTTCAGTCTCGCTCGTGAGGAAAAGGCGATCGAAGAGTATGGAGCGGAGCTGGATGGCTTTAATCAAGTTCTCAAAGATCTCCCCGATTTGGAAAGTGCCCTGCGGAATCCTCTTTATCCAGAAACGGTAAGAAAGACGCTGTTCCAGAAAGTTGCCGCCCAGTTGGAATTCTCGCCAATCATTAAAAGCTTTCTGAATCTCCTGATCGAGAAGGGGCGTATTCAGCACCTGCCTGAAATTGCCGACTACTATCACAGGTTAATAGACGAATTTTCCAACATCGCGAGGGCCAAGGTGAAGGCGGCTTCCAAATTAAGTGACGCCGACATCAAAGAGATTGCCGTGGCTTTGGAAAAGAAAATCGGAAAGAAGATCGTCGTCGAGTTCGAGGTGGATCCATCCCTTATTGGGGGCGTTTTTGCCCAGATCGGCGATTTCGTTTTAGATGGCAGCGTAAAGCGTCAGTTGATAAATTTTAAAGAATCTTTGAAGAGGGGTGCGGTAGGATAAATGGAAATCAGATCAGAAGAAATCAGCCAAATCATCAGAGAGCAGATCAAGGATTATGAGAAGAAGGTTGATCTCAGCGAGACCGGACGGGTTCTCTCCGTAGGCGACGGTATTGCCCGCGTTTACGGAGTTGAAAAATGCATGTCCATGGAATTGCTTGAGTTCCCTACGGCGCATGGAAACATCTACGGACTGGCGCTCAACCTCGAAGAAGACAATGTTGGTGTGGCCATCATGGGCGAGGACGTCCATATTAAAGAGGGCGACGAGGTTAGACGGACCGGTCGTATCGCTGAAGTTCCGGTTGGCGATGCGGTTCTGGGCCGGGTTGTAGACTCGGTTGGAAATCCTCTCGATGGAAAAGGCCCAATCGCGGCAACCGAATTCCGCAGAATCGAGGTCATCGCTCCCGGCGTTATCGCAAGGCAGTCTGTTAACGAACCGATGTACACCGGGCTCAAGGCAATCGATGCCATGACTCCGGTTGGCCGCGGGCAGCGCGAACTTATCATTGGTGACCGCCAGATCGGCAAGACCGCCATCGCAGTCGATGCGATAATCAATCAGAAAGACAGCGGCATAATTTGTATCTACGTGGCGATCGGCCAGAAAAAGTCCACCGTTGCTCAGGTTGTTGAAACACTTCGCAAGCACGGCGCAATGGAATATACGATCGTTGTCGCCGCCAATGCCAGCGACCCGGCCGCTCTGCAGTTCACCGCCCCCTATGCCGGAACGGCTATGGGAGAGTACTATCGGGACAAAGGCGGACATGCCCTTATCATTTACGATGACCTCTCGAAGCAGGCCACCGCTTACCGGCAGGTTTCACTGCTTCTGCGCCGTCCGCCTGCCCGCGAAGCATATCCTGGCGATATTTTCTACAACCACTCCAGACTTCTGGAGCGGTCCTGCAAGCTCAATAAGGAACTCGGAGGCGGATCGCTCACTGGCCTGCCGATCATCGAGACCCAAGCCGGCGACGTTTCGGCCTACATCCCGACAAACGTTATTTCGATCACCGATGGCCAGATTTATCTCGAACCCGCCCTTTTCTTCGCCGGTGTACGTCCTGCCATTAACGTCGGCCTCTCGGTTTCTCGAGTAGGCGGCGCGGCGCAGACAAAAGCAATGAAGCAAGTAGCCGGAAAGCTGCGACTCGAACTGGCCCAGTACCGCGAACTTGAAGCTTTCGCGAAGTTCGGAAGCGACCTCGACAAGTCAACACAGGCGCAGTTGAACAGGGGTATGCGCCTCGTCGAACTGCTCAAGCAGCCTCAGTACGTTCCCATGTCCGGGGAAAAGGAGGTCATGTCTCTCTATTCGGGTACCCGGGGTTTTCTTGATTCGATTCCCGTCGAAAAAGTCGGCCAGTACGAGCAGCAGATGCTGGACTTCATTGAACGGAAACACCCGGATATTTTGGCCGAAATCAAGGAGAAGAACATCATCAGTGATTCTCTTGATGAAAAAATGGCGGCAGCTCTGAAAGAATTTGCGGGGGTTTTCCAGGCCTAAAGGGCTCGGAATATACCAGAGGACAGATGAGACATGGCAACTCTGAGAGACATAAAGAGAAAGATAGAAGCTGTCAGGAAGACCTCGCAGATAACCAAGGCTATGAACATGGTAGCCGCGGCGAAACTTCGCGGCGCTCAGCAGAATATGGAAAAATTCCACCCGTATGCGCTTAAGTTCCGAGAGTTCATCGGAAGGCTTGCGGCTGGGGTGGAGGATACCAGTGAATACTCGCTGCTCACGCCCAAAGAGGCAGTGAAAACGGTTGAGCTTCTGCTGGTTACCGCAGATCGAGGTCTTTGCGGCAGTTTCAACACCAACCTGGTAGTCGCAGCCGAAAGATTTATCAAGGCCAAGAATGCTGAAGGCATCGAAGTGAGCCTCATCAATGCCGGCAGAAAGGCCAGAGATTATTTCAGGAGGCGGCCTGTTAAAGTTAGAGCCAGTCATATCGGATTGCTCAACAAGGTAGCCTATGATGATGCCAGGCGGATTGGCAGAGAGCTGATTGAGCTGTTCGAGACGGGCGAAGCTGACGAGGTTTACATACTTTATAGCCACTTTATTAATATTGCCAAGCAGCAGCCTTCGGTGGTCAAGCTACTTCCCATCGCCCCCGCGGAACGGGGGGAGGGCGAGAAAGAATTCGAGTACCTGTTCGAACCTTCTCATCAAGTGCTGTTGACCGATCTGCTGCCAAATTATATCTATGTCCAGGTTCTGGAGAGTTTGTATCAGACTTCCGTGGGCGAACACGCCGCGCGTATGGCTGCCATGGAGAATGCGACCAGCAACTGTAAAGAACTGGTAAGAACTCTCACTCTTACCTACAACAAGGCAAGGCAGGCAGGCATTACCAAAGAATTGATGGATATAGTCGGCGGCGCCGAGGCCCTCAAGAAATAGATCAAGGAGGATATAGACCCATGAATGTGGGCAAAATCGTACAGGTTATCGGAAACGTTGTGGACGTTGAATTTGAAGAGGGAAAACTCCCTCCGCTTTTGACGGCCCTGTTTGTTACCAACATTGGAATAAACGCCGAGGAAGACAATCTCGTCCTCGAAGTGGCCCAGCACCTGGGTGACAACGTCGTGCGCACCATCGGGATGGACTTAACCGACGGCCTTGTGCGCGGCATGACTGTAAAGGATTCCGGAAAGCCGATCATGATGCCGGTGGGAAAACCGGTCCTGGGTCGGGTCATCAACGTGGTGGGCAGGACCGTGGATGGACTAGGCCCGGTGGTCACCGATACATACATGCCGATTCATCGCTCTGCGCCGTCCTTCACAGAGCAGGACACATCGGTTAAGGTCCTCGAGACCGGCGTGAAAGTCATTGACCTGCTCGTTCCGTTTCCTCGCGGCGGCAAGATGGGCATGTTCGGAGGCGCGGGTGTCGGCAAAACCGTCGTTATGATGGAGATGATCCACAACATAGCCATGCAGCACGGCGGTATTTCGGTCTTTGCAGGTGTGGGAGAACGGACACGTGAGGGAAACGACCTCTATCACGAAATGAAGGATTCAGGCGTTCTTCCCCGTGCCGGGTTGGTTTACGGGCAGATGACCGAGCCTCCTGGCGCCCGTGCCCGTGTTGCGCTTTCAGCGCTTACGGTTGCCGAATATTTCCGGGACGTCGAAGGACAGGACGTTCTTTTGTTCATTGACAATATTTTCCGGTTCACTCAGGCAGGTGCTGAAGTTTCCGCTCTGCTCGGGCGCATGCCTTCTGCCGTTGGCTACCAGCCGACCCTGGGCACCGACCTCGGCGAATTGCAGGAACGAATCACCTCGACCAATAAAGGATCGATCACCTCGGTACAGTGCGTTTACGTACCGGCTGACGACCTCACCGACCCTGCTCCTGCTACGACCTTCGCCCACCTTGACGGTACGGTCGTTCTCTCTCGACAGATCGCCGAACTCGGAATTTACCCCGCGGTGGACCCGCTTGACTCCACCTCGCGTATTCTTGACCCCAATGTTCTTGGCTCGGATCACTACTACACCGCCCGCGATGTACAGCAGATTCTCCAAAAGTACAAGGACCTCCAGGATATCATCGCGATCCTTGGTATGGACGAGCTTTCAGATGAAGACAAGCTTACGGTCTCCAGGGCCAGAAAGATCCAACGCTTTCTGTCGCAGCCCTTCAACGTGGCCGAAACATTCACCGGCGTTGCTGGAAAGTACGTGAAGATGGAGGACACTATCAGAGGGTTCAAGGAGATCTGCGAAGGCAAGCATGATGATGTCCCTGAGCAGGCTTTTTATATGGTGGGGTCCATCGAGGAGGCGGTTGAAAAAGCCAAGCAGATGGCTGCAGCGGCATAAGAAAATGGTGAGCATATGGCCGAAAAAATTGTACTGGAAATTGTTACCCCGGAAAGAAAAGTTCTCAGCGAAACTGTCGATATTGTTGTAGCGCCTGGAGACTTGGGAGAATTTGGCGTCCTGGCTGGTCACATCCCCTTCCTTTGCAAACTCAAGATTGGGGAGCTCAGATACCGTTCCGGTGCTGCTTCCGGGGTCGTTGCAATCATGGGAGGCTACGCGGAGGTATTGAACAATCAGGTTACCATTCTGGCCACTGCCGCCGAGGCAGCGACAGAAATTGATGTGGTTCGCGCTAAGGCCGCCCGGGAAAGAGCTGAAAGGCGTATTGCCGACTCGAAGGATAAACTGGATTTTGCACGGGCTCAGGCCGCCCTTCAACGGGCAATGGCGCGCCTGAAAATCGCTGAGAGACAATAGCTTCTATAGAAGAGTAGACATGAAGGCCCCTCCTTTTGAGGGGCCTCTTTTTATTTTCACTCCTGGATTCGACCGAATCCAAAAGTATAATCAAACTTGACTAGACATGCTTTTTTTGTCTAAAATGCTAGTGTGTGCAGATATTGATGTGCATTGTCGGCGTTAGCCGGTATTACATTACGTCGAGCCGCAAAGAAACCGGGTGCATGCGGCTTGTTAAGGTGTTCAGCGGCGAACGTGGAGGAAAACGCTTCGGACCGTCTTAGACAGGAAAAGATGAGATTGGCTTATCCGGTAATTTACCGGATTATTCGGCAGAAATACCAAAATTTCGACTACGGCTTAAGTCCCGCGCTGTAATAACGTGCGGGGATGAAGAGCTGAAAGAATAAATTGTTTATGCTGGTTGCCCCTGCTGTGCACGTGATTGGTAGAATGTTTCTGAGCCAACATATATTGAACGGGAGTCCTGCCTGGCTCTGGTGTGCAGGTCAGTTTAGACTGAAAGCCTAAAGGAGTCATAGGGCGCCCACCTGAACCTTAAGGTTCAAGACCACCTTCCAACACGGCACAAGGCGGGGGCATTTGCCTTTCCCGTCTTACATCCTGCTTTATCTTGTCGAACTTCAAGACGGTTTCGACGGCCTGGAGTCCTCCAGCAATATTCCTGTCTGCTCCCTATTTCTACTGGTTGTTTGTATTCATTTAAGTCTTGGGCGCTTTTACCACATGGCGTGGGCAACGGTTCGCTGGTTACTTTGGGTTGCTGAAGCCCGAAAGGAAACTGAAATAATGAATTATACCTACTTGGTCGTGTTATCCATAATTGTACTTCTGGTGGGCGGGGCTTTAGGGTACCTGGTCAGGTACTTTTGGCTGGAAAAAAAGCACCGGAAATTCGAAGAGGATGCGAGAAATTTGATCGCCGAGTCGAAGAAGGAAGCTGAGACTATCAAAAAAGAGGCTATTCTGCAGGCCAAAGATAGCCTGTTTCAAATGAAGGTGGAGTTCGAGAAGGAATCCAAAGAAGGAAGAAAGGAATTCCAGAATCTGGAGAAGCGAATCCTGCAAAAGGAAGAAAACCTCGATCGCAAAGCCGAAGCACTGGACAAGAAAGAAGCTGCTGTCGGAAAGCGTGAAAAGCAAGTTGACCAGCAGGAAAAGAACCTCGTGGGCCGAGAAAAGGAACTGGAGTCAGTACTTAAGGAGGAGAGGAAAAGATTGGAAAGCATCTCCATGATGTCTGCAGAGGAAGCCAAAGAGATGCTGTTGCGCACGATCGAGGGCGAAGCCCGTCATGATGCGGCCGTGCTGGTTAAGAAGATCGAAACTGAAGCGCGCGAAATAGGGGACCGAAAAGCCAAGGACATTATCGCTCTTGCGATTCAAAGATACTCCGGCGACTATGTCGCGGAAAAAACGGTCTCAGTGGTAAACCTTCCTAATGAAGAAATGAAAGGCCGAATTATCGGAAGGGAAGGCAGAAACATCCGTGCCATTGAGGCATCAACGGGTGTCGACCTGATAATCGACGATACTCCTGAAGCGGTCATACTTTCCGGTTTTAATCCCGTACGGCGAGAGGTGGCGAGGATTTCCCTGGAGAGACTCATATCTGACGGGAGGATACATCCCGCACGGATCGAAGAAATCGTAGAAAAGGTCAACGCTGAAATAGAGACCTCGATTCGCGAAGCAGGCGAGCAGGCGGCGTTCGATGTAGGTGTTCATAGCATTAATCCTGAGCTGATAAAGCTGATTGGAAAGTTGAAATTCCGCACGAGCTACGCACAGAATGTGCTGCAACACTCGAGAGAGGTCTCTTTTCTTTGTGGAATAATGGCCGCCGAACTGGGACTCAACGAAAAACATGCCAGACGGGCTGGTCTTTTGCACGATATCGGAAAGGCTGTCGATCATGAAATGGAAGGCCCCCACGCTGCAATAGGGGCCGATCTTGCCAGAAGATACGGTGAAAGTGCCGCAATCGTTCACGCTATTGCGGCCCACCACGAGGATATTCAGGCTGAAGACATTTTCGCCATTCTAGTTCAGGCTTCCGACGCTTTGTCCGGGGCTCGGCCGGGCGCCCGAAAGGAGTTGCTTGAAACATACGTCAGGCGTCTGGAAGACCTGGAGAAGATTGCCGGCTCTTTCAACGGAATCAGCAAAGCTTATGCTATCCAGGCCGGCAGGGAACTTCGAATTATCGTGGAGAGCAATGCAGTTGCCGATTCTGATGTCGTGATGCTAAGCCGCGACATTGCAAAGAAAATCGAGAGCGAACTCACCTATCCGGGACAGATCAAAGTTACTGTCATTCGGGAAACCAGAGCCGTGGAATACGCGAAATAGAGGATTCATAGATTGCCGAACGTTTTCGATATCCTGAGCGAACGCGGGTTTGTGGCGCAGGCCACAGATGTTGACGAACTAAAACGGTATCTGTCCGAACCGTCTTCGTGCTACATCGGGTTTGATCCGACCGCAGACAGCCTGCACGTAGGCAGTCTCGTCCCAATTATGGCCCTTGCCCATATGCAGCGACAGGGACATCGGCCGATAGTGCTTGTCGGAGGTGGTACGGGCCTCGTGGGAGACCCCAGTGGGAAGACCGAAATGCGGCAGCTCCTCACCATGGAGCAGATCCAGATGAACGTTGTCGCCCTCAAAAAGCAACTCGCGCGCATTTTGGATTTCAGCTACGATAGGGCGCTGCTCCTTAACAACGCCGATTGGCTGGTCGACCTACGCTATATCGAGTTTTTGCGCGATATCGGCCGGCACTTCAGCGTGAATCGGATGCTTGGTGCTGAAAGCTATAAAATCCGCCTGGAAACGGGTCTTAATTTCATTGAGTTCAATTATATGCTGCTCCAGGCGTTCGATTTCTATTATCTTGCACAAAAGTTGGATTGCTGTCTACAAATGGGCGGCGATGACCAGTGGGGAAACATAGTCGCAGGTATTGAACTTATACGCAGAAAACTCCGCAAGAGCGCCTATGCTATTACATTTCCACTCCTTACCACCGCATCGGGCGCCAAGATGGGGAAAACCGCTGCCGGCGCCGTATGGCTCAGCCCTGAAAAAACCAGTCCCTTCGACTTTTACCAGTACTGGATAAATACGGATGACCGTGATGTGGGGCGTTTCCTGAAGCTCTATACGTTTCTTCCAATAGACGAAATTGAAGTCGCGGGCGGCCTGGAG
>CAVYEB010000002.1:0-3647500 GCA_963767585.1 uncultured delta proteobacterium | reverse complement strand
GAACTCGGCAAAATAACACCGTAACTTAGGGAGAAGGTGTGCCCTCGCAAGGTGAAGGGACTTGCTCCTGGAGCCGAGGGGGGTTGCAGAGAAGAGGCGGTAGCGACTGTTTACTAAAAACACAGGACTCTGCTAAGTCGCAAGACGACGTATAGGGTCTGACGCCTGCCCGGTGCTGGAAGGTTAAGGGGAGATGTTATCGGCAACGAGAAGCATTGAACCGAAGCCCCAGTAAACGGCGGCCGTAACTATAACGGTCCTAAGGTAGCGAAATTCCTTGTCGGGTAAGTTCCGACCTGCACGAATGGCGTAACGACTTCCGCACTGTCTCAAACAGGGACTCAGTGAAATTGCAGTCTCGGTGCAGATACCGAGTACCCGCGGCTAGACGGAAAGACCCCGTGCACCTTTACTACAGCTTGGCATTGGATTTTGGGCGTGTATGTGTAGGATAGGTGGGAGGCTATGAAGCGGAGGCGCCAGCTTTCGTGGAGCCAACCTTGAAATACCACCCTTATGCGTTTAGAGTTCTAACCCGAGGAAGTGAAGCCTTCCTGGGGACAGTGCCTGGTGGGTAGTTTGACTGGGGCGGTCGCCTCCAAAAAGGTAACGGAGGCGCGCGAAGGTTCCCTCAGGCTGATTGGAAACCAGCCGTAGAGTGTAAAGGCAGAAGGGAGCCTGACTGTGAGACAGACGTGTCGATCAGGGACGAAAGTCGGTCTTAGTGATCCGGTGGTTCTGAATGGAAGGGCCATCGCTCAACGGATAAAAGGTACGCCGGGGATAACAGGCTGATCTCCCCCAAGAGTTCACATCGACGGGGAGGTTTGGCACCTCGATGTCGGCTCATCGCATCCTGGGGCTGGAGCAGGTCCCAAGGGTTCGGCTGTTCGCCGATTAAAGCGGTACGTGAGCTGGGTTTAAAACGTCGTGAGACAGTTTGGTCCCTATCTACCGTGGGCGGAGGAATTTTGAGGGGATCTGTCCCTAGTACGAGAGGACCGGGATGGACGGACCTCTGGTGTACCAGTTGTCCCGCCAGGGGCAGCGCTGGGTAGCTACGTTCGGAAGGGATAACCGCTGAAAGCATCTAAGCGGGAAACCCACCCCAAGATTAGAATTCCCGCAGGGCAACCTGCCTGAAGGCCCCTCGTAGACTACGAGGTTGATAGGCCGGGTGTGTAAGGGCAGTAATGTCTTAAGCTAACCGGTACTAATAGGCCGTGCGGCTTGACCATCCTCTATCTGGCAGGACAACGGGTTAAAATCAGGAAAAAACTTCAAATGCAGTCTTCAGTGGTCAGAAAAAACTCATTACCCCTATATCGGTCGGTTTTTCACTAAAAAGTGAAAACTCAAAACCAGAAACTGCCTTTGAGGCGGTGGTAATGGCGAGGAGGCCACACCCGTTCCCATCCCGAACACGGTCGTTAAGCTCCTCTGCGCCGATGGTACTGCACGGGCAAACTGCGTGGGAGAGTAGGACGCTGCCGCCTCATCTTAAAATAAAAATCCCCTCGATCCAAATTGGTTCGAGGGGATTTTTGCTTTCAGGGTTACAGTCTAAACCCTAATCGCGTCCTAATATGTACTCTTGAGGCGGCGGGTTTTCGGGCGGGTGGTACGGTTTTTCATCACCTGCTTCAAAGAGGTCCTCGCTCAAATCTTCTTCGTCATAGAAGATGCGACCCTCGAGAGTAGAGCCCGCAGGCTCCGTTTTGCCCGGAGTGCGGTCCGCCCTCTCGAAGGGTACCTCGTTTACCTCGAGGTGATCGATAACTGCCGTGAAGCCAAGGACATCCATTATCATTTGCAGCAGGATCTGGTGCTCGGGTTCCCCGGCAACGGTCCCTTCCAGGTACAGGACCCCGTCTCGAAGCGAAATGTCGAGCTCTTCAGTATCGATTCTGCCGTCTTTTTCGATTTGTTCCCGCACTATGCTCAAAATCTGGTTGTTTGAAAGTCCCTGGTATTCATCCGGGAGTTCGCCGGTCGCGGGTGATTCGTCCACAGGCTCTGGAACGTGGGAACTCCTTTCCCGATCTCGCGCGCAATCGATGCACAGATGTGTCCACGGTAAGGCTTCAAGACGTTTCAAAGAAATATCGTGTCCACAGTTTTCGCAGATGCCGTATTCTCCGGTCAAAATCTTAGTAATGGCGATATCGATATGGTCTATGGTCCCTCTGGCGTTCTCATTCAGTCGATCATACGGCAGCGCAATGGTAGCCCTTTGGGCCTCTTCTTCCAGCTGTATGACGGGCTCGACCGTCTCATGCATCCCGTTTTCGAGGTCTGTGAGACGGCCGACCATTCCGCGTCGAAGATCTACCAGAAAGTCTCTAAAATGGACGAGATGCTCGCGATCCATAATACTAACTCCACAAAAACCGAAGCCATTACTGGACGATATATATTCTCGTGTCCATTAATTTAAGGTTCAGCAATTCGTTCTGCAACGCTAAGGCATTAAAAACGTTCGCTAATTCGTGACAAAAACGGATGGCTGATTGGAAAAAAATCTCTCACGCGGAGGCAGAGATCCATGGAAGGTCTCTATTTGTCAGTGAGTTAGGTATCTGCTATATTTAATAGGTTAGAGGCACAAAGTGAGGATGCGCGAAAATGAAAAGTAATAGGAGAAAGTGGGTTCTCAGCACCCTTTTTCTTTCAACCATTTTTATTGTCGCCGTGACTCAGGCACTGGAGACGCCGGTATGGGCCAGGGCTGGAGGCGGGTTTTCATCCGGCAGCCGCGGAAGCCGGAGTTTTGCATCCCCATCCATGCCCTCAAGAATGAGTCCATACCCAACACCTGGAATGGGGCCAAAGTCGAGTTTCGGCTATAGTGGAGGTCCAAATCCTTTCTGGTCGGGTCTTGCGGGCGGAATTGCCGGGGGGTTCATAGGGAATTTGCTCTTCGGAGGCCGTGCTTTCGGAGGACCGATGGGATATGGTGGAGGACCGGGTTTGATTGACCTGCTCATAATTGGAGCGCTGATCTACTTTCTATACAGGTTTTTTGCTCGCAGAAGGGGCGGACAATCCATGTATTATGAACAGGTCGAGAACTATCCCCAGTACGGTGCATCTAATTATGACGGACAACAAACATATACACCCAACACGGACGAGGTGGCCAGAGGCCTGGAGGAGATTCGCAGATCCGATCCTTCGTTTGACACGGAAAAGTTTCTGGAGACCGTCGAAGACCTGTTCTTCCACATACAAGCTGCCTGGATGAATCGAAGCCTCGATGAGGTTAAGAACATGATGACGATGGAAATGAGGGACTACTTCAGCGGGGAATTTGAAAGAATGAAGCAGCAGCACATTGTTAACCGGCTGGAGAATATTGCGGTTCGGAAAGTGGAGCCTGCTGAAGTCTGGCAGGAATCCGGCAGAGATTTCATCACCGTGCTCTTTACCGCCAACCTGCTGGATTACACAGTGGAAGACAATACCGGAGAAGTCATCGAAGGGAATAAGCTAAATCCGGTTAAATTCCAAGAGTTTTGGACGTTTAGCCGTAATTTGGGTGCTCGCCAATGGCAGCTTACGGGCATTAACCAGCTTGACCAGCCATCGCCCAATTAGAAGTATTTTCCTGGTGCTCGAAAGTTCCACGGGCTCGGAAGATTTCCAGAAAAAATCACATTCTTCGAATCCAAACAGCCGGCATGGATTAGAGCGAAGCGGATAAATAGAGCAGAAGCCGCCGCCCGATCCATTGTCTTCCCACAAAAAGGGGCAGAAACGGTGGCCTTGCCCTAAACCATTGGCGAAAACCTCACGCCAGCCTGCCGGCAGCTCTTCGGGCGCCGGGAAGTCAGGCATCCCGCTGGCGACCTCGCAGCATAGACCGCATTTATTGCAATACGCCGGCGCATTCATATCGGCCAACTTTACAGGAGATGTTCGCGCGGTCTGCCTGCCTTTTCTCCATTTTCTAACTTCGTTAAACATCGTGACCCGCTCGCCGACTATCTTCAAAGCAAGCACGCGCCTTGAGCGTAGACAAAGAGTCGTCCACCATTTTTCCTGTTGTAGCCAGACCCATGTTTCGGAGCACATAGTAAAGGGGGAACCCGGGGTCACAAAGTGTCCTGACGGTCCTGTTTCCGGCAGCTCCCTCTCTTTTGAGATATCGTTTGAGTCTGTTCGAATCAAATAATTTCCGGTTTTTCACTGCTCTTTTCTGCCAGGTGAGGGTAATGGATTTCGGCTTCCGACGGCCGCAAATAGAAAGGGACACTTGACCTGGGATCTTCGGATTCTCCTTTGAGCAACCTTATTCTTGCCAGCTCTCCAACAGAGCAAGCGCGAATTAAATGAAAATACGATGGAGGTTCCAAAACCAGGCGCCCAAGCTTCCTTTGCAGTGTGTTCCGATATGCGGGCCATCCGTCACCGCAAAAAATAACAGGCTCGGAGAACTTGGAGATCAAAATGTCTGCGAGCCTGGATGGAGACATAGCCGCATGCCGCATCTCGACACGGAAGCCGCCTTTTGCGTCAGGCCGATAAAGAGCGCAATAGACTTCACTTTTCCGAGCGTCCAAAAGAGTGCAAACCGGATTGATAGAGAAACAGAAGGGCAGGGCAAGTGCGTCAAGAGAGCAAATGGAGGAATAAAGCTTGCCCGTAGTCCAGGCAAGCGTTTTTATAGTGGTTATTCCGATCCTGAGACCGGTGAAACTGCCCGGTCCCCCAGCGACTGCGAATGCGTCAATGGTTTCGAGGGCCCACCCTGATTCTTGAAGAATCGAATCTATTGATTTTAGCAATCTCCTGTTATGAGTCCTGCCGGACTTAATGGTACATTCCGCCGTTAGATTTCCATCTTCAAGCAGCGCAAGGCTACCCGACATCGTAGAGGTATCTGCCGCGAGTATTCTCATTGGTCGTAATCACAACCTGGACCACACATGCTGAAACCAGGAAGTGACTGGAGACCAGTCGATGCGCGCTAAGTCGTTATAGAAAACAACGACCATAAGTGAAAGAAGAGCTACTAATCCTACCTTCTGAGCGATTTCTATCTTTTTGACCGATAACGGCCTGCCGAGGACCGCTTCGATCAGGAAGAAGAAAATGTGGCCGCCGTCGAGTATGGGGATCGGCAAAAGGTTCAGCACCGCCAGGTTTACGCTGATGAAGCCCATGAAGTTCATCAGGTCGAAGATGCCTTTCTGGGCATGTCTGCCTGCCAGTTGTGCGATCAAAATAGGCCCACCCAGCGCGTTGAGCGGCACTATCCTCTCGATCAGCTTCACAACCATAGTGAAGAAGACCTTGCTTAGCCCGTAAGTATGGGCGAGTGCATAATAGCCGGCTGTAAACGGACTGACATGTTTTACGATGGTATTCTCTGAAACACTTATGCCGATCAGAGGTCGTTTGAACTTTTCACCGAATATGTTCGGGGCCTCGTCGATCGCGGGCGTGACAGTTACGGAGAATTCAGAATCGTCCCGCTTGATTCGGAGATCCAAAGGATGCAGACCCAGTTTTTCAATGGATTCGGAGAGATCTTCCCAGGTACCGATTGGTTGGCCGTTGATCGAAAGCACTCTATCGCCGGGCCGTAAGCCGGCATGTTCCGCGGGCGATCCGGGATTGACGGAGCCGATATCAGGCGCTGGTTCGGGAATCCCGTGAACTGCAAACACCAGGGTAAAAAGCAGTATTGCAGTGACAAAGTTCGAAAGCGGCCCTGCAAACACAATTGCCAGCCGTTTTATCACGCTCTGCTCGGAAAAAGCGCCGGCTCGATCGGCTTGCAGCAACTCATCTTCCGAATCCTCTCCGAGCATTTTGACGTACCCGCCCAGTGGTATCGCGCAGAGGCAATATTCGGTTCCCCCGCGGGTGATCCCGAATATTTTCGGTCCGAAACCGAGTGAAAAGCGAAGAACGGTCACTCCCGTGCGTTTTGCAACGAGAAAGTGTCCAAGTTCGTGGACAAAAATCAGAACTCCAAGGACTATAACGGTAGAGATGATGGTTGTCAGCAAGTGCAGCACCTCACTTCATCAAAAATTTATTTAACTCCAAATATAAGTCGCAATCGAGAATTTAGCCGCAAGTTTTTTCCTCGCGGGCAACAATAACTTTCGTAGCCTGATCACGCGCCCATGAGTCTGCCTGAAGGATTGACTCCAGGTCAGGCTTTGGGTGAGGTTGGTGGGAGGCCATAACTTCATCGATCACACAGGGTATATCGTAAAAAGTTATAGTTTTGTTAAGGAAAGCATGCACCGCAACTTCATTCGCGGCATTGAGCACGGCGGGCATGGTCGATCCTTTGCGACAGGCTTCGAAAGCAAGGCGCAAGCAAGGGAATTTTTCTTCATCCGGAGGGTAAAATGAAAGTTTTTCAAGGCGAAAAAGATCAAGCCTGGGGCCTGTGGTCGAAAGGCGTTCAGGATAGGCCAGGGCATAGGCTATCGGTATTCTCATGTCCGGTATTCCCATCTGGGCGATAACCGACCCGTCGACGTACTCGACCATCGAATGAACGATGCTTTCCGGGTGGATAAAAACGGATATGCGGTCGATTGGCACACCGAACAACCAGTGGGCTTCGATTACCTCCAGTCCCTTGTTCATCAGTGTGGCGGAATCGATTGTGATCTTTGGTCCCATAGACCAGTTGGGATGGCAAAGAGCGGCTTCCGGAGAGACTGTTTCCAGTTCTTTTTTGGATTTTTTAAAAAAAGGGCCGCCGGAGGCCGTAAGAAGGATCCGGTCGAGGGCTTCCCTGTGGTTGCAATGAAGGGCCTGGAAAATGGCGCTGTGCTCACTGTCCACGGGGAGTATCCGCACATCGTTCGCCACCGCTGCCGCCGTTACGATTTCTCCCGCTGCGACCAGGGTTTCCTTGTTGGCCAGGGCAATATTTTTTCCGGCCTCAATTGCCGCAAGCGTAGGTAATAAACCGGCGGCCCCAACCATTGCAGATACAAGCATATCCGACTCTTGGCAAGCTGCCACCTTACAGTACCCCTCCTGACCGTAGAAGATTTCGGGAAGGTGACATCGGCTTCCGGCGAGGAGATTTCGCAGACTGTTTGCTACCTTAGCATCCTTAACAGAAACCAATCGGGGAGAAAACTCCATTATCTGTTCATGAAGAAGCACCGCATTTGAGCCGGCCCCAAGGGCAACGATCTCAAAACGGTCCGGAAACTGGCGCACTACGTCCAGGGTGCTTCTTCCTATCGAACCCGTGCTACCGATTATAGATATTCTCTTTTTGGTCATGTATGCCTTCTCAAAAAATCTTTTATATCTTACCCGGCGTTCCATTGCATCAGTGCCCATAAAACCGGGAAGGCAAAAAGAAGAGAATCCAGCCTGTCGAGCAATCCTCCGTGGCCGGGAAGCAAGTTGCTCGAATCCTTCTTGCCCGAATTGCGCTTGATCATGGACTCGATCAGGTCGCCAACTTGTCCGCTGGCTGCAACCGGCAGGCTGAAAAACAAAAGCCGTAGGATAGGGACGTTTATCAAAAGGACCAAACCGATAATCGTTCCAAAAACCATGCTGGACAAAAGCCCTCCGACAGCGCCCTCAATGGTCTTCTTCGGGCTGACGGCCTGATATAGCTTATGGCGGCCTATCATCCGTCCGGTGTAATAGGCGCCGGCATCACCGGCAACGATCACCACCAAAAGGAACAATATCCAGTACCTTCCTTGAGGCGCTCCACCAATAAGAAGGACAAACGAGATGAAATAGGGCAGATACAACAAAGTGAACAGGATAAGAGAAATCCTCTCGATTTCGCTACGATCGAGCGGAGCGGAGAGCAGCATGAGTGTGAGAGCGGCGAAAAAAGAAATGAAAAGGGCGAAATTAAGGCCTGTGACTCCCCAAAGGTAAGTTGAGAAAGGTATGAAGAGTCCGGAGGCAAACGAGAAACCACGCCATTTTTCCGGCAGGTGAACCTGGAAAAGAAGACCGTGGAGTTCCCACAAGCCGATTGAGGTCGCCAGACTGACAAGCAGCCATAACGCCCAGAGAGGACCGGCGAGCACGCATAAGAGAACCGGCAGGCCAAGCAGCAAGCTGGTAACCCAGCGCTGAATGTGGGGAGTTGATTTCAAAGTTACCTTTTTGGGATCGGCGATAAGGACCTTATCGTAAGCTCGAACCTGAAAGAGCAATATTTGTTGTATCGTCTGCGATCGACGAGTCTTGGAGCTTCTTGACCTGTTCGCTGGTGCGCCCGAATCGCCGTTCTCTTCTCTGAAACTCCTGTATGGCATCCATGAAATCGGCCTTCCCGAAATCAGGCCATAAGACCTCTGTGAAATAAAGCTCCGCATAAGCGATCTGCCAAAGCAGAAAGTTGCTCACCCTTATTTCCCCTCCCGTTCTGATGACCAGGTCAGGGTCAGGGAGGTCGGCGCCATAGAGGTAGCGCGAAAAGAGTTCTGTGGTCAGTTCGCCGGCTCGACATTGCCCATTCATCGCGTCCGCAATAAGGAGTCTTGCTGCCCGAGTAATCTCCTGCCTGCCACCGTAGTTAAGAGCGAGACTGAGGACTTGCCTGTCGAACCGGGCAGTCTCGGACTCGGCTACGCGAAGCTGCTCGATCACGGACGCCGGAATGCCGTCTTCATCGCCGATGTGAAGCAGCCGTATTTGCTTTTCGACAAGCTCGGGGAGTTCCGATTTGATGTATTTTTCGAGCAATTCCCAGAGCGCTTTTACCTCTTTTTGAGGTCGATTCCAATTCTCTTTGGAAAAGACATAAAGGGTCAAATACCGGATACCCAATTCACCGCAACAGTCCACAATCGAACGTACGCCTTCCGCGCCCTTCTTGTGTCCGAAAATTCGGTTCCTGACTTTTTGCATGGCCCACCGGCCGTTGCCATCCATGATGATGGCTACATGCCCAGGCAGGCGCCCAGAATCGAGTTCCATCTAAGTTTCCAGGATTTCTTTTTCCTTGACGCCGCAAACGGCGTCGATCTTCTTGATGTAATCGTCTGTTACCTTCTGAATTTGCTCCTGAGCGCGAAATTGCTCGTCTTCAGATACTTTCTTGTCCTTTTTGAGATCTTTTATCTTTTCATTCATGTCCCGTCTGATATTTCTCACCGCAACCTTGGATTCCTCAGCTCTTTTCTTTACAATTTTGACAAGGTCGCGGCGGCGCTCGGCGGTTAGCGGCGGTATATTGATCCTTATGATCTTGCCGTCGTTCATGGGCGTCAGGCCAAGGTCGGATTTGAGTATGGCCTTTTCAATTTCACCGACTACCGATGTGTCCCATGGTTGAATAGTTATGCTGCGCGGGTCGGGCACGGTGAGGGTCGCCAGTTGGCTCAGCGGATTGGCAGATCCGTAGTAGTCGACCCTGATCCCATCAACCAGCGAAATGGTAGCTCTTCCCGTTCTAAGCTTTTTGTACTCGGATTCCAGGGTCTCTACTGCCTTATCCATCCGGTCTTCGAGGTCAAGATAAATCTCATCGAGCATAACAGGTTTCCTCCACCACTGTACCGATCGACTTGCCGAGAACGGCGCTCTTGATGTTGCCCCTCACATTGAGATTGAAAACGATAATGCGCATTTTTTCTTCTCTGGCCAATGAAATGGCCGTGGCGTCCATGACCTTGAGGTTTTGGCTGAGAACTTCGGAAAAACTGATACGATCGTAACGCAAAGCAAGCGGGTTCTTAACCGGGTCGGATTCATAGACGCCGTCCACCTTGGTTGCCTTCATCAGGACTTCGGCCCCGATTTCGCTCGCCCTGAGCGCGGCGGTCGTATCCGTCGTAAAAAACGGCAGTCCGGTACCGGCGGCAAAGATTACAATCCGCCCTTTTTCCAAATGCCGTATAGCTCTGCGCCTGATGAAGGGTTCGGCAACTTCTTTCATATCGATTGCAGACTGGACCCTGGTGGGGGCGCCGAATTTTTCCAAGGCGTCCTGCATGGCAAGGGCGTTCATCACGGTTGCAAGCATGCCCATATAGTCGGCCGTGGAACGATCCATTCCACCCGACGCGGCCGAAACTCCGCGAAAGATGTTTCCGCCTCCGATGACAATGGCAATCTCTATGCCCAGCCTGTGCACTTCGCAAATCTGCTCGGCAATATCGCGCAAAACGGCGGTATCTATCCCATACGCTTGAGACCCCATCAGCGCTTCGCCGCTCAGCTTGAGAAGTATTCTGCGGTAAACCGGTTTCTCGTCTTCGACAATCACAAGGCTAACTCACTTACGGAGGACGGAGGACAGAGGACGGAAAATGAATCGCTCCGCGCGCTCCGTCATCGGTTATCTGTCATCTGTCTTCCGTCATCGGTTTCCTGTCTATTCGCCAAGCTGATATCTGCAAAACCGGCGAACCTCGATTTTTTCGCCCACCTTTGCTATCAGCTCATTCAAACAATCCTGGATGGTTTTGTCCGGGTCGCGAATGTATTTTTGTTGCAAAAGTGAGTTCTCTTCGTAGAATTTCCGCATTTTCCCGTCAACCATTTTTTCATAAATGTTTTGCGGCTTTCCGGATTCCTGCGCCTGAGCAAGGTATATAGCGCGTTCGCGCTCAACTATATCCTGTGGTATGTCTTCAGGGGTGATCCCAAGCGGATTTGAAGCCGCTATCTGCAGGGCAACGTTGCGCACGAACTCACCGAAGTGTTCGCTCTTGGCGGCGAAATCGGTTTCGCAATTTACTTCAACCAGGACACCGATTTTTCCGCCGCTGTGTATATAGGAGTGGACCAGACCGTCGGTTGCCTCACGGCCGGCCCGCTTCATTGCCTTGGCAAGTCCCTTTTGACGCAGCAAATCGACTGCTTTCTCCATATCGCCGCTGGCATCCTGGAGCGCTTTCTTGCAATCCATCATGCCCACGTTGGTTCTGTCTCTAAGTTCTTTTACCATCCCCGATGTGATTTCCAATTTCTTCCTCCTGTAGAACAACCCAAATCTATTCCAAGATTACTCTTCCCCCTGGTCTGTCTGCACAGGGTTTATGATCTCCACGACAGGACCTTTTTCCTCCTGTCCCAGAATCTGTCCGGCCGGGACTTCCTCCAGTTCGACGCCCTTGTCCACATCGGCCTGCTGAACCTCTGATAATTTGTCATGACCTTCTATGCAGGCGTCGGCTATTTTTGAGGTAACGAGCCGGATCGCCCGGATTGCATCGTCATTTCCGGGAACGGGATAATCGATCACGTCGGGGTCGCAATTTGTATCAACGATTGCTACAACCGGAATACCGAGGCGGTTTGCCTCCATGACGGCAATGTTCTCACGTTGGGTGTCCACCACGAAAATTGCACCCGGAAGCCGGTTCATCTTCTTAATACCGCCAAGGTTCCTTTCGAGCTTTTCGCGCTCGCGCTGAAGCCCGAGGATCTCCTTTTTAGGAAACCGGTTTATGCTCCCGTCCTCGACAATTGAATCGAGTTCTTTTAGACGGTCGATTCTTTGCTTGATGGTCTTGAAATTGGTGAGCATTCCGCCCAGCCATCGCTGATTGATAAAGTACATACCGCAGCGATCGGCTTCTTCCTTTATTGTGTCGCGGGCTTGCTGTTTGGTGCCGACGAATAGAACGGATTCGCCTGAGGCCACTGAATCGACTACGAACTGGTATGCGGTATTGAAAAGCCTGACGGTGCGCTGCAGATCTATGATATAGATCCCGTTGCGAGCGCCAAAGATAAAGGGTTTCATCTTGGGGTTCCATCGGCGTGTCTGGTGACCGAAATGGACCCCTGCTTCCAGTAACTGTTTCATTCCGACAACTGCCATAAGTCAGCTCCTTCTGGTTTTGCCTCCGCCCCTTTGCATCAGGCCGCCACGGCCGGACACCAAAAGGTAAAGGGGAGTGCGAATTTTATTTAACAGAAATTTTTAACATGTTCTAATTGGTCCAGCAAGATATTATTTAGGCAAAAATTATTCGATATCCAATACTACTGCGGCAGACTTAAAATCGGATATTCATTTTGTTTTCTTAGAGTGGGGGGGCCATCAAATGAAATGGAAAATTGCCACCTTCAATGTGAACGGCATTCGGTCACGCACGCAAGTCGTCCTGTCCTGGTTGGCGCGCAACAGGCCCGATATTTTATGTCTTCAAGAGATAAAGTGCCAGGACGCTGAGTTTCCCTTGGATCCTCTGCGCGAAGCCGGCTATGAGGCGAGCGTGTGCGGTCAGAAATCATTTCATGGAGTGGCAATTCTCAGCGTGCGCAAACCGGAAGAGGTCAGACGAGGGTTCGGCGACGGCGCTTCGGACGCGGAGGCCAGGTTGATTGCCGCCAAAATTGATGGAGTATGGGTCTTCAATACTTATGTTCCCATGGGCACGAGCCCCGATCACCCGGCTTTCCAGAACAAACTGGAATTTTTCTCCAGGCTGAGAAGGCTTTTCGACCGGGAATATACGCCCTCAGACCCTATTATCTGGCTTGGGGACATCAACGTGGCGCCAGAGGAGATAGACGTTTTTTCGCCTAAGAGGATGGAGGGCAAAATCGGGTTTCACCCCGATGAAAAGCAAGCGCTCGCCGACGTGACTTCGTGGGGCTTTGTCGATCTTTTCCGGAAACACCATCCGGACACCCGACAGTTCACTTTCTGGGATTACCGCCTGCCCCAGAGTTTTGACAGAAACCTGGGTTGGAGGCTGGACCATATCAGGGCTACCGAGGCCGTCGCCAAAGCCTCGATTGACTGCCGGGTGGATGCCGATTTGCGCGGCCAGGCAAATCCCAGCGACCATACGCCGGTGGTGGCGGAAATCGAGATGGAAGCGATTCGAGCGAACTGATGAGTGGACCGGCCTTCCAAGCGGCTAATGGTCAATGTTCGGTGCGTTGCGCGCCGGCGTCTCCCGGAATATGTCATAATCGGCCTGGAGGATGACCGGCTCCCGCGAGGGAACCGTGAATGGAAAACAAAACATTGCTCCCAGCGCGTAGTAGAGCGCCGTTACTTCCGGCAGCTTCAGTATCGCTTCAGGGCTGGTCCATCGTTCGGGGACCTTCCGGAGGGCGGCCTGGACCTGGGGGCACTTCGCCAGGAAGACCGTTTTCCGCCCTCCCTGCGTTCTTTTATCGAGTTCGGCTTCCGCGTAAGAAAAGAGCTGAGCGGGCGACATCCCTGGCGATCGAGACCGTCAGCGACTTCAAGCGTTTGCAGACCACTGCCCGACCCACTCCGAGATATCGCGCCGCCTCCGCCGGGCTGTTTCCTTCCCGGATCAATCGCAAGAGTTCGTCATCCTTGATTTTTTTCAGGGCCATGGAAACTCCTTCGGAACTTCGTGGGAACACTTGACTGGGTGTTTCCATGAGGGAAGAGTAAAGTGAGCCTGGTTCGATATTCGTTTTTCATCGGCCATGGAAACAGATGGAAACACCAGGGGTTTCGAGGCCGAGTGTTTCCATGGATAAGGAGCTGTGATTGCAAGGTTTTTTGTGTTGCATGGAAACATCTTGGAAACAGCAAGGAAATAAGACTGATTGCCTCCGGCCCGGCGCTGGGCAACTTGACGATGCGGTTGGGCCAAACAGTACGCGCTGCCTCCGGCCCGGCGCTGGGCAACTTGACGATGCGGTTGCGCCAAACAGTACGCGCCACGGAGGACTGAGTGGAAAAGCAAAAGCGGGGAGCGGGAAAGAGAGAGCAAAACCCTGACACGGATGGACACCGATGAACACGGATAGAGAGAGCCGATTTATAGTTTGATTAGGCAAGGGAGCGTCCTTGTTCAGCCAGTTTTGCAATCAGTGCCGCGCGGCCGGTCACCCCGGCCATCTCGCAAGCGTCGCCGGCGGCGGCTCGAGCAGGGGTGGGATAGACGGAGTTTCGGTGTGCCCACGACTATCTCAAACATTATACTTCAATATGAGATGTTAAAGCAAGAATAATACGAAGTGATTATGTCAATTTGAGAAGTAATATGAGGACCGGGGGACAGGAGTGAGGACCGGAGACGGGCCGGCCTCAAAAACTCGGGTGTTGCTGCTTGAGATGACGGCAAAAAGGTCGAAGACACAGGCGAAATTGAGATACTGATCCAATAGTTTCGGACACTTAACAGCAATAGGACGTTAATCTCGCTAATAATCACAAATACTTGATTTGGTCAGACCGCCCGACCCATAGCGCAACGGGTGCATAAATAATTACTTATGACCAAGACGGTCTTGGACACCAACACCCTCGTTTCAGCTCTGCATTTTGGCGGCAGACCCGCCCAGGCTTTGGACCTGGCTGTCAAAGGGAAAATACAGAACGTGATTTCCGAACCGATCCTTACGGAGCTAAAGAATGTTCTTGTCTCCAAGTTTTTGTGGCAACCGGACGAGGCTGAAAACGGTGTCGATTGGTTGATCCAGTTTTCCGAGGTGACTAACCCGACTGGTCGCCTCCGGGGTGATAGATTACGAACCGGACAACCGGATTCTGGAATGCGCCGAGAAGGAGAGGCGGACTTCATAATTTCCGGAGATCGCAAGCATTTACTCAAACTTGATCAGTATAAGAAGATAAAGATTGTGGACGCCGCGATGTTTATCCAGCAATTTGCCGGAAATGCAGGTTGAGAAGACATAAAATATCGCTGGGCCGAACGGCGCACGAGAATGCGATTCCGGGATTTTTTCTGACATGATCCGAATCTCTTGATCTTCCGCAATCGATTCCCGCGAACCAGAACCAGACTGCGCGGGTATGAAAAACCACCTCTGCTGGGGTGGATAAAAGCAAACAGAATTGATTCGTTCAATTTCCAGTCACTCTATGCAAGTAGTTGGCAAGATATAGAAACTTTTCAAGTACCCGATCACACACGAATTTCCAGGGCTTGTTACGTACAGCATGACTTTTTGAACCTAGCCCACAGGCTGCCTTTTCTGTTTGCCATTATTCCTTGACTGGCGATCATTGAGCGGCTCTTGACGTTTTTACACATCGGCAGTAGTGTCACCGCCGCCGGTTGGTGGAGCGCACACAATTTTCCAGCAAAATCAAGGTGGTGCCGATTTAATTACAACTTGCGGGCACGTAAAAAGTACAGCAAACGCGGAAATTGATGAGGTAATTATGCCATTAACTTTTGCAAAAAAGTCTGTATTAGCAGCTAAAAACGAGCGTTTATTTGCACTTCAAATATTTATTCCAAGATTATTATCCATGAACCTTGATGGTTCGTACAATTATCTGCTACCTCGGTGGCGTGCCTGATGGGCTGACTGCCGATCAATCGCGAGGCCACCTCTACTGGACCAACATGGGGAGGCGGTCTAAGAAACCTGACGGATTTATAGAGCGCGCGGACTTCGATGGTAGAAGCCCCGAAAGTCTCGGATCTGATGAGATGGTCGACAGACAGTGTGCTGATTGGCCTCGGCGTGCGATTGGTATTGCCGGACAAAAGATAACTGAAAAGCTCAGAGGAAGTTTCGTGCCCATTAACAATGAAAGGAGAGCTTAAAATGACTCAGACGCTATACCGAGAGTTGCTTGAAGTGATGAAGAGCCGGGGAGGCCCCTACGAGGGTTTGGACATACCTGAGTTTTTCGCGTTGGTGGAAAAGCTCTTCGATCCCGAAGAGGCCGAAATCAACAATGCCCTGCCGCGAAAGCTGGCTCCCCTTGAAGAGATCGTCGCCAAGACCGGCCGAAGTCCTGATGAGGTCTCAATGATCCTCGAACGAATGGCTGCCAAGGGATTGTGCGGGGCTTCCAAGACCTCCGGCGGCGTGCTCTACCGTGGATTGCCTTTCATGCCGGGTATCTTCGAGTTCATGTTCATCGGCGGCAGGGAAACCGAACGGGAAAAGACAATCGCCCGCTTGATCCACACTTATAAGAAAGCCTATTCGGAGGCCAGAGGCGTTGGAAAGATTGCCTATCCCGTAACGCGGGTCATTCCCGTTGCCCGGACGATCAAGGCCGGCAATACCATCCACACATACGATCAGGTCATGACTTACATCGACAAATACGACTCAATTGGCGTGGGAGCCTGCTACTGCCGCCAATCTGCAAGAATCCGCGGCGAGGAGCTCCATGGAATGCCCGTGGGAGTTTGCATGTGGTTCGGTGCAATTGCCGAAAACATCACCGAGCGGTTAGGGGGAAGGCGGGTGAGCAAGGAAGAAGCGAGAGAAATCATGAGCCGCTGTGAGGAAGCCGGTCTGATCCACATGAGCCGCAACACGACCGATGAAATTGACTTCATGTGCAACTGTGATCGTTGGCACTGTGAAGTGGTCGGCCAGGTTTTGAAGCAACCTAGGCCCGGCCTTGTTTTTAATTCGGGGTTCGAGCCCTCATTCGATGCTGAGCGTTGCGTTGCTTGCGAGACGTGCATCGAACGGTGTCCACCGGAAGCTCTGACGATGGGTGAAACAAGTGTGCCTGTGGTCAATACCGATCGATGCTTCGGATGCGGAGTGTGTGCCACGGGGTGTCCTGAGGATGCAATTGCAATGGAAAACAAGCCTGGTTTTCCCGTTCCTCCAAAAACAGTGAAAGAATTGGCAGAAGCATTCAAAGGCGAGGAAGCCCATCGATGAAGGATTTTGCATCTCAAGATGAGAACTACGAATTGCGAGTGCGGGAGAGCTTCTCGAAACAGAATCTGATGAAAACGATTGGAGCGCGTCTCACGAAGGTGCTACTGGGGGAAGTGGAAATCTCGCTTGAATTTCGAGACGATTTGACTCAACAGCATGGCTTTATCCATGCCGGGGTCGTTGCTACCCTCGCCGACACCGCCTGTGGTTATGCCGCACTCAGTCTAATGGCTCCTGATGCGGCAGTGCTCACCGTAGAGTACAAAATAAACCTGCTCTCACCTGCCATAGGGGAATCATTGATTGCACGTGGAAAGGTGACCAAACCGGGACGCACCCTCACGGTGTGTTCAGGAGATGTATTTGCATTCAAAGATGGAGAGAAAGAGATGGTAGCTACCATGATTGCCACAATGATGAGCATTCGTGGTCGGGAAGGGTTAACTGGGTGACCAAAATGTAAGACAAATGCTTTTTCAAAACGGTCCCGAGTTTTGTGTCGGATCGGTAGCCTGAAATGTCCTGAACGAAACTTGATTTGACACTGGGCCAGGTTCCCCCTTGGGATTGTCAACGACAGCTACATTCCAAAACTCTCGTTCAAGTTCTTTTCATCGTACAATTTCTTGCCTTCGATAAATGTTGCTATCGGCGTCCGGCCAAGGCAACGTTTTCCCTGATGGGTCCTCTGGTTGTTGTATCTGTCCATGAAAAGATCGAGGTCCTCTTGGAGCGTCTCGATGTCTGAGTAAATTCTCTTGCGGAAAGCAATCCGATAGAACTCATTTAGCATCGTCTGGTGTAGCCGTTCACATATACCATTGGTCTGAGGGCTTTTCACCTTGGTTTTGGTGTGCTCGATGTCGTTTAGCTGCAAAAACAGCTGGTAAGGGTGCCGATCCGGGGCGCCACAGTATTCTGTTCCCCTATCGGTGAGAACCCTAAGCACCGGCACGCCTTCTTTTTCGAAGAAGGGAAGGACTTGGTCGTTCAGAAGATCAGCGGCAGTCACCGGGATTTTGGCAGTATAAAGCTTTGCAAAACCCAGCGAAGAAAAGGTGTCGATGGCTGTTTGCTGGTAAATCCTGCCCACGCCTTTGAGGTAGCCGACATAGAAAGTATCCTGGCTCACGAGATATCCCGGATGTTGCGTATCGATCTGGTCGGGATGGGACTCACGAGACCTCTTGGATGCTTCCAGGGCCCAGAGCTGGGCCTCGGTGTAGACGATCCCCTCGGCTGCCGCGCGCTCCTCAAGAGCCTTTAGCCTTTTTTTGAAAGTCTCTAGCCTGTGGCGCAACCATATGCTTCTTACACCGCCACCGGATACTAGAGTGCCGGCTTTCCTCAGCTCGTTTGAAGCTCTCATTTGGCCGTAAGCTGGAAACTCATTGGCCATCGTGAGCACAGCCTCCTCAACCTCCGGGGAAACCCTGTTCTTCATGCATGGCTTTTTCTTGGTCTTCTCAGCCAAACCTTCCAACCCATCTTCATCGTAAGCTTTCTTGATGTCATAGAAGTGTTGGCGGGAAACACCGTTAATCTTCCATGCCTGTGAAACATTGTTGAGGAATTCGGCGAGTTCCAGTAGACTTAACTTACGTTTTACGAGCTTTTCCTGGGTGGTCATAAAGGTTCCTTTCTCTTGGGTTGTTTGGCGACAATCTCCAAGAGGGTACCTGACCACCCTTTCTTATGCAATGTGTCAACTCAAGTCCGTCTTCGGACACCTGAAATGAATCCTTCTCCGTATTCCTCTCGCAATGTCCGCCTGGCCTGGGGCTTCCGTTGATGGCTATTGCTTTCATGATGGTCTCCTTTTGGTCGATAATGATGCAAATTACGGTTCGTAGCGACGCATTGCCGCTCAGCGGCCAGTCCTTTTTTCCAGATGCTCCCAGGTATCGTCTCAGCGGTCACACGACCTCATTTATACATCGTATTGCATTCAATGCTCTTGGATACCCAACATATGGCAATAATTGCGTAACGATACACAGTAATGCTTCTTTATCGTTGCCAATGTTTAAATTGCCTTGTATATGACCTTTTAGCTGTGGCTCACATCCACCCAAGGATAAAAGCATGGAAAATGTCAAAAGCTCTCGTATTTTGATGTCCAATCCTCTTCTTGTTAAATAATCACCAAAACAGTTTGCTGACAAATATTCTTGGATATGAAGCTGATTTTTAGGTGATTCCCGATACATATTATCAATCATGTCACCAAAAAGTGATTTTTGTAATTCCAATCCTTTTTCAAACCGTGTTTCGGATGAAGTTGTGGATTGTCCTTCCAGTGGCAGCTTTATTCCTCTGCTTTTCAATATTTCGTTTGTGACATGGATAAAATCAAATACTTTTGCTATGCCAACGTAAGGCACAGATTGATAAACAATCTCTTTCACTTCAACTGGTGTAATGCCAACGTTCAGCGCGCCGCCCAGTATGACCTTGTACTCGCTCAAAGTCTGCTGGGCAATAAGTGATGCCAAGATCACCATGAGCCTTGTTTTTGTATCAAGGTTTCCGTATGAAAGCGCTTCGTCAAAGGCGAAATTGTCGAACACCTCGATAAGCTCGGGATCGGTGACCTTCAGTGTTGATTTGTGATTTGGGAAAAGTTCCTCGTGATTCTTCCGTGCTGTTTCACTGATAGCCATAGGAACGCCTCTTTATTTCAATTTATTGTACTCTTCGTCTGATACCGGCTCCAGCCATGTTGCCGGACCTTTTTCGGGATTGACCTCAACGGCAAGGTGTACAAACCAGCTATCTTTGGCTGCGCCGTGCCAGTGCTTGCCATCGGCGGGAATATTGACGACATCTCCGGCGTGAAGCTCCTGTGCGGGCTTTCCCCATTCCTGATAATAGCCTCTGCCGCCCGTCACGAGGAGAACCTGGCCACCCGCGTGTTTGTGCCAACTGTTGCGGCATCCGGGCTCAAAGGTCACGTTCCCGATGGGACAGGCCGAGCCGAAAGGTGTCAGCATATTGAGCCATACCGTTCCTTTAAAATGATCGCTTTTAAACCTCTCTCCAATCGGGAAAATCACACTATTGCTGAGATCGTTCGTGCTCATGATCTACTCCGTTATCTCTCGCTCTGATTGCTATGTATGATGAAACGACTTCACGCCATCCCCTTCACCCTATGCGTTTTTTCCCATTTCATACGCCTGGGTCATCGCTGGGCTTCCTTTGATGTCCCCTATATTCCATGCGCCGGTTCCATAGATGACCCCTTTTTCCCTGGCTCCGCTCAGGCAGGAAATGAACCCCCTGAATCCCTCGAGGGTTCTTTCCAGCAAGTCTTTTCTGCCGACCGCGGCAGTCATTATAAAATACATCTCCTTATTACTTATCTCGGTATATCTTGCATACGTTCTGTCGATCAAAGTCTTCATCTGTCCATTCATATTGTAAAAATAGACAGGTGTCGCCATGACTATCACGTCAGCGTGGATCATTTTATCAAGGCTCTCTGCCATATCGTCTTTCTGAGTACACAGACCGCCATTACCTTGGCAGGCGTCGCATGCAAGACAATGATTGATCCTTTTGTCCCGTAAGAATATTTTCTCCACTTGATTGCCTGCTTCTTTAGCCCCAAGCATGAACTGGTCACATAAAAGATCAGAATTGCCGCCTTTTCTTGGGCTTGCAGAAAATACCAATAGTTTTTTTGCCATGTACTTAGTCCTCTTCGCTTTGCCGGTTTAGAGACCGGTCCTTTTTTCCAGGGCTTCGGGATACCGGGCGCCATGGATCGTGATCTTTGAGGCGGTGCTATCGATCTCGCGCAGATCCTCGGGTGCCAGGTGGACGTCAACAGCACCGATGTTTTCGTCCAGGCGATGCAGCTTCGTGGTGCCCGGGATCGGCACAATCCACGGTTTCTGGGCCAGCAGCCAGACGAGCGCGATCTGGGCCGCAGTCGCATTCTTCCTTTCCGCGATGGCGCCGAGCAGATCGACCAATGCCTGATTCGCTTTGCGGGCCTCCGGAGTAAAACGAGGGACGATGTTGCGGAAGTCGTTCTTATCGAACGTCGTCTTCTCGTCGATTTTTCCCGTTAGGAATCCTTTACCAAGTGGACTGAAGGGAACCAGGCCGATTCCTAGTTCCTCAAGTGTCGGCAGCAATTCTTCTTCAGGGCGTCTCCACCACAGCGAGTATTCGCTCTGGATCGCAGTGACCGGCTGGACTGCGTGCGCACGACGGATCGTTTTCACTCCCGGTTCGGAAAGGCCGAAGTGCTTGACCTTCCCTTGCTGGATCAGGTCCTTCACCGCCCCAGCCACGTCTTCGATCGGCACATCCGGGTCAACGCGGTGTTGATAATAGAGGTCGATAGCCTCGACTCTGAGCCGCTTGAGCGAGCCATCGAGGCTCTGCTTGATGCGCTCGGGACGGCTGTCCTGGACCTGCTGCCCGCTGGAATCGAGCTTGATCCCGAACTTGGTCGCTATCACCACCTGCCCACGGAACGGAGCCAAAGCTTGGCCTAAAAGTTCTTCATTTGTATACGGGCCATACAGCTCTGCGGTGTCAAAGAATGTAACGCCCCTTTCCACGGCTTTGCCAATAAGAGCAATCATCTCCTGCTTGTCTGCAGGCGGACCGTAGGCAATGCTCATTCCCATGCAACCAAGTCCGAGAGCTGAGACTTCCAGATTGCTGTTTCCAAGTTTTCGCTTCTGCATTTTTTGAACTCCTGTCTTTTAGTTAAAGATAGGAACTATCTTAACTTCTCATTTTTCTGAGTCATTTCTCGTGCTCCTTGATTTCGGATTTTCCATAGCTCAAAATATAGCGCGGCCCGACTCCGAACAGTAGATACGATTCTACCCAATTCTTGCCTATTTCTATCAACGCGCTGTCCAAGTTGAATAAGTTGTGTTATCAAAGGGCCTGCGTGGAGAATCATGTGCCGCTTGGACATTAATAAAAACATGGGATTACAGTGACATGACAGAAAGCGATCATGCAGGCCTGGAGAGAACCAAAAATCTGCTAAAAGAGAAATTGTTGCGATGGATGCCTGGTCCCGGACGCCACCCAACCGCTGTTGAAGGGTTGACGATCGTCCGGCGTGATGAGGTTAATCAGCCCGAAAATTGCTTTCACCAGCCACTCGTTGGGGTGATTGTTCAGGGATTCAAGCGCTCTATAATAGGCTCTGAGGAGTACCGTTATGGGGAGAATCAATGCCTGGTAGCCGGGGTGGACATGCCGAGCGTAAGCTACATCACTGCCGCATCCCCCAAGCAGCCGTTTTTGGGGCTTTCGCTAAGTCTGGATAAATACCTGATCACCCAACTGGCAGCGGAGATTCCACCTTCCTCCAGGCCTGGAAATGGTTCCTACAAGGGAATCTCAATCGCAGAAGTTGATCCTGACGTGCTGGATGCATTTCTGCGCTTGGCTGAGCTTCTCGAAAAGCCGGAACAGATACCGGTTCTCGCACCATTGATTATCCGTGAGATTCATTACCGTCTACTCGTCGGGCCTCAGGGCGAACGCTTGCGAATGGTCAACACGCTTGGCACTCAAAGCAACCAGATTGCCAAGTCCATCACATGGTTGAGGGATAATTACAAAGAGTCTTTGCAGGTTGATGAATTAGCCAGGACGGTGAATATGGCGACTTCCACCTTCCACCGGCATTTCAGGGAGGTAACGACCCTCAGCCCTTTGCAGTTTCAAAAGCGGTTGCGCTTATATGAAGCCCAGCGATTGATGCTGGCGGAGAATGAAGATGCCACCATTGCAGCACTGGCGGTCGGGTATGAAAGCTCGACGCAGTTCAATAGGGAGTACAAGCGACTGTTTGGAGAACCCCCACACAGGCATGTGAGCCAACTGAAGTAGCCCCATTCATAAATCTATTTTCTCACTCGAAACCTTCAGGGTAGAGCGTGGATGTTTTGCGTGCAGCCACTCCACACTGTGGATACCTGTCTGCCCGTTCGATTCTTCCAAAAGATCTCCATTATCGAACGCCCTGCGGGCAGGTGATAAAGCTCACAATTCCTCTCCTCATACTTGAAAAAATGAGGCTCTAAAATACTCACCATTCCCGCTTTCATACATTAATCTTCTGTGAAGTCAACAAGGTGGCAAGCTTTGCTGAACTATTGATTTAAATCGCAGAAAAAATCTAGCTGAGGGTAAATTGTCAACCAGATAATTGCTTTCGGACAAACAGATTCCTGGATTTCAGAAAGGGGCATAGGAAGGGGTTTGTCTTTGACTTATTACACTGTCTGTCCCCAGCTCTCTGGGGAAGGTAGGGGGCGCGCGTGACATATCCAGGGTTCCAGGGAGGGCGGGTCAAGGCAAGTCCGTGTGGGGCCCAAGTCTCCGCTTGATCGGATAATACCGTCAAACGGAGACCCCTCTTTCCTGTCACTACCCTCGCCGGTAAAGACTCAACAATTTGGGGAATGAGAAACGGTGGGCGCGGTGGAAGCTTTGCCCACCTTACCAGGCTGTTAGGCCCTGATTGCCGGCCAATCGGAGAGGGAGGGCTATGTCCAGTCGGTGAGATTTATGTTGCGTGCTTCTCGCTCACTCCATCCGAGCATAACGGTAACGATTCGATCTATTCGTTCATTGCGGATATCCCGAACTCCTTCCGGATAACGGAACAATTTCGATATGTTCCGGCCACCCGCAACATAAGGCAAGCCATAGCAACTTTCTATTGGACCGGTTGATCGAGATTCCAGGGTCAGTTACTTACGGTGCAAGGTTATGCGAGCCGTTGTGATGAAGAACTACTCATGGTAGGATTATCATCATCGGCCATCGATACCCTCTCAAGCAGATTGTCCGGCATGATTGCCTCAAACCCGGCCTGTTTTGCGGGCAGGCAAACTAGAAATATCGAACCTTTTCCCGGTTCGCTTTCTGCCCTGATGGTTCCTCCGTGCCGCTCCACAATCTTCTTGCAGATGGCCAAGCCCATTCCAGTTCCCTCGTAGTGGCTTTCTCTGCCGTGGAGCCTCTGGAATGGGGCGAAGATCCTGTCGAGATGCTTTTCCTCGAACCCAATCCCGTTATCCTCCACGATGATACGAATGTCACCATTGTCGGTTATGGCGCTTCGAATTTCGATGACAGGTTTTTCGCCATTTTTGTGAAACTTGAGAGCGTTGCCGATAAGATTCTGGAAAAGCTGCCTCATCTGGGTCGGGTCACCTTTGACCACAGGCAGTTCTCCAACCAGCACTTTCCCTCCGGTTATCTCGATCCTTATCTCCAGGTCGGAGAGAACCTCGTTGACAACTTTTGTAAGATCAACCTCCACAAAGGGATCGGCTTTCGCTGTGATTCGCGAGTATTCGAGCAGTCCTTTGAGCAGGGACTGCATGCGATTGGTAGCGCCGAGCATCCGGTTTAAATAGTCGATGCCCGTTTCTCCAAGCGAATCCTTATATGTCCGCTTGAGGATGTTGCCAAAGGCGACGACCTTCCGAAGCGGCTCCTGCATGTCGTGTGAGGCAATCGAGGCAAAGTCCTCAAGTGCCTGGTTGCTTTCCTCCAGCTTCGCCATGTATGTTTTAAGCTCGTCGGTGCGTTCCTCAACACGGAGTTCCAATTCGTCCCGTGATTTGCGAAGAGCTTCCTCCATGCTCTTTCGTTTCGTTATGTCGGTGGTGACTGTAGCTAAGCGCGCTCCTCCAAGATGAACAGCGGAGACGAGCAGATGCATCCGCGTTGGTTCGAAGTATTGTTCGAACTGGACCGGTTCCCCGGTCCGCACGACATGAGTAAAGTGGCGAAGAAAAGGCTCAGGATCGTGTTCTCCGTAGATCTCTCCGGAGCGCCGTCCGACAATATCGGTTCTCGGCTTCCCCAGGGCTCGCAGGTACGGGGGATTTGCATCCAGAACGCGCCAATCGCATGCATTGCCATGTTCGTCGAATAAAAGCTCGTCAACAGCTACGATTTCATTCATGTGGTCGAACAGCGCACGGTACTTTTCTTCGCTCTCTTTGTGAGCTTCCTCTGCCCGTTTGCGCTCGGTGATGTCGTGTACCATACCGACCGACCGGATGATCTGACCGGATTCATCTCTGAGGTGGTTGCATTTTTCATGGGCGATACGAACCTCACCGTCAGACTTCCGTATAACCCGGTGTTCGATCTCATAGGTGTCTTTTCCCTGACGTACCGAGCCGGAATAAGCTGAATCGACCTCTGCTCGATCATCCGGGTGCACCGCTTCGAGGAAAGTTTCATATGTCGCATCGAATTCCTGCGGCTTGAGGCCGAAAATCCGGTACACCTCGTCTGTCCATGATAAACGGTTATTCACCAGGTCGAGTTCCCAGCTGCCCAGATGCGCAATCTCCTGGGACTGCTTCAATAATTCTTCGCTTGCCGCCAGTTCGGCGGTCCGCTCGGCCACCCGCTGTTCGAGGTTTTCTTTTATTTCGATGAGCGCCCTCTCCGCTCGTCTGCGCTCGGTAATGTCAATGTCCATTTCGAGAATCATCGGAGACCCGTCCACATCGGTGAATGGAAAGTCGTATGCATCGATTACACTGCCGTCGGGGCCGGTGAACTCCCAGTGGTGAGACAGGCCTGTTTTCAACACCCTGGTGGTTTGGCAAAATCCGCATGGCTCGGATCCTCCAAAACGATATTCGTAACAGGGGCGGCCCTGGGCCTCCCCGAATTTGTCGCGGAAACTCCGGTTTGCAAATGCAACTTTATAATCAGGCTTCAGCAGGCAGATCATCGTCGGCAGCGTCTCCAGCACGCCCAGGAGACGTTGCCGTTCCTCCTTGACAGCTTCGGCAACCTTCAGGCGCGCCCCGCTCTCCCGCACAGCCTCCTCGCCTCGGCGACGTTCGGCGTCCACACGGTTTAGCGAAGCAGCGGTCAGCCAGACGATGCACAGCAGACAGAAGGTATACGCAACCGCCACAACGGACGCTTCGGCATCTGAGACGAAGGCTCCGGATCGCACTCCATAGAGTTTCAGCCAACCGATTAGGAGCGGAATCAGCAGCAGGATGGGCAAAAGCCGGCGGGCCATAATGCTGCCGGCATGATCGGCTGTGAATACACTCATCACCCAGGTATCCGGATCAGCGCAAAAAATGGCCACAATCAGACAACAAAACGCAACGCCCGTATTGATAGCCACGGGAATACCCAACCATGCGTATACTTCCTGGATACCGAAAAGGTAACTGACCGGGACCAGGTAACTCATGACCAGCCCCGGCAACACCAGAGTATGAGCTATATTTGAAGCCTTGCGACTCTGTCTTGCGAGCAGCACCAGGGCGCATCCGATGAGCACAAAGACGATTGCCGTCATTAAGGCCAGTCTGGTCTCCGGATCCCAAAAAAAGTCCAGGAGCCCGGTGCCGCGCAGGGCAGGTTCCCAGCCTGTAGTCATTGCGATGGTGTAAAGCACGATGGTCAGTGAACCTACCAGGATATCCAATATCCCTGGTATTTGCAGGACAACGAATTTGCGCACGCTGGAGGGGTCCTTATACAGAAACGCCAGCTCCAGGGCGGAAAAAACCAGGCACGTCGCAGTAATGACGCTCATTGTGATCCATTCAGGCCTGATGCTTGTGAACAGCCTGACGTCCAGCACAGCACCGATAAGGCTCAGCAAACTGATGCCAAGTGCTATCAAAATCCCCGACCAGGTCAGTGACCTGGCGGGATGTGACAGAAAGGAGAAATAGCGAGCTTTCATCGATCTCCTCTTTCACTCGGTACGCTCAAAAACAAGCGAATTGACAGCTCCGGAACCTCCCCATGCTTCGGGCATAGTTCCGCACGAGCATAGTAGAAGCTCTTTTTCTAATGTAAATCGGGGTCTTTAGAGTATTTTCCAAGAGGAGTTCTATACCGTCCGGTTGAAGGCAGGGTTTTACAGTATTGGTTGACTTTTCGAGCCCGAAAAGGGCCGAATTCGGCAATGTTGGTTGGCCTCAGATAATCCCCGCCTTTTTTCCGAATTTCAGGGACCGCGATGCTTAGAACAAGGATTTCGGCATCCAAAATGCGGTTCCAAGTCAGAAAAACGGCTGTCTTTTGCTCAAGTTGTTTTTGTGTTCAGGCGTTAACGAATAAAGATAGATTGTGAGAGTGAAGCGATCCACGATCTTATCCGTGTCGTTATAGACGGGTCCTCTGTGGAACAACCAAAACATCAGGGATTGAAATGACAAGAAACATGTCTGTCGTGCTTTACATCGTGGTGTTGACAGCCGTTGTCGTTAGTGTAGATTTACTATTCTTCAGGAATCGATTCTGGGAACGGCTGATGGTGAACATAGGTTTGGTCTTGGTGTTTGGAGCCTTCTATTTGAGATTCCTAAAGCACCCGTAAGCTAAGCGCCGCGGCCCAGCCCGGCCGCCTAACAACGGCTTGCAGGCGGACGCGGCCTTCGGAGTTTCAGAACCAAATCAGTGATACCGATAACGCTACCGCTCGCTGCACCGTGACCTGCACGGAGGATGGAAGTCTAAAATGGAGACAGTCATTTAACGGACGGCGCCTGCGAGCAGGTCGGCCACGTCCTCCAGGCTGCCGATTCTCGACGCTTTATGCTTGAGTTCTTTTGTCCCCGGTATTTGGTGAAGGTACCAGCACAGGTGCTTTCGCATCTCGATGATTCCACGTTCGCCTTTCAAATCGGCCGACAGTCTTGCGTGTTCATACGCCGTCACCAAGACCTCTTCACGGGTTGGCCTTCCATTGAGGCCGGCGTTGCAGCCTGTCTTCAACTGTCTGAAAATCCATGGATTCCCGATGGCTCCTCTCGCGATGCCCACTCCGTCGGCGCCGGTTTTTTCCAGAAGCTCCACTGCCTGGGCAGCATTCTTTGCGCCGCCGTTGGCAAGTATTATTCCCTTGAAGTGGGCGCGCGCATTTCGGGTGGTTTCAATATCGTTGGGTCCGGAAAAGCCCTGCGCGTAAGATCTGCCATGAATCATTACGGCCTTGATATCCAGGTCGCCGACATAGTCCAGGAAGCTGAGAAGATCTACTTCTTTTACTCTGATCCTGGTCTTGATCGACACGGGCAGATCGGTGTTCTCGATGACGCTCAGGAGTATTTCTCTGGCCAGCGGCAGATTCGTCATCAGGGCTGCTCCAGCCCCACGCTTGAATACCTTTGGAACAGGACAGCCGAAATTTATATCGATCCCGTCAGGTTTGACTTCCCGGCTCACATATCGGGAAGCGATTGCGAAGTGTTCGGGATTGTGTCCGAAAAGCTGAACTACATAAGGGCGCTCCGATTCATCGAAACGCATCATTCGCAGCGTGGGTTCGGGCTGATATGCGAAGGCTGTAGAACTGGAGAGTTCGCTGTAGACGATGTCCGCTCCCAAGCCTTTGCATATGCGTCGAAACGGGCTGTCGGTTATGCCGGAAAGCGGAGCCAATGCAAAAATAGGTTTTGGCAATGGCGCCCAAAAATTAGGCATGAGTTTTCTTTCCCATCGTAAAATAAGGTGTTCAATCCCTAAAAATACCATGTCTGCCTGATTGCACTCAAGGTAAGCGTTAACTAATTTTGCGTGCCGAGTATCCCAATGTGCTGACGTACTGATTTTTTAGGGGCCAAGTCGCGGTTGGAAGCCGCTCCCACAAATATCGGCCGCGACGCTCCAGGGTACTTTTTTTTTCGAGGCCCTTTTTCGAACGTCGATCAGAGATTAGATTATTACTGTTAAAAGTTTTATCAATATTCAGACTTTTTTGCCGAATTCAAACTCGTTTAATCATGTTTGAATGGAGTTATTACGGAGGACAAAGTGGACAAAGAGGGTCTCTTGTTTTCCCCCGATACACAGGCTCAGCAAATTGCCGGATTTTCCGCACAGCAGTTTATTACGCTTTACATGGAGCTGCTTAAGTCACTCTTTATTACGTCCGGATCCAGATGGTTCCAGTTGGCGGGCATGATGAACTATGCTTCGGGTTTTATGGCGCCCATGTGGACCGCCTTCCAATACTTCTCCGATATCGAGAAAGGAGGTGCGAACGGCAATCCACCAGGGTCGGCTATCGATTATCTGGAACTTCTGATGTTCGAGATGGAGTTGGTTACAAGGGGCGCCGTGGCGGACATGTCGACGATGAGCAATTATCACGTTCGCGAGATGCGGAATGCGATGGTAGCGATCGAGAATACCCTGTTGAAGAATAACGATGAAGATTTGCTCCGTTTCTCGGAGCGACAGTTTAAGCTAATGGATATGGTGGTCAGAGTCTATCCCGAAGCTGTTCGGGCAATCGGGTCGGAATATGGATTTCATCTTGATAACGGGGGCTATGAGAAGGTAGCTGAAACCGACCGGCTTGAACTCTACCAGGTGTTTCCAACTGATAAGACGGTGGAGGTGCGACAGAATGGCAAGCCGGTCCTGATTGTACCACCATACGTACTGGGCGCTAACATATTGGCCCTTCTGCCGGGTGAGAACAGAAGCTACGTCCATGCATTCGCGAACCGTGGAATTCCCACCTACATTCGTCTTGTTAAAGACATAGACCAAAATCCCGCCGTGCAGCTTATGAGAGGCGAGGACGATGTGATGGACACGCGGTACTTCTCGGAACAGTTGGTTGCCAGGCATGGAAAGCCGGTGACGCTCAACGGATATTGCCAGGGAGGATTCCTCTCGGCGCTGGGCGTCATGTCGGGAGAATTGGACGGCCTTGTTGACGCTCTCATAACCTGCGTGGCGCCATTGGATGGGTCACGGAGCAAAGGGCTTATCGAATATATTGATCAATTACCTCATCATTTCAGGGATTTGGGATATTCGCTCAAGACCCTGCCGAATGGCAACAAAGTGGTTGACGGAAAAATAATGAGTTTGATTTTTAAGCTGAAGAGTATCGAAAAAGAGTCTCCCATCAACAGCTTTTACCGCGATGTGATGATGTTCGACACCGGTGGAGCGAAACCGCCTGTGATAAATAAGGTGGCGGCGGCCCTAAAGCACTGGATGACCTATGATATGACCGACATTCCCGTTGAGATTACCAGGTTGAGCTACGATTCTTACACAAAGTCCGTAGCTAAAGACGGCACCTTACCGGTCAAACTTTTCGGACGTAATCTTAATTTCAAGCGGATCAAGGAAAAAGGGATCAAATGGCTTATCTGTATCGCAAAAGGCGATGAGCTTGTAGAAGAAAGCGCGTCCCTGGCGCCCCTGGACTTTGTGGATGCCGAAGTCACGGTATTTTCAAAAGGGCATACGGCCATGGCTATTTTTTGGGCAGCGCCCGCTTCGGAATGCCCCCTCCATATGAGATTCGACAAGTCGCCGTGTGCCTCAGATAATTCACGGGGCCCTGTGCGTTTCCAACTGGACCTGGACCAGGGAGAAGACGATCTAAACCAGGTCGATTTCCGGCTGAGGGCCGCTGACGACGCTGCCGATCACGACCGCAGAATTTAAGCCGGCCGCTCTGAGTTCGTCTAAAAGGTTTTCTGCCCTGGATTCCGGAACAGATAAGAGCAGACCGCCGGAAGTCTGGGGATCGAAAAGCCATTTGAGCTGCTCTTTTGTGAGCCGGCCAGAAATATGAAGAAAATCCTCGACGAGTTTTCTGTTCGGCTCGTTGCTGCCCGTCGTTTCCCCCTTTCGGTACATGTCTACCGAGTTTGGATAAGAGGGCAGGGCGCCGAATTCGAGTTCGATCCTAACCGAACTCGACCTGGCAATCTCCAGCGCGTGTCCGAGGACCCCAAATCCGGTAATGTCCGTGCACGCATGCACCTCAAATTTAAGGGCAAGCTCCCCGGCGATGCGGTTCAATGACGCTACCTGGGGCAATATCGGCTCCAAGTCTTTCCAGGGAAGCTTTCCCGATCTGCATGCGTTAAAGAGGACCCCCGTTCCGAGAGGTTTCGTGAGGACCAAGCGGTCACCCGGCTTGGCGCCGGCGTTGGTTAGGACCTTTTCCGGGGATACTACTCCGGTTACGGCAAGACCGTATTTTGGCTCATCATCGTCGACAGAATGGCCGCCTGCCAGCGACGCTCCTGCTTCGGCAACCTTTTCGCTCCCACCCTGCAGGATAGCTTTCAGCACCTCCATGCCCAGTTTTTTCGACGGAAACATGACCAGATTCAACGCGGTAATTGGACGGCCACCCATCGCGTATATATCGGAAAGCGAATTGGCGGCGGCAATCCGGCCGAACCATATGGGATCGTCTACCGGCGGAGTTATGAAATCAACCGTCGATATGACGGCGAATTCATCCGACAGGCGATAGACGGCTGCATCGTCACTGGTCTCGAAGCCGACAAGAAGATTCGGGTCCGAAGAAGGCGGCAATCCTTTCAGTGCCTCCAACAGAACTGTTGGAGCTATCTTGGCAGCTCACCCGCATGTCCTGGCAAGACCGGTGAGCGTATTTTTCTTTGCTAAATGAAACATTGAAGCACCCTTCACAGCTTGAACTTAATCTGCTTGCTGCACACCACGAAACAAGTTAAATTGAAAGATCGAGAAGACGGAAAAAAACGGTTGCTCCATGAAGTATAAAACCGATAACCAGAGTAAATTCCTTTATCTTGCCAGCGCCGGCATCCTGTTGGTCGGCTTGGTCAGTTCCGTGCTGATATATCTCGTAACTCTCGATCATACTAACAATGCCACTGCCTATGAAAATGGAAACGGATACGATTATCCGATTCCGCCTGAAGATACCAAGCAGTACCTGCGGAGCATGGAACTTTACGGCGGAACGGCCAACGTACTTGCCGAGGACCTCAGAAACTGGTTTGACGGGTTATGGCACGGAAAATCCCTCGCACTCACATTGGCCTGTATAACCATTCTTCTATCGTCAGGGCTCTATTTCGTTGCCAACCGCCTGCCGTCAAAGCCGGAACCCAGCTCAAAAAGCGATAACCCAAGCGCCAGACGGAGCGACGAGGATTGAGCCGGCTTCAATTTCAACTCAATTGTCGTCACGCTGCGTGCCGACAGCCCGTTTAGTCGCCCCGATCTGCATCTGTCCCTTTTTCAACAACTCTGTTTCCCTGTCTGCCACTTTCCTCTCAGCCTTGGCTACATCCAGTTCTTTTCCAATGTAAATTGAATGGACCCTGCCACCAATCTTCCTGTAGAGTCTGAAATAGCCGTCTCTGGATCGTTGCGCATTCCACCTGCCTATTTTTTTCACAGGAATCTTTGGCTCAGTATTGCGTACAGGCGCTTGGGCAGCCCCGGACCCTGTCCATTGTATAACCGACTGCACTAATCCCGGTTTGGCGTTCTGTTTGCGAGCTACCTCGATCTGCCGTGATTTGTCTACCAATTCAATTATGGCCCGCTCCAAATGTTCGTCTTCCGACTGTATTTCTTTCCTGACAATCGCCAGGTTCTCTTCGAGGCTGCTCACCTGTGTTTCGAAATATTCTTCCCGGCCCCTGCGAACCAGAGCGTTTTGTTGGTGAACCTGATTAGAGTTCGACAATGCGATATCTGTTTCAGTGGCGATTTTCCGGAGATTTTGTATAATCGTGTCTAACTCAATCGTTATATCTTTCGCCGGGTCAGCCATGCCGGATGCCTTTGCCCGCACAGCCGGCTCATTGGCAAAACTTCCTGCCTCGGTTTTGATCCATTCCGATAAAAACATACTAAACAAAAGGATTTGCTCAAAGACGCCGAATTGAAGCCGCTGCTCCACTCCCGGTATGGCCTTTACGAAGGCCTTCCAGGCCTTCTTCACTGTTTTATGTTCTTCATAGAGAGCGGTGATGAGATGACTGTAGGCCTTCACCCACTGAACGTAAGGGGCGAGGGGCGGGATAAAATAGTCCTCTTCTTTGTGCATCACCATGTGTATGACCCCCTAACCGATTCCGAACCCCGATTTGGAAGACAGTATTGCAACCGATAGAGCCTGCACGAAAAAACATGACTATCGGCGATGTACGGAAGTTATTCCTACATGGGGACAACTGGCGGGTATTTATCGGGGGACTTAACCTTCGGTTAAGCCCCCGATTATTTTGATAGCGGGGCTTGGATTTGAACCAAGGACCTTCGGGTTATGAGCCCGACGAGCTACCTGACTGCTCCACCCCGCGGCAACACCGTGAAATATACTCCGGGGAAAGCCGCATGTCAACCGAATCCGGAAAAGCAATTAGGAATGAGGAATGAGGAATTAGGAATGGCGGAATAAGGGAATCAGGAGTCAGGGAGAAGAACCAGGAACGGATTGTTTCTCTTGTTGGGCTCCTGTGGTATCATTTATGTAAAACGCGGATACTGGGAGGTGTGAGTTGTTTTTGAGAGCATTGATGAGGTTGGGGATTAGTCTTCTATTACTGGCGCCCAGCTGTGCCCGGGCCGAAGAAATAAGAGGTATCGAGCCTCTCATCTCCCATGAGACCCGGCTGATGATCTTTTCGCCGCACCCGGATGATGAGAGCCTTGGGACCGGAGGGCTCATTCAGCGCGTTCTCGAGGCAGGCGGGAAAGTGAAGGTAGTATTTATGACAGACGGTGACGGGTTTCCTGAGGGAGTGGAAAAGGAGGACCATATATCCAACCCCTCAGCGAAGGATTATACAAAATATGGTAAAGAACGCCGCCAGGAAGCCATGAAGGCGGTTATCTCCCTGGGAGTCAAGGAGCAAAACGTGATCTTCCTTGGTTTTCCGGACGGAGGGCTGGCATACCTTCGGTTGAAGTTTCGCTCGCACCCGATGCCGTACAGGTCACCTTTTACGGGGAAAATTCACCCAGCGGCGTTTGAAATGATCATCCCCCGAACCGATTACTGCGGCGCGGACTTGAGAAGAGAGATCGAACGCGTGCTCACCGAATTTCGACCTAATCTGTTGGCAGTAACCGGACCCGAGGATGAGCACCCCGATCACTCGTCGAGTTACTTTTTTGTCAAGAAAGCGTTGAACCATTTGGCTTTGAAACATTGGGACATCAAACCGAAGGTGCTTACCTTCCTGATCCATTATGGGCAGTGGCCGCTTGACCAGCGTGCGGGCAGCGGATCGCGCCTTTACCCTCCCCTCGGCTTGGGTGAGAAGGGCAAACAGTGGATCTCATTCAAGCTCACACCCGAGGAAGCGCAGAATAAGCGCAAAGCCATACTCCAGTACCATACGCAGATGCTTGTCATGGGCCGCCTTCTTTTGAGCTTTTCGAGGTCTAACGAACTCTTCATGAGTGAACAGTGAAGGGTGAGGAGTTCACTCTTCACCGATCACCCTTCACCGCCCTTAGTACGTTTCACCGCGCGGAAGAAGACCGTTCAGCTGTGCCTGAAGATCGGCATAGGAGCCATGGCCCGCAAGAAAACCATTCACTCGAGCCGCCGCCGTCGAATCGACGAAAGTCTCTTCAGGATAGATTTTCTTTAATTCGCTTAAAACGTCCGGTCTTTGCCTGAGGTAGTACTTCTGGTGATAATCTTCCGCCGGATAGAACCTCTCGGCAGGCTTTATCTCAGTGTATATCTTTTTGTGCGTCCTTGCCTCCTGCTGTTGCATTGATTCAACGGCCAGTCTTTTCTGTTCCTCATTATGGTAGAAAATGGCAGACATGTACTGTCTCGACCATGGGTTGCCGCCCGGATCGTGACTCTTCCAGAAAATATCGAGCAACCGGCGATATGAGATAACGGCCGGGTCATAATAGACCTCAATGCTTTCCGAGTGATCGCCCAGCGCCCGGCATGTTGGATTTTCCTTGCTGCCGCCGGGACCGGAGTGTCGAAGTGCTCATTTTCGATGTTTGTCAGATTTTCTGCCGGGTTATTCATTGTTTCCCCTTGTTTTTCGGATTGCGGTCCGTCCTTGGCAGGTGGGTTAAACGGACATAACGCGCTGCCGAGAAAAAAGCCGGCAAGCGCAATCCATATGAGCCTCGCCCTCGGAGCGAAGGCCAAGTCTGTTATTTTCTTCGGCATGAAAGTGATCTCCCATTTTCTCGGTTTCTATTCAATAACCATCAGATAGCAACTTGAGTTAAGGAAAGGTTAAAGAGAATGTAAAGATTTGATAATAGATGAGATTTGGTTTCCAGCTTCCCGTTATCCGGTGCTCGGGAGGGCGGACCCTCACTATGTTTCGGGTCTTCCGCTTGACGCGGTGATCACATGCGATGCATCCAGTCCGGCGCCCGATCTTTTGTGAGGGCGCAGCCCTCTCCCCTGCATATGCCGTCACCCTCCTCGACGCGCAATTCGTCGGGGCGGAGCTAACACCCAATGCTGTTGACTTAAGGCCATTGATTTTGTGGGGCGGGCTTTACAGCCCGCCATAGGCGGCAGGCTGGAAAGCCTGCCCCACATCTGATTCCTTCTTAAGTCAATGACATTGGAGCTAAGACCTGCCACCGTGTCGAGGCAGGCTAAACCAGAGAAGGGTTTTTCCGAGTGCGCTTTCCACCCCCACTTTGGCCCCATGAGCTTCCAGAATTTCCTTAACTATAGCGAGTCCTATCCCGGTACCGCCAAAGTCTCTCGATCGTGATTTCTCTCCACGATAGAAACGCTCAAAAATGAACGGCAGGTCTTTGGCTTCAATCCCCGGTCCGCTATTGACTATCAGGAATTTGACCGTCTCTGCCAAGGTTTGAGTGCTGACCGATACCGACCCGCCTTCAGGCGTATACTGCAGAGCGTTCTTAAGAAGGTTTTCCATTACCTGGCTTAGCCTTTCCCGGTCGCCGAGCACCAAAGCCGGGCCCTGAGCCAGTTGAGTTTCGACCTGAATTTGCTTGCTCCTGAATTCCAAATCGAATTTCTTCAAGACGCGTTCAGTCAGTTCGTCAATATCGGTTTCCTCCATTCTGAGAGTCAGTTTTGCAGCATCGGCCCTGGCCAACTGGAGCAAGTTCTCAACAAGTGAAATCAGCCTCAGTGTTTCCTCCTGAAGTAGCTGAAATGTTTCCTGAGTAGGAGGCACTACTCCATCCTGAAGCGCCTCAAGATATCCTCTTATGTTTGTCAACGGCGTGCGAAGTTCGTGAGCTACATTGGAAACCATGTTCCTTCTGAGTTGTTCGACGCGCTCGAGGCTAACGGCCATTTGATTGAAAGCGTTCGCCAGTTCGCCGATCTCGTCGTGCGAATCGGCCCGCACTCTTGAGGAATAATCACCCCTGGCAATCAGGCTGGTCGTTTTTATCATCTGGTAAAGCGGCCGCAGGGCAATCTGAGTCAAAAGGAAGCTCAGGAATGCTCCCAGGACCAGTGCTCCAATACTGGTCCAGAGGAGATAGCGATGCACCGAATGAATGAACATCTGGTGCGCATCGGTAGGACTGATCCGGTACTCTTTCATGAGAACCGAAAAATAATCGGCGGCCAGGGTATCGAGAACCAGCCAGAGGACAAGTATTACCAGGGCTACGACGGGGACATTGATTGCCAGCAGTTTCAACAGCATGCCCTGTTTCATCGAAGAGTTTCCTCTCGGTCGGTTTGGGCAAGCAGATACCCGTAACCCCTCACCGTCAAAATGTATCGAGGGTTAGACGGATCCTGTTCCAGTTTCTGCCTCAGCTTGCCGATATGCACATCAATTACCCGGTCGATCACCTGCTCTCCAAGAGGATAGAGGGCGTCAAGAAGTTGTTCTCGACTAAAGAGACGCCCGGGCGCATTCATAAGCAATCGAATCAATTTGAACTCTGATGGAGTGAGGAGAATGTGTCGACCGTCCACCGTGAGTTCGTGTTTATGAGTATCCAATGCCAGGGCCCCAACCTTGAGCCTGCCGGACCTGTTCCTGGTGGTTACACCCGCTCGTCTTAGCATGGCCTTGACTCGAGCGACCAGCTCTCGAGGGCTGAACGGTTTAACCACATAATCGTCTGCTCCAATCGTCAGCCCAAGGACCCGGTCGAATTCGTCACCTCTTGCCGTCAGGATCAGAATCGGGACATCCGAGAATTCCCTTATCCGGCGGCACACTTCGAGGCCGTCAAGTATCGGGAGCATCAGATCAAGGATCACAATCACAGGCTCTTCCTGTCGAACCAGCTTCAGGCCCTCGGCTCCATCCGATGCGACAGCCGTTTCATATCCTTCACGTTTGAGATAGAGGCTGATGAGAGAAGCGGTTTTGTTGTCGTCTTCAACGATGAGAACCGGGCCTTGTTTCGCCATTGGTTTTACCCTCTATTGGAAGTTCACAGGCAATTTGAAAACATAGATTAAAGATCTTTCAGTCACTGCGCAAGCTTCGACATTTGAGATCATTACCTAATCTTTACATTCCGATGAGGCTATCTTTACGGTCAGGCATTACCTTAGTCGGGTGTTGGAGAACGATTGCCAAACTTGACGCAGTAGGAGGAATCGAAATGAAAGTAATATTGTTGGCGACATTGACATTGATCGTATTGGGAGGATTTGTCCTGCTGGGATTAGGGTCTTCACAAGGCAAAGGGTTTGAAAAAGACTCAGCCACTGATGAAGATCATCCCGGATTGCCGAGAGCCACCTTTGCCGGAGGGTGTTTCTGGTGTGTAGAACACGATTTCGAAAAAGTCCCCGGGGTGGTAGAGGCCATATCGGGCTATACGGGGGGTCATAAAGAGAACCCCACCTATGAGGAGGTTTCGTCCGGGACCACGGGGCATTTGGAATCGGTACAGGTAATTTACGATCCTTCAAAAGTGAGCTACCCGGAACTGCTCGATTATTTCTGGAGACATATAGACCCGACCGACCCGGGCGGACAATTCGTGGACAGAGGTCAACAGTACCGGAGCGTCATATTTTATAATGATGAGGCGCAAAAGGTTGCCGCTGAAGAATCAAAGGAGAAGCTGGAGAAATCCGGACGTTTCGATAAGCCCATCGTTACCGAGATTCTACCGCTTTCGAAATTCTACAGGGCGGAGGAATATCACCAGCAGTATTCAAAGAAAAACCCCGTACGGTACAGGTTTTACAGGTACAATTCCGGACGGGATCAGTTCCTGGCAAAGATATGGGGTAAAGAAAAGGATAAGAATATGGAAGCAGTCAAATCAAGAGTGGAAACAGCACAACCAAGAATTCAACCGGTTGGATACTCCAAACCGAACGATGAGACCCTTCGAGAGAAGCTGACCGACATGCAATATAAGGTGACTCAAAAAGAAGGAACCGAGCCGCCGTTTAAGAATGCCTATTGGGATAACCACGCGGAGGGGATCTATGTGGATATAGTTTCGGGCGAACCCCTGTTCAGCTCGAGTGACAAATATGATTCCGGAACAGGGTGGCCAAGTTTCACGCGTCCTCTCGTGCCGGAAAATATCGTAGAGAGAACGGACCGCAGCTTTTTCTCGACGCGAACCGAAGTCAGAAGCAAGCTTGCAGACTCACACCTTGGTCACGTATTCAATGATGGACCGGCGCCAACCGGCCTGCGATACTGCATGAATTCGGCGGCCCTTAGATTCATTCCCAAAGAGGACCTGGAAAAGGACGGTTATGGGCAGTACGTTAGCCTCTTTTCGAATGAACACGTAAATCGGGAGACGAGCGCCACAGGAAATTAGTTGATGGCGCTTTAAGGGATCCTTTTTTCATGGAAGAAATCGAGAACAAACATAATGTGGTCGCGCATTGCGTTGTAGGCAGCGTCCGGGTCTCGGTCCCGGACCGCCTTTAAGATATTGTTGTGCTGCCTGGTAATTATTTCGAGAGTGGCCGGTTCGGTATACAAGTATTGGAGATTTGACTTGATCCCGTAGAAGAGCAAATCGTAAAAACTCTTCATAACGTGTATCTGGACCATATTTTTCGTGGCATACGCGATAGTCATATGAAACGTAACGTCGGAGTCGCTTCCCAGTCCTCCCGCCTCTATCTGGGATTCCATCTCGCGAAGGCTTCTTTCCATATCGCGAATGTCTTCTTCAGTCGCTCTTCGGGCAGCCATCATTACCGCGTTGCATTCCAGACCGAGCCTGACCTCGAGCAGGTCCGGCAGACTCACTTCCTGGTCGTGCGGAACACCGAGCCGGTTCTTTTCCTCAGCAGGTGAAACGACAAAAGTGCCCTGTCCCTGCCTGCGGTCGAGCAACCGAAAAATGACCAGCCGGTTAATGGCCTCTCTGACTGTGGGGCGGCTGACGCCGAGGCTTTCGGCTAGTTCGCGCTCGGTCATGAGCTGATCGCCCGGCTTGATGCGTCCTTTAAAAATGAGGTCTCGTAACTGTTCGAAAACCAGGTCCGAGATGCGTTTTGGTTTTACAGGTGTCAACATCGAAGCATCACTCCAATGAATCGGCATAAATTTCAACTACGTGTTTTACCTGGATCCGAGCACCTGCCTGGGAGAGCAAATCGCTTATTTGAAGCATGCATGCCGGACAGCTCGTCGCAACCGTCGAGCATCCCGACTCTATGATGGAGTCGCGCTTGTGCCTGCCGATCGACGCCGAAATGGCATAATGGTTAAGGTTGAAACTTCCTCCGCAGCCACAGCACCGGTCCGCTTCGCTCATTTCCTTTAAAATGTAATGGGAATTGGCGCAGAGAAGCTTTCGAGGCTGTGCAGCTATTCCAAGAGATTTTTTCAGATGACACGGATCGTGATAACTAATGAAGGCTTTGTCTGCCTGGTTTGAGGAAGCTTTTGTGACCGGGACTATTTTTTCAACCAGAAACTGGCTGATGTCCATGGTCTTTTCGGCAAGCTCGCTCATTCGGGATTTCTCCGCCTCGCTTAGATCGTCGGCAAACATCGGCCATAGCTTCTTTATGGTGAACGTGCAGGTTGCACAGGCTGTCACCAGACAATCGAAGTCACCGGGGGGGAACCTCTCGAGATGGTAGCGCACAAGTTTCTCAAAGGCGTTGAGGTCACCGGATGAAAGCGCCGGTATACCGCAGCAACCCTGCTCGCCGACAATGAGGACCCCGACCCCATTATGCTTAAGGGCGCTTAAAACCGCGTGGCCGATATTCGGGTATATCTTGTCGATCACGCAGCCCACGAAAAAGCCGACCTTCAAGCCGGAAGCGCCGCTTGTGTCAAGCGGGCCGACACTTGACTGGAAAGAAAGAGGCGCGAGAGCTTTGAGATGTCGATCTGCCAGCGGAAAGGAAAGGCGTCCGCAGGATGTTCCGAGAAAGTCGTCCGCAGTTTTAAGAAAGAACCGCTGGAGCCTGCCGGCCGAACTCACCAGGCCGTTGAAAAATGTCGGATTGGCAAGCATGCCGCGGAACACGATCTTTTTTACAGGATGAAGGCCCATGTAGCCATACAGGATGGCGCGCGCCTTGAGAAAAATATCGAGCACCTTCACGCCGCTGGGGCAGTTGGACGCGCACGAACCGCAGAGCAGACAGCGCGTCAAGTGCACATCTACACCCTTGGGGTCTTTAAACATTTCCTGAATCAGGCCGTCCAGTAATGCCAGCTTTCCTCGGGCTACGTCAACCTCACGGCCGGTTTCGGCAAATAGCGGACAAACCGCTTGACACATCCCGCACCGCATGCAGACAATCAGTTGTTCTTCGAGAGCCTTAACCAGCTCCGCGAGTCTTTTCATGTCGTACATGCTTATTCTCCGATGATCTTTCCGGGGTTGAGAATGTTTTTTGGATCAAGCGCAGCTTTTATCCTGCGTGAATAGAGAATGGTCGCATGACTGGTTTCATTTTCCAGGTATTTCGATTTTGCTGTGCCGATGCCATGTTCTCCGGAAAGAGTCCCGCCGAGCGAAAGAGCTTTTTCGAAAATGGCGTCGATCGCTTTTTCCACCCTCAGCCATTCCTCGCGGTCGCGGCGGTCGGTCAAGATCGTAGGGTGAAGGTTCCCGTCTCCTGCGTGGCCGAAAGTTCCGATCGATAATTGATATTTTCGACCGATCTCCTCGATGGAACTGATCATTGCCGGAACTTGACTGCGGGGGACCGTAGCATCTTCGAGGACGGTAGTCGGTCTGACTCTGGAGAGGGCAGAAAGCGCAGCGCGGCGCGCTTCCCAGACTTTGTCCCGCTCCTCGGCGTCACGGGCGACATGAATTCGCATGGCGCCCATCTCACGGCAGATCGACTCAACCTTTGCGGCATCTTCTTCTACCTGGGCCGGGTGGCCGTCCACTTCAATGAGCAGCAGCGCAGCAGCATCGACCGGCAGCCCCGCGCGGCTGAAATCCTCAACCGCCCTGATGGTGAAGTTGTCCATAAATTCGAGCGTAACCGGGACTATTTTATTGGCAATAATGGCCGAAACCGTTTTGGACGCCCTGGATACTTCGGAGAAGACGGCCATCATCGCCTTTTTTGCAGCCGGCATTGGTATGAGTTTAAGGATGATCCGGTCGAAAATCCCGAGGGTCCCCTCGGAACCTACGAGGAGGCCCCCAAGGTTGTAGCCGGTTACGCATTTGACCGTGCGGGCTCCTGCCTTGACCAGCTCGCCATTTACGTCGAAGAACTCCAGGCCCATCACATAATCGCGCGTCACGCCGTAGCGCAGTCCACGCAGACCTCCGGCATTTTCCGCCACATTTCCCCCCAGCGTTGAAACGGCCTGGCTGCCCGGGTCGGGCGGATAAAAGAGTCCTTTAGCCTCGACCGATGCGGCGAATTTCGCGGTCACCACCCCGGGCTGGACAACTGCGTAAAGGTCTTCTTCATTGATTTCCAGGATTTTATTCAAGGCATTGGTGAGGAGGACGACGCCGGCCGGTTTGGGGATGGTGCCTCCGCTCAGGTTAGTGCCTGCCCCCCGGACCGTGAGCGGCAGCGAGTTTTCATTGCAGATGCGGATGGCCTTGCCAAGCGCTTCACTGGATTCGGGCCGTAGAACCAAAGAGGGCAGATGGGGCTCGAGAACCGCGGCGTCGTAGGAATACGCAAGCCTGTCGGTTTCCTCGTGAAAGACGTTGCCCTTGCCCACAATGTTTTCGAATTCTTTCACCAGAGCATTTGCAACCATTTTGCAACCTTTTAAGACTTTTGGCCGATGACCGGCATTTGGTTTTACCATTGTTAGTCACAGGTTCCGAGTCGATGCATTTACGACCTTTGTGGTTCTAAGATAATAGGAAATTTAACAGGCTAGTGTCAAGCTTAAAATTTGTAAAATGGTTGCTGTTTTCTCTTGACAGCCCTAAAACTGCTCTGGTATAAAGTAGCTTCGCGACATGGTCTTACCATTTGATACCCGACTAGATTCCTGGTTTGGGATTTTCTATATTTCAATAATTATTCTAAGGGGTTGGCAGAATAAACTGCCGTTTCGGGCGGCCAGACCAAAAACAGGGACCACCAGTACAAGGAGGTAAGACACCATGACCTGGACGATCGTCACCGATCCATTGAACAACCTCGCTCTTTCGGCTCTTTTGGCTTTCCTGCCCATTTTCTACCTCTTCTGGGCCCTTGCGATAAAACGAATGAAGGGGCACTGGGCGGCGATCAGCGCCGTGTGTTTTGCCGTGATTATTGCTCTGGCGGGCTACGGGATGCCGGCAAAGTACGCCGTGCTGGCGACCTTCAACGGCATGCTGTTTGGACTGTGGCCGGTCGCCTGGATCGTGGTGACCGCAGTTTTCATCTATAATCTGTCCGTAAAGACCGGCCAATTTGAAATCCTAAAGAACTCCCTTGCCTCCATATCAGACGACAGGCGCATGCAGGCCCTGCTGATCGCCTTTTCTTTCGGCGCTTTTCTTGAAGGAGCAGCCGGGTTTGGAACGCCCGTGGCGATCACGGCGGCAATGCTTGCCGGCCTGGGGTTCGTTCCTCTTTACGCTGCCGGAATTTGCCTGATTGCCAATACCGCCCCTGTTGCATTCGGCGCCATCGGGATTCCTATCATTGTTGCCGGGCAAGTTTCCGGGGTCGATACGATGGCTATCAGTAAGATGGTGGGACGAACTCTTCCATTTCTGAGTGTGCTTATCCCGCTCTATCTGGTCATTGTCATAAGCGGCTGGAAAAAGGGTCTCGAAGTATGGCCTGCTGCTCTTGTTTGCGGCGGTTCCTTCGCCATTACGCAATTTCTATCCTCAAATTATCTGGGGCCGATGCTTCCCGATATTCTGGCTTCGATTGTCTCCATCGTGTGCACGATTTTTTTCCTCCGGTACTGGCATCCAAAGCAGAGCTGGAGGTTCGAACACGAAGCCGCCTCGACCGGCCGGGAAAAATTGAAGTATAGCGGGGGGCAGGTATTCCAAGCATGGACACCGTTTATTCTGCTCTCGATTTTTGTAGCCGCATGGGGGATTAGCTCCATCAAGACTTTCCTGGATCATTACACTTTATCCAAGTTCCTGATTCCAGGTCTTCACAACATGGTCATCCGGGATGGAAAACCCATGGCGGCCGCATACTCCTTCAATCTTCTCAGCGCCGCCGGAACTGCTATTCTTTTCGCAGGGCTTTTCTCGATTCCGGTCATGGGCGCTTCCCTCAGGACCGCCGGAGAGGTTGCCGCAAGTACTCTCAAGACACTGCTGTGGCCGATTGTCACAATCTCCACCATTCTCGGTTTCGCTTACATTATGAACTTCTCCGGTATGGCAATTACGCTGGGCCTCGCTTTTGCCGCAACAGGGAAGGTCTTTCCGTTTTTTGCCCCTTTTCTCGGATGGCTGGGGGTCTTCATGACCGGGTCGGACACATCGACAAATGCGCTTTTCGGGAAGCTCCAGGAGGTTACCGCCACGAAGATCGGAGTTGACCCGGTGATCACCGTCTCCGCCAACACTTCGGGAGGTGTTTGCGGGAAGATGATCTCACCCCAGTCCATAGCTGTCGCGACTGCGTCCACTAATTTAATCGGGCGCGAGGGTGATATCTTCAGGTTCACATTGAAACATTCCATAATATTGACCGCCGTTATAGCGGTAATGGCCTCTCTGCAGGCTTATGTGATCAAATGGATCGTTCCTGTATACGCGAAAGCCTCAGCGACTGCGGGAGCTGCTCAGGCGGCGGCAAAGCCGGATCTTTCGATTGGGGGAACTTACCTGGCCGTCGCGCTGGCCGTGGTAATAGCAATCACTTTCCTGGCGAAGGCGCTGGGCAAGGACAAGCAGGCGGCTGCGGCCCCCACTGCTTGAGAGAATGCATAACCTGGCGGGAGGATAACAATGGGCGAGCCCGAAAACATTGCGACATTCTACGAACGTGCCCAAGCTGTGCTGACCGTTGTTTCGGAGGTTAGCAACCTGGCTGGTGCTTTCGAATATGCGGCCGAGCTGACCTGTAAGCAAGGTGGTAAAAGCATAGCCGCTCCGGGAATGGGCGGAGAAGAGCTCGCTCTGCTGGTATCGATATGCAAAGATAAGAACCTGGTTGTCCTTACGGGCAATCTCAGGCAAGAAATCGGACAGATCGACACCGGTTTTACAATGGCCCAATGGGGCATTGCGGAAACCGCGACCCTGGTGATGGATTCCAAATCAGAGGGAATTCGGATAGCTTCCATGCTCAGCGAAACGCACGTGGCGGTTATTCCCAAGTCCCGGATCGTGGCGGATGTGGAATCGATCGAGGAGGAACTGTCTGTAATGATGAATGCCGCTCCCGGCTATGTTGCTTTTATCAGCGGCGCCAGCCGCACGGCGGATATCGAAAGAGTGCTCACAATAGGGGTGCATGGGCCTCAGGAACTGCACGTACTGATTCTGGAGGAAGACTGAGATGATAAGGACCGCCCAAGACCTCAAAGCCTATAAGAAAGACCTCAAACGGGCTCTTGGGAACAAGTTCCTCCGAGCTACCCTGGGCACGTTTGCAGGCGCCTACCCCGCATCGAGGGCAAACGCGTTCGCGGGGATTGATTTCGATGCTTTGGCAGATGAAATAGCCAGGTCGAAGGATGAATTAATTCCAAAGCTCGAAGAACTTCTGGAAGAGTTCACCGAGCGGGCGCAGGAGGCGGGGTGCACAGTGCATTTTGCCCGCACGGCGTTCGAGGCCAACTCGATTATCGCGTCCATTGCCAAAGACAACGGTGTAAAACGTATCGTCAAGGGCAAGTCGATGACCGCCGAGGAGACTTTCCTCAATGCTCACCTGGAGCGTGAAGGATATGAAGTTACCGAAACCGACCTGGGCGAGTGGATTATTCAGCTCCGCGGCGAAGGACCGTCGCATATGGTGTTGCCTGCCATACACCTGTCCCGCGGGGAAGTTGCAGACCTGTTCACCAAAGTTACCGGAAAGACACAGGACCCTGACGATATCGGGGGTATGGTCAAAGTAGCCAGAAGGGAGCTTCGCCGGAAATTTCTCGAAGCCGATATGGGGATAAGCGGCGCAAATTTCGCCATCGCAAAAACAGGGACTATCGGGATGGTTACAAACGAGGGCAATGGACGGCTGGTCACCACGCTGCCGCGCGTCCACGTTGCCCTGGTGGGCGTCGATAAGCTCGTCCCCGATCTCAAATCGGCCCTGCGGGTCCTGAGGGCCCTTCCGCGAAATGCTACCGCTCAACTCATATCGACCTATGTCACCTGGATTACCGGATCGGTCGAATGTAAATCGGCCCCCGATTCCATGAAGAGGATGCACGTTGTCTTTCTCGACAACGGAAGACTGGCCCTCGCAAAGGACCCTCTTTTCTCGCAGGCGTTGAGGTGCATCCGCTGCGGCGCATGCGCAAATGTTTGCCCTATCTATAAATTGATCGGCGGCCACAACTACGGCCATGTTTACATCGGCGCCATCGGGCTTGTGCTGACCTATTTTTATCACGGACGCAACAACGCGCGCACCATCGTCAAGAACTGCCTCAACTGTCAGGCCTGCAAGTTGGTGTGTCCGGCCGGAATCGACCTGCCTCGCCTCATAAAAGAGGTCCACCGCACAGTGCTTAACGTGGAAGGCAAAAGGCCGTTTAAAAACGTGCTGCTGAGAAAAGCCCTTGTAAACCGCAGGCTGTTTCATTCTGTACTGCGAAGGGCCTCCCTTGCCCAAAAGCCTTTTACCGAGGGGGCCTACCTCAGGCATCTTCCTTTTCTTTTCTCGGAAGAACATCAATTTCGAAGGTTGCCTGCAATCGCCGGGACGCCACTAAGAGATTTATGGGCGGGAATTTACCAACACGTTGAGAAGCCCCGTTATCGTGTGGCTTTGTTTGGCGGCTGCCTCACCGATTTCGTCTATCCCGAACAAGGGAAGGCACTTTTCAGGCTCTGCCGGGACCACGACGTGCAGCTCGAATATCCGATGGAACAAACCTGCTGCGGGCTGCCCGCGCAAATGATGGGCGAAAAGGAAACCGCAATCGACGTTGCGGTTCAGAACATCAAGGCCATCGATCCGGCCGACTATGATTTTGTACTGACACTGTGCGCATCCTGCGGTTCATACCTCAAAGAAGGCTACATCAAACTGCTGGGCGAAGAACCTGCCCTTGGAGTGAAAGTGAGCGAACTGAAGAACAAGTTGATTGATTTCAGCTCGTTCATGCTGAAAGTGTTGAAAGTGGGTCCGGAAGAATTCCTGAAGGCTGGAGGGAAGGTGGCCTATCACTCTCCGTGTCACCTGTGCCGGGGGCAGAAAGTGACAAAAGAACCACGGGAACTCCTTTCCATCGCCGGTCTTGAATATGTCGCATCAAAGGATGAGGATGTGTGCTGCGGATTTGGCGGTTCCTTTTCAGTCGATTTTCCCGAGATATCGGCTGAACTTCTGAAGCGAAAGCTGGACAACGTCGAAGCTACAGGGGCCGAGACACTGGTGACTGACTGTCCGGGATGCGTTCTGCAACTCCGTGGAGGAATGAAGAGAAGGGGCAGCAAAATCAAAGTCAAGCATATTGCCGAGATTATCGCCGAACAAAAAAAATAGCACGTGCATGCTCTTCTTTGTTTCCGGCCAGACGCAATGGAACTCAGTATTACCCCCTGATGAGGTAGTCCGGACATTCTCTTGCCTTTTGAACCCGATATAGTCTATATAATGCCCGTTTAATCAGGATTATTGCTTTTTCGCGCTGTTCGCAGCGAATTCCTCAGGACTTTGGTTTGGAACCTGATCAGTAATCGCATAAATGGGAATATAGCTGTCAAGCGACAATTTCAGAAAGATGGAGGATGGCGACGAGAAGAAAAATCAGGGTAGACATGCACGACGCTCAGTTAAGCGCGGACCTGGAAAGATACAAGCAAAAAGCTTTTGATCTGGGCGCTTCCAATGCAAGTATAGTCAGGGCCGATCAAATTCCGGTGGACGATCGGATCCCGATGAAGTGCCAGATACCGCGATGTTTCGGATATGGCGCCGGCGCCCAATGTCCCCCCAATACTATGAAGCCTTCCGAGTTGAAGGAGCATTTGAAAAAGTACGAATGGGCGGTCTTTTTCATTAAAGACATTGCCCCGGAAGTTATAGTCAGGGATAAGGCGACTATAAAGGATAGGGTCGAGGCCTATCAGCAGATGTACACGATGGTCTCGGAGATAGAATCAGCAGCTTTCTACGATGGTCACTATCTCGCGTTCGGGCTTGCCTCAGGGTCTTGTCGACACACTTTTTGCGGCCAAATGCCCGACTGCCAGGCGCTGAAGGGCGACAAATGCAGGTTTCCGCTCAAATCCAGACCCTCGATGGAAGCAGTTGGAATCGACGTGTACAAGATGGTTGCCCTGGCCGGCTGGGACATCTACCCCATAGGAAGCGGCGCAAAGGCCCAAGATATTCCAAAAGGGACTCTTGCCGGGATTGTTATTGTCCAATAGCAACCTTTACCGGCGTTTAACGATCGATTGTTCGCAGTAGCCTGTAACAAAGCCTTCCTATTCCCTCTGGAAAGTCCAGGAATACAATGTAGGCTTTTGAGGACACTATGTCTCCAAATCCCTTCGTTTTAGTCCGGATAACAGGCGCAATTAGTCAAAAACATTACACTTGCCCTTTGGCACGATCCATGCTCTAAATTCTGCACAAGGATTACAACTTGGCGGCTACAACGGTTTTTTTGGGGGGAAGACCATGATATTTTTACTGGGACTTTTCGTGGGTTTCTTAGTCGGCATCGTGACTGCGGGTCTTTGTAATGCAGCAAGAGGAAGAGAACCGATTTCCTCAGCAGCAGGCAGCAATCCTGAAGTGATCCAAGGGGCAGCGTAGCGCGAGCGGTTGCCTCATATTTATGCCTATCCTCCGGCGGGTTCAACTGTCAATTATTGAACTTTTCCGTCGTCAATTTTCCTGCGCCACCCCATGCTTAATCGAATTTTGCGGGGGACAATGGCTTTCTGCAGAAACAACACAGTTTTAATCTTTTTGAGATATCCTGAAGCCGGCAAAGTGAAGAGACGTCTTTCCGAGGAAGTCGGGTTCGAAAGGGCAGCTCTAGTCTATGAGAAGCTCGTAAGGAGGACATTGGGCGTTGTTTGCGATTTGAAGCGTAGAGCGCCTGAGACTCGAATAATTCTTTTCCACACTCCTGAGGACCAGGTTGAGAAATTAAAGAACAAATTCCGCGGTCCCTGGGAGTTCTGTCCGCAGGAAGGAGAACACCTTGGCGAGCGAATGGCGAACGCTCTCAAAGCCGCATTCGCAACCGGTGCAAAAAGGACCGTCCTTATCGGGACCGACCTTGCGGACATCGAAGCAACAGACATAGAGAAAGCATTTCGAGACATTGGAGAAAAAGTCGTTGTTCTTGGGCCGGCCTCCGACGGCGGTTTCTATCTCATAGGGGCGGATCGCCCGATTGGCGCCGCCTTGAGTTTTAGCTCATGGGGAACAGGGGAAGTCTTTTCCCGGACTGCAGGAGAGCTTGAAGCGGGCGGGTTTGGCATTCGCCTGGCGGCCCAAAGAAACGATGTCGATTGCCGGAGGGATTTGGATCGACTGGACCGCGACTACCTTTTCACCAGTTCCATTTCCATAATCATACCCACATTGACGGGAGCGAAAGAACTCCTGCCTTTGCTGACGCACCTCGACAATTCGCTTTGGCCCGGAGACGAAATAGTGGTCGTACGAGGTGGCGAGTACCGGGATGCTGCGCTACAGACGATATCGCCTTCACTTGCCATTCTGAGCGGCGTCCAAAAGGGACGGGGTATTCAGCAAAACGCTGGAGCGATGCTTTCCAAGGGAACGATTCTTTTCTTTTTACACGACGATACGATCCCCACCCCTGAATTTGGGTATTTGATCCGCGGGGCCTGCAAGGCGGCCCCGGCAGCGCTTGGCTGCTTCAAGCTGCGCTTCATGCCGTCAACCCGGGCGCTCGGACTGATCTCTGCGTGGGCCAATCTGAGGAGCACCGTGTTTAAGCTTCCTTATGGGGACCAGGGTTTTTTTTGCCGAAAAGAGGCTTTTGAGAAGGTAGGGGGGTTCGGGCGAAATTACCTGATGGAAGATGTGGACCTGGTGAGAAAGCTCCGGAAAATGGGGCAGGGCAGGCGCGCCGTTTCGATTCTCCCGGCCCACGTCTATTCTTCTTCCGACAGATATATTCGCAAGGGGATCTTGAAAGCTTCGCTCCAGAACCACTTCATATTCCTCAGCTCTGCGCTCGGCCTCGGTGAACGGACACTTTACCGGAAATATTATGGGATTGAGCCGCCGGGCGGCACTTCTTTGAGTTGATGCATATAATGCCAACCGGCTTTCATTGACTATCGGTCAAGAAGTCTTACCACTTATATCAAGTAGTTGAAATAACAATTATTTTCGAGAGTTCAAGCTTCGTCTCGGCTGGCTCGAATAATATAAAGATCGAAGGAGGACGTGCGATGTTTCTTGCATGGGCACTGATGTTTCTCGTAGTTGCCATAATCGCCGGTGTGTTCGGTTTCGCCGGGATTGCCGGAACCTCAGCGTGGATTGCGCAAGTTCTTTTTGTCCTCTTCCTTGTCTTTTTCCTTGTTTCCTTGTTTATGGGGAGAAGACCTCCTGTTGTCTGAGCGCTATAAGGACCTGATTCCCAACGCATATCGGGGCCGGTCCAATTGGCGACCGGTCCCTCTTCACAGTTTTCAATCGAGATAGCCATTTAGCAATCCCTAAAAGAACCGCCTTGATGATTATTTTGGAATTTAGAAAATAGATGCCCGTGCATGCAGGATCGAAGCTGAGTGAAGGCATTGGGAGCGGAAATGCTGAAGAAAAACGGGAAAGTAACCGATAGTAGCATGAAACGGCACTTTCAAAGCAGGAGGCGCAAGGATGAATCCCCGTTTATTTTTCGTCCTGTCGATTATATTGACGTTGCTTTATACAGCGTTCGGATTTGGGGTCGGAACGGCATCGGCTCAGTACGGAGTCAGTCGAAAGCCAAATCTAACCTGGACACAGAGGGTCATAACTGAAAAGGAACTTCAGAAGCTTTCTGAAAAGGACATGGACCTTAGTCCCAGCGCCAGTTTGAGAATACTTGCCAAATTGAACGCACGGGATTTCGACTACATAGCGCAGGACATCCAGGAGAGAAGACCGTTAAAGGTGCCAAAGGATTTTTCTGCATTCAAGAACTGGACGCCACTCGATAAATATATTGCGGGTGTGGGCGATCTGCCTAAATTCATCCTGATCGTCAAAGATCTGCCCCACATAGGTTGGTACGAAAAAGGCAGACTGGTGGGAGACACCTATGTTTGCGTCGGGAAAATTGACGGCGCAACCAAGGAGGGGCTCTATACCATAAAAGAGAAGGACCTGACCCACGTGTCGAAGAGCTACCCAAATGCTTTCGGGGAACCTGCGCCGATGCCGTGGGCCTTGAGGATTTACGGGACCGTCTGGATTCATGCAGGTGATATCGTGGCCGGGCACTGCTCGCATGGCTGCGTCAACCTTCCGATTTTTTCAGCAATGAAATTGTTCGAATGGGCATCTGCCGGCACGCCTGTTTTGATTGTGGATTCGCTTGGTTCGGTCCCGTCGGTTTTGGCTCAAAACCGTTCCAACTGTATTCTGCATGCATCGGTGTGCAGTCCTGGACGCAGAATTGCCGAAGGGAGCTGAGCAAATCGGGATTCCGAAAACGATCTGAATACCGGCTTAAACCAAGGCCAGGACGGCTGTTATGTTGTCCCTGCCCCCGGCTTCCAGACAAGCTGAAACCATTTGGTTCAGTTTTCCCTTGATGTTTATGTCTTCAGATAGAATAGCGGCGATTTGCACATCAGTGATGAGGTCGTGGACTCCATCGGTGGAAAGCAAAACAGAATCGCCTTCGGCCAGTTCAAAGGCGCCGGAATCAGGCTCATGCCGCTCGCATCCGACACACCTTGTTAAAACGTTGCCGTAAGGATGAACCCGGGCCTGTTCGATGGTTATCTCGCCCTTTTTTAAGAGCATGCCTGGAATGGTGTGGTCCTCCGTTAGCCGGATGAGTGAACCTTTGTGGAAGTGATATATGCGGGTATCGCCAACATGCGCCCAAAATGCGGACATGCCGGTGAGAAACAGGGCAGTAAGCGTTGTGCCCATCCCTTTAAGAGAGGTCACTGTGAGCGAGCGTTTCATAACGTTATTCTGTGCATCAATTATGCAGTCGAGGAGACCTCGGGGGATGTCAGGGTCGGGTCTATAGTCTTTGAAACCCTCCAGGGCAATTTCCGCTGCGACTTCGCCCGCCGCGTGCCCGCCCATCCCGTCGGCGATGACCACCAGGGCGCGGTCATCGTCGAGGATTTTGACAAGGTAACGGTCTTCGTTGTTCTTTCTGAAAAGACCCCTGTGTGTTATTGAATCGATCTGCATTCTCTCAAATAAAGCAAATCTGCGAGTTTTGTCAAATGCGGACTGGATTCTGACTGAAACCTTGTATAGACTCAACGGCGGACTTTTTCAGCGAGGCTTTCCTGTTTTTGGCAACTGAGGATTACTGAAGCCAGCGGATTTTTTATGTCCTTTAGTTCTGTTACTTTTCTTTTCTTTTTTCTCCCTGTCGTTCTGACATTCTATTTACCGCCGTCACAAAGGTGGCGCAGCTTTTTCCTCCTGCTCTCCAGCTTTATTTTTTATGCCTGGAGCCAGGGGGGATATACTCTTGTATTACTCCTTTCCATTTCTTCGAATTATATTTTCGGATTATGGATCGGCCGGCTGAGCGGAGCGGCGCCGGCTTCAAGCAGCAGTTCCAATGCCAAAAAGGCTGTGCTCGCATCGGGATTGATTTCCAATCTGCTTCTTCTTGCCGCGTTCAAGTATGCAAACTTTCTAGTCGGGAACGTCGGCTTTCTAGTGAACCGGCTGAATTTGCCGCAGGTCCATATTCCTCAGGTTTATGCGCCGCTTGGAATCTCTTTTTTCACCTTTCACGCAATTTCCTATTTAGTTGATATATATCGCGGAGACGGCCCTGTTCAAAAGAACCCGGGAGCCGTGGCCTTATATTTGGCGGCCTTCCCGAAAGTGCTGGCGGGACCGATCGCCCAGTACCATCAGACTGCTCATCAACTCGGTCACCGGCCCATAACAGTTTCCGGTTTTGCCTACGGGATCGAACGGTTCGTGACGGGTCTTGCCAAAAAGGTGCTTTTGGCCGGCCCACTTGGAGCCGTGGCGGACGCTGCCTTTGGGCTCAAACCTGACAGCCTGGCACCCTTTAGCGCATGGGCCGGCATTCTTTGCTACACGCTTGAAATTTATTTCGACTTCTCGGGATATTCTGACATGGCTATAGGCCTCGGCAAAATGTTTGGTTTTGATTTTCCCGAAAATTTCAATTTTCCTTACATTTCGCAGTCAAACCGGGAGTTCTGGCGAAGATGGCATATTTCCCTCGCACTCTGGTTTAAAAACTATCTATATATCCCGTTAGGCGGAAACCGGCTTTCTGAAACAAGGACCTGTTTCAACCTCATTTCCGTATTTCTGCTCTGTGGATTGTGGCACGGCGCAAGTTGGACATTCATAGTCTGGGGGGCGTGGCATGGTCTATTCCTGCTTTTGGAGAGGACATCGTTCGGATCGCTTGTCGAACGGGGCCCTCGTGCTTTGAGACATATTTATCTTTTGGCTGTTGTGATAACCGGGTGGGTGTTCTTCCGAGCCGAGAGCATGGCGTTCGCCGTTGTCTATCTCAAATCCATGGCAGGCCTTCATTGGGGAAGCGTACACACCGAACAGTTCGCCATCCACCTCAACAATGAGGTTTTCATTGTATTTGCCCTGGCGGTATTTTTTTGCCTGCCTGTCACATCCTGTATAAGGAAGCCGGGAGCTTATGGGCCGGTTGGACCGGGCCTGTCGTACAGCCACCTCAGTGCAGGGTTTTACGTACCCTATATTGTTTATCTGGGCCTTGTCTTCTTTGCTTCCATAATGTGTTTGGCGGGAGGAACTCACAAGGCCTTCATATACTTCAGGTTTTGAGGGGCCCCGAACGTTATGAAAAAGCTGCTTTTCATCCCCATCGTAATTTTCATGGCTGCGATCTGGGCCCCGGCGATACAAATGCATTACAAAATTTACAAGGAATTCGAAGACGCCGACAAGCGTTCACTGGCAAATCTCCCCGATAGACTGGCGATTTCAAGCTTTTCAAAGCAAACCGAGGCTTACCTGGATGATCATTTCGGCTTCCGTCCGGACCTGATCCGCTGGAATATTCTGATGAGGATTCATCTGTTCGGTGTGGCTCCGCTTCAAAGTGTCATATTGGGAAAAGACTCATGGCTTTTCTATCGTTCCGAAGCGCTTGATGACGGCGACTGCATAAATGATTTCATGGGGTCTATCCCGCTTTCCGAAGCTACGCTTGAAGAGCTGAGAACAAGACTTGAAGAAAACAACCGCATATTTGCCGAAAAAGGGATCAAGTATATCGTAGCCATTGCGCCGAACAAGGACACAATCTACGGGGAATATCTGCCGGAGAGGTTCGCAAGAAACAGGGCCAGGACACGTCTTGAGCAGTTTTACGATCATATGGAAAAGCGGTCCTGTTTAAAAGTCCTCGATTTTAGAAATGCACTGTTAAGACAGAAATCGAAAGCGCCCCTCTACTTGGCGACGGATTCACACTGGAATAGTTTTGGGGCGTATATAGCGTACACGGAAATCATGAAAAGGATTTCAGATTTCTACCCCGATACCGGGACGATTGCATTAAACGGGGACATAGCAGTAAAACGAAGAGCAAAAGGAGGGGACCTCGCTCAGATACTGTTTATCCAGGATGTATGGCCGGAAGAAGACGACACTCTTGTTCAGATGGATTCGAAACCGATAATTCTCCGCCTCGAAAAACTTGTATTCAGGCATGATTCCTTCGGGGATGCCCTGTATCCTTACCTCAAAAAACATTTCAAGAAGATCGTCAATATCGCCCCATTTGCAGCCTTCGACTTAGAAGCGATATCCCGGGAACAACCCGAGATAGTCCTGCACCTCTTTGCGGAAAGATACCTGGCGCAGGCCATCCACGATGATTACCACTACAAACAGCCTGAGTACTAATGCCACAATGACTTGTACTTTGGCCTCTCGACATTTTTTGGTTCTGAGCCTTTCTTTACCCAGGCATCGCCCTGCCCGTCCGTGAATACGTTTGCCTTAAGGGTCCCGTCCGCCTTTCCACCATCGTCGAGTATGAGTGTTATCATTTCGCCGTTGACCTGGAATTTTCCGCTAAATTCAACAAAAGGGTCATTCCTGTCGGGTGGCTTTTTGCGTTGTCTAAGCGTGAAAGTGGCATCCTGGCGGAGTGTAAGGAATTGTGTGTTGTCGCTCTGGCAGAGGTACACTCCGACGACCGGGCTCACGTCCGCCTCTGCTGCAATTGCTGGAATGCTCGAGCAGATAAGGAGCGCCATGGCAATAACGATACTTCTCATGATAGTCCTCCGTAGATCGATCTAGTTCGCCTTCAAAGTATCCCGAAGCCGTATTTGTGTCAACGGTTTCGCTAAAATGAAAGACCCCCCGATAGGGATTCAACAGAGGAGGCGGGGGCTTACCGGCCGGACAGCGTGAATTCTGTTTCCTGAGAGAACGTCTGGTCGTATTTTCAATGACCTGATTGGCTTTTAATAGTGACAGAGCAGGGCGAGGCCGGATATATAGCCCATTACGATCAAAAGCGGCAATTTTCACGTTAATATCCAGTAAGAAGAGTGGCGTTCCAGATGCGCATGGGGAAGCTTTAATGCATTACGGTTGGTCAAGGAGTCTGATTACGGCAAATCGTGGTCTCATCCGGGAGAGGCTTTTTCTGCTCGGGATTTGCATGGTAACGATCAACATTGTTTGGCGTATTGTCCGCTATAGCCTTCATTTCCCTCTGTGGCCCGACGAGGGAATGGTCGCGATGAACTTCGTGAACCACGGCTTTTGGGATATCGCCGACCCGGCGCGGCATTACTATGTGCAGATCGCTCCGTTGTTCTTTTGGTGGGTTGAACTTGCAGTGACTAAAGTGCTGGGATTATCCGATTGGAGCTTGCGGCTCGTGCCGTTTGCCGCAGGAATCTGTGGAATGCTCCTGTTCTATCGGCTGTCGACCAGGCTTTTGCCTCCACGGGAGGCCCTTCTGGCTGTTGCGATATTTGCGGCATCATATTATCCGGTCCGCCATGCCACCGAAGTCAAACCGTATTCTCTCGATCTGCTGGCCTCGGTGATAATTGCGTCCCTTGGACTCCGGCTATGGCAGGAACGTAATTCGATCAGGGCCTGGGCGGCCTTCGCATTTGCCGGCAGTTTCGCACTCTGGTGCTCCTTTACGTCGGTGTTTGTAGCCGGGGGCGTGATGCTTGCCCTATTGCCGTCCCTTTTGCGAGAGAGGGAGTCGAAGTTGGTCGGGTTTTGGATCTCCACGGGGGTTTTGATTACGGCGAGCTTTGTCCTTTCGCTCGTTGTGTTCGCTTTGCCAATGAAACACCTGGGAAACGACTTGGGCTTAAGTGGGTATTGGGCAAACGGTTTCCCGCCACTCGATCGGCCCTGGATGATTCCCTGGTGGATGCTGACCATTCATGGTGGCAGGCTTCTGGCCTACCCGATCGGCAGTAAAGACTTCGGCTCCGTGTTTACCCTGATCCTGGTAACAGCCGGAGTGCTGGTTTTATGGCGCCGGGAAACTTGGAAAGTCGGCTTTTTGCTCGCGCCCGCGGCACTGTCACTGTTCGCCGCGTTCCTGAAACTTTATCCATACGGCGGGTCGGCACGCACGAATCAGCATCTTGCGCCGGCTATCTGTTTACTGGCTGGAGTAGGGCTGCTGGGGCTGTTGAAGGCGATCTTCACCGCTAAACGAATCCCGTCAATAATAATTTTGACTGTGGCAATTTTCTTCGCCATTGCAGGCATTAATGTTGTGTATAGCGCTGTCAAACCCTATTTTTCAATCCACGATGCCCTGAGGCGGGACGCTGTCGTCGAGATTGCCGAACTTTCCAAACCCGGCGATATCTGGGCTATCGCCAACAGCATGCACCCTAAAGGAAAAACGCCGACCGGCTATGAGAGGATCTCGCACTCTTCCCTGGAGTTTTACTTTCATGTATTAGCCCCATGTACGGTCAAATGGGACCATCCTGACGAAGCGTCGCCCCGGCCCGGGACGACCCTGTGGCTGTTGCATCACACCTGTCCGCCCAGTTACGGCCTGAAGCCGGAAGAACTCGACAAACTGCTCGAATCGTTTAGCCGTCGATTTGGGGCTCCACGTCTCAGAAGCTGGGAAATTGATTCCAAAGTCAAAGAAAGAATAGAAGCCTTCGCTTTCGACGTACCCTGACAGGTTTTTAGTTCTTGAAGGCCCGGGGTTGTGCAGGTTATAGAGCCTGACCGGCGGGACCGTGGTCACATTATGAGGCAGTTTTCCAATGTTTAAACATTACCGCAACCATATTATTATTTTGACTTTTTGCCTGATCGCTCTGAGCATACTATCGTGCCTGCCTTATGCGCCTCAGGGGCCGTTCGACGCAAGGGACTTCACCCGTGTAGCGGGACTAAGGCTTGAGGTTAGCCCGTGGGAAGCGCTCTTTGAGCCTGTTGCCGCACCGATTCTGATGCTTTCGGGAGCGCCGGATTTTGCCGTTGCCTGCTTTTATTCGGTTATCTGGATAATGTCGGGCGCAGCCCTGTGGGGGATGTTGGCAAAATTCCGCGCTCAAAACGTCAAAAAGCCTGTTGCAATTATGGTCGCAGGGATCAGGAGCGTCGGTGTGGTGTTTTGTATATTGGGGCTTGTCGGTTTTTTATTAGTGATAGCCCGCGTTCCGGGATGGAGGCTGGTTGCTGAAAATCCCGACCTGATTATAGCCGATCTTCACAGCCACACCACCAAATCTCATGATGCCATTATGTCGCTTAAAACAAACCTGGGTTTGCATGCCTCCTGCGGTTACGACCTGGTAGGCCTTACCGAGCACGACAAGTTCTTTCCGCATGAAGCCGACGTGGTTGGTGATTCGTCCTTCGACGGGCTGCCGCCGTTCATCTCCGGTGTTGAAGCCCATACCGGGCCTGGTGCAATGATGGTCGCTCTTTGCAGTGACAACCACTTTCAATTTGAACAGCATGGGGGGGACGGGCCGCCGGACCGAACGGCAATATTTGCGAGGCGGATTCATGAGGGGTGCGGAGGGGTCGTCATTGCTCTCAGCATGAAGAGGATACAACCCGGCCGCGTTGCTGAACTGGCGGAGGCCGGTGTTGACGGTTTCGAACTCGCCAATTCGGGCCACCCGGAGCTCTCGCCGGTGCTCAGGCGAGAGCTGCTCGATGTCAGCCGGTCACGCGGAGTGGTTCTTGTGGCCTCCACGGATTGGCATGGCTGGACCGGACTGACCAGGACATGGACCGTGATAAGGGCGCCCGGCGCATCCGCTCTTTCACGTCAGCAACGTGCCGGCCTGGCAATCAAAAAAATAAGGGAACATGACTGTAAAGACATCATCCCGGTGATTTCCGGTTATATAGGCGACCCCTCGCCCGTTCGCGCAATTTTTTCTCCGTTTGCGGAGGGCTTCAGGTATGCCCAGGAATTATCGGCTGTTCGGATTATATCCTGGTGGGTCTGGGTCTGGGGCATCTTCGGCCTGTGGGTTTTCCTCGAGTGGAGAGGTTTTCGTCCGGATGACATCCTGATTTCTTCGGCTGTCGGCATTATCGGTTTATGCCTGATTATCAGCGGATTTTCGCAGGTCGGGGAAGCCACGGGAACCGCTAATCTGTACCCTTTCCATATGGGCCTTATCACGCTTGCCGTCGGGGTGATGGCCACCGGGTGCGCGGTAGCGGGTTTTTTGATGCGGCGCAAAGATCGCGCCATGTGATGTGAATAAGTCGCACAGCGAATCGATATAATAGAAACAGGAGGACTATGCTATGTCTTGCTCCCTGAGCCAGGAGTTGATTGAAAGGACCATTTCTTTTCATGGCCATTCGTGTCCCGGGCTGATCATAGGCATGCGGGCAGCAGAGCTGGCCCTTCGTGACCTGGGCGGGCGGGAAGAAGCCGAGCTTGTCGCGGTTGTCGAAACCGATATGTGTGGAGTTGACGCAGTGCAATTCCTGACCGGATGTACTTACGGCAAGGGCAACCTCATTCACCTAGATTATGGTAAAATGGCCTTTACTTTCTATGACCGCAGAAGCAGCAAGGGCTTCCGGGCCCTTCTTCGCCCGGAAGCGGACGGTGGGATCGGCACCGAGCTCCGTGCTCTGATGAAAAAAGTTACCGAAGGCAGTGCTACGGATGAGGAACGGTCGAGAGCAGGCGAGTTGCGGCAGCAGCTCGAGAGACGGTACATGAGCGCGAGTCTGGAGGAAATGTTCGCGAAAGGCGACCCCGGCAGAGTTGCTCCACGGCAGGCACGGGTCCTACAGGGCCTTCGCTGTGAGGCATGCCAAGAGATGACCATGGAATCGCGAACGAGAAGATTCGATGGGAAAACGCTCTGTATTCCATGCTTTGAGAAGGTGGAACAAAAACGTTAATGCCATGGGCGCAGCATCTACTTTTCCTTTTTAACAGCAGCGAAGGAGATATAAACGGTGGCTTACGAAACTATTATCGTCGAAGTCGGGCAGGATCATATTGGTTCGATTATTCTCAACCGCCCGCAGAATTTCAATACCTTCAATACCGCCCTGGCCCTCGAACTGGACCAGGCCCTCAAAGCGCTCGATGCCGATCCCGAAGTGCGTGTAATTATTTTAAAAGGAGCGGGAAAGAACTTCTGCGCCGGTATCGATGTTTCCGAACTTTCCGGCAAGACCGCCATGGAATACAGGGCCTGGATTCAGCGAATGGAGGGACCCCTGATCACGATAAGCCGGATGGCCAAACCGGTCATTGCGCAGGTTCAGGGAGTGGCCGCCGCCAACGGCGCCGGACTGGTCGCGGCTGCCGACCTGGCGATTGCGGCGGATAATGCGACACTCGGTTTAACGGCAATCAACGTGGGGTTGAACTGCGTGGGCCCGGTTATTCCGGTCTCGCGGTCGGTGGGGAGAAAGACGGCGCTGGAGATGCTGTTATACGGGAACCTAATAAGTGCGCAGGAAGCACTGGGTAGAGGACTGATCAACCGGGTCGTTCCGGCGGCAGACCTTGAAAATGAAGCCCTCGAATGGGCGCGTGTGCTGGCTCAAAAGAGTCCCATAGCGGTGCAGATCGCGAAAAGGGGCTTTTACGAAGCGGAAGATATGGGCTACGAAAAGGCGTTCGACCACATGAACGAGGTTTTTGCCCGCCTTTGCACCACACAGGATGCCCATGAAGGGGTATGTGCTTTCATGGAGAAGCGGCAGCCCGTCTGGACAAAACGTTAGCGGCAAACACGATTTTTTTCGAGGGAATAAGCTGGGCTGCGGCAATATCCGGCCGCGGTCCACAATTCCCGCTGTCCTTACGAACACGGGATCAAGAAACTGTCTCACTGTCTCAGTTCTCTTGTAATCGAAGGTCCGCAGATTTATCGATGCCTGGTCTTATTTATCCAGTTAACTCAAATGGCCAGCCTGTCAAACCTCCTTCAATGAACCAAACGCGGTCTAAACCTTTTGAGTTTAGAATTCTTTGGGCCTCATAGCCTCTCATGCTAATTTTGCAAAAAGCGAGAATGTCTTTATCACGCGGAAGTTGGGAAACTTTTTCGCGCAAGGAGTCCAGCGGGATGTGAACGACTCTGTTATCCGGCAGGCGCTCCATCATGAATTCTTCCGGGGTGCGTACATCGAGAAGAATAAGATCGCTTCCGTCGAGCATGCGATTTTTGGCCTCGAAAGCAGAGATGCCACAAGCCAGACCATCGAGCTTGTTTGCGAGAAGGTGTGCCGTTACAGCGATGGGATCTATGGGAGGAGCATAATGAGGAGCATAGGCCAGGTCAAAAGCCGCCAACTGATCTATAGTTGCTCCAAAAAAGAGGGCTGTAGCAGCAACGTCAATGCGCTTGGCCGTATCTCCCAAACCTACGACCTGGATGCCCAACAGCTTCCTGTCACGACGGGATGCAACCATTTTGATTATTAGCATTTTGTTCTGGGGGATATAGTGGGGCAGCCCGGAACCTGCCCATATGACTGTTTCGACATCCGGATACAGGAGTCTAGCCTGTTTTTCAGTGAGGCCGGTCCGTCCCAGATTGTAATCAAACGCCTTGCATACGCCGGTTGCTGAAATACCGGGGAATGAAGCGGGAATACCTGCTATGTGGTCGGCGATAGTCCTTCCGTGCTTATTTGCAGTTGAACCCATAGGGACAAATACCGGGTCTTTGAGCAGGGGATCAATACATTGATTGACGACGCAGTCTCCACCGGCATAAATGTCGGGATCACTGGTTTGGCAACAACTGTCGATGATAATTCCGCCTTTTGGAGCACATGCCAGCCCGGCTTGTCTTGCCAGTTCATCATTTGGACGGACACCCGCGCCTATAACGACCATGTCTGCGGGAATTCTGCTATTTTCAGTAACGACCGCCGAAACTAAACCATTTCCTTCAATGGATTTGACCGCCTCGCCCAGGATTAGCCTGACCCCTTTGTTCCGAATGTGTTTGGCGGCCAACTCGGCCATTTCAAAATCAAAAAACTGAGGCAGAATCTGATCGAATATCTCGACCATGGTAACCTCGAGACCACGGCTCTTCAAAGCTTCCGCCATCTCAATACCGATGTATCCAGCTCCTACCAGTACGGCATGACGAAGCTTCTGCTTTTCTATCTGCTCAACCATGGTTTCAGCGTCATCCGGCCGGCGCATGAACCAGACGTTTTTTCGATCGATTCCTTTGATGGGCGGGACAATGGGCCGGCTTCCCGTAGCGAGAATGAGCTTGTCGTACGGGAGCTCCGATTGTGTTCCTGAATCCAGGTCCCGTATCCGGACAACCTTTCTGTCGCGGTCTATTAAATCGGCTTCGGTTCCGGTGAAAGTGCGAAAACCTTTCACTTTCTCAAAGAAAGCAGGTGTCCGTTTGACTCCTGCAGCCGTCTCAGAAAGCATCTCGACGTCCGGAAAGACATCCTGCACATAATATGGAAGTCCGCATGCTCCATAGGACACCATCCGACCCCGTTCGATCATGGTCACATCAGCATTTGGCATAAGGCGTTTAAGTCGTGAGGCCGCCTTTGGCCCACAGGCAACACCACCGATTATCAGGACTCGAATTCTATCTTTCATTGGTTCTTTCACCTCTAATCCAATCAAATCTCCGCCGGATGACATTTGTTCACGCCGAAGACAAACAATGTTAACGCCGAGCTTATTCAGGAGTTCGCTTTTCCACAGCAACTTCCGGGAACACATCCCCGGGATGAAGGAGCAGATCCGCAGCATCCGGTATCTCCGATGCCGGGAAGTTTGCCATCCTGCTTAATTCCTGAGAGGCTGGAAGGTTTGGACAATAATTTCGTCAATTCGGAGCTTTCGCACTTCTGGCACGATATTTCGTCACTGTCTCCGTATACGAGCTTTTCAAATACATTGCCGCAGCGGGTACAAAGGAATTCGAATATGGGCATTATGATTTATCCTCCGGTTGTAAGTTTGAAGGAAGGTGCCGCAGCACTAAAAATTGAACACCTTGGCTTGCGCAGCGAGATCGATCAGATGTGGACCTCCATCCAGGGCCATGTTCGAGAAGAATTTTGACTCGTCAACCTGACGAGCATTAGCACAGGGAATGCAAACTCCAATAGTGACTTCCTTGTCTACCAGATAAGGGAGATAGTCATCAGGGCAATCACCTGTGACGGTTTTCGATCCAAAGTCCCGGGTCTTGTTTGCCCAGGTCACGCCGCCATCAACAAAAAATAGGTTAACGTTGTGGCCCTTTGTGTGCGCAATCTTTGCAAGCTGGAAACATCTGGTTGCCACCTCGTTGTCATCTTTGCTTAATACAAACAAAAAATTCGCCATCTCATTGTCCTTAGTTGAATCAGATAGACTTCTATTACGCTACAAAACGCTTCGCAATTTCTTGAGCAGTTCATCAGCCTCACTCCAGCCAAGATCGGGTGGGAGGCGGCAGAGGACGCCAAGACCCTCACTTTTGACATGAAAGTCATCATTGGATAGAGGACTGACTACAGCGGTATTCACCATTGCATTGGCGTTTATGATTTTCCTCACCAGGTCGAGAGGTTCAGCGTCGGGCAACCCTGAATCGACTATAATCAGATGAGGGCATTTTGTGCGCACGAAGGTAAGCGCCTCGGCTCCTGAAGCAACCTGGTCGAGGCCGATGTCGGAGTCTAAGGCCAGGCATTCCGTAAATGTTTGAATAGCTTTCCGTCGAATAGAAACTAGAAGAATGTGGAGCATATATTCTCCGCTATGCAATGCTGCTTTAGATTCGAGAGTGAAACTCACACAGCTCTACGTATAAAAACATCGCTGACAGGTTAGAAAACCACACGTTTGAACTGTTCACTAAACTTCCAGCACGAAACCCACATGTCCGAATGCGAATCTGTCTTTGAATTCGGAGGCCAGCCGCGCCACGGGGCCTTGGCCTGTACAGTGGCTAACCGCAAGTATCTGAATGTCGAATTCTTCGAGGGCCTTAATGGTCGGATCGTACTGCGGCTGAGGGGAAAGACCAAGATGAGTGCCGCCAAGAATTGCGTAAATGCGCCTTTCTCCTGTCTGTTCCACTGCATGATTAAGAATATTTATCATTCCCGCGTGGGCGCATCCCAGCACGATCACCAGTCCCCGCGAAGTCTTCAAGACCATAGAAAAATCATCCCTAAAAGAATCCGGGATAAGCCCTCCGTCATGAGATACCACAAACTTGGGCGATCCCAGCTCGAAGAGCGTCTTTCTGGGGACTTCCCCTGTTACGAAAACACCAGGCGTGATTTCCGTAAAATCTCGGAGCCACTCGAATTTTGCGCCGCGTGTCGTAAGCCATGCCTGTGGCCAGGGCACGCCGATGGAGACCGGTTTTTCTCCTCCACCGGGCGAGGGCATTAGCCAAAATCGTTCAGTGAAGATGTCGGGGTGTGCAATGACAGGACAGGCGCCCTTTACGTCGAGAAAAGCCATCAATCCCCCTACATGGTCGACGTGGCCGTGGCTCAAAACCAGCTTAGAAACCTGTCTCAAGTCTTTTTGAAGTCGCAACGAGTTCTGAATGAGGCTGAATCCCTGGCCGGTGTCAAAAAGAATACGTTGCCCGGGTGTCTCTATGAGCGCGGCGAATCCGTGTTCCCCGATAAAACCCAGGCCCTGTACGGTATTTTCACAAAGGACCGTAATCCGGTATTCCATTCTCGCCTCCAATCCGTCCAGATAATTTGGCAGGACTTCACTCAATTTCTGCAAAGCTCGAAACAAGGCTCCGGGTTATGCCCGGTACCTATCATGCAAACTGTTCTAAACGCAACCGGTCGGTTTAGGCAAGCCGGCAATTTTGCATGCGCCCTTTCCTGGTCCAGATGGGAAAAGCTCATATATGTATTTGAGCTTGTATCCGGTTACCTTGGTAAGAATTCGGACCATCGGAGCGATGCCGTGTCTCTTGTAGTAATCCTGAAGAACGTTGATGACGTTCCAGTGTTCTTCGGTAAGGTCATTAATCCCTTCCGAGGTTTTTACATATTCGACCCATTCCGGGCACCACGTCTCGAAGTTGCCGATAAAACCGTCTTCATCCACTTCAAACTGTTTACCATTGTAATTAACCTGGCCCATCGTATCTCTCCCTGGTTGACCAAACATGGAATGTGGGATTCCGGAACACCCCTCAACGGGACCTCCGAGATCAATTTAAATGACGCTCTTCCTGTTCCGTTCCTGAAACTATTGGTCCGTGACGTTGTCTTTGTCATTCCGGGCCGACCTGTTTCTGTAATAATCGGCGATTGCCTCGCCCAAGGTATTTACCGCCAGCCGAGCGCAATGCATGTGGTCTTCGGGAAGGCCCCCAAGGGCCGCAGCGACCTCATCGGGTTCGAGGTAGAGCGCATCGTCGACGCTCTTCCCTTTCACCAGTTCGCTCATCGCGCTGGAGCACACCCAGGTGTATACGCATCCCCTGGGAACTACTTTTATATCCACGATTGTCCCACCTGTTATTCCTAAGAAGACTTCAACAGAATCCCCGCACCGGCCGACAGCAGTGCCTTTGCCGCTGGGTTTATCTATGAAACCGATATTTTGAGGCCGCCTCGCCAAGCGGAGAAAATTCTCTCCGACCTGGTCTTGCAGCGGGAAATCTCCATTTGACACCGCAATCTTCTCCTTTCCGAACGATTAAGACATGCCGGCCTGTCCGCCGCCTCCGCCGCCGCAGGTGAAATCGCTTGTGAATTGCTGCAGGTTTCCTCCAAGGAAAGCATCGACGGCCTCTCTTACGGTTTGAGCGCTGCCGCCGTAGAGAACATCGATTCCCACCTGGTTGAAACCCATAAGCGGCCTCATGCCCATTCCGCCTGCAATAAGGACTTGTACCCCATTTTGGGCCAGGTGATTGACCGGGGCCATGCATCCGCCCTGCTGGTGAGGCACGTTTGGCAAAGTTCGGACATTTTGAACCCGGCCTTCCGTGACTTCCACGAGAGTATAGAGATCGCAGTGCCCGAAGTGAGCGCCAAGAGGTGAATCAAGCCCACCCGGGTTGGCTGATGGAACGGCTACAGTGATGTTTTTCATTTTTCTCTCCTTACAGTTGTAGATGATGCGAAATACGATGGGTGCATGCCCACCAACTTTTAAATACTCTACCGAAATCATCTTCGAGGAGACTCATCGCCTTAAGCGTGTAAGTTCCATAATCCTAAGCCAGGTCAGCCGCAATTTGAGGCTGAAGTCTGTTTCGGGTAATTCCGTTACGACCAGCCCCTGCACCATTGCTTTGGTTACGATTGGGTCGTGCGGAAGCTTTGCAATTACGGGATAGCCCCGAAGGCGGCAAAAGGCCTCGATTTTGTCTACCTCTTCAGGGTTAAGGTCGAATTTGTTGATAATGACTGCAAATGCTACCTTAAAATGACTGCAAAGATCTGCCACCCTCTCGAGGTCATGCCGCCCCGAGGGCGTCGGCTCCGTTACTGCAACCGCCAGATTGGTCCCAGACAGAGAGCTTATTACAGGGCAGCCTACGCCGGGCGCCCCATCGCAAAGGATAAGGTCCTTCCCTTGAGACTTGGCCATCTCCCGCGCCTGTTGTTTAAGAACCATGACAAGTCGTCCGGAGTTTGATTCACCGGGAAAAAGCTGAGCATGCACCATGGCGCCAAATCGCGTGGATGATATGTGCCAGCGGCCACAGTGCTTCTGCGGAAATAGGATGGCGCCGGCAGGACAAAATGTGACGCAGACCTTGCAGCCCTCACAACGGAGAGGATCGACCAAAAAACCATTCCCGTTACTGCGTATGGCGTCGTAGCGGCACATCGATGCACACAGCCCGCAACCGGTACATAGTTCACTTGCAATCTTGGCCTCGTACCCGGAATGAAATTCTTCAGTTCGATAGTGCATGGGATTTAGCAGCAGGTGCAGGTCCGGAGCGTCAACGTCCAAGTCGCATATGACCTTGCTGGAGGCCAAATGAGCAAACGCCCCCGTGAGCGAGGTTTTGCCGGTCCCGCCCTTGCCGCTGATGATGACCACTTCACGCATGGGCCACCTCGTCGAGTGCCGGCCCGAGGGCTAATTCGGAAATCTTGTCACGTATGGAGACGAAAATCTCCCGGAATTCACTGGATATATCCGCAATAATTCTGCCCCGGGCATAGGCCTCCGCAACGGCCCGCTCGAAAGGGATCTCGGCCAGTATGGGTATTGCCTCCTTATTGCAGAACCGGTATACCTCGTCGTTGCCGATCCCTGCGCGGTTTATCACTGCGCACACCTGTTTTCCCAGAGGGGAAAAAGCTTCCCACGCAAGTTTAAAATCATGGCAGCCGAAGGGAGTGGGCTCCGTTACCAGGACAATAATATCGCTGTCGATAACTGCGTTGACAGCCGGGCAACTGACTCCCGGAGGCGCATCGATAATTGCATCGTTGCCATTGGCGGCAATGATATCCTTGAGCCTGGATTTAACCTCCCGCATGAAGGGCGGACTCATGGCTTCACCCACTCGCAACCTGCCCATGAGAAACCGGTGTCCTTTTGCGCGGCCCAGGCTTATTTCTCCCAGTTCCCGTTTTCCCGGGGAGAGGGCCTTCTCGGGACACAAAGCGATGCATCCGCCGCATCCGTGACACATTTCAGGAAAAGTTAGGACCAGTGAGCCCATTACACTGATCGCCTTGAATTGACAGAGATCGGAGCAGGCGGAGCAGTAGGTGCATTTGGATTCGTCTACTACCGGAACCTCCAGCCAGGCAGTCGAAGTTTGCTCAATCTCCGGACGGAGGAAAAGATGCAGGTTTGGCTCCTCCACGTCAAGATCGACCGCGATAAGAGGAGTCTCCCAAACCCGCGCAAGTGAAGCAGCCACTGTAGTTTTACCCGTGCCACCCTTACCGCTGGCGATAGATACGATCATCGCCCACCACTCCTGTTTGGGCCATCCGCGAACTGCACAGCCCCTCTTTGGAATCGCTCGATGGCCTGGCGTACAGTGGTGCCCTCCTCAAGGTCCTGCACAACTTTTATATTGGCGGCGGAAAGCGCCTGAAATGCCTTCGGCCCGACAAACCCTGAAAGAACACAATTGACTCCGGCCCTCGCTACCAGTTCGGCTGCCTGGATGCCGGCGCCCTGCGCCATGACCTGAGTCCCTCCGTTATCGATGTAGCGGGTTTCCATGCTTTCGAGATCGACGACTACGAAACCTGCCGCCCTGCCGAACCTGGTATCCACCAGATCGTCAAGAGCCGGACCTTCACTGGTTATTGCAATCTTTGTCATAATGCGTCCTTTGTCAGTTGCAACGGAGCGAATTTTGCCTTCAGTGAAATCACCGGGTCGACCCCGATAACAGCCAGAGCCTTTCCTGCCCCGATCCGTTCCCGCTCCCCCCGGCTTTGCTCCCGGGGCGGTCCCCCCCTTTGCCTTTCCGGCACACCTGGCGCGTTCCTTGTATCGTCGTTGCCCGCGGCATCCCGGGAGCCAATATTGGGGCTGGTCCAATCTGCCTTCACGATAAGCCTGCAATACTTCATCTATTTCACCGGCAATTCCGTGGATAATCGTCAAACCAATGCCTTCGCCATAGTTCAACATCTCCGGACTGAGGGCCCCGCAGATAAGGGTTTTTGTCCCTTGCTCCCGGAGGGTTCGCATCAGTTCAAAAATGTTTTGTTTCATGATGTCGATTTGTTGGCCCGAGGCCTCGTCCGGCCCCTTTTCAGGGATAAGGAGAATCCTCGAGCACCAATCGAGTACCGGCGCTACTCTGGCGCGAAAAACCGGGATGGCCAACATAGCCTCCTCCTTATCCGCTATTTGTCATGAGGCAAATCCAAATCTTAAATTCCTCAAGATGCTACAACAAGAATCGGGCCAGAGATCGGCGCGGATAGGCTGAACGCTGAATTACCTGTCCTTCAGCCAGGTTGGATAAGACATGGAACGGTACTAATAGTCCCCTCTGCCACCAGATGTGGATGCAAATTGTTCCCATTTTTTTAAAGGCACCCTTCTGAGGTGTCTTTGCATGGAGCTTCGCGGCCATGGCACGGAGATTGTACTCTCCTGGTCGCAAATCAAGATCGAACAGAGATTCAATTTATTGTCGGAAAGCCTGAGAGAGAAAAGGAGGAATTCGACATGCCGCATGGTGACAGAACAGGACCAACTGGGACCGGCCCCAAGACAGGCAGGATGAGAGGTTTTTGCATGGGTTTTGGCGCCCCTGGGACTTTCAATCGATCTCCGGATTTTGTTTCGCCGGGAAGAGGCGGTGGCGGTCGAGGTTGCCGAAACAGGTTCTTCAATACTGGACGAACCGGATGGCAGCGTTCGGCAGGGTTTAGCTTGGGGCGTGGTACTCCAGAATTTGCCGATGCCGGTTCAGACGTTAATCCTGGACCTCGGTTGGAAACCCTGAAGGCCCAGGCCCAAAATTTAGAAAAAGCCCTGGACGGAATCAAACGGCGCATACAAGGGTTGGAATCCGGAACAGAACAGAATCTGTGTACGAGTATCTGATTGAATTCAGCGCGATTATCACCAATCCCGGATAAAGGAGAGCCAGTGAAGAAGACCCTGATCATTGCGGGACTTGCGGCGATTTTATCAATCTCGAGCTATGTGCCCTCTGTCGCCTATGAAAGGGTCTCGATCAAGGTGACAGGGGCGAATTCAATGTGGGGTCGAATCCGCTGCCTTGCCCTGCTTTACATGAAAAGTCACCCCCAGGTTGATATAGCTGTATCCGGCAACTCGCCCGATGAAGGTATAAAGGCCCTCATCTCAGGTGAGACCGATGTTGCGATGGCCTCACGCAAAATCACTGTCCGGGAAAGAGAGGATGCCAAGGCCAGAGGAGTTATAATCAAAGAAATATTGATAGGCTACGGCGGGATATTCATCATAACGGATAAGCAGAACAATGTAGACGAGCTCTCCGTAGACCAGGTAAGGAAGATATTCACAGGCCGGATCGTAAACTGGCAGGACATTAACGGCCAGGATCACGGCATTATCGTCTTTAAATCGGGCGATAAGGATTGCGGCACGTCACGGTTTGTTGAGGACGAGTTGCTCTGCGGGGTTCCCATTACCAAAGCCGCGGTGACACTGCCGGCTTTCTCGACAATAATCAGCCAGGTCGCGCGAACGGAGGGCTCCATTGCTTACGTCAGACCACGGGACCCATTCCCTGGCCCGGCGGTCAGGATCAAGGTCCTGAAGATCAGAAAAGATGAAAATTCGCCGACAGTCAGCCCAACCGATGCCACAATCGGGGACGGGACTTATCCTCTCAGGCGCTCTCACTACCTCTATACCACAGCCGGAGCAGGCAAAGAAGTTCGAGATTTTGTGGATTTTGCGGCAAGCAAAGGATTTAAAAACAAGCCGGACCCATCAATGGCAATGGAATCTACACAGCTATATGGAGTCACAGACGAGTAAAGATGAGGAATATTCTAATTCAGAATCCTCTTTAGCCGTCAGGGTGCCGCCCCTCGCTAACGATGTTCAATCTCTTCATCTTCCGCCGCAAAGTGTTCTTGTCTATCCCAAGTTCCCGCGCGGTAGCCATGCGACGCCAGTCGTTTCGGTCAAGCGCTTGTATTATCGTATGCCGCTCGGCGTCGAGAAGGGAAGAGCCACCACAATCGTCAGGCCTACATGCATTTGCATGGAGATATTCGGGCAGGCATTTGTATTGAATCAGTCCATCCCGGCAAAGAATAAATGAAAATTCTATGACGTTTTCCAGTTCCCTGATGTTTCCGGGCCAGTCATGGCGCATAAACACCGCCAGGGCTTCGTGACTTAATCCGGCGACGTTTTTGTTCCGGAGCTTATTCAGACGTTCGATGAAGTGTTCCGAGAGAAGAGGGATATCTTCTTTTCGTTGGGCCAGGGGCGGTAATTCGAGCTTTACGACATTTATGCGGTAATAAAGATCTTTTCTAAAATGGCCCTCCTCGACCAGTTGAGACAAGTCCTGATTGGATGCAGTAACGATCCTTACGTTCGCCCTGACGGTTCTTGAAGACCCCAACGGCTCATACGATCTTTCTTCAAGGACCCTCAAAAGGCGTACCTGGAGCGCAGGGGAAATGTCTCCAATTTCATCGAGAAACAGGGTCCCCTCCTCGGCCATACCAAAACGTCCTATCCGGTTACGCTTTGCGTCTGTAAACGCCCCGGCAACATGGCCGAAGAGTTCGGATTCAAGAAGTGTGTCGGGAAGCGCCCCGCAGTTGACCGCAACGAAAGGACCTTTTGCCCTTGGACTCAGGCTGTGAACGGCGCGGCTAAGAAGCTCCTTGCCGGTGCCGCTCTGTCCTTGAATCAAAACAGTACTCTCGCTTTGAGCGACCTCGGGGAGAATCGAGAAAAGCTGCCTCATTGCCGGGGATTTCGAAATTATGTCCTGAAAACGATACTGACGATCGATTTCCTTACGCAACGTTTCCACCAGGCTCAGATCGCGAAATGTCTCTACCCCGCCCATTATTCGCCCCGATGCATCCTTCAGCAATGCCGTGCTGACGCTGATCGGGATTTCTTTGCCATCGGCCCGAAAGATCACAATGGGTTTATTAATAACAGACTTTCTTGTCTCCATTGTGGATTTCAAGGCGCAGGTGGACTCACAGATGTTTGCCCGGAAGACTTCACAGCAAGGACGGCCAATCGCCTCAGATGCGGAAACGCCGGTGATTGTTTCCGCCGCGCGATTGAAAGAAGTGATCCGCCATTCGAGATCTACGGTGAATACCCCGTCTGCAATGCTATTCAAAATAATTTCAGTTTGCGGTGACAAAGAATGGTCCAATGCTTCCGATCTCCATGTCTAAGATTTATTCAGTCATCCAGGGGCAAGCCGTCAAAATGAAGCCTCACTTCTTATTATACAGCAAGGAAGCTCGCATGGGAACAAAATGCACCGGACATGACTCGCCAGGGTATCTGTTAGCTCAAAAAAAGGTATTGGGGTTCATCGAAGGAGTGGTAGAATTGCCGGGCTATGGTTCCGGTGCAGAAGGAGAATGCAGTACAATGTTACCGTGTGAGACAGGCTAAATGTTCCACCTTAAAAAATTATTAGCTTCAGTCCTGTTTCCTGTACCACTTTGCCTGGAGATCCTTATTGTCGGGGTTTTCCTGCTTTGGTTCACTGGAAGGCAAAAATTCGGGAAGATTATGGTCAGTATTGGAACCGTACTATTCCTGCTGTTCAGTTTTTCGCCTCTTTCCAGGCTCATGCTGGCAGATTTGGAACACTCGTATCATCCTCTCAATGGGCACGAAAGCGGTGTGCATTGGATAGTTGTCCTGGGAGCAGGGGCTTTTTGCGACCCCGATATCCCGATCAGCAATCAAGTCACCGCGGCGGGGTTATGCCGGGTGCTCGAGGGAGTCCGTCTTCACAACGAATATACTCAAAGCAAACTTATATTCACCGGCAACACGGCCGGATACCGGATGTCCGAGATCGCAATTGCATATGGGGTCCCTCAAGACGAAATAGTGGTGGCGCCGGAAGCTCGGGACACAGAGGAGGAGTCCAGGGCAATAAAATTAGTGGTCAAGAATGACCGGTTCGTTCTGGTAACCAGCGCTTCTCACATGCCGCGCTCGATGGCTCTGTTTGAAAAGCAGGGAATGCAGCCTGTTCCGGCCCCTGCTGAATATCTCGTTAAGAAAAGCTGCCCAAGTCCATATCCGCCTGTGCCGGATGTAGTAGGGCTGGAGCAGGCCTCAACAGCTTTTTATGAGTACATGGGGCTGGTTTGGCTGAAGCTGACAGGCAAAATATAGACAGGGTCTTAAGCATAGCACAACCGGCCTCGAAGAGATGCGGGGCCTCTGTAAATTTTCAGGGGGAAAGATGCTTGCGATCGTTTGCAGCAAATGCGGGAAAGACCTTTCTAATGAACGCTACCCGATTCTTCTTAGAGGCATCAAAAAGCTGGGAGTCATCGACCAGTGGCGAGTGCGGGCCATATCGAACCAAATCCGGGACGGACAACCGGCAAAAAACGAAGAGCCGGCTACAAAGGAAGAGATATACCACGTCCGGCAACTTGGACACGACCTGATCGCCCTTATGCTTTACGAACACGTTTATTGTGATGAATGCGCCAAGACTGAAGTTAAGACCTGGAGCCCGTTATCAGGAGAGCCCCGTCCATTTGAATTGTCGCCGGAAGAGCAAAGGTCAACATTCCATATTGTGAAGGGCAAGAAGAAAGAACCCGGGAAGGACTGACCGGACCGGCTCATCACTGCGCCATGTCCGGATTGCGAATAAGAAGCTATCACAGTTCGGCCTGAACATCTGACCTTCCCGGACCGATCAGTACGAGGATTTCTTGCGAAGTGTTGACCAAAATGCTGACCAAGCAGGTGTTGACCAAGAAAAAACGCCAACCACATAATCCGCAAGTTGGCGTCATTCTTAGATTTAATTGAGGGTGAGTGAACGGACTTGAACCGTCAGCCTCTGGGGCCACAACCCAGTGCTCTAACCAATTGAGCTACACCCACCAGAAACGTTAAAAATATCTAGATACCACCAGACAGGATTGAAATCAAGGCGTATGAAAACACCTGAGTTCGGGGCCGCGATGAAAGGCCGGTTCCCGGGGCATATATGCGCGAAGATCGGAGGAAATTGATGATTGGATCAGGACCTCCAAACGGCAGGCACGAACGCGACTTCCGAAAACCCTCGATTTGCCGTGTTTTCTGCGCTAATTTATAAGAAACGCGAACCAGTGAGGGATATGCATGGGAAAAAATGAAGATATCATGGCCGTGGCCAGGGCTTTTATGAAGAGCAGGATTATCCTTACCGCCGCTGAACTGGATCTTTTTACCATCATCGACGATTCGTTCATAAATGCCGAAAAAATTGCCGCAAAATTCGGTTGGGACCGGCGGGCGCTCGAACGGGTCCTCGACACCCTGGTCACATTCGGACTGCTCCGGAAAGAAGGGGACGCGTATTCGCTGACGGGCGAAAGCGCTTCATTTTCGTCAAAACACCCGGCGTCGGAGCTTCCAATGTTGCTCCACATGAACCGTTTGTGGGTTACGTGGAGCGATTTGACCGAGATAGTAAAAGGGGGCCCTGCCTCTGAGCAGAAACCGCCTAAGCCTATGGACATGGATAGCAGGCGCGCTTTTATCGGGGCGATGCACGTGATCGGCAGGACCCTGTCCGAGGATATAGCAGGTTTTCTAGAACTTGCGCGATACCGTAAACTGTTAGATATCGGTGGAGGATCGGGGACTTATACTATCGCGTTCCTGAAGCATAACCCCAAGATGAAAGCAATTCTGTTTGACTTGCGGGATGTAATACCTATGGCCAGGGAGCGGTTTTCCTCGGAGGGTTTGGCGGACCGCGTCGAATTAATAAAGGGCGACTTCTATTCGGACGAACTGCCGGGAGGATGCGACCTGGCGCTGCTCTCCGCAATAATTCACCAAAACAGCCCTCAACAGAACCTGGAACTCTACAGAAAGGCCTATAGGGCGCTCGAACCCGGCGGTATGCTTCTTATCCGGGACCACATCATGAACGAACAGCGAACCTGGCCCTCGGAAGGCGCTCTGTTTGCCATAAATATGCTGGCCAATACCAGGGGAGGGGACACCTACACCTTTGACGAGGTGGCGGAAGCCCTTAAAGAAGCAGGCTTCGTGAAGGCAAAGCTCCTTCGATCGGGCGAGAGAATGGATTGCATAGTTGGCGCAGAAAAGCCTGGGGAAGGGTGAAAGGGTAAACGCTTATTGCATTTTAGATGAACCGACCCTTCGAAGACCCGGACATCGATCGATATGAACGGCTCTTGCGAAAAGCTAATCGCGGGCAAGGCCCTGTACCTTGGCCCTACCAAGATGTTGTGTCTCGATAACCATTGACGATCTCACCATTAATTATCCGTCATTTCTTTTTTCCTTATGGCCGAACGTGAAAAATCCGATTTTCCTTGTGATGTCATACTGGACTTAGGGGCTGATTCTGTCAATTTTGGCGGAATGGCATTGAGTTCACTCAGTGTGCGAACTTTGGGAGGTCCTTTCAGGGTGACCGGGTTTCAAGATTTAGAAGAAGATAAGTTATTTCTCTCGCTAAGAGAGTATGCAAGAGTGAACGCATACCTGCCGGTCAGGATTCGTCCGGTTCCGGAAGAAGAAGCGCAGGTGGTGAGGTCTCGCATCGTGGTCGAATCCGCTCTTACGGAGCATCCGGAGTTGCCGGTGATTGAAGACGATGCCCTGTCGACCTGTTTACAGATACTCAATTCCAAGCTCGACTCTATCATCAGGATGCTTGCATTCCCTTCGGACAGGCCAAAGGAACTCGATTTTTCGAAGGTCAATATAAGCGCCGGAGGACTGAGCACTTCATCAACTTGCGCATATGCTCAGGACGAACTTGTCGAATTAAGACTGATGCTTCCGACCGCACCTTCAATGATTTTTTACATCTATGGAAAAGTGATTCAATGCGAAGCGTCGAATCAAAGGTATGAGATCAGTATCGAGTTTACCGAGATTGACGATGATATCCGTGAGCAGATCGCCAAGTATGTTTTCCACAAGCAGCGCGAGATACTCCGTAGAAAGAGGAGCTGTACGGCCTAATGTTCGTATTCGTTGGAATGGCGATAGTTCTGGGTTCGGTGATTGGCGGTTATCTGATGGAGGATGGGAATTTAAATCTCCTGGTTCAACCGGCCGAACTCCTCATTATTTTCGGCGCCGCAGTGGGCGGTTTTATTGTTTCATCGCCTTTGAAAATCATTAAAGCAGTTCAAGTTGGTTTTCTGCGGATGTTCAAGAGCAGGATCTACACGAAAAAGGACTACGTGGAAGCGCTCGTGCTGCTAAGCGAAATATTCTATAAAATCAGAAAGGAAGGGCTCGTTTCCATCGAAAGTGATCTGGACGAGCCTGCAAAAAGCGCAATCTTTAAAAAGTACCCGGCTTTTCTCAAGAATCATCATGCCCTGGACTTTCTGACCGACACACTGCGGACCCTGACCATAACGGACATAGAAGCCAACGAACTGGGGGGGCTCCTCGATTACGAAATTGAGGCGCATCACGAAGAGGCGAACATTCCGTCCAAAAGCATAGCCGCTGTGGCCGACTCACTGCCCGGACTAGGCATCGTGGCGGCCGTCCTTGGGGTAGTGCTCACGATGAAAAAGATCAGCGAGCCTCCCGAAGTACTTGGACACAGTATTGGAGCGGCACTGGTCGGCACCTTCCTGGGTGTCCTCCTGTGCTATGGGTTTGTGGGGCCAATGTCCCGCAACCTCGAGCATATCGCTAATGAGGACCGGGAATTTCTAACTGTCATAAAATCGGCCTTGATTGCCTTCGTCAATACCCCTTCGCCCCAGGTAGCGATCGAGTTTGCCAGAAGGGTGGTTCCGGGAGATCTCAGAATCACATTCCTGGAACTCGAGGTCTTGGTGAAGCAGGCTAAGAAAGGCAAGTAAGCATGGAAGAAGAAAAACCTAAAAAAGTTATCATAAAAAGAGTAAAAAAAGTCCACGCCGGCGCCCATGGTGGAAGCTGGAAGGTGGCTTACGCAGACTTTGTAACCGCTATGATGGCCTTTTTTCTCCTGATGTGGCTTCTGAACATGACTTCCCAGGAAAAAAGAGCGGTCCTGGCGATGTATTTCAGACATTTCAGCCTCTTTGAAAAATCTGGAAAATCATTTATGTCAGAGGGCGGGATGAGGCCCGTCGGGCAGAATTTCGCAGGCGAAGATATAGTCGATACGGGCGAGCACCAAAGCGGTGTGACCAACGACGATGTGGCCAATAAACTTATGACGGGCATTAATCAGAATGTGGCCGCGGGTAAGGAGCAGTTTTACATCGCCATAACGGAGGAGGGCATACGTATTCAGATCGTGGACTCTGTTCAAAACCCTATTTTTGCCCCGGGAAGCGCCCAGCTTACTGATGCGGCTAAGCAGATGATTCACACCGTAGCGTCTATTCTGAAGAATTTCCCTAACGAAATAGCAGTGGAAGGGCACACCGATTCCTCACCGACTCGGAGCGAACAGATTTCGAACTGGGAATTATCCGTGGCGAGGGCCTCATCGGCAAGGCGCGAACTTGAATCGGCGGGCATCGAGCCGAGCCGGATTTGTAAAGTCGTGGGATACGCAGACAGGGTGCCCCTTTTTTCAGACTCCCCCGATGACGCCAGGAATCGACGGATCAGCATCGTTTTTGAAAAAAACAAGAAATTAAGCCCGCCCGACAGGCTTCGATGGCTTATGAAGTCACCCTAATAAGGCAATCGGGAATTAGTAATTAGAAAATTGCCCTTACGCCATTTCATAAAACAGAGCTGCCGCCGAGCGAATTCCGTGATGAAAATCCTCGAGCGAAAATCGTTCATTGGGAGAATGAGCACCATCATCGTGATTTCCCCAGCCGAGGAGCAGGATGTTCTCCTGTCCGAGGTGTTTCTTGATCATGTTGACCACCGGAATTGAGCCGCCCTCTCGTATGAATACAGGCCTTTTGCCGAACCCAACTTCTATTGCTCTTTCGGCCGCCAGCATGGCGGGGGTGTTTCTCGGGACGAGCACGGGATCTGCGCCGTGCAGTCTGGTAACCTCCACGCTGACGCCGCTGGGGCAGTTTGCGTTTGCGAACTGGTGAAAAAGCCGGTCTATTTTCTCGGGGACCTGGTTTGGAACCAGCCTCATACTCACTTTGGCCCCCGCTTTTGCCGGAATTATCGTTTTCGCCCCCTCTCCTGAGAAACCACCCCACAGCCCGTTGATATCCAATGTCGGCCTGGCCGTTTTGCGCTCGAGCACAGAGTAACCCGTCTCGCCGGTAAGCTCAGGGACTCCCAGGTAACCCTTCAACGACTCCATATCGACCGGAAGAGAGGCCATTTCATTCCGTTCCCAGTCTTCCGGGGCAAGCACATCATCATAAAAGCCGGGAATGGCCACAGTTTCATCGGGGCCCTTGAGTTTTGCGAGAAGGTCCGCCAGCGCCTGGGCGGGATTATGGATTATGCCGCCAAACGAACCCGAATGAAGATCGAAGCGCGGTCCCCGGATATCTACCTGCAGATAGCTCAAGCCTCGCAAGCCGTAGGTGATAGCGGGAATCCCGCGGGCAAATTGGGCCCCGTCGGAGATCGCCACGGCATCCGCCAGCAGTTCGCCGTGGTGCTCCATCAGGAATTTCTCCAGGTTTGGGCTCCCGATTTCCTCCTCTCCTTCAGCCAGGACAACAATATTGAGCGGAAGTTTTTGTCCGGAGCGGAGCACAGCCTCCATCGCCTCCATATAGGCAAGAAGCTGCCCTTTATCGTCGGAGGCGCCGCGAGCGTATATGTAACCATCCCGAATATGGGGTGAAAAAGGAGGAGTTTGCCATTCCTCGAGCGGATCGGGAGGCTGGACGTCATAATGGCCGTAGATTAGCAAAGTGGGCGCGCCCGGCAATTCGGGAGAACGCGCAAGCACTATCGGATGGCGAGCCGTGGGGTGGACCCTTCCCGTGAATCCGCAGCCCTTCAATCGATCGAGCACCCATTCGGCGGCGCTCAGCACGTCTTTGGCGTGCTCGCTCAGAGTACTTACGCTGGGAATGGAGAGGAATTGGGTCAAATCCCCCACAAAGTCCTTGCGGTGATCGCCGATAAATGCAGAGATTGAATCGGGAAGCATCCTGGTCTCCTTTGGACATGTTGTGCATCGGATCGAAAAATTTGAGGTTCAAGCACATCGGTCTTAGAGTTGTGATACAATGCGATGCGATCTTATTATTAAGAATAGTAAAATAGTACAGGAGACTTGATCTCGCCAGATGCAATCGAGAGTAAAAATATTTTCCCGGATCGAGGAGATTCCATCGCAGGAATGGAATGGTCTTGCTCTTCATGCAGCCCCGATGATGGAGTTCGAGTACCTGCACGCCCTCGAGAAATCCGGGTCTATCTCGACGGACAGAGGCTACACTCCGTCACACCTGGGCCTTTACGACGGAACGAAAATCGTTGCGATCGCGCCTCTTTATCAGAGAGACCGCGCATGGGTGGAATTCGGGGACGGCGGACTGATCGAGTTCCTGTCAGAGATTACGGGTTTGCCGTTTGGCTCCGGCCTGGTAGGTAATATTCCCTATACGCCGGTGCCTGGCTACGACTTCCTCATCGGGCCGCAACAGGAGGCCCCTGGGATTTGCGCCGATCTGCTGAACAGGATCGACGAGATTTCAATGGAACGCGGTCTGTCAACCACCCGGTTTTACTTTGTCGATCCTGACTCCATGCTGCACTCGACCCTTGTCGAACACGGCTATCTCCGGTTGAGCAGCGCTCATCTGCTCTGGTTCAATCGTGGATACCGCAGTTTCGATGATTTCCTTGGTTCCTTCAAATCCAGCCGAAGGACCAAGATAAAGCACGAGTGGCGCTCGATTCGCAACCACGGGATCGACCTCAGTATGGTCCATGGGCCAAACGCCCCCCCCACTTTTTTCCAGGACCTCTACCTGTTGTACAGGCGCACGTGGACAAAACACATGGGACCGGGAATCAGGCCCTTTCTCAACGAGTCTTTCTTCAGGTTGCTTGGCGAGAATTTCCGGCACAGATGTAGTTTTTCTCTATCCCAAATGTCCGGAAAGAAGATCGCGATGGCGCTTTTCTATGACAAGGCCGAAAAACTCTACGGCAGATATTGGGGTTGCTTCCGCGAAATTCCCTTCCTGCATTTTGCCACCTGCTACTATTATCCCATTGCTTATGCAATAGAAAGCGGCATAACCATGATGGACCCCGGGTTCGGGGGAGAGCATAAAACGCTGCGCGGCTTCGAGGATTCCAACGCATATCATTACATCAAATTCTACGATGAAAATCAGCGCCGCGTCGCGTATGCTGTCCTCGACCAGATGCGAAGTCAGGTCAATTCCAAGTAGAAGAGGGAAACATGAACAGTGGAAAACGTATTCTGATTGTGGGGGGAGTCGCTGGTGGCGCTTCGTGCGCGACAAGGGCCAGAAGGCTTTCCGAGGAGGCCGAAATAATTCTGTTTGAAAAGGGTCCTTTCGTTTCTTTTGCCAATTGCGGACTGCCCTATTACGTGGGTGACGTAATAAAAAAAGAACAGGCCCTGCTGGTTGCAACCGCCGACTTGTTCAGAAAGCGTTTCAACATCGACGTCCGACTCAATGCGGAAGTGACATCGATAGACAGAGAAAAAAGCGAAATAGAAGTTGCGGGGGAAGACGGCAACAGGTATCGCGAAAGATACGACGCTCTCGTTTTGTCGCCCGGCGCCTCGCCGATAAGGCCCCCTGTCCCTGGAGCTGAACTGCCGGGCATCTTTACTATAAGGAATATACCGGACGGCAGGCAAATCAGGGAATGGATAGCAAAATCAAACGCCAGGCGGGCGATAGTGGTGGGCGGGGGCTTCATCGGTCTCGAAATGACGGAGAACCTCGCCAGGCTCGGCCTGGAGGTGACTATTGTCGAAATCCTGCCTCAGGTTATGCCGCCAATGGACCCGGAGATGGTAAGTCCGGTCCATGACGAACTGAGGCGTCATGGAGTTTCGCTCCGCCTCGGAGACGCCGTGACCGGATTTGAGAAAATGTCCGATGGCTCGATCTCCGCGCGCATGAAATCGGGGGAAAGCGAGAAGGCCGACATAGTTATTCTGGGTGTCGGAGTGCGCCCGCAAGCAGAACTCGCCCGCGAGGCCGGATTGGAAATCGGTGAGCTTGGGGGGATCAGGGTGGACGAGCGAATGATGACGAGCGACCCTAAGATCTGGGCGGTAGGCGACGCGGTTGAGGTCAGGGATTTCGTTACCGGGCAATGGGCCCGCATGCCGCTTGCCGGGCCGGCAAACCGCCAGGGGCGCATCACTGCCGATGTGATCCTGGGCAGAGACAGAAGATTCAGGGGAAGCCAGGGGACTATTATCTGCGGTGTGTTCGACTTGACGGTTGGTTCCGTCGGTCCGAGCGAAAAGACCCTCAGAAAGTTGGGACTCTGGCAAAATTATGAGAAGATCTACCTGCATCCTGTACACCATGCAAGCTACTTCCCCGGGGCCAAGCCGATAACCCTGAAACTAATTTTCTCAAAGGACGGCGGCCGGGTCGCCGGGGCACAGGCCGTCGGGCAGGAAGGGGTCGACAAGCGCATCGACATAATATCCATGGCGATTCAAAATAACGCGACAGTCTTCGACCTCGAGGAAGCCGAACTGTGCTACGCCCCTCAATTCGGTTCCGCCAAGGACCCCGTCAATATAGCGGGAATGATCGCATCGAACGTAATTCGCGGAGATTCCCCCATCGAGCAGTGGGAAGAACTGGAGACCGGGGATGCTTTCATCCTGGACGTGCGGGAACCTTCCGAATTTGCAAAGGGCCACCTGGATGATGCCGTCAACATTCCGCTGGGTGACCTCCGCGCCAGAATGATCGAATTGCCGAAAGATCGCAAAATCCTGACATACTGTCTCGTCGGCCAAAGGTCATATTTTGCCGCAAGGGCACTGTCGCAATGCCACTTCGACGTCAGATCCATGAGCGGAGGATATAAAACGCGTTTGATGGCCCGGGCGGAAATGGTGAAGACGGAAAAGAAGGACTGAGGACGGACAAGAATTAGGAATGAGGAATGAGGAATGAGGAATAAACGCTTTCCTGAACATTGAGGACGGGGGACTGAAGAGGGACTTTAACTCTATCAATTTAAAATTTTTCCAAGGAGAAGGATCATGGCATCTGAGAGTCACAAACCGACTGTGCGAGACCTCGTTGGAGATGTGGCGCCGAAACTGGTCGAACTTACCGAGAACGTTCTTTTTGGGGACGTGTGGGAGCGCCCCGGACTTCCCAAGCGAGATCGAAGCCTTATCACTCTCGCAGCCCTCGTTGCTCTGAACCGAACGGAACAGTTGCCCTTTCACCTGGTTCGCGCACTCGAAAACGGAGTGACCAGGGACGAGATAGTGGAGTTAATTACGCACCTCGCATTCTACTCGGGGTGGCCTACGGCGATGTCAGCGATAATGCTCGCAAAGGACGTGTTCAAAGATCACCGGTGAGATAGTCCGGCGGCAAGATTGACTCGCAATGCGTCAGTTCTCGGTCACGCCCTCCGGCTACTCCGGCTTGTTCATCTGTGTTTATCTTTGTCCATCTGATGACGATCTTCATTCCCTGTTTGTATTTTTGACAGCTTTTCGGTTGCGCTGGGGCCATCGGACGGAAGCATCCAGCGTTAATCAACAGCCAAGCCCGCAAAGGCGGCAGTTTAAGCGGTGATCGCGCCGGCTTGCCGTCTCCGCCTTGCAGAAAGAGCCGAGGCTGACTATGATGCGCTCATCCAACGGTAAGCTGCAGAATCGAGGTGAAATGTGAACGATAATATATCTGAAACTCCTACTGCGGAGGAATGTGCGAGTAAAATCTTTGAGATGTCCGGGGTAAAGTTTGAGCCTGAAACCGCTGTCGACCTGTGGACTAAAATACAGCAGCATAAGTGGCTTTTGTCAGAAAGGCTATGCAGAGACGTGGGCTTTCGAACCGCCTGCATCGATTTCCTGGAAAACATGGAACAGGCGGTTGATGAGTATCTGTGCTACCAGAGAAGAGACATTCTAAATGAAATGGGGGCCCAGACCATCGGGAGAGAAATCTGGGACACTATTTCCGATTCGCAACCGCCCAAACAGCTCGTTAACCGCAGGATCATTCTTCCACTGACGATGGAAGACCTTTCACGCAAACATGGCGTGAGCCCACCCAGGACAGTTATTTTCTTCGGCCCTCCGGGAACGGGAAAGACCCACTTTGTCAAGGCCATCGCGGGAGTGCTGTCATGGTGGTACATCGAGATTGCTCCCAGCATGCTCATGGAAGATGGAACGGAAAAAATCGGCGCCAATTTGCGTAGAACGATGGAAAAAGCCAGGCAGTTGCAGGATGCCGTGATTTTCATAGACGAATTCGAAGAACTTGCGGCCTGCCGCAATGAGGCTGACCGATTGGATAAAAGTATAACGAACGAATTCCTGAAGCAGGTCCCGTTGTTTAAGAATGAATCCAAACGGCTGCTGCTGGTGTGCGCTACCAATTACATACGGCAGTTGGACCCCGCATTGCTCAGGCCGGGAAGGTTCGACTGCATAATCCCGGTTGGAGGCATGAACGCCGAAGAGCGGAAGACCATTCTGGATTACTACCTGTCGCGGATAAATGTCGGCCGCATCGACGTGGACAGGCTTGTTAACGCAACTTTGAAATTCACCCCTGCCGACATTCAGTATCTTTTTGAACAGGTCGCTCAGTACGCTTTCGAAAGGGAGATCGGCGAAAAGAAAGATTACAAGGTAGTCACCGAAGATATCTTTAAGGTCATGGGGCAAGTTCGTCCTTCTCTGACCGATGAAATAGTGGAGGAATTCGAAAAAGACAGCCACACCTTTTCCAGGGTGTAGCTTTATTTTTAGGAAGTTGTTTTAGGCCTGTAACTTTTTTGCCTCCTTTGTGTAGATATAATTAGGAGTAACTGATCGGCGAATTAATGTCCGTTCGGTGTACTTCGGGAAGTTGCGGGGAGGCAACCATGAAATTGATAGCAAAATTTGGCGTTGCCGTGCTTGCGCTTACTTTCACACTTGCTCCGGCAAAGATCGCCGGTGCAGGCACCGCCGGCGCTATGGACCAGTACATGAAGATCGTTCCTGTCGTTTCCTGGTCGGAACCAGGCGTTCGCACTTCATCCGGAGGCGCAGTTAGCGTTAACCGGGATTTGGGAGCGTACCATAAAAACGATGTAAATCAGTTCGGTGATGACCGGGCGTACGATTCCTCGAGTGGACACACAAGTGAAGGCGATTACCAGGCGAACCATTGGACCCCGGAAACCTACGGGTTGATGGGCGACTATTGGTACGACAGCAGATAACTTTTAAGGCAATTAGGAATGAGAGCCTGCCCCCGAAGTGTCTCTGATCGGGGGAATTAGGAATTAGGAATTGAGAACGGTTATTGCAATCCTTTTGCTGAGTCTTGGCTTGTTTTTCTATGCGGGGCAGATCGGTTCGGCGGCTGCAGCCGCGGCGGGCACCGAACCTGCGGGTGAGAACCTATCTGCGGGCGGGCGGCAATATCCATCGGATTCGGACGCCGGTAATCCTGCCGGATCGCATCAAAATTCCCGAAGCGGAGCAGTGCGCGTCGACCGGGATTTGTATCCATACCACTACGACGACGTCAATCAGTTCGGAGATGACGAAGCCTACAATTCGATGTCGGGACAAGTCAAGACCGGGGTCAGGTATCCCATTCACAGGGAGGACCCGTAAGGGTGCGACTCCGTCTTAAGGACATAGGAATCCGTTTCCATCCGTGTCAAAGAGTTTTTTGGTTTTACCTCTGCCGCCCTTTGTCCATCCGTGTCAAAGAAAGAGAACTGAGGAACGCGGCGATATGCTCGTTGACCGCAGCGGGCTGTTCGATCATGGCCATGTGCCCCGCATCCGGGATCAGGGCCAGCTTCGCGTTCGGAATACGACCGATCAGATACTCGGAATACTTCACCGGGGTCATCCGGTCCTCTTTTCCGCAAATAACCAGGGTCGGGACCGTAATGCGTTCCAGCCTGTCCATAACGTCGAACCTGTCGCATGCCTGGAAATCCGCAAGATATACGCCGGCGGGAACAGACGCCATTTCCTTTGCGGCATCGTCCAAAACGTCTCTGGAGGTGCTTGAGGCGTAGCTGAATTCGAGGTTTCCCACGGGGAGTTCTCCCCTTGCCAGTGTTTCCAGGAGCGCCGGCATAACCCTCAACCTCCCGCCGCTGCCCACCAGGATCACGCCCTCCAGCATATCGGGGCTCGTCAGTGCGAAATCCAGGGCGATGGCCCCTCCCAGGGAGTGCCCCCCGATTACGAACCTCTTGAGACCTAATAATTTTACCAGGTCGGAAACGAATTCGCGGTATTCGGATACGGAACTTCTGGCCCGCCCCTCAGATTGCCCATGACCCGGCAAATCCGGCGCGATGATCCTGTGCCCGGCGATCCCCGCCAGTTGGGCAGCCCATTTTCGTCCCGTTCCGCCCGATCCGTGCAAAAGGACAACAGTCCGTCCCGTCCTGCCGGTCTCTCCGGCCTCATGATAGTGGATTCGCTCATCGTGCACTGTGAGAAAGGGCATCGTTATAACCTCCAGGTTCATCTGTAATAAGAGCTTCGGTGAGTATCACGGATCGCTCCGGGAATCAGAATACGAACAAAAGAATGACGAAGAATGATACCGCGCCGCCTGTCAGGACGCAAGGATAGAACAGTCGATCGAGGGAGGACTGAGGACTGGGGACTGAGGGAAAAAAGCAAGAGCTGAGAAGTGGTTGAACGATCATTCACCCATCCCTGTTTCTACCTTCTCCACGACAACCCCTCCCAGGATGTTGAAATTAAGGTCGGATTAGCTGAAATTTTTCTGGCCAAAATTTTTTGTATTTTCCATGAGGGCATGACCGGTGGAGCACGGTTTGGCTTCTTCCCCTTTCCTTTTTGGCGAGGAGGGCTTCTGGGTCGGTCTTTGAGGAATGGGTCTCATTGGACCTCTTCTCGCCGTGAAAATCCACCTCCGGATTGCGGCCTCCTTCGGGAGCAGGCGGCTCGGATGGAATGGGAGGTTCATCTTTGGGGCGGAAGCTCTTAAGCGAAGCCCAAGCCTCAAGGAGTTTTCCGTCTACCGAGAAGTGCTCATTTGAGAGCAACCCCTCTTCATCGGCCCTTTTGAGCACCAGTCCGAGGAAAGAGAGGGCAACTTCCGAATCGATCAGCCTGTCGCGGTTCTTGGAGAAGGTTGAATGACTCCAAACGGGTTGGGTCGAAGGGGGACTATGCGAGCGCAGGCGCGGACGTCACCGCGTTTGTCAGTAAGGACCGCTCGGTACACATCAACTTCAACTCCGAGGTGGGCGGAGTAGGCAACACCACCTATATCTTCAGCGCGGCTTGCGCTGGCAATTCTGAGACAGGGAGCCGGCGTAGGCAGAGGACCCTCTACGCCTGATTGGGCCGGCCTCCGTAAGCTTTCAGCTTATGGGCGTCAACCTGCGAAGGCCGGTAGTGTGAATGATTTGCTACTGGTTATACAAATATGTCTACCCGGCGCCGTTGCTGTCATACCAATAGTCGCCCATCAACCCATAGCTTTCCGGGACCCAATGAGTCGCCTGGTAATTGGCTTCTCTGTTGGATCGTCCATTCGAAGAATTTAAAGCCCGGTCGTCACCGAACTGATTGGAATCATTCTTATGGAACACTCCGAGGTCCCGGTCAACATTTTGGGCGAGGACCGACCCGTAAAATGAAAACAGGAGCGCCATGATTGCCGCCAGTGTCAATATTCTCCTCATCTTAACTACTCCTCCAATCGGGGACCCGATCTTTATTCTTACTTGATAATTTAGTGCCTCTAGTGGCCAAACTAAGACACATTATCGCACTGGTCAATCGATGTCCGACGAAAGGTTCCAAAACTGATGTGGCCGCTCGTTTGTGATGCGCGACAAAAAAGAGAAGACCAAGCGGAAAAAAATTACCGTTGAAACGGGGTAATTGATCACACTGATCCGGAGGGCTTCTCGTCTTCCAGAAAGCGCCGAACCTTCTGCACCTTTCACACAGAGACGCGTCTGAAGTAGTCGAGCACGCTCATAGGCTCCAACTCATGATTCAGTATCCGGTTGAAAAATCGTTCAATTCACCTGAAACCTGAAATCTCTTCATGAAACGCGTGTCAATGTAGTTCTTGAGCGAGAACGCCAAGTCCCCGTTCAGAACGAGGCTCTTCTTCCACAAGATTCCCTTGCCGTCACCCATGTTCATAATGAGCATGTAGTTTGGATTGGGAGTAAAGCGTTTCATTTCGCCTCCATCGAGGGCGACATCAAGATTGTGTTTCAGGATGGAGTTTTGCCTTACTGCATGAACTCCTACCTTTGCCACCGTGTGCCCTTCCACACTGATGCAATCCCCGCCGCCAAAGAGCTCGGGGTAGGCAGTGCTCTGAAGACATCGGTTGACCGACATGCCCCCGTCTTCTCCGACCGGTATCCCGGATTCCCGGAACAGTGCAGAGGGTCGAACTCCAACGGCCACAAAGGCAAAGTCGAAAGGTATGCTTCGGCCATCGGTGAGTGTCGAACATCTGTTATCGAAGGAATGCACCCTTACCCCCTCGAGAATAGCTATCCGCCTTGCGGCCAGAGAAGCAACGGCAAGATGTCTGGCCCTTGCGGGAGCACCCCGGAGAATCTGGTTTCCGGCGACAAGGGTGACCGCCGGAGCAACCCCGTTCTCGTGCAACAGCTTCCAGGCATTGGCGGCGATTTCAATTCCGGCCGGACCGCCTCCTGCGACCAAAACACGAGTTATCCCCTCGGCGCCTTGACTCAAGATAAGGTTCCGGGCCTTGTGGAGATTGAGGATGGGCTTTACAGTAAAAACGTGTTCATCGGTAGCAGAAATCCCGGCGGTGGGCACTACGCTGCCGATGTTAAAAGATGCTATATCGTATGGCACTTGAGCGTCGTTGTCCAAGTAGAGCTTACGAGCCGCAGGATCAACCGCTGTGACTCTGGCCTGAATGAATTGACCGCCGCGCTCCTGGACCATTCTCTGGATGTTGAAGCGAACTTGCCGGGGTTCGTAGAGGCCGGAAAGCATGCCCGGGCCCATACCCGAGTAGTAATGAAAACGACAGGGGCTGATCAGAGTCGCTCGGTGGCCGCGCCCGACATAACACCCGAGATGGGCCAACGCGGTTAGATGAGCGTGACCTCCTCCAATCAAAACAAGATGCTTTCCCACGGGATTCCCTTATGCTGCGTGAAGAGACTGCTTTATCGAAATTACCTTTAGGCTCAGCTACAGATTCAAGGAAACCGTCGTGGAAAAAGCCGGCCTTCAGGATCTGGTGACACAAACACTGGCAGTTCGCTGTCGAGATTGTTACTGATAAGTTCGGAGCCGCTTCATGGCAATAGGCGCAAGGTGTCCGGGATAGATCGTAAAACACCTCCCTCTTCACTGGAACAGAGTTCGCACGTCGGAATTATATCCGTAGCAACCTCCCGACCCCCGATCACCCCGGTTTATGGAAAGTTACAGCGCCTTGCCACTTATTGCTTAACCGCTTTTCAATGACATCCCCGGTCCTCAAAAGCCCCCGTTCGGAAAATCCGGCGGAATAATCGGGTTCCATGATTACATTTCATCCAGGATAAAAGGAAAGCCCAGGAAGGCTAGGACCGGCGGAATCCTAAGTTAAGTCGAAATCGAAAAATCATGCATTTTAGGGGCATTTGGGAATGAGAACGCCTAATCCGGGATTGCAGAAAAGGTTGCAATTGGCGCAACCAAAATAACTAAAAGGGGCCGTCAAGACAGCCCCCATTATAAACAACCCTGCCCCGGCTACATAGACAGGCGCGCCAACAATCATTCCGACAACGCAACTGCAGCAGTCGGCGGATTGGGCCTGTGCCGTGGTTGTCCCGACGGTCATGAGCAGAGCAAGAGCCAAACAAGCTATAATTAAAGTTGATTTAGCCTTCATATTTTGTCCTCCTCTAAATCAGTTTGAGAAAAACTACTTCCGAATGATCCGCCGCGATCGGGGCCTTCCTGGGCTTTCGGTTAATAAAGATATTACAGTTTCCGGATTTGTCTATGCCCTATGAACTTCTAATCGGGAATGATGCATCAACTTATGCGCTGTGCATCCAAACTGCATGCTGCGATCGCATTCGCGTCCTTTTTGCTCAACTGGCATACTGTATGCCACGCAACGGCTCACAGCTAGAGGTTTTTCTCCTTGCTTTTTTTCCGCTTCTGGTTGCCGTTTGGCAGAATGAATCTGCCTATAACAGGACAGTGCCTGTTCGAGCATTCCACGTGGTCGGAAGAGGACTGGTTTTAACTGTTCACTGACCACTGTTCACTGTTGACTGCGAAGCTGTTTAGACGGAGGATTCGAGGACAAAAAAAGAGAAGACCAAGCGGAAGGAGGGGGAGCCACTTGATCTTCTCCGGAGGAGGAAAGATGTTTTCTTCCCAAGTTTAATGATAACCTCTCAGTCAGGGGAATTAGAAGCGGTCGGTAACATTTTTTTAAAATATTTTGGCCATTTCCGAAAAAAATAAGACTAAGTGTCGACGGGAAGGGGAGGCGGAACGAAAAAAATCCACCGCCGAGGCGCGGAGGTCGCAGAGGAAAGAAATCTTAGCAAAAGGTAACCATAAGTTTCCGCTTTCTCTGCGACCTCGTCATTCTCTCCGGTCAGTGCTTAAAAATTCCGCCTCGTGAGGCAAGATGCGCAGGGACTTCGTCTCATCTGTTTTGGTATTCAATGTCTGTTTAACTGCTTTTCTCCGCGATCTCTGCGTCTCTGCCGCGGACCCTCACTTCGTTTCGGGTCTCCCGCTATAAGCGTGACCTGATGCGATGCGTATAGTCCGCGCCCGATCTTTTTTGAGGGCGGACCCTCACTTGGTTTCGGGTCTGCGCTATACGCATGAGATGGACGTGATGCGTATAGTCCGGGGCCCGATCTTTTTTGAGGGCGCATCTAGTTTTTAGGTTACTGATAATATTGCTGTTTCAATTCGTCTATCAGGGCGACGTCGGGTTCGAAAGGAATTTCCGGCGGGCAGGGCAGGGCCATTGCCAGTTCGTGGAAGGGGGTCTCGCTTATTTTCATGTTAAAGGCCTGCACCATTAAATTTTCAAGGTTGACCGTATCGGCCATGTTATAGGCCAGGAGCGTTTCCAGGGCTTTGGGGTTGCCTCTTTTGTATTCCTGCCAGAGCAGAACGGCGAACCATCCATCCAGGCCGTTCAATTCGCCCCTGTCGAGGCCGAGACTCCTCTCACAGCCCTTGAGACCTCCGCTGTAGCCCAGGCTTCGGAGCAGATACCTCAGATCGATGTGCACATGGTCGGCGGCTATCCCGAAGTAATTTCTTATAAAAGGCAGGTCGAAACAGGCGCCGTTGTACGTGACAAGAATTTTGTATTTGAGGATATCACGGGCAAAGCGATCGAGGTTTTTCCCATGGACGTAGTGGAACACTTCCCGGCCGTCGTAAAGCGCTATGGTGGTAATGTGGTCGGAGGGTCCGCCAAGCCCGGTGGTCTCGATATCGAGATAGGCGAAGTGTTCGCGAAAATTTGCGAAAAGCCTCCACAAATGTTGAGGGGGCATCTTGCTTGCAAAATATTCCGGGTCCGAAGCGCGCAGTCTTTCGCGGCTGGTTTTCAAATGCCCGCGCAAAGCATCGTATTTGCTCCGGCCGAACGGCGCCAGGGAACACCCCCGCTCGTCGCAGAAAAGCTCCCAGGAATGGATTCCCTTTCGCCAGAGAGAACCTTCCGTCTTATCGCCAATCCCCGGAAGATGAACAAAAGTATGCTGCAGCACTTGTTAGTCTTTTGTTTTACGGTTCACTGTTCTCAGTCTTTTGTCTTGACCCTTCACTCTTCACCCTTCACCGCTCTTATCACCACTCTTTTATCAATCGCTTCGTCTGCCGAATATGCGGAGCAGCAGCAGGAAGAGGTTTATAAAATCAAGGTAAAGCCGCAGGGCGCCAATGATCGCTCCCTTTCGTTCCTCCTCCGATCCCGCAAATCCGCCATAGGCCATTTCTTTTATCTTCTGGGCGTCGTAGGCGGTAAGGCCGACAAAGATGGCTATGCCCGCGTAGGTTACGAGCCAGTAGATGGCAGGGCTTCTGAAGAAGAAATTAACGAATGAGGCGATTATTATGCCGATGAGGCCCATCGTCATAAAGCTGCCGACGGAGGTCAGGTCGCGCTTGGTGGTGTATCCGTAAATGCTCATGGCCGCGAAAGTTCCGGCGGTTATAAAAAATGTGCTCGCGATGGACGCTCTCGTGTAGATCAGGAAAATGGTCGACAGCGTCAGACCGTTTAGAAACGAATAGGCGAAAAACATGAACAGGGCGGTCGAAGACTGGAGCCTGCCGATTGCTGCGCTCAGCGCGATCACGATGCCGAGTTCAGCGACGATCAACAGCATCATGACCATCGGATTGAGAATAGAGTATATCAGTCCGGAGTTTATGACGAAGAGGGCCGTAATCGCGGTGACCGCCAATCCGAGGGCCATCCAGTTGTACACGCGGCGAATGAAGTCGGTTTGGACAATTGCGCGCTCCCCCTGATAAACTGTGCTTCTTTGCATTGCCATCCCCTTTCAGAATGATTTTATGAATTCCTTATATTTCCCTACGGGTGAGCTCATTACATCCGCTCCCCACATTAAGCAAGATTATAACTTATTTCCTGCGCCGATAATTTGCAATATTTTAAACAGTCGTCAGTCGTCAGTCGTCAGTGGTCAGAGGAAAGCGAACAAAAACAGTCGTCGGTGGCCGGTGGCCGGTGGTCAGTCGTCAGAAAAGACGGTTCGGACCACTGAAGACTGAAGACCGGTTTTTTCCGACCCTTGACGACTGAAGACTGACGACTGACCACTGGTTTTTAGGGTATATTAAATGCCGCAGGTTCGAATAGCTTCGCACGCGGAGAGCGCGGGAGGAAAGTATCCGAAACGTACTCGCCGGCGAGGCAGCTCGTACCCAAAATGTCGGTACTTTTCATGGTTTACGGGTGCCCCTTGGGGAGGTGAGCGACTGCTGCGAAAAGTTGGCGGTGGGACCGCCTGCCGGGGTTGCCAAGCCCACACGAGAAACTTTCCATGGTTTCAGGGTGTCCCAATGGGGCGTGAAAAGCTGTTTCGAAAAGTTGCGCTCTCCTGTAGGAGCGCGCCATGCGCGCGATGACAGCCCTGGAGCTGAAAGCAGATTGCGGGCGAGGCCCAGGGAGCGCAGCGGGGTCTTTGTCCCACCGGGATGTCGCATCTTTTGTCTGACGACCGGCAACTGGCCACTGACAACTATTTTGGCGAGACCAGACCATGAACGTGCTTTCGGTTACCGATTTGCGAAAAGAATTTTGCGGCCTGACGGCAGTTGACGGCATCTCGTTTGAGGTGGGCCGAAACGAAATAGTGGGACTTCTGGGACCCAACGGAGCAGGCAAGACCACCACGATCAACATGATTCTGGGGGTCCTGGAGCCGACTGCGGGGGCAGTGCGCATCGACGGAATGGATATTGCCCGACAGCGCTCCCGGGCACTCCTGCGAACGAACTTCGCAGCCGTTTATGCTCCTTTGCCGGGGAACCTGACCGTGTCCCAGAACCTGCGCATCTTCGGCATCCTGTATGGAGTCGGGAAGTTGTCGACCCGCATTGAAGAGTTGCTTCGCCAATTCGACCTGGTCAGGTTTCAAGACGTCAAATGCGGGGTCCTTTCGTCGGGAGAGCAAACTCGAGTGGGATTGGCAAAGGCCATGCTCAATCGGCCGGGTTTGCTCCTGCTCGACGAGCCGACGGCATCGCTCGATCCGGCGACCGCTCGTGACATTCGGGTTAAAATGCGGGAGTTTGCCTCGGGGGGAGAGGGCGGTGTTCTTTGGACGTCCCATAACATGTATGAGGTTGAGGAGGTTTGCGATCGCGTGCTTTTTCTCGCCCACGGCAAGATATTGCTGGAAGGCGACCCCAAGACCCTGCCCGGCGAACACGGCATGAAGACGCTCGAAGATCTCTTTATCAGCGTTGCGCGCGAGCCGCTCGCATTCGAGGAGCATTGATGTCTTTGAACCGGACTTTGGCCGTTGTTCTTCGACAGTTATACCTGATGCGGGGCAGTCCCGCGAGAGTGTTGCCTCTGTTCGTATGGATAGCGGTCGACATGGTGCTCTGGGGGTTCATTACCAGGTATCTTAACTCCATCGCGCGGAGCGGCTTTGATTTCGTCCCGGCAATCCTTGGGGCCGTATTGCTCTGGGATTTTTTCGGCCGGGTCATGCAAGGGGTGACCATGACCTTTTTCGAGGACGTGTGGTCCCGAAGCTTCCTGAACATTTTCGCGACACCAATCTCGATAACCGAGTACCTGAGCGGCCTGGTGCTTTCCAGTATCGCCACCAGCCTGGTTGGACTGGCAGTGATGTTTTTCCTTGTAATCGCTGCTTTTGGCCTCTCCGTCAGCATCTACGGCCTCATGCTCATCCCGTTCCTCCTGGTGCTGTTTCTCTTCGGCATCGCGCTCGGTATATTGGGAAGCGCCATTGTTCTCCGGCTCGGGCCGGCATCCGAATGGTTAATATGGCCCATTCCCGGCCTTCTCTCACCTTTTGCCGGGGTCTTTTACCCTATCTCCACGCTCCCGCAGTGGATGCGGGTATTCTCCTATCTGCTGCCGCCCACCTATGTATTCGAGGGGATGCGGGCGACAATTTCGAGTGGATCGGTCTCGGGAGGCCCCATACTGTGGAGCGGGTTTCTCGCGATAGTCTATCTGCTGATTGCCTGTCATTTTTACGCGCGAATACACAGATACGCCGTGCGCACCGGCCTTTTCGCGCGCTATAGCGCGGAAACCCTGAGCTAGGGCGGGCGGTGGGACCGCCGGCCGTGGTTGCAGCGGCCAACTCGGCTGCCCGTGCCACGGGCGGAAACTACAAGTGTCCAATCCAGGGTTCCAATCAAAGCAGTCTTCCCAGGGACACCGAATTTTTTTGAATGCTCATGGGAATTTCGGGCAGGATCAGCTCTTCTCCACGGGAGATGAAAGGAAGATGGATCAGCGAATTTCCGGTCATGGAGAAACTCATTTTGTCCACAGTGAAAAAAGCGGGTTTTCGAGAAGGCAGGATGGACGCGATAAGGACGTCCAGGGCTGCGACAGCTTCCCCAAACGGCAGGGTGACCGGGAAAAGAGGTGAAGCAGGAAGCTCTGCTTCGTGGTCGAGTTCGGGCTCCTTGTCTAGAAAGGTCAAGGTTTTCGCAAGCCGCAGGAACATGTGTGGCTGAATTTTGAACGCCGGGACCCAGAAATGAGGTTCTCGCGCTTCCCACGCGCTCGGTATGGCTCGGGGCAGGTTAGCCATACGGACGAGGTCCGCATATGATTTGAGTTCCAACCCGGTCACACGGCCTGTAAGCCTCCAGAATGGAAGGTACACGACCGGCGTTTGGCGGTCCGGGGGGTGCGTGAAGCCGAGTTCGACGCGCTCCAGACCGGCGTTACCGGCTTGCCAGCCACTGCCGCATTTGCGGCATGAGAGAACGAGGGTGTCTTTTTCACCTTCGAGGTCCCATCCGCATCCGGGGCACAAGGTAGCAAGAAACTTTATCCAGTCCTCGCTCCTGGAATCCCCTTCGCCCCCGCTTGGAGGTTCTGCCGGTAAGACATTCAGGGGCTCGTTCAACCGGCAAATCGAGCGCTCGAGGATTTCGTCGAAGAGCAGATTTTCGCGTACGGATACCGGGGAATAGATCAGACTCACGGTTTGGCTGATAAAGGTGTCGGGCTGCGAATGTTCGGCGTATGCTCCGTGACCGGAGGCCAGCGTTTTACAGGGAAGCTGTGGAGTGAGGAATGTCCCTTCCACTCCCGGTCCGACGTAGCGCAGCTTCAACACTTGAGGCCGCACTCCAAGGGAAACCGGAACCGTCGCCAGTTTCATCGCCAGGAGGTTCGAGTCGACGATTCTGCCCTCCAATTCGGACGTGGCGCGGGAAAACACGATCCCCTTGAATCTCCAGTACGGCAGAAAGAAAAGACCGCGAACGCTCTGCTTCGGGGCGAGGAAATACTTGAAGTGTTCCGTGGACGAAATATAGAGCCGGTTTCGGCAGTATTCGCACTGGAGAATCCGATCCGTCTCCTCCAGCACGACCGGCGCGCCGCACTGTGGACAGGGGTGCTCTATCTTCCAGCCCTGGCTCTCAGAGTTTATCGCCACAGCGGTTACAGTAAAGCGAGTCAGGAAGGTTTTCGGTTCCGCAGTGCGGGCACATCGCGGGCTTTTTCTTTTCACCTGCGGGTTGGCCACACTGCTCGCAAAAGCGAGCGTTGGGCGAGATATTCGCGCCGCACTTCGAACACTTGTCGAAGATAACCACGTGATGGCCGCAGTATGGGCAAAAGTTCGAGTTCTTGGGGACATTCTGCCGGCACGCGGGACAGGGAACATCAGCCGAACCCGGCCCGTCGCCCTTTTTCATCGCATCAGAGAGAATACCGGGCATCATCATGCCGATTCCCATACCCAGACCTGCCCCGGCGCCGGATTGCGACTGCGAAGAACTCTCCAGCGCCATGGCCGCTTTCATTTTTACCAATCCATCCAAGTCACTGAAGACCTTCAGGCGGCTCTGGTCGTCAATGGCCTGCTGGACCTCGGGAGGCGGCGTAATCGAATTAGTGTACAATCCCCCGACCGCAAGACCGAAATGAGCGAAGTCCGCCTCCACGCGTTTTTTCAACCCTTCCGATAACTCGTCATACTTTCCGGGCAGGGAGAGGATCGAGTCCAGGTGTTCGCCCATGTAATCGTTGAAGCGCGATACAATCACACGGGACAGGTATTCTCCTATTTCCTCGGTCGTGTAGACACCCTGAGTGCCTATGAGGGTGTTTATGAGCAGAACCGGCTGGACCACCCGCAGATTGAGGACGCCAAACGCCCTCAGGCGGATGAGCCCCAGTTGGGAATCGCGGAAAGCCACGGGGTCGCGTGTTCCCCACTTGAGGTTGGGAAACTCTTTCATGTTTGCGAAATAAACTTCAGCCCTCAGAGGGCTTGTAAAACCCCATGGAGCGGCCAGGACCCTGGTCAAAATGGGAATGTTGGCCGTGGAAAGAGTATGGCGGCCCGGGCCGAAGACGTCGTGGGCCTTCCCGCCGTAAAAGAGAATAGCGGCCTGGCTTTCACGCACGATGAGCTGCGCGCCGAATTTTATGTCCCCGGAACCTGTCTCCGGTATTCTGTGTACGATCTCATCGCCGGATTCGTCGAACCATTCGATTATTTCGAGAAAGACTGCGTTATTTGTTCCCATTGTTGGCCTTTGCGTCAAAGATGTAGTCCGACCGGGTTGAGCCTCCCTTCGGGCGCTGTTCGCCGGTAGTTTATAAACACCGGTTAGTTAGTCGGTGGTCAAGATTGAGAACTTGAACTGAATTTAGAAACAAATCTCAGGAACGAGCACAGGGGCTTCAGGAAAGGGAGATACCACTGCAAACCATTTTACTCCGATAGCTGCCCGGGAATTCGCTTGAGGTTTGATATAGGTGTGATATCATTCGCGCACTCTTCGCGTTTCAGTGGTTGGTTTCGGCTTTAATCGTCTTCTCCTCTTCGCGGGCCGAATCAACCAATCCAAATTCCCAAACACACCTACCTGTTTTTGAGCCGGCGGTGCCACGATTGGAGGTACTATGAACCAGACTCACTACCAGTATTGGCCCAAGCGTCTGCCTAAATCTTTAATCTATCCCCAGACGCCTCTTTATGATTTTCTTGAGACCTCCGCCCGCCGATATCCCGACCAGTCGGCGATCATCTACTACGGCCGGCGCATAAGCTATTCCGAGGTGTGGAGCGAGTGCCTGCGCCTGGCGGGGGCCTTGGGCGGGCTCGGCGTGGCCAGGGGGGACCGAGTGGCCTTATACATGCAGAATACGCCCCAATTCGCCATCGGATTTCTGGGCGGGATACGCGCCGGGGCCATGGTCGTACCTATGAACCCCATGCTGGTAGCCGGCGAGTTCAGGCATCTGCTTACCGACAGCGGCGCCAAGATTGTCATCACAACCACCGACTTGTATCCGCGCATTTCAGAAGTGTGCCGGGAAATGGGCGTCTCGGACATAATCGTAGGCTCCTATAAAGACTATCTGCCCGAAGAACCCGAATTGCCGGTACCCGAGTTCATGCTCAAAGCGCCAACCAGGATCGAAGGGACGCGAGACTGGGTCACCGCCCTGGCAGAAGCACCACCACCTCCTGAACTGACTTTCGACAGGAACGACTTGTGTGTCCTTCCGTACACAGCCGGTTCCACCGGCCTGCCCAAGGGATGCATGCACACCCATGCGACTGTCTCGGCCAATGCCATAGGCTCCATGACGTGGAAAGCGATGGATACCACGTCCGTCCAATTGGCTGCATTACCATTCTTCCACGTCACCGGAATGATCCACTGCTTCCTGGCCCCCATCGTTGCGGGGGCTCAGGCTGTTATGCTGACCCGCTGGGACCGCCAGGCGGCGCTTACCGCAATCGAGAAATACAAGGTCAGCCATTGGACAAACATCACTACGATGCTCCTTGACCTCCTGGCGGCACCGGACATAGAGGAACATGACCTTAGTTCACTGTTATCGATAGGAGGTGGTGGCGCGCCGCTGCCTGCGGCGTTGGGCGAAAAGATGCAGAAGATGACCGGGTTGACGTATCAGGAGGGTTACGGACTGACCGAGACTATTTCCCAGACCCACGGCAACCCGCCGGATAGATCGAAGCTTGGCTGTATCGGCGTTCCGGTATTCGGCGTAGACGCCCGTATCATTGACATCTCCACACTCGAGGAACTGCCCGCAGGCGAGCAGGGAGAGATCGTGGTCAACGGCCCATCGATCTTGAAAGGCTACTGGGGCAAACCCAAGGACACCGAAGAGGCTTTTATAGAACTGGATAATAAGAGGTTTTTCAGGACCGGCGATATCGGCCACATGGATGAAGAGGGCTACTTCTTTATTTCCGACCGGCTGAAAAGAATGATCAACGCCGCCGGTTTCAAGGTATGGCCTGCTGAGGTCGAATCCATTTTGTATCGGCATCCTGCTGTGCTCGAGGTTTGCGTGATCGGCGTTCCCGATGAGCAGCGTGTGGAGAACGTCAAGGCCCTTATTGTGCTCAAGCCTGAAGCCATCGGCAAGGTTACGGCCGATGAGATCATAAAATGGTCGAAGGAGCAGATGTCGGCGTATAAGTACCCTCGCTTTATCGAAATCGTAGAGTCCCTGCCCAAAACGGGAGCCGGTAAGATCCCGTGGCGTGAGCTGCAGGAACGGGAACGGACAAAGCATCAACCAAAAATCGCGGTTAAGTAGAGGAGGAAGACTTATGAGTAATGTTAAAGTCAACACCGTATTGGGACCGATCTCGTCTTCGGAGATGGGGGTAACCTTAGTTCACGAACACATTATTTATGGTTACCCGGGTTGGGAAGGCGATCAGACTATAGCTCCCTTCGATCACCGGAGCTATGTCGACAATGGAGTGGCGCTTCTACGACAACTCAAGGGCCTTGGTGTTCGGGACCTTCATCGATGCCACCCCGGTGGACGGAGGCAGGAACGTCGAAGTTCTGAAAGAAGTTTCGGAAAAATCCGAGGTGAACATCATCTGCTGCATGGGGTACTACTTCGAAGGGGAAGGGGCCCCCACTTATTGGAATTTCCACTCCAAATTCGGCGACGTTCGGGAGGCGCTTTTCGAGCTGTTTATGACGGAGGTGACGGTTGGCATCCGGGGCACCGGCATAAAGGCCGGCGCCGTCAAGGTGGGCACGAGCAAAGACACCATAACCGATTACGAGAAGTTGATGTTGGGTACGGCGGCGCGGGTGCAGAAAGAAACAGGAGTTCCGATCGTCACTCATACCCAGGGAGGCAGCATGGGGCCGGAGCAGGCGGAGTTTTTGATCGCCGCCGGGGCCAATCCCAAAAGCATTCAGGTCGGTCACATGAGCGACAACCTCGATGTTGCTTATCAAGTCCGGACACTCGACCAAGGAGTGTACGTCGCCTGGGACCGGATGGGGCTGGAAGTCCTGGCGAACTGCCCCAGGGACGTCGATCGTTACCCGGTAATACTCGAATTGATTCGCAAGGGCTATGTCGACCAACTCTTGATTTCCCATGACACCATCGGCACGTGGCTGGGCCGGCCGCCGCAGGTGCCGGAGATGGCGATGCCGTTCATCGCTAACTGGCATCCGACCCATTTGTTCAAGAACATCATCCCGGCCCTCAAACAGGGAGGAGTAACCGACGCGCAAATCAAAACCATCGTCGAAGACAATCCGCGTCGACTCTTTGAAGGCGGACAGGTATAAGGGCAACTAGGAATTAGGAATGGGCGCCGGACTATAAGCGTGGCAGCATCTCATGCGTATAGCGCAGACCCGAAGCGTAGTGTGGGTCCCACCGGCTTCGCGACCGGCTTTGCTATTCGCGATGTAAGTACATCTTGCCCACTCCAACCTGATCCGTTGGGAATATGACCAATTCCTGGACGTTTACACGAGGCGGCCGCTCCAGGCACCAGACTACGGCTTCGGCTATGTCTTCGGGCTGGAGCGGCTGATATCCCTCATAAGTAGCTTCCGCTTTAGCTTTGTCTCCTCCCAGTCGCATTTCGGCGAACTCGGTCTTGACCAAACCGGGTTCGATGTTCGTGACTCGGATCTTCTTCCCGATCAAATCCATGCGCAGGCCATCGCTAATTGCCCGTACGGCAAACTTTGTGGCGCAGTAAATCACAGCGCCGGGAAACGTCCAGCGCCCTGCAACCGACCCGATATTTACAATGTGTCCGGCATTGCGTTCGACCATGTACGGGAGAACGAGCCGAGTCATATAGATGAGTCCCTTGAGATTGACATCGATAGTTTGTTCCATGTCGCCGATGGACGCCTCATGTATCGGACCGGTTTCTCTAGCGATTCCTGCATTGTTTACCAGTATCGAGACTCTTGAAACGAGTTCCGCCTCATCCTTAAGGGCAAGCTCACATCTGCTCAGATCTCCGACATCGAATACCAGCGGCACCACCCGAACACCAAACCGGCCCTGAAGTTCATCTTTGAGTTCAATAAGCCGGTTCTCCCGGCGCGCATTGACCAGAAGATTAATTCCTCGAGCAGCCAATGCTTGAGCAATCGCCCTGCCCATGCCGGCTGAAGCCCCGGTAACCAGTGCCCAAGAACCCCTCATAACAGGTCTCCTATTTCGAAAAGTTCCGTTCTCATGCAGGACCGCCCACGCGCGCGATGAAACCCCCAGGTGAAAAGCAATCGCGGGCATGGCCCTGGGAGTGCAGCGCGGTCTCAGCCCTACGATTTTAGTGCGTCTTCCATGGTTCTAGATATAAGAACGAGGGGTGTAGAAAACCATTGGGACCCGGGTGTTCGGGAATTGAGGAATTGAGGGACGGCATCAGAGGCAATTAATAATGAGGAATTGGGTTAAGCTACCACGAGCTGCGTATTTTCACGCCATTTCCCGATAAGAAATTCTTTATCTCTTCGATGGTATAAGTCCCATAGTGAACCATCGAGGCTATCAGCGCCGCGTCGGCGCAGCCCTGGTTGAGAACATCCAGGAGGTGTTGAGGTTCTCCGGCCCCTCCGGATGCTATCACGGGAATGCGGACGCTGGTCGATATGAGCCGCGTCAGTCCCAGTTCATATCCGGTCTTGGTTCCGTCCGCATCAATTGAGTTCAAGCAAATTTCACCCGCTCCGAGTCGTTCGGCCTCTTGCGCCCACCAGAGCGCGTCTATTCCCATATAGGTTCGGCCGCCGTTTATGACCATTTCGTAGCCGGAAGGAATCTTGTCCGAGACTTCCACTTTTTTTACGTCCATTCCCAAAACGATGCATTGGCTGCCGAATGCTTCGGCCCCCTGGTGGATGATGTCCGGATTGAGCACCGCTGCGGAGTTTACGCTCACTTTTTCAGCCCCGGCAAGAAGCACGTCGCGCATATCCTCAAGGGTCCGAATTCCGCCGCCGACCGAAAATGGAATAAAAATGGTCTCCGCCACCCGGCGGACAACGTCGAGCATAATAGGACGGCGTTCGCTGGATGCCGTGATGTCATAGAAAACGATTTCGTCTGCACCCTGCTCATAATAATATCTACCCATCGCAACAGGGTCGCCGATATCGATATTGTCCTTGAATTTGATTCCCTTTGTTGTCCTGCCGTCCCGAACGTCAAGGCAAGGTATAATGCGTTTGCTGAGCATGGGGTCCTCTCATCCGGGGAATTCGCCAAGCCAAAAACTATCGCTGCACAGGGCGGAAGAGAACTTGGCCGGCGGCCCCGCCGCCTCTATAAGGCTCCGTTCCAACGGCAGAAATTGTTTAGAAGCCGAAGCCCCGGTTTGCCGCTTTTTTCGGGATGGAACTGAACGGCGACCAGATTTCGGAAGGCCACGGCGGAAGTAAAGGCTATGCCGTATTCAGTCATCCCCGCAGATAGATCCGGGTTCGCAGGCTGTGGATAGTAGCTGTGAACGAAATAGAACTCGCTTCCCGCCGGTATGTCCTGAAAAACGGGATGATTGTTTTCAAAGGTGACAGCATTCCAACCCATATGCGGAATCTTCAGAAAATCACCTGTTGCGGAATACATTCTTTCCGGAAACCTTCGAACTTCGCCCGGAAGAATTCCAAGGCAGCGGGTCTGGTTTTCCTGGCTAATGTCAAAGAGTACCTGAAGCCCAACGCAAATACCCAGTATAGGCACCCCTTTTTCGAAAACTTCCCGAATCAGCCTGTCCAGCCCGAGTTCTCCCAGGCTTTCCATGGACTTGCCGGCCGCTCCGACCCCCGGGAACACCACTTTATCGGCCTTGCGGATTTCATCGTGGGAGTTGGTAATCCGGCAAGGGAACCCGAGATAGTCCAACGCCCGCTTCACGCTGGTGAGATTTCCGGCTTTATAGTCCAATATTGCAATCAAAGCCTCGCTCCTTTACAGAAGTTTCCCAATCTGTGAAGATATCTCAATTCTATATAGCGGGTCAAGGTCGGCAGTGATTCGTTTCCATTTTAGTTTTCTTCGGATAAGATTGGGAAGAGCCGAAAAGGGGCTGAGTGGAAACAGTCGACTTTGGGACACCCTGAAACCATGGAAAGTTTCTCGTGTGGGCTTGGCAACCCCGGCAGGCGGTCCCACCGCCAACTTTTCGAACCAGAAAAAACACTCGGTTGATAGCTGTACGGACGGACGCCATTGAAAGATATAAGCAAGGGAACCGAGATTGAGCTTCAGGTTGAGAAGCTCGCGTTTGGCGGCAAAGCGGTAGCCAAAGTCGGCGGGTTCGTGGTCTTTCTGGAACATGCTGTTCCCGGGCAGACTGTAAAAGCCCTTATAACGAAGAAGAAGCGAAATTACGCCGATGCCAGGGTGATGGAGACCTTGTGCCAATCACCGGACTACAGGCCGCCGGTTTGTCCGCATTTCGGTATTTGCGGGGGGTGTATCTGGCAGGACATATCCTATGAGGCCCAGCTTTTCTGGAAAAGGGCCCACGTCATAGAGTGTCTCGGGCACATCGCGGGAGAAGCCGAAACGGAAGTCGCCCCGATCGTTGCTTCGCCTGAAACCGTACACTACAGAAACAAAATGGAGTTTACCTTTTCCGAGAGGCGGTGGCTGCTTGCAGAGGAACTTGACCGGCAATGGGAACGGGAATCTCTTTTCGCTCTGGGCCTTCACGTAAGGGGGCTTTTTGACAAAGTGTGCAACATTGACGGATGTGTTCTCCAGTCAGAACAGGCGTCCGCGATCCTGCGTACGGTTCGTCAGTGGGCGTTGGAAACCGGCCTTCCGGCCTATAGCATCCGCGCTCACCAGGGCTTTTGGCGTTTCCTGGTCATAAGAGAGGCCAAAAGTACGGGGCAGAGTTTAGTCCATCTCATCACCTCCGGGACCCCGCGCTCGGATCAGATCTCAGACCGGCTTGCCGATCGTCTGAGGACCGAGTTTCCTCAAGTCACTACTTTCGTGCACTCGATAAACGATAAAAAGTCTCAGGTGGCCACCGGAGATTCGAGCCGCATTCTGTTCGGTCCGGGCTTCATAGAGGAAAGACTGGGAGATCTTCGTTTCCGGATATCCGCTCACTCTTTCTTTCAGACCAACACGCCCGGAGCGCTCAACCTCTACGAAACGGTCCTCCGACTCGGCGCCTTCGAAGGGACCGAGAACGTATGGGATCTCTATTGCGGAACGGGAAGCATAGGGCTATATATCGCGTCACGTGTGAAAAGCGTCGTTGGAATCGAACTGGTCGAGGACGCCATACGCGATGCCGAGGAGAATTGCAGGATCAACAATGTAGGCAATTGCCTCTTTTTGGCCGGCGATCTGAAGGATATGATCGGAAAGGCTTCTGCGATGGGGCGTCCGGACATTGTCATAGTGGACCCTCCCAGGGCGGGGATGCATCCGAAAGTCGTGAGGACCCTGCTGGAGATTCTCCCGAATCGAATTATTGCAGTCTCCTGCAATCCTGCGAGTATGGCCAGGGATGCTGCCCTTCTTATAGATGCCTATGACATAAAAGAGGTACAGCCGATCGATCTTTTCCCACATACTCCACATGTTGAATGCGTTATCAGGTTCGATAGAAAAGAAAAATGAATCTTTTCATTAAGAAACCGAAGCGGCGCAAATATGTGCTCTGGGGCCTATCGCTCTTCGTCCTTGTTTGGGCTCTTTTTACCGCAGGCTTTTCTTATTATCTTTACAACGAAATCAGGGGCCGCTTCTCTTCAAGGAGGTGGAGCGTACCCGCGAGGGTCTTTTCCTCGACGGTGCCTCTTTATCGAGGCCAGATGCTTTCACCGGCCATGCTCCGGCATATGCTCGAGGAACGCCGCTATAAGGAAGCCTCAAGAGAACCGATGCTGGCCGGCGAGTTCAAATCATCAGGCAACACATTGGCCGTACACCTGCGGGATTTCCAATACCCGGGCGTTTTTTTGCCCTCACAGATAGTTGAATTCACTTTCGAGCAGAACACGATCTCTTCCATACGCGGCCCCGATGAGGATATTTCGTTTTTTGAGCTTGAACCACTGGAAATAGCGCGTCTGCATGGGCCGGAACGCGAAAGCCGGTTGCTCATTAATATCAGGCAGGCGCCGCAGCATTTGATCGATGCCGTAGTGGCAATCGAGGACCACCGCTTTTACGAACACAGCGGGGTCGATTTCTTTGGAATTCTTCGGGCGATGCTGGCCGATTTCAGGGCGAGGCGGGTAGTTCAGGGCGGTTCCACGATTACGCAGCAGCTCGTAAAAAACTATTTCCTTGAATCCGAGCGAACGTTCCGCAGAAAATTTCTCGAATTCTCCATGTCGCTTATTCTGGAAGCCATGTACAAAAAAGACGACATATTGGAGATGTATTTGAATGAAGTTTACATGGGAAACAGGGGCAGCGTCGCCATTCACGGGATTGGAGAAGCCGCCGAATATTATCTTGGGCGCAACGTTGAGGATTTGACCCTTGCGGAGGCTGCCGCCCTTGCAGGAATGATTAGAGGGCCCAACATCTATTCGCCCCTTGTTAACCGCCAGGCGGCTCTGGAGCGCAGAAACCTGGTGTTGAAGAGGATGCTTGCGCTTCACAAGATTTCTGCGTCCGAGTATGATTCTGCGCTGTTGGAGGTCTTAAATGTGGCGGCCGCGTCAACTCCCGGCCGCGTAGCTCCTTACTTTGTGGACTACGTGCGCATGCAGGCGCAGGAGTTGTATGCTCCGGAGAGGCTCATTTCCGACGGACTGAGTATATACACGACCCTTCAGCCCGAAATGGCCGCCGCCGCCGAAACGGCTGTTCGGGAGGGCCTTGTTGAAACCGAGAATGAAATCGGTGGAGAATCAAAATCGAGTGGACCCGGTTCCTCCCGGCGGCTCCAGGCGGTTTTAATAGCTCTGCAGCCCAAAACCGGTGAACTCTACGCATTGGTTGGCGGAAGGGACTACAATGAGAGCAGCTTGAACAGGGCGCTCACGAGGGACCGCCAAGCCGGGTCGGCGATTGAACCTTTTATCTATATTGCGGCCCTCAACCGGTTCAAACTTTGCGACTGGGTTTTCGACCTGCCAGTGCCCTACGAACTTAACGGCGGTTCGTGGACGCCCAAGAACTACGACACCAGATATCGTGGAAAGGTTTCTTTCCGAGATGCATTGGAGCAGTCACTCAAACCTGCTACGGTGAACCTTGCGGCCCAAACCGGATTGAACCGGATAAGCCAGACGCTCATCAGTTTTGGGATAGACCCTGGAAACGCAGATCTTCCGACGCTTGCTACCGGTTCTTTCGAACTTTCCCCGATTGAACTGGCCAAGGCATATGCAATTCTGGGCAATGACGGACAGAAGGCATTTTTGGTTAGCCTCAAGGAGGTCGTCGCCGAGAACGGAGAAATTTTGGACAGGAAGCATATTGAACTTGCTTCCGTGACATCTCCTGCAAAGGCCTTTTTGATAACCAGTCTTCTCGAGGGAGTGGTAGAAAGAGGGACGGGCAGGGGAGTGAAGAGGTTGGGCATCGACTTCAGGTGCGCCGGGAAGACTGGTTCGACAAATGAGTTCCGGGATTCATGGTTTGTCGGGTATACGACTGACCTGCTGGCCCTTGTTTGGGTGGGGTATGACGACAACAGCCCGACGGGCCTTACAGGGGCCCAGGGAGCGGCGAGCATCTGGGCCAGGTTCATGAACTTGGTGCGGCCGTGGATTCAACCTCAGGAATTCGAAGCGCCTCCGGGAATCGTTGAGGAAATGATTTGCCCGGATTCCGGTCAACAGGCGACTCTCGGCTGCAAAGACCGAAAACTGGAGTATTTTTTATCTGAAGGCAGGCCGAATGGTTATTGCACTATCCATCCATAATGGATAATAGAAACGCGTCGGATTTGCAAGCGCGGCAGAGTTACCGCGCTTCGTTCCGTTCCTGCATATTCGCGAATATTTTTCATGCTGCCCATATTGGATGTTGACGCCAAAAAGAATCATGGACTCTGAAAAGGTTGCCTGCGGTGGTTCCTTTGATTCTGCTTTTCCTGATAGTTGCCGGTGTGGTTTCAGGATGCGAGCGAAAACAAGTCTATATTCCGCCTGAATACTGCACGGTTTCTGCTGCGCCCTCTGCATATTCGCCGCCGCAACCGGTTGTCTCCTGCACTCAGCAGGACGGACCCGCAGAGCACGCGCCTCAATCAAGAATAGAGGAGACGCACACCTTGACTCCGGCGGACCCGGCTGGGATGCAAAAGCAGTCCGGGGCTCAACCAATGTTGATAGCCGAAGAGACGCCGGCTAAAAAGCAAAAAGAGGAACCTTCCAAATCGCCTCAACGACAGGCATCAATGCAGCAGGTGAGTTTAGCCAGGGGACAATTGGAGAGGGGTAAAACGGATGCGGCGATCCGAACCCTCGAAAAGGCGGTCAGGATAGACGCAGGTAACGGTGAAGCTTTCATTCAGCTCGCCAGGGCGTGGAGGCAGAAGGGAGAAAAACGCAAAGCCCTGGAATTCGCAAAAAAGGCCGAACTTCTCTGCCAGAAACAACCTGCCAGGCTAAAGGAAGTCTATTTGCTGGAGTCGGACCTGTATCGCGAATTGGAGGAAAGCCTGCAAGAGGGACATAAGTCGCGCCCAAAGGCGTCCGGTGAGCCCCAGAAGATTCAGTGAACAGCCAAGCTTCCAAGGAGCCGAGTTGTATGGCGGATTACGTTCGTAAAAGACTGCGAGAGAGGCGAGAACAGGGCTTCCGGGTATTTCTGCTCGTCGTCCTTGCCGTCTCTTTGTACCTGGCCTATCTAATTCTTCTTCCATTCATCCATACGCTCATCCTGGCGATCGTCCTGGCCTCCATATTTAATCCTCTTCAAATGTACCTTGAGCGACGCCTGAAAGGGCGAAAGAACCTCGCGGCCCTGATAATCGTAATAATAATAACGTTCGTCTTAGCGATTCCGGTTTTTTTATTCACTTCCACGCTGGTAGCTCAGGGACTCGATACGGTGAATAAAACCAACGAATGGGTACAAGCCGGAAAATTGCAAAAAATGGTCGAGGACCCCCGAATTAACGAATATCTGGCCACACTGCAGGAAAGGTTTCCTTTTCTTGTGGTCAATAAAACCGATATAGCCAACGATCTGCTCTCTTTGAGCAAGAACATAGGTCAATTTTTGCTGGGAAAAGTCGCGGTCATACTGAGCAATGTGTTAGCGTTAGTGGCGCACTTTTTCGTGATGATTTACATTGTCTTCTTCCTGGTAAGAGATGGCAGGGAAATGGTCAGCAGTATCCGCTATTACACTCCTCTAAGGGACGAGCAGGAAGACCGTATTATCAACGGCATCAAGGTTGTTACGGAATCAGTGCTTTTGGGCACTTTCATTACAGCGATCTGCCAGGGATTAGCAGGAGGAATCGCCATCCAGATCCTGGGTCTTCCAGGGCTCTTTTGGGGGACCATGGTCGCTCTCTCCTCACTCATTCCCATCGTCGGGACTTATCTGATATGGGTCCCGATTGCGCTCTACCTTGCTTTGATGGGCCAGGTCAAAGGGGCTGTTTTCCTGTCAGTTTGGTCTGCGATAATGTCTGCAGTTATTGAAAATTTTCTCCGCCCGTTTCTGATGAAAGGCAAATCGAAGATGTCTCCCTTCTACATATTCCTGGCCATACTTGGCGGGGTTCAATTTTTTGGGCTGATCGGCATCCTCTACGGACCCCTCATACTCAGTTTCGCGATGATAATGCTATTCATTTACGGCGTAGAATACAGGGACGACCTCATGGAATATAAGAGCGTGGGCGAAAGCGGGCAGGGGGGGGGCCTTGAGAAACAGGGTTAGACATTCCTCCGCAATTAAAATCAAGTGTTCTACTTCTTTAATTCGTAAAAAAATGTGGACGGCCATAGACGAACAATCAAGGTTTCCACCTCTGACTCCCGCCGCGTTCTGAGAACCTGGATATATCGTCATAAGGCGCTATGCGTCGGTATGTTTTTTGACTTCATGGATTGGCAAAGAACATTGATTGCAGGTATGCCTTCTGAAATCAAGACAAAAGCATTCCTTAATGATCTCTTGACTACAGTATCGCCCAGGGCTCTCTACCATTTGGCAATATCGAACGGTCTTCCAGGACAAATGATTGCCCCATCCAACCGTATTGGAGATACGGGGTAAAATGCCAGCTTTTCTCCTGCGCAGCAAATTCGATGGCGGCGCGCCGCTCTCCAGATATCTGCGTAGAACTCCAGCAATAATAATCGTCAAAGGCGATGATCATCCCATGTTTGAGGCGAGACTTTAGGAATTTAAGTGCTCCGACAGTGCTGGAATACATGTCGCAGTCGATATAAGCCAAACAAATTTCGAGAGGTGGCTTCTCGACTGAGAAGGCAGGCAAGACATCGTCATAAAACCCTGCAACCACTTCATAACGAGATCGAGGGATATCGTGTGCGGCACAAATCTCCCGAAACGTCGTCTCAGTAGTCTTCATCGCACCCTCAGCCCACCTTGGATGGGCATCGTGTATGCCTGAGGCGGGAGGCAGTCCCTCAAATGAGTCAAAAGCCCACATACGTGTGGCCAGGCTGCGCCTCTCGATTTCATCATATGCTAAGCGAAACGTCAGCGCATTATGACAGCCGAACTCGACGTAGTCACCTGTAATTCCATTAAAGTGCAGAGCCTTGAAGGCATCTCCAAAGAACACTCGATAGGCTTCAATGGCGCGCAAGCGATCCTTTTCCCACATGTCGTTTTCCATATCAGTTCTGCCTCTATGTACGAGAATTCCAGCCGCTGCGATGCTGATCTTCGGGAATGCCCTGCTCGCAGAGATTGATCACTTTGCGCTCCCCTGTCTTGGCATTTCCCCCCACGACCCGGATGCATCCTGCCACCCCCGGGGTACCCAGCAGTTTACTGGTTCCGATAAAGATTCTGTGAAACCATGGAGCCAAGCCATCCGGCAGGGAGTTGTAAAATATTCTGGAAGGCCGGAGGTCGAGGTACTGGTCTAGAATATCCGAAACGGTTGAACCTGCCAGTTCATGGTTGTGGGGATGCCGTTCGACGTTTTCGCTGTATACATAGCCGACACAACGTTGTCGGGCAAGTGAAGCATAGCCGTGGATTTGAAGCGGTGCCATCTCCTGAAGTGAAGCCGTGCTGATCATAAGATCGATGTCAGGAAATGGGAGGTTCTCATGAAAGAGATCAGCCGGTATTAAAACGAAGTCGTAGTTATTCCAGGTGGAGGTCTCTTCAAGGGCTATATGGTTCGTAATCAGGCGAAAATTAGATTGCGGGCAGTTTGCCATCAAGTAGCTGCCTGACAGTAACAGAATTTCAGGCAGGTCGATGATTATATAGGTACATTTAAATTTGAGGATCCGCGCCAGATGATATGCCAAGCCACCGAATCCTCCGCCAATTTCGGTAATGACCGAACGGTCCTTCTTACTCAATAGATCGAGAATGCCTGTCGTGTAAAGGTTTGCGACACAGCACTGAAACCGCATTATATCCCGGTTGATTGTCTTCCCTTGCCAAACGATACCCAGTTGCTTGTCGGTCCCGTAAACAGGCGGCTCGGAAAGGAGCAAATCTTCGGGTAAGCCATGAGAATAGAACCTGTACAGATCGACGTCCTCATGGTCCTCAGGGAGTTTCCCGAGGTCAGGGAGCCAATACTCCACAGGATTGAGCAGCGTAAACAGATAACTATGCAGCCTGACTTTCCGAAGGTTTTCCGGGCTGAGATCGAACAAATACTTATAGGCTTCAACCAGGTTTCGCCAGAGCGTTACACCCGGATAAGTGTCCGGACTGGGGCGGCGGGCGAGGTAATTGACAAGTTCTTCACGAAACCCCTTTATCAGCTCAAGTCTATGTTCGCGCGGCACGATAGGTTTTTTCCGCCCTGAACTGTCAAAGCAAGAGATCTTGTTCGCGGGACTATCACCCGAGTCTGTGACTACAGTGGCTTCCTCACCGTATATAAGCGGGATGGGGGAAGTTGCACAATTACTTCCGAGTGCCCCCTGTGCGTTTCGGAAGCGCCCTATACATAGACCCCTGGGAGTGGGCAGGAAAAAGCCTTCCAGCTCTCCTTTTTGAAAGAGCGGTCCGAGGTCGTCCCGCACGACCCGATGTTCGATGCTCGTGTCGTGAAATAGAATCAGTGCGCCAGGCGAAAAATGCGGGCGAAAATGCTGATACTCGTCGCCCCGGATGGAAAGATCCGAGTCAAATAAAGCAAAATCAATCGGCCCTGAGAGTCCAAAGTCCAGGCTTGAACCGTGGACAACCTCTACGACATCGAGAAGGTTGGCCCTTGCGATCAGACCGGCTGCTTCCCGATGGGTATCGAGATCGTATTCGATTGTCACCAATTTCCCGCGGCCATTCTCTCTAAGAGCGCGTCCCATGGCAGCGGCTGCGAATCCCCGCCACGTTCCGGTTTCGAGAATGTGTCGAGGTTTGACAAGCCTAACCAGGGCGTAGAGGAACTCCAACGTCTCCACCTCGGCTGTCCACCCGTCGAACATCGACCAGAGCCACGGTTCGGAGCAGTCTCTGCCTACGCCGGACTTTTCCGGAGCAATCGGCTCATCGGGGAACAGGGACGAATGCCGGACGGGTCGCGGACGCTTCCGGCACTCCTCGACTCTTTGCCGCCATCCTTCTACGCCGAGTCGGATCTTGCATCGATAGTTTTCTTCATAATAGTTGAGGCGCTCATCGAATTCTTTGATCGTGTGGCCCAGGTTGCGCACCAGGTAGTGAGGGGCGAACGCAATCATTCCCCCGTCGTCCACTATTTCCTTGGAGAGTCGGATGTCGTCGGGAAACCTGCACTTGCCGTTTGTTTCGATATTGTGGACCCGCAACCCACGGTTGACCAGCTCCCGACGAAGGAGGCATGTCGTACCGAGGTTGGTCGAGGACTCGTACAGAAAGCGGCCCTTGGAATGCCTCAGGACGCACGGTTTTGGCGTCCAAGCCTCCTCGTCATCCGGCATCGGGCCGAAAGGTGAGAGCTGCGCCAGGTTTGGAAATGCGTCAAAAAGTTCGACGCAGACTCTGCTCCAATTCGGGAGATACTCGATGTCATTTTCCGAAAAATGGATGTACCTCCCGGTACAACGAGGCAAAGCCAGGTTCAGGGCCTGACCGCCTTCATTTTTTTCCAGGAAAATAGGCGCCGCAAACGGGTGAGTTCGGCAAAATTCCTGGATAGCTTGTTGGGACCCATCTGTGGAGCAGTTATCGATGACGAACAGTTCGAAAGGCATTTCAATCGTTCTTGCGTAGCTTTCAAGCGTCTTCTTCAAAAGATCGGCTCGATTCCAGTTAAGGACAATCGTGCTGATAAAAATATCACTCATCCCTGCTCCTCAAAAAACTAATGTTTGTCGGCTCATTGGGACTGCTGGCCTCAATCTTCGAGAGCAAGTTTTGTGCCCATGCCAGATATTGAGGCTATCTATTGGACCGTATCCGGACAGGGATCTGGTCTACGTATCGAGAGCGTTCCGTGATTTTCAGGGAAGTCTCGTGATTCAGAAAAAGAGAAAGGAAAAAATATGTCAAAAAGTCGACTCTTTTAGTGGCCCGGCGGGAGAGATTACGACCCGCAATTCCAATCACATTCAAAAACACGAACTCTTCTGGCTATTCTTTCATACAAGAACCGGCAACTTCTGAACCAGCAAGATCCAAAACGCGTATTTGCTTTCGAAACTCAACACTTCTCGCCTATTTCGCGATCTGAAGGGGTATAGCCACGGGGATTCTTCCTGAATTATATCGTCAATAATCTAGGCCGGCATAAAGCCATTTCGCATCCCCAGTAAATCCCGGGCGCGAATGGTGTCATCTTTTATGATAAGCGACTTGGTCGCGGTCCGGGCAGCCCCGCCAACTGGTTCACTGTTTTGACGCTCCAGTCCTGCCAGTACGGGAAGCTCCAGTAATGTCGGGCGTTTTAGACTGGCACGGAAATTGATTGTGATGTTTGTGCAAATTTTCCGGGAGGTTTTCATGGGGAGGAGTGATTTCAGAATTCTAATGCATTTACGATGTCTACCCGAGTACCGACGGTTTTGACGCCGTCCCACGAATCGGCAAAAGACGGCGGAAGGCCGTAAGATCCACGATGAGGATCTGAATGGGATCCACCAAGGAGTGTCATTTTTTTGAAAGCCGGAATCAACGGAAAGGAATTATTCGATGAAGCTGCCGAGCGGTTGGGAGAATTCAAATAGAACCCGCCAAATAGCGCTTATTTTGGGGATGCACAGGAGTGGAACCTCGCTATTAGCGAACTTGTTGAGCAAATTAGGATTGAATTTAGGCACAGATCTCATAGCCGCTGACGATTGGAACGAATCAGGCTACTGGGAACGTAAAAGTATCCTCGAGATACATGAAAAGATCCTGAAGGCACTTAATTTAAGTTGGGATGACCCTCGGTTGACATTGCCGCTGCTTTCGGGGTGGCATGATAGACCGGAAATACAGAAATATCGCAACGAACTCACTGAGGCAGTCCGTGTCGAGGTCGAGCGCACGAAAGGAATTTGTGCGTTTAAAGACCCACGAATTGCTATCCTCTTCCCGTTATGGGGTGAGATAATAGATGAGCTTGAACTGGATCCTGTGATTTTCCTTGCGGTGCGCCGGCCTGAGGCTGTTGCTGCTTCATTGTTGAAACGTAATAATCTCTCGTCTTCCCATGCTCAGTTGCTCTGGCTGAAAACGAATCTGGATGCGCTCACGTATTCCGGCGACAAGTTGCGGGCTATCGTGGACTACGATCTTTGGTTTCAGAATGGACAGGAGCAGGCCGAGTCCGTGCTTGCGGCTCTTGACCTTCCCTGGTCCGTGAGTCCCGAAATATTGACCGAAGCGCTTGAGACCGTTGCCCAGCGCAGGCTGCGGCATCATGACAAAACGGACGCTGCCCCCTGCTCCCCGCTTGTGGAAAAGCTATACGCGGCCTTGGCCAGAGGTGCGCTCACTCGGTCGATCCCCGCGGAAGTTGAAGAGATTAGGCGTACAGTCGTCGAGGAATCCGCATTTGTCAGCTTGTGGAGCAGCTTTATCGCCGAGAAGGAGCACGATCTCCAATCTTGCAAGGAACAGATTCGGGCATTGCGGAAACTGTCAAAGGAGGGGAGTTTTTCCGTTCAGCCGGCCAGCGAGGAATGGACCTCCTTCCCTGCTTTGCCTTTAAAAGATAATGCTAGAACAGACGTGAAGCCCCGACTGAAGGTCTGCATCGTCAGTCCTGAATTCATCGGGCCCTATCGGAATGGGGGAATCGGAACGGCTTGCACATCTCTTGGGCAAGCCCTGGCGGCGGCAGGCCACGAAGTAACCCTCCTGTATACGCGTGGCCGATATTGCGAAAATCTTTCTATCGAGTCATGGGAATCTCATTACGCCAAAGAGGGTATAAGTTTCGTTCCCTTACCGAACGGGGCAACGGAATTTGAAGTCACCGCTCCCTGGTATCTCTTAACCGCAGCAAGGGTCCATGAGTGGCTCCGCGAACGAAACTACGATATTGTCCACTTTACTGAAATGATGGGCGTCGGCTATTATTGCGTCCTTGCGAAAAAACAGGGGTTAGACTTTCGCAATACCGTCTTATGCACCGGAACTCATAGCCCCACCTTGTGGATACGGGAAGCCAACCTTGAAATCGTTGGACATGTCGATGACCTCGGGCTGGATTATATTGAGCGCAAAAGCGTTGCACTCGCCGATGTAGTCTGGAGTCCCAGTCATTACCTCCTTAATTGGATGCTCCGCAATAACTGGACGCTGCCTGAGGCGTGCTTTGTCCAGCAGTATATCCTGCCTTATTCCGCGCGCTCTGCATCGGTAAGCGGATCGGATGCCACGCACGATGTCAAGGAAATAGTCTTTTTCGGGCGCCTTGAAACCAGAAAAGGTATCGTAGTCTTTTGCGACGCGCTGGACCGTCTTTCCGAAGAACCCGGAATGCGGGGAATCACTATATCTTTCCTGGGAAGACACGCGGAAGTAATGGGAAGGCCCAGCGAGCAGTTTATACGCGAGAGAGCAATGAAATGGCCGTTCTCTTGGCAAATACTGAGCGACTTCGATCAGCCCCGGGCCATAAATTACCTCCAGCAGCCGGGGCGCGTAGCTTTAATGGCATCGCCTGTAGATAATTCACCCAACACAGTCCTGGAGTGTCTCGGCAGCCGGATTCCCTTTCTTGCAAGCAGAACAGGTGGAATTCCGGAGTTGATTGCCCCAGCAGATGAAAAAGAGATTTGTTTCGATTGGTCGCCAGATGACTTGGCCCGCAAACTCCGAAATGTGTGCAATTACGGCATCGGAGTCGCAAGACCGGCAGTTGACATAGAAGCCAATGAAAAATCCTGGGTAACGTGGCATGAAAATTTGTTGCCCTCGCCCGGGGAGGTTGCTGGAGAAAAAGTCTTTTCAATCGACTCGGCACCACTGGTGAGCATATGTGTGAGTCACCGGGATTCTCCCGCTTTTCTGGAACAAACGATCCAGTCAATTAGATCTCAGGATTACTCGGAAATCGAGCTGGTTCTGGCGGATTATGGCAGTTCCACCGACGAGTCCCTTTCTACATTGGCCCACCTCGAATCTCTTTCTTTTCGCCACGGGCGTATTAACGTGTGTAACTCATTTGGAGAGGGGGATACTCTCAATCTGGCCGCCAAAAAGGCAAAGGGCAAATACTTGCTGTTAATGAACACTGCCGTCCTGCTGAAAGAAGGCTCCGTATCCTCTTTGCTCACTGCCGCGGAAATGAGTGGGGCCGATATTCTTACTTCACCCGCCGATATTTTTTCAGAAGATGGGCATACCGGCACCTCTCCGACTTCTTTCAAACGCTGGCTGCCACTCGGCGGTTCTCTCCCATACGGCCTTTTTCGGAACTGTTTTGGAATTTCAAATATCCTGATACGACGCGAGGTGTTCCTGGCGTCTGGGGGATTTGTTACCGCTGCTAATAGCGTGTTGGATATCCCGAACTTTCTGATCGAGGCTCAGCTTGCGGGGGCAAAGCTGGAAGTTGTTCCAAAGGCTTTGTTCCGGTACCGGCGGGAAAACGAGAAAAGCGAAGTCGATTATCAGTCCAGGGAAGGCCTCCTCAGGACTGCGTGGACCTATGCAAGATCACTCCCCGATGGATTGGGCGGGATTCCCCTCTTTTCTCAAGGCCTGATCTTTAAAGAGTCCAAGGCAATCGTCGATGTGGTGAGGTATTACGAGCAGGTCATGCCGATAAAGATTCAGATTGGCACAGCCAAAACCTTGGTCAAGTTAAAGCAGTTCGGGCCCGCGACACAAAAACTTCTGGAAGTGGTAAAGGGTATCGGGTCCATCGAGAATCAGGCATTCGTCCTGAATTCCCTCATGGAGACCGCCGGGCTGTTACTGGAGACCGGAGAACATGCTCTATCCATTAGCCTGTTGTACAGAGCAGAACAGGTTGCGCAGAAACTCAATAACTTTCCAATGGTCATGAAGATTCAGAATTGCATTACGGCATATTCGGCTAAGGTGCAGACGGTGCATTCGAGTCAAAATGCCGGGACCTCATACAGACCCGCAGTCTGAAAAAGACCAGGGCACTCAGCCGTTCAAAGGTTAAGTGCCCTGGTCTTTTCGTCCGTTGATTTTAGATGGCGTGGATACGGAGCACGTTCGATCTCGTGTGCCGGAGCAACGACATGTCAAAGGTCAACAACTCTCGCTGAAGGCAAAGTAAGAGGAGGAAACAGGATCGCCCCCTCGGAACCATGCTCTTCCCAATAAAACCCATCCTTCGGGTCCGGATTGTTCTTTTTAGGCATATAAGGAGACTCGTCAATCTGCGCTCCGATTCTGAGCAGTTCGATATCCGGTCCGAAGCTGTCGAAAATCGCTCTGTCCACAAAGGTATTATAGGTATTGACATACCTCAGGCTGAAATCGTGGAAAGCAACCGCGTAAGGGATTTTATTCAGCCTGTAAATGGACTGTATGTCCTTGAGAACAAACTCGTAGCGGTGGTCCCCATCTATCACGAGAAGTAGCGGCCTCTTGCCGAAGGTAGTTGTATCGGCAAAGTTGTCGAAAGTTCCGCAATAATAAGTCGTGTGTGTGTTCAGGTTGAATTTTTCGAGGAGAACTTTAGTGTGTGATATCCATTCGGGGGCAATATCTATCGTACACAGGTGAGAGCCGCTCACTTTCGCCATGAGGGCCAACTGAGCCGTGAGTCCACCCTTATAGCATCCAACTTCGATTATTACTCCGCCTTTATGAACGTTTTCGAAGATGAACCGAGCAATTGCATCCTGGTAAGGGATGCTCGTAGACGATTTGGAGCCTACTTTGAGCAATAAATTCCTCATTCGGTTCAAAACTGCAAAATGCTTGCTCATACTATCTTCCATATCGAACTCCATTCATTCGGGGTTGGTCTAATGGTGGCCAGGAAATGACTGGCATACGAATGCGTACGGTCGCCGTCATGCATGCGGGTAGGGTCGTCATTTCCTCTTTAGCGCTCCTGGTGTGAAAGCACAAAATCTTTGGCTAACTTATTGTGCCAAGTATCAAATCTATATGGCTATTTTAGAATCGGAAAATTGAAACCGTTTTCTCTACGGATTGGACGCTTGATCACCGCATGTATTCTCTCAACGACCCGATGGGCTATCTTTTCCCATCCGAAGTTTGCCTGCACATGCTCCACAGCCCTCTCGGACTTCTGCCTGGCCTGCCGAGGATTTTCATAGATATACCGGAAAAGCTTCTTCAATTCCGCCACATCCGGCTCCAATACCCATCCACAACCTCCGGACAGGTGTATGTCTTTAACCTGGATTTCCTGGCGACTGGCGGGAATCGAAAATGATATCTCGGGTAAACAGAAGTCATCTGTTGCCCCTCCCGACGTCACCATGACGGATAGGCCGCACGCCATCGCTTCCAGAACCGGCATCCCGAAGCCTTCTCCCCGATAGGGATGGGCAAGGCAGTCACAGGCTGCATAAAGACCCGGCATCTGCGACTGCTGCAGCGTTTCAGTTATATAGAGAATTTCAGGAGCCCTTGGATCATTTTGCATCCGGCGGATTACGCCCGCGGCCCCCTGGCCTTTGTAGAAGCTTTCCTGGCCCATATCCTTAATGACCAGTACCACGTCATCTTTAGAGTTGAAGGTGTTTCGATAACCCTCGAGAAGAATATCAATACCTTTTCGCCAAATTGTCCCTCCTACGAACAGGAACTTGAATTGCCTGTCTGTTCGAAGCGGATACGGCTTGGCGGCTGGATTGAAGAACTCCGTATCCACCCCGTTTGGGACAACGTAGACCCTGTCTCCAGGAACTCCGCTTGACACATACGTTTTCCAGACGTGCCGGCTTGGAACCCAGATCTCGTCGACCTGCGTACTCATAGGATTGATCCAGTCCTGTGGCAGTCTTCCGAATTCCCATGGCTGAATTATCACCCAATGGCCCTCTGGAGGAGGTGTGAAGTTGGGCGGCCATTGGTGGCGAATATGGATGTCAGCTCGGTGCGAGAGCTTCCCGTTTACACGGTCGGTAAGCTTCAAATAGCGAGGGTCGGATTCGGGGGCGAACTGATCTTCTTCATACGGAATTATGCTTAGTTCATGACCGGAATCGATTAATCTCAGGCACAGCTCCCTGTTGATCAGCGCAAGAGAATGATGAACAAATTGGGAGCCTTCCCATTTCACGGCAATAGAAGCTGGGGCGGTTGGCGCCGCGACGGTTTTCTTCGAAAGCTGATCGTCTATAGCGTTTAACCGGTCTGAAGCAGTGCGGGCGATTTTTTCCCAATTCCATTTATCAATAACCTCCTGGCGTGCTCGAAACCCCCTGAGGCGCGCTTCGGATTGGTTTTCATAGACATGCCGCATGAGATGGCCTAAGTGCCGAGAGGACGGAGCGGCCCACTTGTGCCCCTGGTAGAACGAAAACTCCATTTTGCCATCGACTTCCACCAGGTTGTCGACATCGACGAGATAAGAATTTTGATCATTCATGAAGGCAAGATTGCCGCTCCAGCGTGTTCCGATGGTCGGCAGGCCACAAGCCATTGCCTCCATGTATGGGCGTCCCCACCCCTCGCCACGGCTGGGCAGAACATATGCATCGCTTGAAGCGTACAGGCGCGGCATATCTTTCTCAGGGAGCTGCGTTCCCATCACTATTATAGGAGCGACTTTGCTGCGCTGGCATCTCAACTCGAATTCAAGGAAGTGGGTTATACGGTTTTTAATTTCCAATTCACCCCCCAAACCGTCGGTTGCGTTTGGCAGGTATGTGCGTAGCACCAAGCAGACATCGTCTTCATTGGAGAAGGTTTCCGCCCACGCACGCAGAAGTATGTCCCATCCCTTACGATATATCCATTCGAAAACGGCAACAAACGCGAACTTCCGCCGGCCGGGTATCTGCAGCGGTATCAGTCCCGACCGGTAAAGAGCCGTATCGATGCCTTCCGGGATGAGGTGCAATGGGACTGTGACACCGGAACTTCGAAATGTTTCGAAGTTGAAAGCCGAAGGGACCCAAATCTCATCCATAGCATTACAGCGCGCCACCCACTCCGGAGGCAGACGATCTGTTTCGAATGTGGTGCGTCCAATATTATATCGGGCAAGCGAATTGCGTTCGAAAGCGTAACCAGGACAGTGCAGGAGATTGATGAAGCTCTCAGGCAACGGGGTGTGCATTAGCTGGGCAAGCGCATCGCGCTCAGCGGCATCCATCTGTGCGAGAAAAGCCTCGGAGATCCTGGCAATTGGCTGAATACGAACGCTACGCCCTGCGGAAACATGCCGGATAAAATGGCGCGCCTCATCGGCGTAACCACTCGGATCGAAAATGGGAGCGGACCATAGAACTGGAGTTCCCCTTTCTCCCGCAGCCGCTTCCGGGACATAGCCATTCGCAGCATGTTTTCCTGCCGGATTCCGCTTAACGGGCGAATCGGAATATCGATCGGGTAGAGCGACACGCAGAGCATCCGTCGAAGGTGCCTTTGATTTTTTGGCAAGTACTCGCTCGTAAACCGCAAGAGTTTGTTCCGCCGTCTTTTTCCACGTAAAATGATCCTCCACGTGCTTTCTCAAAGCGGCCCAGCGTTCATCCGTCCGACCGGATTTTCGTGCGAGCAGGACGGCTTCGCGTATCGATCCGGGATCGTTCGGAGTGCAGTAATAGGGCCTTTCTCCAAAGTATTCGAACTCCGATGAGCGGTTGCTCACCACCATAGGGCAACCTGCGACCGCGGCTTCCAGATTGGCCAAAGCAGCCCCTTCGGCAAAACTTGGTAGAACATGGACGGATGCGGCCTGGTATGCAGAAGCGACAAGCTCGGATGGAAGCCTGTCCGTGAACGTGACCCAATCCCCGCCGGCCTTCTTGCAGGCGGCCAGGTAATCTGGTTCGAACGAGGGGCCAATAAGGACCAGGGGTAAATCATCGCCCTTTAGGGCCTCAATCAGGGTAAGCTGATTTTTCCTCCGGTCGATGGCCCCCACGCACAGGATGAAATCCCGAAGGCCGAACCTGGAATGAAAGAGGTCAATCGATGCGGCATGCAGCAGTTCGGCATTCACTCCGTGCGAGGTAATTGAAAAAGGAATGGAGGAGGCCCGGCTAATCTGCGCTAGCATTTGGATCTCGCGGTTGCTTACCGCACACACGTGGTCCACGCACTCGAGCATCTCCTTCAGCATGCGGTGAAAGCCCGGAAAAATCTCATTTGGCTTCCACTGACCGAATCCGTTTATTTCCAGCGTTCCAGTGGAAAAAGCATGGAATATTTTCTGCCTTTCCGCGGGAGGATGTTGCTGCCTGTACAGGAGTTCGAATGCCAGATTCACCCAGGCGCATTCACACCAGTGCAGATAAATGGGGGACCATATAATCGGAATGCCGGCGGTGCGCAGATATTTGAGCTGCGAGAGGGCCGTGAGAGGCGACCATATATTGAACACGTGGACGGCGTCAAAACCGTCGGTACACGGGTAGAGATCGTAAGTGGTTTCCGCCTGAACGCCTAGGGTCCTCAGTGCATTGCAGGTTTCAGTCATGACTCCGGCCGCCCCGCCCCGGGTGTCGATGTCGGACCTGTAGGCCATTAGAATTCTGAAATCACTCCTCCCCATGAAAACCTCCCGGAAAATTTGAACAAACATCACAATCAATTTCCGTGCCAGTCTAAAACCCTGACATTACTGGAGCTTCCCTACAGACGGGGCTGGAGCGTCAAAACAGTGAACTAGTTGGCGGCTGGCAGAACATTCCAACACGGGAGAAACGCAAACGAAAGCTCGATCAAATGGAATAGAGCCGTGTTTGCCGTCGATGGTCACACCGAAATTTTCAGAAATTCATCCGAACTGCCGTCAAAATGATGACCCTGAAGAAATCGGCAATTCCCCTTATCCGGGAAGGGGAATTGTCCGAACATAAGGCGTATGGCGGTCTTACACCGGGATGCCTCCCCGGACCACGACAAAACGGGAACTCGTGCTCTCCCAAGCTATCTCCGCTCTTATGAATCTCTTGGAAAATTCATCCGCGGGGCTAGTCGGACCATTGAGAACCGCCTGCAGGACTCCGAGATACTAGCCTCTGCGAACGAGGAACATCCGGATCAGGTTTGGATGGGGATCGGACCGCTTAGACCCCCCTTGAGAAGGGAGATCTAAGCTATCGTCGAGATGAGGTTCCGGACAAGACAGGCATTATACCTTTGCAAGAACCTTTATCTTGGCTTTTGATTTGAGCGCATCTATGTACTTAGGAAATTCCTGGGACATTTTTTCGGTTTTTAGATGTTGTTCGACCCGGGCCTTGACCTCGTCGAAGGACATCGCCCCGGCTTCCTTTTTATCGGTCACCTTTATAATGTGATAGCCAAACTCGGTTTCCACGATATCGCTTGTCTCTCCCGGTTTCATTGCAAAAGCGGCGTTTTCGAACGGCGGCACCATCTGGCCTTTTGGGAAAAAGTCAAGGTCACCACCCTTCGCTTTGCTGGGACAATCGGAGACTTCTTTTGCCACCTGGGCGAAATCTTCGCCGGCATTGAGTCGTTTCTGAATGCCCTTAATCTTTTCAAGCGCCGCAGCTTTTTCTTCGGCAGTGGCCTTTTTGTCTACACTTACGAGGATGTGGCTGGCTCGAACCATTTCCGACATTTTAAACACCCCCGGATTGCCGTCATAAAAAGCCTTCGCTTCTGCGGGGGTCACTACTATCTTTGATCCCAGTTCCTGTTCCACCAGTTTTCTGATGGCGATCTGAGAGGCGAAATGTTCTTTGAGCTTTTGCTCGGTCATATTATTCTGTTTAAGGGAATTCGCGAAGTCCTCAGGGGAAGCGCCCTTCTTGACGGCATCCAATTGAGCGTTTACCTCGGACTCATCTGCCTTTATCCCTTTTTTTTCGACTTCCTGCTTGAGGAGTTCCCGGGCGATCAGGTTATCGAGAATTCTTTTTTTCAACTCGGGCATTTCTTTTTCATCCGGCTGACGCCCGGTCATGGAGATCTGCCTGTTAAGCTGATCGATTCCCGCCTGATAATCGGCCATAGGAATTGGCTTTCCGTTGACTGTTGCAGCATTTTGCGGCTTTGCTTCAGTGGAAGATGCGGCATCATTCCCTGCTTCCTTCTTGGAAACCTTGTCGGCCGCTGAGGAAGCGTAAAAGCCATATCCGGCCAAAAATACAAAGAGCACCAGTGCGGAAGCGATTAACCCAACCTTCTTCATTTCGTTCTCCTCATCAAAAAATTACCCACAGAGGCAATCTGTGGGTGTCTATACTGACTCAAAAGGACCAAGAGTGCATCATAATGCGACATAGTATAGCCGTCACATTGCTTCTGAGTCAATAACAGCTGATCCAAAATCCAATGTTTGGACAATTGAGAAAAAAATAGGGCGTGGCCTGATTTTGAGATATAGTTCTTGCTCGCTCAAACTCAAGAGAAGGAGTTCCCGGTAGAGACGAATTGATGAGGTCGACTACCCGCAGGAGGATGAAGTGCTGGTGAGGGAAATAGGAGAGTTTGGTCTGATCGAGCGCATATCAGCGAAGTTCTCCGGGCAGGCGGCCGGTGTGGTCAAAGGGATTGGGGACGATGTGGCCGTACTCGATGCCTCAGGACCGGAGTACTTGCTGGCTACCTGCGATATTCAGGTCGAAGGGGTCCACTTTGCCAGGGAGTTCATTACACCCTATCAATTGGGGCGCAGGGTGGCGGCGATAAATGTGAGCGATATAGCGGCCATGGGCGGTGAGCCCCGATGGGCGCTCGTTTCTATTGCCATGCCGGGAAATACTGAAGTGGAATATGTCGAAGAGTTGTACCGCGGAATGCGAGAGCAGGCGTCGTCGGCAGGTTTCTCGATTGTAGGCGGCAACTTGAGCCGCATGAATTCAATTATGATAATTGATCTCACACTGCTGGGGTTGGTTGCGCGGGAGCGGCTGATACTGAGGAGCACCGCGCGGTCCGGAGACGCCATACTCGTAACCGGGTCGCCTGGCGAGTCCAGGGCCGGTCTGGAACTGGTCCGCAACCCGGATCTCGTGCCTGGTTCGTCGAACAGGCAGAAGCTGATAGAAAGACATCTGTGCCCTCAGCCTCGCCTTGTTGAAGGGCAGCTTCTCGCTCGCTCCGGAATAGTGACCTCAATGATAGACTTAAGCGACGGATTGATTGGGGACCTTTCCCATGTTTGCAATTCGAGCGGCAAGGGTGCAGAACTCGAGGCGGCGAGTCTTCCGATCAGCCCTGGAGTTTCCGAGGTCGCCCTGGCTGCCCATGCGGATTCGCTTGACTGGGTCCTGTCGGGGGGAGAGGACTACGAATTGTTGTTCACCGCGCCCCCGGAGACTGTTTGCCGTTTGAGCAAAATCTTACTGGATGAGACCGGGACATCATGCGCACAAATAGGAAAGATCACTTCCGATACCGGCGAGGTGCGGGTCCGGCTTGCGGACGGAAAGCTTATTCACCCGTCCGTAAAGGGCTGGGACCATTTTGGGACGTAAAGATGGAAATATGAAGATACCCAGAGCGCTTTCTATAGCTGGATCTGATTCTAGCGGCGGAGCCGGTATTCAGGCCGACTTGAAGACTTTTTCGGCCCTCGGCGTTTACGGCATGAGCGCCATAGCGGCCCTGACCTCACAAAATACCACCGGAGTTAACGGTATAATTGAAATAGATCCGGATTTCGTTTCATCACAGATTCACTCCGTTGTCTCAGACATAGGAGTCGATGTAGTGAAAACCGGGATGCTCAGTAATGCCGCGATTATATCAATGGTCTCCCGTGACCTGAAAGAACTGGGGATCGAAAAGGTGGTAGTCGATCCTGTAATGGTTGCAACGAGCGGGAACAGACTCCTGGCAGAGGATGCAATAGAGACCCTTGTTTTACGGTTATTCCCCATGGCCCTGGTAATTACTCCGAACATGGACGAGGCGGAGGTCTTAACCGGCATGCGAATCGATTGCGTTGAGGATATGAAGCGTGCAGCCTTGATGCTAAGGAAATTGGGGCCTGGGTATGTGGTCATGAAAGGGGGCCATCTGCAGGGGAACCCGGTTGACCTGCTCTACGACGGCCGTAATTTTCGAGAATACCCCGGCATTCGCTATGGGACGTCACATACTCACGGCACAGGCTGTACGTTTGCCTCTGCCATAGCAGCGTTTATTGCGCGAGGGTCGTCGGTGGAGGATGCCGTGGGAAGGGCAAAGACCTTCACTGAAGGTGCGATTGCCGGTGGATTGGCCCTGGGGCGGGGAAGGGGACCGATCCATCATTTTTATGAGTTCTACGGGTTTAAGTAGTCTATCCCTGTTTTCAACGCAGTCGAATTTACGGCAATCCTGCCCGAACTTGTTCACGCAATGTTGGTCATGCATCTGATCCAGCCAGGCAACAGTTGTAATCGTGAATTGATTCGTATATAAGTTTAGCGTAAACCGGGGGTTAAGAGAATCATTGGGCTTTCGCTCAATCATTTATGCTGATGGTGTAGGTATGACAGATCAGGTCCTCATACTGCTTATAGATGATGACGAGGAAGATTTCCTCATAGTTTCCGATATGCTTGCGGAATCGAAAAATTCCAGGTTCGAGCTGAGTTGGGCCCAGACTTATGATGACGGGCTGGAGGCCATTTCCAGGCGAGAGCACGACGTCTATCTCCTTGATTATTTCATGGGAACTCGTAACGGTCTGGACCTTTTGAAAGAAGCCATTGAGGGGGGCTGCACGGCGCCTATTATCTTTTTGACGGCGCACGGCAACTACTCGGTCGATCTTAAGGCCATGGAGGCGGGCGCATCCGATTATCTGGTGAAGGGCCAATTTACGGCGCCCGTTCTTGAACGCTCGATCCGGTACTCCATAACGAGCAAGCATATCGAAGAGGAACTCAAGCTGCACAGGAGCAATCTTGAGGAGCTTGTCAGGAAAAGAACGATCCAGCATGGCGAAGCGCGGGCCTATGCAGAGAGGCGGGCGCTCGAGGCCGAAAGGCGACAGGCGATCCTCGAGGCACTGCTTGAATACATTCCGGTTGGGATTACCCTTGTCGATTCCCCGGATCTAAGGGTGCAGGCTCTTAGCAGGTACGCTGTCGAGATGATAGGCGGCTCGGAGGTCACTGGGAAAGGCAAGCAGGCCCTTACCGATCTGGATCTGTCCCTCGAGGACTTATGGCCTGATGGGTCCGGTTTGCTCAAGCCGATCAGGGAAGCCGTGCTGCTGGGAAAGTCCTCGGCAAACCATGAGCAGCTTCTTGATTTGCATAGTGGAAACAAGATCCACTTACATGTGAGCGCCGGCCCCATTAGAGATGCTTCCGGGAACATTACAGGTGCGGTTGCTGCCTGGAGAGATATAAGCGAGTTGAAGCGGATTGAGGAGGAACTCAGGATCGCCCGCGACAATCTCGAATTGCGTGTTCAACAGCGTACCCTGGAACTCGCAGAAACCTTGAAAGAGCTCGAGGAATCCAGGCAAGAGCTGAGGCTGTTAGCTTCCCAGCTCCTTAGCGCCCAGGAAGATGAACGAAAAAGAATCGCAAGGGAGATTCACGACAGCATAGGGTCATCGTTGAGCGCCGTCAAATTTTACCTGGAACATGTGGCGATGCAGCTCAACGAAAAACCTGAGACCAGGGAGGCTTTCGTGTCACTGTCGGCTGCAATGGAGCAGGCGATTGATGAGTCCCGGCGCATAATGACCGACCTTCGTCCCTCGATGCTGGACGATCTTGGAATAGTCGCCACGATAGGGTGGTTTTGCAGAGGGTTTCAGAGCATTTACTCAAATTTGCCGGTTGAAAAGGACATCAGGCTTGAAGAGTCGCAAGTCCCGGAAAGTCTGAAGATAATTATATTCCGAATCATCCAGGAAGCGATGAACAATTCGGCTAAGCACAGCCGAGCCGATAAGATATCACTGAGTCTTTCAGTCGAGAATGGGTCTATTTTACTGGACGTCGGCGACGACGGAGTGGGATTCGACCGGACGGCCGTCGCCACGAAGGGTCAGTGCAAATTCGGCCTCACATCCATGCGTGAGCGAGCGGAGCTTTCCGGCGGGGAATTTGAGATCGAATCCAGTCGGGAAAAGGGAACAAAAATCAAGGTTCGCTGGAAAGCATCCTAGCGAGTTCACCGCTCCCTTTGTTTTCTTCCGCGGAATACCAACCGCAGCGGTGTTTTATCCAATCCGAAGTTCTCTCTGAACTTGTTTACCAGAAAACGCTCGTAGGAAAAGTGGATGTCGTTGGGGTAGTTGCAAAACAGGACGAACATCGGAGGGCGGGTCCCAGCCTGTGTTCCGTAAAAAAACTTGAGCCTGCGGCCTCGGACTATCGGCGGTTCATGCGCATCGATCGCTTCCCTGAGCGCCCGGTTGAGGATGCCGGTCGAGATTCGGCTGTCATACTGGGCGAAAACGTCGCGTACTGTAGGGAGCACTTTTTGCGCCCCTTTACCGGTAAGGGCCGAAAGGGTCAGGATCGGAGCGAAGGGCATGAAGCGAAAGCGGTACCTGAGATCTTCCAGAAAATTCTTCCTCGTTTTAGCATTTGAGTCGAAAGTGTCCCATTTGTTTACCCCGATGATGCATGCCCGATGGCGCTCCTGGACGTAGCCGCCAATGTGGAGGTCCTGGTCGGCGGCACCCTCGGCGGGGTCGATCAAAAGAATACAGACATGACTCTTGTCAATGCTCTGTAGCGCCTTGATTATGCTTATTTTTTCGAGCTTTTCCCTTGTCTTTCCCTTTTTTCTTATACCCGCCGTATCGATGAGCATATATTTTTGAGCGTCACGCTCAAAGAGCGTATCGACCGCATCTCGGGTTGTCCCTGGTATAGGGCTGACAATGACTCGCGGGGCGCCGAGAATTCTGTTGACCAGGGTTGATTTGCCCACGTTCGGGCGACCAAGAATCGATACGCGGATTTCGGAAACCTCCCCTTCTTCACAAGTTTCCCGGTCGATGGTGTCAGGCATGAGCTTGACCATGTCCGAGAGAAGATCACCGATCCCGAATCCGTGCGCAGAGCTTATGGGATAGATATCCTGGACCCCTAAGGCGTAGAAATCGGCTAGAAATTTCTGTTGCTCCGGGCCGTCGATTTTGTTTACGGCAAAGAATAAAGGTTTCGAGGTTCGTCGGAGGATATCGAAAAGGGCGGAGTCCTCCGGATGCAGCCCGGCTTTCCCGTCCCCCACGAAAAGAAGTATATCGGCTTCCTCGAGAGCGTGAAAGATCTGCTCCCGTGTGCCCTGGTCGAATAGGGCATCGTTCCTGATGATGAAGCCCCCCGTATCAACAATGGTGAAGGGTTTTTCGTCCCACAACGCTTGTGCATAATTCCTGTCCCTGGTAACCCCCGGCAGGTCATCTACGAGGGCCTGGGCCCTTTTGCTTATCCTGTTGAAAAGGGTTGATTTGCCTACATTCGGTCTTCCAACTATTGCAATTATTGGCATCCAAGGCCGCCTTCTTTTTCAAATTCGACTCCCGTCGAATTCAGATGACGTGGAGTGTGGGGATCGATCCCCTAATTTCTCAATCCTTCTGTTTAAGGTTTTTTTTCAAATATGTAAATGAGTGTATTGGTTTAAGAACGCTGGGGAGGCGGAGATTCGAAGAATTGGAGACCATCGACGGGAGACTTGGCAGTTTTATTACACCGCCACTGAAAAAGCTGCGGTGGGCACATCAGAAATGTGCCCACCCTGCAATCGTTTTTCTACATCGGTGTACGAGGCTTTTTGCCTTTTGCCTCGTGGACTTCCACCGGTTTGTGGGAAAAGGGCGCGCGCCATTTGTACATCAGGGTGATTGCATCGCTGGGGCAGCCCTGCACGCAGACCTCGCACACTATGCACCGGGCAGGCTCAAAGGTGAGCGTCCTGGTTTCCTTGTCCGTTGAGATCGCATCGGCGGGACATCGCAAAGCGCACACGCCGCAAAGCATGCATTTGTCGCCATCGAAGACGACATGGCCCCTGCTCTTCTGGAAGTCCTGCCGCACCTTGAACGGATACATCCTGGTTGCCGGTCCATCCAGCAGGTTCCTCAATACTGTGGGTAACATCACAGGCATTTAATGCTCCTTTTTATCTGGTAACAAGAAGGAGTCACACGGTTTTCCCGCTTCCCGCTCCCTGCTTCTTATCTTTCCGTACAGGAGATGCACGGATCGATGGAAAGAACATTTACCGGCACATCCGCCATCTGACAACCGGGCAAAAGGACCAGCACCGACGGAAGATTGGCGTTGGTCGGAGTGCGTATCTTCATGCGCTCGAGTTTACGGGTCCCGTTTCCTTTCGCATAGTAGAAAAGCTCTCCCCGGGGGGCTTCGGTTCGCATGACCGCTTCATTTGCCGGAGGATTGCCCTTTACCTTTACCGCTATCTCACCTTCGGGCATCTTTGAGAGCGCCTCCAACTGCAAATCGATTGCCTGGATAAGCTCCCTGGCACGGACCGCCGCTCGCGCGTAACAGTCCCCTGCCTCTTCCACTATCGGTTCAAACTGCAGTTCCCCGTATGCGTGGTATTTGGTCAGCCGGACGTCTTCTGATACCCCGCTTGCCCTTAGCGTCGGCCCTACGCACCCAAGTCCGATCGCCTGCTCTTTGGTTATTACCCCCACCCCTACGGTCCTCTTTTTGACCGTGTAGTCGCTTACCAGCTTCTTTATCAGCGACTGGCTTTCCTTGCGAACATCTTTTAATACATCGACGATCATCTTCTTTTGTTGTTCATCGATGTCGCGCCTCACTCCGCCAACTATGTTCACAGACTGGATCACCCTGTGCCCGGTGGTTCGCTCCAAAAGATCGAGCACTTTTTCCCTTATGCGCCAAAACTGCATGAACATGGACTCAAAGCCGAACGCGTCGGCCAAAAGCCCAAGCCACAAAAGGTGGCTGTGGGTCCGGGCCATCTCAGACCAGATGGTGCGAAGATAGTCGATCCTGGGGGTCAGCTCCAGCGGCCATAACCTCTCCATTACCTCGGTCACCGTCGCGCTGTGCTGATAGCTGCATATCCCGCAAACGCGTTCGCAAAGATAAATATTTTTGGCATATTCATTTAATTCGCAAGCCTTCTCTATGCCTCGATGGCCGTAGCCGATAACCGGCGTAACCTCCACCACCTTTTCATCTTCGTAGGTGAGCCGCAACTGTACGGGTTCGGGAAGCACCGGATGCTGGGGGCCAAAGGGGACTACCGTGCGTGTGGCCATTAGTTCTCATCTCCTTTCGGCAAAGCCTCGGGCAATGGCGCCTCAGCCTTCTTTTCCTTCAGCATTGGCGTTATGGGACTGTCATGGGCCAGGAGCATATGGCCCCCATAGTCTATGGCGATCCCTTTTACCTTCAACCCGAACAGTTCCTGAAGCTCGTTTTCAATGAGGACCGCGGCCAGAGTTACACCCGATATCGACTGCACCTCTTCATCTTTTCCCACCGTGCACCGCAGACCCTTCATTTCCTTGCCCCTGTCCGAACTGAAAAAATAGGTCACCTCGAGCTCTTTATCCAAATCGTTGCATACCGCGGTTACAAACTTGGCTCCGGCTTCCATCAGTTTTTTGCCTTCGCCCGCTATTGCGCTCTTGTCTATTTTTATTAGATTTTCCATCGCTGGTCAGTCACCTCGTGATCTTGTTGGCAGTGCGGACATTTCACCCACATATGGCGCCGCTGACTGCTCAGTTCCTGGAGCGCCATAACCACTCCGTCGATAATGGCCTCCGGGCGCGCCGCACAGCCCGGCACGTAGACATCTACCGGAATCACCTTGTCTACGCCGCCAAGAACGTTGTAACAGTTGTGGAACACCCCGCCCGATGAAGCGCAGGTCCCCACCGCTATTACCATCTTGGGGTCGGGCACCTGCTCGTAGAGGTTTTTGAGCACGCGCGCCGTGCGCCTGTTCACCGGTCCTGTGACCAGCAGGATGTCGGCATGCTTGGGGTTTCCCATGTTGACGATGCCGAAGCGTTCCACGTCGTAGAGAGGAGTAAGACAAGCCAGTACTTCGATGTCACAGCCGTTGCAGGAGCTGTTGTCGAAGTGCATGATCCAGGGCGATTTCACTCGTGATGTTTTTATGAAACCCATTTGTCTTAAAATACCCCCTTCGTGATATAGAGATATGCAATATTTCCGATCCCAAGAATAAGTCCCACCGACCAGCTAAGACGCACCATCCACCGCGCCGTCATTCTCGCGGTTATGTTGTCGATGACCAGCTCGAGCAAGAAGGCGCCAAAGGCGATAAGAAGTCCTACCCACAGCGGATTTGACCAAAAAAGGGCTATCACCCCCAGCACCAGCACGATCTCATACCATTCCGCCAAATGATAGAGCGCCAGGAAGGGGCCGGAGTACTCGGTGGTGATCCCCTTTACTATCTCCTGGTGTGCGTGGTGCGAGGTCGCTATATCGAAGGGGGATTTGCGCATCTTTATGGTCAATACATAGAGGACCGCGATAAACAAAGGCCACAGAGTCCAAAGAAGCGGTTCGGGCCGGCTAACGATCGCGTCTATCATAAAGGTGCCGTTTTGCGCATAAATCCCGATTGCCAAAAGCAGCAGCACCGGTTCGTAGGCAAGTATCTGGAGCAGCTCCCTATTGGCCCCAAAATGCGAGTAGGGGGACTTGGTGCTAAAGCCGCCCAAAACCAGTGAGACACCCGCAAAGCCAAGAAGGAACACCAGCACTAAAAAATCCGACTGTAAAATCAGGCATACAAGGCTTGCTATCATCAACACCAGGTAGCAGTAGATCCACACGAACTGCATCCTGCTCACCGCTATGCTCTCTTTTCCCAGCAGCTTGAAAAAATCATAGAACGGCTGCAAAATGGGAGGGCCAAACCGGCCCTGGAGCCTTGCGGTAATCCTGCGGTCAATCCCGAAGAGCAACCCGCCGACAATGGGCGCCAAAACTATCGTTGCGATAACCAGTGTTAATTGATTCATTTGGAGATCACCCCGCATCCTATCATGACGGCCAGAAGCAAAATGGCTACCGTGTTAAACCAGGGATTCAACGCCGTTTCCCCAAGTGTTGCCTGGAAGTAGTAGCCGCCCAGTATGAACTTCGTCTTGATATCGGCTTCAGCTAACCATTCGTCGGTGTCCGTGCCCCCGCTTTGCTCGCCGCAAAGGTAGACCTGCCGCAGTTGAGTGGGCTTGAGCCGGAAAAACAACATGGGGAAAAGCAGGGCAATAGCCAACACCACAAATAGCGCCCACACCGGGAAAGATCCCACGGCCGAAGCCGCCTTTGCGGCCGTTGAGGTGAGCACTATGCCCGACCAGTTCGAAGCGACAATGTTGCTCACACCTCCTATTACGTTGCTCGTAGCCGATGAGATAAAGTACTGGTAAATCGGCCCGATTCCGAAACCGACCGTAAAGACGCCTACAAACAAAGTCCACAAGGGTACGGAGTAGCTGGGAGAAAGCTTCTCGATGGGCCATCCCAGTTTGGGCACCACCTCCAGGAGCCTTCCCAGCCACTTTGTCCAGAACACCATGGTCAAAGCGCTTGCCAAAACAAAGAATATGGCAGCCAACGGAACTTTGTAGGCCGCCTCGATCGCTATCCACTTGCCAAGAAGCATTCCAAAAGGAGGCAGGAACATGGAGAGCATTCCGACTGCGGTGATCAGAGTGACAAGAGGAGCTTTGGCTGCAAGACCTTCCATGTCCTCGATATCACGGCTCCAGATCTGGTGCTCGATCGTTCCGGCGCAAAGAAACAAAAGACCCTTGGAGATGGCGTGAAAAATTATCAGAAGAATCGCCGCGGCAATGGAGAGCGGGGTGTTTATGCCGGCACAGGCCATGATCAGCCCGAGGTTTGCGATCGTTGAGTAGGCGAGCACCCGTTTGCCCATCGTCTGGCTTATCGCCAGGGCCGAGGCGCCAAAAAAGGTGAATGCGCCCACCATGGCTATGGCCGTGCTAAGGTAAGTCCCCGCATAGGCGGGAGCTAACCTTAACACCAGGTACACACCGGCTTTGACCATGGTGCTGGAATGAAGCAGCGCAGACACAGGGGTGGGCGCAACCATTGCCCCGAGAAGCCAGCCCTGAAACGGCATTTGCGCCGCCTTGGTGCATCCGGTGAAACAAAGAAAAGCTACCGGAATAAGCATCGCCGCGCTATGGACGTTTCCGCTAACGATGTTTTGGACCGACAGGGCCGAAGCACCGCCCTGGGTCGCGTAAAGATAAATGATGGCCAGGATGAAGGCCGTGCCTCCCGTGGCGTTCATCCACAAAGCCCGCGAGGCGTTTTCCAGCGCTATCTGGGTCTTGTCATGGGATATCAGCATGAAGCAGCAAAGCGTGGTCACTTCCCAGAAAAAGTAGAGCCAGACAAGATTATTTGCGAACACAAGACCGTTCATGGCCCCCAGAAACAACACCAGCCAGAACAAAAACCTCGACTGCCTCGACTTTTCCAGATGTGCGTGCTCCTCGTGGTCGCGCATGTATCTGATGGCATAAATGCAGATAAGAGAACCGATAATGGAGATGATCATGCTCATCACTATGGCCAGATTATCGACCACAAAAGCCGGCTTGGGCTCCACGTGAGCCTTCATGACGAGCTCGAAGTATGCAAGCGGTATGATCTGGGTGAGCGAAAAAATCAGCACCAGCCGGTTGCGCAGCTTAAAGCCCAGGATGATGTAGGTGATAAGAATGGCAAAGTCCAGGATCGATATGAGCACTGCCCAGTCGAATCCGGGAGGTGGAGAATAGGTGAAGGGGCCTTTTGAGGCAAAAAGAATAGCGTTTGCGATGAGCAGCGCGGCCGTTAAGACCACAACCACGCCCCGGGCAAAATAATTGCGAATCGCCAGTATCAAAAACCCGGCGACTACAGGCAGCAAGATGGCAATCGCCATCATTCCATCAGTCATACCCCTATCTCCTTGTAAGTTTGTCCATCTTGGAACCTGAAACGACGCTCGATCGGAAAAAGCGCGTGAACCATGAAACTGGGGCCTAAAACCGATGGACCGCCACTGCCTTTGGCCCTTAAAAAAGCCACGGGAGCAGCTCCAATCCATCCCGGTCCAAGGCGCATCCCAACAACAGGAAAAGACACAAGCACCTGAACGCTTCATCCTCAGGTGGATCAAAACAGAGATAGTTTTCGAAAGAACGATTCGCTTTGTTGCCGCCGTCTATTAAAAAATACGCTCTTTCAAATGTCAAGTAAAACATTTCACACAGTCTGGCTGCGTAGTATTGACCGAATTGAAAAATATCTATATCATCAATATTAACCCCACCTTTCAGGTCGATACCGGTTCCGCCTCCCGGTCAGAGGGGGCTGATCGATTGTAGATATATCTGGCTCGTTAACCTGTGAGGTCTCCGCTTGACGATCAAAGAGATATGCATGGGCAAAAAAGGAGACAGCATGGAATCGGGAACCAAATCCCCGCCGTACGACATCGGCATGGTGCTGACCGGGTCCGGCTGCCGGGCCATTCTCAAACATCTGCCTGCCATCCAATCCTCGGGCTTGCGCCTGGTGGCGATCGCCAATACCGAGAAATCAGTCTGGGTTTATAAATTCATGGGAGAATTGGGCATAACGGTATTTGACGACCATTTGAGTCTGCTGACCGTAGAGTCCCTCGACCTTATTTTTGAATGCACCGGGGACGAGCGCATCCTTCACGATATCATGGAGCGCAAACCGCCCAGCGTAGGTGTACTGGACTGGCAGGCTTCCCTGCGCATGTTCGAGATGGCAAAGGGGTATGCAGCAAATCCGCTGGCATCTACGCTACTCAAAGCCTCGCCCGATACTGTTCTTGTCATCGACAGGCAGTTTCAGATCATGGACTGCAACCGATCTCCCCAAGTCCGCGGGAGCGGGAGTGTAAACAAGGACGACATCATCGGCAAACACTGCTTCGAGGTGCTCTATCGCAGAACGTCTCCGTGCCAGTTTCCCGCGACGGTCTGCTCTGCTCGCGAAGCTATGCAAACCGGTAAGCCGGCGCGTACGATATATGAACTCCGAGGTACCGACAACAGCTCCCAGTTTCGCCAGGTTACCGCTTACCCGATTGCCGACCGGCATCGAATAGTTTCTCAGGTGGTGCTGACGCTGCGGGACATAACCCGGGATTTGGGTGAAAAAATCGAAGAACGCACCAAGGCGCTTAAGAAGGATTTTGCCCGTCTGGCCCAGGAAGACAGGCTCACCTCCCTGGGGCGGCTCGTTGCTTCGGTTTGCCATGAAATCAACAATCCGATAACCAGCATCGTGACCTTCAACAAGCTTGTTCGCAATATTCTGGAGTCCAAAATGGGGCAGCTCGATGCATTGGACCTGGAGATGTCCAGTGTGGGCCGGTATCTGGACCTGTCCTTCAGGGAAGCGATGCGTTGCGGCTCTATTGTCAAGAACCTGCTTACCTTCGCCCGCCCGAAAAGCGTGGAAGCAAAATCTATAGTGATTCGCGAATTGGTTGATACCATTTTGCTGCTGACCGAGCATCAGCTCGAACTTGCCAATATCAGCACCGAGGTCCATCTGCCGTCCGTTCCATTTACCGCACACGGAGATTTCGCGCAGATTCAACAGTGTCTGCTGAACCTGGTATTCAACGCTATCGACGCTATGCAGAACGGAGGAGGGACCCTGACCATCTCCGGCGAAATAGATGAGGGAGCAGACCTCATATGTCTGACAGTCGCCGACACAGGGTGCGGGATCCATCCTCAGGACCTGCCGCGGATTTTCGAACCCTTTTACTCCACCAAAACCGAAGGGAAAGGCAGCGGCCTTGGACTGGCTATGGTATACGGCATCATACGTGAACATCATGGAGACGTGGAAGTTGAGAGTGAACCAGGCAAAGGGGCCACCTTCAGGATCAAGCTTCCCCGGAACCCTGTGAGCAGCGGTGAATATGGGCATCTTGCGGACAGAGCTTCCTCTGAGTTGTGGATCAGCGACAGGCTAAGGAAGTGAGTTCATTTGGGGAAAAGGAGGGTCCCCCGTATGAAATTTTCGACGCGTATTATGGTTGTGGACGATGAAGAGATGATCTGCGAGTCACTCCAGGCTTGGTTTGTCAGGGACGGCTACCAGGTCGAAACCGCTTTATCGGGAGAAATGGCGCTGAAAATTGTCGAAAACTCTCCTGCCGACATCTATCTCGTAGATATCAAAATGCCGGGAATGGACGGAATCGAGTTTCTTTCCCGGTTAAAAGAGCTTCAGCCCAATGCCATCGCGGTCATGATGACTGCGCATGGCACTGTGCAGACGGCGGTCGAGGCCATGAAACGCGGAGCCACGGATTATTTCTGCAAGCCTTTCGATCCGGACGAGCTATCGCTGTTTATGGAGCGCCTCCTTGCCAATAAGGCGCTGCGCGAGGAAAACATGGCCCTCAAGGAACTGTTGAGCGAGCGCCACGAGGGATTTTCCGAGGTCTTCATCGCCCATTCCGAATCGATGCGTAAGATTTTCGCCAAGATCGAGGAAGTGGCCCCTTCGTCCGCGCCCATTTTGATTACCGGAGAAACGGGCGTCGGCAAAGACATGGTCGCCAAGGCCATTCACTACAGAAGCGATCGATCCTGTGGACCGTTTCTTGCCGTCAATTGCGGTTCTTTGTCCGAGTCCCTCCTGGAAAGCGAACTGTTCGGCCACGAAAGGGGAGCTTTTACCGGGGCGGTAAAAGCCAGACGGGGCCGCCTGGAAATGGCTGACGACGGCACGCTTTTCCTCGATGAAGTTGGCGAAATTTCATCAAAAATGCAGGTGAGTCTTCTTAGGGCGATAGAGGAAAAGAATTTTATCAGGTTAGGAGGCAGCCAGCCCATTGAGTCCGATTTTCGGCTCATAAGCGCGACCCACCGGGACTTGCCCTCTTTAATAAAAGAAGGTCAATTCAGGAATGACTTTTATTACCGGATCAACGTAATCACGATAGAGGTTCCTCCCTTACGCGAGCGCCTTGACGACATCCCCGTACTCGCCGACCATTTTCGCAAGCGATACTGCGAAGAAACCGGGAAATCCCTGGAAGGATTTACGCAGAAAGCACTGGATCTTTTGAGTTCGTACCATTGGCCGGGTAATATTCGTGAGCTTCGAAACGTGGTCGAAAGGGCGGTGGTGATCGCCAGGGGCAGGATAATAGGCGCCGAAGAGCTGACATTTGTGAACCCGCGTCCCGATGCAGGTTTGATCGGCGCCTCGACATTGCGGGAACTCGAAATAAACCAGATAAAAACCGCGCTGGAGTCTTGCAGCGGCAATGTAGTCAAGGCATCCAAACAATTGGGGATCGACCGGAGCACTCTAATGCGGAAAATGAAACGTTATCGACTCGACCGCTGCTGAGATTCACGTTCCGCCTCCCTCCCAAAGACGACGAGCAGCGTTTATGGGAGCCATTGAATAGAGAGTGACCGCAATTGGCCCACAAACGACGAGACGAAACGCCCGAGCAGAGCCACATAAATATTGTGGCCATCGGAGAAGTCGATGAGCTGGCTGTTTCGATCGTTGCGGCAAACCTGCAGACTTTGATGGGCTTAAACGCTGCCACGCTGCCGCCACACCCCAATCCCGAGTATGCCTTCCTTCCACTCCGCAGTCAGTATGCGGCGATAGAAATCATCAAGACGCTCGAGACGATGGACAATGGTTCGCGATTCAATCTGGGTATCGTTCAGTGCGACCTCTGCACGCCGATCCTCAAATTCGTGTTCGGCGAATCCCAACTCGGCGGCAAAGCCGCAGTAATCTCTCTGCATCGGCTCTGGGACAAAGACCCGTCACGCATATTTCTTCGTGCCGCAAAGATTGGCCTCCACGAAACAGGGCATCTTTTGGGAATAGGGCATTGCCGAAGTCACGATTGCCTTATGGCTTTCGTGAGCAGCATCGACAAACTGGACGGTTTACCGGCAAGGTTCTGCAATGCGTGCAAATTTGAAATATCCCGCAGCCTCAGGCACATCTTCGGAGGGGAGTGATACTATTTCGCTTTCAAGATGGTACAACCTGAAAGGAGGTCAAGAAGGGCTTGGAGCAGCAAAGCCGCAACCAAAAAAGACAAAGCCTTAGACAGGATTAACAGGATTAACAGGATGAACAGGATGAACAGGATGAACAGGATGAAAAGCCAGCGGCAACAAGGGGTGCCAAATCTCCACCGCCTTACATTGCGCCTTAAACGCTGATAGCAAAGGATTCCTGAGTTGGCGGCATGAAAACGATGCAAAAAAAAACAAGAAGATGACCGATAGTAGTTCGAAGGAAACGAAGAAGGATAAAGAGCCGAATACAAAGGACGATCCGCCCCGGATATACGAATCTTTTAATTCTTAATCGCTCACGAAGAAGGATCGAAGGCGAGTGAAGGAAAAGCATCGGTGGACGTCATGAACAACTGGTTCGAAAAGTTGGCGGTGGGACCGCCTGCCGGGGTTGCCAAGCCCACACGAGAAACTTTCCATGGTTTCAGGGTGTCCCAATGGGGGCGTGAAAAGCTGGTTCGAAAAGTTATTTAGGCCGCATTCTCAAGCGGCGCCAAACTTACGTCGTAGCCTATGTTTTTTAGCCGTTTTACGAGGTAAGGTACGAGTCGTTTCGAGTTAAGTTTGTCGAAATAGTCCTGACCGAGGTCTTTGTATTCAATATGGTCCCTGAGCACATAATAGATGAGGGTGAGCAGAGAATGAGCAACGGCGATCACCCTACCAAAGAAAGGAAAAGCGCCATGAGATGTCGCGCCGCCTCCGCTGAGCTGTTTCCTTCCCGGATCAATCGCAAGATTACGTAATCATTAATCTTTTTCAAGGCCATGGAAACTTTTTCGGAACATCGTGGAAACACTTGAGTGCGTGTTTCCATGAGGGAAGGGTAATGTGAGTTCAGTTCGATATTCGTTTTCATCCGCCATGGAAACAGATGGAAACACCAGGGGTTTCGAGGCCGGGTGTTTCCATCGGTAAGGAACTGTCATTGCTAGGTTTTTTGTGTTGCATGGAAACATCTTGGAAACAGCAGGGAAAAATGGAGCGAGTAAAAAGGCAAAAGTGAGAAGCAAAAAAGATGGTGTACGCCTGCGTCGCCTTCTTCTCTCGCTGCCTTCGGCCCGGCGCTGGCAAATTCAATAGTGAGAGTGCGCCAAACAGTACGCGCCACGGAGGGCAGACGACAGACGACAGACGACAGGAGTAAGTGAAAAAGCAGGAAGCGAGGAGCAGGGAGCGGGGAAGACAGGGCTGAGTATCACGTGCCCATTTGCCGGAAGATTCCATAAAGACCTCTAAAGTACAGCGAGCTGTGAACCGCGAGCAGAAAAAGCTACGGGCGCCCCGAAAGGAAGGGAACAACCGCCAGGAAAAGTTTTGTCGCGCGGCCGTCACCCCGGCCATCTCGCAAGCGTCCCGCCGACAGGTTGAGCAGGGGGGTAGACGGACTTTCCGTATATCCGCGTGACGGCGGCGACTGTCGCAGACATTATACTTCATTATTAGATGTAAATGAAATAATAATGCGAAGTCACACGTCCGGTATAAACCAGATCGTCAATTTACAAGGGATCGCCAGGAATATCGAAGAAAGAGTCGCGGCTTGGAAAAGGGACGTAAAAATGGGTCTTCCGGCAAATGCGTACCTTAACGGCAGAACTCGAAGCCGAAAAACAAAAGTTGAGACACGGATGAACACCGATAAACTTGGAGCAGCAAAGCCGCAACCAAAAAACTTCCAAGCAGTTAGTCTGCCATTGTTTCCGGACTGCTGTTCGCGCCACAAGTATGATTTTTATCACCACGAAGCTCACGAAGAGCTGCGAAGGGAAATGAAAAGATCGTAACAGTCCGATCCATAGTGACTTTTCGAACCCCGGATCAAGGCCACTTCCGGGGCAGGCTCTAATCCCGTGCTCGCACACGAAGGGCTGCGAAGCGCACGAAGACAGCCGGAGTCCAAAATCTTGTTAAAAAAACAAGAAAATGACGGATTGTAGTATGAAGAAACGAAGCTGCACGAAGAAGGATCAAAGAAAAATAGTTGCAGCCTAGATAGTGCTAAGAACTTAACCGATGCCCGCGCACGAAATAACTGCGAAGCTCACGAAGACAACGAGGCATAAGAAATTGCGGCACGACTTATCTTGAACGTAATCGGTATGAAACGGACTCAGCCGCCTAACCTTTATAGACCAAATGTTGGAATGTCGGAGCGACTTCTCTCTTGTGGCACCGGTACCTAATGGTACAGGTTGGGGCAGGATAGTGGCTGTTTTTTCGCCAGCGTTACTTAACGAGAGGGCGGGAAGTTAACATAACAAACCTGTTATGTTAAGCATAGCGAGGGAAGGCTTACCGTGACCGGAAGGCCACGTACGACAATAATAATGCGCATTATCGGATCGTACCGAGTGAAGCGACTTCCCGCCTGGCAAGCCGACGGCACGAAGTGGCCTAAAGGAAGCTGTAAAGCTATTGGTGCCCTGGGTCATTTCCCTTTTAAGCCAGTGCCTCTTTGAGTCCTACTGTGTCTTGCCTCGTGTTTCAGATGGATAGAAGTCGAAGCTGAAAAGTGAGGCCTCAACGAGAGGGCAATTCTGAAGTTCGGCTTCAATACACATCTTTCTGAATTTTTCACTGACAATTATTGTGCCTGGTAGACCTCTGGCAAAGAATATGTCCTCTCCGGACCATGTTCCTTCCTCAAGAACAATCAGTGCGGCCCTCTTTATCAGGCCGCCCTTGCATTCAGGGCATGTTGGTGGCCTTCCATACACAAAACCGGAAGCTTCAACGTCAATAGCTGCGCGACTACGGCTGATGGATGCCAAATAGTATTGGGGGCGACGATCACGAATTTTTTTGCGATTCAAAACCCGTGCGACTTCAACTGCCTCGAACTCGCTTATTCCAGTGAGGCAATGCCCATGATACTCTTCTTTGAAACGTTCCGAGACAAGAATCTGATCCCCTGGACCGAAGGCCAGATCACCATAGCGTGAACCCCACGTTTCTATATTTACTCTAAATGGTGGCAGATGTGGCTTCATCCCAATAAAGTTCCCACAAATAGGGCAGCGTGGGGCCTCACCGCGCCTAATAGGTTCGACTTCCAGAAAATCAGTAGTAGCTTCGCCTACTGGCGCTTTACGACGGTCTAGCACATAGAAACTCATTTCACCACCTCAAAGACCATTCGGAAAACGAGCTATCAAATCAGGAGCGGAATATCGCTGCACAAGAAAACTTTCAAACTCCTGTGGTGTTACCGAACCGCTGCTTTCAATCCAGCCTACTATCTCTGCATCCAGGGCCCGATGCCATGCTTGGTATCCGTTATGGCAAGCCAAGTCCCTTGCCTGTGTCACGAAGCGGGGATCGCGGAGTCTGTAGAGACCGGCTAGGCTGGGATTATCCTCCAATGCATTAAAAATCCCGGTAGATATAGCATGATGAAATTGCCCTGTTAGACCTGCGGCGCCAACACCAGCAGGAGCAAATATAGATGAAACACCGGCACTGGCATAAACGACAGTGACGTAGCCTGCAGCCGCACCGCCGGCATAGGCCCCGGAATTCTCGTCTACCATGGGGCTGAGACCCGCTGAGTTGCGTAGCGCTCTCCCAACTCCTAAAGTCAGGCCATCGCCAAACCCCGCAATTGCATTCACGGCCCCCTGTGGGAGCAGCGGCAAATCAAATAAGCCGAAGGGGTCAACGAAGGTGACAGGGTTCCCTCGAACATAAGCGTAAAGATTAACATCCCCACCCCCAAACCCCAACGGGTCTTCGCTGATGAACCTCCCCACACTTGGATCATAGTACCTTGCGCGCATGTAGTAAAGGCCGTTCGGTTCGGCCATGACCCCGTACTGGCCCACGTACTTGAAGGGCTGGGGGATGGTTTCCTGCTGGGCGATAATTTGACCAAATGGATCGTAGGCATAACTGTTCACTATGTTCTGATTCATGTCGGTGATGGCAACAGTGCTGGCTGTGCCATTGAAATGATAACAGTAGCGACCCGAAGAGGTCGCCATTGCCAGGAGGCCTCTGCCGTAGACATATTTCGCGGTGATGTTGTTCGAACCGTCGGTTTGCGCTATGAGGTTGCCCCATGGGTCGTAAACGTAATGGGTGGTGACCCCGGCTCTCGTGGCTATGAGCCGATTGCCACGGCCATCGTAGGAAAACTGCGTGTCGCCACCGATCTCCACCAGTCGGTGGTTGTAGTCGAAGGTGAGGCATGTGCCTCCTGAAATTACCAGTTGCCCCTCATTGTCATATGAATAGTTTAACGAGCCGGTAGACAGGGCCGACAGGAGCCGGTCTTTCCGTTGGTTGTACTGATAGACGGCCGAGACGCCGTTGGACGCTGTCGGCGCAAGAGGTTGGCCCTCGGTCGAACCGATGCGGTTTCCATCTCCGTCGAGGGTGAACTGGAAGTTCGATACAGGGCTTGTTATCCCTGTAAGTCTGCCGGCGACATCATAAGCGTAAGTGGTCGCGATCCCGTTAAACTGGGTAAAGGTTGCGAGCCTTCCGTCCTGGTCGTAGGCGTAGGTTGCCTGCTCACCCAGCCAGTCGGTGACCGTTGTCAGGCGGTTTGCGGGATCGTAGGCGTAATTTACCGTGGAATTGTCCGGGTAAGTAATCTGGGTGATATTCCCGGCCGCGTCGTAGGTATAGGAAAGCGTGAAACCGTCAGGATCGGTAAGGCTCGTGATCCTGCCGTCGGGGTCGTAGGTAAACGAACTCGTCCCGAGCGAATCCTGCATCTGGGTGAGCCTGTCGAGATTATCGTAAGTATTTGTCACCTGGGTAGTGTCGGGGTAGGTGATGCTGGAAAGCCTTCCAGTGGGGGTGTAGGCATAGGTCAGGGCCGTCCCGTTTCGGTCCGTGCTGTTTGTAAGCCTGCCATTAACGTCATAGACCAGGCTGGTGACTTTTTGGAGCGGGTCGGTGATGCTGGTTAGAAGGCCCCTAAGCTCATAGGCAAAATTCGTCGTGGAACCAACCGCGTCGGTAAGAGAGGTTAGCTTTTCGCCTCCCCCGCCGCAGGACGGGCAACCCGTTGCCACGTAGGAAAAAGCGGTGATTTTGCCAAGGGCGTCCACTTTCTGCGTCGGCCGGCCCCGGTAGTCATAAGTATAGGCCGTGACGTTTTGCAAAGGATCGGTCACCGAATTGCCGTTTCCGTTCTTATCGTAGGTTAAGCTTACGGCATTTCCAAGCGGGTCGGCTGCCGCCGTAAGCTGTGAGTCTGCGTTGTAAGCAAAGGAAGTTGTGTTGTTTAGCGCATCGGTCAGGCTAAGGACGTTTCCCAGGACATCACGGGTAAGGTTCACGGCGACATTGGTCGGATCGGTCACCGAGATCACGTTATTGTACTGATCGTAGCCATATTGGGCCGTGTGGCCAAGCGGATCGGTCACGCTCGTGATGTTTCCCTTGGAGTCTCTTTGGATCTGGGTGAGCGCGCCGGTAGGATCTTTGTATGAAGAGACATTTCCATTTGCGTCGTATGTGAAATAGGTCATTCCACCGGAAGGGTCCTGGATGGAAGTGGGTCGGTTTTGAGAATTGTAGGTGAGATTGGTCGTTCTTCCCGCTGCGTCGGTCACCGAGAGCACATTGCGGTTCGTATCGTAGGTAAAGCTTTTGCTGGTCCCATCCGGGTAGGTTATGGAAAGGAGGTTGTTGTTGGAATCGTATGCGTAGGTCGTCTTGTTGCCGTAAGGATCGGTAGTCTGCAACGGCAGATTGAATACTTTATCGTAATTGTGTATCCACACCCCCCCATCTTTTTCAGTTACAGTGGAAATGCCATCTGCATAATCGTAGGAGATACTTTTCACCATAGTGTTGGGGTCGGTTGATGAGGTCAGCATCCCGGTTGTAGCGTTGTAGGCATAGTAACTCGCGTTGCCGGACGGGTCGGTTTTTTGCACCATCATGTTGTTGGCATTGTATTGGAAATTCCAGGTGTTTCCGAGCGGATCGGCTGTGGAAGAGATGAGGCCGGCTGACGAGTATGAAATAGGCCACGCGTGATTGGAAAAATCCGTTACAGATATAATTTTTCCCCCGCTAACACCCAGGACGATTGTCCTGCCGGTCGAATCGGTTATGCCGGTCAGATTGTTCCCCGTATAGGTTAGAGTTGTAGTATTGCCATTCCTGTCAACAATGCTGGTAAGTTGCCCCGATGAGTTGAAATTGTACACCTTTCCGTACTTTGTCGTTCTTGTATAGGACCCGTTTGCGTTTAGTATGATCGATGAAGTGTCTCCACTCTTTGGATCTGGATAATAAACACTTCCGGAAGGTGAGAACCAGACCTTGCCGCCGTCGCCTCGCCTGAGGATTAGGGATCCGCCCGAGTTCGTGATGATCGAGATATTGAAATCATGTGTCCAGCCCATCCCCAGGGCGCCACTGGAGAAATCAAGGCTGTTGTAGGAAAAGGTCAAGGGGCCAACCTGCTGCGAATGGTACACATTGCCGCTTTTAAGGTTTGCCGATGAATTGAGGCATATACTATTGCGGACTTGATCGTCAACGGGATCTTCAAAATTGCGTTTGTCGGAGTCATTCGGATCGGGGCCGGATGAGCCGAAAACTCCGTAACTATTAAGTTGCTGTGCCGACTGAACATATGCAAGCGCACTCCCTGTAGGATAGGCACACATATGCCTCTCCCAGTCGCTGCCACAAGCAGATACTATAGGGCCACACAAAAGCCACGAGCCCCACCCAGTCCACGACGGCACATAGGGGAATCTTTCTCCACAAGATCCCCCGCCAAGCCCATACCCTCTCGACAGACAATCGGCAGCCGAAGTACCCATGTCCGCGAGAACCCACTCACCCCCACAAGGGCACGTACCACCGCATTCAAAATATGGAGAGAAATTTCCAACCCCCGCCGCAACATAATCTGACGGATAAACCCAATACGTAGCATCCGCAGGAATTCCATCCGGCATCTGAGCTACTGCGTTATCGACCCAATACCTGGCCGGCGCGAGGTCCCACTCATTCGGGCCGAAGGAAAGGTGAAGGAACGCAAACAGCAGGGCAAGTACTAAACCGAATCTTCCCAAACCGATTTTCATCTTCATCGTTGAACCTTTCTCGCGATGAGAGGGTTTATTCTTCTGGTAAACCTTGATCGAGGGCTGCAATTGCATAACGTTCCAAGTCGTTTGCCTTACGTAATCCAGCAAGAAATACTTCGGCTGAAGACACCGATATCCCCGGCAGGATTGCCATACTATATCGCCCCGTGGTTTTCTCCCTTGTGGCTGTATCCGGAATTTGGCTCATATCAATTTCCATAAGGCGCACCGGGTGGAGTGAAATTAGAGAGCCATCTTGCGACTCCATTCGATACCCTGATCTCGTCCAGGTAGCCTGTCCCATAATAGCCGCCATGGCCGCCGATGTATAAACTATTTGACGCGCTGTAGTAAGGATGCAGTGAACTCACAAAGGAATTGGTTAGAATGCCGTTTTGGAAGGTGTAGTAGGTGTTTCCTGATCGAACGAGAGCGTAATGGTCAAATCCCGTGCCGCTAGGCGTCCCGATTCTTACCTGGCTTGCAATGTCCCAAGACAACCCGTTAGATGAAATCCATGCATATACTATCCCTGAGTAATTCTGGATTACGAGTGAATAACCATTTCCCGCGGCTACGATAGGACCTACAGTTCCCGTTGCCGTTTGATACCACCAGAAATCAATGGTGAAATTACCCGAAAAATTCCAATCCGAACCGGCAGGCGCAGAAAGATAGGAGCCAGTTCCATTGAGCTTTAGGGAAGCGCCTCCAAACTTGCTGTAAGCCGTGCTTATCTGTGCGTTTCCGTATCCGGTTATAGTCTTCGGAGTTTGTTCCGAATCTGTGAACGTGGTGCTCCCGTTTGGACCGTCTAAGTGAAGCATCAATTTAGTATATTGATCTATGCCGTTCGAAGGAGTGATAGTAATGCAGTTTGTGCTTGTGTATGTATTCGATCCACCAAGGCCTGTAGCGGTGAGGCTGACAGTGTAGGTTCCGGCTGTCGAGTAGATGTGGTCGGGGTATTGTGCAGTGCTGGTGCTTCCGTCCCCAAAGTCCCACGACCAGCTCGAAATATCTCCTGTGGATGTATCGGTAAATTGGACCGGAAGCTGAGCGGGACCGCTGGCAGGGGAGACTGAAAAGGCGGCTGAGGGACACACTGACCCCTGAATATATGGCAGGCTAGGTGGAGTAAAATTAGAAGCCCATCTTGCAACTCCATTAGATATCCTTAGCTCGTCCAGGTAGCCTGTCCCGTAGTAGCTGCCATGCCCTCCGATGTATAAACTATTTGACGCACTGTAGTAAGGATGCAGCGAACTCACAAAGGAATTGGTTAGAATGCCGTTTTGGAAGGTGTAGTAGGTGTTTCCTGATCGAACGAGAGCGTAATGGTCAAATCCCGTGCCGCTAGGCGTCCCGATTCTTACCTGGCTTGCAATGTCCCAAGACGACCCGTTAGATGAAATCCATGCATATACTATCCCTGAGTAATTCTGGATTACGAGTGAATAACCATTTCCCGCGGCTACGATAGGACCTACAGTTCCCGTTGCCGGTTGATACCACCAGAAATCAATGGTGAAATCGCCCGAAAAATTCCAATCCGAACCGGGAGACGCCGAAAGATAGGAGCCGGTTCCATCGAGTTTTAGGGAAGCGCCTCCAAATTTACTGTAAGCAGTGCTTATCTGTGCGTTTCCATATCCGGTTATAGTCTTCGGAGTCTGTTCCGAGTCTGTGAATGTCCTGCTCCCGTTTGGCCCGTTGAAGTGCACCATGAGCTTTGTGTATTGATCTATTCCGGGAGACGTGGCATTTACGGTAATATAGCTGATCTTGGTATTTGTATTCGATCCGCCTGGACCGGTGGCGGTAAGGCTCACAGTATAGGTCCCGGGTGTCGAGTAGGTGTGGCTCGGGTTTTGGCTCGTGCTGGTTCCCCCGTCCCCAAAGACCCATGACCAGCTTGTGACCGAACCGGTGGAAGCATCCGTGAACTGAACCGATAGCGGAGCTATGCCGTTGGTTGGAGTAAATGAGAAATTGGCTACAGGTGCAGGGTAAGTTACGGTGATAGAGGTAGTCGCTGGTGATGAGTTCCCTCCGGGGCCGCTTGCCGTGAGGGTTACCGTGTAATTCCCCGGGATGGTGTAGGTGTGGCTGGGGTTTTGACTCGTGCTGGCCCCCCCGTCCCCAAAGGCCCAAGACCAGCCGGTAACCACGCCGGTGGAAGAATCGGTGAACTGGACCGTTAACGGGGCTGTACCGCTGGTTGGAGTAGCCGAGAAATCGGCTACAGGGGGAGGGGGAGTTACGGTGATGGAAGTAGTCACTGGTGCTGAGTTCCCTCCGGGGCCGCTTGCCGTCAGGGTTACTGTGTAAGTCCCCGGACTGGTGTAAGTATGGCTGGGGTTTTGGCTCGTGCTGGTCCCCCCGTCCCCAAAGATCCACGACCAGCCGGTGACAGATCCGGTGGAAGCATCCGTGAACTGGACGGCTAGCGGGACCGTCCCGCTGGTTGGAGCCGCCGAGAAGCCGGCCATCGGAGGGGGAATGGCCGTAATGGAAGCGGTCTTTGGGATGGATGTCCCCGTAGGCCCACCAACGGTAAGCGTTACTGTGTAAGTCCCGGGACTGGTATAAGTGTGAGAGGGGTCCTGAGACGTGCTCGTTCCGCCGTCGCCAAAATTCCATGACCAGATGTTGACACCGCCTGTGGAGGTGTCGGTAAAGGAGACTGTAAAGGGGATGGCGCCGCTGGTCGAAGATGCGGTGAAGTTTGCCACCGGTAATGGAGGGTTGACCTTAATCGTCGTCGCACTGGAGGATGAGCCGAATGAGTTGGAAACTGTGAGAATTACCGTGTAAGTCCCGGCACTGCTGTATGTATAAACAGGGTTCTGGCTCGTACTGCTCCCTCCGTCACCGAAATTCCATGACCAGGAGTTGACACTCCCCGTCGATTGGTCTGTAAACGTGACCGACAAAGGCGGCGGGCCGCTTGTGGGACTTGCGGTGAAATTGGCGCCCGGAACTGAAGGAAGAAGAACATTTTGTATGATTCTATTGCCGATGTCATCATACGTGTATTCGATTCCGGTTCCGTCCGGGTACTCTGCGCCAATCAGACGATTGAGCTGATCGTAGGTATAAGTGACATCGCCGGAATATCCGGTGGCCGACAATAAGCAGACAAGCAAAAAACCGGCGAACAGTGAGAAACGGTGTTTTTTCATATCAGTCCTTTGCGACGGAGAAGACATCTGCAAGAAAAACCCGGCGAAACCACCTCTATTGGGATGTGGCAGGCATGACCCGGTTCGGAGCCCGGTAGCTGCCTGGGGATCCCTACCTGGATCCCGGCTCAAATGCGCTGCCGGGATGACAACCTCTTCAACATCAGCTCTCCAGTCCTGGATTTCGAGGTCCGAGCATCCATGTCCGCATCCCGGATTCCCATTCGCATGAAGGCGCGGAACGGAGCTCTGCCGGAAATCACATAAAGGCATGCCTGGATAATGGCGTTTTCGATACCGGCGCTATTGTGATTGAGCAGGCCGGAGCCTCAAACGAGCCGATCAGTAAAAAAGCCGCTCCTGCCCCGCAGGCTTCCCGGCGCCAATGTTCATGACGCAGGTCTGCTACACAGCGCCGTGGCATTAAGCTGGCGGCAGTCCGTATTCTATGTTCTTCCAGTTTTTTGATTCTTGTTCAGAGATTTCCCAAGGTGTGTGCGAGGATGGCAGCGAAATGTTACGACTTTATGGCTGAAAAGTTAAGTTTTGAAGACAAAGTGTGAAGCAGGTCATTTAGGTCATATAGGACAGATAGGACGTATCGCACCACGGATCGGGTTTTAAACTTCTTTAGCAGTTGCCGAATGTGGTCGGGTGGGCACGGCTTCATCACCGTGCCCACCCGATTGTCGTTTGCAGGCTATGTTGCGCAGGGTCCAAGATGGCCGGACCTGCTTGCAAGCCGATTATTGCATGAACTCACGTACCAGCCGGTCCCAGCCAATCTCAGGAACCGCTCCGTAAATGTCTTTGAGGGCCTCACCACCGGTCGGCATTACCGGATATCCCGTCCCGCCGGAGAGAAGTGAGCCAAGCCGGGTGGCCTCTTCGTCGATCCAGGACATACCTTCCGCATCGAAAAACAGGCTCTTCAGATTATTGCGCAACGACTTAGGCTGGATCACCATAAGCCATCCTTCTGCGTAAGGGGCGTCGTTTGCGGTGGTAGCCCTTTTCATGATCTCCTGGTTGGTCGCCACGACTTGACCGTCCACCGGGGACATGCTGGGAGCCAGCTTGCCGGAACGCTTCAACACGGCGGCAGGACGATCCTGGCCCACCGTCGACCCGAGAGCCGGTATCTCTATCTCATCCTGCGGTCCTAAAAGCCTCAGGGCGAAATCGTCGAGACCCACACGCACGCGTCCGCCGTATTCAACTCGCGCCCAGGTATGGCCGTGGTGATAATAGTAATTTCGAGCAACATCGAAGCCGGACGCCTTATCCACCTCAGGACGCCTCAGATTCGGCAGATAGGCTGTATCCTCTATCATCTGATCGAATGGGCACTTTGCGCAATTATAAGCGTAGGAGCAAGAGCCATATTGAATGCGACCGCTCAGCATATGGCGGCATTTTCCTTTGCGCATCATGAGCATCAGCCTGGGCGACCTTCGGTCCGATTGACCTTCGGCCTTACGCTGCTCTTCAAAATTGCCGAGCACACGCTGGTCGAGGCTGCAACCCAGGCAATCGAATGCGTTGACGCACTTGGTCGGCTTTATAACTCCCGCGCGGCCCCAAACACACTGATCGTTTTCCATTGAAAAGATAACGGGTTGCAAAGTCTTTTTACGGTCTTTTGTCTCCATGGTGATTCTCCTCAAGCTCCAAGTTGTTGGGAAACGGCCTTACTCAACTCCACTGCCGATTCATTCAATTTCGTTTGTGCTTGCATACTCATAGAGCATGATCCGGGCCAACCGTCGTTCTCTTTTTCAGAAATTTCCATAACCACGTGAAAGAATTGGAAAAGTTTAAATTATACGATCAAGTTGCAGTGATTAAAGGGCAGGGGTGGTGTTGTAAAAAAGGTGCAGATTGCACCAGTGAGGGAGTCATATTGCTGGTTTTTAAAAAATATCTTTGAATATCGGAATGTTACAGAAGTGAGGCACATTGCGTCACTGAGGTGCGATTTGCATCACTTGAGCTTTCGTTGTTCCCATCTCAACCCACTGTCCGAAAAGTTTTCACCCGAATAGGCGAAGGCGCGAAAAGGAGGCCCCTTTTCGTGGTTTCCGACTGTCCTTTGGCTCAAGTGCACTTATTTTCACCACGAAGGAAACCAAGAAAAAGCGAAGAGAGATAAAAAGCCAAATACAGAGGACGATCCGTCCGACATATACGATTCTTTTAGTTCATGCTCGCTCACGAAGAGAGATCGAAGGCGAAGTGAAGGAAAAGCATACGGACAACTACAGGTCCCAGAAAAAGTCAAAGGCCATAAGGGGTTGCCTTATGGCCTTCCGACCAGAGGATACTCAAAGAATCGATGAGTAGGATAAAGATTTTCCGCCACTAACAGGACTGCAAGTCCAACCTTCGAATCAACCGTCCGCAGGAGCTTCAACATCCGTTCGAGCAGGGCTTGAATCACCTACACAGCGTGAGCATGAACTGGAGTTGGTTTCGAGTAGTTGCATTTTCAGAATCAACCTTCACTTGGTAAATCGAGCTTTAGCGCGAATTGGAGCTTGAACTTTAAGTTCGATTCCTAAGAGTTCCCCGTATAAATTGGAGGCAGGCAGAGCTTTGAGCTTTTCTTCAGGCAGCCATTCACCCTCCATGGGATTTCTGCCGGCTTTTGAACAGGCAGAACACAATGCAGCTTCAAAATCAGCGAGATCAAAGGGCTTTTTCAAAAACGTTTCGATTTTCACTCGATAGAGATCTTCAGCAATAGCTTGGAAATCGTATTTAGAAAGAACTATCACAGCAGCTTCGGGAGCAAGGAGATTGAGTTTTTCGATGAGTGAATTACCGTTCGCATCGGGAAGATGATATTCAACTATAACCACATCAGGAGGAACTTTTTGAGCTTGAGCCAGAGCTTGAGCCGCAGTCGAACAGCTATGAAAGGCATATCCGGCCTGATCCAAAAATTTTCCCAAAGAGCGTCTCAGAGGAGCGTCGTTTTCGACAAGGAGCACAGGATTTTCAGCACGCACGTTCGCCTCCGTGCTTTCTAGTAGAGCAAGGAGCGTGCCACGATTGCAAAATCGTGTGGATTGAGGTCCAAAGCGGATTTTGGGGAAGTGCTGTCTTAAATGGGGCAGGAGTTGTTGAATAATATTCTACACATTATAGGTTCATGTTAGTCGCCACGTTGAAATCTGCTCGAGAAAAGCCCCGATAATTCAGTCTCTTAGTTCCAAAGTGTAGGATATTATTCACAACAGGAAGCCATTGAAGTATTTTGTCCAAGTCCAAATATTCTAAACGTGTATCCCATACTTTTTGAGGCGATAGAGAAGCACATGGCGTGGAAGTCGTAGGAAACGAGCCGTTTTAGATTTATTGGAGCCACATTTTTCGAACGCCTGAAGAATAACTTGCTTTTCGATTTCTTCCAAACCAACGCCTCCATCGGGCAGAGCTACTGAGAAATTCTCCGGATGGGGCCCCGCCGGCTCGATCGTATCCGGGTCAAGAAAGTGAAGATAGCGGCCCAGCACCGTGTCGTCGTTTTCGAGCAGAACCACGCGTTCAATGCTGTTGCGCAGCTCTCGTATGTTACCTGGCCACGAATGGTTCATTAGAAGTGTTTCTGCCTTGGGGTTGAAGCCTCGGAACTTCTTCCCGTATTTGTCGTTGAACTCCTCCATGAATGTGCGCGCGAGCGGAAGGATATCGTCACGCCTTTCGCGTAGAGGCGGCAGGTTGACCTTGATCGTTGCGAGCCTGAAGTAGAGATCTTTGCGGAAGCCACCCTCTTCGGCCACGTGCCAGAGGTCGCGGTTGCAGGCGGAAACGATCCGGATATCCACCAGTTTTTTGCGTGTTCCTCCTACTGCGAAGAATTCCTTTTCTTCCATGACGCGAAGCAGTTTGGCTTGGATTTCCGGATGGAGGTCCACTATTTCGTCCAAAAAGAGTGTCCCGCCGTCAGCAACCTGCAGGAGACCTTCTTTGCCCTCTGCCTTGGCCCCGGTAAAAGCTCCCCTTTCGTACCCGAAAAGTTCGCTTTCGATTATTTCCGTCGAAAAGGCGGCGCAGTTGAGAGCGACAAACGGATAGTGGGCCCGAGGACTCTGTGTGTGAATGAGCCGGGCAAAAAGCTCTTTCCCGACCCCGCTCTCACCCTGAATCAGAACACCGGCGTCCCGGCTCTGTGCGCTCTTTATGGCCAGCGTTTGGGCTTCCAGGAACAGTTGGTCTTTGCCGATCAACCGATCTCCTCCCCGGAGCCTCTGGACCTCGTTGCGCAGGCGGGCGACTTCATTTTTAAGTCCAGCGTGTTCGAGGGCGTTCTGGATGGTAACTTCAAATTCGTCGAGATCGACGGGTTTGACCATGTAGTCGAAAGCGCCCTGCTTGATTGCCATGACCACGTCTTTTATCCGCTCGTATGCCGTGATCATGACGATTGTCGGCGAAGGACGCATTTCCTTGAAGCGTGGCAGCAACTCCAGACCGCTTCCGTCGGGGAGGCCGATATCCAGCAGAATCAGGTCGGGGTCCTGGTCTTTGGCAAGCTCAAAGCCGGCTGCCCCCGTGTCGGCTTCGAGGACGATGTATGCTTTCTCAAGAAGGCGGCGCAACGCAGAACGGAAAGGGGCCTCATCATCAATAATGAGAATTTTTTGTTTTTCACGCATGTATGCAGTCCGGAAAAAGATTTTTAACAGTTCGAGACATTTTCGATTGTAAACGAGATCCCGGGAAAGTTGGATATAATTCTACACTTTTTTTGTTTCAATGACTGGAATGATTTTCCCCCGTGGCTTTCGGATGTCCTGTATATTTCCATTGACACCTTCGCATTGTATTCTCTATAAGTTTGTAAATTTCTTACAAATGTCATTGAGAGAAAGGATTGGGTGAATGAAATCAAAGGTTTTGGCAAGCGTGGGGATAATCGCGCTCTTCGTCGGGGCGCTGGTGTTATTTAACGGAACACAGGTGCGAGCTCAAAAGGAACCTTACAAGATCGGGGCCGTTTTCTCGGTCACGGGCGGCGGCTCTTTTCTGGGTGATCCCGAAAAGAAAACGGCGGAGATGATCCGAGATGAGATCAATAAACAAGGAGGAATCGACGGCCATCCCATAGAACTCATCGTTGTGGATGATGAGAGCGATGCCACCAAGTGCAATCTCGCAGTAAAAAAACTGATAAAGACGGAGAAGGTGGCGGTGATCGTTGGTCCCACCATCAGTGGAAACAGCTTGGCAGTGGTGGGTGTAGCGGAAGAGGCTAAGGTCCCTCTGATTTCTTGTGCCGCCAGCTACAAAATCGTGACCCCGGTTGAAAGTCATAAATGGATATTTAAGGTAGCGCCTTCGGACAGCCTTGTAGTGGAGAGGATGTACGATTACATGAAGGCCAAAGGGATCTCAACGGTTGCAATCATGACCGCCTCTGACGGATTCGGCGCCAGCGGGCGTGAGGAACTGGCGAAGTTCGCCCCTTTAAAAGGAATTAAGATCGTCGCGGACGAGCGTTTCGGACCACAGGACAGCGACCTTTCCGCGCAGATGACCAAAATTCGGTCCAGCCAGCCCCAGGCAATAGTAAACTGGTCCATAGGGCCCACCCAGATCCTGGCCGTAAAGACCTGGCGAGATCTGGCCATGGATTCGATCCCACTTTATCAGAGCCATGGTTTTCGGGAGCTTGAAAAACGTTGAACTCCTCGGAAAGGCGTCCGAAGGGGTCCTGCTCCCTCTGGGCCGGATTAATGTGGGCGATCTGTTGCCCGAGGGTCAGCCTCAGAAGAAAGTCATTTTGGAATATAAACAGGCTTACGAGACCCTCTACAAAGAGCCTATCTCCGCCTTTGGCGGTCATGCATGGGATGCCATGCATCTGGCCGTATCGGCCCTTAAAGCCGTTGGACCGGAGCCGGCAAAGATCCGTGACTTCATTGAGAATACAAAGGGTTTCGTGGGAATGCACGGGATATTCAACATGTCCGCTCAGGACCATAACGGCCTCACCAAAGACGACCTGGAAATGGTCGTGGTGAAAGACGGCAAGTGGGCATTGGCAAAATAGATACGATGTGATAGACGAGAATAAAATTACCCCCGGGTGGGCTGAGGAGCTTCTTCAAAATGCACAAATTGAATCTGCACGCACTCGTGTTGGCCGTAATTTGCATACTGATGGTGATTGTCGGCCAGACACTGATGAAGTTGGCCATAGTTCGGTCAGGCGGAATGCCTGTCCTCGAGATCGGCATTGGAGGTCTTGTCCGCAAATTCGTGGATGTACCCTACATTTTGATTGCATTTGCTCTTTATGGTGTAAGCTCAATTCTTTGGCTCGACGTCCTGTCAAAAATTGATTTCAGCGTAGCATTTCCGATGGTGAGCATAACTTATATCGGGACACTGGTGGTCGGCCGCTTTATTTTCAACGAACCGGTCAACCTGGCGCGGGTAGTTGGTGTGATGCTCATTTGCTCGGGAGTATTTTTCGTGATTCGGAGCCAATAAAATCTTCTAATTTTCATTTTTGAGTCATTTCTCAGTTCTTTCTGTTTTTTCTTGGTGCTCAATTGATATTATTCAATTTCCCTCGCGTCTTTGCGTCAATGTGCTTTTGCGCCTTTGCAAAGGAATTTCGATGTTAAAGCGTTTCAGTCTCAGGACTAAGTTGCTGTTCGCCATAAGCGCACTGGTAGCTATCGCCATGCTCGGCGGTTTGACGACCATCTGGATTGTGCACCACATGGACAGCGCCGTTTCTTTGGTTATCAAATCCGGCGCCGCTGCGCTGAATGTCAGCCAGGAGTTGGAAAGCGCTCTCGCAATGCAAAGGGGCCTGTTGACCTACTATTATATCGACGGCAACAGCGAATGGCTGGCCCAACTCGATCAGCATAAGTTCGAATTTGAACATTGGCTGAAGAAAGCCCGCGAATTCGCGGAATCCGACCATGAACGCGAGCTGCTTAACGAAATCGAATCAAAGAATGTCCGATACAGCAACATGCGCGAACATGTCATCGATCTGTACAAGGCCGGCAAGCGCGAAGAAGGATATGCATTGCACAAGGATGTCAGGAGCCCTTTTTATGCTATCCGGGACCTTTGCGAGCAGTTCAAACAGGTTCAGTATGAAAGAGTCGGCTCGCTTTGGGCGGGAATCAGGCTGAAAGTGGCTTTCTTTGATACCGCATCCTGCATAGCCATGGTTTGCGCTCTGGGCATCGGGATTACACTCGGGGCTTTGCTGCTCAGCAGGGTGCTCGTGCCGATCAGGCTCCTGGCTTTTACCGCCGATCGCAACGGAGGCATGTCGCTTGACGAACCCGACGAGGTCAAGGCACTTGGCAAGAAAATACAGGGACTGGTCGAAAGCATTGATACTACGCGAATTGAACTGGAGCAAAGCCGAGAGCATCTGCTTCAATCCGAAAAACTGGCCCAAATAGGAAAACTTGCCGCAGGAGTTGCTCACAGCATAAGAAATCCCCTTACATCTGTTAAGATGCGGCTGTTTACCCTTGAGCGGACGCTTTCGCTTTCCACGGCACAGAAAGAGGACTTCGAGGTCATTTCGGAGGAGATCCGCCACATCGACACGATAGTGGGCAACTTCCTGGAATTCTCTAGACCGCCCAAACTGAAGATCCAAAAGGCCAGTCCTTCAGAAGTTGTCAATATGGCCGTTCAGCTCCTGCGGTATCGAATGGACTCTTACGGGGTTAATCTCGAGGTGAGGAGAGACCAGCAGCTCCCGGAGGTAGATTGTGACCCCGAGCAACTCAAGGAAGTGCTGGTGAACTTGATCGTGAATGCATGCGAGGCGATGGGCGATGGAGGACGCATCCTCATAGCGGAAGAAGAGGGAACCAGCGAACCGACCGGAAAGGTCGTTGTGATTCGCGTGAGCGACACCGGGCCCGGAATTGCGGAGGCGATAAAAGACAAGATCTTCGAACCGTTTTACACAACGAAGCAAGAAGGCACCGGGCTTGGATTGAGCATAGCCGCCCGCATTATTCAGGAACATAAGGGCTGTCTAAGCGTTAAATGCCGGCCCCAGAAAGGCGCCGTTTTTACGATAACTCTTCCATGCCGGGGGGATGGAGCTTGGCTGCGATCCTGATAGTTGACGACGATCATCATCTGCGCGTGAGTTTCGATAAGCTGTTGACACAGGATGGGCATAAGGTCAGAACGGCTTCGAGCGGCGAAGCGGCGCTGCCCCTTGTACGCTCTGAGGTCTTCGACCTCATCATTATGGATGTGCGGCTCCCGGGTATGGACGGACTTCGGACCTTCAAAGCAATCCGTGAAATCGAACCTCTTCTGCCGGTCATTATGATGACCGCATTCGGGACCACCGAGACAGCTATAGAAGCGACCAAGATGGGCGCTTACGACTATATTCTCAAACCGTTCAACATACCGGAAATGCTCGCCCTGATTGGAAAGGCCGTTGAGACCGGCCGGTTTATGCGTTCGCGGGTCGAGTTGGACCCTGTGCCTGAAACCGACTTCGGCGAAGCCATTATTGGGCGCAGCCGGCCAATGCAGGAAGTATATAAGGCGATTGGGCGAACGGCCTCTACGGACGCCACAGTTCTTATTCGTGGCGAATCGGGAACGGGCAAGGAACTCGTCGCAAGGGCGCTCTATCAGCACAGCGGAAGGTCTCACAAACCGTTTCTGGTCATTAATTGCGTTGCGATCCCCGAAACGCTTCTGGAAAGTGAGTTATTCGGTTATGAAAAAGGCGCATTCACGGGTGCCGTCAACCGAAGGGTAGGGCGCATCGAACAGGCTGATGGCGGGACTGTTTTCCTCGACGAAATTGGAGACATGCCCTTCGCAATTCAAGCGAAAATCCTTCGCCTGCTTCAGGAAAGAAGCATTGAAAGGCTGGGGGCCCGGGAACCGATTCCGGTTGACGTACGCATAATCGCAGCCACCAATCGCAATCTTGAAGCCGCTCTTTCGGCGGGCAAATTCAGGGAAGACCTGTATTACAGACTCAAAGTCGTAACTATTTCGCTTCCTCCTTTGCGGGATCGGGCAGACGATATTCCGCTGCTTTGCGATTATTTTATAAAGGGCTACTCGAAAAAAATGGGCGTACCCGATCCGGGGATTACGACCGAAGCGCTCAAGACGCTTTGCGGTTACCCCTGGCACGGCAATGTTCGGGAATTGGCAAATGCGCTGCAGAAAGCTCTGATATTCAACCGGGGCGGTCCTGTCTCACAAGAAGATATAGTGCGGGTCGGAATCGTCCGGGATGCGCCGGCCGAAAAGTCAGATTTGCCGGAGGAGGCCATCCGGGCCTGGGTCCGCAATCTTCTAAATTCACAGGAAGGAGGTTTCAGCAGGTTCGATTCGGCTATGGAACAGTTTTCCGCACTGCTCATCACCGAGGCGCTTAATGTTAACGGTGGCAACAAGTCTCGGGCGGCAAAGATGCTTGGGCTTTCCCGTCCGACCCTATTGGCCAAAATTGAAAAATACCGCATCCGTCTCGAGACCTCAGCCATAAGCGAAGAGTGAACATCATTAACCAGTCCCTCAATCTCTAAGCTCCAATCAGGACCGGTTAGGTCCCCAGATCCCCTTGTGTTTTGAACCCGTGTACGTCCATATCGCATCGTGCGGTGGAATAATCCAGCGTACAGCAATGATCCAGCCTGTAAAGAACGAAGACCAGGACCAAACTTCCCAAAAACATCCACACCGGGCCGAATAGCCAAAGCGTTGCTACAATAGACAGATAAAAAGCCCGCATGCCCATAGTGTAATGGACCATTCCAGTGTCGAGGGTGTTGGCTATGAATTCAGGGGTCAGCAGGGGATCGCATTCTGCCGGAACATTGATCATGAAGTCGACCTGGTTCATATAGCGGATCGAAAGTGTGAAGCTGAAGAAGGCAAAGAAGAAATGCACCATTAGCAGCATGAGCTTGACCATGAACAACATCTTCATTCTGGAAAAGATAAGAGCAAAATCGATAGGGACCTCGGAACCATGATCGAACTTGAAAAGAAAGCTCAACAGCCCCAGGCCGATAATCATGGCTGTCGAGGCAAGAAAGCTCGAAGCCATGATCCAGTTGCGCAAAGTCTGCACCGACAGGATGTCACGTTTCCCGGTAATGACGGATTCCACCCAAACATGGCGAAAGTGTTTGGCGACCCCCCGGTATGTTCGAAGGGGCGCCTTCCGAACCTGGTAAAGCCAATACATGTGATATGCTGTCAGAACGACGAAAGTTGCGGCGCCAAAGACGATCTCCGTCCAATGGATCTCACCCATCTTCCACTCCTCATTTCTTTGAAAGGGATGCAAAAGCAGCGATAGAGGACCCGGCGGATGCCGGCGCCGCCTCCCTTAAGTTTGTGCCATACTTCCAGTCCCGGGACATTTACGAGAAAAACAGCCTGGCCGGTCAACTTTTAACCGATTCGCCCAAGAATCGTCCAGCTAATCCGGTGCATCGGTTCCCTTCTCCTTCCACCCCTTTACACATTGTAAAAAACCCTGACACCGAACCTGATAGCGCCGGAATCGGCCAGGATCTATAAGTCCCAACATATTAACATCTTATCCGATCGCCTCATTGTGTTGAGCAGTGGCATGTAAGTTGCTTATCTTTCTGAAGACCAAACTTAGACGACCGTCGGTATTTCGTTCCGGTGAAGAGTGTGAAGCACGCAGAGTTACTTCCAATAAAGAGACCGAATCTCAGAGATCCGGCCGTATTCATTACAGGGAGGTTTGTAGAAATGAGTGGTCCAAGGCAGGTTTACGAGTTTCTTAAAGCTTCGTCCATAGCTCATGCGCAATGGGATTACGAAGTGTCAATGTCAATCGTCAAGAACCGCAAGAAGCTTCTGGCCTTGCTGCTGCTGCTCGCACCGATTCTGGTTGTGTCACTGCTTGAAGCGGCGCCTCTGCTGGGCGGCAAACATGCTTACGCCCCTTCATTTTATTCGCCGACGATTTTTCTGGTATCGATGGCCATCGGCCTTGCTGCCGGACTAATCACCGGGTGTATCGGGGCCGGCGGCGGGTTCATCATTACTCCGGCTCTTATGGCTGCCGGCGTAAAGGGCATCCTGGCGGTCGGGACCGACCTTTTTCACATTTTTGCCAAGGCAATCATGGGCACTACGGTCCATAGAAAGCTCGGAAATGTCTCCCTGAAGCTGGCAATAGCATTTGTAGTCGGCGCCGGGATCGGCACTTTCGTCGGCGGTACAATCAACAGGGCGCTGTACGATGCCAATCCTCTGTTGAGCGACGGTTTCATCAGCCTTATTTATGCCCTTTTGCTGGGTTTTCTTGGTTTTTATGCCCTGTTTGACTTTCTGAAATCCAGAAAAGGTCCTTCAGCAGTCGGAGGAGATGTTCACGGGTCGTCACAATCCGGGACCACCAATTTCGCAGTCAAACTTCAGTCAGTAAACGTTCCGCCAATGATCAACTTCGACGAGGATTTTGTCCCCGGCGGCAAAAAGATCTCCTGGCTGGTGATTACAACGGGAGGCGTATTTGTGGGTATTCTTGCCTCTATCATGGGTGTAGGGGGCGGCTTCGTTACCTTTCCCATGTTTGTGTATGTCTTCGGTGTTTCTTCCATGACGACCGTGGGCACCGATATCCTTCAGATCATCTTCACTGCAGGTTTGGCATCTATCGTTCAATATGCCATTTATGGGTACGTATTTTACTCGTTGGCGATGGGAATGCTGGTCGGGTCCCTGTTGGGCATTCAAATCGGGGCGCTTACCACCAAAGTGGTTAAAGGCATTCACATCAGAGGCTTTTATGCTGTCTCGATCCTGGCTGGGTTTGTAAACCGGACTGCAACACTGCCTCGAAAAATGGTCGAACTTGAACTTGTAAGCATCCCAAAACCTGTTACCGCCAATATCGAGTTCGTTGGCAACATCGTATTCTGGATTGTGGTAGCTTTCTTCGGGGTTTGGTTGTTTGCGAAGTTCTTCAGCAATTTGGGGATCCTGAGAGAAGAGTTGAGGGGCCCGGAAATTTCGGTCAAACCGGCCGTTTAGAGCAGATCTAACCATAGATGCGGGTTTTGCCCACCAGGAGAAATAAAAAATGCTGATCAGAAATCAAAAGACGATGAGCGTCGGTCTGTTGCTTGGTATAAGTTTCTTCGGGATTCTGGCCCTTATTTTCTCACCGGTATTTGGCCATGGCAGGAACGGCCTTGAGTTCTCCGATGACCTTTTCAACAAGCTGGCTAAGGGATCTTCCTATTTTATTCCAAAACTCACCAGCGACCTTAAAGAAGTTGAAAAAGAGGAACTGGTGGTAAGCGTCAAGATGCAAAATGCCGACCAGGCGGCAAAAGCGGCAAAGATTTTTACCGGGGGTGCCCCGGATACGACCGCTCAGGGCGCGGAACTCAAAATCAAAGGAAATCTTTCAAAACTGCTCGGAGTTGTTCTGGAGGACTCCAAGTTGATGTATTTCGACAAGGGATCGGAAATCAGTGAAAAGTACGGAATGGACGAAAAAGAGGTGATGTCGACATGGTGGGGCGCTCTGAACGGTTGTGTCAAAGAGCTTCAGAAGCGCAAGAAAACTCTACAGGCAAACGCCATTCTTGAGGTCATGAAGAAGGGCATCGAACCGGCCTACAATTTTTACAAAATCGAGCCCGAAAGTATTTCCGAAAAGGCCCTGACTGCAGCAGGTCTGCTGGCCTTTTACGTGGTTTATACGTTATGGTGGGGTTTTGCCATCTTCTATATGTTCGACGGTCTTGGACTCGCAATGAAAAAAGCCAAGGTCAAACAAGAAATATAAAGGCCCTGAAGATGAAGAGGACGTTCACCATATTGGTGGCAGATAAAAACAGGAACGTGCGGGATTTTCTTCGACGCGAACTTTCCGCCGTAGGCTACGAGGTCACTGTTGCCGTTGATGGCAGCCGGATTCTCAGCGAAATAGCGCGCGAGAATGAGGTGGACCTACTTGTGTACGATGTCGAAATGCCCGATGCGGACAGCTCCGAGATTTTCGAAAAAACTCAGAAGCGCAACCCCCCTTTGCCCGTCATAATACATACATTCCTTACGGAAGAATGCGAAAGGAATTTCAGTCCGGACAAAGGGGAAATCTATATCGAGAAGAGCGGCAACATTGAGCACTTGAAGTCGGCAATCGCGGAGATACTCAAAAGATTTTACCCGGAACGGTCTACGAATGCCTGATTTATGGTGAAGGCAGCGGAACCGGGCGACTTTATCAAGCTCACCGGGTTAGTACGCAGACCACACCGGCGGGGCTGTAGAAATTCCTTTATTAAAGAGAGTTTATTAGAGATAATAATTTTTCAAAGAAAGATATATCCGGTGTTTGGGTAGGATGTGACGGCGGCTCCATGTTGCCCAACGCTTTTAACTTGAAAATAAGAACCTGACAATTATGGAACTTATACGCGTTTTGATTGTGGACGACGAAGTTGAGTTCATGGAGACTCTGGTCAAGAGGCTCAGGAAAAGAAAACTGGACGTAAATGGGGTAACGAGTGGGGAAGCTGCTTTGGGACAGTTGAAAGAAAAACAAGCCGATGTTGTCGTCCTGGACGTAAAAATGCCCGGCATGAGCGGTCTTGAGACTCTGCGCGAGATAAAGAAAACATATAATTTGGTGGAAGTGATCATGCTCACCGGCCACGCGAGTATGGAGGTGGCTATCGAAGGGATGAACATGGGCGCCTTCGACTATCTTATGAAACCGATGGAAATCGACGATCTGGTCTATAAGATCCAGGATGCGAGTAAAAGCAAAACTCTGCATGAAAAAGCCGAACTCACCGAAACGCGGGGCCCATCCATTTGAAGAGCCTTTCAATCTTCCGCGACCTGGGCCTTCAGCATAATTCATAGGCACCGCAGAGCCGAGGCATGCACGAAGATCCGATTGCTCGCGGATGTTCTTCGCCCCGGTTCAGCGGTGGATTTTCTGGGTCCGACAGCCATATGCCTTTAATCAAAAAATATCTGGAAAAGCTTAGACCCTGGAGAAGGACAAGGACCCTCGCGCCGTTGGACGTCGAGGCGCTCCGCACTTCATTTCAGACAAGGTATCATAATTTCAAGCTGCTGCTGAACGCCAATAACAAAGCCCTGCAGATCATGTCCGAGCTCGAGCAGGCCCGCAAAGGCGACACGCCCTTCGGTATGTCGTTTATCCGTGCGGGCTGCACGGCCGTCTCCGTTAACGTCTACCGCATGGTGAACAGCATGGATCAACTGGCGCCCGGCAAGTATTCGGATCTCGGCGACAGCTTCCGGTCGATTCAGGGCAGGATTACTGAAATTCTTGCGGAGAAGAAAGAAACAGGCGACGGTTCGCTGATAATTTCTCTCCAGGACGTTGATAAGACTCGGTCTGATGAGGTCGGCTATAAGATGGCGAACCTAGGGGAAATCCGTAACCGCCTCGGGATAAAGGTCCCTGACGGTTTTGTCATCTCTTCCAGGGCGTTTCGCGAATTTTTGGCCCATAGTGAACTCCAGGCCGAGATAGACCGTCTCTTGCAAGCGTCTCCCGCGGAAGAAATTGACCAGCTCTATTCGCTTGGCGCGCAGATCCAGCAGCAGATAGTCCGCGCCGCCATGCCTGCCGAGCTGGAAAAGGCCATTTTATGGGCCTACGGCGAACTCGAAAAAAAGGAAGGGCAGGGTGTCAAAGTCTCTCTTCGCAGCAGCGCGCTCGGCGAAGACTCCCCTCAAAGCTCGTTCGCCGGACTGTACCGGACCGAATTGAACGTCAGCGCCGACGACCTCATACATGCTTACAAGGAAATAGCGGCAAGCAAGTATAGCCTCCAGGCCATTACCTACCGGTTGAACAGAGGACTCCGTGACGAAGATATCGACATGTGCGTAGGTTGCGTGTCTATGGTGAACGCCGTCGCCGGCGGGGTGATTTATTCTCGAAATCCTCTCGATGTAAGGGATAAGCGGATTTTTATTCATTCGGTGCTCGGGTTGCCCAAATCGGTGGTGGATGGCAGCGTTGGGTGCGATTTGTTTGTTCTTTCAGGAAATCCGCCTCGCGTCATGGAGGAAGAGATCGCGAAGAAAGAGCAAAAATTTGTGTGCTACCCTGAAGAAGGCGTTTGCAGAATTGAAATTGCCGGCGAAGAGGGTCTGCAGGCTTCCATTGTCGAACAGACTGCTGTTGAGCTGGCGCAGATAGCCCTGCAGATACAAGATCACTATGGGGTGGCACAGGATATTGAATGGGCGTTGGATGAGAAAGGTGAGATATGGATATTGCAGTGCCGGCCTCTGAAACAGAGAAATGCCGATTCGGAACACCGGCTGGGCAGACACGAAGTCCCGGGTTGTGAAGTCATCGCCTCGGGGGGTATTACGGCAAGTCCGGGGGCGGGGTTTGGCCCGGTTTTTGTCGTCAGGAAAGAACGCGACGTCCTTTTTTTTCCCAAAGGAGCAATCCTCGTTGTGAAGCAAGCGCTTCCCAGGTGGGCCGCTTTGCTTGGCCTGGCTTCAGCGGTCGTGGCTGAACAGGGGACCGAGGCCGGCCATCTTGCCAATGTTGCCAGAGAATTCGGCGTGCCCGCAATCATGGGCATGGAGGACGCAGCCGACCTGCTGGAAAACGGTCGGGAGGTCACTGTTGACGCAGACGGGCGGAGAGTGTGCAGCGGGAAGATTGAACCCTTGCTTTCAAATAACCGGACCTCCAAAATTCTCATGGAGAACTCTCCAGTATTGAAGATCCTGGAAAAAGTATCCGAGAATATAATTCCCCTGCATCTGCTCGATCCGGATGCCCCGGATTTCAAACCTTCCCGTTGCCGGACTTTTCACGATATCACGAGGTTCTGCCATGAAAAAGCCGTCAAGGAGGTGTTCAACTTCGGAAGGGACCACCATTTTTCGGAGAAGGCCAGCAAGCAGTTGGTGTGCGGCATTCCCATGCAGTGGTGGGTCCTCAACCTCGATGACGGGTTTAGGGAAGAAGTGCACGGCAAGTTTGTAAACCTGGACAATATCGTATCGATCCCTATGCTCGCCCTGTGGGAAGGGATTGTAGCAGTGGCGTGGGGAGGGCCCCCGCCGGTTGATACAAAGGGTTTTATGTCGATTCTTATGGAAGCCGGCTCTAATCCGGCGCTCGATCCCTCCATGCCTTCTCCATATGTGGATCGTAATTATTTTATGATATCCAGAAACTTTTGCAGCCTCAGTTCCCGGTTCGGTTTTCATTTTTCGAGTACTGAGGCGCTTATCGGTGAACGGGCCAGCGAAAACTACATCAGTTTCACTTTCAAGGGCGGTGCTGCCGACCAGAACAGACGCGTTCGCCGCGCGCGTTTTGTGGGCGAGATTCTTGAAGAGTTTGAATTTAGTTGCGAAATCAGAGGTGACGGTGTAACGGCACGCATTCAAGGCTATGATGCGGATGTGATGAAGGAAAAGCTCAGGATACTGGGATACCTGCTCATCCACACCCGCCAATTGGATATGGTCATGTTTAACGACGCTTCATGCGTGAAATTCAGGGACAAACTACTCGGGGAAATCTCCTCAGTCATTCTCTCGATATCCCGCAACATAAAGGAAGCCAGATGAACGATTCAGTTCCGGGCAGAATACTAATCGCTAACGACGGGTCCGAACACTCCATGCAAACCGTCAGGCACGCGGCTGCCATCCTGGATCCGAGGCGGTTTAAGGTTGTCCTTTTTCATGTCGCCATCAGGGTCCCCGAATCATTCATCGACTTTGAAAAGGGAACTCCCGAGTACAAATACAGATTAGTGAGCGTAGAGGATTGGGAGGAACAACAGGGGAAGGCCGTCAGCGCCTTCATGGCGAAAGCCGAGGCGATATTGCTTGACGCAGGATTTAAAGATGATGCAATAACGGTAAGGATTGCCGATAGGAAAATCGGCGTAGCCCGGGATATCGCCGCAGAATCGCAAAACGGCTATAAGGCGTTGGTGGTTGGACGAAGGGGACTTAGCGACCTTAAAGACTTTATGCTTGGCTCCGTGGCCGCGCATGTCCTGGGACTAGTGCCCATACCCGTGTGGATTGTGGGAGGAAAACGCCCCCCAATGAAATTTCTTGCCTGTCTGGACGGTTCCGAAGGGTCTATGTTTTCTTTGACACATCTTGCCGATCTGCTGGATACCTCGAAAGATTTCGAGATCACCCTGTTTCACGCCGTTCATAGCTTTCACGGTTTCAGGAATTTCATGCGCGAAGTGTTTTCTTCGGAAGGGGATAAAGAAGCCGTTGCAAAAATGAACAGCGAACTGGACCAGGCGGGGGCACTGTTAGAACCCTCATTTGATAAGGCAAGGGCCATTCTTACTTCCCATGGAGTGGACCCCGCCCGGATAAATCAAAAGATAGTCCGAGGCGCAAGCAACGCCGCTCACGCCATTATAGAAGAAGCTGAAAAGAATGAGTACGACTGCATCCTCGTCGGTAGGAGGGGCCTTTCCAAAGTCCAGGAATTCATGATGGGCCGGGTCAGCAATAAGGTGATTCACATGGCAAAGGACAGAACGGTTTGGGTGGTTGGCTGACGTTTCTGAAAAACGGAAGGCATGAGATGTCGTTATCGAGTTGGCTCAAGAATCGGAGTTTGCTCGAGTTTCCAGAAGAAGGCGGCTCTCCGGAGATTTACCGCCTGCTCCGCAGGCGCATCATTATCCTTGTAATTCTGGTAACGGTTATCCCGCTCTTTTCAATGGCGATGATAAATATCCACCAGTACCGGAACACGCTCAGCCAGGAGATCGTTAACCCTCTGCTCGTACTGGTGAACAAAAGCAAGCACTCAATGGAACTGTTCTTTAGCGAGCGGCTTTCGGCGGTGAGTTTTATCGCCTCCGAGCACTCCTACGAGGAACTGGCTGACGAAGGAAACCTTAACCGCATTTTTCATGCTATGAAACAGGAGTTTCGCGGCTTTGTCGATGTGGGCCTGATAGATGAAAACGGCGTTCAGGTTAACTACGTCGGACCTTACGATCTGATGGGTCGCAATTACAGCGAACAGCCATGGTTTCATGAGGTCCGGACCGCTGGCGCTTACATCAGCGATGTCTTTATGGGTTTCCGCAGATTTCCGCATATTGCAATGGCGGTGCAGAGAAGATCCGAAGGCGGGAAATCCTGGATTCTTCGAGCCACAATCGATACCCACACCATAGATGAGATGATCGCTTCGATGCAGTTGGGCGCCAAGAGCGATGGATTTCTCCTAAACAGGGAGGGGACCCTTCAAACCACTACAAGGAATTACGGGGCCGTTCTGGACCGGTGTCCCATTGGCCTTCCCCCTTTTTCGAACGAGGCGAACTGTATCGAGACAACGGATTCACACGGCCGTGATGTCCTGATGGCGTACGCTTATTTCCAGAGCTCTCCGTACGTGCTCGTGGTAATTAAGCGAAGTGGGGAACTTTTCAGATCCTGGTACACGCTAAAGAGTGAAATATTGTATGTGTTCTTTGCAGGCGTACTGATAATCCTTCTCGTTGTGTTCAAGCTGACCGGTTTTCTCACCCGCAGGCTCCAGGAAAGCGAAGAAAGGCGTGAGGCAGCTTACCGGGAAATGGAACATAGCCACAAACTCTCGTCTATTGGGAGGCTCGCCGCAGGAGTGGCGCATGAAATCAACAATCCGATGGCGATCATAAACGAGAAGGCCGGCCTGATGAAGGACCTGGTAGAGTTGGACAGCGGGTTTAAGAACAGGGATAAATTTATTGGACTGACTGATGCGATTATCAAGTCTGTCGAGCGTTGCAGGTCGATCACCCACCGCCTGCTCGGGTTTGCGCGCAGGATGGAGCCTCATATCGAGAATCTGGATATAAACGACGTGGTTAGCGAGACCATGGGTTTCGTTGAAAAGGAAGCCGGCTACCGAAATCTTGATCTTCGGCTGGAACTAAGTGACGGTCTCCCTGAAATTCAGTCGGACCGGGGCCAGTTGCAGCAGGTCTTTCTCAATTTGTTGAGCAATGCTTTTGCCGCCATTGCAGACAGGGGAGTCATTACGATCGAAACGCATGACTGCGGTGAAACTCTTTCGATTTCGGTGGAGGACAATGGATGCGGAATGTCGGAGGAAACTCTGGATCATATTTGGGAGCCGTTTTTTTCTACAAAAGAAAAGGGACACGGGACCGGGTTGGGTTTGTTCATCACATATGGAATCGTTAAGAAGCTTGGCGGCCGGATCGAGGCCGTCAGCTCGGCAGGAAAGGGCACGACGATGACCGTTCATTTGCCTAAGCATATCAGTTCAAAGCAAACAGGGTGATACAGGATGGAAGATAGCAGAAATACGTTGGTGCTCCGCAAAGTTTTTCCCTTTATTGAATGGGTAAGACTTTTGAATCTCTCCACTATCAAAGTGGACGCAGTCTCCGGTTTGACAGTGGCCCTTGTGCTGATTCCGCAATCGATGGCTTACGCACAGCTCGCCGGGATGCCGGTCCTCTATGGACTTTACGCCTCCTTTCTTCCGCCGATCGTTGCCGCCTTGTTCGGGTCGAGCCGGCAGCTTGCCACCGGTCCGGTTGCTATCGTATCGCTCATGACCTCGGCAGCGCTCTCACCCTTCGCTACTACCGGAAGCACAGGTTTTATTACGTATGCCATTTTGCTTGCGCTTATTGTCGGAGTTTTCCAGCTTGCGCTGGGAATTCTCAGGCTGGGACTGGTTGTAAATTTTCTTTCCCATCCTGTAGTAAACGGATTTACAAATGCCGGCGCTATAATCATTGCCACTTCGCAGCTCTCCAAGATGTTCAATGTCAATGTGGAAACAGCCGAGCACCATTATGAAACCATATACCGGGTTATCAAAGCCGCCATGGTGTACACACACTGGCCTACGCTTGCGCTGGGGGTGGCCGCTTTCGTGATAATGTATGGGTTAAGGTATATAGACAGGCGCATTCCATACGTTCTGGTCGCCGTGGTGGTTACCACCGCGATATCCTGGGCGACCGGATATGAACGAAACGTCAGGGTGCCCCTGGATGCGATCGCTTCGACCGAGTGCCGCGATTACATAGTCAGGTTCAACGCGGCAGTCGAAGAGTCGAAGGAACTGGGAAAGGCCCGGGCCGGACTGTCGCCCCATCTGCTGGAGGCCGAGAAAGAATATGGGAGCCACTCCAAGCAAACCCTGGAAATTAAGCACGAATGCGACGTGATTGATTTAAGACTCTCCGAGCTCAAGGAGATTATGGCTCGAAGGCGCACGGCTATTAGAGGTTATCTGTTTTCGAGCGGGACCGATGCCGCCGGCAACAAAATCTACCTGGTCTCAGACCAGCTTGACGGAAAGTCAAAGGGGGAGGGGAAGGTCTGGAGAGTGCGGGTCGGCAACTCTGCCATCGATGAGAAGGCAGTCGTACTGATGGGCGGAGGGAGCGTTGTCGGAGTTATTCCCGCTGGATTGCCGAGTCTGGGAATCCCTAAGCTGGATTTGGACATGCTCTTGAAGTTGTTTCCGATAGCGGCTATCATTTCGCTTCTCGGATTCATGGAAGCTATCTCGATTGCCAAAGCGATGGCCGCCAAGACAGGGCAAAGGCTCGACCCTAATCAGGAGCTAATCGGGCAGGGTCTTGCCAACATTTTGGGTTCTTTTACCATGAGTTTTCCGGTATCCGGTTCTTTCTCACGCTCGGCAGTTAATATGCAATCGGGGGCTGTATCAGGGTTATCAAGTGTAGTTACCAGCATTACCGTGGCAATAGTGCTTCTCTTCTTTACCCCGCTTCTATACCACCTGCCCCAATCAGTTCTTGCAGCAGTCATAATGATGGCGGTGGTTGGCCTGATAAACATCTCGGGGTTCATTCACGCCTGGAAGGCGCAATGGTACGACGGATTATTCTCGATCATCACCTTTCTGGCCACTCTTATCACCGCCCCGCATCTTGACAAGGGAATCATGATCGGCGTTCTGCTTTCACTTGGGATGTTTCTTTACAAGAGCATGCGTCCGAAGGTCACGACCCTTTCTATGTCGGAAGACAGGTCTTTTCAGAGCGCTCACGACCACGGCCTCAAAGAGTGCAGGCATATAGCCATGGTCCGTTTCGATGGGCCCCTGTTTTATGCGAATGCCGGATATCTTGAAGAAAAGGTCACAGAACGGATTCGTGCGATGCCGGAACTTAAACACATCCTCATCGTCTCCAACGGCATAAACGATATGGACGCGTCGGGAGATGAAATGCTCTCGCTCATTGTGGACAGGGTCAGAAGCGCCGGCTACGGGATATCTTTTGCCGGACTTAACGAAAAGGTGCTCGGGGTTATGGAACGTACCCACCTGCTGGCAAAAATCGAAAAGCAGAATATTTACTCATCGATTTCCCATGCAGTTGAGGCGATACATTCCAGCGGCCATACGCAGTGCAAGGAAAGCTGTCCTCTGCTGTCGGTTCGCCTGGTTGATGATGCGCCGCAAGTCCAAAAGAAGGGATAAGCGATCATGGCTGTTGTGAATGTTTTCTGTGGTTCTTATTGCGGAGCTGAAGACGTAGTGCGCAGTGTCGTGGAGAAAACAGGTTACGAGTTTATCGACGATGCCGCCATGGTGGCTGCGACGAGCAGGCGGTTCGATATCGAAGAGAGCAAAATCTGGAAGGCTCTCAAGGGGAAGACCTCGATTTTCAATAAATTCACCCACGAAAAGGAGCGAGTCCTGGCCTACCTGAGGCAGGTGGTTGCCGATTTTCTAAAGGGTGATGATTTCCTGCTGTTCGGGCTTTGCAGCCTTATGGTGCCCAGGCAGATATCCCATTCTCTGAGCGTCTGCATTATAGCGGACACCGGGTATCGTTCGGATCTTGCCTGCCGCCTGGACAACATTTCGCCGAAAGACGCAGTGAAAAAAATACACAGGGATGACGAAGCCCTTGTCCTATGGGTCGAATATCTTTATAGACAGAAAGACCCCTGGGCCGCCGAACTCTATGATATCGTCATACCGATGAACAAGATCGCACCGGATCAAGCGGTCCGGCTTATATGCGACAATCTGAGAAGCAGCATTCTAACGGTATCGGGGGATTCCATACGGGCAGCGGCAGATTTTGCGCTTGCTTCGGAGGTCAATCTCAAACTGGCAACGCAAGGCCATGACGTATCGGTTTCCGCAAAAGACGGCGTAGTTGTCATGGAAATTAACAAACATGTAGTGATGCTCAGCTCACTCGAAGAAGAACTCAAAAGGTTGGCGATGGAGGTCCCGGGTGTCAAAGGAACAGAGACCAAGGTCGGACCGGGATACTACCAGACAGACGTATACCGCAAGTTCGACTTCGATCTTCCATTACCGTCAAAAGTGCTGCTGGTTGACGACGAAAGAGACTTTGTCGAGGCTCTGTCCGAGCGTCTTCAGATGAGGGATTACTCTTCCGCAGTGGTTTACGGTGGAGAGGAAGCCCTCTCCATTGTCGATGAGGATGAACCGGAGGTAATGGTCCTGGATCTGAAGATGCCGGGGATAGACGGTCTGGAAGTCTTGCGCCGGGTGAAAGAAAAACATCCGAATGTAGAGGTGATCGTACTTACGGGTCATGGTTCCGAGGATGCCGCCAGGCATTGCGCAGAGCTTGGCGCTTGCGCTTACCTGGAAAAGCCTGTCGATATCGGGAAACTTACTCAGGTAATGCAGGAGGCCTACAAAAAGGTAAGAGAATCAAAGGCGAAGCCGAAAGTCAGCTAATTCGGCCCCGCTCAACAGAATCTCGCAAAGGAAATCGCGTGAAATCAGACGAACTTGCGTTCTTTGGTAAAATAGCTGCCGGTGTGACTCACGAGCTAAAAAACGTTCTGGCCATAATTAACGAGTCAAACGGGCTGATGGATGACCTCTTTGAAATGCTCGGGGATGTGCCGTTTCCGCACCGGGAGAAGTTTCAGCGCTCAGTGAAAAAGATCGAAGAACAGGTCCGAAGGGGCGTCGAAATCACTTCCGGGTTCAATCGATTCGCTCACAGCATAGATTACCCCGGTGCCGATGTCGATCTGAATTCAATCGTAACTCAGACCGTCTCATTAGCGCGTAGATTTGCTGCGCTTCAGAATGTGGAACTCAAGGAATCCGTTTCCGGCCGCCCAATCATACTTTTTACCAGCCAGTTCAGAGTTCAGATGGCTTTGACCCGGGCTATCGAGGCATTTATCAAATGCATGAGCGGCAACGGTTGTATTTTGATGATGGTAAGGAAAGATTTGGGTCCTCCGCGCCTGGATATTTATTGTGAGGGCGAGTGCTGCGAAAAAGTCGTAAAAGAATCCGTCGAACAATCTGACGAATGGCATGATTTCCAGGAGTTGAGCGAAATTTTGGGTATGCGTTATGAGTGGCGGGAGGATGGTGGTTTTCTCGTCACTTTCCCCGGCGTAGGAGTTCGGGAGTGGACATCCTAGTTGCCGGTCAGAGATTTACTGCTTATCCCTGACTCGCGACGTCCTTCCAGCCTCGGAAGCCCGTGCCCAACTAAAAACTAAGAACTAAAAGCCAAAAAGGTTTGATCCATATGGGAGCCGAGATTCTCATTGTTGATGACGAAGTGGAGTTCGCCGAGACGTTTGCGGAACGGCTCGAGTTGCGGGGATTTACCGCGCATATAGCCCATAGTGGTGAGCAGGCGCTCCAAATTGTTGGCGAGGGTCGGGCAAAGATCATGGTGCTCGATCTGAAAATGCCCGGAATGGATGGCCTGGAGGTGTTGCGACGAGTTAAGGCAAGTAATCCTGACGTTGAAGTTATAATTCTGTCGGGTCACGGGTCCGAAATGGACGAATCCTTTGTGCACAATCTTGGCGCATTCGCTTACCTGAGGAAACCTGCCGACATCGGGGATATTCTGGATGCCGTTAAGAGGGCGGAAAAGTCGCCGGCAAATCAGACATGAATGCAAAACAATTCTACACATCTTTAACCAGGAAAATTACCTTGATAATAATCCTGGTCTCATTCACACCACTGATTCTTATCGCTGGTGTGATCGGCTACTATTTTGAGACCTCTTACCGCGAGAAAGTAATGGAGCATCTCCACGAGCTAGTGGAGAAACATCAGGAGCTCATAAATTCGTTCCTCGATGACAAGCTTTCCTACATAAAGGTCCTTGCAGATTCTTATACTTACGATCAATTAACCGATCAAACTTTTCTGCAAAATAAGCTGGTTATTCTTCAAAATGCTTATTCCGGTGTTTTCGTAGACTTAGGGGTAGTAAACTCCGATGGTGTACAAATTTCATTCGCGGGGAACCTGAAGCTGCTCAACGCTGACTATTCAAACGCAGAATGGTTTCGGGAAGCCATCCATAGAGATTATTACCTGAGTGACGTTTTTCTGGGTTTGCGCCGCACGCCGCACTTCACCATCTGTGTAAAAAAAAGGCATGGTGACGCTGAGTGGCTTTTGCGGGCCACCATAGATTTCAAGGCTTTCAACTCCCTGGTTGAAGAGATACACGTCGGCGAAACGGGGTCGGCATTCATCGTAAACAGCGCAGGGGAGCTTCAAACGAGTCATAAGAGCGAACTGTCATCCAACATGAGCGGATTGTTAAGAATGGCTTCCTGGGCAGGAAGGCCCGGAAAGGAAAGTGCCGATGATGGTTCAACCGGCGTAGAGAAGATCAAGGAAATCTTCTTCGGGACCAATAAGGTATCGGGAATGCTCAGAAGCCGGAACAGGGACATAATATTCATCCTGATGCCGCTCAAATCCGGCGAGTGGACGCTGGTCTACCAGCAGGACCGGGATGACGCGTTCTCCGAGGTCAATCGTGCAAGGGTCATTGCTCTGTCTATCTTCGTTTTCGGCTGCGCAGCAATTGTGGTGGTCGCTCTTTTAATTTCACGAAAAGTGGTCGGCCGAATAGAGAAAGCGGACCTGGAAAAGGAAATGATGAATGAGAAGGTAATAGAAGCGGGAAAGCTGGCTTCAATCGGTGAACTTGCTGCCGGTATAGCCCACGAGATAAACAATCCCGTTGCCATCATGGTCGAGGAAGCCGGTTGGATTGAAGACCTTCTCGAGGAAGAAGAGCTTCAGAAGTGCGAAAATGTCGATGAATTCAGGCGCTCCCTTAAACAGATCGGTAAGCAGGGAGTGCGGTGCAGGGAGGTCACTCATAAACTGCTAAGTTTTGCACGCAAGACCGACCCCGTTCACCACAAGATTCAGCTCAACGATACCATCCAGGAAATACTGGGGATTTGCGAAGAGCGCTCAAAATTTCAAAACATACGAATTCAGACTGAATTAGATCAGGGCCTGCCCCTCATTATGGCTTCACCTACTGAATTGCAGCAGGTTTTCATGAATCTGATCAACAACGCGATTGACGCCATGGGTTCCGGGGGTGGCTTGCTCGAAATACGGAGCAGGGTCGAAGGCGAAAGGGTGGTAGTGGACATTGCGGACACCGGGCACGGAATCTCCCATGGTGTCATGGCCAGAATATTCGATCCTTTCTTTACGACCAAGCCCGTTGGAAAAGGGACCGGATTGGGACTGTCAATTTGCTATGGGATCATCAAAAAGCTTGGTGGAAATCTCACGGTTGATAGTACCGTCGGGCTTGGCACCACTTTTCATGTATCGATCCCCGTTTGCTCTGAGACCTCGTGACGCAGGGAGAACAGGTGGTATATGTCATCCGGAGAAGGCATTAACTCTGAACCGGAACGTGGCAGGCAGATAAGACTCCTGCTGGTCGATGATGAAGAGGAGTACGCTGCGGTCCTGGGAAAGAGGCTTTCGAAGCGTAACTTTTTTGTGAAAACAACCAGCAGTGGGACCGAAGCAATCCGCGTCCTGCGGAGTGAATCCTTCGATATTGCGGTGCTCGACCTTAAGATGGAAGATATGGACGGTATCGAGGTTTTGAAGGTATTTAAGGCGATGGAGCCGGAAATGCCGGTTATAATCGTTACCGGGCATGGGTCTGAGACCGCTGCCCGCGAAGGGACTGAATACGGGGCGTTCGACTACCTGGTGAAGCCATGCGATCTTTCGGAACTGATCGCACGTATCAGGGATGCTTGCGCTAAAGGCGTATGAGGTGTATTAAAAGCTTACGCATTGGAAACCGGTGAGGTGGTTGTCGAAGGCCCCGGCGGCGAACTGCTTAGAGACGAGCGGGTCCGCAGAGCCCACCTGGGAGAGTGGATTCCCGGTCTTGCCTTTTTTTGCTTCGTTATTTCCGACTTCCTCAGGAGAGTTTACCCGATTCAACCGGGTCTGGAGGGTGAGTTTTTCTGGGGGGGAGAGTTGCGACCTCGGTCCAATATTCTGTTAGCGTTTTTACAGCCGAAACCAATTCATCGAAGCTGGGCTGCTTGCTGATGTACGAATTGGCGCCCAAAGCGTAGCACACCTTCACGTCCTCCAATTCCCTCGACGTGGTCAGAATAATCACCGGAATGGCCCGAAAGTGGGGGTCTGTCTTCAATCTTTTCAAAACCTCACGGCCCCCCATTTTCGGCATGTTCAGGTCCAACAGAATGATGTCCGGATCGGGGGAGGACTCAGGATCGTTATAACGGCCGATTCGATTAAGATAGTCCATCATTTCGGCGCCATCCTGAACGCAGCGAAAAGTGCAGCCACTGCAGGCAAGCTTTAGGGCCTCGCTAACGAGAATACAATCGTCTTCATCATCGTCCACCATTACCAGAACTACTCGGTCACGGTTTCCACGTTTGCTCGAGATTTGCCGGAAAGAGAGGCCAACGGGAGGAGCTTCGGATTTTTCGGAAGGATCGTTGGAACATTCAGAGGTTTTTGGCATATCTTTTCCTTCTTGCTATTCACTCACCAGGAGCGATGATTCAATGTCCGGATAATGGTTCGCACCTGTATATAACTATCATGTATTGGATACACAGACCACTGATATTTTGATTTTAGTACAGTATCTTTATCTTTTCTCAGGGTAGGTACAGGGGGAATAACCGTGTCCTTTTTATCCCACGAATATCACATTTTCAATGGCCCAAACCAATAATCACAGGTTTTCTTCAAAACCGCTACGAGTTCGTCCCAGAGAACCGGCCTGGATATGACAGTATTAGCACCGACATCATAGAATCTTTTTATCAGGGGATCCGGCACCAGTCCAATAAGTACTATGATAGGTATTTGCCTCAGGCCCGGATCGGATTTGATCGTAACTATCAAGTCAAATGTGCTCTCCCATGGCAGGTGAAGTCCCAGGATGACCAGGTCGGCCCCGGCGCCCTTGCTGCAATTCAAGTAATCAAGCAGTTCTGCGCCCTTTTCGAAGGAATGCACCTTTATGTCCTGTCGGCATTGTTCGAATGCGCGCTGTACCAGGAGTCGATCATCGCTGTCCTCATCCAGTATGGCAACAACAGGTGACTGGTTTTTTTTCAAGGGTACCCTCAAAGATTGTCCAAGGCCGGAAACACTCCAGCTTGAATTGGGTTTAGTGTCTGCCGTATAGGGTACCGATTTTAGGCCGAATTGAAAGCCCAAGAATTTGATGGGAAAATACCTGGTAAAAACTGGTATATTAGGTGAGACTCAAAAGATGGGACCTCAGGTTTCCCCCTGTTCCCCTCAGTCCGAGCTTGGTCCTGATATTGTTTCTGTGGAACGAGGCCGTTTTCTCGGAGACACACAGGAGATCGGCGATTTCTTTGCTGGTCTTTCCGTCTCGTACAAGGGCTGCGACTCTCATTTCGGTTGGTGTGAGGACCCTGTATTCGAGCGCAAGTGTCTTGCCGAATTTTGAGGTGAGTTCTTTAAGATGCGATTCCAGGATTTCAAGCAGTGAGGCCTGTGAGCTGCTCATGGGACCGCTCTTCAGGCGCTTGATGTATGGCAATATCAGGTTTTCGATATTGGTCAGAAGTGCCTCCTCGAACTCCTTCCTATCCTCGTCCCTTTGGCGCAACAAAGCTTTCAACGCGAAGTTGACTTCCTTGAGGCGATAGGATTTGGCCTCAAGCTCCTGCTCCATGTCCTTGCGCGCCGTGATATGCTTTATACGCAGTTCCTCCTCAGCCCGCTTTTGCTCGGTGATATCGCGCCAGATGGCAATCCCTGCGATCACATGGCCATGCCGATCGAAAATAGGGCCTGAATTGCAAAGCAGGTCCAGCTCCTTTCCGTCCGACCTCCTCAGCACCGAGGCCTCGTCTTTTAGCACCTGGCCCTTGAGTGCGGCGCGAATCGGCGGCAACTTCTCGGAAGGAGTCGGAGCGCCGTCGACATCAAGAAAGCCATGGATTTGACTGTATTCACTATATGTGATTCCCTCGAGCTTTTCCTTTGGATGGCCCAGCAGTTCCCGGCAGCACTTGCTCACCATTCTGACAGTAAAATCGCGGCTATCGACGATGGCGATCGCTTCGGGAATATGCTCAAGGACGGCCTCAAGAAATCCCCTGGCCCCGGCGAGTTCGGATTTGAGCCGTTCAATTTGCTCGTGGAGACCCTTGGATTCTTCAGCCAAGCGTTCTGTGTAAAGTTTCTCAGTCATATTTCCGTGTTGAAAAATCTCCCCTTGGAGGAAGTGTAGCCGTCTCCAACCAGTATTCCTTCACCACCTTGATTGCGGCCAGGAGACCCGCAAAGGAAGGTTCCTTAATAATATATGTATTGGCTCCCGAATCGTAGCAGAAGGTTATATCGTCTTCATTGCTCGAGGTCGTAAGAATGATAACGGGGATCGAGCGGAAGCGTTGATCCGTCTTCAATTTCTGAAGTACTTCGCGGCCGCTCATGCTGGGCAGGTTGAGATCAAGCAGGATAATGTCAGGTCGAGGTGAACTGTCAGGGTCCTGGTAGGAGCCACTTCGATTAAGATAATCCAGCACTTTCAGCCCGTCCTTGACACAGAAGAAATCGCATTTCAGGTAGGCTTCGTAAAGTGCGGCCTCGACAAGCAGGCAATCGTCCTCATCATCATCAACCATGACGAGCACTATTCTGTTTACCTTCTTGTGGTTCATATTCTGCCACTCTCAAGAATAAAGGGATTTTTTTATACCACGCGTAAAGGAAAATGAATACAATTTAAGGCCATGGACCAGTTGAACATTTTCGAAAACCGTTCGGATGACCAATCCTGGAGGCAGGCGCCTCTGGCCGAACGAATGCGCCCTCGAAACCTTGGCGAGTTCATAGGCCAGCAACATCTTCTGGGACCTGGAAAGATACTCGACCGAATTCTGAGGAACCGGCGCTTCCACTCCCTTATCCTTTGGGGACCTCCGGGATGTGGTAAAACAACTCTGGCCAAAATAATCGCAACTCATACCGCTAGTCACCTGATATCTTTATCGGCCGTCATGGCGGGTTCCAGGGAAATAAGGACTGCTGTTCAGGAAGCAAAAGAAGTTCTCGCAAAAAGGAAGGTGAGAACTTGGCTGCTGATGGACGAAATTCACAGGCTGAACAAGGCGCAACAGGACACCCTGTTGCCGCACGTTGAAGATGGAACTGTGCTCCTGCTCGGGGCCACCACGGAAAATCCGTCGTTTGAAATTATACGTCCTCTGCTGTCGCGCGCTCAGGTTGCCGTATTGGAGCCGCTCGAAGAGGTCGATTTGAAACTGATAATAGACCGTGCTCTGTTCGACGCGGAAAGGGGACTGGGGAAATTCCCGGCGCGCCTCACCGAAGACGCGTTAAATTATTTGCTTGCCGCCTCTGGAGGGGATGCTCGAGTGATTCTGAATGCACTGGAAATTGGCGTCCTGACCACTGCGCCGGATTCCGATGGGATTCGAAGCCTGGATCTTGAGGCCGCCAAGGAAGCTTTGTTGCGCAAATCCGTGCATTATGACAAAGCCGGCGAGGAACACTTCAATCTCATTTCGGCCCTCCATAAAAGCATCAGGGGAAGCGATCCGGATGCTGCCATCTACTGGCTGGCTCGAATGCTTGAAGGAGGCGAGGACCCTCTTTACATCGCGCGGAGGATCGTCAGGATGGCCTCGGAAGACATTGGGCTTGCCGACCCGTCGGCTTTGGTTCAGGCCGTAAATGCGTTCCAGGCCTATCACTTCCTCGGCAGTCCCGAAGGAGAGCTTGCCCTTGCTCAGGCGGTTGTGTATCTTTGCCTTGCGCCAAAGAGCAATTCATTATACATCGCTTTGAACCGAGCTGCCGATGCCGCCAAAGAGAGCGGCGCCGCCCGGGTGCCTTTGCATCTTCGCAACGCACCCACAGGACTGATGAAAAAACTCGGCTACGGCAGAGAATATAAATACGCTCATGATTTTGAAGGAGGGTGGGTCCCTGAAAATTACTTGCCCGGGGAGTTGGCCGGAGTGCATTTCTATGATCCAAAGGCGGCCGGGTGGGAAGCAAGGTTTAAGGATCAACTCAGGCAAAGGCGCGCAAAAGTGAAGGAATTGCTGGATAAGGAAGACGGTTCGGAAACATGAGATCGATCCAGGCCCAAAAAAAGGAATTGGAAGGCGTAAAGCCGTTTCAACTGGTAAAGTATCTCGCGATTTCAAGCCTGATAGTGATCCTCGTTTGCACAATCGTTTTGTCCGGATTCATCTCGCAGAAAGCCAAGGCCATTTTGCTGCGCAAGAGCGAACAGTACTCGCTGCTTGTTGCCGAAAATCTGAATCACCAGGTTTTTTTCCAGTTCACCGTGCCTACGCTGATCTCCGAAGGGGAAATCCGCCTTAGCAGGGAAAGCCAGTATGAGAGGCTTGACAGGGTGGTCAAAAATACGATTCACGGACTGTCGGTGGAACGAGTAAACATTTACGATCCGGATCAGATACTTACATATAGTACAAACAAGGAAGCGCTAGGCAGGAAAGGCGAAATTGGCGAAGCCTTTACGCGAGCCTTGAACGAAGAATCCGTTTCGGTGCTGTCGGCCGAAGAGAACGTTTTCTTCGGATTCGAACTGAAGGGCGGGGTCCGCAAACTTACGACCTATCTGCCGATGTGGGAGGAGAGGCCGCTGAGCTGGAGAAAGGGCAAAGTCCTGGGGGTCTTCGAAATAACACAGGACGTAACCGCAGATAATAAGACCATACACCGGTTCCAGTGGATAGTCGCACTGAGTTTTCTCCTTTTCGTCGGCATTATTTTTGTGACAATTCTGTTTATAGCCCGTCGCGCGGAGCGGATAATCACGGCAAGAAGCCGGGAGAAAGACAAGCTCGAGGAGCAGCTTCATCAATCTGAGCGGCTTGCAGCGCTCGGAGAAATGATTGCCGGGGTCTCACACGAAATCCGCAACCCGTTGGGAATTATAAGAAGCACAGCAGAGTTTCTCGAGTGCCGCATGCTGGACGGCAAGCTAAAGAAGTTTTCAGCTATTATCGTTGAAGAATCGACACGCCTGAACGACATTTTGACCGAGTTTCTGGATTTCGCCAGGCCGAAAAGCCTGCGACCTGCTGCATGTAAGATCGAAGATATTCTGGAGAGAAATCTTTCGGTGTTGGAGGCAGAGTGTCACAGGCTCGGGATTTGTGTCAAGAGGTGTTATCAGACGGGAAACTATTGTCTGGACGCCGATCAGGACCTGCTTTACCGCGCCTTTGTCAACATCTTTGCCAATGCGCTCCAGGCAATGCCTGAAGGGGGAATGCTGACCATTCAGACCTCGATTACCAACGGCAGGAATGGATCCGCGCTTGTGGAAATCCAGGTTCAGGACACCGGCACCGGTATTCCCAAAGAGGTGATGAAAAAGATTTTCAATCCCTTTTTCACCACGCGCGAACAGGGGACCGGCCTGGGGCTTGCTATCGTTCAGACAATCGTAGACAACCACAGCGGGGAAATTGAAGTTGTAAGCGAGGAAGGGCAGGGGGCTGTCATAATCATACGACTCCCGCTTACACAACCGGATCAAGATGAGGAAGGGGTATCTGCCGAATAAAAAATGAATACGGTTCTTATTGTCGATGACGAAAGAAATTATCTGCTCGTTCTGGAGGCGTTGCTTTCAGAAGAGGGTTATCAGGTGATCACCGCCGAGGGGGCGCTGAAGGGCCTTGAGTGCCTGGAAGAAAACGATTTGGACGTGGTGATCACCGACATGAAGATGCCCGGAATGGATGGTATGGAGTTTATGGGACGCATTCAACTGCGGCAGCCCGATCTTCCGGTTATCATGATGACCGCCTTCGGCAGCGTGGAGAAAGCTGTGGAAGCAATGCGAAAGGGAGCTTTCGATTACATTCTGAAACCTTTCAAGAATGAGCAATTAAAACTCACCATCGGCAAGGCTATCAGTCATTATAACCTGGTCAGGCAGAATCGGCAGTTGGCGCGCGAACTGCAGGGCAAGTATAACTTCGGAAATATAATCGGAAAAAGCTCGAAAATGCAGCGAATATTCGAGCTGATTGAAAAGGTGGCGCCAACGAAGGCAACGGTTTTGATAACCGGTGATTCGGGCACCGGAAAGGAGCTGATTGCCAGGGCCATCCACTACAACAGCCCCCGGAAAGACCGGCCGTTTATTTCGATAAATTGCGGCGCCTTGCCTGAAACACTGCTGGAGAGCGAGCTTTTCGGTCATGAAAAAGGAGCGTTCAGCGGCGCGATCAGCCAACGCAAGGGGAGATTCGAACTTGCTCACGAAGGCACCCTTTTTCTGGACGAAATAAGCGAGATGTCTCCGCCGCTCCAGGTTAAACTGCTTCGTGTTCTTCAGGAAATGGAATTCGAAAGGGTAGGGGGAAGTCACACGCTCAAGGTGGACGTTCGGGTAGTTGCTGCTTCAAATCGAAATCTGAAGGAAGAAGCGGCAACCGGGAAGTTCAGAAGCGATCTTTATTACAGACTGAACGTAGTGCATGTTTATTTGCCTCCGCTGCGAGAGCGGAAAGATGATTTGCTCCTTCTCGTAAATCATTTTCTTACCAAAAGCGCAAAGGAAAACCACCAGGACTTGATCTCCATCTCGTCGAGCGCTATGGAGCGCATTCTCGACTATCCCTGGCCTGGAAATGTGCGGGAATTGGAAAATGTGATTGAAAGAGCGATCATTCTATCCGACAGACATGAAATTCAAGTCAAAGACCTTCCGGGGGAGGTGAGAGATCCCGGCGCGGAAAGCGCAAGCTATGCAGAAAACAGGAAGACTTCTGACGGAGGGACTTTATACATTCCTGCCCTGAACGACGACGAGCGCGTCCACGATTCAGGACTTAAAGTGCGGCAGATGCGGGCAATGGAGTTCATCAAAACACACGGATTTATTACTAATAAGCATTATTCTCAACTTGCCGGGATTTCCGAGCGCCAGGCATTGCGCGAACTGAGCGAACTGGTCGAGAGGGGCAGGCTCCTCAGAGTAGGGAAGGGCAGGGCTTGCAGGTATTTATCCGTGAGTGGCGAGCAGTAAAGAGTCAGGACTTGGTATGATAAGCCAAGAGAAATTACTTCGAGCGGCTTTCCTGGTTGGCGCCATCACCAACCTGCTGGCAGTGCTACCCATGATCGTCCCACCTGTTGCAAAGATTCTTTGGGGTTTTGAAGAGTTTCCCGGATCTTACAAGTTTGCCATGGGTTACGGCGCTTCCCTTATGCTCGGATGGACAGCATTGTTGATCTGGGCATATCAGAAGCCGCTGGAACGTAAATTCGTGGCTGCTCTCACGGTATTTGTAATCTGGGGTTTGATCTTTACTGAGATTTTGGCAGTTCTAACAGGACACCTTGAAGTTTCGCGTATTCTGCCAACCTGGTTTTTACAAGCAATACTTCTGGGCTTGTTTTCAGGAGGATTTCATTATTCGAGGCTCACACGGTTGGTATCTGGATTTTTCTGAACCACTCCAGCATCTTCTGAGGTATGAGAGAAAAGGAAACGGACATGTCCATGCTTTTCACGCCGAGGGCCGAAAAGTACGTGGAACGTACGGCAATTGTCGCGCAGGAAGGCAGTTTCAGCTACGGACAACTTCTGGACGCCTCATCCAGGGTTGCATCCTTCCTCTTAAACGGCGCCGCGGACTTGCAGGAGAGGCCTGTGGCCTTCATGGCCCCTCCGGGGTTCGAATACGTGGCAGTACAGTGGGGTATCTGGCGCGCCGGGGGAATTGCCGTCCCATTGTCTCTGTTTCATCCGCGGCCGGAATTGGAATATGTGCTGGACGACACCTGCCCCGTGACCATAATAGCACATGCGGATTTTGCCGGCCGGCTCAGTCGCCTTGCCGGGGAGCGCAGCATCATATTCGCATTGAGCACCGACGCGCTTGAACATGCGCCAGGTGTTCTGCCGATGGTGGCCGAGTCGAGACGGGCCATGATTTTGTACACCAGCGGCACCACAGGCAAGCCCAAAGGAGTGGTGACAACCCATGAAAACATTGCTGCCCAGGTTTCCAGTCTGGTTGACGCATGGGGATGGACCCTCGATGACCGGATACTTGAAGTTTTGCCTCTGCATCATGTCCACGGGATCGTGAATGTAATAGCCTGTGCCCTTTGGGTAGGAGGGACATGCGAAATCCATCCATTGTTTGATGCTCGAAAAGTATGGGAACGTATCGCCCGGGGCGGTTTGACCCTGTTCATGGCAGTCCCGACTATCTACGTGAAACTAATAGACGCTTGGGAGCAGGCCTCTGCGTCCGAAAGAGAACGGATGTCACTGGGCTGCCGAAGTGTGAGGCTTATGGTGTCAGGCTCGGCTGCTTTGCCCGTGCCCGTCCTGGAAAGGTGGAAGGAGATCTCCGGACATGTCCTCCTTGAAAGATACGGAATGACTGAAATCGGCATGGCTCTTTCCAATCCGTTGCGTGGTGAAAGGTTTCCCGGTTGCGTCGGAGCGCCATTGCCCGGGGTGGAAGTGAAGTTGACGGATGAAAAGGGTGAGCCCGTAGAGACCGGAGAGCCGGGAGAGATCGTTGTGCGCGGAAGGACGGTCTTTCTGGAATACTGGAACAGGCCGGAAGAAACCAGGAACGCTTTCCGGGATGGATGGTTTTTGACCGGCGACGTTGCGGTGCAGGAGGATAATGGCATCTTCCGGATTCTCGGGCGCAGCAGTGTGGATATCATAAAGACCGGCGGCTATAAAGTCTCGGCCCTGGAAATCGAAGAGACCCTGCTGACCCACCCGGACATAAAAGAGTGCGCGATATTGGGAATGCCGGACCCGGTCTGGGGTGAGCGGGTGGTCGCGGCATTGGTAATGAGGGCGGGGGCAAACCTGAACCTGGAGGATCTAAGGGCATGGTGCAAAAAGCGGCTCGCCTCCTATAAGGTTCCTATGGAGTCGTTTGAGCTTCCTGAACTGTGCAGGAATGCCATGGGAAAGGTTTCCAAACCCGATTTGAAAAGAATAATTCAGGGTATCGGGAGTTGATATTTTTAGACAAGTGCGGAACCGGACAGCGCTGACTTAAGCACCTCATTGCGGGTTTGTAGGGGTGGGGTTTATCCCCACCCGAATCAGTTCCCAGCAAATCTTTCCAGTTTTGCCAAACCAGAGAACCATTCCATCGATAAGCTGAAGCTCAGGAGATAATCCCCGAACGCACTGGGTTCTGCCAGATATAGCGCGCCACTTTTTCCAACGATTCCTCTTCTCGTAGCGCGTGGTCATAGAAGCTGCGCTGCCATAATACTCGCCCACGCTCGAATCCGCGAGCAGAGGGCGTAAGCCGGCCCTTGAACAGACGGACGAAATCAACGATATCTTTGTCCTTCAAAAGCAAATGAAGATGATCCGGCATTATGCACCATGAAAAAAGAACCGTTTGCCGTGTCTTGACTATTTCCGGAACAAGTCGCATGGCGGCGCCTGCAAGTTCAGGATACAGGCCAAACCATGGGTACCTTTGGTAAGTCGCAATTGTTATGGAGAATGCGTAGCTCCGTTGGTAAACATCATGTGAGAGTTGCATTCTTTTTCGTGCTGACAAATCCCTCACCAGGCAGGCCTCTTTAGCGTAGGGATAAACCGGGCGGGGATAAACCCCGCCCCTACGGAGGTCATCCCCCCCATGAGGTTATAGGGTAGCGCTTATGCCCAAAGTACTCCACTCTGAGGTAGAGCTCGTCAGGGAGTAACGATCGGGAAATTTTCGTCCGGGGCGTCGAACATCGAGAACAGTGAAAAAAGCTTAATCCGATCGCCCTCAACATGCAGATCGTCAGAGGAAAAGAGATCCTTAAGCGACGTCTGCTTGGTAACGAGCTTGATCCAAAACGCTCGCGTAAGGGTCACAGTGACGTCGGCGTGCGGGTCCTCCGCGGTTTGCTTATGATGCAGCACGGCGTTTTCGAGGCGCACTACTATGGTCGTGCCCACATCCTTGAAGACAAAGTTGACGGTTATTTCCTTGCCCTCAGCACTTGCACCGTTCAACCGGGTTGCCATGGCGGTAAAAAACAGGTCGAGCGGAATATTGTTCAAAATGTCCAAAGCGCCGGGCAAAGTCCTGGCGCGTCGCACTCCGTGCCGCAGTTCCTGCGCCCCGGAGAGATAGACGTCCCTCCAGGGTCCGGACTCCGAACGGTAACCAAGCTGATCATAGGTGCGAGCCAGCAGTTCCTTCGCCGCATCGTCGCCGGGAGCTGCGAATACGACACGGTTGAGCAGAGTCGCTGCCCAACGATAGTCACCTTTGTCGTAAGACTCGTGCGCCCTGGCAATGACCGACTCCGTGCCGCCCATGGCCTCGACATAGCGTCTGGCCTCTTCTTCCGGAGGCAGGGGATCGAGGTTTGCCGGGTTGCCGTCGAACCATCCGAAATAAAACTGGTATACGGCGCGTGCGTTGTGTTTCGCTGTCCCGTAGTAACCTCGATTCGGGAAGGAATTCCGGAGGCTCTCGGGAAGCACCATGGCCTCGGCAATCTCGCTCGGAGTCATGCCCCTGGAAGCCATGCGCAACGTTTGATCATGCAGGTAACGGTAAGTATCGCGCTGCTTTTTCAAATAATCGTTCACACGCTCCTGCCCCCAAACCGGCCAATGATGGCTGTTGAAAACAACCTCGGCCTTGCCGCCGAAAAGGTCGATGGCCTCGTCGATGTATCCGCTCCACTGCAAAGCGTCGCGCACCTTCGCGCCGCGAAGGGTGTAGAGGTTATGCATGTTTTGCGATACGATCTCAGCGCCGCAGAAGGCTTTGAACTGCGGCAGGAAAAACGTGAGTTCCGTCGGAGCCTCAGAGTGCGGCACAAACTGAAAGACGAACTCGACGCCGTCGATTGCCATCTTCTGCCCGGTGTGATCTATGATCTCAGTTGGCGCGAGAATGGATACTTCACCCAGCGCCGTTCCCTTACCCAAACCCGTATCGACGTGGCCCCGGTCATTCCGGCTGAGATCGATGCCGTACATGTAGTGCGCGCGCCGACCCATAACGATCCCGGCAATCACGTTCTCACTGATCGCCTCATCCATGAAGTTCTTCGGTGCGATGAGCCGGACCCTGCCGGACCGGACATCCTCAGCACTCGTAACAGCCTTTACTCCACCGAAATGATCGACATGGCTGTGGGTGAAAATGACCGCGACCAGCGGGCGTTCTCCCAGGACACGATTGACGAGCGCCATTGCGCACGCTGCGGTCTCAACGGAGGTTAACGGGTCAACCAGTATGCGGCCGCTTTTGCCCTCGATTATGCTCAAATTGGCCAAGTCATAGCCACGAACCTGGTAGACCCGGTCCATCACTTTGAACAGGCCATTGAAGTTATTAAGCTGTGCCTGGCGCCACAGACTCGGGTTCACGCTTGGCGGGGCGACGCCCTCTATGAAGTCGTAAGAGGGCCGGTTCCATACTTCATGTCCGGCTGTTGCCTTCGTCACCAGGGGATCGTCAGTGGCGATAAATCCGCGGCACGCGTCTTCGAACCCCTCCATTTCTTCCAGGCGCAACTGCGCGCCGACGGCGGCATTGGCCCCGGCAGTTATATCGGTGGCTTCGACATGTCCGTCGGAATCCACGTCAGAATCGAAGTTCTTCATTCTCCTACCCCTTTTCAGAACTGAAATGTCTGATTTTGCGATTTCAGGGAGATCTCTCTACAAAACCAAATAGATGCCGGCGATTATCAGGCCGGCTGTCACTACGATTCTGCGCAAAATGACGGGGGAAATCCTGCCGGCCATTCTCCCGCCCAGGGACCCGCCCACCAGCGCAAAGATCATCATGACGAGTGCAACCGGCCAGACTATTTTTCCCGAAAACAGAAAAAAAGCAGCCGCGGCAATGTTGGCGAAAAAAGCAATAAACTGTTTAATTGCATTGAGCCTGGTAAGAGTATCATGCAGAGCCAGGCCAAGCACGGCCATGGCGATCACTCCCAGCCCGGCCCCAAAATAGCCGCCGTAAACGGAGGCGACCCCTACCGAAATTATGGAAAAAGCTTCATTCTCCAGATCCCCGGTCTGCCCGGACCTCGACGAGATCCACGCGCGCAGACGGTCCTGGACGGCCAGCAACACCGAAGCAAACAGGATTAGAAACGGAACGAGTCTGCGAAAAGTTTCTTCCCTTGTTATCAACAGCAGCACCCCGCCCGCTATACCGCCAACCACGCTCGCCACGGCCAAAGGCCACAATCTGCGCCGACCCCTCAGGTCGTCGAGTTGAGCGTAAGTCCCACCAAGATATCCAGGGCATAAAGCCACTGTGTTGGTGATATTAGCGGCCACAGCAGGCACTCCAATCGCCGTAAGAGCTGGAAACGTGATCAGCGTACCGCCTCCGGCCAGGGCGTTCACGGCGCCACCCGTCACGGCAGCAACGCCTATAAGAACAAACTCGGACCCGTTCATTACTATCCTTACTGAGATCGAGAACAGAGGGACAAAGGACGAAGGACATCGAGGAAAAACCTCCCCGCCGCAGCATCCGTCATCCGTTCACTGTTCATCGTTCATAGTTGACTGTTTGTAACAATTTCCCGGCGGGCAAGTTCGTCACAGCGCTCGTTTTCAGGGTGGCCGGCATGTCCCTCTACCCAGATCCATTCAGCCTGATGCTTTATTGCAAGATCGTCCAGGGCCTCCCAGAGGTCTCGGTTCTTGACGGGCAGCTTCCCCTTTGTGATCCAGCCGTTGTGCTTCCAGCCGTGTATCCAGAGGGTAATCCCGTCACGAAGATATCTCGAATCCGTATGGATTTTTACCTTACAAGGTTCTTTCAGCATACGGAGCGCCTCTATCACCGCCCTCATTTCCATCCTGTTATTAGTAGTTTGCCTCTCAAAACCGGAAATCTCCTTCTCGGACCCTTTATAGCGCAAAATAGCGGCCCATCCTCCGGGACCCGGGTTGCGCGAACAGGCCCCATCCGTGTAAATTTCTACAGTTTTAGCAGGGGAGGGGCCTTTGTCGGCCACATCGCTATAGGCAATTTTATCTTGTAAATTATATGGTTGCATCTGCTAATGTTTTTTAAAAGGAGAGAGGCTGCGTCGAACAAAACGTTCGATCGAAGCAGAAGACAAACTGCCAATAACTTCAGACAGGCGCTTGAGCGGAATCTCCGCGCGGGCCATCGCATGATGACCGCCAGCGCATCCCAGCGAGCCGAACGAACGTCTGACCAGCCTGCCTGCGTCCTTTCGAAGTCCGTCGTTTCGAACCACTATCACGAGGGCATCGTGAAAGATGCCGGACACAACGCTCCAGGAGATATCGTGTATTTTCAGCATAAATTCAGCTACTTCTACTAAAATGTCGGAGGAGGGCACCTCTTCGAGATACGCAAAAATCCGGTCCCTTACAACATGTTTTCTTTCGAAAGCCTTACGGAAAAATTTGGTATCGCTAAGCGAAAGATCTGAAATCTCGATCTTTCTCAAAACGTTGTGATCGGCATATTCAAAGAGGTACCTGAAAGCTTCGACATCTTCGATTAACGTGTGGCGCTCAAAGTTGCGGGTATCGGTTTTTATTCCGTAGAGTAGACAAGTGGCCAGAGCTCGCGAGGGTTTGATCTTCGCGGCCCTTAGATACTGGGTCATTATGGTTGAGGTGGACCCGTACTCGGGGCGCACGTCACAAAAATCGCATTCGAGGGTTTCGGTTGGCGGATGATGATCGATCACCGCCGTATAGTGGACTCTGGAAAAGAAATCGTTATGATCCGGCTGGCCGTCAACCAGGATGAATTTGTCCGATTTATTTAGGTCGATCGCAGATGAGGGAAGCAGTTGAAGGCGAAGGAGTCTGACCATGGCGAGGTTGTTCAGTCTCCTGATCGGCCTGATTAATCCTATCGAGGTAGAGGCCACTTTATGCCAAAGGAGCCTCCTGATTGCGAGCGCCGAACCGATAGCGTCCGGGTCGGGGTCAATCGTAACCAGCACGGAATCTTTAGAGGCAAAGTGAGAATAAAATTCATGGAGCTGGGTTTTCCAGATGCTTCTTTTGACAGCGTGAATTTGATGGACGAGAGCAGTTTGATCCATAATGTAGAAATATATGCAGAAGCGGCTGGAAGTCCACAAAAAAAGGGTGGTCTGAGAGAACCACCCTGAATTCGCTTTGGAGCGGGAAACGGGATTTGAACCCGCGACTTCAACCTTGGCAAGGTTGCACTCTACCACTGAGTTATTCCCGCATGAAACTCGCACAATTTACCGGCAAAGCCGTTTGAAGTCAAGGGGAAAAGGGAGATTGTGGCGGGAGGTTACGTCTGATAATATATATTATGTAAACCTGGCGAAAATCTGCCAGGTTCGCATTATATGCCCGAAATCCTTGCGGTTCCTGGAAAGGCAATAAAAGAAGGCCAGGTTGAGAGATGCACACTTCCTGCAGTGGCCGTAGAAGAAGTCCCGGCTTGAAAGATGCAAACTTCCCGAAAAGATCGCAAAGGAAATTCAGACTTGAGGGGTGCGAGGTTTTTGCGCCAGGTTCGGGCCCTTCGGGTACACAAAAGGCAATCGTTTCAAATACCGCCAATTCGATTGAACTATTGGTGAGACATCTTATAATCAAAGCGATGGGAGGCAAATCCCGGCGCGATGAACCTGCACTCTTGGATCTAAATAGCTCAGAGCCCTTATACATTATGAAGCATCAACCCAAAACCCTCGCAAAAATTCTCGATTACATTATCAGGCGTTCGCCCGGCGAACACGGACTCTTCTGGGACCCTGACGGCACTATGCCCTGGAAAGAATTTTACTGGGTCCTGCAGGAAGATCCATCCCTGCGTTTTGTGCGCGAATCTACGATCCGGGAAATCTTACTTCTTGGAATCGATCTCCCGTTTGTGATCGATAGGAATCTGGTGCGTCTTCGCCCGGAATTTGCTCAGCCTCCCTATTCGCCTGCCTCCGATCTGCCGAACAAGCTCTATTTCGGCCTGAAACCCAAAAACCTGGTTCATACCCAACAAAATGGTTTGAAAAGCGCCCGCCGCCAATTCGTAGCCCTTTGCGCCCAACGGGAACTCGCCTTGCGAATCGCCGCCAGGACTGAGCAGACCCCTATCCTGATCGAAATACTGGCCCGCGAAGCATGCGAAAGTGACTTATCGTTTTTTGCCGCTGGTGGGGACCTGTTTCTTGTCGAATCCGTCCCGGCGGAGTTCATCGTCTTTCCAATCGTCCGCCAGGACTTGTTGGAAAGGCTTGCTCCGCACGTAGGCCAGGAAAAGGTTCGGCCCTCCCCTGCAATCGCTCCCGGCTCGTTCATCTTAGAGCCACACCATCTTCAGACGCCGGGCGCAGGGAAACCATCCGGGAAAGTTGCAGGAAAGGCCGGAAAAGAAGTTTGGAAAAAACAGAGACGAAAAGACAGACACAAAAGAGATATCTTGCCATGAGATCCGATATTGAATGTAGAATCCTCGAGACAGGATACCGCCTCTATGATTTTATGGAAGGAGAGGCGGAATCGCTGTTCAGCAGGGAGTACTGGGTTGGCAAGCTGCTGGAGTGGTGTATGCACAATGAGCCGCTCAAAGTGCAGATGCTGCGGTTTATCGATGTGTTTCCGTATCTAAGCACCCCGGACGATGTAATAAGTCATATTCAGCAGTATTTTTCCGATCCCGCCCTCAACTTTCCGTCTGCGGTGAACTGGGGGATTAAATATGTAGCTCCTTCATGGATGACCTCGAGGATTATCGCCGGAAGCATCGGAAGAAACATCGCGAAGGTAGCAAAGCAATTCATCGTCGGGACTACTGAAAATGAAAGCCTGAGGGTGCTTGAAAAACTGCGCTCCTCCGGGCTGGCGTTCTCGATAGATCTTCTGGGCGAGGCTGTAGTATCCGAAAAAGAAGCAGCGGACTATGCAGAGCGGTATTTGCAACTGCTCGACTTTCTCGGTGGCGCCCAAGTGAAATGGCGCCCGCTTGGCGGCGTCATCGGTGGCCTTGACTGGGGTAACTCTCCACGAGTGAATGTGTCGATCAAGACCTCCGCCATGTACTCACAGATGAATGCCTGCGCCTTCGAGCACTCCATCGAAAAATCAAAGGAACGTTTACGTCCTATTTTACGCAGGGCGATGAAAGCTGGGGCCTTCGTCAATCTGGATATGGAACACCATGGAATAAAAGACCTTACGCTTGCTCTTTATAGAAGTATTATGGAAGAGTCTGAATTCAGGGAGTACCCGCACACGGGGATAGTAATCCAGACATATTTGCGTGAAAGTGAAAAGGACCTGGAACAGATGATTCGCTGGGCTGAGCAGGGCGACTTCCATTTTACTGTCCGCCTTGTTAAGGGCGCATATTGGGACCAGGAAGTAATAGTTGCGAAGCAGAGGAATTGGCCTATACCGGTATTTACGGACAAATCGGAAACAGACGCCAATTTCGAACATCTGGCCCGGATCATTCTCGAGAACCGTGGGCGCATCAGGCTTGCGTGCGCCTCTCACAACATTCGGTCAATATCAGCGGTCGTTGAAACGGCGAAAGAGGTAGGGGCGAGCCATGAGCAAGTCGAATTTCAGGTGCTCTACGGAATGGGTCAACCGGTTCGAAACGCCCTTCGGAAGGCTGGTCTGCACGTTCGGGTTTATTGCCCCGTCGGCGAGATGCTGCAGGGTATGTCGTACCTCGTCAGAAGGCTGCTGGAGAACACGGCAAATGAATCCTTTCTCAGGCAGGCTTTTTCTGAGGGGATGTCGAGGGCCGATCTATTGAAAAATCCCGCTGACAATTTGAAGCCACCCTCGCCTTTGCCCTCTTCCATATTAGGAGAGGGCGAAGGTCACGGCGCGGGTCCGTTCACAATAGAACCTCTTTTTGATTGGTCGCGCAGTGAACATCGCGCCCGGTTCGCTGCTGCCTTGATAAGCGTACGCAAGCAGTTTCCTGTACAGGTCCCCTTGCAAATAGGTGGCAGAAGGGTTCAAACCGCGTCCCGGTTCACTTCGTTGAACCCTAACCGGGCCGATGAAACTGTGGGAATAATCTCTTCGGCCGGCATAGCTGAGGCTGAGTCGGCGATCTCCGCCGCGAAATCCGCCTTTCCGGGATGGCGAGACATCCCGGCTGAAAAAAGAGCTGACTATCTTTTCAAGGCTGCGGCCTGGGCGCGGCCCAGGCGCTACGAACTCGCGGCGCTCCAGGTCCTCGAGGTCGGAAAATCATGGAGTGAATCGGATGCGGACGTTTGCGAAGCAATCGATTACCTGGAGTACTACGGCCGGGAGATGGCAAGGTACGGCAAACCTCACTCGATGGGAGAAGTGCCGGGTGAAACGAGCCATCTCCTGTACGAACCGAGGGGGGTGGCGGTGGTTATCGCTCCCTGGAACTTTCCAATGGCCATCTCAACCGGGATGAGTTCGGCTGCCATTGTTACCGGCAACACCGTAGTCTACAAACCCGCATCTCAGTCACCGGTCACCGGAACTATGCTGAACAGCATCTTCGAGGGGGCTGGGTTGCCGGCGGGGGTTTTCAATTTCGTTCCCGGGCCCGGCGGCGCCATGGGGGACGCGCTCACAGGGCATCCCGATGTCGCTCTCATAGCGTTCACAGGCAGCAGGGACGTCGGTCTGCATATCCTTGCGAAAGCCCACCAGTCGCCACTGGGTTCTACCTGCGTGAAAAACGTCGTGCTCGAGATGGGCGGCAAGAATGCAATAATCGTCGATTCGGACGCGGATTTGGACGAGGCCGTCGTGTATGTCCTTCAGTCCGCATTCGGATATCAGGGGCAGAAATGCTCGGCCTGTTCCCGGCTGATAGTTTTGGAGCGTATATACGACCGGTTTATGGAAAGACTGCAGGCAGCGGCTGAGAGTATCAATATCGGTCCCGTCGAATTTCCCGAAAACTTCATGGGGGCGGTGATAGAACCGGACGCGCGCGACAAAATATTGGGGTACGTCGAAATAGGCAAAAATGCCGGATATCCTCTTTTTGAGCGCCCTGCCCCCCTGCCCTCTCCAATGGAAGGAAAGGGCGTGCGCCCGGCCCCTGCGGACAAAGGCTTCTTCGTCCCGCTATCCATTTTCACTCACGTTGATCCTGAAAGCAGACTGGCCCAGGATGAGATATTCGGGCCGGTGCTTTCAGTAATCAAAGTGAAGGATTTCGATGAAGCTCTTGAGGTGGCGAACGGGACTCAATATGCCCTGACCGGAGCGGTGCTCTCCAGAAGTCCGGCTAATATCCGCAAGGCGAGAGAGAGCTTCAGGACCGGGAACCTCTACATAAACAGAGGATGCACCGGCGCCATTGTAGGACGGCATCCCTTTGGAGGGTTCAAAATGTCGGGTCTTGGATCGAAAGCGGGAGGCCCGGACTACCTTCTGCACTTCATGATTTCGCGAAACATAGTCGAAAATACCGTTCGCAAAGGATTCGCCGTGATCGAGGAAGGCTGATCCGGCCAGGCTGTAGGAGAGGATGCAGTTACAACAGCGCCCCGGCGCGGGTGGTTCCCGTAGAATGTTTCCATTAGTGTTTCCATCATCGTTGCCAGTGTTTCCATAGCTATTCCAATCGCTGAATCCCACCAGGTTTTGTTTGAATCGGTGTTTCCCATAAATGTTTCCACAGTCGTTTTGATCGACGAAGTGTTTCCAATCATAAGAGGTTGTCATCATTGATTTTTCTACTTACCATGCAAACTTTATGGAAACACTGAGGATTCGCTGAACAGTGAATGCCTGCGGAGGTGAAAAATAAAGTTTTCCGGCGGATGCGAATGCAATGGAATAATCAAGATTAGACGGACCAACCGGACCGGAATAATTCGGGAAGGCTATTCCTCCCAGGTAACCATCAACCGAACTTGCGGTGTGGATTTCAGGGTCTACCCCTCCCCGGAGAAGCGGCCATCCGGGGCATCGACGTCCCCTCAGGTTTGCCTGCAACTACTTTCGTACGTTTCGTTTGGAACAGAACACCGTGGTCGAAATGATGCGGGTTTGTGCCTTGAGGTAACTCTTCAAAAACTATGCGGTGAAGGGACTGGGTGAGTTTGGCGGACTCGTATCGAGGGCTGCTTCAAATAAAGGGGGCGAGAGGTCGAGACCCGGTTTTGACCGGTGTCAGACTCCTCCGTTCACCGGTGGGCTGACTTGAAGACACTCATGAGACCCCGGTCAAAAGTCTTCAGATCCTTTATCTTCTTCAGTTGGCATACCGCAAGGTGGAGCAGGTCCCTCGCGGACAGCGCCGGATAGCGGTCCGCCAGTCGGCGGGCGTGGACCACGCATTCAGCTTCAATGGGAATGATTGAGTCCGTCCCTCGGACAACCAGTTCCAAGGCCGCGTCAAGTGTTTCGATACGTCCCACGGGAAGATAAACATGCAAGAGCTCTTGCAGCACTTCAGCCGATGTAATCAGCTTTTTCCCGCGTTCCCGAGACGAGATGAAAAAATCCTGGGCCTCGGACCGCAGAGGATGCGGACGGCCGACCGCATAGATGAACACATTGCTGTCAACATAAATCATGATTGAGCGCCGGCATCCTTCATCCCATAAGTGATTAGTCGTTTGTGCTCATCCCAGTCAGGTTCTTTGCCCTGCTCCTTCTCTGCGCGTTTCTCAAAAAATGCGCGCAAATCTTCCGGATCGGCCATGGGTCCACCCTTCTTCCGCTCCAGAGCATTTCTTCCGGCATCCCTCAGCCATGAACTAAGCGACTTGGATTCCTTCATGGCCTCGGATTTGAATTTAGTGGCGTCTTCTTCGTCCAGAATTATTTGAATGCGGACAGACATTTTCAGCTCCTTTATACTTCATACCGATACACATACACAATACTATTACACATCATTCGAGATTTCAAGAGTGACCAAGACCTTGATATAAGCGTTCCGTACCGGCTGGGGGCCCTGCCCAGGGGATATTCCAGAGAGTTGGTGCCACTGTGATATATATATATTGCATGTTCATCTTGCAAATCGTATGCTTTTCCCGGTCTCGGGCGCGCAACTGAAGTTTTTTCGGATAAAGACCCGGCCTGAGAATGCGCTTGGGATGTTTGGCACTAAAGTTAGTGAATTTTTTACCAAATTTAAGGGAGGGAGAGTATGGATACCAAAAGGAAATTAACCTTGCTTTTGTGCATCGCAATTGCCCTTGTTTTGCTGGGTTCGTCAGGCGCGTACCTGGTACATACAAATGGTGGTGAGGTTAAAATTACCGACATGACCTTTGTCACCGAAGATGGCGCTCGCATGTGCGCGCTGCTTTATATTCCCGATTCGGCAAGCGTTGAAAATCCCGGGCCGGCAATTGTCTCCATGCACGGGTACAACAACACTCGTGAAGTGCAAGACGTCAACGCTGTTGAACTGTCACGCCGAGGTTATGTTGTAATAGCCATTGACGCTTACGATCATGGCGGCTCCTCCTTCGCCGATCCCCGTATCAACAAAGGTGCCGCACCCGACATGGGGACTTATGCCGCATTGCAATACCTGGGTACACTGCCGTTCGTTGATAAAAAGCGTATCGGGATGGTCGGTCATTCCCTGGGTGCTGCTTCTCTGCAAATCGGTGCTGTAAGGGCATTTGTGAAACATGAAAAGGATCCGGCGATCATAGTTCCCAAGGCATTAGTGCCTACGGAAGGCGCTTTTTTGGTCGGCAAAGACGGCGCCCTTGCGTACGCCAGGTATCCAGTCAATGTCGGCCTCGTGTTTGGCAAATACGATGAGTGGGCAACACCTATGTGGCAAGTTCCCACAGCCAGTCAAATCAATGTTTCAAAACCCGGCATTGCCGGGATGGGTTTTCCGGGGGCGGAATATCAGGCCTATTATGTGTTTGGCGACAATAAGAAATTGACAAGGGAAGAGGCCATTGCTGCTGCCGCTGAGGGAAAGCCATTAAGGGTGCTTTACCAGCCGGAGATTGAACACCCTAAGGCTCATTTCTCTCAGGTCGCTGTTGGGTACATTGTTGATTTTTTCAATATAACGTTAAAGGGCGGCAAAGAGACTTTACCGGCCGCAGACCAAGTCTGGCCCTGGAAGCAATTTTTTACTGGGCTTGTTCTGGCGGGCTTTTTCCTTTTCATTGTTCCATTTGCCTTCCTGATGCTCGAAATCCCCTATTTCAAAACGATCATCAGGCCTGAACCCACTGCACCGTCAATCGTGACGACCACTAAGGACAAGCTTATATACTGGATAATATTTGCTATTTGTTTACTCCCGGCCCCGTTGCTTTACAACTGGGCCGTGGGGTATCCCATTGGCATCAAGGCAATGGGTCGCTTCGTCCCCACGGTATTTCCTGTTAGCAATTATTTTCAATTGCCTGCCGTAAACGGCGTCGTACTGCTCATGTTGATCGTAGGCGCCATTCTCCTGATCGCATTTATCCTCACTTATTTCATATTTATGAAGAGAAACGGCGTAACAATCGATAACCTTGGAGTGAAGCTTTCCGGCGGCAATATAGGAAAAAGTGCTCTTCTGGCTTTGATCGTGTTATTGGCAACCTATTTTCTGCTGGTCATCAGTAATTTCTTCTTTCTCAGCGACGCAAGATTCTGGGTCTTCAGCATCAAAACACTCACACCCATTAGATTCCTTATTCTCCTCAAATACCTGCCCTTCTTCCTTTTCTTCTATCTGGTCAACATACTGCTGCTCAACTCATTCACCAGAATACGAGGAGCGGGCGAATGGACCAATATCCCGCTGATGGTCATCGCAAACGTCGCCGGACTGGCAGTGTTAACCATCCTGGATTACGTATGGCTGTTCAGAACAGGCGTCAAGCTCTTCCCTTACGTGCCGTTTCCGCCCAACACGACATCGGCGCTTGCCGGCGTTTTGCTCTGGAATCTACTGTTCATCCTGCCAATTGCCGCAATCATGGGTAGACTTTTTTTCAGGAAAACAGGTTCTATATGGCTGGGAGGTTTTATTAACAGTTTGATTATCACTTTATTTGCGATTTCCAACACGGTGATATCGGCAGGGATGATCTAATACCAAGATGCGTTCAAAATGGGGCCGTGATAGACCTCAGTTCCAGCGTAAGGGAGGGCTTTACGCCCTCCCGATTACATCGATACCCTGGGATCGAAGCAATAAAGCATAAATCAAAGGGTGGCAATGAAGCGAGGACCCCCGACTGTCGGCGCCTCAGGAAAGTGCACACTCTAAGATCATGCGTGTTATGCGAGAGACCACTCTTGGGCTTCACGGATTGAAAGATTGAAATATCAATTGCATGCCCGCTGGGGAACTGTATGATATTTACCAGTGGCAGGGCCGGTGAACGAGAATTTCCCTACGTAATACTGGTCGCGTCATTTTCTTGAATTATCCCTCCTGCGCGACAAGGGCCCAGGCATGCCTGGAGAGGTTTTGCAAGCCCAGTCTTCGCCGAAATTGAACATGACGACTGAAAGGAGCAATCCGCATGGCAACCAAGTTCGTTAACGGGATAAACATGTATTATGAGATCCACGGTGAAGGAGAGCCTTTGGTGATGATAATGGGCCTGAGGCGAAATCTCGAATGGTGGTATAAACAGGTGCCGGTGCTTTCCCGGCGTTTCCGGGTTCTGGTCTTCGACAACAGGGGCGCCGGACGGTCGGATAAACCGGAGATGGATTACTCGATCCGCCTGTTCGCGAAGGATACGGCCGAACTCATGCGCATGACAGGCATGGAAAACGCCAACGTACTTGGATATTCCATGGGTGGATACATTGCCCAGGAACTCGCCATCAATTACCCGGGCATGGTCCGGAAGTTAATCCTGGTCTCAACGGGCGCAGGAGGGGAAAGAGCGGTTATGATGAGTCCGGAGCGGATGAGCAGGTTCACCGCTAACGAAGGGCTCACCCCGGAGGAGATCCTCAAAAAGGATATGGATATTTACTTTTCAGACGAGTACATCGTGAATCATCCGAACGAAATTCGAGAATTTATCGATATATCGCTGCGTTGGTATCAGCCTCCGGAGGCTTTCCAACGCCAGTTTCAAGCATGCCTCGAACACAACACGGCCGATCGCCTTCATCAGATCGACATCCCGGTCCTGATCATGGCAGGAGGAGACGATCCACTGGTGCCCCCGGACAACTCCAGGATTCTCAAAGGGCTGTTGCCCCATGCCGATTTGACGATTTATCCCGGGCTGCGGCATTGTTTTCATATGGAAGAAAGCGACCAGGCTAACAAGAAGATTCTCGATTTCCTCGCCTGATCCGTTTTTAGCATGCAGATTCTAAAAGAGGCATCTTGCTCAAAGATGTCACAACGCTATTCCAGCCTCCCGGCTTATTTCCCTCAAGCGAAGTGCACGAGAAGGGAAGCCCAAAGAAAACCGATGAGGTAAGAGATGGCTACATCACTTGGCCAGTGCGCTGCCAAAGATACACGGACCACAAAGCCAAGAACAAGAAAGGCACTGCATACTATGAGGACGACGGCGCGGACTGTACCCGAATTCTTTTCCGCAACCAGAACCGCTAGAAAACCGAAAGTGGCGACTAGTCTTAATGCAAACAAGGAAGGGAAACTGTAGCCCGAAAGCGGTCGAAATACGCGAACAAGCTCGGATGAAGGTCGTGGTCGACCAATGACCGGACCGACCCATTTCCCCAGTGCCAACATCCCCAAAAGGCTCAGGACTGCGAGTAATGCGGCACGCCATCCGACCAGCGCCCATGAAAGGGCAAAGATTAGGGCAAGCACGAAGATGAGCTGTCCTGAACGAAACTTGATTTGACACTGGGCCAGGTTCCCCCTTGGGATTGTCAATGACAGCTACATTCCAAAACTCTCGTTCAAGTTCTTTTCATCGTACAATTTCTTGCCTTCGATAAATGTTGCTATCGGCGTCCGGCCAAGGCAACGTTTTCCCTGATGGGTCCTCTGATTGTTGTATCTGTCCATGAAAAGATCGAGGTCCTCTTGGAGCGTCTCGATGTCTGAGTAAATTCTCTTGCGGAAAGCAATCCGATAGAACTCATTTAGCATCGTCTGGTGTAGCCGCTCACATATACCATTGGTCTGAGGGCTTTTCACCTTGGTTTTGGTGTGCTCGATGTCGTTTAGCTGCAAAAACAGCTGGTAAGGGTGCCGATCCGGGGCGCCACAGTATTCTGTTCCCCTATCGGTGAGAACCCTAAGCACCGGCACGCCTTCTTTTTCGAAGAAGGGAAGGACTTGGTCGTTCAGAAGATCGGCGGCAGTCACCGGGATTTTGGCAGTATAAAGCTTTGCAAAACCCAGCGAAGAAAAGGTGTCGATGGCTGTTTGCTGGTAAATCCTGCCCACGCCTTTGAGGTAGCCGACATAGAAAGTATCCTGGCTCACGAGATATCCCGGATGTTGCGTCTCGATCTCGTCGGGATGGGACTCACGAGACCTCTTGGATGCTTCCAGGGCGCAGAGCTGGGCCTCGGTGTAGACGATCCCCTCGGCTGCCGCGCGCTCCTCAAGAGCCTTTAGCCTTTTTTTGAAAGTCTCCAGCCCGTGGCGCAACCATATGCTTCTTACACCGCCACCGGATACTAGAGTGCCGGCTTTCCTCAGCTCGTTTGAAGCTCTCATTTGGCCGTAAGCTGGAAACTCATTGGCCATCGTGAGCACAGCCTCCTCAACCTCCGGGGAAACCCTGTTCTTCATGCATGGCTTTTTCTTGGTCTTCTCAGCCAAACCTTCCAACCCATCTTCATCATAAGCTTTCTTGATGTCATAGAAGTGTTGGCGGGAAACACCGTTAATCTTGCAGGCCTGTGAAACATTGTTGAGGAATTCGGCGAGTTCTAGTAGACTTAACTTACGTTTTACGAGCTTTTCCTGGGTGGTCATAAAGGTTCCTTTCTCTTGGGTTGTTTGGCGACAATCTCCAAGAGGGTACCTGACCACCCTTTCTTATGCAATGTGTCAACTCAAGTCCGTCTTCGGACAGATGAGCCAAGGGAATTCGAGCGTCTTCGAAACTACCTCGGCCCAATTGAGGTTTGGAGGAACCAGTGATTGAACGCCCTTTTCTATCACCACATCGCCGGGGAAGTATGCATAAAATTTCATGGCCAGCATGACCAAGGCGGCAATAATCAATAAACATGCCCATACGGCATAGTTGGTGCGCATAGCCCTTTCCTATCTGGAATGCCGCTCGGCGCATATCACCCGGTTCCACTACCGGACCTTTCCTTCCGGCATTGGAAACATCAAATTCGTCATGCGCGCCTCAGCCGGGCGATATGGAAATGCAAATGTCTTAGCGATGTAATTACGTTAACGGTTGAGTTCCACTAGAATAGACCATCCTTTGTCCTGCAAGACCTGCGGGTCGGAGCCGCGGCCAAGCCCAGGGCTGACCTTGCAGCTAAAAAAATCTACATCCGGTCATCCTTTTTGAGCACCCGGTGTCCATCTTGCCTGACGAGCGCATATCGCCGGCCGTTGTATTCGAAATTCTCCATATGGCTATAGGGAAGATTAAGGTCCTGTGCTTCCGACATGGTTTCCAACAGAAAAGACAACAGCATCGCGTATTCTTCAATTGATACGAGGAATTCGTTTCGGTCTATCCAAATCTCATCCAGGTCGAAAAGCCCCTTCAAGCCCCTGGTTTCGAAATGAGCATCCGAATCGCCCACGATAACGCTAATCAGTTGTTCCGGTTTCTTACCGTTCTGGATTTGCAAGAAAACTGCATTGCCGGTATCAGGCATATCATAGATCCTAATCTGTCGCCCCTTCCCTTTTTATTGCTTCTCGGGAATGCATTCTTCGCGGAAAACGCATTTCTGCTGATCGCAAAAGTCTTCAGCACTCCCGAAACAATCGAAATTGCCCTCTTTGCGTTGAATCTCCTTAATCAGCTCAGTTTTACTCTTCCCAAAAGAATTTACCCCTAAACTTTTTGCGAGTGCCCGTATTTCATTCATTTTCATTTTGGAACTCCTTTTTCTGACTTTATTTACCGAAATCATGCCGCCAAAAGATGTCAACCCCACTCTGTTCGGCGCCAACCTGCGTTCTAAGCGATACCGCTTTATTTACTCTGTACTCAACCTGGACCTCGTTGCCATTGCTGTCCGTTCCTTTCACTTCCCTTCCGTACAGGACATGGAGGTCCGGAGTTATGTCCTTGCCAAATTCGACCAAGCCGGTCTCCTTACCGGAGAGCGCCTGACTCTCATCATAGCTGAACCTGTGATCGTATTTCCCGGTGTAGCTTCTGTAACCGACGGCATCAGGGGCAAGAATGTTGTTGCCCACAAAACTTTTGATCATGTTGGAACCTTCGGACCCGAGCCAGGAAGCAGCGCCCATCTGCAACTGGGAACTCTGGCTGGAGCTGAGGTCTCCCGCCGGACGATCGAACAGGAAGTAAGAAAGAATATCGACCTGGTTCATAACCGGGATGCTGCTGAGCACTACCTTGGGATGGCCCAGGGGGCCTGAAACCAAAGCCTGAACAGTCACATCCCTTATATCTTTGCGGCAAACCATGCGGAGCTGAGGCTCGGCCTGAGGAGCGCCGGGGAATACCAACGACCCTTCGGCTATCTTGAGTTCCTTTCCCTGGAAATTATAGACGCCCCTTAGGGCTTGCAATTCGCCGGCCAGCACTACGGGACCGGCGGGGTTCTTTTTCAATTTGAGACTGCCGTTTATTTCTGCTTTGAGACCTTTTCCGGTTATCCATGTACCGCTTTGCGGCAGTTCCAGGTCAACGTCCATAGTGAGCCGATTGTTGAATCGACCAGGGGACTTCGAGCCTCTCAATTCGAGCAGGTCGCCATCGGCGTTCTGCTCGATGATCTGGATATTTTGCGCTATATTCGTTTCCAGCTTTCCAAGGTTCATCTGCGCATTCGAGAACAACAACGTGCCGGTTAATTCGGCCGCCTCTTTGTCGTCCTTTATCTCAGCTCGGCCCGAGACTTTACCCTCTATACCATAAATATTCTGAACCTGCAGATCTTTGCCTTCGGCTTTGAAATCGAGGACTTTGAAATGAGGGTAATCGATCTGACCGGTTACCGAGACAATTCCGCCCAGATGAGATACTTCGGCCTTGGTAACGTAGAGATTCTTTGAGTCGACCTGCCACTCTGCCTGAATATTTTCAGCCTCATGCCGCCATGGTTTGGACTGAAAGGAGCCGTTTTTCCATGTCCCGCCACCGTTCACAACCGGCTGCTTAAGACTTCCACTGCAGTGTATGTCGCCATCGAGCAGCCCGCCTGCTTCCGTCAAAAACTTTAGAGAGGGCGCGATCGATTCAGCCTTCAAACCAGAAATTTTGATTTCCGAGCGGAATTCCTCGGAAAGTTGTTTTACATCGAATTGGGGTGGCTTAAAGCTGAGCCGGACGGGAATTTTTGCCGCAATCGCCACTGGATCGCGCACCGCTTCAGCCTTTGCCGTCCCCTGGACCGCAAGAACCTCCCTGGAATAATTTCCCTGCAGACTGATCGATTGAATCCGGTGTTTGCCGAGGACTACACAGTCATTTCCCTGAACGTTAAGCACACATTCCGGCTGATCGGGTCTGCCGCTTACCTGTATGTGTCCTGAAAACGTACCGCTCAGGCGGTCTTTCATATTGAGCAATTCGGCTATCCTGGCGCCATCGATCGACTCCATCGAGAGCGAAAGCTCCGCCCTCGACTCTGATATGGCGCCGCTGGATGCCAAGATTTTTCCTCTGCCCTGTTGAAAAGACGCCGAACGGATTTTTATTCCATCTTTTTCGATGTCGAACCTGGCATCCACGTTCACGTTCTGTTTGTTCCAGTCCACCTGCCCCTGAGTCGAGACAGACATGAGCGGAAAATCCCAGATTCTTTCCAGATTGCCGGAAAGTCGCGCGGATATCTGATCCAGAATTCCATCTCCTTTCAGCCGAAAACTGCATGAACTTTTCTGCTGATCGAGATCGACGCTTAAAGAAGCGAGCCTGTTTCCGTTCAAAACCACATTCTGAGCTTTCAATGAAATCTGGCGCCGCTCTTCTTTTCCGCTCAGTTTTCCCTGTCCTTTCACGGTAAACCGATCGGCCTGGCAGTTTGAATACTGAAAATGCGTCCAGTCGATTTCACCATCCCAGAGCAAATCAGTTAATTTTCCGTTCAATGTCCCTTTCGAAACCACCCTGCCCTTCCCTTGCCATTGAGGAAACAGGATGCCGATTTTTTGGGCGTCTATCAAGTCAAGGTCGTATTCGGTTTTAAGCTGCTGGTTATCGTATGTTCCGTTGCCTTTGAGAGACAAGATTTCCGGAATATTAAGCCGTGCTTCAACTTTTCCCTGCCAGAGCCTGAGGTTTGTAAAATTGCCCGGATCGTAGTTGGCTTCGACAAAGACCTCACCGGCAAGCTTCTGCTGGACCCTGGAGTTTATTCTCTCCAGGTTGCCCCTGTCCAAAGTTACCTCCGCCTTGACTCCTCCTCTGTGCCCGTTATCCGATAAACCTCGTAAATCGGCGATCAATGTAAATTTGAAATCTGCGAGGGAGCATTTTACGGGGTTGCTCCTGATGCTGAGAATGCCGTCGGCAAAGGCGCCGCTAACGTCGCATAATTGAACGGTCTCGGCTCCGATCGTTGAAGGATCGAGGTGGGCGGTGAATTGGGCGTTCAGAAAGTCAGTGCCCTGAATTATGGCATCGATGTCTATGTTGCCGGTGAGCCGGGATTCGGGCATTTTGGGTGACCAATTCACCTTCAGATCGGCGAAACGCGAATCGAGCTTTACGAAGTGAGTGCCGGCAGATCTTTCTTCGACCTGGAGAAGGCCCTTAACCGAGCCCAGATCGGTGGAAATATTGTGGTCGAAAGACCATCTGCCCCCTGAACGCGTTACCGCAATGCTGCCGCAAGCGGCCGAAAGTCCGCTGAGATGGGGCTGAAGCAACGGGATAGTGTCCGCCGAAAAGTTGGTGACTGCAAGATCGGCCCTGCCATTATCGAGATTTCCCGGGTCCCATTGTCCCTGCACCTGAATCCGGCAGTCATTCGGACCGGAGAGAATCATGTTTCTAACTAGCAGGAACTGTCCGTCAAACCCGCCCGAACCATTGATGCTCCATACTCCGATTCTGCTGCTTTGAGCCTGCGCATGGAGATTTTCGAAATCCATCCGAATTTTCGGGCCTTTCGATCCCGGTACGGTCTTGAGATGAACGGCGCCGGAAATATCTTTAATGGAGATAATGGTATTGCCCTGCTGGACGGCTTCGACAGTGCCTGAAACTACCTGAATGCTTGGAAATTGAATTTGAGTCCACAGTGGCTCGTCCGGCTTATTATCGGCAGAAGTGTCTTTCCCATTAGACTTATTTCCGAGTAGGGCCGGGACCAGCCATTTGCCGTCCGCGGTACTTTCGAGTTGCAAAAACGGCTTTTCAAGGTAGACTTTCTCGACGACTATGTAAGGCCGCCGAAATGAGAACTGATAATTAAGGCGAACCTTCTCGCAGCCGAGGATCTGCTTTCCTTCGGACTCGATCTTTACATCGTTTAAATTTATGCCTGAAAAAGGCAGCCACCGATAGGAACGGATTTGCACCTTAAGACCGGTAGCGGCCTCTACCCGCTCAATCCCTGTGTGAATGATTTCCTTCTGGATCGGAGGCAGGTTCAGCGCAACGAACGCAGACACAGCCAAAAAAAGCAGGACGAAGGCCCCCCACGATGCAGTCCGAATAAGAAAAGACACACTTCGAGGCTTAGCCTTCTCGGTATTGTTTCCGTTGGTCAATTGAACTCCTTGATCCACTTGTTGGGCAATTATGAAAAATTTGTCGAAACAAATCAACCGGGGAGTTTGTAAGTTTTTAGTTTTGAGTTTTTAGTTTTTAGTTAGAAGGGAGAGACCCATGAAAGCCATGGTGCTTGAACAATGTGCGTCTGTTGACTCAGCCCCTCTTAAGTGGATGGAGCTTTCCGACCCTTCCCCCGGCCCGGGAGAGGTCAGGGTCAGGGTCAGGACATGCGGAATATGCCGCACGGACCTTCACGTTATAGAATGTGAGCTGCCTTTTCCGGGACATCCGGTCATTCCCGGTCATCAGGTCGTTGGAACAGTGGACAGGCTGGGAGAAGGATCGAAGAGATTCAAGGTCGGCCAAAGAATCGGCATAGCCTGGCTCAGACACACCTGCGGGGAATGCGTTTACTGCAGGTCAGGCCGGGAGAACCTGTGCGAAAGCGCCAGATTCACGGGCTATCACGGGCCGGGCGGGTACGCGGAGTTCACGGTCATAGATGAAGAGTTTGCATATCCGATCCCTGATATATTTTCCGACGAGGAAGCCCCGCCTCTGCTGTGCGCCGGCATTATCGGATACCGCAGTCTAAAGCGCAGCGCGCTTCCCGGAGGCGGGAGCCTCGCTATATACGGTTTTGGTTCCTCGGCGCATATCGTGATTCAAATCGCGCTCCACATGCGATGCAAAGTTTACGTGTGCACACGCGGGAGCAAACATAGAGAACTGGCAGCCGGTCTGGGCGCGGAATGGGTGGGTGAAGAACCGGAAGGGATGCCGGAGCCGACCGACAGTGCGATCATTTTTGCACCGGCCGGGGAGCTGGTTCCAAAGGCCCTCGAGAATTTGAAAAAGGGCGGTACGTTGGCCCTTGCGGGCATCTATATGTCTGCGGTGCCACAGATGGATTATGAAAATCACCTTTTCTATGAAAAAAACATCCGCAGCGTTACGGCAAATACTCGCCAGGACGGCATGGAACTTCTTAAGATTGCGGCCGAAATCCCCATAAGGCCCCAGGTCCAGCTTTTCCCGCTTCGCGAAGCCAACCAGGCCTTGCTTAGCCTGAAGATGGATATGATACAGGGTTCCGGCGTTCTCGTTGTCGAACAATGAACGGTGAATAGAAAAGAGAAAACAATTGAATTATCCAGTGAATTCGACCGACGACTTGCAATTGCTCATAGAGGTGCTGCCTCCACATATTCGTGAAAGGGTCGAATCCAGACCGGATTTATCTTCACTTCTCGAGATCGTATTGGACCTGGGAAGAAAACCGGAGGCACGGTTCGAGAACGATATGGAGTATCTGTCCGGCGAGCAGGTTACCCACGACGATATAGCCTATGTTGTTTCCCATACCGGAAAGTTCTCGGAAGATAACCGGGCGGGAATCGAGCGCACCCTGCACAGGATTTCCGCCATGAGGGCCAGGACCGGGGCGATCATCGGGCTTACGTGCCGCGTGGGAAGGGCGATTTTCGGTACCGTGGACATATTGCGGGATGTGATTGAAGGAGGGAAATCGCTGCTGTTGGTAGGGCCACCAGGCGTGGGCAAAACGACTCTTCTAAGGGAGGCGGCTCGGGTTTTGGCTGACGATCTGGGCAAGAGGGTGATCATAGTGGATACATCGAATGAGATCGGCGGGGACGGAGATATTCCTCACCCCGGGATCGGACGCGCGCGCCGCATGCAGGTGCCTTCACCACATAGACAGCATGCGGTTATGATCGAGGCCGTCGAAAATCACATGCCTGAGGTCGTCGTAATAGACGAAATAGGTACGGAGGCTGAAGCAAGCGCCGCCCGTACTATCGCGGAACGGGGAGTGCAGCTCATCGCAACCGCACATGGCCGGACGCTGGAAAATCTTCTTCAAAACCCAACCCTGGCAGACCTTGTCGGCGGCATCCAGGCCGTTACCCTCTCGGACGAAGAGGCTCGAAGGCGCAGAACTCAAAAGACCGTACTCGAACGCAAAGCGCCTCCAACTTTCAACGTGATGGTCGAAATCCAGGAGCGCGACAGATTGGCCGTGTACTATAATGTCGGCGAGGTTGTGGATTGGTTTCTGAGAGGTGCTCCACTATCTCCCGAAATCCGAACAAGGATGGAAAACGGCCGTGTTGAGGTCAGCCGGGTCGAATCGGCCGACGCAGACAAATTTCGAGCCGAAAAGGCCCCGGACACTGGATACCGGGCCCGAATGACAAGCGCCCCCGCTCAGGCGCGCAGACCCTATGTCACGCCGGCGCACAGGCCTCAGAGGAGGAGGAACGTCCGGATATTCTCCTACGGAGTGAGCCGGATAAGACTCGAAAGTGTAATCCACAAACTCGGCGTACCGGCGGTAATTACTTCCGAAATTGACAGGGCAGACCTTATTCTAATCCTGAAATCCCAGGAAAAACGCCGGCCGGGGAGTATTCGAGACGCCGAAGCGCGTGGAATTCCCAGCCATGTACTGAAGAGCAACACCACAAATCAGATGGAAAATTTTCTCCGCTCGCTTTTTCCCTCCCTGCCCCAACATGAAGCAAACGAAAACGACGCCACAGGCATCTCGGAGGCCCTGGCGGCTATTGAGGCCGTTGGCGAACACGGCCGGCCGATCGAACTTTCCCCCCAAAATTCCCGTGTACGAAGGCTGCAGCACATGTTGGCCGAGCAAAGCGGGCTAAAGTCGCAGAGTATTGGCAGGGAACCCGGCCGCCGGGTGATAATACATCCCGAACAGAATTATTCCACCATTGAGTGATATTGGCTCAGCGATCCGAGCGATAGCCGAAATCGCGCAGGGCCCTCGGGTCCTTTTTCCAGTTTTTCTGCACGCGCACAAAAAGACCCAGATATATGTGGCATCCCAGAAATGTCTCTATTTCACCGCGGGCCTGTTTTCCGATCTCTTTTAGCATCAGCCCGCCCTTCCCTATTATGATGGATTTTTGAGACTCACGCTCCACGTTGATTGTCGCATCTATCTCTATGAGATTCTTTTCGGGCATTTCAGTGAATTTTTCGACAATAACGGCGACCGCATATGGGATTTCCTGGTGAACGAGGTGAAAGATCTTCTCCCGGATAAGTTCGGCCGCAAAAAACCGTTCAGGCTGGTCCGTCAGGTAATCCGGAGGGTAATACTGCGGCCCTTCAGGTAAGAGCGTAAGGACCTCTGATATGATGTCGGCCGCCCCCTCCCCTTTCAGAGCGGAGATCGGCATTACGGCCTTGAAATCAAACCGTTCGCTATAGTTGGCAATAAGGGGCAGCAAATCGTTTTTGTTTCTTATCATATCGACCTTGTTTATAAGAAGAATAACAGGCGTCTGAATGCGGCCGAGATTGTCCAGTATAAACTCATTGACGGAAATCCCGCTCTCCGGCTCTATCATGAACAATATTGCGTCGCTCTCACCAAGAGTTGAAAGAGCTGTTTCCACCAGACCACGGTTGAACTCATCGTGAGCTTTATGTATCCCGGGTGTATCCACAAAGATAATCTGATAGCTGTCATCATTAAGTATTCCGAGAATCCGGTTCCTGGTCGTTTGAGGTTTGGGAGCGGTTATGGAGATCTTTTGCTTGAGAAGCTGGTTAAGAAGAGTTGACTTTCCAACGTTGGGCGCTCCAACTATAGCGATGTATCCCGATTTGAACTCCGTCTTTTTCTCAGTGGGTGTCACAGAAAGTCTCCTTCTATAGTCTAACCATCTCAATGCCCGACAATCCGGCATCTGCAACAATTCTTACGCTTATGTTCCATCTGTTCTTCCAGTGACCGATATTGGACCTCCGATGTCCGATGGCGTCGCCCACCTGATTTGGTGCAACATGTAAGAATATCTCCCCCCCGCGCAGTTCCGGGGATGAGACGAAATCCCGATCGAGGCGGTCTCGCCACCAGCGTGATTTTACAAGGCAGCCGAAGGCCGGGTGATATGGTCCCGCAATAACGACCCCGGGCTTTTCAAGGGCGGGATCGGAGTGCAGACCCATCCTGATTACAGGTATGCCTGCCCTTATTGTCAAATCATAGGCCGGAGTTAGCCACTCTATAGCCCGATCGAGACTCAAGGCAGTATAGACGCCCTGTCTATAAGAATCGGCCAGAGGGGTCCCTTCGAGGACCAGGGTTGGATACAGGCGCAGAAAATCAGGTTCCATCCCGATCGCTTTGTTCATCGATTCGATAAAAATCTGCATATCGTCACCGGGCAGTCCCGCCATGAGTTGAATACCGAGCTTCCATCCCTGATTTTTGACCAGCCTTGCCGCATCGAGGACCGAGCTTACGCTGTATGCCCGACGGCTCTTTTGAAGCACGTCATCTGAAAGGCTTTGAACGCCCAGTTCAACAGTCCGGATAGGATTTTTTACAAGCAGATCCATGACCTCGTCCCGAAAACAATCCGGGCGGGTCGAAAAACGAATTCCGGTAAAGACGCCTTGCTTTACCGCAAAAGAGGCGGAGGCAAGGATAGATTCGATCAGTCTCACGGGCAGCGCGGTAAAGGTCCCGCCAAAAAATGCGATCTCGCCGGAGCGCCCCGACTTTCGGACCTGGTTGCAGTAGTCCTTTAAAGTGGACTCGACAACGCCGATAATATCACTTCCCGAATCGCCGCTGGAGACCACGGCCCTCTGATTGCAGTAAATGCATTGAAATGGACATCCTGCATGGGGGAGAAAAACGGGATAGATCATTTTTCAGGAAACATCCAGGTGAAGCAATCCGGAGTCCTTTTCGATTTCGGCGATGGCGTTTCGCGCGGCTTCCTGTTGAGCTTCCTTCTTGCTCTTGCCAAGGCCGTGCGCCAGCACTCGATCTCCGATTGCAACCCTCATGAAGAAAGTCTTGTCGTGGTCAGGCCCTTCTTCAGCCTCCAGAAAATAAATCGGCGTAAGTTTCAGCCTGGCCTGCGTTATCTCCTGGAGCTGGGTCTTATAGTCTTTGTCCAGAACTTTCAGAAGCTGGTCTTCTTCCCTGTATTCCAAATAAACATCAAACATCCTTCGGACAAGCCGGATCGCCGCATCAAGACCGCCGTCGAGGTACACGGCTGCCAGCACAGCCTCGAGTCCGTTGGCCAAAAGTGAAGACTTCATCCGGCCGCCTGAGATTTCTTCTCCTTTTCCCAGGAGAAGAAAATCTCCCAGATTGAGGCTCGATGCTATTTGAGCCAGCTCTCGCTCATTTACAATCGAAGAGCGAAGCCTGGATAATTCTCCCTCGTCGTAATCCGGAAAAAGCTCCAGCAGCAGATGGCTTATTGACAACCCGAGGACCGAGTCGCCCAGAAATTCGAGCGTCTCGTTGTCAGCTACGACGTTCTGGTTTTCGTATGCGAATGACCTGTGAACAAGGGCCCGCAAAAGCAGATCTTTGTTGTGGAACTGATATCCCAGCGTATCCTGGAGCTTCTCGAGATCGGTTGTAGTCTGCATGGTTATGTGTCAAAGCAAAGAGTATAAGAATAAGCAACGTTTTCCACTTTGAAGTCCGCCCTCTTTTATAATATACACCTTTTAGGGCTATGGTTTGAATAGATTCTGATCGCATGGGGCAAACGTTAATAATGCTTGCATGGCTCAATTCTCCACAACCCGGTAAAAGCCGGTACATTCTTTTGGACCGGGACGGCGTATTGAATGTGAACCGCCCCGACTTCGTGAAGAAATTCGAGGAAGTCTGTTTTTACCCGGACGCTCTCGAAGCTCTCAGGCTCCTAAACCGCGACGATACAGGGGTCATCCTGGTCAGCAACCAGTCGGGCATCAACCGGGGCCTTATCCATTGGGACGACTTCTGGGCAATGCACGAAGGCGTCATTGGCGAGGTCGAGAAACATGGCGGGTGCATCGAGGCGGCCTTTTATTGTCCTCACCGTCCGGATGAAAAATGCGCGTGCCGCAAACCGGCCCCGGCCATGATACTTGCCGCTTGCCGATTCGCCCACATCGATCCCGGGCAAACATTCTTCATCGGAGATCATGAATCGGACATGAAGGCAGCGGAAAATGCCGGGTGCCCGGGCATTCGGATCTGTCGCGGAAGCGACGTCAACCTTCAAACGGACGTCTGCACATCCGGAAAGCCATATTTTGCAACCCTGCTGGATGCAGTTTTGAGCATTCGCGGGTAGAGCATCCAATTCCTTTCGGACTTATATTGCTGAAACAAAATGCCAGCCGGGAGGATATGGAAAGATGTCAGCCCTCGACAAGAATCGTTATGCTCCGCTTTTGAAAAGCAAAATGTCTGCCGAGAGTTACAAAAAACTTGTGGAACTCGACAATCCTGAGATCTTCACGTTCATCGGGGAGTACACGGAGCTTTGCGAACCCGATTCCGTCTACATGTGTGACGACAGCGACGATGATGCCGAGTACATCCGTATAAATTCGTTGAAGTTCAAAGAGGAGAAGCCCCTGGCAAAACAGGGCCACACAGTCCATTATGATGGCTACGACGACCAGGGCCGAGCTCCGGGGGCCACTAAAAACCTTGTTAAAAAGGAACTCGTTCCGCTGATGGGCGCTCTGCTCGCGATGGAAAGAGAACAGGGTCTTGCCGAAATCCGGGAGATTCTCAAAGGAATCATGCGGGGCAGGCAGGCCATCGTGAAGCTTTGTTGCGAAGGCCCTGCCAATAGCCCTTTTTCAATAGCGTGCGCTCAAATGACCGATTCCTTTTATGTCGCCCATTCCGAAGAGCTGCTCTACAGACGGGGATATGAGCACTTCCGGCAAATGCCTCCCAAGGGTAGATTCTTCCGGTTCGTCCACAGCGCGGGACGGCTCGACGAAAACGGCAACAGCATGGACCTCGACAAGCGTCGGATATACCAGGACATGGAGGAGTTCGTAGTTCTTTCGGCTAACAATCAGTATGCGGGCAACAGCGTGGGGTTGAAGAAGCACGCCATGCGCCTCGCGATTAAACTTGCCGGGACCGAAGGGTGGTTGTGCGAGCATATGTTTGTCATGTCCGTCCAGAACGAGAAAAAATGGCGTTCGACCGTGTTTTGCGGGGCCTTTCCATTGGGTTGCGGAAAAACCTCCACAGCCATGCTGCCGGGCGAGAAGATAATCGGAGACGATATTGCTTATTTCCGGGACATAAACGGCGAGTTCAGGGCGGTTAACGTGGAGAACGGCATATTCGGGATCATAAAAGACGTAAACGCCGCCGATGATCCTCTCATTTTCAAGACACTTCAGACCCCTGGGCTCGAAATCATCTTCTCGAACGTCCTGACCGGTCCGGACAATGAGCCTTACTGGCAGGGCATGAGGACGGAGCATCCCTTGCGGGGCCGCAGTTATTCGGGGGAATGGTTCGAGGGAAAGAGAGACGAGCAGAACAGACCGATTCCTCTTGCGCACGGCAACGCCCGCTATACGCTAAGGCTTGGATATCTGGAAAATATCGACCCGGCCTACAACGACAGCAATGGAGTGCTGGTCCGGGGCATAATCTACGGAGGCAGGGACAGTGACGCTTCGGTCCCAATAGAAGAATCGACGGACTGGAAGAGCGGGATTCTTCTCAAAGCTTGCACCCTGGAATCCGAGACAACTTCAGCCACCATTGGAGAAGAAGGTGTGCTCGCGCCTCAGCCGATGGCGAACCTGGATTTTATCAGCTATCCGATAGGCGCCTACATCGAAAACAATATCAAATTTGTCGAAGGCCTGAAGCAAGTCCCGAGGATTTTTGCCGTCAATTACTTTTTAAGAGATCAGAAGGGGGACATTCTCACTCACAAACTCGCCAAGAAAGTCTGGCTGCATTGGGCCGAACTGCGCGTCCACAATGAAGTCGGGGCCCACCCGACCCCTTTTGGGTTCATCCCGAAGTATGAGGACCTGAAATCTTTATTCCGGGAAATTTTTGACGAGGACTTTTCCAGGCAGCTCTATGAGGAACTGTTCAAGTTCCGCATCGACGCATGGACCGCCAAAATCTCGCGCGCCATCCGCTTCTATATGCGCAAAGCCCTCGATTGCCCGGATGATTACTTCTGTGTATGGAAATCTACTGTATGGAACCTGCAGGAATTAAAGCATGAATTCGGGCCGTTTATTCCACCCGGCGCCTATCGAGTGGACAGTGAAGTGAATACTGGTCCGTAAAGTCCATCTCGAACCCTGTTAACGAAAGTTCGCCGCGCCTTGGTTAGCCCCGCGGCCCGCAACCCCCGAGAGGGGTACTCCGAGAGGATGGTCACATGTTCTTCCCGCCTTTTCTGATCTTTTTCGTGTTTATATTCATATTCCTGCTTCTGGTGGCCTTCGGACTGATCCAGTTCGGTCTGTTTTCCTGGGCTTTTGCTAAAATTGGCATTCCGCCGGAGTATCTTTTTACTCTCCTGTTCTTGTGCATTGCCGGCAGCATGATCAACATTCCCATCCGCAGGATAGCGCTCGAACATGACGTCGAGGAGTGGGACACGGTCTCTTTTTTTGGCATGCGTTTCCGTCCTCCCCGGTCAAGTCATCCAAACGAAATGGTGCTTGCGGTAAACGTCGGAGGCGCCGTTATCCCCTCCGCCCTTTCGCTTTATCTTTTTGTCAGCTCTCCTCACCCGATCCGCATGCTGCTGGCTCTAGCCGCAGTCAGTTACGTAGTATATCGGAACGCCCGGCCCGTCGTCGGTCTCGGAATCGCCGTACCGTGGCTCATTCCGCCGATTGTCGCGGCAGCGGCCGGGATGATCTTCGATTATAATTTTGCCGCTCCAACGGCCTACTTCGCAGGAACTTTGGGGACGCTGGTCGGGGCCGACATTCTTCACCTGGATAAATTGAAGCAGCTCCGTGCTCCCGTAGCCTCGATCGGTGGGGCCGGGACTTTCGACGGCATTTTCCTGGCGGGAATGTTTGCCGTCTTGCTCTCACCTGTGGGCAAATGAGTGAAGGGTTCACTACATTTATGAGAAGCGAGGGATGAGATGAAGAGCCAGGTCTATTTTACCAGTTTGCGCGCGCGATACAACGACGGCCTTTTGACTAAAATCAAGCGGCTGGCGCAAGCGGCCGGACTGCAGAAGATCGTCAAAGAAAAGGGGCTTACCGCGGTAAAGCTCCACTTCGGTGAAAGAGGAAACACGGCCTTTATCCGGCCCCTGCTCGTTCGACCCATCGTCGATGCGATTATCGAAGCCGGCGCCCGGCCGTTCTTAACGGACTCGGGAACGCTTTATCCGGGCACACGCGGCAATGCGGTTGACCATTTGCATACGGCCATTCTCAACGGTTTCGCCTATCCGGTTGTCGGAGCACCCCTCATAATCGCCGACGGCATAGACGGGCGGGACGAAGTGGCAGTCCCGGTCAACCTGAAGCATTTCAAGGAGGTATCGATCGGCTCCGCGATTGTTCGTGCGGAGTCTTTGATCTCGCTTGCCCATTTCAAGCTGCATGAAGCCTCGGGATTTGGGGGCGCAATCAAGAACATCGGAATGGGGACGGCTTCGCGCAAAGGCAAAATGGCCCAACATTTGGGTGTAGCTCCGGTAGTGGGCGCCAAGAAGTGCATTGGCTGCGGCGTTTGCCTCGAACAATGCATTCACGGGGCCATATCCATTGTCGAAAGGCCGCCCGGTGTGCCGACGCCGAAGGAGTCGAAGTCGGTTACTAAAATAATGCGGATCGATCCGAAACTTTGCGCAGGTTGCGCGCGCTGCCTTCACGCCTGCCCGCAGGGTGCAGTCTCGATCAACTGGGAAAAAGACCTTCCAAAGTTCATGGAAAAGATGGTCGAATATGCAGCAGGCGTGATCAAGGGAAAGGAAAAACGCTCGCTTTTCATAAATTTTCTTACCCAGATTTCCCCCGCATGCGACTGCTATCCGTACGCCGATGCTCCGATCGTAGGCGACATCGGCATCGCGGCTTCGACGGACCCCGTCGCCATAGACCAGGCATGCGTGGACCAGGTGAATCGCCAGCCTCATCTTGAATCCTCATGTCTTGCAGGAAAGCAGCCCTGCGACGATAAAATAAAGGCCGTCTACCCACATATCGACTGGGAGAGACAACTGATCTACGCGTCAAAACTGGGCCTCGGGTCCAGGGAATACGAGTTGGTGGAAACGTAGAAGACAATGCTCAATGACATGAGGAAGGGATTGAGGGATTAGAGGCATTCGGAAATCTGGTTTCTTGGTCATCCGATTCCCATAGTGATTCCAGCGACTCGTGATTTTGGAGAAATATTTGTTTCTCAATTTACCAGTCACTTTTCACGATCTCGTGATTGGACGAGTAAGCTTTTCCGGATTCCCGGTTCGCCAGTCACTGTTCTCAACCTGCCATCAGCAAAAAAGTAAGATTGCCAAACCCTTTGCAGCACTATATATTGACGGACGGAAGCGCCAAGCTCACTGGTGGGGCTCCCGGACTTCAAATCCGGTGTGGGGGCGTGAAGGCGTTCCCAGGTGGGTTCGATTCCCATGCGCTTCCGCCAACTTACAAAACATTAACTTTTTACGATCTGTTTTTTTTCGTTTTACCTAGGTCATGCGGACACCAAGTTTTGCCGAAGCCCTTTTGGGGCGGTGAAAAATATCCACAATACTGCTCGAATCGGCTCTTCTGTCTCTCGGCTCACGCGTACAGGGTTCTTTTTAGAGTATTTCGGGTGGGTCCCTTCGCGGCGCTGAAAAGCATGCTCAGCAACACGCCTGTAATATGAACGCCCATGCTTCCCGGTACTTCCGCGTGCGCGAAAAGACCGCCCTGCCAATCCAACGAATAAGCACTTGAGACAGTCTCGCACGCACTCTCGAACAGATCGCATACCTTGCAAAACCAACAAAGAACATCAAAAGAAATTGACAAGCCCTCAAACTCTGGCATAGGATTGTCCGCGCTTTCAATTCACCCTTTGCCGCCACAGACCCGGGACCCGGAGATTCCTATGCGAAGTATTCGTATCGTTGCCTGTGCTTTCTTTGTGTTCATGTGCATTCCTATTGGGAAAGTCTCAGGAGCAGATTGGAAATATATCGGGGCTTCGTCCATAGACGATACTAAAGTGCTGGTGTTTTATGATGCTGAGACTGTAAAATCCTTAGCAAATGGACATATAATTGCGTGGACAAAGGGCGCTAATCAGTCATCACTTAAAAATGTCCTCGAAGAAGCAGTTAATGACAAAGATGAAAGCTCTATTATAAATAAAAATGTACATAAGCAATTAGAGGGATATATCCCGCCCTTCTGCCTTCTACGTAGTGATTTTAATTATTATACAATTGTTGATATAATGTCATGGGAGGAAGCAGCTAATAATTTTAAAGTAGCAACGCTCACACATATATTATGGGAAATTGATTGTCAAGAGAAAATGATAATGTCTGTCTCAGCTGATATGTATGATAATCGTGGTGAACTCAAAGGCATTTCTCGGGAAAAAAGTGAATTTGATTATATAGCTCCTGGAACCAACGCTGATACGCTTATGAAAATCTTATGCAAAAGTAATTAAGTCACGAGACATTCCCTGACTAAAGGCCCAGAGGTGCCTTAGTGCCGACGGGCAGGACGATGAGAAGAACGTTTTCGTGGTTTTACAGGGTCCGCCAAGCGCTCGTGCGCGTGCGAGGCTCCTATGTAAGTCTGCAATCGTCACCTTTTGTCCTTCCTAAAAATGTACCCCCGCATTCCGGATCATTCTGCCTTCGTTCCGGCCTGGATCGGCCTTTCAGTAGGCGATTTTTTCATTCTCGCAAGCAATTTTTGTCGCAATGGATTTGAGTTAAACCCCTACGGGCCATTTTGGGACCCCCGTGGACGGACTTGACACATGCCGGTCAGGATATTATTTATCGGGCATGATGTTTCATTGTCCCTGCAAAGAAAGTTTGAGATTTTTTATCACACAAACTCAGCTACTGTCGGTTTTCTTTACAATTTTCATAACAGTGCGCAACCAGCGGAAACTATTAATGGTTTAGAGAAGCTGTCTCTCTTCCGAGACCATATCTGTCGGTAAACTTTACATATGCAAGTGATTTCAAGCCGGTTTTTGAGCTGGGAATCAGCACCAGCCCAGCATTGGACATTATGGCGCATATTTTGCTGTTAACCAGGGGATTGAGCCGAGGCTTCATGTTTGTGATTGGCTCCGGGTGGATATTGTAATTGCAGAAATCATCAGGAGGTCGAAATGAGAATCAAAAAACTTCTATTTATCTCTCTTGTCCTCTTCCTCACACTTCTAAGCCTATGCTTGTCACAGGCCAAAGCCGACAGTTACTTGGACGTCGATGTGGCGTTGAACTTTGTCCCCCCAACTACCGTCCCTGAGGGCACGACCTGGTCGGGGTCTGTAAATGTTGACGTGGTGCGTTTGCCGGATTTACCCCCATATAATCTTTCCACAATCTACACGATAACCTCACCCACCCTGCCGACATCACAAGCTTGGAACTTTCAATTCCTTATAAACACAACAACATACCCGACAGCGACAAACCAACTGGTATTATCCAACTTTGGGGGCTCGGTCCTGCCACCACGAGGAACACTGCTTCCTCCTATGTATTACAATAACGGATGGATCGCGGTCCCCGGCAGTTATTTGGGCAATTATCCGGGAACCAGCATGTGGGCCGTCGGGCTTCCTACGTTATCACCGGGAATGGATGTAAGCGGGGTATTGAATACCAACCCTGAAGTATACGGATGGTATGCCGGTACCTGGGAGGTGACAGTCAGCGAAACGCCGGAACCTGCGTCTATCCTCCTCGTCGGCTCCCTTATTGGCCTGATTGCCGTTAGGAAGATATTCAAGACTCAGTTCAGACCTTCGCGTATTCCAAGTTGAGCGGATTTCCCAATGCTGATTTAAGCATCCATGCAGAACTTTGGGAGACAAGCTGTCGTTTGGCGGTCGTATTCGGTTCCGTGAACCTGTTCACGCGTTCGAGGCAGCAGGTCCTCCAACCGGCAAATTGGCTCGCCGCTGGAAGCCAGCTCCTTCCCCACTCCCCGCGCGCGTGCGAGAGTTATTCCTAATTCGTAATTCCTAATTCGTAATTGCTAATTCGTAATTGCTAATCTGCCCTCCCCTCCCTACACATCCCTTTTCCGAACGCTTTGATTATTGTTACTTGACACATTTTGCAGAAGGTTTATTAATGATTAATCCGACCAGTCGGATTATAGACCGGTCGGTCGGTTTCGGCCGTTTCGCCGGACACAGATCGGTTAATCACCATGTTCATGACTTCTACGAGCCGCCTGCAATCATGCAACAAATTAGAGTTAATAATGGAGGCTCTAAATGGACACACAGTCAGCAAAACCCGGACGCTCTTGCCGCAGTGCGCGCGCCACGCCGGCATATTCCCATACGCCACTCCCTGTCGGAACTCTCGAGTGGGAACGGGCGGGTGGACCGCCCCTCTCTTTTGCCCAGAGGCTGGACGTGCTCGGCGGAGCTTGCGTGGTCATCATAGCCGACCTGGGGCCGCGGGTTCGGTGGCTTCTCAGTCGATGGGGGCTGCTGTCCGCCGGAAAGCTACCGGAAAAAATCGACCTTGCCGCATGGGCGCCTCCGGATACGCGCGCGGCCCTCGATGCTACGAACTGCCTTCACGAGGTGTCGAGTGTGCCGATGATCAACCACAGCCTGCGCACCTATTACTTCTCGGGGATTATGTATGAATTGAGCGGAACGAAGCAGTCAATCGACAAAGAAGCGCTGTACGTCGCAGCCGTGCTTCACGACGTGGGCCTCTTCCAAACCTCGCCTCCGGCAAACGAACACTGCTTCTCGGTGGGCGGCGCCAGGGAAGCCAGGCGCATCGCGAAGGATGCAGGCTGGGACGATGCCCGCCAGGATGCCGTCGCCGTGGCTATCACTACCAACCTTAACCCTTTTGTCCCGCTCGATGAGTTCGGGCCCGAGGCGCACTTCATGAGTGTCGGCGGGCTGGTGGAAGTCATCGCCCAGGAGTGGAAAGCCCACCCGGAAAACGTGAGGGAACTTCTCAAGCGCTATCCGCGCGATGGATTCGTGGAAGACACTATCCGCTGTGTCAGGCGTGAGGCTAAGCAGAATCCCGGCAGCCGCTTCGCATGTCTCAACCCCCTGTTCACAGCCAGTGTGCGGCTGATGAAATTCAGCGACGAGGCCCTTGGGCAGTGAGCCCCGGTAGAGTCAGTGTGGTTTCATTTTCATTACTGCTTTGACATGGTTTTTCAGTAACTCATACACCCTTAAGGATGAACGATAATGGCGCCGAACGCGGATCTCGAAGCAATCAGGAAGGCCCAGATCATCGATGCCGCCTTGCGAACGATTTCAGAAAGAGGTTGCGCAAATCTCACCATGGATGATGTCTGCAAGGCTGCAGGCATTTCCAAGGGGGGTCTGGCCCACTACTACAAGTCAAAAGACGACCTCTTCAAGGCGGCTTTTCAGGAGTTCTTCCAGCGCATCTTCCTCCGGGCTGGCGAGACCATGTGCGGATTCGACGATCCCCTGGATCAGGTGCTGTCTTTCGAGTGGCTCTATTCCACCGATGATCCCGACACTAATACCGCTTATCCCATCCTCTTCGACTTCATCTCCATTGCCGTTCACGATCGGGAATATCGGAAGATCTTCGAGGACTGGGTCGAAAGCTGGGTCGATCTTGTGAGGAAAGCCATCCTGCATGGCCAGTCCCGGGGCCGATTCCGGAATGTGGACGCGGAATGTGCGTCCCGTGCCATCTCCGCCATCTATCACGGCATTTCCACTCGCTGGTACTTGGCTCCGCAAGAGCACTCGACGCGGTGGGCTATAGAGAGCACCCGAAGGTCCGTCAAAGGCATTCTTGACTCGTATGAAGATTGCGCGATCGGCAATAAAATTAAGGCGCGGAAAATAAACTGAGTGTATCGTGAAATAGGATGAGAGACGGTCTGCTTTGATTCATGGCAAAGGGCGTGGTTCCGGCTGAATTATCAGCCCACTATGAAAGGAGGAAGATATGGCCGGCTTCAAGGAATACGACCAATACGACGGCATCGGTCTCGCGGGGCTTGTCCGCGATGGGGAGGTCAGCGCTGCTGAGCTCTGCGAGGAGGCAATCAGCCGGATCGAGCGGCTCAATCCCCGGCTGAACGCTATCATAACGCCTATGCTTGAACAGGGACGCGCAGCGGCGGCAGGACTGATTCCAGGCGGGGCCTTTGCAGGCGTGCCCTTCCTTCTCAAAGACCTTCTCAATGACTGGGCGGGGGTCCCTTCCAGCAGTGGCAGCAAGGCGCTCAGGGATTTCGTGCCCACCGTGGATTCGGAGGTCGTCTCGAGGTTCAAACGGGCCGGTCTGGTTGTCCTGGGCAAGACCAACCTCCCCGAGTTCGGCCTGATGGCGGTGACCGAACCTGAAGCATTCGGTCCGGCGCGTAACCCCTGGAACCTTGATCACACGCCGGGCGGCTCCAGTGGAGGATCGGCATCTGCGGTTGCGAGCCGCATCGTGCCGTTTGCCTCGGCCAACGACGGCGGCGGGTCCATCCGGATCCCTGCCTCCTGCTGCGGCATCTTCGGCCTCAAGCCCACGAGGGGCCGAACGCCGGTGGGACCCACTTTCGGTGAAGTGTGGGAAGGCGCGGCTGTGAACCATGCCCTGACTATCTCGGTCCGGGACAGCGCCGCCCTGCTCGATGCGATCCAGGGACCGGAACCTGGCTCCCCCTATGTGACCGCCCCGCCGGAGAGACCATACCTCGATGAGATCGGCAGGGACCCCGGCACTTTGCGGATCGCCTTCACGACCCGATCCCCTATCGGGACAGAGGTGCATCCGGAAAACGTCACAGCGGTCAGGAAGACTGCGGCGATCCTGGAGAGTTTGGGCCACAGCGTAGAGGAGGCGGAACCTGTTTACGATGGCAAGGCCCTGGCCAAGTGCTATATAATGCTCTATTTCGGCGAGGTCGCGGCTGACTTAAAAGAAATAGCCGCAGTACAAGGGGCCGACAAGACCCGGCTCGTGGAGGTTACCACCAGCACCCTGGGCCTCCTGGGCCGAACGATGAGTGCTTGCGACTATGTGCTTGCGAAGAGGCAGTGGCATCTTTTCAGTCTGGCCATGGCATCCTTTCTGAAGAACCATGACCTTTTCCTCACCCCCACAACCGCCTTCCCTCCTCCCAGGATCGGTGAACTGGCGCCGAAAGCTTCAGAACTGGCGGCAATGAAGATCATCAACGCTCTCGGCCTCGGTTCGCTCCTCACGGCAACCGGCATGATCGACAAACTGGCTACGGAGAGCCTGACCAAGACTCCTTTCACACAAATCGCAAACCTCACGGGACTGCCTGCCATGTCGGTACCTCTCCATTGGACGGCGGAGGGCCTCCCCTGCGGTGTGCAGTTCATCGGACCCTTCGGCGGCGAGGGCTCGCTGTTCAGACTCGCTGCTCAGTTGGAAAAGACATCTCCCTGGTTCGACAGACGTCCGGCCTTAGAACTTGAAACAGTGAGTGCAGGCACATGCCGGACGGCTTCGTGAGAAAGAATTTCCACCAGGATTAGAAGGAGTCAAAATGGAAGGGTTTCAGATAAATTTCCCTGCCGTGGTCGTAGCGGCGTTAGCGAGAGTGGTATTGGTCTCGTTATGGTGGTCACCTCTGCTGTTCTTGAATCCCTGGATGAAGCTCACGGAGAACACCCGCGAAACGATGAAATCGGGCATGGCCAAAGGAACGGCCTTTGCCGTTGCGGGGAGCATTGTCATGGCCGTTGTGCTGGATTATGTCCTACAGAGGGTTCAGGCGCGATCCGCAGCCGAGGGAGCCGCTGCCGCTTTTCTCATCTGGCTCGGATTTGTCGCCGTCACAATGCTGTCCTCCGTCATATACGAGAGGAAACCCTTCTGGCTTTTTCTCATCAACTGCGGGTTCCAGCTTACAGCGCTTTTGATCATGGGGGAGATCCTTGCCGTTTGGCACTGATCGTTGCCGCTGCCTGCGGCAGCGGCAACGATCACCGGCGGTCCCACCGCCTACCAGAGAACAAAGACACCACTGCCGACCATCATCAGGGATGAAAAACACGAGGTCGTATTTCCATTTGAAGAGTCGGATTTGAAGTTCCCGTGATCCGTCGTGACGCAATAAGGCGAACTGTCAATCGACGACAATAGAGATGTTTGCGTGTAAGGTACCGCGACTGCAGCCAGGATACCGACTATTGCAATAACTATTATCAAACCTGCCGATGAAAAACCTTTGCTTCTCTTCGCTCTAAACATAACATTCTCCCTTTTTGATTTCGATTTAAGAAGCTCTGCGTTGTTATTGAACTATCGGCAGTCGCATCCTTTTTCTTTAGTCTTTTCTCCTGGTGCGCTTTAATGCAAAAACATTAATGTCTAAGATAAAGCGGCCATCATAGGACTTGCGAAGGCTACTGCTGGGTGGAATTCAGTTCGATGTGTCCCCCGGGATCGGGTGAAAGAAACGCTTGATCTTCCGTGGCCAGTGGCACGGGCGGCCGACTCAGGATAAACTGGAAACCACTCTAAAGATCGACTGGAAACTCCTCACGCGAACACCACTCACTTGTTTCGTTGTCGATCGTCGCTGCAACTATGGCTGGCAGTCCCACCGCCCAGCGGCGAAGTCGGCTGCCCGTGCCACGGGCGCCCTAGACTTCAATTGGATTTATAATCAGGGCAAGAGCCATTACGAGGAAAACCATTGCTTCTGCTGCCGGCCCCCAGAACCGCGCCGTTACGGACATGACCATGCCCATTGCAAAAGAAGCCAGGAATGTTCCCTTTGTACTTCCGAGGCCTCCGATCAGAACTACCGCAAAGGATATCAGGAGCACCTGGAAGCCCATATACGGGTGAACGGTAGTTATGGGGGCATACAGGACCCCGCCCAGCGCGGCGAGGCAGCTTCCCATTATGAATGCCAGAGCGAAGTACCTGTCTACACTGATACCGATGCTTTTTACTGCTTCCCTGTCCTCGAGCCCTGCCACGATGATCTTCCCGACGACTGTGCGGCGGAAAAAAATCTCGAGGCCCGCGAAAATGAGAAGCGAAAGCAGGATAATGATGAGCCTGTAGGCCGGCAGGTCCACTCCCAAGATTGAAAAAGATACCCCTACGGGGTCTGACAGGGGAATCGGCGTCGCACCCCATATCCACTTGATACCGTCAACCCCGATGAGGAGTATGGCATACGTGGCGATAATGGCATAATCGATCGATTGTCCATAGAGTCTTCGTATGACAAAACGCTCGGTCACGTATGAGACGGGAACTACTGCCGCTACTGCCAGGACGGCAGAGACTATGAACCCAAGTGAGAGCTTTTGCATGGCGCTGACCAGCACGTATGCTCCCAGGGTGTAGACCAGGGCATGGGCGAAGTTGACGATCCGCATGGTCCCGAAGGTAAGCGAAAGCCCTATGGAGATAATGTAGAGGATACCACCCACAGTCAGGCCATAGGCAAGTGTATTTATCATCGAATTATCTCCGATTGTCGCTTTGGCTCAATTACAGCTTCATTCGATTGGCGGTTTACCAGTGCAACCAGGGAACCCCATACGCCGGCCCTGAATTTGAACACAAGAAGGAGGAGGGCGAACCCCAAAAACATCTCCCAGCGCTGCACGTATTTCGGCAGGTAGTTGCTTATAAACATGTAGATCACCCCGCCTGACAGCGCCCCGTATACGCTTCCGGCCCCTCCGATGAGGCTTGCGAAAATAACCTCGACGTTTCTCGTGGTATCGATAAAGCTTGGAGTGACGTAGGCGTAGTTTATGCTAAAGAGAGCGCCCGCGAATGCCGCGATGCTGGTCGATATGCAGAAAGCGATAATCTTAATGGCAAAGGTGTTGTAGCCGAGGAATTTTACTCGCGTCTCATTTTCCTTGATGCCGCGAAGCAGGATTCCGAAAGGAGAACTCGTGAGCCTTCTCATGAATAGGACTGTCAAGATGAGGCATGACAGAGCAAGACAGAAGACCGTGGTCCTGTTGGTGAAACTCAGTCCCCAAACTTTTTTGAAGTAAACCGACATCCCGTCTTCTCCGCCCGTCCAGCGGGCAAATGCAACCAGGGCCAGGAAGTGCCCCACCTGATTGAAGGCAAGATTAATGAGGGCAAAGCACGCTCCCGTGGTACGCACTATGATGGGGCCAAGGAGAAGACCGATTGCGGCGCCCGCCGCAATGGCCACGAGGATCGCAACAAAGGGGTTTCCCGAAATGTGCTCGCCCGAAAGGGCGGCAGCGTAGGCCCCAACTCCCAGGTAAAGCATATGACCGAAGGAGAGCCTTCCGAGGTAGCCGTACAGCAGGTCGTAAGACAGAACGAATACGCAGAAGATGATAAAATCGGTAGTGCGCTGCACGCTGAGGATGGGCGTGAGCAGCAGGAAGAGCGCGGTTATTATCAGCAGATCAAATCTTTTCAGGGTTCTGACGGCAGATTCTCTCATGGATTTCTTTCCCGATTCCAAACATCCATGGCTGTTCCCTTTACAGGTATGTTTCCAGAAGTGCTCGATTTTGAATATCGGACGTATCCGTTAATTCAACGGGTATGCGCCCCTCCTTCATACAATAAATTCTGTCTGCAAGCATCGATACCACTGCGAGGTTCTGCTCCACGAGGACCATCGTTGCATCGCTTTTTACGAGTTCGAGGGCTTTGACCACCTCATCGATCGTACCCGCCGCCAGACCTTCCGTCGGTTCGTCTATTAGCAGCAGCCGGGGCGAGCCGATCATCGCTCGACCGATGAGGAGCAGTTGGCGCTGTCCGCCGGAAAGTCCTCCGGCTTTGCTGGAAAGGAAGTTGGAGATCTTTGGGTATAGCCCGACGACGCGGTCGATGGCATCGGAAAGCTTCTCTCCCGCCGCGTAGGCGGCGAGTTCGATATTCTCCCGCACCGTCAGCTTTGTAAAAACCCTCTTATCTTGAAAAACGTAACGGATTCCAAGCCGGGCCACGTCCTCGGCAGCCTTACTGGAGATTTCCCGTCCATCGAAGTTAACCGACCCGCTCGACGGGTGAAGAAATCCGGCAATTGTCTTAAGCGTAGTCGTTTTACCGGCTCCGTTTCGACCGACGATGAACACGATCTCTCCCCGCCCGGCCCCAATGGATACATCCGAGACCGCCTTGGCTCGTCCGTAGAAGACGTTGATTTTATCTACTGAAAGAAGCACTCTACAATCCCTCCGGTACCGATTGCGCGAGGCAGGTGGTTTCACCCCAGTAAACCCGTCTTACGGTCTCGTCGCAAAGCACGGTCTCGGGGGCGCCATCGGCAATGAGCCGGCCCTCGTGCATGACGCTGAGGCGTCTGATCAGTCCCAGGATACGGGATATCTTGTGCTCGATAATGACCAGCGTGAGACCGCCCTTAATGCTTTCTATCAGCTCGACCATCTCTGTGATCTCCACCTCGCTAAGCCCCGCAAAGGGCTCGTCCAGCAGAAGAACGGCAGGGTTGAGAGAGAGCGCCATGGCGATTTCGAGCTTGCGCTTGTCGCCGTAGGAAAGCTCGGAAGTAAGAAATTTAGTCTTGTCCGCGATGCCCACCCTTTCGAGCGATTGTGCGCAAGGCCCCAAGATATCTGCAGGATGGCGGTCCCCCAGGAGAAACCGCAGCTTTCTTTTATATTCGGGATTAGATTGCAGCACCGACATCACGATATTGTCAAGGACGGGAAGTGAGTCAAAGACCGAGACAAGTTGAAAGGTGCGGACGAGTCCGAGAGCGACCCGCTGATGGGAGCCTTTGGCCGTGATGTTCGAACCCATGTAAGATATCGTCCCCTCCGTGGGAGGGAAAAGGCCTGTCAGCAGGTTGAAAAAAGTGGATTTACCGGCGCCGTTTGGCCCTATGATGCCGGCGGACTCTCCTTTTTGCAGCCTGTAGTCGACTCGATCGACTGCGATGAAGTCTCCAAAGCGCTTGGTGATCCCGGTGCTTTCGAGAATGACTTCTTCCGGCATACAGGTTCCTTTGTAAGGCGGTGGGACCGGCCCGTGGCACGGGCAGCCGACTTCGCCGCCGGGCGGTGGGACCGCCAGACATAGTTGCAGCGACGATCGACAACGGAGCAAGTAAAGAGATGTCGCAGCGTATTAGTAGCCAAGTGTCTTCAAGGGTGGCAGGTAATCTTCACCCGTGTAGGCATCGATGACCTTCACAAGGTCCCATTTTGGGTCCTTCCGTTCGGAAGCACCTTTGCCGATGACAACGAAGGCGTTGTACTTGAAGATGGGCTGATGATCTACACGCCAGGTTGCCTTGCCCTTCATCGAGTCGAAAGTGGGATTGCTCATGATGGCCTTGGCCACGGCTTCGCCATCGCTGCTCCGGGCAATGGAAAGTCCGCGCAATGCCTCCTTTGTGCCGATATATGCCATAGCCGAGTAAGGATCGGGAGGGTAGCCGAAAGCTTTGGTGAACTTATCAGAAAAAGCCTTGGCCTGCTGGACCATTTCCGGGTCCTTGAAACCCGTAAGATCATAGTACCAGCTCATGAGCGAATAAACGCCCTCGAGGGCTTCCGGCGGCACACCGCTTCCGAATACGTCGGTCATCCAGTCGAACCATATCTTGGTATTCTTCTTCAAACCCGTTTCGTACGACTGCTTTAGTACATTTATCGCGTCGGTCCCCCAATGGGCGAGCATGACGATTTCCGGGTTCATTTCCTTGATCTTTGTCAGGTATGACGTGAAGTCACTCGTACCGACAGGTGACTCCAGGTATTCAACCTTGATGCCGTACTTATCGAATGCATCCTTTGCCCCGCGCCATTGGTCCTGTCCAAAGGCGTAAGCCGGCCCGAAGAAGACAACCTTTTTCAGTCCCAACTTATTGACGATGTATGACGCGCTGGCATATCCGGCGGAATAAGCGCACCCGTGTACGGCAAAGGTCGTTGGGGCGAGTTCTCCCTTCTCGAACATTTTGAGGGCCACCACGTTTACCGGGAAGTACCCGATGGGGTCCTTCCCGACTTCCTTGTTCAGCGCAGCGCTGATTGGCGCAAAGGTCTGTCCCACCACAACGCTGACCTTCTCTTCGTCCACCAGTTCCCGAAAGCGGCGAATGGCCACATCCGGCTTGGTCTCGTCATCCCTTGTCACATACTTTACGGGGACCTTCTTTCCACCCCAGTCGAGTCCGCCTGCGGCGTTGGTCTCGTCAATAGCCAGCTTGGCGCCGTCGAGCTGGACGGGACCAATCGGTGAGGCTGCTCCCGTAAGGCCAAATATCAACCCCACTTTGATCTCTTTAGGGGCTTCCGCTGCCGGTGCCAAACCAGCATGAAGGAGCAGGCACATGGAGGCAACTAAAGCCAGTACGATATTTCCCGATGCGCGCATGGTCATAACATTTCCCTCCTGTTTTGGTTTTTATCTCTTAACAGCTTTTCACGTCCCCAATGGGCACCCATAAGCCATGAAAAGTACGCGACATTTTAAGAAGGAGCGGGCCTTGCGCGGGTACGTTTCGGATGCTTTTCCTCCGCGCACTCCGCGTTTGCACGTGGGAACTTTTCACGTCCCTTGGGTACACCCTGGAACCGGCTAAATGGCTTCCAGAAACTCCTTGCTCGTCATGACCCTGCCGATGCGCGGGAAGATGACTTCCTCGGCGTACGATTGCTCCCGTTCGGTGTCCGTGGCGGTGCAGTCCTTAATTACGATCACACGAAAGCCGTGGTCGTAGGCGGATCGGGCCGACGATTCCACGCACCAGTTGGTGTGGAAGCCGGTAAAGGCAACGTATTCGATCTCATTTGCGCGCAGGATGTAATTGATTGCCGTCGAGTGAAAGGCATCCAGGGTTAGTTTGCCTCGGATAATGATGTCGCCGGTCTTGGGGGTCAGGGGAGAGATGATCTCGGGTCCCGGTGTTCCATCAAGCCATGCCCCGGTACCCCAGTCGGCCTTCATGTCCATTTCTATCCCTCGCAGCCCCTCTGTTCCTGGGCCGCCGCGCTTCAGCTCAGGGAAACCGGGCTTGAACGCCTGGAAAGGCACGTAGATGATTTTCACTTTGCCGCGAGCCCCATCGAGGAGATTCTTTAAATTGTTGACCACATCCCTTTTAGCAAGTTGTTCTGCAATGTACTGATACATTGTCCCACCCGGGGTGAGAAAGTCGTTTTGGGGTTCGATTAGAACGATGGCGGTTTTTTCGGCTGGCAGTTTCATCATTTTTTTCTCCTTCTTGAAATGCAGTGGGGGGGGGAACAACCCGGCAGCCGGATTTAAGCCCTAAGCTTGCTTACTCAACTGGTTCCAGCGGCCATTTTCCAGGTCCTCCCGGATCTCGGCCATCATGTATTCATTATGCATTCGAAGTGCGTCCTCAGCTTTTTGGGAGTCGCGCTTCCGAAGTGCTCCGATGAGTTCATAGTGATGTTTAAGAAGGGCGGAAAAATCCAGGTCCATGTGGATGCTCAATGGACGCATCTTGTTCTTGATTGTTTCGAGGACCTCTTTCAGGAAGGAGTTCCCGCATGACTCGTAAACAGTGGCGTGGAATTGAAAATCGAGTTTGGAGTAAGTGAGAACGTCATTTTTCCGGACCGCCTCTTTTTGCAGTTCGACGCAATCGGCCATCTTCCGGAGGGACTCCTCATCTATTCTCGTTGCCGCCAGACGTGCGGCCATGCTTTCCAGGACCTGCCTGACCGCGTAGAGATTCAGGGTCTCCTGGGCAGAGAGCGCCACCATGAAGACCCCTCGGTTGGGGATATTCTCGACCAGTCCTTCCTGCTCCAGCCTGCCTACAGCTTCCCAGACAGGGGTGCGGCTAACGTCGAGTTCCTTGGCAATGTGTTCAATAACGAGGCGGGCGCCGGGTTGAAAGCGATAATCGGCGATCATTTGCTTCAATACTGTATAGACCTGGTTGCTGAGCTTTTCCCGTTGAATGCCGGGCATGGTCATAACCTCCGAAGAAGTTCGCCACACTTTAGGATAGAAACGACACCGTGTCAATCATGATTCATGAATCATGAAGCAAAAACCTCCGGCAAAGCCGAAAGGCTCGAAAACCATGGAGCAGCATAGCCGCAACCATAAAGATCCACCGCAAAGACGCAGAGAAAAGAGCAATGCGCAGATAAGGTCTGTTTCCAAAAGTTTCACAGTACACACGAGCCTCTTGGCGCTTTGTGCCCCGGATACAAGTGCGCCCTCACAAACGATCGGGCGCCGGACTAGACGCACCACAGCACATAATGCGTATAGCGCAGACCCGTAACGCAGTGAGGGTCCGGGCCACCCGGGGGCCGTACTTTGCATGGTTTCCGTGTGTCTCGAAGGAACATGAAAATCTTGTTAAGAAAACATGCAAACGACGGATTGTAGTATGCACCACTCGAAGCCGTGGGCGCGCTTCATACTATCCGCTGGGAAAGGACGACACGCGCGTCACCCCGGCGGGCTTTAAGCCGGGGTCCAGTGCTTTGTACTTAACGATCTTTCGATAGAGAGTGGCTCGCGATAATCCAATTTCCCTGGCAACTTTTGAAATATTTTTATTATTTTTCTCCATTAATGTTTGGATCAGTACTCTTTCATAATAATCAACAGGCTTACCTAAATTTGAAGTGTTGTTATTCCGTAACTCCGGAGGAAGACAATCGAGACATATCACCGGTTCTGTACAAACATTCAAAGCCCTCTCGATTACATTCTGTAATTCTCTAATGTTGCCTGGCCAATGATAATCGCTGAGTATGCACATAACCTTGGGGTCGATTCTTTTCACGTGATTTTTGCGCATTATCTTAGAAAGTCGTGCAAGAAAATGATTCGCCAGAGGCACTATATCGCTTTTTCTTTCCCGGAGAGGAGGCATATGAATAGTTATAACGTTAAGGCGGTAGAATAGATTGCGACGAAAATTCTTCTTAAAGACTTCCGCATACAGATCTTTATTCGTTGCCGCTATAATTCGGACATTTATCGGAATTGAAGTATTATCACCCAGCCTGGTTATGGTTCTCGTCTCGAGTGAACGAAGGAGTAACGTTTGGAGTTCCAGGGGCATTTCGCCGATTTCATCCAAAAAGAGGGTCCCACCATCGGCCAACTCGAATTTTCCGGGTCTGCCGCCACGGCTGGCGTCAGTAAAAGCTCCACCAGCGTACCCGAACATTTCACTCGCGATCAATTCCCGAGGAATTGAAGAGCAGTTCACCGCGACAAAGGGACCACTGCATTGGCTACTGGCGTTGTGGATCGCCTGAGCAAGAATATCTTTCCCTGAACCGCTTTCACCCAGTATCAGCATGTTGGACTGGCTCCCCGCAGATTTTTTTGCGACCTCTATGGTCTCCAAAAACCTCGGGTCCTGACCAATTATGTCGGAAAAACGCAATCTTGCTTCTCCGCCGCTCATTCTCAGAACCAGTCTTCTGGCTCTTTCCACCTCGCTGAACAGCATGACAGTGCCGACAGATTTCTTTGCAATCTTGATTGGTCTCGAAGTATACAGACAGCCGATCTTCGTCCTGTCAGTAAATAAGTTCAGCTCATAATCGGTAACAGACTCTCCCTTTTTTAGCAGGTTAAAAAGCGTTTTATTTTTTTTTGCCGGGATCAACTGCCACAAATACCTGCCTACGATTTTTGCCTTATCTCCGCCTACAGACAAAACAGCAGTGTCGTTTACATGGGTGACCAGACCTTTCTCATCAACAGCCAACAGTCCCTCTGAAATCGAATCAATAATAGTGTTCTTATAATTATCCGAGAGTTCGAGAGAATGCAGGATCTCAATATGTCTGAGCTGCGCTTCGATGTCCCGCACGGCTGTCACCACCATTCCCAGGGTGTGAGAATGAGCTTTGTCATGAGGTCCTGTGATATCCAAACCGCCGATAATCTTACCGTCCGTACCGTGAATTGGAGCAGCGGAGCAAGTGCAGTGTGCCAGAGTCCGGCGGTAATGTTCTCTTCCGAATACCTGCATTGGCTCATCCCGAACCAGGCAAGTACCAACTGCATTAGTACCGGCGATATCCTCCGCCCAGCAGGCTCCCTCCACGAAATTCACCATTGCCGAGAATTCCACAACTTGCGGATCACCGATCACTTTAAGTAATATTCCCGAGGTATCGAACACGCTAACAATGAAGCCGCCACTTTTAAGAAAACTACAGATTTTTTCCATAATCGGCGTGCATACAGTAAGCAATCTCGAATATCTGGCTTTGTGAGACTCGAGGTCCGCTCCATCGAGTACGACGGAAGTTTTCTCCTGACGAAAGTCAACATTTTTTTCACTGGAACGCGTCCATGAATCCAAAATGATCTGACGTACTTTATTTTTGTCAACGCTCCTGCCTTGAACAAACTCTTTGAGAATCGTCCTTAAGTCTTGTTGTGTCGCCGGCATTACAGACTCCAATCTCCCAGAAGGAAATAGCCCAAGACTTGGCCCCGAAATTTTTCCTACCACATATAAGCATGTGATGACACTTTGGAAAAAATTCTCTATGTGTTATATTCGCCTCAAATATAAAATTCTATCAACCTTTTCCGGTGTTCGACAAAAATGGCTTCGCAGACACAATTAAAATCAATCTGGAGAGCGTTTGTCAACGGTGAATCTGTAACTGTCGCCGGCGTTCGCAAAGAAATCCTCGAATCGTGGAAACGGAGCAGGGACCGCAATATCAGTTCTACACTGAATTCCGCCTCGGTCATTTTAGAAGCCGATGGGCTGGACAAGCGCCGGAAAGAATGTGAGAATCTGCTGGCAACCAGCCGCCCAATTATGCAGAACCTCTTCAGTCTCGTAACCGGGGCCGGGTTTATCGTTGCTCTTTCAGATGAAAACGGGATTCTATTAGAGATACTGGGAGACAAAGTCACCCAGCAGGAAGGGCGAACTGCATATTTCATGGCAGGAACATCCTGGGCTGAGGACATGGTCGGGACCAACGGCATTGGGACCGCGCTCTATCTGGACAAACCGATTCAGGTGTCCCGGAGTGAACACTACTGCCGAACCTTTCACCAGTGGACATGCTCAAGTGCGCCAATCCACGATCCTTCAGGGAAGATCCTCGGTGTGCTCGACATCAGCGGGCCCTTTGAAAAGGTGCATTCCCATACCCTTGGAATAGTGATAATGGCGGTAAGCGCTATTGAAAGCCAGTTAAAAGTGAAAAGAACAATGAATCATCTGCTTCTGGCCGACCGTCATAAAAATACCGTCATCGAGTCCATTTCCGAAGGCCTTATCGCCTTTGATTCCGAAGGAAACGTCACACATATCAACGAAGTCATTTCTTCTTTGTTGGGACTTAAAAGAGAGGAAGTCCCGGGTAAAAATCTGCTCTCGTTTATCAGCGAAAAGAACATTATCCTCCACGACGTCCTCGGTAGAAAAGACCGGGTCACCGATTATGAAGTGAACATCGTGACCGATCACGGAAAGATCACAGGGCTGATCACTACCCGCCCGATTATAATTCACGGGAAAACCGTCGGCACTCTGCTGCTGTTTAAGGACATTGCGAGGGCCAGGCGGCTGGTACAGCACTTGAGCGGCAAGGAGACGAAATTAAATCTCTCCGATATGATCGGAAGGGATCCGGGCTTTTTAGAAACGGTCAAGCTCGCCCGAAAGGCCTCTGAGGGAAACTCAAACGTCCTTTTGCTCGGAGAGAGTGGATCGGGAAAAGACATTTTTGCTCAATCGATTCACAATGCGAGCAACCGAAAAAAAGGACCATTTGTCGCTCTCAACTGTGCAGCCATTCCACGCGAACTGATTTCCAGTGAGTTATTTGGATACGTGGAAGGGGCTTATACCGGGGCGAAGCGGGGAGGAAATCCAGGAAAATTTGAGTTAGCCAACGGCGGCACAGTCTTTTTGGACGAAATCGGCGAGATGCCTTTGGAGTTACAAACGACACTCCTGCGCGTATTGGAGTCAAAGACGATTACACGGGTCGGCGGGACGGAGACTATCCCTGTCGATGTCCGTATTATCTCGGCAACAAACCAGGACCTTTCTTCCGCTATGCGTCTTGGCCATTTTCGCCAGGATCTTTTCTATAGGTTGAATGTTTTGTCTATCTCTATGGTCCCTCTTCGTAATCGCAAAAGCGATATCCCGTTGCTGGTCAATCACTTTCTCAAGGCAATCAGCGTCAAACTGAACAAGAGCGTAAAAGGGGTTTCTCCGGAAGTCATGGCTCTTTTATGCAAATATAGCTGGCCGGGCAACATTCGGGAACTGCAGAACGTCATAGAGAGAGCGATCAATATCTGCGACAGCGCCGGAGAGATTCTTCCCGAGCACCTTTCCAATGATCTGTTCGGTCAAGAGAAACCGGAAGTATTGAAAAGCAAAGAGCAATACGAGACCGACCTCATCCACACTCTGATGGCACAGTACAACCACAATCTTTCTCGAGTCGCTGGAGCCATGGGAATCGCCCGCACAACTCTCTACCGCAAATTAAAAAAATACAACCTTGTATCGATATGAAACAGTGTTAAAAAACGATACAATCCAACATCCGATCCCTTTATGGACTTGATCGGACAGATCTTTAATGACCTTTTCCCTTCTAAGAACCATTCGCGCCGTGCATCCCGGCCTTCTCCGCAAACGGCCCTCCCCGGTTGTCGCATGCAAGTGCGCGCCGAATTGAGATCATCAATCCGCTAATCCTGGATTCAAAGACCCGACTTATCGAGCATGTGAGTCTCTCATAGATATGCGAGATTCTATCCGATCAAACTTTTCAACTGTATTGATTCGCTGCAGAATCTTTGAACGCTCCTCTCAAACGATTTTCTTTTCACCTCATCCTTCGATCAATGGAAAAGAAACACGTATAACCATGAAATAGCCTATCCCGCAGATCTCAATAACCAACACAAATTGTATTCGACCGCCTCCAAAACGTGCCTGCAGAAGCCCTATTTTTGGTGGCAGGCATATTGCACAACTCGCCGGGTACCGCATTGGGGGGATCGATATGAGCTGTCTTGATCAGTTCAGGCTTACACCGCCATTGTAAGGGGCGCAAGCGAAGGGCTTTGGGCGAGTTCCGGCGCCTGGTCTTTCGGAGGCATGCGCCAAAGAGATCGATAAAGTGAATCCCCAAGCGAGGATGAAGGGGGTCGGAATTTTCCTCCCTGATATCTGATACCCCGAAATTAAAAAACAAAAGTTTCGAGCATCCCTTTGCTGAGTGAAAGTATTTGGGGGGCGAGCTTCACGGGCAGGGAACAGGTAGAGCCGTAACTGAAAGGAGGTGGTGCGTTGGCGAGCCTGCAGCATTACCCCATCCGCCTCACAGTTGAGGAGCGCGGAGAAATAGAATGCGTGCTCGGCAGCAGGCGAAAGACAGGCCGGAAAGTCACACGGGCCCGCATCCTGTTGCTCGCCGATAATGGGAAAAAAGACCGGGAGATCGCAAAGGCTCTCGAAATCTGCCCCGCCACGGTTCACAATGTACGTAAACGCTTTTTCAACCTGAGATCTATCAGCAGCCTCGAAGAAAAACCGCGGTCCGGCAGACCTCCCAGGCTGACCGGCATAACCGCGGCGCACGTAAGGGACCTGGTCTGCTCGGAGCCGCCCGGAGGCCGTAAGCGTTGGACCTTTCGCCTGTTGGCCGATAGAGCAATGGAGCTTGACCTGGTAGACACCATCTCTCATGAGGGCGTGCGAAAAATCCTCAAGGCGGTTCCATCCTGAACACAAACATGGGAGATCATACATGGCGAACGGCTGCATTCACGCCCCATACAGCTTTAGAGGAGCGGGTTCGAATCCCTGCCGACGGACCTGTGCCTCTGCATGGCGCCCTCGCTCTTTGAGGCGGGATTCTTTACGGGGTGACGGGTTCTGAGGTCTCTGATGCATTCTTCCTTTATATGGAGGAAACGAAATGAAGAAGTCGAAAAAGTTTTCATCATTGTTGATTTGTTCGTTAATCGTTTTATGGGTCCTGCTGCTATCACCAGGCAGCCCGGCTGCAGAACCCAAAGCCCTCGACGCCGGCTACAAGGTTGTGCGGCTGGTTAAAGACAGCCAGCTCCCAGGAGGTTGCAATGGGGCGGTGATCGGCCCGGACGGCGCCCTCTACGTGGTCCACGTGATGACCGGCGAGATTTCACGGATCGATTTGAAAACCAACAAGCTCTCCCAATTTGTTCCAGGCTATGGCGGGACCTACATTACCGACGATTTAACAGCGGACGATGCAGGAAATTTCTATGTCACCGGCACCACCGCGTTCGTAGGTGAGGTCTACCGTATCGACAGAAACGGCCTGAAAACGGTCATTGCCAAGCCGGCCGACTTCGAGGGCTTAACCGCCCCTAACGGCATCCAGTATAATAAAAGGACCGGACGGCTTTTTATGTCCGAATGCTTTTGGGCAAACCGCGTCTTTGAACTCGACCCCACCGGGGCCCAAAAACCCAGGCTGCTGGTCAAGGAAAACGTCATTAAGGTGCCTGAAGGATTCGACTTCGATCGGGCCACCAATGATTTAATCATCCCGGATATGGGTGCGGGCAAGATCGTAAGAGTAAACCCGGACACCGGAGACGTTAAGATCATTGCTGAAGGATTTGCCGCCCCTATCGCTTTGAAGGTAGGAAAAGACAACATGGCTTACATCCCCGAGATAGGCGGGAACGTTTACAGGCTGGGCCTGGACGGGCAAAAAAAAGAAAAGCTCGCCCAGTTGCCTCCCGGCCTGGACAACCTGGCTATCACGGCGGACGGCCGCCTGTTCATCACCAGCTATTGGAACGCCACCGTCTATGAGGTCTCAACGGACGGCAGCGGCAAATTCAAAACCCTTTTCCCCACCGGTCCAAACACGATCACCGGGGCCGTCTTTAAAAACGGGAAGTTGTTCGTCGGCGACGCCGTCTGGGTTCGTTCGCTGGAAAACAATCAATTCGTTCCGACCAAGATCAATTGCTGGTCGGCTCCCGGATTGCCTCTGATCGAGGGTCTGGCCGATGGACCCGGGGACCAGGTCCTTTGGCCCGATTGGGTTACTTTCTCGGTAGGCATCGGCAATCCGGCCACAGGCGAAATCAAGCGCGTCGCAGACAAACTTAATTTGCCCGTTGCTGTTTTGATGAATCCCAGGGAACCAAAATTCTATGTGGCCGAATACGGCGCCGGGCAAATCACCGAGGTAAGCCTTGCCGACGGGGCCAAGAAGGCCCTGGCGACCGGCCTGGAAGGCCTCGTGGGCCTGGCCCTCATTGACAACAAGCTCTATGTGGCCGAAGCAAAGCCGGGCAGGATCAGTAAGGTTGATCCGGCCACCGGCAAAACGGAGGTCTTCCTCTCCGGCGCCGTCGGTAAAGTGGGAGCTCTGGCCAATGACGGCGAGGGGAACCTGCTGGCCCTGGACGGCGCAAGTGGAAGGCTTTTCCGAATCAACCCCAAAAGCCCGGCCCTCTCCGTGGTGGCTGAAAATATCCCGGTGAGATATCGTTTGGTTGGAAGCTATCCCACTTTGGAAATCCCTCTGGTCATGACGGTGGATGCCAAGGGGAATATCTATATCGTTACGGCGCATCAGGGATTGATTGAGCTGGAACGGAAAAAGTAAAAAGCCCGCTTTAAGCCAACTTGCAATTATTTCACTAAGAATGACGGAGGGACAGAACATGAAAAAGTATGCTGTGATAATATCACTACTGGCAGCGGTCTCCCTGTTTTGCCTTCCCTCGCCGTGGGGCTGCAAGACCACTGCGCCTTCCTGCACCGTGGACTACTTTAACAGCTTCGGCAAATCGCTGAACACAACTTTTATCGACGCTGCGCTAGAGCCTGCCGTCGCCGGAACTAATCCCGAGTACTGCCTGGTGCACGGGTGGATTTCCACACAGAAAGGCGAGAAAATCGGCATCGAGATCTCCTTGCCCGACAAGACAGCCTGGAACCACAAGCTGCTGGAGACGGGCAACGGCGGGTTTGGAGGCTTTTACCAGCATTACTATTATCTGTTCGATCCGAGCGCGACGTCGCAACTGGCAGCAATACAAAGGGGGTACGTGCTGGCTGAAACGGATACCGGGCACCAGGATGCCAACCTGCTTGACGCCAGTTGGGCCCTCAATAACCCGGTTGCGCAAGAGGATTTCCATTACCTGGCTGTCCATCTGACTGCCGTGGTGGCCAAGGCTATGATAAGTGAATATTACAGCTCCGAACCCGAATATTCCTATTTTGCAGGCTGCTCCACGGGCGGCAGGCAGGCCATGGAATCCTCCCAGAGGTATCCCGATGACTTTGACGGGATTATCTCCGGGGCGCCTGCCGCCAACGTCAACGCTATCACACAATTCGCCTGGATCCAGCAGGCCGAGTGGCCGGATTTTAGCGCTACCGCGACGGACGGCACCCCCGCTTATACGTCTTCCTCAACCCCCACACTGCCCAACAGTGCGATGCAATTGGTTCAAAACGGCGTTCTAGCGGCATGCGATACAGCAAACGACGGCTTCATCAGCTACCCGCCTTCATGCAACTTCGATCCGTCCACCCTGTTGTGCACCGGAGGCAAGACCCCGCCCGCCTGCCTCACGGCGGAACAGGTGGCCGTGGTCCAAAGGATATACAATGGACCTCAAATCTGGGACCCGGCCACGCAACGGATGGTCTCCATATGGGTCGGCTACGCCAAGAGCGGCGCTGAAGCGAACCCGGCGGGATGGCCGGAGTGGGTCGGCAATGCAGGGCTCACCCCTTATTTCGGTTGGCCCAATGCTCAATACGGTTTTGCTCAAGAGTGGCTGCAGTACTGGGTTTTTTCCGATCCTAACTGGCAGCTCGGCATGTTCGACATTGACATCGACTATCTGGTGGTAGACCAGAGGATCGGGCATTTGAATTCCGAAAATACCAACCTTGCACCATTCGGGGCGCATAAAGCGAAGCTGCTCCAGTACCAGGGATGGGCGGATACTTGTCTGACACCTTATGGGACACTGGATTATTACCACAAGACGGTCAAAAGAATGGGTGATGTAGACAATTTCTACCGTCTCTTTATGGTTCCCGGGATGGGCCATTGCGGGGGCGGAGCCGGTACTGTGTCGGCCGACTATTTGACGCCTCTTGAAAATTGGGTGGAACATAAAACACCGCCTGACTCCATTCTTGCTTCAGGAACGAGTCCGATAGACGGACTGGCGATGCAAAGGCCTCTGTGCCCTTATCCCCAGCAAGCCGTGTATAACGCAGCAAATACAGGCTGTGATGGTGACAGGCATAATGCCGCCTGTTTTACATGTCGATAACGTTTTTTATTAATCTCTAACGAAGGGGAAGTTTAAATGGACTGGAGTGTCATTGGAATCATCTTTTCGCTGGCGTTCATCGTAATTCTGGCATTGAGAGGTTGGCATATTATCGTCATCGCCCCCCTCGCCGTGCTCCTCGTATCCATTTTGTCCAATATGAACATTATGGAAACGTTGTATGGACCTTATATGAAAGGGTTCACCAATTACGCCGGCAAATTTTACCTCATCTTTCTGGCCGGATCGTTGTTCGGCAAATTCATGGAAGACAGTCAGGCGGCACGATCCATCGCCGACGGTATTTTGAAAGTGATCGGCAGAGAGAGCCCCATGCGGGTGTTGCTGGCAATTTCATTAGTTTCCTTGTGTCTCACCTACGGCGGTGTGAGCCTGTTCGTGGTCATTTTCGCAGTTATCCCGATCTCGCGGCCTCTTTTCAAGGAAATGAATCTCCCGTGGCATCTTTGGCTTGCGCCGTTTGCATTCGGAGGGGCATCGCTCACCATGACCATGCTCCCGGGGACTCCTCAGATCCAGAACATCATACCTACAAAGTACATGGCCTCAACCACTTATTCGGCCCCGCTGGTCGGTCTCACCGGGGCGGTCGTTGTCATTATCTTTAACCTCCTTTATTTTCGCTACATTCTGAGAAAGTCCAAAGAGAGGGGAGAAACCTATGAGGATCCCCCAGCCGGCGTTCTCGGAGCGGGAGTAGCCGCTTCAGGTCCTATGCCCAATGTCTTTTTAAGCCTGGTGCCTCCGCTTGTCGTTCTGATACTGCTCAATTTCAACATTCCGTATATCAAAAGGGACGCCGTTATCGCTTTAGCGGGCGGAGTGCTGACATGCATCGTCCTGTTCTGGAAATATTATCCCAATATAGTCGATACCCTGAGTAAGGGCGCCTTGAACGTGGTGGTTCCCATTGTCAATACCTGCGCCGACGTCGGCTATGGTATGTCTGTTGCCGCCACGACCGGATTCAAATTGGTATCATCATGGCTGCTGGCCATTCCCGGAAATCCAGTCATCTCCCTGGCGATCGCCACCAACATTATGGCGGCCATAACAGGGTCCGCGTCCGGGGGTCTCGGAATTATCATGGAGACCCTGGTGCCCAAGTATCTGGCCATGGGCCTGAGTCCGGACCTGATCCACAGGATTGCCGCCATGGCCTCGGGCGGTTTCGATGCCATGCCTCATAACGGGGTCGTCATCACCACCCTTGCAGTCGCCGGCCTCACTCACAAGAATGCTTACAAACACCTTTTCTTTGGGCACGTCGTTGCCGACACCCTCGGCCTGATCGTCGCCCTCCCCGTCGGAATATGGATTTACGGTTAATTATCGGGAGAATTTATGAGCAAAATCATCCAGGAGCATTCACTTTCCAAAGATGTCGGACTATCTCGCCATAACTCCCGGACAGATTGCCGAGCAGTCGGCGAGGACCTGCGGGGCAGGCGCCGCTGTCTGTCAGATTCGCGCACAAAAACGACAATGCCGTCCCCGGATGTGAATCTCATCCGGGAGATCGTCACGAGCATTAGGAGCCGTTCCGACATAGTTGTCAGCATCGTGACAGGCAGTGGGTCCGGGATGAATGTCGAGGAGGTGTACAGTTTCCTGAGAGAGGTTGGGATATGAAGTGCAAATTTCAAAAAGTACCAATGCTGAACTCAGCCTCGGATTCCTCGACCACTCATGTTGAAAAGCAGGATTGAAAAGGAGAATTTATGAGCAAACCGTTTGAACGCATGGCAGTCATCGGCACCGGCGTTCTGGGTACCCAGATCGCTATGGTTTCAGCGTACGCCGGCTACGATGTAAACGTCTACGACGCCGCGGCAGCGTCGTTTGACGCCACAATCGCCAAGCTGAGCGCAGACTTGAAGGCAAAAGGGATGACCCCTTTCATTCCGTGGGACAAGTGGGATGAGTGCAAAAAGAAAATTCGGTTCGGGACCGATCTTGCCCGCGCGATAGAAGACGTTGATTTCATAGTTGAGGCGATAACCGAAGACGTCGAAATGAAGAGAAAGCTCTTCAAAGAGATGGGACAACTCGCACCGGCCAAAACAATCTTTGCAACCAACAGCTCCTCCCTTCCCGTTTCGAGGATGGAAGACGGCGGCGCAAGGCCGGAGCGGTGCATCAACACTCACTTTTATCAGCCCCTCTATGGAATGATCATGACGGACCTCATGCCGGGAACGAAAACCCTTCCCGAGGTCCTGCAGAAAGGGGAAGAATGGATCCGGTCCCTGGGCATTATTCCCCTGCGGGTGAAAAAGGAGGCCCTGGGCTTCTGCTTCAACAGTGTCTGGCGGGCCGTTAAGAAACAAACCCTCACCATGTGGGCAAACGGCATCGTCGATTTCCAGGACGTAGACCGGGCATGGATCGTCTTCACGGGCATGAAGTTCGGACCTTTCGCCATGATGGATAGTGTTGGACTGGATACCGTCTATAATATCGAGATGGTCTATTACGATGAGTCCAAGGACCCAGGGGACATGCCGCCCGACGCATTGCTGGAGAAGGTTAAAAAAGGCGAACTGGGGGTCAAGACCGGGAAAGGTTTTTACACATATCCAAATCCCGAGTTCCTCGATCCAAGTTTTATGAACCCAAAGAAATAAGAAAGAAATAAGGGAGAACAAGAATGAAGGAAAAAGCTGTCGTTACCGCCGCAATTACCGGAGCCATTCACACTCCTACGATGTCCGACTATCTCCCCTTCACGCCCAAGCAGATTGCCGATGATGCGTTGAGCGCTTACGAGGCGGGAGCCGCAGTGTGCCATATCCACGCCCGCAATCCCGACACGGGAATGCCGTCCCCGGACCTGAACGTCATCAAGGAAATCATCACGAGCATCAAAAGCCGGTGCAACATGGTGGTCTGCATCACGACGGGAGGCGGCTACGGAATGACCGTCGACCAGAGGGTCGCCCCGGTCGTCCAATACAAGCCGGAACTCGCGTCATTCAACGCAGGCTCCATCAATTTCGCGCTCTTCCCGCTCATCGCCAGGTACAAGGAATGGAAGTTCGATTGGGAAAAACAACTGCTTGCCGCGTCGGAGGACTACATCTTCTCCAATACTTTCAAGTCCATGCGGGAATATTGCGCAAAATTCGCCGAGGCCGGCACGAAACCCGAATTCGAGGTCTACGATGCCGGCATGATTAACAACCTGGCGTACATGATACAGGCGGGCCATGTCAAAAAGCCTATTTACCTCCAGTTTGTCATGGGGGTCCTTGGTGGAATCACACCCAGTTCCGAGAACCTGCTTTTCCTGGTGGACTATGCCAAAAAGCTCATCGGGGATTTCGAGTTCTCCGTCTGTGTCGCGGGCAGGGCACAGTTCCCCATATGCACCCAATCCTTGCTGATCGGCGGAAATGTGCGCGTCGGCCTGGAAGACAATCTATTCCTCGAAAAGGGCCAGATGGCGAAGAACAGCGGCGAGCAGGTGGCCAAGATCATCCGGATCGCCAGGGAATTGGGCATAGAACCGGCGACACCCGATGAGGCAAGGCAAATCCTGGGGCTGAAGGGGATCGAAAAGATTAATTTCTAACAGTTGCTCACGTCCCTCTTGGGACACCCGGAAACCATGAAAAGACGCGACATTTTTGTAGGGCTGAGTTGCAGGGCCATGCCCGCGATAAACTTTTTGAGGCAGCTTTTCACGCCCCATTGGGACACCCTGAAACCATGGAAAGTTTCTCGTGTGGGCTTGGCAACCCCGGCAGGCGGTCCCACCGCCAACTTTTCGTAACAGCAGGAGAAAAACGTGTGCCAGATGCCTGAGACAGTTAGAGATTGTTTGGCAAGAAACGTTGCCGATTTTTGCGACAGGGAAGCCAAAGCGGCGGTTTCCTACAGAAGCGGCGAGTACGTACACCCCACATGGAGGGACGTGGATGAGGCTTCGGACCGGGTAGCGGCCGGATTGACAGAACTCGGTGTGCAGAAAGGTCAGAAAGTCGCATGTATGTTGGCCAACCACATGGAGAGCTACTACTCCTACCTTGGGATTCACAAAATAGGGGCGGTATTTGTCCCGATAAACATACGGCTGTCCTCTCGCGAAGTCCAATACATAGTGGATAACGCCGATGCGGACCATTTTATTGCGATGTCCAGCACTCTGCCCCTGGTGGAACAAGTTCGCGACCGGATGCAGGTCAGGAACTATTTGTGCCTGCACAGGACCGGCGAGGACTTGCCCGACTGGTGCATCTCGTTCAATGAATTGCTTGAAACACCGGGCAAGCCGCCCGCGGTGGAGATTGGCCCGCATGACACGGCCGATATCATATACACCAGCGGAACAACGGGCCTGCCCAAGGGCGTGGTTTTAACCCAGGCGAACAAGGTAGCCTGTGGACGCATGTGGTCCAGCTCCCTCATGATGTACCGGACGCGATACGGGGCAGTTCGCTTTCAAAACTGCTTCCCGTTTTTCACCTCCAGCGGATGCAGCACTAACATGATGATCTGGCTCTATACCGGGAATGTGCAAATCCTGGAGGAGTCCTTTGACGTGGTCAAGAGCCTGGAGTTGATACAAAGAGAGAAATCGACCCTCTATGGAGGCGCTCCGGCGATGTACGCATTTATGCTGAACCACCCGCGGTTCAAGGAATTCGACACGTCCTCGTTGAGAGTGTTGGTTTCCGGCGCGGCTGCGATGCCCAGTGAGCTTATCCGTAAAGCCCAAGCCGCATGGCCGGACATAAAAGTGTACAACAGCTACGGCCTGACGGAAGGCGGAACCGGTGGAACTATCCTGGACGCAGCGGACGCCGTCAGGAAACTCGGTTCTGTCGGTTTTCCCATGATGCCGGAACAGGAAATGCGAGTGGTGGACGTTGAAGGTCAAGATGTTAAGACTCGCGAGATAGGAGAAATCCTCCTGAGGGGTCCGAACGTGATGAAGGAATACTACAAGAACCCCAAGGCCACGGCTGAAACCCTCAAAAACGGGTGGCTCTACACCGGCGATACGGGCTACTACGATGAGGAAGGCTATCTGTACTTCATGGATCGAATGAAGGACATGATCGTTCGAGGAGGCTTCAATATATACTCGGTCGAGGTGGAAAACGTCCTTTATGAACATCCTGCCGTCAAACAGTGCGCTGTGCTCGCCAAACCGCATCCGGAGCTAGGGGAGGACGTTCTTGCCTTCGTGGTGCGCAAGGAGGGGGCCGAGGTCACGGCTGAAGAGCTGCGCGACTTCACCAAAGACAAGCTGGCCGATTACAAGCGGCCTCGTGACATACGATTCCTGGATGTACTGCCCATCAACCCCACGGGCAAAGCGGACAAAAAAGCGCTCAGGGCCGAGCATCTGAGCCCCGCCGCTCAATAGAACAAGACGATGGGGAGGCCTCGAGGACAATGAAACGAGGAGCTACTCGAGGGTCGGGCCTTCGATAGTCTTTGAAAGTACAAAATGGACATGGCAAGGTCCATCCGTGTTGTTTGACGCCAATCGAACACTACGGAGGAGATCCGAGCCATGTCCACATCGATACTGAACCATGCAGTTCTTCCAAATTCGTACCAATAACGGCGTCCGCAATCTTGTGATCTTACCCTCCGGAATCCCCGGCCCATGATGGCGAATCCACACTCCGCGAGCCACAGAGTGGCTTAGAGCTGTGATGTTATGGCAAAAAACATGCTTCCCGGTATCTAAGAGGGACATGAATAAGCTGCTACGAAAAGTTCCATGATACGGACAAACCTCTTGGCGCTTTGCGCCCCGGAGCCTTGGGAACCGGGACCCTCACTGCGCTTCGGGTCCGCGCCATACGCATGAGATGCTGCCACGCTTATAGTCCGGCGCCCGGGACATCCGGGCCACCCCGGGACCGTACTTCTGGTTGCGGCTATGCTGCTCCAAGCTCTTGGTGAGGTGCCTTGCAATTTGTTCAGGCGAAAAAAGAAGGGCTGGAAATTGCCTCTCCAGCCCTTTGGGATTCCCTATGAGAGCCCTTCGGTTAGATCTTCCTCACCTTGACCGCCGATGGCCCCTTGGCGCCCTGCTCGATTTCGAAAGTGACACTGTCGCCTTCCTGCAGGCTTTTGAAGCCGGCGCCCTCGATACCGCTATGGTGAACAAAAACATCCTTTTCGCCCTCAACCTCGATAAATCCGAAACCCTTTTGATCGTTGAACCACTTGACTTTACCTTGTGCCATAACTCTTCAAATCCTTCCGTATTTGTTGGTGTGAACCGCTCCTGGTCAATATGACATTAATGTCAAATTGCAGCGGAGGCAAGAAATAAAGCAGGATCGCCCGGTATTAGCAAATCGATTGCCCGCCTGCGATGGGCAAATCTTTATACTCAGTCCTCAGTCCTCCGGATTCATCATCTTTTCCTCATCAGCTCAAAAATGGCGCCGCCCTGCCCTCCGCCGTCCAGGTATGCGAATTTTCCGGGATCATGGATCAGGAGCCTGGCCCCTTCTCCTGTCAGTCTGTCTGTCTCCGCATCCACATCCTCGACGAAGAACCCCAGGTGATGCACGCCCTCTCCCCACTTATCCAAAAATTTGGACTGGAAGATTCTTCCCTCCACGCACTGCACAAGCTCGATCTCAATAGGCCCCACGTTGGCGAAGGCCATGCGGATCTTCCATGGGCGGCCTTTGACATCGGCGCCGCCGTTTTCTCTGTACGTCCATGGACCAATGCCGTAGAGCCTCGACCACGCTTCGATGGTCTTGTCGATATCGGTTACCGCATAGCTGATATGGTCAATAGATTTTACCTGCATTTGGGAATTTTCCTTTCCAGCATGTCCAAGATGACAGTGGTATTCTGTTCCGGACGGGCTGTAAGATTGTTCTTCGAATAGATTCTGATCAACGTCGGATGGCGATCTCCTCTGCGTTCTCTGCCTTGCCTTCATGCTTCCAAAAACGCACCATTCGACAAGGGAACGAGTAAGGAAAGCCAACCGGAGGGGTTTCCATTTGTTCTTAAGAGGCGCAGAGGTCGCAGAGAAAAGCAACAGGCAAATGAAAAATAAAAGGCGAAAAATGATTCCCACATTCTGGACATATGCGTGCAAATTGAAAGCACTGCCCGCGGAGCTTGCCGAGAGCGTGCAGAGAAAATCATCTATATTTTACTTTCCTCAGCGCCCTCTGCGTCTCTGCGGTGGGATCTTCTTGGTTAAAGCCAGAACAAACTTTCCCTGTTCAAGACCCGCATCTTAGGGACGCATGCCCCTCTTTCTGGGACCAAGCTGACTCGGCAGCAGGCGATAGGCCGTTTCGATCCAGTCGCAGAGCAGCGGCCGTGTATCACGGGGGTCGATGATTTCCTCCACGCCAAATATTTCGGCTGTCAGGAAAGGAGAAGTTTTTTTGTATAAGCGTTGTTCTATTTCTTTCCTCAAGGCCTGCGGATCTTCGGCTGATTCGATCTGGCGCCTGTACGCCGCCTGTACGCCGCCTTCGATGGGCAGGGACCCCCATTCGCCCGACGGCCAGGCGTAGCGCAGGTTCAGATGCGAATGATTACCGTGGGCAGCGCCGGCCACGCCGAAGACACGCCTGAGAATTATGGAACACCAGGGAACGGCCGCCTGGTAAACGGCGCACATGTAGCGCGCGCCGAAACGGATGGTGGCCTGGTTTTCGGCTTCAACGCCGATCATGAAGCCGGGAATGTCCACGAAATTCGCAATCGGCAGATGGAAGGTGTCGCACATATCGATGAAGCGGACTAACTTGTCGGCGCCCTGGGCAGTAATGGCGCCGCCGTAGTGCATCGGATCGTAGGCCAGAACACCGACTGGTTTTCCGGACAATCGGCCAAGACCGGTCACAACGGGTTGGCCGTGCTTGGCTCCTATCTCGAAAAAGGAACCGCTGTCCAGAACCAGGCATAAAATCCGGCGCACCGGGTATGGGCGGCGCTTGTTTCGCGGGATTACACTTAGAAGCTCTTCTTCGCGCCGGCCAGCCGGGTCGGTTGCCTCTCCAACGGGAGGCATGTCATAGACCGAATCGGGCATATAGGAAAGAAAAGCCCGAATCTGTTCAAAGGCATCTTCTTCCGATACGGCTTCATTATCCACGGCGCCGAATCCCGTGGTCTGAATATGGGAGCCGCCCAGTTCCTCTTTTCCGACCTTTCTCCCCAGGGCGGGTTCCACAACCGGCGGGCCTGCCACAAAAAGCTGGGCCGTATTTTTGGGCATGACCGAGAAGTGCGATAAGACCGTCCGGGCCGCCCCCAGACCCGCGACCGATCCCAGGGCCGCACCCACTACCGGGACAGTTGAAAGGAGTTCGGTCATGATCTCCAGGGCAGGATTGGCCGGGACATAAGTTCGGTCCATTTTCTCCAGGAACTTAACGCTTCCGCCTCCTCCGGTCCCATCGATAAGGCGGACAATGGGAAGGCGCAACTCAAGGGCCATTCTCTCCAAATACTGGGCTTTGTTGCCGATTTTAGCGTCTGCCGCGCCTCCGCGAATGGTGAAATCGTCCGCGCCCACCACCACCTGGCGTCCGTTTATCCTGCCCGTCCCCATGATGAAATTGGAGGGTAGTATGGATACGAGACGATCTCCGTCAAAGGTCGGGATTCCTGTAATCGCTCCGGTTTCATGAAAGCTTCCAGCATCCAGAAGCTTCTCTATCCGTTCCCGGCAGTTCAATTTGCCGGCAGCATGATGTCTGGCCAGATTTTCCGGCCCGCCCATCTGCGTTGCCAGTTTTTCCCGGAGCCGGAGTTCCTCGATTTCGGCAAGCCAGCTTTCCTGAGATCGGTCTTTCGATTTATCCATGAAATTGCCCCCGCGAGATATCGTTCATTTCAGGGCACGATCAACACCTTGACCGCGCCCGGGTCCTGAAGTTGCGTCCTGAACGCCTCGGCGGCCTCGTCCAGGGGGAACCTGTGAGTGATCATGGGTTTGACGCTAACCTTCCCACTCCTGAGAAGTTCGATGCATGCGGGGAAATTGCCGCCCAGGCAGCCGATCAGAGAAAGGTTCTTCGCGATCGCAGGCAGGGGGTCCCAGGCAAGGGGTTGTTCGTAAACCCCGACCAGCATGATCTTCCCACCCCCTCGGGCTATGGCGATGGCCTGATCGAAGGTCGCCTGCACGCCGGCACACTCAATGACCGTATTGACGCCCATCTTGTCCGTTGCCGCCATGGCCGGCCCGACCGGGTCCTCTTTGGCCGCATCGATGACAATATCGGCGCCGCATACCCTGGCCGCCTCCAGGCGGGCGGGCCTGCGTCCACTGGCCACAATTTTCGCTACACCCATGGCCTTCAAAACCTGGATTGCATACAGGCCGATCACTCCAAGACCCAAGACTGCGATGCTTTCATTTTCCTTCGGCTGAGCCCTGTTGACGGAAAAATAGGAAATGGAAAGGGGTTCCACCGAAGCTCCTTGCTCGTATGTCAACTCGGCGGGAAGCGGAAAGACCGTTCGACCCAACGCGGCGAAGGGGATATGAACGTATTCCGCCATCGCACCGGGGAATTTGTATCCGAGAAGCGCCATATCCGAACAGCGATGGCCCTTCCCCTGCGCGCACCAGAAGCATTTCCCGCAGGGTTTGAAACCGACGGCCGTCACGCGCATGCCCGGAGCTATACCCGTAACCCGGGACCCAACTTCTGCCACGTCGCCGCTAAATTCATGTCCAAATATGGTTCCATGCTCGTCGCGCTTATAGACGTGCAGGTCCGAGCCGCAAACGCCGCAAGCCTTGACCTTGATAATCACTCCATGTGGTTCAAGAAGCGGATCGGGCACGGTTTCCGTTTGGATGTTTCTCGCTCCACGCATCACGGCAGCTTTCATTGCATCGTCCTTCCCGGTTAGGAACTCATTCAGATCACACCTGTCTCCCCTATCTTATCTTTGCAGTACGCGGTATGCTCTGATACGACTCATCTATCGGAGGCATCTTGACCTGTTCCTTTATGGACAAAAGCTTTCCGTAAATGGGATCGTCCTGCCAGCCGTCGACATGGGCGGACCTTTTGGCCGCCGATTGAAACTTTTTCCAGTTGGCGCTCGCATAAAGAAACATTTCCTGAGCGGCCATGGACCCTTCGCCGTGTATGGTGTCCACTTCCCAGTGGTTCCCGGTCAGGTCTTTTATGAGTCGTAATATGCGGATCCGGTCCTCCGTAGACACCCCGTCTTTGGACGCCAGATATTTTTGGATGTACGGTTGCAGAGCAGGGTTTTTCCAATCCCGGAAGGCCGGTACCGTCGTGGTCAATCCACCGCCGATATCCTGCAGATGCTGGCACATTTGGTGAAAATTGCTGGCGTAAGTCAATTTCGAGGCATTGATGGCCATCCGGTTGGGCATCATCACATCCATTCCAAACTCGATAACCGGCTCGAGGCAGGCCTGTTTGCCCAACATCTGGACCGTTTCGGTGATCATGGCCATCCAGCCCAGCTTCTTCCGGACGTGCGGCACATTCTGGATGCCCGTATATTCTGCGATCAGGCTGGCCGCCCCGGTCATAATTTCCAGGGTCCCCGTCATTTTGCAGGTGCCGAAGAGGCGATGATAACTGGCGAAGGCATAAGCTATGATTTGTGAGAACTGCCATTCGCCGCACATAAACACCCGTTCCCATGGAACAAACACGTCATCGAAGATGATCAGGGATTCCGATGGCTGCATATGGTCGGACATCGGATAATCGAATTCGCATTCCTCACCGTAGAGTCGAACGTTGGGCTCAACCCCGAAAAGCTTGACGCCGGGCGTATTGACGGGCACGGCAAAAGCCAGGGCGTAGTCCTTGTCGGCTTCGCCATGAGTCCGGCAAGGCAAGCAGAGCAGTTCATTGGCGCAGGGGGAAGCGCTTATATGCACCTTGGCGCCCCGAACCACAATACCCTCCTTCTGCCGATCTACGATTTTCAGGTAAAAGTCCTGGTGCTGTTTCTGCTGGGAAGGATGTAAGCTGCGGTCCCCTTTGACATCCGTGATGGCGCCCGTGATGGCCAGGTCGTTTTTCTGCAGGGTTTTGCGGTACTGCTCTACGCGCTCCATATACCCGGTCTTGAGTTTACTGTCCATGACCTGGGCAGCGACGCTAAAGGCGGCCAGGGCATCCGCGCCCATGCAATGGACAATCACTCCGCCCCCTGATCTGATTCCGACTGTATAGCACTCCCGCCTTCGAAGCAGGTCCTCGGGGGTTTTCGGGGAGGTGAGCAGAAAATTGACGTCTTCGCCGTCCTCATCCTGTGTCACAAACAGGTTCCGATAATCCGGGTGGTTGGGCAGCACATAGTCCATGCAAGCCGTTCTGATGATGGTGCTTATCGTTGGATGTGTCCGCACATCGGCTACCTTTTCTCCCAGGCACCACACTTGCCTGCCGTCATTGAGGCTTTCGAGATATTGATCGACTGTCTTGATCATGAATTCATCCTTTCCGTCGGGTACAGGAACTCATCTGCCCTTCTAATGGGACGCCCCTCTTTCCACGAAGGCCTTAGACCCCTCAGGGTTCAACCAGGACCTTAATTGCGGTCTTGCTTTTTCCCGCCAACACCTCGAAGCCGCTTACGGCAATGTCAGCCAGGGGTATAATGTCCGTGATGATGCATTCGGGCCGAATCTTTTCCGTTTCCAGCCATTTCATGGCAAGGGCAGGATTGATCGAATTTGTGCCGATCATGGTCGTTTCCCTGGTTACGAAGCCCAGCATGTGAACGGCGGCCCGCTCGGTGAAAATTCCCTGGACTATTACCGTGCCCTGATAACGCGCCGAGGCCAAACAATCCTTTAACGTCGATTCAATGCCGACGGCTTCGATGGCCACGTCCACCCCGCGCCCTTTCGTCAGTTCCTTGATTTTTGCGGGACTCTTGATTTCCAACGGGTCCCAGACAAGCGCTGCTCCTATTTGTTCGGCCATTTTCCGCCTGTTTTCCAAAACATCGGTCATGTAAACGGTTTGGACCCCCATGGCCTTGAGGCCCATAAGGACCATAAGCCCTACCGTACCGGCGCCGGCGATAAAGACGGTGTCCTCCGCTTTAACGCGGCCGCGATCGATGGCGTAAGCCGCCCCGGACAGCGGTTCGAGGACGGCGGCCCGTTTCCAGTCCATATCATCGGGGACCTTTAACAGGCGCTGAGTGGGGCAGACGATGGCTTCGGCATACGCGCCCGCCATGAATGTGCAAACACGATCGCCGACGGCGTATCCCCCAACGTCCGGCGCGACGGCCACGATATTGCCGCAGGCCTCATGGCCGAAAGGGCTCTGCGGAAATGGGCCGTGCAGGTATTCATGCAAATCAGACCCGCAGATGCCGCAATACTTAATCTTAACCTTGACTTCCCCCGGCCCCGGCGTCTGGTCCGGAACTTCTTCAACCCTGATGTCCCGAATGCCGTGATAAATCGTTTTTTTCATGAAAGATTCCTTTTCAGATGGTTAAGCAGTTGAATCGCACGTTCGCCGTCAACTCCATCGCTCGACAAATACCGTCAACGGCCTCCATGAACGGAACAGGAATCTTGAGGAAAAAGCACCTCCCGGCCCATGCAAGCCGGAAGGTGCTGAAGAAGGTACTCAGTGTTGAACTTTGAAACCGGTTATTTATTGTACTTGTACCAGCCCTCGCCCGTCTTCTGACCGAACTTGCCTTCGGCAACTTTCTTCACAACGCTCGGTGTCGGAAGGTCTGCCCTATCGCCGGACACATAAAAATGGCTCATACAAATGTCGTAAGTCAGGTCGATACCCGTTAGATCATTGAGGCGGAACGGACCCATGGGATGGCCGGCGCCATACACGCATGCCTTGTCGATATCCTCAAAGGTAGCAACGCCCATTTCAAGCATCCACTGGGCTTCTCTCTGAATGACGGCGAAAATACGGTTCAGCAGAAAACCGTCCACTTCTTTCCTGACCAGGACGGGCATCTTGTCGATTTTCAGGCAGAAGTCCATCATACATTGCGCCGTTTCGTCCGAGACATGGGGACCCTGAACTACTTCGACGAGCTTCATAACCAGCGCAGGGTTGAAAAAGTGGAGGTTGCAGACCTGGGAGGGACGCTTGGTGACGTCGGCGATACGGGAACTGACGATATAAGAGCTGTTAGTGGCCAAAATGGCTTTTGCCGGAGCGAATTTATCCAAATCGGCAAAGACTTTCCGCTTCAGATCGATTCTTTCCAGGATCGCCTCGATAACCAGGTCGGCGTCCTTAACGGCTTCTTTCAGATCGCCTGTAAAAGAGATAAGACTGCGGGCTTTTTTCGCGGCGTCTTCCGTTAGCTTTCCCTTCGCGACCCGCCCCGGCAGATATGAATCGCAAAATTTTTCCGCTTTTTGCAGCACTTCGGGGATCACATCCGTGCACACCGTCTTGAAACCACTGAGGGCGCACTGCAGAGCAATCTGGTGTCCCATGTTCCCTGCGCCGATAACAGCAACATTTTTCAGCTCATCCACTTTCATTTCCTGTCTCCCTTTACTTTGCTTTTAGGTTTCGTTAACAGTTCTCAAGCACGCCAGGAAAAATTCCTATTTGTCAGGAAATTTCTTGCGTCCTCTGTCCGATGAGAACCGCAAGAAAAAAAGATGTTATAGAGAAAACCTTTCCTTCGCCATAGTTTTTTTTGCATGACTAGCCGGACTTTTTGGCCAGTGCCTCCCTGTCTCCACCGCTCATGCCGGCAATGTATTTCACCAGTTTCTTACGAGACTCGATGTCGTACTGAGTCGTAATCGCGATCTGCTCCATAATGGGCGATCCACCGCCGTGGTAGCCGCCGACGTTATGGATGCCGCCCTTGGCGGAACACAGACCGTCTCCCAGATACCGCCAGAATTGGGCCTGGTCCTCCACCGACATGTTTGGACTGCGTTTTGTGTATCTCAAAAGCAGGTCGCTCGTTTCGGGATTCAAGAAGTCCTTCTCATAGGGGAAGGTGGCCGTAACGCCCCCTGAGATGTCGCAGAGGATTTCCGCTTCGCGGTAGACATTCTCACCCGACAGGCACCGGCCAACGTTACAGTATATGGAATGAGGGATGAATGAACCGGGACCGTAAGGCACAAAGCCTTTTCCCGGCATATACACCCGCGGGCCGCCCAGGTCCGATGCCGTGTAGCCTGCGGCGTACCCCAGTTCGATAACCATGATGAGTTCCGCCAGTTTTTCGCGGACGTGGGCTTCCTTGTGTATATTGTTGACCTCGGCTGCCAGCGCCGCAGAGCCCAGAATGATATCGCCGATGGCCGGCTTGCAGCCTGAATAGGAATGACGGTGGAACAGGGCGAATAAAAGTGCATTGATACCGCCATGCTGCCATTCGCCGGCCAGGAAAACCCTGTCCCAGGGTACGAAGCAGTTGTCAAAAATCATGTAGGAATCGGTAGAGGCCGGCATGTGGCCCCGTTTGAAGTGCTCGCGCGGCCTGAATGCATGGATGGTGACCACCTGTTTTAATCCATCCCAGTCACCGGGGACGGCAAAGGCCACTGCATAGTTCTTGTCCTGTTCACGCAGGGCGCGGGTTGGAACAACCAGAATTTCGTCGGAAACGGAAGCTTCGGAAATATGCAGCTTGCAACCTTCTACAATGATGCCGTCTTTTAGTCTTTCCTTAATATAGACATAGGATCCGGGCTCGGGCTGGTCGGCGGGCCGCAGCATTCGGTCCCCCTTTACGTCGGTCTGGGCGCATGCGGCGATCATGTCCTCCTTCTGGAAGCGGGTGAGCCATTTCTTGAAATTCTCATGGTACTGGGTGGCCCCTTTATTTTGTTTGTCCGCCTCGTAGGAGACGTTATAGATGGCATTGGTGGCGTCGCATCCCATACAGCGCTGGATACAGCCTCCGACCTTCTGGCAGAGCATGCGGGTCATATCCTGTTTTTTGTGAAGGTCTTCCTTACTTTGATGGACATGGGTAAAGCGATTGATCCGCTCTCCGGTGAGATGGGATACGGCCGTCATAAGGTCCTGATTATCAGGCCTGGCCGCCTCGTCGTAGGTCGTCCCGATGTTATTGATGCAGTCCATCTGTCTCTCATCGGTACGGTCGATCTTCTCGCCATTGTAATAAAGGTTCCGCTTCATCCTGCTCAAGCTTTTGATGTAGTCTTCCTTAGTTCTCATGGTTCGTCTCCACTGGCATTTGGGTTTTCAGTCTTGGCGCTGAAGATTTTCGACAACAGTTGCTACGCCGGGTCCGCCACCGCTCAGCCGTTTGAGCATCATCTATCCCGAGACCGAGCGCCATCTCTTTTTCCATGATGAGCACAAAAGCGGTCACGTCATTACGTCCGGATGCGTTTCCGGCCGTAACCGTCCCGCCTGGTATAAATGCCGGGGGCAGCGCGGTAAGGGCTTCCATCGAGGTTTCGCGCGGATGTTTGTCCACCTTGAATTCAATCGGAGGGGTCTTTTTCCCTGTGGGGCCCGTTACCGGCACGATCTCATAATGACAATCCGTCTGGTTCAAGGAATCGACAGCGATCAGATGGAAAATAGATGAACAGAGCAGATAACCGGCCATTTCTCCCCCTCCGTGCCTGCACTATCTGCCCTGTTCACTATTCGGTCCTGTTAAAGCTTAAATAATTTGCAGCTATTGCCTTTAACCCAGGAATTTCGTCGGGACGCTTTTCAGAATATCTTCCGCCTCTTTAACGATCACCTGGACCATGTCATTGACCTTGGGCATGTCGTTAATTCTCTGCGCAGCTTCGCCGGCCGCCATGAGCGCTTTTTCCTTGTTGCCTTCAAATGCGCATCGAAGAGCCTCTATCTCAGATTGGATCAAGGTCATGTCGATAGTGCTGTAGTCATCGGGCGTGCCCAGGAATACGCCCGGTGATTTCTGCAGAGTGTTCTTCTGATGCTCGATACTCCTGGGGGTCTTCAGCCACCGGGCCGGCCCGACCAAGCCACGAGCGACCAGGGTCCCCCGGTCCGGGGCGTCAACGACGCCCTGTTTCCAGATCTGATGAAAATCACTTTCCTGTGTGGCCAGAAACCGGGTGCCCATCTGCGCGCCATCTGCGCCAAGAACAAGGGCCGCGGCCAGCGTCTTGCCATCGCAGTATCCGCCTGCGCCGCACACCAGCGTATTATCATCGGATACGGCTTCTACCACTGCAGGCAGCAGAATCATGGAATGGACGGGTTCCCACGATGTATGGAAACCGCCTTCATGGCCAGAGGCGACGATCACCTCCACTCCCGCCTTCTTGCAACGCTGAGCCCCTTTGACGGAGGGCACAACATGCATCCAGGTGAACCCGCCGCCCTTGATCCTGTCATACCACCCAACCGGGTCGCCCGCGGAGGTGAAGATCACTTTGAAGTTGTTCTTCATATCCGGGTTTTCTTCCCGGACCTTGATGGCCCTATCGATTAAAATGGTCGACCTCTCTTTCATCTCCGCCGACACCATGACGTTGATGCCGAAGATGCCGCCCTTGTCTTTGGTCAGCCGGTAGGTCCTTTTCAAAACCTTTTCGATCGCGTCGGCCATGTCGTCATCAGGGTCCGCTTCCGCCGTCTTTATGAAATCATTGTAAACCCAAGGTTGGGTTTCCTTGTCGAAAAGACCGGCGGTGGAAAGCAACCCGAGAACGCCGGCGTTTGCGGATGCCACGCAAAGATTGTTGTTGCTGAAAGGTCCCATACCCGCCTGGATGATCGGATACTTGATCCCGACTTTTTCGCAGAGTCTTGATTTGATCATGACTAAATACTCCTTGGTTCTGGTTTGGTGACGATCTGATAATTGATGAGTACTCTTTAGCTACCACCCGTTGATGCTCAATCGCTCACAAGCAGCATTTACTATGCCATCTGCATGCGCTATTTCAAGTACCGGATAATACAAGATATTTTTATTCCTGCGGGTAATCTTGCTTGTGCTATTTCTTCTTTAGTCTCGCATAGAGAGAAGGATTGTTGCAAAATGGGAATAAAATGCAGAATAACGATGCTTCCGAGAAATTCGGCATTGAGCTTCATCGATTTCTATCAATGGATCCGCTGCCGCGAGCGCGGTCTTGGTCCCCTTTGGAATCTCCGACAAACGATTTTGACGAAAGAAAAGTTCGACGTCTTGTGCGAAGAAAACATTAAACTCCCGGTCTGGAAAGAGCCTGTCTACAGGCGCGCTGGTCGCGCCTTGAATGACGGGCAAACAATCGAATCCTGAGCGAAAGACTAAGCGTTTTCGGGCCCATGTCGGGATCAAGTTGGGACTAAGCGAGGATCAAGTGCATATTTTCACATTATGCATGCAAAACAAGCAATTACAGACCTTATGAGTACCGTTCGGCCGGCAAACAGGACCAAGTTCAGGAACCAGGTGTTGCCGCCCCTTCTGGATGCCGGTCTGGTGCAGCCGACAATTACTTGGCGTCGAATCCGGATTAGCGCGTTCCGGCATGTGATGCCCTTCCTGTTGTGTTGCTGTTGCGGCAACGTTTAGGGGAGTTACAGGATAATCGAACAGGATTCAGGAGCGGATGCGACACGTGCTCACTATGGTGTCTGCTAAAAGTCAGGCAGCACCGGACGTTACAGTGGCTCATTATTTGCTTGGACGTTCCAATCGAAATGAAACTGATGCCAATAAACATAATAGACGACTTGGAAGAGTCTTTGGGAGGAAGTAGGTAATTTTATGACTGACGCAACCAGCAAAAAGTATCAGGAAAAGTTGAGAACCGCCGCGGAGGTTGCTCGGATGATTAAATCCGGCGATGAAATCTTCTATGCGGAATTTGTCCTCAGGCCGGAATCCCTTGACAAAGCCCTCGCCGATCGAGCTGAAGAATTGACGGACGTCAAAATCGAAGGGGTATCCATCACAAAGGTGCCTAAATTCATTGAAGCAGATCCCCAGCGGAAACACTTCATTTATGGTGATTGGCACTTTTCGGGCGTTTCCAGGCAACTCTACCGGCAGGGGGTTTGCAGCTATATACCCTTAACGTATCACCAGGTCCCCAGGATCATCCGGAAGTACAAGGATTACGACTATGTGTTTGTCAGTGCAAGGCCCATGGATGACAGCGGGTATTTTAACTTCGGTGTGTGCAATTCCATCACCTCCGCCGCTATCACCAAGGCTAAAAAGGTCGTGGTGGAGGTAAATGAAAACCTGCCCCACTGTCTTGGGGGCAACCAGGAGTCGGTCCACGTCTCACGGGTCGATTACATCGTGCGCGGTGAAAACCCTCCTCTCACGGAGATTCGTCCTGCCACTCCCACGGAAACGGACATCAAGATCGCGCAGCATATCATGAAAGAAATTGAAAACGGGGCCTGTCTCCAGCTTGGCATCGGCGGTCTTCCCAACGTCATCGGCACAATGATCGAGGAAAGCGATCTGAGCGACCTGGGCATCCACACCGAAATGCTGGTGGATTCCATGGTCGATCTCTACAATGCCGGTAAAATTACGGGAAATCAGAAGACCACGGACCGGTTCAAGATGGTCTATACCTTTGCCATGGGGACGAAGAAACTCTATGACTTTTTAGACAATAATTCGGCATGCGCCTCCTATCCGGTGAACTACACCAATGATCCTCGCGTAATTGCCGTGAACCACAAAGTTGTCGCAGTCAATAACGCCATAGAAGTAGACCTGTTCAACCAGGTCTGTTCCGAGTCGGCCGGGACCGAGCAGATATCCGGAACAGGCGGACAGTTCGACTTCATCTTCGGGGCCTTCAATTCGCCGGGCGGCAAAGGCATCATTGCTTTGAGTTCAACTTTCACGGACAAGAAAGGCGTCCTCCATTCCCGTATTGTTCCTACCCTTCGACTTGGCTCCATCGTGACCGTCCCCCGTTCCTGCGTGCACTATATCGCCACGGAGTTCGGGATTGTTCAGCTCAAAGGCAAATCGACGTGGCAGCGAGCGGAAGCTCTGATCTCGATTGCCCATCCGATGTTTCGCGACGATCTCACCAAACAGGCGAGGGAGATGAAGATCTGGCTCGATTAGACGAAGGGAAATCAACCGGCAATCTTTAGTATCCATCCGGAAACCCCGGATGGATACTATCTCTAATCTTGTCTTGTAATTTTGTCTTTGACATTCAAAGGACTTAAGCTATAAGACACTGACAACGTTTGGGAAATAGCTCGCCTTGGGAATCTGTTTCCGTATCGTCCCAACCTGATGAAATTCGTTTTAAGGCTCTACAGCAGCCCCGGCGTCTGGCTCGAGTGCTTTATTCTTTTCCTCTCCCCGCCGGGTGGCCGTTACCTTTTAATTACAGGGAGGTTTTGTTTGAACATGGATGAAAAAGTCGGAACACGGATAATGCGATTGAGAGAGGGTCAAAGCTTGAGCCGGGATGATCTTGCAAGCCGGAGCGGCCTCGATATCGATTTCGTTCGAGCGATAGAAGAAGACAACGTATATCCTTCCCTTGGCCCCCTTTTGAAGATTGCGCGGGCTTTGGGCATAAGGCTCGGAACGGTTCTGGATGACCAGTTCAGCAAGGACCCGCTTGTAGTGCGGCTCGAAGAGCGCAGAGAAGAATTGAGCATGCTCAAAGGCAAGGGCAAGCCGGTTGCCCTTAAGTTTCATTCCCTCGGGCGAGGCAAAAAAGACCGCCATATGGAACCATTTTATATTGAAATACTTCCGGAACCTGCCGAGGACAAGAAACTTTCTTCACACGAGGGCGAGGAGTTCATAGTAGTGCTGTCTGGCGAGGTTGAGGTTTTCTACGGCCAGGAGACCTCCATTCTCAAACCCGGCGACAGCATTTACTACAACTCCCTGGTTCCACATTATGTAAGTTGCCGAGGTTCGAGGGCCGAGATTTACGCAGTCCTTTATATCCCGGAATAGAAAACAGGACTTCAAACGATGGAAAACCAAGCTCTCCAGTCCCTCACTTTGGGACAGATACTTGACAGGACCATAGAGAAATATCCCGATAATGACGCGGTCGTCTACTACGACCGCGATTTCCGGCTCACCTACCGGCAGTTCGGCGATCTTGTCGATAAGCTCGCAAAAGGTCTGATGGCGCTGGGAGTTCAGAAAGGTGAGAAGGTGGCCATCTGGGCGACCAATGTTCCTCACTGGGTTGCGCTACAGTTTGCCACCGCAAAAATCGGGGCCATTTTCCTGACGGTCAATACCCTTTATAAGACTGCTGAATTGGCATATCTGCTCGAACAGTCGGATTGCGAAAACATTTTCATAATCGATGGTTACAGGGACACCGACTACGTCGCGACGATCTACGAACTGGTTCCGGAATTGAAGACCCGGCAAAGAGGGTATCTGAAGACCGAAAAGTTCCCTTACCTTAAACGAGTATTATTTCTCGGTCACGAAAAGCACCGTGGAATGTACTCCGTTTTTGAGCTCCTATCGCTTGCCGGCATGGTTTCAGATGAGGCTTACAACGCCCGTCAGGCTGAATTGGACCCCCATGACGTTGTCAACATGCAGTACACTTCCGGGACTACAGGTTTTCCGAAGGGCGTCATGCTGACCCATCACAATATCGGAAACAACGGATATTGGATCGGCTACAACCAGGTGCTCGGGCCGAAAGACAGGGTATGCCTTCCGGTTCCTTTGTTCCACTGCTTCGGGTGCGTGCTTGGGGTCCTGGCGGCAGTAAATCACGGGAGCACCCTGGTTATTCTCGAGACATTCGATCCCGTCCAGGTGATGGCGGCCGTCGAAGGAGAACGTTGCACGGCCCTGTACGGAGTTCCGACCATGTTCATCGCTCTGCTGCAGCACAAGCTGTTCACTAAATTTGATTTCAGCACGCTTCGCACGGGCATCATGGCCGGGTCGCCCTGCCCTGTCAAAACGATGGAAGAAGTAATGGAAAAAATGTACATGCGGGAGATCACAATTTGTTACGGTTTGACTGAAGCTTCTCCCGTTATGACTCAGACAACCGTCAATGACAGCATCAGGAAGAGGGTCGAGACCGTTGGAAAGCCCATGCCCGAAATCGAAGTCGCCATTCGAGACCCCAAGACGCACGAACCTCTCCCGACCGGTGTTCAGGGCGAGGTCTGCTGCCGCGGATACAGCGTTATGAAGGGCTACTACAAGATGCCCGAAGCCACCGCAAAGACAATCCTCCAAGACGGCTGGCTCTTGTCAGGCGACTTGGGCGTGATGGACGAGGATGGCTATCTGAGCATAACCGGGCGGCACAAGGACCTGATAATCAGAGGCGGCGAAAACATATCTCCGCGTGAGGTCGAGGAGTTCATTTTCAGGCTGGAGGGCATTCAAGACGTCCAGGTGGTCGGGGTCCCCAGTAAGAAATATGGCGAGCAGGTCGGTGCGTTCATTATCCTCAAGGAAGGGTATGATTTATCTCCGGAGGACGTCCAGGATTTTTGCCGGGGGAAGATTTCCAACCACAAGATACCTAAATACGTCAATTTCATTCGTCAGCTTCCGCTGACTGCCAGCGGAAAAGTGAAAAAATATAAACTACGCGAAGAAGCAGGAAAACTGTGGCCCGAAGCCTGATCGGGCTCAATGATGTAAGGATATATACTCCATCCCCCATCCACCGGTCGGCCATCCTGTTCTATCGGGGTGACCGACCGGTCCCGTATCCGGATAGCAGAAACTTTCATTTCCTCAGTTTCGATACTTCCAGTTGTTCGCCATTCATTTGATTCCTAACTTTAAGGCATTGATAACAGTGATGATTATTGTGATGGAGGATGAGGATGAGCGCAAAACTTGGGTCTATCGTCGTATTAGCATTGCTTGCAGGCCTTTTCTGCTTCGCCGGGACAGCCTACTCCGATCACGCCGACTATTACTACACCTGTACTGAGCCGGACGGCACAGTCTTTGAGTCGGCTACTAACTGTGACTATTACTACTATAACGATTACGGCTTCCCCGGATATAATTACTTTGAATTCGATCGCGGGGGCCATTAAGGCGGTGAAGAGTGAAGTGGTTCTTTTCCCTTCACCCTTCACTGTTCACTCTTCACTGCCTTCATGTCCGAGCAGGTTCCTGGCAAGGGAGAAAAGGGATTGGATCATGTAGACAATCCCGGGATCGCTCAGCTCGTAATAGATAAACGGGCCGTTGCGCTCCATTTTGACCAGAAAAGAGCGTTTCAGCTCCTTCAGGTGGTGGGATACCAGCGGCTGAGAGAGGTTTAGCTCCTCTACGATACTTGTGACGGACCTCTTGCCGCCGCTGACGTAGTGAAGGATCCGCAGCCGATTTTCATCCGAAAGACTCCTGCATAAAAAGGCTACCGGCTGAAGATACTCTGAAGTTTCGATCATATCCTGCATGCAGCCCATCCCGTGTTCACCCAAGAGCGCGGGCCTGTCGTGGCTCAACTGCGCCTTGCTGTTCCTGCCGCTTTCTTTCATCCACGTATCGAGCCGCAGCCAGTGCGGCAATGCATCCCTCGGAAGCCGCAATCACTATCTGTTTGGCGTAATTCCGCCTCAGGTCTCCCGCAACGAAAATCCCGGGGATATTTGTCTCGCATTTATCATCGGTCAGCACGTAACCCGTCTTGGTCCTATCTACGCCCACGGGAACCAGCGAACTGTTTGGCGAAAAACCAACAAAAATGAAAACACCCTCGACTTCAAGCTCTCTTTCTTCGCTCGTGCCGGTATCCTTCAAAGCTACAGCGCACACACCCTGTTCATTGGCTTTAATCTCGGTGACAACCGTATTCAGAATGATTTGAATTGCAGGCTCCGATTGAATTCGCTGCTGGAGAATCTTGCTTGCCCGGAACTCCTCACGCCGATGAATCAGGTACACGCGTTTGGTTATCTTTGCCAGATATAATGCATCTTCCAGAGCAGTATCACCACCGCCCACCACGCAAATTACTTTATCGCGAAAGAAAAAACCATCGCATGTGGCGCAATAGGAAACTCCCTTCCCGAAGTTTTCGATCTCGCCCGGAACATTGAGTCTTCGGGCCGTGCCTCCCGCGGCCATTATCAGGCTGTAAGCATTCAGCACTTCCCCATTGGCGAGGCGAACCGAGTGGAAATCGAACCCCGGCTCTATCGCGGTCACTTCTTGCTGGATCGTTTCCAGATCGTACCGCTTTGCATGCTGATAAAACTTGTCGGCAAGGTCAAAGCCACCTATATCGATAAATCCAGGGTAGTTCTCCACTCCTTTTGTAATACATACCTGACCGCCCGGAACTCCCTTCTCGACAAGCACTGCCTTTAAAACAGCCCGCTTGGCGTAAATTCCCGCTGTGAGACCAGCCGGTCCTCCGCCGATGATGATAACGTCGTACATTTCGTTTTGAGCCATTTCAATCTCTTTGCATTCAAGGATTAAAGATCTGCCGCTCAGCGGCCCGCCGAATATCCGCAAAAGCAGATAAATGTTCATTTATATGATCAGGCTATCCGGAGTCAAGACAAAAACCGGTTCGTATTTTTCAGATTGAATTTTTAGCCGTTAGTGATCTAAATACAGTAAACAGTGAACAGTGGGCAGTGAACAGAACAACCGTAGGCCGGAAACCCGTTTGTTGAACGGTTTCGAATGGACAACCACATTTATCTAAGGGAAAAGGCAAAAAGTGATTAGACCGACGAAAAGCCAGTACTATGTGGATATCGCCCGAGCTGTGGCGATGCGGAGCACTTGTCTGAGGCGCAGATTTGGCGCCGTGATAGTGAAAAACGATCAGATAATCAGTACGGGTTATAATGGCGCCCCGAGGCAGACTTCCAACTGCGTAGACCTCGGGTATTGCTACCGGCAGGAACGAAATATTCCCGCCGGTCAGAACTATGAACTTTGCCGGGCTGTTCACGCCGAGATGAATGCGGTAATTCATGCGTCCCGGCTCGACATGGTCGGGTCCGATCTTTATCTGGTGGGTATCGAGGTGGAATCAGGCGAGTTGGCTTCACAGATCGTTCCGTGTCTGCTCTGCAAGCGGGTAATCATAAATGCCGGCATACTCCGCGTTGTGCTTCCGGAAAAATCCGGGGGCTTCAAGTATGTCGACGTCGACGACTGGACCGTCGACGAAAGGATCTCTCACCGCTCCGAGAACTATTCAGAAAACGCTTAAAGCTGCCGGCACGGGGATTATGTTTTCGAACGTTCCGTTCTGCCAGGGAGCGCCTATGCGTGCGATGACAATCCTAAAAGAGACGCACCCGCTGAAGATTATCCAGGGATGTCATGAGCATGTTCACCCCGTCATGGAATTGCTTTCCGCGTGCAGAAGTGATCTGCGCCGGCGTGGAATCTATCAGTGGGACGATTTGTACCCAAACCTCTGCGCCGTAGCCAAAGACGCTTCCGAACAAACGCTCTACGTTGCATTACTGGAGAATTGCCTGGCCGGAGCAGTCTGCCTCAGCGAAGAACAGGACGAAGCTTACAGCCGGGTGCCATGGCTGGGTCACGAGCCAGTCCTTGTCGTTCACCGGCTTTGCGTTGCGCCCCACCTGCAGGGACGGGGCTTTGCCTCGATCATTATGGATTTTGCCGAGAAGTACACAGAAAAGAGAAGGTATGCAAGCATTCGACTGGACGCTTACACGGGAAATGAGAAGGCAGTAAGGCTCTATAACAGGCGAGGCTATACGACGGCGGGTCGGGTCTTCTTTCCGCGGCGGGAGTTGCCCTTCTACTGCATGGAAAGGAATACCTGAGATAAAGGACTTGAGCTTAACGGGCTGACGATTTATTCTGTTCGGGCGCCAAATCCTGCGGCGATAGGGTGCTGTGCACTCGGTAACTATAGTTCGTATTGAACCTGTAGGACTCAAATGGCTGAGACCACCCGAAACATAATCCGTGCCGTTGACTTGCGAAAGAATTTCGGCTCCTTTTCGGCGGTTGACGGGATATCGTTTCACCTGGCGCCCGGCGAGTGCGTTGGTTTGCTCGGCCCAAACGGCGCAGGCAAGACGTCGACGATACGCATGGTGTATGGCTTTTCCCCGATGACTTCCGGCAGGCTGGAGGTTTTCGGTCTGGACATAAATACCAAATGGCGGCAGATAAGATCGAGAATAGGCGTGTGTCAACAGGAAAACAATCTCGATCCGGACCTCTCCGTATTCCAGAACCTGGAGCTTTTTGCCCGTTTTTTCAATATTGCCCGGAAGGAAACTCGAGCCAGGGCGCATGAGCTCCTGAAATTTATCGCGCTTGAAAACCGAAAACATGAAAAGGTGACCAGTCTTTCCGGGGGAATGATGCGAAGGCTGGCGCTTGCAAGGGCTCTTATCAACAATCCTGAACTGCTCATCCTCGATGAACCCACTAGCGGACTCGATCCCCAGGCAAGGCATCAGGTCTGGGAACGGCTCGAGCTTCTTCAGGCAAACGGCCTTTCGATCCTGCTCACCACCCATTATATGGACGAAGCCTCACGGTTGTGCGAGAGGCTCATTATAATGGATCACGGTAAGGTCCTCGTTGAAGGAAAACCTGCCGACCTGATCCGTTCCTATGCCGGCGACCACGTGGTTGAAATCGTAAACCCCGGCCGGGACGTAAAGGAGTTCGTTGATGCTCACGACTTCCTTCACGATTCCCTGGAACATAGGATCATTATCTACGGCAGGGAGGCCGATCGACTTTTCGAAATAATCGGGGATAACTTTTGCCGGGACACCTGCATCAAGCGGCTGGCCTCCCTTGAAGACGTTTTTCTTAGACTTACGGGAAGGGAACTACGCGAATGAGGGGCGCGCTTCAGATCACCAATATCTCGTGGCGCTTTAGCCGTGTCTGGTATCGCAATATGCTGGTATATCGCAAAATCTGGTTCGTGAACTTTCTCGTGCCTCTATTCGAGCCGCTTCTTTACCTTGCTGCCTTCGGAGTGGGGATGAGCGCCCTGATCGGCCACGTGCGCTATAATGGAGAAGAGATTTCTTATACGGTCTTCATCGCCCCTGCCCTGCTGGCAATAACGGTGATGTATAACGCGTTTTTTGAAAATACTTACACTTCGTTCGTCCGCATGTACTACCAGAAGACTTTCGACGCTATGATGGCTACCCCCCTTTCCCTGGAAGACATCATCGCGGGAGAAATTGTCTGGGGCGCCACCAAGTTGGTTATCGCAACCGCTATTATGCTGGTAGTGATAGGCTCTTTAGGATTGGTCTACTTTCCGCATGGGCTTCTGATATTGCCCCTCTCTTTCCTGGGAGGGTTGGCCTTTGGAACGGTGGGGATGATTTTCACAGGCATTGTGCCCTCTATCGATATGTTCAACCTGCCGATTTTTCTTTTTATAACCCCTATGTTTCTTTTCAGCGGCACCTTTTTCCCAACTTCAACCCTGCCGGGATGGGCTCAAACAATATCCTCGGCACTTCCTTTGACTCACCTGGTAAACCTCTGTCGATCTTTTTGCCTCGGCGAACTTAGTGCTGAAAACGGCTTGAGCGTCGCTTACCTGATCGTCATGGTTGTACTGCTCTTCCCGGTTGCCCTCGTTTTAATGCGAAGAAGGCTGATCAGTTAACAAACATTGGCCCCGATTGCGTTTATCCACCCTCGACCTTGCAAATTCCCTCGAAATGAGAATCTTTAAAAAACAAGTCATTTATTCAGGAGGCAAAAATGACCAGGATTGCAGTATTGATCGGGAAGGATTTCGAGGATTCCGAGTATAGCCGGCCGGCTCAAGCCTTTAAACAAGCCGGATATCAGATCGTGCATCTCGGGTTGAAAAAGGATGACTCGGTAACGGGCAAAAAGCAAAATACTCCCGTAAAGATAGACACGGCAATAGATGAGGCCGACCCGCGCGACTTCGACGCCTTGTTGATACCTGGAGGGTATTCTCCGGACAACCTTAGAGCACACGAGGGACCCGTCCGGTTCGTCAAGGCCTTCATGGAGACCGGAAAGCCGGTTTTTGCCATTTGCCATGGACCTCAGCTTCTGATATCGGCCAGGAAACTCGAAGGCCGCACGGTCACCGGATGGAAGTCGCTGATTGAGGATATAAAATACGCAGGGGCCAAATTTGTTGACAAAGAGGTGGTAGTGGACGGCAACCTTGTCACCAGCAGGCAGCCCGCAGACATTCCCGCTTTTAATGAAGCTTCTTTGAAGATCCTTGAAAAAATTCAGGCGAAAGCAGCGTAGCCGAAGACAGATGTCGGGTATCAGGGTCCATCCGATATCTGTCACCCGACATCCGTCTCACGGCTTTCGATCGATATTGAAAAGCGAGTAACCGGTTGGGGACCTCGAAGCGGCAAATCCCTTCAAAGCCTCGCCCAGTTGGGGCCGCTTCGCAGGACCTTCGCTGACGTCCACCATAAAATTGCAGTAACCAAAAGACCTGAGAACCGGGAGTTGTTCCAGCCAGCTTACGGGTCGGTCGGCGTATATCTCGGCGCGGCCGGCTTTCGTTGTAAGCTGATAGACTTCGTGTCGGGCGCTCAGAAAGGGTCGATTCATATCGAGGGTTGGAATAAGGCGCGACGTAAATAGCGGTGGCCAGCAATAAACCATAGCGACAAGTCCGGATACGAATCTTTTCTCAGCAAGTGCTTTGAGTTCCTCATTTGTGGCTTCAACACAAACAACACTCCACCGGCAGCCTGAGTCAAGGGCCTGGGCAAAAGCGGCGCTGTTTCGAAGGTTAAGTCTCGATCCCGCAATAAGGCGGATTCCTTTGGCCGTTCCCGCCAGATCGAAGTGTCCCCAGTTGTTGATTTCCCATAACAAAAATCCCTTTTTGATAAACCAACCGACCGCGGCCCTGAAATATTGGATTTCGCTCTCAGGAATAATCGCAGGCAGGGAGAAACCGAGTTTTTGCATCTGGGAGGGCGAAAACTTCTGCCTGGCTATACGTTCAAGGTTATTCCTGGTCGCACTTATGAGAACCATCGAAGCTGACGACTGCAGGGCCTTGACCAGGTCGTTCGTCGAATCCGTTTTGACGATGAGTTTTTCATCTCGCCTTTTTGGGAGATCGACGTGTCTTTCGAGATCGTCGAGGATTTCCTGTCTGTGCGCAAATTTGGGTTTACGCACCAAACCCGGCGGGACTTCTTTTTTTATTCTGTTCCATATTGAGGCGGCCGGTTCCGATTTCGTCCCCACTTTGAAAAGCCTGTCCCCGGGATGAAGAGGTTTCGGGCAGGCAAGATATACCTGTGCACCGGCTTGTGCGCAGGCAATGCTCTCTCCGGAGCCGTTAGAGAGTTGTGACACCGTGAAGGCCTCTTCTTCCCTGCCGGTCCCGGATTCAGGACGAAGCCGGTCGCCTCTTGCAATCGGAGATCGCAAATCGATCGTTGCACTGTTTCCCTGAACCGATTTCACAGTTGCCAACCAGATGCCGCTGAAACCTGATCTGTGCGGGGCAAGAATTTTTTCGGCGCCCGCCCCTTCCAGATATCCTGAACTAAGACGCCTTGAAGGCGCCTGCGCGAGCAATTCTTTTGCTTCAATCCCAGCCGATCGTTCATCTTCGGCGGATTCTGCGTCCAGGACCCGGCGGTAAGCCTTTACAACATCCGCAACCCAGGCCGCCGGCTTCATTCGGCCTTCTATTTTGAACGCTGCGATCCGCAGCCGCTTGAGTTCCGGAATCAGCGGCAGCGCGCAAAAATCATTGCACGAAAGGAAAAACCCCTCCTTTTTTCCCTGACGGAACTTCAGGCGGCATGGCTGAACGCACTGGCCTCGAAGACCGCTTCGGCCGCCGCGGAAACTGCTCGCCAGACACAGCCCCGAATAAGAATAACAAAGCGCTCCATGAATGAAGATCTCCACTTCGAGTTCCGTACTGTCACAAATTTTCTGGATCTCCACCATGCTCAGTTCGCGGGCAAGCACCACGCGGTCCGCGCCCATTGCCTGAAGAGCTCTTACGCCGGCTGAATTATGTACGGCTGTAAGCGTGCTCGCGTGAAGCTTGAGACCGGGGAACCAGCGGCGGACAAGATAAAAGAGGCCCGGGTCCTGAATTATCAGGGCATCCGGATTTAGCGATGAAACAGCATTAAGGGTATCGATCAGTTCCGGAACCTCGATTGCGGCGATCACGCTGTTCAATGCGACATAGATATGAACGCCCCGTTTATGCGCAAACGGCATAATCCGGGCGAGTTCGTCGATGGTAAAATTTGATGCGGTCGCCCTGGCGCTGAACTTTTTCAAGCCGAAATAGACAGCATCGGCGCCGTTTTCGACAGCGGCAAAAAAGGATTCGATATTACCCGCCGGGGCCAGAAGTTCGGGTTTGGAACTCACATTCGCGCCTGTACAGTTAAGTGTTTATGTAACGCCGGCGATCCTCTTTGTCTAACTTACATCTAACCTAAAACTCGTTCGAGGAGCAGTTAGACGCGGGTGGACAGGTTAGACAGGGACGGTCGCCGGTTGCGCGTTCCGCCAAGGCTTTGGGGGATTTAACGTCAGGGGTCTTCATGAAAATTCCAAGGTCACAGGTGGAGATTCTCCACCCAGAATGCTCCACCTGCCTTCCTGGTTAATTAATTAGCCTCCCGCCGAAGGTTGAAGCGTCCTTGATTCATCAATACAATTCGATAATTCTTCTTTAGTCGGTTTTGAAGGATTCTTCAATACGTCCGATGCGCAAATGTATTCCCTGCCGGATTTATCCCTGACGTTGGTAAACTGGGTCCTTTTTTCAGAAGGATAAACATCCAAGTTCTTCATTGCTTACTCCTTGAAGTCAGTTCCCATGATGGTTCATACACCACCACGCATTTTCCCTTTACGGGTGAATCAACTTTGAACGTAACCACTATCAGGGAAGGCTTCAATCTCGGGAAGCCTGCTGCACACTAGTGCATTGTCAATGTACTGGTATAGCGGGACCTGGTCCTATTTTTCTCCGAATACCCGGTCGAATATCACATCCACATTTTTCAGATGATACTTTAGATCGAACAGGGAATCGATCTCCTTTTCCCCTATCCTGCCTGTCACCCGTTTATCGACCTTGAGTTCATCTCTCAGGTCGCCCCCCTTGCTCCAAACCTCCATCGCGTCCTGCTGCACAATCCGGTATGCCTCTTCTCTTGTCATTCCAGTCTTGATCAGGGAAAGCATCACCTGTTGGGAGAAGAAAAGATTTCCGGATATGGACACGTTGCGTTTCATATTCTCAGGATATACGACAAGCCGGTCGAGCACCCGTGTGAGACGCGCCAGCATGTAGTCCAGCACAATTGTAGAATCCGGGCCTATAACCCTCTCAGCCGAAGAATGGCTTATGTCACGCTCATGCCAGAGTGCTACGTTTTCCATTGCGGCTACGGCATTGCCTCTAAGCACGCGCGCCAGGCCCGACAGGTTTTCGGTTGAGATCGGATTGCGTTTGTGGGGCATCGCGGAGGACCCTTTCTGGCTGGGCGCAAAGTACTCTTCGACTTCCCTGATCTCCGTGTGCTGGAGCAGTCGAACCTGGGTTGCAATCTTCTCGACCGAACACCCGATTATGGCGAGGGTTGAAAAGAAGTGCGCGTGCCGGTCCCGCTGGATGATCTGCGTGCTGACGGATGCGCTGTTGAGTCCAAGGCGGGCGCAAACGGACTCCTCGACTTCCGGGGGAATATTTGCGAACGTGCCCACCGCGCCGGATATCTTTCCCACCCGTATGCTTTCTCGAGCCTGCTTGAGGCGGTCCCGGTTGCGTTCCATTTCCGAATACCACACCGCAATTTTGAGTCCGAATGTAATCGGTTCTGCGTGCACGTTATGAGATCTTCCCATTTGCAACGTGTCCTTAAACTCGAAGGCCCTTCTTTTCAAAACCGACAGGAGCTTGTCCAGGTCATCCAAAAGAAGGTCTGATGCTTCTGTCAGGAGAAGTCCGAAGGCGGTGTCCAAAACGTCTGACGACGTCAGGCCTTCATGAATGAAACGGCTCGAAGGCCCGACGAACTCGGCCACGCTGGTAAGGAAGGCTATAACGTCGTGTTGAGTCTCGAGTTCGATCTGCTCGATTCTTCGGGGGTCAAAAGTTGCCTTTTCCTTAATATTCTTGAAATCTTCAGGAGGGATTTCGCCTCTTTCGAACAGCACCTCGCAAACCGCAAGCTCGATGTCCAGCCATTTGCGATATTTATTCTCAAGGTCCCAGATTCGGCCCATTTCGGGCCTGGTATAGCGCTCGATCATTTTTTTCTCCCCGGATTCAGGTGAATCATCCTCATAGCAGTTCTTATTTTTTCCAGAGAACAAGAATAATTCAAAAGCGGCCGAAACTCAAACCGCTGATTATGATCCGGAACAGACTACGCCGCATTTAATGCTGATTTCCGGATCGATAAACGAAAGGGGGCCTCTTCATTGCCCTATCTAGGCGCTCACATGTCGATTGCAGGTGGAATACAGTTCGCTTTCGACCGCCTCGAGCAAATCGGCGGCAACGCGCTCCAGATCTTCACCACAAACCACCGGCGTTGGCGTGCGGACAAACCGGGCGCCGAACAGATCGAACTCTTCAGGTCCAGGTGGCGGCAACTCGGCCGGCTTCCTGTCGCCGCGCATGACATTTACCTTATCAACCTTGCGGCAAAAGACGAGTTGATTCTTTCCATGTCGATCGCCGCTTTTGCCGAAGAACTCAAGCGCTGTAACAATCTGGGGGTAGCTTACCTGGTAATGCATCCGGGCGCGCACGTTGGTGAAGGAACGGAAGCGGGCCTGATTCGCTTCGTAAAAAACCTGGACCGGGCAATTGAAATATCGGGGGTCGAGACGGTCTCCGTGCTGATCGAAAATACGGCTGGACAGGGATCAAACCTGGGATCGAGCTTCGAGGAAATCAGCTTCATTTTGAGAAACTCCCGGTTCGGCAGTACAATGGGCGTATGCTACGACACTTCTCATGGATTTGCGGCCGGATACGACATGAGGTGCGAACAGACGTACGGTCGCACCTTCTCAAAATTTGACGAGGAAATCGGAATCGACCGGCTCAGGTTCTTTCACCTCAATGATTCAAAGCGTCAACTCGGCTCGCGCGTCGACAGGCATGAGCACATAGGAAAAGGCAAAATAGGCTTGAATGGATTCAGGCTCCTTCTAAACGATCCCAGGTTCCGGAATCGCCCCATGGTGCTGGAGACCCCAAAAGGTAAGGATCTGAGAGAGGACAAAATGAACATGCGGGTCCTGAGGTCGCTCGTGAAAAGCACGTAGCGAGGAGCGAGAAGCAAGAAGCAAGAAGCAAGAAGCGACCGAGTTGGTACTGCTCCCTGCTTCCCGCTTCCTGCTCCTGTTCACTGTTTCAAGTAGCTCTCCAGGGCCGGGACCTGAAGGCCCGGTATCCTGCTGCCCGTATCCGTTATGAAAAGAGGTGTCGAATCTACTCCAATTTCCGCCGCAACAGCTTTGTGCTTGGCGAGCATTTTTTCGCCGGCCTCGCATTTTGGAGTATCCAGTTCCTGATCCGACTGAGCACGCTCGATTGCGGCTTCATGGTTCTTCCCGCAAAGAATTTTCACCGACTTATCGGGAGATTTTGGATGCATTTCCAGAGGGAAGAAAAATATGTAGAGGGTATAATTATTTTGGTTCTTGAGCCAATCGTAGGCCTTTCTGCAAAACGGACAATCGACGTCGTAGAACATGATGAGCTTTTTGGCGCCGTTACCTTTCTTGATCGTGACGGCATCCTTCAGAGGCAGCTTGGATACATCGACGCGGGTCACTTCGTCGTGTCTTGCCTGGGTCAGGTTCACCTTATCCTTGTCGATAAGATTTCCTCCCGTGATCAAATAAGCCCCGTCCTTGGTAACGTAGACTATGTTGTTCCCCCGCGAAGGCTCCTTAACCACAAGCTCGTAAAGACTCCCGATATCTCTTGCCTCGGTTATTTGGACCTGTGGAGGGAAAAGACTTTTGACTATTGGAAGCGCTTTTACCTCTCCAAGTGTGTCCGCAGCGAAGAGAGCGCCAGGAGCTGCAAGGCCGGCCATGATAAGTAGAAACGGTATTTTCTTCATTGGGTCCTTTCCGTAGTGAAACGGAAACTGTATGTCCCCGTCTCGATGGGATTTATGTTCGCTCGCGGCAAAATCCGGCAGGATGCCGGACATGAGCAGCAGGCAAATATATCAATCAGGGCTGCAAATTGCCAACAATTCGTGTCAATTTTTTATTCGGTCCTGGGCTGTATGGAATGAAGTGAGCGCTTCCCTGAGTGAGTTAAATATACTATTGAGACCGGGCTTATCACCCAATGAATTCATGAGCAGGTATTTTCGATCGTATCGGGGATATACTGGTAAATCACCCGTTCCTCGCCAGGCAGTTCTCACCTCCTTCGACTCTCGATTGCTCCCGGAATGCCTTGAGTTAGCAAGCATGAAATCGCACAATATGATCCGGAAGTAGAAAGATTCCCCATTGCTCACCGCAAAACGCTATAAAGGAGAGAGCTATACGCTTCATTGTCACGGAAGAAGAAATCGACGGAGGGCAGGTGTCGAACCCTCTCACCTTGAAATCCAGGAAACCGGATACTACCATGAAAACTATGATATGAATGAGTTTCCGGTTTGGTCTGCTGATGCTATAGAAAGCGTCAGAGCAAAGTTGACGCAACTGCTCGGTTGTGGAACGCTTTCTTTCGTCCTCCGTCAACCGACTTCTGTCGTCCGTTATAAGAGGAATTTTTCGTTAAGTCATGGCTCGAACCATGCCAGTATTTTTTGATCTCGGTTTATATCGCTTTAAGCAAATGCCGGAAAGCATCTTATCGAACGTGATCGAAGTACGCGGAACCAGACTAAGTTCTGCTTTCACGGCCCTCGCGGATGATCGCCGCTAATTCGTTAACGCAAACGGGCCCAAACGGGGTCCGACCTGGCCCGACCCCGTTTCTAACGTACCGTTTCTAACGTCTCTAAAACGACATTTATTTAAGGAATGCAACACTACTTATCAAAACCCGATTGTGGAAAATAGGTGTCGTCTCGCAGTGCCGTCACCAGTTCAGCCGCGCTTCGGATCGCTTTGCTGAAACACGTGTAAGCGCTGCCCAGCACCTGTATCCCATGGGCATCCGAACCGCCGATACCGTTGATGCCCAGCCGGCGGGCCGCCTCGCAGGCACGCTGGTTTTCTGCCGGCGGTACGCTGCCGTTGAGCGTCTCCAAGGCCACCAGGCCTTTCAATGATAACACCCGATCGCCCAGGGCACGCCCGATCAGGCCGTCCTGATAAGGATGGGCGGCTACGGCCGCGCCGCCTTTCTGGTTGACCCAATCGATGACCATCTGCATGGGCAAACCCGGCAGAAGATCGCCTTTGCCCGCGCGCACGCCGTAAATCAGCAGATGCCCTTCGGCGGCCCGATACTCCAGGCCTCTGAAAATAGGGAACTTTTCTTTTACTGCGATGCGGTCCATCGGCCTGCTCAAGGCATGGTCGTGATGCTCGGTGATGCACAGCGCGTGCAGTCCCAGCCGACGGGCCTGATCGACCACCTCTTCAGGCTGAATGGTGGAATCCCCGCCGAGGACAGTATGTAGATGCATATCTATTTTAAACATGAGATATAAACTGTTCGCCCAGGCGCCAGATATTGATACAGGAACGGTCCGGTCGATTGTCCCGCAACACCTACCTGGCACCACGAAGGTGTCGGATCAAAACCATCCATTTTTGCTATATCCGGCATTACTTTATTTTGTAACCAATCCTGTAAAAGCGAATTACACCTTTATCATTGTCCCTGGACCAATAGATGCCTTTTGCGACTCCCTTGATCCTCGATTGTTCAACAAAACCCCAGAATTGACTATCATAGCTATGATCCCGATTATCTCCCATCACGAAAAAGGAATCGTTCGGCACATTTACTGGTCCAAAGTTATCTCGGGGGCTCTGTGCGGCAGTTAAGATCGTAGTGTCCTCGTGAATGGCAAACGGTTCTATTTGCAGTTTATCGTTAACAAAAAGCTCCTTGTCTTTAATTAAAACAGTATCACCACCCACGGCAACGATACGTTTGATAAAGTCTTTTTTGGGATCAACTGGGTACTCAAATACAACAAGGTCGCCGCGTTTTGGAATTCGTGCGGTAGGTCGGCGGTCTACCAGAATGTAATCGCCGGCTAATAATGTCGGCTTCATACTTGTAGATGGAATCCTATATGCCTGTAAATAGTTTTGTTTAATATACTGTGGGGATAGACTGCCAAAAAGCCAGTGCTCCGCAATGAGAAAAGCTGCAATGATTCCTGTATATACAATAGTCTTGTTAAATTTATGTGGTACATATTCGACGCGAAGTCTCCATGCTGTAATGGCTGCATCACAAATGGCGTACACGTACCAACATATCCCAATTGCGATGATGAACATGAATGCAAGAACAACGTTGTCGGCATCGAGAACCAGAGAAGCAACTAACACCAGCACAGGGGAGAAGAGAAGGAGAGTGAGGCCCTTGCGTGCCTGTCCGTTATAAATCTGCCCCAGTCCTGGTCTGATGAGACTGAGAAGTCCAGCGATCCACCATCTCCTGGGCTTGTTACCCACAGGTTTGGTTTGGTCTTGCTCGCTCGCTGATTTCACCTGTTACATACTCCTTTATTTTTGGCTAGCGGCCCGGGACGCTGATATCCCAGACAGTCTGATATTACACTCCTGTCGGGATTAACTCAATAATCCAAAACATCTTGTCACTGTGCGTAACAAATCGCCCGAAAATGGCTTCAGATCGGCTTTGCCGCCAGTTCACAAACCTTGCCAACCTCGAAAGACCCAGTTCGCGGCGATTCGGTAAACAAATGATTCGAAAATGGCGAAGATTTTGATGCCTCATTTCTCAAGGAGGAGGAGAATATAGAAATGATCATCAAGAGCAGTCAATGCTGACCCTCGAACATCGATCATTGCCTTGGAAATCCCTGAAAGATGGGTCATGGTATGACATTGAGGCCAGCATACTTCGGCGGTTTCAATGCGAACCGGACACCGGAAATGCCTGGTGAGGCATTCTTAAGCCGCTTTTTTCAGAGGCCGAGAGGGACTGGATACGATCCACTATCAATTCAGTTCAAGCCTGTCACCGCCTCTCAATAATTTGGCCGGGAGGAAGGGAATTGCAAAAATCACCAGCAAGGTCGTGCCTGCACTGATGAATACAAGCTCAGAGAAGTTCCAATGCCAGCTTTGCATTAGCCAGGAGCCGATCCAGTCCCCGCCGCTGGCCGCCAAATTCCTAAGGCTCATCATAAGTGCGAACCCCATCGCCTCGCATCCCTGAGGAGTAGCGCGGGCCGCGAGATCGTAAATCGGCACCACCGCTAATGTGCCGCCCAGCCCGTTTACGGCGGTGATAATTATGGCAGTGTTATGGGAGTCATAGTACAGATAGAGCATGGTAAGGATAGAGCTTAAAATGATTCCGCCTGCGAGCAGGGGCTTTAACGGCAACGTTTTGCAAACGCGCGCATAGATCACGGCGCCCGCCATCCCTGTTACGCCGCCAATTACCGCCAGCCAGCCGATAAACGGCTGTGAAAAACCCAGTTTATCGATCTGAATGTAATAAAGAGGGGTGGCGAATCCTGGAGTAACGTAAAACAGGAAGATCAGAAGTCCCGCGGTCCAGAGCGTTCTGGAATGCAGGATGGCTTTTAGTTGAATCACCGATTTTGACCAGACTGCGCCGTCTCGGCTTGCGTTGCGCTCTTCATCAAGAAACATGAACACACATAGCGCCAACCCAAAAAGCAGGCACGCCGCAACAACCGCGGTCCAACTAATGGGGCGCAATGCCAAATACCCGCTCACAGGCAGTCCAATCGTTATGGCGAGACTGTCAAGCCCTTCCCGCAAAGCACTCAGCCTTCCGGTGACCCCAAAACGCTGGGCCTGTTCTACGAGCATCCCCCCCATCGAAGTGCTCGCAAAGACCATCATAAGGTTCAGCGCCATGACTATAAACAGGATCGAGCGATACGACTCGGGAGCAACACCCAAAAGAATCCAGCAAACCCCCGCGCCTGCCGAGCTAAACATCAAATAGTGACGGCGCCTGGTTCCAAAAAGCGGGAAACTATCGGAGATGAGGCCGGCCAATGGCTTCAGGTACCACGCAAAAGCCGCTAAAAAGAAAAAAAGCGACATCTCCTCCTGGTTTACATGGAGGTGTTCCTTTAGAAGGTACCGGATCGGCAGTTGACCGATTACCTCCATTTGAGCAATCGTGGTCACAAAAGCGGCAGTCCCGATAACGAAGGTGTGCCTGTACAGGCTCGCCCTACTACTCTGGGACGAAACATCATGGGATTCGGCGGGCAGGCCCGGAGCCGCAATCGAATTGCGCCGGCCCCGTTTCAGTTGAAAAAACTTAAAAATCATGAAACCCCATCAATAATCATATACCATCGTTAGCAGGGTACAACTTCCAGCTCGCGGCACGCATCCGCCATTCCATCAACATAATAAATTGAGCCATAATATCATATGGTTGCATAAATCTGCCTCATTTTAAATCGCGCGCACGCATAATACTGGCTAAAATGAATGATTCCGGACAGGGCAAGAAAAATCATCGGCTCGACTTGCCTTGTCACAACATCTTTATCTCCCACTTGTATCGAGAATGGCCATCTCGGAAGGCGTTTCAATTATCCTTTCTTGCCACTGTACGTAACAAACCCTGAGAATCTCGATCAGTCAGTCCCACAGAAAGTTACTTGCCAAAGCTTGAACCTGCAGTCTGCCTCGATTTCGTAAATGTATGATCTGGACGTAGCAAATTTTCAGGACCCCGAAATTTCAATGTCCAGAGAGAGATCAGTTAAGTCTGAAATTATCTGCAAAATGTCCGAGATTTAATGAGCAAGAATCTCCTCCATCAGTTGCGACCCGGCTTTATCCAGATCTCCACTGAGGTCAAAGGCCAGGCTGCGAACTCGAATTGGCCAGGCCTGGTAAGCTTCATAGGCTTGGGGGTGATGATTCTGACAGGGCTGACCAATCCTACTAAGCTGATATTTCCCCAAATTTCCAGCTCCTGAATTTTGAAAGTTCAGAGGGAAGTAATGGTAAAATTCAGAAATTGGTACTATAGTATAAGTGGTGTTGAACCGAGGAACTTCAGGTCTTCGGATGGGGAGGGTCACTATGAGCATGCCAGCCATTCCGTTGACTGCCAAATGTCCGGAATGCGGAAGTGGGGATGTTGAAATAAAGTTGACTTTGATGACCTCAGCAACATGGATATGCAGGCTACTGGGATCCCATGCACTAAGGATTTATGATAAAAAATGCCAGGTGTGCGGAAACGAGTTTCAGGTTTTTGGGAATTGGTAGTTTCTATAATGATCCAACTGGAAGGGATTGTCGCAGATGGCATTGGAGGAATCACCACAGAAGTGAGTGTTTGTTGAAAGCGCACGAGATCCAGGGCTAAATAGTGTGGAAGCTCGTGAAAACCGTAGCCCCAGTTTCTCACACGCTTCCGTTTCAGCGCAAATGGGAGTTTGCGCTGGCTAATAGAGGTCTCCGGAATGACCTCCTCACCGGAGATCGAGTCTCCATTCTAAACTGAGGCCGGTCCAAGGTTATCTTCGGGACCGGCCCTTCTTCTGCTGATCAAAGGCTTTCGATCAATTTGAATGCATGACCTATGGATTCGAAATCCACAGTCCCCAAGTTCTTCCGGGGCGCTTCATACTTTCCCTTGAGTTCCTCCTAGTTAATTGTCGAAGTTTTTCATCGCATGTGGCCTCCTCCTGAAATCCATTGAGTATTAGCTGTAAGGTGTCCAGAATGAGAAGCAATTCGGTATCCCCCGAGTCGCGGTAACGATCCTCAACATTTGCAATGGATTCTTTCAATGCCTTTATTGTTTCTTCCATGATTTCTCCTTTGCTGTTTTTGGCCCGGTCGAAACAGACCCGGTTGGCTTACGGTTCAAGGCCCTCGTCCTGTGCCTGTTCCTCGTGTACTTCCTCCTGGAGAAGGGCCTTTATCTTCTTCCATGTTTCATCATCCGCATCTCACGGAGATATTCGGCTAAGTAGTCCACGATGAAACCATACTGGTTAGTGAGATATTCAGGTCGCATCTTCGGGATTTCCCAAGCGTCTGAGTCTCTCCCCTTATTGAAAACTCCGACTCGTTTCCTCGAAAAGTCCGCAATAGCAGAGAAACCAGTCTACGCAATGTTTGATCGGGAATAGTGCCAGGAAATAGAAGGTGACCAGAAACATAACTGCGAATTCAATGTAAGAGCCAAGCGGGTAAGGCAGCGATTTTTGATAATTCCAAATCTTCAGCTAAAGAAATGCGCCCAAAACCCAGAAAGTGAAGACAGCGCACCAACAGAGGGGTTTTTGCATTTTTTTATTGTCTGCTCCTCGCTGCAAGCATGTGGTTTCTCGCACTGTGTCACTTCATCAGCTTCGATCCGGAATTTCAATAGGGTGAAGATAGTATTTTTGCCCAGGACAAGACGGTAATTTCGATCAGTCAAAAAACGACCATGAATTGAATCTGAGCCCTTGCTGGATTTACACCTTCTGAAAACCCGAACTCTTTCCATGGACCGGTATTGTGTCTTAGTTTTCCCTAATCCGGCAGGGTGTCCTGGACCTCTTCGATCGATTTTACTTCGATCGTGTCCCCTTTGTCGCTCTTGGTTATAATTCCGGTTACTTCAACCAGTTTGCCGACCAGTTTTGAGACGTCCTTCCCTTTTAGGATATAATCTCCATCTTCAGCTTCATTCACGAAAACCTTTCCCCGCTTCACAACGGTTCCCATTAGGGTCTCTTCCTGGCCGGCTGCAACAATCCCGGTAATGCAGGTCGAAGAAAGAAATGCGAGAAAAACTGCGGGAGCAAAAATTCTGATGGCCCTTTTGCCATAAACCTCTCCTGCGGCTCATACACCAAGCAGGGCCTTAAAAGAGCCGGTTGCCCACAAGCACGAAGGGCTATCATGGTTCTGAAAAGCCGTTTCCTTGCCAGGTCCTTGAATCCTAAGCGGCGAGAGCGCGCGACGAAAATGACCCGGACGTGTTAAAATTTTGAGGAGCTCCAGATCTCAAGGATCAGGAGAGCTCTGAACTTTTGTCCCAAAAACACGGTACTGCAGTCATGATTTCTTGTAAGAAACCAGGAGTCGCTTTGTCCTGCGGGCGTGCAATACAACCTCAGCCTATAATCACCTCGTAAAAATGGGGTGTGGGATTTCCGTCGAATAGTGGTCTTACAAGCTCCCCTGCTGCGTCATGGGCGGGACTGGCTTGCGTTGCCTTGAAGGCCTCCTGGTTTTCAAACTCAACGATAGCTCCGTAGGTCCCCTCCCCTAAAGGTTGCAAAAGCCTTCTTCTGATAAAACCTTTGAAACGAGAGAACTCTTCATTTGTTTTGGCAAACCACTCCCTGAACTCAGCGTCTTTACCTGCTTTTATTCGCGGAAAAGAAATTACAACTACGAACATAGTATCACCTCCAGACAGTTGACCGTTGCATGTGTGCTGGTTTGTTGCTGTGCCCTGACTTGAATGGCCAAAACTAAATGTTAGCATTCCGTCCATACCTGAGAAATACTTCTTGACCCGCCATGATATCCTGCCCGGTGAGCAAGGTTTCCCCGGAAGTGGAGACAACCCTATCGGGAATGGGCGGAACGCCACGGTAGGCAAGCACTGCCACAAGGATCAGGATGGTAAATCTGATCAGCATCGTAATGATGACTGCTCGTCTCCACCAATACGACAGTTGTTCCACGATATTATTTTCGGGTGCCATTACTCTCCCCTACCTTTTATTACGTAGGTTCGAAATGCATTCGTTTTCAAGGCATGAGATGAGATTCCTTGTTGTGCAGAACCTCTACACGTCACACTCCAGTTGGCGGGGATGGTTGGTGAGAACTATTGGTCCATCCGTTCCAACTACCACGGTATCTTCATCTCGAATGCCCCAGGGTCCCGTGTAGAGACCGCAATTGCCCACCGCAATCACAATATTGGCAACAAGAGGAGCAGGTGCCTTTTCGCCGTGGAAAAAAGCATGCCCTGCAGGCAGCGGAGATTCCTCAAACTCGATGCCCAAACCATGAATAGGAGGCCCGAAGATATGCGCACCATGTCCCGCCTCTTTGAAGACTCCATGCATGGTTTGCTCTAGCTCCATCATCCCGACTCCGGCCTTGACTTTGCCAATGGTGGTCTCAAGGGCTCTTACATAGAGGTCGTAGGCAGTCTGCTGATCAGCCGTTGGCTTACCAACGCATACCGTGCGCCCCATGTCTGAGCTGTAGCCGTTGACTACAGGGTGAAGGTCTATAACGACGAGGTCACCCGTTTGCAGTCTTCGCAAAGTGGGTACTCCGTGAGCTATACCGGTACGTGGCCCAGAGGCTACATAACTGCGATAAAAGTCTACCGCACCTGATTGACGCATTGCATACTCGGCCTCAGCAGCTATCTGGCTCTCTGTTATGCCGGGTTTGATGGATTTTACTGCTGCTCTCATTCCCGCCTCAGCCACTTTTGCTGCTACCCGAATCCGCTCTATTTCATCATCATCTTTTACCAGGCGCAGTTCCGACATAATGGGCGTGCAGTCCTTAGTTGTCACAGCTTCAGGCTTTGCATGGGGATGAGTGAGCATACCCATCCTGGGCTGAGGGAGGAAAGCGTATTCCAGCCCCACCGTCCCTTCACGAATTCCGAAGAGCTCAAAGTAATGAGCAATGGAATGGATCATGCCCACCTCATCATCAAAACCTACAATGTGATCAAAATGAGCGAGATGCTTCACATCGTCGATGTCTGTAACGGGAACACCCAGAGCGACCTCTCCCTTGCTGGTTATCATGGCGTAAGCGCACAGGCGGCCGTCTCCCGTGAGATAAAACATGTTGGCAGGTTTGGTGAGAATGATGGCATCCATTCCATACTCCATCATCAATTCAACGGCACGTTTTATTCTGTAGTCGTAGAGTGACATGGGACTAACTAATCCTTTTATTGGGTCATTTCCTGCCCGTGAGGACATAAAGTTTATATCCGACAACACCCCATCCTCAGCATTTATAGCGATAACCGCCTCAACATGATTTTTTTATAGCTTGCTTTGCCACCGCGATTATCCATAAAGTCGCAGTAGGCAGAGCTCTTCAGGCAACCCAAATCGCAATTCCAAAGGCAAGGGCCGGACTCTTCAATCAGCTTCTCGGTCGGGCGGCGCTCATTCATTCCTCCCATGAGATGCATTCAACCGGACAGGCCGAGATAGCTTCTTCAATACAATCCTCATTCCCTCCTTCAGGCAGAATAACGCGCGCCTTTTCCACCTCTTCGTCCATCTCAAAGACATCAGGGCAGAGTTCGGCACAACTGCCGCACCCAATGCAGCATTCCTCATCAATAACAACCTTGCGTCCCATGTCCTTCTCCTTTCCTTGTTCGTCCTGGAGGCGTTCAATTACCGGGGGGAATGCGTGATCTCAATCTAAGAATGCACCCCTGTTTTTTCCAGGAGTCTGTCAGGAGACAGGCATTTATAAAAAAATGTCCTCGGAAAGTGGGAAAATGCGGCGACACTGACCTGTTTTGGGCCATTAAAGCACCGTGTAATTGCAAAATACGGCTAAAAAGTGGGAAGTTAGTGTAAACGAATTAATATTCTGACATGCTTCTAGTCAGTGCGCTGTCTGGGATGCGCTCCCCGCAGAGTATTAACCCGATCCTGCCGCTGTACGTAACAAATCGTTGAAATAGCCACCAGCTAAGGCTCTGCGAAAGTTGCTGTATCTTGCCAACATAGAAAACATGATCTGGAACCTGCAGCACAACGCATATGCTCTGGACATTTTGAACTTTTTGAGCTCTCCGGATTTTCTGGATATCCTGAATATGTGTAAATCAATCACTGTAAAGTATCGTTAATCCACTTCGGCGTTGAATATGTTAAACGAGGATGTCATACGTGGCCGTCTACAGAAGGCAGACATTATCCCGACGCAGTGGAAATCAAGGGCGTTGCTGCCCGTGGGCGCGTTGGATGATTCCTGTTTGTCGTTGCCGGCCGGGCGCAGCCAAATTATGATGAGCGCAAGGTTTCCCTGGCCTTGTAAGCGCCCGACACAGTGTTTAAGACTCCGAATGAGTGGAGCCTGGCAGGCAGGTCATGAATTCCGGGAGGTGCTTGCCGCAGAGTTGCGAGGGGCAGACGGACTGGAGGCTATGGCTAAAAGAGTTTCGATAAAGTGGCATGGCTGGGTTCTACTTTTCCTGAGCGTTGTGGCGTCGTTATCGGCCTCAAAGCTACCGGTGGGACACCATCTGGATCTCTTCGGATATGATCTCCTCATGGCTACGGTGGCTAGAATATTCTCCAAGAATCGATAACCATTCGGGTGATAGTTGCGACACAGCCTCTTCGCCTCACCCACCCTTGGTTCCACCACAAAACGGACTTCTGGAATAATCTGCTTGAATGATTCCTCCATTGAGTTCTTAATGATTTCCCTCACCTGCTCTACCAGATCATCTCTCGCCTCTACTATTATCTCATCGTGCTGGGTATGAACAATACGAGCATCAAGGTCGCTCAGCTTTTCGGAAATCAGGATCAAAGCCAATTTGTAGCCATCGGCGCCTGTTGCTTGAACTGGGACAGAGAGCAGTCTGCTCTGGCATCAGGGATGGACAATTTCTGACGATCCATGTCGTTCCCGTAACTCAACCTCAACTGGACATCGCCGCTCGAAAGAAATGCTCCCAAAACTAGGCCTCCGATACTTTAAAAAGATGAATCTGTTCTTTATTGAGGTCACTTCGCTAAGCTATAATGACCCGACGAACTGTGCTGCATAAGGAAAGTGAGAGATGAGGCTGTATTCTTACGTCGTAACCCGAAACACTGGATTCGCACCCAATCCGTTTTTTCATTACTGCACACTGTCTTGCTGTAAGCCACGTATAAGAGAATACGCTCAACGAGGTGACAGGATAGTTTTTAGAGAGACCAACCGTAGTTATTATACCGAAATTCATTACAAAAGGGCCTTCAGTCTGTCGGATAGGAAATCGGGAAAATTGTATGATAGAAATCAAACTGTTCGAAGATATCACTCAGATCAATATGAGTCGGGAGGTAGAGGGTAGACCCGTGTTCTGGGTCTCCGCCTACCTGGTAGATGGTCTGCTCATTGATACAGGATGTTGCCACACTGTCGGCGAGTTTATGAATTATTTGAAAAAAGAACCGCCCAAACTGGCCGTTAACACCCATTATCATGAGGACCATATTGCAGCTAATAAGCCCATTCAGGAACAGTTTCGCATCGGCATCTATGCCCATCCGCTCTCCATTCCTCTCATCGGCCGTCCAGCAACCCTGTTTCCATACCAGGAATTCACATGGGGGTATCCGGAACCTTCAACGGTTCTCCCTATCCCGACTGTGATTCAGACTGATCGTTTCTCATTCGAAATCATCGAGCTTCCTGGACATAGCCAGGATCATATTGGCCTCATCGAACGATCACAGGGGTGGTGTTTTACAGGAGACACGGTTGTCGGCCGCAGTGTAAGAACTCTTCGACCCGAGGAGGACATAGGGGAGATTGTTGCCTCCCACCGGAAACTCTCTGATCTAGAAACGGAACGTCTTGTCCTTTTGACTTCCTCGGGAAAAATTTTCGAGGAAGGCCGAAAGACTATGGCGGATTTTGCGCAGTTTATAGACGGTATCTTGCAAAAATCGCGTGACCTCCACAACTCGGGTAAATCGGAGGATGAGATCGTAAAAGCTCTTTTCGGTGGGGAGGACCCTCGTGCTGCTCTCACAAATAATCAGTTCTCCAGCGCCAATCTCATTCGCTCGGTCCTGAAGGTGAGCAAGCCATGTACGTAGAGCCACGTGAAGAGTTGCCTTTTTGTTGACGCACTCAAGTCTAATCGGCGTAAGCGTTATGCTTTGGAAAGTTGCGGGAGCTTGCCACTTTGCGTAACAAACCCCGAGAATCCCGATCAGCCAGTCTCTTGGAAAGTTGCTGTTCCTTGCCAACTTCGAAAGATTCAGTTTGCGTCGATTTGGTAAACAAATGATTCGAAAAGAGCAAAGATTTTGGCGCCTCAGTTCTCAAGGGCGAGGAGAGTAACTATGATTCAGTGAAGGGTTCCACTTGGAGGGTATGTTTATAACTTTTCAAAAAGGCAAAAGTGCGATTTTAGAATTTGCAGAGCATATGCGGGTAGCGATCTATGCTGAGATGAGAGCTATTGAGTGATCCTGCCTTTTTGAAATTGATCCTGAACTTCAATCGGCCAGCAAGCCCGAACTGTTGTGCCTTCACCTGGAGTTGACTCGATTGAGAATCTCCCCCCGGTCAATTCGGCCCTTTCTCTCATGCTGGTAAGGCCAAGAGTTGTAGCAGTGCTGGACGGGAGTATCATATCCAAATCCATTCCCACACCATCATCAGAAACGACCAACTCAATACCATTCACATTTTTTGAGAGCGAAATGTCAACCCACTCTGCCTTGCTGTGCTTGGCGATATTGTTCAACGCCTCCTGAGCGATTCTAAAGATATTTACCTTCAGGTTTTCCGGCACTTCTTCCTCTGCAACTCCAGCCTCAAGCTCAATGTGGCGTTCAGGATAGAGTTTCATGCATTCCCGACGCAGCCACTCGAGTGTTGCCAAAAGCCCATGACTGTCCAGCATCGAGGGCCGCAAGCCCATATAGATACTTCTGGTTTCCTCAATTAACCGCTGGAGGACCGGAACAAATTGCTCCAGGTGGTTCAAGGCAGCACTGCCATCGCCTGCATCCTTGAGCTTCAAGACCATCTCTACCCAAAACTTTACAGCGGCAAGGGTCTGCCCAATACTGTCGTGGAGTTCGGAAGCGAGCCTTTTCCTCTCTTCTTCTAGAACCGCTATGAGCTTTGAGGGAATTTGCTGCAGTTCCTCGTTGGCCTTTTCTAGAGCGGCTGTCCGCTCTTGCACCCGCAACTCCAGTTCATCACGTGATTTGCGAAGTTCTTCCTCCATCCGCTTGCGTTCGGTTATATCCTGGACAGTTCCGAATCCACCCTGCAATTTACCATTCTCGTCGAACTCCAGTTCAGCCCTCTCGCGCGACCATGCCACCCTTTCGCCCACCACTATTCGGTGTTCGATATCATAATTCTCGCCAAGCAGTGCTGCCGACCACTTCCTGTCGACATAATCCCGATCCTCCGGGTGAACGTAGGCCAGGAATGTCTCATACGTGAGTGGAGTTCCCTTCTGAACGCCAAAGATCCGGTATGTCTCATCGGACCAGATTAATTGGTTGTTAAGCACGTCCAGTCGCCAACTCCCGGTCTTGGCAACGAACTGAGCGCGGTTCAGGTCTTTTTCGCTGTTTCGCAGTGCCTGCTCCATCCTTTTGCGCTCAGTGATGTCTTCCACCAGAACCATGAAATGGATGGGGGCCCCCTCTGCATCACGCACCATCCGCACAGAAATAGATACCCAGATAATTGAGCCGTCTTTCCGAATATATCGCTTTTCGATTCCGTAATGGCCGATTTCGTCCGCAGCCACTTTTTGCTGAAGCACCACATTGGTTTCAAGGTCATCGGCATGGGTAATATCCGTGAACCGCATCCCGAGGAGTTCTTCTTCGGAATATCCAAGCAATCGGCAATATGCCTCATTGACACGCTTCAGCGTGTAATCCAGGTTTGTAAGGACAACCCCGAGAGGAGATTGATCGATCGTTAGCCGCAAATGCTCCTCGCTTAGCCGCAATGCCTGTTCGGCCCGTTTGCGTTCATCGATGTCTCTAGCTTCAGCCATCAGAAAAACAACGCTGCCGGATTCATCCTCAACGGGTCTCAGAGAAAAGTCCATGTAATGCAGTCTTCCGTCGGTCGAAGGATGTTTAACCTCGAAACGAACAAACTGTCCTGCGGTCGCCTTATTTACAGCACAACGCAATTCTTCCTGAAGTTCCGTGGAATGTGTCCACCAAGGGGTTTCCCAAAACGGTTTGCCGATGACCTTCGACTCTTGGACTCCAACAAATTGGCAAGCGGTTCTATTTGCCTCCAGGAGTCTGCCTTCGGTAGTCAATAACCCGATGAATTCAAAAGTCTGGTCGAAAATCGCTCGGAACTTCCGCTCTCTTTCTTTTAGAGCTTCCTCTGTCCGCTTACGCTCGGTGATGTCTCGATCCATGCCCCGATAACCCATGAACTCTCCATTGGGACCAAACACCGGGACTCCACTAGTCTCAAGAACCACTCGCCTGCCGTCACGATGTAGATTCGTATTCTCTAGCAACGCGAACGGACGCCGCTTCGCTGCGATCTCTGAAAAAATCGCCCCGACTCGTTGCGCCTCTTCCTCGGACATAAGATCGAAAGGTGTGCGCCCGACAACTTCTTCTGGCGCGTAGCCAAGGATTTCGCGTATCCTGGGGCTTGCATAGACATAACGTGCATTAGCGTCCACTTCCCACAGCCAGTCGGAACTGGTCTCAACCAGTGAGCGATATCGCTTCTCGCTTTTGCGCAGGGCTTCCTCCGCCCTGGTGCGTATAAGCACTTCATTTTCCAGTTCCTGAACTCGCCGTTCGAGTTCTTCGTAGCTTGGCTTATGAGTCACTGGAAATCACCTCTTACCCCGAATAATTGCTCAAATTTGCGTCGAAAGATCCTGAACTGCCCCTCCAGTCGGATTCCATCCGAACAGTCCTTAAAGGACTAATAGCTTAAACCAAATAGTATGCCAATCATAAAAACTTAAATGTGGATGCCCGTTAGACCACCATGTCTTTTTCAGGAGACACTCCTTACCCATTGTCGATTCGTTCGATGTCATGCTCCAACTATTTGAGGTGCTTAAGCGGAAATGATTTCGAAATAACGGGCAAGACAATAAATTCAATGGGCTGAACAAGAATCATAGGTCTATTGCGGAAGGGGGTAATATCCCATACCGTTAGGGAATTGGCCTCTCAGGTAGCGATCACTACACACTGAGCAAAAGTCCATATCGCTTGCCACATCCTCGAGTCCGACTGAGCCAACGGCGAAAATAACATATGATTCGGCAAGATTGAGTTTTTTCGTGCATCGTTTTTCAGGGTTCGGGAGAGATTTTGACTCTTTCGGTTTGTGAATTTAAACTTGACGCTGCTGACATCGGCAGGACAATGGGTGGCTTTGGTCGTCAAGATCAACAGAAGCCTCTATGCCGACGCTAAGAGCCCACTCTCCAGTCTCTGATTTGTCCAACACTTGTTTTACTTTTACCTCTAGGTCTATTCCTCCCCTCATGAATCCCCCTTGACAAATTGTACCGAAGTGATAATAAATTTAAGCATTCTATAAATACTTATCTTTATCTGCGGAGAGTCAATCAGCAAAGTATGTAGGCAGTATCTAATCTTTTCGGGCAGAATGTGGCTTAAAAAGGAGATCGTTATGTTTTGGGCCGGTGGAGTCGTTGGAGTGCTCTTGGGTATCCTGCTCGGCAGATGGGTTTTGTCTCTCAGGTGGTCCGCAAAACGTGGCTTACATGAGTTGGATAAAGCCGTCTCACACATGAAACGGGGGCAACCGACGCCAGCGCGTTAATTATTTGCCTCTCGATCACGCCGCCCCTTGCTATCAGGAATAAACCCAGCCCGATCTGAAGGTTCTCTTTACGAAACTGGCACCGAGCGCCTTTCAGTTTAACCGAATCGAAATCCGGATGTGTCCGGATTGCAACCTTCAGAATGTTGGAGCGCGGTTCTTTAACCAAAGGGTGCCGTATTTGGTAGTGGCAAGAAGAGGTGTTCAATGTCATTCCTGGCAGGGCTTTTTGTGGGTTCCATCATTGGTTTTTTCATTGCCTGCTTGTGTCATATTGCAGCTAAAAGAGATAAGCCGGCATAATGGATCTGCTTCTGTACACTGCTTCCAATCCCTATCTTGCCAAAATCGAAAACTCGCTCCCTCTCTGCGGCTGATCAAACAATGATTCGGAAGTGGCAAGTATTTCGGGGCTTCATTTGTTACGTACAGAGGAGAGACATGTGGACCTTTCAGTCGCTTGGTCAGCTTTAGTCGCCAAAAGGAAAAGGACAATCATTCAGAGGAAGTCAGCACTGATCCTGAAATTCATTTTGCCTCCGGACGCGGTCGTCGGTTTTTGTCAAGGCAGGCAAAGTCGGTGATATCGAAATGGTAGAGCATCGTGACAGACCAGCACAAGTGACACGTAAAGAATGCGCCTATCCATACCTGAGCCATGGGCCAAACAGCTAAACGAATCCCTTACCACTAGAGACTGTGAAACCAGCACCCATTATGGCAAACGTCCGTCACTTCGCGCGTGGTCCTTGCGGGCTATGAGCGGAGACGCGACCAGGGCCGCGAGGCACAGGGTTGTGGCTGGGCGTTTCAGTGTCCTCCAGCAACCGAACTGCTTCTGTCTACACTTCATGTCGGATTTCGGTTTCAAACTTCCTTTGTGTCCGCTTCCGATTCTCCGTCCGACGAGTCCGGTGAGCCAGGCGGCGAATCGGCAGTGGTCCCACGCATCCTTGGTGTTTGCTCGGTTGAGAAGTTCGGGAACGGCAGGCGGCCCTCGGCACGCCATTGGCGCACCTGAGCTTCGGCCACTTCGGTCTTCTCGGTGTGCAATCCGCCATCACGACTGAAATAAAGCGTCTGCGACGGAAAAGCTAACCCGGTCCCGCTCTGCTCTATGATGTCCATGACGCGCAGGAATATGTCTTCCCGGAGGCTGAAAAATTCCTCCCGTTCCGTGGTCTTCACATACGCAAACAACTCGATGTCGAGCGAGGAGGCCCCGAAACTGACGAACCGCACTCGTGCCGGGTCGGGATGAACGCGGGGATGGGCCAGGAGCATCTCCCGAATCTCGATGAGCACATAGCGCAATTGCTCCGGGCTGGTCTCGCAGCGAATGCCCAGGACCGTCTTGATCAACATCCGGTCGCGCAGGGCGAAGTTCACGAGCGGCATCTTCGAGAGCATAGCGTTGGGAATAGTTGTCAGGGTGCGGTCCAGGCCCCGAATCCCCGTCGAGCGGATGCCAATAGTTTCGACCGTCCCCTCATCACTCCCGTACCGGCAGAAATCGCCGACCCGAATGGGTTTGTCCGCAAATAGATTGAGACCGCCAATAAAATTCTCGATGGTCGGCTGCGCGGCCAAGGCGATGGCCAACCCGCCGACGCCCAGCCCTGCGATGATTCCATACACAGGTATTCCCAGTTGGGTGGCGCCCATGGCCAGCAGCCCCGCCGCGGTGACCATCCCCAGCACTCGCGTGAAGATGCGGATGAGATGAGCATCTATGCTTTCGGGCGCGATTCGGGGTGAGGCGATGATCGCCTCAGCGACCAACGTTGCCATGCGCCATGATAGCCATGCTATGGCAAGGAACGTGACCGCCGTTGTCGCAAGCTCGATCGAGCTGAGGATGTCGCCGAGCAGGTTGATCGGAACGCGCGCCAAGACATCTAGGACAGGCATCGCCAGGAGAATAAACGCCGGCAAGGCCAGTTCCGCCAGCGCCCGCAGTACCGGGTGCTGAGCGCTGCCCCGGCGAGACAGGCGGTAAGCCAGCCGCAGAAACAGCGCGAAAAAAACAAGGACCAGCGCCAAAGCGATCCACTTCCAGGCTGCCTGGCCGGCCAGAGGGGTTCGGAGCCACTCCGGCATCGCTAGAATCCACGCGTAAGGAACCGGCCAGCCCCCACCCATGATCACCATTTCGTGCAGATTCTCAAACGGGACCGGACGGGTAAAAGCCAACCTGCGGACTCGCTCGTAGAAGTCGCCCGCTTTGCCAACGGTTTCAGCGCTGAACAGAAAATCACCCATGTGCGGTCCACTCGGCACGCGGACAAGGGCGATTTCAGTGTTCGGGATCACCCAACGCGTGGAATTGGTGCTGGTGAGCGGGTTCGACGGATCGGCATCGGGGATACTGTCAAACGACGGAAGCTCGATCCTGTTCAACGTCTCGTATAGGGCCAGCGCTGCCGCAATTCCGCCTTTCCTGCGAGATGCCGGAGGCAGCTCACTCAGGTCCAGACCTTGCAAGATGTTGTCAACCAACGAACGCAGGTGGAGGAATTTCGCGAGTGATGGCGACGGTATGTAATCGTGAGCCATGAACGCGCCAACGGCGTCACCGGAGTCGAGAAACGTCTTCAACGCGGCGCGAGGACTAGACAGGTCGGGCGGCTTGAGAAGATGCACCGCCGATGGCAGAACCACCTCGACCTCTTCAAACCGTGCTCCGGCAATTGCATTCGTCGCCATGGTCAACAAGCTCTGATCGACAGCATGCCGCACGTGCACACCGGCCGTTGTCGCCGGGATTTGCCACCCAATGCGGACGCGGACGTCCTGTTGGACCGCCTCAGCGTCTCTGCTGCATCCGGTGAGGATCACCATGAGGGCGAATATCCCCGCAGATAGAATTCCGAAAACGTGTCTAGACTTCATAGTCTCCTCCTCACGCCCCGAACATCGAACCGGTTTTGTGTAGGATCACTCGTTCTTATCCGGACATTGAGACCTGCATGGACGGCTGGAGTCCTCACTTGAGTATCGTCTGAGGGTCGAGAACATGCAACACCTTAGTCAGCTTCGCCAGCCAGCCCGGTCCAGCCGGTAAGTTTTCTCCTTCGTCTGCCACGCTTCAAGGCAGCTTAAAATCGATGAAACCATAAATTTCTTCCGGGAAAAAGCTGTATTTTGGTGGTGATGTGAAAATAGCGAAGCTTGCCAACATAGAAAACATGATCTGGAACCTGCAGCACAACGCATATGCTCTGGACATTTTGAACTTTTTGAACTCTCCGGATTTTCTGGATATCCTGAATATGTGTAAATCAATTACTGTAAAGTATCGTTAATCCACTTCGGCGTTGAATATGTTAAACGAGCATGTCATACGTGGCCGTCTACAGAAGGCAGACATTATCCCGACGCAGTGGGAATCAAGGGCGTTGCTGCCCTTGGGCGCGTTGGATGATTCCTGTTTGTCGTTGCCGGCCGGGCGCAGCCAAACTATGATGAGCGCAAGGTTTCCCTGGCCTTGTAAGCGCCCGACGCAGTGTTTAAGACTCCAGATTGGTGGAGCCTGGCAAGCAGGTCATGAATTCCGGGAGGTGCTTGCCGCAGAGTTGCGAGGGGCAGACGGACTGGAGGCTATGGCTAAAAGAGTTTCGATAAAGTGGCATGGCTGGGTTCTACTTTTCCTGAGCGTTGTGGCGTCGTTATCGGCCTCAAAGCTGCCGGTGGGACACCATCTGGATCTCTTCGGATATGATCTCCTCATGGCTACGGTGCCTAGATCGGTGGCTGCCCGCGATGATGTCGTAGTGGTGGGGATCGATGATGATGACGCCATTGCCGACGAGCAGTTACGGGAAAAAGTAAGGGATATACCAAGAGTTTTCCGGCGCGATTATCTTGCGAAAGTGCTTGATTCCCTGTTAGATGCGGGCGCTGCTGGAGTCGGTCTGGATATCGTTCTCTCGACTTCGGTGTACAAAACCTGCGACAAGGATTCAGATCGAAAGCTTACAGACGTTCTGAAGAGGGCCGTGAGGCTGGAGAAACCGGTGATCCTCGGCTTTTACCCTTCAAATCAAGGGAAAAAGTCGGAAATGCCAAATGATTATTTTTTGCTTTCTGTCGATCGCGTGGCCTTCCTCAATTTTGATGAGGACCCCGACGAAAAGAGGCGTTCGGTCACTCCTGCGATCTATGGAAAAGACATGGAGGGCCGAGACACCTCAGTCCACTCAATCTCATACGAGATGGCCGGTCTCATTGATAAAAACCTGTTCCTTGGAAACTCCTCTCAACTGAAGATCGATTACAGGCTCGCTCCCATCCCAAGGTATGGATTTTGGGACATCTATTCGTTGGCAACGGAAAAAAACCAACTGAACGAATCGAAACTCAGGGACGCATTTGCAAATAAAATAGTCTTTCTGGGTTATACGTTTGGCGCTGAAGACGAGCACACCATCCCCGTCAGCTTAAGAGATACCCGATACATTGACAACCGGGCATCCGATCGAATTCATGGTGTTTACATACATGCTATGGGTGCAAAGACGCTCCTTGCCGGCCGTTTGCTGCGAGATGTTCCGTCCTGGATTAATTGGACGCTGGCCGTGGGATTATGCCTCATATCGGGCACGTTGTTTCTGATGCTCTCTCCCCTGAAGGCGAGTGCTGCCGTCGGATTGCTCTCACTCTTTGTATGCGCTGGGATCTATGGCCTTTTCTGGTCTTTCTGGGTGATGCCGCTCGCCCCCCTCGCTTTAGGATTGTTTATTCCGGGAGCGACTACCGGCAGTTACCGATACTCGATTCAATATCAGCAGTTCCGCCACGTACAAAGGTTTTTTAAGAGTTACGTGAATCCTCATGTCTTGCAAAAAATCCTTGACGATCCCAAACTTGCCGTCTTTGAGGGCCAGCGGGTTACGGTGAGCGTAATGTTTACCGACATCAGAAATTTCTCCACTCTTTCAGAGACGATGGATCCTCAACTGCTTGTTTCGGGACTCAATCGGTATCTGACTGAAATGACCGAAGCGGTTGTGAAGGTGGACGGCTACATGAACAGATTTATGGGTGACGGTATTTTGGCGATCTTCGGGGCGCCGAATCCTTTGTCCGACGACGGAGCGTGGACGGCAGTAAAATGCGGGATGGAGATGCTTGAGCGTCTGCAGCGGCTAAACCGGTCTGAAATATTTCCCGGTATTTCCGAGATCAGGATCGGAATTGGTGTTCATACCGGTGAGGCTATTGTTGGAAATATTGGATGTTATCAAAAAATGGACTATTCTATAACTGGAGATACGGCTAACCTGGCCTCTCGCATTGAAGATATGACTAAAGTCTATAAGGTTCCTTTTTTGATTAGTGAGGCTACCTACGAACGAGTAAAAGATCGAATTAATGCTATATTTGTCGATAGTACTCAAGTTAAGGGACGAAAAGAAATGGTTAACCTTTATGAGGTTGTATCGCTTAAGGAGGTTTAATAACATGAGGCAGAGAGTGTTTAAGACTATGTTAGCTGGACTCGCAATTCTGCTTCTGTGCTCCTCTCCTGCGTTGGCGCTCAACTCGTGGAAGGTCTGCGACCTTGCAGGTGATGTCTTCCTGACTCGTGGGGCTAACCGGATTCCTGCCGTTATCGGGATGGATATCGCCTCGGAAGACATTATGACAATCAAGGACGGCGCATGGATTGAAGTAGTGTCAAAGGGAAAATGCGAGGTGTGGGAACTCAAGGGATTTGGGGAATATAGCTACACAGAGCATGATGTCTTGGACCATCAAGGGGATAAAGTCGCGCCGGCTCACCGGTTGTCGGTCTGCTTTAACCCTGCCTCATTTTCAGTAGGGAAGGCCCAAAGGATCGGAGGAGTAATAGAAAGAGGGGGATCGGTAGAAGACGAGTTATCCGGGAGCGGATCGAATGCGGCGCTGATTAACCTCATTATTTTCCATGCGCTGATCCGGGAGAACATCGAAGAGGCGAGACCGTACTACGATGCCCTGAGAGAGCGCGCGCCAGGATCTGAGTTCGTTGGAAGCGTGGCTGGACTCTTCGAAAGAAAAGCGCCTTGACATAAAGCTGGAGATGAGGTCGATTTCCCCCTGTAAAGCCCCATTGTGGAGACACCTGATGATGACACCGGGGATTTCCGTGACGGCCTCCTCTGTTCGTTTCATTGTTAATTCGGAGGTTGAAACAACCAATGCCGCTCCCCCTTTTTGGACTCTTGTCGAAGTTTTACCGGGCTTTGTTATGCATGCTCCTCGTTAACCTTTGTCTCTCGACCATTCTGCCTGATCGAGGATATTCCGCGGACGGGCCGGCTCCGACCTCACCGGTGGACCGGGTTAACCGGATGAACAGTGAGGTAGTCCGTCTATTTCATGGGCAGGGAAATTACGAAGAAGCGCTTCCCCTTGCCATCGAAGCCTGTGATCTTGCTCGCCGCACTCTGGGAGAGGACCACGCCGGGTTCGCCGACAGCCTTGATAACCTGGCCGCAATTTACAAAGCGACAGGAAAATACGACAAGGCAGAACCGCTCCTTAAGCAGGCCCTGGAGGTCTGGAAGAGAGTCCGTGGAGAAAATAGCCTTGATTTTGTCGTTAGTCTAAACAACCTTGCAGGTCTGTACAGCGCAACAGGCAGGTATGCCGAAGCCGAATCGCTTTTTAATCGTTCCCTTGAAACCATCCGCGCGAATGCTGGGGAGGATAATAAATTCTTCGTCAAAGCTTTGAACAATCTGGCTTCGCTTTACAAGTCGATGGGAAATTATGTTGAGGTGGAGCCGCTTTATACGAAAGCAAGAGACATTTTGTTGAAGATTCCCGGAGAAAACCAACCGGACTATGCAATCATCATACACAACCTCGCGCAGTATTATCACCTGGTGGGAAGATACTCCGAGGCTGAATCCACTTACCGGGAGTCACTTGAAATTACGCGAAAGGCTGTCGGTGAACAGCATCCCCAATATGCTCGCACCTTGAGTAACATGGGTTCTCTGTATGAAGACATGGGCAGGAGTGCTAAAGCCGAGGCCCTTTACCAACAGGCCCTGACAATCTTCACATCAAAATTGGGGAAAAGCAGTCCCGAGGTTGCGATAGCCATGAATAATCTTGCGGGCCTATACAAAAATATAGGCGACTATGACAAGTCAGACTCATTTTACCGTGAGGCCAATGAGATTTACCGCGCCTCTTTGGGAGAAAAACATCCGGACTACGCCTCCGGTCTAAATAATGTGGCGGACCTGTACTACTCAATGGGCAAGTTTGGAGCGGCTGAGCAACTGTATGCAAAGGTGCTGGAAATCCAGCGATCCAGCCTCGGCGAAAAACATCCGGATGTCGCCCTGACCATGCAGAACCTCGCGGTCCTCTACAAAAGGATTGGCAGGTATCAGGAAGCCGAGTCGCTTCTCCGGCAGGCGCTCGATATATGGAAACAGGTCCTGGGGAACAGACATCCCAGTGTTGCCCTCACCCTGCACAACCTGGCGTCGGTCTATCAGGGAATGGGCAGGTACAAGGAGGCAGAACCGCTCTATCGGCAGGCTTTGGAAATCAAATCCGAGGTGCTTGGAAATGATCACCCTGATGTGGCCACCACTCTGAACAACCTGGCCTCGCTCTGCGCCGCGACTTCCCGGGAAGACGAGGCCCTGAAGCTAATGAAGCGGGCTCAGAGTATCAATGATCAATTGATACGGCACGTCTTTTCCTTCGCATCCGAAAGCCAGCGCATGGGATATATCACGACACTTCGCGGGGACATGGACAGCTTTCTATCGCTGATTTCCCAGTCTCTTTGGAACTCGCCGGCTGCCGTGATGGACGGCCTGGACATGGTGCTTAAAAGAAAAGCGATCGTGGCCGAGGCATTGGCAGCCCAGCGAGACGCCATTCTTGGCGGACGCTATCCGGATCTCGAGCCGACTCTTCGTAAATTGAGGACCTTGAACGCTCAGATTGCGCAAAAGATAATGGCTGGTCCGGGTCCGGAAGGCCCTGACGCCTATCGACAGACGATGGAGAAATGGAAAGCAGAGAAAGAAAGGACTGAAGTCTTTCTGGCGGGTCGTATCCCTGAGATAAACCTCGAAAGAAAACTCGATGAAGCCAATCGGGACAAGGTCATGCAAGCGCTTCCCCACGGCACGGTCCTCGTTGAGTTTATTCGGTTCAATCTATTTGATTTCAAAGCGATACCCTCCCAGGGACAGTCGCCCTGGAAGCCGGCTCGCTACCTGGCTTTCGTCGTGCCCTCAGGTGAGCGGCAAAGGGTCTTGATGATCGATCTGGGCGAGGCGGACGTTATTGACGGTATGATTTCGGACTTCAGGAGCACAATAACCGGGAAAAGCGAAAAACCAGGCGAGCGAGGGATTGTGGCCAGGGAGGGCCAAGGTCCGGAGAGTGAAATCGGGATTAAACTCCGTGAAACGCTTTTCGATCCTCTAATAAAAGGCATGGGCGTAAATAACCGTCTTTTGCTGGCCCCGGACGGCGACATCTATCGCCTGCCCTTCGTTGTCCTGCCCACGAACGCAGGGCGCTCTATTATCGACGATTACATTATCAGCTATGTCGGAGCCGGGCGAGACATCCTTCGCTTCGGCACGGCTTTGACGCCGGAACCTGCTGCCTCTGTAGTGATCGCCGACCCCGACTATGATCTTGAGACAGGCGGCAAAACTGTTCAAACAAGGGAAACAGCGTTACGGGAAAGGCAATCTCGAGACATGACGCGCTATGCTTCACATTTCGAGCGCTTGCCGGGCACGCGTGTCGAAGGTGAACATATTGCGGGCATGCTCGGTGTCAAACCGTTTGAGGGAGGAGCGGCCACCAAACTACAGGTTGAAGTTGTCCGCTCGCCGCGCATCCTGCACATGGCGACTCACGGCTTTTTTATGCCCGATCAGGAACGTCCGCCGGGGGAGAAAGAGGTTCAGACGAGTTGGGGAAAAAACGAGGCGACCGAAAAGACCAATCCGCTGGCACGAGGGATGGAAAACCCGTTACTGCGCTCAGGGCTTGTGTTGGCGGGAGCCAACACCTGGTTGCGGGGGAAGGCGCCGTCTACGGAGGCGGGAGACGGCATCCTTACGGCTGAAGACGCTTCAGGGCTCGACTTGCTTTTCACCGATCTGGTGGTGTTGTCGGCCTGCCAGACCGGGCTTGGCGACATCAAGGCCGGTGAGGGGGTTTTCGGGCTGCGCCGGGCGTTCCTTTTGGCTGGAGCGAAGACGCTGTTAATGAGTTTATGGAAGATTCCGGACGAAGAAACCCAAATGTTGATGGAAGGCTTTTATAAGAGAATATTGGAAGGTAGGCCACGAGCAGACGCTCTGCGAGAAGCCCAGTTGGCGGTCAGGTCCGTATCTCCGGAACCGTTGTTCTGGGGCGCGTTCATCTGCCAGGGTGATCCCGGGCCGCTGCCGGCTGCTGGAGAGAAGAACTGAAATCGGTACGGATGCTGACCCCTGTTCCGATCTGCATAACCCAATCAATGGGAGGCGTGACAGCCATGGATAGAACGCCAGACAAAATCGGTGACACCATCCTGAATGACCTTTCTCCGCACCTCGAGACGGTCACCCTGGATGCGGGAGCAACCCTGTTTCATCAGGGAGACACCGGGGATGACGTATACATTGTAGGTACGGGACAATTGGTCGTGACGGTCAAACTGGAGGACGGTTCGGATCTCCAGGTGGGCGTGATCGATCCAGGCGAACTGGCAGGAGAGATTCAGTTCCTGAGCGGAGGTAAACGAACGGCGAACGTTCGTGCGGCCTGCCGGACCGATTTGCTGAGACTTTCGAAATCCTCCTTCGAAAACCTCGCTCCACACGCCGTTGAGCAGTTGTATAAAATGATGCGGCAGCGATTGTGCCGCAACCAGTTGGCGATCATTCTGCAGAAGCTCTTCGGAACGACAAGTCCAACGCTGCTCAAAGAGGTCCATCGTCATCTTCAATGGCATCATCTCCAGAGAGGAGAGACCCTGTTTCACCAGGGAGACTGGGGCGAGAGCCTGTATATTGTGGTGAGCGGGCGACTTCAGGTGGTGGCTGAGGATGAGGATGAAGGAACACGGATCGTGGCTGAAAGGGCGCGAGGCGATATCATCGGCGAGATGGCTCTTCTCCTGGGCGGTTACCGGTCGGCTACCGTTCGGTGCATTCGTGACAGTGATCTTGTGAGCATCTCCAAGGATGTGATCGAAGGGCTCGTCGACGAGTATCCTCAGGTCGTGCTGGCTTTAACCCGTATGTTGGCAAAGCGAATGCAGCAGGGTATGCATGTGTCGAGGAAGAAGCGGACCGAGATGAACATCGCCGTTGTCGCCGCTCATCCGGGCGCTCCGCTGTCCGAGTTCTCGGAGCGGCTGGGCGCTGCCCTCGCGGAGCTTGTACCGACCTTGCACTTGAATAGTCGCAAACTTGACAGCCTCTTTCGAATAGAAAGTATTTCACAGGTCTCCGATGATAATCCCTACCGTATGAACCTTTCGATCTGGCTCGATGAGCAGGAAACCAAATATGAATTGATTTTGTATGAAGCCGACATGTCCCTGTCCTCCTGGACCACGCGGTGCATGAAGCAGGCCGACCACATTATCCTTGCAGCCCGCGCTTCCGAATGTCGGCAAATAGACGAAAACTCCGCCGCCATCTTCAATCACGCGGGCGACCCGGGTTCGACCGGGAGGACCCTTGTCATGTTGCACTCAGGCGGAAGCCCGCTCCCGAATGGGACTCGGCATTGCCTGGATATGCTCAAGGCAGCCAATCACCACCATCTCGATGGCGAAACGGATGCCCAGTACAGGCGCCTGGCCAGAATTCTTGCGGGCAAAGCCGTCGGTTTGGTGCTGAGCGGCGGCGGGGCATGCGGATTTGCCCATATCGGCGTGATTAAAGCCTTGGAGGAAGCCGGAGTGCCCATAGACCTGATCGGCGGCACCAGCATGGGGGCCGCCGTCGCGGCCCAATACGCGATGGGTATCTGCTGTGAGGACCTGGTCCGGCTGGCTAAAAAAATGTTTGTCGATTCAAAGCCGTTTCAGGATTTCACTATCCCTTTCATTTCCTTCATTCGTTCCCGGAAATTTGATGATGCCCTCAGGAAGCTATACGGCGAAACGATGATCGAGGACCTGTGGCTGAATTTCTTCTGCATTTCCACCAGCCTCACCTCTGCAAAAGCAGTTATACACGATCACGGCTCGCTGTGCAGGGCCGTTCGGGCGAGCACCGCGCTTCCAGGCATCGTAACGCCCGTTATTCAAGGCAATGAAGTGCTCGTGGACGGAGGCGTGCTCAACAACCTGCCCGTGGACGTCATGCAGGAGTTGTGGGATTGCTTTACCATAGGGGTTAATGCCAGCGGCGGCTCGGATGATTTCATAGTCGAGCGGGAGGAAGTTCCATCGCCGATGGAGATCATCCGCGGTTTTGTCAATCCGTCCTCAGGTAGAGTCCAATTCCCGAACCTGTTCAACATATTGTCCCGCACCTCCACGGTCAGCAGCGTGCACAAGACCAATTTCGCCAGTAAAGCGGCGGATCTCTTTCTGCGGCCGCCCGTCAGCGGCCTCGGCCTTCTTGATTTTGCCGCAATCGACCGGATAGTCGCCATCGGCTATGAATATTCAAAAGAAAAGGTCCGGCAATGGAAGGAAAAATTTAGCGTTGGATGAGGGGGAAGGAGTAGTCATGCTTGCTTCGGAAATGCAGAAGGCCGCAAGGGTATGGCCCTCGATCTCTGATATCTTGAACACGTCCCGGAGTTGACGGAGCAATAATTTCTAAGTCCCGCCCTTTTCCGTTTCTGGTTGCCGCTTCTGGTTGCCGTTTGGCAGGACGAATCTGCCTGTAATACAATGTACGAGCATTTCACGCGCAAGGGGTTTGGTTTTAGCTCTTCACTGTTCACTTTATCCTTAAGTGTTTCCGGAAAGTTTCCATGGTAAGTAGAAAAATCAACGATCACAACCTCTTATGATTGGAAACACTTCGCCGATGGAAACAACTGTGGAAACATTTATTGGAAACACCGTTTTCAAAAAACCTGATGGGATGCGCAGTAATTGGAATAGCCATGGAAACACTGGCAACGCTGATGGAAACACTCATGGAAACATTCTATGGAAACCACCCGCGCCGGGCTGCGCTGGAATGCGGCTGAGCTTGAAAGTAGCTCTCATGATTGGCCGTTTTAGGGCCTTAGAGTATTCTTTTTTAGCCCCAAAAGGGTTGTCGTCTGAAAAATTTATCTTCCCGGCGCTTCAGCCGATTGTCTGCGCCGATATTCCTGCCAGAGATCGCTTAAGTTGATTTCGATCCGGGTAAATGGCTCGCCCCGCACCTCTCTTCACCCTTCATCGCCCTCTATCGATTTCGCTTGACTCTATCTGATGCACCTCGTTATAAGAGCATCGATGCGTTATGTCCTATATGACATAATGTTGCAAAACCGATCATGAGCCTCGTGATGTTCCCGGGTGGGTACACAGAGCTACACTGCATTCCATGCGCGGCGCCTCTTTGATGATTTGCCGCGGAGCTTTTTAAATGGTGAAAATCCGCACATACTCATTTGAAGAGTATCTGTGTCTTGTCGAATCGTTTCACGGCGCAGCGGCGCCGGGTGTGATCGCAGGCGGCTTCATGGTGGACCTTGCCATGAGCCGTATGCCGGAAGGCACCCTTCTTGACGCGATATGTGAAACTTCGACCTGTTTGCCTGACGCCATACAGCTTCTGACCCCGTGCACCGTGGGTAACGGCTGGCTCAAAATCTTTAATCTGGGCAGATTCGCCCTGAGCCTTTATGACAAGTATGAAGGCAAAGGAGTTCGAGTCTTTGTTGATCCCCCTAGGCTCGAAGCATGGCCGGAGATAAAGGCTTGGCTCCTCAAGCTGAAGCCAAAGGCCGAGCAGGACAAAGAAGCGCTCATCTCGCAAATGAAGCAGGCAGGCCATTCCATTTGCGGGGTGGAACCGGTTCGAATCCAGACCCGGTATCTGGAAAAGAAAAGCCGCGGCCGAATCGTCAACTGCACCGTGTGTAATGAGCCCTACCCCGCTCGGGACGGGGTCATATGCCGGGGCTGCCAGGGCGAAGCGCCATACGCTGCATTCACAGCATTTGATGAGAACTGCGGTCAGCAGCATGGATAATGGCATTCTGTGGCAATGCGTTATGCCAAACATGACATGAAGAACCTTAGTGGGGGCGCTTGCGGACCTTGCAAGCGCGGATTTCCAATTGAATCTCAAAGGGGAGTTCCGGCAGATGGATTTCAAATCGGTTCTCACAACGTGTCCGTATTGCGCCTGCGGCTGCGGGATGTGGTTGGACGTTTTGGATGGAAAGATCGTTAGTACTCTTCCTTCGAAGACAAGCCCGACCAATCGCGGCAAACTGTGCATCAAGGGCTGGAACGTCCACGAGTTCATCCACCACCCCGATCGGCTGAAAAAGCCTTTGATCCGGGAAAACGGTTCCTTCCGGGACGCCTCATGGGACGAAGCGATGGGCCTTGCGGCAAAACAACTCGGCAGGATCAGAGATGCCCACGGGCCGGACAGCATCGGCTTTCTAACCTCAGCCCGCTGCACCGACGAAGAGAACTATCTACTGCAGAAGTTTGCGCGTACCGCAATCGGGACCAACAACGTCGATCATTGCGCCCGCCTCTGACACGGCCCCACTGTGGCAGGTCTTGCCCTTGCATTTGGAAGCGGTGCCATGACGAATTCCTTCGACGAACTGGAAGATGCGAGCTGTATTTTCGCCATAGGCTCCAATACCACGGTGGCCCATCCCATCGTTGCGACGCGACTCATGAGGGCCAGAGCAAAGGGGAACAATGTCATAGTTGTTGACCCAAGGGCGACCCACATAGCCCGCCTTGCGAGTATTCACGTCCAGCATCGGCTCGGGACCGATGTCGCCCTTCTGAACGGCATGATGCATATCATCTACAAAAACGGCTGGCATAACCGCCAATTTGTCGAAGAACGCACGGAGAGCTTCGACGCCTTGGTAGAGATGATAGAGAAGTACCCCCCGGATCGCACCGCCGAAATCACCGGCGTCGATGCATCGCTCATTGAAAAGGTGGCGGAGATCTATGCCAGGTCCGAGACAAGCTCGATTGCGTACTGCCTCGGCATCACCCAGCACTGGACTGCCGTCGACAATGTGAAAAGCCTTGCCAATCTCGCCATGCTCTGTGGCCAGATCGGAAGACCCTCTACGGGCGTAAACCCGTTGCGTGGCCAGAACAACGTACAGGGAGCCTGCGACATGGGAGGTCTTCCCAATGTCTACCCCGGCTACCAGGCGGTCACCGTGCCTGAGGTCAAAAAGAAATTCGAAGCCGCGTGGGGGAAGGATATGTCTCCCAGGGTCGGTTTGACCATAATGGAAATGATGCAGGCCAGCATCGACGGTAAAATCAAAGGGCTGGTGATCCTGGGAGAAAATCCCGTAATGAGCGATCCCGATTCGAACCATGTGAAACACGCCCTGGAATCCCTGGAGTTCTTTATGTCCATAGACATCTTTCCCACTCCGACGACCCAATTGGCCCACGTGGTGTTCCCCGCAGCATCCTTTGCCGAAGTGGACGGGACCTTTACAAATTCCGAACGCCGGGTGCAGAGGGTAAGAAGGGCAATAGACACAATTGGAGGAAAAACGAACTGGCAAATTATACAGGAACTTTCCACTCTGCTCGGTTACCCGATGCACTATGAGACTTCGGAGGAGATTTTCAACGAGATGGCCGGCCTCACCCCTTCCTACGGTGGAATAAGCTATCAAAGGATCGAGGGAGACGCACTTTGCTGGCCCTGCCCGACTCCGGATCATCCAGGAACACCGATCCTGCACATCGGCAAGTTCTCGAGGGGACGTGGTCTTTTCCATGCGGTCGAATACAAGCCTCCCGCGGAAATCCCCGACGAAGAGTATCCTTTCTGGATGACCACGGGGACCGAATACGCGCACTATCTTACAGCTACTATGACCCGGCGGTGCACGACCCTGGACCGCGAAATGCCCGAACTCATGACGGACCTCAATCCGGAAGACGGAGAGCGGATGCAAATCGATCACGGTGACTACATTCGGGTCTCCAGCCGTCGGGGGACCCTGGTCTCCAGGGTGCAACTGACCAGGCGGGTCAAGCCGGGAATGGTTTTCATGCCGCTGCATTTCGAGGAGGCCGCCGCCAACCTGCTTACCAACCCGGCTTTGGACCCCATCAGCAAAACTCCGGAATATAAGGTATGCGCAGTAAGGCTGGAAAAAGTCGCTAAGCCTATGGAGAGCATGGAGCAATAGAGCCCTTGAACAGTGAAATGGGGGGAGAGGTGCCGTCTTTGACGCTCGTTACCCGGCACTATCTCCTCTGCTCTCCCCGCAGGCCGCAAACCGGCACAGGCGATTTATGGGGCCGGGCGCCCACCAATGTCCAACGGCCAAGCAAGTTGCATCGTTGCAGGGACAATCAAGCAGCGCACACGGTTGCATCCATCACAACAGCAATGCCCATTTCCGATGCCCATAGCATTGACGATCAGTCAGGCAATGGCTTTAAGCCCACGGCGCTCCACAAGCGAAAGGAGTTTCAGTGTAGAACCCGCAGGTTTCTTTCGTCCTCGCTCCCATTGGCTGACGGATTCCTTAGTCACATTCAGATAATGCGCAAAAACCGTCTGGCTCACTCCCTCGCGTTCGCGAATCGCCCGGATTTCTGCGCCACTGAACTCATGAACCGGCGTCAAGCAAGACTCATCGAAGCGACGCATTGTCTGTTTGTCGATAACGCCGGCCTTGAACATGTCGGACACCGTCTCATGGATCGCCGCAAGCGCTTCACTTTTGTAAGTCCTGGCTTTAGTCATCGCACTTTATCTCCGTGTAGGCGCCTGTTTTGATGAGTTTTCCAAGCTCATCATCCGTAAGGGCAAAAGTAATCTTCGCCAATTCCTTGAATTCCCGTTCCTCAAGTTTATTTATGTTATCCCGGTCTTTCTCGTATATAGAACTTAGTTCCACACTCCAACCGTTTGTTTACATGTAAGTTCGTGAAAACCGTTTTGGGGTTCATTAGATGAATTCTCACCACCTCCAATTCGCGCAAGTGGTATCATAATCTGAATGAGCTGCTTTATCGAAAATGGAGAATTTCTATGCCGGGAACTCTGGAGAAACTCGTTCAAAGCTACTTTGACTACCTGTCAAAAACCTTCCCCGTGATGTGCGCAAGCGACGAATTCCATTTTCTTCCCCGCGTCGCGGCGGCCTCCAGGTATTACGACCGGATGGAAAGCCTGGACCCAGCCTCGATTGAAGAATCTATTTTCACCCTCAAGGAATTTCGGAAAAAATTCAGTTTGGCCGCTGCCGGTGATGATGACCTGGAAAGGTTGACCGATCTCGAATTGCTAAACCAAAGCATCGCCGGCATCCTGATCGAATTGGAAGAAAACCGCTCGTGGCGGCACAACCCCTTGCTATATTTGAAGATAGCTTCGATAGGACTCGACCATGCCCTGGGCAAACCTGCCGAAGATCGCAACGAGCGGATAGAAAGAACTCTTAGCCGCCTTGGCGCTATCCAGGCTCTATTACGACAGGCCGGCCGGAACCTCGATAGAGTGCCGGAAACCTATTATTCTCAAGCTTTGGCAATGTTGAAAGACTGTGAGAGTTATTTGCGCGAAACGGCCCGGGACCTTTCCACGGAAGATGCCGGACAACTCCTGCGTCAACTTGAGAAGACCCTGCATGCTTTTGGGGCATTCGGCAAATTTCTGGGCTCTCTTCGTGCTGTTCCGGATAGGGAATTTGCGGTTCCGAATCTTGAAAAGATCTTACTGAAAAGATTCGGATCGGTTCGGGACCTTTCCGAAGTATTTGAGATCTCCGTTGAGGAATGGCATGAAAACCTGAGAGAACTGGGCAAAATACAGCGGGATATCGAACCCGGCAAATCCTGGCTTGAATTATATCATGGTTACTGCCCCGAGGATGCCGGCGAAGTAGAAACTATCGCTTTGTATGAGCGTGAAATGGAAAGACTCAAACACTTTTTTGAGTCTAATGGTTTCAGGGGGCTCATTGCGCAGGGCCGGCCGCTGGTGTGCCAAACCCCTGCTTACCTTCAATCCGTGCGCGGTTCGGCTTCTTTCAGCGCGGCCTTTACCAGGGATGCCGGCGAAAAGGACTTCTTCTACATCAGCACTCAGGCGCAACAGCTACGGGGCGCTGAGACCGGGAAGCTTTTAAGAAAACGATTTCACCGTGAGTACAAGTTTCTCACTGCTCATGAAACCTTTCCAGGCCACTATTTGCTTGACTCTGTGCGCAGGATGCTTGAAAACCCGGTGCGAAGCCAGATTGAATCGCCCCTTTTCTATGAGGGATGGGCTTATTATGTCGAGTCGCTCCTCACTGAGTACGGGTACGCCGACCATCCCATGGACCGCCTGATCGATCGCAAGCGCAGGCTCTGGAGGGCTGCCCGCTGCCAGATCGACATTGGATTGAGTACGGGAAGACTCGACGCAGACGATGCATCGAGTCTTCTGATAACGGCGGGCTTTAGCCCGGAAGAATCCAGGGGCCAGATCGATCGATTTAGGCTCAATCCCGGTTACCAACTTTGTTATAGTTTAGGCCGATTTGAAATTTTACAGCTTAGAGAAGCTTATGCCGATCAAATGGGACATGACAGGTTCCACAGGCTGTTGCTTGAAGGAGGGGAACTGCCATTTCAGCTTATTGGGAAGCGGCTGAGCTCACGTTTGAAGCGAGTATAAAACGAGGTGTCTGGAATGAAAGATTTTTCGGGATACCATTCCGAATGGAACCTGGGCAGTCCCGGTGGCTGGGACTATCAGCGCATTACCCAGATTATCGGCAAGGCAGTCTGGTCGGCCCTGAACGCAATTACACCCATCGGGGTCAAGCTTGATTTTGACCATCCGCTGTTGTTTCCTGTAAATGGGTTCGTGAAGATGCTGCTCTCAGCCCATGAGGCCCGTGAGGGCAGGAACCCGGGGTTGATTGCCGTGGTAGCGGAGGAAGAAACCCTTGAAGACGTAACGGAAAATATCAATCTAGCCCGACGCCTCAGCAGCTTTGATGGAATTACCGGTGTTCTGACGAGTCCGCAGCACCTGGAACTGAAAAACGGACGAGTCTGCTGGCAAGGTCAAGCGGTATCGATCGCTTTCGTCGATTTCAACTCCGATGTTCTGTTGGCTTTGCATCGCAAGCACGATCTCACCCCGCTCCTGCAGGCCGTTCGAGAAGGGCGCGTCATCAACCCTCGAGGCACTGAGCCGATAAATGTCAAAAGCATGTTCGAAGTCGTTGGCGGTCCCAACCGTGACCTGTTTCATCCTGAGATCGCGAACAGGACCCCCTGGACCCGCCAGTTTTACCAACGCCGCACTGTCGGCCCTCGAAATGAAGAGATTACCGATTTGATCGCCTGGACCTCCCGGCACTGGAAGGACCTTGTGCTTAAACCGGAAAGAGGGTATTCCGGCAGGGGGGTACGTGTAGGCGAGGTAAACCCGGATGCCCGTGAAGCCATCGACCTTGCGCTCCGGGAGGGAAACTACATAGTCCAGGAAAAGGTCCCTCTAGGCTTGTGGGCTGAAGAAATCCCAGTGCTTGACCACGAGAAGAGGTGCGTGGTCCCGGGTCGCTTTCAAACTGACTTCCGTTGCCTGGTTGGCCCCGGAGGGCTTTTTGGCTTCCTTGGCCGGTATGGCGCAGTCCCGACAAACGTCGGGAGTGGAGGCGGAGTTCAGCCGCTGGCCGTTCTGCGCTCCGATTCGACCATACGGGACGCGGTGAATCACATCAACGAAACCCTGTTGGGGATAAGTTATGATGACCTCTGTGAGGTTGCCCGGCTTCAGGAAAAGTTGGCCGTAGAGCACAAGTTCACTTATCTGCTGGGGCCGATCAAGGTTGCACTTCGTCCGCGAGTTATCAGCTCTCGCCAGATAGAATCGTTAAAGGATTATGCTCGTGCCCTCTGGTCGGACTGCCTGACACTGGAAAAAATGTGGCTTTCCGGCGATCTGGATGAGATTGTCAAAATTGAAGCAGAAGAACTTGAAATCGCCCGCATGCAACCCTGGGGTGGCAGTAATGCAATAATAGCCTCAGACGGGCTGTTTGATTTCGGCGCAAGCCCGGAGCCGCCATGAGCATCGAAGTGGACCCCGAGTGGTGGAAAACGCTGTTCGATGAATTCTACCTTCTCACTGACGCCCGCTCTGTGTGCAATGATGAAATTACACGGCGGGAAGTCGAACTTATCTGTCGACTGCTTCCGATTCGTTCCGGCCACAGGATCCTGGACCTCTGCGGAGGTCATGGAAGACACAGCCTTGAACTCATTCGACGGGGTTTCACCAGGTGCACCCTGGTGGATTATTCGGGGTTTCTATTAAACCGCGCCGGATCACTGGCGAAACAATATAATTACCCTCTGACCTGCATATTGGCCGATGCGCGAAATACGGGACTTGCCCCTCGAACTTTCGATCATGCCATTATCATGGGCAATTCACTGGGATATCTGTCCGACTCTTCGGCCGATCGGGACATATTGATCGAAGTAAAGCGCGTGCTGTGCCCCGGAGGCCGGGTTTTGATTGACCTTGCAGACGGCGAAGCGGTAAAAAACAAGTTTAAACCGGAAGCCTGGCACGAGATTGGTGAAGATATCCTGGTCTGTAGACGGCGCGAGTTGAAAGCCGACACGGTATCGGTCCGGGAATTGGTTCTCAGCAAAACTCGAGGTCTGGTCCGCGACCGTACCTATTCCATACGCTTCTACGGGGCCGGAAAAATATCCGAACTGCTAAACCGGACAGGGTTCAAAGGCGTAAAGATAATTACGGACTTTTCTCCGCACGGCGAGCAGGGCGATTATGGTTTCATGAATTACCGCATGATAGCGACGGGGCAAACCGGTGGACAGTGAACCCTCACTGCGATTCGGGTCCACGCTATACGCATAACGTGGTGGACCCTCACTTCGTTCGAGTCACCCGCTGTCTGCGTCACAGCGGGTGATGCGTCTAGTTCGGCACCCGATCGTTTGTGAGGGCGCAGAGTAAACAGTGATCGGTAAATCGGCGGAAGACAGAGCAGACCCTCCGGGAAAGGACAAAAAATGGCGATAATCACCATTTCAAGAGGCTCTTACCACCGTGGAAGGGAAGTTGCCGAAAAGCTTGCCGCAAATCTCGGATATGAATGTATTTCGCGCGAGATTCTTCTGGAAGCTTCCCAGGAATTTAATATACCTGAATTCAAACTGGTGCGGGCCATCGAGGATGCTCCCAAAATACTTCAGCGTTTTACGCGAGAAAAGGAAAAGTACGTGACGTTCATCCGGGCCGCTCTCCTTAAGCGCGCTCAAAAGGACAACTTTGTGTATCATGGGCTGTTCGGCAACTTCTTTCTCCGGGACGTGCCGCATGTCCTCAAGGTGCGGATCGTGGGCGACCTGGAGACTCGAGTTGCAGAGGAAGTGGAACGGGCGGGCATCACGCAGGCCAAGGCCAGAGAGATCATAACGAAAGACGATGAAGAGCGGCGCAAGTGGGCGTTGCACCTCTATGGGGCCGACACCTGGGACGCAACTTTCTATGACCTGGTCATTCATCTCAAGTCCATAACGGTCGACGACGCGGTGAGTCTGATACAGCATGCGCTGCAGTTTCCGCGTTTCCAAACCACGTCCGAGTCCCTGCAGATTGTAGATACCCTCCTGGAGGCAATGCGCCTGGAGGTATCGCCGGTGTGGTGGGAAGGCTCACAACGACCGGAATGATAAGAAGGAGAGTTTGACACTTTGAGCCACGCAAGAGAAAAAACCTCGATCCTGGTTCTAGCCACACTGGGAGTCGTCTTCGGCGATATCGGCACCAGCCCGCTTTATGCCGTCAAAGTTTGCTTTACTGGCCAGGGGTCTATCTCCGCCGCCCCCGAGAATGTTCTGGGGCTGGTTTCATTGATTTTCTGGTCCGTTATGATGGTTGTCAGTGTCAAGTACGCGATTTTCATACTCCAGGCTGACGATAATGGCGAAGGAGGGGTCTTCGCCATGCTGGCGATGCTGCACAAGAAAATGGGAACCGGACTGGGAAGAGGATTGATCCTGGCCGGATTGTTCGGTTCTGCTCTGCTCTATGGAGACGGCCTCATTACTCCGGTCATATCCGTCCTGTCTGCGCTTGAGGGGCTCGAAGTAGCAACAACCAAGGCCAAGCCTGTGGTGGTCCCGCTGACCTGCTGCATTCTGTGCCTGCTTTTCTGGGCGCAAAGCCGGGGTACGGGCCGACTCGGCAAGTTCTTTGGTCCAATAATGATCTTGTGGTTTACGGTCATGGCGGTGTCCGGAGCGGCAGCCATTTACCGGATGCCCGGCATACTGGAAGCAGTCAATCCGATTCATGGCGTCAGGTTCTTTTCAAACAACGGGCTACGCGGCTTTTTTCTGCTCGGTGTAGTGGTCCTGTGTGTAACAGGCTGTGAAGCCCTCTACGCCGACATGGGACACTTCGGGGCAAGAGCTATTCGTATCTCCTGGTATTTTGTCGCCCTTCCATCTCTCCTTTTGAACTATTTCGGACAGGGGGCATTGATCCTGCTCGATTCGAGCAAAGCCGGAGAACCGTTTTTCGCTCTGGTTCCCCACACGCTGCTCTATCCAATGGTCCTTCTTGCCACAGCCGCCACAATAATTGCCTCACAGGCCATTATATCCGGGGTCTTTTCGCTGACCCGGCAGGCCATTCAGCTTGGTTTCCTGCCGCGAATGCGGGTCATCCATACTTCGGGAATGGCCGAAGGCCAAGTGTACCTTCCGGATGTCAATGCGCTGATGATGATCGCGGCTATTGTCCTTACGCTGTACTTTAAAAATTCCGACAGCCTTGCTGACGCTTACGGCATAGCGGTCACCGGGACAATGTTGATAACTTCGGTGATATTTTATTTCATTTCGAGGTGGATATGGCGGTGGAGCGTTATGAAGGCCCTGCCCCTCTGCCTTCTGTTCTGGGTCATGGACCTCACCTATTTCAGCGCCTGCCTGCAAAAATTCACCAATGGTGGCTGGTTCCCACTTTGCAGCGCTCTGCTTATCATGGTCATAATGGTCGCGTGGTGGGACGGCTGGAAGAGACTGGCCCTGAAGGTGATGACAATGACCGTTCCCAAAGAGAAGTTCATGGAAAAGGTGGCGAGCGAGAAATTGATACGTCTGCCGGGCACAGGCGTATTCCTTTCCACTTTCCACAGGGAAGTGCCGCCCATGCTTCTCCACTACGTCAATCAGACGGGCGCGCTCTACCAGAAGCTGGTGATCCTTTCGGTGCTCACCGCCGATGTTCCCGAAATGGATGAATCCGAAAGGATCGAGATTGCCAATATGGGTTATGGAGTTTACAAGGTCACTGCGCATTACGGATTTATGGAGGCGCCTGATATTCCGCATATAATGTCCAAGGTGAAGTCCAAAGGCCTGGACATTAACCTGGACGAGGTCACGTACTATCTTGGGCGTATAAGCCTGGTGCGTGACCACAAGAGGACCATGCCCAGGTGGCGAAGATTTCTGTTTACGTTCATGCTTCGAAATTCGTTAAGCGGGTCTTCCTATTTGAACATACCACCGTCCAAAGTTATGGAAATAGGCGTCCAGATGCAGTTCTGAACCAACTAAAAACTGAAACCGAGAGCTAGAAACTCTCACATCCTGCACGCCCTCACCCTGTCACAAACGTGGCCGATGATATCCGAGAGGCTGATTACTCCCTTCAAGAGGCGACCGTCCCTGACAAACAGATAATCCTGTCCCGATACGATCATCTGATAGACAGCCTCGTTTATAGAACTTTCGGCATTGATTATCTGACCTTCTTCAGGAACGGACATAAGCGACTTTATCACTGTTTCCCCTGCGTTCTTGCACAAGCCTTCCATCGCGTCTTCCCAAAGTCCATACTTTTGCAGTTCCGCTCTGATCCTGTCAGGTGAAAATCCGCCCTTTCCCGCTGATTGGACAAATTCGTCGTATCTTGGCTCCAGGGCCCTCAGCATATTTCCGAATTCGAGGAAACCGGCCACATTTCTTTCCTTGTCCACTACCAGCGCAACAGGGAAGTTCACGCCGGCCGAAAGCGTAGAACGAATCATCCCGATTTGCAGAACAGCTTCAAAAAGAGTGGAATGCTCATCGACGACCGGGATTTCCGAAAGTCCGGTCATCAGTTCCTTAACTTGGCGCCTCATCTCCGAAAACCTCGCTAGATTCATGCATTCACAGTAGTTTGGCCCTTCAGTGGAACCGGCCCTCTTTATCGCGTCAACAAGAAGAAAATAAGCATCGGCTCCAACCGCGACAAAAATCATTTACGTCATTACAGATGTCTTTATCCCCAGACAGGCTTGCTTAACGCCCCCTAAACATACATCGCGAAAACAACAACGGGCAAAATCCCTAACCGACGCATTTCACTCCTTCGAATTATGAGGTCACCGCAAAAAACGAAGTTAAAAATTCCAGCATTATGATAAATACATTGCCTCAAGAGTTTGTGCTATATAAAAAGATACGGATTCCGTGAGAGTTTGCATCTCAGATTGGTAAGACCCAATATTTGGATTTTGACGGCGTATATGACCCTTTTCCCCGAAAACATCATATTCGAAGGACCTTTCAAACCTCGCGAAAAGATGGGTATAACTTTCATCGGTCCCGATTTCTTCGCCACCGACGAAAAGGGGGACCTACTGAGCCCGATTGCATCCGTATTTCCAAAACACCGCACCATAGTTAGCGTCCGGGGCATTCATGCATACCATGTTTCCATTATGCTCGAACTCTTAAAGAGCAGATCCCCCGTGAAAGACCCGTGCAAGATCGAGGAACTTGAACTCGAAATATACCTTGATGCAGTATCGCTGCTGTTTCGTGATTCGCTCATTCTGGTTCGATCCGATCCGGCCGATATGCAACACGTTTTCGCCGCCGATCGAATACTCCAGTCTTTTTTCCCCAAAGAGCGGATTCAATTCACCGGGCTGCATATCCCCGAGATAAGAAGGCAATTGCGACTCAGGGGAGAAAGCTGGAGAATATCCCCGACGCCGAGGTCAGTCGAAGAGATTTGCTCACACGTACAGGTAAGCAAGGTGCAGGTAGGCACCGGATTGACCGTCTATTACAATGCGCCCACAGGAGGCAGGTTCCTCACATATGATGAATTTGTCAGAATAAAGCCCCTGCTCGAAAACGACCGCCCTGAGGCCCTTGCACGTCTAAGGGAAATACTCAACCTTTTGCAGCGAGTAAATAGCCGTGGCAACCGCGAATTGAGCTTTTTCCTGCCTGCGGCCGTCCGCCTTGATTTCACGGATCTCGAGCAGGTTGTCTCTTTGCTTGAGGTCCTTCCTGTCTCTGAGGACGCAGACAATGTTACGAAAGTATTTGATCGTTTTGCCGCTCGTTTCGTCCAGGCGGCTGGTCCTGAACTCATTGTAGACGATTATGACAACCCTGTATGGCGAACTACCATGTTTTGCCGTCTTTTCGATATCGAGGAAGAATCGGTGGAAGAACGGGTGCTGCACCTCAGCCCCGAATTTCACCTGAATGTGAAATGGCTGCCGGGAGCTTCCATTATCGGTGATGAGCTTAGGTTCGATCCAGGGGTGCATCATCGAGTACAGGGCATGGTCTCTCATTTTTGGGAAAAATCCGGCGGACTTCTCTCGATTAATGTCGGACGCCTCGAGGAGTCACAAAGCGCCAGGGAGACCTCAGGAGAGGAAAGAGAAGTTTATCTGGTAGTGATGACGACACGGGACGAAAAGGATTCGATTCGAATTGTGCGGCTCATGAAATGGGACGTAATCCACAGGATAAAGATGGGCATTCCACTTGACCAAGCCATCGCTGAAACCTTCAGGTACCGCGACTATATATTCGACAGGCTGTTTGCCGCCGCCAAGCTTGGGTTTCCAATCCTCCCTTACAGCGACATAAGACTCGATGAGCAAGTCCCCGGACTTGGGATCATCCCGTCGTTCTTCTTCGAGCGGCAGTATGTTGCAGGTATTGTCACCGACAAGATCCCGGTCTCGTGCTACAAGAACCCGAATTTTATCGAGAGTCTCTCCGGCCTGCTGGGCGGGACTGCCGCTTTCTCGCTAGCACTCGGTAGATCCAGTCCACGCACCGGCAAGATGTTTTACGATGACGGCGATGAAGTGATCCAACTGGATTGCTGTTCCATACCCAAGCGGATTATCATAATCGAAACCACCGGGTCGTTCACCGATTGGACGACCCCGATGCCGGCCATGCTTCCGCAATGCCTCACACGATTCAGGGCTCATCTCGACAAGGCCCTTAAAAGAGGTGTGCCGCTTCAGCAGATAGAGTGGTCGGTGGTCATTTTCGCGGAGGCGCTTTGTAACAAGCTCAACGAGATGAAAGAAATCGCGCTGACCCCTTCCTCAGGTGTACGCTTTTTGTTCAACGACCGGGTACGGGAACAGGGTGGAATAAGGGATAGATGGGAAGGGATCATCCACCGCCTGGAGACTACGGATGTGAAGGAATTGCACGATTATATAGTCAACGCCTCTGAACTGCGGTACTAAGATAGAGCCGTATTTTTCCATTAACCCGGGTCCATCCGCTGCCATTGTCCGTGTTCACCCGTGTCCATCCATGTTTCAGAAGGTCGCTGCTCTTCTGCGCCATACTTTAGGTTTTCAATTCCACTTCGTTCTGTTATAGGAGAGCGGTCGAAAGACCGGGCACGAGCGTAAAACACATAAAACTCTCAGGTGATAAGATGCCTGTCGCCTTTATAACCGGAGCAACGGGGTTCATCGGACATCACGTTGCAGTGGCCTTGATACGCAAGGGATGGAGCCTCAGGGCGCTTTGCCGAAAAGTCCCAGCTCAACACCCTGACCTGCTAGGCATTGAGTGGAAAATCGGCGACATTCGCAATCGTGAGCAGGTTATGAGCGCTATGTCCGGGGCCGAAGCGGTTTTTCACGTTGCAGCCGACTACAGGCTTTGGGCGCTGAACCCTCGCGAAATTTATGAGAGCAATGTGGCTGGCACTATTAACGTGATGGAGGCGGCTCTGGGCGCCGGGGTTAGGCGGGTGGTGCATACAAGCAGCGTGGGAGCGCTGGGGCTTGTTCCGGGCGGAAAACCTGCAGACGAAACCACTCCGGTTTGTTTCGTTGACATGGTCGGGCACTATAAGAAATCGAAGTTTTTGGCCGAACGGGAGGCCGAAAAATTCCTGGAGAAGGGATTGCCTGTAGTCTTCGTACACCCAAGTACACCGGTGGGTCCAGGAGATCGCAAACCGACCCCGACAGGCAAAATCATTGTCGACTTTCTGAACAGAAAAATGCCCGCTTATCTTGACACCGGGCTTAACCTTGTCGATGTACGGGATGTCGCAGAAGGGCACAGACTTGCTTTTGAGAGGGGCAAAATCGGCGAAAAATATATATTGGGCAACCGTGATCTGACACTGGAACAGATATTTGCAATTTTGGAAGAAATCTCCGGGACGCCTGCTCCCGGCGTAAAACTCCCATATACCCCGATATTGTTGTTCGCCGGAATGCTTCACTTGGTCTCCTTCGTTACCAGGCGTGAACCCCTGGTGCCTTACGAAGGAGTAAAAATGGCGGCAAAGCACATGTTTTTTGACCCTTCTAAAGCGATACGGGAATTGGGGTTGCCACAGACACCGGTCGAGACCGCCCTGTCCGACGCAGTGGCTTGGTTTAGACAAAACGGATACGTTCGAAAAAACTGAAGCTGGAAACAGGGAGCGGGAAGAAAGAGATTTCAAAATGATCTATCCCGGCTACTTGATTCTTGCTTATCGATTCAAAAAAGAGAGGTTTTAGATGCGATTTCCGATCAGTCTTTATGTTTCCATGACCGGCTACCTTGCCGGGAAGAAGCTGCATGGATCTGAGCGCTTTCCACTGGTATTGATGCTGGAGCCGACCCACCGGTGCAATCTGACCTGCGCCGGCTGCGGCAGGATCAGAGAATATCATGATACTCTTTCACAGGAGATGACTCTCGAAGATTGCATCTCATCGATCGACGAGGCAGGAACGCCCGTGGTCACCATCACTGGAGGAGAACCGCTTCTATACTCCTATGCGCCCCAACTTGTCGAGGAAGCACTCAGGCGAGACAAGCATATCTATTTTTGTACGAACGGTCTGCTTCTCGAGGAGTCACTGCATCTTTTCAGCCCCAACCCGCGTTTTACCTGGAACGTCCATTTCGATGGGACCGAACCGGTTCACGACGCCATAATCGGGAGACCGGGCGGATTCAGCAAGGCCCTTGCCGGTGTAAAAGCAGCCAAGGCCAAGGGATTCCGTGTGAGCACAAATACCACTGTTTACCGCGATTCTTCGGTCAGCGATATAGCCAAGCTTTTTCAGCAGCTCAAAGACGCCGGGGTCGACGGCATCCTTGTTGCCCCCGGATTCAGCTACGAAGAGGTCGTCGGGGACGTCTTCCTGACCAGGAATGATATTGTCGAAAAATTCCGCGAGATCATCACTTGGGGGAGAGATTTTCCAATTATAAGCACTCCTCTCTACCTTGAGTTTGTATCCGGAAAAAGATCGCTTAAGTGTACGCCCTGGGGGAATCCGACCCGCAACTCGCAGGGCTGGAAATCTCCCTGTTATCTCATAACTGACACTCATTACAGTACTTTTGCAGAACTGATGGATAAGACCGATTGGGACCATTACGCATCGGGAGCCGACCCGAGGTGTTCTCAGTGCATGGTTCATTGCGGGTTCGAACCGACTACCGTGCTCCAGATGGGCTTTAAGGACCTGCTTCGAATGCTCAAATGGAACCTTGATGCATGAACTGCTAAGACTTCTCTGGGGAACCATACTGCTTCGCCCCTATGTTTTTACCTTTCTTGCCGTATACCTTGTTGCAGGCTGGCAGCATATCGGCTGGAAAAGGACGCTGGCCTATATTCCTTTGGGGTATTTTCTGGCATGGATCTCTGAGTTTTCATCGATCCACTGGGGATTTCCCTACGGAGATTATTTCTATATACAGAACACCGATGGAAAAGAACTGTGGGTCTTTGGAGTCCCATTCATGGATTCTCTTTCCTATGTGTTTCTCTCCTACTGCAGCTATTCGCTGGCCGCTTTTCTGATTAGCCCGATTAGCTTTTCGTCCTGGGGCCTTGTGACGCTCGAAACATCCAGGATACGTCTCTCCTGGCAGACGCTGCTTCTTGGGGCATTGCTTTTCATGCTTCTGGACGTAGTTATCGATCCGGTCGCGATCCAGGGAGAAAAGTGGTTTCTGGGCAGGATTTACGGATACCGGTTCGATGGATTCTACTTTGGAATCCCGATGAGCAATTTTGGAGGTTGGTTCCTGGTAGGGGCCGTCCTGATGGCGGCCCTGCAGTTGCTGGAACGGATCTCCTTTCTGGATTCAAAAGCTCAGCTCTCCGAAAACCTGTCGTCATGGATGAGGCTCCTCGGGCCGGCCCTTTTCTTTTCTGTCCTTTTATTCAATATCGGGGTCACTTTTTACATAGGCGGGATGTTGCTGGGACTGGTGGATTTTTTCTTATTTGCGGCTATGCTCGCGCCGATAATAATTAAGGCTTTACCATATTTGTCCTGATTGCAGGATCACTTCGTTACAATATTCGATTCGACGATCAAAACAATATTTGATTTTTTACATACTGTTGTGTAGATTGTCACAACTCTTGCACCCAAGAGGACTAAATCGAAGAAGATATTTAGTGCACTTAAGCAAGTGATGGGTGGCCAATAGTGGTCACAATGAGGCAAGGGTCGGTGGATTAATGTATATGCCGAAGATTGGTGAAAAGGTTCGAATCCTTATACTGACAGCTTTGCCGCAGGAATATTCACATCTAAAGAAGCTCTTTCCCTCATGGCGCATGGTGCGAAGGAGACCTTCGAAGAAGTTTGCCTTTAGCCTGCCCGGCAAAGAGATCACTCTTGTCGAAACTGGAATGGGGCCCAACTCGGTCAAGGAAGCGCTAAGCGCCGAGCTAACCCGGTTCTCCCCTGATCTGCTTATGTTTTGCGGTTTTGCAGGAGGCCTCCATCCGGACTTGGCGGAAGGAGCTGTCTGTTATACGCATAGCGCGCGCGAAATATCCTCGGAAGAAGTTTTCAAATTACGGGTCTCGAAGGGGCTCTCGGATTTTATCGTTCGAAATCAGATCAGGCCGGTCCTTGCCCTCAGTTGCGAGGCCCCCGTAGACAAGAAGGTGCTGTGCTGTGCAGTCGGCGAACAACCGGCTGTTTTGGACATGGAAACGGCGACGGTGGCCGAGATGGCTTCTCAAAACAAAATCCCGTTCGTTTGTTTCAGAGCTATAAGCGATGCAGTCGATCGTGAAGTTGGGTTCGATTTGGGCGATATTTCCGATGCACGCGGCAGAGTTAGACTTTTCAGCGTACTCGGCACAATAATAAGAAAGCCTGCGACGTTGAAAGCATTTTACCTTGCATGGCGCAGGTCCAGGATTGCGGCAAGAAACCTATGCGGCTCGGTGGCCGCTTTTCTGCATATTCTGCCTTCCATATTGGGCAAGGTCGAGGGTGAAACCCAGTAAACACTTGCTTTACGAAAACCTCTGAGGAAAATCCGTAAAGATTCCGTCCGCCCCCCCAATGAAATACGCGCGGGCTATCCAGGGATTGTTTAAAACCCACACCAGCACGCCATACCCTTTTTTCTTCAACCTGCGCATTTGCCACGGGCAAAAGGCGCGTGGCGCGGGATTGAAGGTGAAAGCGCCCAATTCGAGCATCAACCGGGCGGGATCAGGGTGAAAACGGTTCACGAGAACTCCGGTCCTTATATTTCTATCCAATTTCTTAATGAGAGCAAGATAACGATGGTTGAAAGACGAAATCAGGACCTTTCCGGTCGCGCCAAGCGACCCGACCAGCATGATGACCTTTTGCACTATCGACTCATTTCCCGGCCGTCCCGATAAATCCTTGATTTCCACGTTCATTAGCCAGTCGTTGCTCGTCGTGAACAGAATTGCTTCCTCAAGGGTCGCCACAGGTTCGTTCGTGTATTTGGCGAGGTCTGCGGCAGAGATCGCGCCTGCGGCGATTTGACCGAAAGGGTCGGATTTGGCGAACCAGGAGCCAAAATCCAGAGATCTAAGTTCGCTCAGCGTGAAGTCGTCAACGAGCCAGGGACTGCGTTCCGGGAATTTGCTCTGCGCGTCTGATGTCCGTTTCAGATCGGGGTCGTGGATCAGGACGACTTCACCATCTCGACTCATTCTCACGTCGATCTCCCACATCCGTGCTCCCGCTGCAAGAGCCAGGCGTGCTGCGGAAAGCGTATTTTCCGGAGCAAGAGAGCGGGCTCCGCGGTGGGCGGCAATCAACTTCCGGTTTCTGACTGCGTTTTCGACATCAAGGCTCATGGTGGCGATTCAGCCTCGTTAAAAGATGAAAAAAATAAAAAATCATGTAGATTTTATTTTACTTTAACTGAAAAAATACTGTAATGTAGTATTGGTGATTACTGTTTCCACCTGATTGTTTCCAAGTCGAAAAAGATGGAGACTTGAGTCGCCAAGAGTTGGTTTCCTTAATACCCTATTCCCCGAAAGCCAGGCCCCCCTCCCTCCTCCTGGCTTTCACCTTTTTTACCCCCTGATTTCGAGCCGTAAAATACATTTCAAGCTAACACCGGGTGAACGCCAGTCATTTCCTTGACCAAACAATCTTCTTAATGTAGAAGCTCATACGATAGAATAACAGTCCTGTCGAGAGAGAAAACTTTGGGACAGCCATCGGTCAGCTCTCAAAGCATATCGACCCAACCAATTATACGCATTATCGAGATGCACAAATGGTTCGGGGAATTTCATGTCTTAAAGGGCATCAATCTCTCCGTGAGCAGGGGTGAGCGTATCGTCATCTGCGGCCCGTCGGGTTCGGGTAAATCGACTCTGATCAGATGTATTAACCGACTTGAAGATCACCAGCGAGGAAAGATTATCGTCGACAATATCGAACTCAACGACGATGTCAAGAATATCGAAAAAATCAGGGCTGAAGTTGGAATGGTCTTTCAGCACTTCAATCTTTTCCCGCACCTCACGATACTGGAAAATCTCACTCTTGGCCCCATCCAGGTAAGAAAGCTACCCCCTTCGGAAGCCGAAGACCTCGCCATGTATTTTTTGGAAAAGGTGCACATTGCCGAGCAGGCCTCTAAATATCCCGGACAACTGTCCGGAGGCCAGCAGCAGCGTGTGGCAATTGCCCGAAGCCTTTGTATGAAACCGAAAGTCATGCTTTTCGACGAACCCACCAGCGCCCTGGACCCTGAAATGGTTAAGGAAGTGCTTGAAGTTATGATACAACTTGCCAAAGAGGGAATGACCATGCTGGTGGTGTCCCATGAGATGGGCTTTGCCAAGAGCGTGGCGCACCGGGTTCTTTTTATGGACCACGGTCAGGTCCTCGAGGAAAACACCCCCGTAGAGTTTTTCTCGAATCCGCGTCACAACAGGAGCAAACTGTTTCTAAGCCAGATACTGCATTGAAAAATATATGAAGATAGCTCTCATTTTTCCTCCATTCTATTTCGAACCCATGTACAACCTGCCTCCTCTGGGTCTGATCAATCTTGCCACCGTTTTGAAATCTTCCCCGCACCGGGTGAGAATATTCGATTTTCCGCTGGCCATTCGGCAGAAAACTCTTCCCATGGACGCCGGCATCTACAGGGTATGCGCCAGGCAGATAATGGAATTCGAACCCGACGTAGCCGGATTTTCAGTCCAGTGCACCACATATCCTCCAGCCCTGGGGATTGCCGAAGAGCTGAAGAAATTAGACTCCCGGATCAAAATAGTTTTCGGAGGACATAACGCGTCCAGCGTGGCTGAGGTCACTCTTTCCAAATTTCCTTTTGTCGATGCGATCGTTCGCGGGGAAGGAGAAATCACTTTCCCCGAATTGATTCGGGCTTTTGAAGGGTTGATTCCCATGGCTTCGGTAGAAGGGGTCACCTTCAGAATGTTTGACAGAATAGTCAGAAATCGCGACAGGGAGCTTATCGAAAACCTCGATTCGCTGCCCGTTAGCGATTATACGTTCGTACCGCCTTTTCATGTGTACAGAGACGTCTGCCACATCGGCCGTTCGGTTGCCATCCTGGAAGTGGGCCGGGGATGTCCCCATCGGTGTGTGTACTGTTCCCAATCGATTATGTGGAAACGCAGGACACGCACGTTTTCAACGGAGCGGATCATTGGAGAAATGAAAAACCTGGCCGAAAACTTCGGGGCGGAGTGCTTTCTTCTGGCATTCGATCACTTTACCGCCAGGAAAGGATTTGCCGAGCAGTTCTGCCTCGGCCTGATAGACGCCGGCCTGAACCACCTCCCCTGGTACTGCATCTCGAGGCTGGATACCGTGGATAAAGATCTTTTGAATCTGATGCGCAGGGCCGGATGCGAGACCATGTGCTATGGGATCGATTCGGGGTCGAAAAGAACGCTGGCATTCATTCACAAGGAGATCGACCGCGAAGTCCTTTTCGACAGGGTCAGGGAAACGACGGAAGCCGGGATTGTCCCCACTTTGAGCTTCGTGATAGGGTTCCCCGAAGAGAACAGGCAAGACCTCGATGCGACCCTCGATCTGGCGCTCAAGTCCGCAGCGACGGGAAATACAAATATCCTTGTGCAAATGGCTACCATTTTGCCGGGGACCGATTTGTACGAAAAATACAGGCACAGGCTGGTTCGAGAAGTTGATACCTATTTTTCTCTTGGCATCGAATTCGACCGGGGAAGGCGTATTGCATCCGACGATGCTCTGATAGATTCGGATCCCACTGTTTTTTCCAGTTTTTATAATCTGCCCTGCCCCGCCGCCAGCCTTCAGGAACTCAACCAAACAGCCAACTACTTCACCATAATGGCTGCTCTCTATCCGAGGAGTTTCCTTCTGCTGAGCCTCGAACTGAACCGGCCCATTCTCGATCTTTTTCTCGGCTTTCTCGACCGGTTTGCCGAAGTCTCACCGTCTCCCCATGCATTCCTGGCGCATTTTGGTGATTTCGCGATGGAGAGTCTCGGTTCCCGCACCGAAGTCATACGCGACTATATTCCTGAAGTTGTCAGGTATGAGACATGTCTTCTTCTCGCCGGCGAAGATGGACCGCCTCCCTCGGCGTTTCACATCGACCCTTCCGGGATTCGTAACCTCAAACCCATGCGCCGACAAAAGATTTTGATCGAGCAGTTCACATTCGATATTCCGGGCCTTATCTTGCTGCTGAAATGCGGCCAGTATCCGGAAAAGTGCCCGCGAAGGGCCGTTTTTCTTGCCTTTGCCCAAGCTTCCGGCGGCAGCCGGGTTAGAGAAATTAACGAGTTTGGCTTCGATTTCCTGAAGCTTTGTGATGGAAAATCGAGTTTGGAAGATATAGTCTACAGTCTTTACCCTAAGTATGGAGCAAATAAAAAGCGCGAGGAGTTCGCGACCATATGCGCGGAAGCGGCCGGGACATTGTCTGACCTTGAGCTTCTGGCCCCGTTCGCACCCGCCTGATCCCTATAGGAAAGGAGGTGAAACGGATGCTCCAGGTAAAAGAAGTGGAAAAAAAGGTGTTTACTGCTGTCAATGAAGCATCGACAATTTATGTTGTGCCTAGCTGACATGCACCCACGGAATCTCCGGTTCGGAGATAAATGATCAAAATCCCTTCGATAACCGGGGCGCACAGAAAATGTGTTCCCCGGTTCTTTTTTCAACGTTCCCTTGGCGAGAAATGAAATGATAAATTTGGATAAGCAAAATATGGTAAATTCAAAGATCGAACCCGGTGAGGCGGATTTCAGGATCGACGGCCACGTGGATGTGCTCTATCAAATGTTTGAATCGCAATCGAACGTGCCTTTCGACGAACTTAGCGATCCTCCGGTAACGCTGGAAAAAATGAAAAGCTCCGACATGCCGGCGGCGGTCTTCGCCCTGTATTGCCCGGACGCGCACAACGGTCCGGGAGCGGCTGATTTCCTTTCAAAACTTGTTGAATACGCGGAAGAGCATCTGAGGGGGCTTTTCCATATAAAATCGGCACAAGAGCTCAACAATTGCATCAGGCAAAAGACCCCCGGGATGATCTGGCTCGTCGAAAATGCGGACGGGCTGCTCGAGTTCGACAGGGAAAGGCTCGCGCTGTCGGGCATTAAAGTTGCCGGGCTTACTCACCAGGGGAGCAACAGGATCGCCGACGGCAATAATGTCGCGTTTCCCGAGGGTTTGACCGGCCGGGGGGTCTCCCTCGTCAAGGAACTCGCAGGCATAGGCTTTGCGTTCGACATAGCCCATCTTGCCGAGCCCGGTTTTCGCGACCTCACCCGGATATACGAAGGACCGCTCATATCCTCACACACCGGGGTGCGCGCGCTTTGCGATATTCCAAGAAACCTCACCAGGAACCAGGTAGCCGCCGTCATCGAACGCAAAGGCGTGGTCGGCATAGCCGCCGACCCTAAAATGCTCACACTTTCAAGCGGGGCTTCGATTGATGACATTTTCCTCCATATCGACTGGATAGCTCAATCCTTCGGCGTTGACGCGATAGGAATAGGAAGTGATTTTTGCGGTTTCTTCGACCCAAACGTCGGATTTGAGGACATCACCAAGCTGACCGATCTGGCTCGTATAATGCGCGAACATGGATACCCCGAGCCTGGCATTAGAAAAATTCTGGGGGAAAACTGGCGCGTTTTTTATGAATCGTTACTGGGATAATGAGGTGAGAATACATGAGAGGTCCCGACTACGGAATTGATGCCCCCGGCATTCTTCGCAACGTGTTTGTTGCGGGCGGAGGCGCTTTGCTGTTGATCCTTCCGGCAGCTTTCGGCTTCTGGCCGGGGCGCCCGTTGGGAGTCATTATTGCGGCCCTGCTTCTGCTCTGTGCAGCTTATTTCCTTGGCCAGGGATGTCTATTGCTCTATTCCAGCCGCGTTGGCAAGCTCACTGAGTGTGAGCATCTTCTCGACCTCATTGCCTGGACTGGAGTTGAAAGAGTTCTCGATGTTGGCTGCGGACGCGGTTTGATGCTTGTAGGAGCAGCTAAGAGGCTTCCTGAGGGTAAAGCCGTCGGCATAGACCTCTGGCAATCTGCGGACCAGGCCGGCAACCGGCCGGACGCCGCCGTCAACAATGCACGACTGGAGGGCGTTGCGGACCGCATTGAGGTCCATACCGCCGATATGCGTCAATTGCCCTTTTCCGACCGATATTTCGATGTTGTTATTTCCCACTGGGCCGTCCACAACCTGCCCGAAGCCGAAGAACGCGCCAAGGCTATTGCCGAAATGGCCCGCGTTCTGAAGCCCGCTGGCTATCTCGTGCTCGCAGACATAATGTATCGGGCGGAGTATGCCGCCGAGTTCGCCAGGGTTGGTTTAACCGGCATTCAGAACGTTGGCGATTCTTGGCGGACTGCAATCATGGCAGCCTTTTCTTTCGGTAAATTTCGCCCTGCGGCTGTGGCAGCACGCAAGGCGCCGGTGTGATTCAGCGCTTTTCGTATCCAATAATGGGTCGGTTTTGGGGGCAATCCGGCAAGAGACAATCAAGGCTGAGGACTGGCTTCATCATAAAACCTTTTGGTTTTGATAACCTTGACTGGTCTTCTGACTTGGGCAAGGTCATATTGCACCTGGAGCTGTAACCAGCTCTCAGGACTACGGCAAAAAGACGTGCGCGAGGGGGGGGCACTTAGAAGCTGTCCAGCGCCTCAAACAGCCTTTCTATGTCGCTTTCATCGTTGTAGAAATGAGGTGAAAGACGGATGGCGTTTCCTCTTTGAGCGGCAAGAACTTTCTTCTTCAGTAAATGGTGGAACAACTTCCCGGCATCCGCGGGCACAAAGCTTAGAATTCCGGATCTGTGTCCTGGTTCCATGGAGCTCACGATCTCTAAATTCCTTTTTCCAAGCTCCGATGCAATCATGTCGTGCAGACTGCATATCCTCTCGAAAATCCGTCCTATGCCTATTTCAAGCAACATTTCGAGGGCGGTTCCCAAGGCGGTGATCCCTGCAAGGTTGAGTGACCCGGCTTCGAATCGGCGTGCATCGGCTTTCAATTTCAGTTCCAGGTTATAGAAATCCTCCTCGTTTTCGACGCTGCGCCATCCCACCCGCACCGGGTGAAGAAGATCGTTTACCTCCCCGGAGATGTAGAGCGCTCCAATTCCCATCGTGCTAAGGAGCCATTTGTGGCCGCCGGCTGCCAGGAAGTGAACGCCGCACCTTTTCACGTCGAGCGGTATGGCCCCGAGGCTCTGTATGGCATCCACACAAAAAAGAATACCCTCCTGCCGGCAAAAATCCCCCAGTTCTTCGAGGTCGCATCGAAACCCGGTGATATAATCGGTCGAACTGGCGGTAATAAGTCTCGTCCCGGGTCGAAGCACGGCTTTGACATCGGAGACGTCGAAACGTCCCTTGTTTTTATGAAGAAAAAGAACTTCCACCCCCAGGCGTTCGAGATTCAACCACGGGTATACATTTGAAGGGAAATCCGGCACGGGCACGATGATCTTATCGCCCACCCTCCAGGAAATTCCGCCGGCTACTGTGCTCAACGCTTCAGAGGTGCTTGTGGCGAAGCAGATCTCCGATGGGTCCGCGTTTATGAGCTGCCCGAAAAGCGAGCGGGTCGTTTCAATAATTCTTTTCCATTCCCGGTAACGAAGAGAGCTTTCATGGCTGACCTGGAGCATAAAGTCGCTCACCGCCCCGGCTACCCGCAATGGAGGCGCCGAAGTGGCGGCATTATTGAAAAATGAATACTCTTTTACGATCGGAAATTCACTTCGGTATTCGGACAGATCTTTCATCATTGCCCCCGGAGGTTCAGATTACCCGTTGACCACTTCACGGTAAAGCCTGCGACCATGCATCTACTCTAATATAGATGGCTACATGCTACAAGGTCCCAAGTTTGCTGTCGGATCGTCGAGAACAAAACACTTGACAACGGTTGGCGGACCATGGCAGAATATGAATGAATGAATCATTCATTTTTATAATTTAACATGGTATGCGACACGATATGATCGAAGATATCAAGAAAAAGAAACAGCTTGAAAAGATTGTGAAAAGCGCCATCAGTGTATTTTCCGAGCGGGGCTACAAAGAGGCGCAGATGTCTCATATCGCGCAGGAAGCGGGTCTCGCCCTCGGTACCCTGTACCTTTATTTTGAAAGTAAAGAGTCGTTATTCAATTTCCTTTTAAAATATATTTTTATCGACCAAGAGAACCTTGATGCTATGCCGGTTCCAATAAGGTCCCCTTCATGGGATTTCGGGCTCACTTCGGGGAGAAATGCCTTTGTGTCCTCGAAATTGTCCGCTATTTTTAACGATGCTATTCATAACGGCGATAGAGCGGACGTGCATGAGGAATTCGAAAAGATAATCCGGAATTTATTTTCGACCCTGGCCACGTATAGGCATGGAATAACGATTCTTTTCAAGTCGTCACTCAAGTATCCACAGCTTGCGGATTTTTACGTCGGTATAGTCAAGGATCTTCTTGAACTACTGTACGCCTATCTCGACAAGAGGATAGGCCAAGGCCTTATAAGGGAAGTTCCGAGCGTGTCCGCATCAGCCAGGTTCATTTTGGAAAGTGTCGGCTGGTTTGCAGTGCACAGACACAGGGCACTGCATCAAGTGGCATTCAGCGAAAAAATTGCGGAAGAAACTGTCGTGGACGTATTGATGCACGCGTTTATTCCGGAGCATTTGCAGGAACTGCCATGAAAATGAAAAAGCACAGCCGCGTGTTTTCTGACGATGAGATTCACAGGCAATATTTTCGAGGAGTGTATGCTGTGGTTCCTACCCCGCTACACGAAGATGAGACCGTCAATTACAGTGGGCTTGAGCATCTCGTAAATTTTTACGTTGAATCCGGGTGTCATGGAGCGGTAATTCTGGGTAGCGGGGGAGAGTTGCCCTATTTCTCTCCAGATGAGCGGATTGAGATCATAAAGGCCGCGGTTGGGGCAAGGCAGGGCAAGATGCGACTTCTTGCAGGTTGCGGGTTTTGCGGTTTAAGCGAGACGGAGTGTTTTCTCAAAGAAGCAGGCATGCTGGATGTCGATGGATTCCTCGTAATTTTACCAACATACTACCCCATACCCTTCAATGACGTTCAGGTTTTCTATAGGCATATAAGCGCGATTTCAAAGAAACCGATCTTCTATTATCATTACCCCCAAATGACGGAGCTCTTCCATACTCCCGAGCAACTGCCACTCATACTCCATCTCGATGGACTGGTGGGGATCAAAGAAAGTTCCCTGAACCTTTCTGAGATTCGAAAACATCTGGCCTCTATGGCAAATGAAGATTTTGTAATATTCTCCGGAAACAGTTTTTCGCTTTTGAGAGTGCTCGATATGGGCGGAGCCGGCACCATCTGTCAGATCCCGGCGTTCGCGCCTCGTTTGGTCGTCGATTGCTACGAAGCATGGAAAAACGGGCAAAGACAAAAAGCGGAAGTGTTACAGGCCGGCATTCTGGATCTGCTGCCTTTTCTTAATAGTTTCGGTATTCCCGCAGGAATACAGAAACTGGGGTTCAAAATGTTGAGCCGCCTGCCCTTCCCTTTGAAGAATAAGACTCGTTCGCGTCACGCCGTTATTAAAGAGACGCTACGGCAGTTAGGTCACCCTATAACCGCGAAGGTGCGGAGTCCTTTACCGCAGATAACCGAGCGCGATCAAAATTCGATCAGGCTTATGTTGCCTCAAATTAGACTATCTTAGGTGCTCACTTACCAGACGAGCGAAAAAGGAGGCCGCGTGAAATACAACGTCATCGTGATTCACAGCAGAGATAACGTCGGGGTTGCCCTGGCACAGATCCGTCCCGGAGAAAAGGCCGAAGCGGACGGTTTGGAAGCATTTCCTGTTTTGGAAGAAATCCCCCCCAGCCACAAAGTTGCACTACGAGACATAGAGGCCGGCGAGGAAATCATCAAATACGGTGAGGCGATCGCGGTCAGCGCCCGTGCTGTCAAGAAAGGAGAATGGGTGCATACTCATAATCTGGAAAGTGAGAGGTTCCGAAAATGAAAATAACTGGATACCTGCGCAAAAATGGGGACTTCGGCATTCGCAATCATGTACTGATCCTGCCCACCGTATTTTGTGTCAACGGCGTGGTCCGCAGGATCATGAACGAGGTGCCCGAGGCCGTCGGGATCACCCACAGCCACGGCTGCAGCCGGGGAGGCCGAAGAGATTTGCAGATCCTCTTCACGGTTCTTTCCAGGATGGTGCATCACCCCAATGTCGGAGGAGTGGTGTTGGTCGGGTTGGGATGTGAGGTGTCGAATTCGAAGAATTTGTGGCCTTTTATCAAGGACGCCGAAAAGCCGATGGCGGTTTTCAACGTCCAGGAGGAAGGCGGCTCTCTTAAAACGGCGGAAAAGGCCGCCGCCGCCGCCCGGAGCATGCTGGAGGAAATCGAACGCCAGGAGCGCATCCCGATGCCGTGGGAGAAGCTTCTGGTTTCAATGAAGTGCGGCGGTTCAGACGCCATGTCCGGCGTAACATCCAACGCGGCCCTGGGGGCTGTATCGGACTGGCTCGTGGATAAAGGCGCTACGGTCATGATGGGGGAAAACACGGAGATGATCGGGACGGATCATATCCTTAAAAGACGGGCAAAAAACCAGCAGGTTGCCGAGCGGATCTCAAAGATGGTGGAAGAGGCCGAGAGGCTGACGCACGAAGTAATGGGGCCTATGGCCGGTCTGGTTATCTCTCCCGGTAATATGGACGGAGGGATGAGCACCATTGCGGAGAAATCGATGGGGTGCATCATCAAGGGTGGATCGAGCCCCATCAACCAGGTCGTCGACTACGGGCAGGTTCCATCCGAACGGGGGCTCGTATTACAGGATGGACCGGGAAATGACGGGGACGCCATGGCGGGCATGGCCGCGAGCGGTTCCCAGATTATATTCTTTTCCACCGGCAGGGGAACGCCGGTCGGCTTTCCGATTCTGCCCGTCATCAAGGTATCTAGCAATTCGAAGACTTACAGGGCCATGCCCGACGATATGGATATCAATGCCGGGATCCTGTTGGAAGGCGAGTCGCTATCGGTTTTGCGAGATCGGATGATCGAGTGCATGGTTAGTACCATCAACGGCGAAAAGACAAAAGCGGAGTCAAACGGGATGGACGTATTTACGTTCATGACGATTCATCCTCCATTTTAATTTCTTAAATGGAGAATGCCCCATATGCGCAGCTCAATTATTCTTCCTCGTCGAAGCGCCAGGATACTCTTCTGTGAGGGGTCGAGCCTTTCGGCCAGGCAAGCCATTACTACCCTGGGCCTTAAGGGATATGAACTGGAGATTTGCAATCCCGATCCCTTTTGTATCGGGAGGTTCTCGCGGTTCGTTCATCGATTTCACCGTTGTCCTGCGCTGGGAAGGGATCCGAAGGCATACCTCCGTTTTATTATCCACCTCATCTCTTCACGGCGCTTTGATGTTCTGCTTCCCATCCATGAACAGGGTTTTCTTTTCGCGCGAGTACAAGAACGGATTGCGCCCTTTGCACATATCGCACTGCCGAGTTTCGAAAGTTATGAAACAGCGCTTAGCAAGTCAAAATTCAGCAGGTTATTGTCGGAACTTGATCTGCCGCAGCCTCGGACTACTTTTGTCAGCACGATTCAAGAGTTGCTCGAACTGAGCCATTTCCCTGTGGTGCTCAAATCGAGCATCGGGACGGCCAGCGGTGGTGTCTGGGTAGTTGAGAACGCCGCAGAGCTAAAGCGTGCGGCTGCCGAGATGGAACATCGCCGGGCCTTCGATGACCTTGTTTTGGCTCAGCAAAAAGTGTCCGGCTCGCTGGAACGCGCCCAGGCCGTTTTCTGCAAGGGAAGTCTCATTGGTATTCACGGATACCGGCAGGTTGCCCTCGGCGCCAGCGGTGGAGACGCTATCAAAGAAAGCGTCAGAAGGCCCCAGGTCCGCGCACATCTGGCGAAGATCGGCCGGCGGCTTGCCTGGCACGGAGCACTGTCTATCGACTACATTCTGCAGGGCAACGGCACTCCATTATACATTGATTGCAATCCCAGGCTGGTGGAACCGGTGAACGCGCTTCTTTCAGGAGTCGATCTCGCAGAGCTGCTGGTGCAGGTTTCACTGGGTGAGACGCCTTTGCCGGTGGCCAATGGGCACGAAGGGACCCGCACTCACATGGCGATTCTAGCGCTGCTGGGCTGCTCGATTCACAGCGGCTCCAGACGAGAAATCCTGACCGAGTGCCGGCGCCTGATGTTGGGATGCGATCCTTACACAAAAAGCCGGGAGGAGCTTACGCCAGTATCTTTGGACCGCCTGAGCGGCGTGCCTTTGGCTCTTGCTGCATTACTGCTTTTAGGCAATCCTAAGGCGGCACATGGGCTATTGACCAATGCAGGGCGATCCCATCAGTTAAATCCGGAGAGCGTTCGAGTCATCCGGGAAGAGATAAACCCCAAAATGGCATGAGCAATTGTTGTCAGATAGCGTGATTTGTGGCAATTTAATATACATATTCCCAGCCAGCCTCCAATCTTTTGAAGAGAGGACCATCGCGATGTTTATTAAATTAGAGCTGGATGCATACCGCGCGATCATATCGGAATTGTCCGCCCAGGGTATTAATCGCTGTGTCCGGGTGGACGTTCGCTCCACCGGTTGTTGCGATCCCTCGCTTGGCTTGGTGCTGGATAAACAAAGGGAGGAGGACCTGGTCCAAATAGCGGAAGACTTAACCTTCGTCATGAGTCCGGACGTTTATGCGCTTGTGGGAGAAGTTGCTGTCTCCTATGCCGACGACACTGAAAGGAAAGGATTTGTCATCACGTCGGAAAAGCCGTTGAGCGAGTGGCAAGGCTTTGCCGCCTGCGACATAAGGAGGGAATAGAGGATCCATTGTCCTGTGCTCAGGGCTAAGATGAGCGTATTTCATGGTAATTTTGACGTCCTTATGTCCAAGCAATTCCTTGACTGCAAAAAGATCTGCCCCACTCCTCGACTAGCGTAGAAGTCAATTAAAAATTTCCCAAGAAATTTCCAACAAATTTCCTTTGAACAGATAAAACAGCAATAGTGACAGGCTCTTAGGAATGGATAGGCCTCCCTCTTATGGAAACTGGCAATGGAAATAGCTGCAATGTGTTTGCGTGGCCTTGAAGCCGGCCACTGGGCCAGACCTCGCCGGAATGGCGTCGCCGAACCCGCGATGTGAGGTCTCGTGAAAAATATTGGAGGTATGCGTTTGCCGGATGAACCGGAATAGAGAGGGCGTTAATCCCCGCCTCGTCCTTTCGGAGTGGACAAACGGATTTTGTGGGAGCTTCGTGTTGCCCTGTTCTCCGAAAGGCCGCTTAGAAGTCACCGTTTACTCGCTACCAAAAAGAAATCTCGCCGGGTTCTCGTTACACATTTTCACCTTGACCGGACCGGTGATGTCGCCTGTCCGGAGGAACCCCGCCAGATAATCGTTATACGACGGTCCCCACATTAGAACGATCATGAAATCCGTGCCAAACATGATCCGTTCGGACAGTTTGGCAAATGCGGGGTCGCCGAGCACATCTTTCAGCTTCTCATAGAAGCCGCCGTCAAATCCAAGACAGGAGATATCCGTATAGACATTGTCGTATGCGAGAATAAGTTCGATGACTGTCTCGCGCCAGGAATCCTTATCGATAATGCCAAGCACCTTTCCCTGGTTCCCGAAATGCGCCAGGTTCAGCTTGAGATTCGGGAATGACTGTAGCACTTCGCGCCACTTTACAGGATTTGTATAATCAGCGCTTTCCGGAGAAGCGATAAAACCGCCGTCGCTGCAGTGTACCGTAACAGGAATTTGCATGCTCTGGCACAGATTGTATATGTATTCAACCTTTCTCATTTCATCCGGGTTGTCTTCAGGCCATGGATCAAATCCCAGGGGAGGATACAATTTGACGCCGGCAAAGACATTACTCCCAATATTTTCTGGTGGGCCGTCGAATGCTCCCATATAAGTCTTCAAATCATCTCTTTGACCGGTATAGCCGGAAAAGCAGCGGTCGAGCCGCTCCTTCATCTCGTCGTAATGGTAGTTCACGGGATTAATGCCCATGAAGGGGTAGATCTCGAAAATGGGTCGCGATACCCGGGGGATCGTGGTCCCTTCGTCCCCGTCCGTTGGCTTAAATTCAAAGTTGAGATACTTCTTTATTGCCTTGAGGTTATCTCCGGTTGGACCGTCAACGGGCTTTCCGAGAGCCATATTGTAGAATGTGTCCGTCTTTATATGCTTGAATCCGAAGTCCACGACGAGTGGTGTCAGGACAATGGTGTCGAACTCCCGGTCTCCAATGCGGATTGGTCCGTCCGCCCCGCAGAACGCAGGCGGCTTGGTCTTGAGAAAGTACTCCATCAGAATGAAGTAATCTGAAATGTCGTTTTCCATAACGGTCAATAGATTCAGTATCTTACTTTCCAGAAGCGGCTCCGCGACACCGCCGAAAATCAGGTCCACGCCCACCCCGTGAAGCCTTTTGATAAATGCCAGCAGATTGGGATGACTCAAATCCATGGCATGCATGTGGATATCGAAAAAGATTTTGTCCATGCAGTCCTCCTCTGATTAGTGAATGGCGTTGGTTCCTCATACCAGAAAGAGGTTTCAAAAAGGTTACAACCCACCTGCGATTCATGAGGGCTGTAGTGGCGTCGGGACTGCATTTTGGTGAAGGACCAACTCTTGAGTGATTTTTTTATCTTGAGACGAATGCGTACTGGGAAGTTTTACAAGCATAGATGCCAGGCAGCGAAGAAAAGAGACCCCATTTTGAAGAAAGCTTTCGAAGAACTTCCGCCGGAACACCAGGATGTCCATTGCGGGCATGGCCCGCGATGAACTTTTTGTAAGAGAGGAGTGAACGGTGAAGAGTCCGGACTTCGACGACTCATCACCGTTCGCGTTTGCTATTGACCGTTTTATGAAAGAACCGAAGCAAAAGTGTCCTTTGCTATCGCCCCCATTTGTCCAAGGTTTTCAACCACCGTTATCCCGGCTTCGTGCATCGCTTTGATCTTACCCTGGGCCGTTCCGCTCGATCCGCTGATGATTGCGCCTGCATGACCCATACGCCGTCCGGGAGGAGCGGTTAGACCGGCTATGAAGCCAATCACCGGCTTGGTCACGTTGTTTTTAATGAAGTCGGCGGCCTCCTCCTCGGCCGATCCTCCGATTTCACCCACCATTATGATGGCGCGAGTTTCGGGATCTGCCTGAAAGGCCGACAGGCAGTCGATGAAATTGGTGCCGTTTACAGGGTCCCCTCCGATGCCGATCACGGTGCTCTGCCCCATCCCGAAATGCTGGATCTGGCCTACAGCTTCATAAGTGAGCGTGCCGGAGCGAGATACGATGCCAACATGGCCGGGTGAGTGAATGTGACCCGGCTGAATGCCGATTTTGCACTTCCCGGGGCTGATTATGCCGGGGCAGTTAGGGCCGATAAGCCGACTGCTGCTCGTTTTCAGGTAGTTCTTAACTTTCATCATATCCATAACCGGTATGCCTTCGGTAATTGCCACGATCAAAGGCAGTCCGGCATCGATCGATTCCATCACGGCGTCGGCGCAAAAGGCGGGAGGCACAAAAACCATGGAAGCGTTGGCTCCTGTTTCCCTGGCGGCCTTTGCCACCGTGTTGAAAACGGGTATTCCTTCAACACTCTGGCCCCCTTTGCCCGGGGTCACCCCCGCTACGACGTTTGTACCGTAATTTTTGCAATTGATTGTATGGAACTGGCCCTCACGGCCGGTAATGCCCTGAACCAGAAGTCTTGTATTTCGATCCACCCAAATGCTCATGTTATCACCCTACCCTTTCGCGATCTCGGCAATTTTTTGGGCGGCGTCTGAAACGTCCTTTGCCGTTATGAGATTAAGCCCTGATTCGTCGAGGATCCTGCGGCCCTCTTCGACATTGGTCCCTTCCATTCGGATGACCACCGGGACTTTGATCCCAACTTTCTTGGCCGCTTCGACGACCCCGTTAGCCAGCCTGTCGCACCGCAGGATGCCGCCGAAAATGTTTATGAGTACACCCTTGACCGTCGGGTCAGCCAGGATAATACGAAATCCGTTTTCCACCTGCTCGGCGCTTGCGCCGCCGCCGACGTCGAGAAAGTTTGCCGGCGCCGCGCCCGCCTGCTGAATCAGGTCCATAGTAGCCATGGCAAGGCCTGCGCCGTTTACCATATTGCCGATATTGCCGCCAGGCATCTTGATGTAGTTCAGCTCGTACTTGGATGCTTCCACCTCGGATGGGTCTTCTTCGTCGAGGTCCCGGTATTCGACAATATCTTTGTGCCTGTAAAGCGCGTTGTCGTCAAAATTGATCTTGGCATCGAGGGCCACGACTCTGCCGTCTTTGGTCAGGATAAGCGGATTGATCTCTACAAGCGAACAGTCATAGTCCACGCAGATCCTGTAAAGCTTAAAAACCATGGCGTTAAACTGCTTTATAAGATCGCCCGTAAGGTTTAGCCCAAACGCCAATTCGTTGGCGTGATATCCCTTTATGCCCACAAGCGGGTCGATATAGACCTTGATAAGCTTCTCAGGCGTTTTGGCGGCGACTTCCTCGATATCCATTCCCCCCGCCTCGCTGGCCATGAAAACTACTTTCGCGCTGCCTCTGTCGGGGAGAACACTCAGGTAGAGTTCCTTTTCAATCGGAAGACCTTCCTCGATCAGGAGCTTCTTTACGACCTTGCCCTCCGGCCCCGTCTGGTGCGTCACGAGGGTCATCCCAAGAATGTTCGAAGCGAATTGTTTTACTTCAGCCGTGTTTTGGGCAAGTTTTACGCCACCGCCCTTCCCTCTCCCGCCAGCGTGGATCTGTGCTTTAACTACGACCGGGAAGGCCCCCAGTTCGGACCCGATTTTCTCCGCTTCCTCTACACTAAAGGCCGCTTTCCCCCGAGGGATAGGGACCCCGAACTTCTGGAACAGTTCTTTGGCTTGAAACTCATGTATTTTCATTTTCTTCCTTCCTATCCCGAAACGGCTTCGTCATGGGCAGGCGCTCCCCGCCGGAAATAGCCGGTTCGGCAAGTGGTTCGAAACTGGATTCCTAAATGAGAACAATCACAATGTCAACCACTTTGAGGATACATAGAGCTTCTCGGATCATTAGCCTTGAGTCGACACCAGGACTGGATTCGGGGCCCGCTGTTCCTCTTCGAGAGGAAAAATGCCGGGCTATTGACGGAACAATGGAAATAGCGAGGCTCACTGTGATAAACTGTAACTCAAATAGAATAATCAGTCCCGGACTGACATAATTTACCGTACAAGCAGGGAAATGGAAGTTTTCCATTCCGATATTGATTGACTACTCGCAAGGGGGCCCCCCATCGCCGATGGAATATGAAACCGTAATAGGACTGGAAATCCACGCTCAGCTCAAGACAGAAAGCAAGATTTTCTGCGGGTGTTCGACAAAATTCGGCGGCAGCCCCAACACTCATACCTGCCCCGTGTGCCTGGGAATGCCGGGAGTGCTTCCGGTGCTCAACCGCGCAGTAGTTGAATACACTATCAGGATGGCATTGGCCACTCACTGCTCGATTGAGCCTCTGGCCCAGTTTGCGCGGAAGAATTACTTTTATCCGGACCTTCCTAAAGGATACCAGATTTCGCAATATGAGCTTCCCCTCGCTCGCAACGGCTGGGTGGAAATTGAAAACTCTCATGGCTCCAAGCGTATCAGAATAGATCGGATCCACGTGGAAGAAGACGCCGGCAAGCTCATCCATGATGAATATAACCCGGTCAGCTACGTCGATCTCAACAGGACGGGCGTTCCTCTGATCGAGATCGTGAGTGAACCGGATTTAGCAACACCTGAAGAAGCGGCTGCCTACCTCAGGACCCTTCGAGAGATCCTGCGTTACCTTGAGATCTGCGACGGCAACATGGAGGAAGGCAGCATGAGGTGCGACGCAAATATATCGCTTCGGCCCGCCGGAACGAGCACTCTAGGCACCAAGATCGAACTCAAGAACATGAACTCCTTCAAGAACGTCCAGAAGGCGCTGGAGTTCGAGGTCCGAAGGCAGAAAGTCATGCTGGAGCTCGGAGAAACGCTCGTCCAGGAAACGAGGCTGTGGGATACTGGACGCAGTGTGACTCTCAGCATGCGCAGCAAGGAAGAAGCTCATGATTATCGCTATTTTCCGGACCCGGACCTCGTGCCGGTTGCGGTAAGCGAAGATTGGGTCCGACAGGTTCGCCGCAGCCTGCCCGAACTCCCCGAGGCAAAGCGGGAGCGATTCATGAAAGACTATGGACTGCCGCCCTATGACGCGAAGGTCCTGACATCGTCAAAGTCTCTTGCAAACTACTTTGAAGCGGCGATGAAAAAATTTTCGCACCCTAAAACGCTTAGCAACTGGATGATGTCGGAACTTCTACGGGAGCTTAACCGTGATAATCGGGAAATCGAGGACTGCCCTGTATCTCCCGAAAATCTGGCTGATCTTTTGGAACTGCTGGATTCAGGAGTGATCAGCGGCAAAATGGCCAAGGGAGTGTTCGAGAAGATGTACACGGGAGGCAGGTCCGCTAAACAGATCGTAGATGAAGAAGGGTTGGTACAGGTGAGAGATGAGTCGGAAATCGAGTCTGCCATCGAACAGGTGCTTTTGGACAATCCAAAGGAAGTTGACCAGTTCCGGGCCGGTAAAGAAAAACTCTTTGGATTTTTCGTAGGCCAGGTCATGAGGAAAACAAAAGGCAAGGCGAATCCCCAGTTGGTAAACGAAATTCTCAGGAAAAAACTTTTAGAGGTTTGAATTTTTTAGTTTCGAGTTTTGAGTTGGTGTTATCAAGAACCAAGTTGTCGGGGCAGTACAATCCAGGATGAAGAAATTTTTCAGGAGATCTTGATGCAGGAGCAATGGTTACCGCCGATCCGCTGGGATGGCGACGCCGTGGCGATACTCGACCAGAGGATTTTGCCGCGCCAGGAGAAATTCCTTCGCTGTACCACTCCAGAACAGGTGATAGCAGCGATAAAGACAATGGCGATTCGGGGTGCTCCCGCTGTGGGAGTTGCCGGGGCACTTGCCCTGGTCCTTGGCGCCAGGTCTATTCGGACCGCCGACCCGAAAGAATTCAGGAGAAGATTCTCCAGCATCTGCGGTAAAGTGAGAGAAGCGCGCCCAACCGGGGCGAACCTGGGCTGGGCAGTCGAAAGATTGTATACGGTCGTGGTGGAACACCCCAAGGCGACCATCTCCGAACTCCAGGAACTTATTTTTACAGAAGCCAATGCCGTTCTCAATGAGGACATTGCCTCAAATCAGCAAATCGGCAAATGGGGACGCGAGGTCGTGCCGAAAGGTGCGAGGATCCTTACCTACTGTAATGCCGGTGCACTTGCCACCGCAGACTATGGGACCGCCGTTGGAGTAATCCGGGCGGCATTCCAAGTTGACCCTACAATCAGCGTGTTTTCCTGCGAAACCAGGCCATTCCTCCAGGGCGCAAGACTCACCGCGTTTGAACTCATGCGCGCCGAAATCCCGGTTACACTGCTTACGGACAATGCCGCAGGCAGCTTGATGAGCCGCGATATGATCGATGTTGTAGTGGTGGGTGCGGACAGAATTGCCGCAAATGGAGATACGGCAAACAAGATCGGCACCTACATGGTCGCGGTGCTTTCCAAAACACACGATATCCCCTTTTATGTAGCAGCCCCTCGTTCGACTATAGATCCCGGACTGCCGGACGGAAGCGGAATCCCGATCGAGCAAAGGGACCCAAGAGAGGTCACTCACGTCTGCGGAAAACAAATAGCACCCGTTGGCGTAAACGCTCTAAATCCCGCCTTCGACGTCACTCCGAACAAGTATATTTCCGGAATCATCACAGAGGTGGGCGTGTTGAGGAAACCTTTCGTCAAAACGATACGCAAGGCACTCCAGGCGTAAAGAGTTTTTGAGCTTTTAGTTCCGATCGGGTTAGACGCTGGCTAGATAACCCTTCCCGGGTTATACATTTACGGGTTAGACGACTCCGCGCCCCAATCAGCTTACCGATACAGATATTCTCGCGACATCGGCAGATTGTTATTCAGCCCATTTGTAAAGAGTATCTGATAGATTCGCGTGCCGTCATATTTGAACGCCGCCGAACCGGAATTGAGATAGAGCCACCACATTCGGACGAACTTCTCGTCGTACAGATTTCGTATACTGTCGATATTTTTTTCGAAATTGGATATCCAGCGGTCAAGCGTCATGCCGTAGTGCATTCGCAGACCCTCCACGTCGACAACACACAGACCGGCCCGCCCCATCTCGCGGATTGTTTCCGGCAAACTGGGAATATAACCTCCCGGGAAGATGTAGCGCAGCGTCCAGGCGTCGGTTGGCGACTCCACTTCTTTTGAGATCGTATGCAGCAGGCCGATCCCGCCTTTTTTTAGAAGCCCTGCTACCCGCCTCATGAAGACCGGGATGAATCTTTTTCCCACGTGTTCGAACATCCCAATGGATACGAACTTATCAAATTCACCGCTTAGCTGCCTGTAATCCTGCAATTTCACCTCGATCCGCTCACCAAGTCCCAGCTCTTCAATCTTCCGGCATCCATATTCATATTGGTTGCTCGAAAGTGTTACCCCAACACCGTATACATCATAGTTGCTCACGGCGTGCAAAAGCATAGCGCCCCAACCGCATCCGATGTCAACGAGCCTTTCCCCCTTACTGAGCTGCAGTTTGCGTGCAATATGATCGTATTTCCGGATCTGGGCCTGCTTGAGAGAATCGTCACCATTGCTGAAATAGCCGCAGGAATAGGTGAGACTTTCATCAAGAAAAAGAGAATAGAACTCAGGGGTGAGATCGTAGTGATGAGCTGCATTTTTACGGGACGTACTTATGGTGGCCGTGCTCTTCAGATGAAACGGCAGCAGCCGTATTTTTTCTCTCAGCGAGAATGACTTTTCGTCAAATTGCACTATCAGTCCGAGCCGCAACAGTTCCTGAAGGTCTCCCTCGACTTCCAGATCGCCGGACATGTATGCTTCGCCAAAACCCAGAAACCCCTTTGTGAACAAGTCCGCGGCGACATTTGGAGATTTAACGACCATGGTCGCTTTAGGCTTGGCGCCATATCCAATAACTTCTCCGTCCCATAGCCTGAATGAAAAAGCAGCGGCCGGATCGGCCCGGTTCATTGCGGCGGCAAGTTCCCTGAGTGCTTTTTTCATAAACATTCCTCTCGGATCGAAATATTTTTGGCACAACATTGATCCAAGTCAATGTCAAAATGAAAAAACTTCGTATAAAATTGGATATGCTCAGGCAGCAGTACAATAATCAGTAATCGGCGGTCAGTCATTGCCGAAAAGCTTTTTCTAATCACTGAAGAATGAAGACCAACGACGGGAGTAACGAATGATCTGGACCGAAGAGGCTGAAAAAGCAGTGGCGAAGGCGCCGTTTTTTGTCCGGGGGAAAGTGCGGCGAGAGGTCGAAAAAGAAGCCTCAGAGAAAGGATCGAGCCGAGTATTGCTAAAGCACGTCCTGGATTGCAGGCAGAAGTTTTTGTCCGGAAAAGCGATCGAGACCCGGGGTTTCCGGATAGAGACGTGCTTTGGTTCAGAGGGCTGTGAGAACCGTGTGGTTGAAAGCGAAGCGATGGTTGATGAACTCGAAAAAATGCCATTGACCAAAAACATCGCCGGCTTTCTCAAAGACCGGGTCAACGGGCCGCTAAAGATGCACCATGAATTTCGAATTACAATTTCCGACTGCCCCAACGCCTGTTCGCGTCCTCAAATTGTAGACATAGGCATCATTGGCGCGATACGCCCGCGGGTTCTCGAAGCATCCTGCACCGGCTGCGGAGCTTGTTCATCGATCTGCATTGAGAACGCCATCCCCACGGAGCCTGAGAATGGCGGCCGGAAAAAGGAGTACATGGAAGGAAGGCGATCGGATGCTCCTGCGATCGACGCAAGCAGGTGCGTAATGTGCGGGAAATGCGTCAGCGCGTGTCCGACGGGAGCGATGAGGCAAGCCGAAAAGGGCTGGCGTATCATGGTAGGGGGCAAACTGGGACGTCATCCACAATTGGGAAAAGAACTCGAAGGAATTTATTTGAAAGAGGGCATAATGGCGCTTGTGGAGCGCTGCCTTGACATCTATTTTGCTCACAATATCGGGGGAGAAAGATTAGGAGTGATTCTAAACCGGGTTGGGTTCGATCTGTTAATTTAGCTGATTTTGCCCGCCGTCCTGCCGATCTCATCCAGTGCCTCGGCTGTCCGATCGTCTGAGGTTGCGCCGGTTGTGGCGGCATGGACCAGATTTAGCTCCTCGGACACTCCTTGACTCACACATGGACGAAGTCCACTAATGTGTTCAAACTCGTGTCGGACGAAGAGCACGAGGGGTATGGCCAGGATAAGACCCGGTATTCCCAGCAGCACCTCACAGATAATCAGCGCTCCCAGTGTAACGGCCATGGGAAGGTTCACAATTCCGCCGATTATTCTGGAATTGAGAAAGTACTCCAATTTGTGAACGCCTACCAAAAGGATCAGGCAGATGATCGTCCCCCACATTCCAGTGACTACGAATGCATTGATAGTCAGAACGCTGTTCGACATAAGATTTCCAACAACGGGAAAAAGGCTGCAGAAGAAAACCACAAAAATCATCAGTAATGGATGACGAAGATCGAGTGCATAAATCACGGTAGATGAGATCATGGTATTAATGAGCGCTATAATCACCTGTCCTCCCATGACCCTTCTGAAATAAACGTAAAATATTCTCAGCCTCATCTGAATGAACTTGAATAAAAAGGTCAAGAGACTATCAGGGTTTCGGGTGAATACCTCTTCGACCTTCTCGGACTCGAAATAGAAACACAGGTTGACTGCAAGCGCAAAGATAAACTGAAATAACCCCTTATAAAGCGGGGTCAGGCTGGTCGCCAGGAAATGCAAAATGTCGGCGCTTGCTTTTAGAATCGACGCTTTCAGTTGATCGACGTCGACGTACGCCGGCAGGTTCCATTTTTGATTTGCCTCTTTGAGATCTTTCACGATCTCGACCTGGAGCTGGTTTGAGAGTTCAGGCAGATTCTTGACCATCATTGGAACGAATTTATGTGTAATCAGTATGATTGCCCAGATGACAAGGATGTAGAGGACGGAAAAAAGCACGGCCTTCGGCACGAAGGGAGCAATGCGGTGGACGTCTCTGGTCATGAAATCGGATATGAAAAAGAGAAAAAGAAAAGATATTGCGAAAACCATCAGGTGAGCAAGTGTCAAGGCCAGAGAAATGCCGATCAAAAAAGCATAGCCGACCAGAAAGGGATGATTTTCAACCAGCGTATTGGGCCGGTTTCCCAATTTGACTTCGAGATCGGACTGATTGCGGATGCAATCCACTGTTTCGTCCAGCTTGTGCTTGACGCACCCGTCCTTTTTCATCCGATCCGCCCCTCTGCTGCCGTATCCAGTAAGCTGCAAAAATATACTCCATAGCGCTCCGTATCGGCAACCTTTAACTAAACGACCCCGGAAAGCGAATTCACATCACGCATCAAGACGTTTTTGAATGAAATTTGAATTGAACTCGATATAATAGCAAACTTATTCTCAGTAACCGGAGGCGTCAGAACGATGATCTATAACATTGAATTTGAAACACTGCCCAGGGAAGCGCTGGAAGCTATTCAGCTCCGGCGCCTTAAAGAAACCGTGGAAAGAGTTTATGCTACGGTTCCCTTCTACCGCCGCAAATTCGACGAAGCCGGCGTAACGCCGTCCGATATCAAGAGTCTTGAAGATTTGAAGCGACTTCCGTTTACGACCAAGCAGGACTTGCGGGACAACTATCCCTACGGGATGTTTGCGGTGCCGATGGATAATATTGTCCGGATTCACGCTTCATCGGGGACAACCGGCAAACCGACTGTAGTGGGCTACACGGCGCGGGACATTCAGACGTGGTCCGAGCTTATGGCCAGGTCGCTGACAGCCGGGGGCGCATCCCGAGGTGACATTATCCATAACGCATACGGCTATGGCTTGTTTACGGGGGGACTCGGCGTTCACTATGGCGCTGAAAAACTCGGCGCATCGGTGATCCCGATATCAGGGGGAAATACCAAGCGACAGATACTCATTATGCAGGATTTCGGCCCTACCATCCTGACATGCACGCCTTCCTACGCTCTTCACCTGGCGGAAGTTGCAGCGGAGGCCGGTCTTGACTTCAGTGCCTTTAAATTCAAATCGGGCATCTTCGGCGCCGAACCCTGGTCGGAACGGATGAGAACCGAAATTGAGGCAAAACTGCACCTGAATGCCATAGATATATATGGTTTAAGTGAAGTCCTCGGCCCGGGCGTTTCAATCGAATGCCTGGAAGCCAAGAGCGGGCTGCACATTTTTGAAGATCATTTCATACCCGAGATCATCGACCCTGGAACCTGCGAAACACTCCCCAACGGTGAACAGGGTGAGCTGGTATTTACCTCTATCACAAAAGAGGCTTTCCCGGTCATTCGCTATCGGACACGGGATGTCACCTCGCTAAACCGTGAAGCCTGCATATGCGGTCGTACTCATGTGAGAATGCGAAAGGTGAGCGGCCGCACCGACGATATGCTCATCATCCGCGGAGTCAACGTTTTCCCCTCACAGATCGAGAGCGTGCTCATGGAAATGGAGGAGGTGGAGCCCCACTATCAGCTCGAAGTTGACCGTCTTGATAACCTCGATACGCTGACGGTCATGGTCGAGGTCGGCGAGTCTTTCTTTTCGGACGAGGTCCGAATACTCCAGAATATCGAAAAGAAAATCTCCAAGAATATCAAGGAGTTTTTGGGAGTGTCGGCCAAGGTGAAACTGGTGGAACCCAAGACCATACAGCGCAGTGAGGGCAAGGCCCAACGGGTAATCGACAAGCGGAAGATTTAACTGGTTTCCTGAAGGAAAAAATCCCGCCTTTGCGCGGGACTACCCTTATATCGCGTTAACAAAGGAGGATCTCCATGGACCATGTGGAACAGATATCCGTTTTTCTCGAAAATAAGGCCGGACGCCTTGCCGAGGTGACCAGGATCCTGGCTGAGAATAACATCAACATCCGTGCGCTCTCACTTGCGGATACTTCCGACTTCGGCATTTTGCGCCTCATAGTGAATGATTACGCCAAGGCAAAAGAGCAACTGAGAAAGGCCGGCTTTACAGTGGCCAAGACGGATGTGGTGGCTGTAGAGGTTTCAGACCAACCGGGGGGACTGCATCATATCCTGCGAATTTTGCAGAAAGCCAGCGTCAATGTAGAATACATGTACGCCTTCGTGCAGCAAAGCGGCGCCCACGCAGTACTCATATTCCGCTTCGACAACCTCAGCGAGGCACTAAGGATACTCAAAGACAACAAAGTGCAAGTCATCGAGGGGGAGAGGCTCTACGCAATGTGATTGCAGGACGTCCTCTTCACATTATAGACTGGAGGCTGTGTCAGGCTGATAACGGGCACTGCATGGGCTCACGCCTGCACGCGGTGCAACGCTCCCTTTGCTCCCCTCGCGGCAGTCTGCCGCACATTTCATCAGGGACCTCGATGCTGAAAGACGACATAAGTTTCTCGACATCGCCATGGCATTTGGGACACGACAAGGGCTCCCTTTCCCCCAAGACCAGTTGTTCAAAGGTGTTCCCACATTTTGTGCATCTATATTCATAAAGAGGCATTGTTTTTCTCCCAGACCCTTCTTGCTTATTGAGGAACAACAATTTCTCATGGCGGGACCACGGACCCCGATGATGGAGCCGTAACCCCAATATTTAATAACCATTCTCGACATTAGATTCAAATAAAGCGAAAATGGTTTTATTTAAAGTTGCCGGGCTCCCATGCCTTCAGTCTCTAAATTCCTTAATTTCTTAACTCCTCAATTCCTAAATTTTATTTTTTATATATAATCGAACCCATGGAGCGCGGATGGGTTTGGGATTTGGGCCGTTTTTCACTGTAACAACCTGCCGGGCAGGCGCAGGGGCGCCGCTCGAGCAAAAAAGGAGAAGCCAAATGAGCAAAAGAGTAACCGTTCCCGAGATCATGGCTGCCAAAGGCAAGCGCAGAGTAACCGAACTTACTGCATACGATTACCCTACAGCCCTGTTGGCCGATAAAAGCGGAATCGATATGCTGCTTGTCGGAGACTCGCTCGCAATGGTCGTTTTAGGCCACGACGACACCCTATCGGTAGGAATGACGGAGATGCTCCATCACACTTTGGCGGTCAGCAGGGGAGCGAATCGGGCCATGGTTATCGGAGACATGCCTTTCATGTCCTATCAGGCCAGCGTGGAGCAAGCGCTCATAAACGCAGGGCGTTTTATGAAGGAAGCCAGAGCGAATGCTATAAAATTGGAAGGCGGGGCAAGGGTGGTTGCTCAGGTTCGCGCAATGGTGGAAGCCGGCATTCCGGTTCAGGGACATCTTGGTCTCACGCCCCAGAGCGCGGCGCAATTTGGAGGTTTCAAGGTACAGGGGAAAACAGCCGAAGCGGCCAAAGTGCTCATCGAAGACGCCCAGGCGCTGGCTGAAGCCGGATGCTTCAGCATAGTCCTCGAGGCAATTCCCTCCTCAATAGCGGAGATGATCACTGATGCCGTACCCGTACCTACTATCGGAATCGGTGCAGGTCCCCATTGCGATGGGCAGGTGCTTGTTGTTCATGACGTGCTGGGGCTGTTCGAGAGGTTCGTACCTCGCTTCGTGAAAAGGTACGCAAAACTTGATGACCTCATTGTAGAAGCTCTGAGCAAATACAAAGATGAAGTGGAGCAGGGCATATTCCCCGGACCCGAGCACGAATTCGCGATCGACGAAAGGGAAGTGAAGAAGCTCGAAAAAGGCTAAACGATACAGGGGCGGAGATCTTCATGTGCCTGTATTCGCAAACATGAGACTTTCTTCCGCCCCTCTCAAAAAACAGTTGCCGAATACAGTCCATTCCACTTGGAATTACTGTTAATACCTCATTTAAAAAGACCAATTCCATTGCTAAATTACAATTCAGTTTCACGCCTCAAACAACCCCTTAGTCCCCTTATGATTCTCTACCGAGAGCCAGGACCCCCCATCCTGGCTCTCGCTTTTAACGCGCCAAAGGGAGACCCCATGAAGACGCTCATGACGATCGTCGTGCTTCTCGCCGTGCTTGCAGCAGCAGGCGCCGTGTTCGTCTGGTTCGGGTTTTATGACGTTTCCGCCCGTGTCCCGCACTGGGACATAACCCTTCAAGCCATCGAACTTGTGCGTGACCGATCGATTATCGTCCACAGCCGGGGTGTCGCGACACCTGCCCTGGAGGATCAGGCGAAAGGGGCGCTTCTATATCGCGAAGCTTGCATTTACTGCCACGGGGCCCCCGGGATTTCGCCTGAACCCTTTTCTCAAGGCCTCTACCCAGCCCCGGCGAATTTACTTTCCGGCGCCATACAAAGCGAATGGAACAGCGCTCAGTTGTACTGGATCGTCGAAAATGGCCTTAAATTAACCGGAATGCCCTATTTCGCATCGACTTATGACAAGGAAGAAATAGCGGCGGTGATAGCTCTGGTCGAGCATCTCCCCAAAATCTCTCCGGCTGAATACAAACAGATGACAGATTCGGCTCAATAACGCAATCATCCTTGCCAGCCAGCGGGTCCCGGCTATATTCGGTTCTTTTACTCAAGTATCTCCCAGTAGCAGGCGCAGTCTACTTTTCCTGCTTGACGCTCTCTATAATAACTGGTTTTGCCGGTACATCCTGGAACGGTCCCGAATTTGTCGTCGCAACGCCCTTTATCTTGTCCACGACATCCATGCCGTCAATAACCTTTCCAAAAACCGCATAGCCAAAACCCGCGGATGAATTGTCCCTGTGATTAAGCGAGGGATTATCCACGACGTTTATAAAAAATTGGGCGGTCGCGCTGTCGACGACATTTGTTCGCGCCATCGCAATAGTCCCGCGATCATTTTTGAGTTCCGCATTCGCTTCATTCTTTATGGGAGCATGGGTCGGCTTCTGTTTCATGTCCGGCGTAAACCCGCCTCCCTGAATCATGAAATTGCCTATAACCCGATGAAAAATCGTCCCGTTGTAAAATCCCTCATCCACATACTGCAAGAAATTTTTTACGGTTTCGGGGGCTTTATCCGCCCAGAGTTCAATCTTGATGTCCCCCATATTTGTCTTCATCAAAACGACCGGATTTGCGGGCTTTGCCTTTTCTTTACCGTCCGCAGCCCAGGAAAGGCTCTGCAGCATGAGTGCAGCGCAGGGGATGAGGACAATCAACAACTTGCTAATAGAAACCATTTTGTACTCCTTCCGATTAGATGTTATGCATTAATCAGGGACTGGAAACAGAATCGGGCCGGGAAAATGTAATGACTAAAGAGATGAGCACAAGGGGCAAGGCATCCGATTATCTCAGGGCAGCCGCCGGGCGGTTCAGCCCGGTGGACCGAATTGCCGGGATCGAGGAATTCGGGACCGGAAACTTGAATGACACTTTTCTTGTATCCACCTGCTCTCCAGAAAAACATTTCATCCTTCAGCGCATAAACGAACGTGTATTTAGCAGACCCGAACTAATAATGCAAAACCTTCGCATCTTCTCCGACCACATTTCATCGCGTCTGGAACTCAACCCGCCGGGGGAGCGCCGCTGGGAGATGCCCCGTATCCTGCCGGCGGTCGATCGCAGAGATTATTGGATCGACCCCGACCATCACTTCTGGCGCGCAATCAGTTTTATCGAAGACTCGGAGTCATTCGAATCGGTCATCGATCTCGATCACGCCACCGAAATCGGCTTCGCCCTGGGACTTTTCCATACCCTGGTGAGTGACCTGCCGCCAGAACGGCTGAAGGACACGCTTGAAGGCTTTCACGTCACTCCAATCTATATGCGGCGCTATCTGGCGGTCACTGAAAAATGCTGCGTCCCTGCATCCCCCGATGCAGCTTATTGTACGGATTTTATAGAAAAGCGCGTAGACCTGGCGCACGTTTTGGAGAACGCCAAAACGGACGGCAGGCTGCCGCTCAGGATAATTCACGGCGACCCCAAAGTGAGCAATGTAATGATCGATAAGCGGACGTGGCTGGCAGTCAGCATCGTGGACCTGGATACAGTCAAGCCCGGGCTGGTCCTCTACGATATAGGCGACAGCCTTCGGTCATGCTGTAATCCACTCGGCGAAGACCCTCCCTCGCCCGAACAGGTTCGTTTCGAACCCGAATTTTGCCAGGCGCTGCTAAAAGGGTATTTCTCGGCGTCCATGGACTTTCCCGGCGAGTGCGAATGCAGCTTTATATACAATTCCATCCGCCTGATCGCCTTCGAACTGGGATTGCGGTTCTTTACCGACTACCTGGAAGGCGATGTTTATTTCAAGACAAGCGACCAGACGCAGAACCTCCGAAGAGCGATGGTGCAGTTTCGTCTAACTGAGAGCATCGAGTCGCAGGCGGAACTTCTGCGTAAGATTATCCGAGAGGCGAAATAAAAGAATCGGCGCCAGGAGGATGGTTTTTATCACCACGAAGAGAAGATGAGCGCGAAGGGAATAGGACCGTGACGAGTGTCCGCTCCTGGTCTCCGGATGGACACTCGACTATTGATCCCATGTGCTGAAATCGATCTGTTGCTTAGGCCGTCTTCACCCTCGGTCCCGATGTCGACCCTGCCGCCCTGTTCTTCCCGCTATCGACACCCGTGCCGAAAAACATATACACCCATGCCTGATAAATAATTACGATCGGCACGAATATGAGGGCCACCCCGAGCATGATTTTCAACGTCATCGGACTCGATGACGCGTTGAATGCCGTCAAGCTGAACGCGGGATCGATGCTGGATATGAGCAGACTGGGGTACATTCCTCCCACCCCGAAGAACGTAACCATTAAGATAAACACTGCTGAGGAAAACCAGGCCTTCAGCCATTGCCCCTTCCGAATGAAAAGCTGAATCCCGATCAAAGCCCCGACGGCCGCGAGTGGGATAATAAGCAAAACAGGAGCTTTCATGTAATTGTCATATAGACGCGTTGCACCATAGGTGGCACACAAAAACGCGACCGCCGTCAACGCAAGTGCAAACCAGAGCCTGCCCGCGAGCTTTCCCGCGCGCTCTACGAGGTCCCCCTCGGATTTGATGGCAAGCCAAAGAGACCCATGCACCGCGAAGATCAGCGTAAACAGAACTCCTCCCATAAGCCCATAGGGATTGAGAAGCGAAAAAAGCGTCCCCTGATAAATACCGCCTTTATCGATCAAAATACCGCGAAACAGATTGGCAAAAGCCACGCCGAAAAGCAATGCCGGCCCGAAGCTGCCGATCCACAGAAGTATGTCCCAAAGCTTTTTCCAGCCGTTCGATGCGAATTTGGACCTGAACTCCATCGCGACACCGCGCACTATCAGGCAGAACAGGATCAACAAAAGTGCCGAATACAGGCTGCTGAACATCACGGCATAAGCTCGCGGGAACGCAGCGAAAGTAACTCCTCCGGCTGTTATGAGCCAGACCTCGTTTCCGTTCCAGTAAGGTCCCATGCTGTTGTAGATGGAGCGCTTCTCGCTTTCATTCCTCGCGATGAATGGAGCCAGAGTTCCGATCCCGAGATCGAAACCGTCCAGAACGAAGTAGACGGCCCACAGAATCCCCCAGAGCGCAAACCAGATAGTCTCAAGCATATCCAACCTCCTCATCGGCTGCTTCGCGCAGTGGCGTTTCGTCCACCGGCCCTTTTTTCGCATGGCTCCATATCAGGTAATAGGCAACCACTCCCAGGAAAGCATAGACAAGCACAAAAGCGCCCAAAGAGATCGCCACCTGGGAAGCCGCAATCGGTGACACGGCGCTTGAGGTTTTCATCATCCCGTATACCACCCAGGGCTGTCTTCCAACTTCGGCCAGCATCCAACCGAATTCGCAGGCCACGTACGGCAGCGGAATTGAAAACAGAAACACTTTGAGCAGCGCAGGGTGGTCCTCGACCGTATTGCGCCTGATCCAGCCTATGATTGCCATCACAAGAAAGAAAAACCCGAGCATAAACATTATACGGAAAGATATAAACGTGAATGTGACAGGGGGTCTGTCCGATGGTGGAAAAGCTTTCAGACCCTTTACCTCGGCCGAGAAATCATGGTACGCGAGCATACTCAATGCACCGGGAATTTTGCCGAATTCTACAATGTTTCGCTCGTGGTCGGGATCAGGAATGAGGAACAGATACTGCGGAGCGTTTTTTTGAGTATTCCAAAACGACTCCATGGCTGCTAGCTTTGTAGGCTGGATTTTTGAGACCTCCCCGCCGTGCATATGACCCTGTACGACCTCGACAATCGTGAAAATCAGGGCAAAGGTAACCGCAAGCCGAAACGAGTTCTTAAAAAAGGAAATGTGCTGCTTTTTGAGTAAATGCCAGGCGCTGATTCCCATAACAAAAAAGGCTGAAAGTATATAAGCGGCTGAAACCGTATGTACTATAGTATGCCATGCAAAGGGCTGCGTTATGACGGCAATAAAGTTGTCAAGTTCGGCCCGTCCGTTCCGGATGACGAAACCCACCGGGTGCTGCATCCACGAATTGGCTATAAGAATCCAGAGCGCTGACAGGTTCGACGAGAGCGCAACCAGCCAGATCGTTATCGCATGCGCCTTCGGTGAAAGACGTTTCCAGCCGAACGCCCATACCGCGATAAAAGTAGATTCCAGAAAGAAAGCGACCGTCGCTTCAATGGCAAGCAGTGAACCAAAAATATCGCCTACGTACTCAGAGTAGCGTGACCAGTTTGTTCCGAACTGAAACTCGAGCGTTATGCCCGTAACGACTCCGATTGCGAAGTTTATCAGAAAAATCTTGCCCCAGAAGCGGGCCATGTTCCTGTACTCTTCATTTCCGGTCCTGACGAATCTCGTCTCCATTATCGCCAGCATGACGGAAAGACCGAGTGTAAGGGGCACGAACAGGAAATGAAAAAATGTCGCCGCCGCAAACTGGAGTCTTGATAGCATAAGGGTGTCCATATGCTGTCTCCTTTTGGTGTAAGAACCCTAGTCGACCCTGGAGAAGGCCTTTGCTCCGGACCCGCAAACCGGGCAGCTACCCGGCGCCTCATCCGCGCAGGTGTATCCGCAAACCGAACAGACGTAGTAATCAGTCTCTTTCATTGCGCTCATCTGGTTAAGGGCCTGCTGATAGAGCGACGCATGCTTGACTTCAACGGAATTGGCATACGTGAAGCTCCTTGTCGCCGCGGCATGTCCTTCATGCTCGGCGGTTTTGATCATCGGAGGATACATCTCCATAAATTCGAAAGTTTCTCCGGCAATGGCCGCCTTGAGGTTCTCTTCAGTGGTCCCGATACTTCCCAAAGCCCGCAGGTGTGCGAGGGCGTGGACGGTTTCAGCTTCTGCAGCGGCCCGGAAAAGCTTGGCTGCCTGAGGGTAGCCTTCCTTTTCAGCCTGTTTTGCGAAGGCCAGGTACTTACGGTTTGCCTGGGACTCACCAGCAAACGCCTGAAGCAGGTTCAACTCCGTCTGGGAACTGTTTTTGGATTGCATTTTTTCCTCCTAATTTAACTTCGTTTGGAATTTCATCATGGAAGGTCCGAACTCCCTTGAACGTTAGAAAACTTTACATTTCAACGTAGGATTTACCGTTAACAGCTCTTTGGCGTCGGGGATTTCCGTTCCTCCGGCCATACACCTCTTTTGATATGATCTTCTTTCTCCTGCTCTGCTATCTTCTTGATCTTGTATGCCGAGTCCCGCAGAAGCCCGAACAGGACCCCACAGCCAACATCCTTTCTGGCCGCGTCGCCCAAGTCGGCGAGTTCGACCATCATTTCAGTCATGATGAGTGTCCTTTTAAGCATTTCGTTGCATGTCTTCATCTTCAATCCTAAAAAAAACTCGGTTTAGACATTACCAATGGCAATGAACGTACCAAATCAAAGTAGATAAGTTAAATTTGAGATTCTCTTGTAAATTCGACCATATAGTCGGGCTTGTGACCCAGCCGGTCGAGCATCCCACGAAATTGAGACACTTTTGAGACATTCGAACAAGGGGAATAGCTAGCGGAGAGTAGAGCAGATATTGAAAGACAAATCATTGAGAGCAGATGCGCATGTCTCAAGATATAATTTGAGACACATTTGTATCGCGATACAGGTGAATGAGACACCCGCAGACAAGTCTTAGGCGGGTTGATATACGAGATTAAAAACCTCTGTGGATTCCTGTTCCGATCCCGGCTCAAAAACACTCAAACACGGGGCTGCCGGAATGACGACGTCGATTAGCCGAACTTTCCAGTGATATAGTCTTCAGTTTCCTTCTTCGCAGGCCTGGTGAAAATGAGCTCCGTTCCGGCAAATTCGATCAGCTCGCCGAGGTACATGTAGGCAGTGAAGTCTGAAACCCTAGCAGCCTGTTGCATATTGTGAGTCACAATGACGATCGTATAGTCTTTTTTTAACTCGGTCACGAGGTTTTCGATGCGTGAGGTGGAAATGGGATCAAGGGCCGAAGCAGGCTCATCCAGAAGCAGCACTTCCGGTCTTACCGCTATTGCCCGCGCTATGCACAGCCGCTGCTGCTGCCCCCCGGACAGGCTGTTGCCGCTCCGGTGAAGAATGTCTTTTACCTCGTCCCACAATGCGGCCTTGTGCAGCGCCCATTCCACTCTCTCATCCATCTCGATGGTTTTGAGGTTCTCATAAAGTTTTACACCGAAAGCGATGTTGTCATGGATAGACATAGGGAAAGGCGTGGGCTGCTGGAAAACCATGCCCACCCGGGCTCGAAGCTTGTTCAAATCACTTACGTTCTGGACGATGTTCTCGCCGTCCAAAAGAATTTCACCCGTCGCCCTTTGATTGGGGTAGATCTTATAAATCTTATTAAAAGTGCGAAGCAGAGTGGATTTTCCACAACCGGAGGGGCCGATGAAAGCAGTAACGCGATACTCGGGAATTTCCATACTGATATTATTGAGCGCGCGGGTTTCCCCATAATAGAAATCCAGGTTGCGAACGACTATTTTTGGTTTTGCAGCTTCTGTTCTCATTATTCTCACATTCACCAGGCTGTTTACCTGCCGGGCCTGCTTTGTCTGAAAAATGTCCGGGCCAAGATGTTCAAACCCAAAACACCGAGGGTGATCAGCAAGGCTCCCGCCCACGCGAGATTCTGCCAGTCTTTGTATGGACTCATAGCGTATTCGAATATCGTCACCGGAAGGTTTGCCATAGGCCGGGTGATATTACTGCTCCAAAACTGATTGTTGAGTGCTGTAAACAGCAGCGGCGCAGTCTCTCCGCTGATCCGCGCGACCGCGAGCAGAATTCCGGTGATTATACCGGCGCGTGATGCCCTGAGTGTAATCGTGATAATGACCTTCCACTGGGGAGCACCCAGAGCGGCAGCCGCTTCCCGCAGGCGATTGGGCACGAGCTTCAGCATATTCTCGGTCGTTCGGACAACCACGGGTATTACCAGAAGCCCCAGGGCAAACGATCCGGCAAGCCCGGAAAAATGTCCAGTAAGTACGACATAGACTTGATAGACAAATAATCCGATCACAATGGAGGGCGCGCTAAGCAAGATATCATTTATAAACCGGGTGACCGGCGAAAGCCATCCCGTTTGTCCGTACTCCGCCAGGTATGTCCCGGCAAGAATTCCAATAGGGGTCCCGATCAGCGTGGACAACATCACCATAAAAACAGTGCCGGCTATTGCATTGAGCAATCCACCCGGGCTTCCCGGAGGAGGCGTCATTTGGGTAAAGACCTTGAGGCTCATCCCAGGAATACCATACTGCAAAAGTGTCAGCAGTATCCAAAACAGCCAGAACAGGCCAAAGCAAACGGTGAGAACCGAACATATCTGGCTCACAATATTTATCAGACGCCTTCGCGTAGAAAGTGAAAAAATCATCATTTCTCCATTCAAGACTTCGTGCCTTCGAGTCTAGCTAGCCTGATCAGCAGGAGTTTCGCAAGAGCGAGCACGACGAGGGTGATGAAGAAAAGCAACAACCCGAGTTCGATCAAAGCAGAGGTATAAAGATTGCCGACCGCCTCCGTGAATTCGTTTGCCAGTGTGGAAGCAATGCTGTTTCCGGGCATGAGGAGAGAGGCATGCAGCTCGTGAGCATTGCCGATCACGAAGGTTACGGCCATCGTTTCGCCCAGCGCCCGCCCCAGGCCCAGCATAATGCCGCCGACCACGCCGATTTTGGTGTAGGGCAAAACGATATGGCGGACCACTTCCCAGGTAGTGGCCCCGAGCCCGTAAGCAGACTCTTTTAACAGAGGGGGGACGACCTCGAAGACATCCCTCATTACCGAGGCGATGAACGGAATCACCATGACGGATAAAATAAGCCCGGCAGTCATCATCCCGATGCCCATCGGCGGTCCGTGGAAAAGCGGTCCAACAAGAGGCAGAACGCCAAGGTGAGAATTTATCCAGGGTTCCGCATAATCGCGAAACAAGGGCGCGAAAACGAACAGTCCCCACATTCCGTAAATGATGCTGGGAATGCCGGCTAAGAGTTCAATGGAGGTGCCAAGGGGTCTTCTGAGCCACTGGGGACACATTTCAGTAAGAAACAGGGCGATGCCAAAACTTACCGGCACCGCAATCAGCAGTGCAATGACCGAGGTCGCAATAGTGCCGATGATTGGCACCAACCCGCCAAACATCTCTTTTACGGGATTCCACTCGGCACTCACGATGAACCCGAAGCCGAACTTCTTTATGGCGGGCAGACTGCCGATGAACAACGACACAATAATGCCCGCAAGAACGAGTAGAACCAGAAATGCAAAAAACCTGGTGATATTCTTGAAAAGCAGATCAGCCAAAGTATGTACATTGAGGTGCACGTCTGAAGTCCGCCTCGGCATGACGCTCCCCTCTGTTAAGGCCTCGCTTCCGTCGACCATGATTCAGGCAGTTCCTCTTGAACGCCTAAGGGGGCAACCCGCCCCCCTGCCGCCAAAGTGACTTTTAATATCTCAATAAAAGGCCGAACACAAATAAATCCAGCAACCAGCTACTACTTTTGTGCGGCCTCCGCGCCTGTCCATACAGGAACTCCGCTTGCCGACTTGATCTGTTTCCATGAATCCTCGATGAGTTTCGCGACACTACTCGGCATCGGCACATATACGAGATCTGACGCCATTTTGCCGCCATTGTTGTAAGCCCATTGGAAAAACTTCAAAACTTCTTTGGCGCGATCAGAATTGTCCTGCTCTTTATGCATCAGGATGAAGGTGGCCCCGGTGATCGGCCAACTATTTTTTCCGGGCTCGTCGGTCAGTATCATATAAAAATCCGGCGCATCGTTCCAATTTGCGCCGTCGGCGGCAGCCTGGAAGGTCGATTCCTCCGGTTTTACAAACTCGCCCTCATGATTTTGCATCAGAGTGTAAGGCATTTTATTTTCCAGAGCATAAGCATACTCGACGTAGCCTATGGAGCTTTTCACCTGTTGCACATAGCTCGCAACTCCCGGATTGCCTTTGCCTCCAACTCCCACAGGCCAGGAGACCGAGACATCGTTTCCGACCTTCTCCTTCCAAGCGGGGCTCACCTTGGAAAGGTAATTTGTAAAAATGAAAGTAGTACCGGACCCGTCAGATCTGTGAACGACGGTAATTTCCTCATCCGGGAGCTTCATATCCGGATTCAAATTGGCAATGGCCGGATCGTTCCATTTCTTGACGTTTCCGAGGTAAATCTCCGCCAGCACATTACCGTTCAGTTTCAACTTCGCAGTCTCAACTCCCTGAATGTTGATGGCCAGCACCACTCCTCCCATCACAGTGGGGAACTGTTGAAGACCGTCCTTGTCCAGATCTTCCTTTTTCAGCGGCATATCGGAGGCCCCGAAATCCACTGTTTTAGCCACAATCTGCTTGATACCCCCGCCGGAACCTATGGCCTGATAATTCAGGCCTATTCCCGTTTTTGCTTTGTAGGCTTCCGCCCATTTGGCGTAAAGAGGATAAGGGAAAGTTGCCCCCGCTCCGGTGATGTCGTCCGCAAAGGCTGCAGTCGCTGCACAAAGGCAAACCAGTAAAGCCGCTGTCGCCAGTAAGCCGCCGGTCCAAACCACTTTTTTCATTTACTCTCCTCCTTTAGTCGATCGTCCCCCAGATCGGGTGGGCAGTCTTTCTCCTCTCTTTGTGCCTACAGCAAGCACAAGACCACTCAGCATAATTAACTAATGTTACAGCCATGTGACATAACGGTGACAGCTCTGTGGCGATCCCTCACGATCTCAATAATCCTCAAAACTTTTTAACTGAGATGAGCTTTTCAATACACGAGGGCTGCCAGGTGTTAGCACTGCAGCATGTGATAAGCATGAGGGCAGCTATGATCTACGGGGCCGCCTTATTCAGATTGTTTTTCGAGAAACCTGTAAAGGGTGGCGCGGCCAACCCCGAGCATCTTCGCCGCTTTGGATCTGTTTCCACCGGCATTTAGAATGGCCGATGCCACGGATTCGGGCGAAAGTCGAAGTTTCGGCCCCGGCTTCAAAATCGAACAGGTCGTCTGACGCATTTCGAGTGGAAGGTGTTCGGCTTCGATATTGCGCCCGCGTGATTTGACCAGGGCGAAGTGAATCGCGTTCTGCAACTCGCGCACATTTCCCGGCCAACCGTAATCCATCATAATCGACAGGGCTTGTTCTGAGAGCAGGGTGAGCTTTTCTCCCTGCCCTGCGGCCTGCTTAAGGAAATGTGAAGCGAGCAACGGTATGTCATTTCTTCGCTCGCGGAGGGGCGGAATGCTTATCGGCACAACGCTCAGACGGTAATAGAGGTCTTCTCGAAAATTCTGTTTTTCCATTTCTCGTCGAAGGTTCTTGTTGGTTGCGCTGATTATGCGGACGTCGACAGAGATCGTTTTCTCGCCGCCTACCCGTTCGAAGGCGCCTTCCTGGAGCACTCGCAGGAGCTTCACCTGCATATGTTTCGGAAGTTCGGAAACCTCGTCGAGGAAAAGGGTCCCACCGGCAGCCAGTTCGAACCGGCCTTTTTTGTCCCGAACAGCACCGGAGAACGCCCCTTTGACGTGGCCGAAAAGCTCGCTCTCCAGCAGCCCTTCGGGGAGCGCCCCACAGTTTACCGGCACGAAAGGTCCGCCGGCCCGGGAGCTTTCGTTGTGAATAGCGGCTGCAACCAGCTCTTTTCCAGTCCCGGTTTCGCCCGCAATGTGAACAGGATAGTCCGTTGCGGCCAGATTTCTGATCTGTTCGAACAGGTCGAGCATCCTGCGGTCCCTGCCGACAATACCCGAAAATGCAGTGAGTTCGCCAAGCCGGAGCTGAAGGCTGACTATCTCGGTCAGATCGCGAAAAGCGGCGAGAACGCCGACGAAGGCGCGCTTATCATCGTACATGCCGGTCACTGACATTTCGATCTGGCGGGTTTCCCCTGACCGGGTGGCGGCATTTATGACATAAGTGTGGTGTTCCAACAATTCGGGAGGGCGGTCGCAAAAGGAACATTTGTTTCCGCAAAACGGCGCCCCGAATACGAGGTGGCAGTCGCGCCCGAGTACGTCCCGGCGCGAATATCCGGTGATCTTTTCGGCTGCGCGGTTGAAAAAGAGGATTCTTCGATTGAGATCGTGGGCGATTATGCCCTCCATCAGGTTATCGAGCACGCTTTGAAGGTTCTTTTGCTGAGCAATGAGATTTTCGAGAGTGATCATTTTTTAACCACGATGAGCATAGTCGACCAAGAACCCAATGCCGCCTCTGCTGCTTCCCCACGGGGATTCACTACAGGCTTAATCCGTTTTTATGCCTGCGCCCATTTGCGCCAGATATTCATCGAGTCTTTTGACTACCTCATACTTCACTCGGACCTCGCGGGCCCCCCCTTCTCGTTCCATCCAGACCGTGACGGGGCCGGCAGTTTCAGCGGGAAGTACATCCCATGTGAGCGAGCCCTTTTTCCCGAAAACATCTTCGAACTGAATGTTATTGTGCGTTCCTTCGGGAGGATTCGAGCCGGGCTTAACGATCTCAAGGAATTCCGCATCTTCAATGAATGCCAGGAATCTGCTGATTGCCTCCTGATCTTTAGCGGCCTTCGGGGAACCCTCACCCTGCCTGCTCCCCCAACTGTTGCGGTCCATCCACACCAGGTTTCCGCCTCCATTGCCGGTTTTCCATGTGATCTTTCTTATGTCAGCACCGTCCGCCGAAATGAGAGAAAGGTCGGCAAGAGAGACAAGTGACCGTGGCACCGAGCCCAGGATATTGGAAGCGACCAGAACAGGACCTTCAATCTCTGAACAGTTTGCAACGGCCTTTTTCTTTGCGTCGTCAGGGTTGGCGATCTCTAATTCTGAGGTTTTTCCATCTTTCAGTTTAATCCTGATAGACAGTTGGGCCGGGGAAGTCATAGCATCTTTTGCGACGAAATCAGCCGCCCTCAACCAATGCAAATCATCGAGCAGATTTTCAACCTTCCTGGATTTAATCTCGAATTCAGGCTGACTCGCACATTTCCACCGCCTTTGACTACCTTGCCGCTCCAGACTGAATTCGTCTCCACCCTGCCATTTCACATCAATGGCGCTAACCTGATCGGGCTGCCATGCAAAAAGGTTCTTCCTACGCAGATCTCTGAGGCTTTTGTTGAGCGCGGTATATGTAGAGCTGGACACCATGAAAACGTCGCCGTCCTTGCCTGCAATCGCGTATCGTGCTGTTTGAGCGGGGTTTTCTCCTCCCATCCGCAGTTCGAGCCAGTCATCGCCCGTCAGCAGGCGCACCGTAAGAGAAGGTTTATCGAGCCCGAAGGCACTCAGATTGTCTGAGGGTTTGCCTATTTTGCGCTCCTGTTCGAGGTTCCGAAGCGCCGAAAAGAGGTCTGAGAACAATGCCCAGTCGACATCCGAGGCGACCGGTCTGGAAATTCTCCACCTGTCTCCTTTCTCAAGGCAAATTGTTTCGGCCTCCCCCGATTTGATTTCAATTTCCTTGACTTTGGCAGGGTCGAAGACAAAAACACGCCTGGCTTCTTTTTCTTCCCGGACACTTTCTTTTTTCCTGCTGTCTATCACCAGGTAGATCGACCCGATCAGCAGCAGGACCAGGAAGTATACGGCAGTGGTCCTCCATTTCATCTCTGCGACCTCCTGACCCTATAGACAGCCAACCCTGCGATTATGACCGAAAGTGGAATTATTACCAGAACGATCCAGAATATGGCCGTCCCCTGATTTCTTGTGAGCATAAGGGGTTTGTTGACGTTTGGCCTGTCAAAGGCAATCAGGTTTGATTCATCTGCAAGAAAGCTGATCGTATTAAGGAAAAAATCCCCATTTCCATATTGATTAAAGTATGAGTTGGAAGCGAACAGGGAGTTGCCTGCAACAACAAGTATACCCTGTTTTCCAGGCGGCGGGCTATTCTCAGTCTTCTGCGCCGGGTCGGAATGGTTCTGCTGAGCCGAAATGGTCGCAAGGACCACCAGAGGGACAGGACCAGGCATATCCTTATCTTTGTCAAAGGCCGCTTTGCCTTCTTTTAAAGCTTCGAGATTGCTGCGTTGCGCCCAGGCATTCGGTGAAGTGGAAGCGAGCACCTGTACCTCAATACCCTGGGGCGGCTTCTGCGATGGAACTACGGACCTGGCGTCCGGATAGAAAGTAGGCTCGGCGAAATTGTCCGTAATTTTATGCTCTCCGTATTCCATTACAACAGGCACGCGCTCGCTTGCGCCGAACAGACGGCTCAGTCGGTCGATTACCACGTCCTCATTGATTTCGATCCCGTAACCTTTGAGAAAATCCTTCATTCCGATTTCCGTAAGAGGATCGAGCATCAGCATTACTTTGCCGCCCCCGGCCAGGTATTTTTTTATAATTTCCTGTTCCCGTTCGGAAATTTGCTTGCGAGGTCCGGCGATTACGACAGCAGCGGCCTCCGCCGGTATTTTGTCCTGTTGAAGCAGGTTGAACTCGGCGACCTCAAGAAGGTTCTTTTCAAGCGCGGTCCTGGCGTTTGAGAAACTGTCCCGCGCATCGGCCGCAAGGGAACGCTCCCCATGGCCCGAAAGAAAATAAATCTTCTTTTGTTCTTTGCGGGTAAGTTTCATTAGCGCATTAGTGACATTTTCTTCATCGGCGGTTTGAACGACCTGTTTTTTGTCATATCCTTCCAGGACAATGGTCCCATAGGTCTTTACTTCGTATTGACGCGTGATCTCCGGTTGCCTGTCGGGGTCCACGAACTCGTATTTGAGGTTTTTGTTGTAGTAGCAGTAAGTACCCAGAAGGTCCTTTATCTTATCTCTATTTTGAGCGCCGGGACCGCTTGTCGAAATGAATACTTTGATCGCTATAGGCTTATCTATCTGGTTGACGACATTCCGGGTTTCACTCGTAAGGCTGAAGGACCTGGTTTCGGTAAAGTCCTCCCGAAATGGTTTTTGATCGGCGATGAGAACGAGCAGGACCAGGATGCCCAAAAAAATAATTGAAGAAACTATGGTATTTGTACCGTAAACCCATCTATTCATGCTTAACCTCTCCAGCGGAAAGAGCTGATCTGTCTAAGCGTAAGAAAAAGGAAAAAGGCCGAAAAGACGAGGTAAAAGAGAATGTCTCTTGAGTCGACCAATCCTTTGGACAACCCTTCGAAATGCTTTGACACACACACATATTCCACAATGCTTCCTATCGCCGGCCCCACCGATGACTTTGCTTCCCCTATGAACCAGAGTACCAGCAGGACACCGAAGGTGATTATGGCAGAGACGATCTGGTTGCGGGTCAACGTGGATGCGAAAGTGCCCATGGCGAGGAAGGCGCATCCCAACAGGAACAATCCGGCGTATCCGCAAAGGATCAGGTTCCATGCAGGCGCTACAATCAATGCCACCGCTATCACACCCGGAAGGGTTGCAGCGATCAGGATGGTAAAGGTAACCAGGCACGCGGCATACTTACCCGCGAGGGCCGCAGCATCTGTCACAGGATAGGTATAGAGCAATTCAATTGTCCCGCTTTTGCGTTCTTCGGCATACAGCCGCATCGTCAGAAGAGGCGCGACGAACAGCATCACTATGCTGAGGTTCCATAAGAAAGAGCGTAAAAACAACTCAATCATGCTGAACTCCCGCCCAAGCTCGGGATGTTGCGCTATCTGGAAGCTGACCACGACCACCTGGGCCAGGATGTAGTTGAAAAAAACACCTGAGACCAGGAGGAAAAAAAAGGCCACGACGTAAAAAATTGGTGACATGAACATCCCGTAAAGCTCTTTTCTAAAAACAGGCCAAAAACCTTTCATGATTTGGCTCCCTCCTCGGAAGACTCTTCGGTCACAAGCTGCATGAATATGTCCTCAAGGCTCAGTTGCATCGTCCTTAACTCAAGCAGACCACAGCCCTTCTGCACGGCCATGGCAGCGATCTCCGGACGCAAGTCAGCCGATGGGCCGGTTTCTATAACAAACCTGCTGGTCCCATTACTCTCCAACGAGACTTTCTGCACTCCGGCCATATTCTCAACGGCCTGAGCAAACTCCTGGGTTGGACCGCTCACTTCGAGCATTATTTTTACCGTTTTCTGAAGCTGGCTGGTAAGATTGTGCGGACTGTCGGTAGCAATAATCTCGCCTTTATTGATTATGATTACCCGTCGACAGAGTTGGGCGACCTCAGGCAAAATATGGCTGCTCAAGAGAATCGTTCGTTCCTCCCGCAAATCCTGTATCAGACGCCTTATTTCGATGATATGTGACGGATCGAGCCCTATTGTAGGCTCATCGAGGATCAACACTGACGGGTCGTTCAAAAGGGCCTGAGCCAGTCCCACCCGCTGCCGGAAACCCTTTGAAAGATTGCCGATGATTCTGTTGGCATTCTTTTCCAATCCGCACGCTGAAACGACGCGGCTGGTTTCCGCACTTATCTTTTTGGCTTCCACACCTTTGGCGCTCGCCGCGAAACGAAGAAACCGCCTCACCGTCAGGTCTTTGTAAAGGGGAACGCTCTCAGGCAGATAGCCGACCTTTTGCCTGATCTGCAGGGAATTCTCCATTACATCCAATCCCTCTACCCTGGCCGTGCCCGATGATGGAGGCATAAAGCAGGTGAGAATGCGAATAGTGGTCGATTTCCCGGCCCCGTTCGGCCCGAGAAAGCCCACTACTTCGCCCTTATCGATTTCAAACGAAACATTCTTTATAGCCCCTATCGGACCATAGAATTTTGTGAGTCCTTTTGCTTCGATCATATCAAGTCCTCATCTCAAGGCATGAATTCAGTTGAAAAATAACGCCGAACCCAAAAATTACAGGCCAGCTTTTTACCTCTATTTAAGTCATTTGGCTAGTACTTGGCACAATTTTATTCTTCCAATGCGGAAAAGGCGACAAGTCTTTGAAATCATTTAGTCAATTGCTGTTGTGGAAAAAGCCGGCGCGAGAAGGCGCCCTTCGACAAGCTCAGGACAAGCTCAGACGCGAAAAACCCCCCAGACAGGATTTACGGAATATCTTCGGGCAGTGTTTTCACCCTGATTTTATCGTAACGGTAAGTAATCGTTCATCTTTTTCACTGGCGTGGAAACACCGTGAAAACTTCGTGGAAACATTGTTGAAATGTTTCCATCGTCCAGATGAAAAGTGTGAGCTGTCAAGGTTTTCATGTTCACGGCCATGGAAACATTTATGGAAACATTGTTGAATATCCGGCGGGTGTTTCCATTTATAAGGGACTGTCATTGCTAGTCTTTCTGTCTTTTATGGAAACATCCTGGAAACACCATGGGAATTTTTTCAGACTGTTTTTGTCCGGCACATTTCCGGGGCAAGCGCGGTTTAGCTGCCCTCAATATTGTACTTCATTTAATGTAGCATATGCAAGAATAATATGAAGTATTCTAATTTTTGAAGGCTTATGGAACGATAATGCCGTGGTGTGGGTTTTGGCGAACCGTTCTGGTCCCCAGGGAAGTCATGCAGGCCTGGCATAGATACTCGTGCAACTCACCGTCGGGAAGAAGCAGCAGGAGACGGCTACGGACCGGCATTGCCTTCCTGCACCTTGGACAATAAAGGGCTGACGCTCTGAATTCTTCAAATTGTTTTTGAGCGGCGGCAATTGCCACGTTTGAACCCCCCAATTCCTTCTAAGAAGAATTGGCCTCAGACTGAACGCCCGACAGCGTTCCCTCGTCCGGGTCTTTGCGCCGGTTCCAGGGCCACTTTTTACCCTTGTCCCGGGCTTTCTCCTTCTCCAGTTCCATGAACTCCTTCAGCAGCTCTTTCTGGCGAGGCGTAATATCCTTCGGGATCTTTACCTCCACCTCGACAAAAAGGTCCCCCCGGCCGTACCCCCTTAATTTCGGGACCCCTTCCCCCGTGAAACGCACAACAGCCCCGGGCTGGGTTCCAGGAGAAATCTCCACGGATTTTGCACCGTCCAGGGTGGGCATCTCCACCGTTCCTCCGAGGATTGCCTGCAAAAAGGAGATCGAAATTTTGGAATAAAGATTGTCGCCGTCACGCTCGATCAGCGGATGGGGAGTAACTTCAATCCTCACATAAAGATCACCTGAAGCTCCGCCGCGATAGCCGCTTTCACCTTCTTCCCTCAGCCTCAGCCGAGTGCCCGAATCGACTCCCGCCGGGACCTTAACCTGCACGTGCTTCTTTTGCCTCGTTCGCCCCTGCCCCTGGCACTGCTTACAGGGGGAAACCAGCACTTTTCCGGTGCCCTGGCACCGCGCACAGCTCGTACTTATTCGGAAAAACCCCTGTGACTGCACAACCTGGCCTGCCCCCTGACAAGCGGGACAGGTCGTTTCCCTGGTCCCTGGTTCAGCCCCGGTGCCGCTGCAGCTCTCACAGCCGACGAAGGTATCTATATCGACTTCCTTCTGGGTCCCGGAGACAGCTTCTTCAAAACTAAGGTTGAGGGTAAACAGAAGATCGTCACCCGGCCTGGCCGCCGTTCGCTGGCGAGTCTGACCGCTAAAACCGCCGAATGAGAAAAAATCCTGAAAAATATCCCCAAACGAGCTAAAAATGTCTTCAAAGCCTCTAAATCCACTGAAGCCGGTCCCGCGCAAGCCCTCATGACCATACGCATCGTAGACGCGCCTCTTCTGAGCATCGTGGAGCACTTCGTAAGCTTCGGCCGCTTCCTTGAAACACTCCTCGGCCTCCTTATCGCCCGGGTTTCGGTCAGGATGGAATTTCAGCGCCAGTTGCCGGTAAGATTTCTTTATCTCCTCCTCGCCTGCTTGACGCGATACTCCCAAAATCTCGTAGTAATCTCGTTTCCCCATCTAGACCGGTTTCCTCCTGCAATCCTTGCCATAATACACAGGGAGTCAGTTAATTCTTAAACACGACTCTCATCCTTGTCAACCCTAAACTGGCTCGGGAAGCCACTCCGAAGTCAATCGCCAGAAAGCGGGAAACTCAATTTCGGCTTGCGACTTAAACTCCGTCTGCGCTGCTCACGCGCCGTAACTACTCTTCTTCCTGAGGTCCCTCGGGCGGCTGCTCTTCCTCTAAAAACCGATCCGAAGATCCATATTCGATAGCAGCGCCGTAGGAACTGACCTCCTCAAGGATGTCCTGGAGGTCCACCCTCGCGGCCTCCGCCCCGGGCAACTCACGCTCGGCCGGAAGAGGTCTGGGTTCTTCAATTTGACGGATGTTATCAGAGTTTATGCTGCCCGCCGCAATCTCACGCAACGCAAGGACAACCTCCTTGTTGCCTTTGACGTTTTCGAGCGTGGCCGGCACGCCATGGCGCAACTGCAGAACGCGTCGTACTGCAAGATGTACCAGAGTAAAGCGGCTGTCAACATTAGTGAGGCAATCTTCCACTGTTACGCGAGCCATGAGAAATCTCCCCTCTTCGATCCCGGCTTTGCGGGACAATAAACAACAAAAACAGAGGCCATCCTCACCGATAGAATCGATCGTTTTCCGCAAAGGACAAACGCCAACCGGCCGGACAGCCCCGAGTCTCGAATATCAAATTGCTGAAGCAGATTATATAAACCCGCAGAAAAACATTGGCAACCCTAAAAACCGGCCGAAGTCATTCTGCTGAAAGTCTTCCCCGCCTGACCGCAGATTACTCTTTATCCTTCGCCGATTCTGCTGGTGGTCCGGGACCCTTCCTCATTCATTTTTCAGGACGACAGGTCCGAGTTCCCTTTCTTCGTCCTCGCTGAGTTCCATGCCTTCAAACCTGGGGTAAGCGGGTGGAAGCCTGTCTGCAAAAACATCGCCGCCGCCGCCCAAAATGTCCGCGTAATTCTCGATGCCCAGGTCACTCATCCATAGGGGTCTTTTCCGCCTCCTGAGCTCAGTAATATTAAGTTCGTGAGTTCGTTCATAAACTTGAAGTTTTTCCATTATCGACCTCCCATTTCCGATCGTCGATCCCGTCGTCATAGCGCGGTAATGAGTTTGAGTTATGGCTAAACGAACGGCCCGCTACTGAACAACCATTCGCCCCACAAATATAAGCACGTAAGATCGATCGTCAAACAGAGAAAATAAGTGAAAACGCAGGAAAGGACGCCCTTTGGGAAATCGGGAATGTTCTATATCGGACTCGCCTTGTAATCCTGATGCTTATCGCCCCACGATAATTTTTCCGCTCATCCCAAGAGTGGAATGAAAGGTCCTGTTGCAATAAAATTTATAGACTCCGGGCTGTGATAGTTCAACATTTATGATTGCGCTGCCGTGGGGATTGAGTTTAACGCTTTTGATCTTTTTTCCGCCCGGGTCCTTCAGTGTGAAGTTGTGTTCGGACCCGGAAACGTTTTTGATTTCGATGGGCAGCAGACCCGGTTTTTCGACACGGATTTCATTGGGCGAGAATTTAAAACTACTGGCATCAATCTCAATGATGTTGCCTCCGCTGCTCATCGGGGCGGCTGTGGACTGGCCCTTGCCCCGGCTTGCGCATCCCGCCAGAAACGCAATAATAACCAGAACGACGAGAATCGAGTTCCTCGAATGAGGCATATTCTTACTCCTTGCCGGTCAGTTCCAAATGCAGCCGGATTTTTGGCCGACATAAATTAGTGATTGTTGGGGTCCGGTGCCATATAATTAAGAATGCCGGAAGGCAGCTCACGACCCCACTTCGGGTGGGGGAGCGCAGCACGGCGATAAAGCTGCCGCATTGCACTCTATCACGGCTCAGGAGATCCGGAGTATGGAAAAAGGTGTACGCATTGCCGATTTGTTTCGAGATGAACATGAATACGTGGGTAAAAAGACGCTTGTACAGGGCTGGGTCCGGACAAGGCGTGACTCGAAGGCTGGAATCGGTTTCATCGAACTCAACGACGGCTCCTGCCTCAAAAACCTCCAGGTGATCGCCGAACTTGACCATCGCGATTACAGCGAACTACTTAAGAAAATAACCACCGGAAGCGCCATAATGGCTGAAGGTACCGTGTCGCTGTCTCCCGGCAAGGGGCAGAGTATAGAGCTCACGGCCGATCGAATCCACCTGTATGGCTGGGCGGACCCGGCACTCTATCCTCTCCAAAAGAAGAGGCACTCTTTCGAATATCTGCGCCAGATCGCCCACCTTCGACCCAGGACCAACACAATTGGCGCGGCGGCAAGGGTACGCAACCGCTTGAGCTTTGCAATCCACCAGTTTTTCCAGGACCACGGTTTCCACTATATCCACACGCCGATAATTACGGCGAGCGACTGTGAAGGAGCGGGGGAAATCTTCCGCGTGACCACTCTGGACCCGGCTCATCCCGCTTCTGACGGTGAGGATCCCTATCAGAGCGACTTTTTTGCAAAGCCGGCATTTCTTACCGTCAGCGGTCAGCTCCAGGCCGAAATTTATGCCCTGGCCCTCGGAAGAGTATATACTTTCGGCCCCACTTTCAGGGCAGAGAACTCCAATACCAGCCGGCACCTCGCCGAGTTCTGGATGGTTGAACCCGAGATGGCTTTCTTCGATCTCGAGGACGACCTCCAACTGGCACAGGCTTTCATAAAGAAACTGATCGAAGTAGCCCTAAACGATTGCGGGGAAGAGTTGGAGTTCTTTGGCCGTTTCATCGAACCGGAATTGACAGGCCGCCTTCAAACGGCAGCCGAAACCGCCTTTGAGACAATCACCTATACCGAAGCAATCGATATCCTCATTAAATCTAAAGAGCAATTCACCTTTCCGCTCGAGTGGGGACATGACCTTCAGGCGGAGCACGAACGCTATCTTACTGAAAGAGTTTTCAAAAGACCGGTGGGGATCATCAACTTTCCGAGGTCGCTCAAGCCTTTTTACATGCGCGTCAACGACGACGAAAAGACGGTAGCCGCCATGGACATACTGGTCCCGGGGACAGGCGAAATTATCGGTGGTTCTCAGAGGGAAGAACGGGTCGAAATGTTGCTCGAACAGATGCGGCTCAAAGGGGTCTCGGCTGAAGACTACCAATGGTACGTCGAACTCCGGGAATTCGGGTCGGTCCCCCATTCCGGGTTCGGCCTCGGGCTTGAGCGCCTGATGCAATTCATTACGGGGATCCCCAACATCCGGGAGGTCATTCCTTTCCCGAGAACGCCGGGGCATGTGGATTTCTAAAAAAGCAATGCTTTTTGCCGGCCCTGAGAACTTCAACATCCCAGGGCTTCTTTGTCGGGAGAGCAGTTCTACTTCCTTTTAAGAACGAAAACCTGCTTCACCGGCATTGCTCCGAGCACCTCTTGGGCGTTGGCAAGCCGAGACGGCTCGGACTCCAGATCCTCCCAGGAATCCAGAAGAACGCACTCCCCATCTTTTCTGACAAGGATAGGCACAGTCTTTCTCGACGGCCTCTTGCCTTCGAAAACCATATTTCCGGGCTCTTCCGGCCGGACGAGTTTACACTCGACGCTGAAGGAATCGACCGCCTGGTAGAGGGTGGAAGCAGTGTATTCATCCGCTGAAAACGGCTCAATTTTGCCGTCGGCCAAAAGGAAGATGTGATTACCGTTTTTTTGTTCGGCTGTTTCCATGGGCTGCTCTTTTCCGTTCTCTTCAAAAAATGAAAGCTGGCTGTTCTTGATAACTTCCGCGTTCTCCTTGCGTTTCATGATAAAGCACTCCTTGAATCTTCCGGAATTTCTCAAAGCCTCGAAGGCCAGGCTTATTTCACCGTCCCGGCTGCGCCCGCGAACTTCATAGCAGTCCAGCCTGCATAGAATGCAACGGAATGCAGGAATCCTGCATTCGTCGTTTTTGCACCAGACGTATTCAGTCATTGGATTCACTCTGTGAGGGGATAATTCAGGCAGCTTTATTCTAACCTATTCAATGCCCAAATAATACACTAATTAGCTTGATCGGAGGATTTTTCTGTATCACAATGATGCAACATCGTTGGAATTGGCAAAGTCCCGCCCGGGACTTACCGCCGTCACCCCGCGGGTGCTTTCGAGCTGACTGCGGGATGTCCTGTGGGCAAACGTTGCATATCAGTTGGAGAGATTATGGAAAAATCCGGAAAAACCGGCAGGAAAGTACTTTGGCTCCTTTTCATCCTTTTCCTTGCGCTGTTTGTTGCATCCTGCGCCTCCTCCGCCGAGAAACTCGAGAAGAAGGGACTGGAGTCGCTGAAAAGCTCGGTGGAAGCCTTCAACGCCGCCTTCAAATGGGAGGAGTACACTACGGCGGCCGATTTCCTGCCTCATGAAAAGAAGGCAGAGTTCTGGAAAGAGGTGGACCAGTTTAAAGGCAAACTCCGGATTACGGACATCGAGGTAAGGGACGTGGAAGTCGCTACCAAGGGTACATCGGGCGTCGCGATCCTGCACTTCCAATACTGGCGCCCCGAAGCTCCGGTTTTGAAGGAAGCCACCATTACTCAGAGATGGTATTACACCGACAAGGACAAACTATGGAGAGTGAGCGACAGTGGATTTGAGGCAATCAGCGGAACCAATGTGAGGTTTTAGTAGTTTTTAGTTGTCAGTTTTTAGTTGTCAGTTTTTAGTTCCTTATGACTTCGATTTCGAAAAGGCACGGCCAGAGCTTACCGGTAACGAAAATCCGCCCCTTTTTCTCATCGAAGGCGATCCCGTTGAGTGCTTCCGCATTACTTCCGGGCGGCAGTTCCCTGCGCAGAGATGACATATCGATCCATCCGGCCACCTCACCCGTTTTTGGAGATATAATCGCTACGAAGTCTTGCAGCCATATGTTGGCAAAGATTTCGCCTCTTATGTATTCAAGTTCATTTAACAGACAGACCGGCCTGCCCATATCCAGCACCCGGAGCGAATGGTGTTTGTCCATTGTTGCCGGGTCCAGGAATATAAGCTCGTTAGTGCCATTGCTCATTATCAGATTTGCTCCGTCATTGGTCAGACCCCAGCCCTCTCCCGAATAGCTGAATTCCCTTCCAACTACGAAATTCTCCTGACTATACACGAACCCTTTTTCGGACTTCCAGGTGATCTGTATGAGAGACCCATGCCACAAAGTCAGCCCCTCCGCAAAATATCGAGACGGAAGATCGTATTCTTGCAGCACACGACCGGTTTGGAGGTCCACCTTCCGCAGGCTCGACCCGGCATTCAAGCCTGTGCTTTCATAGAGGAAGCCATTGGAAAAAATCAGCCCCTGAGTAAACGCACGGGGGTCGTGGGGATATTTCCTGACTATTCTGACTTCAAACACAGGAGCGGAACGTTGTCCCGGCGGAAGCAGCGGCGCTGTTTCGACCTGCGGCGCCGTGGCAGGTTCGTTGTTCAAGGTCCCATCTGTCCCGGCAGGGCTCTCCCGGAGGCAAAACCCAAAGAAAAGAGCCACGGAAAAACAAAACAGGACGCAATATTTAAGCCTCCTGGATGTAACCATTTGCTGTGGCTCTTCCTACGCTGCAGTAGTTGAATCCAAGTTGTCGCATCGCAGCAGGCCTGTAGACATTGCGAAGATCAACGAACACAGGCGTCTTGAGCGCGTTTCTGATGCGAAGCAGATCGAGCGCGCGGTACTCGTTCCATTCCGTCATCAGCACCACCGCATCAGCGTCCTGGCAGGCCTCGTAAGGATTTGAGCAGAATTTCACCCCCGCCAGTAATTTCGCCGCTTCATCCATCGCCTGGGGGTCATGAGCGCGAACCAATGCGCCGTGTTCGACCAGCTTCGAAATAATGGTTATGGCAGGCGCGTCCCTTACGTCGTCCGTTTCGGGCTTGAATGCCAGACCAAGCACCGCGATTGTTTTGCCTCCTTCATGCCCTCCGAGCGCCTGCCGGATTTTTCGAGTCATGCGCGCCTTCTGGGCGGCATTCACCTCGATTACAGCCTCAACTATACGGAAAGCCGTCCCATTTTCCTGGGCAATTCTAAGCAGGGCCTGAGTGTCTTTGGGAAAACACGAACCGCCGTAGCCGGGACCGGCGTGAAGAAATTTCTTTCCTATTCTGCCGTCGAGGCCTATTCCCCTTGCCACGTCCTGTACGTTGCCGCCAATTTCCTCACAAAGATTGGCAACCTCGTTTATGAAGCTGATCTTGGTGGCCAGGAAGGCATTGGCAGCGTATTTTATAAGCTCCGCCGTCTCGATGGTGGTTATGACAAACGGGGTTTCGATGAGGTATAGGGGCCTGTAGACCGATTGGAGCACATCTTCGGCCTTTTTGGAATCGACCCCCAGAACGATCCGGTCGGGGCGCATGAAATCGGTGATGGCGGCCCCTTCCCGAAGGAACTCCGGGTTGCTGGCTACATCGAAAGCGGCTGAAGGATTGGTCTCGGAGATAATTCTTTTGACCTGCGCTGCGGTCCCCACCGGAACAGTGCTCTTGTTTACCACGACCGTGTAATCCCTAAAATAGGGCGCCATCTGGCGGGCGGCTTCATAAACGTAGGAAAGGTCGGCATAACCGTCCCCACGCCTCGAGGCCGGGGTCCCTACCGCGATAAATATAACTTCCGCTTCCGGAATTCCGGGGTTGTATTCTGTCGTGAAAATGAGACGGCCGGCCAGCACGTTTTTCTTTATCATTGCGTCAAGACCCGGCTCATAAATAGGAATTTCCCCGTCTTTTAGCCGCGAAATCTTTGATTCATCATAATCTATACAGGCAACCTCATGTCCGAATTCGGCAAGGCAGGCCCCGCTCACCAGTCCAACGTAACCAGTCCCGACAATGGCTATTTTCATTAAAAGACCCTTTGCAAACGTTGATATGACGGCCGGCAGACCGCAAAAAAGCGCGGGCCAACCCGCTCAGCCCGAACTCAGCCGTGATATTTACCAATTTTGTAGAAGAAATACAAGAACAGCGGAACTATATCGGCAATAGTCGGGTTAACGACTCGTTGGTGGGAGTTTCATCAACACATCGGCCACCTGCTTAATTACGCCGTGCCAATCGCCCCGCTCCCTTTGCCTGAATATTCTCATGCTGGGATACCAGGGTGAATCTTCCCGTCCGAGCAGCCAGCGCCACTCGCTGTTGAAGCGATTGAGAAGCCACACAGGCTTGCCTAACGCCCCCGCCAGGTGAGCTACCGACGTATCGACGCTGATGACCAAATCCAACTGATCCACCAGGGCTGCTGTTTCCAGGTAGTCTTCGCACTCGTCCATCCAGTCGATGAGGTCCCACCCCAGTTCCTTCAATTGACCGGATTCCTGCCCCTTTTGCAAGTTGACCCATCGGACCCCCTCCATCGCTGTCAAAAGCGCGAACTTCTTTATGAGAATGCTCCGATTTTTATCGGTTGATGCTAATTTGCCACCCGCCCACACAAGACCTACTTTCACACCGGTGATTTCTGCCAGCCTTGTTCGCCACCACTGTTTCATTTCTTCCGGAATGAAGAGATAGGGGACTTTGTTCGGGATCGTGTCCAGCCTGGTCTTAAAAAGGTACGGCAAGCTCATGATCGGACAATACAGGTCAAAAGCGTCGAAAGGCAAAGCTTCGGTTATCGGCACTACGTCGATATGATTTCCGCCCGGGATGTTCGCAAAGACGCGCTTCAATGCCGGATGGCTGTAGACGACAAGCCGTTTGATATTCCGCTTAACAAGCAAGGGCAGATAACGCATCATCATCAGATTGTCTCCTGCCCCCTGCTCGGAAATGACCAGTAAAGTCCGATTATCCAGCGCCTCCCCCTGCCAGCGTTTTTTGTCTTTCAGCCCGGCAAGAAGATCGTTCGTACTTTTGAAGATTTTCCGGCTCCCCCCTTCAAAGCGTTTTTCATAGAGTTCGAGTCCCTCCTCGAAATGCCCCTGGAGAAGCTTTAGAAGAGATAGATTCCACTGCACGACAGGGAACTCAGGCTTGATGGCGAGTGCTTGCCGGTAAGCGGCCTCGGCTTCCGGAATCCGCATGAGATTTTTGAGTGTGTTGCCAAGATTGTTATGCACCTCCGTATAGCGCGGATTAATGGCAATGGCCCGCCGGTAGACGGCCTCCGCTTCCCGTAGCCGCCCCTGGTCCCGAAGCAGATTGCCAAGGCTGTTGTGCGCCTCCGCATAGTCTGGCTTGATGCCTATGGCCCGGCGGAAGGCCGTCTCGGCTTCCGAAAGCCGCGCCAGGTCCTTCAGCGCGTTTCCCAGGTTATTGTGAGCTTCGGCGTAGTTTGGGTTGATGGCGATGGCGCGCCGGTAATATCCTTCGGCTTCATTTGGACGCTTACATGCCCGGCATGCCGCACCCAGGTTGTTGAGGGCTTCGGGGTGCTCGGCATTCTTTTCCAGTGCCCTGCTTATGAGACCAACCGCCGCGTCGCTTTTCCCGGTTTGGTAGTACAGCACTCCCAGCAGATGCAATGCATCAAAATCATCCGGGGCGTCTACAAGGATTTTCTCGTATATGGCCTCAGCCTCGGCTAAACGCCCGGCATGATGATGTGCAAGGGCTATTTCAAAGGCATGGCGGTGTGGAAGCGCGCTATTTGAAACGGCAGAATTCACAGATCGACTTTCGCACAGAATATTGATTCTGCTATGCATTTTGAAGGCAAAGCCTTTCCTTGAGCAAGGTGAACCGTGACTGCATGCGGTTGTTTTTGACGGCGATCGCAAGCGCTTTCCTCGACCCGACAATCACGACCAGTTTTCGTGCCCTGGTTACCGCCGTGTAGAGAAGGTTGCGCTGGAGCATCATAAAGTGCTGGGTAAGCAGCGGGAAGACCACTGCGGGATATTCGCTCCCCTGTGACTTGTGGATACTTATGGCGTAGGCGTGAAGGAGTTCCTCGAGTTCGGAAAAATCATATTTTACGCTGCGGCCGTCATATTCAACCTGGACTTCCCCCTCCTCGCGGTCAATCCTTCTGATGCGGCCGATATCACCATTAAATACGTCTTTGTCGTAATTGTTCCTGACCTGCATTACTTTGTCATTTACGCGGAAAGTTCGACCGGCGGTATCCAGGGTTATTCCGACTGGATTAAGGGCGTTTTGAAGCACCAAATTAAGGTTTTGCGATCCGACCTCTCCACGGTGCATGGGGCTCAGCACCTGGACGTCTTCCAGGGGATCGAGCCCGAAGCGGCGAGGGATCCTCCGGGTACAAAGTTCTACGATAGTGTTCAAGGCCTCTTGCGGATCTTCCCTGCCTATGAAATAGAAATCCTGTTTTTGTCCGCTGTCGGTCCGCAGGTCGGGCAAGACCCCCTGCCTTATGAGGTGGGCGTTTGTAATGATCCTGCTTTGGCTGGCCTGTCGAAATATCTCTTGCAAACGGATTACCGGGAACCTGCCGGATTCGATAATATCGCCCAGTACATTGCCCGGACCCACCGATGGAAGCTGGTCGGCGTCGCCCACAAGAACCAGGACCGCGTGAGGCGGCACCGCCTTGAGCAGGTGGTTGGCAATTACTATATCCATCATTGAAATCTCGTCCACTATTACCAGGTCGGCTGAAAGCGGTTTTTGTTCGTTTCTTTGAAATCCGCCCATCTGTGGACTGAATTCGAGCAATCTGTGAATCGTAGCGGCAGGATGTTTTGTCGCCTCCGAGAGCTTCTTTGCCGCCCGGCCGGTGGGCGCCGCCAGGTTAATGCGGGCCCCAAGGCGCTCGTATATGGCCAGAATCGCCCGGACGAGCGTGGTTTTACCGGTGCCCGGCCCCCCGGTTATTACGACAACTTTTTCGCGCAGGACCTGCTTGACCGCTTCTTCCTGGAGAGGCGCCAAAGTAAAATTCAGCCGGCCGCGGACCCAATCGAGCGCGCCTTGTATATCAATTCGCGTTTGCAGCCTCCTGTAGCGCTGAATTGCCGCAAATCGACCGGCCGCGCCGATTTCAGAGGCATGCATCGGGCTCAGGTAGATTGCGCTTCTATCGCCGAACTGATCCGAAACGGCCGGTCCAAGCTCTTCTTCCTTTATGCGCATGTCTGCTTTCAGGCGGGACAAAGCTTCTTCCAGGATCGGCACATCGATTTCGAGTCTCTTGCCGCATTGCTCTAACAGCAGGGAGCGGGGCATGCAGACGTGTCCCTCTTCCGCAGCCTCATGGAGGACGAAATCGATGCCGGCTTCGGCCCTCAATGGTGAATCGGATGCAAAACCCAGCCTCCCGGCCAGTTTGTCAGCAGTGAGAAAACCTATGCCCCTGACTTCCATAGCGAGTCGATACGGATTTTCCCTTACGATATCTACGGACTGCCGGCCATAATTTTTAAAAATAAGCGTCGCAAGGGCTGCGCTCGCCCCGTTGGACCGCAGGAATATCATCAGGGTGCGAATTTCTTTTTGCTCATCCCAGGCTTTTTGTATCTGCCCGATCCGGTATTTGCCGATCCCGTCGATCTCAAGCAGGCGCTCTATAGCGTTTTCGATGATGTCCAGGGTGCTTTCTGCAAAACGCTCGACAATCCGGTCCGCCATTTTGGGCCCAATGCCCCGTACAAGGCCGGAGCCCAGATATTTCCTGATTCCCAAAACCGTTGACGGCGCAGCCGTCTCGTAGCTTTCGACTCGAAATTGTTTTCCGAAACGGGCGTGCGTGCACCAGGTCCCTTCCATGAGAAGGGTTTCACCCGGGCACAGGGAGATAAAGTCGCCAACAGCCGTGATCAGGTCCCTGTATCCCGGAGACCGAACCTTAATCACGCTGTAGCCGCTCTTTTCACTGGTGAACGTGATCCTTTCAACCAGGCCCTGGAGCTTACCGCTTTTATTTTTAAGCGAATTCTGATTTTCCATTTTCAAAATACTGACAACGGTGCATAAAATGTTGTATATTTTAAAATCAACAAAGGTTCTTTGTTTTAGAAAATTGCTATATTTAAGGAGAAAAACCACGAGCTTTTGGACTTGTGGTTTTTCGAACCGGGATCTTCCGGTAAAATTGCCTGGTTCTTAATCTCGGCCGGAGGCGTTGCCGCATGTCCCTTTACATCAAAACCGACGATTATCGCAAACACGGAATTAGCAAATATTCAGACCCCGCCCTGATAAGGGCCGTGGTTCAAAAGGAACTTAACATAGACCGGGTCTTTGTTTCATTCGTAAATAAACACGAATATATCAGGGTAGATTTCCTACGGCCGAGACCGCCGCGCAGATTCAACCGGCGGCCAGGCAGGCAAGTCTCTTCGAAGTAAACAGGCTTTTCCCAGTCCGTCAAACCCAATTGCACCCCGTTGAGCCGGCATGGAGCCGCTGATGATATCTGAACTGCGGGTTTTTGCATACGGGACCCTGAAAAGGGGTTTTGCAAATCACGATCCATACTGCACAGGCGTGCTGCTGATCCGTTCCGCATGGCTGCGGGGAAGGCTCTTCAAGCTCAGCCCTCAAATCCCTGCGTTGGCGGTCCCGGATGAGGATATCATCAGGTATGGCACGGGCAGCGTCGCCGCTGACATCGCAGCTCAGGAAAAATTCGAATCCATCGTTAGAAGCAAAGGACCTGCATGCCCGACATCCTCGGGCAGCCCCGGCTGGAGGAACATTCGAGGGGAGATGCTCGTATTCGGCGACCCGGAGACCAGGCTTCCGCTTCTGGACGATCTGGAGGAGTTCCGCCCGGAACGTCCTTCAACCTATACAAGAGTGCTCGTGTCAATCACTCTACCAGGCGAATTACCTACTTCCGCCTGGACTTATATTGCCGGGTTCGATCCCTCCAGTCTGGAGGAATACGGGAAGGACAACTGGGAGATCGTCCCGATTTAGGGGCGCCGAAAAAAGCGCCATCTTTCGAACTATATCGCTAAGGCCACCCTGGATTACCCGCCCTTCTTCATTTTATATCCTTTAGGGACCACGAACAGCGCCGGGTCCAGAGATCTCTGCTCAACTTTCCTGAGAGTACTTTCGACAGTTCCACCCATCACATGATTAACGGTGTAAACAGGGAAACCGCCAAGCTTACTGACCATTCCCGCGACATCGATCTGCTTAAGCACCGGATAGCGTTCCGCCGCCGCTCCGACTTTAGCGCCCAGGTTCCTCAATTCCTGATAGCCTCCGACTTCCTCCGAGACCCAGTACTCTCCCTTTATCATTGGAAGGCGCACGTTGAACTTGCGGCAATTATAACCGGCAATGGTTTTAAATTCATTTGTGGGAGTAATCTGGATTCCCAGCATAGCTCCCAACACCAGCATTTCGCCCATTTTCTTCTTATCGGCTGCCCCATCGACGATCGCCGCCGGCGGGTCACCCAAGTTCAGCTCAGCACAGGTTTTTGCCTTGGTGTCGAGAGTGTAAAGTTCCATGGCCTTGTAGTTAATGATGTAGATTTTGCCGCCTCCCAATTCCACCCGTGACGCATGCGGCGTGAAATAATATCTCTGGATCGTAGTCCCGTTGGCCCGATGAGGAAGGTTGGTGGATACGCTTTCAGTTTCCCAGTAAAGATCGGCATAGGCCGAGCGCGTGCATAATCCGGCAAGCACAACAATGAAGCAAAGGCACAATGCCCATTTCTTGGTATGTATCATTTTCCTTCCATTTCTCCCGGTAATCCAATCTGGATGCGGGTCTCCAAAACTCGAGAAAGCAAACAGGCTAAATCGGCCCCGTATTAAGAGTCCAGTATCCAACATCTGGGATGTAGAATCAAGTAGAGGAAGTATTGATTAAGACCGTTTCATAAATTCCCTGAAGATGATGAGTTTCTGGACGTCCTGTGTACCTTCCCCCAGAGAAGAGGCCCATGCGTCCATGGGATATTTGTGGATCGGGTGCTCGAAGACAACTGAGGCTGCACCGAACAGGTCTGCAGCCCATTGTCCCACAGCCCTGGCCAGTTCGACCGAAAGATATTTTGCGATGGAGGCGTTCAGCCTGAAATCGAGTCCCTGGTCTTTTTCCCAGCACGTTTTCCACAGCATCAGCCGGGCGGCTTCGATTTTGCTGAAAAAATCAGCAGCCTCAAACGATTTGGCCTGGAAATCGATCACCCGCTGACCGAAAATCCGCCTCTTCTTTGCGTGCTCGACGCCGCTTCTGAACGCCCCTTCGGCAGTGCCCAGCGTCAGCGCGCTGATGGAGATGCGGCTGTTGGTGAAGATTTCGAGCACCTGCTGAAGTCCGCGACCTTGACGGCCAATCAGGTTAGACTCAGGCACGAAGACGTCGCTGAGCTGAATGCGCGTGAGATCGGACGGGATCCAGACTTCCTTGTGCAATTTCGAGCGTGTAACTCCCTTTGAGGACAGGTCGACAAGAAACATCGAAATCCGGTTGTTTCGGGGCGCTTCGGGGTCCGAGACCGCCGTAACGAGAGCGAGGTCGCTTATGTAACCATTCGTTACGTAAGATTTAATTCCATTCAGCACCCATCCTCCGCCCACCTTTTTAGCCATTGAAGTCATTCCCGCGACGTCGCTTCCGGCACTCGGTTCGGTATTACCGACGCAGATCAGGGTCTCACCTCGACTGGCAAGGGGAAGATAACGGCTTTTCTGATCGGGACTTCCGAAGAGTGTTATTCCTTTTGTGCCCAACGAGATATGGACCAAAACGGCCACCGCTGTTCCGGGTGATATGGTCCCCAGGTGCTCTTCCATAAGGGCCAGCTTGAGGGCCTTCTGTTCGCGGTACCCATTGCCGTCCAGCTCCAGACCTAACCAACCGCGATCGCCAAGTTCCATGAAAAAGTCTCGAGGAATCTCCTTACGCGAGTACCATTTATTGAGGTCGGGAGTGAGCCGCTCTGATAGAAACTCCTTATAAAGCCTGAGATTGTCTTCAAATTCGACCGGTATAAGGAAATCCATATCGAAAGCTCCTCTTCTCTTTGAATTTAGACATCGGGCCGTCAGGTGCGCTGCTCATGGACTAATTTAACGTGGCTGCCCCCCTGGCACTTAATTAGCGAAACCGTAAATACAGCATTCGAATCATTTCTGGAAAAAGAGAGCGCACCGCCCATGTCCTTTAGAAGCTTAAAGGTAGAGGAAATTCCCTTCCCTTCTCCACCTTCTTCGAATGGCAGGAGCATAAGTTCGGGGTCCCATGGTTTCCTGCCGGTTATTGGGCTCACCATGTCCACATAGACGTTGTGCTCGCCAACATAGGTCTTCATAATTATTTCTTTTTCCAGGTCCATCATTCCCACGGCATTTCGTATCATTGCGACAAAAACATGGGCGAGGATGGAGGGATCAACATGGGCCGTCGGCAAGTCGGGGTAAAGGTCCATGTGGACTCTCACTTTATCCCTTTCTAATTCCTGGCGGAGCAGCGCCACTGAATCAGACAGAATTATGTCGACATGGCATTCACGAGGTCTCATGTCTACGGGACGCAAATAATTACGCAACCTGTTGAGCACTGTCTCGAGGCGTCGGGTTTCGCTAAGAATGATCGCGGCTTCAGCAGAATCGGGATACTTTTTTTGGAGCCGGCGCGCAAAACCGCCTATCGAAACGAGCGGGTTCCCGATCTCGTGAGCGACTTGAGCAGCCGTTGCCCCCAGAGTCTTCAACTTCTCTTTCTGCACAAGCGCGGCTTGCGCCTCTTTGAGTTCTCGTGTGCGTTCGTGCACCATCTCTTCCAGGTGTTCCCGGTATTCCTGGAGTTCTTTTTCCACCTTTTTCCGTTCGGTAATGTCCCTTATGATTCCTACGTGCCCGCCGACTGAGCCTTCAGACTCCTCGATGCCCGAAAAGGTCCCCTCCACCGGGAAAACCGTTCCGTCCCTTTTCTTCAGCTCCCATTCGACTCTTAGAGGTCCCTTTTCCAGGGTAGAGCCTGCCAGATTCCCGAAATCGATAAAGCTCTCTTCGGAAGGATGTAAAATCCTGATGGACTGCCCGATGATTCGTTCCCTCGAAAAGCCGAAGAGCTCCTCAAAAGCAAGATTGACGGAGACTATATTGCGGTCTCTGTCCACCATGAAAATGGCATCCGAAGTACCTTCGACCAGGACTTTGTAGACTTCCTCCGATCTTTTGAGGGCATCTTCGATGCGCTTGCGCACGGAAATATCGGCTACTATGCCTTCTATTTCAGTCAACCGGCCATCCTGTGAGTAAATACCCAGCCCCTGCTCCCATACCCATTTTATCCGGCCGTCGGCGGCGCGAATTCTGTAAATCAGCTTGAAGGGTCGCCTGTCGGCCAGGGAGCTTTCTATTTCCGACCTGACCATCTCGCGGTCTTCCTCAATAATAAGATCGGAGAGCTTTCGTTTCCCCCTCAATTGCTCTATGGAATACCCGGTTAATTCCACAGCCCCCGGGCTGACAAAATAGAGGGAACAATCAGCGCCGCTCCCGCAGCGGTAAACCATTCCAGGAAAGTTTTTAACAAACGCCGATAGGATACGCTGGCTGTCAATGAGGCCTTTTTCAGACTTTCTTATAAATGAGATAGTCCTGCTGGCGAGCAAATAGATGAGCAGGGCGGAGGCCGCGACGAAAATCCAGCCTTTGACCGTCCGCGCCACGAACGCCGCCATACCCTGCCCAAAAATATGATTCACCGCGAGATCGGAGAAAATGATCCAAAGCACTCCAACGGCAGCATAAATCAGTGCTATCCTAAGCCCGTCTCGCGCGGGCGATTGCTCTTGAGTATCAGGGATCTCTTTCAACAGTTCACAGCCACCTTTCGCCTCCGGTTTCGCACACTTACGAGAGCCGGCATGACATGGTCATGACTCTCCGTTTGCATATTCAGGGAACCGGCGGCAGCGCGGTATTTAGTAGTCTTGTAAGATTCGCGAAGGGAGTTTGCAAGGATTGATACAAGCTCATCCGTTTGGAGAGTTTATTGCTGCTTCTCATTTCAGAGTTGCTTGGCCCGCATAATGCGCTTCGAGCACCTTTATCAATAACGTGAGCGTTTCATTGACCGGAGTCGAAATCCCCTCCTCCCTCCCAAAACGCACAATCGCGCCATTTATCGCATCGATTTCGGTCCTCTTTTTCTTATCGACGTCCTGCCCCATTGAAGAACGGTTTCGCGCAGTAGCCCTGGCGACGGCTATTACGCGATCGACCATCTCCACGCCCAGTGGAAAACCTTTGGACCTGGCCACAATTATTGCTTCCTCAACCGCTAATCTGCATAACTGAGTTGCCTCCTGCGTCTCGGCTATGGAGCCGTTTCGAATGCCGGTCAGGCCTGTGATGGCGTTTATTCCCACGTTAACGACGAGCTTTTCCCAGATGAGCTTATCGATCTCATCACTCGGTTCCGCTGCCAGTCCGGCTTCACGGAATAACTCGACGACGCGGCTAACCTTTTCGGTCGCTCCACCGCCGGGTTTTCCGATATAAGTAGGCCCATTGCCGCCGTGACGTATCAAACCTGCCCTTAGAAGGGTCGATCCCTGAGCAGTGCTGCCCGCAAGCACGGCCTCTTTGCCTGCAATCCCGGCAATCCGCTCCCAATTCCCTATTCCGTTCTGAAGGGTCAGAAAAACCGTGGAGGTTGAACAGATGCCTTGTACCAGTGACAGGGCGTCCCACGTTGCATATGTTTTCACCAGAATAAGCGCGAGGTCCGGGTTGCGGGTGAGTTTGTCAACCTCGAAGAAGGCGGCAAGCCGATAGTTGCAAACCGTTCCGTCAAGTTCCTCTATGTCGAGTCCTCGCTGCCGGACAGCCTCCATGTGCTCACGATCCGTACTGAACAGCGAAACGGAAGCGTGTGTCTTCGAGAGCCTTGCCCCAATCAAACTGCCCAGCGCTCCCGCGCCAACGATAAGAATGTTCATATACCCCCGCACATTCCATACCAGCCATGTTGAATGATTGCACGCCAAACGCCGGCAACTCTAATACAAGACTTAAAAATAGAAAGCGAAAAAAACAAAAGCCGATGCAACCATGAGCAAAACCGATCCCAGAAGAAATGTATCCGGCACCACGGAAAATCTGACGTCGCCGCTGTTTATATGCTTCCGCATATAGTAAAAACGCCAGCCGGCGAGGACTATAATAACTGTGCCAAGCCCCAGCGCGACGATTCCCAAATAACGCGTGCTTGGAACATGAAGGTGTTGGTTTACGCCCGATATCTCAGCAAATTTCACTTCACGAATCAGAATGTCAAAACGCTCTATGAGGAACCCGAACCCGATCAGTGCAATACCGGTTCGGCACCATGATAGAAATGTGCGCTCGTTTGCCATGTGATTTCGCTGCCAGGCAAATAGCGTGTTTCTGTCGTGCAGGTCGTATATATCACGCTCTGCGGCTTCTGTTGTTTTTGAATTCAAGCCTAAGCGCGTAAACAGATAAGATTTGACTCCCATATTCCAGTCCATTCTCCATAGAGCCATGGATTCATCCGGCCGCCCCCGCAAACCGGTCCTTCCCGACCAGCAGGCTCGACCAAAGCACGTGTTTAAATTGTAATTATTCCTCTTACAAAAGGCTGTATTCTGAAGCATATTTGCGGCGGATGCGAACAACTTTGGCCGACATTGGCGTGGACCTGCAGTGCGCGCCCCTCCGGAAATCCATGCGCATCTCGGTGCGTACTATCTCAGTTTAAGTGTAGCAAGGGAAATGAGAGCGAGGATACCAGCTACGATCCACAGGCGGATAACTACCTTGGTTTCGGCAATCCCCCTATGTTGCAAATCATGGTGCAGTGGGGCACGGAAAAAAATGCGCCGGCCGATCCACTTTACGCCAATTTTGTCCTGTATCTGGCTGCTGAGGGCTTCGGCGATGAACAGGGCGCCCAGCAGAGGGAAAAGCATTTCCTGTTTCAACAGGACCGACATCACGGCCATTGTGCCGCCAATGGCAAGCGATCCCGTATCCCCCATAAATATCTGGGCCGGATATGCGTTATACCACAGAAAGCCAAGGCCGGCGCCCACGAACGCCGCTCCGAAGATCGTCAGTTCACCCGCCCCGCGCAAAAATGGATAGTAAAGATAGCTCGAGTAAATCCGGTTACCCTCCACGTAAGCGAAGATGCCGAGAACTGCAACGACGAAAATCGACGGCGTAATGGCAAGCCCGTCGAGTCCGTCGGTTATGTTAACGGCGTTGGAAACGAAGATAACGAAAAGAAAGATAAACAATCCATAAAGCCAGGGCCCGATGTCCCCAAGCGGGTATTTGTAAAACGGAATGCAGATCTTTGTAGCAAGAGCGCTTCCGAGAGGCGCGTAAGGGCCAACGCAAATCCAGGCGAATACGACGCTGAAAAGCCCTTGCAGCAGGAGTTTGCTGCGTTCCGACAGTCCTCTGTCCCCGCTTCTCAGCCGCACCTTGGACACGTCGTCCCAGAGGCCGAGCAGTCCAAACCAGACCATTCCAGCAACAGAACATAGCATGAAAGGACTGCGCCAGTTGCCCCAGACGGCCATGGAAATCAGCACGGCCCCAATTATGAGGACCCCTCCCATTGTCGGAGTGCCGCTTTTGTCGAATGCCGATTGAACCCCGGTTTCTCGAACCTGGTCCAGAAGACTCTGTCTATGCACGAACAGGATAAAACGCCTGCTGAAAATGAAAACCAGGATTACCGCCGTAAGGGCAGCCATTATGGCCCTGAAACTGATGTAGTTCACCAGCCGGCAGAATGAAAAAATGTCGGAAAGCGGGATCAGCCAATTGCATATTTCGTAAATCATCGGATCTTCCTCGAAGGGGCGGTGGGACCGCCGGCCATAACTTAAATCGCCGCCGCAGGCAGCGGCGAAATCGGCTGCCCGTGCCACGGGCCGCACAAGCCCTTGATATCCTCGTCAGGAAGGTAAAATTCTTCAACGTTCGGGCGAAAAATACCTCCTTCCCGAATCGCAAACTACAATTGTCCAAGCCGGGGGTTCGGGATGGACACTAATTACCCTTATCGCGGCATACCCCGCTAAGCGCGGCAGGCGCCTCACTCGAAGGGTCCGTCGGGGGCGCCGGGTGTGACGCCAGGTGCCTGGCGACTTGGCCTGAGGAGGCGGGGGAACCCGGCAAATAACGCTCCGATTTACAATTCTGTCCTGAGCACTTCTTTATTGATGCGTAGGTTTCCTTTATCTGGAAATGCGGCCTGAAATCCGTCGAGGTCAAGATAAAAGCGGAGGTCTTCAAGGCCAACTCGTCACATGGTTCAAGCACTCCCCGTTCAATCATTTGCTTCAACCCATAAAGGGCAGCATTACGGACCTGCCAGTAACGGGATTCATTCATGGAAAGCAGCGCATTTGCGGCTTCCCAGTCTGTGCCTAACTCGCCCAGCGCTCTAGCAGCCTCGATAACCACCTCGAAACACTCATCTTCAAGACACTCGAGGACACGATTTATGCATGCATCTTTGCCGGCCAGAAACCGGCCGAAGTGAGCCGCCGTGCGGCAGGCTTGGGCTCTCACCTCGAAATAGGGGTCCTCCATGGCCGAAAGCAAATGTTTCTCCACGTCAATGTCGAATTGATCCAGTACTTGGAGAGCCTGGACAATATTTCTCCGGATAAATCCGACCTGCTCAAAATCTCCCCCGAAAAACCTTTTCACGCGGCTGACGGGGGTCCTGTCAGAGAGCATCTTGAGCAAGGTCGGGATTTTTTCCCTGTACCAGGTAAGACCGATCAGTTTAACGCCCAGGTTGCGGTCCTGCCAGGACCTATGGCCGAGCAGCCCGGCCGCTCTGTGACGGTAGTACTCGAGGTCGTCAGCGTCGCCCACGACGCCGGAGGGATCGTAGTCGCGCCCCAAACAGCTATATGCACTTGAAAGCATTTGCAGCAGCCTGGAATTGCCTACAATCTCACTGAATGGAGCTCCCTGAAAACCGTTGCCGTCCTTAAAGCTCATCTCTCCATAGATTTCGCTCAAAATCCGCTCAATGGCCCTTCGCCTGAGAAAGCCCCTGCTGTTTTCAGCCATCTGCATCCGACGCGCCGGGTTTTCAATAAGGTCCAGGATCTTCCCTGCCAGGACTTGTCCATCCAGCTTCTCGAGTAACCCGCCGTTCTCCATGACCGTGTCTTCAAAAAGAATATCGGCTGCCCCGGCGCTTTTCATGGCCCTGGCGTTCATCACCTGGTGCTCTCCCGGAAGATTGACCTTGGGAATCAAAAGAACGGGTTTGCCGATGCTGGAAATCTCGTTGAGGCTGCCCGCACCGCTTCTGCATACTATCAGCGAACTGACCGAGTAAATCTCGGCGATGTCGTGAAAGTAATCCTGCCGATAGTAAAAACGGTCCAGCAAGGCGCGCTGATCGGGGGCCAGAGTTTTTTCTATCCGAAGTTCCGTATCAGACGCCGCGTCGTAGTCAACGGAGTTGCTCAGACCGCTTCCGTGTATGATGAACAACCTGTCCCTGTGCGGTAAGAGAAAAGGAAGCGCATCGATTATTGCGCGGTTTATCGCGCGCGCACCCTGGGAGCCACCGAAAACGAATATGATCTCCCGGCCTTGCGGTATTTTGAAGGAGAGACTTCGCACGGCCTGTTCGGAGGGGATCGTGACTATCGAGTGGCGAATCGGATAGCCCACCACCGTGGCATTCGGAAAGAAAGACATAGTCTGCGGGAATGTAAGAAGGACCTTATCAGCCCATCTTCCCATCAATGCATTCAATTGACCTGGAATGCTGTTCTGCTCGTGCAAAAAGATTCGCACTTGTCCAATCCTAAGTTTCTTCAGCAAAATTGCAGCAATGATGACGGGAGCACTCACGTAGCCGCCCGTCGCAATTATCAACTTCGGAGCAAACACGCTCAGTATGATAATCGATTGAGCTGTACCGACGCAGAGTTTCAAGAGAAAACGCAAGGTCCGAAACGAAAGCCTGATGCCCGGATAACCTTCCGACCATACAAACCTGAGCTTGTAGCCGGCTTTCTTCACGATCACACTTTCGGCTTTATTTCTTACGCCAATGTAGAGAAAGCGCGTCTGAGGCTCGCGTGATTTTATGCCCTCTGCGATGGCAAGCGCAGGGTTCACATGGCCGCCTGTCCCGCCGCCTGACAGTACAACGCGGCGCTGAGCGCCATCCAGTCTTTTCCAACGAAAAGAAGCTGCAAAAGCGCTTGCCGCGATCAAAAATAATAATGAAAAAGCGATCAATATGAGCACTACCCGATTCCAAGTACCCGTCGAATGTCTTCCCAGGCTATTTTGCCCGCTCTAACCAGCACCGCCGGTTGAACGGTAACATCTACTACAGTCGAAGGCAAACCACCAGGCAAATCACCCACGTCAAGCAATGCGTCAGCCGCCATGAGCAATCCATCCTCAATGGTTTCGGGATTCCCTGCAGGGGGTCCCCCTGCCCTGTTTGCACTCGTTGATATGATAAGACCTCCTGACGCCTGAGCCAGCAGCGAGGCAACCGGATGAGAGGAGACGCGCACGGCGATTTTGCCGGTTCCTGCGTGCAGAACGGCAGGAAGGGACGAAACGGCAGGGATGACGATGCTGCATGGACCCGGCCAGAAGTTGAGCGCCAACATTTCGGCGGTTTCGGACCACGCCGATCCGGCCCTCTTGACCGCATTAATGTCGGATGCGATTAGCGGCAGGGGTTTTCCAGCATCCCTTTCTTTAATTTCAAAAACCCTGTTAACCGCTTTCGTAATCTCAGGTAAAGCTCCCAGGGCATAGTATGTTTCGGTCGGGTATAAAACAACGCCCCCCGACTTCAGGACGGACGCTGCAGAACGAATTGCTTCCGGGCGAATCTCTGCAGGGTCGACTTTCAATTTTCTCATGCTAAACAAACCTCATCGCAAGTCTTTCGCAGTCAGGGGCAAAATTACCGCAAAGAATGCACAGTCCCTTGCCCACCCCTGGCTTACCCGCGATAATCGAAAGTCCCGTCTCCTCTATAACAAAATGCCGCCAAGGAAAACAGCACCATCTGCGGCCCGGTTGCGGGCCAAGGTTTACAAGTTGCACTGAGGTGCTGAAACCACTACAGGGTCCCGAGCTCTCGAGAAGAAAAACGGCAGGCGTAATGACCGGAGAGAATTACAGTGTATTCCTGGAAGCCGCCTTCGCTCATTGTCCGTCAAGGGACTGATTCACTGCCTTCAGGACGGCCTCATAATTTGGTTCATTGGCGATTTCTTTTACCAGTTCCAGGTACCGGATTAGTCCACGCTGGTCGACCACGACAACCGCCCTCGCCAAAAGGCGCAGTTCCTTGATCAACAAGCCGTACGCAATACCGAAACTTGCTTCCCGATGATCGGACAAGGTGGTTACATTCGAAACTCCCGCAGCACCACACCATCTCTTTTGAGCGAAAGGCAGGTCCATGCTGACGACGAGCACAACAACCCGTTCACTTAACTGTGCGGCCTCTTGATTGAATTTGCGGGCTTCCAGGTCGCAGACCGAAGTGTCAAGGGAAGGCACCGATACAATAACAACTATTTTGCCTGCATAAGAAGATAACCTTACAGGAGACAAGCCGGTGTCTATCGCTTCAAAATCGGGGGCCTTATCTCCCACTTTTAACTCATCGCCAAGGAGTGTGAGAGGCTTGCCCCTCATGGAAACTGCGTTCGATCGCTCTGACATAATGCTCCTTTGCTGTATGATCCCTCGAAATGGATAAATAAGCATTGTATTTTCAATGTCCATTCCTCCACGAAGATGACGCGAGGCGGCTCCAAAACGAAAAGTCCCTTGCGGTCGCCTGCGTCGATCCTTACCGGATATATAATTCGATGGACCTGTCGGAAGTCGCGTGATGTGATCCATTTACAAGGCCTGGGAGCACCGGTTCGAACATGAAACCAGACGGCCTTCGGGATAGGTGCTGAACAACAGGGAATTTTCACCGGAAAGGGGAATTCCAATCCTCTTTCAGAAGATCGAATCGCCTGCTTCCCGGCATGGGTCAAAAAATCGAGATTATTTTACCTCAGTGGCCATGCTCATGAGCCTCTGCCTGGTGCTGTGGATGCTCATGATCGTGCGGCCCGTGTTCTCCGGAGTGTTCATGTTCATGAACTTCGGCCCCCTTGCTGTGGCTGTGTTCATGAAGATGCTCGTGAGGATGCTCGTGGGCATGTGCATGCGTATGCTCGTGTAAGTGTTTCTCCCCGTCGTGGGAGTGTTCGTGAGAGTGAGTATGCGAATGGTCATGTTTATGCAAGTGCTTATGTTCGTGTTTTCCTTCCATTTCAAGCTCCTTGGATCGGCAATTGAGTTGATTGATTTAAATTAAACCTTAATTCACCGGCCCTGCGCTGTCAATTACGCGGGCAGCGCGAGGATTTCAAAAGGAAAGAAATTGAAGAAATCCAAAAATGCACCGTCTTAGAGGTACATGATCGAAGAAAGCCACGCTTTGCATTCGCGGGAACCGATATTGGTTTGGAACTTTGCCTCTCTGATATAATTTATTCGCCAGCCCTGATCGAAGTTTTCTCGAATCTCGCTCCGGGTCACTCTCCTTGGCCCCCATGTACCGGGTTCGTGTTCGCTAAAGCACATTACAAGGTATGTCCCCCCGGGATTGAGCACAGAGGCAAGACCCGTCACAAATACAGGACGTTTTTTATCCGGCAGAACATGGAAGAACCCTGAGTCGATAACGGTGTTGAACTTTCTTTCCAGATGCTCAAGGTCCAAAACATCCCAAACCAGGAACGTGGGCGCCAAAGAACGTTCCCTTGCTTTGCCGACAGCTCTTTCAACAGCCGCCGCCACAACATCGATTCCCACCACTTCAAAACCGGTCTTTGCAAGATAGAGGGCATTTTCGCCTGTTCCACAGCCGACATCGAGCACCGGCGACCTTATATCGCCGCTTTCGGCCAGATGCACAATTTCGCTCTGGGGCCCGTTTATTTCCCAGGGGGGCACCCCTTCGTACATTTCCTCGAATACCTTGATTCCCATTCGATCGTGGTCCTTTCTCCGAATTCCATCAATGCCCATTCGCCCGCCATATCGGGAGTGCGCTGTGATAAACGCGGCTACAGAGATGATATCACCTTTCAGGGCCCCATGTATAGGTACTCTACTCATGCACATCGTCTCGAAGATGGCGAAATCGCATTGAATATGCTTGCATTTGCCAAGGGCAATACAATATATGAGATCGTGGTTACGACATTCCGGGGAGGTCACAAATGCAGGATCGACTCGTAAGGAACCTGGCCCAGATTTTGGTTGATAACTCAGCCGCATTCCCCGGTAAAACATGCTTAATTTACGAGGACACCCGCTTTACATATCAGGAATTGAACAGGCTCGTTAATAAGACGGGAAACGCATTTTTGAACTTGGGAATAAAAAAAGGCGACCGGGTGATTATCAGCCTGCTCAATCGCCCGGAATTCGTCATCAGTTTATTTGCCCTGGCAAAAATGGGCGCCATTATGGTGCCGGTCAACTATCAATTGACGACTGCAGAAGAAGACTACATCCTAAAAGATTCCGGACCCAGCCTCATCATAACCGACGCCGTTAAATTATCTGAGTTCCGCGATATGACGGCAGGCTCCATCCCCATATTAACGATAAACGAAAAAGAGGGTGAAGAGGTCCCCTCCGGGATTTTGGATTTTTGGGATCAAATTTCCCCTCAATCGGGTTCCTTATCGCCCTGCCCTGTTAGCCGCGACGACGTCGTTCACATCCTTTACACTTCCGGGACAACCGGAAAACCCAAGGGCGCGATGCTCACTCATCATTCAGTCCTCTTCTGTGCTTCCTTTTATGCGGACAATGACGAAATGGGAAAGCTCTTCGCCAGCGACTCCAAGTTCCTGAATACTCTTCCTATTTACCACTGCTACGGGCAGAATTTTGGCCTGATTACACCACTCGCCGTCGGCGCAACGGTCATACTGATGGACAAATTCAACACCGAAAGGGTTTTCGAGGCCATAGCCGAGCACGGGATCACCAGTTTTCCCGGTGTCCCCACGATGTACGCTTATCTGGTCAACGGGTTCGATCCTGCAAGGCACAACGTGAAATCTCTGAGGTTCTGCAAAAGTGCCGGGGCCTCTCTTTCCATGGAAATCCGCACTGCGTTCCGTGCAAAATTCGGCATCGAAATCAATGAAGGGTTCGGTATAACTGAAGCCTCAGCCTCTGCAATCGCCCACCCTGTGAATCCGGACAAACAAAAAGGAGACAAAATCGGTTCGGTCGGCATTCCCCTCGGAAATAACATGCAGCAAACCGAAGCCAGAATTGTCGACGACCATGACAGGGAATTGCCGCCCAACGAAGTCGGGGAACTCATCATCAAAGGGGACCACTTAATGAAAGGGTACTGGAAACTGCCGGAGGAAACCGAGAAAACCCTTCGGGGAGGATGGCTGCATACGGGCGACCTGGCCAGGAAGGATGAAGACGGGTTCATTTATATTGTAGACAGGAAAAAGGACATGATCATAGTCGGGGGCGAGAATGTCTACCCGCGTGAAATCGAAGAGGTCCTTTACCAGAACGACAAAGTCCTGGAAGCTGCCGTTATAGGCATGAAGGACGTCATGAAGGGTGAGGTGGTAAAGGCTGTAGTCGCCCTGAAAGATGGGATGGAGGCCACGCAGGATGAATTGATCGATTTTTGCGCCGCGCGTCTGGCGAAATTCAAGGTTCCCCGGGCAATTGAGATCAGAAAGGAAATGCCGAAGAGTTCTACAGGGAAAATTTTACGGCGGTTGGTGAGGTAAAGGTCACTGGAAGAATTACCGCAGGAATTGAAAAATACTTCATTCGGGTTGATTCGGGTCATATCGGAAGGATGGATCGAATAAGTAAATGGAGGAGGACCATGACAAAATACGCAACGCACAAGGGACGGGACATTCCGCAGGTCAACATCCCCGATAACTTGTTGGCGGAACGAAGGCTGCAGGTTATCCATGGCTATTTCCAGTGGTGGATTGAAGCCCTCGTCGAAGCATTCGGCATGGAAAAGGCCAAAGAACTTGCAATTGAGTGGGGGAGGAAAAAGGGAATTCACACGGGCCGCCTGTACGGGAAATATTTCAAAAAGAAGGGGATTGCCCTGAACGACCTGTCGACAATCATGTATGAAATAGGGCGTAGCGCAGGAATCCTGGGAGAAAGGTCCCAGGGCTGGATTGAAGACGATAAGGCGGTCGTCCAGACGTTGGTCTGTCCGACAGGAAAGCTGTTCGTGGAGCTGGGGCTGGGGCTCGATTGCTGCGTGAAACAATGCGACGCATTCGTCGAAGAGACCTGGAAGCAGATCCCGGAGATCGGATCCAGGAGAACCAAAGGAATTGACAAAGACGACTTCTGCGAATGGGTGCATTGGATTCGGAAATAAATGGTCCGTATAACACGACGATCAAAAATGGAACTCGATGAGAGCGACGGAAAGGCGGCGCAAAATGAAAATCCTGGCGTTGAATGGGAGTATCAGAAAATCGGGGAATACGGAGATTCTCGTCAAGCAGGCGCTGATGGGGGCTGAATCGAAGGGCGCCGAAGTCGAAATACTAAAGATTACGGATTACAGGATACTGCCTTGTCGGGGTTGCGGGCTTTGCCTGTTCAGGGATAACGTCTGTCAGGTGAAAGAGGATGACGTCAAATTGATATTTTCGAAACTGGACGAATGCGACGGACTGATTTTAGGAGCGCCGTGCTATTATCTGGAGTTGACCGCCGTCGTCAAGCAACTACTCGACAGATGCTGGATCCTAAGCCATAAATTCGACAAAAGAAAAAAGCCGGCAACCGTCATTGTCCCCTATGCGACTCGAGGATGGATTCCATACATTTACGTACAATCCAATCTGCTTATGAAATGCCTGGGGTTTACGAAGATAAACGAGACTGCGATTTGCACGCAGGGGATATCGGAAGTCGTTCTGGATCAGGATTCAATGGATTTGGCATTCAAACTGGGTGAACAAGTCGCCCTTGCCGCACGCGATCAGGATTACAGCTACCGCGGCGAACCCGGAATATGTCCCTCATGTCACGACAGGAATATACGGATATTAAGAGACAATAAATCGGTGGAATGCCCCACCTGCGGAATCAGAGGAAAGCTGAGCATCGTCGATGGGAAGATCATGGTCGATTTTGAGGAAGCGGCCCTGCTTGAGAGCCGGCTCAGAAATGATGTGACGTATAATCATTTTGCCTACCATATCGCTCCCTCCAAGAATTATTTCATGAGAACGAAAGAAGAGAGGAAGGCCAAGACCAAAAAATACGCGGAATACCTAAACGTCTAAGGAGATGCTTATGAGCGAATATTATGTCAGGCTGCGATATTTTCCCGGAGACCCTTTGGAACAAATAAAAGAAGACGACCTCAAAATCTTTGAAAGGAATCATAAAGTCAAAATATTCTATGAGAAAATTGAGAACAGAGTCCAGCAGGACGGTTTGCTGGCGGAAAACACCATGGACAAGCCGATTGAGGAAATATCCCAGGAAGTCGTTACGGTATCTTCCGATTCAGAAGGCGAATTTTCAACATGTATAAAACAATTATATGAAAAATACAGGTGTCCCAGGACGTCATACAGCCTTCTGGGAAGCAATGATTCCGGTCTGAAGATTGCTCGGGAACTCATGAATATTTATGGCGGATGGTAATGATCTGACAGATAAGGACGGGATATCGAAAGAAGCAATATTTCGAGTAGTTATCCCGTTTTTTCATTTCAGATATTTCTTTCCCTGCCTTTCCAATACTTTCGTTCGAGTTCCCGTTTCAACACTTTGCCTGCCGTGGATTTGGGAAATTCTTCCATGAAATCGATGGACCTGGGCTTCTTATAGCTCGCCAGACGACTTTTACAAAAATCAATCAGCTCCTCTTCACTCACCTGTGAGCCCTTCTTCCTGATTATCAAGCCCTTGACCGCCTCCCCCCATTTTTCGTCCGGAACGCCGATCACCACCGCATGGGATACCTCCGGGTGCGAAGACAAAACGTCCTCCACTTCCTTCGCATAGATATTCTCACCGCCTGAAATAATCATGTCCTTCTTCCGGTCGACTACAAAGATATATCCGAGCTTATCTATTTTCCCCATATCCCCTGTATGCAGCCAGCCGTCCTTCAGGACCTCGCGGGTCAATTCCGGGAGATTCCAGTAACCCTTCATAACGTTGCTTCCCTTTACCACAATCTCTCCAACCTGTCCGGTTTCGACCTCCCGACCGCCATTGTCGACGATCTTCACTTTGACCCCCATGACCGCCCGGCCCGCCGAGCCCAATCTTCGCACTTCTTCAGGATCACCCTCCAGGATATGGTCTTCAGGTTTGAGGATGGAAATCGGCACAAAGGTCTCCGTCATCCCGTAAGTCTGAGAAAATTTACATTTCATTAGCCTCATCAGTCTTTTGAGAAGTTCGACGGAAATAGGGGCCGTCCCGTAATAGATAGCCTTGATGCTGCTCAGGTCATATTTTCCGACGTTGGGATTTTCAAGCAGTGACATGATCTGGGTCGGCACGAGCACAAAATCGGTTACACGGTGGGCCTCCACGGTTTGCAAAATCGTGTCGATGCCGGACGCACTCATGAAAACGTTCGTAGCGCCCAGGAATGCGAAAGCAAACATGCTGTTGGCGCCCCCTGCGTGAAAAACGGGCAGCGCATTCAGGAAAACGTCCCTGCAGCTCAGCTCCCTTTCCAACACCGTATTGTAACAGCTCGTTATCACGTTCCGATGGGTTGTCATCACCCCCTTGGGCTTGCCGGTCGTGCCTCCGGTGTAGCCCAGGATAACGACATCGTTTTCATCGAGGCGCCGTGCGGGTTCTGCCGCATCGGAACGCAGAATCATCTCTTCGTAGTTCTCTGCGCCGGATAGCTGCGCATTAATGCATATGAACTGCTCGATTGCCGGGACATCTTTCCTCAGGGCCTCCGCAGACGAAGCGTAATCCTTTCCGAAGAAGATAGCCCTGGCGCCTGAATCATTCATCACATAAGCGAGTTCTTCGGGACTAAACCGGAAATTCAAAGGGACCAGAGGCGTTCCGCTCTTGGCGGCGGCGAAATATAATTCGATGTACTGAAAGCAATTATGATTGAGGACGGCCATCCTGTCCCCCTCAACCAGGCCCATCGAAGAGATGGCGTTCGAAAGCCGGTTCACCCTTTCATCGAACTGAGCAAAAGTGTATCTCGCCCGGCCCTCGATCACCGCAGTCTTCTCCGGATAAAAGAGCGCGTTTTTCGATGGGATATCTCCCAGCAACATGTTTTTCCTCCGTCAGGGAAGGACAACATCCGCTTCACCGACCGCGACTTTCTCTTTGTTCTGGTTCTGAGCGAAAATCTCAATCACAACGAAATTCTTTCCCTCGCCGTGAAAATGTTTTGCCGTGATCGCGCCCCCGGCTGTAATAGCATCGCCAGGCAGCACCGGTTTGATGTACTTGGCGTCGATCCTGGTGACCTTTCCTCCGAGGGGATACGCCCAATCCGTCAGTACGGACGCCATAAAAGACATCGTCATCTGACCGTGGGCTATGGTCGATTTTCCGCCCGGCAGATTCATTTTCTCTTTCCATTCCGGATCGAGGTGCAGCGGGTTGTAATCGAAAGACCCTACTGCAAACCTGTCGATCACGTCCTGGTTTACCTGTCGAACGATTTCCGGAAGCTGATAGCCCAGCTCTATTTTTTCAAAACTTGATTCCATTGTCCCTGCCTCCATCTATATGCGCAATTCCATTATTATCACTACAGGCCCGCGGCAGTGAACTTGCGCATCTCGGCGCGGGTCGGCGGAACTATCAGGGTAGGCCAGCGTCGTACTTTCAGGGTCCCGTGCTGGTCGATAAAATCCTGCTGGAACTGTAGATAATGTTTGCCTCTTTTGATCCACTTGTCCGTCGACTTGAGTTTGAGCGTGACGATATCCCCGACCCGAAAAGGCTCGAATATCAGGTTCTTTTGCCCTGGATTGTAGGCGCCCGGGGTCCTGATCCAACTGCTGTGCCCCGTACTCGTGCAATAAAAACCGATTGCGGTGAAAAACAGGGGATGTGCAATGAGTCCTCCCCAGGCCGACTTCTTTGCGTATTCCTCATCATTGAACAAGGGGTTAGTGTCCATAACAGCCGCCGAAAAGGCCTTGATGTCCTCGGCCTTAACCTCGAACTTCTGGCTGGCCTCGTATTCCTCACCGATTTTAACCTCTTCCCAGACTTCGTATTTTTCCGCATCCAGGAAGAAATTTCTTTCAAATCCCTGTTGCTTACCCGTTGTGACGTACTTGTCCAGACGTTGGTATTTCATATTTGATTTAACCTCCCTGTTTGATCGAAAAACTCCCGACGCCCCGGATCTCCGCTGAATCCATTTCCGACCGGCAGAAGTTTGGAAAAACCGGTTTTCAAATTCCGCCATGAAGACCTATGAGTTAACTCCTCTTAAGCATGCCGTGAAAAATGGTATCGATACTCTGATTAATGATGGTTTGAATGTCCAACCCCTTCCCTTCCTTGAACCAGTAACCCAGCCAATGGCTCATGGAAATAAACAGAAAGGTCACGACGTTCGGATTTATCTTTTGTTCCAGGTTGCCAATTTTTAGCAGCTCGTTTTTGATCAGCCGAAACATCGCCTGCTCTCTTTTGAAGAGTTCTTTCTTTCGTTTGGTGGACAACTGGTGTCTTTCCCGCAAAACGATCAACCGTTTATCTTCGTCGTTATTGATGTGGTTGGCGTATGTCTGGATTAGTTTTATGAAGGATTCTTCAGGCGTCAGCTCCTGTTCCCGGCTGACGCTGAGGCTTGTCCTCAGTTTTTCGAGGAAAAGATCGGAATTGTTGATAAGTATGTAAAAAAGGATATCTTCTTTGGATTTGAAATAATGGTACAGGCCGGCCTTGCTGATCTCAGCCTGCCTGGCCACATCCTGGAGTGAAGACGCCTTGTAGCCCTTCTGGCCGAACACACAGGCAGCCATTTTTGCTATGAAGTCTTTCCTGTCTTCAAGACCCGGCTTGAGCAAATGTTCCTCCTTTGTGTCACAGGCCTTACGGTTGATTCAAAAGGAGAAAATTTGGCGCCTTGAGCTTTGGCCTGTAAAATGGGCAGCTGGCCGGCAATTTTTCCGACCGGCTGGCCGGTAAGTACATTGAAAAGATTTCCTTGTCAAGCTCTTTTGCGCTACTTCCCTACCGACTATCGCAACCCCAATAAAGAACCGGCCCGCTTCCCGTAAGCAGGGTATGACATTCAGACCGGACAAGTCTCTTAATCAATCAATAATTTGTTATCTTTTGCCTCTTTCATCAGTTGTTCTCTAAAATCGGGATGGGCAATATTGATCATTTCCTTGACTCTTGCCGGTATCGTCTTGCCCCTCAGGTGGGCGTAACCGTATTCCGTGACAATGTAATCCACGTCGGACCTGGGCGTTGTAACAACTGTGCCGGGCGGAAAGGCTGTCGCTATTCTTGATATAACGGCGCCGTCGGCCTTTTTTGTCGTCGATTCGAGAACCAGAAAGGATTTACCCCCTGGGGCCATTTTTGCCCCGCGGACAAAGTTAATTTGCCCGCCCACACCACTGTACTGCGAGAATCCTATGGACTCAGAGCAGACCTGGCCCGTCAGATCGCACATGAGGGCGTTGTTAATGGAAATGAACTGGTTGTTCCGGGCAATGACATTCTCATCGGCAATATAGGAAATAGGATATGCCCGAAGAGATTTGTTCTTATGCATGAAATCGTAGAGCTTGCCGGAGCCGGCGCCGAAACAGCAGGTGATCTCATCCGGGTGGAGAGTCTTTTTGCTGCCCGTTACAATGCCTTTCTCCGCCAGGGTGACCATTGAATCGACCAGCATTTCCGTGTGGATTCCCAGGTCTTTGTGGTGTTCCAGGAAGAAACCCACGGCATTGCTCAGGCCGCCAATACCGATCTGAAACGTGGAGCCGTTCTCGATGAAAGAAACGATCTTATTCGCAATGGTTTTTTCAACATCCGTAATCGGGACCTTGGGCAGTTCGAAGAGCTTATGGTCTTGCTCGCAGATATAATCAACGTCCTCAATGTTGATGAAAGCTTCCCTCGGTCCGTAAACGAAAGGCGCTTCGTTGTTTACCTGCACAATAATCGTGTCGGCGCACTGGGCAGCAGTGTGGCCGTTATAGACCCCGAGCACTCCAAAGCTAAAATTTCCGTTCTCATCGGGGGGTGCGGCTTCCGCCAGGAACACATTGGGCTTAACGATATTTTTCGTGACCCAGTCCGTATGGGCAAACTGGTTGGAAGCAACCTCGATGTTGCCCTGATCGAGCATTCTTCTCTCTGCCGGCCCCACGAACCCCGCCGTGTGACTGATGTGTCCCTTGTATTCAGCCTTGAAATGTTCAAATGGATAAAAGGCCAAGCCCGAGAACATACTCACATTCTTCAATTCATCCTTTCTGTTACAGATGGCATTGATCAAATCAAAAGGCGCACTGCCGCCGGGACTATACCATATGCGATCATTCGATTTTATGACAGCCGCCGCGTCCTCGACAGAGACCAACTTCTTCTTGTATGCTTCTTTCCAGCTCATTTTAGACCTCCCTTCTCTATCTCAAGAGATAGGTTTCAATTCGGCGGGAGGCGATTAGAGAATATCTACCTATCTCCCTTTGGAAGCTATATTCGTAACCGGAATAATGCATCAAGTTCTGCGTTATGCCGCTCGGAAACGGAAGCTCCGAAAACTTACAGCTTGCATCCCTCCGCGACATGGCCGTCTTTAAGTCTTGCCGTTTAAGTAGATGTTTCGCTTCATCCTGGCCAATCTTTGGATACGCTCCTTCTTAGTCTTATGGTTTATCCCCTGATCTCATCATGGTTCCCATTCTAGCACTGAAGATTCTCGATAACCGCAGCTACGCCGAGTCCTCCGCCGCAGCATGAACTGAAAAAGCCGTATTTTCCTCCTCTTCGGATAAGCTCTTTCATCGTGAAGAGACAGATACGGGCTCCCGAAGCACCGTTCGGATGACCAAATGCAATAGCGCCGCCATTCGGGTTCCAATTTTTCTCCATGTTGATCTTCCCGCCCATCTGCTTCTCGAGTTCCCTGATAACGGCTAGATTCTGCACCGCAAAGGCCTCGTTGCATTCCATAACTTCCATATCGGAAAGCTTCAGGCCGGCGCGCTTCAGTGCCTGGGGAATCGCGTAGGCAGGTCCGATTCCCATGATATCGGGATCAACACCGTAATCACCGCCGCTCAGCCATTTGGCCATCGGCTTGTACCCCAGTTCAAGCGCCTTCTCTTTTAGCATCATGAGCACGAATGCGGCCCCGTCATTACGTCCGGATGAATTTCCGGCCGTGACTGTCCCGTTTGGTATAAATGCCGGCGGCAGCCCAGTAAGTGCTTCCATTGTGGTCTCACGGGGGTGTTCATCAACCCTGAATTCAATCGGAGGGGTCTTTTTCCCCGTGGGGACCGTGACCGGCACGATCTCATCGACAAAATACCCGGCATCGATCGCCTTCCTTGCAAGAACCTGGCTCCTGAGACCGAATTCATCTTGCTCCCGCCTGGAGATGTTGTACATCTTTTGCAGGGCTTCGGCCGTCATCCCCATGCCTGCGTTGGCAGGATCCTGCGTGGGAGAAAAGGATCTCGTGATCGGCATGGGAGGGATCAGCTTAAACGGCTCAGTTGCCATTGAGAATTTGACGGTTGCCTGGCTGTAAGATTCCATACCACCCGCAATGACAATGTCCGCTTGATTTGCAAGGATGCGCCATGCTGCATGATTAATGCTGTCAATCGCCGATCCGCACTGCATCTCGACATAGGATGCCGCTGTGGCTATCGGCAGTCCGGAGGCGAGGACGATCCAGCGCGCCGGATTCAGGGCGGACTTTGCGTGAAGCGCCGACCCGGCAAATACTGAGTCCACGTGTGCCCTCTCCATGATCTTTGTCTTTTCCAGCAGACCCTTCAAAGCCAGCCCGCCGAGTTCTTCCATCGTGAAATTCCGCAGTGTACGTCCCAGGGTCCCAAATGCTGTCCGTGCACCGTCAACAAACACCACTTCTCTTCTGTCCATGATAACCTCCTCCTTATTATGTTCTTTCCCGTATCCAATCACTCATCACTTGCGACGCCATCCATCCTTCTCCATGAATCGTATCGGTCTGACAGAAACTGCAGGTCATATGCGTGGCAAGCCGCATGACCCGCGGCATGGTGAAATGGCATTTGCTAAACGGAGACAGGACAAATCCCATGGAAAACCTTGCAGTGAAAGCAATATTTATCAGCATTTCGGCCAATGGCTTATGGAAATAAACAAAAAAGTCACGACGTTCGGATTTATCTTTTGTTCCAGGTTGCCAATTTTCAGCAGCTCGTCTTTGATGAGCCGAAACATTGCCTGCTCTCTCTTTTGAAGAGTTCTTTCTTTCGTTTGGCGGACAACTGGTGTCTTTCCCGCAAAACGATCAAGCGTTTATCTTCGTCGTTATTGATGTGGCTGGCGTATGTCCGGATTAGTTTTACGAAGGATTCTTCAGGCGTCAGCTTCTGTTCCCGGCTGACGCTGAGGCTTGTTTTCAGTTTTTCGAGGAAAAGATCGGAATTTTTGATAAGGATGTAAAAAAGGATATCTTCTTTGGATTTGAAATAATGGTACAGGCCTGCCTTACTTATCTCGGCCTGCCTGGCCACATCCTGGAGTGAAGACGCCTTGTAGCCCTTTTGGCCGAACACACCGGCAGCCATTTTAGCTATGAAGTCTTTTTTGTCTTCAAGACCCGGCTTGAGCAAAATCTTTCTCCTCTATGATCTTGCTGTTGATTCCAAAAGGAGAAAACTGGCGTCTTAAGCTGCCGGCCTGAGAAGCAAGGGGCCAGCCGGTATTTCGACCGGCTGGCCGGTAAGTACATCGAAAAAATTCTCTCGTCAAGCACTTCCGTTCCCTTTATTTCCCCTCCGTCCAATTTTGCAAACATACGGCCGGTATGTGCCGAGCTTAATTGCGGTCTGTTTCACGCACTGTCGCGCTCGTTGCTCCGAGCCCCGGTTTTCTTCCCCGCGGTTGCCACGTTTGCCGTTCCCCCAACGATGGTCACAAGGTCTCGAACAAATGCCTTCATCTGCTCTGCCTGGGCATTCATTTCCTCTGAAGCCGAAGCAGACTCTTCAGCGTTGGCGGCATTTTTCTGGACAACCTTCTCCATTTCACTTATCGCCTTGTTTACCTGTTCTATCCCTTGGGCCTGCTCGTCGGAGGCGGCCGCTATCTCACCAACGAGTTCGCCCATTTTTGTGGAGCTGGCGGTAACCTGTGCAAACTCGGCACTCGTTTTTCGAACTATTTCGGACCCCTCTTTGATTTTCTTGACGGTACTTTCGATCAGATTTGCCGTATTCTTTGCTGCATCGGCCGCTCGCATAGCCAAATTCCTGACCTCCTCCGCAACAACCGCGAATCCTGCTCCGGCCTCACCCGCACGGGCGGCTTCAACGGCCGCATTTAGCGCCAGAAGGTTGGTCTGAAACGCTATTTCATCTATGGTTTTAATGATCTTGGAAGTCTCTTCGCTCGACTTAGAGATTTCCATCATGGAAGCGGTAAGCTCATCCATTGAATTATTGGCCCCTGAGACTACGGAGCTTGTTTCGACCATCAGACTATTGGCCTGGCCTGCGTGCCGGGCGTTCTCCCTTGTCATGGAAGACATTTCTTCAAGAGATGCAGAGGTCTCCTCGATTGAAGACGCCTGCTCGGATGCACCTTCGGCAAGCGATTGACTGCTGGAAGAAACCTGAAACGAGGCCGTAGCCAACTGATCGGCACCTGAATTCAGACCTTCGACAACCCGCGCGATGGGTCTCGAAATGCTGCGGGTAAAGAAGAAAACCAGGATGATCGTCAAACCAACGAAGATGCTCCCTATCAGGAGGATCCCGTTACGAATCTCATGAGCTGAAGTTAGAAACTCAGCAGTTGGCTCACTGACTCCTACGCTCCACCCCGTGAGTTCCACCGGCGCGAAGCCCGCAATCTTCTGGACTCCTTCATAAATATAGGAATCTACTCCCGCCTTGTGAGCCAGCATGCTGCTCACGATGGCCTCCATCCCTTTGAAGTTTTTCACATTCGTCTGGAGAATGTGTTCTCTTCTGGGATGAGCAATAGCTACCCCATCGCCATCGACCATAAAAGCATATCCTGTCTTGCCCGTCTTCGCTCGGGCGATCTTTTCCCCAAGGAGGTCGATATTGGCAATAATAGCCAGGCTTCCGACAAACTCGCCCCTCTCTCCCAATATTGGGGCCCCCATCGGTAGTACCGGATTACCGCTCTTTTTGGACTTCACCACCGCACCGATGCTCACCTTACCGTCTTTGGCGCACTTAAAGTAGTCACGGTCCGTAACGTTAATGCCTTTGCTTTTTCCATTGCTCCCGTCTGCTAAAACAACCCCTTCAGGGCTGATGAATGCAATTTCCTCATACTCGCTGCCAATTTGCTTCATGACGTTTGACAGGTGCCTGCTTACTTTCTCAATATCCGCTGCCGAATCTTCCGATTTGTGGCTGGCCACCCTGACCGCAGTTTCGACTACTGTCTGCTCTATGGATAGTTCTTTTAACACTTTTAGTTCCTTAGAGAGCGCCACCTGGGTCACGTCAGCAAGGTTCACCGCCATACCGGCCACCTGCTCCTTGGATATATCCGTCAGAGCATTAGACGCTTTCATGATTGCAAGAATGCCAATTATTAAGACGGGAGCCACCACAATCACGACTCCTCCCAGAATGAGTCGTGTACCTAATGTCCTTTTCCTCATGATGCATCCGTTCCTTTCGTTTTATGCCGCCAATGCCTTCCTGCAGTGGAAGGCTAGCCAATCCTATGCGAATTTGTGTGATCGCATTTCGCACAGTACAAGTCGGCAAGAATAGGAAATGACCTGATAATGGAAAACTCGGTAGATACTAGGTAGAACAACTACATATTACGTGAGATTCATGAGGTGGGAACGAAGATTGGCCTTTTCATTTCTCAGCCCCAGTTTTGCTCGCAGATTGTTGCGGTGGGTGAGAATAGTCTGCTCCGAAACCCCGAGGATTTCCGCAATTTCCTTGCTCATCCTCCCTTCCTTGATGAGCTTGGCAACTTTGATCTCCATCGGCGTGAGATTGGTAAATCTTGACGACAAGTGCTTTAGAAAAGGTGAGATGATATCATCAAGCTGGGATTCAATAATCTGGAGATATGTTTTTTGATTCCCATCCAGACGGGTCTTTTTTAGCTTTTCCAGAAAGGGCAGCATTGACTCCTTCACGTTGGTGAGGAGGCTTTCCTCCATATCCTTCTTATCTTCTTCTCTTCGTCTGAGCAGGACCTTCAGCGCCGTATTGATCTCCTCGAGCTGATGGGCCTTTTCTTCCAGGTCGGCCTCTCTTTTGCGCAGCGTGGACTCGATCCGCTTCAGCTCGGTCATGTCCCGGATAGCCTCAATTGCGCCGATCAGGTTCCCATTGTTATCAAAAAGTGGTGACGCTATTCCCCATAAGTATGCGCCTTTCCCCCCGTGAGCCTTGGGAACAAAAAGTTCACCACTCAGCAGGTTGTCCTGCCGTTCGATAGAATCGTAAAGGTCGATGTATCCTTCAATGCTCTTCATAACAAGGTCTATCAGTATAGGTCTCGGTTCTCCATAAAATGGAACGGCATAAGCATAAGAGCCTTTGCCAATCATTTTCTCTTCTGGTACTCCGGTAATTTCTTCGATTGCCCGATTCCAGGCGATCACCTTCCCCGCCTGATCAACGACAAATGTTGCATCCGGGAGGAACTCGATGATTCCCTTTAATTGTTGATGGGCAGCTTGCAGGGCCTCTTCGGACCTTTTACGTTCGGTGATGTCACGCGTAGCGCCTACGATGCCAACTGGTTTGCCATCCTCCGACCACAGAAAGGCAGCGGAAACCTCTCCCGAGAAAACGGAGCCGTCTTTGCGCAATTCTTTAGTTTCAAAGGTGCGAATCGCGTTGCGGTCATACTGCGGCGATGCCGCTTGCAAAAGCTCTTCTTCAATCATCACCGGGTTTTGGTAGGTGAGCTTCTGAAACTCCTCGACCGTCCAGCCATAAGTGCGCTCCACTGCGGAATTGGCATAAGTGAAGCGGCCCGACAAATCCATGGTCCAAATCAAGTCCGGAACGCATTCGGCAATCTTGCGATACCGCTCCTCGCTCTCCTGCAAAGCCTTCTCCGTCCGCTTGCGCTCGGTGACATCCTGGATGACGCCGAAAACCGATCTTTGCTCCGGAGAGTATTCAGCGATGGCATGGATATCCACGATCTTCCCGTCAATCGGCCTCCGGATCTTGAATTCAATGTTACAGGGTCTATTTTCCTCTATGAGCCCTTTGATGGCATCGTGGAGGATAGGACGGTATTCCGGGAGGACAAGGCTCCGCAAATAGGCAATGGGCAAAGTGCTCTCTTCAAGACCGCAGATAAGTTTTACGCCATTGGATACTCTTGCCTCATTGCGGCCCATTATGAACTCCCAGTTGCCGAAGTGGGCCACCGCCTCCGCCCTTTGAAGTTCCTTTTCGCTGAGCCGCATCATCTCCTCGGCTCGTTTGCGTTCCTCCACCTCCCTTTTAAGCTCCGCATTGACCCGGGCAAGATCGGCCGTACGTTCCTTCACTTGTCTTTCCAGATCATTGTATGCTTCTTTTTTCCGTCTTCGCTCCGTCGCATAGCGAATAGATCTCTCGAGAAGGGGAGCGCTCAACTGGTCTTTGGTGAGGTAATCGGCTGCTCCAATTCTCATTGCCTCAAGGTCGAGCTCATAGTTCCCATTATCGGTGAGGAAAATGACGGGTGTTGGACAGCCTGCCCGTGTGACCTCCTCCAGGATCTCCAACCCGGTCCGAGGTCCCAGCCGATGGTCAAGAAGGCAGACATCAAATTTACCCCCGAGTAAGCTATCCATCGCTACAGCATAATCCGACGCCCAGCGCAGCGTTCCTCCTGAAGCACACAGGTTTGAAAGCAAATCACGGACGAGTCTGTAGTCATCCTCAGCATCGGCGAGGAGAAGAACCTGTATGTGGAGGTATTGCATGTCCATGGAAAGGGCCCCGAAAATGATATTTGTACCCTCGAAAAAGCAATAGGTGTGGTAACACCCCGTTATAAAAGATCGGCAATCTCGAGAAAAACGATAAACGGCCTCCTCGAATGGCTCGATACCCCGATACAAAGCTTACTGAGATTTACACGGCTGCTAACCCAGCTAGATTTGAAACACTATGGCCATTGGGCCATGAGCCGAGGCGGAATTGCGGCTAAGGCCAGGCGACATGAGATTTTTTCGGTCGTCCGCCCAGTTTTCCGTTCGCCCGCGCGGCGGCAGTTTTGGGCTTCGATGTCGACCTGCCCCCTGCCTCGCCTAACTGTGAGGCCATCCAATTGCGCGACCCCAGAAAGCCCTCAAAATTTTCTTGACGTCTTCAGATTATTACGCACGCTACCCTCCTGTCAAACAGTGCTTCTTTTGCAATCTTTCGCAAAGAAAGTTCAAGGGACCCCTGCCCTCGCGAGCGTAAAGTATTGACTGAATCCGGAAAAGCTGTAATCTGAAATCCGGGAAAGGAGGTGTGCACTAAAATGGTGACAATGAAGAAACCATCTATAAAACCGAATTTTGCAGCGACCGCCCTCTCCTGTGTTCCTTATCGCGACACGGCGCATTGCGTTCAGGTAATCCTGGAAAATTTTTCTGAAGCCCCTTTCCTGCCGGTCCTGACCCGCAGTCTGCGCTATCAGTTGGAGGGATTTCCCTGCATTGTGTTCAACCGGGAAAAACGGGAAATCACCATGGCGCAGCCGGAAGAGAGAGAGGAAGAACTCATCGAATTTTACGACCGGGTAGAGCAGGGAGACCTGGACTATTTTGCCATCTCTTCTGAAGCCGCCCCTGCGCATCAAGCCATGATCGACGCAATTAAGCAAAACTCCCCGCCCGAACTCAAATGGGTACTGGTCCAGATCCTGAGCCCATTGTCGTTTGGAGATATAATTAAACAGCAGGCAAATGGCAGATCGTGCATGTTTCATGAGACGCTGATGGATGTTATCGTTAAGGGCACCAACATGAAGTGCCGGTGGCTGGAAGCAAAACTAAAGCAAGAACTGCCGGGCATCGAAGTCATTATAAACCAACCCCAGCCAACCCTGGTGAACTTTACTTCCGCCGGGGGGACCGGGACTCGCGGGAACGTGCTGAGCCTCATTAATGCAAGCATTGCGGGTTTGACCGGCCTAACATTTACTCATTGCTGCGCTAACGCTGACTGGTCTCTGCTCACGGATTCAAATATGGATGTCGTCAATTTTGATGCCTACCAACACTCGGTTCAGGCGTCCCTCTTTGCGAAGGATTTTAAAAAGTTCCTGGAAAACGGCGGATCGATCGGCTGGGGAATTGTGCCAACCTTTGCTCATTTGTTTGAGCAGGAAAATTTCGAAAGCCTGGTTGATAGACTTGAAAAGGGGATCGCAGCATTCGTTAAAGAAGGAATTGACGAGGAATTGCTGGCGTCTTCTTCCTGGGTGTTACCCAGTTGTGAAACCGCTATGTTAACCAGCGAACTATCCGACGATGTTTTCCGCATGACCAAAAAAATATCTGAAAGAATGAAGAGCAAATACGGGTTGAAACCGTAAGAGAAAGGGGGGGTGATTAATTCAGAAAAACATGCCGCAGGTGTAAACTTTGACTCTGCATCCTGTGCGTCTTGAAGTAGTTCATCTTAATGTACCTTCTCACTCTCCGCGAAATGGGCTCGATTCCCACTGTCCCAAGTGAATAAACACCGAGCATGGCTTTTTGGCAAAACCCGAACCCGATATTGTTTTCAGGTTGCGCGGTATGCGGCCTGACGCATCAATGCGGTCCAAATTCAAGAACCAGTGACATCGGCCCAATACCCGGGCTGACGAATGGAGGAAACATGAACCAGAGACATTACCAGCATTGGCCCAAGCGCGTGCCCAAGTCTCTTGTCTATCCTCGCACGCCTCTTTACGATTTTCTCGAAACATCTGCCCGAAGATACCCGGACCACCCGGCGATCATCTACTACGGCCGGCGCATAACTTATTCCGAGCTGTGGAGCGAGTGTGTGCGCCTGGCGGGGGCACTGGCCGGGATGGGGGTTACCAAGGGTGACAGGGTTGCCTTGTACCTGCAGAACTCGCCTCATTTCATCATCGGGTTCCTGGGAGCAATGCGCGCCGGGGCAGTGGTCGTACCCATGAACCCCATGCTGGTATCCCAGGAGTTCAGCTACGTGCTTTCAGACAGCGGGGCAAGAACCGTCGTCACGACCACCGACTTGTATCCGCGTATTGCAGATGCGTGCCGGGACTATGGTGTTTACCAAACCATTGTCGGCTCCTACAAGGATTATCTGCCTGAACGGAGCGAACTGCCTGTGCCCGAGTTCATGCTTCAAGCGCCGGCCCGTATCGAAGGGACGCGCGAATGGCCGACGACCCTTGCCAAAGCGCCCGACCCTCCGGCGGAAAGTGTGGGGATCGATGACCTGTGTCTTATTCCATACACGGCAGGTTCCACCGGCGTGCCCAAAGGGTGCATGCACACCCACGCAACCGTCACCGCAAACGTCGTCAGCGCCGTGACCTGGACCCATGCAAACCCTTCTTCCGTCATTCTGTCGAGCCTGCCGTTCTTTCATGTCACCGGGATGATCCACAGCTTCCTGGGTCCCATCGCCGCAGGGGCGACTTCAGTGCTGATGACCCGCTGGGACCGCCAGGCGGCCCTTGCCGCCATCGAGAAATACGAGGTCTCAGGGTGGACAAACATCACCACGATGCTCATTGACCTGCTTGCGACGCCCAACCTGGATGTACGGAGCCTCAGCTCACTGGCGGTAATAGGCGGAGGCGGCGCGCCGCTGCCTGCCGCGCTTAGCGAAAAGCTGAAGGATAATTTCGGATTATCATTCATGGAAGGCTACGGCCTGACCGAGACGATATCCCAGACCCACATGAATCCGCCGGACAGGGTCAAGGCGGGCAGCATCGGCACACCGGTTTTCGATGTCGACGCGCGGATCGTCGACGTCACAACGCTCAAGGAACTGCCCGTCGGAGAACAGGGTGAAATCGTGCTCGACGCCCCCCAGGTGTTCAAAGGATACTGGGGCAAACCCGAAGAGACCCAAAAGGCTTTCATGGACCTTGACGGCAAAAGGTTCTTCAGGACCGGCGATATTGGCTACATGGACGAAGAAGGCTACTTCGTCGTGTCGGACCGGTTAAAGAGAATGATAAACGCAGCGGGTTTCAAAGTATGGCCCGCGGAGGTCGAATCCATTTTGTACCGGCATCCCGCCGTGCTCGAAGCCTGCGTGATCAGCGTGCCGGACGTGGAACGGGTCGAAAACGTCAAAGCGCTCGTGGTGCTAAAACCTGAAGCTGCCGGCAAAGTCACGGCCGAGGAGATTATAAAGTGGTCAAAGGGGGAGATGTCCGCCTATAAGTACCCGCGCCTGGTCGAGATCGTCGAAACGCTGCCCAAGTCCGGCGCGGGCAAGGTATTGTGGCGTCAGTTGCAGGAAGAGGAACTGGCAAGAAGCCAACAGAACGTGAAAGTTAAGTAGTGTCCTGCCACGGGTCGCATGGCCGTGACGCGCGCTGTGAGCCGGGGGCCCTTGCGACCCGTGGATGATAATAGTCGATATGTCTGAGGTTCAGGTGGTCAACACCCCGCCGTCTACATAGATCGTATTGCCGGTTATATAGTCAGCCGCATCCGAGGCAAGGAAGAGGACCGCCCCTACAATTTCTTCCGGTTCGGCAATTCGGCCCTTGGGAATGGCCCGTGCTATCTGGGCGGCCCTATCGGGATTGGACCAGATTGGTTTGCTGAAGTCGGTGCGGGTCAATCCGGGACCGACGGCATTCACATTGACCCCATATTGGGCCCATTCCCGGGCGCAGCAGCGGGTAAGCATCTTTAACGCTGCCTTACTGCAACTGTAGGCGCCCATATTGAATTCGGCTTTCTCGGCGCCTACGGTGGTTATGTTTATGATCCTCCCATGTTTTTGGTCGATCATTTTCCGGGCGACAAGTCGACTCAACTGCCAAACCGCTTTTACATTTGTGTCAAAAACTTTGTCCCAGCCGTCCTCACGAAGATCCAAAAGGCTTCGCAGAAAACTTCGGGCCGCGTTATTGACAAGAATATCAATTCGGCCGAATTCCCTGATCGTGGCGTCTACCAGGGTTTCCAATTGCTGGTTTGAAGTCAAATCGGTAACCAGCGGCAGGGCTCTGCCCCCCTTTTCGATAATCTCTTTAGCCACGGCCTCCAGTTCCCCCCCGGTCCTGCTGCAAACAACAACTGAAGCCCCGGCCCCAGCCAGTCCCAGGGAGATAGCCCTCCCAACGCCTCTTCCGCCCCCTGTCACAATGGCGACCTTTTCCGTAAGATCGATCTTCAGGTTATTCATGCCGCCCTCCATGATTTGAAATTGGTATGTCTGTTCGTTGTCATCGAATAATCGATCGAAAGGAGGAGAAGCTTCTAACGCCGATGACTGGAAACAGCGTCGCCCCCATCAGACCCTTATGAGTTCGTAATCAAGGCTTCCCAGCCCGAGCTCGTGAGCATATTCCAGTTGCAGGAGATGGCGCTGCCTGGGATGGAACTCTTTGAAAATTTCTTTCCCGCAGGAGGCGTTGACCAGGTCGAGGCTCGCCTTGTCGATGGCCACGGGATCGGCCGAAGCGAAAATCCCCACGTCAGGCGCAATCCGCTGGTTCCCATAGCGCCAGCAATCGCATTCTTTGTTTATCCGCACGGCAAAATTCAGGAAACCGGCCTTGCCTTTCTTGTCCTTGAGAATGGCGTAGGAATACTCAACCATCTTCTTCTGGACCTCATCGCCTGCCCCGAAATCGATGAAAAGCGCAAAGTTGGGACAGGCCGCCACACAACTTGCGCAACCGATGCACTTCTCAGGGTCCAGTACCGATTTTTCTTCTTCCATGTGGATGGCCTGCACCGGGCAAACTTCTTCGCAGTCTCCGCAGCCGACACATTTGTCTTTGTAGAACGTAGGGGCTGCGCCGCAATGCTGGGCCAGCTTGCCTGGCCTGGTTGCGCACCCCATCCCGATGTTCTTAAGGGTCCCGCCGAAACCGGTTAGGGCGTGTCCCTTGAAATGGGTCACCGCAACGAAAGCGTCGGCATCGACATAACAGCGGCCGACCTTGGCCGTCTTGATGAGCATCTGATCGATTTGCACTTCCCGGATATCCTCATCTTTTTTATCGTCAGGGATGAAGATGTCCGCGCCCACCGCCTCCCTCGTGAAGCCATGCGCCATGGCTACTTCGAGATGATCGTTACAATTGAGCCGTTTGCCGCGATAGAGCGTGTTGGCGTCAGACAAAAAGGGGACGGCCCCCTTCTTTGCGATCTCATCACAAATGATCCGCAAATGATCGGGCCTCACGAAAGCGTCGGTGCCCTCCTCTCCGAAGTGTAATTTCACCCCAACTTTCCGGCTTCCTTCAGTAAAGGCCAGCACGCGACTTTCCGCCAGCAGTAACTTCAGCCTGCCGTTGACGGCATTGATGTCCTCTGCATCTTCAACCGGTACGAAATAAACTTTGCTTTTCATCCGTTCCACCTCATGCTCAGGATTTGCTTCTCAGGAATTTCTTCTATCGAACAACTTGAAGCGACCTTTAACACATATCAGATTACCTTGCAATCAGGCGGCCTCATTACATACGCAAACCTGCTCGACGAAAATTCATTGTCTTGCCATTCTGATAATCTCCCAAACCCGATAGACAGTCGAATTTCAATTCGCCATTTCAGCTAAACCATTCTATTATTGCTGCCCAACTGGAAAAAGGAGGAGAAATTCATGCAGACCGTTAAAATTCCGTCCCGGCTTTGGTATGAGAATCAAGAGCGGGAGCTCACTTTTCCGGACCGTTGGCAAGTGGACAATATGACTTCCCCGGGGATGGAGAAGTCTGCCCTTACTCCGGAACAAATCAGGGAACGCGTCGAGCATCCTGTAGCCGGTCCTTCTCTGGAGGAATTGGCGAAAGGCAAGAAACAGGCGGTGATCGTCTTCGACGATATGACAAGGCCCACACCGGTAAAGGACGTGGCGCCCTATGTTCTGGAGGCGCTGCACCGCGCGGGGATGCAAAAGGACCAGGTCCGATTCATCTGGGCACTGGGCGCCCATGGCGCCTATGATATGATCGCTGCCAGAAAAAAGCTGGGTGATGAGATCGTGGAGAATTACGCCGTGTACAACCACGATCCCTTTCAAAACACAGTGCGGGTAGGACGGACCCCGACAGGTGTAGAACTCTGGTACAATCGGGAATATATGGCCTGTGATCTGAAAATAGGTATCGGCTGCATCACCGCCCATGTCCACGTGGGCTTTGGGGGCGGAGCTAAAATCATTCTTCCCGGAGTGGCTGGAATCGAGACGATCAGCCAGTTTCATAACCAGATGTATCGAGATGCTGCGCGAACAGGTCTGGGAAATTTTGACCACAATATCATGCGGGCGGAGTGTGACGCCGCAGGAGAACTCACAGGACTCAATTTCAAGGTCGATTGCCTTATCAATCGTCGCGGGCAGATCACGAGCCTTTACGCAGGTTCGTTCAAAGCGACTCATGCCCAAGGCGCAGAGGAGGGTAAAGAGCATTACGGCATCCCCTATGCCTCAGGCTATGACATGGTCGTATGCAACTCCTATGGAAAGGCCAACGAATCCGCTATTGCCGTGCGTTTTGCATTAATGATGCTGAAACCGACACATGGCACGGCGGTCCTCATCTCTGACTGTCCCGAGGGGCAAGTACCTCACTATGTCTTCCGATCCTGGGGAACAGATTATGGCGGCCGGCACTTTAGCCCGAAGGGAAAGCGATTCATTCTCAATTTTATGAAGCGATTTATCGTGCTGAATCCCCATCCGGACAAGACAGGGCTGGACCTGTTCTGCCATGTCGATGAAGCAGCGGTCGTGAAAACATGGCCGGAGGTCTTGGATGTTCTCGAGCGAGACTATCCCGCGGAGGCACGTGTCTGTGTGATCCAGGATGGGACAATGCAATACCTGAAGAACCCGGAAAGGTGAAAATCGAAGCCATGCAGTGCGGTTAACCAGAATTCGACCTGCTGCATTCCAAGAGCTTTTGCGGATGGAACCCGGCCCGGAAATGCGATTCGGCTCCAGTTGGGAGTTGAGTTGACGCATTATTCAGGTTAAGAAAACATATGCCGGAAATCAGTCTTATAGATAAAGTTAAATCGATCAGGTGGCTCAACGACCGACGCGTGCAGACAAGACTCGCGGTAATCGCATGGCTTGTGCCATTTTTGGCTATCAGCGTTATGATAGCGCTAGGACCTTACCGTACCGTCACCCCGACCTACCACCAGGCCAGTTCCGACTGGTGGGCCGGAAAAGACCTTTACGGAGGGCTGGGCGGGTTACACTATCTGCCTCAGTTTGCTTTGATATTTTCCCCTTTTCATTCGCTGCCCGTGCCGATAGGCGATATAGTCTGGCTTTTCTGCTGGATTGTTCTCCTGGCAACCGGTGTTTGGCGCCTGCTTCGGGAGCAATTCGGGAACGATATTCGCCAGGCTTTCCTTTTGGCTTCGCTCTTGACGATACCGCTCTGCCTCGCTTCACTGCGAAACGGGCAGGCAAATACGATGCTTGCCGCGCTGGCGCTACACAGCGCGGCGTGTCTGTCCCGCCGCCAATGGTGGACGGCAGCGGCTTTGATAGTGCTTGGATTGACAAAACCTTTGGGTGTGGTGCTGCTGTTACTCTCGGCGGTGGGTTATGCGCCGTTGCGTTGGCGCCTTGTTCCTGCGCTCGCCGCATTGGCGCTGTTGCCTTTCCTGTTCGCACCCGCCGATTATGTGATGGCACAGCACCGCGACTTCCTCGCCAATATCCGGCTTTGCGCCGCAAGTCCCGAACACCGTTTTGCAGATGTCGGAGGTATTCTTTGGACACTCGGCTATTCGCTGCCACACGGCATATCGAAATTGATGCGCGTCGCGGCGGGAGGGCTAACGCTCTGGTTATGGTGGAAGGGGGCCAGGCGGCTACGCGAGCCGTGCCGGGCTATGTGGTTGCTTGCACTGAGTTCTGCCTACCTCATGTTATTCAACCCTCTGAACGAGATCAACAGTTACGTGATTATCGCTCCGGCCCTCGGAATTTGGGCTGTAGCGGCGCTCAACTCATTCCATACCCGCCGGTTTGGATTGCTGACGGCGCTCATCAGCTTGTCAATGAGCCTTCTACCTAATCTGACGCACCCGGTGTTCGGGAATAACTTCGCGCTGTTTTGGCTTCCGGTTATGACAATCGTTTTTGTCGGCATGTTGACCTTTGAAGTCCTGCGCACGGACAGTCCGTTTACCGCCGTGCCCACTGCGCGGAGTCATAACCAAACGAAATTATTACAGAGTATACACTTTTGGCGGATGGATCGAGATCGATCGCCTCATTGAGTTCAAAAATGACATAATCCGGATTAACGGTTGCCCAATTATGCAACATGCCGTATTTGAGCTGATCGTTGCCTGCTTTGAGCGGTTATGAAGATATTTTTGTCGCCTGGGTCCCCTGAATTTTCCATTGATTTCCATCCCTGACATACTCAAAAGTTACCTCGCAAACTTCAGGATGCTGATTGTATTTCTTGTGCGTTAAACGTGTGAATGCGGTAGCCTTATCGTATTCAGCGGATATCACATTAACATTATCTATTATGTAGTATTCGGTATCTTTTGCCTCGGCTTCGAGTCGGTTACGCTTAATTTCAGGCCGTCTTTCTGATGAATAACAATCCATAGCACCATCAATGTCGTGCTTCTGCATTAATACGTAGTACTTTTTTAAATTTGCTTTGATTGTGTCTATATCACTCAAAGAAATCGAATAAGATTGTGCGTTTAGCATGTGTGACATACTCAGTTCTCCTATTTTTATTTCAGGTGATTTCTGATACATATCATAATCACCAGTAACATCTTTTTTTATATTCGAAAAACTAAAAGTATGCTTATTGTTATCGATTGTCCAAGACGATACATGTGAAAGAAAACTCTGCCCCAGGAGTGGAGAGCTATATGCTGTTCCTATGAAGGCAGGAATATTATGTAATTTGCACCCACCCACTTCTAATTCTCTAATTATAAAACGAGGACTTTTTAAAGTGGAACCATCTGCTAATACATATCTTTTGCCATCCAAGAAATCACTTTCATTTAACATCCTCAGACGAATGAGCGTGCGTACCATATCGGATGGAATGCTGACTTCTGCAGCTCCGCTGTCCAGAATGAAATTGCTATAAATGACACCATTAATCTTAGCCGGTAGTTCGTAAACACCACCTTTGCCTGTCAGAGGGATTTCAGCAGCCGTCAGCAGAGATGCTGTAAAAAGGATCGTAACCAAACAAAATAGCAGTCCCTTTATTATCATTTTGAACAACCTCCCCATTTGGGAGACACGTACTAAGACCTGGTTGGATGTTCGACTAAATTAACGTCGTATTTCAAGACGGCAGGCAGCAGAATCTTCCTTTTCAAGAATTGGTTAAACCATTTCAGGCATCCTAAATCGAAATCAGAATGCGTCAAGGAGGATTTAAGGGGGGATGAATAGGGTAAAGGATGTACGCATCCATCTTGATTTCTGTTGGCATTTCAGTATTTTGCGATAGATAATGATCAAATTACATGACAACGATGCAATTCAATATTACCAATATCTGTTCATAAAATTCCCGGTTGCCGGCGTGGATGTCGAATTACCGAGGTTGGAGGCCACGTCCTGTAGAAAAGTGAGCAGGCTTGGGCTGCTGCCCGATGTGCTGCCGGTGCTGCCCGATGTGCTATTTGTGCCGCTCGATGTGCTGCCGCCGGAAGTCTCCTGAAGCGCCGAGACCAGATTGTTGAAGTCCGATTGCAAAGCGCTGAGGGCACTGTTCGTCGAAGAGGTGGAGGACGTGGATGAACTGTCCGAACTTGCCCCCAATTGAGAAATCAGTTGGTCCAGCTTGCTCGAAAAGCTCGAGTAAGCCGGTGTCGCTGCCGAAGACGTGGATGAGGACAAGCTGCCGCTCGAACCCTGTTCCGACTCTACGGCCGCAAACAGGTCATGCACAAACTTACTGAATGCATGTCGATGGTGCCGGCTGGAGTGGGTCGAGCCGATTGAGCCGGTCGTGCTCGTGGAGGAGCTGGAGTCGGTTGAGCCGCTGGAAGTGGTGGCGCCGGCGGAAGAGGCGGAATTACCCAGGTTGGAGGCAACGTCCTGTAGAAAAGTGACCAGGTCTGGGTTGCTGCCCGATGTGCTGCTCGTGCTGCCTGATGTGTTATTTGTGCCGCTCGAAGTGCTGCCGCCGGAAGCAGCCTGAAGCGCCGAGACCAGGTTGTTGAAGTCCGATTGCAAAGCGCTGAGCGCGGTGTCCGTAGAAGAAGTGGAGGACGTGGATGAGGACGGGCTCCCGCTCGAACCCTGTTCCGATTCTACGGCCGCAAACAGGTCATGCATAAACTTTTTGAATGCATGTCGAATGCTCCGGGGGGACTCGGTCGTGCCGGTGGATGAGGTGGAGCTGGTGGAGGAAGTAGACTCGGTCGTGCCGGTGGATGAGGTGGAACCGGTGGAGGTCGCGTTTGCATTCCAGTTTGGCTGTGGGCCGTTTGGCGAAAAGGGCGTCGAAATGCCCATCTGGTCGAACGCCTGCATGATGCTCTGCATTAACGTATTATTCCCGCCGGACTTTGACCGATCGCCTGGAACCGGGGCGCCGGAGCTTATATCACTGCTATTTGACTGCTGTACCGCGGAAAAGTCGACCGGGTAGAACGCTCTGGTGAAGTTAACTCCTGAAATGCTCACGACTTCCTCCTCTTACTGCAATGCCTGAAGCTATCCGCCACGTTCAAGAGACACGCGACACTGAGCTGCATGTTTGTACTCGTCTTTTCTTTTCGTGCCCGTCTGATAGCAACAATCGGACGGTTTTGAAAAAATCTTTACAAAGATTCCCGAATGGGTTCACGCAAGATAGGACAAAATGAATGTGTAAGACAAAGCGGAGACGAGTGTGAAGATGGAAACGCTTGTTGCAGCCAGTTCCGGGTCACCTCCAAGCTCGAAGGCCATGACATAGGATATGGTGGCGGGAGGAGAGGCGAGCAGGATAACGCCGGGCAATACCAGTTGACTCGGCACTCCCGTCAGGAACATCAGAAGATAGCCTGCCAGCGGCAGTGCAACAAGTTTAAGCGCCCCTATACCGAACAGTTCAAACACCATCGTTTTCAAAACGCCGATCGAGAGACTGGCGCCGATCAAGATCAAAGCCGCAGGAAGCCCCAGTCCCGACAGGATATCGAGAATTTTTGCCAATGGACCGGGCATCTTCAGGCCGAGCGCAGAATAGCAAGTAGCAAATCCAGCGCTCAGTACGATCGGGTTTCGCACTATATTCCTCAAAATGACCCAGGACTTCCGCCCGTTTGCCCTCACCCGGGGATTATAGATGGTAAGCGCCCACACAGAGAGAAGATTCTGACCGACTATCAGGAAACTACTCAGGATCGCCATTCGTGCAAAGCCCGCCCCTCCAAGCGCGTAATATGCTACGGCATACGCCATGTATCCGATGTTTCCGTGAATGCTGCACTGAATAAATGTTCCGCGCCGATCCGCCCTGAATGAAAAAGCGTGGGCCACTGCCAGGCTCGCGAGGAGCACGATGCACAAAGAACAAAGAGAACAGATGACAGCCGTCAAGTTGAAATCCCGGCTGAAAGGCGCCCGTGTGATCTCGCGCACAAGAACTGCCGGAATTCCGATGTTGAACACTATCAGGTTGACTTTCCTGACGAAATTGGCATCGATGATGCTAATTCTTTTGAGCGCAAATCCCAGCAGGATAATGCTGAAAACAGGCAGAGTGGTGTTAAGAAGGATGTTTATCACCTGATACAATCGTTACCCGGAACAATGCATCAAATTCTGTGCTTTGTATCCAAAATGCATGTTGTGATCTGATTTTTGACCGAAAAACTTCTCGTGTGAGCCTGAAGCTCGTAAAAGTTGCAAAAGTATATGATTTCCAGATCTAACACACAATAGATATCTCATTACGGCTTGGAACGGATCCGTGGGAGTGTCCAGCGAGGTGTTGCGCAGAGGAATGCTGAAGCTGAACGGCGCCATCCCATCCTCAATTTGATTTTTCCCTTTCAGACAAGATGCCGATATACCTGTATACGGTACACCATGGGTGAGATATACAGGTTCTGAGCAGGGAGGTTTGCATCCGATGCGATTTCTCTTACAGTTTTTTGCTTCGGCTCTTTTAACAATCGGAGTCCTTGTTGCCCTGGCCCTTCGAAACAAGGACTTCAGGGAATGGCTCAAATCCCAACAGTTCTCCTCCTCATATAAGCGGGAGCCGTCGCTTTTTTCCGCTGCCGAGCGCTCATTTTTCGGGGTGCTCGAAGAACTGTTGGGGGAGGAGTACAGGGTTTTCGGCAAAGTGCGTATTGCGGATTTAATCATGCCGGCCGACGGAGCCGGGAGGCAAGCCGCCTTCAACCGGATTGTCGGCAAGCACGTAGATTTTGTGATCTGCCAAGCCAACGACCTGTCGGTAATCGGGGTAATCGAACTGGATGATAAAAGCCACAGGCAAAACAACCGCTTAAAGCGGGACATGTTCGTCGACGGGGCTTTCAGGTCGGCTGGAATTCCGATTGTCCATTTCCCGGCGCGAGCGGCTTACAACTTGTCTTCGATCGGGGATACGATCGGACAAGCTTTCAACTTGGACATCGCTGACCCCCAAAAGCCCGTTCCTGCGAAATCGTCAGGACCGTCCAAAGTCGTATGGCTTTGTGATTTCCATGGCGCGAAGGTCCCGGCAAGCCCGCAGAACAAGCAATAGGATACAGAGAGTGGGGGTCGCTGAACTACTTTACTGTTCCTTGTGCTAAAGCAACTTCCTTCGTTTGCAGATGGTAAATCAACATCCGGGAACAATCCGGATAGCATGGTGTATATTTCCACCGGCAGCCGAAACAAAGGACGCTTGACAACCCTCGCAGCTTCAGATAAGGCTCCTCTGGACAGGCTGTTTGCAGCCCGTCAATTCAAGAAAACAGGCTTCAGGTGCTCGACATTTTATTAAGATGGTTTTCGTAGTCCCAGGAGCAGGACAATGGATCAGGAAGCCAAAAAACGATCGGCAATCGATGTAATCAGGCATTATGCGGCTTCAGAAAAAACGAATCTGCCGGTATTTCCAGGGGTTGCGTTTGAACTACAGCAGTTGATGGCTGATGATAATACTTCAGTCGATCAGGTTTCCAGAGTGATCGGCAAGGATCAGGCCCTTACATTGGGGGTGCTGAAAATGGCAAATTCCGCGCTGTTCTTAGGAGCACAGAGAGTCAGCACGGTAATGGATGCGATAATGCGTCTTGGCTTCAATCATGTTTTAAATCTGGTTATTTGCATTAGTCAAGAGGGCCTTTACAAGTCATTGAACCCCACGCTTGACAAATTCATGCAAGTGGCATGGAAACATGCGCTCTTGACGGCCACAGGCTCAAAGTGGCTTGCTAAGGAACTTGGGTATGTGAAATTGAGAGACGAGGCTTTTTTGGCCGGCTTGCTCCATGATATCGGCAAACTCGCACTAATCAGGGCACTCGAAGCGCTGGCCTCGAAGAACTCCAAGATGGTGCTCTCGGATGCGTTCGTTGGCAAAGTCCTTTCCATTCTGCACGCTGAACAGGGATACAAGTTAATGGATGAGTGGGGCATACCTTCGGTATACTGCAATGTCGCACTCAACCACCATAAAGAAGATTTTGACGAAGATGATGACCTGCTGATGATTGTACGAGTAGTCAATCATGCATCAAAAACGGAAGGAATCAGCACAAGCAATGAGGCCCGGGCCGATTTGCTGAATCTGCCGGAAGTTCAGGCTCTCGATATCAGCGCCGATGTCCTGGTTGAACTCGATGACTTTATATGCGAAGGCATGGCGGCAGAGTTCAAAATTTAGTATCTATCCTCTGTTACAGGACCGGCGCATCAGAGAAACTGAGACATCGCTTCGAGAAGATCCGCCCTGCTCCTCACGATCCAATCACAGCCGCCTCGATCGTCGCATTCAATACGGCGCCATCACTCTCTCTTATTTCGCTTGCTAATGCATGGACGCGAGCTTGCTCGGAAGCGCGAGAGCTACTAGAATAGAATTTAGACCTTCTTTTGGCCGCAAGTGACGATGCAAAGCCGTATATCGGAACTAAAGCCGCCAGGCTTGCTGCACGTCCGCCTCGTTTTGTTCCGTACCGCACGACGCACGGGGAGAGACTCTGGAAGGAGATGATCATGAAGGTACGTCGACTGGGGAACGTTGCTCCGGCGGTTTCGGCAATAGGTCTCGGCTGCATGGGCATGTCTGATTTCTATGGACCTGCCGATGAGATGGAGAGCTTGGCAACGATTCACTCCGCCATGGAGGCAGGGATCACGCTGATCGACACCGGCGACTTTTACGGCGCCGGGCACAACGAGCTGCTTGTTCGCGACGCGCTGCGAGGCGGAAATAGGGACCAAATCCTGCTCAGTGTAAAATTCGGTGCTCTTCGCAGTCCCGATGGGAGCTATCGTCGATCTCATCCATGCGGGGTATGTCCGCTGGCTCGGCCTGAGTGAAGCTTCGTGGTCGACAGTAAGGCGCGCTCACGCCGTTCATCCGGTTGTCGACCCTCAGATCGAATATTCCCTCATGAGCCGCTCGGTGGAGACCAAGATCCTGCCAACCCTGCGCGAACTTGGCATCGGTCTGACCGCCTATGGCGTGCTCGCGCGCGGGCTAATCAGCTCCGGATCTCTGAAAGGCCAATCGCAGTCAGGGTTCCGATCTCACTTCCCGCGTTTCCAGGGCGAAAACTTGAAGAAAAACCTGGCTCTTGTGGAAGCACTCGCTGCTTTTGCTGCGTCGAAAGCTGTCAGTGTCGCACAGCTTGCAATCGCCTGGGTGCTGTCAAAGGGGCAAGACATCATACCGCTGGTCGGGGCTCGCAGACGGGATAACTTGCAGGAAGCCCTGGCATCTCTTGATCTGGACCTTACAGCAGAGGACTTCTCGAAGATCGAGGCGTTAATCCCTGCCGAGGCGGTAGCCGGCGAGCGCTACACGCCCGACCATATGGAGATGCTTGACAGTGAACGCCCTTGAGGTCCCATAGGGGGGCGCATTATTCCGGTTTGGAAGAGGAGAAAACGATTGGCCAATGAAACCGTGCAGTCAACGCCCTGCATAGATTTTCACGTCCATCCGAGCCCGACGCTCTTCCAGGTCAGGCAGCATGCGTGGGTAACCGACTGGTTTAAGCTTTCCCATCCAAACGGCGGCTTCGACGAATTTTGTGAGAAGTACTCCGACCCAGGCCGATTCGAGGAATTCCTCGCCGGGGAGGGTGTGGATTTTGCCTGTGTGCTAGCCGAGTTAAACGAGATGACAGTCGGAGTTTGCACCAACGGGCAGGTTAGGGATTTTTGCAGGGGCCGCCCACGCCTCATCCCATTTTGCGATGTCAATCCATACCTGTTCGCCCGGCCGGCCGAGGAGTTGAAACGGCTGGTCGAAGAAGACGGGTTCCGGGGACTCAAGCTCTATCCGACCTACCAGCAATATTTTCTCAACGCCCCCCGGATCTATCCCGTTTACGCGATGGCCCAGCGCCTCGAAATTCCCGTTTTGATCCACACCGGGTCATCCATCTTTCCGGGTACCCGCCTAAAATATGGCGACCCGTTGCATCTGGACGACGTGGCGGTGGATTTCCCCGATCTCAAACTTGTCATGGCCCATTCGGGGAGGGGGTTCTGGTACGACAGGGCCTTTTTTATGTCGAGGCTTCATAAAAACGTGTACATGGAAATTTCCGGCTTGCCTCCGGCAAAGCTCATGGAGTACTTCCCGGAACTCGGGCGAAATACCGATAAGGTTATCTTTGGCAGTGACTGGCCCGGGATGCCGCATATCAGGCGCAATATCGACGCCGTCGCGGCCTTGCCCCTGCCGCCCGGCTCGGCTGAAAAAATCCTCGGGGGCAATGCGGCCCGATTGCTGGGCCTGAAGTAAAACTCGCCACTCCACGCTCCACCCATTGTTTAAGAGTGGTAAGCCGGTTTGCAGGGACGGGACCGTGCCTATCTTCTCCCCGGATATGTTATTTTTGGACTTTCCGCGCGATTCCACTCGGTACCCAGCACGGCGCCGTTTTGCTTGAACCGGATAATGTCATCGCTGTTGTAACCCAGGTTCTGCAGGATCTCGTCGGCGTTGGAGCCCACGCGCATGGACTCTTGCCGGCTGTCAGCCGCCACGTCATTGAAACAGAACCACGTTGGAACGAAGCATTCGCTGGTCAGGCCGTCGCTTGTAAGCGCCTGGTAATAAACGGTCCGGCTCGCCCGATCGCGATGGCGATCCGCCAACTCACGGACGGTATTGATGCGCACGGCCTCGATGCCCTGAGCCTTTAACCCGGCCAGTGCAGACTCGACCGTTTTGCCTTCAAGAGAAGCAGTGAGATCGGACCGGCTGAGTGCAAAGATCCAACCGTCGCTTACCTTGTAAATTCGCTGAGTCTCCGTCGGTCCGGTTGCCAGCGGGCCCCGCTCCCTGGCCGGGACATCCTGGAACTGCGACAGCAGCTGAACCAGGGACGCGGCCGCCGCCAGGGATGTCTGCGCCCAGTCGCCAAGGCCATCCCCTCGCAGCTCGCGCGCATAGAGCGCAGTCGTGCCCGCCCATGCGCCCAAATAACCGCACAGATAGTCCACGCATGAAGCCAGGCCGTGGTAGGTGGGACATCCTTCGGGGCCGAAGCGCGTCATGATGCCGGTAAGGGCCTGCAAGGTGGGATCGTAGCCCGGGTAATCATGGCGCCCGCCGTGGCGCTCGCCGTTGTGGGCCGAGATTTGAACCAGGACTGCCTTGGGGTTGAGCTTGTGCAGCGTTTCGGCATCCACTCCCAGGCGCGCGCATTGAGCATCGCCCTTGTTGATGACCACCAGGTCGGTCCAGCCGAGCAGCTTATTAAATATGGCCTTGCCATCGCCGCTGTTCGTGTCGAGAATGATGGTGCGCTTGCCTGCGCCTGCTTCGCCGCCCCACACGGCGTGTACTAACGGCCCATGGTATGGGTCGGGTTGTTCCACCCTGTAGACCGTGGCGCCGAGTTCGGCCATCATACGTGCGCAGTGAGGACCTGCGATCACGTTAGTCAGGTCCACCACCTTGCATCCCTGAAGCGGTTTCGCCTGAGGAACGGAATCCCTGACGGGAAGGACAGGCGCAGGCACAAATGAATCACCAGAGGCGCCGGCCGATCGCAGAGGCGGATATGGCTGGGCGCTGGCCAACCAGGCTGCGCGGCCGATCTGCGGCCTGCCGTTGTTTGGCAACTGTGCCGTGAGGCCTGCGCGACGGGCTTCCGGGTCCTGCATCCACTCCTCCAGGCTCATCACTTTGGCAACCGCTTGGATGCCGGCGCCGCACAACTCGGCCTCCCATTGCGCCCCGGTCTTGGTGGCAATGACCTCTTCAAGCGCTTCGGCAATAAGCGAGACGTTGGCGAAGCTCAGGCTCGTGGCATCCGCAATATTGCGACCTCGCACAGCCAGACTCGCCGGTTCATAGGGTGACACATCCACCAGCCCGGCCTCTCTCAGACGCTCCCAGATGCCCAAATGCTCGTAAAGCTTGCGCGTCGCACGCCGATTTGCGCCGTTCAACATCATCAGCAGCCGGCCGTCGCTGGCGCGATACGACGAGCCAAACTGGATTATGCGGTGTTCCAGCCACAACTGCCGCTCTCCGCTGGCGGCGGCGCTTTTGAGCAGTGCGCCAAACTGCTCGGGGGTCATGCCCTCCGGTGGACCTGCCGGCGGTACGCGATCCAGGTGCGGCGGCAGACCGGTGCAATTCAATACCAGGGCCCCGATGGCGGACAACCCCCCGGCCAGGCGCGACGCGACCACCTCGCAGCCATGGCCGCTCCTTACGCGCTCCTGCAAAGCCGAGGCAACGGCTACTGCCCCAATGACGCCGGTGTAGACGGAACACACCGGCAGCGGCGTGTAAATCACAGGACGCCCAAGCAAAGGGCCGGTCAAGGCCATGTTGGTGAAAAAACCGACCGTAGCGTTCAGTAGGTCTTCGCTGCAGTCGGCCTTCAGATAGCCGTAGACCTCATCGCCCGGCAGCGCGGCGGTAATCCGCAAAACGATTTGGCTACGCCGGCGATCCACCGGTGTGTCGCCGTCGACGATGACGACATCAGCTTCGCGCGTATCCGACAAAGCCTCCGGATCGGCTGCGAACTTGCCGCGGTCCAGATAGTCGTCAATCTGTTCTCCGGCCCGGTCGGGCCGATTGACAAAATATACTTTGGCCCCCTGGTCGGCGAAAAGAAGGCCGGCCAAACGACCGGATAGAGTAGCGCTCAGCTCGAAAATGTTGATGTCCTGGTATGGGAATTGTTTCACGAGATCACCTCCAAATTTTTTTCTGCGTGTCCTTATTGTCCATGCCATGTGCTGTTGAGTGAAATACAATATGGATGAGATTACAATATGAAATTATTATTACAACTTTTATATAGCGCGTTTAATATCGATCTTCCTAAAAAGGGTATGTTGCAAGCTGTCCGTCGAGGACGCAGCAAGAACCATCCAATCGGGAGACAGGATCTGGTCTGCATCTGCCTGCGGTGGGCCTGTCCAGTTTCTGGACGCCTTTGCAGATAGAGATCAAGAGCAGAAATATGTGTCGCTGGGACTATTCCATTTCGGAAAGGCAAGTCCGGAGATTGAATTTTCTTTTGTTCAGTCCCACCTTTTTGCGGATTCTATATCGAGAGATATTAATGGAACTGTTGGCACTGACAAGAACGAGCAAAAGCAGGTATTTGAGAGATCCGTTTCATTCTGCGTTGGCTACGAGATCAAGGGCAACCACATACCACCAGATGATGAGAGATCCAGTAAACTCAATCGGGGCGATAGGATTTGAACCTACGGCCCCCTGCTCCCAAGGCAGGTGCGCTACCAGGCTGCGCTACGCCCCGATAAACCTCGCTTTTTACCATGAGCGGCGGCCAATGGCAAGAGCAGCAGATAAAAGGCAAAAGTAGAAAGGCAAAAAAGTCGGGGCTGGAACTCACAACCCTGCTACGGATTCCGGCTCTTGATCCCGACTCAAATGCGCCGCCGGGATAACGACGTGTATTAATGTACGACTAATAATTCCCGATTCCTGCGGTTGCCTGACTCGCGTCATTTCCTTTTGTGGTCCCTCAACCTTCGGTCCGGCGCTGGCCAACTTGTCGATGTCGTTTCGCAAAACTGTACGCGCCACCTTCGGTCCGGCGCTGGCCAACTTGTCGATGTCGTTTCGCAAAACTGTACGCGCCACCTTCGGTCCGGCGCTGGCCAACTTGTCGATGTCGTTTCGCAAAACTGTACGCGCCACCTTCGGTCCGGCGCTGGCCAACTTGTCGATGTGGTTTCGCAAAACTGTACGCGCCACCTTCGGTCCGGCGCTGGCCAACTTGTCGATGTGGTTTCGCAAAACTGTACGCGCCACCTTCGGTCCGGCGCTGGCCAACTTGTCGATGTGGTTTCGCAAAACTGTACGCGCCACCCCTAAATCCCTCAATCCCTCAATTGTTTTTAATTTGTTCTAATTATTCAGCCGGCCCGTGGCGCAGTTTCATGCCGCAAAGCTCTGCGCAGGCCGCATCGACCAGGTCCTGAGCGCCGGTGGTGCGTTCGTTGAGAGTGCCCGCCCCAATGACCGTCGTTATGAGGATAGCGGTATTGCCTTCCTGGTACGGAGATTTTCTCATGGTGGAAGAAATATAAGGGATGACCTCCCGCGCTTCTTCTTCGGGGACCCCGGGGAGTACGATCAGGAATTCGTCGCTGCCGTACCGGCCCATGAAACAGCGCTCCTTTGGAAGGATTTCTTCGAGCAGCCGCGCCGCATGCTTGAGCACCTCCATTCCGCTTTCGAACTCATCCCAGTCGTGGACGAAATTGAGGTCAACCACCAGCACCGAAAGGGCGGTTCCCGACCTGCGCGCTTTTCTGAACTCCTTTTCCAGGATCGTGTGTATCTGAAAAAAATTGAAAAGCCCGGTCATTTGGTCCTTTACCGCAAAGTCGCGGACCTTTTCATAGGTAAGGCAATTGTCCATGGAGAGGGCAATGTTGGTTCCGAGCTGCTCCAGAAGATCGGTCCCGTCTTCCGGATCGTATCTTCCCGGATCGCGGCTGCCGAGCAAAAGCACACCGAAGAGAATCTCGCCTATCTTCAGCGGGATGAGCACTCCCGAGCACAGATTGCCGCCGCTCCCGGACAACATCGGGGGATAGCCGTTTTTCCCGGTAGAAAAGAGCACGGGCTTGAGAGCCGGCCCCAGGAGGGCCTGGGCCGATTCACCATCCAGGGGCGAAATCCAGGTCCCCGAGTCCAACTCGCGGCTCGCCCAAGCTTCACTCTGGAAAAACCTCTCCATCGCTTCGCGATGTGAAAGGTACAAAACCAGAAGCCCTGTCCGGAACCGATCCCTTATCTCACGGAGCATTTCATCGATGAGCCGTTCCAAATCGCGGGTCCGGAAAAGTATTCGCTCGATCGAGGCAAAGTGCCTCCATATCTTTTCGTTTTCCAGGGCATTGGCAAGTACACCGGCGAGTTCTTTGCGCAAAGCTTCGTTTTCCCGCCGCAGTTTTCGGAGATCGCGGTTATCGGAGGCGACCCCGGAGCGCGGGGCAGCGGGCTTGACGCCAGGTTCGGTCGTACCCTTTTTCGGACTGCGTTTTGGCATTAAGACCTCGTTCACCACAGAGGACACAGAGGACACAGAGAATTTGAAACAGTTAGAACAACAGAAAAATTAATAGTGGCTCTTCCTCTCACCCTTCACTCTTCACCCTTCACCGACTCAAAGCGGCTTTTTCCGCTCACCCTTCACTGTTCACTCTTCACCGATTCAATCACCCTTCACTCTTCACTCTTCACCGTTAGTTTCACTCCGAACTCGACCAGTCTCAGCGCTTCGTCGACAGCCTCCAGCGGCGTCTGCGCGGTTACCACGCCCGGGACCTGGTAGGACGGCTGGAGCGCCACGACGCCTTTTCCGATCTTGAGCGCCAGCGCTATCTCGGACAAAGTGCCAAATCCGCCGCCGACCGAGATCAGAACATCCGCGGTGTGGACTATGATCGAGTTGCGCGCCTGTCCCATGTTCGTAGCGACGGGAAAATCGATGAATTCATTTGCTTCCGCTGTCTTGGGCCCCGGAAGAATCCCGAGCGTGAAGCCGCCGATTTCTTTTGCGCCGCGGGCGGCCTCGGTCATCACCCCCCCAAGACCTCCACACACCAGAATCGCTCCCTTGCGCGCAATCTCGCGCCCGACCTCCTCGGCCAGCTTTGTCAATTCCGGCTGGCTGGTCCCGGCCCCGATCACCGCTATCATTGGACTACCAACTTCTATTCTTTCCATCCCCATTTCCCCACCAGGTTGACGAACCGAACTCCGCCCAGATTTGTTTTCTTGATCCCTTCAGCCACTCTTCTGACAATAACAAGCTCTTGACTCAACCGGTCGCCGACTGGAACCACAAGCCTGCCTCCCATTGCGAGCTGATCGATGAGCGGCTGGGGAATCGTGGGGGTGCCCGCCGTGACGATAACACCGTCGAAAGGCGCATCGTCGGGCCAGCCAAGCGAACCGTCTCCAACCCGGACGATAAAATTCTTATAACCCATCCTGCGTAGAATCGCATTGGCGCGATAACCAAGGTCAGGATGTCGTTCTATCGACAAAACCCGGTACGCCAGCTCGGCAAGCACCGCAGTCTGGTAGCCCGAACCCGTTCCTATCTCGAGGACTTTTTCCGTCCCTTTGAGTTCCAGGCTCTCGGTCATCAGCGCCACTACATAGGGCTGAGAAATGGTCTGATTTTCCGCAATCGGCAGCGGGTGGTCGCTATAAGCCTGATCCCGGAGCGCCTCGTCCACGAACAAGTGCCTCGGCACTTTTCGCATCGCCTCCAAAACCCGGTCGTCGTGAACGCCACGGGCCACAATCTGGGTCTCCACCATGCGCTCACGGGCCCTTTTTAAATTCACCATGCCGACATTTCCAGTCCTGCTCCGCACCCGCTTTTACGCCCCGGTAACCATAGGGCTTTTTTCCAATAATAAAATATATAAAGCAAGAGATTTCAAGCGCTCACCGCGTCGGCTTCGTCGTCGGCTCCTCGAAGTCGCGGCTGGAAGCCGCTCCTACCACACTATCCTGTACGCCTCCGTCGCCTCCTTCTCGCTCATTGACGCAGATGGACACCGGGCGGCAGAGCTAAAAGCAAAAGACGCTCTTTGACACAGATGGACACAGATAAACACAGATGAACAAGCCGGATTAGATCTTTGAATGCAGCTCCGTATCAGAGTTTTTTGCTCGCTTTTTTGAACAGCTTCAGTGCTTTGTCCGTCTCCATAACCGGAATGACTTCCGCTACGCCGAGATCGGTCCAGCTAAATATCGACGCCGCCAGATGCGTATCGTCTTCGGCTTCGAATAACCGGAACACCCTGTGACTGGAGACATCGAACCACTCGCCTTTCACCTTGACTCCTGTCGACTTTGCCGACTCCATACCACGCTCGATCACAAGATTTCTGTCCTCTGGAGAATAGCTGAATATAGCCATGAAAAGCATACCGACCTCCTTTTTCCCTATACTGTGAGAGTTCTGCGATCACTCCGCCTAACGGAGTTAAAGACCATTATAGAAGGAGCTAATGGATATTGAAAGCCCGAAAGCGCCCGGCGCTCACGAGGACTCGGGACTGAGGACCGAGGACTGAGTATAGAGGCTTTCCTCACTCGTTCCGTTGCCGATCGAGGGAATGACGTTGTAGGGTTTTGCCGAGATGTTGCAATGCCAGAAGATCAGAAGCTGGACCGACAGTGGGCGCTCACCAGCGTATCGATTCTTCGCGCCTCTATGAAGTTTCCACGTTTTCGGCATCCATCGGAATAAATCCTGCCCTTTTTATCGAGTACCTTTCGAGCGGCATCCTTCTGTTCCGGACTGAGGGGCGTCGTGTCAATGAGCCTGACAATGGCCTCTATCCGGTATTTGTCGAGATTTGAGATGGTTGACGAAAGCTGGTCCGAATGTCCGCCACGTTTTACGACCAGCGGCTTTTCCACCAGCCCTACGGGAAAACGACACCCCACACGCAACCACAGATCGTAGTCTTCGCAGGCGGGCAGGGATTCGTCGAAGTTTCCGATGAGATCGAAAAGGCTGCGGTGGACAACCACGGCCGACGGGCTTATGAGGCATCGTTCAAGCAGCAGCGGAAAACAGTGTCCTCTTGGCTTACGGTGATATTTTCGGGGATTGACCCGCTTCCCGTCCCGCACCCAGATTTCGTCGGTCTGGCAGAGCAGCATTTCAGGACGATCGCGCAAAAATTTCATCTGTGCGCGAAGTTTGCCGGGCAGCCACAGATCGTCTGAGTCCAGAAACGCTATCCATTCACCTCCGGCCATGGAAATGCCGAGATTACGGGCGCTGCTGACCCCGGAACGCTCCTGGCGGACGCAGCGTATTTTTCCAGCGAGAGTTTCGAGCGCCTCACCCGTGTTATCGGTTGAGCCGTCGTCCACCACTATGATCTCGACTTCTTCGGGTGCGTCCCTTTGATCGAGAACAGAGCCGACAGCCTCCAAAACGAGATTTGCCCGGTTAAATGTCGGTATTATTGTGCTGATCAATGTTTAGTTTTGAGTTTCTAGTTTTAAGTTTTTAGTTTTAACTTGTTAGTCAGCATTCATCCGGAAACTCCTCATGAGTGCTGACGGTCAACATTGACCGCCGGTAGTAAAATGGTATAGATCACTGTACACTGGATCAAGGACTTTTTCATTCGGCACTTTTTCTTTCGGGAAATACGAGGTGAAAATAAAGTGATACTGCAATTTCCACCAAAAGGCAGAGGGAACCGGCCCGGACTGGTCAAGGCCGGGCAGGAAATCGAAGCGGAGAGTTTCCGCATCATCGAAGAGGAGATGGGCGAGCATTCTTTTCCGCACGATCAGTGGCGAATAATTCGCCGAGTCATCCATACGACCGGCGATTTCGATTATGCCCAGAGGATTCGTTTCACGCCGGACGCCGTTTCCCGCGGAATCGAAGCGTTCAGGAACGGCGCGTGCATTTACGCGGACACCCGGATGATTCAGGCGGGGCTTTCTCCCTGGCGGCTGGAATGGCACAAAAATGAGGTGGTGTGTCCCGCTAATGACCCGCAATGCCAGGAACTTGCCGAAAAGACAGGGGTGACCCGCACGCTGGCCGCGTTTCGCAGTTGCGCTCCCGGTCTGGCCGGGGCTGTAATCGCAATTGGAAACGCACCGACAGCGCTCGGGGAAGTAATCCGGCTAATCGAAGAAGAGGGCGTGCGGCCGGGCCTTGTGATAGGCGTCCCCGTGGGATTCGTTCAGGCCGAGGAGTCGAAGAACTCTTTGCTGGATGTTGCCAATCAAGCCTCGATCACGATCCTGGGAAGAAAAGGCGGCAGCTCCGTAGCCGTGGCCATAATCCACGCGATTCTCGAACTCGCAAGGGAGGGAGCGGTTATTCCTCAGCACACATGATATCTATGCCCGATGATTCGACCAAATCCGCCCGCAAGAGAAACAGGACCGGACAACCGGCCCTGCGACGCGGTTTCAGCACCGGAACGGCTGCCGCAGCAGCAGCAAAGGCCGCTCTCCGTCACCTGATCGCGGGGGCTGCAGCCGAAGCCGTTGCGGTCCGGCTTCCTTCCGGCGTCTATCTCGCGGTCCCGGTGGCCTGGAGCAGTATTAAAGGCTGCACGGCATGCGCCTCGGTCATAAAAGACGGAGGAGACGACCCGGATATCACACATGGAGCAGAGATCCGGGCTACGGTCGCGATTTTGCGTGATAGACAAAGACCTGTCGACGGTAAAGAGCCCGGGGGGCCGGGAATTTTGCTGGTGGCGGGAAAGGGAGTCGGGATGGTCACCAAGCCCGGCCTCGCGGCGGCCCAGGGCGAACCGGCCGTAAATCCGGTACCCAGGCGGATGCTCTCCGAAAATATTTCCCTTGAACTCCTGCGTTCGGAAAATCCGGACCTCGAATCGCTGTCTTTAAGTTGTTCAGATAATGCCATTGCGGCAATCCTGGGCGATCGATCCGATAAGGCAATCCTGCACCTGCCCCTTTATGGCGGCACGGGGGAAGGAAAAACCATCGGTCTGACGAACAAATTCTCAATCATGGTCGAAATAGAAGTCCCGAAGGGCGAAGAACTTTCCAGGCACACACTCAACCCCCGTCTCGGAATCGTAGGGGGAATCTCTATTCTCGGCACGACCGGCATCGTCAAACCATTCTCCAATGAAGCCTACGAACAGACCATCCGGGCTGCTGTTTCGGTCGCGGCATCGAACGGATGCGAGGCAGTGGTGCTCAGCACAGGCGGGAAAAGCGAGCGGTTCGCAAGGGACCTGCTTCCCGAATTGCCGCCCGAAGCTTTCGTCCAGATTGCCGACTTTTTTTCTTTTGCCTTAAGAGATGCCCGATCCTTCGGTTTTTCGCGGATAATTCACAGCGTCTTCTTCGGCAAAGCCATAAAAATGGCGCAGGGACATCCTTATACTCACGCGCATTCAGTGCCGCTTGACCTTGACTTTGTGGCCGAAATAGCCCAAAGCCTGGGCCATGATGCCGCGTATTGCCGGGAGCTGGCTTCAGCGAATACCGCGCGGCATGCCCTGGAAATTATCGCAGGCAAGGCTTCATACGATATCATTGGCTCGGTTGCCCGAAAGGCGGCTTCACAATCGGCGCGCATTGCAGGCACCGGCTCTCAGATCAGGCTGCTTCTTTTCGATTACGACGGACGTCTGATTGCGGATGAAAAATGGAAAACGTCATGAAACCAAGTGACTGGCAGCCCCCCCTTATTGCCGCGGTCGGTATGGGCGCCGGTCCGCAATGGCTGAGCGCTTTAGCCGTCGAATGGATCAACGCGGCCCAAATTTTGGTCGGCGGCGCCAGGCATCTCGATCTTTTCCCAACCCATGCCGGTGAAAAGATTTCGCTCAAGTCGCCTTTGTCGGACAGCCTCGAAGAAATCGCGGTGCTTTCGACTTCAAAGCGGGTTGCCGTCCTGTGCTCGGGCGATCCCTTATTCTTCGGTATCGGGAGCACACTTGCAAAGAGGTTCGGGAGGGAGCGCCTCGTAATAATCCCGAATGTAACCAGCGTTCAGACCCTGTGCGCCAGGATCTGCGAAAGCTGGCATTCTGTCGATGCCGTCAGCTTTCACGGCCTCAAAGGGCAGACCGGCATAGAATGCATCCTCGACATCCTCAACCGGGGCCGAAAGGCTGCCGTCATAACCGACCCCGGGCATACGCCGCAATGGATCGCGCGCGAACTGATCCGGTCGGGCCGGAGCCGGTGCAGGCTCATTATCGGGGAGGACCTCGGAACGCCCTCGGAGAGAGTGCGCGCTTTTCCCCCTTCTGAGGCTGCCGGCGAAGAATTTTCACCCCTTAACGTCATTCTCGTTCAACCTGGCGAAATCGGGTCGTGCAAGGCCGACAAAGCCGGAATAGTTTTCGGTTTTGCCGAGGAGATGTTCGAGCGGGAAGCCGGGATGATCACCAAGATGGAAGTGAGGGCGGTCGTTCTTGCTTCACTTCAGCTCGGGCACGGGCAAATCCTTTGGGATATCGGCGCGGCCACCGGTTCAATCTCGGTGGAAGCTGCGCGCATAGCGTCATTGAGGCGAGCTTTCGCGGTGGAAAGAAACTCTTCGAGGTACTCCAAACTTCTCCAGAACCTGGAAAAATTCGGCGCATCGAATGTGGAAGCGGTGAACGCAGGGGCTACCGAGGCCGTCGACGCCCTGCCCTCCCCCGATCGCGTTTTCATTGGAGGCAGCGGAGATGAACTGGGCGATATCCTCGATGCAGTGGCAAAAAGACTCCTGCCGGGCGGCAGGGTCGTACAGACCATCGTCCTGCTTCAGACGCTCGAAAAAGTGAGCACTTTCTGGAGGGAGAGGGGTTTCGAGGTATCCATCATTCAGCTCCAGGTAAACCGCTCCATTCCAACCGCAAAAGACGTAAGGCTGGAGGCGCTCAATCCGGTCTTTATCCTGTCGGCATGGAAGAACCAGACCTAAAGCGAAGACTAGCAGATCAAGGCCCCGTAGTTGCTGCTGTACCTTTCACAAAATTGTTCCCAGTTGAACCTGTGCTCCTGCGTTCCGTAGTGTTCAAGGGAAAAGGACGCTACGGCAGCGCCCATCTGACATGCGATATCCCAGGGAAGATCCATCGTCCTGGCCTTGAGCATTCCAGCGCGAAAAGCGTCACCCGCGCCCGTCGGGTCTAGAACGTCCCGCACGGGAACAGCCGGTATAAGTGTTCTGTCACCTCCGATATCGACCAGGGAGCCATCCGCCCCTCTTGTCGTTATCACCACCTCTACCGCCTTATAAAGATCGCTCATCGCCCAATCGGTCATCCGGAGAAAGAGCGCCAGCTCATAATCATTGGAGATAAAGCAGAGCGCCCCTGAAACTGCTTCCCGCAGTTCATCGCCATTCCAGATGTTAAGGCTTTGTCCGGGGTCGAAGAAAAAAGGCGTCCCTGCAAGCCTGGCCTTTTCGGCGAAATTCATCATGTCCATTTTGTTGCCCGGCCCGATAAACACGATACTGGAACCGTCAATAGGCGGAAGATCCGCTTCGAAGGCCATTGCTCCCGGATTAAAAGCGGTGATCTGATTGTCGTCCAAGTCTGTTGTAATGTATGCGCCGGCGGTAAGGACATGTGGAATCTCTTTTATGCAGGCAGTAGGCAGATTATTTTGGACCAGCCATTTTTCGTACCGGGAGAAATCCTCGCCGGAGGTGGCTACTATGAAGGGTGACTCGCCGAGAGCCGCGAGACTGTACGCAATGTTTCCCGCTGTGCCCCCGAATTTTTCGACCAGCCCGTTTATGTTGAAACAAACGTTCAAGACGTGAATTTTTTCGGGCAAAATATGATCGACAAACCGACCGGGAAAATCCATGATGCGGTCATAGGCCAAGGACCCGGAAATGAACATATTCATTGTATGCTCCTTTTTTCGTGCTCACCGAACCATGCACACCATATGCGAAGACTACCGCATTTTTATTTATGGCTGGATTTCGCGGATTTCAATATTCCGGATGCCCTTAGGTGTCTGGAACTTGACTTCATCGCCCTCTTCCCGGCCGATGAGAGCCTTGCCGATGGGAGATGTAATGGATATGGTGCCTTCCTGGACGTCGGCCTCATAAGGACCTACCAATCGATATGAGCTTACCTCGCCGGTTTCGAGATCTTCCACCATTACTACGCAGCCAAAGATAACTCTTCCATCAACATCCTGCGGAAGATCGACTATTTGCGAATTCGCCACCCTGTCGGTCAACTCCTGGATCTTTCCTTCTATGATCGCCTGTTTTTCCTTCGCGGCCTCGAACTCGGCGTTTTCCGAGATATCCCCGTGCGCTCGAGCTTCCTCTATGGCCTTGATAACTGAGGGGCGCTCTTCCCTCTGGAGGCGCTGCAATTCACTCACAAGCTTCTCATATCCATTCTTGGTGATAGGAACCCTCAACTTTCCAACTCCTCTCGAAAAAAGGGAAAAAAATATGCAGACCCATTTAGTGTCATAGCCGGTGGATGGCAACCGGAACGGGACCGCACAAATATAATGCAACCTGATTAAGCCAAATTTGCGTCGGTGTGCGCCATGGTGTCACCCGGACTCCCCGCGCACCGCATTTGATATTTTAATACTAAAATTCAAAAAACTTCACCAAAAAGTGCAGGCAGCACTGCAAGAATATAATCTCATTTTTCGCCTCCGTCGATTTTAAGTTACCATTAAGAACCTATATCGTGATAGAGTAAGAGGTTAATAACTCAGAAACCGGCACATGGCGCGCGGTGCATCCCCCGAACAGCAGCTTGACGTGCTTAACCCGATGAACGGAAAAGAGGTCATCCGAGACCTCGCGAGGGACTCTTATGGGCTTCAATCGGAAAGACCTTCTGGGAATCCGCGACCTGGAGGTCGCCGAAATCGAATACATCCTCGACTTATCCCATTCCTTTAAAGAAATCAACGAGCGATCAATCAAGAAGGTCCCAACTCTGAGAGGTAAAACCATCATTCACCTCTTCTATGAACCCAGCACCAGGACGAGGACGTCCTTTGACATCGCTGCCAAGCGACTCAGCGCGGACACATATTCGATCACGGCCTCGACCAGTTCGATAGTCAAAGGTGAGACGTCGCTCGATACCATGAAGAACCTCGAGGCCATGAAACCGGATGTTTTCATAGTTCGCCATTCCGCTTCCGGCGCTCCTCACATGCTCGCAAGCCACACGACTGCCTCAGTTATCAATGCAGGGGACGGGATGCACGAGCACCCCTCGCAGGCGCTGCTGGACATGCTCACCATCCTCGACCATAAGAAAAGGCTTGACGGGCTTAACGTCCTGATCGTCGGAGACATATTCCATAGCCGTGTGGCGCGTTCCAATATCTGGGGCCTTACGAAAATGGGTGCGTCGGTAACGCTGTGCGGCCCGGCAACACTGATTCCCCCAAAAATCGAAGCAATGGGCGCGCAGGTATCCAAGCGCCTGGAGCAATGCATCCCGGATGCCGACGTGATCATGGTCCTGCGGCTTCAGAAGGAAAGGATGCAGCAAATGCTGCTCCCTTCACTCCGCGAATACTCCACCTGCTTCGGCATAAATGCCGATAGATTGAAAAAAGCGAAGAAAGACATTTTGATCATGCATCCGGGACCGATAAACAGGGGGGTTGAAATTAGTCCCGAGGTGGCCGACGGCCCCTATTCAGTTATCCTGGACCAGGTAACCAACGGTGTTGCCGTCAGGATGGCGCTGCTGTTTCTGCTCGCGCAAAGAAATCCGGAAGCGGGAAGCGGGGGTTGGTTGGACAAGGAAGCGTAAATGGACAAAAACAGTTCCATCCGGCCTCCTGCTACTTGAACTGGAGTGATAATGGAAGTGCCAAAAAATTGGGTTAATCTTGTCGTGCGCAACGGAAGAGTGCTCGACCCGGCACAGGGGTTGGACGCAGTAATGGACGTTGTGATCGAGAACGGAGTCATAGACGAAATCGGCCCTCGGTCCGACCGCCATCAATTCCAGCAAATCGATGCGAGCGGCAAATGGATTGTCCCCGGGTTGATTGACATGCATGTTCATCTGCGTGAACCGGGAGAAGAGTACAAGGAAACGATCGCCTCCGGGACTATGGCGGCTGCAGCCGGGGGATTCACGTCGGTGGCGAGTATGCCCAACACGCGTCCGGTAAACGACTGTGCGGCGGTAACCCAGTTCATTCTAGAGAAGGCCAGGGAGGAGGGGTCCTGCCGTGTATTCCCCGTCGGTGCGATAAGCAAAGGGCTCGAGGGAAAGAATCTTGCCGAGTACGGTGAACTCCGGGCCTCGGGTGCAGTAGCGGTATCGGACGATGGCCGGCCCGTTATGAGCAGCCTTCTTATGCGGCGCGCGCTCGAGTACGCGGGAACATTCGACATGCTGGTCATAAGCCATTGCGAAGACCTGGAACTTTCCGGCGCAGGTCTGATGAATGAGGGACCGGTATCCACGAGACTGGGCATGAGGGGCATACCGGGCGCCGCAGAAGAGATTATGGTTGCACGCGACATTCTCCTCGCCGAGCTTACCGGGAAAAGGCTCCATCTGGCTCATATCAGCACTGCCGGGTCGGTGGAGCTAATACGCCAAGCAAAAAAACGCGGGATCCAGGTCACCGCTGAGACCGCGCCCCATTATTTTACTCTTGACGAAGAACTGGTAACTACCTTCGATCCGGTCTACAAGGTTAACCCACCGCTCAGAAGGTTGGAGGACATCGAGGCGGTAAAAACCGGGCTGCGCGACGGCACCATCGATGTTATCGCCTCGGACCATGCGCCTCACAGCGCAGTTGAAAAGGACCTCGAATTCGAGTATGCAGCAAATGGAATGATCGGCCTGGAATCGTCGCTGCCCTTAATTTTGCGGCTTGTGCGCGAAGGCGTTCTCACTCCCATTGAGGCAATCGCAAAGGTTTCACGCAACCCTGCAGAGATCCTTTCGATCCCCTTTGGCACTCTTCGCAAAGGAATGGCAGCCGATTTGACCATCATAGATCCCGAGATAAAATATACGATCGATGTCAGTGGATTCAAATCCAAGAGCAGGAACTGCCCTTTTGCCGGCATGGAAGCCCAGGGTAAAGCGACTATGACCCTTTTAGGAGGCAGGGTGGTTTTTGCCGTCTCAACCTCCGGATGAATGCAATGCCGCAGGATCTTGGCCCTCCAAAAATTCTTGTCGTGGATGATGAAAGGAGCATGCGGGAACTCCTCGAAATCCTGCTGCTCAAGCACGGCTATGCCGTTCAGTGCGCCGAAAGCGGATCGGAAGCAATCGACATTATCCAGGACCAACAATTCGACCTTGTCATAACGGATATTCGGATGAAGCCCGTAAACGGGCTGGAGGTCCTCAAACGCTGTAAGCAGATCACTCCTCGAACTACTGTGATAATGATCTCCGCATACGCCAGCGCCGAACTCGCAGTGGAGGCGATGAATCAAGGCGCCTACGATTTTTTTCCCAAGCCTTTCAATAATGAACAAGTCCTCTCGGTGATTGCCAACGCGCTTCGCGATCGTGGCGAAGATCAGACATCGACTGAGCCCAGCGAAGGCCCGCTATACTTCGGCTGCCTTATCGGCGAAAGCCCTTCGATGCGCAGGGTTTATGAGAGCATCGAGCGTGTGGCGAAGACCAGCAGCAATGTGGTGATCACCGGGGAGAGCGGGACGGGCAAAGAGCTTGTAGCCAAAGCGATCCACCGCAGGAGTGCAAGGCGAGACCAGCCTTTAGTGATCGTCAACTGCGGGGGAGTCCCGGAGAACCTGGTCGAAAGCGAGCTTTTCGGCTACAAGAAAGGCGCTTTCACAGGCGCTTCGACAAACAAGAAGGGACTGGTCGAAGCGGCTCAGGGCGGCACGTTGTTCCTTGACGAGATAGGGGAACTTTCCTCTCTTCTTCAGGTAAAGCTTCTCAGGCTCGTGCAGGAAAAAACGATCAAAATGGTCGGCGGGACTGAAGACATTGCGGTCGACGTCCGTATCATATCGGCTACGAACCGTGACCTCGAACGCATGGTAATGGACAAGACTTTTCGCGAAGACCTCTATTACAGGCTCAATGTGTTGCCCATCCGCATGCCGCCTTTGAGAGAGCGCAAAGAGGACATCCCCCTGCTCGGCCAGTATTTTCTTTCCAAATTCACAAAGGATTCCGGCAAAGACATCCACAAAGTCTCTTCGTATGCGATGGACATCCTTTGCAATTATGAATTTCCCGGAAATGTGAGGGAGCTGGAGCACATAATCGAACGCGGCGTGGCGATGGAATCCTCAAGGATAATTCTGCCCGACTCCCTTACGCTTTCGATGTACAGGCGTAAAGAGCAGGAACAGGCGGCAGGCCCTGTTGTTTCGGATATCCCGCTCGAGGGGTTCGACCTGGACCGGCATATGGCCGAAATCGAAAAGCGAATGCTGCAGCAGGCGCTGCTTCAAACCGGGGGCGCAAAACTAAAGGCGGCTCAACTGCTCGGTATCACATTCCGCTCCTTTCGCTACCGGCTTTTGAAATATGGGCTGGCAACCGAGGACGAATTAGGATCCCAGGGCACGGATGGAACGGTGAGCACTGAACAGTAAAAAAAATCTTCGGATGCCATTCCCCGAAAAATTCCACGCATTATAATCAATCAGTATTCCGAATTCCTAAGGTCCGGCAGACTTCGAAACCGGGATGATACAAAAAAAACTTGACCTTTGATCGTAGTTCCAATAAACGGGGACTTCATCTAAAACCCAGCAAGATAAGGAACTCAATTATGGCCAACAAGGATATGGATGGCGATCAGATGATGGATGATTTCGAAGATGATTCCGGACTCGAGTTCGAACAAACCGACGAACTCGATTTCGCCGGGGACGATGACCTGCTGCTGGATGAAGGCGAAGAAGACGAAGACCTTCTTCCATCGGTCCTCTATAAAGGAATCACGAGGCCGAAAACGGACGATGACTGGAGGCAGCTTCTCCTCGACGCGAGCAAGGATGGGGTGCCGGAATACAAGATCTCGGACAATTACAGAGAAGGGGCACTGCTGGTGCATCCGGCTTTCGGGATCGGCGTGGTTACCAAACTGATCTCCCCCCGCAAGATGGAAGTTATATTCGAAAACAGCAAAAAACTGATGGCCATGAACATAGCTACTCCAAGCCAGGCGGCTTGATCGATCAACGCTGCGCTTCCAGAGCCGGGACCAGGTATTTCTGCACTTGTTCCAGCAGGAACGGGTATACCGACGGCGCGCCTCCCACTACATTTCCATTGCTCAGGTGATTCCCCTCACCCCTGAAATCGCCGATCATGCCGCCGGTCTCTGTTATAAGCAGCGCGCCGGCGGCTATGTCCCAGGCTTTCAGGCCGATTTCCCAGAATCCGTCGACACGCCCGGCGGCGAGGTATGCAAGATCGAGCGCTGCGGCCCCGGCGCGTCTGATTCCGCCTACGCTCATGAAAATAGATCGAAATACCTTCAGATAGTCATCCAAATATTGCCTGGCCCTGAACGGGAAGCCGGTCGCGATCAGCGCTTCTCCAAGTTCTACTCTCTTGCGCCTTGGAAGTCTTGACCCGTTCAGCCACGCCCCCTCTCCTTTTTTCGCAAAAAAAAGCTCGTTTCTCACAGGGTCCAGCACCAATCCCAAAACCGGCTCCTTGTCCAGGCACACTGCGATGGAAACGGCGACAAACGGAAAGCCGTGGATAAAATTGGTGGTGCCGTCCACCGGGTCGATTACCCATGTATATCCCGCCCGCAGGCCGTCGTTAACCGTTTCTTCGGCCATGATGCCGTGGTCCGGGAAATTGTCCCGGATGGCTTCCACGATCAGAAGTTCGCACCTCTTGTCTATCTCGGTCACATAGTCCGAAGGTCCCTTCTCGTGGACCCAGGAACCGGTCACCTGTCCGATGTGCTGCCGGATAAGTTCGCCCGCTTCAAAGATGATCTTTTTCGCAATCGATTCCATTTTATCGGTCATTGCAGTTCCTTTGCATTCCATGTAAATTCAAAATTGAGTAAAAATTAAAACCGGCCTCCGGAGATATTCATCCGCTACTGCCTGCGGCGGTTTGAGTATTGGCCGGCGGTCCCACCGCCCGAAAGGAGCGCTCTTTAATCTTGATTATAGACGTTCATACCCATATTTTTCCCCCCGATATAGTCAGCGGGCGGCGCCTTTTCTTCGGAGACGAGCCTGAATTCGAGCTTCTTTACGGCCCTCCGGATTCAAAAATGGCGACAGCCCAAACCCTCATCCAATCCATGGATGAAAACGGGGTGGATCGCTCGGTGGTGTTCGGTTTTCCCTGGCGATCCGCTGAACTGCTCGAGCGCCACAATGCTTATGTGCTCGATGCCGCCGCAAAATTCCACGATCGTCTTCTTCCGCTGGCCTGCCTCGATCTTTTTTCGCCCCAATGCTCCACGGAGGCAGAAAAGTTGCAAGTCGCCGGCGTTCGAGGCTTCGGAGAGCTTGCCGTTTACGCCGTCGGCGGGAATATGGGCCGAGTTCTGGATAATTTCAAGCAAATTTCCGCTCTGTGCCGCGACAATGACCTCGTGCTCCTCGTTCATGCAAATGAGCCCGTGGGACATCAATATCCGGGGAAAGCTCCATTCGGTCTTGAACTCTATTATAATATGGCGAAAGCCGCCGCCGGCGCCACACTCATCTTTGCTCACTGGGGAGGTGGTTTGTTTTTTTTCGAACTTTTGAAGAAACAAGCCCCCGGCCTTTTCGCAAATATCTATTACGATACGGCGGCTTCCCCCTTCGTGTACAAACCTGAGATCTACGGAGTCGCAGCGCAACTGGCGGGGTACCAGAGGATTCTTTTTGGCAGCGACTACCCCCTGCTCTCTCCGAAGCGTTATTTTAACGAGGTGAGGCAGGCCAGTCTCCCGGACTTCCAGATAGAAGCGATATTGGGACAAAATGCCGCTCGAATCTTCGCGAAGCGCAAGGACTGATTGCCTCCGGCCCGGTGCTGGTCAATCTGGCTACCTGGTTGCGCAAAGTCACACGCGCTGCCTTCGGCCCGGCGCTGGGCAACTTGACGATGCGGTTTCGCCAAACAGTACGCGCCACTGAGGACTGAGGGAAAGAGGTTTTCAATTATTTGCCGCCATGGGAACAATTCGATTCAAACTCAACGCCTCTGCCCCGTTCCGCCTGGACCTGACTGTCTGGGTGCTGCGCCGCCGCCCGGCCAACAGGATCGATTACTGGGACGGGAAAACTTACCGGCGGGCAATGGTCCTCGACTCGCAAATCGTTCTGGCGAGCGTGGAACAAAAGGGCCCCCCGAAGCAGCCTGAGTTGGAGGTAACCCTCGTCTGTGAAAATCCATCACAGTTGACCAGGCCGGCGGCTGAACAGGAACTCGTCCGGCTGCTTGGACTAAATGTCGACCTGGGCGGATTTTACGAGACGGCGAGCGCCGATGCGAACCTGCGGCCCCTTGTAGAAAGATTTACAGGGGTAAAACCTCCGCGCTATCCTACCATCTTCGAATCCCTGGCAAATGCCATTGTCTTCCAGCAAATCTCACTGGAGGCGGGGATCAGCATTCTCAACCGGCTCGCCGAAGCCTTCGGCGCCCCCTTCGATTGCGGTCAAGAGCGATGTTTTCTCTTCCCCGAAGCGAACTCGCTTGCCGCGCTTTCTCCCGAGGAGATAAAGACGGTAGGCCTGTCTACCAATAAGGCAAGGGCAATCGTTGAAGGCGCACAGAAAATCACGGAGGGGATTCTGTCTTTTGAAGATCTCGAGAAAATGGACAAGGAGTCCGCTGTTGCCGAGCTGGTCAAGTTTCGGGGCATAGGCAAGTGGAGCGCCGATTACGTTCTTCTGAGGGGTCTGGGAAGGCTCGATGTGTTCCCCCGAGGTGATATCGGGGCTCAAGCAAGCCTCAATCGATGGCTGAAAGCAGGAGGCCGGATCTCCGATATCGAACTCGAGGACGTTATGTCAAAATGGCGCGGTTACGGGGGCCTCGTCTATTTTCACCTTCTGCTCCGAGGGCTGGCTGAAAAGGGATTCATTTAGTGAGGGATTAGGAATGAGGAATAAAAAGCCGGAGTCCAACAAACCCCGGCTTTGCGTTTTCAAGGATCAATCCAATCAGATTTGCAATAAGTGCATCAAATTTCAAAATCAACAATAAGTGTACTGTCGCAACTCTCTTTGATCTTCGCCACAACATTCTGGTGCGCGGGATGAACCTGGTAGCGCCGCATGGCTTCAAGATTTTCGAACGCCGATACCAGCGCGAAATCGTAAGATCTCTCGGATCGCACAACATCCCTGCCTGACTGGAACTCCTTTATCTCCGGGATAATTCCCGGAAGTTCAGACAGTCCTTTTTCTATTTCGCCTATAGCAGAATCAGGCACATTCTGTTTGAATTTCAGAAATACCACATGCTTCAGCATATTCTTTACCTCCCTGCTAAATGTTGGCCCAAAATCGCACAGATCGAAATCCATGTCTCTTTTACCTTTAATTTTAACGCCGCTCAACCGGATTCGATGTTGTCATCACGGGTTTGTGAATATTAACGCTATTCACTTCCTCAAAGGCTTCATCAACGTCGGAATTTTATCTGCCGATTTGAGGTTTTTCCTTCTCAAGTGTCTCGATATGCTTTAGTAAGGCCTATTCGTGCAAAGCGGCTTGGGCTTTTTTCTCCATGTTAAATTTATCACTTGCGTGAGTTGTTAGCAGGATGTATACAGTGTTCGAAATTTGACGTTTCCTCCATTTAGACACTTACCGAGGCTTCCCTATGAATCAAGAGAAAAGTAAGTCTTCTGCAAAAAAGCCAATGGGGGTGGTTTTCTTTATGTTGGGCTTTATCGGCGCCCTGGTTGTCGGATGGCTGGTTTTTCCGGGCCCGCTCTACTCCAAGAAAGTTCAACCTGTCAATTTCAGCCATGTCGCACACCAGAGTGAAGACTGCGAGTCCTGCCACAGTTTCCGCTCCGACGGCACTTATAGCGGGATTCCCGGAATAGCCAGGTGCAAGGAATGCCATGAATCCGCCCAGGGCAACAGTGAAGCGGAGGCCAAGCTTATAAGCGACTTTGTGGAGAAAGACCGGGAAATACCCTGGAAGGTGTATGCCTGGCAACCGGACAACGTCTTTTTTTCCCACGCCCCGCACAAGGGACAGGGTCTGGAGTGCACTCGCTGCCACCGGGATGTCTCAAAAGAGGAGAAGCTGCCCTTTTACAGAGAGAACCTGATTACCGGGTACAGCTTATCCACCATGAAGATGGTGGAATGTGAGAAGTGCCATGCAGAGAAGGGTGCTTCGAATAATTGCGAGATCTGCCACAAGTAGAGTCATGAGAGGGAAAATGCAATGAATTCCGGCCGAAGAGCTTTCTTACAGGTTGCTGCTGGAGCAACCGGCGGCTTGTTGCTCTCACCCTGGCCATGGCAACTGGCCGCCGACACTGCCAGGTGGTCACAGAACTGGTCATGGCGTCCTTCACCCGAACGCGGTGAGATCACCAAAGTATCCGGCGTATGTACGATGTGCGAGGGAGGCTGTGCCATACAGGTACGCCTGGTAAACGGAAACAGGGCCATTTTGATCGAGGGAAACCCGGCAAATCCGCTCACTCAAGGCGGCATCTGTGCTCTTGGCTCTTCGGGGCTGCAGTTCTTATACGCTCCTTACCGCATCACAAAACCATTGAAACAGACCAAGAGCCGGGGGGACATGTCCGGTCTGAACCCCATCTCGTGGGATGAAGCGCTGGCCGAGCTTGGAAAGAAACTTGGCAAGATGCGGGCGGATAAAAAATCGCATGAGGTCGCCGGCATCATCTCGAACAGGTCGAGCAGCATGGCCGACCTGTGGCTTCAGTTCTTCACCGCCTACGGTTCTCCTAATCTGTTCAGGATGCCGTCCGCTCTGGATGGTCTCAAGCTGACCGCCCAGCTCACGGCGGGGAAGTCTTCGTCGTTTGCTTTCGCACTGGGAAATGCTGAATACATACTGAGTTTCGGATCGAATTTGTTCGAAGGCGCCGGTATGACCGGCCTGGTATCTCCAGCGCTACGCCGGTGGACCCGGGGAGGGAAAAAATCGGCAACGTTTGTTCAGGTCGAATCTCGATGCTCCATGACGGCCTCCAAGGCCGATCGGTTTCTTGCGGTTGCACCGGGCACCGAAGCTGCCCTCGCCATGGGAATAGCCCACCTGATGGTGCGCAACGGAAACTATGATCCAGATTTCGTGAAGAACAACGTTTTTGGCTTCGAAGACTGGACTGACGCTACCGGAAAGAAGCGACAGGGGTTCAGGAGTTTAGTGAGCTCGGCAGCTTATTCTCCTGAAGAGGTCGCAAAGACAACCGGCCTTGAAGCTTCCCAAATCGACCAGGTCGCCGGGGAATTTGCAGCACGGCAAAATGCCGTTGCGATCTGGGCGGTCGGCCAGCCTGACGCCGCTGACGGCGCTTATCACCAACTTGCATTCGCAGCCCTCAACGCTTTAAAAGGCAACCTTAAGCCAGGGGGGCTGGTAAGCTTCGCTCCCGCACCTCCGCTTACAGGTTTGCCGACGGTCCTCAGGGACCAGGCCGCGGGCGGTGGTTCCGAACAGGTAAGGCTCGATCTGGTGAGATCGGGACCAGCGCCGTTTCGGCAATACGGCCTCTACGAGTTTCTCGACAGCATCCGCACGGGATCGAAATACCCGATCGAGATGCTTTTGGTGCACGAGGCCAATCCGTTATACAGCATTCCGGAAAACGAGCTTTTCAAGCAAGCACTTGGGAAAGTGCCCACGCTCGTCTCCTTCTCTTCTTTCATGGACGAGACTACAGCCCAGGCCGATCTGATATTACCCGACCACACTGCGCTGGAGCGCTACGACGATGTCGCAGCCATTCCTTTGGCGCCCTTTTCCTATTATGCGGTCAGCGCGCCCGTGCTGAAGCCGCTCCTCGACACGAAACATACTGGTGAGGTACTCCTGGCGCTTGCGGGGAGTCTCGGAGGTCCGGTGGGATCATCGATGCCCTGGAAGAGCTATGAAGAGTTCCTCAAGTTCAGGGTGGACGGCCTTGCGCAATCGCGTAAAGGGGCGGTCGCAGATAAGTCGAGTATTCATATTGCCGATCTTTCCGTCGGCGAAACGGTTCAGCCGAATTTCTCCAATGGCCAGGAGCTTTGGAAAAAGCTCAAGGCCGGTTTTTGCTGGTATGATGCTCCTGCCCCGATCGCCGGCTTCGAAACCACTTCGGGCAAACTGGAACTAGCCTGCCAGTCGATTGCGGCCAATGGCGCCGCACTTGCCGACGACAAACTTTATCTGCCTCATTTCCAACTTGTAAATCCATCGGGAAGTGAGGAACAGTTCCCGCTGCTGCTGGTTGCTTATAAGTCTTCGTTTACCGCTGCCGGCTATTTCCCGACTACGCCTTTCATGACTAAACTGATTCCCGGCTCCGTTCTGCTCGGGGAGGATGTTTTTGTGGAATTGCATCCCCAGACGGCAGCCAGACTCGGCTTCTCGCAAGGCGAGCGGGTTTTTCTGAAAACGGTAATGGGGGAGACCGCCGTCAGGGTAAATATTTCTTCGGCTGCTCGCCCGGATGTCGTCTACATGCCCAAAGGATTGGGGCACAGCGCATACGACCGCTATATCCAGAGCAAGGGAACAAATGCGAACAGCTTGATGGAAGTCCAACTTGACCCGGTGAGCGGCATGGGGACCGTGTGGGCTTGCCGCGCTCAACTGCGTAGAGTGTAAGGGGGTAGCCTGTGAGCGAAAAAGAACATACGGAAGGCGGAGTTCGCCTCGGAATGGTGATAGACCTGGACAGGTGCACGGGATGCGGAGCGTGCAGCGTGGCTTGTCAGGCAGAAAACAATATATCCTTCAGAGAGGACGAGTCGATTAAACTGCGGTCCATAACCTGGATGTCGCTATTCCAGTTGAACAACGGCGAGACCTACCCCGATTACAAAACCGCAGTCCTGCCTCGCCCATGCATGCATTGCGACTCACCTCACCATTCCCCGTGCACTTTCGTCTGCCCCGTCAATGCGACAACGAGGGACGAAAATAACGGCATCGTCACGCACATTTATCCGCGCTGCATCGGATGCCGGTACTGCATAGTCGCTTGCCCATATCATGCCAGAAGTTTCAACTGGTGGGACCCCAAATGGCCCGAACCGATGGAAAACATGCTGAGTCCAGAGGTAAGCACCCGCATGCGTGGTGTGGTCGAAAAATGCACTTTTTGCAGTCACAGGCTTCTCAAAGCGCGCTCAAAAGCTTACGCCGACGGGAGCGATCCTGACAAGGCGACGTACACAACCGCCTGCGCTGACGCATGCCCTGTCAAGGCCATAACTTTCGGCAACCTGAGGGACCCGGATTCGGAGGTGGCCAGGCTGTCAAAAGACCCGAACGCCTTTCAGGTGTTAAAGAAGCTCAATACGGTGCCGAAAGTGTATTACATCAGCACTCAGGACTGGATAAAGAAACTTTCAGATAATGCCGTTTCACAGAAATCATAGGATGGGAAATCAGCCCAAGTCCTATTTCCTTGGTAAGGGGTAGAGGATGGATAGAGCACTGATTCCACAGGGATTGAAGCGCTGCTCGCTTCCGATTTTCGGGCTCTGGACGCTGCTTCTGCTTATTGTTATCGGCTGGGGCGTATACGCCGGCTTCGTGGTGCTTCTTAAGGCCATGAATGTTACCGGGATGAACGACTATTTCGGCTTCGGGGCATACATTACAGCGGACCTGGCCATCATAGCGCTTGGCGCCGGGGCTTTTTTTTCCGGCTTTCTCTATTACGGATTGTCGCGATTTTTTCCCGCCCTCAAGGAACTCGGAAAGGTCATAAACCTTGCGGTTGTCGTGGGGTTTGTATGTTACACGGGCGCCTTGGCGGTCCTTGTGCTCGAAATTGGACAGCCGCTCCGGGGCTGGTTCGGATACTGGCATGCCAACGTCCACTCAATGCTGACGGAAGTTATATTTTGCATAAGCTGTTACGCCATTGTTCTGATCATCGAATATGTTCCCATAATTCTCGAGAACCGCAAGCTGGGAGAAGTTAAGCCTCTGCGTGTGTTTGGGCACAGCATGCACGACATAATGGCCATTTTCGCCCTCACCGGCACATTCCTCAGCTTTTTCCACCAAGGGTCTCTGGGCGGCGTAGCCGGAGTTCTGTTCGGCAGGCCCTATGCATTCAGGGGAGGCCTGTTCATCTGGCCCTGGACATTCTTTCTTTTCATTCTCTCCGCAATAGCTGCGGGACCGGCTTTCACCGCCCTCGTCTGCAAGGCTATCGAAAAAGTCTCCAATAAAAAACTGGTGGACCGGAGCGTCTACGAACTGATCGGCAAGCTCGAAGGCGTCCTTTTGGGCGTCTACATCCTGCTGAAGATTGCCGACACGGCATACTGGGGCTTCTTTCAGTCGCCACGACTGGGCTTCAAATTGAGTGATTTTTACTGGGGACCATATGGGATCTGGCTGTTAATCGTAGAAATCGGCGTCTGCGGCGTTCTTCCCGCCCTCATATTGCTCTGGCCCGCTGGCCGGAAGAGCAATTTCCTTCTATTCGGCGCCTTTTTTCTCGATATTGCCGGAGTGTCTCTCAATCGCTACGTAATGACGGTCCCTGCCATCGCTGCTCCTGTGATGCCCTTCGATAAATGGCAGGTTTATATTCCGACCATGTACGAAACAGCGCCAATCCTTGCGATGCTGGCTTACTGCACGCTGATTATCTCGCTCTCATACAGATACCTTCCCCTCTTTCCCCGCGAAAAGGAACTCAACCGAGCTTGAAAAAACAGGGCTGAGGACTGAGGACTGAGGACTGAGTGGAAAAACATGGTGCCACTTTCTCAGTCCACAGTCCTCATACCTCAGTCCCATTTTTATTTGACTCGCTGCACCGCGCAATGTTAGCTTTCCTAAATCATATGTGACTTGGGCAAATCGTCCAAATTTCAAAGAAACTCCTTTTGGAATTCTGTATGCCAAAAAGTTTATCTCTTTCCGGGTTGTTCGAGGACGCTAAATATCCCAAGCGTGTATTAGCTGCGGGAGCTATTTTGCTTCTTGTGCTTCAGGTGGTAATTTTCGTGGCCGTATACAACCAGTCGGGTCTCAAAGCCCGTGTCAGCGTTCTGGACGCTGACGGCAAAAAGATTTACGAAAGCCCTGGTCCGGCGCTGAGCTCCTACGAAAAGATGATGTTTGAGAACAACTTTGGTCCTATCAGAAATTACGCTACCGTGCTCGAATCCGACATGGTGCCGTTCAACTACCGGGCCTGGATTTTGCTCTCCGTTGGCATACCTCTCGGCCTGATCCTGATGCTCTTCTTCATGGCCCAAGTCTGGCTCATACTTTTAAACGGAAGCCCCAAGGAAGAAACACCTGAGGAAAAGGAGCTGGGCAAAACACGCTTTACCGCTTTCCTGAGTTTTTCCAGAAACTCCTCCGTACTGGGTGTCGGGTTTATCATTGTCATTTCAATGCTTATTTTGTGGTTGATTCCATCAATCCTCGGCGATTTGGCTACATCTTTCTTAAGTGCAGTAAAGGAATATCCGTTCTTCTTCATGGGGGTGGCAATATTCGTTGGGGGATTGCTCGTTTGGGTTATTTACCTTAGATATAAGCTCTCCAGGCAGATGCTTTCCAATCAGATGGAGATCGAGAAATACAGAATACAAAAACTGATGCTCGAACAGACTCCTGCTCCGCAACTACTTACAGCCCCTGCCGATCCAGAGGAAGCCGGAACTCAACGATTTCAACAACCAGGGGAACATTGAAAACATGTGGTTCAGCCGCTTATTTAGAAGAAAAAAGGAAGAGAAACAACCCGATACGGCCAAAAGCCGGGCTGACAGCGAACCTACCATAGACCAGGGCGTGCTTTATCTCTACATGATCATCGGGCTTCAGGTTTTGTTCGTGTTCGGGATTATGGGGATAATCATGTTCATCGGAAAGGTTATCTCGACGCCCGGGTGGGTTTTTCTGCTGATGTTTGCGCTCTCTGTGGCAGGCTTGGTTTACATTTACAGAAAAGCAAAGAAGGGGCTTCGCCGACTAAAGGAATCGTTTAGCGGAGCGGACAGGAATTACGAAATCAGCATAATGGGCGGAATGCTCACCATGAGGATAGAACAGAATCCGAACGCCCATAAGCTTCTGGAAGCTCCTTTCTCAGCGTCTGACGAGCCGGTCATCGATGCCGAAACGAAAGAGGTTGATCCGACTCGGAAGCCTGCGCATCTGTCCTGAACGGCACCGTTGGAACGAAGTCTTCCCCCGCATTCTTCCTCAACACGGTGTCCTTAAGCCAGTTGTAGTCGTCCTTTTCGGGATGATCCACATTGAAATGAAGCCCCCGGCTCTCTTTTCTCTGAACGGCGCACCGGATGATGAGATCGGCCACCAGGGCAAGGTCCTGAAGCTCCACCAGGTCGCTGTTCAGTGGAATGTTCGGCATGTGCTCCTTTAATTCCATTCTTATCTGACCGATGTGAGTCAAAGCCAGCGCAAGCCGCTTATCCGTCCTGACGATACCCACATAGTTCCACATCAGCCGTCTGATGCCATCCCAGTTATGCGCTATCATAACCATTTCATTGCTTGGCAAATCCCGGTTATCTATCTTTGCCGAGCAATCGGGCACCTCCGGAAGAGTACGGTTTCGCCAGGACTCTATTTGTTCAGAGCATTCCACTGCCGCCGCGTGAGCATAAACCATGGCTTCCAACAGCGAATTACTGGCAAGGCGGTTTGCCCCGTGCAGTCCCGTGCACGCACATTCGCCGATCGCGTAAAGGTTGCGGATAGTGGTGCGCCCCGAGGAATTGGTGACAATCCCTCCACACATGTAATGGGCGGCGGGGACGACCGGAATAGGCTCTTTGGTGATGTCGATACCCAGGGACAGACACTTCTGATAGATGTTGGGGAAACGCTCTTTGACTAATTCGGGGTTTTTGTGGCTGATGTCCAGAAAAACGCAGTCATCTCCGCTCGTCTTCATTTCGGTGTCTATCGCACGCGCCACAATATCGCGAAACGCCAGATCTTTGAGCGGATGATATTTCGCCATGAAAGCCTGCCCGCGGCGGTCGATCAGTCTGGCTCCTTCGCCGCGCACCGCTTCGGAGATAAGAAAGTTTTTTGCCGCTGGATGATACAGGCAGGTCGGATGAAACTGAACGAATTCAAGGTTGGCAAGTTTTGCTCCTGCCCGATAGGCTATGGCAAGTCCGTCTCCGGTCGCGACGTCGGGATTGCTCGTGTAAAGGTAGACTTTCCCCGCGCCCCCGGTACAAAGCAACACGGTATGCGCCATAAAGGTGTGAATCTGTTCTCCGGCTATATCCAGCACATAGGCGCCCCGGCACGTATCCCGCTGATGCAGGTCCACACAGCCCGTCTTCATTGACCGCTGCTGAATTACAAGGTCCAGAAGTATGTGGTTTTCAAAGATAACGATATTTGGGTCCGATTCGGCTGCGGCAACCAGGACTTGTTCGACTGCTCTGCCCGTCATGTCAAGGGCGTGAAGAATGCGGTTGCGGCTGTGCCCGCCTTCCCTTCCCAGATCGAATGAATTCGGATCAGCTCCCTGATTGAAAGTTACCCCCAGTTCCAGGAGGTCCCTGATCCTGTCGGGGCCGGTTCTTACCACGAAATCCACGACTTCAGGATGACACAGGCCGTCACCCGATGTCAGAGTGTCCTGGACGTGGAGGTCGAAAGAATCGTCAGGTCCCTGCACACAAGCTATTCCACCCTGGGCGTAATTCGTGTTGGTTTCGAGCTTGTCTTTTTTTGTTACAATTGCCACCGATCCACTGCGGGCCGCTTTAAGAGCGAACGTAAGACCAGCAATACCACTGCCGACGACAAGATAATCGAATTGATTTTTCATCTCGGATTCCTCATATTGGGCTCGAAAGAATATATTTTTAGTACTAAAACAAACCCGCGGCAAGTAATGTTTTCAGGGAATTGGAGAGCAGGAACCTATAAGATGGATAAACAGAATCATAAGAGAGCATGCGAAGAATTTGTCCCCGGAGGTCTGGACCTCAAGGTAATAGCACTGGACTGTGACGGGGTCCTTTTCGATTCACGGCACGCCAACATTCAGTTCTACTGTCATATTATGAAAATAATCGGGCGGCCTCCGCTCAGGGAGGAGCAGCATGAGTTCGTGCACATGCACCCGGTCCGCGAGTCCCTGCTTTACTTGACAGAGGGGCAGGAAGAAGATTTCAATCGTGCCTTCGACTATTTCAAAACCATCGATTTTAGCGCCTTCAAGGGCTATCTTCGCTGTGAACCAGGCCTGGTCACTTTCCTGGAACTTGCCGGAAAGCATTATCGCACTGCCCTGGCGACAAACCGCACAGTCTCGACTCTCGAGATTCTGCAGGAGTTCAACCTGCGAGGCTATTTCGACTTGGTCGTGTCCGCTTCCGACGTTAGCAACCCAAAGCCCCACCCCGAAACAATGGAAAAAATATTCGCGGAATTCGGGGTCTTGCCCGAGCATGTCCTCTACATCGGCGACTCCAGTGTGGACGAGGCACTGGCGCTGGCTACCGGAGTGCATTTCGTCGGCTACAAAAACCGTTCCCTCAGGGCTGAGATGCACATTAATCACTTTGAGGAACTCAACTGCCTGTTTCCAAATGTTCCCACGTGAAGACGCGAAGGCGCGAGGAAAGTGAGCCTTTTCATGGCTTCCGAGTGACCCGAAGGGACGTGAGCAAAATTGTGAATAGTGAATGGTGAGTCAGGAATGGAGAAAAACAGGGTTGCGAGTCACGAATCACTGCTCCTGCTGGGAACGGTTCACTGCGACCCAAAAGGTTATTCCAGGACCCGCGCTTTCCTTGAACTTCACAGGCCTGACCTCATCCTGGTGGAAGTCAGCGAATTTGCCCTGAAATTCCGGAAACAAAATTCATCCGTACTTCGAAAGACATTTCTCGAGCGACTCCAAATAGTGTCACGTAAAATCAAAATAGAGTTCCGGACAGCAGTCAGGCACACTCAGATAGTTTCAATTCTTTGCCAGATAGGATTGCCTTACGAGTACAGGGCCTCAGCCGCTCATGCCAAAAGGACCGGGATCGATCTTATTGCCGTGGATTACTCCGAGTTCAGTCGTGAATGGATCGGGACATGGCCTGAAATGATTTCAGCCGAAAATATAGAGCGGCTGCTGGAGATCGAGAACACCAGGCTGCCTGTGTCATCGCTTTACGCCCGGGCTTCGAGGAGAATGGCCGGAGGGCCGCCGCCGCACGAAGAAGCTCCATCCCGCGACGCTGCGCTCTGGCAGGAGCGGGAAGACTTCATGGCCTCTCAAATAACCTCCGCCATTGAACGGCTCAATCCCGAACGTCCCGTCTATATCGGCGGATGGTGGCATCTTTGCTCCGGCGGGAGAATAAAGACGATCCGCGAACTTCTCGGAATTGACGCCGATCGCTGTATCCTTCTTTCATCTCATTGCTCCGTAGTGTTTTAGCCCCGTTTGCAATTATTGCCTTAATATGTTAGCATTCAATTCCTGAGTGCCGGAATAAATCTTGGTCGTGCTAGACGGGGAGCTAGCGGTGCCCTGTAGCCCGAGATCCGCTTCAGCGGGGTTGAATCCCCTTTCGAAGGGCCCGGAGCTGATCTGGCCGTATCTAATTCCGGCGCCGGCTGGACACCACGCAACAGACGAGTACGAACCCCGTCAGGTCCGGAAGGAAGCAGCGGTAAGTGCCTCCGGCTGTGTCGCGGTCACATCTAGCTCGGTCGCCTGAAGGTGTGCGGTCAGTGTTGGCCAGTTCGACGGAGGGTGCACGGCCAAGTCCTTTTACAACGGTGAAGAGTGAACAGAAAAAACGCTGGTGAGTAGCCAAGTCCGTTCTCCTGCCTTAAATTCTCCCTACCCGCAGCAAGGAAATTCAGAACGGCAACAACAACTAAAAACAGCCGTGGAGGCAACTATGAAAGCGTCCTTGTCGTGTATCTTTGCGCTGCTGATTGCCATGTCGATTATCTGCATACCCGAAGTTTTCGCTCAACAGGGCACGCCGACTTTCTCGGAAGTCAATCCGATATTTCAGGCTCACTGCGTAAAGTGCCACAGCGGAGCTCGTCCGCCCGAAGGCCTTCGTCTGGATAGTTACAAGGATGTAATGGCCGGGTCAAAAGACATGAAGGTTGTTGTCAAGGGCAATCCCGACAAAAGTGAGCTTGTAAAGAGAATCAAAGGAATTTCAAAGCCTCGCATGCCTAAAGACGGCCCACCATGGCTATCAGAAAGCGAAATCGCCGTGATAGAAAAATGGATTGCCGCCGGAGCGGCCGAATAGGCCCGTGGCACGGGCAGCCGACTTCGCCGCTGTCTGCGCCGGCGGCGACTATGGCCGACGGTCCCACCGCCCGCGCGTGAAGGTGGGGGGCTTTGCGGAGCGAGTTGCATTCCGTTGCCGTTTAGGTGAAAATTACCCGGCGACTTTTTGGAAGATTTACGAACCTTTTATACCCCGGCTGCATAAAGGTCGAGTTGGGGCAAATTTAGAATTCCGACATGAAGAGGTTGCTAATGAGGTTGCATTACATTCAGCACGTTGCGTTCGAAGGGATTGCCAACATCCGGGGTTGGGCCGAAAACCATGGCTGGCAAATATCGGGAACACATCTTTACAGGCCGGAGGAAAAGCTTCCGGATCCCGATGGGCTTGACTGGCTTGTAGTCATGGGAGGCCCGATGAATATATATGAAGAAAAGGAATACCCCTGGCTCGCCGATGAAAAGAAGTTCATCGGGAAAGCGATTGAGAAAGGCAAAATTGTGCTGGGGATTTGTCTTGGCGCACAGTTGATCGCGGATGTCCTCGGAGGACGCGTCGTCCGGAACAGGTGCAAAGAAATCGGCTGGTTTCCGGTAAGCCTCAGGCCTGAAGGGCTTGAATCGGTGCCTTTCCGTGGATTTCCCGACAAGTTTCCGGCGCTTCACTGGCACGGCGACACTTTCTCCCTTCCGCCGGGGGCGGCAATGCTTGCGGAAAGCGATGCCTGTGCAGCGCAGGCGTTCTCGGCAAACGGCGGCAGGGTACTTGCCCTTCAGTTCCACCTGGAATCTTCGTTCGACAGCGTAAGCTCGCTGATACAACATTGTTCCGATGAACTCGTAGATGGTGAATACATCCAGAACGCTGACGCCATTTTGAAGAACGAAGAGAATTTTTCGAGTATTCAAGGATCGATGCGCTTTCTGCTCGAAAACATGACGAAAGCCTTCTGAATGGTTGAAAAGTCTTCTGCTATCCTCGAAAAAATCAGAAGGGAACATCCCCTGATTCACAACATAACCAACTACGTGGTTATGAACTTTACCGCCAACGTGCTGCTCGCCCTGGGCGCGTCTCCGGTAATGGCCCATGCGATCGAAGAAGTCGAGGAGATGGTCGGGTTGGCTAATGCGCTCGTCATCAATATCGGGACGTTGTCACAGCCATGGATCGAATCCATGGCCAGGGCAGCCCGTGCCGCCGGGGACCGCTCGATTCCGGTCGTATTCGATCCGGTGGGAGCCGGTGCGACCAGCTTCAGGACCGAGACTGCCAGGCGGCTGATCAACGAGGCGCCCGTTGCGGTTCTGCGCGGAAATGGATCTGAAATTCTGGCGGTCGCCGGCCGGAAAGGAATCACCAGGGGGGTGGATTCAGTTCACGGCGCGGAGGATGCGCAGTCGGCTGCCCTCGACCTGGCGAAAACCTGCGGGCTTGTCGTAGCGGTAACCGGCGTAGAAGATTTTGTGACCGATGGTTCCAGGACCTCGAAGATCTCCAACGGGCATGCTCTAATGAGCCGGATTACAGGGACCGGTTGTGCGGCAAGCGCAATCACGGGCGCGTTTTGTGCCGTCGAGAAAGACGCATTCACAGCTGCGACCGGCGCACTCGTGACGTTTGGGATTGCGGGGGAGCTTGCAGCCGGTGCCAGCCAAGGCCCGGGCAGCTTTCAGACAGCTCTGCTCGACGCACTGGATTCCGTAGACAGCGCCATGATTATAGAGCGCGGCCGGGTAGCCTTCTCATGAAAGCCTGCAAGTCCGCAATCAACTTAAGACTCTACCTGGTCACAGACAGGACTTTATCGGGCGACCGCCCCCTGGAGAAAATCGTTTGCGAGAGCGTGGCGTCCGGTGTGACCGCAGTGCAGCTTCGCGAGAAGAACTCCGGGACAAGGGAATTTCTCGAGCAGGCCTTTACGCTCAGACAGGCGACCACGCAACTCGGCATCCCGCTTATAATCAACGACAGGCTGGACATCGCTCTGGCTTGCCGCGCCGATGGGATCCATTTGGGACAGGACGACATGCAATGCGCCCTGGCACGCCGGATTGCAGGTAACGATATGATTTTCGGGATTTCGGTCAGCACCCTCGATGAAGCCCTGCAGGCCGAAACCGATGGGGCGGACTACCTCGGCGTGGGCCCACTGTTTACAACACCGACCAAAGCCGATGCGCTGCCCGCCACGGGACTCGATGTTCTGCGCAGCATCCGCCGGGCCGTTCGCATTCCTCTTGTTGGAATAGGCGGTATAAATTACACCAACGCCGGCGATGTCATCCGCGCAGGCGCAGATGGGGTGGCGGTCGTATCGGCCATAATCGCCAGTCCCGATCCGGGTGCGGCAGCGGCGGCGCTCAGGTCAGTTGTAGATGAGGCCCGATCCGGCCGGAATAAAGAACAAGGTGAATTATAGTTTTCCAGCTGCCTCTAGGGCTGTTCGGATGGTAGACATTGGCAAAAGCAAGGAAAGCGGGGCTTCCAGAAGCGGTAATGCACCGTGGCTAGCATACCAGTGGGCTGCCCTGTCATTCTTGGGATCAATCAGCAGGGCGACACCCCCCCACTTTTTGAGAGGCGAGTGTGCGGAAATCCCCATTCTCACCTCGTTAGCTTCCGATGATCTCATTTAAGCCTTCGATGATTTGGTCCAATTCTTCCTGTGATACTGCGCCGATCTTCTTGCCGATCCGCTCTGTAGAGAGCCGTACGGATCTGGCTGATTTTCACCCATGAGGGTTTAGGAAGGTCCTTTTGGGCTAGTTTAAGAGTGAGAGGGAACCCTGTGCGCTGGGGCCGGCTGGTAATTGCCACAGCGATCACTGTACCTGAGCGTTCATTGAAAATATCTTGACTGAGAATGACAACAGGCCGGAGGCCGGCTTGCTCTTTTCCCTTTACTGGATTCAGATCGGCCCAGTGAATCTCTCCCCTCAGTAATCCGGCCACTGCTCTAGTTCCTCATCCATGCCCTCTTCAGCCATAGCCTTCTCAATACCCGGATCCAGGTTCGCACACTCTCTGGCAAGGCGATTTCGTTCCAGTTTCTCCAATTTTTCTTCTACCGCATCCTGAATTGCTTTACTTCGGTTCGGAAACACCCGATCCCTTACCAGCCGATCAAGCCGGTGCAGCGTAACCTCGTCCATTGTGATTGCGATCTTTGCTGACGCCATTTTACACCTCAGGTATGATAATATGTCATACTGAATGCCAAGTCAAGCAAGCAAAGGACAGCAAGAAAGGACTGGACGATGTGCCTGAAGGACCTCGACCTAAATTCCTCGATCACTGAATTCCTAAATCCCTCAATTCCCTTATTTGTTCCATCAAAGCCTGTCCGGTAAGCGATTTTTTTCCGGTCGCAACTATTTCCTCGGGACTTCCCTGCGCGACTATCTCGCCGCCTTTCTCCCCGCTGCCCGGGCCGAGGTCGATCACGTAGTCGCCGGCCCAGATAAAATCGGTGTTATGCTCGATGACCAGGACCGTGTGGCCGTGGCCGGTGAGGGCCCTCAGCACGTCCACGAGGCGCTTTATATCCGCCCGGTGCAGCCCCGTTGTTGGCTCATCGAGAATATATAACGTAGTGCTTTTGCTGTTGCCGAGTTCTCCGGCAAGCTTGATTCGCTGTGCTTCGCCTCCTGAGAGCGTCGGACTTGGCTGGCCAAGCTCGAGATACCCCAGTCCGAGATCGCCCAGGATTTTCAACTGCTTTGAAATGCGCGGTATCTCGGAGAAAAGCTGCACGGCTTCGTCTACCGACATCGCGAGGATGTCCGCAATGCTTTGCCCCCTGTATTTGATGTCGAGGGTCCCGGCATTGAAACGCCGGCCTCCGCAAGATTCACAAGGGACGAAAACATCGGGTAGAAAATTCATTTCCACCTTGCTCTGCCCCTGGCCCTTGCACGCCTCGCAGCGGCCGCCTTTGACGTTGAAGGAAAACCTTCCGGGTCCAAACCCGCTCGCCCTCGCATCGGGCAGCAGGGCAAAAAGTTTTCGAATTTCGTCCCAGACGCCGATATATGTCGCCGGAATTGACCTGGGGGTCCGTCCGATCGGGTTGTGGTCAACTTCGAGGACGCGTTGAATTTTCTCGGACCCCGCCATTGAGTCATAATCGCGGCTGCTGCCTTCTCCGAAGCCCCGCCTCAGCGCAGCGCCGAGTCCCCGGTATACGATTTCGTTCACCAGCGTGCTCTTCCCCGCTCCCGACACTCCGGTAACGGTGACCAGAAGCCCAAGAGGAATCCTGACATCGATCCCCTTGAGGTTTCTCGCCCTGGCGCCGTAGAACTCGAGCCAGCCGAGTTCTCCCGCAACTTTTCTGGGCGGGATTGAATAGAGTTCCGAAAGGGCCTTGCCGAACCACCTGCCCGTCAACGTCGCCGGCCTCTTCACCAGACTATTGAAGCTGCCCATGGCGACAAGCTTTCCTCCCTTTTTGCCTGCCTCAGGGCCCAGTTCAACGAGCAGGTCGGCTTTTCTCATCGTTTCCGGATCGTGCTCGACGATAACGACCGAGTTCCCCTTGTCCCGCAACGTTTCCAGGCTCTTCAGGAGTTTTCGGTTATCGGCGGGATGGAGACCTATGGTCGGTTCGTCCAGGATATAACAGACGCCGCGAAGATTTGAACCCAGTTGAGCCGCAAGCCTTATTCTCTGAGTTTCACCACCCGACAGCGTATCGCCGGACCTGTCCAAAGATAGATACCCAAGCCCGACTTTTCCCAGAAATGCAAGCCTGGACTCAATCTCCCTGGCAATGGGCACTGTAATCGGCGCCTCCTCCGGGGTAAATCGATACTTCTTCCACATTTTGCGAAGCTCGGATACTGTCAATGCACTCATGCCCGCAATCGTGAGCCCCCGGAAATAAACCGACCGGGCTTGCTCGTTAAGCCTGCTGCCGCCGCACTCCGGACAAGGTTGATCGTCATATAACGGCTGAATCGATTTCCACGCTTCATCCTCCTCTGTGACAGCATCAAGGAGATGAAGAACTCCCGGAAACTTGCCTTTTTTTCCGTGCAGGATCGCTTCCCAGCCAGCTTCACTGATGCTCGAAGCCGGTTTCCCGGGGTCTATCCCCAATTCGCCGGCCAAGAGCCGTCCATAGCTATCGGCTTCCCGCTTTGAACCATGCCATATCGAGGAACGAAGAAAATCCAGCAGCCCGTCTTTAAGCGAAATGCCCGATGCGCCGCGAAGCCGCTGCGGATTGATTCGCTTGACCCTTCCGATTCCAACGCATGCCGGGCAATACCCCTGCCTGCTGTTAAACGAAAAGAGCCTCGGGTCGAGCGGCGCGAAACCGCGGTCGCACTCGGGGCAATACAGGTGCCTGCTGAAGACTTTTATTTCGTCCGAGGGAGATGCAAGGTAAAGTATACCCCCGCCCATCGCCAGCCCGCGGCGGATCGAATCCAGCAGTACTTCGGACGTTATCCCGCCGCGGTCCAGTCCCGGCAGGAGGGCCGCTATATCGTGCTCGCGGCGCCTGGCAAGTTCCGGGACAGGGTCCAGAGGCACAAACTTCCCGTCAACCCTTGCCTGATTGAACCCCATTCTTCCCAGACGCATGAAAAGGTCCCTGTAAATGCCCTTTCGCCCATGAACCAGCGGAGCGAGAAGTCTCACAGGACCGACGGTGGCGCCACGGCCGGGACCGCCGGCCTTTCCACTGTTCTCGGCGCCGAATGTTTCCTGCACGATCCGGGACAGAATGTCGTCTATGGTGAGTGTTTCCAGGTCGCTGCCACATCCGGGGCAGCGCTGTTTTCCTAGTTTTGCGTACAGGAGCCGCAGCAAATGGTAGGTTTCAGTAATCGTGCCGACTGTCGACCTTCTGCCGAACTGGCTGGTCCTCTGCTCGATTGCAATGGTGGGGGGCAATCCGAGGATTTGATCCACGTCCGGCTTTTCCATTATCTTGAAGTACTGGCGAACGTATGAAGAAAGACACTCCAGGTAACGGCGCTGGCCTTCGGCAAACAACACATCAAAGGCAAGAGTCGATTTACCTGAACCGCTCAGTCCGGTTAACACGCTCATCTTCCGGAGCGGAAGGCGGATTTCTTCGACCTCCAGATTGTGCTCGCGAGCACCGCGTATAACGATCTCATGAGCAGGAAGGGCTGAGTCGAGGCGCGCGGCAGCAGGAAGTGAAAACACTGTTCCCGCTTCCTGCCTGAGGGTCCCGCGGTCCGTATTATGGCCGGAGAAACGAACTTGAGGTTCAGCCGCCTCCAACAACGCCGGTTCCGACAGTACGGCTTCGCTGCGCTCCCCTGCCCTGCACAACCCCCCGGCCTCCGCCAGACGTTCCCCGAGATAGCGTCCCGTTATGCTATTTTCGCACCTGGATATTATCTCCGGGGCTCCCTCGCTTACAATCCAGCCGCCGTTTTCCCCGCCTTCCGGGCCAAGGTCGACGATCCAGTCGCATGCCGCCAACAGGTCCAGGTTGTGTTCTACGGTCAAAACCGTATGTCCTTTTTCGACCAGTTTGTACAGCACGCCAATCAATTTTGAAATATCGTCGGGATGAAGACCTGTCGTTGGCTCATCCAGAATGAAGAGCTTATCGCCGCCCGGCTGCCCTCCGTGCAGATACCGGATGAGTTTGAGTCTTTGGGCCTCTCCTCCGGACAGCGTACTTAGCGGCTGGCCCAGGCGGATATAATCGAGACCGATTGCTATGACCGGTTGGAGCGTCTCTGCAAGCTGCCTGTTTTCAGGGAACCGGTCGAGTATTTCCCTTGCGCTCATTTCCAGCATATCGCCGATGGAGATTCCCCGCAGCTTTATGTCGAGCACTTCTTCCTTAAATCTTTTGCCCCCGCATTGGGGACAGCGCACCAGGACATCAGCCAGAAACTGCATCTCGACGCGCTCGAACCCCTCGCCGTTGCACGTCTCGCACCTTCCCCCCGGGACGTTAAACGAAAAGTGCCTGGTCGAAAAGCCTCTTGCAACCGCTTCGGGCGTCGCCGCAAGCATTTTACGCAAGGGGTCGAGCGCGTGGGTGTATGTCAGCAGGTTTGCCCTGGGGGTTCGCCCCACGGGCTGCTGATCGACTAGAATAATTTCACTTATTTTTTCGGCCCCTGCTATCTCGTCGTGCGCACCCGGGGCTTCAGCCGCCCTGCCCTTCTTTCTGAGCCATCCGTGGTATAGCGTTCTTTCTACGAGTGTGCTCTTCCCCGAACCGGATACGCCGCTGATCCCTACCAGAAGCCCAAGAGGAATCGTTACGTCGATTCCCTTCAGGTTGTTCTCGCGCGCGCCCATGACAGTTAGTTTTTTCCATGGGTGAGGCGTGCGGCGGGAGATTGAATCCGGTAAAACCGACTTTCGTCCATAAAGATACGCGCCCGTGAGACTTGCCTCGGAATGCTCCAGTCCTTCCGGCGGCCCCTGGAAGACGACTTCGCCTCCTCTCTCTCCGCCTCCCGGACCCATGTCGACGACCTCGTCGCAAAACCGTATCATTCCCGGATCGTGCTCGACCATCACAACGGTGTTTCCCGTTGTCACCAGCCGGTTCAACTGGTCTATCAGCCTTTTCTGGTCACGCGCGTGAAGCCCGACGCTTGGTTCGTCGAGAACATAGAGCACATTGACCAGTGAAGAGCCGAGGGCCCGGGTAAGATGCACCCGCTGCACTTCACCGCCCGAAAGGGTCCTTGACTGCCGGTCCAGTGAAAGATAGTGGAGCCCGACGGCCATAAGGAACTGAAGCCTGCTCCGTATTTCAGACATTAACAGGGACGCCGCCGGGTCCTGCGAAATCTCCGGCCATTCCCCGCCAAAAAACTGATTCAGCCTTTCAATGCTGCATGATGCAATCTCTCCTATGTTTTTCCCGCGCAGCCGGTAGAGAAGAGTCGAAGGCTGAAAACGGGTCCCACCACAGGCATCACAGGAAACGTAGGCCCGGTAACGCGACAGGTAAACCCGCACGTGCATCTTGTATGTCTTGGTCTCAAGCCACTGAAAGAAACCCTTTATCCCGTAGTAGCTCCTCGTGCCGTTTATAATCTTTTGCCGGGCGGAATCTTCGAGATCTCCAAAGGCAACGTTCAGAGGGATTTTTTCCTTTTTGCAGAAATCAAGCAGTTCGAAATATTCCTCCCGGTCCACGCCAAATGGTTTAACCGCCCCGTTTTCTATCGTGAGGCCGCGGTCGGGAACGACCAGGTCGATGTCCACTCCGATCGTTCTGCCGAAACCTCGACACTTGGGACAGGCGCCGATGGGGCTGTTGAAGGAAAACAGGTTCGGGTTTGGAGGCGCGATAGCGGAAGAATCCGGGCAATCGGCGCACGAAAGCTCGGAGCTGAACCTTCTGATCCGGCCCGGCATTACCACCACGGCCAACCGCCCCACTCCCATCCTGTATGCCGTGTTGATGGAATCCAATACCCGGTTCCGCGCGGCTTTGCCCCAGAGCAGCCGGTCGACGATAACCAGAAGTTCAACCCCGCCCCGCCGGGCCGATTCAGCAGCGCTGAAGTCTTCAAGCTCCGAAACGGCCCCATCGGCAAAAATTCGCAGAAAACCCTGCGAGACGAGATGATGCTTCCACTGCCCTTCCCTGTCCGTCCGGAACGGGAAGCATATGAGCACCCTGTCATCCGGCGCAAGGTCCGCAAGCTTCATGTAAATCGTTTCGGGCGTATCTCTGGTTACCGGATTGCCGCACGACTGGCAGTGCGGGATGCTGTATTTTGCAAAAAGCAGCTTCAGGTAGTCGTTTATTTCGGTTATCGTCCCTACCGTGGAACGGGAGCTTCGAACGGCAGTCCCCGATTCTATCGCGATGCTCGGCGGAATGCCTTCGATCAGGTCGGCATCCGGCGGGTCCATCCGTTCAAGGAACTGGCGCGCATACGGTGAAAAGGTCTCGATATATCTGCGCTGCCCTTCAGCGTAGAGCGTATGAAGCGCAAGGCTGGATTTGCCCGAACCGCTCACACCGGTAAGCCCAACCAGCCTGTTCAATGGAATATCCAGGTCCAGGTTTTTCAGATTATGCTGGCGAACGCCTCGAAGGCGGATAACTTCGTGATCCAATCGGCAGACTCCAAAGTTCAATCTTTTAGGACTTGATATTGATCATGCAATTAATTAACAAGGACTAACATAATACATTATAACCCGGCTTGGACCCATCCGGTATTTCTTTCGGGACAATCGGACGGAAGCGGCTGCGAAGCGTGCATCCCTCTCTCCCTCCTTGGGAGAGGGCAGGGTGAGAGGGTGGCTGCGCTCAATGCATCAGGCCACGGAAAGCAACAGATGAACGATCTTACCCCCATGATGCGGCAGTACCTGGAGATAAAGTCGAAGTACCCGGAATCGCTTCTACTATATCGCATGGGGGACTTCTACGAGTTATTCATGGAAGACGCGCAGACAGCATCCAGGGTGCTCGACATCGCGCTGACATCGAGGGACAGGCAAGCGGAAAACCCGGTCCCCATGTGCGGGGTCCCATACCATGCAGCGGATAACTATATAGCCAAGCTGGTTGCCGCCGGCTATAAAATTGCGGTCTGCGACCAGGTCGAAGACCCCAAAAAGGCCAAAGGCCTAGTTCGCCGCGAAGTCACCCGGGTCCTCACCCCCGGCCTTATTGTCGACAATCAGAACCTTACCTCGAATCAGCCGAATTATTTGGCCGCCGTCTGGGACCCCGGCCACGGCAAATCCATAGGGCTGGCTTTTTTGGACATCTCGACCGCCGAGTTCAGGATAACTGAACTCGACTCCGAGGATAGCCTGACAGAAGAGCTGATCAAGATCGCCCCCAAAGAGATTCTACTGCCGGAAGAATTCGGCCGTGAATGGCTGAAATCGGTTCAAAACCGGATCGAAACCGCTTTAACGCGCATTGATGAGGTCCATTTTGACAAACGGCGTTCACAAGAGCGGCTGACGTCCCATTTCCGGGTCCATTCGCTGGAGGGTTTTGGAATCAGCGGGATGGATTCGGCAATTAAGGCTGCCGGCGCTGTGCTTGCCTATGTTCACGAAAACCTCTTCGGCTCCTGCGAACACATCAAAACGGTCATTCCATACAGCCGCTCCGAGTTTATGGTTCTGGACGAGGCCACAGTACGGAACCTGGAAATCTTTTACTCGGCCGGCTTTCAGGGAAGAAGAGGCTCTCTGATCGACGTGGTAGATCATACCCGTACCGCAATGGGAGGCCGCAAGATCCAGCAGTGGCTGCGCTATCCGCTGCTGGACCTGAGGAAGATCGAGGAAAGGCAGGGCGCAATCGCCGAACTGGCATCGCAAAGCAGCCTCAGGGCGGCCCTGCTGGAATCGCTGGAAGGTATAAACGATATCGAGAGGCTCAACGCAAGAAACAGCACAGGCGTTTCTTCTCCCCGCGACCTGATCGGCCTCAAGAAATCGTTCCAGGCGTTTCCGCACATTGGGCGCGCAATTTCGGTATGTCAGAGCACGCTCCTCTCAGGCATCGCCGCGGAATGGGACAGCCTCGAAGACTTGGCCTCACAACTCCAGGCCGCTCTGTGCGATCCGCCTCCGGCAACCCTTTCCAACGGGGGCGCAATAAATCACGGTTTTCATCCCGAATTGGACCGTTATATACGTCTGAGCCGGGACGCAAAAGGATGGATGGCCGAATATGAAGCGCGCCAGCGGCGTGAAACAGGCATATCTTCGCTCAAGGTACGCTTTAATAAGGTTTTCGGCTATTATATCGAAATATCCCGCTCGAACCTTTCGTCCGCTCCCGAGCATTATTTCCGCAAACAGACGCTGGTAAACGCCGAGCGATTTATTACCGAGGAACTCAAAGAATTCGAAGTCCAGGTGCTCGAGGCCGATGAAAAAAGGCTCGAACTCGAAGAGCAGCTTTTCGCCGAACTGCGGCAGGCCGTTTCACTCCAGAGCGGGCGCATACAGAAAATGGCCGATATTATCGCTGACCTCGACTGCCTCGTCTCACTGGCGGAACTGGCCGCCAAATACGACTACTGCAAACCTCAAGTTAATTTGAGCGATTCCGTCCATATCCGCGATGGAAGACATCCCGTCATAGAACGGTTTCTGCCGGAAGGCAGCTTTGTTCCCAACGATATGGATCTGAACCAGGAAAGCCAGCAGGTGCTCGTCATAACCGGCCCGAACATGGCCGGAAAATCCACCATTCTTCGGCAGGCCGCGTTGATAGTTTTACTCGCCCAGATCGGCTCGTTCGTTCCGGCCTCTGAAGCCCACATCGGCATAGTCGACCGCATTTTCACTCGAGTCGGGGCCTCCGATGACCTTGCGCGCGGCCGGTCCACTTTCATGGTCGAAATGCAGGAAACCGCGAATATTTTGCACCAGGCCACAAATAGAAGCCTTATCATACTGGATGAAATCGGACGAGGCACAAGCACCTTCGACGGCATGAGCATTGCCTGGGCGGTTGCAGAATTCTTGCACGATTTCGGGGGCAAAGGAGTTAAAACGCTTTTCGCCACGCATTATCACGAGCTGACTGAACTTGCCCGAAAACTTCCAAGAGTTAAAAACTTCAATGTGGCAATCAGGGAATGGCGCCAGGAGATACTTTTTTTCCACAAATTGACTCCCGGCAGTTCAAGCAGAAGCTATGGCATCCAGGTCGCAAGGCTTGCCGGCCTGCCCGGCGAGATCACGGAGCGGGCCGGACAAATACTTGCTCAGCTCGAAGGAGGAACACCGGCGGCAGGAGGGCCCTCGCTGAAGACCAGGAGCTACAGTCTATCGAAAGATGAGGTTGAACCAGGCATGCAGCTTTCGATATTCCAAAAGGCCCCTGACTGGGTGCAGAAGAGAATCCTTGAACTCGACCCGGACGGCATGACCCCGATTTGCGCACTTCAGACGCTCCACTTACTCAGGGAGGAAGTCCTGAAAGAATCAGGGAAAGATTCACCGAAAGATTCACCACAGAAACGCAGAGGGCGCAGAGATAAATTGAGGAATTGAGGAATTAATCTCCCAATTCCTGAATTTCTAAATTCCTAAATCGACGAGGTATTATGGAGAATTTTTCATGAGCCGGAATGAGCACATCGAGATTGCGTCCGGCGCCGTGTTCGAATTTTATGAATCGAAGGAAATCCTTTGTGGGGTTATTCTCAGCGTAAAGGAAGGCCGGTTCAATGCACTCTCAGAGAGCAACCGCGAAGTCGGCCTTTCCGTGTCTAGGATCGTCTATCTCGGAAAGACCCGCCTCGACCTGAAACTGAGCCGCGACGAGCTTCTCGAAAAACTGCGGTCCATCTCCGGCAATCGGAAGGAGATCATGAGCCGGATCGATCTCGAGGAGATCTGGTCCCTGCTGCAATCCGAAGAAGCCGGCTACGATGCAGACGAAATAGCCGGGTTCATCTTCAGCACTCCGGTTTCCGACGATCAGGCGGCCGCCGTAAACCGGTCGCTGCTGTCTGACAGGCTTTATTTCCAGGCCAGGGACTCGAGGTTTTACGCTCGTTCCGACGAAAGTGTCGAGGCACGTCGGATCGAATTGCAAAAGGAAGCCGAAAAGGAACGCCGGATCGCCGAAGGGGCCAGGTGGATCGCCATTGTAAACAGCCGCAGACAAGCGGTCCCTCCGCTTGAATTCCGTGAACAGCTCATAGAACAACTCAAAAATTTTGCCGTCTTCTCGCTTGAGGCTAAGGAAAGCGCTTTTGTCAAAGAACTGTTCAAAGTGGCCGGCATTCCTTCAACACCCCAGTCCGCTTTCCGAATCCTGGTGCGGCTGGGCATATGGAGTGAAGATGAAAACCTCCTGCTTCATGAGCACGACATCTCCGCCGCATTCCCGCCTGATGCCCTACAGCAGGCCGAACAAATAATAAAACAGGACTTCGCGGGCTTCGCCGGCGATTTTGCGGCAGCAGCCAAAAGTCAACGAGAGGACCTCAGGGACCTGGATGTCTTTACCGTCGACAGCTCCCTGACTCGCGATTATGACGATGCGCTCAGCGTCGTTGAGCTTCGGGAGGGGCTTTTCGAGGTCGGCATTCACATAGCCGACGTTGCAGAACTTATTGGTCTGGGGACCCCACTGGATCGCGAAGCAGAGGCGAGGGCAAGTTCAATCTACCTGCCGGAAGAGCGTCTGTCGATGTTGCCCCCTTCCCTCTCGGAGGACATATTGAGCCTGAAGGCGGATGAGGACCGCATGGCGCTCAGCTTTCTCATTACGGTCGATTCCGAGGCAAATATTTTGGAATCCAGGATTTGCGAAAGCGTGGTCCGTGTTCGAAGACAACTCACCTACAAGAATGTCAACGAAAGAATCGCCCACGACCGCGAAGTGAAGGCACTCTGTGAGCTGGCTGTGAAGCTTCGCCGCAAGCGGCTGGATTCAGGCGCAATCATTCTCCCTATTCCCGAAATCCAGGTATACGTTAACAGCTCCGGAATGATTCAGATTACTCGTTATGATAAAGAAAGCCCGAGCCAGATACTGGTTTCCGAATGGATGATCCAGGCTAATGCCGTTGCGGCCGGCTATCTTGCGGAGCGCCGGATACCCGCTCTTTACCGAAGTCAGGCGGAATGCAGACAGGAAACCGAGTTCGTTCAGAGCGAGCACGAACTGTTTCAAGTTTATCGTCAGAGGCGGCTCTTTTCGCGGGCGGAACTGACCACCGAGCCAAAACCGCATTGCAGCCTAGCGATCCCTCATTATACCACCGTAACCTCCCCCATTCGGAGATACTCGGACCTGATAGTGCAGCGTCAACTGAAGCATGCCCTGGCCACAGAGGCCGCCCTTTATTCCAAAGAACAACTCGACGAACTCACCTCGCCTCTTGCTGCAGCACAGGCCAGGGTCTTCACCATCCAGCGCAAATGGACCAGGTACTGGATTTTAAAGTACATGGAACAGGAAGACATAGAGAACCTGAGCGCCCTGGTGCTGGACAAAAATGCCCGCTTCGCCCACCTCCTGCTCCCGGACTTCCTGCTCGAAGCCAACGCCCCGATTTCCGAGAATGCTAAATTCAATCAGGGAGACAAGGTGAAAATTAAAATAGAAAAGGCGATGCCACGCGAAGATGTACTGAAAATCCAGATCCTCTAATACCAGGTTTGCCTCAGATACCAGTACGCTGCAACATTTTTAATTCGGTGCAGGGTGGACAAAAGTGAAGCACTCCGCCCTCACAAAAGATCGGGCGCGGACTATACGCATCACCCGCTGCGACGCAGATAGCGGGAGAGCCGAAACGCAGTGAGGGTCCGCCCTCACAAAAGATCGGGCGCGGACCATACGCATCACCCGCTGAGACGCAGATAGCGGGAGACCCGAACGCAGTGAGGGTCCGCTGCGCTCCCCTGCCAATCGGTGGGCACAACAAAACCTGTGCCCACCCTGGAGTTGTTCGACTTCTTCAACACTCTGCCAGGCTATGCTTCAAATGTATAGCCCACTTCCCCATGCTGACTCAGATCAAGACCTGTAGATTCATCCTCTTCGGATACTCTCAGGCCCATCACTGCGTCTAGTATCTTCAAAATGATGAAGGTGACCGCAAAGGAATAAACCCAGGCGCATACCACCGACAGGGCCTGAATCCCAACCTGCCCGGCATTTCCGAAGAAAAGCCCGTCGTTGCCTGCGGCATTGATCAGCTTTGAAGCGAAAAATCCGGTAAACAATGCGCCTATAGTCCCGCCGACGCCATGAACACCTACCACGTCCAGCGAGTCGTCATATCCAAACCTCGGCTTGAGGCTCACCGCGCCGTAGCAGACCGCGCCGACAATAATCCCGAGAAGCAGCGCCGGAAGCGGCCCGATATATCCGGATGCGGGCGTAATGCCAACAAGCCCGGCCACCGCGCCTGATGCCGCGCCAAGGGCGGTCGGTTTGCCCCTGTGGATCCATTCGGTGACCATCCAGGACATGGCCGCAGCAGCCGTTGCAATGTGGGTAACCACGAAGGCTGAGGTCGCAAGCTCACCTGAAGATACTGCGCTCCCGGCGTTGAACCCGAACCACCCAAACCACAGAATACAGGCCCCCAGTATCGTCAGAGTCAGGTTATGCGGGGCCATAATCTCAACCTGGTACCCTTTTCTCCTTCCAAGTACTAGCGCGCAGGCAAACGCGGAAACACCGGAGCTTATATGAACGACGAGGCCCCCGGCAAAATCGAGCGCCCCCATGTCATGCAGCCAGCCCCCGGCCCCCCACACCCAGTGGGCCAGAGGATCGTATACCAGGAACGCCCAAAGGATCATGAATACGCAGTAAGTGCTGAATTTGATCCTTTCGGCAATGGCCCCTGAAATCAGCGCTGGAGTAATTATCGCAAACATCATTTGGAATATCATATACGCCTGGTGAGGCACTGTCGGACCGTAATCGGGGTTCGGAGCGAACCCAACATGATTTAGACCTATCCAGTCGAGATTGCCGATAAAATGACCGACGTCCGGTCCAAATGCCAGGCTGTAGCCGAAAAGGACCCATTGAATCGATATAATCCCCATTGCTACAAAACTGTGCATAATTGTTCCAAGGACATTCTTGCGCCGGACCATCCCTCCGTAGAACAGGGCAAGACCCGGGGTCATAAATAGAACGAGGGCTGAAGAAGTAAGAAGCCAGGCGGTATCGCCGGAATCAACTTTGGCGGCAGGCGCCTCCGCCGGAGCGGGGGCAGGGGCAGACTGGGTTGCCTGCGCCAACTGCGTCGGCGTACCCTTTTCATAGGCAAGTGCAGTGCTTGCAAGTAATGCGATAAAGACGATAACTACAGCTACCAACAGATTCTTCATTTCATTATCTCCAGATTGACAAAGATTCGATTCCTCCAACTCAAAACTGCAAACTGAAAACTGCAAACTGAAAACCATAAACTATAAAGCTTCCGGCCCTGTTTCTTTGGTCCTGATGCGCACGACATCGTTAACCGTCGATAAAAAGATCTTCCCGTCCCCTATTTTTCCGGTATATGCAGCCTTTTGAATAGCTTCCACGGCTTTTTCCACCAGTTCGTCAGAGACCACTGTCAAAATCAGGATTTTCGGGACAAAATTGACTTTGTACTCCGCTCCCCTGTAAAGCTCCACGTGGCCCATCTGACGCCCGAAACCCTTCACCTCGCTCACCGTCATGCCCTGGATGCCCAGCGCAGTAAGTGCTTCCTGCACTTCGGTAAGCCGAAAAGGTTTGATTATTGCCTCTATTCTGGTCATCTCCCCACCTCCACATCATTGTTAGATTTAGATTTATTCCCGCTCCTCCATCATTGCCGGCCTCATCCGTCTGCCGTTTATACAGGTAAAACTCTCGACCATAGTCCAAAGTACATGCCAAATTCCGTTACGTATGGAACATTGAGCCAACTATTCGATTTTTAAACATTAAAATCTTACAGAGAGGGGATGTGGGAGTGATTTCAGGCTTTCAAACTATACACAATTGTATCGCAGTTGATCTAAGGCACAATTTTGAAACATTTTTGTAAAATTTCCTGGAGAATTGCAAAAAAGTCCAGCCGGGAATTGTGGTTCCGGTTACCGGAAGACAATTTTGAACACTTCATTCCAGCAGCCACGGAACAATTGTGTAGAAATGCGGGGCAGGCAAAGTTCTTCGTATCCGAAAAAAGCTCGCCAGGATTTTCCCCGGCCCCTTCATTCACTGTTGAGCCGCAGCCGCAAACCCGCACGGTCCGCAACCCGCCCAAAGGGACCCACTGGCGATAACAAATACCGGATATTACTTTATCTATATCAACAGTGCATTGAGGAGGCGGACCATGAGGTTGAGATATTATTTTCCGTTCGTGATCACCGTTTGGGCACTTGCCTGGGCATTTTCCGCTATGATGGTGCAGTCCGGACCTGCGATCAACGGCCAGTCCTCACCCGCGGATACCAGCCAGTCCGCACCTGCGGATAATCGTCTGACGACTTTCTACAATTCCAGGATCGATGAAAAGATGGAAGTGGCCGATAGAATCGAGCCACTCACATATAGCACCAATAACCAGGTCAAATGCGAGACGGAAACCGCTTTGAAACGTGCCCGCTTTTACGATGAACATAGAAAACAACTGGTCGAGGAAATGCTCAAGGATCGAGAGATTGGGACCAAAGGCTATATGGTTGATGATTTTCTGGTTTCCAGTTTCCTGAAGGCTCATCCCGAGGCCAACGAATGCAAGCTGTCTTAGACATTTCCTCTCTGCTCTCACAGCCAGCGCACTTCTCTGGGTTTTCTGCGCACGATGCGATCGGGAACGTGTCTGGGATATCCGAGCATCAAAGCTCCGAATACCCTGTGCGAGCCGTCAATTTGTAAGGCGGCATTGATTTTTTTGCAGTCCATCCTGGCGGCATTGATGAGCAAACCGGCCCAACACGCGCCCAGCCCTTTAGCTGTCGCCAGCAGTTCCATGTTGCGTATTGCCAGCGCACAATTAACTGGAGAAAGATGTTCCGTCTTGAATCCGCACATAACTATCAGGCAAGGGGCTTTTCGAAAAACCATCCCTTCAACTTGCTTTCCATTCCTACGCTCAACGATGAGATCATGATAACGCTTAAGGTTGGAAAAACGCTCGGGCGGATACCGCTTGGCGAGCAAGCGGCCGACCATGCTGCGATCCGTGGCATATTTGAGTCCCTTATCCCACAAAATGTCTATGGTCATTTCCTCCAGCCGGTTCAAGAGCTTTCGATCCTGAATCACGATGAAATATTCTGACTGCATATTGCTGGCCGTACCGGCATTCGTGGCGACCTCGATCAGGCTTTCGATTTCTTCTTTGGGAACGGCATCAGTTTTGAAGTATCGGGTAGATCTCCTTTCCATCATCAATTGTTCAATATCCGAGGGGTTTATGATTCGATCGCTTCGCCTGAGGATTTTATCGTCCGGTATGGCATCATGCCTGACAGCGCCTTGCGGGCAGTGAAGGACACAGTGCCCGCATTCGCTGCATAGGTCCCGGTTAGCGACAATGAATTCGATGGACAGCCCTCCTTCCTTGCCCACAAAGAGACCATTGGGGCAAACATTGGCACAAATCCCACAACCATTGCAAATTTCGCTTTGAATCTCCACCATTCCGACCTCCGTTGTCGTTTGGACAGATCGTCACGGGGTTGGTTTGCTCCCGCCCGACTCTGCTAATAGGTCATCCTTGTTCTTATTGTAATGGGATATTATCGAAATCTCGAGGGAGAAGACGGGATGAAAAAGAACGCTTCTGTCTTGCGGTTCGGCAGCGCCTTCATCACCGCCGGGCTAAGGGAGCCCATGAAGCTTTCGACGGCGTCGGTATAGGTCCCCTGAGTCCCGAGTTTCCCGTTGATTTGCCCATGGGACAGGGGCTCTTCCAGAAGCTTGACCCGAATACCCAGCGAGGCAGCCTTTGCCGCAAATTCATGCGCCTGTATGCAGGGACTGTCTGCTCGTTTGGTGGAACAAACCAGCAGCATGGGTGCGGCATCGCCGGAAAGCTCATGGTAAGGTGATGCCGCTCGCCAGTATTTTGCGTCATGCCCGAAGGCCATGTTGTAGAACCAAAAGTGATGGCCTTCCATGATTTTCACTACATCCATTGCTGCGCTGTCGAGTGAAATAGTGCCCAACCACGGTTGGACACCGAACTGCGAGGCTTTCGAAGGCGCGGAAGCCAGGAGGTCAACCAAATGCGCACCGGCGGAATGTCCCATCAGGATGAACCGGGACGGGTCCCCTCCCCATGACGCCGCTTTGGCTTGAGCGGCTGCCAGCGCCCGGGCCACGTCTTCGACCTGTTCCAGCGGGCCGGCCTTCGGGAGCAGCCTGTTGTTGACTGAAATGAAGATAAATCCGAGCGGCGACCACCTGGCGACTTTATTTTCCACAACCGCCCGCGAGGCCTTGTCCCCAAATCGCCATGCACCCCCATGCACCATGAAAATCACGGGCGCCTGAGCGGGATGAGGCGGAAGATATACGTCCATGCGTTGTTTTCTGTCGCCGCCATACGGGATGTCGCGCAACAGCCGCACACCCTTTGGCAAAGACAGTGAGCCGCCCGAAACCCCTCCGTGGATATCGCCCTGACTACTTTCAACATCTTTGTGGAGTTCGACCGCGGATGCGCCGGGGCAGAAAAGAATCGACAGAGAAGCTAAAATAATAAAAGCTCTGGTCGTCACTGTCGCTCAAAGCGCCTCGCTTCCCGTTTCTTTGGTGCGAATCCGTACCGCTTCGTCGACTTTTGATATAAATATCTTTCCGTCTCCTATTTTACCGGTGTAAGCAGCTTTCTGTATCGCTTCCACGGCTTTTTGAGCCAATTCGTCGGCGATAACGGTCATAATGCAGATCTTGGGTACGAAATTGACGGTGTATTCCGCTCCCCTATACAGTTCCACATGCCCCTTCTGCCTCCCGAACCCCTTCACTTCACTAACCGTCATCCCCTGGATTCCAAGAGCGGTCAGCGCTTCCTGCACCTCTGTAAGCCGGAAAGGTTTTATGATCGCTTCAATTTTAGTCATTCTGCCTCCTCTACCTCATTTATCGATCGGTACACAATTGTGCCGGAATCATCTTCCGCACTTTCTAACAGGTTCAACTTTGTAACTTTCAGCCGAAACAACATACCATAAGGTGACGTGATGCGCCACTTTTGTCTTGTGTTCCGGGCGGTCTATAACAATAATGATCAATAAACAATACACGCAGTGGAAGATACATGGCAATAATGGCACAATATTGTCACGCTATACGCTCTCAATTGGCCAATAAATACATATTTGTTATTTTTTTTCTGCCACCTACAACGATGAGGTTCAAAATTGCCTTTTACATCGGCTACTTGATTTGTCGGAATTATACGGTACGCAGCTTGCTCCGTGTAGGCCAAAATCCCTGTAATCTTAAGCTAAGCAATCAAACAAGAGAGGTAAACATGCCATGATTTTCAGATTCCCGAAGAATGCAATTTTGATGACAATGTTGATGGCAGCAACACCCCTGATGCTGTGGATATGCCCGAAGTCGGCGCTGGCGGCGCAGGAAGCCGTAATGAATCCGGCGGACACCGCCTGGGTGCTGGTATCGGCAGCCCTTGTCATGGTGATGCTGCCCGGACTCGCCCTTTTTTACGGCGGAATGGTGCAGCAGAAAAACGTACTCAACTCTCTGATGCACTCATTCGTCTCCCTCGGAATTCTGGGACTGCTGTGGATCATTGTAGGATACTCGCTTTCGTTTACGGACGGCAACTGGTTTGTCGGGGACCTGAGCCAGTTCATGCTGATGGGGACAACAATCGATTCGCTAAAGGGCACAATCCCGACATACGCTTTTGTCATGTTTCAGGGCATGTTCGCCATAATCACCCCCGCTTTGATCAGCGGCGCAATAGCGGAGCGAATGAACTTCAAGGCCTACGTTGCTTTCCTCATACTCTGGTCCCTTTTCGTCTATTGTCCCCTCGCCCACTGGGTATGGGGAGGGGGCTGGTTCCAGGCGATCGGCGGGCTCGATTTCGCCGGCGGACTGGTCGTGCATCTCTCGGCAGGGATCTCGGCGCTTGCAATCGCCATCGTGATCGGAAAGCGCACCGGATTTCCCAGCGAAATGTTCGTCCCGCACAATCTGACGATGACACTGCTCGGAGTTGGGCTTCTTTGGTTCGGCTGGTTCGGCTTCAACGCCGGCAGCGCCCTTGCTGCAAACTCAACGGCCGCGCTGGCTTTTACGGCTACGATGACCGCCGCTGCCGCCGGGGCCTGCTCCTGGATGGCGATGGAATGGGCGATCATAAAGAAACCCAGCGCGCTTGGATTTGCTTCCGGAGTCGTCGCCGGCCTCGGCGCGGTAACTCCGGCTTCAGGGTTTGTGACCCCGGGATGGGCAATGGTCATAGGACTTGTTTCGGGCGCGCTTTGCTTTTACGGGGTCAGAATGAAATTGAGCCTTCAGTACGATGACTCGCTGGACGTGGTGGGCGTTCACGGCGTCGGCGGCGCCTGGGGCACGCTTGCAACCGGCCTTTTCGCCTCAGCAGGCGCAACGGGTCTGACCGGCGGCAATCCAAAGCAGTTGGGAATACAGGCCATCGGGGTCATTGCAGTTGCGGCCTACTGCCTGGTATCGACATTCGTGATCGCCCTGGTCTTGGAAAAGACAATCGGTCTGCGAGTGGGTGTCGACGAAGAAATTTCCGGTCTCGATCAGGAAATTCATGGAGAGGCCGGCTACAGTCTCTAGCCGGTGGGACCGGCTGCCGGGATGCGCCCTCACAAACGATCGGGCGCCGGACTAGACGCATCACACCACATAATGCGTATAGCGCAGACCCGCAACGGAGTGAGGGTCCGAGCCACCCGGTGGACCGTACTTTTCATGGTTTTTCGCATGGCCCGGAGGGACGTGACTTACCGTTACAAAAAAGGGCCTGCCGGCGGAAGCACGCTACTCCGCCGGCAGGCTCATCATTCGCCGCATCAAACCAGGAATTTCATTTCCTTTTCATCACCCTGCCGAGCTAAGACACGCTTGCGGTCATCGAATTCAGCAGATAGGCTTCTATGAAGTCGTCCAACTCGCCGTCGAGAACGCTGTCCACGTTTCCTTTTTCGACGTTGGTCCGGTGGTCCTTGACCAGCCTGTAAGGCTGCATGACGTAGGACCTGATCTGGTTGCCCCACGCAATCTCATCGAGATTGTCGTGGGTTTCCTGCATTTTTGCCTGCTGCACGCGTCTTTCGCGTTCGTAGAGTCTCGCCTTGAGGATTTTCAAGGCTATTTCGCGATTACGGTGCTGGGACTTTTCGTTCTGGCACTGGACCACAATGCCGGTGGGCAGGTGCGTCAGGCGCACGGCTGAACTGGTCTTGTTCACGTGCTGGCCCCCTGCCCCGCTGGCCCGGTACGTATCGACACGCAGGTCTGACTGTTTGACTTCGATTTCTATTTTGTCATCGATTTCGGGAAAGACCAGCACTGCTGCAAAAGATGTGTGCCTGCGGCCGCTGGCATCGAAGGGGGATATTCTCACAAGCCTGTGAACGCCTGATTCGGCTTTCAACATTCCATGCGCGTAGGGACCTGAAACGGTAAAAGTGACGCTTTTTATTCCCGCTTCTTCCCCTCCCTGAAGGTCGATCATTTCGACCTTGAAGTTTTTCCTCTCACACCAGCGCAGGTACATCCTCAGCAGCATTTCCGTCCAATCCTGCGCTTCGGTCCCGCCCGCGCCTGCGTTAATGCTTACGATGGCGTTCTTATCGTCGTTTTCATCGCTCAACATCTGCAACAGTTCGAGTTCCCTGAATTTTTTCTGCAGTTCCTTGAGCTTGCGCTGGACCTCCCTGAGGTTAACCTCGTCCTCCTCTTCGACCGCCATATCGAAGAGCAATTCGTTGTCTTCCATCTCACCTGCAAGATCGCGCCAGGTTTGGATAATCCCATTGAGATCGGAGCGTTCTTTCAAAACATCGCGGTTGGACTCCGGGTTTTCCCAAAAGTCCTGTTTGGCCATCAGCTTTTCGAGCTCTGCCGAACGAGCCTCTTTTCCCGCTATGTCAAAGATATCCTCCCAGCGTTTGGAATCTTTGAGACAGGTCCTTGAGAGAGTTTCTCAGCTCCGAAATATCAATGTTCATCTGGACGTCCTCCTGAAAACTAAGGAATGAAATACCTTGAATATGATTGCGCCGGCTGTCGCGAAAAAGCAAAGCCAGGCAAACAGATCTCCATATTTAGCATAAAAAGAAAGATAAGACATCGGGTGAACGCTGCATGTCAAAAAACCTCGAGTGTTCAAGGCCAGCCGTCCGCACTCCCGGCCCGTGGCATCGAACGCTGTGCTGATCCCGGTGTTTGCGGCCCTGACGAGCGGCACATGGAACTCGATAGCGCGCCAGCGTGCGATTTCCACGTGCTGATACGGCCCCCCGGTGTCGCCGTACCAGGCGTCATTGGTTATATTCACCAATACCTGGGCACCTCTTTTAACGGTCTCCCGCGCAATCTGCGGGAAAATCGCCTCGTAGCATATCAGGACTCCCAGAGGCGGCCCTTGAAAAAGAATCGGCCCGGGATTAGTTCCCGGCATAAAATCAACTGAACCTGCCGCTATATGACGGACAAAAAACAATATATTGGACCAGGGAACGTACTCGCCGAACGGGACCAGATGCTGCTTTGCATAGGCCCCTATCAGCACGGCGCCACCGTCCAGCAGAAAAGCCCTGTTCAGCAACCGTACCCGTCCCTCCTGCCGGATAGCGCCAATGCTCCCAAAAAGTAAAGGCTTTCCGGCTTGCCTTGCAATACTATCAACCTCAGGACTAAGATTTTCGTCCAACGCATAGAAAAAAGGCATCGCAGATTCGGGCCAAACGAGTAAATCGGGGCCAGGCTTCCCTTTGGAGCATTCCAGGCTGAGTCGCCCGTATACGCCGATCGTTTCATCCGTGAATCCACGGTCCCATTTTTGATCCTGTGCGATATTTCCCTGAATAAGCCCGACGTTGAGCGCCACGTTCCTGTTTTGCAGCTCATCGATGCGGTTGCAACGCCAGTATCCGTAAAGCAGAGCGCAAATTATGCACGCCGCCAGAACGGCGGCCCCCGACCTGCGGCAAAAATTCCTTATAAACCCGTAGATGACGGTATTGCCGAACACAACCAGCCAGCTCAGACCATAGACTCCGGTAATGTCGGCCACCTGGATCAGCCGGTTTAGAGGCGTCTGCGTATATCCCAGATTTGCCCACGGAAATCCTGTGATTGCGTGCGCCCGGACCCACTCCAGCGCAACCCACGCAAATGGCAGCCCAAAGACATAGACAACGGGCATGTTACGACATTTCTGCGCAAGCAGGGCAAATACCGCCGGATACAGGGCCATCATGCAGCAAAGAAGCAGAAGAACCAGTATGGAAACAGCCAACGAAAAACCGCCGAAATGATAAATGGCGTGATGGACCCAGAAGAGGCAGGTTACCGAATGAACCAACCCGCAGACAAAGCCCAGGGCCAGCGCCTGCTTTCCGTTCCTGTTCTCGACCGCGTAAAGCAGCGGCACCAGCGCCGCCCATGAAAGGTAGAACATCGCCGGCTTGGGAAATCCGGCCGAAAGCAATAATCCGCTTAGAATCGCTAAAAATATCGCAATCATGGAATAAAGTCCCACAAGAAAAAAAACCGACGCGTAGGGTCACGAAACAAGCGGTGGGACCGCCGGCCATTGGCCGCCGCAGGCACCTGCGAAGTGGGGCGCCCGTTCTACGGGCCTCCGTATTGGAAATTGAAAGCACCTCATCCGGAGGTTCCGGATGGGTACTATCTATGCGTCAGTCTTGTCAGTGATTTTGGCCGGACTCTTCAGCGGAATGCTCTTCCAGGGATTCCTGGCTAAATTTACGAATTCGCACCCTGTCGATCTTCCTGGTCGTTGCGGCTTCGATCACGATCTCCAGTCCATCGTAGAGAACTTTTTCGTTCACCTCCGGTACTTTTCCGATAAGACTTATAATGAAGCCGCCAACGGATTCGAAATCACCTTCAGGCAAATCGACCCCAAGAAAATCCTCCAGTTTTTCGGCCTCGAGGCGCGCGCTCACGCTATAGGAGCCGTCATCGTGCTCCACAATGAGTTCCTGTTCGGAATCGTATTCATCCATTACCTCGCCGATAATCTCCTCGATTATGTCCTCCAGCGTGAGAATGCCGGCAGTCCCGCCATATTCGTCGATGACAATGGCCATATGAGACTTGTTGTCTCTTAAATCCTTGAGGACTTCGCTGATTTTTTTGGTCTCGGGAATGAAGTATGGAGGGCGCATGGTATCGCGGATCTCCATATTGTCGGCGCCCCAGAATCCAAGCAGGTCTTTGGCGTGCAGAGTTCCCACGATGTTGTCGATACTGTCCTGGTAAATCGGAATCCTCGAATGTCCGCTGTCTATTATGATCCGAATCATTTCGGTGAGTTTGGTCTCAGCCTCGGCATAAACCGTATCGGTTCGCGGGACCATGATCTCTCGGGCTATCGTGTCGCGAAAGGAGAAGATCCCCTGGATCATCTCCCCTTCGTCCTCGGAGATCAGCCCCCGCTGTTCGCCTTCGTCAATTATCTGCTGTATTTCTTTTTCGACGTCGTCGGCGTTTTCAACACCAGCAAGCCGACGGAAGCACATTCGGAGCCAATTCTGGATTCCTTTGGCTGACCGTTCTTCCAATTTTGAGTCACTCTCTTTCAGGTAAGTCTTTGAGAAGCAAATAAATAATGCTTCCCGCCCAATACTGCCTTTAGATCGTTAGTCTAACAAGTAGGCCATTCCTTGTCCATGAAAATTTGGAATAGGAATCAACGCTGTCTTGATAATGAACCACGATTATGATTTTATTGCGATTTCAAAATATATTCCGCACAGGCATTTCTATGACCGAGATTACGCGCAGGTTTCCAGCAGAGTGGGAAGAGCAGGACGGCGTGCTCATGGCATGGCCCCACGAAGGCACCGAATGGATAAATCTCCATGCCGTCCGGCAGGCCACGATCGACATCGCCCGTGAAGTTATCCGTTTCGAGCGTCTCCTGATGGTGGGGCCTGACATCGAAGAAGCCCGGCAATCCATGGCCGATGCCGGTTTATTTCTCGACCGAACCCGCTTTTGTGAGATCGACACCAACGATACATGGGCGAGGGACTTTGGTCCTATCACGGTTTTTGATGGCGGTAAGCCGGTGCTGCTGGATTTCGGCTTTAACGGGTGGGGTCTCAAGTTCCCTTCGAACCTCGACAATCAGATAAATCGAAAGCTTGCCGGCCTCGGCGTCTTCGGCAATGCCCGCATCGAGACGGCAGGATTCATCCTGGAAGGCGGAAGTATCGAGAGCGACGGGCAGGGAACCATTCTTACAACCTCCTCCTGCCTGCTCAGTCCCAACCGAAATCCTCACCTGTCCCGAAGCGGCATAGAGGACTTTCTGTCTCAAATCCTCGGCGTCAGGCGGGTCCTGTGGATAAATAACGGTCATCTGGAAGGCGATGATACCGACGCCCATGTGGATACCCTGGCGCGATTCTGCCCGAATGACACTATCGTCTACACGGCATGTGACGACCCTCGAGACGAACACTTCGAGTCGATGGAAGCAATGGCCGGGGAGCTCAGATGCTTCAGGACCCTCGACGGCCGCCCATATCGGCTTCTTGCCCTTCCATGGCCGGATGCCGTCCATGATGAGGAGGGCAGAAGGCTTCCGGCGACCTATGCCAATTTCCTCGTTACCAATAGGGCGGTATTGGCGCCAATGTATGGGACCGCAAAGGACAGGACGGCGATTGAGATGATCGGACGGGCTTTCCCACAGCGCCTCGTGACAGGTGTTAACTGCCTTCCGCTTCTGACTGGCAACGGGTCGCTCCATTGCATCACGATGCAGATACCCAAAGGGGTCCTGGTATGAAAAAACTGACTGCAGGGGTGGTCCAACAGAGTTGTACTTCGGACAAAAACACCAATATGGAAAAGAGCGCGTCGGGCATTCGGCAAGCCGCCGCAAAAGGGGCTGAACTGGTACTGCTGCAGGAGTTGCACCTTGGGCCTTATTTTTGTCAGACCGAGGACCCCGATTACTTCGACCTGGCCGAGGCGATCCCGGGCCCTTCCACTGAAGCCCTGGGCTCTCTTGCCGGGGAGTTGAGCGTGGTGATTGTGGCATCCATCTTCGAGCGGCGCGCGGCAGGTTTGTATCACAATACGGCGGTGGTTTTCGACAAGGACGGCTCAATAGCGGGCAAGTACCGTAAGATGCATATTCCGGACGATCCCGGGTACTATGAAAAATACTATTTCACTCCGGGTGACCTCGGGTTTCAACCGGTTGAAACATCAGTGGGCAAGCTGGGCGTATTGATCTGCTGGGACCAGTGGTATCCGGAGGCTGCGCGGCTTATGGCCCTTTCGGGCGCCGAACTGCTTTTATATCCTACGGCTATCGGGTGGGGCTCCGGTGAGCCGGATGTCGAACGAACGCTCATGCTGGATGCATGGACCACTATCCAGAGGTCCCATGCCATCGCCAACGGGCTGCCGGTCATCTGCGCAAACCGGGTCGGCTTCGAACCTGTTTCCGAAGGCTCCGCCGACGGCCTCATTTTCTGGGGAAACAGCTTCATTGCCGGACCCCAGGGCGAATTCATCGCGAGGGCCGCTCATGTCGCCGAAGAAGTGCTCACGGCGCAAATCGATATGACAAGAACTCAAACGGTTAGACGAAACTGGCCGTTTCTTAGAGACCGCAGAGTTGACGCTTATCAAGACCTCCTGATGCTGTATCGCGATTAGCTCGGGAGAGCCCACCAATAAGACCTCGAAGGTATTTCGACTTAAAAGGGAAGGGGGCCGGGTTTTACCCTGGCCCCCTTCCCTTTTATACGGCTGGCCGGAATACTTCTTACCTCGAACGCTGTTTCAGCATCCGATCCATTCGCACTACCTGAGCTGATTCGCCGATTGTGTTCGGAAATTCCTGGCCTCTGTCCAAAACTTTGATGTCATGTTTCTGAATTTTAAAATAGCTCTTTATCGTTGCGACCGCCAAATCAGTATCAAAAGGCTTGCAGGAGAACATGTCAATGCTCAGATACTGTTTATCCGGAAATGTATGAATGCTGATATGACTTTCGGCAATCAGCACAAAACCGGACACACCCCAATCTTCCGGAACAGCTCCCGAATACCGGAAGACATACGGCGGCATGATTTTGGTCATATCCATTTGAGAGGGATATTTTTCCAGGAAATTATAGATCAGATTGATGTCTTGCAGCGCCGCGCGGTCACAACCGTAACCATCCAAGATCAAATGGACCCCAAAACCGAATTCAGGTTTGCCCATGGCAGTCACCTCCCGTTGTGAGAACTCAGAGTCCCCTGTACAAATATTAGAATGCTATTTGCCGCCCGCTGCCGGAGATGCTACCGTGAGCACTTCTAAAAACGCTACTGGGGCATTCACGTTTTCAGCCATCTGATGATGGGCTCTTACTCTGCAGAATTGAGGGCGGACTTAATGCCACATCATAAAGTGGTCTCGCAAATGGGTTTAACGCTAAATATGCCACCGTCTCTATCTGCAATTAATTCAATCAGAACAAATTTTACGGTGGCGCTAACTAGTCCAGCAATTCTGGCTGGTTACCACGAAACCCCTTTTGTCTCGCGGTCCAGCCCTATATAAAGTACCCTATATGGGGTGTCAAGAATTAATTTTAACCATTAACCCTGGTTAAATTAATTTTTGGGCCTAGCGCGAACCCTCATCCACAAAGACCCGTGGTTTGGCGATGCTTTTTTTGGCGCAATAAAGGGCTGAGTCGGCCCGCTGGATCATGTCCTGAATGTCCTGGTCGATTGACCCGGACTTTTCAACAAACCTGGCGATCCCGATGGATAGACTCGATGGATCGAATTTCAACTGGTCGAACTTGCCGCAAATACGCTCGGCAACACTCACTGCCTGGGCGGCCGGCAGATGCGGCAGCAGCATTACGAACTCATCGCCTCCGTAGCGGTATGCGCTGTCAACGTTTTCACGAATTGAAACGGTCAAAAGATTCGCCGTTTCGACCAGAAGGGCGTCGCCGGCCTGGTGGCCGTGAAGGTCGTTGTATTTTTTAAAGCTGTCCACATCCATGAAGAAGAGAAAAAGCGTATGCTGGTAGCGAATTGAGCGGATAGCTTCTTTTCTGGCGTTTTCTTCAAAGGAACGCCGGTTCTTTAGAGCGGTCAGGGGGTCCCTGACGGCCAGTTTGGAAAGCTGCTCCCTGAGAATTCTCTCCCGGATCAGCCTGTTGAGCTTAGCCTCCAGCTCGTTGAGCGAAAAAGGTTTCGTTATGAAATCGGAAGCCCCTGCTTCGACCACTTCCGTGTATGTGTATCTCATTATGTGCCCGGTAATGGCTATTATGTCGATTTCGGCATAATTCTCGACTATGTATTCGATGAGTTGCATTCCATCCATTCGAGGCATATCCATATCTGTTACCACGATGGAATATTCGCACCTCTGAAGCTTTTCGACGGCATCCACGCCGTCATGGGCGGTGTCCACCTTGTGCCCTTGAGAGATCATGGCATCGCTGATGATTTCGCAGGCCTGAGGCTCATCATCAACTACCAGGATCGTCTGCGAAGGGATGCCAGGCCGCTGCTCAGAATTCATTCGGTCACCTCTGCGACATGAAAACAGTTGTCGGTCATCAAACCTGCCTCCGTCCAAACCGTGCAGCAAATAACTTGACTGGCCCTTAAATAGGACCTATAGGCAAATTACCGGCTTGGTGGACGCAAGTTAGAGCAACCGGACGAATTTGACAAATCATTTCCTTCTATCGGTCTATCCACGAGACGGCATTAGGGTTTTGGAGGGTTTCGATGCGCCATGTCGCAATAATTTATAAACGTGTGCGTCCTGAAGCCGCCCGGCTTGCGCATAAAGTCAAGGAATGGTTCGAGAAGCACAACGTGGAAGTCTTTCTGCGAGAAAATATCGACAACTCGGGTGTAAGCTGCGTTTATGAAAAAATCGAAATACCGCCGACGGTTGAAACTGTTGTGGTGATCGGCGGCGACGGGACTTTTTTAAGCGTAGCACGTTTCATAGAAAGAAGGTCCATTCCGGTAATCGGCATCAATCTGGGAGGACTCGGTTTTCTAACCGAAATAAGCGCCGACTCATGTTTTACTGAATTGGAAAAGATCCTTTCGGGGAACTTCGAGATCGAAGAACGAATGGTCCTGAGGGTATCCGTAAGACGCGAGGGCAAAGAAATTTTCAGCCACCGCGTTCTAAACGACGCGGTTATAAACAAAGGAGCGCTCGCCAGAATAATCGACCTGCACGCGAGTATCGACGGGCATTTTCTGACCCATTACCGTGGTGACGGCCTCATTATCTGTACCCCCACGGGATCGACTGCTTACAATATCTCTGCGGGGGGGCCCATTATTTTCCCGCCGGCTCAGGCCATTATATTGACTCCGATCTGCCCCTTCACGCTTACCAATCGGCCTATCGTCTTCCCGGGCAGCGTCACGGTCATGGTCGAAATCGCCGAGCCTGCGGCAGACGTAACACTGACCTGTGACGGACAAATAGGGTGCCTGATCCGGGACTTCGACCAGGTGATCGCTACGGCAGCGGCCACTCCGCTCCGCATCATAAAGGCCCCCGGAGTCAATCATTTCGAAATTCTGAGATCAAAGCTCAAGTGGGGTCAGGAATAAGAGCAATTCGCAAATTAGGAATAGGAATCAGGAGTTAAGAATGCAATCGAAGGCGCCCTTTTTCCCAAAGTAGTACATCACCTTGGCCCCAACCTTTAGAAGCCGGTTGAGGAGCCACCTGATGATCGTTGTTCTACAGGCGGACATCTTTGGAAATCTTGAACGTGGAGCTAAACTCCATGACAGTTCGCCCATCTTCGTCGTAAACGCTGGCTTTGCCTTTTAGCCGCCTTCCCTCGCGGCTCACTATCTCAGCTTTCGCCGTCATAAAGCCTTTCGTCACCGGCAGAAGGAATCGGGATTCGAGGCTGGTCGTAGCGAAATGCGACGGAGGCTCGACTACGCTTTTGACGGCCATGGCAACGGCGGTGTCGGCAAGACTCACCAGCGCCCCGCCGTGCATCAATCCCGCGCCCTGGGCATATTCGATCAGGAACGGCATTGTCAGGACCGCCTTTCCGTCACGTGCTTCAACGATAGTTATATTCAAGAGCCGCTCGAACGGGGAACAGCTTATCCATCGATCCAGTTCAAAACTGTGAGGGCCTGTCGAGGGCGGCGTCTTTTCTTCCAATTCCTTTTCCATTCAAGATTTCAGTTCCTCGATCGGCCCAATATCTGAACCGCGTTCTTGATGCCGGCCAGGGTCAGGTCTTCCATGGGAAAAACACGGGCAATCCGGCTGATGGTGGCGCTTTCATGCGACCAGTACTCTTTTTGAATGGGATTCAGCCAGATACTTGCCGGAAAGGCTGCCCGCACTTCTTTTAACCATTCCAGGCCGGGTCTTCGATCACCTGGCTGAATGTAGATCGAGCCGTTGGAGGCCATTAATTCATACGGGGCCATGTTGGCATCGCCGATTATTATAAGGTGCGCCTCAGTACCCTGAGAGACAAACGCTTCCCACGGAATAGCACGCGTTCGGGCAAGATTGCTGTAAACGGCGCCGTACAGGCAATTATGAAAATAGTAGTACTTGAGGTCCTTAAAGTGGTCTCGGATTTTGCCGAATATCAATTTCACAAGATCGAAGTAGGGCATCATCGAATAGCCGCCGTTATCCAGCAAAACTATCAGCTTCAACCGGTCGCGCAATTCCCTGGCAAACACCAGCTCGATTTCACCCCCGTTTTTTGCGGTGCGGGCTATGGTCTCATCGATATCCAGCTCCGTTTCCGGTCCGGCACGTTTCAGGTTCTTGAGCGAAGCAAGAATCTGCTTCAAGTTGTCCATGGCCAGGGGAGATTTTTCGGTGTAATTGACATAGTTCCTTCTGTCGATCACTTTCTGGGCCGTACCGTGAAGACCCTTCCCATAGACGCGAATTCCCCCGCCTGCCTGACCGGAATGCCCGAACGGCGACCTTCCACCGGACCCGATCCATTTATCCCCGCCATGATGGGCCTCGGTCTGTTTTAAAAGCGTTTCCCAGAATCTTTTGAGAAGTTCTTCGGCCTCGAACGTTCGCAGTTCCTCAATAGAAATAGTCCCATTTTCAAGCTGCTCACGCAGCCACTCCTGGAAAGGCTTGCCCGCAAATACCTCTTCCCAGTCGGGCATTTGCCACGGGCCTTTTCCGAAAAAGAAACCGGCGAAAACCCGCTCAAAGGCGTCGTAATGCTCGACTTTCTTGACAAAGACAAGACGCGCCAGCAGAAAAAGCCTGTCCAGGTCCGGCGCAAGACCTTCCCTGAGCCCGCGGTAGAACTCCAGAATATACCTGACGCTTATCGGGATTTCAGCCTCGCGCAACTGTTGGATAAATGAAAGCATCAGCGTTTCCCATCATCCTGATTGAGGCAGCCGACCATGCTCGAAGGTGCGCCAGACGCAAGGAGAGCCTGACGGCAGCCCACCGAAAGGTTTCGAATCAGTAATTACTTTTTTGGCTGACCCCTTTAAATTTTAGCAAATCCTGGGAGCGTTTGAGAAGCGTTCCGATATGCCGTACACTCTTCCCGACTCCAGGTCCGCCGGCTCCGCTCGATCGCAGAGCCCCGATCCAGTCGAGCAATTCCGCGGTGGCGGGCGGCTTTTCGAACCCCTGTTCCCGTAATTGGTAAAATTCATTAAGACATGCTTCGAGCAGCTTTGCCGGGATATCGGGAAAGTGCAGCCGCACGATAATCGAAATCTCTTCCGGGCCGGGAAAGGGGATATAATGGCAGAAACATCGGCGCAGAAAGGGATCGGACAGCTCTCGTTTGGCGTTGCTGGTAATAATTATAACGGGCTTAATCTTCGCTGCCACTTTATGGTTGATTTCCCGGATAATAAACGACCCATCTTCAAGGACGTCCAGGAGGTTGTCCTGTGCATCCGAATCGGTCTTATCGATCTCATCGAGCAGCAGCACCCTTCTATCGTCAGCTAAAAATGCTCTGCCTATCGGCCCAAACCGAAGGTAGTCCCAGATGTCGTTAACGTTGCGACCCGATTCTCCGCTTCCGAACCGTGAATCATTGAGCCTCAGCACGGTGTCATAGACGTAGCACAGTTCTTCCCCTTTGAAAGTGGACTTGCACCGGGCCTCTTCCATGTTGATCCCAAATGAGCGCGCAATTTCAAATGCAAGCTGGGTCTTTCCCGTTCCAGCTTCACCCATCAGAAGAAGAGGTTTTCCCATCGCGATGGAGATGTTTACGATCTCACCCAGTTCAGGACCAAGATAATAGCGCTCCGTACCTTCGAACTTCATGCCCTTCAACTCCAATCGAGGTTAGGATTAAACATAATCAGCCGACTACATCGAAACAGGGCTATCCTCTTGCCGCCTTTGCCTGTGAACTGCGGCAGCGTATTAAAATACCAACTACGCATAGATGAAGCAAGACTTTGGAAAGCAATTAGGAATGAGGAATTAGGAATTATGGATCAGAGCCCGTAGAGTTCTCGGCTGGAAGCCTGCACCTAGGGGAGAAAGAACTATTCGAAACAGCTTTTCACGCCCCATTGGGACATCCTGAAACCATGGAAAGGGTCATTTTCTTCGCGCTTCGCGTGAGAACTTTTCGAACAGACAATCCACTAGAATTTTTTCCGCGCTTTCACGTCATGTATACCTAATCCGCCATGTGCGAACTGTTGCAGAATAATATTGAAAAATTCCAATCGCTGCTTTTCGTTGAGTATTTCTTTTTCCTCGAGGATATGCTCGATAACCGCATGTTCGAGTTCCGACTGGCATTTTAGGATATCTTCGGCAGCCGAGTGCACAACGGACCTGCCGGCCGATTCGGAGAAAAGCGCCCTTGCCAGTGTCATTCTCTTCTTGCACAGGTCCTGACGGATTTCTTCAACCTTGGGCAAAAAGGTTTCCCTTATTTCTTTAACGTTTTGCCTTTGTTCCGATGTTAGATCGGGAATCAAATCGAGATACCCTTTGATGTCCGAGTGCTTCCACCTGGTGCGCTTCAAATAGTAATAGCAACCCGCAAAAGCAGCCACGACAACTGCCAGAGCGGTCACAAAGCCAAGCACAAAAAGTTCCGCGGCCATATGAAATGTCCTTATCCCTGTTCGCCTAAAACCTGGAAGTAGGCATTACTGATGGAAAGGGGCGGAAAATCACTGAATTCGTCAAGGGTGCCTCCTTTGTTTTCGCGATCCGGGAGCATCTCAAAAATCAAACCGACAAGCTGAAGCACTCTGGCCGGAACGCTCTTGGGCTCCGAGTCGAGATAAGCTTTTTCCGTTCCTGAAATCCCGGCAATGGTCTGCAAGGTGAAGGCCTCTGCCGCCTCAAGCTTCGGGATCTCCCGTATCAAAGAATCGACCTGTTCGAATTCAGCCAGTTCTTTCCTGCATGCTGCACAATTTTGCAGGTGCACAGAGACCGCTTCCCTGAGTTTTCCATCCAGCTCCCCATCTTTGTACGCTGATAATTTACTTCTAAATTTATCGTTCTCCACTTTTCAATCCTTTGTACCGCCGATCAGTACCTTTCTGAGATTCTCGCGCGCGCGGAAAAGCAGCGACTCCACGCTGGCAATCGAAGTTGAAAGAACGTTACCGATTTCAGCATAGGAGAGATCCTCATTCACTCTCAAAAGCAGCGCGGCCCGCTGTTTTTCGGGAAGATGGACGATTGCCTCCATCATTTCCTGCGCAAGCTCCTTCAAACGGGCATCATTTGACTCCGACGGCACGGCCCCATAGTCGTCGATGCAGGTCATCGGCGCAAACCGGCTCCTTCGCGAGAGTTCGTTCACAGACAGGTTGTAGGCAATTTTGAAAATCCATGTCGATACTTTTCCCCTTGGTTCGAACTTTGAGGCCCTCCGATAGATCCTCAGAAAGACTTCCTGTGCGATGTCCTCGGCCCCGAATCGGTCCCCGGTGTATTTAAAGATAAAATTCAACACAGGGCCCCGGTACCTGTCGATCAGCATTTCAAACGCAACAATATCGCCGGCCCCAATAGCCTTGATCAGCTCGTAGTCGCTTTCGGCTTTCGAAAAAGAGCTATCACGGCCCACCGGATCGTCCATCTAGATTTTAATCCACCCTCTTCTCAACGAATTATCTGAAATTATCCCCGCAAGGAAGGCCGCACCCATGTTCCACATTGCTAAAGAGGCTACTATAAGCATCACATAAAAATCGGGCTTCTTTTCGCCAATGTCTTTCACCACTATAGCCAATTCAACTCCTTTCCCGGCTTTGACTTGGATCTCCTGCTCTTCCAACCAATACTGCCGCGCTTTACCTGTTAAACAATTCAAATTGGAGAAACTTGCGCCGCCGTGAGAATTTTCGTTCGTCCGGCAAAAGCGGCCCCACAGGTCCTTTCGATTGACTGCGAAAAATTACCTGGAGGCGCCGAGGTGAGTTCACCATGAGGGAATACAAAACCAGATATATTGAGGGAACACAAAATCAGAATGCTTCAGGTCTTGAACAGAGTACCAAAACTCTATGCAGATCAAACCGGATTATTTCTTCGGCTGCGTGTTCCCGGGGAGAAGGAACATCGACCGGGGTCATAAGCATTCTTTGTCCGTACCGCACTGCCGCTTCACCGCTTCGGCCGCGAACGAGAATGCCTTTGGCATTATTTCGATTTCGACCGGGGTTTTTCCGATCAACTCGCCCTCGGCTTCCATCGATGCAGGTGGAGACACGTCAAAAGAAAGCTTGCTTGCCCGCGCGCTTTTGACCCAGGATAGCCTGTAGTGCGCCCCGAAATATGAGAGGAGGATCGTGAAGAGCAACGGCGCAAATCCTACCGCCTCCACCCAAACCACCTCGAAATCATCTCGAGCCGGAGACGCCGGGGGGGCGATTCTCATGCTTTTACCGAAACAGCACCCGATCGCGGTACCAACGGAATGAACTTTCGAATGAAAATATGAACCATCTATGTTTCCGCTCACGGCATGCGCTTTCAGGCTGCGGAATGCGCCTATGGCGCTCAGGGCGTATGCCTGCCAACCTCCCTTTCCGAATTTTCCGGTTCGAAAAAGGCGAACGACCTCGGCATCAAAACCCAGTCCCAGCACCATTGCAAAAACCCGTTCACGCACAACCTCGGAGTTTCTGATGCGGCAATGCCCAAGGCTGACCTCAATTGTGGTCGGGCTAACGGCGGCCCTGAATCTTGCCAGCATGCTCCGGCCGACTTCGAAGTTACGAATGTAGTCGCATCCGGTGCCTATGGGGACCATGCCTACGCTGGGCATCTCCCCCTTGCCTTCCCACCACAGCCCGTTCAAAACCTCGAAAAGGGTCCCGTCTCCACCCACGGCAATGATTCGATCGAAGCCCGAGCGCCTGGCTGTAGCGGCAATCACCTCCGAATGACCGGCATACTCGCTCCAGAAAGTCTCCACTTTAGCCGCTGCTTTACCCAGCTTATGCAGAAATTCCGGCCACTTCTGACGGGCAGTTCCCCATCCGGAAACGGGATTCACTACTGCGGCTATTCTCACGGTCGCTCCATCTCCTTGCTCCCGCCGGTCGTCGCCGGCTCAAGTTTGAAAAAAGATAGTATTTTAGACGATTTCGTATTTACCACATGCTCGCATCGCCCGCAATCTCGCTCTTTGACAATTCTGCAATTCGACTCGAAATGGGCGCCTTTTTCGGCAGAAATTTTAGATGGTGGTTAAAAAATTCACCACGAGGCGCGGGTTGAGATCAGGAATCAAGAGAACTCAACCATCATAAAATCGGGAGAGATTTTTTCATCGGAGAGCGTATTTGCGGTCGCGAGGGTGCAATTCTTAAAGTTGAACCCCAAGTGGTCGTTCAATCATCCCAACTTCGCCGCGTTGGTTCATCCCGGCTTCTTTTCTCAACTTCCCCAAAGAAAGTCTTGCGCTTTCTTCTTTCCGTTGATTCTTTCTGCCGAGCATGTTTACTGGGCTTCTACTTCCGGCCTCTTGGGGTCCTTATGAAATTTAACCACGATAAGGCTGCCGTCAAGGAGATCGGTTTTTGAGGACGGTTTTCAACTGCGGTACGGACCACTCCGTTCATCGTATCGGTAAGTGCTTGAAATTCCTAATTCCTCAATCCTAATTGCTAATTGCTTTTCAGTGGGGCAACAATTCCTGTCGCTCTGCTTCCTCTCTGGCGGCATTGCGAGCTGCGTCGATGACATACCCTGCTCTCTCTTTGGTCTCATTCAGTATCTGTCTGGTTTTCTCCCTTACAGTGCGTCGCGTTTCATCCAGAAAACCGTTTCCCGTTAGCATTCCGCTTGAAAGAACGCCGAGGATCAGCCCGGCGGAAACCCCAAGAAGCCCGACCATAAGCGGATTTTCATCCACAATGTTGGATACCCCTTCCAAAGCTTTTTGCTGCTTCCCGGAAATTCCATCAACAGACGCACCCACGGCCTCCTCAATACTTTCCTTCATTTGAGGAAACGTTTCTTCCTGCAACTGCCCGGTCAACGTCTTCTGCTTCAGCATTCCGTCGACTATGAACCAGCTAATTCCCAGGCCTATCATGGCCGTGATGCCGGGATGGCTCTTCACGGCATCGACAGTGCCGGTAATTACTTTATTGCTGACTTCCTTGAGTCTTTGAGGATCTATAGTTCTCATCGCTCTACTCTCCTTGCGCGCCGGCCCAAAGATTGCCTCGGAGAAAACGAAGGCCGGCATAGTTCGTTATCATAGTGTAAGTCCTTGTTATTACATATAAGTTGAGCAAGGAAACCTGCCCGGTCAATTCCAACGTTATTGAAACACCCGATATGAGCAAACGCGGGAAGCTCAAAGTCCCCGCTACTGTTCTTCGTTTCCGGATTGACTCCGGCAGGCTGCTTTGCTATCATAGTCGTTCTTTGATTGCGCCCGTAGCTCAGGTGGATAGAGCGTCGGACTTCGAATCCGCAGGCCGCAGGTTCGAATCCTGCCGGGCGTATCAAGTCAATTTTTCCGGGCCGCTAGCTCAACGGTAGAGCAGCTGACTCTTAATCAGGAGGTTCGGGGTTCGAGACCCTGGCGGCCCACCAAGAAAATCAAGGGGTTACAGCAGATAAGCTGTAGCCCTTTTAATTTTTGTTCCCAGTACATCACATCTACCTTTTTAACGAAAGCGCCATCGTCGAAGTCTGTTTCTATCAATGTTCTCTTGGGGCTCAGGGTTAAGTATTTTTTTGTTCGCAAAGGTGGGAAATGGGAGTTCATCGGAATGAAAATGACGTGGATGTTCTGATCGTGCTCTTCTGTACCGCATCGCTTCTCGACATTCAAGGAGCGCATTAATGCCGGATAAACAGAAATACTGGTTTCCTGCAAAGCGCTATGGATGGGGTTGGGGGCTTCCGTCCAGTTGGCAAGGCTGGGTGGTGTTGATGGCGTACTTTGGTCTCCTTTGCCTGGGCGTATTACTTTTCCATCCCCATCGAGAGCCTTATTATTTCCTGGCCTATGTCGGGTTTTTAAGCGTTTTGCTTGTCGCCGTATGCCGGCTAAAAGGTGAGCCGCCAAAGTGGCATTGGGGCAAGCGTTGAAGACGCTGAGATCCTGCGAGAAACCATGATCGAAGCGGGGAAAGGTTGTCTGAGCAGAGTTCCAGTCGAAGTGGAAGTAACGATTGGGAGACATGGACGTTTGTATTCCGGTTTCATGCCTGCAAGTGAAGTTTTTCCGGGTAAAGACCGGACCGAAAATGTGGTAGGGACGCTTGGCACTGAAGTTGGTGCATTATTCCGGTTAAAAAGGAGGGCGGCATCGATATGAAGGTTTATCAGCAGGAGATTCAAATACCTGATGCGGTGAGGGAGATCTATCCTTTTGAGAGCCGGTGGATGGACGTACAGGGCTACAGGGTGCACTACCTGGATGAAGGCCAGGGGTCAGGAAGGCCGGCGGTGGTCCTGCTTCACGGAAATCCCACCTGGTCTTTTCTCTACAGAGAGATCATTCCCCTCATTAGGCCATCGTGCCGCGCTGTGGCCCCGGACTATGTAGGGATGGGCCTTTCGGACAAGCCGGCAAACGAGAGGTTCTACACTCTGGAAAATCATACGAAGGTTATCACGGAGTTCATCGAGCGACTTGGAATAAAGAACATCATACTGGTTGTCCAGGATTGGGGTGGCCCCATAGGGTTCGGTTATGCGCAGATCCATCCTGAAAACGTGGCGGGAATGCTCATTATGAATACCTGGGCATGGCCCGATCCCTCGGACTTTCACGATTCAGTTTTGCCGTGGCGCATGCTTCACACGCCTTTTGCGGGGGCCAACTTCTTTCTTCGACACAATGTCCTGGTAGAGCGGGGCCTCTACCTCTCCACCTTCAGGAACCGACACCGGCTGAAAGGGGGACCGGTCATGGAAGGCTATCGGCTCCCCTTTTCTTCTCCTGAGAGCCGCATCAACATGTTGGCCTTCCCTCGTAATATCCCGAGGAGACAAGGAGACCTGAATTGGGAAAGGATGCGGCAAATGGAAAAGACATTGGGTCGGCTGACATTCCCATGTGCGCTTCTATGGGGTGAGAAGGATATCGTGTTTCCGCCCTCCAACGCGTTCCGGTTTGAGAAACTGATCCCTGATTGTTCACCCCCCCGGATGGTCCCTGACGGGTCACATTTTATCCAGGAAGACGCTCCTGAGGAGATCGCCGATGAGATTTTGAAATTGTGCGCACGAACTGGAAAAAGGAGCTAATGATGGATATCGAGCTGATCAGTTTGGAAGAGGCTGAAAAGGCAGGAGAGCGTGAAGAGCTGGTGCTGGTGGAACAGACCCCTCGTTTCTACCCTGAGTTCGACATTTTCCTTCGAAAAGAGATGGACAGGCGGGGAGGATGCCTCGCATTTCGAGGCGCCTCGGGGATGGCCTATGTGGTCGCACCGCTCAAGGACAGCACCCATGGCCGTCAAGGCATAGGCATCAGCGTGAGAAAGAGTTCGGAATCCTCGGCAGACTTCATGAAGGCAGACCTGGACCTCTGGTCGTTTCTCGAATGGCTGGTGGATCAGGTCGGCGGAGAATGGAGCAAAGAAGCACTACGGAAGACAGGGGCAATTTACAAGGTGCCCGGAGCTCCGGACAGGGGCTAAAACTAATTAATAATCGGTATTTTTTAATACTTAACCTGAAAAATCAGCCCATTGCCGTGACCCGATGCCGCCAGTGAAAAAGTTAGTGTTGATGGTAATAATAGTTCTTGCATTCTCTCCCTATTCTCAAAGTACCGTCTCTGCCTGGGCTGGCTGTAAATCGGACTGTGAGGACCAATACGAATCAAATATCCAATTGTGCAGTTCATTATTGACCGCTATACAGAAGGGTATCCTGAGCCCATCCTCTCTGGAAGCATGTATGAACAATACGGAACGTGTTTACGATACCTGCCTAAATGAATGCGAGGACGAGGATGAAACAGACTAAATTCATTGAACAGGTGAGTCAAAACAGATATATCTTTCATGTTTTCCCCCAATTCGGGCATCTAAGAGGCATGAGTGGGTTTTGGGGGAGGTTCAGTTCAGCGAGAATTCACCACTTAGGTCCTTAGGGGAGAAGCGTTAATATTATGTCTTTCTTTCCAAATTTTATCGATCTCTGAGTCTCAAAATCCTCTGTTACTGCTACCCAAACCTCAATTTCGGTTCCAATATCGGAATCACCATTATCTTTTTCGACGACCAGAAAGTCGGAAAAATTGGGACGCAACAGTAGCTGGGGTGGTTTATGTATTTGGCAGATTACCCTCGGAATCGTCCGTGAGCACGCCTGAAAATTCTAGAGCGTTCATACCATCTATTTGATATTATCACGCAAATTCCTCAAAAGGAGAATGATTTTGCCGAACCCAAACCCTGAATATATCCGCGAATTAATTGAAGTCGCAAACGCAAGCCCTTTTTTCGATCACATGTCTTTACGACTTTCCGAGATTGCGCTTGATAGAGCCGTGTTGGAATTGAAAACTGACCGATGCCATCTCCAACCTTTCGGCAATGTTCACGGAGGAGTGCTGGCCACGCTTATCGATGCGGGAACGTTCTGGGCCGCCTTCATGAGAATTCCTGAAGAAACGGGCATGGTGAATATCGATCTGAAACTGAATTATCTGAAAGCGGTCGAAGACGGCTCGTTATTGATAGTAGAAGGCCGCGCCATCCACTCAGGCAATCTCATCAGTTATGCCGAAGCAACTGTATATAATAAATCCAGGCAGCCTATCGCTCACGGCACTTCGACCTTGATAACGCTGCGCGGAAAAGGACTGAAATTGAGTTCCCGCAAGTTTTTGAGTTCATAATTTGCGTTGTCCTGTTCTTCCTCTCACCATTGTCCATGAAGATTTTAAAATATGTTCGGGTACCCCGCCTATTACATCCACAGGAAGCTATTCGCCTGTGTTTATGGAGAAGGGGTTGGAGTTAAGCTGCCCGAAGACGTTGCGACCCCGTCTTTTGAGCGAAGAACATGTCGTCCCGTTTCAACCGATGGGAAGGCCAAAGATGCGCGAGTGGGTCCAGATCAATCGTGTGTCATCGGAAGGCTGCCGGCTCGATCAAGCGATCTTCCTTTGTGCCATCGAGTTCGCAGGCGCCACCAAAAAGAAATAGGACCTTTTTACCTGAGGACAGGTCAAGGTGAGTTTTTGTACTCGAACTGAGCCGGTGCTCAAATCATTTCACTTTTTTATAACAGAAGAAGAGCGCTCACAGTCAACCCCTGTCATATGCCGGGTAACCTCCTGCCAACCTGCCGTAACGATTATAATGAGCGTTCGCCCAGAGCCTACAATAGTGATGTCCATGAACCCATCTTCCATACTTGTTATAGTGGCCTGGCGCCCAGCCTCTTGATCTGCATACGCGGGCATGAGGATGATGGTGACGGTACCAGTGATGATGCCAGTAATAATAAGCTACAGGCGTGACAACGCCGGCCCCGGCTCCAGCCGGAGTCATGTACACCAGATTCGACGAGCCGCTCATCGCCGCCCGGGTAGAGGTTAAAACGCCCGTTTGAAATTGCGCAACGGCGTATGAACCAACAAACAACAAGATCCCTGCAATAATCAAAACTATATGTTTTCGCATCATTATTTTGGCCCCTTTCCGGTCATATATAAAAACGATAAGCTTGGTTGTTTTCGAGAGCAACTCCATCCTTGCAGGCAAAATTTCCCGATCACGTATTATGGGCTCCGGCAATTTGAATGGACAGAGCCGTCAAAACGATTGGGGCCGGTCCGGTTTTAGCTTCTTGCGAAAAAGGTTGGTTTTATTGCTTAACCCTGCCCCGGGCCATTATTTCGGAATAAATCATGCTTATATTTACTGTGGTGGTGTATTGAAATTCATATCGGTTGGTCTGGGCTCTTACGTTTTGTGTTCGATAAATCGAAGGGATACATTACGGGCAGGCCGTTAAACGCGTCAGAATGGAGGCTGATATGTTTATTTCAATGACGATAACTTATCTGGTTTTGACGATCGTCACAGGGTTATTGGGATTTGGGGTGTTGACCGGAGATGCAGCAGGGAATGCACAGAGTGCATTTTTCATTTTCCTGGTTGCTTTTGGTCTCTCGTTTTTTATGACGGGACATTCATCATATCATAACAAAACTCGATTGCCACACTGACATGACAGATTTTACTCTAATTGAAGAGACCCAAGTATTTCCACCTCAGCACCAAAGACTTCCGTGCACCGGTATTTTCATCGGTTCCACTCCAAAAAAAGAGACCTGGTTTTAGAAAATAAATAAAGTTGCGAAATCTCTGCTTCATTTACATTGCGTTATTCATGCTCCTACCTATAATAACCCGGACTGGGTTATAGTCCGCCGTCCGTCGATATACTCGACGCCTTTGTGCTGATAAAACAACAATAAAGGATTCGCCAATGACCAAGAAACTCATCGAAATCGCATCGGAAATCGTCCAGACGCTGGTATCCAAAGCCTCCATGACAGCCGCCGATATCACCTCATCCCTTCGGCAGGTCTTCGGCACTCTCCATGAACTCCAGCGGGCAGAATCCGGGGAGACCGAGCTGCCCAAAACACAGGAATCGGCGCCGGCCCAGGCACTGACGCCCGAGAATTCCATCCGGAATGACAAAGTAATTTGTCTTGAATGCGGCGCTGAATTCAAGCAACTTACACAGAAGCATCTTGCATCTCACGACTTGAGCCCAAAGGAGTACAAGAAGAAATATGGTTTTACGATGCAGACTCCTCTTTCGGCTAAATCATTGACTAAGGCCAGACAGAAAGCCGCAAAAAAGAGGGGCTTGCCTGAGAATCTCAAAAAGGCGATAGAAGCGAAAAGGCAGGAGAAAGCCAAAGCCTCAGTTCCTAAAGCGGCAACAGAGCCGGTGGCGGCCAGCAAACCGAAGAGGACGACAATTCGGAAGAAAAAAACCTAATCAACGGCCTGGCCTTGCCGCAAAAGGAGATGCCCCAAAACCGGCCGACGCCCGTTCGCAGAATCACCGACCGGCACTGACTATGGGAGGAATTACCCTGCCGTTTGTAAACATCAAGATCACCAAAGAGGGCGCCACACCCGATCAGAAAGCCCAGCTTATCAAGGGAGCGACGCAGCTTTTAGTTGATGTCCTCGGGAAAAATCCTCAAACAACCGTTGTCGTGATCGAGGAGGTTGAAACCGACAACTGGGGTATCGGTGGAGAAACGGTTACCGTCAGAAGGAAAAGAGGTGCTTAACACGATATCAAATCCATTCGGGGCACCCGGAAACCATGAAAAGACCCGACATTTCGGTAGGGCTGAGACCGCGCTGCGCTCCCAGGGCCATGCCTGCGATAAATTTTTCGAAGCAGCTTTTCACGCCCCATTGGGACACCCTGAAACCATGGAAAGTTTCTCGTGTGGGCTTGGCAACCCCGGCAGGCGGTCCCACCGCCAACTTTTCGAACTGGACTTTACACCCATGCTGTGTTCCCTCTACCAGCAGGGTGGCAGGGAAAAAGCATGAAATCTTTGGCAATTACAATAGCTTTGGTGGCTCTGGGCGGCCTGATGATCTACACTAACCCGTCCAGAGACGATCTCAATAACTATGTCCGCCAGTACGTCATGAAGGAATCTCAGAAAAAAATGAAAGACGTTCAGGGCCAGTTCCTGGGAACCATTCTGGGTGGTGTGGCGGGTGGCCTGATAAGCAGCCAAACCGTCAGAACAGATTACATCCTGTTCAGCACATATGAGGTCCGGTTTGGTAAAGACCGATTCAAGGCCCTTGGTATCTTCAGGAACTTTGTGCTCTTGGAAAAACCGGACCTGGAGCGACTCAAAAAGTGGGATAGGCCTGCTGGAGATCTTTCTCATCTATTCAAGTCAACATTATGAGGCACCTCATTATTCAACGGGAGGTCCTTTAACATAACCATAGTAACTATCCGACAGATAAATAGCGGCAAGGGGGTTATGTCCAAGGAGCCTGTCTTTCACCGCCAGCACTGTTGATGGAGCTTCAGCGTACTTAAAAAACAGGGAATCATGTCCCACACACAAACCCAACAGGATATTGAATTCAGAATTATAGTGGTTTGCAAGCTTCGCCTGAAGGCTGGGATTGCACATTACTTCAAAAGATCCTGGTGAGATTTTTTGATCTTCGCTGAGTCCCATGACCTCTTTGGGAACACACCCCACCTTGCAAGCAATGGAAATCACGTCGAGTCCCTGCTTCTCGAAAATCTTGTGAACAATGTATGCTTCTTTCCTCAGTCCAATGCAAAAGATCAGAGCCACCCTCTGGTAGCTCATTCTCTTCGCAAATTCGATGATCTCCAGAATTCGTGGTTTTATGGGCCGGACCGATCCATATCCTTTTTCTTTATTCGTATAACCCTCAGATTCCTGGATGGATGCTGCACGAGCAAATTTGCAGACGTTATCGGACTGGACTTCTTCGATCGATTGCTTCACGAAATCCTTGTGGCATGAAGTTGGACAGTTCTTAGGGGCCTTCCCTTTGTCTGTCCGGCACAAGCGGTCAGCCCAATCAAAAGGACACAATGCACACTGGGGTTGTTTGATTTCCGTTTTTATCGCCATGTCAGTTCCTCGATTGTTTATTTTATGTCAGTGAAAGCAGTCTACCATTTCCGGCTGTATGGGCGAACGTAATTATTATCCATGTTCTCTGTTCGACGACAATTATTTATTCCGAACAACGAAAATAAAGTATTAGAAAATCATTGCATTCATATCATAACTCATCTAAATCACAGTTCTGTACGATGAAGTCCCCCATTGACCTTCATGCCAAAGGATTTGCTAATGACCAAAAAACTCTTCGAAATCGCATCGGAAATTGTCCGGACGCTGGTATCCAAAGCCTCCATGACAGCCGATGAGATCGCATCATCCCTTCGGCAGGTTTTCAGCACTCTGCACGAACTCCAACGAGCCGAATCCGGAGAGATCGAGCTGCCCCAAACACAGGAATCGGCGGCGGCCCAGGCACTCACGCCTGAGAATTCCATCCGGAATGACAAAGTAATTTGTCTTGAATGCGGCGCCGAATTCAAGCAGCTTACACAGAAGCATCTGGCATCTCACGACTTGAGCCCAAAGGAGTACAAGAAGAAACATGGTTTCACGATGAGGACTCCCCTGTCCGCAAAGTCGCTGACCAGGGCTAGACAGAAGGCCGCCAAAAAGAGAGGATTGCCGGAGAAACTGCAGAAGTATATGGAGGCGAGAAGGCAGGAGAAAGCCAAAGCCTCAGCTTCTAAAGTGGCAACAGAGCCAGTGACAGCCGGCAAACCGAAGCGGACGAGAATTCGGAAGAAAAACGCGGTTTAATTCCGTGCCGAGACGCAGAACAGGTCTTATTGACATATAATGAAGATTAACATCAAAAGCCTAATGCTAATGGTTTTGATTGCGTGCTGTGTGAATACTGCTGGATGCATATCATTTCCTAAAACTTATAACAATGACGCAAAACCAATATATCCAGAGCTTGGCAGTACTTCCCTTAAATATTATAAAGTGATAGATACATTACAACCAGAGTTACGCTGGGTAGATATTAAAACAGAAGGTCAAACTTATGATGTCTGCGTCTGGGAGACATCATCCAGTATGCAGGATGAATCGTGGTTGGGGATACCTTTCATACCTAACAGTTGGGGACGCCAAGTGTACTATGTAGAGGGTATAAACGAAAATTATCATAAGATCGATAAGCCGCTCAAGCCTAACACATGTTATCATTGGTCTGTACGAACACGTAATGGCAAGAACGTGTCCGGTTGGGGTGGTTTCAGTCAAGGTATGATCGGCGTAATGGTAGTTGGATATGAAACCAATGTCCCGTATGGATTTATTACCCCTCAGAAATAAATTCAAGCTCCTAAAGACGATGATCTGTGTCTATCATCGAGGGTTCCTGTGAATTGGTTGGAGGTCACTGGAGGGGCTTTTGGAAATGGTTTCGCAGTTTTCTGATCAGAGAGTGATTTCAAGTCAGGAATGTACTGGTCTCAAAAAGGTTGAACCCCAAGTGATCGTTCAGACTGCCCAGCTTCACCGCAACTGGTTTATCTCAGTTTATTTGCTCAGCTTCCCCAAAGAAGGTGCCTATCCTTCTTTTTTCCGTTGAGTGTTTCCGCCGAGCATGTTCACTGCGCTTCTTACTTCGACCTCTTGGGGTCCGCCCGAATTTTAATCACAATAAATGGACTGTCAATGAGAGGAGTTTCCAAAAACGATTTCTCATCTTTTCTGCGCTATTTTTCTTCCCACGCCTTTTTGATGGCATCATCGATTTTTTTGTCCCGAAGCTCTTTTTCCTTCTTTTTCTCAGCCGATTCTTGTTCTTTTTGTTTCTTGGAATGGCGGTGATTTCCAGTGTTCGGTGAAGGGCTGCCGGAACCGGACGTGTCGTCGGCTAAAACAGATACTGCCGGATAGGTCAGCAGCATCAAGAATAAAGCGGCTATAATCCATCTCTTCATGTGAACTCCATTCTGATTCAGATATTTAATTGAACCCATGAGAGATGATACATCTCAGGCGGTCCAGACTCAAGGATAGAGAACGCTGTCGCTGACTTTGAGGCCGAGAGGGCGAGCGAGAAGCTGATAATTCGGTCCAGGGCTCCGTACGATTCATACAATTGCGAGTTTTCTCGATTGGCAGGCAGAAAGCACAAAGCAGGTAGAACCCGTGCCTTCATATACTGTGTCGGTAAATTAAAAATACTTTCAATGCCTGATTCTCAAAAGGAAAGAATTTGGTAACCTCTGCCGGTAACATTGTCCTGCCTCAAGCCTTTAGGGTTTGGGACACCCTTAGTACTCTAAATTCTTAAGATTTGGAGCACACTCTAAAAAGGAGACATACTATGTCTTGTTGTAAGGAAATGAAAAAAGGAGACCTCCTGGTATGCGAATCGTGTGGACTTCAACTTCAAGTCCAGGAGGCATGTTCGTGCGGGCAGAAAGAATCGACTCCCCACACTCCCCTTCAATGCTGTGGGAAAGATATGGCAGCAAAATAGTCGCTGCGATCGGTCTCAAACAAGGCCCGCAGAAAATTTTCCTCCGTAAACTTCTTTTTTCTCACAAAGTAAAGCCGGATGCCGGTTCCTGAGACCCTTCCGGCTTTTCCCCATAGGTCTTGAGGGACAAACGGTTTTTTGCTTCGTCGGCGCGCGCGGCGTTCAAGAAGAGAAACACGACACAGATGCTCAGGCCAAGGACGTTTTTCATAATGCCTTTACGATAGCCATTTTGGGGCGGCTTGCAACAGACCTTTGGCCGGTCAAAAAGGAACACGTTTGTGAACGGTTGCTGAACCTCCTCATTTCTGACCGTGGGGGCCTTTTCTATGTTCCAATTTTCACTTGAGATTTAATCTAGAAATGCTATCGTGTGGGCACTCTTCACGTTCAAGAGTTGGCGGATTTAAACGCTATTTGTGCCGACTCAGCCGACCCAAATCCTAAATGCCTTACCACTGAAGCGAACTGCGAGGAATGGAGGGACCGTGGACCCGACGCAACACGCAGCAGGTGCGAATCCCAAATGCACTACGGTCGATCACACGAGCGACGCCCCTGACTTTGTTCGGGATCATTATCGTCACCCCTGAAACGGCGATGGGCGAGCGGCGACCAAATCAAAACCATAATCAGAAACGATTCACCGGCGCCTGGATGTATGGGAATGGAAAACAACTATTCTTATGAGCAGGGAGGAAAAACATGTGGCGGACACCTCAGACTGTTAGAGATCTATTGGCGAGAAATGTTGATGATTTTGGCGAAAGGGAAGCCAAGGTGGCGGTTTCGTACGGAACCGGCGATTACATCCGCAATACGTGGAAGGAATTGGATGAGGCTTCGGACCGGATAGCGGCCGGGTTGGTAGAACTCGGCGTGCAGAAAGGCCAGAAAGTCGCATGCATGTTGGCCAATCACATGGAAAGCTATTACTCATACCTTGCGATCCACAAGATCGGGGCGGTATTCGTTCCGATCAACATACGACTGGCCCCTCGCGAGGTCGAGTACATAGTAGATAATGCGGATGCGGACCATTTTATTGCTATGTCTAACGCTCTGCCGCTGTTGGAACAACTGCGCGACAAGCTGCAGGTCCGCAACTATCTGTGCCTTCATAGAGCCGGCCAGGATTTGCCCGACTGGAGTGTCTCGTTCAATCAATTGCTTGAAACGCCGGGCAAGCCGCCTGCGGTAGACATCGGGCCGGATGACACGGCCGATATCATATACACCAGCGGAACTACGGGCCTGCCTAAAGGCGTGGTTTTGACACAGGAGAACAAGGTTGCCTGCGGACGCATGTGGGTCAGCGCCCTCGGCGTTTACCGGACGCGCTACGGGGTAATTCGCGCACAGGATTGCTTCCCGTTTTTCACCTCCAGCGGGTGCAGCAGTGTCATGATGATTTGGCTCTATGGTGGGAACGTGCACATCTTGGAGGAGTCCTTTGACGTTGTCAAAACCCTGGAAATAATTCAAAGAGAGAAATCGGCACTTTACGGCGGCGCACCGGCCATGTTCGCGTTTATCCTGAACCACCCGCGATTCAAGGAATTCGATACATCGTCCTTGAGGGTGTTGTGTTCCGGCGCTGCGTCAATGCCCAGCGAGCTTATCCGTAAGGCACAAGCCGCTTGGCCGAACATAAAGATATACAATAGCTGGTCCCTGACGGAAGGCGGTACCGGTGGAACCATCCTGGATGCATCGGACGCGTCGACCAAAATCGGTTCTGTCGGTTTTCCCATGCTGCCGGACCAGGAAATGCGAGTGGTGGACGATCAGGGCCGCGACGTGAAGCCCCGCGAGATCGGAGAACTTGTCTTGAGGGGTCCGAACGTGATGAAGGAGTACTACAAGAACCCCAAGGCCACGGCTGAAACCCTCAAGAATGGGTGGCTCCATACCGGGGACACCGGCTACTATGATGAGGAAGGCTATCTGTATTTCATGGATCGCTTAAAGGACATGATCGTCAGGGGAGGATTCAATATATACTCGGTCGAGGTGGAAAACGTCCTCTATGAACATCCGGCGGTCAAACAGTGCGCTGTGCTCGCCAAGCCCCATCCGGAACTGGGGGAGGACGTGCTTGCATTCGTGGTGTGCAAAGAAGGCGCTACCGTTACGCCTGAGGAGCTGCACGGCTTCACCAAAGACAAGCTGGCCGATTACAAGCGGCCTCGGGACATACGATTTTTGGAGGTATTGCCCACCAACCCCACGGGTAAAGCGGACAAGAAAGCCATGAGGGCCATGATCCAGGACGCGGCACTGAAATAAAGCAAGCTCAAGGAGTGGATTACGGCTCTTGATCGAGATCGAAGGCTTCCGTCACCTGGTATCGAAGCTTCAACATTCAGACCTGAGGAGGGCGCTGCGGACTTTTCGTGCTATCACCTGCAACGAAAAGGGTTTCTCGATAAAATTCACTTCTTCATCCAAGATGCCCCGATGGGCTATCACGTCGAAGGTGTAGCCGGACATATAGAGGCACTTTAAACCGGGCCGCACTGCTTGAAGCTTTTCCGCCAGTTCCCGGCCGTTCATTTCCGGCATCACCACGTCGGTAATCAGCAGGTGGAGGTCCTCCGAATGATTTTGGACCATGCTTATTGCCTGTGCAGGAGACTGCGCCGCAAGCACGGTATAACCCAGCTTCTCCAGCATCACCCGGGTGAGGGTCAAAATAGCTTCCTCGTCTTCGACGAGCAGGATGGTTTCGGTTCCAGGGGGAGGCTCGCCGGCACCCTCATCGGAACAGACCTTTGCGGTCTCAACGTCGCATCTCGGTATGTAAATTTTGAACGTGGCCCCCTGCCCCGGCTGGCTGTCAACATATATGAAGCCGTCGTTTTGCTTGACGATGCCATAAACGGTGGACAATCCCAGCCCGGTCCCTTTGCCCAGTTCCTTGGTGGTAAAGAACGGCTCGAAGATTTTCCTGCATACCTCCTCACTCATTCCAATCCCAGTGTCGCTCACGGTCAGCAGGACGTAATCTCCGGCAACGAATTCGGGCCTGGCGGTCCTCATCGAATCATCGATGACAACGTTTCCGGTCTGCATAGTGATGCTGCCGGCGCCCAAAACGGCATCGCGTGCGTTGACCGCAAGATTGGCCAGGATCTGGCCGACCTGTGAAGGATCGATTTTGACGTTCCACAAATCGACTCCGGGGCTCCAGAGCAGTGAAATATCCTCTCCGATGAGCCGGCGCAACATTTTAAGCATACCGGAGACCGTATCGTTCAAGTCCAATATCCTGGGGGCGGCCGTCTGTTTTCGGGCAAATGCCAGCAGTTGCCGGGTGAGATCGGCTGAATGTAAACCGGCTTTGAGGATTTCCTGGAGGTGGCGCCGGAGTTCGTCGGTTAGAGGGTTCGATTCCAATGCTAATTCCGCCCGACCGTTGATCACGCTGAGCGTGTTGTTGAAATCGTGGGCCACACCTCCGGCCAGCCGTCCCACCGATTCCATCTTTTGAGCTTGAAACAACTGTGCTTCCAGTTTCTCTCTTTCCTCCTTCGCCTTCTTGCGTTCGGTGATGTCCCGGACGATAGCCTGCACGAAAACAGAACCTCCCACCTCGATCCGGTTCAAGGAGATTTCGGTGTCGAACAAAGAGCCATTGGAATGCAAAGATCGCCACTCGAAAAATTGCGGCACCCCGCCGAACGCGGCCAGTATTTTCTCCGACCATGCCAAAAACGACTCCCGTCCGTCCGGCTGAACTCCAGGGCTGAGGGCCGCAAGAAAGCCGCCGATAATATCGTCTTTAGCGAACCCGTACATGCGGGCGGCTCTTTGATTGCAATCCGCAATACCCGTAGCGGCCAAAAGAAATATCCCGTCGTTTGCCATTTCGAAGAGCATTCTGTATTTGCGCTCTTTTTCCCTCGTTTCTTCCTCGGCCCGCTTGCGCTCGGTAATGTCGGTGTGAACGCCGATTGCACGCAGGGGCTTTCCATCTTCGGTCCACCGGATCACTTTGCCTCGGTTCAAGATCCACTTATAGCTTTCGTCCTTGCAAAGCAGACGGTGTTCATTCTGGTAGAAGGGAGTTTCGCCTTTGAAATGACTGTCCAAATCATCGTAGGCCTTTTGTCTGTCGTAAGGATGGAGCCTTTTATCCCACTCGTCCAGAACGGGTCCGATTTCATGCTCCTCGTAGCCAAGCATCGCTTTCCACCGAGGGGAGAAGAATACCTCACCGGTTTGAATATTCCAGTCCCAGACACCGTCCCCGGAGCCTTCCAGCGCGAACTGCCATCGCTCCTCACTTTCGCGCAGCGCCTGCTCCGCATGCCTTCGAGCGGCGGCGCGCACCTCCAGAAGAAATGCCATGTTGTCAAAAGATTGGGCCAACTGGCCCATTTCATCACGTGTGTGAGGCAGTTGGGTGCGCGCTTCCATCTCGCCCATGCCAAATCGTTGCGCTGCCGCGACCAAATGTTTAATCGGCCTTATAAAGGCGAGATTGCCCAAAATCCACGCCAGACAGACGCTAACGAGGGCTGCAACCCCCAGGATGGACAAATTCCTGAGCATTTCAACGTTTGCCTGATGTACGACCCTCTCTTTGGGGATACCGACCGACATATACGAATAAGGGGTGGAATTATTCCTCAGACGCAATTGCTTGAAGGCGTAGATGTGCCGTGTTCCGTCCTGGCCGAGACTTTCAAAGATCCCATGGTCGCGATCACCCGACATCCGTTTGAGCGTGTCGTCCGGAATGGGAGTTCCTGCAGCCGCCTCGCGGTTTTCAGGCAAGCGATACAGGCGCACGCCGCTGCGATCCATTATCGTCAATGCGCAACCGTCAGGCAGATGTGCATCTGTCATGAAACGGGTATATTCGTCCAGCTTGAAGGCGGCAATTACAATAGCGATGAATTTATGAGCAGCGTCGAAGACCGGCTGGGCGTAATGAATTGACGGGACCCTGCTGAATCTGGCCTCAAGGTATTCCCCCGCGGAGAAATCCAGAGTTGTTATCACATCTTTAATGTGTTTGCGGTTTGATATATTGGCGTTTCCGCGGTCAAACGGCACCGATGAAGCAAACATTTCTCCATCCGGTGTTGTTGCCAAAATGATGGAATAGAAAGGATAGCGACTGGTTAATCTACAGAAAAGCTCCGTGCAGGCTTTTGCGTCCAATCCCCGGACCTCGGGCAACTGCGCCAGGGTGATGAGCATCTGTTCGGTCCCCGTTGCAATCCGCTCCTGCCGGTCTGCCAAGCTCTGGACCATGAACAGGGCATTGCTTTCAGCCGTTTCGATTTCATGCCTGCGGTGATCCCAACTCGATAGAATGATTATTCCACAAGCCGGCAGGAATAACACCAGCAGCAACAGCATCAATTTCCTGCGGATAGACCATGAACCCATGAGTCCTGGCATAAGCGTTCCCGGTGTTTCGATTGAGGCGCTCCAGAGTGGAGTTGAGGATTGGGATTATTGCAGACAGTGATAACGGATGCAAGCGGTAGTTGATTTCACACTGCTTTTTAAATTTTTCTCTATCCGTCTCTGCGTTTCCGCGTGATCACTTTTAGTAGGCGTCGGCCCAGGGTGGAATATTTCTTTTTTCGTCTTCTGCTAATATGTCTTTCGTTGTTTCTTTCCATGTTTTATTCTATTCGAAAGTGGGAGAGTAAGACCGATTCAGTTGATTGAAATGGGGGAGGTTGAGTCGAACAATTTATCTTAAAGGAGGGAGAGTAATGAAACGAAGTTTCCTTTTCACGCGGATTTTGATAGCGGGGTTTCTGGTTCTCTTAATGGCCCCATGTTGGGCCTTTGGGCAGGATGCCGGAACCTCATTCAGCCAGCAGGAACTTGACCAGATGCTTGCGCCGGTTGCGCTCTATCCGGACTCGCTGCTCGCGCAAGTCCTGATAGCGGCAACGTACCCGGATCAGGTGATGGAAGCGAACAGTTGGTTGAAGAGTAACCCCGGCCTCCAGGGCGAGGCGCTAAACGCGGCCTTGGACAAGATGAACTGGGACTTGAGTGTGAAGGCCCTGGCTCCTTTTCCGCAGGTCCTCGCCATGATGGCTCAAGAACCCGACTGGACGCAAAAGTTGGGTGAAGCTTTCCTGGGCCAGCAGGCTGCAGTTATGGACTCCGTCCAGAAACTGCGATTAAAAGCCAGGGAAGCGGGTAACCTGAAGTCTTCGCCTGAGCAAAAAGTCGTTGTAAAAGGCGACACTATTGAGGTTGAGCCTGTAAATCCTGAGCTCGTTTATGTCCCCCGCTACGACCCGGTGGTGGTCTACGGGGCCTGGTGGTGGCCTACTTATCCCCCTCTGGCCTATTATCCCGTTTGGCCGGGTGTAGCAATCGGCGCCGTTGGAATCGGATTCGGATTTTGGGGCGCAGTACCCGTTGGGCCGGTCTGGGGATGGGGCTGGGGCGGCTGGGGTTGGGCAAACCATACTGTCAATGTTAATATCAATCGAACCGTCAACATCAATAGCACCAGAAATGTCGGTTTCACGCGTAACTCGATTCGAACCGGTAACCTTCATCACATGGCCGCGCAAGGTAGAATCGGTTCGGGCAGGGCCGCAGCCGCGGCAAGGGGCGGCGCATTCCACGGCGCAACCGGCGCAGGCCAAAGAGGTATGGCCGGACGTGGCGCTGGAGCCGCCAGGCCATCGGCAGCTTCCGTTTCCCAAGGGCTCAAAGGCGGGGGAGCCGGCGCCGGCGCAGGAAGCCGCGGCACGGCCGCGACTAGAGGCGGTGGAAGCCGGGCCGGAGGCGCAGGTGGTACGGCGGGTAATGTAAGCCGAGGCGGAGGACACGGGGCCGGAGGCGCCGGTGGCGCAGCGGGTCATGTGTCTCGAGGCGGAGGAAACAGGGCCGGAGGAGCCGGCGCTCATGCCATAGGCGGGGCGGCCCGTTCGGGTGGTAAAGCCGGCGGCGGCGCGCCTAAAGGCGGCGGTGGTGGTGGTGCCAAGGGCGGCGCGCCCCCCAAGCACAAGTAACCCAAAACATGTCGGAGTAGACGAGCCGATCCGGCCCTTCGAGGCCGGATCGCAAATTGCCGTATATTTTTATCCCCCCTCTCACCGGTCGGTTTAAAGCCGGAGAGGGGGGATTTCGATCCTCCGATTATTTTCCCGGGCTTCAACCGGCTAAATCTCAACCCCGCTTTCATCGACGAAGTAAGACCTCTACTCAAAATCAGAATAAAATCCTTATCGAGATGAAAGGGAGGGCGCTTTTAATGGCCTATGTGGATCAGGAACTTCGCAGGCTGCTCGGAAAGGCAATCCATCATTACGGTCTTATAGAAAACGGCGACAAAATAGCTGTCGGGGTCTCGGGGGGAAAGGACAGCATGCTGCTTTTGTGGATGCTGAGACAAAGACTCCGGCGTGTTCCGATTAGCTACGAACTCGTCGCCGTCTACGTCGACCCGGGATTCGATACGGAATCTGCGGGCAGGCTGGAAACATTTTTTAGGCGGGAGGGATTCCGGTACGAAATCATCCGGACTGATCACGGTCCAAAGGCCCACGGACCGGAGAACCGCGAAAACCCATGTTTTCTATGCGCACGGATGAGGCGGTCCGCGCTTTTCAAGACGGCGCGTGAGCTCGGCTGCTCGAAGATAGCTCTGGGCCATAACCAGGACGACATCATCGAAACTTTCTTCATGAACATCTGCTACGGGGCGCAGGTCGCCGGCATGATGCCCAAACAGCCGTTTTTCGGTGGTGAAATAACTATCATACGCCCTTTCGCGCTAATCCCCGAGCAGAGTATACTCAGGGTGTGTGAAAACCTGGGCTTGCCCATCGTGCAGTCAAAATGTCCTTCGGCAGCAACAAATCAGAGGACCGAAATCCGCACTATACTCCACGGCCTTTTCAAGAAAAATTCCAAGGTCCGGGGAAATATTTACCATGCAATGAGCAATATCAACCTTGAGTACCTGCCCAAGGGACTTCCGGCCAGAGGCAAACGAAATAAAGAAGGGACTGAGGACTAAGGACTGAGTCGAAAAACACCGTTCTACTCCCTCAGTCCTCATACCTCAGTCCTTAAATTAGTGGGGGGCGAATGAATCAGATAATAAACGAGGGCAAAACGTTTTTCATAATTGACGGAAGCTCGTATATTTACCGGGCTTTCTATGCCATCCGACGGCTGACAAACTCAAAGGGAATGGCGACCCAGGCCGTGTACGGTTTTATCACGATGTTGCTCAAAGTGATCCGCGAGCGGAAGCCCGACTACATCTGCGTTGTTTTCGATGCTCCGGGGCGAAATTTTCGACATGAATTGTTCCGGGAGTACAAGGCAACTCGCCAGGCCACTCCAGAAGAGCTGATCCCTCAAATTCCCTATATCAAAAGAGCTGTTCAATATTTCGGGGTGCCTCAAATGGAACTCGAGGGCTACGAAGCCGACGACCTGATAGCGACGCTTACTCACTGGGCATCGGCCAAGGGGCTGGAGGTAGTGCTGGTCTCCAGCGACAAGGACCTCCACCAGCTCATTCAGGACCCTGTTGTAAGACAATGGGACCCTCAAAACGACCGGGTCTTCACTGAAACCGCCGTTCTGGAGCGGTTCGGGGTAACTCCCGGGCAGATGGTCGACTACCTTGCACTCGTAGGCGACAAGACGGACAATGTCCCCGGCGTGAAAGGAGTGGGCGAGAAGACCGCAAGCCAACTGCTAAAAAAATGGGGTTCGCTTGAAGGGATTTACGATCACCTCGATGAGATATCCCCCGACTCATTGCGGAAGAAGCTTTCGGCCGGTGAACCAAGTGCACGAGTTTCGCGCGATTTGGTCTCACTTCGGCTGGACGTGTTGATAAAACAGGGAGTGGAAGAGTTTTCCCCTGTCCCGCCGATGCACCGGGAGATGTTCGATCTCTGTGAAGAACTCGAGTTCAAGACGATTCTCGATTTGCTCAGGCGGGAATGGGCACGGCCTCAGGAAGTCATCCAGCCCGGCCCCGAACCCCCTGTCCGCCGGCCTGTTCCTTCCGGCGGTGCTTCCGCCTCGGGACCGGGGGTGGATAAGATCGTCCGAACCCGCCGGGAATTGCAGGAACTGGTCAAAATCGCGGAGACAAAATCGTTTATCGCAATTGAAATTGAGGCTTCTTCTCAGGACGCCATGGAAGCCGATCTTGTTTCCATTGCGCTCTGCTGGGACGACGAGGTTGCGTGGTACATTCCCATCGGCCACCGGGGCCAGTGCGGTGTCCAAATGGATGCCTACGAAGTTCTCGATATCCTCGGTCCTGTCCTCGGCGCCAAAACGGTGGGAAAAGCCGGGCACGATCTCAAGTTTCAATGGTTGGTGCTAAAAAGGTATGGAGTCGAGATCGAGGCGATGGCTTTCGACACCATGATAGCCAGCTACCTGCTCGATCCGGGAGGACAGACCCATGCGCTGGAGCGCGTTTGCGCCGAGCACCTCGGAGAATCCGTATGCTCGTATGAAGACCTCACCGGCAGAGGCAAAAGCCAGGTGAGTTTTGCTGAAATCGAGTTTGATAAAGCTGTTGATTACGCGTGCAAAGACGTTCGGCTATGCCGGCGCCTCGTGCCTGTTTTGCGGTCCAAACTCGAAGAAAACAATCTCAAAGATCTCTACGAGTCGATCGAGTTGCCGCTTACCGGGGTACTGGCACGCATGGAATACACGGGAATTCTGGTCGATTGGGAAAGATTGGAGGTGCTTTCCGCCGAATTCCAGAAAGTGCTTGACCAGAAAGCCGCCCTCATCTACCAGATGTGCGGAGTGGAATTCAACATTCAATCGCCAAAACAGCTCGGGGCCATCCTTTTCGATAAAATCGGACTTCGGGTGATAAAAAAGACGAAAAGCGGTCCTTCAACCGATACGAGTGTCCTGGAGGAACTTGCGCTGGAACATCCGGTCGCCGAACAGGTGCTTAGCTACCGCACCCTGGCCAAACTCAAAGGCACCTATGCCGATGCTCTCCCCAAGCTCGTCCGCCACGACACCGGCCGCATCCATACCTCTTTCAACCAGGCAGTGACGGCAACCGGACGTCTTAGCAGCTCGAACCCCAACCTCCAGAACATCCCTATCCGGAGCGACGAAGGCAGACGAATCCGCCAGACCTTTATAGCGGACCCTGGAAACCTCCTCGTTTCCGCTGACTACTCGCAAATCGAACTTCGTGTGCTCGCCCATTACAGCGGTGACGAAAGCCTGATAAATTCGTTTAGAAATGATGAGGACGTGCACCGAACGACCGCCGGTGAAATATTTGGAGTCGAACCCTCAGAGGTCAGCTCCGAGATGCGCAGGCAGGCCAAGATGATAAATTTCGGCATCGCATATGGAATGAGTCCTTTCGGCCTGGCGCAAAGGCTGCGAATCAGCACAAGAACCGCCAGGGCGGCTATCGACCGGTACTTCGAACGCTTCAGCGGAGTTAGGCGGTTTATAGACGAGGCGATTCGCATGGCTCTCAGTCTGGGCTACGCCGAGACTCTGCTTGGACGAAGGCGGGCTATTCCGGAACTTCAGAGCCGCAACCACTCGATAAGACAGTTTGGAGAGCGCCTCGCCATTAATACTCCCATCCAGGGTACTGCGGCTGATCTCATAAAGAAGGCAATGGTTGATATCGGTGTGCGACTAAAACAGGAGAAGCTCGGCGCCAAAATGCTGCTGCAGGTGCACGACGAACTGCTGTTTGAAGTCTCCGATCAAAAAAGGGAACCGGTCGTGGAGCTCATTCGCCATGCGATGGAAGACGTCCATGTCCTCAATGTGCCGCTTAAGGTTGAAATCGGTTGGGGGAGCGATTGGACCGAGGCACACGCATGAACGCATAGACAGATTGAGGAATTGAGGGATTGAGGGATTTGGAAAAGAAAGGGTGGGTTCGGAAAAACCGTGCCCACCCTGCTAAAAACTAAAAACTCAAAACTTTTCAGCTTTTGCTTTTTTCCAGCTCGCTTTTAAGTCTTTCAACTTCCTGTTTGTATTTTTCGGCTTCCTCTTTCAGCCTGGTATCGCCTGTGGGCTCCGGGCCTTCCGCGCTTTTCTTGAAGGGCAGTTTCTCCTTTACCTCATCGTAGCCGAGATAAGCGGCCATTAATCCGCCGAGCAGCAGAATGAGGGGAATCGCGCCTCCGATAAATCTGAAAACAGCATCGTACCAGATAATGATGCCAAGAAAGCCGAGGAATGCCGCGACAACACCACCAACAAAAACCTTCATGTCCTTCCTCCTTCAAATAGTTCCGATCACGTATAAGGAATCGTACAGCGAGTCCAAAAAACGCAAGTCCCCGCCGATGCCGTCGCCTCAGAGGGAAACCGAAAAATCAAGATAGCAACCTCCCTTCAATATTGCAAGAGGAAATTCATGGCTTTAAGCGCCCATTTTGAATACATCATCTATAAGCGAAAGCGCCGCTCATGCCTGCCGATCTTACTTGTCCTTCCCCCGCGCGCTCCCCTTTCAACCGGCCTCAGTCCTCAGTTCTCGTTTTCTGTTGACTCATTGTCCCTTGCATAAGTATAAGTAAAGATTCTGAAATGGTGAAAAGGACATAGTGGAGATAATGTTAGATTCGTATCTGAAGGGTGTCGAAAAGCCCGGCCGGTATATCGGACTGGAACTGAACGCTTACTGCAAAAGCTTCGAGAACGTCTCCGTCCGATTTGCTCTCGCCTTTCCGGATGTCTACGAGATCGGCTTGAGCCATCTTGGGCTGCAACTGCTTTATCATCAGTTGAACCAGACCGAAGGAGTGATGGCGGACAGGGTCTACGCGCCATGGCCGGACTACGAAGCAAATCTGAAGAGGGCGGCTGAACCGCTAAGGGCGATTGAGACCGAGCGCGCCCTCTTTGAATTTGACTTTCTGGGGGTAAGTCTTCAGTACGAACTCAGCTATTCAAACATTCTCACCATTCTCGATCTGGCGCAAATACCCCTTTATTCCCGTGAAAGGAACGGCAATCATCCTTTCGTAATCGGGGGTGGCCCTTGCGCATTCAACTCCGAACCGCTGGCCGATTTCTTCGACTTCTTCGTCCTGGGAGAGGCCGAAGAGGTGCTGCCTGAAATAATCGATGCCCACAGGGGCTGGAAACGGGGCGGCGCGGGGCGCAGGGAAGATTTCCTCTCAGAGATCAGAAAAATCCCCGGAGTTTATGTTCCTTCCTTTTTCAGTGTCTCCTACGATGCAAGAGGGACCATATCTGCGGTTGTTCCAAAGTTTGCCGACTACACCGAGGTGAGAAAAAGAGTCGTAGCCGACCTTGACCGAACCTGCCCGATTCCTGAAAAACCGCTGGTGCCCATTATCGATATCGTTCACAACCGCCTTGGGGTCGAAATTGCGCGGGGTTGTACGCGAGGATGCCGTTTTTGCCAGGCCAGCTTCATATACAGGCCGGTCAGGGAGCGCGATCCCCTCTATGTGCTTGATGCGGCAAAAAAAGCGCTTTGCTCCAGCGGCTTCGAAGACGTCGCGCTGCTGTCTTTGAGTACGGGAGACTACTGCCGGATTCAGGAACTGCTTGGAAAACTGGCAACAGAACTCGAACCCGGCAAAATTGCAGTGTCTTTTCCGTCAATGCGCGTCGGCACTTTTACCTCCGAATTAATGGAACATATCAAAAAGGTTCGCAAGACCGGCTTTACCCTGGCGCCGGAGGCCGGGAGCGAACGTCTCAGGCGAATAATAAACAAGCAAATACGCGATGAAGACCTGCTTGGGGCCGCCGAATCCGCATTCGATATGGGCTGGAGGCTTATTAAACTCTACTTCATGATGGGCCTCCCCGGAGAAACTGAAGCTGACCGGGAGGCCCTCATAGACCTTTGCATGAGGGTCTGGGAAAAGGCGAAGAAAACGAGGGCGTCTATAAATATTTCGATATCCACCTTTGTTCCCAAACCCATGACTCCTTTCCAATGGTCTTCCCAGATGCCCAAAGAACAGATTGAAGACTGCCTGAGAACTTTCAGGGAGCGACTAAAAAAACCCGGCCTCAGGATGAAGTGGAACTCGCCCGGCAACAGCATTTTTGAGGCGGTATTCGCGCGTGGAGACCGGCGTCTGGGTGCTGCGCTAAAGCGTGCGTGGGAGTTGGGGGCCCGGTTTGACGGCTGGAGCGATCATTTCAAAGAGGAGGTCTGGTATCGCGCTCTTGCGGAAACCGGACTCAGTGCAGCCTTTTATGCCGAGCGCCGCCGGGACCCCGATGAAATTCTCCCCTGGGATCATCTCTCCTCCGGTGTGTCGCGAGAGTATCTGTGGAACGAATATGAAAAAGCAATGAGAGAGGAGTCTACCGGTGATTGCCGGCAGGGGCAATGCACTCTTTGCGGGGTCTGCGATCATAATGGAATTTCTCCTCTCATTCATGAAGACAATCCGCCATGCAGCTCTCAGTCCTCGACCCTCATCCGTCAGGACGGGGACGGTCCTCGGATATCTGATGCAAGAGGTGTGAGTCCCGAAACCCGGGGAGCACAGCAAGCTCCGATACCCGATACCTGCGAGTTTGTCTACAGGGTAGTGTATTCGAGGCTCGGGAAGGCGCGCTTTTTCGGGCAACTGGAAATGGCCGCCGCGTTTCAGAGGGCCTTAAGGCGGGCGAATCTTCCGGCGGCTTTCAGCAAAGGCCACAATCCGCATCCGAAAATTTCGTTCGGGGAGGCTTTACCTCTTGGGATGGAGACCATTGTGGCCGAGGCTTTCGTCTCGTTGAATGAAAGCATCGATCCGGCGATTGTTCGCGAGCTGCTGGACAGGCAATGCAACGGAGTGATCAAGATCAGCGTGGTCGAGCGGATCGATAAAAAGCCGGCTTCCGGCATTCCGAGCAGGGGCGTTTACTTCATCTCCGGATTGGATCATCTCGTTGTTCGCCGGATTCTTGATGAATGGCCAAAACACGGCCACGATGTGCTGACCAAGAAGACCAAAAAGGGCCAGGTGTCGGCCAGGCTCGGAGAAATAGTTCTCGATATGCGAAAATCAGGCGAAAACTCGCTGGAAATGGATATTCTCGAAACTCCTGGTTTGTGTTTCAGACCTATGGCAATTCTTGAGAACCTGGCGGGCGCCCCGGCATGGAGTCTGGAAAACTGCCTGATTTGCAAAATTGGTTCGTACCGGCAGGACGGACTAAATCAATTGAGGAATTTAGGAACTGAGGGATTCCAATGTCCGCAGAACTCATAGTTAACAGCAATCCGTTTGAAACCCGCGTGGCGCTGGTCGAAAACGCACAGGTCGCCGAACTCTACGTCGAAAGAAGCTCAGACCGGGGGATTGCCGGAAATATTTACAAGGGCATGGTGGTGCGGGTCCTGCCGGGTATGCAGGCAGCCTTTGTCGACATTGGTCTGGATAGAGCGGCGTTTTTGTACGTAAGTGATATTTATCGGCCGATTGGTGAGATGGAACAGTTTTTCATCTCGGGTTGCGAGCAGGAACGCGAAGAGACCAGCTCAAAAGAGGCAATCGAAAATGCCGTTTGCGAATACGGCGAACCGGAATTTCGCAGCGCTTATGACGGAGTTCCCATCGAGGACCGGCTTCAGGAGGGGCAGGACATTCTGGTGCAGGTGGCCAAGGAGCCCATCGGTAGCAAAGGGGCCAGGATAACGACTCACATTACCCTGCCGGGCAGAAACCTGGTTTTCATGCCAACGACGGACAGAGTCGGCGTTTCGCGCAGAATCGAGGATGAAATCGAGCGAAAGCGGCTTCGCGAGCTTATGTGTGAGTTAAAACCCCCTCGCCAGGGTTTTATCGTCCGTACTGTCGCCGATGGCGCCGAAAGAGAGAAGCTCCAGGCGGAGTCGGAGTTTGTGGCCAAACTTTGGCAGACAATTCAGCACAGGTCCGAAAATGCTCCTGTCCCTTCTTTGATTTACCAGGAGCTCGATATAACACTTCGAGCTGTTCGCGACCTTTTCACCAAGGAAGTCGATCGGCTGGTAATTGACTCTGAGGCCGAATACCGAAAGATATTGAATTTTACCGAGACCTTCATGCCTTCACTCCGGAATGAGGTGGAACTCTACGAAGGCGATGAGCCGATTTTCGACGCCTACGGAATCGAAATGGAAATCCAGAGGGCGTTGAGCAAGAAAATCTGGCTAAAATCAGGCGGATATATAGTTATAGAATCCACCGAGGCCCTTACGGCAATAGACGTAAACACGGGTCGGTATGTCGGTAAACGCAACCTGGAAGAGACAATTTTGAAGACGAACCTGGAAGCGGTAAAAGAGATCGCTTATCAGTTAAGACTTCGAAACCTGGGCGGCATTATCATCATCGACTTTATCGACATGGAGAAGGAAGCCAACAGGGAGAAGGTCTGGAATGCCCTTCGAGACGCCACTTACAAGGACAAAAGCAAGTCCAACATTTTGCATATGTCTGAGCTCGGTCTTATCGAGATGACGAGAAAGCGCACCAAGGAAAGCATTGGGCACGTGCTGTGCGAGCCATGCTTTTACTGCGATGGCGAAGGTCATCTCAAGTCCAAGCAGACTATATGCTATGAAGTGCTGAGGGACCTGGAGCGCCAGAGTAAGGAATTTTTTGGCCGGGAGATCCTGGTTATGGCGCATCCCGCTGTAGCGGCCATGTTTTACGACGAAGAACGCGCGGCCCTGGAGCGGGTGGAAGAGAGAATGAACGCGCTTGTTTCCGTCAAAGCGGACCCGAATCTTCACCTCGAAAACTATGATATTTCATTGCTGGATATAGACCAATGAACTGGAACACCTCAAACAAGCTTTACAGGGAAGCGTGCGAATTGATGCCCGGAGGCGTAAACAGCCCGGTCCGCTCGGGCAGAGCAGTGGGTTTTGAACCTCTTTTCGTTAAAAGCGCAGCAGGGTGCCGGATCACCGATGAAGACGGCAATACGTATATCGACTACGTGGGTTCATGGGGACCGCTTATTCTTGGCCATTCGCATCCTTCTGTTGTGAGGGCGCTGAAGGAGAGCGCGGACAGGGGCACTTCGTACGGGATCCCAACTCGAGTTGAAATCGAGATGGCCTCAAAAGTGGTGGAAATGGTCCCGTCCATTGAAATGGTGAGGATGGTAAATTCCGGCACCGAGGCGGCCATGAGTGCAATCAGGCTTGCGCGGGGATACACGGGGCGAAAAAAGATCATAAAATTCGATGGCTGTTATCACGGGCACGCAGATTCGCTTCTCGTAAAGTCGGGCTCCGGCCTCCTGACCTTCGGTATTCCTGGAACTCCGGGCGTTCCCGAGGAGATAGTGCAGCACACGATCTCGCTCCCATACAATGACCCTGAGGCGGTGCGCCAAGTCATGGACAGCGCCGGCAAAGAGGTAGCGGCCATCATAATAGAGCCTGTGGCGGCAAACATGGGGGTCGTATTGCCTCGAGAAGGGTATCTCGAAGCATTGAGGCGCATTTGCACCGACTACGGATCATTGCTTATCTTTGATGAAGTGATTACAGGTTTCAGATTGGCCCCCGGAGGGGCGCAGCAGCGTTTCGGGGTGATGCCCGATCTTACCTGTCTTGGAAAAATTATCGGGGGCGGGCTCCCGGTGGGCGCATATGGAGGAAGAAGGCAAATAATGGAATGCATAGCCCCCAAGGGCGATGTTTATCAAGCCGGGACCCTCTCGGGAAATCCGCTGGCAATGAATGCCGGCTTGACCGTGCTGAACCTCCTCCACGAAAGCGGGATTTACGAACAAATTGAGAAAAGCAACGCGTATCTTTGCGCCGGGCTGAAAGAAGCCGCCGGTTCGGCTGGCGTCCCGGTAACCCTGAACGCCGTTGCCTCGCTCGGGTGTGGATTTTTCACCGATGGACCGGTTTTCGATCTCGAAAGCGCTGCCAAATCCGACACCGGGGCTTACGGAATCTTCTTCCGTGAAATGCTGAAAAGGGGCGTTTACCTGGCCCCATCCCAGTTCGAAGCCTTTTTTGTCGGAACGGCCCACAAAAAGGAGGACCTGGACACCACGATTCAGGCTGCATTCGATGCTTTCAAGGTTGTGAGAAACGGACCGAAGGTGGCGCGTACCGTTTGACGTAACCACATTGGCAAGTTGGCCAGCGCCGGACCGAAGGTTGCGCGTACCGTTTGGCGTAACCACAGCGGCAAGTTGGCCGGCGCCGGACCGAAGGTTTAGCATTAATTTCCAAGTGCGCTTTTTATAGTTTGACTGAAAAAGGCTTGTGTGGTAGTAGGCCGTTTGCATGAAAAGAAGATGAAAAAAGAGGATAAAAAATCACTCAAGCAGGCCGTCATGGCCAGCACCATCGGATATCAGGTTGCTTTTGCTCCCTTTATCGGCGTAGCGATAGGCGTTTTCCTGGATCTAAAGTTAGGAACCGGCCCGTATATGACCATCATATGGCTGATTATCGGAATAGCGGCCGGTGGCCTTAACTATTATCGTTTCGCCAAGCAGCAGCAAAGGGACGAGGAGCAGAAGAAATAGTGAGGGAAGATATCGAGAGTGAAAAGCTGCTGTGGAGAATTGAGCTGGCTTCGGCAATTCTGCTGCCGGCATTTACGGCTGCCGCTCTGGTTTGGTGTTCATGGAAATTTGCCGCGGGCGTTCTTTTAGGCGGCGGCATCGTTATCTTGAGCTTCCAGGTTCTCAAATGGCAATTGAGGCGCGCCATCCAAAAGCCTGGAGGGTTGCCGACCAAAGCAGGTCTCTTTCTCAGCTACTACCTCCGTTTCCTCGGAACTCTTTTTCTGGTTTTCCTGGTTCTGTATCTCGGATTGGCCACCCCTTTGCCTTTTCTGATCGGCCTGTCCGTTATGGTTTTGAGCATGATTTTGGTTGGAGCGTTTGAATTCATCACGATGAAAAAGGGAGAGAGTTAAACTTATGGAACATCCTATCCTTTTTATTAACCTTCTTCTCGAAAAGCTGGGTATCCATGTCCCTGCCGAAGTTCACAGTTTGACCGACGGCTTGCTTCAGCCATACGTGACGTATACATGGCTCATCATTGCGGTGCTTGTGATCCTGAGCGCCCTGGCCGCGCGCAGTATTAAGATGGTCCCCGAAGGCGGGCAGAATTTCTTCGAAATGGTGATAACGGGCATCGAGGATTTCATGATCGGCGTAACCGGGGAGGAAGGCCGCTTCATGTTTCCTCTCATCGCCAGTCTCGGCTTTTTCATTCTTTGCAGCAATTACATGGGAATGATTCCAGGCTTTTATTCACCGACGGCCAATCTCAATACTACGGGCGCGTGTGCTCTGATTGTGGTCATAACGACCCATTTGCTGGGGGTCAAATTTCACGGGATCAAATACGTCAAACATTTTATGGGGCCGATATGGTGGCTTACCCCGCTCATCATGCCTATTGAAATAATCGGCCACATCGCAAGAGTGCTCAGTCTGTCGATCCGTCTTTTCGGAAACATATTCGGCGAAGAACTGGTCCTTGGTATCCTCTTTTTCCTTGCAGGGCTCTACCTTGCACCTGTGCCCATGATGCTCCTTGGGCTCTTTACCGGCTTCATCCAGGCTTTCATTTTCTGTTTGCTTTCGATGATGTACTTTTCCGGAGCCATAGAGCACGCACACTGAATCACAACTGAGTTCCAGGTGCGCAGGACTCAGTGGAAGAATAATGTGCTGCTTCCTCAGTCCTAACACTTCAGTCTTTCGCTTCAGGCGATAACTTGGTTAGGAAGGCCATGTTCGCATATCGCTTCATTAACTCAACCAAAGACACAGGAGGGTTTTATTCATGAAGAAAGTCGGGCTCTTAACTACACTTTTGGTTCTCGGTCTTACGTGTGTTGCATTCGCCGCAGACGGCGGAGACCCTAAATCCTCGGCGGTTCAGTTTTTCCTTTATTCCGCAGTCGCTGCAGGTTTGGGAATTGCCATAGCGGCTTTCGGATGCGGTCTCGGCCAGGGCATGGCGGTCAGAGGCGCCGTTGAGGGTATTGCGCGTAATCCTGAGGCTTCCGGTAAGGTCACGGTTACGATGCTGATCGGTCTTGCCATGATCGAGTCTCTGGCGATTTATGCTCTCGTTGTCGCGCTGATTCTTATCTATGCCAACCCCGTATCCTCGGGGATCAGCGCCTTTGTGGGTCTGACCAAGTAGGTTTTCAGAATTCGGAATTGAGTAGAGGGCAACAACTGAGGCCTGAGTTCGAAGACCGGGGAAACACAATAACGTTTTGTGTTCCCGGTCCTCAGCACTAACACTCGGTCCTGAACTGTTGCCCTCTACATTTATTTCATAGGGTGGTTTTTTTTGCTTGACATATGTGAATAAACTCACATACTTATATAAACAACTACTTTCTCGGTCGAGGTTTTGAAATGAAATTTGCCAAAATCCCTATGGCAACAATCGTCAGGCTCTCGATTTACATGCGGGCACTTAAGGAGCAGTTGGATGCTGACGTGGACGTCATTTCCTCGGAGCGCCTGGCGAAGCACTGCGGAGTTAATCCGGCCCAAATCCGGAAGGACCTCGCCTACTTTGGCGAGTTTGGGGTCAGGGGTGTGGGATACCGCGTAAGCGACCTTGTCAATCAGGTCAAGGATATCTTAGGGCTGAACAGGCCCTGGAACCTCGCAATGGTGGGGATAGGCAATCTTGGATCGGCGCTCGTGCGCCACGGCAATTTCATAAAGCATGGCTATGTCTTCACGGCGGCTTTCGACAACGACCCGCAGAAGGTGGGGAAAAGACTCCCCAATGGAATAGTCATTAACCATGTAAGCGAACTGGAAGACGTATTGAAAGACCGGGAAGTACACGTGGGCATTATTGCCACGCCCCCCGGCGAAGCGCAAAGCGTCGCCAATCAGCTTGTACTGGCCGGCATAAATGGAATTCTCAATTTCGCTCCCGTCCAGATCCAGGTTCCGGACTGTTGCCATGTTGAAAACGTCGATTTCACCATAAAGCTCGATTCGATCGCATACCATCTCTCATTCGGAGACTGATTCAAAGCGGACTGCTTTTCAATCGGATTTCCTGGCCTGGAAATCACGGCACCGGACCCATGGCGCCAGAAATCGCTCGTGGCGGCTGCATATCCCTGCGTCGGCACGGACGGAGGCGTAGGCTGAGCTCAAGACGGTGAGCCCCGGAAATGCCTGTTCTACCGCGGCGGGCTCGTTGTTGAAAAATTCGCAACCGGCGCAATTTTGCTTTATCTTGTCCGCCACGCTCATTTCACCTGCCGCAATTCAAGGAATCAGGGGGACGGCACCGGAGCTTCCCCCTGTTCGAGTCTATTTACCCAGTGCAGACCAGTAATTGCCAAAGACAAAGACCGACAGGATAAATCCGAGTATGACATTGACCGCCACGCCTATGGTGAATGCCCCGAAAGGCTTCCATCCTGCTGCTTTGAGTTCGCGAAAGCGGGTGGTAAGCCCGATGCTGAGGAAGCAGAATATAAAGAGCCATGACCGGATGGAAACCAGAGGCGTAATCAGGTTGGGTTTTACCGAGCTGTTGAACACCGCCGTAGTGTAGCCGGCTGTGACACCGGTCATCAGGAAGGTAGCCACGAAAAACCCGATAACGAATTTGGGAAAACGCCACCATATCTCCATTGCGCTGGGCCGGACGCCGCATTCTTCCTTTTCCCATTTCAAACATGCAATCATGGCGAAGACGAAGGACCAGATCCCTATCCACATGTCCCGGCCGATGACCTTCATCAGGGTGAAGCCCTGGATGGCGGCGCTTTCATTACCGGACATCTTGCCATAAGCGCTGGCCGCTGCGAACCCGGCTGCGTCGGCGAACTCCGAGGTGCCGATCCAGGCTCCGGCCACACCGGCGGAAAGGCCCAGCAGCTTACAAACGAACGGCAGTACGATGATCATCACCAGGGCCCAAACTACTACCAGGGTGACTGAGGTGTAGAGGTCTTCCTTTTTGGCCTTCACCGAACTCGCAATAGCCATTGAAGCCGACACTCCGCACACCGAACCGCCAACACCGATTACCGAGGCCAGTCTCTTATCCAGTCCAAAGAATCTTGTACCGACGTGATAGATGACCAGGCAGGTGGTGACCGATATGATTGTGGCCTGCAGCAAGGCAACAGGACCGGCAGAGACAATCAGTGTGACCGGAAAAGTGGCGCCCAGCAGCACGATGCCGGTCTTGATGAAGTATTCGACCCGGAAGCCCGCGTCCAGCCATTTAGGAAAGGGAACCACGTTAGCAAGGAGCAGGCCGATAATGAGGGCCACCAGGGGAGGCTCGAGGTTATACTTGGCCGCGTTTACCCAGCCACTGATGGAGAACATGATGACCGATAGAATGTACAGGAAAATGAAGCTGGGAAGAAATTGCGAAGATTTGACCCCCATAATATTGGTGCTGATCCCGAAAACCACGAGCCAGAATAAAAGCTGGAGCGAATAAAGGTGCAGGTTCTGTTGAAAATGTGCCAGCAACTGGGCCGGTGAACTCCATTTAATTCCGCCGGGATTTATAACCAGCGACTTCACAATGGTGCTGTTCAGCGAAAAAGCGATCAACGTTATCAACATCAGGCCAATGCCAAGATAAATCGCCCACCAGTCCTCCTTTAAGTAGAGCTCTTTCCACCCCATAAAGGCAGGCGCCGGCGGCGCCTCTTCGGCGCAGGTCTTGGTCTCACAGTAATCCGTGATTGTATGGTCCTTGGAATCCATCCCTTTCCTCCTTCTTTATTTGGGGTATATCTCCAGGCATTCGCTTTACCGGGGGAAAAGCGACATTATTATCACGAGAAATCCACAGCACACCTTCGATGCCGTCGCTGACCTCCACCGTGCCGTCATCTAAAAATCGGGGAGTTGTGTGCCGAATCATACATCCTGGGGTTCTTACTGGAAAGATTTTATTTTTTGTCAAGGGCTTACTATTGAGGTAAAAGCAATTAATTTTGCATTCCAAACAGACGAATGCCTGCCATTCGACCTATCAATGCTTTAAAGCGACAGAGTTCTTTAGCCGATGTAGTATCAAACGGAAAATTATTGGGTTCACAAATCAACCTACGGAGTAGTCTATAGTGAGCAAATTTGACAATATCAGGAATCATCTCGGCAAGGGTCCCAAAAAGTGGCTGGTGACAGGTGTTGCAGGGTTTATAGGCTCCAATCTGCTTGAAGCTCTGCTCGAAATGGATCAGTTCGTGGTAGGAATGGATAATTTCTTTACCGGCTATCCTCATAACCTCGAGGACGTAAAGAAAACGGTCGGCCCTGATAAATGGGGTAATTTCGAATTTATACAGGGAGATATCCGCAACCCTGAAGACTGCCGCAGGGCGTGCTCGGGGGTCGATTATGTATTGCATGAAGCGGCACTCGGCAGCGTGCCCAGATCTATTGACGATCCGATCACCACCAACGCGTGCAACGTCGACGGGTTTCTTCAAATGCTCGTTGCGTCCACGGAAGCGCATGTAAAGCGCTTCGTGTTCGCAAGTTCGTCCTCCGTTTACGGCGACAGCGAGAAGCTGCCTAAAGTCGAATATGAAATTGGAGAGGCGCTCTCGCCTTATGCCGCTTCAAAACTGATGAATGAGATTTACGCAGGCGTTTTTTCAAAAGTGTACGATGTCACATGGATCGGGCTAAGATATTTCAATGTGTTCGGGAAACGGCAGGACCCGAAGGGCGCATACGCTGCCGTCATTCCATGCTGGATCGATGCGCTTATTCAGAAGAGATCTCCGCTCATAAATGGTGATGGCGAGACCAGCCGGGATTTTTGCTACATCAAAGACGTGGTGCAGGGAAATATCCTGGCTGCCCTGTCCGACTCTCCCGAAGCAGTCAACAAGGTATATAATATCGCCTGCGGGGACCGCACTACTCTGAACCAGTTGATGCGAATGATCAGGGACTCCCTTTCCTTTCACATACCCGAGGTAGCCGGCTTGGAACCCGAATACGGTCCTTTTCGAAAGGGAGACGTTCGTCACTCTCTTGCCGATATCTCAATGGCGAAGGACTTGCTCGGCTATGCGCCTGCATACAATGTAGCCGGTGGCATGGAAGAATCGATCCAATGGTACGTCCGGGCAACAAAGGCAATTAGCAATGAGGATTGAGGAATTTGGTAGTGGTTTGAATCCGAGAATTGATTCAGCCTGGTCACTTACCACCGGCAGAGCCGGTGGCCTCGTCTTTGGCCTGATAAACCGTGAACCGCTCAAAGCGGTTCGGAAGCGTTGGGACGCTTCACCCTATCGACCATGGACAGTACACGACGCACGTCACCCCGGCAGGCTTTAAGCCGGGGTCCAGTGCCTTTTGCTTTTACATGGATTTAGGCTCAGAAGCGCCGCCGGAATGACGACATAATAGCCTGCCCTTTGCATAGAGACTTGAACCGGCCAAAACTTTACTACATTTCCGGAACTGTCAAACTCTGCGAGTCCCCCGGCAGAGCAGGAGGTTTACCCGGTTAATTAACGGGTAACCGCAAGGCTCTGAGTGCTGAGGACTGAGTTTACCCCTCACATTGCCGTTCTGCCTTATTGTTAAGACAACCTGGTTAAGACGTGACCTACCCGGAAACTCGGGTCGCGTGCTTCGCTTTAAAATCAAACAGTTCGATCCGGCAGGTGCTGGATTGACCCAGCCTGATTGACATGGGGACACAGCCATTTTAGCCTGAGGGCTGCAATCGCTGTCGGTCCTGCATAGTGAAACCCTCTTGCTTCGGTCTTATCTTGGTCCCAAGGCAATAATGAACTGAGGCCGAACGGATTTGTCCGTTCCCGAATCCTCGATTGCTAAAAGACATGGAGAAAAAAATGGGCAGCGACAGGTCGAAAAAGCTGGCGGATCGTTTGAACCGTTTCAATGAGGGACTGATCGCATTCGTCGAGAGCTGCACCGATGAAGACTGGCGAAAGATCGGCGCGGAGGAATGGCCGATTGGGGTAACGGTGCGCCATATTGTTACAGCGCACTATTCTGCGGTAGCAGGCGCTAAAAGGATTCTCAAAGGCGAACAGCTCCCCGTGATAACGACGGAACAGGTGACCGAAAACGCCAACCGTCACGCAAGGGAACACTCCGGATGCACGAAATCCGAAGTATTGGACTTAATTCGGCAAAATGGGCGCAAAATCGTAGAATTCGCAGATGGCCTCGAAGACTCCGGACTGAATAAAACCGGCTATGTTCCGGTTTTTGGCGCTGAGATGACCGTCGAACAGTTGCTTGAGTCTGCCGTTCTTCAGGCCGCTAATGAGCACTTCAAAAATATAAAGGCCGCCACCGGCAAGTGACAAAAAGAACGTTCTCCTCAATTCCTCATTCCTAATTCCTCTCGTCCGTTCCTAATTCCTATCGGCATCCTTATTATTAATGGTGGTCGCTGAAAGGAGATGCTGGTGAAATTTCGCGTTATGGTCTTGTTGTTTGCTTTCCTCTTCCCGCTGTGCCCGGGACGGGGACAGGCCGTTTCGGATTCAAGCGGCTATTCCAGGCCGGGCGATGCAGAACTCAGGAAAACCCTTTCACCGCTCCAGTACAAAGTGACGCGGGAAAACGGCACCGAACCTGCCTTCAAAAACCAATACTGGGATAACGACAAAGAGGGCATCTACGTGGATATTGTTTCCGGTGAACCTCTTTTCAGCTCTTTGGACAAGTTTCGTTCCGGGACCGGGCGCCCAAGTTTCACTAAACCGCTCGAACCCGATAATATCGTTGAAAAGCGAATCTCGGGATGGAGGTCCTTCTTCACGAGGTTCTTCATAAAACGAAAAGAAGTCAGGAGCAGGCAAGGCGACTCTCACCTCGGATACGTATACGATGATGGGCCGGCGCCGTCGGGTTTGCGCTACAGCACGAATTCCGCTGCGCTGAGGTTCATTCCAAAAGAAGATTTGGAGAAAGACGGCTACGGAATGTATTCGCATTTCTTTTCGTGTAAGAAAAACAAGGTCTGCTGAGCCTGAGCGGTATTTCGCTATCCGGCAACCCACGTAACAATCCACCCGGGTCCGCAGAAACTGGGGCAATACGCCAAAGCATCGAGTCAAATCTGACATCAAATTGAAGCTGAGTATAGAAGCCCGCATATCATTTTCACCAATCTGGAACATGAGAAATAGATTTGTATGTGCAGGGAAGTAATGAAAAATCTAAATTGTCACTGTTGACACACAAGGATGTCACGTATAGGATTTAAACTTGGGGGATTTGTTTCTCCAATGTAAGGTCATCGTAGTGCTCGCTCTTACAAGTTGCAAGCGCAGCTTCCCTTTGAAAACCGGAGAGGATATGAACTTCGGATCACCGGTTCAACATCGGGCATGGGGCATGTGCTTCTACTTTGTATCGGAGGCTGAGGTATTTCCGGAGCTTTAATAGGCTCCGAACGGGAAAGGAGAAAGAGTATGGCTGAAGATTCTAAAAGTTTCGGGATAAAAGATGTGCGCAATTTCGTTGAGGACGCGGCCCGGACTATAGGTGAATCGGAAACTGCTATCGTCGATTCGGCCGGACAGGCCGTTAAGGGCACCGTCAAGACAGCCGGCGCAGTGCTGGTCGATACGCTTGGCGTATCCAGGGATGTTGTTGGCGCAGCCCTGGGTGCTGTGCAGGACATTGCGTTCAGGGCCGGCGGCACCGGCCGTGACCTCGCAAAGGGACTTCTGGCTGGTGTCGAGGACGTTGGAGGAAACCTTTTGGGCGTCGCCCATCGTGCGGCGCGCGGCACCATAAATGGGGCCGCTCAGGTTGGAAGCGATGCCGGGGCCGTCGTGGAAAAAGCGGTCGGAGGAGCGTTGGGCATTGTCGGCAACGTCGGAACGCAGGCGGTAGGGATAGCGAAAGACGTTCTGGTTCAGGCTGCCTCAGGTGTGAAAGACGTTATTGGAAGCATACTGCCCGCACAGGTGCGACTCCCGGGAAGCGCATCGGCGAGAAGTGAACACATCACGGAAACCAAAAAATCCGAAAAAAAATAACCCCTTAACCTCATCGCGTTGAATGACCGGGCGTCTGCTTGCCGGACGCCCCGGCCACATTGCGTCAAGACTTGTGAGACGTGTTCCCCCTACCCGGACAAGCCGGAACCCAAAAGAATCCACCGCAAAGGCGCACAGATCAAAAATGAAAATTCACAGTTTTGCCCTTCCGCGCTTCGCCGGCTCCCCGCTCGCGTGCACTGCACGCGGGCGGATCCCGTGGGGTGCAGGGGAGTCACTCCCCTGCGCTTTTCCTTATCTTTTCTCCGCGGTCTCTGTGCCTCTGAGGTGGACCCTCACTGCGTTTCGGGTCTCCCCCTATAAGCGTGACCTGATGCGATGCGTATAGTCCGCGCCCGATCGTTTGCGAGGGCGGACCCCGTGGGGTGCAGGGGGCGCCCGATCGTTTGTGAGGGCGCTTTTGGAAGCATGGCTCCGTCGTTTGAAAATACAGCCGCACTCAATGCCCGAATCCTCAAAGACCCTTCACCGGCAGTTCTTTCAGGCATGAATGATCCGGGGCCTCCCCGCTCCACTTCGGCGGAATCGAGTATCTTCCTGAAACCTTCCGGTGGGCCGCTTTTCTGCGTATTTATCGTATGGTCTTTCGAATCGAAGTTATAGATACAAAATAGCTCGTGCCAATCCGATTTTCGCCGGATCGTTATCATTTTGCTCTTTTCGAATCCTTTCACTTCCATGTCGTTCCGGTCATCGTTTCGCAGTGCGGGATTTTCACGCCGCAACCGGATAAGCGCCCGATAAAATTCGAGCAGCGCCTGATGAGTGTCTTCGTTGACCTTGCTCCAATCCAGGCGGGATCTCAGGAAGGTTTCCCTGCTCCCGGGGTCCGGAGGTTCCCCTGCGTGGAGGAAGTGCTTGAACTCCTCCCTGCGCCCCTGCCGCACGGCTTCGCAAAGTTCAAGGTCGCCATGGCTGACAAAATAAAGAAAAGGGGCCTCCTCTCCGTATTCCTCTCCCATGAAAAGAAGGGGCAAAAAAGGCGAAAGCAGGATGACGGCTGCGGACAACTTTTGAGCTTCGAAGGAAACAAGGGTGGAGAGCCTCTCGCCCAACATCCTGTTTCCTGTCTGGTCATGATTTTGCGCGGCCGCCACGAACCTTCCGGACGGCAGATCGGCCGCGCTGTTTCCGTGGCTTCTCTTTCTGAACTTTGAATACTGCCCCGAATAAACATAGCCTTCGCGCAGGGACGTTGCCAGGTCGGACACTTTCCCAAAATCCATGTAATAGCCAGTCGCCTCCCCTGTCAGCAGCGTGTGCAGGCTGTGGTGGAGATCGTCCGACCACTGGGAATCCAGTCCGTATCCTCCCGCTGTTTTGGAGCGGATCAGCCGGCTGTCGTTCAGGTCGCTTTCCGCGATGAGATAAAGGTTTCTTCCGGACTTTTTCGAGAACTCGTGCACGATATCGGCAAGCTGCGAAAGAAAGGGCGTCGCGCTTCTGTCATATATGGCGTGGACGGCATCGAGCCGCAATGCGTCGACATTGAAGTTGCTCAACCAGAAAAGCGCGTTTTGAATGAAAAAGTTCCTTACTTCGTCACTATACTCGCCGTCGAAATTGACCGCTTCACCCCAGGGAGTGACGTACCCGGAGGTAAAGTAGGGACCGAAATCTCTCAGGTAGTTGCCTTCAGGGCCGAGATGATTGTAGACCACGTCGAGAGTTACGGAGATGCCCTTGTCATGACACGCGTTGACAAGCCGCCTGAAACCCTCCGGACCTCCGTAGGAGTTCTGCGCCGCGAATGGATAGACTCCGTCGTAACCCCAATTGCGTCCGCCGGGGAATTGAGCGATTGGCATTATTTCAAGGCTGGTTGCGCCAAGGGCGGCTATGTGGTCGAGTTTTTCAATCACCCCGGAAAAGGTCCCTTCCGGAGTGAATGCGCCAACGTGCAATTCGTAAAAGATATAATCCTCGAGGGGCGCCCCTGCCCGGTTCCCGTCATCGCCATCCAAATGGAGGTCTATTACTTCGCTCTGGCCGTGAACGCCTTCCGGCTGGTAAAAAGATGCCGGATCGGGCCTCTGTGTCTCTCCATCCAGGCGGATCAGGTACCTGGTCCCCGGTCTGACGTCTTCGACCTCTGCCGACCAGTAGCCGTTTCGCTCCGTTTGCATCGCGACAAACCTGTCCACAGGCTGAAGAAGCCTGATTTCCACGCTCTTCCTGAACGGCGCCCAGGTCCTGAATCGGCACCTTCCGTTCCCCAGGTAAACAGCCCCGATATTCGGCTCGAAATTCATCTCATCTTCCCGGTTCAGTTGGCAGTCAATTCGACCATTACCCGATCGTACGGCACTGAAACTATGAAGAACGGCGCGGTATGTCAACTCAGGCCCGGGAAACCTGCGAAAAGTTCCGTTCTCCATAATTCCTAATTCCTCATTCCTAATTCCTAATTGCCTTCAACGAGTTTGCGGATGTTTCGTTGGTGAGGTAGAATGATAAAATCGTCATGCTTGCCGACAGGCTAACCAACATTTTGCTCTAAAAAAGGAGGCTCAGAAGCCGATGCTCCGTGAAAAATCATTGATCCAGGGCATACTTAGACCGGGAGACAGGGACAAAAGCAGGGGCGGCGAATACGTGCGGGATTTCTTCGAAACTTACGGTGTGAAACGCTACGCCGTGCTCGTCGATCACACTTCGGCCGCAGAAGATTTGCCCGGCCTGGGGGACTTCGAATTGTGCGGTTTTTTTACTTTCGATATAAACCTGGTGAGGTCCAAACTCGCCGGGCACGAGGTGCAGTTGATAAAGAGCTGCGGCCCGGCGCCGGCTTGTGACGGCTGGCTCATCCTGTCCACCCTGCGCGCGGCCGTTTTCGCCCTGAATCATGCCCTGATGTTGACGGGCAACGAACAACAGGTTGTGTGCAGGCTCTACGGGGGGCAGACCACTCTTATCAGCACTTACATGGATTTCTTTTCCGGCGAGACTGAAACGCTGGTCCAGATCAGCAACTACTTCGATCGTAAATACAGGGCGCTCTTTCCACTGGATTTGCGCTACACGATAAGGGAGTGCGACGGCACCCTCAGGGCGGCCGGCCAGCGTATCATCCCTCCGGGCGGATTGACCGTGGTCGACAGCCGGGACCTCGGTCTCGGCCAATTTGAAGGATACATGCGGGTGATGGTCGAAGTTGAGAACCTCCAGTCCAGGATCCAGCCTTTCATGCATTACTGGGCGGATTACATCAGCGACGCCGGGCTTAGCCGGAATCACCAGTCGGGCTGGGACCAGTGGGCGGCCAATGTGATCTTCGCGCGGGGTTATATGCCCGTTGAGCCGGACCTGGACCTCACGCTGTCATTCTGGAACGAAAACGACGTCGAATCCCACCCGAAAATTCTGCTGCATTTCAACCGGAACGGCGAGGAAAAGGTAATAGAAAGACGGGCAGCCACCGTGCCGGCCGGGCAAATGTCCTATCAGAACATATCCGAACTGTTCCGGGACGTGTCCCTGGAAGGAGCAAACAGCGCCTTTTACCTGATAACTACGGACACGCCGCTTCACCGCCCTAATTATTACATACACCCGAAGGGAACCAGGCAGTACATCAACACCAGCCATCAAACCGGCTCCGATGCCTGCCATTGGGCCGTACCCGCCGCAGCCGACTGCTATCAGAAAGATTATCTCCAGATGCTGGACAGGTTCGATGCCGACCCGTGGGTAATCCAGTTCCCGATGCTCGACAAGCGTTTCGAAATCGATACTTACCTCGGCTTGCTTTCTTCCACTTTTTGCAAAATCAATGATTTCACCTTTATTTTCAGAAACTCCAAGGGCGAGGTGGTGTTCACCAGGGATGAGACTATCGACGGCCGCAGCCCGCAGTTTTTGAACCTCCAGGATTACGCAAGGCAGCATGGCGTTAATATGGATTCCGGACTATTCGGACTTGCGCCGCGAAAAGGACTGCAGGAGGTGCCACGGCGCGCGATCAGCATCGTAGGATTCAAGCATAAAGACTACCCTTACGTTTGCACTGCGCCGGCCAGCGGCTCCGAAGACCCGAACCTTCCCTTCTATATCGATAAACTCAATCCGATGTGCCACCAGTACGATTACAGCCCCGTTCAGGTTACGGACAGGTTCGGCCCCTGCATAGTTTCAGAGGAATACGATACGCTCTACGTCGTCACCAATTGTTCCCTTTGGAAGCATTACGACAGGGAATGCGAATACAAGGTCGAAATCATCGATCCGAAGGGAAAAATGTATTGCGTGTATCGCAAGATTGCCCCCCAGGGTCTTGATGCGTTCTGGCTGAGCGAACTGTTAGCGCAGGAAGGCATCCCAACCGGCAGCACCTATTTCACTCTGTGGGAAAGGAGCAACGATACGCTTCTGATCAGCTACCATTTCACTTATCGCAAGAGCGATCATGCCATGAGCGCAGACGATACCTTCGGAGGCGTATTGATGATGGAGCCGCTTCTTTTCGACAGGACCGCCGAGGGCGTCTTCGTGCCGGCCGGGGACACGCCGGTGAGAAACTACATAGGGGTGAAGAGGTAATTAGAATCGTTTTGGATTGATGATTTTGGATTGATCATTTTGGATTGGTGATTTTTGATTGGGAGACGGAGTAATTGAGCTGACTGCCATATTCGTTTCGTCCATTCGAACTGCAAGATCTTCAATCAGCAATCAAAAATCAAAAATTGGATGAAGCTCGAGGTGCGTCATTGTGTCCACGATACAACCGGCAAGTCTGGGCAGATGGTCATATTTCATTTTAAGATCCTTCCCCAAGCCTAAGAATCGATTAGCTTGATCCGGCTCTGCAATGCCTTAGCAGGAAGTTCAGTTCAAAACTGGAAAGGTCCTGGCTCGATAAATGGTTATTTTAGGCTACTGAAATTAACGGCCTGTGAAAAATAGTTATTTTAAAAAAACGGCTTTTCCTAAAATAATAATTCCTAATTGCTCTCCCAGCTATGCCACATCCCTCATAGGTTTGACTTCTTCTTCGATTTTCCTGCCTAGCCGGTCCTGTTCGATGTCAAGGTCATAAGAGACCTGGAGGTTAAGCCAAAGCTTGGCTGTAGTCCCAAAGAACCTTGCTAAGCGCAGGGCGGTGTCGGCTGTAATGCTCCTCCTGGCCTTGAGAATGGCGCTAATCCTAGTCTTGGGGACGTTCAATTCCTGGGCCAGTCGGTAAGGGGTTATCCCCATGGGCTTCAGGAAATCCTCGAGCAAAATCTCCCCCGGATGGACCGGCGACATCTTTTCTTCCTGGTTGTTCACTGCAACCTCCATTCTCAGTGGTAGTCGGCGATCTCCACTTCAAAAGCATGACCCTCACGCCATTCAAAACAGATTCGCCACTGATCGTTGATCCGAAGACTCCAATGTCCTTCACGGTCCCTGCTCAGTTTCTCCAGTCGATTTCCAGGGGGTATTCGCAGATCGTCCAATTCATCCGCACTGTCAAGATATCTCAGTTTCCGCAACGCGGTTTTTTGGATATCACTTGGCAACCTGGCGCAAAAGCGTCTTCGGAATACCTTCTCCGCTTCTTTACCTCGAAAAGAACGGATCAAAACGGCCCCCTTTTGCAGGAGATAGTAACGCTAAACGTAACTATTGTAAACCTGTAAAATCGGAATCACAGGGGGAGAATTTTGTCTTTATCATTGAAGTGGATCTACTGCGGAGGTTGGAAATTTTTACGGGTTCTATGGGGTCTGACCCAATGCCGTTAACTTAAAAGAAACATGTGTCCTTTCACACTTTTACGAGTTTCAGCCTTTGACAGCGGTGATGCTTGCTTATACTTACGGCCCTGATTTTTACGTCCCTTTTCCAAGCCGCGACTCTTTCTTCGATATTCCTGGCGATCCCTTGTAAATTGACGATCTGGCTTGTACTTCACGCGGTGCATTGCGCAGCGCTGTACATAGATCGAAGCCCAGAAACTCACTGCGGCTCCAGCCACCAAGAGCTTCATGAATAAGCGTGACTAACATCTAATACTGAAGTATAATGTTCGAGATAGTCGCGGGCACACGGAAAGTCCGTCTATCCCCCCCTGCCCAACCTGTGGCGGGACGACTGCGAGATGGCCGGGGCGACGGCCGCGCGACAAAACTTTTCCTGGAGGTTGCTCCCTTCCTTTCGGGGCGCGCGTAGTTTTTTCTGCTCGCGGTTTACCGCTCGCTGTACTTGAGAGGTCTTTATGGAATCTTCCGGCAAATGGGCGCCTGATACTCAGTCCTCTGTGGCGCGTACTGTTTGGCGAAACCGTATCGTCAAGTTGCCCAGCGCCGGACCGAAGGTCGCGCGTACTGTTTGGCGAAACCGTATCGTCAAGTTGCCCAGCGCAGGGCCGAAGGCAGCGCGTGTGACTTTGCGCAACCGGATAGCCAGATTGACCAGCGCCGGGCCGGAGGCAATCAGTCCTGTTTTCTCAGTCCTCAGTCCTATTTCCATGGTGTTTCCAGGATGTTTCCATGCAACACAAAAAAGCAAGCAATCACAATTCCTTACCGATGGAAACACCCGGCCTCGGGACCCCTGGTGTTTCCATCTGTTTCCATGGCGGATGATAAACGAATATCGAAGGGAACTCACATTACCCTTCCCTCATGGAAACACGCAGTCAAGTGTTTCCATAATGTTCCGAAGGTGTTTCCATGGCCCCGAAAAGGATCAATGATGACGTACTCTTGCGATTGATCCGGGGAGGAAACAGTGGTCATTGCGGTCGCGCCGGATGCCGCTGACTTTGAATTTTTATCGCGAAAACAGCAAGGATGAATTATCATCAGGTGAAGGGCCCACTTTCACGGGTTCGTTGATCCGCGGATTGCACATAAACCTTTCGATCCGGTGGTCCGATATGGCAAAGCGATTCAATGTCATTATAGAACGAGACAGGGAATGATTTTATGTCGCTTCCGTGCCCTCTCTGAGGGGCTGTCATACCCAGGCCAAGTCTCTGGACGAGCTTATTTCGCGCGTTAAGGAAGCAATCGAGCTTTGCCTGGAAGTGGAAGGCAAGGAAATAGAACCACTGAATCGCATTCAAAATGATCGCGGTGCGTACTGTTTGGCGAAACCGCAACGTCAAGTTCCCCAGCGCCGCGCCGAAGGCAGCGCGTACAACCTGGTGCAGCATGACTAACGGCCGATCAGGACATCTACACCTATGGCGTTCATTCAGGCAGCACCTTCGTCCAGTCCTCAACCTTTAGTTTTTTGATCCGGGCGAATGCACCATCGTTGGTGACAAGAGTTAGGCCAAGCGCAAGAGCATGGGCGCCGATCATTATGTCGAGGTTTCCCATCGGCTGCCCCCGGCGCTCAAGCTTGGCCCGGAGCGGTCCGTATTGTTGAGCGCAATCCGAATCCCACGGTAGAATCGTGACGCGAAGCAGGAACTCTTCGATCAACGAGTGCAGGCGTGTGGCCCGTGGATGCCGAGCAGTCCCGAATCGTAACTCGCCTTCTGTAACGGCAGAAATGGCAAGCTGCGCCATTGGAACCTTGGTCAGGCGAAGATCCAGAACCGCGCTGCTCCCTTTGATGATGTAGCTCGCAATGTTTGTGTCCAGCAGGTATCCAGCCTTCATCAGAGCAAGTCGCGCTTCTGCGGGGCCTCATCCCGACGATCTGACATAAACTCTTCCGGTACCTCGGCTTCGGTCCTGAGCTTAAAAAAGCTATCCCACGTTTCCGAACGCCCGGACAAGATCACATCTCCGGTAGTTGGGTCCCTCCGGATATAGACTTCGGTACCCTGGAAACGAAAATCAGAAGGCAAGCGAACGGCTTGGCTCCGACCATTGAGAAACAACTTGGCGGTTTTTGGCATCATACCCTCCTGCACAGAAATATATACCACGGTCTATTACAACAAGCAAGTGTTTAGCGGACCCGGAATGATCACGACTTCGTACCCACATTATTTGGAATTCCACCCCCTCCGCCGACCGCAACGTCTTCCGATGGTCCACCGGCAGCAGGGATCGGGCAGCGCTGGAATGTTGTTAAGCTTAAAAATACCCGTTCACGATTCGCTGTTTTAGAGCTTTAAGGTGTTATTTTGACCCCGGAGACGGCCCATTTAACGGCGGCCGTATCCAGTTGGCATTCAGACCGGACGGCGCGTCCCGGCGCTTCGCATGATCCTGCAATTATTTTCGTACTGAATCGCATTCAAAATGATCACAGAGAAGGAGCAACGCAGGCGTGCAAGGTTAGATCTTTTTTGCCTTTTTACTTTTGACTTTTTACTTTTGACTTTTTACTCGCATTCCACGTCACGACCGGAGGCAAAAGAATCGATTGCGGGTTCGTGGCGGCGGCGATTGCCGGGATGTTGTTCAAAAAATGGCAGCATAAGCCGAAAGCCGCCGGCTCAAGTGCGGCCTCGCCGACTTTGAAGGCTACCGAGACGTCACCGTTTGCCCCGATTGTGACCTTCATTTCCCGGCAGCAGTCGGGGACCCGGGTTATTGCCACAGCCAGCGCCTTTTGCCCGTCAATCATGTGAAACCATCGCTGCCGCAGGTACTCTTCCGTCGTGGGTGTTTCTCCGGCGTAATCTGTCCTGCCGCCCGAGGCCATTGACCAACTCACGCCTCCGGAGCGCAAAAACTTGCTGAGCCATATTATCTCCGGACAGGTTTCAGCCTGGAGGCTCCCGTAAATTCCGCCGCCGGCCCCGAAATCACAGGTCACAACGGGCGAGGAAGCCGTCAACGGCAGTTTGAAGACCAGTTCGTCATCGGACTGAGTGCGTGAAAGCAAGTGCGTCATGGTGACCCAGGACTTGCAGGCGGTAGTCTCCATGAGCGTTTCGCCCCGGCATCCGTCGGGGTATTGCCCCACGGCCCTCACGCGCGCGCTGAGAGGAAAGCCGACCGCAAATGCCGAGGCCCCATCGAGAGAGGCCTGCAGCCCATTGCGGATGAAGGAGGCCGGCGCCCGCAGATGCGGTACCGAATCATACTCGACCTCATGGAGAGTTCCCTTTCGGTCGAACTCGATAGAAAAACGACGCTGCCGACTTCTGAACCGCTTTTCTTCGATCGTCTGCAGCGGATCGTCCAAAGGGGCCGCCTCGCGGATAATAAAATCCCCCCTGCCCTCCTTGGCAAGCCGTGCGGATTCGGTCTGCCCCGAGAAAACCTTTAATTCCACTTTTTCGAACGGTGAAAGAGAAACCGCGAAATCGAGCTTTCGGACCGACTCAGGGGCAGCGGCGCCCGGCGATACCTGCAGTGGGACCTGACGACCGTCGGGGGTGATGAGCGCGGCGGTGGGACCGCCGTCGGGACAGCCCGCCGGCTCCAGTAAGCATGAAGGGATTTCAAGCGAAACGGGGTAAAAAAATCTGCGAATTCCGTGAGGTTCACTTACGCTGATATGTCCTAGAAGACTCATTGGGCCAACGTCTCCCGGCAGGCTTCTGCGTAGGCAGCCGCGATCCTGTCAACCGTGAACCGGGCCGCCCCTCTGTTGTTTTCAAAAACCGAATAGGCGGCCTGCCCCAACGCCTTTCGCCGCTCTCGATCTTCCAGCAAAGAGACGAATGCATCGGTCAGCTCGTTGATCTGTGCTTCCCTGTCCGATCCGTCCGCTTCGATTTGTCTAACCGCGCCTCTATCTCGAAAGTCCCTTGCGATTTGCCGAAAGTTTTCCATTGAAGGGCCGATAACGATGGGCTTGGCATACCATGCCGGCTCGAGGATGCTTTGTCCGCCGTGCGGTATCAGCGTTCCGCCCACAAAGGCAACCGTAGCGAACCTGTACGCCGTGGCAAGCTCGCCGATCGTATCGAGCACCAGAATCTCTGCCCCGTTTGCCCTTTTATTGCCTTCGGAGCGGCGCTTGACCGCAAAGCCCGCGCGGGCCGCCAGGTTCGCAACCGCATCGAAGCGCTCCGGATGCCTCGGGACCAAAAGAAGCCTTGTGTTTCCGAGGTCAGGTTTCTTCCTTATTCGGCGCAACACCTCGATCAAAATCTGTTCCTCGCCGTCGTGGGTGCTGCCGGCTACAATAAGGTCCCCATCCCGGGAGGTGAGCTCAAGCGCTTCGTCCAACGACTGAGCCACATCCTCTCTCATTTCCTGTTCCACCAGTTCTTTGTCGTACTTGATATTGCCGGTGACGATGACTTTGTCCGCCGGGGCCCCGATCTTCAGGATACGCTCGGCGTCATCTTCCGATTTCATCAACATGAGGCGATAGTTTGCGAACACACTTCGCAGCACGGGACGCACGAGCCGATAGAGGCGAAATGACCTGGGAGAAATACGGCCGTTGGCCATTATTATCGGAATGCCGCGGATGTGCGCCTGGCGTAAGAGGTTAGGCCAGATCTCGGTGTCGATGATTACTATGACTGCAGGGCTTATCCAATCCAGAAAATGCCGGCAAACATTTGCGAGATCGACCGGGAGATAGAAGATATTGCCGGGCCCGTATCCCGAAAACCGCTGCCGGGCCATTGCCTGGCCTGTTTTGGTTACAGTTGAAAAGACGAAACGAGCTTCAGGAAAGCGAATGCGAAGCTCGCTTGCCAGGGGCTGGATGCTCAGGGTTTCACCCACCGAGCATGAATGGAACCAGAAGGTCGGCCGTCCGTCGGAACGCAGGCTTTCCGGGAGCCGGCCAAATCGTTGAGCCAGGCCTTGCAGGTACTTCCCGTAGCGAAATGCCCTGTACAGGAAAACCGGCAGCATGACAATAATCCAGGCGCTAAGAAGCAGGCTATACAATAAATACATTTACTTCTACCCGCGTTCAGGTCCTGAGAGTATTTGATTCACCCGTTGAAGGTCCGCCTCGGTGTCAACTCCTACTGTGTCATAAGGGGTTTCGACAACGTATATTTCGACCCCGTTTTGCAGGAATCGCAATTGCTCCAGCTTCTCCGCCAATTCCAGGGATGATTCAGGCAGCGAATGAAACAATGTGAGCGCCGTCCTGGTATATGCATAGATTCCTATATGCTTGTAGCGTTTGACCGTGCCCGTGCCGTCCCTGTCGAAAGGAATCGGGTGGCGGGAAAAATAAAGCGCCCGTCCGGAATCGTCCGTCACAACCTTTACGTTGTTGGGGTCCCGGGCAGCGGTTTCATCGACGGCAACTTTCAATGTCGAAACCAAAACCTTAGCATCTGTTTCCAGAAACGGCGACACGATGGCGTCGAGATGTTCCGGGCGCAGTGTTGGTTCGTCGCCCTGAATGTTGATGTAGATGTCGGCGGCAATCCTGTGCATTACCTCCCTCAGCCGGTCGGTGCCCGAAGGATGCCGGCCCGTGAGAATGACCGGGATCGATTCGCGCTCGCAAAACTCCACGACCTTATCGCTGTCCGTAGCCACAATCAAATCGGCCAGCAATCTGGATTTACTGGCGTTCTTATAGACCCAGTAGAGCATCGGTTTGCCGGCTATATCCCGCAGCACCTTACCCGGAAGGCGGGTGGAATCGAAGCGGGCCGGTATCACCCCCAATATTTTCAAGTTATTGACCATCTATGTAAACTCCGGAAAACCTTATTAACCTTCCCCGCCCACTACAGGAAAGGAGGGAAAGGATTTGTCTCCGCGATAATTGCAACCCCTTCCATCTCGAACAGCCACGCCGGCCGGCATACAGCCGCCTCGACGACGATGATGGGAATGTTGGCCGGAAGGCGCTCATTCACAATCTCTTTAACACGTTCATAATCCCCGGCGTTGCGCAAGTAACACAACACGTAGGCCATATCGTTCAATGCAGCGCCCTGACCGCGCAAGAGCGCCTCCACGTTGTCGATGGCTCGATGAGTCTGTTTTCCGGCATCGCCCTCATGCGCCACTCTTCCGTCTTCGTCGATGCTTGCGGTGCCTGAAATCATAAGGTGAGATCGATCGCCGAACTTTACCCTCAGGCCGCGCTCGAATGTTACGCCGTACCCTATGGTGCGCGGCATGTGATCCAGTGCGTCCATGGTAGTGATTTGCTTCTCATCGATATTGCCGAGCGACAGGCTCGTCCATTGCAACTACACTTCCGGCAACCGCACTCCTGCCCTCGATTCCTGTGCTCGCCACAAAGCGCGACTCAGAGCAAAGACCATGTGAATTGAAAAAGTCTCTTCTCGCTTCGACCATGCCGTTATACCGGTTATCGACGTCATTCACATATATCCAGGTCCGCACCAGGTTCCTTCGTAATTTCAGATCGTATCGCCGCAGGAAAGCGGAAAAAGATTCGAAAAGCGTCTCTGTCTGCTGCTTTGAATCGGCAGATCCTGCTTCCCCATGATTGGAACTCCAGACCATGGAATAATGATCCCCCTTAATGGCCATCGCAGTGCCCCGGGGTAGACTTCCATTGTCCAGAAATTTCTTTTCACAATTCCCTGTCTCTCTTTTCACATGATAAGAAAAAAGGACTATCGAGTCAGATGAAAGAGGAATTTGTTCTATTACAGAAATAACGCCGTTCCCAATGGTGCGACAGAGATCGGATTGTTCAAGGTGTTCTTTTTGATTTTCAATATCACTCACGTGCAGACGTGAGAAAACCAAAGTCCGGTCCGAAAGACCGAGAGAATTAGTCACATATCGATATTTTTCATTTATTTGTGAAACTGCATCAACAAATGACATGGACTTATCATTTGTCAGAGTAAGATAATATTCATCAGCCCCATTCAATGTTGTAAATGAAGAACATTTAATTGTGCAGTCGAAATCCCATCGTTTAACCATTAAACCAACTCTCGCGCACTCTAGAGATAAAAAGTCCGTTTCCCGGATTTTTTGGGCACTACGCTTTGAAATTCCTTCAACATTCCGGGGTTTCTACTACTAATCTTGTCAGAGTGTCAAACACAAATTCGGTGGACCAAATTAGTTTTCCTTGCAAAACCGCAAAAAACTTTTTCGTTCCTAACCGCAAGTCCTAACCAGCTAACTCTGTTAAGCGCAAAATTACCGTGGGCGAACAGGACCGAGTCTCGAATAGTGTCACATGCCCGTTGTAACATTTTCAATCTCCACTGTCCTCGCCGAAAATCCTCTTCCATTTACGGACCGATGTGATAAAAAGTGCGTCGACGGTTAACCTCATCGGAGAAAAAAGGTTAACAATACAACACCCCACCTGAGAAAGGTCCAATCCTATGGAAAGCCGGGAATTAAAAGCTGTTCATTATGCAGCGGAAAACGATCTGCCGATATCCGACGACCTCGCGCTTTATGTTTTGCGCTCATCTGCCTCCGATCTGCCCCGGGTTTTCGCTGCTGCAAGTATGGTTCGCCACAGGTATTTCGGCAACAGCGTGAGGCTGTGTTCGATTTTGAACGCGCAAAGCGGGGCCTGCTCCGAGGATTGCGCGTTCTGCGCCCAGGCGTCTTGCCACGATACCGAAATACAGGTACGGCCGCTTTGCTCAAAAGAGGCGATGGTTGATGCTTTCAATGAAGCCGCCGAGCTTCCCGTCACGCATTTTGGCGTGGTCACAAGCGGCTGCGCGCTCTCGGAAGATGGGGTGGAACAAGTGTGCAGCGCCGTGAGGGACACTAAGCATAAACGCATCGACTGGTGCGCCTCCCTTGGTTGCCTGGACTACGATCAACTGTGCTCATTGAGAGCAGCGGGTCTTAAAAGATTTCATCACAACATCGAGACCGCGCGGAGCTTTTTTCCGCAAATTTGCTCCACTCATAGCTGGCAAATGCGCATCGAAACGATCAGGAACGCGCGCAAAGCAGGTTTGGAGATCTGTTCCGGCGGAATCTTGGGCCTTGGGGAGTCGCTTGAACAACGGGTCGAGTTTGCGTTGAGCCTTGCCCGCGAAGCCGTTGATTCCATTCCTTTAAATTTTCTGATTCCTATCCGCGGCACAAGACTCGAGAAAATGGAGACCATGAATCCCCTCGATATATTGCGGACCGTGAGCATGTTCCGCCTGACCAATCCCCGGGCCGAAATCAAGGTTTGCGCCGGGCGCGTCCACCTTGGCGACTTGCAGTCCATGATATTCCACGCCGGGGCAAACTCCATGATGATAGGCCCGCTTCTGACCGTCGCCGGTCGAAATGTGCAACAGGACCTTAAGATGCTGAGCGACCTGGAGGTCGAGTATGCATTCTGAGGCCTGGATTTATAACGAGATCGCCCAATTGCGCGCTAGTAGCCTCGAGCGCCGGCTTTCCGTATACAGTGAGGCCGGCGGCAAAATTAAAATAGACGGCAGGACGTTTCTCAACTTTTCCTCAAACGATTACCTGGGGCTGGCACGCCACCCGGAGGTGATTTCCGAAAGCCGGAAGTACCTGGAATCGTATGGCTGCGGAGCGACCGGTTCAAGACTGATAACCGGCACTCTCGATCCGCATCACGAACTGGAGAAGGCGATCGCCGCCCATAAAGGCTATCCTGAAGCCCTGGTATTCGGCAGCGGATTTCTTACCAACGCCGGAGTTATTCCGGCCCTTGCCGGGCGTGGCGATCACGTCTTTTCAGACCGGCTGGTGCACGCCAGCATCATCGACGGCATCCGGCTAAGCAGGGCGAGCGTCAAGTGTTTCCATCATAACGATGCGGGCCACCTGAGGGCACTTCTTGAACGCTGCCCCACCGGCGGGCGCAAACTGGTTGTCACCGAGTCAGTCTTCAGCATGGACGGAGACATAGCCCCACTGTCCGAGATAGCATCCGCCGCCGCCGAGTTCGGAGCGATGGTTATGGTCGACGAGGCGCACGCCACGGGTGTTTTCGGCCCTCATGGAAGCGGTTTGATAAGGGAAAACGGCCTCGAGGACAAGATCAACGTGTCCATGGGTACTTTCAGCAAGGCGTTGGGCGGCTACGGCGGATTTGTCGCCGGTTCGTCCGCCTTGCGCGAATTACTGGTCAATCGTGCGCGAGCGTTCATCTTTACTACCGGACTTCCCCCTGCCGTCGTAGGAGGCGCTCTTGGCGCTCTGCAAGTTATGAAAAATGAGGGAAACTCCGGCGCCGAACTGCTCAGGCGGTCCTCTGTTTTCAGGAGGAGGCTTCAGAAAGCCGGCATCAATACCCTGAACTCACAAAGCCAGATCGTTCCGTTGCTTATCGGCGAAAACGAGAAGGCATTGGCCGTGGCGTCGCGGCTCAAGTCCAGAGGGATACTGGCGGTCGCCGTTCGCCCGCCGACCGTTCCGGAAGGCACCGCCCGCCTCAGGCTTTCAGTTACGCTCGACCATAGCGACCACGATCTGGAATGGGCAGCAGGCGAAATAATCGCAGAATTGGGTGAAAAGTGAACGAAGAAAGAAAGGCATTGGAACGCGAAATGATTCCGCAGGGAAATGGAGTTTTTATCACGGGTACGGACACGGACGCAGGCAAAACAGTTGCGGCGGCAGCCGTACTGGTCTCGATGCGCGCGGCCGGGATCGACGCCGTGCCGATGAAACCGATTCAGACCGGCTGGGCGATGCTGGACGGGATACCGCAAAGCCCGGACCTCGAATTTTGCCTTCGCATGGCCGGGCTCCGGCCAGATCCGGAGGAATTGCAAGACATGGTTCCGTTTATTTTTGAGCCGGCCTGCTCTCCTCACCTCGCCGCAGCCAAGGCGCACCGTGAAATCTCGCTTGACCGGATTTTCGAGGCCTTTAACAGCCTGCTCGGAAGGCACGACAAAGTTGTCGTGGAGGGTGCGGGAGGCCTGCTCGTCCCCATTTCCGGCGATAAGACCATGGTAGATCTTATGGCGATGCTGCAACTACCGGTCATCCTTGTTGCCCGTCCCGGCCTTGGCGCCATAAATCATACCATGCTTTCGATCAGGGAACTCGAGCGCTCCGGCCTTACACTGCACGGACTCATTTTTTGTGAGACTACGGACACCGGTTGGGGAGAAATCGAGCATAACAACGTTGAAACGATCGCAAGGATGGGAAAAGCACGTGTGCTGGGACGCATTCCCCATATGCGCGCATTGACGCACATGCATCCGGAATCTTTTCGTAAACATTCAGCGGCTTTCTTTGAAGCGCTGCCGTGAGGTCCAGTATGAAAACCGTTACCGATTATTACCTCAATCTCGATCTAACAAGCCTGTGGCACCCATACACCAGGCACTCTGCGCTGAAGGATGGTTTTCCGGTGATTACCAGGGGCGAAGGAGTATACCTTTTCGACAGCGCAGGCCGCCGGTACCTGGATGCAATCTCTTCCTGGTGGGCCTGCAACCTGGGCCACAGCCACCCGAGGCTCGTCAACGCCATCGTGCGCCAGGCCGGGGAATTGCAGCACAGTATTCTCGGCAACCTCACACATCCTCGCGCGGCTGAGTTGGCTTACAAGCTTGCGGGACTTTTCCCCGGCAGGGCAACGAGAACGCTTTTTGCCAGCGATGGCGCCAGCGCCGTGGAGGCGGCGCTAAGGGTCGCCGTTCAGTATTGGCACAACAAGGGAGAGAATGGCCGTTTCAGGTTTGCCGCCCTCGACGACGCCTATCACGGCGATACCATCGGGGCCATGGCCGTTGGCTACCTGCCCGCTTTCCATACAGCGTACCGTCCCCTGCTCTTCCCGGTCTACAAGGTAAAAACCCCGGACTGTTCCGCATGTGCCGCCGGGAAAGCTCGCGACGCCTGCGACCTGCGGTGCTTTTCTTCAATGGAGCGCACGATCCGGGATCACGCAAAAAAGCTTGCGGCCGTGATCGTCGAGCCGTTATGCCAGGGGGCCGCAGGAATGAAAATGTATCCGGCCGAATACCTCCGAAGGCTGGGTGAGCTTTGCAGGGAAAACAGAATACTGCTCATCGACGACGAAATCGCCATGGGATTTGGACGCACCGGCAGGATGTTTGCCTTCGAACATGCAGGCATCGACCCGGATATTGTCTGTCTCGGGAAAAGCCTCTCCGGCGGTTATCTTCCAATCAGCGCGGCTGTGGTGAAAGAGGAAATCTTTGAAACCTTTGCCGATGAGCCCGAAGACCATACATTCTACCACGGGCATACTTTTGCGGGAAATCCCATCGCGGCCGCTGCGGCCATCGAATGCCTCAACGTATACCGGGATGAGGAAATCGTTGACAAGGCCAGGAGATCGGGAGAGTTCATGGCGGCGCAATTCAAGGCGTTTAAAGGAATTCCAGGCGTTGCGAACGTCCGCTCCCTCGGAATGATTGCAGCGTTCGACTTGACCGATCGAGAAGGTTCAACCGGTGCGGACCGCGCCCGAAGCATCTGCCGAAAGGCGCTGAAGAAGGGCGTCATGATACGGCCGTTAGGAGCAACCATTTATCTCATGCCGCCATTGATTGCGGATGATGTGGTCCTGGCTGAAACAGTAAATGTTTTGCTGGAGATGGTTCTACCGGAATGAGGACCTATCTTAAGGAACGTGAAAAGCTGTTACTACTGTCCATAAAGGTGGTGTAAACACTCGTCCTCGGCTTGGCATGGGGCTTTCTCCTGCCTGATACGAGTTTTGCGGCGTATTCAACCCCTCGATTTTTTTTCTGCATCGAGTATTTGGGCCAGACGTTCGCGAGTATTGAGGCCGGGGTCTTCCTGGACAAGATCGAATAGATGTCTTAGGACCTTTCCCACTTCCGGCCCCGGCGGCAGGTCGAGGATTTTCATAATGTCGGCCCCGCCAAGGGCAAGTTCACGCAGGCTGAACGCCGAGATCCGTTCGAGCTGCTTTTTCATCCCCACTCGAAGCCGCTCTATTTCTTCGAGCCCCGCCCCCGCGTATGCTCCGCAGAGGACTTCGGCCCGCGCAAGCGCGATGAAATCGTCGAGGAGTTCGGGGCCGACAGAGGTTATGAACCGCCTGAGCCGGGCATCTCTCCAGGAGAAAGCTTCATGGGGAAGCTGATGCCTTACGAGTGTGGAAACTTCATCGACAACCCTGTTCGACATGTTCCACTTCTTCATTGTTTCAATGGCGCTACCGGCGCTTTCGTTCCTGAAATCCGGTTCCTGACCGTCTGTTGCGCCGTCGGCGGTTTGGGCGGCTATTTTGTGAAAAAGGGCCGCCAGGCTGATGCGCGTTCTTTTCGGACAATATTGTATGCAGGCAATGGTATGTTCAAAGATACTGACGCCCGATCCTCTGTGGGTTTCAAGGTTTACGCCCGCATCAAGGCCGGGGAGCATCCTGCCGAGGGCGCCGCTGATTCTGAGCAGGTCGAAAGCCCCCTGAAGGTTTACTGCAGGCAGTATTTTGATTATTTCATCTCGAATCCGCTCGCCTGAAACGTTGTCAAGCATTCCAGACCACTGCCGCATGGAATCTAAGGTATCGAGGTCCGTCTCGAAACCGTAAATTCCGCGAATCCGGGCGGCGCGAACTATTCTCAGAGGGTCCTCGGAAAACCTTTCCCCCGGATTTCCCACAGCCCTGATCAGGCCCGCCTTCAAATCCCTGCGACCTCCATGAGGGTCGATGAGGATGCCTTCCGGATATGAAAGCGCCAGCGAATTTATCGTAAAATCGCGCCGGCCCAGGTCCTTTAATATACCGGCCTCTCCCGGGGTATCAAAGCTCGTTACTTCTATATCTCGAGTCCGTGTGTGGACCTGAACCGTGCCATGCCGGATTCCCACCGGGATTACCTTTGGAAAAAGGGAAATTATTTTCCCCGTAGTTGCGCTCGTGGCCAGGTCCCAGTCCTTTGGCTCCAGATCGAGAAAGAAATCCCGTAGCGCGCCTCCAACGATCCACACGTCAGATCCCGCTTTATGAATTGTTGCCATGACTCTTAGAACGTCGTCAGGGACAAAAGAAAGTCCGAAACCGGCTGAGGAGATCGGCATATGAGAACAATCCTTTGTTTGAGATTCAAGCTGCTCAAAAAGGCTTGATATTTTTGTCACGGTAAATATAATGGGGGAACGTGATTTGGCGCAAGCGTCAAAAAGCTTAAGTGAATTCGCCGATCGGTCGATGTAGTCTTTTAGGGTAGGATTTTTGAATGAACACGGAACTGGCATATAAAAAGATGCAGCAAGCAAATCGCATAATCGAGGATTTTCCCGTCGGAAAATACGCACTGTACACCGTGCTGTTTCTTGCGGAGATTGCGATCTGTTTTGCTATTGTCTACTCTATGCGGTCTTAACTTGTTCGCCTCTGGCGAGCACGTTGACCCAAACATGCGAGAACAAATTTTCGGAGTTCGAGAGTGATCGTTTCCCTGTCTCTATCCCTGCTGCTAGTCCTACTACTTAGTCCGCTGCGCCGGATCGGGGAACCTCTCGCCTTTCTTTTCCTATAGCGAAAACGTAGACTGACGACAACTAAAGGCCATGGGTTCTCCCCATGGCCTTTTTGCATTCCGGACCTTTTTCGATTTGATTTTGAACAGCCACACACGAGGAGAATAAAATGAGCAGAAAGATTCATATTTTTGACACTACGCTGAGAGACGGGGAGCAGGTCCCGGGGGCAAAACTCAACAGGAAGCAAAAACTCGAGATTGCCCAGCAGCTTGCAAAGCTCAATGTTGACGTAATTGAGGCGGGTTTCCCCTGTTCTTCTCCCGGCGACCTGCAGGCGGTCAAGGCAATTTCGCAACAGGTTAAAGGCCCGGTGATCGCGGCCCTTGCCCGCGCGGTGAAAGAAGATATCGATATCGCATGGGAAGCGGTCCGTGAGGCGGAACGGCCCCGGATTCACGTCTTTCTTGGAACGTCCGACGTGCACATAGAGAAGAAGCTGCGGAGCGACCGCGAAAGCACTTTGGAGAGGGCCGTGGAGGCCGTTGGATATGCAAGAAGCCTGTGCCCTGATATCGAGTTTTCCACAGAGGACGGATCGAGGACGGATTTCGAGTTCCTGTGCCGCATAATCGAGCGGGCAATTCAAGCCGGGGCGGGCGTAATAAATGTACCCGATACGGTCGGTTACGCCGTGCCCGAAGAGTGGGGCGGCCTTATCCGCAGACTTCGCGAGACCGTGCCGTCTATTGACCGCGTTTGTCTCAGCGTCCACTGCCATAACGACCTCGGCCTGGCGGTCGCTAACAGCGTAGCTGCCGTTCGCAATGGAGCGGACCAGGTGGAGTGCACGATCAATGGAATCGGCGAGCGAGCCGGCAATGCGTCCCTTGAGGAAATCGTAATGGTGCTCAGGACACGATTTGAGAATTACCAGGCGGCCACATCGATCAATACGAGCGAGATTTACCGCACGAGCCGGATGGTGAGCAGGGTCATGAACATCCCCGTCCAGCCGAACAAAGCCATAGTTGGCAGCAATGCATTTTCTCATTCTTCGGGAATTCATCAGGACGGGATACTCAAAGACAGGACCACATACGAGATAATGAGGCCCGAGGACCTGGGCATAAAACAAGACTCCATAGTGCTTACAGCCCGATCCGGCAGGGCCGCCCTCAAGCACTGCCTCGACGAGATCGGTTTCTCATTGGACCCCGAAGTGTTCGAACGCGTCTACAATCGTTTCATCGATGTAGCCGACCGGAAAAAAGAAATTACTTCCCAGGACCTTCAATCGATTGTCGAGATCGAGGTTTCCAAGGTGCCAGAAACATTCAAGATGCACAGTCTGCAGATCATGAGCGGTAACAAGATGGTCCCGCTCGCCTCAGTCACCCTCGAGCGTGACGGACAACGCCATACTGACGCGGCTATCGGCAACGGCCCGGTTGACGCCGTCTTCAACGGCATCGAGCGAATTACCGGAGTTTCGGGAAATCTTTGCGATTACGATTTGAAAGCGGTTACAACCGGCCGGGACGCTCTTGGCGAAGCTATGGTGAAGCTGCGGATCGGCGACACCATCTACTCAGGCATAGGGACCAGTCCGGACGTAATCGAAGCCAGTGCCCGGGCATACCTTAACGCTATCAACCGATACTTTGCCAACGGAGGAGCGTAAAAAAATTAAATCAAGAATTGGGGGTTCGTGCTTCCGAAGGACCTCAGTTGTAGCGAAAAAAGGGGCCATGCCGTTCAGCGCCGATCGATTATCATGCTGAACGATGCATGTCCCCTGCGGATGATTAGAGGTTATCCGATGAACCGTGGATTCCTTGAAAGACGTGCTCTAAGCGTGCGGTCTTTTTTCTAGATGCCCCCAGCGCCAAAAAACCACTGCAACGCACCTTGTTTTATCTTTTGCTCTCCATATGTGCACTCGGAAAGATCGATCTTACACTCCTGCACCATTCCCTTCTTCTCAACTACTCCAGCTATCTTTTTCTGGGCATCCATCATCATTTTTCCGCCCTGCGACGCCATCTTCTGGGCTCCAGTCTTGTCGGTAGCCATCATTTCCTTGCCTTTCATTATCATGTCATAGCCTTCCGTCATCATCTTTTCGGCGGAAGTCAATTCTGCGTCCTTCATTCCTTTCTTCTCCATTATTGCCATTATTTTCTTATTTCCTTCCATCATCTGTTTTGCGCCGTCAGCGATCGACTGGTATGCTGAATCCATTTCTGCGGCCTTCAAACATCCTGCAAAAGCAAAAATGCCGACTACCAAGACAACTATAAAAGAAATTGCTAAATTGCGACCTCTCATTGTACTGCCTCCTTGTCCATGTGGACGGAAAATGAAAATATCATGTCGGATCTCACACTTCAGTTATCAGCCGGCATAGCGGCCCAGTAATTTGTTGGAATCACCCCCCCCTGACTAGACATAGTGAAAACAATTTAAAACTGAGCGAAATATGGAACGAACATCGGTTGGAAAATTTATAGCACTGACAGTCGACACAACGCGTAAGATAGTTATCGTAGGTCTATCTCGTCAAGGTGTGACGCTGGGGATTCAGCAAACCAGGTGCTCGTTTGCCAGGCGAACACGGGTGAGGCCGGCTTTTTTTGCGGCCTCCAGACAGGCATGAACCTGGGCGGCGGAGGTAGTGGGCGAGTCGTCCATCAGGAATTGAGGAGCGAAGGCCAGGAGCGCATAAGGTATATCCGGGTTTATTCGGGCGATGAATGAAGCCAATCTGTAGACCTCATCTTCGTCGATATATCCGGGAATCAGGGGCGTGCTGGCTACCAGGGCAGGTGGAGACAGGCGTTCCGACGACCACTCGGCTGCCCTTGCGAAGTTCTCCAGTATTTTTGAATTCCCGCATCCGCAAAGGGCCCTGTGTATTTCGGGGCGCCAGGCTTTCAGATCTATTTTGACGCAGCCTCCGGATTTCACGGAAAGCCTGACCATCTCTTTCAGGCCGGAAGGATGCAACGCTCCGTTCGTCTCCCAGCAGACTCGAAGAATTCTGCCGGGGTCCTTCTTTTGTGCCGCGCGGATAACACGGAGCGCATAGGGAAGCTGAGGACCCGGGTCGCCGCCAAAAAAGCAGATGCAGCTTGTAGAATCGCCGATTGCATCTTCCACGGCGTCGGTCCCGGTCCATTTGGGCGCAAGATGAGCTGGTTTGAAACACCAGTTCTGGCAATAGAGACAGTTGAGGTTGCAGGCCTCGAAAAAGACTGCAAGGTTATAGAAGCCGACTTCCGGACCCCGATCGTGGGCGAAGTCAGGATATCCCGCGCCCGTACCCCCTGCGCAAACCCAGTCGGCAACACAATTCGCAGGAAGAGGATCGTGGTAAAAGGACAACATCGCACGAGACCGGCCATCGGTTCGCATGCTGGATTTGCTTCCCTGCCGTACCCCGCAGTACCCCTTCTGGTTCTTTCCCGGCTTGCAGCGCAGAAAGCACAGCTTGCATTCGATTCCGTCAGGATTGGCTGCCGGACGCACCGGCAACCCGAACATTTCCCTGGATTCGGCATGGACCAGCTCGATCTGCTCCCTGCTCTCATCGGGCCTGTTTCTTACGCAGGAGGGACAAATCCCTATGCAGCCGGCAACACCTTTCAGCACTTCACCGCACAGGAGGCACTTGTCACCTTCTTTGCCTGATAACGATTTTCCTCTAATGAGCATCAAATATTCCGATCAACATATGCGCGGAAGCTGTTCGCCGCGAAGCATATCCACGAGGCGATGGCCACCGATCCGGGTCCGCAGAAACACCCTCCCCGGATTGTCTGAAACGATCTCACCGATCCGGCATGAAGCCTGCCCGAGCGGATGACGCTTCATGGCCGCAAGTACGGCATCGGCGCCCTGTGCCGGCACGACTGCCAGGACTTTCCCTTCGTTGGCGACATACAATGGATCCAGTCCCAGCACCTCGCACGCGCCAAGGACGTCTTCCCGGATTGGAAGCGTCTCTTCAAACAGCCGGATACCCACCCCGGACTGCTCGGCAATCTCGTTTAAGGTCGTCGCAACTCCACCCCTGGTGGGATCGCGAAGCACGTGAATTCCGGCAAAGGCGTCCAGCATCAGCCCAACCAGCCCGTTAAGGGCTGCAGCATCGCTTTGGATCTCATTTTCGAACGCGAGACCTTCCCTTTTACAAAGTACCGCCATGCCGTGATCGCCTATCGTGCCGTTTATGAGCACAACGTCTCCGGGCCGCGCGTTCTGACCGCCGATGTCGACTCCATCGGGCACCGTCCCGATTCCGCAAGTATTGATGAACACCTTGTCGGCCTTGCCTCTCGGGACCACTTTGGTATCGCCCGCAATCACCTGCACGCCGGCCTCTCTCGCGGCTTCCGCCATCGACATCACCACCTTTTCCAGGTCCCGGTAAGCCAGTCCTTCTTCCAGGATGAATCCGGCCGTGATGTAGAGAGGAGTCGCGCCACGCATTGCCAGATCGTTCACTGTCCCGTGCACGGCGAGGCTCCCTATGTTGCCTCCCGGAAAAAAAATGGGATCTACCACATAGGAATCCGTGGTCATGGCCAGACGCCCTCCCCGGATTTCGAAAACGGCGCTGTCGTTTCTTTCTTCAAGAAACTGATTCTTGAAAGCGCTCACGAAAAGGGAATCGATGAGTTCGTGCATCGCCCTCCCGCCGCTTCCCTGGTCGAGCTGAATGAGTCCCGGGTCCATTTATTATTCGCCCCTTCTTCTCGCTGATCACTGTTCACTGATCACTGATCACTCACTGTTCACTGTATCTGTAATATGCTCCACAGGTCCCCTCAGCCGATACCATGCACGGCCCTTTCGGGTCCTGCGGCGAGCAGACTTTTCGGAAAAGGCCGCATTCAGGCGGGGCCATCACTCCGCGAAGCACTTCTCCGCACTTGCACCCCGGGTGCTCTTTCACTGCGATCTCAGGCATCGAAAACCGATCGGTCGCGTCGAACTTCTTCCAATCGGGGCGAAAACCGAGTCCGCTTTTTGGAATAACGCCGATTCCGCGCCAGGTGCAATCCACTGGTTCGAAGATCCGGTCGATGAGTTGGCGAGCGGCAGGATTTCCTTCCCAGTTGACGGCCCGCCGGTATGGATTCTCAATTTCCGCCCGCCCGCCTTCGATCTGGTCGATCAGCAGGCAAATGCTCTGAAGGATGTCAAGAGGTTCGAAGCCCGTAATCACACAGGGCACTTTATAACTGTCCACTACCTCCCGGTATGCGTCCGCCCCAATTATGATACTGACGTGACCGGGACATATGAACCCGTCCACGTTTACCTCTTTGGCTTCGAGCAGCGCTCTCATCACCGGTGGAAGCAGCTTGTGCGCGGAGAAAACCGAGAAGTTATCAACCCCCAGCTTCGAAGCCTGGTGGATCGCCGCAGCGATAGTCGGCGCCGTGGTTTCGAACCCGATTCCTATGAAAACTATCTGGCGGTCCGGGTTGTCGCGGGCGATTTGAAGCGCGTCCAGAGTCGCATATACGATCCTGACGTCGGCCCCTTTGCTCCTCTCGATGTGAAGCGATGAAGACGAACCGGGCACCCTCACCAGGTCGCCGAAAGTCGTAATAATCACCCCGGGTTGCCGGGCAAGCCATATGGCCCTGTCTATGTCTTCGTTTGCAGTCACGCACACGGGGCAGCCCGGACCGCTGATAAGTTTTATCTGCGGCGGCAGAAGCTGCCTCAGCCCTGACCTGAAGATTGCGACCGTGTGGGTGCCGCAAATTTCCATCAGCCTGATCTCATCTCTGGCGAAGACCCTTCGCTGAAGCTTTTCGATGAGGCTTTTCGCCAGTTGAGGTTCCCGGTACTCATCCAGGTATTTCATTGTGCTCCCCTGCCCTTCACCCCGAGGACGGAGGAAGGAAAAAGGCAAAAGTAAAAAGGCAAAAGGACTGGATTCAATCCGACACCTGACACCCGATACCCGTTTTCACTCTTCACTCCTCACCCGCGAGGCGTCACTCTTCAGCCTTTGTGCCCCAATCCACGCCTGGCCGAGTGAAATACAGGCATCGTTGGCGGGGACCTCGATATGGGCGAAAACCTCCAGGCCCATTTTTGACAGATCTCTTTCCAACCGTTCGGAAAGGTAGGCGTTTTGAAAAACACCGCCGCTAAGGGCAACGCGGTCGAGGCCCGTTCTTTCGGCCGCTGCCATGACGGCCCGGCATAGAATTCGACCTGCTCCGTTATGGAACCTCGCAGCGATTCTACCCACGGGCGCCCGGCGTCTCACGTCCTCGATGAGGGCCTCTATAATCGGGAACTGGTCGATCAAAATAAGGTCCCGGCCGGTTTCCAATCCACCCTCGTAGCACCCTTCATCGGGTTCGATCGCCTGTTCGAGTTCTATGGCCGCCTGCCCTTCGTAGTTGACCGAAAAACGTATGCCGCAAAGCGCGGCTGCGGCGTCGAAGAACCTGCCGCACGAGGAGGTGAGCGGGCAATTTAACCGGCGGGAAAGCATCTGCAAAATTATCTTTGCGTCCCGGCCGGGCCCGCTTGCTCCAGGAGCGCGACTTGCAAGCGATTCCAGCAAGTCGGCATACCTTGTCTCGATGTTATCCGGGTCGATGCTCCACAAGTAGCCAAGGGCCGTGCGCCAAGGTTCTTTGATGGCTTTGGCGCCGCCCGGCAAAGGGACCTGCCGGAAATGACCAAGTCTTTCAAAACCGAGAGTATCGACGCGAAGGATCTCACCGCCCCAGATAGTTCCGTCCGTACCGAAACCTGTCCCGTCGAGCGCGAGGCCGATCACAGGCCCCTCGAGGCCGCGCTCCGCCATTACCGCCGCAATATGCGCGTGATGGTGCTGGACGGCCATCCGGGGCGGATATTCCTGCTTCAGCGCCCATTGAGTGTTCAGATAATCGGGGTGCATATCGTAGACGATCAACTGCGGCTCGATTTCCAGGATGCGTTTAAGGTGGGAGATGGCATGCTCGAAAGAACGCAGCGTCTCCAGGTTTTCAAGGTCTCCGATATGCTGGCTGACAAAAGCTTCCCTGCCGCGCGTAAGGCAGACCGTGTTCTTGAGTTCGGCCCCGGCGCCCAGAACCTGAGGGACCGGGTCGCGAAGAAAAACCGGAAGCGGCGAGTAACCCCTTGCACGGCGAATCGGACGCGGACTCCTTTGAATGACTCGAGTCACCGAATCGTCGCATCGCATGTAAATCCCGCGGTCGTGAAAAAGGAAATAATCGGCTATCCCATTGAGGCGCAGCCTCGCGTCGGCATTTTCCATAACGATCGGCTCATCGCTCTGGTTGCCGCTCGTCATAACCAGCGCGCGGCAGGGCGTGTTCTCGAACAGGAGAAAATGAAGGGGGGTGTAAGGAAGAAAGACGCCCAGCCGCCTGTTTTTCGGCGCAACGCTCTTAGCGATTGAAGGCCCCGTGCATTCCAAACGTCTTTCCAGCAGCACGATCGGTCTGGACGAACTATCGAGAAGCGCCTCTTCCTCGCTGTTCAGGCAACAGTACCCCTTGAGCTCTTCGATTTCCGGGAACATCACCGCAAACGGCTTTTCCTCGCGTATTTTCAGGCTTCTAAGCCGGCTGACCGCCGCCTCGTCGGTTGCTTTTACCGCCAGGTGAAAACCGCCAAGTCCCTTGATCGAAACAATAAACCCTGAATCCAGCAGCTCCACCACCTTGACAAGGGCTTCATCGCGCACGGCCATGGCGTTTCCCTGCGCGTCTTCGAGCCATACCTGCGGACCGCATTCCCAACAGGCGTTGGGTTGAGCGTGAAAGCGCCGGTCAGCAGGATTTTCGTACTCGCTCCGGCATTGCGGACACATTTTGAAGCCCGCCATCGTCGTCTTGTCCCGGTCGTACGGGATGTCCTTTATTATCGTGTATCGCGGCCCGCAATTGGTACAGTTGATAAAAGGATAGCGGAACCTTCTGTCCCGAGGGTCAAAAAGCTCGCGCAGACAGTCCCGGCAGGTGCACACATCGGGGGATATCAGCGTCGACCGCGATTGGAGCGCCCGGCTGCTGACTATCTTGAACTCTTCAAACTCCTGGTATGGGAGATCGGAAGTCTCGATCTTGACGATCCTTGCCAAAGGAGGCGATTCGCTGGATATCGAGCCGATAAAATCACGGACCGAATCGGCAGGACCGGCCACTTCAATCTCCACGCCGTCGGACTGGTTTCGGACCCAGCCGCTCAGCCGGTATCGCCTGGCCAACTGGTAGATAAACGGCCGAAAGCCAACACCCTGCACGATCCCCTGGACTTTTACCAGAACGCGTCGGCCGGTTTCCCTGCCCGGATCGAATTCAGGCTTGAGGAGGCGGGTTTCTTCGATTGAGGAATTCACTGGAGGTGTTTATCCGCCCACGGATGGGCACGGTTCGTTCGATGCAGATCGGGTCTTTCGGTGCTCGCCGACCTTTTCCTCGATCCATGACAGCCAGGGAGCGAAACCTTCCCCGGTCCTGCATGAAATCTCGAAAATATTCCCCCTGGCGTTCAACTGCCTGACCCTTTCTCGAATCTTTAATACATCGCAGTCGGTATATGGCAGCAGATCGATCTTGTTTACCAGCAGGACCGAACAAATCTGGAACATAAGCGGATACTTGATCGGCTTGTCGTCCCCCTCGGCAACGCTCAGTATCATGATCTTTTCGTGCTCGCCGAGGTTGAATTCCGCAGGGCAGACCAGATTTCCGACATTTTCGATTATCAGCAGATCCACCGAAGACAAATCCAGGGAATCCAGGGCGATCTGTATCATGTTGCCGTCCAGGTGACATCCCCCGTCAGTATTTATCTGCACTGCCTGGACGCCTTTTTTTTGTATCCGCTCGGCGTCGTATGACGACTGGAGGTCTCCTTCGATTACCGCGATCCCGATCCGGCCGGCGAGGGCGTCTATCGTTTTTTCCAAGAGCGAGGTCTTCCCTGCTCCGGGCGAACTCATGAGGTTCACCACGAATATTCCTGCTTCGTCGAAGCGCCTGCGGTTTTCAGCCGCAAGCCGATCGTTAGCCTGTAGAATGTTACGAACAACCGGGACCTTGATCTCCGTCATCACTTTCCCCCGTTTCACCCTCTATGCTCGTAATGGTAAGCTCCCGTCCGCTGAGTATCTTCAAGGCCGGCTCACCGCACTGTGGACATAGGAACACCTGGTCTTTGACGTCAAAAGAAGAATCGCATTTATCGCACCGCGCCGTCACACCCACATTCTCGATTTCGATCGTTGCCCCGGAGGCCACCGTATCACGGCTTACAAGCTCGAAGCAGAACCTGAGCGACTCCGGAACAACCGCGGCAAATACGCCTATCTGAAGCTTTACCTTGTTGATGCGCTCCAGTCCATGCCTCGTGGACTCATCCACTATTATCTCCAGTAGACTTTGAGCAATAGAGAGTTCGTGCACTGGACCTTCCTTCAATTGATGAGCCCGGCTCTTTACCCCTCTTTGAAACCCCGAGAGGCGCCCTCCCCTTCTGCGACTAAAACGTCGCTTGGGTGTCACGGCCATTTAACATACGGCCCGGAGAGGGTCAATAGAAGCGGACCCACAGACAACATGAGTTAATAGTAAGCTGGTAAGATTGCTGTGTTTACACATTTTATTCAGATATGCTAAACAGCATTCATCATGGAATCTGAACCCCTGAGTTTTTAGTCAATCCAGCAGGATTCGCTTATGCCTGAGTTGCCTGAGGTAGCCAATTTCCGCAAATACTTCGAAAAATATGCAATCAGCCTCAAGATTGCCTCCGTTCAGGTGAAAGACCCAAGGATAGTTCGCGGTCTGTCCGCAGACGAAATTGAAAGGGCGTTGTCAGGCCGAAGGTTCATTTCCGTCAGGCAGCACGGAAAATATCTCTTTGCCGCAATTGAGGGCGAACGATGGTTCATCATGCATTTCGGAATGACAGGCCATCTTCAATATTTTGAAAACCTCGAAGACGATCCGGACTACGACCGCTTGTTGATCGGGTTCGAAAAGGGCGGTTTCCTTTCTTATGTGAACCAGAGGATGCTGGGCGGGGTCGGCCTGGTTGAAGACCCGGATGATTTTATCGAAGGCAAGGGGCTTGGGCCCTCGGCCCTGGACAGCCGGCTGGATTATCGGCGATTCCGAAAGATCTTTTCTGCACTGAACGGCCGGGTCAAGCCAGCCCTGATGAATCAAAGTTTGATAGCCGGCATAGGAAATATTTACGCCGATGAAATTCTATTTCAGTCCCGTATCCACCCCGAGACAAAAGTAAGCTGCCTTGGCGAAAAAGAACTCAAGTCGGTTTTCGACAACCTTAAACTGGTGCTCCGCACAGCCCTGGACCGAGACGCCGAGTTCGCAAACCTGCCCGAACAATATCTTCTTAGAGACAGGCGCAAAGGGGGCGGATGCCCCGCCCGCGGGACCAGGCTCGAAACGGTGAAAGTTGGAGGAAGGACCTCTTACTTTTGCCCGAAGTGTCAAAGAGCGCCTTAGGCGGTTCCCCATGAAGGAGAAAAGACCCTATCTCACGCGGGGAGGCGGAAAACGCGGAGGGAAGAGCGGGAAAATGCCTGGCCATCTACCTTGCCTGAAGCCCGCAACCAAAAACCCCGGCTAGCCTGGCCGGGGTCTATGATTAGTATGAACTTAAGTCACTCAAGTCCAATCAGGACTGCTGGCAGCCCCCTTCTACTAGTAAGCGGGGGCTTGGTTTTGTGGTGCGTGGCTCAACGGTTTGTTCAGGTCCTGCGAATTTGAGGTCGGCTGTTGCTGACAACCGCAACCCCAGTGCCAATTGCAGGGATTCCAATTAAAACAGGAGCACAGGTTGGGCCAGTGAAAACAACAATCCGCCTGTGCGCTGAACATGGTGCCGCTTACAAGCACCAGTGAAAGGGCGATTGCAAGAATCAAAGTTTTGTTCATTTCTATCTCCTGAAGTTCCAAATAGTTATTCTTTTAAATGTTACAACCTCTTGAGAACGGTCACAAAAACTAACTAGAAGAAAATTAAAAGCAGTTAAAGTCCCTGTCAACTGTTTTAATGTGCAATGTCCGATGACAGCACGACTCGATCTCTAGGCATGATATTTATATTGAAATTTCATATAGTTAGAGTAGTAGATGAAATTGGATTGAAATATCGTATATTTAGGGATAACCCTCATATTTTGAACCATGCTAAACGGCCTTGAAAGATTGACTTGGCCAACAGATGAGGACCTGTTTGAGCGCGCTTCACCGATTCGCTCCCGCCCTGTTCGGTCCGCCCGACTTTGACTCGCGAAGCCGATTGTGGTAGAAGTTTTTTGTCCAGTCCCGGAATAGAGCACATTTCATTTCGGTGTGCACAGGACTGCGCGATATGATTTTTGCGGCTCAAAAGCTCTGCGGTATTCCGGACATCCCCGGATGTCGTTTCATTAGCCTGGGTGGTGGAATCAGGTAGACACAAGGGACTTAAAATCCCTTGCTCCTTGTGGGCGTGCGGGTTCGATTCCCGCCCCAGGCACCAGTTTATGAAAAGTAACAGTGGCGGGACAGAATGAAAATGGCGGTTTTGTCCCGTTTCAACAGCTCCCCGGCGCGGCTGGTTTCCATAGAATGTTTCCATGAGTGTTTCCATCAGCGTTGCCATGTTTCCATAGCCATTCCAAACGCTGAATCCCAGCAGGTTTTGTTGAAATCGGTGTTTCCATAAACGTTTCCACAGTTGTTTCCATCGACGAACTGTTTCCAATCATAAGAGGTTGTCATTATTGATTTTTCTACTCACCATGGAAACTTTCTGGAAACACCATGGAAAAAGTAAAAAGGCAAAAGTAAAAAGGCAAAAGTGAGAAGGAAAGAAGATCAGTACGCCTGCGTCGCCTTCTTCTCTCGCTGCCTTCGGCCCGGCGCTGGGCAATCGGAGGCGAAGTAAAAAGGCAAAAGTAAAAAGGCAAAAGTGAGAAGCAAAAAAGATGGTGTTCCATAAAGACCTCTCAAGTACAGTGAACAGTGAACAGTGAACAGTGAACAGTTAAAACTAAACCGCCGGCTTCGCTTAAGAGCAGTGAAGAGTGAACAGTGAACAGTGAACAGTGATCGGTGAACAGTTAAAACTAAACCCCTGGCTTCACAGTGAGCGGTGAACAGTGAACAGTGATCGGTGAACAGTTAAAACTAAACCGCCGGCTTCGCACCAGCATTATTTTATTACAGACGGATTCGGCCTGCCAAATGGCAACCAGAAGCGGCAATTGAAGCGGCAATTGAAACGGCAACCAGAAGCGGAAAAAAGGAGAAGGCTGCAATTTAGGGATTTAGGGATTGCGCGTAGGACGGATGCCGCGGGAGACAATTTGAAAGAAGGAGAATTGTTCCGCGTGATGATATGCATGAGGTGTCCGAAGACGGACTTGAGTTGACACATTGCATAAGAAAGGGTGGTCAGGTACCCTCTTGGAGATTGTCGCCAAACAACCCAAGAGAAAGGAACCTTTATGACCACCCAGGAAAAGCTCGTAAAACGTAAGTTAAGTCTACTGGAACTTGCCGAATTCCTCAACAATGTTTCACAGGCCTGCAAGATTAACGGTGTTTCCCGCCAACACTTCTATGACATCAAGAAAGCTTACGATGAAGATGGGTTGGAAGGTTTGGCTGAGAAGACCAAGAAAAAGCCATGCATGAAGAACAGGGTTTCCCCGGAGGTTGAGGAGGCTGTGCTCACGATGGCCAATGAGTTTCCAGCTTACGGCCAAATGAGAGCTTCAAACGAGCTGAGGAAAGCCGGCACTCTAGTATCCGGTGGCGGTGTAAGAAGCATATGGTTGCGCCACGGGCTAGAGACTTTCAAAAAAAGGCTAAAGGCTCTTGAGGAGCGCGCGGCAGCCGAGGGGATCGTCTACACCGAGGCCCAGCTCTGCGCCCTGGAAGCATCCAAGAGGTCTCGTGAGTCCCATCCCGACCAGATCGATACGCAACATCCGGGATATCTCGTGAGCCAGGATACTTTCTATGTCGGCTACCTCAAAGGCGTGGGCAGGATTTACCAGCAAACAGCCATCGACACCTTTTCTTCGCTGGGTTTTGCAAAGCTTTATACTGCCAAAATCCCGGTGACTGCCGCTGATCTTCTGAACGACCAAGTCCTTCCCTTCTTCGAAAAAGAAGGCGTGCCGGTGCTTAGGGTTCTCACCGATAGGGGAACAGAATACTGTGGCGCCCCGGATCGGCACCCTTACCAGCTGTTTTTGCAGCTAAACGACATCGAGCACACCAAAACCAAGGTGAAAAGCCCTCAGACCAATGGTATATGTGAACGGCTACACCAGACGATGCTAAATGAGTTCTATCGGATTGCTTTCCGCAAGAGAATTTACTCAGACATCGAGACGCTCCAAGAGGACCTCGATCTTTTCATGGACAGATACAACAACCAGAGGACCCATCAGGGAAAACGTTGCCTTGGCCGGACGCCGATAGCAACATTTATCGAAGGCAAGAAATTGTACGATGAAAAGAACTTGAACGAGAGTTTTGGAATGTAGCTGTCGTTGACAATCCCAAGGGGGAACCTGGCCCAGTGTCAAATCAAGTTTCGTTCAGGACACATGAGGCAATTCCCCTGGAAATGTTCCAATGGGCACTTCCAGACCCATCGAAACAGTTATCATGAGAGCCATCTTTAAGCTCAGCCACATTCAAGTGCGGCCCGACCTCGACGAGGCGATGTAAACGTTCAGTGGCAAGGCTACTCTGCTGGATCGAGTCGAACATCGACAAGTTCAGGTGTCATCCTGAAATCGATCCAACAGATGGTTCGTGCTTGCGGAAATTCTCGCCGTATATGTTTCCGGTAATTATTGCGAGCGAGCAGGAAGATCACGTTACTCTCGGGGACATGAATTTCCCTGTCCGCCATTTTTCCCCGGAGCTTCGGTATCTCCTCTATAATCCGTTCAAGTCCTTCCGGGTTTCGCCTCACTGTTATGGGATCGTCGCAGATATCGATTAGAAATATGCCCATCTTTTGCAAGCACTTCAGAAGCTGAATATACGTTTCTACATCTGCTGGTCTCTGTCGAAAGTAATGATGTAAGATCGTCGCCGGGAGGCTTCTATCCTCCCGGATCGGAATGGAAGTATTCATAGGTTTAGGGACATAGAAGTATGTCTTCCCTGATGCGGGAGGAGCTTCCCCAATCAGCAGCTTCTTGATTTCCTTCGGTCTGAACTTTTCGGATTCCAGGAAATAGTCGATTGCCATATAGCGAGACCTGAACCATTAAGGGTGTTGTCGAGATGTGCCTTTACGGATCAATAATACTGCCTGACATAAGCATAAGCCTTATCAAATAGCTCCTGGTCCGTGTGGAGTTTGTATTTCAGAAGCGTGCGGCGGAGCTCCTTCTGCACAATGCGCTCGCCTTGGCTGGTGTGCTGCCAGTCCGGGAAGCGGACTTTCTTCACGATATCGTCAATGTCCGCCACGATGCGCTCGACGATGATGTGCGTATTCTTGTTCTTGGCTTCCTTGAACAGCTCCGTCAGAGCTTCTTTTGCCCGGTCGCGTTCTTCCTCTGGATCGCTCTCCCGTTCAGCTTCCACAACTTCCTTGGCAATTTCAAGTATTGCCTTCAGAAACGCCAGGCTGGTGAGAAACCCCTGCTCATGCCGCTCCTTGATCTTCTCCAGCCGTTCGCCCAGTGCAGTGAACTTCGGGTTGCCGGCGTGCTTGCGCAGGCGAGCGATGAGTTTGATCTCTATCTCCCGCGCCCTCTTGCACGGCTCGGCATCCTTGAGAATTTCCTCCAGAACCTGTGCGTCCATGACAAGCGTCTCGACGTCGTCGCGCACTGACTCTACGTGGACGTTTTTGTTGATAAGTTCGACCGTTTTCGCGCCGAGCGCGTGCCAGAGCAGTTTGCCGTTTCCGCTGGGCGGCTTCACCGATTCGTATACCTGAGTCAGCCAGCGGTAATCTTTCTCGTAGGGGCTGAGCATCGAGTCCGGGGATAGCGCCTCCCAAGTCGTGCCGAGTACGGAATATTCGGCGGCGAACCTGTCGCGCACCTCATTGTTGGGCAGGCATTGCTGCGCGGCCAAAAGACCCTCGTAACCGCCTACGCCGCGGTCCACGCCAGGGAAAAAGGCAAGGCATTTCTGCACCTGGAGCGGGAGCACCTTCCGTAGTTCGTCGATATTCGAGACGACCTGCTGCACGGCTTTTTCATCGAAATCGAGTGCGTGCGCAACGTCGTCGAAGATGCCGATGTAATCCACGATGAGACCATGAGTCTTTTCCTGCCCGAAGGTGCGGTTGGTACGGCAAATTGCCTGGAGGAGGTTGTGATCCTTCATCGGCTTGTCAAGATACATCACTTGCAAGATGGGCGCATCGAAACCCGTCAAGAGTTTGCTGGTGACGATGACGAATTTGAGCGGGTCTAACGGATCGCGAAAACGGTCGAGCAACTTTTCCTCGGCGTCCTTGTCGCGGACGTGCTGCTTCCACTCGGGTGGGTCGCCTAGCGCCGCAGTCATAACGATGGCGCTGGCTTCCGGGTCGATCAACTCATCCATAACGCCCTTATAGAGCACGCAGCATTCGCGGTCAAAGACCACCACCTGCGCCTTGAAGCCGTTCGGCTCTACTTTGGTCTCAAAGTGCTTCACTATGTGGTTCACCACGGCGCGAACACGCTCCGGGTTCTTGACCAGCACGGCCATCTTGGCGGCGCGCTTAGCGAGGTCGTCGCGATCTTGTTCGCTTAAGTTTCCGGTGATCTCCCTGTAGGCTTCGTCAATAGCGGCCTTGTCGATCTTGAGCTTTACCTCCGGCGCCTCGAAGTGCAGCGGCAGCGTGGCCTTATCGCGGATGGACTCTTGGAACGAGTAGCGGCTCATGTAGCCCTTTTCATCCTCGTCAGCGCCGAAGGCCCAGTAGGTGTTACGGTCGGCGCGGTTGATGGGCGTGCCGGTAAGACCAAATAGAAACGCATTTGGTAGCGCTTCGCGCATCTTGCGGCCGAGGTCGCCCTCCTGCGTGCGGTGTGCTTCGTCCACCATTACGATGATATTCGATCGTTCGTTAAGCTTGCCTCCGGCCTCGCCGAACTTGTGGATGGTGGTAATGAGCACCTTGCGTACGTCCTGCCCAAGCAGAGTTTGCAATTCCTGCCGCGTTGCCACCCCGACCATGTTCGGCACGTCGGACGCATTGAAGGTGGCGGTGATCTGCGTGTCGAGATCGATGCGGTCCACCACGATCATTACCGTAGGATTACCAAGCTTCGGGTGCATGCGCAGCTTCTGGGCCGCAAAAACCATGAGGAGGGATTTGCCGCTGCCCTGGAAATGCCAAATGAGGCCCTTCTTCGGATAACCCTTCACCACGCGGCCCACGATTTGGTTTGTGGTGAAATACTGCTGGTAACGACAGATGATCTTGATACGCCGGTGCTTCTTGTCCGTGGCGAAGAGGGTGAAGTTTTGAAGAATATCGAGCACCACCTCTGGTCGGAGCATACTCTCGACCGTGGCTTTAACATGATGAAGCTGACCTTCCGCCTGGTTTTCCTCGTCGCGCCACGGACCCCACATATCGATGGGCATCCGAATGGAGCCGTAGCGGAACAGGCGGCCCTCGGTGGCGAAGGAGAAGACGTTCGGCACGAACATGGCCGGCGCCTGCTTTTCGTATATCTCGTTCACCTGAAACGCACCATCGAACCAGGTTACAGCGCTCCGCGTTGGCGTTTTGGCCTCACCGATCACTATCGGCAGGCCGTTAACGAGGAAAACCACATCAAACCGTTTCTCCACAGTACCTGACTGATAGGTCCACTGATTGCACACAGTAAGCCGGTTGTTGGAAGGCTGGCAGGAGTCCACAAGTCGCACGGTCACGTGCTCGCCCTCGGGGCCGAACGGCATGGTCTTGTCTCCCCGCAGCCACGCCATGAAGTTCTCGTTGGCCCTCACCAGCCCGTCAGCCTGAACGGATAGCATACAAGCCCGCAGATTGTAGATGACCTCGTCGGCGCGGTCCGGCTGGGCAGCGATTTCGGGATTGAGTCGGATGAGCGCCTCGCGCACCCATGATTCCACCATCACCTCGCCGCTTTGGCGCGGGAGTTGGGCGGCAGGCATGTAATCCCAGAGGGTGGGTCTGAACTCCCCGCCGAGTGAACCGTCCCAACCTGGAGTGACCTGTTGGATTACCCACTGTTCCGCACCATCGCGCTTGGCGATGGCATCCAGGATCATCTGCTCGACTGTGTTCGATTCGGTGAAGGTCATGGCTATTCCTCGAATATGGTGTTGAGCAGCTTTGTCATTAAGGTGTTTGTGTTGCCTAGAGAATGACGGACTTCGGCCATTGCTTCTTCCAAATGACCAAGTTCCTCTACACATTCTCTTTGGAATTCAATCGATGGGGCGGGAACAAGCACCGTCTTTAAGTTTCCAACATTGATCCGCATGCGCGTCGTACCCTGAGCTAGCGCTGCGACTTGATTGGTTCCCGGCTTGCTGTTGAGAAAATAGGCTAAGTAAGCATTGAGAATAGACTGCTCATCAGCCCGAATGCAAAAACAATCGGCTTTGTTTACTGCTGGGCCGAGTGTCGGAGGAATCAATGCCGCCCGACCAACAGGGTGTGTTTCGTCTCCAAGGCCAGCAACGATGACATCGCCTGGTCTGACCTCGTAGCGTCGCAAGTCAGCGAAGTATTCTGCGGAGATGAAAGCCCTGTCCGAATCATCGAAGTAACCATTGCCGATGTTCTGTAGCCGAATAACTCGGGCACCAGAGTCAGCATAGTGTTCCGTCTTCAATTTTGAACCGAAGGGTCCGTCAGACGCATATACCACGATCTCTCCCAACTGCCGTTCGTCACTGTAGGAAGAACAAGCCGAATCCAATCTTGCTTTGTGGAAGGTTTTGAGTGAATCCCATAGTTGTTGTCTTTGCACCTTGACCTCATCCACCGCCCAGAGGATTTCTGCAATGCGCCGCTGCTGGTCGAGCAGGGGGAGGTCGAACTCAAAGCTGGCCAGACTGCTCCAGTTGGTACGTGGCGAGAGCGAACCGGCGGATGTCCCGACCGCGTGCTGAAAGAACCGCTCTGAAAGGCAAATGAACGGAAGAAGTTCTGGGAGCAACCGGTCGTTCTTCGGTGCGAGCACGTAGATGTCGCCCGACACCACCGCGTCGAACTCCGCCGCGCCCACCTTGCGCTGATAGGCCCTGCGTTTGCCAAACAGTACTTGCCCAGGCCGGCAACGTCGCGTGAAGCTGGTGCCGTCCGCTACGTTCCCCCACTTGCGGATGTGCAGTGAGCCGGGTTCGAGATGCTCCAGCCCGATGAAGCGTTCCAGCCCGATCTCGGCGGGATTGCGCTCCGTCTCGTTGAGGTTCTCCACAACGTCGCCAAAGCGGACGGGAAGCCATTTTGCTTTGTCCGCCAGGAGTTCGCAGGTGCTAACGCCGCGCAAGCGGCCTTCTGGCTTTGCCAGCGTTGATTTTGGCAGAATCCGCGACAAAGCTTCCACTGCTTTTCCGCGTGACCTGAGCCACGCATTCAACGCCCCTGCAAGGGAATCCGCCCCGTCGTTGAGAATGCCGTTACCGTTAGATGGCTCAACATAGAGTGGAATGCTCAGGCTGCCGTCCTTGTCCCGGATCTTCTCCAGTGTCGCCACGTGGGCGAAACCGGGCTCGTCCTTGAATTCGCGATATGCGGTTACGATCCGCACGATATGTTCGTCGGTAAGGAGACTCTGGGCTCGTTCGCGGGCGACCTCGTTGACGGCGTTAATGAAGATAATCCTGCCTTTGCGCCCTTTGGGCTTGGCCGTGCGGCAGATGACGATGCAGGCTTCCATCGGCGAGTTGTAGAAGAGGTTTGGCCCTAGACCTAGAACGCACTCAATGAGGTCGGCTTCAATGAGTTTGCGCCGCATTTCAGCCTCCTCCTGGCGGAAAAGAACGCCGTGGGGGAAAAGGATCGCGCAACGGCCGGTCTTAGGCGCAAGGCTCGCCAGGATGTGCTGCCAGAAGGCGTAGTCAGCTCGGCCCTGTGGCGGAGTGCCGCAGAGGTTACGCCCCCAGGGATCGGAAGCAAAGGCATTTCGGTCCCACTGCTTAATGGAATATGGCGGATTTGCCAGGACGAGATCGAAGCGCATCAGCCGGTCGCCCTGTATGAATTTCGGCTCGGACAGTGTATCGCCGCGAATGATCTGAAAACCCTCGATGCCGTGGAGAAAGCAGTTCATCCGGGCAATGGAGGATGTCATGAGGTTCCGTTCCTGGCCGTAGAGCCGGACATTGCGCCACTCCTGGCCCTTTCGGCGTATATGGGTGATACAGGAGAGAAGCATGCCGCCGGAGCCACAGGTTGGGTCGTAAATAGATTCGCCCGGCTGTGGTTCGAGCATCTCAGTCATAAGATGGACTACAGTGCGGTTGGTGTAAAATTCGGCGGCTGTGTGGCCGGAGTCGTCGGCGAATTTTTTGATGAGGTATTCGTATCCTTGGCCCAGCTCATCTTCGGGCAAATTGGCCAGCGTGAGTTCGAGCGAGCTGAAGTGCTCGACGAGGTCGCGCAGCATGGCATCCGCGAGGCGGTCCTTGTTCGTCCACTGTGCATCGCCAAAAATACCGTAGAGTTTATCGGGATTGGCCGTCTCAATGGTGCGCATGGCGGATTGAAGCGCCTGACCAACGTTCCTTGCTGACTGCCGGACCTTGCGCCAATGCGCCTCCAGTGGAACCTGAAAACGGTGGTTCTCCGGGTATGCGGCGAATCGGACATCCCCGCCGGACTCTTCCAGTGCAACCCGAGTCTCCTCGTCGAAGACATCGCACAGGCGTTTGTAAAAGAGCAGCGGAAAGATGAACTGTTTATAGTCGCCGGCGTCAATAGTTCCGCGCAGTAGCGTGGCGGCGCCCCAAAGGTAGGATTCGAGTTGCTGTTGTGTGATGCGCTTAGACATTTTCCCTCCCGGCGTTGAGGTCCAATGGCTGGCGGATGGATTTTATCATTGGGATGAAGGGTTGCCCCTGAACCGCCCATTCCCGATTCCAGACTGATTCAGGAAACAGCGGTGCGCTGTGTGTCCTCACAAGCCGTTCCCAGTCAGAATGGTTGGCGAAAGGCATGCCTTTGTCTTCCATATCGTTAGCTCCCAGGAAGCCAAGATAGGCCATAATGACAGGGAAGCCCAACTCGGTCAACTTCCAGGCCCAGGCGAACCGGTTTGCCATTTGGTAGTTCCGGTCGTGCGACAAGGTCCACGGCAGTCCGGTCTGATTGGATAGAGCAAGACTCGCGTCCTTTATGCAGGCGCTTATTCCGATGTGATTCCGATAACTATTAGGGGTCACCCCCTGGTTATTCTTGCCTCCCGAAGGTTTCCCCTTTTCCTCTGTCCGCAACTCGACGTCGTGGGCTTTTGCCTCGATCAAGAGCAGCCCCTTCTTGTTCTTGATTGTGCAGGTACTCGCAATGTCAAAGTGTGGTGTCTTCGTCCGGCCATTGGAGACGACGAGCCACCAATCGCGAAGCGCCATGCGGTGCTTCTCTTCAGAAATCAAGCAGGCGGCCTGATCTTTATCGAGTTGGGCTTCCGTCATCATCTCAAACCCTTCCGGCATCCACTTGTCGTCGGGCACAACAATCCCCCAAGGGTTGATTAAACCCGTCAGACGCGACGCGACTTGTTCGCGTGATCCATGGGTCAGGAAGTGGCAGCGGGGTTTGCTGCCGCGCTGTTGATTGCCCGGTAGCCTCTGAAGGAGTTGCTGGGCGTTGTCTATACTCATACCACAAGGCCCTCTCCCTTGAGAATTGCGATGAGTTTATCCTCGGCAGCAAATGCGGCCTGAACGCTTTCTTTCAGCCGTTTCATGGCCTCTTCTACCGTGAGCAGCTCCTGCACGCTCCTCGGTTCGACGTAGCGCGGGATGTTCAGGTTCCAGTCATTGGCGGCGACCTCATCCAGTGTGACTACTCGGACGACCCCTTCCACATCCTTATAACCGTGATACCAGCCAAATATTCGCTCGACATGTTCGGGGAGAAGTTCGTTTTGCGCCCGGCCCCTCTTGAACTCGCGGGAAGCGTCGACAATGAGCACTCTATTCTTTCGGTCTCTCGATTTGCGATGGCGGAAGACGAGGATACAGGCCGCGAGGCCGGTGCCGTAAAACAGATTCGGGCCGAGGCCGACTACGGCTTCGAGCAAATCCATCTGGAGAATCTTCTTTCGTATCTCGCCTTCCTTGCCCATGCGGAAGAGCGCGCCATGCGGCAGCACCACGGCCATGCGGCCAGTGGCGGGAGCCATCGACCTGATCATGTGCTGCACCCAGGCGTAGTCACCTGTTTTGCCCGGCGGCATCCCGGCGAAGTTCCGGCCGTAAGGATCGTTGGCCCAGACTTCATCGCCCCATTTTTCAAGCGAGAATGGTGGATTTGCGATGACACAATCGAAGGTCGCGAGGTTATCGCCGGAGAAAAACGCCGGCTGGCGCAGCGTGTCGCCCCGCACGACCTGGAAATCCGAAGCGCCGTGCAAAAAGAGGTTCATCCTTGCAATTGCGGAGGTGGTGAGGTTCTTCTCCTGCGCGAAGAGTTTGCCCCAGAGAGTGCGGTCATCACCGTGGTTTTCGCGGACGTGGTGAACGGCCTCCAGCAACATGCCGCCGGTGCCACAAGCGGGATCGTAAATAGACTCGCCTTCCTTGGGATCCAGGATGTTCACCATCAGCCGCACGACCGAGCGCGGAGTGTAAAACTCGCCCGCCTTCTTATTCGTGGCGTCAGCAAACTTTTTAATTAGGTACTCGTAGGATTGGCCGAGGATGTCAGCCTGCGCTACTTGGTTGCCAAGGGTGATGCGTGAAAAGTGCTCTATGAGATCGCGGAGCAGTGAATCGGGCAGGCGATCCTTGTTAGACCAGGCCGCATCGCCGAAAATACCGTAAAGCGTCTCCGGGTTCGCCTTCTCGATACCGCGCATCGCCTTTTGCAGAGCCTGACCGACGTTGGTCGTCACAACGCGCACATCGCTCCAGTGGCACCCGGTTGGAACCTGAAAGCGGTAGTTCTGCGGAAACTGTGCGTATTCCTCATCACCGCCCGATTCCTCCAACGCGGCTGCATATTCCTCGTCATATACATCCGAGATGCGCTTGAAGAAGAGCAGCGGGAAAACGTATGTCTTGAAGTCGGCTGCATCCACCGGCCCCCGCAGAATGTTCGCCGATTCCCAGAGGTGCGATTCAAGCTGATTTAGTCTAACTGTCGAATCATTCACGATCACATCCCTTTTTGCTGCTACGATCTGGTTTGATTGGCCGGAGGATTTCCTACCCATACCACATTACGAGGTGGTCTACAATGTTAGCTGTCAAAGGAACAGAAACGTCAGGCTGGACCAGAGGTAATGATCCGGAGCCGGTCTATTGCTCCAGTTGACCGGGATGATATTTCGGGGCAATCGCAAGGACGCTGACACTATTATTGAACTATAATGAAATGCACGTGGAAAGAACTTGCCTGGAAGACGCAGAGAAAAGACTCATTATTCAAAAGTCAGAACAACGTACCCCTGCTTTTTGCCATCTTTTCGCTTTCCTCCGCGTCTTTGCGCCTCGGCGGTGGATCGCTTTGGCGGTGGACTGCTTCGGTGGAATAATTTTTAAAGGCAGAACAAATTTACCTGGAAGATGGAAACAGTCGCCCAAAAGTTTCCAATATGTTTCCAATATGTTTCCAATATGTTTCCAATATGTTTCCATTTGTCCCCATGATGTTTCCATGTGTTTCCATTTGTGTTTCCATGGCAGAAAAAAGGATTGAGAGCGTCGGCAGGCGACAGCAAAGTGAGATGGCATGCCGCTTTCTTCTGCTTCACCCTCCTCGCCGCCTGCCGGCCCGCCTTCCCGATCACATTTCGCGGCCTGCGTCGCCCTTGAGTGCAAAATGGCTGTGGCGCTCATTTTGAGGCTCAACCGGGCTATGACGGCTCAACAAAGAATTCCCAAAATGTTTCCAAGATGTTTCCATGGCAAAGGAAAAGATTAATGATGACACTCTCTTACAATTGATTCGGGCATGGAAACAGCCCGGATGGGATGGAAACAGCCAGGCCGGGGCGGGCGCGCCGGCTTGGTGTAGGTCGGGCGGCGGTCTACAGGGCGACGGATGGTCGTACAGATAAATCCGGCAGACCGAGAGATAGTTTGCAGCGCGCCAGTAAGCATCCATTTTATGGAGCAGCTCCGGTGAAAGAGTTTTGGTCTTCATTGTTCAATTCTCCTTTTGTCCGCCAAAGCCGAGAACGCGGCAAACCGTCTTGGCTATCATCCATTCTTCGTCCGTATGGATGACGCGGACCGCAACCCGGCCAGCCGCCGTGGAAATCACCCCCGCATTGGCCATATTTTGTTTTTCTTCGAGTTCGATTCCAAGGAAACCCATCCCATGGCAAATCCGGGCACGGACCGTGGGCGCATTCTCTCCGATACCGCCGGCGAACACCAACGTGTCCAGTCCGCCCAACGCCGCCGCGAATGCGCCGATGCATTTCCTGACCTGGTAGCAAAACAACGCCACCGCTTCAGCCGCACGGACATCACCGGCCTCGTTCTCGAGCAAGTCGCTCATATCTGAACTGGTCTCCGACACACCCAGCAGCCCGGACTGGAAATTGACCATCTTATTGAATTGTTTTGTATCGAGACCTTCAGTGCGCGCCAGATACCAAATCAGTCCGGGATCGAGGTCGCCTGATCGGGTGCTCATCGGCACCCCGGCTGTCGGTGTGAAACTCATGCTTGTGTCCATGGGGTTGCCCTCATGCACCGCCGCCAGGCTGGCGCCATTGCCAAGGTGGGCGAGAATTACCCGGCCCTGCGCCGCTTCCGCTCCGGCCAGGCGGGCCAACTCTCCCATCAGGAACGCATACGATAACCCATGGAACCCATACCGCCGCACCCCCTGCGCTTCATAGCGGCGCGGGATCGGCAACAACCGGGCCACGCGCGGCAGGTCATGATGAAAAGCTGTGTCGAAACAAGCCACCTGGGGCAGGTCGGGAAATCGGCGATGAAACGCCTCGGTCAACAGGATCTCTTCCGGCAGATGCTCGGGATCGAATGGGCTGAGCAGTCGCAGCTCCTCAACCATTTCCGCGGTGATTCGCCGGGGCTTGCCGTACTTGGGCCCGCCATGCACCACACGGTGCCCAACAGCGGTCAATGCATCACGCCCCCCGCGTTCCTCGATCCAATCCATCAGAGCGCCCACCGCCACCGTGTGATCCGGCGCGGTCACTAACCGCGAAAGGTTGTCCGCCTGGTTCAAGCCTTTTACCCGCAACTTGGGCTCCGGCAGTCCAATCCGCTCAATCGCGCCTTCCATGATCCGCCTGAGCGGGCCGGCGGCCTCAAACAGCGCAAACTTGATGCTCGATGAGCCTCCATTGATCGTCAGGATGCGTGGGCTAGCAGGTTTCATGTATGACTCCTTCGTCATTGTGCAATCCGAACGAAGCCAGTTTCGCGCACGTGGACCCGTAATCGGTGTGAAGAATGCTTCGAATCCCCAAACCTTCCGCGATCAGGACGAACATCGGGGTGTTTTCGATATAGACTACCTGCCGGGCAGGCACTTGGGCGATGTCCAGCGCAAGCCTAAAAATGTCCGCGTCGGGCTTGCGGACGTGGACGAAACAGGAGGAAATAAAAAAATCCACAAACGTGTCCAGCTTGAACTTTCGAATCCGGTACTCATTCAGTTCGCGCGCTTCGTTGCTGACCACGGCGATCTTCAGTCCGTGCCGGACCTTTAGCTGAGTGACCAGTTCGATCATCTCGGGGTAAGGTTTCGATTGCTCGAACATGAAGCGCCGAAACTGAGCCCGTGTGAAAGATCGCTCCTGGTAGAAGACCACCCGGCTTAAATACTCCTCCAACGTGAGCTTCCCCTCCTCGTAGGTGTAGAAGTTCAGGTGATGCCGATCCTCCATCTCCGCCCACTCCACGTTGAAGTTCGCCGCCGCCCGTTTGCGGGCGTGATGATCCCACCCGTCTGTGAGAAGGACACCTCCGATATCCACAAACACGCAGGTGATTGCAGTCGCTTTCTCCATCGTCTTTTCTTCCGTCGTTTAGATCACGTCCATTGAGGTCATTCTTCCTCTCTGATAGCGCTTTCCTTTTCTTTGTTTGCGCGCTCCTGACCCAATCCCATGGTCAAGGCCGTAAGCCCGGCAACACTCCCCAGTTGCATGGTATCCACGACCGAGCTGGGTACAATTACGATCGTGGCGTTTGCCTTCAAACCCTCATAAAGCATGTTCATGGCCCTCAAATGAAGAGCGGTGGGATTGTTGGTATAGGTTTTGGCCGCCTCTCCAAACTTTTCCGCCACCTGCCGCTCCGAATCTCCGAGGATCACCCGCGCCTGACGTTCTCTTTCAGCCTGGGCCTGCATCGACATCGCATCCTCCAAGGCCGAGGGAATAAGTACATCCTTAACTTCCACCGAAATAACATTAATACCCCATGGCTCGGTTCGCTCATCAATGATCTTCTGCAGCTCGCTACTAATCTTCTCCCTGCCTTCCAGCATGTCCGAAAGCATGGTCTTGCCGATGACATCACGCAGAGCCGTTTGGGAAGCCCAATTTATAGCGCTTTGATAGTCTGCCACATCCAGGGCTGCCTTCTTGGGGTCCACAACTTTCCAAAACAGCACTGCATCCACATCCACCGGCACCGTATCTTTGGTAAGAGTCTTTTCTGCCTTGAAAGAAGCGGTGATCACGCGGGTATCGATCCAGTAAGGTATCGCGTCGATAACCGGGATAATGAAAAACAGCCCCGGTCCTTTGAGTGAGCGGAATTTGCCTAACCGCAATATCACCACTCTTTCCCATTGATCCGCAACCTTTATTCCGAGATAAGCAACGAAGGCGATGAAAACGGTAATGACTCCAATCCATGCGTTTTCCATGTTGGCTCTATTCGTGGCAAATGCCAATCCTCCGCCAATGCAAAGGATTACAATGAAGATCAATGTTGAAAAAGAGCTGCTTTTCATTTCGATTACCTCCATGATTCAGGCGATGTTTAGGCGAGCTTTCCTGCACAAGGACTTGCTTTCATGACTCTCTCGTCAAATGCCGCTGTGACCTTTGCGTCAAGGTCTCGGGTTTCATAGATTGTCTCAGCGCCTTTCCCTTCAAGCGCCATAGCCCGAATGTCCTCGTCGTAATCGTGGCTGTCCACGATCGCCTTCTCGAAGATGGATGGATTCGAGGTCATCCCCCGCAGTCCATCCTCCTCGATCAGGCGCCTGAGCCCGCCCCCGGCGATCAGATCCCGCCGGATGTAGTCCAGCCAGATGGATTGGCCGAGCGTTCCCAATTGTTGCAAAGAATTGTTTTTCATATTCTTGCCTCTTTGTTCTCCAATCTCCGGGAAGCCCTGCATTAAGCTACCTTGTGAGGTTCTTTTTTGACCAGCATGATGGAACAGGGCATCTTGCGTACCAGATCCTCATTGTCACGGCCAAACAGAAAGTGCTCGATATGCCCTTCCTCGTGCGCCAGCATGATGAGCAAGTCGATTTTTTCTTTCTTGACCATCTTTTTTATTTCATCAAAGGGGTCCCCTTCTTTCATGACTGCTTTGACAGCGAGACCCTTTGTTTTTTCAGCTTCAATCATATGATCGATGTCCTCCCGGAATGTTTGCTGCAATCTTTCATATTCCATCTGCAAGGAAGGAATCCCAACGTTCCAACCTTCCAGCATGAAAGGATTATGCATGACATGAATCACAAAAAGCTTTGCTCCGTATTTTTGGGCAAGCGAAATTCCGTAGTGAACGGCTTTTTGACAATGTTTCGTTGATCTGCTAACGACCAGAATCCGATTGACATCGTGCATGGACTGTCTCCTTTGTTGTGGAATCTACCTCTCATTAGGGCCAAGCGCCTGATAACTATTGGTGTACCGCGAGATCTTCCTTGGATGTGGACTCCAGGATCGACTTGGCCCTGGCGACGTCGCCGGCCGAGCCGTGGGCTGATGACCAGAAACTTATCCGACTTCAGGGCGGTCTCGTACTTGATGATGCTGTCCCTGGGGATTCCGATGCTATACAGTCCAGCGCCCAGAGCGGTCAGCCCTCCGGTCACAACGGCGCCTTCCAGGGCGCTCACAATTATCATGACCAGGGGACCCAACACCACCAACTGGCCCAACCCGGGGATGACGAAGAAGGCCGAGCCGAACAGAATCGCCCACAAGCCTCCCCAGAAGGCCCCGAGCTTCCCCCAGAACTTCATCCGGTCCCCGGCGTTGTAGAACCCGACGACATTTTCCTCGGTGTGGTAGTCCTTCCCCACCACTGAGAGCTTCTTCATCTCAAAACCCGATTTCTGGAGCTCTTTGACCGCGGCTTCGGCATCGGTGTGGGTATTGTAGATTCCAACGACTGAGTTCTGTTTGCTCATTTCATTTCTCCTCATTGTCGTGTTTTTAAACGGTTATTTGACCGGATGGATCTGAAACTGCTGATGTAACCCCAAGGCGCAGCCATCTTCCGGCAAATTGCTGAACGCAGGACAGTACGCCGCGTTTTTCATACGGAGGGAATCAGGTTCTTTTGCCTGTGGCGGCATTGACGGCTTCCATTCACCTTTCGATTGGCGCAAATCAGGAAAGATAGCTTGCCAGGTCCTTCATGGCCTTCACAATATCATCCATCGCCTCGTGCATTCCTTCACCGTAAGATCTGCTCCCCGGTGTTTCTTCCTTCCCGATCCTGTCCTGAACCTCGGACTTGAGTTTTTTCAAGCTCTGAACCTGTTGTTCAATTTGGGTTCGTTGCTCTTCTTCCATGTATTCGATGATCTCGGGATCTATTTGCCGGAGGATTTCATCGGCCTCAGCCAATATCTGTTCGATGTCCTCGTCTTTGAAAGTCTTTTGCATGCTGTTGCCTTTCTGCCGGATTACCAGCTCTAATCCAGCGGTATTTCACCTTCCGAATCAAAGAATATGTACTTCTCGCATATCCTCCGGTAGTGATGGCCGTATATCGCAAGGGTGAAGGCCAATGACAGCAGCCTCGGCTTGCGGATCAGGGTCCAGAACAGCAGATACCAGTACTGGAGACGTTCTTTGCCACAAACACCCAGCCAGAACCCCGATCGGATGACCGCCAGGAACCGCTGGACATCCGCGGGGCTTCTGATTCCAGGCGCCCTGAGCTCTTTTAGGAAAGTTCTGACCCGCCGGTAGAAAATTTTGGGAGAGTAGATCTGTTTCATAATCGATCTGTATCCATCTAAAAGCCTGTCCAACCCCATTTTAGGGATGATATTGGTCGTTCCGTCAACGTTATCTCCGGAAAACGCACTAACCAACCGGTTTTCCCTTTGTAGTCGATCAAACAGCCTTGTTCCAGGAGGAGCCTGGAGGATCCCGACCATTGCGGTCACAATTCCGCTTTTCTTAATGAAATCGATCTGCCGCTGGAAGGTCGAGTGCGAATCGCTGTCGAATCCGACAATAAAACCGCCCATTACCTCCAAGCCGGCACGCTGGATAATTTTGACGTTTTGAAGGAGGTCCCGGTTTTTGTTCTGGGTTTTATGACACTCCGTCAAGCATGCTTCGTCGGGCGACTCGATGCCGACAAAGACGGAATCGAAGCCGGCTTTGAACATCAGGTCCAATAGCTCCGGGTCATCGGCCAGATCGATGGAAGCTTCCGTAAAAAAGGCGCATCCCTTTTTGTCTTTTCGCCAATCGATCAAGGCAGGAAGCAACTGTGTCTTAAGGTATCGCTTATTTCCGATAAAATTGTCGTCAACGAAAAAAATGCTGTTACGCCAACCTGCCTCATAAAGGCTATCGAGTTCTGCGATCACCTGTTGAGACGTTTTCAGGCGCGGTCGATGGCCAAAAAGGACCGTCACGTTGCAAAATTCGCAGTTAAACGGACAGCCTCTCGAAAACTGAATGCTCATAGAGGCATATCGTTTCATAGGTATCAAATCCCAGGAAGGGATGGGGGTGTGATGAAGATCGCAAAAACCGGAAGCCCTGTAGACTCTTTTTAAACACCCGTTTTGCAGGTCCTCAATGAAAGAAGGCAAAGTAAGTTCGGCCTCATCGAGGATAAGATGATCGACCTCCTCATACTCGTCCGGTACCGCCGTGAAGAGCGGTCCTCCAGCGATGACCTTCAAGCCCTCCGTCCTGCAACGGGCGATGATTTGCTTAGCCGATTCCCTCTGAACCGCCATGCCTCCGATAAAGGCCATATCCGCCCATGAAAGGTCCTCATCCCTAAGGTCTGCCACATTGACGTCCACGAGTCGCCTGGACCATTCTTCCGGCAACAGGGCCGCGACGGTCAGCAGGCCAAGAGGTGGGAAGGCCGCTTTCTTTCCGATGAAATGTAAAGCGTACCTGAAAGACCAAAACGTATCGGGAAATCTTGGGTAAATTAGAAGAATGTTCATATCACAATCGCCCTATTTTCTTTTTTCTCAGCCACGGTTGACCTCCGAAGAACTGGTGCAGTGAAGGCGGTGGGGATCAATTCAGCTTATTACACAATCCGGAATTTTAGGAGTATTGACGTTCACACTTTAACTGTGAGTGATATTAAGAGCTGAGCAAGCATCACATGCAATGGGACATGACTTCCCCACAGGGTAAGGACCCTCATCTTCCTCATATCCCATGCCTTAATGCCTTGTTTACGGAATTAAGCAGCCCTGCCTGTTTTAGCGGCTTAACGAGGTAATCAACAGCGTGCATGCGAAAACTATCTTGAGCTGTTTGTGTACTGGGATATGCCGTCATGATGCTAATGCGGGTTTTAAGGTTTCTCCGCATTACCTCCTGTAGGATATCCATTCCACATCCATCATCGAGAATGATATCTGCAAGTATCAGGTCGAATTGCGTTTCATCCATTCTTGTCAGAGCTTCCCTATAACCTTTGGCAGTGGTCACGTTATGCCCTTCGGCTGTAAGGAATCTGTGGAAGCAGAACCTGATGCTTTCTTCATCATCGATTACGAGTATATTTGCTTTCATTGCATTACTTCTTCAGTACCGTTTATGTCGAAAGCCTCTGGTCCAAGCTGATTGTAATCAGACACGATTCTATAAACAGTCGATTCAGACAGACCTGTATGTATAGCGATTTGTGATAAAGGTCTTGGATGCACTATCAAGTTATATATCACAAGCCATTTTTGCATCGTTAGAAAGCCTGGCCTTGTTTGCATCTTTATCCTTATATCGCTCAACGACAAGTGATCTTCCAGATTGATTATTTCGTATTCTTCCCTCCCTCGACTCCCCATGTCCTTCTCCCTTTTAAGCTCTCTGAGTCATCAGTGGTGAACAGACGAACAAAGTGCCGGAGATATCCGTCTCGATTTGCCATTATCAATATCTGTGCCGAAGATGCAGATGATAGCATTTCATTCTATATTGTTACGTTATAACGAACACTTACGGCTGAGCGGGCAGTGCTCTGGTTTATAGCCGGCAAGAAAACCGATGTTGCATGCAACGGAAGCGTTGCACAGTTTCTGTGTTGCATGCAACACTATTTCTACTCAAGTCCACAACCATCGACGGGTGTCAACCTTGCGTAAGTGTCTATAATATTCAGCAAAAGAAAAACTCGGCGCTTCTCAATCCAATGGGCATAGAATTTGCTGCAGCTTATGCAGCATAGCTCACTGCTTTTTCATCCTGCTCCCTCACCTGTAGTCCCGCATTCTATAAGGGACACCAGCTAAGAGTTTAGATGGCGGGACTCACTTGATTCAGAGGAGGAATGTGACATGAAGAAACATTTTCTCGCGAGCCTTCAACTCCTGATTTGTCTCTTGTGCGCTTTACCGTGCTATACCGCTTACGGTTCTCAAGACCAGCCGTTTCTTGCAGGGTCACAGCTTCCCCAGTTCACCCTGCCGGCGCCGGACTCGCAACAAACATCGAGTTATCTGGGCCTGAGAACGATGGACCCTTGCACCATTTCCCAGATAGGTGCAAAACTTATCTTTCTCGAGATCCTTGATGCCTTATGCCCTCACTGCCACGCGAACGCACCTGTAGTCAACAGGCTCTACCATGTGATCCAGAATGACCCTGCTTTGGCCAATGACGTGAAGATTATCGGGATATGTATCGGAAACGACAAAACGCGAATAGAGGCTTTCAAAAAAAGCTTCAAGGTACCGTTTCCGTTATTTTCTGACGAGAACCTGGCCATTGCCCGAGCAGTGGGAGTGGAGGAAACGCCGACTATGGTACTGGTAACGCACAGCGGCAAGGTGGTTAAGAGTTACGGCGGGGTCATCCGTGATTTCGACGGGTTGCTAAAAGATCTGAGAGAAAACCTCAAGAAGTGATAGAGCGAAATGATCGAGAACGACAACAAAGAAAACATCCTGATGAGAAGCCGAGTCTTCCGGGACTTGCCGAAGGAAGCACTGAATGCAATCACCATGGCGGTTCAAGATCGGGTGGCCCACCAGCATACTATCATCTATAGAGAGGGCGATCCTGCTGATAGCCTCTATATCATCAGTTCAGGCACAGTGAGGATTTTTGGAAGAAATGCAAAAGGAGTGGAGATTGACCTTTCCATCCAGGGGCCGGGAGATACTTTTGGCGAAATGGCGCTCCTCACGGGCGAACCGATATCTGCCGATGTAGAGGTCTTGGAAGAGGCTCACTTGATGATCCTCACTAAAGATCAGTTTGATCGTATATCGAGAGACTTTCCCGACATCTCCAAAGTGTTCGTGAAAGAGATGAGGCGCTGGCTTCTCAGGGATGACGAGCGCCTTGAGAAGGAAGCCAGCAAAGCCTACAAAGCCTCCCGGATGTCATGGATTGATTTTTCCCTGGTCATTCTAACCAGTATTGTTCTTGCCGTGATTTTCAACACCACCAATCCCAACGGGATACCTCTTCTCCCTGAATTTCTCGACAGAAGCTCCATTCCCGTGGTCAGCCCTTCTGCTGCCATGGAAGAGATTCAACACGGTGAAACGCTCATCTTGGACGCCATGCCAACCAACTTTTATCAACAACGCCATATCGGGGGAGCTGTCAACATCCCCCTGGGGATCTTCGATATCGTTTACCTGATGGCCCTCGCCGAAGAAGACAAGGAAAAGAAGATCGTCGTGTACGGTGAAACGATCAGTAAACCCTATGATCTTGAGGTTGCCGATAAACTGATTGTCCGTGGTTACAGGAATGTAAGGATTCTGGAGGGGGGATTGACGGCCTGGGAGGGCAGCGGGTACCCGGTGGAGGAGCGGGCAAAGAAATGATCTGGTCTTATCTCAGACGAGTCGCTATGAGCGAGTACACGGCTCTTGTGCTCAGGATGTGCGTTGGAAGTTTTTTCCTCTATGCGAGCGCGAGCAAGATTCCATACCCGGCTCAGTTCGCCGAAGCAACGGCGAACTATCGGCTCGTGCCCTACTGTTGCCTCAATGTGGGGGCAGTCATTGTGCCGTGGGTCGAATTTGTCTGCGGGCTATTCCTCATCATCGGCTTCCTGTCGAGAGCTTCCGCAGTCCTCATTGGATTCATGCTTATCCTGTTCAATATCATGGTCCTGATCAACATGTACTGGGGTGCGCCCATTACTTGCGGGTGTTACGATACGGTGGGTGAACCCATTGGCTGGAAAAAAATTACTGAAAATGTCCTTCTCCTGATTTTCACCATCCAAATCTATTATTTTGACCGGCTCTTCATGTTCCGCAGGGGAGGCCTGGCAGACCCCGCAAAAATCAGGCTTACTCCTACTGTTGGTTTGCGATAGACTACGCAATGCCGGTGCAATCAGGAATAGTTATCGCGACGAAGAGCCTTGCGTCAGGTAGCAGTTAGTCTGCCATTGTTTCCGGACTGCTGTTCGCGCCACAAGTATGATTTTTATCACCACCAGCGCACGAAGAGCCGCGAAGGGAAATGAAAGACCGTAACAGCCCGATCCATAGTGACTTTTCGAATCTAATCCCATGCTCGCACACGAAGGGCTGCGAAGGGCGCGAAGACAGCGGGAGTCCAATATATTGTTAAAAAAACAAGAAAATGATGGATTGTAGTATAGAGCATGGGAAAAAACAGAGCCTTTTTTAAGCGCTCCGCAAGCTTTCAACCGGGCTTGACACCCTTACAGCAAGTGTTTGAACAGATTGGCAGGCCATTCCTTGAGGTGATTGCCCAAAGACCGTTGTTCCCACTCGTCCAGGGTTATCTGGTCAGACTCTTTCAAATCTGTTTCAAACATTGCCTGCATACCATCGGCGAAGTCCCGGCCGAGGATCACGGCATTGACCTCATCGTTGGTAAGGAAACTTTCATTGTCCAGGTTGCTCGATCCGACAGTAGACCAGACATCATCGATAACTGCCGTCTTTGCATGCAGCATCCCTCCGCGCCTCTCAAACAATTGCACGCCTGCTTTTAACAACCGGTCATAGTAATGCCGGCTTGCAAAGAAAACCAATGCAGAATCACTGAAGCCGGGGAGCAGGATCTTCACATCAACACCGCGCGCTACGGCATCGGTGAGCGCTTTTAACATCTGGTCGTCAGGCACAAAATAGGGAGTCGTCAAGTATACGGAGTTCTCCGCATGAGTAATGGCTGAAATGTACATCATAAATATGAGCCGATTGCTTTCACCCGGTAAACTGCCGACCACCCTGACCAGCGTGTTTCCAGCTTGTTCCACATAGGGGAAATAGTCCCTGTTGGGAAGTGCAGGTCCCTTTTGCCTTTCCCAGGTGTTCATGAATTGCCATTGGAGCCGCAGTGCCGCCGGACCCTCGATTCGAACGTGTGTATCTCGCCAAGGCTCATCCTTCTTCTCTCCGCGAGACCGACCGGCTGAGCTTCCGGAATAAACACCACTGATGTTGACTCCGCCGGTGAAGGCGATGGAGCCGTCAACGACCAGAATCTTACGATGGTCTCGATGGCGTAATGCCCATTTTTTTCCCACGAGTACCTTCCAGGGATTAACCGGATTGAATGCAAGCACTCGAACCCCGCCATCGCGCAAGCGCTGAAAAAAGCTAACCGGAGTATTCATGGATCCATAACTATCGTAAATCAGGTTCACTTGCACACCCTCGGCACTTTTCCGGATGAGTAGATCAGAAAATCGTTTGCCGACTTCATCATCTTCAAATATGAAGGTTTCAAAATTGATGTGGGATTTAGCGTTTTGGATGGCCTCAAACATCGCTGCGTAAGTATCCTTCCCGTCAATGAGCAGAGTGACTTTGTTGCCGGCCACTAAAAGGCTGCCACTGACGGACTGCATCAACTGAACCTGCTGCTCCAGAAGTTTGGTTGCATCGACCTGCCTTTCAAGCCGTTTGATCGTGGCTTCACTTTTTTTTGAAGAGAGTTGTCCATTAGGCCCCATGATCTTTGTCGGTTGATCGGAGCTTGAGAGTTCATGGCCCATCATTTTCTGTACGTTCGGCAGGGATGCACAGCCGGGGAATGTGATCAGACAGAGAAACGTGAATAATAAAAAAAGAGGGCCAACGAGCGAGCCGGTGCTCAAATTTTTCATTGCACGAATCCTCGATGGCCCCTTCTTGTGAAGGCGGTTGATTCTGAATATCATCCCCCTTGCCTTTGGAAAAAGGGCAAAGGTGAAGTTCAATCATCAGGGCCGGCCAAAGTCCTTGTTGGTGTAAGCATGTCCATGGTCTTATTCTCCCCGGACTACCGATAACATGTTGTCGGGTTTTAGTACCTTGCCAGCGCTTTTTGAAGTTTTCTGGCCCCCGGCGGCGCTTTGACCTTCCCGGAGAGAATCTGCCCCGGAGTGACCGGCCGGCCGTAATATTCTGCATTTGTGTCGTCTCTCGCCGCAATGACGGTGCCCTCAAGAGAGACGCCTGCGAAAAGTCCCTGGCTGCGGCTATAGGCATAGACGGCGGCAAAAGGTGTTACATTCCCCTCGGCAGTGCGCCCCAGGGGACCGGCAGCCACGCTTATATCGCCTCCGAATTGCACGTTTCCTCCATGAGCGAATGCCTCCACGGCCTCATGAGTATTGAGAATGAAAATGAATTGGGTCTCCTCTGCTCCGATCTGAAAGCCGAATCCCACTCCACCAGTCCCGATTGAAGAGGGCCCGCTCCAGCCTTTGCCAGTTCGCGCCACTACCACACCGGAGCCGCCGCGCCCGCTGACGCCGAAGCCCGCCTTGTAGACCGTCATGACAGCCACTCCCCTGGCGTGCCTTAGCACCTCCGGGGGGATGGATTTCTCGGGCATGTCCCGGAAGGCCTGGATTGTTGCTACGGCCCGATCTACCTCATCCTGCTCGTTTGCGTATGTCACGGGCGCATTGAACGTTGCAACCAGGGCCAAAAACAGCGAAAATAACAGAACGCGTCTTATCAATTCATCTCCTTTGCATCCCAACCGGTTTGGGATTGTGCTCCGGCCCCACCCAGGCCGGAGCGGTTCTTTTCCATCACCCATGGTATGTTACTGTCGGGGACCCCTGCCCCGAACTAAGCCTGTGTATCCCCGATGGCAGGGTGTCAACAAAATCAAATACCTGTTCTTCGTCTTTGATATCAATAATCCCTCCTTTATTTTGCCGGATAAATACTCCGGTACTCCGATAAATCCTGTCTTCAGCTTACCAGGTGTGAGCTATCCTGCCTGTTGCTTCAGGCAAGTTCTGTGCCCGGGGGGATCGAGGACTGTCGAGTTCTCCTTTTAGATAATCTATTTGGATACCTATGGAAGAAGCGAGTGCCGCCAAGGGAGGTGGACTTGAATAGAAAAAGCGTTGCGTGCAACAGAAGCGTTGCATTCTTTCCATGTCACATGTAACATTTCAATGTGGAGAGTAACCTTTTGGACCAATTTCGAAGAAGGCCGGTTTGCTGCGATTCGATAAACAAATGATCCGAAAACGGCGAAGATTTGGCGCCTCATTTCTCAAGGGCAAGGAGAGAAAGGTTTAACGGTATGCTTCCTTACCGCTTAATCCGGCATCCTTTTGCAATACTCGATTTTGCCCGGCCGGCGAGAATAAGCCAATCCCAAGGAGCTGAATCATTTCCAGTTAACGATGAAGCAAACCCAGGATACCTGTAATGATCAAGTATAACGCCACGACATAATTCAAGAGTCCGGGCATGACTAAAACCAACAGGCCGGCAATTAAAGACACCAGCGGCACAGAAATAGCCGGAATGTCATGAAGATTGAATGCCATTGCATGTGCCTTTCGGTTGCATGGCTTCCATGCCACATATAATGCTTCAACACCAGACAGGTTCGTGAAGGTGAGACCTTTTTTTCAAACCGCCGTGTCGACTTTGATCGCAAACTCCCCAACTGGAATTGAAGTGTAAGCTTCCTTACCTTCTGCATCCACTTATCAATGTGTTTACTTTACACGGAACTTTCTTATTTTATTGGTCGGGATTATCACGCTTGGAATCATGTGTCACATAGGTGGCAGACCCACTTTGCAGAGGGCTGCGGGGGTTGCCAAACAGTCGCGGATGAAAGGATACGCAAATGTTGCCATATCATCCTTACCTCGGGCCAGCCGTTGCTTTACTTGCGGGGATATTGATCCTGATTCAACCCGGTTTATTGAGTGTCATTGTTGCGGTTTATCTGATTGTGACCGGCATACTTGGTCTGATTGGGGCAAGGCCCACCAGCAGATGGTGGTAGAGAGAATAATTCAGAAGGGTCATGTTATCAGAAAGTGGCCATGAACGCCATTTCTTCGACCGGCTCTGCTCTTAGCATCGGTTAGATCCACACAGCTGAGCAATTTTTTGCCTCAGCATCATCAACAGGTGCTCAAATGAGTTATTTGTCAATATTGAGCCGAACTGACCGCGATAGTTGGACACCAGACTCATTCCCTTGACAGCGACATCGTATACCCTCCAGTTCCCGTCCCTGAGGTGAAGGTAATAATCAAGAGAGACCCCGCCGCCCTGGTCCCTTACAACTGCCTCGACAACGACATAATTTTCGTTTATCGATCTGTGATTGTAAGTGATCTCTTGTTTAGCATATTTTTCAATGCCTTCTACGTATGTGTTAATGTATGTGTTAAAGAGCAGCTTGCTGAACTCAAGCGTAAATTCCTGCTGCTTTTCGGGGAGCAGACTTTGCCATCGTGGTCCCACGGAGAGCCTGGCTATCGCCTCAAAGTCAAAGTATCCATTGACGACCCGTTGAATCTGTTCCCTGCGGGCCCGGGTATCTTGAGGGTACTGGTTGAGTATTTCAAGGATCTGGTCCATACCGGTTTGTACCACCGCCTGGGGATTCTCGGCCGCTATAACCGATGAGCCCCACAAACAAAGACAAATCACCAGGATGAGCGACTTGGACATAAAGCGTCTGCTCATCAATTCAAGTTGTAAACGAGTTGTAAACATTATCGATCCTTTATCCCATCTTCAGAAACAGCCGCAGTTTTTGAAGGCGGCAAATATCTGTGCTGAATTTGCAATGATTTCGAAAGCCAAAACGATCGTCCGAAATAAGACTCATATGTTGCTGCCGGGCCCCCTGCCCCATCGGGGAACTAAGCCTGTGTATCCCCCGATGGGCAGGGTTGTCAACAAAATCAAATGCCAGGCGAACCCATCGGAGCGCCCTGGCGAGTTGCTTGTGGTCTGTCCGCATCTCTCGTCGACGTGCTGTTCACGTCCTTTGAGCCGCAACCGAACCCGCAAAAAGAAGGAAAGTGCCAGTTGCAGGGTGAGAGGAAGGACAGGCAGCCGCCAGAGCAACTTGCCTGCGTGGTCTCAACTCTCGCCGGCGCCACGTCAGCATCTCTTGAGGAGCAGCTTAAGCCGCAAAAAGAAGGAAAGTGCCAGTTACAGGGAGAGAGGCTAGACAGGCAGCCACCACCGCAACTTGCCTGAGCACTGAACAAGCCGCCGCTGACAAGGACCAGGGAAAGCGCGATTCCAATAATCAGTATTTTTCTCATTTTAATCTCCTGAAAATCTTAATTGTCGTTAATCGCAGAGCCCAAGATGACTTTTCTTTTTATTTGGGCTTCGTGTGGCCTCTTCGTGTTCGATGCCATTATCGCTCCTGTTTCTTGCCGGACAGGTACTTCGGCACTTAGAAAATCCCGGGGTGAACTTACTAATTGCAAACCATCCTGCCTGTTGCTTCAGGCAAGTTCTGTGCCCAGGGGATCAGGGACTGTCGAGTTCTCCTTTTAGATAATCTATTTGGATACCTATGGAAGGAGCGAACACCACTTAAGGAGATAGACTTGAATAGAAGAAGCGTTGCGTGCAACAGAAGCGTTGCCTTCATTTCATGCTACGTGCAACAGTTCAATTCCGGGTGGTATCTTCAGTGAGGTTGTATCTTTTGATTTTCCGGTAGAGGGTTACGCGATCTATACCGAGCAGGCGGGCTGCTCTTGCTTTGTTCCAGGCGGTCTTATCCAGGGCTTCAAGAATAGCGTGAGAATCGACCGGGTGTGCCTCATCGGGAGAGCGGCGCTCGATTCCGGGAACGCTCATGAAGTCGGGCGGCAGATGATCGAAGGTGATGATATTCCGGCTGCAAAGCACGAAGGCATGCTCCATAGTGTGTTCGAGCTCCCGCACATTGCCGGGCCAGGAGTACTTGAGAAAAGCTTTCAAGACATCGGAGGATATCGCCTCAATGGTTTTCTTGAATTTAGCGTTGAAGCCATTACGAAAGTGATCGATCAGGAGAGGGATGTCCTCGCGCCTGTCTCTTAGGGGCGGCAACCTGATCTCCACCACCTTCAGCCTGTAGTAGAGGTCTTCTCTCAATTCTCCCAGGCCGACTTTTTCCAGGAGATTTTTGTTTGTTGCAGCGATCAGTCGAACATCCACTTTGACTGGAGTAGAGTTTCCGACTCGCTCAAATTGGCTCGTTTCAAGGACGCGTAAGAGCTTGAGCTGTATCATGGGCGAGATGTCACCAACCTCATCCAGGAAAATGGTGCCGCCATCGGCTCTGTGGAATCGCCCCACGTTGTCTCTGATGGCCCCTGTAAACGCGCCTCTCACATGGCCGAAGAGTTCGCTCTCAAGCAGGTTCTCAGGCAATGACGAGCAGTTCACCTTAACCAGCGGCTTATGGCTGCGTTCTCCGGCAAGATGCAGCGCCTCGGCTACAAGTTCTTTGCCCGTCCCACTTTCTCCCGTGATGAGAACAGTCGTTTGAACACGGGCCAAAGCTTTTATGAGGGAATAAACCTTCTGCATGGGCTCGCTTCTACCTACGATGCGATGGAACTGCCGGTGTTCTTTGAGCTCGCTTTCGAGGTCTGACACATGTGTATCATCCCTCAACACCATAACGACACCCGAGAGCACGCCTATAGGGCTAAGCAGAGGATAAGTCCTTGCGCTGATGACTCTTATTGGACACCTCTCAGGCTGGCACTCGATACGGTCTACCTCGACAGGTTTTCCACTCTTAATCGCTTCCTCAAAAATCTCCACAAGTCTTCCGCTGCACACCCCGGACAGAGAGCTAAACGACTTTCCGATGTCATCACGAGAATACCCGCACATGGTCATGGCTGCCTCATTGAGTTCGATAACAACTGTTTCTTTATCTACGGTGATGATGGCATCCCTGACACTCCTGAAGATAGCCTCCAGGTTTGTACGGTATTTTTCCTTTTCTTCATTTAGGGCCTGATATTTCAAAGCCGTTCGGGCGGCATGCAGTAACGAGTTCTGGTTGACGGGCTTGGGAATGTAATCGAATGCACCCAGATGAATGGATTCGGCAGCGGTCTCGACACTCGGATCTCCCGTGATCATGATCACCGGGCAACTCAGTCCTCTTGCCTTGATCTCACGCAGGATATCGATTCCCGTCCCATCCCCCAAAATGATGTCTGCAAATACAACATCAAAACTCGTCTCGCTTATTAGAGCCAAGGCTTCGCTGCAGCTTTCAGCAGTCGCTACCATATACTCCTCGGCCGTGAGGAACCTTTCGAAGGTAAACCTAATCGATTCCTCATCATCGATTACAAGAATTCTCGCATTCATTTTCCACCCCGTCACCGCTCCGAATAGCCGGTAAATCGATTATGACCCTGGTAAATTCCCCTTTGACACTCTCGAAGCTGAGCTGCCCGCCATGATCCGTGATGATTCTTTGAGTTATGTTCAACCCCAGGCCGGTCCCTTTCCCGAACGGCTTTGTGGAAAAAAACGGCTTCGTCAGCATCGAGAGCTCATGGGCGGAAATTCCCACCCCCTGATCGTAAAATACAATTCGCACATGCGGGCGGTTGTTGATAGTTATTTTCTCGCCGGTGATCTCGAAGCGTTTATTTTCATTCCTTCCAGGATACTTCTCGTTTAAGGCATAGCGCGCGTTGTTTATTATATTTAGAAAACCCTGCTGGATCTGCTGGAAGTTGGCATCCACTTCAGGAAGGTCGTCGGGAAGATCTATCTTCAGATCGATGCCCTCCTTCCGGATTTGCCCCTGGATCAGGATAACGGATTCTTCAAGAATTGCAGGGACCAGGGTAGGCTTTTTCCCTTTTCGTCCATCGCGAGCATAGGAGAGGAGGGTCTTTACAATACGGCCAATGCGCTCGCCTTCCTTCACGATGCGCTCCCCAATGTCCTTTTCCATGCTCCCAGGAGAGCACTCATTTATCAGTATTTGACCAAAGTTTATGATACCGGTGATGGGATTGTTGATTTCATGAGCAACTCCGGCGGCCAACTCCCCGAGTGATGCCATATGACCCGCCTGCATCGCTTCCGCCTGCATCGCCATTTTTTCGGTAATGTCACTCACCAGCAGGAGCACGCTAGCGACCCTCTCAGCCTCTTTGATTGGAAAGGCCCTTATGTCCAGTACCGCCCCGTTGTGGGTTACGACTGCAACTTCCTTTTCAGCCGTATCGAAACATCTTTTTATCGGGCTGTCCTCAGAGGGAGCAGAACTATCATGTAATAATTTATAACAGTATTGCCCTACCGGATCGGATATCGTCTCATTTAACTCAAAAGCGTTGCCACTGTTTGTCCACAATACTTCCATTCCGGGAGAGAGCAGGATCAGCGTCTCGCTTATAGCATTGAGAAGAGTCTGGAATTCCTGTGAGAGTTTTCTACGCTCTTCTTCGACCTGCTTCTGCCCGGATAGATCCGTAACAATGGCACATACGACCTCGAAGCCTTTCTTGGTGATGAAATTGAGTGACAGGCTCACCGGAAGGGAAGTCCCGTCACTTCGTTCCAGCATGAATTCGCCTCTTGCCAAGCCGGTTTCTCTCGTCTTCCGGATTGTATCAGAAACCAGCGTCTGCGAATCGGGGATAAAAAATGACCGAATAGAGGAACCAATGATCCTTTGAATCGGCAGGCCAACCATCGCGCTAAAGCAGCCATTGCAATAATAAATCGAATCGTCGGAGGCAAGGATAAGCGCACCCTCGTTGAGGGATTCAACCAGGATACGGTATGCGACATCGGCTCCCTTGAGGGTGTAAACTTGTTCTTCGCCGGATTCCTGGACTACGAAGGCGTCCACCTCGCCACCCCGGATAGCCTTTATGGTCTGCTCAGCCTCCCATAGCCGCTCCTTGAGGGTCTCGTTTTCCTCAATCAGCTCTTGCTGCCCTGGCTCATCTTGTTTCACGGAATAGCCCCTGCTTTCTAGCTTAGGCAAACGGATTGTCAGGAATCCCCTTTGCCTTCTTTCTTTATTGCAAGCCTTACCAGGATCGGTTCAGGATCGGAAAGGTCACCTATAAACCTTTGGAGTGGCGGCGGAAGACTCTTGACGAGAGTGGGGACCGCAATCACTTGTGCGTCTTTAGCCAGATAAGGCTGTTGATATACGTCTATTATTTCAAGCTCGTATCTGCCTTTAAGGTACGTTTCGCAAAGCTGCCTTGCATTCTCTATTGCTCTCAAAGATCCGGGTGTGAGCCCGGCGACAAATAGGCTGAGGATAAACTTTTGCGATTCGCTTTTGGTTGCAGCTTCTTCAAACAGTTCGGTCGCTGTTCTATTGTCAGACATAGCTGTCCTTTCAAAATTTGCGAGGGCGCAAATCCAGTCCTATCAGAACGCGCTCGGTATCAGACAAGTTTCCAATGATCTTTCGAATCGGCTCGGGGAGTTTCCTGACCAGGGTCGGTATGGCAAGAATTTGGTCGCCTCTTGCCAGCTTCGGGTTTTCCAGGAGGTCGATGACATCAATCGAATACCTGCCCTTTAAATGTTCTTCGCATATATTTTTCAAATTGGCAAAAGCTTCCACTGACCGCGGCGTCTGTCCCGCTACATAGAGCCTCAGTTCGTAGTGACGCTCAGGCGCTGTTTTATTCGCACTTTCTTCTTCTCCCATCAGGGGATTGTCGCCGGATAAGGCCATTTTCTCAACCTCCTCAATAGATTAATCCGCGTGCCTCTGGCTGGCTATCTCGGCACGCTCACGATCCGCCCCGGCTTTTCTATCAGCTTCTTCCCGGGCAATCTTTTCCAGCTCCTTTTCCTGGGCGCTCAATTCCGCCATCATGCCCGCAACCTGCATTTCCGCCGAGAGCTTCCGGGCTTCAAACTCCCGCATCTTCCGTTCGATTTCGTCTGCGCGCTTTTTTTCCTCATGGCGGTCTTTCAATTCCTGTGCAAGCCTCGCAGAACCGGTCAGAACGCCTCCAGGGCCGACGTAAACGTCAACAAGTCGTACACCATCGGAAGAAAGCACGAATTCCCGGACCTGGTTGGAGTGGGCCATGCCCCGCGATTTAATTACGTAGAGGCCTCGGTTACGCTCGCCGTCGCTTTCGATGTCTCGCACGGTGACCCATGTATCCATAAGGGAGGAAACGCCCATATCAGTCAAATCCTGGTGCTGCCCAAAGATCAGGCACGTGAAAAAAGCGGTTATGCCCTTCATTTTCAGGCTGTCTATGAAGCGCATCAGTGCCGATTTTACTTCGGCGGCGCTGCCCACAGAAATCATATTGGAAACAGGGTCCATGATTACCACGGACGGTTTGAAATCCCTTACCAGCTTGTTCATACAGACCAGGTGCATTTCAAGCCCGTAGAGTGAGGGCCGCGCAGCGTGGAGATGGAGCAATCCATTATCCAGCCAAGGTTGGAGGTCGACGCCGATAGAACGCATATTGCGTACGATCTGACTTTCCGATTCCTCGAAGGCGAAATAGAGGCATCTTTCGCCGCGCGAGCACGCGCTGTTCGCAAAATGGGATGCAAGGCTCGTTTTTCCCGTACCGGCAGTGCCCGTAATCAGAATACTGCTTCCTCGAAAGTACCCCTCACCGCCGAGCATGTTATCCAGACGCGGCACCCCGCTGGGGATCCGTTCATTGAGGGCCTTATGAGTGAGACCGAGAGAAGTGATGGGCAGAACATAAAGGCCGCCCTCGTCAATAAGGAAGGGGTATTCATTGGTCCCGTGGGTTGTCCCGCGATATTTGACTATGCGCAACCGCCGTGTTGCCACTTGTTCGATCATGCGATGGTCGAGCAAGATTACGCAATCGGAAACATACTCTTCAAGACCATGGCGAGTAAGTGTTCCCTTTCCCTGCTCGCAGGTGACAATCGCCGTCACGCTCCGGTCTTTAAGCCACCGGAAAAGCCTCCGGATTTCCGCCCGGAGAATCCCCTCATTTTGAAAGCCTGAGAAGAGGGCCTCGATTGTGTCCAGAACGACACGTTTGGCCCCGATGGAATCAATGGCAAAACCGAGCCGCACGAAAAGACCTTCCAGGTCGAACTCACCCGTTTCGACAATTTCGCTTCTTTCGATATGGACGTAATCCAAAGCTATCTTATTGCGGGCCACCAGATCCTCGATGTCGAACCCAAGGGAGGAGAAATTTTCGACTAAGTCTGTATCTTTTTCTTCAAAAGACATGAAAACGCCTGGCTCATCGAAATCTTTCGCACCACGGACGAGAAACTCCATTCCGAAAAGGGTCTTGCCGCTTCCCGGTCCTCCGCAGATAAGAGTCGGTCGTCCTTGAGGAAGACCTCCGGCCGTGATCTCGTCAAAGCCGTCTATTCCAGTTTGTGTTTTTCTCAGTTGCTTTACCGGCATGGGTTCTTTTGAACTGGACATTACCTCTCCTATTTTCCGCAAGAATTTGATTGTTTGAATTCTTGAGGAACCTTTCGAAGGAAAACCTGATCGATTCCTCATCATCAACTACAAGAATTCTCGCACTCATTTTCCACCCCGTCACCGCTCCGAATAGCCGGTAAATCGATTATGACCCTGGTAAATTCCCCTTTCGCGCTCTCGAAGCTGAGCTGTCCGCCATGATCCGTCATGATTCTTTGAGTGATATTCAACCCAAGGCCGGTCCCTTTTCCGAACGGCTTTGTGGAAAAAAACGGCTTCGTCAGCATGGAGAGTTCATGGGCGGAAATTCCCACCCCTTGATCGTAAAATACGATCCGAACATACGGACGGCCGCTGATAGTTAGTTTCTCGCCGGTAATTTCCAAGCGTTTATTTTCATGCCTTCCAGGATACTTCTCGTTTAAGGCATAGCGCGCGTTGTTTATGATATTTATAAAACCCTGCTGGATCTGCTGGAAGTTGGCATCCACTTCAGGAAGGTCGTCGCGAAGATCTATCTTCAGATCGATGCCCTCCTTCCGGATTTGCGCCTGGATCAGAATAATGGATTCTTCAAGAATTGCAGGGATTGGAGCGGGCCTTTTCTCTTCCCGCCCATCTCGCGCATAGGAGAGGAGGGTCTTTACAATACGGCCTATACGCTCGCCTTCCTTCACGATGCGCTCCCCAATGTCCTTTTCCATGCTCCCGGGGCTGCACTCGTTTAGAAGTATTTGACCATAGTTTATGATGCCGGTGATGGGATTATTGATTTCATGAGCAACTCCTGCGGCCAACTCCCCCAGCGAGGCCATATGATCCGCCTGCATCGCTTCCGCATGCATCGCCATTTTTTCTGTAATATCACTCACCAGCAGCAGTACGCTGCTGACCCTCTCAGCCTCTTTGACCGGAAAGGCCCTTATGTCCAGTACCGCCCCGTTGAAGGTTACGACATCGGCTTCCTTTTCAGCCGAATCGAAACATCGTGTTATCGGGAGGTCCTCAGAGGGAGCGGGACCATCATGTATCAATTTATAACAGTATTGCCCTACCGCATCGGATACCGTCTCATTCAACTCTAAAGCATTGCCTTTGTTTGTCCACAATACTTCCATTTCGGGAGAGAGCAGGATCAGCGTATCGCTGATAGCATTGAGAAGAGTCTGGAATTCCTGTGAGAGTTTTCTAAACTTCCTTTCGTTCTCACTCAGCTCGGCCGTGCGTTCCTCAACCCTTCTTTCCAGCGTGTCCTAAACCCTGAGGAGTTCCTTTTCGGCCTCCTTCCTGATGGATATATCCGTTATCGATGTCCTGCATAACTCGGCGCCATCAACACTCAGCACCCGGATACCGTCTAACTGCACATAACCCTCCGGGCCGCCCGGTCTTTGCAGTCTCAGTTCACAGGTTTGCCGTTGACTGGTTTTAAAAACCTGAGCGAGGTGCGACCGCAGCTTGTCTCTGTCCGGCGCTGCTGCGTAAAGCCAAAGAGGGGTGTCGATCAGACGGCCTCTTTCAATGCCAAGTTGACCGGCAAAGGTGAGGTTTGATTCCAGGATGAGGCCATCTTTATCCGAAGTGACGTAGCCGACCGGCGCAAAGTCATAAAGATCGGAGTATTTTGCCAACGCTTCGCCGAGTTGCCCCTGGGCCCTACGCAGCTCTTCGTTCTGCATCTCCAACTCGATCTGATGCACCTGCAACTCGTGAACCAGCCCCTGGTAATCCTGTTCGTCCCTTGTCCGAGCGATTTCGGTTGCACTTTCCCTGCTGCGCTCTTCTGCAAGGCGGCGCAACCTGGCAGTGCGATCCTCTCCAGACTTATCTGCCTTCATACTTGCATCCTCGGTTCCGTGAATCTTGTGGTCTTTTTGGTAATGCGAAGAGCATCGCTGCCCTCTTCGACCCGCTTTATCGGCTTCAACCGCAAGGGACCGACGGTATTGAAGTGTAGCATGTGATATGGAGGTAGTGCAACGTTTATGTTGCATGCAACACTTCTTCGATCCAAGTTAACGCCCTTCGATGGCTCTTTCTATAACCTAAATGCCTTAATGGTATAGCTAAAATGTAAACGTGAAGTCTCCAATTCCAGCGGGCATAAAACTTGCCTAAAGATAATGCAGCGTGGCTCATTTGGCTTCCATCCTACTAACGAGATGCCAATAATGATTGGCAAAAAGGAGTTAAAATGAAGAAGATTGTAAGTGTATCCTTTTTTGGAATAGCCCTTGCCTTTGTGCTTTCCTTCGGTATCCCCGGAAATGCAAACGCTTTCGATAGCGGCACAAGCGGACGAGTAATCCTCGCCGGAGCCGAGGCAGGGTTCGATCTTGGAGGCGTTGTTGGGGCAGGCGTTGGTGTTGGAGAGGGGGGTGCAGGTGCAGGCGCACATGTCGGACCTTTGGGGGCAGGCGTGGATATCGGCGGCCCCGGCCGGGACAGCTACGACAACCAACGGGCCTATGAACGAGAGCGGGCTAACGAGCGTGCTGCTGCTCACAGGCGTGCTGCTGCTCACAAGCGTGCTGCTGCCCAAAAGCGCGCTGCTGATCGAAAGCGTGATGCCGATCGCGACCGGGAAAATCGTGGCACTGAGAACTAAGAAAGCACAGACAGGTAAGTACGGCCAATCTTACCTGTCCGCTCCCTGGCAGCGACTTTGCCGAGAACGGGTTAAATTTAGATGATGATGCTCCTGGAACAGGTCGATGTCTGTGATTTCCTTTTACATACTTCTCACCTCTCTGTTCGCCTTTGAGAAACGCGGCGCCGAAATCCTTGTCCTGTAAGAACCATACCACTGACCACTCAATCTTTAGCCGCCAAAATAGAGGTGTCGTTATGAACGAGAACATATCGGAAGCTCCTTCAGAGGAGGAATGCGCAAGTAAAATTTTCGAGATGGCCGGTGTAAAGTTCGAGACCGAAATCGCCTCCGACCTGTGGCAGAAAATTTTACAACATAAATGGCTTTTGTCCGAAAAGCTCTCCAGAGACGTGGGCAATCGCACCGCTTGCGTCGATTTCTTGGAAAACATGGATCAGGCTGTCGACGAATATCTGTCCTACCAGAGGAGAAATATTCTCAATGAGATGGGGGCCCAGACGTGCGCAAGAGACATCTGGGATACTATCTCCGATTCCCAGCCGCCCAAACAACTGGTCAAGCGCAGAATCATTCTGCCACTGACAATGGAAGACCTTTCAAAGAAGCACGGCGTGAGTCCCCCCAAGACAATCATTTTCTTTGGTCCTCCGGGGACGGGAAAGACTCACTTTGTAAAGGCCATAGCAGGAGTCTTGTCCTGGCGGTACATCGAAATCGCTCCGAGTATGCTTATGGAGGACGGCACAGAGAGAATCGGGGCCAATCTGCGCAAGATAATGGAAAAAGTCAGGCAACTGCACGACGCCGTAATCTTCATAGATGAATTTGAAGAACTTGCGCCCAGCCGCGACAATGCGGACCGTCTGGATAAGTCCATAACCAACGAATTTCTCAAGCAGGTTCCTTTATTCAAGGATGAGTCCAACCGGCTGTTGCTCATATGCGCTACCAATTATATCCGGCATTTGGACGCCGCGTTGCTCCGCCCGGGAAGGTTCGACTGCATAATTCCAGTTGGGCCCTTGAATGTCTATGAACGGAAGGCCATTCTGGAGCACTACCTGTCGCGGCTCAATGTTGGCCCAATAGACCTGGACCGGCTCGTGAACGAGACGTTGAGATTCACCCCGGCTGATATTCAATATCTTTTAGAGCAGGTCGCCCAGTTTGCCTTTGAACTGGAAGTGGCCCGGAAGGAAGACTACAAGGTAACCACTGAGGACTTTCTTCAGGTCATGGCCAAGATGCGGCCCTCTTTAACCGATGAGATTATCGAGGAATTTGAAAAAGACGCTATTGCTTATGCAAGGGTCTAGTGAGTTTCCGTAACGGAAATGGGACCTTGGGCGTGTATACTATTGGGGCACTGAATTCCCGGCGCGGGAGTTGGATGGTATCTTTGGCGGAATCGACTTAGGTACCCTTACTACGGGTTGAAGGAGATAGACAATAGCAACTTATCCATTTAAACGCTTTAGAAATCGTAGAATGGCCAAGACACTCATTTGAACTGCATCATAATCCAAAGAGTATTGATTAGTATATAGCAGGACAAATCGTTTGTTTACATTTGTAATAAGCCATTGACATGCCGTTTCACTTTCTTATTATTACCTCAGTATGTAATCTCCATACTAAATTTAGTGTAAATGATATTTATGTATTGACAATATGTATAATATCCTTAATTTAAGTTAGTAAGATGTTCGATATGTATTTATTTTCTTGTTTTTGTGTAAATATAAAAGGAGAATAACATGGTGTTCAACATAGAAGAACTTAGGAAGGCAAAAAGGCCGCTCTGGATGACCGATCTTGGTGTTGAAACAATGGCGGATATCCTTGTAGGAGGCGGTGGAGACATCCGTACAGATCGTCTGTCAATTGATAGTGACCGCATGACCGGCAAAGAGGTTGAAAAGGAATGCGACCCAAAAGACGTCGAATTCCTTTTAGCGGGACGGGACGCTGGTGAGGATTATATCTCCTAAATTTCGATCTTAGATTTTACGCGATCGGCGTCATGTTCTCGGGCTGAACGCAATAAAGCCCGGGAACACATTGAGATACGATCTGCGTTTTTTATGAACCAAAATTCGAGCCATTCTTTCAATTGTTCCAAACCCCCGTCAGTAAGGATCAGATTGTGTCCCTCTTCGAGCGAGCAGCTTTATCGACTCCAAGTACAGGTGACTTCCCGGCTTTGAAATGTAGCATGTGACATGGAAGCGATGCAACACTTTTGTTGCATGCAACACTCCTTCGATTCAAGTTAACACCCTTCGACTGCTCTGACCATACCGTAAATATCCGTATTTTTTAGCTAAACTGTGAACGTTACGCCTCTCGATTCAGCGGGCATAAAACTTGCCTAAAAATAATGCAGCATGGTTCATTTAGCTCATCCTGATTCTCTCATGTTATCCCACATTCGGTAATGAGCAACAGGCTCATCGAGTTGAGAGAAGCGAATAAAGACATATTTGTTGAGAGGGACACGTTATGAGTCAGTCTGCCGGGCTAAATGGGCTTAATGAGTGTGTTTCACTTTACAAATGTCAGTTCTAAACGCCGAACTTTTCGGCAGAACGGAGAAATGAAAATGTTGGGAACAATTCTCCTCATTATATTAGTTCTTGCGCTCGTGGGCACACTCCCTGCCTGGCCACACAGCAGGCGTTGGGGATACTATCCAAGCGGTGGCATGGGACTGGTCCTTCTGATCGTGGTCGTGCTCCTGTTAATGGGCCGTATTTGACAGGAGTGAGGCCGTCGCAAGAGAATACACTGCACTCCTTTGGAAGCGGCATAGTCCGGCCAACTGTAGTAAACACTTAACTTCTCTAAGAGAGAAGGAACAAGTCATGAACTTGAATCAAATGGCAGAGAACTGGAACGCACAGGTGACGAAACTCTACAACTGGACCATCAACCGATTGGAAAGCGCTGCTGACAATGGCGATGTGAAAGCAACGCAGACACTGCCAGCTACCGTCAGTCAAACCCTGCAAGTAGGCGGGGCAGGAGTAATACAATAACTAACTTATTGCACATGCAACCGAAAAGGGGAAACATCATGAAAATTAGACGATTTCTTAGGCGATCTTTGATCGGGTTAGTCGCTGTGATGATGGTGCCGTTTGGAGCGCTTTCACAGGAAACAACCAGCTCAGCCAAGACATTCACCGAGGCAGAGCTTGACCAGATGCTTGCCCCGATTGCGCTTTATCCTGATTCCCTGCTCGCACAAATCCTGTTGGCCGCGACCTTTCCGGATCAGGTCGCGGAAGCGAGCGCCTGGTTGAAGGCAAACCCTGACCTTAAGGGAGATGCGTTCAATGACGCCCTCGATAAAATGAACTGGGACCTGAGCGTGAAGGCGCTGGCGCCTTTCCCGCAGGTACTTGCGATGATGGTTGAGCAGGCGGGCTGGACGCAAAAGCTGGGTGAAGCTTTCATGGCCCAGGAGTCCGATGTCACAGCCTCCGTTCAGAGACTGCGCTCGAAAGCTTACGCTGCGGGCAATCTCAAGTCGAGTGCCCAACAACAGGTGGTTGTCAAAGGTGACACGTACGAAATCGCTCCCACCAATCCTGAAGTTGTATATGTGCCCAGTTACGACCCGACAGTGATTTACGGGTCATGGGGGTGGCCTGCGTATCCTCCCTACGCTTATTTCCCAGTTTGGCCAGGGGTAGCCCTTGCTACATTTGGGCTCTTCGGGTTTTGGGGCGGTATAGGTGTGGGACCTGCCTGGGGCTGGGGCTGGGGGTCCTGGAACTGGGGCGGCGGATATGGCGGCGGTGGTGGATATATGAATGTCAATGTCAATCGAAATATCAATATCAATAGCAGGAATGCCAATATCAGTAGAAACTTTAGAACCGCAAACGCCCGTAGTGTCGCAGGCCGGGGAGCTGCTGGTCGAGGGACCGCTAACGTTGGCCGTGGCGGCGCGGGTGGTACGGGGGGCAGACCATCGGCAGCCTCCTTCGAACGTGGACTTAGGGCCGGCGGCTCGCGTGGCACTGGCGCTCGCAGCACCGGTAACGTCAGTCGCAGTGGTGGCTCACGCAATGCGGCGGTTAGCCGTAGCGGCTCGCGTGGCGCTGCCGGAAACGTTTCGCGCGGCGGCTCGCGCGGCACCGGCACTCGCAGCACTGGTAACGTCAGTCGCGGTGGTGGCTCACGCAGCGGCGCATCTCGTGGTAGCAACGCATCTCGCGGTGGTGGCGCCCGTAGCGGTGGTAGTCGTGGGGGCGGCGCAGCGCGCGGGGGCGGCTCACGTGGCGGCGGTGGTCATGGCGGCGGTCACAAATAAACCTGTATCATCTAATGAAACGATGCCAGCCGCACATTGCTTCCGGTCCGGAGATGGAGGTTCTTGAGAGCGCAACTTGATGTGTTATTCGTCAAAATTGATCTGCCAAAAGTTGTGAGTACCGGGAATGAATTTGCCCTTCGAGTCCGGATTTTCGGCCCCCCCTCGCAGGCTTGAAATTTCACCGGACACCCGGCCTTCCCGGGGCTCACACTCCGATCGTCAAGTCGACGCTTCCGAAGGAGTTACCGATGAGCGAGTACATTTCAGAAAACGTCGAGGTAAAATTGGACTACGAAACGAGAGATAGAGCAATTTTTGCAACCAAGGTTTTCTGCAGGTTCTGTGAGGAGCACAAAATCAAGACCTGTTTGTGGGAAAAATCGCCCGTATGGAACGAATACGTGGAAGGGAGAATAGACGAGGCCGAACTTAGCCGTAGCGCCGAAGTAAACGTCAGGGATTTTGTCAAAATATTTTCGGATTCCAAGAACCTGGAAACACCCGTTGTCGATGTCTTACACGAGGATCAGAAAACGCGCCGAATTCGAATCGCTAATAAAATTTATCGGAATGCTTGCACCAAATCAGGACTTGATCACTGTTTTTTTAAAAACTTTGCAGCCTGGAGCGACTATGTGAATGGGATGATTGATGAGGACGCCTTTATTGAGAGCGCTGTTTTCGAAGTGCTGAAAATAAAGAGAAATGCTGATGTGGAGAAATTATAATGGAAATGCTTAAAGACGAGTTCTCAGATCACCTCCGGTGCATTATCGAGGGCGGGTTGTTGGCAAGCCTGCCTGGTGCAGATTTTAGAAATCATATCATTTCACTGGTTCAGGAATACTCAAGGAGAATCGCGTATGAGAACGCGGGGGCATCACCGCTTTTCCTCAGGTTTTGTGATCTGATGATAGACGGGCACTTTACCCGAACTCCTGAAAGTGCGCTCAAAGTGCTTGTCTTGTCGAAGGTCTATCACCTCCATTCAGAGCAGCCCCTGGGGTTGATTGAAGGATTATCCGGAATGACGGCTCCTGTTATCGAAGAAGCCGTGAATTACCTTCGGGAAATTGGCTGCCTTGATTCAACGGAAAGAAAAGTGAAGCCGACTAAATATCATGCGATCAATTCGCCGAAGTCGAGGAAAAAACGGGGATTAATTTAACGGAAAGGCGCATGAATTGCGTTCAATGCGCAGGTGTCCCCAGGCCCCCTTCAAGGAGGAGATGAGCTTTGGGCACGTTAGGGGGATTTCTTCATGGGCCTGCAAGGCGTCCTGAGAGGTTTTCAGGGTGGCAGACGAACCCGGGGAATAAACAAGGGCAATGACTGTGCAACCACGACCCAACGGCTTTGTTGCAGAAAATTTGGGGAATCCGCGAAATACAACCATCCAGTCCAGGAATCGAAGGAGATCATGTTATGCCAAAGATTAGGGAAATCAGAGAATCTATTGACAAGAAGCTGGATCGTTGGGAAGCCAGCGCCACAGCGTTTGAGGCGCAACTGCAACAGACCAAAGAACAGGCGCTTGCCAAGCTTGAAGTTCGCAAAAAAAGATTGAACGAAGCCGTGGAGAAGTTCAAATCAGAAGTGGCCAGGACTAAAGGGATCTCTGAGGGGAAAAAAGAGGAGATACAGGCACAGTTTGACGATTTGCAAGTCCAGCTGGCTTTGGGTAAGGCCGAGACCAGAGACGCATTCGGAGCCCAAAAGAAGAAGATCCAACACTCGATTGACACTTTGGAGGCCGCGTTGGATAGACATGTGGATCTCTTGACGCTGCCGGCAAAGCCACCAACCGATAAGGCGATTGAAAAGGCAGCCGACAAATTCATCGCTGCTGCCATTGAATACGAGGCAGAGGCGGATGGACTGGAAGCTCAATTTTTTATGAGAGAGGCCGAGGCGAAGGCCCAGTTTGAGAAGAAAAAGAGCGATCTCATGGCGCAAATCAACGAATTTAAAACTCAGCTCCGGGGAAAAAGGGATATGGCCAAGGACAAGGCGGCCACATTTGAAAAAGAACTGTGGGCTGGCATCTCCCAGATCAAGCAGGCGTTCAAAACGCTCTCTGACTGAGAAGACAGACCATGCGGGGGTTCCTGCTGGTTGAGCCTTCTCCAACAAGGGGGAATCTCCGCTTGACAGGGCTTCCTTTAACCGCCCCTGATCTGTCCGCCGTCAGCGCCTATGAGGCAGATTTGGCGGATTTAGGAAGGGAGGATTTCCGGCTCATCGTAGCCTTTTGAAGGCAAAGGATCCGAACTTCTCATCTCGACTGGCCTCACTGAAGATACCCCCGATGTTAAAGTGTTGCAGGTGAAGCAGAAATTGTGCAACGATTTTGTTGCATGCAACACTGTTTCGATTCAAGTTAACACCCTTTGATGGCTTCGGACAACCGTAAATGCTTGAATCTTATAGCTAACATGTAAACATTACGCCTCTCGATCCAGCAGGCATAAAACTTGCCAAAAGATAATGCAGTGTGGCTCATTTGGCTCTCACCCCGGTTCTCTCATGTTATTCCACGTTCGGCAAAGAGCAAGAGGTTCATTGAGGTGAGAAAAGCGAATAACGACATATTTTTTGAGAGGCACAGTGTTCGTCTGCCTTATAAGCCCAATGGGCTTAATGTGTGTCACTTTACAGATGTCAGTACACAGCGCAGGAGGAATCCAATGACATCCGGCACTAAGGACCTGGCGGAAGGCAAGTTTCATAAGGCAAAGGGGAAACTCAGGCAGATCGCCGGGAAGCTCAGCATGAAATCCAAATTGGAAGCGGAAGGCAAAGACAAAAAAATAGGCGGCAAAGTACAAGAAAAGATCGGCCAGGTTGAGAATGTCCTGGGGAAATAGGAGAAGGTTGGAAACCAGCAGATCTGATTCCGAACAATTGGGCATGAAAGGAGAATAATATGCCTTTGATCCATTTGATTGTCGTTTTGGTTGTTATTGGAGTACTCCTTTGGCTTGTTAACAACTACATACCGATGGATTGGAAAATCAAGAGAATCTTGAATGTAATCGTGGTGATTTGTGTGATTGTCTGGCTGTTGAGCGTCTTCGGGGTCATAAGTTCGCTTTCGACAATTCGTGTCGGGAGGTAGGGTTCAGTTTATCCGGGTACCTGGTTTAAATTTCTCGCTGTCGTCGGGTGGGCTCACTCACGTTCGCCTGGTCATGGCGGTTCAGGTGCTACCGATGCTTGTCGTTCAAGGTCCAAAGCCCCGGCAGCGACCAATAAAATGATTCTATTCAGCAGGGAGCCGGGCGGAGCAGCCCGGCTGCTGACGGTCTTTGTTGTGGTGCTCCTTCCCTGGAGCGAAAGAACTGGCTCAAGAATCCGCCTGAATACCTGACGAGCAGAAAGGTGTTCGAAGTATTACCTTTTCCTGTGTATAGAACGGCACGAAGGGTGACTATGTGGCCGTGATGTCCAATAAGCCTCTGCCTTCCCGCTGCAACCGGAGTCCTAACTGATGGACCGATTTGTTTGTATCCATGGGCATTTTTATCAACCTCCGAGGGAAAGCCCCTGGCTCGAGGCAATCGAGATCCAGGATTCGGCGTTCCCTTACCACGACTGGAATGAGCGTGTTACAGCGGAATGCTACGCGGCGAACGCCGTGTCGAGAATCTGGGACACGGAAGGGCGAATCGCCCAACTGGTGAACAATTATGCCGGTATAAGCTTCGACTTCGGTCCGACGGTCTTGCTCTGGATGCAGAAGTATGCCGTCGAAGCGTATGAGGCAATCCTGGATGCTGACCGGCAGAGCCTGGAGAAATTCTCAGGGCATGGAAATGCTTTGGCCCAGGCATACAATCACATGATCCTGCCGCTGGCCAACAGCCGCGACAAGAAGACCCAGATCATCTGGGGAATAAAGGATTTTGAATATCGCTTTGGACGCAAGCCCGAAGGATTGTGGCTCCCGGAGACGGCGGTAGATCTCGAGAGCCTTGACGTCATGGCACAACACGGCATCAGCTTTGCCATACTCGCCCCCAGGCAGGCAAGCCGGGTTCGGCCCGTTGACGGTAATGAATGGCAGGACGTGAGTGGTGGAAAAATCGACCCCGGCATGGCCTACCGGGTCTCGCTGCCGTCAGGCCGCGTCATAAATCTTTTTTTTTACGACGGCCCCATTTCACAGGCCCTGGCATTTGAAGGATTGCTCAACAACGGAGGGACGTTCGCCAACAAGCTGCTGTCCGCGTTCCCCGACGACTCTCCTCGTCTCGTCCACATCGCTACGGATGGCGAAAGCTATGGACACCATCATCGCAACGGCGACATGGCCCTGGCGCATGCGCTCCTTTACATCGAGTCCAACGGACTGGCACAGGTGACGAATTATGGCCGGTACCTGGAGGACCATCCACCGGCGTATGAAGTGGAGATCTTTGAAAACAGCTCGTGGAGCTGCGAACACGGTATAGAACGATGGCGGTCCGATTGCGGGTGCAACAGCGGCGGAAACCCGGGTTGGAACCAGGCCTGGCGAGCCCCTTTGCGCGCGGCCCTGGACTGGCTCCGCGATGCCGTGAATCCAGCCTTCGAACAAATGGCCGGACAGTTTCTGACCGATCCCTGGGCGGCTCGAGACGACTACATCGACATCATCGTGGATCGATCACCCGAGCGGATCACGGCGTTTATGAACCGCCACGCGACCCGCCCGTTAAACTCCGGGGACGAGATCACGGTCCTGAAGCTTATGGAACTCCAACGCCACGCCATGCTCATGTACACAAGTTGCGGCTGGTTTTTTGACGAGCTTTCCGGGATCGAGACGGTTCAGGTAATACAATACGCCGGCAGGGTCCTGCAATTGGCCGACCAACTCTTTAGCGACTCCTTCGAATCCGGCTTTCTCGAACATCTTGAACGTGCCGGAAGCAATATACCTGAACACCGTGACGGCCGCGCCGTTTATGAGAAATGGGTCAGGCCCGCCATGCTCGATATGAAAGATGTGGGCGCCCACTATGCCTTAAGCTCGCTGTTTCAGGATATCGGTGAACGCAGCTCGATCTACGCGTATTCCGCCACCCGGGAGGACTACCGCAGCTTTCAGGTAGGAGGATCGAGGCTGGTAATCGGGCGTGCCACGGTCACTTCAGAGGTTACCCACGAATCCTCCAGCTTGTGCTTTGGCGTTCTACATCTTGGCGATCATAGTATCGCCTGCGGTACCGGTGAATATCAGGGCGCACAAAAATATGAAGCGCTGGCCAAAGAAATTTCAGCGGCTTTCGCAGGAGCCGACTTCCCAAAGACCATACTTCTGCTGGGTAAATACTTCGGGACGTCCACGTACTCTCTGACCTCCCTTTTTGCCGATGAGCGGCGGAAAGTTTTGAACATCATCATGGGGCCGACCCTTAGAGAGGCTGAAGCTGCATATAGCTCCATTTATGAGCACCATGCTCCTTTGATTCGCTTTCTAACCGGGTCCGGCACGCCACGGCCCCAAGTCCTGTCGGTCGCCGCGGACTTGCGCCTGAATGCCAAGCTTCGCAGGGTGCTTGAAGGGGAGGGGCTTGACCCCGAAGTCGTAAGACCTCTCCTGGAAGAAGCTCGTCTGGCCGGAGCGACCCTGGATGCGGCTGCTCTGGGATTGTTACTGGCAGCCAATATCGAACATCTGGCCGTACAACTTCTCCAACAACCTGACGACCTTTCCCGCGTAGAGATGTTGAATAAGGCTGCACAACTGGTCAGGACCTTGCCGTTCGAGGTCAATCTCTGGAAAATCCGGAACATCTGCTACAAGATCCTTCAAGCCTATTGTCCCAACTTAAATGAGATGGCCGCCCTAGGCGACCAAAACGCGAAAGAGCGTATGCGCCATTACATGGTGTTGGCTGAGAATTTTTTGCTGCGGGTACCCACATGCCCCGAAAACAGCAAACCCGCAAATGGATAGAAGACCGGGAAGTCTCTCATGAATATGCCAACCGCGACCTATCGGATTCAGTTAAATCCTGCGTTCGGCTTTCAGGCTGCGCAGAAGGTCGTTTCTTATCTGGCGGACCTGGGCATATCCGACCTGTACGCTTCTCCCATATTCAAAGCCGTTAAGGGCAGCCTCCACGGCTATGACGTGGTTGACCCCAATCACTTGAATCCTGAGTTGGGAGGGCCCTCTGACCTGGAAGGGCTGGCCGCGGAGCTGAAAAAGTACAATATGGGGTGGATTCAGGATATTGTCCCGAATCACATGGCGATAGATTCGGAAAATCGCCTGCTGATGGACATCTTGGAGAATGGTTCCAGCTCCAGGTACTTTCAGTTTTTTGACGTGGATTGGGATTATCCGGCCGCAAGCCTCAACAAGAGAATTCTGGCGCCATTTCTTGGCCGGTTCTACGGGGAGTCTCTCGAAGATGGAGAGATCGCCCTCCAATACGGCCCTGATGGCTTCAAGGCCGCTTACTACAACCTCGCCTTCCCGTTACGAATCGAATCTTATCTGAATCTTTTTAATAACTTGTCCCAGCTAAAAAAGAAACTTGCCGAAGACAATCCCGACTTTATCAAACTTTTAGGCATCCTCTATGTCTTGAAGTCGCTCCCTTCGAGCGATGAGCCCGAGGAGCGCAATAACCAGATAAAATTCATCCAGCACACTATGTGGGAAGCCTACAACAGCAGCGCAGTAATAAAGGCGTTTGTCGATGAAAACGTGCGGACCTTCAATGGTGAAAAGGGGAAGTCCGAAAGTTTTAATTTTCTTGATGGCCTTCTTTCCCAACAAGTCTTCAGGCTTTCATTTTGGAAAGTGGCCGCGGAAGAAATAAACTATCGCCGTTTTTTTTGTGTTAATGGGCTGATTTCACTCAAAGTGGAAGACGAGCACGTTCTAAACCACACCCACGCCTTGATTTTCGATCTGATTGGAAAAGGAGTTGTCACTGGTGTAAGAATTGATCATGTCGATGGGCTGTACGATCCGGCAAGCTACCTTAAAAAGGTGAGAGGCAGGGCACCGGCAACATATATCATCGTTGAAAAAATACTCAACCTTAACGAAGACCTGCCACCTTTGTGGCCGGTACAGGGAACCACCGGCTATGATTTTACAAACTATGTCAATGAGTTGTTTTGCCAAAAGGAAAATGAACGCGCGTTCGGCAAAATTTATTCCAGCGTAACCGGCTTAAAGAAATCTTATGAAGATGTCGTGCGAGACAACAAAAAACTGATGATCCAGGAAGGTATGGCGAGCGACGTCCACAACCTCGCCCAACTCCTGAAGAAGATCTCCAGCCGGGACCGCCATGGAAGCGACATAACTCTCACTGCGCTGCAAAGAGCCCTGACCGAAGTCCTGGCAGTTTTCCCCGTATACAGGACCTACATCAGCCAGACTGTGGTCCCCGACGACGACAGGAAACATATTTTGGCAGCGGTGGACCGGGCCAGAGGCAATTTCCCCGCGCTATTACATGGGTTTACATTCGTACGAAGATTCCTTCTTTTGGACTTTCCTGATTACGTTTCTGAGGAAGAGAAGCTGGAGTGGCTTCACTTTGTCATGAGGTTTCAGCAGCTTAGCGGGCCGGTAATGGCTAAGGGAGTCGAAGATACCACACATTATGTGTACAACCGGCTCTTGTCACTCAATGAGGTAGGTGGACGGCCCGGTCACTTCGGCTGCTCGCTCGAAGAATTCCACAACTTCAACAGGAAAAAAAGAGAGTTGTGGCCGGATTCCTTAAATGCGACCTCGACTCACGATACCAAAAGAGGCGAAGACGCGCGCGTCAGAATAAATGTATTGTCCGAGATTCCTGACGAGTGGCTGAAAAGACTCCGGATATGGATCAGGATAAACAGGGGCAAGAAGGAGCGCGTCCATGGCTCAGCCGTCCCGGATAGAAACGACGAGTATTTTTTATACCAGACGCTGATTGGCGCCTGGCCATTTTCAGATACCGATTATCCCGACTTCGTTCAAAGAATCAAGGCGTATATTGTCAAAGCTGTCCGGGAAGCCAAAGTCCATACTGCGTGGTTGAAACCCGACACTGAGTATGAAAATGCTTACGTCTCATTCGCTGAGAAAATCCTGGCCCGCTCAAAAGCCAACGAATTTCTAAAAGAATTTATTCCGTTTTGTCGGAGAGTTTCTCACTACGGAATGCTCAACTCGCTTTCGCAGACGCTTATCAAAATTACCTCACCCGGTGTGCCCGATTTCTATCAGGGATCTGAACTATGGGACCTGAGTTTGGTGGACCCTGACAATCGCCGGCCGGTAAATTTCGAAAAAAGGCGCGCCATGCTGGCCGGCATCCGTGAACAGGATGATGCTGATATTGGCCGGCTGATCCAAGATCTCCTTTCCGCGGGAAAGGATGGAAAGATTAAACTCTTTCTCATTTATCGGGCGCTAAAGGCAAAAAAAGCAAATCGAGAGGTTTTCCGTTCCGGTGCGTATCTTCCCCTTGTGCCGGCGGGAAGATTCAGGGGCCATGTCATCGCCTTCGCCTGGAGGTATGAGCAACAATGGGCACTGGTCATTGCTCCGAGGTTTCTCAGCCACCTTATTCAAGAGGGAGATTTCCCTCTGGGTAGACAAGTATGGCAGGACACAGAGGTGATAATGCCTGACGGGGCGCCTGCTGCTTGGGGGAATGTTATCACGGGCGAGGTGCTTTCTGTGGGCAAGGCACTCTCTGTCGGAGATATATTACTCAGTTTTCCAGTGGCGTTGCTCATGGGCGACGGAAAGGGGCGGCATGCTCAAACCACTTGAGCGCCGGCCAACTTCTGAGAGTCGATGGGCATCTTTTTGTCAATAGTACTTCTATGAACTTGTGGGGGTAAGATGTCTACAAATGCCAACATTGAACCATTTCGCGTCAAAGACTGCGCGCTGGTGACCATTGCAACCGGGAAGAAGGCCCAAAACCTGAAGGAAATGAGAGAACATTTGCTTAACGTCCATCTCGGAAGCGTATACCACCATTTTTGGGGTGGGCTTTTGAGGCCCAGGTTCGATGAACCTGAATACAACAACGATTTCGCCGAATGGGTTCATTATGCCCTTCAAGACAATATCCTTGCGGAACGATTATCTGTTATCAACCCCGATCCTTTTGTAAATCTGGAATCCTTGCGCCAAGAACTGATCAATATCATAGAACAGAGGTTGGATGAGACCGAAGCGATTCCCTGGGCCAAGCCCGACCAGCAATTTCATTTTCTCCGCTCTCAAATGGTGGTTTTCGATACTCAGGTCGAAATTCAAAAGACGGAGGAATTGGTGGAGGCTTTACCCAAAATGTCCGTGGGAAGCATATTTTATCATTTTATTGATGCAAGACGCCGCAGCCCTGAAATGATGGACGATTTCCGTGCCTGGTTGAGGTCTTGCGGTGATGATGACCTTTGCTCGCAAGTGGCTGTAGTCGATCCCTATTTTGGGACCCTCGTGGACTTGCGCAGGCAACTGACCGATTTGTTCTCAAAGCATTTTTTTCGGGGAGTGACCGGATGACATCTATTCAAGATTATGTGGAAGTGACCGGAGACAACGTGATCGATCGATTGCGTCAGCTTGCCAGGCCATTAAGAGGCACGAAGGTAGTGCACGTCAACTCCACTTACGTAGGCGGCGGCGTCGCGGAAATTCTGAACAAGCTGGTCCCCCTCCAGAAAGACCTGGGCCTCGATGCGCGATGGGAAGTAATTCGAGGTGAAGAGGCGTTTTTCCAGGTCACCAAGAGCTTACACAACGCATTACAAGGCATACCCGTCCCTTTGTGGGATGGTTTTTTCAAGGTTTATGAGGAAACCTCCGCGCAAAACTCCGAAGAACTCCGTTCTATCCTTGAGGAAGCCGACATAGTTATTATACATGATCCGCAGCCGCTGCCACTTTTGAGGTCGTGCCCGAACCGAAAAGGCAAGTGGATCTGGCGATGTCACATCGACCTGAGCCATCCTTATCGTCCGGTGTGGCAATACTTGCGCAACTATGTCATGGAATACGATGCGAGTATTTTTTCTCTGGCCGATTTTGCCCAGCCCTTGCCGCATATCCAGTATCTGATGCCGCCCAGCATCGACCCTCTGAGCGAAAAAAACATGGATCTGCCCCCGGAGCAAATCCATGCCGCCAAACTTCAATTCGGTCTGGACCCCGATAGACTGATAATGCTCCAGGTCTCACGATTTGACAGGTTCAAGGACCCCCTGGGGGTAATTAAATCTTATCGATTGGTCAAGTCTTTCGCTCCGTCACTGCAACTGGTTCTCGCAGGCGGTGAAGCCACCGATGACCCCGAAGGCGCCGCCGTTCTGGCCGAGGTTCGCAACGAGGCCGGCGGCGACAAAGATATCCATGTGCTGCTTTTACCTCCGGATGCCCATGTGACGATTAATGCCCTGCAGCGAGGCGCGGACCTGGTGGTGCAAAAGTCTCTCAAAGAAGGATTCGGCCTCACCGTGACTGAGGCCCTGTGGAAAGGAAAACCTGTGATTGGCGGCGATGCGGGGGGAATTCGGCTTCAAATAGTGAACCATCACACGGGTTTCCTGGTTAGGACCCCGGAGGGAGCTGCTTTGCGCGCCAGATATCTCCTGCAGCACCCCGATAAAGCCATGGAAATGGGTCGCATCGCAAAAGAATTGGTCCGGCAGAATTTCCTGCTGACTAGAAATTTGCAGGAGTATTTGAGTATCTTGGTGGCCCTTATATATGGAGACCAGGAGCGGATAGAACTACAACTGAAATCCGCACCGTGATGCCCCCCAGGATTTTCAAGGCTTGTGCTGTTTTCATGTGGCAACACGGACTTACGCCTTGAGGTACCAGGGAATGTTGACAATGACGATTCGCTTGTTTCCTTTTAACAGCAGGAGGGCTGTGAGAAGTTCCCCGTACTGGTTGTGAAGGAAATGTTGATACCAATGGCGTTCCACCAAGGTTGGCAGGAAAACTGCAATCTGACGGTCCGTATGCTTTCGTTCAAGCTCGAAAACAAAATTGAGGATGGGTGTCACGATGAAACGGTAGGGTGATTTGAGGACCACTAGTGTTGCATTCCTTAAATAAGCATGTATAATGTGCCTCCCAAAAGGGGGGCATATGAGAAAACCTTCGAAGATTAAACTGACCGACGAACAACGAACAACTTTAACGCTTTGGCTTAGTGCCGGCAAAACTGAACAACGATTGGCAAAGAGGGCTCGGATCATTCTGTGCGCCGCCGAAGGCCTTAGCCTCAGAGAAATTGCAGCCAAAGTCGGCCTGGGCTTTCTGAGTTGCTTGAAATGGCGTAAGCGCTTTATGGAACAGGGCCTTAAGGGCTTGAAAGATGCCCAACGAAAAGGAAGACCCGCTGTGATATCTCCCGCGGAAAAGGCCCATGTTATGTCTCTTGCCTGTACCAAGCCTGATGATTCCAGTAACCAATGGACTACAACAAAGCTTGCGGACGCCACTGGATTATCCAGGACGACAGTACATCGCATTCTCAATGAAGCAGCCCTCAAACCACACAAAATTGACCAGTGGTGTGGGAAAAGCCCGGACCCGGAATTCGAAACGAAACAGGTTGATATTCTCGGTCTTTATCTCAGTCCACCGGAAAACGCTCTTGTGATCTCAGTCGATGAGAAGTCACAGATACAGGCCCTTGATCGTACCCAGCCAATGTTGCCCTTACGACCTAATCAGGCCAGGCGGCAAACTCACACATATACACGGCATGGCTCAACCTGCCTGCTCGCGGCCTTGCTGGTGCATCAAGGCACCATTGAGGGGCGATGTCTCGATTCCCATACTCACGTTGAGTTTCTGAACTTCTTGAAGCACTTATATCGAAAATATCCGCAGAAAGAGCTTCATGTAATCGTTGACAATTACAGTGCCCACAAGCACCAAAAGGTGGTGAAGTGGGCGGCAAAGCGGAGACGGCTAACCTTGCACTTCACCCAGACTTATGCCTCCTGGCTCAACCAGGTCGAAATTTGGTTCAGTATCTTCACTCGCGACGTCATTCGCGGAGGGATCTGGCGGAGCAAGCGGGAACTTGTGAATCAGACATTGCAGTACATAAAGCGCTATAACGAGACAAACGCGGCCCCATTCAGCTGGACCTACACTGGAAAGCCGCTGGTCGCATAATGTCCAGGAACTTAGGGAATGCAACACCAGTCATTTCGAATCAAAGATTGCAAACGCATCCAAAGCATGGAGGTACCTGATGCAGAAACGTCATCCCCTAAGAACGCAAAATGATACGGTTTCACAATAGCCGACAGCCTTCGGGAACCGAACGGGAATCTTTAGAATGAAGCACCTCCCGGATCGCCCTGGCCCGGAAGGTGCTCGATCGTTTGCGCGGATAAGTTCCTTCGGGTCTACTTAGCCAGCCTTGCCGGCCGGTTTGGCCAAGGCTTCCCTGTCCCCTCCGCTCATGCCCGCGATATACCTTACGAGCTTCTTGCGGGATTCGACGTCGTACTGGGTTGTAATTGCGATCTGCTCCATAATTGGCGATCCGCCGCCATGGTAGCCGCCGACGTTATGAATGCCGCCCTTTGCGGAACAGAGAACGTCACCCAGATAACGCCAGAATTGCGCCTGATCCTCCACCGACATCTTCGGGCTGCGTTTGGTGTATTTCATAAGCAGATCGCCGGTTTCGGGATTCATGAAGTCCTTTTCATGCGGGAAGGTGGCGGTAACACCACCGGAGATGTCGCAGAGAATCTCCGCCTCATGGTAGACGTTCTCACCCGACAGGCAGCGACCCACGTTACAGTATATCGAGTGAGGGATGAACGAACCGGGGCCGTAAGGCACAAAGCCTTTTCCCGGCATGTAAACCTTCGGGCCGCCCAAATCCGATGCCGTATAGCCGGCGGCGTAACCCAGTTCGGTTACCATGATCAGCTCCGCCAGCTTTTCACGGACGTGGGATTCCTTGTGTATATTGTTCGCTTCGGCTGCCAGGGCTGCGGCGCCCAGAACGATATCTCCGATGGCAGGTTTGCACCCGGAATAGGAATGGCGGTGGAACAGGGCGAACAGAAGCGCGTTGATGCCGCCGTGCTGCCATTCTCCGGCCAAGAAGACCCTGTCCCAGGGAACGAAGCAGTTTTCAAAAATCATGTAGGAGTCGGTCGAAGCCGGCATGTGGCCCCGTTTGAAGTGCTCTCGCGGCCTGAATGCATGGATCGTGACCACCTGTTTTAATCCATCCCAGTCACCGGGGACGGCAAAGGCCACTGCATAGTTCTTGTCCTGTTCACGCAGGGCGCGGGTTGGAACAACCAGAATTTCGTCGGAAACGGAAGCTTCGGAAATATGCAGCTTGCAACCTTCTACAATGATGCCGTCTTTCAGTCTTTCCTTAATATAGACATATGATCCGGGCTCGGGCTGGTCGGCGGGCCGGAGCAACCGGTCCCCCTTTACGTCCGTCTGGGCGCATGCGGCGATCATGTCCTCTTTCTGAAAGCGGGTGAGCCATTTCTTGAAATTCTCATGGTACCGGGTGGCTCCATTATTCTGCCTGTCCGCCTCGTAGGAGACATTGTAGACGGCGTTGGTTGCGTCGCATCCCATGCAGCGCTGGATGCAGCCGCCGACTTTCTGGCAGAGCATCCGTGTCATGTCCTGCTTTTTGTGGAGGTCTTCCTTGTTCTGATGGACATGGGTAAAGCGGTTGATCCGCTCTCCCGTGAGATGGGACACGGCCGTCATCAGGTCCTGATTCTCAGGCTTGGCGGCCTCATCGTATGTTGTCCCGATGTTGTTGATGCAATCCATCTGTCTCTCATCGGTGCGGTCGATCTTCTCACCGTTGAAATAGAGGTTTCGCTTCATCTTGCTCAAGGCCTTGATGTAATCGTCCTTCGTTCTCATCATTTGTCTCCTGTTCCAGTTAGATTCTCGCCATCCGAATCCGGGTTTTCAATTTAGCGCTGAAGATTCTCGATAACCGTGGCTATGCGGAGTCCGCCACCGCAGCAGGAACTGAAGAAGCAGTATTTTCCACCTCTGCGGATAAGCTCTTTCATCGTGAAGAGGCAAATACAGACTCCCCAAGCGCCATTAGGATGACCGAATGCAATAGCGCCGCCGTTTGTCTTTGTAATGTGTTTAGAACATTTCTGTTTCAGTGTACCAGGTTAACCCTTCTTCAAATGGGACGGTTCACCATGCACACGGCCACCATCGATTACGATTGTCTCTCCGGTGATATAACTCCCCGCGGAGGATGAGAGGAAAACAACGGCCCCGGCAATTTCCTCCGGCTCGCCAAGGCGCATGAGCGCCATCGTACCGACTGCCTTTTCTCCCACCTTCGGGTCCTTCCAGAGAGCTTCGCTGAGGCGAGTCTTTATAATTCCGGGTGCTATGGCGTTAACCCGAATTTTGTACTGTCCCCATTCCTTGGCCATTACCTTCGTCATCATGATCACAGCAGCCTTGGTGACGGAGTAAACGCCCAGCTCACCGGCTCTGATTCCGCCGATCGATGCCGTATTGATGATGCATCCTCCGCCCTTTTCCTTCATGACCCTGGCAGCCAGTTGGCTTAGGATAAAAATTCCCTTTACATTGACGTTCATTGTTATGTCATAGGTTTTTTCATCCTGGTCCATAATCGGGCCATAATAGGGATTGGTTCCCGCATTGTTGACGAGAATATCGATCCGCCCGAATTCTTTTACAACCCGATCGATAAGCATTTTCGAATCTTCGGATTTGGCGTTATGGGCTGCTATAGCCAGGCCTTTTACACCCTTCGATCTTATTCTTTCCGCAACCGGTTCGAGATCGGCAATCTTGCGGCTGCTTACTACTACATTGGCCCCGGCATCAGCCAGCGCAAGCGCACTCGCCTCTCCGATACCGCGACTTCCTCCTGTTATCAATGCGACTTTTCCTTCACACGAGAACCTTGATAAATCCATTGCCAGTCCTTCCTTTTGAGAGTTAAAAAGAACGGTTCGCAAGAAGAATTTGTGGGAAACCGGCCGCCGAACGAGGCGCATTTACGGAGCTGCCGTTGCTCTCCATAAGTCTCATCGGCTGAGAAGCGCCGAATTTCCACGCGGGTTGCTCATCCGCCAAACGGACAGTTCTTTTTTATGAAACGAACAACTCCTTCTCTTGATGCGGACGGACCTGATCTGCCACGGGGTATTGAAGCAAGCGGCATCTGCCTCTCCTTTAAACGGAGAACATCCCGCCATTTACGTCCAGCGTCAGCCCGGTAATGTAATCCGCGTCGGACGAGCAGAGGAAGAGAGCAGCATTCGTGATGTCCTCGACTGTTGCCAGTCGTCCAAGTGGTATTTTCTTGAGATATGTATTTCGCTCTTCCTCCGATTTTCGCTGCGTCCACATGCCCTGAAGGCGTTCCGTCAAGGTAATTCCGGGGCCTATCGCGTTGACATTGATGCCAAAGGACCCCAATTCCAGTGCTACCTGGCGGGTGAATGTCGATATGGCGCCTTTCGAACAGACATACTGAACGGGGGTGAGTTCGCCCCCGGTGCGCGCGGTGATCGAGCTTAGGCTAAGGATTTTGCCGCTCTTCTGCTTTTTCATGTAGGGGACCACCGCCTTCGTGCAGAGGAACGTGCTCTTCAGGTTTAAATTGACCGTCTTGTCCCAATCCGCCTCGGTGATTTCATCGATGGGGACTTTCGGCACGCCGATACTGCCGCCCGCATTGTTGATAAGGATATCGATCCTGCCGCAGGAGTCGATCATCTCCTGCACCATGCCTTCTATATCCGGCCACTTCGTTACGTCGACCCTCCGAACCAGGCAGAGGCCGCCGAAGCTCTTGATGTCGGACACCGTTTTGGACATCGCCTCTTCATCGATATCCGTGACCATGACAGTGCAGCCTTTGCGCGCCAGTGCCATCGCGAAAGACCGGCCGAGCCCCTTGGCGCTTCCTGTCACGATTGCTGATTTGCCTGCAAAACTCATTTTCGCCTCCTGTCGATATTGCCTGTCCTTAACCCACCGAGCTATCCCGCAAACATTCCCGTCCCGCCTGTCACTTCCAGGCCGATGCCGGTGATCCAGGACGCCTCATCGGATGCGAGAAATGCCGCCGCATAGGCCACGTCCTCCGGTGTCCCCGCCCGCGGCAGAACGATCTGCTCCGGGGTTTTGATGGCGTTGCTCAGATCCTTCGTCAGCCCTGTCTGGATGAATCCCGGAAGCAGCGCGTTCACGGTGATGTTGAATTTCCCCAGTTCGCGGGCGGCGCTTTTCGTCAGGCCGATGATACCGGCTTTGGAGGATGCATAGTTGATGTGACCGAAGCTGCCGCCTTTGCCTGCACGCGAAGACATGTTGATGATACGGCCGCTACCCTGCGGTTTCATAATCTTTGCGGCAGCCTGGGTACCGAGAAAGGTTCCCTTCAAATTGATTGCGAGGACTTTATCCCACTGCTCCTCGGACATCTCATCCAGCATGGCACGGCTGCCGATGCCCGCGTTATTCACCCAGATATCAATCCGGGGAAACGATCCCATCGCCTTGGCAACGGTGTCCTCGAGATCCTGCCTTCGGGACACGTCCGTTTTCACGGCCAGGGATTGCCGCCCCATCGCCCGTATCGCCGCCGCCACCTGCTCGGCGTTGACAAGATCGACATCGGCAACGATGATGTCGGCTCCCTTTGCCGCAAAGACCAGGCATATGGCCTTTCCCAAGCCACTCGCCCCTCCAGTGACCAGACCCACCTTATTTGACAGTTCCATTGCTCATACCTTCCGTTCTTGGGATTTTTTCCGTCGACCTCCAGACGCCAGGGCGTCGCCAGGGACAGCGCGCTGACTCCGCCTCCCGCCGGCAGGCAGTATTTAATCAACAATTTTCATTCCCCTGGTTTCTTTCATGAAGATCACGACGACGCCGGTCAGGACGTACATGACAGCTGCCGACATTATGGCGATCTTCAGGCTGTAAGCCATGGCGATTTTCCCCAGGATGAAGGGCGCTGCTGCCGCACACAGTCTTCCCGATGCATAGCTGACAGACATGCCCAGACCCCGAACTTTCGTCGGGAATTGTTCGGCCAGGAAGGTGCCCATGGGACCGAAATAGCCCAGGCTGAAAAAACCGAATAATGCCCCCATCGTATAGACCATGACGGGTGTGGTGGCGGTCATGAAGAGGATCACCGTGATTGCAGACCCGAACCCCCCGACATAGTAGTTCCATTTGCGTCCATACCGGTCGGAAATCCAGCCGTAGAAGGCATAGCCGAGCAGTCCGCCCAAGTTGTAGATGACAAGATAGGCGACAGCCTTGGTGACCGTTAGCCCGCGCTCGTTGGAGAGGTAGGCAGGAATCCAGGAGCCGGCACCCCAGTACGAAACGAGAATGCAGATGCACAGGGCACAGGAAAGCAGAGTCGTTTTGATATTTTCGGCGTTGAACAGATAGGTGAACCCGGTCAGATCCGCCGTCGCTTTAGCCTGCGTTTCCTTTGTTTCCCGGATTTTTTCTTTGGATTTCACCCAGGCCGGGGATTCGACGACAAAGAGCGCAATGTAGAGGGCGCCCAGCAGAGTCGCTCCGCCTACAATGAATAACGCTCGCCAGCCAAAGACCGGGACTAGCCAGAATTGTGCACCTAAGGCAATGAAATATCCGATGGGCCATGAGGATTGAATCAAGGAAGTTGCCTTGGCTCGGTTCTCCGGTTCGATCCACTCGGCCACCAGAGCCGCCCCGACAACCCACTCCCCGCCGAGGGCCAACCCCGACAGGAGGCGCCAGAGGAGCAAGGACTGGAATTCCTTTGAAAAAGCACAGAGAATAGTGAAAATTCCGAAAAAGACCAGGCACCAGGCGAGGGTCTTTTTCCGGCCGTACTTGTCTGAAATCGGCCCCCAGATATAGGCCCCAACAGCAGCGCCGAAGAGAGTGCAGGTGGAAAACAGTCCGGCTTTATCCAGGGGAAGACTCCATTCCTTGATGATAAAGGGAATGGCCAGAGCCAGAACCATAAAATCGAGGGCGTCGAACATCCATCCCAGGTAGCCGCCGATTAGCGCACGTATTTTTCCATTCTTGCTCTTGCCAACCACAAAATCGGATTTTATCGCCTGTGTCGCCATTTCCTCAATACTCCTATCCTTTGCTGTTCATTTGGGAGAAAGCATATTTACCCCGAAAATGCATTCGCGATATTTTCCTCGAACAATGCCCGGATCTTGTCATCGGTGACTCCGGCCTTCCTGAGGGCCGGTACGATATTTTCGAAAAGGTGAGTTGGGTGCCAGTTGACCAGCAGCTTCCGGGCAGCTTCCGACAGTGCCCGCGGCCGGCCGAGCCAGACATTCACTGTGTCGTGTGAGAGCGTGATTCTATTGCCATACCCCATGGCAATCAAGCCAGCCAAGCAGGCGACACGGAGTTCATCCATGGGCGCTCCCACCATGCCTTGCAGCCCGAACCGGTCAAAAGCGATACTTACGCCGTAGCTCAGGGTGCGGACGTGGTAGGCCATGTCTGTGTTGCCGCACATATGCCCGATGATCACCCGTTTTGGGTTTGCGCCTTCTGAGAGGAGCAGTTCTGCCTGCTCGGGTCCCATGGTGCCGACCTGCGTGTGCGTAATGAGGGTGATGCCGGTGTCTTTCTGCGCGCGCGCCGCAGCCCTGAAGAACGCCTTCTCGTAATCCGTGATGGTCCTCTCGCTGGACGCCAGCTTGATGACGCCGGGTTTGATACCCGATGTCCCGATGCCTTCGGTAATTTCTTTCATAAACATTTGATAAATTTCTTCTTCACCGTTGCCCAGCAGCAGGCGCCTTCTGAAATACGGTGGCGCTCCTTCCCCTTCGAAGTAGTACCCTGTGGCGCAGATGATCTGCAGTCCGGTTTTCTCCGAGATATCGCGCAGCAGCTCGGGATTGCGGCCGCATTCGTTTGGGGTCACATCGATCACGGTTTTCAGACCGTGCTTCATGAGACCGTTCGCTATCTCGCATCCCTTTTGAAGAGCCGCGTCCCTGTCGAAGGGGCCCAGGGTGATGTCTCCGCTGTAGCCAGGATATCCAAAAACGAAGTGCTCGTGCATCAGCGTTTTTCCCAAATGATCCGCCGGGACCGGTCCAGTGACGGTGTTCACTATCGTGTTCATGCTTCCTCCCTGTTCGTGTCTTTGATTAGCTTCATTTTTTGCCCTGAACGGTTGGGGCGAGTGCTTCCACGATGACGCCGGTCGACGTCCCGGGTCCGAAAACCTCTTTCACCCCTTGTGTTTGAGCAGTTTCGCATGCTCTTTGGGAATGACCCCGGCGCCGAACACGACGAAATCGTTGGCACTCCTTCCATTGCGTATCGGGAGATGAAAAATTAGTGAAAATCCGGACCCAAAGGGGTTTTTACTTTCCTCCTTTTTTCAGTTCCTCAGGCAGCCTTTCCACCTCCGGGGCATGATAGAGTACTTTATCGCGATAGAGTTCCTCGATTGTTTCAGGCTTGTACTTCAGCACGGAGGAAAGGACTTCCTTGTTGTGCTCGCCTATGAAAGGGGCATATCCTCTGACGGCCGAAGGAGTCTCGGAGAACTTGAGAGGGCTTCCGTACATTCGGACCGGACCAAGGAAGGGCTGGTACACTGTAGGCCTCATCTCCCGCTCGCCGATCTGCGGGTCCACAGTGGCCAGTTCGACGATGGTTTTTGCGCGGGAGCAGGGAATCCCTATTAGCTCCAACTTTCGCTCGACCTCTTCCACTGAATCCTGAGACATGACCCACTCTTCGAGAGCTTCGTGGACTAAACCGACATTGGCCGGAGAGTTTCGGTTGGAGAGTTCGGCCGTGCGGGGATCTTCTTTCAACCATCTGTACTTGGGGCCCATAAGATCGACAAGCTGCGGCCACCGGTTCTGCGTCATGGAGGCGATGGCAATCTGGCCGTCTTTTCCGTTGAAAATGCCATAGGGGGCGAAGCCACCGCTTTTTTGTCCTGTCGGGTTCTGTATTACAGGCCTTCCCACCGCTTCACTGATCCAATACCAGGGGAAAGCTTGATCATGAAGGCTGAAAAGGCAGTCAACCAGCGCAATATCGATGTTCTGTCCCTGGCCGGTCCTGATGCGATGAAGCAGGGCGGCCAGCATGGCCGTGCAGGCGTGCATGGCAGCCGTGGTGTCCCCGATCGACATAGGGCCCATTATGGGCGGGTTGCTCTTTGCCGTCCACCCGCTGGCAGCCTGAGCGATCACATCGTAGCCGGGCTTATCGCTGTTTGGCCCCCAGTGGCCGAAGGCCGAAATGGAACAGTAGATAATGTCGGGCTTGATCTTGCGCGCCGCTTCATAATCGAGTTTCAGCCGCTCCATAACTCCGGGAGCAAAGTTTTCAATCACTATGTCACTGACCTTAATCAGTTCATGAATGATCTCGATTCCCCCGGGGTGTTTGAGGTTGACACAGATGCTCTTTTTGCCCCTGTTTACATTGAGGTGATAGCTGCTCTGGACAACGCCGTCCTTCTCGACCCGCAAAGCCTGCAATCTTTCATTGGCGCCCTCCGTGTAACGATCCACCTTGATCACATTGGCGCCCATGTCCGCAAGAGTCTTTGTTGCATGCGGCCCCGCAAGGACCCATGTGAAGTCCAGTACGGTAAAGTCGGAGAGGGGACCCGGTTTTAAAGTATCCATTATTACTCCTGTCGATTAATCAATATCCGGCGGCTGGGCATGGTTGGAAGAAGTATCCCCGATCCTGTTTCTTCCAGACATTTCGCCACGAATGACTCATGCGGGCCGTCAGCCGCAAGAGCCTCGTGAAGAGCAGGAAAACGAGAACTAAGCCGAAATAATGCACCAACTTCAGTACCAAACATCCCAACCGCTCCTTCCGGCCGGGTCTTTGCCGGAAAAAACCAGGTCATCAATTCGGCATGCAGCCTCACTGAGAATGTTGAAACGTTGATTGGGATGAATGCAGCATAATTTTCATGCATGTTCCTGCATAATCCGGACCGATATTATGAACGCAAGTACTCTCGAGCGACCATACATATCCGCAAAACCAGCTGCAAAAAAAGCAGTCCCATGCCAATCAATGCTGCACCGCCAGTCGGCTTATTCCCACTTCGTGATAACTTAGACCCGAATTAGTTTGGGGTAACATTCTCATTTATGTCGTTTTTTTGTCCCAAGAATCCAAGACTCTCCGGACGAGAAATAATGCGTTGATTATTGGGTTATTAATAACTACAATGGCGTTGCATCCTTACCTTGGGTAGTTCGCTCGCCACCCCGGTAGAGGCCGACGCGTAGTACTTTAGCTTATCGAAAAGAACTGCATTCCGGCTTTCGCCGGAACTGTCGAGAACTGCCTCCGCTTGATCGCTCTAAATATCGGGAAACTTACGGCATACTACGATGGTATAAACTATTCAGAAACGATGCGATGCCATGGAATATTTATCTAATCCCAACCGCCTTTTAATCATTGCTACAAGCTTAAAGCATGCAGAATACTACAAATTACAGTTAAACGATATTATGGGTTCTCGGATTGGCATTGGAATCTATAGCTGGGGTAAGCAGGATATTGCCACTCTCAAATACTTTCTTTCTTTTGACCCGCAACTCATTTTGTGTAGCGATGCCCTGGCTTTATCCGAGCTAGAACCATACTGCTCTATTGATAAGGTTTTCAGAAGTCAACTGTCGTTTTATGCACCTATCAATATAGATAAGCTATTCATGATTCCGCCTCAAACAATCGTACTAGTGGTTTGTCCCAAGGAAATTTTTTCTCTTCAAGTAATAGACATGCTAAAAACATTGGGCATTGACCATCTGAATTACATTCCATACTGGGACAAGTGTAATACGGATATAACCGATATTCACGTTGCAATTTCTCCAGGTACATTAGAATATTGTCCACCAAATATACCTACGAAGATTGATATCGGTCTGCGCAGTTTATCAGTAAAACCGATCCTACAAATATTACAAACATTTCATCTAGATACTCAGTATATTGAACGTTACGTTGAAGTGCAGAAGAATTTGGTAGCCACTATCTATAAGAAACTTGCTCAGGAGCATATTAATATCCAACAAGTAAAATCCGCTCTTCAAACAATTACAGAAGGATTGGATGTAGCAATTATTTCCATCAATAAAAACAACACAATAACAGAAATCAACCTAACGGCGCTAAAGCAGACCGGATATAAAAAGCACGATGTTCTTGGAAAGGATGTTCGTACTATTTTCCCGAATAATCCTGATATTTGCAATCTTGCCGACATATCAACCTTGAATACAATTATAACAATAAATAAACGCCCACTATATGCTGATTATATAAAGGTTGATGAGAATGAACACACCAGTACCGTCGGCATAATTCGGTTGAAAGAAATTAGCCATATTCAAAAGAACGATGAACGAATTCGTCAATTAATGTTCCAAAAAAATCATGGTCACACCGCTCGCTATGTGTTTGATGATATTATCACGGCTGACCCCTCAATGGAAGCCATCAAAAAAACTGCTATGCATTTGGCGAAAACCCAATATACTGTTTTAATTACCGGTGAAACCGGTACCGGCAAAGAACTGTTTGCCAACTCCATTCACAGCTATTCCGATAGAACGGCCAACCCTTTTGTAGCTATAAATTTCGCCGCCCTGCCAGAGAACCTTATTGAAAGTGAATTGTTTGGCTATGGAGAAGGGGCTTTCACTGGAGCGCGAAAACTCGGGAAAAAAGGGCTGTTCGAACTTGCTCATACAGGCACCATCTTTTTGGATGAAATAGGAGATGCTACCCCAGCCGTTCAAACCCGTCTGTTACGGGTACTTGAAGAACAAGTCATCATGCGTGTCGGCGAGACCAAAGTAATCCCGGTAAATACCCGGGTAATAGCAGCCACAAATAAAAATTTAAAAAAGATGATAGAAGAAGGAACTTTTCGGGCCGACCTTTATTACAGAATCAACGCCTTCCAGCTCAGAATCCCTGCCCTTCGCGAACGAGCCAACAGCATTATGACATTCATCCAACTATTGTCTTCAGGAAAACTATCCGAACAAGACTTTTCCCCAGAAGCTTTAACGTGTATTATGAATTATTACTGGCCTGGCAACCTTCGCGAACTCCGTAACATGGTAAATTATATCTCCGTAGTAGCTACAAAACCACCTGTTGACATTAAGCATCTTCCAGAAGACATAATAAACTACCGAAGAGAGGAACTATGTGATAGCAAATCTCAACTTCTATTGTTGTACAACCGGCTCACCTCAAAGTACAAGAAAGATGAAATTACAAAGCTTCTCCAGATTATTGCGGGCAATTGCCCAGGCTCCAGAGTCATTGGGCGCATACAAATGCTGTCTTTATTGCATAAGTGTGACTTGGACATTTCGGGCAATCAGCTACGTACATTGCTTAAGGAACTGGAAATTGCGGACTTAATTCATGTGGGAAAAACAAAACAAGGAACAACTTTATCTCGAAAAGGAAAAACTTTTAGAGATTGGCTGGAAAAAGAGATTTCGAAGATTTGACAGGACTTTCAGAGACAATCCCTCCGGTAAGCCTATTTAGTTGTAAATCCAATTACTTGTAGCTTTGATCCCGTAGAACCTATCGGAACCCGACGCTTTTTGATTGGGCGGTTCATGTGGCAACACGGATTTACGCCTTGAGGTACCAGGGAATGTTGACAATGACGATTCGCTTGTTTCCTTTTAGCAGCAGGAGGGCTGTGAGAAGTTCCCCGTACTGGTTGTGAAGGAAATGCTGATACCAATGGCGTTCCACCAAGGTCGGCAGGAAAACTGCAATCTGACGGTCCGTATGCTTTCGTTCAAGCTGGAAAACAAAATTGAGGATGGGTGTCACGATGAAACGGTAGGGTGATTTGAGGACCACCAGTTTGGGCGTGGGCAGACCCGCTCGTTGAGTGGGCTCCTCTACGCAAGATCGCCACTCCTCCTGTGATAGCCGGTTGCTACCTTCTTCGGAGTCGATATGCACGGCAACCACGTCGGGTGAGACTATCAGGGCGAGGCGCAGTGCTTTTTCCGAAGCATTGTCCCATCTGTCGAGCGGCACCACCACGAGTGGCGGCCGGAGGCCTTCCGTAGATAGAACAGCTCGCGAGGCCGTTTCCCGTTCGGTGCGATTATAGTGGTGCCGGACATTTCGCATCAGAAAAATGAGGCCTGGAATAAGGATCAGTGTTACCCATGCACCTTCGCTGAACTTTGAAATAATCACTACGACAACGGTAATCGCCGTGGTAATTGCGCCAATCCCGTTTATCAACATGCTGCGCCCGGCATGTGCACCCCGAGCGCGCTTCCAGTGCCCGACCATTCCTGCCTGTGACAGCGTGAATGCAAGAAAAGCTCCGACGGCAAAGAGCGGAATCAATCGGTCGGTCACACCGCCGAATAGAAGCAACAGCGAACCGGCCATGAACGCCAGCACCAAGATTCCTTGCGAGTAGACCAGCCGACGTCCACGATTGGCAAAGGCGCGCGGCAAATAATCATTCTGTGCAATTGCACGGCAAAGACGCGGAAAATCAGCAAAGGCCGTATTCGCCTGCAGCACCAGTACCAGGACGATGGAGCTAATCGTGAGGTAATAGAACCAGCCTTTGCCTAAGACTGCACCGACCAGTTGCGAGAGTACGCTTTCGTACCCGGCTTGCCCCGGAACGGTGGCGCCGATGGCGTACGAACGACAGAGATAAGCAATGCCTGCCAGCAGCGATATCAATATGGCAATAGTTATCGACAGCGTCAGACGTGCTGTTTGTGACCTCGGTTCTCGGAATGCCATCACTCCATTGCTGACCGCTTCCACTCCAGTCATGGCCGTACAACCGCTCGAAAAGGCTTTCAGCAGCAGCCACAGGCCTGCCGCTTCCCAAGCCGGCGCCAGCTTTTGGGGTGCAACTACAGGAGATGGGTGGCCGCCACTTAGAATCGTATGCCAAAGTCCCAGCGCGAGAACCACGAAAAGGCATCCTACAAAGAGATAGGTAGGAACAATGAACGCCGCGCCGGTATCCCGCACACCGCGCAGGTTCACCATGGTGATTGCGAAAAGGGCGGTGAGACAAAGGACGAGCGTGTAAGGCTGCCAACTTGGCAGTGCCGACACAAGTGCGCCAATACCGGCCGAGATGCCCACAGCGACCACGAGGACATAATCGATCATCAGAGATGCAGCGGCGAGCAAGCCTGCAAATGTCCCGAGGTTTTCGCTCGCAACCGTATACGATCCGCCTCCTGTCGGGTATGCCTCGATCGTTTGGCGATAGGAAAAGCAGAGAATGCAGAGCAGCGCGATGATGACGCCGCTGATAGGAACAATGTGCCGGATTCCTGCCATGCCGAGCGGAATCAGAAGAGTTAGAGCCGCTTCCGGTCCGTATGCGGCTGATCCCAATGCATCCAGGCCGAAGATGGGGATGCCGGTTGCAGGCCCTATTTTCTCGGCCTGATCTTCATAGGAGGCGAGTGGTCTGCCAAACAAAAAGTCGATGAGGGACATCGCTTGTTTCCTCTTCCACTGAGGTTCCGTCATAACAATCCTACCTGGATTTTTGAAGGGCAGGCAAACACAATCATTGAGTGCCCGGATTGTCAAGTGAGGAAATGTGGAAGTAGAAAGTACTCGCATCGATCAGGTGAGGCATTTTGTATAAACATTAAGAATAACGGGTGAAATGGGTGAAGTAGTGACCCCGTACTTACTGTGAAGTGACTGGGCGGCTTGGTGTGCTGCGCACGCAATAATGCTTGTTCAAGGCGATTTTGAAGTATGCCCGATAAGGTGGCTGGATTATATCATTTCATTACACTATAAGGTCCTCTGCGGTCTGGGCGTCCAGTTTTTGGATCAGAGCAATGAGGAGCTGGAGCGTTCTTTCGAAATCATTTTTGTGAATCATGCCTGAGTGACTGTGAATATGTCGAGTGGGAACTCCCAGAACAACGGTCGGAACACCTATTCCATGCAGGTGAATCTGTCCGCCATCCGTTGCACCTCCAAGCCCTGCCGAATATTGCAACGGGATACCGAGTTCACCCGCCATCTCAATTATAAGATCGCGTAATTTGAGATTAGGAATTAGCCTTGCTTCGAGCAGGACGAGCGCAGGTCCTCCTCCGAGTTTGACACTGGACTCTTCGGGTTTGATTCCTGGAACGTCCCCACAAATATCAGCTTCCAGAATGATAGCGATATCAGGCCGAACAAGTTCAGAACTCGTTTTAGCGCCACGGAGCCCCACTTCCTCCATAACCGTACAAACGCCAAAAAGAATATTGGGGTGTGGGTGGCTCGAGAAATGACGCATCGTCTCGATTACAAGACCGACACCGACTCTGTCATCGAAAGCCTTCGCTATAAAGACATTCCCGTTCATTAAAAGTTTAAACGAACTTTCGGGCACTACAGGATCCCCCAGGCGAACTCCAGCCTTTTCCACCTCGGCCTTTGAGGTAGCGCCGATATCGATGTACATGTCTTTCTTATCGACAACTTTGCTCCGCTCGTCTTGAGGGATCAGATGAGGCGGTTTGGCTCCAATGACGCCTAACAAATCCCCTTTGTGTGTTTTGATTATTACCCGCTGCCCGAGAATCACCTGATCGAACCAGCCACCGAGCGGAAGAAATCTGAGAAAACCCTCTTCGGAAATAAGGGTGACCATAAAACCTATTTCATCCATGTGGGCAGCCAGCATCACGCGAGGTCCAGCGCTGCCGTTAACGCAGACCAGACTCCCGATACGATCACGTTCTATGCTGCCTAAAGGTCCCATATAGCGACGCACCAGCGATCGAACCTCGGTTTCGTGGCCTGGAACGCCATGAGCTTCAGTCAGTTCTTTCAATAGTTCCGAAATATTAGACATTCAATTCTCCGTATTTTTAATTCTTGATGCTTTGTTATCCTGGCCCGATTCGTTTCATCCAGCAACTGCATAACCAGCTTCAGTAAAGCCTCACAACCCCAATTTACCGCTGATTCCCTGCAAAGCACAAAGCCCTATTTCGAGAAAGTCATCTATGGAGATTCCAGCTTTTTCGCATTCCGCGACCAACTCCCTACTACAATTGGCAGCAAAAGCCCTGCTCTTAAATTTCTTTTTCAACGACGGCAATTGAACACTGGACAGCTTTTTATCGGGCTGGACCAAGGCTGAGGCAACAATAATCCCAGTTAAAGTTTCTGCGGCAACGAGGCAATGCTGGATTCGGGTTTTTCGTTTCATTCCTTTGAGGCTGGGTATCGTCTCATTGGCGTATCCATGAGATACAACCGTTTCAATCAAAAACTCAGTAGTTCGAGCTTGTCTCAAAATTTCTTGAGCTTTTACACAATGCTGCTCCATATTGTCCTTTGTCAAGTCCCAGTCGATATCATGTAATAGACCAACGATGGCCCACTTCTCTTCATCTTCCCCGAAATGTCTGGCTAATTCTCTCATGATCGCCTCAGTTTCGAGGAGGTGAAATTTTGTCATCGGCTCCTTGATATACAACTTAGTAAGCTCATCCGCTTGCTCTTTCGTGATTCCCAAATCTTCCATGAATAAAAAATCCTCCTCTTTAATCCATATTGATCTGCAAGCAAAGCTCCCAGGAGTTTTGACGGTCAATACGGCATCTTTTCGATTATCTCAAAGCCTACACAGCCGCTCAGCCGTTGTTTCAGCCAACTTTAACACGTCTTCGCGGGCTTCAATGTCCCTTTGCCCCCGAACTCCGCATGCTCTAATCAGATGTGTTTCACTAAAACCATAGGCTTTGAAGAAGTATTCAAATTTCGGAAAGACATCGGTAAACAGGCTCTGATTGGGTTGCCCTTGTACCTGTATGAAAACCAGTTTTTTACCTGGCGCAAGGCGGCCTTTATTTGGGTTGGAAAAGAAATCAGGCACGAAAAATGAGAAAGTTCGGTCAAAGAAAGTCTTCAACTGGCTCGTTACGTCAAAGAGGTAAACAGGAGTTGCGAGCACAAGGACATCGGTTTCACGAACCGCCTCCAGAATAGCGGTCAAATCGTCCTCAAGTATGCATCGATCGAGTTTGGTTTTGCATGCCATACATCCCTGGCAACCACGAAATTGGAGCTTGTTCAGAACGAATGTCCGGACCTCCGCTCCGAGCCTCTCAGCCGTTGTGCAGAATCGATTTGCGATAGTCGCGCTATTTCCCTTTTCCCTTGGACTTCCAAGCAGACAGAGGATCTTCATTTCACTCTCCTATCTCAAAAAGTAATGGATTGCCCAGTGTGAGCCCCGTTTCAGTCTTCCAATTCTCGATTTTGCTTCTTCCGTGCCCCGGTTTCCAAAACTGACTTTTTGAAGGAATCGGGAGATTCGCTGCAAATGGATTCAATCTCGGAAAGGCGCAGAGGAGTTATGAACTGAATACCACATCGCCTTACCGGGACCATTAAAGAAAAGCCCCTGGGCGAGTCGGCTTTCTCATAAACGATCTTGCATGGAATTGGGTCACTGAAAGCCCTGAACCCATGCTTGAGCACCACCTCACATTGAGCTTGTATGGGGATTTCGATGTCTTGCAACGGCAAATAGGTGAAACACAGTTCCGACCGGCTGATGTCAACCAACGGACCTATCAAGGGATAAATACCGTTCGAAGGTAAAGTAAGAATAACCATGACCGGCTTCCTTGCAGTGCATCGCGTGTGTTCGCTGGGATCCATGGTTATTCCTCTGCGCCAGATTCCGCAGTTCCGGTTCGACTTTCATTTGCAGCCTAGCGGCGCACTGGTTCACCGGACCCAGCATGACCTGTGTGCGGGAAAACGACATTAACAATTGCCCTCGACTTGAATATACCATCTTTTGGCAAAATAGACCACGTGGCCCCAATCTTTCAGAGAGCGCAAAATTCTCCTGTTAATGGAAGGGATATCCGAAGATCAGAGGCGGGTTGTTTGGCCGTGGGCGCTCTCACCCTTATCAGAAATCCAAAGAGGTTGGGGAAGCAATTTCGGATCTCTGTGCCTTTGGCCTTAGAAAGTCCGAAAAGGCTTATATTACGAGAATTTCAGCAACAGCCCTATGTGGTGACGTCCCCCCAGTTCGATATTGTGATCCTCAACGAATTTAAGGGCTTGTTCCAGTTCGCAGAACTTTGCGGCATGACTTTCACCCTTCACCAGCTTCCCACATGAATCAAAATAGTCCGTTGGAAGCAGATCCGATCGTGTGGTTGCACACACAATAAAGTGTCCCTGATTTGTCTCCTGTTTCATAAAGCCCATCCTTTAAGACAGGTTCAACGCAATTTAAACAATCTTAGAGCAATAGCCGTGCCAGAGGCATATCTTAGCGCGCAAGCATTAAGGTATTGATTTCACGTTGAAACTAAGAAAGGGCTCGAATTGACAGGACGATAAGTGTAGGGTTTGGATATGAGCGTGTTGGTAATGCCCTTCATTAAATTCCAGATATTGCAATGAAGTATCGGTCTCACATGGGGGGGGCGCATGAGAACGGAGCCACGGCGTAAAGATCGGACGATGAAGACCTCACACGAGATGGAACTTCTCCTGGAACGTATGACTGTTGGTCGATTGGCGGTCACCACAGCGGATGGACCTTATGTCGTTGCCTTGAACTATTTATTTCTTGAAGGCGACATTTACTTCCATAGTGGACAAGCGGGCCGAAAGATCGAAGCACTTCGGACCGATCCTCGCGTGTGCTTTCTGGTAGATGAAGTCGGGCCTCAGGTCCTTTTTGAGCAGGGCTGCGGGATTAGTCAGATTTACGAAAGCGTCGTCTGTTTTGGGAAAGCTGAGTTCGTAGAGGGTCCCATTGAGAAAAGGCGAATCCTGGAAAGCATGGTGCAGAAGTTCGTGCCTGCAAATCATCCCTTTCCCCCCATGAAAGATCAGGACGTCGAGAAGACCGCTGTAGTGAGGATTGTCATCGAGTCAATGAGCGGAAAAGCGAACAGACTCACCTCTTCGCACACGGTTGTTCCTAATCGTCGATAGAATCCTTATCGCCTCCGGAAACGGTCCAGGGTCAGAGGGCGGGCCGTCCGACCCCATTTGCAAACTTCTCCTGCCATTTTGCCGCAATAGCGTCCATTCTGAAAGAAGTGATGAGTGTTACTACACGCTACACGATAAATTGCGCGAAATAACAGCATATTCATCACCTGAACCGTGATTTTATTTTGACTCCGGGATCTTGATGTTCTATAAAGTGAGCAGATCATCAATTTCCTCTTCATACCTGGAATATATTCGAGCTGCTTGGCAGGTGTTGACTCTCCCACCGGATAAAAAGGGAGAACAAGTTCCTCACGAGGCGGCGTCTGGTGAAGATCGGCGAACTGGTTAAACAGACAAAGGTATCCAAGGAAACCATCCATTATTACGTCCGCGAAGGTCTTCTGCCCCGCCCGCGGAAATTGGGCAAAAATGTCGCCGAGTATAACGAGGGCTATGTAGACCGAATTCGCCTCATCAAAGAGCTTCAAGATCACTGTTTTCTCCCCCTCTCGGTAATCAAAAGGGTCCTTAAGTTCGAGAAGGGATCACCTGAGCGCGAATGGTTCCTGCAGCTTCACACAGGCTACTTCCGCCCTGTGGATAAGCTTCTCCCCACGGAGATAGTCGGGGAGAAGCAGTTTCGAAAGGCCACCGGCCTAGGGCGGCGGTGGCTGGCGAAGATGGAGGAATGGCGCATAATAACCCCGGAGATCCGCGACGGTCAAAAGGCTTATTCCCAGGATGACCTGACGTTAGGCAAGGTCGTGGTGGACATGGACAAGATCGGATTGGGGCCTGAAGCCGGCTTCGACCCGGAGGCGCTCAAGGTCTACCGGGACATGTTTCTGGATATCGTGGAGATATCACACAGATACTACTGGCAGGCGGGAACCGGGAAGTTATCCTTGGCCGAACGCTCCCGGAGATCGGTCCAGGCGAGGGACATGATGGGCGTTTTCTTTTACCATCTCTATCGGAAGCTCTCCCGCGAAGTACACGAACAAATGGCTTTGTACCTCATGGAATGTCCCACAGGGGAAAATGGGCAGGCAGGGACCGAATCCTGACGGAAAGCAGTGCGATCCGCGCGGAATCGGGTTTGGAGTTCAACGCCGGCGTCAGTCTGATCTCATTGAACAAACGGGTGGCAAAAAACAGTCGCTTGTCGCTGCATACTTTCCCACGTATTAGAGGCCGCGAAACAGGGGTTTTTGCAGAGACATGCAATTGAAAGGGGGTGATTGGGCAGCCCGGAGAACTCTGAGGTCGGGGATCAGAAATCTTAAAACTATTCATCCTGATTTCTGCAAAGGAGTTGCATGCCATGGAGCCATTAGCATTAAAGCCTCGTTGGGGGCAACCATTAACAGGAATTTTTTCTTTTATCTCAATCAGCGTGATAGCATGGATCATCTGGTTCATATTCAGCGATCTACGCGGTCCGCTCCATTATTTTCCTTATCCATTTATGATGTATATTGGCGTCATGATAATTGTCGGTCTTTGGCAACATGTTTGTTTCACTAACTGGCCGTTCATGGGTTTGTCGCCGCCTGTGCGCGGCATTGTGATGACCTTGGTCAACCTGATTATAACCTTTTTACTGATCCACGTGGTCTTCTATAAAATACTGGGTTTAGGATTCAATTTCCTGAGCGAACCCAATCTGGAGGCTCTTGCCGCTTCCGGGAAGACCACCATGCCGGCCGGCACCGGGTTAACTCTGACCTTGAATACCTTGACAAACCCGGAATTTCTGTTTGCGGAAAAGGCTGTAATTTGCTTCGTACTGATCGGCTTTTTAACCTATGGCGTCAGTGCCGTTCTTTTCGAAAAATGGCCTATGTACCCCAGCAACCTGCAACAGCCTCAGGCGGGCCTGTTAGAATTGGCCTGGTCAAGCACGATCACATTTTTCTTCTATGTCGTTCTGATTGTGCCTTTCTGGGGCCTGATCTTCGGTGTGGTTTTCGGGAAGTCCTACGCGCTCAACACCCCCTGGTGGGGAGCAATAGCCGGAACCACCAATCTCTCATGGGTGGTCGGATTTTGGGAATGGATGATTGTAATCCAATATCTGACGGTTCAGGTCTGGCGAGGGAAGCCGTGGTCGGCTATCAAGCTCCCGCAGCCGTGGAAGGGCCTCATCTCGTTCCTTGGCGTGCTGATTATTTCCTATGTCCTTGCAGTGATTTGTACGAAAATTGCCCCATCATGGTTGGACATGGATGAGGTTAAAAAGCATCTCCCGCCGACGGAAGGGGGGAATCCAGCGCGTTTTCTCTGGCAACATACTGCGGAAATCGCCGGCTTCGCTCTCTTGTGGGGACTCGTCTGGACTAATTTTTTCGATGACATGGTTCCCATGGCTGATAAGGATTCGTGGGGAGCTTTCTGGTTCAGGACGATCGGGCTCCTGGTATTGACTGCACTGTCTTACATTTTCTATTATGTGATCAACTGGGGCTATTGGGGCGTCGGCAATGCGCATATGGCCGGTTCGATGGCTGAAAGGGCTTTGAAAGGGGACTCCATCGTGTGGAGCGTATGGTGGTTGGTGCCATTTCTCATTGCCGTGTGGTTCTTCGATAAATGGCCTTTCTACACGCGTACCGAACATTAATTGTTTTTTTGGCGCCGGGATCGAACCCGGCGCCATCGGTCAAACCATTTTTCATCTACTGCCCTCTGAGGTGTAATCACTGTGCTCAACCGTTCCTGAATGCGTCCCAACCACCCCGAAGAATCTCAAATTTGCCATTAAGCCGCTTGATGGTCGAAGCAGCTCCTACTTCGTAATAGTTCGTGGATACAGTGATTTCGTAACCAAACTTTCACATCTCTGTCATGAACATCTGTTGAAACTGTGATAATCGAGAGGTGTTTTCATTACTTACCCTGCGGGTACTTTGCTGACCTCCGCAAATGAGGGACCAGGAAGCCCATGTTCATGCCATAGTTGCATGAAAATTCATATCTGGGTTTTTTTCTCTTGGACCAGCCAGCAAACCTCACCGGGCGTATTCATTAGTTTACCACGAATAACAAAGCCAAACCCGTCGCGAGTTGGGACGGAAGTTTCTCAAAAAAAGAGAGATGAACCATGAAAACCAGGTTATCGCTTTTTGTCGCGATCTTCATATTTGCATCGGCGTCCATGGCTTCGGCCTACTACTCGGTGGGTCTTACAGAAATCAGTCCTTCGACCGTTGTAGATGTGTACATTCAAAAAGTAAATTACTCCGGGGGTGTTTATGCAGGATACTATGGCGTAAACATCTATCAGAACTGGACTCCAGCCAATCCGGACACCAGCAATCCGCTGCAATATACTCAAGGTTTTTGCGTTGACCCGGCATTTTCCCCGACCACCATCACCCCGTATTATATTAATACTGCCCCACCGGCCAGCAATTATTCCGAAGCGGCATGGATCCTCAGCCAGACTATCGCCGGGAAATATGACCCTGTCACGGCTCAGCTTGCTGTGTGGACCATCATGTTCGGGTCAGGCGGATTCGCACTCAATGGCTCAACTCAGAGCACGTATGCCTCCCAAGTTAGTGCAATCGTTAACGCGGCGTCAGCAAATACCGACTTCAACACGGGGACTGCATACCTGCTTGCACTCAATCCTTCTCCCAACACCTCTCAGTCATTCGGAGCCGGTACACAAGACTACCTTTTTTATTCGCCGACGACCATCACCGTTGAGGGTGACGACGGCACCACCCCCATCCCCGGCACCGTCTGGCTCTTTGGCGCTGGTCTGGCAGGGTTGATCGGGCTTAAGAGGAAGTACTTGGGGTAACGCCAAAGCCGAAAAGATACGGGGCAGGCTCAGCAATGGTGCGGCATTGGGTTTGGATGCAGCATTGGGTCGGTCTTTATAACGTCAACGAGTTCTCTGCTCCCTACGGCGACGCTCTCATACGAAGTTGCGTTCAAGTTTTGTGTTTTGGGAGGGCGTAAAGCCCACCCCTACGCAGGGGCCGGGTTTATCGTCGACCGCTTCTTGAAGGCAACTCGGTATCAGTCCACTTACGTTCCCGGACCTGTTCGCGACCGGCAAGGGCTTCCTCCACCCAGCCCATATGAGACCGGCGCAACGCCTCGATGGATGATATGCCAAGCAGGTCCATTAACGCTTTATGGTCTATTATAGAGTACCTTTCAATAGTTTGCTAACAATCGATTATAACAGTGCCGGAAATATCTGGTGGCGAGCCTCGGAATCAAACTGAGGAAAGCTCGCAAAAACTGCTTGAGCAAGTAATCATTCCAGCCGATTTGATCTTGGAAAAGGAATTTCTTCACCAATAAACCGGGAGCGGATTAATGAAAAAATTGAACCTGAGACAACAACTATTGGTTGGTGGAGCAATGCTCGCAGTCATTCCGATGCTTGTACTTGGCACATTTACAGTTCTTAGGACTATGAAAACCTTCATAGAACTTTCGGAGGATACTACCGCACAATCTGTGGAAAAGCTCTGCGAGTTTGCTCGCAACCTGGTTGCCCTGGAAATACGGCAGGTACACGGCATATCCGGAACGGGCAGCATCGCCCGTGTCGTCGACAAGGTGGAGAGGGAAGGACGTGAGGCTTCAAAAGACGATATCGAATCGCTCGACAAAGAGTTTACCGTCATTCTCAAAAAACTCGGCGACCAGTATTCGGGGATTTATCTGACGGATAAGGACGGGCTATTCCTTGCCGGTGCAAGAAGCGGAGGCGATAACGCCCCATATAAAAATATGAACGTTTCCGACAGGGACTATTTCCGGGATGCCAAGCAGGGTAACGGCAATGTCGGCTCACTGATTAAAGCAAAGACCAACAACCAGCCGGTCATGATTGCCTGCACGCCGGTTTTTTCCGAAAAGGGCCAATTCGCTGGTATTCTGGCCACAGCAACCAAAATAGACTCGCTGATTCAACTTATCACCAGCACTAAAATCGGGAAAACCGGCTACGCTTTCATGATAGATAACACCGGCATGCTGGTGGCCCATCCCGATAAGGCAATGATTTTCCAAAAAAATATCGTCGAGGACCCGGGTCTTAAGCAGATGGGCGAAAAGATGGTCGGCCAGGTTAAGGGCAAGGAGTCCTACGTTGTTGATGGGGTTGAGAAAGAGGGTTCCTTCGCTCCTGTCGGTGTCAGAGGCTGGAGCATCGCCGCAATACAGGCCAAAAAGGAAATCCTCGGCACCGCGATGGAATTTCGCAACATGGAACTCTTCATCGGGACGGTTCTCCTTGGAATCGCCTTGATCGTCGCCTTCCTGTTCGGCAGAGGCATTTCCAGGCCTCTCTCAAGGGCCGTGGGAGGTATTTTTGAAGTATCCAAACAGGTGGCCATAGCTACGAATCAGGTCTCAAAATCCAGCCAGCAGCTTTCGGAAGGGGCATCCAACCAGGCGGCCTCGATAGAAGAAACAAGCTCCTCACTTGAACAGATGTCCTCGATGACCAGGCAGAACGCGGATAACTCCGGACAGGCAAACACGTTGCTCTCAGGCACACGGGAAATGCTCTCACTGGCCAGTCAATCGATGGAAAAGCTCAAAAGCTCGATGGGAGAAATCTCCAGGGCCAGCGAGGAGACTTCCAAGATCATCAGGACCATTGACGAAATAGCCTTTCAGACCAACCTGCTGGCATTGAATGCTGCGGTTGAGGCGGCACGCGCAGGAGAAGCCGGCGCCGGATTCGCGATTGTAGCCGATGAAGTAAGGAATCTGGCAATGAGGGCGGCAGAGGCGGCAAAAAATACTGCCGGTCTTATCGAAGGTACGGTGGCAAAAGTTAAAGATGGGGCACGCGTTGTTGAGGAGACGAGCGCTGAATTCGGACAGGTTGTCGGGGGCGTCGCAAAGACCGGCGAACTGGTAGGCGGAATAACCATGGCATCCTCTGAGCAGGCCCAGGGGATCGAACAGATCAACCGCGCGGTTAACGACATGGACAGAGTGGTCCAGGAAAACGCAGCAAACGCTGAGGAATTGGCTTCGGCCTCCGAAGAGATGAACTGCCAGGCAGAGCAGATGAAGGAATATATCGAAGAGCTGGCGGCGATTGTCGGCGGCAGGGGTTCGGGGGGCGAAAGGGTTACAACATGACAGAGCTTGCTGTCGCTAATAGAACAGAATAACTGGGTCGGCTGGGTCGGGGGTAAGGGTCCATAAACCCTTGTCCCGTAAATATCACTGCGGGTTCGATTCCCGCCCCAGGCAATACTCTACAAACGTTGATCCAACGCTCGCATTTGCAAAAAGTGATTTTACCCCGATGACGCATCCATGCTAATAGTACGGAAACTCTGGAAACAATTGCAATCGTCTTTGAGTAAAGATCGTTTGAATGAATCCTACTGTCCGCTGACTATGGAGGAATTGCCATGCCTTATGTGAACGTCAAAATAGCGAAAGCCGCAGGCACACCTGGAGCCACCCCCGATCAGAAAGCCCGAGTTATCAAAGGAATGACGCAGGTTTTAGTAGACGTCCTGGGGAAGAATCCAGAGACAGTTTCCGTAGTGATTGACGAGGTAGATACAGACAACTGGGGCAAAGGTGGAGAAACACTTACCGTAAGGTGGAAGAAGGCTCCCTAACCCGGACAACCAGAAAAATCCAGCGGTGGGACCGCCTGCCGGGGTTGCCAAGCCCACACGAGAAACTTTCCATGGTTTCAGGGTGTCCCAATGGGGCGTGAAAAGCTGTTTCGAAAAGTTCTCACGGCACGCAGAAACCTCTTGGCGCTTTGCGCCCCGAAGCCGGTGGGACCCTCACTACGCTTCGGGTCTGCGCTATACGCATAAGATGCTGTGATGCGTATAGTCCGGCGCCCGATCGTTTGTGAGGGCGCAATTCGAAGGCTGAGCGCGCAGAGATGATCACGAAGATTTTCTGCCGGAAAAAGCACGAATTTAGTTTTTAAGCGCCTAAAGCAAAAGGCCATAAGAATTTTCCTTATGGCCTTTTGTTAAAGCAGAGGGACACTCGCAGAACCGGGCTAAAAAAGGGAAGAGAAGTTTTCCGCCACCAATGGGAGTACAGATCGAGCTTTTCGAATCAACTTGGACGCAGAGTTTCCGCATTCACTTGATAATCAGCTTGGGACCAGATTAGAGAACATGAGCAAGAGAGAGGATTTCGAACAGGTTCACCCGCACGTGAGATTTGTTGGCACCCACCCTTCCAGGGTTTTTGAGCTTCAGAGAGATTTCAGATGGTCAACTTCCCTTTCTGAGAGTTCCCTGTGTCAATGTGGAGGCAGGCAAGAGATCAGGTTGCCGGTCATCCTTTCGAACAGGCTTGCTAACCTTTGAAAGAGCTGAGGAGAGAGCAAGTTCAAAATCAGCGAGGTCAAAGGGCTTCTTCAGGAACGATTCGATTTTCACTCGATCAAGATCGTGAACAACAACTTGGAAGTCGTACTTGGAAATCACAATTGTCACGCAACGGGGATGGAGGAGCTTGAGCTTTTCAATGAGAGATGGGCAATTTGCATCAGGAAGATGATATCCAACAATCACTACATCGTGCCGGAGCTTTCCAGCGAGAGTCAGCGCTTCACAGGCAGTAGAACAGCTTTCAAAGGCGTAGCCAGCCTGGTTCAAAAATTTTTCCAAAGAGCGTCTTAATGGAGTGTTAGCCTCAACGAGTAGAATACGATTTTCAACATGCACTTCACGTCTCCCCTTGTCTCTGGTGCAAGTAGCCTGCCAAGGGTCCGAACTTTATTTGAATGGGCTATCAGGGCTATTTTGCGTGACAAGAGGCGAGGAGACGTAATGACCTGTTTTGAACAATATTCAACACAATCCTGGTTCATTGGCTTTCCAGTCGGTCGAGATTGTCAGGATAAATCCTGTAAATTCAGTCTCATGTCTGTGTTGTGGAGAATATTGTACACCGCAGTAAAAAGTTGGAGAATTTTATTCACTTTTTTAATCTCACTAGAGGACCATGCTCCCGATCTATTTACTTGCCACCAGCGCGATCTGACATTAATATCGTGTACGCTTTGTCAAAACAAAATTATGGAAGGATTTGAAGAATTATGCCTCAAGGTACAGTAAAGTGGTTCAACGATCAAAAGGGTTTCGGATTTATCGAGGTTGAGGGCGGTAAAGACGTCTTTGTTCACCACAGCGCCATCGAGGGCGAAGGTTTCAAAAGTCTGCAGGAAGGGGACCGTGTCAGTTTCGAAATCGAGCAGGGCGCCAAGGGGCCATCGGCAGTCAAGGTGAGGAAGCTCTAACCGAAAGGCTTTAATGCGGGAGGGCTTTATACTCGGTCAAGACGCTTCTCCAGAACGCAGTATAGCCCTTCGCCCGCTATTGCCGGTTCATAACAAAGATTGTCTGAGAGGCACCTTGCCTTACGGGTGTCTCCAGACCTCCAGCGGTTGACCAGATCGGGCTCCCGAATTAAAGGACGCGACAAGGAAACGTAGTCTGCAATCCTTTCCTCTACGATTCTTTGCGCTACCGCACAGGAGCGAATCCCGCCAACAAGCATGAGAGGAATACTGACCTTTTCCTTGAATTTCGCGGCCGCTTCCAGGTGATAGACTTCCATGTTATCTTTAGCGAGCCTTCCAAGCCTGGACGGCACATAGTCGCCCGAATATCTGGTCCCGCCGCTTAGCTCAACGGCGTCAATACCCGCGCTCTCCAGAATCGAGGCAACTTCCAGCATCTGTTCTGCAGTAAGGCCCCCTGTGACAAAGTCCTCCGAGTTCATCTTGACCATCACGGGAAACCTGTCCCCGACTTTATCCCTGATATTATTTGCAACTTCCATGAGAAGTCTGGCTCGATTTGCTACGCTTCCGCCATATCGGTCAGTTCTCCTGTTGTAAAACGGCGAAAGAAACTCGCTCAGTAAATAACCATGCGCAGCGTGGATCTGGACGCCATCAAAACCTGCCCGTTGAGCGCGCGCAGCAGCCTTACCGAACGATTCAGCAACCATTTGAAAATCATCGCCGGTCATCTCGCGGCAATTGGGGATGCCGTCAACTATTATGATTGACGGTCCGAGGGGCATTTGTCCTGCTAGATCCGGGTCGGCATGGCATCCTCCATGAGCCAGTTGGACAGCGATCTCTCCGCCCGCTTTATGTACGGTGCCGGCCATTGCGGCCAGTCCCGGGAGAAATTCGTCGCTGTAAATACCAAGCTGCCGACGTCTAGCCTGTCCTTCCCTGCTCACAGTTGCATGGCTGGTGATAATTAGTCCCACTCCCCCTTTTGCAAGCCGGACCATGAGATCTGTAAGCTTCGGCGGACATGAGCCGTCTTCATTTGCCATTCCCTCCCATGTGGCAGAACGAACGAACCGGTTAGCTAAGGACATGCTTTTTATCGTTGTGGTTTCAAAAAGCTCAGGCATATCTTCTCTCCATTCAGGGAGACCAGTGGCCATGCGTCAATCCCAGTATCCCTATTATGATGAGATAGAATGCTATCACGTAGTTCAGAAGCCTTGGCACCAACAGGATCAAAATGCCCGCAATCAAAGCCACCAGAGGTTCGTTTGGCAGGTAAGAAAAGTTCAATGGGCTCTCCTTTCCGAAAGCAGCGTTATTTTTCCTTGTTCGTCAAGCCTGCGCATCAACCCGAAAGCCACTGCCCGGCAATGGCTGCGTAAGCTTCGCGGGCCTCGACGATTGCCGCGACGTGGCAGTACTCATCGGTCTGATGCGCCTGGCGGGCGACTCCGGGGCCATAAATGAGAGTCGGCGGATTGCCCAGCGCAGTGCAAAGGATGGATGCGTCAGTGAAGTAACTGACGGTACCCAGCGTCTGTGGGATTTCCCGCAGCCGTTTCAGGACACGCAGCACAGAAGTGATCCAGGGGTCGTCCGGAGGTGTTAACACGGAAGGGACATCCATCAGGCGGGTTAACTTCGCCCCAGGCCCCAGAACATCTTGAACCGAGTTTTCCAGGTTGTCGTGGTCAAGTCCGGGGACGGTGCGCAGATCGATCTCCAGGAAAGCGGCGTCGGGCACCATGTTCACTTTTCCGCCGCCGCCGATTGTCCCCACATTGATTGTCGGATTGCCGAGCTGAGGATAAGACGAGTGGGCCGTCAGGAAGTTTTCAAGAGCCAGGGCAGCTCTGGCGGCCTTATAGACAGCGTTGTCCCCGGCCTCGGGCATGGAGCCGTGGGCGCCTCGACCGAAAAAGTCCGCCCGCAGCCACAACGCCCCTTTGTGGCCCGAAAGCGGCCGGCAGTCCGTAGGTTCACCAACCACCAGGGCGCCTGCCCCCGCAGGCAAAAGCCCCGATTCAGCCAGATCTTTTGCACCCTCGCAACCCGTTTCCTCACCCGCGGTGAAAATCAGGACCACGTCAGAGGCACGGCGAGGTAACGAGGAGAGATCGACTCCGGCCGCGGCTATTGCCGCAAGCCCGGATTTCATGTCGCTGGCGCCTCGGCCGTAGAGCTTGCCGTCACGGACTTCGCCCGCAAACGGGTCGACTGTCCACGGGATTTCACCCAACGGCACCGTGTCCATATGACCCGTGAAACACAAGGGGGGCCTGCCGCCCTCACCCTGCAGCACAGCCACCAGGTTGACCCCCGTGCCTGGAGTTTCCCTCCACGACAACCGAAACCCGGCGGGTTCGAGCGCCTCGGCCAAACCTTGCGCCACCTTGCGGGTGTCCCCCGTGGGGTTGATGCTCCGGGCGCGCACCAGACGCCGGGTCATCTCGACGACATCAATTTTTTTAATCATAAATAAATCCCCTTAAGAGAACGTTTCCCCCCCCTGTGATTTGCTTTTTAGCTTTATCCCTTAACATGTATCTTCTGCAACTCCCAAAGTCGGCCAAGACGTTATTTAATTGCCCGGAAGCCGGATGGCTACATCCCCAGTTCTTTGACAGAAAAACGAATAGTCACTCAAAAATGAAAGTGTGCAAGGTCCGTCCGTTTTGCTACATTGCATATAGGGTCAAGGCAGCGTACTTCTTCAGCGGACTTCGAGAGGCAAGCCTGTGCAGACTTTTAAGACTCAAATATCCAGGGAGTTGGCTGCCGAGTATGGACGTCAGGCAGTCCAGATCATTAATGCGGGAGAGTACCTGGCCCCTTCCGGCATAGTGATTAACATTTCCCGACTTTTAGCTCAATCTATCAAAGGAACTGTCTCCTATCCCCCAGACCAGAATTTTCAGGAATTGGCGAAAGGGAAACATCAAACGGGAATTTCAGTCGAGAACACGACGACGCTTGGCGCCGCACATCGACTGATTGATGAAGGGTATCACCCAGTCGTACTCAACTTCGCTTCGGCAACTCATCCAGGTGGAGGATTTCTCGGAGGCGCCAGGTCACAAGAGGAATACCTGGCCAGATCGTTCGGGCCTTCACGCATGTATTAAAGACAATGACATGTACCGTTTTCACCGCTCACGCAGGGACCCTCTATACACGAATTACGCAATATATTCGCCCAGCGTACCAGTTTTTCGCGATGATGACGGCGCCCTTTTCAATGATCCGTACACGGTTGGGATCATCACATGCCCCGCAGTAAATGCAGGTAAAATGGTCCCCGAGAGGCGTAACGAAACAGGCCCGGCCATGTGGCTCCGTATTCTCAAAGTCTTGTCCATTGGGGTGAAGCATGCTCACGATTCCATTGTACTGGGGGCATGGGGTTGTGGAGCATTCAAAAACGATGGGCATGAAATCGCCGATTTGTTCCGTCGGGCAATAAGACAGGACTTCATCGGGAGCTACAAGCGGGTTGTATTTGCCATCGTCGATTGGTCTGCGGATCAAAGGTTTATCGGTCCATTCCGGGATGCCTTCCAGGGGCATTTTTGAGGGGAGCTATGCGACCACTGGAGTTGAAATCGAAGTGGCAGGCGGCTGCTTGAGTTTTGAATCTTGCAACCGATTGCAGCTTAAAGCTTTGTTACTCTGGCGATTTTGCCCCTCCGGTTCAGTTGGAGGCTTATTCGATCACCCGCAAGCAGATTTTCAATACCCGAATCAATAGAAAAATGAATAAGGGTTTCGGTGCGATCATCCATTTCGATGAGTCCATAGCGATTGAGCACGTTAACCCATAAGACTCGACCTTTTTGCATGTTTTTGGGTCCTGACAGTGAGAATCTAAAGCAAACTCAAAAGTCCCCCTTGTGTCATCCGGACGGAACAGGGCGGATAACCAGGGTTCTCCAGTTAACGCCCGTATAATAGATGTTCAACAGCTTGGGGGCAATACCGTCAAGACCTTAAAAGCTAATTCAGCAGTACGTATTTATCGTCTGCTCTTTCGAGGGAGGATGAAAGATCCTTTTGGCGAACAGGCAGCGAAAAATGGACAAAGGCCGCCGAAAAAATCGCAAAACAGGCCGGTCGATTCAACGATTTTCATGGAACTATCGAAGAACACGACATTCGAGAAGGCCCCACAAAATCCGGTTAAAGTTGGTCTTTTACCTGCTCCCAAACTTTCATAACGGCCTCAAGCCATCCGTCTGTATATGCATTACGATTAAATAATTTATCCATTTCCATATATTCCAGAATGCGGCTTGATATAAATTTTTCTGCCAACTTGGTTATAGCCACATCTCTAATGTCGTTGCGGATGTCCCTGGTGGAATCAACAGTCTTCGCGATTTCCAGAAAATCGACAAATGACAGTGCGTTAGTATCGCTCTCGCCTTCCAGAGATCCTTTTTCCTTCCAGGTTGTATAATTGCTCAATTTTCTCTGTTCGTTCGCTTTTCGAATATTTTCGATCTCTTCCTTTTCTTTCTTTAGTCTTTCGACTAACTGATTAAGATCCAGTTCCATTAGTACAGCTCCTTTGTGCTCGGTTTACCGGGATGTTTCACCCAGCAAATGCTGTGGGGTACACATAAATAATGCTAAGCTGCCGACGCCCACACAACGGATCAGCCTGCTCTTGGCCCGGCGGCCTGGACCTCGGGTGACGACAAATCCTTGAACTGTTCGAAGTTCTCTTGAAACAGTGCCGCGAGACGTCGGGCTTGAGCATCATACTGGTCCGAGTCGGACCAGGTGCTGCGGATATCGAGCATCTCCGAGGGCACCCCTGGACACTCCATGGGCACCAGCACCCCAAAGATGGGATGGGGTCTCACAGGCACCTTATCCAGAGATCCAGACAATGCCGCGTTGAGCAGCGCCCGGGTCAGTTCGATCTTCATACGCGACCCGACCCCGTAGGGACCTCCAGTCCACCCCGTATTCACCAGCCAGCAACTGACCTTGTGATCCTTGATTTTTTGGGCCAACATCCGGGCATAAACCGTAGGATGGCGAACCATGAAAGGCGCCCCGAAACAGGCGCTGAACGTGGCGCCGGGTTCCTTGACGCCCTTTTCCGTACCGGCCAGCTTGGCCGTGTAGCCGCTGATGAAATGATACATGGCCTGCTCCTCCGTCAGTTTCGAAATTGGGGGAAGCACGCCGAAGGCATCTGCCGTCAGCATTATAACGGTACGCGGATGCCCCGCCATTCCCGTGGGCACAATGTTGGGCACGTGGGACAGGGGGTAGGATGCCCGGGTGTTCTCCGTCAGCAGGGCGTCGTTGAGGTCCAGGCGACGGATGACCGGGTCCATGGAGACATTCTCCAGAATCGTCCCGAAGCGGCGAGTGCATTCATAGATTTCCGGCTCCGAAGACTGGGAGAGGTTGATCACCTTTGCGTAGCAGCCTCCCTCAAAGTTAAAGATGCCTTTTTCCGACCAGCCGTGTTCGTCATCACCGATCAGCAGTCGATTCGGGTCAGCCGAAAGGGTCGTTTTCCCGGTTCCCGACAAGCCGAAGAACACCGCCACGTCGTTGGGGTGTTCTTTGTGAACATTGGCCGAACAATGCATGGAGAGCACATCCTTGCCCGGCAGCAGAAAATTGAGAGCGGTGAAAATCGACTTCTTGATTTCCCCGGCGTATGCCGTCCCTCCGATCAAAACCAGTTTTCTGCTGAGATGAAGGGCCACAAAGGTACCGCTGCGAGTTTTGTCGTCTTCGGGATCTGCGTGGAAATTCGGGCAATGGAGCACCGTGAAATCCGGAACGAAATTCTTGATTCGATCATTGTCCCGGGGGAGTTGAATGAACATGTTGCGGGCGAACAGGTTGTGCCACGCAAATTCCGTGATCACCCGCACGGTTTGACGGTGCCTTTCGTCGGCTCCCGCGTAACAGTCCTGCACAAATGCCGTCTTGCCCCGCATATAATTGGTCATGTGCTTGTGCAGTCTATTGAACCGTTTCTCGGGGTACTTCACGTTCACTTTGCCCCACCAAATGTCATCAGTCGTTGTCGGTTCGTCCACCACATACTTGTCCTTGGCGGCCCGCCCGGTATGCTGACCCATGGATACGACCAAGGGGCCAAGGTGAGCGATTTGTCCCTCGAAGCGTCGAACGGCGAGTTCGTAAAGCTCCGGGGTCGACCGGTTCCAGTAGACATGGCTGAGCTGATACAAGCCCACATGATCCAGTTGATAGTCAGGTATCAAATCATCAAATTCCATGAAATATCTCCTTTCCGGCTCATTCGGCAAATGAATACCCGAAATTGACTAAATTTTCTAATCCGAATGGCATTCTACCCTTTTTAACAGGGAGAAAAACCCGGAAAGTATTTGTCAAGGACTGGCTTACAATCCACCCAGGAAATGGACACTTCAGAAGAGAGGGCTATGGGACATCCGAAACTCATTGTGAATCTTGCTCCCTTATCGATCGCGGGAATGACGGTATTTTACCTTGCAATTACTCATCCTTATTTGAGCGCTTATGGACATGCGCTCCCCTGCACCCCTCCCTATGGCCACTTCGCAGCTCACGTTGGCGCTGCGGCAGCGGCCACGCGTGACGCGAGGCCAGTCGCCGCGAGGGCCGAGCGTCCGTCCGCACGCGCAAGCGCGCGCGGACGAACTCCTGGGGGGTGCGGGGTATCTTTATAATGAAAAATCACTCCCCCGCTCTGTGTTTGCTCCTCTGCTTCACTTTGGCAAGGTCCCCGGCGGAAACTGCTCCAGGACCGATTTTCTGATCTCCTTTTTGTCCAGCTTGCCTACGCTGGTCTTGACAATGGAATCCACCACCACGATCCTGTCGGGAACGGCCCACTTCGAAATGGAGCCGTCAGCGACAAAACTCTTAAAAAACGATTTCAATTCCTCTTCCGAAACTTTTCCGGCGTGCTCTTCTTTTATGGTGACCAAAGCATAGGGACGCTCTCCCCAAGTCTCGCTGGGCATCCCGACGACAGCCGCTTCGATTACCGCCGGGTGCTGTGTAAGGATATCCTCTATTTGAATGGAGGAAAGCCATTCTCCACCGGTCTTGATTACGTCCTTGATACGGTCGGTTATCTGCAGGTAACCTTCACCGTCGATCCACCCTACGTCTCCGGTGTGCATCCAGCCGCCCGTCCATAGTTCCTCGGATCGCTCCTTCTCCTTCAGATACCCCTGCGTAAGGAAGGGGGCCCTCACTACAATCTCTCCAACGCTGACACCGTCATGTGGAACTTCCCGCCCCTCCAGATCGACTATCCGCAGGTCGACCAATGGAAGCGGAAGCCCCGTGCGGCAGCGGATTTCGGTTTTCTTATCCTCGTCCCATCCTGACATGTGGGACTTAATGGCGGTGACTGTGAGGGTCGGGCAGCTTTCGGACATCCCGTAGCCGGCATAAATATTTACGCCCTTTTTAAGGACGGTTGCGCACAGCCCTTTGGGAAGCGCCGAGCCGCCTATGATAAGTTTCCATCGGGAAAGGTCCACTTTGTCCCAGACCGGGCTGGCGAGCAGCATCTGTACGATCGTGGGAACACAGTGGGTAATGGTCACACCTTCCTTTGCAATGAGCTCCAGGATCTCATCCGGGATATAGCGTCCCGGATATACGTGTTTACAGCCCAACAGCGAAGCTATGTAAGGGTACGTCCAGCCGTGTACGTGAAACAGCGGCGTAAGCGGCATGTAAACATCACTGGAACAAAAGCCGGCGCGGCCCGACTGGTAGGCCATATTGGTGGCGTTCGCCATAGTTTGCAGTATCAGTTGGCGATGACTGTAGTAAACCCCCTTGGGCAATCCTGTAGTCCCTGTGGTATAAAATACGGTGGCCCTGGTGTTTTCGTCGAAGTCTTCAAAATCGTAATCGCTCGAGCTGTCCTCGACCAGCGCCTCGTATTCTCCGTCGATCGAAAGACCGCTTTCCGGCGCAGTCCCATCATCGCTTAGTACGATGATCTTTTTTACCGTTGTCGCTGCGGTCCGGAATTTTTCGACAATAGGCAGAAAATCGGTATGCACAAGGAGCGCATCGTCTTCGGCATGGTTGATCGTATACAAGACCTGCTCCGGAGAAAGCCGCCAGTTCACTGTATGAAGGACGGCGCCCATCATGGGGATGGCGAAAAAGCATTCGAGGTACCTGTGGCTGTCGTAGTCCATCACCCCCACGGTGTCTCCGGCCTTTATACCCAGTTTTTCCAGAGCGTTTGCAAACTGACCGATTCGCTTGTTGAGCGTGACGTAGTCGTATCGTTTAATATCTTTGTAAACGATTTGCTTGTTTGGAGCGATTCTTAGCGGAGTGTGCAGGATGTTTTTGATTAGGAGAGGTAAATCATGGGCCGACGGGGTCCGGTCGATCAGCTTCCCTGGCATAGTTCATTCCTTTCTTTGAAGAGGGTGGAACCGCTTTTTGAGTCCATGCTCACGCGAAGACGCGCACAAGATTTGATAATGAGAAGAGCGGTCCCTGCTCAGCCGGGACCCGGTCGGCCTTGAACTTTAGCAGTGTGAAGCAATGGACTTTTCAGTGAATTGAGACACTCCTTTTTCCGCCCACGGCTTTGCGCCGCCTTCGGATGAAAAGCCGCTCGTTTCATTCATTCCCCTTGATCTTGACGATGCAATCCTTTTTGCCTCCACCTCAAAATCGCGTTTTTGGCCACAAAGGACGCAGCCCGAGGGCTCCTGGATCGACGATCTTTTACGGTCCGGAATAATCAACTTTTGCCCTGTACATCCGAACTGCATTTTGAGACCGGATTTTTGCCCCGAAAGCCTTACGCTGCAACCCTTAAAACCTAAGAAACCATACGATTTTCAGGTAGGAGATGCAAGAGATATCTGGTGAGGTCGATTTTTTCGATTTCATGACGCACCTCCATCTGCGGAGTTCTATCTAATGCCCTGTCCCGGTTCCTTCCCGGTTGAAAGAATGCCCAGAATCATTAGTTTTATTAATAGGTAACGTGCTCTTATGCACTCCGAGACCTGAAGACCGAGGAGATCCAAAATGTTCAATTGTACGAGTTGTACCGAAGAAGATATCGAAGGCGGAATGTCGTCGGAATGTTCGGCGTGCCGTCAAAGTGAATGTTTGCAATGCCTGGATGACAACGCAATATGCGTTCCGTGCTCTCTGTTTGACTTTTAATGTCAGGTGGTGAACCTGTCCTGTTTGGCTTCGCCGCTGAGAGTCCTGCCCCGTTCGAACCTGACGACTTTTTGAAGCCGGAACCCTGACCTTCTGTCACTTCTTTTGCCGGACAACAGGCTCATCCGCCTTTTCGTATCCCGCGGGGAGTTCGAAGAGGGAATCGTCAAGAGCGCCGAGCTTTATATTCTGGTATTCCATCATCATTTCCGAATCTTCGATCTTAATGGTAAACGGAAATTGCTTGGAAATCCAAACGACAGTCTTTTCACCGCCTTCTGTAGTCTCGTATTTTTTGCAAGGCATACCGGAGACGGTTTCTTCGCCAAGATATCTGGCATTTTTCTCCTTTTCCGCCGTCCATTCTTCAAACGTCTTATCCGCAGACCGATACGGCATTTCCGTAAATGTTTTTTCTTCGGGATCTATCATCCAGGTCACCTTCTTATCGAGCCGGATGATCATAATCTGGGTGTCGCCTTCCTCAGAAGTTTCCTGCCTGACTTTGTTGCCCTTGATAAAAATCTTGCCCTTCATCAGTTCATCGCCTTTAGGCACTATGACTACGTCGGCTGCAAACTCCACTATAGCGTGGGCGATACCCGAAAACGCCGTCATAGTTAATGACGCCGCAAAGATAAGAGAAAAAAGCTGTATTCTTCTCATAGCTGCCTCGCCGGATTTTTGATGGCCCAGTCGTCAGTCTTGAGTGGTCCGAAGCGTTTTTTCTCTGACGACCGACCACCGGCCACTGACAACTGTTTGGCTTCCTTGGATATTTACAAAATGTGCGCGTCAAGGTCGAGTTAATATTAGTTAATAGAGGTAAAGTTTTGTAAACAAATACGGAAGAGGGTCTATAAGGAGTTGCATTCAAAATGATCACAAAAAAGCGCCTGCCATGAGAGGCAGGCGCTTTGAGGCCAGGGTTTATGACAGTGCTACCTGGTGATTTGAAAATAACACACCGTCACAGGATTACAAGGGGTATTTATGGCGGTAGGAAATGGGTATCGTGCATACTCAATAGAGCGATATAAGTTTAAGAACCAATGACTTACGTCGTATCGGCACCGAAGAGGGCCTGAAGGAGATTCCCCTCATTCGGGAGCACCCGTTCAGTTATAATTGATTAGAAATTACCTGGGAGTCTGGTGGGCATGTCCCTATAAAAAAAAGCGCCTACAGTGTGAGTCAGGCGCTTTGGAGCCAGGATTTACGACAGTGCTACCTGGTGATTGGAAGATAGCATATCATAACAGGACTGCAAGGGGGATTTACGGTGGTAGGAAATGGGTATCGTGCATACTCAACAGAGCGATATCAGTTAAAGAAACAATGACTTACATCGTATCCTCTTTTATTGCACGAATAAGTCTTTTTTCATGTATTTAAAGCTTCTTTCAATCCTGCCCGGGACAGGTAAACTTCACACGTGCGCGAAATCAATTGCAAAATAATTATGTTCCCGTCTTGCGTCGATGCCAGGCTTGTTGCCAGGTTTGCCCGCAGAGTCTGAAGATAACTGAGGGAAGATGACGGTTCGTCGGGGGGCGTCAAGGAATCCCTCCAGGCGAGCGGCGGATCGGCTCGCGACCGGGAGGCTGCTTAGGCGCTTCACGTTGCGGAAACTCCGGAATCCCGCGCTCGACGGGATCGGCGCCCCTCAGCGTCAACAGTTCTCCATAATGTATGATTTGCAAAGGTCCCGCACACCCCATCAGCCGATAGGCAGCCGAACGCGCTGTCACCTCCACGCGAAGGCAAAACTTGCGTCGTACGACGGAGAAGGTCAGGGACGCCAGGCCGTCCGGGAGCCGCGGTGCGAAAGACAGCACGCCGGCGTGATCACGCATGCCTCCAAAACCCATCACCAAAGCAATCCACGTCCCTGCGAGCGATGCCATGTGAAGACCGTCGCGGGTATTGTGCTCGAGGTCCCGCAGGTCCATGAGCGCGGCCTCTGCTGCGTAATCGAGCGCGAGACGGAGGTGCCCGACCTCTGCCGCGAGCACGGCCTGAGTGCAGGCTGAAAGGGATGAGTCACGAACAGTGATTCGCTCGTAATAATCGAAGTTGCGTGCTTTTTGCTCGTCGGTGAAGGAGTCGCCGCACAGTTGCATGGCGAGAACGAGGTCTGGTTGCTTGACAACCTGCTTGCGGTAGAGGTCGAAATAGGGGAAGTGGAGCAACAGCGGATATTGGTCCGGTTTAGTCTCTGCGAAATTCCACAACTCGTGGTCGGTGAAGCCTTCAGCCTGCGGGGTTACGTCTAACCTCGGGTCGTAAGGAATGAAGATCTGAGAAGCGGCGGCGCGCCAGTCGGCCATCTCCTCGGGCGTCACGCCAAGCTCGCGTGCCTTGTCCTGATTGCGCTCGCAGACGTTGGCCGCACCGACCAGGTTTCGCGCCGCCATCAGGTTGGTGTAGACGTTGTTGTCGGCGAGGGCGCTGTACTCGTCGGGTCCGGTCACGCCATCTATGCGAAATCGTCCCTGCACGTCGTGATGGCCCAGAGAGCGCCAAAGTCGCGCAGTTTGCACCAGGATGTCGACGCCGACGTCATGCTCGAAGTCTTCTTCCCCGGTAGCGTCAATGTATCGAATCACCGCATCGGCAATGTCGGCGTTGACGTGAAATGCGGCTGTTCCGGCAGGCCAGTAGCCCGAGCATTCCTCGCCATGTATGGTGCGCCATGGGAAAGCGGCGCCGGCCAGACCCAATTCGCGAGCGCGCTGCTGCGCAGCAGAAATTGTAGAATGGCGCCAGTAGAGCGTGTCGGCAGCAGCAGTGGGTATAGTGTAAGTCAGGACAGGCATGACAAACATCTCCGTGTCCCAGAACGTATGACCGTCGTAACCCGTCCCTGTCAGTCCCTTGGCTGGAATGGCGCGTCTTTCGGCGCGCGCCCCGGCCTGGAGCACATGAAACAGCGCAAAGCGTACCGCCTGCTGCAACTCTGCATCCCCTCTGATCTCGACATCGGCGCGTGCCCAGAAATCTTCGAGATATCGCCTCTGGTCTGCGAGCAGGCCGTCCAGTCCAGCTCGACGCGCCGCCGCGAGGGCGGCGGCAACCTGATCGCGCAACGCCGGCACGGTGCGCTCAATGGACCATCCGTAGGCCACCAGCTTAAAAATACGCAAGCGCTGTCCCGGCTCGAGAACGTCGGTAACGACGACGCGGGCTGAGTCAGGCGAAGACTCCGTCTCGATGCGCATCTTAGAAGTGCCGCTAATGACGTGATCCATAGCCGCCGCCATACGTAAGCCGCTGCGTCTTGTCCGATGGACCAGGACCGCCTCCGCCTTGCGTGTAAAGTGCTCCTCGGACTGTAGAGGCGATTCGATCGCGGTGGCGACACGCGGGTCTTCAGCTACAGACGGTAGCTGTTCGTTGGCAACGAGTTCTGACTGCACGACGATGTTGGCGGGTCCGTCGAGCGGCTCCAACTCATAGCTGATACCGGCGATCGCCCGATGCGTGAACGAGACGAATCGCACAGAGGTAACGCGCACCGTTCGTCTGGCGGGAGAGGTCCATTCGGTCGTTCGAGTCAATGTCCCGCTGCGAAAATCGAGTAATCGGTCGTGGACCCGGAGCTCGCCGTAACGGACATCGAACGGCTCATCGTCCACAAGCAGGCGTATCAGCTTTCCGTTTGTCACATTGACCAGGGTCTGGCTCGATTCCGGCGATCCGAATTCGGACTCGGCGTAGGGCAAAGGACGCAGCTCGTAAAATCCATTCAGGTAGGAACCGGGCAAGCCGTGAGGCTCACCTTCGTCGAGATTGCCCCGCAAACCGATGTGGCCGTTCGACAGCGCAAAGAGCGATTCGCTCTGGGCGAGCAGGTCGAGGTCCAGTTCGGTCTCGTGGAGCGCCCACGGCTCGACCTTAAAACTTGGATGCAGGATCACGCCGCCTCCATGAGCTGGTCCAGGTCTGTAACTACAACGTCAGCGCCGTGACGGCGAAGCTCATCGGCCTGGCCCATTCGATCTACACCGACGACAAAGCCGAACCGGCCCGCACGACCTGCCGAAACTCCGGCAAGGGCATCCTCGAATACCGCCGCCTGAACAGGAGTGACGCCAAGAGCGTGGGCCGCCGCTATATAGGTATCCGGCGCCGGTTTACCTGCGAGGCGCCGCTCGACGGCAACAACGCCGTCGACTCGAGCGTCGAACAACTCTGCGATTCCGGCAGCGATGAGCGCCTCATGGCAGTTTTCGCTCGACGATACGACTGCGGTGCGAAGGCCGGCGGACTTTACCGCTCGCAGATAGCGTACTGAGCCGGGGTATGCTTTTACGCCCTGTTTTCGCATTAAGGCGAGCAAAATATCATTTTTGCGCTTGCCGAGGCCATGAACGGTCTGTGTTGTCGCCGGATCGTCGACAGTTCCTTCGGGAAGCTGAATGCCACGCGAATCGAGGAATGAACGTGTTCCGTCTTCGCGCGGTTTGCCGTCCACGTACTGATCGTAGTCGCGGACCGGATCGAACGGTACGAACGGTTGTCCGCTCGAGCGGGCGCGATCGGAGAGAAAGTCATTGAACATCTGCTGCCATGCTTTGGCGTGGAGTGTCGCCGTCTCTGTGAGTACACCATCGAGGTCGAAGAGGCACGCCTGAATGTTGCTGGGTAACCCCAGCCTGGTCCCGACCATCGTCATGCCTCGCTGATGGGGTCGGGCCGTGTGCATGGAAGCTCGAGTCGCATTCGTATCCCTGCCGCGTCGGAAAATGGTTTACCTTGGCTACGGCATGCGCCACAGATAGAAAAAGTGGCCATACAGAAAACCTGTCCGTGATAAAATCAAATTAAGAATCAGCGAAATCTCTTGCCATAAGATATTTGATATTTATCCTTCACCGAATAATAATTTGCTGATCTGAACGAGGGAGGATTTCTGTGACGCGACTGAGGGGATCGGGTCTGCGCCTAGCTGCGGCGGCATTGCTGCTGCAGGGCTGTGTCATCCTGGCGGCATGCTCCGGAACTTTTTCCGAAGGCAAGAGCGTCCAACGCGACCAAAAACAAAACCGTGATGTTACGGCCCAGCCGCACGTCGGGCCGGACATCACGCGTTATTTCAACGACCCTGACGATGACCCGAGACTTCCGCAAAAGACGATCGTAGAACTGCTGCAACAACGGATCAAGTATGTATTCGTAATTTTCAACGAGAACCACTCGTTCGACAACGAATACGGCACGTTTCCCGGTGTGAACGGAATCTATTCCGATGGCCTTAAACCTCGTTCGGCAAAGGACACACCGGGGTTCACCCAGACTTACACCGACGCTGCCGGCGGCCTGAGCGTAACCGTTCAGCCTTTCAAGATCGGACCCGGCCAGAATTCAAGCGTCGTCGACAGCGTAGATCATTCGCACACCGGGCTCGCGACGAAGATCGACATCGTAAACGGCGTCCCTCAAATGGACAAGTTTGCCTATGACGAATACCATCGTTTCGCGAAAATTGGAGGAAGCGCCAATGAAATAAAAGGTACGCAGTATGCCCGCCTGGTAATGTCACACATTGACTGCGATACTATCCCGTTTTTCTGGCGGTGGGCGAGTCGCTTCACCGTATTCGACAACATTTTTGCAACCGAGGACACACCTTCAACTCCCAACGCCGTGGCTATGATTGCGGGCCAGTCGGGCGAAACGCAGTGGGTCAAACACGGCACGAACGGCCGGACCTTTACTGTGGGCGCTAACACCGGCACGACACAGGGCCCTCCGCTGGTCGACGATCCTCAGCCTTTCTACGGCTCTCAGTTCGATACGACGACATTGGACAGGCAGCCCGCAGGCGCGAAAGAAGACTATTCCAACTGCAATATCGCCTCAAACCTCACCTTCGCCAGCCTGCCGCTGACATTCATGGGAAAAAATATTTCGGCGGTCCTTGAGGGGGACCGCAATCCGACTTTCGATCTGCCCGACATTCAGCGGGACATCCCGTATATCCAGCGTCTCAGGACCAGGCCGGTCAACTGGCGATGGTACCAGGAAGGCTACGACCTGGAGTCGACCGACACCAACGGGATAGCCTCGCATGAGTCCTACGTCAGCCATCACAATGGGGCCCAGTATTTCGGTTATGTATCAAATACACCGGAAGTAAGCTCAAATCTTCGGGGACTCGCTGACTTTTTCACGGATATGGCGAACCACGCCCTGCCTGAAGGAGGAGTGTTCTATATCCGCGGCGGCTACACAAACCAGATGGGGCTGACGCCGGCGATAACCAATCCCAACACGCCGCAGGCTGAGGTTGCCGCAATCAATAAGGCCAAGGCGGGCGATGACGACCACCCGGGCTATACCGACCGGCAGCTCAGCGAAGCGATGGCGGCCCGAGCAATCAACGCGATCGCGGCGAATCAGAAAATTTGGGACCAGTGTGCGATCATCATTACCTACGATGAGTCGGACGGCTTCTACGACCATGTGCCTCCGCGCATTCTCTCCTACGGTCCTGACGGGCAGCCGCTTTCCAGGGGGGTGCGCGTTCCTCTGATCCTTATCTCGCCCTACGCGCGCGTGCACGCCGTCTCGCACGTCGAAGGCGACCATAACTCGGTGATCGAAACGATCGATTCAATCTTCGGTTTGCCGGCGCTTGCAAGTCTCCCTGACGAAGCTCAAGCGCTTACGGACGGAAATTCTCAGGCATTCAACCAGTTCGGTCCGGCCGGATTCGAGCAAAAATATCTGGGACCGCGCGACATAAACTCTCACATATCGGAGAGCCTTTTGTCCGGCTTCGATCCGAAGCGTCTCATGGGTCAGTCGCCGCCGGTTCCGGCTTCCTATGCCACGATACCGGACGCTGCTGTGAACTCGCTTCCGCATTACGGCGGCCATGGCTGCAAGGAGATCGGAATCATTCCGGAAGATGTTCGGCAGGGAATCGTCAACAAGGTCCCTGCCGGCTTCAACCCGCTTCCGAGCACCTATCCAGATACGTCCGATCCGCCGCCCGTCACCTCACCATAGTGAGCCATTAGATTCCCTGTGCGAGGATCTTCTCAATGTCTTTTCTCACCTTCCGGTACTCTGTTTCCATCTTCGACCACGATTTACGCGTCAGTCCATTCGGGCTTTGACATGCGGTCTCGATTTTTTTACAGAGCTCGCAGAGCCGCATCGCCCCGATATTTGCGCTCGAAGATTTAAGGCTATGGGCCATTTTCCGGATTTGTTCACGATCGCTGTCGAGATCGATTTGTTTGAACAGGTCGTCGGAATAATCGACAAATGAATTCAATACTTCTTCGAGCAACTGCCTGTCGCCATTTCTATCACAGAGCATCATGATGTCTTTAAGGACTGTCCGGTCGATTATTTCTTCATTCCTTTTGCCCCCTGCAACTTCGCAGTCCGTTCGATCGACGTCCGTTATCGAAGAGACCGAATCCGGCTTTTTGACAAGCCAGCGGTCCAGGGCCGTCTTCAATTGACTCAGAGTGAATGGTTTGAATACATAATCATCCATTCCGGCGTCCAGGCATTGCTCCTTCGATCCTTTCATCGCGTGGGCCGTGAGAGCCACGATAGACGTCCTGGACGCTGTCCCTTTTGCTTTCTCCATCTCTCGAAACTTTCTTGTAGCCTCGTAGCCATCCATGTCCGGCATCTGACAGTCCATGAGAACGAGACCGTAATCGGTGCGCGAAAGCGCCTCCAGCGCATGTCGGCCGTTCAGAACCACGTCAACGCGCCGGCATCCGAGTTTTTTGAGCATGGCCGTGCAAACATGCTGGTTAGTGGGATTGTCTTCAGCCAGCAGGATCGGTGCTAATATAGGTTCAACGGGCGCAAGGTCCTCAGATATCTCGGGTTTGACGCTTTGACGGCACTTCAAAGAGTCTACGATGGCGTTATAGAGCTGAGAGGGCCGCACAGGTTTCATGAGATACGCCGCTACACCTGGATGAGGCGATCTTTCAATGTCGCCGCCGGTCACGATCAGCGCAACTGAAGCAAGCGAAGGGTCCTTTTTGATTCGCGTTGCAAGCTCGTGCCCGCCGATGCCGGGGATCATCATATCCATGATTGCCATAGCATAGGCCTTTCCGCTGCCTGCGGCGTCATGCAGCATCTCAAGGGCCTTTTCTCCGCTTTCCGCGCATTCACATGACATTTCCCACGATTCGAGCTGACCTTTAAGTACCTCTCGGGCTGTCTGGTTATCTTCAACGACGAGCACGCGCAAATTATGGAGCTTTAAAGGAGAAAACCGCTTTGCGTCCGATTTTTCGGGCTGCTCTCTTTTCAATCGGATGGTGAAGCGAAAGATGCTTCCTTTGCCCCTGGTGCTTTCCAACTCGATGTGACCGCCCATCATCTCGCAAAGCTGCCTGGATATTGATAGTCCCAGCCCGGTGCCTCCAAACCTGCGATTCATGGACTGGTCCGACTGAGAGAATGGCTCGAAGATCTTCGACTGCGCTTGTAACGGAATTCCGATGCCGGTGTCCCGCACCTCGAAGCCAACGAGTATGTCGTCCGGAGTTTCATCCAGAAGAGAGGCGTGAACAAAAATCTCACCCTGCTCGGTGAATTTGATGGCGTTGCCGATAAGATTGGCGAGCACCTGACGAATCCTGCCGGAGTCGCCCCTCACGCCGGCCGGAACGTCGTCATCGATACGGCAAATGAATTCAAGGCCCTTTCTGTGCGCGTTAACGGCAAGCAGTTCCATCAATTCTTCGACATTGTCCCGCAAATCGAAGTCAGTTTGCTCGAGATCAAGCTTTCCCGCCTCAATCTTCGAGAAATCCAGGATATCGTTCAATACCCCGAGAAGGGACTCTCCGGAACGGAAGAGCGTTTCAGCAAGCTTTAGCTGCTGCGCGTTAAGGTCGGTCCCCAGCAGCAGTTCGGCCATTCCGAGCACCCCGTTCAGAGGGGTTCGTATCTCGTGGCTCATATTAGCAAGGAATTCGGATTTTGCGCGATTTGCCGCGATGGCCCGAGTCGCGATCACTTTCTCGGTGACATCTTCGTGTGCGCCGAGAACGCCGATGAAATTTGCTTTAGAATCGAACATCGGGACCCTGCTGATCTCGAAAAATGAATCGTCAGATTCACGTTTGAGCATTTCGCGCAACGGCGTCTGAGAATCGATCACCTTCATGTCCCACTCATGAAACAAGCGCGACTCTTCTTCCGGCCAGGCTAATTGTCCGTCCGTTTTGCCGATGACATCGGATACGGCCCTGCAACCTGCTTCGAAGGCGAACTTCTTATTGCACCCCAGATATCGAAGGTCGGGACCTTTCCAGAAGATCGAATGAGGGAAGCTCTCGATTACCCTCTTGAGCAGTCCCCTTGAACGTTGCAAAGCTTCGACAGCTTTTTCCCGGTCGTTGATTTCCCCTCTTAGCCTTTCAGTCAGCCTGGTGAGTTGCTCACGCCGCCTGTGCTCCAGTGCAGCCAATGTCTCCAGCATCTTCGGAACCGGCACAACCCCAACCAGAGACCCATCGCGGGTGACAATAACGTGATCGAATATCTTTGACTTCTCGCGTTGCATGGCAAGGCCTGCGGCAACTTCGATGGGCGTGCCCGCCTTGATGATAAGAGGATTGTCATCCATGATGCGAAAGACCGGCTTTTTGTAAAAAAGCGCCACCCCGTACTGCTTGCTCAAAATCCCGTCCATGTTCAGGCTGCTGATCAAGCCGACAGGTTTTTCCGCGCTTATTACCACAAGAGCGTTTATCGGCTCATCAACCCCGAGCAATTCTTTCGCGTCGCGAATCAGTGTGTCCGGCGGAATACACAAGGCAGGCTCAACAAGCTCATCTATAAAGACTAAGCCACCTTTGGACGTCAATTCGTTAATTGCGCTCGAGGCATGGAAAACCAAAGGATCATTCATTCTAGCAGTCGATGCGAGCATAATTAGACCTCGAAAAATAAGAAGCAAACCCCCCTGTATTTATCCCGATTATTCACACATCTTCTATATTCGGAAAAAATTAAAAATTCTTGATCTCAATGGTGTTACGTTCTCGTGACCTTTTCATTGCACTGGGCACTGATCTACGCTCTTTGGGGTAGGTAAGGAATGAAAAATGCGCAACTTCCCGTTGACACACCTGTTCAGAGCTTTTAATGTTTACGTTGTCTACTTGCCCCCGCTCGAGATTTTTATCTTTAACCTGAACTTGTAGTGTTCAAATCAACGGACACTTTTTCAAAATGGGGAGAGAATATGCCACTGTTTGATAGCGGATTAAAAGTCGGAACTCCCATATTAATAGGTATAGGAGTGCTGATCGTTGCCCCGCTCGTAATTCCCGGCGTCGGTGAGGCGGTTAAACCTCTGGCGAAAGCCGCGCTCAAAAGTGGACTTATTTTCGTTCAAAGGGGAAGAGAGTTGATATCTGAGGCCGCAGAGGCCATCGAAGACATCACTGCAGAAGTGAAGGCTGAGCTGATAGCCGAGCGAGAGGGCGTTACCGCCGGCCCACAGCCCGATGAGCATTAGTATTTAATTTGAGTTCTGTATTTTGTCGAACCTGCATAGCCGGATCAGGCTTTTGGAGCACCAGATGCCAGCTCAAGACCTTCCTGCAAAACAAAGTATCCTTACCGATCAGTTTTTCTACTTTTTTCTGCGACTCCGGAAGCAACGCGTACAAAAAGTTGTTGCTGCGGTTAATAACGCTTATCCTCAAGAAAGCGTCGAGCAAAAGGCCCGTCGACTCATTGAAGCCCAATCGCCCCTGTCTTTTTTAGGGGGAGCGCTCATGCATCTTCCGAGGCTGATTCCCGGGCTTGGCCAGGCGTTCGAGTTCCTGGGTTTAGTAGGGGGAGCTTCAGCCCTCACTCGCATGCACCTGTATCTCATCCTCGAGATTGCGCTCCTTTACGACAAGGACATCGACGATGAGGCCCGCGTCTCCGAAATGGTTTCGGTGGTTGCCGCAACCGGCCTTGCTGCCGGGGTGTCGTTGATCGCCGGAGCTGCCAATACACTGCTGCCTTTGCCTGTTGGGGGGCTATCGGCTTATGCCGCCGCCCGACTTATAGGTGAAGAGGCCATCCGTCTTTACTCTTCCGGCAAAGAACTAAAGCTGTCTCCATCGACATAGGTAACACGATTGTCATGATTTTGAGCTGAGCTTGTCACATTACAGTTTTATTCTTCGTGAGTCTCCCGATTGATTTGAGTTGCGCTTAGACTACGGAGAAAACGTGACAAGCCAGAGCAAACAAAACACGACGAGTTGCGATTCGAATGGGCAGCCACCGGGAAAGTGCCCCCGATGTAATTGCGAGGCTTCCTATAAATATGGAAAAACGAGGCATGGAAAGCAACGATTCCGTTGTCTTCTGTGTGGCCGGCAATTTGGTGATGGAGCAAGGGTTGAACTCAAGCAAAGACCCCTGTGCACCGAATGCGGGCAAAGAATGCATGTGTACAGGAAAGATTCCGGATGGGTAAGGTTCAGGTGTTCGGATTACCCGACATGCAGAAATTATGAAAAGATAAAGATGAGTGAATACAAACTGTTGCTTTCACCTTTTTCCGTTGACCCTCATACTCAGGATTGAGGAATTTAGGAATTGATAGTTCGTCACCCTTATCAGGTCTCTGCGGAAGAAATATTTCGAATTGTTCCATGCTAACGACAAAACTACCTAAATTCCTCAATTGATTTCGTGATTCCGATTCCTATGCGGCAGGAAGCCGGCGCCTCAAGGTTTCCAGCGTCCCCTGACAGCGAATGCATAGTGTCGCGGTGGGCAGCGCATGCAAACGCTGTAGCCCAATTGATGAAGAGCAAAGCCAGCAGGTGCCGAATTCACCGTCATCGATGCGCTTAATCGCCGATTGGATTTCCCGAACGAGCTTTTGGTTGCGATAACAAATCGCGCTGACAAGTTCCTGATCGCGATAGTGTGATGCCATGTCCACCTGGTCCATGGGGTCGGTCAAACGTGCGGCCGCCGGTTTTAATGGGGCCCCTCTTTCGCCATCCAAAAGCCCTTTCAGTCGACTTTCCAAAAGCTCCCTGAAACCAGCCAAAGTATTTTGGTCCATCATTTTCCTTTTCCTCCTTTCTTTCATATCCGAGCAGAAGGCGTCACGATTGATTCTGATGGGGGCAGAATTTGCCTGATAGGCGCAACATGCCACTAATTTGTTACATGCATATGGCAGGTTTGTGGATATTTCATCGCCGGGGTGAAAGGTCATGGATACCGGCTTCACGGAACGGGGAGCAAAGGGGGACGGACCTCAACGTATATTTTCTATAGGCGTGGCACAAAGATTGCTCACAATTTCAATCAAAAGTTAATTAAACTTTTAAGCACTGCTGTATACCGACAAGGACTCAGGCCGACATAAATGAAATCCTGTCCCGTCTCCAGTCCGGATCTGCCGGAGGTCTCTTCGTGTGGGTCTTCCACACTGCCCTCAAGCGGCAGTCAGAGCTTTGACATGGCCCTCAAAGAAGCCGAACTGGAAAACCGGAGCCCGCAATCCGAGGCGGGATTTCCGGTTTATTCCCCTGACACTCCTCCGTCTGCGATCCCTGCCCTTTCATCTCCCGAATTTTTGAAAACGCCCCCGCCCAAGAGTCTAGATGTGGCGGCGGCTTACCAGAGACAAGCCGAACAGACTGATGGAGCGGCACACTTGAGTGGCTTTCAAAAGTATCAAGATGACCAGTTACTTCGAAACCCGGGGGGCCGCAACTATTACCTGGATGAAAAAAGAGTCCTTGAACCTTCTTCGAGCCAATCCCTTTCGGCCCTCATCGGGAAGGATTTTTCCGACGCCTTAGGAAATATCAGGAATTTTTTCGGCAACATGCTTCTCGGAACTCCGGTTCTTTACAGGGACGAAAATAATGAAATCCAGCAGGGACAGAAAAAGGGTCTGATGCGGGCCATGGGAGACTTTTGCCGGGACCTTGGGAGTGCCCTGAGTTTTGGCGCATGGCATCCGGATTCCACAGAATCTCCGCACGGTTTCAAAGCCCGGTTCCTTTATTCCGTATCCAAGCTCAAGGACGCATTTTTCGGCGACCTTCTGATTGGGGTCCCTTCATCGGCGAACCACATGGCCAAGAATTTGCTCCTTTCAGGGTTGCACCTTGTTGAAGTTCTGCCCGATGCCGCAACAGGAAGCTTCGGCCCCGGGCAAAAACTCACTACCACTGTTTTCGACAACGGGCACGTGGCCATCGAATACCTCACCGACATCATTCCGTCGGGAGATGCCTGGCTGAGAGTCCACGCTTCGAATTTGAAAGAATTCAAACTCCCGGTCCTCTACAACCTCAAAATGCCTGAGCATTACAACGGTGATACACGCTGGGAACACGTGAGAAACACTCCGTTCCGAAAGGCAATTGAAACCATCGGTTCTCTTCTTTCGGATGCCGCCGCCATCGCCGCGATTGGGCACACCGGATGTTCGAGCAATCGGCGCAATCAGATCGAGTACTGAAAAGATGCCTGAAGGCTTTAAACGGCAATAAGACGAGACTTTTTCCCCTCGATTCAGATATCCGGCATAAAATTCCGCCGTTCGTTTGAAGACAGAATCAGTGTATAATTGCTATATTAGAGAGAATGATTAAATATTTGCGATATGGACGGTAAAACTGAATCAGACATGACAAGTATGGCGTGTCGCCGCTGTGACGACTGTGGGATAAGGACCGGAATAAAATCCCACGATCACGACACGTGCATCCTGCAATGCTCACTTTGCGGAAAAGAATATCCTTTTTACAAATCGCCACGCGAAAACAGGGTGAATTCGGAGATGAGGGAGGAAGACATAATGTCGTCATCCGGCACTTACGACTTAATTATCGTCGGGGGAGGACCGGGGGGACTCTCTGCCGGCATTTACGCCATGAGGGCCGCCATGAAAACGGTTCTAATCGAAAAAGGCCCTCCGGGCGGACAGATGGCCATTAACAAGGGCATCGAAAACTATCCCGGGTTCATAGATATTAACGGCTTCGAGTTGTCAGACAAATTTTTACAACATGCGAAATGGTATGGGCTTGAAATCCTGCAGGAGGAGGTAATCGCCATAGAACCGGGCATCGAATTTCATTCGGTCAGGCTTGCGAATGGGGAGACTTTGAACGGCTATGCACTTATAATGGCGCCCGGCGGGCTCTCTCGCAGGCTCGGCGTACCGGGCGAGGTCGAAAATCTTGGACGTGGAGTCTCATACTGTGCAACCTGTGACGGATTCTTTTTTAAGGACAAGCCTGTCGCTGTCGTGGGCGGCGGCGATACGGCCCTGGAGGAGGCGCTGTACTTGTCCAAAATCGCCAGCGAGGTCCATGTGATCCATCGCCGAAAAGAATTTCGCGCGGGCAGGATACTGCAACAGCGAGTGCTCAGGGAGCCGAAAATTCAAGTAATTTTGAACACGGTCGTGACAAAAATAGTTTCTGACGGAAACGGGGTCAGTTCGATCCTGGTCAAAAACGGCGGGGGCGATGACGGCGAATTGCATGTCGAGGGCATCTTCATTTTCATAGGCTTTTCAGCGAACAGCAAGCTTGTTCCTGCCGGCATCAAGATGGGTTCAAACGGCTATGTTTTGACGGATGAAAAATGTGAGTCTAGCGTTTGCGGGATTTTCGCAATTGGCGACCTGAGGGAGAAATATGCCAACCAGATCGTGGTAGCTGCCTCCGACGGTTGTATAGCAGCCCTGGCTGCAGCCAGGGCCGTGGAAATGAGAAGGTCCGGTTTCTCGGCTTGTAAGCTGCAAGGACGATAAATTTCGCCAGGCGCGGGGTGAGAATCAAATCGCTCACCTAACCTCCAACCAGCGAAAAAATGATTCGATTCGAAAACCTTCGCAAGAATTATAAACAGGTCGAAGCACTCAAAGGCGTCAGCCTTCAGGTTGGCGAGGGCGAGTTGTTTTCATATCTGGGACCTAACGGTTCGGGCAAGACAACTACTATAAAAATATTGACTGGCCTTGCATCACCCTCAGCCGGGGACGCATGGCTTCATGGGTTTCACGTGGAAAAGGAGAGCCTGCAGGCCAAACGGCAATGCGGGCTCGTATCCCAGAACATCAACCTGGACAATGAACTTACGGTTGGCGAGAATCTGCACCTTCACGGAAAACTTTTTCAGATGCGCAAAAAGGAGCGGGTGGAGCGTATCGGTGAGCTCCTGCGGTATGTCGAAATCGCGGATAGAGTGGGCAGCCCGGTGAAGTCACTTTCCGGGGGCATGAAACGAAGGGTTATGGTAGCCAGGGCGCTCATGCACTCACCAAGGGTGCTTTTCCTCGATGAACCCACTGCGGGCCTGGATCCCGCAATAAGGCGACGGATATGGTCGCTTATCAAGCATATACAACAAGGCGGCACAACCGTCTTTCTGACCACCCATTACATAGAAGAGGCGGAATTTTTGGCCGACCGGGTTGCCTTTCTCGACGAGGGCAGAATAGTGGCGCTGGACACGCCGCAAAATTTGATGGCAGGGTTGGGAGTTTGGGCCTTGGACCGGGTGACAGACGGGGGCATGGAAACTCTGTTCTTCCGGGACAGAGAAGAGGCCAACAGGCATATCACAAAACATCAAGGCAGTTTTGCACTCAGGCGCGTCAATCTGGAGGACGTTTTCATCTCACTTACCGGCAAAAGGGTGGAACGAAGGACTGAGGACTGAGGGCGGACCGGGGAGGACTGATGGGATGATGGGCTTGATTGCAATCTATCAGCGTGAACTTCTCATCCTGCGCAAGAGGTTTTTCAGGCAGTTGGCTTCCATGTCGGTGAGTCCGCTGCTCTATCTGGTTGCTTTCGGACTTGGGATGGGAAGGAGTCTGAAAGTGGGCGAGCATTCCTACCTTGAATTCCTGATTCCGGGCCTTGTTGCCATGAACAGTATGATCCAGGCTTTCGCCATAGCAAGCGAAATAAACATAGCTCGTTTCTATTGGCATATTTTCGAGGAATTTCAGGCGGCTCCGATCAGGAATATATCTTATGTCGCCGGAGAAGTATTGGCGGGAATTACAAGGGCGCTTTTTTCGGTAGTCCTGATTTTGATCATCGCTGCGTTTTCAGGCGTCATCCTCTCTTACAACTTCTATTTTTGGTTAGCGGTGACGTTGAACAGCTTCGTTTTCGCCTCATTGGCCGTTGGGCTGGCAATGCTTGTCAAGTCTCACTCCGACCAGGCCCTCCTCACAAATTTTTTCATCACCCCGATGGCTTTTCTCGGCGGGACCTTTTTCCCGGTGGACAGAATGCCGAGGTGGGTGCAATACATCCTGCGTTTTCTACCGCTGACCCATGCCTCCAAGGCTATTCGATCCGCTGCGTTCGGCGATCCGCCCGATTTAGCGTCTTACCTGCTGCTTACCTTGCTGGGGACGGCTCTTTTCGTGCTCGCCTTCAACTGCGTGAGCCGCGCTCGAGAGTGATCCGTCTTGAAGCGTCCCGCAACGAGAGGAGTGACTATGCTGGAAGGTCTCACAGGTATCACACGGAGTGTTGGGATGAGTTAACTTGCCTTTTCCAGAAAACGAGTACGCCATCCTTTGCAAAACTCGCCTGCACCAGTTCCCAACCCTCCAACCCCCCTTCATTGAGCAGGCTTTCCATCTTTCTTATCTGTTCCGAGGGGACCATCTCTACATTGCAACTTCCCTCCCTGGAACAGAACAAAATCATTTCCCTGAAGGATTCGGCGGGGTGAAGAGTGACTTTATATTCAAAAGAATTCATATTTTGCTCTCCTGGCACTTCGCAACTGGTAATTGAAGCGATCCTCGGACCCGGCACGAACGATGCCGTCATGCCAAAACAGTCACGGTTTTGCCTCCCGGCGAAATCCCCGCTTCCAAGTCCGGATCGCAATACCAACATAGCCATCATCCCATGATACCAAAAAGAAATTTCCGTTCACGCATTATATCATCCCGTCACGTTTCCTCAATGGAGCAGGAAGACAATAATCGCGATGTCATGAACGAATTAACGGAAAATTTCGATCCGGCGAGCTAACGAAATCCCCATGGTTGAATGGTCGAATCAAGCCCGCCCCCGTCGATTGAGGGCAGACGATTCAACCGGAAGATTCAATCAGGGAAGCAGCCAATAAGGATAGGCCCGTTTTGCCCATTCGCTGCCCGGATATCGCTCCTGAAGGGTTCGGTATGCCGTCTTGAGGCCATCCGGCTGGTGCGAGCTCTTATACTGCGCAACTCCACGGAAAAAAACCGATTCGGGGGCCGAACCGCTATATGGATACTCCGTAATTACTGTTTCGAAGCAAGCGATCCCCTCTTTGAAACGGTCCTTCTCAAACGAGGCTTTTCCTGTGCCCAGGAGCAACCATGGAATGAATTCGACAGGCGGGATGAAAACCTACCGCCCTCTGGTACACCTTCCCTTCATCGTCGATTATAAGCAGGTTGGGCGTCCATTTAACGCCGTAGTCGCCGGCATAAGGTTCGGCATTTGAAAGCAACTGAAGCGGAATCAACGTGGTTTGAATAAAATCGATCACCTTCTGATTGGGATACGTAACCGCATCCATCGTCTTGCAACCGATTCACTGTGGATTGTAGAAATCGAGGAGTACGAATTTCCCCTGGGATTTAGCCTGTGCTAAAGCCTCCTTATAATCTCGCACCCACTCCACCTTATCGGCCATGGCCTTTCTCCTTGATTATGGGTTTAGGATCTGTAATGCGCTGGGGCAAAGATAAGGCACACGCAAGGCAATTCAATATCAGTGAGTTTTGGATTGATTGGAGAAAAGTCTATATTTCGATGAGCTTATCCCTTTGCCTTCTTTTTGAGGTCGTGGGCACGAGAGACACCTTTATTATTCTTCTTTTTTGAAGTTGTTGTTGTTTGGTCTTTATGGTGTTTCGCCGATTTGACTTCTTTAACGCGGCCCTTTCCGGCCGCGGATGCTCTGGACTTCACTGCGGCGGACTTTACCCTCGCGTGTTTGCCCCTCTTAGACGTGCTCCGAGCCGCACTTTTGACACCCTTAACTTTCGATACTTTAGCGGATTTGTTTGGTTTTTCCTTCGTGTTCGACGCCAGCTTCGTCGATGCAGGATGCTTTCTGCCAGCACGTGCGAACCTGCTCGCTCTGCCTTCCTTTTTAACACGCCCGGTCAACGTCGACCTTCCATTTGGGGCAGTCGTGGCAACGCTTTGCACTTCATTATAAGGGCCGCCGGTTTCGCGGAACCCTGCTTCAATCAGCCTTTGAGCTTCAGAACACCGTATCCATGGATTCCGAGCTCCCATCACAACTGCAATTATTCTTGTATGGTTGCGCCTTGCAGTCGCCGATATATTGTATCCGGATGCACAGACAAAACCGGTCTTGAGGCCGTCCACTCCCGGGCATTTCCCGAGAAGTCTGTTAGCATTGTGATGCGTGTGTCTCCCGTAGGTAAATGACTGCATCGAATGTATGGCCAGCGATTCCGGGAAGCGGCGCAGGTATGCGACTGAGAGTCTCGATATGTCACGTGCCGTCGTAACCTGCCCGTCAGCGGGAAGCCCGTTGGGAGTCATGAAGCGTGAACTGCTCATTCCCAGCTCACGCGCCTTGGCGTTCATCCTCCTGACGAATCGATCCACGCTTCCGCTGATGTGTTCTGCCGCAGCGACACAGGCGTCATTACCCGATACTACGGCAATTCCTTTGATGATTTCCTCCATCGGGACTAAGGTCCCTGCCCTCAAACCCATTCGCGAACCACCTGTAGAAGCGGCCCTCCAGCTCACCTCGACTTTATCGGAAAGGCTGATCTCCCCTTGCTTGAGAGCTTCGAAAACCAAATATAGTGTCAGTATCTTCGTAATTGACGCAGGGGCAATAAGATAGTCGGCATTCTGCTCAAAGAGAACTCTGCCGTTTTCCATGTCCAGCAAGACAGCCGAACGGGCATTCACATGTTGATTTATTGCGGCCGCCGACATTTGCGGAAGGAAGCAGAAAGCAATAAAAATGGGAAAGCACAAAAACCACCCTTTGCTCTGCATCAAATCTTCTCCTCTTTGTTGGCTCCCGTTTTCGGGAACTGGGAAATATTTATCAGGCGCAGGACTTTTGAAGTCTTCCGCCACCAGCCCTTCGACAGAACCAAAGCATGTGTTTCTATGGACATATAGCAGCTATTTGTCAATAGAAATCATCCGACTTTTTATCTAAAAGTCACTACAAGAGTCAATTTTGTTTCAGAAAAGTATTCTTTGCAATTGAAACCGCTCTTTTGATATATACTTCGCCAGTCTTGACACTTAGGTCTCGAAACCGCCATTATGCTTGTTAAGCAGCTGTGAGCGCATCGACACCGATTCAAGGAAACTGTTTGCCGCCAAAGGGGGATCGTGAAATGTTGGGCCGGATGATGGATTTTTTGTCCAAAGACATGGCGATGGACTTGGGTACCGCCAATACCCTGATATATGTCAAAGGTAAAGGTGTCGTTCTGGATGAACCATCCATGGTCGCTATCGAAAAAGAGACAGGGGACGTAATCGCCATCGGCCGGGAAGCAAAGAACCTGGCGGGGCGCCGCACCAGGGCTACGATCGTCACGAGGCCGATGCGCGATGGGGTCATATATGATTTTGAAACGGCCTCTTTCATGGTCAGTTGGTTTCTTGGGAAAGTATTCAGGAGATTCCCTCTCTCCAGGCCTAAACTGGTAGTGGCAGTTCCCGTGGGGATCACCTCGGTTGAGAAACGCGCCGTAATAGAGGCGGCGGAGTTGGCCGGGGCAGGCAAGGTGTTCCTGATCGAAGAGCCTATGGCTGCGGCAATCGGGGCGGGGCTTCCGGTCGATCAGGCCCCGGGACAAATGGTGGTTGACATCGGGGGCGGTACAACCGAAGTGGCCATCATCTCACAATTCGCCGTCTCATGCAGCGAGTCGCTCCGGGTGGCGGGCGACGAAGCAAACGAAGCCATATGCCAGTATATCCGGCAGAAGCATAGCATCGCCATAAGCGAAATGATGGCTGAGGTGATCAAGATGAAAATAGGCTCCGCGGTTCCTCTCAAAAAAACGCTCGAAATAAAGCTCCGGGGAAAAGACCTTGCCAGCGCCATGCCAAAAATTATTACCGTGACCGATGCCGATGTCAGATTGGCAATGCGGGAGCCCATACGTGCAATAATTGAAGCTATTCGGCGCGTTTTGGAAAAAGCTACGCCAGACCTGGCCTCAGATGTAGCCGAGAACGGCATCTGGCTGGCCGGTGGCGGTTCCCTTTTGAAAGGACTTCGAGCGTTGATTCACCAAGCTGTCGGACTCGAGGTAATAAAATCCGAAGACCCGCTTAGAGCGGTAATCCGTGGAGCGGGCTCGGTGACGGAACATTTTGATTATTATCGCGATGTTTTCGTCAACTGAATCCCCGGCCTGCCCTTCAACCTTTACACCATATCTGCCGCTAAATGGACTTAAGAAACCCCCTTTTTAGGCCGATTTATGTTTTATGCGCCATGGGAACTCGGATGTGCCAGGGCGCCCGGACTCTCAGGCGAAAAGGAACCTATTCCGATGATAACTCATACGGTTACATCGGGTTCATTCATGATCGGCAAGAAGAAACCCGAGATCATGTGCGCATTCCTGGGCAGTTGCATTGGAGTGACTTTATTCGACCGGAAGGCCGGAATCGGAGGCCTCATCCATCTTCTCCTCCCTGAACCGCCAAGCCTGGACCCCACCTGGAATCCGGGAGTCAGTGCCGTTATGGGTATGCCCGTTTTCATCGGCGAGCTTCGCAGACAAGGCGCCACAAAGGAAGGACTGGAAGCGTGCATTGCAGGGGGCGCCCTCATCGATCCGGTCTCACAGGGCGACCTGGCGCTCGATATCGGTGGACGCACGGCCGAAATCGTGCAAAAAATTCTGCAAAACGAAAAAATCCCGATCAAGCAGATCGAAGTAGGCGGTTTTTTTTCTACCAGCATCAGTCTCAATCTCGCGACAGGGGAGACAACCATCGAACCATTTGTTCTTCCCGCCATGACAAGGAGGGACGATGGCGATTACGTCCCGCCAACGGCTGAGCAAATCGATGAAGTGATCGAAGGGCTCTTTCCCATTCCTCAGATAGCCCTTAAGATCATCCGCATGATCAACGATGGAACTCCCAGCTTCCGGGAGATCTCTCAGGAAGTCCTCAAGGACCAGGTCCTTGGCGCCAGAATAATAAGGATGTGTAATTCGGTTCCCGTTAAACCCGCCATCAAAATCGATTCGATCGACAAGGCATTGCTGAGGATCGGAGAAAAAAAACTGAAGCTCCTTGCCCTTTCATTTTCGATGGAGGACTTTATTTCTCAGGCAAGGCGAGGATATTCCGTGTGTAAGGGCGGGCTCTTTCACCACTCAGTGTGTACGGCCGAAATCTCCTGCAGGCTGGCGGAACTCACCGGCAAAGCCCGACCCGACCTCGCCTATACCGCCGGCCTCCTCCATGATATTGGAAAGGTAATCCTTGACCAATACATCAACAGCGCTTATCCGCTCTTTTACCGGCAACTTCAAATACAAGGCAGCGACCTCACAACCGTCGAGAAATCACTGTTCGGTTTGGCCCATACCGAAGCCGGGTACCTGCTTGCCCGTCGTTGGAACATACCGGATTTTGTCAGAGAGGCAATTCTCTACCATCACGAACCGGACGAGGCTGCCGGGAACCGCGCCCTCGCGCACATGACATATCTTGCCGACCTGATGAGCTCCCGTTTCGTTCTCGGACACCACGTGAACAGAACAGACAGCTCGCACCTGCGCACAAGCATTGAGGTGCTCGACTTCGACATAGCCGATTTTCCTGCCTTGCTGGCCGGCACCCCATTCACTGGATTTGAAATCAGCGGCTAGGAAGTTTTTTCATCTGAGTCGCCACACCTTATATGGTGGGACTTTCGCGGCGAGGGTCCGACTCGCTTGCTGGAAAACACGTCCCTTCGATTCACTCATGATTATAATATAGACAATATGGAAATTATGGAGGAACTCATGATCATCAGGGGATACGATGCTATCAGTGCGGCCAAAGAGCTCAAGATGCCGCTCGGAAAATATAGTGAAGAGCATTATCGAGGGTTCAGGCTCGATCTGTCGGTTGAAGAGGCATACAACCTGGCGAGCCACGACCAGAACCTCATCTTCTTCGAACTGGATATTCGCAGCCTTTCGCTCGAACAGCTCCTGAAACTTTCAGCAGCTTTGGGAGCTGAGACCGGAAAGAGCTGCGTTCAGGTCAGAGATAAATTCGATACTGAAGGAGACGACGACAGGGCAGCTATATTCAATGCTTTTGCCGAAAGATGGGCTGAACTGAAATCGAAGTCTCATTGAAGCAACCGCGAACTTGTCAATTGCAATAATGGACAGGTGAAGCCTCTGTCGCTTTTGCCGGTGAATTTTGCGGCGAATGATTCGTCGTCCGTCATCGCGATGGAAGTTTTTGAGATTGCCTTGATGTGTAACGTCTAACCCGGCGCGACATACGCCTGCTCGCGTGAATGGTGTGCCATCCTTTTTGCTCATGCCTTCCGGCAAGGCTTGTCGTAACAAAAAATACATTCAGATGACATAAAATTGATTTAGATGACATAAAAATGGCATGCTTGTGAGTGTATTGTCACCAAAATTTGCTTGGAGGGAGCAAATTTAGGTCGCAAAACCGCAAACCTATTTTTGAAGGGGGAACCAATTGGAAAACTTTAGCCTGAATACCGCTCTTCTCAAAGACATCTTCCACAGCGCCAAACCGCTGGGCCACAATGAGAAACCGGATAACCTGAACCTGGGGTTCGGCTTTCTTTATTACGGACTGGCCAGGGCGCTACGACCCAAACATCTCCTGGTCATTGGTTCGGGGTTCGGTTTCAGCGTGGTGTGCTTCTCGTTGGGAATAAAGGACAACGGAGGAGGAATGCTCACTTTCGTCGATCCGTCTTACTCTTTGATCAAAAACGGCCCGTTCAAGACAATCGGAGGTAAGGACAAGTGGAGCGAGCCGCTAAAGGTGCATGAGCATTTCAAGCAGTTTGGGGTTGAGGACATTGTTACCCATTACAAATTGAGGTCGGATCAGTTTTTTTCGTCTTATAAAGCCCTCGGACTTCCTCCGATCGATATTGCCTTTATCGACGGAAGCCACGCCTATGAGAACGTAAAGAATGATTTTCTGAACGCACTCGAACATGTGCACAAAAACTCCTACATAGTTCTGCATGACTCGAACATCTATGTCCGGGAAATAATCGGCCATGCAGGCGTCAAGAAGTGGCTTAAAATCATCAGGAAGGAAAAGGAATATTTCGAGATACTCAATTTCCCATTTTCCTCGGGAATGGCGTTTGTTCACATTCTGCAAGACAAAGTATGGAGGTACACAAAACAATAGTGCTTCCTATACTTCTATCAATCGGCTCTGTCGTCCTTTGCGCCTCCCTATACCTATTTTGGCGCTATGTCTGGTTTTTTCGCAATCCCCAACGAATCATTCCTCCTGACGGGACCGGCATACTCAGCCCAGCTGACGGCACGGTAGTATATGCCAGGCAGATGGAACCGCAGGAGAGCGTCATCAATATCAAACAGGGGATGCAAGCCACGCTTAACGACATCACGAGGGAGGATATAAACCGCCCCAAGTTTCTGATAGGGATTTTCATGAGTCCCTTCAATGTCCATTACAACCGCCTTCCTGTTTCCGGAGAGGTTCGATTCGTCCACCACTACCCCGCATCCATTGCGAAGAACGCCTGCATGCTGGCAATGCACCTTAGAACGCTTTTCAGGCGAACGCCGCTCTACCGGAACAGCACGCATATCGTCCAAAACGAAAGGACCGTTACAAAAATCGAGGGCAAATACCGTGGCAAGGATCTCGCCTGCTACATAGTCCAGATCGCCGCAAAAAGTGTCGCAGGCATAGACGTCTACCTGGGCGAAGGCCATCGGGCAAACGCGGGAGAGATTTTCGGTATGATCCGCATAGGGTCTCAGGTGGACCTTGTGATCACTCCCCTGGAAGGAATGACCATCAAGGTTGCTCCGGGTGATAAAGTCAAAGCCGGACAGACGGTTCTAATCCAATGACGGCACGGATTGGAATATATATGAGGGAGGCACAATGAAAATCGATTTACATGTCCATTCGAAGTATTCGATTCGGCCTTCGCAATGGATTCTCCAAAAGCTTGGTTGCCCGGAGTGTTTCACCGAACCGACCGAGGTCTACCGGATAGCCAAGCAGAAGGGGATGGATCTGGTCACCATAACAGATCACAACACCATTTCGGGAAGCGCCGAGATCGCTCACTTGCCGGGCACATTCATAAGCGAAGAAATTACCACCTACTTTCCGGAGGACGGGTGCAAGGCGCATGTCCTTGTCTATAACATCAACGACGCAATTCACCGGGAGATCCAGGAGGTGCGGGAAAACATATTCGACCTGGTCAACTATCTTTCCCAAGCCGGCATTGTTCACGTACTCGCACACCCGCTATACTCGGTTAATGACAAACTCACGATCGAACATTTTGAAAAATTTCTCCTGCTCTTCAAAAACATTGAACTAAATGGAGCGCGGGACGATTATCAGAACTACGCAATAAGAAGGATTACCGAAAATCTAACCCCGCAAATTTTGGACATGCTGGCCGATAAACACGGGCTTACCCCCGGTTTTCCGGAACCCTGGCGCAAGAATTTGACCGGCGGCTCGGATGACCACAGCTCTCTCAACATAGCTCGCCAGTATACGACGGTAATAGGCGCCCAAAGCGTCGACGAATTCCTCCAGGGGATCGGCAAGGCACGCTCCGCCCCCGTTGGCAAGGGGTCTGGTCCCACTGTCATGTCACACAACATCTACGGGATTGCCTACCAATACTACAAACGAAAGCTGAACTTTCAGAGCGACGTGAACAAAGACCCGGTTCTGCGCTTCCTGGACCGCTGCCTCCAATGGGAAAGCGAACCGGATGAAAGACTGGTTACTAAGTTGATATACTCCTGGAGAAAACGCAAAGTTCCCAAACAGCAGGCAGGCTCCAAGATACTGGACGTTTTGCGTTTCGAAGCCCAAAGGCTCTTGCAGGGTGACCCCGAATTGATGGAGATAGCAGGCAACGGCAATAGTAATAAAGACGGCGCGGAGAGATGGTTCAATTTTGTCAACAAGGTTTCCAATAAGGTACTGATCCATTTCTGGGACTCGCTGCTCAGTAATCTCTCCGGCGCACAGTTCTTCAATGTCTTCCAGTCGCTCGGTTCGGCAGGAGCGGCTTACACCGTGCTGGCGCCTTACTTTGTAACGTTCACCATTTTTTCAAGAGACAGGCATTTCAGCTCAGGCGCCATGGAGCACTTCGGGATCAACGGCAGCCCCGTCATGAGTAAAGCCAAACCGGTAAAGATCGCTCATTTCACAGACACTTTTCATGAAATCAACGGCGTTGCGCTCACTATTCGCAATCAGCTCGATCTGGCCAATAAAACCGGCAAGGACCTGACCGTTATAACCTGCGACGCGGAAGATAGACCGCCTCTAAAGGGCCTGATGAATTTCAGCCCGATCGGGGTTTACGATTTGCCGGAGTATCCCGAACAAAAGATATTTTTGCCGCCGTTCCTCGAGATGCTCAGTTATTGTTATGAGCAGGGAATTACTCAAATTCACGTGGCTACACCGGGTCCGCTCGGCCTTGCTGCCCTGGCCATAGCGAAAATAATGAAAATTCCGACAAGCGGCACATACCACACCGCAATTCCCCAGTATGCCCATATCCTTACCGGAGACGCCGCAATGGAAGAACTGGTCTGGAGATATACCACATGGTTCTACGATCAGTTGAATTTGATTCTGGTTCCATCCACCAGTACGGAATCCGAATTGACCGGGAAGGGAATAAATCTCAAGAAAATCCGCCTGTTCCCGAGAGGAGTGGACACGGTTAAATTTCACCCGTCCAAACGCAACGTGAATTTTCTCAAAAAACAGTATGGGATGGGAGACGGTCCAAAAATTCTTTACGTCGGAAGGGTCTCAAAAGAAAAAGACCTCAACTCTTTGGCACAGGCATTCAAAAGCCTCATACAAACCGTTCACGACGTGGAACTGGTGATAGTGGGGGACGGTCCATACCTTAATGAAATGAGGGATCTGCTGGAAGGCACGCCCTGTGTATTCACGGGTTATCGGGAAGGGGAGGAACTGGCTACGATTTATGCCAGTTGCGATCTTTTTGCATTTCCAAGCGCTACTGACACATTCGGCAATGTCGTGCTTGAAGCACAGGCGTCCGGATTGCCCGTGATCGTCAGCGATTGCGGAGGGCCGCAGGAAAACATGATTCCACACAAAACCGGCGAGGTTATCCCGGCAGGAGACACACAGGCCCTGCTTCATGCTCTCAAGTTTATGCTTGCGGACCGGGCGAGACTGAAGGAAATGGGAAAAGTAGCGCGCCGCAATATGGAAAATCGTTCCTATGAGCGAGCCTTCGATGAGACGTGGGAAATCTATCAGAAAATGCCCGGCGCCGATTCGGAATCGGGCGATGACGCGCAGGATCAGAGCAAGAAGGCAGCATGAGTTGAGGATTGAAGCCTGAAGACTGCCGACTGACAACTCTAATTTAACATTTTGCGCGTCTCGGGCGAATTTCGTGAAAAAGTAACAAGTTCGACATGAACACGTAATGCAGGTCGGATGTAATAAGTACCCAGAGACTACCTGATTTTGGAAGGGGCGCAGTACCCGGATATCTCAAAACTTCCCCCAAAGGAGTTTGCTGCTAAAGCGCCTCTTCCTCCTCCCCTCTTCGTTCCTTTAATCCTTCAGATATCGGCAGTGAAGTTGAAAGATGGGAACTCGTTTCGGGTTCGGGCTTGCAGGATGACACGGCCAGAGTTGCCGACTTCCTGATTTGCCTTCGGCCCGCGAGGAAGAGAAAAAACCACATGAGCAGCGTGAATGCCGATGCCAGGGCGGCAAGCACGGTCAACATTTGTTCGCGCGCCTGGATCACGAAAGTCCCGAGGCCGCCGAGCGCTGTGTGCACATCATCGGGCAGGGCTGGCCCTCCCGGTCCGGCAAAGGGCGAAACCCATGCATTCACTGCTCCCAGAATTCTGTCCGCCATGTAGAACAGAACTGCTGCAAAAGCCAGATTGAAGAGGAAACACAGAAAGAAAGATTGAATGGCCCAGGCAATTTTGATTTTCATCAGCGCTCCGGTGAGTCCTTTGCCCTTTCGCGGTTGAGGCCCCGCAGCAATTGTTCCGAGACCAGAAGCACTTTGTTGTGCAGGTCCCTTCCGACGCAGCCTTTCCGGATTAACACTTCGAACTTGTCCTGATCGATCGCGAAAGCACTCTCACCCACCCTTTGGATCACGTCCACTTCGAGATCAACATACCTTGCCCCATAGGGGTAAATCTCTGTGGGGGTATTTATATTGAAGTATTCGCCTATGTGAAGACGTTCTTTCGAGAAATAGCTGTGTCTTACGTACCATTCGCCTTCTTTGATTTCAGTCAGACAGAAGTCGCCCTTGCGTATGGGCAGATTCAGGCCGTCGTAGCGGCCCTTGGAGAATTCACGTTTGAAGACAATCCTGTTTTCGCTCACTGATTGAAGGACCCCGAGCCTCGGACGCATCGCCTTGCCCGATGGCCTTATGTGTTCGAGCTTAACCTGGCCTCCTTTGATCAAAGGGTCCAAGATTGCCTCCCTGAAAAGCCTCTTTTCCAGTTCAACCCTGTGTTCGGGGCGCCCCGCGAACTCGGCTTCCGCTGCCTCCAGCAGGTCCGGACTTACTATCTTCAGCCTGTGGTGATTCTTGAGCGTGGGGACTACGACAGACCTGATGCGGTCGAGTTTTTCCTTGGCCCCTCCCGGAAGCTCCAGATTCGCACTGACCAGCGGCTCGTTGTCATCGGTAGGCAGAAAACTAACGATGATCGCATCCACAAGGGATTCCTGCATATGAATGATCAATTCACAGACATGGTCGGCTTCACCGCTGATCTCAACACCTTGAAGGTCTTCCCTGTCCTTTATCAGGATTTCATACTTGCCGTCTGCGGGTAATTCCTTATGAAATCGTTGCCTGATTTTTTCGGAAGGATCGGCGATTTGAAACCTGGAATCGATCGCGAGTTTCGTAAGCGCCGTACTGTAGATTCCCCGGATCTTCACATGGGGCAACATCGCCATTCTCCTGTCGTCGAGACTCCATCCCACCAATCGGTGACTGGTGAATAGTGACTTGTGAATGGAAAAAAGCATGCACCTTTATACCATCACCATTCACTATTCATTATTTACTTACTCACTAAGCGATTATTTTCTGAAAAACCCTATCCCGTCAATGTAAATCAGGTTCTCTTTAACCTCCGTTCTGCTCCCCAAGATTTTTTCAATCAGCCACAGATTGGATTCCACATGATCAGTGATACGTGGAGCGATATAACGGCTTTTCCCATGGGCAAGGCCCGCGAATAAAATCAGTTGGTCGGCCGTAAATCTGTCAACAGTTGCCCCGGTCGCAGCATCCGTTAGAAGACCTTCTACCGCGCTCTCCGCGATTGACTCCGAACTGCGGCCGCGCTTTCCGGCCCTGTCGAAACCAAGCAGGCCCCTGCCCTCAATTTCTGCCCTGAGCAAAAGGGCGGCGCCACTTTGCACCGCAGAGGCGTCCTCGATAATTTCGATTCTGGCATCAAAACCTTTGTGCCTCAAAAGTTGGCGGCTCCTGTCGGCCATTCGGCGCGCAACGGATTGGGCGGCCAAATGGGAGGCAAGCGATATGCCGTCGATTCTGCTTATATCTCCGGTTTGGGTCTTTTCAAATGCTCGCAGAGGGGCCACTTTGGGGACGACTGATATCTCCAGTTCACCCTTTCCCTTCGGCACATACCCGGGACGGATTATTTTCATATTCATCTCGGCGCCCATCTGCCTTAGAAGAGGCATTAGAATTCTTTCCATATGAAACGCCGTCGGCGCATTATCCTGGAACAGTCCGCCCCTGATCGTAAAACGAGTTCCCGCGCGCCCGAAAAGCGCGAGGGGGACCAGGGTAAAAGCCATCATGGTCGCCGAACCGGCTGTTCCTATGTCCCAGTGAAAAACTCCCGATTTTATGCTTCCACCCGGGTAGTAAAAGATTTCCCTCGCGCCGACTTCAGCCCCTTCCAACCGCCCGCATGAAAGCTGAGCGCAGGCCTTGAGGGCAACCAGGTGCTGCGGCCGAAGCCCCGCTTTTTCACGCTTTTCCCTTATCCGGACCAAATGCATCGGCTGGTTTGTAAGCGTACAGAGCGCAGCAGCAACCCGAACAAGGGTGCCGCTTCCCGATTTTTCTCCGCCGTCGATTTCAATCAACGAAGTTTCCCTTTGAAGGCCGCAGCGGGGAGCAAAGAGCAGGAAGAAAAGCATTCGGAATCCTCTCTTCGGTTTCATTCCCGCTCCCCGCACTTAAATAAACATCCTCCTCGTTATTGAAAGGCTTTCCTTCCTCCTACTCGTCAAAAATGCAAGAGGTAGACACCGGGGAGGAGGGCTGCTCCATGCTCCCCGCTCTTTGACTATTTTGAACCGATTACTATTTTCCAATTATATCGGTCACCATCTATTTGTAGGTTACAGATGGACCAAAAGATTTCGGAAGGAGATCGGAATGACCCGCCCCAAAATCATTTTATGGGTTCCGGTATGCTTCATTGTGATGTTTACGGCATCTTTCGCCGCATCTGATGGATTTACCCTGGTCAGCAAGGACCAACTTAGAGAAGAACTCACGAAGCCGAATGTAACCGTAATTGACGTAAGGACCCCCCACGACTGGGATTCCTCGCAGTGGAAAATAAAGGGCGCCCGCCGGGAGTCGCCTGCCGCGGTCGCTCAGTGGATGTCCGAGTACCCGAAAGATAAGACGATCGTTTTATACTGCGCCTGACCGAACGAAGCTACCAGCGCCCGTGTGGGGCGCCAGCTTGCAGACGCGGGTTTCAAAAAAGTGAAGGTGCTCAAAGGCGGCTGGAACGAATGGTATGAGAGCAAGTATCCGGTAGAGAAGAAATAGTTCTACGGAAATCAAGCGCCGGACATTTGATGCCGGCAACGCCGATTGCTCGCGGCGCCTTGACGATCACAAACTCAACCGCATCTTGGTACCGGCTGTTTCGTCAATCTTGCGCTTTGTCAGGCCGCAGAAACCTCCCCGGTCGTCGCCGAAATCGATCCCGATTTCGGCGACGGCGAATGCATCCTTGTAGGGAATCGGTATTCGAGCGAAATCCTTTGCCGTTGTGATAATCACCTCGGCGTCGTGTTCGGAGGCGGCGCGGAAAATCATCGAAAAATCCGTCGGCTCATACCTGTGATGGTCCGGGAATCCAAATGTTTTGCAAATCTTCATCCCTGCGCCTCGAAGGTCCGTAAAAAACCCCTCGGGATTGGCAATTCCGGCGAAAACAAGAGCCCTTCGATCCAGAAACGCTTCCAGGTCAAATATACGCCCGCCCGTTTTCAGGGTAACTCCCTTGACCTTGTGCCGACAGGCAAAAACCGGCACTCCTGGAAAAAGACTTTCGAGCTTACATTTCAGGCGTTCCCATTCCATATCCCGGTCCGCATGGGTAATCACGAAAGCATCAGCTCTTTTGAGGTTCGAAGGCGGTTCGCGGAGCGGGCCGGCAGGCAGGACAAATCCGTTTCCAAAAGGGCTGCGGCAGTCGAGCAGAACGACATCCAGGTCACGTTCCAGGGCCAGGTGCTGAAAGCCGTCATCGAGCACAAGAACATCCACCCCGCATTCGGCCAGGGCCGCCCTGCCGGAGGCCGCCCGGTCACTCCCCACCCACACGGGGGCATCCGGGAGGTATGTTGATATCATTACGGGTTCATCGCCGAAAATATCTGAAAGCTCACCGGTGTCGCCGCTAAATGGCAGACGCCCTAGACTCCTTCCACGCCTTCCATATCCTCTGATCAAAACGGCCGGGCGAAGCCCTGTTTTGAGCAGAAACTCGCACATCCAGATTGTAAGCGGCGTCTTCCCGGTCCCTCCTAAGGAAAGATTGCCGATGCTTATCACCGGGACCGGCAGTTTAACCCGTTTTTTTCGCAGCTTTGCCTGATCTTTTTGCAATCCTTTTTCATACAACATCGAAGCAGCCCTGAGGAAAGCAGGGGGGGCTTCCGTAAAGGCTGTCCCATTGCTGCCCGGTGTAACCGGGAGTTCGCCGGGGTACCATAAACCATGCAGTCGTCTGTCTATCGCTTTGCGAAGATCTGCTTTTAAACCCGAAAAGGTTTTCATTTTCCAGTTGGCTCTAATTTATTTGCCTTTGTCCTCGCCGGCCTGCGGCGCGGCTTTTCCAGCCGTCGCTCTCATCTCGGCAGCCCGCTCCCTGATTTCGGAGAGGCTTGTCTGCATGGGGGCCCATCCATACCAGAAGGAATAATCCGGACTGCAGTGAAATGCCCCCTGGAATGTTCTCATCCTGTATTCGAAAAACATCGAAAAGAGCTTTTGTTCTATGACTGTCGGCGCGTTATGCAATGCAAGAAGGTCAGGAAATGCGTAAGAGTAGTATTCAGGCTTTTTCAACAGACCTTCCTCATAAAGCGCGGCTACGGTGCGTATCCCCTCGGCCATCACCGCATCCGCCTCCCTGATCATCCGATCGCCCTTCTCCAGTTCACTCCTGGCGAAATTGACGGAATGACAGTCATTGCAGGACTTGAGTTCCTTTTCACGCTCTGCCTTCCAATCGTCGTCCGTGAGAGTGAAGAACTTGTAGGTCTCGGCGGCAGCCAGCCTTGGAGTGGGGTTTCCGGAGGGGTCCAAAATTCCCAGGGCCTGAAGTATAGCCTTCCGGTCTTTTGCCCATTGGTCGTCCTCAGGGTATGGCAGGCGTAGGGCCAGATATCCCCAGGCAGTCCGGTTGGCATGATTTCCATCAGAGAAATGGCAACTCTGGCAGGTGGGAGCCGCCGCATCTTCCGGGAGCATTCTGCTCTGTTTGAGCAAAAATCTCACGCCATGTTTCGCTGATGAGTACATCTCCCATTGAGGATGGTCCAATCCCATGTGGCAGGTCCTGCACGCCTGAGGAGACCTCGCTTCATCGACAGAGAAAACATGCCTGGTATGACAGACATCACACGAACTCACCCCAAAGCCCGATCCCTTCTCGACGAGATCCTTTACTTCACCTTCTGTCTTGAGACCAACGCGATGGCAGGCCCCACAACCTTTCAATCCCTCTACCTGGGCCATTGGCTGCCAGTGGAGCGTGGGCATGGCTTTCATTGCGCCCCAGGCTAGGGCATGCTTTCCTTTCCCGAATTGCTCCACCTGCGGACCATGGCACTTTGCGCAGACCTCCGGACCGGCAAACTCTGCATTAGCCGGATCGGTCATGGAATTATGCCGGTTGCCGTGACAAGCCTCACAGCCTACATCATTGGCGCTGTGCTTGCTCAACTGCCAATCCACTACAATGCCGGGGGTGATTCGCATGTGGCATTCGGCGCATGGGTCATTTATCTGCACACCAGGCTGAGCCGGCCCCTCTGCCTGGCTGTCTGTCTTTGGCTGCTGAGAGCACACTGTGCGCATCCCGAAAGGCATCAAAAAGATAGCCGCCAGTGAAAGAAGAAAAAGCCGCCGCATAAAACCCCTGAACAACGTTAAGGTCCTGAGTTAGAGATTGGTTCCAAGATTGTGTCACAATTCAGAGACGCTCACAAGAATCAGGGCGGGCCAAGTTTTGCTTCACCCTATTGCAAACGGGTTTTGTTAGATCACATGATATAAACTTTTCAAGTGAAAAATCCAAAGAGGGTGATCGAAGGCATAGCAAAAGTGAGCGCCACGTCCTCCGGCAACTCCACCCGGCGCGCCGAGCTTAGAGAATCATTGAGGAAAGACGTTCCGTTGGCAGAACCAGCAGATATAAAAGAGGCATAGTCGGATAGACATCAGGAAACGCCGGCGGCAAGCCGGCGTTTCCTGATTAAAAGCATCAATGTTTTGCCTGCGTTCCTACTCCGATCCGCTGAGGGGATTTGATCCTAAAAGAACGCCGCCGTCTATCACAATCTCCGCACCGGTTGTATAAGCGGAGGCGTCCGAGGCCAGGTAGATCGCAGCGCCGGCAATATCATCGGGATAGCCCATACGGCGCATTGGCACCCGCTTTTCCAGTTCTTCCTGCGCCTTCCTGGCCTCCACTGTGCTAAGATGAAACCAGTGAGAATTCATCATCTTGGTGCTTATAGGGCCGGGCGCGATGGCGTTCACCTGGATGTTGAACGGCGCCAACTCAGCCGCGAAGGCCTTGGTAATCATTCGCACACCCGCTTTGGAGATGGAATATACACTGACGAAGGGCTCCGGCTTGAAACCGTCGATAGATGCGATATTGATGATTTTCCCGCCACCCTGATTTTTCATCACTTTGGCCGCTGCCTGGCTCAAAAAGTAAAGTCCCTTTAAGTTCAGGTTCATGATGGTGTCCCAAAGGCGTTCATCCGACTCGAGAACCGATCCCATCGCAGGGCTGGCGCCGGCATTGTTGACCAGGATGTCAAGCCGGCCGTATCGTTCCATGACTGTAGAAACGACTTTTTGGATTTCTTCCATCTTGCCGAGATGCGCAGGAAGCACAAGAACTTCACCACCGAAAGCCCTGATTTCTGCGGCGGTGGATTCAAGGTCCTGGACCTTGCGACTGGTGACGATAACGTTGGCGCCGGCTTTGGCAAAACCAAACGCGATGCCTTGACCGATACCGCGACTCCCACCGGTTACGAGAGCCACCTTGTCTTTTAAAGAGAAATTCGACATATCGAACATAATCTAGGACCTCCATAACTTGGATTGGCTTGATGAATCCGGACACATTTATCGACTTGAATTAATTGCTTGCGAATCCGGCGAATTTTCACATTAAATCATCGGACATGTCACAAGCCCCGCTGCAACTTTGAAAAGTGAGGCGCCCAATCGCTGATCTACTTTTATGGGTGCGACCTGCTGTTATTGTTCGTAAGTCGTAGACATACGCTAGCTCGATTAGCATGCACTACTTTATAGAGTCAAGGTAAAAAGTTGTTGCAGGTATTACCCTGGCGGCCGATCAGGGCTATTCTTCCCGATCTTACAGGCATCCGCTGTTATTACGTGCCGATCTCAGGTAGTATGTAAAAGATTTCCAACTCCAAAACCGGGAACGTGGGAGAGCTTATGGTGAGGAGGTCCGTTTTCACGTTGGTTGCCTGCATATCTTTTCTTGCAAGCTTTTTTACCTGCTCCCCGGCGGCGGACGACTTGCGGCGCTTCAGCACCCTGTGAACTTCAAACTAAGTACTTACAACTCAGACATTTTTGGGTTAATTAATTAGTGCATTGCGAACTAAGGTATTACACCGAGCGGCTAAAAGCTAATAACTGAAAACTAAAAACTCCTCGGAGCCTTTGTTTGAAATCCTTTAGTCCATGCGCAATCCCGAGTTCGAGTACTGGAACTTGCCCCGACCTTATCGGTTGCGGAATTTCTGGGTCTACCCTCGAAGAAATCTACAGTCATTACAACAGGTTCGAGCATATCCATCCCGATCCTTTGGAATTTGTCTATCTTTATGCCGCCAAACCTGACAGGGAACTGAGCGCATTCATAGCTTCGGCGCTTGCATACGGCCGTGTGGGCCAGATCCTCAAGAGCGTACGCTCGGTCCTTGACGTCATGGGTCCAAGCCCGTCCGCATTTCTGTTTGAAAATCGGTCCGCTGTCATCCGAAAAGCGTTCCGGTCCTTCAAACATCGCTTCACCACGGGTGAGATTCTATGCGACTTGCTGATAGCTCTTAAAATACTCACCCGAGAATATGGGTCTTTGGAGGCCTGCTTCCTGGCCGGATTCAGCGAAAAGGACCCAAATATTCTACCGGCCCTTGCCTCACTGGTGAAAAAACTTGAGCAAGCTGGTGGACGAACGATACCTACGTTTTTACCTTCACCTGATGGGGGTAGCGCTTGTAAGAGACTGAATCTTTTTTTACGATGGATGGTGAGACGGGATAATGTGGACCCTGGAATATGGCAAGGAGTTCCCGCTTCTCACCTGATAGTGCCGCTGGACACTCACATGTACAGGATCGCCGCCTCCATGGGATTGACATCACGAAAACAGGCTGATATTCGTTGCGCTGTGGAAATTACCGGCGCTTTCAGCTCGATCCGTCCCGACGACCCGGTTCGCTACGACTTTGCCCTTACCCGGCTGGGAATAAAACCGGAGACGCCTGCCGAGCTTTTCACTTCACTGCTGTCGATTGGAGGGAAAGGATGAATGAGGTAAAGCTTTACGCTCTCACCACTTGCATTCACTGCAGAGATACGAAAGACTATCTCGATAAATGTGGTGTCGAATACGATTGCGTGCACGTCGATACGCTGGAGGGCGAGGAAAGGCGCCAACTGATCGATGAGATAAAGAAAGACAACCCGGGGTGTGCCTTCCCGATGCTTATGATCGGTTCCAAGGTGATCATTGGATTCAAAAAAGAAGAGATAAAGGAGGCGCTGAATCTGGAATGAATGTCGAACAGCTCCACGAATTTCTTAAAAAGACTCAGGAAGCAAAAGGTTACTTTTTCAACAAGGACGAGCACAGAGTTTTCCATTTGCTTCAAGGGCTGCTGGAAAACAGGGAGCGCTACGGTTATATGTGCTGCCCGTGCAGGCTTGCCGCCAACGATCGCGACTGGGACCGCGATATTATCTGTCCGTGCCTGTACAGGGAGCCAGATGTTGCGGAATACGGAAGCTGTTACTGTGGACTCTACGTTTCAAAGGAGTGGAACGAGGGGACGATTCCACATTCATATGTGAGTGAAAGACGGCCCCCTGAGAGAACATTCGGAAAGTTTTAAGAGCCTGAGCCTGCCGTCTAAGGGGCACCTGCAAGCCATGAAAAGCACGAGACATTTAGGAGCGGGCCTTGTGCGAGTACGTTTCGGATGCTCTTCCTCCGAGTTTCCGCGTGAGAACTTTTCGTAACCGTTTTGCACGTCCCTTCGGGACACCCTGAAACCACGAAAAGACGCGACATTTTGGCAGGAGCGGGCCATGCCCGCGATAAACTTTTCGAGGCAGCTTTGCCCCTTGTGAAATGTTTAATATGTTTAAACGTGTTTTAACACTTTAAACGGTCCGCCAAGCCGGCCAAAACCATAAACATTACCTCGTTAAAACCACAACCTCCTGAATATAAACGCTTTTTCATGTATCTTACCAGGTTGCTCCGCCGAGGCACTCCATTTGCTCCACTATTAGTGCAACTCAATTGATCGCGGGATAACGTTCAAATTCGTGTGGCGGAATTATGCAAGTCATATCAGGAGGTTTCAATGGATTGGAAAGAAGAATATAAGAAAAAACTCGTTTCCCTGGAAACGGCCGCCGGCATGATCAAATCCGGCGACTTTGTCGGAGTCGGACTCGGAATGGGCGCCTGCTCGCCGGATTTCTATCATGCTCTTCTCGACCGATGGGAAGATCTATACGACGTCATCATCTCCGATTCTGTGGCGGTCCGGCCGTCCAGGCTGTATGACGTCGATCTCATGATGAAGCTCCAGGGTCACATCTGCTATGGCCCGAGTTTCGGGATGCCTTTCTCGCGAAAATTGATCGAAACCCGTCTGCCCGATTTTTATGTCATGAGCAGCTATGATCTCGGGGACCGCTACGGCAGGTGGTCGGACGTCTTTATCTGCCAGGTTACGCCTCCAAATGAGAGCGGTTATGTAAATCTCGGGTTGAGCAACTTTTATTCCATGCAGGCGATCCGGGAAGGCCGGACTTCGGGAAAACAGCGCCTTACCATTGGAGAGATCAATGACCAGATGCCGGTAGTATTCGGAGATAATTGGCTGCATGTCTCCGAATTCGATGCCTTTTTTGAGAACTCGCAGCCTATTCCCGAACTGGCGCGTCCCGTTCCCGGCGAAAGAGACAGGAAAATCGGCGAATACGTTATGGAACTGATAAAAGACGGCGACACCATCCAGATGGGCATTGGATCTATTCCGGAGGCGGTGGTGGCGCGAATGGACGGCAAACACGACATCGGCATCCACACGGAGATGTTTCCAATCGGTTTGCCTCAACTGGTGGAAAAAGGTATCGTGAACAATGAAGTAAAACCTTTTCACAAGGGGGTCACCCTGGCGACTTTCTGCGCGGGAGACAGCGGCATGTATGAATTTGTCCGCGAGAATCCCACTTGCCAGATGTATCCGGCAGCACACACCAACAACCCTGTTTTTATCGCGCAATTCCCAAATATGGTCGCGATCAACATGGCCTTGATGGTTGATTTGAGCGGCCAGATATGCTCGGAGGGTATCGGCCATCGGATGGTCAGCGGCGCCGGCGGTCAGTTGGATTTTCAATTCGGCGCGTTCCATTCCAAGGGCGGCCGCGCCATAACAGTCATGACCTCTTCAAGGGTTGACAAAAACGGCAACCTGGTCTCATCCATTGTGCCGGAGTTGCCTCCGGGGTCTCCCATTACCGTTCCCAGGACATATGCGCACTACGTCGTGACAGAGTATGGCATTGCGGACATTAGATACAAATCCAGGAGACAGCGCGCCGAGGAACTGATCAATATCGCTCATCCCGATCTCAGGGAAGAATTGAGGCAGGGATTGAGGAATAATTTCTACTGCAATTCTTTGAGGGTTGCCGCGTAGGAAAATCTTGGGCCTCAGGCTGTCAACGGCGTTATGACACCCTGAGGCAATACTCGGCATCTCGTAAGCCGCTTTCTGCATTGTTTATTGCCAAATGCAGAGAGCGGCAGCAATTGATGCGCTGAAGGCAGAAATCTTTCTGAAGATTCTGCCTTTTGTTTTTTGATTGTATGTTCGGTGAAAACTAAATAAACTACTTCAGTTTCCAGTTGTAATGCACAATCAACATTGCGGATCGCATATGCATAGTGATCATATGAAAACAAAAGAATTGGGCGGAGGCGATTCCGCTTACCAGCGGATCGTGGCAGCGGCGCGCCGGATTTTTTTTGCAAACGGTTTCCGCGGGGTGACCATGGACGATCTGGCGCATGAACTCGGAATGAGCAAGAAAACACTCTATGAACATTTCCCGAGTAAGACGGCACTTATCGAGGCAACTATAGATGATAAATTCCGCAAGATCGACAGGGAATTGAAACGAATTACATTGGAATCTTCATCCGACTTTGCCGGCGCTGCACAAAGGTTGATTGCCTATTTTCAGCAGCAAACAGAAGAAATTCAGCCGCCTTTTTTGCGGGACATCAGGCGCCACCCCGAAATGTTCAGCCATGTCGACGGCAGGCGCAAAGAGTTGGTGCAGCGTTATTTGGGCAGGCTCATGATCGAAGGGCGCAAGGCCGGCATCATCCGCAAGGATGTTCCAGTTGAGCTCATAACCGAGATTATCCTGGCCGCTTTGGAAAAAATTATGAACCCGAAGAAGATGGCAGAGTTGGAGCTCACTCCCAAGGCCGGATTTTCCGCGATTATTTCTATAATCTTTATGGGTGTTATTACTGAAAAAGGGAGATCGCAAATACGGTGAGCATCGAACAGACAAAACATCTCCGAACCCGCAACTCACAACCCGCAACCCTCATTTTATGAATTATGGCTCGGTTCTCTTTACAAATGGAAGTCCGATAAGCATATTTGAAAGTAACTTTTTGTCGACTAGGCCGCGTATTTGCCTCTCCTTCAAAGGAAAGCCCAATGGAGAAGAAGTTACTCGAATTGGTGGTCGAGATCGTTCGAGCCCAGGTTTCCGTAAGCAAAATGACAGCCGAAGATATCGAGCTGGCCCTGGTCAGAGTCTTTAACACACTTAACAAAATGAGGCTCGCCGAGGAGCAGGGTGAATCCATTTTACGGGGCGAGCAGGTGTTTCATGCGGCAGTAGGCCAGGCTGCAACGGATGCGCTCTCTTCGATTCAGGAAGACAAAGTTACCTGTATGGAGTGCAGGGCCGAGCTCAGACAGCTAACTGCAAACCATCTTCGCATTCATCATCTCACCCCCAGGGAATATAAGAAGAAGTGGGGATTCCCCCTAAAGCAGCCCCTTTCCGCAAAGATACTGACAAAGCTGCGCAGCAGGTCAGCCAAGAAACGCGGGCTACCCGAAAACCTTAGAATTTACCTGGACCGGAAACGAGAAAACAAAGCAATGCCGGGCAGTGAATTACCGTCCTCGGGAACACCGCGCGGGAAAGAATCGATTATGAGCACTGTTTGAAGGGCGGTTTTGGCGACAGATATGCAGCAGCAACTTGAGGAATAAGGGTTTTCTATCTACCAAATACAGTGTTTCCCCTATTGAAGATTTTCTCCCCGTAAATAGAATTGCACCATCTGATATTGCTATCAGGCATCAACCAGAAACGCGATTTTCTTGACGTTTGTTCGGTCCTTTTCCCTTAACCATAGAGTGATCAACACCGGGGTTCGTTTGATTTTCATGGAAGCGCGTGACTAGTGGAAACAAGAAACGCTGTCATTTTTTCTACGGGAAGCTACCTGCCTGAATCGGCGGTTACCAATGAGGACCTGACTCATTTCCCACCTTCTTCCATAAAACTGATAGCTGAAAAAACCGGGATTTTATGCCGAAGAATTGCCCCTGAAGAGGAATGCACCTCGGATTTGGCTATAAGGGCGGCCCGTAGTTGTCTGCAAAAAGTCGATTTCCCGGCCGCAAAGGTCCAGGGGATACTGCTGTCAACATCATCTCCGGACCGAATGCAACCGGCGACCGCCACGCGGGTTCAACATGAATTGGGGGCCATCAACGCTTTTGCCCTAGACATCAATTCGGTTTGCTCCGGCAGCACCTTTGGCATTTGTATGGCGGATTCCCTGATAAAATCAGGCAGATTCGAAAACATTCTGTTCGTCGCATCCGAGATGTACTCAAAAATACTTTACAAACGTGATTTCAGCACTTTCCCTCTGTTCGGAGACGGCGCGGGGGCAATTCTTTTTCGCGCCGGCAACTCGAACCGGGGGGTACATCATTCCTGCCTCAAGACCGACGGGAGCAGCAACAGCGCTATTTGTGTTCCTGCGGGCGGCACCATGCTGCCCTTCGAAAGAATGACCAACCCCCGCATGGCCCACTTCAAGATGAACGGGACCGCAGTATTTGAGTTCGCCACCACCAAGGGGACTGAGATCATTCTTCAGCTAATCGGGGAAGCCGGCGTGGCGTTGCATGATGTCGACTGGTTCATCAGCCACCAGGCCAATACCAACATTATACAAGAGATAGCTTCCCGGTTGGGCGTGTTTAAGGAAAAGTTTCTTATCAATCTCGACAGGTATGGAAACACTGCCAGCGCTTCAGTTCTGGTGGCGCTGGATGAGGCCATTTCAGGCAATATGATCCGCGAAGGAGATCTTGTGGTCACCTCCGCCTTCGGAGGTGGCTTGTCCTGGGGAGCAAATCTCATTCGCATTTAGGGTCCTCTGCCTGGCTATCAAATTTTAAATGAAGGAGGCAAGCCATGTTTGAAGTACTTTCAGCTATCAAAGAAGGCATTCCGGAACTTTTCCCCGCGGCGTTGGGTTTCCCGATCGAAGCGGGCACTTTGCTCAACGACATTCCGGAATGGGATTCGATGACGTCAGTAAATTTCAAAGTATTCCTGGAAGAGACCTTCGGGGTGAGCATTCCCGACGATCTGCTGGAAGGCGGCATGACCATAGGCGAAGTAATTTCTTTTATCAGAAGGGCAGACTGATGAATTCATCGAGCGTGCCCCCAGACCCATTCGGAATTGCGAGTACTTTTTTCAAGATCCACCAGTCCTGGATGTATAATGGGGCAGACTTGTTCAATATTACCTCAAAGTTGACCACGAGCATCCAGGCCGCCGCTGCCGAGCACCTCACTTCGGCTTTGTCCGAGAGCCGGGCGCCAAAAGGAAAATCGGAAAGTCCTGACGCAGCCCTGATGAATGCGGTCAAGGACTGCTCCAGGGCGGCCAACAAGATTTACAGCGCTTACGCAGGCTGGCTCAGGGACTATATGAGCAAAGCGCCCGACATCGAGGATAAAGATAGGCAACGATCGATATTCTGGGTCAATCAGTTCATCAATGCGATCTCTCCCGCAAATTTCTTCTGGACCAATCCGTCGGCCGTACAGAAGTTTTTGCGGACAAAAGGGGAGAGCATATTGAACGGCTATGAGAACTGGCTCGAAGACGTCCAACGAGGCGACAATCTGATAAAGATAGCCGATACAGCCGCATTCAGAGCGGGGCATAACATAGCCACGACCCAGGGCTTCGTGGTATTTCGAAACAGACTTATGGAACTCATCCAGTACTCCCCAAGGACCGAAACCACTTTCGCAACCCCTTTGGTCTTCATTCAGCCATGGATAAACAAGTACTACATCCTGGATATGACTGAAGAAAAAAGTCTGGTGGCTCATTTGCTGAATAAGGGTTTCACGGTGTTCATGGTGAGCTGGAAGAACCCGTCCCCGGAGATGCGCGATGTAACATTTGAAGATTATATGCTTCGGGGGGCCTTGAAAGCAGTCGAAGTCGCCAGGGAAATCTGCGGCACCGAACAGGTTCATGCCGTGGGCTATTGCATCGGGGGGACCGTTTTGACGGCGCTGATGGCTTATTTGAACAGAGGTCCCAAAGATGCCGTCATCCCGATCCGCGATTTTTCACTGTTTGCATCCCTGGTCGATTACTCTTCTCCCGGCGAACTGGAAGTATATGTCACCGAAGAGGTCGTCAAAATCATCGAGGAAGTGGTCGAAAAGGAAGGATACCTCGACAAGAAGTATATGGCTGCCGCTTTCCGCATGCTGCGCTCCAATAATCTCGTATGGCGTTACTATGTTCACAACTACCTGCAGGGAGAGGTGCCCCCCAAATCGGATTTTCTATACTGGAACAGCGATTCGACCCGGTTGCCCGCGGCAATGTGTTCTTATTATTTGCGCGAGTTTTACCTGAACAACAACCTGATCAAGCAGGATAAACTGGTGCTGGGCAATCGTCCGATAGACCTGGGACGCATAAGAGAACCACTCTACGTGGTGGGGACCGAACAAGACCACATATGCCCGTGGAAAGAGACCTTCAAGACATTGAACCTGATCAAGGGCCCAAAAAGATTTGCACTTTCCGATGAAGGCCACATCACCGGGATTGTAAATCCGCCGTCGGCGCGGTCCAGGCGAAAATACTGGATCAGCGATGTAAAAGAAAAGCTCAGCGCTGAAGAGTGGCTTTCCGGTCAGCAAGAGCAACAGGGTTCATGGTGGGGGGATTGGGTAGCCTGGTTATCTGAAAAATCGGCCCCCCGAGTCGAACCTCCAGCTATAGGCAATGACAAGTTCCCTGCGCTGCAAAAAGCGCCCGGAAGTTACGTGTTGGAACAATAGGCCGAAAATCGTTTTTAACACATCATTTGAACGGAGGTGGATAATGTACGAGCAGTCGACATCAATGGCAAAGCAAATGATCAATCTGCAAAAGATCGGGGTTGAAGGCATGATCAGCAATATGATTATGTTTTGGGAGCAGACCGACAGCATGCTCAATGTCTTTCTAAATCAGGCTTCCTGGGTCCCCGATGAAGGCAAAAAAGTGTTTCGTGAATGGATCGACAGCAACAAGAAGGGCTGTGAAACCTTGAAAGACGTTGTAAACAACGGCTACACCAGCCTGGAAAAGTATCTCGAAAAAAAATAGCAAAGAGCACGCTTCGAAAAAGGCCGCAGGGTTCTTTCTGAATATTTAAGGTGGAAGGCCGCGAGGATTTCGGCAATCTGAGGGGTAAGGTTTGCCCTGTTGAGAGTTTGTTCCAAACGGGGAGGACAACGTTCAAATGGCCGGATATAAAAGGCAAGTGAAAATTCAGACATTGGGAGACTGACGGGCCATGCTGGAAATTTCAAATTCAGTTGCTGTGATTACCGGAGGCGGTGGGGGCATCGGACTGGCGCTTGCCAAATATTGGGTAGGCAATGGCGGAAAGGTCCTGGTGGCCGACGTGGCAGAACCTCTTCTGGCCTCTGCTGAAGCCCAGCTTAAGGAGATGGAGGGAGATGTTCGTACCATCATGTGCGACGTAACCAAGGAGGATGATTGCGCAAGGGTGGCCGATTATGCCATCCAGCAATTCGGCCGGATCAATCTTGTGGCCCCTTTTGCCGGGATAATCAAAGACGCGCTGATGGTAACCGCAGACACCGTAACAGGCAAAGTAACCAGGAAAATGACCCTGGACCAGTTTCAATCGGTGTTGAATATAAACGTGACCGGAGTATTTCTGACGGTGCGGGAATGCGCCGAGCGCATGATAAACAACAACTGTAAAGGACTCATCTGCCTGGTCTCTTCTACCGGAGCGCTGGGAACGGCAGGCCAGATCAATTATTCTTCTTCAAAGGCTGCAATGTCGGTGTTCCCGAAGGTTTTAACGGCGGAGTTTTTCCGTCGCGGTCTGGCCGATAAAATCCGTTGCGTGGCGGTTGCGCCCGGATATGTGGGGACCGCGATGGTCAAAAGAATTCCCAAAGCCGCTTTGGGTAAGATAGTCGAACAGATTCCCATAGGACGTCTGGTCGAACCGGAGGAAGTGGCCTCACTGATCGGAGAACTGTATCGCAACGAATCCCTGGCCGGAGACGTCTTCTTCATCCACGGCGGTCTGCGTCTAGGGTCGCAAGGATAGCTTCAGTAGCAAGGAACGGGAAGCAAGAAGCAGGCGAACTGTCCTGTCCCTGCTTCACGCTACTCGATTCCTGCTCCGTTATTCAGATTGTCGCCCTAAACTGTTTTTCCTCCGTCGAGTCTTTTAGAGCACCCGTGGAGAACCCTTCACCGATGATTATCTCGGCCAGAGCGTCGAAGTATCCTGTTCCAACGAAGGACTGGTGCTTCACTGCCTTGTACCCGAGCTTCTGCACTTCAAACTCGTTGTCCTGAAATTCAGAATAGGCAATCATGCCCCTTCTGCTGAAGTCATCGGCGAGCTCATACATTCCCAGATTAAGCGAGTGAAAACCGGCCAGGGTCACGAACTGGAACTTGTACCCGCAAGAAGCGAGCTTGTTTTGGAACTCGGCTATTGCCGATTTGTCGAGCTTCGCGCTCCAGTTGAACGAAGGTGAAAGGTTATAGGCCAACAGCTTGCCCGGATAGGATGCATGGATTGCCTCGGCAAACCTTCTTGCCTCCACGAGGTTCGGCTCGGACGTTTCGCACCAGAGCAAGTCCACATAGGGCGCGTAAGCTAACCCGCGGCTAATAGCCGGTTCGATCCCGTTCCTGACAGCAAAAAAGCCTTCGGCAGTTCTTCTGCCCGTTATGAAGACACGATCTCTTTCGTCTATGTCGTTGGCCAAAAGTGTCGCAGAGTTAGCGTCCGTTCGTCCGATCAGTATCGTGGGAACGCCGCAGATATCGGCGGCCAGTCTTGCGGCCACAAGTTTTTTGATCGCTTCAGCGGTAGGTATTATTACTTTCCCTCCCATATGGCCGCATTTCTTGGCCGATGCGAGCTGGTCCTCGAAATGGACCGCTGCAGCACCGGTTTCGATCATCGCCTTCATCAGCTCGAATGCATTCAAGATTCCGCCGAATCCCGCTTCTGCGTCGGCAATGATGGGCGCAAACCAGTGCGGCCCTTTCCTGCCTTCCATATGATCGATCTGGTCGGCCCTTCCCAGCGCATTATTAATTCTGCGCACCAGGTTTGGAACGCTGTCAGCGGGATAAAGGCTTTGATCGGGATATGTGTGACCGATGCTGTTGTTATCTGCGGCAACCTGCCACCCGCTAACGTATATGGCTTTCAAACCGGCCTGAACCTGTTGTACGGCCTGACCGCCGGTCAAAGCGCCAAGGGCGGCAGTGAAAGGCTCTGTATGGAGTAGTTCCCAAAGCCGGCGGGCGCCATGATTTGCCAAAGTATATTCGATTCGGATCGATCCCCTCAGTCTGCCCACATCTTCTTGCGTATAAGGACGTTCTATGCCCTTCCAACGTTCAACCCCGCTCCACTGCGGAATGAATTCTCGATCTTGGGTATCATCAGTCATCTATCTACCTCCTCGCAACATATCTGCATCCAATAATAAATCCTCTTTGCATCATCAGCAACCATCCGCTATGCCGGATTGAAGCGGTGGCGCACTATCATCTCCTCGCTTATCCGCCGGGCCTGCCTGTATTTTTCAATTTCACCCGCTTCGGTTCCCGGCGGCAGTTCGCCCAGCAACCGCTCAAGTTCTTCATCGAAGAGCCTGGTGACAAGTACCGGCGTCTGGGCGACGGGATTGCCGTCGGCGCCGGTCAATTTAACCATGTCCCTGTGGATGGTTCTCTGGGCAATCATCAAGCGGTAGATGCGGTCTGTGGCAAGATCTTCCATGTATCCGTCAAGCAGACTCGCTCCCTTCCCGCTCAAGACGCCGTTGCGGTACCGGATGACGGTGCGCACGGCCGCTCGCGTACCATCAAGGGTGATCCTCCCCACCCCGGCGGGCAAAGGCCTCAGGTCAGGATAACGTTCGACTGACTTTTTTCTGGCGAATCGCTGGTTGGGGTACGGAAACTGATTCACCGCTATTTCATTCTGGTCGGGATGCCCTGTCCAGGCCCCGTCCATCAGGCAATGAGCCTCGTTCTCCTTGTCCTCGGCAAGTACTTTGAGGGCGCGCTCATTGAGGTCCGAATCAGTCCTGCTCGGATAAAGAGCAGTCATACCACCAATGGCGAGCATCCCGTGTTTGTGACAAATGTCAACCATCCGGTCGCGCAGTCTTTGAAAAAAGGCAACGTTGTGCGGAATAGTATTGCGGTCCGGCAAAACCCACCCCGGATCATAGAGATTAAAATGAATCAGGCTCGCCATATAATCCCAACGGCCCAGATTAAGCCCCAAAATGTGGTCCCTGAGAATAAATGCAAATTCCTCCATTTGGTAGGCCAGAGTATGAGATTCAACGAGCGCCATGCACTTGATGTAATCTTCCGGCATACCCTTTGCCCTGGCAAGCGCGCGAAAAACGTCCCTCCACCACAGCCCCTCCTCTGCCGACTCGGTCTTAGGTATATAGAACGACAAAGGATGTTTCAATTCGTCAGGATCGATTCCATAAATGATTGCAGCCATATCAAACAAGGGCGCGGCAACCTTTTCCCTCGGGTCGGGAAGGGCACCTGCCTGGCTCATATGAAGCCCGCGCGGCCGCAGCCATATCACTGTGTCACTGGAATCTATCCCTACGTTGACTCGACGCCTCTCATCGAAGTACGTCAAATCGCCCCTGAGCGCATCAAGGATGTGGCGGACCCCGGCTTCCAGGTGAGACCACTCGTTTACCATAGAATCCTCGAGGTCCAACAAGACCCCCGGCGCTCCCGAATTGAGCATCTTCACCACGAGGTCGGCCTCGTCCGATGGACCGGTCATCTGATTTCTCTGGTCTTGACACCACGCCGGAAGTTCAATTTTCCATTTTCCGGTCGTGGCCTCTGAATCCGGAAGGTGGTTCGGAAGATTACCTCGATGCGCCTCTGCCAATATTCGCTCGCGTTTGGCTATAAGAGCTTGCTGGTGAGCGGTGAACTCTTTGTGCAATGGAATCAGGAATTCGAGAAACCCGTCGGAAATGGAATTAATTGGTTTGAAATCGGCCGGTTTATAACCATAGTGAAGACTTTTGGCTTCACTCCTTTGACTTTGTGTCTGCATTAACTTTCTCCTGTGCCTGCCTCGATCCCTTCACTTCAGGCAGTCTGCCAACCCTATCCATTGATAGGAAAGCACCTACTGTGAAACGCTGCCGGCAGACTATCCGATAATAGTTCTTAGTCCAGAGGCATTTATAGAGAAGAAACTATGTTCGGCGTCCGCATTTGGCAAGTGGGTTTTCCGGCGCGGAACAGAGTTTCGTGGCCCACCTCGACCTGCCTTTCGCTCGTGAAAAAGGCACATTCTCTTGACCCCGGCTATGAAGCGGTTAGAGTGTAATTACATTCCCTGTTTAATGGGAGAGAAAGGAGGGCCGAAAATGAATCTCGATACGATAACGCGATGCATCAGAGCATTCTGCCATGCCTGCGCTGGAAGCGGCTACGACTGCTTCGAAGACCGACAGTGCGAGACCTGCTGGGGAGCCGGCGATGTCGAGATTTGCCAGGCTTGAACTGTTTTGACCGGGACGAACGGGCTATCCGCTCGCATGATCCAGTAGATCAAGTAAGCTCAAACTGCGATTCAATGAGGATATATAGCGCTAAGGACCATTTCGGGCGTTATTTCCCGGATGCACTTCCAATCGGGGCAGGGTTTTCTCGTAAAACAGGGCGAGCACGGAAGCTCCAGCCGTATGGCTGTATGGATATTACCGTAGGGACCGGTTCGAATGGGACTTGTCGGTCCGAAGATCACAAAAGCAGGAACGTTCAGGGCCGCCGCAAGGTGCATCGGTCCCGAATCCGCGGACACCAGGAATTGTGCGTCACCAATTATTGCCCCTAGCTCCTTCAGGCTGGTCCTCCCGGCCAGGGAGAGGGCGCGTGAACCGGACAGCCGCGCGACTTCAGCTCCCAGAGCTGCGTCCGCTCTGCCGCCGACAATAATTGAACGAATGGGCAGAAGAGATGCGAGGCGTCCGAAGTTCTCGATGGGCCATCTCTTCACCAGGGTACCGGCAGAAGGCGCAATCACCGCGTATTTCCCCATATCCTTGACGACCTCGGGTACTTTGCCAAGGGGAGGAAGCGGGAATACCGGATCGGCCGCCTCGCAGCCCACGAATCTGGCAAACTGAAGGTTCTTTTCAACTGCGTGCAATTCAGTGTCAGTCCTTACCCTGTACTTGTATGAAAACTTCGCCCCTTCTCTGGCGCTTTCAAAGCCCACTCGTTCATCCACTCCTGTAAAAATGCCTATCATCGCACTTCTGAAAAGCCCCTGAAGGTCCAACACCAGATCAAACCCGGCGTTTCGAAGATCTCGCCGCAGCTTTGCAATTTCAAAACAGGCGCGCGGCATATTCGGAACCTTTCTCCACGTATCCTTGTCGATAATCCAGAGCTTGTGAATGAGCGGATGGCCCTCGAGTATGTCTGCAAAGCTTTTCGCCACGACCCAGTCAATCTCGGCTTCAGGGAAACGCAAGCTCAATGCATGAAGTACCGGCAGCCCATGAATGACATCGCCAAAGGAACTTGGCTTTATTATTAGAATTTTGCGCGGACCGCAGGGCGGGATGCGAAAATCTCTCATTGCGTCTCGGTTATCTCTTCGTGTATGGACAGTGTCTCCACCGCGTTCAAAACATCATCTACCGTGATACCTGCCATGCACCGGTGGTCGGTCGAACATTGTCTTTTAAGACATGGAGCGCATTCGGTTTCCTTGCGCACCAATGAAAACCTGGAGCATATCGGGGAGGTGACGCAATGGTCCGTCGGACCGAACAGCGCCACTACCGGCCGGTCGAACGCCGCGGCCACGTGCATCGGGCCGGAATCATTGGTTATCACCAGATCTACCGAAGCAAGGAGCGCCATCAACTGGCGCACGGAAGTCCTGCCGACCAGGTTCTGTGATTTCGAACGCATCGCGGTCTCGATTTCAGAGCCGATCTCAGCCTCCCCGGGACCTCCCACAAGCAGCGATCTATATCCGAATTCGAACGCAAGGGCGTCCGCCACCTCTGCAAATCTTTCCGGGTACCATCTTTTCGCGGCGCCGTACGCGGCCCCCGGATTTATTGCGGCCCACCGCCCCGGGCCAAGCACGCCGCGAGCCCAGTCATTTTCCTCCTCAGAACAATGGAGACGAAGCTCCTGCCCGGCAGGAGGAATTCCCAACTCACTGAGCATGTTCAGATAATATTGGGTCTGATGCAGCTTCAGCACCTCTTTGGATACCCGAACCGCGTCTGTGAGAAGCATTCCTCGCATGTCAGCACTATATCCGGCCCGTCTTTTTATCCTTGCCAACCTGGCTATGATCGCCGCTTCGATAGCGTTTTGAAAAAGGATGGCCAGATCGAATCGCTCCCCGGCAATAAGAGCGCTGTACTTCCGAAGACCACCGATCCCTCTGTGCCGACCTTTTTTATCATAGACGATTGTGCGGTCGCAGAAGGGATGCGCGGCCATAAGTTCGCAAACCACGGGATTTGCCGCCAATACGATTTCCGATGATGGGAATGCAGCCCTGAGCGCGCCCAAAGCTGGAGTGCTCATAACTGCGTCTCCGATCCAGTTTGGCATTCTTACGAGTATTTTCAGGATATGAGCGCCGTCGATCCGCCGCATTCTTATTCCAGTCTGCTCAAAAAACACTCCCTGCCGATTGGGGCATGATCCATTATTACCAAGCACCGCTTACCAGCTCAATCAGTCTCTGTTCTGCGATCAAATACGCGTTTGCTCTTTCGATCCGTCCTGGGCAACGATCCGTATTCAACTATCTCCACATGGGCACGCACCAGGAGGTGCTTGCGAATTTCGGTGGCTATTAGTTCGACCATCTCCTTTTCCGAATCCGGACTTTCCTGTCCCAACAAACCCTCCACCTTTACCAGCATAGTGTCGCGCCCGTCTTGCCGTCTGAAAAGATGGACCTGGTATTCGCTTCCAACTCCGGGTATCTGGGACAAAACATAGTCGATCTGTCCGGGGTAGATGTTAACAGCGCGGAAAATGAACATGTCATCGGACCTGCCCAAAATGTGGTCGTGCCTTGGGAGACGGTTGCCGCACGGGCACGGTTCGGGCAAAACCCTTGTAAGATCTCGAGTACGGTAGCGGATCAGGGGCGAACCTTCCTTTCTAAGCGTTGTGACGACCATCTCACCGATTTCGCCCGGAAGCACGGGTGTTCGAGAGCGTTTCCGGATTCAGCACCTCAAGGATGTAGTAATCGGCCCAGTAGTGTATGCCCTGGTGCGCCATGCATTCAAGTCCGGTGCCTGGACCATATAGCTCGGTCAGCCCTGGAATATCGAACAGGTGCTCGGCGCCTGTAGCCTCCCGGATTCTCCGTCTCATTCTGTGGCTGTGGCGCTCGGCCCCGAAGACAAATTTCCTCAGGGATGTCCTTTCGCGAATTCCTCTGTCCTCGATTTCTTCCGCTATTAACAGGGCCATTGAAGCCGTTGAGCAAAAAACAGTGCTTTGCATATCCTCGAGTAGCCGGCAGTGCATTTCCGCATTGGCAGGACCGACCGGAACGGCCATTGCCCCGAATCGCTCGCACCCTAGCTGAAAACCGGCCCCAGCCGTCCAAAGCCCGTATCCCACTGCTATCTGCACCCTGTCGGAACTCGATAGCTGAGCCATCTCGTAACATCTTGCGAACATGGCCGCCCAGTCATCGATATCCTTTCGAGTATAGCATAGTACCTTCCGTTTTCCGGTCGTTCCGGAAGAAGCGTGTACGCGAACGATCTTCTCGAAGGGAACTGCCCGTAGTGGAAAGGGATAGTCGTCGCTCAGGTCCTGAGCGCTCGTAAAGGGGAGCCTGCGAAGGTCATCGAGCGACACGATCTGTTCGGGTGTTACACCGGCATCGTCCAGTTTCTTCCGGTAAAAAAGCGAATTGTAAAACACATGTGAAACGGTCCATCGCAGTCCCTGGAGCTGAAAGCCCGGCAAATCGTCCATTACGTCGCGGGCCGGCATAAAAGAAGCGTTCATCCTACCTTTCTCCCATTCACGCTGCTGTTCTCGCTGGAGGCGATTTTCATATCATAAACGGTGAACAGTGGACAGAAGGGCTAAAGTCCTGCTGCTCCAGCGTCGCACCCCTGCAAGGATTCGTGAGAGGATAAGTCTGCCGGAATTTCCACCTGAAAGGTGATCCCCTTGTCGGGATTGTCGTATATTTGTATGCGGCCAAAGTGGGCGTCGATGATCTTCTTAACGATAGGGAGACCCAATCCGGCGCCTTCCTTTTTGCTGGTATAGAAAGGAGAAAATATTTCCTGCCTTTTATCAAAGGGGATGCCGTCGCCGCAGTCGATAACATTTATCAGCAGTTTTCCGGCTTTCATAATGCACTCGACAATCACTTCCTCACCTTCCGGTGAAGCTTGTATGGCATTGTTCAAAATATTTATGAGCGCCTGCTTCATCCTCATAAAGTCCAGACAAACATCAGGATGTGTATCAGGATCGATCCGGGTGGAAAGCCTCACTTTTTTATCCTGCGCCAGGGGAGCAACTAACGTGAAGCATTCAGACACGAGGTGGCTCACATCGCCGAAGGAACACTCCAACTCCAAAGGGCGGGAAAAATCGACCATACCTTTTACCATGTTTTCCATCCGTTGAGTTTCCCTGACAACGATTTCCAACTGGTCCCGGATGGGACTGTCGCCTTCAATGCGCCTTTGGGCCAGGCGTGCAAAGCCGCCAATCGCAATAAGAGGTGTTTTCATGTCATGGGCGACAGCGGCCATTGCCCTTCCCATTGCCGCCAGACTCTTCGATTCCCGCAAACTCTTTTCCGACCTTTGGCGCTGTATAATCTTCCACATGCCGTCAATCAGCAGAGTGATCTGCCGGGCATCTGAGAATTCATAACTCTCCGCTTTGTTTCCCACGCCGGCAACGGCTACTACGCGTTCATTTTCAAATATCGGGACGATCATGATGCTGGAAAGTGAGAGACTGGTTCCCAGAAAATATTTTGTGTCGGGATGGGAGATCGAGAAGTCGTTTATAACTACCACTCTTTTTTCCAGGATCGCATCCGCGGCGGCATCAGCTCTTTCGACCGGTAATTGTATGGGACCACCTGCGGCAACCCGCTCAACAGTTTCCGGCCAGACATGAACAGTCAGTTCTTTTTCGGCTTTATCCAGAAACCCGATCCAGCCGACTTCGCTTTTAGTGAGCTTCACTGTCTGTTCCAGCGCGAACTCCGCGATTTGATTCGTCGACGATTCACTCACCTGGCTCAACTGCCACAATGCCTCAAGGCGCGCCTCATCTAGACGCTGCATTCTCTCAGCTTGCCTTCGCTCCGAGATCTCCGTCCGCAGCGCCTCCTCCATCCTCTTTCTGTCCGTTATATTCATTGCCGCGTGGACCACGTTGGTCACTTTCCCCGTGGAATCTTTGACGGGGTTAGAGGAGACCAGCCACGTTTTCCCATTTCTTGAAATCTCACCCTGCTGGGCTTCCCCAGTCTGTATAGCTTGTATCGCCGTGCAATCAGGGCAGGCTTCAGAGAGGCCGTGGATAACTTCATAACATTTCTTCTCTTTCAGCTCCTCATGTGTCAGGCCGAAGACCAGCTTGCTCGACGCATTTGTCCAGATAACCCGCATATCGGGGTCGAGATAATAGACGGCCACCCTTCTCAAGCTGTCGAGGATCGCCGCTTTCTCCTGTTCCGACTTCCTCAGGTTATCCTCGATCCTCTTTCGGGCGGTGATGTCGGTACCTATGCACAGCATCCCACAAACTTTACCGTCTTCATCCAACAGAGCTTTGATTGCCCACATTACCCAGACCCGATCGGAATTCTTAAGCACATTTTCATTTTCAAACTTTGCGTGCAGATCAGGACTCCGCATAACCTCATTCCTAATTTTCCTGAGGTCCTGCCCTGCTGAATCCGTTTCCGGTAAAATCGTGCCCATGAGATGGCGTCCGAGTATTTCCTCCTCCGAATAACCGAAAAATTTCTGCGCGAATTCATTGAAAAAAATGATTGTCCCGTCCAGGTTCACCCGTGCGATGATGCAGTTTGCGTTCTCAACCAGCTCCCGGTATTTCTCCTCACTTTTTCGCAGGGCTTCTTCGCGACTGCCAACCTCCTCGGCCATTCTGTTGAAAGAAGAAGCCAGGTCCTCGAGTTCCACCGAGCCTTCGAATTCGACACGTTCGGCCGGGTCCCCCCGTCCAAGGGCCCGGGCGTAATCGCGAAGCCGCCTGATCGGGTCGACGATGCCGTCCGAGATGAAAAACGCAGCAATAAAAATAACCGCCGTAAGGATCAGCGAGAGGCATGAGAGTTGGATAGCCTGCGATCTGACGGGCGCCATCACTTCACTTTTAGAGCGACTGAGACATACGACCCATTTGGTGAGGCGGCTGGGAGTGCAGGTCACGATACGCTCGTGCCCGTCAGAGAAGCCCTGAAAGATGCCCGTCACATCCTGGCCTTCCAGGGCCTGCCTTATGGCTGGACGCTTATGCAACACATCGCGATCTTCCCATTTTAGTTCTCTTTTCGGGTAGCAATCGACCACCATAGCCCCGCCGTCAAGGATACAGATAGCGCCGCTTTGCGTGAGATCGAGCCCCAGTATACTCCCCAACTGATCAGCCCTTATCACTGCCATTACTATCCCGAGAAGCCTGCCATCAGAGTCCCGCATTCCACGGCTTATTGAGAAAACCAGCTCACCCGTAACGTGCGACAACAAAAGATCGCTGACGGCCCAATCGTTTCCTTGCGTGATAGCGTAGATAAACGGATTTTCGTCCACACCAATTATGCTCTCCATGCTGGATGCGACGATACGGCCTTCAGGGGTGAGCCATGCAAAGTTGCGGATCGATGGCATGGCGCTCTTGTTTGTCTCGAGTATCCGGTTAATCTGTTCGACGGAGAAACTCTTGTCTCCGGTGAGGTTTATGCCGATGGCCAATTCCTGATGGAGAACATTCTGTACGAACATATTGAAGGTGCCGGCTACCGCCCCCGCCATCTCCAGATTGGCCCGAAACTCGTCTGCCTGCTTGCTTCGGAATCGTTCATACAGAAATCCAGCCTGAAGCAAAAGGGCTGCGACAAACATGCAAAGCACGAGACAGTACAATCTGCTCCGAATGGTCGGGAGCCACCGATTACGAGACACAACTAATTCCTGTTTTGCTTCTAGAACGTTAATGATTTTCCGGATCTTCCCGGAAGCCCCATGAATCGCGCCCTTATATCACTTACTTCGGACTGCGGAAAGAGGCAACTACAGTAAACAGTGGTGAGACGAACGGCATGTCACACAAATGTAACAATGAGGGCTTGACGTCCGTGTTATCCATAAGGGTCACTTTCCGGATTCGAGGAGGTCACAAACGATTCAAAGACCAGGCAGGGTAATAGTGAATCGGCAGATGGAGAAGGTTTTGAAGCGGATTGTCACTAAAGTGCTGATTGTGTTGAGACTACCGATTGTAGCAGGAACTGTCGCGTTTCTTGCAGTGTGCGGAACTTCTTATCCTCAGACAAACGGCCCTGTTTATCCCGCATCGGTCTTTCGGCATTCGGAAGAGACACTTCTCGAAGATCCATCCCCAAAATCGTTTTTGCCCATCCCGGGCCATCCTGCTGTCGAAACCTGGGTGAGGCTATTTTCCGAAAAATATCACTGCAGTTTTCAAACCCGGCTCGATCGTGCCCGTTTCTACCAGGCGGCTGCTCACGAAATCTTCATACGCAAAGGGCTGCCAAAAGACCTTATCTACGTCGCCCTGGTGGAGAGCGGTTTTTGCCCTACCGCTCGTTCGCATGCCAACGCGGTGGGTATGTGGCAGATCGTTTCTGTCACCGGGTGCCGGTTTGGGCTGGAGCAAGACGAGTGGGTCGATGAGAGACGCCATCCCATTAAAGCTGCCCAGGCTGCCGCCAACTATCTTTCATTGCTCTACGACCGGTTCGGGTCCTGGTCTTTAGCACTTGCCGCCTATAATGCAGGTGAAAACGCCGTTCATGGAGCACTGGAAAAAAGCGGCCTCAACACTTTTTGGGACCTGATGGAAAATGGCTTTCTGCCCGCCGAAACACGCGACTACGTCCCAAAAGTATTTGCTGCTGTAAAAATCGTAAGGGACCCTGACAGGTATGGTTTCCACATGGGCTCTGAACACCTTGATCCACCCCGCGAAACCGTTTACGTTCCCGGAGGCGTGAAGCTCTCCTGGGTCGGCAAACAGATTGGAGTTTGCCAAAAGCTGCTGCAAAAATTCAATCCCGAGCTGTGCAAGTCCACCACACCGCCCAAGCGCCCCAAATATGAGCTTTCCCTGCCCGTTGGAACAGGGAATGAACTCCTTACAGCGCTTGCCAAGAATCCCCCGCGCGAGGAAAAACCTGTGGCCAAAGCCGGCAAAGCGGCGGCGCGATTCTCCGCGCTCGCTCTCTACAGGGTGAGATATGGGGACACATGGTCCACCCTTGCCGAAAAGCGTAAATGTTCCATAACCGCTCTTGCCGGTCTAAACGGTATGAAGCCGTCCCAGACCCTTGAGGCCGGCCATGTCCTGAAGGTGCCTGCCGGGGCATCGTCCTCGTCCGTCTCAAAAATCGAGAAAAAGCATGGAAGAGGAAGCACCTCCCCCTCCGGCTCGTCAAAGAGAAAGGTCTCCAGTACGCAACGGAATTCCGTTCGTTATGTCGAATATCAAGCACCCTCTCAGTTCGCAAAGAGGAAAGTAAATTGAATTGACTCTTCTCAAGCACTGCTCTCCTCGAGAAGAGTCGATCGATCATGACAATTCGCGCCCTCTTTCCGATTCATGCACTGCAATTGGCAGTGGAACTTCCGAAGCGCCGCCGTTTGGAGCTTTTTTCCTGGATGCGGCTTTGGGCACTATTGCCAGTCCATCCTCAAGCGGCTGAAAGATCGGTAATTTCCAGTCGCTGCGTCGTTGCAGTTTGCCGATGACCGCTGCTACCCTCTCGTCTCCTATGATGTTTCCTGTAAGTTGGATCAGAGGTACAACAGCCTCTTCGTTGCATTCAGGACATCGAGGCGTATTGAAAATAGTGTCGCATTGGTAACATACAAACATCCCACGGATAGGTGCAAAGACAACCGGGGGGTCTGGTCTTTCTTTTCGAGCCTTCTTCCTTGAAGAAATAAGGCCCCATAATATAAGAAGAAAGAGAAGGCCCGGGAAAATCACTATTCCATGATTGGCTAAGAGGTTGTTGACCATTCGGATACCCTCCTGTTTGGATAAGATATTCAACAGGTGGTCGAAGAAACTCGATAGGGAAATACATCATATCCGGAAAGCACGCCGACAAAATCAGAAAGTTTCTCTCGCCTGCGCTCATCTCAAATGCGGCCATTTCCCGATTCTCCACCTGCCGTAATAAAATAATCATCCGCCCTGCGCCTGCTCTTCTGCCGATACGAAATTTGACTGTAAACCTCAGTTAATTTTCCTCGGAGATGCTAACTTTTGCGGATTTTTCCCGTAACTCGTGGCTGGGAAGGCCACTTCAGGATTTTATCCAGGGACCTTTGCGGGATATAAGCACGGGAGCGGTGCAGATTGAAAAACCTTCAATGCAGGCCCATATTTAACCTTGCACATGATGAAACCGGCAGGATTTGATTTCAATCTCGCAAACAGCGTATTCATGCCGCTGGTGGTCGGGGCAGGAGTGGAATACGGAGTGAATCATTGAAGGACCATTGGGCAAAAATTTCCGTAAAACAGCGGGAACGATACTTGCCGCTCTTCACAGCGATCTTCGTAGACTCCTACACCAGACGCGTTTTGGATTTTCTCAAAAGAGAGAAGGTCCAATACCCCAGTGAGGTCCCCGAAGGCAAATACATAAAAGTACGCACCATAATAATTCGGACCAACGAACACATCCCGGTCGACTACATTGTGGCGCAAACAGGCCGCAAATGGATGATGAGGGACGTGATAATCGACGGAGTGAGCACAGTCACATTACATTATTCGCCCGGGTCGGTCCGTTCACTATGACCGGGCTCGGAAGCCGAAGGCGGCGCAGAAGGTGCTCCTCTTGATCGCGGAGTTTGCATAGCCTTGTAACGAAAATTATTCAGCTTAAGAGGCCCAGCCACCAGATTTGCGAGAGCGCGCGGAATTGACGGATCGGTAGAGTTTGCATGATAGAGATGACCCTTTACGAAGTAATCGTGCATTTTCACATGAAAGGCGCGTTCCACTTCGGCCACAGTACCCGAGAAGTTTATCCAGGTCCCTCCTTTCGCCGTCTCCTCAATGGCAAAACCCCGGGAGATAAGCCAGTTCTTCACGGTGGCGATCTCTTCCGGACTTAATCCAAACCTTTTTCCGAATTCCTCCGGCGTGAGCCAGTGGTGAAAATTTGCAGAAGAAGGGTCCTCCTGTTCCGCAAGAAGCCGATCGAGTTCGGATTGCTTTTCGGGGGCAATTTTCAAAACGAGAATCATTTGTTTCATCGGGAGCGAAGGATCGGTTGGCCCCACATCGTACTCAGGCTTGGCATTGGGGTTGATGTTTCCATGGAGGACCACCCTGTCGTTTTCATCGATAGAAGCATTTTCGGCAGCAAAAAGAGATCCGATGCCTGTCGATAGGCCCGACAATGCAGTTCCAAAAATGATGGCGGCGATGAACAATTTTTTAATCATTGGCCAAGTAGCTTTCTCTCTCGTGGTTTCAAATGCTTATTTTATATTTGGGTCCATAAACGGATTCGCTGCATGTCCCATATATATCGTTTCAGAGGGAGGAATTTTCAATGGAGGTCCAAAGAATTGCTTTTCCCGTCAATCTGGCGGGGTCATCGTATAGGATAGCTTCTTCGGTGCGTTCTCTTAGCGAGCGGTTCAACGCGGAGTTGCATATTATCTTCGTCATGGAGTCCATCAAGGGATACAATACTTTCTTCGTTCCTCACCGGTCGCTCGACCTGCTAGAACCGGAAGCGACGGCACTCGCGACACGGCACCTGCAAGAGTTTGCCGAGAAGTATTTCGAAGATTATCCAAAGATTAAATGTGCGGTAATGTACGGTGATCCGGTTGAACAAATACTCAAATATGTAGAGGCCGAGGAGATCGATATGGTTGTCGTGGCAACCCATGACCGACGCCCGCTTCAACGGGCGATTTTCGGAGATGTCGCTGAAAAAATTGCTAAAACCTCGCTCGTGCCTGTGGTGGTTATTAATCCATTCAACAAAGAGAAACGCAAGTCCCACCAGAAAAGCATAGCAACCCGTTCAAAGCCCTCAAGACCGAGTCACTTGCCGCCCGAGCTGATGCAGTAGCATGAAGAAGGGGAAAGCTATGAAAACTGGAAAATCTTGTCTTGCATTCTTCCTCTTAGTTTTTTTATGGGCTTCGATCGGCCGTGTCCCCGTGAGGGCTTCCGGCGCCACACCGGCTGAGCAACCGCAAATTCACAGCCGGGAAATCTCCAGCGCCCAAAGCAACCCGTATTACGTCGCCGTCCTCTCATTGCGGTGGGGCCCCGGGGCCTGCTGCAACTCATTTTCCCTTCGTGTCGCAAATAATACCGGCAGTCCGCTTGAAATCCTGTGGGACAAAACCTTCTATGTCCACAACGGAAAGAGGGACGGTGGATTCATGTTCGGTCCATCTGGCTGTAGCGACGCTGATCTGCCGCAAACAAGCTCTATTCCACCAGGGGGCAGTTTTGAAACCCCCGTATGGCCGGAGATTCTGGTCCACTCCTACAGTTCTCCGCATACATGCTTGCATTCGTTTCTGGAGACGGGACAGGACGGCATTTTCCTGACAGTAAAAGGGGATGGCGTTGAGATGAGTGAAATAGTCACCCTGGATCTTGACTTCGAGCATCTCTTCCCCCAAGCGGGGTGATCACGCCCGGAGCATCCAGAAATGAAAAAACAGTTCCCGGGACTCCGCGCGACCTTGCTATACGGTTCGGCAAGCTTACCATTCAGCAAAGAACCGGACCCGGGTTTTTACGCGGGTGAACGGTTGACGAAATTTTAACTGCAAAGTGGGAGAGCCTCTTGCAAAACTACTGCGGAGCCGGCCTGCGGCGTTGCCGCTCACCTCGCGGGGCGTTGAAACTGGAAAATGCATGCCTCGCTTCCTCGCTTGCTTGCGCCTGAATGACAATGGAACAAGTGAGTGGAGCGCGCAAGAGGGGTTTCCAGTCGATCCGTATTCCGATCTCCTCGCGACGTTTTGCAAGAGGCTCGGGAAGCTCTATTTTTTTTCAGAACCCTGCGGTCAGACAATGGTTTGCCCAGCCTGTCTCCGGCGGGCTTCAAAGCCGCCCGCACCAGCTGTGCCGGGGTTCTATGGCCTGCCTGAGTCGAATTTAACCATACGGAACACCACGATGACATCTGAACTTATGCATGAATTGCGAGATCTTACCATCCCTTACTGGAAGTCCGAAGAGAAACGGAAAGCCTTCACTCTGCTTGCAGCGATAATCATATTGAACCTGGGCATGGTCTATATTCAGGTTCTGGTAAACGAATGGCTGAGAGACTTTTATAACGTCCTCCAGGCCCTCGACAAGGCGGCGTTTCTTGGCGAAATCCTACGCTTTTGCCTGCTCGCGGGTGCATATATAGCACAGGCTGTTTACATGCTCTACCTGAGTCAAATGCTCCTGATCCGATGGAGGCAATGGCTGACGGACAAATACTTGAGCCGGTGGCTGACTCATCAGGCCTATTATCGAATCAATCTGGCCGTAGCGGCAACCGACAACCCCGACCAGCGAATAAGCGAGGACCTCAATTTATTCACCCAGCTCACCATCGACCTTGGGACCAACCTCTTGAATTCGCTGGCTACGCTGGTCTCTTTTCTCGGCATCCTCTGGCTGTTGTCCGGAACACTCACAATTCAGCTTGGCGTCGGGACAGTCGTTAAATTCCCGGGATACATGGTTTGGGCCGCGCTATTTTATTCCATCCTCGGCACATGGCTGACCGTGAAAGTGGGCAATCCCCTGGTTTTGCTCAACTTTAACCAGCAAAGGTTCGAGGCGGATTTTCGCTTCAGCATGGTCAGAATTCGTGAAAATAGTGAGTCGATCGCGCTGTATGGGGGTGAGAAGCAGGAAGAGATCCATTTGCGGGATCGTTTCAAAATATTGATGGAAAACTTCTGGAAAATCATGAGGCGGCGAAAACGCCTTTCCTGGTTGACAAATACTTACAGTCAGGCAGCAGTCATATTTCCAGTGCTGATGGCGGCCCCGCGATTTTTCGCAGGTGAAATGCATCTGGGGGGGCTTATGCAGACCGTAGGCGCATTTGCAGCGGTTCATGGAGCGCTTTCCTATCTTATTACAAGCTACACCGAAATAGCGAGGTGGCATGCTGTAATAGACCGCTTGTCGGGCTTCACCCGAATAATGGACAGGCTTGAGCAAGGTGCTGCATTTCCCCGGGGGGCCGAGCGTATTCAAACTTCCGAGAAGGTCCTGAGGGCCGACTCTTTGAGTGTTTCCCTCCCAAATGGAACGCTTTTGGTCAAAGATCTCGAACTGGATATTGTGCCCGGAGCACATCTTCTAATCACCGGCCCCTCAGGTTGTGGAAAGAGTACCTTGATCCGGTCTGTGGCCGGCATCTGGCCTTATTGCACCGGTACTATTTCTTTGCCTCGGTCCTCTTCGGTAATGTTTATGCCCCAAAAACCCTACCTACCCCTGGGGTCCCTGCGCAATGCGCTCTGTTACCCATATCCGGACGGCTATAGGCCCGAAGATCTGGAAAAAGTGTTGGAAAAATGCGGGCTGGGGCATCTGGCCGCCTCTCTGGAGAAAGATGATAACTGGTCCCAAGTGCTTTCACTTGGCGAACAGCAGCGCCTTGCATTCTCAAGGATCTTGCTCTCAAAACCCGATTTCATATTTCTTGATGAGGCAACTGCATCCGTAGATGAAAAGTCCGAAGCGGACCTCTACGGCCTGCTTACGACCGACTTGCCGCAGTCTGCAGTGACGAGCGTGGGACACCGCAGCAGCCTGCTCGCCTGGCATTCCGAAAAGTTGACGTTCGAAGGCAATGCCGCCTGGGTGAAATCCTTACTGGACAAAGACCGGAAAGGACCTCATTGAGGTTCTGACCTTAGACGTATTTTCTAACCTGTCTTCGGCGAGCCTTGACAACCTCTGCGACCATTCTAAACTTGATGGCGTCTGTGGCGCAGTACGCTGCGCCGCCGATGGACGGGAGCACGCACAATGCATCTTCTCCTACTTGAAAGAGGATAGATGTCTGATAAAAAAGCTATAAGAAAAAATATTGAGGGCATAATCATTGCCATCCTGATTGCCTTATTTATTCGGACTTTTATCGTACAGGCATTCGACATCCCATCCGGGTCAATGAAACCAACATTATTGCCAGGCGATTACATTTTGGTCAATAAGTTCATTTATGGAATTCGAATTCCTTTTACTGACAAAAAGATATTATCTTATGAACGCCCTAACCGAGGTGATGTTATCGTATTTATTTATCCTAAAAACCCATCGGAGGACTTCATTAAAAGAGTCATTGGATTGCCTGGAGAGACTGTTCAAATCATCGCGGAAAAAATATATATCAACAATGAGCTTATCTCTGACCCTTGGGGTTACTTCGATACAAAAGAGCCACCGGGTTTCATAGAACAGGTGGAGAATTTCGGTCCCATCGTAGTTCCTCAAGACTCCCTGTTCGTTATGGGCGACAACCGCAACAACAGCGCGGACAGTCGATTTTGGGGAACTCTCCCTCTCAAGGATGTACTGGGAGAGGCTTTCATTATCTACTTTTCATGGAATGGTAAAGCTGAGAAAATGCTCGACAAGATTAGATGGTCGAGGATCGGAAAACCGATCCATTAAATGTAGGCGCGTTTTGGTTTTGCCGTGGCTCACGCCGGCTTGACTTTCACTAAATCATTTCTACGATAAAATTGTTGAACGTGAGCCAGTTCAATTTTTGACCAGTTTCCAGTCCTACGGAGGAACCCATGAAAGCAGTTGTATCGTTCTTGATCGCTTTGGTTGTCATGATGCCCTACGGCTTGTTGGCGCAGCAAGAGAATACTCAGGCCCAACCTTCTCAGCAGCCGGCCGTTGAAAAGGAAGCGCCGGGCCCGGCAAAGGTGTGCAGCGGACCGATGAAAGAACACTATGAGAAGATGAAAGCCGAGCACGAGAAAATGATGAAGGAAATGGACTCCAGGCTCGACGCAAAAGTGGCCGCAATGGACGCGGCAAAGGGTAATAAGAAAGTCGAAGCTATGGCGGCTGTCATCAAGGAAATGGTTGCGCAGAGGAAAGAAATGCGCGAACACATGATGAAGATGGCAAACAAGTGGAGGGAGCATAAGAAATGCCACAAGGAAAAAGGTGAAAAAGAGGGGGAAAGCGGGGCCGGCAAACAATAGAGGCAATGAGGAATTAGGAATTATGGAGACCGTTCCTTTTTGAGACAGGTTTTCACGCCCTTAAGGGGCACCCGGAAAACCATGGAAAGCTCCATTTTTCCGCGCCTCCGCGTCTGCGCGCGATAACTTTTCGAACGCTCGACACTGATTTCCTTTCCGGGGCTGAAGACTTGTTACCATTTTGCAAAGAGGACGGGCCTTCAAAACAATTTCGACAAACTGCGCTTGATGCAAAGTGGCGGCGGAAGCCTGTCACTCTTTTTTCCGCCACACTCCTGGTCATTGCCAACATGATCGGGACCGGCGTATTCACTACGCTTGGTCTTCAACTGACAAGCCTTCACTCGATCCCTTCCGTACTGTTGTTGTGGGTAGTTGGCGGTGTGAGCGCCTTTTGCGGATCGCTGGCCTACGGCGAGTTGGGGGCCATGATGCCGAGGTCCGGAGGGGAATACGCCTATCTAAGCAAGATTTATCACCCGGCCGCCGGCTTTCTTTCAGGATGCACGTCTATCGTGGCGGGCTTCGGCGCTCCAATAGCACTCGCTGCAATTGCTCTTGGCCATTACATGCAAGCCGTTTTCCCATGGGTCGACAAGACAGCGGCGGGCATTTGCGCAATCGCGCTCCTCACACTCGTGCATCTGGTGGATGTAAGGTTCGGCTGCCAATTTCAGAATGTGTTCACGACCGGCAAAATTCTGCTCATTTGCGCTTTCATTGCCGCGGGATTTTTCACCCGGCACCCGCAGCCTGTTATGTTTTGGCAGGGCAACGAAAGCGAAACAGTCTTCAGCCCGGCATTTGCCGTCGCCCTTGTGTATGTATCCTATGCCTACTCAGGCTGGAACGCGTCGGTCTATGTTGCCGGCGAAGTTTCGAACCCTGAGAGAAACATCCCTCTCTCCCTCTTTTTGGGCACTCTTTTTGTTTCGGCATGTTACCTTCTTCTCAACTTCATTTTCCTGTACACAGTGCCGGTCGGAGAGCTTACCGGAAAAATCGACGTAGCATACCTGTCCGCTGAGGTCCTGTTTGGAGGGAGCGGCGGCAGGATTGTTACGCTCTTGATATGTTTGGCTCTTTTTTCCAATCTCAGTTCCATGATCATGGCCGGTCCCAGAGTCACCCAGGTTATGGGCGAGGATATCGGCGCATTAAGGCTTTTTGCAAAAAAAAACCGAAGAGACTCACCAGTCTATGCCATTCTCCTGCAGTCGTCGGTCGCCCTGATTTTGGCAGCCACTTCTGCATTTGACGCCATATTGACCTACGCGGGCTTCACCCTGAGCCTGTTCGCCTTCGTGACCGTGCTGGGAGTTTTTGTCCTGCGCGTCAAAAAGCCTGACCTCAAAAGGCCTTTCAAGATGCTGGGCTATCCCGCAACACTTGCAATTTACCTGCTGCTGAACGGCTGGATGCTTTGCTACCTGCTGATCCAAAAGCCCCTTCCTTCTTCGGTAGGCCTATTGACCGTGGGATCAGCGCTGCTGTTGTACAGCCTGCTGGCAAGGTCCGCAAATATCACCTCTCAAAAGGGGGATTTGTAATGAGAAATCCAAAGACAAATTATCTTGCGCAAAGCCTTGCCCTTTTTATTTTCATTAGCCTTCTTTCTTCTTCATATGCCTTCGACCTCTCCAGATCCGGGTCCGAGACCGCTGTAAACACGACACCGGCTAAGGAACTTAAAGGGAGCCGCACCTCTTACGAAGATTACGCTGCTTTTATTGCCGGCATCCGCGCCCCGCAGAGCGTCCTGGCGCCTTTTGAAAAAGATCGTGCGTGGATAGAGTTCGCAAAGTCCTGTGACCGGAACTGGGACAAATATGACAGGAAGCAGTTGGCGGCAATGAGGGAGTGGGCCGCAAAGGAGCTTGTCAAACCAATGTCCTCCGGGCTCACCATTCTTTATCCACTCAGCGGACCGGACTTCATCAACCCTTACACTTTCTTCCCGAATGCGGGGACCTATGTCCTTATGGCGTTGGAGCCCACAGGCGAGGTCCCCGATTTCAAGACCATGAGCGAGAAGGACATCGATGCTTTTTTGCCGACCTCCAGCAATCGCTTCACGACCTCCTGAGTATCGACTACTTCATCAGCGCGCACATGCACACAGCCATGGCGAGCCAAAATCTAAACGGCGTTCTCCCCATCCTCCTGTTCTTCATGGCCAGGGAGAAGGCCCGTATTCTCGATGTCGAGTATTGGTTCATGGGACCTGACGGAACTGTCCACGAAGTCCCTGGGCTTGGCGGGGGCAGGCCCGAACCGGCCGGGTCTATCCCAGGAGTGCGAGTCCTTTTTGAAAGCGCAGACTCACCGGGTAAGAAGCCTCAAACTCTTTACTACTTGCGGATGAACCTCTATAATGCCAACTTCACGATGAACAGGCATTTTACAAGTTTTTTGAAGGGATTGGGGCCGTTCATTACCTTCATGAAGTCGGCTTCATACGCGATGTTCGATCCACACTTCTCGGAAGTAAGCCAGTTTGTTCTCGATCAAAGCCGCTATATTTTGCAGGAGGATTCGGGAATCCCTTTCAGATACTTTGACCCTTCGGTATGGGCTTTGCAATTTTATGGCGCTTACAGGTCGCCGATATCGATTTTTAAACAAGACTACCAGGAGGACCTTGCCGGGCGATACGAAAGCCGAAAAGACATAAAGCCCCTGCCCTTCGGGATTGGCTATCACTACCAGGTGGGGACCTCCAACCTCCTGTTTGCAACCAGAAAATGAGTGCCATCGACTCCAGGGTCCCTCAACTTAAAAGCAGAACGAGACGAGATGAAGATTTCCATTGTAGTTTTGATTGCCCTCCTGGTTTGGCAGTTTGCGGGCCGTTGCGAGGTTCGCGCAACTTTGCCGGGGCTTCCTTTGTGCAGACCGGACGGGCAATGGGGCACTCTTGAAAGGCAACGGGACAAGGGTCTTCAGGATGAGTTGGACAGCAGTCTGAAGCGGAATGAATTCTGGCGCCATCTTATAGAAGAAAAGAAAATGGCGGTTGGGGTCGTTGACCTCTCAAACCCCGACGCAGTGCGTTTTGCGGAGGTGAATGGAGATACGATGATGTACGCGGCCAGTTTGCCCAAAATCGCTATCTGCCTGGCTGCTTTTCAAGCTTTCGAAGACGGCGTCCTCCCTGAGACCCCCGAAGTCTACCGGGAATTGACGGATATGATTCGCAAGTCCAGCAATGAAGCGGCAACCCGGATGATCGACTGCATTGGCCTGCAAAGGGTTCAATCCGTCATCCTGGACCCGCGTTACCGATTCTACGATCGGGAAAAAGGTGGAGGGATCTGGGTGGGAGCGCGTTATGGCGGCGGGGGAGAACGGATATGCGAACCAGTCAAAGGGCTCTCCCATGCCGCGACGGTGACACAGGTGTGCCGGTTCTACTACAGGCTGGCAACCGGAACGATGATCTGTCCCGAACGCTCACGGCAGATGTTGGAAATTTTTTCGACCCCCGGCCTTCACGACAAGTTCGTCAGCGTAATGGAAAAGTCGGTACCCCTGGACCGGCTGTATCGAAAGTCCGGAGAATGGAGCGTGTGGCACTCCGACTCCATGCTGGTCTGGGACGGAGAGTGGCGCCGGTATATTCTTGTGGCCATGATTGAGAACCCGCGGGGAGAAGATGTCTTGAAGGACCTTGTACCTGTGGTGGAGCGGATACTGCATCCGGAAAATTAGCGTCATTCCAGTTGTCAATCCCCGGTATTCGGCGCCCTGCGACCCTGTTCCGAAATAAACCTCGAGGTCTTGCCTCCTTCCACCCGCGTTGATATTATTCCGCCGCTTTAGAAATCGACCTGGACATGTGGGAGAGTGGATGAGGCGTACCGGAGCTGCCGAAACTTCAATCGGGGTTATCATTCTGGTGCTTCTGGCTGCGATAGCGGGTGGTGTCTATTTCGTTCAGTCGCGTTTCGACCCCGGGTTCTATACCGCTACACTCCAGAATGAAAATAACGGTCAGGGGCGCAGAAATTCTTTGCCTCCACCCGATTCTTCACCCGTGCCTGCCTATCTTCCCGAAAACCTGGTCCCCATGGGACCGGAGGAAACGTTCGACTCTCAGACCCTGTCCGACAAAATTGACGGCAAGGCCGAACTCTACCTCTCAAGCGGCTTCGTAAAACTTTCGGCGAGGCGTTTTGCCAGGAAGGCGGACCCTAAAAGCTGGCTCGAACTTTACATATACGAAATGGCAGATCCAACAAATGCGTTCTCCGTCTACAGTCTTCAGAAGAGAAAAGACTCAGCGCCCGTTGACCTTGGCGTCTCAGCATATCTCACCGAGGATGCCTTATTTTTCACGAACGGACCCAAGTATTTCGAGATCATATCAGCATCCAAAGACCTTGCTGAAGATATGACCGCACTGGCCAGGAATCTCGTTGAAGCCGAACCTCAATATGCCGGACTGAAATCGGCATCTTCGCTCTTTCCACCTGAATCTCTCGATGGGTCAAGCATATCGCTCCATATGAGCGACGTTTTCGGCTTCAGCAGACTCGATCAGGTATATACGGCCACGTATGGCGCTGAAAATGACACGGTCACTGCGTTCATCTCGAAGCGAAACGATCCGGAAGAAGCCGCCGATCTCGCTGTCGCATACGGCCGGTTTTTAGTCGACAACGGGGGCGTGGAAGCCGGTGAACTCGCGGATGCGCCTGGTTCCAAAGTATATAAAGTATTCGATACTTATGAAGTCGTACTACACAAGGGGAAATTTCTTGCCGGCGCCCATGAGGCCGATAGCCTCGAAAGGGCAAAGGATGTCGCATCGCAAATTTATCGCAGACTTGGAGAATAATTATCAGGAATTGGCTAAGATCTTATAATTCCTAATTCCTAATTGCCTTTCAGGGGGTTTCAATTGGAGATTAACAGGCGCGATTTTCTCATTCGCTCCGCCAAGGCCGGGATAACTATGGGGGCTGCCGGGGCGCTTGGCTATTTGCTGTACGACCCTGTCGGTCCCGGCGCGCCCGTGGAGAAATCCCCGGTTGCCCTGCCCGATTTCTCAGTCCCTGAAACGGGCAAAAAGATAGCAATAGCGACCGGCGGCGATAGGATCAAAACCGTTAATGCCGCTATCGAAGCTCTAGGCGGAATTGAGTCCTTCGTCAAGAAGGGCGACAGGGTTCTGATAAAGGTAAATGCCGCATTTGCGAGCCCCCCTTCCCTTTGCGCCACAACGAACCCGGAGCTGCTCGCAGAAGTCGTGCGCCTGTGCTTAAAGGCCGGCGCCGCGACGGTTTCCGTCACCGACAACCCGATCAATAGTCCCGAAAGTTGTTTTACGCTCAGCGGCATCGGAGAGGCTGCGCGAAACTCCGGGGCCCGCCTGATTATGCCCGAAGAGTCGCTGTTCGCCAACATCACCGTTCCGGGTTCAAATCTGATCCGAAACTGGCCTGTTCTCTTCGGAGCTTTTCATGGGGCGACAAAGGTGATCGGGATTGCTCCAGTAAAAGATCATCACAGGAGCGGCGCCTCGATGTCTATGAAGAATTGGTACGGGTTCATCGGAGGCAGGCGAAACATGTTTCATCAGGACATACATACTTTCATCAAAGATCTTGCGCTCATGATCAGGCCTACTCTCGTCATACTGGACGGGACCTTCGCAATGGTTTCCAATGGGCCGACCGGTGGCTCGGTTTCCGATCTCATGGAGACCAAAACGATGATCGTGAGTACCGATCAGGTTGCAGCCGACGCAGCAGGAGCGGCGCTGCTCGGCAAAACGCCCTCAGACCTTCCCTTCCTGGTCAAAGCCGAACAGGCAGGGGCCGGCACTACCGATTTTGAAGCCTTGAGGCCGTTCCGTCTATCCGCACAGAGCAGCAGGTAAGAAGTTGATGAGAATTACAACCGTCAGGCGCATCGCCCAGATATTCTTTTTTGTCCTGTTTATTTGGTTCTGCATTGTGAGCACTTTCGGCCAATCGTTTTGGCAATTGCGGGGCTGGCCGGTGAACTGGTTCCTCCAACTCGATCCGCTTGTTGCCATCGGGACCGTTCTAACGACCCGGACCCTGTACTCGGGGCTGCTATGGGCCTTAGTCACAGTCGCGCTCACAGTCGTTCTGGGAAGGTTCTTCTGCGGATGGCTGTGCCCATTTGGAGCCATGCACCATTTCATCGGTTATCTCGGCTCGGGCGCACGGTCCCTTAGAGAGAAAATCAACGTGAACAAATATATGCGCGGGCAGAGGATAAAATATTACGTCCTCCTGGTCCTGCTTTGCCCTGCGGTCGCAGCGTTTGTGTCAAGCATCGGGGATTTTGCCCTTTTCAAGTTCGATGAGGCCAATTCGGTTTCGCTGATGACCGGACTTCTCGATCCTATCCCACTTGTGTACCGTTCGGTGAACTTCCTGCTTCTCCCTATTGCGGACTCGTCCATTCACCTTGTCTCTGCAGCCCAAAGACATTACGAAGGGGCTTGGCTTACAGCCTGTGTGTTCTTTGCCGCCCTTTTGCTCAATCTGGCCATACCTCGTTTTTATTGCCGATTCGTATGCCCGCTGGGCGCTTTTTACGGGGTCCTGGGAAGGTTCGCTCTGTGGCGGATCGGAAAGAAAACGGCCGAATGCAATCAATGCAGGCTTTGCGATTCCAGGTGCGAGGGCGCCTGTGAGCCGGCAGGAAATATCCGCACCCCCGAATGCGTACTTTGCTTCAACTGCCTTTACACCTGTAATGACGGTTTGATCGGCTATAACTCATTCCGGTCGGCCTCAGGCGAGATCGTCTCGCCCGATCTTTCCCGCCGCGGATTCATTGCTGCCTCGCTCTGCGGAATTGTCGCCGTACCGATGCTTAGAATAGATGGAAAGCTAGGCCAAAACTACCAGCCGGCCCTGATTCGGCCGCCCGGGTCCCTGCCCGAACCTGAGTTTCTCGAACGATGCATCAGGTGCGGACAGTGCGCGCGCGTTTGCCCGACAAACGTTATACAACCTGACATAACCAGGGCCGGTATTGAGGGTCTGTGGACCCCTGCCCTGAACATGCGCACAGGGTCTAGCGGATGCCAGATGAATTGCACCGCATGCAGCCATATCTGCCCGACTGCAGCCATCCGTCCAATCTCATTGGAAGAAAAGCTCGGGCGGGGTCGTTTCGAAAAATCCGGCCCTGTCCGCATCGGTACCGCTTTCATCGACCGGGGCCGTTGCCTGCCATGGGCAATGGATAAGCCTTGCATAGTCTGCCAGGAAAACTGCCCGGTCAGCCCGAAGGCGATATTCGTAAAGGAGAGCTTTGCCACGGTCCGGGACGGAAATCTTGATGACGCAAGGATTTCGGGCAATTCCATTTTACTGTCCAGGCCGCTCCTTCAGCCCAACCGGTTCGATACAGGCGACTTCTTCGTTATGATTGAAGGCGGGGGTATTTCGGAAAGAACACGAATACTGTCAAATTCGAATAATTCGATCACCCTGGAGTCCAATGCCTTGCCGGAGCTTACGGCGGCAGATTCGAAAAGAATCGTGCTGCAGGTCCGCCTCCAGGCCCCTCAGGTAGATCCCGAGCGATGCACGGGATGCGGTATCTGCGAGCACGAATGTCCCGTGAGCGGGCAGAGGGCTATCAGGGTTAGCGCGGAAGGGGAATCCAGGCAAAGAAAACATTCGCTCCTGTTGAAGCAGTTTGGATAGAGGCGGCGGCAACGGGCAGTGGTCAGCAATCAGTTGCCTGTCGTCAGACAGAAGCCTTTAAAGATCGAATGGATGTTTTTTCTGTTCGCCCTTCACCAATTAAACGCCGGGCAACACGCTCAAACTCATATTCGCCTGCCGGCCGAAAAATGTGAAGCTCTCATAACTCTCCTCATCGAGGTCGCGACGGCTCAGACTTCTGTCTGCGTAGATAACACCAATCGCGGTTACTTTAATGATAAGCGGCATGACGAAGAATGGGCCCCCGCCGGTAAGACTGGATAACTCCTCAGTAAGGAGCGGCTTTATTATATTGTCAGGTCTAGGGGTCACCCAGACCGGCTTTCGTTCTCTCAGCAGGTAACTGAAAATGTTGAGCGTCTCCGGATTTGCGTTGATCTTGACATTCTCGACGTAGTCCCCGTCCTTCCATCCGAGTCCGTACTTCCCCTTGAGATGCTGGCGGTCGGGGGTGAGCAACGTGAAGAGTACCCTGTCCATGCCTATTCCACGATAGATGCCCTCCAGAACTATAGAAAGCACCATATTGAGGTCCGCCTTTCCTGATGTCACCAGGGTCGAAAGGTCGCGAAGGCTGCACAGTTGAATGCTGGCATCCGGCTTCGGAAAGTAGCCCCTGGTTTGCGTACCTGCATTAATCACGGGGTTCGCCCGCTCCAGTGGGAGCAGCCCCGGACGGCTGACCTCTTCCGCCTCGGAGGCAGAGGTTTCTCCGACCTGCAAATCAGACGGCAGCACAATGGGCAGTGGCAGTGGTATCAGGCTCACGCTCTTTTCCGCTCCATAGGATTCTATGATCTCCGCGGCAGTTCTTGCAGATTCATGCAGGCTCTCGGTCGTCTCCTTCTGGGAAAGGTAAAGGAAATTGCCCACCTCCTTTGTTAATTCCATAATCCGGGGAGAGTCCCAACCCTCTTCGGCTGCACGCGCCACAGCGCATCCGAGCCTTACGCTTCGGATCCGGGGGTCGATTCCCTTGTTATCATACAAAGCGGTTTCCAGGAGTTCACTCAGTTTCCATACCTGGTTGAGCCGTATGGTCAACCGTTCAAGTTTAAAGCCAAGCACCTTCGTCTCGGCTTGCTCTTCGCGCTCGCTAAATGCTAACGCCTCCTCTAGCTTTTCCCCGGCCTCGCCGGCAAAACACCAAAACGCCATGTTGCCGATGCGAGTGAGCAGTGCAGCTATGAATACTTCTTCGGGGCTCGGCAGGTTCCGCCGGATTGCAAAGTTTCTTGCCTGAATAGCAGCGTGGAAGGCCCTTGAGACCTCGATGGCCAGTTTCTCTTTGTGCAGCCCGGAAACGATGGACTCAACCAGGGCGATAGACAGACATATCTCCTTTATCATGTTGAAACCCAGCCGCATCACAGCCCGGCTCACTGTACTGATCCGTTTTGAGTATGGATTGTAATAGGCGCTGTTGGCCAGTTTAATCACCTGTGCAGTGAGAGTCGGGTCCTGGAGAATAGACCAGGCCAGTTCTGAAAGTGAGCTGTTCTCTCTGCTTGCCGTCCCGGCCACGCATTGAACAGTGTGGTTGAAGATGGGCATGTTCTCCTGAACGAGCCTCATTACCCAAAGATCAAGTTCATTTTCGGCCACTTCCACTTCCACTACTCCTGGCTAATAATTAATCTCAAAAATAGAAATCGGAATAATCGGGGCATGTCTGTATAAGAATTTACAGTTTTGAGGAATTCCATTGGCCGCGTCAAAGCCAAACAGATAAAAGACACAGGGGCCAAGCTGCTTATCGCCCCCTGCCATAACTGCCGCGACCAGATCATGAAGTGTCTGCGGAAGAAATAAGGCGTCATGGACGTCGAGGTAAAGTACATCTGGGGGCTTGTAGCCGACTCTCTAATTATTGAGCCGCGCGAGGTGGAAGCCGATGAGAAAGAATAGATTTTATTCTTACTCCTGATTAAACAGCCCCAGAATCACGTTGACGTGTGCATGGGGCTTTTCTATTTTAGAGAGGCATTCCGTAAGAAAGTTGATATCATACGGCAGCGCCGTCATTAAGACATGCATTGGCTTTCGAACCAGCCGATTTTAAAGGCAAAACTTTGGACCCCGGATTAAGGATCGGGTGGAAACTGCTCCTACGAGCGAGGAAATATGAGCCAAAAGCAAAATCCAGTCAAAAAAGAGAAAGACGACCTCTCGCTCACCAGGGAAGAATCCGATGAATTGCAAATGATTCTTGACCGCCTGGCTGTGCAGGACCCCGAAGGCGAAAGTTTTGAATCCTACCTGCTCTCGCTTGGAAATTCTATTGCCGCAAGACCTCTGTTGGCTGCGGCACTGATCGACAGACTGAGCCGAAATCCGAGCCAAACCGGCTTTCGCACGTTCCAGAGTCTTAAGAAAATCCTTGACGCTTCGCCTTACAAAAGAAGTCTCAAGCAGGCAGCATACCGGTTTTCACAGAAAGGCTTCACTGCGGCCGAACAGGTGTCAGCACCCGAAAAAGTAATCCTGATCAGGGATGAACAAAGAAAGCCGTCCTCTCATTTGTTCATTGTCCCGGGGACCATCTGGATTGTTTCCGCCCTTATTCCTGAAGCGTCTGTGGGAGGTTACGTCCTGGTAACCGCCTTCCTCGAGGACGATTTTGCCCACTTCAACGTGAGAGTAGCAGAACCGAGCACTCAGAAACTGTACAGGGAATATCTCCAGGTACTCTCAACCCATGCCTCCGATCACAAGGGTCTGGAAATTCCACTCTGGCACGCAGCGCGTCTGTTCTTCGACATGCTCGATTTTTGGACCGGTAAGGAATCATATTCTCAACTGGAACGCGGCCGCGACCTTTTTGAAAGATATCATGATCCGGCGAGAAAGCCCTACGTCTATGAATTGATGCCGGAAATAGACAATCCGGATAAGCATCTTGGTGAAATAGACTTCGACGAGTTCCTGAAAGATATGGACCTTTCCTGGCTTAGAATCGGCAAGGAGGAATTGTCCCTCTATCATGAAAAACTAAAGGAGCTGGACAGTCCGCTCATCGTTGTCCCACGGGCCGTCCAGGAAGAACGCAGCCTGGACGTGCTTCATAGCGCGGCTGAAAACCTGTGCGTCGACGCAAGACGATACTTTTTCAGAAGATTTTTCGAAGAACAGGCCATGGCCTTCAAACTTTCCGGCGATGAAAACAAGGCCCACTGGGCATGGATAGTTGCCGGCAGTCTGGCAGGCCAATTATCTGCGGGGATGAATCCGGTCGTCCAAAAGTTGGTGTTTGATTCAATAAAGTTTTATTGGCCGGACGACTTCAAGGACCCTCGGCAGACCGAGGAAAAGCCGCGCGAACGCCGGACGGAATCTGGGATCATTCTGCCCTGAGTAACGAGAGGTGCCCATGGAATCAATACAAATTAGAACTCCCGCCCATTCGTGCGCCGTTGACGTAACCGATCATGTTGCCGCCGGGTTGAAGAAAATATCGGCCGCCAACGGGACCTGCCTGATTTACACACCGCACACCACCGCCGGCCTGATAATAAATGAAGGGGCCGACCCCAGCGTGATGGACGACGTTATAAAGACCCTTGAGGCCATCGTGCCGTGGCATGGGGCCTATCGACACACCGAGGGCAATTCAGCGGCTCACATTAAGGCCGTCCTGACCGGGGGGAGCGTACAGGTAATTGTCGACTCCGGAAAGATGGTCCTCGGCACATGGGAAAAAATATTCCTCATGGAGTTCGACGGCCCCAGGACTCGACAGATTCTCATTCAATACCTTGACGGCATGAAGGGACGAGGACTGGGGGCTGAGGACTGAGGAATTATGGAGAATGGAACTTTTGGTAACAGAAACGAGAAAAGCCAGGTGGGAGGGACCTGGCTTTTCGAAGAGAGAAACATGAGATGGTATAGCTAAGCGTCTTTATAATACGTATTCTCTGCTCAAAAGATAATGAGGTGAATCATGTATTTTGTGATGCAAAAGACGGTATGTTGCATCTGCTGCCGCAGCAGTAATAACCGGTAATCGTCATTCGGAATCCGCCGATTATAGCCGTTTCCCATAGTGATTGCACTTATCCGATTCAACCTTTTCTACCGCTGGTTCGTGTGGCTTGACTCGAACAAAGGTGGGAGCGGATTGGGCGACTTTCATAACGGACCTGATAATCTCGCATGTCCTCATGGAAGACAAGAAGTATGGGGCCTTTTTGTAACGATAGAGGAATCTTTTAGGATTCGAAGGACTACAGATGCAGGACACTCAAGAAATGCAGGACGATTTCAGCAGGTTGCGGCGCGAGCATGAGATCTATGCCGAGCTTGCCACCACCCTTACCTCATCTTTGGATCATACGGAGATCCTGGAGACGATAATGAGGCAGGTAGGGAGGCTTCTGAAACCTCGCAACTGGTCCCTGCTGCTCAAAGACCCGGTCAAAGCGGAGCTTCGCTTTGAAATCGTGGTCGGTGAGGGCGCCGAACTGCTTAAAGGCCAATGCCTCAGGCTCGGGGAAGGGATTGCCGGCTGGGTCGCCGAGACTGGTGAAAGCGCTCTTGTGAAAGACGTGCGCGAAGACCCGAGATTTTCCCAACGGATTGACCACCTCTGTAATTTCTCTACTAAATCGGTGATCTGCGTTCCGCTTCGGAACAGGGGTAAAATATTGGGAGCCATCGAACTGGTAAACAGAATCGAGCAGGACGCGTTCACCGATCTGGATATGAAGGCCCTGAAAACCATCGCCGAATACGCGGCAATCGCCATAAACAATGCTCACCTGTATAAAAAAGTGCACCTGATGGCTCTTACCGACGACCATACCTGCCTTTTCAACATACGCAGCCTCTATGAAGCCATGGCCAGGGAACTCACACCCGCAGGGAGCGAACAGCAAAACGCTTCAATAATCTTTTTCGATCTGGATCATTTTAAAAGTATCGTTGATACCCACGGGCATCTTAGCGCCAGTAAAATGCTAAGGGAAATCGGATTGCTGATTAAAGATCTGACCAGGCCGGGTGATATGCCGGTTCGTTACGGGGGTGACGAGTTTGTAATTTTCATGCCGGAATCCGGCAAGAAAGACGCGCTCGCATTTGCCGGATTCCTGCGTGAAAGACTCAATTCTCAGAGCTTTCTTTCAGAGGAAGGTTTGAACCTCAAAATAACCGCATCCTTCGGAGTAGCCACCTATCCGGAAGACGCAAAAGACTACAACGAACTCCTGAATCTAGCCGATGCGGCCATGTACAATGTAAAAGGATCGACACGCAACGGGATCGAGCCCGTTTCGCAGGCGAAATGATCCTATTCGTTCAAAAATCGTAACAGCTCAGTTTCCGCGGCCACTGCCGTCTGCGGTTTTGCTGCGTCGGTAGCGCCGAACCCGACGTTTTTCAGAAGGGTTATCCTCTGTTGCCTGAACCGTTTCTCATCTCCGTTTTTGCCGGGGCGCCACGCTGCGTTGAGCGCATCATACCAGAGCCCTTCTCCCGCATAGATCGCCGGAGCGCCCTTCGCGCCTGCGACCGCCAGTCTCTTTTCCAGGTCCGGTGACGGTGCCTGGTACATGATGCTTCCGCCGTAGTAAACATCCTTTGCGGGCTGGGCGGGGTCGACGTTCAGGGTTACGAACCATTGGTAGACGATTTCGGGAGTTAACTCCGCCTTGTAGTCGGAAAGGTTGATCGCCTGTATCCCCGCCTGTTTGGGCGAAGGCAGATCGGCCCGGACCACCGTCTTTCCGCGTAGTTCATCGTTTAGCGTGAACTCGATGCGGCTGGTTGTGGGCTTGGATATATACCAATAGAGGACGGGCTGCTTCTGAGAGGTAACTCCGACGTGATCGGGAGCAAGGACGAGCAGGATCGGGTTGTCTCCCTTTTCCCCGCGAACAGCGGCCCCGATACGTCCTCCACTTGCAGGGGCGCCCCTCATCGGAGGCGTATATATGAGGGTTTCCGACGACTTCGCTACGCCTTCCTGAGAAAAAGCTGAAGGCGGCCGCTCGGCAACGGTGAGAGCCACAGCAAGAACCACGCATACCAAAATTGCAGGACCGCTTTGCATATCTTCTCCTTCAATTCCCGGCCGTATAAGGCCTCTGTTATTTTGATCTTACCACTTGGTCTTGCCGCGCATCAGCGGGAGGAACGCTATGCACGTCGAGGTCCGCATTATCATCCCCGGTTCTCAGGACCTGATAGATCCCAACACGTTGGCCTTTTCCGCGCAGCTCCATCGATCCCAGCTCTCTGCATAAAAAGTGCTCCCGCGAGCGTATCCAGGTGCTTTCGCCTGCAAGAATCCGGCAGGTGTTTTGGGCGTCGAGTTTTTTATTGAAGCTCTCGAGGCGCGAGGCTACGTTTACCGTATCTCCCGTAACGGTGTATTCGAGCCGCTGCTTGCTGCCGATACACCCTACAACCACGGGCCCGGTAAAAATACCAACTCTCATTCTGACCGTGGGGCGGCCCTGCTCTTCCCATTTCCTGTTCAACTCTTCGAGCTGATCCCCCATCGCCATGGCGCACTGTACGGCATTCACGGCGTCCCGTGATATCTCATCCTCGTTTGTACGGGCGACCGGGACCCCGAAAATGGCCATGATCGCGTCGCCTATGTACTTGTTGACCACGCCGCAGTGGTTCAAGACCTGACAGCTCATGGCCTCCATGTACTCGTTGAGCCACACCATGAGCTTAACAGGATCGCCGAATTGCTCGGATATGGTGGTAAACCCCGCCAAATCTGCGAACAGAACCGTAGCGGTCAATTCCTGGGGACGCGGAAGCCCTCCCTCTACGAACTGCGCCCTCTGTGCCCATATGGTTTCGGCGATATCCTTGGATACACAGCACTCGAAAAGACGCATCAGAAGGGCCCGCTGGTGCCTTTCTACGGAAAGCAGGTAGAGCCGGAAGGCATCGGCCGAAATCAAAAAGGCCAGGACCGGGGGTACCACGGGCACCCACAATCCCCGCGAGAAAAGCAGGAGTGTGATAATCGCCAACAAAGCCGGAAAAAGGAACATACAAATGGCGAATCGCCCGAAAGAGGAGACCTTCAGGCCAATAAGGTAGCCTAAAAGACCCCACAGGACTATCCACCCCATCTCCACACGGTTGGACCAGAACTCCATTGGCTTTTGTCCGTCGATAGCGGAGTGGAGCAACTGGCTGACCGTGGTGGCATGCAGTTCGACACCCCAAATTCTTTGCCCCTCTTCGGACGATTTGGCTATGGGAATAACGAAACAGTCTTTCAGGCTCACCGCTGTAGCGCCTACAATTACGATCTTGTCCCGCACGGCTTCATCGGCGAATTTGCCGGACAGGGCTTCCGCAAGGGATATCGACTTGAATTCCGCCTCTGCCCCCGCGAAGTTCAGGAGAAACTGGTAGCCGCTCGCATCCATATCGACATACCCACCCGATTCCGCCCCTAAAGGAACGAAGGTGGTTTTGCCTAATTGCAGCAGTTCAGGATTTGCAGGATCGGGCCTGGGTTGGATCCCCTCCTTTTTAAGATAAGCCGTGGCAAGAAGCAGCGGGAAAGAAGCGCAAATGACCTGGCCGTCATCCATGAACAGCAGACCGCGCCGTGTAGTGCCCCCCGGATCGATCAGCGCGTCGCTAAAACCCACCCGGAGTTTGTCCTTTGCCATGTATGGGCCAGGCACGCCCGGCGACGTTTTGTCTCCGAACTTCATGATAGTTACGACTGGAATGTCCCTGGAAAAAAGTTCTCTTAGCTCGTCGCTTCCCGGCGGTACCTCGATATTGCGGAATATGTCTACACCGATTACCCGAGGGTTGTGCGCCAGCAGATTTTTCAGCACCTTTGCCAAAAGCCCGTCATTCAGGGGCCAACTTCCCAGTTGCTGAATGTCCGATTCCGAAATGGCGACCACCAGAATGCGCGGGTCCGGAACGGAAATTTGGTGCTGGTGCTGCAGGTAATAGTCATACACCCCGAATTCGCTCGGTTCGGTCACCCCGACTTTGCGCACCCACAGGACCCCTGCGCATACAAGGACGCAGATCAGCAGGCCGATAATGGGATTAGATTTGAAAAATTCAAATCTCAACCGAGACAATCGCATCAACCCTTTCGCATGTTCATCGCTTTTCGGAAATCAAGCGAAATCGACTCCCTGATCCGTCAGTCCGAGAGTCCTTGCGGCATTGTGCCTTTCGAAACCTGTGGACGTGGTGGAGGCCCCGCAGGGACTTCAATCTGGCCCGTGCTCATGCCGGCCATCAAAGGACCCGGCGTAAACTGGCCCAGCTTAAAACCGGGACCCATTATGAGCATTGGCAAAACACCCTCTTGTCTGATTGCATCCGGATTTAAGACAAGATATTGCAGTAACAGCTCTTGCACAGCTTTACGGTCTTTTTTCTTGACGAGTTTCAGGATTTCTTTCGGCCCGATGCGCTCCCCGGAGGGCAAAGACAAGCCGGTATGCTGCATCGTGGGTGGAGTACCCCCGGCCGTGAATTGCATCCCGCCGGTTCCCTGGCTGCCCGCTGCTGACCAGTACAGGTCTTCCTGGGACTTCCCGTTCACCAGGCATCCATCGGGAAAAACCATCGTTTTTTCGGATGGCAGCCACCTGGCAGTACGCAGGCAGGTTATCCTCTCCGCCGGGTCCGCTTCCAGCGTAAGCCGAATAAATACAACTTCATCGGATATGGATTCCCTGGTCATCAGATCTGCTGACAATAACAGTCTTGGCTCTCCTCCGTCCCGGGCGCCGTACACTTCCAGGTCTTCGATGACCAATCGCGACCCGAACACGGAGATATCGTCTTCTCCCTTCCTGTTGTCGGCAAGAACCAGGCCCATCAGTAAATAGAGATCGGGATCGTTCACCCAGTCAAGGAAATCCGCAGCACTTTCCACCTTCGTGAACACACGAGCGTGGGATACCACCACATCCTTGAAAGAAGTGAATATTGCATCCCCGTATCGCCTGTCCCTGGTCGTGACTGCTCCGGCTTTGATCGAGTACTTCTTCCCCACGCCGTCCATCGAGCTGCATTCAATGTCGCGCAATGATGGCAAACGGCCCTGAAGCGTCCCTTCTCCCGGATCCACAACAGTATGTTTCACACGACCCGGGCTAAACCAGGCCCCTGCATAAAAGGCGATAAGAAACAGCCATACTGCTGCTATCACTATTGGAATGCGCAGTAACAAGCTAGGCAGAGATATTTTCAAGCTTCTCATTTCTAAAACCGACTCAGAGAATCACTGCGTTGCAAAAAATGCCCACCCGGTAACACCGACTACCGTCGCGTGATCGTCCAAGGCATATATCATGACAGCCAAAGTCTTATTGACAGTCGAGGTATATGTCCCCAGGAAGGTAGTCGGAATTGTCAGGCTAACCGTCACGGGAGTCGACCCACCTGAACCTGGAACTGTGTATGTGTAACAGTTACCGTAGTCATCACAGTTCTGACCTGTGGTTTCTCCGTTAAGCAATGTATTAACGGTAACGGAATTTGGACCGACGATTCTTGTCCCTGTCCACGGATCGATTACTACAGCCTGCAGCGAATCACATCTAATGCTGGCCGATGAATTATTAGTCACCGTAACTGTAAGAGTCAGTGGTGTATGTGGGCCGGCCTTGACGGTTACCGCCCCCGTAACATTGAGCTTGAGACCGCTGCCGCCGAGTGTGATGGCCTGGAGCGGCAGAGCGATCGCCATGGCCGCAACAAGGGCGAAAAACAATACAAAGTATGCCTTTCTCGTCATTACATTCCTCCTGTTTTCCGGTGTATCGAAAGTTAACCCTCCCGGCAGGCCGGGGTTGTAAAACCGTTGTTAATATGTTTTGCCGTTCGAGTTCTGGAACAAGCCTCCCAAATTCTTACAACCAGTTGCCGATCAGAAGAAAGGGAGACCAATAGTATGGATGACGATAGTTAGGACTGTCTAAAAGCTTGAGCTGCGCAGCCTGAAGGGCCTCCGCCTTCGAAATCGAGGGGTTCTGCAGTTGCTTGTAGAACTCGAGCACCAGCTCCGAGGCCGCTTGATCGCTCACACTCCACAGCGTGGCCACCGCGCTCCTGGACCCTGCCTTCACTGCGACACCCGCCAGCCCGAGCGCGGCCTTATCGTCTCCGGCCGCAGTCTCGCATGCGCTGAGACTAAGCAGCTCCAGGGGGGCTCCATTGACACTGGGCTGTTTCATAATCGCATCCAACTGATTCATATCGATCTTCCCGTCCCAGGCGAGCAGGAAGGTGTCGCTCGCTTTGGGCGCAAAATTCCCATGCGTGGCGATGTGCACGATCGAATAGGGATTGTCCCTGAGGCCGTCGCGAACGTTGCCCGCCACGAAAGTGCTGTTCTCCAGCCGGTCGGACCTGTAGATGCTCTGAATGCCGTCAAGTTCTCCCTTGACGTTGGAAAGGGGAGCAAAGCCCTGAACCGATTCCGTGAGTCCGGCGGAGAGCACCTTGGCCTCCTTTCGCCTGATAGAGCGTACATCGGTCAGCGCCAGGCTCGGCGTTACCACCACGGCATACCTTTCAATCAAAAACTCGCGGCCGTCATGAAGGGCGGCAAATGGAACGGTGCGCAACGCCCCGTCCGGCATGAACACGAGCGTATTGATCCCGTGGATACTCAGTTCCAGTTCCAGGGGCTTCATTATCAAATTGTAAAACCTCTTGGCTTCCGCGGGATAATCCCAGCTCGTTCGCCTCTGCAAGGCGGCCCGAAACTTGTTGATTTCCTGCGATAGAGACTCCGAATCGATTGGGACCGTAAACTTCTTGATCCCGGATTTCAAAACCAGGACAAGATCCAGGCGCTGGGGGAAAATGAGTGTGCAGATGACTGCCGTATCTTGCGGAATGTCTTTCAATTTGGTCTTATGCTCCTGAACTCCCTTGATATCCGCGTCCTGGTAGTAATCCTGGAGCTCGGCCGTTTTCATCATCTCAACCGCTTCAAAAGCCTGGGGCAGAGACGCCTGCTGAAGCAGCGTGTCCGCAGCCTGCCTGTAGTTTAAGACCGAATTCGAGTAGTCGCCTTTGCTTTGGCTCACTGTTCCCTGCTGCATAAGGTCACTTACCGCAACGACCTGTGCGAGCGAACCGGATGGAGGACCACCGGAAGCGCCCCCGGATGCCGCTGCCGTTTGAACTTCCGCCGTAGTTCCTTCCACGGTAGTCTTGTTTGGATCGCCTCCGATTCCGCTCGTGCCGTTCTGAACTGCCTGAGTACCGGTCTGGATGGTCTGAGCGGCCTGAATGCTCTGAACAGCCTGAATGGTATTGGAAATTTGAGTGGATTGATTAGTTGGAGGTGGCGTAGGCGTAGGCGCAGGCGGGGAATATAGAGAACTCGAATAGAGGAAGCCGTTTCCGCTTTCCTGCTGCGGCGTTGTCGGGTAGGGTGCATTGTACTGAGTGAAATCGGGGGTTATGCCATTCGGCTTATTCAGGCTGGAATCGGTCGAATGGGCATAGACCAGCCACCGCGCCCCCTCCCCCGTCGCCAAGGCGTCGGCGCCCGCATTATTGGTGAATCTGCCCGTCGTCGCCAGTGTAATATTCCCGGTTGCGCTAAGGGAGTCATTGACTGTAATTCCGCCGCTCCCGTTATAAACGGTTAAATTGCAGGGAAATGAGGCATCACCGATTGAAATAGCCCCGGTATTCCCCGCAGAGCCTATCTGTATATTGGAAAACCCGTAGAATACCTGATTGATGCCGGAAAACAAATCCGCTGAAAGGTATAATGGCCCCGTGGCGGCAGGCCCCGGATTTAAACCGATTCCGATCGGGGTCGATTTCGTATATGGTTGAATCGTTAAAGTCCTCGAAGATTGAAATAACCCGTTCAGATTAATTGTATCGGCGATCAGGGAGATATTACTGGTCGATGATGGTACGCTTGTTCCCTGGGCCTGCCCAACAGTGGGAAAATCGCAATAGATACCCTGAGAGTTTGCCCCGGTCCCGTCGCTGCCTTGAATTTGTATGGGGCCGCTGTTCGCCAGGATGAAGCCTCCGCCCAGATAAACGCCGGAATTTTGAGACACCCCCCCCGACCCTCCGACGCCATTGAGGTAAATGTCGCCTCCGTTTGTTGCCTGAATGGTAGCACCCACGGATACAATGCCGGTGGAGTTGGTTGACTTCGAGTGTGCGACACCATGTGCGTCACCAGTGATGCCGATGTGGCCGCTCGTTGATTCTATCGTGACATTCGTAGCGTTGCCGGTAAAAGAGCCGGATAGGAGACCGACACCCGCGTTATAGCCGTCGCCGGATGTTTCACGGCCCTTGCCGTTAATTGAGATCGCGCCGGCGCCCGAGTTAATGATTGTATTATTCGTGTCGTCGCTCACGCTGAGCAATACGCCGAAAGCCCCGGTGGTCCCGTTTTGCCAGGTCCCGGAGGTATTGGCTCCGGACCCGTAAAGGGTGATGTTCCCTCCGGCGGAATTGAGCTGAGCGCCGAACAGCGCGATACCGTTGCTGTAATCGCCCGCATTGTTCCTTCCCAGGGCATAACCGATAGTTGTGCCTTTACCTCCGCCAAGGGTGATGTTGCCGCCGTCGCTCCATATCCCCGATCCGGGGTTCATGACGATCGCGCCGCCTTTGCCGCTGGAATTGCTCCAGAGCACCACATTGAGAGGATCGGAACCCTCGCCTCTTGTGTCTATCGTCACGTTCGGGTCCACATTGATATCCCTGTAGGCCTTGAGGGTCAGGGTGCTTGTCCCACTAGGGTTGCCGGTCGTAACGATGGAACTGGAAACGGTGATGTCTCCGAGCCCGTTACCGCTGCCGCTGCTGTCCAAGGTCACGTTTCCAGAGGTGAGCCCCGTAGCGATCGTTTCGGAACCGATGGAGCTGCTGTTCCCGGTAGGAATGAAGTCACCGTTGGAAAGCGACCCACCGTTTCCACTAACGATGGTGATGTCGGAAGGATCGAGCAGCCACTCGCCCGGTTTGCCCATCGCGGCTAAAGTGGACACCGATCCGAGGGCATCGAGCACTTTTCTGCTCGATGTTTCCACCCAACCGCCATTTCCTCCCAGAACTCCTCCCATGGCTGATATATTGCCCCGGAAGTTCGTGTAGCGTTCAGACCAGACCGTTACGGTACCTCCGTTGCCGCGGTTGGTGGCGTCGGCGGTGATGGTAGCCGACGGGTCCACATAGACCTCGTTGGCATTGCGAATGTTGGGGTTCGATCCATGCTTGCCCCCGCCGATATTGACCACTCCTCCTCCGGCATAGCCCGAAGCGTCGATGTTGCTGCCCGCAAACAGTCCCACTTTATCTCCGGTAACCGTTATGGTTCCACCGGTTTCACCGGAATTGTTCCCCCTGGCGGTGATGTTCCCGCTATTTGATACGATTCCCTGGCTCCCGCCGTCCAGGACGATCACACCGTTTTTTTCTGATACGCTGTCGGCTTCGATGACCCCGGTGTTGTTAACCACCGTCGCCATTAGGTTTCCAGCCGATTGGGCGGTCATGAACACGCGGCCGCCATCTGCCTTGATCGCCCCGCCGTTTGCAACTGTGGCATTGAGGGCGGCCTTGTCCACGGACACCTTGATCAGGCCGTCACCCGTGAAGTCCAGGGATACCCTGTTGCCCGAAGCAAGCGCCACACTTCCCTTTGGAGCCGTTATTGTCCCCTGGTTGCTCACTTGCGGAGCAATCAGCGCAACCACCCCGTAGTCCGCTGTATTGATAGTCCCCTGGTTGATTACGCTGCCGGCAACACCACCGGCCATGAACCGCCAATTCCCGAGAAAATAGTCCTCCTGGGACAGCTTCAGACTGGATGCAACCAGCCCCCCCACATCCACGCGGGCTGTGGGGCCAAAAATGATGCCGCTCGGGTTTATAAGAAACACCTCGCCGTTGGCCTTGAGAGATCCGAATATCTGGCTGGGGTTTTGGTCCAGAATCATATTAAGCGCAGTACTGGAAGCATTCGGCTGAATGAAGGTGACTCCCGCGTTCGAGCCGATGTTGAAGGTGGCCCAGTCGGCAATCATTTTGTTTTGCTGCTGAGTGACGGTCATCTGGTTACCGGAACTGGTGATGGTGCCACTGCCTGAGACGATGCGCCCGCCGGTTGGAAGCGTCCCCGGGTTGAGCGCCAGGGCCGGCACAATCACTGCCGACACAGATGCAAGCAGCGCCGCGAATCCAATCATACAGGAGAGGAGAGCACCGTTGCGTTTTGCACTCCTGAAAATGGTAATCCATCCCTGCTTCGCTGCACTCCGGACCGGTGAAGCAATACGATGCATCTTAGACTCCTTCAATTGCAGTTTGAAGCGTCTGAAATCACGGAAATATACATTGAAAATAGACCCCTCAGCTCGCCGCCGCCTTGAACCACCTCGTTCTTTAGGAATATATAGACATGTACAATGCGCCAGGAGATTTTGAGAATCTTTTCCATCGGCCCGTCGTTTGTGGGCCGGATCGTGAATTGCCAAGACTATCTGATGCTTAAACGGTTTTGTAAAGGGTGATTCTTGGGGGTAGATATTGGGTATTGGGACTACCTACTCCCTTGGAAATTCTCTTTGGCTAAAAGGACTGACCCTAGAATGAAACTATTGCCTGAAGCCAATAGCGGTTATCATCGCTTTTCCCGTCGGCATCCAGTCCGGCAGTGCTCCTGCCTGGATTTGTGCCGATTTTGGCCGCCCATGCCACTCGAATCGCATAGCGGCCGGTCTTTGTAAGATTTGCCCCGACGCCGGCGCCCGAGATGGTGTAAGAATTCATGTTACCGATAGGTGTGCCGGAATTGACCCAGGGCGATACATGCAAAGAGGTCCAACCCAGATCGTAGAACCCAACCAACTGCGGAACGCCGATGCGTGCAATTTCAGGAAAGTCGTAGCGGATCTCCGCCGTGAAGATCCCGCCGCTGTCCCCCGAGGCCTCACCTACCGGGTATGCCCTCACCCCGTTGGGTCCCCCGAGGATGAATTTCTCCGAAGAGTCGAGGTTATCGAAACCGGCCTGGCCGTTTACCGACAGGAAAAGGCTCGTGCACTCATAGAGCCTCTGCAACCGGGTCGCTCCGTAGGTGAATTTGCCGTATATGCCGTTGCTGTCGGCGGTCTTCTGGTCTCCTGCCAGGTTTAAGGGCACTGACGACAGGTCGAGCGACCCGCCTGCAAACCCGGCGCTGGCGGTGTTATAGCCCCCGCCCAGCAGCGTATCGAGGCGGTCGCCATAGACATGGACACTACCGACATTAACAAACTTGTTGTCGGTCTGCACTCCGCTGGTAAAGTCCCATAAGTTCTTCCAGTTATAATCCGCCCCGATCCAGATGTTTTCGGTGCGGCTCCGTTCAATTGGATAAGTCAAGGCGCCGCCGACCACCCTTGAGCCCCCGTTGAGGTCCAACGGGATCAGGTCCCTGTCTATTTGGTAGCTCATTTCGTTATAGAAAACAGTTCCCCTCAGCCCGCTGTAGCCTATAGGGAATACGTAGGCCGCCTGACCGTACTGGTAGTTTGGGTTGTCGGTCGTGTTGAGAACTAATTGGTCTCCATACCGTAATGGATCGTTTACCTCCAGAAGTCCATTTCCACGCCATGAACCAGTGAAGCGTTCCCCGAAGTTATCCCCCCAAACCCGGCCGTCAATGAGCGGCCCTTCACTCGCGTCAACTATGAGCTTAGCCGTCCCCGGCGAATCGCCGGGCTCCAGGGTGGAAGTGGCTCGGATACCGGGAAGGTCATTCATGAGAAGAAGCGAACGGGCTATATCCTGCTGGTTGGCCGCACCGCCCTCCTGCACACATGGCTCGGCCATCTTCTGTAGCGCCGATTCGCATATTCTGAGGTTCTGACCACGGATTGAAACTCCGCTCTGGAGCCTTCCCGCAACGATGGCCATTTCAACTATGCCGTCTTTTATTTCCTGTTGCGGTATAAAGGCGCGCGCTAAAAACCAGCCTTTTTTGTGCAGATATTTCGTGACCCTGTCGGCAAGTCTCCTGAGGTTTGCGAGTCCCATCTCCTTGCCGATGGCGTCCTTGACAACGCCTTCGAGTTCGCTGCTTGATATGAGCCCCTCATTCCCCGTAAACCGGAACCCCTTGACCAAAAATGTCTTGCCGGTCTCTTCAAGCGGCGCGCGCTCCTCTTCGGGGGCCTCCCACGGACTCGGCCGATTCAGTTGGGGAGGTTCGTTCCGCTGCTGCTCCTTGAGCAAAGAGCCGGCGTCGGGCCGGACCTGTGCCGGAGCGTTTGCAGTGCACATACAAACGAATACGAGAGATATCAGGATACTGCGAATCGATTTGGCAAGAATTCTATTCAAGGTACCCCCCGCAGAATCCCAGCAAGAAATAAGCGAATATATATGGTTTCGAATACCACGACTGAGTAGAGATTACAATTGTTATTTATAGTCTAAGGTCATCGTCTAAGCAGGGCAGTCTAGATGTAGGAGAATAGAGTTTTCAAAATGCCTCCCGGTTAAACAGAAATCCCACTCTGCAACTCAAAACCGAACACACCGAAGTAACACTACGAAAGATAAAAAAATTGGACGTCTTTAAGATATCTGGCAGGACTTGGTGATCCCAACCTGTTATTTATGCCGACAGTATCAGTAAAAGTCAAGGGGTATTTTGTGGGTACGAATCAGGTAAGTAGTCTAATGAATAAGACGTTCTAAACCGATATTCCGGTTGGTTAGCGTAAATCAGACAAATACTATTGACAGCTAAAAAATCTTATATTGAGACCTAAAATAAAGATCCAACATTACATAACCGGCTTTTCAAGGGTGAAAAGACCATCGAGGTATTCAATGCCGGGAAGGTTATTTAACTGGATGTTACCCACTATCGTTGAGAAAACGCAAAGGAATGTGGCCGAGATCAAATAGGCTGAGGCTTGCGGATAAGATCGCCGGTATGGCCCTGGATGCGCTTGTCGTCAATAAGGAGTTGTTTGGTATTGATGGTGGCGAAGAAGTATTTCTATGGGGTTAGAAAATGAGCCGGCTTTCCAGCCGTTGAGTAAGTTTGCCGCCGCGACTTTTCTTCAGCATTTCTTCGCTTGCGAATTCCTCTTACTTAGTTGTATCTTCTTCGTATACTTTCGAAAATTGATGCTGCCCTCTAAGGTTTAGCGCCTTCTTCGGAAGGAAGGATTTGTCTGCACCGATAAAATGCTTTTCAAAACAGGAGAAGACGCAAAATTGAATGTACAGGTCAATGAAAGAAAACCAGGCGTATTCGTCATTTCAATCAGAGGTGATCTCGACAACAGTTCCTCCCCGCAAGTCAGGAACGCTCTGTTGCCCATCTTCCGGAAAAAGGTGTCACACGTCATAGTGGACCTCACCGAGGTCCCATATATAGACAGCTCGGGAATAGCCACTTTCGTGGAAGCGCTCCAGCTTTCCCGCAAGGGCAACATCCGGTTCTCCCTGGCCGGCGCATGCCGAAAAGTCGAATCAATTTTTGATCTCGATCACCTCAGGAATATTTTTGAAATGTCGCCGGACCTAACCCGGTTGATCGAGGAAGAACCGGGCAGGTAAGTTCATTTTTCCCCTTCTTCCCGCTTCACGCTCCTCGCTCCTTGCTCAGTCCTCAGTCCTCGCGCTTCGCGTAGCTTCCCTCTTCGTCCTTAGAAATTCTGGACAAACAAGCCTTTTTATCGAATAATCCTGTTACAGGAATTGTCCGCTGATAAAATTAAGATATGAGTTTCCAAAACGAGGAGTTCCTTAAGACTTCATGGCCGAGACTTCAAGTTTGACCCCAACGGCATCAAAGACTACCCGCAATCGCGCATTCCTGCATCAACTGGTTTTTCCTGCGCTGATGATCGTTACCCTGTTCGTATTCGGCACGCTGGGGTTTTTCATTTTGGGCAGAGGCCAATGGAGCCTTTTTGACTGCGCCTATATGACGAGCATTACAGTTACCACCGTCGGTTACGGTGAGATACTCCAGGATTTCGACACCAACGCGGGCGGCCGCTTATTTGCCATGATTCTGATGTGGTCCGGCATGGGAGTCGCCGTCTACGCGGTATCGACGATCACCGGGTTTGTAGTCGAACAAAGATTTTCCAGTATATTCAGGGAGCGTAAAATGGAGAAGAGCATTGCCGCGCTCAAAAACCATTTCATTGTGTGCGGAGGCGGGCACACCGGCATGAACGTGCTGCAGGAAATGATTGCATCGAAGCGGCCCTGCGTGACTATCGAATTAAGACCCGAACGCGTCGAATGGATCGCCGCTCAGTTTGAGGGCCTCCATTATATCCAGGGCGACGCAACCGATGAAGAGGTCCTGATCCGCGCCGGGATCGAGCGGGCCTCCGGTTTACTGGCCGTATTGGGAGAAGACAGCCACAACCTGTTGATTACCGTCCAGGCCAGGTATGTTAACCCTGAAATAAAAATCGTTGCGCGGTGCCATGGAAACAATCTGATAGATAAATTCTACAGGGCCGGGGCCAATTATGTCGTGAATCCGTCTTTCATCGGCGGTATGCGTATGGCCAGCGAAATGATCCGCCCCCATGTGGTTTCATTCCTCGATCGGATGCTCAGAGTGGGTGGCGCGACGCGTGTAGAGGAAGTGACAATTGCCGACGGGTCTCCGTGGGTCGGCCGTTCACTGCGGGAAATGGACATCACCGGCAACACAGGATTGATTCCGGTTTCTTTGAAACATCCGGGAGATCCCGAATTCACCTACAATCCATCACAGGATGAAGTATTGAAGGCCCAATCGGTAATCGTCGTCATTGGAAATCCCGAGCAACTCTCGAACCTCAGGCAGTTCTGCGCGGAGGGAAACTGTAATATCCCGGATTGACGCATCGGGTATCGGGTATCGGAAAAATCAAACACCCGTCATCCATTATGGCTTCACCCTTTTTAGCACTCGACTCATTTAATTGCTAACAAAAACCTTGTTGCCTTATCCCGCCGTGCTTATCTTGTCCTCAACATCCGGCTTCTGGAAAAAATAGTCATCGCCCTCCCGCCAAAAGCGGGGTCGGTGGTTAGAAAAACCTCCGACCGCTGAACACGGGCCTCTGACGACTTCCAATTGAAGCCGGTTAATATAATCGAGCATGCCAATGAGGAGGAATTCAAATGGCTAAAGCAGTGGGGATAGATCTTGGCACTACCAATTCGGTTGTGGCAGTCTGGGAGGATGGCAAATCCACGGTAATTCCGAACGCCGAGGGCTCACGGGTGACCCCGTCGGTGGTAGCCTACACGGAAGATGGTCAACGGCTCGTCGGACAGGTTGCCAGGCGTCAGGCGATACTCAATCCGACGGCCACCGTATATTCTGCGAAGCGTTTCATCGGCCGTAAGTGGGGCGAAGTGGACGAAGAGTCCAAAATAGTGTCCTATAAAGTTGTGAAAGGGCCAAACGACGCCGTCCGCTTCGACATTCGCGGCAAGCTCGTCTCGCCCGAAGAAGTGTCCGCCCAGGTGCTGCGAAAACTGGTGGACGACGCTTCGAAATATCTTGGAGAAAAAGTCAAAGAAGCAGTAATTACCTGTCCCGCCTACTTCAACGACGCACAGCGGCAGGCGACGAAAAATGCCGGTGAGATTGCCGGCCTCAAAGTACTGCGGGTCATAAATGAACCGACCGCGGCGGCCCTCGCGTATGGGCTTGAAAAAAAGAAAAACGAAACAATAATGGTCTTCGACCTTGGTGGAGGCACCTTCGACGTATCCATCCTCGACATAGGAGAAGGAGTAGCAGAAGTCCGTTCCACGTCGGGCGACACGCACCTTGGCGGTGACGATTTCGACAAGCGGGTTGTGGACTATGTTGCGGAAGAGTTCCGCAAAGACCATGGAATAAGTCTTCAAAACGACCGGCAGGCGCTTCAGAGGCTCTATGAAGCGGCGGAAAAGGCAAAGATCGAGCTTTCGAGCACCTCCGAGACTCAACTAAATCTTCCCTTTATTACCGCCGACGCGACCGGGCCGAAGCACCTGGTCATGAAGCTTACGCGGTCAAAATTCGAAGACTTGACCCACGACCTGGTACAGCGCTGCATGGCGCCGGTGCAACAGGCCCTCTCCGATGCGCGCCTTAGCCCGAAGGAAATCGATGAGGTGATCCTGGTGGGCGGTTCGACCCGTATTCCCGCAGTGCAGAAGCTGGTCAGGGAGCTTACGGGCGGCAAAGAACCGAACATGAGCGTCAATCCCGACGAAGTGGTGGCTGTCGGCGCCGCTATACAGGCGGCGGTGCTCAAGGGAGAAGTCGAGGACGTGGTTCTTCTGGACGTCACCCCGCTTTCGCTCGGAGTCGAAACCCTCGGTGGAGTAATGACCAGGCTGATCGAAAGGAACACGACAATACCTGCGAGGCGGGAAGAAGTCTTCTCGACGGCGGAAGACAACCAGACCGCAGTCGATGTGGTGGTGCTCCAGGGAGAGCGAGAGATGGCGAAAGACAACCGGGTGCTCGGAAGATTCCGTCTCGAGGGTATTCGTTCAGCGCCTCGCGGACTCCCTCAGGTCAAGGTAACCTTCGATATCGACGCCAATGGAATTCTGAGCGTTGCCGCGCGCGATCAGGAAACGGGGAAAGAGCAGGCCATCACCATTTCCGAATCCACTAACTTGTCCAAGGATGAGGTGGAGAAGATGGTCTCGAGCGCCCAGGCGCACGCGGAAGAAGACAAGCGCCGCCGTGAAACCATTGAGGCGCGGAACACTGCGGACACTCTTGCCTACCAGCTTGAGCGCTCTCTGCGTGAGATGGGCGACAAAGTCCCGGTAAATGAACGGGCCAGGTCGGAAGGCCTGATCGAAGAGACAAGAAAGGCCGTCCAGGATGAGAGCACGACCAGGGAGCGGTTTCAGCAGCTTGCCGGCGATCTCCAGCAGGCCTCTCAGATGATCGCGTCGGCAGCCTACCAGCAGGCCGGGGCAGGCGCAACACGTGACGGGCGCCGGGAGGCGGGACGGGATGATTATCCCCGGGGAGAATATGGACCACGCCCCGGTGGGAGAGACGATGTAATTGACGCTGAATTCACCGAGCATTAACTATGAGCGGACTTAAAACTGACTGGAAACTGACTGGAAACTGACTAAAAACTGAAAACTAAAAACAAGAAACTACCCTATGTCTGTTAAATTCAGGGACTATTACGAAATACTCGGAATCAAAAGGGACGCCGCCCAGAACGAAGTCCAGCGGGCATACCGGAAACTTGCGCGCAAATATCATCCGGACGTCAATAAGGAGTCCAGCGCGGAAGAAAAGTTCAAGGAAATCAATGAGGCGTATGAAGTCCTGAAGGACCCCGAGAAGAGGAAGTTGTACGACCAGTTGGGACAGAACTGGAAATCGGGACAGGACTTCAGACCTCCACCGGGGTGGGAGGGCCAGTATGATTTTCGCAGGGGTGGCGGCCAGACGGAGTTCCAGTGGGGCGGTTCGGGAGAGTTCAGCGATTTTTTTGAAACCCTGTTCGGGGGAATGGGTGGTTTCAGGCAGGCTCGAGGAGGCGCCGGGCCGGGCGGTTTCGGGCGCGGGGCGGTTTTTCAGCAGGCCGGAGCAGACCAGGAGACAACGATTCGGGTCTCGCTCGAGGAGGCGTTTCACGGCGTAACCAAACCCATCCTCCTTCAAAGCCGGACATTCAATCCACAGGGCCAGATGCAGGTTCAGGAAAAACGCTTCGACGTGAAGATTCCGCCGGGAATTTTGCCCGGCCAAAAGGTCCGCCTCGCCGGCCAGGGCGAAGAGGGAACAGGCGGCGGCGCCAAGGGCGATCTTTACTTGAAGGTGGAAATCGAACCGCACGCTGTATTTGAACTCAAGGGACGGGACATCTACATGGACTTGCCGCTCGCCCCATGGGAAGCCGTGCTCGGTTCTGAAGTGCGGGTTTCTGCTCTTTCCGGCGGCATCGACATGAAAATTCCTCCCGGCACGCAGGGGGGACAGAAACTTCGGCTGCGAGGCAAAGGGATGCCAAATCCGAAAGGTGCGCCCGGCGATCTATTCGTGACAGTAGTCGTAAAAGTTCCGACTCATCCCTCTGAAAGGGAAAAGGAATTATTTGAGGAGTTGAAAAAAAGCTCTGCTTTTAACCCGAGAGAGCAATAGACGGTGAAGGGTGAAGAGTGAACGGTGAACGGTAAAAGCATCGGAAACAGTCTTCAGTGGCCGGTCTTCAGTCTTGAGATCGACAAGGGAACAAGTAAGTGGTGTCCGCAAGAGGCGTCTTTTGAGAGGCTGTCATGTCTGAAAAAATCTTCATGCTTGCGGTGAGATCCGGGGGCGAATTTGCCGCCGGTTACACTCTTAATGAGGTCGCATCCAGGGTCGGACTGCACCCCGAACTTATTGACAGGTTGGTCAGCCTTGGGCTGATCGAGTTTACTGCGAGCACTGAAGACGGCGAGATGATTTTCGATTCGGGCGTTATCCCGATTATACGACGGATTTTGAGGCTTCGAAACGAACTGGGGGTCAATTACGTGGGCGTCGGAGTGGTCCTTGAGCTTCTAGCAAGGCTCGAGGCGCTGGAAGCAAGGATTCGCGAACTGGAAAAATACTCGTTGTAGGAGCGGCTTCCAGCCGCGAATTGTAAGACTGGAAAAATACGCTGAAGGGTGAAGGGTAAAAACATCGGAAACAGTTGTTCACGTCCCTTTGGGACGCCCTGAAACCATGAAAAGACGCGACATCCTGGTAGGGCTGAGGTGCAGGGCCATGCCCGCGAATTGCTTTTTCTTCGCGCCTTCGCGTCTTTGCGTGGAAACTTTTCGTAAAAGCTCTTACTGAAGACTGCTTTTATAAGACTGGAGACTGTTTTCATATGGACATCAACAAATTCACGACAAAATCTCAGGAGGCCATGGAGGCCGCGCAAACCAAGGCACTCCGCTTCGGCCATACGAGCGCTGACGGTGAGCACCTGCTGCTGGCGATGCTCGAACAGCCCGAGGGCCTTACATCGAAGCTCTTCCAGAAAATGGACATTCCGGTTGACAGGATGCGGGAGCGTCTGGAAGACGAATTGAACAGGAAGCCGCGCGTGAGCGGTCCGGGAGTCGAACCGGGAAAGATTTATATATCCGACAGCCTGGGCAGGCTGCTTGCCGATGCGCAGGAACAGGCCAAAAGGCTCAAAGACGAATATGTCTCGGCGGAACATATCCTGCTCGCCTTTTTGCAGCAGGGAGCGAACACCCCTGCCGGCAGGGTGCTCCAGGAATTTGGCGTCACAAGGGATTCGCTTTTAAAGACGCTTACTTCGATTCGAGGCAGCCAGCGGGTAACGAGCGCCACACCTGAATCTGCCTACGAGGCACTGCAGAAATACGGGCGCGAACTTGTCGAGGAGGCGCGGAGGCAGAAACTTGATCCCGTCATAGGCCGGGATTCGGAAATACGGCGTGTTATCCGGATTCTCAGCCGTAAGACCAAGAACAACCCGGTGCTTATCGGCGAGCCCGGCGTGGGTAAGACGGCCATAGTGGAGGGTCTTGCCCACCGCATTGTCAGGGGCGATGTTCCCGAAGGGTTGAAGGACAAAACTATTTTCGCCCTGGATATGGGCTCCCTGGTTGCAGGGGCGAAATACCGGGGCGAATTCGAGGAGAGGCTCAAAGCCGTCCTCAATGAGATAAAAGAAGCCGAGGGCAAGATATTACTCTTCATAGACGAGTTGCACACGATTGTCGGCGCCGGACGGGCAGAAGGTTCGATGGACGCGGGCAACATGCTCAAACCCATGCTCGCCAGGGGCGAACTGCATTGTATCGGCGCGACGACACTCGATGAATACCGCAAGCACATTGAAAAGGACGCTGCCCTGGAGCGGCGTTTTCAGCCGGTAGTCGTCGACCAGCCTTCGGTCGAGGACACGATCTCGATCCTGCGCGGACTCAAGGAACGCTTCGAAGTCCACCACGGCGTAAAAATCCAGGACAGCGCCCTGGTTGCATCGGCAGTGCTCTCGAACCGTTACATAACAGACCGGTTTCTTCCCGATAAGGCGATCGACCTGGTCGATGAAGCCTGCGCAATGATCAGAACGGAAATCGATTCGATGCCCTCGGAACTCGACGAAGTCGAAAGGCGGGTGCGCCAGCTTGAAATCGAGGAGGTCGCCCTGGCAAAGGAACACGACAGGGCCAGCCGGGACAGGCTTCAGGCGCTGAGGAAGGAATTGGCCGAGCTTAGAGGGAAGGCCGATTCCATGAAGGCGCAGTGGGAATCCGAAAAGGAGTCGATCAAGAAAGTCCAGGCAATAAGGGGAGAGATCGAAAAGGTTCGTCACGAAATCGAGGCCTCGGAACGGGAAGCCAACCTGGCGAGAACGGCCGAACTCAAATACGGCGTGCTCCCCGGCCTTGAGAAGAAGCTGCACGAGGAGGAGGAAAGGCTTTCAAACAGGCAGGGCGGGTCCCGGCTCCTGCGTGAGATGGTCACCGAGGAAGAGATAGCCGATATCGTATCGCGCTGGACCGGAATCCCGGTAACCAGGCTGGTTGAAGGAGAACGGGAAAAACTGTTGAGGCTCGATGAAGTGCTGCACAAACGTGTTATCGGGCAGGATGAGGCGGTTCAACTCGTGGCCGATGCGGTTATTCGCGCCCGTTCGGGAATAAAGGACCCGAGGCGGCCCATCGGGTCGTTCATCTTCCTCGGTCCGACCGGCGTAGGGAAAACGGAGCTTGGAAAAACTTTGGCCGAGGCCCTGTTCGACACCGAGGAAAACCTGGTCCGGATCGACATGAGCGAATACCAGGAACGCCACACCGTTTCGCGCCTGATCGGAGCGCCTCCCGGATACGTGGGATACGAAGAAGGCGGCCAGCTCACCGAAGCCGTCCGCAGGAAGCCATATTCGGTCATCCTGTTCGACGAGATAGAAAAGGCCCACAGGGACGTCTTCAACACTCTGCTCCAGATCCTTGATGACGGCCGCCTCACAGACTCGCAGGGCCGAACGGTCGACTTTAAGAACACCGTTATAATTATGACCAGCAATATCGGTTCTGAATATCTGCTCGAGGGCGTTACCAAGGATGGAGAAATCCGTGAAGACGCAAGAGCGAACGTAATGGGCGCTCTAAGACACCATTTCATGCCCGAGTTCCTTAACCGGGTTGACGACATCATAATGTTCAAGCCGCTGACTCTAGGCGAGATAAAGCAGATAGTGGACCTTCTGACCGAAGACCTGAACCGGAGGCTCAAGACAAGACGCCTCACTCTTCGCCTGACCGACCAAGCCCGTGATTTCATCGCCAATGCAGGATACGACCCGGTCTACGGGGCCAGGCCCCTTAAAAGGTTCATGCAGCGGGAAGTCGAAACCAGGATCGGCCGCTCCATAATAGCCGGATCGATCCTCGACGGGTCCACCATTATTATCGACGTTAAGGATAATGAACTCGTGGTGACCCCTGTCAGCGAGCCGGAAGAAGTGAGTGCCGCTTGAGGATGAAGCAGGGAGGGGAGAGCGGGAGGGAAAGGCAAAAGTAAAAAGGGAAAAGGCAAAACCGAAAAGCGCAAGAAGGAATTCGCGATTCTCGCTACGTGCTCCCTGCTCCCCGCTGCCGATTTCAGCCATATGAAAAAGAAAAGGCCATGAAAGACAAAAACCAAAATGGGCTGTCAGCTTTGCTTGAATTGGCATGCAGTCTAGGTGCAACTGAAGCAAGGGTAATCAACACTGCAGACATCTCCATTGAAGACGATCTGGCGAACCTGTGCAGGGAACCACGATGTGAAAACTATGGGCAGGCCCCCGGTTGTCCGCCCTACGTTTCGGGACCTTCAGGATTTCGTCAGTTGTTGAAGGATTTCAGACAGGCAGTTGTTTTTAGGCTCGATGTACCATCCGAGAGCCTTTTCTCGAGTGAGCGCCGAAACATATTCCGGCTGCTCCATGAGATCGCCGCCGATATAGAGCAGTCTGCCGTTCGGATGGGGTACCATAATTCAAAAGCGTTTGCCGGCGGTTCCTGCAAACAAATTTTTTGCCACGATAAACCGGATTGTCCCGTTGTGAGCAAAGGTGGGGATTGCATCTATCCCGATTATGCCCGTCCGTCTATGTCCGGATACGGTATCAACGTGTCCAAGCTGATGCTGAGCGCCGATTGGAAAATGGACCGGGCCGCCCCTGAAAGCACACCCGGCGAGATTTCAATGGCGACCGTTTGCGGGTTGGTTTTGATTGGAGGAGCGGGAAGCGGGAACAACAATGAGAGCCCCGCAGGGAAATCGGCCTGAGATCCTTGTACCACGAAGTTAAAAATATTCACCACGAAGAGAAGAAGAGGCACGAAGGAAAATATATAAGGCAACCGCCCGCATCGCAGGGTCGAGACGTTTCAAAAGAGCCCGGAAATGTAAAGTGCGGTGAAATCTTCGCTTTCGCTCCCGCCCGCTCAGAAGCCACGCTCGCCTCTCTTTATTTTCTTCAGCTTTGACCCCTGGAACTCCAGGACATGAATAAAATCACGCGGCCCGAAGTTATACGTCCATTCCTCGATTGTAACGTACGCAGGTTGGGTGCTCCCGGGCACGTACACTTTTCGCTCGGTGGAGTCCTTACTCGCGGGTTCGCCGCATTTTGACACGACCTCAAGTTTGCTTTCTCCGACCCCGATCAACCCCCCCGAAGGGCACCTGAGATAAGTGTCGTCGCCGAAAGCCTGACAAACGATCGAAAACATACATATGAGTACGAAAAGTACGATCTTCATGCTTCCCTCCCGGAAAAGGCCTGGTACGATTTTCTCTCTGTTATTTGGATACAGTCACACTGTTCGGCAATTCTAGAACCTAGCGGGCCGCTTTTCAAGCGGACTAAACCAGCAGGAAAACTCTTCACCCTTCACTTCACCTTTTTGGCGAGATCGACTATTTCACGTCCTCCCGATAATCCTTCGATGAACCGTCCGGGGATACCGGAGATCCCCGTCTGCGCGCCCACCAGCGCCCCCGTGAGCATGGCCCGGGACATATTCTGTCCGCCGCCGTTGACCGCGTGCAGGACGGCCTGCTCGAAATCATCATGGAATCTTGCCGCCAGGTAATACGCGGCCGGCAGAACACACACGATCGAGCACGGCATACCATAGACCAGCGATACCTTCCAGGCTGGATCGATGATCACCTGCGGATCTCCGGCCGCCGTCCGGATGTGTGAGGGAAACAAAAGCCCGTCCGGATAAGGAAGCGATGCAGATGCAGCCGTGGGATCGCTATCGTAGGCCCCATTTTTTTCAGCAAGCACGGCGTGCGTAAAGGGAAGCACTCCACTTTCCACCATAGCGTAAAGTTTGGAAGCCAGTTCGGCATCGAAGGGTTCACCTCGGATGAAAGCGCTCACGATTACGCAATAGGCGGTACTAAGAGCTACAACATAAGGATCGATCTGGGTCAGCCGAATGTTCCGGGCAATTATCCGCGCCCCTTCGCCCGGCGATAGAGCGTAGCGAGCCGCGAGCACCACCGCGCGTTCAGCCCCCTCGGTGGTATCGGCATAGTCGCCGGTTTCTCTCCAGGGCTTTCCCTGCTCAACCCTTGCCCGGTAAAGTTCCCTGATAGACTGGTTTGTGTATCCGCCGGGACCGGAGTATGCGCTGCCGTCCATCTTCTGAAGGAACTCTCTATCCAGCCGGCTGGTGAAATCCTCTTCGTCGTATTCGCCCTTGTCCGCAACGGAGCGCAACAACTCCAACGCGATCAACCCGGTCTGCGAGAGATCGCCCGCCTTGAGTCCCGCGTGGTATCGGCCGGGTTTCGGTTCGGTGTAGCCATTTATCCAGGGACCGTAATCCGCCCGCATCCGGTCAAGATCGTAATACCAGTGAGGACCGAGCCCAAGAGCATCCCCGACAAGGGCGCCCACCACCGCCCCCGCCGCACGATCCATTACTTCGTCCTTATCTGTCATTGGTCTTCAGTCCTCCGTTTTCAGTCCTCCGTTTTCCGTCCTCACGCGGCCCTGAAAAGTCTCCGAGCTACTAGATCCTCTTGCCCCAGAAAGTCAAGCAATGCATTGTTAACTTCCTCCGCATGGGTCCAGTTGATGCCGTGCGGCCCATCCTCAATAACCACCAGCCGGCTTCCCTTGACAAGCTTATGAGTGCGTTTTCCCGATGCTGCGACAGGAAGAATTCTATCGGCGTCGCCATGAACTACCAGGACCGGGATGTCGATTCTCGAGAGGTCCTTGCGAAAGTCGGTCAGCCAGGCTGAAACGCAATCAAATGTCCCTTTCGGTGAGGCCGTGGCGGCAATGTTCCAACTTAACTGCACAACCTCGCTGCTGACCAGTTTACCGCCCAGGACGTCTACGTTATAAAAATCGGAGAGAAACCGGGAGAGAAATGCCGGCCGGTCCGCTGCTATGGCTTTTTTGATCCCCTCGAAGATGCTGCCGTCCAAGCCATCGGGGTTATCTGATGTTTTCAGCAAAAATGGAGGGACCGAAGAGAGGAAGACAGCCTTTTTGACCCCTTCGGACCCGTAGGTAGCAAGATAGCGGGCCACCTCTCCGCCTCCCATCGAAAATCCGACCAGCGCGATCTCTTGCAAGTCCAGTTCCGTTATGAGCTTGTGCAGGTCACGGGCAAGCGTGTCGTATTCATAGCCCGACGTTGGTCTGCTGGAGTTGCCGAATCCTCTGCGGTCATACGTGATGACCCTGTAGCCTGCGTCTAAAAGGACCGGCACCTGCTTTTCCCAGGACATGCCGCTAAGCGGCCAGCCGTGAATCAGTACGACGGGCATGCCTGAACCGTGGTCCTCGTAATAGATGTCGACAGGCCCCGAGTTTTCCTTACCAACATTAATTTTACCCATTGCGCTTCTCCTTGATCCTGATTTTATTCGCAACTATTACCTATTCGGATAATCATTTGGATTCAGTACACAAGTATTTGAAAAATAAGGTTAATGTGGTAGAAAGGACCAAGGTTGGCATCCCATTGCGCGGGGACCCGGCTGGAGCAGTGAGGTGGCACAGACAAAGAAAAGTGTCCGGAAGGGTGCAAGAGGTTGCAAACTGGAGGGAAAAGTTTTATATGGTGCGGGCATTTATCTGCCGGAAGGAGCAAATATGAGAATCATCTGTCCATCATGCAATTACGTCGGGGAAAGTAAGGCAATCGCCAAGGGTTCCCGCAAAATCGAGATCACTCTGTGGTGCTGTTTTATTTTGCCCGGTGTACTCTATACCATGTGGCGGCAATCGAACGACGGCCAATATCAGGGGTGTCCAGAGTGCCGGGAAGCTAACGTTCGGCCTATGAAAAGAAAAGAGTGGAAAGTATATGAACGAAACGGGCAGTTGCCGTCCGAATAATTCGGCTTGCCGCGAAGAAGACGAAGAGCAACTAAGCAAAATAAGATAGTATTTGCAGCCTGAGCGTTGTCGCTCACATCGTGCGCGGCCATGGGTCAAATTCTTAGCACTCTCCAGTGTCCATCCGGGAACCCGGATTGGACACTGGTAGTTTTCGGCCCGTGGCACGGGCAGCCGGCTCAGGATAAACTGGAAACCACTCTAAAGATCGACTGGAAACCCCTCACGCGAACACCACTCACTTGTTCAATTGTCGATTGAACACCACTTACTTGCTCCGTTGTCGATCGCCGCTGCCTGCGGCGGCGGTTTCAGTTATGACCGGCGGTCCCACCGCCCATGCTATCATGGGACCGGACAATAGCTGGGCTCGCCGCCATTGAAGCACAGAACATAGGGTGCCGGCGGACTGGACGATGCCGCGGCGCCCGCAGCCGCCCCTGCTGCTACACCAGCGGCAACCCCGGCTGCCCCCCAGCGGGGTCCGTAATAGGCATTCCAATTCCCGTTCACAGGCCGGTTCACGTTAGTGTTCCAATTCCGGTTCCCGTTCCAGTTCCCATTCCCGTTCCAATTCCGGTTCACGTTGGCATTTCTGCTGTAGTTGGCGGACCCTCCACGGTAGGCCCCACCACTAAAGCTTCCCGCCCCCGCGCGACCGGCGCCTCCCACTGCGAAGCCGCCGCCTCTGAAGCTGCCGCCGCTAAATCCGCCACCGCCACCGCCACCGCGAAAGCCTCCTGCGCCTGCGCGGCCGCCACCTCTTCCTCCGGCCCCGCCTCTCGCGTCAGCCTGCTGAACGAACAATATAAACCCTAGAAAACTTCCAATTAAAATAGCCACTGTAACGAATCTCAAACGGGTTGATTTCATGACTTTCCTCCTCGTTCCCCCCGAATGGAGGGCTTTGGAGCCTCGACAAACTTTACTTTTTCAACCCCAGGGGGTGGGACGAAAGTGAACAAGTCATCTGCCGGATGCGCTGTTGTATCCCAGGCGCTCAGATACGCTGTCCATTCGGGGGAGCCTTCCTGTTTCCTGCGATTGAAAACGATTTTCAGCGGCAAAGGATTCGTGCCGGCATCGATCCAGACCTGGACCTGAACGCCGCGCTTCTCGAAAGCCAGGTGATGACAGGGCACCCCATGCACCTTGTGCAATCCCACGTAAATCGGGTTTTCTATATCCTTGGAAACGAGTTCCCAGAGCGCAGGGCTCGCAAGGTCGGTCAACGCCACCCTCAGCCCAAACTCTTTTTGGGCTTTGTCCAGCGCCTCCTCTATGCCGGGAGGGACCTCCATCGCAGCGTAGATCCCTGCATTCTTGTCATATAAGGTGATTGTATTGCCGTTGTAATAGAACTGCCTGTTCACGAGGTCCCCGACGGCATTCACGCGAAGCTTGTCAGGCCGCTCCACCGTAGTTTCCATATCTATGCCGTACTGAAGTTTTCTCCCTTTGTAGTAGACCTGCTCGTCGATGACTTCGCTGCGAAAAGAAAACTGTTTAAGAGATTTCAGGTAGTCGCATGCCTGCTTCAAGACTACCATTGGGTCCGGTTCTTTTTCAGGGGCCGTCGTTTCCGCTGCGTAGGCCCATGGCACATAACTCGCCAAGAAAACGCCCAGGAGCGCAGCCCTTAAAATTATACTTGCACGCATCTGCAACTCTCCTATCGTAAAGTCTTAAGTTCCCTTAACTAAAACGATAAGACTTCTGATCGCAGATTGTCATCAACGGTCCAAAAAACGGTTCATCCGGCAAACGAGTACCTGAGACCGGGTTTTCTCGTGAGGACCTTATTTCGTTTCTTTTGCCAAATAATTTTGAAAATGGTGTGAATTCAAGGTGAACGAGGGAAAGGGGAAGGTCATTGCATCAGAGAGGCAACACTCAAGCTTGCCGTTTATAACCAGAGAGACTATCAGGGCCGGATTTCCCCCTTTCGTGTGCAAGGCCGAAACAATGATGTTTGTGTCCAGAACTACCCTTAGCAAACTTTCCCAGCCCGTTTCTTTGGGCTTTTGGCTTCTTCCTAGCGGAAGTTGACTATTTCGGCTTCAATCTCCTGGTCTTTTAAACCTGCTTTCCCCGCCGCTTCAGCGGAAAGCTGGACTCGGGTCATGCTTTTGGATCGCAGATTCATCGCATTGAGAAATCTGCCGTATTCTCACGGGACCGTAGTATTACAGGGGGCTATTTCCGAGAGAGTTCTCCATCGGGGGCTGTCGCGTTTTCGTTCCGGGATGCACTGGAGTCTGCAGCGTGAAGTACTCGGATCTCGCGCTGAGGAAAGGGGAACTGCAAACCTGCCTCGATCACTGCATCGTATACGGCGGTGGCCAGATCACTGCTGATCATTTGCCAATCATCGAACTGATCGGTCCAGGCGCGCAGTTGGAAATTGATGGAGCTGTCGCCGTAACCGATCAAAAGGCATTGTGGGGCCGGATGCTGCAGCACTTTCGGCTGCATGCGCGCCACCTCCTCGAGAAGTTGAATTACCTTGCGTGGGGCAGCGCCATAGTTGACTCCCACGGACAAATCGATACGCCGCAACCGATCGCTGAGAGTCCAATTTATCACCCGTTCACTAATCAGTTGAGCGTTGGGGACGATCATTTCAGCACCCTGCGGGGTGCGCACTGTGCTGGCGCGAATGCCGATCCGGCGGACCTTGCCCAAAAGATCGCCTACCTGGATGGTGTCGCCGACGTCGATCGGACGTTCGAACAGTAGGATCAGCCCGGAAACAAAATTGTTCACCACGCTCTGAAGCCCAAACCCGATGCCGACACCGAATGCTCCTGCCAATATGCTCACCTGGGTAAGGTTTACGCCGAGCGCCGCTATGCCTAGGACAAACCCAAGAGTAAGAATGGTGTAATGCAAAAGACTCGAGACGGCGTAGGACGTACCGCGCCCGAGACCAATTCTGGGGTAGAGGTCCTCCTGGAGTACAAATCGAATGAACCGAGACAACAGGTTGGCAGCCATCACTGTTAGTACAAACGCGAGAACGTTTTCGACGGAGACCCTTATCGATCCTACCCGGAAGCTTGCCCCGAGCACGATGTACCCAAAGTCCATCAACGGTTGCTGCAGACCGATATGGGCCAACATGCGGTTAACCCATGTAAGCACGGCCAGCCAGACCAAGGCGATATGGATGCGACCCTTTATCAGTTCGCTGCGGTTGTGCGCCATCTCAAGCAGGCTCATCGGCCAACTGTCGAGCGCAAGCGCCACAAAGCTGTCGATTATCCGAACGCCGGCGTAAAGCCCGAGTCCTCCAACTCCGCTGGCCATAACGCATGAAGTCAGGAGGCGCGCCAGAGGAAGAAAACCTAGAATCAACGCAGGCAAACAAACGGCAAGGCCAATCCTGTAAAGCATCACAACCATATGAAGCAGGCGGATGCGCGGAGGGGCATGTTGCCCCGGGCGAAGATGGGACTCGCGTAAAACCATATCCAGCTTCCAAAGCGCAACCGTTCCACCGATTATTTCGACCAGCACCATCACATATTCTGCCGCCCCCCCGACGTCGAATACCTGCCTGACGATATCCAGGGCGAACAGACCCCCTAGCGTATAATAACCGGGCATCGCCCTCGGATCGGCCACCGGTTTTATTATGCGGAGAATTGGCGCGATGGCCAGGATAGCAAACAACTCGCTAACCGCAGGAGGCGCCGCCGTCCAACTGGCGCTGCAGACAAAACAAACCGGTAACAGCGCGCATGAATAAGGCCGGTCGAATATACTTTCGGCACGCGGCGATTCCCTGTCCTCAGCAACCGGACTACGGACCTTCTGTCGCGCCATGCGAAAGAGAATAACCAGTATCAAGAACAGGCCGGCGTGCAACGGCATCCTTTTGGCCGGGTCACGAACATACCCTGAAATATCTGCCCAGCACGCGCCGGCTATTTCAGCGGCGCGCGAAAGCAGAGTGTCGCGGGTAACGGCCCACAGGCCGGGACTCCAGATCGGCCGGCCCCTGGTCATTATCAAGCTCACCGCCTGGCGTTGGGCTTCGGCAATTTCCGCCAGCATATTGTCACAGCGGATCTTCTCTTCGACAAGGCGGCTCTGCAGGTTGAGGATCGATTCGCGTTGCGACTTGAGAAGCTGCTTCACAGCCTGTATCGCAGCCACGGTCGATTCGACCTGCTGAATAATCGGCGCGGGTGCGTTATCACGCCGGGCCGACGTAAGGATCGACGCCCACCCGCCTTCCAGATCTTCAACACTTTTGAATGCACTCAGAATCGTTGTCGACCGTTCGGATACAATTGACAGCCATCCGCCAATCCTGGTGAGCAATTGTCGCCAGAGTTGTTCCTTAAACTGGAGTGTGGGAAGCGTCGCCTGTCTGCGGAGTACTTCAGCCGTGTCGGCGAGTTCCGATCTAATCTGCATGGTTGTCCCCGGCAGAACGTTCTCTACCGTCTCGACTTCGGAACCGGGGATAATCTGAGATTTCACGACACGGAGAAATTCCAACACCGATGCGGCCTGCATAGGCACTTCAGCAACGGGAACCTCGCCTGAAGTCGGCGCAGAAATCCTCTTCTGCGACTCGACTGTTTCCCGGTCGGATGCGTCTGCCACACCAAACCACATCACGAGCAAAGCGACGTTAAGGCAGATTAACAGCACGCGATTGATGGAAGACGTTTTCATAGAAGTTCGGCTCATCAGGACAACTTCCGTATTCGTTGCACACCTCTTTGCATTTTTGCCTTTCCCGGTCGCCCGATCGAGAGGTGCTCCATGAACGCAAGATAGTGCTGGAAGTGCAAACAGTCTCGGCGGGTTTGATGGCAGAATAATAGATACGAGCAACAAACTGTCAATACGTGCTGCGCTCAAGGAGCAGCTATAATCCGGCTGGTTTGGCAAGCCCGGCAGGATCCTGAACGGACCTGCGCGGCGTCTGACAGAGACAGTACGCCTACGATATGCGATTGGTCACCGGCGTAGATATAAATACGCTGCACGTCCTTCAGGAACATGAGACGGATCCCGTCGCTCAGTAGCGTGAGTTCATCGCAGGATGCCACCGGGGCCTTCATAATGGACCTGCCCACAATGTCCAGGCTTAATCCGTGATGGTAGGCGAGAATAACGTCGGTCTTCGAGATTACTCCGGCAGGCAAGCCACGGGCGTCTTGAATCAGGACAGCACCCAGCCGGTGAGCAGTCAACTCTTCGATCACCACTGCCACTGAATCTTCCTCCCGGCATGATATCACAGGGGTCCTCATCGCGTCTCTCACGGTCAGGAACTCTGTCAGATCGGAACGATCCGGAAAGTCCGGCCGGCGGACCGCGCCTTTCGGGCATGCCCTGCAATAACGATAGAGAAGTGCAACCACATCCGGGTAAGACAGTGTTCCGACCACTGCGCAAGGATCTGCGCCCTGGACGAAGACCTGATGCACGTTGTTTCTGCGCATAAGATCTAGGGCAGTGCCCAATTCATCGTCAGGGAAACAGTTTATGACAGGGCCGTACATGATGTCCGTCGACATGGAGTCTCTTATGGATAAGCCGCCGTAGAAAGCTCCAACGATATCGGTTTTGGATACCACTCCCACGGGACACCGGGTTTGATCGGTGATAAGAAGCGCATTGACTTTAAATTTGATCAAATGGATGATGCATTCGTCCAATGGCGCATTGTCGGGCAATTGGATCACCTGTCGACGCATGGCTTCTTCGACCAGCAATCCTTTCAGGATATCTCGCGTGCTGAAGACCGGCATAATTTCACAAGAGCTTATCGAGTAGATGGTAAAAGAGGTCTGAAATGTAAACGACACCAACCACGTCCTTTCCGTCGACTACAGGAAGGCGGCGGATATGCCGTTTGATCATCAGGTCGGCGATGACCATTACGTGAGTCTGCGGCTTGACCGTCACCACATTGGTAGTCATGATGTCGGAAACCCGAACCGATTTAACGCGATCCAGAAGCTCACCGAACATCTCTTGAGCCTCCAGATCTTCTATTTCGCTCCAGACGTGAACGTGTTTCGGTTGGACAAAAAGAAGTATGTCATACATTGAAAGCATGCCCACGAGCTGATTGTTTTCATCGATCACCATGAGCCCGAAGATTCTTTTTTGCTCCTCAATACTTGAGATATGAAACATCTTCACCGCCTCGGCGATGCTGTGAGCAGGGCTTAGGGTGTGAAATCGGGGGCTCATGATATCGCGGGCAAACATCGTTTGGAGGCTCCTTTGATGAAACAGATATTCGATTCGGACATACAAGTCAAGGGAAGCAAGATGACAGTAAAATGACTCAAACTATCAATTTCGAAAATCGGTCCGGCCGGCGCTTATGAAAAAGAGTGCGCCTTGGCATTTTCGCGCGAAAAAACTGTTTCCTCTTTTCGAAATGAAATGTTAGACGAACATTCCGGCACGAATGCGCGAAGCGCGGACCCGCGACAGAGTTTTTTTGACTCTTTGGGCGACTTCCAATCCTTGCATTCGATCTTGCCTATTAACTGGGGCAACTTAGGGATGCTGACCGTCAAAAGCGTACACACCTACTATGGAAACATTCATGCTCTCAAAGGCGTTTCGCTGCATGTGCAGAAGGGTGAAGTGGTCACGCTGGTCGGGGCCAACGGCGCAGGCAAAAGCACGCTGGTGAACACTATCTGCGGCTTGGCCGCGCCGACCAGGGGAAGCATACAGTTTCAGGGAGAACAAATTGCAGGCGTTGCCCCGGAAAATATTGTCCGTAGAGGGATTGCCCTGGCGCCGGAAGGCCGCCAGATTTTTTCGGCGATGACCGTCGAAGCCAACCTGCTGTTGGGAGGATTCATTCATCGCAAGAACCACGAGCAGTTGCACAGGGATATGGATCGCCTTTATAATCGTTTTCCGGTCTTGAAAGCGCGCCATAGGCAGTTGGCTGGAACTCTGAGCGGAGGCGAGCAGCAAATGCTTGCCATCAGCCGGGCACTAATGACCAGGCCGCAGCTCCTAATCCTCGATGAACCTTCGATGGGCTTGGCCCCAAAGGTTACAAAGGATATATTTTCCATTATTTTGGAGCTTAAAGAAGAGGGCCGGACAATTTTGCTTATAGAACAAAACGCACGCGCGGCGCTAAAGATCGCCGACCGCGGATACGTAATGGAAACAGGCAAGATGGTGCTGGAGGGAGAAAGTTTTCAATTGCTGGAGCACCGGGAAGTCCAACGGGCCTACCTGGGCCGTGTCGCCAGACAGATCTGGGATGCCTGAAAGGCAATTAGGAGTTAGGAAATAGGAATTAGGAATTATGGAGAACGCTTCATTTCGAGACAGCTTTTCACGTCCCTCTGGGGACACCTGGAAACCATGAAAAGTACGTTTCCAGGGTGGCCGGATATCCTGGCCGCCAGTCCCGGTTCCCAAGGCTCCGGGGCGCGAAGCGCCAAGAGGTTCGTGTGAACCGTGAGAACTTTTCGTAGCAGCCAAGAGTAAGAAGTATGCTTATCTGGGAACCCGAAAAAGAATGTATGTCCAGGGACGATTTGCGCCAGACGCAGCTTGAGCGGCTCCAGGCTACTCTTAACCGCGTCTACAAAAACGTTTCATTTTACCGGCGCAGGTTCAGAGAGATCGGTTTCAGGCCTGAGGACGATTTTACAGAGATAAGCGACATCGAGCGGCTGCCTTTTACAAACACGCATGACATAGCCGCCAGCTATCCTTATGAGATGTTCGCCGTGCCGTTACGTGAAGTGGTTCGGGTCCATGCATCTTCCGGTTCTTCCACAAATCCCGGGGTCGTCGGTTATACCAGCCAGGACCTGAAAATCTGGAGCAACCTTGTCGCACGCATTCTTTCCGCGGGTGGAGTCGTCCGGGATGACGTCATACAGGTGACCCTGGGCTACGGTCTGCTGACCGGTGCGTTGGGTATTCACTATGGCGCAGAGCTAATCGGGGCGTCCGTTCTACCAACTTCGGTCGGACGCACCGAAAGGCAGATAAAAATAATGCAGGACTTCAGAACCACCGTTCTGGTCTGCACTCCGAGCTATGCGCTTATAATCGCAGACCGGATGGATTCGATGGGCTTGAGTTCCAAGAGTCTTTCTCTCAAGTACTGCATATGCGCCGGAGAACCATGGACCGAAGACATGCGGCGCGAAATAGAGGAACGTCTTCTGGTCAAAGTCACGGATAACTATGGAGTAACCGAAGTCCTTGGACCCGGTATAGCCGGAGAGTGTCTACAGCAGTGTGGAATGCACATACAGGAGGACCATTTCTATCCTGAAGTTATAGACCCCGCATCGGGGGCGCTTCTCGAGCCTGAAATGAAAGGAGAACTGGTCCTGACGACCCTTACCAGGGAGGCATTCCCGGTGATCCGCTTTCGAACCGGGGATATCTGCAGCATCACTGACGTACCGTGCGAGTGCGGGCGCACCACTCGCAGGATTAGCCGGATCCAGGGACGATGTGACGACGTGGTGGTAATCAAGGGCATAAATATAATCCCGGACAGGATAGGAGATATCCTGCAGCAGATCAGGGGCGAACGGCCGGTGTTCCAGTTGGTGGCGATCCGCGATGGACACCAGGACCACCTCGAGATCTGGGTGGAGGTGACCGAGCAGCTTTTTTTTGACAAAATGACAGAACAACGGACCCTTCTCGAATACATGAGCAGGAAAATAGCTGCCTTTATTGGAATAACGCCCAGAATAAAACTCGTAGAAACGGGTTCGCTCAAACGCGAGGCCGAAAAAGTCAAACCATTTTTGGATCGCAGGCTCGAAGTACCGACGGAGGACACTGGATGCACGAACTGTTGATGGAACAAAGCAAAAGACCTCAATTTCTTCTGGGCAACGAAGCGATTGTGCGCGGTGCGCTGGAGAGTGGAGTCGGCTTTGTGGCGGCCTACCCCGGAACACCATCCTCGGAGATCATAGACCGCTTCGCCCAACTGGGCGGTGAGGCCGGCATATATGTCGAATATTCGGTAAATGAGAAAGTTTCCATGGAGGTTTCCTGTGCGGCGGCGATTTGCGGCGTGAGAAGCCTTTGCGCGATGAAACATGTTGGTCTTAACGTGGCCGCCGATGCATTTATGACCCTCTCCTACGTGGGAGTAAAAGCGGGTATGGTGATCGTTGTAGCTGACGACCCATTCCTGCATTCCAGTCAGAATGAACAGGACACAAGGTACTATGCGAAGATGGCCGGGATTCCGATGTTAGAGCCTGCGACCCCGCAGGAAGCTTATCGGATGACAATTGAAGCGTTCAGGATTTCTGAAAAATTCGGCACGCCCTGTCTTCTCCGCACTACTACCAGAGTGAACCATTGCAGAGGGCCTGTTGAAATCGGCCGGATTCCACCGGCAAGAGGCTTTTCGGGAGAGTTTAAAAAGGACCCTTTCAACCTGGTTACACTTCCCGTCGTCGGCCGAAAACTGCGGTTGAAGCTGCTGGAGAGATTACAGAGGCTGATGGCGGAATCCGCGGGGAGCCCGCTCAATTTCATTTCCGGAAAAGGGGACCTTGGAATCATTACCAGCGGTATATCGTATCTGCACGTGCTTGACGCTGTAACGAGCATGGGTCTGGAAGACAGAATCAAAATCCTGAAGCTCGGCTTCTCGTACCCCCAGCCAAAGTCCCTGATGATAGAATTTCTTGCGAGCCTCCGCAAAGTTCTCGTGGTTGAAGAAGTGGAACCATTCGTTGAGGAGGCCGCAAAAGTCTGCGCGCAGGAATCGAAACTCCCTGTTGAAATTGCCGGCAAAGGCAAGGATTTGATTCCTCAGGCTTTCGAGCTCGATTCGGTCAAGGTTAAGCGTGCAGTAGGCAAATTCTTCGGAATCGCTTACGAGCCGCCTAACGTCACCAGCGCGCCCGAACTGCCGCAGAGGCCTCCCAATCTTTGCCCCGGCTGCCCCCACCGGGCGACTTACTATGCTGTAAAGAAAGTATTCGGAGAGGAAGCGATATACCCTACCGACATCGGATGCTACACCCTGGGAATTCTTCCGCCTCTTAACGCAGCCGATTTTCTCATCTGCATGGGTTCCGGCGTATCGACCGCGGCGGGCTTCAGCAAAGTGCAGGGCCGTCCGGTCGTACCCTTCATCGGCGACTCCACATTTTTCCATGCAGGGGTTCCCGGCCTGATAAACGCCGTATCAAACGGCCACAAAATCCTGCTCGTGATTCTCGATAATGGAACTACGGCCATGACAGGCCATCAGCCTCACCCCGGAGTGGAATTGACCGAGAAGGGCAGGATTGAGCCCAAAGTGAGCCTGGAAAAGCTGGTCCGGGGATGCGGAGTGACCATGGTGGCGACGATCAACCCGCTGCAGGTAAAAAAGAGTCAACGGGTGATAGAGGATTTCAAAAACAAAATCAACGAAGCCGGGGTCGCGGTCATTATCTCCAAGAGCCCCTGCCCTCTCTTTGAAACCCGTTTGACTAAAAAGAAGCAGAAGGTAGTTTTCTGCACCGATGAATCCAAATCCTGTGCGGATTGTAAAAAATGCATGACTGAACTCGGCTGCCCAGCTTTTTTTGTTGAATCTTCAGGCGGAGTCGAGCACGTTTTTATAGACAAATCCCTTTGCAGGGGATGCAGCGTCTGTTCACAAATCTGCGATTCAATCAGTCCCAAAAGGATTTCACGATAGAGAGATCATGCCGATGAATAAAGAGAATGAAGCTTTTCGCATATTCTTTACGGGGGTTGGAGGACAGGGGACCCTTCTGGCAACGCGACTCGTAGGTGAGGCCGCCCTGGAGGCCGGCGTCCCGGTTCTTATGAGCGAAATTCACGGCATGGCGCAAAGAGGCGGTGTCGTTGAATCGTCAGTAGTGATGTGCCGTGCCGCAAGCCCTACTATCGCCGACGGCGAAGCGGACATCGTGCTCGCCTTTGAACCCCTCGAGGCAGCCCGTGCTCTGCCGAAGTGTAACCCGAAGACGGTGGTGATAACGAGCACCTCACCGATTCTTCCCTATGCCGTCACAAGTGGACAATGCGCATATCCCGACCGGGAGGCTCTTTACAAAATGATCGAACCTCAGGTCGGCCGCCTCATTCGCGTGGACGCCGAGGAATTAGCAAAGTCCTTGGGCGCCGAAAGAAGCTCGAATGTGATTATGATCGGCGTGTTAGCCGGATTGGGCATTCTTCCAGCGTCCAAAACCTGCTTCGAGCAGGCTCTACGCAAAATTATGCCTGAAAGACTTCTCGAACAGAATCTGCGCGCGTTGGATGAGGGGTACAGGTTTGGCTTGGAAAGGTCCTGAATGGCTGAAATAAAGAGCACTCTTGAACTCGTCATGGAGAAAACCCGTAATCTCTGCATGACCGAAGAGGACAAACAAAAGCAGGTTGCCAGGGAATTCAGGGAGACTGTTAGCAGGCTGACCCTGAAATACCTCGATCGGCAAATTGACCTGGACAAGTTTAAGGCAGAATTGGACCGGTTCGGTGAAGTGGGCAGTTTAGACAAAACGGACGGGGCATTTGAAATTGGCAAGCGAATCGATCCGGCTGCCGACAACACGGACTTGCTCGACCTGATAAAATTGGGGTTGGGCTTTGATGTTTCGGGCATTGAGGCAGCACTGCATCATTTTAAAGAAACTCTCCATCGCGAAGAGGATCGGGAGGCCGAGCGCGTCAGGGTTGATCTGCTTGGCAAAGGCATATCCGGAAGAGCTGTGATTCCCAACCTCGAGGCGGACAAGGAATGGACAAAGAGGCGGGCCGGAATGCTTGAGGCTGTCAGGGAGGAACTTGCGGCGCAAATCGCGGGCTTCAGACAATGCCGTTAATAAACTGATGCCGGCGGAATAATACAAATTGTCCCCTCTATTCTATCCGGCGGGAAAATGCGATGCGGGTATTCAGCCTGCTTAAAATCATGGCCTCCGGCCTGGCCCTGTTCGGCCTGATCTGCCTGTGCGGCGGCGGCTTGGCTTCCACCGGTTCGACCATTCCCTGGAAGGAAGCCGATGAAGGATTGTATGTGGCCGAATTCGAGCCGGTTTTCGATAACGCTCCTTACGCCGTCACGCTGGTTAAGATCGATCCGGCCCGTTATTCGTTTAAGCTTCTGTGTGCTACTGAACACGGTAAAGAGCTTCTCACTGCCGGGGAATGGGCTTCGAAGTATCAAATGCTTGCAGTTGTTAACGCCGGAATGTTTCAGGAAAACGGTTTGACGAGTGTAGGTTTCATGAAGAACTTCGATCATGTAAACAATCGCAGGCTGAGCAGGGACAATACAATCCTGGCGTTCAACCCCGTGGAAAAGAATATCCCCGAAATTCAGATAATTGACCGTGAATGTCAGGTTTTTAGCGACTTACGCCAAAAATACCAATCGTTCGTACAGAGCTTGCGGATGATTTCATGTAAACAGCAAAATGTCTGGAGCCAACAGGATTCCAAGTGGAGCACCCTGGCCGTCGGAGAGGATTCACAGGGCAATATCCTGTTTCTTCTCAGCAGGACCCCCTGTAGTGTTCACGATTTTATTGAAATCCTGCTCTCCCTTCCATTATCTCTAAAGAGTGCAATGTACCTCGAGGGGGGGCCGCAGGCTTCACTCTATCTCTCGACGCCCAGGATGACCCTCGAGAGATACGGAGTCTGGGGGGGCCTTGAGAAGAATAATCTGCAATTTCCACTGCCTCTACCAAATGTGATCGGGATATCAAAAAAACCGAACGCCAAAACGTAGTGTGGTATCACTACATTAGTGCATAACGCCCCTCCGCTTTCTTTGGTCCAACCGGAAAATCTCACTGCTGGTTTCGTCGAGCATGCGATTTATTTCGGTGGAATCCTTAGCAGTTAGCCTGCCTTCAGATTGAAGCCGACTGTATTTTTCTTCTATCTCTTTGAGTTTTGCCCGGACGGGTCTGGCATCGTCGAAAGTGATCGTCTTCGCGGTAATATCCTGGTCTATCCACTTCTTCTGATCGACTATCCGATCCGGTATTGCAACCTCCGTCTGCTTGAGATAAGGTTTCACTTCGGACATGCAGGCGGTGGCCAAAAAAACCGCAATAAAAAGACTGATTGTCCTCACATCTGCTCCTTCCGGCAAGTAATAACAAAATCAGTGAAAATTTGCATACATAGCGCAGTCCCAACGCCGTTAATTTAAGAAAATTGCCTATGTCCGGGGTGTTGTCTCAGTCCTCAGGGAGCGAAGCGCGGTTCAGTCCTGCCAGTCCTCAGTCCTGCCCTTATGACACCTGACTCTTTTCTCAAATTTTAACAGACTCTTCAAGTCCGACCGTTCAAGGTCCGATTAAATTATTAAATGGAAAACAATTTACTCGAGACAATCGAATCAGACTGGAACGGATATGATGTACCAATGCATTCGATGTCGAAAAACATGGGGGACTGGAAACCCGGAGCGGGATGGTTACTCGCACGGGCTTTGCTCCGGATGCCTTAAGGAGGCGTTGACCCCTCTTTATCGCAAAAGGCAGGTCGATGAGGGTAACTTTGACTGTTTCGCCAAAGCCTCCGGGTACTGTGATCAGCCCGCATGCAAGTACCGGAGTATCTGCGTCGGGAACTGAACAACTGACCACTGACAACTATCCTTACGCTTTTTCTAACCACTGTTTTTTTCCAACCACAGACAACTGACCGCTGACACATTATTTTATGCCAAGCTCGTAATTTTTCCTTTGGAGGGAACTATATGGAAAACGCCCAATCTGACGGAAGTCTCGGTTGTTGCGCATGTGAGGATAAGTTTATAGAACCGGCGACCGGCCTCGCCTGCGCGGACAAAAAAAATATATTTTCCAGAAGAGAACAGGAGGTCCTGGACAAAATAAGGGAAGCCTCCCATCGCGCCAGTGCCCTTAAAGAAGAAATCAACACATCGGATGAACACAGGCGGAAGGAGGCGCTGCTTGAGCTCCAAGGATTGAGGCAGGTCAGGGCGGAACTCGAAAGAGAGCGGGTGGCCGCTTCCGAAGAACGCATGCGACTGCTGGGTCACATCTAGGCTGCTACCTTGGAAACAGGTTCCGAGAGGTTAAAGAGGATACTCACCGGTGACCGGCCGACGGGCAGATTGCACCTTGGTCACTGGGTGGGGAGCCTGGCCTCCAGGGTAAAGCTTCAGTACGAGTACGAAACGCTCATCTTGGTCGCCGATCTGCACATGCTCTCCACGAAAAGGAGCAGGGAGGACATAAGGCAAATCCTCTCGAATGCTCGGGGACTCGTGCTTGACTACCTGGCGACGGGCATAGACCCGGAAAGGAGTTCGATTTATCTTCAGTCAGCTGTCCCTGAAACTCATGAATTGCACACATATCTGCAAAATCTTGTAACCGTCAACCGGCTCCTGCGCCTTCCCAGCATAAAACAGATGGCGCAGGACGCCAATATAGCGGACGAGTCCCTTCCCTTCGGTCTTCTTGGTTATCCAGTCTTGCAGGCGTCGGACATCCTCCTGGCCCGTGCTCATCTGGTCCCGGTGGGAAGGGATAACCTTGCCCACGTCGAGATCACGCGCGAAATCGCCCGCCAGTTCAACCTCCTCTACGGGCCCGTTTTTCCTGAACCGGAGCCGCTTCTAAGCGATGTCCCCGCTCTTGTCGGGACTGACAACAGGGCAAAGATGTCCAAATCCGCTGGAAATGCAATCTTTTTGAGCGATGACGAACAAACGGTCGCTGCCAAAGTCGCAGCAATGTTCACCGACCCCAAGCGTATCCACGCCGATATTCCCGGGACCGTCGAGGGGAACCCGGTTTTTATTTACCACCGGATTTTCAATAGGGACCGCTCAGAGGTAGACGATCTCGAGAGGCGCTACCGCTCGGGGAAAGTCGGTGACAGGGAGGTGAAGGAAAAACTGGCGCGGGCATTGAACGATTTCCTGAATCCTTTTCGCGAACGCATGGCATCGTACCGGAGCAAGCCCGGCCTTGTTGATGAAATTATTTGGAACGGAACTCTCAAGATGCGCCGAATCTCGTCCGAAACCATGCGGGAAGTCAGAGAGAAGATGGGAATCGACCGTGTGTGGAAATCGCTCCGGCGCGAAGTAAAAAGGCAAAAGACGCTTCGCGAAGACAAAGGGCAAAAGTAGAAGAGGCAAAAGGAAAGGCAGTACAACGATGGGTTGCGCTTCGCTCCGCCCCTCTTAACAAACTCACCCTGCCGGGGCGGGCAATGGGGCGACTGATCGTACTTTTGCCTTTTTACTTTTGCCTTCCCTTTAGGCAAGTATCTCCGAGGCCTCCCGCATGAGCTTTGATATTGCAAGGCCGCGTGGGCAGGCCTTCTCAGCCCGTGAATAGTCGATATGCGCAAGCTGCGCTCTCGCATGTTCCGGCAACCCTGCGAAGGCCTCACGGGCCAGGTCGCGCTCGCCGTAATCGCGATAGTACATCAGGCATCTCATTACGTCGCTGACCGGCACAGTTCCCCCGACCGCCTCATGGCAGATGCGGCCGCACCCGGCACAGTAGCTTTCAACCGTTTCAGCGGCAAATTTTTCCAGCAACTCCAAGTCGCTCTTCGTAAGACTAGTCTTATTAGACACGGCCGCAACGTTCGACGAAAGGATAGTGAGACTGGGCATCTGTGAGCAGATGCTCGCAATGTTCTGGTTTTCGAGTATGGCCTTGATCTTGGCCTGTTTGTCGGTAAAGCCCCGCTCCAGAAATCGTCCGGCCATCTGAAGTTCGGCCTCGCTGTCGGTCTTTACCTGGCCGCCGCCCTGAGTTTTCATTGCAACGAGTCCAATTCCCTTATCCACGCATGCGGCAATAGCTTCTTTCAACTTCGGTTCGTTCATGAGCCGGAAGTTGTAACTGAACATTATTACGTCCACCCATCCGACTTTTGATGCAGCCAGCAGGCAGTTGTCCATGTTCTTGTGAGTGCTGAATCCAAAGAATTTGATCTTTCCTGCCTTTTTCATCTCTGCCGCCCATTCCTTGAACGGCTTGGGCTCTGCTATTTCGCTGAAGTCGTCAACTGCATGCGCGTAAAATAAATCGACGTGGTCCGTGGCGAGCCTCTTCAGGCATTTGTCAAGCGACCCCGTCATGGTCGCCGGATCTCCGTTGTGTATCTTTGTAGTCAGGAATATATCCTTCCTGGCTTCGGGATTCCGAGTGAAAAAGCGGCCAAAACCTTCCTCGCTCGAGCCGTTTCCGTAACCCTCCGCGGTGTCCCAGAAAGTGACGCCCCAGTTGCGGGCCTGCCTGAGCATTAGTTGGTTATTGATCGTGTCGAACATCCCGCCTAGAGCAAGCGCGGACACTTCGACGCCGGTCTTACCCAGCTTGCGCCTGGGAACGGCCGGCTTTTCGGCCTGTGCCTGTTCCGTGGCGGCTTCAGCTTTGCCAATATCCAATCCGCTAGAAGCTATTCCCGCGATTCCAATGGTTTTGATGAAATCACGGCGTGTCAAACCTTCGCCTTTCTTCTTTTCTGTCATTCCGGGAACCTCCATAATCAATCTTGAGTCTTCAGTCTTGAGTCTTCAGTCTTCAGTCCGCTCACTGTTTACTGCTCACTGCTTTTCGCAGATCGTATATCGGAGTGACCTTAAGGTCGCCTGTCAGGAAATCCTCTGGTTTTTTCGAAATCAGATCTCCCCCGATCTCAATGAACCTGAGCTCGGCATCAACGGGGAATCCGCTCTGGGCGGCCCGTTCCAAAACGGCGTTCACAGAAGAATATTCCTCATCCGCCTTGCTTTTGTGGAACTTCCTGCGCCATTCCATCCACTGGGCAGCCTTGGCATGGGAGCGATCGACAAAGACGAAATATGCAACCTTTCCAGGGCAGTCTTCTTCGAGATAGAGAGTATACTCGAAGGGCCCCGACAGATTCTGTGGGTCCTTGATCCGGCTCATTTCATTATCCTCGATGAGCCATGTCGACGCGCAGGATCGGGACTTCCAAAAATCCTTCACCTTCCCGAACACGTATTGCGGATCGATTTCATCGGCAACGAAATTACCGTTAATAAAGTCTTCCGGGGGCGTGAATTCGCTGAGACCGTGCATGGTGCGCAGCTTCAAAGCTCCATCGCTTGCCGCCCAAACCGGACAAGATGTTGTGAAAAGCGCAAAGGTTATCGCAAGGATAATTAGAATCTTTGACACGACTCTCCTCCTTTGACCTTTAGGTTTTTGGTTCACTTCCGAAGTCCCGAAGCACTCCATGCCGAGTTGTTCCAACCCCCCGGGAGTCCAACAGCTCTATTTCGTGCAGCCCATGTTAACAATTTTTTAAGGGGCGGACTAGATCAAAGACTTCTTGGACACCGACGGACTCGGATGAATAGGCCAAAGGCAATTGAGGGATTCAGGGATCAGGAACTTGGTTACGAAAAGTTCTCAAAGGTAGTGGGCCAGTTTGCGAGCATTTTCTTCGGTACACGCATTCATCCCGTGTTATTTGAGCAAGTCGCGAGTCGACTCTTCCTGCTCCCCGCTGCCCGTTCCTTGCTTCTCCGCGTTTCCGCGCGAGATCTTTTCGTAACTGCTAAAAAATTGGTGGGCACGGGATAGGAAACCTTGCCCACCATAGATCGTTTTCTTCACTGGAAAAGAACATAGCACGGTAGCGCCGAGACCACGCTGCGTTCCCTGCCACCCACTTTTTGCTCCCCGCTCCCCGAGCCGCCTTTTTTCGGTTTTGCCTATTTCCTTTTTACTTTTGCCTTTCCCTTCCTGCTCCCTGCTACCCGCCTTACGCTTCCGACTTCAGTTTAGCTGCTTCCTCATCTCTAAAGATCTTCCGAAGTACCTTCCCGATAGCGGTTTTGGGGACCTCGTCCCGGAACTCGACCAATTTGGGCACCTTGTAGGCAACCAGCTTTGTTTTGCAGTAGGCGATAATCTCATCACCGGTGGCTGTCTCCCCGGGCTTCAATACTACGTAGCATTTGAGCGTCTCTCCCCGATATGCATCCGGAATTCCCACGGCTACCGCATCCAGGACCTTGGGATGCCCGAAGAGCACCTCGTCGATCTCACGCGGGTAAACGTTGAATCCGCCGGCGATCACCAAATCTTTCTTGCGGTCGACGAGGAAGAAAAAGTCGTCCTCGTCTTGTACCACTATATCTCCGGTGCTGAGCCATCCGTCCTTGATCTGCTCGGCGGTCGCCTCAGGATTGCCATAATAACCTTTCATGACGGTCGGGCCCTTGATGAGAAGCTCACCCGGCTCGCCCTGCTTGACCTCTTCCAGTCCATTCTCAACGTCCACAATTCTAATGTCGTTGTCAGGCATCGGGACGCCGATGCTGCCGGTCTTCTTAAGGCCCAGGAGGGGTGTGGTTATCCCATTGGACGTTGACTCGCTCATCCCCCAGCCCTCTGTGAAGAAGATGCCCAGGTCCTTTACCTGCTCGATGAGTTCCTGAGGCATTGGGGCGCCGCCCGAACCCAGAAGACCCATCCTTCTGCCCAAGTCCAGCTCCCCGGCTTTGGGGTGGTTCAAAAGTGCGGTGATCATGGTGGGAACAGCCGGGAAATACGTAATTTCCTGAAATTTTGAGAGGATACTCACGAACTCGTCAATCTCGAATCTCGGAATCAGGACCAGTGTAGAGGCATTGAGCAATCCCCAATTCATTACACAGATGTTGCCATAAACGTGGAACAGCGGGATCACCCCAATCACACAGCGCCTTTCGATTGCTCTTAGACTTGTTGTATAGTCCCCCCACATGGAACTCTGAAAGGTCGAGGACAACAGGTTCCCATGGCTGATCAGCGCAGGCTTGGGTACACCGGTAGTCCCGCCGGTGAACTGGATCATACAGGGGTCCTCCGGAGTCACTTCTATCCGTGGACGATTCGCCGAGCCGCCATCGAGCAACTCGGAGAAATGATGCCATTTCGGTTCCAGTTCGAGGCTCTTCTTCGTGCTGCGTGGAATTCCTTTCATGAAGTCCGACAGCTTCGTCACGATCACTCTGGGAATGTCAACTTCGAGGCAAAGCTGGCGGATGTTGGGCAGGACCATATCGAAGGTGAAAAGAGTCGTTAGACCCGTCGCCTCAGCGGTATGCTTTAGCTCAGGTACTGTGTACATAGGATTGATGTTCACCACGATAGCGCCCAGGCACATTGCTGCGTAGTTGGCGACAACGTACTGAGGGCAGTTTGGCATGTTCATGCCCACCCGGTCTCCCTTTTTTACCCCCAGATTTGTCAGGGCATTGGCCGTGCGCCACACCAATCTGCGCAGCTCCCAGAAGTTTATCTCGCTCCCATAGAAATTTATGGCCGTCTTGTCGGGGAAATAGGTCGCCGGGATGTTTAAGAGTTGGTGAACAGGGATTTGAGGGTACCGAATTGAGGAAGGAACGAAGTAGTCATAATGCCGTTGCCAGGGTCTTGATTCCATCATCGCTACCTCCAGGATGTACTTTGTTGAAAAATTCCACTCGGAAAGGATGGTCGTTTATGTAGCTATTGAGAAAGGATATCCTTAAACGTGGAGGGATCTGTGGCATAGAGAACAGCCTGTTCCACACCTTCTTCACGCCATTTATGTGTCCTAAGATAATCGGGGTTGTTGGCCATCTGCAGGAAGGCCTTGCGTGAGGGATATTGAATAAGCATGAGGATATCCCATTGCTCTGTGCCGTTGAGCAGCTCTTTTGGCTTTCCGAAATAGAGCAGTTTTGCGCCGACACCCTCACCGAAGGGACTCGATTCTTTCAAATAGCGAAAATATGCCTTCCGGCCGCCATCCTTTCTAAACTTCAGCAGGTTCAGCATGACAAATGGCTTTTCATTTGTATTATCGGCTAACATCTTGAATTGATCTGCGTTGCTTTTGATTGCCACTGTTTTTTGTTCCTTCAAGATCGACGGGAAACCCTTCTGGTTGGCTTTCCTTACTTGTTCCGTTGTCGCAAGGAACCGAAACCGGACGGAAATAGCCGCAATGTCATGGCGGCGCCTATCGGCAGGCAATAAACGACCTCCCGGAGGCGCCGCCGGAGAACTATTCAGATTATTGCTGGACCCTTTTGAAATCGTTTTCGTAGTGGGAAGCGGAACGCCACCAGAACAAACCGCCCAAAATAGCTGCGCAAGCGATGATCATGACCCCATAGGCAAGCCCCTTCCAGTCGCCGGGCTGTCCAGTTCCGAGGCGGTCGGCGATCATGCCGGCGATGCCGGAACCCCAGCCGCCGCCGAGAGCGTACATGCAGGCCATACCCACACCGAAGGAGAGCGACTTGCGGTGTACGGGCACTACCATCTGGGTGGTCGCTGCGACGGACGGGCCGACTCCCCCGCAAACAACGGCCTGCAGGAACATGCAGAAAAACCCTAAGAGCATCACAGGCGCCCAAGCAAGAGGCCCCGTGTGCACAAAGAACGCAAGGTAATAATAGAGAATGACAAGAAGGCCAGCCAGGATGGAACAGCATCCGGCGGTACGCATCCTGCCCCCCGGAGTTTTGGCTTCCCATCTGTCGGCAATCCAGCCGCCCAGTGGAACGGCCCACAACGACCCAAAAATGAGGCCCGCAATGATCAACGGGGCCACGGCGACGCTGATTTTAAATCTGAAAATCAGGGCGGGAACCATCCAGAAAAGGTTGCCCATGAACATAGCCATGAACATTCCCCACCCCAGGTAAAGCCATACGAGGGTCGGGGTCTTCCAGATGGCGACGAAACTCTGCCCGAAGTTTTCAGCCGTTTGCGCCTTCGGCGGTGTAGGGTAATCCTGCATGTTCAGCGCAATGAGAGAAAGGACAATGCCCGGGACGGCAAAAATGAAGAATGGCGATCGCCACCCCAAGGTCTGGGCGCAATAACCCCCGGCAATTAAGCCGACAACGAGGCCGATACCTATGAACATGTTGAAAATTCCCAGCTTGGCTCCTCTTTGCGCGGGCGGATAGGATGCGCCGATAAGGGCGGTCCCGCCGGGACCGAACCCTGCCTCGCCAAAGCCGACCATCATCATGGAGATAAGGATGGTGTAGAAACCTACGCCCAGTCCCGCCAGGAATATCCCTACGCTCCAGACCAGGCCCATGATGCAGATCATCTTCTTCCTGCTCCACCGGTCGATAAGGTAGGAAACCGGTATTCCGAGACAGGCCATTGTCAAAAGAAAGATATTATTAATCCAGCCCACTTCCCCCCTGGTCATGCCCAGCGCCTTTATCATGGGCGCGGCGGCGACCGAGAACACCTGACGGTCCATCCAGTTGACCATGTAAAGAAGAGAGCAGACCATGAGGACAAATGAGGCTCCTTTTCCGCCCACTTCAAACTTCGCTGAAACGGCCCTGCCCGCGTCAGCGCCCTTTGTTCCTGCCAATGTCTGTGCTTTCATAACGATCGACTCCGATATTGAATGAGGACAAGTAGTGGTTACACCTATAAAAGCCGGAATGGCGGCAATTAAACCCCGCATGATGCCTCTTCGTCATAAGCCGCCGCTCTGAACATGAATTGATATAATGCTTCAGCTTACCTTTTCCTCATCATCTCAAAATAGCACCTCCCCTCCCCCGGCATGCAAATTTTCCAGGATCATGGACCTGGAGCCCGGCTCCTTTTCCCTTCGTTTCGGGCGGTTTAAGCACCCACATCATCTACATGGAACCAGTTCGAGTTCAGTCCTCAGCACTCAGTCCTCTCCCTTGACCGCTGATGTCAGAAGCTCGGTTACCTGCCCGACCTCCTCAGCCCTGTCCACTCGGGAGAATTTGCCTAACACGAACCATCGAATGGACATGTGAGTAAAAGCCCCCATAAACATGTTCCGGAAAACTCGGGCATTGACGGTCGGCCTGAAAACACCCGCGGCCTTGCCCTCCTCTATGATCTCCTCGATTAGTCCGCAGTAGCTGCGATATATTTCAAAGGCTTTTGACGTGTAAAACTTATCGCTCGCCTGAAGCCGCATGAGAAACAATTTCAGAAACTCGCGGTCACTCGCGAAGCAGGAAAAATGGTACTCGATCAGTCTCCGGAGCTTTTGATCGGCTCTTTTGATATCGAACGCTCCGGCAACTTGCGCCAGATAGGAACCGAATCGATCTTCTGCTATGGAAAGAAGAATGTCTTCCTTGCTTTGAAAGTACTCGTATATTGTCCCGTCGGCCACGCCCGCCAAACCGGCGATATCCGATATGGTCGCCCTGGCAAATTCTTTTTCTGCGAAAACTTTTTTTGCCGCTTCGATAATGGAGTCCAGCCGACTTACCCGGTGTCCCTCCGGCGGCCCTTTTGCCTCGACCATCGAATCCACCAGGTCCACGACATATTCGAAATCCGACACCCCTGACGCCACTTCTCCGGTAGTCAGGCAACTGATGGTTTCCATGTCCAGGGCTCCCAGAACCACATCACGAATGATCCGGACCGGAATATCCGAGCGAAATCTTCCTTCTTTGACTCCTCGATCCAATATAGAGGACACTATGCGGGAATATTGGCGAGCCATCTCATAACAAGGACTGGAATAGTAGGCTTCAAAAGAGCGGCATTCTATGAGCAGCAATCGGGCGTAGTCTTTGTGCATGTCGTCATACCACAGCGCCATCCATATCACCTTTCGCAGTTGGCTCAGCACGTCCGGAATGCCTGCAAGATGCTCATTTAGCAACGCCAGTTCCACTTTCAACTTTTCGCCGGGCACGGAGAAAAGAAGGTCTTGTTTGCTCTTGAAATAATGATAAATGACCGAATCTGCTACATTGGCCTTACGGGCGATTTCAGAGATCAATGAGGATGCAAAGCCCTTCTGCGACATCACTTCTTCCGCCGCCTCCAAAATTCTCCGTTTTGTCGCGGAAGCCGCTCTATTTCGCTGGTCTTGGTTCAAGGTCGACTGCATAATCCCTGACCTTACCGTATCGATAGAATCCTGTTCAATGATGAAAAGTGGCTGGATGGAAAGTTTTATACCCTTTGCAACCGTCAGTCTAGCAGAGTAATAGTATTACTGTAAAGAATATTCTTTCTCAGAATAATATTCTCAACACCGGTTACTTTCTGAATCAATTCAGCCACCAGCGCCAGTTTGATAAGGAGTTGCATTCAAAATTATCAGGGGCGCGTACAACCATGCGCAACAGCACTATCACATTGCCCAGCGCCGAACCGAAGGTAGCGCGTACAACCATGCGCAACAGCACTATCACATTGCCCAGCGCCGAACCGAAAACGGACACAGGCGTACACAAAAGTAGGAGCGGCTTCCAGTCGCGACTTCTACGGAGCCAATACGGTGAGCGTTTGGATGGGACTTCGCATGGGCTGAACTTGCAACATCGCTGCTCCCCAAACGGCACCCGGTCTCTTATCTGAATCCGGGAAATCCGGTCAAAATATGGTCCAAAATATGGCTCGTGTTTTTGAGATACTGAATTATATTCTATGAAAGTTTATCGCGGCCAAACTCTACCATTTGGATTGCATCGAAGATTCTCACGCGAAGATGCGAAGTCGCGAAAAGGAGGACCCTTTTTCATGGCTCCAGAGTATCGCAAAGGAACATGATAAGCTGGTTCGAAAAGTTCTCACGCGAAGGCGCGAACAAAATGAGCCTTCTCGTGGTTTCCGGGTGTCCCGACGGGACATGAGCAACTGGTTGGAAAAGTTCTCACGGCCCACACGAACCTCTTGGCGCTTCGCGCCCCGGATACGAGTGCGCCCTCACAAACGATCGGGCGCCGGACTAGACGCATCACAGCACATAATGCGTATAGCGCAGACCCGTAACGCAGTGTGGGTCCGGGCCACCCGGGGACCGTACTTTTCATGGGATCTTGAGCATGGACCCACCATATCCAAGAATTAGAGTTTCGGTTACCAGTCTGCTCCATGGTTTCTCAAATAGTTCTTTGCATCTTCGTTGTCGAGTCTTGCCGCTGTTTTCAGGTCTTCATAGGCAACTTTCCGATTATTATAGGCATCGGTATATCTTGGATCGATCTCGATGGCCTTATCAAAGGCTGAAATAGCCTGAATGAAGTTACCACTTTTAGCATAGGCAACACCAACGTTACTATATGCCTCGGCATATTTTGGATTGATCTCAATTGCTTTCGCGAAATCTGAAATTGCCTGACTGTAGTTGTCAAGTTCAAGATATACAACACCACGATTATAATGCGCCTTTGCGTAGTTAGGATCGAGATCGATTGCCTTTTCATAATCTTCTATTGCTTGTTTTCGATTACCAAGTTTGGTATACATACGGCCCAGATTATTATAGGCATCAACACATTTGGGGTCGACTTGAATGGCCATGTTAAAGTCTGAAATGGCCTGACTGTAATTGCCGAGTTCGCTGTATGCAAAACCACGGCCATTATAAGCATCAACATATTGTGGATCGATCTCGATAGTCTTATTGAAATCCTCAATTGCTCGTTTGTGATTGCCAAGTTTGGCGTAGGACACACCTCGGTTATGTTGGACGAGGGCATTACGACCGGTAACTTCCAGGGTATGATCATACAACGTAAAGCTATCGCGCCAGTACCCGACCTGCGTCCAGGTAGCAATTAGAAAGCATGCAAGGACCAATGCCGACGACGTAGCAAGCAACTCTTTGCGGAAGCGCCCTTTTTTGAAGAGTTCGGGGATACCCCACGCCGCCATGATGAACAACCCGATCATGGGGAATAAGTGTAGCGGTCGGCCATGGCCTGGTTTCCGATTTGCACAATCCCTATAACCGGCACGAGTGTACCTGCGAACCACAGCCATCCCACTGCCAGGTACGGAAAACTCTTTGCCCTCCGAATAACCGCAAAGGTTAAAGCGGCAAGAAGAAGACTCGCCCCCAGTGCATGCCAAATTGATAGCGGTCCCGGGTAAGGATAATACATGGCAAGATCGGCGGGCCAGACCATCTTTCGGATGTAGACGATATAGGAAACGAGAGCATTTGCAATACGAGTACCCGCTGGAATTGCCTCCAGAGATGCAACTGATCCTCCTTTTTTCTGAGCGATGAACGCCGCGGTGCTTGAAACGACCGCGAGGGCAAATAGAGGGGTTTTTTCCAGCAGCAGAAAACGGAGGACGGAGGACGGAGGACTGATTGCCTCCGGCCCGGCGCTGGACAATCCGATCGGACTGCTGCTCGAAGTGGTACGCGCCACTGAGGGCTCGGCAACGCCTGGACCGGTACGCTTTTTGCCTGATTTTCCTTTTGTTTTATTCGCAGAAAGTGGTTTGCGCTCCAGGCTGGGATTTTGGTTTTCACTGCTCGCTTCCTGCTCCCTGCTTCCCGCTGCCCGCAGTCGCTGCAGGGGCCAGTAATCCAAAAGCAATAGAACAAAGGGAAGAGTAACCAGCATAGGTTTGGCCATCAGGCCTAAAGCAAAAAATGCAAAAACAGCCAGGTAACTCTTGACCCGCGGCTGTTCGGCATAATAGACATACGCACACATGGTCAGCATCCAGAAAAAAGTGGAAAGGACGTCCTTGCGTTCGGCTACCCAGGCTACGGATTCTACGTGAAGAGGGTGGACCGCAAACAAAGCCGCCACGAATGCGCTTTTCCATGTCGCTTTGGTCATACGGTGAAGAACGAAAAAAAGCAGTAGCGTATTGGCGATATGCAATAAGAGGCTGATAAGGTGATGACCGTGCGGATTTAACCCGAAGAGCCGCACATCGAGCATGTGGGATATCCATGTGAGGGGATGCCAGTTTGCAGCGTGACCGGTCGTGAAGGCCCAGCTCAATGCCCCTGCCGTAATGCCGTTCTGAACATGAACGTTTTCGGTAACATATACCGGATCGTCGAAATTAATAAAATCGCATCGACTCACCTGCCAGAATGCTATGAGGGTTATAACCGTCAAGGAAAGGTAAATCGCCAGGATTTGCTTCTTTCTTTCCGCCATAAATCGCATCCCATTATTCGGAAATCCATCGAATCTTGCGCTGTGCTTTCTCACGAGAATGACTCTTTCATTACTGGCCTGTGAGGCTGTTCTCACAGGAGAAAATGGCTTTCTGATCCCCTGTCGCTGTGTTCACAATGAAATTATCCTAAAAAATTTTTGAGGAAAAGTCGGAAAACGCAGCAATACTAACGGAGTCCTGTTGACCCGCCCTGAATTCGTCTACCACAAGCAGCAATGGACATACCTCTTTAACAGAAAAAACCGGCCTCACCGAGATATCATTTGCATGTTCAATTTGTAATTAGTATGGTTTTTTACCGACTTCGCAGGCGCAGCGGAGATTTATTCGGGCCATAATCCGATAGATCTCTGATATTTAATAATCCGTTCCACCCGCAAATATTCTCTCTTTGCTGTTCAATTTATGAGTGCGGGAGAGCACTTTTTGAAGCGGTATATGTTCGGAAAAGTGCCGATGATCGGAGAGGAGTTCACAGATGAAATCCGGACTGCGTTTCGGCGGAATTGGCATGATAGCGGTGGGCGCCATTCTATTGGTGGTATATATTGCCTGCGGCCCAAAGCCGCTTGTCGGCGAGTTCACCTACCGGATGACTTACAAAGACAAGATAATCGCCGGCGCCTATAAGACTTATGGGGTCAAGGACGCCATCCTGCCGATGTGGCTCGCCAAAACCGTTTTTCACAATGGCACTAACGGGCGCGTCACGGACTTGAAGGTTCGCTACCGCGTCTCAGAATACTCGGATTGGTGTTCCTGGCACAATTATACCGCCGTGGACCCGGATCAGACGGTCGTCGACCTCTACCATCCCATTTTTACGAATGCGTGCGCAAGACTTTCCAGCCGCGCCCCTGCTGAACTTTTGATGGAAAGCGAGTATTTCGACAATAAGGGCAGGAAGCACCAGTCGACCGAGACTCGATCGTTGTCACTGCTGGACCGTCACGAATTCATTTTTTCAGACCTGACCACCGAAGAAAGGACTTTGGACTTCATAGATACGGCCAACTACTCGCCCCTGCTGGCGGCATGGGTGTCGCGGGGCGACGATGTCGTTGCGCGGTTGGCGTCCATCGCCAACAAGAAAGCCGGTGGTTTGGGGGCCGGAACCAGCGACGAAGACTGCATAAAAGTAATGAATGCACTCTATGAAATCATGCGATCCATTCACATAAGCTACCAGCATCCTGCTTCATTGATCGACAAGAGCCTCTCCTATGATATCAAGCTTGTTCAGAGCATCCAGTACCCCCGCGATACCATCCAGAAGCGAAGCGGCACGTGCATCGATTTGGCCATTTTGTACGCGGCCATGCTGCAGTCGATCAGCATACAGCCGTATCTGGTGGTCCTCGACGGGCATTGCTTTCCCATGGCCAGGACCCCCAGCGGCTCGCTCCTCGGCGTTGAGGTTACAGGAGTGGGAGACGGCTATTCCAAGAGTGCGGATTTTGTGACCGTTGTGAAAAAAGCGATGGAAGAGTGGCAGAACCTCGACAAGACGGGGCGGTACGTCCTGGTCGACCTCAATCAGGCCTGGTCCGGCGGCATCCCGAACCCCGAATTGGACCCTCTGCCCCCCAATATTCTGGAGTCATGGGGCATAATGGCCCTGGTAAACGCTCCGAACCCGGTCGCCACCTCTGCGTCCGCACAAACCCCCTCCCAGCAGGCTGCACCGCAGTATCCGGTCGTGATTGACGGGCAGTGGGCTTGTACCTATCAATGGCCTGACGGGACTGTCATCAAGGGGCAATTCGATATCAAGCAGGGCCAGGGCGGCAGGTATCTAATGACGGCCAGGGCCTCCTATACGTTGACGGAAAATGATGGACGCCAGCACCAGTACTTCCAAAGGAACGATTTCATGGGCGCATTGAACGGGCAAAACCTTACCGGGCAATGCAACAGCGTCGCAATTGTGAGGGACGGAAAGCGGATCCAGCCGCAGGGATTGCCTATCCGGCTCAATCTGCTGCTCGGCTCCGATGGGCGCACCATGCAGGGCCAGGCTACCAACAAAACCGGCGCAAGTGTCGGGCTTTACCTGCAAAGATAATAAGTTGTCCGGCAGGAAGATTTTGGGCGTTCCGGTTGATCAGGAAGCATCTCTTGAGGAGAACAATCATGAAAGAATCGCGAAAATGCCCTGGGCTGGTCGTAATAGCTTTTATCTTCCTGGCTGCGCTGTTCGTTTGCCCAACGCCGGGTTCGGCGGAAGACATCAAAGCAAAAGGCGTTTACACGCTTTTTCCGAACGGCGACCTCGTGATTGAATACAGGCTGATCCCGTCCATGAAGCTCTATCAATATGCTCGGGAAGCCGTAAAGAATCCCTACCTGTTCCTTCGCTGGCTGTCTCCGGCCCGCGTAGGGGCAGAGGCGGTGGAACCTAAACTCGATTTTGACGATGTGAACCATTCTATAAATTTTTCAACGAGAATTCTCGGATCGGCCCGCAATCTCGGCAACCACTGGGAACTCGACGCTGCCAAAGGGACTGATTTCATAAACCTCGATGAAGCTAAGAGGACCTTCTTTTTCAATGAAACCGGCACGCCCGGCACGATGGGCACTATTCGCGGAACCAGCAGGCTGCTCATGCCGGCCGAGGCAAAGCAGTTCAAATGGGATGCGCAACGCCGGGTAGTGTCCTATGTCTTGCCGCTGAAGGGCGCATCATCCGGCCGAAATATCTCCCTGCTTATATCGGGAGTCGTTCTGATGGTGCTCGGGATTGGGCTGACAGTGAGTTCCTTCCTCCTAAAATCGTGAGCTCATAACTAAGAACTAAGAACTAAGAACTAAAAACTAAAAACTGCTTCTCACTTTGCTCCCGCTTTGACAAGCAGTTTTTTCACTTCGGCATGGCCATGCCGGGAAGCAACCGCCAAGGCGCTCAGGCCGGCATTAGTTTTGGCATTGACATCGGCTCCCTTGGCGATAAGGGCCTTAACGACGTCGCGGCTGTCGTTCCCGGAGGCGGATATCAACGCGGTCGAGCCCTCATTGTCTTTGGCGTTGACATCGGCCCCTTTGCCCAAAAGCGGTTCCACGACGTCAAAGTGGCCGTTCTCTGAAGCCAACATCAGCGGGGTTACCCCCTCATCGTCCTTCGCATTGACATCGGCCCCCTTGCCCAGAAGCGCTTCCACGATTCCCGGGAACCCATCGCGAGAGGCAAGCATCAGGGCGGTTACCCCTTCATTCGTCTTGGCGTTGACATCGGCCCCCTTGGCGATAAGCGTTTCCACGACGTCGAGATTGTCCTCTTCGCGGTCTTCATTATCCTGGGACGCAAGCATCAGCGCGGTTGTCAAGAATTTGTCCCTGGCGTTAACATCGGCCCCTTTGGCGATAAGCGTTTCCACGACGTCCAAATAGCCATTGTCTGCAGCCAACATCAGCGAGGTTACCCCCTCACTGTCCCTGGCATTGACTTCGGCCTTCGCATCGATCAGCGCTTCCGCTGAGTCCAGGCAGCCATACTGGGAGGCAAACATCAACGCGGTTGTTCCAACATTGTCTGGGACGTTCACATCGGCCCCCTTGCCCAGAAGCGCCTGGACTACACCGCGGTTATCAGCCTGCTGGGAGGCAAACATCAGCGCACTCGTCCCGTAACTGTCTTTGACGTTGACATCGGCCCCCTTGTCGAGCAGCGTCTGCACAATGTCAAGACGGCCATTTTCGGAAGCAAGCATAAGCGGGGTTACCTCGTCTTTGTCCTTCGCGTTGACCTGGGCTCCCCGATCGATGAGGCGCTTTATCTCAGGCAAAGCGCCGCGCTTCGCCGCTGCAATCAAATCCTCGTCGACTCCTGCCCAGCCGGAGGCAGGAGTAAAGATCGCCCAAAGCGCCGCGACCGCAATCAATGATGCCCCTGTTATCGCCTTACAGCCCGCCCGTCGGTGTGTCCTGAAAATCATTTTACGCCTCCCGTCTAAGAATCCGGAATAATGGATCAAGTCGTGCGCTATGCATGGGAGCGGCAGCTTGCGACCTGACACCACCCCAAAACTATTCTAGAACAGCCTCAAAGCCCGGAAAACCATACGATTTATCAATGGAACACGCAAGTTATATGTCGGAAGACCGGTGTTCCCAATTTCCGGACATACCTGAGACTCACCTATTTCCCCAAAGTTAATGGATTCTCCCGCAGAAGCGCCGTTGACCGTAAAGTTTCCCTCATGCCGCCCGGGTCGCGGTACGTCAGACCAGGTGCAAATACACCCCGGACCTGCCTCGTATAGGGTGTTCGTGTTATTGAAACAGAGCCCCTTAATATCTACATCTGGTTTCTACTCAACCCGGATAAAGGAGATTTCAATGAGGTTACTTCTGATTCTGTTGTTACTGTTCCCGGGCGTTGCCATGGCCGCAGACACGTGCTGTTTCGTTGCGCCGGGAGACTGTTTCGTAATTAGTTCCGCTTCCGACATGGAAACTTGCAGGAAAACTCCGAGCACCCTGGCTCTGCATGCCTCCTGCAAAGAATCGCCCGAATGCATGTTGTCGAAGGAACCTGCCCCCCAACCGCCTGGATCTGACAGCAGGCCTTTTCAGGGGGATACAATATTTAGAAATATATCCGGAAAAGCTTACGGTGTGCGGTAATCAGAGGGCTGAAACCTCAAAGCCCGGGTCCGGCTGCTGGTGTCCTGGCCTTATACGCCCCCAAGGATTCGGGGTCTTGCCCTCTTCCCCGACGTACCTCGACGTCGTAGTACGACCTGAAGATATCGCCGATCGGCCGGGTTTCCGGCAGCACATAGACTATGCCTCTCGTTCCGGTAAAAGTCGGACTCACCACATTATCGAAGAACTTTGCCGGAACATTGATGCAACCCCAAGAAATGCGGTGATCGAGCGGTCTTGGACTGGCCAAGCGCTCCAGGCGGCGCTCGCTGGGATTGGTTGTAATCACCCGGTGCAGGGAAAGGGCAGAGTCGTAGTCCACCCAGAGGACATCCTTTCCGTGGCAATTAAAGCCCAGCGAGGCCACAAAGCGACCCGCCGGTGTGATGCGATCCCTAGGCGGAATGTCGGACAATTTTCGGTTACCGATGCCGGGGACGGAGTAATCACCCCGCGCGAGCCCCACCAGGGCAGGAGCTGCGCCGCGAAGTCGTCCGTGGGCATCGAATACAAGGACTTTGGCGTCCACCTTGTCTATGATCGCGAACGGCATGCCGCGATTGTCGCCTGAGTCTATGACCCAATCCGCCATGTTCCGGGCTTCGTCGGACTCATGCGTTCGTTTGGAGTGAGATGCGACAGCGGGCTGCGTTTGAAGAGCCAGGCCGGTGCCTGCGAACTCATACGCAGACAATGAGCGGTCCGGGCTCGAGAATTGCCCGGTGTTCTCCGCAGCGGTAACTTGGTGAGCGCCGAAACTGACTGCCATCAGGCCAAGGCAAATTCCTTTTGCGAAACTCGCCGCGAGCGAGCGGGCGCTCCCTGAACATTTTGTCCGCCTGAATGCCGGCGAAAGGCATAGCCTTATCTTTTCTATTGTCTTCAATGATTGTCCTGCCGAATCGGCATGTTTTCTTAGGCGGCCCTGCCTCGTTTTTTATCAACGCCGAGGCAGGGCGCCGAAACTAGTTGCGATCCTGCTTATGCACTGCCGCCGGTGGCGCAGGCCGAGACTGCTGTCTTACAACACGCGTGCGCGTATAGTACGTGCGATAGACGGGGTAAGCCGGATAGTAGGCATAACGGGGGTAACCATAGGTGCCGTACCCATACCCATAGTAGGGATAACCCCAGGCGCCCCAGTAATATGGCCATGCGGCAGCGCCCCACCACCACCCGCCATATCCCCAGCCCCGGCCATAACCTCCGCGATACCAGCCATGACCCCCATGAAAGCCGCCATGCCCCCCATGAAAGCCGCCGCCTCTGAATGAATACCCTGGAGATGCACACAACAGCAATACAGCCGCCACTAACAGAACCACCGAGAACGTCTTGATTAATTTCTTCATAGTTTTGCTCCTTAAACCTGCACGGGGACAGGCGCACGGATAACCGGGTCAACTTCGCAACCCGCCTTTTATCAGTATCAGACGTATTGGTTCCTGGTTTCGTCGACAAAGATAAGCAAATTGTATCAATTTGGAGAGCTCGTTGGAAATCGTTTCCGGCCTCAGTCACCTTTTTACTTTTGCCTTTTTACTTTTGCCTTTACCTCTTGCTCCCCGCTCCTTGCTTCCTTCCCATCCAGCCATGGAATTAGCCGTTTGTAATATACTTGGAATATGTTTATAATATTTTCCCCAAAAGCTCCACCGCAAAAGCCTTCAGCTCCCGATACGAGGAGGAATGGCAGGCGGCGCGACATTTGTCGTCATCTTACCTGAAAATCCCTGCAGGGAGCCGCACGATCAGGATTTTCATCACGTTGCCCGGGAGAGACTGCAAAATGAAAATCTCAATGGCTTTGCTTAGACCTGTTCTGTGGATAGCTCCGATTTCGGTTTTGGCATTTGCGGCCTGCGGCTGTCAGCCCAAGGCTGAGCAGGAGGCCCAAGGCGCTCCTCTCAAACTTGTTTTAGCGGTCCAGCCCGCCCCTTACTCCGCTCTCATCGCCGTGGCCGATGAGAAGGGGTTTTTCAAAGAGAGTGGCATTGAGGTTACTTTAAAGGAGTATCCTTCCGGCAGCGATTCGTTGCAGGCGATGCGCGATGGTGAGGCCCAAATTGCCACGGTGTCCGATTTTGTTTTCGCAGCTAAAATGATCGAGGACCCGTCTCTTCGAGTCGTAGCCTCGATAGGCATGACAGTGGGCAGCCAGATTGTGGCCAGGAAGGACAGAAACATCAAAGATGTATCCGACCTCTTAGGGAAAAAGATCGGCTATAGCCCAACTACTATCAGCGATTATTTTCTTCACGCATTCCTGCTGACCAACTATCTCTCGCCGAAAGATATCACCATGGTGGGCATTCCTGCCGCAAGGCAAGTGGAGGCCGTCGTAACCGGCGAGGTGGATGCCGTGTCCGCTTTTGAAATTTATGCATTCGACGCAAAGAAAAAGTTGGGAGACGACGCCGTGTCCTGGGATAGTCAGAACAACCTGGGCTATCAATGGATCCTGGCTGCCAGGGAAGGGTTCACCCAATCCCCGGAAGCAATAAAGCGTTTGCTGAAGGCCCTCATATTGGCTGAAGATTTTGTCCTCAAAAATCGGGATGAGACAGGGAGCATTATTGCCAGGAAATGGGATTTTAGCCCTGAGTACATCCGTCAATCCTGGAACCAGACCAGGCTGAATGTCTCGTTTAGCCAGTCCGTCATTACCGCCCTCAATAATTATGCGAAATGGGAAATGCAAAGAGAGGGGAAAACGGCAGACCCGCCCAATGTTCTAAACTTCCTCTATGCCGGCGCTCTTGATGAAATCGATCCCGGATTAGTCACTATTTTCAGGTAGACTCGCTATGAAAGTACAGTCCAAAATTCTGGTAAGTATCGTCGCATCCGTTGCGGTCGCCGCAGTGATCGCTCTAATTGCCTTCTCCATCCTCAGCGGTATGAACGCCGAACTTGAACGCAGCAGGATGTACGATCAAATCATCACCAAGACGTATGCCCTGAATGTTCTGGTGGCGAACCTCAAGGAAGGACCGGACCAAAGTGCTGTCCGTCAGGTCAATGAGACACTCGGGTCCCTGGATGCCCTGTTGAAGAAAATGACCTCCGCTGCCCCGCGCGAAGAAGCTCTCATCAGGCAGCTACAAAATAATAATGAGAAACTTGGACCTGTAATTGACCAAATGCTTGTTGCAGGGCCGGAGGCTGTCGGCGGCATAGAAAAGGAGCGCAGAAACATTCTTGCCTCCCAGATCTGGATGCAGGTCCGGTTTATTTCAGACGACACCAATCGGTTAAACGAAATCAGCCAGGAGAGGATTATCTCAGCCCTGGGAAAAGCCGGCACTACGATTGTCGCCCTTATCATCATCCTCGCACTTGCAAAAGGCATCATTTACTTTTTATCAGGCAGGAGCATCGTGCGTGCGCAGGACGCTCTTCAAGAAAGTGAGGAGCGGCTCAGGGTAACCCTCAGCAGCATCGGCGACGCGGTGATTGCCACCGACGCCTCCGGCCGGGTCACATTCGTCAATCCAACTGCCGCGACCTTGACGGGGCGGCAGTTGCCGGAAGCAGCCGGTCAATCGATTCAGAGCATTTTCAAGATCATCAATGAACAGACCCGCCGGCCCGCCGAGAATATCGTTGACCGCGTGCTGCGGGAAGGACGCATCGTCAACCTGGCCAATCACACGGCTCTGGTCACCCATGACGGGCGCGAAATTCCGATCGAAGATTCCGCTGCACCCATCATGGACAGCTTCGGTAACATAATCGGGGTGGTGGTTGTGTTCCATGACGTTACGGAGAAACGGCACGCGCGGGAACAAATTGAAACCATCTCGCGATTCCCCGATGAAAACCCTGACCCCATTCTTAGAATATCTAACGACGGCAGACTGCTTTATGCCAACAGGAACAGCTCGACACTTTTGCGTTCCCTGAACTGGGAACCGGGCCAAACGCTTCCGGAAGACTGGCGTCAACATGCCGTCCAAACCCTCGAGTCCGGCTCTTCGAAAGAAATGGAAGTGATATGCGGAGAGGTGGTCTACTCCCTGATGATGGCGCCGGTGAGCGACCTGGGATACCTCAATATCTATGGACACGATATCACAGAGCGCAAACGTTCGGAGGAAGAACTTCTCAAGACAAAGGAAGAAGCTGAAAGACGCGCCAAAGAACTGGAATCTCTCATGGACGCTGTTCCTGCCTTGATTTGGATCTCTCGTGACGCCGAATGCCTTTCGATGACCGGGAACCGGGCTGTCTATGAATTCCTCGGAATGCCTGTTGGAGCAAATGTTTCAAAGACGGCGTCTGAAGTTGAGCGTCCAGTGCATTTCAAGGCATTGAGAGACGGTATGGAAATTCCCCTGGATGAACTCCCCATGCAGCAGGCAGCAAAAGGCAGGGGGGTGCAAAATTATGAGATGGAATATGCATTCGATGACGGCACGTCCAAAATCACTTTAGGGAATACCACACCGCTCCATGATGCTTCAGGACATGTGTACGGGGCAATTGCGGCATTCGTGGACATCACGGAGCGCAAACAGGCTGAAGCCCGGCAGGCGGCTGACCTGACCGCCCTCACAAGATTGCACGAATTGAGCGGCAGATTCCTGGAGACAGGGGGACTGGATCGGCTGCTGCAGGAAATTATGGATGCGGCCACAGTTATCATGGGGGCCCAAATGGGCACCCTGCAACTGCTGGAAAACGATTCCCTGCGGATCGTTGCCTCCCACGGCCACAAGCAGCCATTTTTGGAGTTCTTTGAATTCGCTGAAAATCAAGCCTCCGTATGCGGGGAGGCAACGAAGCGCGGCGGGCGTGTAATCGTCCGGGATGTCGAAACGAGTTCCCTTTTCGCAGGGACCCCTTCACTGCCGGTGATGCGTGAGGCCGGCGTGCGGGCGGTGCAATCCACGCCATTGGTCAGCCGATCGGGAGAGTTGCTCGGTATCTTAACAACTCAGTGGACGGAGCCGTACACCCCCGACGAGCGCGATCTTTGGCGGATCGACCTGCTGGCGCGGCAGGCCTCGGACCTGATCGAGCATTCGAAGGCCGAGGAGACGCTGCGGGAGAGCGAGACGCGCCTCAAGGTTGCTGAAGCCGTCGAGGCCGAACGGAAGCGTCTCTTTGAGGTCCTGGAGACGCTGCCGGCTATGATCTGCCTGCTGACGGCAGATTATCACGTCGCCTTTGCCAACCGCAGCTTTCGCGAGAAGTTCGGCGAGTCCCATGGCCGGCGCTGTTATGAATATTGTTTCGGGCGCGCCGAGCCGTGCGAGTTTTGCGAATCCTATAACGTGCTGAAAACCGGCCAGCCCCATCATTGGGAAGTCTCCGGCCCGGATGGCAGCGTTATTGATGCTTACGATTTCCCATTTACCGACGTGGACGGTTCGCCCATGATCCTGGAGATGGACATGGACATCACAAACTGGAGGAGAGCCGAAGCAGGATTCAAGTCAACCATGGCGGAACTCGAGCGCAGTAACCAGGCGCTCCAGGAATTTGCCCATATTGCCTCGCACGACATGAGAGAGCCGCTTCGCAAGGTCATCTCTTTCGGTAACATGCTCCGTCAGAAGCACAAAGACTCTCTCGGGGAGACAGGCAACGAGTATTTGAACCGCATGATCGGCGCGACCGAGCGCATGCAGAACATGATCACGTCCCTTCTGGAATACTCCAGGGTGACGTCGAACGCGGAGCCGTTCAGCGAGGTCGATCTGTATGACATCGTTCATGAAGTCCTCTCCGACCTTGAGATACGAATCCAAAGAACGGGAGGGGAAGTAAAAATCGGGGAGCTTTCCTCGGTTCAAGCCGATCCGGCGCAAATGCGCCAGCTTTTTCAGAATCTCATCGGCAACGCTCTAAAATTCCACAAAGATGGCGAGAAACCCCTGGTCAATATTCGGAGCACCACCACTGAGACCGGCGCCCGGGTTTTTATCGAAGATAACGGTATCGGCTTCGAAGAGCAGCACCTCGATAAGATCTTCCAGCTTTTCCACCGGCTCCACGGCAGAAGCAGCCAGTACGAGGGGACCGGGATGGGGCTCGCCATATGCAAAAAGATAGTCGAGCGGCACGGAGGGAGCATTACGGCTAAAAGTACGCCGGGTGCAGGCTCACTTTTTGTTATTGATCTTCCTGCAAACAGGATTGCAGGAAGCATCGGCAGAGAGCATTAAGTAAACAGGTGTGATCCTATGGACTATAGTCAACCAATGGGACAAAGCAGACGAACCGGCATTCGGATGTCCTGCATGGCGGCATTAGCGCTGATCGTCGGCGTAACGATCACCTGGTGGATGGTGGATCAGGCGCGGGCGCAACAGGTTGGCAGGGAGACCGGCGAGCGCCCGGCTTTGTTCCTGGGCAATGAATGGCTGCCGCCAATGAACTTCATGAAGGACGGCAAGCCGACCGGCATCGTGATTGACCTTACCGGGGCAGTGGCCGAACGTATGCATCGCCCCGTACATATTCGGCTCATTAACTGGGTTGAAGCACAACAACTCGTTCTGGAGGACCGGGCTGACGCTCTGCTGCAAATCAACCCCGATCCGGAACGCTTGAAAATCTATGACTTCTCGGAACCCTTACTGACCTCTGAGTTTACGATATTCACTGCCGCCGAACGACTTGGCGTCGCTTCCACGAGCGATCTGCGCGGATTGAAGGTCGGTGTCGAGGAAAGGGGGCTGCCGATCCTTTTGTTGCAAAAGGACCCCCAGATCATCTTGGAAATCATCCCGGATATCGTTCAAGGCTTCAGGATGCTGGCGACGGGCGCCGTGGATGCGGTGGTTGCGGATCGCTGGGTGGGGAGCTATGTGCTTGCGGAAAACAACATCCGGGGAGTGAAGTTGATCGAAGAACCCATAGGCCGAAGCCACTCGGCGATTGCCGTGAAAAAAGGAAATACGAATTTGCTCCAAGACATCAACGCTGCCATGGCGGACATCCGACGTGACGGCACTTATGATAGGATCATCAAGTCTTGGCAACCCAGGGAGGTCGTATTCAAGACACGTGAGCAATTGCGCCAAGAGACGTGGTTGATTGCGGCAATCTCGGCGGCATTGATCGTTACTTTGCTTGGTGTTGCCGTGCTGGTCAGAGAAATACGACGACGCAAGCGCGTAGAGGCGACACTGCGCGAGAGCGAAACAAAATACCGGACCCTGTTCGAGAACATGACTGAGGAGGTGCATTTCTGGCAATTGGTCCGGGATGAAACCGGTCGGATTAAAACCTGGCGACTGATCGACGCTAACCCCCCGTCGCTCAAAACCTGGGGCCGCGCCTCCATCGACGAAATCAAGGGAAAGACCACAGACGAAATCTTTGGCCCCGATGCAACGGATCATTATAAGCCGGTCGTGCAGAAGATTATGACTGAAGGTATACCATATTCTTTCGAGGACTATTTTCCTAATCTCGACAAACACTTCCGATTTACCGGCGTCCCAATCGGGGACTACTTCATCACCACCGGTGCGGATATCACCAGCATCAAGAAGGCCGAGCAGGCTTTACGCGAAAGCGAAGAGCGTCTGCGCCTGCTGGGGGACAATTTGCCGGAGAGCGCCGTCTACCAATATGCCCATGAGTTGGATGGCAGCGTCCGTTTCCTTTACTTCAGCGCCGGGATCGAACGGCTCAACGGAGTCAATGTTGAGGACATTCTGCGCGATGCCGGCACACTGCACCGGCAGAGTCCGCCGGAGTATATCGAGCGGCTCAAAGAAGCCGAAGCAAAGAGCGCCCGCGAGTTGTCGGACTTTGACGCGGAATTGCCCATGCGCCTGCCCGATGGGCAACTACGCTGGATGAAGCTTCACTCCCGTCCTCGCCCTATGCCTGACGGCGGCACCATCTGGGATGGCGTGCAGATAGATATTACCGAGCGCAAGCAGGCCGAGGAGGCTCTGCGCAGCAAGGAAGCCACGCTTAGGGGAATCCTCGATGCAGCCATGGAATCGATTTGGCTTTTCAGCCCCGACGGTTTCGTTGTAACGGCCAACGAAACGGCCACCCTGCGTTATGACAAGTCGCCCGGAGAGGTTATCGGCAAGCATTTCACTGAACTCCTAAGCACTGAACTGGCACATTCACGTCTGGAGCATTTGAGAGATGCCGTAGAGTCGAGGCGGCCCGTTGAGTTCGAAGATCAGCGTAACGGGATTTTCTTTCATCACAATCTATACCCGGTTCTCGACGCCGAAGAGCGAGTGACTAGTGTGGTATGCTTCAGCCGGGACATCACCGAGCGCAAACAGGCCGAGGTGGAGCTTCGCAGATCGCGAGACGAACTTGAGATTCGGGTTCGGGAACGAACCGCAGAGGTTCAACTGACCAACAGGGCCCTTAGGGAGTACGCCGTGAAGCTCGAAAGGCTCAACGAGGAGCTTAGAGATTTTGCCTTCATAGCGTCCCATGATCTTCAGGAGCCGGTCAGAAAAATCCAGGCGCTTGGAGATATGCTGAAGAACAGGTGCGGTGCTTCGCTCAGTGAAGAGGGGCGAGACTGCGCCATGCGGATGGCCAAATCGGCAAAGCAGATGCAGTCCCTCATACAGGCCCTTCTCGACTACTCCCTCGTGACAACCCGATTGGGTCCCTCCGGGCAAATTGACCTTTCCGGGGTGATCCGGGAAGTTGCTGACGAGTTCAGGCCAAAGTTTGAGCGAACAGGCGGACGCGTCGAAGTCGGCGAATTCCCGTTGATTGAAGCCGATGGCGAGCAAATGCGTCACCTGTTCGCAAATCTCGTTGACAATGCCGTGAAATTCTCCAGGGACAATGAAGCGCCCGTGGTAAAGATATATGGGAAAAGTACTTTCGATTCTCTCAGGATTTTTGTTGAGGACAATGGCGCCGGCTTCGATGAGCAGTACCTTGACCGCATTTTCCGGCCCTTTCAGCAGTTACATGGAATGAAAGGACAATACGAAGGCACCGGCATAGGACTTGCCATCTGCCGCAAAGTTGTCCAGCTTCATGGTGGGACTATTGCGGCAAGGAGTGCGCCCGGAGCTGGTGCAACCTTCATTGTGACACTACCGATAAGAAATTCAAGCGAAGGAACGCCATAATGGAGGCTGACAAGCATCGCATTATAATCATGGTTGACGACGATGAGGATGATTTCTTCCTCGTGAAATCAGCTTTTGAAGAAACCGACCTTCCGTTCAGCTACCAACTCAGCTTTCTGCCAAACGGGCAGGACCTGATGGATTACTTACAGCGGAGTGGGAAATACTCAGATCCGGCTTTATCGCCATCTCCTTCTTTGATCTTGCTCGACCTCAACATGCCAAGGAAAGACGGTCGTGAGGCACTGAGGGAAATCAAGGCAGACCCGACGCTCAAGGAGATTCCCATCGTTATCCTTACCACGTCATCGACCGAAGAGGACAAAGTCCTTACCCGAAACCTCGGGGCAGTGTCATTTATCACCAAGCCCGCGAGTTTTGATGAACTGGTGGGCATATTGAAAACACATTGCGGTAAATGGTTCGGCTAATGCGCCCCTAAGGGTATCAACCTTCTCACCACTACCGTTCTACCCGATCTCAGAGACAGCTCTTAACGTCCCTCTCGGTCACCCTGAAACGATGGAAAGTTCCTCGTGTGGGCTTGGCAACCCCGGCAGGCGGTCCCACCGCCAACTTTTCGAACCAGCTTTCCACGTCCCTCCGGATCACTGAGTATTTTTTTCAAAAAAGAACGAAGTTCGCCCGCCGTCGACCACAAGGTCGTGGCAATTGACAAAACTGCCTTCGTCGCTGGCGAGAAAGAGTGCCGCATGAGCTATGTCTTTATCCAGTCCGGCCCTTGGAAGCGGGGTGGCATTGGCCAAATTGCGAACCAGCTTTTCCATCTTCTTCTTGTTAGTCTCTTCGTCCAGGCTATTGGCAACCTCGGAGCCGCCCCAGAAGATGGGTGTGGCGATAGCTCCCGGCGCAATGGAGTTGACTCGGATATTGTAGGGTCCGAGCTGTACGCCGGCAAGTTTTGTCAGTTGAACGACGCCGGCCTTAAGCGCGCTGTAGAGATAGCCGCCTTGTGCTGTACGAATGGCGGCGATACTCGAATTGTTGATTATGCATCCGGATTTTTGGGGTTTCATAACGGCTGCGGCATACCTGATGCCTAAGGCCACACTGCCAAGCAGCAAGGTCGAACTATAGATGAAGTCGTCCATGGTGACTGTGTCCAGGGCGCCGCGGTCCTTGCCGCCGGCATTGTTGAACATGCAATCCAGGCGGCCGAAACGCTCTACCGCAGTATCGACCAGGGATTTGATATCCTCTTCTTTTGTGACATCTGCACGCTGATAGATAACGTTTCTCCCCAGCCTTGCAGCCAATTTGGCCCCTTTTTCCTCCGAACGGCCGGCGATTAACACCTGGGCCCCTTCATTGGCAAACACTTCCGCTGTGGCCGCCCCGATACCGCTGGTGCCGCCGGTGATCACCGCTACTTTCCCTGCCAATCGCCCGCTCACAAGCATACCTCCCGTCATTGTCGTGAGAATAAGAAATGTATTAGTTCGCATCAACTTCTGCGCTATGCACCCAAACTGCATGTTCGCATCGGATTTTTGCCCGAAAAAGCCTTTCCGGGCGTCGGACATCCGCAAAAGTATAGGATTTCCCAATCGGACATGCAAGTCATACGTCGAAGACTGCTTTTCACGACACTTGACGGTCCCGTGAGACAAGGTAAATAGACATTGTCGGCATCAGGGATGACCAAGGCTTGGGCTGGTGCTCGGCGCACTGGTTTGCTGAACAGTTACTGTCTTGCCGGCACCCGCATTAAGAGTGGTGTTGACACCGGTTATCCCCTTCAGAACATCGTTCCAGAATGGCGCCCCTAAAGATACCAGCAAGCCCATGACGCATAATCCAAAGAACACGAAAAACGGGTTTTTGTCATAATCCTCTTTGTATTTTGTTGTTCTGATCAAGATAGGATATTTCTGGAGAACTTTGTCAATCTGTTCCCGACTATTGACATATGCCGCGGCCAGGTCAGTTTGTTGGGATGTATCGCTCACATTCCTGACCTGTTGTCCCCTGTTCAGGGCAATAGCCTGGCCCATTATTGTCTGTTGGGCCACTTGATCTGCTGCGATTTCTTCGTAAAGAATAATGATGTTTGCATTCAGTGCAATAACAACGAGGAAACTGAGGACCATCACGATAAGTTTGTTTCGCTTCGTGTATTCATTTTGAAAGCAAGCTCGTACAGCCTCATACGACGCTGCGATGTTGTCCTTTATTTGATCCAGCGAGGCTTCGGCTGAAGTAACGATATCATTCCACTGATCGGGAAGTGTCATGCCGTCGAGTAGATCGCGAAAGCCCTCCCTGCTAAAGTTCTCCAGGGCGGTTATATCCAACCCCCGTAATTTCAGGGCTTTCTCGACTTCGGGTAACGGCAGACGAGGACCCATAAATTTGTCAATGGTCTGCTTCATCACTTCCGCCTTTGTGCCCAGCAATGCCTTAAGCCAGTCATTGATGAACTGGACAATTACGCTCAATAGCCAAATCAGCATCACAAGTGCGCCCAACGTCTGCAACGTATTCATGGTTACCTCCTTACCGGTTTAAGATGTAAGTCCACCTTCTTTCCCGGACCCTTTCGGGACGGCCGGGAACTTCCTCCACCCAGCCTCTATGGAACCTGCCTCAGCGCAATTTCTTCTTCTGTTTTGCATCTGAAAAAATCGAACAGCTTGCCACACGGTCGACAATCTGCCGGAGATCGATTGGTCCCCACTTGCTCTAAACTTGCCCTTGCAGGTATCCATTATCATGTGACGGTTTCAAAAAAGTTACACGATTACTCGAGTCCGAAATGTTAAGTCATTGAATTAGCAATGGAACAGAAGTGCATCTTGATAAACGAAAATTTTCGTTTTTTCAGGGTGAGATTTCCAGGTGAACCCGGAGCAGCAGAACGAATGGGAAGAGGCCTGCAGCAACCGTATCATGAGAAACTCTATTCAAAGCCTAAGCACCCGGCAGCTTCGGACCCGGATGATGCGTAATTAGAGCTTGCAATTTGCCGCTCGAAGATGCAACTGACATAGCGATAAGGTTAAGGCCGAAAAGTGAGCTGACCGGCACAATGGAAAGCTGTTAATATCTCGGTAAAAGGAGAATTCGGATGGGTCTTGTCAAACTTCAGGTCGAAAATGGGATTGCCACTGTCGCTCTGGCCAGAGGGAAGGTCAATGCCCTGAACGAGCCGCTGGTGGAGGAAATCCATGCCGGGTTCAAGGACATGGAATCAGATCGGGCCGTGAGGGCTGCCATCTTGACCGGACAGGGCAAGTTCTTCTGCTTCGGGTTCGATATCCCGGAATTTATGAGCTACTCCAAAGACGCTTTTATCAGGTATTTGACCAAAGTCACCGATCTCTACGCTTATCTGTTTATGTATCCAAAGCCGGTCATAGCCGCTCTGAACGGACACACGACGGCTGGCGGATGCGTGCTGGCAATGACCTGCGATTACAGAATAATGGCCAGGGGAAAAGCCAGGATCGGACTGACTGAATTAAATCTCGGCTCGACTGTAACCAGTGCCGGTACGGCTTTGCTCAAGCACTGCGTCGGCGGAGCCAAAGCCGAAAGGCTCCTTTACACCGGCGTTTTGCTTTCGGCGGAGGAGGCACTTGACTTTGGACTCGTCAGCGAGATAACGGACTATGAAAGTATTGGCAGGGAAGCCGTGCGGGTAGCGCAAGATTTTGCCGATAAGCAAATCAACGCCTTCAGGAGCACAAAACTGCGGCTGAGGGAGCCTGCTTCCAGGGAAATGCGCGAACTCCGCCAATCGTCCGTACAGGAATTCGCAGATAACTGGTACTCGGACGAAACACGGAAAAAACTGGCAAAGGTACAGATTTTCACCTAAGGGGGTCCCCGAATGGCAGAAAAAGTCTCCAATGCGGCATCCACCCGTCCCACGCTTACTCCAGCCCAAAGCATGCGCAAGAAAAAGGGCAGGATCGTATCAGCGAAGGAAGCCGTCAGTCTAATAAGAGACGGTGATGTTGTCGCGACGGAAGGTTTCGTTGGAACCGGCTTCCCGGAAGAGATCATCATCGGGCTCAAGGAACGTTTTTTGAGGACTGGAAGCCCCCGGGACCTTACCTTTTTTTATGCCGCCGCGCAGGGGGACGGCAAAACCAAGGGCTTGAACCACGTGGGCATCGAAGGGCTGATGGGCAGGGTCATCGGCGGGCACATCGGGCTGGAACCTGAAGTTCAGAAGCTTATCAGGGCAAATACGATCCTTGCCTACAACTTTCCTCAGGGCGTACTGTCTCACCTTTTCCGCGACATCGCCGGCGGCAAACCCGGCCACCTCACCTACGTCGGACTTGGGACTTTCGTGGACCCGCGGATCGATGGCGGCAAACTCAACGATCTCACCAGGACAAAGGGAGAAGACCTGATAGAGCTGGTCAATATCGGCGGGAAAGAATGCCTTTTCTACAAAACGCTGCCCATCGATGTTGCGATATTGAGGGGAACGACCGCTGATGAGGACGGCAATGTCACCATGGAGAAGGAGGCCCTTACGATTGAAGCGCTTTCCATGGCGATGGCAGCCAGGAACTCCGGAGGCACTGTAAATGGTGCAGGTGGAGAGGATTGCCGACCGTGGGACGCTCAATGCCCGCCAGATTGAAATCCCCGGAATTCTCGTCGACTGTGTTGTTGTGGCCAGGCCGGAAAATCACTGGCAGACTTTCGTCGAGCCTTACAACCCGGCTTATAGTTGTGAGATCAGGGTGCCTATGCAGTCGATTGCGCCCATGGAGATGGGCCCGAGGAAGATCATTGCCAGGCGGGCGGCTTTGGAGTTGATTCCCGACAGTGTCGTCAACCTGGGGCTCGGCATGCCTGAGGGGGTTGCCCAGGTTGCCAACGAAGAGCGGATAATCGACTACCTTACCCTCACCACCGAAGCAGGCGTCATAGGCGGACTTCCCAACTCCGGAATCAACTTTGGTACAGGGACCAACATGGTTGCGCTTATCGACCAGCCTTACCAGTTCGACTTCTACGACGGAGGGGGTCTGGACATGACGTTTCTCGGCGCCGCTGAAGTGGACAGGGAAGGAAACGTCAATGTCAGCAAGTTCGGACCGAGGTTCGTTGGACCGGGTGGATTCATAAATATCAGCCAAAATTCCAAAAAGATTATTTATGTCGGCACCTTCACTGCAGGCGGGCTAAAGGTGGCGGTTGAGGACGGCAGGATCAGGATCGAGCAGGAGGGTAAAGAACGCAAATTCATCGATCGGGTAGAGCAGATAACCTTCAGCGGCAGATATGCGGCTAAGAACAAGCAACCTGTGATCTACGTCACGGAGCGCTGCGTTTTAGAACTGCGGGAAGAGGGACTGGAACTGATCGAAATAGCTCCAGGAATCGACCTGGAGAGGGACGTGCTGGCTTTCATGGATTTCAAGCCTATCATGAACAAAAAACCCCGGTTGATGGATCCGAGGATCTTTCAGCCTCAACCGATGGGTCTGGATAACGATCTGTTTGGACGGCGACGGAGGGGCGTATGACGCATTAATATTAGCCTCAGCACTCAGTCCTCAGTCCTCAGTCCTGCCCTCAGCCCTCAGTCCTCATCTTGACTCGGCTTTCATGCCCGCGGGCTGATCGCCGACCCTGACGTTGACACTCTTCGGGATAAACGACAGCACCAGAAGGCCGCCCAGGAAAAGGACACCGGCAATCACATAAAGGGAAGCGGAAGGGTCGGTCGAAAATCTTTTGACCCATATGGGAACATTTGGCCCGATGTAGCCGCCCAGGTTCCCGATCGAGTTTACAAGCCCAATTCCCGCAGCCGCGGCTGTACCGAACAGGAAGGCGGAAGGGATAGGCCAGAAAAGTGGCATCGATCCAAGAACACCGAGTGTGCCTATCGACAGGAAAATCACGGACAAAACGGGGTTGGACGCAAATATGCCGCTTAGTATCAACCCGAGCGCGCCCGCAGTTACATTTGCGAAATAATGTATTCGCCTCTCGCCGGTCCTGTCGGAACTCCGGCTGAGGAGAATCATCCCGATCGTCGCCACGCTGTAGGGAATTGCCGTTATGAGCCCGACACCCAGGTATGATTTGACCCCGAATGCCTTGACGATTGTAGGCAGCCAGAATGCTATTCCATACAGCCCTATCATAAGGGTAAAATAAATCGCACTCAGCACCCACACTTTTCCGCTCTTGAATGCATCACTCAGTTTTGCCTCGTGTTTGTGTTTATCCTCTTCGTCGATATTCCTGGCGAGCAAGGCTTTTTCTTTTTCATCGAGCCACTTTGCATCCTCGATGCGGCTGTCGAGATAAAAAATTACCCATATCCCGACGATCATCGACGGTATGCCTTCGAGCAGGAAGAGCCACTGCCAGCCAGCCAAACCCCATACCCCCGACAGTATGTCCATAACCGATCCTGAAATAGGGTTGCCTATTACGCCGGAAACTGCAATCGCCGAAACGAAGAGAGCGGTCCGGGTAGAGCGCAGCCTGGAAGGATACCATAATGTCAGGTAAAAAATGATGCCGGGGAAGAAGCCGGCCTCGGCCAGGCCGAGCACAAAACGCATCCCGTAAAAAGCCCATTCACTTTTCACGAACATCATGAGTGAGGACACAATGCCCCAGCTCACCATGATCCTGGCGATCCACTTGCGGGCCCCGAATTTTTTCAATAACACGTTGCTCGGGACTTCAAAGAAGAAATAGCCGATAAAAAAGATACCGGCGCCCGTCGCAAATGCCGCCTCACTCAGTGACAGGTCCTTGAGCATCTGGAGTTTCGCGAAACCGACGTTCACTCTGTCAAGGTAAGCGAGGATATAGCACATGAACAGAAATGGCATCAAACGCCAGTCCACTTTCCGATAGGTCTTCTCTTCGAACTCCATGGTGCTCTCCATGGTCTTAAATCCTCTCTGCTTCAGGTTTCAGCCGGATTACGCACCAACTTCCGCACCATGCACACGAACCGCACTTTGGGGTCGGTTTTTGCCCCAAAAAAAACTCCTGGAACAACCCTATAAAGCCCAAAAAACCATACATCTTCCAAACCTAACATGCAATCTCATACGGTGTTGCGTTCAACACTTTATCAAAGCATGCTTTTTCAAAACGTGGGGGGCTGCGTCCGAGCTGCGCTCCATAAGCGCTCAAACAAAATCTGGCCGAACAGGGCTTTTGATGCAAGCCGGCAGTTATTGTGCCCGCCTGCCCTTTTGCTTGCCGGCTAACCCGGTGGTGGAAGCGTGTTGAGCATCCGAAACCGGCGCTGAGTTATCCCCGCGCCTTATCGATACGGTCAATCAACTCTTCAGTCTGCACACTTTATCATTTAAGTGTTTTGACTCGAATACCGTATGATTTATGGACTCTGTGGGCGTTCACCTAGTGTCCTCAGTTAGAGATCTCAGCTTTCAGGAGCCAGTTATGCTTAAAAGATTCAGTGGCTTATTTTTATTTCTATTGGCATCAGTTTCCATAATTGCCACGGACGTAACAGCATGTTCTTTAGCAGTATTAAATGGAAACGGCAAGATGATGATTGTACGTACTATGGATTGGGAGACACCTGATGGAAATGTTGTAAAGAACTATCCAGGCACAGAAAGGCAGGCTCAATTAATATTGATCAACCCCTATAAGTGGACCTCAAAATATGGAAGTATTTCTTTCAATTTAACTGAAAACGTTCCTGGTTTGGGGGAAAAAAATGTTCCTGGTTGCGGTTTGAATGAAAAAGGACTTTATGCGGCTGAACTTTGGGTGACAGGACCTCCACGTGTCAAATACCCTCTTGATTATAGTAAGCCCTGGTTGACATCGGCGGAGGTTGTTCAAATGTTATTGGATAATTGCGCCGATGTGGATGAAGCTATAAATCAGTTCAAAAAAGTAAGCCTGGAGGGATTTAGATTATTCAGCCTTGTCGATATGTCATTAGATTTACATTATTTTGTGGCTGATAAATCCGGCAAAACCGCCATTATAGAGTTTCCTTCCGGGCACTTAAATATCAAAATGTCACCTGTCCATAATGCAATGACAAACAATTTTTTAAATGCAAGCAATGCCGAACTGATAAAATATAAGGGTTTTGGCGGTACTCACCATATTCCACACACTGTATCCTCTGAAAAGAAAATAAGTCTTATGCGCTATGTGTTGGCGTGTGATTCACTCGCCAGGCTGCAGAATTCAGGACAGGTTACTGTCGATTCAGGTTTTATGTTGTTAGATCGGATTAGTACTTCAAATAGTCCTGTTACTGCTGGTGGCAAGCACCGAATTACGACTCAATGGTCTATCGTGTATGATATGAGCAATAATGTCATTACTTACACGTCTTCATGCAATTCTAACAGGCGTATTATTAACATGACACATCTTACTTTTCCAGTGCAAAATACCACAGGACCGAGTATATCTGTGCAGTCTATGGATGTCGGAGACATAACCAATATATTTGCAAATTAGTTTTATTAGAGTCACGTTCTATGCATGGCTTCAGGATACACTCCCGGGATAATCCGCTCCGAGTGAAATTCCCGGGCGAACCCGGAGTAGCAAAACGAGTTGGAAGTGGCGCACTACAGTAACCTCACTATCCCTCGTCACTTGACACAGAGTCCCACCGCATTACACTTGAAGGTAACCATCGAAGAGGTTAAAGTGCTGCTCCAGTCTTCATTAAGCTTGGCAACGCCGGGATAAGGGCTGTTAAAGAACGATTGAGCGGTGGGAAGAGTGGCAGGGAATGTGAGGTTACATCATCAAATTGAAGAAATAGTTACCGATCGAAATCAGGGAGGAGCGTAACCATGCCTATTCACGAATTTAAATGCAAAAGCTGCGACAATATTTTCGAATATTTGTGCATTCGAAGTGACGAAAAGGATAATGTCCCTTGCCCATCCTGCGGCCATTGTGAAACGGAGGTCCTGGTTTCGACCTTTTGCTCCATGGGGTCAACGGGCAAGGATGGAACTATGACTACCCCCTCCTCGTCCTGCTCGTCGTCAAAAGGGTTCAAGTGACGCTGATCTTGAATCCGCAGGTCGCGGTATAAGAAGCCAATCAGTTGAGAACTTTGGCCGATGTTGAACACCCTGCATGAGGCAATCCCAATGATTAACTTTGCTTATTATTCAGGGTGGTGTTCGGTTTTCGACAAGTCAACCGGCATTAATCTGCCAAGGAGATTGCACCATGACTTTTGACGAAATTAAATCGGCGATTCTGGCACTGAGCGAAGCAGATCAGAAAAAATTCCTGACCGAGGTGATTCCTCTCCTCTGGCCCAAGGCTTGCCTGGACGACCTCTGTGTCGCCAAGTTCAGGGAACTCGTCGACGAAGCGACAGTAAAGGAATATCGGGATCAGCACATCGGGCACATCTGAGCGAAAAAGCCGGTCTAATCAAAACAAATCTGCGCCCGGCTACTTCATCCCTATCTCTTTAAAAAAGGCCGCCACCTCGTCTTTGCATATGTTTGTGGCCCGGAACGCCGCATAGTGAGCCAGTGGATGTTCGTATCCCGCCAGTTTTGCTCCCTTTATTTTTGACGCGGCTTCCTCGGCAAAGATATACCTGAGCCATTGATCGTTTTTAGCGTGCAGTATAAGCGTTTTTGCCTCGATACGACCGAGCTGGTCGTTGATGTCGTAGGTATCGAGCGCCTGATTCCGAAAAATGAGGTCATCGGCGTCAAAATCTTTGCCCTTGGCTCCCAGGTTGGCTCCTTCATCACCTTTTGGCTTCCAATAGAAAACCTCCTTCTTCACCTGGTCCCATGGCTGTTTCGCTCGAAAATCAAAACTTATCCCGGTCTCTCCGAGAACTGACCATCCGAACATCACCCCGTTGTTGGGATGCTGGTCTTTTGGCAAATTATAGTAATCTCCGTTGGTCCTTTGCCACACCGGGTCACTCTGCATTGCAGCCGTCATGAGCGCAAAGAGCCACCGCACGATCGGGTCGGCGGCCGTGCAGCCCTCGATGGGCATGATCGCATCTACGAAATCGGGATGGAGCGCTGCCAGGATATAGCTTTGAATGCCCCCCATCGAGGGTCCTGTGGCAAGTTTCACTCTGGCGACCCCCAGGTGGTCCTTGAGCAAACGGTAATTGGCCTGCACGCAATCGATAAGCGAGTACCGTGGGAACTTCATTCCCAATCCATCGCTTGGTTTGCTGGCCCCCCAGAGTCCCAGGGCGTCGAGAAATATTACGTAGTACTTGTCGGTGTCGATCAGTTTACCGGGTCCCACTACCGGGCCCTCGGCAAACGCGTTTCCTTTTTGGCCGTCATACCAGTAATAGTACATGTACGCTGAGTCACCGGAGTAGTAAGGGCTTATGATTACAGCGTTGACAATCTTCCCGTCCTTGTCGCGTTCCGGCGTACCCACGGCTATATAGGACAGGCGAAGCGGTTCGCGCCCCAGCGATTCCAGGGTCACGCCGCCCGCGCCGCCAAACTCGAAGGTGGATGGTTTTCCAAAGTCGTATTGTCCGCCAATTGCAAAGTTGGGCACGGAGTAGTACTTTTTGAGGGATGCCAAATCGGGTATTCCCGATTGTTGCGTTATTGGCTCGGCATAGGCACTGGTCACCATGACGGCCATCAGTAGAAGCAGAACAGTAAAAAGCCATCTCCTGGAATTGTTGGACGAGAATCTCATCGGCCTGCTCCTTTTTGTTGTTACTTTTCAGCCTGAATAATGCTTGAACTTGACTGTCTGCGAATGCAGAGCTGCATTTTTGCGGCGGGAAACCACATAAGCATACGATCTCCCAATCGAACACGCAAGTGAAACGTCGATAAGGCAATTAGGAATGAGGAATTAGGAGAACCTCTTGCAAATGTCCGGGATTTAATTTGTCAGATGGATCATCACGGGTGCATACCCCGTTTGTTGAAAAACCCCACCGAACGTAGTGTGCGAAAAAATCAGAGCATTTTCTTATTGGGGTTCGCGAATCGTGGTGTTTCCAGGATGTTTCAATCCAACACAAAAATACTAGCAATCGCAAATCCTTACGGATGGAAACATCTGCCTCGAAACCCCCGATGTTTCCATCTGTTTCCATGGCGGATAGAAAACGAATATCGAACGAAACTCACATTACTCTTCCCTCATGGAAACACGCAGCCAAGTGTTTCATGATGTTCCGAAAAAGTTTCCACGGCCCTTAAAAAATCATCAACAATCAGGCTATGCACCCGAACATCACCTGTGGCCTGGGGCCTTGTGCCCGTCCGGATAGTCGCCCACAACGGGCTATTCTACAAGCTCGCATCGCTGAATGGAGTTTTGCAAGAGGCTCAGGAATGAGGAATTATGGAGAAAAACCATGAACGCAGTATGGAGAGGGTGATGCCCGCGAGTTGCTTTCGGATGCTTTTCTCCGCGCTTCCGCGTCTTCGTGTGCGCCCTCACAAAAGATCGGGCGCCGGACTATAAGCGTCACATCATGTTATGCGTATAGCGCGAACCCGCGACGTAGTGAGGGTCCACTTTTCGAACCAGTTGCTCATGTCCCTTCGGGACACCCTGAAACCATGAAAAGACGCAACATTTTGGTAGGCTGAGACACCACGCTGCGCTCCCAGGGCTATGCCCGCGATTAACTTTTCCAAACAGCTTTTCACGCCCCATTGGGACACCATGAAACCATGGAAAGTTTCTCGTGTGGGCTTGGCAACCCCGGCAGGCGGTCCCACCGCCAACTTTTCCAAACAGAAATCAGTACTGTTCCCGATATATGTTACGCGAACCTTTTCCCAGGAGCATCTTCGTTGTGTCGTCAATCATGGATGGATTGCCGCAGATGTAAAAATCCGTTCTATCCATGTCGAAATTGCACGCACGTAGCGCATCTGTCACTCTGCCTCGCCTCATGCTTTCCGACGGCGTCTCACGGCTTACACAAACGGTGATGCCTACCGTATGAGAATGGCAGTGCCCTTTAATCCTCTCTGTGAGCGCGGCGTCGTACTGGAATCGGCACCCGAAGAACAGTTCGATGGGCGGGGGACTCTGCCCGCGCGTCAGCTTCCCGATCATGGGAATGAATGGAGATATGCCTGTTCCTGTGGCTATGAAAACATGCGCATGTTCGGGCGCAGCGATCGTAAAATCGCCCACCGGAATGCGCATGGAGGTCTCATCGCCCGGCGCGACGGCCTTTACAAATTTGCTTCCGTGCCCGTTGAACCGTGTGTCGATGAGGAACGTAACGCGTCTTCCGCATAACTCGACAATGGAATAATCGCGCCATTCGCAATTTCCAACCGAAACCCGGGCGTACTGGCCGGGTTCGAAGCTTGATTCCAGGGGAAGCTCGAACACCAGTTCGTAGACCGTGTCGGTTACCTGGACCTTCTCGATAAGCACGGCCGGCAATTTCTGGTTCGGCAGCGGCGGCCGGCGGCCGGCTGTTGACAGATGCCCCTGCTCGCCGTTTCCCTTCGCTCCATGTTCCGCGGCTTTGTTCGAGGGAGTGGCGACGGCCTGGTTAATGAGAAGGAATCCGGACGGTCCGTTGAGAAAGCTTGCAGTGGCGACACCTCCCATGAGCGCTCCGGCAATGCCTAGGGAACATACGTCGGAGCCCGTAAGATACAGGCCGCGGATGGGTGTCTCCACTCGAAGCGCGTTGCTTTTGAATTTTTCAGGAATATCGGGGACCCCGTACATTCTGCCATAAGCCCGGCCGCTAAAATGTTCAATGGTAAGAGGGGTTGCCAGCTCCTTGTAGGCGACAAGCGCGCCGAAACCGGGGAGACGGCGCTCAACCAGGGCGAGAAGCCCATCGGCTATCCTTTCTTTGAGCGCATAGTATTCAGGGGCCCGTCTGCGCCAGGGTTGTCCGCGCCATGCATCAAAGTATTCAGGGACAACAAGAGCGATGATCTCGGCTGTAGGCGGCCTGTCGTCGCCGGACTTCATCGAAGGAAATGACAGATAGGCATGGGAGGGAACGCCGCGCAGCAACCGCTCGCTTTCCGCCTGCACGTCATGCGTTTTGGCCGTTTCGCTGATCCACCAGTTCTCGCCTCGCACCCCCAGGCATTCGGGAGATGTGTTTAAACCAAGGAAGAGTATGACAGCGCTCAAGCCGCTGTCGAGCGCCGTGAGTTCCCGGCTATTCTCGAGCACGCCCTGCTCGGTGCTTCCCGCGAGAAGACGGCCGTATGTGGCGACGGCCCCGGCATTGGAAATGACCGTCTGTGAGTGGTAATCGACAGTGGTATCCTGCGGGATATGCCGAACTCGAACGCCCTCCACGCGACCTTCGCGTATAATGATTTCCGACACCTCGCTGTTGGTCAGAAAAGCGCCGCCATAGCTTTCGACTATTTCTTCCACAATACGGGCGATACGCTCGGCCCCTCCATGCGGATAATAACCGCCATTCAGATAATGCGAAACGATAAGCGCATGCACCGCAAAAGAACTCTTATCGGCGGTCAATCCATAGTCACCCCACTGGCTTGTGAGCAGAACGCGCAGCTTCTCATCGGCAATGCGCGCGCGAAGATATTCCGCCGTTGTCAAAAACCCCGGTTCCATCGCAGCCTGATTCGCAACTCGCGTGGTCCCGGCGGCAGGCCCCGGTAAAAACCGGGTCATGAATTGGCGCGTATACCAGGAAGATGCCTCCCGGACGTCTTCAAAATACTTTTCTATGGCAGGGCGCTCATTCGGAAATGCAGCGATCAGGCGCTCGCGGTAGACGACCGGATCGCTCGGCACGTCGAATACAAGGTCCGGGTAAACGAATTTTTCGAAGTTTTCGGGCATCTTTTCCCATTTCAGCTTCCCATCGGTGACATAGTCCAGAACTCTCATGATCATAGAGCCCTCGGACAAGTCGCCGACATAGTGGAGGCCGACATCCCAGCTATAACCCTTGCGTCTGAAAGAATGGGTGAAGCCGCCGATTTCAAAATGCCGCTCGATAACCAGGACCCGCTTTTTGTTCATTTGCGCTAGAATTGACGCTGCACTTAGCGCACCCATTCCGGAACCGATAATAATTACATCAAAATCATTCTGTTCCATGGAGGTTCATCCTTGCCCCAAACGCGTGAGATTCAATCTTTCACTCAGGAGAAACTGTGGTCCCGAACAACGCGTAAACGTGTCTGTCCCAAAGGACCCCGAACCGCATTTTCGGATCGCACTACATCCGGATATGTAATCGCTAACTGCCTGGGATTCAATACCGGAAGGACCATAAAGGCTGCTTCAGTACAACTGTCCCCCAATTTTCCACACCCCATTTTCCCCCAGTCCTCCGTCCTCAGTCCTCAGTCCTCCGTCCTGTGATCAGTCCTGACTTGAATGTTTGATTGGGAAATAGTATGGTTTTTGCGGGCTGGCGCTCATCCGGAAACCTCGGACTGGACACTTGCAGTTTCCGATTGGGAAAGGGGGCATTTTTCGTCCCCCGAATCAGGTCCCAGGCCAGGCTCTGCCTAGAAAATCAAGGGTCTGCGCGGCCCGCAGGGCGGGCCCCCGACTCAGGATAAACTGGAAATCACTCTCAAAGATCGACTGGAAACCCCTCATGCGAACTTCACTTACTTGTCAGGATCGACTGGGAACCCTTCTGGTTGGCTTTCCTTACTCGTTCCTTTGTCAATCCGTTGTCAATCCCTTGTCGATACAACACCACTTAATTGCTCCCTTGGCGATTCGCCGCTGCAACTATGGCTGGCGGTCCCACCGACTATTGGCTGGCGGTCCCACCGCCCGCCGAACAGGGTCAAGGTGACGCATTATTCGGGGTTAGGAAGGAGGCAGGTCAATGTCAGAAGCCGGAAAAGGCGTAAAGGAACTATTTGACGAGGTAATAAATCAGGGCCTGTGCACCGGGTGCGGCGCGTGCATTACGGGGTGCCCCTACATAGTCGCTCATGGTGGCAGAATTGTGGTGATGGACAAGTGCGGCGGCACCGATGGAGATTGCTACAAACACTGCCCCAGGACCTCATTTGATATGGATGGAGTAAACAGGGCCGTTTTCGGATCGGATTACGGTGAAGGAGAAATGGGCCGGGTCCTCGATATCTTTATGGCCCGGGCAAAGGACCCTGAAATCAAAAAAAGAGGTCAGGACGGTGGAACGGTAACGAGTCTGCTCGCCCTGGCGCTTCAAGACGGTCTGATAGACGTTATCGCCTGCACCCGCATGGACGATGACAGGACGCCCCATGGTTACCTGGCAAGAAACCGGGGGGAATTGTTCCAGTGTGCCGGGTCAAGCTATGAAGCCGGCTTCGGGTTGGAAGCGTATCGAAGCCTTCCCAAAGAGAGCACGGAGAAGATAGCGATAGTGGGGACCGGCTGTCAAATCGAAGCTGTGGGCAAAATGAAACAGTGCTCTCCCCAAAACAGTCCCGAACCGCAAAATATCGGGTTGACGCTGGGTCTTTTTTGCGGTTGGGCGCTTTCTCCAAGAACCTTTCACCCGTATCTGAAAACGATGTGTGAGCTCTCGGAGGTCTGCAAATTCGAGATACCTCATACGCCTCATTACTCGTTTGACTTCCATCTTAAAAATCAGGACATCGGGTCCGTTTCCCTGGATGAGATCAAACCCTATATCAATCCGGGCTGTCACTATTGCTGGGACCTGACGGCAGAATTCTCCGATATTTCGATTGGTTCAGCTGGCTCTGCTTTTCCGGGCTGGAATACTGTGCTCGTCCGCAGTCCGAAGGGGGCCGATATTGTCGCGTTGGCGAACCGGAATGACGTTATCGAGATTCAGGCCCTGCCGGATGAAAGGTTAAAGCATTTGAAATCGGTTGCGCTTAAAAGAAAGAGGGCCGCAGTCGAAAAAATAACGGAGAAAACCGGCAGTGAAAAAGACCTTCTATACTTGGGGGGCCTTTCTGAATCCATCGCGCGTAAGTTCCTGGGTCAATAGACGAATCATTGATTGATGAAGCGTCAGGAGGTGACAAATGGCAAACATTGCAGTGAACAGGCCCGGATCGACAATGCTCCTAATGGGAAACGAAGCGGTTGCGCGGGGGGCACTCGAAGCGGGTGTCGGGGTTGCGGCCGCCTACCCCGGAAGCCCAACTTCGGAGGTCCTTCCCGCTCTTGCCGACGTGGCCGGGGAAATGAACATATACGTGGAGTGGTCCAGCAACGAGAAGGTGGCAACGGAAGTGGCCGCCGCCGCCTCGTTTGCCGGAATCCGCTCCTTTGGCGTCATGAAGCAAAATGGGGCCAACGTGGCAGCCGATTTTATCGTTAATTTGAACATGACGGGCATCGGCAGCGCGGGCATGGTCATTTTTATTTCCGACGATCCGGGCGGTGGGACCAGCAACAACGAACAGGACTCGAGGACCCTGGCCAAATGGATAGACAATCCGCTGATGGAACCAAGCAGCGCCCAGGAAGCCAAGGAAATGATCAAATGGGCTTATGAGGTCTCCGAAGCGGTGAATCTGCTCACATTCGTGCGCGGTGTGGGAAGGATCTCCTATACCCGAAGCAACGTGGTGCTGGGCGAGTTGCCCGGGAAGGCAAAACCCAAGCCGTACTTTCCGGAAATCTGGGATATGAATAACCCCAAAAAGAGCAGGTTCACCTCGGGTCCTTTTCCGGTGTTCCACAAGCCTTTGCACGAAAAGCTCGAAAAAGCGCGGGAGATTTTCGAAACCTCTTCCTTCAACCAGTATATGGGACCCGAAAAACCCGATCTTTTGATCATCACGTGCGGCGCCTCCACCTCCTATTGCATTGAAGGCGTGGATGAGCTGAAGATGAGCGAACGCGTTGGGATCCTGAAACTGGGCACCACCTGGCCTCTTCCGGAAAAACTGGTCGCCCGGCATCTGAGTTCCACTCAAAGTGTGCTGTTTGTCGAGGAAATGGACCCGTTTGTGGAACGAAGCGTCATGGAGTTGGCTGCCGGACTGCTGCCGACGACTGCAAATCTCACTTTCTACGGCGCCCGTTCCGGTCACCTGACTCCCTATAACGAGCTTAGCACCGACATCGTAATCAATGCCCTGGCGGACATCCTGGGCATGAACTACCAACCCCGTGATTCAGCCTATGAAGATCTGGCGGCGGAAGGGGCCAAACTGGTACCGAACCGCCCCATCAACTTGTGCCCGGGCTGTCCCCATCGCGCAACCTTCTGGGCGGTCAAAAACGCCATTCAACTGGACGGCAGAAACGGTTTCGTATGCGGGGACATCGGTTGTTATTCCCTGGCATTCGTTGCGCCGGGCTTTTTCCAGTCACGAACCAGCCACGCTATGGGATCAGCCACTGGAGTGGCAAGCGGCTTGGGAATACTTGGCCGGTTCGGGTTCGATCAGCCCGTTCTTGCCATGTGCGGTGATTCCACTTTTTACCATGCCGTAATACCAGCCCTGGTCAACGGAGTTTACAACAATTCCAATTTCACCCTTCTCATCGTCGATAACAGCGCCACAGCGATGACGGGGTTTCAACCCCATCCCGGGACCGGACAACTGGCCACGGGAGATCCTGCGACGATAGTGGACATGGAAGCGGTGTGTCGGGCGATAGGGGCTTCAGTTGAAATTTGCGACCCCTTCGATCTCAAAAAAGCTACTGACACCCTTTTGGAAAAAATGCAGGAAGACGGCGGCCCCAAGGTCGTCATTATGCGGCACATGTGTCAGTTGGTTAAGGCGAAAAGAAAAATCCCGCCTGCCTATAAGATACACGTGGATGGCTCAAAATGCCTGGCCGACAACTGTGGTTGTAACCGGCTTTGTACCCGTCTGTTCGGATGTCCGGGGCTGATGGTGGACCATGAAACCGGCAAGGCGGCCATAGATGAGGCGCTTTGTGTCGGATGCGGTCTATGTTCCGTGATTTGTCCGGCCCATGCCATAGTTAAAGAGGAGGCGAACCGATGAAACCGAGGAAACTGAAAAGAGAGCCTTACAACGTCATTATCTCCGGCGTGGGAGGCCAGGGAAATGTCCTGTTGTCCGGGTTTATCGGGGCTGCTTTGCTGAATGAAGGCTTCATGGTGAGTGTGGCTGATACGTTCGGAGTCAGCCAGAGGGGAGGATCGGTTTCGAGCTACATAAAAATCTCGGAAAGGACTCTCTACAGTTCGGTCACCCTCAAGGGCAAGGCGGATGTGCTCGTCGGCATGGAACCGGTGGAGGCACTGAGGAGCCTGGTAGAATTCGGCAACCCCAATACCGTAACGATTGTAAATCCCAGGCCTGTTTATCCTACCGGCGGCGTTGCATATCCGGACCTGAACGAAGTCAAGCGAACCATCGAGAAAATGTCTTCGCAAACCAAATATGTCAACGCCACTCAAGAAGCTTTGAAGATGGGCAATCCGATTTACGGCAATATCATTCTTCTTGGAGCAATCGTCGGTGCAGACATATTACCCCTGGGGAAAGAATCGTTTATGCCTCTCCTGGAAGATCGATTCCCCGGGAAAATGCTGGATATCAACCTCAAGGCCTTCAATAAAGGCATGGAGCTTATCGCCGGCGCGTAATCGGCAACGCCGCATAGCATCTTAATTCGGCATATTCGACTTTACAAAAACCCGGGGCGACTGGACATTGGACCGCAGTCGCCCCCACACCTGTCACGGAGCGAAGACCCGGTCGGGCTCTTTCCACGCGGGTGTGAATATCTGAAGAGCGACCAAGTCTGTACTGCCCGTGTTCTTCGTGGCATGGACTTTTCCAATCGGGTTGAAATGGACGCTCCCCGGTTTGATCTCGGACACCTTTCCCTCCAGCGTCATCTCTCCGTTCCCTTCGATCACGTAGACCGTCTCCGAGTAGGTTTTGTGATAATGCGGTTTCACTTCCGCACCCGGCGCCATTCTCAATATAGACACCGTTGCCGTATCGTTGCCGGCCACCTTGATCGCCTGGGTCGTCTGTCCCGCCGGCATGGGATTAGCCTTGAGGATCTCTTGATAGTTGAGGAGAACCTGGCTGACCGGATCGTCCGCACAGGCAAAAACAACGAGGACAAACAACGGGAAAACCAGCGCTCCCAGCAGTATTGCGGTTCTTTTTAATCTCACGGTCCCACCTCCGTCTAAGGTTTGCAGCAAAACCGAAAAACCGGCGCTTCTCATCATGGCACGCAGTCGATAGTCAGTTCTGTGGTTGCACCTCTCTTACTGTGGTAGAACAGCTCCATGTTAGTCTTCCGTAAAATACCCTCAGATCAGGGGCGTGGCATGACGGTCTTGATCCCCAAATTACCCCTTAACCAACCAATGTCAAAGAAAATGTTTGCTACAAGACTGGAACCTGACCAATGCCCCGCGATTTCCGCGCCACTGTCGTGCATCTTCATTTATTTTGTGTACTGGATAAAGTTCATACTGTACAATGATTGAGTCTGAGGTGTCTGATCTGGCAAACCCTCTTCAGAATCTTTATTCATCACGGCATTTTTTGACCAGATCAAAATTACCGTCCCGTTCGTTGCAAAAACTTTGTTCACCCCATTGGCCCGGATCTACCCGGGTATTTTGCGCGGTTGCATATTGGTGAGCCGATGAAAAAAGCAAAGCTTCTTCGGTTGGCTCCATTTTCCAACTCTCCGCGGCTTGGACGGTTACGTGTCCAAAGACGCGCAAGATTTTCACAAATTGCTGCCCGATCCGCTCTCTTTCTGCATCCCATTTTCGGTCACCTGTGTTTTGGTCGATGGCCACTAAAGTTTGAACAACTGGAAGGAGACCCTTATGAATGCTCTGACCCTTGTGTTGGTGACCTTGTGTGTGTTTGCCCTTGGCTATCGATTCTATGGGATCTTTATCGCCAGAAGGGTCTTGGAAATAGATCCCGGCAGGCCGACCCCGGCTCATACGCTTGAGGACGGCATCGACTACCACCCGACCAACAAATATGTCATCTTCGGGCATCACTTTGCAGCCATCGCAGGGGCAGGTCCCCTGCTGGGGCCGGTCCTGGCGGCCCAGTTCGGTTATCTGCCGGGCGCTCTCTGGATCATTATAGGAGCGGTAGTTGCCGGTGCGGTGCATGATATGGTCATTCTTTTCGCTTCGATACGCCATAATGGGAAAAGTATTTCCTACATCGCCGAATCGGAGATCGGGAAGGCCGCAGGACTCGTAGCCAGCTTCGCTATGGTGTTCATTCTTGCTTTGCTTCTTGCCGGGCTTTCCCTGGCGGTAGTAAGCGCAATGATGAATAGCCCCTGGAGCGCTTACACAGTCTTTTGCACTGTGCCCATTGCAATTCTTATGGGTGTCTGGATGCATGCGGTGCGCCCCGGAGACATTTTGGGAGGAAGTGTGATCGGCGTGGCGCTGCTGGCCCTGGTTATTCTTACGGGCCCTTTTGTAGCCGCTCATCCGGTGCTCTCAAAATGGTTTTATCTTTCCAAGCAACAGTGCGCCATCTTCATTGCGCTCTACGGTTTCGCCGCTTCAGCTCTGCCCGTCTGGCTGCTTCTGGTGCCCAGGGATTATCTTTCGACATACCTAAAACTGGGGACCATCACGGCGCTTGCAGTCGGCATATGCATTGTTCATCCTTATCTCCAGATGCCGCCCCTGACCAGGTTCATCAGCGGCGGAGGCCCGCTGGTCGCCCCTCCGGGTTCGGTTTTCCCATTCCTTTTCATCACTATTGCATGCGGCGCTTTGTCGGGCTTTCACGCAATAATAGGTTCGGGAACTACACCCAAAATGATCAATAACGAGAGGGACATCATCTTCGTCGGATATGGAGCGATGCTCGCCGAGGGGTTCGTTGCCATGATGGCCCTCATTGCCGCCTGCGTGCTCGTTCCTTCCGATTATTTCGCAATCAATGCCTCTGCTGAAGCATACAAGACCCTTGGCATGTCGACAGTACACCTTCCCCAGTTGGCTGAGGCGGTCCAGGAAAATATCCTGGCCCGGCCTGGAGGGGCTGTTTCGCTCGCGGTGGGTATGGCTTATATATTCGGTTCCGTTTCCTTTATGAAAGGGCTTATGGCATATTGGTATCATTTTGCAATCATGTTCGAGGCCGTATTCATCCTGGCCGCTGTCGACGGCGGGACGCGGGTGGGCAGATATCTTCTCCAGGAACTTATCGGGAAGGCCATTCCGAAGTTTACCGAAAAGAGGTGGATACCCGGCATCATCATCACAAGCGCTCTGTTCACTTCCTTCTGGGGATATCTGGTCTATACCGGCAATATCGTGATGCTCTGGCCGCTCCTGGGTATGAGCAATCAGCTTCTGGCCGCGTGCGCCCTGATCGTCGGAACGACCATGATAATAGGCATGGGGAAATTGAAATACTCGTGGATCACAGCCGTTCCCGGATTGTTTATGGTGCCGGTTACAATGACGGCAGGCTACTACCTGATAAAGATCAACTACACTCTGGGCAACTATCTCCTGGTCTTTATTCCCGCCGCAGTCATGACTCTTCTGGGCGTCATTTTCGTTCTGGCCTTCAGAAAATGGTTTTTATTGATGCGCAGGCAGTCTCCCGCGATGGAGAAGCTTGCGCCAACGGTATGATTGAGTTTCGGGTTTTGCGTTCCACGGACAGATGTGACCGACGGTCTTTTAAAGGAGGGTAATCATGGACGACAATACTTTATGTCATGAAATGGATAGAAGGACGTTTGTACGCGGCGTCGTCAGCGGCTGCGTCATTGCAGGGACAGGCATGTTTGGCCTTCTTGGAGACTCGATCGCTCAAGCTGCTTCTGAAATAACCCTGCCGCCGCTTCCATACAAAGAGGACGCTTTGGAACCTTACATATCCAAAAGGACCATTGAGTTTCACTACGGCAAGCACCACAAGGCTTACGTCGATAATACCAATAAACTGGCAGGGGCAGCCGGTCTCGGGAACCTCTCCCTTGAGGAAATCATAAAGAAAACCGCCGGTTCGGCGGACCAGACAGCCACTTTCAACAACGCCGCTCAAGTCTGGAACCACGATTTTTACTGGAAGAGCATGCTGCCCGGGGCAGGCAAGCCCAATGAGCGTTTGGCCAAAATGATCGATGCCTCTTTCGGGGGCCTCGACAACTTCAAAAAAGAGTTTCTAAATGCCGCGGTCACGCAGTTTGGAAGCGGCTGGGCGTGGCTGGTCCTGGATCAGGACAAACTGAAGGTGACAAAGACATCCAATGCCGATAACCCTCTCGTCCACGGCCAGGTCCCTTTGCTCACCACGGATGTGTGGGAACACGCCTATTATCTTGATTACCAGAATCGTCGCGCCGACTACGTGCAGGCGGTCCTTGACCATTTGCTCAACTGGGACTTTGCTGCCGCTAATTTGCCCAAAAAGGCCTGAACCAAAGGCAGGAGCGGCGGAATACTCAACGGGAAACGGGAGATTGCTTATCGATTTAAAAATACATTATTCCAGGTAAAAAAACCCGGCAAAATCAAAACGCCGGGGTTTGTTCGATTGAGTCAACAATGGTTGATCTCAATACGGTCCTTTGTCCACATTCAGGTTAATGTAATACGGTCCTTTGCCCAGATTCTGGTTATTGGAAGCCGCTGGTTTGTCCAAATCTCTCTTGACCGTGTCTTTGGGGCCGCTGTCTGCCCGTGCGCTGAAAAGGCCGCCACTGGCAAGCACCAGCGAAAGCGCCATTGCAAGAATCAGTTTTTTGCTCATTTTTATCTCCTTAAGATCCAAATATTCATTCATTTAAATTCCTCAATCACATTAGTAAGGCGCACCAGAATTTGTTAGCCGGAACTTAAATTCGACCTGGACTCTTGTCAACCCCTAAAAGTGCATAGTCGGGGTAAACTTGTTCTACCTGTTTTCCATCGGGAAGCCCATCTTTTGCAGGCGACTTCCAGCCGCGACCTGGCTTGGTCGCGAGTGCAGAGTTGCACGACAGGCGGGACCAGAGGGCCTTCATCCGGAATAATGCCTCGACTTGTCCCCAAATCTCGCTGAACGGCATTTGGGGCCCGGATTCCGCCCGAAAAAGCTCTCGCAACGGAGTCAGCACAGGTTTTGTATCTGCATGGCGCTGCTAGCCCGCGTGTTCGTCGGCGCTGTTGACTTGTGGCTGACTCCCGCGCCTCAAATTCGTTGCCCAAGATTCAGGTTGGTAGTATTTTGTGCAATGCACGAATCGATGCGCAAGTCCATTTCATGAGATTACCGGCCGAGGAAAGAACTCTATCTTGCAGGACTGAAAAACACGCCTGGCGCAATGGGAAGCGCTGAGAAACGGAGAGGGATTGCAATGGGAAAAGCGAAGCTCATGATTCACGATTTCTATCGTATGAAAAAAACCGGGGAAAAGATCTGCTGGTTGACGTCCTATGATTTCCCCACGGCCCGGTTTGCAGAAGCCGCCGGCATGGACATGATTCTGGTCGGCGACTCCCTGGGCATGTGTGTCTATGGGTATCCGAGCACCGTGCCGGTGACGATGGATCAGTGCATCGTGCACTGCGAGGCGGTGCGGCGCGGCGCCCCGAATACCTATGTCATAGGAGACATGCCTTTCCTCAGCTACCAGATCTCGGCCGGGGAGGCAGTGTTTAACGCCGGACGCTTCCTCAAGGAGGCTTCCATGGATGCTGTCAAGCTGGAGGGCGGCACCCGTGTAACCAGCCAGATCCGGGCTATTGTCGATGCGGGCATCGTAGTGATCGGACACATCGGTCTTACGCCGCAGAGTTCCGGTCAACTGGGTGGGCATAAGGCCCAGGGCCGCACCGCTGAGAGCGCCAAACTGCTGCTGGAAGACGCCCTTGCGGTTGAAGGGGCCGGGGCCGCGATGCTGCTGGTGGAGGCCGTGCCTCCGGAGGTCACTCGCTATATTGTCGAAAAGCTCACCATCCCCGTACTTTCCATCGGGGCCGGCCCGCACTGCGACGGGCAGCTCCTGATAGTGAGCGATCTGATCGGGCAATTCCAGGCCTTCACGCCCAAGTTCGTCAAGCGATACTGTAATGTAGCCGAGATGGTCACCAAGGCCATGACGGCTTATTGCGACGATGTCCGTGCCGGAAGGTTCCCGGCGGAAGAGCACTGCTACCCGATGATCGAAGGCGAACACGACAAGTTTCTGGACCTCATGAAAAAATAGAAGGAGCGTCTTGGAAACGTAAAGGGCGCCTTCGAGCTCTCAGAAAGTTCTCACGCGGAAACGCGGAGGCGCCCCCAATCTTCGCTACTCCATTTTCCCGCAGTCCTCAGTCCTTTGCGCTCAAGACCACAGCTCAAGAAACGATCTGCCTGTGAAATCAAATAGAGGCCGGCTTATTGTTGTCCTGGCTCTACCTGCCCCGGCCGTTTGTTCATCTGTGTTCATCTGTGTCAAAGCGTCTTTTTTGCCTTTAGCTCCGTCTTGTGTTCATCTGTGTCTGCGGTTCCTCTTTTCTCACCCGCCGAAGATCAGGGTGACCAGCCGGACTTCGTCGCCATCGTCGAGTTCGGCATCAAGTGGCCGGCTGGTCCCGTTAACCAGCGAAAGCATCCTGAACTGGGACGGAATGCCGAGTCGCTCTATAAGAGCCGCGGACGTGAATCCCGCTGGAACGTCCATCTCCTGCTCGCTGACATACCTCCTGATTATGCCCGCCGGCTTCACTGTGATTCTCAGCGATGATCTTCTGGTCTCAGCATTCACCTGGAAAACCTCCGGGTGATCTCTGTACTACTACCCATCGTTTCTGTCCATTGTCCTGTGCTCAGGGCCAAGATGAGCGTATTTCATGGTAATTTTGACGTCCTTATGTCCAAGCAATTCCTTGACTGCAAAAAGATCTGCCCCACTCCTCGACTAGCGTAGAGGTCAATTAAAAATTTCCCATGAAATTTCCAACAAATTTCCTTTGAGCAGATAAAACAACAATAGTGACAGGCTCTTAGGAATGGATATGCCTCCCTCTTATGGAAACTGGCAATGGAAATAGCTGCAACGTGTTTGCGTGGCCTTGAAGCCGGCCACTGGGCCAGACCTCGCCGGAATGGCGTCGCCGAACCCGCGATGTGAGGTCTCGTGAAAAATATTGGAGGTATGCGTTTGCCGGATGAACCTCGTTTTCTGGCTTTTTAACAATATTTTGGACTCCAGCTGTCTTCGTGCGCTGGTGGTGATAAAAATCATACTTGTGGCGCGAACAGCAGTCCGGAAACAATGGCAGACTAACTGCTTGGAAGTTTTTTGGTTGCGGCTCTGCTGCTCCAAGCTCTCTGTGCCCTCCGCGGTGCATCTTTTGGTTTGCTGACTTGCTTTTCTCCGCGACCTCTGCGTCTCTGCGGTGAACCCTTCTACCAGACTTTTTGAGCTTCCTGTTCCATTCCGTATTGCAGTAGCGCGGCCCTGCTGGGTATTCCCTTCTCAGGGTCCATGTCCATGAGTTCGTAGAAGCGCTCCTTCATGCCGAAGAAATTTATCTTGATCCCCTTAGGCTCACCGTCTCGAGCCGGTTCGAGCATCCTGGGGGTCAGGGTGTCGTCCCGGGCGGTGCGCCCGTATCGGTAGTTGATGAGCCTTTTGAGATAGAAGACCCTCCGGCCCGCTCCCATCATGTTTTCCACGTCCCAGGCGTATCCGGCTACAGTATTGAAAAGTTCGACCCATTCGGGGATGGTGAGCTCCCTGTCGGCGAACTGGCAAAAACAGGCGCTGTTCTCGATGCCCCCAAGCTCGACAGACCTTACCGCCGCCTCCGGTTTGTTCGTGTCGGTCATGGCGTCGGGCTCGTATACGACACCTATTTCCGGGTAATAGCAGGCCCCCATCTCGATGTGGAGCATCGGGTCGGCCACGTGGCAGGCCCCTCTCGGGCTGACCGCATAGGTGAGGGCCAGGCCGTGGCCTCCGCCTCTGGGGTCGTGCATGGGCGCCTCCATGCCCTTGCTTTGACACGTGTAATGTATGGAACGCTTGCCGATTCTTTTTGCAGCGGCAGCGCTCCCCGAGCCAAGCAGTCCCCCCAGTGTTCCTTCCCGTCGAGCAATCGCCGGCAGGACCTTGTCGATAACCGTTGGCATGTCGCCCCAGCGAAGCTCGACACCGTCGGTATCCTTCAGGGTGAGATGACCTTTTTCGAAAGCTTCCATCGCCCAGGCTATGGTCCCACCCGCCGAGATGCTGTCCAGGCCCAGGTCATTGCAGGTCCTGCCCGCTTTGGCTGCCGCCGCAAGGTCCGGCGAGCCCAGCAGGGCCCCGAAAGCCACTATGGTTTCGTATTCCGGACCGGGTCCTTCGGGAATGGCGAACGGTCCTTTGGGCACTTTTACGATTCGCTTGCACCCGACCGAGCAGAACAGGCAGGCCCGCCCGCGGGTCAGGAATTTCTCGGTCAGGGTGGCCCCCGACAGGGCCTCGCCCAGCGTCTCGGAGTAATTGGAGGTGAAGTTCCGTATGGGGACATCACCTGCAAACATGCCCCCTTCCAGGTTGGCGGCGGTCCCGTTTTCCCTCATGACCGAAGAAGTCAAAGATTCCTTGATCCTGGTGTTGAGTTCTTTCCGCAGCTCCTCGTATCGTTTCGGATCGGCCACTTTCATTTGTTTCTTTGACGATTTGACGACAATGGCCTTGAGGTTCTTCGATCCCATGACGGCCCCGAGCCCCGCCCGCCCAAACGCATGATGCCCTTCGCTCAAAATGAGCGCATAGCTGACAGTGTTTTCACCTGCCGGACCTATCACCAGGGTGCGGTGATTTTGCCCGAACCTTTTCTTGAGGTCGTTGTTTACCTGCTCGATGCCTTTGCCCCAATAGGAAGCCGCGTCCACGATCTCAACGCTGTCGTCCTCGATCAGGAGCAGCGAGGGGGCTGCAGCCTTCCCTCGCAGGACGATTCCGTCGTATCCGGCGTACCTCAATTCAGGGCCGAAGGAGCCTCCGCAGGAGGAATCGCCCCAGTTGCCCGTAAGTGGTGAGCGGCCGCCTGCGCTGGTCCTGCTTGCTCCGGAGAGCTTCAGGCCGGCAAAGGGTCCGTTCATAAAGATGAGCATGGCCTCGGGTGAGAGCGGTCCTGCGCCAAAGTCACCCGTTTCCCAGAAAAGTTTGGCTGCCAGGCCGCTTCCCCCGATGTACCCGCGGTACCAGCTTTCCGGGAGAGAGCCAACTTTCACTTTGCCTTCGGTAAGATCTACGTCGATGACGTTGCCGGTATTGCCCTGCATAACGCACCTCCGCTTTCGCTCACTTGAGGATCTTGTCTTCCCAGCCCAGGTCTTTGAGGACCCCTTCGTAAAGCACTGCGACCTTTTTAAGCTTGGGCGCCAATTTAAGAAGAGCGGTGGCCGATCCCTTCACCCTTATCTTTTTTCGCGTGATGGCCATCACTGGATTGAGCTTGTTGGACCACGACCTGTGGGCGTTGTCAGCGGAGAGACTCATCACCAGGTTGGGCTCATCGGCCGGTTTGCCGGCGCCCGCCTCGAGCTTGCCGCCGCGACAATCCCAGTAATAAGAGCAGTTCGGGCCGTCCTCGGTGTAATCGAACCATATAAGCTGGTTGAGCTTCTTCAATCCCGTGGACAGTTCCGGGTCCGCGCTGCTCGCTTCGAAAAGCTTCAAAAAAGCCTTGATAGGTTCGGACTCATCTTTCCAGTATTCCATTTCATTTCCCCCTTGTGCTGTAAGTGTTCCGCCTTTCCCCTTCACCCGCGAAGCGCCATTCTTTCGCCTTTCCCCTTCACTCTTCACCCTTCACACTCTAAAGTGCCTTGACGTACAGGTTGAGTAAATCTTCCTCTTCCAAATAACGGGGATTATAACTCACTTGAGAATCACACGCCGCCAGTTCGACGGTGGGCATGAGCCGTTCTCTGTCATCGGTAAGGCCGAAGTCCTTAAGAGTTTGGGTTAGTCCTATCCGGACCTTGAGGTCTTTTACTGCCTGCACGGCCAATCGGGCCGCTTCGAACGTGTCCTTCCCGCTCACGTCCATTCCCATGGCGTCTGCCGCCATCATGTAGCGCTCGGCGCATTCCTCCACGTTGTGCTCCATGACTATGGGGAGCATGATGGCGTTGGCCAGGCCGTGAGGAATTCCGTAATGCGCGCCCAGGGCATGCGCGGTTGCATGGGCCCCGCCCGTCATGGTGTTGCCGAAACACATCCCCGCCAGCGTGCTGGCTATGAGCATGTTGCCTCTGGCGGTAATGTTGTGCGGCTCCTTCACCGCCTCGGGGAGGTACCGGAAGATAAGCCTGATGGCGTGAAGACCGAGTGCATCTGCAATGGGTTCGGCGCCCGTGGAGGTCACCCCTTCCACTGCGTGGGTCAGTGCGTCCATCCCGGTGAACGCCGTCACCATCGGGGGGAGGCTCACTGTCAGCTCCGGATCGAGCATGGCCAGGTCCGCGTTGAAGGGGTGGGTTACCTGGAGCTTCGCCTTGGCTTCGACGTCCAGCACGACTATCGCCGTGGTGACTTCGCTTCCTGTTCCGGCAGTGGTGGGGAAGACGACGTGAGGCGGAAGCGGTTTGGCGCCTTCCCAAAGGCCCGCCTGCTCGGCGAGAGGCCTGAAGTCGTCTACTCCTTCACCAATCATGATGTTTATGGACTTGGCCGTGTCCATGACGCTCCCGCCGCCGACCACGACCATACAGTCCGCTCCGCTGGACCTGTAGAACCGCGCCCCTTCGTTGATGTTTTCGAGCCGGGCGTCCTGAACGATGTTGTCGAAGGTCCCCACCAGTTTGAGGTCTGAGTTTCGCACCTGTTCGGCCACCATCTCGACAACGCCGGCCTTAACCAGCCCTCTGTCCGTGACTATCAGGACATTGCGCCCGCCAAGCTGTTCCATCTCAAAGGCCAGCTCTTTGCGTACTCCGGGCGCGTACATGATTCGAGGCCTGTTCGTCCAGGTGAAAAAGGGCTCAAACGCAACGTCAGGGTATTTCATATCTGCCTCCTGCTGAATGAGCTTAACCGAGGTATGAGGGTGCGATTCGTTTTATACGGAATAATGCATCAAGCTAAGCGTTATTCATCAAACCGCATTTTGAGTGGCGGATTCTGCCTGAATAAATTTAGGGCGCAACTGGCAAAACCATACGATTTAACAATCGAACATGCAAGTAAATAGTAAGTGATGCGGAGTTGCATTCAAAATGATCGCAGCGGCGTGTACAACCATGCGCAACGGCACTATCAGATTGCCCAGCGCCGAACCGAAGGCGGCGACGCAGGCTTCTAATACGGAGTTCAAGATGGGATGTATCGGGAGGGCATAAAGGCGTAGGGGCTGGGTTTATCCCAGCCCAATCATGAACTTGGTATAAGTAGGAGCGGCTTCCAGCCGCGACTTCGACGAAGTCAACGCGGTGAGAATTCCTGATTTTTCTCAGGCAGAAGTCGAAACGAAGGACCCCTTGGGCGCAATGAAATTGACGGCGAGAAATACCACGCCTATGGCATAGCACTTTTGACCGGCTGCGGCTTCTTCGCTTGTATTGGTGACCGTGCCGGAAGCATTGCAAAGTTGGGTCTTGATCTTCAACACCGTGCCCGGGGGTATCCTTTCCGCGCAGCGAAAACGCATGCCTTGAGGGGAGAAGTCGATCATCTCACCTTGCCGGGGCTTGCCGGGCCAGGTGGTGTAGTAGAAGACTCTATGGTCTCGCTTGGTGCGCGACAGCGCACGCTGATAGGCTCGTTCGTGATCCGTTGAGTTTTCCGACTGCAGTGGGCTTCGGCAGCCTCCACAGCGAGCGCCCGGTTTGGGCCGGCGCGCCAGGCGGCGCTTGCAGAGAGGGCAAAACAGAGCAGTTTGCGGGGACCTGTCGGGCGCTTCGGCTCGACTTTTATATCGGAGCTCCAGTTCTTTATCATACAAAGCGCGACGTTCCGGATCGGTTAGCAACTCGTAGGCCTCGTTCAGCTCCGCAGCGTCCACGTTGGAGCCTCCGAGATCGGGATGGTGTTTCAATTTCAGCATCAAAGTCCGATGTGCGGCACGGATGATTTCGACTGGCGCATCCGGTTGCACTTGAAGCAGGCGATAGTAATTACGGCGGTTTTTCATAGATGGATCCGATACTCTTTGGTTTTCAATCATAACGGTAACACCCACATGTACGCAAGCTTCTAATGAATATTGCCATGGTATCTTCCCAAGATGTTCGAGGTAAGCATCGCAAAAAGGCGATGTTGCGAATCGAATCGGCTTATTGTAAAGTCCCCCCGGCGAGAGAAGGACGCAATGTTTTGGTGGAGCAGGGTTTCATGCTTACTCTTTATCGGATAGAGCAAAAACGTAAGCGTTCGAGCTCGGTCGGGACCCATCATTTGTCTGCTCTGACCTGTTGTCGATTTCTTTTAGCCGGAGTTATTGCTCTTGTCCTGGTGCTGCTCCTGTGGAATACTTGCTGCGCCCGCCATGTTCCCGATAAGAAATTCGTAAGGTTTCATGCCCATAAAAAAACCCGGCACAAAATCATCAAATACGACGCATTCTCGAGTGTTTTGATCCACTTGCGTTCTTACCGGCACGCAATCAGAAACAAGCGCTACCTGACTATTATCGATTACACCAAACCCTCAAATGTTAAGAGAATGTATCTGATAGACATGCGGACAGGGAAAGTCGAAAAGTTCCTCGTCTCGCATGGCAGGAATTCGGGCTGGGCGTATGCGACCGCGTTTTCAAACCGGCCCCGGTCCTTCAAGAGTTGTCGTGGGTTCTTCGTCACGGGTCAAAAATACTCCGGGAAGCACGGAATCGCGCTCCAGCTCTACGGGCTTGACAAAGGGGTCAACGACAACGCATCCAGACGCGGAATCGTGATGCATGGGGCCAGGTACGTCAGCTCACGTTCGGTGATGCTTACCGGAGGCCGACTGGGGCGAAGCCTGGGGTGTCCGGCCATCCCGGCCGAAGTGGCAGAATCTGTAATCAACCGGATAAAGGGCGGCAGCCTGGTTTATATCCACGCGGGCGGCAAGTTCTGCGCCTCCGAGGGCTCAAGGCGGGCGGTGAAACACAAAAGTTGAAGTCAAGAGTTGGCCTCTGCAAGGCTCGACCTCATATACCGTCAAAAATTCCCAATTCCTGATTCTCTTCCCGCTTCACGCCTCCCGCTCCCTTCACCCTCTACCCATCACCCTTCACCCAACGTGTGCGGCAATTGACAGAAAGCAACGTCGGCGTTACATTAAATGAACCACCTTTTCCTGTAATCTCAATAGATTATAATATTTCGGAGAGCTGATACTTGGAGATGAGAAATGAGCAAAATATTGATCATAGGATTGGCGTTGGCGATTGTGCTGGTCAGTGGCCCATTTATCGGGGCACGGGCCGATAAAATCGGTCCCATGTGCTGGGCAGGATTTTGTCCATCCCAGAGCGACAATCCGGACCAGCCGAGAAGAGATATGGACAGACCGAATTCAACCTCCCGGGGTCAAGGTCCATATCAGCAGGCTCCGGTTACTCCGGAGCCGATGGGTTCGCCCGGCATTTGAAATGAACATCAAACTGCACGCTGAAACTGTAAGCAATCCAAATTCCTACTCTAAAAGCGGCTTCAGCATGTAGATGAGGTCGCTCTCCCTCGTGGGGTAAGGGCTCATAATGTTTTGCCGATAGAGTTCGTCCGCGGATGTCCCGTTCACCATGGCATCCTTGAGCGTATTGATGAGACCCGATGCGTAATCCGAAAGAATATGGGCGCCCGGGATCATGTTGTCCGGGCCCGCCGGGATTTTTTAAGCCGCGCGCTTCAGCCCGGCTCTCTTGTATGTCGGCCACTGGAGGCCTTTTTTAAAGCTTTTTCGGTCCAATTTGCTTTTCCCCGTGATCTCTGTGCCGCTGTGTTGGATAGTATCAGGCGAGCACAGCCTCGATCAGGCTGGGACCGCTCTCAGCGAGTGAGCGCATGAGTGCGCCGGCGAATTCTCCGTCTGTGCGCACGCTGACGGCCGGCACGCCGAATCCCTTCGCCAGCGCAGTCCAGTCTATCACCGGCCGCGTGAGATCGGTGAGCGCCTGCGCCTTGGGTCCGGGCTGGGCCAAACCAGCTCGTGCAAGCTCGGCCTGCAAGATGCGGTAACGGCGATTCGCACATAGCACGACGGTCACGTTTGCGCTCTCGCGCGCCATCGACCAAAGTGCCTGTAGCGTATAGAGGCCGCTTCCGTCGGCTTGGAAAGCGATTACGCGCTGGTCCGGGCATGCAAGCGCGGCGCCGAGCGCACTGGGCAGTCCCTGCCCTATTGCGCCGCCGGTGAGACGGAGCATGGTATGCGGCGCTGCACTGGAAGCGTACGTCTCGCTCCAGGCTGAGGCGGTAGTGACCGCTTCATTGACTACAATCGCATTCTCCGGAGTGAATGCGGCTAACGCCCGGCCCAGGTTATCAGGGTCGAGCGGATCGCCGCATGGCTCGAACCCGGGTGTTGGCCTCGGCGGTGTAGCGGCGGGCGGGGCGTCCAACTCCTGCGCCAGCGCCTCGAGCACTAATGCCGCGTCGACGCCGGCGTCCGGGTCCGCAAGAATATTCAGCGTTGCGCCATCGGGCGCCAGCCGCGAAGGCTGATCGGGATACGCAAAGAAGGCGACAGGATCGCGAGCCCCCGCGAGCACGAGGCTCGTCAGGTTGGCGAGGGCTTGGCGGGCCTGGTCCGGGAAATACGGTAGAGAAGGGAAAGCGGGCACCTGCCGGCCACGCTCCAGGCGCGACGGAAAGCTCTCGATCCAAACTCCGCAGCCTGTCGCGGCAGCTACCCGCGCGGCAGCACGCAGGCCGCGCGCGCTAAGTGCATTGCCGCCCAGCAGGATTCCACTTCGACCTTGGCGTAGTAAGCGAGCCGCCTCTTGAGGCGCTGGACTGGCGATTTCGCTGACCGGGGGCGACGGAGTCGCGGACAGCGGCTCAGGCCCCGGTTCCCACTGGCAGTCTGCAGGAATGATCAACGACGCCACACGCCCCGGCGGTCCAAGTGCCGCCTCGACCGCTGCAAGGCTTGCCTCCGCCATCTCCCGTACGGACTTGACGGTGCGTGTCCAACCCACGCTGCCGGCGAGAGCTGCGATGTCTGAAGTGAGAGGCGGGTCGAACGCCAGGTGCCGGGTAGCGTGATCGCCTATCCAGTTGACGACGGGTGTGTGTGCGCGCCGCGCGTTATGCAGGTTCGCGAGCCCATTGGAAAGACCGGGCCCGAGGTGCAGCAGCGTCGCGGCGGGCCGCCCTTTCATGCGTGCCCATCCGTCGGCGGCGCCGGTGCAAACGCCTTCAAACAGTCCCAACACGACTCGCATTCCGGGCACGCGGTCCATTGCCACGACTATCGGCATCTCGGTGGTGCCTGGATTTGCGAAGCATATCTCCACGCCTGCGCGCAGCGCGGTGTCGACTAGGCATAATGCGCCTGAGTTCATAGGATTATCTCCCCTGGTTATTGTAGTAAGTGCATCCGGCGGTCCTTCAAATTGCTCATGCCCTGCCGGCCCTTTCGTTATCATCCGACCAGTCCGAGAAACTTCCAGTACGTGGCGGACAGAAAGGCGACGAGCAGATAGGCGATAACGGTTAGCGGGATGCCGGTCCGCATGAATTGTGAAACGGAAAAGGTGTTTGTGCCGAATGCCACCATGTTCTGCGGAGCGTTTACAGGCAGAATGAATCCAAAACTTATGACGTACTGCAGGATCATTGTCATGCCGATCACGTTTAGACCCGGCGTGGAAACGTTCTTTAACACTTCTATGATTATGGGGATCATTGCGGCGGCAAGACCCGTGGCGCTGGCGAACCCGAGATGAATGACTATCAGAAAGGCCGCCAGGCTGAGTACAATGACCAGCGAGGAGGCCATGCTCAGGCCGAAAAACGGCACGATAGCCTTCGCGAGCCAAACTCCGGCTTTGGTTGACACGATCGCGGAACCCAGGCTGATACCCATTCCAAAAAGAAAAAGAGTTCCCCAGGGGATCCTTTCCTGAGCTTCTTCCCAGGTCATTATTCCGAATCGTGGGACCATCATGAGAGTAATGGCAACAAGGGTAGAAGAGGACGTATCGATACCATGGAGTATCTTTTCCGTGGTCCAGAAAAAGAGCAGGCCAATTAAAATGCATAGGAGTTTTGTTTCAGATGTGCTCATTGGCCCAAGCGCGGCAAGCTGTTTTTTTACAATCTCCCGTCCGCCCGGGATTTCTTTGACGTCGGGAGGGATAAGCTTGATGAGTACGAAAAAGAGCGCAATGGACATCATCAGGGAGAAAGGGGCGGCGGCTGTAAACCATTCCAGCCAGGTTATGTCGTAACCGAGCTGCTGCCTGATGAAACTGACGGCGATCATGTTTTGTGCCGCCGCAGTTTTGATTCCCACGTTCCAGATGCTGTCGGCCTGGGCGGTTGCTATCAGGAGCACCGCCGCAAAACTCGAAGATCTGTCAACGCCGAACGCGGTGATAATACCGAGCACTATTGGCACAAGGCACGCAACGCGGGCTGTCGTGGAAGGAACGAAAAAGCTCAAAACGAATCCCACCAGAATCACGCCTATTATTATACGGTTGGCGCTTGCGCCTACTATCGACAGTACCTTGAGTGCGATCCGGCGGTCCAACCCCGTCTTTGTCATCGCCGCCGAAATGAACAGGGCGGCTCCAACCAGGGCCCAGGCTGTGTTCGAGAATCCCCCCAGCGCTATGGTCATACCCTGTGTGGTTCCATAAAGCGCCCCGGCTTTTTCAGGGTTGGGAGACATGCCGATCAGAAACGTCATCAGTGCTGCAATGATTACACCGCTAACGGGATAGGACACTCCTTCGGTCATCCACAAAATAACCGAAAATACCAGCATGGCTAACATCCGGTGCCCGGCAACTGAAAGCCCCTGGGGTGCCGGAATCAAAGAAAGACCGATCAGGGCTGCCAATGCGATGAGAAGGCCGTATCGTTTGACTATGGAGCGTTCAGGGATTTCAGTTGCCTGGCGTTCGGACACTTTCCACTCCTCTTCTCGGCATGGTGGAGATAGCGGTGCGGTTCACTTCTGAAAGAAAAATGTTAACGGTCCGGATAAAAAAGATTTCATATTTCCTGATAGCAAAGGGATTCCGTTCTGGCAACAGAAACGGGAACGGGTTTCCTGGGTAGGTGTAAATGCGGGCGGAAATGATAAAAGTCGGAAGGGTTACTTCCGGCCCATGTGAATAGTGCGCAGAAATCTGAGTCGTTCGACCTCGTCTTTTTGTTTGCTGAGTTGCTTTTCTCCGTGATCTCTGCTCTGCTGCGAGAAGTTGTGTCCTCCCGTAAGGCTGAGGTGCTCCAGCCCGCGACCTCTTTTGATGGTTCCAGGGTGTCCCAAAGGGACATGAAATGCTGTGGTGGATCTTTACGACAGTTCCGCCTTTGCGAGAATGTTCCGAAGCGTGTCCTTGTCCTGGTCCGATAGCGACATCAGTGGCAAACGAACCGGGCCGCCATAGTAGCCCAGCAGGTCCATCGCAGCTTTCAGACCCGGCACGCCAAAGCGAGACGTCACTGCAGTATTGGCCTCAATCAGCGGCAGTTGAAGCTCGCGCGCTTTCATCACGTTGCCCTGGCTAAAATATCTCCACAGGCGCGTCAATTTAGCGGCGGCAATGTTTGCCAGCGCACACACCCCTCCGACCGCGCCCACAGCCAGCGCCCCCAGCAGAAAGCCTGCAGACCCGGCCAGGATTTGAAAATCGTCAGCCCGTGTCTCGTGTGCCATGTAACCGATTTTGGTGACGTCTCCGCCGCTGTCCTTCATGCCGATTATGTTGGGGTGTTTGGCGAGACTGATGGCGACCTGGGCAGGCAAGTCGACGCCCGTGTTGGCTGGGACGCTATACAGCACCACCGGGACCGGCGATGCGTCGGCCACCTGGCGATAGTGTTGTTCCAGGGCGGCAGCCGTCATCCGGCTCCGGTAATAACAGGGCGTCACCACGATGGCCGCGTCCGCGCCGGCCTTGGCCATGCGGCGCGTCAGGTTAATCGTCTCATGAGTGGACTCCATTCCCGACCCGGCGATCAGCAACCCGCCGGCGGGGATGACTTGCCTGGCAGCCCGAATAAGTTCCACCCGCTCGTCGAGCGTGAGGTAGGCGTATTCGCCGTTCGACCCGCACACCACGTATCCGGCGAGCGGTTCCTGGTTCCAGCGGTTCAGGTTGAATTGCAAGTGATCGTAGTCAACTTGCCCGTCAGCGTTGAATGGCGTGGGGATCGGCGGGAAGATTCCCGCGAGCGAAAGATTCGGCATAAGTCTCTCCCTGTCATGAGGGGAAAGACCTCCAGGAAGTCTGGAGGCTCCGGTTCAAATGTGTGGTTTGGCTCTGTGCTTGCAGCCAAAAGGCCTGAATTTTATTCTAGTTGCTTTCGTGCTTCCGAGCAAGCCCACGTTTACGTCGGTGGATTTTCCCCTAAGATATTTCTTGCATGTTAGATTTGCAAATCGTATGGTTTTCGGGGTTAGGGAAGCAACGGAAGTTTTTCGTGCAAGAATACGATCCCAACACGCAGTTTGGATGCATAGCGCAGAAGTTGGCGCATCATTTCGGTTATTATCACTGACGCGAATGGCATTATTTAATATGGAACTGATCCTGGTCCGGCATGGGGAAACTCCTTTCAACAGAGAGCGAAAAGTTCAGGGAATAACCGATATGGAATTAAACGACAGGGGGATGCGCCAGGCCCACCAACTTGCCCTGTCGTTAAAAGATAATGAAATCCATCAGATCTATTCGAGCCCCCTGAAAAGAGCTTATAAAACAGCCGAAGTGATCAATCAGTTTCACGGTGTCCCCATTCATAGAAGAAGCGGGTTAATGGAAATGGACCAGGGAGACTTTGAAGGTTTGTCTTTTCAGGAATTGACAGCCTGCGAGAAAGATTTTCTCCAAAGATGGATTGCCGATCCTGCAATTACCAGGATACCCAATGGGGAATCTTTCATCGAAGTGCAGGAACGGGCCTGGAACGCCATTAAAGACATCATATTGGGGTCTGAAAACGCCTTGGTTGTTTCCCATAACTTCACTATCGCTGCTATTCTCTGCAAGATCAAATGTGTGGATCTGTCCCAGTTCAGAAGTGCTTGTGTGGAAACGGCTTCTAAAACCATTGTCCAGTTCTTGAATGGAGTCGGTAAGATTGGCCTTTTCAATGACCGAAGACACCTGGACAGTATTGATCTATGAAGAAAATACAACAGGTCGCGGCACGGACTTTACCGGCGTGCGACGGGGTCCTTGCATCTGGAGTAGACGATGAAAATTGCGATAATGGGGACGGGTGGAGTTGGAGGCTATTATGGAGGATTGCTTGCCAGAGCCGGGCATGACGTAACATTTATTGCACGCAGTGCACATCTTAGGGCAATCCGCGAAAAAGGGCTGGAGATAAGAAGCGTCTTTGGCGATTTCCGCATCCAGCCGGCCGCCGTTACGGATGACCCGGCATCTGTCGGTCCTGTCGAACTCATAGTGTTTGCCGCCAAAACTTTTCACATCGCCCAGGCGGCCAGGGCAATTCTTCCTATGGTGGGTTCGGATACGGTCGTATTGCCCTTGCAGAACGGCGTAGATGCGGCCGACCTCATCGGTGAGGTGATCGGCGCAAAACATGTGTTGGGCGGTGTAACCTGGCTATCCGCCGCGATAGAAGAACCGGGAGTCATTGGCCAGTACAGCCGGTTTCAGCGTATCGTCATCGGTGAGTTCAACGGGGAGATCACTGAGCGGGCAAAATCGGTTTGCCGGGTGCTGGAAAGCACTGGGGCAACTGTGGAAGCAGTAGGCAATATTGTCCGGGTGCTCTGGACGAAGTTTGTATTTATCTCTGCTATAAGCGCACTTGGTGGGTTAACCCGGGTAACGACGGGAGAGTATCGCGATGTTCCGGAAACTCGGAAGGCCCTGACCAATGCGCTGCGAGAGGTCGAAGCGATTGCATCTGCTCGGGGAGTGCTCCTTGAGCCGGACCTGGTGGAGAAGAGCCTGGAATTTATTGATGGCGCTCCGGCGGATATGAAGCCGTCAATGCAGCGGGATATTGAGGCAGGACGCAGGTGTGAACTGGAATCGATGATCGGGATAGTCGTACGGCTTGGAGTGGAATTGAATGTGCCTGTGCCGCTTATGACTCTGGCCTACGCAATCCTGAAACCCGGTGAACTGAAAGCGGCTTCTCTTTCATAACTCAAACATCTTGAGCTTTGGGGGGACGGGTTTTTTCAGCAACAGAAGAGAGCTGTGTGGAATTTTTCTTCTTGAAACCCGACAGAGGAATTGCAGGAAACTCACTTTTTCCTCTTTTTGCCATAGCCGTACCTGTAATAGCCATAACGATCGTACAATTTTAAAGCTGAGTCATAACAGTTGTAGACAACCCCCATGAGTTTTTCTTTTTTGACCCCTTTGAGTGCTTGCCTTACCGCATCGCGGGGAGTGCTGCCGTGACGTACCGTCAGAAGAACCGCATCGACATAATTGGCGAGCACGGATGTTTCCGGGGCCAAAGCAAGGGGCGCGCTGTCGATTATGATGAAGCGGTCGGGATAACGTTCTCTGAGTTCTCCGATGAGCTCACGCATCTTTTTGGTGGAAAGTAACTCCGCAGGGGTGGAGGCTGAAGTCCCGGCTGGAAGGAATGTAAGTTTCTCGAAAGCCGTTTTCCTTAGCAGCTCCGGCAACCCTGCCTTCTTCGACAGATATGTGGACAGGCCCCGTTCGTCTGCCGGAATGCCAAGCACTCTGTGAGCGCTTGGGTTCCGCAGGTCGGAGTCCACCAGGAGTGCGTATTCTTCAGGGGTCTGGCCGATGGCTGCCGCCAGGTTGCACGCAACAAATGTCTTGCCTTCACCCATAAGAGCACTGGTTACAAGGATGGTCCGAGGAGGATTTCCGGAAGAAGGCCGAGTTATCTTTGACCTCAAGAACCGACAGCATTCGGAAAAAAGTGAATCCGGCCTGCTGAAGACAACCAATTCCTCTAAATCCGTCATGTCTTCATCATGCCTTATGGAGACAACCAATTTCTCTGAAACCATCCTGTCTTCATCAGGCATTATGGAGACAACCAATTTCTCTGAAACCATCCTGTCTTCATCAGGCCTTTTGGAGACAACCGATTCGTCTGAAACCATCCTGTCTTCATCAGGACTAACCGGGCTAAGAACAGTATCTTTCATACCATATGCTGTTGAAAACAGATTCCGAGTCGACTTTTTATCGATACCTTTAGACTTCATTTTCGACTGTTTCCCCTTTCAAGAGCGACCATGTAACCCCTTTTCCCAAATGATAACGTTTCCAGGAAACCAAAACCAATGAAAATGCACAAATCGTGCCGCATTGATTCGAGCAGCTTTTTCGGGCCGGTATCCGCTCGAAAACTCCCACAACAACCCCACAGCCCGCGAAACCATACGATTTCCCAATCAAACACGCAAGTTAAATATCCGATGAGACTGATTTCTAAAAACATTCCTCAGCCGGATTTCTGACTTGTCGAAATTGGAAGATGACTCCTGTTCGGGCGGATTGGAGCGCGGGGATCATTGCCCGGCTCTTTTTTTAGGGATCTTCAGTGTCTGTCCTTCCAAAATTAGATTCTCGTCACGGATAAAGGGGTTTGCCGCCAAAATCACTTTCATGCCGTACTCCGTATCCTCAGGGAACAATCGTGCGGCGATCTTGCTCAAGCATTCACCTCTTTGAACGGTCACCATTAAGAAGTCTAAACTCTCCGGCAATCTTTCTCGAGCTTCGGGAAGCTGAGGAACGGCATCCTCAGTTTTACGCTCTGCCGCAACCAGCCGATCGGCGCCCACTGCAGCAGGCTGCGTCACATAAGGATTTTTACCAGGTTCCTCAGGTAAGGCAGCACTCGGCCCGCGCTCATCGGCGGTGACCTCACGGGCACTCTTAACAGGAGGTTGCGGAGGAACGACGATTTTATCGGCAGTTCGATCTTCGGTTTTTTCCGGAACTGGGAGACTCGATAAAGCTTCACCGCGGGGAGGAGAAACCGTGTCGGCCGCAGGCACATTCTCATCGCTTTTCTTCGCCGGCAGGGCTTCTACGGGAATCGCCTTCCTGGGTTCCGCCTTCGAATTTAGAACCGGCTGATCTTCAGTGCCCTTGGGAATGATCGAAGAACTAACTTCCACAGCCCTCCGAGGCAGGGTTTCCCGGTTTTTGGCTTCGGGAGCCGGTAGCTTATCTTTTGCCGAGTTCGTGCTTACTTCTTGTGACTTATGGGAGCCGGATAACCATTTCGTTACACGTTCGCCGAGATTGTCCTTCAATCCAGGCGCCCACAATATGACGGCCAGGGCCAGCGCGGCAGTCGCAAAAGCAACCTTGTATTTCTTGGCGTAGAAGAAGACGTTGTGAAATATGCCCATACGACGATCTGCCGGCGCCTGGATCAGATCGGAGTTAAGGGCAGCGTACGCTTTTTTCAGGGTTCTTTTCGTTACCTTCCGACTCTTTTCAGTCATACACACGAGAAAAGCCGTATCGCACAATCGATTTATGCTTCGCGGAACGCCGCCCGTCATTTCGTAGAGGAGTTTCCTGCACCCTTGTTCGAAACACCGGTTGAAGCTCGACCCTGCGATCTTCAGTCTATGGTCCACGTATTCGACCGTCTCAGATGCACTCATCGGAGAAAGGACCCGGTTAACGTTTATCCTTTGGGCAAACTGCTCCATTCCCTCTTTGCGCAGCTTGAGGCCAAGTTCGATCTGGCCGATGAGAAGTATCTGTACAAGCTTATTTTGGGTCAGCTCTATATTCGAGATAAGTCGAATATTCTCGAGGCTGTTAATCGGAAGCAGGTGGGCTTCGTCTATGATCAGTATTACCTGTCTACCGTCGTTACTCGCCTTTGTAAGAACCTCTTTCACATCGTCGACTAAGTCGAGTACCCCTTTCCCATCCGAACTGATTCCGAGCTCCCGGGCGATATAGCGCAATATCTCGATGAACTCGACATCGGGATAACGAATTAAAATCGGCTTGACCGACTGGGGCAGCTTTTCGAGAAGATGATGGACGATCATCGTCTTGCCCGTCCCCACGCCCCCGCATACGAGAGCAAAGCTCTTCTTTTCCTCGACGAAGTAGAGCAGCGCGGACACAATTTCCTCGTGGCTCTCGCTCAAAAAGAGGAACCGCTGGTCAAGGGTATTCTCGAAAGGTGAGCAGAAGAAATTAAAAAAGCGATTGTACATCCCAAAAACCTTTCCAGACAAACTTCTTCAAAGTGAGCTATATAACTGACAAAATCCATCTCGCAGGCTCACAGCGCGCGAAATGAATATACTATAATTCGGCATGGGCGGTCCAGTTCATAAATCTAATGTAAACCCCCTGTTTCCCCCCTCTTAAAAAAGGGAGGAAACAGGGAGCATATCGTAATGAGCTATCTCGCTTTCTGAGTTACGGTAAAGGTCTTTCCTGCTATGGTCAGTGTGCCGGTCCAATTTTCATACGTGGGATTCTGAGTGACATAATAACCGACGGTGCCGCTTCCGCTTCCTCTTGCTCCCGACTCAATGATTATCCAGTTCACATTGCTCACGGCCGTCCATGAGCACCCGGACTTTGGCGAAGTTGTTACCCTCACGGCGCCATTTGTCGCGGTGTAGGGTACAGTGACCGACGTGGGCGAGATGGAATAGGTGCAGGTTTGATTGTTTGGATTGTTATTGTTGGCCCTGTATCCAAGATATGCGATTGTATAATATCCAAACTGCACCGGGTTGCCAATCTGGCTGTATGCTATATTGAAAAACCCGGATTCACCCCATCCCGTGCCCCAACTGTTCTTGACGATGAAGTACTGTTGGGCGTGGTTGTAGCCGATTATTTCAACGGCGTGCCCGCCCTGGTATGTGTCCCCTTTACCGCCGGCATAAGAATAAACCCCGCTGCCATACGAGTAAAAATCGTTGTAGACCTGCATTGTGGTGACGAGCGGGCCATAGTTGGCAAGAGCGGTTTCGAGTTCGGCGGCGGTCGGGGAAGTTGTCGTCACCGATTGCCAGCCCGTTATTTCGCTGGTAGAGCTTTGCCAGTTGAGGCATAACTCGTTTGAGCATTCGTTGTTGGTGGCAGTATAAGGAAAGCAGGTATATGCTGGAAGACCCGTGCTCTCAAGAAAACTGGAAGCCTCGTCTATATAGCCTCCATTGCAGTTTCCAGCTCCGCTGCACGAGACAAGCACCTGCTCGGAAAGCTCGGGATTAAGGGGGGTAGTCCCTCCGGTGGCGCCTCCTGTACTTTTGAGCTCCTGCGATTCCAGTGCGGCCGTTGTGGCAAATGCCCAGCAACTTCCACAGTCACCCTGATCTCTGATGGCAGTGACATAACTTACGTAGCCTGAACCATCACTATAATCACGGTAATCCAAAGTTGACGGAGCGCTTTGCCCGGTAGATTGGGCTGCTCCACTCTGGGAAGAAGATTTGGGCGGGCTCGCAATTCCCCTCATCAAGAGGCCGACGCGCTTCAGCCTGCGTTCCTGGGGGAGTTGAGTAATCGAGGTGTCGTCCGCCTGCCACTTTGCGCCCGTATTCCTGATCTGCGCATTGATGCTCTCGACTTCAGGCGAGGCGGCCAGAACCGGCGAAACAAACACTGACAGAATAACAACGGCAGATAAAGCTGCAAAAACACATTGGACCGATCTTATTTTTCCCTTGTCCATGGCGTCTCCTTTTTATGCTGTGATCGTAATCGTGTTCTTATCCTTCGTATATCTTGTCTCACCGCCATTCCTGAAACGTCCTCGCTATACTACGGTCGAGTTACAGAAAAGTTACAAAAACGTGGGGGCCAAATTGTCCAGAACAATGCAGCAGGCTCTGTACCGGCATTCAGACCGAATTGGGGGCAAACCATCCGCCTGGAAAACTTTCCGCCGGCCCCTTTAGCTCGCAAGCGCTTTAGGTGAGATGTGGCGCCCTTATCCGAAAAAAGCTTAAGTTATGCTTCCAAATTGCCGATAGGACGTTTAACGCCGGGCTACGCGGTCATGAACGTCGGTGCGTCCAGCTTCAGTCTGGGATCAACTTCTCAGATACGAAGGGAGAGATGAATGAAGAACACGCTATTGATACTTGCTATGTTCAGCATTTTAGTATCTTGTACTATATTTGGATGTTCAGATACAGATAACGGCGCTTTTAAGGGCGATGAAGTTTATATTACTGCGGATGTTGAGGGTCGACTTGATGTGTTGGGACACATGAATGTACTTAGTAAAGCTTATAGTGTAGCATGTAAACATCCTAACCTCAAGACCTTGCGTCTACATATTACAATACGAGGCTCCAATGAGACCGATGGCACATATACAATTTCGGCATTGAAGGTTCGGCAATATCCGAGTGAAGATTCGTTTATAGCTGACTGGAGTTGGGCCTCCGGGGGCATTCGAACTGAAACTCAAGGTTCTGCTTTAATCCAACCCACCGCGGATGTGCGTTAGAGCATATATTGCAGGAGTCGAGCAGCCTGGCCCCCCGCAAAGCAATTTCAGCAGCCTGACGATTTTTCTCTGCAATCCCAGCCTTCTCCAAAGAACAAATGAAAACCCTTCTGATTGGCCCTACTTACTCGTTCCTTTGTCAATCCCTTGTCGAATGGTGGAACTTTTGAGTTGCGGCTTCGCTGTCGCCAGGCGCTACACCACGAAGCGCAAGTCCGGCCGACTGAATGGCGCGGCGGACATTTCCAAACCGGCGGCTACGCAGATAGACAATGCCGCTGTTGGCTTCCAAAAAACGGCGTGAAAAGGTAAACTGTTGTCGACATGGATAAAAACCGGGGTTAGAAACTTGCAATGGCGCATGATTCCCGCTTGGCCATCCCGGGGGGCCGCGAACTCCCGTTTTCCTCCTGCGCAACGGTTTTCAGGAGAGCGCATTGAAACCGGAAATATCCGACCTGCAGCGTCAGGTTCAGAAAAACTGCGATATATCAGACGCCCGGCACGCCGGGGTGTACTCGCTCTGCGGCCTTCTGCTGAGGATGCGGGACCTGTACAAATGGGAGCACCGGATGGTCCCCTGGCAGGAGCCCCAACCGGCCGATTTCATGGGGTGGATGGAAAACCGGGAACAATACTGGGAGGAAATTATAGAGAGAGAAATCGCGCCGATTATCCTGGGCGGAGAACGGTTCGATCCTTACGACATGGCCGGACTAAACGTCCGGCTGCGCCCGCTGGGCCTGGTCTACGGGGCGGGCTACGGCATCGGCATGAAACCCACTTTTTTCCTGGCTGAATGCGCTGAATCGAACTCGGTGGGCGGACTGAGAATCGACGTGGTAAACCGCGAGATTGCACGCGACATATTCATGACCCCGGCGATGCGGCAGGGAGAGCAGATATTCGCCAGGCGGTCGTGCATGCTCTTTTTCGTGTGGGACCATATATTTGAGGCGCTCCCCTCCGCGCGGGAAGCCCTGGAGTTCGGTCTTGTCCGGTACGGGGTGGGTCTCGATGAGATTCGCCGCAACGCGGCGCGCCTCGGGAACCTGCTGGAGCGGATCGCCCGACGGGAACTCGAAACCTGGGTCTACCACGAAATCGGAGAGGTGTTAGAGACCGGGTTCGACGGCGGCCTCTGGCAGGAAATGGTCTCTGCCTACGCGAACAGCCCGGTCGAAATCTTTGCCCGGGTGCTGAAAGACGTTCTTGCGGACACCCACTCGGAAGGGCTGCTCGGCCATATCGTGCAAAACCGCGTCGAATCCTCCCTCGGGTTCTACGTCGCTTTCCAGCGCCCCATCGCGCGGGCGGTTTTCCCGGAAATCCGAGAAGCATTCTTCCGATTCCGGCAAACCGGCGACTGGAGGCTGATCGAGGCTGCCCGAGAATCCGGGCGGCAGAACATGTACCGGCACGCGGCCGCCCTCTCGCAGTTCCACCTGGAAGCGCAGGCTTCCGGGACCGCCAGGGCGAAGGCTCGCATCATGTCGGAAATCCTCGAACCCCTGGGCATCGCCAGAGGCGGCGGCGAGTAAGACCGGCTTGGAAATTTGTTTCTCCAAAAAACTTGCTGCTCGATTCGAGTTGTGGCATGATTCACAAACTTATTATTCTTTCTGGAGTTGCTTATGTCAGTTCCTCAAAACGATCCTAAGACGATGTCTTCCGCCAGCCGGCGGGATTTTTTACGTGCTCCCGTCCTCCTCGGGGCAGGTGCGATCCTCAGTAAGTTCGTCCCCTGCAACGAGGCTTCGGCTCAAACGGCCGGAGCGCCACAGGCGCCTCTCAATGATGCTTCGCAACAGGCGGCGGCCACTAAAACCCATTACGGGCCAGGCAGCGCCAGAGGCGCTGTAGCCGAAGTCTATCAGAAAGCGCGGGCAGCCCTCTATCCGATCTGCCGAGTTTGTCCGCAATGCGATGGCGTGGCCTGCGCCGGCGAATTTCCCGGCATGGGTGGATTGGGATCGGGACTATCGTTCCAGAATAACTTCAACGACCTGCGTCGGGTCAGGCTCAAGATGCGCGCCATAAACGGAGTGGGGCCGCCGGACAAAAAACCTGATACATCCACTGTGCTGTTCGGCCACAAGATTTCCCTCCCTGCCATGGCCGCCCCTATGGCCGGTGTTGGTTTCAACTTCGGCCATAAAATCGCAGAAGCGGATTTTTTCGAGGCCATCGTCGGGGGATGTGTCGATGCCGGCACATTGGGCGCCATAGGCGATGGAAGTAGTGATCCGAAAGATGAGGTGCAGGCGCGTTTTGAAATTATCGGCCGCTATCGCGGGCGGGCCATCGCCGGAATCAAACCGCGCCAGCAGGCGAGTTTTCTTGAGATCGTCAAAATGGCTGAAGCTCAGAATACAGCCATGATAACCATCGACATCGATTCGGCCGGACGGTATGGCTTGGCCCGCGATCCGAAGACCGCAGTGAGTACCAAAACTGTCGCCGAATTGCGCCAACTCGTCCGTTCGACTAAAATTCCCTTCCTGATCAAGGGCATTATGTGCCCCGAAGACGCCGTGCTTGCTGCCGAAGCGGGAGCTGCGGGGATCGTCGTATCCAACCATGGCGGCCGGGTGCTCGATGGCACTCCGGGAACTGCGGCAGTGCTGCCAGCCATCGCAAAGAAGGTAGGCGGTAAGATGACCATACTGGTTGACGGATGCGTCAGCTATGGCGTCGATGTCCTTAGATATTTGGCTCTCGGGGCCAATGGAGTCCTGGTTGGGCGGCACCTTGTCCGCGCTGCCTTCGGGGGTGGGAGGAACGGTGTCCAACTGTTCATGGAAAACATGCGCAAAGAATTGGAAGCCGCCATGGTGATGGTGGGAGCAGCAAACATTCGTGCCATAAATCATACCTTCCTGGCTTGATGAGGTTTGCCATGCCTCGATTTCTGACAGGGACGGGAGCATACGGTGGTGGTTTTCTTGCTTGGCTTGGCCGCCACGGTACTTGCCGACAATCCGGCGGCGATACTCTACCGAGGCGGCGGACAAGGCCCGGTAATATTTGATCACCATCTGCATGCGGCCAAAGGCTATGTCTGCCTGGACTGCCACACCAACTACGCCGGAAACGGCAAACAATTGTTTCAGACCCGCAAACAGGGCCTGATTGACCGGGCCGTTCATGACCGCGATGAAAGCTGCTTTGCCTGCCACAATGCTACAGTCGCCTCCAATAATTGCGAGACCTGCCACCGCTAAAACCGATGACATGCAAGAAGACTCAGCCCACTTCAATTCCACTGCGGAGCCCCATAGATCCGGTTTCGTCATCCCGGCTGTGATTTTGAGCCGGAACCCGGAACCGGGGATCAACTCGTTGGGTTGAATCGAACATCCGGACTGAAATGAGCTGGTTAGATTCCATGGGAACGCCGCAATCGAGGCTGCAGTTTTCCGCGCCATATTTTCCGATGGTCCACTCGGCGGCGCGGAGGATGAAGTCCGTAACCTTGCGCTGGAGTTTGTGCAAGCCTCCGGGTATTTGATAAGCCACCGGAGGAAGTTCACCCTGCCGATAATTCCAGCGGAGAGGGTTGTTGGAGTTCCACCCGGGAGGCGTGACCGGGAACTAATAAGAGGTCACGGGGCTTACGCGCAACGTTACATTATTGCTACAGATGATTGCGGCGATAATTCCGGTAGTTACTTTTTTCAGCAAGTATTCTACACTCGTGCCGAAGGTTAAAAGTTGTTGGCAGAAGCTCATCAAATGCCAATTTTTATCTGTGTTCATCTGTGTCCATCTGTGTCTGACTGGATTTGGTATCTGAACGTTTTCGTTGGAGGCGTGAAGTGGTTCGCATCATAGTAAGAACGGCGGTGATAGTGGCTTTGGTGCTTGCAGGACTGGCGGCGGGTTTCGGCTATGGACATGTTCTGCTCGGCAGGGAGCAGCAGGCTCATCAAAACAAAGTTAACGAATTGAACAGACGAGTCGCCCTGTTGGGGGAAAAAGCCTCTGAAGAGCGCGGGGTCCTGTCGGGCGCAGAGGGGCGCAACCGGGCCCTACAGGCGGAACTGGACAGGCTCCGCAAGGAAAATGGCGAGCAGGCGGAAGATATAAAAAAGCTTCAGTCCGAACAGTCCAAACAGCCCGATGCACGGTCTCTTGAAGCAAAACTGATGGAGATGACCGAGGAAGCGGCCAGGATGAAGGCGGCGCGCGACGAAGTGAGCGCTCAACTCGCCCGGGTAGGCCAGACCGCAAAAGACCTTGAAGGGCAGGTAAAGCTGTTGACAGCCGGCAAACAGACCTTTCAGGCATCCTTAGTGAAAGTGAACCGGGAACTTGACGCCTGCAAGAATCACAACGCAAGGCTTTGCCAGATCGCAGATGAAATCTTGGCAAAAACGAAATTCAAGACGTCATTGGGCGGCCTGTTTCAAAACGAGGCTTTAAGCCAGACCGGCAAAGACGATCTGGCGAAGCTCAAACACGAGTACCGGGAGAAAATCGACCACGAAAAGGTGACGAATATTCAGTGAGCTGAGTCATTAGCGTGGCCCGATTCTTTGAGGGAAGGACGGACTATGGCCATCGTTTCCGAAAATAGGTACATCGGATACGAGGAACTCGGCTTGGCCTGGTTATCGTTCGCTTCCGGGTGCACCGACGTGCTGAGTTTCCTCAAGCTCGGGGGCGTGTTCACTTCGGCAATGACCGGCAACACCGCTTTGCTTGCAATCGCCATCGGCCGCGGGCAGATGCTCGTCGCTTCGCGCTGCCTGACCGCCCTGTTCGCTTTCATGTTCGGCGTTGCGCTGGCCACGGCGATCTACGGTCCCGTAGACCCGGAGAAGAATGCGCGGCGCCGTCTCCGACGCCTTCTGCTGATAGAGACTGTCTTCCTCGGCGGCTGCGCCGCGTTCTGGAGCGTGAGCGGCGACCCGGTCCAAGGGAGCGCTCTTTACACCGTCATTGTACTCTCCGCAGCCGGTATGGGCATCCAGGGCGTCGTCGCACACCGCATCAACGTCTCGGGCATCAGCACCATTGTCTTCACCAGCGTGATGGTCCGTATCTTGATGTCCCTCACCGGCACACTGGCGCGTTCCGCCGGCACTCCGGCCTCATCGGAGGGAGTCAGGGCCCATCTCTGGACGTTGGCCGCTTACGGTTGCGGGGCGGGTTTAGCGGGGATACTGGTTTCGCGTTACTTCAGTGGGCTGGTCTGGGTCCCAATGGCCTCGGTGCTGTTTGCGCTCGGCTTCGCGCTTCGCGAGTGAGCAGTGAATGGTGAATATCCGAGGGCACAGGATACACGGATGTCACTCCGGCAGGCTTTAAGCCGGGGTCCAGCGCTTCTTTTTGCTGAAGTTTACCCCGTTAAACATAATCCATTGATGACCCCTCACACGATGTGATAATCTGAAACCATCGAAAAGGGATTCCTTCTCGGCTGTCAGCATCCAGGATGTTCAAGGCGCAATTTGTAATTGCCGGGAGGTAGTTTCTTGACGGTGTATTCGCCGGCGGGGCCGGTGTCTTTTTCAGTCTGAAAGAACTCCACGCCCATAGCCGATTGAGATCTCAAGCTCACCACAGCGATTCAAAGGGGCGGTTTACTCATGAGTGCTGACACATCAAAGTTCGATTCAAAGGATTTCTGTGACATTAATCCCGGCCACCGGCTTCTCATGGGACCGGGGCCAAGCGATGTTCCCGCAAAGGTGCTTCAGGCGATGGCCGCACCCTGCATCGGACACCTGGACCCCTATTTTCTGGAAACCATGAACGAGACTCAGGGACTGCTGCGCCATCTGTTTCAGACGAAAAACGCCTTTACCATTCCGGTTTCGGCCACCGGCAGCGGCGGCATGGAAGCCTGCCTGGTCAACCTGGTGGAACCCGGCGACGAGGTTGTAGTCGCCGTGAACGGCGTTTTCGGCACCCGCATGTGCGATATCGTCAATCGCATCGGCGGCAAATTGGTCAAGGTCGATGGCGAATGGGGTCGGGCCGTCGACCCGGAGGCGGTAGCCAAGGCTGTGAACGGATGCAAGCCCAAGGTTGTAGCCGTGGTGCACGGCGAGACGTCGACCGGCGTTTGCACGCCGCTGGAAGAGATCTCGAAGATCGCCCACGATGCCGGGGGGCTATTTCTGGTGGATTGTGTCACCTCCCTTGCCGGGATTGATGTGCCTGTCGACCGGATGAACATCGACGCGGCTTACAGTGGTACCCAGAAGTGCATCTCCTGCCCGCCGGGGCTTTCTCCGGTCACCTTCAGCGCCGACGCTATCAAGGCCCTCGAGCAGCGCAAACATCCCGTGGTCAGTTGGTATCTCGACTTCAGCATGATACGCGACTACTGGGACAACAAGCGCAAGTATCACCACACCGCACCAGTCAACATGGTCTACGCCTTTCGCGAGGCACTGCGAATCATCGCCGAGGAAGGGCTCGAAGCGCGCTTTGCGCGGCATTGGCTGAACCACCGCGCCCTGGTAGCCGGGGTCGAAGCGATGGGGCTTTCGATGCTTGTACCTGAAAAGGAGCGGCTCCCGATGCTGAACGCCATCCGGATCCCGGACGGTGTAGACGATCTCAAGGTGCGCAAGACGCTTCTGGACGACTTTGCCATCGAGATCGGCGGAGGTCTGGGCCAGTTTGCCGGCAAGGTCTGGCGCGTCGGGCTGATGGGCCATTCCTGCCGCCGCAGGAACGTGTTCCTGTTCCTAGCGGCGCTGGAGGCCGTGCTGAAAGCCGAGGGCTTCAAAACCGGGCCGAGCGCCATCGAGGCGGCAACGGCGGTTTATGCGTCGTCATGATACGGTGTTGTGACTCAAACGGGAGGTGCCGACCATGCCCTGGTATCACAATTACGCTGCCCTGGGCAACAGCCTTGCCCTGACTGCAGTTGTCGTATCGATCCCAATATTTTTTTTATTCTGGGCGCTGGCCGTAAAGCGGATGAAAGGGCATGTGGCCGGGGTGTTGACCCTGCTGCTGACCCTGGTCATCGTAATCCTTACTTACAGAATGCCTGTGGGGATCGCAATATCGGCGGCGGCCCTGGGTATGGTCACCGGCTTGTTTCCTATCGGCTGGATTATTTTGACCGCGGTGTTCTTTTATAACCTGACGGTGGAAGCCGGGCAGTTCGAAGTTCTGAAAAGCTCGATTTCCGCGCTGTCGAACGACCGGCGGCTCCAGGCGTTGCTTATTGCGTTTTGCTTTTCGGCTTTCATGGAAGGGGTATCCGGACAGGGAGCGCCGGTAGCGGTCGCTGCCGCCATGCTGATTGGTTTGGGCTTTCCCGCCTTGCCGGCAGCCGTGATCTGCCTGATCGCAAACACACCCCCCGTGCCCTTCGGCCCGGTGGGTGTGCCAACCAACATGATGGTTACGGTCACCAAGATTAATGCGTCGGTGATGACCAAGGCGATCGGGACCGACATGACGATCATCGCCCTCATCATTCCCCTTTTTATGCTGGTCGTTATGGCAGGCTGGAAGAAGGCGATGGAGGTAATGCCGGCCGCCATGGTGGCCGGGATCAGTTATGCGATCACCAATATGATCGTCACTCATAGCGTGGGCATGGAACTTCCGGCCATCATCTCTTCCTTTGTTTCGATGATGGTCCTGACGGTTTTCCTGAAATTCTGGAAACCCGCTTCCATCTGGCGTTTTCCCGGGGAACCCGAGGTCAGGCAGGAGTTGGAGAGGAAGTACACTCCAGCTCGCGTCGTGAAGGCCTGGTCTCCGTTCGTGATTTTGATGGCCATCATGGGGTTATGGGGAATTCCGTCATTTAAGGGCTGGATTGTCAACGAACTTCACTGGATTGTCATCATTCCTCAATGGCCCGGCTTGCACGGCCTGGTTTACACCACGGTGCCGGGGGCTAAACCGGCGATGTACGGGGCCGGCTATAAGTGGGAATTCTTTACCGCTCCGGGAACAGCCATGTTTATTATGTCTTTGGTCGCCATGGTAATCCTGGGGATCAGTCCGGCCCGCGGCGTAAAGGTATTCGTGGCTACGTGCAAACAACTGCGTTTCGCCCTGATTACTCTTTCTTCGGTTATCGGCATCGGGTTCCTGGCAAATTACTCGGGCATGTCCTATACCCTGGGTTTGACCTGCGCCACCTATACGGGGATGCTGTTCCCCATCTTTTCTCCGATCATCGGATGGCTGGGAGTTTTCCTGACCGGATCGGTTACGTCCTCCGCCGCTTTGTTTGGTAAGCTCCAGCAAGTCACCGCCACGCAAATCAACATCAATCCCGTGTTGACCACTTCGGCCAATCTGTTCGGTGGCGTCATGGGCAAGCTGATTTCGCCCCAGTCGATCGCGGTCGCATGCGCGGCTACGGGATTGGTGGGAAGAGAGTCGGACATCTTCCGCAAGACGATTAAGTATTCGGTCATGCTCCTGGGCATTACGATCGTCCTGGTATTGCTCCAGGCATACGTGGTTCCGGGCGTTGTGCCCCGGGATACGATGGCCCTCATGCCGTAGGCAAATGGCGGATCTGTTCGAACCAAACCTCCGACCCGATTCCGCCGTTTCCGCCTTCCTTTCTGTTTGGGTGTAATCATTTGCCGCCGGGCTGTTTCCTTCCCGGATCACTCGCAAGAGTACGTCATCATTAATCTTTTTCAGGGCCATGGAAACTTTTTCGGAACATCGTGGAAACACTTGAGTGCGTGTTTCCATGAGGGAAGAGTAATGTGAGTCCTGTTCGATATTCGTTTTCATCCGCCATGGAAACAGATGGAAACACCAGGTGTTTCGAGGCCGGCTGTTTCCATCGATAAGGAATTGTCATTGCTAGGTTTTTTGTGTTGCATGGAAACATCTTGGAAACAACAGGGGAAAATGGAGCGGGTAAAAAGGCAAAAGTAAAAAGTAAAAAGGAAAAAGGAAAAAGTGAGAAGCAAAAAAGATGGTGTACGCCTGCGTCGCCTTCTTCTCTCTCTGCCTTCGGCCCGGCGCTGGGCAACTTGACGATGCGGTTGCGCCAAACAGTACGCGCCACGGAGGGCAGACGACAGACGACAGACGACAGGAGTAAGTGAAAAAGCAGGAAGCAAGGAGCAGGGACCGGGGAAGACAGGGCTGAGTATCAGGGGCCAATTTGCCGGAAGATTCCATAAAGACCTCTAAAGTACAGCGAGCTGTGAACTGCGAGTAGAAAAAACTGCGGGCGCCCCGAAAGGAAGGGAATACCGCCCTCACAAAAGATCGGGCGCGGACTATACGCGTCGCATCAGGTCACGCTTATAGCGGGAGACCCGAAACGCAGTGAGGGTCCGCCAGGAAAAGTTTGCCGCGCGGCCGTCACCCCGGCCATCTCGCCCGCGTCCGGCCGACAGCTTGAGCAGGGGGGTAGACGGACTTTCCGTATATCCGCGTGACGGCAGCGACTGTCGCAAACATTATACTTCATTATTAGATGTACATGCAAGAATAATGTGAAGTGATTATGTCAATTTACGGAGTATTGTGCGGAGCGGAGGGCGCTGGGGATGGGCCAGCCTCAAAAACTCGGGCGTTGCAGCTTCAGATGGCGGCAAGAAGGTGGAAAACATGGGAAAAATTGAGATACTCATCCAATAGTTTCGGACATTGGATTGTTAACCACGCAGTAAATAACGTCAGCCTGTTCAGCTAACACTTTTACCACGATTGAATCATATCCCCATTTCGGATGGGATCAACCTCCTCCCACCACCTCCCTTGCCTTAAAAGGTTGTTGTTACCTCTTTTGTTACGGCTTTGCCCTTTAGGGCTATTGAGGGCAAAGGCCCGGTTCAGTACCCAAGAAGCATAGCAGGGGAGTAGAGGACGCTGAGCCCGCAGCGGCCCCCGCTGCATAGCCTGCCCCAGCGCCAAGGGCAGCCCCGGCTGCGACACCGCCAGCTCCGGTATAAGCGCCCCACCCCTGATTCACATTTACACTTCGATTGACACTTCCGCTGTAAGAACTCCCACCATGGTAGCCTTCGGCGGTGCCGCCGTATCTGCCTTCCGCCGCGTAATTGCCCTCCGGTCCCTTCACAGCTTCTGCGCCGTGCGGGCCTTCAGCAGCTCCGTACCCTCCGGGGCCTTTCGCGGCCGTGCCTCCCCGCGGGCCTTCTGCATATGTCGCACCATGAGGACCTTCAGCTACTCCACCTCCATGCGAACCGGTGGCATATCCACCACCATGACTGAAACTGCCACTGCTGGATGCTCCATGGAAACTTGAACCGCCCCCACGAAAGCTGCCGCCGCTAAACCCACCGCCACCATGGAAGCCTCCCCCTCCGTGGAAGCCACCGCCGCCGCCGTGGAAGCCTCCGCCGCCAAAACCTCTGGCGTTGGCCTGATCGAGGAGGAGCGGAGACCCCATCAAAGCTGCGGCAAAAACGGCCGCTATAAGGAACTTCAAACTTGACTGTTTCATGACTTGTCTCCTTTCTCTTGCCCAGGAGCCGCCGGTTGCTCCACAGCAGCGAACTCTATCTTTTGGACCCCACGGGGCGGAGTGAATTTGAACAGAACATCCGCCAGATGAGGAGCCGTTTTCCAATCGCTCAGATACGCGGTCCACTGAGGAGAGCCTTCCAGGTTCTTATGAGTAAAAACAACCTTAAGCGGCAATGGCTTCTTTCCGGTGTCGATCCAAACCTGGAATTGGACATCGCTGCCATCGAAAGACAGATGATGGCAAGGGACGCCGCGCACATTACTTTCGCCTACGTAAAGCGAGTGCTCTATTTTGCTTGAGGCGTGCTCCCAGAGCCTGGGGCTGGCCAGGTCCGTCAGGGCCACCCGCAGACCGAACTCTTTGTGGGCTTTCTCCAGCGCACTTTCAATGTCCGCGGGAACTTGCATGGTAGCGTAGACATTCTTATCCCTGTCATACAGGGTGAGAGTCTCCCCGTTTAAATAAAACTGTTTGTTCACCAGATCACCCACGGCGTTGACACGAACCGTGTCGGGCCGCTTCACATATGTTTCCATATTGATACCGTACTGCAGTTTTTTCCCGCCGAGGTAGACCTCGTCGTCGGCGACTTCGCTATGAAAAGAAAACTGTTGGAGCGATTTCAGGTAGTCACACATTTGCCGCAGGACTACTAACGGGTCCGGCTCCTTCGACGTGTCCGTTGCCTGTTCTGCAGAGGCCACGGCAGGACAACTCACCAGTAAAAGGCCCAGCAGGGCCGACATCCAGATTCTGTTTGCTCGCATTGAGATGCTCCTTATGTAAAGTTATGAACCCCTAGCTAAACGATAAGAATTCTCTGCGCAGCTTGTCATCAACAGGTCAGGAAAATCCTCTCCGAGCCTCAGCCCCCTCTCGTGGTCCAGCCCATTGAGATTGAGAGCAGACGTTACCTGCTCATCAGCATATCCATAATGCCCGACTTGCACTCGGGCGCTTTCAAACACTTTATGATACGCCCCTTGCCTGGTTTTACACCCTGGCAGAACACATAGATATCCGCCTCGCAATCATGGTGCGCTTCCTTGACTGCCTTCAGCACCTGCACTATGTGCATCTTGCATGCTCGCGAGAGCTGTGCCTTGTGTTCTTTCAGACACTGCATTTCCTGCTTTGGGCCCGGAGCGCCACTGCAAAACTTTGCAACGTCTCCCTGACAGGCTCCGCCCGCAAATGCAAGACTCTGGGACAGCAGACCCACACACATTGACATTGCAGCCACAATGATCAGTTGAACCACTACTTTGCTACGTTTCATGTTCTTTTCTCCTTTGTTGGAGGTTTTCCATTACTAATCGCTCCAGCCTGAATAAACTCGCGCAGGTCCGATGCTTCAGGGTGAAACACGTCCTGCCCAAAGTCCTCGCTTTGCCTCTCAGTGTTGTGTAAGGGTCCAGTTTGTCACCCTTTCCGTAATCAGTTGCGCGTTGGGGACGATAATGTCAGCCCCTTGCTTGGTTCGCACAGTGCTGGCACGGATGCCGATCCGGCGAACCTCAGCCAGGAGGTCGCCTATCTGTATGGTGTCGCCCACGTGGATAGGACGCTCGAAAAGCAGGATCAGGCCGGAGACAAAATTGTTCACAACGCTCTGGAGTCCAAACCCGATGCCGACGCCCAACGCTCCCACCAAAATGCTCACCTGGGTGAGGCTCACCCCGAGCGCCGCCACGGCCAAAACAAAGCCAAGACCCAGAATCGTATAATGCAGCAGGCGCGAGATAGCGTAGGACACGCCGCGCTCGACCCCGATCCGCTGGTAAATGTCCTCTTTGAGCACAAAACGAATGAAGGTGGACAACAGGTACGCCGCAATCACTGTAACGATGAAGGCGAGGACGTTTTCGACTGAGATGCTGATGGACCCGACTGTGAGCGTTGCCCCAAATACGGCTCTTGCAAGGGCAAACACAGGTTCACGGAGGCCGGCGAAGTCCAGCGAACGAAAAACCCTTGCTCCTCGATGAAAACCGCCGTACCCCCAAAGATGTCCCTGCGCCCTTGACGCATATCACACACGAATTAAGTTGCGGTGAGCATCTGCAACAAACGTGTCGTGGTAACCGCATGGGGACTCGAAAAATGATTTGCCGCGCCGACCCGATTAGATCCATCGATGTGACCACTGATCAGGAAACTCATGGGCGAACCTGAATGAAAAGGGCGTTTAATCTAATAAAAGGAGATCGCGAGGTGAAAAAATTTATCGGTTTGACCGTCCTAGCAGTCACTTTCGGAATGATGCCTTTTCAGGATAGCCTCGTCTTTGCGGCGGAGGCTGGATTCGGACATTACGTACCTGGTGCCATTGCCGATTTCGGTGACATGGCTCCGCCGTCGGGGTTTGCTTTGGTCGACTGGTATAACCATTATGACGGCAGTGCAGGGGCGGGCAGACAACTTGAATTCGGCGGACTTATCGCGGCTAACGTGAGTGCCAAAAGTAACGCGGAAATGTTCGGTGGCATTTATACTTTTCCCTGCAGTATTTTCGGCGGCAAGTACTCTGCCGGTGTGATAGTTCCTTATCTCTGGATGGACGTAACAGGCACACTTAGCGTCACCGGTCCGCTAGGCCGAACATTCACAGTTACCCGCACAGACACGGCTAGCGGCATTGGTGACTTAATATTTATGCCTTTTTGGCTCACCTGGAACTGTGGCGATTTCAGATGGGGCACTCAGCTCAATGTTTATGCCCCAACAGGCGAGTACAATAGAGGTCAACTGGCCAACGTCGGTCTCAATTACTGGACTTTCGAACCCATGGCGTCTTTTAGCTATATAAGCAAAAAGATCGGACTCGAAATTACAACTACCGCCGGTTTTGATTTCAATACGAACAACGATGCAACCGACTACCAGAGCGGCGATGTGTTCCACACCGACATTACCATTGCAGAACATTTTCCTTTGTGCAACTGGGGAATTTTCGGGGTCGGCGTCAATGGCTACTACTGGAAGCAGTTTACCGCCGACAGCGGCTCGGGCGCGAAGTTAGGCTCCTTTGAAACTCTCATGACCGGCGTCGGACCGGTACTCTCGTATATCTCTCCCAAGTTTTGCGGAAACCATACAGTTGTGGCGGAGGTAAAATGGTTGCCTCAGATGGATACTCACTACACTCTCAAAGGCGACTATGTATGGTTCAAGGCTGCACTTACTTTCTGAGCCGATGTGTGGTCACCGTACAACGACCCTGAGCTTCTTTTTGTTGCGATAGGACGGCGCCTCCCGAAGAGAGCAAAGTCGAGAAGATACACGATCAAGAGAGCGAGGTTCCGGTATGGTTAAGCGCCTAATTTCAGGGTCCACATTCATTGCCTGCTTGGCTGTGGCGACCTTTTCATTGTTAGTACAGGGTTCCTTATCGCTGGCTGCCGAAGGCGACAGGGGAATAAGACCAAAACCGAGGAAGTCTACAGCGAAGGCCTCGCTACCGAAAGCAAACCGGACAGCAAAAAATCCCGTTTGAAGGAGCGTCTGGATGGACTGGAACCCTCAGGTGCAGGCGCGGAACAGCATTGAGATGAAGAGATGGCGATTACGCAGCGGCTCGTTGCCGGGAATGCCGGCTGGGGTTTGGCTAGCAGGCCTGGAAAGCGAGAAGTGATCCAGGAACCAGCACCGGAATCGAAGTGCGAGAAAGACACGGCAAGAGGAAATAGGGCAACAATCGGCTGATGGTATGAGGAGAATCAATCCTCGGGTCTTTTGAGGTTGGCAACCTTAAAAAGGAGAAGGAAATGGCGGATAGGAAACCCAATATCGTCGTCATCATGGGAGATGACATCGGCATTTGGAACATCGGAGCCTACCATCGCGGCATGATGGGTGGCCGTACACCGAACCTCGACAAGATGGCAAAAGAGGGGATGTTGTTCACCGATTACTACGGTGAGGCGAGTTGTACGGCGGGACGGGCCGCTTTCATCACTGGCGAGCTTCCGATCCGCACCGGCATGACCACGGTCGGCCAAGCCGGTGCAGACATAGGGCTTCCCTCGGAGGCGGTGACCATTGCGACGGCGCTCAAATCCATGGGTTATGCGACGGGCCAGTTCGGCAAGAACCACCTTGGCGATCTCAATGAATTCCTGCCCACCGTCCACGGATTTGACGAGTTCTTCGGCTACCTCTATCACCTCGACGCGATGGAGGACCCCGCGCACCCCGCCTACCCGCAGGAGTTGTTGGACAAAGTCGGTCCGCGCAACATGGTCCACAGTTGGGCGGCGGACAAGGACGACCCGACCGAGCAGCCGCGCTGGGGCAAGGTCGGGAAGCAGAAGATCGAGGATGCCGGCCCGCTCTATCCCAAGCGGATGGAGACGGTGGACGACGAAATCCTCGACCTCTCGCTCAAGTTCATAGACAAGGCCAAGGCGGACGGCAAACCCTTCTTTGTCTGGCTCAACCCGACGCGCATGCACGTCGTCACCCATCTCTCGGAGAAGTATGAGAAGATGCGCAACTCGAAGAACGGCTGGACCATACATGAGGCCGGCATGGCGCAGCTCGACGACATCGTGGGCGACGTGATGAAGAAGCTTAAGGACATGGGTGTGGACGACAACACCATCGTTATGTTCACCACCGACAACGGCACCGAGAGCTTCACCTGGCCCGATGGCGGACAAACCCCGTTCTTCGGAGCCAAAGGCACGGTCTATGAAGGTGGTTTCCGTTGTCCCGCGATGATTCGATGGCCCGGCCATGTGCCGGCCGACACGGTCGAAAACGGGATCATCTCCGGGCTCGACTGGTTGCCGACTTTTGTTGCCGCCGCCGGCAATCCGAACATCAAAGAGGAACTGCTGAAAGGTAAGCAGACCGGCGACCGGACCTACAAAAACCATCTCGACGGCTATAACCAGATGGACATGATCACCGGCAAGGGTCAATCGGCTCGTCACGAGATCTTTTACTTTGGAGAAAGCACACTCGGTGCGGTGCGGGTGGACGACTACAAGTATCGGTTCATTGACCAGCCCAGCGGCTGGATCGGTAGCAAGGCCCACGTTGACGCGCCGGTTCTCACGAATCTGCGTCTAGATCCATTCGAGCACACGGCCTTCCCGGAGGGAAATTACGGCTCGTACACGTACTTTAACTGGTTCATGTACGAGTTCTGGCGCTTCGTGTTCGTCCAACAAGAAGTGGCGAAGCTGGCCATGACGGCCCTTGAGTTCCCGCCGATGCAGAAGGGCGCGAGCTTCAACCTCGATGCCGTGAAAGCGAAGATCGAGGAAGCCATTAAGGCGCACCACGGGCAGTAGTCGAAGCTCCTGAGTTCATAACCGTCCACCGGGCCGCACCCGCACCTGTCCCGACCGGGTGTGGCCTGGCAAACCAAACAAACGGAAGAACCCTGAAAAACTCTTCCGACCCTGACAGAACCGATTGAGGTGGAGGGGGCGGCGTGGCGCTGTTGTGTTGCCCGGCGAGAAACGGAAATGCTAGAGCGCCGAACAAATTCGGACGAATGCAACGCGACTGAAAGCAGAAAGGATTCGGATAGACAATGAACGACGGGAACACGAAGAGAGTCGGCTGGAAGTCCAAAGCTATCCACGAAATGACCGAGTTTTACATCTATGCCCTGTATCTGGCCTTTTTTTTCTGTTCATTCACATGGTATCGGAGATTGATACTGACCGAGTATCAAATCAGCTATTTTCATTACGGGGTCGGTATCATTGAGGGGCTGGTTTTTGCCAAAGTCATTATGGTGGGGCGTGCTTTGCACCTGGGTGAGCGGTTTAAAGGCTATCCGTTGATCTTGCCAATCCTATACAAAGCTATTGTGTTCACCATATTTGTGGGGACCTTCGATGTTGTCGAATCCACCATAACCGGATTGCTGCATGGGAAAGGCATCGCGGCAGGTTTTCATGGGCTTATGGGCACAGGCGGGGACGAATTGCTCGCCAAATGTCTTGTCACTTTTGTTGCTTTCATACCCTTTTTCACTTTTGATGCATTAGATCTGTTAGGTGAAGGCAAATTATTCAAACTGGTTTTCCGGCGGAGATCGGCGGTGGAATCCGACCAGTCCACGGATAATACGCCTTAATACTGAGTGATTCAGGGAAGAATAGGAAAATGCATGACGACTGGTGATATTCCCAAAGCCTTTCATATCATGGCCAAGCCGACGGGTTCAGCCTGCAATCTCCGTTGCGGTTACTGTTTCTTTCTGAAGAAGGAAAGACTCTATCCCGGAAGCGATTTCCGGATGTCGGAGCAGGTACACGAGGCTTATATCCGCCAACTCCTGGAATCCCACCGGACTCCCCGGGTTACCGTCGCCTGGCAGGGGGGCGAGCCCACTCTCATGGGACTCGATTTTTTCAAGCACTCCGTGGACTTGCAGAAAAAACACCGGAAAGCCGGCACGCACATCGAAAACACCTTCCAGACCAACGGCATCCTGCTCAACGACGAGTGGTGCGAGTTTTTCCGCGAGAACAACTTCCTCATCGGACTCAGCATGGACGGACCACGGGAACTGCATGACTTCCACCGCAAAGACAGGGCCGGCCGGGGGACCTTCGACAGGGTTGTGCGGGCCGCCCGGATGCTCCAGAAGCACAAGGTGGAGTGCAATATCCTGTGCACGGTCAATTCGAAAACCGGGGCCCACCCTTTGGAAGTCTACCGGTTTTTCCGTGATGAACTCGGGTGCGATTACATCCAGTTCATTCCGATTGTGGAGCGCAAGGAGGATAGCGATTTACAGGAAGGGGAGACGGTCACGGACAGGTCGGTGCAACCGGAACAATTCGGCCGGTTTCTAATCGAGATTTTCGATGAGTGGGTCAGCCGGGATGTGGGAAAGACATTTGTTCTTAATTTCGACGGAGCGCTGGCCGGCTGGCTCGGAATGGCCGGGACCGTCTGTATCTTTGGCCCGACCTGCGGTTTGGGTATGGCGCTGGAGCACAACGGAGACCTCTATTCCTGCGACCACTTCGTTGATCCGAACCAATACCTGGGAAACATTCTGAAGACGCCCTTGATCGAGCTTGTAGCTTCAGAGCAACAAAGAAAGTTCGGAAGGGACAAGAAAGACGCGCTGCCTGGGTACTGCCGGAAATGCGAGGTCTTATCAATTTGCAATGGGGAATGCCCCAAGAACCGTTTCGGTAAAACTCCTGATGGTGAGCCTGGGCTGAACTACCTCTGTGCAGGATACAAGGCTTTCTTCAAACATGCAGATAAAGACATGCGGATCATGGCCGGGCTTGTCCAGACTAACCGGCCTGCTTCTGAGGTCATGGCCATTTTGGCCAGAGAGGAGGGAGATGCCAAGGCGAAGTTCGCAAGTGCAGGGAGAAACGATCCCTGTCCGTGCGGGAGTGGAGTGAAATTCAAGAAGTGTCACGGAAATTAGGCTGGGCGTTGGTGGCTGGTGATTTTTGGTGAGGTGATCGAAAGGCCCGATCTTATGCGATCATCGATATTACTGCAGTCAAAAATATTGCGGAAGGAGACTCAATCATGGCAAACAAAAAACCCAACATCCTCATCATCTGGGGAGACGACATCGGCACATGGAACATCAGCTACAACAACCGGGGCATGATGGGCTACCGAACGCCGAACATCGACCGGATCGGCAACGAAGGCGTGGCGTTTACCGACTATTACGGGCAGCAGAGCTGCACGGCAGGCCGAGCCGCCTTCATCACGGGCCAGAATCCCCTCCGCACCGGCCTGACCAAAGTGGGTCTGCCGGGAGCCGACCTTGGGCTGCGCCCGGAAGACCCGACCATCGCGGAAATGCTCAAACCCCTGGGTTACGCTACCGGCCAGTTCGGGAAAAACCATCTGGGGGACAAGGACGAGTTCCTGCCAAGCAACCACGGGTTCGATGAGTTTTTCGGAAACCTCTACCATCTCAATGCCGAGGAGGAACCGGAGCTGCCGGACTACCCGAAAGATCCCGCCTTCAGGAAAAAGTTCGGTCCCCGGGGCGTCATTCACAGCTTCGCCGACGGCCGTATCGAAGACACGGGGCCGCTCACGAAGAAGCGAATGGAAACCATCGACGAAGAAGTTACCGACAAAACGCTCGATTTCATCGATCGGGCCCACCAAGAAGGGAAGCCCTTCTTCGTATGGTGGAACTCCACGCACATGCATTTCAGGACCCACGTCAAGAAGGAGTACGTGGGCAGAACCGGACAGGGGTTCTACAACGACGCCATGGTTTATCATGACGACCAGGTCGGGGTCCTCCTTAAAAAACTCGACGACCTCGGCATTGCAGATAACACCATTGTCATGTACAGCACCGACAACGGCCCTCACTACAACTCCTGGCCCGATGCCGGCATTACCCCCTTCCGCAGCGAGAAGAACACGAACTGGGAGGGTGCGTTCCGCGTGCCGGCTTTTGTGCGCTGGCCCGGAAAGATTTCCGCAGGCAAGGTGCTCAACGGCATCGTCTCCCATCAGGACTGGCTGCCGACACTTCTGGCGGCCGCCGGGGAACCCAAAATCAAAGAAAAGCTCCTGGCGGGTCACAAGGCCGGCGCCAGGACCTTCAAAGTCTGCATCGACGGCTTCAACATGCTTCCCTACCTGACCGGCAAAGTGAATGAGAGCCCTCGCGACTCCTTCTTCTATGTGAACGACGATGCTCAGCTAGTCGCGCTGCGGTTTAACGACTGGAAGCTGGTGTTCATGGAACAGCGGGCCAAAACCATGGCATTGTGGCAGGAGCCTTTCGTTTCACTTCGTTTCCCCAAGATATTCAATCTTCGCCGCGATCCATTCGAGCGCGCGGACCAGAACTCGAACACCTACTGGGACTGGGTAATGGACCACGCCTTCATGATGGTGCCGGCTCAGGCGTATGTGCAGCAGCAGATCCAGTCGTTAATGGAGTTCCCGCCCCGGCAGAAGCCGGCGTCGTTCAACCTGGACCGTGTGCTAGATCAACTTCACGAGGGTGCCGGTGGCGGCCTGCACTGAGCCACTAAGGTATTGTTTCGCTCATGAACCCTTTAGCCATGCCCGGCATACCCTGCCGGGCGTTCCATTCATCCTCCTGCCACCTAAACCCCACACAATCAAAAAAGGAGGATACAGCTTATGGGACTTAAAGAATACAAATCTGGAACTGCTTTTTCCGGCGTGATCGGCTGCACATTGGATGTATCGTAGCCCGGCTGGGCCTAAACAATAGGAGGGTGAGGACCGTGGAGGATTTATTGACGGGCGTCATTGAGAATCTAGTCAGCGATGTCATTGATTACTTTCGGCTTCACCATTTACAAATTCTTTCAGCTGGAGCTGGAACTGGAAAATCACCCTCGACTTCATGATGTCATTGGACCACGCCAGTTCGCGATATTGACGATCTCTATCGGATTGCTCTCGCTCATGGGGTCGACAATCGAGTATCGGATACATAGAAACGATCTGCGAAGACGGTACGCAGAGACCCCCCCTTTATCGCTGGTGGGAGCGGTCGCTGCGTTGGTTTCACTCCTCGGGCTTCTGGCTCTCGTCGCAGTTCTCTTCAGGCTCTAACCGTTGGTAAGTGCCAACTCGTCTGGACGGAAGAGGGATCCAAATAGCTTAATAGTTTAGGCCCATCAACGGAACGATTCAAAATGGAAAGGAAGCACAAGCCATGAGAGAAGCAAATGAAACGAGAACGACAATGAAACGAACAATACTGACGGCTTTGGTGTTGGCCGCCGTACTGGTGCTCGCGCAAGGGAACGGAGTCGCACGCGCTGCCTCTGCCGCCGGGATCGATGCCGACGTTGACGCTGCGTTGATGAAGCTCTACGAAGAGCAACCTGTAGCGAAGATGCTTGCAGATAAGGCCGTTGCTATCCTGGTCTTTCCGAACATGGTCAAGGCGGGCTTCTTAGTGGGCGCCCAATATGGCGAAGGCGCTCTCCTAAAGAAAGGCAGGACGGTAGGGTACTACAACTCCGTTGCGGCATCATACGGTCTGCAAGCCGGTGCGCAAACCTTCGGCTATGTACTGTTCCTGATGACGCCATCCGAAGTCAACTATCTCAATCGGAGCGGCGGCTGGGAGATCGGAGTCGGCCCGAGCATCGTTGTGGTGGATGAGGGCATCGCCCGCACGCTGACGAGCACGACGCTCAAGCCCGATGTCTACGCCTTCATCTTCGACCAGAAGGGTCTAATGGCAGGACTCGGGCTCCAGGGCTCGAAGATTACGAGGATAAGGAAATGATCGGCTGGGGATAGTCTAAAAAGAAACGGGGCAAGCGTTTGAGGCTAGACTTGATCGCTGTCAAGTATGTGAAGCCAGGCAGTTTCGAGGGCTTCACAAGCGACATTGCCCCGGTAGTTTCTTACACGACAAAGATCTTCAGGACGCACGTGGTGGCTCAGGTGAAGCAGCGGCGGCGTTTGGTCCAAGTCGGCTGCAATATTTCCGACGTTCTAAAACCTGCAAAATCGACACGAGGAGGTTTCGAATGGATTGGACTGTGGCTATGTTGCATCAGAGGATTTTATCCAGCCGGCGTTATCCCCGGGTTCAAGTAAAAGTAGTGGCCGAGAATGGAGGGTAAGAAAATGACCGTAAAGTCTCATGTTTCACGTGCGCTGCTCGGTATCATGATACTAATGCTCTGTGCCGGCTGCAGCACTCTATCGCGAGGTCCTGCGGTTCCGGAGACACTTAGGCAGGAAGCCGTCATTCCCGGTATTCCAGATGCTCGTTTTTTCGCTGATGCCGCGATGACCGATTTCACCCGGATCGGCATGGAGTCGTTGGAGCGTGAAAAGGCTTTCTTGGCCGCATCAGGTCACGAAGGGCCCTTGCCGCCGGTTTCGTTTCTCGCACTATCGGGGGGAGGAGATGACGGGGCTTTCGGTGCCGGACTCCTGGTCGGGTGGACTGCGGCTGGGAACCGGCCAAAGTTTAAAGCCGTCACGGGGGTCAGTACGGGAGCCCTTATCGCTCCTTTCGCATTTCTGGGACCTGAATACGATCAAGTTTTGAAGCATGTATATACTGAGGTGACCAAGAAAGACATCTTCACACCTCGCAACTTTCTGGCGGTTTTCTTCAAGGATGCCATGGCGGACACGACTCCCCTTTGGACACTGCTCAGCCATTATGTGGACCAAAAGATGATGGACGCAGTCGCTGGCGAGTATCAAAAGGGCAGGATGCTTCTTATCGGAACGGCGGACCTGGACTCACGGAAGGGAGTCATCTGGAATATGGGGCAGATCGCCGCCAGCGGCAATCCCAAAGCCATCCATCTTTTCAAGAGCATCATGCTCGCTTCTGCCGCTATCCCTGGAGCTTTCCCCCCTGTTCTCGTCGATGTGGAGGTAAATGGCAGAGCATATCAGGAAATGCACGTTGATGGCGGTACTGTTGCACAGGTCTTTATTTACCCTCCGTCTTTCAAACTGGGACAGTTCTCAGCGGATAACACAATCCGGCGCGAAAGAACGCTGTACGTCATCCGGAATGCCCGTCTGGACCCCGAATGGACAGAGGTGGAACGACGTACGCTGCCTATCGTGGGCAGGGCTGTCTCCTCTTTGATTCAGACTCAAGGGAAAGGGGATCTTTTGACCATTTATTATCTCTCTAAACGAGACGGGCTCGACTTCAACCTGGCATACATCCCAAAGACGTTCAATGAACCCCACAGGGAAGAGTTCGATATGCAGTACATGCGGAAGCTGTTCAACGTGGGGTACACCAGTGCCGTCAATGGCTATCCATGGGATAAGGCTCCTCCGGGACTGGGCCTTCCCGGCGATGAGAGCCAGGGACAGAAGAATTGAAGTGGATTTGCAGTCAGATACCTCCGGCCAGGCCTTCCATCCCATGTTCTTCATATGTTTTTCTGATGTCGTAGAAATGCCGGCTGGAAACGCCGTTAATCTTGCAGGCCTGCGAAACGTTGTTGAGGTATTCGGCCAGTTCCAGTAAACTCAACTTTCCTCTAACGAGCTTTTCGGGTGGTCATAAGGGTACCTTTCTTTTGGATTGTTTGGCGATAATCCAGAGGGTACCTGACCACCCTTTTTTATGCAATGTGTCAAGTCAAGTCCGTCTTCGGAGACTTAATCCGATGATTTTATTAGTCTGCCGGATTTATTTCCTCGGCAGTTCATCGCGGCCACCTTCACCCCGGCCCTCTCCCGGTGCGGGAGAGGGGGTATTGGCGCACCTTTTCATGGTTTCCCCGTGTCTCGCAGGAACATGAAGGACCGCGGTGGATTTTTTTGTTTTTCAAGATCAACCGTGGTCCACGAACGAAACTCCGGATTGCGCGAGTTGCCGCTCAGTGAATCTTTTTGGTTCCGGCTTGTCCGAGTTAGGGGAATCCTCTTCATTTTATTTCCCCTCCTTTTTACGAAGCATATTTTTCTTGAACCGGCCCTCAACCGTGTAGTCATCCGGCACTTCCACCACGCTGTATTTCTTTAGGTAATCGGCTTAGGCCTCTTCCATGGTTTTTACCACATTCGGGTACTCCCTGGAGAGGTCGTTAAATTCGGGGCACTTTTTCAGGGTGATCAGAACGTCCGTCCAAAAGTTGCTGTATCTCTCCTCCGTCTTGACAAATGAGGCGCCAAAATTCTTACCGTTTCCGTTTCATTCATTAATCTTCTCTGAAGTCAAGAAGTTGGCAAGTTCTTTTGAATAAGACCAAAAGGACAAACCAGGGTTGACGTTAACGTTTTATACTGTAGACTGGGTGCCTGAGTATTTCGCTTTTATCGGGCAAATGCGCTACCTGCCTTTGTTAACCAAACGGAAGGGCGGGATCGGATTTGCCGGGATCGCTCGAATTATCCTGGAGATCGGAAAACCAGGCTCCGCCGACGGTCGGAGCAAAAAGCCAGCGAGGCGTCCATGACCCTGAGATGTTCCCTGACTCGAACCCTTCCCGCTGTTTGCATTTTGGCGGTTCTTCTGCTTTGCGGTGGTTGCATCCATCCGAAGATCACCATATTCCCCGATGAGACGGAACCCTTAAAGGAATTCACGCTACAAGGCGCCGGGAAAGAGAAAATTTTGATCCTTTCAATCAAAGGATTCATCTCGGATTCTCCGAGAGGTTTTCTCAGTAATTCAAGCATGGTCGAGGAGATTGTATCTCAACTAAAGAAGGCTGAAAAAGACAAGGAAATAAGGGTAGTCGTTTTAGAAATCGACACCCCCGGCGGTTCGGCTACCGCAAGCGATATTTTGTATCATGAGATCATGGAGTACAAGAAATGCAGCGGGGCAAAGATCGTTGCGGCCATGATGGGAGTGGCGGCTTCCGGAGGATATTACGTGGCCTTGCCTGCGGACTTTATACTGGCTCACCCGACCACTATCACCGGTTCGATCGGCGTTGTATTCCTGAGACCCAACGTTTCGGGCTTGATGAACAAAATCGGTGTGGAAGTCGACGCAAGCAAGTCCGGTAAGAACAAAGACATGGGGTCCCCTTTCCGAAAGGCCACTCGGGAGGAAGAGCAAATCGATCAGAATATTATCGATGAACTGGCGGGAAGGTTTATGTCCCTCGCCACGAAGCATCGCAAGTTCAATGACCAGGCAAGGGAGATTATCACGTCGGCGCGTGTCTTCACAGCCCCAGAAGCACTGAGCCTGGGTCTCGTGGATCGAATCGGGTATCTGGACGATGCGATCCACGAGGCGGCAAAACTCGCCGGGCTCCCGGAGGACGCCAAAGTCGTGGTTTATCGCCGCACGGAATACCCAAACGATAATCTCTATAACACTTCTTCCACGAGCAAGCAGGGTTTGCCCAAAATAAGCCTGATTGACCTAGGCCTGGGGGATTCCGTTACTCCTCTCAGAAACGGCTTCTACTATTTGTGGTTACCCGGTCTGGACGAATAAGGGTTGGACCATCGCACTGGAGAAGGTGATCCGCAACCCAAAATTAAAATATCAAAATCATATTCGTTATGCTGCCGGCCCACGAGAGGGTTTGCCATGTTGGCAAGGAGTGTGAACCCCGGCTGACCTTATGTTGGCGGCTGCTTCGACGGTTGACGTACAGCGGCAGAGCAATATAAGCTTTGGTTTTGCCTTTCTGCCCGACTCCTGCCTCATCCAACTACTTTAGCCAACTGTCGGCCAGAGATCTCATCATTTCGACCCATTCATCGAAGGTCGCCGGTTTTGTGATGAATGACTTCGCTCCAGCTTTCAATGTGGAGTCTACATCCGCTCGCTCTTGAGATGAAGTTAAAATCACAATTGGGATATGCTGAAGAGCGGATTCGGCTTTGATTTCGATGAGGGCTTGCCAGCCATTCTTTCGCGGCATGTTCAGATCGAGCAGGATAAGATCAGGCAATCGTTTTGCCTCAGAGCGGGAGTGCTCTTTAAGATGGTTCATGAGTTCGATACCATCCAAAACGCAGGAGAAAGCAGCCTTTGCACCACTTTCTGCAAAGGCTTCAGTTGCCAGCCAACAGTCTTCCGTATCGTCGTCGGCCATCAAGACTGTCTTTTGTGGCCCTTCAGCCACTATACGCCCTCCAACCGGTCTTGCTTTACAGGCAGTCTGATTATGAATGCCGAGCCTTTTCCCTGCACGCTCTCAGCCCTGATGCTTCCACCGTGGCGCTCAACAATTTTACGGCATATGGCAAGCCCCATCCCGGTCCCATCATATTCGTTGCGATTATGCAGTCTCTGGAAAGGCTTGAAAATACGCTCGGCAAACTGCGGGTCAAATCCGATACCGTTGTCTTTTACAAAAATCTCACACATCCTCTTTCTGTCCAACTTGCCATAAACCTTAATGCGAGGAGCCTCGCCGCCGCGGAATTTCAGCGCGTTGCCAATCAGATTCTGGAAGAGCCGTAACATCTGGCTTTCATCAGCCTCAATGGCAGGTATATTTTCAACTTCGATTTGGCAACCTGTTTCTTTGACCGATGCTTCGAAGACATCCGCAGCCTCCAGCACTATTTTGACGAGGTCTATTCTTTGAAATGGTTCTGGTCTCGTAGCTACCCTGGAGAATTCGAGCAAGTCATGCAACAGAAGTCGCATACGACTGGCCGAATTGACGACCCGATCCAGGTACTCTTTGCTGGTACTGTCCAAAACGGGAGCGCCTCTTTTTTGGGCCAGGTCGCAAAAGGTCTGTATCTTGCGCAGGGGCTCCTGGAGATCGTGAGATGCCACGAAAGCAAATTCCTGAAGCTCAGCATTCACCAGCTCAAGTCTTGCCACTGTGGCGGTGAGTTCCGCTTCCGCTTGTTTGCGTTCAGTAATATCGATTCCCATTTCCAAAATGAGACTGGAACCGTCAGTGTCCGTGAATGGAAAGTCGAAAACACTGTAATTACGGCTGTCCGGGCCAGTCCACTCCCATTCATGAGGAGCCATGGTTTTCAGAACCTTGTAGGTTTCACAAACCTCGCAGGGTTCACTGCGCCCGAACAAATGTTCAAAGCAGCGAAGACCCGTGGACTCGCCGAAGCGTTCACGGAAAACCCGGTTGGCAAAGGGAACGTGATAGTCCGGTGTCAAAAGGCAAACATAGACCGGTAATGTCTCCAAAACTTCATAGAACCGCAGCCGTTCCGCTTCGACCTTTTCCGCGTTCCGTTTGCGTTCATCAATGTCAGTACATGTACCAAACCATTTTAAAACAGTGCCACGTTCGTCCAACACGGGTACGCCGCGGATCAGCCACCATCCATAGACACCGTCCGCACGGCGCAGACGGCATTCGAGATCATAGACGGCGCCATTTTTTGTCGCGTTTTGCCATGCATCCCACGCCCGTTGCTGGTCGTCGGGATGGAACGGTTTGTTCCATCCATGTCCGTAACTCTCTTCCAATGTTTGTCCCGTGTAATCCAGCCATCGCTGATTAAAATAAATATTCCAGCCGTCCGGCCGGGTGATCCAAACGATCTGAGGCATGGCATCGGCCAGTAAGCGAAATTCGCGTTCACTCGCCCTCACCGCCTCATCAGCCCGTCTGCGCTCTTGGATTTCAATCAACAATTCGTGGTTGACTTTCTCAAGGTCAGCGGTACGCTCCTGTACGCGCAATTCAAGTTGATCGCGTGATTTGCGAAGCTCATCCTCCATTCTTTTGCGCTCGGTGATGTCCCGGCTGAAGCATACCACACTTGTCACTCGTTCTTCGGCGTCGAGAACTGGATAAAGGTTGTGATGAAAGTAAATCCCGTTGCGCTGATCTTCGAACTCGACGGCCCGCTCCAACTCTACGGCTTCTCTCAAATGCTCCAGACGCGAATGTGCCAGTTCAGTGCGAAGGATTTCGGTATAATGTTTGCCGATAACCTCACTGACCGACTTGCCATAAAGCACGAGAGCAGTTTCGTTGGCCGTGATAACAAAACCGTCGGGGCTGAAAAGCCAAATCGATTCCTTGGCTGCGTCGAGGATTCCACTAAGAGTGGCTTCCTTGTCATGCAAGGCATCTTCTGCCCGTTTGCGTTCAGTGATGTCCTCGCTAAAGATCACAATGCCGCCTACATCACCTGCAGCGTCATGCCAAGGTCGCACCTCCCAGCGAAGCCACTGAACCGACCCATCGGTTCGGTCGAACCGATCCGCATCGGCACGCACCACTTCACCCGCAAGCCCACGTCGATGTACTTCCTTCCAGTACTCTGGAATTTCAGGAAAGACCTCGTAGTGCGAAAGTCCGATAAGATCGGTTTGTCCAAGATTGTAGTCAGTAAGCCATCGGCTGCTGGCACTGAGATAGCGCATTGAGTGATCAAACATTGCCAGTGATGCGGGCGCGTGCTCGATGAAGAGACGCAGCCGTTCCTCACTTTCACGCAGTGCCTCCTCCGCCCGCTTGCGCTCATCTACCTCCCTGCTCAGCTCGTCCCTTGAAACCGTGATATCTCCAAGCTGCTCCGTCATAAGATCAAAAGCGCGAGAGAGTTCCCCGATTTCATCACGTTCTTCTATACCGATGCGGTGGGTCAGATTGCCGGAAGCAATGACTTCAGTTCCTCTGCGAAAAGTTGCCAGGGATGAGGTGATGTTTCTTCTCGTTCGGGACAGTACGAAGGTGAGGGGAAGTGCAGATATGACAATAACAAAAACTATGATGCCATTCGTCCTCGTTTGGGTTGCTGATATTTCATCCTGAGTCAGCATTTGGAGACGTGCTGCGTCCGCAGCAACTTGCCTCAACCTTAATATAAGTTGACCCGCCAGCCGTTGCTCCGCTTCCCTAAGAGGCACATCGCTTTTATCCGGAGATGAGAGATCGTGATTCGAGACGAGTTTTTGAAATAAGCCTTTCATTGATTCCGAGTTACCGACAATTGTATCAAGAAGCTGCTGCTGCTCCGGGTTCCGAAACCGGATGGCGGTGAGACGCATGATTGAATCATGTACCTCCATGAACTGTTGCTTCGGCCTGTCCTCGCGATAGAGAATGTACTCGGTAGTCAGGCTGCTAAGCTCATTCGTGTCGCTCACGATGTTTCCGGCTGTTTTGATGTTTGCCTGAGCTTTTCTCACACTGCTATATGAGAAGAGTAATGCGGAACCGATAACGGCCGCCATCATGGTTGGCACCAATGCAGCAATCTTCAGTCTTGTACTGATTTTCATAGCCGTTCCTATTTACCTGGTATCGTCAGTGCTGCGGCTTTGACCGCCTTCAGAGCGTCGATGTAGATGAAATCAAGGTAATTTGGCACCTTCTCCACATCTGTCAGTCTGTTACTTATTGCCCATCTGGCGCTATCTTCCAAATTTATTATAGTAGACTGGTCGAGCACTAACTTAAATTCAAAGTCATCCCAACATTTATCTGTAAGTTGTCTATCAGTCTTAAGCCGTCCGGCAACAATATCTATAGATCCTTCTCTATTCTTCCCAATGAATTCTTCACTTCTTTCAATTGCTCTTAATAATCTTTCTATTGCGCGAGGATGCGTTTTTATAAAATCTTTGCGTGCGACAAGATACCAATCTTCCCGGAAAATATCTTCACTTTCAAATAGTATAGCTCTTTCCCTCAGTAGCTCTCTAGCGTCCAAGATGTGAGGCTCCCAAGTTGAGGCTGCATTTATCTTTCCTTCTGCCAGCGCTCGCGCCAGCTCTGTAGCTTCCATATCGACAATTTCAACATCAGAAATCGCCAAGCCATTATCACTTAAAAACACGCTTAAGAAGGAATGTCCTGTTGAACCTTTAGTAACTCCAACAGTCTTGCCCTTCAAGTCTAATACATTTGCTATCCCTTGATCCTTGCGTCCAACTACCTTAATATCTTTATCAGAATAGGTCATTCCAGCAACAATAGTGTAATCATTTCTGTTAAAGCTAGTAAACATGACTGGTGTCTGCGCCACAGTAACGATATCCAAATCGCCTTCATTCAACATCGTTCTGAGGGCAGTTTTGCCGGAACCAAAGTCTTTTATTTCCACGTCAATAGCTTCGGTTTGGAAATAACCCTTATTTTGGGCTATCCAAACCGGCGACGAAAGGACGCTGGTTTCCACACCTAATCTAATCTTATCAACAGGCTCCGGCGCCTTCCGGCTGCATCCTGCTAAGAACACCATGAACACCGGCATTAATGCGGCGAGAATGACCCTCTTTCCGATCTTCATATCTTGCTCCTACGAGCCTGAATAATCCTCAAAGTGGTCGTCAACGGATGTCGGCACAACCTCACATTGCTTGTCTCAGCGGTAACCGGACAATGAAGCTTGTCCCTCTATACCAGGAGCGCTCGTTGCTGTGATGCTTCCGCCGTGCCACTCAACAATCTTTTTGCAGATGGCAAGGCCCATGCCCGTTCCTTCATACTGGCTGCTTCTGCCGTGAAGCCTTTGAAACGGGGCGAAAATCTTGTCGAGATACTGTTCATCGAAACCGATACCGTTATCCTCAACAATGATCTGACATCCTGAACCAGTAGTGGGTACGGAACGTACCTGGACCGTTGGCTTCTCGCCCGGTTTGTGGAATTTGAGCGAATTCCCGATGAGGTTTTGGAATAACTGCCGCATCTGTGTGGGGTCGGCTGAAATGACTGGAAGGTTCCCAACATTTACTTCGCCGCCTGTCTTTACGATTCTAACTTCGAGGTCGGAAAGGACTTGGCTTATGAGATCGGAAAGATCAACCTCCTTGAGTGGTTCTGCCTTAGTCGTAACCCGTGAGTAATCGAGAAGTCCCGTCAGCAGGGATTGCATGCGCTGATTAGCGTTGAGTATCCGCTCCAGGTAGTCTTGCCCGTGATCATCCAGGGAACCGCCGCACTTCTGTTTGAGCATATCGCCAAAGGCTTTCACCTTCCGCAAAGGCTCCTGAAGATCATGTGAGGCGATGGAGGCGAAATCCTGGAGCGCCTGATTGCTTTGCTCAAGTTTTGCCATATACTTTTTAAGCTCTGCAGTACGGTCCTCAACGCGCAATTCCAGCTCATCGCGTGCTTTACGAAGCTCGTCTTCCATCTGCTTGTGCTCGGTAATGTCGGTGTTGGTTCCACACCATTGAATGACATCGCCATGCGCATTTTTCACCGGCATAACGCGGGTCAGAAACTCGCGGAAGCTACCGTCAGCGCCTCGCAATGGAAAGACCATGTCGAATGGCTTGCCGGTAGCGATAGAGTTTTTCCATCGCTCCAGAACACCCGGCAGAGTTTCAGAATTGTGCACGCTTTGCCAACCCCAGCCTTGCATCTGTTCGGCGGTTGTTCCGGTATATTCGAACCAGCGTTGGTTGTACCAGTAGATATATCCGTCAGCTTGAGCAATCCACGCAAGCTGTGGAATGGAGTCAGCCATTACGCGAAAGCGCTCCTCGCTCCCGCGCAAGGCTTCCTCTGCCTGCTTACGCTGGGTGATGTCCTCGCTGAAAATCACAATGCCTGCAACATCTCCCGCAGCATCATGCCACGGTCTGACTTCCCACCGGAGCCATTGCACTGAGCCGTCCGGCCGGTCGAACCGGTCGGCATCGGCACGCACCACCTCACCTGCGAGCCCCCGGCGATGGACTTCCTTCCATTCGTCGGAAATCTCAGGAAATACATCGTAGTGTGACAGCCCCCTTAGATCACGATCACCAAGGTTGTAGTCGCTTTGCCACCGGCGGCTGACGCTCAGATACTGCATTTCGCGATCAAACATGGCCAGGGATGCAGGTGCGTGTTCGATAAATAGACGCAACCGCTCCTCACTTTCCCGCAGAGCCTTTTGTGCTCGCCGCCTTTCGGTCACGTCATGAAATACCAATACGGCGCCAGAAATGTTGCCATCGCTGTCCTTAATCGGTGCGGCACTGTCCTCAATCGAGATTTCACGCCCGTCAGGGGCTACCAGGGCCGTGTGATTGGCAAGAGCAACGATGCTTCCCTCACGCAGTACCTGCCCTACAATGTCAACGGCCGGTTCGCGAGTCTGTTCGTTGATAATTCGGAAGACTTTCTGGACCGGAAGACCCACTGCTTCTTCAGATTGCCGGGCGGTTAGGGTCTCAGCAACGGGATTAATAAAGGTGACCAAGCCGGATGCATCTGTTGCGATCACCGCGTCGCCGATGCTGGTGAGCGTGACCCGCAACCACTCACGCTGCCGGTAAATCTCCTGCTCTGCCTGCATGCGGTCCGTTATGTCGCGGTTTGTCTCCAGAACTCGTTCCACGCCGTCTGCACCGCGGACAAGCTGAAGGCGGGCCGAAACGATGACTTCCCGCCCGTCACTGGTACGGTGTTTGAGTTCCCCTTCCCAGAATTTCCGCTCCTGCAGCTTGGCCTCGATTTGAATCCTCGGCTCGGAGTGGATGGTTTTCAGCAAATCGTGGGTGACCTGGCCGACAGCTTCTTTTTGCGAGTAACCGTAAAGCTCTTCCGCTCCCTTGTTCCAGGTCTCGATGGGGCCTCCGAACTGCCAAACGATAATGGCATCATAGGATAGATGCAGCAGTTCGGCCTGGCGTTGCAACAATACCTCAGCTTTTTCACGCTCGGCGGCAAGCCTTGACTGTTCCTCCGCTTTGTGTGCCCGTGCCTGGGCGCGATATGCCGCTTCGGCTAGATAAGAAATCAGGGTGCCACTGGCGAGAAAAACGACCATGCTTATCAGGTCGGCGGAATTCGCAATGCCGAATTGGCCAACCGGCTCCATCCAGAAATAGTCGGCAAGGGCTGCTGAGACTATTGTGGCCACCAACCCTGCGCCCATTCCCCCATATAGCGCCGCAACCGCCACGGCGGGGTAGAAGGTCAGGAAGGTGGCGCGGAGCTCAAGAACTCCCAGAAACTGCCACCGAATAGCAGCGGCGAGGACAGCGGCAAGAACGCCTACTGTGCAGCGGAGCCATAGCGGACGGTTTGTTCGATCCCACAACATGCGATTTCCCCTATTTTAACAGAGAGAGCTATCTCGTTGCTGGTATTGGCTCTCCCTATGGCTAACTTGTCTTAAGAATGCTGTTACCTCTTATCCGGTGAGATGGTTTGGTTCGGAAAAACCCTGAGAGTATACTGAAACTAAGAACCTATATCATGCATTATGGAAATGAGAAGCAGTTTCTGAAAGAAACCGGAGGCGTTTTGATTCCGTTTTTGGAGGCCCCTGGATTGCCGGACTTCTACACAGACACTGTATCCTGAGGGGACAAAAAATGGACCGCCCTCTGACGATGAAACGGTCCATTTTATAAGGGTTTGTTGAGCTTGCGAGAAAAGGACAACCCAGAAATACCCTGCCAGGCGGTTCGAAACCGTCGTAGCTACGGGCCTTAAGGCACCGTGGTCAATTTTCAAAGAGGTGAGTGAACGGATGTAACATCATTGAAAGTCCTTCAATGGTGATGGGTTTTGTAAGAAATTTATCTATTTTCAGGTGTGGATATTGTTTGTTCAGGACTTCCTTAAAAGGTTCTGATCCGCTCACGAATATTATAGGCACCGTCCGCAGGAGATCGTCTGATGCCATTGTTTCGAACATCTCAGGCCCTTCAAAGGCGACTCGCCCTACGTCGAGCAATATCACTTCAGCGGTTGTTCCATTACTATGAGCGTAGCGAACTAAATCCTTAATATTATGGAAGCAGTGAACATTCAGAAGTCCAACGTCTTTGCACGTTTCGCAAAGTATGAGGATATCGTCTTCGTCATCTTCAACAACGAAGATTTGGAGGGATGCTTTAAGGCGCAGCATTTTGGCCTCTTTCCGGTGAATAAAAATCACCTTCGGCTCAAGCAGCATTATTGCTTGCTTGCAATAGCCAAAATGCGACGTTCAAAAATTCAAAAGTCTCGCGTTCTGCTAAAGTTACTATAACCATGGATGAAGAGGAAAAACGTTTAATTGTCAGATTCACCACAAAAATCCGAAAAGGTGTTCTCCGCAATAGAGCCGCGATCCCTTGGCCTCACCGAGACTAAGCGAGCTGCCTATCCCGTGGTCCATGTCCACAAAATAGAGGGAGGCGGGATCGCGATTAGCGGACCCGGAGCGAGAGCACGAACTCATTCAGCCAAATTTCAACGTTTCTCTCCTCTGCGTTGAGAATTGGCCCGCCGAAATCCTCAACTAATGCGACTCAAACAGCTAGTTTTTTAGAGCCAGATTGACCGGGAAAATCGACGGGGGAAGGGTGACGCCTGGCGGGTGCAGAGTGATCGGTGATGAGTGAAGGGGTGGCTAACTGCCTAAAACCTGAACCTTTACCCCATGATGTCTTTTTATTTTGTCGAGTCGCTTTTCTCCGCGCCCTGTGTGCCTCTGTGGCACATCTTACGGCTCATTTCCTCCGCGCCTCCGTGTTTCCGCGTGAGAACTTTTCGTAAGAGAGACGCAGAGTGGACATCGCCCACTGTTTGCTTGACCGAATCGAGGTTTCGCCCCGAAAGACGAATATTGCGCACAGGACCGCCAGGCCGGCAGCCAGGAACAGCGCCTGGAACCCCGCGGCCTCGCCTACGTAGCCAAGCAGCACCGATCCGGCAAACGTTCCTGCGTCTATGCTTCCCGTGTAAGCCCCGGTTATCTTGCCCCTGACGTCCTGGGGCTCCCCTTTGATGGCATGGGCGTTCAGCGCGGGATAGAGCAGCCCGTGACCGCATCCTGTCATAAATCCCGAAAGAAAAAGCAGCCCTCTTCCTTTCAGGAACACCAGCAACAGAAGCCCTCCGCCTACGAGGGCAAGCGCAGGTGGTATGATCTTGTCCTCGCTCAGCCGGTTGATCAAACCGCCCCCGAAAACCCTGACAAGAATTGCGGCCGAGGAGTATGCAATGTAATAGAGCGATATCAATGCAATCCGCTTTTGACTCGCGTACGGCGATACGAACCCGTTTATGGCGGCCAGCCCGAACCCGAAGAGCACGGCTGCCAGGACCACCAGAAACACCCGCCTCTTCTGGAGGACCAGGAAAAAGGAAGACTCAGCCGGCCTGGCGGCGTGAGTGTAGGTCTCCTTGAGGGGATACTGGACTATCAGGCCTGCTCCGGCCAGCGCGGCAGCGACAATGAAAAGAACATCGAATCCGGCGCGGTTTATGACGATCTCCGCTATAAACGGACCCAGGGCGGTCCCTGCCAGCCCTGATATCCCAAACATTCCGAGTCCCCCATTCAGGCGTTCATGCGGGATGATGTCGGCGATGTAGGTGAATGCGGCCGTAATGCAAATCGCGAACCCAATCCCGTGAATCACCCGCGCCAGGATAAGAGGAAGGTAGAAACCGTCGAGCGGGCCTCTAAAAAAGAGGTATGAAAGCGGCGCAAGCGTCATTATCACCGAGCCTGCCGCATAGCTTTTCTTTCTTCCCATCCTGTCTATCATCTCGGAAATCCATGGGCGGCAAAGAACCGAAGCCAACCCGAAAGCCCCCATGACGATGCCTATGTCGACCTGGTCACCCCCATGGGCCGAGACGAAGAGCGGGAAAAGAAAGAAAGTGCCGTAGCTGGACAGGCACATAAGATTGGCTGCAGCCATGGCAAGAAAGGTTCGGGAATAGAGCATCGTAAAACCGGGTCCTGTTTTTAAAATTTCTCACGCGACGCGAAGGCGCGAACAAAAATGTTCACCGTTCGACAACGGAACGAATAAGGAAAGCAGTTCGCCAATAGTATATTTTGTTGAGATTTATGGAAAGAGCTTTGCGGCAAGAAATTCCCTGATACCGATTTGCGTTTTCAAGATAAGTCGTAACCCTCGTTGCCTTCATGAACTTTCGTGTCTTCTTCGCGTCCTTCGTGACCTGCTCTTCGTACTACAATCAGTCATTTTCTTGTTTTCTTAACGATATTTTGGACTCCCGCTGTCTTCGTAAGCGAAGTGGTATGAACAGTGCTTATCTTCGTTAGCTGACTCCCCTTCACAAGGATAAAAACATGCGTAATGCCCCTCCCGTAGACGCTTCACGCCTCGCGCTTCGAGGTCAAAAGGTCGATTTCTATAGTTTGGTCGCGCCATTTTATGACATCTTAACCGGCCTTTTTCTAAGACAGGCGCGAAAGTGCGCCGCGAGGAGCGCCCGGGCTCAAAAGTGCCGCCGTGTTCTCGATGTGGCGTGCGGGACCGGGGCACAGGCAATAATAATGGCAAAGGCGGGGATCGATGTCACCGGAATAGATATCTCGCCCGCAATGCTCGATGTAGCTCGCGGCAAAAGCCCACCCGCCGCTGCGTACGTCCTTGGAAATGCCGAGGCGCTGCCCTTCGCTTCCGGCTCTTTCGACTGTGTGGCTATCAGTCTGGCTCTACATGAAATGGCGCTCGAGACAAGAATGGGAACCATCCGTGAGATGTTGAGGGTCCTTCCGCCGGGCGGAAAACTGATCGTCTTCGACTACGCCGCCCCGGATAACTCCAAGTCAGCCCTTGGCCTGGCGCTTTTGGGACTTGTGGAAAGGATGGCCGGCGCGGATCACTTCAACAATTTCGTCCGTTTTACCCGGATGGGAGGGATAAATCGATTTCCGGGAACATTTGCGCTGAATGTCACGGTGCACAGGAACTTCTTCCTGGGCGCCTTGCGGCTTGTTGTTGCAGAAAAGGTACAGTGAGAAACGATCTCACCGTTGTCCCCCTGATTTCTTTACAGCTTTTCGCGTCCTTTAGCTTCCTGCTCCCCGCTTCCGGCTTCCTTTCATAACAAATCGCCGTTTACCACCAGGCCGCTTCCGTCTTCCGCCTTCCGCCTTCCATCCTCGGTCTTCCGTCTCCCGTTCTCCGGGATTACAACTGCCTTGACGGGCAAATGGTCGGATGCCTTTCGACTCAGCGGCGTTATGTGTCTCGACATGCACACCAGAGATTCCATCGGCCGCACCCAGATCCTGTCGAGCGGCAAAACGGGCATGAAGGACGGGAAGGTGCGCAAGGGCGGCGATTTCCCAAAAACGTCGTGAACGTAACACAGAGGGTTTCCCAGCGGGACCCATTCGTTGAAATCACCCAGCATTATTTCCATCCTGTCCCGCGTTGAGCAAAAGATATCGAGCAGGCGCCTGATCTGCTTGCGGCGTTCCCTGAGCCCCAGTCCAAGATGGGCCACTATCACCCGGACGGTCTCGCCCTTGATGAGCAAGTCCACGTCAAGCGCGCCCCTGGGCTGCCTGCCGAAGACGCTCAAGTCTATACGCCTTACATCTTTCACCGGGTATGAAGTCAGCAGCGCGTTGCCGAAATGACCGTTGCGATTTCGCTTTGTCAGGCCCAGCACCAACTCCATGCCAGCCTTTTCAGATATCAGACCGGCCCCGTTTTCCTCCCTGGAAAACAGCGAGTCGATTTCCTGCAAACCCACTATCTCGGCCTTTAACTCTTTTATGACTTTTGCGACGCGCTCCGGGTCGAATACGCCGTCGATTCCGACATACTTGTGGATGTTGTAGCTTGCAACCGAGAAGCCGCCGGGTACGCCGGTTTTTGCGTAACCGGCCCCGTTTGGCGTTGGAATGCACCTTGTCCTCGATCGATTATGGAAACTTTGCCCCGGTTCAACCCCGGGAAAAGTAATTTTTCTTCTCATTTTTCAACTACCTTAATTCCTTTATTCTCGGATCGGCAACCGCTCTCATTCAAGCGCCTGCCCCGGTCTGAAGCGGTGCGGTAGGCATGACGAGATGGCTTTTGAGTTCATCGGCCTCCATTGTCCATTGATAGCCGATCCTGGCTGAAACATTGAACAACAGGGGACTTTTTACATGAAATCTGATGCCTCCTCTCTCCCGGTTAAAGGAGACAATGTTGAGGATAACCAGATCTTCATCGCGTTCAAGCTTGATCAGCTTTTTTTTCGCATCAGGCGCGGAGTATACCAGATCGAGGAAGTCAGGGGCGCAAACCACGAAAGCCACGGACGGTTCTTCCGCAGACTGAAGCCACTGAAACGGGCCATTTTTATATTCAAGCAGGACAAAGCTCTTTAGATTCTCAAAACCCGGAATTCCCCAAGGAAATGTGATCAGCTCACTTTCCTTTATGTCTATCGTTCCGAATCGGGTCGTCTCAACCTGCATGAAAACTCCTCTATGAAGATTTTCCGGAATCATTGTCGGCCCCAGGGCCCCCCTGCCGGTCAATGGCGTAAATGTCGAGCAGACTTTCGAATTCATCCTTGCCAATAAGCGCCGCAGCCCTGTTTTCCTTCTGGATTTTCCTGTAAATCTCTTCCCTGTAGATGGGAATGTGTGCAGGGCTTTTAATTCCTACCCTCACCTTGTTCTGATCGATCGAGGTTATCGTGACTTCGATATCGTCACCGATCAGAATCGTCTCACCTGTTTTTCTGGTCAGAATGAGCATACGGTTTACCGCCTCTTTGTTAATATCGGTCCCTTGGATCGGGCGCTTAAATGTTTCCGCATATCATAGCCGGTCAATACGGCGCGAAAGAGCGAATCACATGATTATAGTTCCTCTGCCGAACATAGGACAGCAATTTTCGTACGTCCCCCCGCATTCGAGGCTGTGTCGCGATCGAGTGAAAGCTCCACCACCTCGAGGAGTGGGGACTGAGGACTGAGGACTGAGGACTGAGGACTGATTGCCTCCGGCCCGGCGCTGGCCAACTTGACGACATCGTTGCGCCAAACAGTACGCGCTGCCGCAGGCGCCGGCAGCCCCTTGTCTTCTAAAGATCCACCACAGCATCTCATGTCCCTGAGGGCCACCCGGAAACCATGAAAAGACGCGACATTTTGGTAGGAGCGGGGAGGCCGAGATCGCGGAGAAAACTTTTTGCCACTCACTTTTTGCCGTTCAAGTGATATATAGGGGGAGTACATCCGGAAATTGGTCGTTCGTTCCGGTCAAACTACAACTCAAAACTTAGGAATCATGGCTCCAGAAGTAGTATCAGAAGCCGATTTCAGAGTACTCGGGCTGGAACCGGGATCGAAGCCGTCCGAAGTGAGACAGGCTTATCGGACACTTGTCAAGAAATGGCACCCGGACCGCCACCATTCAAAACCCTACGAGACTCGGGCTCTTGCCGAGAAGAAGTTCCGGGAGATCGACGAAGCATACAAGCGCATCGCCCGGAGTTGGAAAAACAGTCCATCTTCCTCGCGATATCCCGGGGGAGGGGCACGCCCGGAGACCGGCCCTTCTCATAGCGCGCAGGGGGGCAAGACAAATGCTGACGCGCTCCGGCGTAAAATCAATTTCCAAGTTCCTTCCCGGCGGAAGGTCATCCTGCCTGCCCTGCTCCTCCTGGCGTTGGCGGCTTTCTTCTTTACGCGGCATCCTTCGGTTTCCCCGGACGCCGTCGTGAATACGAAAATTGGCGGCCCATCAATCTCTGAAGGCTCCTCGCAGCCCGAAGGAACAAACCTCGAAGGGCCGGTGGAAGCACCCGTTCCACCTTCAGCCGGACTTCGGTCCCCGGTGACAAATGGGCAGAAGCTTTTATCCGACCTACCGCCGCCGACCGCCGACCAGGGCGTTAGTCTGGTTCAGCCCCCTGTCCACGGCCTTTTCTTTACCCTGGGATCTACCACTTCCGAAGTGCAGGCCATCCAGGGGACCCCATCACGCATCCAGGGCCAAACCTGGATTTACGGTCTATCTGAAGTACAGTTCAGAAACGGAAGAGTCGTACGGTTCAATAATTTCGACGGGTCTTTGCGGGTGCGGATGCAGCCCGGGGACTCCAACGACTACACCCCGCCCGATCACATCACCATTGGATCCAATCAGCAGGAGGTCCTGCTCGTCCAGGGCACTCCCACGCGTGTCGACGGGAACAGGTGGTTTTACGGATTTGCCGAACTTGTATTCAAAAACGGGCTGGTTTCCGAATACGACAACTACTTTGGCACCCTCAAAATGCGCGTCCTCCCTTCCGCTCCATCCGGCGCCGGGCTACCGGTAAACGTTTTTACTATCGGTTCGACGCCCGATGAAGTACTCGCCGCGCAGGGAACACCCACCGCAATCCATGGGAATCGCTGGTCCTTTGATTTTGAATCTGTGCAATTCCTTGAGGGAAAGGTCCATAACGTTACCAATCCCAAAGGGACCCTTCATTTCGTTGTCCCGGAAGAGAAGCGATCGGTTAAAAGCGAATAGCTTGCCTTTGTTTCACCACGAAGGACGCGAAGAAACGAAGCGAGTTAAAAAGCCAATACAAAGGGCGAGCCGCCCCGGCTATACGAATCTTTTAATTCACACTCGCCCACGAAGGAAGATCGAAGGCGGGGTGAAGGAAAGCATCGGCCCGGCGCCGGGCAACTTGACGATGCGGTTTCCAGACTCCAAATTCCTAATTCCTCATTCGTAATTCCTGATTGCCTTCCCTGGTTTCCAGGTGTCCTTTGGCTCAAGTGCCTTTGTTTCACCACGAAGGACGCGAAGAAACGAAGCGAGTTAAAAAGCCAATACAAAGGGCGAGCCGCCCCAGCTATACGAATCTTTTAATTCACACTCGCCCACGAAGGAAGATCGAAGGCGGGTGAAGGAAAGTATCGGCCCGGCGCTGGGCAACTTAAGTGCCTTTGTTTCACCACGAAGGACGCGAAGAAACGAAGTGAGTTAAAAAGCCAATACAAAGGGCGAGCCGCCCCGGCTATACGAATCTTTCAATTCACACTCGCCCACGAAGGAAGATCGAAGGCGGGTGAAGGAAAGCATCGGCCCGAGCCGCCATGGCGATTATCGCGAAAAGGAACGTTTTCCATAATTCCTAATTCCTCATTGCCTATCTTGACATCCCGTTCTTCATGATAACAGTAGATTGACTGGTTAGCGGAAGTGAGTTTTGCCGGCCCTATTTATTTCCTTATTTCGCCTTTTTCCTTACCGGAGGGTGACACCATGCTGATGGAGAAAATTTACAGGGGCGAGTTCGATCTCGATCTTTTGCGAATCGATCTTCCACCGGTCGATGAGACCAGGGTAGCCGCTATTATCAAGCGGTACCGTGACCTTTTGAAAGATTACCCGCCCGGTAAGCTCGAAGCCGAGGGCACTTTGCCCGCCGAACTTAGGCAGGAAATGGGCCGGGGAGGTTTTTTCGGTCTAAGCATCGAAGAGCAGTATGGAGGCCAGGGTCTGAATCTTAGTGAATATTTTAAAGTGGTCGACGAAATTTCCCGGCTCGACGTCGCCGTTGCCTTCACCTTTCTCGCCCACCTCTCCATCGGAATAAAAGCAATCCAGCTTTTGGGGACCGAGGAACAGAAACGTAAATATTTGACCAGGGCGGCAACCGGAGAAATGATATTTGCCTATGCTCTGACCGAACCGCGCATCGGATCGGATGCCCAGCACATCGAAACGATCGCCCTGGAGGACCCGGAAAGCGGTTATTACCTGCTTAACGGTCAGAAAACCTACATTACGAACGCCAATTATGCCGGCGGCCTGACCGTTTTCGCTCAACTCGATCCCAAACGGCCCGGGTTCATGGGGGCTTTCATTGTCGAGACCGGGTGGGAGGGCGTGCGGGTCGGGAAAGAGATGCCGAAAATGGGCCTCAAAGTGAGCTCTACCGCCCCCATCCAGTTCAAAAACGTGCGCGTGCCAAAGGAGAACCTCATCGGCAAACCCGGCGACGGCTTCAAAATAGCCATGTCGGTGCTCAATTACGGCAGGTTGGGCCTTGGCGTCACTTCGACCTCCGTTATGAACGTCTCGACAAGGGACATGCTGGAGCGGGCTTCGTCAAGGATTCAGTTTCAGGTGCCGATCAGCAGCTTTCAATTGATCCAGGAAAAGATCGCGCGCGCCAGGGTGGCTGCGGCTGTCTGTTCAGCAATGGATCATCTGGTTGCCGGTATCCTCCACAACCAGCCGCTCTGCCCGGCAGCCATCGAGACTTCTCACTGCAAACTCTTCGGTACCACGCGGGCATGGGACGCCGTCTACGATGCACTCCAGGTTGCCGGCGGGGCTGGATATCTTAAAACCCTGCCCTATGAAAAGCGAATGCGTGACTCCAGGGTAACGACCGTTTTCGAGGGCACCACCGAGGTGCACTCGATTTACCCTGCCCTCCTGGGCATGCGCCGTCTCCTGAAAGAGTTCAAACAATCGGGCCGCTCGCCCTTTGCTCTTATACTCGATCTGATAAAACTTCTGACAACAAGGCAAAAGTGGCCTATCGCCTTCGAGAACCGGACAATGCGCAAGGCGCTGGGCGAGGCGAAAAAATGCGCCAAAGCCATCCGGGTCCTTCTACTGAGCGGAGCGCTGCTTTACGGCAAAAGCATCGCCAAGGGTCAGACGGCAAACAGGGAATTTCTCCTTCGCCGGATCACTTCGCTTTCTCTTTATAGTTTTGGACTCCTGGCCCTGCTCTCCGATGCCGACCGCAGGCAACGGTCCGGCGTTCTCGAAAAAGAGGAACTGCACATACTGGAATATTTCGCTGCGGAAGCAAGAGAGGTGCGCAGGAACAACTACCGGCTCTTCGATTCCAAAAAGGAAAGACTCAGTTCGGCGCTGTTCAAGGAAGGAGCCACGACCATCCAGGCTGAAGACAGGCCCACGGAGCCTGTAATACCACAAGATGATACAACCGGGAGGCCGGTCACGAAGGGCGCGAAGTAGACTCGAAACTACTTGGAGCAGCAGAGCCGCAACCAAAAAAGACAAAGCCTTAGACAGGATTAACAGGATTACTAAAAACTAAAACAACGTTTTTGCCGCCGCTTCAGTCAAAGACACGAACTTGTCCGGGAAAACGCCCAGGTAAATCGTCATGCCGACCAGCACGTAGCTCATGCAGCGCGTCCAAAAATCAACCGGCACAGGGGGCAGCTCGTTGATGGGTTTTAGCAGATAAGCCGCCTTTATGACGATCAAATAGTAGTAGAGTGAGATGGTCGCGTTTATCATGCCGATAATTACCAGGAACAGGTAGCCCTTCTCCAGGGCTGCGGCGAAGACGAAGAATTTCCCCATAAAGCCCGCTGTGGGAGGAATGCCGGCGAGTCCGAACAAGCCCAGCATGAGCGTCATTGCAAGCAGCGGAGATCGTTTGTGGAGACCCGCAAGTTCCTTTATCTGAAGGTTATGTCCATCATTTGCGAGCTTCATGATGACCATAAATACCGAGTAGTTCATTACAAGGTAAGCTATCGCATAGTATATCGCGCTGGCGAAACCGCGCTCGGTGAATGAGAGTATCCCGATCAGCATATAGCCGGCGTGTGCGATGCTCGAGTACGCCAAAAGCCTCTTGATGTCCTTTTGAATCAACGCCACCAGGTTCCCGAAGGTCATCGAGGCGATAGAGAGCACTATCAGCAGCTTAATCAGTCCAGGCGTGCCTCCGGCAGCAAGGCCGGTGAACCGGATAATCATCGCCGCAGCGGCCATTTTGGATGCTGTTGCGATGTATGTGGTCACCTGGTTCGCAGAACCCTGATAAACGTCGGGCGCCCAAATGTGAAAAGGGAAAAGAGCCAGCTTGAAGAAAAACCCCGAAAGGGTAAGCAACAGCCCGACTATAGCTGCCGGCTGGCTGATGATTTCCGGCAACGTCTTGAGCAGTTGGGGCACGTAAGTGGTATGGGCCACCCCAAACAGCAGGCTGATGCCAAAAACCATCAGGCCCGAAGCCGTAACGCCGACCATAAAATACTTTATTCCCGTTTCAACGTACTCGTCTGCATTTCGCCTCATCGGAACGAGCAGGTAGAGCGAGTAAGATGAAAGCTCCATCGAGACGTAGATCGTAAGGAGTTCAACCGAGCTGACCAGCATCATCATGGCCAGCGTGCAGACGAAGATCAGAAAGTAGTACTCCGCGTGCTGCCTTGGGTCGATGCCCTTGAGTTCACCGGATGAGAAAATGACCCATATCGTGCCAAGAGCAAGCAGGACTTTGAACACCTGACTGTATAAGTCCACCCGGTAACAGTCAAAAAAGAGCATTCCTTCCTGGCGCGATGAGGCAACAGTGACCAGCAGCCCGGCAGCGGCGATAACGACCGCCCACCTGTGATAGGCGATCGGATCGGCCGTCTTTCTCAATGAGAAAATGAAAAAGACAAGAGCGCCAAGGATGAAAAACAACTCAGGAAGAAAAAGAATGAAATCCGTCATCTCGTTCCGTTTACCTCGCCTCTAGAACCGTTGTACAAACGGAATAACCGTGCTCTGAATAACATCGAGCATAATCTTGGGAAACATCCCGAAGAAGAGAATGATGCTCACCAATATCATTCGCGGTACGGCAAGAAACCCCGGCACATCGGGAATGTGCTCCCACTTCGGGTTCTTATCCCCGTAGAAAGTCCTCTGCACGACCCGGAGCATGAAAAGCGCGCTGATTATGAGTCCCACAAGGGCAGCGATACCACCGATCGGGAAAGCCTTTACAGCGGCAATGAAAACGAGCAGTTCCGCCCAGAAGCTCGCCATCAGCGGCACCCCGATACCCGCCAGAGCGGCGATAATGAAAAAGGCGGAGGCAATCGGCATTGTCTTGGACAATCCTCCCAGTTCCGGGATGATCTTCGTGTGCGTGCGGTCATATATGTAGCCGACCGAAGAAAAGAAGAGGGCCGTCATGACGCCGTGCGCAAACATCTGGAAAACCGCCCCATTGATGCCGTTTACGGACATGGTCGCAAGTCCCAGCCCGACGACTCCCATGTGCGATACGCTGGAGTAGCCGATCACATATTTCAAATCGGTTTGAGCAAGCCCGACGAGGGCCCCGTAAACAATCCCTATGCAGGCCAGAAGCGCCATCAAATGCGACCAGTACTCCAAACCCGCAGGGCACAGCGTCATTGCAATCCGCAAAATTCCGTAGGCGCCCAGCTTCATCAGAACACCGGCGTGAATCATACTCACGGCAGTAGGGGCAGCGACGTGGCCAACCGGCGACCATGTATGGAACGGCCAGACAGCGGCAAGGATCCCGAACCCGAGATAGAGCATCACGAAAGCCAATTTCTGATCGAACACACTAAAACCGATTCTCTGAAGCTCGAAAAGATCGAACGTATGTGCTCCGCCCTGCACCCAGAGAAAGATTATTGCGGGCAAAATGAGGGCGCTTCCTGCAAGCAGATAAAGCGTCAGCTTCATCGCCCCGTATTCTTTGCGTGTACCTCCCCAGATGGCGATCAACGGATACATGGGGAAGAGCGAAACGTCATACCAGACAAAGATCCAAAAAAGATCCATCGACATGAAAACGCCGTAGACCCCGGCGACCAGCAAAAACATCAGCGCAAAGAATTCCTTTGCCCTGTATTCCAATTCCCACATTGTCCAAATACCGGTAAAGAGGACCACGGAGGTGAGGAGCAGCATCGGAAGGTTGATGCCGTCACAAGCCATAAACCAGTATATCCCAAGGCTCTTTACCCACAGCACCCGCTCGACGAACTGAAGGCCGCCCTTCTGGTGGTCGTAGGAAAGGTAGAGCCAGAGGGTCAGAACCAGTCCCACCGACGCGCAGGCAAGACTGACCTGTTTAATCAGCTTTGTCTTATCGGGCGGAATAAAGAGGATAATCAACAATCCCAGGACGGTAGTCATAAGGATCGCAGTGAGGATCGGAAAACCGGTCATAATCTAAATCCTAGTGAATAGTGACTGGTGAACAGCGACTGATCAAAACCAAACCGAAATCCCTGAATCACATTACATAATGAGATAGAGGACAGCGGCCCCAGCCGCCAGGACCATTATCAACAAATTGTACTGAAGCATCCCTGACTGAAGAAAGCTGAAAAGGCGCCCGCTGCCTTCAGTAAAAAAGCAGATCCCGTCGATGCCGCCGTCGATAATGCGGCGGTCGTTTTTGGTAAAAAGACTCGTAAGGCCGCCGTAGACAAAGGTGTCCAGGCTCTTGCGATAAAATATGTCCAGGAACCATCTGAGGTCGAACAAATTCCAAATGGCGGGAACGTAACTGAGGAACCCTTTTCGGCTGGCCCCTTTTCTTCCGTATTCGAACCAGGCGAGCAGAATTCCGAAGACGCCGGCTGAAATGCCCATAATCATGAGCGTTTCGTGCCCAATGACCGCATGTTCAGCCACATGCGCGACGGCATGCGCCTCAGGAGCATGCGGCACCAGAAAGTGTTCGAGCGGCTCTTCGAACCATCCCAGCACAAGGGTCACCCCGGCAAGGATCATCACCGGAATAGCCATCGCCCAGAAAATGTAGCCATGGTGTTCTTCTTCATGCTCGTGCGCCGAATGAGCGTGCTCCTCGTGATGCTTCTCCTCGATTCCGCCTTTAGGCAGCAGGATATGGAAAATCAGCCGAAAGCTGTAATAGGCGGTCAAAAGCGCGCCCAGCAGCCCTGCTGCAAGCCAGATTTTGCTCGGCTGAGCAGCGAGTTGGCCCAGGATAGCCTCTTTGCTGAAAAAGCCCGAAAACCCGGGGAACCCTGAGAGCGCAAGAGCACCGACAGTCATGCAAATTAGTGGAATTTTTAGCCTGCGGCCGCCCAGCTTGCCAATAATGCGCATATCGTTTGTGTGGAATTCATGGATAAATATGCCGGAGCAAAGAAACAGAAGCGCCTTGAAACCGGCGTGGGTCGTGAGATGAAAAACCCCGGCGAAGTATCCGCCCGCCGCCAGCGCCATCACCATAAATCCGAGCTGGCTCACGGTCGAATAAGCCCAGACCTGCTTCAGGTCGTATGTAACCATCGCCATGGTGGACGATAGCAGCATCGTAATTGTGCCTATAGCCAGCGCGATTGCCATTGCGTCCGGCGAAGCGGCGAAGAAGGGGAAAATCCTGCTGAACATGTAGACGCCGGCGGCCACCATGGTGGCGGAATGGAGCAGCGCGCTGACAGGGGTCGGGCCTTCCATGGCATCGGGCAACCATGTAAGGAGCGGAAACTGGGCGCTTTTTCCCACGACGCCGCAGAAGATCAGAAGCGCGGAGACGGTAAGCAGGCTCTGAGGCAGGGCCTGAGTGCTTGCGGCATGGTTGAGTTCGGGAATTCCCAGATTGCCGAAGCCTATGAGGAGCCAGATCAAACCGAGAAAAAAGCCGACGTCGCCGACCCTGTTCATCACGAAGGCCTTCTTGCCGGCTTGAGAGGCGCTCCATTTTTCGTAGTAGAAACCGATCAGGAAGTAAGACGCAAGACCGACCATTTCCCAGAAGATGAACAACTGAAGCATGCTGCCCGCAATGACCATGTTCATCATCGCCCAGGCGAAAAGGGACTGAAACGCGTAATAGCGGCTGTATCCGGGATCGCCCGCCATATATCCCAGGGAGTATATCTGCACCAGGGATGCGACAACTCCAACGATCGTGAGCATGAGCAGGCTCAGCGAATCGAGATAATAGCCAAAGGCGATGTTCAATTTACCGGAACTGAACCACAGGGTCTGGTACTGGAGTGGCGAGGCGCTGTGGAGTTTTACCAGCAGAAAGATCGCACAGACTGCGGCAACGAGGATTGCCCCCACCGAGATTTGGCTCGAGAGTTTCTGCTTCGGCCTGGTGAAGAGCAGGATAATAACCATCGAAAGAAATGGAAGGTTTGTACCCAGAATAGTCGCGAACAGAATGGGATCATGAAAGAGTGCACCCATAGAGGTTCTATCCTTTCAGCTTCTGAGCACGTTCGATGTTTATCGAGTGCATTTTTCGGTAAAGGGCCAAAATAATGCTCAGGCCGATTGCGGCCTCAGCGGCTGCCAGGCCCATAACGAAAAGTGCAATCACCTGCCCTGTGACGGGGTCCTGATTAAGGAAGCGGTTAAAGGCCATGAAGTTGAGGTTGGCCGCGTTCAGCAGGAGCTCAACCGAGATCAGCATTCCGATCAGGTTGCGGCGCTGAAGAATCCCCAGCAGCCCAAGGGAAAAAAGAAGGGCCGCGATAATCAGATAAGTGGACAGACAGTTCACGAGCTTAACCTCCGGCTGAATCCGGCGGTAATCACCGCACCAATAATCGCCACGAGCAACACAAGCGAGATCACTTCAAAAACCAGTTCATACCTTGTAAGCAGTGCGTGGCCGATGTTTTCGACCGACCACAGCGACAAATCGGAGACCCTGCCGGCTGCCGGCTTCCAATCTGTTTTAATCGCCACGCTGACCGCCCCGACGAAAAATACAGCGCCGGCGACAAGTCCCATCGCCACCTTGGGCGTGGACCTCGCCGGGACTTCGAGGTGCAGCGGACGGGAAAGCATTATGGCAAACACGATCGCGATGCAGACTGCGCCCACATAAATAAGGAACTGCATGAGAGCGATGAAAAAGCTGCCCAGAAAGACGAACAGAGCTGCAATGCCTGTCAGGGCAAGCGCCAGTCCCAGGACGTTGTAAAGGATATTTCGGGGAAATATCGCGATCGAGGCGCCCGCAACAGTCAGGCCGACCATGGCCCAGAAGGCCGCGTGCGTTAAAATTCCAAGGCTGGAAGTTTCCATATCCCCTTGCCTCTTGCGTTTAAGAGCGGGCTTTGCCCGCGAGTTGAAAAAAAAGTTCTTTCCGAGAACTCAGGCTGCCGGGCCTTCGTTTCCTCTTTTCCTTATCCCTTTGCCTCAACCTGCTTTTTCAGCCTTGCAAGCAGGTCAAATAGACAATCCTCCCGAGTCTCGAACACCAACTCATACTCTTTGGAATACTGCAAAGTCTGGGTTGGACAGATTTCGACGCAGAGCCCGCAAAGTGAACACTTGCTAAAATCGATGACGTAATCGGTCAACGTTTTGGGCCCCTTTTCTTTCTGCTTTACCCCCTGCACTCGAATGAGGTTGCTGGGACAGGTTTTCTCACAGTTCAAGCAGACGATGCATTTATGCGTATTGGACTCTTCGAATATCTTCAACTCGATATGTCCGCGATAAGCGTCGGAGATCGGGATCTTTTTACGCGGATACTGAACGGTCACCAGCGGTTGGAACAGGCGCTTCGCAGTAACCGCCATCCCTTCTATCAGACTGAGTCCGCCGGAAAATATCTCTTTAAAATAGCTCATTTCCACCTTGCTCCTAAATCAAACAAGTTTGAGGATAATGGCAGTGGCCACCAGGTTTGCGAGACTAAGCGGAATCATCACTTTCCAGGAGAAATTCATCAACTGGTCGAACCTTACCCTGGGAAAGGTCCAGCGTACCCACATGATAATAAAAATCAGGACGTAGGTTTTGAAGAGGAACCAGAAAATCCCGGGTATTCCAAGGGTTATTCCGAAAGGACCGTTCCATCCGCCGAAAAACAGGCTGGTTGCAACGGCGCACACGATAAACATATTGGTGTATTCAGCCAGGAAGAACAGTCCGAATCCCATCCCGCTGTATTCGGTATGGAAACCGGCCACGAGTTCCGATTCGGCTTCAGGGATGTCGAAGGGCGCCCGGTTTGTTTCGGCAGTGGCGGCGACCAGGTAGATCAGTCCTGCCAGAGGCTGAAGAAAAATAAACCAAACGCGGTTTTGCGAACGCACGATTTCCGAAAAACTCAGAGAATTGACCATGAGCACAACGCTCATGACAGCGAGCAGCAGCGGGATTTCGTAGGCGACGTTCTGCGCCACCGACCGGACCGCCCCCAGCAGTGCGTATTTATTGTTGGAAGCCCACCCGCCGGCAAGAATGGCCAGGACCGTGAATGTCGAAAAGGCGAAAATCAGCAGGACCCCCACGTTTATGTCACGAATAATCATGTTCGGAGCGAAGGGAAGGACCAGAAAACCAACCATGACAGGCGTAAAAACGAGGACCGGAGCGAGGAAAAAGAGCCTCTTGTCCGCTTTGAGAGGCAATATGAGCTCTTTGCCTATCAGCTTGACGCCGTCAGCGATGGTCTGAAGGAGCCCGTGAGGGCCGACCTCCATCGGACCGGGGCGCAATTGGATATGCCCCGCCACCTTTCGTTCGAGCCAGACCAGGAACAGGGCGTTCACCTGTGAAAAACCGAATACGATCAACAGCCCCAAAATTAACCGGAACCAGTCGGAACTCAGTAAATCGGACAATTCTTTTACCTCCCCAAAAGGAACCCCTGAAATTGGAATCCCTCATTCCTACTCACCTGTCGATTTCCGGAATAACCACGTCGATGCTGCCGAGAATTGAAATTGCGTCGGCAACCAGCGTCCCGGGCAGCACATCGTTTAAAGCATTCAAATTGCCAAAGCTTGGGACCCGGATATGGCAGCGATATGGACCGGGACTGCCGTCGCTCACCATGTAATAAGCGGTGAGGCCTCTGGGGCTTTCAAAGGCAAAATAGATCTCGCCTTTAGGAGGAGCGAGCTTTTGCGGGACTTTCTTGGCAATAAAGTCTCCCCCCGGAAGATGATCCAGGGCCTGATCGATTATCCGGCAACTCTGCTGCATTTCCTTGAAGCGCACATAATATCTGTCCAGGGCGTCGCCCTTCGATCCTGTTGGAACTTCAAAATCGAGCCTGTCGTATACCTCATAGGGTTCGCTTCTTCGAACGTCGAATTCTACGCCGCATGCTCGCAGATTGGGTCCGGTAACGCCGTACTGGCGGGCAAGCTCCCTGTCAATGATGCCCACATCTCTGGTGCGGTGTATGAAAATGATATTTTTTGAAACAAGGTTGTGGTAGTCGGCCCAGCGCGATTCCATACGCTTGAGAAAGGCACGGGTCATATCGATGAATTTAGAATCGATGTCGCGCGTGACGCCACCGAAGCGGCAATAGGAGTAAGTAAGCCTTGAACCGCTTACCGAGTCCAGGATATCGAGAATTTGCTCGCGATCGTCGAATGCATACAGAAAGGGCGTGAAACCACCCAGGTCCAACAGGTACGTTCCGAACCAGAGCAGGTGGCTGGATATGCGATTGAGTTCGGAGGCGATCACCCGGATATATTTCGCGCGTTCCGGGACTTCGATCCCGACAAGTTTTTCAACCGCCAGGACGAAACCATGATTGTAGATCATCCCGGCGAGATAATCCATTCTGCTCGCGTTTGGGAGAAACTGCTTATATTGCCTGTTTTCTCCCATCTTCTCATGACCACGGTGACCGTATCCTATGACCGGGTCGGCCTTGACAATATATTCGCCGTCCAGGTCCAGAAGGATCCTGAGAACACCGTGTGTGCTCGGGTGCTGCGGTCCGAGGTTTAACGAGTAAACCCTGTGAGACGCCTGAGTTATATCTTGTTCATCCATAAATCTCTTCTCGCTTATGGTATGCGCTGACTTTACCGAAGGTCTTCCTGAGCGGATGATAGTCCGCGTCTTCAGGGAGCAGCAACGGCCTCATGTCAGGATTTCCGGAAAACTTGATCCCAAAAAACTCGTGCACTTCGCGTTCGAGCCAAACCGCGCTGCGATAAACATCGCAAATCGAAGGCGGGACCTGGTCGTGGCCGCAGAGCATCCTTACCACCACCCTGGACTTGGGTTCGAAGCAGTTGAAGTGGTAGACCAGTTCGAAGGTGTCCTCAAAATCAAGAGCTGTTATAGACTCAAGGAAAAAACCGGCGCAGTCGAACGCCTTTGCCGCGTCCCCGATGTTCGAGATCGGGACGACCATTGACCATCGTGCCCCGGTCAATCCGGTTTCGTCCCTGTTAAGGGGCGCGTCCGGAAACTTCTGGAGCATTACTGCCTCTATTTCCTTTACTTTCATCTCAGTTTACGCCTCCGAGACTCTTTTGAAGCGGCGCAGTATGTTTCTGTCCTCACCGCCAGTAATTTTGTCCTCAAGGGCAAGCAACGCCTGGATCAGAGCTTCGGGCCTGGGGGGACACCCCGGGATTACGATGTCCACCGGAATGAGAAGATGGGCCCCGGGCACAATCGCATACTGCTCCTCATATTCGAACGGACCGCCTGAAATGGCGCAGTTTCCCATAGCGATGCACCACTTGGGATTGGGCATCTGGTCCCACAACATTTGAATGACAGGCGCCATTTTCTTGGCTATCGTTCCAGCAACGATCATCACGTCGGACTGGCGCGGAGAGGGTCTGAACACACCCGCTCCAATACGGTCCAGGTCAAAGCGAGAGGCCCCTGCGGCCATCATTTCGATTGCGCAGCACGCAAGGCCGAACGTCAACGGCCACAGCGAATTGGCCCGGGCAAGATTTAGAATATCGTCAAGGAGAGCGAATTGAACAACCGGCGCACCCGGTTGTCTCACATTCTTTTCCATTCAAAAACTCCTTTTCGCCACGCATAAATGATCGCGAACGATAAGATCCCCACGAACAGTATCACTTCGATGATGTCTCTGGAGGCGTATTTGCCATAAACGAGCGCCACCGGGAACAGGTAGAGCACATCGACGTCGAAGGCGAGGAAGATCAGGGCGTAGATGTAATAGACGACCGTGAACTGTATCCAGGCGCTGCCAATGGTTTCCATGCCGCTTTCATAGGTCGCTTCCCGAAACGCCCCTTCGCCCTTCTTCACGATGAATCTGGGAAGGATAATGGCAACTGCGGCAAAGCCAAGGCCAGCAAGTAAATACAGAGTTACCGCCAAAAAGTCGGTCATAAGCTTTTGGGAGATCACAAGCCATTCTCCTCTGGCTAAAGCAAAATAGCGAACCGGTTAATTGTGATGGGATAATTTTTGTGCTGCGGGTCAGAAGGAAGCGGCGGAATCAGAGTGGCTCAATAACTGTAGCAGTATCAATTGCCGGAACCAGAGTTTGCGACGCGAAAACCGCTAAAATGCACAAGAACGGACGCCGTATTATCATGCCTTCCACAAAATTTCCAGTCCAATGCCTGAAAATCTAACCTCACCTAAAAAAATTAAAGAAGAACAATTCTCCAAATCTCGCTAACCTGCCGAATTTAGACTCAAGCCTGAATCGATCAGCCCAAGTCCCGCCAAAACGGTCAGATAGATAGCAGATTTTGATCGATTGTGCACGCACTTTTTTGAATGATTATTTCAATTTCGATATGTGATATTTTGGGGACCTTCTGACAGACGCATATCGGTACAGTATGCGCGAGAAGGCGATGACTTTTCATCGGGAGGTGGGAAACAATGCTGGTCCTTAGCGCCAAGGAAATGGCAGGACTCGATGAGCGGACCATCCGCGAAGTCGGCATCCCTGGAATCGTTCTAATGGAAAACGCTGCCCGGGGCGCAGCCGATTTTTTTCTCCGTATAGTTCCGGACCTCATCGACAGGCGGATCACGGTAGTCGCCGGAAGCGGCAACAATGCAGGAGACGGGTTCGCGCTGGCAAGAATCTATCGTTCGAAGGGGGCGCAGGTATCCGTGGTATGTCTTCGCTCTCCAAAAGTGTTGAGCGGAGACGCTTTGACAAATTTCCAGATTCTCGAAAGGATCGCAATACCCGTCACGGTATGGGACGAGGCAAAAGATTTCGATACGCAATGGGAACCGGTCAGGCAAAGCGGCGCGGTCATCGACGCTGTTCTGGGAACGGGCCTCAAGAGTGAAGTGAAGGGTCTGTACCGCGACATAATCGAGAGATTGAACGGCCTCGATATTCCGCTCCTTTCCGTCGATATCCCGTCTGGACTTGACGCGACAACCGGACGGCCACTTGGCGCCGCTATAAAAGCTACCGCCACGGCCACCTTTGGCTTTCTAAAAGTCGGTCACTTGATCGAGCGAGGGCCCGAACTCGCGGGACAGGTCGAAGTTATCGACATAGGGATTCCTCCGAGCCTTGTCCAATCAGCGGGAATCCAGCGCTTTTGGCTCACGGAAGAACTCGTTTCGTCGTGGATCGAGCCTCGCCGTCCGGAAACACACAAGGGAAATGCCGGACATGTTTGCGTATTGTCAGGGTCTTTGGGCAAAACGGGGGCCGCGTCGCTTGTGAGCATGGGGGCCGCACGGGCGGGGGCCGGTCTCGTCACGCTGTTCATTCCGGAGAGCCTCAATGCGATCCTGGAAGTAAAGCTGACAGAGGCAATGACCCTTCCAATCGCCGAAACTCCCGATAAGACCCCCTCTTCGGCGGCATTTCAACAAATCCTCGGTTTCCTTGAAGGAAAACAGGCCATGGCGATAGGACCTGGAATTTCCACCAACGAGGACACGGCAACCCTGGTCAAGCAACTGCTGACGAACGTTCGCTGCCCGATGGTGCTGGATGCAGACGCAATTACGGCGGTATCACAAGACCCCACCGTTCTGCGCAAGGTCGAGGCCCCCCTGGTATTGACGCCGCACCCCGGTGAGATGGCCCGTCTCTGTCACAGCACCGTGGCGGATGTCCAGCGCAACCGTCTTGAGTCCGCACAGAAGTTCAGTTCGGAGTATGGCGTGGTGCTGGTGCTCAAAGGCCATAGAACTATCATTGCCTCGCCGGATGGAAGGCTCGCGATCAACAGTACCGGAAACCCCGCTATGGCCAGCGGAGGAACCGGAGACACTCTTACGGGGATTATCACCGGTCTGCTGGCCCAGGGCTTTGATGCCTTCAGGGCCGCATGCCTTGGGGTCTATGTTCACGGCGCCGCATGCGACAACTTATTCGACGGGTTTTCGAGCCGGGGGCTTCTGGCAACGGACATGCTCGACGAAATCCCGGCGGTTCTGGGGCATCTCGAAAGAACCGTGAAACCTGAGCAGTAAGAAGATAGAACGCGATTCCCGAATTCACACAAAGGTTTAAAAACTATAAAGGATGCGCGAATTTCTTTTTCATTCTCCAGGGGAAAATTGTTCCCGGCTCCTTGGCCGAAGAATAGGTGAACTGGTACAGGGCGGCGACATCCTTGCCCTGTGGGGTGAACTCGCGGCGGGCAAAACTCTTTTGACGCAGGGAATTGCCGCAGGCCTTGGAGTTGCTCCGGGAACAAGGGTAACCAGCCCCACGTTTACTATCATAAACGAGTATTCAGGGCGGCTTAATCTCTTCCACCTCGATCTTTACCGGATTTCAGAACCGGATGAGCTCGAAACTCTTCCATGGCAGGAGACCCTGTTCGGAGGCGGAGTGGCTGTAATAGAATGGCCGGACCGACTGGGGCGTATGCTCCCTGCCGACAGGTGGGACATAAAGTTCTCGATTCTCGATGAAGAGAATCGGGAAATCCTGATTAGCGGGCATGGAAAAAAGAACAGGCGGCGAATGGCAAAATGGGGCGAAATGATCGAGGGACTGCAGACTGAGACGCTGTGCCTCAAAGGGAGTGAACAGATTGGTTTCAACTAAAAGTTAGAAACTCAGAACTATCCATCCACTGCAATCGATGTTTCAGCCCGGCGGATATGAATGCATCTTCAATTTGTCTTCGAGACTCCGAGAAGTGCGCCCACCCTTCATAATGCAAAGGAACAACGACTGCATCTGCGAAGGCGCGGGCTGCCTCAATTCCTTCTTCCGCCGTGAAAGTGAGATGATCCGGCCCAACTTCCGGGACTCTCGCCGCACCCATGAACAGGATGGCGACCTTAACCGGGAACCGGCGCCCGACTTCCGCAATACCATCGTACCAGACAGTATCGCCGGAAATATAAATTGCGCTTTTCCCGGATTCTGCCTCCAGCACGAATCCTGTAACCGGCCCGCGGTCTCCCCCTGCCGGTCCATGCCTGGCCGGTGTCCCTGTAACCCGCAGGATATGCCCGTCGCCGGACCTCAAATCGACACTTTCCCAGGGGGCAAGACCTATGGCAGCGGCGCCCAATCGTTCGGCGCCCGCATGCGTGGTCACGATCGTCTCTGCGCTCTCGAGCAGAACGCGTCCCATGTTATCAAGGTTGTCAAAATGATGATCATGGCTGAGCAGTACCGCATCAATGCGGCCCAGAGCCTCACGATCGAGCGCGGGACCTGCGGTTTTTCTCAGCGTATATACACTGGTTCGATACTGCTCGCCCGCCGGATCGAACGTTGGATCTGTAAGCAACCGCAGGCCGCCCAGTTCCAGCAGTGCTGTCGGGCCGCCTATGTAGGTCATTTTGAGTTGATCGCTGCCTAAGCCGGACACAAAACCCTCCCAATGAAGACTGAAAACTCCTACTCTAGATTATCCTAGTCGAACCTGGCCATATTTTCCGGGCTTTCCGTCTGCTCAGGAAAGTCGGTAAACGGGAACGGTCGAATGTTGTCGTTCAGCGTTATGTACCGAATGATCTTGTAGACGTAGGCCGCGGCCCTGTTTGAGAAGTGGCGAAGCGGTTCGCTGTAGCTCCTGGTTATCAGCAGTATCACATATTGAATCAAGGCTATCATCTGAATTATGAAGTGCATAACACTCAGGATAACCAGAAAAATGAGCGTGAAGATAAGCCTGATTCCGATCTTTCCACGTGGAATACCACCTTGCGACAGTTGCTCCATCTCTATTCTTCCTTAGGTCAATTCGAAAATGACAGGGAGGGCTACCCTCCGGGAACCAGCAGCTCTCTGACAAAGAAGTTAGTATGCCGTGCACCGGACTTCAATACAAGTTTTCTCTTTACTTGCACCGGAGTTGAAAGTATTTGCAGAGCTTGGCCGGTCGTAGAAGGGGTAAATGGTTTTTTTCATGGGTGTTCTTAACATGTAACCCTTGAAATTGAACGATTCGGGAGAACTTAATTCGAGGCCGCAAGTGGACAGCCAAATCGATCTTTTTTTGAACAACCTTGCAGTAGAGCGCGGATTGAGCGTGAATACCATTTCAGCCTATTCGAGCGACCTGAGGAATTTCCAGGACTATTTGAGACAATCGGGCATATCACTTTGGCCGGAGGTTTCCCACAACAACATAAGCGAATATATTCAAACGTTGGGGCCTTCATTTTCACCGCGTTCCCGCGCTCGCAGACTGGCTGCGTTGCGGACGTTTTTCAAGTTTTTGCGAAAAGAGGGCCTGATCGAGGATAATCCTTCTTCGTTAGTCCATTTTCCAAAACTGGGTCCACAGTTGCCCAAGGCGCTCACCACCTCTCAAGTCGAGTCTTTGCTTTCGCAACCTGACTCATCGAGGCCGCTTGGCCAGAGGGACAGCGCTATGCTGGAGCTTTTCTACGCATGCGGACTGAGAGTCAGCGAGATTGCCGATCTGCAGTTGCGACAGATTACTCTCCAGCCGGGTTATATTATAGTGAGGGGAAAGGGCGACAAGGAGCGCCTTGTGCCTATGGGTGAGCTTGCCGCCGAGTGCCTTAAGGTCTATCTGGAGGATGGACGAATCAGATTATCGAAAACGGGTGCTGTTCCCCAGGTTTTCGTTAACGCCCGAGGTGAGAGCATATCCAGGCAGGGCATCTGGAAAATTATTAAAAACTGCGCGCGCAAGGCGGGAATCGACGCAAATATCACCCCCCACATGCTCAGGCATTCGTTTGCAACGCACCTTCTTGAAAACGGAGCCGACCTGCGCTCGCTCCAGGTGATGCTCGGACATGCGGATATCTCAACAACCCAGATATATACTCACGTCGCCAGGGAGCGGCTAAAAGAGATACATAGGAGATATCATCCGAGGCCATAAGAGAGTGAAGGGTGAAGGGTGAAGAGTGAAGGGTGGGTGGCGGATACCCTACATCGGAAACCTGTCTCCCGACACCCGAGACCAGACGCCCGACATCCGGCCTCCGTGAGAAATGTATGGAAGTAATTACCACCCACATAAACGCGGACTTTGACGCGATGGGATCGATGATCGCGGCCAAAAAGCTCTATCCTGACGCCCTGCTCGTCTTTCCGGGTTCACAGGAGCGGACGCTGCGCGAGTATTTTATAAAATCGACTGTTTATATTTACGGTTTCAAGCGGCTTCGTGACATCGACATAGAAAATGTTACCCGGCTTATCCTGGTCGACACCAGGCAGTCTTCCCGAATCGGCAAATTTGTGGAAATCCTGGACAAGCCCGGCATGGAGGTCCATGTATATGACCATCACCCGGACGCTGAAGATGATGTCAGGGCAGATCTGTCCATCGTAAAGCACTATGGTTCTACGGTGACACTTTTCACCCGGTTGTTTCAGGAGCAGGGAATAACGGTATCGCCGGAAGAGGCCACCATCATGAGCCTGGGTGTGTACGAAGACACCGGATCGTTCACCTTCAACAGCACCACGCCGGAAGATTTCGAAGCCGCCGCTTTTCTTCTCAAGTCCGGGGCCAATCTGAACGTAGTCTCGGACATGGTTACCCAGGAACTCACAGCCGAACAGGTCAGCCTTCTCAACGAGCTGATTCTTTCAGCTAAAAACTATAGCTTTCACGGGGTGGAGGTGTGTCTGACTTCTGTCTCCGTCGACAGGTACGTGGGAGATTTCGCAGTATTGGTTCACAAGCTGCGCGATATCGAAAACCTGGACGTTGTATTCGCCCTGGCCCGCATGGACGACCGTGTCTACCTGGTGGCCAGAAGTCGTATCCCGGAAGTAAACGTCGGCGCAATAGCTTCCCTGTTCGGAGGCGGCGGACATGCGACGGCCGCTTCCGCCAGTATTAAGGACCTCACCCTTGTTCAGGCTGAAGCGAAGCTGCTCGAAATGCTTCGAGACCATATTCGTCCTTATCTCACGGCTGAAAGCCTCATGACAAGCCCGGCGGTATATACGGAACCGAGAGTGGAGATAGGGGAAGCCGAGCTGACGATGGTGCGATACAACATTAATGCGATGCCGGTATTGGAGAAGGGCGAGCTTATCGGTCTGATAACGCGCCAGGTGCTCGAAAAGGCGCTCTTTCACGGTCTCACGCATCAAGCCGTTGCCGAGTTCATGCACGCGGACGTCGCATCTGTAGCGCCAGACGCCGGTCTGGTTGAGATCCAGACCCACCTGGTGGAGCGGCATCAGCGCATTCTGCCTGTGGTCGACAGGGGCAAGGTGCTGGGCGTTATCACCCGCCGCGACCTTCTCGATTTTATGCTCGACGAACATAAAGAGGAGAGGACGCTTTCCGATGAGTCGGCACTTTCTCACTGGTCGAAGCGGAAAAACATTCAGTCCGTCCTCGCGGAGCAGCTTCCGAAAAGCATAGTCCAAATGCTCAGGGAATTCGGCGTTCTTGCACAAAGCCTTGGATTCAGGGCCTATGCGGTGGGCGGCTTTGTCCGGGACGTCCTGCTGAGGCACACAAATTTCGACATAGACCTTGTTTTGGAAGGCGATGCCATTGAATTTGCGAGAGCTTTTTCAGAGCAGCAGAACATAAAGGCTAAACTGCACAAGAAGTTCAATACTGCCATGCTCGTTTTTGCCGACGGACGGACCGTGGACGTAGCTTCGGCAAGGTTCGAATATTATCAGCATCCGGCAGCCCTTCCGGTTGTTGAATTCAGCTCGCTAAAAATGGATCTCTACCGGAGGGACTTTACCATAAACACTTTGGCCCTGGCACTCAACCCGGACGAGTTCGGGCAGTTGATCGATTTTTTCAGCGGACAGCGGGACATCAAAGAGAAAATAATCAGGGTCCTTCACAACCTGAGCTTTATCGAGGACCCTACACGAATCTTGAGGGCCATTCGTTTTGAACAGCGGTTCGGTTTTAAGATCGGAAAACAGACCGCCTCAATGATTCGAAACGCCGTGCGCATGGGACTGATTCAAAAACTGGGGGGCCATCGTTTTCTTCACGAGATCAAGCTTATTCTCGAGGAGGATGACCCCGTTCCGGCGCTTCGCCGAATGGCTGAATTTAGCGTGATGCCGGCTTTGTCGGATTCAATCAGGTTCGATAGAAAAATGGAGGAGCTTTTCGGCAGGCTCCGGGAGGTTATTTCCTGGTACAGGCTGAGTTTTTTGGACGAACCGCTGGAGCGTTGGTGGGTCTATCTTCTCGGCCTTTTCTCAAACCTGGGTATGCCCGATGTCGAAGCCGCCTGTCAAAGGCTCCTCTTAACGGTAAATCAGAAGGACCGTCTGCTATGGACCCTTGAAAACGCGGGCAAGCTTCTCAAATCCTTTTTCCCGGATGTGTCGAGTCGAAAACCCAGCGAAGTTTACCGGGCGCTTCTGCCGTTCAAACCCGAGGAACTCCTTTTCCTGATGGGCAGGGCAGAAAAGGAATCGATGCGAAAAGCCGTCAGCCATTATTTTAACAGGTACAGAAACACACAGACCGAACTCAAGGGGAAAGACCTCAAGGCGCTTGGAATCGCTCCCGGCCCGATTTACCGGCAGTTGCTCGATGAACTTCTGGACGCCAGGATCAACAAGCAGGTCCGCAATCGTTCCGAGGAGCTTCGCTTTCTAATGTCCAGACAGCCGGAACTCTTCCCCGAACAAACTCTGGGGGCTGATTTGAAGGACCTCCGTGAGTTTTGATTTCTCTATTACAATTTGAGTTCTTTAATAAGAACCAAGAACTGGAAACTAGAGACTAATTCTATGAGCAATGTTCTTGAAATAATACTTCTGATAGTACCGCTGGTGTTCGCCATTATTCTCCATGAAGTCTCTCATGGCTGGATCGCCGAAAAACTGGGTGATCCTACCGCGAGGCTGCTGGGGCGAATTACCCTGAATCCGATTCCGCATATCGATCCCATAGGTACAATTATCCTTCCGGGAATTCTCCTGCTGACAGGTTCCCCCATTCTTTTCGGCTGGGCCAAACCAGTGCCGGTAAATTTTGGAAACTTACGGGGAGGACGCAGGGACATGGCGCTGGTAGCCCTTTCGGGTCCGATGAGCAATTTCGTGCTCGCGGTCCTCAGTTCCATTGTTTTTCATCTGACCTTCGCAGGGACCAGGGGCGCCCCCGGCATATTGAGTTTGATAACGGTGCCGGTTCACATAATGGCGATGCTCTCGGTCAAGATCAACCTGGTGCTGATGGTGATAAATCTTTTTCCGATTGTTCCGCTGGACGGAGGCAGGATCGTCGTTGGACTGGCCCCCGAGCCCATCGCAATCGCAATGGCGCGGATGGAAAGATGGGGAATGCTGATCGTACTGCTGTTGCTTGCTTCGGGGGTATGGAGTTATGTAGTGGGGCCGGTTATAAACATATTCTGGCGAATTTTGATGTAAGATTATGAATAGTTTGGGAATTTGGGAATTGAGGGATTAAGGGATTGAGAAATCGAGGGATTTTGTTTTTAATTCGCGATTTCCGGAACTCGCTTTCACAAATCAACGGTAGAAGGAGACACGGCCGGCTATGGCGGAGAGGAAAAGAATTTTAAGCGGTATGCGACCCACGGGGCGCCTTCATCTGGGAAATCTTCACGGGGCCCTGGAAAACTGGGTTCAGCTTCAGAGCCAGTATGATTGTTATTTTTTTGTTGCCGACTGGCACGCCCTCACCACGGACTACGCCTCTCCGGAATCGATCCGTGACAATACATGGGAGATGATCCTGGATTGGTTGAGCGCCGGCCTTGATCCGCAGCTCTCAACGATGTTTATTCAGTCGGACATAAAGGAGCATGCGGAACTCTATCTGCTTCTCGGGATGATCACTCCCCTGCCCTGGCTGGAACGCAATCCCACCTATAAAGAACAACAGTTGCAACTCGACCAGAAAGATTTGGCGACATACGGATTTCTCGGATATCCGGTGCTTCAGGCGGCCGACATTATCATATACCGCGCAAACGGGGTCCCTGTTGGCAAAGACCAGCTCCCTCACATCGAGCTCACCAGGGAAATCGCACGCAGGTTCAATTTCATGTACAAATCGGAGATATTCCCCATTCCCGACGGGTTGCTGACCGACTCACCGGTGCTGCCGGGCCTCGACGGAAGAAAGATGAGCAAGAGCTACGGAAATTGCATTTTCATCACGGAATCCGAAAAAGACATAACGGAAAAGATATCCAAGATGATGACCGATCCCCAGAGGATAAGGCGCAATGACCCCGGCGACCCGGAAGTTTCCCCCGTTTTCGCCTATCACAAGCTCTATTCTTCGGCCGCCGAGATCGAGCAGATTGCGGACGGATGCCGCACAGCCGGCATCGGCTGTGTTGAGTGCAAGAAAATCCTTATCCGCAATGTCCTCTCCAGGCTCGCGCCGATACGCGAAAGGCGCCTCAAGCTGGAGGGAGAGATCGGCAAGGTGAAGGAAATCATAGCGGAGGGCAACGCCAGGGCAAGGAATGAGGCTGTCATTACCATGGAACTGGTTCGCCGGGCCATAGGGATCTGACTGCGCAATGAGGACTGAGGATTGAGGATGGAGGACGGAGGGCGCATGGACTCATACGGAGTCCTTAAATCAGTGCGGCTTCAAAAATATCTTGCACAGGCAGGGGTCGGCTCGAGGCGTGCCGCTGAGGAGTTGATCAGGCAGGGGCGGGTAAAGGTAAACGATGAGAGGGCGGAGCTTGGCCGCAGTGTCGACCCTGTTAAAGATCGCGTCCTTTTGGACGGTAACATCGTTACTCTCGAGACCGGCAGGATTCTCGTCGCTCTCAACAAACCCGGCGCATGTGTCACCACCGCATCCGATCCACAGGGCCGAAAGACTGTCCTGGACCTGCTGCCGGATTTCGGAGCACGGATTTTTCCCGTTGGCAGGTTGGACTATGATGCCGAGGGACTTCTTCTGCTTACGAACGATGGCGAGCTTGCCAACCGTCTTCTTCATCCGAGATACGGAATATCTAAGGTGTATGATGTAAAAATTAAGGGACATCCTGACAAAAAAACGATAGAAAGACTGCAGACCGGGGTCCGGATCGAAGAGGGCGTAACTGCCCCGGCTGAGGTTGAAATCGTTTGGGAACTTCCAGGCGCCGCCTGGTTGAGAATTACTCTCCACCAGGGTTGGAACCGCCAGATTAAGCGCATGGGGCTGGCGGTAGGACACCCGGTCTTGAAGATCAGGCGCATTGCTTACGGACCCGTGCGCCTTGGCAGGCTGGGGATGGGCCGGCATCGAATGCTCAGGCCCGATGAAATCCGGAAAATCTACGAGGAAGCCAATCTCTACAGGGAGCGATGCCAGAGATGAATTCAAGGCGAGGTTATCCTTATGGATCTGCCGGTTCCTTCTATCGAAGCGGAGGGGGTGGAAGGGAAAAAGAAAAAAAACGACGCTCCTCGCCCCGCTTCCTTCCCATATTGCTCGTTATTCTCGTCCTCGTATCAGGTTCGGTAATCGCTTTTTTCTTCGCCAGGGGCGGCCTCTCATCTCTAAGGATCTTTCCAACAAAACTGGTTGCTCTACATTTTCAGCACAACAGCCAGGAGCTCCTCTTGCTCCCGGACTCCCAGGTTATAGTAAATCCACGGGATTTCCTCCAGCTCCTCGATGTCAAAACCGACGGATGGCTCTCCCTCGGGACAAGGGTGGTCTCCTCGGATGTTGACGTAAAACCGATCGGCAGAAAGCCGGGCGTGATAATAAAGGACCTCTTTCCCGATGAATCGTTCGAAAACCCGAAAACGGTGGAGTTGAGGGTATTGCTTTGGAACCGGCCGATAGGCATGGTTTCGCTCCTCATCCAGCTCGATTACAAAGATTGGCTCCACAAAGCCAACACCAGCCCCGATATGGACAAAAGAATCTCCTATCTGGAAAAGGCCCTCCAGGACAATGGCTCTAACATACTTCTCAAGACACAACTTGCCGGGCTCTATTTTGACATCAAGCGCTATCAGGATGCGGCGAGACTTTACAAGGAAATTGACGAGTCGGGAAAATCGAGAAATATCTCCGAGAAGCTCCTCACGGTCTACCAGGTTTTGAATAAAACGGATGAGGCCCTCCAGGTTTACGTCGACCTCCTGAAACTGACCGAAGAGCAGGATACCTTCAGGGAGTTCCTCTCCTATTTGAAGAAAAAGAAGACGGCCGAACAGGCGGAGAAATTTCTCGAAAAGTACGAGCGAGATATATCCAATTCGTTCCATTCCCAGGTCCTGGTGGAGGTAGCGGAACTGGCCGGCGAAGGCAAGGACTGGCAAAAAGCTGCCTCAGCCTGGCAAAAGGCCGAGAAGGCAGGAGTCATGGATTCCAACGTCCAGTATAACCTGGCGGTTACTCAACTGCGGAACGGCAAAACGGATGAAGCTATCGCGGAATTTGAGAAGTACCTGCACAAGAATTCAAATGATTTGAAGACCTGGCTCCTTTTGGCTGACCTTTACGAAAAGAAGGGAAACCAGGCTCGGGCCAAAGAAATTTACGAGTCCGTAGTTCAAAAAAATCCCCGCAGCAAGGAAGCGCTCATTAGCCTGATTCCGGTCCTTGAGGCAATGAACGACAAGAACGGGCAGATCTCGAACTACGAAAAACTCCTGCAGTTGGAGCCCGGGAACCGCAAATACCTTTTCAATGTCTCGATGCTTTACATCGATCAAAAAAGGTATGACAAGGCTCAGACACACTTGCAGGCGATTGTTTCCATGGACCCCAAGGATGTTGAAGCCAGGAAGCAATTGCTTCTTATCTACGAAAAGCTCAGAAACGATAAAGGCGAAATCCAGGTCCGCCAGGAACTCGCGAAGCTCGATCCTAAAAATCCCGCAAATATGGACTCCCTTTACAAATTTTATGAAGACAGAAAGGATTACAAAGGCATGCAGGCTTATTTCCGGGGGGTGGCGGAACAGAACCCGGATTCGAGCAGCGTGCACAAGTATCTGCTTCAGGCGGCAACCAAACTTGGAGACAAAAAGGCTGCCCTGCACGAACTCGAGCAGTTGATTCGACTCCAGCCCAAAGAGAAAAAATACTACAGGCTGGCGGCATACCTCTGTGAGGAAATGGGAGATTATGCCGAGGCCTCCAAGAAAATCGAAGCCATACTAAAATTGGATTTTAAGGATCAAAAGGCAAGGGAAGATTACGAACGTATAAAGATCGAACAACTGAAGAAGCCGCAGCAGCAGGCAACACAGCAGCATCCCTGATAGTGAGCGGTGAGCGGTGAAGGGAGAGGTTCCATCCGTGTAGGGTCGAGGTGCGGGCTTCCAGCCGCGACGTCGAGGAGACGACGACGAAGGCGACACGGTGAGCGCTTGAATGCGACTGCGTATTAATCGAATATATTGCGTTTGGAAAAGCTATCAGATATAAAGAATTGAAATGAAACACTTCCCGTAGTGTTGCTGGAGCATGGGGGCGGGTAACTCAGCGGTGAGAGTGCCATCCTCACACGGTGGAAGTCGGAGGTTCAAATCCTCTCCCGCCTATCTAAATGGTTGATGTTACATCTAAAGTAAGGCGTGTTTTGAACACTGATACACGCCTGATACACCGAGGGGTATCCGGTCGATTCCGGGTACCCCTTTTTTTCGCTAGACCGTGTGGGCGGGGCCGAAAGACCGAAATCTTCGGGCATCGCGGTGACAGAGGAGTTTCGGCACGGAATACGCACTTTCTTAGCTTAAATTTGCTTGATTTTCGGCGAATCGAGATGGATTGAAATGGAAGGAGAAAGCCCCATAGAAACTGCACAAGAAAACCCGTATATCGGGCTATTTTCCATCCCAAATCGCGCCCGAAGAAGAGTGAATCTTTGCTTGATGAGCCCATATTCAAAAATTCATAATGGTACGACAGTCGGCAGTCTTTTTAGCCGGTGAGGTTGGAAATACTGGAACTCATGAACCACGAGGAAAACCGCAATCACAAAGAGCGGTCCGCAGCCTTAGAGCAACAGGCCAGGGACTTAACAGAGGCATCTTATTTGGAAGATCAGACTCCGACCGACAATTCCCCGCCGCTGGACAGGCTTCCTTTCGAACGCACATCCCAAGAATAGAATCTAACCTCATTATTCCCGCACAAAGAACCACTCCATTAAATCAAATCGTCTTGAAGAGTTATCCACAGAGGCAGAATTTGCATTTTTCTCAAAATCATTCATACTAGAATTGATCAGAGTGTTCTCTCCGCTACTGAAGTGAACCTCTTGTGCGGGGAATTATTAGGCTTGAATGGTGTTCCGGTGAAGTTTTAGCCACTCTGATTTGCTCCACTGGATGTGTATTTTTCCACTAAAGAAATAATTTTGCTGAAAATACTCCCGGCTAGCCGCCGAGACTCAATACAAATGAAACACAGTCCCGTATTCGGGACATTTCTCAGACCCACGGGGTTCGAATCACCCCAGGAAAAGCTCCATCCAAAGCTACGTTTTATCCTGGCTCCCTCTCATTATGTCTTCCATTTAAGATGTCACTTTGCTAGAATCGCTCTCCTGATAGTATCAATGAAGGTTAACCGAGCCGATCTGTACGGAGCACCAGAATGGGCGAAATGCAAGTGAGAAAACTCCAAGAATTGGATACCACGCAAGATTTCGTGAGCCTCAGTAGGGACGAAAAAAGAGTAATCACTGATCGATTGGCCGGTAAGCGCTATAATTCCTTAGGTCCTAAACAGCGAAGAATAGCAGATGCTCTATTAGAGAACAATATCATTAAGAATTTTATTGGTATTCTCCATCCAGATTATTTGGAATTTTTAGGACTCAATACATTTTTAGTTTTTATTGACGCCGAACAAACCAACGCTTACAGAGTTGTCAAGCAAGTTCTTACTTCTCCTCAGTATAAGAAGCGTTACTCATCGTGCTGCACTATTGGAGAAAAAGATTTTTTCTTTGTATATATAGGTACAGATAAGACACTTGAGACTGTCCTAACTGATATAGTGAATACTGTTCGTACTTATTCAGGAAAAGATATATCTAACCTCATAAATTGCTATCGTGTGACAGATTTGATTAGATTGAATAGAGTCACCGTTCCTAAACTTCAATCTAGACCTGAACTGGATTTTGATACCTTATACAAGTTAAATACCGACTATCGGCTCGTTCCAAAAACTACTCGCGATATGTTAACTGAGCAACACGCTATCATAGGTTACGCTATCAATTATAACTTCCAGAAATTAGCTAAACTACGGATGATAATCCTCGTATGGTATCCTCCTGGGAGTACTGTTGAATGTTTCTCTGACCCTAACATAAGTAAACATACATTAGACGTATACAAAGTCTCAGATGACCTAATTAAAAAATATCACAATGGTGATTACAAGGGTGTCAGTTTCATTGTATCTGTTGAGTTTGATAAACTATCACAATACGCTAAGTGGATGGATCGCTTTTATGATTTAAGTCCGTCAAACGCTAACTGCTTCACCTTACCAATCGAGTCTGCTATTTCTCTTGTACCTTCTATTCCAGTAGATTTTCAGGACTTCGATGACGTATGTACACAATATACTGGACAGATTAAGCTGGGAAGCCCTATTTTTCTTGAAAGGACATGGGAGGACATACAAGTCGGCATCGACATTACAGATTTTAAATACCATGGCCTTATAATCGCACGACCTGACATGGGAAAATCAACTACTGCTCTCGTTATCGCTAAAGCTGTATCGGCTCTGGGTGTCAGCAGTCATTTGCTTGATGTTAAGAATGAATTTCACGATCGCTTAAAAGATACAGGAAAAGTTCACATTGTTGACTTATCAGAATTAATTGCCTCACAGGTTCCAAAGTTTAACTTGCCAGATGGTAGGTTTTACATATATGAACTCAAGAACTTCTCTGATGATGAAAGCAGGAAGGTTATTTCAATACTGCTTGATGCAGCCCCAAAATCTCCTGAAAGTGATATGACAGATGTGCTTTTTATCGACGAGGCACATAAATTTTTTACTAGCGCTAATGAGTCCCTTGTAGAACTTCTTTCTGGCACTATGAAATTAGTAAGGAGTAAGGGCAAATCGATATTCCTAATCTCGCAGGAGCTGAGTGAGCTTGAGCAATCTCGCCCAGGCAAGGGAATGTCCATTTTAGACCAGCCTGAGATAAGGATTTTCCACCAGTTATTTGGTAATGCAAATGAGATTAGAATTGGTGCTAGACTCTTGGGCGACGAAAGTCTCGCCACTGTTTTGGATAAAACGGAAAAACATACAGCCTACGTGAAAAGTAAAGGGAAAAAGGCTATCCACATTAAAGTTAAAAAGTCTTAATTATATAGGTTAAATAGATGGATTATTATATTCTCGTGACCAATGAATGCAATTTGAGGTGTACTTATTGTAGCATACCGAATATTGTACATTCGCTGGGACGGTGTTCAGGCAAACCAACTTATAAAGTCCGCGATCTAGTGTCGCAGGTAGACGATGGATCGTCCGTAATGTTTTCTGGAGGGGAACCGCTTTTAAATCCCGAGTTCATACGCGATTTCATCGCAATGGCTGGCGATAAAAAACTAACGTATATCTTGCAGACTAATGGCACCCTACTTAATCACAATACTGTTGATATTGTTAAACAACTTGATTATCTACATGTATCTATAGATGGGCATAATGACATAAACGATAGCCACAGGGGCCAAAATGTATATGCGTCAATACTCTCTAACATGAATACCATACGTCCTCATTTCCATGGTAACGCAATTGCAAGAATGACTCTAACTGCACGTGGAGTTCCAGTTTTGTGCAAATCGGTTACCCACTTGTTGGAGTTTTTCGACGGAGTTTATTGGCAGATTGAAAATAACCGTATTCCCAACTCTGAGGGAGAAAAGTTCCTGGAAATTTATTCTAAAGAGATTTCTGATTTAACCTTGTGGTGGACTGGAAGGCTAACTGAAGGGAAAATATTCAATATTGTACCATTTGTTCAAACCGCGAATACTCTTTTGTCAGGGATACCACAAAGAAGTCTTCGGTGCGGATGTGGAAAGTCACTTGTTGTAGTCGATGTGGATGGGAAATGTTATGCTTGCGACGAGCTTATGAATCAGGAACATAGCTACTTGGGTTCTATATCGGGTGTAATCAGCCTTCTGCCTATCCATGAGAATTATCTTGCTCTGAGGAAACAACGATGTGGTTCGTGCCAAATCTTCGATGTTTGTGCTGGAAGATGTTACCATCAGCTTTACTTTTTCGATGAGACTCTATTCCAATTTTACTGCGAGGCTACCAAAATTTTGGTTTTGGCGATACAGAAAATACTTCCCATAATTCTAGAATCAATAAAGAAAGGTAGAATAAGCAGAGATCAACTGGATATTAAAAATTTTAACGAGGGAATTCCTTAAATTGCTTCGTTTTATTTCTTTAGAATAGAAAGAGCCCTCACCTCTTGTGGGTTCGGGCTCGGACGGCTCACAGGGTATTACCACCCATGGCCGTTTCATCTTTGATCCTCATCAGCCTTTACTACTGAGCTGATAACCGCATCCGGGTGGTTCTCTTCTTCTTTGTGCTTGCTCGGGAAAACTATGATTTGGGCTTCCCCGAGAACACCCAGATCGAGGGTTCCGGAAAAGTATGGTTGTTTATTCTTGTCTTCCTTGTTCCACAGTGCTCCGATTCTTTTGAGTCCCATGATCTGTCTCCTTGTATTCCGCTTGGGCAGTGGTTTTGTCTACTTCCCTGCCTTTAAGCTGTTCGCTGCTTGAGAATCCATTATTGAGCCACGCTCCACCGGGAAGAACCTGGGGGTGGTATTTCCGGTCGAGGGCCTGGAATTTCCGACAGATGTAGCACCACATTTCCTTGGAACAGGTGGGCCAGCCGTGAATGAATTTGATCAAGTCCCAATCAGGGAAGTATAGTTTGTAAATTTTTACGAGAGCTTCTTCTTGGGACTGCACCGTCTCAAAAATGTCGTCTATGGCCTTTTTTGAGTCCATAGAGATCCCCCTAAACATCGATGACGGCACTATATGCCGCTTTGTGCTTTTCCATGATGGAAACTGGCGGGCAACTCTTGAGGGCCTCTGTCACGGCATTGAAGAAACTCCACTTGTTTCGGGGCTGGAATTCTGTATGCGAGGGTCTGAGCCATTCGTCTTTCACCGTGGTGAGCTGTCTCGGGCTGACAATGTCCTGCCCGAAGAAATAGCCCATGAGTTCAAAAGCGTTACGATTGTTTATTGCAATGGTCTTCATCCGATCGGCGTCGGCAATGACTTTTGGGAAGTTCTTGCCGGCGCGGTAGAGAGTGGAGATGGTCAGGTCTTCTAAAGCGTTCCAAACGTTCTTGGTGTGCTTCTTCATGAGGACGATGTCGCCGTTGAGAGCCAAGTTGTCGCAGCAAAATACCTGCGCTCCTATGGCTAACCCAATCGACATAGAACGGTCGTAACTGTTTCTCCAGGCGATGGAGAGTCCCATTTCGCTGTGGTCCTTTTTGAAATTGAGAAGAGCAAAGAGCTGGTTGCCGCTTCGGGCCAAGGCGTACTGTTCGCCGACCAAAACGTAATCGGTCAAGAGATCCCTGGAAATGGTCAGGAGCTTATCGGCCAGGTGGTAATGGCTGACCGGAAGATACGAGTCGGTTGCTTCCGGTAGAGGCACGAGGTCTAAATCGGCCTTGGTCACTAAATTGCCGCCGCGATGGAGTATTAGTTCGTTCATATTTCTTCTCCTTTTGCTTTGAGGTTAATAACCGCAGTTGTGACAGACGGCTTTGCCGTCACAGTAAATGATTACGGTATTACTTCGACCATCGCCGATGATCGCGCGGTGTCCTCAATCGAGGATGAATCGCTCTCCCTTGTGCTCGGCGATGAGCTTTCCGATAGGCTGGCGCAGTTCAGGCGACTCACGCCCGCGTTTTAGGCTCTTCATGGTGAACTCCTTTGTGTAAAACCGGACAGCTCTGTTTTTAAGGAACGATTGATTCAGTTCGATTGGATGAAAAACGGCGAGATCCCGAAGGCAGGATGCTTTATGATTTCAGTTTAGCGGCAGTGGAAAATGAAAAAAGGCAGGTAAAATTGCTTTGGAGAGCACATCTGACCAAGGATTAGGTGAAAATTTAAAAGAGCCAACCTCGTTGGCTCAGCTGTGCGGTTAAAGTTCAGTGGTGATCACCACAATCCAATCCGATAGGCATTTCCTCCAGCTCCCGACCTCATCTGACGCTCCGGCGACAGTGCTCTCCTAAATGCAACCTAAAATTAACATATCAAGATCATAGGTCGTTATGCCTCGGTCCCTTGTTTGAGATCAAGGGACTGGCAAGCCGTATGAACTATTTGCGATCTTTATCAGAAGCCGATTCAAAGGCTCCATACTTACTGCGGTAAGCACTTTGAGCGCGAATCCGCGACTTTATTTCTTTGACGCCGTTGATCATTTCAACTAAGGCCATAAATTGTGTGAAATTTCGACCCGCATCTAAACAAATTCGCAGTCTCAGCAGGAGGTGGCATTATGGAAGGGAAACACCAACATACTCACGAACACACACACGAGCACAGCCATAACCACACGCATGAACACACTCACGATGGGCAGAAACACAGCCACGAGCATACGCACTCTTATGCACATGGACACCATCACGAACACAGCCATGAGCATCTTTACAGCGGCTCCGATCAGTCCCATGACCACAATCACGCTGGGAAGCATGGCCCTCACGAGCACCACCATCCGGAACATGGAAAAGAGGCTCACTTATCGGGTCTTTCTCGGCAAAGGTATCCACAATTCGAGCTGGCTGTAATGGTGCGTCGAGCCGCCCACCCCTTATCAGGCACATTTTTATATTGACTGGAATCCTGTATCAAGCTAGAAAGGTGACAATCTCTGGCTGCACATGAGCACTATGAAGGTGTGATCTGCATCAGCCTTGGAGGAGTAGCTCCTTAATAAAGTAAAAACTGGCTGGTTTATACATCGGCTGATAGACTAATTGGCCACGAACGCCTAAGCCCTTCCGAAGATGGGATGAGTGTTCGTGGCTTTTTTTTTCGTTAGACCGGGTTCAGCAGATTTTTTGAATATGCTGAAGTGTGACCTTCGAAAAGGCAGGCAGGAGAAGTCAATATCCGTAGCGTCGTAATGTGGGACCGCATACCAGGCGTAAAGACAGGGAGGCGCTGCAGATGCAGACAAACGACAGCACAGGCAAAGGGGCTCAGGGGGATTCGCTTCGGCGTTTTCTTTCCCCGGTCCAGCCTGGTAGTGCGAGGTGTGAGTATGCAGAACCGTGTAGGGCGTTGGATGGGAAACAGCCCGGAACTCGTCCGGTTTTTGAGGGAAGTTGAAGATCCTGCTTCCTTTTTATGCTGCTTGCTTTCGGAGCCTTCCAATTCACATCGGCTATTTCTTCAATAGGACAAATCCTGTTAAAGAGCATGTTGTCGGAAGGTGGCCTATTACCCATTTGAAGAACATGATCCGATTCGAAAACCTCCGCAAGAAATACAAGCAGGTCGAAGCACTCAAAGGCATCGATCTCCAGGTTGTCGAGGGCGAGCTGTTCGCATACCTTGGGCCGAACGGTTCGGGCAAGACGACGACTATCAAAATACTTACCGGCCTTGCGGTCCCTTCTGCAGGTGAGGCATGGCTGAATGGGTTTCATGTTGAGAAGGAAAGCCTGCAGGCGAAACGTCAATGTGGCTTTGTACCCCAGAACATCAATCTTGACAACGAACTGACGGTAGGTGAGAACCTGCACCTGCACGGAAAACTTTTCCGGATGCCGCGAAAAGAACGGGCGAGACGCATCTGCGAACTCCTTGAGTACGTTGAAATTGCGGACAGAATAGACAGCCCGGTAAAGTCGCTCTCCGGTGGCATGAAAAGAAGAGTGATGATCATCAGGGCGCTCATGCACTCTCCGAGGATCCTTTTCCTGGATGAACCTACGACAGGTCTCGATCCCGCCATCAGGCGCCGCATATGGTGGTTTATCAAAAGTATCCAGCGAAGCGGGACAACCATCTTTCTGACAACCCATTACATAGAAGAGGCGGAATTTCTGGCCGACCGCGTCGCATTCCTGGACGAAGGCAGCATGGTCATTCTGGACACCCCGCACAATCTAATGGAGGGCTTGGGGACATGGGCTTTAGATCTGGTCTGTGATGGCGGCATGGAGACCCTCTTTTTCCGTGACAGGGAAGAGGCCAACTGGCATATCGCCGCACAGGAAGGCAGCTGTTCTCTCAGACGTGTAAACCTGGAGGACGTTTTCATCTCCCTAACCGGGAAAAAGGTCGTGACATGAGAGGCATGCTCGCAATCTACCAGCGTGAAATCCTCATCCTGCGCAAGAGATTTTTCAGGCAGTTGGCTTCCATGTCGGTGAGTCCTCTGCTGTATCTCTTAGCTTTCGGATTCGGGATGGGACACAATTTAATGGTGGGCGCGCATCCCTACCTGGAATTCCTGATCCCGGGGCTTGTGGCGATGAGCAGCATGATCCAGGCCTTCGCCATAGCAAGCGAGATAAACATTTCGCGTTTCTATTGGCACATATTCGAGGAATTTCAGGCGGCGCCACTCAAGAATATATCTTATGTCACCGGAGAGGTGCTGGCGGGAATTTCCAGGGCGCTTGTTTCGGTCGCCTTGATCCTGTTGATCGCTGCCCTGTCCGGTGTGGTTTTATCTTACAACTTTTATTTCTGGCTCGCGGTGGTATTGAACAGCTTCGTTTTCGCGTCGCTGGCCGTTGGGCTGGCGATGCTCGTCAAATCGCATTCAGACCAGGCCCTTCTCACCAATTTTTTCATTACTCCAATGGCTTTTCTCGGCGGGACTTTTTTCCCGGTGGACAGAATGCCCGAATGGGCGCAATACATCCTGTATTGTCTGCCGCTGACGCATGCCACCAAAGCGATTCGCGCCGCCACATTCGGCGACCCACCCGATTTTTCATCCTATCTTTTGCTCGCTGTGCTTGGCGCTGTTCTTTTCGTCCTTGCCTTCCACTGGGTTAACCGCGCGCGCGAGTGAGTCGATCTCACTAGATCGAAGGGTCTGCCGATCAGAGGGGATAAGGGCTTACATATGCTGCAAAAACACTTGACAAAGGATTCGTTCCAAGAAATACTGCTTTCCGCTTGGCAAACCCGGAGCCACTATGAAAGTGGCGGGAATTGTTTTGCGGGCTTCTCAGTTTTATTGCTGCTTACCATATAAGAATAAATCTAAGTAAACTGATTTGACGAAAAAGGCCGCGAAAGCCTTTTTGCCGCTTGAAAGTGGCAGAGGTGGCTTTGCGGCCTTTTTGTTTTTATGTGGATGGATGTTGGAGGCGACTCTTGGGCTTGCGATTCCGGCAAAGGCTCATTCGTTCAGCCCTGGGTCGTGTGGTGGTTTAGCTGTCCGTTTTATGTTGAAAAGTTCGGGTTGGGAATCCACGCAGAAAGGAGGGCCACAGGAGTAAATCATCGGCAAAAGAAGATGGAGGAGCAGGTCTCCGCCTGGCGAAAGGAAAGAGACCTGCCCCTGGGGAAGAGTTGGAAACCAATCCCCACGTTTCTTCTATCACAGAAGAAATCGTGAGGCAATGAGAGGGGCAATCGATGAAACCGGATCAGACTATTCCAAACTGTAATCTCTCATCGCTTATGCGGCGCAATCACTGCCGGTTGGCTAAAAAGATCACCAACATCAGCTCGATAAAGGCGAGTTTAATCCTGTTGTTATTCATGCTCTACCCGGTCTGTGGTTTTGCTGAGGATAAAGTGGACGCACCCCAGGCTGTGGAAAGCCGGACGGCAAATAGCGACCAGGCAACCGAGAAGACTACTCCAAAAAACGAAACGAAGAAAGATCAAACTCTTGAGCCGATTGTGGTTACAGCCACCCGAACGGAAAAATCCCTCGAGGATGTGCCTGCAGCCGTATCGGTTGTAACGAATAAGGACATTGAAAGCAGGGAAATCCAGAGAGTGGACCAGGCCATCAACGCACTCCCCGGGGTGTTCGATCTTAGCCAGGCGCCACTCGATCAGCTCGGGTTCATCGAGATACGCGGAATACAGGGTTTCCAAAGAAACCTGGTGCTTCTGGACGGCGAACCCTTAAACCAGGCCTTTGCCGGGGTTGTAAACTGGAATTCGCTTAACCCTTTAGACGTCGCAAGAATCGAGGTCGCCCGCGGCCCTTTCTCGTCACTGTATGGAGGAAATGCAATGGGCGGCGTCATCAATATCATCACTAAAACGCCCCAGGAAAGGGAAATCACCGTTCAGAGCGGATACGGCTCGTACAACACCTGGAACGAATACGCATCATACGGGGACAAACTCTGTAACCGGTTGAGCGTTTTTGCAAGCTTCGGTTACACGCAAAGCGATGGATACCCTAACGTTCCTGTCATGGCATTCCCTGCCGGATACCTTGGAGGGACACCGGTCCCAGTCCACGGGGCCATCCCGTCGACTTTTACCTCCGGTTCCCCTGCCTATATCATCGGCAACTCCGGAGACTACAACTGGTGGACTCAATCCGGAAGCATTAAGCTCGTGTACGACCTGGATGCGGACTCAAAGGCCACCTTCTCTTACAGAAACAACCAGTATGGTTTCGGATACGGCAGTCCGCAGAGTTTCCTTAGGGATTCTTCCGGCAACACCGTTTTTTCAAACGCGGGCGTCAACGGCGTTCCGATCTCCGTGTCAGGCGCTTGGCCTTTATCACCCTCGGATTTCATCTCTAACAACGACAAAGGCGCCTACATGGAGAACATCTTTCATGGAGACTATCAGACAAAAGTATTCGGTGATTCCATTCTTAAAATCTCCGCGGGCTTCATCAATACTCCGACCAACCACTATGACGAGCCATCGCCAAGCGCACCGTTCAACACGTTCTCCGGACCAGGACTGATCTACACGACTCCTTCCGAGATGTTCGACACAAATGTGCAGCTCTCCGTTCCTCTCTGCGAAAAACACCTGCTGACCTTTGGCGCCGCATTTCGCTACGATGAAGCCGACCAGCCGGTAACAAATCTCACTAACTGGACAGAATCCGGGACACAGACCAGTCTATATTCCGATTCGAAAGGCAAAGATACCATCTATTCGTTATACACGCAGGCGGAGATAGCCCTGCTCAGCAATCTTACCTTGTATGCCGGTGTACGAGGCGACTACTGGACAACTTTCGACGGCTTTACCGAACAAGTCGCACAAACAGGTGTGCCGGGAGTTACCACGAATAATCCATCAGCGAGTGATTTTAACGTAGACCCCAAGGGGTCGCTTGTCTACAAACCCTGGGACGGCACTACGTTCAGGACCTCGGTAGGAACGGCCTTTCGACCTCCTACCGTATACGAGCTATACACAACATGGATATCCACCGGTTATGGCTTTGTGGCTAATCCCAATTTGAAGCCCGAAACAACCTTCTCATGGGACATCGGGGCGGAGCAGAAACTGGGAAGCAGCACCGTTTGCAAACTCAATTATTTTGATAACCATATAGACAATTACATCTATGGGAACTTTGTCGGCACGACTCCCAGCTTCATTTACCTTTTTCAGAATATAAATGCCGGCAAGGCTGAAACCAACGGTTTGGAATTCGAGATCGAGAACAAACCGCTGGACTGCCTGAAACTCTTCGCAAACACCACATACACTCACAGCGAAATGATCTCTAACAGCGTCGATCCACAGTCTGTAGGGAAACAATTGCAATATGTTCCCGCGGTGATGTTCAACCTGGGCGGAGAACTGACTTACGGCAAGTTTGCTTTTACGCTGACCGGCCGCTATGTGGACAAACAGTATGGCAACGCCGACAACACGGACAAGGTATCCGGGGTATTCGGTTCATACGATTCGTATTTTGTGCTCAATTGCAAGCTTCGGTACAAGCTGACCGACCGGGCGACGCTGGATTTTGCAGTAAATAACATGCTGGACGAAAAGTACTTCACTTACTACCAGGCCCCCGGGGTTCAGTTTTTCGGGGGGATAACGGCAAAGTTCTAATGAAAAAGGTTATTGTTTTTGTGCTGGCGACCATTCTCTTTTGGGCCGTTTCGGCCCCGGCGGATGCTTTCGCATTCACATTCAAAGACGCATCCGGAAACGAGGTCGAAATCACCCCGCCTGTCCAAAGAGTGGTGTTTCTTTCTCTTTATGAACTCATTCCGGTATTCGACGTCTGGGACCGGGTGGTCGGGTTGAATCGCTGGGCATACGATAGTGAGATTTTGAAAGGGTTTCCGCAGTTGAAGAAAATCCCCTCGGTAGGCACTGCGGACACGGTCAACATCGAAGTTTTGCTTGCTCTGCACCCGGACCTTGTGATCACCTGGACCTATAAACCCGAGGTTGACGATTTTCTGGTCCGAAGAGGCCTCAAGGTTATCTCTGTCTATCCGGACAGCCTCGAAGAACTCTACGGGGTCCTCGATCTGTGCGGGAAGCTTTTCCAGAAGGAAGACCGGGCTCGGGAAGTCCGGTCTCTCATGGAAAAGAGCCTTGCCGGGACCGCATCCACTGTATCGGCAATTCCAGCGAAAAATCGGCGCAAGGTCCTGTGGCTTGGGCAAAAGCCGACGACTGTAAGCGGCGGAAAGGGTCTTACGAACGAACTGATTAAACTCACCGGCGGGATCAACCCTGCAGAAGCGATCAAGGTGAGGAACCCGGAAGTTTCCATGGAATCGATTGTGAGTTGGGACCCGGATGTGATTTTCATCTGGGGAAGCGCCCGATACGGCCCTGAGGAACTTCTGTCCGGCCCCCAATGGAAGGACATCAAGGCAGTCAGGGACGGCAAGGTTTTCAAGGCCCCTGGCCTGACTACCTGGTCGCCGACGATTTGCAGCCTGGCGTTGTGGATGGCCTGGAAAACTTACCCCGAGTATTTCGACCCGAAGGAGATCTCGGAAGATGTCCTGCGGTTTCATCAGAAATGTTTCGGAATTCCCATCGAGGGATTTACTTTCGATTAACTGGACGTGCCTGTGAAAAGAAAATTGATCCTTTTCGGCATTGGACTGTCTCCTTTCGTTTTTGCCTGTATTTCTCTTTTATGGGGAGCATACGCCATTGCCCCCTGGACGATAGCGAAGGTGTTGTTCTCCAAGATCTTTCTTCTGAAAACGGCCGATTCCGGAACGGAGATGTCCATACTGTGGGATATCAGGCTGCCCAGGATTATTTTGTCCGCACTCGTCGGGGCAGCCCTTTCCGGAGCCGGCGTGACGCTGCAGGGCATATTCCGAAATCCGCTGGTCGATCCTTTTATTTTGGGTCTGTCATCCGGGGCGGCATTCGGATGTGCTCTTTCCGTAGCCCTTTTCCCCCAGTTTCCGATCCAGGCGGCGGCTTTTGTTTTCAGTGTCGTAGCTTCTTTCACTACTTACCTGCTGGCCAGGAGCCAGGGTGAAATATCCCGGCTCCATCTGGTTCTCTCCGGAATAGTGATCTCAGCTTTTTTCAGCGCGCTGGTTTCCATACTCAAATTCCTCGTCGATCCCCATAAGTTGGTCAGCATCGTCTACTGGCTCATGGGAAGCTTTTCCCTCTCGGACTGGCCATCGATCGGGATCGCATCTTTAGGGATGATCGTGGCCTTTGTTCCGCTGATGCTTATGAGGTGGCGTCTAAATGCGCTTTCCATGGGTGAGGAGGAGGCCAGGTCACTGGGAATACCCGTGGAAAGGGACAGGTTGATATTTATCGGCGCTGCATCGCTTGCGGTGGGCAGTGCCGTGTCGGTGAGCGGAATTATCGGCTGGGTTGGGCTCATGGTGCCCCACCTGACCAGAATGCTGATCGGGCCGGACCATAGGCTCCTTATGCCCTTTTCCCTGGCGGCGGGCGCAGCATTCATGATTTTTGCCGACACGCTTGCCAGAAATCTCACCTCCTTTGATATCCCTGTGGGAATCATCACTACTTTGAGTGGCACGCCGTTTTTCATCTATCTTTTGAAAAGAGGCACCGGGGAGAGCTGGGGCAAATGATCGAGGTCAAAGAACTCACATTCCTGCATCGGGGAGCAAAGGAACCGGTCCTCCGAAAGATCGACTTCCAGGCAAAGGGGGGAGAGGTTACCGCTATCCTCGGGCCGAACGGCTCCGGGAAAACCACACTTTTCCAGTGTTTGCTCGGGATCTGGAAGTTCCAGGAAGGGGAAGTACGCCTTTCAGGGGAACCGATAAGCCATCTGAAGCGGGCAGAGATCGCCAAAAGGCTGTCAGCGGTTCCCCAGGAGCACGACCCTCCGTTCCCTTACTCCTGTCTTGATATCGTCCTCATGGGACGGACGGCGCACGTCGGGACTTTTTCAACCCCGTCCATACAGGACAGGGATTTATCCAGGCAGGCCATGAAAGCTCTCGGTGTCGATCACCTAGCCGAAAGGCCCTATACCAAGATAAGCGGCGGCGAGAGGCAAATGGTCCTTATTGCGCGTTGTCTTGCACAGGACGCCCCTGCGATGCTTCTCGACGAACCGACGGCACACCTGGATTTTAGAAATCAGATCACAATCCTGAAAAAGGTTAAAAATATAGTTCGAGAAAAGGGATTGGTAGCGCTGATGAACCTGCACGATCCGAACATGGCGCTTATCTTTTCCGACAGGGTGCTTCTTCTGAACCGTGGGACGCTCGTTGCAAAGGGGCGGCCGGATGAAGTCATCACACGGGAGAACCTTCTGGAAGTATATGGGCTGGAAGTCGTGTTCGTGGCCGAGAACGGCTACCGTGTGATCTGTCCTAAACTCTGATCATGACCGGAGAAACTCCAAATGAAGGAGAATGCATGAAGCTCCTCACCATTATGTGGTCCAGTTTCATCCCGATTTTGAAGGATGCAGCCGAAGCCACGGCTATATTCAATTTGAAGGCATATTCGAACAAGCAGCTCAACCTGGACTCCCGGATTGTTGAAGATGTCGGAAAGGAAATGAAAACAGCCGATCTGATAGTGCTCTATCGCACGACGGAACCGTTCTGGGATGAGGTGGAAGATGAGATCGGAGGACTTGGAGGGCGAATCCCGATTGTGACGGTCGGACCGGAACCGTCCTACTGGAAAATTTCCAATGTAAGCCCTGAGGTCGTCACTACGGTTTACCGCTATCTTCTCTTTAACGGTGCGGAAAATTTCAGGGAGATGCTGAAGTTCCTTGCATCCGCTTTGTTCTCCATGGACATTTCTTTCAGTCCTCCTAAAGAGACTGCATGGGAAGGCATCTACCACCCTGAATGGGGTGGGCCGTTTACAACTACCCGGGAGTATCTGGACATTTATCCGTTAAGCAACCGCCCGATGGTGGCAGTCCTTTTTCCCAGGTCCAACTGGGTGTCTGGAAACATGGATGTCGAACGCCGGCTCATCCAAGATTTGGAAAAACAGAAACTGGGTGTTCTTCCCGTCTTTTTCTACTCGTTCAAGGACAGCAATCTCGGCAACCTGGGCGGAGAGGACGTAATCCGGAAATTCCTACTGAGAGAAGACGGCGCTTCGTTGATTGATGCCGTCGTAAAGCTCACCGTATTTTTCCTCGGTCAGAAACACGGAGATAATTCCGAGTCCCAGGCGGAATCGGGTGTTTCGCTGCTGAAGCAATTGAACGTGCCCCTGATCAGCCCGGTTATTTCCTATTACAAGGACAGGGAAAAATGGCTGAAGGACCCTGACGGGCTGGGGCAACAGGTGGCCTGGAGCATCGCGCTTCCGGAATTTGAGGGCGTAATTGAGCCGATGGTGGTCGGCGCAAGCAAAGGGATCAGCAACCCCGAAGAAGAAATGTATGAAGCCCTTCCAGACCGCATCGAGCGCCTCGCGCGAAGAATTTCCCGATGGGTGGGCCTTCGGCGCAAACCCAATGCTCAAAAAAAGGTTGCCTTTATCCTGCACAATAATCCCTGCGCATCGGTCGAGGCCACGGTAGGAGCGGGTGCTCACCTGGATACCCTGGAGAGCGTCGCCCGGATGCTTTCGAGCATGAGAGAGCAAGGCTATGAAGTGGAAGTTCCCGAAGACGGCAAGGCGCTTATCGAAACGATCCTGGAGAGAAAGGCCATATCGGAATTTCGCTGGACCACGACCGAGGAAATCGTAGCGCGGGGAGGCAGTCTCGATCAGCTTGAGACGGAAAAATATCTCAGATGGTTTGAGGAGTTGCCTCAATCGACCCGCGACAGGATGATTGAGGCCTGGGGAATACCTCCCGGTGAGGAAAAAGACGGAATCCCGGCGGCAATGGTTCACGACGGAAAAATCCTGGTCACAGGGGTGCGGTTCGGCAATGCCGTCGTTTGCGTTCAGCCCAAAAGAGGCTGCGCCGGATCGAGGTGTGACGGGCAGGTATGCAAAATCCTGCATGATCCGGCTGTTCCCCCGCCGCACCAGTATGTCGCCACATATAAATGGCTCTCAAGAGATTTTGGCGCTGATGTCATCATACATGTCGGGACGCACGGGAACCTGGAATTCCTGCCGGGAAAGGGCACCGGACTTTCTTCAGGGTGCTTTCCAGACATAGGGATCGATGAGATGCCGCATCTTTATATCTACAATGCGGATAACCCTCCGGAAGGGACCACCGCCAAACGCCGAAGCTATGCCACTTTAGTCGATCACATGCAGGCGGTCATGGTCCAGGGAGAACTCTACGGCGATCTTGATGAAATCGAAAGACTCCTCTTTGAGTACGAGAAAATCAAGAATCTGGAGCCCGCAAAAGCCCATACCCTGAGCCACATGATCGAAGACAGGCTAAAAGCCGGCAACCTGATGTCCATGCTCAAAGTCGCCGAGGGTGCGCCCTTCGATGAAGTGGTGCGGTCTGCACACGAAGCACTTTCGCTTTTGAAAAATTCATATATCCCCAAGGGCATGCACGTTTTTGGAAAGCTCCCCACGGATGAAAGATTCTCCGAATTCATCTACGCAGTTGTTCGCTACGAGAACTCCCCCGGCTCGCTTCGAGGCGTCGTTAAGCAGTTGATGGAAAAAGACCCTGAGTTCGGGACAACGGACGAAACCCTGAAAAAAGATCTTGTGGATCGGAAAGCAAAGGAGATTTGCACGGCTTATCTCGCGGATGCAGAACCCCTCACCGAAGTTCTAAAAGCATACTTTGACGAGACGTGCGGGCTTGAATCCATCATCCAAGACATTCAGGGAAAGATCGACGACGTGAGGTTGCGGGTGCTGCGATCCGATGAAACAGCCGCCCTGCTGAACGGGATGAACGGAGGCTATATTCCGCCCGGTCCATCGGGAATAATTACACGAGGAAGCCCCGATATCCTCCCGACCGGCAGGAACTTCTATTCGCTCGACCCTCATAAAGTGCCATCTCGTGCCGGGTGGGAGGTCGGCGTAAAGCTTGCGGCTGTCACACTCGACAAGTTCCTGCGGGAAGAAGGGAAATATCCCGAAAATATAGCCTTCTACTGGCAGTGCACGGACATCATGTGGTCAGACGGCGAAGGAATGGCGCAGATGATGTTCCTTTTGGGTGTCAAACCCCTCTGGCAGACAAATGGCAGGATTAGCAGCTTTGAAATCATTCCCCTCGAAGAACTAGGGCGGCCCAGAATCGACATTACCGTCAGGGTGTCGGGAATAACGCGAGATAACTTCGCAGCGTCAATCGAGATGATTGACGAAGCCGTAATGGCCGTTGCCCGGCTCGATGAGCCCGCAGAGCAAAACTTCGTCAGGAAACACATCCTTGCGCAAATCCTGGAAACGGGCGGAAGTCCCGAGGATGAAGAAGATTTGCGAAGGGCCGCCTACAGGCTTTTTTCGAGCATGCCGGGGGTATACCAGTCGGGTACTCAGCTTGCCGTTTATGCATCTGCCTGGAAAGACGAAAAAGACCTTTCCGACATTTTCCTCTATTGGAATGGCTATGCCTACGGCAAAGACGTCTTCGGCGAACCCGCGCATAAACATTTTTCCATGAACCTCAAAACGGTCGACCTCACTTTCTCCAAGACGGTCACCGACGAGTACGACCTTCTGGGATGCTGCTGCTATTTCGGCACTCATGGCGGGCTTATCAATGCGGCAAAAGTCCTCTCCGGCAAGGAAATCAAAACATACTACGGCGACACCAGGGAGCAAGGCGAGGTGAGGGTGAGGGACCTGGCTGATGAAATCCGCAGGGTCGTTCGAACTAAGCTGCTGAATCCGAAATGGATCGATGGGATGAAGGAGCATGGGTACAAGGGAGCAGGAGAAATCAGCAAGCGGATCGGCAGGGTTTATGGTTGGGAGGCTACCAGCCGGGAAGTTGACGATTGGATTTTCGATGACATCTCGCGGACGTTCTTAATGGATGAGGAAAACCGCAAGTTTTTTGAAGAAAATAACCCGTACGCCCTTGAAGAGACCGCGAGAAGGCTGATTGAGGCATCTGAAAGAGGCCTTTGGAACCCGGCCCCTGACGTAAAGGACGCTCTGAAACAGATTTATGTCGAGATTGAAGGCTGGATCGAGGACAAGTCGGGAGAACTGGAGGGAAACTTCCAAGGGGGCTCAATTGACGTTATCACTTCCAGGGAAGTCCAGAGCTGGAAGAAGAAAATGGAAGAGACACTGGGTGGAAAGGTCTAAGAGATGGTTTTCCCTTTCACGGCAATAGTGGGCCAGGAGCAAATGAAGCTGGGCCTGACGCTCAATGTGATCGATCCTGGCATCGGCGGTCTTCTCATCATGGGTGAAAAAGGAACGGGCAAGAGTACAGCCGTTCGAGCCCTTGCTGAATTGCTGCCCGAAATAGGGGTTTCACGCGGATGCGCTTTCAACTGCGACCCGGACGGGACAGCTCTTTGCAGCATATGCGAAGAAAGAACCGCTAAGGAAGGTGCTCTCAAACGAGAAACGAAAAAAATGCGGGTCGTAGAACTCCCGCTCGGAATTACCGAAGACAGGCTGGTGGGCACCCTTGATATCGAACACGCGCTCAAACACGGGGAGAAGCGTTTCGAACCGGGAATCCTCGCCGATGCCAACAGGAATTTCCTCTATGTCGATGAGGTCAATCTCCTGGAAGACCACATTATCGATTTATTGCTCGACTCGGCAGCCATGGGACAGAATACCGTGGAAAGAGAGGGCGTTTCCTTCAGCCATCCCGCCCGGTTCATTCTTGTGGGCACGATGAACCCCGAAGAAGGCGATTTGCGGCCCCAGTTGATGGACCGGTTTGGTCTCTGCGTTTACGTGGAGTCTATTCGCGACAAGAATCTCCGGATTGAAATCCTAAAGCGCCGCTCCCGGTTCGATGATGATCCGGACGGCTTTTTTGAAAGCGTTCAGAACGATCAACAGGTTTTGTCCGATGAAATCATTCGATCCAGGGAGCATCTGCCCAAAGTGGGCGTTCCCGAGGAGATTCTTGCAAAGATAGTAGAGATAACGACTGAAATCCATGTAGATGGGCATCGTTCGGATATCGTAATCCTTCGGGCGGCCAAGGCGCTCGCTTCTTTCAGAGGGCGAAATAACATAACGACACGGGATATCGGCGACGTAGTTCCTCTGGCCTTGAATCATAGATTGAAGCGAGCCCCGTTTGAAGATGCAGGTTCAGGCAGAAAAAAACTGGAAGAGCTTCTTGAGAGGCTGGATCAGGGCTGAGAGCATTCCGCGGAGGATAAGATGTCATTTTGCAAGCTGGTCGGCCACAAAGATGCAAAACTTGCTCTCATACTAAATCTCATCGATCCGGGGATCGGCGGGGTTCTGCTCATAGGCGACAAAGGGACGGGCAAGTCCACCTTGGCCCGTGCTGCGGCCCGATTACTTCCCGAACGGGTGCCGTATGTCGAAGTGCCGCTGAATGTGACGGAAGATGCTCTTATGGGAAGCATAAACCTCGAAGATGCGATCAGGTCCGGGGAACACATTTTTCAACCCGGCCTTCTTGCACGCTCACAAGGTGGTGTGCTCTACGTAGATGATGTCAACCTGCTAAATGTCGATATGCTCAACCTGGTTTTGAATAAGCATGCATTCGGCAACATGGCGTGCCCCGGAAACCGCATTCAAAGCAATGCCGATTTCGGGTTTTCTCTCGTAGCAAGCATGAATCCGGAAGAAGGCCCTATCTCACCCAAACTGATAGACCACTTCGGCTTGTGTGCTCTTTTCGAAACGCCCGCCGATAATGGCGAGAAACTCAGGGTGCTGAAGCGTTCCAGCCAAAACAGTCCTGCCGAAAAACGTTTCATTCGACTCGATGCGAGATTAAAGAAAAGGATTGCTCTCGCCAGGGAATTGCTGAAGCGGGTCGAAGTCCCTGCCCAACATCGGGCTTATGCGGTCGAGGCATGTTTGGAATCCGGCATTGAGGGACACCGGGGAGATATTGCTCTGGAAAGGGCTGCACGCGCCTATGCGGCATTTTGCGGCTCACCTGTGGTAACGAAGGAGTATATGGAAAAAGTTTTGCCTCTTGCCCTGGTCCACAGGAGACGGGAAGCCGGTGTCAACCAGGAAGAATATCAAGAGCAGGAGTTACCCGAACGGGAAAACAGCAGCCAACAGGAAAAGGCCGATTCAAATAACAATGAAACACCGGACGGGAATTCCGGGGTCGATCGCTGCGAAGCGGCAGTACAGCCTCAATCAACTGAAGGGCACTCGAAGGAGGAGGTGTTCCCGGTCGGAAACCCATTCGACGTCAGAAGGCTCCTTTTTCAAAGAGACCGGGTCGAGCGGTGCTCGTCAGGCAGAAGGACGAACACGCGTTTTTCAGGAAAAGGAGGCCGTTATGTCAAAAGCGTTTTTAAATCGAAGGTGAACGACATTGCAGTAGATGCAACTCTCAGGGCTGCCGCTCCCTGGCAGATCCAAAGGGGGCGGACTCGAAACGTCATTGTTTATGATAAGGATTTGCGCTTCAAACAGCGTGAGAAGAAAATGGGACACTTGGTTATATTCGTGGTGGACTGTTCGGGTTCCATGGGGGCAAAAAAGAGGATGATCGAGACGAAGGGGGCGGTTCTCTCACTGCTCACGGATTGTTATCACAAGCGTGACAAGGTTTCGTTGATTGCATTCCGAAAAGACCGCGCCGAAATAATACTTCCTCCTACCACCAGCGTCGACTTCGCGTCCAGGAAGTTGAAGGAAATCCCGGTTGGCGGCAAGACCCCCCTCTCGGCCGCGCTATTCACCACCTCCAATCTTATAAAGCAGATTCGCATAAAGGACCCGCTCATAAGGTTTGTGGTGGCAATCGTAAGTGATTGCCGCGCCAACCAGGGTATTTCGGACATGCCTGTGCGGGAGGAGGTGGCAAAATCAGCCGGAATGCTGCGAGACGCCAGAAATACGGATTTCATTGTTGTGGATACGGAAGATAAATCGACCGTGATGCGGATGGACCTTGCACGAAGTCTTGCGAGCGAGCTCAATGCCGATTACTTCACCACTGAGGACCTCAAGGCCGAGTATCTTGCAGGTTTGGTTTTTAGCCGTAAGCTTTGAGGAAAATTTTTGTCCAGCCCTCAGCAGTTTGGAATTGTTGCCCATGGCGCCAAAACGTTCATAGAAGGAGGAAGATCAAATGTGTGAAGCCAATGCCTATCTCACGTCAGGTAATGAAGATGAGCTTTTTATGTCGAGTGTCGATATCCTGAGGCCGGAAGGGGACGGTCTCTATATCCAGGATATCTTCGGGGAGCAGCGCTGGGTTAAGGCGCATATAAAAGAGCTGAACCTTGTTCAACACCGTATCGTCCTGAAAAAGGATTAGATCCTTGGAAGAGGTGTACTCTTGGTACGCATAGCAGTCATAGACGGTCAGGGCGCCAGCATCGGGTCGACCATTATCAGGAAGATAAGGCAAACTTACGGAGAAAAAGCTGAAATTTGGGCTCTTGGAACAAATGCCATCGCAACAGGACAAATGTTGAGGGCAGGCGCAAACAAGGGAGCAACGGGGGAAAGTGCGGTCACTTACTCCGCTGGTCAGGTGGACGTGATAATAGGTCCTATTTCCATTCTCGTCAGCAATGCCATGATGGGCGAAATCACCCCTGCCATGGCTCTGGCCGTTGGTAATAGCAGCGCCGTCAAGCTCCTCCTGCCTCTTTCGACAGAGCCGGTTACGGTCGTCGGAGTTGTTTTTGACCCATTGCCCCATTTGGTGGACAAGTTAGTAAACGAACACTTATCCGGGATCGTCTCGCACAAAAAGGGCGCTTGAAGCTCCGGAATGCGGGGTGTAGACGCCAGGCCGAGGACAATATGGAAGATAGGGGCAGAGAAGTTCATATCGTTGAGCAAAGCACTTCGAGTTTGTGGATCGATGAAAGCCTAAACACGCTCTCAGGCAGAAAACCCCTTTGAAACAAGTTTTCCTTTATGATCTTAACCGCTTTTCGCAGGGCCTTGCGCATTTCTGGTGAAATGCCGATGCCCTCCGCCACTTTCGGCTCGATCCATAAGAACATAAGATCAGAGGGAAAAATTTCGCTAAGTGCAGCTCTCGCAAAACCCCTGGCAAGAGATCTTATCGATAAGTCTTGGTTCGCAAACCAATGAAAGTTCTGTTCGAATGCGCATTTGTCCCAGCAATAAATCCTACCCGGAGGACCGCCCATATTTATGGCCTGAACGATTATGGCAAATTCGGTACCACAGACAGAAACACCGGCACAAAATGGATCCTCACCGAGGTAACACAGCTCAACGGAATCTCCGAGCGGTTCCTGGCATAGAGCATCCACCACGTAGCACGGTACACCAAGATCCCCCTTAAAAATATTACCCAAACCTATAATTGACGCCTTTTTCACGCTGCCTCCCGACACTCGAATAGCCAACCCATGCGGCGTTCCTCCATTCAGGATACTTCCCCTTGTCTGAAGAGAGCCACAGGCAAGCTCTCCTGGCGCCTCCACTTTTTGTCACCAGCCACGCGTATATTCTTCCGAGCACGGAATGCAGGCAATCTTTCCGTCACGGATGCGCGCCCTTGGTTCCATTACCTTTTCCCCACAGTAACGGCATTCTACCGACTTGAAGATTCGTGCTTTTTCCGGCACATCAATTTGAACGTCTTCGATCTTAAAGAGAGTCTCCTCATCCATCTGGAGGAGTTCCTCCATACGTTTTTCCCGAAAATCGTCCAGTGCTTTACGTTCCTCCGCAGAAGCCTCATTTTTCTGGGCTTTTTGGAAAAGTGCCTCTGTTTCGGAAGGCCTGCCGAGAACAGTGGACCTGAGCGCGATACGAATAGCTCTATTGAATTCTCGGGAAACAATCGTAAAGACCTGTTTGCCATAATCCCGGTAGATGAGGTTGCCCTTCCCAAGTGTGCAGCCGAGGAGGACTTGAACGGCGTCCACACTACAAGCATCGTTTTCAACAATGGCAACGAGTTCCTCGTCTTCAGATCGTTGGACCTTAAAGGCTGCCTGGGCAACTTGCGCCGCCCGATATCCTATGATCAGTCCCGGACAGACGTGCCCGTGGAAGCGAATGGCGTCTCTTAATGCCTGGGGGTATTGGTTCATTGATTGCATTTCCATTTCTCACCTCGCTTGACAATTCACCCAAGAATGAAGATAGTCGGCTGAATCCGCCGAGTTCAAAAGCCGCCAAAAGCAAAAGCCAAGAGAGGCTCCGGCAATTTTAAGTCTGCCTTAGGCCTTCTTGGCTCTACTGGACTGCAGATTGAGGCACGGTACACTCAAACTTCAAATAAACGACGGCTTCTTGCCGTCAAACAGGAACTGTCGTGCCCTGGCAAGTTTCAGTTAAAGCGCCGTGCCTGAATTTGTCAAGAAAAAATGCGGCCGAGTTCTCACCATGTCTCTACAGGATTCCCTTGACAACCAGCCTCTGATAATCTAGATAAATATACCAAATCTCAAATCGCGATCATCCCGCAGTAAGAAGCTGCGCTGAGCGTCGCTGTCAGCGTCCAGAACAAACTTCAGCCAGGAAGGCTTTGACGGGTGGAGGAACCCCGACCGGTCTTTTTGGCTTTTTTGTTGCCCTGAGATCGCCAGCCCGCCGTAAAACCTTTTGCCCATCGGTGCGCCATTGCAAGGGATAAAGCATGAATGCTTCAGAGGCGTTGAGGTCCATACGTTACGACTTGTTGAGCTACATCCAGGAGAGGGTGCAGGTGGATTTCGACAACGTAAGCAAGCTCCCTCTTCATTTCTTTTACAGGACGCAAAGGTACAAGGTCCGCGAGGTATTTGGTCACTTCAGAGTCCGGGAGGATGATTTCTCAAACGGGTTCTTGCTGAGGGCTAATGATGAAGAGATATATTTCCTGTACTTCCACAAGTTCATGCCGGGTCATGTCTTCAGTGAAGGCTACTGGGTCCTCAGTTTCAGGGTCTTGAGCGATGGAGAACTGATGACTCTGTACCGGAAGGAGAGACAAATGTTCGTAAATATGACAGTCAAGACGGTGGTCGGCTTCCACGGTCACCTTTGCCCCGAGTTGGTAATCGGGATGAAGGCGTGTGAGTACGCGCTGCAACTGCTCTTCGAGGGGGAGCAGCCAACGGAGCAGATATCAGTCATTGCGGAGAACTGCACCTCTGCCCTGGATGCATTCCAGGTTTTACTGGGAGTCACGATAGGAAACCAGGCCTTGAAAGTGTTTGATTACGGCAAACATAACTATACCTTCTCAAGAAAGAACGTTAGCGACGGATACACGCTCAGACTCAGAACTCATCGTTATTGCAATGAGAATGAATACGCAGTCCTCGAAGAAAAGATCCTCAAGGATGAAATCGCATTAGATCAAATCGTACGATTCCAGCAAATTCTCGATGACCGCGTGTCCGAGTTGCTTTCCTGTCGTCCGGAGGATCTTTTCGATGTGGAGGTCGGCTGCCGCTCTGTCCTGTCCTCGGAGAGACCGGCGGTATATGTTTCATGTTCCGGATGCGGGCGGGAGGTGCTGAGGGAGCGGGCAATCGAATTTCAGGGGAAGGTCTATTGTGTACCTTGTTTTCAATTGATCGAACCACCACCTATGGGCCCTAGCCTGAACTAACAAACGTGGATGTCGGGCGTGAAACTGTCGGAAAACTCATAAATAGGAGAAAAGATTATGCCCAGGGATGATGATTCTTACCATCATAAAAACGCTGGTGATTACCATCGCCTTAATGACTTACCGGCTGAAGCGGCGGTTTCGATTTCAGCAAAGGAAAAATTGGCCGTTCGTCTTGAACATTTCGTCAGGCATAATATGGAACATGCAGATTTCTACCGGAAACTGGCGGATGAGGCTGCGGCGTTGGGTGCAGATCAAGCATCCCGGCTGATAGCGACAGTGGCGGAAAATGCAGTACGCCTAAATCAAGATCTGGAGGACGCTATTTCTCTGCTGAAACCCTGATGGGTGAGAAGTATCTCCATCACTTCGGCTCACGACCATCTATGCCCGCAGAGTGCAGGAACGGCTGACGCGCCAGCAGATGGTTCACCACGTAGTCTCGCACTGATTCTTCTAGCGAATGAAATTTCAGAGGACAGCCTGTGCGTCGGAGTCGGGCCATGCTTGCCTGCGTCAGGTATTGGTATTTGTCGCGCAAGGCGTCCGGCATAGGAATGTATCCGATCAGCGGCGGACCATTCAAAGCAGCAAAGAGCGAGCGTGCCAAGTCATTCCATGTGCGCGCCTCGCCTGTTCCGAGATTGAAGAGGCCATTCACTTCTACGTGAATCAGAAGCCACCACATCACGTCAACACAATCTTTTATATAAACGAAATCTCGCTTCTGCTCTCCGTCGGCATAATCTTCACGGCAGGACCGAAAAAGCTGCACATGCCCGGTTTCTTCTATCTGGTGAAACGCCTTGAAGACAACGCTGGCCATGTCTCCTTTGTGATATTCATTTGGGCCAAAAACATTAAAAAATTTCAGGCCGACAATCTTTTTCAGTAGGCCCGTTCTTTCCGCATACAGGTCGAAGAGATGCTTGGAGTACCCATACATGTTCAGGGGTGAAAGGCCTGAGAGATCGACTGCGTCGCTGAAACCCGTCTCGCCGCCCCCATATGTTGCGGCGCTGCTCGCATAGAGAAAGCGCACTTTCCGGGAGACCGCCCACTCGGTAAGGGTCCTGCTGAAGCGGTAGTTGTTTTCCATCAGGTAGTCGGCGTTGCGCTCGGTGGTGGACGAACAGGCCCCCATGTGAATTATGGCGTCGGGAGCATACTCAAGCCCGCCGGCAGTCAGACTGCGAAGGAAAACGTCCTTATGGAGATAGTCGGAGTAGCGAAGCCCGGCTAGATTCTTCCATTTTTCACCGTTTCCCAGATCATCGACGACCAGGATATCGTCTATCCCCTCCAGGTTGAGCTTCCACACGAAGGCGCTTCCAATAAAGCCCGCGCCGCCCGTGACAATTACTTTCTTCATGAATTGATCTCCCTTGGAATTGCGTGTTTTTATACCTGTTTAGATATCGGGAACCAGTATCAAGAAGGGCCAATCGCTCGATCTGCGAAGCGAAACAAACAGCAACCCTCCATGTTGTGCCCCAAAAGGCAAAAAGGCCGGGTGCTCTAAAGTGCTTCCGCACCAATGGAGCCTTCCCGGCCTTCCATTATTCTTAAAACGATTCAAGGGCAGCCCCCGCCCCAGGCAAGCAGCTTCCTGCTGCTCGTAAATTACGCGAGGCATGAAGACGTTTACTTGATTGCGAAGTTGTTTTGTTTATACCAACATGGCGCGGCAGTCAATACTGGGCTCAGGGGAGAAAGCGGCGAGGCGGATGCATTGCCGCATACGCCCCCATCTAATGAACTCAAACATTTACAAATCAAAATCTCAATGGGCCTGAACATGGGATTTCGCTTCATGGCCGGGATGGTCATGGTCATGAGGCCCATGGTCGCCCAAGTGCTCATGGTCGTGTACCTGGGGGGGCCCCATGGGAGTGCTCGTGGAGATGTTCGTGCAGGTGCTCATGCGCATGGCTGTGGACCTTGCCGTCATGGGAATGTTCGTGGGAGTGCGCATGAGTGTGGTCGTGCTCGTGCAAATGCTTGTGTTCGTGCTTTCCTTCCATAACTAATCCTCCTTGTCCTAATTCGTTAGGTTGTCGGGCCCTTCAAGAGCCCATTACCCGTTTGCATAAACATCGGCTCAAAAATTGTCAATGATTAACAGGCAATCCTTACCCGTTCGGGGGATAAGGGAGCCCGATTCCGGCAGGAAACAGCACAGTGGCAAGCCTCTTTCACTTTGCTTCTGAGAAGATGGATCTGTTTGATCCGTATGCTGGGGCAAAGTAAGCACTATTACATTGGATTATGCCGTTGACAGCATTTGGAATAAGTTGTACAAAGCAAGCTGCATAGTTTTTTTAGCATCAGGTACATAATAAGTTTAATAGGGAATCCCGTGAGAATCGGGAGCGGTCCCGCCGCTGTAAACGGGGACGAAATCCGGTGAAACCACTGTCTTTTTGAGATGGGAAGGGCCGGAGAGTAGGGTGATCCGTGAGCCAGAAGACCTGCCTGATGCTGTTTTGGGAATCGGTACGTGGAAGGTCCGATACCTACCGAAGGATCAAGTGAACCAGGGTGCAATCCTTAGGGCGTTTTGCTCTAGGGATTTTTTTTTGCCAACAGGCGCTGACGATTTTCGGCTTTCATGGATGTGTGCTTGAACCATCTGCAGGAGGTTGATTTGCAAGTCGTTTCAAGAAAAGAAGTCGAAGAGTCGCGCGCCAACCGTTGCAGGAAATTGTCCACGATGTGGGGCGCCGGAGTCGTCCCCAGGGCGGCTATCTTTGAAAATGCGTTGAAAATTCTCGAGGATTCATGAGCATGTTGCTTGGTACATACTACAACGGCGTAGAAATCTATCGTGAGGAAAAGATCGTTTATGCGCGATTCCTTGTCCCCCACCGTGTGATCTCTACCTGCCATGTGGCCGGAGGTCTGCGGGACGATCTGACGTTTCTCTTCAATCATCAATCGTGTGAACCGATCGGACATAACCGTTCCATCCATCGACTGATTTCGCAAGATCCGCTCGCCTACCGCAAGGCCATATGCTCCCGCTATGGCTTGCCGGATCAAGAATGTGCGACATTGGGCACAGCAGCCAATATGCGCTATGCAGCCATTCAGCAGGCGAATTCCCGCGACCTGGAGGTGGTGGCATTGTGTACGGGCGGCGTGGACACAAACGCGGGCCGCGCAGGCGATCCGGCGAGCGTGTTCGAAGAAAACGGCGCTTTCAAAAGTATTGGCGAACAGGAACATACCACGCACGGAACGATCAATACACTTCTATTCATCAGCCGGGAATTGACCCCGAGCGCCATGGTGCTGGCCGTAATAACCGCCACCGAAGCCAAGACGGCTGCATTGCAGGAGCTTTCCGTCAGCTCCCGATACTCCGATGGGTTGGCGACCGGTACGGGCACCGATCAGATCGGCATCGCATCGAGGCTGCACACAGGCATCCCACTCACTGGAGCGGGAAAGCATTGTGTCTTGGGCGAACTCATCGGGAAAACCGTCCACGACGCGGTCTGTGCGACCCTTGGAATGCAGAACGGGCTGACACCCGAACGACAACGTTCGGCGGTCATCCACCTGGAACGATTCGGGGCAACCCGCGCGTCATTTCTGGAGAAGGCCGAAGCACACCTGGGTGAGGCTGATGCAGTTCTGTTCAGGAACAACTTCGAGTGCGTGGAGCGCGATCCCCTGGTAGTGGCGGCGGTCGCAGCTATCCTGCACCTGCGCGACAAGGTGTCATGGGGCATTATCCCATCAAGCTGCGTTCCGGAACTCTGGGCAACCTACGGCGGGCAGGTCGCTGCCGCCGTCTCAGGCGACTATACACGGCTGGATGCTTATCGCCAGACATTGGCGGCCAAACGGTATGCTTTCAACAATAGTGACTTGATCCATCTCGTGGCCCATGCCGTGGCGCTCGGGTTCCAGGAGAAATGGCTCGATCCGGACGCAGAGGAGGTGCCGAGCGCAGGCTAAAGGTTGATCATGGTTCGTGGCGGGAACGTGAATTGTGGGGAGATGAAACGACAATCATAAAAAGGATGGGAGGCGGATTGGAATCCCTGGCAAGAATCGAATCCGCCCCCAGGAGCCGGAAGTGAATTCTCGGCCCCCGGTATTTTACAGGAAGGGGGGCAAATGACAAGGAGGAACGAGTGAGACTCTATCTCATTGTTGCGTTGACAGCCCTCTGCCTGCTCTCGCAGGCCTATTCGATTCTCGCCCAGGAGCAAGGGACAGCGGACACGGGTCCCGTTGCGGCGGAAACACAGGAAAAGCAGAAGGCAGTCACCAGCCCCGAGAAGCAACAGCAAAAGGCGGAGGCGGAACAGCCATATAACATCGAGCCTGTCGTGGTGACCGCTACCAGGACAGAAACCCCGTTGTCTGAGGTTACCAAGAGCGTCGACGTCGTGACCAATAAAGACTTAGCAACCCAGCAACAGACGTCCATCCCGGAAGCCCTTAACATTGTGCCCGGCGTTATGGTCCAGAACCAGGGGGGGCCGGGGCAATACTCCCCTGTCAATATTCGCGGAGTCGGCAGTGAGTATGTCCAATTCCAATATAATGGTTTTCCCTTAAGAGACACAGCCGACACCCAAACGACATTTCAATTCTTTGAAGGTGGTCTATATGGACAAAGTGGGATCAACCGCATCGAAGTATTGAATGGCACTAACAGTGTTTTATATGGCTCGTCAGCCATTGGGGGTGTTGTAAATATTATCCCTCAAAGATGGCAGAATGGGCTCTCTGGCGAATTAATGACTGAGGTAGGTCCACATAGCACATTTATTGAAAACGGCGGATTTGCGTACGGAGGAAGCAATTATTATCTGAACTTCAACCCGACCTATATAACCAGCAATGGAATCTCTAACGGAGGTCCCAACAGCTATTGGTATAATAATTTTGGTTTCACTGGTGGGGCAGGCGTAAAATTTGGAAATAACATGGCCCTGGAGGTCTGTAATATAAGCTCCAGTTCCGACTTCGCTCTGAGTTCGGTGCTTCCATCCTTGAACGCACAGCATGGACTGATCGTAAATCAGGCATCTGCCACCGACCATGTTCAAGGCTTATTCGATTTAACCGGTGTAACTTTCAGCCAACAGGTTTCCCCGGTATGGGATTACAGCATCAAATATGCCTATGGGAGTACCGAACGCCAGTACTTCGAGCCTCAGGAAAACTTTGGCGTTACTGGGTCGTCCAACTTCGACGGAACCACGAACTATATCGAAATGCAGCACAACGTTCATGCCACTGACTGGCTTACCTTGACGGGTGGTTTCGACTACGACGGGGCGGCCTACAGCAACCGCGAACCAACGATACAAAACTTCCAATGGAATGGTTTATACCAGACTACCAGCAAGGACTGGTTTGGCTACGACCTCTTCGGGCAGGCACAGTTGGCATTCTTTGACAAGTCACTCTTTTTAACCGGCGGCTTGCGCTTCAATGACCATGAAGCTTTCCCCTCCAGGGTGGTAGAGGAAGCTTCCGCTGCCTATATCTTCAAGCAGACCGGCACCAAAATTCACGCAGCTTTCGGGACCGGCTATCGTATTCCAGCTTTGTATGAAATTTATGGTGGTTATGTTAATCCGGTTAATGGACAAACGGTTACAATCGGAAATCCTAAACTCATACCCGAGGAAAGCACAAGCTATGATGTTGGTATAACGCAGCCTTTTCTAGATAATAAGCTAAATATGGGAATAACGTGGTTTTATATTAATGCTGACAATCTGATAATTTATAATGGATTTACGAATCAATATGACAATGTTAATAAGGGGAAGACTGATGGAATCGAAGCCAAATTGGAGGCAAAACCATCTAAATATTTTAGTTTAACAGCTTCATATACACATGCAAATTCACAATTCACACCGAATAACTCAAATGAATGGACTCGATCATGGTATTGGCCAATGGATACTTTCGCTTTTATTGGAACTGTTTATCCGTGTGACAGGTTGAGTATATCTTTGAAATTGTTATGGGAAGGTGACAGAATCATTCCACTCTATGATTCGTCATTTAACCAAGTGTTGTGGAAAGAATCTGGAGACACAAGGGTGGATATGGTTACTACATACAGAATATTAAAGGACTATAAAAATATAAAAGAAGCTGACATATTTCTGAAAGTTACAAATCTTTTTGATGAGCATTACACTGAATCAGGGTTTCAGATGCCGGGGAGATGGGTTTACGGTGGCTTAAAGATGACTTTCTAAAACAAGAAGCAGGTTTACGTGAAAGAGATGTTCTCAATCGAGCCGCTGGATTTGGAAGACGTTGCAGAGCTGTTTTCAGCAGAGGCTCCAGGAGACTCGTTCGGGTTGTTGTTCAAAATTGGTTTGCCGGTATCGGAATCGAAAAAATGGTCCAGCTTGGCCATCGCTCTTTTCATGCATTGCATCTTGGCTGTCGCGATTTTTGCCGCAAGCAAACCTCAACCGCCCAGTCGGCACGATTGGATCGAAGTGCAGTTGGTTGCGTCTTCGGCAGGCATGGAGGGAGAGGGTTCTGGCGAATCAGTGGCCTTGACGAAATACCGCGACAGCGGATCGAAAGCGGAAGAACAGGAGCCTTGCCCTCCCTCGAACCACGAGCCGGACCCTCCCGTATTGCCTCGAAAGGACAAAGTCCGGGAAAAACCGCCTGAGCACACGGCTGACAAGAGGAAAGCGCCATCGGCTGTTCCCTTGAAAAAGCGGACGGCCGAAAAGAAGACGGCCCAAGAGGACACTCGGCCTCGTAAGGAGGAGCCGGAGGCAAAACCTGAGAGCGACGAAGTCACTGAGGCCGCTTCACGTAACTCGAGCGTTGCAGCCGGGGGACAAGGTCAGGGCTCAGGGGCATCCTCGGGGGCCGGGTCGGGTTCTCCCGGCCAACCAGCGGGAAACGGCGTGAGCGGGCCTCGAAGCGATGGCATTGGAGAAATCGCTTTTGGGTCTACCGGCGGGCCTCGTTTTCTTCACAAGGTGGTGCCGGTCTACCCCGCTTTCGCCCGCGGACAGGAAATGAGAGGGGCCGTGCTTTTGCGTGTGACAATTGATGAAGAGGGCCGAACAGTCAACGTTGAGATCCTGAAAAAGGCTGGATTCGGGTTCGATGAGGCGGCGGTAAAAGCGATTAGGGAGTCCACGTTCATTCCTGCTAAAAGAGACGGAAGATCTTGCAGTTGCAAGGCTCTTCTTCCAATTCGGTTCGAACTGAAATCATCCGGGATGGACTGATCCAGCGCAACTATTATCGGAGAAGGAGATGAAAGAACCCCTACAATGTGGACGGTGGATTGTGAGCATACCTGGGTTTCAGCGGACATATATGACCGACGTGTCGGGTCCCGTTTCCCATTACACACTACGGTCCCGCGAAGTTAGCAATGGCCCCGTTCGATGTTTCTGCGCACCGCACAGCGGAGAAGAAAATAATCTCCGCCTTCGCAGCGGCTTGCTCTTGGGGGAAACGCTCTGTAGTTTTCCGTGTCTTCGCTTCGGCAAGGGGAAGGGGTCTATCTCTTTTCGAGCAGCCCACCCTGGCGGCATTACGCCACTGGCAGTTCAAGCACTGTTGTTTCGCGGAGAAAGATGTTGCCACATGGGTTATGCTCCCTGATAAGCTTCGGCCAACTGAACCGAATTAGTAGATTGGACGAAACTATGCCTCCTTTAAACATGCCAAACGATGCGAACCTCTCGACGCGTCGAAAACTCTATCCGATAGTGATAATACTAATGCTCTCTTTAGTTTTCGCCAAAACCGGCGAATCCAGGCTTGCACGAGACCAGGCGGGACGGATGGTGTCGGTACCCGACAATCCACTGCGTGTCGTGTCCCTGGCCCCCAGCATCACGGAAATCGTTTTTGCGTTAGGGGAGGAAGACCGCTTAAAGGGGGTTACTCAACACTGTGATTTTCCAGCCGAGGCCCAGGCTCTGCCCAAAGTGGGTTCTTACATACACCTCGATCTGGAAAGAATCGTGGCGTTAAAACCGGACCTTTGTATTGCCATTCGGGACGGCAATCCGCGGGAAGTGGTGACGAAGCTTGAAGCACTTGGAATACCCGTATATACCGTCGACCCTAGGGGTCTCGACTCCGCTGTGAATACCATATTGGAACTCGGTCAACTTTTGAACACATCCTCGAAGGCGCAGCATCTGGCAAATGAAATGCGCTCAAGAATCGAGCGGATAAAGGGCCTCGTGGCCGGAACAGGAGGACGCCCACGAGTTTTTTTCCAGATAGGGACCGCCCCCATCGTTTCAGTCGGAACGAACACCGTTATTAATGAATTAATCGTGGCCGCTGGGGGACAAAATCTGGCTGAAGGTCCAGCTTCCTATCCCAGGTTCAGCGTGGAACAGGTCCTGGCGCTCCAGCCCGAGGTCATTATCATCACTTCCATGACCAGGGAAGCAAACCTCGAAGAACTGAGCGCCGAATGGAGAAAATATGACGGGCTGCCCGCTGTCCGGAACAATCGCATCTTTATAGTGGACGCGGATCTTTTCGACAGGGCGACGCCGCGTCTTATAGACGGCCTTGAGACCCTGGCCGGGATCATACACCAGGAGCTGTTCCGATGAAAGCGGCGGCCACCCTTCATGCCCATCCCATTTTGAAACGCACACTGGCCGTTTCCCTTTTGCTGGGTTTGCTTCTTATGATAAGCGCCTTTTTGGGTCTTTCGATGGGATCTACGGCGCAAAATCTAAGGCAAATTCTGGCTGTGCTCGCCGGCCATGCCGATCAGTATCCGACCTTGTCGAGTATCGTCTGGCGAATTCGGTTGCCCAGGGTCGTGCTGGCTGCATTGACCGGGGCTACACTGTCTCTGGGGGGCCTCGTCTTCCAGGCTTTACTGCGCAACCCCCTGGCTGAGCCATACATCCTGGGGGTCTCAGGCGGATCTGCCGTGGGGGCCATCATCGGCATCCTGCTGGGCATGTCTCCTTTCCCTGGCGTGGCTTTTTTCGCTTTTGCCGGGAGCATGGCCACTTTGTTGCTGGTGCTTCTGATAGCTTCGACAAGATCGGCCATGAAAAAAGACACCTTGATTCTGGCAGGCGTTATGGTCAATGCATTTTGTTCCTCTATTATAATGTTTCTCATCTCACTTACCGAAGACTCCCGGCTCCACAACATTCTTTTCTGGCTGATGGGAGATCTCTCGCTATCTGATATGCATCGGACGCTGATGCTTTTGGTCGCTCTGCTGCCGTGCTTTGCCGTTCTATTTTTGCTTGCCCGTCCAATGAACATTCTTCTCATGGGGGAGGAAATGGCCGCCAATATGGGGGTCGACGTGCGTCTTATACCGCTGGTTCTTCTGCTGGTTACTTCATTTATGGTTAGTGTCGTCGTTTGTTATACTGGGCTTTTGGGATTTGTCGGACTGGTCATACCACACCTTCTGAGGCTTCTGTTCGGACCTGATCACAGAATACTGGTTCCTGCCTGCATTCTCGGCGGCGCCGCATATCTGGTCCTGTGTGACCTTCTGGCTCGATCGCTTCCGTCACAAGGGGAAATGCCGGTGGGGGTAATAACGGCCATGGTCGGCGCACCGCTGTTCATCCTTTTACTGCGGAGATCAAATCGATGAAGACTTCCCTGGCTGTAAAAGATTTAAGTCATAGCTATGGAAGGATATCCGATGGAAGGATATCCGTTCTGAATGCTATCTCCTTTTCAGTGCAAGAAGGGGAATTTTTTATCATCATAGGACCAAACGGGTCCGGCAAGACAACTCTTGTTAGAGCCATTTCAGGGGCTCTCAGGGCGCAAAGAGGGCAACTGGAGATACTCGGCCGCCCCATTCGTAGTTATTCGGGAAAGGAGCTGGCACGGAGCGTCGCGGTAGTCCCCCAAATGCCGCCTGCGGACGTACCTTTCACGGTTGCGGAAGTGGTCCTCATGGGGCGTTCGCCTCATCTGAGTTTGCTGGCAATTGAGAAACGAAAAGATCTGGAATTGGCAGAGCGCGCCATGTCGTTCACCAGTGTGCAGCATCTGGCCGAGCGCAGATTCGATCAACTAAGCGCCGGTGAGAGGCAACGGGTGCTTATTGCACGCGCCATTTGTCAGCAGCCCCGCCTCATTGTTCTCGATGAACCCACGGCACCACTGGATCTGGCGCATCAGATCAATGTTATGGACCTGTTGGAGCGTCTCAGAGAAGAGGAGAAGATTACTGTTATAATGGTTTCTCACGACCTGAACCTTGCGGCGATGTATGCTGATCGCCTGCTCCTGCTGAAGGAGGGAGGCGTCGTCAGTTTGGGGAAGCCGGAAGATGTTCTCACCTTTGAAACCCTTGAACAGGCCTACGGTTGCGTTCTCTTGGTTGACGAAAACCCGGTCAAAAAAGTCCCCCGAGTCACCCTCGTGCCGAACGCAATTTTGCATACAGGTTCTTAGAGCCTGACCAGGAAATAAGATCCGTAGGTTCCCATGGCTCAACCCAAATATTCCAATAAGTTTTTGTGAACTAATTATTAGATGTAGCTGGTTGTTGAAAATCCAGAGTGTGCAATCCTCTCGCCAGTTGCCGCCTGGTCACTTTCAATGTGGGAGCACCTGTTCAACATCTCTCCTCTTTCTCGATATGCGAGGTATCGTCTAAACAGTTTTTATTCGCGGATCATAATTCGCTCACATCAGCCATTTACTGACGCCATCACCGCCAGGGCCACGGCGTCGAACATGTTCTGATGAAATCTTTCTTTCCAGGCCCGGTCCTGGGTGAGGTATACCTTTAACTCAGGATATTGAGAGACGACCACGGTGGCCACTTGGTATTTACTGGCTCTGCCATGCCCGCATATAAATTTCTTGACCGTGCCGGGGGCAAAGCTCATTATTTTCAGTCCCTTTCTTTTTCCAATGGCCCGAATTTCCTCACTGAGAACGTTGAGCAGGGCTACGTTGCGGTTCATGGCAAAAAAGGTTTTCTCGAACACCAGGATATCCGGTTTCAAATCGTTTATGAGCCTCAATATCACTTTGCGCCCGGCTTTCAGGGTTTCATGCGGAGTTTTTTGCTTTTTGATTACTTCGACTCCATGGTAGACAAGTCTCTCAGCCTCCAGAAGAGCTACCCCCATGTGCCGGGTCCCCGGATCGATGGCCAGGATTCTCTTTTTATATTTGCACATTCTTTTATTTTGAGCGGATCGGAACCAATCGGTTCTGCCCGCCACATTTAATGATTATCGAATTTATCGGCGCAAATGGCCCCGAGCGCCACGGCCTCAAACATTTTGATGTGATACGGAGTTTTATGCTTTTCATCTTCACCCGGCTTGGGTTCCGGATACTCGATGTTCAGTTCCGAATAAAGTTCGGGATACATGGCGGCGACTGATTCGGCCAGGCTCTTTTTATTCTTCTGCCCTTCACGACAAAAATATTCTTCCAGTTGCTTGATCGTGTACTGGACAATCTCAACTCTGTTTCGGAGGCAGCTTCTTCGAAGCTGGAGGACGAAGGATTCAAGACCGCGCGAAGTGCGGGAAGGATGCAGTCTTTTGATAGCTAGGACATCGGGCCGGTAGCGCCCGATGGCATCGGCGATAACATCCAGGGCTTTCCCCAGTTTCTTTTTCGACCAGCGGCCTTTCAAAATTTTCACTCGCCAGTCTTTGAGCTGATTACCCTGGAATATGGCCAGGCCCAAGTATCTGGTGCCGGGATTAATGGCGAGGATCGTATGAGGATTTGATTTCACTTTTTTGAATTAAAAAATTAAATAGCGCGCCTCGGCTGGTTCTGATTTCGCCTGAGGGAATTTCCTTGACCCGGCCCACTGTTTCCCTGAGCAAGGACTCAGGATATTTCCGGGCGAGCGTGAGATAGAGGGGATAACCAGGGAAGTCTTCGAGGGCTTTGGCCAGATCATAAGCCAGTAACTCCTCCCTGGTCTTAAAAGACAAAGGATCAAAATATTTAAAGTCAAATTTTTTATTATCGATATCGTTCTTTAATATATTTTTTTTTATAATATTCTCTTTAGGCGTGGTTCGGGCCGCCAATTTTTCCTTTAACCAAGCCGGTTTTGGGGTGTCAAGAGGCGTTTGAGAAGTGCATATCCTTGCACTTCTGAGGTGCAAGTCTTTGCACTTCTGGTGTGCGGAATCTTGCACTTCTCCAATGGGTTTACACTTCTGAGGTGCATACTCATGCACTTCTCCGACTGGCTTCCATTTTCGGATTTTGACCGTCAGAAACCGACCGGAACTCTCCGTTTCGACGTAGCCCTCCCCGCGAAGAATTTCCAGCCACAGGAAAACGGTGCGCCGACAAACGCCCATATCCGATGAGATCGTCCTCACCTTCCTTACCAGGGTCCCATCATTCCGGTTGGCATTGAGCAACAAATACACAAAAAGCCAAATGGCGGTTCCCATTCTTTGAAAATGTGCGGCGCTTTCATCCATCACCAGTCCCTTCCAGACCGGCGCCCACCAGTCTTTGTGACGCTTTGTCTCAGTTTGTACGTTCATGGATTACATTTCCCCCGTGACCGCTCCCTTCTGGCATCAATCATCTGATGCCTTTCCTTGATGTATTCCCGGTACAGTGCTTCCATGGTGGTCTGGTAAACATAGGCCAGATCGATCAGGTTATCCGGCTTGGGAATACACAAGCCCGCTTCCCATCGTGAGATTTCGGCGGTGCTTTTGAGCGCCAATCTGTTGGCCACTTCCTTCTGGGTGAGGCGGTTAATTTTCCGCCAGCGCCGCAGGTTGTTGGGAATGACTTTTTGTTTTTCCTCCTTCATCGCCCTCCTTATAGAAACATTACTGATTTTAGAATATCAGAAATTTGAGCGGCAGTAAGGAGGGTGAATTTGCTGCGGGAGGCAAGTTATGAAAAAAGCTCTTCTCAGATGGGGGAAGAGCTTTTTCAGCCATTTTGTTTCTATGCTAGATTCCCCGTCAGTCTCCTGGATAGAAATGTTACTGATGATGCATCGATTTGGAATAAAGAAATGCTCGTATGTCCGGGTTAACTATATGTCATTTTTGGTTTCATCACCATTACTGGGTATATTTTTTACCCAATTCTTACCACTCTAAATACATCTTGACAGTTATTTCATATCCGAATAAGAAACTGAATAAATTCAAGACTTATTTATCTCGGACCAAAAAAAGTAGGCTCATAAACAGGCAGCCTGGACAAATAGAATATCAATCTGCGTGGGCAATCTGTGTCGTTGGCATGATCAATAAGGCGCTGTTATCTGGCATTGAATTTTGCAGACTTATATCTCGCTGGACATTTGTGCATGATTGCGGTTTGTTCATGGTCGGTCATCTATCCACTTCCAGGACTCGGGTCATCGGTGCCAGAGACAGTACTCGCGCAGTTGAGTATTCCGCTGTAATGAAAAATAGGTACTTCGAAAACTCCGGGTATCTCCCCCAGCATACTTGACGCATTTATGTGGAATGCCCGTCGATGCCATGCGGAGAATGAGTAGAGCGTTAGTATAACATTATACAGGTGAGAACATGAGACCCCTATCAGTTCTGTTGATTCTTTTCGCATTGACAGCTTTTGGTGAGGCAAATGTGCTTTTTGCCCAAGATCTGGACCCCTATTATAAGTTTTCCACGACCAAGCCTCCTGAAAGCCCATATAAAAATACCTGGGGAGCGTACCAAACCGACCTTTATTCCGGCAGCTTCAACTACAATTTCAAAATAGAGGTGCCGCCAGGTACCAATGGGCTGACCCCCAAGCTTTCAATTTCCTACAACAATCAGAACGCCAAGGGCAAGGCCGGATGGGCCGGCGCCGGCTGGGAGATCCCACTAACATACATCCAGAGAAACATTCAATACAATCGGAAAAATAATCCGAGCTTAACAGCACACACCTTCGAGCTGTATTTCGAATCGGCCAAGAACAATCTTGTAACTTCAGATGGCACTTCGTTTCATACGCAAGTCGAGACCTACTACAACGTTCAAAAGAAGACCGGCGCACCCAATCAACAAACCGGCGAATACTGGACCGTTACGGTGAAGGACGGGACGCAGTACCGCTTCGGGTATAACCCGGACTCTATCGCCATGGTCAACGTGTCAACCGACACGAGCTTTACCAAGTACCCCTGGCGCTGGAGTCTCGATCAGATAAAGGACACCAACGGTAACTGCATCAATTTCTCATATTTTCAAGATCAGGGATCAGTTTATCTGGACACAATTACGTATAATAATGACGCAAAACGGGTGATAAAGTTTATCCGCGAAGCCAAGCCCGACGCCTACCTGATCATAGACCAGGGTTCGGAAGTTCTCGATGCTTACAGGCTCCATGAAGTCGATATCTCCGTAAATGGCGCCTTGGTTCGAAAATACACGCTGGGTTACACCTTGAACCAGGCGCAGAACAAGTCGCTTCTTACCTCGATAACTGAGTACGGGAGTGACGGAACAACCTCCCTGCCGCCGGTGACTTTCCAATATGCGGTTCCCGGAAACGGATTTCAAAGCCCGGTCAATTGGAGTACACCTGGAAATTTAGATATCCTCAAGATCGATCAATCGGCTAACGACGTCATAGGGGACATGATTGACGTTAACGGTGACGGCTTACCGGATATAGTGCGGGTGCAGACTACAAAGGCAGACCATGATAATTGGGAAATTTGGTTGAATACGGGGAATGGATTTTCAGCGACTTCATTTTTTTGGTCCATACCGAAAGGATGGACCATAAGAAACAGCTACAACGGTACACAAACTCCATCCACTAAAAGCACGCCCCTAGATTTCAATGGAGATGGCTGCATAGATTTCTTTGATGCCGAGGGTGACGGAAATCTCAATTATGTCTGTAACACTACCGGGTCAAACTGTACTCCTTCTTATGTTTCCCAATGTCCCGGCTATCAGAATTTGACCAACACTACGACATTTCCTTCTAACGCGAATTCGCAGTACAGATACATGAGGGAGGAAGATCTGCAATATAACAGTTCGCTCGGTTATCATGATCCACATGTCCAACAGACTTTCATCGACGTTAACGGGGATGGTCTTCCCGATCTGGTGCAAAGAGTGGACGGGTCTACCTGGCACGTCTGGATAAACAAGGGTCCTGACAGCACCGGAAAGCCACAATTTGTAGATGTTGGGACCTGGACTGTGTACAACCATAACGGGTATATCGAAGACTATACAACATGCGATGATCAGCCATGTGGAAGTACCTCTTATACAAATATGAATGTAGAACTTATTGATGTAAATGGCGATGGGCTTCCTGACCTCGTCGAAGCTACTGTTAATACCACACCAGGCTGGAATGTCTGGCTTAATACCGGAAGCAACTTCATACCTGCTGGACAATGGTATAATTATGATTCAGCTCATAGCAATACATGTATTAACAATACCAACTACTATTCTGATGGGAGTGGAGGTGTAAAGAGGGATTTCATTGATATTAACGGAGACGGCCTTCCCGATGTTGTAGATCCAGGTGGCGGCTCCGGTGCATGGCAGGTCTGGTTTAACACCGGACACGGGTTTACTTCCGCCATGCAACTTTGGAGTTTTCCCGACGGCAGCAACAATGGATATACCAGGAACGTCGAAAGTGATGGAAACGTTACAGCCCAACTCCTTGATATAAACGGTGACGGCCTGGTTGAATTTGTCCGGGAAGACATCGGAAATCAGAGATGGCAGGTCTATTCCAATATGACAGGACCCGCTGATTTGCTTTCGAAGGTCACGGACCGGCTCGGCGGGACTATCAGCGTCTCTTACAACTCTTCCACAAAGTATTCAAATACTCGTCTGCCTTTTAATTACTGGGTCGTGGGTTCTGTAACCGCCAATAACGAAATGAGCGGCCCGCAAGCGGTATCGGCCACTACGAGCTACTCTTATGCCCAAGGACTCTACGACTTCCCGACAAAAGAATTCCGAGGATTCGGGCAGGTCACCGAAACCAGAGCAGACGGAACGAAAGCAATTCATTATTTCCGCCAGGACCTCCCCAACGACACATACCAGGGACTTAAAGGTAAAGAATATGAAGCTGACGTGCAAAGTAGTTCGGGCGCCCCTTTCACTTCGACTCAGAATTCCTGGTACAGCGTGTCTGCGAACGGCGTATTCGCTCCCCTGTTGAGCGAGAAAGATGATTATACTTATGATGGAGTTGTAGATAACCCGAAGATGCTCAAAGATATATATCTAGACTATGACTCCTTCGGAAATGTCACTGTCGAAATACGCGCTGGCGATCAAGAACCGACGTGGAATTACACTAATTTCAGCTACAATCAAGACCTATGGATTTTAGAGAGGGTGAGCCATAAGAAAGTCACCGCCACCATGTCCGGCCCGACCCTGAGAGAAAGCTGGTATTATTATGACGGGGCTTCGAGCAGCAGCACGCCTCCGACAGCTGGAAATCTCACAAAGGAGGAGCATTATCTTGACACGGGAGGGAATACCGTAACTACTTATGGCTATGACTCTTACGGCAACCAGACCGGCACGACCGACCCAAACGGGCACACCACTAAGGTCCAGTATGATTCTTTTGTCAACACCTTTCCTGTACAGACGACCAACGCCTTGGGCCAGGTGACGAAGAAAAGCTACGATCCAGGGACTGGCAATATTTTGCAACTAACTGATCCTAATGGATATCTCACGCAATACAGCTACGACGTTTTCGGTAGAAAAACCAGTGAGGTCAAGCCCTATGATTCCAGTCAATTTCCAACTACTTCCATTTCATATTCGCTGAACGGTACAGCGCCTTCGAGCGTTACGGTTTCGAAGAGAGAAACCGCCGGGCAGGCTGGAACACTAGACACTTTGCAATTTGTTGACGGGTTCGGACAGTTGATCCAGACCACTACGGAAAGTTGGGTCAACAGTTCGACCACTATAACGACGGATGTATTCTACGACAATATGGGAAGGCTTTCTAAACAGACCAACCCGTTTTTTTCCTCATCTGGGTTTTCAGGATATTTGACGCCTACGGGGAACGAACTGGGTTACTCCTATCTTTATGATACTCTCGGGAGGCCGATTCAGACGACAGATCCGGACAGCACAACGGTTACACGCACATTCGATCACTGGAATGTGACCGAAACCGACGAGAACAAACATGCAAAGTCCTATTTGTTTGATGCTTACCAGAGGCTGATACAAGTCACAGAAAACAATTCAGGGCAGAGCTACATAACTCAATATTCCCGTGATCCCCTTGGCCAACTGACTCAAATAACGGACAATCTGGGTAAGTTAACGACATTCCAGTACGACACTCTTGGCCGCAAAACAAGTATGGCAGACCCGGACTTGGGGGCGTGGAGCTATACCTATGACCCTGTCGGAAATCTTATTTCACAAACAGACGCCAAGGGCATTACCACCCGAATCGGCTATGACCCGTTGAACCGTAAACTGAGCGTCCAGACACCCAACAGTTCTATCGCCTACACATATGATCTCCCTACGATAGGGACGCTTTCTTCCGCTCAAAACAACGACTCGGGCGAGGTTGTCCAAACCTCCTGGACTTACGACCAGCGACTGCGGAAAATAGGCGAGACTCTACAGTTGGATGGCAGCTCATGGTCAACTTCCTGGACTTACGATTCGATGGACCGGGTGGCAACCCAGACTTATCCCAACGGCGAGACAGTCACCTTCAACTACAACGCTCAAGGTCTTGACAATATTCCAGGGATAGTGAGCGCCCTTCAGTACAACCCGGCGGGACACCCCACTCTCAAAAGTTACGCTAACGGAAACACCACCAATTATGGTTACGACAGCGCCACTCTCAGGCTGACAGGTCTGGCGGCGGCGGGCATTCAAAATCTGAGCTATTCCTATGACAAAGTCGGAAATATCAAGACAATAGCTGATGGAATATCCGGGAGGACGGAATCTTTTTCTTACGACGATCTGGACAGATTGGTGCAGGCCGGAGATAGCGGCTATCAGAGAGCTTACCAATACGATTCTGTGGGCGATATGCTGGTGTCGAACAAGGATGGGACCACCAGCACTTATTCATATAATTCTGGTCACGAGCATGCCGTCTCCGGAATGACTGTTCCGTTTCCGGTGGTCGGCTCTTTTGTCATAAACAATGGAAGCCAGTATACGGGTACAAATAAGGTAACGCTCACCAACGTTTCATTTGGCAATCCCGCAAGCTACATGGCCAGCGAGGACCCCGGATTTAAAGGGGCATCCTGGCAGAAATATTCTGCTTCACCCTCTTTCACCCTGAGTTCCGGCTCCGGGAAGAAGACCGTCTATTTCATGGTAAAGAATAATGATGGACCCTCAGATGCCAAAAGCGCCGACATCGAGATTCCGGCGGCACCTGTAGTCATCCTTCCTTCTTCCTCGACTAGCACTGCAGGGACAACCCTCGGGGCAACCATTCAGTTCAGTGGCGCCCAGCCGGTAACCTCAGCCGGAGTTGCTTGCGGTACGAGTATAAATCCTGACATCTCCGGAATTAAAAAGAGCACCACAATCACCAGCGGCGCTTTCACTGTAAACGTTACTGGGCTTGCTGCAAATACGGTCTACCACTTCAGGGGGTATGCCACCAACTCCCTGGGGACGGGCTATACCGCCGATATGACTTTCACCACGATCTCCGGTCCTCCCACAGCAACTGCGGCCACAGCTCTAACTGGCTCGGGATTTACCGTCAACTGGACCGCTCCATCGGGTACTGCACCGATCACAGGATACCGGCTTGACGTCGCCGCAGACCAGGCATTTAGGTCCATAGTATCGGGCTACAACAATCTTTCGGTATCGGGACTCAGTCAGGCGGTAACGGGCCTCACTGCCGGGAAGTCGTATTATTATAGGGTCCGCGCGGTAAACGCCGGAGGGACGAGCACAAGTTCTAATATTATCACCGTAAAAGTCCCCGTTCCACCTACAGTCGATAAGCCCACTGTTTCATCGATAACCACCGGCGGGGCCACGCTGGGGGCAACCATCGAGTCCAATGGAGGATTAACGGTAACAGCCTCGGGCGTGGCCTACGGCACAAGCGCCAACCCGGTCGTCTCTACCGGCCAGGCAACCAGTCCCACGGTCACCAGCGGGGCATTCACGGTCAATCTAGCTGGGCTTGCCTCGAACATGGTGTACCATTACAGGGGCTATGCTACCAACTCGGTAGGTACCGGCTATACCGCCGATGCTACCTTTACTACGATTTCTGGTGCTCCGACCGCGACAGCGGCCACAGCTTTAAGCGCCTCGGGATTTACCGCGAACTGGGTTGCCCCCTCAGGCAATGGGGTCGTCACAGGATATCGACTTGACGTTGCGACCGATTCGGGATTTGGCTCCATGGTACCCGGCTACAGTAATCTCCTGGTGACGGGAACTGGCCATGCCGTAACGGGTTTGAGTCGTGGGAAACCTTATTATTACCGGGTGCGGGCAGTAAACGCCGGAGGGACGAGCATAAGCTCCAATATTATCTCGGTGACCACCTATAGGCCGCCTACCATCGATAGCCCGACTGTGTCATCGATAACCACAGGTGGAGCAACGCTGGGGGCAACTATAGAGTCAAACGGCGGCACGCCGGTCACAGCATCGGGCGTAGCCTACGGCACGACCGTCAATCCCACAACATCGGGCACTAAGACAACGGCCACCGCCACCAGCGGTGCCTTTACTGTCAATGTAACGGGCCTTGCCTCGAACACGGTGTACCACTACAGGGGCTATGCTACCAATGTAGCTGGTACGAGCTACACGTCCGGTAGTACCTTTATGACGGTTTCCAGCCCTCCAAAGGCAACAGCGGCAACGGCTGTGAGCGCATCGGGCTTTACCGCGAACTGGACCGCCCCGACGGGTAGTGCGGCCATCACGGGATATCGGCTCGACGTTGCCACCGACTCGGGATTTGGCTCCATGGTATCAGGCTACGGTAATCTGTCTGTATCGGGAACCAGCCAGACTGTAGCAGGTCTTAGCGCCGGCAACTCATATTATTACCGAGTGCGGGCAATGAACGCCGGAGGAACGAGCACAAGCTCTAATATTATCTCTGTGACCACGGTTTCCGGCCCTCCCACGGCGACAGCGGCCACAGCTTTAAGTGCCTCGGGCTTTACCGCGAACTGGGTTGCCCCCTCAGGCAATGGGGTCGTCACAGGATATCGACTTGATGTTGCGACCGATTCGGGATTTGGCTCCATGGTACCCGGCTATAGTAATCTCCTGGTGACGGGAACTGGCCATGCCGTAACGGGCCTTAGCGCCGGAAAGACATACTATTACAGGGTCCGGGCGGTAAACGCCGGAGGAACCAGCACAAACTCTGACATTGTCACGGTAACCACTTATGCTGCGCCCACCGTCGATAAACCGACCATCTCATCGATCGCCACTAGCGGAGTCGCACTGGGGGCAACCATTGAATCGAATGGAGGCACGTCGGTGACCTCTGCCGGAGTGGCCTACGGTAGGAGCGCCAACCCAACAACTTCGGGCACCAAGGCAGCTACGGCGGCAACCAGTGGAGCCTTTGCTGTCAGTGTCACCAGCCTTGCTTCCAACACGCTCTACCACTACCGGGGTTATGCGACCAATGTAGCAGGTACGGGCTACACTTCAGATTCTCCTTTCACCACAGTCTCTGGCGCTCCGACCGCTACAGCGGCGACAGCTCAGACTAACTCCGGATTTACCGCCCACTGGACCGCCCCATCGGGTAATGGGGTCATCACGAGATATCAGCTCGATGTTGCCACTGACCAGGGATTTGTTTCAATGGTAACAGGCTACAGTAATCTTCTGGTGACGGGACTCAGCCAATCTGTAACAGGGCTCAGTGCCGGGGAGCCGTATTATTACAGGGTGCGAGCGGTAAACGCCGGAGGTACGAGTACAAACTCTAATGTTATCTCGGTGACCACCACCGGAGTCAAAGCTTCAGCCGGTCCCGATCAGAAGGTGAGCCAACTGGCTGCGGTCAGGCTGAGTGGTGCAAACTCCGTGAATTATGGCACAGGAGGCACTTCTTATCAGTGGACCCAGCTTGATGGATCTCCTGTCACACTTGGCAATCCTTCGGCGGTGGAAACCAGCTTTGTTGCCCCTGAAGGCGTGTTCGAAGGAGAGTCACTAACTTTTCAACTAACCGTTGCCGGAAGCGATGGAAGCCGATCAGAAGACAAATGCATCGTTAACGTGGTCAAGGACAATTCGCCTCCGACAGCCGATGCAGGCTCTAACCAGATGGTATCAGGTTCCCAGATTGTAATGTTGGATGGTTCCAAATCATCCGTCCAGAACGGAGGCATGCTTTCCTATTCGTGGCGCCAAGTAGCCGGACCCTTGGTGGCCCTATCCGATCCGTCAGCGGCACAACCGACCTTTGTGGCGCCCAATGTCGGCGCTGCTGGTGAATCCCTCGTTTTCGAGTTGACCTTAACCGATCAGACCGGGCTTCGCTCGCGGGATACTTGTATTGTGAACGTGGTCTCGGGCGCTCTCCCGCCGAAAGCTCAAATAGGCCCGAACCAAAGTGTACGACCTGGAGCCAAAGTTATTTTGGATGGGTCAGGTTCCTCGGATGAGAACGGCGCTATAACATCGTATGTCTGGAAGCAACTTGCCGGACCACCGGTTACCTTGTCAGACCCGACAGCGATAAGGCCTTCGTTTACAGCGCCAGTCATCGACACAGCAACGGAAGAGTTGGTGTTCGAACTGACGGTTACCGATCCCGGAGGATTGCAGGATAAGGCCAAGGTGGCAATAGCGGTGATCTCGGCGGTGCGCAAGTAAGATGCGTCGAGTGTTTGTTCTTCAGGCAAGGCTATCCAAGTTGGGTTTTTTAGGAACTGCCCATGGTGGAGATTGAAATGAAACAGATAGTTTTTATTATCTCGCTGGTTCAACTTCTTGCCATTGTCCCCTTAACTGAGGTTGGTGCGAGCACTTCACTGACTTACCAGTATGACGCCAATGGGAACTTGACTCAGGGAGACGGTAAATACTTTGAGTACAATGATTTCAACCAGCTTGTGAGTGTGCGGCACGGTGATGCAAACGGTCCGGTGATTGCCCAGTACTTCTACGATCACCAGGGACAAAGGGTAAAAAAGATAGAACAGGGCGTCGTGACTTATTATATCGGGAAGCATTATGTTTCCCAGGTTGACGGGAACACCGTTACGAACACCAACTACTATTTCGCAAACGGTCAGCGTGTCGCCAAAAAAGATTCCTCCGGCAACCTTTCTTATTATCTGAGCGACCATCTTGGAGGAACAAATGCTGTTGTTGATAGCTCCGGAAATCTTGTCGAGCGAACGAATTATTTTCCCTTTGGTGATATACGGCAAGGGGGGACGGACAGATTTACGTATACGGGGAAGGAGAAGGATAAGTTTACGGATTCCTTCTATTTTGAGGCGAGGTATTATAATTCTGGATTGAAGCATTTTTCGCAGAGTGACACAGTAGCTCCTGATACATACAACGCTCAAAATTGGAACAAATATTCTTATGTTACGAATAATCCTACAAATTTGTTAGATCCAGATGGACATGCGGCAATTGGTTCAAATAAATGGATGCATGAATTAATTAGAGCACAGCAGTATGATAAGGGTAAATACTTACGGCTTATGGCGGCTTTCGAGCGAAAAGAAATGAGAAGAGCGATTAGAGCGATTCCAAAGTTGCCTTACGCTATGGCAACAGCTAGTTTTGGCCCACCTAAAAAAGGCGTGGTGGTATATTCCCCAACAAATAGTAACGTAGGGCCTTATCAATCTAATTCTGGTCTAGCGTCGGCGCAGCGGGCTTACGCCGATCAAATTAGGCAGCGGGATTCGGCTGACGTCGCTTACGACGATGCATATGCTAAAGGATTAGAGCCAGCAACGAAGCTTTTTTCAGGTATAGCCACGGCAGCTAACGATGTAGAGGAAGCCTTTGGTATTGTTGATGCAATAATCGAAAAAGGTGCTCAGGAAACTGGCTCTGCGATGAACATGGCACATGAAGATGCTCCTCACAATCCAATCTTCGGTTGGCTTGAGGCAAATGTTCCTCTAGGGGGACTGATTTTCGACACTCCTAGTGCACAATAGACGACAGCAACGGTCATTAATATTGTGAAATGTATTGATACGTGATACAATTATGATATAATTAACTTAGTAATAATAATATGGGTTTAGCCGTCATAAATCGTTTTATTGGCAGAATTAGTAGGTTGAGGTTCCTTTTTTTATCAATGATTGTATATTGCGTTAGTATTTTTCTCGTAATAATACTCGTACGATCTAACTTGTGGTCACAAGTGGAGCAATATTTATTAGGATTTGCCGTATATTCTCTTATTATATTATTGGCATCAAGGCGTTTGAATGATATAGGATTGCCGCCATATCTCTCATTCCTGATGTTAGTAACTCCTCTCGGCAAAATAGGAAATCTTGTTGGAGGTGCATTCTATTTATATTTAGTAATTAAAAAGGGCAGATTTTCTCTACACCCAAGGGAGGACTTCAACAGAAATTAAGCGATTGATATGTAATGCTATATGATCCAGAATTCGCGACGTTTCTGCTGAGTTCATCTTCCAAATTCGTCCGACGATCAAATCCATAGGGAACGGCTCAGGTATTTTTCCTTACGAAAACAGGTTCATCTGATTGCTTGCGTTCTCTGGTTCAGGAGTCTTGCAAATCTGGTGTTTTTCAGTCACCTTCCGTCTACTTGTATACCTCTTCCTCGATTGCTCAATAATTTCCTTCTTGAAAGATTCCTTAATTTCCGGTGCCGCCAGCGTTTCCGCGCTGAACGGCTGCGACGTCTTCCCGTCAATCATCAGCTTAAGATAAATGTGATGGTTGGGAAGGTTAACGAGGTCGGATTCGTTGAACACCGGATAGAATTCTCTGGCCAGGTATTTGGCATCTTCGGCGCCCACTTTAAAACTGAGGAGCGTCCCGACATTTCCCAGAATGGCCGCTCTCATTTTTTCGTCCAGTTGATCCATGTACTGATGGGCCAGCACCAGGCTGAGTCCATATTTCCGGATTTCCGAAAGAATATCGGCAAACGACAATGTAAAGAAGTTGTGCACCTCGTCTACATAGAGGTAAAAGAACTTTCTTTTCTCTTCCGGAATGTCCGCCCGGCTTAAAGCCGCCAATTGGATTTGGGTCACCAGCATCGCTCCGAGAAGAGCGCAATTGTCTTCCCCGATTTTTCCTTTGGAGAGATTGACGATCAGGATCTTCCCGCCGTCCATCACTTCTCGAAGATTAAACGTATTCTTGGGCTGTCCGACGATGTGGCGAAGCGGGGCACTGGTCAGGAACTGTCCCACTTTGTTGAGGATGGGAGAAACGGCTTCCGATTTCATCCAGGCGCTATACTTTTCGAATTCCGAAAACCAAAATTCCCGCACCTGCTGGTTGGTCACCTGCCTCAAGACCATATAGCGGAAATCCTTGTTTGTGAGCAGCCGGGGGAGATCAAGGAGAGTGGCGTCCGGATATTCGAGAAGAGTGAAGATAGCGTGGCGAAGAATATGTTCCAGCCGGGGGCCCCAGAAGTCCGGCCAGATTTTTTTGAAAACGGAAATCAGCCCGGAAGTTACCAGGTGGTGAGAATGGGGGGATTTACTTTCCAGGGGATTAAAAGCGATAGGATATTCCAAATCGCCGGGATTGAAATAGATGACATCATCAATACGCTCTTTGGGAACAAAATCCAAAACTCTTTCCGCCAAGTCCCCGTGCGGATCAATTAAAGCTACCCCCCTGCCCTCCCGGATATCGCAGACCAGCATGTTGAGAAGAAGAGTTGATTTTCCCGTCCCGGTTTTGCCGATGATATACATGTGGCCCCGCCGGTTTTTCTGTTTGATCCCGAAGATTCTTCGGATATCGCGGTAATTGGTGACGGCAAAGGGAGTGATGGAGTTCGGGTCATTGTCTTTTGATTGAGTCATGTTCTCATTTTAGAAGGTCGGAAGATTCAAAAAAGCCGGTCAAAGTTGCTCCGGCTGTCAATTTGCCTGGTCATACTGAATCTTCGTTTCCGCAGTCTATACCAGCTCTCTGTCCCGAAAAAAGCGGACATCTTAAGACTATTCCATTAGAATACAGCCAGCCGGCCGACTTGACGGAGATAATTGTCATCCTTTATAATCGCAGGGCATCGGAACAAGGCCACTCTACTGCTGAATCGAATGGGATGTCGCTATGAGTTCTTTATCGATAGTCACCATCTACTCCCCGATAGGTCCTATTCTCGAATTATTGGACCTGAAAGACACCGCCCTGAGGCAAAAGTCAAAAGAAATCTCGATAGATTCTACCTCTCTGGCGCTTTGCCAAAAACTGGCCGAAGATATGCTCGAACTACTGTACCCAACCTTAGGAGTTGGTCTGGCTGCTCCGCAAGTAGGCATTCTCTGGCGCATGATACTCCTGAATGTACCAGAGGAGGAGAGAGATAAAGATGATCCAAGGTTCTTTCCCTGCGTTCTGATTAACCCAGAAATCACGAAAAAATCTGTTGCCACTGATTCTGCAGCGGAGAGTTGCCTGAGCATTCCACATTTTAGAGCCAACGTGATAAGGCCGAGCGTCATTACGGTTCAAGGATATAATCTCAAGGGTGAACGTGTAATATATGAAGGCGTATCGGGCTTTCCAGCGAGAGTGTTCCAGCACGAGATCGATCACTTGGATGGAGTTTTGTTTACGGATTATATAGGTCCCCAGGAAGGGAAAGACGAAGGAACATCCGCTCGACGAAAAGCCAAAGCAAGCATTGCCAAATTGATCGCGTGAATCCATATCGCCTCCTAATCACGCTCAGCCATGATCTTGCTTCCAGTAAGTTCATGGCTGGTGGTATGAATAAGGAGGTATAATGGAAATAAATCTGTTTAACGCTTTATTTGGAGTTTCGGAAGAGGAGTTTCGAGCTGCGCCCTTCGCAGGTACTTTCACCTGGAATGCCTATAACATTGACGCTCTCCGGGATGAGATAAAGAGAGTCGCCTCGAACCACTATGCGGAAAATCGTGAGGCTATAAATAGTAAAGAGGCATTGCATCAGGCGTTAACGCGATTAGCCGAGACCAGGCTCCTTCGTGCAAAAAAAGAAGCAGAAGAAGAAGCAAGTATAGGCTATGACATGTAGCAAAGCGAAATTCCACCAGCTAATCTATCTGAGCTAACCAAACGTCGGTTGGCTCTTTTTTGAAGCTATCGCCAATTCTTACCGTGCGTTTCCGCACTGATGTTTTTCACTGTTTTCGCCTCACCACATCCGATCCTGCTTATCTGTTCGATAGAAGTTGGTGGTTCCCTGAAGCACTTGAGGATTGGCATTGATATAATCCCAAGCGAAATCAGTAATATTATGGGCAAACCCTTCTATTATGGACCCCATCGAAGCGGAGCGATAAATGATGCCGTCTGCAACCAACCCCAGAACTACACCATCATTAACCTTGAGCATGTTCGCCCTGGTGTTCATAGCGATATAGTACCGCAAAATCTGCTTCTCATCCTCAGTCAGTGAGTTCAGCCTCCGAATGACATGCCGCCGTATGCGGCGCTTGAAGAGCTTAGTGCTGATCCAGCCCGAACATGCCGCGACTGCAGCCACGCCCGACAGGGTTATGCTAATAAGGAAGGCGAGTCCCAACCACTGGCGGTATGTTTCCGTAAATGAATGAAGCCCGAGATGCTTAAGCCAAGAATCGGGAGAGAAAACTAGAGTGCCGGTAATCAGGACCACAGAAATCAGATAGCGAGGCGCAAGCTTAAGGAACTCCAGAGCCAACTTTGCCAGGTCTGTAATCTTAGTCATAACCGCACTCCAAAATAACCCATCTCTTTGCTCCTCAGTGTTAGAGTCAACCGTCAGCGAATGTACAAAGGGAAGAACCACGAGTCAAAGCATTTTCTATAAACCGAGGCAGGGCGCAGCTTTTCCACTTCTCTTCAAGGCTTTACTTCCCAAACCTGGCACTTGCCTCCATCCTCAATTTCCCCCGCCTTATTTCTTCCTCTCCTTTCTCCTAAGCTGAAATCAGCACTTTAAAAACTTAATCCATTTTGAAAGGAGCAAACCGATGGGAAAGACAGTTAAAAGCATTGAAGTAAGAACGGCGGAGGGGCAGCTCATCCTGAGCCTTTACCTCGTCGAAAAAGAGGTGAACTCCGAGGGCAAACAGAACACTGGAGGAAACAAAAGATCGGAATCTAGATCCGGAAACCATGGTAACGGTTCCCAAAACGGTGAAGCCATGACCGAAGCCCAGAGACGGTATCTCTTCCGGATTCTGGCCGAGCAGGGAATCGAGGAGGATGCGGCTTTTGAGAAGTTGAAATCTCTCTTTGATGTCAACGCTCTCAAGGACGTGACAAAGCGCGATGCTAGTACAATGATCGAACGGCTCCTCGAAGAACAGGGAGGATAGAGCTATGGACCACCTCTCTGCCAGTCAAATGAATCTCTATTTCCAGTGCAGTCTGAAATACAAGTTTCAATACCTCGACAAGCTGCCGAAACCCTTTAAAGCTTCGGGCCTGCTGTTTGGCAGCGCCATCCATTCGGCCATCTCCTGGTTTCACAAAAACCAGCTGGCCGGCCGCAGCGTCCCTCTTGAAAAACTCTATTCCATTTTCACCGCCGATTGGTACGGCCAGAAAGTGGAAAGCGTTATCCGCTATAAGGAGAACGAAACGGAAACAGCTCTCCTGCTTCTGGGCCGGGAAATGCTCAATCTCTATTACCATCAGCCGCGAAAGCAGGTTAAGGGCACCGAAATCCCGTTTACTGTTCCTCTGGTGAGACCCGGACATGGAGAACATCTCGGGATAAACCTCGAAGGCTTCATTGATCTTCTGGAGGAAAACGACAGCATCGTAGAATTCAAAACATCGGTCCGGACCATGGATTTAAAAGATGTGAACCTGCAGCTCACCGCTTACAGTTACGCCTACGAAATGCTTTATGGGAAGCGGCCCAGGAACTTAGGAGTGGTCAACTTCCTCAAGCTCAAAAAGCCCAAGATGCTTTGGCTTGAGGTGAAAAATGGTAGCGTCGACCACCAGCGGTTCTTTTTTCTGGCCAAAGAGGCGCTCAAAGGCATCCGCTCCGGAGTGTTCTTCCCAAGACACAGTTGGTGGTGTGATGGGTGTGAGTACACGGAGCCGTGCCGGGGGTGGAATGGGGCATAATCGGTGCCGGTGAGTAATTCGGGGCAGGTGAAATGTTCACTTGCCCTTTTTTAAAACTGACGAGGTCATCTTGTTCCCATGAAGCGGGGATTGCGCTTGCAGGCAGAATAGAAAGTCGGTGCAGAAATTTGTGTCGGGTCAGCTTGACTTCGGGCTCTTATCGAAAGGGTATCTTTTCGATAAAAAATGGGGTCGTGATGGCAAAATTATGTTGACTATATGTTGACTTATGTGAGCAGCGCATTATTATTATCGATAAGGATCGAGGGATATTCTCGGTCGTGCAAGATTATCCTTCTTCCTTAGCGGCTGCAATTTTTCTTCCTCCCGACTCCTTAGAAAGAGAAAGGAGCAGAGATATGAAGAAGGATGCCGCAGCAGCACAGCTTGAAAAAGCTCTAGCGTTTTTGGAGGCGTTGCGAGAACGTTTTGCTTCCCAAAAAGGTTCCCAGGATGTCATTGAGGAAATAGACCATTTCAAGAAGTTAATCCAAGAAATTTTGGCAGGAGCCGAGATGGTAATCCGAGTAATTGAAGTGGTCCAATTTTTGGCATTCATCTGGGACCTCGTGAATCGGTAGTCACGTGTCTCGCGAAAAGAAGAGAGGAGGGAGCCTATAAGGATACTTTACCCACACCCGAGAAGGGTTACCTTTTAATCTAACTGAAATCAGACCATAGAAGATCAAACATAGGAGGTTCCATATGGACACCATTAGGAGATTACCAATTGTGGGATTGAAACTGGGATTTCAGTGTTTGTATATCGGTAGCATAAACTGACGCTAGACTTTTGGTTTGGTCGTGGGGTGAAAATTGACCGCCATCACCTACGATTGCTTGAAAGGCACGGAGTTAAGCCTACCCTTCGTGTTGCACGACTGTGAACAGTGGTAGTAACGGCCTAAAGATTTCGGTCGGGAGTTTTTCAAATGAGCGAATTAATTGACATGGATCTTTTGCGGGGCCAACTTCCTTACTACAAGCTCAGGAAAAACAGGGAAAGCGTCGTTCGATTGGACTGGCAGGAAGAATGGAAAAGATTCGACGCCAGGGATCTTCTTGATTCCCATCCTGCCTCGATTCCAGCAGACCGGCTTGCGGCAATAAGGGAACGAAATGATGTGATCATGGATGGAAACCACGCTGTGCTTTCCGTTCTGACGCGTCTGATTGACGGTCTGTCCGGCTATCCGATCACTCCATCGACGCCTGTGGCCGAGGACTTCTCAGAGGCCGCCTCAAACGGCGTCCGTAATCTTTTCGGCCATGAGCTGATGTATTTTCAGCCCAGCGACGAACTTTCCGCCATTGCGGCCGTTGAAGCCAAGGCAAGCCAGGGGGGCCGATACGTTGACAGCACTTCTTCCCAGGGCCTGGTGCTCAAGACGAAAAACCTATTCTCCGTAGCCGGAAAGCGGCTTCCTGTGGTCATGAGCGTTATGGCTAGGGAGGTCAACAAAGGGTCTCTCAGCTTTCACTGCGTCTACGGAGTCTTTCAACCGGTTTTCAAACAATCTCCCGGACTTTTCGTTGTTACAGATGGTATTGGATTATGCGGATATCAGATGTATGAGTATTTTCGACCACTGATTCACAACTCGAAAGGCTGCCTCAAATTACTTTTCTCCCTTGGAGGTGGGTATGCTGTCGGATGCCCAGATGCTAGGGCGCCTCCCAGATTTAATATTAATTTACATTCTATGAGAATTTCCTATATTTATCAAACGTAATTATACTGGGTTCATATAATGAATTCGAAGTCCAAGTTACTGGGATCAAATATTCAATATTATAGACAAAAAGCTAAACTAAGTCAGCATGAACTTGCTGATAAAGTTAACGTAACAAGAAACTATTTATCTCTGATCGAAAATGGTAAAAAACTCCCATCCTTCAAGTTAATTATAAAGCTAGCACAAGAATTAGATGTAACACCGTCTGCATTATTTGGCGGCGATCCTCTCCTGAAAGAGTTAAAACAGCTGAGCGAAGAGTTTGGACTCGAAAAACTTATAGAAGGCCTTAAACAGCTGACGAGTATCCATGATGGCGATTAATTGTTTACCGGCGGTTCAATAGGCAACTCCACCATGAACCTCGACCCTTTCCCTTCCCCATCCGATTCCGCCCAAACCTTTCCGCCATTACCTTCGATCATGCCCTTGCAAACATAAAGTCCCAATCCGGTTCCTCCGGCATTGAGACGCGAGGTATCCTTGCCTCGGGAGTATCTGGCAAAAAGATATGGAATTTCGCTCTCCGGAATGCCGATGCCGGTATCCGTTATGGTGATTCTGGCCACCGGTCCAACGATCTTGCTGACTTGCTCGCTCTGATGAGCTACAGGCTCCGCTTGGAATTGGATTGTTCGGCGTTTTCCAATTTAAGAGTTACTCCGCCTCTATCCGTGTACTTAATGGCGTTATCTACCAAATTGGAAATGGCTTCCCTGATTCTTGATCCGTCGATCCAAAGTTCCGGCACGGCTTTACTGGGCTTTTGGTAGTCAAGATAGAGTCCTTTGTCCTTGGATTTGGGATAAAGCGTGTCAACAATCTGCTGGCAAATATCTTCGATTTTGCATTTTCCGAAATCATATTTCATCGCTCCAGATTCGAGCTTGGAAGCGGTCAGGAAATCTTCGACCAGCGCTAACATGTTTTGGGCGACAGCGGATGCTTTTCCCAAGGCAGTCTTCTGTTCGGCGGTTACGGGACCGTAAGAGCCTTCCGCGACCATAGAAACGTAACCATTGAAAGCAGTGATGGGCGTTCTCAGGTCGTGAGAAGCTCTGGCAAAGAAATCGGATTTGGCGCGGTCGAGTTCCTTCAGTTTATCATTGGCCACTGCCAGGGAGTATGATAATTTTTGCAACTCATCCTTTCTCTGGGAAATCTCCTGGTTGGCGATTTCCAATCTGTAGTTCGACACCTCCAGTTTGTTGTTGGCGACCTCCAATTCTTCTTTACGCTTAACCTCGTTCAGGGCACTTTTCGCCATGAAAATCGATAGGGTCGTGAGAACCACGAACATTATGGACTTGTAAATTCTCTGCCCCAGGGTATCGGCTACAAAGATTTCCATGAGAGATGCGCCGATGATAAAGATCGCCAGCAATTGAAAAGCGACTACTTTGATATTCATCCATTTATACTGGACGATGGCGTAAGTGGTGAATCCTACGAAGATCAAAGAGCAGGAGACATCGAAGTTTGTGAATTTTTCATACCCCAGGCCTGGCAGAATCAGCCCGAACAAAATACTTCCGGTGCCGTAAAGCACAAAACCAACGAGAATTGTCCGATAGCGATTTTTTTCTTCGCCGGAACTTTTTCGGTAGTGCCTCACCAGCCTGATGAGCACGATCAGGTAGGCGAGCATGAAAAAGGCCAGGTAGGCAGTGAAAAGCGGTCCGGCTTCCTCGGTGGTGCCTGTAACGTTGTTTGGCCTGATATTCGTGATTACCAAGTCATCAAGCAGCGGTAAAAGCACGAAGACCGAGCCTACAGAGCCGATTAATATCGAGATGAGTCGTTTCTTGGTGTGATTCTGCAAACTGAATATCCAGAATAGCAGGGAGGTGGGAATCAAGGCAGCTGTGGAATACGCTAATTTGTCGAAGAGGGGAGACCCGGTTTGATAAACAAAGAAATCGGCCAGCGACCACACGAGGGTAGAAAAGGCAAAAAGGGCAAACGATAATTTTCCTCTTTGTGCCCGCGCACCGGAAAGAATAACCACCCCCAGGATGAGATTTATGATCCCGGTAAAAATAATTATATTTGCAATCATTTATTTTGATGTTTTGAAAAAGAGTTGAACTAAATGGAATCGAAGTTAGATAAAGAATGGATGAAGGGATCGAGAGAAAAGTTTTCTTACAAAAAAATTATATCACAAAAAGAGGCCGGCTCATAATCAGTCGGACGAAATAAAAAAGACGTAGTATTTTATGCTCCGCATTTTTTCCCCAGTTCAGCGCAGACTGCGACGAGTTTTCCCAGTTGGGCCTGGGTGTGATTGGCTGTCGGCATGAATCGAATCAAAGCCTTGCCTTTGGGGACGGCCGGGTAACGGGCACATGGCACCAATATGTCGTTGTCTTCCAATCCTTGCGAGATTGCTTGCGCCTTCTCTTCATCTCCGATCAGCCAAGGTACAACATGATAATCTCCCAGTACCTCAAAGCCTCTCGCCTTGAGCTGATCTCTGATGAAAGCGGCATTTTTGAGCACTTGCTCGCGTCTCCAGGGCTCCTTTTCAGCCATTTCCAAAGCCTTGATGGCCGCTGCCGGAATGGAGGGCGGCAGGGTAGCGGAAAACATATAGCCCCGTGAGCTGACTCGAAGATACTTGATGAAGGTTTCATCCCCAATGGTAAATCCGCCTCTCACGCCAAACCCTTTTGAAAAAGATCCTACAAAAAAATGAATCTTATCTTCCACGTCGAGAAGTTCAGCGGAACCACGGCCATTTTCCCCCAGGACCCCGCTGCCGTGGGCGTCGTCCACCATGAGCAAGGCCCCGTACTTTTCTGCCAAGTCGATAATTTCCGGCAGAGGCGCCAGATCGGCAGCCATCGAGAAATAGCCATCGGTCACTATCAGCTTGCGTTTGGCAGTCGATCTTTTTAAGAGATCCTCCAGGTGATTGGCGTCACAGTGATGATAAAAATTGGTTTTGTCAGGCCGGGCTAGTTTCACGGCGTCGAAAAGGCTTGCGTGATTTTCCATGTCAGAAAATACGGCGGTACTGTCGGAGCCCGAATTGATCCCTGGGAAAAGCGTGGCAAGCGGCGGCTTGATAACAGTCGTTATTATGCCTTGGCTGGTCAGCGTGACCGAATTAAAAAAAATCGCCCACTCCGATTTCATGAATTTGGCAATGGCTTTTTCCACCTCGTAGTGCACGTCGGTGTATCCGGATATGATGCCCGAGCTGGTGGTACCTACCCCGTAGTTATCAATCGCATCTTTTGCCGCCGTTTTGAGAACCGGATGATTTGATAATCCCAGATAGCTGCAGCTGCAAAATTGCAGCAACCTTTTTCCACCAACGGAAATTTCTTCCGCTGCCGGCGAGCCCGTCACTGTATTTATCACCGGATAGACGCCCATCACGGCTTCGGCCAGTTCGCGAATAGGCAAAAAGGGATCGTTATTTCTATCAGTTTTCAAGCATTCTCCTTTGTTTATTCGCAAAGTCGTCCCTTACACTTTGGGTTGGGAAAAGGACCAGCCCGGTCAGACCAAGAGTTGCAATTCGCTTTTCGTTTCTTGACTCAGGATCGGCCCGATAATGGGGAGAACTCGGGAATCCTGGACCCATCAGAAGAAATCCACCACTTCGGAGGGAAATAATAAGTTATATAGTACCTATTGGCAACTCAAAAAGTATTTAATATGGTTCATGACCCTTGCCTCTGACTCTATCCTATTCGGCAAAGGGGCATGATGATGAGTGAACTGAGGACACTGGTTGGCAAACGAATTCAAGCCTTCAGGCGAGATATCGGTCTAACTCAGGATCAACTTGCAGAGAAGGCTGGTCTGTCCTTAAAGCACCTGGGAGAGATTGAAAGGGGCAGAGGAAACCCGACGTTGACCAGCCTTGAGAACCTTGCTGCCGCCCTAAAAATCTCCATTGTTCAGCTTTTTGGATTTGAATGCGAGAGATTGTCGCCCGAACAGATCCGGACGGAAATTGACCTGATCGTGCAAAATGCGAGCGAAGAAGAGCGCAACAAGATAATTCGAGTTCTTAAAGCAATGATCGATTGATGACCGGATCTTAACCAGTATCAGGTAAGTGATTTAATGTGGAATTTAACGATTTGAGAGTCAGCCAAATTCAGGCCCCAAACGTGTCCTTCACCCACTCCTTCAAATCTTGGACAACGGGGTAGACTCTAACTCCTGCCTTGTGAGTCGGAAAAGAGCAGCATGATCGGGAGCAAAAAACGGTAATTGGTTTTCCGCTTCTCATCGGCTGGATTCAGAAGGTAACGGAAGAAATCGAACAGTTCGCAAAATCAGATGGCAAGCAGGTCAATGTAGCTTGGCCTTACTATCTAAGCCAATTCGAAATTGATCAGCTTGACAAAAAGGCCAAATTTATAATTGTGAGTGCCACGTTTTGCCATTTGATGTCCCGTCCTTGAAGGTTTGGAGGAAAAGCGTACCGGCATGGTTTGTCACCACCGCCAGCCGGTTCACTTTTTTGATAGCAGAAATGGTAAACTCGCTCACCATCATCAATAATTCGACGGACTTTTGGACCCAGCGCAAATGTCAGGCCACAGAAGAGCATTCATATAACCAAATTTTTTCCCCAATGAACACTATTAATAACCTGCGATGCTGATTTAGGCACACTATTTGCTCTAAATTCCACAAGGGGATAGTACAGCGGCCATTCTCGGGAATAATCTTTAGCCCCACTCATGAGGTGAATGCCCGAGACAGGTTCGGAGGGGCTGGTAAAGTCCACCAAGTGCATAACCGCCCAGGATAATGAAATAGAATAGTGACTTCCGGCCCTGATTAAATTCGGTTGCCGGCACTGTGATAACTCCCTGGGAGTTTGTACTGTGCTCAATGCGCTGGGTCGTCATTTTTTTGACTTTTGTTCGGCTCGCCTCAGGGCTCGTGCCGGCAAAAAACAGGGCAAAAGCGATCTAGGCTCGAGTGAGTTAAAAAAGGAATGGAGACAAATCCGGACGGGGTTGCATAATGCTTAATCAAAAGAATTTGCAGTTGAGCATTCGCACCAAATTATTTCTTTTGCTGCTCGTTCTCTTCCTGCCCGCGTGTGTGCTTATTATCGCATCAAGTCTAGACAACCGCAGACATGAAATTAAGGCGGCAAACAACGATGCTTTATTGCTCGTTCAGAGTTTAGCCGCCCAGCAGGAGCAACTCGCCATTGGGACAAAGCAGATGCTCAGCACCCTGGCTCAATTGCCCGAGTTGAAAAGGTTGGATGCGGAGCAGTGCAGCGAGATTTTTCGTGAAGTGCAGAATCGACACCCGTTATACTCCAATGTATTGGCAACGACATCGGATGGGACAGTATTTGCCTCTTCCGTACCCTTCGAGCCAGGCCTCAACCTTTCTGATCGTAAGTACATCAGGGAAGCGATGAGGACTCTTGATTTTACTGCAGGGGAATATCAGGTAGGCAGGATAACTAAAGTCGAGTCTTTCAATTTCGGCTATCCCGTCTTCGATGCAGACAAAACCCTCGTTGCCATCATTATCGCCAGCTTAGAGCTGGACGCTTACTCCCGCTTTATGAAGAAGGCGAACTTGCCGGACGGCTTCGTACTAAACATTGTGGATCATGCAGGAGTGCGCGTATATCGGACGCCCGAGGATGTTGCTATCGGTCCAGGCAGATCCCTTCGTCAGGATTTGTTGGAGACAGTATCAGGTGATCTCGACCAGGGAACTTTTGAGAGCGTCGGCGAGGATGGAATTCGTCGCTTCTATGCTTTCAAGCAACTGCGTCTCAGCGAAAACGTACGTCCCTATTTACACATGATAGTCGGCATTCCCAAAGATGAGATTATCCAACAAGCCAATTTGAGAATGTTCAGGCATTTATCATTCCTGGTGATTGTGGCGGTCGTTGCGATGTCTCTGGCATGGGTTTTAGGCCATTTCACGTTCGTAAAGCCAGTCGGCACTCTGACTATTGTTGCGCGGCAGTTCGGCAGAGGCGACCTTGCCGCACGCTTGGGTCTCGCACACACGCCCGATGATCTGGGACAATTGGCAAAATCATTTGATGACATGGCAGCATTGCTGGAGCTGAAAACAATCGAAAGCAGGAATAATGCAGAGGCACTGCGGAAGAGCGAAGAGAAATATCGAGCACTGATTGAAACCACTGGCACCGGATACAGTATCACAGACAGGGAAGGCAGAATCCTCGATGTAAATCCAGAATACGCAAGGTTGAGTGGACATGGCGCCGTTCAAGAAATATTAGGGAGAAATATGGCTGAATGGATCGCGCCCTACGATCATGAACGAAATGCCGAAGAATTCAGGAAGTGCGCCGAGGGCAGCTTCACAAGAAACCAGGAAATCGATTATGTAAATGGAGATGGGCGCACCATTCCCGTCGAAATTAACTCAAGTGTGATCCAGACTGCTGAAGGCCCAGTGATCCTTGCTTTATGCAGGGATATCAGCGACCGGAAGCGCATGGAGAGGAAACTGCGCGAAAGCGAGTCAACAGCCAGGACGCTCTTGAATGCCCCCTCTCAGGCTGTGGTGCTGCTGGACACCAAGGGTATCATTCTTGACCTCAACGAGACCACCGCTCAAAGAACTAACAAAAAGAAGAATGAACTTTACGGCGTGTGTCTTTGGGACCTGTTTTCGCCTATACTGGCTGAACAAAGAAAAGCAATTTTTGATAAAGTAGTTCAATCGGGCAACCCCATCCGCGATGTGGACAAAGAGGAAGTCATCTGGGTTGAGAATACCGTGTATCCTGTCCTCGACGCGGACGGAAAGGTATCAAAGGTAGCCGTCCTATCTTATGACATCAGCGACCGCAAACTCGCCGAAACCGAACGTGAAAGACTCATGGCTGATCTGGATAGATCTCGATCAGAGCTTGAAGATCGGGTCGAAGAACGCACTACCGAACTGGTAATCGCAAACAAACGACTGAAGCAAGAAATAGAAGAGCGAAAGCGAGTGGAAGAAGCTTTGCGGACAGTATCTCAGCAATGGCAGGCCACCTTTGACGCCGTTGAAGACGTTATTTGGCTGCTGGGACCGGACCACAAGATTATCAGCAGCAACAAAGCAGCCATGAATCTGCTCATGAAACATCCGTCTGAAATCCTCGGCCAGCATTGTTGTACGGTAGTTCACGGCACTTTGCTCCCCGTGCCGGGATGCCCCGTTCGCCGCATGAAGGAAACCGGGTGTCGGGCATCTATGGAATTCGCCATGGGTGAACGCTGGTTCTGTATTTCGGTTGATCCCGTCCTGGATGAAACCGGCCGTACACAAAACACGGTCCACATAATGAGGGACATCACCGAACAGAAGCGGGCAGCGGAACAACTCCAGCAATCAGAGGAAAAATATCGCGGCATTTTTGAGCACTCCAGTTTGGGTATGTTCCAGTCCGATCGCCAGCAAAGATTTGTCAGCGCTAACCGTTCGCTTGCAAGCGCGTTGGGATATGAATCGCCACAGGATCTGATGGCTTCTCTTCATTGCATTCCCGACCAGGTATACGTGCGTCCGGAAGTTCGCGGTGAGATTAAACGCGCTCTGGCAGAAAGTGATTGGGCCAGATTGGAAGTTGAATTTCGCCGCAGAGACCTGACGACAGGGACGGCCAATTTGCATATACGGACTGTCCGCGCCGAAGACGGCAGGGCTCTTTACCTGGAAGGCTTCGGTGAAGACATTACCGAGCGCAAGAGGGCTGAGAAACAACTCCGGGAAAGCAAAGGAATGCTCCAGACGATTTTCGATGGTATTTCGGATCCATTGATCATGGTGGACCAGGATGGATTGGTGAGGATGCTTAACAAGGCTGCCAAAGAGTACTTTCATCTGACTGATTATAAGGGTGCCCTCGGGAAGTGCTGTTTTGAGGCATTTTTCGGCAGATCAGCTCCATGCGAAGAGTGTGGGCCCCTTTCAGCCATGCAAGGCTATGTCGGGACATTTGAGCGAAAAGGCCGGATGGACCATGATCGACTGGAACAGGTGGTCGTATACTCCGTGAAAGATGAGTCAGGAAAAATGAAGGCCACCATTGTCCGCATAAGTGATATCACAAAGGCCAAAATCATGGAGCGCCAACTCATCCAAAATGAGAAACTGGTTTCACTTGGGCTGCTAGTGTCCGGGATTGTCCATGAGATCAACAACCCCAATAGCTTCATTGCGTTCAATATCCCCATCCTGAGGGATTATCTTAAAGCTCTCATGCCCATTATCGACAACCATGTAGCGAGCCGTCCAAATTTCGAATTGTTCGGCATGTCTTACCAAGAGTTCAGAGAAGACGTTCTCAAGCTGGTGGAAAATATGGAGCATGGATCGAGCAGGATCAATACCGTGGTGTCAGGTCTGAAGGAATTTGCAAGGAAGCGTGAAAAGACGGAGCGAAGCTTTGTCGACATTAGACACATAGTCGAGCAAGGTGTAGCTCTATGCAACTCAGAAATACAGAAAAGGGTAAGCTCTTTCAAGGTGATGATCCCTCAGCAGATTCCACCCATTATGACTGATCCTGAAGCTCTTGAGCAGGTTTTAGTTAATTTGCTCATCAATGCCATACATGCATCCGATAAAGAAGACTCATGGATAAAAATTAATCTTATTCCGGCGGCAAGACTTCTTTGCCACTGCATCATCGAGGTGAGCGATAACGGCTGTGGAATGGATGAGAAAACGAAAGGGAGGATATTCGATCCATTCTTTACGACCAAGCCGCCTCCGATTGGAACGGGTCTTGGACTCTACGTATGCCGTAACCTTATCGAGGAGATCGGGGGAAGTATTGAGGTTGAGAGCGAATTGGGGAAGGGCAGCACCTTCAGGATTGTTCTATATAATTTAGGTTAGCGGATGATGGGTTCATATCAGGCTGAGGTGGCGGACCGACTCTTAGAGCTGCCCCGTTTTGATCACCAGCCAAATGAAGCGAAAATCGGACAGGCGTATTGGCCGAGCATACCTGCAGGAGCGTGTAGATGGGCTCAAGGATAATTGTAATCGACGATGAACAGGACTTCCTCGATAGTGTCCGCAGAGGTCTCCTTGTAAAAGGATACAGGCAGCTCTTTTTGGAAAAGGATGCCAGGAAAGCAGCGGAGATGTTCGAGAGGGGCGAGTCGTACGACCTGGCTCTCATAGACATCACAATGCCCGGCATGAATGGCCTCGAACTACTCCACATCATTAAGAGCTGCAGCCCCGATACCGAATGTATCATGGTTTCTGCGGTAAACGAGGCGAAGACAGCGGTGGAAGCGCTCAGGAATGGCGCTTACGATTACCTTGTTAAGCCGGTTTCGAGAGAAGAACTGCTTCTCAAGGTGGATCACGCCTTGGAAAGAAAGCACCTTCTTGGAATCCTGGACATTAAGGAAAAAGGGGTCCAACCGGATTTGACCCTCCCCGCCGCGTTTGAAAATATTCTAACAGCATCCACCAAGGTACTGCGGGTGTTGAAAGAAGCCGAACTTCATGCGACGAGCGATGTGCCGATTTTGATAACGGGCGAAAGCGGCACAGGGAAGGAACTCCTGGCAAGAGCGATCCATTTGTCCAGTCCCAGATCGTCTTTTCCTTTTACTCCCGTTAATATGGCCTCCCTTTCGGCTAATTTCATCGATGCGGACTTCTTTGGGCATACCAAGGGGGCATTCACTGGCGCTGAAAAGGAGCGCCTCGGTTATTTGGAAGCCACAGATAACGGCACCCTGTTTCTCGATGAGATCGGAAACCTTCCCCCGGATCTTCAGGGAAAGCTTTTGAGAGTCCTGCAGGAAGGAGAGTTCACAAAGATCGGCACCAGCAAGCTCACAAAAATAAACGTCAGATTCGTCGCTGCAACAAATGAAGACATGGAAAGACTGGTTGCAAAAGGGGGGTTCCGGAAAGACCTTTATTACCGCCTGAAAGGTGCATGGTTGAGACTGCCTCCCCTGCGGGAGAGAAAAGAGGATGTCCCATTGCTCGCAATGAAATTTCTGAAAGAACTGAGAAACGGCGCCGGAAACTCCACTATTGACGACAAAGCCCTTTCTGCACTTGCCAGCTACGATTTCCCAGGAAACATCAGGGAACTAAAATCCATAGTATGCGCGGCTGCAAACTTGGCGCAAGGGCGCCCTATAAGCATTCATGCTCTGCCCTGCGACTTGAAGGGCCGAAAACCGGCGTCAAAGCCGGAGCCCTCTTCTGGGTGTTATTACGGACTTACCCTTGCCGACGTAGAGAGGACACATATACTGAAAACGTATGAAGATGCAGGCAGAAACAAGGCTCTAACAGCAAAAATTCTTTGCACTGGCCTGAACACGCTCAGGAGAAGGCTTGAAGTTTATGGGGAGAGATAGACCGCTCCTCCTATAATGGACCCGTTCCAAAATGGCATGCACGGTGCTAAGATTCTTCAATCGTTGATAAATTCCGATAAACGTGCCATTTTGGCATTCATCCTTCCCACCATGCCAACCAACACTCAAAATCGGCCCTCAGCTTTGTATCCGCATAACTTACGGAAAATATACAATATTTTCTAATTTCGCAAAACCTTCCTCACTTGGTACAGATGATGCTGTAAGGGTTTCAGCGTGACATTAGCCTGCAACCGGCGCATCTCTTCCTTGATATTAATATGGTCACGATTGAGAAAGGAACTTGGTTTTATGAACATACTTGTTGTCGATGATGAGGTCGATCAAGTGGAAAGCCTAAGAAGAGGATTGAGAAACAAAGGGCACCATGTATTTGAGGCTCTGGGTGCAGAACAGGCACTCAACATCATTCAAAAATCGAGTATAGATATTGACCTGATGATAACAGATTTCTCTATGCCCGGAATGGATGGGATTGAACTGATCGCAAGCGTACGAAAAAGTTATAGAGCTTTACCCGTAATCCTGATGACAGCATATGGTAAAAAAGATCTTGTGATTAAGGCACTTCGCCACCGATGCAACGGATTTATAGAAAAACCATTTGTCCTTAATGATCTTATTCATGAAATTCAACAGGTACTGACAAATCCACCTGACACTTCAAATCAACGTGAGCTGGAAAGAATGATACCCATGCTTGTCCACCAGCTAAATAATCCTCTTGCAGCAATCAGTGGGAGTGTAGAACTGGTCATGTTATCACCGAATGATCCGGGGATCGTGAAAAGATTTTTGCATACAATAAGTGCTGCAGTTGAGAACATCAAGAGGATTAACAATGAGATCCTAGGCAGTAAGCGACAGCGAAAGTCACAACATGAACTATTGGATATTGTTGGCCTTATCGATAATTGTTTAGATATGTTCAAGGACGTACTGAGGCTGCGGGACATCCCCCTACAAAGACAAATGCCTTGCACTCCAGTGGTTATACAGGGCTACCGGTTCGACTTGGTACAACTCTTTAATAATCTGATTCTGAATGCTATTGAGGCGATGGAAGACAAGCAGCAAGATGTCTCGCTGGGGGTGGCGCTAGCGGTACGTGAGGATTCTTCCGTTCTTATAACCATTGAAGATAAGGGGTGTGGAATTCCTGGAGACATGGTCGAGTCGATTTTTTCCCCATACTTCACCGACAAGAAAAAGGGTACGGGGTTAGGACTTGCTGTCGTGAAAGAGGTTGTCGAGAAGCACAATGGAACAATCCGGGTTGATAGCGTGGCGGGTAAGGGAACAAAGTTTTTTGTCATCATTCCCGGAATCGAAAACAAACAGTTTTGAGAGATACTCACTGGCTAATGTATATTTCAAACGCCATGGATTCCGGCTCAAAAGCGCTGCCGGAATGACGGGATGTTTGAGACTAGCACTATTCATTTGTTGATGAATTTGTGGAACGCAACACTAGTGATGTTCAAACGCTTTCATGCGAGCATGATCGATGCTCGCTTTGTCTTAAAAGAAGTAGTCTAACGCGAATCTCATTAAGAATTAAAAGGATGGTGAAGACATGACTATTGGTAATTTGAAGCTGGGGACAAAGTTGGCAATCGGGTTTGGCGGGATGCTGATACCTCTGGTGGCAATTACTGCCATCGGCATCACTCGCCTGGATTTGTTGAACGATCATCTTCATAACATCATCGATGACAAGAACGTAAAAGTTAAACTGGCGAATGAGATGATTGGCGGGGTCAATGAAATTGCGAGAGCGGTGCGCAATATTGTTATCTTCCATGATGCCAATTCTGTTCAAGAAGAAAAAGAACGGATTGATGCCGCTCGCAAAGTATTCCATGGAGCTCATGAAAAACTGAGCAAAATGATAGCGACTGACAAAGGAAAAGAACTTTTGGGTTCGGTAAAGTCAATGCAAGACGTGGTAAGACCTCTGATTGACAAGACAGTGGCCTCTAGTGTGAAAAATAGAGACGCTAAAGCTGCGCAGGTACTCATAAAGGAGGTAAGGGACCCGCAAAGGAAACTTCTCGAGAATATCAGCGCCTTAATTCACTATCAGGAAGAACTAACCGACAAGGCGGGCGAAGAGGCAAACCAAGCCAATCACAGTGCCCGTTCGCTGCTCATTCTTATTGGAGGGCTGGCATTGGTACTAGGGACGTCATTTGCTTTCTTCCTCACGCGGAGTATTACTAGACCCATCAAGCGCGTGGTTGAGGGTCTGAGGGAGGGTGCGGAACAGGTAGCTTCTGCATCCGGCGAGGTATCATCCGCCAGCCAGCAGCTTGCCGAAGGGGCCTCGGAGCAGGCCGCAGCCATTGAGGAGACCTCATCGTCCCTGGAAGAGATGTCTTCCATGACCAAGCAAAATGCCGCGAACGCTCATCAAGCAAACAAACTAATGGCGGACACCAAAGGGACCGTCGCGCGCGCAAGTCAGACGATGGAAAGATTGACTAATTCCATGGGACAGATCTCCAGATCAAGTGATGAGACCTCCAAGATTATAAATACGATCGATGAGATCGCTTTTCAGACGAACCTGCTCGCGCTCAACGCAGCTGTGGAAGCAGCGCGCGCCGGTGAGGCCGGGGCCGGGTTCGCCGTCGTTGCGGATGAAGTGAGAAATCTTGCGTTAAGAGCGGCCGAAGCGGCGAAAAATACTGCCGACCTGATCGAAGGCACTGTTAAGGTGGTTAAGGAAGGATCGGAGTTGGTGGAGAGGACCGACGTAGAGTTTCACGAGGTAACGAAAAGTGTTGAGAGATCCAGCGAACTAGTGGGTGAGATATCGGCTGCCTCCAGCGAGCAGGCTCAGGGTATAGAGCAGATCAATAAGGCTATGAGTGAAATGGATAAGGTGGTCCAGCAAAATTCCGCTAACGCGGAGGAATCGGCGGCGGCCTCCGAGGAAATGAATGCTCAGGCAGAACAGATGAAAAATTACGTGGGAGAATTGGTCGCGCTGATCGGCGGCGCTAACGGGAAAGTGACCCGGGGCGGGGCGGAGGCGCCGGAAGTCAAGACTGTGGCAAAAACCGCCGCAGGCCTGGCAAGACTACGGAAGTTCAAGGTGAAAGCCGGAAATGGCAAAGCTAATGGGGAGGCTCATTCTCATTACGGAGAACAACTATTAAGGGCGGAGCAGATTATCCCTTTTGATGAGGGGGTCTCAGTATTTTAGTCAATGCCAGGGTCAGCAGGGTGGCGGTAAGAGGCAACCCATTTCGCCTAGATATTGATACCATCCCACGATTGATTATGAGGAGCAGGCAAATCCTGACTCTATTGCCCAGAGGTAAATGCATAACACAACCGGGGACCCTGAAACTTTACATGTTAAACTGAAGTCTGACTAGCCTGGATTCTCACGTTAGTTAAAAGAGTTAACACCACGCAGATTTCAGTGGAACTGTATACGCAGACGTTTATCGCCGAGCCACGGGATCGGGACATCAGTAAGACCGAAATCGGCGGCAATAAGCAGAGGATTGTGTGCTCGCCGATGGAGCCGGACTATAATCGAGTCACGTTCGATAGTCACGTGAGCAGGCACCGTTGACCAGATCTCTAAAGATATGTCTGGATTTGGCTGTTTCGTAGCCGTTGCCCACCCTCTGGCCCAAGAGACGATAGAGACTTGAGGCCATCAGGGTAAGTTGCACATCACAATTAACCTTCATGGCGACCGCCGAAGATAGTGCATCCATATGGAAGAAATCAATGTCGTCCTCGATGCTGTTTTCGATAATCATCCTCTGTGCATACCGGCCGATGAGTTTGGCTGGAGAGGTGCTGAGTTGATTGGTGAGCAACAGTGTAGGTTCTTCATGGCCCAAATCGGTAACGGTCAATTGGCGGATAGGACCGTCGTATTCGGAAAGGGTGATCTTGCGGTCGAGAATCCGGGGGGGGCGGTAGGGCCACAGGTTAGCTGTTAGTATGCTTGCTTCTTGAGCTGACTGCCCCCTAAAAACCTTAATCGCCCCGGCGCTTCGAACCGAATAAAGGAAAAGACCGATTGCGGAATAGATTATTCATTCTCGGAGATTCCACACATGAACCTTTTCCGAAGGAATACCTCAGAAGCTAAGCGGTCACCGCTCAAAGCCTCGCCGCTCAGATACGCAGGGCAATCGCTGGATGAAGAGATTCAAAAGATTTGGGATGACAAGATAAACGAATATATTTTCTGGATTTCGATGTTTCTCGCGTTTGCCATTTTTGAATGGATAAGATGGTATTTGGCTCTGCAGCCCCAGCCAATGTTTTTTACTTTCATTGCCGTCTTGGGAGGCGGTTACGGCCTTCTGCGGATCTGGACATACAAGCGAAAGATCCGCGATCGCCGTTTAGGCAGGGACGGAGAGCGGGCGGTAGGGCAATATCTGGAAGCACTCCGGGAAAGAGGATATCGGGTCTTTCATGATATCTGCGGCAAGAATTTTAATATCGATCATGTCCTTATCGGAAAAGGAGGCGTATTCTCGATTGAGACCAAAACAATTAGCATTCCCGCCAAATGTAAGCCAAATGTTCATTATGACGGCGAGCAAATTTCGGTCAACGGATGGACACCGGATCGCGACCCCATAACCCAGGCCAAAGCTCAGGCTCATTGGCTGAAGGATTTGATTAAAGAATCGACCGGCAAGACCTTCAAAGTTCGCCCGGTAGTGCTCTACCCCGGCTGGTTCATCAGTAAACAGCCACAAGGCGCCGAGGTCTGGGTGCTCGAACCAAAAGCTCTGCCAAGCTTTTTGGATCATGAAAATGAGGTATTGAGCGCCGATGATGTGTCACTTGCAGCTTATCATCTCTCCCGGTATGTTCGAGCGGGTGAGCAGAAACATTGAACCGCAGCCAGTCTTCAATCGAGAAGTTGCTCTATTTCCCTGATTTGGCTCTGGATTGGGAAACTGCTGGGAGCGGCATTTTTTCTTCTACTCGGACTGTCATCTTCTTTCGAATCATGAGCAGCCAGAGCGCCACCGGCAGAATATACTGCCCACAGACAGTTATCCCTACGCCGATCCTCTCTGCCGGCTCATTGTGAAAGGCTGTTAACAATACATTGCAGATCCGAAATAAGATGTGCAAGCCAAAAATGGCTGCATGGCCGACTGCGAGCATCCGGAGCTTTCGCCTCAGGGGCAGAAGCCTCGTAGCGAAAACAAGCCCGGTAAAGGTCACTACATTGAATGTCTGGTAATAAATTGTATGTTGGTATGGTATCCGGAGCCGATAGTGAAAGAGCAAAAACAGTCCGGTCACCACCTGATCAGCGAGCTTCACGTACTCCTTGTTAAGCGGGAGCCATAAAATAAAAGGAATGCTGCTGAAGGCGAAAAAGCGGATGACGAAAGCAAAGAGATCGCGATTCCGGGCAACGGGCTCTGACCCCGCGCTAAGCCATGCCAGGCAGACGGTCAAAACAAAAAGGACCATCAGGACCTGTCCAAGATAAACATGAACAAGCTCGAAGGAACCACGGCTTTTAACGCCTATGGCAAATATCGCCGCAATGCGGAGGATGTTTCCAGCATGTAGGGCCGCGATCCCGAGGGGCAGCCCTATCAGTTTCTGCCGCAAAGCAGCCGGGTAAGCTGTGACAAAAGAGAAGAACAGGATTCCCATATAGAGCGTTGAGCATTCTGTAACAACACTGACAGCGAAACCATCCTGACTCAGAGTTCGCCCATAAAAGACAGGGTGTATTCCAACCAGATTCAGACAATAGGCGGCCATGCGAGCGGTGTTCTCATTCAGCCGGTTGAAAGCGGATTCTGGAAGCCAGGTGGAAAAAGCGAAAAGACTGAAAGCGCAAACAACGAATGCAAGAAGAAAACCGGGAGAAATCTTCAGATTTGGCGAGGGGGCGAGCTCCCGTGGCGACTGGCTTAACAGATTAAACGAATCAACCGCCCGTTTACGTTTTATGGTAGATTTTTTTCTTCTCACTTTGCATCCCTGCCCGGATAACACTGCGTAAGCAGCGTATTCTGACCGGCGGCAAGTGCGTGTCAAGCGCTATTTCGAATACATGACCGGATAAGGCGCTCGCATTTTTGCGCCCTTTGTCTGCTTATACCTGTGACTCTCGCTGGCGCCTCAGTTGGGAAAGGGACCTTAACCCCCTGAATTTAACTTCTTCGGCACGGCTTCGTAATAATCTCTCGCTATGGTCTTTTGCATCCTTATGAAATCCCCCATGGAATATAAGAGGATATAGTAGTTTATAAGATTATTGTTGACAAGTATAAAGTACATATCTATCCTGTTCGCGTCCCCCGAAGACGGGGTCATCACTCAATTAGCAGGAAGAATTATCGTATGCGGATTAGCGGTGATTGAACACGCGGGTACTTTGCTGACCTTGTCGTGAGCATTATCGAGCGATGTTGGGACCATGAAGCCCGGGCATGGGCGTCTTTTCATGTCCGGGCTTTTTGTTTTTGACAGCGGGCTTGTTCCATCCGGCATGCGCTGGCTCGGCTCAGAGGGCACTGCCACCACGCATAGCAGTGAAATCATGGTTTGAAGGTTTCTATTCAGGAGCATCCAGCAGGAGGAGGCATGAAGCTGGCGGCAAGAATTACTCTGTTTGCTTTGCTTGTTCTAATTCCCAGTGTCCCGGCAATTGGCGCAAGCTACAGCACCAACACAAACCTGGCGGTCCAATGGCTGGTAAATAACCAGAATAGTGATGGCAGTTGGGGCGATAGCGACAATTTGAAGCTTCCCTGCACAGAGGAAGCGGTATTGGCCTTGCTGGCGCTCAATCAACGCACAACTGCCTACTACTGGGGCATTGCCTGGCTGGAAAACCACAGCGCAGCAAACGTTGACTACGCGGCACGACTAATCCTTGCGCTGACCCCTCATGGCGATAACGTCCAAGCCGATTTGACGACAATACGATCTGCACAGGCCCTTGTCCAACCCAGCAATGATGGATGGGGTTTATCGTCAGCGTACCAGGGTTCTGCAATGGACAGCGCTTTTGCGCTCATGGCCTTTTCCCGGCTCGGTATTTCTGCTACAGACACAGGCGTGCAGGCGGCGATCAATTATCTCGCATCAGTTCAGGTCGCAGGCGGCGGATGGCCTTTATCTCAGGACCCATCGTTTGACGCGCCGACGACTGCCCTGGTCATTCAATCTTTGGCCGGCTATCCATCTCAGACTGTTAATAGTTTGATTGCCTCTGGGGTTACGGCACTTTCCGCTGCGGTCAACAGTAGATCTACGACAATTTCCCAGGCCTTGGCCGCCCTTGCATATACACGGGCCGGCTATCCAAACAATGCAACGACCTTACTCAATAATTTGGCAGGCATGCAGAACTATGACGGCAGTTGGTCTGAGAAAAATCTCTACTATTATAACGGTAAGGCATATGTCACTGCCATAGTCGTGCGATCCATGGCGGCAACAATGGACCCTCCTTCCGACATCGTGAACGTACCCGACCCCAATCTGCGGATGGCCATCAACAAAGCTTTGGGTCGAAATGCCATGGATGCTTTGACCAAAGGTGATATGGCCAACCTGATCACCTTGAACGCGGCTGGAATGGGAATCACTGATTTGACGGGCCTTGAGTGGGCGGTAAATCTGGTTTCAGCCGACCTTAGCAATAATAACATTACTTCGACTGCCCCTCTCGCCGGGCTGCAGAATCTTACCTCGCTCCAGCTTGCGGGAAATCCCTGTTATGCCGGAACTCAACCTCAGAGTGTTGCCTCAAGCGGTACGCCGGCGGTCTCAAATCAATGGGTAAAGATCGGTCCGGAAGGGGGATGCGTTCTATCCCTTGCCACGTCCCCCGCCGCCTCCGGGACAATCTACGCGGGCACTCTGAACGGCGGGATTTACAAAAGTACTGACGCCGCAACCTCATGGCAGCCCATCAACTACGGTAGTGCGCAGCTTAGCAGCGTTTATTCCCTGGCTGTCTCTCAAAATGACGCCGACACGGTGTATGCAGGCAGCTCCAACGTTTATAAAACCACGGACGGCGGTTCAACCTGGCAGGCATTGAATATTGGGATCCGGCATTCATCCGTTCAAGCTCTGGCAATCGATCCCAACGCCTCGCAAACGATTTATGCCCCAACCAGTCAAGAGGGCCTATTCAAGAGCAGCAACGGCGGGATCAGCTGGTCCTCGACGGGCTCCGGGCTGACGAACTTTAACTTCACGTCAATAACGGTTTCTCCCTATTCATCACTCACTATTTATGCAGGAACGTCACAGGGCTACGTCTTTAAATCGATCGACGGCGGACAGAGCTGGACGGAGTCGACGAATGGCTTACCGGCTGGCATCGGGATCGAAAGTATTGCCGTTGATATCCTGGCGCCCGATACCGTCTATGCCGGAACGACGCAAGGGGTTTTTAAAACGGTTGATGGAGGCGCAAATTGGGTGGGCGCCAATAACGGACTACCTTTCGATGCTGACGGAAATGCGGACATCAAATCTATTGCCGTTACGCCTGGGGCTTCTGGAGATGTGCTCTATGCGGCATTGTACGGAAGCGGCTTGTTTCAATCGGAGAACGGCGGTTTGTCCTGGTCCGGCATAAGTACGACAGGCTTTGAATTCACCTATACAAACTGCATGGCTTTTGATTCCACCAGTTCGGGAACCTTTTATTTAGGCACGTACTCGGACGGGGTGGGTAAAACGACAGATGGAGGCTCCACTTGGGCACCGGCCATTCATGGTATGACAAATGTCCTGGCAAAATCCTTTGCGATCGATCCGTTCAACTCATCGATCATGTATTTGGGTGCTCTCAAGTGTTTTAAAACCACAGACGGGGGAAACTCGTGGAACGTCTCCTCGGCAGGTCTTCCCGATATGGAGATCGATGCCCTTTGCATCGACCCTCAGAATGAATCGAACGTTTTTATGGGTGGCGCCAATGGAGTTTTTAACAGCACAGACGGAGGGACGAGTTGGACTCCGGTAAGCGGATTGCCTAACAGTTTTGTTGCAGCGGTTATAAAGTTTGGGCCGGATGAAAAGATTTATGCAGGGGGAAACTCCGGCCTCTATGCAAGCAGCGATGCCGGGGCCACCTGGAATTCTCTCTATTCTACCGACGGTGTAACGGATCTTTTGATCGATTCGGCCGATCCAACCAGGCTCTTTATAGGGACAAAGCAAAACAGCGTCTGTACAAGCGCTGATGGCGGGGTCGTCTGGAACTGTTCCGGGAACGGTTGGCCGGTGGATGAAAACGGATGGGCCGCTGTTACCTCTTTGCAGGCTGCCCCGGATTATTCCACCATCTATGCGGGAAGCACGCTGGGCCTGAATGAGAGTACCGATCTGGGCAATACCTGGAGCCTGCCTGCAGCCAGTATGGATATTTCGATTACTTCCCTGGCCCTCGATCCTCTCCAACCCGGAAGAATCTATGCTGCATCCGGTAAGGTGTTCAATAGTCTTGACGGTGGGGTAACCTGGGCGCTGGTCGACGGCTGCCCAAGCAGAGGTATTGACAAACTTTTCATTGGTCCAGCCGGTTCCGGCAGTCTTTATGGAATAACCTGGGGCGATGGCTTATACAGCCTGACCCAGGGCCAGTGATCAAACCTTGGACAGAACTGACAGGATTAACAGGATGGATAGACATGAGAATATTCTTTGTAACGGTAATGGTGGCCCTCTTTATGTGTGCCGTAACCGAAGCAGATGACGCAAGCCAACATTTAAAACCTGGGAAAATAGAACAATTTCGTGAAGTATCACAGTCGATTCTGGCGGCGGACAGCGCCAAGAAGCAGGACACAACTGCCAAACAGATCTGCGCCTTGATACTTGATATTGATAATACTCTGAACTCGGGGAGCGAAAATGGAGATAATCAGTCAACGCTAAAGGGCAATTTGATAGCTTTAGAAGATGCGATCAAGTACAAGATTGCGGAGATACAAGCGGCACAGCCTAACAACCACATTGACAGTAATGCTCTTGTCAAAAAATTATCCGGCATTGTAGTGGAGATTGATGATATCTTGAATAACGCTGATTCCGTTGACATGGAAAAAGTCTCAAGCCTTATTGGCAGGATAAAGCCTACGAGAAAGCCTTTCATTTCAGATGGCAAAGGGCTTTCAGGGAACGTAACAATGAGAGTTAAACAAACTGGGGAGTGATCGTTTACATAGCGAGGCAGGCATGCGCAGAATACTGATCTTCGTAACATTACTGGTCTCGGTGATGATTGGAAGCGTTTCCTTTGCCGATCTAAATAGCATGAGCACAAGCTTGGGGACCCCGGTAAATATATACGAATACTTATTAAACAATACGGAATACACACTATATCACGGTTGCCATAGCCAGCCGGAATATACTTTGCAAGCAAAAATCGGAAATGATGTCGATCTGGCGTCGACACTAATCGCCATGCTGGGACACCAGAATATAACGGCCCGCTATGTGGTGGGCACCATACGCGTTCCCTCCGAACAGGTGATGAATTGGCTCGGCGTAAAGAACGTCAATCTAGCTGTAAGTGCAATGAAGTATGCGGGAATTCCCAATGTTGTCCTCAGTTCGGATGGAACATATGTTGATTTTGAGCATGTATGGGTAGAGGCGTTGGTTAACTATCAGGATTACCGTGGAGCTTACGCTCAGTGGGACCAGGAATACGGTGTTCTCAATTGGATATCTCTCGATCCTTCTTTTAAGCTCAAGTCATACACAGACAGTCCAATAAATGCAACCGGTGCCGTGACCAGCGCGGTAAGATTTGACTATACTGCATATTATGACGCGCTTCTGGACAAAAGCGACGAGTATTCGGACAAGAATCCACTAGAAATTTATCAGGATGTGCTGCTTGATTATTTGCACCAGAACTATCCCGGCTACTCCCTGCAGGCTCTCGGATATAACGGGAGTGTCATCCGGCAAAACAACAAGATCCTGCCGGCATCCCTTCCTTACCTGGTCGTAGGAACTCCCAGGCGCTTCGGTTCAGTAGCCGATCATGATAATAACGTATCGCCCAGTGGTGGTGGGACCGAGCTCCGCGCGTGGACTAAATACCTTACAGTATCACTGGTCATTCAAGGAAATCAGACTGACTTTTCTTTCGAGATTTCTCAACTTCCGACACAACAGTTGGTGATAACAGGTGGCTCCCAAACGATTTCCGACTGTTATTATGAGTGGAATTGCAGCCTGCCTACCTGCGTCCCGGATGGCTATGGGGGCACTTACTGCTATGGCGGCGGGTGTGCCAATAATCTTGACTCCGAGCAGCCGATCATGTCGATGACCGTGAAGTCAGGACAAAATGTGGTGGGGGTAGCGTACGGCGCTTGCCCCCAATACTACCCGGCGACCAATACATTCGCCCCTACGAGCACTTCTACGTTCGAAATGGGCTTGATGTATTTCGACTATCACGTAGGTGATTTTCAATCCACCTGCGGTCCCATCTCGCTTGACTTTGAAACGGAGAGGACGTTCACTGGCGCCCAGTTCTCAGGAACCTATCTGGTTCTATTCGGGGATGCAAGCTCGAACTGGAGCCAGTTCGAAGATGCGGCCGATCAAACCTTGCAGTCTCAGGCTCCGGTAGACCTCCTCCAAACGGCGGGCGCTTTTTTTATGGCTAAGGTAAACGACGAGATAAACCAGATTGATGCTCTATCCAGAACAAAAACGTTTTTCCCGGTGTTCCTCGGGACGGTGAGCATGTTGGACGACATTCAATACGTGGATGGCACGCCATTTTCCGTTACACCGGGCGGCCTATTGATCGACGTTACCCTTGCCACTTCGGGTCCCTATGGTATCGACTCTTCCGGCGTGATCGACCAGGATATGTTCAAGCTGCGGTGTCATTCCGATTCTGCAAACGAACATGAAGTGTGGCAGGAATTGATCGGATATGATGCGATATCGACGGTGCGCGGTTTTCAGATGGCATTGGCGCAGAAGGGAGCGACCCTGAACAGCTATTCCACGAGCAGCAGTCTTAATAGTTTGAATAGCGTTTATGGATCGGATTTTATCAGTGGGTTGCAGACTAACATCAACAATACGTCCAATAACGGAGACTCTCTAACATACACGCTACCGAATGAACAGGTGAGGATACCGTCCGGCAATTTGTTCACCGTCTATATGGGGCAAACGACTGGAAATAAGGTTTGTAACATAGCGCCCAATGTACCCCTGTTTACAGTCGATTGCAATGAAATGGCAATATACAATGGGATTTTTTCCGCAAATGGCGGATATGTGGATAACAACTCAGCCCTCAAGGAATCCGGGGAGCAAAACCAGGTCGCGGCCCTTACGAGCCCGGTCTACAACAGCGCGATATTTTCGGATATCAACCTCATCAGCCTGGTGAATAACGATCAGGTCGTAACCCCATCCACTAACGATCCGGTGAGCACCGTTACCGGCAACAATTACCATGACGAAACGGACATGGTTATCAAGGGGCGGGGTCTGAATATCGCCTTCACCAGGACCTATAATTCAGCGCCGGTTTCAACCAGCTCGAACGGTCCGTTCGGCTACGGTTGGACGCATTCTTACAACATGAGGCTCAGGTCAAACGACTATGGGAGCTGCCCCAGTTGTCCGCCAGGGAACGGGGCGGGAGAAAGACCGGAAAACGGAGACGGAACTACCTCCTCGATCACCTTTTTTGATGAAAGAGGCGGAGAACACAACTACCTCGTCAGCGGAACCTCGATTTCACCTCCATTGGGTGAGTTTAGTAAGCTACAATTAAACGATCAGAGTTCCGGTTTCTCGTCCGGATATCACAGCATAACGTTCGGAAACGGCACGAAGTATTTTTTTAGCGGCCCCTCGGACATCGGAACAAAGCCCGGCGAGACTGCGAGTCTTGCCTGGATACAGGACGCTTATGGAAATAAGCTGACGATGACGTACAGCGGCTCAAACCTTGTCGGAATAACCGATAACCTCGGGGGAAGGAGCGGACTCACCCTGAGCTACGACTCTTCGAACAGGATACAGCAGATCAAGGATTGGACGGGGCGAACGTGGACTTACACCTATGACGGTTATGGTAATCTATCTACGGTAACAGACCCGACAAATCAGACAAAAGCGTATTCTTATGACTGGTATCAAGTTAATTGCCTTACCGGAATTTATGTAAATGTTAATTATAACTCTGGATCTGAATTTAAAACAGGTTTTGAGTATTATAAAAATGGGACAACCTTTAAATATTGGAACAACGAGGGCGATACCAATTTTCTTGAGTATGACCTCTTTCGGAGAAGCACCAGCGTCACGGACCCACGCGGGTTCGTGCGGCAATATGAGTACGATTCAAACGGGCAGCTCGTAAAACTGACTGACCCTGACGGCGGAATCTTGCAATTTCAAAACAACTCGGACAGCCTCCGCTACATGAAGTATGACGCCCTGGGCTATTACACTTCTTACTCCTACAACACGGACCTCTCATTTAACAGCGCAAGCAACGCGGACGGGAACGTGACTCTGGAGCAGGACGCCCTCAGCAATAAACTGCAATACACCTACGGCCTGTACGACCAGGTGACGAGCGTCAAAGACAAGAGAGGAAATACCCTCTCCTATTCTTACTATCAAACGACCAATGCAGGCAGCGGAGCTGTCCAGGGCAAGCTTCAGAGCGTCAGCATCTCGTCTCTTTCGGGCGCGTCCAATGTTACTCTGAGGGCCTATAAATATTATGCGAACGGGGACCTCCAGGAGATGGACGAATATATCGACCCTGCCAATCCCAACCGCATGAGAACCGCTCTCTATTACTACGATACAAACGGTCTTAACCTTCTCAAAAAGACGGTTACCGGCGCCACAAGCGGCGGCACGATTACCTACGAATACAGCTATGATACACTTGGGCGGCTCACTTCAAAAACCCTGTTGAGGCGAAATTCGGCAAACGACCCGACACTCGTTCCTGTCGTTTTCTCCTATACCTATGATGGGGTTGACCGGCTGACGACGGTTACCGACCCATCGGGCAGGGTCTTCCAGAACGTCTACGATGCGAGCGGGCACGTGATACAGGTTATCGGCAATTATACGGGGGCCGACGGTACGGTCACGACCCGTTCGATAGTCACACGAAATTACGATCTGAACGACCGGTTACTCAGCGAGTCCGACGTGTACGGCAACACCACCTGGTACGGATATGACGCGTCAGGCAACCTGGTTGTGGTCTGGGACCCCAACGGCCATGAGACTAGCTACGAATATGACTCGATGAACCGCAGGACCGCCGTAACTGATGCAAACGGCAACACTTCACAGACTGTTTACGATTTGGCCGGCAGGGCCGTTCAGACAATTAATCCAAACGGCAAGATTATGAAGACTGGCTATGACAAGCTCGGCCGCCCGGTACTCGTAACCGATGCGTTGGGGTATCAGACGCAATTCGGCTATGATCCGAATGGAAACCTCACTTCCATGATCGATGCCGATGGAATAGCAGGCACTCAGCCCAAGAATTCCTACGGCGCAACGGTCTACAGGCAGTACGACGAACTCAATCGCGTCAAAAGCGAAACGGACGCCTTGAACGGGACAACCCAATATACCCACGACCTTCTTGGAAATATCACGAGCATTACCGATGCCAACGGCAATACGACTTGGTTCGACCATGACGATCTCGGGCGTGTGGTTACGGTGCGCGACCCGCTTTATGCGACGACGGGCCTGGCGACAACTATCACTTATGACGAAGCGGGAAACGCGCTCACAAGGACCAGCCGTTCGGGAGCCCAAGCAATCACAGGCCCCGTCCCCGATCAGAACTACATATATAGTTTCATTTACGATCAGAAAAACCGCCTCACTCAAAAGACGGACAGCCGGGCCGGCCTGAGTATCTCGTTCGCCTACGATCCGGCGGGAAATGTCGCGAGCAAGACCAACTACGATGGAAGCGTTACCCAATATCGCTATGATGACGCGAACCGGCTTGTGGCAGAGCAAAACCAGGGGTACCTTGAGGTCTCCTACCAGTATGACGGGGCGGGAAGGCTTCTCAATCGCATCCTCTCGAACGGAGCAATAACCAGCTACAATTGGGATGACGACGACCGGCTGGCGAGCCTTACCAATGCGACCGTAACCGGCGTGATGAGCAGTGCAACCTATCAAAGGGACAAAGTGGGAAACATAACGAGCCGGACGGATGCAAGCGGAGTGACATACTTCACATATGATCCCCTGTACCGTTTGACTGCGGCCAGCTATCCAAGCTATCCAAATGGTTCGAACAGCCAGTCCTTCACCTTCACCTATGACAACGTAGGAAATAAGCTGACGAAGAACCAGAACGGTAACATCTTGGCATATGTCTACGACGTGGATAACCGCCTGAAGGAGATTCGCCAAAGTACAAACACCGGCCCGCTCCAAAACACCTTTGCCTATGACGCGGACGGAAACCTTATCTCGAAGATGGACGGATCGGGGGCGGTGCTTGAGGGTCTAATCTATGACGCCAAGAACAGGGTGACGAGCATCACCTCCGGCGGTCTGACAGATACCTTTGCCTACGATGCTTACGACTTCCGGATCGCGAAGACCGACAGCAGCGGCAGCCTGGTTTATCTTTTGGACGGGGAGAATGTGGATGCGATCATGGTTGGTTCTCAGTGGCGGGCCAGGTACATGCGTGGGGTTGTGGTGGACGAGGTGGTAAACGGATACCAGTACGATACCAGCGGGAACTGGACCAACTACACCTTCCACCACGATAATATTCAGTCCGTGGTGGGGATCTCTGGGCACGACGGCACGGTTTTGCAGACGATAACCTATGGGCCTTTTGGCGAGAAGCTGGCGACTACTGGCGCTTCAAATGGCAACCCCCTGCACTTCACCGGCAGGGAAGAAGACACGGATACAGGAGAGTATTATTTTCGCCACCGTTATTTCGACCCGCCTTTGGACCGGTTCGTCAGCGAAGATCCGCTCGGGTTCAAGGCGGGAGTTAACTTTTACGCGTATGCGCGAAACAACCCCATTAATTCAAATGATCCGTTTGGGTTAAAGCCGTGGGATGTCTACGCTGCAGGCTTTCCCGATAATGGAAGCTTCATGGATCAGCTTAGATCAACCGGCATCTTAGTGGGTCAGGGGATATTGGGAGTACACGACGTTTATGTTCACCTGGCGACGGAATTGCCGCCCGTTAACGGCGTACCGTACGTGGCGGAAGCCGTTGGGACCGGAGTGGAAATTCATCCTTTGAGCGAGTTTCTAAACAGAGAAGCACAGATGGGCGCGAATCTTTTCATATATGCGCCAGTAAACACTCCTACCCCGGAGGACGCTATAGAGGCTGGGAAATTCGCATGGGCGCAATGGGGCAAGCCTTATAACTATGCCGCTTTCTTTGGAAACACGGACACGACCGGAAACAGTTGGGTCTGCTCAGAGCTCTCCAACGCCATTTCCAACGTGGCCGGGTTGGGGCCGATAGGGGATCAGACCACGATAACACGTTATCTGGCAGGACCGGCGGATACGGATATGCCAGCGATATGGAGGACCGAAACCTTTCCCGTGGTACCGTCGGACATCGCCACGAGTCCCAATTACCAACTCGTGGAATCTGGGCCCGCGGCCGGCGGCTTCGTCATCTATCCGAATAAGCCGAACCTCAACATGATGCGCGCGGTGTATTCCAAATGATAAAGCTTTGCTTTCCACCACTTTTGTCTGCCCTTCTTTTGGGGATTTTCGTCATGGCGCTGTCGTCGTGTAACAGTGGCAAATCGGAAGAACTCCCAGTGAAGGTAAGTGAACTTCAAGGCAGGATCGTATACGTACAGTACGAGCTCAAGCGGGACGTAGGTAAGCTTCGTACAAGTCCGTCGCACTCGTTGCACGTCATGAATGCGAATGGCTCGGACGAAAGAGAAGTCCTCGAAGGAGGTGCCTCCACGCCAAAATGGTTGAGCGGGGGCAGAAAAGTCCTTCTAAACAAATATGACAAAAGTTCGAGTCAAGAAAATATGAACCCTAATTTCAAGATCCTCGATCTCAGGGACAACACCATTTCGCCCGCCCTGCCTCCGGACCTGCCTGTGATGTTTGCCAATTTTCTGCCCGGCGGAATTTCTTTTTCATCTGACAGAAGCAAGGTCGCAGGACCCGGCTATCGACCATGGAGGTTCTGCATTGTCGATCTTACTGGTAAGGACAAGCCTATAATCTTTGATGGACAGGCGATAGGCCCCTCCTGGTCGCCCGATGGGAGGCGAATCGCTTTCGGCGGCTGCCTCGACAGAGACTGCAACAATTGCGAAATATTCGTCGCAAATAGTGACGGCACTGAAGTGCAGCAGTTGACGCACCTTCCACGTGCCGAGAGAGACCCGAGGCGGGAGGGAAAGCTTACGGCCATCTCTCCCTGGACCAGGAAAGATGCTCTCGCGGAGGGGGGCTATCTGATGTATTGGCAACATTCCTATGGGCCGCGTTGGTCCCCGGACGGCAAGCGGATTCTTTTCTGCTCAGCTGGTCTCGGCATTTACATCATGAATGCGGATGGAAGCGACCTTCACCAGATCATCAAGAGGAGAACGGTCCAACAGCCTGCGTGGTCGCTAGACGGGACCAAGGTCATGTATATCGACCTGCAGGGAGGTGGTGGTACGGGCCTGCCCTTAGGCGGCGTAATGAACTATGTCTCTCCTAAAAGTAACATCTATGTCAGCAACGCAGACGGAACAGGAGAGGCGCGGGTAACTAACAACACCTATCCGGCGAACGACGACAAGGCTCCCCTTAATGTGGTCATAGATGGATTCGATTGTGGGCAATAGAACAGTTCCGCATGACGCTCCGGGCTGCAAAGTTAGAACCCAAGGTTCTCGAAGAGGAATTCCTATATGACAAGCACAAGTTTTATGGTGCACATTCTGTTGGCTGATTGTGGTCGCATAATTTTATGCCCTGTCCATTGTCCTTGGGAGCTAATATGATCAGGAAAATGATTCTTGGACTGCTATTAATGGCCTTTTCACTCTATTACATTCCTACATCTGCAGATACCTGCAATGAAGAATTGCCAATCACAATTGAGAACCTATCAGGTACCTTCGTGAGTGCGAATGGGCCGTCCAGATTTACAGATCATTTAACCGAGAACGAGGATGGGACGTTCCTGGGATATATTGAAGATAATGGGGAAGTTACCTGGCGCTATGAGGGGAAGTGGAAATTGAGCGGTAATAAGGTTATTAATGAGATAACTTACAGCTCTCTTGGTAAGATACCAGTTGGAACCATTGATGAGGATGAGATAATTAGAATAGGTTGTGGACTAGTAACCTATAGGTCATCAATATCAGGTAAAATGAGATGCTACAAAAAAATCGGAGATTGACAAATAGTAGCTCAGAAAGCCCTGGGCATTGAAACGTGTTTCCTTTAGAAGGTTCCTACAAAACATCCGAAGCGTAAAGGAGAAACATGCTTTTAAAAGCTTCTCTGGTACTATTGATTGAAATAGTTTTATCGCTGTTTTTAGTGGTCCTTTCCAGCGCCGGAATAGCTAACTATGAATATGACACGATGAACCGCGTTATAAAGGAAACATACAGCGACGGGACTGTAATCAATTACACCTATGATGAATTTGGGAACCGCATTCAGATATATTCAACCACGTTCGTTGATTTCAGTGCTTCTCCCGTGAGTGGATATCCTCCTCTCACCGTGTAATTTTCAGATCTTTCGCCTGGACAGCCGACCGCATGGCTTTGGGACTTTGGCGACGGGACCACGAGCAACGTGCAGAACCCTTCTCACACGTATACCAGCCTGGGAAATCATACCGTGTCGCTGACCGTCTCGAACAATGGCCAGCACAACTCAACGAAGGCGAATTATATAACTATCGACACCATTTACGCGACCATCACCAGTACCCCTGCTTCCCTGACCGACGCCACAACCGCCGGCTTCGGCTTTAGCGCAACGAGATCCGATGCCACCTTTTTGTGCCAGCTCGACACAGGGACTTTTCTTCCCTGCACCAACCCATGGAGTTATTCTTCTTTATCTGCCGGTTCGCACAGGTTTACCGTAGAAGCGGTGGGTTCCACGGGATATATCTTCCCTTCAGTGAGCTACAGTTGGACTATCGACCTCACGCCTCCCCACACAACCATAACCCAACCCTATCCGACCGGTTCAATGTCAGGCGAGTTCTTCTTTGTGAGTTCAAAAAGCGGCTCGCAATTCCAGTGTAATATGGATAATGGGGGCTTCTCCTCATGCAGCAGCCCTTATGCGTTTAACCGTTCTAACGGCACTCATGTCTTTGAGGTCGAAGCAATCGATGAAGCGGGCAACGTGGACCCAAACCCTGCGACCTACTCATGGACAATATTTCCAGCCACAGAGCTTGGGTCATGTCCGTATAAGATTACCGCGAGCAACGTTGCTACGTTCGAGTTCAGCCCGGTTGGTACGGCTGGGTTAAGTTGTCAGTGCAAACTGGACAGCGGCTCGTTTCAGTCATGTGTCAGCCCAGATTCCTTTATCAACCTTGCAGACGGAAGCCATACTTTCACTGTCCGCGCAATCGATCAGAACGGGGTCGTCGATCCCTCGCCGCCTTCCTACACCTGGACGATAAAAACATGGTCAAGCATTGGAATCAGCGGTGCAAATGTACAGACGGTCATTGCGGCTTCCACTAACCCTACGACGATTTATGCGGGGACTGCCCAAAACGGGGTCTACGAAAGTACAGACGGCGGGACTACCTGGACGGCTATAAATAGTGGGCTGACCAGCAACGATATTATGACCTTGGCGGCGGACCCCGTGAGCCCAGCTGTAATCTATGCCGGAACACTTGGCGGGGGAGTTTTTAAAAGTGTTAACGGAGGAAGCGCATGGAGCGCCGCTAACTCCGGCTTGCCGGCGAACAGCACGGTCTATGCCCTGGCCATCCCGCAACAATTTCATCAAACCGTCTATGCCGGGCTAAATAGCGGCGCATACAAAAGCGTCAACAGCGGATCGAGCTGGAGCAGCGTCAGTACCGGGTTGCCGGCTAATACCAGCGTGAGATCGCTTTCCATCCTTTCCACGAACGCGAATGTTGTCTACGCTGGAACTGATGGCGGAGGGGTTTTCGAAACGACTAACGGTGGAGCGAACTGGAGTGCCGAAAACGCCGGTTTGACCAATCTATCCATCTATGCCATTGCCCTCGATCCCCAAAACTCGCAGAACCTCTATGCCGGGACTAGCAGTGGACAGATTTTCAAGAGCCTAGACGGTGGCCAGAGTTGGAATCTAATTAATAGTGGTTTACCCGACGCCATTACCTCCTTTTCGTTTGAACCCAATAACACGAGCATCGTTTACGCAGGAACTTTAGGGGCGGGAGTATACGAAAGCACCGATGGCGGATCAACCTGGAATCTCTCGATTGGGGCCAATAGCAATACCACATGGGAGAGTATGGTTGTGGACACCTCCCGCCAAGAAATCATTTCATCGGTTGGTGGCGGAGTCTATTATCGTGCAGAGATACGTGTTCCGGTACCGGCCCTGCCGCCCTTTGCTCTCACAGTTGGTCTGGTAATTTTGGGAACCCTTGGGTGGAGAAGGGTATTAAAAAGAAAGACGGATAGTAATGAATCATAGTAGATTATTCATTTGGGCCGATATCGTGACAGAAGGGACATAGCAATTGAGACGTTCTGATTCGTCGCGGTTGTCGTGTCCCGTAACCAACGGTTTAGATCGGCGCTGGCATAAAATGAGTGATTGTGCTATATTTTAAATAACTTAACAAATCCAGTCATGATCCTGCTCAGCATTTAATTCCGATAATTAATTTTCAATTAATCTTTAAAGCCATGCCTCAAAATATCTCCCTACCCCCAAGGGACGGAGTAGTCCCTGTGATGCACAACCACTTGGGAGACTTGTTCCGGGTTCACCGGGACTTGATCAGAATGGCCAATTCTCTCGGTTTGCCGTTTACCTGTCGGCGGATTGACTTTGCGGGGCGTTACGATAATGATGAACTGGAAAGCACCCTGAGCGATCTTGAAGCATCCGGTTTAATCTGCTACCAAAGAAAGGAAGGAAATCCTCATAAAGGGACTGGCAATAAGAGAGTCAGATGGGAAGTGACGACCCTGTTCCAATAATAATTTTATGCCCGAAGCTCTCATCTACTGCCGGGTGTCCAGGTTGCTGTACACTTCCTATCGATTATGGCCTGGATTCGTGGTCGCCGAGTACGTTTAACGCAGGCTCGATAATGATCGCACCCCATTTTGAAGGGAATTATTTCCACTTTCATCACCTCTCCCTGTATCGCCAGCCCCACAAAACCTGTGACGCTATTGTGACAAAGAGGTGATAAAAAGTGTCATCTATCGGCTGCAACTAATAATAACTGCGACTCGAATTCTTGGCTTATCAGAGCGGAATTACATTAATTTAAGCCGTGAATGGAAAAGAATCGACTCGGGTCCGATTCCCGTTACCCGCTCAAAGATTGTGAAGAGAGCTTCGGCTCTCTTTTTGCTTTACTTGAGCCAGGTTTCTGACTTCAGGCGCTCTCATATGGTGACTGATTTCGACCGGAAAAGTGGCGCCTGTGACGCTATTGTGACAACTTTTTTCGGACGGTCCAGAAGGTCCGTCCAGGATGGCAATGGCCTCCCGAAGAACCGCCCGATTAATGTGAGCGTATCTCATGGTGGTCCGGATGTCCGAGTGTCCGAGCAGCCCCTGGACGGCTGAGAGATTCGCGCCTCTCTGCGCCAGGTGCGAAGCGAACGTATGCCTCAAGGTGTGCCAGCCTATTCTCCGAAGGTTTGCCTTCTTGCATATCGAGCGGAGTTTCTTTATGCAGACGTATTGCTTGAGCGGATTGCTGCGAGAGTCGGGAAAAACGAGACCTTCGCTTTTTCTCATCGGGTAAAGAGTTTCGCGAACCGAACCGGACATGGGGATATGCCGGATACGGTTGCTTTTCGTGCTGCCAAGCACCCCTCTGGCATAAGCCTGCTTGATGGTGAGTTCCCCCGTCTTAAAATCTACATCCTCCCAGCTTAGAGCGGTAAGCTCTCCAAAACGCAAGCCTGTTCCCAGGGCGACCGCGATCATGTCACGGTAAACTCCGTTCGCCGCATCCAGAAGTTTCCGGCATTCCTCCGGCGTCAGGAAGTCATGCTCTTGAGGGGGAACCTTCAGATATTTTATGATCTGGCGCTTCTCAAGTTCGCCCCATTCCACTGCGCACTCGAGAGCTTTCTTCAGGACCGCCAGATGGTTATTAATGGTTTTCGGCGCAAGCTCTTGACTGATCTTTTTTGCCTTGTATTTTTCCACGTCCAGATTCTTTATCTCATCGAGCCTCATGCGGCCGAAGAAGGGGACCAAATGGACCCGGAGGATCATTTCCTTGCTGACGATCTCGGAATGTTTGTTGTTGTTTTTGACATAGGTCTCAAACCAGTCTTGGGCAAATCGCCTGAAGGTGGTAGCTATTTCTTTTTTTGGATCAAGGGGTTCCCCTCTGGCCAGCCTCTGCTTCAGGACCAACTCCCAGGCCAGGGCGCCGGCCTTTGAGTTTTCCGGGCTGGGCCACCGGTACCGGGACCGGTTGAAACAGAAGTCTACCCACCATTTATTATTTCGTTTTCTTACTCCCATAAATTATTTGATCGGCTCAATGCTTTCCGTTTCGTCATATTTCTCGACAGCCTCTATTCTAAATCTCAAACTTCTGCCGACTTTGCGAAACGGCAGTTGGCGTTTATTTACCAGCCGGTAAACAGTGGCTTTGGAAACGTGGAGATGCTCCGCCATTTCATCCGGCGTAAAATACGCCTTGATTTTATTGTTCGCATTGGTACCGATACTCATTTAATTTTTAAGGAGCGATACAGGGGTATGGTCGGTTTGACAATACTCGTCTATACCACTCTACATATAATATTGGTTGATTACAAGTGACCAACTTTATCATAGAGTGATTGAAACAAGTGAAAAAGGAGAGTGATTTTGCTTCCGGCGTCAAATCTATCAAATCGTCAGAATCCGGAAACACTCCCACATCCGTCCTGCGAATTGACACAATAGAAACTCGTGCGATAATGGAGAGGAAAGTAAATATTAATTCAATCTCCTCATATGAAAAACAAAGCTAAGGGCCATGACAACACAGTCCGGGATCAATTCACGGCCGTCCTCGAAAGGGTGGAAAACAAAATTGATCTTATCATCGATCACCAAACGATGTCCGACGAAAAACTCCAAAGATTTGAGGCTGACACCAAGGATAGCTTCCGCACTCTGGCCGATTATCTGGTCCGAATCGAGGCCGAGCTGCATGGCGAATTAAAAACCAAGGTGAGCATCAAGGAATTCGCCACCCTTCAAAAACGAGTGGAACAACTGGAGAAAAGCCTTCGCGGAAACAGACTGGCCGGAATAAGCCAATAGAGATTTTTTCGGTTTTGTAAGTAATCGACTCTTTTCATAAAATGCCCGAAACCAAAGCCCGCACAAACCGCACATCTTTCGAATTAGCTTTTTAAAATAACCTTTAGTAGAATTTACGAAAAGAAGGAGGACACACCATGTCTGAACTCGCGAAAAAGAAGGCCACCTACGACGATCTCTACAGCGTTCCGGAAAATATGATCGGAGAGATCATCAACGGCGAACTTGTTGTCACTCCCAGGCCATCGAGGAAACATGTCTTCACTACTACCGCCTTAGGGAATGAACTGGGGCCGCCTTATCAATTCAGACGTGGCGGACCTGGTGGATGGGTTATCCTCATCGAACCGGAAATAGGCCTAGGGGAGCATATCATAGTTCCCGATCTTGCCGGATGGAAAGAGGAAAGGTATCCGGACGAGGAACCGCATAACTGGATATCTGTTGCGCCGGATTGGATATGTGAAGTACTCTCGCCTGGTACCCGAAGGCGAGACCGGATGGAAAAGATGCCAATTTACGCTCAATACGCAGTGCCCCACCTCTGGCTGGTTGATCCGGTTGACGAGACGCTCGAAGTTTTCCGACTAAAGGAGGGTGAATGGGTAGTGGCCGGACTTTTTGCCGAGAATGCCAAGGTGCGGGCCGAGCCTTTCACCGAGATCGAAATCAATTTGAGCGATCTCTGGCGAGTAGCAAGGGCCGAACGATCATCTGAAGCGCCAGAAGAGTAATTCTGCTCGCGCGGAGACTTTTTCTCTGGCCGACCCATCGCGGTTGGCCTTTTTTGAGCCTATCGGAATCAGGAACAGCCCAAAGCAGAGCCTATGTGCCGAAAATGCACAGTCTTTGTAACCGATGGTATTCCTCGCAGGCTCACCCCCGGCGACATATGGCGATTTTTCAAACGGCATCGGGAGAAGGCGAGAACTTGACCCCGCATTTCCTGGGGCATACCGTGGCTACCAACCTGGTATTCAACGGCTGCCCGATTGTGCACGTGAAAGAAATTCTGGGGCATGAGCGGCTGGACACCACCTGCAAGTACTACCTGGGAGTCGATAAAGAGCTGGCGAAGAAGGCGCACCGGGAGTATTTGGATTTATAGTGCGAGTCCGGATGGAAATTTGATTGGCAGCTGTTCAATCCAAGACATCACAAACTTGCCGTATGGGGGCGTTCTGCGATCTGGACGTATCAAGTCACTTATGTCTCCGGATATTCCCTTGTGTATTGTGGACCCCGCGAACGGTAAAGTCGATACCGATCACTTCCAAAGAGGCAATATTGGGATATTTCCTCTTTAGACCAACTACTTGTTCCCTTAATCCCTCTACCAGGTTAGGGAAAGTGAGTCGCCGTTTGGTGTCCGGGTTTATCCAGCAACTCTTTTTGCCATTATGAACTAAGAGGAAAATCCCATGTTTGGAGACCTTCATATACTGGCCTATCAGTTGATTTTCAAGGCGTTCGGCCAGTTCCGAAAAGCTCCATTTATCCGCGATTTTTAGCTCCACAGGAACAGGGGCTTCGACCTGAGGTGTGTTGAAGCGAATATCAGTCCTTGAAGAATCGGCAAGTTCCTCCTCAGAACCGATAGTGTAACGCGAACGCGAGGATTTTTTGAGCCGGTTTGCGAAGGCATTACGAACTTCGGTTTCCTCAGTTAGCTTTAGGAGCATAGCGGCCTCGCTTTCGTCCCCATCTTCAATATCTATCTTTAAATCATCCAATCTGGCAAGCGCAATTTCATAGAGTTCTGCTTCATTTTTGGGCTGTCGCTCCGCCGACGTGGCAAATTCAGCAACCTGGGTTTCTTGCCACGGCTCGAATTCAGCGTCCAGAGCGGCACGTTCCTTGGCCAAGTGCTCCATACGATCTCGCAAGAAGTCAGAATCTGCACATTTGGACAAATCGACCAACATCTCATATGAAAGGTGACCGGGGGTGTTGAATACAATGCCCAAAAGGCGCGAGCGGGTTTGTTCGGCATTGTCCCGTTTGCCCGGAGTATAGACCCCTCTGTGCTGAACGTCTTCCTTGACACTGACGTATCTATAGATAATAGGGATGAGATCGCGCAGGACTGTTAACTTCTCATAGTCGCGGACGGAACGGCCGAAGCGGGGATCACCGTTGTCGCTAAAAGCTGCGCAAAGGTTAATCACTATTCGCTTTTTCTCTTCCTCGGTGGGAACGTCTGCAAGCCATTGTTTGAGCAATTCAACTCCGGAAACACCATCAAGGCAAAGAAGCGTTATGAGCCAGGCATATTTTCTTTCCAGATCTTGCGTTTGCCTGAATCGAGTTTCGGCAAGAGAAATCAACGTTTCCCGGAGAGCGGAATCGAGGTCTTCCGCGAGAATGACTGATAAAGCCTGATCCAGAACGATGGGATTATCAGGCTCCTGTTCCTCGATCAGCGCCAATAAGGTTCCTTTGTACCTGGCCTGGACCGACCGGTCGCTGTACTTAATTGCCGAAAGAGCTTTTGTAAAATGACCACTGGATGGACTGCTGTGCAACTCCCATCTCAATTCGTCATTAATAACTTCATCCACGATATCGGGGAAAGCTTCCATGAGTTGCCTAAACCAAATGGGGAAACCGTTCAGTTCACAAACCGAGTAGCGTGCTGCTATCCCAGCTTCATGGCGTGAGAGGCGTTTGGCCCATCCCGGATCATCGGCTGCTTCCATTGCAAGGCCCGTCAGCCCGATAATGCGCGGCCAGGGGATGGAATTCTTAATCCGGCGGTCGGGATAAGAAAAAGGATCGTGCCCACGCCAGTAAGCCACGCATCCGTCACAAAAGCTTTTCGCCACTTCACACCCGAATTCATCGATCAATGCTCGCCAGTTTGAAAATCCTAAATGACTTTCACTTCTCTCCTTCTTTTCCCGCAGGCGGTCATAGAGGTAGACGGTTCTCTGAAGTACTTCCGCTTTCTGGGCGTTGCCAACATTTTTTATTTCTTCGGCTTTTTGCCGGAGACCCTGTTGCCAGCTCTGCCGATTTTCGTTCTCTTTCTTTTCCCGCGTTTCATGTTTTCTCTTAAAGTCTCTCTCTTGCTGCCGCCATTTCTTGGCTTCATCCGGCAGCTTTGGATGAAGCAGTTCATAGAGTTCAGATTCGAGTTCCGGGGTTCCGGCCACGGCACGCTTCATCCGTTCTCTCAGTTTTTTCTGCCTCCCTGAATCAGTGTAGACTTGGAATATGGCGGAAAGAGCGATCAATCGGTCGCTTAGTAAGGGTCTGGATACGGAATCAAAAAGCCGCTCAAGATCTTCGACGTTGGGGTTCCAAAAATCTCGAATATCCCAACGAACCTGCCACCATGCCTTGAGCTGACTCGCTTCTCCCTTCAGCCGGGCGCGAGCGGTTGGCACTGCATGCCAGAAGAGGGAGAAGCGAAATTCGGGCCATGCTTTTGCGCAATCGAGTAGTCGTTCTTGTCGGGAGGATAGACTGAGGTAGTGGCGTCCAGCAAGGAAGACTATGAAGAGGTCTAAAATGAGCGGATCAAAACAGAAAGGGTCGCGCTTCTGAAGGAACTGGTTGGTCAATTCCATGGCAACTGGAAGAAGCCAAGAATGCCTCTGTGAGATTTTACAGTGATTTTGGTCGACGAAAGGCGGTCTTATAAGGAGGTCATGAAATCCGCGCAGCATCTCCTGGGCCAATTCGTCCGGCAAAGGTCGTCTGATGATGTTTTCCAGGGTCAGTTCAAGGGGCGGTGATGAATGTTTATCCGGAGGCTCGGCGGCTTCTATAATCTTCAACAGCTGGGCAGTAGCCATTTTGTGGGGAAAGAAAGCTTCACAAAGTTCGCTACTTATAACCGGGTCAAGTCTTGAGCTTTGAGCAAGTAATGTGTCCAGAAGCTGACAATGTTGCTCTGAAGATCCGGCTGCCGCGACAGCTCGAATCGCGATAGTCCGGGTGAAAGCGTTTAAATTTTCATCTAGGGCGAAAGCCAAAGCTCCTACTGCACAACCCACAATCTGGCCCTGCCAGATCAGTTTCAGCAGTAATGAGCGCACGTCATCATGAGTTGAGAATTTTGCCAGAAGATCATTTACTGTGGGTGCAAGGTGAGGGTCGGCGAGGCGCCGAACCATGGTAATATCGAATTTTACGCCCGTATGTTTGCTTTCTGCGTATAGTTCTGCAAATGCGATGAGTAACGATCTTCTAAAATCCACGGGCAAGGAAGCTGGATCACCGTGCTGAATCAGCACCTCCGGCGCAATCTTCCGAAGCCGCTCTCTGACACGCTCATCCCATAAAGCCAGCCATGCGGCTATCGACGTCATGGAGGGGATTATAACAGCATGCCCATACTTGTCTGCAAACAGAAGCCTCTCGATTGATCGCCGCGATCCACCTTTCCCAAGAAGCAGAAGGAGCCATTTTGCTGTCAGATATTCCCTGACCGAACGATGATGGAACCGAATAGTTCCATAAACAGCCTCGTCGAAAATGGCGCGATCCAGGAGTATCTGAATTTTATCGGATGTCCAGTCGGGCAGTACCTCCTTTGGATCGATTGACGAATTCCGTAACTCTATATCAATCGGGTGGTCGGGAAGTATTATGACGTTCTTTTTCTGTAGGGTGGCTGCCGCTGCGATGCGTTGCGCTCCGGAATAAGCGTCCTTGGATGAAAATGGCTTCTGTTGATCCCGATCCGAGTCATGTTCTTTAAGCTTAACCCGAACATTAAATTCCAACATTTCAGCATACCGTCCGAGGCGACCTTTTGAATTCCAGAAGCCGATAAGCTCCAAGAGGTCCTGGGGACGTTCAGCAAATATCATGGAGTCTGATCGCTCTATTGCATTAATGAAATCATCGATATTCGCGACACCTCTATGAGAGGCAAAGAGCCGAATCTGTTGCTCACCCAACGGCATTAACTGGAAAACGATATGATCTTTCTTTTTGTCGTGGTCTGCGGATTCAGTGTCCTGGGCGGATTCTCCAAGTTGTGGTTCATTCTTCTCTTCGGCCACCTCCACCTTTTTCTTGACCGTTATAACGTCCGGCACCGGTAAGTACCTCAAAAACATCGCAAGGTCGGCAGTGGCATGCCAATTACTCACCCTGCACGACACGAATACTTTAGCCCGATTCAGCGATCCGCCCAAAGCCTCTGCAAAATTCCTAAGCGCATCTTGAAAGGCTGATCGGCTGTCGAGGCGCGCTTCGTCAACCGAGTCGAGAAAAAAATACCCCTCTTCATCGCCTTGTGACCAGGCATCAAAGTCGGACTTGCTACCAACATCAAAGGTTTGGTGGATATCAAGACGCTGAAGGCGTTCAATCCTCGAAAAAAAGGCAGCTTCGCCTTCGGCTCGCAATCGGACCGCAGTTGCCTGAAATTCCTCTGTCTTGCCTGTGCCTGGTTCGGCGAGAATTACCACCCGAGATTTTCCAAGGAGGTCATTCCATGAAACAGCCTGTTTGAGTCCAAAAGCAACCGCAACCCTGATGCTTTCGGGGTCGTTTTCCACGTCCGGCTCAAGCGGCCAGAATCTTCGGTCAAGGTTGATATGCTGTATCATTGGCGCATGTTGACTCTACTGATTCTATTATTAAAGGTTTGTGAGCGGACATTGGCAATTATAGCACTTACTGCGTTTTATTGTTAAGGAAAGCAGCTTCTCTGTTGCGGAGTGATGCTTGCCACGAAGAAGCTGACAGGGGCGAGGAAAGTTAGCTCTTCGCGTTGGTTCCAGCGGTCAGGACCTCGGCTGGAATGAAATCAAAATGTCGGTCGTTTATCATCTCCTTCACCTTGGCCTTTTCCACGGCAGCTGCATAATATTTGAGCGTGGTCACCGGATCGGAATGGCCGAGTGCAGTTTGGACCACGTTGATGCCGGCGCCTTTCATGAGGTACTGTGTGGCAAAAGTATGCCGGAAGGTGTGGATCACGAAATGCTTTTTGATCCCCGACAGATTTTTATATCTCCGAAACGACCGGCCCACGTCCGTCTGCTTCCAGCGGGCGCCCCCGTCCTGGCAGGCAAAAAGGGCCGGCTCATTATCCGCTCTTCCAGCCAGGTACCGGTCGATCCAGTAGAGGGTTTCATCGCGTAAAAATAGAGTCCGGGGTTTGCCGCCCTTGCCGATTATGGAAATTTCCTTATTCTCCCAGTCGATATCGGCTCGGTCAATGGCTAAGGCTTCTCCGATCCGGGCGCCTGTTTGCAACAGCAGCGTGGCGAGGGCCATAAACCGGAGGTTTATCACTGTTGGCCGGTTTGAAATGTCGCAACGGACCGAGTCTAAGAATTGTGCTACCTCACGCTCAGTGAGGTAGTTGGTTTCCTGCTTCACGGCCTTAGGTTTTCTTATGGCAAGCAGATCTAGATCGAAAAAAGCGACGCCTTTCTCTTTCAATCGAGTAACCAACCATTTCATGGCCGAAATGACATTGGCAATGCGGACGTTGCTGGCTCCGCGGCTTTTCATTTCGAGAATGTAGTGATCAAAATCGCCGTTATTCAAATTCTCCAATTTTTTAGGTCCAAGAAGCTCCAGGAAGTTTTTGATTGAACTGTTGTATTTCTTGATCGAGGCCGTGCGAAGCTCGTCAGTGATCCTGGCTTCCCGGAAACACTCCTCGACCATTTTGAAGTTATCCTCTCCCATTTCTTGAGAATAAAATGTAATAGCGGTTACTGTAAGAAGTGAAATTTTGCTTCTGGAGTCAACAAATGCGAATGTGTTTTTTCTCATACGGTTAATCGACCCCTTGCCCCAAGAATTTTTTCATCCATCCGCCCTGATCCAGTGATAAATTTTATGGGTTGTCGAAATAGAAAGCACTTTCCACACTTGCTTCTTGGTGCGTGCTTATCAGGGCATACGAATCCCATATGGACATAGACACCCTATTTATCTCTTGTCGCCGTTTTGTAAGCCGAGATGGTAAATACATACACTGCCATGTAGGGTTTATCCTTCACTAGTGTAGGGAATTTTCAGCCACTCCTTCGCGGGTCTGAGCAATGGATGGCGAGCTCCAGCGGCAGATAGTGCACTGCCCATGACCGCAAACGCCTGCCTTACGCGAACCTAAGTTGTTTGGCACGCCTGTTGCTTCTTATCGTGTGTAATACAAGGAGTCAGGCACGTAGGTTACTGATAATATTTGACTCAGATAATTTCGGCACAGGTGAAACGACTCCTTACCTGAATGTGTATATCTGTTATTATGGGAGGGTGGAAATGCCTGACATTCGCTACGTTTGCTTATCCGACACGCACTTGGGAGCAGAAACGAGCCTTTTAACCAAAGTGAGTGAAGGATCGATAACCGGCACTGGTATTGATCCCACTGAGCCTAGTTCCGTTTTGGTGGGACTGGCCGCCATCCTGCACAACCTTATCCAGCAGAATGAGAATCATCAAGTAAAGCCCACATTAATCCTGAACGGTGACATTCTGGAAATGGCTTTGGCCGAGGACGATAAGGCCGCCATGGTTTTCAACCGCTTCCTTGATCAAATTATGCCAATGGGACAAGAACTTTTTGGGAAAACCATCTACTATGTCCCGGGTAACCACGATCACCATCTGTGGGAATTTGCCAGGGAGACACTCTACAGCAAATATTTTGAGTCCAAAACCTCGAACGACCAATTAGATCCGCCGGAGCATGCTACGCGCATTTTCAACGAACAAATACCTTCATCTTTTCTCACTGACTTGCTCCGACAACACCCCAATTTGAAGAATCTGGATTTCCAAGTCCAAATGGCTTACCCCAATTTTGGCCTGATCAGCCCGGATAAGCAAAAGTTTGTCCTCTTCCATCACGGCCATTTCATTGAATCCATGTACATGCTGATTAGTCAGCTTAAGGCCTGGGGTTTCCCCGGCACACTAATGCCGGATGACATCCAAGGGATGGAGCATGAAAACTTTGCCTGGATAGACTTCTTTTGGTCGGCCCTCGGCCGCTCCGGTCAGGCAGGTACGGCAATTGAATCGATTTACGAAAAACTTCAAAAAGAAGACCAGGGCAAGAAAATCCTAGACAATCTAATCTCCGGTTTCGAAGGAGAGAAAAACCCTCTCTCAGATTCAGTCAGGCAGCCATTTATAGATTGGGCTGCGGCCCTCATTGCGGAAAAGATAAGTGTCTCACCAGGAACAACACGGAAGAAATATTGGGTGATGATGCAGAAAATGGCTTGAAAAAATATATCGAGAAACCACTTTTGACGCAAATGGGAGATGAATGTAAATCTTTCAGTCCGACTCAGGTCAGCTTCGTTTTTGGGCACAGCCACAAACCTTTTGAAAGGTACAACAAGGATACAGACTTTGCAGGATACCCTGTCAAGCTAAAAGTCTATAACAGCGGCGGATGGGTAGTGGATAGTAATGAAGTTCAGAAATTACATGGCGGAGCTGCTATTTTGATCGATGAAAATTATGACGCGGTGTCGCTCCGGCTATACAATGAAACGGACGCTCCGAACGGCTGTGCGGTAAAGGTTCAGGAAGCGATGGATCCTGAAGACCCCACTTATACGCCAAGTGCTTTTCTTACCCGTATCAGTGGGTTGCTTCCGAAATCGGCCGAATTTCCCCGTATAGTGGCAGAAGCGATAAAAGTCCGGAGACAGAATCTTATTGCCAGGCAGGATGACCCTGTGTTGATATCGTAGGCTGCCGAAATATTTTTTGGATTTATGCCCCAGAGGGGCCAGCCCAAACGCAGAAAGAAGGATAAGCCTAATGCAGATAGACATGCATTTTTATGGAGTTTACGCGCTGGCTCGGGCGGCGGGCGTCAAACCGGAAACGGCCCGAATCATCGCCCATGCGTCGCAATTTGTTGACGACGCCGTCCATGACGATCCGATTCTGCTAAACGATCAGGGAATTGCTATTATTCCCACCATGACTTCGCATAAGCCGCTCGATCTTGACAATACCCTTCCTGAAGACCAGTGGAGGGTTTGGACATGCTTTCATTTTCTGCCCGGTAATGATGAAGCGGCAGATTCATTAGATGGGAAATTAGTCTGCCGAAAGAATAGTGCCCTGTCTCAGGCCATTTTAGACAACGCTTTGCGCTATAGTGGTGAACCAATTGGGCCTTACTTGGCGGGAGTGGCCGCTCACGTGTTCGCCGACACGTTCGCTCATTTCGGATTCATCGGGCTTGCCAGCGACTTGAATAAAGTTCAACCCGAATCCGTGAAGACTGACATAAAATCCAAGGACGTGCACAGCTACGTCTGGAGTAAATTCAAAGCTTTTCAGGATAAGCTGGCTGGCTCATTGGCTGGCAAAATGCTCCCTCTTGGGCACGCGGCAGTCTCTACCTTTCCTGATCGTCCTTACTTGGACTGGCAATATGAGTACGAAGAAGGATCGCGGCCGACTGTTGCAAGGCACAACCTTGAAAATTTTATGGAAGCGGCCGAGCAACTTTACGCCTTCTTTGTGAAATTCATCAGGGAAAACGTCGAGCATGCCAGCTCAGAAGGAGCAACCTCTTGGGAAAATATCTCCGGGAAAATTCGTGAAGTTTTGCAAGAGGAGGCTCAACTTGATGACAGGATCAACAATTGGAAAAAATTCATTGCGGAAAGCGGGGCGTTTGCCGCCACTGATCATGACAAAACGATAAATTACTCCGAAGAGGAATGGAGTCCTGCTGATTTCCGTGGGGCCACCAAGACCCCTTCTGAGATTGATTTCGGTTTATATATGAAGGCAGCCAGAATGCATCAATATTTCGTGCTCAATGAGTTACTCCCGGCCAACGGGATTTTGATTTGAACCGGCGGAGTTCGTTTGACCGCCCAATTTGGCAGGCTGCATTATCTAGAGTCTAATTAAGAGAAGCCTTGGAAAATCACAGATCAAGCACCTTAGCCATAACCGACAAAAACTGTGCGGGATTGAGAATGAGTGTCTTTTTGAACTTTCCGGCAGGAAAGTGTTTCACGTTCCCGGTGACAAGAAAATTCGCCCCGGCTTCCTCGGCGCATTCCAAGAACTTGCTGTCTTCCGGATCGGCCAGGGTGACCTGGAGATGAATCTTCGGTTCGACCCATTGGGCTTGTGATCTGAGCCGGGAAAGAAGCTCTCTTACTTTCCGCTGATTGAGTTTCTTAAATTTTTCCCTTCTCAAGACTTCTTCGTATTCGGTGGCGATTGGTTCGGAGAGACATAAAATTATCTCTCCCTCGAGAACGAGGGAGAGAATAAGGTCCGGCACACTGTCCGGTTTAAGAAGGGCGGAAACCAAAACATTGGTGTCAATAACGACTTTGAGCATAAAACCCGATCATTTTTTATTTTTCTTAGAGCGGCGGTAAGAAACTATTTCTGCGTCAATTTCTCTCGCAGTCATTTTGTCCAGGCTGGCTTTTTGGGCTCCCAACTGGACCTCCGCCAATAGCTCGTTTTTCTTGACGATGTTTCTCAAATAATCTTTCACTCCTAAAATCACCACTGCCGGTTTTCCTCGCCGGCTGACCAGGAAACGGGTATTCTCTTTTTCCGCTTCTTCCATGACTTCACCCAGGCGAGTGCGCACGGAAAGGGCATCGATAAGTTTTGTCATAGGTTTTTCGGGCATTAGGCACCTCCCAAACTCATTAATTAACTCTGTAGTTTATTACAGTATAGCAAGATGGAAAATTTCGTCAAATCAGGAATAGACGCTCTAGAGTGAGTAAAGGGAAAGAGGATAGACAGGCTGAAGAGCGGGCTAACCTGCCCTTCAGCCTAAGAACTACTTCTTTGAACTTGTATCCACACCTAGCAGGGTGCCAAGAACACCGGTCGCCGCATCGATAGCCGTCTCAACCAGGTTTTCCACTGCGCCCTTGCTCGATTCCATTTCTTTGCTACCATGAGAGCAGCAATTTTTATCCGACATAATTGAATACCTCGATTGTACTAATGTGAAGTGGCAAATCTCAGCCTTTGCTCGACTGTGTTCCCCGGGAGCTATGACAGAGTTTTAGCCACCCTGCCGGACAGGTTCCACTAAACCTTTCCGGCATTGCATTTTATAATTTAAACACTTCTCGGGCCTGTTCCTTCAATGTTCTCCAGAGCGCCAGGAGCACAACATTCGAGATGCTTCAGGTGGTCTTGGTCGTACTTATCGAAAGTGCGGCTTTTTTATTTTCCAAGCCACTCCTTCTGCGGCCGGCGAACTGTGCCCGTTCTTTAACGGGTTTACTTTGGTCGGTCCGGCTTTTTTTCTTCCTCGTTCTTTTCATTGTAGCCAATCGCCGCGCTCATGCTGTCAAGGTAGTACCCTTCGCCGCCTCAGGGTCTCCACCTGGACAGCGCGCGGATCGATTGGCTCTTTCCATGACAGGAGGAAGACAAAAAGCTTCCACCTTCCGAAAATCCAAAGTCCCGCTGGTCGAGGGGCACAAGGGCTTCCGGACTAATCATTAAAAATTATAGAACGTATGGAAAAGCTCAAAACGCTAAGAATGCTCGAAGAAGAACTGGGGGAGGTTCTTCATTCCGGCATGAGCGGCGAATATTTATACTACTGTGCCGAGTGGGAAGAGATAAGAGAATTGTCGGTCAGGAAGGCAAGAAAGCAGCATGCGGTCGAGCCAAATGACGTGCGAGCGGCGAACTACGCCCTTGATCTTCTCGGCATTCCCAGTCAGTACACGGAAGCCGACCAGGATGAAACAGGCGACTGGGTCATCTACTGGCGCTAATCATTAACTATCAATTCTATGAAACTTATTACTCAGGAACTTCTCCGGCGTTTCACCGAAATCGGTTCGCAGGAGGAAGTGAAGGACCCCATTGTGGTCGCCAAGTTCTTTAATCCGACCGGCGCCGGAACCTGGTACGCCACCGAGTACGATCCGGAGAGTCGGTGCTTCTTCGGTTATGTGAGCCTCTTCGGGGATTACAATGACGAATGGGGGACCTTTAGTATCGACGAACTGGAGAACTATCAAGGACGCTTCGGTCTGGGGATCGAGCGCGATCTGTACTTCAAACAGCGGCCCATCAGTCAGGTGGTGCCCAAAGCTATTGGGGAGGAACAGAAAGAACCCAGGACTCCCATGGAATCATCAAAGAGGGTAATGGCCAACGGCCAACCAAACGCGCTTATTAGTGACAAAGAGACATTGTCAGACAGTCTGGAAAAGCTCAGGAAAGAACGCGACACTCTGGATAAGGCCTGGACCTATTCGGAAAAACAGGTGCGGGCCAAATACAAGAAATTGGACAGGCTGGACAGGAAAATAGCCAGGCTACAAAGAGAGGATAGATTGTCTCCGTGACTGATAGGTCCAGGCATGATTCGTTGCACGAGAGACTCGAAGAAAAAAGGGGAAGGAGTAGAAGCGCTCCTTCCCTTTCGGTCAATGGTGCAAATCTAAAGATTTCTCACCTCAGAGACAAGGTGTCCGGATACCGTATTGGGAAAATGGCGGTAAGAGAAGGCGCGAGCCCCAAAGGTGGTCGCTCCGCCAAAACGGATGATGAATCCGTCGCTTCGCTCGGGCTCCTCCTTGACAACGGCAAGGAATCCGCCCGTTCTTCTTCCTTCGTGAAGGAAAGACCTTCACCTAGGAAGGAGGTGCGATATGTTCGTCGATTTAAAAAAGTTTTGGGAAACAGAAAGATGCGATTGCTGCCGAGAATGGATCGAACCGGGCTTCGGCAATCGAGTCTGGGGAGACAAGGAAGTCTACCACTGGGATTGTTACTGGAAAATCATCTGGCCTCAAAAGGCAAAAGCCTCCAGCAAACTGAAGGCTCAAGGTAAATAGAAGGAACGGTCTTTCCTTCGCTCTTCCATTTTAACAGGCACCTTACCGCTGTCAAGGAGCCTCAATCTATATCGTTTTGGCGGAGCGACGCTTTGGTATCCCGCCCACCACCCCCGCCTCCAGGAGCTTCTGCTGAAAGTAAGTTTTGTTCCGTTCTCTGAGCCGGTCAAGCTTTTCTGATTGCCTACGGCGTTTATGGAATCAATATTGTGCTAATAAGTTTTCACCGTCTTGTCCTCCGGACAGCTTTAGGATTTTAATTGAGTATGGTCGTTCGGACGCCCATGTTTGATGGGTTAGTTATGGTGTGGACGTTTGGAGAAATTCAAACGGTTTGGAAGTGAAGGTTCGGAGCCAGGATGGACATTACGTGGTAAGGTCTTAGGAAGGAAGAGACAAATCAGGGGGCTGTTTTGAGGCGCCTCGCTGCGCTCGGCGCAGGACGCCTTTGGAAAGGCTGGGGAACTGGATTGACTGGGAGTTATGAGGTAATGGAAAGAAAAAGAGGGGCTTAACTGCCCCTTAACCCTTAGAACTGAAGCCAATCGACTGGTAAAAACCGTTATTTCGTCAATTTGAAAGCCTCACCGGACAGTTCAATCTGTTCGAGATGTTGAATTAGCTGCATGGAGATGAAAATCAGGTCATGAAGTTCCTTAATACATGTCTCCGCTTCATGGGGATTGACTACGCCATCAGCAAAGGATTCGGAGATGGCTCTGGTGGCTTCGCTGGATTCCTTTATTAGTCGCGAGAGACCTTGAAAATCAAAATCATATTTGGGGACTTTGATTTTTTCCGCGAAAACCCTTCCCAGCCTAAATTCAATCTGATCCAAAAGAGTGAAATCCAGTTCCTCCTTTTCCTTCTTTTTGGGATCTTTCCAAGTATACCTGGTGGCCTTTATAAATTCGACCAGTGAGCAGGCGTGGATATCCTGATCATCATTTGGGTTCATCTTCCGCATGAGAGTGGAGTATTCAACCTTAAGTTGTTTAGCCAATTCTTTTGTGTCATGCCTTTTACCGTATTCAGCCAGGATTTTTTTCAGCCCCACCATAGATTTTCCCTCCTCCTCTATACTGTTGCCGGACGGTTATCAAGCTGCTGATTAGACTCGATAAAACAGCAATATCAAACAAGATAGGGCAACGTAGCGAAAACAACTTTTAATGGCAAGATTAAAATCATTCTTCCAAGCAAATCGCGTACTAATCCGGTTCAAGGCACAGGATATTTCCAGTTAACTCAATACTTTGTGATTTTTAATCCCTCCTTTAAGCTCCTGCCTAACGTCAATTATCACTTTCTAACGATCCAATAAAGGAGGAGCAAATGAGTAAAGAAGATGAAGTCATGGCAGTCATGGAGACCCTGGTTATCGCCAAAGACAAACACATTGGCGAGGTTATGGCCGCTAGAGGACACTGGACAGCCGGTCAATCGGCGCGGGTTAATGCCGGCAAGGTCCTCAAGAAACTGGCTGAATCGGGGCAGATCGAGCGGGTTAATGGTCACTTCCGAACCAAGGGATGCCGGAGCGAGTTCAAGGAGCACAGTCAATTGTTAACTGACGCCTTAACCGAACTGCTCAAGACTTACGAGGCTAAGGCAACGAGAGAAGTCTGGGTGGAAAAAATCGGGGTTAGGGCTGACGCGATCTGCATGATTACCGAGGGGGGCCGCGGGTATGCTTTCATTCTGGAAATTCTAAGGAATGAAAGTTTGGACCAGGCCAATCGCAACAAAGGCAAGGTGTGGGAGCAGTGGCCGGACGCGACTGATTTTCTGTCACGGCTCTTCGGCTACAAAATCCCTTGGTTTGATTTCATCACCTTGGAACAGGGCGAGTCGCTTATTTCAAAGATTGGAGACGACCAATGAGCTGGGTATTGAGACTCTTCTTATTCATCGCTTCACTGTTCTCGGCCTATCAACTGGGTCAGGAAATGGCAGTGAAGCCCCAAATCCAGAAACCCGAACCGGCGGTTGCGTTTCAGTTGCCGCCATCACTGCCACCCCAACAGGCAGAGTATCAACCTGAGCTGCCGAGACCGGAGAGATACCAGCGAGCTAGAACGGGAGAAACTGAATATAGAGAACAGGTTAATAGGATTAAGAGGCAACTGGAATACCGGGAGGTGCGCATTAATCAATCGGTGCGGGTTGTCGTCGAAGTTCAATTGCCTTGCCAGAATTATCGGCCACCCCGTCCGGTATACTACGTTTCAGCGCCACCGCCTCACGTCGTGCAAACGCGACCAAACCCCAACATCCGCTACATTCACTATTAGGAGGAAACGATGGAATGGTTAATCGTCGGAGGAATTGCTCTTATCGGCCTGGTCGGTTTGGCCGCCAGGGAAGCCGGAGAAACCAAAGGCTGGCGCGACGCCTTGACCCACTATGAACAGCAGAAACAGGATGAAGAAATGATGCGCCAGATGTTTCAGTACTTTGGACAGAATAGCGAAGGAGAAGACCATGAACGAACTCGTTAAACGATCCCCGATTCCGGTGGAAATTATCCGGGACGCCATGCCTATTTCCGTTCCGCCCAGGGAATATAGTGACGGTTTTATCCGAGGGATGATTCATAACGCGAAGCTCGGGCAGATGGCCAAATCGGAAAACCGAAGAGGCGATTTGGCCGAGGCCCAGCTCAGAAGGGTCAGAGGCAATCTGGAAATGATCAAGGCCATAACCACATTTTCCGCCTCGATGCAGGATGCTTTCCACGAATTCAAACACCGCGAGAGGATGCGGGATAAAGAATTTGAGGGGGTAACTTTGGAGAACCAGAAAACGGAACTCAAGAATCAGTTCCTCTATCAGAAGATTAAAGAGCAGGAAGGGAAGAACATCCTGCTCCAGATGGAAATTAAACAACAGGAGATTGATCTCCGCATGAAAGAGAAGGAATTCGATGGATTTGCCGGCGATTAAAATCGGACTGGATAAGTTTCGACCGGTCTACTGGGCGACCCGCTACACTCATTGTCTCCTGCCGGGAAAAAGCGGAGAAGGGAAGTCGAAGTTTATCGCTCACTCATGGAAGACGGACGAACTGTACGGAAATGCCAAGATTCTGGTCGAACCCTCGGGTGAGCTATCGCGGGAGTGCTTCAGCATCAGTCGCGGACGGCCGGTCTACGTCTCGCTGGATACTCCCGCCAGTCTCAATCCCTTACTGCTTCCTTACGATCCCAATACCATCTGCGAGTTGACGGCTGAAGCGCTTAATCAGGTTATTTCCATTCTTACGCCGAACGAAAGACTAACGGCTAAAATGCGGGTGATTTGGGACGAGGCGGTGAAATACTGCCTCGCCCATAGCCGCCCTTCTTTGGAGCTGGTCAGAAACTACATCGAAAAGATGACCGGAGACGGAGTAACCCGAGACGGGATTTTGGCCCGGCTGAATTTCATTTTGGGTAACGACCGGATGAAACCTATTCTCTGCGGGCACGATTCCATTAAATGGGGAGAACTCATTCAGAAACAGAAATCATTTATCTTTGACGCTTCGGGCATGACCCAGGCCCAGATGGTGTTCGTCGGAACGTTGGTCACCCAGGGCCTGCGCAATACCTTCCGTTTCGAACGTCCTAGAAAATACAAGCCGGTTTCGGTCTATCTGGACGAGGCCCAAAATTTCATCAACAACTCTTTTATAACCGAGATCCTCCGGGAAGGGCGTAAGTACCGGCTATCGCTCATGATCGCTACCCAGCAGTTTGCCGGGATGGATGATGCGCTGGTGAGAACGCTTTTAAATGCCGGAACAATTATTTCTTTCTTGCTGGGAGCGGGTGATGCCAGCCGGATCGCCCGGGAAATGAACTGCGAAACGTATACTCTCCAGAACCTGCCCAAGTTTCACGTAGCCTATCTGACCCGAAACAGGGAAGGAGTGAAGTGGGGGATATGCAAAGTTCCTTCCCCGCCGCTGGTCAAAAAGATTGAGGTGAAAAAAGTCGAACCCAAGGAGACGGCGAACAAAGGGAAATGGTTTGATCTGGAACCATATACGTCCGCTTGAGACCGGCGTGCCCGCTAAGCAAACGCGAAGCCACGCAATATCGCCCATTATTGATAAGACAGAAAAGAACCGCCTAAAATGAACCGTTGCCTCCCAACATACATATGCCGTAAAATACCCCCTGTTCGAGCGATGGATGGAGGTATGTGTATGGCTGGCGGCATATACACTGAGGAGCGGTGCCCTTTTTGCCTGGCTGAAGGCAAAGAAGGGAAAATGGTTGATAACAAGCAGGCACCGGAACGAGGCGGCGCCGTCTGGTGCCTTGACCACCCTGAAGTGCGCGCTCAGAAAATCATTATCCGATTTGGCCGCCGAATCTTCATGCGGTTCCAGAGTTACAAGGAAGCCTACCACACGCTTAATGGACTCCGCTTCAAAGTCACAGAGGGGTCATATGATGAGCGCGATTATAAGAAAGCCAACCCGCTGGGATTTGCTAATCTTGCCGCCAAGTATCTGGAGATAAAGGAACAGACGGTTAAGCCGGGAACATTTACCCATGTCCGGCGGGAAATCAATAACGCAGCGGAATATTTCGGGCAAACCAACATCAAAGAAATACAGTATGGGGAGATTGAAGACTTTCTTCTCGGTTTCAAGGGACTGTCCAGCAAAAGCCGCCACAATATCAAGGCCAATCTTCATGCTTTCTTTACCTGGCTGATTAAGCGCCGCGTTCTCAGGCGCGAACAAATGCCGGAGTTTCCAGAAATTCCCGTTAAGCTCGGATGGCGAAAGACGATAAGCTATGAAACCCAAGAGGCAGTGCTTGGGGAAATCGAAAACCTCACTTGGGCTAAGAACCCACGGATCTATATTGCAGCCAAGTGGGCCGCCACCTACATAAAGGCAAGACCCGGAGAAATTCTCAAAATTCGCGAATGCGACATCGACCGCGATCAGTGGATAGTTTACTTGCCAAACCACAAGACAGATCGCCAAACAGAGGAAATTAAATTCTTCCCTCTAATACCTGAAGATATTGAGCTGGTGAAACAACTTCCAGTAGGATTCCCCCAGATGCCTTTTTTCAGGCGAGACCGAGGAGGGGGAGGAAAGTACGCCGGGACGCCGTTCGGGAAGCATCTGGTCTATGATTACTGGAAAAAGGCCTGCAAAAATCTCGGGATCGAAGGGGTTGACCTCTATGGAGGAACCCGCCACAGCACCGCCAGGAACTTGCGCAAAATAGGCCAGACTCCAGAGCAAGTGAAAGGATTAACCGGGCACAAAACGACCAAGGCATTTTTGAGATACTTCCAAGAGGATGTTGAAGAGCAGAGAGCTGGGTATAGGCTCACCAGAGCTGATACACCGCCGATACACCGAATCGGGGTGTCTCGATCTGAAAAACCTAAGTAAATTCAATAGATAAAGCTTGGAGGTCGGAGGTTCAAATCCTCTCCCGCCTATTCGTAAATCTGAGCTGGAAGCCGAACTTCAAGGGTCGGCTTTCGGTTTTTGGTGCTCCGTTGGTGCTACACTCTTTATCGGCAGCTCGTTGCTATTTGACCGATGGCGGATAATGGTGAAGGCTTCCATGAATTCATCTGCCTGTACCTGCAGGTATCTCTCACTCGCCTTGCTGGTCAAGCAGCTCACAGGTCGGCACCTTGCCTCTCATAGCCTTACCCCAACCGAGTACAAGAAAAAATACTGACTTTCGATGAACACTCCTCTTTTGGCAAAGTCAGTGACCAAGGCCATGAAGGAAGCTCGACAAAAGAGAGAATTGTCTGAGAATCCCAAAAAATACGTGGAAGCGAGAAGACAGGAGAAAGCCAAAGCGTCAAAACGGGCAGCGACGAAGAGAGTGACAGAGGGAAAAACGAAGCAGACCAGACTTCGGAAGAAGAAGGCGTAATTCAACCTGAAATCATCAAACTGCTTTTTTGAATCTCTAACTGTGTCAGGCGGACTTTAATTCGGATGTGCAGTGGGGGCATCGGCTTGCCTTTATCGCTATTGTTGAGAGGCAGTAGGGACATTCCTTGGTGGATAGTTCCACCGTTTTTTCTTCCCGCTTCAGTTTGTTAATGCTATGGACCAGCATGAAAACGGCGAATGCTACGATCAGGAAACTGATGACCGCATTGAAAAAGAGCCCGTAGCTGATCGTCACCGCACCTGCCGCTTTAGCATCTGCCAGGGCATGATAAGGGCCTGCAGCCTTGGCTCCTTGCTTAAGAACTATAAAGAAATTGGAAAAATCGACTCCGCCCAGGAGTAAACCGATTGGCGGCATCAGAACATCATCAACGAGTGACTTGACTATGGTCCCGAATGCCCCTCCAATGATAATACCGACAGCCATGTCGATTACATTCCCACGCATGGCAAATTCTTTGAAATCTTTGATCATTCCCATCGATCTCTCCTTTTGCCAAGGTCAGGCTCTCATGAACTCCTGAAAGTTTAATGCGGTCCTTCTGATCAGTTTGTTTCATTGGTATCCGAAAGTAAAAAAACGTAAACCTGATTGCCTTATACAAACATCCACATATAATAATCTTGACGGACTCATAGTCCACCCATAGGCTGGATGCCTTTGCGTATCAAATTTATTTTAAGGATTCACCAATGCCCAAACAACTCGTTGAAATTGCCTCAGACATCGTCCAGACCCAAGTATCAATAACCCCCATGTCCAGCGCCGATATCAGCTCATCGCTTCGCCAGGTCTTCAGCACGCTCCGGGAAATGCAACGGGCAGAGTCAGGTGAGATCGAACTACCTAAAACTCAAGAATCGGCGCCAGCCCAAGCACTCACACCTGCCGATTCCATCCAAAACGACAAAATAATATGTCTCCAATGCGGGGCAGAGATGAAGCAGCTCACGCAGAAGCATCTGGTGGACCACGGCATGAACCAGAAAGAGTACAGGAAGAAATATGGTTTCACCATGAAAACGGCACTGTCAGCGAAATCTGTGACCAAAGCGAGAAGCAAAGCGGCTAAAAAGAGAGGATTGCCTGAGAATCTGAAGAAGTACACGGAGGCGAGAAGGCAGGAGAAAGCTAAAGCGACGAAACCAGCGGTAACTGAAAAAGCGGCAGTCACTAAGCTGAACCAGACGAGACTTCGGAAGAAGAAGGCGGTTTGATTCGCTGGCAATCAGGGCAAGTGAGGCGCCATCATGTTCAAGAAGTTAAGCGGTAGTGCTGGAAGCGCCCTTGGGTTCAAAATCGGCGAAGATACTACTGGCGAAGACATTGACAATATGAGCAGGATAATGTCTGAGATCATCGCTGCATATGGAAAGATACGGCTTCTGGTCGAGATTGAAGGCTTTCGGCACATGGAACTGGACGCTCTTCTGGAGAAATTGAGATTTGCCAAGGACCATGCGGGAGAAATAGAACGGATGGCGTTCCTCAGCAATAGGGTCTGGATCAAATCATGGGCGAAGGTTAGCGGACTGTTAACTCACACGGATGTGGAGCATTTCTACCGTTCTGAAATGGAAGCTGCGTGGAAATGGATACATCAAGAAAGAATTGGGGATTCAATCAAACCTGTTCAAATGCTTACCTGACGGCTCTTTCTGAAGGGGCTGATTCCGGTCCATTTATTTGTCCTGAACGAAACTTGATTTGACACTGGGCCAGGTTCCCCCTTGGGATTGTCAATGACAGCTACATTCCAAAACTCTCGTTCAAGTTCTTTTCATCGTACAATTTCTTGCCTTCGATAAATGTTGCTATCGGCGTCCGGCCAAGGCAACGTTTTCCCTGATGGGTCCTCTGATTGTTGTATCTGTCCATGAAAAGATCGAGGTCCTCTTGGAGCGTCTCGATGTCTGAGTAAATTCTCTTGCGGAAAGCAATCCGATAGAACTCATTTAGCATCGTCTGGTGTAGCCGCTCACATATACCATTGGTCTGAGGGCTTTTCACCTTGGTTTTGGTGTGCTCGATGTCGTTTAGCTGCAAAAACAGCTGGTAAGGGTGCCGATCCGGGGCGCCACAGTATTCTGTTCCCCTATCGGTGAGAACCCTAAGCACCGGCACGCCTTCTTTTTCGAAGAAGGGAAGGACTTGGTCGTTCAGAAGATCGGCGGCAGTCACCGGGATTTTGGCAGTATAAAGCTTTGCAAAACCCAGCGAAGAAAAGGTGTCGATGGCTGTTTGCTGGTAAATCCTGCCCACGCCTTTGAGGTAGCCGACATAGAAAGTATCCTGGCTCACGAGATATCCCGGATGTTGCGTCTCGATCTCGTCGGGATGGGACTCACGAGACCTCTTGGATGCTTCCAGGGCGCAGAGCTGGGCCTCGGTGTAGACGATCCCCTCGGCTGCCGCGCGCTCCTCAAGAGCCTTTAGCCTTTTTTTGAAAGTCTCCAGCCCGTGGCGCAACCATATGCTTCTTACACCGCCACCGGATACTAGAGTGCCGGCTTTCCTCAGCTCGTTTGAAGCTCTCATTTGGCCGTAAGCTGGAAACTCATTGGCCATCGTGAGCACAGCCTCCTCAACCTCCGGGGAAACCCTGTTCTTCATGCATGGCTTTTTCTTGGTCTTCTCAGCCAAACCTTCCAACCCATCTTCATCATAAGCTTTCTTGATGTCATAGAAGTGTTGGCGGGAAACACCGTTAATCTTGCAGGCCTGTGAAACATTGTTGAGGAATTCGGCGAGTTCTAGTAGACTTAACTTACGTTTTACGAGCTTTTCCTGGGTGGTCATAAAGGTTCCTTTCTCTTGGGTTGTTTGGCGACAATCTCCAAGAGGGTACCTGACCACCCTTTCTTATGCAATGTGTCAACTCAAGTCCGTCTTCGGACAATTTATTTTGCTCGGGTTGGTCGATCTAAAAAGACTTTAAACAATGAAAATCTACCTCGCAGGACCACTCTTTTCCGAAGCTGAACGGGACTGGCTTCGATACCTGAAAAAACAAATCAAATCGCTCGCCTGAATCCCAGGGCAAACAGGTCAACGTGATCTGGCCCTATGAACTCATCACCCAATCCGAAATCGACCATCTGGGCCCAAAGGCTAAGTTCGAAATCTTCTCCCGCTGTAAATCTCATCTCGATGATGCCGGCATGCTGATAGCCCTTCTCGACGGTCCCCAGGTCGACGATGGCACCGCTTGGGGAATCGGTTATTTGGGGCCAGAAAATCACCCGAACAGAAAATCATCGGGGTAAGGACTGACTTCAGGCGAGCAGGCGAGAGCAGCGGTGCAGTGGTGAATGCGCGTGTGATATGGTGGTGAGGAGCAGGGAGGAGGAGGTGGAGGTGATTTGTCGGTTTTTCTGAACATAGTCTCATCGGAGAGGCTGAAAAAATTGAACCCCAAGTGACCATTTCAGTTGCCCAACTCCACCTCGTTTGGCTCATCTCAGTTTGTTTGCTCAGCTTCCTATTGAAGGTTTTACCCCTCTTTTTTCCGTTGAGTAATTTTTGCTGAGCATGTTCACTGGGCCACTTACTTCGACCTCTTGGGGTCCGGGCGAAAGTTAAACACAATGAAGCGACAGTCAAGAGCTTCTTGGCGGGGACTGGAAATCCGAAGTAAAGGAGTAAATCCCACGAATTCCGAGCCTCACTGATGATGGTAAAAGCCTGAAAAAAGCCATGACTGGTTGGCTGACCACTCCGGCAACATAACCCCATCGCCGCCATTCTTCACGCCGGCAAAGCAGCCAGATCGCAACGCATCCGTAATAGGCAAGTTATCACTGGTTTTTGGGGAAAATCAAAAAGATAGGTTATAATAAGCAGTAAAAAGAATTTAAATGTTGGTTTTTTGTGAGGATTTAGACAATGCAAGAATACGAGGGTTCGATTTGCACTTTCAAAGAGCAGAGTTATTCTGATGGTTCTCTGGTTTGCGTAAAGGGCACATGTATGATGTGTGACAAAGGGAAATGGCATGCGGCTATCCCTCAGCCTGCATATTCAACCGGATACCACTGAAAGCATGTGGCATAACCCCGGAATGTGGTCAGCTCAGGCAAAGGTAGTATTGTGAGGACGAGGGAGGAGCTTTTGGAGAGGTTCCTTAAATGTCCTGAACGAAGTTTTGGTGTAATTCCATTTGCGTCTCATGGTGTTGTCCACCACCTGGCGGACGTCGGAAAGGCATCGGCGACCTTTAGGGTCCTTGGTGGCGCAGTGGCATCCACCGGCTTTTTTTCGAACATGATTTTCTCTATGATGGTGGAGTTACTATTTTCCAGGACGTCCAGCTCAATGTCGGAGGTAGTGTAGCCGGAGCAATAACATATCAGGCTTTCCATCGTTCTCTCTTTCAAATACCTCTTGCGAAAAAGCTGGGTTCGAAATTCATATTCCTCACTCACTCTCGCCCATTCATCGCAGCCCGCGACATCCTGGACCACTTGAATGTCACGACCTTCCTGGGTGGCAGATTCATCGGGTCCCCAGTCCACGGGTTTCTGCCTTCACGTCCATGCTTCTCTTTCACTTCAAACTTCCCGAATCCAGTGCTCAGAACGTCTTCGCCGTTTTGCAGAGATTGTTTCATCAGCCCGAAGATGGTGTCGATGACCTGTGCTGACTGGGTTTTTGTGAAAATGTTTTCGGCGTAGAGTGCTTCCACGATGTGGGCTTTGGTGAGAGCCATGGATTACTCCTCAAAATGAGCGTAAAAACCTTATGATTCCGGCAAATTCAATGGGAGCTTTGGGAGGGAATGGAAAATATACTGAAGATACCCCCGATGTTGAAGTGTTGCACGTGTCACAGAAATCAAGCAACGCTTCCGTTGCATGCAACACCCCTTTTCTTTGTTGACTCAAGACCAGAACACTGCCCGCTCAGACTTAAGCTTTCATCATACCATCACAATATGGAATGAGTGCTGTCATCTGCCTCTTCGGCACAGATTTTGATCATTCCAAAGCCTATCTGATCGTAATCCCACGCGTTGCCTACCGATCAACGGTTTCAACAGGTGATCGCTGGTTGGCGATTCTGAAGAAGAACCGGGGAATGTCCGATTGCTTCTAAGAGAGGGAAACCTCTTACATGGAGATTGGATGAAGGTAAATATTCTCGTTATCGATAATGAGGAGAGCATCTAATGATTCGAAAATTTACACATATCTTAGCACTGTTCGTCGGACTATTAACATGCTCTGTTGAAGGGCAGTTCAAATGCGTCACTCCAGGCACGTTTCCCTTCGGTGGCGGTGTCATACAGCCCTTCGCATCGAGCGCTCAGTATGATGTCACCCGACCGGAGGCAAGGGAGCAACAGACAGTCGATGAACGGATCTATGGGACGAGCGTCGCCCCTGCTGGCGGTGTTGGCCTGATGCAGTCTTGGAGCTTTTAGAGACTTCTGTCCCTTTCACTGCACCTGCATGATGCAGCGAGACCGTTATATGACTGAGGGGAGCCGGTTATTGGCCACCATCGGCAATATCCTCCCTCGACAAAATGTAATTGCGGTCTTCAATCACTCTCCCCATTCATTCTGGCCCGCAAAACACCAGAGCACTTGAATGTCACGACCTTCCTCGGCGCCAGCGGAATCGGTTCCCCCGTCTGGGGGTTTCTGCCCTTACGTCCATGCTTGCTTTTGACCGAAAATTTCCCGAATCCAGTGATGAGAACAACTTCGCCGCTTTCAAGGGATTGTTCCATCAACTCGAAAAGGGTGTCGATAATCCATGCCGTTCTGAACAAACTAAGACAGTCTATGCGACCTTTTCAATTTTCTTTTCCACATCCGAGCGACGTTCGATGGATGTCTCCTCTGTTTTTGCTGCAATATTACACAAGCCGGCAGTAAAAAACCCAAGAACGAAACCTGCAATAAGCCCTGCAAGGAACCACATCACCCCCTCAGTTCCGCCCCTTATTAAAAATCGGCATTTTCTTCATCCGAGACCCACTTTTCCAACCTCTGTGGTGAAGCATAACCACTATCCTGATGGAGGCAATCGGAAAAAATGAATTACAACCCACCCTGCATCTCCCCAAAATTCAGGAAGCCATCTACTTTCTCCAGCTTGCCGTTGAGCACGCTTGCGATTGAATGGGGCTTGCCAGTCCAAGGATTTGTACCTGCCCCGTACGCTGATATTTTTCTCTCACTGATTCTTTAAAAAAGTTTTGGTGTAATTCCATTGCGTTTCATGGTGTCGTCTACCACCTGGCGGACGTCGGCAAGGCATCAGCGACCTTTGGGGTTTTTGGTAGCACACTGGCATCCACCAGCTTTTTTTTCGTACATGATTTTCTCCATGATGGTGGACTTACTATTTTCCAGGACGTCCCGCTCAATGTCGGAGGTAGTGTAACCGAAGCAATAACATATCAGGTTTTCCATCAGTTTAATTTTTCTTCGGGCGAGAGGGGCTTGGAATGCGTGGTCCACACTGTTTTATCCATCCAGTCTGAAAAGTAAGGCCCGGCTCATCACCGAACCTTTGGGGAAAGTGATCCTAGTTTCGCCTTCAAAAGCGAGATCAGCTGCTCGACCTCTGCAATCCGGCCCTTCGTCTCCTTGATTTTCTGTTTGGCTACCGCTGGATTTTTAAGCCATCCATCGAGACTTTCTTTTCCAATAAGCCGATACAAAAGCGGATACACAATTTCGCATCCGCCCTTTTTGCTGACTTCAAGGGCCAGTTGGATTGATTCCATGTCCAGTCTGTAACTTCCTTTGATCTTTTTAAGTAATTTTAATTGAAGTTGCACTTCTTCTTTACTGAGCGATTCTAAGCACTCTCGGAGGACCCGGCTGACTGCTTCTAGTTCCCATTTAACGGGTTCATCACTGGGGCTTTTATAGTTCATAATTCTGTATTCCCATTCACTTTCTCCCGCAGAACACCAGAGCACCTGAATGTCACGACCCTCCTCGGCGCCAGCGGAATCGGCTCTCCCGTCTGGGGGTTTCTGCCTTCACGTCCATGCTTCTCTTTCACTTCAAACTTCCCGAATCCTGTGATGAGGACGTCTTCGCCGTTTTCCAGGGACTGTTTAATCAACTCGAAGAGGGTGTCGATGATCTGGGCTGATTGGGCTTTTGTGAAGCCGCCTGTGGTGAAGAACTCATCAACGATGTCTGCTTTGGTGAGAGTCATGGATTGCTCCTCAAAAATGAACATCAAGACCTATCGAATGTGATGAATTTAATGAGCAAATGAAGGACTGAGCAGCGTCTTATTAAAAATCCATGATGCTTGCTGCGACATGATCCCAATAGGTAACCATACCTTCTTTCCATTTGACGACGCGTACCAGCCGATCTTGAGAGATTACGATAGCAATTGCCTCATGCACGGCATTGCAAAAACGAAACACAGACCGGTGGCGTGCACCGAAGCTTCTGGAGTGTACCTGTTCACTCTGAAGCCCCTCTATATCCAATGCGCGAGCCACTGTCTTCAATCCCTTCAGTCCCCCGGATATCATAGCCCCAAACCCCAGCAACTCGAACGCCTCCGTAAATACTACCGCACCATCCACCGCTGTCAAATCTGCAAAGAGATGCGCGAGGTCAAAAACAGCCTCATCCAACAGAGCAAGGGATTCATCGTTGCTGACCACATACTCAGCCCATCCAACGAGTTCGCCATTGTTTGCTTTCTGGCCATGCACCTCAGCGATTGTGTTCATGAGGTTCACCAGCAAAGTCTGAAATCTTTTTCGTGTGGTCTCATCAGTCACCATGTATTCAATGCTTAGGTATGAGTTTTCCTCGAATACTTGCCCAACCATTTCCGGAGGGATCACGAGGATTGTGCCACCGTGACCGGAATTTCTGACAGAACTGATGATACGCCTGGCTACTTGTTGGGCAATTGTGCGAGCAATACTGGGATTGAGATCCGCCCACGGCTTCTTGGCTGCATCCTTTGCCGCTAAGTGTAACCCCCACAGCCTGGAGCGAACTGAGGCGGAGCCGCCGGAAAGCCAGGCTGAGTCAAAGACTTCGTATGTAGGGGAAATGATCTGACCACGATTTAATGTCGCAATCGTCAACGGACCTTTGCAGACGGTTATTCGACCCGGATCAGTCACGTAAATGACCAGCGAAAGGGGCAGAGCGGGTGCGATTTTCCTTCCGCCGTATACATTTTGGACCCATCGAGACCCGGAGTGGACAATACCCCAGATTTGCAGACCCTCTTGAATGCCATGTCTTACTCCAATCAGAGATCGATAAAAATCGGTAGCAGGAGATAGCCTCTGCAGTGCATACTCATCAAAAGGTTGCGGCTCGCTAAACGGAAGTCGATGCAGGCCGGCAGGTGGTCCGTCTTTTCCGTCGAAACAACCGGGCTCTCTCAAAATGAGACGGAACCGCACGGGTCTGTCTTCCTCCCTCATAAGACTCGCCTGGTAACAACATGAGAGAAGATGCTCGATAGTGTCCAGACCAGGGAGAGAATCCTCAGGGCCGCAATCGATTACTCTGCTCAATTCATTTAACCGAGTATCGCCCCAGTGGTCAGTAACATAGCGGGCGAGATCCTGTGCATTTGCAAGCGACATATCTATTCCTCATTACCTCTCAAGCAAAAGGTCGGCTTTTATTCCTGGCCGACGCGGATTGTCGATTCTTCAGTATTTGTTTGGCGTTTGTGCGTCGCCGATGAGACAAGTCCCCAGGCGCTATTTCGTCGCGGGGCTAAACCTTGCAGACATCCTACCGATCCCGATATAATCGACTTTCTCACAACCATTGCACTGATCGACTACGAGCATATTCATCATCATAACATTCCCTTACCTTCGATCAGTTTGAGTTTTCCTTTTTGAACTCCAAACTCCTTGCAGCTCCCAACGGTTGGGAGAAGAAAGTCGATCTTTTTCCGTCTTTGGCCTGGCATGCGGTCCTGGTACTCAACAACAAAAAACTCCCCTCCGACTTCCAGTCGAAATCGATCTCCGAATTTAAATTGCTTGGCCAAATCGGGGCTAAATGCGACTAACCGGTAACGATCTGCGGGAACAATTCGATGCCCAGATGCGGTGACGTCTGGGTTGATTTTCTTCGTACATCGCGGGACTGGTGCGTAGGCTGTAACCCTCACCTGTAAAACTGGCAGCGCGGCAAGCACGCAGATGGCAAAGGCCGTAAGCCTTTTGAGAAAAACTCTCATTGGGCGCGGCTCCTTTATCTGGTGTTGTCGACCATCCAGTTTTTGGTATGGCCATTGACAACATAAGTTAGAAACTCCTGGTTAAGGTTTGGGGCAAGCGTAATTTAAATAGGTAAAACTACGGGTGAATACGGTTTTAGACGTAATTTGGTGGAGATGGAATCCCTTAGTATGCGCCGACTGTATCACGCGGACAAAAAAAATGCCACCTTTCTGCCGCTATTATACAAGCGGCCTTGATGACCACAGGTTTTGCGGGCAGAATTCGATCTCAAAATAAGGTTTTGAGCCATCGTGATAAATAATTGTCGTTGAACACCATCGTGCCTTATTGGGATCGTACCTGCTGTCCAGAGGCAAGGATGGAAGGGATGAATTGAATTCCTCCATGCAAATCTCCCCGTGAGCACTGCTCAATGAGTGCCCAGATAGTCGAGTGATGGAGCGTGGAAGTGAGAAAATAATGTTGAACCGATCAGGTGGGGGCGTCTTGAGTGGACAACCTTTGCCATATATCTGGATGTATCCTGAGAACTTCAATGCGTGTGGTAAGCGGCGAAAAGTGAGTGAAGTCAAGCCCGATCCCACCACTTTCCTTCGAACGGGCCATAGAATTCGTGCCAGTATTTGGTAATCGAGAACCACAAAAGATTCGGTCCATACGGAGCGAAATTTCCAAATTTCTTTTCAACCCACTTGCTATACTTTTTTGCGACATCATCGAAATCCAGTCCCCACAATTCTTCGCAGCGTTTCATAATCCAGCTATCAATCGTGTAATCATGTGGGCGCCCATAGAATCGGCAAAGATAAGTTGCGTTCGTTCCCTCATTCATTTGATTTCCATTTCGACAGGACATCGGCAATGGCATCACTCACCATGTCCCTTGCTTCGTGCCTATCGTAGTTAAGAGCTAAGAGTTGGTCATATTCTGTCTCGGTGTGCCGGATATGGGCAACAACGGCCAGCGTCACGGCATTTTCATGGAAGCTCTTTGCAGCCGCTGAGCGACCGACACGCCCACTATGTTTGAGGCAAGCATGTTCGGCTATTTCTATTTCCGTTCCGGCGGGACAATGAGGAAATTGCATGCGGATACGTTCAGCGAAACGTTGTACATATTCGTGATTTAACTGCTCCCGTCGCTTCGCGGCTCTTTCCCTCTGCATTGCCCTAGCGTCGCTGTCCGCCATGCATTCTTGTTCCGCTTTTTCCAGGGCAAGCTGTTCAACGAGAATACCTTGTCGTTCGTTGCGCTTTCTTGCTTTGCTAAATTTTAATACGACCGCACGCAGAGTTGAGTACTTTCCCGCTCTTCCTGTGAGAGCAGCATTTCCTGCGGGCAGGTAGACTAGATGATCCAGATCGGCGCAGGCGAGACAAATCGGCTTTCGGTCCTCTCCTAAGAAAATGAAATCCCCACTGTGCAAAGGTTCCCCACATTCTCCGCATGGGGAATCACTAAATGAGACATAAACCTTTATGTATTCAAGCTCCACAGAGTACCTCCTTCCGAGAGCCTTGAGTAGAGCCAGTTGTGATACCCTCCTTTTCGACTCTCACCATTTTGCAGGTTCCTCACCGGCGCCTGTTGGGATCGAAATTCATATCCCTTCAGTCACCCTCCCCATTCATTCTCGCCCGCAAAACCGTCGAGCACTTGAAGGTCACGACCTTCCTCGGCGCCAGCGGAATCGGCTCTCCCGTCTGAGGGTTTCTGCCCTTACGTCCATGCTTGCCTTTGACTGAAAACTTCCCGAACCGAGCGATGAGAACATCTTCACCGTTTTCCAGGGATTGTTTTATCAGCTCGAAAAGGGTGTCGATGATCTGTGCTGACTCGGTCTTGGTGAAGATGTTTTTCGCGAAGAGTGCTGAGACGAGATGGGCTTTGGTGAGAGTCATAGGTTGCTCCGGAAAGTTGAGAATGGGCAGTTTGCGAAACGAAGGATGATATCGCAGAGGCTTTTGTGAAGCAAGGAGAGAGCAGAGTGTCGGTTAACGGGGATTCAGAGAAATAGGTGAAGTAATGCTGCGGCTTCCTTATGAGGCTCAGCAGTTTTTGAATAACCCAATTCGAATGATGCCTTGCTAATGAAATACCTTACCTTTTTTCTGCCAGTTTCCATGCCCTCAGAAATTCGCATTGGTGCAATTTTGGTGCAGGTTCAAAACACTCCTTACCCCGTCTATGTTTGCGGGTGGTGTCGGAGGTTCAAATCCTCTCCCGCCTATTCTTAAATCTAAGCTGGAAGCCGATCTTCAAGGGTCGGCTTTCGGTGCTCCGTTGGTGCTACACTCTTTATCGGCAGCACGTTGCTATTTGACCGATGGCGGATAATGGTGAAGGCTTCCATGAATTCATCTGCCTGTACCCGCAGGTATCTCTCACTCGCCTTGCTGGTCGTGTGCATCGATACTCGTCGAATCTCCTCGGGTGATTTGTACTTTCTGAGAAACTGAGCCGTACTGTGCCGTGTCCCTCCATATAAATCGACCCCTTCAATACCCAGTTCCTTGCAGGCCTTTTTCCAAAGGTCATATAAGAAATGCTCAGATAATGGCCACCTTGGAAATAATGGTGCAAAAGAGGAAGATCACACTAGAGGCGCTCATGGCCGAAATGGATACAGGACTTGCAAAGGCATTAAAAGAAAATCTTGAATCACAGCGTCGAAAAGAGGACTAGACTGCGGGTCAGGGACATAGTACGAATAGCGAATCTGTCGATGAAATTGGGCCATCAGCTCGATAAACAGAATCGGATGCTGAATAAGAAAGAAGCCTATGTGCAGCTTGGGAATAGTGCTTCGCTGTTGAAGGCAGTTTTGATTACTTAAAGTGAGCATCGTAATGAGGTCCTCGATCAGCTAGGTCCTGTTTGACCTCGAAAACGAGGAACTATAACACTGAAACGGAGAGTCCTAGATGAGTGATGATATGACCAACTCTCAGATTGAGGCCATTATGGATTTTTTGCGTAAAGAATTTCCTGACGAATCCGTAGAGGTCGAAGCGGGGCATAGGCAACCGACTCTTCTTAATAGCTCCTCTCAATTGTTTCATGTGGCCAAAGAAGGGGTTTCTCAAACAATTGAGATAACTTGGGAGTTTTTAAGGGATGTCAAGGTGGAGGATTACGCAGATGAATTAAAGCAATTGGGCCTCGCCGATGCAATGCGGGCAAGGAGCAACGACAACATCCTGTTTAGAGTCCTCAGGAACGGAATTCAGATCGAACACTCCCATAAATGATATAGAATCCAGTCGTCCTGACCCAATCTTTCAAACGGAGTTTTCCAGGATTTGAAGAACCTCATTCGGCAATTTTGAGTTGACATGGAGCGATAGTGAATTTGCTGACCGTTGCCTTTTTCGTTTCCGGCTCTGTCTGACCAGGCTTTAGGCATTGGAGATAAGAACAGGAGGTCGAGGCCGGACCGGAACATACCATTGCACAAGACACAGGGCGAGGAATCAGAGGACCAGGGGTTTTCGACTTCTGTTCCCAGGTATGTGCCCTCCGATGAACTCTAATGTTTTTTCTGCATATCTTTGACCTCTGCCACAAGGTCTTTGTCCTCGGGGCCCAGGATGCAGTTGTATGGGACGGCGCACGCGTCGCTCCAGAATCCATTCCTGCGCTCTTTTGCAAAGGCATTGAAAAAGCCGTCAACCGATCCGTACTTTTCTTTTATCACCGCGTTCAAGGCGGGTCGCACGTCATGGAGCTGTTCGCATTTTTCTAAAAGCTCCACCATGAGGTGATTGTCCGGATGTTCCTGATTGCCCTGGACAAAGTAGATCCAGAAGGGCATCGCCTTGCTGTCCGCATCGTAGAGGTCCATTCCGGTATCCTTGAAAAGAGTGTTCACTTTGTAGTCAAGGCTCACCATCCCCCACACAAAAACCTCGGACCAGGCCGCAGTGCCCTCTGTGAACCACGCGTAGGGTTTTTGAGGGTTCCATCTAGTTTTGTAACCGTATGCGTATTGCAATTTATGGAATAACTCATGGGCAGAAGTCGGCTTCCGGATGCCGCTGTTCTTCACCCAGTCATACGAATTGAACTGAATCGGCTCGTTCGGAGGATCGGAAACCCCATAGCAGTCCATGTCTCGAAAATCCACCTCTATCTTGTCCTGACCTGGGGCCGTGTAAGGTTTCCTTCCGAATAACGTCGTATATTTCCCCCAGGCCGTCTCGAGGTATTCCGCAGTGTCTTTTATAATCTGCTGGTTACTGATATTGTCCTCCGAATGCTTGCTCTGGTTTGTCCATCTGAGAACGAAGTGGTCGGTTTCATACCGGTTCTCAAAAAAGGGCATCGGGCTGTCAACGGTGCGGCCATCGGCGAACGCCTCGATGAAGGGTGCAAAACCGGTGGGTGCGGTCATATTAATTATGACTACAATCATGATAGCTAAGGTCAGCTTCACAAGTTTCATAGCGCATGACTCCTTGAAGATTTAATTCCGATGACGATAGATTTTAAACTATAAGTCGAAGGATGACAAGCAAAATCACATGTAATTATAGTAATTTCGAGTCGAAGTGATTTTTATTACTGTCCTATAATCGGTGTGCTTGGAGGTCTCATGGGAGTTGTTTGCAAAGTTTCAAATAAGCTACTACTCAAATCCAGTGGATTCCGTCTTCAGCCATCCTGGCTGAAATAGCATTCATCAGCCTTGGTATACTGAATCAATCACGTCACTATTGAACAGTAGATTCCGGCCCTTAACAGAGCATTTCCACTATTTCAAGGATTCGCGCATAATTGCCCATGTCCAGGTTAGCGCCAAACACCTGTCTGGTAACATAGAGTCCATTTCCGCTCTGTATCTGCATGGCCCGTCCCTCACTTATCTTGCACATTCTGCTCTTCCTTTCCAGCAATTATTTTGATCAGGCCCACACTCCGAACGAAAGACAAGGTTTTACAAAATGAATAAGGCTCTCGAATTACAGCTTCATTTACATTGCGTTATTCAAACACCCATTTATAATAGCTTGGGCCATCTTATAATCCACGTTCTCCAGTATGCAAAGCGTCATTTTGCCAACAAAACGCTTAGAAGGATTCGCCAATGTCCAAACTCATCGAAATCGCATCAGAAATCGTTCAGACCCAAGTATCCCTCACCCCCATGTCCACAGCGCCGGTATCAGCTCATCGCTTCGGCAGGTTTTCGCCACGCTCCATGAACTACAACGGGCAGAGTCCGGAGAGATCGAGCTACCCAAAATAAAAGAATCGGCGCCAGCCCAAGAACTCGCACCGAAGGATTCCATTCAGAATGATAAAGTGATCTGTCTGGAATGCGGGGCTGAGATGAAGCAACTCACGTCGAAGCACTTGAGCACGCATGGGATGAGCTCGAAAGAGTATAAGAAGAAATATGGTTTCGCGCTGAGGACTCCATTGGCGGCGAAATCTGTGACAAAGGCCAGGAGCAAAGCAGCGAAAAAGAGGGGGATGCCCGAGAATCTGAAGAAGTTTATCGAGGCGAGAAGGCAGGCGAAGGCCAAAGCGCCCACTCCTAAAGCGACAACTGAGAAAGTGACTGTCGGTAAACCGAAGCAGACGAGAACTCGGAAGAAGCAGGCTTAATTACGGTTCTCTATAAATAAACTTCCTCACTTTGGCATTATCGAAGAAAGGCAAGAAATGACACTCCTTAAGAAGATGTCTATTCTTTTGTTTCTCTTTATCATTTCAGGATGTATTTCCTCATATCCCACTTCAATTTCCGTTGAAAATCGGGCTCGAATGAAAAGAGTGGCTGTTATTTCCCTAATGGGAGACGATTTGTATCGAGTGCATGTTGGGACAACGGTTTTCAATAATTTGGCAAAGTACTGGGAGGTCTCCGGCTGGGACATCGATAAGCTCGTGGAAGAAACCGTCATTTCTGCCCTCTCCGCCAAGGGTGGTTACGACATTGTGCGTTGTGATCCGGAAAAAGCCAGTGTCAGGAATCTTTATGGTTCAACTAATAATTTCGATCATCAAGCCCACCGTATGGATGAGTTTATCGCTAAATTACAAGGTCTCGCTCCTGAACCCATGGATTCGTTTATTGTCGTAAAAAGACGTGCCATGAGCTTCGTACCTTTAGCCCCTGATTACATTTGGGGCTACGGGAGTACTATATTTTGCCGTTCCGTCCTTAACCTGCCGGTAGTCGCCCGCCTCTACGTCGCTTTTGATATTTTGGTCATTAACGCCAGGTCAATGAAGGTAGACGCTATTGGATATGCCCAAGGCCATGACCGTATTTGGCAAGAAGTGGGAAGCGGGTTTTGCAAGGATGAACTGGCAGAATTGACTCCAGCAGAACAGGAACAAATCGAAATTAAAATAAAGCAGATGCTGAAGGACAGCATACCTGCAAGATTGGATAAAGTTGGTTTGTAAGACTTGAGAGGTACTTCAACACAACAGGCGCTCCAGAATGAAAATCTACCTCGCAGGCCCCCTTTTCACAGAAGCTGAACGGGACTGGCTTCGAAACGTGAAAAAAGAAATCGAATCACTCGCTGCATCCCAAGGCGAACAGGTCAACGTAATCTGGCCCTATGAACCCGCCACCCAATCCGAAATCGACCATCTGGGCCCAAAGGCGAAACACGAAATTTTCTGTCGCTGCAAATCTCATCTCGGTGATGCCGGCATGCTGATAGCCCTACTCGACGGTCCCCAGATGGATGATGGCACTGCATGGGAGATCGGATATTTTTACGCCGGGAAGAAGCCTGAACAGAAGATTATCGGGGTCCAGACTGATTTCAGACGCGCGGGGGAGAGTGAGGGCGCCGTAGTGAACGCTATGGTTGAAGGGGCGTGTGACATGGTAGTGAGGAGCAGGGAGGAGGTTTTGGAGGCCATCAGGAACCTGTGATTACCTGGGATTATCATCTGCTGCAGGAAGTCGGACCTCGCTGCATCTCCAATTGCGGACATTCCCTGCAGCATCGAGTTTGCGTTCATCAACAAGCGAAACAATGCGCTGCCCAACTCTGTCTGCATCCCATGTCTCGTAGGTACTCATTGCTTTGGCAATTACCATAGCAACCTTTTGCCAATTCGGTTTGGCCTGTGCAAGCAGAAGTGCATCCAGCTCGTCATCAGTCAGAACGAATATATTTTTCATGTTTCCCTCTCAATTCTGGCATCTAAAAGGCATCGATGAGTTTGGAAGCGGTTTTGCAGTTCATAAAGAAGTCACTGCTTCGGTCCTTCGGGGAGAGGCGTTAAAATTACGTCCTTCTTTTCAAATTTTATCGATCTCTGAGTCTCAAAATCTTTTGTCGCCGCTACCCAAACCTCAATTTCCATTTCAACATCAGAATTAAAGTTATCTTTTTCGATCACGAGAAAATCGGAGAAATAGTCCATTTCAGAATCCAGAAGTGCAGCAGACCCGACGCATATTTGGCTATCAATCTTCGTCTTCCACTGAGGGTCATTTACCTTGGATACGCTCCAACAGACTGGGACTTTGGGAATGGAAACTACATCAGCGTTGACGAATGTTGCCTTGTAACCTGTCACTCGTTCTCCTGGATTAATTTGAAGGTGGATCGAGATTGACCATCTTTGGCCCGCAAATCCCTCACTTTTAAAAAAGAGCATAAGGGCCAGAGCAATGATGCAACGAATAAGGGTTTTTGTCATTTCTTAACTGCCCCTTCTCAAAAAGGTATTTTACAAGAATAGGACACGCAACCGCCTCATTTTTCTTGATTATTTCTAATTGTTAAATAAAATCGCTTGCTCGGGCAATTGCTATGTTTGACGATCTATGGAGAGGGGCATGACAAAGTACTTTTCGTTGCCGGTTTGGTCCGTATTGCTATTGATTGGCTGTGCGACCTATTCGAAACCTCCCAATAATGCTGATTTCGCTAGCATCCAAAAACTGAAAGAAATCGAGGGTACTTACCAGAATCTGGGCATAAGCGAGAAAAATTCGCCCCCTGTTTATTTGTCCCGCATAATCTGGCAAAATGTATCAGGCATTGACCACGGAATACGTCTGGTGCTTTCGCTTTGATTGCTGAGGCACATGACCAGCTCAACACTGGCAAGTGCCACTCCTTCGGAGGCTATCACCAATGATTGAGGAGTGGAAAATTTTGGAGCGAAAACCGCTCGAGGACCACAGGATCTTCAAGATTCAGACTAAAATCGTCCAATCACCCAGGACCGGCGCCGAAATGGAAGTCAAGACGATTTCCTTCAGGGACTGGGCTATGGTGTTGCCGTTGACTGTTGATGGCAAAGTGGTCATGGTTCGCCAGTACCGCCATGGGATTGAAACGGTTTGCCTCGAACTTCCCGGAGGCCTGATCGACCCAGGCGATGCCTCCCCTGAAGACGCCGCCAAACGTGAGTTGATGGAGGAAACCGGCTACGAAGCCCAGGATTACGTTCTAATAGGGTCCTGTTTCCCTCAACCTGCCCTGTTGAAGAACCGTGGTTTTTTTGTCCTGGCAAACAATGCCAGGCTGACCGGCGAGCCTCGACCGGACGATGGAGAGGATATCGAGGTAGTTTGCCTCTCCTTGGATGAGATTCCGGGCTTAATTCAAGATGGCCACATTTCCAGTGGCATGGTGCAGCTCGCTTTTTACAGATACTTCAGTCTTAGTGGAGCAACCGCAAACCGATAGCGCCGCTCCTGGTCGAAACCACGTCATGGAGGGACATTGCGCTTCAAATCCCTCCATCCGACGTACTCCCCTCTGCCGTATTGTTTTTTATAAGCCTCGTTCGTTTCGATAAAGCTGAAAACTGTAAAATCAACTCACAAGCCCACAATCGCCGCTGAGAACTAGTGTTGCATTCCATAAATAGTTCTACGCGCTTGGCAGGCTGGAAAGCCTGCCCCACATAAGGGCTCTTAAACTTGTAAGGCAGGCTTTCCAGCCTGCCTTACCATCGAGGAACTTATAGAATGCAACACTAGGAGCTTTATTTCCACCCCCAGCGCAACATCCAACTCGTCATTTTCGGAGACAGCGCATTCACCAGGAAAATGAACTTGAAGGCATGTGGCAATACGATCTGCCTGGATTCCCTTTCAATAGCCACAGCAACCGATTGCGCCACCTGCTGCGGTGTTAGCGTGCGCAAATACGCATTGATCTTGGGAAGTCGTTCCTCGCTGCCGGGGTTATGTTCCCAATAGGGACTGGCCACCTTGCCGAACGTTGCGAGAGTAACGTGTATTCCCGACCCATGAGTCTCCGCCTCCAGGGCATTACTAAAAGCGGCCATGGCAGCTCGCGCCGCTGCATATGCCGCAAAACCGGGCCAGACGAGGCGGGTTGCCACGGAAACGATGTTCACAATATGGCCGCTGCCGCGCTTGCGCATGTGCGGAAGCAATTCCCGCGTAAGGTTGAACGCGGCGAAATAAGGCAGGGCCATCATCTGTTCCAGTTCACGGGCGCCGGTTTCCTCAATCGTCAGCCAGCGCCCGGCTCCTGCATTGTTCACCAGGATATCGGGAGTTCCGATGTCGCTGACGATTTTGGAGGCGAGTTCGCCCACGGCGTCGGGCATCGCCAGGTCCGCCGGATAGTAATCAGCCCGGCCGCCTGTCGCGGAAATGTCTGCGGCGATTTGCTTCAGACGGGATGCCGTCCGAGCCACGAGGATGACTCGGCCCCCTTTACTTGCGATCGCTCGTGCCGTGGCTTCCCCTATTCCGCTGGAGGCGCCGGTTACTAGTGCCAGCTTCCCTTCAATCACCATGATGTATCGCCTCCTTTTACGGGATTTCATTCAGTTCTGTTTTAAAAAGTACTCACGCGCAGACGCGAAGGCGCGAACAAGTTCGTAATTCCCAATTGCCCCCCGGTCAGTCCGCCCTCCCGAAAAGCTCGTTCATGCGCAGCAGCAACGAAAAGTCGCCGGAAGCCTTATACTTTTGCTCCATAAACATCTGTTGCCCATTTGCCTTTCCGGTCATTACATCCATCCAGGTCTCGAAGGGCGACTCAATGATCAGGTCCGGTTCTTGCGCGGTCCCATTTTTGGCCCTGATCTTTCCGTTCTCGATCACGAAATGACAACTGCCCTCGACTTCGCCTGAAAAAGTGAACTGCATGACAGCCTTCATTTGTTCTGCATGTTTGCCGTTAAAGCCCATGGGCATGATCGTCATGAAGGTATCTATCGAATCGGGACGAGGGACCATTTTTCGTTCATTGAATTCCTTGGGCGTTATGCCTTCCCGGATGCAGGTTTTCCAAAAAAGATTTGCTATCCCTGCCATGGTTTCGAAATCTGCTGCGACGGGCTGGGTTACCCGTTCCATTGTTGCTGAGGAAATGGTTCCGGGATCGACCAACTCACGGCCTGCCTGCACAGTGGCTTCGAGAATCTCTTTAGTCTTTTCGGCAAATTGGGGTTGCCCGAGAGTTTCGGCCGCCGGCCTGTAAATCTCGGCTCGCACATTAAATACACCGACAAAATTAACGTATCGGGAGAGCTGATCGAAGACCTTCAGCTCCGGGAATCCCGCCACGGACAGGACAACGCCCGCCGGGGGTTTGTACCGCCACGGGTGAGCGGACCGTCCGTCACTCTTACCTTTGATGAGAAAAGGCTCCAAAACCGGCAGCGTTCTCTCAATGAACGCCTTCATTGAAGCGGTCACCGTATAGTGATACAAGGGGGTCGCATAGACCACCAGGTCGGCCTCCAGCCATTTTGGCAATAACTCTGCAGTCATGTCGTCCTTGTGAATGCAGACCCCCGGGGTCTTCGTCCAGCATGTGTAGCAGCCAATGCAGTTGTTGATCTTCTTTTTGCGCAGATGAATTGTCTCGACTTCGGCTCCGGCCTCGCGCATGCCTTCCACCAGTGCATCCAGCAAAATGCCGGTCTTGCTGACACCCTCACCTCTGGGGCTGGAATTAAGAGCTAACACTTTCATAACAGTCTCCTTGCAAAAGTTGTTTAAGACCCGCTGATCCTGCCTGCCACGGGCAGGCAGATCGCTTCACCTGTTCTCTTCTCTTATGGCCTCGATCCCCATGGTGAGATCGTTGGCCAGGTTCTCATAAAAGCGCAGTCCAAGCTGGCAACACTTAGTATCGCCAGAATATATAGCTTATCGATATATGTCAAGCAGAAATATAGCGGAGGCGAATTTTTTTCGGTGCATGACTCCTCGGCTTCATGGCAAAAGCAGCGCGTATAAAGGTTCTGGGATGGGGTTGGCTATTTGCCGGAAAATCGTCCAACGGCATAATGGGAGCATTACGGCCAGGAGCAGGAAGGGAGAGGGGAGTACTTTTGTGATCACATTGCCCAGGAGACAGATTGACGAATTTTCGCAGGAAAAACTTGCGGCTTAGAAGCCTTTTGAGCGGCAATCGCTGTCGGACTGGCAAGTCGCCGACACTGCGGCGCGACTGCGTTCGACAAGCGGGCAAGCTCAGCGTCAGAACACATCGAATGCCCGCCTGTCAACAGTCGCAAGCCAGGCCTTAGCCCGCCTGAATCTTATCAATCAAACTCATCATCTCTACCGGCAATCAGGGCGATTATCCTCCCATCCGATTGCATTGCCCCATGCCATAGTAGCTGCAGATCTTGTTCTGGGAACTCATCAGATTCAAGTGCAAGCGGGAATATGTAGGGGCTTTATCAATCATGGCCTTGCTGAGGTTGGTTTTCAGGTCTCTATCCTTTCGCAATTGGTATAAGTTGGTCGCGCTGGAAATGAATGTTTTATAAGGAACCGGCGTGTACTTCCCGCGGCTAAAAAAACCGCCGCGCGAAAGGATCACGAAATCCGCTCTTCCGTCATTTCCGATCACCAGGTCTGCAACTTTCCCTATGGATTTGCCTTTCCGGTCTTTAACGGTCTTGCCCAACAGGTCTTTCGCATTGAATGGCCGGGAATTCATGCCTTGCGATTGGCCCATTGAGGACTGGCTCCCCATTTGATTCATGGGTTGAGACTCGCTCGAGTTTGTTTGAGCGGCCGACGCCGGCAACGCCACAAGCAAACCGGCCACTAGCAGAAGTGACAAAAGAAAGCTTAATTTTTTCATCGTGTTACCTCATCACTTTTGATTTTGGTATTTGGGTCAAATTAGATCCACTTTTGACGTCGTCCTGGACGCCTGCACGGATCTCTCCGATCAAGGTTGTCGCATTTAAAGGCATTCAATACACTTACTGTAAGCGTGGCAAAGAGAAATGAAAGAGGAAAACGGAATAATTTTAATGACTTTTCAATGTTCGAACCTTTTCTGAGCAGGCAATATGCCGCCGATCGGAAAGGGAGCCATGCCGGATGATGTTGCTTGCGTGATGAATCTCGAGCATAATAAGAAGGATTTTACAAGCTATGGACAGGAAAAGAGGCGCATGGAGAACCGATTACAAGGAGGATAATAATGGAAACTGCATATGAATACTTGAAGGCCAATCCCGTTTTTCACCTCGCTACTGTGGAAGATGGCAAAGGAAGGGTCCGTCCGTTCGGTTTTGTCATGAAAAGGAATAATATGCTCTATTTCGCTACGAACACAACCAAGGATGTTTACAGGCAATTAGTTGCCAACCCGGAGATTGAGATATCAGACATGGGGAGTGACAGCACCTGGTTGAGGATACGGGGCAAGGTTGCCTTTGACCGCAGCAGAGAGGCGAAAGCCCAGGCGTTCGCTGAGGCCCCGAACCTTCTGCAGATCTATCCTAAAGGGGCGGATGACGAAACCATTATCACATTCTATTTTGTCGATGCCAAGGCAACGTTGTTCTCTTTCGGCCAGGCCCCGAAAACATTGCCGCTCTTGTAGGACACAAGATACTGCGACCAGATCAAAGGCTTCCGGAGACGGCTGGACACGGATAAATCAGACATCCCGGATTTTAATCCCGGCCCGCGAAATCAAATAGAGGCCCGTCTTCTAGTTGTCCTGGCTCTATTGGCGCCCGCCGCTTGTTCATCTGTGCCCATCCGTGTCTGAAGCTCATCGCTCCCGATCAGGGTTTGATGTATGCGTTCAGCCCAATGACAACCGGCTTGCCGTTTACTTGTGCAGTAGTAACGGTATTCCCTCGCGTGCTTGCAACGACGAGCGTTTTGCCGGACGAAGATGGTGTGGGTTCTTCCAGGTCGATCTCTATGTAGAGTTTGTTGCCTTTGATTTCGACTTTCATAGCCATAAACGGTTCTCCTTTGAATTCGCTTGCGAATCAGCCCCGATTGAAATCGCTCGAATTTGTTCAGGAAAAAAAAGAAGGGCTGGAAATTGCCTCTCCAGCCCCTTGGGGTTCCCGATGAGGGCCCTTCGACTAGAGCTTCCTCACTTTGACTGCCGATGGTCCCTTGGCGCCCTGCTCGATTTCGAAACTGACGCTGTCGCCTTCCTGCAGGCTTTTGAAGCCGGCGCCTTCGATACCGCTATGGTGAACAAAGACATCTTTGCCGCCCTCGACCTCGATAAATCCGAAACCCTTTTGATCGTTGAACCACTTTACCGTACCTTGTGCCATAATTCTTCAAATCCTTCCATATTTGTTGGTGTGGACCCTTCCCGGTGAACACGACATTAATGTCAAATCGCAGCGGAGGCAAGAAATAAAACAGAAGCGCCTGGTATCGTAGAATTACTGCTCTAATGAAATAGAAATACAGTAACGATACACGCCCGCTTCAGCAGCGATTCCAGACAAGTTGAACAAGTAGTTTTTGTCTTGATACGTAAAATTTTCCGGCATACCTGTGCGGAGGCACAGTTTCTTTTGCTCTTTATCACTGGTGAGATAGCTGACAGCCGCCGAATTTGTGGGGCACTCGTCGTTGTCTGAGGCTTTATGAATAACGATGCGGAGGCTGCCGTCAAAGGCAAGGGTCGTTCCGCCGGAGGTGACCCATGTCGGTTTAAGAACCAGCATCTCCTTGACGTCGTTAGATTTTTGCTCCGAGGTCTGTCGCTCGGCCTTCTGAGCTTCCATTTGCGACAATTGAGCGTCCAGCTTGCTGTATTCACCTTCCAATTTCTGCAACGAATTCCTCAATAAGATATTTTGCTCTGCCAAAGCTTTGTTATTTTCCTGAACGGCCAGTATCTCCTGGCTTTTATAATCCAATTGGCCTTGATACTTAACACGCACCATCAAATAAGTCGCTGAGGCAGACAACCCGATCAGGAACACGAACAAGACAAGCAAAGTTATCGGGCGAATGCTCAGGGTTCTTTCCTTTTCTTCTGTAAGCATAACAGCTCCTAAATGGGCAAGTATCGATAAAAAAGAAACCGGATACCGTACTGCGCTTCAATCTACATCAATATTCATTTACCATACCGGAGCGAACACTTTCGCACAATTCACATCCGAACGGCAACACGCAATATTAGCACTCAAGCTGAAAACTGTAAAATCAGCTTACAAGCTCGCAGATCACCCTCCGTCGCTGCCCCGCCTCAGCGCCCAAGTCGCTCCCCAGCGTAGCCCTATCCTCCGGCCGGTCAAAAATAACTCTAGCACAAAAAGATTCCCATCAGATATACTTGACAACACTGTGGGAACCTTGCCCCACGAGGAGCATCTGTGAGTCATGAGATAACGAAGACGGGCGCGACATTAGGCCTGACTGGACGCGGGCAAAACTTATTTTGCCCCACGCCAAGCGAAAAGATGGACGAGCGGAAACACCTCACCGAGCGCAAAGTTGAAAAGATCATGGCCGCCACCAGCAGCAGCCGGTTTGAAGCCTGCGACCGGTGTTTGCAGCTTATGATGGTTGGTCACATCCAAAGGAGGCTGCGATGGGAAAAGGCCCTGCAATCGAAATCAAATTCGATCATGTGCACGTCAAGTGTCACGACATCAATACGACAAAAGGCTTTTACGAAAAAATGTTTGATGCCAGGACGATTTATGAAGAAAAGGTTGAAAATGTTTCAATGGCCATGCTGGAACTGGGTGGCACTGTCATCATTATTGCCGAGGCAGGAGAGAAAGAAAACCTTGAGTCGCCGAAGAGCCCAAGAGAAAGTATCTGGGTCCGGTACGGGATCGGTCATCTTGGTATTCGCGTAAACGACCTCGACGGAGTTGCTCGAGAACTAAAAGCAAAAGGGGCAGAGTTTATATTGGAACCTCGAGATATACGAAAAGGAGTGAGGATAGCCTTTATCAAGGCCCCTGATGACGATGTGATTGAAATCGTTCAGAGGGATGATAAATAAGGTGTGGCAACTAAAATCCAATTACCAATTGGGATCTCTGCTTACATTTTGTAATCCAAACCGGTGTTTCGCTACCTTTCTCCCCCATGCTCTGAAACCCGGCCTCCAAGATCATCAACAGATAACCGCCTGACTTGATCGGAATCTTTGGGTCTGGGCCTGCGCTGCGAACACGATAAGAAAACTTAAAGAGCCCTGGCATGTTCTTTGCCTATCAATAATCAACACATCTTGACTAATTTGGAATTGCACAACTCACAAAAGGCAAACCGCCGCGAAAGCGCGGGACGCAAAGTTACTGGCCTAAGTCTCGGGGAGATCCGGGATACGGTCGCAGGACTGCTGAGCAGATGCAGCACCTCCCGAGGGGGCTGGTTTGCCGGCTAGACCCGAGGGAGAAAGATGTACCCGTTCCAGCTTGCCAGATGCTTCGTTGTCTTCTGCGCTCTGGCCTCATTACTGCTTTTAGCGCCGGCAAGTCCAACGGCCGCTCAATCCGAGATTCCACTTTTTAAAGCGGCTTCAACGCTTGCCGCCGATCCCGCCGTCCAAAAACCGCTCAACACCTCCCTCGTTTCACGCTTGCGCACAGTTGTTATCAACCCGGATATCCAGAACATTCAGACCAGTGATTCCATCGAGCTAAACCTGTTCGAAGACGCCCGGTATCGTGCAACCAGGGTCCGCTTGCAGAAGGGTACCGGAGGCTCCCTGCTATGGACGGGCACGATCTCCGGAGCAGAAAACGGACATGTTGTCATCGCTGCAAAAGACCGGCAGGTCTGCGCATCCATCGTTCTCGCCTCGACCATGTACCAGATTCGCCCGGTTGGGCAGGGAGCCCACATGGTGCGCCAGATAAGGAAGGAGGCCCTGACCGGCATCGGGAGCGCTCCGTCCGCAGCGAGTTCAAATGAGTCCAGGGTAATCCAGCTCGTGAACCGGGAAAGAGTGATAGAGGGGCTTCCGCCTCTTTATTACAACGACAGGCTCTACGACTCGGCGCACAATCATTCGCTCGACATGGCTACAACCAACTACTACAGCCACGACAGCCGTAATGGACGAAAGTTTTTCGAGCGGATCTTCGCATCGGGGTATCCGATTTCCAAATGCGGCGAAAACATAGCGTTCGGGTTCTCCTCGCCGGAGGAAGTCTTCGAATGCTGGATGAACAGCCCGGACCACAGGGTGAATATCATGAATGCCGAGTTCACCGAGATCGGCGTTGGGTATGCGTGCGATAACAGCACCCACCGCGAATACTGGACGCAGGACTTTGGGGCAGGAAGGAAGTCGGATGCCGATCAGGGCATGAGACTGGCCATGGGGCTGGTGGATAAGGAGTGAAAAATCGACAACGGAATTCGTCTTCTGCCGTTTTGATCGCTGAGGCAAATAACTCCATCAGGCAAAAATTCTTATAATTAAAAAGAGGAATTTGCTTGCATCCGGGAAGTCGATAATCTCTCTTTTGGGGTGCGATGAAAAGAGGTGAAGAATATGGGTTCTCAAAGTCGAGACTGCACTTATGGGGGTATGGCCTATCCCCGGGGTTCTGAAGTTTGCGATCAGGGTTTGTGCAAGATTTGCACTAACGATGGGTTCGAAGTCCCGCCGGAACAATCGCTCAACGAAGAAGTAAACCTGGTGGACCCCGGTGAAGCCTACTTCAGCAAGGTGACGCAGTAATCGGGACAGCGCTCAAGTGAATCCACCAAGGCCCTGCTCATCAATATGGATAGTATCCTCTGTTATATGGGTAGTACCCGCCGTAGTATGGTGGGTAATAGTATCCATAGGAGTAAGGATAATAGTATCCCCCGTAATAAGGGTAGCCCCAGGGACCCCAGTAATATGGCCATGCTGCAGCGCCCCACCACCAATATGGATACCAGCCGCGTCCCCAGTACCCGCCATGTCCCCAGTGTCCGCCGCGCCAGCCGTAGCCGCCTCTGTATGAATACCCCGGCGGAGAGAGCAGCATAAGCACAGCGACTACAACGATGACTATCGAAACTGCCTTGAATAGTCGTTTCATAACTTTTCTCCATACCGAATTTGAGAAGAATGAAGAAAGTTTGACAGAAAGCAGTATACCAAAATATGAATGAACTCACAAATGACTTCGTCTAAATCAATAAAATCAATGCGGCATCAAATTATCTTCCGGGGGGTTGTGGATCATTGAAGGAAGAGCCGGCTTTGGGGGGACTGTTGGTTTCCACTCTTTCGCCAGGCGCTGCGCTTCAGCAATCTGAGGTGGCGTCATTTGCCCGGCCAGGGTATCCATATGGCTTTTCGCGTCGGAATCGTCATGCGCGGCCGCCAAACTGAACCACATGTATGCCGACTGGAAGTCCCTGGCTACGCCGTCACCTCTCTCGTAAGCTACTCCCAGGTTATGTTGTCCTTTTACATATCCCTGCGCGGCCGCCTTCTGGAACCATTTGACAGCCTCGGAATAGTCCTGCTCTACGCCTTCGCCTCTGGCGTACATTAACCCCAAATTACATTGCGCCATGTCGTAACCCCGCTCGGCTGCCTTGCGGTACCAGTTCGCTGCCTCAGCCTTGTTCTGTGGGACGCCTTTGCCCTGGCTGTACATCAGTCCTAAATCAGACTGTGCCTCGGGAAGTCCCTGTGCAGCCGCCCTGCCATACCACATAATTGCCTGAGAATAGTCCTGCGGAATGCCCATGCCTCCGGCATACTTCATCCCCAGCGCCAGCTCGGCCCTGTCAAGTCCCTGCTCAGCCGCCTTGAGATACCACTTCATAGCTTCGGTTTGGTTCTGCTTGACACCTTGGCCGAGGTCGTACATGGCCGCCAGATGAAGTTGTGCCCGGGCATTCCCCCGATCGGCCAAGACCTTGAATTCTTTATAAGCTTCCGGATAATCTGCTCTTTCATAAGCAGATACGGCTTCATCAATACCGGCATATGCCAGGGAAACCGCAAACAGTGACAAAAGGACCTGCAACAAAAAAACATTCCTGACCATTCTTTGTTCCTTAGGCTGCAATTATGGAGCTATCTTTTAACCCTCCATCGTTTACTTGACAAGGAATTGAATCCGGGTTAGCCCGCCGAGGACGGGAACGATTCTCCAGAGGGATTCTTTGCTTCGCACGCGCAGAGGCTCTGCATCACCCATTTTGGACAGTCAGGCGCTTTACCCTGTCGATCTGCACCCTGAGCAACGTCCAGACATGCCTGAAGCCTGGCTGTCTTCTCTTTGCTCATAGAGGAAACCAGGATTTTGCCGCCAAACCCCCGGAAACCTTCAAGCACTTTATCCGGCTGTGACTTGTGCACCAATGCAAACAAAGCAGATGACCCGGGCTTAAAGTTCGCCGCCAGGTCTTCAATAAAATGGTTCTCTATCCCTGCATCTCCCAGTTCAGCGGAGACCGCGCCTGTAACTGCACCGAATGCGGCTCCCAGTAAGGGGTGCAGCAAAAGAGCGCCGACAATCAGACCTGTAACGCTTCCCACTGCTCCTCCCTTTATGGGCATTTTATTCATATGGTGAAATCTCGTTTGTCCACGCTCTTCCTTTACTGCCACAACTGCATCTTCAAGATCGATGTAGCCTTCGCGCCGCAGGTGCATCAATTTCAAGCGTGCTTCTTCGGCCTTCAATTCATCATCGAACAGAACAACAGTAAACGTCCTTTGATACTTCTCTTTTAGCTTGGCTCTAAGAAGCTCCGGCCGGACCCAATCTTCAAAGCTATCGGCCATTATTTCCTGTACCCCGAGAAAATCCATCGAAAAGATGTTGCCGTCCTTTGTGTTCAAAATCAAATAGTTATCGATGCTTTCATTCGTTTTATCGATAATTACCGTTTTGGTTCCCAAATAGCCAATCACCATATTTTCCTGTAAGAAGTGCGGTATCCAGTCACGAAAGGCCAATGTCGTGCCGACAACGAAATAAGAGTCGCCCAAACCTGAAATCCAGCTTTCCTGATTTATAGGATCGGCGGCCAATTTCTTAGCATATCTTTTCATGAATCTCGAATATTCTTCGGGAACCTTAACCCCCAGAGATTTTGCCACATACTCATCAAATTCCATCATGCCCTCGATACGCCTCCTCCGCTGTCCGATTGCGATCGAAAGTCAACTCAGGTTGACGCTCAGGACCTTCTATGCTTCATGCGCCGGGTCCCACCGCAGCGCCTCTTTCCGGCAAGCGATCCCTCTCCCCCTGCAAATCCATCCGGTCAGAGCCCTAATTTGAAGTTAATCTCCGCAAGATGGATATGCTCTAAGGCGATTTGAATCCGCGCACTTCTTTATCCCAACATTATCTGGCGGCCTGATCTGAGTGCCGGGTACTTGCCCCCTGAGAGCCTGTGCGGTATCATTGTTAATTGCAATTTCGCCAATCGAATCGATGTGAGGAGACATCCATGCTGCTAAATAGTTACACCAACGAATTCGTCCGCCTCTCGTGCGGGTCCCAGGGCCAGCAATTGGACCTTAGAGCTCACCTCAATGAGGACATTAGCGAAGTGATTCCCTATTTGAATGCCGTGCTCGGCGGCTTTCAGTACACCAAAGACCCTCGTTCCGTTTCCTTCAGGCTGAATGGGAAGCTGATCGTGGTTCATCCGAGGGAAATCTGCGTAAATGCCCCCGGTGACCAATCGGAGGGAGAGAAAATCATTGAATGGCTGAAAGACAAAATCAACGATACCTGGGAGCGCCGGCAAGAAATTCAGCCCCGTTTCGAAAGTGCTCCAAAACCCAAGGTGCTTGAAATCCTGAAGCTCCTCCCCCAAACCAACTGTGGTGATTGCGGAGAGCCAACATGCATGGTCTTTGCTTCCCATGTTGCAGAAAGTGAGAAACAACCCGATGATTGCCCACAGCTCGATGCAGAGCCAAAATCAAAACTTTTAGGTTATCTCGGGAAATTCGAATTCGAACCCGGACCCAAAGACGGTAATTCCGAATGACTGCTATTATCAGTCTACCTTCTTGAATCTTTTCTAAATTATTTTTTGACACCGGACGAATCTGCGAGTATTCTCCGGATCACCCTGCTTAATTTCGACAGCGGGCTTTCGATGCTACAGTACCAGCGCATAACTGCACGCCAAACGAATACACTCCCTCATCCGTATCGAATTCCGCAGAGGCTCCATCGCTTCCACCGCCTTATTCATCAGGCATTTGGAACATGGGGCAATTCGTCTGAAGAAGCAGAACCTCAATAAAATGCGGTTCATCTGCATCACAGCCAACTTGATGCATCTATTCAGGATAGATGGAAGAGCGTTTAATAACGCCTGCGCAGCGGGTGTGTAACGCTTGTCCGACCGGTGGAACATTCTCGGGAAAGGAAGGGTCTATGCACGTTTCACGAAGGGGTTTCATCAGACTGACGGGCATGGGTGCGGCCTTTTTGGGCCTGTCCGAGCTTGGCTTGGACCTCGAGCCCGTCAAGACTTATGCCGCTGGTCTCAAACTCGATGGGACCAGGGAGGTAGTCTCTATTTGCGGCTTTTGTTCCTGTGGCTGCAACGTCATCATGTCAGTCAAGGACGGCCGGATGGTCAGCTCCGAGGGCGACCCGGACTATCCGGTAAGCGAGGGATCGCTTTGCGCCAAGGGCGCGTCATTCCACTCTATGCATTACAGCGAGCACCGATTGCTAAAGCCTCTCTACCGGGCCCCGGAAAGCGACAGTTGGGAGGAAAAGGACTGGGATTTTGTCCTGGACCGAATCGCCAGACGTATCAAAGAAACCCGTGACAAGGATTTTATTTCCACGAACGGCAAGGGCCAGCAGGTCAACAGAGTGGAAAGCATTTTCCAGCTCGGCACCTCCCAGATGGATAACGAAGAGTGTGCGCTCTCGCACCAGATGCTCCGGGGACTCGGCGTGGTCCACATGGACCACCAGGCACGGGTCTGACACAGCTCTACTGTAGCGGCTCTGGGAGAGTCGTTCGGACGCGGCGCGATGACCAACCATTGGATCGACATCAAGAATGCGGATGCTGTGCTTATCATGGGGAGCAACGCCGCAGAGCATCATCCAATCTCCTTCAAATGGGTGCTCAGGGCCAGGGACGCCGGCGCTAAAGTCATTCACGTCGATCCCAAGTTTTCCCGCACTTCTGCCAGGAGCGATATGCACGTCCCGCTGCGAAGCGGTACGGACATACCCTTCCTTGCCGGCATGGTCCGATACATTCTTGAAAAGGACAAGTTCAACAAGGAATACCTCTCGGAGTACACAAACGCCGCCTTCCTGGTGGGCGAGGGATACGATTTCAAGAACGGTCTGTTTTCCGGTTACGACCCGGATACAAAACACTACGACCAAAAGAAATGGGCATTTGCGATGGATGAAAATTCCATCCCCAGACGTGACAGGACCCTCCAACACCCCCGCTCGGTGTTCCAGTTGATGAAGCAGCACTACAGCCGCTACACGCTGGATAAGGTCGCAGCAATCACCGGCGTTTCCAAAGAGGACCTGCTCAAAGTCTATGAAATCTACGCCGCCACGGGCGCCCCGGACAAGGCCGGCACCATCATGTACGCCGTGGGCTGGACACAGCACACCGTAGGGGTCCAGACCATAAGGCTCTCCGCCATAATCCAACTGCTGCTTGGCAATATCGGCGTGGCGGGCGGCGGCATCAACGCCCTGCGCGGTGAACCCAACGTCCAGGGGTCCACGGACCACTGCATTCTCTGGGATACCCTTCCGGGCTATCTACCAGTTCCCAGGGCCGACTGGCCGACGTTGGAGGATTACCTGAAAGCCACCACGCCGAAGACAAACGATCCCAAAAGCGCCAACTGGTTGGGCAACCGGCCCAAGTACGTAGTCAGTCTCCTTAGGGGTTGGATGGGCGAGTCAGCCACCAGCGACAACGGCTTCGGTTACGGATGGCTGCCGAAGGTCGATCCGGGCGTTGACTACGCGAGCCTCTTTCTCGTCGACCGAATGTACAAGGGGCAGATAAGAGGCGGATTGGTATTCGGACACAACCCGGCCCAGAGTATGCCTAACAGCAACAAGGTTCGCAAGGGGCTGGATAACCTCGAGTGGCTGGTTGTCGGTGAGATCCATCACACCGAAACGAGCGACTTCTGGCGTCGTCCCGGCATCGATCCCAAAAAGATTAAAACCGAAGTTTTTCTCCTTCCCTCCTGCCAACGGGGCGAAAAGGAAGGGACCATCTCCAACAGCGGGCGCTGGCACATGTGGCACTACAAGGGCATCGAACCCATGGGCCAAAGCAAATCCATGGGTTTGATGATCGTGGAGATCTTCAATCGTGTGCGGGACCTCTATAGAAAGGAAAGCGGGGTCTTGCCCGACCCCATCCTGAATATGGACTGGCCGGAAAGCTACGACCCCAACTTTATGGCGAAGAAAATCAACGGTTGGTACACCCGTGACGTGACGATCAATGAGAAGCAGTATAAGAAAGGGGACCAGGTTGCGGGCTTCGCCTTCCTCCAGGGTGACGGGTCAACGGTAAGCCTCAACTGGCTCTACTGCGGATGCTACGGCCCATCGGGCAACCAGGCCAAGCGCCGGGACCTTGCCCAGACCCCCATGCAGGCCAAAGTCGGACTTTTTCCGAACTTCTCGTGGGCCTGGCCGGTCAACCGTCGCATCCTCTACAACCGGGCTTCGGTGGACCCAAACGGCAGGCCCTACAACCCGGGAAAAGCTGTCATTGCCTGGGAGGGCGGCAAATGGGTCGGGGATGTCCCCGACGGACCCTGGCCCCCCATGGCTGCTGAGGGAGGCAAGTACCCGTTCATAATGCAGACGGAGGGTCACGGACAGATCTACGGACCAGGCCGCGTGGACGGACCCTTTCCCGAGCACTACGAGCCGGCCGAAACCCCGGTCAGTTCGCATCCCTTCTCAAAGCAGCTTCACAACCCCTGTATGAAGACAGTCGTGAGCGACATGGACATCCTGGCCAAGCCTGCCGACCCCCGCTTCCCCATCGTTCTCACCACCTACGGGATGGCCGAACATTGGTGCGGCGGCTGCGACACCCGGAATACGCCTGCCCTTCTGGAAGCCGAACCGCAGCTCTATATAGAGATGAGCCACGAGCTGGCCAAAGCGAAAGGCATCAAAAACGGCGACCCGGTTGTAGTGGAAAGTATACGTGGCAAAGTGGAAGCCATAGCTATGGTTACTATCCGCATAACTCCATTCAAAGTGCAGGGAAAGACGGTGCATCTGGTGGGCATGCCGTTCTGTTTCGGATGGACGACCCCCGGCGCCGGCGATGCTACAAACCGTCTGCTGCCGTCTGTAGCCGACCCCAATGTCACGATACCCGAGTATAAGGCCTGCCTGGTTAACATCCACAAGGCCGGCAAGGTTACCGAGCTTTTCGTATAAAACCCGTCCCGGCGGGCGCATAACCCCCTGCCGGCATTGAACAGGGAGACAGCATATGCCCAAGGCATTCTTAATCGACACCTCACGCTGCACCGCCTGCCGCGGCTGCCAGGTGGCCTGTAAAGAGTGGCACGACCTGCCCGCCGTTGCCACGAGGCAGCGGGGCACCCATCAAAACCCGCCGGACCTCAATCCGTTCAACTATAAGCTCGTAAGGTTCAAAGAGGAGAAAATAGACGGCAGGGTCCAGTGGCTTTTCTTCCCCGACCAGTGCCGGCACTGCATCGACCCGCCATGCAAAGAAGCAGCCGACGCCTACGTTCCGGAAGCCATCGTAGTGGACAAAAAGACCAGGGCGGTCCTCTATACGGAAAAAACCGGGACTCTGACCATCGACCAGTGCGAGGAGGTCCACAACGCCTGTCCGTACAACATCCCGAGGCGCAACGCTCAGACCGGTCGCATGACCAAGTGCGACATGTGCATCGACCGGCTTCAGGCCAATTTGTTGCCTGCATGCGTCAAGACCTGTTGCACGGGGACCATGAACTTTGGCGAACGGGCCGAGATGCTCGCTTTGGCGCGGGAGCGACTCGCGAGTGTGAAAAAATCCTATCCTCAGGCCCAGCTTCTGGACCCGGACAACGTCGGAACGATTTTTCTGGTCACTTACCCGAACAATGCGCTCCCCGGACGCCCGAAGCGTCAGGCTGAGCACTTTAGCCGCAGGGACCTTCTGGCCAATCTGGTCTCACCGCTCAGGCGCATCGCCGACTAAGGAAAGGCAACGCCAGGTCGCATGAAGCGCCCGGAGTCGGGGGAGTTGTCCATGTCCCTTTGGGTCACCCGGAAACCATGAAAAGTACGGTCCTCGGTAGGAGCGGGCCATGCCCGCGATGAACTTTTCGCACCAGGAAGGAGTCACAAATCGTGGTTTCACGCGTGGCAGCCGAACATCTGACGATGGACATCGATACAGGCGTCGCGGAGGCGTGCGCCCGGGTCCCGGAAATGCGGAATATAGTCGAAGCCTTCGCCGCATTGGCCCGTGAGTGCGAAGACCTCAGGATCGGTAATGCCGGCTGGCCGGGCGCCATAGTTTTCGACGATGCAGCCTTTTGTTCGGGTGAGCCTCTACTGGCCGGTCGAGAACTATCCGGCTTGCATCCCTGCTTTCTCGACGCGGCATGGAAGCTTTTGCCGACTATCGAGAGATCGTTTCCGCAAATCGCAGCAAGTGCGGCCGCTTTTCGCTTCGCATTGTCGGTCTATCCGAATCTGCTGGCTCAGGTCCTGGAAGCAGCACTCGCTGAAGACCCGCGGGCGCTGGAGGCGCCTGCGGATGAGATCGGCATTCCAGTGGGGGCCCTGTCCTTTCTTGTCCTGGAGGTCCTGAAACCATGCCTTCGCCATGCGGCGGACGGCATGGCGCATCTGGCCGACAACGATCTCTGGTGCAGAGGCTATTGCCCGGTGTGCGGCGCCGGACCGGATTTCGGTTTATTGAAAGAGGATGGAGACCCTTCGGAATTTCTCACTTCCAAGGCCGGCCGATTGTGGCTTCATTGCTCGATCTGTGGACATCTCTGGCGGTTTGTCAGACTCGTTTGCCCGTCTTGCGGCGAGCGGGACGCCGAACAGCTCGAGGTGCTCACGGCACGGGGCTGGGAGCATGAGCGTATCCACGCCTGCCGAACCTGTCACCGTTACGTGATTGTGATCGACCTTGTCGGGCGCACGGAGAGGCTCCATCCGGAACTGACCCCGATAGGGCTTATCCCTTTGAATGTCCTGGCCCGGGAAAGAGGTTATATGCCCTTTGCCCGAACGCCTTGGAACGGTTTCGCCTGAGAAACTCAGAAAAGTGTATAACGAACCTTATCCCCGTCCTTAAAGCCCCTGGCAAGCTCCATGTGCCGCAACGTTGCGAAGTTATTTTGAAACTGAACCTCGCTTATACCGAGGCGGCTGGAAATCTGCGCAATTTCCAGGGGTCCTTCGGTTTTGATCAGGTCAAGGATGCGCCCCTGGATGTCGGTCAATTGAGGGGCTTGTCCGCTGGTGTTTCTGGCGCTGTAAACCGCCCAGGGATCGCACGTGACCGGCTTGATTTTTCGCTCCAGATAACAATCTTCGCAAAGTGATTCACCGGCAAAATCGTAGGTTTCATCAGCCTCGGTTGAGACGCCGCATTTTTCGCATTTGCTCATCGCCGAATCCTCGCTGCCGCATGATGCGCTAAATCAATCTGTTTCGGTTCAACCAGTCTTTGTATCCACACATTTTTGCCATTACTTTGACAGCCCGCTCAGGTGATTGGAAGAACACCGCCTTATAGCGGCTCTCTCCCCCGTCCACGACGGTCTTATCCGCATTCAGGCTAACATCTATGACCGGCTTGCCCGACTCCTCGATGAGCTTGACAAGCTGGCTGATATAATGTGCGGCGGAGTCAATCAGAATCTGCTTTAGCGACTTCAAAAATCCGAGATCTGCGCCGGGATCGGTTAAAATTGTGGATTCTGTCACCCCATCGAAGAAAAACGCCAGATCGAAAACGCCGATAGTGATCACCGCGTCGCAGCCGTCCCAATTGAACAATTCTTTGATTACCTTCAAAGGCAAGTCCGGGTCCCTTTCACCTACCAGATCCACCGGATTGGAGCGACTCCAAAAGGGAGGCAGATATGGATCTATACGATCTATCACCTCCTTTGAAAGCTCGGGGACCTCTAAACCGTATTCTATGCATAAATCCGATGCGACCACGCCCAACCCGGCCCCGGGGGTCATGATGGCCATGCGCCGTCCTTTTGGAAGTGGCAGCGACGAAAACGCCGCAGCAAGGTCCGACATCCCGATAGGCTGGTTCGCTGAAACGATTCCGGCCTGGCGACAAACAGCTTCAAAGACCCTGAAGTCTGAGGCAAGGGCCCCGGTATGGCTGGCTGCAGCCCGTTTTCCCGCATGGGTGCGCCCGCCTTTAATGACCACAATAGGTTTTTCGCGACTCACACGGCGGGCCAAATCAAAAAAGCGACGGCCGTTCTTGATGCTTTCAATGTACAAAAAAATCGTGCTGGTCAGGTCGTCGGCGGCAAAGGCCTCCAGGGCATCTTCTATGGTCAGCATGGACTCATTGCCTGACCCGATGTAGGCTCGTACGCCAATGCCTTGCCGCTGCAAAATGTTAAGTACCTGAGAACCCAGGTTACCCGATTGCGAGGCGAATCCCGCACTCCCGGGAATGGGCCGAACAGAGGGGCCCATTGCGAACAATTTTTGATGAGGGTTACACATCCCCATCGTGTTCGGTCCCAAAATCAGAATATCGTTTTTACGAGCCTCCTCCACCAGGCTTTCCTCGAGCTTCTTTCCTTCAGGACCCGTCTCGCGAAAACCCGATGTAATCATCAGCACGCTCCTGATCCCTTTTTCAGTGAGCTCCGGAATCAGGCGGAGAACCTGAGATGCCGGCACGGTTACCACAGCCAGATCCACCGGACCGGGTATATCCATCACAGACTTATAGACCGCCCGTCCGGCAATGAAGTCCCTGTTGGGGTTTACCAGGTAGATTTCTCCCTCGAACCCGCCGGCGGCAACGTTTGTAAAAAGTAAATGGCCCCACTTGCCAAACTGGGATGTCGCCCCGATAAAAGCGATCGATTTCGGGTTCAGCACGGCCCACACCGCAGATTGCCCCACGGGTGGCCGCAGTGTGGCAGCGGGTTTGACCTTTCCCAAAACGACCAGGGCATCCACAGCCATCGGCTGACCGTTCGAAGTGATCAGCAATGGATTTATATCCACTTCGGTCACTGCGCTATGTTCTTCAGCCAGCCGGGACAACCCCGTTAAAGTCTTTATCAAACTTTCGCGGTCGACCGCGGGCTCCCCGCGAAACGCATTTAAGAGTTTCCGGGCCCTGATTTCGTCGAGCATTTGAGCTGCCTGGCCCTCGTCTACGGGCGCAGTTCGGAATACCACGTCGTCCAGCGCCTCAGTAAAGACGCCGCCGAGGCCGAACATAATCATTGGTCCGAATTGATCGTCGTGAAACACCCCGGCTACGAATTCGCGGCGCCCCATGAGATGTGGCTGGACAAGCCAGCCCTCCAGACCGGCCCCGGCCGCCTCCCCTATTTCAAAAGCCCCCCGCCTGACGGCCTCCGCGTCGGCCAAGCCGGTTCGTACCAACCCGCGCTCGGTTTTATGGGTCAGGGTTGCCCCAAGCCCTTTCACCACTATCGGAAAACCTATCTCCTCGGCGCATTTCGCCGCCTCGTCCGGATTGCTTGCTATGCTTTCATTCACTACCGGCACACCGTAATAAGCCAGAAGTCGTTTTGATTCCGCTTCGTTCAGCGCAGCCCGGCCATCGATTTTGGCTTTTTCTATCAATTCTGCAGGTTTCATACATCGGTCCCAGCCATTCCGTGGTAAGTACATGTGAAATGTCTCCTGAAAGTGTGCCATCCAATAACTTCCATAGCGGGTGCCATAAAAAGTTTCGCACCGCCCGGCATCGTCCGTTCCTTAGATTTGAGCCGGTCTTGAAAAAAAGCAGACCTGCGCCCCTCGGCTTCAACCAGCGTCCGAAGAAGCTTGTCGCCAATTAGACCACAGATGAATCCTGGAGACAACCGGGCCGTGACTTCACACGGACAGGCGGCTGCCGGTAACGTTAAAGGGCTTGGTTTCCTAAATATCCCGGAAAATTCATTTGAGTATGGAAAGAAAGGCTCCCTCTGTTCCCCGGCATTGTCCCTGTCCGGTTTTTAAACCGTTTTCCGTTTATCCCCGGCCTTCGATCTTTCTGTATATGTCCTGCGCCATCCGAAGATGCTCGCGCATGGTCTGGAGGTTCTGCTGTGCAAAGTTTTTAAGGTCCGGATTGCCGCCTTCTTTTGCCATTTGTTCGTACAGCGCCATATCGTGCTTGTAATTATCCACCACCTGTTTCATATATGCGCGGTCAAAGTCCCGGCCATTCAATCGTTGAAGATGATTTAGCGTCTCGTGCTCTGCCCTGTCCATATCCTCGGGAACTTGGAGATTATCCTTTTTGGCAATCTCCAGAAGTTTGTTGCTGGAAAGAAGCTGGTCCGTGGCCATCTTTTGGCCGAATTGCTTGACTTCGGAACTTGCCGCACGCTGACCGGCCATCTCGCCAAGCGAGACCTGCAACATGTTGCCGTCTTCGGCTTTAATTACGAAATCTCTGTCGCTTATGGCGCCGGCGCCTGCTGCAATGCCCAAATCGAACGCCGCCACGGCGATCATTATGACGAAAAACAAAACAATCCTCGAACTGCGTGAAGTCATTTCTTCCACTCCTTTACTCTTTTTTCCCAAAGTCTCAACATCGGTACCCTCTAAAAATACTTTAAGGATCGATGACGGCACACGTCAAAACAGTCGGCCCGGGATGCCGGGCAGCCGGTCAGAGGAGTGTGGTGCGGAGACCGTTGTTCTTGTCCCTTGGGGGACACCCGGAAACCTGGAAAGGCAATTAAGAATTAGAAATGAAGAACCAGGAATTATGGAGAACGTTCCTTTTCGAGGCAGTACCTAACGTCCTTAGGGAACACCCGGAATCCATGAAAAGGGCCATTTCCTTCGCCTTCACGTCTTCGCGTGGGAACTTTTCGTAACACCTTTTCATGTTCCTTCGGGGTGTTTCGCGAGTGCACAAACAACGCTTTGCGGTCAGCCTCTCATTCGGCTCTTCCTCTTCCACGCTTTCAAGCACTCTCTGCAAGTAGCGCATTCAATGACATCTACAAGTTTTGGACTTGGGGCTAATGAACCACAAAGAGGATTTCCATTCAATTTGATGTGGACTTTTCTACACTCCATTGTATAACCTCCCCGTAACCCATGCTTCCGACAGCAGTTAACCCCTCTGAAGCCGACCGCAAGCACAGTTGAGTTACATTCATGCGGCCCAATGCTTTATCCGGTCGAACACATGATCCTGCCGTTTATAGCTCATAAGACAATAGCGGATATATATGTAATTGACAAATAAATATATTATCTCGTCCAGTCGATGAGCTTGATTCTTTACACCTTCGCCCAAGAAACTCGTTTTGGACAGCCGGGCAGGCTCCCGCCTGGCTTGGTGACAGGATTGGTTGAAGCGGAGGTTACGGATCTCATTCCGCTTCGCTTCCGCCGCTGCGGCACACGTGCCTGATTCATTGAAAAATCTTGGGCTGGGCCGAAAACAAGTCTGGAGATTTGCCCGTATATGGGCATAATGAGCTTTGTACCTCGATTCAGGATGTCGGCTTTGAAACAAAACAGCCACGGAGATGAGAAGCATGGAAGACCTGATTGAAAGAACCGCCAGGGAACTGATACGTTCGAAATATGGCATTGCGCTCACCGGGGCAGGCATTTCAACTGAGTCCGGCATTCCGGATTTCAGAGGACCTTCCGGTATTTGGAGAAAAGATCCCGAGGCGGAAAGGATCGCCTATACCAGCTACGAACGATTCCTGGAAGACCCGAAGGCCTGGTGGGAAGAAAGGTTGACGGGCCCGAACCTGTTGGGAGACCTCGAAAGGGCGTTGCCCAATCCCGGTCATTACGCTCTGGCCGGACTCGAACGAATCGGTGTCCTGAAGTCCGTGATAACTCAAAATATCGACGGGCTTCATGAAAAAAGTGGAACGGAAAACATCGTGGAATATCACGGCAGCATCTTGAAGTTGAGGTGTGCTGCCTGCACCGCAAGATTTCATAAGGCTGAATTCGATCTGGCGAAGCTCATGCGCGATAATCTGCTGCCCCCCAATTGCCCTCGATGCGGCAGCGTAATGAAAACCGACGTGGTTTTGTTCGGAGAGACCATCCCCTCGGACGTTGTCCAGTCGAGCTTGGAAGCAGTTAGGAAATGCGACCTTATGCTTATCTGCGGGACTTCAGCCGTGGTTTACCCATTCGCTAACCTGCCAAGGATAGCGAGGCAACGAAAAATCGATACCCAAAAAAGACCGGAAACCGGTTTGCACGAGGCAAATGTAGCTTCGAATGTGGTTATAATAGAAATAAACGCCGAGCCGACACCTCTAACGGCGGAGGGTCTTTCCGATTACCTGATCGAGGGGAAAACCGGCGAGATCTTACCGAAGATACTGGAGGAAGTAAAAAGACTCAAGGCGTCTTGATACATCCCGATTCTGTAGCCATAGATGACTTAAAAACATAACCGGAAAACAAAGAAGGAATTTTCATGGCTGCCAGGCGTTTCGTAGATTTAAGTTTGGCCATCGAGCCTTTTCTGCCCAGCGATCCTCCTATGATGATCCCGAAAATTGACTACATCGACCACGCACAGGGCGCAGTGCAGATGCAGGACTTCTTCCCCGGCCTTAAACAGGACCAGTTGCCGGGAGGCCTGGGTTGGGCTTTGGAATACCTGACCCTGACCACTCATTCCGGCACACATTTGGATGCGCCCTATCATTATCACCCGACTATGGATATGGGGAAGTCGGCCATGACGATAGACGAGATTCCGATCGAGTGGTGCTTCAGTGACGGCGTTCTGCTCGATTTCAGACACAAGGGCGATGGGGAGAGAATAACTCCGGAGGACATAGTTCGTAAACTCGAGGAAATCGAATACGAAATAAAGCCCCTGGACATTATCCTCGTTCAGACAGGGGCAGACAGCGCCTGGGGGACCCCTGAATACCTGGTCAAAGGCGCCGGTATGGACCGTGAGAGTACCCTTTTTCTGTTGGAAAAGGGCGTGAAGGTGGTCGGGATAGATGCGTGGAGCTGGGACAGACCGTTGCCGTTTCTGGCCAAAGAGTTTGAAAAGACAGGCGACCCTCGAGTCATCTGGGAGGCCCACTTTGCCGGAATCGAGATCGGTTACTGCCATATGGAGAAAATGGCGAACCTTTCGGCTATCGGGAGGCCCCATGGTTTTACAGTCTGCTGCTTTCCGATTAAAATAAAACGTGCGAGCGCAGGCTGGATCAGGCCTGTTGCTATCGTTGACAAATAGAGAATAAAAGAAGCCATAACAGCGGGGTTGCGGAGGGACATGTTCAGTTCCAGGAAACGGCGGAGGGAAAAACTTCGAAACCAGCCTTTCCCACCGGCGTGGCTCGACATAATGGAAAAGAATGTGCCCATTTACCACCGGTTATCAAGGACGGACCAAAAAGAACTCCATGGTCATATCCTGGTTTTCCTCGCCGAAAAAAATTTTGAAGGCTGCGGGGGGCTGGACATTACCGACGAGATCAAAGTCACCATAGCAGCCAACGCTTGCATACTCCTGCTGCACCGGCAAACCGATTATTACCCGGGACTATACTCGATTCTCGTCTATCCCGGCGCATTTATAGCGAAGGGGTACGTGGAATATGCCCCGGGCTATTATGCAGAGACAGAGCAGGTGCATCTCGGAGAGTCCTGGAAGCGCGGAGCGCTTATTTTGTCCTGGGACGATGTCCTGGCCGGCGCAGGCGATGTCCATAACGGGCGCAACGTGGTGCTGCACGAATTCGCTCATCAACTGGACACGGAGGACGGTTATGCGAACGGGGCCCCTCCCCTGCCCGACCGAACCATGTATGTCGACTGGGCTCGGATATTGCGAAAGGATTACGAAGGATTGAAAAAGGACGCCGAGGAAGGACGCCCCACTGTTTTGGACGAATACGGCGCTTCCGCCCCTGCGGAGTTTTTCGCCGTCGCCACCGAGTGCTTCTTCGAAAACCCCGTCCAGTTGCAAAGGAGCCACCCTGAGCTCTATGAAGAGCTGAAGCTCTATTATCAGCAAGACCCCGCAAAATCGGCGCAAACTGCGGACTAATGCCAGTCGTGTTCAAGGAATAGTAGCGTAGAAATCGCAGAGGCTCATTATGAAACGGAAGCCGCCAATAATCTTTATCGCCCTGTTTGTCTTAGCGGGATTTGTCAGCCCGGGCCGTTTCTGCTTTGCGGCCGGTTCGGAGCCGATCGCAGGCGAGGGCCGGATCGAGGCTGTAGTGATCCACGTCGACGAATACGCTGTTTATGCGCCCAACCTGGTTTTCTATTTCGATTCTCAAATGGATAAAAGAAAAATAGATTCATTGAAAAGGGCTGCCGAGCAGTTGCGAAACAGAAAGGCCCTGATCACATACTCTTCGAGCGCGGACAAGCGTCTCATTCTCTCGACTATCGTTTCCGCAGATGAGAAGTCCTATCCGGAAAGACCGGGACAAGAAGTCGCAATACCTGGGGAAGTGCAGCGAAAACCGGCCGGAGGGGTCCCTGATGAGGAATCATCCACAAGAGATGTCGTTCTTCCTGCCGAGCCAAAGCCGCAAACCGGCCAAACCGCTGCCGAAAAAGTTCAGAAGAGCCGGCAAACCGGGCAGACCGAGCCTATTACAAAAGAGGAAATCAACTCATTCGTGCGGCGTCTCCTCTACCTGAACGGCAGGAAAGACCTGGCAGGCATAGCGCCGTTTTACGCTGACAAGGTGGACTACTATGACAGGGGCATTCTAAGCAGGGATAAGGTCCTGCAGGACTTGAGGTATTATTTCCGGAACTGGCGGGAAATAGATACAAGGTTGGATGGAGACGTTCTGATGACCGGTTTTGAGCCCGAGGTAAGAATAGTGAAATTCATATGCTCCTATTCAGTAAAAAATGACAGGAAATCGATAGCCGGGAAAACAGAAAACATCTGGACCATTCAGAGAATAGACGGTGAGCTGAGGCTGATCGACGTAAAACAGAAGGACGGAGGACGGCGGATTAAGGACTAAGGACGGAGGAAATAGTAAAACGTCCAGGGACTTGTGTACTCGCTTTCCCACTCTTCACCCTTCACCCTTCACGGCGCAAAGCTGATTGACACTCTAACTTCATTACTGTTAAAATTTGTATTTCACTGTTCGGTGAGACATAACGGGATCGGCTGATTGAGGCCCTGATTTTGGACCTGCCGGCAGATATTATATGCGCTTACTAATCAAAGCACGAGAATTAAGGGTTCCATATGAAACTGAAAGGTTCGCAAATATTCTTCGAATGTTTGAAGAAAGAGGGCGTTGAGGTAATATTCGGATTTCCCGGCGGGACCGTTTTGGACATCTATCACGAGATGGCCAGACATAACATAAGGCATATCCTGGTCCGCCATGAGCAGGGCGCCACGCATATGGCGGACGGTTACGCCAGGGCGTCGGGCCGCGTGGGGGTCTGTCTTGTAACATCCGGTCCCGGGGCCACAAACACGGTAACGGGCATAGCCACTGCAAATATGGATTCTGTCCCGATAGTCGTATTCACCGGTCAGGTGCCGACTCCGCTTATAGGGGACGACGCTTTTCAGGAAGTCGATATTATCGGCATCACGCGGCCCTGCACAAAACACAGTTACCTGGTGCGCGACGTAAACGACCTGGCCGTGACGATAAAGGAAGCTTTTTACCTGGCGCGTACCGGCCGGCCGGGCCCTGTGGTTGTAGATCTGCCCAAAGACGTCATGCAGGCGTTTGCGGATTTTAAATACCCCAAAAAAGTGGACCTGCCGGGCTACCGGCCAACCCTTCTTGCTCACGCCGGGCAGATCAAAAAGGCTTACCAACTTATCTCCAAGGCCAAATCGCCGGTCATTTTCGCCGGTGGGGGCATAATTGCCTCGGAGTCCTCCGGCGAACTGGCCAGGTTTGCCGAGTTCATCCAGGCGCCGGTCACGTGCTCGCTCATGGGACTTGGCTGTTTTCCGGCGACCACGGTCGACGGTGACGGCATCAGGCGGCCCAACCCGCTGTGGCTGGGTATGCCCGGAATGCACGGCACCTATCAGGCCAACATGGCCATATCGCATGCGGACGTTATCTTTGCCGTCGGCGTGCGTTTCGACGATCGGGTAACCGGCAAGATCAGCACGTTTGCCCCGAAAGCCAAAATCGTCCATGTCGACATTGACCCGACCAGCATCAGCAAAAATGTAGACGTCGATGTCCCGATTGTGGGCGACTGCAGAAATGCGCTCCAGCAGATCCTGCAGCTTGCCGAAAACGAGCCGATCCAGGGTCTTGCCGAATCGCGTACTGCATGGCTTGACCAGATAGCCCAGTGGGAAAAAGAGTACCCCCTGACCTATTGCCCCGGAGGCGAACTCATAAAACCGCAGTACGTTATCGAAAAAATCTACGAGATCGCGGGCGATGACGCCATTATCACGACTGAGGTGGGTCAGCACCAGATGTGGACCGCTCAGTTCTTCAAATTCAACCGCCCGCGCACACTGTTGACTTCGGGCGGCCTGGGAACAATGGGCTACGGTTTTCCGGCGGCGATTGGCGCCCAGGTTGCCTTTCCGGACAAGCTGGTCATAGATATAGCCGGGGACGGAAGCATCCAGATGAACATTCAGGAACTGTGCACCGCCGTCTGCAACCATATTCCGGTAAAGGTAGCCATTATTAATAACACCTACCTCGGCCTGCCGCGCCAGTGGCAGGAACTTTTCTATGAAAAGGAGTACACAGGGTCGTGCCTGGAAGGGTCTCCCGATTTTGTCAGGCTGGCCGAAGCTTATGGGGCTGTAGGATTGAGGGCTGAGAGGCCTGAAGAGGTCGAGCCGGTCCTTCGGAAAGCCTTTTCTATGAAATGCCCTGTTTTTATGGATTTCCGTGTGGTTCCGGAAGAAAACGTTTATCCGATCGTCCCGCCCGGAAAGAGCATTACCGAGATGCTGCTCATATAGCTCTAAATTCTCCTTCCTCACCCTTTTTATAATTTTTACAGGGGAGTTTTTGGGATGATAGTCACAAGAGATAACCGGCACACAATAGGCATTCTGGTTCAGAATGTTCCCGGAGTGCTTGCAAGAATAGTGGGGCTTTTCAGCGGCCGGGGATACAATATCGAGACGGTCACCGCGGCGGAAACCAACGAGAAGGGATTCACGCGAATCACGCTTGTAACCACGGGCGACGAGCGTGTGCTCTCTCAGATAACCAAACAGTTGAACAAGCTCGTCAATGTGATCAAGGTGTTCGATTTTTCCGAGACCGATTTCGTCGACCGTGAAATGGCCCTCATCAAGGTACGGGCGGAACAGCAGACGCGGGCCGAGGTGCTTAGAATTGTCGATATATTTCGTGCCAAGGTAGTGGACGTAAGCCCTAATTTCTACACCCTCGAGGTGACGGGAAACGAGGGAAAGATTGCCGCCATAGTGGAACTTTTGGATCAGATCGGAATAACCGAGATTGCGCGTACCGGCAAAGCTGCATTAGCACGCAGCAAGAAGTATTAGTACAGTTTTTAACATAAAACTCTTTAGGAGGTAATTGATGCGAATTTTCTATGACACTGATGCCAACCTGGACGTCCTGCGGGGCAAGAAAATCGGTATCATCGGCTACGGGAGCCAGGGGCATGCCCAGGCTCAAAACCTGCGGGACTCGGGTTTGCAGGTGACGGTGGCCGACCTGGAGGGAACGCCCAATTACGAAAAGGCGATCGAAGACGGATTCAAGCCGGTCTTGGCCCGGGAAGCCGCCGAGAAATCCGACATTATACAGATTCTTACGGAGGACCATGCTCAGGCCGCTCTCTATAAAAGGGACATTGCGCCTTCGATGAAAGCCGGCAGGACCCTCCTTTTCTCCCATGGTTTCAATATTCACTACGGCCAGATCCTGCCCCCCAAAGAAGTCGACGTGGTTATGATCGCCCCGAAGGGACCGGGGCATCTGGTCAGGAGCGAATATGTGCGGGGAGCGGGTGTGCCGGCCCTTGTAGCCATCCAGCACGATGCGTCGGGTCAAGCCCTCCAGACAGCCCTGGCGTATGCCGCCGGGATCGGGGCTACACGCGCGGGCGTTATGGAAACCACCTTTAAGGAAGAAACCGAAACAGACCTCTTCGGCGAGCAGTCAGTCCTTTGCGGTGGGGTTTCAGAACTCATAAAAGCAGGGTTCGACACACTTGTAGAGGCCGGTTACCAGCCTGAAATCGCCTTTTTCGAGTGCATGCACGAACTCAAGCTGATCGTAGACCTCATTTACAGGGGCGGTCTCGCTTATATGAGGTACTCGGTGAGCGACACGGCGGAATACGGCGATCTATCGCGCGGAAAACGGATCGTCAATGACCAGACTCGCGCCGAAATGAAAAAGATCCTCGAAGAAATTCAGTCCGGGCAGTTCGCGCGTGAATGGATTCTGGAAAACCAGGCCGGACGGCCTATGTTTCAAGCGGTCAGAAACCGGGAAAAGACGCTGCTGGTAGAGCAGATAGGCGCTAAACTTCGGGCTATGATGCCTTTCCTCGATGCTGTAAAGATGGTTTAAAGCGTGCGTGAGCAAGGAGCAGGAAGCGAGCGAGCGGTTCTCTTCCTGCTCTGCTCCGTCTCGTTTCTGTAATTGAAGGAGGCTCCTTTGTCCTCGAGGGATTTCAGAAAAAAACAGACCCACATCCCCATCGCCGGGGAGGGCGTCCCCTACATCCTTGCCGCCATGTTCACCACCTTGATCACGGCGGTGCTTGGCTGGGCGATCGTCTGTCTCCTTCTCATGGTCGTCACTCTGCTGATCGGTCACTTTTTCCGCGACCCGGAACGGATCTCGACTGCAAGCGCAGGCGATGTAATATCTCCGGCGGACGGTTGTGTAATTTCTGTAAACAATGTTCGCTCGACGAGGTTTACGGACAAGCCGGCTATGAAGATCAGTATCTTCATGTCTGTTTTCGACGTTCACGTCAACCGGATACCCATCTCGGGCACTATTGAGGGCATTTACTACAGGAAAGGCCGGTTCATGGCGGCAAACCTTGTCCAGGCGAGCGATGAAAATGAGCAGAACTGGCTTTGGGTTAAGTCCGATTCGGGGGCCGATATCCTCATTACACAGGTAGCCGGCTTGATCGCCCGCAGAATTGTTTGCTGGCCCGAATGCGGAGATCGCGTGGTTCAGGCGGAGAGATTCGGAATGATTCGCTTCGGGTCCCGGGTCGATGTCTATGTGCCCGAAGACAGCGAAATCCTTGTTTCCCAGGGCAAACATGTCTATGCGGGAGAAACGGTCCTATGCAAACTGAACCCGTAAGAAAACGGCGTCCGAGAAGGAAAAGATGGCGCAGGGAAGGCGAAGTGCACCGTGGGACATACATATGGCCCAATCTTTTTACTACGGCGAATCTTTTCAGTGGGTTTATCGGGATCGTCAATTCGATCAACGGCAATTTTGAACTGGCCGCAATTGCTATCCTTGTTTCCTGCGTATTTGACATCCTGGACGGCAAGATTGCCAGGATGACGGGGGGCACCAGCCGCTTTGGAGTCGAATATGATTCGCTGGCCGACCTTGTGGCATTCGGTGTGGCACCGGGTTTATTGATGTACCTGATGGCCCTCAAACCTTTTAGTCGGGTGGGCTGGCTCGCGGCATTCGTCTTTATGGCTTGCGGGGCCCTGCGCCTCGCTCGTTTCAACGTCCAGGTCGAAACTGCCAGCAAAAAGTATTTCGTGGGCTTGCCAATCCCGGGTGGGGCCCTTTTCATAGCGACGACGGTCCTTTTTATGAGCCATTGGAACGTTGCCGTCAACGGTCCATTCAGAATGGTCCTGCTTGCGATGACCTACTTGCTGGGTTTTTTCATGGTCAGCACGATGCCCTATAACAGCTTCAAAGACGTCGAATTCATAAAGGCGAAACCTTCATTCGTCGTGTTCGGCGTAATAGTCGGGGTTAGCATCGTTGCGGTCGCCCCGGCGCTTATGCTTTTTGTGCTTCTGGTGCTCTACACTTCCTCGGGTCCCGTCAGGTGGATCATCTGGAGGATTCTTGGTAAGAAAGGGTTTCTGGAAAGCGCATCCGGCCTCCGGCCGCCGGTAACCCCGACACCGGAGACGGCGCTGGAGGAAGAGCAGCCCGTCATGCTTGAGAAGTCGGGCCAAAATATAGAGGTGAAAGTATAATTCAATGTCCAAAACTATCAGTGAAAAGATTCTGGCAGATCACGCCGGAAAACCGGAGGTTTTCCCCGAGGAACTTGTGGAAGTTCGGGTCGATTTCGCCTTTGGAAACGATATAACCGCGCCCCTGGCAATTGAAGCCTTTAGACGCGCGGGGGCCAGGAAGGTATTCGACCGGGAACGCATCAGCCTGATACCGGACCATTTCGTTCCGAACAAAGATATCGCGTCGGCCGTCCAGGCCCGGATGTTGAGCGATTTCGCCAGGGAATTCGACCTGCCTTACTATTTCGAAGTGGGACGCATGGGGGTCGAACACGCCCTTCTGCCCGAGAAAGGACTGGTTCTGCCTGGAGATGTCGTGATCGGGGCCGACAGCCACACCTGTACCTACGGCGCGCTTGGCGCCTTCGCAACCGGGGTGGGAAGCACCGATCTGGCGGCAGCGATGATAACGGGGCGCATCTGGTTCAAAGTACCTCCCTCCATGAAGTTTATTTTCAAAGGAAAACTTCGGCCATGGGTCGGAGGAAAGGACCTCATTCTCTACACAATAGGGCGCATAGGCGTGGACGGCGCCAGATACCGGGCCATGGAATATACCGGCCAGGTTATCGATTCTCTTCCGATGGCCGATCGGCTTTCGATGTGTAACATGGCTATCGAAGCCGGGGCCAAAGTTGGAATCATTACGCCGGACTCGATTACCGAAGAGTATGTAAACGCGCGGGCAAAAAGGCCCTACAAGTTCTACCAAAGTGACCCGGATGCTGTTTACGAGTCTGTCCATGAATGGGACGTCTCAAACCTCGAACCGCTCGTAGCATTGCCTCATTCCCCTCAGAACGTCAAGCAGGTCACAGAGATACCGAAAACCCCCATCGACCAGGTAATCATAGGCTCATGCACAAACGGCCGCCTCGAGGACCTGAGGCTGGCCGCCCGGGTGATGAAGGGCAGAAAGGTGGCGCGGGGGGTCCGCTGCATCGTCATTCCCGCAACCCAGAGAATATATCTGGAAGCGATGGAAGAGGGACTGATCGAGACCTTCATCGAAGCGGAAGCGGCTGTGAGCACTCCCACCTGTGGCCCATGCCTCGGCGGACACATGGGAATTCTGGCACCGGGCGAATCGGCCGTTGCCACAACTAACCGCAACTTCGTCGGCCGAATGGGGCATGTGGAAAGCAAGGTCTATCTGAGCAATCCGGCGGTTGCCGCCGCTTCCGCTGTTCTCGGGTATATAGCGCATCCTGAAGAGGTGTTGAGTTGATGAAAATAAATGGGAAGACATGGAAATTCGGAAATGATATCGATACGGACGCGATCATACCGGCGCGCTACCTGAACACCACGGATGCCAAAGAGCTTGCCGCTCATTGCATGGAAGACGCCGATCCGGAGTTCGCCTTGAGGGTCAGACCCGGAGATATTATTGCGGCGGGGAAAAATTTCGGGTGCGGGTCATCCAGGGAGCACGCTCCAATAGCGATAAAGGCTGCAGGAGTCAGTTGCGTTGTCGCGCACAGCTTTGCTAGAATCTTCTATCGAAACGCCTTTAACATGGGTCTGCCTATCCTGGAGTGCCCCGAAGGCGCTGAACGCATTCAAACTGGTGACGAACTGGAAATTGAACTCGATTCAGGCGTTATCGTGAACCGTACAAGGAATGAAACATACCGGGCGCAGGCAATTCCGCCGTTCATGCAAAAGCTGATCAAAGCCGGGGGCCTTATCGAGTATGTTGGCGAGCAGATGGCGGGGGGGGCAAATTAAGGACTGAGGACTGAGGACTCAGGGCCGAGGGCTGAAGACTGAGGGTGGATTCATCTGAAGTTATAACCTTGCTTGAAAACGCGCTGAAGGACATTGAAAAGAACCGGAATGTCCGGGACTGAAAGGGAACAGGTATCAAATGAGCAAAAATTACCGCATAGCGGTTATTCCAGGGGATGGGACCGGCCCCGAAGTGGTGCGGGAGGCCCTTAAGGCGCTGGACGCCGCGTCCCGGAAAGCCGGATTTTCGACCGAGAAGGTCCACTTCGATCTGGGAGGCGAACGATATCTTCGGACAGGGGATATTTTGCCGGAAGGCACAATAGAAGAGCTGGTCAAGTTTGACGCAATCCTTCTTGGGGCCATAGGGCACCCTGATGTGAAACCGGGGGTACTGGAAAAGGGCCTTTTGCTGGAGCTGCGCTTCAAGCTCGATCAGTACGTCAACCTGAGGCCGGTTATCTTGTATCCGGGGGTGGACACGCCACTAAAGGACAAGTCGCCCGAAGATATAAATTTCGTTGTCGTCCGGGAAAATACCGAAGGGCTTTACGCCGGAGCGGGTGGATTTCTGCGCAAAGGCACGCCTCATGAGGTAGCAGTTCAGGAGTCGGTTAACACGCGGCTTGGAGCGGAACGCTGCATCAGGTTCGCATTCGACTACTGCCGCAAGCGCAATTATCGTAAAAAGCTTACCCTGTGCGGTAAGACCAACGTGCTCACCTATGCGTTCGATCTTTGGCAGCGTGCGTTCAACGAGGTGGCCAAAGAATACCCCGACGTACAGACAGACTATGCCCACGTCGACGCCATCTGCATGTGGATGATCAAAAACCCGGAATGGTTCGATGTTATCGTGACCGATAATATGTTCGGGGATATAATAACCGATCTCGGAGCGATGATTCAGGGGGGAATGGGTATAGCCGCAGGGGGCAACATAAACCCGAACGGGGTATCCATGTTTGAGCCGATAGGCGGGTCCGCCCCGAAATACACGGGTCTCGATGTCATCAACCCGATTGCGGCAATCGCCGCCGCCCAGATGATGCTTGAGTACCTGGGCGAGAACAGCGCCGCCGGGCTGATCGAGAACGCCGTAAAAAAAGTGATCTCAAGTGACATTAAGAGCCTTGCAGCAGGCCACATGGGTTATTCTACAACCGAGGTCGGCGATCTTGTGGTGAAGTATATAATGCAGTGAAGCTATACGAGGAGTCGACAATACTTGAAGTTCTTAGTTCCTCAATCTCACAATTCTAAAATTCGTCTATAGAAGAGGTCCAAAGTCATGGCACAAAACGGTTTCAAAGTTGCTGTCGTAGGAGCTACCGGAGCAGTCGGCAATCTGATGGTCAAAGTCCTTGAGGAAAGGGCTTTTCCGGTAAAGGACCTTAAACTTCTGGCGTCTGCCCGATCCGTTGGAAAAACGCTCGGTTTTCGCGGCAGGGAAATCGCGGTTGAAGAGCTTACGGAAAATTCATTTGAAGGTATCGAGTTGGCCCTCTTTTCCGCTGGAGGAAGTATCAGCAAGAAATTTGCACCCGCGGCGGCCCGCGCCGGCGCTGTCGTCGTCGACAACTCGAGCGCATTCCGCATGGACCCGAAGGTCCCGCTGGTGGTGCCCGAAGTGAACCCTGAGGCCGCCTTGTCTCATTCGGGTATCATTGCCAACCCGAACTGTTCTACCATCCAAATGGTTGTGGCGCTAAAGCCCATTTATGATGCCGTAGGGATCACGCGGATCGTTGTGACCACTTTTCAGGCGGTTTCCGGTACGGGGAAAAGGGCCATTCATGAACTTCAGACTCAGGTCTCCGACATAATGAACGGACGTCAGATTGTTCGGCAGGTATATCCGCACCAGATCGCTTTCAACTGTTTTCCTCATATCGGCGCATTTCTCGACAACGGCTACAGCGAAGAAGAGATGAAGATGGTGAACGAGACCAGGAAAATATTTGACGATCCCGAGATCGGTGTTTGCGCGACTACCGTCCGGATCCCGGTCCTCTATGGCCATTCCGAGTCGATAAATATAGAAACGAAAAAGCCTCTTTCTCCCGAACAAACACGCAAGCTGCTCGCTGCCGCCCCGGGGGTCAAGGTCATAGATGATCTTTCCGCCGCAGGCTATCCGGTCCCCCTCACCGCCGAGGGCACTGACGATACCTTCGTTGGAAGGGTTCGCACGGACCCTTCCGTTAAAAACGGACTGGTCATGTGGGTGGTTGCGGACAATATCCGCAAGGGAGCTGCTACAAACGCCGTTCAAATTGCGGAATTTCTGCTGAACCGCGGCCGCCTCTAGCAGCGGATGCGGATCATCGCTGGCGAATTCAGGGGGCGGCGTCTGCATCCCCCAAAGGGCGACAGGATTCGCCCGACAATCGACAGAGTGCGGGAAGCCGTCTTTAATATCGTTGCAGAAAAAGTTCCTGGAGCGAAGGTGCTGGACCTGTTTGCCGGAACCGGGGCGATGGGGCTGGAAGCGCTTAGCCGCGGGGCGCAGTTTTGTTTCTTTGTGGACAATGGCGCGGAAGCCGTGCATCTCATACGAGACAACGTCCAGTTGTGCGCCGCGGCGAGCAGGTCGCGAATTATTCAGACGTCGGTTTCTACTGCCATTGGCCGCCTGCGCTCGGAACAGGCGTTGTTCGACCTGATTTTCATGGATCCACCGTATGGTAAGGGATATATCGAGGAGACCCTGCAAATTATTGCCCCATTAGCCGGCAACGATACACTGGTTGTTGCCGAGCAGCACATAAAAGACAGACTTCCGACGGTTCCTGCTATATGGCAGAAAGAACGCGAACGAAGATACGGTGACACTTTGATCTTGGTCTACTCAATGTTAGAGATGCTTCAATAACCCGACAGGAGGAAAGATGCGCAGCATTGCGGTATACCCGGGCTCTTTTGACCCTATTACGAATGGACACATCGATCTGCTGGAGCGCGCCCTCAAGATTTTCGACAAAGTCATCATCGCTGTTGCCGCAAATCCCGGAAAAGAACCACTGTTCACGTTTGAAGAGCGCATTGAGATGATAAAGGATTCCCTGACCCTCCATCCTTTACGGGAACGGGTTAAGGTAGACCTCTTCAAAGGACTGCTCGTCGACTACGTGAAATCGATTCCGGCCGAAACCATAGTAAGAGGCCTTCGCGCAGTCAGCGACTTTGAGTACGAATTTCAGATGTCGCTTATGAACCGCAAATTGAACCCCGACCTCGAAACCGCCTTTATAATGACGGGAATGCGGTGGATTTACATCAGCTCCAGCATTATCAAGGAAGTAGTGAAGTCTAAAGGAGACGTTTCAGGCCTCGTACCGGACAATGTCGAAAAGAGGCTGATAGCAAAATTAGGCGGGTTGGGGGAAAACTGCCTGTATTAGCAATCTTCCGTTCAAGATTATCCCATGCCTCTCCGATATTTAAGCTAAACAAAAATCGGGAGGCGTTATGAACTGCTGGGAATTCAAGAAATGCGGAAGGGAAAAAGGCGGAGCAAAAGCCGTTGAATTAGGTGTCCGAAGACGGACTTGAGTTGACACATTGCATAAGAAAGGGTGGTCAGGTACCCTCTTGGAGATTGTCGCCAAACAACCCAAGAGAAAGGAACCTTTATGACCACCCAGGAAAAGCTCGTAAAACGTAAGTTAAGTCTACTAGAACTCGCCGAATTCCTCAACAATGTTTCACAGGCCTGCAAGATTAACGGTGTTTCCCGCCAACACTTCTATGACATCAAGAAAGCTTATGATGAAGATGGGTTGGAAGGTTTGGCTGAGAAGACCAAGAAAAAGCCATGCATGAAGAACAGGGTTTCCCCGGAGGTTGAGGAGGCTGTGCTCACGATGGCCAATGAGTTTCCAGCTTACGGCCAAATGAGAGCTTCAAACGAGCTGAGGAAAGCCGGCACTCTAGTATCCGGTGGCGGTGTAAGAAGCATATGGTTGCGCCACGGGCTGGAGACTTTCAAAAAAAGGCTAAAGGCTCTTGAGGAGCGCGCGGCAGCCGAGGGGATCGTCTACACCGAGGCCCAGCTCTGCGCCCTGGAAGCATCCAAGAGGTCTCGTGAGTCCCATCCCGACGAGATCGAGACGCAACATCCGGGATATCTCGTGAGCCAGGATACTTTCTATGTCGGCTACCTCAAAGGCGTGGGCAGGATTTACCAGCAAACAGCCATCGACACCTTTTCTTCGCTGGGTTTTGCAAAGCTTTATACTGCCAAAATCCCGGTGACTGCCGCCGATCTTCTGAACGACCAAGTCCTTCCCTTCTTCGAAAAAGAAGGCGTGCCGGTGCTTAGGGTTCTCACCGATAGGGGAACAGAATACTGTGGCGCCCCGGATCGGCACCCTTACCAGCTGTTTTTGCAGCTAAACGACATCGAGCACACCAAAACCAAGGTGAAAAGCCCTCAGACCAATGGTATATGTGAGCGGCTACACCAGACGATGCTAAATGAGTTCTATCGGATTGCTTTCCGCAAGAGAATTTACTCAGACATCGAGACGCTCCAAGAGGACCTCGATCTTTTCATGGACAGATACAACAATCAGAGGACCCATCAGGGAAAACGTTGCCTTGGCCGGACGCCGATAGCAACATTTATCGAAGGCAAGAAATTGTACGATGAAAAGAACTTGAACGAGAGTTTTGGAATGTAGCTGTCATTGACAATCCCAAGGGGGAACCTGGCCCAGTGTCAAATCAAGTTTCGTTCAGGACAAATTAGGAGTTTGCCCTGCTTATCCGGCTCATGGAACGCACTGTGCTCACGTTGCAGGTACTTTCTGTGGCGGCAAAGTGCAGGGGACCTTTGCTATGAAGCTGGCCGGCTGCATGAAGTGCGAATTCTATCAAAGCCCGGGTTACGATAAGAAATACAGACCCGGGAAGTAGGGGTTATCGGCCCAAGACCCTCTCCAGCGAAGCCCTCAGGTCTTCAAGGTCATAGGGCTTTTTCAAAACATCGCAGAAGCCGAAATCGGCATAATCATACATTATCGCCGCGCTCGAGTGCCCGCTCGATACGATTGCCCGGACTTTCGGATTGAGATACTGCAGCTTCCGGATGGCTTCCATTCCGTCCATTCCGACCTTTACCGTCAGGTCCAGAATGACCGCATCGTAATCCCTGCCTTCCTCAAGTGCTTCCGAGTACAGGTCGACGGCCTCTCTGCCTTCAATCGCAGTATTGACCTCGTATCCCAGGTGTTCCAGCATCGTTTGAATCAGGTCGCGGGGCATATCTTCGTCCTCCATCACCAGTATACGTTTCCTGTGTATGGGGGAACGAGGCAGACTCGCCGGAACTACACCGCCTTTTCGCACCGATGCCGGCATGAGCACTGAAACGGTTGTCCCTTCGCCGGGGACCGATTCCACTTTTATTTGGCCTTTGTGATTCTTTATTACTGAATGTGCAATGGCCAGCCCGAACCCCATTCCTTCCTGGCTGCCGCGATATTTAGTGGAGAAGTATGGATCGAATATGTTCGGCATGTTTTCTTCGGAAATCCCCATTCCTTCATCAGAGATGGAAATCTTCACGTACCGCGCAACCTTCGGTTCCGTCCCTTGAGAGTTGATCCCGCTCATTTCGATATTTTCCGCGCGAATTGAAATCAGTCCGCCCTTGGACATGGCTTCCCTGGCGTTTTCCAGCAGACTGGTGAAGACTTGGCGCATCTGGTTCTCATCGACTTCCACCTCCCACAGGTCTTTGGGCGCTTTGATCTCGCTGGTGGCTATCGAACCGCTCAACACCAGGCTGGCAACGTTTGAAACAAGGTCCTTCAAAGAGACGCGGCGTTTGACGGGACCGCCGCCTGAAGAAAATGTTATGAACTTCTGGGTAAGATCTTTTGCCCGCCTGCATGCTCTTTCGGCCTCAACAAGATGCCTCTGCGCCTGGTGCCCCTCTTCGATCTTCAGTTGCGCCATGTTGATATTGCCCATTATGACAAACAGCAGGTTATTGAAGTCATGAGCGATCCCGCCCGCCAGGACCCCTATCGCTTCAAGCTTCTTGGCGTTCAGCAGTTCCTCTTCAAACCTCTTCCTCGTCTCACCCTTCATTTCGTTCTGGCCCGGGAAGTCATTCTTCTCCATTTCAATGCCCTCCCTTCAAGCCGCCTTCGGGCTTTGAACCCCGCTGTCCTTTTGACATTTTGCCGACGTTCTCCTTTATCGTTTCGATCGTTGACTCGACCAGGTCGCGGATCTCACCCAGTCGATCGAGGGTCTCGGCCTCAAAGCGCAATACGAGAGCGGGCTGGGTATTGGATGCTCGCACGAGTCCCCAGCCGTCTGGAAAAGAGACCCTGGCGCCGTCAATATCGATTACCTTCAACTTTTTCTCCTTGAACTCCTTCTTCGCCCTCTCTACGACTTCGAACTTTAATTCGTCCGGGCACTCAACCCGTATCTCGGGTGTCGTATGCGTGGAAGGGACTCCTTCAAGGAGTTCCGGAATTGTTTTACCGGTTTTGCAGAGCACGTCCAACAGCCTGCACGACGCGAATATGGCATCGTCGAATCCAAAATATCCATCTTTGAAGAAAATGTGGCCGCTCATCTCGCCTGCAAGCTGGGCGTCAACTTCCTTCATTTTGGCTTTTATAAGCGAGTGGCCCGCTTTCCACATGATGGCCTTTCCGCCATGCTTCTCGATATCCTCAAAAAGGGTCTTCGAACATTTGACCTCTGAGATTATGACCGCTCCCGGTCGCCTGGACAAAATCTCCCTGGCGAAGATGATCAGGAGTTTGTCGCCGAAGATCACCTCGCCCCGGTGATCGAGCACACCAAGCCTGTCGCTGTCACCGTCATAGGCAACGCCAAGGTCGAGCTTCTCCCTGAGGATAAGGCTGCGAAGGTCCTCGAGATTTTCCATGACTGTAGGATCGGGCTCGTGATTCGGAAAAGTTCCGTCCATATCACAGTAGATCGGGTAGATTTCACAGCCCAACTTCTCCAAAATGGTTGTAGCAACCGGACCGCCGGTTCCGTTGCCCGCGTCGACCCCGACTCTGAGCCTGCCTTCGAGCCGGATATTTTCAGTGACGAACTTAATGTACGGGGTCAGAATGTCGTAGCTATCGAGCTTTCCTTCCCCGGCGGTAAAATCTCCGGAATTCACTATCTGAGCAAACCTTTGAATCTCAGCGCCGGCGATGGTGTCAAATCCGTTGCAGATCTTGAAACCATTATACTCGGGAGGATTGTGGCTGGCGGTAATCATCATCCCGCCTTCGCGGTCGAGATGCCTGATAGCGAAATAGAAAAGCGGCGTCGGGCAGACCCCCACATCGATTACGTCCATTCCCGACTGAAGCATTCCACCCACGAGAAGATCGCGATAGCCGTCCGAAGTAAGACGACAGTCCCTGCCCACCACGATCCGGCTTTTGCCCTGCCTGGCCATGTATGTTCCAAACGCCCGGCCAAGGGCCGTCACATCCGAATCTGTAATCTCGGACCCCGCGATTCCACGTATGTCGTATTCTCTAAAAACTTTTGGAAGCATTATCTTTCATCCGTATCTAAAAGTCCTGTTTTAAGATTTCGCCCCAGTTGTTCGTGTCTCTTGGGTACACCCGGAAACCATGAAAAGGGACATTTTCTTCGCGCTTTCGCGTTGCGTGAGAACTTTTCGAAGCAGCACCCCATGTCCAGATCATCTTCGAAACCGCTAAAAGTCGATAACCCTGCAGGAGCGGACGTGCTCCGCGAGGAACTTTTTCGAGCGCACAGGGGGAGAAAATAAGAAGCGAAGGTCCGGATGACAACATCCCAAAAACCCTCGCTTGAAGACATCGATATTGGATTTACCCATCCCGCCTCAATGATGCGAACCATCGCCACCCGATTTGAGACGTTTGAATGTCAGGATAAGAGCGCAAACAATACCTATCCCGATCACTGACAGAGCTCCATACAACGCTCCAAAAAATATGACGTGACTCGGATCATACCAGGGTATATCCCATGGCAGCATGCTGCTTACACTTCTCTTAAGGCCTTCACATAGAAACTCGCCTGTTCCTCCTAACATGACTCGCCTCCGTAGCTTGACAGTTCGAATGGGGATAGTATTCCGGCCATTGACACTGTAGCATACAGCCGAATTGGGATCAATTGCAAACGGAGGCAGGACATACGAAGGATTTATCTATCTTCGTCTGCAATCCCTCACTCCTTACGCTTTATGTCAGAACATATCCTGCAGATTCATCGGGTCTTTGATTTCTATGGCGCTTTCGCCCATAAGCTTTTTCCCGCCTCGATCGTCCAGATACTTTGCCATATCCAGTTCCACCTTAATCGGGACGTCGGCGCCGGCTTTTGTGAGAATCTGTCTTAGAAAGGCCTCGGACTTTACCGCAAAGGCGATGGAGTCTCCCAGCACACGCATAGCCTCCGCAGGGTTGTGAAATCCAACCGAATTCTCTGCGCCAATGAACACGGTGCGATAGAAAGCCTCTTCGTAGAAGTCCTTTGCTTTCTGATAGAGTTCTTCATCGATTGGTTTGCCCTCGTCCCTTTCCTTATGGACGGCTTCGAAAAGCTTGGCGGCGGTCGCCGTGGCATAACCGGCCCTCAGCATCAGCGAAACGGTGCGGTCCTGAATCTCTATCACTCGATCTTTAAGCCACTCAGGTCCTTCGGCATGACATTGCCCGCATGCTCGCAGATCGGCTTTTAGCGGGCTCATAACGCGATGATCGGAAACCTTGTGTATTCCAACCCTGGTATAAGGCATATGGCAGTCGGCACATGCAACCCCGGCTTTCCAGTGAACGCTGTTATTGGAGAATAGTTCGTATTCAGGATGGCGTATAAAGGCCAGTTTGAACCCGGTAACCGTCTGTTTCCATTCCTTATTGGAATCGTCGCTGCGGAGCACCCTGATGATATCTTCAATTTTTATATTGCCTGGTTTGCTGTTTCGCCATGGGAAAAAAAGGCCGACGGAGTGCATTTCCTTGTCTTTGGGAATACTGTAGGTGACGTGACATTGGGCGCAAACTGCCGTACGCATCTCCTGGCGCGACAGCTTGTCAGGATCGACGCCCATCGATTTCAAAGCCTCCACAAGCGTAAAACCCCTGGACAGCCTCAGCGACATGTCCCGGTTATTATGACAATCGATGCATGCCACACCCAGTGACCTGTCCTTCTCCGGAATCCGCAGGAGCACGTCATTATATGGCAGTTTGTAATAATCGGAGCCCATCTCGCTTTGAAGTTTCGGCGCATAGGGGGTTTTGCATGACAGGCATACTCCGCCTGATTTGAGCCGAGAGGCATCGACCGCGAGCTGGTCGCGAATCATGTTGGCATGTCCCCTGGGTTCATTGTATTCCACACCGAAACCCCATCCGCTGAACAGAAGGGCCATATAGGGATACTCGGACAGCTTGTCGTAGGTGGGTCTGTCCGCATCGAAACCTCTTTTGTACTTGCTCTTTCCGGGCGGCTCGGGTTCCTCGGTTTTCTTCCAAAGATTATACTCGTCGGGGTAAGCCTTACCCCAGATTTCCGGGTCGATCTCACCGTCAGGAATGGTGACGGTTTTGACGGGTTCCGCCTTTTGTTGCTGACACCCGCAAAACAGCAGGCAAAATCCGACGAGAAAAGAAAGCAAACAAATTGAGACGACACTGCTCCCTGGCGTGTTTTTTCTGCTTACTGGCAACATGGTTTTTCTCCCGCAAAGTGGACGCCGTATTTGTCTCGATGGTAGTGATGGCAGCTCGCGCCCTGCCCTTCATTTACCCCGTTTACGCCTGTTTTGCAATGATAAGTGGAGTTGAATAATCCAGTGTGTTTTATGCAGGATTAGAACTCAATTGTGATCGAGCGCATAAAAATGCGAGTGAAAGTTCGAAAATTCTTCGGCAGGATGTCGAACAAGGGGATTGGCGGAGGAAGACGCCCCGATGAAAGTCGGGAGCCAGTGCCACTCAGTTTAGGCACTGCCGGGATTCCGGCTTTCGAGGCTGTGTCACAATTGGTATTCACTTAGAGAATTCCCACCCAAAGGGTCAAATGAGCATAACCTACGCGCCGTCATGCCGGCAAAAGCCGGCATCCAGTGTCTTTTCTCCACTTTTGATACCGATTTGCGTTCAATATAAGTTGTACTACAATTTCTTATGCCTCATTGTCTAAAAAACGACTGGAAACCCTTCTAAAGGACGTGACTCACTTGCTCCCTTGTCGAAGGTGTCTCTCGTGACCTGCCTTTTGGTTGTACCATTTTGAAAGCTAAATGGTATGAGAAGAATTTTTCATTCGATCACGACACAGTCTCTTTCGCCGCTGCAACTATGGCTGGCGGTCCCACCGCCCGGTCCCGCCGCCCTAGAGGCAGCCGACAGCCTCTTCCAGCTCTTTTTTATTAAATCCAATCAATACCTTGTCGCAAACGGAGATAACAGGAGCGGTGCGGACCCCTCCCGAAAGCTTCTTCATTTCCTGAAACGCTTCGCTGTCATTGCTCACGTCAACCATCTCCACATCGGCCCCCTTCTCCGCCAGGTATTTTTTCGCCTGGTGGCAAACACCACACCCGGGGGTCGAGTAAATCTTGATCCTGCTAGCCATACCATCAACTCCCATCGCTCGTAGATATCGTCTTCTGATCTCAGACCGGCAAATTTAATATCACAAAAAGTAATCATAACCTCATTGACATTAATCTTTAATCTTTTGAGATTTTTCTCAACTCTAATGTAAGCCGTTTCAGGTGCCCCTGCTCTTCTTTGACCAAACTTTTTATAAGTTCCCGTTCACTTTTGCTCGACATGGCTTCTTCGAGGCTAAGGAAGAACAGAATCGAGTCCTTTTCGAATTCTATGGCCATCCTGAGAGCGTCCTTTGCGTTCCTGATCCGGTCGACCTGCTTCCTGACTCCTTCACTCGATACGAACACATGATCGTCGGCCATCATTTTAATGTACCGATCAATTTCATTTTCCGGGTCCCACACAGTGGGCAAATTCGATTGGGGAGGAAGCTGCGCCAGGAGGCTCTCGAATTTGTGTTTGTGTTCGACCTCCTGCAGTGCAAGGTCCGAAAAAAGCTGCTTGATTTCGGCGCTTTCTATGTTTTGCCTGCTTTCTTCGTAGAACACCCTGCCATTTTCCTCAATCTTAACGGCAACTTTAAAAACCTCTCCCGCATTGAAACCGTAAGCCATTTACTAATCTCCCATTCGCCGGTTTGATAAAAATTTTTGAGCCAGATACCTCCGGTAAAACCGGAGGCATGGTAAACCATGAACCGCTCAAAGCGGTTGGAGCGTTAGCACGCTTCATACTATCCGTCAGGACTGACGCCACGTACGTCACCACGGCAGGCTTTAAGCCGGGGTCCAGTCCTTCTTTTCGCTGTAACTGGAAAACCATCTGGATTCCGGCTCAAAAGCGCCGCCGGAATGACGAGATGAGAGTCTGTCCTTGTCAATGGAACTTTCCACGCTCTACCGTACAAAACTTTTGCACATCCCCGGAAATGTCAAACTATGCGAGTCCCCCGGCAGAGCCGGAGGTTTCCCCCGTCAATTATTTTTCTTTTTCGAAATCTTCTTTGGGCGCGCCGCACACCGGGCAGACCCAATCGTCAGGCAGGTCCTCGAATTTGGTTCCCGCTGTTACTCCGTTGTCCGGATCGCCTACACCCGGATCGTAAACGTAACCGCAGACCGTACATACGTATCGATCCATTTCTCCTCCTTATAAGTATGAACGTTGTCATTTATGGAAAAAGCAGGGGCATAATATAAAGTACCGCAAGCACTCAATCAAGAGCGCTTCTTCCAGATTCGCCTGAGACGCAGTGCGTTCGACACGACCGACACGGAACTCATGGCCATTGCCGCGGCAGCGAACATCGGATTGAGCAGTATGCCGAAAAACGGATAGAGGACCCCGGCGGCAACCGGAATGCCCACTGAATTGTAAAAGAAAGCCCAGAATAGGTTCTGTTTGATGATCCGCATAGTCGATGAAGAAAGCTCGATAGCGGAAGCAACAAGCAGAAGATCGTCATGTATGAGAGTGATGTCGCTTGCCTCGATGGCAATGTCTGTGCCGGCCCCGATTGCAATGCCGACATCCGCCACCGCCAGTGCGGGTGCGTCGTTTATGCCGTCTCCCACCATGGCCGTGACCTTGCCCTCAGACTGGAGTCGCTTGATCTCGCCTGCCTTGTCCCCCGGAAGGACTTCGGAGAGGACACGCTCGATTCCGATCTGGCGAGCGATTGCCTCGGCCGTCTGCCGCCTGTCGCCGGTCAGCATCATCACCTCGAGACCCATATCCTTAAGATTGGACACGGCTTGTCTCGCCATGGGTCTGACCGTATCGGCAAGAGCTATGATTCCGGCTATCCTTCCATCTTTTGCCACAAACACACATGTTTTCCCTGATGCCTCAAGCCCTGTGGCGCTTCGGTCAAGTGTCTCCGCCCCTGCCCCCTCGGATTCGATAAATCTTCTGCTGCCGATCGTGATTTTGCTGTCACCCACTCTGGCGCGAGAGCCTAATCCCGAGACGGATTCGAAATCGAGGACGGCGTCGGAGCTCTTCTCCCGGACAGCTTTTCTGTCGATCGCCGCCTTCAATATCGCCTTCGCCAGGGGATGCTCGGACAAACTCTCCACAGAGGCGGCCATGTTCAGAAGATCGGCCTCGGAAAACTCTCCGGTTGTGACAATATCTGTAACTTCAGGTTCTCCCCCGGTTAGTGTACCGGTTTTGTCAAACACCACGGCGTTCAGGCGATGCGCACGCTCGAGGCTTTCGCCTCCTTTGATGAGTATCCCGTTTTCGGCCCCGAGACCGGTGCCTACCATTACCGCCGTTGGCGTTGCCAGCCCCATTGCGCACGGACACGATATTATCAACACCGACACGAAATTGAGAAGGGCGCGGGAAAGGACATGGCCGGGCACGGCAAAATACCAGATAGCGAATGTACACACCGCGATCGCGATAACCGTCGGGACGAAGATAGACGCAACTTTATCGGCAAAATTCTGTATGGGGGCTTTGGATCCCTGAGCTTCCTCGACCAGTCGAATGATCCGTGCAAGGGCGGTTTCAGCCCCTACCCTGGTGGCTTTGAAAACAAAACTTCCACTCTGGTTGATGGTCCCGGCAAATACATCGTCGGCCGGCTTCTTTGAAACCGGCATGCTCTCGCCCGTGAGCATGGATTCATTTACGGAAGACGCCCCCGACAGGACGTTTCCGTCGGTTGGTATCCGGTCCCCCGGTCGAATAACGATGTCATCTCCACGCAGCACTTCCTCGACCGGAATGTCCATCTCGGCGCCCTCTCGAACCACGCGCGCCGTTTTCGGCGTTAACTTCATCAGCTTCTTTATCGCTTCCGAAGTCCTGCCCCTGGCCTTTAGCTCAAGAAGCCTGCCCAGCAGCACAAGGGTCACTATCATGGCCGCGCCGTCAAAATAGACAGGTGTCTCATGGCCGGAAACCGAAAAAAAGTCGGGAAAAATAGTTGCAAGGGCTGAATATATATAAGAAGACAAAGAGCCGACGGCTACCAGGGTGTTCATGTCCGCCGTTTTCTGGCGAATTGCCTTCAGCGCCCCTGTGACGAACCGGTCTCCAACCCGGAAAACCACCGGCGCAGTAAGAACCAGAAGAAAATAGAGCATCGTCCGGCGGGGAACGGCGCGCAGAACCGGGAAAAAATGCTGCATGGTGCCCGCCATTATCAGCACGCTAAGCACTGCTCCGGCAGCTACTTTGCGTTTTAACTCGGCAATCTCTCTCAGCCGCGCCGCATCAGCCGGATCGGCGGCCTCTTCCTGGTAAACGCCCAGGTATTCATAACCGGCTTTCTCGATCGCACCCCTTAGCGTCGACCAATCCGCAAGCAGGGGAGAATAGTCTATGGTCGCCCTCGATGTGGCAAGATTTACCGTTGCGTTCTCCACGCCGGGAACTGAGTTGAGTGCGTTTTCCACTCGCCTGACACACGCCGCGCAGGTCATACCCCCTATAATAACCGCAGTCTTCCTGCGGTCCTTTTCTAATGGCTCATCCAACTGCGCGTCGTTGCCCAGTTCGAGAGCCTGCTTAGCCAAGTTCATACCCTGCTTTCCTGATTTTTTCCCTGATGAGATCGGCGTCCACGGGGCGAACCTCCTCGAAAGTAGCCTCCCCGGTCGAAAGGTCCACGGATACGTTGGCTATTCCGTCGATTTCCTCCAGGGTCTGCCTTACTGTCTTTACGCAATGATGGCAGGACATTCCTTTAATTTTTATACTTTTCATGCTTTGTCCTCTCGAAAAGTCAATTTCTGAAATGCAGATCAGTTGGGAAGCGGGATTTTATAAAATGGCAATGCGGTTCAGGCGATTTGCAAAACGAGGTACACGTCACCTTTGCGAATCTCACCGCCGGGAGAAGAGTAACCCATGTCTTTGAGCCGCAGCCTGGTCCCTGTTCTTACACCCGGGGGAATGCGCACCGAGATCAACTTGCCGTTTCCATAGTGTGGCAGCTTGATTTGCACGATATCGCCAAACTGAGCCTGTCCACGAGTAATCCGAAGGTTGTATGTGAGGTCCTGTTCAAGAGTTCTCCCTGCCAACCTCTCTGTCTGCGCGGAGTTGGGCTGGACGCCGAAAACCTTCTTCAAAAGATATCCGCCGGCTTTTTTCCCTGCTTTTCCAAGCAAAGAAAATCCCGACTGAAGCAACTTGCCCGGCTTGAGGGCATCCATAGCCAGATCGGCCGCAGGGCCTGCGGGTGCGCGCCGCGGCCGGCCGGGCGGTCTGCCATAGCGGACCACCCGAATTCTCCCGGGACCGAAAACTAAGCCCTGGAAGAAAATATTTCTTCCACCGAAAAAGAGGTTGTTGATATACGCCTGATCGAACCTCATTCCCATACGGGCGAACTCTTTTTCCATTTCCTGAAAAATATCCTGGGCGTGCCCGCTAGCGAAAAAATCCCTGAATATTTCATCCTGAGAATAACCGAAACCGCCTCCCTGGGGCCTGCCGGGCTGATACCCAACGCGGCGGTACTGGTCATACTGGGATCGTTTGGCTGAGTCGGACAGCACACCGTATGCTTCGTTGATTTTTTTGAAGCGCTCTTCAGCCCCGAGGTCACCTGGATTTCTATCCGGGTGGGTCTCCAGTGCCAGTTTGCGGTATGCTTTCTTAATCTCTTCAACCGATGCGTCCGCCGAGACGCTAAGAGTTTCATAGTAATCGAAGTTCGACATTCGGCTCCATCTTTCTTTTTATGGTTCACTATAACCAATAAAATATAGGGCCAAAACAGCAGAATATCAACTTAAACAGAAGCGGGACCCGCAGCATGGCCGCTATATTCTCTTTACATCTCGACAACGCGTGAGGTCAACAAGGTGTTGCCAAAGCGATACCGCTTCTCTATAATAGCCGATACTGCCGAAGTGGTGGAACTTGGTAGACACGCCATCTTGAGGGGGTGGTGGGGAGACCCGTGCCGGTTCGAGTCCGGCCTTCGGCACTTTTGCCTCAAACTTTTCTCAATAGCTGAACACGAAGTCAGTCGACTGTTGCCGAGGATATCCTCGGCATTTGCTTTGATAAGGAAATTTCGATATTTCCGCTCCTTCCCATCAAAAACCACTAAAATGGGAGGCCAAAAGCCCCCGGTCCGCAACCCGAGGTTTTCACCTTCTAATCAGCTCCAGTCACCACATATGAATCATTTCTATCCCGCCTTGAGCTTGAACGAAATCATTAGCGCCTCCGCAGCTTTTCACGGTGTGTCCGGCTCGATTCTTTGCCTGTTGTGCGGTAAACCGTTGTGCATGTCGACCGCAGAGCTGCGAAGAAAACGTTTGACTGACTTTTTCCAATGGTATACCATATCATATACCAAACTGCCGCTCCACGGCTGTCGCTGGCACAGTTTTCATTGCACCCAGCGAGCAGCAATGGCAGGTTCGTAAAAGAAGATTTGAAACAAAGGGAGCCTTAACGATGGACGCAAATAATAAAGGGGCCGAGGTCTCAACGACCAGCGTAAGTTCGGCTCTTGTGTTTCGAAAATTAGAAAATGCAATCCTTTCAGGCTACTTTAAGCCCCGGGAGCGCCTGGTCGAACGAGACTTGCTGGCCTACTTTAACGTCAGTCGCACCATAATCAGGGAAGCCCTGAAAATGTTGGAAGCAAAAGGCCTGGTGAAGACCACCCCTTACCGTGGGGCCATAGTCGTGGACCTTACAGCAGAGGAGGTGGAAGAAATTTATTTCCTGCGTCAAAAACTCGAGGCGATCGCCTCCCGGCTCGTGGTCGAGAATATCACACGCATGGAAATCCAACGGGTAAAAAAACTCTCCAACGAATTGGAAAAGTACCTGTCCAAAAGAACGGACAAGATGATCGAGAAGGACAATGAGTTTCACAGGGCGCTGTTCCATGCCTCCGGAAACAGGCATCTCAATGAGATGATCGATTATCTCGGCACCAAGGTCCACATGGTGAAATTCAACGCCTGGTCTTTGCCGAACAGAATTGAGCAGTCAATCCTTGAGCACAGGGCCATGATCGCTGCACTTGAGCGTCGCGATGCCGAGGTCTTTGAAAAGCTTGTGACAGATCATCTGCTCTTTTCCAAGAACAGCTATGTGGCTCAACTAAAAGGCGTTACCGGTAAGAGGACCTTAAAGACCGCCTGAGATATGTAGGAGGTGCAATGAGAGCGTCGCGGGCCAGCTTCGCCACCGCGCTCAACGTAGGCAATACAGTTGCGTTTGAATGCGATTTTGTATGGGATATGCAGTGCATAGCTGGCCGGTTTCACCACCGCGTCATGCTCCCCAACCAATACGCGGGTGCAATTATTTAAGGCGCAAACGGGAAATGGGTGCTCGGGTGCAAAATCCAGGTTCGAAGGTGAGGATATTTCCGGAGCTCTGTAAGGGCATCGAGGAATGCGGCATATGCCGGCACGTCTGCCCCAAAAAGCTTTTCAAACCTTCGATGGCGCTGAATCATAAAGGCTATCGGCCTCCCGAAACGACCGAGCAGGAGTCATGCACCTCGTGTGAGAATTGCATGATCTTCTGCCCCGACATGGCCATAGCAGTTGCCGGCAGGGCGCGGAAAAGACGTGTGAAGAAATGACTTCGGGAAGAGTTAGAGCTGGGCGGTATTTCATGATGGGCAATGAAGCCTGCGCGGAAGGCGCACTGGCAGCAGGCTGCGAATTTGCCGCCGGATACCCCATAACACCCGCCACCGAGATCGCGAATCGTTTGGCCGCAAGACTTCCTCAAGTTGGCGGCGCCTTTCTCCAGATGGAAGATGAGATAAGTTCGATTGCGGCTGTTATCGGTGCCTCCTGGACGGGAAAGAAAGTGATGACGGTCACTTCCGGACCCGGTATCAGCCTCATGTCGGAAAATATCGGTTTTGCCGTGGGAGTGGAGACGCCATGCGTCATCGTGAATGTTCAGCGCGGGGCCCCTACCACAGGCATGCCCACTGTGGGAGTTCAGGGGGACATGGTTCAGGCAAAGCACGGTTCCCACGGCGACTACGAGATCATCGCCCTTTGTCCTTCTTCGCCTCAGGAAATGTTTGATTACACCATTACGGCCTTTAATTATGCCGAAAAATACCGGACGCCGGTCTTTGTTCTCTCCGACGCCTTTGTCGGTCACATGCGTGAAGAAGTGACGATACCCGAGGCGAAAACGATTGAAAGGCTTTACAGAAAGCTCCCGCCGCATGACGCAGACCCGCAGAGCATAAAAGGTTTTCTTGATGAGGACATTGCCCCGATGCCCATTTTCGGCAGGGGTTTTAAGGCTCACGTGACCAGTTCCTGTCACGACGAGGCCGGAAAACGAAACCTCATAGACCTGTCCGCGCTCGACACGTTCGTGAAGCGGCTGAGCAACAAGATTCTCAAACACAAAGACGAGATTACGATTGTGGATGGCAACTATACGAAAGGAGATGTCGTCCTGGTTTCCTATGGCCCCGTGGCTCGCGCCGCAGCCGCGGCAGCCGACGATGCGAGGCAGGCCGGCCTTCCCGCCGGGACCTTACGGCTGGCCACCGTATGGCCGTTCCCGGACCATGAAATTGAGAAGATGGCCCGGAAGGCGAAGCACATAATAGTCCTGGAAAACAACCTTGGCCAAATGTATCCGTATGTCAAAGCCGCTGCGGCTCGATTTGCCGATGTGTCTTTTCTCGCTCCCCGGCTGGTTGGGCAGATACACGCCCCTGAAGAGATCGTTCGCAGGATCAGGGAGGTCGTTCAATGACGGAGATTGTCCATCCCCTTCGCAGGTTTGTCCGGCCTTCGGTCACGTCCAGCACCAACTGCCCGGGCTGCGGCAACGGCATCGTGACACAGAGCATCCTGCGGGCCATAGATGAACTTGCAATGGACATCGACGACTTCGTTTTCGTTTCAGGAATCGGCTGCGCGGCTTGGATACCGAGCCCGTTCTTCAATGCCGACGTGCTTCACTCCATTCACGGGAGGCCTATTGCATATGCGCTGGGCATCAAGATGGGCCTGCCTGAAAAGAATGTCATGGTCGTGAGCGGAGACGGCGACCTTGCGGCCATCGGGGGAAATCATCTTATTCACAACGCGCGGCGCAACGTAGACATGACCGTAATCTGCATCAACAACAGGATATACGGTATGACCGGAGGCCAGGCCGGGCCCACGACGCCGGCAGGAGTGAAAACCACCACGACGCCATATGGGAGTTTTGAGAACTCCTTCGATATTTCACGCCTCGTCATCGCTGCGGGCGCCTCCTTTGTGGCCCGTTGGACCACCGTGCATCCCAGAGAGATGACCAGATCGATCAAGAAGGCAATCCGGAAGAAAGGCTTTTCCTTTATTGAGGTCCATTCCCAGTGCCCGGTGCAATTCGGTCGTAAATCCGGCATGAACGGATCTGTTCACATGATGCAGGACTACCGGAAGAGGTCAATCCGGGTTGAAAAGACCGCCGGGATGACCGAAGAGCGCTTGCAAGAGAGGATTGTCGTGGGAGAACTCGTCGATATCGAAAAGCCCGAGATGGTCGAAGAGATAGAAAAGATAAGGACCAAAGCCATGTCCAGGTCTTGTTGAAGCTGGAGACTTTCGTGAAGCGTACCGAAATTATCGTAGGCGGTGTCGGAGGCCAGGGTGTGGTTCTGTCGGGGATACTGCTCGGGACTGCCGCTGCGGTCTTTGAGGAAAGGAAAGCTGTCCAGACTCAGTCCTACAGTTCCGAACTGCGGGGCGGTGCAGCAAGGACTGAGGTGATTATTTCAAATGGACCGATCTCCGATCCTCAGGTCAGAAAGGCGGATATCCTGGTGGCTTTAGCCCAGGAGGCACTTCCTCGCGACATCGACCTGGTAAAGTCGGGAGGTCTGGTGATCGTTGATTCGGATAGGACTCAAGGACCTGCGGCGGGCGACTACAAAGTCCTTCGCGTTCCCGCGACGAGTATTGCCGAAAAGGAAATGGGCGATCCGATTGTAGCTAATCTCATAGTTTTGGGAGCGCTGATAAAGGAAAGTCCGGTTGTCTCGGTAGCTTCCATGGAAAAGGCAATTGAAGCTGCTGTTCCTCCGAAAGCCAGGGGGCTGAACATCGCGGCGTTTCGAAGAGGACTCCGTGAAGGCAATTAGGAGTTAGTCCCGCGAAGCGCGGGATCAGGAACTCATCCATTCCTAATTCCTAATTCCTGTATTACTAATTCCTATTTCCTAATTAAACTGGGGGGGTGTTCGTTGAAGACTTTCGAACAATACGTTGAAAGCCTGAGGAAGCTAAAGCCGACCGTTTACATGTTCGGAGAGAAGGTAGAAAACCCTGTGAACAACCCCCGAATACGGGCGGGCATCAACGCGACAGGCGCTACCTATGAATTGGCCGGTGAGCAAAAATACCAGGAACTTTTCTCGGCGATTTCGCCGCTCACGGGAAATCGGATCAACAGATTCACCCTGACGCCTCACTCCATCGAAGACCTGGTGAAAAGAGTCAAGATCAACCGGCTGCTCGGAGGCTATGTAGGAACGTGTCACCAGAGGTGCACCGGCCTCGATTGCTTGTGCACACTCTCTATAGTCACTTACGATATCGACCGGAAATATTCCACACATTACTACGATCGTTTTACAGAATTCCTCAAATATATGCAGGAAAACGATCTTACCGGTAATGCAAGCGTCACGGACGTAAAAGGCGACCGCAGCATGGGCCCTCGTGAGCAGGACGATAAGGACATGTACCTTCGACTGGTGGACCAGACAAAAGAAGGGATCGTCGTAAGGGGGGCCAAGGTTCATCAGACGGGCTCCTTGAGCGCCCACGAGATCATTGTGCTTCCCACTCGAGCCATGCAGAAAGGCGACGAGGATTACGCCCTGGCTTTTGCAGTTCCCTGCGATACGAAGGGACTTATTCACGTGGTCGGAAGAAATTCCCTGGATACTCGTGAAATCGAGGGGGTTGATTGCGGGAATGTCCGGTACAGCAAGTACTGTCCAACGCTCATCTTTGACGAGGTATTCGTGCCATGGGAGAGGGTGTTCATGTGCAGGGAGGTCGAATTCGCAGCGGAAATGGTGAGCCGGTTCTCCGCGTTTCACCGTCAATCCCATGGCGGCTGTAAATCAGGAAAGATAGACGCCATGACCGGGGCTGCCCTGCTGATGATGGATTACAACGGAACAGCAAAGGTCACACATCATAAAGAGAAAATAATCGAAATGATCCACACTGCCGAAACGCTCTATGGCTGCAGTCTGGCCGCTTCGTACGAGGGCAGGAAGGAACCGTCGGGGACGTTTTTCATAGACCCGATCCTGGCCAACGCGTCAAAGATCCATGAAGGTAAGGAAATGAGCGAGGTGATACGCCTCCTCATTGATGTGAGCGGCGGGTTTGTCGCCGATTTGCCGTCCGAACGGGATTTTGATAGCCCGCAGATCGGCCGGTTGCTCAAAAAGTACCTGAAAGGGGCCGTAGGAATTCCTGTGGAAAACAGGATCAAGATGTTGCGACTGGTAGAAAAAATGGCGATGGAAAGCGCAGACACTATCTCAGATATTCATGGAGGAGGTTCACCCGCGGCTCACCGCCTCACCCTGCTTAGAGAATCGGATACCGATTACAAAAAGCGGTGCGCAAAGCGGCTGGCGGGTATCGAATAAGAACTCAGTCCTCTGTCCCAGATCGAGTGATGGCCATGGAAACCAGAAAACTCAAATACATGTCCAACGCTTGCCTTACGCTAGGTTTTATCATTCCGTTCGCAGCCTCTAATTTCGTCGGCATGCCACTGAGCGCCGTACCTGTAGTGAGCGCGTCCCTGATCGTGCTCTGGGCAATCGGATTATTCCTGCGTTATTTCGCTTATGTTGGATGGCCAGCGACGCTTTCTTTCCCTGTGCGGATGGGGAATTTCGTTTCCTCCGAGTCCTCGCTTTTTCTAACCATGGGAATCGTCTTCGGTTATCTGTTCTATCCTTCTGTCGAGAAAAGCATAGTTCCCCCTCTCGGGCCTTATCTCCTCATGGTCATCATGTTTACCATGGGCCTGGCTATCGATCTTCAAGAATGGATTCGAATCGTACGAAGGCCGAGGGTGGTGGGGATCGCGGTATTACTGAAATGGACCTGTACGCCATTGATTGCTTTCCTGCTTTCTTTGGTGTTGATCCGGTTATTTCCGGGTCCCACCGGGAACGCTTTGGCCGTCGGAATTATCGTCGTAGGCACTACACCGACCGGAGGGGGATCAAATGCGCTTACCTTGATCGGCAAGGGAGATCTGGTCCTGTCCGTTTCTTCCACCGCGATCAACACTATGCTGGCCCCTTTCATACAACCGTTTCTGATTTTGTGGCTGGCTGGAAGCATTGCCGGCCTCAATGCGACGGCGATCTTTCATGACCTCCTGTACATGGTGGTTGCCCCTGTCGTCGCGGGCACGATTCTGGGGTCCGTTTTTCCGAAGTCTACAAGCAGAATGAAGCCTGCATTCGGTCCACTCGCGATCATATGCCTCACTTTCATAATTATGGGCACCATGTCCAAGGGAACCAGCACATTGCTTCAACAAATCTCCATACTGCTTTACCTCGTTGTCATATGCCTGGTGCAAGCGGTGGCGATACTTTCGCTGGGATATTTCCTGCCCAAATTTTTCGGTTTCAATTATGCACAGCGCAAGGCGACCTGTTTCGAGATGGGTGTAGGAAACGCGGCCATGGCCATGCTCATCGCTCTGAGGCACTTCAATCCGCTTACAGCCTTGCCCGCTATCGTTTACGGCAAGATTCAGTACATCATAGCTTCAACCCTGCTCGTTTCCCGATTCCAGGGAATTGAAGATAAGGAAGAGATATCCGCACCCCTCTTGCAGAATAGCAGCGCGGCCTCAGCAGGCTCCGCCGCAGGAGCGGCTTCCAGTTGAAGGGATACCGGGAGAAAACGAGAGACAATTCCTCAAAAATCTTTGAATGAAAGGCATGTTATGCGCACCGATGCTAATCCCAGGGTTTCTTTCGACGATCTCAAGGCCTTCTGCTGCGAGGCTTACACGAAGGCAGGGGTTCCCGCTGCCGAGGCTGAGATAGTTGCCCGCCTCCTGGCAAGATCGGACTTAAGGGGCGTCGAAACCCACGGGGTCACACGTCTCCCTATTTATATCCGGCGGCTGCAAAAAGGATATGTACGCAAAGAATGCCAACTGACAACCATAAAAGATAAAGGCCCGACGGCGTTTCTGGAAGCCCACGGGTCGATGGGCCATATTGTCGCTTACAGGGCTATGGAAAAGGCCATTAGTAAGGCCGAACAACATGGTATTGGCTGGGTCTCGGTAAAAGACAGCGGCCATTTCGGTGTGGCGGGCCTCTTTCCCATGATGGCCCTGGATAAAGATTTTGTCGGCTACATTGTTTCCAACACCGCCCCCATGATGTTCCCGTGGGGAGGCAGACAGCGAATCATCGGCAATAACCCCATGGCATATGCAATCCCTGCGGACAAATACCCTCCGGTGGTCCTGGATTTTTCACTGGGTGTTGTCTCCTCCGGCAAACTCGTCCTGGCACACAAGAGGGGGGAAAAAATTCCCCTGGGCTGGGCTGTCGACAAAGAAGGATTGCCCACCGAGGACCCATTTGAGGGCTACGAAGGAGGAGGCTCCCTGATGCCGGTCGGGGGCCATAAGGGCTACGGCATGGTCCTGGTTCATGAAATGCTGACCTCGGTGCTCAGCGGCGGCAAATGGACCTCGCGGATCAAGAGTCTTTATGAAGAGGATGAAACCGGTGTTCAAGGAACGTGTCATTCATGCCTGGCCGTCGATCCGGATTGTTTCCTCGGAAGGGATGAATTCAAAAAAGAGATGGACCGTTATATCAGGAACATCAAAGAAAGCGCCAAAGCCGGGAATTGTGAGGAAATCCTGATCCCCGGCGAACCGGAATTGAGAACAGAGGCCGACCGGCTGAAAAATGGCATTCCTCTGGCACCGGCCACAATGGAGGAATTGGAGGTCCTCGGTGAATCACTGGGAATTTCACTTAAACCCTTAATCCGTTGAAAAGCCAGCTCGGAATGAATCGAACGATACCTGTAAAGCGGGTCTTCGATATTAGATGCTGCTGAAAATACCGCGGCACGATCAAGAAAGCCTTCTTGCTTTCGCTCGGCTTCTCGCTATATAAAGGACCTGATGCATTAACGGAACACTGGCCGTTTGTCCTGACTCTGTGCTGAAGACAATTAAGTGAATCCGCCGATTGGATACTAGATTTGTAACGAGCTCGACTTAATTCCCATTTCATGAGGCGATTCAGCGGGTTCTCCAAGTTGATGAGATCGTTCACCAAGGCCGGCTCCGGGTCCTCATTGAGTATCCGGCGGAGATCATTTCCTGCTTGCCCCTGCCGCATGCGAGAGCAGAGAGTCACTCGCCTGCGCTATCGCCCCATCTCTCCCTCGACTATCGCACACGCGCCATCTTCATGCGCCTATAGAACCGCCGCATGCTATAATATGGTTTTCCCAAAATTTGAGAATTCGGTGGGATCAGAAATATCCGGTCCTGGCTTGACAATCATGGTTAAGGAGCACGGACCCTGTGATTCCGAAAGAATGAGGACGGGAGATTCTTTCCCGGAAATGAGAGGTTAAAGCAATGAATACTTTTACGGAAAAAAAGAAGGCTACCGAGGCTTCTCATACTAGTCAGTCTGCAAGCGACCGGCTTCTGGAAGGCGTCCGGGTGATCGAATACTGCTCGCGCGTCAGCGGCCCATACTGCGCTAAGATAATGGCCGATTGGGGGGCTCAGGTCGTCAAGATCGAACCACCCCGCGTTGGTGACGAAGCTCGATATATGGGGCCGTTTGCAGGGGATGATCCTAATCCGGAAAAATCGGGCTTTTTCCTCTATCTTAACACCAACAAACGGGGATTGACTCTGGATCCGGCTAAGATCAGGGGAAAAGATATTTTTGAAAAACTCATCGAGAATGCCGACGTGCTGATTGAAGATCGCCCCCCAAGGTACATGGCAGGCTTAGGTTTGGGTTATGATGACCTGAGAAAGATTAACCCCGGCCTTATCGTTGCCTCCATTACGCCGTTTGGCCGAACTGGACCTTACAAGGATTACAAGGCCTACCCGCTCAATACGACCCACATTGGCGGACAAGGCTATCTGCTGCCCTATCTCTCCACGGACCCCGAGCGTCCGCCTATCAGGATCGGCGATCATGCTGCTGAATACGATGTGGCCCTGGTAGCCACGATTCCGATCCTGGCAGCGATTTTATCGAAGGGCCTTACGGGGCGGGGCCAGTTCATCGAGATATCCAAGATGGAGGCGCTCCTCTCCATGCAGCGTGTCGAAAGCGTCACTTATGCCAACGGCGGCGTGTACATGTCCAGGGCCGGAGGGCCCATTCGCATGCCCGGAGGTGTTCTGCCCTGTAAGGACGGATATGTTGTTGTTATTACGCCTCAGAAACATCAAAGGAAGGCTTTGCTGGAGCTGATCGGAAATCCCGACTGGTCCAAAGAGGCGTGGGTCAGCAATGAAGAGGAACTCAGGCAGCGAGTGCCGGAGATCAACGCACACCTGGTCGAGTGGATGATGGAACACACCCAGGAGGAGATCTTCCGCAAAGGACAGGCGCTGGGCTGCCCCGTGGCGCCGCTGTTTTCTCCCAGGGATCAGGTCAATTCCGAGCAGTTCGCGGCCAGGGACTTTTTCCAGGAAATCGAGCACCAGGTTATCGGCCGGACCCTGTTTCCCACCTCTGCATGCCGTTTCTCGGAAAGCCCGTGGTGCCTCGAGCGTTCGGCCCCCCTCCTGGGTGAACACAATGAAGAGATCTACGGCGGCCTCGGTTATAAAGCGCAAGAACTCGCGCAATTAAAAGAAGAAGGGGTAATTTGAGATGGACGGCGAAAACAGCGCACCTTTGAAGGGGCTCAGACTGACCGAATTTACATCTGCCTGGGCAGGACCTTATGCAAGCTGCCTCCTGGCCCTGTTGGGCATGGAAGTCATCAAGGTCGAAACCAGAACCTGGCTGGACCATACCAGGTCCAGGTCTTTTTCGACAGGCCGTACTTTCACCAATCCGGACGAATCCGACGTATTTAATAACCTCAATCTCAATAAGAAAAGTGTGACCCTTAATCTGAAAAAACCGAAAGCAGTCGAGATTGCTAAAGCCCTGGCCGCTAAAAGCGACGTCGTGATGGAAAATATGAGACCAGGTGTTATGGAAAGGCTGGGCTTGCACTACGAAGCCGTGCGACAGGTCAAACCCGATATCATTTACCTTTCATCTTCCTCCTGTGGGCAATGCGGTCCCGAAAGGGAATATGTCGGGTATGCGCCAACTTTTGCCGGCCTGGGTGGTGTTTCGCTGAACACCGGATACGAGGATCGTCCGCCAACCGCTATTCTGGGCGTTATAGATTTGCGGAGTGCAACCACGGCCGCCGGGGCCATCATGGCGGCGTTGGTCTATCATCAGCGGACCGGCAAGGGACAGTATCTCGATCTAGCCTCTCAGGAAGCCATCGCCGTGCTTAACGGCGAGGCGCTCATGGACTATCTTCTAAACAATAGAGTGCGAACACGGCGGGGAAACAGGGATGATGCCATGGCCCCCCACGACTGCTACCGATGTGCCGGCGATGACAACTGGATCAGCATCGCTGTGGCATGCGACGAAGAATGGCAGTCGCTGTGCCTTGCGATGAACCGGCCTGAACTGGTGAACGACTCCCGGTTCGCCGAACGGGAAGCCCGCTTGCGGAATCAGGTTGAATTGGATGAAATCATCACGTCCTGGACCAGGAAACAGGACTACTATCAGGTCATGGAACTCCTGCAAAGGGTTGGCGTGGCTGCAACACCGTCTTTGTCAGCCAAGGCCTTGTTCAGCGACCCTCACATCAGGGAACGTGAAATATATCGGCAAGTGGTGCACCCGGTTTTGGGACCGAATTGGGTCCTGGCCCCTCCGTGGAGGATGTCTGAGACCCCCGGAGGCATTCGGCGGCACGCGCCTTTGATGGGCGAACATAACGAAGAGATCTTTCAAGGCTTGCTGGGCATGACCTCCGAGGAGCTTGAGGTTCTCGAAAAAGAAGAAGTTTTTCGCTAAATGCAAAGCATCAGGGCATTTCCCTTCCTTGCGGACCGGGATGAGTCACGTCAAAAGGGGCTATTCCAAACCGTATTGTTTAATTTTGATATAAAAGGTTCGACGGCTGATGCCAAGCGCCCTGATGGCTTCAGACTTGTTGGCGGACCTCGCGAGAACCTGTTTGATCATCTCTCTTTCAAGATTTTGAACGGCAACAGGAAGAGCACTATAGTTTTCAATATTCACCGAAGCAGGCGGAAGTCCGGTATCGTTGCGTTGTTTCAGCTCCTTCTGTGTCAGCAGGAAACTGGGCAGGCAATCCGACGTGATCAGAGAGCCGGCGGCCATAGTGATAGCGTAGTCTACAACTCCTTTGAGTTCGCGAACATTTCCGGGCCAGGAGTAAGATTCCATGAGATCGAGACAGTCTGCGGAAAATGAGATTCGCTTTCGTTCGCGTTTGGAGTAGTCCTTCACAAAATGTTCGATGAGCAGGGGAATGTCGTTTGGCCTCATACGCAAGGGAGGCAGTTTGATGGTTATCGTATTCAACCGGTACAAAAGATCTCCCCGGAATCTTCCGTCCTGTATCGATGCAGTCAAATCCCTGTTGGTTGCTGAAATATGACGCACATCGACCTTTATATTGTGGTTGCCTCCGACTCTTTTAAAATAGCCTTCCTCCAGGACGCGCAGGACCTTCGACTGAATCTGCGGAGACGCGTCCCCGATTTCGTCCAGGAATATGCTTCCTCCATGGGCTTCTTCAAAGAGACCGCGTCTCCCTTTAGGGTCGGCTCCCGTAAAGGCGCCCTTCTCGTATCCGAATAACTCGCTTTCAATCAGACTCTCGGGAATAGCCGCACAATTTATATCCACAAAGCTCTTCCCGCTCCGGCGACTTGCCCTGTGAATCGTGCGCGCGAGGATCTCCTTGCCCGTCCCGCTCTCACCGATTATGAGCACGGGGAAATCGGTTTTGGCCGCTTTTTGAGCGTTAATCAACGCCTTCTTGAATACCGGCTCGTCTCCCTTCATTTCACTAAACTCGGGCGTCAGAGCTTCGGAAGAAATCAATGTTTCCGTGGGCGTGGAGAGATCAAAGGCATACTCCCCGTTACACAGCTTCACTATAACCAGCCAAAGGTTTCGAGCCCGCCCCAGCCCTTTCAGAGAATGAACGAAAACATCAAAGGTTTTCCCGCCAAAGCAGATAAACTCTTGTTTTTGTGCAAATCTTTCTCCCGTTTGCCGCAGACCGCAAACCAGGTTCCACAACCGCGAGTGAGCTTCCTGCTTGGCGGGATCTGACAACCGATACTCCAACGACTTGAATACTTCGTTGGAATAAACGATCTGACAACTTCTATCGAAAACGACTATGGCATCAGATAGCGTATCCAGGACAAGATATGGAACATTTTGCAACATTTTGAGCCTCGCAGCGTTAACGAGCTGTTTGTATACTATCTATACAAGATGAGAGGATAGAAATCAAGGGAATGGGGAAGCAAAGGGTAAAGGGGAATAGAACCTGTAAAATCCGGGATTCTTCGACGGGACTGCCACTGCAGAAGAACAGAGAAGCGCTTCGGCGCACGAAAAGAAAGGGTGGGCACGTAATAGAATTTATGCCCACCCTCGTATCACTTTGTCCGGTAAGAACTCGATGACCTCGAAGTATTCCCTAGGAACAGGAACTCTTCAATTTACGCACTTCTTCCGTAAAAGCAGGAACGAAGTTGAAAAGGTCCTCAACGATTCCAAAGTCGGCCTTGGTAAAAATAGGAGCTTCCGGGTCCTTATTCACTGCCACGATAAACTTGGACGATCCCATGCCGGCAAGATGCTGGATGGCGCCCGAAATACCCACAGCTATATACAGATTTGGATTCACCACCTTGCCCGTCTGCCCAACCTGATCCGCGTGAGGACGCCATCCGGCATCAACAGCGGCGCGCGAAGCTCCTACGGCGGCGCCGATGATTTTCGCCAGGTCTTCAAGGATGGTATAGTTTTCCGGTGCTTTCATGCCGCGTCCGCCCGAGATGATGATGTCAGCCTCGGTCAGTTCCTTTTTGCCCGAAGTATCCATATCCATGGACTTCACTGTCGTCCGGGCCTGGGGAAGGGAAACGGCCACTTTCTCCACCTCGGCCTTCTTCCCGTCATCGGGAGCAAGGCATTCCATTACGTTCGGACGGCAGGAGATTATAGGCACAGCCCCTCCCGCCCATTCACACCATGCGAAGCACTTGCCGGCAAACACCGGCCTCTTCGCCTTTATCGAACCGCCTTCGCAGGCGATTTCGGTGCAATCCTGGGCTAAGCCGGCCTGCAGCCGTGCGGCCAGGCGTGATGCCAGGTCCTTTCCATCGACAGAGGATGGAATGATGATCGCCGCGGGATCGCATTTCGCAACGATATCGGCAACCACCGGCACATACGTCTCGGCCACATACTTTTCCAGCGCCGGGTCATCAGCCACATAAACTTTATCGACTGCGTAACGGCCCAAATCGGCAGCACTGCCTGAAACTCCAGACCCCACGGCTATGGCGCATACATTGGCGTCCAGAGCATCTGCGAGCCTTCTCCCCGCACTGGCCACCTCATAACTCACGCGGCGGAAACCGCCTTGACGAAATTCGGCAATGACACACACACTTTTTGCCATTTTAGCTCTCCTTCGCTCAGATCACTTTAGCTTCATCATGCAACGATCGGACGAGTTCCACTGCTTTGCCGGCCGTGTCCAAACCACCGTCTATGATCCTTCCCGCCACTCTTTGCGGCGGCATTTCAAGGGAAGTGACACGGATCCGTGCAGCTCCTGCTCCAAATTGCGAACCGTCGAGCCCCAGGTCTGCGAGCGTCTTCATGGCCAGGGGTTTTTTCTTCGCTTTCATGATTCCGGGCAAAGAGGCGTATCTCGGGTTCCAGACAGCATGCGAGCCGCCAAAGGTGACCAAGGCCGGCAGGCTCGCCTCAAGGACGACTTTACCTCCCTCGATAGGACGGTCGATCGTTACGCTGCTTTCAGTTGAATCGATCGCTACGGCAAACGCCAGATGAGGCCACCCCAGGAATTCCGCTACCATGGGGCCGCGTTGCGCATCGTCGTAGTCGACGGCGCGGGTGCCACACAAGACGATGTCGGGTTTGAGTTCCTGGACGGCCGCAGCAAGGGCCTTGGCCACCGCAAGATTGTCGCTTCCCTCCAGGGCAGGATCGTCGATGAGAACAGCGGCGTCCGCACCCATGGCCATTGCCGTACGGAGGGATTCAACAACACGCTGAGGCCCCCAGCTTACCACTGTGACGCTTCCACCATGCTTTTCCTTCAAACGAAGGCCTGCTTCCACGGCAAATTCGTCATAGGGATTGATGATCCATTTGAGATCATCGGTTGCGACTGATTTGCCATCACTCGCGATGCGAATCACCGATTCAGTATCTGGAGTTTGTTTCAATAGAACTACAACATTCACGGCTTTTCCTCCTTCTCGCTTGAGGTTGAGCTTTGCATTTGCACGACCGGTGAGTCGTACTGCGACTGCGCTACAAAAAGTTCATCGCGGGCACGGCCCGCTCCTGCACCCCTCCTTCAATACCGGAACTGGACAAACATTGGGGCACCACTGCCAATTTCTTTCAACGTTCAGTTCATGCCATCTCAGCACCGGTCTAAATGTATGCCTGATACTCCGGTTCATACATTATAGATTTTAGATATTCACCTATATTGTCCGGTTTTGGTTTGGATGCAAGACCTTTTTCGTATGCAACTTCGACTACGGCCTCTGCGATCTTCAGAGAAACCTCTCTGATTTTTGACAGAGGCGGGTAAATGCGGCCCTGGTCAAGGTCTTCCTGTGATACCAGCTTGGAAAGTGTCTTCGCGGCCCGGAAAAACATTTCATCTGTAACGTGGCTCGACCAGCATGATATCGCTCCCAAACCAACGCCGGGGAAAATGTAGACATTGTTCCCCTGAGCAGGAACGAACCTTTTACCATGTGTCTCAACCGGAGGGAAAGGACTTCCGCAGGCGAAAATAGCTCTGCCTTCAGTAAATCGATAAGCTTCTTCGGCAGTGCATTCCGCCTTGACAGTCGGATTCGACAGAGAAAAAACAATAGGACGCTCGTTGATGCGCGCCATGGCTTCCAGCACCTGCTGAGTAAACAAGCGCGGTTTGGCCGAAACTCCAATAATGGCGTGGGGCTTTAACGACTCGACGGCGGCAAGAAGGTCGGGAACGAACTCATGATCGTGGGCATAGTTGAGCTTATGGCCGGTAAGATCGGTCCGACCGCTAACCACCAGCCCCTTGGAATCTATAAACCAACACTGCCGCCGAGCCTCCTCGAGGGATAGCCCTTCATCCATCATCGCAGACACCGCGAGTTGGGCGGTGCCCATTCCTGCCTCCCCGGCTCCCAGGAACAGGAGCTTAAGGTCTTTTAGCCGCCCTCCCTTGATGCGAAGAGCAGAGTAGAGGCCGGCCAGAGTCACCGATGCCGTCCCCTGAATATCATCGTTGAAGGTGCAGATCTCATTGCGATACTTGTGCAACAGTCGGAAGGCATTCCTGTTTGCGAAATCTTCGAACTGAATCAATGCCCCCGGAAAGACCTCCTGGACCGCTATCACGAATTCCTCGATCAGCTCGTCATAAGCTTCACCGCGAAGGCGCCGCTGTTTGATGCCGATGTAGAGAGGATCGTTTAACAGCTCCTCATTTTCGGTTCCCACATCGATAGTAATCGGCAGGCTTGCAGATGGACGTATACCGGCACAGGCCGAGTAAAGCGCGAGCTTACCCACGGGGATTCCCATGCCGTCAGCCCCCAGGTCTCCCAACCCTAAAATTCTCTCGCCGTCGGTAACGACGATGATGGATATTTGCTTATTGGGCCAGTTGCGCAAAAGATCGGCCACTCGGCCTTTGTCTTTTGCCGTAATAAATATGCCGCGGGGTCTTCGAAAGATGTGGCCGTATTCCATGCAGGCCTGTCCCACCGTGGGCGTGTAGACGATGGGCGTCAACTCCTCGATGTTGTCGATGAGCACTCTGTAGAACAGCGTCCTGTTGCGATCCTGAAGACCTATGAGAAAGATGTATTTTTCGAGATCGTTGGGTTTCCTGCGTAGATTTTCCAGCACACGAGAGACCTGCTCCTTAATGGTGAAGACCTTAGGTGGGAGCAGTCCCCTAAGCCTCAGCGCTTCCCGTTCTTCCTCGGGGAACCCCGTTCCCTTGTTAAGAATAGGGTCCCTGAGTAAAGCAGCGCCCGTGGGAAGGTGACTCAAACAGTCTTTCAACCTCATCTTTGCCGCTTCACTCAAATCACTTTTTCGCAGAATGGACTGGCAGTTCAGATGACTCAGAAACTGGGAAAGCATCTCGCTATCCGCAAGATCTCTTTCGAATCTAATCAGTATTTCGTCTCCTTCGTAGGCAATTTTATACATCCTATGCACCTCGAGTTTAAGTTTTGAGTTCTTAGTTAAAGTGAAGCAAACAACTAATGACTAAAACTGGATGAGGCGCGATAAATTCACCGCTGCCGCTCCTTGTCGAGAGTGAGCTACTCTACGAGTATTACCAGCCTCTTTCCAAAACAGCCGCGATTCCGTGGCCTCCCCCGCCACAAATGGTTTCCAGCCCATATCGCACATTGGATCTTTTCATCTCGTGGAGCAAACTTACCATTCTCATGGTCCCGGTAGCCCCAATGGGATGACCGAGAGAAATCCCCGACCCGTTAACATTGAGCTTCCGCTCACATTCTTCCTCTGAAAGACCCAACAGCTTGGCGTCTGCGAGCATCTGCACGGCGAATGCTTCCTGGATCTCGATCAGGTCCATCTGATCGATAGTCAGGCCGGCTATTTTCAATGCTTTGTTAACCGATACCGGCACAGCGGGGTAGGTAAGAGTAGGGTCGGCGGCAGCGACTGCGAAAGATTTCAGAGTCGCCATCGGCTCGATTCCCAGCTCTTTTGCCTTGGATGCACTCATAAGGACAACCACTGCCGCGCCGTCACTTTCGACTGAAGAATTGCCTGCCGTGCACACACCGTCTTTATAGACAGTGGAGAGCTTTGAAAGCTGATCAAAGGCTGTGTCGCTTCGCGGCGGCTCATCGGTTTCAATAACCAGAGACTTTCCCTTCTTTTGAGCTATGACAATAGGAACGATCTCTTCTTTGAATTTCCCTGACTCAGTCGCAGCGCATGCTCTCTGATGGCTGCGAACGCTCCATTTGTCGGCCTGTTCACGGGTTATCCCTTCCTCGCGCGCAGCCGTTTCCGCCCAAGTCATCATTGAGTTGAGTTCGCCAAAACGATCTATCGGCTGGGACATGACTCTTGCGCGTGCAATGCGGTCGAAAAATGGCATCCCCCACATCGACAGAGCTCCATGACCTCTTGCCATGAACCCCCATTTGGGATCGGTCTTGCCGCCCACCCCCCATTTTATAAACTCTCCGGGAATGTAAAACTCCGTGCGGCTCATATTCTCAATTCCGCCGGCAACAACGATGTCTGCATGTCCGCACTGGATCTTCATCGCCCCGAAACAAACCGAATCAAGCCCCGAACAGCAGCGGCGGTCCAAAGTGATGCCCGGAACTTCCACCGGCCAGCCCGCTGCCAGTGAAGCCATTCGGGCGATATTCACCGATTCCCCGTTCTGGTATGCCTGCCCTATGATAACATCTTCGACCTGGGCCGGCTCGATGCCGGCTCTCTTAACAGATTCGTTGAGTACAAGGGCGCCGAGTTCATAATCGGGCACATCGCGAAGAGCGCCAATATATCGTCCGATAGGCGTACGGACCGCGCTGACAAATACCACTTGTTCCATAATTTTTACTCCTGTTTTAAAACGGCATGGGTCAAGTTGCGGAACAAACCTGTTTTCTCAAACTTCACCGGCTCTTTTCCCGATGCCGGGCCACAGACTCAATTGTACTCGTAAACCCCTTTTCCCACTTTTCTGCCCAACCTGCCCGCCTTGACATATTTCACATGCAGGGGCGCAGGCCGATATTTTTCGCCCAACGTCTTATGGAGGTATTCGAGTATCTTCAACCGGGTATCCAGGCCAACCAGATCTATCATCTCGAAAGGCCCCATAGGATGATTGAGGCCGAGCTTTACAGCCTTATCGATATCCTTCGGCGTTCCAAGACCCTCCTGCAGCATAGTGAAAGCTTCATTGCCAATGAGCGCGTTGATCCTTGTTGTGACGAAGCCGGGAAACTCATTGATCTTCACGGTTTCCTTGCCCATTTGCAAGCATGCAGCTGCGCTTGCCTGATAAGTAGCTTCACTTGTCTCCAGCCCGCAGATAATTTCGACAAGCTTCATGATGTGAACCGGGTTGAAAAAATGCAGGCCGATGAACTTGTCCTGACGCCTGGTTACGGCGCCGATTTCGGTAACGCTCATCGAGGAGGTGTTGGTGGCAAAAATTGTGTCAGCCGGGCAACATTGGTCCAGTTCAGCAAAAACAACCCGTTTCAGTTCAAGGTCTTCCGGGACTGCTTCTATGACCATGTCGGCATCTTTCCCCGTCTGGGCAAGATCGGTATGATAATTGATCCTGGAAAGAGCACTATCTTTATCTTGCGCTTTAACCTTGCCCAGATCAACACCCTTTTGAAGGTTCTGTTCAATTATTTTAAATGATTTTTCAAGCAGCTCGTTGCTTACGTCATGCATTTTAACCTGAAATCCGGCCACCGCACAAACGTGAGCAATGCCCCGTCCCATAATGCCTGAACCGATAACCGCCACCTTCTCTATAGTCATGTTCACTCCTTGAGGAGGTCCCGAGCAATGACAGTTCTTAGTATCTCGCTCGTTCCTTCGAATATGCGATACAGACGGAGATCACGGTAAAACATCTCCACCGGCAATTCCTTCATATAACCCATGCCGCCATGGATCTGGACGGCCTTGTCAGCAACCCGGCACGCCATTTCCGTACAGAAAACTTTTACCATGGCAGCTTCGCGCGAAATGCGCTTGCCTTGATCTCTTAGACAGGCCCCGTGGTAAAGCATCTGTCGGCCTGCGTAAATTTCGGTTGCCATATCCGCCAGCATGGCCTGAATTAATTGAAACTCACCAATGGTCTTGCCGAATTGGACCCTCTGCTTTGCATAGTCGACCGACATGTCCAGAAGCTTCTGGGCCGCGCCGACACTACAGGCGCCCATGGCCAGCCTGCCCTTGTCCAACACCCGCATCGCCGTCTTAAATCCCTGCCCAACCATAGGATCGCCGCCAATGACGTTTTCTCGCGGCACTATGCAGTTATCGAATAATAGTTCCGAAACGAACGAACCGTTAAGGCCCATCTTTTTTTCAACCTTGCCGATCGAAAATCCGGGCATGTCTCTTTCAACGATGAAAGCCGTTATTCCGCCCCGGCTGCCCTTGCTTTTGTCGGTGACCGCAAGCGTAGTGAACAACTGGGCGCAGTCGCCGTTTGTGATGAAATGCTTTCGGCCGTTGAGCAGGTAGTGATCGCCATTCAGGTCGGCCGTGGTCTTGATATTGGCCGCATCCGAACCCGCCTCCGGCTCCGTCAGAGCGAATGCCGCAGTCCAGTCGCCACAGGCAATTTTTGGAAGATACTTTTGCTTCTGCTCCGTCGTCCCGTCGAACAAAATGCCCATAGACCCTATTCCGTTACTGGTCCCGATTCTTGAGCGGAAACATGCATTGGCCTTGGTGATTTCTTCGTAGACGATGATCTCTCCAAGCGTGCTCAGTCCGAGGCCCCCGTACTCTTCGGGAATCGATAGACCGAATAGTCCCAGCTCCCGCATCTTCTGGACGGTTTCCTCAGGTATCTCACCCTCTTCCTCAACTTGCCTTCCGATAGGCTCCAAATCCCTTTGAACAAACTTTTTCACGGTGGCTTGCATCATCTGGATTTCTTCGGGAATGCTAAAATCCATATTTATCTCCTCTTTTGGATCGTCTACCCCTGACTGTGAATATTTTCCCACACGCATGTCGCAGCCGACCGGCCTAGGATCATATCGAGCAATAAGCAGGCCATGTTGCCCGAGTATGGGTTCTCAAAGCGATTCCCTTGTCGATATGAATTTGAGGATAGAGAATTTATATACTTAGTAAACATACGAGGGACAAAGTCGGGGCTTAATTGTTTATTTTGTATATAGAACAGACTGCCTTTGCCGCTTGGAGCATATACAGAGGCAATTGGCATGAGCTTTTCATCTGACTTCTGCGGCGGCGATACTGCAATACAGGAGAAAGGCGCGGGAATGGAGAGGCCAAAGGCAGAAGTTACAATTGTTGAGTGCGCTCCCAGGGACGGCTTAGCTGCCCTTTCCCGTCCGGTATCGGTTTCCGACAAGGTCCTTTTCATAAACGGCCTTGCGGAAGCCGGACTAAAGAAAATCGACTGCGTGGCTTTCACTCACCCTCGAATCCTTCCGGAAAACGCGGACGCGGAAAAAGTGATTCAGCAGATCGATAAAAGGCCCGGCGTAACTTACATCGGACTGGCTCCCAGCGAAATAGCCTGCCGCAGAGCGATGCTTACCGACATAGACGAAGTCCTGGTGCTTGTGGCCGCAAGTGAAGCATTCAACCAGGCGGCACTGGGATTGAGCGTCAGAGAAGTCTTCAACAAAACGCTGCCCACCATATCCGAAACTGTCACCGGGCGTGGGAAGAAGATCAGGGGATACATACTTGCAGCATTTGGTTGTCCGTACAGCGGCAGAGTTCCGTTCGAGAGGACCGGTGATGTCGCTTCAAGACTGGCTTTCCTTGGCGCAAAAGAGATATCGCTCGTCGACAGCACCGGCATGGCTTCCCCAAGGCAAGTCACGAAAACTATTAAAGGGCTGATGGATTTGAATATCGGCGTTAACCTGGGGGTTCACTTCCACGACACCAGAGGAACGGCGCTGGCCAATTGCGTAGCCGCCTACGAGGCAGGGGTTCGCATCTTCGATACCGCGATCGGCGGATTGAGCGGAACTCCCTTCGGCGCCCCATGGCTGGAGGTCGGGTTTTGGAATGTTCCAACCGAAGATCTGGCCCATTTATTCAAACAGATGGGTATACGAACCGGTGTTAAGTTGGAGCCGCTGCTGAAGATGGTTGAACTCGCAGAGAGGATGGCTGGCCGGCAGCTTCCCGGTCACATGCTCAGAGCGGGACCGAGTTCCAAGTTGGCCAAGCTTCCGGACCCTCCGAGCTTGAAATCGTTGGCTTGACGCTCTGAGGACGGAGGACTGAGGACTGAGTCTGTACAGCAGCACTTTCCCGAGTATTGTCGCGGGCAGTTTTGGCGCCTCTTGCGTCACGAGGCCCTTCCTTCGTCCTCCTCGCTCCGTCCTCGGTCCTCAGCCCTCATTTTAGTCGCAGCCCAGATAGGCTTCGACGACAGCCGAGTTGGCCTTAATCTCCTTAGGGGTCCCTGTGGCCAGCTTCACTCCGAAGTTGAGAACCAGGATGAGGTCCGAGATATCCATAACAAGGCTCATATCATGCTCGACCAACATGACGGTAATTCCACGGCCGCGAATCTTTTGGATGAGTTCACCCAGTTCTTCAGTCTCGGTCATGTTGAGTCCGCCCGCAGGTTCGTCCAAAAGTATTAATCGCGGCTCAGTCGCAAGCGCCCTGGCGATTTCAAGCGCCTTTTGCTTTCCGAGCGGCAGCGTGCCCGCAGGCAAGTGCGCAACATCGGTCAATCCAACGAATTCAAGGAAGCGCATGGAACTTTCCGAAATTTGTTTCTCCTCACGGCGCATGCCGGGCAAACGCAATCCCGAGGCGAAAAATCCACACCGCGTCCTCGGATGACGGCCCAGCATGATGTTTTCCAGCACAGTCATCGTCTTGAACAAAGCGACATGCTGGAAAGTCCGTGACACGCCCAACCCTGCGATGAGATGCGGGGCCAGTCCGTTGATTCGCCGCCCATCGAGAAAAATGTCCCCGCATGTCGGTTCAAGGATACCGCTGATGCAGTTGAAAAGCGTTGTCTTGCCGGCGCCGTTGGGTCCGATAACCGATTGGATGAGGCCTCGATAAATTTCATAACTGACGCCGTCAAGGGCGGCCAGACCTCCGAAATGCATCTGTACGCCATTGAGCGCCAGAATAGGGGTTGGTACATCGGCTGCAGTCGTGTTCACCGGGTTACATCCTTAAATCAGAAGGCTCAACGCCCTTGGAACTCGAAAGAGTTGAAGGTTCCCGTACGGCCGAAGGCCAGCGAATGAGGGAAATAAGTCCTCCCGGCAAAAAGAGCGCCACGACCAGCAATATGGCCCCGTAGACAAGAATCTCAAAATCGGCGAAGACCTGGAGCCATTCATTACCCAGGAAAGTAAGAAGAATGGTGCCGGCTATCGCCCCCCAGAGACTCTGCATGCCTCCTACCATTACCATGAGTAGAAATCGAATGGACCACATAAGGTTAAACGAACTTGGGTTGATGCAGGTGACATAATGGGTGTAAAAGCTCCCGCCGATTGCGGCGAAAACAGCTCCAAGAGCAAAGACCTTAATTTTGTAGTCAGCGGTGGGGACCCCCATCGATTCTGCGGCCCTTTCCTCCTCGTGAATTGCTCTGAGAGCGCGTCCCATCCGGGAGTGGACAATGTTGAAGCAAAAAATGAGCATCAGGAATACGACCGCCCAGACCAGGTAGTACCAGGCGATTTCGCTCGTAACAGCACGACCCGCGATTTTAAGGCCGGGAATACCGACCATGCCCGATGGCCCGCCGGTCCAATCGACTTCTTCGGCAAAGATTATGTCCACTATGACCCCAAAGCCTAAAGTGGCCATAGCCAGATAGTGGCCTTTGAGCCGAAGCGAAGGGACCCCTACGACCCAGGCGACCGCACCCGCCAGGAATGCTCCGATGGGCATGGCAGCCCAGGGATTGAGCCCGAACCTGGAGGTCAAAATGCCGGAGCTATAGGCCCCTATCCCAAAAAAAGCAGCTTGTGCAAGTGAGATCTGCCCCGCATAGCCCATGATCAGGCATAAACCCAGGGAAACCATGCAAAAGATCCCGGCAAACACCATGACATCGACATAATGCGATATGGCCGTAACCGGATGAACTATCAACGGGAAAATCACCACCAGCAGCGCGCAGCCTGTCAGGGTAAGCTTATCCTTCTTACTCATTTCCAGTAAGCCTCGAATCAAAAGCGCTTCAACTTCGCGGCCTCGCCATTTCCGAACAGGCCTTCGGGTTTAAAGAAAAGCGCCAGGAGAAGCAGCACTAAAGCTACTGCGTCTTTGTAACCGGAGGAAATATAACCTGCGCAGAAGGACTCACAGAGCCCAAGAATAGCGCCTGCGAAAAAGGCGCCGGGAAAATGTCCAAGTCCACCGAGCACGGCCGCCCCGAATCCCTTCAGGCCCAGCAGAGCGCCACGATCGTACTCCATGAGTGATATCGGGGTGATGATAATGCCGGCAGCCGCTCCGATGGCGGCACTAAGCACGAAGGCGAGCAGCACCATCAAACGAACGTTGATTCCCACCATCTTCGCGGCATTAGGGTTATCGGCACAAGCCAGCATGGCTTTTCCGTACACGGAGCGATGGAAGAAGAGGCTCAGCCCGGCCACTACCAGGGCGCTCACGCCAAAGATCCACAAAGCCTGGCGCTGTATGGCGGCTCCGGCAACTATCAGCGGCGCTCCCGCACTGAACGCGCGAAGGCTGTATGGGTCCTTGCCCCACGCCAACATGGCCGTCCCTTTGAGCAGAATGGACACGGCAATTGTTATGATGATCAACGAAAGAACGCTCTTGTTGCGCGCTTGCCGTATAACCAGGCGGTCCATCGCGAAGCCGATGCACCCGCTGACACAAATCGCGGTAAAAAATGAGATCCAAAGGGGAAGGCGGAGGGGACCGGCGAAAAAGGCCGCAAGCAGACCTCCAAGCATTACGAATTCGCCCTGTGCGAAATTGATTATCTCGGTAACGTTGTAAATAATGTTGTAGCCGATCGCCACCAGAGCGTAAATAATCCCGATCGTGAGGCCGCTCACGGTATACTGCAGCAAATCGGTCAGCAGTAAAGATCCCGCAACCATGTGGGCCGTTCCTTCTTTCTTGTTGTGTTATCAGTCCTGCGAGGTCAGGAGGCGAAAGTATCTCTCGCCCGCGCATGGTCTGCATAAAGCCTCTTCATGCTCGATTACTTCCCTGCCGTCCAGCACCGCCTGGCCGCAGCGGACGCAAACGGCGCGTTTACTTGGAGGCCCGGGCATCTCCCATGGGCGAATATCGACTGCCACATGCTGAACGGTAAAGAGGTCCGCATCGGACATGCGTTGATAGCCCTCCAGTTGTTGACGCGCCGCATTAGATCGATTCTGCGCCAATTGGGCTGCCTTCTCTCGAGATTCCTCGGTAGTTACTATTCGAACGGCTTCACCCGTTTCCAAGTTCATAAAAGTTGCCGCGTTGATTCCGTAATCTCTGAATTTGAGACTTCGCCTGCCAATGCTGCAGCCCGTCACGCTCCCGATCGCATCAGTGGCGCAACGATCTATTTCAACGAAGACTATCAGCTTTTTTCTCCATTCCCTTGATCTTGGCTCGTCTATTCCCAGGAGCACGCAGCCGAGCATGGCCATTCGGACGCCGATAACCTGGCCTGCGCACAGATGCCCATGAGCAGCCACTGACGCTTCCAAAAGTTTTTCGAACGTCCTCATTGGTTTCTCCTGAAAGCCCTTTACAATTTATGAGCGTTCGCTGCCTTCTTTTTGCTGATAGGCATCTTTCAAAACACGCCCCAAATTTTCCGAGAGGAGCGGCAAGGAATTACACCACAATTTCCTCTACGATTTTTCAGTAGAACATGCAAGTTCTATAAGGAAAAGGTGAAAGTTGTCTCTCGCGCTTCGGGAGCTAAGTTGCGGATGCTGGAGTAAAAAGCGGGCGCGACGACACCATCGCTGCGCCCACTATTGGTGACCACGAAAAGCGTGACTATCCGGCAGTCTTAGGCTGACCGGAAAAATATGAATTGCCGACTTTGCCGAATTCCGTAACGATAAACATGGGCATCGGCCTGGGTAGTGTAATGTTATTTCCCGGGAAACTCGACGAGCCCCTCCCCGGTTGCCACGATCTCGTCGCGTTGGTTTCGCACCTCAACGTCGATGATCACCCAGCGCGATTTTGCCGTCACCCGTTTGGCCTTCACGGTACCATGAGGTCGGATAATGTCGCCGGGTTTGACCGGCTTCAACCACCGCGTCTCAAGGCGGCGATGCACGGCATTTACCGGGTAGGCCCAGTCCGTCAGCATGCGCGTTATCAGTGCGAAGTTACTCATGCCGTGCATTATGATCCCGCCGAAATTGGTCTTGCCGAAACTACCCTGCATGTAGTTTTCGTCAAGGTGAAGCGGGTTATAATCGAGCGAGGCCTCGCAGAAAGCACGGATACTTTCCCGCGAGATGGCAAATGCCGGGCCTTCAATGCGGTAGCCGGGCATCAGTGTGTCGAAAAAATCGATCATAGCGCTGTCCTCATATCGGGCGGATCGTCCAGCCGCGGCCCGAACAGGTCACCTCGCTGTGCTGATTGAAAAAAACATTGTCGTGGATTACGAACAGGCGATCCTTCTTTATGAACTTATCCAGTGCCCGCGCTTGCAGTGTGATGGTGTCGCCCGGACGGGCCGGCTTATTGTAACTCCACGACTGCCCGGCGTTGATGGTGCCCGGGCTGCGCATCCAGTCATCGATCGGGGTGCAGGCAAACATGAGCAGGATGTGAATGGACGGGGGCGCGATCAGCCCGCCATAGGGAGTTTTCCGAGCGTATTCCTCGTCAAAGTAGAGTGGGTGCAGGTCACCAACCGCCCGGCAGTAGAGCTGAATCGCCTCCAACGTCAAAGTATACGGGATTGTTTTGCGCGGTTCGCCCGCAACGATGTCGTCCCATACCTTGCGGCTTTGGGCGTCCTTCCAGAAATCCGTTTCAAATTCCTGCTTCATTTTTGCCCTCTGTGTAAAATCCCATTACCGTTGCACTACGATGCGTTGGCAACATCGAAAACCTAAGCGGCATGAGATAAGAAGCATACGATTTCTTAATTGGCCAGGCAACTGATAACTTCTGTGAGGTCAATAAGGAGGATGCTGTTTCAACAGCGCCCCGGCGCGGGTGGTTTCCATAGAATGTTTCCATGAGTGTTGCCGGTGTTTCCACAGCTATTCCAATCACTATATCCGATCAGGTTTTGTTTGTAATCGGTGTTTCCCATAAATGTTTCCACAGTTGTTTCCATCGACGAAGTGTTTCCAATCATAAGAGGTTGTCATCGTTGATCCTTCTACTTACCGTGGAAACCTTCTGGAAACACCAAGACAAATTGACCAACTCCGGGAAGAGGTTTGTCGGAAAATCGCAAAAACCAGTCCTACGCACATTTAACTTGCGTATTCTGTGAGGCAAATTGTATGCTGTGCAGGGTTCTGGAGTGCATTAGAGACTTTTCGGCCAAAATTCCGATCCGAAATTGGGGTTTCGATACAAGGCGTGGAAGTTGATGCATTATTCCGGATGACTGCCTTTAACTGCAGTAAGGTTAAATAACGGGCCGTGGAGCAGACCGAAGGGAAAACGACGGCGTGACTTCGATAAGCACGGAGCGTCGAGGTAGGTTCTCTCCGACCGGCCTGAGCAGGGATGATAATCAATGAGAAAGACCATTAGGGACCAGTACAGAAATAAATTGAAAAAAGCCGAAGACGCCGTCAAGGTGGTCAAGTCCGGCGACTGGGTCTACTACAGCCATTTCGTGATGTTTCCCGTGGAGCTGGACAGGGCGCTAGCCGGCAGGGTGGGGGAGATGGAGGACGTGAAGGTGGTCACCTCCAGCGGAATGTACCCCTGCCAGGTTGCCGCCAAAGATCCCGAGCGGAAGACGTTTACCTATCAGAGCAGCTTTCTGAGCGCAAACGATCGAAAGCTGGCGAAGCAGGGCTTGTGTTTTTTCATTCCGTCCAACTATAACGAGCAGCCGTTCCGGGTCCGCAACGGATATTCCGCCAAGCCCGATGTAGTCATGGTGAAGACCACGGCCATGGATGACAACGGCTTTTTCAATTTCGGGACGTCCAACAGCTTCATCGGGGCGGCCATCGAGATGGCCGACAAGGTTATCGTGGAAGTCAACGAAGCGGTGCCCCGGTGCCTCGGCGGCCACACGGAGCATGTCCATATTAGCAATGTGGACATGGTGGTGGAAGCCGAAAAAGCCCCCCTCATGACCATCGCAAACCCGGTCCCCTCGGATGAAGACAGAAAGATGGCCGAACTGATCATCTCGGAGATCCCGAACGGCGCCTGCCTCCAACTCGGAATCGGAGGGATTCCCAACACGGTGGGGTCCTTGATCGCCGACTCCGATTTGCAGGACTTCGGGGTCCACAGCGAGATGATGTGCGACGCTTTCATGGATCTCTACGACAAGGGTAAGATCACCAACCGCTATAAGTACACGGACAGCAACAAGATAGTCTACACCTTCTGCATAGGGTCGAAGGAGCTTTACGAGTTCCTGGACAACAATCCGGCCTGCGCCTCCTACCCGGTGGACTACACGAATTCGGCGGAAAACATCGCCCGCAACCCCAATACGATCAGCATCAACAACGCCCTGCAGGTGGACCTCTACGGGCAGATCGCCTCGGAAGCCATCGGCACGAAACAGGTTTCCGGCTCGGGCGGACAGGGCGATTTCGTCTTCGGCTCATACAAATCCAAGGGAGGAAAGGCCTTCATTTGTCTGCGGTCGACCCAGGTCATCGACAATGAAAGGGTCTCCCGGATAGTCCCCGATGTTCAGGGAATCGTTTCGGTGGCTCGAGCGAATTCTTTCTACGTGGTAACGGAATATGGAATGGTATGCCTTAAAGGGAAAGCCACCTGGCAGATGGCCGAGGGGCTGATTGCAATTGCGCATCCGGATTTCCGGGATGACCTCATCAGGGCAGCGGAGCGGAAGGGCATCTGGAGACGGAGCAACAAAATCGCCTGATGAATTGGAAGGGGCAAGCAAGAGAGCAGCGATCAACAGGATGTGGTACTGATTAAAAAATATCTTTATTACAGGTAGCTGACGATTGGTTAGATTAGTTGGTGTGGGTCTTATCTCCCCTTTCTCACCAGATTTCCATCAGAAAAGACATCATCCCGGGAATTCTCCTTGAATAGCGTGGTCAACATCATGGGATTGGCTGGAATCCACAGTTTCCCGGAAGCATTTGTGAATACAGCCAAGTCCCAAAAAACTGTTGAAAACAATCAAAATATTCTCGACAAGAAACGCACGGCGGGTATAATGAGGTGTTTATTGCGGATAATTTCAAATAGACTCTTGGCAGATCTCATTCGGTACATCGCTGCAGCTCACATTGCATAGCTTGTCGATTTGATTAAATTGAAACCCCAACTCGATTTCAATCGTGGGGAAAGGGGAAGCTTGTCCAGGGCACATTTAAGGAGAAAAAAGTGATGAATCTCTCAGGCAACTGGGATTGGGAGACGGGGAAGAAAGTAATCTTAGACTTCGATTCCTGGAAAGATAATTTCCAGGTGGTCGAGGAACCCTATGCCAGCCCCGATGGAGAAAAGATTGCTGCTGTCGTAAGAACTGAAGACGATTCCATGAATGTCTGCGTAAACGGCGAAACCTGGGAAAACGGATTCGACAGGATCTGGTATCTGAGGTTCGCACCCGATAATCGCCTGACCTGTCTGGTTTCCGACTCCGGAGAATGGACACTGGCTGTCGACGGAGAACCATGGGAAGAGCGGTTCGAATTTGTGTGGAATACGCAATTCGGAGCAGATGGGAAGACTATTGTCATTTCTGCGGTACACAGTGAAAAGAGATATCTTGCCGTTTGTAACGGTGTGCCCTGGGAAAACGGATTTTTCTTCATGAGTCAGGTTACGCCCGGACCCAACGGCCAAAACATTGCCGCAGTAGTGCAATCAGTTCCGGCCAAGGAGAGAGAAATCGAAAAATTCCAGAAGGGAACCTTCTCTATAGCCGTAGACGGCGAGGTGAGAGGGGACGTTTTCGTGAATGTCTGGGACCCGTCCCTGGATTCAACCGGCAGCCGGGTGGCCGCTTGTGTCAGGAAAAACCTCTATGACTACTCGATCGCCGTTGACGGCGTGGCCTGGGACAAAAATTTCGGATCGGTCTGGATCCCGAGATTCAACCCCGTCGACTCTTCGGTCACCGCGCCGGTCAAGGTCGGCGGCAAGTGGTTTATCGCTCGAAACGGGGAAACGATCTGGAACACGGGCTTTAGCCAGGTCATGGATCATCTCTACAGCCCCGATGGTAAGATAGCGGCGGTCGTTGCGCCCAAATATGGAAGGTGGACCGTGGCTGTGGATGGAAAGCCATGGGACGTATCATTCGGCGACTTGGTAACAGATCTTGTTGTCAGCCCGGCCGGCGGTTCAGCGGCATGCGTGGGCAAAGATAAAGACAAATGGTTCGTCTGCGTTGACGGCAAAACATGGGAAGGCAACTTCGACATGGCATGGGCGCCGGTTTTCAGCCCCGATGGCAAGCGTGTCGCGGCGAAGGTCGAGAAGGATGGCGCCTATACAATCCTGCTGGACGGGGTTCCCGTCGAGGGACGTTTTGCAGCCCTTTGGGACCCGCTCTTCAGCCCGGATAGCCGAAAGCTCCTGATCCGTGGCATAGGGACGGAAGAAAACCGGGGCAAGTACTGCAGGATCGTAAAAGCAATTTAGGCAATTTAGAAAAGGACAGACAATGTACTACTCTCTATATTATCTCGTAAGCGGCCCCCTGGTGTGGCTTTCATTCGCCCTCTTCTTTGGCGGCATTATTTACAAAATTGTCTCGAGGGCAAGACTTGCCAAGCAGAAAGATATCTTCGTTTACGAATACATGAGCCCCTACTACGCGCTTCGTTCGATTCTGCACTGGCTTGTACCATTCGGGTCCGTCAACATGCGCAAGAAGCCGGTAATGACGATAGTCACATTTTGCTTTCACTTGTGTTTGTTGGCGCTGCCCCTTTTCCTGTTAGCACACGTGATGCTCTTCAAAGAATCGTGGAACGTTAGCTGGGTCACCCTGCCGGACGGAGTGTCCGACCTGATGACCCTGGTCGTGATCGGCGCCTGCGTTTACTTTTTCGTAAGACGGCTCATTGTCCCGGAGGCAAAATTTCTCACAAGCGGATCGGATTACTTGATTCTGGCAGTGGTCGCGGCGCCATTTATCACTGGTTTCTGGACCTATCATCAGTTGATCGGCTTCAAAGCGGTCACCATTTTGCACATGTTTTCGGGAGAAGTTATGCTGGCCGCGATCCCGTTTACGAGGCTCAGCCACATGATCTTCTTCCCGTTTACGAGGGGTTATACCGGTTCCGAATTCGGGGCGATCAGACACGCTCAAGACTGGTAAGCCGCGAACGAAAAAATAAGGAAGGAAGAACTAAATGAGTGAACATCCTGAAAATGCGGCTCCGTCAAACGAGCCTAAGACCATAGTCGACCCCGGCATTGACATGGGCATGGCCAAGATTACGCCCGAAAAAATCGAGAAGACGATCAACGCCGTTTTGAACTCAGAGGCCGGTGCGCGATTCAAAACGTACCTCGAAACCTGCGTTCACTGCGGACTTTGCTCTGATGCATGCCATTTTTTTCTCTCCCACGACAGGGACCCCGCGTTTTCCCCGGCTGGAAAGCTTAAGCAGACAATTTGGGAAATGGTAAAAAAGGGTGGAAAAGTTGATGCCGATTTCATGAGAAAGGCTGTGGAAATCGCGCACTCGGAATGCAACCTGTGCCGCAGGTGCTCGATGTACTGCCCTTTCGGCATAGATATCGCCTATATGATCACGATGGTGCGCAGGATTGTCCACAAATTGGGGCTCACCCCGGGAAACATGCAGGACACCGCCCATAGCCATTCCGCGACGTACAACCAGATGTGGGTCAAAGAGGACGAATGGATCGACGCCCTGCAATGGCAGGAAGACGAAGCCCGCGAGGAATTCCCCGGACTGAGGATCCCTATCGAGAAGGAGGGAGCAGACATCTTCTACTCGGTAATCGCTCCCGAACCGAAGTTTCGCGCGCAGTTGATCTACCAGGCCGCGGCGATCATGCATGCTGCGGGCGTAAGCTGGACCATGCCGGCAACCCCCGGCTGGGATAACAGCGACATGTGCATGTTCTCGGGCGACACCGAAATGATGGGCCGGTTAAAGAGGGTTCATTTTGACACCGCAATGCGGCTGAAGGTAAAACGGATCGTCATGGGGGAATGCGGACACGCGTTACGTTCGGTCTACGACGTGGGCAACAGGTGGCTGGGATATAAGATGCCCCCTATACCCGTGACGCACGCGGTCGAATTTTACCATGAACTTTTTCAACAGGGGAAAATCAAGATCAAGGGCAAGTTCAAAAAGCCGGTTACCTTTCAGGACCCGTGCAATATCTCTCGAGGACTGGGACTGCACGAGAAGGCCCGTGAGGTGGTGCGAGCCACCTGTGAAACGTTCATCGAGATGACTCCCAACCGCGAGCACAACTACTGTTGCGCGGCCGGAGGCGGGGTTATCAACTGCGGTCCTCCTTACAAATTCAAGCGCGTTGAGGGTAACAGGGTCAAGGCCGACCAGCTCAAAGCGGCGATGGAAAAAGGCGCCAAGGTGGTTATAGCACCCTGCCACAACTGTCACGGCGGGATCGAGGATATTCTACACGGTTACGGAATCGATATGGAAATCAAGTTCCTGGGCGACATCATCTATGAAATCATGGAAAAACCCGGTGAGGAGTAGGAGGATACCGATGAGGAGGGGAATTCGATTTGGATATCTGGCCGCAGTCATGGCTGCCATCATTATGGCTGCATTTGCCGGGTTCGCTCAGGAAGACGTCAAAAAGATCGATGACAGCGGATTTAAGCACCACTTACGCCCGGACGTGCCGTTTAATCACGATGCGCATAACACCAAGGCAGGAATAGACGATTGCTCAACTTGCCACCACGTCTACAAAAACGGCAAAAAGGTGGCGGGGGAATCTTCGGAAGATGAACAGTGTTCCCAATGTCACCTGGGGAAAGCAAAAGATTCAATGACGCTGGCCCAGACATACCATGCCCTGTGCAAGGGATGCCACATGAAAGAGAAAAAGGGTCCGGTGACTTGCGCCGAATGTCATCCGAACAGATGATATATGTATATTGAAAAGAAAATCGGTACGTGAACGAGCGCCCTCGACCGGCGATCGGAATTAAATGTCAGGAAGATCCTGAGGCCGAAATCCACGACCTCGGGGCCTCGCTTCCGGCCAGTCCACTTTCTGTGCGACGCTTTACGCTGGCGCGCGTTCTTGAAACCGCATCACTTTGATGCTGTCGGCGCTACGCTCGGCATGCCAGAGATCATATTGCAGCCGCAGCCAGGTCTCCGCACTACTCCCGAAGACTTTGGACAGACGGATCGCCATTTCAGGCGATACACCGCTATGCCCGTTCACCAGCTCAGACAGCGCCTTGTGTGTCACGCCAAGTCCTTTGGCCGCTGCCGTGATCGTCAGACCAAGCGGTTCAAGGCATTGAGCGCGGATAATTTCGGCGGGGCGCGGCGGAATTGTGTATCTTCACGGGTTGCTTCCTTGGATTTTTTCCGAATTCTGTGCCCCCCATTTTAAAAGCTTGGCGACTGCAAGCTTCCAACCCATAAATCTCCAAGATTAATTTCAATCTCATGGAACGGCTCTATCCGAACCTTATCGTTTTCGGAAAAGCTCGCCAGCAGGGACCATCTACCGGATTCAAGTCTGAAGGCGTCCATGGTCATGGCAACGGGATCGATCAGCCAGATATGTCCAACGCCATGGCGAGCATAAATGGGCATTTTTTTGATTTTGTCGGTACGGAGCGTATTCGGTGAGAGGATTTCGCACACCCAATCCGGGGCCACAGAAATCCAGTTGTGATCTTCTTCAATCGGAAATCTTTCTCTTTTCCAGCCCGCCAGGTCTGGAACCATAGTATGCTCTCCCAACCCAATCTCCGGTTCGACAATAATAATCCATCCGCCTGGTCCGCCACTTCGTCCAAGGTAGTAGGAGGGAATGATTTCGCTTCCCAACACTGAGGCAGCCAGGGCGTGTTTCCTCGACGGTCTTGGAGTAGCGATCAGTTCCCCATCAATGATTTCCCCCGTCATGTTTTCAGGGACTGAGTAAAGGTCCTCATAAGTTGCTTTCTTTTTTGCCAGCTCGCTCATGGCTGCCCTCTCTCTCAGGGTACTAATTCTGGCCTATCAGATCTATATTCTGCTGCAATATTCGGTTCATTATTCTCATAGGAATGTGAAAAGTAAACTCTGTTTTTCAAAACCGCCCGCCGATATGTCGATTTCCCGGGAATCTCCATCAGTCAAAACTCGCCTTGCCTGCCGGCGCCGGCTGCAAAACGGGAGGCACCCTGCCCCGTTTCTCCACTTTGGATGACTCTAAGGCCCAGGTCGAATTCAATCTTCAAAGCAGTGCTGAATTCCAATCCAAAGCCGCGAAAAGCCGCTTCCCGATCGCTTCGTAAACAAACCTGAGGAAATTCGGCGATCTGTTCGGCTAACCTCTCCGCTTCTTCCCTCGCTTTTCCCACTTCCACCACGCGATTGGCCAGGCCGAAGGCCAACGCTTCCTCCGCTCCCACAGGCCGCCCGGTGAGAATCATGTCCATGGCGCGGCTCATCCCGATAAGGCGTGGAAGCCGCTGCGTGCCTCCGTCTATGAGCGGGACCCCAAACCGTCTGCAGAAAACGCCGAAAACAGCATCCCTTTCCGCAATCCGTAAATCGCACCAACAGGCTAATTCCAGGCCTCCTGCCACCGCATAACCTGATACGGCAGCGATTACCGGTTTTGAGAGAAACATCCTGGTGGGACCCAGGGGGCCATCCTGCGACATATCCGGATTTTGCTTCAGCGCATGAAGAGGATTTTTTGAAATGGCCTTGAGGTCGGCGCCGGCGCAAAAACACCCGCCCTGCCCCCAAAGTACTGCAACGAATGCGCCGTCGTCCTTTTCAAAAGCGCGAAATGAATCTGCAAGCTGTTCGGCCGTATCTCCATCGATGGCATTTCTAACATCGGGTCGATCCATAATTACGGTACATACCCTGCCCTTTTTCTCCATATATACTGACATTGCAATCCCCCGTTTCTGCATGTCAACTCATCACTGATCACTGATGTTTCTTAGTTGAAAGCATTGCATATTGTCAAAATGTATCTGTCGTGGAAAAGATCGAACAGTTCTGAAGGGATATGTGAGATTAGCGTCAAATACAACGGCATCGGGTTTGACCAACGATACGCAGACCGTATATTCAAGCCTTACCAGAGATTGCATGGCATTCGACGTTCACTATTCGTCTGCCTTTAAAGCAAAACAGGACTGAGACTTTCGTTGGCGAGGGGAACCAAGAAGCTACCGGGAATTAAAGAAGAAATTGAATGAAACGGAACTGAAACGCGTATGGTTTGGTCGATTTTGCGGGTTTCGTTTCTATGCTGTCAGGGCAATCCTTGAGTCTCTCCGGTCCGGGTAACCCATGGCCGTCTCAATGGCGCCAACCAACTCTTTAAATTCAAACGGCTTCAGGATGAATCCGCTGCAGCCCTTTTTCATGGCTTGCTCTCTTAACCCGGACATTCTGTAACCGGTCATCATAATAAACGGCAATCCGGTGTACGTGAAAGAAACGTGGTCCAGGAGATCGAGCCCGGACTCGCCCGGCATGCTGAAATCCGAGACGATTGCATCGAAATGCGAGATTTCCAGGAAATTTCGCGCCTGGGCGACACTGGATGCCAGCACGGTCTCAAGACCATAAGCGGTCAAATATTCGCCTATGAGGAAAAGCAAATCCTTATCGTCGTCGACTATCAGTATTCTGGCCATAAAACCTACCCCGCACGCAGCTTTACCTGGTCCATCCGAGGACGAACGCCGCAGAACACAATCTATGTGCTCCGAATTGAATCACAACATACTTTGCCGCCAAATGCGAAATCCCGATTAAAAAATCCCGGACCCCGACAGTGTAGCCTATAACTAAGTCCCAGAGAATAAAATAGTAGTAATATAATGTATTTTCGACCTACACAATAAACGTTGTCGTCTACATTTCCTACTCTATTTACGTTGATTATCGAAACTTCCAGCCCCTCAGCGCCCCAATCTCATGCGTTTATAAACTGCCCGATAAAATCTGCGACTGCAGCTTTGCCGCGATACACGCCGTAGTGGCCTTCGCAGAGAATGTCCGCCCCAATCGAAAGCAGCTTTTTGAGGCTTGCCTGGTATTCCTTGTAGTTGGAGAGCAGGCTGGGATCGATCGGACCATGAACATCCTGGGCGAACAAGACTCTCAGACCGTCCGATACGACAAGGTAGACAACCGAGCCGGGGGAATGGCCGGGAACGTGGAACACTTCGATTTTTCTACCACCCAGCATGATTTCACCACTCGAACCGGTAAGTTTTCTGTCCACGAGGAATGGATTTAATTTTGCTCCGTACCATTTTGCCGCCGTGACAGCGTTATCGCCTGTCTCCAGAAAAGGGGCATCCAGTTCATGCGCGACGATATCCAGCCCAATGCGCTTTTTCAATTCTGCTGCACCGCCGGTATGGTCGTAGTGGCAGTGGGTGATCAGCAAATGTTTTATCCGTTGCGGATCGACTCCGCATTTCCTGATGTTTGCGAGGAGCCTTTCAGTTGCCAGTCCGCATCCGGCGTCCACAAGGGCAGATTCCTGTCCGAATTTAATGAGGTATATGGCTGCATCTGCGGGCGCGGTAAGATCGCCGCCGCCCACCTCGAAAATCTCGCTTGTAATTTCCATCAAATTACTCCCCTGTGCAGTTAAAAAGAGCGCATTCCCGATAATATAGGCTAGGTTAGCGCCCCGGAATATGATTTTCTTTCAGTCGGACTTATATTCAACAAGACAGGCGAAAAAAATCCAGAACTTTTGCAGAAATGGGGTAGACTCCATGCAGTCAGGAGCCTGCCGGGTTTGGTCTCTTCGTCCATTTTCCTGTCGATGCCGATCCGGCGCTGACAATCGAGCGAGTTCCCTGAGGAGAACCCGATGAACTTGAACGGACTGTTGACCATGGATTCCGACTGGATAGATGTTTCAGTGTCTATAAAAGCGGGGATGGTTGGTTGGCCGGGTGATCCTGCCGTAGAGCTCGAACGGTCGCTGGACATGGCCAGAGGAGACCGCGTCAATGTAACGGCGATGAAGATCGGTTCCCATACCGGAACGCACATCGACGCCCCCGCTCATTTTATAGCATCGGGTCCCGGCATAGACGAACTGCCCCTCTCGACTGCTATCGGGCGAGCGATGGTGATTGAAATTGAAGATACAGATATGGTCACGCCCGGCGAACTCGTCATGCATGAGATTCAAGTCGGAGAGCGAGTTCTTTTTAAAACCAGGAACTCCTCTCGATGCCGGCAGAGCGATTCTTTCATTGAAGATTACGTTTCCCTGTCTGCGGAAGCTGCCAAATACCTGGTCGATTGCGGCGTCCGGATGGTCGGCATCGATTACCTGTCGGTGGACGGATTTAAAAATGACGGCCTGGAGATACACCGGCTCCTTCTCGAAGCGGGTATCTGGATAATCGAGGGGCTTGATCTGTCACAGGTCAAACAGGGCGCTTATCTGCTTGTGTGCCTCCCGCTCAGAATCGCTGGAGGTGACGGGGCGCCCGCCAGGGTGATATTGAAACCGTTGAAGTAGGAAACGAAAAACTATAAAGGACTGCGTATGCCCACATGGCCGAAGCGCCCCCTCATCTATGAAGTCAATACCTGGGTCTGGCTCAACGAACTCGGGCAAAAATACGGAGGCCCCATCGATCTCGGGTCCATCCCCCCTGAAGAATGGCAATATTTTTCTGCGCTCAATGTGAACGCGGTATGGTTCATGGGCGTATGGGAAAGAAGTCCGGCCGGCGCGCGTATAGCCCTGCGGCAGCAGGGAGTAATGGACGAGTTCCGGCAGGCGCTGCCCGATTTTACCGCAGAAGATGTTGTCGGCTCTCCCTACTGCGTGCGGCGATACCAGGTGGACGAAAGGCTCGGAGGTCCAAACGGGTTGGCCCTGGCCCGCAAGGAACTGGCCGACCGCGGAATCAGCCTGGTGCTTGATTTTGTACCCAATCACACCGCACAGGACTGCCCTTGGATTTCGAGTCATCCGGAATATTTTATCCAGGGCAGCCGTGACGATCTGGAAAATGACCCATTGGCTTTTTTTGAAGCGAAAAGGCCGGGGCTGAATCAGGGGGCTGTATTCGCCTGCGGCCGCGACCCGTTTTTTCCTGCATGGCAGGATGTGGCCCAGGTGAACGCGTTCAATGCCGATTTGCGTAAAGCTTCAATCAAGACCCTAAATGGAATTTTAAAACAATGTGACGGCGTCCGCTGTGATATGGCAATGCTGCTCATGAACGACGTCTTCGAAAAGACCTGGGGCGGGCGGGCTGGAGAACGCCCCGGCAAAGAATATTGGGTGGAAATAATCGGAGAAGTTCGCGGGAGGTTCCCGTCCGCGCTGTTGATAGCAGAGGCATATTGGGACCGCGAATGGGAACTGCAGCAGCAGGGCTTTGATCTTTGTTACGACAAAAGGCTCTACGATCGCCTGAGTTCCGGGACCGCTGCCGGAGTGAGGCTCCACCTTATGGCTGATATATCTTACCAGGATAAGCTGCTCAGGTTCATCGAAAACCATGACGAGAAAAGAGCTGCCGCCGTTTTCCCTCTACAAAGGCAACAGTGTGCCGCTGTCGTTTCGACTACGCTGCCTGGAGCAAGACTCATCCATGACGGCCAGATTGAAGGCCGCAAGATCAAGGTCCCCGTCGCTTTGCGGCGCCGTCCCCCGGAGGGTCCGCAAAAAGCCGTCCAGTCTTTTTATGATAAGTTGCTGAACGTTATCAGTTCCGCCTGCTTTCATGACGGAGAGTGGAAACTGTGCGACCGGACGGGCTGGCCGGATAATTCATCCTGGGGCGATATCCTGGCCTGGTGCTGGGAATTAAGCGGGCAGGAAAGACACCTCATTGCGGTCAATTTGTCCGATCACAGGTCTCAGGCCCTGATTCAAGTCCCGTGGGAAGATATCGGGGGTGCGCGTTGGAAATTAATCGACGTCTTGAGCGGAAGTGAATACGAGCGAGATGGAGATAGCATGCAAAGCCCGGGGCTCTTCGTTGAGCTTGAAGGCTGGAATTACCATTTCTTCAGGTTCATGGGATAGTTTGATCTAATATTGCTCATACTTTACCGGCTCTTCTCGAACGGAGCCCCTGAAACTCAGGCGCCTGAATAATTTCTCAAGACCTCCCCGGAAGATTACCGCAAGCACCCCGGAAGCCACCCCGACTGCAGCGATGGCCCAAAATGTCCAGTACTGCTCGCCTTTAAGGGAACTGCCTTCAATGGTGAGCAGAATTGTCCCGAAGAGTCGGCCGGCGGTCGACAGAACCAGGTACTCAAGGGTGGGGACAGCGCTCAGTCCGAAGATATAGCAGAAGTAATCCTTGGGTATTCCTGGAATGAAGAAGAGCAAAAAGACCAGAAACAGGCCCTTGCTTTCTATAAGATACTCAAACCGTTTCATGACTGACTTCGGAACTGCTCTTTCCGCCAACGGTTTCCCGAACAGCCTTGCCAAAAGGAAAGCAATATACGATCCGATTGTCAATCCAACGGTAGATAGTACCAGTCCATTCGTCAGACCGAATAAGTATCCGCCCAGTATTCCGGTAACCTCGCCCGGAATGGGCGCGATAATGACCTGTATGGCCTGAAGCGCCACAAAGCCGGCAGAGCGCCAGGCGCCGAGGGAGTTCAGGTACTCAATCATCTTTTGTTTGCACACGAAAAGATCGACGAAGCCGAATTTGTAGAGGCAGAAGGAGAGGCCCCCTACTACCAGGACAAAGGCACAGAGCCTGAGCCAGACAAAGTTAGATTTTCGAGTTTCAGCTTCCCGCATTGCATGCGCCCCTGCCAGGTCCAGTTAGTGTGAATCCTGATCGAAACTAACCGATATATGCCAACGTGCCAAGGAAATTCGCGAAATATTCTTCTTTTAGATTGGCCGGGAATTTTCAGATTTTCGCGATTATATACTTGACACAAGGCTTCTCCTGTGCTATCTTGGGTTTGTGGGTGATTAATTTTTCTTTTCCGACGGTTTTTCCTTTTCGGCATCGAGGTTCTGGACATGCCTTTTAATATGTTTGACAGCTTTCGGGTGGAACACGTCAGCGATCAACTCATCGCTGGTCATATTTTTAGGGTGCTTTGGTTCCTTGTTTTTCATGGAGGTGCTCCGTGGACGTTAATTTGATGAGTCTCATTGAACAATATAGCGATGATGCCAAATGCCGCGACAGGCTGGAGGCCCTGAAATGGCCGGATGGAGTTAAATGCCCTCGTTGCGGATCGAACAAGATAAGCCGCATAAAGAAGCGAGGCCAATTTGATTGTGATGCCTGCCGTTACCAATTTTCGGTTACTTCTGGGACAATCTTTCACGATTCCCACCTGCCGCTCTGTAAGTGGTTTCTCGCTATCTACCTAATGTGTGAATCCAAAAAAGGGATTTCTGCCAACCAGCTTAAAAGAAGTTTGGGTATAAGCTATAAGACTGCTTGGTATCTTTGCCATCGCATCAGAAGGGCCATGCTGCAAGATTCTGATTCTCCTCAACTTAAGGGCATAGTAGAAGTAGACGAAACCTACATAGGCGGTAAATATGATAAGCGTAGAAAACGCGGACCATATGAAAAGCAACCGGTCATGGGGCTGATCCAAAGACAAGGTAAGTTTGAAGCAAAGACAATTCCTTCTACGGGGAAGAAGATTCTTTGGGGTGTTATTAATGATAGAGTCTGCAAAGGTTCTGAAATAATGACCGATGAACTCCAAGCTTATACGCATCTTGATAAAGCTGGCTATAGGCATGAAGCCGTAAAGCACAGTCAGGAAGAGTGGGTACGCGGAGACGTCCATACGAATAGCATAGAAAACGCTTGGTCCCTTTTTAAGCGTTCTATCGTAGGTTCTTATCATCAAATCAGCACAAAGCATATGGACGCCTACCTTGATGAATTTGAGTGGAGATTCAATGGTCGTGACAATGCGTATCTTTTCCGTGACACTCTCATGAGATTGCTCAATGCTCCCAAAATGGAGTTTAAAGAATTAACAGCAAAATCAGCCTAGCCTCTCAGTTATATCTATTCCCTGCTACTTTAATTTGCATGAAATCGGGAGGGAATTTCACATCAACTTGGTATAGGGTGCCTTCTATATTAAACTGTGTTTTTAAGATGTCCAATAGTGCTTTCGCTTCTTGAGATGAATGATCGTTCGCCGACGCTGGATTAGAAGATACCTCTATTGCCAAGGAACCAGAGAAAAATTCTGGATCGGAAAAACTATCTCCAGCAACTGTCCATCCCCCTATCCGAAGTCCGGTTTCTAAGTGTTTGGCAAAATCGCGAGCCTCGCGTGTTGTGTCGCTTATGATTGATGCTGAACTAGGTTCAGATTCCTTTAGTATTAATACTAGCCTTTTCACATCAATCACCCAGCCTATGGATACACCATTGGTAGTGCTCTTGCCTTCGAAGTTAGCCGTGAGATTTCTAACGTTGCTTTCGCTTTTCTGATCGGATGAGCCACCAGCCACTGCACCGCCTGAACTAAATGTAGTGTACGTCTGTGTCCTGCTAGAGTTTGGCACTTCTATTGGCGTCTTTGCTAAAGAGTCTACAAGATATTGCTTAGTGTCTTGAAAATCTTGCGATAGTTTTTGATTGCTATTCAATAACTCTTGATTGCTTTGTAGTATTTGCTGATTAGTGAGTGATAGTTCGTGATTACGTTGTTCACTTAGTTCCTTATTAGAAATACTATAATGCATACTAATGAATCCAGCCATTCCTAATCCCAGAAAGATCCATGTCCAAATATTACTATGGTTTTTAGAAGGAAGGCGTGAAGACATAATGCCTCCTAACACACTTATTATCACCGTAATCGTACCCTGTAAATATTCTGGGTTCATGGTTTTCAAATCCCCAAAGGCAAAGCAAGTCGAGATGAGATTCACCGTTCCCATAGAAAATCATAATACCCCTCCTTGTGTCAAGTGCATAATCGCGCAGATTTTTTATTGACACGAGATCAGAAGGGCTTAAAATATAGGGTTGGAGAATGAGTAAACGTTTCAACGAAAGGGTGTCAGATGAACCAAGAAGACGGCCAGCCTCCCAGTAGCGGCGGTTGCCCCTTTCTTACATGGAAGTTGCCCCGGTGATGCGGAAATAGCGTTTCCCCTCCTTTGCGCCTCACCCGGCCGCTTCTTCCATGAGGTATTGATGGTAAAAGCGGAAGGTAAGAGGCGTCTTATTTCCTCTCTTAAGAAATAGATCGTTAGGCCTCCAGCCTTCATGGTAGTTCAGTCGTCAGTGGCCAGTGGCCAGTCGCCGGAAAGGGCTTTATCCGAGCACTGAAGACTGAACAACTGACAACCGTTTTCCAGTGGCTTTATCCGAACGCTGGAGACTGACAACCGACGACTGTTTTTCAGTTGTTCGGCAAAAGGGAGGTGCGAAATGATCAGAGCAGTGTACTTCCACGGAATAGACGGCCGAATGAGAATCCACATTGCAGGGGTCAAGGGTTCCCCTGTGAAGGCCGTCGAGGTCTCGGACAGGCTGGGTTGTTTCAACGGGATTAACAACGTGAACGCAAGCCCCGTTACCGGAAATGTCCTGATCACTTACGATTCGAGCCGGATACCACAATGGGATATCCTGGGCAGATTACGGGAGATGGGGTACCTCGGGGAACGCGAATACATACCCCAAAGCCCGGGGGCCGAGGCGAAGGGTAACTCGGAGTTGAGCACGGCGCTCACCAGAATTGGTCTCGAAGCGCTGCTCACCGCCCTGATATTGTGAGTCTTCGGGGTTACGAGTTTCGGGTTTGTGGTTACGGGTTAAAGAACTCGCAACCCGCCAACTCGCAACCCGCGACCCCAGAAGGGCATAATCCTCTAACCTGCAAGCTCATTTGGGGGCCATTGCCATGTATGCAATCAATAAAGGCATTCACATAACGAACCGCATGTGGAAACGAAGGGCGGCCTCCCGGTAGCGGCGGCTTACACTTACACGAGAGTGTCCCTTTCTGATTCCCGCCAGAGAGGCGGTGCCCTAATTATGTTTTCTACTACAATCAGTTTATTCTTGACAGTATATTGTTTGGTGCCCCATACTTTGCCCAAAAAAGAGAGCAGCCGGTGGGGGTTTGAGACGAATTCATTCTATTCACCTCTGGGGTTGCCAATTATGATATGGCCGGCGAAAGAAAAAGCAGTTCGCGTGCGACAAAAGAAAAGAGAACGGCAAACCTATCTGCAGTTGAGGAGAAATCATGATACGGCTATCTAACGGGGTATTTTTATTAGTGCTCCTAACCATATCGACGTGTTTGATTGCCGGCCCGACGCACGCCGAGGACCCTGTTGCCGTACCCAAGTGCCTGAACTCGGCGGTCTCCGCGCAAAAAGATCCTGCCGCCGACCCGGACCACGCTCCCGGCGGGGCTTCCGATGACCAAGGCTCGACGCCTAATGCAAAGGATTCTCAATCTGAATCTATTCCCCCGTGGGCTCCCCAGTTGCTGGGATTGCAGTTTAACGGCGTCTACCAGACCTTGCCCCACTTTCACAACCCCTACCAAGGCCCGAACAGCTTTAGCTTTCGACGTCCCGGCAACGACTTTACCCAAACCTATGGCATCTACCTGGGCTCGCAACTGGCGCCCGGGTTGCAAGCATATGTGGATACCGAGTGGTTCCAGGGGACCGGGTTCAGCTCCGGCGAGGGACTCGGCGGTTATGTAAACGGGGACGTAATCAGGGCGGGGTCGTCGAACCTGCCCAAGCTTCCTTATGTGGCGCGGGCATATTTGCGATATTATTTTCCGCTTTCGTCCCAAACCGAAAATGTGCAACCTGGAATTTGCGAGCCTGAGCAGGGCCCCCAGCCAAACCATCCACTCTCATCCGAAACCGAGAAACTGGATCGCTCCATGGATCAAATCCCGGGAGAACAGCCTGTCAGCAGGTGGGAAGTGAAAATCGGAAAATTTTCCCTGACAGACGATTTCGATCTGAACAGGTATGCCGATAACAATCGAACCCAGTTTATGAACTACGATTTTCTCTACAATACCGCATGGGACTATGCCTCAGACACGCGCGGCTATAGTTTCGGGGCTGTGGCGGCGCTGTATCAACCCCGGTGGAGGCTGGCCTTCGGAGTATTCATGGAACCCAATACCCTAAATGGCGCCAATTATGATTGGTTCGACAAAGGATCTGATATGGTGAGGGAGCTGGGATACAACCTGGAACTCACCGTCAAACCTAACGAGGCGGGAACGATAGTCCGTTTGCTCACCTATTTCAACGAGGCGAAGATGGGCAGCTACGACGCCGCACTGGATTTGGCGCGCGCCACCTCGTTGGTGCCCGATCTTCACCTGGTAGAGGGGCAAGGCGGAACGAAGTACGGATTCGGGCTTAATTTCGAGCAGCCTCTCGCTAACGATGGAGAAACGGGAATATTCGGCCGCCTCGGATGGAACGACGGGCAACACGAGACCTGGTGTTACACGGAATCCGACCGTCATGCGAGCCTTGGCATCCAGGTTAGCGGGGTAAATTGGAAAAGGCCGGATGACCGCATCGGCCTGGCCTATGGAGTGAATGGACTTTCAAGTCAACACGAGGATTACCTGGCCGCCGGAGGTATAGGGATTCTTTTGGGTGATGGAAGATTGAACTACGGCTACGAACAGGTGTTTGAAGTTTACTACCGCATACAGATCTGCTCATGGCTGGCGCTCAGCCCGGACTTCCAGTTCATTCAGAACCCGGGCTATAACAGCGATCGAGGTCCGGTAGAGGTGTACGGCATGCGTGTGCGGGTGAGCTACTGAGGGCTGTTTATGCATTTTTGCACTGCTTGGCATGTTGATTGCCTTGACAGCAGGATACTTTGTGAAGAGAATACAGATCCCGTGGACGTCAACGGACGTAGATTTTGATGCGCCAAGACCTTTTAATTTTTAGAGTTTACATGAAAAAGCTCGGATTTGTCTCATTTTGGGTCCTTTTTGTTGCGGCGTTCATACTGCCGTCTTTGGCCGCAGCGGGACTCGTTAGCGGCCCGGGCTGGCAGATCGCCGGCGGCGCTGATTTTAACGGGGATGGAAGCAAGGACATTCTCTGGAGAAATCAGCTCACCGGGGATATGGCGGTCTGGTATATGCGCGGCAATACCCTGCTCTCCGAGGAGCAGATCGATGCATTCGCCGATTCCGCCTGGGACGTCGTGGGAGTGGGTGATTTCAATGGAGACGGAAGCCCCGACATCCTGCTCAAGAACAGGTCTACCGGCGATGTACGCATCTGGTATCTGAACGGGTCGGTGGTCGTCGGCCAGGAAGCGATCGCCAGGGTCGGTGCTCCCTGGAACATCGTGGGGGTGGGAGATTTCAACGGAGACGGGTACGCGGATATCATCTGGAGAAATTCCGCTACCGGAGAAACCGTCATCTGGTACATGAACGGCGTGCTTCGCCTGGGTTCCGAGACTCTGGAAACCCTTCCTCCACCCTGGAATATCGCAGAGATAAGCGATTTCGACCGGGATGGGTCGCCGGATATCCTTTGGAAGAATTCCGCAACCGGCGACTTTGTAATCTGGTATATGCACGGCCTCATCCATGTCGACCCCGGCGCGCTTGGTGTCAGGCCCCCCCCGATCGATACGGCCGGAGTCTACGATCTCAGCAGCTATATAAATCCCGATACAGTCAAAAGTCATATCACAACCGTCTCCGATTCTTACCGGCAAATGATTGCACGAGTGCACCTTCGTTTCATAATTTCGAGCACATGCATTCGTGCCCCTCCTGTTCAACTGATAAGCGGGCTGATAGATGAGCGGATGAATCGGAAAAAAGATTGTTAATGGGGCTTTTCCGACTAACCTTTTTTCCCCTGCTCGCCTATTTGCCGGTTCGTGCCTGTTCGCCTGTTCACCAATTAACGATTAACGATTCACCTGACCATTCAGGGGTTTGTCATGGTACCTGGAAAGAGAACCATACTGTCAGGGGCCGCCTTGGCGGTCGCGGTCCTGGTTATTGCAGCGGGCCTGTATTTTTCGGGATATTTGGGAAGGTCCAAATCAGAGCCGAGCCCCGAGGGTCCATCTTCCGCACAGACACAGAAAGGCGGGGACGACACTTCTCAAAAGACCGTGGAACTCAACGAGACCCAGCTTAAATCCGTCAAGGTTGAACCGGTTGGAGAGCAGACTTTCGATGTCCAGCGGGAGGCGGTCGGCAGTATCGACTTCAACCAGGACATTACGGTCCAGGTCTCCTCGCCGTGGCAGGGGAAAATCGTCGACCTGTTTGCCAACCTTGGCGATGAGGTGCCAAAGGGCAGGAAGCTCTATACTATAGACAGCCCGGACCTCGGCCAGGCTGAATCGACCTTGATCGCCGCGGCCGGAGTACTCGAGCTTACCACTCAAACCCTGGCCCGGGACAGAAAACTCTATGAAACCCAGGGGATATCACAGAAAGAATATGAGCAGGCGATCTCCGATCATCAAAGCGCGGAGGGCGCTCTTAGGGCCGCACGCAATGCCGTCCGTTTATTCGGAAAGAGTGAAGCGGAGATCGATCAAATCGTAGCCAGACGCAAAGTGGACTCCATTATGGTCGTGCCAAGCCCGATAACCGGCCGCATAACGGCCCGCAATGCTGCGCCCGGACTCCTGGTGCAGCCTGGAGCAGCGCCTGCCCCTTACTCGGTCGCCGACATCTCGACTATGTGGATGCTGGCCTACGTAGCCGAGAGCGACAGCCCGCTCTTTCACACGGGGCAGGAAGTCAAGGTCAAGGTCCTCGCATGGCCCGACCGTGTATTCACGGGGAAAGTTTCCAGAATAGGCGCCACCGTAGACCCGACTACTCACCGGCTCCTGGTGCGTTCCGACGTCCGTGATCCAAAACACGAATTGCGGCCGGGCATGTTTGCTACCTTTGTAATTCGCACGGGTGATTCGGTGCGCGCAACTGCGGTCCCGGTGGATGGCGTGGTCCGTGAAGGCGACGGCACGATGACCGTCTGGATGACTACCGACCGCAAGACATTCACCCAGCGTAACGTGAAGCTTGGCCTGGAGCAAAATGGATACCACCAGATCGTCGAGGGCGTGCAGCCGGGGGAATTGGTTGCCACTGAAGGGGCGCTCTTCCTCAGCAACGCTTTGAGAAATGCGTCCAAGTGACTTTTAGGGTTGCGAGTTGCGGGTTAGCGAGTTGTGAGTTGTTTTTCAAGCCGTAACCCCTGCCCCGTCAACCTGGCTCAAAGAGGCATCCCATGCTCAGGACAGTGCTGGCTTTCGTTCTGACCCGGCGCAACATTATCCTCATGTGCCTGCTTGTTTTCATCTGCGGCGGTTTGTTTGCCTATTCAAAATTGAATATCGAGGCCTACCCGAACCCTGCGCCCGTTATCCTTGAGGTCACCGCTCAGGCCCCTGGCCAGTCCGCAGAGGAGATGGAGCGCTACTATACGATCCCGATGGAGGTCGGGCTCGCCGCCACACCCGGAGTCGACATCATTCGGTCAAACTCCTTCTACGGACTCTCATTTGTTCGTGTCACCTTCAAATACGGCGTCGATTACTATTTCGCCTACACTCAGGCGGCGCTCAGCATGCAGCAAAGAGTCAGTCTTCCGAACAATGTGAGCCCTACCATTCAGGGATCCAGTCTTGTTGGTGAAATCTTTCGATACCAGGTGGTCGGACCGCCCGACTTCGGACTGACCAATCTTCGCACTGTACAGGACTGGATTCTGCAGCGAAGGTTGCTGTCGGTCCCCGGGATTGTCCAGGTCGTCTCATGGGGCGGCACGACCAAGGAGTTCGAGGTCGAAGCGAACCCTAACAAGCTTGAGGCCTACGGCATTACTATACCTGAATTGGTTAGTGCGATCGGCAACGCTAATATCAACGTCGGCGGGAGGACCATCAATATCGGCCAGCAGTCCGTAAATATCCGAGGCGTCGGCCTGGTCGACGACGGGGGCGCCACCGACTTGACTCACGGGTATAAGCTCGATGACATCCGTAATATCGTCCTTTCGCAATCAAACTCCATTCCGGTCCTGGTGAAAGACGTTGCAAAAGTTTTCGTTGGCCATGTTCCGAGGTTGGGCAAGTGCGGACGCGATGGCGACGACGACGTGGTGACGGCCATTGTAGTGATGAATCAGACACAACATACAAAAGACGTATTGGCGAGGGTCGAGAATGAAGTCCAAAAGATCAACAGCGACGGGACGCTGCCTCCGGGAGTCAAGGCGGTTCCCTTCTATGACCGGGGTTGGCTGGTCTCCATAACGACCCATACTGTCCTGCACAATCTCATTTTAGGCTGCCTGCTCGTTTTCTTTGTCCAGTGGATCTTTTTGGGCAATCTGCGCAGTGCCGTCATCGTCGCTGCGAATATTCCAGTAGCACTGTTATTCAGCGTAATACTCATGGTGCTTCAGGGGGAAGACGCTAACCTGCTCTCAGTAGGCGCCGTCGACTTCGGCATCATCGTAGATTCGGCGGTGATACTGGTTGAAAACATATTCCGGAATTCGCAGTCTGGCAGAGAAGATAGAAAGCGGCTGCTCGAGCAACTTTCCGAGGGTCGATTCGGCAGCGACCCCACAAGCAGGAGCCGCGCATGGACCGATCGGCTGCGCATGATCTTCATCAGCACCATTCAGGTAGACAGAGCGATATATTTCTCCACCATGATAACGGTAGCAGCGTTCATCCCGCTGTTTACCATGCGGGGCGTGGAAGGCCAGATATTTGGCCCGATGGCAAGAACTTACGCATACGCACTGACCGGGGCGCTGCTTTCAACTTTCACGATTACCCCAGTCCTTGCGTCGGTTCTACTCCATGAGTATGCTGGGGAAACCGAGACAATTGTGGTGCGGGCGCTCAGTTCAGCCTATACCCCAATCCTTCGGTGGGCGATTTCCAACCGCAGAATCGTAGTCGCAATAGGAATAGCATTTCTGGCAGCGGCCGGGTTTCTGATCGCGGGGCTCGGCACAGAGTTTTTGCCGGCCCTCGAGGAAGGCAATCTTTGGATCCGAGCATCTATGCCGCCTACCATATCGCTTGAGGCCGCTATGCCTCAGGTAACAAAGATGCGCCAGATCCTTTTAAGCTACCCGGAAGTCGTCACCGTGGTGTCCCAGCAGGGCAGGCCGGACGATGGCAGTGACGCCGCCGGGTTCTACAATGCTGAGTTTTTTGCGCCGCTTAAGCCGTTTGAAGAGTGGCCCAGGGGTCTGACCAAAGAAAAACTGGTCGAGGAACTGCAAGCAAAGTTCTCCAGCGAGTTCATCGGCGTTGACTTCAACTTCTCGCAGTACATCCAGGATAATATCGAAGAACAGCTTTCGGGCGTCAAGGGAGCCAACTCGGTCAAAATCATCGGACCGGACCTGGCAACCCTTGAGTCGATCGCAACCCAGGTTGGGCAAGAAATGGGCCAGGTTGTGGGTGTAGAGGACCTCGGGATATTTCGCGTACTTGGCCAGCCAAATTTGAATATTAAAGTAGACCGTGCAAAAATGGCCCGCTATGGACTTAACGCCGGTGACGTCAACACTGTGATCCAAACGACGATGAACGGCGCCGTGGCGACCACCGTACTGGAGAGCGACCGTCAATTCAACCTCGCGGTACGTCTGGAGCCCCGATTTCGTAATAACATTGATGCGGTCGGCAATATCAAAGTCGGTTATCAAACACCCGGCGGCGCAAATGCGTATATTCCTTTGAGCGAACTTTCCGATATATCTCTGGACACGGGAGCGTCCTATATTTATCACGAAAAAAATCAGCGCTACATCCCGATCAAGTTCAGTGTTCGCGGCCGAGATTTGGGGAGCACCGTCGAAGAGGCGCAGAAACGTATTGAGCGGAATGTGAAAGTGCCAACCGGATATCGGATCCAGTGGGCGGGCGAGTTTGGAGAGCTTCAGGAAGCAACCCGACGCCTCGAGTTTATTGTACCGATCACCCTTTTTCTGATCCTGGTGCTTCTCTACAGCCTGTTCGATTCTTTGCGGGACAGCCTTCTAGTGCTGGCGGGAATACCGTTTGCCATTGCTGGCGGCGTGCTGTCGCTCTATGTCAGCGGTCTAGACTTCAGCATCTCCGCAGCGATCGGTTTTGTATCGCTCTTCGGGGTTTCGGTTATGAACAATATCCTGCTACTTACATATTACAACCAGATTCGATTGACCCGACCACACCTGGACGCCAATGAAGCGATGTTCCATGCAGCGAAAGAGCGTATGCGGCCAATGCTCATGACGGCGCTTTCTCCTTGCCTTGCCTTGCTTCCGGCTGCTCTTTCTTCCGGCATCGGCAGTCAGGTGCAGCGCCCTTTGGCGTCCGTAATAGTGGGGGGAATGCTGATCGGTCCGGTCATGTTGCTGCTGGTCGTGCCGGCGCTTCGGATGATGTTTTTAAAGGGTGAAGAGTGAAGGGTGAAGGGAAAAAGAATAAAAGAGTGAAGAGTGAGCAGTGAATGGAAAAAGAATAGAAACAATAACAGGAGAGTGAAGGCAAAAGGCAAAATGATAAAAAGAATGGAATCTACGACCCGACAAATGTGGTGGAGTAAGTGCTTTTTCCTGTTCACCGTTCACTGCTCGCTGCTCACTGCTCTTACGGCCTGCACAGTCGGCCCTAACTTCCATCGTCCGGAAGCGCCTGCGGCTGTCGGCTATACTGCCAAGCCGCTCACTGCCACGTCCTCCTCGCCCTACGTGCCCGGCGGCGAAGAGCAGCGCTTCGTCAGCGGCGTGGACATCCCGCAGCAGTGGTGGGCCCTGTTCGAGTCCCCTCCGCTCAGCACGCTGGTCGAAAAATCGATCAAAAACAGCCCTACACTCGATGCCGCAAAGGCCGCGCTACGCCAGGCCAGGGAGCTTGCTGCAGCTCAAAGGGGTTTTTATTATCCCACGGTCCAGGGCAACGCTTCGGCGAACCCACAGAAGCAGGGGCTCGAGACTTTCACGCCCTTGCTGAATTCCGGAGCGGCGTACTTCACGCTCAATACGGCTCAGTTGTCCTTGAGCTACATGCCGGACGTGTTCGGCCTCAATCGGCGTCAAGTGGAATCTCTGGAGGCCCAGGCCGAGTTTCAATGCTTCCAGCTCGAGGCGGCCTACCTCACGCTGACATCCAATGTCGTAACCGCGGCAGTACAGGAAGCCTCGCTCCGCGCTCAGATAGACGCAACGCAAAAAATCATCGAAATTGCAAACAAGCTGCTGGGCATAATGCGCCGTCACCTGGCGCTGGGCTACGTCACGGCCCTCGACGTGGCAGCTCAGGAAGCCGCTCTGGCAGCGGTCGAGGCTACCTTGCCGCCGCTCGAAAAACAACTGGCGCTGACTCGCGATATGCTCGCGGCCCTTGCCGGCCGTTTTCCAAGCGAGGATATGGTGGAAAAGTTCGACCTGGATGCGCTGAACTTGCCTAAGGAATTGCCTGTCAGCCTGCCTTCGAAGCTTGTGGAGCAGCGCCCGGACATGCGCGCCGCTGAGGCCCAGTGGCATTCCGCATGCGCCCAGGTCGGCGTCGCCGTAGCCAATATGCTGCCGCAGATCAGCATCACCGGGGCCATGGGGGGCACTTCGACCAACATCGCTAATATGTTTGTTCCCGGCAACACCTTCTATAGTCTCACCACAGGCGTTACTCAGACTATTTTCGACGCCGGCACCCTGCTGCACAAAAAACGCGCCGCCGAGGCAGGCCTGGAGCAAGCGGCTGCACAGTACCGCAGCACGGTTATAAATGCCTTCCAGAACGTCGCGGATACTCTACACGCAATCGAATCCGATGCGGATGCCCTGAAAGCCGCCGTGAAAGCTGAAAGCGCCGCCAAACGGACCTTGGATCTTACAACCCGCCAGTTGGAACTGGGCTATGTAAACTATTCGGCCGTGCTCTTAGCCGAGCAGGCCTGGCAACAGGCAGTGATTGGCCTGGCGCAAGCCCGCGCCAACCGTTTTTCAGACACCGCGGCTCTTTTCATGGCGCTTGGCGGAGGCTGGTGGAACCGCGACGAGAAGCGCGACGCGAAGTAAGAAGTAAAAAGTAAAAAGGTAAAAATATGAGATTCGTTTCTTTTGCTTTTTCCTTTTTCCTTTTGCCCTTTGCCTTTTGACTTTTGACTTTTGCCTTTAAGAAAGAGATCTATGCTCAAGTCCCTTCTTGCGTTCGTCCTGACCCGCCGTACCATTGTAATGATGTGCCTGCTCGTTTTAATAGGCAGCGGGTTTTTCGCCTATTCGAAGCTCAATATCGAGGCCTACCCCAATCCCGCTCCTGTGATCCTGGAGATCACCGCCCAGGCCCCCGGGCTGTCGGCGGAAGAGATGGAGCGCTATTACACGATCCCGATGGAAGTCGGGCTCGCCTCCACGCCCGGGGTCGATAACATCCGTTCGACGTCTTACTATGCTCTCTCATTCGTTCGAGTCACCTTCAAGTACGGGGTAGATTACTACTTTGCGTATACACAAGCGGCGCTCTCCTTGCAGCAAAGAGTCATTCTTCCAAACGGCGTGAGCCCCACCATCCAGGGCTCCAGTCTTACAGGCGAAATATATCGATACCAGGTAGTAGGTCCCCCGAACTATGGACTGACAAATCTCAGGACAATCCAGGACTGGATCTTGCAGCGCCGCCTGCTGACCGTTCCCGGCGTGGTTCAGGTCAATGCCTGGGGCGGAACGACAAAAGAGTTCGAAGTCGAAGCCGACCTCAACAAGCTCGAGGCATACAACGTCACTCTGCCCCAGTTGCTTACAGCCATTGGCAATGCGAACATCAACGTGGGCGGGCGAACGATCAATATCGGCCAGCAGTCGGTAAACATCCGGGGCGTAGGCCTTATAGACGATGGCGGTAACACGGATTTGACGCAAGGCTGGAAGGTCGATGACATCCAGAATATCGTCCTTACTCAGTCGAACGGTATTCCGATTCTGGTGAAAGACGTCGCAAAAGTATTTGTAGGCCATGTGCCGAGGCTTGGCATATGCGGCCGCGACAAGGACGACGACGCAGTCACCGCCATCGTGGTAATGAATCGACCGGAGCAGACAAAAGTGGTTTTGGCCCGGATTAAGGCTGAAATCGCAAAGATCAACAGCGACGGCACGCTTCCCCCTGGAGTCAAGGTGGTTCCCTTCTACGATCGCGGCTGGCTGGTCTCGACCACTACTAATACGGTGCTTCACAACGTCATCTTCGGCTTCCTGCTGGTCTTTTTTATCCAGTGGATATTCCTGGGCAATCTACGCAGCGCCCTTGTGGTGGGGATCAACATTCCCTTCGCTCTTTTCTTTGCCATAATCATTATGGTGATTCGAGGAGAAGACGCAAACCTGCTGTCCATCGGGGCCATCGACTTCGGCATAATCGTGGATTCAGCGGTGATTCTGGTAGAGAACATATTCTGGAATTCACAGGCAGGTCAGGAAGATAGAAAGCGGCTCCTCGAAGATCTTTCCGAGGGACGATTCGGGGGTGATCCCACAAGGATGAGCCGCGCATGGACCGATCGGCTGCGCATGACATACATAAGCGCCATGCAAGTGAATAAGCCGATATATTTTTCCACCATGATAACTGTGGCGGCATTCATTCCGCTCTTTACATTGCAGGGGGTCGAAGGCCAGATATTCAGCCCAATGGCCAGGACTTATGCATATGCGCTTGCGGGAGCGCTGCTTGCTACATTCACGGTCACGCCAGTGTTGGCTTCAGTGCTGCTCCCCGAAAGGATTAAAGAAGCCGAGACAATAGTAGTGCGGGTGCTGCACGCAGCCTACACCCCGATACTGCGATGGACCCTCGGACACCGGAATGCCGTTATTGCTATCGGCTTGGCTTTCTTGGCCGCGATCGGTTTTCTTGTCCCGAGGCTCGGCACGGAATTCCTGCCGCCGCTTGAGGAAGGCAATCTCGACATCCATTTAGTGATGCCGCCGACTATATCGCTTGAAGCCGCGGCGCCAACGGTGACAAAGGTGCGTGAGGTCCTTCTTCGCCGCCCGGAAGTGGACACCGTGGTCTCCCAGCAGGGCAGGCCGGACAACGGAAGCGACACCGGCGGCTTTGGCGACGCGGAGATATTCGTCTTCCTGAAGCCCTTCGGCCAATGGCCCACGGGCATGACTAAAGATAAACTCGTAGAAGAACTGCAGGCCGAGTTTTCCAGGAAGTTTGTCGGCATCACATTCGACTTCTCGCAGTACATACAGACCAATGTTGAGGAGGGTATATCCGGCGTCAAAGGGGCCAATTCGGTCAAGATTATCGGTCCGGACCTGGCGACGCTGGAGCAGATCGCGGTCCAAGTTCAACGGGAAATGGCCCAGGTCAGGGGGGTGGAAGATCTTGGGATATTCCGGGTCCTTGGACAGCCGAACCTCGACATCAAGGTCAATCGCGCCAAGGCCGCCCGATACGGCCTGAATGCCGGCGATCTAAACACCGTGGTGCAGACAGCTTTGGGCGGTTCAACAGCGACCACGATCCTGGAGGCCGATCGTCAATTCAGCCTCGCCGTCCGCTTAGCGCCGGAGTATAGAAAAAACATCGATGCGGCGCGAAACATCAAGGTCGCTTATCAAACACCCGGCGGCGTAAATGCGTATATTCCTTTGAGCGAACTTGCCGATATCTCTCTTGATACCGGGGCGACCTATATATATCACGAAAAAAATCAGCGCTTTATCCCGGTCAAATTCAGCGTCCGTGGACGCGATCTCGGAAGCACCGTTGAAGAGGCGCAGAAACGTATTGCCAGGAATGTGACATTGCCCAGCGGTTATCGGATCGAATGGGCCGGCGAATTCGGAGAACTCCAGGAAGCAACCAAACGCCTCGAGATCATAGTGCCTATCACACTCTTTTTGATAATGGTAATTCTTTACAGCCTTTTCGGTTCCCTTAGTGAATGCCTGCTGGTGCTGGCGGGAATACCTTTTGCTATGGCAGGAGGAGTGCTGTCGCTATTCGTTAGCGGCCTCGAATTCAGCATCTCCGCTGCGGTCGGTTTCGTGTCGCTTTTCGGCGTCTCGGTCATGAACAATATCCTGCTGCTTACGTATTACAACCAGACCCGGTTGGTCCACAACAACATGAATAGACTCGAAGTCATGTTCACTGCTGCAAGAGACCGTATGCGGCCCATGCTTATGACGGCACTGTCTCCCTGTATAGCCTTGCTTCCCGCCGCCCTTTCAACAGGTATCGGAAGCCAGGTGCAGCGTCCTTTGGCAGTCGTGATCGTTGGGGGAATGCTGATCGGTCCGATTATGTTGCTGGTGATCGTGCCGCCGCTCAGGCTGATGTTCAGAAAAAAGCCGGAAAGCTCGTAAACTAGGATCCAATAAATCGGTCAGGTTGCATGCCGTGCTTTCGGCCCAACACGTCATTATCTTTAGAAGCATCAGTGATGGGAGGGCAAGTATGGCCATGACAACTGGGCTCATAGGGGCTTTTCTCATAGTCGTCATACTGTGGGAGGCGTTTGAAACCATTATTTTCCCGCGTCGGGTCACCCGGCGGATACGTCTGACCCGCATATTTTATCAGATGACCTGGAAGGCCTGGAAGCTAATCGTAAACCGGATGCCGGCGGGCCGCCATAGAGAGAATTTATTGAGCATCTACGGACCGATTTCGCTGATACTGCTCATCAGTATCTGGGCCTTCACGCTCATCCTGGGGTTCGGACTTCTTCACCTTGGTACAGCTTCCTTATCGGAAGACCAAACCAGCCTGGCCACAAATCTATATTACAGCGGCGCAACTTTCTTCACACTCGGGCTGGGCGATGTGCGTCCCCTTTCGCCTTTGGCCAGGCTGCTGACTATAGTGGAAGCCGGAACGGGGCTCGGTTTTCTGGCGCTCATCATAGGATATCTGCCGGGACTGAATCAGTCCTTTTCCAGGCGCGAAGTGAATATCTCGCTTCTGGACGCGCGGGCCGGCTCTCCGCCAACGGCAGCCGAAATGCTGAGCAGGCACCACGGCGACCACGGCATGGAATCGATCCGGGAGCTTTTGCGCGAGTGGGAGAGATGGTCTGCGGAATTGCTTGAAAGCCACCTTTCATATCCGGTACTCGCCTATTACAGGTCCCAGCACGATAATCAGTCATGGCTGGCCGGACTCGCGACAATTCTGGACACCAGCGCATTCGTAATGGTTGGGCTGGAAGGCGCCTGCGTTCGCCAGGCGCAGCTTACCTTCGCCATTGCAAGGCACGCCGTGGTGGATCTTTCCCTCATTTTCGGAGTAACGCCCCGATTGCCGGAGCCGGATCGCCTCCCTCCCGCTCAACTGTCGAATTTGAGGTCCACGTTGGAGGCGGCTGGTCTGCGTCCGCATGCCGGAGAGGAGGCGGACCGAATGTTGATGGAACTGCGCGGCATGTATGAGCCTTTGCTTTTTGGCCTTGCGACACACTTTCATCTGACTCTGCCGCCGTGGCTGCTTGAATCCCACATCTCCGACAACTGGCAGGCGAAAATATCCGCTCCGGAACGGGCCGCAATCGGGTTCGCTCTGCTTCACAGAAGGACCGAACGGCATTTTTAGACGAGATACTGCTACGAAAAGTTGGCGGTGGGACCGCCTGCCGGGGTTGCCAAGCCCACACGAGCAACTTTTCATGGTTTCCGGGTGTCCCAAAGGGACATGAGCAACTCAGGTAATTTCAAGCGGCGGTCGGCAGGGGAACGCAATTATTTCCAACACAGAAACATTCTTACAATATGAAGTCCCACCAAGTCTATTCAACCACCCATACCGCACAATTCCTGGCAGTTCTGACGATCTTCCCTGAAACACTTCCGAATAAAAATTCTTCTTTATGAGTAAGTCCCTTTCTTCCGACGACCAAGGTGCTATATTCCGTACTATCTTTTTCTGCAAGAATGCATTCTGCCATTGAATGGAAATATCGCGTAGTTGAACGGGTAGATACATCTTCAGGGTTAAACCCGGTGTCGATTAAAATACGCCGGTATTCTTCCAACATCTGGTCAACCCGTTGACAATACTCCTTAAACCATTGATCTTTATCAGTTTCTTTTGGAAAATAATCTTCTTCAGGCTCAGGAATAACGTGCAGCACAGTAACTTTAAATCCCCTAATTCCACCTAAGAGTCTTCCAACATAAGTTACAGCGCGCTGTGCATTTTGAGAATCATCCACAGCAATTAAAATATTGCGATTCACTTTAATGCTCATTTCTTGACACCCCGTATATTATTCTGCCTGATTTTGAAAGGTCAATCGGGCCTCTCGGAGATCGTCAATTAATTGAGTCGTATTATCATAGAATACATTGGCTCCTTTTGAGAAGTGCATCACTATTCGATTTAAATCATCAGGAATATAAGGATAAATCTTCTTAAGGTTCGCTATTCGATTGTTGAAGACAATATTAACATCGTCTTCTGTTAACCTGTCAAGTGAAGCGTTATTATCCCTTACCAAATTCTGATATATAATGTCTCCCATACCTGTCAGGTACATTAAAATATTTCCAAGACCAAATAGATCATAGCCATACATATTTTCTCTATGGCGGACATTGTAATCATAATCAATCCATCGGTAATGCCCGGTTTCTCGATCAATCAGGATGTGATCTCTTCGTATATCTCCGTGTTTTTCACCATGATCGTGAAGGAAACGAATCGCTTCCACACAAATAATATAATTATCCAATATTTCTGGAAAATGTTGATGGAAATACGTCTCATGATCCATGGTCCTTGAGATCTCTCTGATGTGCTCTGCCAGCGATTTCCCATAGATAAACTCCAGAACGCGAACAATGTTTTCGTGATCGTCCTGTACAGAATAACCATGCATAAAATTGGGAAGATTTTGTACCAGGTTGAGGATACGAGCTTCCTTGCGCGGGCTTCGGAAGCATTCAAATTCTATTTCTCCGATACATGCGTTAAACTTCTCGAAAAACACAAACTTAATGATTTTTGTCATTCCTGAATGTAAATCAATTGAACGCTTGACCCAGAATTTTTCTTCATCATCAAGTCCGAAACGGCCTTCTTTCGCATTATGGCGAATCAGAAAAGGATTTCCAGCAAGGATAACAATATCGCCATACTCAATCCGGAAAAAATCTGTTGTATCTTTGTACACCTTAAAGCGCTGACCCGGTTTTTGAGGCAGCCATTTAGAAGTGAGTTCCTGGAGTGATTCCTGTGAAAAATCTGAGGATGCCATGATAAAATCCAATTGTTCCGTAAAAGATTCATCACCAAACAGGGAGAACTGAGTGCTGAGGACTGAGGAAGCGCGACCATGCTTTCCTCTCCGCCCTCGGTCCATGTTTTTGATGTTTTCCACTCAGTCCACAGTCCTAAGTCCTTTGCTTTACGTCCTCAGCACTCAGTCCATTCTATTCATCTTTCAGCGCTCAGTCCATGTTTTTGATACAATACCAGGTTCTTGAAGTCGCGTATGCGGTCGAAGCTGATTCTAAGGGCATCTTTGTTAGGACTGAGGGCGGCGTCTTCGCCGTTGATGGTTTCGATGACGATGCGACGCCTTGAAAGGCTGAAGGTTTTTATGCTGAAGGCTGAAGGTGAGAAGTAAAATGCTTCTACCTGACCTCCAGTAAGAAGTAGGCGAGCGCGTAGCCTAGCGCTATCGCCAGTGCAAATGCGGCCCCCCCTCCAATGAAAACAGCCGGCCGGCGGTGATTCATCGATAATACTCTCGCTCCTATCGGCAGAATGGCCAGGAACATCAAAAATTCCCCGAAAGGAATGTACAGGGCACAGGAACCTCCAAACATCACATTGGCTTTCTCATACCTCCACAAGTTCGCCCTGTAGGCGAGGTGTTCGTAGAATCCCACCGTTACCGAGGCGGCCAATCCGGTCAGGAGCGAGGCGACGACCGCCGCTCGATTCGTGGTCATGGATGCTTTGAGCCATCGGAACAGGCGCATCGCCGGATAGCCAAGCTCCGCGATCACGCAGGCCCAGGCCACGGGCATCCACAGCGGCGACGCAAGAAGAACGACGTCGTTGCCGGTAAGGTAAACCAAACGGCCGTTGGAAATCCAGTGGATGAGTCCCCAGTCCACGAGAGTCTCAAAAATGCCCGCCACGAGTCCGAGCATGAAGAGATCGTATAAAACCTCACCGCCGCGGCCCTCCAGAACTACCCCCGCCCTGAAATAGAGGCTCGCGCGAATGCTAAATCCGGCGTATGCTAAGAATTTCCCCGTCGGAGAGAAGGCAAAAAGATAGGCGGCAATCAGCGTAAAACCGAGACCGACACTCAGGGCCGCAAGCCAGACACGGTCGGATTTTACGGAAAGCTCACCTATGCGGCGGAGAAACTCCGGGTCTTCAAGTCCGCCTTTGTGCTGGGAATGCAACATAGTCGATCCGTTTGGGCATGAATCTTTCGGTAATTGAATTCCTGATGATATCCGCAGTTGGTGGATTGCCTGTCTGCGCTACCCGCCTGATCATCGACCGGATAACGAACCATTTCAAGCCGCCACTGCTGCTTATTCGTGACCATATCGTGGAAGTGACTCAGAACTGTATCGGTTGTAAACATACAATTTCCCGTCACCGCTGCCAACTACATGAAATTGCTTGCTAAGCAGCAGTTGTAAGGCGGTGATGGAAATGCCGGTAGAGGTCTCGATGACGATGCGGCGCGCCGGTTGGAACCTTCTTGCGAGCAGATGGTGGAGAACTCCAAGGTAAGATTGCAGATGAGCGGAACTCTCGGACACATGAAAGATGAGGCTTTTTCCGTTGCGCCGTGATTCCATGACCAGGTTCCTGCCGTGATAAACCAGATGGGTGCCCGGGAGCCGCCGCGGGAGCTTTCCTTTCAGAGCGTCCAGCCGCAGGCCGCAAACGGATGCCGGATCTGCGGCGCAAATCCAGTAAACGGAGTCCTCCGGAAATTTCCTTTGGAGCATCCGGAAAGCCTCATGGGAAATAAATTGAGGGCCGGGCACCCCTCCGAAAAAATAGCCGGTCAGGACTTCGCCCGAGAGTTCCATCAGCCGCAGCGCCCGAAAGATATTGCTCCAACTGAATGCGGGCAACTCGTTCTGAAGCAGCTCACGGAACAGGATTCCGTAACGGTCGAGCAGCACCCGCACCCGTTCCTTCTCCCGCTCGGCCCTCTCCAGGGGATCATCTTCACGCCCGGGCCATTGGATGCGCATCCAATTGCCGGCCATCGGAAGCGAACCCTTCCACATGGAAAACGCGACTCTCTTGCTGCCACGGCGCCTGCGGCCGGCTCCGGCCATAAATGCTGCGGTGTCCGACACCTTGAAGTTATTCTCGATCCCATGGCGGAGGGACGCAAACGTGTCGTTAGTTACTTTCCCAACCCAGACTTCTTTCCAAAGCGCCTCCGCCATTTGTGCGGGTGTGCATTTGGACGAAGCCGCAAGAGTTAAAAAATCATACCTGGCCGCCGGGTTTAAAAAGAGCCGCTCAAAGTCCGCATCACACTCTTTTCCCTCGCTCTGCATCTTGAGGATGAAATGCTGCGCATTCAAGTATTCGGCATCCTCACTCGCCGCCTTCGCGTGGGCCGGCACCAGGCGGAGTAGAGGCCCGCTGGACTGCCGCTGTCGACTGTGACCAGCGATTCCTGCGTTGGGAACTGAGAGAATCCTCACACCGGGCCTTGCAGCTATGGCCTGCGGCGGCTCGCCGCCGGCGCCTTCTTCGGGCAGAAGATCCAGGTCCGATTCGAAGGAAAAAACCACATGCCGCCGAGGCATTCCTATCCAGCGAAGATCGAACTTAAACTGCATGATGGAGTCCAGCCAGGAAGGATCATAAGGCTTGACGCGGGCAGGAAAAATCTCCGCCTCCCACAGTTCTGCCGGAACCGGGTAGGAGACGAGTTGCTCTATTCTGCGATAAAGTCGATCCGCGCCCGCTTCGGATTGGGCGGTTATAAGACCCTGCCATTCGGCAAGAAAGAGCGGAAGCCACTCGATATCCAGTGCTGAGAAGACAGGCTTGGCCTCCGCCCTGGAAAGCCGGAGCATTACTTCATAGTTTTGACTGTCGCAGATTCTGTCCTGTTCGTCATCTTCAATGAGAGAGCCTGAAACGAGCCTTTCCGTGTCGATCAGCGCCTCCACGGCTTCCGTGAGCCTGTCGTTATCCGGACCAAGCGTTCCCAGCACGAACTCCAGTCTTCGGGGCGAATAGAACCGGAGCCATTCGGAAAGAATCGCCGTGAAGACCTCGTCTCGATCCTCAGGAGCCTGGGCGAAATTATCGAGCCGCGAAATGCTTTGGTTAAGGTCCCGCAATTGGGGAGCTTCTATGATTTCTCCGGAATCGAGCCTCGAGGCGGATACGGAATCGATATTCCAATTCAAACCGTAACTTATGCGCGGAAGATTTTCGAGCGCGACAATCAGGGGTTGGGTCGAATGGGGCAAATGGAGCCGCACCAATCTCGCGGCAATCGACGCAAGCATAGTTTCAAGATCAACTCCATGGTCGCGCTCCATAACCTCAAGCAGCTTCTCCCACTCCGATTCAGGCAAGAGGAGCCGTTCCTTTACCCATTCGATCAACTCCAGGACGCTGTCCGGAGAATATCCCGGACTCAGCCGCTGGATTTTTAGCTCGAACCGCTCGGCCAACTCCCTGGAAACCGCCGGGCGCAGCTCGGGAATCGAGACCACCTCATGCAAGAGGTCCGAACGGAGCTTGGAACCCCTTCCGGATTTCGGTTGGTCGTCCATGTACATGTACTGGTTAATTTGGGGCCATGTAACTGATTGAGCCATCGGACTCGGATGGCTGGTATGAGCCTCCGACCAGGTGATAAGGCCGGATTCCAGACCGGTAAGAACTTCAGTGAGCCCTTCAAGATCGAGTTCATCCCTCAGGCACGTGCGCCAGGCCTCAAGGAGGATTGGAAAGTCTTCATACTCCAGCACGGATTCAAGCAGCCTTTGAGAACGAAGCCGGCTTAGCCAAAGCGGCATACGCTCGTTTAGTTGGCGGCGGGGCAGTAGCAGTGCGCGGCCGGCGCACTCCCGGAACCTCGCGCCAAAGAAACCGGAGCCTTCCAGTTTCTTTCTTATCAGCCCGGAGAAGTTGTCGCTTGTGACCAGAGACAGGATTTCTTCGCTGCCTGCTGCATGAGGCAGTTGCAGCATAATGCTGTCGTTTCCGGGATAAAGCTCCGGCCTGTAACCGTAGCGGCTTTCCCATGCCGCCTCAAAGGCCATCGCAAAGGGCCGGTTTATCCGACCTCCCCAGATTGTGTGAATAACGATCTGATTGCCGGGATATCCTCCAGGGCCCGAACCGATATGTTCTATCAGCAGATGATGCCGGTGCGGAAGAGGGCGTCCGGTAGCCTCCTTCTGCCCGATCAGAAAGGCAAATAGCCGTCCCATGGTTGTTTGATCGAGATATCGAGCCGCGAACAACGGATGGCCGGGATCCAGAATGGGAAATCCGGCGGAGAGCAAACTCGCGACCCGTTCCAAGGCGCTTTTGTCCGGGGCGGACATTTTTTTGAGGTATTCTTTGACTTGCGGATCTTCGAGCAGTTCCTCGGCCGCTTCGAGAAAGTCTGCGATCCGCTTCGAGTAGTGAGAATCGCGCAGGTTCTCCTCTGCTTTCCAGAACGGAGGGGCTGCGGCCCCCGGGCGTGCTGGAATGGCGGAGACATCATTATGAGTGATCCGCTCGATTTTCCAGTTCTGAGTGCTGAATGTAAATACCTGCCCAATTTTAGCTTCCCAGACGAACTCTTCGTCCAACTCTCCGATCAACGCGCCGCTTTCGTTATGGCGCAGATGGAAGTAGCCCCGATCGGGGATGGTCCCACCTGAAAAGTAAACCGCCTGCAGTGAGCCTTTTCTGGCCTCCGCGGTGTTCTCGATTTTATCGACCGCTATCCTGGGTTTCAGCTCTCGCAGCCGGCTGCCGGCATACCTGCCCGCCAGCATATCGATCACGAGATCGAACTGGCGGCGACTGAGCGAGTGGTAGGGATAGCTGGTCTTGAGCCGGACATACAGCTCTTCGAGATTCCATGTTTCGACGCCTGTCATGGAAACGATGATTTGCGCCAGCACATCCAGGGGACAGTCAATAGGGCGCACCGCTTCGATGTCCCGATCTAGGACCCCTCCTGCCAGTACCGCCGTGCGCAAGACATCCTGGGCATCTGTAGGAATTAGAGTTCCACGGCTCACTTCCCCCACCCTGTGACCTGACCTTCCGATCCGTTGAATTGCGGAAGAAAAAGACAGCGGCGCCTGGAGCAGTACCACCTCGTCGAGTGCGCCGATGTCTATGCCAAGCTCCAATGAATTGGTGGCGACAATGGCGCGCAGTTCTCCCGCCTTGAGTTTCTTTTCCACTTCGGTACGGATTTCGCGGGAAAGCGACCCATGGTGGGCATACGCTACGGGGGCAGGCTCGCCCTCGTTAAGCAGATGCGTGAGCTTTTCACATAATCGCCTCCTATTCGCAAAAATGAGAGTTGAGCGATTACTTAGGACTATTCTTTTTATCTCATCCACAAAAGGCTGCCAAAAAGATGCGCGGTCATTCCAATCGACAGCAGATTCCGGGAACTTGACTGTGAGTCTGTAGTCCTTCTTTTGTGAGGATGAGATGACGCGCACCCGCCTCGGCGAGTATTCAGGGTCGCGGAGATCGCCGACGATCCTGTAGCCGCCGACGAATTTAGCCACGGTCTCGAGCGGTCGGATGGTGGCCGAAAGGGCAATGCGCTGGAACTCACCGCAAAGCGGCGCCAGCCGGTCGACCCCGGTGATGAGGTGCACGCCTCGTTTGCTGCCTGCTACCGCGTGAATTTCATCCAGGATCACGGTTCTTATACTCGTGAGCATAGATCGTCCGCTCTGGGAACTCAACAGCAGGTTGAGACTTTCAGGCGTGGTGATGAGGATTTCAGGAGGCTCGCGCAGCATGCGGCGCCGTTCTGACTGTGGCGTGTCGCCGCTTCTTACAGCGATGCCGATAGAAGGCAGGCTTTCTCCGGACCGCGCGAAGACTGCCTTGATCTTGGCAAGCGGCCTCGTGAGGTTTCTGTGGATGTCATTATTGAGCGCCTTGAGTGGTGAAACATAGAGCACGCACGTTCTACCTGGCGGCCACTTTCCAGTGATCAGCTCATTTAAGGCCCACAAGAAAGCGGCCATAGTCTTGCCGCTTCCCGTCGGAGCAGCGATGAGCACATGCTCTCCAGCCGCGATTTGCGGCCAGGCAAGCATCTGTACGTCGGTGGGCATGCCTGTGGATTCGGCAAACCAACTCGCTACGAGAGGGTGGAAATAATCCAGGGGTGATTGATTTTTTTCCATGGCCTATAAGTGTCTCGCTCAAGTTTTCTCATTATAGTAATTTAAACTCATTTCCGGTATGATTTCAGTTAAGGGAAAGGAACATCCTCAATGATCGAGACGGAAGAAACGGGCATGCGGCGACAAGAGGCTTTGAATGTATTGAGAAAGCATCGAGATGAGCTTCGGCAATTCGGAGTCAGGTCCATCGCTGTTTTCGGTTCCGTTGTGCGGGAAGAAGCTCGCCCCGATAGTGACATCGACATTCTAGTCGAGTTCGACCTGCCGATCGGGCTCCTTACATTTTTCCGGCTCCAGCACCACCTGGAGGACCTGTTGGGGAGGCGGGTCGACTTGGCGACTCCGGCAGCTTTGAAACGACAGCTTCGGGACCAAATCCTCAAAGAGGCCGTGTATGCCGAGTAGAGATTGGCGGTTCAGGATAGAGGACATTGTGGAAGCCATCGACGATATTAGCCGTCTAATCGGAGGTTTGACCCATGAGGATTTCTATGGCAATGCCACTACTGTAAAGGCCATACTGTACAATATGGCCGTAATTGGAGAAGCCGCTCGACGCATCCCGTAACATATCAGAACGCTTCATCCTGAAATCCCATGGCGTGAAATGGGCGACATGCGAAACGTAGTAATCCACGAATACTTTGGGGTCGATCTTCAAATCATCTGGGAGACCATCAGGCATGACCTCCCTCGCTTAGCGCCGCTGTTTAGGGCGATATTGGCCGAGGACGCGTAAATTCAATTCCACGTCACATGCTGCCGGACTCGGGTCGAAGGAAAGCTTGGAAATGGAGAAAACTATGCGTTGGCGGTCCCGCTTTGAACCAATGGACTCGATCTTTTTCACAGCCGACGGCTTTATGAGGATTTCATATCTTTGCACGCTGCTTCAGGTCCTTGAGGACGTCTTCAAAACGCAAATTCGGTTCATGTGCCCGGTCCTCAAACGCAGCCAAATCCTCGGCATCTTCCTCAAGTCTTAACCTGACAGCCTCATTGACGAGGTCGGAGATGGTGCGATCCGTCTCCACCGCCTTAAGCCTCAGGGATCGATGGAGCTCGGGGTCAAAATACTTAGTAGGGCGTTTTTGAGTTTGTTTCATAACGAAAGCCCTGATTCGGGGACATTGTCCAAGAAGTTCAGGCGTTAGAGTTGGCCAAAGTAGTGAAGCTCCGGCTTTTCCGGTTTCATTAACCGGGAACACGCCGCCCCAGGAAAGTTCGGTGGGGGTTCAACCTAATTGTCGTCCCGTTCCGTAGCCCATTGCCATTGCTCGGGCAGAGGCTGCGGCCCCGGCTTAATTCCAGCGATATCCGGGTCTTCGATGTGATCTATCTGCTTGCGCTCTACCTTTGCCTTTTTGGCTTCCACGCGGCGAGCTTCCTTATCTCTTTGTTTCTGCTGTTTTTCCTTTTCTCTTTCCCGCTTCTGAAAGGTATCTTTTGACTTTTTGGCCATATTAACTCCCTTAATAGCTGGTCCGTCGGTAAATCTTGCAATCCATCCAGTTTAGTATCTTGGGCCTCGCTGCGAACGTTTGGCCGGCGGCTTTGCCTGGCTCAGTTTTATAAGCTGGTCCTTTAGCCGGGTCCCGTTAAGGGCCTTCATCGCTTTGTCCGCTTCCGAATTGTTCAGCATTTCCACGAACCCAAATCCCTTTGACTGTCCCGACGATCTCTCTTTTATCACGTTTACCGATGATACTTCCCCATAGCTTGAAAAAAGCCCTCTTAGATCATCATCGGTGACATTGTATGCAAGATTCCCCACATGAATTTTCATAGTTTGTTCTCCTGTTTTTTCCGCCTTTTCCGCATCGAACAGATGAATCGATGAATCGCAATTTCCCGGATGCGGCGACCTGCTAAAAACAAAGAGCCGAAGACTTGCTCCAGCTCTTTGTCCAATCTTAAATAAACGAAGATTTGGCTATCAAGGCTAAAGTTTTCTCACTTGAGTTGCCTGTGGACCTTTTGCGCCTTTTTCCTCGACGAAGCTCACCCTGTCGCCTTCGGTAAGCGACTTGAAGCCGCTGCCCTCAATGGCCGAGAAATGAACGAACAAGTCGCTTCCGCCATCTCTTTCGATAAATCCAAATCCCTTGCTCTCGTTAAACCACTTCACACGACCTTCCGCCATTTTTAATCCTTTTTTGTTTGAAATTTGCTGCCCACCTCGAAGCCACTTCCGAATCGTTCCCTAACAGCGAAAGACCGACTCACCAGATAACTTAACGGGACGGCTTTTGATAAATTGTCAAGCAAGCTGCCTATTCGCCCGGACAGCAAGCCTAGGTTAACTTACACGCTTGATCGATCTCAGTCGCTCCCATACGCTTGCGACCTGGTTTTCTAAATCGACCAAATACATCTCACCCGAGATCTTCAGCACGATCCCCACCCCGTTAGGTGTTTGTACTCTGTCGCTGAGCTTGGGCGTCCAACCTTGAGCGGGAGTCTTACGACTTGATGGGAAAGCATCTACTTTCTTTGCCGGCTTTCGAAATGAACCGAACGTGGTACTGCTTCTTACCATATCTCACTGCTTTCTGGTTTTGCACCTTAAGACGCGAGCACACAGCGGAAGTATCCCTTGCGGGCGATCAGAAGCGCCAACACAGTAAGCTTCCGTGACCCCAGGCTAATCTCTCGAAATAATACTTAAAGCTTTCTCACTTTTGTGGCGCTTGGACCTTTTGCGCCTTTTTCTACCTCGAAACTTACCCGGTCACCTTCGGATAGCGACTTGAACCCTTCACCTTCAATGCTTGAGTGGTGAACGAAAACATCGTTTCCGCCGTCAGCTTCAATGAAGCCATAGCCCTTTTGATCATTGAACCATTTTACTCGACCTTCCACCGTTTACTGCTCCTTCTTTGGATTATTTTCCTTCACTGCCTTTTCGGTCCGGCAACTCGGAATTACCCGAAATTGCACCAAAATAATTTGGCGAAAGACAAACCTCCGCGCAACTTAGGTCGGACCAACCCTAACTGTATTCATATTATCATAACCAAGAATAAAAATAATGCAACCAATTTCTAGGGCCAAACTACAATATTTTTCGGCATCATTGCAACACCATTAAAATGTGCATATTTAATTACTGGCTTTTTTAAAATCACAAACGTTGCTAGCAAATCGAATTGATATACAAATAGTTTGCCGTAGGTTGGATATAATAGACTACTGCATTTTCATTTTTTAAATATCTATGATAAACGCTACTGCAACATACGACAAAAATCAATCGCCGCCAATATGGTTGTTTCACTGCATGAATATTTAATCCTCGATGGACAATCCCCTTATCTCACCATCAATTATTTTTCTCGCGAATATGATGCCCTCCATGTCGGCCATCTCCTTGGAGGAAAAGGTATTTTCGGAAGAAAAGCTTCGCTCCTTCGCCTCAGCTTCTGAACCTTTATTTGCAAAAACAGCGACTTCCATGGTCCAGAGGTCTTTTTCGGCAAGAAGAACGGATTTTGACCTGAGCAAATAACCTTTGTATATGAATCCCATAAACAGTCCTTTGGCCTGAAAATAAAGTTAACACATCCTCATGCTGAATGTGACTGGCTCTTAGCTTGGTTTTTTCAGAAATTTTTGCACCGCCTCAGCAGAAGTTCCAACTGATCTGACCGCATTTTTTAGCTCCATGTCTGTACAGTCGAATTTTCGAGACCAGTATTTGATTTCGTTGGGTTCATGAGGATTAACCCTGTTGTCGGCGAAAGGGCCTCGTTTTGGTTTATCGCGCATAAGCCTGTCTCCTTTCAGAGTCCGGCAAAACAGACGGTTAAGGAAAGGAAAATATTGATCCTGCAGCCGGCGTCAAAGAGGCAATACTTGCGTGGCCGGCAGCATCGACAGTTGCCAATAGCTCTTTATCGTATCCCCGACGGAATCGTGTTCTTCGTCGGAATCATCCCGTTTGCCTGCAATTTGTGCGAGCCTGAATATCTTTATAATGCTCGTAAGCAGTTTTCCGAGGAACTGTGCCGATTCTGATCTTTGGCGGCAGGATTGAACTCCGGCAGGCCGATCGGTTGTGCGAATTTCCTTTTCGTTTACTTCCACTTCGGATTCAGCCATTTTTTTGAGCGCGAAGATGGTTTCGGCTAATTCATCGTCATCGACATTGCTCAAGAACTTGACCGCCAGGTTCACAATCCTTGCTCTGTTTGTTTGCGCAGGCCCTTTGTACGATTCGGATTTTTTAATCAGGTAGGGGACTGCGAAATCCCTGTTGAATGAACCCAGGTCTATTTCTTTAGACTCGGTAGATTTCATGTAATTCTTCAGCTCTTCATAAAAGTATCCGGTCGAGAGCAAATCTTTAATCGGGGCATTTGGTGTTTCCGACATGTCGGTCTCCAGTGGATAATGGTCGCATGAGCATGGCGCAAAAGAAGCTAAAAACAATGGGAATTACAAGCATCCCGGATTTATTTTCATTTTTTGGCTATCTTCATCTTCTTCGTAACTTTACCAGTAACCTCCTTCTTGCTCCGCTTCTCCATTTTGGCAATGCTTTCGTTCATTTTTGCCCTGTCCCCGTTCTCCAACATTATTTTGTCTCTGCATACGTCACAAATACACATCTTACCTTTCTGCGCCAGGCTGTAGATCCGAAGACTTCCTGATGGGCTTTTGCACAGCTCACATCTCGAACTGAGCGAATCGCACGGAATGCATGTCACTCCACCACAAGATTCGCCTGTTGTGAGCAGGTCGATTGCAAGGTTCAGCTTATATTCTGCGACTTGCCCATTCAGCGCATCCTGTGACGCATTGTCACCTTCGACCAGTACCAGGCCCGCGTGTTCCCATGACAGTTTTTTTTCACCCGCGAGGAGGAAGAATACACGTCCTTTGTTGCCGCCCATCAGCTCCAAAACTTTTCCGTAGCCCCAATCAGGCATTCGAGGATGGATTACCCAATCGCCCTTGGATAGCCGGAGTTCTGCTTCCTGCATAGTTGAGACTCCTTCGCGGTGTTGAAATGGTCCTTATTCCAAAAATCCTGAAATTGTCGGAGAGATGATCAAATTACCGAGGGCAGCTAAGGGAATCGGTAAGGCCTCAAGGGTAGAGGGGTAAGATAACAGGGTCTGCCTTTGATTCAACTATTGCATTATAGCTGGAGGGCGGGAAAAGGCAAGAAATAAGCCGAAGTGGTCGCTCTACCTGCCGGAATGTCAAAAAAAACGATTGTCTGCGCGGTTTGTCCAAGTTCATCAGAAAGGGTAGTGATCAGGATTTCCGGCGGTTTGTCGCGCAAGCCAATCCTGCCATACAGGCTTGTCCCCAATGTCTATCCGGGTAAGTGATCGCAATACGGTGAAGAATTGCGGAGTTTGGAGTTAACCCGCAACCCCGCAATTCCCAAATCCTCAGGTCCCTTTATCACCCAAATTTTTTCGTTCACCAGTTCATCTTTTCAGGTTGCCAGTCCTGATAGGGTGAATGAATCTTTGAATGTAATTCCTCGAGGCGCCCGTTGGATGCAAGGGTCTTCAACGACTGAGAAACTATTTTGTCGACAGCATCTCCCCGCTCGCCTTTTGGAATTATGATGACATCATCAAATGATTCATAGGACTCTCTATGAATGTCCTTTAGCTTAAGTTGATTCAAGACATAATCGGCTTCTTCCTGTGCCAGCACACACGCATCTATTCTCTTCTTCGCAACCTTCTGCATCATCTGCTCAATGCTTGATTCTCCTTGCACTGGAAAGGTGAAGAAATCTTCAAGCCCTCTGTAGATCTCCACTTTATAAGGAAATGGATTCGTCGATTTCGCCTTTTCGACCATCTCCTTTGTGATAGGGTTGTCCTTGTGGGAGTAGATCACAAAGCAAACCTTACCCATAGAAACGGAAGCATATCGAAAGGGCAGTTTTTCTTCCGGAATGTTAGGGTTTCGAAGCATGGGGATATGAAAATCGGCCTTTCCTGCAACTACATTATCAATAGACCGGTTAAACGGATAAATCCCTATGTTGAAGGTCCCTTCGGGGTACGCTTCATTCATGGCCTTAATCAGATCGATAAATACGCCTTTTTCAGGCGATTCAGAAATATTTGGCAACAATGCAATGCTGACGGTCAGGTCTTTCGACATTGCGGGACTTGCCATGAGCAGAATCAGAAGAAGTATCCCGCACAATGGAAAACATTTCCCCTTTTTAATGCAGTTTTTCATTAAATCGCTCCCTTCTTGTCTTGATAAGATAATTCCAGTGATTCATCCGCGGGGGCATCCTCAAAAGCCTGTCCCCCTTGTTCTCTCTCCGTATAGTCTTGTTGACCTCTTTCCCCTCCTTCGTCAGTCGTCATTAAAATATTTCCCTTTGCCCCATTTTTGCGCCCCATGGCTTTCCCCCCAATAATCCTGACCAAGTCGTTAACGTACGTTTTCATCTGCCCGGCCAAGGCTTTCATTTCTTTTGAAGCTGAAGCCGTTTCATGGGACTCTGCCGCCGATTGCTGGATGACCCTGTCCATTTCGGCTGTTGCCTTATTGATCTGTTCGATTCCCAAGGCTTGCTCGCTCGATGCGGCTGAAATTTCCTTTATGAGTTCGTCAACCTTGCTCGAAATGGCCATATTCTCCTTGAATGCCTCCTGAGTAGACCGGGTGAGCGAGTTCCCGTTGCGAACCGTCCTTATTGTGCCTTCTATCAGACTCGCCGTATCTTTTGCCGCCACCGCCGCACGCATGGCAAGGTTTCTCACTTCATCTGCCACAACGGCAAATCCGGCGCCGGCCTCTCCTGCCCGTGCAGCTTCAACCGCCGCATTCAGGGCCAATAGATTTGTTTGAAAGGCAATCTCATCGATAGTTTTTATGATCGTATTGGTCTGTTCACTCGATTTAGTTATTTCTTCAATAGCTTGAATCATGTCACCCACCAGATTGTCCACCTTGCTCAGGATGTTGCTGGCCTCCTCCATCATTTGTCTTGCATTGTTCATATTGTTAGCGTTCTGCTTGGCCGTGGCCGATATCTGCTCCAAAGAGGAGGAAGTTTCTTCTATGGCAGCCGCATGAATGCCTGAATTATCGGCCAAGGAACGGCTCGTTTCCGATAGGGCGTCCGACGCCAGGGTGACGCGCCTGAAACTCTCGGTGAGACCGTTTACTATATGACTAATCGGCGCGATAATAATTCTGTGCATGCTTAAGCTCAGGGCCACTAAGAGAGCTACATTCAGGATCAGAAATGCTACGCATGAATTCACAAGGGTAGACTTCAAATCTTTTGAAACAAATTCTGATGTTAGAAAAACTTCCACTGAACCGAGTTTTTCCTTACCTTTGACTATGTCTGCCGTTTTTGTAATAAAATCGCCCTTGATCTTTCCCTGAACTGGAACAGTTTTCCAAAGCGAATCTCGTTGCACTCCCTTGAGTACTTTGTCGCTGTTGCCTTCCCGCACCACTATCCCGAACAGGGACTTGTCCGTCATTTCGGATCTGATGAGTTCATCTATAACGTTGTTATCAATATTCCAGAGTGGATCGACCAACCCCTTTCCCAATCGTATAGACGTAATCTCGGCTCGCTCTCTCAGGTCGCCCGTCATTTTCTTCTTGGTGGTCAGATAATCCACGCCAGCATATACCGATAGGATTAATGTAGTGATTACTACAATAACCACACTTAGTCTGACTTGAATGCTTCCCTTTGGCATCCTCTGCTCCATTTCTATCATGAAAATATTGCCATCAAGATGACATCCGAAAATATTCCAACTTCTAAATCACTGGAAAGGATAAACTTGTCTTTTTTACTTTCCTAAACTAAACAATGCTTATGAATTCGAAACGGAAAGACCGAGGAAGATGCTAAAGCGTAGAGTAATACATAAGAAATGACAATACTACGATCTTCGGTTCAGCGATGAATTCGATACTAAAGAGCAAAACACACGTCCCACGGTTTTGTTCTTTCGAAGCAGAAATCATGCCAAAATAGATGAACAAGTTATACGGAGTTGAATTCAAAATGATCGCAAGGCGGCGAGAAGGAGGCGACGCAGGCTTCTATCCGTAGTACGGCCGAGGTGCGGCCTTCCAGCCGCTGCTTCGAGGAGCCCTTCTATCCGTCGGAGCGGCTTCCAGCCATGCCTCGTTTGAATGCGATTTGGTATAAGATCTTTTTATTCAGGTGGAGGGTTGGGACGGAAATTTTTAATGGACAATTTCTTGACCGCCGACCATTTTGTTGACATTCACAGGATATGCCCTGGATAAGTTGTAGGTTGCAAAGCGATGAATTGAAAAAAATCACCGATTACGGGTTTTGGGACGTCAACCCACAACCTCGTCCACACGGAAACTCCACATGAGGCGCGCTTACAGTTTACGATTCCCAAAGGAGGCATTTTCGCCCCTGGCAAGGAAATCGAGAGTTTGCGCCAGCCCGCAAGCCAGGGCCCCCCGACTCAGGATAAACTGGAAACCACTCATACGAACACCACTTACTTGCTCCGTTGTCGATCGCCGCTGCTTGTCGGCGGCGGCAACATTGGCGTCCCACCACCCGCCACAAAAGCAACCCGAAGATTGACAAGGCCTGGGCGGAGCGTACAACAATGGCGAACCACCACCTCCAGATTGCCCAGCGCCGGACCGAAGGTTGAAAAGATCCCTTTCCGGATGGAAACTAGACCACTTTGAATTCGGGTGGAGGCCCCTGGGGTCCTGTCAGTCGCACCTTTTCGAATTCAGCAATGGTACGGCTATATTTTTCGTGAATCATCTTCCGGTCAAATTCCCAAAACTGGTCCAGCATGGCAGCGAGCTCTCGTTTTGTGAAGTACTCCATGCACGGGAAAAAGAGTGATTTGTCTTCCTTGGCGATGTGAGCAGGGTAAAAATCAATCAGAAAGTTCAACAGTTTGGCGATTTCATCCAGTGCGCCGGGCGATCCGCTTTTATACCGGGCATTGGCGTCGAGCAGGTCCCGGACAGTTTGTCGTCCGACCCGGTGCTCTTCAAACAACTCGCTTACGATTGCTTCATGATGCGCAATGAGGCTCTTGCCTCTTAACTGCGCAAACAGGATATTTTCCTCTTTCCCATGGTGGCACCGGTCAGCATAAGTTCGGAAAAAATCGACGGCTGTTTCTATGAAGACCGGATCTGCCCGCCTGTCGCCGGATATCATTGATACCTCTGATTTCATTAAAACGATCATGTGCTCGATGAGCCGGTGTTCTCTCATAAGCGGTCCAATAGGGATCATAGTTCTGTCTCCGCTTGATGGATTAAGTTCTTAGCGCTATCCAGGCTGCAACTACTTTTTTTGATTTTTCTCCGTGTAGCTTCGTCCTAATTCGCGCCCTTCGTGACCTGCATTTTAGTTGTACCATGTCGAAAGCGAAATGGTATAAAAAGCTGTTAACGGTTTTTGTGCCTGTAATGCATGGCTCGGGCCCTGTGCTTCTTATTGATTCTGCCTTCCCCGCGAATTCCAGGTCACGGCTGATCGGCTCCCCGTTTTGCTTTAGCCCGACAATGCCTTTGCGTTCTAAATGTTAATTCCGGCACAGGTATTTGTTAATAGCTTCGGTTTTAAGAATCCGGAATAAATTACCGATAATTTATATGGCAATGAAACAGGAGACTGAACGTGATATGGATAATGCTCAAGAACCCAGCCCCCGATTCAGTGGAACGATAGAATACATCCGGTTGATCGATCTGATTCAGGTTTCCTGTCTTGCCAAAATGAGCCATGTCATCAAAGTGGACTGTCCCGAAAAAAGTGGAAGGATCTACTTAGATTCAGGCAACGTCATTCACACTGAATCGGAACGTAAGACCGGAGAAGAAGGTTTTTTCGAGCTGCTTCAGTGGGAGAAGGGACGTTTTGAAACACTGCCTCTTCCTGAGGATGTGACGGTTTCAATCAACCGCTCATGGGAATATCTGCTCATCCGCGCAATTCATCCGCAAGTGGAAAAAGAAGGCTCTGAAAATGGCGCGTCCACCACTCAAGACTCCACACGCGGCTTTGGGGGCAACATAAACGATATCAGTTTGACCGACCTCGTCCAGTTGGTCTGTCTGGACAACATCGACCGTATTGTCGAAGTTCGCTCCGAGACTCTTAATGGAACATTCCATGTCCAGGAGGGACAGGTTTGTCATGCGCAAACCGGTGATTTCACGGGCCGCGAAGCTCTGTTCAAAATATTGACGGCCCGAAGCGGGACTTTCGTGACCCTCCCCTGTTCAAGGGATGGAAATGTTACTATCAACGTGCCGTGGGAGCAGTTGCTCATCGAGGCTATGCGTTTTCTCGATGAAGCGGCCGGAGTGAAGAACGAAGAGCAAGGCGAACAAAGGGCCGAAACCCTCCTCCAAAAAGTGCAGAAAAAAACTATGGCTCAAAAGATTCGACTTGCAATGGTCGCCGATAAGGAGACCAGAGGTATCTTGATCCGCGATGCCAGCCGAATGATTCAAGTCGCTGTCATTTCGAATCCGAAAATAACTGAAGGTGAAGTGGCGGCCATAGCCTATTCGAGACAGGTTGATGAAGAGGTGCTGCGCAGGATTGCTACCGATAAGGAATGGCTAAGACTTTATCCCGTCCGCTTGGCCCTTGCGGCGAATCCCAAAACCCCTGTCGCTATTTCCAGAAAAATCGTTCCCACTCTTAGCCGCCAGGATTTGAAAAACATCTCCCTGAGCAAATCTGTCCCCACTTTAGTGGCAAATGAAGCCCGAAGGCACCTTAAAGAATAATTATTATCTTACATGCAGTACCACCGCTACGATTTTCGCTGAGAACCCCCGGGAAGGAAAAGACATGGATCTGCAACTGAAGGATAAAGTTGTGCTGGTCACCGGCTCAACCGTCGGGATCGGCTTCGCCGCCGCATCTCTGTTTGCGCGGGAAGGCGCTGCCGTCGTGATAAACGGCCGCTCTCAACCTCGGGTCAATGAAGCGGTAGAGCGAATAAGGCGAGAGTATGAAGGGGCTGTGGTTAAAGGGGTCCCTGCCGACCTAGGCGTCACAGAAGGCTCTAAGCTGATGGCCGGCCTGGTTCCTGAAGTTGACATCCTGGTCAATAATCTCGGCATCTATCAGGAGAAGCCTTTTACCGAAATCAGCGACGGTGACTGGATGCGGTTCTTCGAGGTGAACGTGCTTAGCGGAGTCAGGCTAAGCAGATTTTACCTGCCGAAAATGCTCGAAAAGGATTGGGGCCGGATTGTATTCGTCTCGAGCGAATCGGCTCTTCAGATTCCCGTGGACATGATCCACTACGGAGTAACGAAAACGGCCCAAATCTCACTGGCTCGCGGCTTGGCCGAGATGACTGCCGGGACGAACGTGACCGTCAACTCGGTGCTGCCGGGACCGACCCGCTCGGAGGGAGTCGAGCAGTTTCTAAAAGACCGGGCGAAATCACAGTCGAAGAATGTCGCCGACGTAGAAAAGGAATTCTTCCACTCGGTGCGCCCTACTTCGCTTTTGAGCCGATTTGCGACTCCGTATGAGGTGGCGGCAATGATTGTCTACGTGTGCAGTCCGCTTGCCTCGGCGACAAACGGTGCTGCGTTGCGCGTAGATGGCGGCGTGGTCCGAAGTATCGTGTGAAAGCCAAACGAAAGGAGTACATTCGACTTCGGAAAGCTGATTGCTCAGTTCGGCAAACTGCTCGACCCCAAAGATATCGCCGACGGCATCTGCCGGCTTCTCACCATGCCGCCTCACGTCAACGTAAATGAAATCATGATCCGACCCACGGGCCAGACGTACCCTTGGCGGGCGAGTAGATGAGGTAGCGGGACGGCGCAGTGAGGCTGTAGGAATGCTGGAATCATCGCATGTCATCGAATGATTATCCTATAGGCAAGTAATGAGAGAGTCTCTTGACAAAAAACACCAAAAAGCTATTCTCCGCCTAGAAAAAATATGGAAAAGCTCCACTCCTGAACCGCTGTGACATCTCGCCTTTTAATTATACTTACAAGTAGTATAACGGCGGCTGTATAGATAACGGCCCCCATTGAACCGGAAGGAGAACTATGGACGGTCGGCAGCGTACTGTCGTTATCAACTTGCTGGACGACAGGACCATAACGTATGATCTGCCCCCCGACAGGGCAGTGGTGACCGCATTCGAAGAACACGACAGGGAAGCCCTCGATGCATTGAATTACCTGATACCAAGCGATCACCCTCTTTTTAAAGAATACAGCAGGGGGTATGCATGCGGGGACTGGGTTGCATACAAAGGTAAATGTGCTGACGCATCGGGGGATTAGTTTCGTGCGGGATCTCGTTATTTAACACCGTCAGGAGGGAAAAATGACGGAATTAATCTGGCTGCAAAGCTTCTCTCCTTTCGCACTGCGCCTCTGGGGGAATTTCCTTTGTGGCCGCTATGCCCCCCTTCGTTTCTCTATCCGCTCGGCCTTCAGCCTTCATCACTCACTCCTTTTGTCGCTTCCCTTGCGCAATGTCAGTTGTTCGGCCGGGGAAAAGGCATGCGATCGTACGAGCAGCGTGCATAACATGGCGGTTGTCCCAGCCGTGGCGAACAGCATGGCGACGACGACGAACTGGTAGATGGCGGCGGTTATCGGGTCGCTGTCCGCCAGTACCATACCGGCCATCACTCCCGGAATCCATACGATCCCCAGAGACCGCAAATTGTTGAAGCTGGGGATCAGGCCGGCCTCTGCGGCCGCTTGCACATAAGGGGCGACGACTGCCGAGGGAGCTGCGCCCAGTCCCGCTTCAATTTCCCCGGGGTGCGCCACAACTTCCGCTGTAACTCCAGACATGCCTTTCAAAACGCAGGGTAATCTCTGAACGCCAATTGCCGCTCTGCAGCGCCCGGGACACTGATAGTGAAAAATCATTCCCCCGCTCCTTTGTGCTATAATTTAAATCGAAGGCAGTCAAGGTACAGTACTAATCGGAAAACAGACGCGAAAATGTTTGAACTTGACGGTAAAAATCAAAGCAATCCCCCTGCGCCGGATATGGACGACAGCCGAAAAACCGATTCCCGGGAGATGACCGGACCCGCCGTGCTTGCCGGACGCATATCGGCATTTCCGCACCTGCCGGGCATATACATGTTCAAGGATACGGGGGGAGTCATCCTCTACGTTGGAAAGGCCCGGGACCTGAGGAAACGGATCGGCAATTACTTCAGGGGCGGCGACGCGGTGGATGTGAAAACCCGGATCATGCTCGCCAAAGCCGCCGACCTCGAATATGCCGTTACCTCATCGGAAAAGGAGGCGCTGCTCCTCGAAGCAAGCCTTATAAAAAAGCACCGCCCGCGTTACAACGTCGTGCTTCGCGACGACAAAAATTACCTTTCGATCCGGATAGACCCACGCGACCCCTATCCCAGGCTGGACATAGTCAGGCGATTTCAAAAAGACAGTGCGCTTTACTTTGGCCCCTACACTTCGGCTCGAGCCGCCCGCGATACACTCAAGTACCTGCACCAGCTCTTCCCTCTCCGGCTTTGCAAGGGGAAAAAACTCCTTCCGCGCGATCGTCCCTGCCTGAACTATTCGATGGGACAGTGCCTGGGCGCCTGCGCGGACAAAGTCTCCAGGGAAGACTACATGAAGATGGTCGAAGAAGTGGTGCTCTTCCTGCAGGGAAAGACCGACGTCCTCCAAAGGCAGCTCAAACAAAGAATGCAGGAGGCAGCAGAAACTCTCCAGTTCGAGCAGGCCGCCTTCTACCGCGATAGACTGGCTAACGTCGCGGCCACAATCGAAAAGCAGCACGTCGTGTCCGACCGGTTCATGGACCAGGACGTGCTGGGCATCTACGAAGAGGAAGAAGGCGCGGAACTGGTTGTTCTCTTTATCCGGCAGGGAGTGCACTCAGGCCAGAGAGCCTTCGACCTCAAAGAGGCCCAGGGGGACAAGCATGAACTCATCTCGGCCTTTATTCAGCAATACTATTACCAGGGCGCTTTCATTCCCGATGAGGTGCTCGTTCCCGTTTCGTTCGATTCCGAAACAGTCCTCTCCGAATGGCTTTCCGATATGAAGGGAAAACGGGTAAGGATCTGGGCCGTAAAAAGAGGCGACAGGAAGCATCTGCTTGATATGGCACAGGCCAACGCCCTCGAGGGACTCATCAGCCGCCGGCGATGGCAAAAGCGCGATACTGCGCTCATCGATAGCCTTCAGCGCCTCCTGAAGTTGCCCAGGACGCCCACCCGCATCGCCTGCGTGGACATCTCAAACATCCAGGGACAGCACGCTGTCGGAGCTGTTGTGGTCTTCGAACATGGACGCCCCGACAAGGATTCTTACAGGCGCTATCGGATAAGGCTAAAGAGCGAACCTGACGACCCGGCCATGATGGCCGAAGTAATAGGCAGGCTTATTGACGACGGGGAATTTTTCTCGAGCCTGGATTTGCTTCTTCTTGACGGCGGAAAGGGCCAGTTAAACACAATAGTGCGCCTGCTTGAGCAAATCGGGACTTCCGAACCAATCCCGGTCGTGTCCATTGCCAAGGAGCGCGAGTCTGATATAGGGGAGAAGGGTAAAGGACTATACGAAAAAATCTATCTGCCCGGTAGAAAGAACCCTCTTTTCCTGCACCGCTATCCGGACATTCTGCACTTGCTCCAGCGAATACGTGACGAAGCCCATCGATTCGCCATCACGCATTACCAGAACGTCCACAGGACCTCACTGCTCACCTCTGCGCTCGATGGAATCCCCGGAATAGGCCCCGGAAGAAGACAAATGCTCCTCCAGCGCTTCGGCAGCCTGGATGCGATCATGGAAGCCACGGCATCGGAGCTTGAAAGAGCCGGCCTTCCCCCGAAGGTGGCGCAGAACGTCATTGACGTGCTCTCCGAGATTGAAAGCAAGGCAATTTTGAGCACTGATGAACACGGATAAGCAAGCAGGTTGAGAGAATAATATCCCGGGTTAAAGGCGAGTGCTCCCGGTGATTAAAATCACGTAGCAAGATCTCCCTAAGCCAGTGGAATCCTGGAAAATTTTTATCAGTGTCAATGGCCTTCCTCGTTCTTTTCCCTCAAGATCGTCACCTGTTCTTCCGATAAGAATCCTGACGCAGATTATCGCAAGGATTCATAAAACAATGTGGCCTTTGAAATCAACTTGAGGGAGAAAGAAATGAAAAAAATGCTGGTTTTCGCACTCGCCGGGGTATTTCTATTCGTTGGTCTTGCCTTCGCGCAGACTAAGGCAACCGAAGAAAGCTGCCAGGCATTGGTCAAAAATGCCGTCGAGCATTACAAAAAGGTCGGCAAAGAACAGGCACTCAAAGATTTCGGCGCTCCGAGCAAGATGTTTGTTGACGGCGAGAACTATCTTTCGATTTATGACATGCACGGGGATTGCTTGGCCCATGGACTGATTGCATTCACGGGAGAACCGGCGCACAATTGGAATTTGAAGGACAATCACGGGAAGTTGTTCATGCAGGAATTTGTGCAAAAAGCGGATAAGCCCGGGGCGACCGGTTGGGTGGAATATTACTGGACGAATCCATCGACTAAAAAAATTCAGCTCAAGGCAGCCTATTTTGAAAGAGTCGACGATTTAATTATCCAGGCTGGCTATTACAAGTAATCTGTTAAGGGTCCCTCCAAAAGGGGACCCAAGTAAATGATTGCCCGGAGATGTTGAATTGGCGCTGGCGCCACCCCCACTGGCGAATGGGGTATGCCTTGAGAAGGGTGAAGAGCAACTGTTGAAGGCGACATTTCTGCATTAGGCCTTTATTTCCCCAAATATCCGCCAGAATAAGGGCAGGAGTTGAAAAATGGAACGGCTGCTTAAGAATTTAAAACTCTCCCACAAGATGTGGATATCTCCTTTTATTACACTGCTTTTTATGGTGGCCTTATTCTGGGGCGTGTGGCATGGATTCAGCAAGCAAAAACAATACATGGACGATATACTAAATGTAAGATTCAAAATGTCTGCAAATGCTTTTAAAGTACAATCCTGCGTTTTAAATTTAGATAAAAATCTCTACCAAGCAATTAGTTGGGCCAGAGCAGATTATGATAATTCTATGATTGAACAGCTAATAAAAGAAAACAAATCACTCTGGGATAATATCGATAATTTTCTTAAAGGAATAGTCAACGATACTAATTTAACACCTGAGGAGAAAAACTTATATACATCATGCATGGAGATATTCCAAAAGTCTAAAGCAACTATATTAGTAATTATGAATTCCATTTCAATTGACGTCAACCTTGCAACTATGCAATTAAGCAGTATTGAAGAAGATAATAAGGTTCTCGAAAAGGCAATTTCTGATTTGACAGCTCTAGAAGAAAAAATGAGCAAAGATAAATATAATTCCGCATTGGATAATTCCAAGTTGCTCATGAAAGCGTTTACGCTTGCAACTTTTTTCTCCGTTATCATAACATTCATAATCAATATATTCGTTTCACGCCTTACGAATTCCACTATTTCGAAGACAATGTCGGTGGTAAAAACAGTCGCACGTGACGGCGACTTGACCATTAGTATTGACGTTACCTCCAATGATGAAATTGGTCAACTGGCCCAGGCCGTGGAAACGATGCGGGGGAAAATGGAAGATGCCGTCGGCCATGCCTCAGTTATAGCGGAGAAACTAGCCGAATCATCCTCGGAGGGCGCAGCTTCGATCGAAGAAACTTCGGCCTCGTTAGGTGAGGTGTCAAGTACGATCGCTCAAAATGCCAAGAATACTTCGGAAGTAAACGGCCTGTTGTCTCACGCGGAAAAAGAAATCGAAAACGCCGATCACCATATGAAAAATCTGACGGCTTCGATGAGTGAGATCGCCGCCGCCAGCGAAAGGGCTCAGAAAATTGTAAAAAATATTGACGGAATTGCTTTCCAGACAAACCTGCTGGCGCTCAATGCAGCCGTGGAAGCAGCTCGCGCCGGAGAGGCCGGAGCCGGTTTCGCCGTTGTCGCCGATGAAGTAAGAAATCTTGCCTTGCGCGCCACTGAATCGGCAAAGAGCACTTCCGATCTGATTACTGACATCGTCACCAGCATCAAGCAGGGCAATGACATGGTTACTACTACCAGCCAGGTTTTCGGGCAGGTATTGACCAGCACCAACTCCGTCGTTGGCCTGATGGAACACATCAATATGGCTTCACATGAACAAACGCAGGGCATTGATCAGATTAATAAGGCCATCCAGCAACTGAATATCCTAACGCAGCAGAATGCCGGAAACGCTCAGGACCTGGCTGATTCCATGGCCGTCTTTAAGACCAGGCATAATGTTTCTGCTGCCAAAAAGAATGGGTAGGGAGAAGGGATCTGAACCGGGAGTTGAAGGCAGGGCTAAAGCCCTTCACCCTTCACCGTCCCGTAACGTGACCTGACAAAGAATGCCAACCCAACAAGAATGGCCGCCACAACAACGATATCGACCTGGTGGGAATATTGCTGAACGATGTCCCATTTCTCGCGAAGGTACATTCCGCAAACAAGAAGAAAAGAATTCCACAGGGTGGCGCCTAAAAAGGTCGCCAGGAGAAAGGGAAACAGCCTCATTTTACCGGTCCCGGCGGGGACCGAGACGAGGTGCCTCACAACCGGTATGAACCGGGCGGCGAAAAGAGTAAGTGTACCCTTGCGGCGGCTGAAGAAATTTTCCGTCCTCTCGAGATCGTGCGGATCGAGAAGCAGGTATCTCCCCACCTTCAGCACAAACGGCTTGCCCCCGTAGTAGCCCATCGAGTAAGAGATTGCGGACCCGACTATCGAACCGATGCTGGTAACTGCAATTGCCGCCCATAGGTCCCATCTGCCGTCGGCAACCAGGAACCCGACAAAAGGCATTACAGCCTCGCTCGGAATAGGAACGATCATGCTCTCGAGCGCCATCAAAAAAGCCGCGCCGAAATATCCCGCCCCCTGAAGACACGAAATCGCCAAATTTGATATCAGGTTTGTAAGCATTCGATCCTTCCCTGTTCACTGATCTGTGTTCATCGTTTTGATTCGCTCTTCACTGCTTCTCTCTCACCGCTCACTGTTCATTGCTGGTATTCAAAACAGAATCCGGCCAAAATTTCCAGAACATTCTCAAACGCAAAACAATTAATGCGATATTATGAAAAGATTGGATTGTTACATGGGTGGACTCCAGCCCCGAGGGTAAATGTTGAAAGAAGACGAAATTATCCGGTATCCCATCGAAGACTCAATAGACCTGCATACTTTCAGACCGGCCGATGTCAAAGACCTTCTGAATGACTATCTGGAAGCGGCCTCCGAGAAGGGGTTCCAGGAGGTTCGAATAATTCACGGGAAGGGCATAGGGGTCCAGCGTCAAACAGTTCATGCGCTCCTGAAGAGCCATCCGCTCGTGATTTCATTCAGGGAAGCCGGCCCTGAGGCCGGCGGCTGGGGCGCAACCATCGCCACGCTGGGGAAGAGGAGTCCTGATCGGTCCGGGTCAGCAAATCCACTGTGATGCTCCAAAATTGCTAATTTCCTCATTCTGATTTCTGATTGCCTTTCTACTCGCTCGCCCGGGCGCCTTTATTATAACTTCCCAGGAACTTGAAAAACTCGGTATTTTCTCTCAGTTCAACCAGTATATTCGAACGACCTTCTTCGGTCACATCGGTTTCCAGGTCCACATAGAACATATACTCCCAAGGCTTGCTGTGGATTGGTCTGGACTCAATTTTGACAATATTGATATCGTTTTGCGCAAAAATCCTGAGTGTCTCGAACAAAGCCCCCGGTTTGTCGCTCACCGAATAAATCAGGGATGATTTATTCGGATGGCCCGGCAGAGATTCATTTCTTGAAATGACAACAAACCGGGTAAAATTCCGGGGATTGGTCTCTATACCCTCCTTTAGAATTACCATGCCGGAAGCCTCTTCGTCCCCTTCGCCCGCTATGGCGGCCTCCTTGGGATCAGAGCCCTCATTTACCCTCCGGAAGGCGGAGGCCGTATCCTTACACGCTATTAGGTCCCAACGGGGGTTCTTTTCCAGGTACTCCCGGCACTGCTGAAAGACTTGGGGATGGGAGTAGATTCTTTCCAGACCCTCGATTGGCGCATTCGGCTGCCCATATAGATTATGTTTGATCCTCAGGGTCAGCTCGCCGACGATTTTGAGGTCAAATTCGAGCAGCAGGTCATAGTTTTCATGGATGCTGCCGGTAAGACTGTTTTCGACGGGAACCACGCCGAAAGCCGCCTGTTCGCTATCCACCAGATCGAAGACTTCCCTGAATGAGGAACCGTTCCTGAGTGGGACCTCATCGCCGAAGAACTGCATGCATGCCTTATGAGAAAAGGAACCTGGAACGCCGCTGTAAGCTACCGTTGCAGGGGCCCTTCCCTCGCCCCGGCGCGGTTTCATGACGGTGGCTTTGTCCAGGTATGCGTAATCAAGTTGTTTTCCCACAACAGGAGCAATAACGTAGAGGTCTCTCATGAGCTGCTCGAACTGCTCAGGATAGAGGCTCTGCGGCCCGTCGGACAGCGCTTTGTCCGGGTCGGTGTGCACCTCTATTATCAAACCGTCGGCCCCCGCAGCTATTGCCGCACGCGCCATGGGACTGACTTTTTCCCTGATTCCGGTGGCATGGCTCGGGTCAACAATGATCGGAAGGTGGGTAAGCTTTTTTACGACCGGAACGGCGGTAAGATCCAGAGTGTTTCGCGTGTAGCGCTCGAATGTGCGTATCCCTCGTTCGCACAGTACCACCTGGTCGTTGCCTTCCGAGAGAATGTACTCGGCAGACATCAGCCATTCTTCGATGGTCGCAGATAACCCGCGTTTTAACAGCACCGGCTTGCCGATTCTGCCCACCGACTTCAACAGTTCGAAATTCTGCATATTTCGAGCACCGATCTGAACAATATCGACATACTTCATCATCAGGTCAGCCTGGCTCGGAGAGGTCATCTCGGAAACAATGCCAAGCCCAGTTTCCTCCCTTACCTCCCGGAGTATCTTCAACCCCCCCTCTCCCAGCCCCTGAAAGGCATAAGGCGAGGTGCGCGGCTTGAACGCCCCGCCGCGGAACAATACCGCTCCGTGCTTACGCACTACGCGCGCTATGTCCAAAGTCGTCTTACGATCTTCAACGCCGCATGGTCCGGCTATCACTACCAGGCGGCCTCCGCCTACGGCCACGTCTCCCACTTTAATGGTGGATGCCTCGGGATGCAGTTCGCGGCTCACCAGCTTATACGGCTTCGATATCGGCACAGCCTTTTCCACTCCCGGCAGCGATTCGTAATATGAGCTTTCTTTGTATAGATGGCCCACAATTCCCAGGACCCGTTCTTCCACCCCCCCTATTTCCTTCACCATATGGCCCTCTGAACGAAGTATATCTTTGAGTCTTTCCACTTCTTCCTTCGTAATTGTCTTTTCAAGTAGCAGAATCACGGTAAACCCTCCGGTCAGGTCTTGAAATTTCATGCAATAAAAAACCCCGAAGAAAACTCCTCGGGGGCTATTGTCCAGCATGCCCCGGGGAAGATTCCTGCTCCACCCTGGGGGCCTTTTTAATTAGGCTAATGTCCCGGGCGGGCGATCCTAAAAAAGAAAAAAAAGAAGCCGGAAAAAGATAAGAAAGCAAGTCCGTCTGGTCGGCGCCAACCCGGAAACAAAACATAATCTTCGCTGAGCATCTTCCTGTTCATCAAGGACCCTTTCTGATTCTTCATAGCTGAGATTAGAAGATCTGCCCGATTTTGTCAACTCCACTTTTGACGCCACTCCATCTGCGCGGGAAAGTGCCCGGTGCAGCCATCGGGTATCGTGCAGGAGAAATGCCGCTTAGGGCCCCCTCGGAAACACGAGACGCTGCTTTGTAGACAAATAGATCCAGCGGAGCGTCCCTTAACCTGAAATATTGATTCCCGCCGGGGGACGGCGACTCTTGACGGGTCAGCATAGCGATCGGCAAGTCCTTAATGGCGCTTGCTCCGGAACATCTCGCCGGGATGGTTGATGTTACGGTTACGAGTGCAGGCGACAAAACCGAAGTACTGACGGGTGGTTTCAATATGATGCGCCGGGGAAATAGGCCTTCGACTTTCCATCGCTATGCCGGATCGGGTATCTACCCGAAACACTGGGCGGACGGAATGGAGTTCGCCACCGAATGTGAATTCGATGAAATGAGCAGCGGTGGGCACAGTATCAAGACCGTGCCCACTATATTTATCGATCCATCATTTTGGCCAGCAATTCTGCCGTTCCCATGCCCATAGTCCATCCAAGAGTTCCATGGCCGGTATTGAGCCAGAGGTTGCGAAACTTATTGCTGCGGCCGACATAGGGGACGTTGGATGGAGTGGCCGGACGAAGCCCCGTCCAGGGATTGAGGTGGCCCATAACCCAGTCGGGATCGAGATAATTCATCTTTGAAAAAAGGTCCGGGAAAAGGTCGGCCGCTTTTTCGACAATGGGCTTTATCCGGTGATATGGAAGCAGTGTGTTCCAGCCCGCCAGCTCAGCCGTTCCTGCAACGCGAAGATGAGTCTCCAGGTTGCTGAATACCAGCTTGTTTTCATCGTCCGTTAAAGAAACTTTCGGCGCGAACCGTTCGTTTGATTCATCCAGAGGGACACTGATGCTGTAGCCCTTGGCCGGATATATATTAAGAAAGAAGCCCAACCTTTGAGCAATGAGAGGCGAGTACGGACCCATACATAAGATGAAATCCCCGGCGTAAGACGTGCCCCTCGATCCGTCGCTTTGTCTCGTAATCTTGACTGCCTTTACCTCACCCTCGCTTACGACAAGATCGTCTATGCTCGTTCCGTAGAGAAAACGGACGCCGAATTTTGTCTCGCAGATTCCGGCCAGGGCCTGGGTAAAACGGCGGGCATCGCCTGATTCATCATCTTCTGTGAATGTGCCGCCTATTATATCTCGAGATTGGGCCAGGGCAGGCTCGATTGCATCGATCTCTTCCTTTGTAACGACCAGGCGACGGCAGCCGTGCCTGCTCATCAGGCCGGCAACGCGGCGCGCATTTTCGAATTCTTCCCTGACCCTGTAAAAGTGAAGAATCCCAAGGGGCTTGTGTGCGTATTCGATCGATTCCGCTTCGCGCGTTTTGCGGTACAGTTCGCGCGAGCGAAGAGCGATATTGACAATTTTTATCGTGTTCCGGTCGGCGGCCGATCGGCGGCACTGCCAAAGCCACCCGGCAAGCCATGCCCACTGCCTCCAGTCCGGACGGGGGATGAAGTAGAGCGGACTTTCCTTCTTCGCGAGCCACCTCAGCACCTGCATGGGTGCGCCCGGGTGAGCCCATGGCTCGGCATGTGACACCGATATCTGGCCTCCGTTGGCATAAGTTGTTTCCAAAGCCGCATTGGACCTGCGGTCTATGACCTGGACACTCCTGCCCTCTTTTGCCAGAAGATATGCCGTGGTAACGCCTGCGATGCCTGCGCCCAAAACGATGGCGTCGAAGCCGCCGGACGCCTGCTTCACCGGCTCAGGGTTTACGCCGTCTCCAGCCACGATAAACACCTCACGCCCACGTCAGTGTTGTTCGAAATTCAGGAATCCAACCTGGCGAGATGCAGACTCTGTTTCATTAAATAAGATAAGCTGAATCATGAAAACTTGTCGCCAGACCTATGGTGTGACGTCGAATTACTGATACCCGATAACCGATTCCAACCCCTCATTCCTCATCCTTCATTCCTAATTCCTCATTCCTAATTCCTAATCGCATCTATTACTCGTCTTATAAGCTCTTCCTGATCCCATGCACCATAAGCACGCGTCAGCCCGAGGCGAACTATAACGAGCTTTCGTGAAGGAATGACGGATATCAGTTGACCGTCGTATCCAACCGCGTGATAGGCGTCACGGGGAATGCCGACGCCCGATTCCTCCCGGCTTCTAAACTCTCGAGGAATGCGAAGCCAGAAGCCGGCTCCGTACATTTTCTCGACGGATGCGGGTGCCGGCGTTGTGCAATATTTCGTCCAGCCTTCGGGAAGAATTCGGTCTCCCCCCCACATTCCGTTTTGTATATACAGAAGACCAAACCGGGCCCAGTCCCTTGCGGTTGCCCACATGAAGGATGAACCAACCAGGGTGCCGGAACTATCCGCTTCCACCAATGCGTTCTTCATCCCTATCCGGTCAAACAGTGCACGGCGCGGAAATTCCAGATACTCCTCCTCGGCGTCGCCGAACGTATTGCGCATCACTTTCGATATGATGTTCATCGTACCGCTGGAATAGTGCCATTTTACTCCGGGATCGGACACCAGTGGCATGCCGGCGGCAAATGCAGCCATGTCGCGAGTCCCGTAGAGCATCACGGCCACATCCGACAGAGGGGACGAATAATCTTCCTGAAAAGCAAGACCGCTGCTCATGTGGAGCAGATCGTCCAGCGTGATGGTGCTTCGACGATCATGATCTTCCAGCCACAAGGGCAAAAGGCCGCTGGACTGCAGGGAGATCTTGCCCTCATGGATAAGAATGCCCGCCAGCGCGGCGAAAACAGACTTGGTCATGGACCAGCCCGGCAAAGGCGTGCTGGCTGTAAAGCCCGGTGCATAGCGTTCAGCCGCTATGCGGCCATCATACACGACGACCAGCGCCCTGGTTCTTTGAAGATGATTCGGGGCCGATTCCTTGAAGGCCCATTCCACTGCATCGTTTAGCTTTTTGCCGTCCACTGCGGGCGGCAGATGTTCGATATCGACCGTCTCGCCATCCGGCCAGATTCCGCTCTCATGTACACGAGTATCTGCATCGAGGACAGGAATTGGCTCCGATCTGAGTTGCTTCTCGGTAGCTCCTATCACCAGGGTGCAGCCGAGTCCCTCCCTGAAAATCGCTTCGCGTTCGGCAAACCCCATTATGGAAGCCTTTACGATCCGCCTCTTGTCGTCGATCTCCGCGTAGGCAAACCGCAGGGGAAAGAGCGCTCCAACCGGCCGCAGGTCTTCCGCCAGCACCGAGGCCGGTTCCCTGCCGGACACGAAGAGGTCCGAGCACATGGATTTGGCCTCGAAGCCTGTGACAATGAACGCGACCTTCCGCAGGTAAAAACCCAGAAGCATCCCCGAAAGGACAACGACAGTTCCCAGGGCGGCAAGGAGTCGTTTAGTAAAAGGCCGCATTCGATAAGTCCTTTTTTCGGGAAAGTTCTATTTTCGCACGAAGAAACCGCTATATTATCTAATCCCGATACTCTCCCGTGGGAATTCCACCGTTAGAGATTTTGGCCGTTTTCGCTGATAAAATTCTTATTTGGAGTTGCATTCAAAGATATAATGCGGGCTATCCAAGCAGATCGAGCAATTCCTCATCAGAAACATTGGAGATATCGGTTCCGATCTCCCGGCGAAATTTCCTGAGACAGATCGTCGTTCCTGCCGGTCCCGTTTCAGGTGCATCGGCCGCCGCTGCTGCACCGGCGGGAATCTCGATACCGCTCCCGGAACCGCCTTTTTCAGTACTTTCGAAAGAATCGCCTACCTTTTCGATAAATAAAGATTTTTCCTCGTTGCCGACCTGAAAACATACATATCTCAACAGGACAATACGACCCTGCCAAACGTTGAGAAGCACTTTTCGCATACTGTAGGAATAGGAGGGGGCGACAACAAAGACCGGTGGCGAGGGCCCGAGCGCAACTCTTCCCGCGTGGAGCCTGTGGAGCGCATTCCAGTTTTCCTGGTACCAGCGCATACACTTGAGCAACCGCAAATATTCCGCCTCACTGCCCGAAAAGTTTATGAACAGGAGAATTCCCTCTCCGTCCCCGTTAGCGGCCACCAGGTCGAAAAATCCGAATTCCTCGTTGCCCAGAGCAGAATCGAGGAGAACACCCCCATTTATAATTTCACCGATTGCTCCTGAGACAAGCTCAACCAACTCCCTTTCATCATCGAAGCATGCAGGTCCAAGCAAACGGTTCATTGGTTCCTCAAAAGATTCTCGCCGAGTGTCCTGATGGCGCTGGCCGATGATGAAGAAATCGATGAATCCATAAGAGCTAGCGGCTTTCCCACTTGCATGGAGATTGTTGCTTCCCTGTCCAAAGGCACGGTCACAACACGCAGTTCCAGGCCGACAAGAAGGTGTTTGAAAATGGTTTTTTGCAATTTAGAGATATTCTCCAGGACAGGTTCGCTCTGTTCGTCAAAGGCCGCTACAGCGCCGATAAGGTAATGACTGCAGCTCGAACAGAGTCTTTTTATCAAAGAGTAAGCCTTGACCATGGAATGGACCTTGCCATCCATGAATATTATGGCCCTCTCTATCTGAGTGAGAGACTCCGGCACTGCTGTCTCATCTGAACCCAACGGCGAATTGATCAGAATAACGTTGGATTTCCGAACCTTCTCTTCTGAGAAGATCCTCTCCGCTGTCCTTCCGGGAAGGTTCCGGTCCTTTGGCACGACAGGCAAAACGAGCGTGATTTCCGGCAACTGATGAAACATCACGCTTTCAATTTTGTACTCCGGGCGAACAGTGCTCTCTGGGCGAAAAATATCCTGTGCAGGGTTCGGGCAACCCATCAGGTATCTAACGATGGATCGCTCGAACCCATAGTCGATCAGGGTTACGGTTTGATTATTTTTGGCAATTTCGACTGCAAGATTGCATGCGAAAAAAGATTCGATAACCGGCGAGGCAGTCATGCAGCAAAAGACCGCAAATTGCAAAGGAGAACTGGAAAGCGAAGGGGCGGCATCCGGGACCGTTTCGACTGAACGATCCGATCCGGCGGAGGAAAGAAACACGGAAGATATTTCGTCAAACCCTCTCGCCGGTCTTTTCCAGTCATCAGCCATCACGGGAGATTTCACCCCATCCTCAATAGTCTTCCCGTGCCGGCTATTCATATTCGAAAACGCAATTCGGCCCAAGTGGTCCGATGTTCGTTTTCGGGTTAGCCGGGTCCAACACCCAGATACCATCGATTACATACTTGTACTCGTACCGGCCAGGCGGAAGAGGAATGGTTTTTTGCCAAATGCCGCGTCCGGAGAGATTGAACAGCGGCTCCCTTTCCGGACTCCACTTGTTAAAGTCTCCGGCGACTTGCACTTCCCGGGCGCCGGGGGCAAAGCAGCAAAAAAGGACCCCCTCTTTGATCTTCCGGGGCGGCTGGGCGACGGGGGAAGGGACAGCGGTATTTGCGTCGAGGTATTCTCCCCGGATGACTTCCTCACTCAAAGACAGGTAGTCCCGGCATCCTGAACACGCCGGAGAGTACTCTGTAATCGGTTTTCCAAATCTGATCGACTCTTTCAATTTTACGCTGGTGGATATTATGGAAGTGAAGAGATGCTCATCGAAATGCCTTTTTACCTCGGTCACAATCTCTTCAGAAAGTCTCAGCCTCCGGTCATAGTTGGTGACCAGCGCGTTCATCGTTAGTAAGTGGCCGCATTCTTTACTCAGCAGGTTAATAATATCCAGCAGCTTGCCCAGACCGTGGAGAGAAAAGTAGCTTATATCGACTGGGATAATGACCTCCGTGGCCGCCAGAAGTGCGTTGAAAGTCAGCAAACCGAGATTGGGAGGACAGTCAATAACGACAAAGTCATAGTAATCCCCAAGACCGGATAACGCTGACCGCAGCCGGTATTCCCTTCCATCCTTTCCTGAGAGCTTTTGCTCGGCTGCACTGAGAACGATTTCTGAAGGGACTAGGTCAAGGCGATCCGAAATGGATTTACACAATTGCTGAACTGAAACTGTCTTTCCTTCCGGTGGACAGAGAAGATCATAGACGGTGGTTTGAAATTCGGGCTGGAATCCCATAAGTCCGATGGTACTGTGTCCCTGTGGGTCCATATCGACAAGCAACACTCTTTGGTTTTTTTGTGCCAGGCACGCGGAAAGATTAACCGCCGTGGTTGTTTTTCCGCAACCTCCCTTTTGATTTGCAATCGCAATAACACGCATAGTTCTCCCCCCCTTAAAAGTTCATGCGCGCCTTTCTTCAAGCCGCCGGACACGCGGACAAATATTTGAATCAGAAGGCCAAAACCGCCTTCTCAAATACTTCGAGGGGATGAATTTCGATGAGGGGAATTGAAGAGGACAATAATCACACTTACGACCTGATGTCAAAAGAATATTTGAGTATCATTCTTCCATTCAGTTACACCGGACTCAGCGATTTCTCAGTCTTTTGGCTCTTGAGGTTCAACGCAGCCGGCTTTAATTGCCCGAGTTTCGAAGCTGTCCCATCTATTTGTCGGGAGTCCAAAACTTCCCGGATTACCTTGGCGGCATTGTATAATTCAAACGGTTTCGACAAAAAGGAGCGCACACCTATTTTCCTTGCTCTCTTCTCAACGGCGCTTTCAACTTGCCCGGTACAAAGGACCACGGGAATATCGGGACGGATGCGCATCATTCGTTCGGCAACTTCGATACCTGTCATTTTTGGCATCGTATAATCGGTCATCACAAGATCGAAGCTATTCGGGTGGCTCCGGAATAGTTCAAGGGCTTGAAGACTGTTCGTTGCGGTCTCGATCCTATAGCCCAATCGTTTTAACGTCGCCTCCCAAAGCTCGACCAGAGGCTCCTCATCATCGATGAAAAGAATTCGCTCCGTGCCCCCTGGAATGGGCAAGTTCGTGATTTTCGACTGAATCACTTCTTCTTCGATCGTCGGCAAATAGACGTCAAATGTAGTGCCTTTGCCTATTTCGCTGTTTACGGTGATTGCTCCCCCGTATCCTTTTACAATTCCATGAACTATGGCGAGTCCAAGCCCTGTCCCCTTGCCTGCTTCCTTCGTGGTGAAATATGGATCGAAGATCCTTGCTTGGGTGGACGAATCCATCCCCTTCCCGGTATCTTTCACCGTCAGCCTGACATATGGTCCCGGCTTCATGTCGGAATAGCGGGGTACGGTAAGGGGGGTGAGCTCAACCTCGGTCAGGCTTACTTCCAGGACCCCGCCTCTTTCTTCCATCGCATGGGCTGCATTTGTACATAGATTGGTCAACACCTGATGGATTTGGGTCGGATCCCCTAAAATGACACCTCCTTCTTTTGAAAAATGTTGGTTGATCTCGATAGTTGTCGGAAGGGAAGCTCTTAGAAACTTCAACGATTCTTTGACGATCGGAAGGATATCCATGGGACAAATTTGCTGTCCATCTCCGGCACGACTGAACGTAAGGATCTGTCTTACCAGGTCCTTCGCCCTGTCTGCTGCTTTCAACACTTCTCCAAGACGCTCTTTCCCCCTGGATTTTTCCGGAAGGTCCAAGGCGACAAGATCTCCATACCCCACGATAATTCCAAGGATGTTGTTGAAATCATGTGCAATGCCCCCGGCCAGGGTCCCAATGGCCTCCAACTTCTGTGTCTGTTGCAAACGCTCTGCTAACCGCGCCCGCTCTTCCTCCGTCCGCATCCTTTCGGCGATCTCAACGCGCAACGCCTCATTGGCCCGCTGCAGTTCGGCAGTGCGTTCCTCTACTCGAGCTTCCAGCTTCGTATGGGCTTGCTGCAACGCACCTTCGGCCTCCCTTCGAGCCGTGATGTCCTGAAGAGTGGCCAGGACCGCGGGTGCTCCACCCCATATTATGTGCGATACCAGGCACTCGATCCAAACCAATGTTGCGTCCGGACGCACACCCATGAACTCGAAGCGTTCGGGGTCCGGCAGGCCTTTCAAAAAGGCCGCTGCGTATCCATCTAACCGGTCTCGCTCGTGCTGGGCCGCCAACGTCGTGTAGTCCAACCCGATAAGGACTTCCGGGCTCTCGTAGCCGAAAATTTGGGCGAGAGCAGGATTGGCCAACTGTATTATTCTCTCTTGATGGATAAATATGCCCTGGATCGAACCTTCGATCAGCGCTCGATAATCCCTCTCACTGACCTCCAACGCACTCGACTGAGCTTCGAGTTGCCGGATAAGGTCCCTCGAAACGCGGATCGCCTCCGTCATTCGATGCCGCAGGTGGTCGGCCGCTTTCGTTACGAAGGCGAGATAGATATTCGAAGCATAGATGATGCAAATTACCGACAATTCAGCGGGAAGCGACAGTGGCCGATGTTCGAAATACGCAAGGTACAAAAGCAGGAGAACGTAGCCCCCGGCCGAAGTGTTTGCAAAAAGCATCGTGTTCCGCCAGGTGGTCCTCGTTTGGTCGGCAGTCCGAACCATCAACAAGAAAAAGAGCCAGCTTTTCTCCCCGCCTGAATAATAAATGAGCAAGAGGAAATAAACGGTATCGCATAGAAGGAAAAACAGTCCGAGGTCGACTTTCTTAATCTTGTCGTAAAAGGCCAGGAGGATAAGCCAGGACACTCCGCAGTACAGAATACACAAAACGAGAAGTCGCCAAAAATCGGGCCAGGCGGACGGCATGGGGACGATGTACAAGTTATGCAACAGGACGTAGAGGGTGACCAGGGGCAATCCGAAAGTGCGCAGGACGGGGATTTGGAATGCATGATGACGATACGATTTCCTTGCCTGCTCCCGTTTGGCTTCGTCAGGGTCCAGAAAAATATGCGCAGAACTGCGATTGCATGAGGTAGACGAATCAGTTGCTGACCGCTCCATTTGTTCCATGGCTGCCCTTCCCGGATTCTTTAAACCCTGACATTTCTCTATCGGAAGATATAGCAGGACTCTTGACTGAAAATCATTATCGCCAGGGATTCATTACCTTTATGCCTGCTTTTCCCAGCAGTTGCTCACGTCCCCGTAGGGCACCCGTAAGCCGTGAAAAGTACCCGACATTTTTGGCAGGAGCACGCCTTGCGCGAGTACGTTTCGGATGCTTTTCCTCCGCGCTGTCCGCGTTTCCGCGCGGGAGCTTCTCGTAACCGCAACTTCACAGTTGCTTCGACACTATTGGGCCATCAGGGTAGAAAATGATTTCCGTGAGAAATCATCGGAATTATCTATTTGCTACATAGACAGATTCGATCTATACTTTATCCTTAAACCCTAACCAGGAGGACTATAGCATGTCGAATTCATACGATGCGATGTGGGAAAAACTCAATCTTGACCTGGAAGCCCACTCGGGATTGCTCGAAGTGCTCGGAAAGTTCTATGGAGATATTTACATGACCCAGCAGGGGCGGCTGCGGGGCATGGAGTATCTTGACTTTGTGCTCTCCGAAGTCCACGGGCTCAGGATAAAGGAATTGCAGGATGCTAAGGCCTCCGGGAAAAAGGTGGTCGGGACATTCTGCGTTTTTGTTCCGGAAGAAATCGTGCTCGCGGCGGGGGGAGTTCAGGTCGGATTGTGCGCTGGAGCGGAAATCGGCACCGGAGAAGCCGAAAAAGTCCTTCCCCGAAACACCTGCGCCCTGATCAAATCGTTTGTAGGGTTCAAGCTCGCCAGGATGTGTCCCTTCATCGAATCATGCGATCTTATCGTTGGAGAGACCACTTGCGACGGGAAGAAAAAAGCCTACGAAATATTCTCCGACTATTCTCCGGTCTATGTGATGGAAATCCCCCAGATGAAAAATGCATCCGACCGGGAACTGTGGAAAAGTGAAGTCCTGCGCTTCAAAAACCAGGTAGAGGAAACAACGGGGAACAAAATCACTTCCGCCAGCCTCAAAGAAGCTATCCATCTCGTAAACGACCGCCGTCGGGTCCTGCAGCGTCTGAACAGGCTGCGCGCGGCTGTCCCGACGCCCATTTCTGGAAGAGACGCTCTCCTGATAAACCAGATATCCTTTTACGATGATCCCGTCCGCTTCACTTCCAAGATCGCAGAATTGTGCGACGAATTGGAGGATCGGATCAAAAGCGGAAATGGGGTTGCCCCTGATGACACCGTCAGGTTGATGCTCTCCGGGTGCCCCATGGCCGTTCCTAACTGGAAACTGCCCTATATAATCGAGTCTTCCGGGGCGATTGTGGTTGGAGAAGAATCCTGCATAGGCACTCGCAACACCCGCGATCTGGTCGAGGAAGGGGCTCAGAGCCTCGACGGCATGCTGGACGCCATTGTCGATCGGTATATGCGAATCGACTGCGCCTGCTTCACACCGAATACGGAGCGGTTGGACAACATCGTCGAGATGGCTTTAGGCCTTGGGGTCAAAGGCGTGATCCATTACGGGCTCTCTTTCTGTCAGCCTTATGGAATGGAAGCATACAAGGTGGAAAAGGCGCTCGCAGGGGCCGGCATCCCCATGCTTTCCATCGAAACGGATTACAGCATGGAAGATGTTGAGCAGCTCAAAACCCGCGTAGAGGCATTCGTCGAGATGACGCGCTGATTGGGACCTTATTGCGATGCAATCTCACCATGAAGATAAGACCGTAGCCGGCATAGATATCGGCTCGAGGTCCATAGAACTGGTTGTGCTGAACCAGGATGGCCTGTTGCGCCGGGAAAAAGCTCCCACCACCTTCGATCCCCTGGGTCAATGTCAAAGATTGATGGAGGGCATCAACGGGAGCCGGGTAATAGCCACAGGATACGGTCGAAAGCTCTTCGCCGAATCCTTCCGGCAGGCGAAGGTCTCCACGATCACCGAAATCCAGGCGTATTCGCTGGGTGCACGGGCCCTCTACCCCCAAGTTAAGACCATCCTGGATGTCGGGGGACAGGATACGAAGGTTATCTCCCTCCATGAAATCGGCAAAGTTTTGAAGTTTGAAATGAATGACCGGTGCGCCGCCGGGACAGGCAAGTTCCTCGAATTCATGGCCACTGCGCTTCAGGTCCCGCTGGAATCATTCGGGGAATTCGCCCTCCGTTCCGACCGCCGGATACAGATAAGCAGCATGTGCACCGTCTTTGCCGAAAGCGAGGCTACCTCTCTTATGGCGAGGGGAGAGCGTCCTGAAAACATCGCCATGGGACTGCACATGGCTATCGTGCAGCGCACAATAGCCATGCTCAAACGCGTAGGCCTGTCCGCCCCTCTGATGTTCGCCGGAGGTGTCGCCCACAATCCATGCGTCGTAAAATTGCTCGAAGAACAGCTTGGGCAGCCTCTGACAGTACCCGAAAACCCGGATATGGTAGGTGCCCTTGGTGCTGCCCTATACGGGCAAAACCACCCAGTCGAGGCAATTTGACCGGAGGATCAGGTGAAGCCACATTGCTTCAAACAGTTTCAAAACGCAGGCGAGCGCTTTTTGCTCGACATCGCTGAACTGCAGGACGAAGGGAAAAAAGTCGCGGGCATCTATTGCCTGTTTGCTCCCGTTGAAATTGTGCGGGCCGCCGGGGCAATACCGGTCAGCCTCTGCGGTAAAAGGGAACAACCCATCGCTGATGCGGAGAGGACCCTTCCTCCCAACCTTTGCCCGCTTATAAAATCCAGCTATGGCTATGCTGTTACCGACACATGCCCGTTTTTCTCGGCAAGCGATTTTTTGATCGGTGAGACCACCTGCGACGGCAAAAAAAAGATGTACGAGTTTCTCGGACGCATCAAACCTCTCCATCTTATGCACCTTCCCTATTCGGCGTCCGAGCCCCACGCCCTGGGCTTCTGGCACGAGCAACTCCTCAAGCTGGGCAGTTTCCTCGAAGAGTTTACGGGCCAAAAGATAGATAGGGGCCATCTTAAGTTCCAAATCCGCATTTACAACAGAATTCGAAAACTTATCAGGAAAATTTCCCGTTTTCAGGCCGCACAAAGGCCGCCCCTCTCCGGCTTCGACATGATGCAAGTAATGGAGACAAAGAGTTTTTTCGTTAATCACGAAGAATACATAAGCCTGCTGATCGAATTCATAACAGAAATGGAATCTGTTGCTGCGAGTGGCTTTTCGCCTTTTTCTCAGGACGCCCCAAGGGTCCTTCTTACGGGGTGTCCCGTAGGAAAGGATTCCGACAAGGTCCTTCGTATGATCGAGGAATGCGGAGGAGCAGTGGTGTGCATGGAAAATTGCACGGGCGTGAAGGGTTTGGATTTACTTGTTGACGAGAACGAAGAAGACCCCTTTCTTGCTCTCGCTCGCCGCTACCTTCAGATCCCCTGTTCGTGCATTACGCCCAATGCCGGAAGATCGGCACTGCTCGACCGGCTGATCGGCGAGTTCCATATAGATGCCGTTGTCGACCTCACATGGCAATGCTGCCATACGTACAACATTGAGTCGCGGATAATAGGCGATTTCGTCGAAAAAGCTCACGGCTTGCCGTTTCTCCACGTGGAGACGGATTATTCCAATTCTGATGTGGAACAATTGCGAACCAGGATCGAGGCTTTCCTCGAAATGGCGAGGTGGAGTTCATCGGGCGGCGCTGCGATGAGAAAACCCTTCACTCGGGTTCACGAGAGCTGAGAGGAGAAAAATGAGCGAATTGTTGCTGGATTGTCGCGATATGGCATGTCCCAACCCGGTTCTAAAGGCAAAAGAGCTCATCGAGCGAGGCAACGTCGAGCGCCTGGGCGTCATTGTGGACAACCAGGCGGCCAAAGAGAACGTGAGCCGGTTTCTATCTCGAATGGGATATGAAGTCAGTCTTTCTGAAGACGCAGGGTCCTTCAAGGTGACGGGAACGAAGAGCGAATCCGCGGCATGCGAAGTTATGGAGGAATCAGGAACGAAAACCCCGGATAGCAGAATCGTGGTGCTCATAGGCACGGATCGAATGGGGAAAGGAGACGACGTTCTTGGCGAAAAGCTCGTCCTGAATTTCATCGGCACCCTTAAAGAGATGGGGTCGGAGCTTTGGCGCCTCATTTTCCTTAATGGCGGCGTCAAACTTACAGTGGATGGCTCGGAATGTCTGCCGGCGCTTCGGGGCATCGAGAAAGAGGGAATACGTATCCTTGTTTGCGGCACGTGTCTCAATCACTTTGGACTCTTTGAAAAAAAGCTGGTCGGCGAGACGACCAACATGCTCGATATCGTCACCGCCATGCAACTGGCGGATAAAGTCATAAGCGTAATGTAACCCGGTTGTTTGGAGCAAATTAATGGCCCCGCTTCCTGTTGAACTGGCCAAAACTGTTCGTGCCTCGGGGTGAGCGGCAAAGATAGGTCCGGGAGACCTCGCAGACATATTGGAAGGCCTGCCCTTGGAGCAAGATCCCAATTTGCTCGTGGGAAGAGAAACATCCGATGACGCCGGTGTGTATCGCATCTCGAAAGACGTGGCCCTGGTTCAAACCATTGACTTCATCACGCCGGTAGTCAACGACCCGTACGATTTCGGCCGAATAGCCGCGGCCAACTCCCTGAGTGACGTTTACGCCATGGGGGGGCGCCCCATCACGGCAATGAACGTGGTGTGCTTTCCTGTAAAAACTATGGATAAAGCCGTCCTGAAAGAAATTCTTCGGGGCGGACTGGACAAAATACACGAAGCCGGCGCTGCCTTGGTGGGCGGCCACAGCGTAGACGACCCCGAGATAAAATATGGTCTTTCCGTCACGGGAGTGGTGTCCCCCGATAGAGTGCTCACCAACGCGGGGATCAAACCGGGAGACGCGCTCATTTTGACAAAACCGCTCGGAACCGGAGTGCTCGCCACAGCTATCAAGGCTGGATTGATCTCCGGGGAAGCGCGGATGCGGGCCACGGAAACCATGGCAACACTGAACAGGAAGGCTGCCGAGATCATGTCCGGATATCCCGTAAATGCTTGTACCGATGTAACCGGCTTTGGACTTCTGGGTCACACATTGGAGATGGCAGTTGCAAGCGAAGTCGCAATTAGCCTCTTCGTGGACAATGTCCCGCTTCTTCCCGAAGTGCTTGAATCGGTGCATATGGGGCTTGTTCCCGAGGGAAGTTTTTCAAACCGGAACTTCTGCGCGCATCTGATAAATCAGGCTCGAACCATCGATCCCGTGCTCCTGGATATCCTGGCCGACGCCCAGACCTCCGGCGGCCTGCTTATTTCTCTGCCTGAGCATCACGCTTCAGCACTGCTTGCCGACCTCAAGGCCGGCGGAGTTGCCGGCGCCGCCATCGTTGGTCGGGCAACAAATGAAGACAAAGGGATCATCCAATTGATCTAGTTTTTGGCCCACTCCCGTGACGGCCGACGAGGAGACGAACATATGGCAGGCGTGCTCTACGTCTATCAGGATGCGAACCTGACCAAACAGCTCAAGACCCTTCTAAAGGGAGGGGCCAATGCTGCACCTGCCGCAAGGCACGCTCAGTCCATAATCGACCAGTTCGTCGACGGCGCGACCTGCGATCCGAAGCTGATGGGACGGCTTACCCGGTACGGAGAGGCCCGCATAAAGAACTGCATCAAGTTCGATCTCGTGCGCGGCTATCGCCTCGTGGGCATGATGCTTAACCATGGAATCGCGTTTCTCTACGTCGGAAGCCATGACGAATGCGACCACTGGATCAGGAATAATTCCGGACTGGAGCCGGTTCTCGACAAAAAGAGAAACAAAGTCGTCGTCGTGGAAGCTGGAGATGCTGCGGAAACACCCGCGCAGAACAAACTAGAAGACGATGCGTCGGAACTGGACTACGATCGGATGCTGTTCCGCGACCTTACTGAACAGGACCTGAGGAAGATTTTCTGCGGCCTGGTTCGAAAATCATCGGCGGTTCCTATTTGACAAATAGATACCCTGATTCTTATATGCTTCCCAGGGCAAAATAAGGAGAGGACTGAGGAAAAAACAGAGAGCGGTAACAGAAGTCAAGCAGGACAGATCAAAGAGGGAATGAACCTGAAAGGAGATCAAAATGCTGGTAATAAAAGAAGTTGAAAAGAAGATGTCGCTTGCTCCATTGAGTTGCCACGCGCCGACTTGCCATTCTCCGGCTTGCCACGCGCCGGCGTGCCACGCACCAGCGTGTCATGCGCCCGCATGTCATGCGCCGAGCTGCCGATCGTAAGGAAAACAAAAGAGGACTGAGTGCTGAGGACTGAGGATTGAGCGAAAACGGAGTACGGAAGATCGAGGAAAAGGATCCGTCCACCGATCACTGTTTTTCCCCCGGTCCTCAGCACTCAGCACTCAGTCCTCAGTCCCGTTTAGTCGCCATATCCTCCAGAATACGCCTGGCTTCCGCAGATTCCTTGAATTCGACCCCCTTTTTCAAGAGGTGATTCAAGGTGTGTTTAGCCTCACGATAATTCCCGAGCTTGTATTGCGTTACTCCCAGGTGGTACTGGATTTCAGCATTGTCCGGCAGCTTTTCGGCACTCTCCTTCAAACATTTTAGTGCCATTTCCAGGTTGTTTTGCTTGTATAGTACCCACCCCAGCGTGTAGGCAACACTGGGATCGTTGGGTGCGCTCGCCCTGGCAATTTTCGCCATTCTCAAAGCTTTATCGTACAAACACGAAGGTGGCGCGTACTGTTTGGCGCGATGACACGGTCAGATTGCCCAGCGCCGAACCGAAGGGGCGCGTACAACATGGCGACCCACAACTCCCAGATTGCCCGGCGCCGAACCGAAGGTTTCCATCGACCCGAAATTGGGTTATGAAATGGACCGCCCGAAAATGCAAAATTCACGGGGTTAAAAGCATGGCAGCACTTGAAGTCGAAGAAAACTACCCTCTTGCATCGCTCACTACGTTCAATGTGGGCGGCCCTGCGAGGTATTACGCTTCCGTGTCGTCCGAGGCTGCGTTTCTCGATGCCCTGGCCTTCGCCAAAGGTCTGGAACTCCCCATTTTTATCCTGGGTGGAGGAAGCAACGTCCTGGTATGTGACAGCGGATTCGACGGTCTGGTCATTCGCAACAGAATAATGGGCGTCACATGCCGCACGGAAGGCGACTGCGTCAGGGTCCATGCCGGTTCGGGGGAGGATTGGCAGCAATTTGTCGATTGGTGCGTTTCAGAGAATTTGCAGGGAGTTGAGTGCCTTGCAGGCATTCCGGGCACTGTCGGGGCATCCCCTGTGCAAAACATAGGAGCATACGGTCAGGAGGTTTCGCAGACGATCGTCGAGGTAAGAGCGCTTGAACTCGATACCGGCAAACCCGTCGTTTTCAGTGATGACGCGTGCGGGTTCGGGTATCGCTCCAGTATTTTCAATACGGGCTCAGAGGGCAGGTACTTTATCACCGGCGTCATTTTCAGGTTCAGCAGGAACGCAAAACCGGCCGTCACTCACAGGGAGCTTGAAAAACGCCTCCTGGAGGCTGCCGACTTCACGATAGGGCATGTTAGGGACAGCGTCATCGCCATAAGGGCCGATAAAGGACTGCTGGTGCGCGAGGGCTATGAATGCTTCAGGTGCGCCGGTTCTTTTTTTAAGAACCCGATCTTGCTTGCCGAAAGGTCCGGGGAGATAAAAGAAAGAATGCAAAAGCGGGGAGATTCGGCCGGCTGGTCGTGGCCTCTTGGCTCGGATCGGGTGAAGATCTCGGCAGCGGCCCTCATCCAGAGTGCCGGATTCACTCCGGGATTTCGAAAGGGAAACGTGGGGCTCTCGCCAAAGCACACCCTTATCATCATCGCCTATGCCGGAGCTACGGCGCAGGAAGTGTTCGAATTTGCGGAACTGGTCCAGGGGGAAGTTGAAACAAAGTTCGGCGTTCGCCTCAGACCGGAAGTACGCTTGGTCGGTTTTCCGGCAACGTGTCTTGATCGTTGACGGACAAAATATTCACCACGAAGAGAAGAAGAAGAGCGAAGGGAATAGGACAGTACCCCGCCTTCGATCCTTCTTTGTGAGCGAGTATGAATAAAAAGATTTGTAATAAATGGTAAAACGAAAAACATCGCCCAACGCGGTCCTCCTTACAGTCTGTGTGGCTCAGTTCATGGTCCCGTTGATGCTGACTGCCGTGGGGGTGGCGCTTCCATCCATAGGCAGAGAATTCGACGCATCTGCCGGACAGCTCAGCCTCGTCGAACAACTCTACATCCTGGCGCCCGCAATTTCGATGTTGACCTTCGGACGCCTGGGCGACCTGGTCGGCCGGGTCAGAGTGTTTGTCGTCGGCCTTGTCCTGTTCACCGTAATGACCACTTCTCTCGGGTTCGTGCAAAACATCGGGATGCTTCTCGTTCAGCGATTCGTGCAGGGGATCGGGGCCTCAATGCTTCTCGCGGGGAGCATGGCGCTGGTCGCTTCCGCTTTTCCTCCCCAGGTGCGTGGCCAAAAGATCGGTATAGTCTCGGCTTTCACCTACTCAGGGCTCTCCACCGGGCCGATGCTGGGAGGATTCATAACGAGCCATCTGGGGTGGAGGTACATATTCTGGCTGGTCGTCCCGTTCGGGATAATAGCTTCTTTTCTTTGTTTCTATCGCGTCAGAGATGAGTTCCAAACCGCTCGCAGAGAAACGATGGATTGGAGAGGCAGTCTAATCTACGCTTTCGGCGTCGCTTCGGTCATGCTCGGCGCATCGCATATTGGCGCCGGGCGTTTGGGTATCGCGTTTATGCTGACGGGTTTCGTATTGGTCTTCGCATTCGGCATATGGGAAACCCGCATCCCGAATCCGCTTCTCGACATCTCGACTCTTATCCACAACAGCTTTTTCACGCTTAGCTGTTTTGCGGCAATGGTCAGCTATGCCGCGACTTTCGGCCTGACTTTCTTCATGAGCCTCTACCTCCAGTATGTTATGGGCTTGTCCCCTCGCAGTGCAGGCTTTGTTCTGCTGATTCAGCCGGTTACACAAATGCTCGTCTCCCCGCTGGCAGGCAGGATCACAGACCGGATTTCTCCCGCCAAGGTGGCCGATTTCGGCATAGGGGCGGTTAGTATCGGTCTGCTGGTGATAGCTGTGTCAATCGGCAAAGGCGTGTCCCTGCACCTGATCGCAGCCGTCCTGCTTCTGATCGGGGCGGGTTTCGGCGTCTTCGTTACCCCGAATACCGTCGCCATAATGGGCAGCGTGAAGCCCAAACAATACGGCATGGCTTCAGGCATGATAGGCACCGTGCGAACACTTGGTATGGTGACCAGTATGACCACTATTGCTCTGATCTTTTCCCTTCTTATGGGAACTCAGCCCGTAACAAAGGAGACAATACCGGCGTTTGTTTCAAGCATGCAGGTCGGGCTGTTTTCATTCGCAGTATTTTCATCTCTGGGCGTGACATTGTCCATCAGCAGAGGATTGCAGCGTAAGCGATCGCGTCAAGTCTCATGAAAGTGTCCGATACGGAGTTGAGGACAAAAAAAGCCCCATATTTCAAGAATATGGGGCTTTCACACAACTGGAAAAGTCTCCGGCTTTTATTTGGCGTAACCTATTGTTCTGGCCGCTTCCTTAACCACATCCAGCGATGTCGGATCTTCAATCGTTGCCGGAGTCGTATACTTTTGACTATCGGCAATCTTTCTCATGGTCGCGCGGAGAATCTTTCCGGACCTGGTCTTTGGAAGGCGAGGAACCGAAACGGCGCTCTTGAAGCACGCGAGAGGGCCGATTTGCTCTCTCACCATTTTCACGAGATCAGCCGCAATGTCTTTGCCGTCGCGATTTACACCGGCTTTGGTGACAAAAAAGGCGATGGGGACCTGGCCCTTGAGCTGGTCTTCTACGCCTATTACTGCACATTCGGCCACATCGGGATGTTGAGCGACTATTTCCTCCATGGATCCCGTCGACAGCCTATGGCCTGCCACATTGATGACGTCATCGACCCTGCCCATAACGTAGACATATCCATCATGGTCGAAGTAGCCGCCGTCTCCGGTGAAATAATATCCGGGGAAAGCCTTGGTATAGGATTCATGGAACTTCTGGTCATTTTGCCACAAGGTAGGAAGATTTCCCGGAGGCAGTGGCAGTTTGATAGCGATAATCCCCTGCTCGTCGGGACCGAGTTCTTTGCCCGTTGAGGCATCAAGGATCTTTACATTATATCCCGGCACCGGTTTGGTTGCAGATCCGGCCTTTATCGGGAATAGTTCCAACCCGCGATAGTTGGCCGAAATCGGCCATCCGGTCTCAGTTTGCCACCAATGGTCTATGACCGGGATTTTGAGCAAATCAGTCGCCCAGTAGTAGGTGTCCGGATCGAGCCGCTCACCTGCAAGGAACAGGGTTTCGAAGCACGAAATATCATATTTCTTGAGATACTCACCCTTGGGGTCATCGCGTTTGATTGCCCTGAACGCGGTAGGCGCAGTGAAAAGGGCCTTGACCTTATGCTGTGAGATGACACGCCAGAAGGCGCCCGGATCGGGGGTGCCCACCGGTTTTCCCTCGAACACGATGGTAGTGGCCCCAATAAAAAGAGGCGCATAAACGATGTAGGAGTGCCCCACTACCCAGCCCACATCCGACGCCGCCCAATAAACCTCGCCGGGACCGACTCCATAGATGTTTTGCATGGTCCATTTCAATGCCACGGCATGACCGCCGTTATCGCGCACAACCCCTTTAGGCAACCCGGTCGTTCCGGAGGTATAAAGAATGTAGAGAGGGTCAGTGGCCTTAACCCAAACACAGTCGGCGGGCTTTGCTTTATTTTCCTGTTCGACCCAGTCCAGATCGCGGCCTGCCTTGAGTTCCGCCTTGGCCTGCGGTCTCTGGAAGATCACACATTTTGAGGGCTTGTGGGAAGATAGATCGATCGCTTCATCCAGCATCGTCTTATACGGAATAATCTTTTTGACTTCGATGCCGCACGAAGCGGAGACAATGACTACCGGCTTGGCGTCATCAATCCTGATCGCCAGCTCTTTAGGGGCAAAACCGCCGAACACCACCGAATGTACCGCCCCCAGCCTGGCGCAGGCAAGCATTGCTATTACCGCCTCGGGAATCATGGGCAAATAGATGATGACCCGGCTGCCTTTTTCAACGCCAAGCGCCTTCAACATGCCGGCGGTTTTGGCGACTCTTTCCCGCAGCTCCAGGTAGGTGTAACTTTTGATCGTATCGGTAACAGGGCTGTCGTAGATAAGCGCTGTCTGGTTACCCCTGCCTTGTTCGATATGCAGGTCCAGAGCGTTGTAACAGGTGTTGAGTTCCCCACCCACAAACCACTTGTAAAAAGGCGGGTTGGAACTGTCAAGAACTCGGTCATAGGGCTTTTTCCATGCTATGTCCTGGGCCGCTCTCCCCCAGAAAGATTCCGGGTCCGTTATCGACTGGTTGAAAGCCTCGCTATATTTTCCATTTTCCTTCATCTTTATTAAATCTCCTAATAGTGCACACCTCTGGGCTTGCAAGCATCAGCAAACCTGTCGATTTTGATGGAGAGCTTGAGAAGTAGCAAACGGATTAGAGTGCGGCCAGTGTCTTAATCAACAGAACCTTAGCGTTGACTACCCTGGGTAGTGTCAGGCTGGTGGATCGAAGAAAGTATTAAAATCAATATATCCGCTCTATCGCCGGATGGTCCTGAACCTGTTCACCCCCTTTCATTCAATATATCCCTGGATTTGTTGGGAAAAGGTCGAAAACAGAAAACACGTCTCCCTACGTCTCACGTCAGGGACACTAAGTTGCTTTAAAAAGTATGTGTTCATAACACATTCTGCAAGCGGCAAAAATAAGAATAATTTCACGATTGGGCTCTGTGAGGACTGAGCACTCCGTTTATTGGAACCAGATTACCGATAAACTCCCTGACGCTCTCTTCCCAGCCATGTGACAGCGCAAACTCGCGGCACTTGCCGCCTTCGATTGTCAGAGCTCTACGTACTGCCTTGCCGAGATCCTGCTCCAGGAAACCAGTCTCGCCCTGCCTAACTATGTCGAGTGGACCTCTCACAGGATAAGCCGCAACCGGGACCCCGCTGGATAATGCTTCGAGTATGACCAGGCCGAAGGTGTCCGTTTTGCTCGGGAACACAAACACGTCGGAGGACGCGTAATAGCCGGCCAATTCCTCCCCGCTCTTGTACCCCACAAACCTGGCTTCCGGGTATCTGGCCTTCAGCTTGGCATAATCCGGTCCGTCACCGACTACATATTTGGAACCTTCAAAATTCAGATCCAGGAATTCCTCGATGCTTTTCTCCACCGCCACTCTGCCCACGTACATCATAATCGGTCTCTTATCGTTCAAAAGACCTCTCCTGGCCGGCGAAAACAGCTTCGTGTCAACTCCGGGGGTCCATTGGACAAGGTTCTTGAACCCCCATTTTCTCAGTTCGTTCATCATCGCAGACGTGGAAACCATGACCCCCGAAGAGGCGCTGTGGAACCATCTGTACACTGAATAGCTAATACTCAACGGGATGGGGAATCTCAGTCTGATGTATTCCGGAAACCGGGTTGTATAGGAGGTAGTAAATGGGAAGTTGCGTCTTACGCAATACGACCTGGCGGCAAGACCGATAGGTCCTTCGGTCGCCAGGTGTACGCAATCCGGAGCAAAGGCATCGAGAAGCCGAGCGGTTCTGCCTGCATTCGTGGCAAGCCTGATCTGCGGGTATGTGGGACAGGGAATTGTTCTGAACATATCCGGTGTGATCAGACGCACTTCGTGTCCCATTTGTTCGAGTTCCAGGGCGACGCGCTCAAATTTAGTAACGACGCCGCTGACTTGCGGATGCCATGCATCCGTGGGAATTGCAATTCTCATTCGTTTCACCACCAGTCCCAGATCGATTAGTAGCAGTTATTCAAAACTCAATGTATTTCCCACAATATGTGAAATAAGACAACAACGAAAACACCACTGCCCCGGACCTTCTTAGCTGACCGGCCCTCGACCGATCACCCGGTTCTTTTACGCCCAATTCCTAATTAACCGGGTAAACCTCCGGCTCTGCCGAGGGACTCCCGGAGTTTGACATTCCCGGGAGTATATTTCCAATGAACCACCAAAAACTCCCGTGGAAAGGACCGTCGTCAGTGTCGTCACACCGGCGGCGCTTTTGAGCCGGAATCCGGATGCTTTTCCAGTTACAGCGAAAAAGGAGCACTGGACACCGGCATAAAACTTGCCGGGGTGACGTCAGTGATGTCCTGTCCCAGCGGATAGTATGAAGCGCGCCAACGCTCCAACCGCTTCGAGCGGTCCACGGTTTCACAGTCCTCAGTCCTCGCGCTTCGCGCAGTCCTCCACCCTCAGTTCTCCATCTTCAGTCTTTTAGAGCATTTGCGCGGGACAGCCATTATCTTCCTGGTTGACCGGCTGTCGACGGATTACCGTTTCTTTCAGGTCTCATTCCTGATTCTTCATTCCTCCGTCCTCAGTCCTCGTTGAAAGGAGTCGTGATGTGGGGACTCGATGAACTCAAGATTCACAGAGAAATAATAGATAACATAGACTGGGAAATGACTCCTGAAAAGGCGGTTGAAACCTACCTCGAGTGGGGCACCGGATGGTCTCGAAAAGATGATTTTGTCCGGCACTCCGGTCAGGAAGCCTTCTATTTCGTCATTTATGACTGGGAAAAGCCGGCCCGGGTCACCTTGATCCGGAGGACCATGAAAGAGGCCGAAGAAATCGCTCAAATTCCCGTCCCGGAAGAGATGGTCAGAAAAGCGGTTCAAGAGGCCGGACGTAAACCGGGAGTCGGCGTCTACACCATTTCAGAGGAATTGAAGGAATGGCTGAAGGAAACGCTTGGTTGCTGACAAGGAGCACTGAAATGGTCGAATTACCGGCATATATCCAGTTAGCAGGAAAGCTCGGGATGGAAAACGCGGTCCCGGTCTCGCCGAAGGAGATCTATTTCGACGTGAGGGCTTTATTAAAGTGCCGTTGGGGCTGTGAATACTATTCCGAGAACAGCGCCCGGTGCGGTTCAAAGAATTAAGATACGACCATGTGATTCGGCGTTTGGCATCGACGTGTACAAGACTGTGAAAAATCTCGGCCTCCCCTGCGACGTGCTTCTGTCGAAAAACGATGCTCAAAATCGATATGGCCTGCCTCCTGTTTTTACTTCCGTGCTTGAGGCTTTTAGACGATATTGGATGTTGTTCGGCAAATTGACAATCCGCAAGAAAAATATAAAAATGAGACGTGGATTTGAGGGCCGATTCTGTATCTTTTCTGTAACCCCCTTTTGCTAATGTCGCACCATCTTTTCATGTTCCTTTGCGACACTCTGAGACCATGAAAAGACGACCTATTATCTGAGCATGGAGACATTTTGTGACGTTTGAACAGCTCCTCGACCGTGACAAGGTCATCGAATTGATCGAGCAGGGTAATGGAAAAGGCGTCAAAGTGGGCATCCTCGACAGCGGAGTCGACTTCACGCACCCTGCCCTCGCGAACTCTACGCACAGGTCTTTCGAGATTCGGGAATCTCAAGGTAATCTCGTGGCGGTTGAGGCCCCGGGGACGGACGTTCTCGGTCACGGCACCATGTGCGCTGGAGTTATTCACAGGATCGCGCCTGAGGCGGAAATCTACAATATCAAAACCCTCGATGAGCGGGGGCAGAATTCGCCCGCCAAGGTCATTTGCGGGATCCAATGCGCCATCGCCCAGGGTCTCCATGTCCTCAACCTGAGCCTGGTTTCCATCAATATGTCCAGAAACACTATCGTCGATATGCTCTACTGGGTGGAAAAAGCCTACTATAATGAAATGATCCTGGTTGCGGCTACCGACAACAAGCAGAAACGCGGTTTCCCCGGGGACTACTCATCGGTGATAGCGGTTGATTTTCAGCATTTTGAGGATTTCAAGTCTTTCAATTACTATCCGGATAAATCTGTTGAAATGGAAGCCAAAGGGGTCTATGTCGAGGCGCCTTTTCCCGGAAATACCTACGTGTCGACCACCTGCACGAGCATAGCCTGCCCTCACGTTGCCGGCGTGGTGGCGCGGCTCCTGTCGACAATGTCCGGGCTCACTTCCTTTCAGGTGAAAACGTTGTTGATGGCGGCCAGATCTAACGTTCTTAAATCATAGGAGGCTTCATGGACATCCTCGAAGGAATTGAGAGGGTCAGCAGGGCTATTGAGGCAATATCACTGGAAATCCAAGAATTGAAACTTCAGGCTGCCGAAGTTCTCCAGTCGGGTTCGCATCCGGTCCGGGCCAGACGCCTCGAACCCGACGATCAGCTAAAGATCGTTGCAGGTTATCTTGCACTGAGCCCTGACATGGAAGACGATAAGCTGCTCAATACGTTGTTGAACTGCGCCCAGCAGGTTGTGAGAGCTGAAGGAGCCGGCCTTACCCTCTACGATGACCGGAAAGATGTGCTCGTTTTTCGCGCCGCAACCGGGGTTGCAGCCGATCAAATCGTCGGCTGGGAGGTGCCCCTTACTAATTCACAGCATGGAATAGCCTTCAGGATGCGCCAGGTCATTTCGTCTACTCCCCTGAACAGGGCGATTGATGAGGCTACCGGGGTTACCTACAGAAACGTCCTGATCGCCCCTCTTCTCATCAACGACGAAGTTATAGGCACTGTGTCGGCCGTTAACAAAATAGCCGCAGACCACTTCACTCCCCAGGACATGGAGGATTACACGAGCTTTGCGGAATTGGCCGCGCATATCATCCGGCAGCGTATCCGGGAAGGCAACCTCAAGCTGATCATCGAAGGAAAAGCCGGCCCTGTTCCCGCGGAACTCGCCGGTGTGAAGGACCTGACAGGCGAGGCAGACCTTTTGGAGATAATTAAGAACGTGGTTACAGTGGGACGCAGGTCTCCCGAAATGCTTCCTTTGTGCAGACAAATTATTAGCGCTCTTGCCCAGATATTGGGGGTGGAAGCCGCGGATTTTTCGGGCAAAAGAGGCGCGGATTTAAACGAAGAAGAATATGGAGGATAGGTTGTGACGCTCTTGAGGGGCCCTGACGGGACGCTATACGATATTCCGGATGGAGAGCTTGAGCAGTACGAAATCGCGCCGGAAGACCTCGTCGACAAGATGGATGCCTCCGGTGTGAAACCGCCGCCGGGAATCAATCCGCAGCAGGTAGGACCGCAGAAGGTTATGCCGATGCGTCTTTGTTTGAAGCGGTGATTCCAGGGGGCCGTCCTCAACGGGGCAGGTCCGGGGCGCCCGCATTCGCGGATGCGTCCGGCCCTGAATGCCGTTGGACCTCATGGCTCTCATCAACGATTGAGGTGACTTTGATGCGTATCGAATCCTTCTTTGAACCTCTTGTGTATGTTACGGCCAAGGTAACACACGGCTGCAACATGAGATGCAACTACTGCAAGGTCGATTCGTTATCCAGCAAATCCGTGAAAATGTCGCTGGAAACGGCTAAAAAAGCGGCGCGCCTCCTGATCGAAAACTCCGGTTTTGCCTCCCTGTGGTTCAATATGCATGGTGGGGAACCTTTGCTCATGCCGGATGAATGGATCGAAGAGGTGGTTTGCCATGCGCGTGAGCTCGCCCAAAAATATTCCAAGGAAATTAAGTTCCCAATCGCCACCAATGGCACACTGCTGCCTGAGGAACGCCTGTTGAAACTTCACAAATTGGGGATCGATTTTTCAATGAGCTGCGACGGTCCTCCCCGGATACATAATATCATGCGCGGACACGGGGCCGCCGTTCACAAGACTCAGCAGATTTTCAAGAAGCACAAGGTCCGGTGCGGCATAATGGCGGTCATCAGCCGGGGCAATTATAACAAGATGACGCAGGTCATGGATTGGTACCGCGAGCAGGGAATCCGCTCCTTCCTGTCGAACTTTGTCGAGGCCCAGGGACGAGGGGTGAACAATCATCTTTTGAGCCCCCGGGAGATGTGTGAAAGCGGGGTTCAGATCCTGGACCACATGGTCCGGACCGATATTTCGGTCGCTAATGACGATATGTTGCGCAAGGTCGCCTGGTTCGTTCAAGGCCGGAAGAATAGCGAAGCCCTCGCCTGCCCCAATTTGGAATGCCATGCCGGCAGGCACATGGTCGCGGTTGATATTGACGGGAGCATTACGACTTGTGGAAGCGCTGATACTTCTGACTACCTGCTGGGCCACATAGATCACGATATAGATGACGTTCAGTATAAGAACGTACTCCATAGATTCCATGACAAGGGAAGGTGGATAATACGCTGTTTTGACTGCGCGGCGAGCAGGATTTGCAGTCACGGGTGTACGACCGCCTGCAACAAGTCGAGCGACTACAGGGAGAACATGTGTCAATATACTCGTATGATATGGACGCATTTGTGTGAGCATCCTGAAAAGGCTTACCACATTGACGGAATAATAAACGGGCGTCGTGCGGTGTTGCATTCAAATTAAACAACAAAAAAAGGAGGAGACCATGGCTGTTGTGAGAAGTCTTGAGGGAACGTTTTATGACGTACCTGATGGTGAACTCGAGAAATACAAAGTCCCCGCGGATCAAGTGAAAGGCTTGATGGAAGCGGCTGGTCAAAGGCCCCCCCAAATCCCGGCCCTCAGTCGGGAGGAGGACCAGGAGGAGGAGGTCAGTTCAGGGGGACCGGCGGTGGACAGCCTCAGATCCTTGTCCAGTTCATCACGCAGGCACAGTCGACAGGTGGTGCTCCCCCCCAACAGGGGGCGCCTCCCGAAGGCGAGGAGAAGGTTGAGCCCCAGTGGTACTGGATAAACTGGGCAAACTGGGCAAACTGGTATAACTGGTATTAAACGCCTGGATAGACAACTGTTTTTTTTAATTCCCCCTGCGCTCCTTGAAAAATCGCAGGGGGCGTTTTCTGCGGCACTGAGCCGCGCAAGCAGGGATTTCTGCATATGCAAATGCAAACTCCTCAAGGTATGCCTGGAATGAGCCGGTTGTCTACAGGGCAGAAAATCTCGAACGCCCTGTTTTTTATTGGCTATTTGAAGCCCGTTATGTGGATACTGATACTTGTTGTCATAATAAATCTGATATCGGCTTCAAGTTTGATCCCTATCATGGATTTTGGTCGGATTCTGACTGATTACTTCGGAAACAGAGAATCATCGGTGTGGACTTTTATTGGTTTATTTACCACACCACAGCATGCCATATATCTTTACGTCATCCTGGCATCCTTGCTCATAGTCGTCTCCGGCGTTGTTACGCTTATCGCGCATTATTGCGGCAGTTACGTGCGGGAGTTCATGTTGAGGAACCTCAGGCTTGACGTATACAAGAGCCTTGAGCATCTCAATATGCAGTCAGTGAACAGAAGGGGCGCGGGTGACTACGTGCAGGGAATCCACCGGGATGTTTACGCAGTGGATCAATTATTCAGTGAACTGTTTAACAGGACATTGCCGCAGGCCATTTTCGCCGGCGTAGCCTTCGCGGTTTTGCTCAACATCAATTGGGTCATGACTCTTGCGTTGTTTGCAGCAGGCTTCGTTCTCTTTCCTGTTTTCACCATCTGCAATGTAAAAGTGAACCAACTCTCCGGGTTCCTTCGCTATGCCTTCACCGAGATGTCGGACCAGTTGATCGAGACAATCGGGGGGTTTCGCGACATCGTGGCAGGGGGACGCTTCGACCGGTTTGCCGCCAGGTTCGACGATACCCTCAAAAGGTCGCAGGGCAGCGCGGTCAATATTGCCTGGTGGGGACAGGTCGGAGGCATGACGACAACGTCTCTGATGAGTCTATTCACCGCTGTCCCGATAGTTGTAGCGATTCCAAAACTCTTGAGCGCCCACGCCGCGGGTCAGGTCACGACGGTTTCAATCCTTATCGGCGCCACAATTTCGTATGTACTCTTTCTCCAGCAATTCCTCCAGATTTACTCGGTTATTTACAATTTTCTTCAGCAGGCTGCACTGACCTCTCCGAGCTTTCAAAGCCTGCGGATGATGTTGACCCCCGAGCCGAAAAGGTTTGACCAGGTCGCTGCCGCGAAGCCCGTAAGCCTTCCTGGACGGTTGTCACCCGTTCGATCCATACGGTTTGAGGGCGTCTCGATGGGCTTTAACGGTCGCCCGCTCTTCGACGGCCTGGAGTTCAATATACCCGGAGGAAAGATTTCGGCCATCGTCGGCCAAAGCGGGGCGGGCAAGACCACTATATTCAATCTACTGTTGCGTCTGCTCGACCCGACAAACGGAAGAATCCTGATCAACGATCAGCTCCTCGAAGCAGTCGATGAGAAACAACTTAAGAAAATTATGGGACTGATCCCCCAGGACCCCTTTATTTTCAACTGCTCGCTCCGCGAAAACCTTCTGATGGCTTCAGCCGACGGATTGGACGACAATTTGCTTAACAGGGCTATCGATCTGGCACAATTGCGCGAATTTGTCGAATCCCGTGAAGCCGGTCTGGATTTCCTCGCAGGCCATATGGGCAGAAATCTTTCTGCCGGAGAAAAGCAGCGCCTTGCGCTGGCCCGTTTGATAGTGCAGGACCCGGAAATCATTATCTGCGACGAATACACGGCCAATATAGACGTGAAGACAGCGGGGCTGATTCATGAGGTGATGCGCACTGAATTCTCCGGACGCACACGCATAATTATCACGCACCAGTTGTACACCATCAAGGGCGCCGATCATATCGTCGTTCTTGACAAAGGGACAATCGCTCAGGCGGGCACTCATGCAGAACTGGTTGCCCGGCCTGGCGTTTACAGGGATTTGTGGGAACTGCAGAAGCTCACTTGAGAGGAGACCCGACGTGCTGCAAGTATTCTTGACGCTTTTGTTCGCGCTTGTGTCACTGGCCCCTGCATCAGCCCGTGCAGAAAAACCCGAGGCCATAGGGCCGTTGATCTCAAAAGACACCCGCCTGATGGTCTTTTCTCCACACCCTGACGACGAGAGCCTCGGGGCGGCAGGCCTCATTCAGCGCGTTATCGAAACGGGAGGAAGCGTAAGAGTGGTCTTTGTGACAAACGGAGACGGCTTTCCTGAAGCAGTGGAAATGGGAGATCACATCTCCAACCCCACGGCAAGGGATTTCCGGGAGTATGGTGAGGACCGGATGGAAGAATCCTTGAAGGCCCTGTCCATATTGGGGATGAAGGAAAACGACATAATCTTCCTTCGATTCCCGGATGGCGGATTGACCGCCCTTCGTTCGAAGCACGCGGAAAAGAAGGCCTATACCTCTCCTACCACCAGGGAAAACAGGCCTTCGGCCCTTTCAGTGGTTGTCCCTCAGGCAGCTTATACCGGGGCGGGTCTGCAGATGGAGATCGAACGGGTGCTCTCAGATTTTCGGCCTAACATGTTGGCGACCAGCGCGCCTGAGGACACCCACCCGGACCATTCCGCAACCTACTTTTTCGTAAAGCAGGCATGGAAACATTTAAACAAGGAACATCCGGAATTCCAACCCACCTGGCTCATCTACCTGATTCATTACGGCCAGTGGCCGATGGCCCAGGGCCTTGGGACCGGGTCAAAACTCAATCCTCCCGAGGACCATCCTCATAAAGAAAAGTGGGTCCCGCTTGCTCTCACATCCGAGGAGGCGTCCGCTAAACGCAAGGCCCTCCTGGAGTACCAGACACAGATGATCGTAATGGGCCGCTATCTTTTGAGCTTTGCAAGGTCCAACGAACTGTTCAGGCTGGAACCGGTAAAGTAGAATGATGCTTCGTTCGTCCCAAAGGGAGAAAGAAATGCGTTCATGGGCCTTCAGGAGAAAAATTACGGCAATTGTTATGACGGTCGCAGCGCTGTGGGCGACCGGCCCTTCCGCCGCCCGCGGGGCTGGAGTTAATGAGGAATTGAGTCAGGCGGCAATGCGCGGCGATGCGCCTGCGATGCAGCGCCTCATTGCCAGGGGGGCCAAGGTTAATGCAAAAGAAAAGTCCGGATGGACCGCGTTGATGCTTGCTTCCCAGAGCGGCGTACTAGGGGCGGTTAAGGTACTGATAGATAAAGGCGCCGACGTCAATGCGGCTAACGGCAGCGGCGTAACCCCTCTTATGATAGCCTCTCAGAACGGGCAAAGCGAGATCGCCAAAGCGCTGCTCGATAAAGGCGCTAAAGTCAATGCGGTCAACAAAGACGGCTGGACCGCCCTGATGACTGCCTCCTGGAACGGCCATCCCCGGGTCGTGGAGACGCTACTCACCGGTGGGGCCGATGTAAACGCAAGCAACGACAGCGACGGAGCCACAGCTTTGACGCTTGCCTCCCTGAAGAACCAGCCGGAGGTCGTGCAGGCCCTGCTTGCCGGCGGGGCTCCTGTCAATGTCAAAGACAACGAAGGATCCACCGCTTTGACGCTTTCCTCGCGATATGGTTTCCCCGGCGTCGTGCAGGTCCTGCTCGATGCAAAGGGGATCGAGGTAAACTCAGCGGACGCGAACGGCGATACCGCCCTGGCGCTGGCTTCCAGGTATGGCCACCTGGATGTGGTGCAGGCGCTGCTCGACAGGGGCGCGGATGTCAATTCGAAGATCAAATACGGCGCAACCCCGTTGATATTCGCCTGTATGAAGAGCTATCCCAAGGTTGTGGCGGCGCTGCTCGACAGGGGCGCCGATGTCAATGCCCAGGCCGATGACGGCGAAACCGCCCTGATGGTGGCTTCCCAGAACAGCAATCCTGAGGTCGTGCGGGTGCTTCTCGATAAGGGCGCCAAAATCTCTGCAACCAACAAAGACGGCTACACTTCGCTCATGATCGCCGCCCAGGACGGCCACCTCGAAATCGTGGAAATGCTCCTTGACAGGGGCGCAGATGTCAATGCCGGGGACAAGGAAGGGATCACGTCGCTGATGCTTGCCTGTCAGAACGGTCACGGGGACGTCGTGAAGTTGCTGCTCGACAAGGGAGCAGACGTAAATGCCAAAAGGCACGGCAACCTGACCGCCTTGATGGCTGCTTCATGGAATGACGACCGCGAGATTGTGGAAAAGCTGATCGACAGGGGCGCCGATGTCAATGCCAGGGCTAATGACGGCGAAACGGCCCTGATGATTGCCTCGGGCAGCGGGAATGTCCAGGTCGCCCTTGTGCTGCTCGACCATGGCGCGCAGATCGGCCAAACGATGAATGAAGGTTATACTCCGCTTCTCGTTTCTTCCATGCTGGGCAACAATGATGTCGTGCAGTTGCTGCTCGAAAGGGGCGCTGAGGTCAATGGCGCCAAGGAGGACGGGCAAACAGCGTTGATGCTTGCCGCTCAGGATGGCCACAAGCAAGTTCTTGATCTGTTGCTCGCCAGGAGGGCGGAAGTAAATACCGCTGACAGCAGCGGCGAAACCGCATTGATACTTGCCTCACGAAATGGCCGCCTTGAGGTCGTTAAAGAATTGCTTGACAGGGGAGCACAGATCGACGCCAAAGACAAAGACGGCGCAACCGCCCTGCTACATGCCTCGCGCTATGGCCACAAGGGCGTCGTGCGGTTGCTGCTCGCGAAAAGTGCCGACGCCAATGCCAGGGACAACAACGGCCAAACGGCCCTCATGCTCGCTTCCACGGATGGCTACGGCGAAGTCGTCCAGATGCTGCTCACCCAAAAGGCTGCCGTCAATCAAAAAAACAATAACGGCCAAACCGCTTTGATGCTGGCCTCCAAGGGCGGCCACCGGGAAGTCAAAAAATTACTCCTGAGAGCGGGAGCAAAATGAAAGGGTTTTAATCACATATATAAATAATTTTAAACTGCATGACTCACGCGAATTTGCGTGGCGTATAAACTGCTTTACGTGATATGATATAGCCCGTTTTTGAGCGCAAAGTGCCATGCCATCCATAGACTCGCTCGTCAGGCGGCTGTAAAGGTTGGGGCAAGGGCTGTCTTCCGTGCCGAGGGTGGCGTGTCCTTGTCGCTTCGGCTTTTCCTATCTGATTTACTCACCACATCGTACTTGCTTAATCGGTTTCAAAACGGACAGAATGGGACGAACTATCCGCTAAAGGTAATAGACTCCTTTTCCGAATTGGATGTAGATGAATGGAGGCGTGCTTTTAACAGGGAATTAGCCGTGAAACCAAAGAAGGAGGAATTATGAGAATTAATGTATTTCTTAAGCGCGCTCTGGTTGCATTACTCGTTGTGATGATGGTCCCGTTTGGAGCGCTTTCACAGGAAACAACTTCAGGCAAGGCATTCAGCGAGGCGGAACTCGACCAGATGCTTGCCCCAATTGCATTGTATCCGGATTCGCTGCTCGCGCAAATCCTGATGGCTGCGACCTTCCCGAATCAGGTCATGGAAGCGGACCGCTGGTTGAAGCGAAACGCCAAGCTGACGGGAGACAAGCTCAATGACGCACTGGACACGATGGACTGGGACCTTAGCGTGAAGGCGCTGGCGCCTTTTCCACAGGTGGTCTCGATGATGGCTGAACAGTCTGCGTGGACGCAAAGAATGGGGGAAGCTTTCGTCGCTCAGGAAGCAGATGTTATGGCCTCCATTCAGAGACTGCGCTCGAAAGCCTACGCTGCCGGAAATCTCAAATCCAGCGACGAACAGAAGGTGGTGGTCAAGGGTGAGACTGTCGAAATTGAACCGGCCAGTCCGCAAGTTGTCTATGTGCCCCGCTACGACCCGGTAGTCGTGTACGGAGCATGGTGGTGGCCGGCATTTCCTCCCGTCGTCTATTACCCGGCTTTCCCCGTGGTGGACGTTGCCGTGGGAGTGTTCGGGTTTTGGGGTGCGGTAGCCGTGGGACCGGTCTGGGGCTGGGGTTGGGGCGCCTGGAACTGGGGCGGCGGATTCATGGATGTCAATGTCAACCGAAATATCAATATCAATAGCAATACCAATATCAATAGAAACTTCAATACCACAAACGCAAGGAATGCCGCAGGCCGGGGAGGCGCCGGTAATAGAGGCGCTAATGCCGGTCGTGGAGGCGGCTCGCGCGGCGGCACAGGCGGCCGTGGCAGCGCCGCTAATGCCGGTCGCGGAGGAGGAGGCTCTCGCGGCAGCTCGGCGCGCAGTGGCGGCAGCTCACGCGGCGGCAGCTCAGCGCGCAGTGGCGGCTCACGCAGCGGCGGGTCTCGCAGCTCGGCCCGCAGTGGCGGCTCCCGAAGTGGTGGGTCTCGCAGCGCAGCCCGCAGTGGCGGCTCCCGTAGCGGCGGCTCGCGCAGCTCGGCCCGAAGTGGCGGCTCCCGCAGCGGCGGCTCGCGTGGCGGGTCTCGCAGCTCAGCCCGCAGTGGCGGCTCGCGTGGCGGCGGCGCTCGTGGCGGTGGCTCGCGTGGCGGCGGGTCGCGTGGCGGCGGCTCCAGGGGCGGTGGTGGTCGTGGCGGCGGTGGTCGTGGCGGCGGCCGAAGATAAACGTGAATAGTGAGTCATTACAGCCCCCTGCCCCATTCCGGACAGGGGGCTTTCATTTATTTTCACTTCGCTTGTCCTCCACCCTCCTCCCTTATCCCGTCCTCATTCCTCATTCCTCATTCCTCAGTCCTTCTTTTTACTTCGCTTTTTGACTAAATACTCCGTCCCAATCCTCCGGCGGAGGCTCACTTTTGTAGAGCCTGCACCGTTCTATGTACGTTCTCGATGGCGGGTCCAATGTAGCAATCGCCCCGAAGCGCAGTTCCGCGAGTTCCCATTGCCTGTTCCGGTACGCTGCCAGACCTTCTGCAAAAGTATGAAAGAACGGAGGCTCGTTTTCTCCACGTTTTCCAATCAGCTCATATATCTTCACAGGGGCCTCGCGGCCTTTGACCCTTATCATGTCCAGTTCGCGTGACAAAAACGCCGGGCCCGCGAGCTGAAACGTATTCTCACTGATCAAAATGGTCGTGCCGTAGAACTTGTTTGTTCCCTCGAGCCGGGAAGCCAGATTGACCGTGTCGCCCAAAACGGTGTAGTTGAAACGTTGACTGGAACCAACATTCCCGGCCACGACCGGGCCGGAGTGAATCCCCATGCGGGCGTTGAGGAGCGGCAATTTGCGCTGGCGCAGGCTTTCCTGTAAACCTGCAATGCTCCTTTTCATTTCCAGGGCAGCCGAGCATGCATATTGAGCATGGTTTTCCAATGGAAGCGGCGCGCCCCAAAATGCCATGATTGCATCTCCTATGAATTTGTCCAGCCCTCCCCGATGCTCCAGGATGATGTTCGTCATCGGGGTAAAATATTCAATCAGGAGCGACACGAGGTCGTTTGGGTGAAGACGCTCGGAGAAGCTGGTAAAGTCGGCGAGGTCGGAGAAAAAAATTGTAGCCTCGATTTCCTGTCCGCCTAGCTCGAGAGAACCGGGGTTATTCACTATGGATTCGACCACATCCGGGGAGACATAACGATTGAATGCGCTTCGAAGCCATCTTTTCTGATGCGCTTCACTCAGGTATTGCAGCACCACGTTGCCGGTGCAAATCGTCGTTGCTCCTAAAACAAACATGACGGGAGGGACCCAGAAATCCAAAGCGCTGAAAAGCCAGTAGCAAAGGCCGGTCGTGCCGAGGCCCGATATGGCGAGGACAACCGCGCCCGATAATGGAGAGACCGCCGTGAACATGAGGGAAAAAAGCAGGAGATAGCCTAAGCATGCCATGAGTTTTGCCGTGGTGGAAATCTCCCTCACCCATTTGCCGGACACGAGATTGTGTAAGATATTGGCATGGATTTCGACTCCGCTGGTGTACCCGTTGTTTTCGAAAAAAGGCGTAGGGAAAAGATCGCTCTGGACCAACGGCTCGGGAGAGGCTTGCAGCATACGGCCGACCAGCACTACGCGGTCCCGGATTCGTTCCGCCGGCACCGGGCGCCGATCGTCGAGGACCTGAGAGTAGGAAAGCGTGTCGATACTCCTGGTCGGGCCAACAAATTTTATCAGGCCGGAGCACTCGGGCGGCAAATCCGCCCTCCCCGCCTCACGGTATGCCAAGGCAGGCAGGGTTGGCCTCCCTTCTATCCGAACTTGAAAGTGCCTCACCACTTCATCGCCGTCCGGCTCTATCTTGGCAAGTCCCGTCCCCTTGGCTGAATCCTTGAAGATGCCCAATGGAAGAATGTTGATGACCCTCGAGTAAAGCCTGTCGTTTGTATAGTCGCTCGTTTCAGCAAGCAGTACGTTACCCGCGCGTTTAATGGCCGACGCAAGCGCCGCGTCGTTTTCCGGATCTGAAGGTTCGGTGAAGAGGACATCGAAAACAACCAGGCGTGCGCCGGCAGCTGATAACCGGTCAATCAGCCGGGCATGAAGGCTTCGCGGCCACGGCCACGGAAGGCGCAGTTCCTGAAAGGATGCTTCGTCGATCCCGACAATAAGCAACTCGGGAGGAGGAGGCTGTGTGCCTCTTATCGCGAAAAATCGGTCGAGGACTTGGTTTTCCAGTTTCGTAATCAGCGGGAAAAATACAAGAAGCGGAATCAGGATAAGGCTTAATATCCCAAGGCATAAAACCCGGTATCGAATATTTTGAAGAAAGTCCATGTTCATCGCTTATCACACCGGAATCAGAAGAAGACACCCACAGTACCTATCACCGAGCGGTCGGGATAAAAGCTCCACAGCGCAACCGGTTCGGTTTCATAAAAGAAATGTTGATTGAATACATTCGTAATTCCCACGGATACAAATCCACGTTTGCCGTCAAAATACTTGCCGAAGGCTATATTGACCAGGTTAAAGGGATCGCCCAGTCGTGCCTGTTTCGGCGCCAGGCTCTTATCGCTCAGACCATTTAGATCCTGGTAGGCGACGGTATCCGATATGGACCCGAACCAGCCGCTGGGGTTCATGTACGAAAGCGTCACCGCTCCGTCGATCTCGCTGAAATCGCCTTTAATAAATGGTGTGTCGGAAGGGGAAGCCAGTCTCACCACTTTTCCGGAGACCCCGGCCGACAGGCCAAGGCATGGGCTCAAAAGGCGGTTGATTGTAAATGAGCCGCCAGCGCGCTCCGACCTCGAATCGACTATGTTGGAGCTGACGTCATATTGGGGATTTTCGATACGATCTGCCAGCACACGCAGCACGGAGAACGTTTTCTGGTTCCACTGCGACTCCCATGCAAAACCTAACTCCTTAACGTTCGATCCGTCATCGGCATTGAGCTGAGATGGGAATCCGGCCACTTCCGAAGGAGCTATACTGCTGTTTAAAAGAGAATGACCGTTTACATAGCTCTGGAAGGCAAAACGCAGGGTGTTCGATTTATCGATTTCATAATCCAGGCCGAACAACCCGTTGGGGGTGTCCGAAGATATGGAGTTTGGAAAATCAAAACGGGAACTCGACACAAAGTCCCCGGACACACCCAGTTCCACCAGGAGCTGCGGGCAGATGCGCCAGTAGTCGCGTACGTAGATGGAGGTGGAGCGATCGGGTGGATTGTAATCGTTGATTATGGTGTAAGGAAATGTGAAGTTAGATAAGTCAGGATAAACGAAGGCGCCTGTATCGCGGTAGAAATATTTGAGATAACCTGTAAGATAATCGAAACCGGCTATGAATGTATGATCTCCAACCTTGAGTTGCTGCTGGAGCTGTATATTTTTGAAATCCTCGATCGTTCGGCGATAAGTAGTGCCGTAGTCGTAATAAGAAAACGGGAAGATATCAGCAACGGAAAAAAAATAGGCGTCCGTTGCGAGCCGGTGAAAATTGCCCCAGTTGAAGTACCCGATGAAAGTGGCTTCGGGTGAAAACCGGTGGACGTATCCGCCCTCGGCGGAGTTATTTTCTGCGGTCAGCCGTGAGTTCGGATCGTTTACATAGGAGAAATCATCCGGGTCGCCGGTATCTCCCCACCGGTATTTGCTGTAAGTATAAGTCGAGTAAAAAGAATCCTTGATTGTGGGTTCCAATTTCCCCTGCGCCAGCCCGAAAAAGGACTGCGTGTTGTCATTGCGCTGCCTGTATCCCGGATCGTACTGATATGCCCCATAAAGCTCGGCCGCAAATCCCGGCGTGCCTCCGATAATGCCGACCGCGTCGTTTTGGATAGGCCCCCTGTTGTCGTTCCAGGTACCGACGCCGGCTTCAGCCAAAACTCTCACATACGGCATTTCGAACATTTGGGTGTAGTCAACGTAGTTGCCGAAAGGCGTCTGGGTGAATGTGTTTTCATTTGCCGGGGATAGCAGGAAATATTGAAGAAGTTCGGAACCGGATGCGCCGACGTTCTCTCGCGTGGCAGCATATGCTGAGCTCAGGAAAAGGTGGGCCGAAGGGTTCAGAGGGTCGCATTTCAATGCAGTCAGGGCTTTGCTGAATGCCCAGTCCGTCAGTCCAAGCTGGTTGTAAGAGGTCGCAAGGTTGACGTTCCTTACGGCAAGGTCCCGGTCCAGCATGAGCCGCGATCGAAACACGGCCGTGTTGTCGTTTAATTCTATTGACTTGTTGATTTCCTGTATCGCTTCTCCCGGGCGATACAAATCGGAAAGAGCAATACCCTTGTAGAGATACGGCGTGGGATCGTTGGGATCGAGCGTCTTGGCGTAATCGTAGACTTCGAGCGCCTTATCGAAAGACTTCGTCTGATAGAGCGCCTTTCCAAGGCTGCTCTGGTAAAGCGATACCCTGGGCTCGAGCAGGGTTGCGGTCAGCATTTCAGTAAGACCCAAACCGAAATTCCGATACCTGAATGCGATATTGGAAAGGCCTATGTGAGGTTCTCCGAACCCCGGATTGTTTTTCACAGCCTCTGTGAACAGCTTGAATGCCCTGTCATAATCCCTGTAGCCCAGGCGGATAAATCCGGCCAGGCTCAATACCTCGCTGTCTGTTTTTGAAAGTTCCAGCGCCTTGCAGATGACCTCCCAGGCCCGGTCCAGATAATCTGCCCCAAGCCAGAGCCTGGCCAGGTAAACGTAAGCCTCCACGAAACGGGGGTCGGCGGCGATAGCCTCTTCCAGAAGTTTCATTGCCCGGGGCAAGTCGAAACAGGATATCCTGACCAGGGCGGACGTCATTTTCGCCATCGGCGACCCGGAATTTGCCTCTAGGGCGATTGCCGCCTCGGCCGCACCCTGATCCTTTCTGTTCTGAATGATATAAATTTGAGCCAGCAGCGAATGTGCTATTGCCGAATCGCTGCCGCCGATGCGGCTGTCCGATAATAGCGCCTTCGCCTGGTCGATCTTTCCGGCAAGCATTGAAAAATAGCCGGACATAGCCATCATGAGGGAAGAAGGCGGGCCCTTTTTCAGCTCCGAGACCATGATCTTATAGGCCCCTGCGGCGTCTCCGGTGCGATAGACAGCCAGGGCCAGCCCGCATGCGCTCAATTCAGACCCCGGCTGCTGTCCGGCCGCCTTTCGTGCCCTCTCGAAATATTCAATGGCTTTTTTAGGGTCCTGCCGCTGCAAAGATATCCAGCCAAGAATCATTGAAGCCTGAGCGTTTTCAGGGTCCCCGGCCAGGGCGTCATTGGCGGCCCTCTCGCTACGGTCCAGGTCTCCACGATCATAAGAAGCGGCCGCATCGCGAAGCAGCGCGGACACGCCCTCACCTTCCAGCCGCGCCCTGAGTGGAATGTCACGATAACTGAAGACCCCGGGGTAATAAAGCGACCACTGGACTGCATCCACCGGCTGCAAAATCACCCTCTTGACCGGCGCCTGACCGACTCGCGCAAAACCCTCTTCACCGGGATCGAGTTCAATCTGGCCCTGGGGATTGGCCAGTGTGAGTTTGCCCTCCAGGAGGACGAGCGAAGTTGCGCCTGCCTGATCGACTCTCAGATTGAATTCAGTACCTCGAATCGCCGCAGTTACTGCGGGGGTATGGACCTCGAACCTGGTTTTCTCGTTTTTGTTTCGCAGCCAGATTTCCCCCGCCGGCACTTCGTAGAGGCTCCCGCCGGGGCCGCTGTCAGTAGCCGGGACTGCTAGTCCCATTCGGGCCGAAAGCGCGCTGCTCTTGAGGACGACAACTGTATTCTCGTTCAGTTTCAACTGCGTTTCGTCAACGCAAAGGATAGATGCCCTGGAATCCTGGCCGGTTCTTACAGAATCCCCGGCAAAGAGGCCCCTGCCGTTTTGCGCCTCCTCCCAGGAAGCCTTGCCTTCGGGAAGAACGGCGACCGAGCCTTGAAAGTCGATCAAGCGGCCGGCGGGAATGTCGGATGCGCTGGAATGACCCGGCACGCAACATTGGAAAACAGCATGAAACAGAAAAAGGATGACCGCTTTGGTCATCGATGCCCGGACCCGGCTATAGACAAGACCCGGACGGGACCTCACCGGGCCCGTCGCGGCACTCCGTGCACAATCGTCAAATATTGTCACTACACAACCTCGAAACGGGATCGGGTCGTCAACTTTTTATAAATTCCACATGGATGGATTGCTTATAGCAAAGACCAGGCCGTTTCACCACTCCTTAGAATACCGGGACTACAGCCAGCCACATTCTGCCCGCTGCCGAATTCAGGCTTTGTCTGGAGAAAGTTTTGAGGTTGCGGAAGCGGACACTTCTTACGCAGGTATGCGCTTCGGAAAAATTGCCAATAATATGACACCTTCAGGTGGAGCATTTGTTCATGTCACTTTGGTGCACCCGGAAACCACGAAACGGATCCTTTTCCCCGTGCTTCAATGTTTTCGCGTGAGAATTTTTTGGGAAACTTCTATTTTTTGGCCGCTTCTACGACTGCATTCCCTGAAGGTGGGTCGATATCGATCTTCAAAGTTGTCATGATTCGGCCCAGCATCAGGTAATAGCCGATGCTCAGCAGCAACTCCACAATCTGGCGCGGTGGGAAGTGCGCCTGCAAGGCGGCCAAAGTCTCATCCGAAAGAAAGGGACCGGTCAAGACTTCCTGCGCCGTACGGAGAACCAGTTTCATGCGCGGGTCAAAGGCTTCGGCGTCCATACTGCCTTGCTCCACGAGAGCAATCTGCTCGTCGGTAACGCCTGCTGCCTTGGCAATGGGCACGTGCTGGACCCATTCATATTGGGCCTCTGCCTGTTTTGCCACCTGCAGGATGGCCATCTCGCGCAGATGCGGCGCCAATTCCTGCCCTGCCAGGATGGCCTTGCCTAAAAGCAATATGGGACCAAGAGCGGTTTCCGCGTGGGCGAGCATTTGGAAAATATGCAACTGGACCGGCTGTTGCTCCAGTATCTGCCGGGTCCAGCTCGTCAACTGTGCCGGATCGGGATAGCTTAAACGTGCCATAGCGAATTCCTCCTTTTTCTAAATGGGTTGGGACGTATTTAATGAATAGTGGACAGTCCTCCGTCAACGACGATGGATTGTCCGGTAATGTAGCTCGCCTCACCGGACAGGAGAAAGACGGCCGCGTAGGCCACCTCCCAGGCCGTCCCTTGCCGGTCAAGCGGAATCGGTGTTTGAGCGCGATCGGGACGGAAGCGCGTGGCCAGCCTCCCTAACGACGTGTCGATGAGGCCGGGCGTGACCAGGTTAACTCGGATGCCTTTCGGCGCGGCTTCTTTTGCCACGTACAGATTGAGTCCCGCAAGCGCGGCCTTTGAAGCCGCATACGCTGGGATCTCGGTGGTCGAAGGCAGAAACGCCGCCGTTGAAGAAATGAACACGATGGCCCCTCCCGGCGCCATAACCGGTAATGCGTGCTTGCTGCATAAGAAGTGAGCCCGGGTATTCAACGCAAACACCCAATCCCAGTCGGCCACGCTTGTCCAGGCCAATTGCCGGCCGCGACCCATGCCCACGTTCACGATCAATCCATCCAGGCCGCAGAATTGCTCCACAACGGTCCGGATCATCTGTTGAACGTCGGCCTCCCTGGTAGCGTCGACCGTCATCGGGAGCGCGTTAGCACCCTGAGTTTCGACCATTTGAGCGGTTTCGGCAGCAGCATCGGCATTGAGATCGGCAACCGCCACCATCGCGCCTTCGCGTCCGCAAAGGATGCTGATGGCGCGTCCGTTCCCGATGGGAGCATCCGGTATTCCATAAGTCTGTTGTCCTCCCCCGACCACGAGAATGCGGCGTCCGGTCAAACGCGCTCTTCCCGGTGCATTTCCTTGGATCTCCGCAAATATATCAGTTGAAATGGCCACATTTCCTCCTTGCATCCATGCGTTTTGGTAACTGCTTTTCACGTCCATCTGGGCCACCCCCGCCTCAGTGGCGCGTGTGGCTTTGCCCAACCGGATATCCGGATTGACCTGCGCCGGGCCGGAGGCAATCAGTCCTCAGTCCTGCCCTGCCCTGCCTCGATGGCGGCCAGCCCCTGCCTCACAGCTTCCGGGCTCAGTCCCAGCGCCTGCAGGTTCCACCGGACAAGAAAACGCGCCAATGTCATGGCGTCTTCTTGAACCTCCCCGGTCCCGACAGCTTCCAACAATTGGAAAACGGCCCCCTGGTACGCCAGGGCTATCCATCTGCGCTCCCCGGGAAGGCTTTTCACCCCCCCTTCGTCCAGGAAGCCCGGCAGACGCGCCGCGAAAAACTCCAGCAACTGCGAGCGCAGTTCCGGTTGCCTTGTCTCAGACAGCAGCACACGGGCCAGTTCTTTTTGCTCCAGGGCAATTTCCAAACCGCGCGCCAGGGCGATCGCCAATTGCGCCGGGCCGGCAGGGACATTAGCAGCGGCCGCGTCGATCTCCCTGGCAATCCGTCTTGCAAAATCCTGCACCAGCCCTCGCAATAGAGCTTCCTTGCCCTGAAAGTAGAAGTAGCAGTTGCCGATCGATGTCCCGGCATGTTCCACCACTTGCGTCATCGTTGTCGCAGCATAGCCCTGGCGCATAAACAACTCGCGTGCTGCATCCAGCAGACGTGTTCGCGTGGCCTCGTTGCGCTGCTGCCGTTCGGCTGCCCTGTGAGCCATAGTGTCCTTTCCTCCTTCCGAGACAATCGCAAATAGAATATAATTCTATATAGAATAGCATTCTATGTTTGTCAAGACAAAAAAGTGCGGAAAAACTCATTCCTGTCATTTCGGTCAGCCTGCGATTCGGCTATACTGGATCGCGAATTGTCCGGCAGACTATTAGACGGCCGCTGACGCCGGGAAGAAATGTCCCACGGGAAGGCGGCCGGAGACAGGAGGACAGGTATGGGCGGATCGGCTGTCACGTTTTCGGTGGAACAATCCGGAGCCTTCGTTGAACTGTTTGAGATTCGACCGTACAAGCCGGGGAAGCTCGACGGCCTGCGGTTTGCGGTAAAGGACATCATCGACCTGGAAGGCTTCAGGACTTCCTGTGGCAATCTGGACTGGGGAAGGACCCATCCCGTTGCGGCCGCGAACGCGGTGTGCGTCGATCAACTACTGGACGCCGGCGCCGTCTGTATCGGCAAGACGGTTACCGACGAATTGGCGTTCAGTCTGCACGGGGAAAATCACTTCTACGGGACCCCGCTGAATCCTCGATCGGTGGAAAGGGTCCCGGGCGGTTCTTCCAGCGGGTCGGCTTCCGCGGTTGCCTGCGGCCTTGCCGACTTTGCCCTGGGAACGGATACCGGCGGTTCGGTCCGCGTGCCGGCGAGCAACTGCGGGATATTCGGTATGCGCCCGTCCCATGGGGCCATATCGGTAGCGGGAGTGATGCCCTTTGCCCCGAGCTATGATACCGTGGGGGTACTGGCCCAATCTCTGGATATTTTGACTCGAGCCGCTACGGTGCTGCTCGCCTGCGATCTTCCAGACGGACCTGCCATAGGCAATATCCACGTCGTAAGCGAGGCGCCGGCGATTGCAGACCCTGAGATAAAAGCCGCGCTGTCGACCCCTGTCGACAGGTTAAGAAATCTATTTCCGGGGAAGGTCCACGAGACCTCTATCCGGGAAATCGTTGGAGAATCGCAACAGAAGGATCTGGAACCATGGTACGAAACCTACTGTGTCACACAGTGGGCGGAAATTTGGAATTCCCTGGGGTCATGGATCGATGGAGCTAAACCGGCCTTTGGACCGCGCACCAAAGTGAGTTTTGAATTGACCAGGAACCTGGACCGCTCGAAAATAGGGGATGCGGTCCGGCGCAGGGAGAAATATAGTCGCCGCATGGAAGGCTTTCTCGGCCCGGAAGACCTGCTCCTGCTGCCCACCAGCCCGCTTCTTGCGCCGCTCAAAGGATCAGCGGGCATTGACAGGTCCGATCGGACAGGAACGGCATATTACCCCCGGACCCTCTCTCTTACAGCCATTGCAGGAATCTGCCGTCTGCCGCAGATATCGCTCCCGGTCATGGAGATCGGCACGGTCCCCCTGGGCCTGTCACTGATCTCCCCGCGCGGTCGGGACGCTTTTCTGCTGCGGGCGGCGCAGACGATCTACCCCATGCTTAAAAATCAGTGAACAGTGAACGGTGAAGAGTGAACAGAAAAGACCCCAAGGCCGCAACTTGGACGTTATATCCGGAAACCGGTTGCCCGCTCTCCCGAGGGAGAGGGCCGGGGTGAGGGCTTTAGCCCTTCACCCTTCGCTCTTCACTGCTCTTACACTGTTCACTGCCCACTGCTCCTCATGGACACGTTTGACTACAGAACTGAGGGACAGGGATAACCGTATCACTGCAAGAGCCTGCTATATTTTCATTCTGAGGGCTAAGCATTGCATTCCATGGCAGCGCATCCGGAAAGCAGCATGATCCAGGCCTATGATTCACGTCGTTGGCGGCGAACTGGGCGTTGTTGCCAAGCGTTATCTTGAATCCGATGCAGCCGGGCAACGGCCCCGTCGGTCCCGTGAATTGAAACAGGGGGCAATCGATGTCCTTGCCGGCAATGTTCTGGCAAATTTGCTGCGATACATTGTAGAGCGGATCGTTTGTGTCCAGGGAGGATTGACAGGTCCCGGCGCGCGCGTCGACTTGACAGAACTCTTTGGGCCTGCAGTAATCCGCGGCGGTCGCTTCAAAATCGAGCAGGAACTCCGAGAAGTCGGTGTTCACGGTCAGGATACCGTTCCTATACGATGCATTCAACCCATCCCAGGTGACGCCTTCCTGGAACTTGAGGAAGTCATTGCGGATATCGACGCGTACGGGTGTTATGTATTTTCCCGGATTCGTATCGAAGTCGGTGATTCCGTTCCCGATATAGATCTGATACTTCTGTTTGCTCAACGCATTTGCGTAGACGAAAAAGACATAATAGCTGGCCCCCGGCTCGAAGACATTGAGCGAGGTTATTGGGACGGGTCCTCTGAGGCCTTTCTTTTGCGTTGCTTCACTCACGGTCGTATCGATGTAATACGTGCCATTGTTTGCCGTAAGCATGCTGCGCTGGGAAAAGCCCATCCCCATCATGGGAATGGTAGTGTTGCTATCCCCTGGAATCGTAACCAATTGCCTGTACAAAGGCACGCCATAGCAACTCGGGTCCGAGCAGGATTCACCCCACGTCGCATCGACGCACGTCTGAGCAGGCTCGTTTACGTGCACGGGGCAATCCCCGTTCCTGGCGCAGGGCTCGTTGTGGAGCGAGCAATGCCCGCTGCAGTTTTTTTCCACCACGCAGGCAGGATAGACGATAGTCGATACATACTGGTAGGGACTGGTGTTGGCGGTCCCGCCGGTTGTCCGTCCACCACTTTCTCTGAGGTCGAAAGAGGCGCATTCGGGAGCTTGGACCGGGGCAGTGAAGAAAGGATCCAAATTCACCGATATGGTTTCCCCATTGGCTGGTGCGGCGGGACTCAGCAAGCCGGTGAGTGAGCCGTCGTCGTCGTTTAGCACCGTCTGGCGGTCGACGCCGGTGAAACCGGTAAATGTCTGATTCGTCGTGGCAGCGGTGGTGGGGGTAGGGTCATAGGTGCAATAGTTCTCTCTGACCTGCGCCAGGTCCGATTCGAACGTACCCGGCACCCACAGCGGTTCGATCACGAGATGGCGGATGTCGACATTATCGAAGTAGAGGTTCTCCGAATGAAAGGCGGGAGGGTAATAAAATCCATTGGGCTGCTTCCAGCCGATGGCCGCGTTCGGGAGAACACAGTTGCGCTTTGACCGCGTTGTCCCGCTGTCCTGATCGATGGGGATGCCGAGGGCCGCCGTGTACATCCAGCCGGTGAGGGCGGGGCAGCTATCCGGTGTGCACTCCGGACCCAGTATGGTTTTGGTGATGTTGAGATAGGCATTCGAGTCCTGATAGTTCGGTCCGTCATAGACGTTGAACAGCCGCTGCTGCATTGAAAAATTAGAAATCGGCATGGTGATCCCCTCCGGTTTCGAAAGACAGAAGAGGGACCTGTTCAGCGCGTTTTCGCAGGAGAGCCCTTTGATTGTCCCGTCCGTGCTTGTGAGGGGATTAAAAGGGCCGGCGTTGGAGGCAAGGGGATTATCCGTTTGGGTATTCCCGATAAAGACACTCTGTATGGCCGTCTGCCAGTTTCCGGGGATGACGCTTGACAACGTATAGTCACCGCCGGTGACCAGACCGAGCCCGCCGTTTTGCGAGTCGGACAGCACGCTGTTGCTGAGAAGCATCCACTTGCCACGCAGCCAGATTGCGGCAAAATTCTTCTCGGGCCAGTGGAACGATGACGTGTAGTGATCGAGGACCGTGACCGGGCAGAAGTCGCGGGTATCGAACGGCGCCCCCGGGCTTTGCACGCCGCACGGCGGCGTTTGAGTGCAATTCGCCGTGCAGGTATTCATGCAATCACTGTCTGTCGTGCACTGTTTATTCGTATTGGGGCAGATGTTATTTGTGCAGCGAATTGGCGTGGGGTTGCATTGACTGTCTGTCGTGCACGGCTGCCCCAGGTTATTGGAGCAGGTCCCCGTGCACAGGGTGGGTTGACGCAGCCCGCTCACCTGTGGATAGTAGTCGGGATTGGGACCGGGCGCGAGCGGGTTGTTTATAGGACCCAGGTCTGCAAGACCGTTACAGGCATCGGTCGCCAGGACGGTATTGAATGACAACTGCGCCGAGGAGCAGTAGTTCCCCACAAAATTCTCCAGCGGGGCGCCTCCGGGTATGGTCTTTTGAATCGAGGCGTAGGATTCCCACGCTTCGAAGCGTGAATGAGTGCTGATCAGACCGGGGAGGAGCCAGTAACATGCGCCGCACGCATTGGCGCCCGCAGCCATGTTATACTGAAAATCGTTCCACCCGTTCATGATCCAGAAGACGGCAGGATTGGCGAAGTCTGAATTGAAGGGCGGGTTTGCGCTAACTTTGCTGCTTCCCGCCAGGATGCCCGGCACCCTGCGGGGATTCTGGTCGTTGCTGACTGCCGCGCGGGCGAAGATCCCGATGTTCGAATAAAAGTTGTTGTCCGTTTCGGTACCGTCCTCGAGATAATAGCCATGTCCTATCGACAGGTAGCCGACATTGCGGGCCAGCGTTACGCCCTGTGTCCCATGAATCGTATACCAGCGGGTCATGGAGTCGTGGACGGAGCAATCTTTAACAAACGTCGTAGCCGGTGTTTTGCGAGCCATGTGGAAGTGAACCGGATAGCGCGCCTTCCTTCCCCCCTGGCCCAGTTGATAGAACTCAACCCCCTCTACCTGGTAGTTCTTGAAACCCTCGAGGACGATCGTATGGCCGCCATAGAAGCCGTCCGACGTGGGGAAGCAGTTGTATCCGCACGTCAATCCGGCTTGTGTCGCCGGAATCGCGTTCCCTCCGGATACGATGCGGATGCTGCGCGTCAGAAGCGCGACGGCGGCCCTGGTCTCGGCGGCAACCGCCCCATTGTCCATTCCTCCGTTCTGGATGGTCACATTTGTCTTTATATTCAAACGGTCGGGCAGGCTGTCCAGCGGGAACAGGTCGCCATTGTGCGCATATTGCGTCTTGCACCCGGCGGGAGGACCGGCGCCCGCACAGGCAGCCGGAAGTTGGTTCGTCAACCGACCGATCCTGCCGACTGTGATCTGCGTCTCGGTGGTATCTACGTTTATGATCTCAAACTCTTCCGAATGGCCCGGCAGATAGTCCGTAGTCGTGACTACGACACGGTCGCCCGGTTTCCAGTCAACAGCACGATCCAGTTGAAAGACGTTTTCACCGGGCCTCGAATCATGGTTCCGAAAGCGAACCCAGCTTTTGCCGGAGTCCCAGTTTTGAACGTTTGGCGTATAAGTAGCGCCTTTCTTGCCGAAAAGCTGCAACGTCCCGCCATAGGATACCGCCAGCACCTTACGTCCGAAAAAGCCGGTTTCACCCGATATGTTATCCGGCGACATATACTGGTAGAAACAATCGCTGGCTCCACTCGGGAGGACTGTCTTCGTGCAGGCAGCGTTGGGTGGAAGTGGGGTGGGCGAAGGTATGTTCTGGGTCCAGACACCCGGAGGAATGCCGCATGGTGCGCCGTTGACAACCGGGGACTGGCACTGGATACCTGCCAAGTCGGCATCGCTGCCATACAGGTGTATGGTCAAGGTCCCGTTAAGGGTGCCGATGGGCGCTGCCGTAGAACCGGCGATCAAACTCCCTCCATTTTCTACCAGGATTGACTTTGCCCAAAAGTGTGTCGCGGCGTTCGGGCTTTCTGTGAACGACAATGTTCCGCCCGCTATGATGTTCACGTTACCGTATTGATAAATGCCTGCTCCCGCCGTACACGTTCCGGTCACCAGAAGGTCCTGGCCGCTACCGGGGGATAATGTTCCGCCGGTACATTGAGCCGCAGCGGCTTCGTTGTTGCCGTAACCGATAAATGTTGCTGACGTGGAAAAAAGAAGGACCGCAAAGAACAACGCTGTTGTGCCTTTCATAATCCAACTCCTGTGGTAGTTGGTGGAAGAAAGGCGACCAGCGCCAGGCGCCGGTCTCTTCGATGTTTCCTATCTTTGTTTCCCTTACTCAGATTACCACTACCGTGAGCTCTTTGTGGTTCGAGAGACAGGGCGCCCAAGGGCGCCTGGAAAATATCCGGAGTCTAATGTTGCTAATGTTGGAGTCTGCTGCTCTTCTTGTCAAGGGCAGCGATAACATATTCGGACCGCATTCCAGATCAATTCGTTGTGGTGACGGAAACCAAGGTACGCATTGCTCGGCCTTATCCCACTGTTTAGACGTAGTGATTCAATTTGCCTGCATTTTTAATGGTATTCGGCATAGGGTCGGCCCCACGGCAATATTTTCACACTCTTTCAAAAATCGTCGCCGGCGCCATTCCTCCTCCGGTGCAAAGAGAAACAAGCGCATAACGGGCCTTACGCCGCTGCAATTCATTAATGACCGTTACCGTCAAACGGCATCCTGAGTTACCTACCGGATGCCCCAAAGCCATGGCGCCGCCGTTCACATTCAGCCTGCTGATGTCCGCGTCGAGTTCTTTCGCCCAGGCCAAAGGAATCGGCGCAAAGGCCTCGTTGATTTCGAACAGATCGATTTCGTTCACTTTAAGACCCGCCTTTTTCAAAACCTTTGGGGTCGCAAAGATGGGACCGGCGAGCATGATCTTGGGATCGTCTCCGATAACCGTATTGGCAACAATCCTGGCCAATGGCTGGAGCTTAAGTTCCTTCACCTTCTTTTCACTCATGAGAACAACAGCGGATGCTCCATCTGTGATGGTGCTCGATATGCCCGCGGTGATCCATTTGGTGTTCGGCAGCACCTTAAGGCCGCTGAGTATCTCTCTAGTAGTTTCGGGCCTGATGGTTTCATCAGTGTCCCTGACAATAGGTTCATCTTTGTCATCTAGACCCGCTATCGGTAGGATTTCATTCTTGAAATATCCACCGATCGTCGCCTGATGAGCCTTCTTGTGACTCGAAATAGCGAAGTCCCAACATTCCTCCCTGGAGATCCCATATTTGTCGGCGACCATCTGTGCTGCTGCGATCTGATTCGCCGGGCCGTACTTACTCGTATAAAATTCACCGAAAGGATTGCCCATAGGATCACCTGTAAACAAAGTGCCGTTTGAACTAAGCCTTCGGCAGACCCTTCCTAGCCCCCCCGCCCTTTCTCATTGAATTAACTGCAAGATCGTTCATGGTAACTCTCAATTAGGATGGAGCGTTCTTTTAGATTCTCTTTCCCGAAAAGGAGATATACCATGACTCACCTTAGAAAACGCATGATCGAAGATCTTCAGTTGAGGGGATTAAGCCCTGGAACGCAGGTCATGTATGTTCGCGCCGTGCGGCTACTGGCCGAGCATTACGGAAAATCGCCCGACAAGATTACTGAAGAGGAACTACGTGATTACTTCCTCTACCTCATGAACGTCAAGAAGTGGTCACGAAGCACCAGCACCGTCGCTCTATGCGGCATCAAATTCTTCTATGAGAAGACGCTCAAACGGGACCTGGCCATTCTCAAGTTCGTCAGGGCCAAGCGAGAGAACAAACTGCCGGTGATCCTAAGTCCCGACGAGGTGCACCGCATTCTCTCCAATGTGCGTTCACTTCGATATCGAGTGTTGTTCATCGTGATCTATTCCTGCGGCCTGCGGCTGCAGGAAGGAACACATCTTCAGGTTTGTGACATCGACAGCGACAGGGGTCTCATACACGTACGTGGAGGTAAAGGGAACAAGGATCGGTATGCTCCCCTACCAGACAGAACACTTCTGTTACTGCGCGAACACTGGAAAACTCATCGCAATCCGACATGGATCTTTCCCGCGCGCCAAACCAGAGCCAAAAAGCTTGCGGCAACTGCCGCAGGACCTGCATCAAGGTCCGGTGTATTGTTAGTTTTCAAAAATGCATTGAAGAAAAGCAAACTCAATAAGAATGCCTGCGTTCATACGCTGAGGCACTCCTACGCCACTCATCTCCTGGAGGCCGGAGTGAACCTCAGGCTTATCCAGGAGTACCTAGGCCACAGGTCCCCCGTCACCACCTCCATCTATGCTCATCTCACGGCCAAGACCAGGGAAACGGCCTTCAAGTCCATCAACGAACTCATGAATGATCTCTGATCGACAGGGAAGGTCCCATGCCGGAACTGGCGGACATCTTTCGCCGCCATGGCCCGCAGTACCGAAGCAAATTTGCAGGTCGCATGCTCCCTTCGCATCTAAAGGCCATGGAGGATATCGAGAACTGTCGCACAGAGTCCATGGGCGGCCATGTATATCTTTGTGATCAGTGCGGTGAGATACGCTACAGCTACCATTCCTGCAAGAACCGGCACTGTCCGAAATGCGGCAACGAGAGCACCGATCTCTGGCTCGAAAAGCAGCTTGACCTGCTGCTTCCTGAAACTTACTTCCTCATAACCTTCACTCTTCCCGAGGGGCTTCGAACGCTTGCCCGAGCCAAACAGAAAGCTGTCTATGATTTGCTCTTCGAAGCTTCAGCCGAGGCCCTGAAAAAACTGGCTCTGGACCAAAGATTTGTGGGGGGGCGCATCGCCGTGGTCGGTGTTCTCCACACATGGGCGCGCGATCTTTCCTATCACCCCCATGTCCATTACATAATCCCTGGTGGAGGCCTCTCCTCGGACAACCGCTGGCTCTCTTCGGGGAAAAAGTTCTTCGTCCCCGTGAAGGCGCTTTCCACCATTTTTAAAGCAAAGTTCTGCGATGGGCTTATAAAGCTCGGTCTTTTTGACTCAGTCGATGAAAAAGTTTGGGCAAAGGCATGGGTTGTCCATTCCAAACCGGTCGGCACGGGAGAGGCGGCGCTAAGATATCTCGCTCCCTATGTCTACCGTGTAGCCCTTTCCAACAATCGTATTGAAGATGTGGGGGAATCGTCGGTCACGTTCCACTACAGGGTGCCCGATACCGGAATCTCCCGCCGCATGACGCTCGATGCCATGGAGTTCATCCGAAGATTCCTTCAGCATGTCCTGCCGGATAGCTTTCATAAAGTACGATATTACGGTCTCCTCAGTCCCTCAAACCGAAAAACATTCAGGCTCCTTCAGAAAGTTTTGACGACAGGCTCCAGCCTGCAATCCATCTTGAGACCGTCTGAACCGGAAAGACCCCCTGGCGCTCAACACCCTGACGCCATCCTTTGCACCCACTGCGGAACTCAGCTAAGGCTGATCAAAACCATTAGGCGCGCCTTCACCAGAGGTCCCCCGTGAGAAGAGGAGTAACTCCAGCAAAACTGGTTCCCCACTTCGGCGGAAAACACTGCCTTACCGTCAACGGTATCCTGCGCCGACGGCCAACCGGTCACCATCCCGGCACCGTAGCAACAGATCAAACAGCAGCTTTCAGCATCATAAAAAAGAGCACTTCACTATTTTCTCGGTACCTCACAGCCCTTGCCACCAATCAAAGAAAGCCCGATTGACCCCGGCACAAGGCTTTTGCACGTTATAATTCCAAACCCTACCAAGGCTGAGTTCAAACCGAATTTGTGTAGCGGCTACGCAAGGCTTCGCGCCACACAAATTCTTAACTCTTTATATCGCTCATTATCGTGTATTTTGACATCAGTTCACAACCGGTTGCTATGACCACCTCCATGTTCCCCGAAGCAATCATCCCGTGTGCAATCTGGATCGCAGACAGACTGCTGCCGCACTGGCGATTCACCGATATGCCTGGAACGCTGAAGGGAAACTTCGATGCCAAAACACCCATGCGACCGAGCGTAAATCCCTGTTCACCAACCTGATATACTGTGCCGTTTACAACGTCCTCGACTAATGCCGGGTCCAGATCGATCCTGCGGACAACCTCGTCGAGCACGACTCCCAGGAGTTGCGGGGCCATCCACTCCCGAAGATATCCCTTCCGCTTGCCTATCGGTGTTCTAACAGTACTGACAACAAATACATCGTTCATGATGCTCCCCCTCTATGTATTTTGTTCAAAGCCTGTCATTGGAAGTCGTTTCTGAAAACCGCTTTCTCCGTATCCCTTTATTGAGAATCTAACTTGTAGAGCTTGACGGCGTTTTCCCTAAGCACCATCCGCGCCAGTTTTACCGCTTCGTCTCGCGTGATCTCTCCATCGTTCATCATCCCGGTGAGGGCCCTGGCAAGCGCCTGCCGCGAGCTATTGGACGCGATCCAGCCGAATTCCTCCCAGCCCAGGAATTTCAAACCCATGTCGAAGGCATCGGTTCCGAACATGACCTTCTGAGGCTCGATCTCCAGCCAACTGCGTATCACATCAGCGAGTTCCGCCGGATAAATGAGGAAGGCGATGGCTGAGAAGTCCACGTAAACGTTGGGCTTCAGAAGCATGGCGGCGCTCTGCCTGGCGAAGGGCCAGCCGCCGTGGATCAGGACGAAGGTTGTCTTCCTCAGACTCGGGTCGTTGAAGACCGGTTCGAGCAGGAGAGGATTTGATCCGCTTACGCTATAGTAGTGACCGATGCCGAAGCCGGTATGAATGTGCACCGCCAGCCCCAAGCGGCCGGCCTCTTGCGCGATGAAGTGAAACAGATAGTCCTGCAGTTCCTTATATTCCTCCGCCGACGGCTGGCCGCCCTTGACGTAATTGGCGTAGACGCGTTTCGCATGCTTTTCCGGGACTTGGGCAAAGTCCAACTGCCTGAGGTAGCCCGCGATGAATTTCACGGCCACCACCCCTTCCCTTTTCTGCAGTTCCAGAGTAGGTGTGACAACCTTTGCAAGGTAACCGTCCAGAGTCGGCGGAAGGCCGGCCAGCTTCTGCTCGGCGACAAAGCGCTTCAGCACTCTATCAAGGCTCGGGAAGAAGTTATTGAGGTCCGGGCTTCCTTTTCGCAGCCGTTCGTTGTCGAGAGGAAACATCAGTGCGTCCACGTAGCTCACCCACTTGAAACGGGATTTGGGGAGACCTCTGCCCATGGACAACCGGTTAGCGAACATCGTCTCTATCCCAAGCTTGTCGAGGACCCAGGCGGGGTAGTTGTCGCCCTGCTCGCGCATCACGCGCTGCTTGGTCTCGATCAGCTCCTGCACCCCTTCCTTGGTAAGCTCTTTGCGGGTGTACCCATAGAGCGCGTTCCAGGCGGCCCACAGGTCCGGGCTCCCGGGCCTGAGCCGGAACGGAATGAGGGCCATCTCGGGACCGGCGTATTTACCTTCTGCGTTCTCCTCGCCCTGGACGTTGAGCGAATCCCATTCCGTGTCCTCCTCTTTCTCCATTGATACCGTCAGTGGATGGGCGTGATGATCGACGGCCTTGATATTTGCTATCTCGGCCAGCAGCGCAGCGTCCGGAGCCGTCTGTGCACACGAGGGGAGCGGGAGCGCCGCAACCAAAAGCAATAAAAGCAAACAAACATATTGGCTTGCCTTCATGGGTCCACCACCTCCCTGCCCGCTTTCGGCAGACGTCTCATAAGGACCTGATCCGATCAATCGACCTGAAAATTAAGGTTCATCCGGCTAACGAGTACCTTTGGGTGTGAAGATGGTAGAGCCTCAGCTTAAAATACTCAGCATCCCTGAACCCGTAAGCCTGCCTCTTCAGAGTTTTGATTTTGTTGACCAGCCCCTCGACGGCGCCGCTGGTGATGCGATGATCGAAGTAGTTGAGAAGTCCGGTGCGGTAGCCGGCAAGGGTCTTTCCCACTCTCTTCAGTGCCTTGATCCCGGAGTTCATGGCGTCTCGGCACCAGACGGTGAGGAATTGCTCGGCCTCTTTGCGGTCCGTCTTTTCCCAGAACAGTCTCAACTGTTCTTTCATGGAATGAATCTCAAAAAGAGGGCGGTTGACCTGGAGAAGGGCATCGAGCCTGGCTTTGCGGTCAGGATCAAGCGAGTCATAGTTGCGCAAAAGTAAGAAACGGCTTCCTTTAAGGGTTTGTTGACCCAGAGAATCGAGTTCTGCCTGGTGATCGCGCCTGAGCTCATCGATGGCGTGGTTCATGAGAGAGACTACATGGAACCGGTCAAAAACAACCTTTACGCCGGGCAGTGTTTCACGGACCGCCCAGAAGTAGGAACTGCTCATGTCCATTGCGACAGCTTCCAGCTCTTTCCCTCTCCTGGCCAAACTTGCCAGGAATGGCTTGATGTCCTCTTTACCCTTTCCTTCGACAGCGTGCAGGACTCTGCTGGTATGAAGATCTGTAACCACGGTCATATAATGATGACCCTCCTTGAGGCTGAACTCATCTATGCCGATCACCCTCACCTTGTGAAGAGGGATTTTCCGATAAAGGAATCTCAACCTTTCCTTGTGGATGTTTTTGACCAGGTCCCATCCCACTCCAAGGTATTCGGCGACCGACCGGATCGTCCCGAATTTGAGCAGGTCGAGCACAGTCAGGGCAAAGGATCGAACAAAGCGGTGGGTCCCGATCATAAATGGAAGTGTCGGCCACCAAAGAGCCGAACACTCACAGCACTGTGCGCGGTGGAGCACAAGATCGAGCAGACACTTCTTGCGTCCAATAGGCCCCATCTGGAACCACCTCCGCTTCTGCCCCTTGAAAGTTATTCGTCGGCAGCCGCAATTGGGACATCGGATAACCTGTTTGTTCATCTCAGCTCTGAAAATCAGTGTGTCTGCCAGAAAACTTGTTCCTCTGTACTCAATACCCTTCAGCCCAAAGGCATGGTAAAGTATCGACGTGGACATGGCTCAGACCTCCTCCGTAGTGTTCGATTGGCGTCAAACAACACGGTAGAACCTTGCCATGTCCATTTTTGTTTTCAAAGACTATTCAGGTACGCGTTTCCCGGATGACCCAAAATTAAATGCGAGGTATATCTGGATTCCGGAATGTTGAGGCGATCAAAAAGCGCTGTTTCAAGGCTTTCGGATAGCACTTTGTCTCGATGCCGTCAAGGATAAGCACCCAGTTGCGTCAAATGAGGTTGGGCCGGATTCGGGCCAGATTCGTCACCCCCTTTTCGATGCCTGCGCCTCCTGGCTTCCATCACGCAAGACAAGCTCTTTCTTTCCTCTGTTCACCGTTCACTGCTCCTATCTCTTTTGCTGCTCACCCTTCACTCTTCACTGTTTCTGTAACACATATGTCACACATTAGTAGTCATAATGTAACAGAGCTGTGCCATCAATAAATACTCGGACAACTGTAATGGAGCTATGTTTATTTTATTAATATTATCCGTATCTTAGCTCCTTACGAACCGATGGATGGCGGTCTCCTGTCCCGCAGCGTTTTCGTGAGGACCTTGCGGATTATCTCTGCCGGCCGGCTCTCCCGGCCTTGCGCGTCAAGCATCCGGCGGGGACGCGAACCCAATTGCGCGGACCCTTTACAAGGATTTGAACTGTTCCTATCAAGAGAAGAGCGGACTGGGCCTTTGCAGGGGTGGAGGACCCGGGGAGGAGTTCTTTGCCCTTTACTCCGGGAAAAAGCTTTCAGGGCCGTCAAATCGAACCTGGATGAAAGGAAGATGGATGAAAATTCGAAATGTGTTGACTGTTTTTGCGATCTTGCTGGTTTCGTCTCTGGGTCCTGACTATGCACGGGGAGCGGACTCTCCCGCACACGTGAGACTTACGGGAGCGGGAGCCAGTTTCCCTGCCCCACTCTACAGTAAGTGGTTCAAAGAGTTTCATGCCCTTCACCAAAATGTCCAGGTCGACTATCAGTCTGTCGGAAGTGGCAGCGGTGTGAAGAACTTCATCAACAAGACGGTTGATTTTGGGGCCAGCGACGCGGCGATGACCCCCGAAGAGGTCGCCCAGGTCCCCGTGGGAGTACAGATGCTGCCCATGACGGCGGGAAGCATTGTCCTCGCCTATAACCTTGAAGGGGTCCCTGAGCTGAAACTGAGCCGCGAGGCTTACGCAGGGATTTTTCTCGGCAAGGTAACCAAATGGAACGATCCTTTGATTGCAAAGACCAACCCGGGCGCCAAGCTCCCCGACAGCCCCATCAACGTCATTGTCAGGGCTGACAGCAGCGGTACGACAAACGTTTTCACGCGGCATCTGGCGGCGATCAGCCCGGAGTTTGCCCAAAATCCGGGGATCAACAATATGCCCAACTGGTCAGTGGGGACTCGTTCCAAAGGGAACGAAGGAGTCACGGCCGGCATTCGTACCACGCCGGGGTCGATTGGCTACATCGAATACGCTTATGCAGCCGGCCAGAAGGTGCCCATGGTTGCCATCGAGAACAAGGCAGGAAAATTCGTCAAACCAACGATAGAGAGTGCCAAAGCGGCCCTGGCAGCGGTGCAGTTGCCTGAAAACCTGGTGGCGTGGCTGTCCGACCCCGACGGGAATGATTCGTATCCAATCGTAACCTTTACCTGGATGCTTTTCTATAAACAATATGACGATGCGAACAAGCTCCAGGCCGTGAAGGACGTTGTGGATTATTGCTTGACGGAAGGCCAGAAGAGCAGCGAACAACTCGGATATATCCCATTGCCCGATTCAGTAGTGGCCAGGGATAAAGCGGCCCTGGAAAACATCAAGGGAAAATAGTACGGGGAGGTTTAACATGGCCATGGCTGAAATCAGCCGGGACCCGACCGGGAAGAGTGTTTCCATCTCGCGCGCTCCCACGGCGGTTGAGAAGCATGGTAACACTTTTTTCAGGCTGGCCAGTTATGTGTTTGCCTGGCTGACGGTACTGCTCGTTTTGTACATCGTGTACACCATCGCCCGCGAGGCTGTTCCCGCCATGGGAAAATATGGCTTGGGATTCGTTACGGGCACTACGTGGAACCCCAACACTAAACAGTTCGGGGTGCTTCCGGAGATCTGGGGCACCTTGTACAGTTCTCTATTGGCCCTGGTCCTCGGCACTTTGTTCGGCGTTGCCGTGGCCATATTCCTGAGCGAGCACTTCCTGGCTTCTCTGATATACTCCCTACTGAAGGTCTTCGGCGTCCAATTTCATTCATTCTGGGGAAAGCTGCCGGACCTGCTTGAAAACCTGCTCAAAAACCTCATCGAACTGCTGGCCGCCATTCCCAGCGTCGTCTATGGGCTGTGGGGAATCTATTTCATCATCCCTTTGATCAGGCCGATATGCCATTGGTTTCAGATGAAGTTGGGCTGGATACCGTTATTCAGCACTACCTTGAGCGGCCCGGGCATGCTGCCGGCGGCCATCGTGCTCTCTATAATGATCATGCCCACCATTGCCGCCATAAGCCTAAATTCATTGCTTGCCGTACCTCCGAAACTGCGTCAGGCCGCTTATGGCTTGGGGGCCACCCGTTGGGAATCCATCCTGGCGGTCATCCTTCCAACCGCATCCAAGGGTATCTTTGGCGCCGTCATTTTGGCCTTCGGCAGGGCCCTTGGCGAAACGATGGCCCTGGCCATGCTGATCGGCAATTCAAATGTGATCAGTTGGTCCCTGTTTTCGCCGGGTAACACCCTGGCCGCCCTTCTGGCAAATAACTTCGCTGAGGCCGGCCCCGGAGAGATAGGCGTTCTGATGTTCGCGGCCCTGATCCTGATGGGAATCACCCTGATGGTAAACGTAGTGGGGGCTTTCGTCCTGGAGAGGGCCTCGGCGGGCCGCGAAGGAGCGCAACCATGAACGGTACTGTCAATTCCCCGGCACCAGCCGGCCCTGTAAAACGGGAACCGATCATGATCGATATGGGCCTGCTGGAGAAATCACTGCGTCGCCCCCGGGCGGCATTCAGTTTCTTTATGAGCGTTCTGGTCGCTCTGATGACAGTCACTGCCCTGGTTCCACTTTTTTCCGTGGTAATTATGCTGATCGTAAGGGGCGGAGCGAAGCTTAGTTTGAGCGTGTTTACGGAGTTGCCTCCCTCGGCTTTCGAATTGGGTGGAGGGTTTGGAAATGCGATTTTAGGCACTGTGGTAATGGTTGGAATTGCGGCTTTGATCAGCGTTCCTTTCGGTATCCTGGCCGCGGTGTTTCTCGCGGAAATAGCTCCGCAGAGCAGGCTGGCGCAAGTTGTCCGCATGTGCGCAAAGCTGCTTACCGGGTTTCCTTCCATCCTCGCTGGCGTGTTTGCCTACGGGGCAGTGGTCCTGATTACCGGCGGATTTTCAGCCGTCGCCGGGGGAATTGCCCTGTCCATCTTGATGTTGCCGACGGTAATGCTAACCGCTGAAGAGGCGATCCGGATGGTGCCCAGGAAGATCCGCGAAGCCGCAGTCGGTATGGGCGCCACGCAGGTGCAAACCGTACGAATGGTTTTGCTCCCCACCGCTTTTCCCGGAATTCTCACCGGAATCATGCTGGCGGTTGCGCGCGCGGCAGGTGAAACTGCCCCGCTTCTGTTCACCGCCCTTTTCAGCAATTATTGGCTTGGTGAGGGTGGAAGCATTCAACTGATGCAGCCCACGGCTTCTCTGGCCGTGCTGATATACAACTTTTCCGCAATGCCGTTCGAAAACCAGGTTGAACTGGCTTGGGCCGCCGCCCTGGTGCTGGTGCTCATGGTGCTCACCGTTAACCTGATCGGCCAGAGCCTGTCTCGCAACAGGACAAAATGAGGCGGCCTCGAAGTTCTCTCAAACAGCAGGAGGTAAATGTCATGAGTCGTTCTGCACAATGCCCTGTCGAACCCACCCGCCCTAATGGCGACGGTGTAGTAATCGACTGCGATATAAAAGAACTCTTTTACGGCAAATTCAAAGCAGTGCGCGATACCAGGCTCCCGATCGAACGGGGGAAGATCACCGCCTTCATCGGGCCTTCCGGATGCGGCAAAAGCACCGTTCTGCGCTGCTTCAACCGCATGAACGACTTGGTGCGGGGGTTTCGATTCGAAGGAAACGTTTGTTTCCATGGCACGGACATCTACCATAACTCCATCGATCCCGTCGAGGTTCGCCGTCATATAGGGATGGTGTTTCAGCAGCCCAATCCTTTTGCCATGAGCATTTACCGCAATGTGGCCTTTGGTTTGAAGCTCAACGGCTACAAGGGCAAAAAAGAAGAACAGGTTGAGAGTGCGTTGAAGCGCGCCGCATTGTGGGACGAGGTCAAGGACAAACTGCACGACAGCGGACTGTCTCTGTCCGGCGGCCAGCAGCAGCGTCTTTGTATAGCAAGGGCCATTGCCACCGAACCACACGTGTTGCTCATGGATGAGCCCTGTTCGGCTTTGGACCCCATCGCCACACGGAGAATCGAGGAGCTTATGCTCGAATTGAAGCAGAACTTCACGATCGCCATTGTCACGCACAACCTCCAGCAGGCCCAACGTGTGGCCGACAAAACCGGGTTTTTGTATGTCGACACCACTCAGGGAGGCCGCACAGGATACCTGGTCGAATTCGGAGACACTCAGCAGATCTTCGAAGATCCAAAGGAGAAGTATACTCAGGACTACATCAGCGGCAGGTTCAGTTAAGCGCTTAACCCGTGGAAACCGAAAATGATGAAACTGAAAAAACTCTTTCTCCCTGCTGTGGTCATGTTTGCGCTGGTTGCGGGATGTTCCCGTTCGGACGAGGGGAAACCCAAAGTCAATGTTTCTGCCGGAAAACCGTCTGCAGCTCAAATACCACCCGGCTCCATCTTGCTCAAAGGAGCCGGTGCGACTTTCCCCGCCCTCTTATATGAAAAGTGGTTTGCTCTGTACATGGGGTCCCACCCTGAAATCATTGTGCAATACGAACCGGTGGGCAGCGGAGCAGGCATTGAACGATTCATAGGCCAGGGCGTTGACGATGATAAACGAGTGGATTTCGGCGCAAGCGATGCGGCTATGACCGATGCTGAAATTGCCAGGGTCGAGCGCGGGGTGAAGTTGGTCCCGATGACTGCCGGCGGCGTAGTGCTTGCCTATAACATCCCCGGGCTGCAGGGTGAGCTGAAACTGAGCCGGGCGGCGTATGCCGGTATTTTTCTCGGAAAGATCAAGGAATGGAACGATCCGGTCATCGCGGACTGCAACCCGGGTCTCCCGCTTCCAAAACTGACTATCACCACGGCGGTGCGCAGCGATGGCAGCGGCACCACTTTCGCTTTCACCAAGCACCTGGACGCGATCAGCAGTGAATGGCGTCAGAGGCATGGCCCGGCCACACTTGTCGATTGGCCCGGAAGAGCCATGCGGGCCAAAGGAAACGAAGGGGTGGTGGGGCTTGTTCTCCAGTCGGTCGGGTCCATCGGCTATATGGAACTCGGTTATGCTCAGAGGCTGAACCTCAAAATTGCCTCCATCGAGAATAAGGCCGGGAATTACATCGTGCCGAGCCGGGAAAGTGCTTTGAAAGCAATATCGTCGCAAGAGTTGCCAAAAAACTTGCGGCTCTTCTTCCCCGACCCCGAAGGGCCGGATTCATACCCCATTGTAACTCTCACCTGGGTCCTCCTGTATGATAGGTACGACGATCAGAAGAAAGCCGAAGCGCTGAGGGGCCTCTTCGACTGGTGCCTCCATGCGGGGCAAGCCTATAGCGAGGCAATGGGCTATCTCCCCTTGCCCGGCGGCATCGTCGAATCCAGCACTGCCGCCCTGAAGACTGTCGCACCCTGAGTCCGTAGATCGTGTTAGCAACGATTTTCCTTGATCTCACATATCCTGGACGCTGAGAAATAGAGCGCCGCAAAAAACAGCTTTCACAAATCATACGTTTTGTCTACCCTTGGCCCGGTCAGGTTCAAAGCTCTGCCGTGGGGAAAGGTACGTGAGTGAAATGTCACTGGTCTAAACGGGGTTCGAGATGAGATCGATGCGTATATTATCTTTGCGTCTTGGCATTGGTTGCGGGTGGTGAAAGAGCAAATGACGGTTAAAACCTTCGGCGTCGATGACTTCAATTCCTATCTGCTGAGCGCAAAAAAGCAGGTAAAGACTGGCGTATTTCAGCACGTCGTCATGGGAAATGAAAGTGCCGATTTGGATTCCATCGTCTCCGCTTCAATGTATGCGTACTTTCTCCGCTACCGCTGCTCGAGAGACGACGTCAACATTGTGCCGCTGATCAATACCGGATCGTCCGATATCCGTTTAAGACCTGAAGTCATATTCCTCTTCGCCAATGCCGGTGTTGACATCGAAGATCTCGTATTTCAGGATTATCTTCATCCGGAACAAGTTCACTCCGCCGGGCGATTGACGCTGACCCTGATCGACCACAATGACCTGGCCCCTTCCCAGTCCCATTTGAAAGACGCCGTTGTCGAAATCATCGACCATCACGTTGACGAAAAACAGTTCCGCAATATCGGACACCGTGTAATCGAACCCGTGGGTTCTTGCGCCACATTAGTGGCTGAGCACATTTTAGACACATCGCCGGAACTGCTTGATAAGCACCTGGTCAAGCTCCTTTTCGGTCCGATCCTGTTGGATACGGTGAATCTGGACCCTTCGAAAGGACGATGCACCGAAAAAGATATTTCTATAGCATCGCGTCTGCTTAAACTCGGCCCGCTCTCTCGAACGAAGTTGTTCGAACAGTTGATGGAGAAACGCTCCGATCTTTCGTCATTGAATCCACATGACCTCATGATTAGAGATGTTAAAATCTGGACAGTTAATGAATTCCACTTCGGCATAAGCGTGATCCCTGTTAAGGTCGAGCCATGGCTCACCCGCAATCCGGATGTGTTGCTCCGAATTCGGGAATTCGCTGTCACGATGAAGTTGGATTTATACCTGATAATGGCCTATCATGTGGATACGGTCTTCTCCAGGGAAATTATAGGTTATTCCCCGGAACGAAAGGTTCTTTCACGCGCTTATTTTTCTTTCTTCAAACCAATGCTGGACCTGAAGTCCTTAATGAATATAAATTTTCAATCTGAAACCAGAGAAAATTTCTTTATTTCTAATCAAGGGAATTCAGATATTTCCAGAAAAACATTGGCGCCGAAATTGAGGCAGTATTTCTTGTCGGAAAACAGTCTAAATCGAAGGAAAGGGTTCTCGTAATGGGCGTCACAACCAGTCAGTCCGATAGCGACACAGCCATCCACACAGGCAGGCCCATGAACAAAGGCATTCATTGGGAATGGCGGGCGTTCGGTGTACTTTCGCAAGAATATCGCACTCATATTGAAGGGATCTGCTCCACGCCCCTTGAATTGAGTGATGTCACGGATAAATACTTATGGAATCCAAGCTGCAAGGCAAACATCAAGATTCGCAGGAAAACACTCAAATTTAAACACCTGTTAATGACCAGCCCGGACGGATTTGAATTGTGGGAAGAAGCTCGACACCTTAAATATAGATTCCCGTTGGATAGTTCCGCTATCGATCTGCTGGAAAGCGATTTATGCACCAAAGCGCCTGATAATATTAGATCGGAATGCAATAGCCTCGATGTTCTAACGGATGCGATATCGTTTTTCACGCCGCCAGTAAAATGTATAAAAATAAAGAAACACAGGTCCAGGTGTTCATTCTCATTTGATAACATTCCAATTCAGTTGGAAATAGCCGACATTCTTTCGCCAATACAATTAACGTCCATAGCAATCGAAAGTAATTCCTTAAAACTAATCAAAGGAGACCGTGGCCTGCATTACATGAGAGGTGCTCGAGATTTACTTGGACTACCGGATTCTCTCAGAATCATGGGATATATGCAATTCTTGGATAACCTTGCGAAACTGGGCTTTTTCTAAGGACAAAGAGGTAAACATGAACAATACCGACATTTACGTGACTTATGATGGAAAGCAGGTCCTGTTACACGACCTTCTCCAAGACTACACGCGACTCCGCGAGAACACAGCGGCCTGCTCCAGCGAATTTGAACAATATGCTCTCGAATCCGCGCGGAGCGATGAAAAACTAAAACCTTATCAGGCCGAACTGCTTCGCTTGCAGGGATATCTGGAGGAGACCCAAAGGCGGATGATTGTTCTCTTTGAGGGCCGGGACGCTGCCGGCAAGGGCGGCGCGATTCGAAGAATCACCCGCTACATGAATGAAAGGCACTTTAGGGTAGTTGCGCTGCCCAAGCCTACAAATGAGCAGAAAACCCAATGGTATTACCAAAAATACGTCGCTAATTTCCCTCGCGGCGGTGAAATCGTGTTATTCGACCGCAGTTGGTATAACCGCGCCATGGTGGAGCGCGTCTTCGGGTTCTGTACTGAACGGGAATACGAAGATTTCATGAATGGTGTAGTGTGGTTCGAAAAAGATGTGATTATGCAGGGCACGATTTTAGTGAAGTTCTACTTTAGCGTGGATAGAAGCACTCAGGCAGAGCGTTTTGAACGCAGACGCAATGATCCGTTGCGAAAATGGAAACTGAGCGAAATAGATGTACAAGCCCAGGAACGATGGGACGACTTTACCAATGTAAAATATGAAATGCTCAAAAGAACTCATACCGTCGAGGCCCCATGGATCATAATAAGATCTCATGATAAACGCAGGGCCAGGTTAAACGCAATGAAGATCATACTCAACTCGGCCCCATACAGTAAAGCGAATAGTAACCTGGATTACGAGCCCGACCCCGATATCGTCATTTCAGGCGCGCGAGAACTCGAAATGATGGATGCTGAACTGCATCAGAAAGGGTATTTGACCTCTTAGTCCTGGCCAGCGGGCAGTAATTGCTCCAGGTCAATAATTTGACCCGAAGTAGCCAAGTCTTCTGTCCAGTTGGCATGTGGTGGAGAATCTTTGCCAATCGATCCGAGCCAAAACCGACGGTCAACGATTTAGATGCCAATGCAACAGACCTAATGGCATATTAATTGCTCATTGCAAACAGATGAGACTAAGGGATTGGAGACAATCCGCATGGCTTCCGCGATTAGCAAACCCTGTGAGCCTGAGTTGAATTTCAACCGCACGAGAGTCTCCAACCCATCGCTTTACCATTCTTTAATAACTCCTGCTTCCACCTATGCGCCGTGGCTGGCTGATGAATTATTCTTAAAGGTGTATAATGCCTTAAGGACGTACACGCTTGTTGATATTTATAGATGTTTTGAATTATGGCACTTAGTGGAGCAGATAGCCAAATTAGATGCTGGTGCTATTATTGAGGTTGGAGTATGGCGCGGTGGAACAGCTGCTTTAATAGCAATGAAGGCCATGCTATGTAACATTATTGAACCCATGTTTGTTTGTGATACTTTTGAAGGTGTTGTAAAAATATCGGATATGGATTCGACATATAAAGGTGGAGAGCATAGTGATACCAGTGAAGAGCTAGTACGTAGTCTTTTTAATACTTTACTGCTTACCAATGTGCGCATTCTAAAAGGTGTATTCCCCGATCAAACTTCGCCACTTATAAATGTACCTAAGATTCGCTTCTGCCACATTGATGTCGATGTTTATAGATCTGCAAGAGATATTAGCGAATGGATATGGGGTCGTTTAGTCATTGGAGGAATGATTGTCTATGATGACTATGGATTCGTTGGATGTGATGGGGTAACAAAATATATCGAAGAGCAAATCTATCTGAAAGACAGATTAATCATTCACAATTTGAATGGTCATGCAGTTGTCATTAAACTTTGCTGACGGTTGAAGCTCCGCTCAGTTCACTCAGACCTGCATGACAGCAGGGTGCTTATCAGGTTTTACATGATGTCTTAGCCTCGTTTTCCGCTGACGACCCGGCTCACCGATTTGTAATACATTTGTCGCTATTTTGTCATGCACGGCCGCTGAAAGTGCGCTATTAAAGAAGCGTTTCGGTATTTTTTACTCCGTGGGTACTTTGTCGACCTCTGCCAAAGAGGGACCGGAAAGCCCAGGCTTGAGTGGTTCATTCGGATGATGATCCTTGTGCGAATGACCGTTAATGTCTGGGCTTTTTTTCGTGGACACCCGGGCAAATGCAGGCAAAGCACATTCGACTGATGAAAGGGTCCACACAACGATAAAGCCAAACCCATTGTGAGGTGGGGACGGAAAGCCGTGGGTCTCGCCCCCGGAGACAGCCAGGCCGCCAAAACATATAGTCAGGAAGCTGTGGTTTTTCGGGCGCGGCAACCGCTGAGCGGAGCGGGGTTGCGGCCGGAACGCCACGCCTGATTGCTGGTCAGGTTACGAAAACGTTAACAGGGCATGGACAGATCATGATCCTATTCCATCAGGAGGAGGTATGAAATTACGGACGATCCTTCCGGCGTTGCTCCTGGTTTTTGGCGTGGCGTTTGGTGGTGCTTCGTATGCCAATGCCGGTTATGCGTTGTGGTACCCGGAGATCGGTGACGTACAGACCGGTTTCGGCTTTAATACACAAGGTGGAACATGTGATATGACCGCCAACCTTTACATCAATGCTGCGGGAGCCACTCAAGGTGCAGGCAATCCTGGTAATGCACTGTTGCTTCAGATGACTGCGACCAATCCATTCTCGGCAGTCGATTTCAGTGTAATACTGAATGGTCCTAATGATTGGGTTGTCAATTACACCAGCAACAGCTCTCTGGGCGGCTTTAGTGGACAGTTGAACCTCGGCTCGACGAATGCGTTTGGGCTGTACTACATCTACAATGGCCAAGTTGTTCAGCCCAACGTTTCTCAGCAAGACATCGAGGGCCTTCAGTGGCTCCTGACCAATGGGGGCTCGTGCAACCAGATCCTCATTACCGACGCTGCCCCTTCTCAGGAGGTTGGCTCCGAAACCCCGATTCCCCCAAGCGTTCTGCTCATGGCCTCCGGCCTCGCAGCTGTTTTTGGATTTCTGAGACGCTTCTCGGGCTAGGCCTTCCCCCGGCAACAGATTACACCAAGGCAAGGTCACAGCTACTGGTCTTGCCTTCGAGCTGCTGCCCTTGCGTTGGATCTTTTTTATTCGCCGAGTTGCTGTTCTCCGTAACCTCTGCCTCCTCTGGGGTGGATCTTTTCATCTGCCCAGTTGCTTTTCTCCGTGATCTCCGTGCCTCTGTGGTGGGTCTCCCCGTGACAGTTCAGGCAGTTGGGGGGGCGTTCGCCTCGCAGTCCGGCAAGAAGGTTATCCGCGGCCATAATGGCCATTCGAGTGCGAGCCTCGACGGTGGCGTTTCCGACGTGCGGCAGCAGGACTATGTTGTCGAGTTCAGCTAGTCCCGGGCTGAGTAAAGTTCCGTTTTCATAGACGTCCAGGCCGGCTGCATGGATGCGTCCCTGTTTTAGGGCCTCTACCAGTGAGCTTTCATCAACGACGGGGCCTCTGGCAGTGTTTATCAGGCAGGCCGAGCTTTTCATCATTGCGAGTTCCTTCTTCCCGATCATGTGATGAGTCTGTGGGATCATCGGTACGTGCAAAGATACGAAATCCGAGTCTTTCAGCAGTTGATCGAGGGGCAAAGCTGACACCCAATCTGTCTTCTTCAGTTTTTTCCAGCCGTGTGCTGCTAAAATAGATCACCTTCATGTCGAATCCATTCGCCCGCCTGGCAACAGCTTTTCCAATACTTCCAAAGCCCACTATGCCCAGTGTCTTGCCGCTGACGTCGTGGCCGAGGAAATGAAAAGGCGCCCAGAATTGAAAGTTTCCGCTCCTTGTCATCCTGTCACCTTCAACGAGTCTGCGGGTCGTAGCCAGGATCAGAGCCAATGTGATGTCGGCAACAGAATCTGTAGACACTCCGGGGGTGTTCGTTACCGGAATGCCCTTCCGGGTTGCAGCTTCAATATCGATATGATCGAAGCCGTCGCCGTTATTGGCTATGACTTTGAGGTCAGGGGCGCGTCCCATTACCTCGAGATCGATTCTGTCAGTGAGCGTGCACAGAAGCCCCTCTTTTCCTTCAATGCCTGCTAGAAGCTTTTGTCTGCTTACGGGAATGTCTTCGGCGTAGGCCTCAACGGAATGTTCTCGTGCAATCCCGGCCAAAACTTCCTCCGGCAGCCGGGCGGTGATATAGACTTTCATTTGATTGTTCTCCAGTGCAAGACAAGAAAATAGCTTTCTAAAATGTAATCATTTATTGTCTGTTGCGGATGAAGGTGACACTTGACGGCGAGTTCAAGATGGACGGCACTGTTTCACATCGACTTGTTTCCTGTCCGTGCGTTTTCCCGATGTCGAAAAAAAGTTTAAGGTTCTCTCCCCGGATAACCGATAATTGGGTTAAGAATAGTTTGTATAATTGCATTACAAAATTGCAATCACGTTCTTTGGTAACAGATGCTTCAGCTAGCCTGAAGGGCAAACCACTTGAAAAGGTGGGACGCAAAGCTTCCGGCCTAAGTCGGCTTGTAGTCGATAAGGCAGCGGGGTTGCCAGGGAGAGCCTAAAATAAATCAGCCTCCTACGCAAAACCCGCTTCCTGTTCACAGGATAGCGGGTTTTCCTTTTGCTGGACATCCAAAGCAAACACAAAATCATAACAGGTAGGAGGACAATATGAAGAACATCTGTAAACCATTCATTTTCTCATTTATCACAATTTTGCTTTTCAGTATGTTCTTCGCGTCAGGTAACGCATTCGGTCAAGCGTCGGATGAGACCAATGTCCTGAACGGCATCCTTCGGGCGAACGGTGCCAGATGGGTTGCCAGGGATACTTCCGTTTCATCCTTATCTGCCGAAGAAAAAGCACGCCGCTGCGGTGCTATTCACAGCGAGAGCGCAGCCACAGGAATTGCCAGTCACCAGATGTCCGCTGCTACTGGAACATCATTACCTGCTACTGCAACATCATTACCTCCAACTTTCGATTGGAGAGACAACAATGGTGTAAATTACGTTACTCCAGTGAGGGACCAAGGTGGTTGTGGATCATGTTGGGCATTTTCATCCGCCGCAGCGCTGGAATCGCAGATATTGAAAAACTACTCGAAGCTGGAAGGGCTCAATGTCGAAACGTCTGAGCAAATCTTGATAAGCGTTGAGGCAGGACGTTGGGACAGTTGCACCTATGGCGGTTCCATTGATGGCGCTGCCGATTACATAAAGCAGGAAGGACTCCCGATTGAGGCTTGCTATCCTTACACCTATTCCGATGGGAATGCAAAAAACGCATGCGCCACTTTTCAGACTGATACCTATAAGATCCCGAACTGGACATGGATAAACCTATTCGGTGATGCGACTGCCGCTAACCTCAAATCCGCGATTTACAGCTATGGGCCTATTGTCGTAACAATGAATGTCTACAATGATTTCTTCAACTACGGAGGTGGCGTTTATCATTATGTTTCCGGAGGACTTGCAGGTGGCCATGCTATAACGGTCGTCGGATGGAACGACCCGGGCCAGTATTTTATCGTGAAAAATAGCTGGGGTACGGGTTGGGGTCTAAATGGCTACTTCTATATTGCATACTCAGAACTATCCGATTGTGTCAATTTCGGTGGGGAGGCGATAGCTTACCTTGGATCGACGATGGCAAGCTCGACTTTGCCATTAGCTGATTTCACTGTCACCGCACCACCGTCTGCGCCGGTTCCGGCTACGGGAATGGCAATAGCCGGAGCAGCACCCTTCACGGTGACCTTCCAGGATACGTCTACCGTTTCTGCCTCATCTACTCCGGTAACCGCATGGCTTTGGAACTTTGGCGATGGAACAACAAGCACAGCCCAAAATCCCGGTCATACATACCAAAATGGGGGCACATACACTGTAAGCCTCAAAGTCAGTAATTCTGCCGGTTCAGATACTGCAACCTATACCGGTATGATCAAAGTTACCGGCGCTCCTGCAAAACCAGTCGCTAACTTCACAGCATCGCCGGCAACCGGAACTGTTCCCTTATCAACACAATTTACCAGTACGTCTACAGGGACAGTATCTTCTTACGTCTGGAATTTTGGGAATGGATTTCAAAGCAGTCAGGGGAGCACTATCAAAGAGACATACACGAAAGCCGGAACATATACTGCGACATTAACAGTATCGAATTCCGCAGGATCAAGTTCTAAATCAATGACAATTACCGCCAACAATCCTCCCCCACCTGTCATCAGTTTAACAGCGACGCCGACAAGTGCAACCGCTCCCTTGACAGTACAATTCGCCGGATCGGCCAGCTCCTCCGGAGGAGCAGTGACGAGCTGGCAGTGGGCTTTTGGAGATAGCAAAACCAGCACCGCAACCACGCAAAATGCAAGCCATACCTATACGACAGCCGGAACTTATACCGCCACATTGTCTGCTACCGGACCAGGGGGAGCAGTCCAAAAGAGTGTCAATATAGTAGTCAACCCGGCGTTGGCAGCAAAAATCGCCGCGTCATCTACCAGTGGATATGTTTCTGTTCCTATTCAACTTTCAGGTTCTGGTTCGACAGGGACAATCTCATCATACTCATGGAACTTTGGAGATGGTACGACTGGTACAGGTTCAACTATAAGTCACACTTATACAAAAACCGGCACCTTCACCGCAACCCTGACAGTAAAAAGTTCATCTGGAGCAACGAACGCGGCATCGACAGTAATCACTGTCAACGCACCTCCGGTTGCAAAAGCTACTTCATCGACTACCAGTGGAACAACACCTGTCGCGATCAGCTTTTCAGGAACCGGATCGACAGGTTCGATCGCATCATATTCATGGACGTTTGGTGATGGTGGAACTGGTACGGGTGCAACTGTAAGTCATACATACACGGCGTCCGGAATTTATAATGCAACATTGACAATAAAAAATTCAGTCGGGACAGCAAGTACAGCATCAGTCAAAATCACTGTCAGCGCTGCGACAAAGAAATAATGGCCCTTTCCAACTAACAAAATAAAGAAAGCCTGGAATCGTAAAGTCCAGGCTCTCTTTATGACTGATTATCTAAAGATCTGCTCCTTAAAGGCCCGGAAGCCCATTTTCGCCCTCGAAATCATAGCTCTAAGAAGACTCTCAGAGGTTCGAACGGTCGCCTGATTTTGAAAGCCTGCGCCTCTTAGCTTCCTTCCCGCAGGACAAGCTATTAATATTAACCTGGATTGTGCGCGGGCATGCCTGAAAATCATGCTGCGCTTATCCCAACCTTATGATATTATGGCGCAAATTAGTCGGAAGGAAAGAAAGCTTCCGGATGACATGAAGGAGGAAGAAATGATTGACGAAAAATTGATCGACAACGTGAGAGAGCATGGAACGTACAGTGCGGATTGGCAGGGCAAGGCGAAAGTGCTTGCCGATATCGGCTTTCCCGCAGGAAGAAAAGCTGATTACGCGATCATTATGGGCTGCGCCCAGCCAGAGGCGATGCCCAAAACAATTGCATCGTTGAAGGTCCTCCTGGACCGCCTGCACGTCGATTGCACAGTCCTGGGCAAGGAATTCTGCTGCGGCTGGTTGCCTTTCGGCCAACCGGCAGTGATGGCGAAAAATGAAGAGGATATCGCCCGCAGCAAAGAGCTTTCCCGCGAGTTCGTCCTCGGCAATCTCAGGCAGGCGGAGGCTCTCCGAGCGAAGGCGGTCGTTCTTTTTTGCGCCGCCTGCGAGCCAAGCTATGCCAATCTGGCCGACGAAACCTCATTGCCCGTCATTTCGTACAGCACACTGCTGGAGCAGTTTTTCCCTGGTGGCAGACTGGATATGGTGATCGACTACTATCCCGGATGTTATCGCTTCCGGCGCCGCATTACTGAGCACGCACTCGATATCGAGCCGGCCCGTCGCCTTTTGGCAAAAGTCCAGGGACTGCAGGTGAACGAACCGGATAGCAATCTCTGCTGCTTCATCCCGCCGCACATGGAGAAACTGAACAACAGCTTCGCCAGTCGGGACATCGTGACCATTTGCACGGGCTGCTATCATAATCTGCGCCGCACGATGAAGAACAAAGAAGAGTACCGAATCTGGATGCTGCCCGAAATCCTGCTCCAGGCGTTGCCTGGCTAGTATAGTAAAACGGAGCAGAGGAATATCAGAGGCCGGATTTGTTGTGCCGGGCTAACCCTTGTGTCAGCTCTGGGGAGCTATACCGAACAATCACAGGATAAAAGGTTTAATCTTCCAATGCATCTCAACCCGTGGCAAGATATACGCACTTTCCGTGAGTGTTTGCGGATAGCACTTAGAGGCCAATTCACTACAGGCAAGTGATATTGACCTCCCTGGGCTATCACTCTATAATGCTTGCCGTCCCCATCCGCTTTCCCCTCTCACTCTATCGTATCATTTTCGCCTGATCCCCTCTCAACAAGGACACCTGGAGCAGAGCTATCAATTGCGGGGACTCGTGGTGCGTCCTGAAATTGCGAGAATCGGTCTCACTGAGATATCGCATTCATGCTTGATTCGGAAATCATAAGGTTTTACCGGTCTAAACGTCCCTTAGTGCGCAATTCGACGGCAAAATGCTGTTCGAATGCATCGCGCCTGACTTGATGAATTATTGCGGATAAAGCGAAGGACATCTGAAAATGATGCATTCCGGAACCGATAAGAGAAGATTTTCAAGTTGGCAATGGCTGATCAGTTGTGTTGGTCTCCTTGCGATCACTATCTTTGCGGGGTGGTTTGTTACGGGTTATCTGGGCGACAAAGCCCACCGCGAAATTCTCAGAGAAACTGAATCAACAACCACGCTCCTGATGACTCACCTGACCGGCGAGTTCAACAAAACTGAAGCAGTAGTCAAGTCAATGTCGGGGTCGCCATGGATCGCTCCAGCACTGATTACACCAAAAGACGAAGACATTGAGCGCGCAAACTCGACCCTGGACAGGTTCAATTCAGCATTCAATTTTTCCGTGAGTTATCTCGTTGACAGGACCGGTATCACTATTGCCTCCTCTAACCGCAACGAACCCGACAGTTTTGTCGGCAATTCCTATCAGTTTCGTCCTTATTTCACAGAAGCTATGAAAGGCAATTTGGGTCATTATTTCGCCCTCGGGCTTACGTCCTTGAGAAGAGGGTATTACGTAAGTTCGCCTGTCACTGACAGCAATAACACCATCTTGGGAGTTGTCGTGGTGAAGATCGACTTCGATAGGCTTGAAGCGCAATTGAGCCTAGAGCCGTACTGCTTTTTTGTCAGTCCACAGGGGGTTATTTTCCTTTCGAGTAATGCGGATATGCTTCTAAAGAGCCTCTGGCCGCTACGTCCGGAGATGGCCAATGAGTTGGCTGCCTCCAAACAGTTCGGCAACGGACCATTTGATACTGTCATGCCGGAGAAAGTTATGGATGGAATGACACTAATCTTACAAGGGGAAAGGTATCTTGCTTCTCGTAAGGCCATTGGTCCGGAAGGATGGTCGATAATACTCCTGGCCTCCCAGAACAGGGTCTTGATCTATAAGTCGATTGGCGTGATTTTGACGGTCGTTGTCTGTCTTTTCATCCTGGTACCGTTCGCCTTGGCTCATCAGACCATCAGATCCGCAGAGACCCTGTACAAAAGTGAAGAACGGCACAGGACAATCCTCCATACCGCCATGGATGGATTCTTACTTTTCGACAGGGAAAGCCGTTTGATGCAAGTCAACGATGCCTGTTGCAGGATGAGCGGCTACAGTGAACAGGAACTGCTGACCATGCGCGTCAGCGACTTGGAAGCTGCCGAAACGACCGCCGAAACATCCGTCCGCATCATGAAGATCATGGCGGAAGGCGAGGATCGTTTCGAATCCAGGCACCGCTGTAAAGATGGCAGGATTCTGGACGTCGAAGTCAGCGTCAAGTACCAGGCCATAGAAGGCGGGCAGTTTGTGTGCTTCTTTAGAGACATCACTGAGCGCAAGCAGGCGGAGCACGCGCTGCGGGAAAGCGAGGAGCGGTATCGCCAGATTGCCAGATGCGTTCCGGACTTGGTTTGGACCATGGATTTGTCGGGCCGGTTCACTTATGTCAACTCCGCTGTGGAGCGAAATTACGATTATACGGTCGAGGAATTTCTAAAGCTCAGCTTCCATGACACGTGCACACCGGAGGCGGCCGCCAAACATGCGGCCTCTCTGGAAGAGCGGCTTACGAAAGCGGCAACGCCCCGGTATGACCCCAACACGGTTGCGACCTTCTTGTCTGAGGAATTGCGCAAGGACGGCTCCGCCTTTTGGGCCGAGGTTTCCGCTGCCCTCCTATGGTCGGACGATGGCAAACCCGTGGGTGTCATAGGTATTACGCGTGACATCACCGAGCGCAAGCAGGCAGAGGAGGCGCTGCGGGAAAGCGAGGAGCGGTATCGCCAGATTGCCAGATGCGTTCCGGACTTGATTTGGACCATGGATTTGTCGGGCCGGTTCACTTATGCCAATTCCGTTGTCGAGCGTACCCACGGCTGGACGGTCGAGGAGTTTCTGAAGCTCACCTACCAAAAACCGGCAATGATTGAAGAAGAGCTTATGAAAGCGACATCGCCTCAGTATGACCGCAACACGATTCGCACCTTTGAATCCAAGGAATTGCGCAAAGACGGCTCCACTTTCGTGGGAGAGGTTTCCGCTGCCCTCCTGTGGTCGGACGATGGCAAACCCGTGGGTGTCATAGGTATTACGCGTGACATCACCGAACGAAAGCAGGCGGAGCTGGAACGCATACGCTTGGCCACCGCGATAGAGCAGGCTGCGGAAGCCATATTCATAACCGATCCGGACCGGATTATACAGTATGGCAATCCTGCTTTTGAACGTCTGTCGGGCTATGACAACACAGAAATCATCGGTCTGCACACCCGCGTTTTTAGAAGCTATCAGCACGACGAGGCTTTTTACAGGAACATGCGGGATACGCTCGAGCGAGGTGAGGTCTGGTCGGGGCGCATCATTAACAAAAAGAAAGACGGCACGTTCTATGACGCCGAGTCCACGATTTCACCGGTCAAGGATGAATCGGGCGCCGTTATTAACTATGTGGGTATCCACCGTGACATCACCAGGGAGGTGAGACTTGAAGCGGAGCTTCACCAGGCACAGAAAATGGAAGCCATCGGCTTGCTGGCCAGTGGCATTGCCCATGATTTCAATAATATCCTTGCTGCCGTCATGGGCTTCACCGAGCTGAGCCTGTTCAAAGTTCAAGAGGATAGCCCCGTTCGAAGAAACCTGGAACAGGTGTTAAAGGCGGCTACGCGCGCGTCGGAGCTTGTGAAGCAAATTCTTACTTTTACACGTCAGGGCGCCCACGAACGCAAACCTGTAAGAATAGCTCCCATCGCTCAGGAGGCGCTGAAACTCCTGCGCTCCTCATTGCCGACGACAATCGAAATTCGCCGGGAATTTGCAGTCATACCCGGCAAAGATGTTGTTCTGGCCGATCCCGGTCAGATCCATCAGGTGTTGATGAATCTCGGTACCAACGCCGGCCACGCAATGAGGGCCAATGGAGGTGCTCTGACCGTGAAACTGTCGGTAATCACCGATGATTCACAGCTCTCACTACATCCGGATTTGAAAGCTGGACCTCATTTATGCATGACTGTGAGCGATACGGGGCATGGGATGGATTCGGCAGTCCTTGAGCGAATATTCGATCCCTACTTCACCACCAAAGGACCGGGGGAAGGGACTGGTCTTGGTCTTTCCGTGGTTCAGGGCATCGTCAAAAGCCATGGCGGAGCAATCACCGTCAAAAGCGAATCGGGAAGGGGCGCTACCTTTTTCGTGTTTCTACCTATACTTGAAGACGTGGACAAAGCGGACGCCAAAGAATCAGACGATATTCCGAGCGGTAGTGAGCGAATACTCCTGGTTGACGACGAAGAAGCCCTTGCGAATTTGGGCAAAGAAATATTGGAGACGCTTGGCTACCAAGTCACTGCCAAGACAAGCAGTCTCGATGCGCTGGAACTTTTTCGCGCACAACCTGATGCTTTTGACCTGGTCATCACTGATATGACAATGCCGTCTCTTACCGGCAACAAACTAGCTGAAGCAATCAGCGCAATCCGTCCGGATACGCCAATCATTTTGTCCACAGGCTTTTTCGATCTGGTCAATGAAAAACGTGCCAGGAAGGCAGGAATCCGGGAATTTGTCATGAAGCCTTATGAAATCCGCACACTCGCAGGTGCTGTTCGAAAGGCATTGGAGCAAAGGTAAGACAGCTCTCCTCTGTACATTGACAGAAAAATCAGGCGCCTTTGACCGGCAGACCGCAGCACAAAGTCATCCATGAAAATGTCACTGAAAAGGTGATCACGATTCATAGAAAGTACCTGGAAGGAAATAGCTTGACCCTCTCGATTGAAACCATGGACTATCTTAAATAAGAATTTCAAATTGCCCAGTCCCAGCACCGAAGCCAAAAAGACAAAATCTCCAGCACCTCAACATCTTACCATTTTTTAGCTATTCATTGTCGCAGTGCTGCCTGTAACCTTTTTGAAACCGTCGTGTGCATAATATAGATTGAAAATTAAAATGAGGCGGTTCCATCGGAAATGGGACCCGTCTGACAGGGCAGGAAGGGAGGTGAGTGGTTTTTTTGCAGTTAAAGTAAGTACTTGATGAAGACTGCAAACCAACACAGAAGAAATTTCGTCGGAGCTGGCTGTATCGGGACAGGAGGCAATTAATTCCGAAAAATATTTTAAAAGGAGGTGGGCTATGCCAGTCGTCAACGGCGTTAGAAAAGTGGTCCTTTATCTCACGGAATGGCAAAAGCAGATGATCAAGGATTTTCTCGGAGTAGACTGCAAGACTTATGAAGTGGACGTCCCTGCAGTTCCACACCCGATCATGAAGTACGCGATTCCAACCAGCGACCAATATAAACGAATGTATTTCACTGGTTGGCAGATGCGTGAAATCAAAGATGAAGCGGGGGTTGATTGTACATTCGTCGAACTCCACAAGGACGTGATAAAGGCATTGTACATGGTGCCGGTCAAAAAATAACAATTGGAGTTACAGCGGAGGCGGGCCGGCCGCATCCATACTTGGCTGATAGAATGGAGACCAAACAATGAGCTCAACCGAATATGTGCCGGAATATGCCGTCTGGGAATTAACCCTCAGATGCAATATGAGATGCCTCCATTGCGGCTCGTCCGCCTCATTGGCCCGCAGTAACGAATTAACCGTCGAGGAGTGCCTGCCCGTTGCTGATGATCTCCTTCGACTGGGCTGCAAACAGATTACCTTCATTGGAGGTGAAATTTTTCTCTACAAGGGATGGGAAAAGCTGGCGCGAAGGATGTCCGAGGGAGGAGCAAAGGCCAACATCATCACTAATGCGTTTTTGTTTGGTGACGATGAGATAGCCGCGATTAGGGAGGCCGGGTTGGGTAACGTTGGTATCTCGCTCGACGGTATGGAAAAAAACCATGACCGGATGAGAAGGAAAGGTTCTTTTCAAAGGGTCCTTGCTGCATTCCAAAGACTCAACCGCGAAAATATATCGATAGCGGTCATCACAAGCCTGCTTAATTTTAATTTCTTCGATCTTGAAGAGCTGTATGAACTCCTTGTGGAGAACCGGGTGGACATCTGGCAAATTCAGATAGTCACATGCATGGGCAACATGGCAGGGCGGAAAAGCTATCTTCTTCCTCAGGAGAAGATTGGAGAAATTACCCGGTTCATCCGCGAAAAACGCCTGACAAGTCAAATGCTGGTATATGCAGGCGACGACGTCGGCTACTTCGACGAAAATGAGCTTTATCTCAGGGGCCGGCCGGGGACAATCGCGGCCTGGAACGGCTGTAAGGCGGGGATACGTGTGGTCGGAATAGATAGTGTCGGTAATGTCAAAGGATGCGAGTCGATCTATTCGGACAAATTCATCGAGGGAAACCTGCGCCGGGAGTCCCTTGAGCAGATATGGAACAAGGATGGAAACTTCGCCTACAATCGCAATTTCGATGTAAGCATGCTGACCGGCGCTTGCACTGGATGCGACAGGGGGCACATATGCCGGGGCGGCTGCCGGGGTTCAAGCTATTTCAACAGTGGTTCTCTTTTTGAAAGCCACTATTGTAGCTATCCGGGACGACCAACCCATAATGCCGTCCCAGGTTAAAATGATAAAGAGGGATAAGCAGATGCAACCTGACAAATTTGTCCTCAGGAATGCCGATCGTAGCGGCTGAGTTCGAGCTGACAAACGTACGAGACCCGGTGATGGCGACAAGCCCCTCGATCATGCCGTTGCACGCCATTGAGATGCTTCCTCGCCTGTTTCTCCAGTTCGAATACGCATGACTTCTTCCACCCTGGTAACGAAGATCTCCCCGTCACCGATCTTCCCTGTGTGAGCTGCCTGTTGGATTGCTTTTATGGTGGCGTCCCCCAGCTCTTCCTTGACCACTATGGTGAGCATCAGCTTGCGCGTGTGATCCACCTTGTATTCCGCTCCCCTGTATGTCTCGGTGTGTCCTTTCTGACGCCCGAACCCCTTGCCGTCGAACACCATCATCACCTGGACCCCGATATCTGCCAGGGCTTTTTTAACCTCTCCCAGTTTGTGCGGCTTTATGATTGCCTCAATTTTTACCATGCTTCTCTCCTTCACCGTCGATTGAATTTTAATGATATGAACAGCCCGTCTTCAATTTGAGCAATCGGCGCAACATGCCTTCTCCCGATCCCGGTTTTCCGGAATTCGGCTTTGTCCCGCCCCCTGCTGTTAAAGAAAGCAATTTGTTTGCCAAAGACTTCTAAACTGGCTTGAAATGGCCTTCAAAGCCATTTTGTAATCGAAGTCAGCATGGAATTTGCCGCCTGAATGGCACAAAGATGTATCAAAATAGAAGAAGGGAACCAAATTGTGCTATTTTTGCGGGATAATTCATTACCAAATTAACATTCTGAAAACAGAAAAACCTTCAAGGTCACAACTTGGACGTTATATCATGAGGCAGGTTGCTCCCTCTCTCCGGGGAGAAGGCCTGAGGTAAGTGCTTTTGCAGTTTTCCGTTCACTCTTCACCTGATTGGAATGGTCTGCTTCGGGGAATACAATGGATTCGATCTGTTGCATGGCCTCGGAGTGGGTGTGCTCAAGCTGGTTGAGGGAGTCTTGGGAAACAGATTCTCCGATTCGAAGAGATTGGTCGATCTCCCGGGCGGTTTCCGACAACTGCAAGGCCCCTACGGTGGTGGACGTCGATTTCAGGGTGTGGACGAGTTCCTTGGCCAAAACCAGGTCGCCGGCCGAAAGAGCCGCTCGAACGCGCATCGGAGTATCTTTTTCCTCGGAAATGAACATCTGGAGTATTTCCATGAAAAGCGCGGCGTCATTGTCCAATCGATCCCGCGCATCTTCAAAATCAAAGGCAGCGGGTAAGACCTGGAACTTCTCGGGTGAGGCCGCCGCCGGGGCGACGAAGGTAGAGCCTTCAGCCGGCAGATCGTCCTTTAGGGAAGGGACCCAACGCAGGATCTTTTGAAGCAACTCGTATTTTTTGATCGGCTTGCCGATGTGGTCGTTCATTCCGGCCGCAAGGCATTTTTCGACATCAGCCTTCATGGTGTTCGCGGTGAGCGCGATGATCGGCAATTTGGCAAATTTCGAATCTTTCCGGAGGGTCTCGGTTGCCTGGATTCCGTCCATGACGGGCATCTGCATATCCATCAGGATTGCATCGAATGGGTTTTGCCGCGCCAGATCGACCGCTTCACGCCCGTTCTCCGCGAGCGTGATTACGACCCCGGCTTTTTCCAGATAGTCTTTTACAACCAGTTGATTGATTTTGTTGTCTTCGGTTACGAGAATTCTAAGTCCTTTCATCCGTTCGGACACAGCGACAGACTCCCTCGGCAACGCGCCGCGGTCGAGTGTGCGGGAAGGCCGCCCAACGGCGCGGCCCAGAGGAACCACGAAATAGAAGGTGCTTCCGGCGCCCGGAACGCCTTCGGCGCCGATTTCTCCTCCCATCAATTCCACAAGGCGTTTACAAATGGCAAGACCGAGTCCTGTTCCTCCAAACCGCCGTGTGGTGGATGAATCAGCCTGGCTGAATGACTGGAAAAGATAAAATTTCTGCTCTTCAGTGAAGCCGATCCCCGTATCCGTCACGGAAAATTTAAGCAGAATGTCCTCCGACCGATTTTGTGCGACTTCCACGGTTACTGCCACCGCCCCCCGCTCCGTAAATTTGACCGCATTATTGGTTAAATTCATGAGCACCTGCGACAGGCGCAGTGGGTCCCCCGCCAGATTTTCAGGGACATCGGACCCGACCCGGGTTGAAAATCTGAGCTTCTTTTCCTCTGCCCGCGGTCCTGTTACATCGTGCAGCCGATCCATGATTTCGGCAATACCGAAATCGATTTTTTCGATGGAAATCTTCCCCGCTTCGATCTTTGAAAAATCGAGAATGTCATTGAGGATATTCAGAAGCAGATCGGCCGAGCCATGAATCTTCCCCAGATAATCACTTTGCCTTTCAGGAGCGGCATCCATCGCCAGTTCCGCCAAACCCAGAATAGCGTTCATCGGGGTGCGGATCTCGTGGCTCATGTTCGCAAGAAATTCACTTTTGGCCTGGTTGGCGGATTCAGCCGCCAATTTGGCTTTCAACAGCGCCTGCTCGACCACTTTACGTTCGGAAAGCATCGCCTCGGCGATTTCTTTTTCGCGTCGCGCTTCCGCCTCCGAGTACCTCCGCCGGCGTTCGAGTTCCTTAAACGATTCGTAATTTTCGAGGATGACCAACTGCGCAAACAGATAGACGCAAGTCGAAATGACGTCGACCGAAGTATAGCCGGTGTCAAATCGGCCTGAAAAATGGACGGCCAGGATGGTCAGCAGAATACAGCTCAGCGCGATGCGGCCAACTTTGCGGCCTTTCAGGAAGAATGCAAACGCCGTCAGCAGGAAGAATAGCGATAGCCGCATGCGGTTAAGCGGCGCCAGCAGATAGACAGCGACGAATAAGATGGAGGCAAGCAGCAGTGCCAGCGTGGACACGGCTTCGATCCTGTGCTTGTGGCGGCTCAGGTAAATTAAAAGACAGAAGCTGAACGCGGTAAACCCCAGGTCGACTACGGCAAGGAGTACGCTGTTATGCCGGGTAACAAAGCTCATGAACATTGCGGCAAGGCCGGCCAACAGCAGCAAGGGGTAAAGGAACCGCAGTTTGTATGCGGCCTCTTCGCTTCCCGGCATGAAATGAACCTGCTTTGTGGATGCATTTCTCATAGGCAAATTATTCGGCATTCAGGAGAAATATGATAAATGCGGCAAGTTCCCAATGACGAACTGTTGCCAATCAAGAACGGTGCGCCTCTTCGTTTGCGATTGGAGCGACAGCGTGGCTATAAAATGGCCAGGTACGTGATGCGCATTGAGATTGTCGATGATTTTTCCGGGACAGCCGGGGGAAAGCGGCTACTGGGAGGATCAGGGCTGCGAGTGGCATGCCGGCATTTAAGATCGTCGTAGCCGCTGTCTTAAATACCGTTTCCGTTCGCCCCGTAAATCACCTCTCCGAGGCCGTCGAATATCTCAACGGCCGGTCCGACCTGCCCATCTTCAAGTCCGATCCGGATTCCGTATGGAATACCGGCGCTCTCGAAGACCTTGGTTTTGAAGATGTTAAAGGCCAGGAACACGCAAAGCGGGGCCCTGAGGTCGCCGCCGCCGGCTCGCACGCCGTCCTGATGTTATCGGACATCGGTCACGCATTGAGTGGTTGCCGCCTCGGTCGCTGATATGACACCTCGCAAACGCCATCCCATTATTGATGCCTCGTCCGTTTCATATGATCGTATCCTGCTTTCTTTATAGGCCACTTTCTTTAAAGGCCGGTTGACATCCGCAGTTAGGATCTGTAAGCTGAGTTGGGATCGCCCATCTATTAGGTGTGGTATTTCGATGGAGTTCACGCCGTGAACATGGATCGAATTTCCTTTGGTATCGGTTGCTTTCACTTTGGGTTTCAGCCGCAGGCCGGGAAGACCTTTAAAGGCGAAGATTATATAATAGCCTTGGAGAAGACTCTATCAACGATCTCGAATATAGAAACCATTGAAATAGAAGCTGAGGAAGACTTTCGGTCACGTGAATTTGAGCTTGACCCGGACGAGCCTCATTTTCAATTCCAGCAGTCCGATCTTCTCATACGCCTATCAATTTTCATTCCGGAACGAGTGCAGAGCGACATTGACCCCAAGTTCTCCATCATTCAGACATGTGAACGCTTCATCGTCGATGTCAATCCATCTTACTTCTTTCAAATCACCACTGTGCGTCCAGTAAACCCTCCCTCTGATTTTATGCCCTCTGATGGTGTTTTTCTGTGCCGCAAATTCCTGGAAAAATTTTTGGGACACCCGAGGGACGCTGGCGTTTGCTTCCAATCACTAGGTCCCTCACCATTTCATGCAGATTTCTTTTTGGAACAAGGTGAAAGTGGAACCGGGAGAAAATTGGTATTTGAGAGGGTCCCCTCGCGAGGATATGACTATTGCTACTTTCGATATGATGGGGACTGTTTCGCTGACATAGAAGAGGTTTACCAAGCAGTAATCGATGAATTAGGGGACCAGATTGGACTTTTCTTTCTGATAACCCACACTAGGGTCCTCAGAGATCGAGATTGGAGTAATCTATACAATTTAATTCAAAAGATAATATCCAACCAGAAGAGAAAAGGTTTCTGGGCTTACTGGAAAAACACGTTGACCTCGGATCATCCACTTCACGATGCCATGCTTTCTTTAGCTCAGATAGAGATTATGGATCTAGACAATCACTATAATCTGCAACAGGATCTGAGGGAACTTTATGTTGGGGATAGGCCCCCAGAATTGCTATCCTTTTTAGAGGGCGCTATTGCCGAGTTTTCCTCTATACCTTTTCGGCAGATGAGAGATATTCTCAGTCTTCTGGAATCAAGAAGGGCCAAGAGGATGAGACTTGTAATGATGGGTTTATCGGCCATCTTGGGTGGTGCCACCGGCGCAATGCTGACACTCCTTTTGAGGTGGTTTAGCGAGCGTTAGATTGATTGGGCCATTGATTAGTCAGACCTAATGCTGTGAGCGCGGATATCCTTCCAGGCCGCGTGTCGTATTCAGCTTCTCCGGGGAAAGTTAGCCGCCATCACGGGCAATTTCGATAATCCGAACCAACAGGAGGTCAACCTGACCAATGCAATGGCTGATGCGTCTACCAAGGAAGTTCGAAAACTAATTGATGCTAAGCTTCGCGCCGTTCTCGATGAAAAGAAGGCTCTGGAAAAGCAACATCAGGCTTTGGATCGTGAGTTTGAGATTACGTTCAGGGCCGACCAAGATGCGCAAGCGCATTTGCAATCATCGACGGAACTCATGAACGCAATGAAGGCCCTCACAGGGCAAGAGCTAATCAATTTGAAGCTGCGACTGCGAGAGGAAATTCGGAACCTGATAACTCGGATTGATATTATTCCTTACCCGGAAATGCTGGGCTTGGAGGTATCCTTTACGGCTGGCGGCAAAGAACAGTATATTGGTCTGGCTTGGGGAAATGTTATTAGATTTCTTGAAAAGGAATTCGATCCGGACGATATCCCTTTCTGAATCGGTTGAAAAGGAATCCGGCGAAGACAAACACGTTTTGAAGGCAACGATAAAATAACTAACTTAGTGACTTTATTATGATAACAATGTCAGGCAGCAGGAACTGTTATATAATATTTAACCTCAATAATCTCAATGCTTCAGCCAGTTTTGATCCCGCCCGCCCGCCCGCCTACAGCATGAGTGATTTTTAAGTGACAGGGATGATCCATTCTAATAAAATAAAAGAGTAGACTAGTCCAAATTGGTCGAAGCTGCTTTTTGGCATGGATTGCCGGATTCAGGCCATGTGCCGTCGTTCGAGCCGAATCAACAGGTGGTCTGTCAAAAACAGCTCCAATAAACCATCCTGATGAGGAGACTACGTTGACCGGCTTAAACATAAAGAGCATCTATATCTCCTATTCCAAAAATGATAAAACGATAGCAACTAAGCTCCATCATATTCTTCATGATTTGCTGGGTCAGGACGCATGGCTAAGGGACTTCAGCCTAGATGGCGGAACCTTGATATCGGATAGTATTGCATCGGCAATCTCTGAAGCCAAATGGTTTATTATTCTGCTCAGTGCTCATGCAATTGAGAGTGTCTGGTTAAAGATGGAAGCAGATGTTGCAACGATAAGATCACTTGAGGATAATGACTTCCAGATCATTGTAATTAAGCTTGATAACACAGAAATACCGTCCAATCTGAAGCTGCTTCTTGGTAGCAAATATACTATTGACATAAGTGCGACGGATGATTTGGAAGCTGAGTTCTTGAATTTAGCTGACTATATAGATAGAACCGATCCTGTACACATGCGAGATGATATTTACGTTGACAGAGGGGCAGATGCTGATAAGTTTTCCCTTTCAGCAAGACGAAACAGCATAATTTTTATATTAGGAATGGCAGGCATTGGTAAATCGTCTTTTATAACTCGTTCTGTTGCCGACAAGTTGCGAAAACGTCCTCTGTGCATAAATCTCACTCGCGGTCATTCTATGGATATGCTAGCTCGCCAAATAATACAACGAACTCATGTCGTCCAACCAATTCACGAGAAAGCGACCGATCAGGAATTAGCTCTTATTGCAATAAATGCTTTGAAGAAAAGAGAAGATAAGTTTTTCCTGTGCATAGACAATGCAGAAGAGGGACTTGACGTCTCTAACCATGTCCACCAGTATTTAGAAATCTTTATCATGAAGTTCATTGAAGCTGGCATCCGGACTCATATCATCTTGGCAACATCGCGCAATCCAGAGTATCCGCCTGCAATTGCAAAATCCTGCGATGTCGTTAGAATCACGGGATTGCCGGATGAATATATAAGGGAAAGCATTGATCTTTGGTTGGAGGGCACCAATTATCACTCCCGATTAATGAAAATGCCTGAACTTGATGATCTGGTTAATTTAGCAGGTGGTTATCCTTTGGCAGCCAAAATGATTTCTTCATTTCTTAAAGTTAAACCCCCTGAAGAAATTCTTTTGTCCACTCAAAAGAAACGTTTTCAATTGCAACTGGCAGAATACATTCTTCGATCTGCCGGTCAGTCCTTTCTTACAGATATACACATCTTAATATTGCAAGTACTTGCTGCCGTGAGAGAACCTATGTCAGTGGAAGACCTATATTCCGTAACTGAGATAAAAGAGTATGGAATAGATGATATTCATAAAGCTCGATCCGAATTATTAGATCTATTTCTTGTTGAACAAAATTACGAAGTTATGTCGCTTCACAATTTTTTAGGCGCATATTTCCGTGACCAGCTGGGGGGTAACGAAGAACGATTTACAAACATAGCCACGGACTTTGGCCAATACGCCTATGACAAGGCTCTCCAACTCAATTTCGAACTCACTACCCTCCCGACGCTGAAACTCGATTCGGATGATGAAGAAGAACGTAAAGTGCAATTATCAAATGAGATTTTTCGCTATGCCGTACCAGCTGGCCGGTTACTCATTGCGGTGGGTAAGGATGAGCTAGCGAAAGATTTGCCTATACGCATTAAAGGCACATTGAGGGAAATGGTGTTTTATTTCTATCAGGAAAAAAGAGATTACAAAAAGGCTCTGCAATATGCGGAAAAATGGCTCAAGGTAAGCCCGGGCGATCTAGAAATTCTACTCTTCCAAGCTCGATGCTACAGAAATCTGAGAGATGGCGACAGTTTGACCAAGGCAGGGAGAATTATTTCCATAATTGAAAAACAAGATTACTCGAAACGTTTTGCTGCCCGGGTTTTTAGGGAAAAGGCTTTAATTGCTCAAAACAATGATGACATTCCAGCAGCGAAAGATTTTTTCCGCAAGGGGATTGAGGTTAATACTCGTTCTCCATACCCTGAGAACCGAACGGGATTGGCGCTTCTGCTGCTTAGAGAAGCTGAAGAAATGCCTCATTGGAAACTTGAAAAACAAGCTATTGCCGAAGAGGCTTTGGAACTGCTTGAGCGTGCTCGCGAATCCAGCGCAACCTTTGACAGGTTTCATCTTGGAACATATATCGAGGCTCTCATCCAAGCCGGCAAAGAGAGTGTGGCACTTCCGTTGTTGGAAGAAGCACTTCGTGATCGGCCTGATGATGAAAGGCTAAATTACAGAATGGCCGAGATATTGAGAAAGCAGGAGCAATATAGTGAAGCAACCAAATACGCTCAGCAAGCAATCAACAAGGGTTCTCCGAAAGCTTTCCTCACACTCGCTAACATACTTTACAGCGAATCCATAAAATTATCCATTGATGGGGATGTGCCCTCTGCCAACGCGAAACTTCGAGAAGCTTTAACCGCACTTTCAGATTTCAGACCTGAGTTTGGGCATGACCAGGAAATAGCTGATGCTATAGCATCTAAGATTTATCGCTCAATGGGTGACTTTCCGAAGGCCCGTCAGCATGTTGGAAGATACCAAAAGACAGATAATCCGTACACCATATATGAGCAATGCCGAATTTTAGTTGGTGAAGCTAGTACATCCTTAGCCCAAGATAATTACCCCGAGGCTCTCAGTTGCATACGATCTGCCAAATCGTCCATCGAAGTATATAAAATCAAACGTGAACTTCCTGAGCCACTCCAGGAACTTCTCGAAGAAATTGAGTCAGAGGAAGCAAGAATAAATGCCATAATTAATGGATAGTTATGATTGTTAATGTAGGAGCATACAATGGTACCTTCAATACGTGATATATTCATCAGCTATAGCCACGACGATTCAAAATGGGTGAAAGAAGTTCTTCTTCCCAAACTGGAGAGTCATGGATTTTCTGTAGTAATCGATTTTCGAGACTTTAAAACCGGAAGTTTCGGCGTAGATGAGATGGAGAGAGGAGTTTTGCAAACAAGGAGAACCTTACTAGTTCTTTCAAAGAGTTACCTATCGAGCGAATGGGCAAAATTCGAAAATGTTATGGCTCAGACCAGTGATCCCTCTGCAGTTAAAAGAAAGATAATTCCGATTCTTATTAGCGATTGCGACATACCATTGCGGCTAAAAATCATAACTTATAGGGATCTTCGTAACGATGACCAGGAACAATGGGACTTATTGATCCGAGATATTATATAGAAGATCTGTCGAAGACCAAGTAACCAGTTGATTTATTTAGGACAACAATGTCAGGTAACATCCTCATGATCGGTCCCCCTGGTTCCAGAAAGACCATGCTCGCACAGCGTCTATCCGGCATACTTCCGCCGCTGAGCTTCAACGAAGCCATCGAGACGTCCAAAATATTCAGCGTCGCAGGGTTGCTCGATGGCAGCCCGCTCATCGTCAAGCGCCAGTTCCGCTCGCCTCATCACAGCATATCCGACGCCGGGCTGGTAGGAGGCGGCCACATGCCCAAGCCGGGCGAAGTGAGCCTCGCCCACAACGGCGTCCTCTTCCTCGACGAATTCCCCGAATTTCGGCGAAACGTGCTCGATCTTTTACGCCAGCCGCTCGAAGACGGCCGCGTGACTATCGCCAGGGCCGCAATCGCCCTTACCTATCCCGCAAGGTTCATGCTCGTGGGAGCCATGAACCCATGCCCGTGTGGTTATTCGGGTGATCCGGTAAGGCCGTGCACCTGCTCGCCGCGAGCCGTGATGAAATATCGCAGCAGGATTTCGGGACCCATCCTCGACAGGATAGACCTGCACATCGAAGTCCCGGCGGTGAAATACGAGCAGTTGCGTACGGAAGGAGAATCGGAGAAGTCTTCCGATGTGCGCGAACGGGTGCTGAAGGCAAGACTGATTCAGTTGAACCGGCTTTCCGCCGAGGGGATCTACTCGAATTCCCAGATGAAGCCAAAGCACCTCAAAAAATTCTGCCAACTGGACGCCGCAGGGCAGTCGATCCTCGACACGGCGGTCCGCCAGCTTGGCCTCTCCGCCCGCGCATATCACCGGATACTCAAGGTCTCGAGGACGATAGCGGACCTGGAAGCAATGGAAAATATCAGCTCCGTTCACCTGCTCGAAGCGATTCAATACAGGTCTTTGGACAGGAGAATGTTTTGATCAGCGCTCAACCAATCGAGGGGGCACTTCATGAGCCGTACGCTGAGATCAAGCAGGCCGTTGTGGATACGGAGGCCCTGTTGACAGAGAAGCGCAAAAGCCTCGAAGAAATCGATAAAGAGTGGACCTGAATCCGGTCCAACATGGGTGCTGTGAATTCTTCCAGCCAATATTATTCAAGACTGCTTGAAAAGCTCAATGCCCAGGAAACCGAGATCTAGGCCATTTAGTCCGAAGTTCGTGCACTTGAAAAAAAGCGGGACGATCAGGAACAAAAACTGGACAATTACATTGCAAATCTCTCAATCGACTGAGGGGTTAGAAAATGTCTTGAGCTCGCCGTGGATCTTACCGAATAAGGGATTTTGCTTTTTTGATTAAACAGATCGGGCTAATTCACTTATAACACTTTTCTTTTGTATGAAATAGCATTTTTTGATATATAAAGCATTGTCAGCACGTTACGACAGCCTTAGAAACCCGTGAGTATTTGTAACGCGTGTATTTGTAAGTACAATAATTATTATCAAGCAGTTGAGATTATCTGTTAGTGGCATGCTTACCCCAGGGAGATTCAGATGAAAAAGATACTTTTTCTTCTGGTCGTATTGCTCTCTTTTATTTGGTGCCCCAGCTTATCCAAAGCCCAAGTCGCTTATTCGGTCCAGTCGGTCACGGACCTCGGGACACTTTGGGACGGAGGCCAGGGCACGTATGGCGGCGGGACCTACGCTTCAGGGATTAATAACCTGGGGCAAGTAGTCGGTTGCTCATTTGTGAACAACGGGGCGAATTCTGGATGGCACCTTTTCCTTTGGGGCAGCGGAACAGGGATTGAGGACCTGGGCACCCTTGGAGGTTGGGCCGGCCCCAGTAAGATTAACGATTCCGGACAAATTGCAGGCTACTCGGAAATCATAAAACCAGAGTCCGGGGATGATCATGCTTTTCTCTGGACTGCCGGCAGCGGCCTTCTTGATATCGGGACTCTAGGAGGGGCAAGCAGTGTCGCTTACGGCATAAACGCGGCCGGACAGATAGTTGGCTGGTCACAAACGGCCTCTCTCCAGGGGGGACTGGGATTTATCTATGACGGAACGATGAAGCCGTTTCCTGGTTCGGATAAGTTTATTCCCTTTGCAATCAACGATGCCGGCATGATGACGGGGCGGAGTTCCAACCCCTATTGGTTGCCTGATCCAGAAGCCCCTGTCATCTGGGATAACAATAATATTCAGTATCTAACCACCACGCACGGTGCCGGCGTCGCCATCAACGCAAGCGGCCAGGTTGCCGGATATTTATACCCCGGCGACGGCACACAACCGGCTTTTTTGTGGGACAGCGTCAACGGTATGGTTATGCTGGGGGCGCTTGGAGAGTATGTCAATGAGCCGTGTGGTCTCAACGACACGGGGCAGGTTGTAGGCTTCACCTGTCTCGATCGGGAGTGTTATGATCAACGTGCCGTTCTTTGGACCAATGGCCAGGCGATCGATCTGAACAACCTTATCCCGGCAAATTCCTGCGGCTTTATCTTGAAGAGCGCTACATGCATAAATAATCTCGGGCAGATCGTAGCGACCGGCGCATACCTGGAGACCGATGATCCGGAAAAATGCGGCATCGATACTTTCGATCACGCATATCTTTTAACTCCAGTACCTTCGGCAAATGCAGGTGCCACGCAAACCGGAGTCGTCGGCCGGCAAGTCGCTCTAGACGGCAGCCAGAGCCACGATATCAATCACAACCCTCTAACATACAAATGGACTTTAGCATCGACGCCAAGCGGCAGCCATGCCGTCGTAGCCAATCGAACGGCGGTTAAGACGAGTTTCATTCCAACGAAGCCCGGCACTCACGTCGTCAGGCTGGTTGTAAGCAACGGTCTTGCCAGCAGCCATCCAAGCACTGTTAAGATCGTGGTGAGCGAGCCTAAAGCCAACCGGATAATACGCAGCAATGTTATACATCGGAATCAATAACTTATATTGGTGACGCAAAGTCAAAAGTTCAACAGCGGGGCCAAGCTAACACCTTGATACGTGAAGACATGATTCAAACATAGCCTTTCGTCGGGCGTCAAAAGACCATTTTTGACCTCGAAATCACCGCACCCAGACGGTTGTTGAAGAGAAGACGCGCGGGGAGACCATAAGCATTCTGTCCGCCGATATCGGCCCGTTGCAGAATTACAGCCGAACCGGTCAGGTCCCTAAAAACGTCCGCGAGACCCTCGGTAAAGTTGCTGAACTCAAGCAGGCCGTCGTGGATCTGGACCCCCTGTTGATAGAGAAGCGCAAAAGCCTCGAAGAAATCGATAAAGAGCAGACCCGAATCAGGTCCAACATGGGTGCTGTGAATTCTTCCAATCAATATTATTCAAGACTGCTTGAAAAGCTCAATGCCCAGGAAACCCGACATCGAGGCCATTCAGTCTGCAGTCCGCGCGCTAGAAAAAAAGCGTGACGATCAGGAACAAAAACTGGACAATTACCTTCCAAATCTCTCAATCGAATGAGCGGTTAGAAAATGTCTTAAGTCCGCCGCGCGTCTGACCGAATATTCACTCAATGATTTGAAGAAATACAGTATTTTTGAAAAGACTCGTGCAAGGCTGACAAATTCGAACGGGTAACACTTCTCTTTATCTCCTGTATTCCCAGTATCTTCTCACTCATCCGTTTCTTCATATCCCGGGGCACCAGACCTGAATTGCAGTTTTGGATTGAGAAGCGTGCGCTCTCAATTAGTGGTTTCCCTAACTATCAAAAAGGAGCGGTGTATGAAGACCTTTGTATGCTTTGCCATTGCCATGGGGCTACTTTTCGCCGTCGCCGTGCATCCGGTTCCAGCCGGCAATGCACCGGCCGAGGCTGAGGCCATGGCGAAAAAGGCGGTGGATTTTTACAAAGCCAACGGGAAGGAGAAGACTATTGCGGCCCTCAACGATCCCAAGGGAGAATTCATACAGGGCGAGCTCTACGCCTTTATGTTCGACTATGATTCCAATTGTTTGGGGCACCCCGCAAATCCCAAGCTTGTAGGAAAGAATTTGGCCGATCTCAAGGACCCCAACGGAAAATTATTCATGGTGGAGATGGCGAAAAAGGCAAAAGAAGGAGGGGGCTGGGTCGATTACAAATGGTCAAATCCGGAGACCAGGAAAATTCAGGACAAGTCCACCTACGTCGTACCCGTGGAGGGGGAAAACTTCTTCATAGGCTGCGGCATCTACAAATAAGCATTGTCTGGAGTTGAGTATGCGCAAAATGAACATCAAACAGAAAAGCTTCTTTTTCCCGGTAATGACGGTGATGGCGGTTCTGATTGTCGGGGTGTTTTCATACTTTGGATTTCGCCAGCTCAACTCCTCCATCGGGGAGGTCTTCGGTAACCTCAATAAGCATCGGGATTTTTCGTCCGTTGAAAAAGATCTTGTCGCCATTCAGGGAAATACTTTCAAATTGATCGCCTGGACCGTCTCTAACTACCCACAGGATAAAGTCCAAAAGCTGGCTCAAGAAACCCTTCGATCCTTGTCCAAGCTCGATGACGCTATTCGGAAGAATGTCGGTTCAGCCGCCGCCGGGAACGAAAAGGAATCTTTTGAAAGGATTCTGACAGCATTTAATCACTATCATAAGAAAGTGGCAGAAACTATCGATATGGTTTCGGTTGACTCCGGAGCAGCCAGCTCCTATATGGGGTCGGTCGACGAGCAGTTCGACTTCATCAGCAAAGAGATGGAAAGATGGAATGAACAACTGGTCAAACGAAGCGGCCAATTGTATCAGTCCGCTAAAGACAGCTACGTGTCGACCATTAAAAAATTCGTTGGCGCCATGCTTGGTTCCGGACTCCTGGTCATTCTCCTAACCATGTTGATCACAAAAAGTATTCTCAAGCCGATCATACTTGTGGCTGAAGGCCTTGGCGACGGCGCCGAGGAGGTGGCTTCGGCATCGGGTCAGGTAGCATCCGGCAGCCGGCAGCTCGCGGAAGGATCGTCCAGGCTGGCCGCCGCCATCGAGCAGACTTCTTCGACCCTGGAACAAATGGCTTCAATGACACATCAGAATTCTGAAAGTGCCGGAATCGCCAACAATTCCATGGTCGAGACAACCCGGGTTGTACATGATGCCAATGAAGCGATGTGGGAATTAACCGGTTCCATGGAAGAAATCTTCAACGCGAGCGAAGAAACGAAGAAGATCATAAAAACTATTGACGAAATCGCATTTCAGACCAATCTTCTTGCTTTGAACGCAGCAGTGGAGGCTGCTCGTGCCGGAGAGGCAGGGGCGGGATTTGCGGTCGTTGCCGATGAGGTTCGCAACCTTGCGATGCGGGCGGCTGACGCATCCAGGAATACGGCCGAGCTGATTGAGGGGACTGTTAAAAAGGTGACAGCCGGCTCAGAGATCGTTACCAGATCGAGAAACGCATTCGAAAATGTAGCTCTGGGGGCTGATAAGGTTGGCACACTGCTTCGGGAGATTGCCTCGGCATCCCAGGAGCAGGCGCGGGGGATCGAACAGACGAGTATTGCCGTGACCGATATGGATAAGGTGGTGCAGACAAATGCAGCCAATGCCCAGGAATTGGCATCGGTGTCCGAAACCATGAAAACCCAGGCCGAACAGATGCAGCAATTTGTTCGAGACCTTGCGCAAATTATCGGTGGGATCGGCAATGGGACTGCCGGAGAAAGGCGAACTGAGGGAACAGTGAGTCACCTCGAGCGCGCCGTCGGCGGCCAAAGCCGGTCATCTCTCCCTCCGCATGCGCAGACGGTCGACAAGCACGTCCGGAGAACTGAAAATGAAAGCCTGCCGGAAGGCCCGGTAAGACCTCAACAGGCTGCCCATTTCGACGATGGAGTTGATTATTCAGATTTCTGATCGCCTCGCGGAAAATAAGAGCTGATCAAAAAGCGTATTGAGCTTCGATTCAAGAACAAGAAGCGGCGCATGGACATAAAAATAAGGGCTCTTTTGTGGCTGATAATCACTCTTCTGGTCATTGCTCTGGCCCTGTTCGTCCCGGCCGGCACGGCCTCATGGCTTGCGGCATGGATCTACCTGATGCTTTTCGCCGCCTTCAGCATTTCCGTAACCCTGTGGCTGCTCAGGCACAGGCCCGGTTTGCTGGAAGAACGCATCGGGTTCAAACGCAACCAAAAGGGCTGGGATAAAGCCTTTATTTTAGCGCTGAACCTGTTTTTTCTTGCCTGGCTCATTCTGATGCCGATCGATGCGGTTCGATTCCACTGGTCCCGGATGCCTCCATGGCTTCAACTGTCGGGGGCCGGCGTACTGCTCCTCTCTTTCTACCTGTTTTATATTACTTTTCGCGAAAACCCATACCTCTCCGCCGCAGTGCGCATCCAGAAAGATCGAGGACAAATCGTGGTTACGACGGGACCATACAGCCACGTGCGCCACCCGATGTACACCGGAGGTTGCCTCTACTTTCTGGGGACTGCTCTCTTGCTTGGGTCCTGGTACGGCGTCCTTTTCGTACCTCTGTTCGTATGCATGATTGCCGTACGGGCCGTACTGGAAGAACGCATGCTCAGGGAACGGCTCAAAGGCTATGACGCCTATATGAAGCGGGTCAGATATCGTTTCATCCCGCACTTGTGGTAATTGGTCATCTGTAGCCTATGATAAAAAGCCTGGGAAATGGAAACAGGATTCGCCCATCTTTTTGCGGACGATAGGCCAGCGTGTATCTTTCAAGCAGTAGTTCCTCGAACCTTTGCCTTTGCCTTTCGTTCTCCAGCACCGCCAGAAACGGACGCAGGCCGGTCCCTCGAAACCATTCGATAATGGACCCCGGCCCGTCTACGACGTGATAATACTCGGTCTCCCACATCTCCAGGCGCGCCGCGAGCGGCCGAAGCAGATTATAGTAGAAGGACGGAGGTTCTCTGGTTATTGCGTTCAGCGCAGGCCCCATGAGGTGACGCCAGGACGGATCGTTGGCTGTCTCAAGAATCTCCCGGTGTAGTGGGGAGTCGGAGTGCGAGGGTATCTGGACCGCAAGGGCGCCGCCTGCGGCCACCTGAGCGAAAAGGCGAGGAATTAGATCGGCATGCCCGGGCACCCACTGCAATGCGGCGTTAGAAAAAACCAGGTCGAAAGGGGCCTCGGCTGCCCAGCTCGCAATGTCTCCAACCAGCCATTCATTATCCGGGTAAGTCTCCGAAGCGGCGGCGATCATGTCCGGCGAACTGTCCAGGCCGGTAATACGGGCTTTCGGCCAGCGCCGTCGAAGAACTGCCGTGCTGTTTCCGGGACCGCACCCCAAGTCGATAATTCGCTCGGGAGCATGAATTTCTATGCGTGCGGTCAAATCCACGGAAGGCTGGGTCCGTTCGTTGGAAAACCTCAAGTAAAGTTCTGCATCCCAACTGGACATCTCAATCACACTCTTCCCTGAAAAGGAGCAGAGGCGGATCGTAGATTTCGGGAGGCTCGACGCCGAGCAGTTGCATGATAGTCGGGGCTACGTTTGTGAGGCCCGGTTCCTTGATCTCCTGGTTGAACTCGATACAGTCGTTTCCGGTCGGGTCGTATACGATGAACCAGACGGGATTCAACGTATGAGCGGTTTTGGCCCTGATCTTTCCGTCAGGATAGAGTTTGGGCGTTTTCTTTTTTTCATCGATTTCGAACATTTCTTCGGCGTTTCCATGGTCCGCGGTGACTATGAGGATTCCACCCGTTTTTCGGGTAGCTTCAATAAGCCTCCCCAGGCACAGATCGACCGTCTCTACCGCTATCACGGCAGCCTGATACACCCCCGTATGCCCGACCATATCGCCATTGGGGTAGTTGAGCCTGATAAAGTCCCAGCGCCCGGAGACGATCGCCTCAACCGTTTTATCGGTGATGTCAGCGGCCTTCATCCAGGGCCGTTCCTCGAACGGCACCCTGTCCGAAGTAATCTCGATATACTCTTCAAGGTTTTCGTCTATTTTGCCTGACCTGTTCCCATTCCAGAAATAGGTAACATGCCCGTACTTCTGCGTTTCGCTGATAGCCATTTGCCGCTTGTTCTGAAAGCAAAGATACTCACCTATGGTGTGTTCGATGTGCGGCGGTTCGACCAGGTAATTCTTAGGGATGTGCGCTTCCGTGTCATATTCCATCATGCCGGCATAGGCTGCTTTGGGATAAGGGGTTCGTTTGAAATAGGGAAAGTCCTCATCATCGAATGCCCGGCTTATTTCAATGGCCCTGTCTCCGCGAAAATTGTAGTAGACAACCGAGTCGCCATCCCGTATCGGCCCCGCAGGTTTCCCTGATTCATCTGCGATTACGAACGGCGGGAGGTCCTGGTCCAGAATGCCGGGTTTTTCCTGCCGGTAAGTCTGGATAGCCGCCTCAGCGGAAGGGAAATACCTGCCCTCCCCTGCGACATGGGTCTTCCATCCCAGTTCGACCATGCTCCAGTCCGCTTCGTAGCGATCCATGGTGATCTTCATTCGTCCGCCGCCGCTTGCGATGCGGTAATCGACGCCGGCGTCCTCTCTAAGCTTTTGGAGCAGGGTCTCCAACCATGTCACGTATTTGAGCGCCGAAGTCTCGCCGACATCTCTGCCGTCGAGCAAAATGTGCACGCGAGCCCGAGGCAGTTTATCGACGAGGGCGAGATGTTGAAGCATTGCCTCAAGGTGATTCATATGGCTGTGAACATCTCCGTCCGAAAGCAGGCCCAGGAAGTGCATCGTACCCTGATGTTCGAAGCAGTACTTGACAAGACCCTGCCAGGCACGGCCCTGAAAAATTCTGCCGGATTGGATTGCTTCGTTTACCAGTCTCGCTCCCTGAGGGTAGCAGCGGCCGCCGCCCAAAGCATTATGCCCCACCTCGGAGTTTCCCATATCGTCATCGGAAGGAAGACCCACCGCAGTTCCATGAGCCCGGATCAGCCGGTAGCGGCAATTGGAGAGCAGCCAATCCAGGTTTGGCTTCAGAGAGCTTGCAACAGCGTTCCCAAGGGTATCCTCGCGGTATCCCACGCCGTCCATGATCACCAACGTGATCGGGCGCGGGGTGCGGTGAGTAAGCAAATTTACCATGCCTTTCATAATTCTATCGGCCCGCTTTCTGTCTGTTCAATGTTCACCGTTCACCGGTTCATGGCTGCCGTGCTTTCACCCCTCGCGGTTTTTCACCCAGGGTAATGGTCAGCGTTCCCGAAGTGCCATCCCAGCGCACAATCCCCACCCGGATTTTGTCCCCTGGCTGCAGTTTGCGAATTTCGCGTATCGCACTGTCAGCATCCTTCACCTCGACATCATTCACGCTCAATATAACGTCGCCGCCGACGGTCACAATGTTGTTTCCGATCTGCGCTTTCTTGCTTCCGCCCTTAAGCCCCCCTTTATCGGCCGGCCCTCCCGGACTGGTTTCAATCACCATTGCGCCCCCCTTGACCGGAAGCCTCAGGGCTTCGGCGATGTCCGGAAACAGGTTCATCAGAGTCGCGCCTAAATACGGATAGCTGTAATAGCCCTTCTCGATCAATTCATCCACTATCCTTTTGGCGGTATTGACCGGAATGGCGAAGCCAATCCCGACACTCGCGCCGGTCGGGCTGAAAATTGCCGTGGCTATGCCGATCAGATTGCCTGAAGAATCGATCAGCGGTCCCCCGGAGTTGCCGGGGTTTATGGAGGCGTCAGTCTGGATGATGTCCTCGACCAGGGTGCCGTTCTCCGCCCTCATTGTGCGCCCCACGGAACTGATTACACCGGTTGTAAGGGTCTGCCCCAACCCAAACGGATTCCCGATAGCTATCGCTTTCTGACCGACTTTGAGACTTGCCGAATCGCCCAGGGGGATAACCGCCAGGCTTTCTTTGGGAGCATCTATTTTGACCACCGCCAGATCGGTATCCGGATCGGAGCCTATAAGCCTGGCCTTGTACTTTTTGCCGTCGGCCAGAGTCACTTCGAGCTTTCCACCCCCGATCACGTGATTGTTCGTCAGAATGTAGCCGCGCGAATCGATAATGGAACCCGATCCTGTTCCCTTTCGGGGAACTACGTTAAAAAAGAAATCGTGTTCGATAATGGTGCTGGTTATATTTACCACTCCCGGAGCAAGACGCTGGTACAGGTCGATATTATTACTCTCTTCCTCGGTCAGTGCCAATGCATGAGGAGTATGAGCCAGGGAAAACACCAAAAGAATCAGGCTCAGTAATTTCACCGCGAATCGCGAATCATGAATAGCGAATAGTGAATACTGACTTGTGAATCGTGAATGGTGACCCGCGATTCGTGACTTGAGACGCATAACTCGTGACTCCTTCGCTACTGCCGCCGCCGTTTAGGATTTACGTGAATCTTTGAATGCAGTAACCCGTTTCATCGGTCGCCATCACAGGTCACGAGTCACGGCCCTCATCATACTGCCGGTCCTGTCTTCTGTAAATCCTTCTGAAAAACCAGGCGCCCAGCAATATCACGATAACCCAGACCGCCATCTTATGCCAGGGGTGCATGAGTTCAGGGGCAACCGCCTTGATGCGGGCAACCGGCATCGCGAATCCTATACGAATGCTGGCGCCGGTGGGGCTCAGAATCGCGGTGCAAAGCCCCACTAATTCCCCGTCCATGTTTATGAGCGCCCCGCCTGAATTGCCCGGATTTATGGCTGCATCGGTCTGAATAAGGTTTCTGAACACTCTCCCTTCATCCTTGATGGTCCGCCCGGTCATGCTGACAATGCCCGAAGTTAGGGTCTGCCCCAAACCGAAAGGATTTCCCACAGCAAGGACCCGTTGCCCGATTCTAAGCGTGTTCGAATCTCCGAGCACAATCGCTTTTAGGGGCCTGTCCCCGACGTCCACCTTAATCAGGGCCAGATCGTCATCGGGGTCCGACGCAACGACTCTGGCTTCGAGCCGTCTGCCATCCGGGAAAAACACCCGGATATCCCGTGCGCCGGCGACCACGTGGCTGTTCGTTATGATCAGCCCGTCTTCTCTTAACACGACTCCCGAACCCGAACCAGTTACCGTTGGGACCGCGCAGAAAAAAAACTCGACCTCGCATACATGGGTCGTAATATTTACCACTGATGGCGCTGCCTTGTCATAAGCTTTGATAGTTGAGATTTCCTCCAGGGTAAGGGCCGAGACATTACGAAAGGAAAAAGCAAACAGTAAAAAGGCAAAAGAAAAAAACATCGCCGGCTTTCTCTTCGGCAGAGACCTTCGGAAGGAAAAAGGAAAAAGTAAAAAGGCAAAAGGAAAAACCATTACCAACGCTCCTCCGGAAGGGAACCTCGGAAGGAAAAAGTAAAAAGGACCGCACAGCTCCACGCTTTGGCTCATTTCAACATAAGGGCAATCTTCAATGCCGCAACGTGCAGGAACAAGTTTCAGTCTTGCATAAGACAATTGCCGGTGAGTGGAAAGCTTCGCTTTTCCGGGCGGTCGTCATACGTCCCTTGGCGCCGGGCCTTCCATATTTTCATTTAGGCAAACTCAGGCTATATTGCAACGATAAGATTATGTCGAGGGATTGAGGGATTGAGGAAGAACGCGATTCGAAGCGGCGCGCAGGCATATAATCGGAGAGCTGATGGCCGATGTTTTTGAAATTTACGTTAAGACCCACTTTTCTGCTGCTCACCGCCTGAGAGGATACGAAGGCGACTGTGCCAGGGTCCACGGACACAATTGGATGGTCGAAGCATTTGTCAGGTGCTCTGAGCTGGATGAACTGGGAATAGGCATAGATTTTCGCGATATCAAGGCTGCTGTGAAAGAAGTCCTGGTTGGGCTCGACCATTGCGATTTGAATGATTTACCTCACTTCACCGAGCAAAATCCGACTTCCGAAAACATTGCCAGATTTCTTTATAAAGAACTGTCCGCCAAGCTCAATACACGATGTGTCCGCATTTCCAGGATCAAAGTGAGCGAGACCCCCGGCGCCGGGGCTTTTTACTGGGAAGAATAAGTCAGTCGCCGGTCGTTAGAGAATTCCGAAAGGCTAAAGATAAAATGGCGCTCGAGGTGTGCGAGATCTTTTACAGCATCCAGGGAGAATCTTCATGGGCCGGAGAGCCGTGCGTTTTCATAAGACTCGCAGGATGCAACCTGAGATGTGTTTATTGCGATACGAGCTATGCATTCGAGCCGGGCGCCGGTATGGAAATCCCGGAGATTCTGGGGCAGGTTCGGGGGCTGCGATGCAGCTTGGTGGAGGTCACAGGAGGCGAACCCCTTATCCAGGCTGAAACACCCTTTCTTATCGGCAATCTGCTCGAAGAAGGATATACGGTCCTTCTTGAAACAAACGGCAGCATCGACATAGGCGTGGTGGACCCAAGGTGCGTAAGGATCGTGGACATAAAATGCCCGTCCAGCGAGATGGCCGGACAAAATGATATGAACAACCTCAACAGGCTGAAATCAAGCGACGAACTGAAATTCGTCATCGGAAACCGCGTAGATTACGAATTCGCAAGGAATCTTCTGTCGACCTTTGCTGAAGTTCCGTGCAGGATCAACTTCTCTCCGGCATTTGGATTGCTTGATCCGCGGTCACTTGCCGAATGGATTCTGGAAGACCACCTTCCCGTCCGTCTGAATCTTCAACTCCATAAAATAATTAATATGCCGTGAACAGTGACCAGTCGTCAGCCCTATTGAGTCGTAGTCCTGAAGTCCTCCCGGTGTTCGTGCGCTCGTGACTTTTCGCTCCCTGCTCTGATACGTACAATTTTCACCCTTGACGCGTAATGTAGTACGTTCTACATAGATGGAGGTTAAATGTTAAACCAACGTTGATAGAGGCGGTGACAATGAAAGAGATCATAAGCATCCGGGAAGTGAACCAGCATCTTTCGCGCTATGTCGACGCAGTTCAAGACGGCGGAGAAATCATTATCACCCGTAGAGGCGTGCCCGTAGCAAGGCTTACAGGTGTACAAAGATCGAGAGAATTGACCGAGGCGCAAAAGCAGGCACGCGAGAGGACTCTGGCTCGAATGCGAAAAGGCTATTCACTGGGGGGCCATGTTCCCCCAAGGGATGCTCTGCATGGGAGATAGAAGGCTGACACTGGACACGAATATTCTCGTGTACGCAATCGATCGTGATGCCGGACGGCGCCATCACCTTTGCTTTGGAAATCGTAGACCGCGCAGTCGCCTTTGACTGTGTTTTGACCTTGCAAGCACTTTGTGAGTTTTATGCCGCAGTAACCGGAAAAAGAAAAATGCCCAAAGAGGAAGCCGAAGCACAGATACACGATTGGCTTGAGTTGTTTCCGGTGGTGGCCGCTACTTCAAAATCCTTAACCAATGCACTCAAGGCAACAAAAGGACATAGCTTATCGTTCTGGGACGCGATGCTATGGGCAGTAGCCAATGAAGCAGGAGTAACCGTGCTGTTGAGTGAAGATTTTCAGCATATTCGAGTATTGGAAGGCATTGAATTCTGCAACCCCTTTGCGTTGAACGATCCACTAGTTCAAATCTTCGGGGCATAACCTTAGGGGTGAAGAATAGGAAGCTCGTTTCGGGGAAATCCAGCTTCAATTAATTCAACCAAATCCCTGGATTCCTCAATTCCTAATTCCTAATTGCCCTCACAGTATATATCTGCTCAAATCCTCATCTTTAATTATTTCACTTAAAATATTGCGCACGTAATCGCGGTTTATATGGACGCTCTGTCCTTTGAGGTTTGGCGCATCGAAGGAAACATCCGAGAGGAGCTTCTCCATAACCGTATGCAGCCTCCTGGCGCCGATGTTCTCGGTCCTCGAATTTACCTGGTAAGCAATCTCCGCAAGTTCGTCGACCGCGTCATCATCGAAGATGAGGTGGACTTCTTCGGTCTCTAGCAAGGCTTTGTACTGGACTATCAGGGCGTTTTCGGGTTCCTTGAGGATTCGAACGAAATCATCCCTTGAAAGAGAGGTAAGCTCCACCCGTATCGGGAAGCGCCCCTGAAGTTCAGGAATCAGGTCCGAGGGCTTGGAGATGTGAAAGGCGCCGGAGGCGATAAAGAGTATATGATCGGTCTTCACCATCCCGTACTTCGTCGCAACGGTTGAACCTTCTACTATCGGCAGCAGGTCCCGCTGAACGCCCTCGCGAGATACGTCCGGGCCTCTGCCGCCGCTCTCCCTCCCGGCAATCTTGTCTATTTCGTCCAGGAAAATGATCCCCGAGTGCTCTACCCGCTCGATTGCCGACTTTATGACCCGATCCATGTCGATTAGACGCTGGGATTCCTCCGCGATCAGAATCTCGCGAGCTTCGGGGATTTTTACCTTCCTGCGTTTGGTGCGCTTTGGAAGCATGCCCCCAAGCATTTCTCTCAGATTGAAGTCCATTTCCTCCATGCCGGCCCCCGCAAAGATTTCGATCATCGGTAAATTGCGATCCGGCACATCCAGTTCGACATAGCGGTCATCCAGCGCCCCCTTTCGGAGCAGTTTCCTGAGCTTCTCCCTGGTCGAATCGGCCGTTTCAGCCTCCTGCTTTGCAACTATCAGCGTATCCTGTTCGTCCGGGAAAGGATGCTCCCGTACCTCCGGGGTCGTCTGCTTGGGAGGCAGCAAGATATCCAGCAGCTTTTCCTCCGCAATTTCCTCCGCTTTTATCTTTACCTCTTCCATCTCTTCATTGCGCACCATGCTGACCGCCAGTTCAGTGAGGTCGCGGATCATCGACTCCACGTCACGGCCCACGTAGCCGACTTCGGTAAACTTGCTGGCTTCGATCTTCAGGAAGGGTGACTGGGCCAAACGGGCCAGGCGGCGGGCTATCTCGGTTTTACCCACGCCGGTGGGTCCGATCATTATTATGTTCTTCGGCGCAATTTCATCGCGCAGATGTTCGGGCACCTGCTGCCTTCGCCACCTGTTGCGCATGGCTATGGCAACCATACGCTTGGCATCTTTCTGGCCGATTATATATTTATCCAGCTCGCCTACGATTTCAGCCGGTGTAAGTGGTTGTTGCATCAATCACAGCTCCTCGATTACGAATTCCCTGTTCGTATACACGCAAATCGACGCGGCGATATCCATGGCCTCTTCGGCGATCCGGCGCGCCGGCAGATCCGTATGGCGGTCCAGGGCACGGGCGGCCGCAATTGCGTAGGGGGCCCCGGAACCAACCGCCGCAATTCCGTCGTCCGGTTCGATAACATCCCCGGTCCCACTCAGGATAAAAGAATCCTTCGTGTCGGCCGCAAGAAGAAGCGCCTCAAGCCTGCGCAAAGCCCGGTCCATTCGCCAGTCCTTCGCCAGTTCAACCGCTGCGCGTTTCAGGTTGCCGTTAAACTGTTCCAGCTTGGATTCCAACCTCTCGAACAGTGTGAATGCATCGGCTGTCGAGCCTGCAAAACCTGTAATGATCTTGTCATGGTAGAGCCTGCGGATCTTTTTGGCCTGATGCTTTACGATGGTATCACCCATCGTGACCTGCCCGTCTCCAGCCATAACAACCCGGCCGTCCTTCCGTATCACGATTACGGTGGTGCTGCGCACTATAGGATCAGACATAGCTTCTATCCAGTTGTCAGTGGTCGGTCTGAAGTAATATGGTCGCTGACCGGCTTTTGCCGGAAAGGCGCAAAAATCCCGCAGGCGAGCGGCCATCGATAGTCCAAACTATTAAGTTATCACGACAATCGAATTATTCAATATATTCGGAATGCTCTCACCTATTTTTTCCTGCTCCTCGGGTGGGAGGAGTCGTATACCTTCATCAACTGCTCCATATTTACGTGAGTGTACCTTTGTGTCGTTGACAGATTTTCGTGCCCCAGCATTTCCTGAATGGCCCTCAGGTTGGCGCCCGCATTTAGAAGATGGGTGGCGAAGGTGTGCCGCAGCCCGTGAGGACTCAACCTTTGCCAAAGCCCGCATGCGATCAGCTCGGCTTTGAGTATCCTGTCGACCGACCGGGCTGTAAGCCTGCCGCCTCTCGAGTTGAGAAAAAGCGCCCGTGAGGACGCTCTCGCCTTGGGAAACTGAAACTCAAGGGCCGAGAGATAGTACTTCAAGGCATCCAATGCTTTCATCCCAATCGGTATTATACGCTCTTTGCGGCCTTTCCCGCTCACACGCACTACATTTTCATCAAAAGCCACCCCATCAAGGTTCAACTTGACCAGTTCGCTCACGCGGATCCCCGTCGAGTAGAGCACTTCGAACAGTGCCCAGTTGCGGGCCTTCCTCCATGAGCTTCCCTGCTTAAGCGACATGCGGGACAAAGCGTCGAGAAAGTGGAAAACGGCATCTACCGGGAGGAAGGAAGGCATCCTTTGTTTTATCTTGGGATGTGACACCAGTTCGGCGGGATTCTCAGTGAGAAGGCCTGCGTTATTGAGATAGCGGAAAAAGGAGCGCAAGGCCGAGAGCTTACGGGCACGACTCGTTTTCTCAAGCAACATGTGAACCGATGCCAGGTATCCCCTGATAATCTCCGGGCTAATCGTTTTCAACTCTACTTCGGAAGACCCGCCAAGTGCAGCCGCATACCCGGCGAACTGGCCCAAATCGCCGGCGTACGCTCTCAGGGTCTCCTCGCTGAGGTTTCGCTCGTGGCGCAGGTATTGCAAAAAAAAAGCCTGCGCGCTGTTCCAGGTTAGGCTCTCCACCCCGGGTTCTCCTTGAAGGCGAAAGTTGAAAGTAAAAAGGCAAAAACACCTGGTGTTTTATTTTTTGCCTTTCGCCTTTCCGAAGGGGGGTTAGCACAGGCGGTGAAAAAATGATAGAGGATTTAAGGCGGGTGTGCTGATTGTTTTTCCAGCGTATTGACTTTGCAGTATAATTGAAATATTGAAAAAAGTTCTAAACTCTATTCGTATGGCTCTCCCGTTTCCATCCCGGAAGGGACCCGGTTATTTTATATTTAAGAGTTGCCCGTAGTGATTCCGATCGCACTTAGTCCCTGGGGAAAACCGTCCCTTTTCTCCGGGTTCAATTTGAGTAGAAAGGATAAAACATGAAAGAGGACGTCGCAAAAGTTCGTACTTTCGCAATAATCTCTCACGGAGGCGCGGGCAAAACCTCGCTTGCCGAGGCCATGATTTTCGATGCGAGCGCAACTACGCGGATGGGAAAGGTGGACGAAGGCAGTTCAGTCCTGGACTTCGAGCCTGAAGAGGTCAAGCGCAAGACCACCATCAGCAGTTCGATTTATTCTTTCGCCTGGAAAAAGCAACCACTCACACTGATCGATACGCCGGGCGACTTCAATTTCATCGCCGAGACAAAAACATCGATGCAAGGCGGCGATTCGGTCGTGGTCCTTGCCGACGCGGTTGATGGCGTCCGCGTTCAGACCGAAAAAGTATGGGAATTTGCCAGTGAGTTCGGCCAGCCCAGAATTATCTTCATCAGCAAAATGGACCGCGAACGGGCCGATTTCGCCAAAACGGTTCAGGACATTCAAAACAATTTCGGTAAAGCCTGCGTGCCGCTACAGGTCCCGATAGGTGCGGCTGAGAGCTTCAAAGGGGTCGTTGATATCCTGAGCGGCAAGGCATATGTATATGGTCAGGGCGACAGCGGAAAATTCGACGTAAAAGAAATGCCCCCCGACCTTGCCGACTCGGCTGCCCAATACATGGAAGCCATTGTTGAGCATGTGGCCGAAGCAAATGATGAACTTCTGGAAAAATACCTCGACACGGGCGAACTTTCTCCCGAAGAGATTAGAGGTGCTCTCAGGGCTTCAGTTATAAGCGGAAAACTCATTCCGATCGTATGCGGTACGGGCACAGGAAATATCGGTATTCAGCCGTTGCTTGACCTGATTGCGGAGTGCATGCCCTCTCCGATCGACCGGGGCGCGGTTGTTGGCAAATCGGTAAAGGGAGACGCAGAATTGAAAAGAGAGCCTGACGAGGCGGCTCCGTTCAGCTCTCTGGTAATCAAAACGGTCAGCGACCCTTATGCCGGCAGGCTTTCCATTTTGCGCGTATTTTCCGGGACCCTTTCTCCAGATTCAACGGTTCTCAACGCCAACAAAGGAGCAAAGGAGCGCTTTGGCCAGATTCTCAGGATCAAGGGGAAAACCCAGGAACCGGTACAAACAGCCGGGCCTGGAGATATCGTTGCCGTAGCCAAACTTAAAGAAACGGTCACTCAGGACACCCTCTGCTCTGAGCGCGACCCCATTGTGTTTCCTTCCGTAGATCTTCCGCCCGCTATTTATTCGCTGGCAGTCGAACCGAAGAGTAAGGGAGACGAGGAAAAGATCTTCTCCTCGCTTTCTCGCCTGATGGAAGAAGACCTGACGCTCAAGCTCGATAGAAACGACGAAACCCGAGACATGATTCTTTCAGGAATGGGCGAAATCCATATAGAGGCCGTAGTTGATAAGCTCAGGCGCAAGTTCGGCGTTGAAGTGAACCTGAAGCTGCCCAAGGTCGCATACAAAGAGACGATCAAAGGCAAAGTGCGTGTCCAGCACAAATACAAGAAACAGTCCGGCGGACGCGGCCAGTACGGTGACTGCACCATCGAAATGGAACCGCTGCCCAGAGGCGAGGGGTTCCATTTCTATGATAAGATCGTCGGCGGAGTGATTCCGAGGCAGTACATTCCGGCTGTGGAAAAGGGAATCGCCGAGGCCCTCCATGAAGGGACACTGGCAGGATATCCGGTCGTGGACTTCAAGGTCGACCTCGTCGACGGCTCATACCACACAGTAGATTCATCTGAAATGGCATTCAAGATAGCCGGGTCGATGGCATTCAAAAAAGCCATGGCTGACGCCAAACCCACCCTGCTTGAACCCATTGCGGAAATGGAGATAACGGTTCCCGACGATGCTATGGGCGATATTATCGGCGACCTCAACTCCAGGCGCGGCAGAGTGCTCGGGATGGAAACCAAGGGAACTAAGCAGGTAGTAAAGGCCCAGGTCCCTCTTTCTGAAGTGCTAAAATACGCGCCGGATCTTCGATCTATGACAGCCGGCCGAGGTATGTTCACCATGAAATTTTCTCACTATGAAGAAGTTCCCGGGCCGCTTCAGGAGAAGATAATCGAGCTTGCGAAGAAGGAAAAAGAAGAGAAATAGTTGAGACAGAACATGTTTTCCAGAAAAACCGCAGTTGTGACGATAAGCGATCGGGGGTCGAGGGGGGAGCGCGAAGACAAATCCGGCCTGGCTCTGGAGGAGAGACTCACAGCCGAGGGATTTGATGTATGTTTCAAAGCTGTCATTCCCGACGAATATGAGCAGATCCGGAAGGTGCTGTCGGATCTCTCGGACGGTGAACAAGCCGCCCTCATCCTCACAACCGGGGGTACCGGGGTTGCGCCGCGAGATGTAACTCCGGAGGCTACTCTTTCAGTCATAGAAAAGGCGGTCCCGGGTATGGCCGAAGCCATGCGGGCCGCCTCCCTGGCAAAGACGCCTCACGCGATGATCTCCAGGGCGGTCGCAGGCATCCGCCGCAAAAGTCTCATCGTCAATCTTCCCGGAAGCCCCAAAGGTGCCGTGGAAAACCTGGAAGCCATCCTCCCCGCCCTTCCACATGCGCTGGACAAAATACAGGGTGACCCCTCAGACTGCGCCCAGAACGGTCAGCAGTGAGTAACGTTATCTGTTCTCCGTCCGAAGATGTTCCAAAAAAGCCAAACAAAGCGGCGAGTGTTCTCGATTTTTTCTCTGCGCGAGGAAAAACGGTCTGTGAATACATATTTCCTTTAGAGGAACAACACGGATGGCGTTTCTTTCGATCTCTTCCTTTACCGCGTATGAGGAGATTATGGATATTCCGATCCGGGCTTTTATTGCCTCTCTTACTGCTTCGGTGCTGCCCATTTCCGCTACGACGTTCAACAGCGAAGGGGTAAATCCGGCCGCCTCAAGCGCCTGGGCCATAACCATACGGGTCCCCGACGATCTTTCACGCAGCACGAAGGGCGCCCCTGCCAGTTCATCGAGTCTGACATTTTCGCGCGATTCCCATGGATGCCCCTTATAGACGGCAAGCACAAGCTCGTCGGAGTATATTTCCTCGAGCATGATCTTCTTCTCGTCCCACCTGGCGCCGATTATTCCAAATTCGACTTTACCATCGAGCACCATCCTGACGATTTCACCGCTGCTTCCAATCTTGACCGTAACCTGGATTGAAGGATAGCTGGCCTTGAACATCCCAACAAGTCTTGGAAGTATATAAGTGCCCGGAATGGTGCTCGCTCCAACATGCAGGGCGCCCGAAAGATTGCCCTTGAATTTGCCTATGGCTTGTACCGCCTTGTCCCGAAGCTGTATTATTTCACGAGCGTACCTATAGAGGACTTTGCCCGCAGGAGTGGGTAAAATTTCTCGTCCGAGGCGGTCTACCAGTTTTTCTCCGAGCGACTCTTCAAGCGCCCGAATATGCTCGCTTACCGTTGGTTGCGTCAGGCTGAGAGCCTCAGCCGCCCTGGTGAAACTTTGAAGATCTACAACCTTGCAGAAAATAATCAGCCGATGAATATCCATCTTGAACCCTCATTGTCCTTTTCTAAAATTTTCCTCTATTTTCTCAAGCTCAAGGACCTCTGTTTCCCATTGACCGGTTAACTCGTCGATCTTGCCCTGCACCTGCCGGTATTGGATTTGAATCTCCACTGCCAGCCTTCCCTGCTTATAGGTCTCAGAGTCGGCGAGCCGCTCTTTGAGGCACTCCAGTTCGGCGTGGAAGGAATCGAGGTCTTGCTCGATTCTTTCGATACGTTCCTGTACGGGTTTCCTGGCGCGAAAGAGTTCATTCCTCCACTCGGCCTCGACCCTTTTCTGAGACGCGCGCGACATTGCGCCCGCTCCGTTAGTCTCCGGTTTATCGTTTGTGCTCTGGGACGGCAAGTCGATGCGGGCCCCCCAGATATGCTGATAATCGTCATAATCGCCGGGAAAAACGTTTATTTCTCCCGATTTGACCACTAGTATCTTGTTCGCAACGGCGTTTATAAACCTCCGGTCGTGACTGATGAAGCAGATCGTTCCCGGGAATTCAGCAAGCGCTTTTTCCAGAATGACCCTGGATGAAATATCGAGATGGTTTGTCGGCTCATCCAGCAGCAAAAAATTCGGGCGCTGAAGCAGAAGCTTGCAAAGAACCAGTCGGGCTTTTTCCCCTCCGCTGAGCACCGACGTTTTCTTAAAAACGTCTTCCCCTTGCAACAGAAAGGCCCCCAGAAGTCCCCGCAATTGTGTCTGGAGCAGGTCGCCGCTTACGCTTAACGCTTCCTCGAAGACCGTGGCGTTCGGATTGAGCTGTTCCCATTGGTGTTGAGCATAGTAGCCAACGGTCGTATGAAAGCCGGCTGACCGCTCCCCGCAATCCGGCTGGATAACGCCGGCGAGGACCTTTAAAAGAGTGCTCTTTCCGGCCCCATTCCTGCCTAGAAAAGCGATTTTGTCTCCACGCTCTATGATTAGGTCTACCTCGGAATAAACGCTGATATCGCCGTAAGATTTACTTACCCCCCGTAACTCAACGACCCTTTTCCCGGACCGGGCCGGAGCAGGAAATGAAAAATGAATTCGGGACTCCTCAGCCGGAGCTTCGACCTTCTCCATTTTTTCCAGAATCTTTATACGGCTTTGAGCCTGGCCGGCCGTCTTTTTGTCGTACCTGTTCCTGTCTATGAATCTTTCGAGTTGTCTGATCCGGTCCTGCTGGTTTTTGAAAGTCGCCAGGCGCACTTCCATGCGCTTTGCTCTCTCCTCGAGGTAAAAATCATAACCGCCGGCATACTCTTCCAGCACTCCCTGCTGGATTTCGATTATACGCTGAATCGTTTTGTTGAGAAAGACGCGGTCGTGCGTGACCAGGACAAAAGCCGAAGTGGAGTTTAACAGGTAGTCCTCCAGCCACAACAAGGATTCCAGATCGAGGTGGTTGGTAGGTTCATCAAGAAGCAGAAGTTCAGGTTCCGACAAAAGAAGTCTGGCCAGCTCAAGACGCATCACCCAACCGCCGCTGAGTTGCGACACCGGAGTCCCAAACTGGCTGATATGAAACCCGAGGCCCTCCAGGATCTTTTCCGCTCTCGCCTCAAAGTCGTATCCGACCAGATGTTCGACCCTTTCGAGCGCTTTTGCATGTCTCGTTGCAAGAGCGGTCAGAAGCTGGGGGTCCTTTTCGCTATCCAGCTCAAATTCGATAGACTCTAACTCTGTCCGAAGCGCTTGTGCCTCGTCATGAACGTCGGTTGCGCGGGCCAGGACCGATTTGCCGCGCGCAGGCGCCATTTCCTGCGGGAGGTATCCTATCCGAAGCCCCCTGGTTCCTGCGATACTGCCGGAATCGGGTTCGACTGAGCCGAGCAATATTTGGAACAGGGTGGATTTCCCTGAACCGTTGGGGCCTATAAGGCCGATCCTGTCACCCGGGTGCACATGCAGCGATACCCGGCGAAGGAGTTCCCTATTTCCCAAATACTTCGTAACCTCATTGACGACAAGCAACTAAATCACTCCCGGAAAAACTATAAATGGTAATAGAACCTCCTGATAACCTGAATAATATTTTAACTTCAAAGCTCTGGAATTTCATTCAGGCACAATGCCGCCATGGCCTCTACACTCAGCTATTCTTATCAGGAAGCCGCCGTTGTTTGAAACGAAAAGAATTTTCAGAAGGTCTAAAAAATGCTAAACAGACCACTCGACCATAATCACCGGGGAGTATCATTAACTTGATTAGTATTGAATCCAGCCCCAATCCGGAGCTTGAGGCGGTAATATTTGACTGCGACGGGGTCCTTGTCGATACTGAGCCGCTGCATTACAGGGCCTTCCAGGAGGTGCTTGTCCCACTGGGTCTGGGGCATGACTTCAACAGTTACCTGGAGCGTTTCGTGGGATTTGACGACCGGGACGCTTTCATTTACGCTTTTAAAGAAGCAGGTCGGGAACTTGCTCCGGCCGCTCTGGACAGGCTCATGGAAGCGAAGGCCGGCGCACTGAAGGACCTTATCATGCAGGGGGTCCCAACTTTCCCTGGAGTGGTAGAATTTGTGAATGAACTGATGGATAGAGGTGTCCCGATGGCTGTAGCATCGGGGGCGCTTAGGCATGAAGTCAAAGCTTTCGTTGAATCCCTGGGATTGAGCGGTGCGTTTCAAGTAATTGTTGCCGCAGACGAAGTGAAGAAGAGCAAGCCCGACCCGGAGACCTATCTATCGGCGATAGAGCGGCTGAAGCAGGCTCTGGGATCGAAGCCTCTCGTCCCGTCGAATTGCGTCGCCATAGAAGACACCCGGGCCGGCATACATTCAGCCAGGTCGGCAGGGCTTGTGGTCATCGCCGTTACAAATTCCTTTCCGCCAGCCGAACTCTTTGAGGCGGACAATGTGATCTCATCTCTTTCAGAACTGAGCTTCCACGGAATCGTCAAACTGCTGGAACAGCGGCGCCGGATGAAACCATGAAACGACTGAATATTCTTTTCGTTCTAGCGTGCTTATTCATTCCCTTCACAGCATGGGGTGAGACTGAACCAGTCGATCTGCCTCAGCCTCTGAGCAAGGAAGCCGCTGTTGACTATGCACTGGCACACAATAAGGCTTACAGGGCCGCTTTCGAGGATGTTTCCGTGGCAGGGGAAAAGGTCGACCAGGCCGTGGCGGACTTCCTTCCCAAACTGGACGGATCGTATTCTCTTACCCGATTCTCCGACCAACCGCTTCAGGCGTTAGCGTTACCTGGTCAACCACTCGTTAAGTTCCCGGTTTCGATACAAACCATTAACAGGTGGCAGGTCGATCTGGTCCAACCCCTGTTCACAGGCTTTGGACTGGAGTCTCAATATAAAGCAAGCAAAACGGGTCTAAAAATATCGCAATACCAGCTCGAGGAAGCCCGCAATAATCTTGTACGGGACGTTCAAGTCGCTTACCTCCAAACGCTCCTTGGGGCGAGGCTCGTTCAGGTAGCGCGTGACAATGTGGCAAGCCTGGAAGTGCAGAAGAAAAACGCAGAGGCGAATTTCGAGCAGGGGGTCGCCGCTCAGAACGATGTACTTAAAGCCGACGTTGCCCTGTCTGAGGCGATCCAACGCGAAAGAAACACCACTAAGCAACTGGTCCTTCTCCGCTCGAATTTAAACCAGCTTCTCGATATCGATTTGCAGGCAAAAGTCGACCTTTCGGGAATCGAAGAAAAAGGCTACAAGGTGCCCGACCTGCATCAACTGTATTCTACAGCCGAGGACAAAAGGCCTGAATATCTCGCCATGAAAGCCTCGCTCACGCAAGCCGAATACTTCAAAACAGCAGCCCGGAGCCGCTATTATCCGCGGGTCTCCGCGTTTGCTCAATATTATCGGGAAGGTGAAGATTTTGTAGCGGATAGGAATCCCTTTACTAACAATGAAAATGCGTCTGTGGGACTAAGAGTCGACTGGAATCTTTTCGAAGGCGGCAAGACCAGGGCTTCCGAACTCGAGTGGGAATACCGCATAAGAGGGATAGAGAAGAGGCGCGACGACCTGCTTCAGAAGATCCGGCTCCAGGTGGAAAACGCCTTTGAGCAGTTGCAGGTGGCCAAGGCAAACATTGAAACTACCAGGACCGCCGTCAAGCAGGCGGAGGAAAATGACAGGATTACCACTCTCCAATACAAGGAGCAAGTTGCCATATTTCTTGAGATCCTGAACGCGCAGGTATTTCTGGCCCAGTCGCGTGCGGATTTTTATCAGGCCCTCTACGGCTACGAAATTGCCAAAGCAGAACTGGAGCGGGCGATTGGATCGCCGTTATAGTTTTTAGTTTTTAGTTTCGAGTTTTTAGTTATAAACAAGCAGCGACAACCAATTCACAACTAACGAACGACGGCTGAACGATGACAAATGAAAAATCGACGGAATCTGAACGCCCGAGCAACAACCTCCGTGCAAGGCGAATAAAAATCGGAGGATTGGTCCTGCTCATTGTTGCGATTGTCTCGATCACCTACTGGTGGTTTTTCATAAGAAATTTTGTGACCACTGATGATGCTTATGCCAGGGCTGATAGCGCGATGGTGAGCGCCCGAGTTCCCGGAACTGTGCTCAAAGTGTTAGTGGATAATGATTATGCGGTGTGGACCGGGCAACCCCTTATCGAACTTGACCCTGCCGATTACAAGGTTGCCTTTGATAAGGCAAAGGCCGCGCTCGAAGGGGATGAAGCAGATCTCAAAGCCGCTGAAATAATGGTGCCTCCCGTCAACGTCCAGACATCTTCTCAGATAGAGGCTGCGGAAGCCTCAGTAAAAGCCGCCGCAGAAGCAGAGACCCAAACCAGGCACAATATCGAACAGTCGAAGAACAACCGCGCCGCCGCCGCGGCCGATCTGGCTCAGTCTCAACGCGATTGCAAACGATTCGAAACCCTCTCGGTTTCGGGCGCGGGAACTCAGCGCCAGCGTGAACAGGCTGAAACCGCATGTGACAAGTCAAGTGCTCAACTGAAAGCAGCAGATGCCCAGATAGCCGCCTTAGAGGCGGCTTTTGCCGGCGCCTCCCAACAGGTGGCTCGCGCCAGGGCTCAACTTCAGACCGCCAGGAGCGAGCGGGCCAATGTCGTTGTCCAGGCCCACAAAGTGGAGGCGCTAAAAGCTAAACGAGACAGATCGATGGCCGAGCTTGAGGCAGCCCGGCTGAATCTTTCCTACTGTAAGATCGCCGCGCCGATTGAAGGCTACATAGCACAAAAAAATATCCAGGTTGGCGACCGGATTCAGCCCGGACAGCCCCTGATGGCCGTTGTGCCTCTTAGCAGGGTTTACATCGAAGCAAATTTCAAGGAAACTCAGCTCACCAATGTTCGCATCGGGCAACCTGTCTCGGTATCGGCCGATATCTATCCGGGATACGAGTACACGGGGAAGGTGACAGGAATCAGGGCAGGCACCGGTGCGGCTTTTTCTCTCATCCCGCCTGAGAACGCCACCGGCAACTGGATCAAAGTCGTTCAGCGGATTCCAGTGAGGATCGAGTTTGACCAGCCGCCCCCGCCTGACCATCCCTTAAGGGTCGGAGCGTCTCTCCAGGTGACTATAGACGTGACGGACAGCAGCGGTGCGCATCTTCTTCCGATTACCTCGGCTGCAGGTCCCCTCCCGTCCACAGAAAAGCCATGACTGCCCGGATTGAAACCGCCCCCAGGGTGAACAAATGGGTTGTGGCTTTATCGGTGATGCTTCCGACCTTCATCGAAGTTATGGATACGAGCGTTGTCAATGTCTCTCTTCCTCACATCCAGGGGAGCATGAACGCGGGGGTGGACGAAGTTACCTGGGTGCTCACCTCCTATCTTGTCTCCAATGCCATCATAATTCCAATGACCGGTTGGCTTGCCAGTGTTTTCGGAAGGAAACGCTATCTAATATTTTCCATTTTACTTTTCACCGCCAGCTCGCTTCTTTGCGGCGCCGCGCCATCTCTTAACATCCTCATAATTGCGAGGATCATGCAGGGTCTGGGAGGCGGCGGCCTTCAGCCGCTCTCCAATGCGATTTTGCTCGAAACCTTCCCGATGCGCGAACGCGGCATGGCAATGGCCGTTTACGGAATGGGCGTGGTAATGGCTCCGATAATCGGGCCCGTTGTCGGAGGGTGGATAACTGATGAATGGTCCTGGCGGTGGGTATTCTACATCAATCTGCCGGCCGGTATACTCGCCGTGCTCATGGCGACCCTGTTCATTCACGATCCGGCCTATATAAAGCGGAAAGTGTTCCGGATCGACAGTTGGGGTCTTATCTTGCTCACTCTCGGCATTGGCGCCCTCCAAATCGTCCTCGATAGAGGAGAACGTCTGGACTGGCTGCAGTCAAATTTCATCCTGGTCCTCTCAATTGTCGCAGCGCTCGCTTTGGCTATTTTCATTTTTGTGGAACTGACCGCCGAACATCCCGTTGTCGATCTCAGGGTCTTCAAGGACATCATTTTCTCAGCCGGGTCTCTAATTATGTTTCTCGGCTTCTTCAGTCTGTTTGGGAGCTTCCTTCTGCTTCCCCTCTACACCCAGGAACTCATGGGATATACTGCCCTTTGGGCTGGACTCGTTCTGGGTCCGGGAGGCTTGGCCAGCTTTTTCATTATGCCTCTTGCCGGCACTTTGATGAGAAAAGGGGTCAAACCATGGCTCATTCTGCTCGCAGGTCTCTCCGTTGCCTCCTATGCTTTAACCATGATGTCCAATTTCAACCTCCAGGGTGACTTCATTTCGATAGCCTTGCCTCGGTTCGTCCAGGGAATTGGCCTTGGGATGTTTTTTGTTCCGCTGAGTACGGCAGCGTTCGTTAATATAAGCATGGAGAAGATGGGCAACGCAACAGGGGTTTTCAGCCTCGTGAGAAACCTCGGAGGCAGTTTCGGGGTCGCCTTCGCTACAACTGTTCTTTCGCAGCGTACCCAGGTTCACCAGACCTTTCTTTCCGAGCACATCACCCCTTACAATCACGCTTTCCAGATGGCGTTCCAAAGAACGCACAATTTTCTCCAGATGAATCTTTCCGGGACCCCTGCATCGACTGGAACACTTGCATCCATTTATGGGGAAGTTTTGCGCCAGGCGAGTATACTTGCTTTCAACGACACTTTTTATATGCTTGCCGGCGCGACGGTCATTCTGCTTCCTCTTACCTTATTGTTAAGAAAAGGACGCACCGGAGCAGGTTCATCAGGAGCCGGCATACACTGAGAAAATTTGGAGGAAACCAGTTGCAAACGGTACCCGCAGGTGAGATTGCAAACAGGATTGTCGCGCTGCAATCCCTGCTGAAAACGAAAAATGTCGACGCGGCTGTAATAAGGCAAAATGCCGATTTGTTCTACTTTACGGGCACGGTTCAGGACGCTCATCTCATTGTTCCTGCATTGGGAACACCGGTCTATCTCGTGCGGCGAAGCGTCGAACGGGCTCAGGCCGATTCGCCCCTGCGCCCCGTGATACGGATGAAAAGTCTTTCGGAACTGCACACAGCCACTTTCGAAGCATGCGGTAACGGCGAACCCAAAACCATCGGTTTTGAACTGGATGTTATCCCTGCCGGCGCATTTTTCATCTACGATGAAAAAATCTTTCCAAAACAACAAATCGTTGACATAAGCGACCTCATACGCAAGGTACGGATGATAAAATCCTCCTGGGAAATCCAGGTGCTCCGCGATGCGGCCGCCATATCGAAATTGGTGGCAGAATCGGTACCTCGACTTCTCAAGCCGGGGATGAGCGAACTGGAGCTATGGGCCGAGCTTGAGGCTGTCTCGCGCAAGGCCGGCAATTACGGACTGATCCGTATGAGAGCTTTCAATCTGGAAATGATTTTCGGGCATGTCCTGTCGGGCCCAAACGCGACAGTCCCTTCTTACACTGATGCGCCTACGGGAGGTCCCGGCATCACCCCTGCCTTCGGCCAAGGCTCCGGCCGAAGAAAAATTGCTGCCGGTGAAATCGTGAGTGTCGATACGATGATCGTTTGGAATGGTTATGCAAACGACCAGACCAGGAACTTCTGCATCGGCCCGCCTTCGCCAAGGCTTGCCGGCGCCTACGAATTCGTCCGGTCGGTACACTCCCGCTTCAGGAACCTGGCCCGTCCCGGCGCCATCACCGGCGAACTCTATGAGACCGTATGGCAGTGGGCTCGGGAGGCCGGATGGGCTTCGTGGTTCATGGGTGTCTCAGATCCGAAGATTTCGTTTGTCGGACACGGGATCGGCTTAGAAGTGGACGAATTCCCATTTATCGCCGAGGGACAGAAATTAGAGCTTCGGCCAGGGATGATTTTCGCCTTCGAACCCAAGGTAATAATCCCGGACGAAGGAATTGCCGGGCTCGAAAACACTTACGTTGTAACAAATGACGGCATTGAGTCTCTAAATACGGCTACCGAAGAACTGGTGATCATTTGAGCGGAGGATGAAATGAACGAAGACCTTGACCGTAACCTGGCTTTGTGGAAGAGCGAACTCGAAAAAGCGTGGATAGAGATTCCCAAACCCTTTCGCAGCGACCGGGCCGTCCACAGAACGCTTCAATGCCGCCTGTACCGTATAATTCAGCAACTCGGTCTAAAGACTGTTGCCGACTACATGCCCCCCCGAATACTCGACCGGCCGGTCGACATCATAGCCATTGGCGACGGAAATGAAATAATTTACGCAATATGCCTGGACACTCTGGTTACCTTGGCGGCGGTTAAAAGTCTCAACAGTTTTGCCGCAGTTAACAAAGTTATTTTCACCACAGGTATGCTTGAGAAGAAGGTAAAAGAAAGTACCTTTTTCCTTAACGAAGAAATAAAGCACTTACACTTGAAGCCGTTTGACCATTAACGCTCAAAGTCTATGCGCCACCACATCTCGGACGCGGAGGGTAAGAGCGGGTACTGCTGCTTTGCCGGGCAGTTCTCGAACGTGCACACAATCCTAACTATCCGATTTAACAGTATATATTCATTTTACAGAAATATATGATTTCCCCGGCGCCCATGACTTTACACAATTAACTGTTCAGAAACCCATCTCACTGCAATTTCTTTTTGCCACTTCATAAAAGCTTGTAGGCATAGACAAATCCAAAAATGATAATACCTTATTCTAAACTGAGTAGTTTTTATTAAAACTGATTTCAAGGAGGTCGAAGCGTGAAGGCTAAATCAACTTTAATTATAGCTAGTTTGGCTCTTGCTTTCCTCTTGATCGTCGGGACGACGAGCGCGCAGGCGCAATGCTGTTATGGCGATGTGCTCGCAGCGCCTTTCGTGGCAGCGGGGGCGATAGTCTATGGAGCGGCAGTGGTAACGGCCGCCGTTGTGACTGCCCCTTTCACTGCTCTGAGTTGTTGCGGCACTTGCGGTGTTGCCACTTGCAATCCGTGCAACTACTCTTGCGCCGCTCCCACTCCCTGCGATCATTGCTGAGGAATACTTGATCTTTTGATTTTGACTTAAACTCTGGACTTTGCCGGCTCGGGCAAATTTTTGCCTGGGCCGGTATGGAAAGGCGCTAGCAACTATCCGTCACTTTCTCGCCCAACGGTTTTGGTAAATTGTTCGATCTCCGGTAAATAAGTGGTCAGCCTGCTCTACACCACCGATCGATACAAAACTCGGAGCTTAGCTTAATTTTCTTTCGATTTGACGCACCCGAAAACCACGAAAAGTACGGTCCCCTGGTGGCCCGGATATCCCGGCGGCCGGTGCGCCCTCAGAAATGATCGGGCGCCTGACTATAAGCGTGGCAGCATCTCATGCGTATAGCGCAGACCCGAAGCGTAGTGAGGGTCCCACCGGCTCCGGGGCCAAAGCGCCAAGAGGAGCATGCGTGCCCAAGGAACTTTTCGAACCAGTTGCTCATGTCCCATTGGGACACCCTGAAACCATGGAAAGTTTCTCGTGTGGGCTTGGCAACCCCGGCAGGCGGTCCCACCGCCAACTTTTCGAACCAGTTTGACTTTGCAGGGCAGGTTAAGAGTTTTCCCGGGTAAAGAGCTTGTTCCTCACTCAGGCGGAAGCCGGGATCCAGGCCTGAACGATGGAAAGAACACTGGATTCCGGCTCACGAGCGACCGTTGTCAATCCCTTTCCGATCGCCGCAACGGCGAGTCTTATAATGCCGGTGCTGCCGGCATGAAATAAAATCACTTACCGAATGCAGCACTAACAACGGCCGGATTGACACATTTGAGCGATCCGTTGCCTTAACATCGATGTCAGATCGCGGAAAGATCCATTGGCTAATATTGTGTCGAACTGGTTGCGATAGTTCGACACCAAACTCAATCCTCCGACAGCGACATCGAACACCTTCCAGTTCCCGTTCCTGAGGTGAAGGTTATAATCGAGAGTAACCGGCCCCTGTTGATCCATTACACGCGTCTCGACAACGGCATAACCGGTGTATATTGGTCTCGTATTATACGTCATTCTTTGTCTGGCATATTTTTCAAGGTCCCCGAGGTACGTCCCAAAGAGCAGCCTTTTGAATTCCCCAGTAAACTCCTGCTGGCTTTCGGGAGACAGACTATTCCACCGTGACCCCAGGGCAAGCCTTGCCATCGCCTCAAAGTCAAAATATTTATCGACTACCGCTTCAATCTGCCTCCTGCGAGCAGGGGAATCTTGAGGGTACTCCTTAAGGATTTGGACTATCTGGTCCGTACCGGTTTGGATCACTGCCTGAGGACTCTCCGCCGCTATGGCCAATGAGCCCCACAGACAAACACAAACCACCAAGATGAGGGTTTTGAAAATGAAATGTTTACTCATCAATTCAATTTGTGAACGAGCTACGAACATTGTGAATCCTTTATATTGTCAGAGACAGTTTGAACTTTTTAAAGTGAAGAATTACCATACACTTGCCGTGTATATATATCTCCCCTTCAAACCGTCTTCGTCGTGTGCCAGGTTTTCCGCTCAACAAGACCGTGTCTTCGCACCATCAGCTCCCTCATAGAGGAAACATAATGCGGACTCACTGTCTATCTTATCCCTTTATTACTCTAAACTCTACGCGCAAACAGGCAATACTTGCCGGCTGACTCACTGTATGCCGCCGGGATTATGCAGTTTCACGACCACCAATAGAGCATAACCGACTGCGGTTTATAAAAAATGCCAACCTTTCGGCGCACTTCTTTAGTGGCCATTCACCCTCCCGTTTCCTTTCGAAGAGACATTCACTCCAGCCGAAGTCTTGACAGAGATAATCTCCTAATTACATTTTTTTACAGTGTAATCATCTAGTTACCATAACAGTAGTAATGATTCATCTGCTGTCAACCTGGGGAGTCTTCTCATTATCGAGAAAGAGGAAAGCCGCCCGGTTTAAAAAGCTCAATTGAAATAACCTTCCGACTTCTCGGAATGATCGAGGGCTTGACCGGTGTGTTCAGTTTTGGCTTCACTGGAAATGCTTTGCGCTTTCAGGGTAGCGGTGCGAAGGTTGTCAAATGCGTCTTTGAGCTCGTAAAGTTTCTTCTCAATCATGAATGCAAGCACCGACATCCGATTTTCAAATCCCACCGTCTTCTCTAGGATTCGATCTATCTCATCCTGAAAAGACTGAAGATGAGGCTGCTCTTTTAGAAATTTCTCTCTGGCATTAAGGGCTTCCACCAATGCGTCATTAGAAGACATCTTAGACGGTTCGCGTTCGGCCATTTTCATTCTCCATATTCAGCAGGACAATGTTTTCTTTGAAGGCTCCTGGCGGATTTCCACTCCATATATTGACTTCGGTGCCCGACAAAATTTCCGGCCGCTAATTCTCCGGGGCGCCAGCGGCTCCCATTCCCCACGGCCGGTTGGCGTCCTTTGGGCAATCTGAGACTCGCAGGATTTCAGTCTCGTGTAAAGGGGGATTTTGCTGGGCAGGAATTGGGTATTTCATCTACCCAACTTTAAACCTTTAATCTTGTTTCCGAGTTCTTGTGAGAATATCGAAATGACTTTTTAAGTTTCAATATTTGATGCCATCTCCTCTGGACCAGGCCTTTCGGGGCGTTCCAACATCTGGTTCAGGTGTAACTCAATCCGAAAGTGCAGTTTCAATATCAGTCGCTATGAAGTTGCCCCGTTGATGTGGTTAACTGTAAAATTTGTTCTTGACACTGATAATATTTATTGTATCTATAGTTAATCTCCAGGCTTTAATAGCACTCATCAACATGTTAGCGATAATCAAGTAAGTTGATTTACTATTCGTCAGTCGTTATCGGATCAGATACGCAAAATTCAAGCTGATTTTCTCACCAAGCTTCGTCCGAGTTCAAGTTTGATTCCAGCGAGCTAGCGTAAAGCTATTGGCATTGAGGAGGAAAGCTTTTTACTTGGCCTTCATCAGACTTTCATCAGCCAAAAAAGAGAGGAGAGGCACCATGAATTGGAAAAGTATTTTACAATCCAAGAGTGTAGGCATGGTATTGGCTCTGGCGCTGATAGTTGCGATACCGGCCGGTTACGCCGTTGCCGCGCAAACACTTCCCGATTTCGATCAAATCGTCGTTCCCACCGACAAAGGGCCAGTGAAGGGTTTGCAGACGGACACCATGAACAAGTTCCTCGGAATCCCGTATGCGGCGCCGCCGATCGGTGCACTGCGCTGGAAGCCGCCCCATCCGCCGGCAGCCTGGTACGCTCCACGCGATGCGACGAAATTCGCCAACCACTGTCCGCAGGTGGCCAGCTTTTTCGGCGTGGAGAGCTTTACGGAAGATTGCCTGTACCTGAACGTATATACTCCGGCAGACCATGAGTGCCTGCGGGGTGAGGATTTCCGCGGTCGCCCGGTAATGGTCTGGATCCATGGAGGCGCGCTCGTGGTAGGAGAGAGCGACGATTATGATCCGAGTAAGCTGGTCGCTGAAGACGTCGTGGTGGTCACCTTCAACTATCGCCTGGGCTTTCTCGGATTCCTCGCGCATCCGGCGCTCTCAGGGGAAACCAGTTACGGCGGGTCGGGCGACTACGGATTCATGGACCAGCAGGCCGCACTCGACTGGGTGCGCCGCAACATCAAATATTTCGGCGGAAATCCTGATAACGTGACAATCTTCGGCGAATCCGCCGGAGGCTTGAGTGTACATACACAGCTCGCCTCTCCCGGGGCGAAGGGATTGTTCCAGCAAGCGATCGTGGAAAGCGGAGCGTATTTCTTGGATACCACCCCGCTTGCCATCGCTGAGGCGGTTGGAACGCAAGCGGCACTGGCCATGGGTTGTACCGACCAAACCGCCGCGTGCCTGCGCTCGTTGCCGGTGGCAACGCTGCTGGCGTTTGCAGGCAGTGACCTCACCGGAAACGTCGATAACAAGGTGCTGACGCAACCCATCGACACGGCGTTATTGACCGGCGAATTCAACCGGGTTCCGGTAATGGAAGGAACGAACCACGACGAATGGCGTTTGTTCGTCGCGGATGACTTCGAGCTGCCGTTGGATACTCCGACGGTCTCCGCAAACTACCCCTATTGGTTGAACGCTTCGTTTGGGGATGCGTTATCGGTACCCATTCTTACTTACCTTACCACGGTGCTCTACCCGCCCAGTTCACAGAATCCTCCGGCTCCCAGCATTGCGTTCGGCGCCGCTGGGACCGATGGCCTCTTCGCATGCAACTCCCGCGCGGCGATCCGCCAGATGGCGAACCACGTGCCGGTGTTTGCCTATGAGTTCAACGATCAAAACGCACCGGAGCTGTTCCTGCCCCCGGATACGGTGAGCGGCATGCCCTATGGCGCAGCTCACGCCTCTGAGATCCAGTACCTCTTTAACCTGCCCCAATCAGGGCTATTCCCGCTCAACTCTGCTCAGCAAAAGCTGTCACACGACATGGTCACTTATTGGACGAACTTCGCCCGCTCCGGCAATCCAAACTCATTCTTTACGCCGTACTGGCCGGGTTATAATTCCGCTGCCGATCAGTTTCAGTCGCTCATTCCGCCGCGTCCAAAAACCGAATCGACTTTTTGCACCGATCACAAATGCGGGTTCTGGACTCCCGGCAGTTGAAGCCCTGACCAAATTTAAAACCTGCAACTTATAAGTATTCGATGCCCTGCCTCGGCAGGGCATCGTTTGTTATCTTCAACTGAAATCTCGAATCATGACTTTGAGTAGGTGCACGTCGCGAGATGATGATTCCCGTCGCAATCCAGGGACAGTGTCCTCCCGTGAAAATGTTTCAAATCGGCGCGGTGAGCGATGCTTACAATGGTTGTGTTCGGGAGAAGATTACCGATCATTGAATAGATGTAGTCCTGCGTGGCCTCGTCCAGGGCGGAAGTCGCCTCATCGAGAAAAAGCCATGCCGGCTTGCACAGCAAGGCTCGGGCAAAGGCAAGACGCTGCTGCTCTCCCGGGGACATGACCTGTTCCCAGTGGGCGGCTTCATGCATGCGACAGGCGAAGTCTCCCAGGCGACAGGACTGCAAAGCCGTTTCAATCTCAGAGTCACAAAAAGTTCCCGGTTTTTCAGGATAGGAGATTGCATCGCGCAGTGTTCCGATCGGCAGATAAGGCTTTTGGGGAAGGGAAAGCTTCTTGGCGCTCTGATGGACGACTATGGTGCCGGAACCAAACGGCCAAATACCGGCAATTGCTCGAAAGAGCGTGCTTTTCCCCACTCCTGAAGGTCCCCTGACCAATAATCTCTCGCCGGGGGAAACTGTCATGGTAAGGTTATTGAGCAAAATACGTCCATCCGGAAGCCTCAGTTTCAAGTTATCGATCGAAAGTTCCGGCTTATCCTCAGCCCTGACCTGTAGATCGGCGAGTGCGTCCTGCTTCGGCTGGAATTTACAGATAGCTTCGTGAAAATTGGTCAGACGATCCACACTGGCTTTCCATTCCGCAAACGGCCGGTAATTATCGATAAACCAGCTCAGAGCGCTTTGGACGTTAGAAAATGCCGAAGCAATCTGCATCAGCCCTCCGAGTTGAATTGCGCCGGAAAAAAATCGAGGTGAGGCTACCAGTATAGGGAAAATGATCGCGACTTGAGAATAGCTTGAAGTGAACCAGGTCAGCCGTTTTTGACACTTCATGATCTCCCACCAGTTCTTGAGGATTTTCACGAAGCGTGAGTTGAGGTTCTCCTGCTCCGATGCCTCGCCCTTGTAGATCGCTATCCCTTCAGCGTTTTCCCGCACCCGCACCAGGCCGAAACGAAAGTCGGCTTCATAGCGCTGTTGCTTAAAATTGAGGGTGATGAGCGCCTTCCCGATCCAGTGAGTCAGATAGCTGCCAAAAAAGGCGTAGGTGATTGCTACCCAGACCATGTATGCCGGGATGATTATGCCATGCCCGCCGAGCGTAAAGCTGAAATCTCCCGAGAGCGCCCATAGTATACTTGTAAAGGACGCAAGGGTAACCACGGAGCTGAGCAGTCCCAGGGACAGAGAAAGCGCTCCGTTGGTAAAGAGGCGGATGTCTTCGGCAATACGCTGGTCGGGGTTATCTGTCCCATTGCGCTGAACCTCCATGCGGTAGTAAACTTGGTGAGTCATCCACCGCTCCAGGTACCGCGACGTGAGCCATCGCCGCCATTTCATCTCCAGCATCTGGTTTAGGTAGAGCCGGTAAACCGATATGGCGATGTAGCTGAATGCCAGCACGCTAAATCGCAGCAACTGAGTTTTGAAAGACCCGTAATCCTTGTTTTGGATTGAATCGTAGAAAAGACGGTTCCACTGGTTAAAAAGGACCGTCAAGTAAACCAATCCGAGATTCAGCATGATAATGACGGCCAGCAGCCCCCGGCCGATCCACTTCTCTTCGCTCCACCAGTAGGGCCCCAGAATGTTCCACAGTGAACGGTATGAAAGTTTGTTGGGGATGCTGGAATTTTGCTCGTTCATAGTCGCTTCGCTTTCTTGGAAAGGCAGATATTTGCTTCGTACTGAAATTAGTATGGTTTTTGGTACAGAGACGGGCGCAGGACCGCACAAATGTGTCCTTATTCCGTTTTAATATGAATTCCTGACTCGACGCTATTTTATCGTTATTAAAAGATATTTACAAGTATAGCGATTACATGGATTGGAAGTTTCGGGGTCCGCGCAGTCAAGTCTGTTTTCTCTCCATGGACCATTTGAGAAGGGGAGGAGTCATTAGAATCGTCAGCAGCACAGCAATGATAATGACCGAATAGAGACCGGCATCCAAAACGCCGAGCGATTTTCCAATGCTGGCGACAATCAGCGCGACCTCGACTCTGGGGAGCATGCCTATGGAGACAATGAGCCTGTCGGCCCCGCTCGTCACTCCTAACGAGCAGGCCAGCTTGCCGGCCACGGCGACAGCCGTGAGTACGAGTCCGACCAGAAGCACCTTGAGGTTTCCAAGGGTAGCAATATCCATCTGTAAACCGATCAAAACGAAAAATATCGGAGCAAGGATTCCCTCCAGAGATGCATGGATTGACTCGATGCTCTGCTCCGGGTCCAATCCGGGGCCAACACCTGAAAATGACTCCTCCTTTATGATTACCCCGGCGGCGAAAGCACCCACGATGGCCGCCAATCCGATTTTGTCTGCAAGCCACGCTAAAAACATCAGAAGTACAAACGGGTACAAGAGCTTGATGTTGCCCAAGTCCAATTTCGACAGGGCTTGAACTGTCTTGTCGAGAAATCTGGTCCCAAAAATCACCACCGCCCCGAGAAACAAGACCGTCTTTAGTAGAATCCAGAACAGATGCCGGACTTCGATGGAGCCGTAGGTGGCAAGTGTCGTCACCACCGAGAGCATGATGAGTCCCAGAACATCGTCCAGAACGGCTGCGCCAAGCACTATGCGGGCCTCTCTAATTCTGAGCCGCTTCATGTCCTTGAAAATTCTGGCAGAAATCCCGATGCTGGTGGCACAAAGAGCGGAACCTGCAAATAATGCGGGCATCAATCCGGAAGTTTTCGGCTGCAGAAGCAGTGTAGCCAGGCAAGTCAGCGTAAAAGTCGCTACAACCCCTGTCGTTGCCACCAGGGACGCGCTGCTTCCGATTGCCCTCAATTCTTTCAGGCTTACCTCCAGCCCCACCATGAACAGGAGCATTGCTACCCCAAAGCCGGCGAAGAGCTGGATCGACCTGGCCAGCGAAAGATACGCGGGGAAGTCTCTGCTCATCATCACCCGCTCGACTCTTGCGGCCGCTTCTTCAGGCAAGTCGGCGCTTCTTACTGTGGATTGGACCGTGGTCTCCCAATTTTTGCCTGTGCTCAGGGTGTTTTCAGCCACCCGTTGAACCAGTTGAGAATGCCGGATGATAATGAGCGCCGGGTTGCCGGCTTGATATAGGATGGCGCCTACTATAATGCCGATCGCCAACTCACCCAGGACCGGCGATTGCTTCAGTTTCCCTGCCCCGACGCGTCCAATCGCAGCGCAACTGACCAGTAACGCCAGCACCCCGAAAACCCGGGCTGATGTATCGCCGTGTTGAGAGGTTTTGGACTTTCCCGTTACCGGTGAGCCCGCATTCGCAGGTTTTCCGGCGTCCGTTTGCGCAAAAACCACTTCCTTTTCGGTTTCCGGGAGGTGTAAAGAATACCGGAAGCCAAAAACGCAGTAGATAACCGAGCAGGTTATAAGCCATCTGATAAGCGGTCGTCTCATCGGGTCCTTTGCACAGAGTAAAGTGGCCTATCTGGAGGCAGCATCATCCAACAACAGGCTTTCAGTGTCAATCGCACTTAATTTATATTTACTGGGCGAGGTTCAGACTTGAGTCGGTCCGCGGAGGGGCATTTCCAATGAGTCCAAGAAATTCTCAGGGTGCCGGCAGACGGCCGAATAGTTCCCTCGGCATCTACAGTTTTATGGATGTCGTGGCCAAAGAGGCGGAACAATATGTTTCAGATCACACGACGCCTATGTCGGCTATCCTCGAGGAGATCGAACAGTTCACACTGACGAAAACGTCCTATCCCAGCATGCTCACCGGACGCGTGGAGGGTCGATTCTTGCAACTCGTCACTCAACTATCCGGCGCACAACACGTAGTAGACATAGGGACCTTCACCGGCTACTCGGCCCTTGCCATGGCGGAGGTGCTGCCCGAGAATGGCGAGATCATGACGATCGAAAATAATCCTCTTTTTGCAAAGATCGCACAGGATTTCTTCGACCGGAGTCTTAATGGACGCAAGGTCTCACTGCGCATTGGCGATGCGCTGGAGATCCTGAAGACCCTGCCCGATGGAAAGAAGGACCTCGTGTTCATCGACGCAGATAAACAAAACTACAGTGCGTATTACAGAGAATCTATGAGGATTTTGCGAAATGGCGGTTTGATACTTGCCGATAATGCCCTGTGGTATGGCAGGATCTTCGACCCAAAAGATGATGAAAGTCGAGCAATGGCAGACTTCAATGATATGGTGAAAGCAGACGACCAGGCCGAAAAGTTATTGCTCACCATCCGGGACGGCATTTACCTGATAAGGAAACGTGTCGGAGTTGAATGAAACCCGGGAAAGCGACCTCACCCCACCGGATCTCTTTCTAAAAATCGTGGGTCAGTATCTCAATGGCGCGGCGAAAGATTTCCACGCCGTAGTCAGTCCAGCGCCCCTGTCCCCAATAGCGAAAGCAACTGGTTTGCGCGGCCAGCAGGTGGAACAGTGCATTTCGGTAACGATGCTCCCAGGTTGGGACCCCACCTTTGACGGCCTTTTCATAAAACAGCTTGCTGGCTTGCACCATCGGCCCAACGACGTTGTCATAGCCGTAGAGCCATGAAACGTTATTCGTCCAGCTCCCACCTTCGACATGAAACGAGGGGTCTTCCCAGCACAGTTCCTCGATCACCCGGTTGAGCCTCTCGGGGCCCTCCCCTGGCTTGAAGCGATCCCACACCCTTTTCTGGCGGACCGGTTGAACGACGGGGAAATCTTCCTCCTTCCATCCGGAAGCGAAGAGGTATTCTAGGTATTCGGCGGCATTGACGAGCGGAACATCTGTCCACGAGGCTTCGCGCACCACCTGGAAATACTTCGACGGGAACTCATTCATCATAACGTGCCCGTTTTCACCGTCGGCGAGTTGCGTTACCATGGGAAGGATTTTACGCCCCCCCTATTCCCAACGGGATTGGGAATAAGCCTCGTCATAGGGTTGCATCTGGGCAACAAGCTTGGTATCGCTGCCTTCGGTTTTGATCAGGCAAATGATGCTGATCTCTTCACCCTCCGAATTTCGGCACACGAGCCGATTGGGGATATGCAGCCATTCAGATCCCCAGCCATCGCGCGGGCGTTCCACTGAATGTTCCTGAACGATCATATAAAGGTAACCGCACTCTTTGACCGACTTGACCATGTTATAAGCCATATCCGGGTGATTCGGCAGGGCCAGCTCCGAGGGAACGAACCCGCGAACCCGGCTCAACGCCTCCTGGCCGAAAATGGCGCAAAAATGATGCTGCCAGGCCCTGATATGCATAAGAAAGTCCAGCGGCGGAGTTGAGGGAGCCACGGCATGGCCCCAGGTAGTGCCCAGCCATTCCACGCACCTTCTATAACGCGGATCGCAGGTGATGGTCATGAGCGAGTCGATCACATCGTGGGCCGCCATTTGGCGAAGCCCATGGAGCAGGATGCCGGTGTAGTCGATCATAATCCGGGGGTTTTTACCCTCTTCCACCAACCGGGGAATGAACTCTCCCATGCGCTTGTAGCACCATTGGAAAACTTCCGCATTGTGCCGCTCTTCTTCGTAGGGGCTCTCTTTCATGAACTGGAGATTGCCGATCAGCGGTTCATGGCGCATGTCGTTTCCCCGCCCCGGACCTCCTGCCGGGATTAGCGGCTGGTGCATGTGCAATGCGACGGCGCAGCAACCCCGGGCATTACCGAAATCAATCCCGCTCTCATGCAGGAAAACCGGTTTGTGCAGGCCGGCGAGAACGGTCGATTCGACGAACTCTTCCGATCCGCACAAATTGGGAAGACTATTGTAGTATTCAGGCATCCCACTCATAGGGACCTCGAAGTGAGCCAGGCAGGAACGGGTCTTGGCCGCGATGCCTCCCGATATGTCTATCTGCAAATGCCTCATTAATAATCGTGGGAAATAATCTCCTCCGCCCTCCGGCAGATTTCCCTGGCATAGTCGGTCCACACTCCCTGGCCCCAGTAGCGAAAGCAACTCGTTTGCGAGGTCAGCAGATGAAACAGGACATTGCGATACCGGTCTTCATCGGTGGGCATATTTTGTTTAATGACTTTTTCGAAAAAGAGTGAACTAACCTTCTGCATAGGGTCTAACACATTTTCGTAGCCGCGCACCCAGGAAAGATTGTTCGTCCAGCTACCGCCATCCATGTTGAAACGGTGGTCTTCTTTTCTGAGTTCTTCGATAGCCCGCTCCAATTTGTCGGGACCGCCTCCCGGTTTGAAGCGCTCCCAGATGCGAGATTGAAAAAGTGGCTGAAGCGCGGGAAAATCATCCTCTTTCATACCGAGCGAGAACAGATACTCCAGGTACTCGGTGACGTTCACCAGGGGCACATCCGAACCTGAAGACTCGCGAATGACCTCCATGTACTTTGACGGAAACTCGTTCATCATAACACCGCCGTTTTCGCCGTCGGCGATCTGTGTGACAAGCGGCGGGACCTGTTTTCCGGCAAGTTCCCAGCGGGAAAGCCCTTTGGCTTCGTAGTATGGCTGCATCTGGGCGACAAGCTTGGTGTCGCTGCCCTGTGTCTTGATAATGGCGATGATGCTCGCCGTTTCGCCTTGAGAATTGCGGCAAACGAGCCGATGCGGAATATGTTTGTGTTCCGGCCCCGCACCGTTTTCGGGCCGCTCCACGGAATGCTCCTGGACAAGGACCCACCGGTAACCGCAATCCTTCAATGTCTTTACAAACTCATAGGCGACGTCGGGATGATTTGGAAGGGCCATCTCGGAGGGAGAAAAGCCGCGCACGCGGCTTAAGGCTTCGAAACCGAAAATGGCCGCAAAGTGATTTTGCCACGCTTTGACATGCAGGCGATAATCCTGCGAAGGAGTGGAAGGAGCAACGGCATGTCCCCAGGGGGCCCCCAGCCACTCCACTGCGCCCCGGTAGTTGGGGTCCAGGGTGATGGTCTTCAAACTATCGAAAACCTCATTTGCCCCCATCTGGCGAAGTCCGTGCAGCAGAGTGCCCGAGTATTCCAGCATCACGCGCGGCTGCTTGCCTTCGTTCACTAGTTGCGGAATGAACTCGCCCATGCGCTTGTAGCACCACACGAAAACCGGAGCGTTGTGATTGTCTCCAATCCCCTGGTTATCCATCATATATTTCAGATTGCTAATAATTTCGGCGTTCCTAAGGTCGCTTCCCCCGGCGGGGATGAGAGGCTGGTGCATGTGCAGAGCGATCGCCGTCGCACTCCGGATGCGCCCAAAATCGATTCCGCTCTCATTCAGGTAGATCGGTTTCCCGCCGTTGGCGCTCATGGCTTTCTCGCACAACTTCTCAGCTCCGGAAATATTCGGAAGACCGTTAACGTATTCAGCTAGATGGTCCATGGTCAATTATCCATCTCCTTTATTCTATAATTGCCGTCTATTTCTTGCGGATGTAATCGTAAATTTCCATATACTTCTCACCCGGGCCGCTCCAGGAGAAGTCTTGACGCATTCCGTTGACAATGAGTCGGCGGAACTCGTCTGGAAAGTGATTCCACAGGCCTATCGCACGGCTCAGCGCCGATTCGACGGCGTAATAATCTGTCTGGTGAAAGACGAACCCATTGCACTCGTTAGACGGCCTGTCACCGTAGTCCCGGTCGAATACTGTATTCACCAGACCGCCGACGGCACGCACGATGGGTATAGTGCCATATTTTAAGCTAATCATCTGAGGCAGACCGCACGGCTCGAAAATGCTGGGCATGACGATCATATCAGCACCGGCGTAGATCATGTGGGAGAGCTCTTCGTTGTAACCAATCTCCAGGTGGCAGTCAGGATTGTCATTGAGATGATTTTTAAGATGCCAGAAATATGCATTGATATCCTTCTCCGGACTGCTGCCCAAAAGTATGAACTGGGCATTGTGCTCCATGCTGTAAAAAAGCGCGTGCCGTATCAGGTGCAGGCCCTTTTGAGGGTCCAGGCGGCCTATGTAGGCAATTATGGGCTTGTATTCCTTGCGCAGCCACAACCTGTCCCGCAGCGCCTCTTTGTTGCGATATTTCTCATCGACGGTTTCCACATTGTAACGTGCTGGAATATAGGGATCTATCTCAGGGTTCCATACGTCATAGTCTATGCCGTTGAGCACCCCATCGAATTTCGCGCGGTGAATTTGAAGAGTTCGTTCCAGGCCGAAACCCTGTTCTGCGCAGCATGCCTCCCAGGCATGCTGGGGCGAAACGGTCGTAACAAAATTCGAATACACTATGCCGCTCTTCATCAGGTTCACTGCGCCCGGATTGAAGTTGTCGCGCAAGCGGTCATAGTGCATGAAGTGGTCTGGGCGGCCCAAACCCGTAGCCCACAGCACATCTTGACCAGTGACGCCCTGGTGCTTGAAATTGTGGATGGTGTAGCAGACCCTCTGGTCTCGCATTCCCGTGTGCTGGTATATCTCGAATTGAAGCACCGGAAGAATTCCGGTTTGCCAGTCGTGGCAGTGGATGACATCGGGGCGGCGGTCGCTCTTGAGCAAAAATTCTAGTGCGGCCTTGCTGAAAAATGTAAACCGCTTGACCTCATCCGGACATCCGTAAAAGACGCCGCGGTTAAAGAAATTGTCTTGCGAGTGAGGTTCGATAAAGAAGCAGCGAACGCCGTGCACCTCGCCGTACCATACCGAACAATGGATCCGGCCGTTATACCAGGGTACCCACAAGTCCTCATAAATCCTGGTCATGCCCCAGATTTGGTCATAGCGCATGCAGTCGTACTTGGGCAGAATGACCTCCAGGTAATTGCCGCGCACCATCAACTCGCGGGTGAGGCCATAAACCACGTCGCCGAGGCCTCCCACTTTGGCAACCGGGGCACACTCCGAAGCGACTTGGACAATGTACATTCAACTCTCCTAACTGGTTCTATCGAAAAACATTAGTCACTCTGTATTTGCTTTTCATGTTTCAAGAAAATGGCGCCCAATGGCGGCAGTGTGACCCTGATCGAATGAAATTGGCCCTGACATGCCCCGGGTTCCGATTCGACAGGCTCGTTAACCGTATTGCTGCCGCTGTATCGTTTCGAATCACTGTTGAGAAGTTCGAGGTAAACGCCCGGCTCCGGTACCCCCACATGATAGTCGCGGCGAACCACAGGCGTGAAGTTCGCTACCACCAGGATAAAGTCACTGGGGTCATGGGCCCTGCGGATGAATGAGACAATGCTCTGGTCAATATCATGGAAGTCGATCCACTGGAACCCTTCCCAACTGAAATCCACCTCGTGCAGCGCGGGTTCGGAGATATACAGCCGATTCAGATCTCTCACGTATCGCTGAAGGTTCCGATGAGATTCATAATCGAGCAGCATCCAGTCCAGCTCGTAATCGTAGTTCCATTCGTTCCACTGTCCGAACTCGCAGCCCATGAAGAGCAGCTTCTTGCCCGGATGCCCATACATATAGGCGTACAGCAAACGCAAGTTGGCGAACTTTTGCCAGTAGTCACCCGGCATCTTGGACAGCATCGCACCCTTGCCGTGCACCACCTCGTCATGGGAAAAAGGCAGTGTGAAATTTTCGGTGAAGGCATACAGCAGGGAAAAGGTCAGGTGATGGTGGTGATACTTGCGATGGACAGCCTCTTTTTGCATGTACTCCAGCATGTCGTGCATCCAGCCCATGTTCCATTTCATGTCGAAACCCAGGCCCCCGGCATAAACAGGGCGGGAAACCATCGGCCAATCCGTGGACTCCTCTGCAAACGTCAGCGCGTCCGGTACTTCCTGGTGCACCAGTTCATTGAAGCGCTTGATGAAAGCCACAGCTTCCAGGTTTTCCCTCCCGCCGTACTTGTTGGGGATCCACTGGCCCGGCTTCCTCGAGTAGTCAAGGTACAACATCGACGCCACGGCATCGACCCTGATCCCGTCAATGTGATACTTGTCCAGCCAAAACAGCGCGTTGGAAAGCAGGAACGCGCGAACCTCGTTTCGCCCATAGTTGTAGATAAGCGTGTCCCAGTCCTGGTGTTCGCCCTGGCGCGGATCGGCGTGTTCGTAAAGGTGTGTGCCGTCGAAAAACGACAACCCATGACCGTCCTTTGGAAAATGCGCCGGCACCCAGTCCATGATAATGCCCAGTCCCGCCTGGTGTGCGGTATCGACGAAATGCCGGAAATCATCCGGACTTCCATACCGTGAGGTAGGGGCAAAGTAGCCGATCGTCTGGTACCCCCACGAACCGTCGAAAGGATGTTCCGTAACCGGCAGCAGTTGTAAGTGCGTGTAACCCATCCCTTTTACGTAAGGCACCAACTCATCGGCAAGCTCGCGGTAGGTGAGCCACCGATGACCGAAGTCCTCGTGCGGTGCTCTTTTCCATGAGCCCAGATGCACCTCGTAAATGGACATCGGTGCTGCAAACTTATGGCGTTCTTTGCGCGTACGCATCCATTCACTATCGGCCCATTCGTAGTTGTCAAGGTCCCACACGACTGATGCCGTTTTCGGACGCATCTCGGCAAAGAAGCCGAATGGGTCGGACTTTACGGCTATGTAAGACTTATAGCGGGTCTTAATTTCATATTTATACATATCCCCCTGGGCCAGATGTGGAATGAAAATCTCCCACAGACCGCTTCCCCCTCTCTGCCTCATCGGGTGGCGCCGGCCGTCCCATTGATTGAAATGCCCTATCACGCTCACACGCTCGGCGCCGGGCGCCCACACGCTAAAATTGACACCCGTCACGCCCAGGTTCTCAACGATATGGGCGCCGAGCTTGTTGTACAGCCGAAAATGATTGCCCTCGGAAAAAAGGTGCAGATCGTAGTCGGTAAGGACCGCAGGGAACCGATAGGGGTCCTCGGTCTCATAAGTCTTGCCGTCGAGCAGGGTGATTGACAGCTTGTATGGGCCAATCCCGGCCTCACCGGGAAAAACGGCTTCAAACGCGCCCTCGGCATGTACGCATTGCATCTGATGCTCCACACCGGCGAGCAACACGGAAACGCTTCGCGCCTGCGGTTGGAAGGTTCGGACAACCAGCCCTTCCCTTCCATCTACTCTCACCTTGTGCGGGCCGAGAATATCGAACGGAGCGCCATGGTAGCCGCCGGCAATTGCTGCGATGGCCCCGGGGGCGGCAGTCGACTCCCGGACGACCCTGAAGGCGTAGAACATCGAAGCCGGAGGCGTTAGCGAGGTCTCAGCTTTTCCGGCATCCTCCGTTGAGGCATCCTCAACTGTGGCCGGTCCCCTCGAGGTCCCACCGGGAACAGCATCCGATGCAGGCTCGTTCGAGGTGGAAGCGGAAGTCTCACCGGGTCCGTTATCCAAATCTTCCTTATGTTCGACAGCATCGGCTGTGGGAGCGGCATCTTCAGCATTCATACGGCATCTCCTTTTTTTTCGTCCCTGAAACCTTTTGGCCTCGCGGCAAAACACTTCAGCAGGTTATCGTGCCTCCGGAAATCCCCTTCTTCATTTCATAAGGACCGCAATACGGGAAAATCAAGTGAAGAAATAATGCAATATAAGGAGATCAGGCAGGTCCGGCAAGACGGATGCAGACAACCGCAGAAAATGGTTTCCCACAGGCTTAATAAGGGCTGGATCGTTTGAACCCCTAAACTCAATCCCCGTTCTATCTATCAAACCAGATTCCGTAGCGATAATCAAGGCGGTTTTTCAATGACCAAATTGAGGTTATGACCAGTGTAAATACAAAAGCATGTCTTTTCGACGAAGAGCGGTTTCTTTCCAGGAACTTGCCGGGATATGCCGAGTACTGTGCCAAAGTACGATGGAGGTTGGTGCCGGGGGTCTTTTAGCGGTGCCGGCGAAAAACGGACTGATTGCCTCCGACCCGACGCTGGTCAACCTGGCTATCTGGTTGCGCAAAGTCACACGCGCCACTGAGGACTGGGCATAGAGATTTGCCTATCGTTCCTTGTTCAGTGAATGACTGCTTCCCGGGCGCACCTGTCATAGGCATGATCGTATAGTAAAGACCAATTGCTGTTAGATGCTGTCCCACCATCGGGCGCGCACACGATCCCGCCGGAAAAAGCACCTGGACTATTGTCGCCTGGATTGGCATAACGGTCAGCGTACTGCCTGGCGTGATCACTGCACAAGTCAGGCTGCGCAAGACTATTTCCGGCGCTGATGAAAAACGCGCCGGTTAACAAAAAGATCATAATCAAACCCCAAGCGATCGGTAGGCTTTTCCTATTCATTATTGATGACCCTGCGCACCCCGGAAAACCGTTTCATACCTTCAACACCATTCTTAGAAGAAGGTCAACCTGCCGATAGTCACATATATAGCTTTTAATATAAACACGGGCCACCAATCATGAACATATTCCTGATCGATGAAGCGCCCGTTAAAGCTGCAGTGGCTTTTGAACGTTTCCTTGAGGACTGCGGAGATGAAGACCTTTAAAAAAAACCGGAGCCGTTGGTGGGGCAAATACCAGGGCTCCGGGGCTTTAGGAAAGAATCCCTGCAGGAGGAGGCCTCCAGGGACAGCTCCATCATAACATTGCGGATTTTAAAGTCAATCTGCCTCCAGGTATCGCAGACCTTTGGAGCAGTTTTGAGTTGCCGGGACAGTTGCAATTATTCCTTCCCTATCATTACGTTGCTTGCCTTGATGAGGGCGCTTACCTGGTCCCCTGTCTTGAGGCCCAGATCTTTAACAGCATCCACGGTGATGGTCGAGGTGAGAATGTTGCCCCCTCCAATGTCCACCTTCACCTTTGCTGCTACTTGACCTTCTTTCACTTCCACAATTTTGCCCTTAATCACGTTTCGTGTGCTCAGCTTCATATGAATCTTCCTCTTTGGTTAAGGAATTAAGAACCGACTGTCTTGGTTTCCAACCCCAAGTTAGCCCGTTTCGCAGCTACGTGAGCCGCAAACCCCTACACGATATTACCCGTCATGTAAAACATCTCAAATTGGAAAAACTTGCGGTCAAATTCAAAAAAACTTTCGTTTTCTCTCCCCTCATTACAAACCAACACAAGAGCCGGCGGCCTTCAGATACAAGTCCGCCGTTTCGACCGTTAGCCGGCGCCGGCTCGTTTTTGTCTGATTTTATCAATCATTGCCTGACGCATCTGTTCCTTGGAAGCCAAGTATGCCTCATATTGGCCGGGAGAAAGCACTTTTGTTAATTCATTATCTTTTGCCTGTCTTAGTGCCATTAGCTGACGCATCTTTTTTAATTTGCCCTCGTTTCCCTTTATGAGGGGGTCCATTTGCTTGGCATATTTCAGGTTGATGTTCATCACCTGTGGTATTTGCTGCTGCGACAGGTTCAGTCTCTTTTTCATGAAAGCAGTTTCCAGCTTCGCCCTTTGACCGGGAGTGGTGTTTCGAAGCTCTTCCATCTGAGCGAAAACAGCAGATGTGCAAAACAGCAGCGTAATCGCGATCGATGCCGTGAAAATACGTTTGGCCAGTTTCATTTTCGGTTCCCTCTTTGCGAGTGAAGATTTGACGAACTTTATAAGCTACTTGGTGACCATCCGGAGCTTCCGGATGGTCACTACGTTTAAACTAATCATCGTCTCTGCGAAGAAGAAAGGCCGGCGAATCGTCGCTCCCGGCCTGTGACTCGCTGGACTAAGGACTGAGGACCGAGCGGAAAGAACATGAATGCCCACCGGGAATAAGTTCTCTGCAAAAGATTGTTCTGGTTTCAAGCCCGGTTGGTGACAAGCTGCGGAGAGAAATCTTATCGTTAAATATAGAAGTGAGTAATCCTTCGGGTGCTTCGTGGTGAAAAAATATTCAATGCTGAAAAAATTCACCACGAAGAGAAGATGAGAAGCGAAGGGTTAAGGCAAGGAATCTGTGCTGCTTGGGGAGGGTCATTATAAACTTGGAGGCGCTCTGAATGAGTGGAAAGGGGCAGGTCCGTTTAGGCCCTGAGCCTCCTAGGGAGACAGGAGACAAGTCATGAAATCAACCAGTTTCAAGTTCATTCCCATTGCCGTTTTGGTTGCAGCCTTTCTGGGATCCATATTTCTCGCCCAGCAGGTTGAGGCCGGGAGGTTTGGCGGGAGAGCTGCAAGAGGGTCCAGAGCGGGTGGCGTTCACACCGGCGCCGCCGCCGGTTCTCGGGGAGGAACTGCCAGTCGGTCCAGGGCTGGAGGCGCCTACGCCGGTCGTACGTCCCGTGGAGGGACCGCCGGCACGAGCCGGACCTATAGCGGGACTGCCACCCGGAATTATAGCGGGACAGTGAACCGGAGCGTGAACACCAATGTGAACCGGACTGTCAACGGCCACTGGAATGGCTATTATGGGCCCAGATATCCAGGCGCCCGGGCCGCAGCCGGTGCGGCAGTGGGCGCGGCAGCGGGGGCTGCTGCGGGCTCCGCCGCGTCTAACCCGCCTCCTACCGTCTTGTGCTATAAGAACGGCGTGCCCAGCTATTGCAGCGTTCCATAAGAGAAGTGAAGACTGAAAGGTGAAGAGTGAACAGTGAGAGCCATAGGGGCATTGAGCGACGGGTTCGGCCTGGTTAACTTTGCCTCAACACAGATCTTCGTGACGCCATTGAACTTCGCCACAACCGCTGCAACTCAATCGGTCAAGGAATGGTGCGACGCTCCTTCAGACCTGCGAACAACCGCGCGAACATCGCCTCGGTTTCGACCACCTCGTGGAAACCGTGCCTTCGTGCTTTGGTGGTATCCGAGATCACATCATATTCGATGCGGAAGACGAACTCACTGAACCGCCAGGAAGCGATCTGTTCGAAGGGATGGGGTTGCAGTCGATATTTCCGAACCATGTCTTCCCAGAGTGGCCCTTTATCAGCCATCATCTCGGTGAGGCGGATCGGCATGGGTGGCGCCGCGGCCATGCCGAAGAAGCCGGCGATCCTGGGCCACAAGTGCTCCCAGCGGAAGTAATCACCGTTGGTGATGTTAAAGATCTGATTGGCGCAGGAAGGTTCCGTCGCAGCCCAGACTCCAGCCCGAGCCAAATGAACTGCATCTGTGGCTTCGAACAGTGACGTGTAGGCGCCCCGTGTGCCGGGGAACCACAGCGGCAAGCCCAGTTCCCTGGAGATCGATGCGTAGACAGCAATATCCATCGCGAGGTTCATCGGGTGGCCGACCCCCGGCCCACAGACTAGGCTGGGCCTCAGGGCTGACCAAAACCACGCCTTCCCCCGCTGCTGGTCCCGCAGGAAATCTTCCTGATCGTAATAGAAGTTAGGCGGCATATGCCGTGGATCGGTTTCCTGGGCCGGCGTCTTGTAAGGCCCGAACTGACAACCGTAGGCCTTGACTCCTTCGAACAGACAAACGTGCTCCAGGCTGCGCGAAGATATCTCGACAGCGGTGACCAGGTTCCGCAGCATCGCCCCGTTTACCGCAACCTGCTCGACTTCCGTAGGACGCTCTTGATAAGCGGCATAAAACAGGTGGGTGATATGTTCGAGGCCTTGTAGCTTGTCCTTGCAGTCGTCGGGGTCGAGCAGGTCAACCGGGAGGAACTGAGTTCGACTGCCGTCGTGTGGTCTGCGGGCCAACCCAATGATATCCCAGTCCGGGAGAGTGCTTAGATATTCGAGGAGCCCCCGGCCGACGACGCCACTGGCTCCCGCGACAAGAGCGACTTTGTTCTTCACGTTCCGCGTCTCCTTCCCTTATGAATCCAGGCTCCCCTCTTCAGAATCCCGATGAAATATAGCCATGGACCTACCTTCCAGTTGTTGGCACACGGTAGTACCAATTTAATCACTGAATCTACAGGTCGAGTGACCAGTGAACAATGGACAGTAAAAGCCCTCAACCCCGGACCCCGGCAGAAAAGGCTCACTTTTCTGTCCATTGTCCTGTGCTCAGGGTTAAGATGAGCGTATTTCATGGTAATTTTGACGTCCTTATGTCCAAGCAATTCCTTGACTGCAAAAAGATCTGCCCCACTCCTCGACTAGCGTAGAAGTCAATTAAAAATTTCCCATGAAATTTCCAACAAATTTCCTTTGAACAGATAAAACAACAATAGTGACAGGCTCTTAGGAATGGATAGGCCTCCCTCTTATGGAAACTGGCAATGGAAATAGCTGCAATGTGTTTGCGTGGCCTTGGAGCCGGCCACTGGGCCAGACCTCGCCGGAATGGCGTCGCCGAACCCGCGATGTGAGGTCTCGTGAAAAATATTGGAGGTATGCGTTTGCCGGATGAACCACTTTTAGCCCTGCGGCAAATTTTTCATGACTGCTCTATGTTGGCATTCTTCGCACCGCTCTCATCTTTCCCGGGTACTTTAATGGATAGACAACATCCAAAACGAGTTCATCTTGAAAGAGACCTATACCAGTTCTCAACAGATTCGCAATTTCTCGCTCATCTTTCATGCCACTTCTGCCGATAGAATTAATGTACTGTTATTCTGTTATCCTACTTCGTTGCGGTAAGCCTCTACCCGGTGGGTTCACGATTCTTGCGAAGGAGCATCCGATGTCTACCTGCGGCACTCATGGAATAGCGGGAAAAAAGTGGGCCACGTGTTCTTATTGGAGCGGGAATCGATGGAAAAACTCTGATTGGACAATCTTAATATGTAGTATAGGTATTATTAAATACACAATTGATTTGAGATGTTCAAGGGAGGCTATATGTTCGATATATTTATTATTTTACTCCTCATCGTCCTGTTGCTTGCTAATTGGAATAAGGTGTATCTTCCGTTGGCATTGATATATATACTATTCCGTATCCTGTCCCTCTCCAGTTATATTAAGTGATAAATGCGAAATGAGGGTAAGGACTTGAAAAGAGAATTTCGAGTTTTTCACGGCGATCATCTATACTTCAGTGCCAACGCACGGCTTAAAACTTCGTTATGTTCACTTGCCTTTGCTGATCCGTACCCTCTATTTTCCCTTTTCAAGGCCTGATAATCATATAAAAGGCACCTCCCTCCATGCCAGGAGTGCATTATCCTGTAATGGAATCAAAGCTGCGAACTTTAACGAGGAGGTGCCGAATGCAATTGTATGCAGGAATAGATCTTCATGCAAACAACAATTTTGTGGCCGTGATCGACGAAAGCGGGAAGAGAGTCTTCAAGAAAAAGATTCCCAATGAGGCCGAGATTATCCTTTCGATACTTGGGAGTTTCAAGGAAGGGATGACCGGAGTTGTGGTTGAATCCACGTTCAACTGGTACTGGCTCGTGGACCTGCTGAGTGAGGCAGGCTATCGGGTCCATCTGGCGAACCCTTGCGCCATACAGAAATACTCCGGTTTAAAGCACTCCGATGATAAACATGACGCTTTCTGGCTTGCCGAGATGCTCAGGCTTCACATTCTGCCCGAGGGATACATCTATCCCAAAGAGGAACGGCCCATACGGGATCTGCTGAGAAAAAGGGGACATCTCGTAAGGCTAAGGACCTCACTTATTCTGAGCCTGCAAAACATAGTGGCCAGGAACTGCGGTGTTGGCCTAAACGTCAACGATGCCAAAAGGCTCAAAGAAAACGTCGTCATCCCATTGCTTGAATCAAATGATGATCTGGCAATGGCCGGTCTGGTCAGCAAGGAGACAATCGATTTTTTCACACGAAAAATCTGGGCGGTTGAAGCAATGGTTGAACAAAGGGTGCAGCTTAAGGACCGATACCGTAATCTTCTGACGATTCCCGGTATCGGAAAAGTCCTGGCCCTTACCATCATGTTGGAGACAGGTCCGATCAGTCGCTTCCCCAAGGTGGGAGACTACGCGTCCTACTGCCGCAAGGTAGGATCCAAGTGGACCAGCAACGACAAGGCAAAAGGGAAAGGGAACAAAAAGAACGGCAATAAGTATCTGGCGTGGGCTTTTTCGGAAGCAGCCGAACTGGCAAGACGCTACAACACACTATGTAGGAGCTACTACAACCGCAAGATGCAGAAGACTAATTTCATGGTCGCCCATCAGGCCCTTGCACACAAACTGGCCAGGGCAGCCTATTGCATCATGAAGGAAGATACTCCATTTATGCCTGAGAAACTATTTGCGAGCTCATAGCATCCAGGCGGGTCACATCACTTGGTGGCGCCGGTGATCATCGGAAAATGAAAAACCCGAACCTGCGGTCATCTCGTTCACCCGGTCGCTCCGGGCCGCCTCCGACGAGTCACGGTCGGACCCATTCTCGGCGGCCTTCCGCTGGTTTGGCCGGTTAGTGCAGGTTCAAAAACAAAAAATCTGAACCCGGAGGCCAACTCGAATTAGCGGAACTTAACGCGCACGGTTTATCGAACTTGGACGACACATCTCATGGGATGGAGCATAAAATCATGCGGTAATAACGAACTGGCTGGAACGGTAACCTGACAAGGGGTTGGCAAAACCACGAGGCCTGATTGGAAAGCCGTTCCACCCAGCACCTATAGAGCCATCAACAACTTTGCTGCCCATGCCATGAGCCAGTCAAGGGGTGGTTAACAACCATGAGAGCTGAACAATAATTTGGACATGGCATGGAACCGAAGATTTTCTGGCCCGCCTCGGGCGGGAAGGGTCGTTTCCCGACAGGCACTCGAAAACGGCCTTGATCCTGATGGGTGACTGGTGCAGCGAGGGCTGACTCCAAAACCAAAGAAACTGCGGGAATGGTAGGGGGTGTTGCCGGCTGTTGTGATCGGCAGGAAAAACCGGTTTTCTTGCATGGAGGGAGTTTTTCCTCTTGACCGGCGCCTTTTAATGGGTGACGCCATGCCGTATTTTCTAAACGTGTGGATCGATTACAATGGATTCTTTTCAGACTCTTTGCCACAGAATCTCACTGCTACCTTCATCTACAGGCCTTAGTGACAGCAGATCCCCATCAAATCGGTATTTTCTCTCGAGAACGTCAGGGTAACCACCCAAAATGAATTGCCCCTGAAGCAAATGCCTGACAACCTGCCTTTCCGTGTCGATTTCATATCTGCCGAAGTAAGCCAGATAATCGCTCTTAAGACGTGACAGATCTTGGGCTTTGTCTCTGAATTTTCTGCTTATCTGCACTGCCATGATCCCAGAGTCGCTATAGTAAATATACCCGATGGCATCCTCTCCAAAGGGATATTCCTTTTTCCCATCTGAAGTTATATGTACGCAGTGAACCAAACGCCATGTACCTGCGAACTGCTTAGTGATATCCATGACGGCCTCCCTATGGTAATTCTTCAATTTCCGGCCGGGCGGGTTAGTCGCCCGTAAGTATTTCGTGCGAGATGTTATCGACGACGACAGGGCATTCGAAGTAGGTGATCAATGGAGCCGTCCCGTACTTTTCGGTCACAAAGCTCCTCCAGTCCTCTGTATAAAGCTTGTCTGCCTGCTCCTTGGAATTCCACAGATAGACGCCACCAGCCATTCCGCCATCTTGCGACAGGATGTAGTACTTCCGGATAAGGCCTGGTATTTCCGTGTACTTTGGCGCCGTACTAAGGAAAGTTTGCCTGGCCTGTTCCCTTGTAATTGTCTGTGGCAGCTTGAACTGCACTATGACGGTAATCATCTTCACATACCTCCTGCTGGAAAAAAGTTGCGGGTAATACACCAGACAACGGATTTAGCGGCCCGTTTCGACTGGTAAAGAGCATTGTCTACGGCTCCAAAAAGTATCTGAGAACTCCTTGCAGGTCCATTGAACATTCCCATAGACAAATCACAAACACAAGAGAAAACTCAGCGGGATCTGCTTCGGGCGGTTTCAGAATACCATCGCTTCCGAAAGACACTTGCATATTCTATTGGGAAATCGTATGGTTTTCCCGGTCTCAGGGGCGAGGCCGATCCACAAATCAGAGTTAGTGCAATGCAAATTCATTCGGACCAGCCTTAACAGTTTAAATTCTCTCTATTTCAAGAACATTGCAATCATTTCCGATGCCGGCCATCTTCTCTGTCGGAAGGCAAAAGAATGATTCGGCTCGGTCCAAGCGAGGAGGATGCAGACGATGAAATCATCTCTCAAGTTTTTGCTCGGTGAGGCAGTGATGAAACAAAAGGCCCTTTGACACGGATATACACCTATATACGTAGATGAACAAACAGGTGCAACTCCGCATAAGGGGCGCTATTTTTTGAAAGCAGAAGACGGTATTTCCTCGAAGTTTTGCCCGATTCCGTAACGGCTCAGTAGAAACACCCAATCGGGTTTCTCCATCAAGTCCATCAGGGCGACATTGATCCTGGTCCTCCATGGGCTGTCCTTTGGAAGTCCATAGGCAAAGGAGTACCTTTTCAGGGTCGTAGGATAGAGGGCAATCCGGTTCTTATATCCGTTGTCTCTGTAATGGCGGAGCGTAATCTCATCGTAGAGATACCCGTCGACCTGCTTATTCAACACTGCCTCCAGAGCATCCTCTTCCATTTTGTACAGGTTATATTTCCCGTTTATTTTTTCGAGTACGCCCGCTTCCACGCTGCTTTCAACTCCCGCGATGCGCATATGTCGAAGCGTTTCTTCACTTACGGCGCTAGCCATGTTCTTGCTCGCAACGAGGGACGTGGTAAGCGATGCGGTAAGGGCACTCAAGCCCACGGCGCAGGCCAGCATCCAGATAAGGCCGAAAACCCTTCCCGGCAGCGACTTCAGACCGATTCCAAAGCAGGCCCCGGAAGCCAGGGTCGAACCAATCCAGTAGATCCCCGTTCCACATCCCTTTATGAACCCGCCCCCGAAATGTTCCGGGTTGTGCATACGCTCTATGAACCACAGGAGGAAACCAAGCAGGCATATGGACACAATCAACAGGCCGACGATCTTTACGATTCCCCAGGAAAAGAAAATCTTCAGCGCCGACATCCAGGGGTGGTCCATTCTATCGGGCAAAGTCGCCAGGGCAAGGCGGGTGCTGGCGAAGGGGACAGTAAAGTCCATGAATTCTTCGCGCTCCGCCAACAGAAAGAAACCATCGATTGCAAGGTCGATCCTGTTATTCTTGAGGGAATCGAGAAGCTCTGAAAATCTCATCTCCTTGAACTCATAAGGGACCTTGAGTTCGTTATCGACGGCTTTCCAAATTTCGACACTAAAACCGGTCCATTCGCCGTTCTTGTTCTTGATGAGGTAGGGGGGGTCCTGCACAACGCCGACAATAAGCTTTTTGCCCGCCGGAAAATTTGAGCCATCCTGCCCGGAAGCCGGAAGGGTAACCGCCGGAATCATTGCGAATAACACGAGAGATAATAAAGCCCTTTTCACCTCGAATCTCCATGTGTGTTGCCATTTAATATTCGGAATCAAGCTTGTTCTTGATGAGCAGAATTCACGACAGAGGCACAGAGATCACGGAGAAAAGCAACAGCAAACAAAAACACAAGATCGAACGACTCAGTTCGAGGCAGGTAACCGAGTGCCCGGGCCAGCCCGCCGGGGCCGGCCGCTTGGCCGGGGACGCCTGCGTCCCCGGCCAAAATGGAGGGGGGCGGGGAAATCATTTCCCCGCGCTCTTAGTCTTACGAACTACCGGCCTGAACGCAACTCTCTATAAAATGCCCGTAATGTAGAGTATGGTTGATGATGTGGGATTTGATCTGGGACACCGGCATTCTTTCTTTTATCACGAAACGGTACAGGCCCGCCCTGGAGATATCGCCGACAAGCAGGACCCCCACCAGCAAAGACCCGTCCGGTGAAAACACCAGTTTCCGGTAGGCGCCCGATGAGCCCGACACGTGAGTTTCATAGTCCAGGCCCTTCGTATGCACGATTCCCATGGATACAAAGGAGACGTCCGCCACCTGCGTGGCGTTGAGAATACCGAAGGTGCCGCCGTATTCAACGGGTTTGCCGGCCATGTTGAACCCGGCGCACCGGCCCATCTCAACCGCGTTGGTCCACAACCCCGTTACTATCCGCCCGCCGGTGATCGGATCGAAGGTTACGGCCACGTCTCCGGCGGTATAAACATTGGGCGCGCTGCAGGCCGTGAAGCTGTCCGCCACGACCCCGCCGTCCATTCGGATGCCGTCGTGATCGAAGCTGACATTGGGCTGCACCCCTTTGCCGATGCATACCATCTCACAGCCAATCTCGCGGCCGTCGTCAAGCAGGACGCCGCTGACGCCTTTGCCGTTGGATAGAACCCTGAGGGCGGCAGCGCCGGTCATAATTTTTAGTCCTGCATTGTTTAGCGCACTGCGAATCAGGGCTGCGTCCCCGGGTTCCATCAATTGAGAAAGGACCTGCGGGGACCGGACGACCAAAGTGACCTGAAGGCCGCGTTCCAGCAGAGCGAAAGCCACCTTGAGGTTCAAAATTCCCCCGCCAAGCATGACTACGTGACGCGTATCCGCAACCCGGCCCGCTGCGGATCTCGCCGCGGAGAGGGTTCGCAGGGCGAATACACCTTCTGTATCGGTCCCCTGTATCTCCGGCGGTATGTAGGACTGACTGCCCGTTGCAATGAGCAGTTTGTCATAGGCAACCTGCTCCCCGCCGCGGACGTCGACCGTCTGCATCCGGCTGTCAATTCTGCGGACGCGCGCATTCAGCCGCACGTCAATCCCGGCGCCTGTGTAAGGCCCCTCTCCGGACATGGCCATGTCGGCCGCGCGCTTTTTGCCGCTGATCAAAAATGGAATCAAAGGCCTGAAATAAGGCGAATCGGGTTCATCGGACAAAACAGTAATCGAGCCGCGCTTATCGAGTGTGCGGATAGCTTCGGCCGCCGCCATGCCGGCAGCGCTCGCCCCCACGATGACATAACGCTTTTCGGTCGATGACATTTTTATCCCCCCTGCCCACCGACCATTCCGGCCGAGGCATTTCGACGGGCTTCACTGGAAAAGTCTTTTACGCTCGAATAAACCAGTGCCCTGGTCGGACAGGCCTGAACACAGGCCGGCACGGCGCGGTCGGGACAGCGGTCGCACCGATACGCCTTGTGCTCTTCCATCTGCCTTCCGATGACCCCGTAAGGGCAGACCATCACGCAGGTCCAACATCCGATGCACTTATCACTGCGGGTCATCACGACGCCCTCTTCCGTACGCCGTATTGCGCCGGCGATACATGCATGCATGCACGGCGCATCCTCACAGTGGCGACAAACTATAGGCACAGGCTTCGACGCGGATACAGACTCCACGTACACGCGATGCTTCGGGCGCGGCTTCTCGGCGATGGCCCCATACAGAGAACGGCTCCCGGAGTGCTCGACGGCACAGGCCAGTTCACACGAGTGGCACCCCATGCATCGATCCAGGCGAACGAATATTTCTTTCGGCTCGGACACAGTAAGCTCCTTTATCTGTCACGGAAAGTTCAAGGTCCCTTTAGCAACTAGAGCCCCAGGCCGGCACGGCGCTCGTCGATGGCTGCAATAAGTTTGTCGGCCGCCGTTTCCGGATCGAGGTCCACGATAAAGTAGCCGCCGGTCAAGCCCTTGACCTTTTCCGTCAGCACCTGGGTGACCAGTTGGCTGCCCAGGACCGGCAGCATCACCCCGACATGCGTCGGCAGACCCGCCGCGACGGCATATGTGCCGATGGAGACCGCCTTTTCGGAAACAGCTTCGGCTGCGGACGCCACCACCGGAAGCTTGTCAGTGTCTACTCCCAGATATTGGGCCAGGGCCACAGTCAGGGCAACAGCCCGCGAATTGTCAACGCACGAACCCATGTGCAGGACCGGGGGCAGAGGTCCACCGAGATTATTGGCTTCTCCAATGGCCCTTAAAACCGCCCTGAGCCCGTCGCCGCAAAACTCATCGGTATTGGCGGGGTCCATGAACCCATGCCGCATCAGCGCCCCTGCGCCGCAGCCGGTGGCGACCACCAGGACATTCGCCTTGAGCAGTTTTCGGGCCATGGCAATGAAGTTGTTATCCTGAGGAACTTTTACGTTGTTGCATCCGGCAAAAAGGCACACTCCCCTTATATTGCCGGCCTTGATGTTATCCACGAGGGGTTTTAGAGGCTCCTTCGCGTCCAGCTTCGATAGAGCGCCTACAATGGCTTCCACCGAAAAACCCGCTATCACGGGCGTCTTGACGTTCGGAATATCAACGGGTTTATTCTTGCGGCGCGTGAAGTTAGCGATGGCGATATCGAAAATCTCGTCCGCCTTGGCGTCAGCCGCTTCTTTGGTGAATTCGATATGTGTTGCGCCCGGGATCTTCCCAATGTCCATAGTGGTGATGAGAGTGGTGCCGAAACACTCCGCCACGGAAGAAACCGAAGGCATGATGCACTGGTAGTCCACCACCATGGCGTCAAGGGCGCCGGTGAGGATGGCCATTTCCTGGCTGACCGAATGGGTGCATGCGGGAATGCCGTGACGCATCATGATTTCATTGCCCGTGCAGCATATGCCGACGATGTTGATGCCCGAGGCGCCGGCTGCCATCGCGTCCTTTTTCTTCGTCTCGGCCCTGCATACAAGAACGTCCGACAATACAGGGTTATGGCCGTGAAGAGCGATGTTCACAGCATTGGCTTTGAGGGTCCCCAAATTAGCTTCCGTGGCCCTCGGTGTGGGAATTCCGAACAGAATATCGGCAAGGTCCGTTCCCATGTAACATCCCGCAAGGTCCGCGACCGCGCACCGCATTCCACCCAAAAGCAGATTGACAGGATCGGCATCCACCCCGTAGAGCGTGCGGTGCATTATTTCCGATATTTCATGGTCGATCCCTTTCGGCACCAGACCGAGATCGGTCAAAACTTTTGCCCGCTGCTCGTTGACGACGGTAGCAGCCCATAGAACAGGCGTTTCCTTTTCATGAAAATCCGCCAGGGCCGCTTTGGCCACATCCAGTGCAATGTCGTTATCCGGCCGGCCGTCAACCTTAATACCCAGCCGGGCAGCTACGGCTTTCAGCTTTCCCGCCTCCTTGACGGAATAGCTTTTTGTCTGTCCTTTGGCCACTTTTAACAGAGTGTGCGCCAGATGCTTGGCATGGCCGGAATGAGCGGCAGTCCCGGCAGCAATGGCCCTGTCGAGGCCGCGCGCCACCATCGTATCAGCCGTGGCCCCGCAGATACCCTGGGTCGGCCCATCACCAAAAGGATCGATCCGGCACGGGCCCTGCAAGCAGTGACGGCAGCACAGCCCGGTATCGCCGAATCCGCACTGGGGCTGCATTGCTTCGTAGCGGTCCCAAACCGTCTTGACTTCCATCTTTGCCGCCTTTGCGATCATTTCACGGACCGCAGGGTCCATGCTCCTGGACCTCAAGTCCTTGATGTCTGTCATTGGATTTTCTCCTTGAGTTGAAAGGTGGTTTCCGTCCGGGGTGGGCGTTCCGGATGGACACGATCTAAAGCGGGAGTGTTTGAAATAAAGCCCTAATTCCAGAGGACCTGCACCTCTGATGTGGCGCCGGAATTTAACATAGATTCTCAAACGGGACAAGTTTTCTAATATCGCTTAAATACCTTTTCGCTTTCAGGATGGTACAACCAAAAATCAAGGCACAAAGGGCGCCTTCGACAAGGGATCGAGCGAGGAACGCCAACCGGATGGATTTCCAGTCGTTTCTTAGACAACGAGGCACAAGAAATTGACTTATGTTGAACGCAAATCGGTATTAAAATTCTGCTTGACACTGGTGACACTTTTTATATTATCGATGAATATCATGGGTTGGGATTATTTTCATAGCTACTTGAATTGCAAATAGATTCTTTACTGTTCTCAAATAATAATCTTTGTCGTCACAACTTCTGACCAGTCTTACCCTGATATTCTGACTCCCGTTCCTCCTAAATCGTGCGCATACGGCTTTCCAGAGGTTTCTCAGACTAACCCCGACCTGGGACATTCGTCCTATATTTATGCGTACAGTTGATGCATCATTATCAATTGCAACAACATCCAAGGAGACTGGTATGAGCTATCAAATAATTGACGGATTTCCATCTACATCTGGCGATAGTTATCAGTTAAATACCATTTCAATCATGAGAAGCGCCGCAAGAACATTTCCAGACGTGGAGATTGTTTCAAGGGTAAAAGACGGAAGTAATTTTAGATATAACTACCAACTGGCTTATGCTAGAATAAGTAAACTGGCCAAAGCTCTAGAGAACGTAGGTATAAAACCTGGAGATCGCGTTGGCGTGATGGAATGGAATACTTACCGGCATTTCGAACTCTATTTTGCAATTTCCGGTATAGGTGCAGTATTTCTCCAATTGAACCTGAGACTCTCTCCAGTCGATCTCGTCCACGTAATCAACCACAGTAAGGCTAAAGTAATCTGCGTAGATGAGTCGCTAACTCCTGTGATTGAGCCGATTTCCGATCAAATCAATACAATTGAACAGTATATAGTAATGACGGATAAAAGGCTGAATGAAATAAAGACCGGTTTGGAACCTGTACACAGTTACGAAGAGCTGATCAAGAAGGAAGATGCCCATTATGACTGGCCGATGATCAACGAAAGATCGGCCTACAGCGCATGCTACACTTCAGGAACAACCGGAAAACCAAAAGGCGTATATTATTCCCATCGATGCATCTATTTGCATACCATGGCCATCGCAATGATGGTTGGTTTGAATTTGAAGGATGTCGTCCTGCAAGGCGTCCCCATGTTCCATGCGCAGGGATGGGGATTGTGGCTCGTGGCACCCATGGTGGGCGCCAAGCTCGTTTTTCCCGGAAGGTTCACCGTGGAAACTACCAACATACTGGTGGACCTTATGGTTTCCGAAAAGGTCACCTTTAGTTGCGGAGCGCCTGCCCTGCTTATACCGATGCTGGAATACATCCGGACACTGCCCGCAAAACCTGACTTTACCGGCCTTCGAATAATATGCGGGGCCACGGAACCACCTTTATCGGTGCTGAGAGGTTATTGGGAACTCGGCGGAGCGGAAGTCCTGCATGCGTACGGGGCTACGGAAACTACACCCCTTGTGATGATCAACCACTTCAAACCGACCCTGACAGGATGGTCAAAAGAACAGGAATGGGAAAACCAGAGGAAGCAGGGACTGCCTCTTGCCGGGCTCGATATTAAAATCATTGGAGCCGATGGCAGGGAAGTACCTCCGGACGGGCAAACGGTAGGCGAATTGCTGGTGAGAGGCCCCTGGATAGCATCCTCCTACTACAACGACTCGCGTTCTCAAGAGTGTTTCATTGACGGTTACTGGGCAAGCGGGGATGCCGGTACGATCGATGAAAACGGGTACGTCAAAATTACAGACCGCTTAAAAGACGTTATTAAAAGCGGCGGAGAGTGGATATCCTCGATAGATATGGAAAACTCCATCATGTGCCATCAAGCTGTCTTTGAGGCTGCAGTAATTGGAGTGCCGCATCCTAAATGGGAGGAAAGGCCGCTGGCCCTGGTGGTCATGAGAGATGATTTCAAGGGAAAAGTCGCCATAGATGACTTACTGAACAGTATCCGAGGGAAGTTTGCCAAATGGCAGCTTCCGGAAATCATTTTTGTTGACGAGATCCCGAAAACCAGCGTCGGGAAATTTGACAAAAAGAGCGCCCGCAATCAATATATAGACTATTTTCAAGAACAGTCGTCAGAGAAACGCCTTTCCTGACCACTGAAGACTGTGAATGACTACTATTTTAATACTTTGCGAACGGTTGCACAGTATTCCCGGCTTTCATCGTCAGCCGGGAATAGATCGATCTCCGCAGGCGACTTGGCCCCCAAATTAAGCTCGACGGCCCGCGAGATCTGCTCCTGGTCGAATATCCCCCGGTTCGTGATCTCCCGATTACTGCCGAGCGCCTTGAGTATCGCCACTCCGGCCGCATCGATCGCCACCCGGTCGGTTGATGCCAGGAACACATCTCCTCTGGCTGGTTTCCCGGTCATAGGGCCACCGTCCACGAAAGCATCAATTCCATCCAGGACGACGATTTTCGGTTCGAATGGAGCGTTGATCTCGGCAATCATTTTGCGCTGATCCGCAGAGCCGTGAAGTTGCCCCATGTAATTGAATCCATGCCGGGACGTCGGAACAACCCCGACGTGAAGTTTTAAAGACATGCTGAAAACACCGCCGTACTGGTGAGTTTTCAAACAACATGTCGATACCAGGCATTCGGTTTCCAGAACAGGTCTGGCAATGCGAAATCCGTCAGGCCAGTGACTGTCTTTGGGTCTAAACTCGATCCAGTCGGCTCTGTCAAGGTCATCGAAGTTTACGATCCGAACGTCACGTTCCTTCATCAGCGGGATGATCCCTTTTTCCCCCATTACCTGGATTGTGGGAGGATAGCTGCGCTCACCCAAGCTGATGGATTTTGCGCCCATCTTCCAAAGCTCACCTACGAGAGCAACTAATGTATCGTTGTGCGTAGAACCGGGGCACCGGTCAGCCGTATTGAAGTTGGGCTTGATCAAAACGTCTTTGCCCTTGACCGGATTGATTCCCAAACCGGCCATTGAAGCCGTCACACCCCGAGATCTCTCAGTTGTCTTCACAAACGCGACCCGAATCATGATTCACTCCCGATCAATGCAGGACCGTCACAGGCCCCGCAAAAACTTGAGGTGGCTCCCGCCAACCTTTCCAGCAGTCCTTTGCTCCGAACCGGGGTACAATAACGTCCCCTGCCGTTTCCTGGTTAACGTCACATTCGAGAAACGATGACCGGCTTATTGACCCGAATTTGCAGCCGGTAAGATTTTGCAGCTTTATCCGTCAGTTCTCTCGGGATAGAGAAATCGCACCGGTGATTTTCGTTGTTTATCATAAAATAAAACTGATGTCAGAAAAAGGCCAAACGCGAACAGGCACGAACGGAAACGGCCCGGCCGCGACCGCATCCAGAGTCTCGGCCCTCCAGTGTTTAGATCACACCTATGGTCACGAAGTGCACTAAGAAGACACGAAGAACTGAAGAAAATTCATTGAATTCAAAGGGAAGGGGGAGCAAAGCAATGACCTTGACATTTCTGTGAGCAACCGGCCTTCCATTCAAGATGTCCTTTCACTGAGATGTTCAGATTTCTCCGAGGGGAATGGTTTGCCTGCAAAACCCGCCGCAAAGGACTATCTCGCCGATTCGTTCGAAAAAAACCGTTTTCTGAAACCCTTCTTTCGAATCGGGGGGCTGCACCTTATAATCGGCAAACCCGTATCCCCTGGTTCTGGCAGTGGAGACCATTTTTCGGACGAATGTCCTGCCGTCGCAATCCTTGAGCTCGAGCAGGTTCATGCCGACAAAAGGTTTTGAAAAGGGGTGAGCCAGGAGCTTTCCCTCGATATCGAGCGCGAAAATGTAGCGTTTATCCTGGATGAACTGGCTTTGAGGATTAGCGATTTGCCTGAGGATCTCGTCTTCGCCCGCACGTTCATAAACTGCGATTGCTTTTTGGACCCATAGCCTTATCTCCAGGCGTTCACGAGTTTCCATATGGCTCCCCCTTCGAAAGTGAATTGCTCCTGGCTCGCACAGGTTAGGAGCATTTCTCGTGCCTGAAGCCATTATGCCGATAAGTAGTTGAAAATTATGCTGTTTTTCGGAGGACGATCAGGCGTGATCACAGGGACTTGTGGAAAAGCAGCCCGCAATGTATTGCATGTTCCAGCTAAGAATTTGAAATAACTCATGTAATATTGTTTGTGCCATTTTTCCCCACTTTAGGCAAATCCAACCCGTATTCCTTCATCCTCGTGTAGAGGCTCTTGCGGTCAATCCCAAGAGATGCAGCCGTGCGTCCCCGGTGCCACCGGTTCCGCATCAGGGAGCTCTCTATTATTTCCTTTTCGTGGACCTTGAGCCTTTCCGCAAGGCTCCCTCCCTGTTCGGGCTCATTTGCGGCCGCTTGATCGCGGCCGATAAAATCGAGCTTCTTGATCGCCAGGTAGCGCCGGAGGATATTTTGGAGTTCACGCACGTTGCCGGGGTAATCGTATTTATACAGTGACTCCAAAACCCAGCCGGGAAGAGTGGAAGGGCTCTCGGCCCCGGTGAACTCGCCCAGGTAATGATCCACAAGAAGAGGGATATCCTCGCGCCGCTCCCTGAGCGGGGGCAGATCGATAGGAACAATATCGATTCTGAAAAAGAAATCTTCCCTCATCTGGCCGCTTTTGACCATGTCGCGCAGGTTGCGGTGAGTCGCGGAAATGAGGCGAAAGTCGGACTTTCGGGATTTACTGTCGCCCACTGGAAAATAAGTGCCGCCGTCAATAGCTCTTAGCAGCTTCACCTGCATATCCAGTCGAAGTTCGCCTATCTCGTCCAAAAACAAGGTTCCCCCGTGGGCTCGATCCAGCAAGCCCGAGGAATCGGCAGCCGCGCCGGTAAACGCTCCTTTTCTGTGGCCGAAGAATTCCCTTTCCAGCAGGTTTTCCGGAATTGCCCCGCAATTTACTGTAACAAACTCCCTGCCTGCCCGTTTGCTGAATTCGTGAATCGACCGCGCCACCACTTCCTTTCCGGTGCCTGATTCGCCGTACAGCGTGACAGCGGCATCAGACTCGGCGGCCTTAATAATGTTTTCATAGACCTCCTGCATTGACGCACTTTTTCCTATGATCTTCCCGAAGCGGTACCGATCTTTGAAATCGGAGCGGAGTCGCAGGTTTTCAACCGTCAGTTCATCGGAACGTTCCCGTAGCTCCTTTTCTTTACGCCTGGCCTCGGTGACATCTTCTATAAAGCCGTTTAGGTGCGTGATCCGCCCGTTGCCGTCAACGATTGCCCGAATACTCATCGAGCAAGTAATCAGACTGCCGTCCTTGCGGCTGAGCCCGGTTTCGAACTTGGACAGACCCTCCCTTCCCTCCATAGCGGCAAGTATTTCGGACCGCCGGCCGGGCGTATGGTAAAATTGCTGTTCGATATTCTGAATCGATTTCTCGAGGTCCTGGGGATCGTCATAGCCCAGTATGCGGGCAAATGCCGGGTTGACCATCACAAAGCGCCCCTCCAACGAAGATTGAAAGATGCCCAGCGTCGAGTTTTCGAAAATACTCTGGAACCTTTCGGCTCGCTCTCGAAGCTCAACCAGTTCCTTCTGCTCAATTTTCAGGCCCCAAGTCACGGCAGCCTCCATCTCTATCAAAGTTTTTCCGGGGGTTAATCCCCTCATATTAGAATGGTTTTGCTTAAATGGCTATTTGAAACAGATGGTTTACCCGGTTTTGGGGATGCTTGAGCTTCTCTTACCAAAAGTTTCCCCGGCTAAAGCGCAAGGGCGCGAAGAAAATGAGCCCTTCTTGTGGTTTAGTGTTTCCACCCTGATTTTATCGTAACGGTAAGTAATCGTTCATCTTTTTCATTGCCATGGAAATATTTGGAAACATTATTGAAATGTTGCCATCGTTCCAGTTGAAAAGTGTGAGCTGTCAAGGTTTCATGTTCACCCGCGATGGAAACATTTATGGAAACATTGTTGAATACCGGTGGGCTGTTTCCATCCATAAGGGGCTGTCATTGCTCGTCTTTCTGTCTTTTATGGAAACATCTTGGAAACACCATGGGAATTTTTTCGGACTGTTTTTGTCCAGCACATTTCCGGGACAAACGCTGTTTCGCTGCCCTCAATATTGTACTTCATTTAAGGGTGCATACTCAAGAATAATATGAAGTATTATCTCAATTTGAGATGGGACCAGAGCGTCGAGCATGCAGTACGGGAATCCTTCGTCTCTGGAGAGTGCGGTCATTGCACGAGGTTTGGAGGGCAATGCCAAGGGTTTTTGAGCTGTCATCGGGGTTTCCTACGTTTCCGGTCGCATCGATATTATAGATTTGGGAGCCGTAAGGCCCAGTCGTCGTGTTCAGCCAGTTGCAGGTAAATGACCGGCTGTTTTGACCCACATTATCGCCGATGGACGTGATATTGGCGTTATAGTCGTATTTGTAAACAAAATCCTGGACCAGCGTCCCATTGGCGGTACTGCTCAGTTCATTGAGCCGGTTGGTGGCCGCATTATAAGTTATGGTGGTGGTCACCCCGTTATGGTAGGCGATCGTCCCCACCTGCCCCAGCGCGTTGTACCCGGAAAAAGCCGCATAGGGGACCGAGGCGCTGTTCGATACCGAGATCATATTTCCGGCGCCGTCGTACGCATAATTCGCCTGGTCATTGTCCGGGTAGGTGATTTGGTCGTTCACCAGACCTCCAAAGACTCACTTCACTGTGGTTGGCTAGACCTTCCGAGGCAGGCTCTCAGTCCTCGCGTTTCGCGTTGCCTGCCCCGTGGATTTGGTTTTTCCTATTTTAAGACCCCTCATCGTTCTCTGAAAACCGTTTGTTTGCCGGAGGGGAGCAATTCGCTGCGTTCCTCAGCACTCAGGCCAAGCTGATCGGCGAGCTGCTCGACGACTTGGCTAATGCGGACCTCTCCTTCGGAAGAAGCTACAAGGACGGGGAGCATGAGCGACTGATAGTCAGGTATGGACATTCCTAACTCTTTAGCCAATTTCTTTCCTTCCAGCTACCCTTCACATCCGTTGACAAATTCCGATGCTACGCATGCAGCTCATTGCCTGCCTTTGCCTTGCCGTGATGCTCGGGGATCCTTTTCAGCGCATCGCCTATTTCCTGCGCCGCAAGCCGCAGCTCGTAGTTCTTTTGCAGGTTCATCCAGATATCCGGCCCCGTGCCGAACCACTTCCCGAGACGCAAAGCCGTGTCGCCGGTAATCCCGCGCTTGCCGGCCATGATCTGCGTCAGCCGGTTCGTCGGCACGCCCAAGTCTTTCGCGAGCTCATTCGCGCTCATGTCGAGCGCCTTCAGTTCGTCGGCCAGGTGCTCTCCTGGATGGATGAGAATTCGCGCCATGTTACACCTCCTAATGATAATCTACAATTTCCACACTGAGCGGTCCCGGTGAATCCTCCGGCCATTCAAAGCAAATCCGCCAGCGATCGTTGACGCGGATGCTGTACTGGCCCTTGTGCCTGGCGTATTCAATGCCATCAGGCGGTCGGCCGCATCTAACCGGTCGAGCCGCAGCATCGCTTGCCGCTCGATCCCGTGAAAAGCTTTAACCCGTTCGCCTTCGAAGAACATGCGGGTCCGCTTGTCGCGGAAACTTATAATCATTTCACATCCTACCGCATTATACGTTATACGTCAACAGTCCAATAGCAAGTCTTTTGTTGCTCAAACACCCCCTTCTTGTCAAGCCCGTTCGCACTGACGCAATACCTTCAGCTCCCGTTTACCGGCGCGCCCTGGTCATGCCCCCTGCCCTCTTATTCCCATGCTCTCGATCCTGTTTCCTGCCCTACCGTTCCGCGCCGCCTTTCACGGCAAACCCTTTTTTGTGGCCTGCTGTCCCGCTTGTTGCCCCTTCCGACGTTCTTCGTTTCTGTTTTCTGACCGCAGCCCGGCACGGCCCTTTTTATGTGCGGATGAGTGACAGTCCGCGCGCCGGCATCAAAACCGAACAGGGGACCCCTGCCCCATTACGGCTTTTGAAGTCGTATTCTTCGGGTCCTTCGTGGTGGAAAAGTCTTTCCAGGTGTCTTTTTGGCCCCAATGCCCCTGTTTCACCACGAACGAAACGAAGAGAGATAAAATAGAAAAATTTCTGACTTGCGCGGCGTTTTGGAGTAATGTTCCGGCTTTGAACCGAAACCACTCAAAATGCAAGAAGGGAGAGGGAATGATAGAAGAGTTGCTGCCTGACGTGTTCCGTGTTGAAATTCCATTGCCGAATAGTCCTCTTAAATTTCTCAATTCTTACGTGATTCGATCTTCCGAGAGAAATCTCATCATCGATACCGGTTTGAACCGCAAAGAATGTCTGGATGCGATGCAGTCCGGTCTGCGGCAACTCGGCATCGACCTGGCAAAGACCGATTTTTTCATTACACATCTACACGCCGACCACTTTAGCCTGATGCCCAAGCTCATGACTCCTGAGAGCAGGGCATTTTTTAACCGGCCGGAAGCGGAAATTATCGAATCCTGGCAAGGATGGGACCCCATGGTTGCCTATGCGGCAAAAAACGGGTTTCCGGAAAACGAGCTGCGTTCGGCGCTTGAATCTCATCCCGGGTTTAAATACGGCTCCTCCTGGGTGCCTGAGATGAGCATACTTCAGGATGGTGATGAGATTTTTGTCGGGTCTTATCGGTTTAAGTGCGTTTCCACCCCCGGGCACAGTATGGGTCACACCTGCCTCTATGAGGCCGACAAGAAAACTCTGGTCGCCGGCGATCACATACTGATCGACATTACCCCCAATATCCAGTGCTGGAGTGACAAGGACAATCCTCTTCAAAATTATCTGGAAAGCCTCGATAAAGTAAACAAGCTCGAAATCGACCGTGTCTTGCCGGGCCATCGCAGGCTTTTGGGAAATCCCGAAGCAAGAATAGCTGAATTGAAGAAACACCATGAAAATCGACTTGGCGAGATTCTTTCGATCCTCCGAAAACAGTCCCTGACCGCCTACCAGACGGCATCTCAAATGACCTGGGATATCGATTGTTCATCCTGGGACGAATTTCCCATTGCACAAAAATGGTTTGCCACCGGCGAAGCGATTGCGCATCTGCGATATCTGGAAAAGAGAGGAGATGTTTTGGGGCAACCGGAAAATGGGAAGACTATATTCCATGTTACATCCTAGTCCGGTATCCATCCGGGGTTTCCGGACGGATACCACGCGGTCCGCGTGAACCCATTTACCGTCAAGTAAACATGATTTTCGCCGATTTAATGTTAACTTACACAAGGTCCCGCATCTTGGAATCGTTGTGGTTAGCGGGGCTATCGATATCGCAGGACATCAAGGAGCAAATCATGCCTTGCGCAGTACTTCTGGTTGATGATGAACGTCAGGTCATCGAGGCGCTCAAACGCGCACTTCATAAAGAATCCTTTGAAATACACGCGGCCTTCTCGGCTCAGGAGGCACTGGATATTCTGTCACATGAAAAGATTGATGTCGTCGTTTCAGATGAAATCATGCCCGGCATGTTGGGTTCCGATCTTCTGGGTATAGTTTGCGCTGAGTATCCCGAGACGATAAGAATCATGCTGACAGGGCACCCTAACCTGAACACCGCGCTGCGCGCCATAAACAATGGTCATATATACAGGTTCCTTGTGAAGCCCTGCAGCGGACAGGAACTCGGCGTCACCATAAAACAAGCTCTTCAGCATAGGGAACTCTCCAGGAGGAGCCGGAGCCTTTTGGCAACCGTCAAACGCCAGAATACCATCCTCGAAGGGTTGGAAGAGCGAAATCCGGGGATCACCAAGGTAGACAGGGACACAAGCGGGGCGATATGTCTTCCTGACGTGGAATACGATGTCGAGAATCTAATTCATGAAATCAACAAAGAGGTGAAAAGGAGTGATTCTTTACTGAAAGCATCGAGCGAGTCCGCCGGCGAAACCTCCGTCTGATAGGGAGCTGCGTTAAGGTTTACCGTTTACCTGATCCAGGTCTCCGTTTTGCCCAGCAGGGAAAATCCGATATAACCTCTCACTTTCAGTTGATTCTCTCCATCGAGCCAAAGCTTGCACCTGTATTTTCGGCCATCCTCAGGATTATAAATTCTTCCTCCGTCCCAAGTATGATCGCCGGTGTAACGGAACCCTTCCAGAAGCGGCAAACCCAGCAGAGTACGCCCCCTGAGCGCCGGGTCGGGATTGTGGAGGTCCATCTTGGGATGCCCAGCGAGGCCATCCTTCTCTTCGCACGGGCAGTCGGGTTCTCTCAGGTACGATATCTTGCCGCAGTATTCCGCGCCACATTTATAGATTTCGAACTGCGCTTCCCGATTCATCAAATTCCACAAGCCGAGGATAGCATCTGCATCTGTCCCGTAAGCACGGGGGGCCAAAAGAATGACCGTAAAAACAGCTATTATGATAATTTCAAGGTGCATCAATTTACGTTTCAATCCGGGTATATCCTCCACCAGGGAACACTGAGAATTCTCGGATGAACGGCCGTCGCAAGTAGTCTGCAGATGACGTTCCAGACCATTATTGCTGCCTCCAACCTTCCGATTCAGCTCTCAATAACGTAAACACCGGTAAGAGGGAAGAGGCATTTTGAATACAATCGGGCAACTCTTGGATCATGGGGTGAAAAGATTTCTCTTAACGGTCTCACAGGGGCTTGTTGCCGAGGCTTATCGCTTGCGTGTTTGATCCGGATATAGGACAATTGAAGTGCTTTGACAGCGTTTAGAAGATTACTCACGGACTTTTTCGAAATGGGGCGGCTGCTCTGAGACAGCACGCGAGGGGGAGAGAAGTGGATTTCAGATTTACGCAGGAGCAGATTCAACTGAGGAAGGCAGCCAGAGAATTTGCCGAAAAAGAGATCGGGCCGGTTGCGGATGAAGCGGACGCGTCGTACGAGTTTCCCGCTGAGATGATCAAGCGCGTTGCCGAAGCCGGCTTTTATGCGTTTGTGATTCCAGTGGAATACGGGGGGAAGGGCGTATCCTCAGTCAATCTGTGCATTCTGCGCGAAGAATTCGGCAAGATCTGCACCTGTCTGGACGAACTGTTCATAATGCAGGGGCTGGGGAGTAATCCCATCGTTCTCTTCGGTAATCACGAGCAAAAATCGAAGTTCCTCCCACCTCTTTTGACCGGGAAAAGGATTGCTAATTTCGCCCTGACGGAAAGCAGTTCAGGGTCTGACGTGGGGGGCATCAAAACCACCGCCCGAAGGAATGGCGATCAATATATCCTGAACGGCGTGAAGTGCTACATGTCTAAGCCGGGGCACACGGACGTTTCGGTGGTATTTGCCAAGACCGATCCCCAGGCTGGAAGCAAGGGCATATCGGCATTCATTGTCGATCGCGAAGAATCTTCATATAAGCATAAGCAGGAGAAATTGGTCTTTGAAGGCGATATCGGTGAGATGATTTTTGAAGATACCCGCGTCCCCGGGGCAAACCTGCTGGGAGAAGAGGGCCAGGGAATGCGAATTGCGCTGAGCAATCTTGACATTTACCGGCCGACGGTCGGGGCTTTCGTTTTGGGCATGAGCCGGCGCGCCCTGTCTCTTGCACTGGAATTCGCCAAAAACCGGGATATGTTCGGGAGGAAGCTGATAGATTTTCAGGTGACCCAGTTTAAGCTTGCCGAGATGAAGGTTAACCTGGATGCCGCCTCGTTGCTGATATACAGGGCGGCCTGGCTGGCTGATCAGGCTCAGGAAAAGACCACCCTGGAAGCCTCGGCGGCGAAGTACTTCGCCACTGAAATTGCGCAGAAAGTTGTAGATCAATGCCTTCAGATTTTCGGAGGCGCCGGTTTGCAAAAAGGGTCGAGAATAGAACATATCTATCGGGCGGTGAGAGCGCCGCGTATCTATGAAGGAACATCGGAGATTCAACTCCTCGTAATCGGCAGAGAACTGGTCCGGCTCCAGCAGTTGGAGCATGATACCCGATTATGACGGTGAAGCAATCTGCGTTGAAACCGTCTACAGTGAGGATATGCTATGGCACATACAAGCTACTGGGCAGACGACTATGTCGAAAAGATCCGCACTGTTGAGAAGGCAATACGTTTAATCAAACCGGGTCAAAGGGTCTTTATCGGCTCTGCCTGCGGTGAACCGCAGTGCCTGGTGCGGGGCTTGTTCGATGCGGCCGCGTCATTTTCCGATGTCGAAGTAGTCCGTCTCCTCTCCCTGGAGAGCGTTCCTCTCACTTCAATAGCAAACAAAACTCTGAGTCAGGCCATAAACATACGGTCCTTTTATCTTGGATCGGTAATGTCCAAAGAACTGTCCAAGAGCATGCGTTTCCTCACTCCCATCAATCTGTCCCTGGTGCCTCGCCTGTTCAAGAGCAGAAGGCTCCCTTTGCATGTTGCTCTCATTCAGGTCACCCCCCCGGACGATTTCGGATGGATGAGCCTGGGGGTCTCAGTAGACGTGACCTTGTCTGCTGCTCTTTCGGCCGACCTCGTGATTGCTCAGGTGAATTCAAAGATGCCGTGGGTGCTCGGACAAGGTTTTATACATGTAAACGATGTCGACGTCATCGTGGAGCACGACGAGGACCTTCTCACCATTGAAGCGCTCCCGGAATCCGAGCCGGCAGACGTCATCGGGCGGCACATAGCAAATCTGATTGACGACGGATCTACAATCCAGATAAGTCTTGGCACAACGTCACGAGCGACCCTGCTCGCTCTTGCCCATAAAAACGACTTGGGCGTCCATTCTCAATTTCTGACAAACGACATGATGCACCTTGTGGCGAGGGGCGTTATCACCAATCGCAAGAAGGGATTCAACGAGGGGAAGCTGGTTGCAAGCATCGCCATCGGGACGCGTGAGCTCTACGAGTTCCTGCACTACAATCCCTCGGTGGAGTTTCACCCGTCCGATTACGTAAACGACCCCCGCATCATAGCCAGTCACAACAAGATGGTCTGCATGAACGTGGCGATGGCCATGGACCTTACAGGCCAGGTGGCGGCGGATGCCCTTCCTTTTAATTACTATTCCGGACTGACGGGCATACTCGATTTCATCAAAGGGGCATCACTTCGCGAGGACGGCAAGTCCATCCTCATGCTGACTTCGACGACGCCGGACGGCAAGACGAGCCGGATTGTTCCGACGCTGGGCGATTGCGCCGTGGTTGTTCCAAGAGGAGAAGTCCAATACATTGTAACTGAGTACGGCGCAGTGAACCTGTTTGGGAAGAGCTACCAAGAGAGGGCGCTGGCCCTGATCAGCATCGCCCATCCCGATTTTCGCGAAGAGCTTTTCTTCGAGGCAAAAAAGATGGGCCTGCTGGGCCCCGAGCGCACGTTGAAAGAATCCATCCACGGCGTATACCCGGTAAGGCTCGAGGAAACCATCGACATTAAAGGACATACGGTCACCCTGAGGCCGACCAAACCGGTGGATGAAAGGTTGCTTCAGGAGCACTTCTACGATCTGGACAGCGAGGATGTGCTTTCAAGGTTTTTCGGGACCAGATTGAGCTTTTCGCAAACCGACGTGGAAGATATCTCCCGGACCGACTACGTCAAGAGCTTTACGGTGGTGGCTGTTGTGGGCGAACTGGGCTTCGAGAAAGCCGTCGGGATTGGGGAGTATCACCTGGCGGAGGCAAAGAACATGGCGGAAGTCGCCATAACCGTGAGCAAGAGCTGGCAGGGACGAGGACTCGGAAGAGCGCTCATCGCGAAACTTGCTGAGGCTGCCAGAGAAAACGGAATAGCGGGCCTTTTTGCTGTCGTATCCTCTGAAAACCACAGGATGATCAAACTCTTCAGGACCTTGCCATACAAGGTCAGGTCCGTTGCCGATGAAGAGGTGCTGTTAAGCCTGAGATTCGATGAGCCGGAATCTGCACCGCGCTGAACTCGGACGTGGGACCGCCGGCCATAACTTTAACCGCCGCCCCCGGATCAGGTCCGGGGCAGGCTCTGGCAGCGGCGAAGTCGGCTGCCCGTGCGACGGGTCCGATTCGGAAACGAACTATGCTTGCGCATCGGATACTGCTCCATATGGGCAACCCGGAAGATGAGCCACTTGCCGCAACCGCAGGTCAAGGATATCATTATCGTGAAAAAAATTCGCTAATAGCCTGCGGCCATCAACGAAGAGGATCGAATCATTGAGAAGGACCGGTTTTCTTTACGACGAGCGTTTCCTGATGCATTACACGGGTCCTGAGCACCCTGAAACCGCCGATCGGCTCCTTGCGGCCTATAGGGGAGTCGAGGAGGCCGGGCTCCTGCCCCACCTGATCCAGCTAAAAGCCAGCCCCGTAAAAGTGAAGTGGATCGAAACCGTCCATTCCCCGAAGTACATCATGCGGTTCGAGGAAGCCTGCATGTTCGAGATGGACGAATTCGAGCATCCTGACAACAAGATCTGCAAGGATAGCTACGACATAGCCCTTCTTGCGGTGGGCGGTATTCTGAACGCCGCGAAGGCGCTCATGGAAGGTGAGATCGACAACGCCTTCTGCGCAGTGAGGCCGCCCGGGCACCATGCGGAACCCAATAAGGCCCTCGGGTTCTGTTACTTCAACAACATCGCAATAGCCGCGCGATACCTCCAGATGGAATGGGGCATCGAGCGCATCGGCATCATCGATTTTGATGTTCACCACGGCAACGGTACCCAACATGTCTTTGAAACCGATCCCGCCGTCTTCTTCTACTCCATCCACGAGCATCCATCCTTCAGTTTTCCCGGAACGGGCAGGGAGTTCGAGAACGGCTACGATGAGGGCCTTGGCTATACCCTCAACTCGCCCATGGTCCCCGGCGGGGGTGACAATGAGTACATGGATTGCATCGAAAGGGTGATGATACGAGGCTTCCACAAATTCAAGCCGCAATTCCTGCTCGTCTCAGCGGGTTTCGATGCGCACAGGGACGATGACATGGCGGACATGACTCTTTCAACTGAAGGGTTTTCATGGATCATGCACAAGATTATGGAGATCGCCGATAGTTATGCGGGAGGGCGTGTCATTTCCATACTGGAAGGGGGCTATTGCCTGGCTCGTTTGCCGGAGCTTATTGCCAACCATGTGAAGATCCTTCTGGATCCCGCCTGGCCGTCTTGATTTTGTGTCACGAGTATATGTACACTTCTTCAGACTACCATCATTGGACACGGCAATTTTTGTGTGTCTTAGATTAAGCAAACGGAATCTTTGAAGTAACCGGATCGATCCAACAGTCATTCCATTTAAGTTTTTGATCGAAATACCGTATCACTTGTTAATTATTGCCATTTCACGTGCTTATTCGGGCGTGATTTGATTCCGAACAGCTCTTTGGGGTATGTTTGGGGTCAAGTTTGCGGGTTGTCCAGGTTGATCGCAGTCGTGATCGATCTTGCCGCTGCCTGCGCGCCGGAATTTAAGGTGGGGCAAAAATGAGTGAAGACTACGAGCAAGAGATCTTGCGTGAGCAAGTCCGTCTGGCAATGCAGCAGGTTCCGACTATACAGTGGGCCTGTTTCATCGTGGTTCTTGCTCTTGCCTACCTTGCGCGAAACATAGTCCCCCACATCAATATCATTACATGGGTTCTGATGATTCTGTTGGTCGGCGTCGGAATGATCGCGCTTCACATCAGGTTTCGCAAAGTACGGGAGGGACAATTTGCCGGAAAGCACTGGAGGAATATATACCTCCTCTTGATCCTTGTCTCCGGGATAGTCTGGGGGAGTTCGGCTTTTATTATCTTCCCGACCGGCAATCCGGGGCTTATATCTCTTTTCGCCCTTGTTATAGCCACCCTATCGGCAGGCAGCACGGTAACCCTTTGTTCCTTCCGATTAGGTACAATGTTATGGATGGGACCGGCAATGCTGGCATATGCCATCCGTTGCGGCATGGAAGGGGGAGAATTCGGTTATGCCCTGGGCTTCCTGATAATCCTTTGCTTGTTGACCTTTATCAGCTTTTCATTCAAAAACGGCAGGTTCTTAGCCACGGCTATCGGTTTAGGGTTCGAAAAACTGAAGCTTCTTGAAGAGGTGCAAAGGATAAACGACAAGCTATCCAGGGAAATTAGCGAGCGAAAGCTTGCACAGGGGACGTTAAGGGAAAGTGAGGAAAAATTCCGGATGGCTTTTCGAACCTGTCCCGACACGATATCCCTCACTCGAGCATCCGATGGGAAATATATTGACGTGAGCGACAGCTACGAGCAAATAACGGGTTATACGGCTGAGGATATGGTTGGGAAGACTTCTTCCGAGCTGAATATCTGGCATGACCCGGCGGACAGGGAACGTCTTTTGGCAGGGATCAGGAGCGCCGGATTTGTGGAAAACATGGAGGCCAAATTCCGGGGAAAGGATGGGAGAATCCTGACCGGTCTCATATCCTCCCGCCTTTTTCGGATCAATCAGGAAGATGTGCTCCTGGTGATAAGTCGCGACATCACCGACCTCAAGAAAGCAGAGGAGGAAAAAGAGAAACTCGAGACGCAGTTGTTTCACGCCCAGAAGATGGAGTCGGTGGGGCGTCTGGCCGGCGGAGTGGCGCACGATTTCAATAATATGCTGAGCGTGATTATAGGCCGCGCGGAAATGGCATTGGATCCGTGCATTTCCGTTGACGGGATGAGGCAAAACATTGAAGAAGTCCTCAAAGCCGGCCTGCACTCGGCTGAGCTTGTCCGAAAACTGCTGGCCTTCGCCCGAAAGCAAACCATCGCTCCCGAGATACTGGATTTAAACGACACGATCTCGGGCATGCTTAAGATGCTGTGGCGGCTCATTCGAGAGGATATCAACCTGTCGTGGATGCCGGGGCGCGATCTTTGGAAAATCAAAATCGATCGGTCCCAGGTCGACCAGATTCTGGCCAATCTTGCGGTCAACGCCAGGGACGCCATCTCAGGCGCGGGCAACATCATGATGAGCACCGACAACGTTTCGATCGACGATGCCATCAGGGCAGACAAACCTGAGTTCGTTCCGGGAGATTACGTGCTGCTGACGGTAAGCGATTCAGGATCGGGCATGAGCGAGGAAGTCCGCGAAAAGATTTTCGAGCCTTTTTTTACGACGAAGGAAGTGGGTAAGGGAACGGGGCTGGGCTTGTCCACTATTTACGGCATTGTTAAACAAAACGACGGTTTTATATACGCTGAAAGCCAGCCCGGAAAAGGAGCGACATTCAAGATATACCTGCCCCGGTTCGAACCCGAATCGCTGCAGCCACAATCCGGGAGACCGGCCGCCGAGCATCCGATGGGCACGGAAACCATCGTTCTGGTCGAAGATAATGAAGCGATGCTGAACATCAGCAGTATTATGCTCCAGAAATTGGGTTATAAGGTGCTTGCGGCGCAGACTCCATTAAATGCCCTGCGTCTCGTCGAGGAGTATCCATGGCCTGTCAACCTTCTGATCACGGATGTGGTGATGCCGGAGATGAACGGCCGGGAACTGCTGGGAAAAATTCGAGCATTTAGACCGGGTCTCAAGTGCCTCTATATGTCTGGCTACACGACAGACGTGATAAGCCATCATGGTATTTTGGAAGAAGGAATAAATTTTATTCAGAAACCTTTCGCGATAAGCGATTTTGCGCTGAGAGTGAGACAGGTGCTGAACCTTCAGGATGCCGGCACGTAAATCGTCGATTGGCGCGGCCTTCAAGTTTATTTCAACCTCGATACGGATCACTAATTGGTTTTTCGGTTTGAAAAATAGTATACAAGCAATACAGAGGCGATTGCGGTGGATGTAATCAGAGTTATCCGGCGCACCGCAGAGGATGATTCAAGCCATCCCTTTTCGAGAAAGAAACCCAATACAACAAATGTTGTGGACCAGAACAATCCTCCTGAGTAGGCAAAAGCGGCAAAGATGGGATACTTGAGTCGGGATGTTCCAGCTACCAGAGCGGTCAGGTGCCTTACGCCCGGTATAAAATATCCGATGACCAGCCCCCACTTCCCGAACCGTTCCAGCCAATGACTAATTCTTTCGATTCTTTCCGGAGTAATGTGAACTCTATGGCCGTACCTGCGGATTATGAACAAGCCTCCACTGCGCCCAATCCAGTAAGAGATCGAGATCCCGCAGATGCTGCCGAGAAATGCTGATGCTATGGTTGGGACCATACTTAGTTGTCCCTTGAAGACCAGATAGCCGGAGAACGCCAGCAGCGCTTCATCCGGTATCGGTGCTCCAATTATTCCAAACATCAGCAGGGAAAAGATCCCTATATACTCATATCGTGAAATCCAGTGCAGCAGAACTTCTTCCAAACCATCCACTCCAGGCGTGTTCTGTTTTCAGAATCGCAGGTTGACTTCTTCAGAGTCTAAAAGATAAGTATTGATACCAAGATGCGTTCATGATTGGGCTGGGATAAACCCCAATGCTGTTGACTTAAGGCCATTGATTTTGTGGGGCGGGCTTTCCAGCCCGCCATAGGCGGCAGTCTGGAAAGCCTGCCCCACATGTGATTCCTTCTTAAGTCAATGACATTGGGGATAAACCCAGGCCCTACGCAGGGGAGGGCTGCGCCCTCACAAAAGATCGGGCGCCGGACTAGACGCATCGCATGAGGTTACCGCGTCAAGCGCGGGACCCGAAACATAGTGAGGGTCCGCCCTCCCGGTACATCCCGTCTTGAACGCAACTCCGTATGAGAACCAGCGACGGGGGTAGGCGCCACCGGCCGTCGATTCAAACCATAATTGTATTTCCTTGCATATTCGATTTGGAGATCGTATGGTTTTGCGGATTTCGAAGCCGGGCCAAAACCCTGTTCGGGAGGATATCCAATCCGCAAATCCGGTTCAGATTCATATTGTCGAGTCTTCCTGAACTGACACCAAGGCTTTTTTCGTGTTACAGTCAATGCACTGGAATTCAGCTCTATTTCGAAAATTGAGGTCGCGGGTGGCGGCAGGGAGGCTATGCCATGGCAAACGCCGATGAATGGCGGCCGAAAGTAAACCCCTGGCTCATTGCGTTCACCATGGTCCTGCCGGCTTTTATGGTGGTATTGGACACCTCTGTCGCCAATGTGGCACTTCCACATATTGCCGGAAGTCTTTCGGCGGGCGCTGATGAAGCTACCTGGATCCTCACCTGCTATCTGGTCGCAAACGTCATCGTGTTGCCCATCTCCGGCTGGCTCACACAGGTGATTGGACGCCGACGGCTCCTTATCATCGGCATGATATTGTTCACCGTTTCATCTTTCGGATGCGGCGCCGCCATCAGTCTCGATATGGCTATAATATTCCGTATAATTCAGGGCGCAAGCGGGGGCGCGTTACTTCCGAACGTTCAGGCTATACTTCTCGAGAGCTTCCCCCGCTCAAAAAGGGGGGAGGCCATGGCGGCATACGCCGTCGGTGTCATCGTTGCCCCCGTAGTAGGCCCCACACTTGGCGGCTGGATTACCGATACCTACTCCTGGCGCTGGGTTTTTTATATTAATTTGCCGGTCTGCCTGATTGCCATTTTGATGACTATGCTGATCATAGAAGACCCTCCATATCTCAGGCGACAGTCCGCAAAATCAATCGATTACGTTGGTTTTATCCTGATGGCCATCAGTTTGGGAGCGCTCCAACTTGTTCTCGACCGGGGTGAGCGGGCCGACTGGTTTTCTTCCACGTGGGTGTTGGGAGCCATAATCACCTCGGGGGTCTGCCTGCTGGGTTTCATATTTTGGGAGCTGAGTTCGAAAGAGCCGATAGTGGATTTACGCGTGTTGTCCAACCGCAACTTTGCCGTTGGAAGCCTGCTGCTCTTGATATATGCAACAATTCTTTACGGAACGCTGGTGATGATGCCGCTTCTTCTGCAAAACCTGATGGGCTACACTGCCATGGTAAGCGGACTGGCTATGTCTCCCCGAGGCATGGGTTCGATGGTTTCCACAGTTTGCGCAGGCCGGCTTGTAAGAAGGATCGACGGCCGCTTTATGATAATCACCGGCTTTATAGTTTTCGCCTTTGCCAGTTTTCTTCTCGGTGACGTCAATCTTCAGATTTCAATCGGCAATATTATCCTGCCCAACGTTATCTCGGGATTTGCAGTTGGAATGATCTTCGTTCCCATGACTACATTGGCAATGGGGACACTGCCCAACGAAAAGATAGGGACGGCAACCGGCCTGTATAATCTGATGCGGGGTATGGGCGGGAGCATCGGCATCGCGGCGGTCACCACTTTGCTTTCCCGGCATGCTCAACTCCACCAGTCTCTAATGGTCTCTCATCTTACCCCCTACGATCCGGCGTTCAGAGAATCATTCCACTGGTTAACCGGGGTGTTCTCTTCTCATTGCGATCTGGCGGGGGCCATGAAAAAGGCTTACCTGTCCATCTACAACACTCTTTTGGTCCAGAGCAGTCTATGGGCATTTATCGATAACTTCCGGCTGCTTGGATACCTCTCTCTCATGGGCGTCCCAATCGCCCTGCTTTTCAGAAACGTGACCTCCGAAAGAACTGGACAGCCTTCTGCCTCAGACTGACATGCTACCCCAAATGAAGTCGCTCGGGTTCTACCCTTTTTTTCTGCTGAAAATACAGTGAACTCCCCACTTTTAGCCGGCGCGCAAAAGCTTATAAAGTGTGCATATAAAGCGTGAAGATCTAAGTGCCTGTATTAGCGCAGCGTCTATTTATTCTTTCACCTAACAAAATTTGACGGAAAGGTCTGGTCATGAACCAAGGTCAGGGAAGTATCGGCTTCCCTTTGTCCGAATGGATGGAGTCTGCATCCCAGCTATGGCTGTCAGCGACGAGAAGCTGGCAGGAATTGTCCGGTTCCCTGGCTGATTCCTACAGCAGCGAAGAATCCATGCAGACATCGCTCTCGATTTGGCGGGCTTTTCTGCCCCCATGGACAGGAGTGCATGCTACCGAAGCAGAACGACCTCAGCAGCTTTGTTTTGACTTGCCCCAGGCGGTCATGAGGGCAATGGGCTACGAGGGATTGAGCCAGGAGATATTCGCGTGGCTGTGGAACCAAGGTGAGATCACGAGCCACGGTTTCGAAAAATTCCGGCACGAGCTTCTCACTGCATGGACCGACATTTATGAAAAAGCAATTCAACCTGTGTTGAAAATCCCTCAGGTGGGACCTGCACAAGTCTACCAGGAAAAAATCTACCTGTTCGCTGACAAATTCAGCGTGTATCAGGCGGCTGTATCTGAATTTCAAATGCTGCTTTTTGTGCCCATGGAAAAGTCATTTGCCGAGATGAAGGAGCGGTTCGAAGGACTTAGGGAAAAAGGTGAGACGGTCGATGGCTTTAAGGACTTTTACGCGCTGTGGATCAAAGTTCTCGAGAATCAATATATGTCGCTTTTCAGGTCGGAGGAGTACCACGCGGCCCTCTCCCGTCTGCTCGACGAGACGGCTGCTTTCAGAATAACCGGCGATGACGTGCTTACGGAGCTTCTTGAGTTCCTGCCGATCCCCACAAACAAGGAGATGGACGAGCTCTACAGGGACCTTTATACGCTCAAGAAACAGGTTAAAGAGTCAGCAAAGAAAATCAGCAAACTGGAATCAGCACTGGGAAAGAAGGTAATCAAATGAACGTTTTTGGAATGCCATTGAAAGACATTTCGGAGAATTGGCGCAAAGGTGTCGAGAAATCACGGGAGATCATGAAGTCAAGGGAGGTGCTGCTTGGCCCGCTCGACACCGAAATTGCCAAAACACCCTATGAAGTTGTTTACCAGGAAGACCGCATCAAACTGAAGCACTACCGGCCGATTGTGGACAAGCAGGTCTCCACGCCCCTGCTGATTGTCTATGCGCTGATTAATCGCGAGACGATGCTCGATCTGCAGCCGGGAAGAAGCGTAATGGAAAACTTTATGAAAATGGGAGTCGATGCTTATGTGATCGATTGGGGTTATCCCACCCGAAAAGACCGCTACCTTACCATCGACGATCACGTGAATGGATATATGGACAATGTGGTTGATTTCATATGCGACCGGCATGGGATACCGAAGATCAACCTGATGGGAGTGTGCATGGGCGGAACGTTTTCGATCATCTACTCGGCCCTGCATGCGGAAAAGGTGAAGAATCTGATTACTACTGTGGCCCCGAGCAATTTTGAGACGGACCAGGGCCTTTTGCACCTCTGGACGAAGGGACTCGACCTGGACAGAATAATTGAGGCATACGGCAATATGCCTGGAGACCTGCTGAATATGGCCTTTCTGTTGCTCAATCCCGCGCGGCTGGTGATTGACAAGTACGTCGGTTACGTTGAAAACATGAGCAATAGGGACTTTATCGAAAACTTCGTGCGCATGGAAAAGTGGATATTCGACAGCCCGGACGTCCCCGGGGAGACAATCCGGCAGTTTATCGAGGACTGCTATCAAAAGAACCTGCTCATTCAGAGCAAGATGGAAGTAGGGGGACGCCGGGTAGATCTGAAACAGATCACGATGCCATTGCTCAACATTTACGCAAAATATGACCACCTCGTCCCACCGGCAGCCTGCAATTCGCTAACGACCGAGGTGGGGACCAAAGACGCTCAGGACCTTTGCATCGAAACCGGCCACATTGGAATCTATGTTAGTTCGAAATCTCAGGAACAGTTTACGCCCAAGATCGTCGAATGGCTGCAGCAAAGAGAGAATGCTCCCGAGAGGGAATTGAGCAACGATGCGAAGGCTCAAACAGGTGTGAAAGGATCTGCAAGCCACGCCAAACAGGCATCCGGGGGCCGGTCGAAGCGAAAATCAATTGTCCGCATAGCCGCTGTATCAAAAACTTCGCCGAAAAAGAAAAAGGCCCTGGAAGATGCTCCCGCCGCTCAGGTATCTGCGTGTCAATAGAAGGTGCAGACAGCGGGAGAGCGAGGGGATTCCAAAAGTTCCATGGCACCCACGAACCTCCTGGGGCTCTGCGCCCCGGATACAAGTGCGCCCTCACAAACGATCGGGCGCCGGACCAGGCGCATCGCAGCACATAATGCGTATAGCGCAGACCCGTAACGGAGTGAGGGTCCGGCCACCCGCGATACTGTCAACTTAAAGAAGTTTCAAATGTGGGGCGGGCTTTCCAGCCCGCCAGAGCGGCAGGCTGGAAGGCCCGCCCCACAGATCAATAGCCTTAAGTTAACAGCCTTGGGGCCACCCGGGGACCGAACTTTTCATTGTTTCAGGGCGTCCCAAACAAAGGTGAGGCGCCGTCTTCTAATTTTACCCGCAGTCCAACTGACGCTTTCTTCCTATAACTTGTTTTATAGAACAAGTTTGGAATAGAGCGTACTTTCCCTACGTTTATCCAATTGGGTTTTTCCAAGATTCAGTTAAAGTTCTCTACCTAAAAGAACGAATAATAAATAAAAAGGATTGATTATTTGACCCAATCGTCAACTCCTGCAATCTCGGCCACGGACCAACTTGTCGAATTGGAACTGTTGCGGCTGTTCCAGCGGGGCATCCCCATCAGCCAGATAATGATGTTTTTGGCCATGTGTTTGGTCACCGTAGTACTTTGGCCTGCTGAAAAGCCGCACACAATGCTCGTCTGGTTTTCGCTGGGATTAATCGCTATCATCTTCGCGATCGTTCGCCACCGGCAGTTTTCCAGATTGAACCATCAGGAAACACTGGCAAAACTGAAACTATGGAAGCGCTGGGTCCTGTTGTGCACTTTTGTTTCCGGGGCAGTTTGGGGAGCTGCATGGGTCTGCATGTACCCGTCGGGAGACGCTCTCAGAGATGAATTCCTCTGTATGTTCATATTGGGCGTATGCTCTTCGGCTCTCCCGGTCCTGTCGCCGGTTCGTAGAGCTTTCGCTCTTTTTGCCACCGCCGCTCTCCTTCCCATGGCAGTGGATTGCGCGGTCCATGGCGGGCTCGTCTATGGCTGTTTTGCCATCGCAATCCTTATGCTTCTGGTTGTCTTGAGCATCAATGCAGAGCGTTATCGACTCAAATATGCCGAGAGCCAACGTCTGCGCTTCCAGAAAGAGGCCCTGGTGAAAGATCTGACCAAGGCCAAGCAGGAGGCTGATTTGGCCAATTCGGTCAAATCACAGTTTCTCGCAAATATGAGCCATGAAATTCGAACCCCTATGAATGGCGTGCTCGGCATGACCGAGCTGCTGCTGGGGTCCGAACTCACACCGGAGCAACGCGGATTTGCCGAAACTGTACTTCAGTCGGGGAGGTCCCTTCTAAGCATTTTGAATGACGTGCTCGATTTTTCCAAAATGGAGGCCGGACGGCTGGACCTTGAAAACATCGAATTCAATCTTTGCAACACCGTTGAGGAGATAACGAGACTGTTTGCCGAACACGCCCATCGCAAGGGTATCGAGCTTGTATGTCATATTACAAAGGATGTTCCCACAATTGTCGAAGGCGATCCGACCCGGCTTGGGCAGATATTGAGCAACCTTGTGGGCAACGCGATAAAGTTCACCCAAAAAGGTGAAGTGGTAGTCAAAGTCAGCCTCTCGGAGATCAGGGACGAAAACGCATTAATTGAGTTCGAGATAAAGGACACCGGAATAGGAATTGCCCCGGAGGCGCAACTGAACATCTTCGACGCATTCTCCCAGGCCGACGGGTCGATGAGCCGGAAATACGGCGGTACGGGTCTTGGACTGGCTATTTGCAAACAGCTTTGCCAAATGATGGGCGGCTCCATTGAAGTGGAAAGCACCGTGGGAGAAGGGAGCCTGTTTCGATTCCGGGTGGAACTAAAGAACGCAGAGCCGCCGTCTGCCGACGTACCCGCCCGGCGCGAAAACCTGAGCGGTCTGAGGGTACTGATCGTAGACGATAACGAAACTAACCGGATAGTCCTGAACGAGCAGGTGACGTCCTGGGGAATGTTTGGACTGCAGGCCTCAGGGGGGTTCCGCGCCCTTGACATGATCAGTGGGGCCTGCGGTCGCGGCATGCCCTTCGATCTTGTAATTACTGATTTCATGATGCCCGAAATGACCGGCCTTGAGCTTGCGAAAAAGATCAGGGAAGATTCGACTCTGAATCGTGTAAAGCTCATTATGCTCACTTCGGTTGGAGAGCATAACATAATCAAAGAGGCCCGAGATATTGGAACCAATGCATGTCTGACCAAACCCACCAGCCAGTCCAAACTCTATGAAACCTTGCTGACCGTGTGCGCGCCCCTGCCCGAGGAGCAGAAAGCGCCTTCGGTCGATCTTGTGCCGCACTGTCAGTCAGAGGTGCGATTTGAGGGCAGGGTCCTGCTGGCGGAGGATAACCTCATTAACCAGAAAGTGGCCAAAACGATGCTCATGCGGTTGGGATTTTCCGTGGACGTTGTTCCCAACGGGCTGCAGGCATTGGAAGCACTTTCAAAGAGCGTCTATAAAGCAGTGCTGATGGATTGCCAGATGCCTGAGATGGACGGATACGACGCATCGCGCAAAATTCGCGAAATTGAAGCCTCCTGTTCTCCGGGAACCGAAAGGCCCCACATACCGATTATCGCCCTTACCGCGCATGCCATGAAGGGTGACCGTGAGTTGTGTATTGCCGCAGGAATGGATGATTACCTCTCCAAACCATTCAACCGCGAACAGCTTGCTGAGAGCTTGAAACGCTGGCTCTCAGCGGAAAAAGATGCCTGCGAAAATTCCAACATTTATACACAATTGCGCCTTCTTCGGTCATAGGCCTTATTGATTGACCTCTCCAAAGTGGCTTAGCATAATGTCGTGCTGTTCAAAAAGCTCCTTTACCTTTGCCGAAAGGAGAAGAGATCTTTCTCCTGCACGGGAATAGAGGAGCCTCGACTTGCGGGCAATGAGGTCGGCATCAACTATGCCCGGATGAGTCATTAGCTCGCTCAGTCCCGGCTTCAACATCCCGCATATGCGTCGAATTACTTTCTCGTTCATGAACCCGGTAGTTGAAATTCCGTATAACCCGGCAGGCGTTTGAATCCCGGCTTTTCGAACCCGCGACCTGAAAATCGGCCGAGCAACAAGGCTTGTTCGAGCTTTTGCAAACTGTTTCAAAAATCCGGCCCTCTGATCCTTTTCAATATCGTATACAAACCCCCAGGCGCCCCCCGCTTCAAAAGGTTCGCGGATCCATTTTACGGAAAAGCGCCGAGCTATCTCGATAAGAACATCAAGAACAGCAGGAATGATATGTACGTGCTTGTGGCTGTCGAAATGAGTGGGGGTGATTCCGGCATCAAAAACCCTCTCGGCCTGAGCGAAAAGCTCTCTTTTGATCGCATTCGCAAGAATCTTGTGTGCCCCAAGTTTTTCGAGCAGTTCGCCGGGCCCTGAAAGCATAAGCCCATCCGGACCGACAAGGCCCGGAAGTGTTTCCACCGGCAGCAGAGGCTTAAAACCGGTGAGAACAAAGTGAATTCCCACCCCGAAATTCTTCCTTCCTCTGACAACGTTTACTGCGTCATCGAAAGCGTCCCCGTTGGCGATAAGAGTAGCGCTTCGAAGCGCTCCTGAATCAGCGCATTCGGAAACCGCAAGGTTGATCCCTCTTGTCATACCAAAATCATCAGCGTTGATGATTAACTGTCGCCGCATATTCCTCCGCCTCGCTTGCAAACTATACGTTCGCCAATGCCCCGCCGGTAAACAGGGTCTGGCTACCAGAGAAGAAGACCGATGTCAATTTTTTCGAAAGATAGTGGTCTCAGACATTGAATCCGACTCCACCAATCAACAAATTTCTCTCTGCCGACTTCCTCTCGGTGACGAAACAGACATCGAAAGATTAAACTCTTTAAATCCCAAAACAAGTACTGTATAAAAGCTACCCCATAACCATAAATTAATTTCAGCCTTCGAAGGTTTGCGCGATGACTAAGAAAGCCGTTTTGGAGAACTGTTCTTTAGTTGTGCTCCTTTGTTTCCTCGTGATCACATCGCAGGTCGGAATCTCTCAGGCCGCCGAACCACGGACTCTCAGCCTGGATGAACTTATCGAAACGGCCCTTCAGACCAGCCCCGAATTAAAAATGGCCGAACAGGACATCCTGGTGGCCAAAAGCGAATATAAGGAGGCGAAGGGCGGCCAACTGCCACAGGTCGATATGGTAGGAACCACCGGTCCGGTAAGCGATGCCAGGTTTCCTATCGTCTTAACGGATAAGAACGGGGTAGGCCACATTTTTTCACAGGATGATACGTGGAAGGTGGGGATATTCGGAAGGCTTGATTTTATTTTAACGCAGCCCCTTTATACCTTCGGGAAGATAGACAACCGCAAGGATGCCGCATCATTGGGGGTTGAAGCTCGGACTGCAGCCAGGGAAGCACAGCGGAACAAAATCGTTCTAAACGTCAAGGAGCTTTACTACGCATATCTGATCGCCCATCAGGGCAAGAATGCAGCCAGGGACGCCGACGCATATATAAACGACGCATCCAGGCGCATCAAACGATTACTCGAACTGAAGGCAAAAAATGTTGACCCAAGCGATCTTTATAGGATGGAGGCTTTTTCCGCCGAGGTAAAGGCCTTTGCGGCCAAGGCCGAATCAGGCTCCCGAACCGCTTATGCTGCTCTGAAAACAGCGGTAGGACTGCCCGAAAATGAAGAGTTCAAGCTCAAAGAGACAGAACTCTCCAAAAACATAGTCGACCTTGAATCTGAAGGAGAATACATCCAGCGTGCTCTGGCGAACAGGCCCGAGCTCCTGGAAGCAAAAAAAGGCGCGGAAGCCACGGGGAAACTTGCTGACGCGGCCAAGTCCGATCTTTATCCTTCCATATTCGCCGCCGCCGTAGCATTGGTTGCGGGCGCGCCCGACCGTGAAAAATTCGATAACACCTACATTATCGATGAATTCAATCATTCTTACGGTGGAGTGTATGCTGGAGCTCAATGGCACCTGGATTTCGGGATAGGGACGGGAAAACTCGACAAGGCAAGGGCCGAGTATCAAAAGATGCGCAATACTGAGGAATTCGCTGGAAAAAACATCCCCGTCGAGGTGGTAAAATATTATCAGGACGCCATTGAATCCCAGAAATCTTTTGTGGCTTACGAGCAGGCGGCTGTCGGCTCACGCCGCTGGATTGTCGCTTCTTTTTCCAATTTCGATCTCGGGATCGGCACAGCCCGAGATATGTTAGATGCCATAGACCGTTACGGAAAAAACCAGGGGGAATATCTCAGATCACTGTACAATTACCACGTATCGATTGCTCGTTTGGACTACGCAATGGGCCAAAGAAGTGGTGCGCCCTGAAACAATTTTCAGGTGGGAATGTGCGGGCTGCATTAAAATTGCCGCAGGTTTCCAGCCAGGATATGAATGAATCTTATCAAGAAATTAACAGAAAGCCTCGTGGCTTGGGTCCTTCCCAGGCCACGCTTTATTCTGATAGTTGCACTACTGAGTGTAATAGGTTCGCTGTGGCTTGCGGCTGTTCGGCTTGAAGTGCGAACCGATCAGCTCGAACTCATTTCCGATAGGCATCCCCTGATAGCCAAGTCGAAGGTTTTGGACGCCTTCAATTTTCATAATAAAACCACCTTTGCGCTCGTTGTTCACGGCCCCACGCAAGACAGGGCCATCGAGTTCATGAACGCTATAGTCACGGAAATTCATGCCGACCCGGAAAATTTTCAGGACGTATTCTATAGAATTAATCCTGAAGAGTTCAAGAAATGGCTGCTTTATTACCTGAATGAAGCTGACCTTGTCGGAATCCGCAATACGCTCGAACAAAACTCGACGCTCGTCGGCAAGATGGCCAAAGACCCCGGTCTGCTGAATTTTTTTAAACTGGTAAACCAGCAGATGGCATCGAGAATGGTCGGTGAGTTTTATACGGGCTTTCTCGATGAAGAGACAACACCTCAAGGAGCCGGTAAAAAAGCCGATCCATTCGATCTCGAATTTCTGGTAAAGGTCGTGGACGGATTTTCAGGATACCTCTCCGGGTCTCAAAAGTATAATTCCCCCTGGTCGGCTTTTTTCAAGAGCGGGTCATGGGACATCGAAAAAGAGGGCTATCTTTGGGAAGGGAAAAAGAAGTTGCTGATGGCCGCTGTAATGCCCAGTAAAGTTTCCGGCCAGGTCAGCAAGACTCAAAGATCTCTTACCCGGCTTAGAAATCTCATACATGAACTCCAAACATCCCATTTCAGTGATTGTGAGGCAGGGGTCACAGGGCAGGAAGCGCTCAACAATGATGAAATGAACACGGCACTGGCGGACATGACCAGAGCGACCTGGTTGTCGATACTGGGAGTAATACTGGTAATGGTGCTGTTTTTCAGAAGCCTGCGCCATCCGTTGATAATCGCCGTATCTCTTGTCGTGGGTCTGTGCTGGACATTTGGATGGACCGCGCTTTTTATCGGTCATCTCAATATTCTTTCCATTGTCTTTGCACCGATGCTCTGCGGGCTGGGAGTCGATTATGCGATCCACTGGTTCGCAAGATTCGAAGAAGAAAGGGACCTCTACGATGGGTCTCGCTCCTCTATTATAAAGCGTGTCATGGATAAATCAGGTCCCGGGATAATGCTTGCCGGCCTTAGCACGTCATTTTCTTTCCTTCCCTTCATTCTTACCGGTTTTCGAGGACTGATGGAACTAGGCATGATTACCGGGATGGGAATTCTTTTTATCATTTTGGCAGATTTCACGGTACTGCCGGCTCTTAGCCGCTATCTCGCCGTTGAAAAGCCTCTTGCCTCGAGATCTTCCGTTCCGCAAAAGAACAGGTATCTCATGCAGCTCGGCCCCAAGGGTATACGAACCATTCTCGCCACGGCTGTGATTCTTACTATTGCAGGCTCCGTGAGCGCTTCTCGTGTGCAGTTCGATCTCAATCCTCTGCGCCTCCAATCGAGAGATGCCGAATCTGTTTATTGGGAAAAAGTCCTGGTCGAAAAATCCGAACGTTCGATCGTTTCTGCAGCAGTGCTTACCGACTCCGCTGAAGAAGCAAAGGCCGAATCGGCGAAATTCAGTGCCCTTAAAACCGTTGTCGATGTTGATACTGTCTTCTCGCTGCTCCCTGAGAACCAGGAGCAAAAAATACCGGTTTTGAGGTCTATCGCGTTCCTGATTCCTGAGTTGAAACAGTCTGTAGCGCTTCTGGCCTCAGAGGATGAGGGAAGCAAATCCGATTTAACCGCCGGGTTGAAATCCGATCCAGCCTATACGGAGGAATTGATCGACGTACTTCAGAGAATCAGGTTCAAGATGCAGGACGAGCAGGCGGCGAAATGGGGCGCATCTAAACCCCTGGTAGGACAAATGGTTAAAATAAGAGAAGATATAGACAGGATCATCCGCTCGATTGACAATTCGCCTGCTGCATCCGAGAGGCTTTTGGAATACCGCAGTCGTTTTAAAAAAGACATCGCGGAACAATGGACTCTGATCAAAGAGAGTTCTTCGGCCTCCCCCATGACTATCCAGGACATCCCGGCGCAATTGAGAGACCAGTTTTTTCAGAACGGCAAATACCTCATAAGGATTTACCCCAGGGAGTCAATCTTTCAGGAAGGTGCATTGACGCGATTTGTAGACGACCTACGATCGGTTAACCCCGAGGTCATGGGAGATCCTGTCAACTTCTATGTTTTCGCATCTGCCTTTAAGAAAGCCTCGTTGGAGGCTTCTATTTATGCATTGATCGCAATCTCGCTGCTTCTCGCATTTACGTTTAGAAGTTTGCAACTTATGCTGATATCTCTAATCCCGCTCGTAGCAGGCACGATATGGACGGTGGCCATAATGGGGGCTGCAGGGTTCGATTTCAATCTTGCAAACAGCATATTTATGCCGCTTGTGGTAGGGGCAGGGGTTGAATACGGAGTTATCATTCTTCAACGATGGAGAGAGGGCCAGGCGGGGTATGGACGGCTTCCTTTCAGTACGGGCAAAGGGGTCATCCTTGCAGCAATGACCACCACGATCGGTTTTGGCGTGTTGATGATATCCAATCACAGGGGGATTTTCAGCCTGGGTTTTGTGGCATGGACAGGAAGCATCTGCGTTGTTCTGGCTGCCCTGCTCATCCTTCCAGCGATTCTTTCTTTTATGAAAGACCCGTCCCCAGTTTCCAACGAGGAGGTTGTAAATGTTCGGCGTTAGGGTTTGGAGTTGTCTATTTGCATCATTTTTAATCGTTTTTTGGGCTGCGGCGCCTCTTAGGGCTCAAACCAGCGCTACCGACGAGGTGCGATCTGTTCTCGATAAGGCAATGGACATTCAGACCAAGCCGGAACTAATGGGGTCCGATCACCGCATAGAGCGTGCGGCACAGATTCGGAAACTGATTTCGGAAAATTTCCTATACGGAGAAATGGCAAAGGAATCGCTGGGAGACCATTGGGCAAAGCTTTCAGCCAAGCAGCGAGAGCAATACCAGACGCTTTTCACCGGTATTTTCACGGATTCCTACTCCAGGCGGGTCCTGGATTTTCTCAAAAGGGAAACGATCGAATATCCGGGGGAGACTCCCGAGGGCAACTACACAAAAGTGCGCACAATAATAATGCGGACCAATGAGCACATTCCCGTCGACTATATACTGGAGCAAAAAGGCCGGAAGTGGATGATCAGAGATGTGATAATTGATGAGGTCGGTACTGTGGAAACATACCGTAACGGTTTCGGCGGGTTCTTAAGAAATCATCCGTTCGATGACCTTATGCAAAGGATGACCATTCAGAAAAGAGCCGGAGAGGAACTTTGATCGCTCCCCTGACGTTTGGCTGCTCTATTCCCGAAGATCGGCTTCCTGTCAGGTTCTTTCCACCTGTTGTGCATCCATAGATATTGCTCTGGAAACTTACGAATTATTTCCTCTATTCTAAGGTTCATTTCCCTGGTGATCCGCACGATTTCGGAGCGCTCATCGCCATTAGGATCAGGCCAAATGGGATCTGATACAAATCCCTCAAAGTGGTAGGGATCGATCGTGCGACAAGCTGCGACAACCACTACAGGACGTCTATGCCTTACAGCAAGCAGCCCGGGGACGGGGGTAACCGTGGCGCTCTTTCCGAAAAAGTCCACCCTGAGCCCTTTGCTGTTGCTCTGATCGGGGAGCAGGGCAACCGATTTCCCCTTTCGCAACTCTCGTTCGAGCGAAAACATAGCATTCATCTTTGGAATCATGAGATGGCCGCTCCCGATGCGGCTGGAGAGAATCGCCCTTTCCAGATAAGGATTGTCAAGTGGACGAATGACTATAACGAGCGGGATGCCGATCGAAGCGCTGACATAGGGCAGCAATTCCCAGTTGCCAAGGTGCGGAGTGACGAAAATGCATCCTCCGGCGTCGTCATGAATCTTCTTCGCTTTTTGAAAAAGACTTTCAAGATGCTCGCTTTTGTAGCGGCCGTCATGGATGAGACCCTCTTGCCCGGGGCGGTAGGGTGATTTTATCATTTCAACAGCGGTTAAGAAGAAAGCCTTGCAGCTTAGAAGGGCAAGCCGCCGTATCTCCTTTTCGCTCATCGTATCGCCCAATGCGATCTTGATATTTTGAAGCGCCAACTTACGCCTTCGGGGTATAGCCGCGAAGAGAGCGTACCCGAGGATGCCGGAAATCACTCTGAGCACCCTGACCGGGAGCGCTCTCGCTACGGACACAGTGACGCAAAACGCCACGTATTCAACAATCTGGAGACTCTTGCTTTTACCCTTTTTGCTCATTTCAGCGTGCCCGGCCTTCGACCAGAATGCTCGAGCACTGGCCGATTATCCCATAACTGACCGATACAAAGTAATTTCCCTCAGCCGGTTGAGTCGCGGCTGAGATCTTCAGGTCCTCAAAAGCCGCTTCGGTTTCTGAGAAGTTTAGCGTCCCTGGAACGATGCCCTCATTAATAGCTGCAATTCCGAGTATAACCTCACAGATATCGCTTGCTGCGCCCATATGCCCCGTATAAGCCTTGAGGGCGCAAATGGGGACAGTGTTTCTTTGCGCACCCATAATCTGAGTTATGGAGTTGAGTTCCGAGCGATCCCCTTTTCGCGTCCCGCTCCCGTGAGTGCAAATAAAAGCAAGGTCCCGCGCCCCGACGGACCCCTCCTTCAGCGCAGCGAGAATGGAATTTTTTGAAATCTGCCCCGGAACGCTCAAGCCTTTCCCCCCGGGAAACTCAATGCAGTTGCCGTGCCCATTTATTTCGGCCAGAATCCTGGCGCCGCGAGCCTGCGCCTGTTCCCTGTCCTCAAGCAACATGGCAGCGGCCCCTTCTCCGGGGATGAATCCGTCCCGGGCCCGGTCAAGCGGCCTGAACGAAGCTGGGCCATGGCTGCATCTGGACATTATTCCCAGTCCCTCCATCTCGTACATGGGAAGTTCCGTTATCCAGCATCCACATCCTACTGCAAGGGCCACATCCGCCTCTGCGGTTCTGATCTTGCGGTAGGCCAGTTCAAGGGTGTGGGCGCCACACGGTGAGAGGCTTGCAAGGCTCGTATTCGGACCCATAAATTCGAACACGGCCGAAAGAAAGCTAAACAGATTGTTGCTTATGGATTCGAGCAGGAAAAACGGATTTACTTTATCCATGACCGATTTGTTGAGAATGGGAAAATCCGCGCCCTCTCCGGCATGCCTTGTCGCATCTTTGAAGGCCGGGTGCATGAACTCGCATCCGATCCTGGTAAGGTCACCTGAAGCCAGAAATAGAGACCTGCGCTCCCTGGGAATAGTCGATAGATCGATATTCGATTCCTCCACTGCCTCTTTTGCGGCTTCAAACCCGAGCACAGATCCCCGGTTCAAAAACCGCACCTGTCCGGCCAGATGGGGCGGAACATCATTCGGGCGCTCCAGTCCCTCGATTTGCCCGAAAAACTGGAGATATTCCGGCCGGCCCGAGCATTCATGGCGTTCGATTCCCGTCCTGCCGGCCAGCACACCCTGCCAGTTCGCGTCGACCCCATTTCCCAATGGCGTGACCAAGCCCGTTCCGGTCACTACAACCCGTCTATCTGAAGACATTTCTCTATCCTTTTACAGATCAAATTCCCCTCGTAAGAATTTGAAAAAAACCCTTCTGCTCTTCCACTTCCTCTAAGGTTTCCAGATCGACCAGGTTCCCCTGAAACTCTGCCTTGATCTTTCGTTTTCCGTTGACTCTGCCCGCTGCGCTGTAAACCTTGAGGTCATGCGAAGGGGCACGACCAACGCTTACGCTCAGTTCCACCTGGTCGCCGGGGAGAACGAAGCCGTAGAAACTACATTTTAAAACTCTGGAAACCAGAAACCATTTACGGAAATCGGACGATGCCGCCTCGAGCCAGCCGCTGAGCTGAACGAGCGCTTCAAGCAACATTATGCCGGGCATGATCGGGTTCTTCGGGAAATGGAATTCCAAAAAGTCCTCGCTCATAGCGACATTTTTCACCCCGGTAATTCCATTTCCGGGATCGACGGCCGTTATGCGGTCAACTAGAAGGTATCTCACAGACCGGCTCCTTCCCTGATTCATCCTGTGTTTTGGCGCTAAGAATTACAGAGGCGATAGCGAAATCCCCGGAATGAGAAATTGAAACCGCGTGCTCATAGACTTTTTTCCGGCGCCCGACTTTTTGGGTCCAGCCGCTGAGCCACAGAGTGGGCCTGCCGGACTTCTCCGGCACAACTTCAACTTCGCGCAGCGCACCGTCTATCCCGACGTCTGATAATCCCGTTCCAAGAGCTTTCAGACAGGCCTCCTTGGCTGCGAATCTCCCTGCCAAATGAACGTAAGGGTCAGGCCTCGAGAAACAATATTCGCGCTCCCTGTCAGTAAAGATTTCGCAGGCAAATTCCGGGCGGGCGAGTATGATACTCTTGATTTTCGAAACAGGTACGATGTCTACCCCATGCAATATGCGCATCACGACGCTCTCAAACCTCCCTAAACCGGGATTTAATTGCACACTACACCTGGATATTTCCTGATAACAATAGTTGAATTCTGCCCGCCAAAACCAAACGAGTTCGACAGGGCCGCGCGAACAACCCTTTGGCGCATGACGTTGGGAGTGTAATCCAGATCGCATTTCGGGTCGGGATTGGACAGATTTACGGTCGGATGGATTTCGTTCCTCCGGACCGAGAGAACCGTGAACACAAACTCAGGCCCTCCCGAACCGGCCAGCAGGTGACCGACCAACGACTTGCTCGAACTTACCGCCACCCGATTTGCATATTCTCCAAAAACCTTCTTTATGGCAATTGTCTCGGCGAGGTCGTTTAGCTTCGTTGAGGTGCCGTGAGCGTTTATATAGTCGATTTGGTCCGGCGTCATAGCGGCATCCGCCAATGCCCTCGCCATGGCATTCTCTGCCCCCTGCCCGTCCGGGTGGGGTGCGGTAAGACGCCACGCATCCATAGTGGACGCATATCCGGCAACTTCAGCGTAAATCCTTGCTCCCCGAGCCAGCGCGTGTGACTCATTTTCCAGGACAGCCATGCCGGCCCCTTCGCCCATTACCAGACCGGACCTTTTTCGATCGAAAGGACGGCAAAGGCACTCAGGCTCGATTTTCGATAATGCGGCTGAGCCGAGCAGCACGAAAAAGATGAGCCCCACCGGATTTATCATTGAGTCGGCTCCTCCGGCCAGAACCAGGTCTGCATCTCCCCTCTTGATGACACTGTAAGCGTTCCCCAGCGCCTGAGTCGCAGAAGCACAGGCGCTGGTTACAGTGGTATTGACTCCTTTGAGCTCGAATCCTGAGGCGATAAGGCTCGCCGCGTGGCTCGAATTGTTGCGTATTATAGATTCCCCGCTAACCCGGCCTAATTCGACGGAAAAGCGCGCTGAATCGAATTTTCTATCTGCGCCCAGCCAATTGTAAATGTCCTCAAGTCGATTTATTCCAAGGCCTGAACCTATTGCCACGCCAAATCTCGTGCGATCTCCATGGTTTTTACCCAATCCCGCGTCGCTCAATGTCTTTTTTGCAGCCCATAGTGCAAAAAGAGTCCGGCGCTCCCCTTCCGATTCGGCCTCGCGGGGGAACTCCAGGCAAATCCGAGCCCAATCTTCGGCTGAAACCTGTCCGGCTGCCTGCACGGGAGATTTTCCCGCGAATGGGAGCTTTATTTGAGACACCCCCGAGATGCCCGACAGCGCCTTGCGCCAGTTCTCCTCGACTTCCAGCCCCAGTGCCGTAACGACGCCAAGACCTGTTATTACTACCCTTCGGTCGCCCATGTCAGCCTTTTTCAGTCCAACTCGAACCGGCGTAGTAGCGAAACATTCTGCGCAAAGCATCCTCGTCCGCCACTCGGGAATGTGCATAAATGATTCTGCCGATTGAAGCTATTTCACGGCCATCAGCCAGCATTCGCGCCGAACCAAGCGAATCGCTCCCGGAGGTAGAGATAAGATGTCCGGAAATCTGGGCAGAAAAACCCGGTCTGAGGTCCGGCGAGATCCTCACATCCTCTATCAGCGTCATTATGGCAGATAGCTGGAAATCATGAGTGTATATGATCAGCCAGCCCAAAAGCTGGGCCATAGCTTCGATAAATATAACTCCGGGGATAAGGGCTTCTTTGCTGAAATGTCTTCGGAAATACTCTTCGGAAAGGCAGAAGGTTTTGATCCCCGTTATCGACTCTCCCGGCGCCAGGGCGCTTATTTGGTCATAGAAAAGGAGTCTCATGCGGTCTCACCACCGGTTTTCTCAATGATCATGGACGCGCAGCCGCCTTCATAGCTGATCCCGTTTACGAGAACCCGCCTCCAGGGGCGAGGACGGTACGCGGAAGACGGAAGACGAAAGACGGAAGACGGAAGACGCAGCGGCAATGGGGCATGCTCTGGAATGGTCAAGCCGATCGCGGTATTAAGTATGGGGCCGGCAGCAAACAGTTCGCCCAACGCTTTGGTCGTAGCCGCGATTACCGGCACCCCAACATCGAAAATCTCCCGGGCCGCTTCCGCCTCGCTTTGATCCAGGCCCCCGAACATAATCAAATCGATCTGACCGGGTTCCAGTGAGGCATTACGAAGCGCTCCCCCGATCGCGGAAGATATAGCCTGCGCGGGGGGGAAACCGCCATTGTCTTCTTTCCCGAACGCAAATCCAAAACCCGCGATCTCGGCCAGTACGTTGGCATCTCTTTCCAAAGCGCTCGACAACGGCTCCAAAACGAGCATCGCCCCGCCTTCTCCAAGGAAAATCTCCGCTCCAGGTTCGAGAAATTCATCAGGCAGTCCGGTCAATCCATGCAACCTGGCCCGACCCAGGCTAAGCGGCGATATCTCCTCACTCACGCCGCCTGCCAGCGCCACTTTTGCCTTTCCCTCCTCGAGGACTCTTACAGCTTCTGCAACTGCTTGAATCCCGCAATCACCGTGAGGAGAAAAAACGCAGTTCTCGCCCTGCAAACCGAAGTGGATGGCAGCCTGGCAAAATGCAACATTATTAAGCATACCCAGGGGCCACAAAGGATAAATTTCCTGATAGCCGGCAGAAAAAAACCTGTCGTAGTCCAAGTCCCCAAACTGATTCAGCGATTTGAGCACGGCCCCAAGCAGGTCTTCGACGTGATAATCGACCATCCCCATGCCGGCAAAAAAACCGATGTCCCGAGGGTCAAACATACCGGGGACGATTGCAGCACTTCTCAGGGCTTCCTCCGTGGAGGCGAGCAAAAGTGAAAGATGTTTTCCCATGGACCTGGCAAGCTGAGGATGGATATCAGTCTTGATAGCCGAAGAATGCTTCATCCAAGCGGCCGGCGGACCGAATTCGCCTGGATGGGGACCCCCGATTTCGGTAATGCCGGATTTTCCCGACATCAACCTCCGAGTGATTTCAGGCACGGAGTCCCCGAGGGAGCAAACCCCTCCCAACCCGGTTATTGCAACCCTTTGGGTCAGAGGGTGTGGGAGACGATTGGAAATTACTTTCATTTTAAGTACTTACCAAGGCATAAAGATGCGTTCTGCCCCCCGAAGCCGAAGGAATTCGAGAGTGCTACCCCGTGTTCCAGTCGGCGGGCTTGATTGGGAACATAGTCGAGATCGCATTTTGGATCGGGAAACTCGTAATTGATCGTAGGCAGGAGAACCGAATGGTTAATGCCCATAATGGTGATGCCCGCCTCTATCGCCCCGGCGGCTGCAATTGTGTGGCCTATCATCGACTTGTTGGAGCTGACCGGGACTTTCTTCGCCCTCTCCCCTAAGACTCTTTTGATGGCCAGAGTCTCTATCTGGTCATTTTGGAGCGTCGAAGTCCCATGAGCATTTATGTACTCGATGTCGGAGGGAGTAATACCGGCATCGGAGATTGCCCTTTGCATGGCAAAGGCCGCTCCGTCGCCTTTGGGATGAACGTCGGTTATCCGAAAAGCATCGGCCGACGAACCATATCCCAGCACTTCAGCGAAAATCTGGGCCCTTCGCTCGATTGCGGAATCCAGACTTTCCAGAACAAGCGCTCCGGCCCCTTCCGACATTACGAAGCCGTTTCTTTTTCTATCAAACGGTCTGGACGCCTTCTCCGGAGAAGAGTACCGTTCTGAGAGCGCGCGTATCAATACAAACCCGACGAAACCCATAAAATTGAGATTGGATTCGCACCCGCCCGCGATCATCGCGTCGGCTCTACCCTCTCTGATCAACCCGGCCGCTTCGCCTATTGCCTGCGCCCCGGCGGCGCAAGCGGAAACAATGGTGAGATTGCTGCCCTTGCAATTGAAAAGAACCGACAGGATCGAAGTGGCCACGTCCGGTTTTCTCCGGAAGAAATTGAAGAAGGAATAGACGCCGTTTCTGGTGAGACCTTTGACATCCCAGGTATCTTTTCCGAAGTAGCGGTATAAAAGGAGCAGGTCTTCGACGGAAGGGTTTTCGCCATGATAACCGAGGCTGACGCCGATCCTGTCCCTGTTTTCGATCGAATCAAGGCGTGCTGACTCTGCCGCTTCGGACGCCGCCGATATCATGAGCTTCAGACCGCGCGAGGAACATTTTTCGATCCCATGAAGCCCTTTAGCAGGAAACGTGTTCAGCCAGGAATCCTTTACCTGTCCGCCAATGCGGCACGGCAGCCCTTCAGTTTCGAAAGAACTCACCAGGCTTATGCCGGAGGTCCCTTTTTGAGCATTCTCAAAGGTTTCCCTGCTGTCTTTCCCGATCGGGGTGATCATTCCATAGCCGGTAACGACCACCCTCTTCCTTCTTTGCATATTCAAAATATCTTCTTGTCTTCCTGGATCTGCTGCAGCCAGGAATCTATGAGGTCGTCTCCGCTTGTGAATGTCGCAGCTTCACCGCACGACCCGCAATGTATCCGGGTTTCCTCTTGCACGGTCCAGCTCTGGGCCCCGCATTCGGCACATTTTTCAGGCAGCGTGTCCAAAAGGTTCATCACCATTTCCACGATTGAGCTGACCGTCACCATTGCAGGCAGCTCATCCATGTCCATACCGGCATGGATCTCATTCCCGGACCCGTCGTACCGAATGGCCAATACCGAGGCGGCCCGGTCGGTCAGCTTGCCGTCCGAATCGATCGCGGTCTCTTCACCGAACATTTCTTCCATATGGTCGAGGACGGTGCGCCGAGCCATCTTGATCCCGAAAGTCTGTTCCAGGCGGTAATTTATATCTAAAAAATCGAGCGATTCCGCGCCAAGATCTTTCATCAGCGAACTTTCAGGCTTTACAGCCGCAGGATTGATATCGATTCCCTCCGAGATCGCTTTTCTTACTTCCTCCATGACGCTTTGTTCGGCAATGAGATTTTGATTCATTATGAGTCAACCCCTTTTTTTGATTTCAGCTTTCGTTCCCCATGCGGGGCGGTATAATCTATTGCTTAAACCATTGTCAACAACGATGGTCTGGCCGCAAATCCCACGAGCGGCGGGACTGCATAAAAAAACAATCACGTCGGCCATGGATTCAGGACTCACGCAAAGTTCCTCGGGAATGTGGGCAATTTCTTCCATGTGCTGCCGCAGGACCCTGAATGAGTCCGTCTTGACCACGCCACCGCAGACCGCATTGACGGAAATATGTTTGGGCGCCAGACTTTCGGCGCAGTCTCTAACCACCGCCTCCATCGCCGCTTTCATACTTCCCAGTGGATAAGAGGGGTTGTAGAATCGACTCCCCAGACTCGACAAAAAAACAATTTTGCCCCCTGCGGCCTCCAACATCGGCAAGGCCTTCTGAATGCAGAAGATATTGCCGAAGTAATTTGTTTCGACGAGCTGCCTCATTTCCCTCTCCAGCAGCTTTTCAATCGGCTTAAAAGGGGCCCTTGCCGCATTGAGCACAAGAAAATCAAGCCGCCCGAACCTGCCGGCAACTGCCTCGATCATCTCGGTTACCGATGATTTCAGCCCAATGTCGGCCGGCGCCGCAAAAGCCTTTCGCCCCAGCCCCTCGATTTGACTGCAAACTTCCTCGGCTTTTCTCTGCGAACTACCTCCGGCCTTTGAATGATTTATGACTACGTTGGCTCCCGCTCGTGCAAATGCAAAAGCTATAGCGCGGCCGATTCCCCTCGAACTCCCGGTTACAAGCGCCACTTTGTCAGCGAAAAAGTCCTTTTCCGACACCGTCAAAACATCTCCCGTCAAATTCGACATAGCAAAATTTCATTTTAGCACAGCTGCCTCGCGGTGAACAGTGAGCAGTGAGGGGTTAAAAACCAGCTTCGAGACTCCTCGATTTCTGAATTCAACCATTCCAGAGGAGCGCAGCGGGTGGATGGACAATGGCACAATAGAGATTGGAGGGGCCGGTCGGAGGTTGATCAAGCTAGTGCCGACCCTGAAGAAATTGGGATTGAAAAAGAATTACGATATGCTAACTTGACAGGTAGGACAACGTTTTCAACCCGGATTACATCAAGGAATTATCCTGATTCGTCTTCGCAGACCGGGTCGGAAGGCACTCTTTCCGCAATTGCTTTATATGTCCCCCGTCCTCAGTCCTTACCTTCGGAGCCGGCAACTCTATGGAGACCGTCGTACCATCTGATGCCGATCTGCCGATCGAGATTCGACCGCCCATCTCCTTAATGACCCTCTCCACCTTGCACATCCCCATTCCAACTCCCATTGTCTTCGTGGTGAAGAAGGGATCGAAAATGAATTTAAGGTCCTCTTCGCCAATACCTTTGCCGTCATCTGTGATTCTAAACGAATACACACCTTCGGCGGCTCGCCCCTCAACGGTCACGTTCACCGGAACCTGATTCCTGGACTCGGCCGCATTGGTGAACAACTCCATCATGACGGTCGAAAGTGAAAAATGATCCAGGCTCAATTGGAATGGTTCGACGTCGATCCTCCAGTTCAATCGTTGGTAGAGATCGGGAAATTTCGACTCCATCAAGCGGACGGACTCTCGAACGATTTCCTCGGCATCTGCCGGGCTGGGATCCCCCAGATGGAAAGTTGAAAACTCATAGACAGCGGTCACGATCTCTTCCAGGCGTTTCGCGGCATCGTTCATGGCCCTGGCAAAATCCATCTCGTGAGATGAGGGGTCGACATGCTTTGTGAGCAGTTTTGTCATACCCCCTATGGCCATTATAGGATTGCGGATCTGATGGGAAACGGACATGGATAGCTTATGGAGGGCTTCGTAGCGTTCAAGTTGGAGCAGGGCCTTTTCTTCCAACATCTTCTTTTCATTTTCATGTAAGTTGAAAAGATCGGAAATATCGTTGATCTCCAAAACAATCCCAAAAAGCTTGCTGCCATAAATAAGGGATGATGCAGATAGAGCGAGTTGGCGTACTTCACCGTCATCTCTGAGAAACCTTGAATTCATGCTGTGTGGTGGAACTGAAGCGTCGGAAAGAATCCCATCAACCATCTCATCCAGCCCGCCCGGGTTGTCCAATCCTAAGAACAATGATTTCCAAGGCTTGCCAAGATATTCGGTCAAGTTCTTCCCAAGAGCATTCGAAGCTGAACTGTTTACCGCATATATACTGCCGCTGCTGTTGAAAATAATTACTCTGACTGAAAAACTATTCAAGAGGTCCTGAAAATAGGTAGAATAGATGAGGTCTATCATTATTGAATCTCCGCAAAATAAAACAACGTCAAGATTGAAATATAAGTATTATATTTCTCCATAGAATGTTGGTTTTGTAATGTTACACATACGTTACGCATATAGATCATTTCTGTTACAAATGGAAGTTTGCAGACCTTCGACTGGATTAACAGGATTGCGGAAGCGGTAGCGGGGGGCGGAAGAAGCATCTCGACCCGAAAGGAGCCGACGGATATCCGCTGCCGGATATCAGAAAATCGGTGAAAAACCAGGTTTTAAAATCCTCAACTGTTGGATTCATCCATTCCGGCTAAGGATGGACGATGCCCGCTATTCCGCTTTGTCTTGTCAGTCCTTCGAGACACCCAATACTGCATTAACCGCGTTGCGCGCATCGGAAGTGAAAAATGCAAGCTCTTCGCCGGTCAACAATTCCATAGACCACATACGCGTCAATTGCAGCAGGCCACTCGAACGCCTCGGATTATCGAACATTTTCGCCAGTTCCTTATCCTGCTTATGGAGCAGCTCGTATATAGCCAGGTAACGCTCATGGTTGCTTTGGCTCGTATCGACGGCGATCCGGCAGAGTTCATCCAGCACTCGCTGACAAAACCTGTCCAGGGCGGTGACTCGAATTTTGCGGAAGACCTTCCAGTCCGGTTCTTTGATGTCTCGGATCATAACAGGTAAATCCTCACGATTGTTTGATTCGCCCGGAATTGCCGGGTACTCGACCTGGTTTAAAACGGCCACGTCGAACACCAGCCCATATTTTAACTTACATAGAAATACCCCGTACAGCACCAATTGAGTTCTGTGCGAAAGATAGGACCTCGGACAAGTCAAATCGTCAATGTCTTCAATTTTACGATCCAAAGCGGCCATTGAATACAACCGAATCGGTGATTAACTGAGGTTCGGAATCTTCACCGGACCTTGTCCCGATGAGCTGCCGGTCAGTGAATTGGGCAGCGCGCGGAAGCGCGCATGAGAATGACGAACGGGCGCGTACAACCACGCGCAACAACACTGCCGGATTGCCCGGCGCCGCGCCGAAGGCGGCAGCACGGACATTTATCACGCCGGACAAAATAACGAGTCCACGTACAACCCCTGGAGGCAAATTCCATGAGTGAGCCAAACATACTGGACAAGACCTTGCAGATTATCATGAAAGGAATACACGATAACGGGTGGCGCTCCAATGCGCCGAAATCGTGGATTCCCGACGCCCAGTACGCCATGGACCTCAACACCATAGCCAATGCACATTTCCGGACAATGTCGGAGACCGCGCAAAATGCTTTGAGCAAAAACCTCGAAGAAAGCAGCCGGATCGCAGCGTCTTTTCAGGCTCACAAAGCCGGCAGCGATCTGATGGAATACCTGAATGACGCCGGCCGGCGCTTTGTGCTCTATCTTGAAGTTATCAACAAGCGAAGCAAACGCTTTCTCGAACATGAGGGCGGGCATGCAAGTACAGCGCTGAATTGGGACCACGAAGTGGTCGTTGACGGACGCCTTTTAAAGAGGCCGGTCAACTATTCCCTGGTCCGGATAAAACCGCCCCGCTCGACTGTTCTCAAGCAGCACGCGCGCCCCTACATCATCATCGACCCGCGTGCCGGCCATGGCTCCGGCATAGGAGGGTTCAAAAATGAGAGCGAAGTAGGTTGCGCGATCAACGCCGGCCATCCGGTCTATTTCGTTATTTTCTCGCGTCTTCCCGAACCCCATCAGACTGTGTCGGATGTATGCGCGGCCGAAGCCGAATTTGTTCGCGAAGTGCGGAGGCGCCATCACAGTTCGCCCAAGCCGGTCATCATCGGCAACTGCCAGGGCGGCTGGGCAGCCATGATTCTTGCCGCGACAAATCCGGACATTACCGGGCCGGTCGTAGCCAACGGCGGTCCCCTCTCCTACTGGGCCGGAGCGAAGGGGAAGAACCCCATGCGCTATCTGGGCGGCGTCCAGGGGGGTATCAACGCTGCTTTATTTATGAGTGACCTCGGCAACGGCCTTTTCGATGGAGCGAACCTGGTTACAAACTTCGAAAGATTCAACCCTTCCAGAACATGGTGGCAAAAGTACTATGATCTGTTTGCAAACGTTGACGAAGAAGCCGCGCGATTCCTCGAATTCGAGTCCTGGTGGAACAGTTTTTACTACCTGACCGAGGACGAGATGCAATGGATACTGGAGAACCTTTTTATCGGCAACAAACTGGCAAGAGGTGAGGCCAACCTGGATGCAAGGAACCATATAGACCTGCGAAACATCCAGTCGCCTGTCATCATTTTTGCCTCCCACGGCGATAATATCACTCCTCCGCAGCAGGCCCTGGGATGGATCGCAGACAACTACGCAGATGTAGAGGAGATCAGGACCAGCGGCGCAAGAATCATTTATACGCTGCATCCGAGTGTAGGACACCTCGGGATCTTCGTCTCGTCGCAGATCGCCAGAAAAGAGCACCATGAGATAGTGTCTACTCTCGAGGCAATCGAAGCCTTTGCGCCCGGTCTGTATGAGATGGTCATAAAGGATGAAATCGGCGAGGGCGTGGAAAAACAATTCAAAGTGGCTTTCGAGGAGCGGAGTATTGCCGCCATGATGGCCCAGGCGGGAGGCGTAGACGATGAAAAACCCTTTGCCGCCGTTGCGAGACTGTCCGAACTCTCGGCGCAAATCTACGACATGACGGCGCGGCCGTATGTTAAGGCCATGAGCAACCAGCCAATCGCTGAGGGTTTGGCCGCAATGCATCCTTCGAGGTTGTTCTCCTATGCCATGAGCGATCTGAATCCACTTCTTGCCGGCCTGCCGGCGCTTGCCGACAGCGTTAGGGATAAACGCCCGCCGCTGGACAAGAACAACCCGTTTCTGCTCATGGAGCGTGCATGGGCCGAAATGGTCTCTCAGTGGTGGGACGGCGCCCGGGATTTTCAGGCTTTCTGGATCGAGATGGGCTTTAACTGGTTTTATGGAGCGCCGCAGGTCAAGGCACTGGGCGAGCGGAAGGCCGTGCGGATTAGCGATACGCCCCAAGAGGACCTTCGCTCCCTTGCCAGCGTTCAGAACGCTCTGGACCGCATTGAGGTTGGAAGCTTCGCGGAGGCCGTAATCCGCATGCTGATCCTACTGGCCAGGTCTCGTCACGAGGTGCGGCGCCCACACCTGGAAAGGTCCAGCCGTATCCTCAGTACTCAGGAACCGTTTGCAAGCATGAAGCCCAAGCACCGCACCCGCATGATCCACCGCGAATCGCTCATCGTGGCGTTTGAACCTGAGGCCGCGTTGGCAGCCCTGCCAAAACTATTGAAAACAGAGGAGGAACGACGCAGGGCCATCGAACTTTGTTGGCAGATCGCCGGCCCTCAAGAGGAAATGGCGGAGGCAACCATTGAGCTGATGGCCAAGTTCACCGATATTCTGGGCGTTGAAGCGCAGAGTGCCGGGATGAGGATGACAAAGTGAAGCGTAAGGCTGTCATACTATAGCGAGTGAGTTTTTTGGCAGTTCTGCCAGTTCGCGCAGCCGCAATCGAAGCCATGAGAAACCCTCATGACCTCACCGATTCCCTGTGAGAGCGTGTTGGCGAACAAATCCAGCGAGAATAAGGAATTCCTGCGCAGAAAGAGTCTCCGGACGCCTCTTCGGGTCTATTAAGGCTTGCTGAAAAGCTTGTCCGAGAGCGGCCGAAGAAAGTCCAAAGACCCCTGCCAGGCTGTTCCCAAGGGTTTTCCTGCGCTGCTGGAACGATTTACTGACCAGTTTTCGCAAAAAATCGAACTCGACGCCCTCCGGGCGCTCTTTGCCGAAATCGATTCGAAGCACGACAGAATCCACTTTCGGTGGAGGATAGAACTGGTTTGGCCCGACGGTGAAAAGAATACGAACTTTGCCGTAGATCCCGAGAAGAACCGTGAGCACCCCGTAGTCCTTAGTGCCCGGTACGGCGGCAAACCGCATTCCGACTTCTTTTTGGACCATGAAGACAGCCCGCTCGATTGCCGGAAAACTCTCGAGCAGATGAAAGATTAAAGGAGAACTAATATTATAAGGCAGGTTCCCCAGCACGGTGAGACGCTTTCTCAAAGTGCCTACGAGGTTTCCAAAGTCAAACGAGAGAGCGTCCTGTTGGTGGATAAAGGCGTTTTCGGCCGATGTTCTTTCACGCAGATATTCAACTATATTTTTGTCCAACTCGACCAGGTGCAGCTTTTCGACCTGAGGTAAAATGAAGCGGGTGAGCGCGCCAAGTCCCGGACCAATCTCGACGACAGCATCGGTATGGCTCAGCTCGGCGCTTTGAACGATCCTGAGGGCGGTCCCCGGTTGGGCAAGGAAATGCTGCCCGAAACGCTTTCGCGGTCGCGATTTCATTTGGTGAAAATATTCGCCGGGGGACAGGAACTCAGCCATGCGTCGCTCCGCGACGGGTGAAGAGTGAACGGTGAACGGAAGAGACAAAGTCCCTCCTTCCGCCCTTTAATTGGCTTTCCTCACTTGTTCCCTTGTGGAATGGTGAAATTTTACCGGGAATATGCATCCAGGTCGAGCATTTCATCCCGGGGGCCGGAGCGCATCCAGATTCGATACGCGGCGGACGCGATCATCACCGCGTTATCGGTGCAGAACTGCACAGGGGGCAGATAGAGGCGAAAATTTTCGGAAGCCGCCTCCTGCGAAAGCCTCTCCCTCAACCTGCTGTTCGCCGCAACTCCCCCGACAGCCGCGATCTCGGAAAGTCCGCTTTGTTTCGCCGCCCTTACAGTTTTTTCGACCAGCACGTCTACGATTGCTTCCTGAAAGCTCGCCGCAAAATCCTCCAGCGTCCATCGCCCCTTGGTGGGTGAGTTGTTTCCGGCTTTATTTTCATCGCGGGCAAGGCCCGCTCCTGCGGCTTTTCCAGGCCCCTGCTCGCAGGGTGTGGAGATTGAGACAAGCGGTCCTTGAGTGCGTATAAAGTTTGCCGCGGCGGTTTTCAAGCCGCTGAAACTGAACTCGAGGGATTCTTTTTCAAACCGGGAGCGTGGGAATTGAATCGACCCGGGATTTGCGCCCGCAGCAAGTCTATCGATTGCAATGCCGCCCGGGTAGCCTATGCCCAGGAATTTTGCTACCTTATCGAATGCCTCTCCCGCCGCGTCGTCCCTTGTAGCTCCAAGAAGCATGCTGCCGCCGTCCGGATCGACCCTGTACAAAGCTGTATGTCCTCCGGAAACGACAAGGCAAATGAAAGGGTTCTCCGGTATGCCGGCGGAAAGAAAAGCGGCCTGTATATGCCCTTCCAGATGGTTAACCGCTATGAGCGGCTTATTGAGGGCATAAGCCATCGCTTTTGCGGCACTCAAACCGACCAGCAGCGCGCCCACAAGTCCCGGACCCTGCGTCACCGCGATGGCATTAAGTTCCCGGCTCGAGACCCCGGATTTTTCCAGCGCACTTTCGATCACCGGGAGGATATACTCCACATGCTTTCTCGACGCCAGCTCAGGGACCACCCCCCCGTAAGGGCCGTGAATTGAAACCTGGCTGGCAATCACGCTGGACAAAATCTCTATTCCGTCCCTGACAACGGCTGCCGCAGTTTCATCGCAAGAAGTCTCGATTCCAAGGATTATCAATTTCTATTCCCATCCGCCGGCCATAGCTTAAACCGCCGCCCCCGGATCAGGTCCGGGGCTGGCTCCGGCAGCGGCCAAATCGGCTGCCCATCCCACGGGCTATTATCGTGAAGTTGATCGTTTTTAACAACTCTGCACGAGATTTTACTTCCCAAAACGCCCCTTTCTGGCATAATGCACCGCTCATGAGCAGAGCTGTTGGAACTGTTTAGTCTGAATATTATACTTTACCCCAACCAAGGGTTAATCTTTATTCCATTTTTATAAGATTGGAAACTTGTGCCAATGGGTATCGCAATGAACTCATACGGTCTCAGCAACCTGTTGGGCTATTGTCAAAATAATTATCTCCTCATACTGGGCTTCCTCGGCCAGGGCCTTTTTTTCGGCAGGTTCTTCGTCCAGTGGATTGCCAGCGAAAGGCAGGGCAAAAGCGTAGTTCCTCTTGCCTTCTGGTATTTCAGCATGGGCGGGGGCGCTCTGCTCCTCATCTACGCCCTGTTTAAGAAAGACCCCGTGTTCATTCTCGGACAGGGTGGCGGCCTCATCATTTACATGAGAAATCTTTATCTGATTCACACGGAACGATCCAAGCAAAGGGCTTAGCGTTCCCATGAAACCTGGGAGATTTCTCTATCCGATTGTACTCATCGCACTGTGGTCGGCTATTTTTGTCTCAACCATAACCCGTCCGGTATTGCTCGACGACGCAGATTCCTTCCATGCGGAAGCGGTCAGGGAGATGGTCCAGTCCGGAGATTGGGTAACGCTCAGGATAGACAACGGCATCAGGTACCTTGAGAAGGCCCCCTTGATGTATTGGCTTGCGGCCCTCTCGGTTTCAGCTTTCGGACTCCATGACTGGGCAATCAGGCTGCCCAATCTCCTGTTTTCCCTTTTACTGATATTGCTCGTCTTCAGGTTCGGAACGCGGTTCTGGGGCGAAAAAGGAGGTTTCTATTCAGGGCTGGTAATTGCAACCTGCCTTGGCCATTATGCGTTCACCCGAATATTTTTGCCCGACTTGATCCTGTCCTTTTTCATCGCTTTTTCCACCTATGCCTACGCGCGGATAACAATCGACAAAGTCGCGCCAAAATATATCGGCCCGATCGACCTGTGGTGCGCCGCCATCTATATTTCCGCTGCGTTGGGCCTGCTGACAAAAGGGCTGGTGGGGGCCTTCTTCATAGGCCCGATCATTTTTTTCCATATCCTGGTTACAGGAAACTGGAAGGCGGTCAGGAGACTCCAGATCGGTTACGGGGCAATCATCTTCCTGGTAGTGGCGGCCCCCTGGCACATTGCCGCAGCCGTTGCCAACCCTGATTTCCTGTGGTTCTATTTTATCCGGGAACATGTCATGCGCTTCCTGGGGACGCGCTACCCCAAAGATTCCGGCAGTGTTCCGCGCCTGCTGTTCTGGGGACTTCATCTGGTGTGGCTTTTCCCATGGAGCGCATTCATATGGGGACTGGTCAGAAACTTCCCAAGATCAGTGCATCCGATGGAAAAGACCGAACAAGCACGCCTCCTGGTATTTATCTGGGCAGGCGTAATCCTGACGTTTTTCACCTTCGGCGCAACCCAGGAATACTACACGTTTCCTTCGCTTGCCGCATTCGCGCTCCTGCTGGGAAAGAGCATGGCGGACCTGGAAGCCGGACAAACTTCCCCGAAGTGGGGCATCGCGGGCCTCGGGGTCATGGCAGCCGTGACGCTCTCAACGGGAGCAGTCATGGTAGCCCTCACATGGATCGGCAACCATATATCGGAAAGTACTCTTTCCGCGACTCTTACCACGAACCCCGATCGCTACTACCTGGCTTTCGGCCATATACGCGATCTTACGCCGGCAACTTTCCGTATCCTGTCCCCACTGGTGTATCAAACTGCCGCCTTGTTGATCGTTGGGCCTACAGCCGCTTTTTTATTCGCCCTTCGCAAACGCTGGTTGGTTTCCTTCATGTTGCTTGCCGCCATGATGATTGGATTATGCCATTCATACAATGCCGGGATGGTTGCCTTCGAACCCGTGCTGGGCTCCAAAAGCCTCGCCAAAGTTGTCCAATATTACTACCGGCCCGCGGACGAGATCGTTATAAACGATTTCTATGAGAAGGGCTCAACTCTGAACTACTACACCGGTCTCCAGGTTCACGTCCTCAACGGCGGAGTCGGTGTACTCTGGTACGGCCTGCAGGACACAACAGCCCCAAAACTGTGGCTTTCCGAGGATGAATTCCTCAAGGAATGGAGATCCGGAAAAAGGATTTTCATGTTCAGCGAAAAAAAACCCCTCGAGTCTTTCCTCTCCAGACATCCCAATTTCGATTTTCGCTTGCTGGCCGAAGACGGCGGGAAAAAAATCCTGATAAACTGGTGAGACAAAGCAATCAGGACCCCATTGTCGTTCATTGCCAGATTTCACGCAAAAAAATACTCCGGACAGGATTTACAGGAGACCTCCGGGCAGTGCTTCCACCCTGATTTTATCGTAACGGTAAGTAATCGTTCATCTTTTTCATTGCCATGGAAACATTTGGAAACATTATTGAAATGTTGCCATCGTTCCAGTTGAAAAGTGAGAGCTGTCAAGGTTTTCATGTTCACCCGCGATGGAAACATTTATGGAAACATTGTTGAATACCGGTGGGCTGTTTCCATCCATAAGGGGCTGTCATTGCTGGTCTTTCTGACTTTTATGGAAACATCCTGGAAACACCATGGCGATTTTTTCGGACTGTTTTTGTCCAGTACATTTCCGGGACAAGCGCTGTTTAGCAGCCCTCAATATTGTACTTCATTTAAGGGTGCATACTCAAGAATAATATGAAGTATTATCTCAATTTGAGATGGGACCAGACCGTCGACCATGCAGTACGGGAATCCTTCGTCTCTGGAGACTGCGGTCCTTGCACGAGGTTTGGAAGTTCTCACGCGACGCGGAAGCGCGGAGAAGGAGGAAGAGCAGGTCGCGGATGGAAGCCCGGACCTCGGCCCTACCATCAAGGGTGTCCTTTGGCTCAAGTGCCCTTGTTTCACCACGAAGAACTCGAAGGAAACGAAGAAGGATAAAGAGCCAAATACAAAGGACGATCCGCCCCGGATATACGAATCTTTTAATTCTTAATCGCTCACGAAGAAGGATCGAAGGCGAGTGAAGGGAAAGCATCGGTGGACGTCATGAACAACTGGTTCGAAAAGTTGGCGGTGGGACCGCCTGCCGGGGTTGCCAAGCGCACACGAGAAACTTTCCATGGTTTCAGGGTGTCCCAATGGGGCGTGAAAAGCTGTTTCGAAAAGTTCATCGCGGCCATGGCCCTGGGAGCGCAGCGTGGTCTCAGCCCTACAAAAATGTTGCGTCTTTTCATGGATTCCGGGTGTGCCGGAGGCACGCGAGCAACTGTCAGGACCCTGATCCCTGGTTCACCGCATCCTGGTATTGCTGTATAGTTAAGGGCGTGGGCCTCGAAACGAGCGTTGCGCCCTGCACACTGTAGTTGGTTAAAACGTTGTCGGGGATGTCGATATCGCCCAGATCCACCTGCGACTGACTTGGTTGAAGACTGCTCGACCAGTCGCAGTGCCCGATGTTGACTATGGTCCCGTCAGCCAGCACTACCGCCATGACATGCGTTGAAGAAGCACCGCATATGATGGGCAGGCACATGGTCAAAGATAACAGCATTGCAAATGGAACAACAAGGCGTTTCATATCTACCTCCTATATTTCAGCTCAAACCCATTTCTCAACCCTATGCCGAAAAGGTGGTTCTGAGCCCCGAAAGTGCCACCATTGCACGGAATTTCTCGCTAACTTAGCCTGCTTCACCTGGTCCGCCTCCTGACGCGCCCCACCGGTGCGTTATTCTGAACACCTTCGGATGACAGGGCCCTGTGACCAAGACCAACCCGACCTGTCCGCATTTATGATCGTCCCCTGGGAAATTGTCACCGCCTTGGGCCCGTTATTTTCCCTACAGGTTCAACTCAAAACCACCAACATATAACGTCCATCCATAACTTACCGAATTGTTGACTGTAATTTGGATTTGCTGACTGGAGTCCGTATCGATCCAATCATTGCCTGCGGAGTACTGTAGTGTATCGGCAGTCTGCGCCATAGGCTTTCCACTGTAGGACGAGCCATTTTTTCTAAGAGAAACAGCAACATTATCACGTGGACCGTTATTATTGTTTATAAAGACATTGAACCATCCCCTGGTTGATGTACGAGGAATAAAAGAAGCACAAACCTGTGTGGTCCAACCCTGTGCTACTGTCCCGGTAGTGACCTGTTGAAACGTATCGTAGACAAAATGGTTGCCCTGCTGGACGAATACTCTGAAGTGAGCGGACGTGTCTGTCACAGCCACCCCCACAAGCCTGATCTGAGTAAAACCGCTGGGCAAGATTGGATTTAGCGGATTAGTGTTTATTCCATTCGCAAGCGAAGCCAGGCCGGCAGGTGCCGTTCCGTTATAGATAACCCAGATGTAGTACCACGTACTGGCGGCCAAGGTCCCTATGTCAAGGTCGTTGCCCCCGGCCAGGCCGGACTGCATGCAGTCGATGCCGAATCCGGATGACGGTAAGACAACCGTCCCGATATAATTGCCATTCAAGTCGATTTTGGTATTGGGAGATGTAGCGTCGTTGGCAATCGTAAGGCCGGAGATAGCGCCGGTAAGGGCCGGCATCTGGGGCACGCCGTTGATCCTGTACACTCCGGTAATGTTCACGTCCCCTTGCACATCCACAGGATATTGTGGGCTGATTGTCGGTCCGACGCCCAGCAAGCCGTTTACTATCAGATTCCCCGAACCGGCGTACAGCAAGCCGGCCCCAAGCAAAACAACCAAAAAAACGATTATCGCTGCCTTCCTCATTTCCCCCTCCAGGTCTGCGAAAGTAAAAAGTCAAAAGTAAAAAGGCAAAATCGCTACGCAAAGCCTGCCCTTGTCCGTCAATTCCTCAATTCGATATTGTAAAATTCTTCCACGTGACCGTCCCGTTGCCTATCGTCTCCAGTCCGATGATTGTGGTCATGCCGGGGTTGGAACTGTAATCGACCGTATATCCGCCGTCTATGGTGACCGATGTGGGCTGGTCTGCGGTAAAGTCTTCCGTCAGCAGGCCGCTTTGTATTTTCAGCGTGTCTCCATTCTGCGCGGCTTCGTAGGCAGCCTGCAGGCTCGAATAGGTCGCGCCGGACGTGGCATTCTGAATGGCATTGAAGGTTACGAACAAAGTGTGGTCTGCGCTGACATTGTTGAAAGTATAGCTCGTAATGGCCCCCTGGGATACCCCGTCCACCTGCACGTCCCAAATGGAGATTCCCTGAGGAGGCGTGATCGTAAAGGTCGGGCTCGCGCCGTAATTGACCGTAGGAGAAATTGGGCTCACGGTCCCGTACCCGACGAGGCTCGTGCTTATCAGGTAGGTAGGGGCAAAGGAAGCGCTGATTGTATGGGCCGCGGTGACGTCGGTAAACGTATAGCTTGATATCGCCCCTTCCGATTCGCCGTCAACGACCACACCGTAAAGGTTGGAACCGGCGTTCGCAGCGATGGTAAAAGTAGGGCTGCTGCCGTATTGGACGTTACCCGAACCCGGGGTGATCGTGCCGTTGCCGGTAAAAGAGACCGTAATGGGGTAGGTGCAGGTGGCAAAGGCCGCCGAGATCGTATGGTTTGCCGTGACATTCATGAAAGTATAACTTTCCGGCGTCCCGATTGAGCTTCCATCCACCGTGACACTGGAAATGCACTGACCGCCGGCATCGGGTGTAATAGTGAAGGTATAGCTGCTGCCGCTGACGACCTTGACGCCCTGCGGTTCCGAGGGCGAGATGGTACCGCCCGATCCTGCGCTGGATGTAATGGTGTAGAGCTGGCTTTGACTCCCGGCCACCGTTCTAGACACCAGGTTTCCGTTCGGGTCATAGTTGAATATGATCGAACTCCCATCGTCGTAGTCGATTTCGATCAACTGATTTCCGTCGTATACGAAGTTTATTGCCTGGGCGGCCCGGGCTGAATTCCCAAAGGCACCGAGTATGCCGGCTGCCAGCAATATCAATGTTGCCGCTATCTTCGCTCTATTCATATCTCGGCCCTCAAAGTTTATCGCACGGCCCTGGGTTTCGTTGATTTACTAAATTCCCAACTACTCCTAATTCCTAATTCCTCAATCCTAATTGCTTTATAACCCCTCAGTCCTCGCGCTTCGCGTTGCCTGCCCCGTGGATTTCGTTTTTCCTATTTCAATGCCTGATAATCATATAAAAGGCACCTCCCTCCATGCCAGGAGTGCATTATCCTGTAATGGAATCAAAGCTGCGAACTTTAACGAGGAGGTGCCGAATGCAATTGTATGCAGGAATAGATCTTCATGCAAACAACAATTTTGTGGCCGTGATCGACGAAAGCGGGAAGAGAGTCTTCAAGAAAAAGATTCCCAATGAGGCCGAGATTATCCTTTCGATACTTGGGAGTTTCAAGGAAGGGATGACCGGAGTTGTGGTTGAATCCACGTTCAACTGGTACTGGCTCGTGGACCTGCTGAGTGAGGCAGGCTATCGGGTCCATCTGGCGAACCCTTGCGCCATACAGAAATACTCCGGTTTAAAGCACTCCGATGATAAACATGACGCTTTCTGGCTTGCCGAGATGCTCAGGCTTCACATTCTGCCCGAGGGATACATCTATCCCAAAGAGGAACGGCCCATACGGGATCTGCTGAGAAAAAGGGGACATCTCGTAAGGCTAAGGACCTCACTTATTCTGAGCCTGCAAAACATAGTGGCCAGGAACTGCGGTGTTGGCCTAAACGTCAACGATGCCAAAAGGCTCAAAGAAAACGTCGTCATCCCATTGCTTGAATCAAATGATGATCTGGCAATGGCCGGTCTGGTCAGCAAGGAGACAATCGATTTTTTCACACGAAAAATCTGGGCGGTTGAAGCAATGGTTGAACAAAGGGTGCAGCTTAAGGACCGATACCGTAATCTTCTGACGATTCCCGGTATCGGAAAAGTCCTGGCCCTTACCATCATGTTGGAGACAGGTCCGATCAGTCGCTTCCCCAAGGTGGGAGACTACGCGTCCTACTGCCGCAAGGTAGGATCCAAGTGGACCAGCAACGACAAGGCAAAAGGGAAAGGGAACAAAAAGAACGGCAATAAGTATCTGGCGTGGGCTTTTTCGGAAGCAGCCGAACTGGCAAGACGCTACAACACACTATGTAGGAGCTACTACAACCGCAAGATGCAGAAGACTAATTTCATGGTCGCCCATCAGGCCCTTGCACACAAACTAGCCAGGGCAGCCTATTGCATCATGAAGGAAGATACTCCATTTATGCCTGAGAAACTATTTGCGAGCTCATAGCATCCAGGCGGGTCACATCACTTGGTGGCGCCGGTGATCATCGGAAAATGAAAAACCCGAACCTGCGGTCATCTCGTTCACCCGGTCGCTCCGGGCCGCCTCCGACGAGTCACGGTCGGACCCATTCTCGGCGGCCTTCCGCTGGTTTGGCCGGTTAGTGCAGGTTCAAAAACAAAAAATCTGAACCCGGAGGCCAACTCGAATTAGCGGAACTTAACGCGCACGGTTTATCGAACTTGGACGACACATCTCATGGGATGGAGCATAAAATCATGCGGTAATAACGAACTGGCTGGAACGGTAACCTGACAAGGGGTTGGCAAAACCACGAGGCCTGATTGGAAAGCCGTTCCACCCAGCACCTATAGAGCCATCAACAACTTTGCTGCCCATGCCATGAGCCAGTCAAGGGGTGGTTAACAACCATGAGAGCTGAACAATAATTTGGACATGGCATGGAACCGAAGATTTTCTGGCCCGCCTCGGGCGGGAAGGGTCGTTTCCCGACAGGCACTCGAAAACGGCCTTGATCCTGATGGGTGACTGGTGCAGCGAGGGCTGACTCCAAAACCAAAGAAACTGCGGGAATGGTAGGGGGTGTTGCCGGCTGTTGTGATCGGCAGGAAAAACCGGTTTTCTTGCATGGAGGGAGTTTTTCCTCTTGACCGGCGCCTTTTAATGGGTGACCCCTTGGTTTCACGAGGGCGAGATGGCACCGCCTGATCCTGCGCTGGATGTAATGGTGTAGAGCTGGCTTTGACTCCCGGCCACCGTTTTAGATACCAGGTTTCCGTTCGGGTCATAGTTGAATATGATCGAACTCCCATCGTCGTAGTCGATTTCGATCAACTGATTCCCGTCGTATACGAAGTTTATTGCCTGGGCGGCCCTGGCTGAATTCCAAAAGGCACCAACCATGCCGGCTGCCAGCAATATCAATGTTGCCGCTATCTTCGCTCTATTCATATCTCGGCCCTCAAAGTTTATCGCACGGCCCTGGGTTTCGTTGATCTACTAAATTCCCTACTACTCCTAATTCCTAATTCCTCATTCCTAATTGCTTTATATGCTCTCAGTCCTCGCGCTTCGCGTTGCCTGCCCAGTGGATTTCGTTTTTCCTATTTCAATGCCTGGCCCCTTGTCGTTTCTTGACCCCTTGTCGTTTCTTGACCCCTTGTCGTTTCTCGACCCGATTCGAATTTTCAGAGGCACACAAGAATTTATTTGTCCAACCCAGAAATCAATATTACGCATTGACTTCTTATTGTTTTTATAGTTTATACACAGTCTATATTCTCCAGCGTCGGAGGGCATATTGAATGCGTTCTTGGCCAATATTCTCTCAAATATATGGGCTTGGCCAGGCAGTAGCTCAAATCCTTGTTCATTAAGTCCATAGAATGGCATACTAGGACGAGGAAATGGAATCTCACTATCATCTCTATACATACTAAAATGAATATCTGCAATTTGCAGAGGTGGCAGCCAAAGCGTTGTATTAGATACATTGCGAATCTCGCATACTGCCTTTATAGGTTCATTAGCCTCATAACTCTGTTTATCAAGGATAATTTTCATTTCAATGGCAGGAATGTCCTGTCCATATCCTTGATTGGCTGCCAACATGACAGACACCCCTATGCCCAATAAAGCAATTAGGGAACTGATTATACAATTCTTCATAAGTACCATCCCGTCCTCACCAATGTGGTGCATTGATAAAACCAGCATAGGTGTTGTATTGGCCTATCATATAATTCACGGCGTATAGTGTCATATTAAGTCGAGAAGCATTACCAATTGTCCACGCTTCCGCAGCCATTTCCAACTCGCACCGATTGAGAACCAGATCGCCAGCCATTTGCCACTGTCCTTGATAAAGTGCGTCGAGTTTCCAGCTTTCATTAGCGCCCACAGCCTGTAGCATGCTGGGATAGTCAAACGCCCCAGGCCCGATCTCGATGTGACCATAGTAGGTGATATTCCCATCCGCACTCACCGTTTGTCCGTCATAGACAGTATGCCCAACAAGAACCTGTGGGTCCAAATCCGGGTTATACGTGCCACGTGAGTACCCATAATAGTCTGCGGTCCAGTCAGCTAGCGCTTGGCGTTGCCGGGCCAAATCGCTAAGTGACCCATTGTAGTCCGGATTGGTCGTCGGGTTAGCGGTACTCGAACTCGCAGGTTGATTCAAATAGCTGCCCAGAGCGCCGCCTGCAAGCCCACCCGCAAATCCGGCAGCAAAACTCTCCAATCCCTTCGTGCCGCCGGTTGCACCAGCGATGGCTGCGCCCGCCGCAGCCGTTACGGGCCATGGGATGCCTTGCATGTACGCACCACCGGCGAGCAATCCCCCGCAGGCCCCGAAGAATGCCCCTGTTACAACACTCATCAGGTTGCCCCCGTGCATTGCGGCATCGGAGGCGCCAGCCACCATGCCTCCAAGCATGAAGGCAAGGGGGGCACCTGCGCCCCAGGTGGCGATGGTTACGACAGCGCCCAAAAGCGCGGCAAAGAAGTCCTCCAGAAAACTGAAAAACCCGTGGCCTGTCGGATCGACGAAGGCCAGCGGGTTGTTTCCCGCATATGCATAGCGATTGAGCGTCTGGGGATTTCCCGGCGACTGCACAATCGTATCCGGGGTCATAAACCTCCCCTGCGCCGGGTCGTAATACCTTGCCCCGAAATAGTAGAGGCCGGTTTCGCTGTCAAGTTCCTTGCCGGTGAATTTGTACGGAATAATGTCGGCCCCTGTAACGGTGCCGACCCCGTAAGGTTCGTAGGAAACCGACTCGATTACGTTCCCGCTCGCGTTTGTGGCGAAACTGAGGCTCCCCAGGTGGTCCGGGTGATGGAAATAGGTGGTTCCGTTGACTATCGAGGCGATTCTTCTTCCGCCCGCGAAGATGTGCTTGCTCACCCCATTGGTGGTGTTTATGTCGTAGAGCCTGCTCACATAGGTGGTGACGTTGTTGCCGGTGGTTTTCTGCACGCGCGCGCCCGCATAATTGTAGACAAAAGTTGTAGCGCCGGCGCTCGTAACCCTGTTTTCGTAATCGTAGGTGAGTTCCTGCGGCTGCTGTTTATAATTCGAATTTGCGGTATCGGGGTTTGCCACGTTTCCGGTCGCATCGATATTATAGGTCAGGTTGCCGTACGGCCCGTCGGCGGTGACGAGCCTGTTCAGCCAGTCGTAGGTAAATGACTGGCTGTTTTGACCCACATTATCGCCGATGGAGGTGATATTGCCGTTATAGTCGTAGCCGTAAACAAAATCCTGCAGCCGCGAGCCATTGGCGGTACTGCTTAGTTCATTGAGCCGGTTGGTGGCCGCATTATAAGTCATGGTGGTGGTCACCCCGTTATGGTAGGCGATCGTCCCCACCTGCCCCAGCGCGTTGTACCCGGAAAAAGCCGCATAGGGGACCGAGGCGCTGTTCGATACCGAGATCATATTTCCGGCGCCGTCGTACGCATAATTCGCCTGGTCGCTGTCAGGATAGGCGATTTGGGTGATGCGGTTGAGCTGATCGTAGGCGAACCGGGTAGCATACTGCGTGCCGCCGATTGTTCTCAATACGTTCGTCGTCCGGCCCTGCTTATCGTAGGCGAATTGCGTGATGTTGGCGCCGGAGGTGTCGTCGTCAGCTTCCGTCAGCCTTCCTATGGGGTTGCTGGAGGTGGACTGGTCATACTTGTAGGTGATGTCATTGGCCCCGTTTTGATAGTTCAGGTAGTGTTTGTTCGTAAGCCTGTTCAATACATCATAGACAAAGTTGATCGTCTGGCCCTTCGAATCGGTCTGCTCGATGAGATTTCCGCCCTGGTCGTAGCCGTAGTACCACTCTCCCATGCTTGGGTCGGACATCTGCACTTTTCTCGAAAGAGAATCGTAGACGATCCCGGTTGTCCTTTTGTTTGCGTCAGCCACGTTCGTCAGGCGTCCGAGGGCGTCGTATGTATAGTAAGTAGAGAAGGAGGCGGCGCCCGAAGCCGGAATCTCGTTGACCAGCGTGGTCCTTCCGAACCCGTCCCGCGTCTGCTGCATAGACGCGTGCCCGTTTAGATCGGTGACGGTGGTAACACCGGCGGAATAAGCATATTGGACGGAAGTTCCAATTGCGGTGTAGAGTTTCCGTGTCGGCCTTCCGAGGTCGTCGTATGTATACTGGATGTTCCCTGCCGCTCCCTGTCCCACAAAGTAGGGGTAAGATTTTTGGAAGACCCTGCCGTTCACGTCATATTGGGTGTCCGACGCGATGGCGCTCCCGTTGGGTCCGTCCGACGTGGCCGAGATCTGCCTCCCAAACCCGTCGAAATAGACGGATTTTGTGTAATAATTGTTCGTACCCGACTGCTTTAGCGCTTTTACTGTAACATTCTGCCCGTTTGGCGCGCCTATTACGACGGGATTGGGGATATTATAGGAGTAGATCGTCGTCGGACAGCTCACGGTGTCGTACGGGCCAACGACCGTCGACAGCCTCCCAAAGGGGTCGTAATAGTAGTGTGTGAAGTTCCCGTTGGCGTCAGTCTTTATTGCGGGTTTATCGATGAAAGTGGAATCGTAGGTAATTGTCCCCTGCTGACCTAAAGCATTGGTGACCGTAACCGGAAACGTCTGGGTCGCCGTATCATAAGCCGTTTGAGTCTTGTTGCCATTGGGATCTTCCTGAGTCAGAACATTTCCGTAATTGTCGTAGGTATAGGAAACAACCGGGTCGTTTATCCCGTTTAGCCAAAAAGTCTTCGACTGGACCAGGTTGGTCCCTTGTGTGTAAGCGAAGGTAGTCTTGGAAAGCTGCCCGCCGTTCTGACCCGACTTGACGATGACATCGTTCGGCCTGGCCATCAGCCAGTGGGTGGTGTCATACGTTACGTAGTCTATCCGGTCGTATCGTTCCGGCCCTCCGCCGAAATTGTCCTTCTGGTCCCTGGACATCAGATTGCCGTAGGAATCGTAGGTAAGGATGGTCGAAGTCGACGACTGTGTGTCCTTGCTATTGTAGTTATTGTAAGTAATGGTATCCGTTTCGACGAGGCACGGAAAGTGGGAGCCGGCCGCCGTTTCGTAGGCGGAGGCATTGTCCTGGTAGTGATTAGTCAGCACAACCGAAGTCCCATCCGCACCGGTCGTGGTCTGCTGATACATCAGGCCCTTGAACACGTTGTCGGTGTAAAAGTTGCTTACAGTCGTCGTCTGGTTGTTGACGACCGTCGTTACCTGGCTGAATCCGCGAAATTCTTTGCTCGCCAGGTCGTAATACCCGCCGGAATATGAGAGGTTTGTGGTGGAGATCGTACCGTTCACCGTGTTCCCATCGTTTGCCGTAATGGATGAGACCGTCTGCAATATGAACGGCATCTTTTGGTCGGTCGGCCAGGCAGACGACGGGGTGTATTGAATGGCGTACGATCCTCCGACTCCATTGCTGATGCCGGTTATGAGGTCGGGAACGGGGCCTTGGGCTAGTTGAATCGAAGCGTACGAGTCAGTAAAGCCGTAATCACTCACAATGTCCGAAATCCCATCGCCGTTGAAGTCCCCAAAAAGAGCGCCAGTGTAAAGAGGGCCCATGAAATTGGAGTACCATTCCTGAGGAAATGTGAGCCCACTGCCCGTGTTCAGCATCACGTAAAGGCCTTCGAAGAGTCCAATACTTGTATAATATCCCTTAAAGGCCACATCCGGCAGCCCGTCACCGTTAAGATCGGCCAGATAAAATGCAGTATAACCGTACTGGTCGGCCGGCAGGTTTCCCCATAGGGTGTCGGGCTGGAAACCGCTGCCGGTGCTAAGGAGCACCCGAATCTGGCTGCTCCCGTCACCAGCGACGCCGGCATTACCATTATATATGAAGTCGGCAAGCCCGTCGCCGTTTATGTCCGCCAGGGCGAACGGTACAGCGCCACTGGCGTTCACGACCGGGATGGAAGCTGCTCCCCAAACGGTGTCCGGCCCAAACCCAGACCCTGTGCTAAGAAGAACATGGACCTGCAGATTCGTATCGACATAGACGATATCTGCAAGACCGTCTCCATTCATATCGGCCATCAGGAAATCCCGCCATCCCACAACGCCGTTCCCGTCATTCCAGTACCAATATGAGCCGCTTCTCGGCGCCGCCGACCAGGAGCCGTTTGAAAATCCGCGATTTCCGTCTCCGAGCAGTACGTTGAAAGAGCTGCCGTTGTCCCATACGAGGTCCGGAAAGCCGTCACCGTTCACGTCAATCAATTTGAAACTGGTATACTGCCTGGGATTCACAGCGGGAAGGCCTGGGGGGGTGGTGTCGGGGCCAAAACCGTTCACGCCGTTATTAATGGCCACGTGCACCCTGTTGCTGCTGTCGATGTAGACCAAATCGGGAAGGCCGTCCCCGTTGAGATCGGCCAACTGGAAATACTGAGCGTTCGCGTTGTAACCGTAACCCGCGCCACTGTTCAGCCATACTGTGTCTGCGGAAAAACCGCTGCCGGTGCTCAAAAGTACGTGGTACTGCTGTGATGGTGTCCCTTGGGAGTTCAGTGGCGCATAGATGATGTCGGCTTTGCCGTCTCCGTTAAGATCGACAGCCCGGCCCCACTGAGTATAGCCACTTTGAAAACCCACCTGCACTGGCGCGCCCAATCCGGGCTTGTTGTTGTGACTCCAGGTAAAAGTTACAGCGGGGAGCGAAGTCCCGTCGGTCCCAAGCTGGGTGACCGTCTGCAAAAGCGAGCGCCCCGAGGATGACGAGCTGTAGGCATAATTCAACTGGTATGTCCTGGCCAGCGCGCCGTTTCCATAAACGCTTATCGTTGACAGGCGGTATGCAGTGGCTATAGCCCACTGGCTGGCGTAGGACGTCGAAACGTCGTTCCGGGGTGTGGATTCGAGAGTAAAGACCACCTTGTTTGTGGGTTGCAAGGAGGGATTGTTCGGGTTGCCGTTCCCTGTGTAATCTATTTCCATAAGATATAACTGGGTGTCCGTGGGGCCTTGCTGGTAGGAAATCTTCATGAAGTTGCCGTTTACGTCCTGCACCGTGTCGAGAAGCCACTTGAAAACGTGTCCACTGCCGTTCCCCTGCTGGGACGCGCTGGTTGACCCGTAAGAATAGACCGTGCCACTTTTGTCCGTTACCTGCCAGCTTGACCCGTTGAAATAGTAATTCAGGAAAGCCCCGTCGATCTGGTTTTCATAGTTGCCGCCGCCCCATTGACTGTCGCTTCTCGGGACGAGATTGGAAACGCTCCCGTTCGCAGTGGCGACAAACCGGTCGTTATTGGTGTAGGTCAGGCCTCCCGGCGTTTTGTTCGACCTCTGGATCGCTCCCATATCCAGCAGGAAGCCCATCCCGAGCCAGCCATTGCCCTGGTAGCTGTTATACGTGATTGCAAGGTTGGGCGAAATGCCGCCTCTGCCCTTCGGGACCTCGATGGGAATGCCGTAGGTGGCGGCCCCGGTGGATGAATACATGGTGGGTGCCGAGGCCGACAGGCCCAGGTCCTGCCCGGCCATAGGTCCGCCCGACGCGCCCCCTCCGTTGTCCTGCGCATAAAGAGGCGTGGTGTGTATGAAAATAAGGACGGCCAGGATCGAACAGACTATGGCGCGGAAGGTCTTATGCGGACGGAGGGACAACATTTGTGGCTTCCTCCCTTGTCTGGATGGTTAATGCTTTTTCCCCAACAACAAAAGAAACCTGCGGCTATATCGGTAAGGCGGAATGCCAAGGTACGGTTTTCATAAGCCCCCTCCTTTTAGCAAGCCGCAATCACAAAACGATCACCGCGCGATCACAAAACGATCACAAATCGAGCAAAATGGAATTTTTTTAAAAAAAGGTGAAAAAAAATAGGCTGCTCATGGGCAAGAGAGCAATTAGCAATGAGGAATTGGCAATCAGGAGGTATGTGAGGAGGTTTTGGTAGCGGGAAGGGAAAAACCATTCTCCTGGCTAATTCCTGGCTTTACCGAACTCAATGCAATCGGCGATCAGCGTGAGCAGGTTAGGTACACGGAAGCTGATACCCGGGGCTGGGCGACGGTTTCGCTTTATATCGGGCGCTTCATGCTTATGATGGGGAAACGTAGGCGCAAGGTCGGGGTCTTCCGGGTGGGGCTGCGGATCAAACCAGCACAGGCGTTCTTCGCCGTCGAAGATGCTGTAGCTGTAGTCGAGAATCTCGCCGTCTGCGAGGTCAACATATTCGAATACACTCAATTCAAGGCCGTTATGGAAATATACGCTGCCACGCACCAGCGCTGTACTCGCGCTGTTCGCATAAAGACGCAGAGTCGATGCAGAAATTTCAGTGTATCGCTCAGGCAGTGAATACAGTAGGCCTTCGTACTCGGTGCGCGAAAAATCCGCCATCATCCTACCTTGAGAATCGGTTCGGCAGGAGTCAACTGCACCGTCGTACCTTTGGACTCATTGCGGAGGGCATCCAACCTTTGTTTGGAAAGTTGTGAGAGGGCCGCCTGACGCTTCTGTCTCAGTCTGAAATGACCCGACCATTCAGCGAATTCTTCCGAATTGTCGCCGTTGTCGAGCATGCCCCGCGAGTAGAGATCGTTAAAATCTTCCGAACTGATCCAGTAACGCCTCTCGAATTTGTGCATGCCTTCTTCTGCCGCGCGCAGATCGTCCAGGATGTCGCTTAGCGTCAAGTTTGCCATTTTATTTCTCTTTTTCTATGAGTTATATACTGGAAATTCTATCTCCGTGCCTCGGCCATAGCAATAAGATAATACGACTGCGGTGATAGAGGCGGTGAAGGGTGAAGGGGCGAAATGCTGAGCCCATTTAACCCCGAATCAGGGGCAGCTAATTGCCGATGTCGGCCAGTTCAATGTGACTGGCCGATCTATGATGGCTTGCTTTTTTTGCTCACCGCTCACTGATCACTGCATTCATGATTTCAGGCGTTTCGGTTCGCAACGATTTCCCAATCGATTTTTTGAGGACCTGGATTGAACTCTGAAGCCGGTGCGCGAGCTGCTCCAGTTTATGGATCTTCGCATGAAGGTCGTAGTGAGCGACGTCGCCACATCCCGCCCCGCCCGCGGAATGAACCGGGAACGCCGGCGCCGGGGAAGGAGCCGGGCGGTCCGGACTGCGCCTCCCTGCGATTTCGATGTATAGAGTTTCGGTTTCCTCCGAAGGAGGACTGCCCAGGTATTCCTCCATTATCCCGCAGCAGATTGCGTACTGCCGCGCTGCCGCGCCGCGCCGACCGCTCTCGGCATAGAGCCGCATGAGTTCCCGGTGTACGTCCTCGCGCAGCGGATCCTGCGAAAGGACCTCTTTGCCCCAAATCTCGGCCTTGTCGAAGGCCCTCGCATGCCGTTTGTAGCGCATCATGTGCTCCATGCCTCTCAAGCGGAGGCCATGCAGCCGCTCGCGCTCGCGCAGGACCCAGTCTTCATAGAAACCTTCGAGCAATTCTCCCGTGTAGATGTCCAGCGCATTCTTGAGTTGAGCGGCATCGTCCGCATCCATGGCCTCGATTTGTTTTGCCGTTACCCGGTGGACCTGCTCCTCGAAAGACGCAACGTCCTGCCAGTGGTTGCATTTCGTATTAAATCCGACCTCTTCCGACCGGGTCTTGACAACGTCTGGTCCCCCGGGCGCCCCCTTATCTTTGAGTGTCCTGCGCAGGCGCCAGAGCGCACTACTCAGACTGCCCCGCGCGCTTTCCTCATCGCGGTCGCCCCACAGGACGCCATAAAGTTTAACGCGAGGATGGGCGCGGCCCCGATTGAGCAGCAGGTAAGCCAAAAGCCTCTTATCGCCCCTGGTCATCTTTATTTCTGATGTTAAGTCGCCATAGAAAACCCTAAACCCCCCGAATAGAAATATCTTTATCATTTGGAATCCTCCCCCTTTAAATACAATTCCACGACGGAGGCACAGAGCACAGAGTGAAAAGAGATCAGGGTCCTCTTCCCCCCGTTTTTTTGTCTGCCCAATCTACTTTCCTCCGTGTTCTCTGTGCCTGTGGTGGATCTTTTTGGTTGTGGCCTTGCTGCCCCAAATTCTCTACGGCCTCCGCGGTAAGTCCTTTTTCTTTGGCGATTCGTCCTGCACCCCGCTGCGCTGCCCCTGACTCAACGCGTAAAGAATACCTCTATGTCATGCTTCATGGTAGATTTTTGAACGGTAGGCCTGCCTTTATACAACAGTAGCGGTTACCAAAAGGTTACAATCCGGCCGGATTTCGAAAAAAGTCAAAACCGCGTCCACACTGGATTTGAAGAAAATGACAGTGGCAGCGCAAAATTTTTTTCGCGGACCAGGGCAAACTCACGCGGAAACGCGGAGGAAATGAACCTTTTCATAGTTTCCGGGTGTGCCGAAGGGACATGAAGAGCTGCCTCGCAAAAATTTATCGCGGGCATGGCCCTGCACCTCAGCCCTACAAAAATGTCGCGTGTTTTCGTGGTTTCCGGGTGTCCCAATAGGGCGTGAGCAACTGTTTCGAAAAGTTGCGCTCTCCATAATTCCTAATTAACCGGGTAAACCTCCGGCTCTGCCGGGGGACTCACAGAGTTTGACAGTTCCGGAAATGAAGTAAAGTTTTGGCCGGTTCAAGTCTCTATGCGAAGGGCAGCCTATCATGTCGTCATTCCGGCGGCGCTTCTGAGCCTAAATCCATGTAAAAGCAAAAGGCACTGGACCCCGGCTTAAAGCCTGCCGGGGTGACGTGCGTAGTGCACTTGTCCATGGTCGATAGGGTCAAGTGTTCCAACGCTTCCGGACCGCTTTGAGCAGTTCACGGTTTATCAGGCGACCGGCTCTGCCGGTGGCATATGACTGCCTTTCCCAGGATAAGGTCGATCACCCCCCTCCTTAAAGGGGGGTAACGCGAGTTATTGACAATTCAGACATATTCCAGGTTTTCCTACGAGACAAAAGGAGCATGTTTTTCCCAAAAGTAACCGATGCGAACAACTTCTTAGTCCAAACATCATCTTTCCCCCCACCAAGAAAAACACCCCGATCAGCCAATTTTATCATTGTGCTGTTTCATTTATCTTGACTTGCTCATAAATTGCCGGTATCACTTTGGTCAAGGCAAGTTCCCTGTTTCATTAACTTCGAAGAGGTCCAAGATGAAGTTCTGGCGCATACCGCTCGATACCGAAGAGATCGTCATCTCCAGGGGAGTTGTCCATGTAGTCGAAGACCGATGCAAAGGTTGCGGCTACTGTATCGAATATTGCCCAAGAAATGTCCTGGAATTTTCCGAGCGCTTCAACGCCAAGGGATACCATCCTCCCGAGGTGAAGCAACCCGATTTGTGTGTCAACTGTCATTATTGCGAGGCTATCTGCCCCGATTTTGCAATCTACTCGGTGGAAGTTCATGAATAGTCGCCGGTAGTACGGAAAAACTTTTATCAGCCGACTGACCGCCGGGCTTGCCGGCCGCCGGGCCATTTATGGATGTCTACGAATATGAATCCTGCTGTTCTCACCGGAGATCATTTCCTGACCGGGGACTCTGCATGCGCTGAGGGAGCGCTCGCCGCCGGATGCCGATTCTTTGGCGGGTATCCCATTACACCCGCCACCGAAATAGCCGAGCACATGGCGAAAAGGCTTCCGGAAGTCGACGGGGTCTTTATCCAGATGGAAGATGAGATGGCCGCGATTGCCGCTGTCCTCGGCGCTTCCTGCGCAGGGGTAAAAAGCATGACTGCGACCTCCGGGCCGGGGTTTAGCCTGATGATGGAAAATATCGGGCTTGGGATAACAATGGAGACCCCATGCGTCGTGGTTAACGTTCAGCGTGCAGGTCCCTCGACGGGTCTGCCGACACTTGGCGCTCAGGGTGACATGATGCAGGCCAGGTGGGGGTCGCACGGCCATTACGAGATTATTGCGCTTGCCCCTGCTTCGCCCCAGGAGATTTTTTACCAGACCATTACCGCGTTCAATTTAAGCGAAACCTACCGGCTTCCCGTGCTGATAATGGCTGATGAGGTGGTGGGTCATCTCAGCGAGAAGGTCATTATACCCGATCCATCAAAGATAAAACTCCAGTCGCGTCCCCGCCCCAAAGGCAGAAAGGACCGATTCAAACCTTTTCATCCCGGCGCCAACGGGGTTGCGCCTATGGCAAATGCCGGCGACGGGTACATGGTGCACTTCACGGGTTTGACTCATGACGAAAAGGGCTACCCGGTCATGACCGTGGAGGCGCAAGAGGAGATGGTTTCCCGCATAACGGGAAAAATCCGCGCAAATTTGCATAAGATAATTCAGTTGGAGAAATATCGCCTCGATGACGCCGAAGTGGCCCTGATATCTTACGGGATAAGCTCACGGAGCAGCCTGGCTGCGGTGGATGAGGCCAGGGAGCGGGGCATAAAAGCCGGGCTTTTGCGGCTGGTGACCGTTTGGCCTTTTCCGGAGGATGCGATAAGAGAGATTGCAAGCCGGGTGAAGTGCCTGATAACGGTGGAACTGAACCTGGGACAGATTCACCTGGAGGTGCAAAGGTGCTCGGCAGGTATGGCCCCTTGCCTGCTGGTTGGTCATGCGGGAGGGACGGTAATCACACCGGCGCGCATACTTGAAACGATATACGATGGAATCAGGCAATGAACTCCTCGACAAAACACCCGCTTGATACAATGCTGCGAACGGATCGCATTCCGCACATCTGGTGCCCCGGATGCGGAATCGGTACGGTCTTCTCCTCGGCGTTGATGGCCATCCGTTCAGCGGTGACTGATTTGACAAAGGCAGCAGTAGTATCGGGGATAGGTTGTTCGGGCAGGGGCGCCGGATATGTCAAGCTGGATTCCTACCACACTACTCATGGGAGGGCAATCCCGTTCGCCACGGGAATGAAGCTCGCCAATCCCGAACTCACGGTTGTCGTTTTCAGCGGCGACGGGGACCTGTTCGCAATCGGGGGAAATCATTTCATTCACGCCGCCAGGCGCAACATGGACCTGACGGTGGTCTGCGTGAACAATCTCAATTATGGCATGACGGGTGGCCAGGTTGCGGCGACAACACCCAATCTCGCGATCACTACCACCACGCCGTTCGGCAATCCCGATCCGCCGTTCAATCTGCCTCTCCTGGCATACGCCTCCGGCGCGACCTACGTTGCCCGCTGGACGATGCTTCATACTCAGGACCTTACACAGTCGATCGAGGAAGCCCTCGTACGCCGGGGCTTTTCATTCATCGAGGTGCTGGCTCCCTGTCCCACCGGGTTCGGGCGCAGAAACAGGCAAAAACCGATTGATTCGCTCAAGCTCTACCAGGAAAAAGCAATAGTAAAGAATGGCGCGCACCCTGCCGAGGTCACGCTGGATTTCAAGCAGGGCATAACCCTTGGGAAATTTGTCGAATACGACAGGCCGACATTTTCGGAAGCCTATGACAAGGTTTGCAGACCGCAAACTTAAGGGGTCCCCGAACATGTTGGAGTTACTCGTTTGCAGGATGAGACGAAATTGAGGAAAGAGATTCTCATAACAGGACTTGGAGGACAGGGTATAGTCCTTGCAGGCCAGGTGCTCGGAATGGCGGCATGCCTCAGAGACCATCTGGAGAGCACTCTCACGCAGTCTTACGGCCCTGAAGCACGTGGCGGGGCTTGCAGCGCACAGGTGATCATATCGGACAAATCGATCCATTACCCTTACGTACGTGAGGCGGACATCCTCGTATGCATGTCGCAAACGGGATACGAGAAATACCGCGGGCTTATCAAAGACGACGGCATGCTCATCATCGACCAGGATATGGTGAGATCTGCCGAAGGCACTGCCGGGGGAATTTTCCCGATCCCGGCGACCCGTATGGCCGAAGAGCTGGGCAGGAAGATGATGGCCAATATCGTTATGCTGGGCTTCGTGACTGCCGTAACCGGCGCGGCTTCCCTGGAGGCAATGCTCGCCTCCGTTGCCGAATCCGTCCCCAAGGGAACTGAAAGCAAAAATATAGCCGCATTCAACAAGGGTTACGATTTCGGGCAGGCGCTGCTCAAGGCCAGGCAGAAGAAAGCCGCCGCGAAAAAAGGGCCTGTCTGATGAAAAACCCCAAAGAACGACTTCAGAAAGTTTGCATAATCGGAGCCACGCCGGCCGGGATCTCCGCGACCAATAAACTGGGTGAGATGGGGATACCGGTGACGTTGATAGATGAAGCCGCCGACCTGAACGAAAAACTGGCCTCGGATACCTGGCGCATGCCCTCGGGAGTAGGCTTCAATTTTGCTTTGCGTCCGGGGCTTTTGAGAATAATGAGAAACCCCAGGATCAGGCTCCTTCTTCCCGCTTCCGTCAATTCGATCAAACACACGCAGCAGGGATTTTCGATACGTTACAAAAAGGCGGCTTCTTATGTTGACGCCGACAAATGCACCTTGTGCGGCCTTTGTTCTCAGAGTTGTCCGGCAATCGGCCCGGACGGCGGCAGCGCCCTAAAATATGGCGGACGGTACGCTCTTCCGGGAAGACCGGTAATCGATAAGCGCAAGACCCCCTTGTGCCAGGCCAATTGCCCCCTGGGGGTCAACGTCCAGGGATACATTGTGCTGGCGCGTGCGGGCAAATACGCCGAGGCGCTCGAACTCATCCGGAAAGACAATGTTTTGCCGGGCATCTGCGGAAGAATCTGCACCCATCCGTGCGAGGCTGCATGCCGCAGAAACGATCTGGATGGTCCTCTGGCCATAAGAGACATAAAGCGCTTTGTCTCCGATAATGCGCTGCCCGCCCTCAAGGCGAAACCGCACAGGACCCGGCCCGAAAAGATTGCAGTGGTGGGTTCGGGACCCGCCGGACTTGCCGCGGCATCAGACCTTGTCCGCTTAGGATATGGGGTCACGGTCTTCGAAAAGGAAAATTCGCCGGGGGGGCTGTTGCGCTATGGCGTCGGACCTTACAGGCTCCCGCGACCGGTGCTCGACCAGGAAATCGAATACCTTGGCGGGATGGGAGTCGAATTCCGCCTGGGCTGCGAATATAAGCCCTCCATGAGTGCCGGTTTCTCGGCCACTGTCCTTGCCTCCGGATTGTGGAAAGACCGAAAGCTGGATGCTCCCGGAGAAAATCTCGACGGGGTCGTCGGATGCATCTCATTGCTTTCCGCAGTACATCGCGGGGAAATAAAGTCCGTTTCCGGGAAGACCGCCGTTATCGGCGACGGTTATTCCGCATTTGAAGCCGCGCGCACCCTGATTCGGCTGGGGGCTGAAGTTACATTGATTTCCTGGTTTCCCCCGGAACTGATTCCGGCGGATATCCGGGAGGTTGAAGAGACGATAAAAGAAGGAGCGGAGATAAAGACCAGTTTGAAGGTCGCCGCGTTTTTGGGCGCCGGCGGAAAGCTGAGAGCCATCCGCCTGGTGCCGACCATTCCCGGCCCACCGGACGCGAAAGGAATTCCATGGCCGGTAGCGGTCAAAGAAGGCGAACCTGTCGAAATCGAATTCGAACGCGCCGTGATAGCAATAGGGCAAACCGGAGAACCGGCCCTTTTCGGGGACTATGCCGATGATTTCGCCACGCCGGGCGGGTTCATCCGTGTGGACGACAGCGGAATGACCAATACAAAGAATGTTTTCGCGGCAGGCGACGCGGTGACCGGACCCTCGACGGTCATATCGGCTATGGCCTCCGGTCGGGCTGTGGCCAAGACCGTACACGGTTTCCTGACGGGTGCGTCCCCTGAGCCTTGCTCTTTTTCCAGGCCGAAGGATTTGGACTTTCCTCCGATCACGACCGAAATCCCTTCGCTTCCCCGCGCCATGATGCCTGAGCGCCACTACGCCTCCCGCAGCGAGCTTTCCGTCGAGGTGGCACTCGGGCTTACCGAGGATCAGGTCCGTTCGGAGACATCCAGATGCCTCCAATGCGGCGTATGCTCGGAGTGCTCTCAGTGCATCGAGGCCTGTCCCGCCGCCGGCGCCATATCCCACGCCGACGACTCGTTCGAAGGGACCGAATATGCCGGGGTCGTCATCATAGCCGACCCTGCGTTTGCTCCGGGAATAAAGGGCGAGGACGTTATCCGCGCGTATAGCTCCAAGGCCATCAAGCCGGATGTTTCGGCCATGATGCTGCGCGGTTTTGCCGCCGCAGCGGAAGCTGTTTTGTTATTGGGCGACAGCGCGCCGCACATGAAGGGCCACGGCATCTCCTTTTCTCCGCCGGCCCCTCGGCTCGACTCCGACCTGCGCATCGGTGTTTTTGTCTGCCGCTGCAACGACGCACTCGGCTGGGACCCTGAATTGGACAAGTTCGTGTCCTATCTTCCGGAGAACTCGCCGGTAGAATACGCCGAATCGGTCGCTTCAGCCTGCACACAGGAAGGCGCAGCTTCGATCCTGAGGACTATCCGCGAAAAAGGCATCACTCGATTCGTTTTGGCCTCCTGTGTGTGCTGCCCTCTCGACCTTATATGCAGTGCTTGCACAGACCAGCGCACCAAGCTTAAGGCGGCGCTTTTCCAGGGTACCGGCATAACCCGTGCGATGGCTGAAACGTGCAACCTCAGAGGAGAAGCGCTTACACTTTTAGGCAGCGATCCGGCCCTGGCTGTGAGCCGCTTCAAGGGCCTGATTCAAAGGTCCGTCCGGCGCGCCGCGCATCTCAAGTCCATGCCGGCTCCAGGCCGCCAGTACAACTTCACTACCGCATTAATAGGTAAATCTGAAGCCGTGGCGAGCAGTGCCAGGACCCTGGGGCAAATGGGCATGGAAGTCTTCTGGTTCGGAAGCCCGGACGGACCGCTTTCTTCGGCCCCCGATTATCCCAACGTCCACGCCTTCCTTGGTTCGAGCGCCACGTCTCTTAAGGGTACGGTTGGAGATTTCAGGGTCATCGTGAAGATGCAGGACGGCACCCACCAGGTTTTCAGCGCCGGGGCGGTAATCCTGGGCAACAGGGCACGCAAAAATATAGCTTATATGCCTCACCCTGACATGCCTCCGCATGAGTTTGCAGACTCCATGCAGGCGAAGGACCTCAGAGGGGTCCCTTTCTTCGTTCCGGGGGCGACTTCCATATCAGGACTACTGCTTGCCAGCCCGCCGGGCATCAATGTCTCTGAACGGTTAAAAGGCACAGCCGCCGGCATTCTCGCAGCCACCGTCATGCCTCGAGGACCGAGGCAAAACAAGGGCTACACGGTTTCCATAAACGAGAATCTTTGCAGGGGATGCGGCCGATGTGTAAGGGCCTGCCCCTATAGGGCCATAAGCTTTCACACCAACCCGCTGGGTTCCGGTTATGCTGTCGTTGATGAAGCCTTATGCAAGGGATGCGGCAACTGCATTTCGATCTGTCCGTCCGACGCCGCCGACAGTCCGTACCGCAACCGGCTTCTGCTCGAGCAGGTGATCGAAGAAGTAACGGCCCGGAGTTGATAGTGATGGAACACGATCTCAAAATAATTCTTTTTCTTTGCAACTGGTGTCCGCACGCAGCGTTCCAGAATCTGCAGGACACGCTCGCCCCTTTGCCGCCGGAAATACGGATGATCAGGATACCGTGCAGCGGCAGAATCACCAAGTCGCTCCTTTTCAAGGCGTTCGAGACCGGCGCGGATGGTGTCGCGCTGGTAGGCTGCCAACCGGGGACTTGCCGCTACGGAATCGGCACCAGTGTCGCGGAACGAAACGTGGAGGACACCAGGGGCATTCTTCGCCTGCTGGGTTTGGGCGAGGAGCGGCTCGGTCATGCATCCTTCAACCCGGATCAGTCTTCAGAACTTCTGGATTTTCTGACCGCGTTCAGACAAAACATTAAAGAATTGGGTAGAACACCGGTCGACCCTCCCGATCGAAAAAGCGAACCTGCTCCGGTTATCCAGACGGCAGCTTCAATTATGGCCGCCCACAACATTTATACCTGCCAGGATTGCGGCAAGTGTTCTTCGGCATGCCCGGTGGCCCTCGCTGGAAAACAGTTTTCCCCCAGAGCAATCGCAAACGCCGTAGTAGCGGGAGATCTGGACTCCCCCCGGATCAAGGAAGACATCTGGTCCTGCCTTACGTGCGGACTTTGTTACGACCGATGCCCATCGGCTGTAAGCTTTCCGGACTTTATAAAGGAGATGCGAAACGCGGCGTCCTCGAACGGAAGGTTTGAAGCCCATGAAGGTTTTTTCCACTCTCTCATGCGCGCTTTGGCTTCGCCCGACTTGCCTGTGCAGCACTGGAACTGGCTGCCGGCCGAAATTCAAACCGATCCGAAAAGTAAGGTCCTCTTCTTCGGAGGGTGTGCCCCCTACTTCGATATTTTTTTCAAGAACCACCTGGGGATCAGCACCCGCGACATCCTGACCGACTCTCTTAAGCTATTGAATTTTTTCGATATTTATCCTGCAATCATGCAAAACGAGAGGTGCTGCGGACATGACCTGCTGTGGTCCGGAGACCGCGATAACTTTATTAAACTCGCCCGGCTGAATGTAGAACTGATCTCCGAAATGGGAATCGAAGAACTGGTCACTGCATGCCCGGAATGCTACCGTGCCTTTTCGAAAGACTATCCCGAAAATGGGATAGAAACGGGATTCAAGGTTACGCATATTTTCGAACTCGCAGAAGCCGAAATAAGCAAAGGCGCCATCGGTTTCTCGAAATTAAACAGGAAGATAACTTTTCAGGACCCCTGCAGGCTCAGCCGCACAGAGACGGGACGCCAACTGCCAAGAAATCTCCTCCAGCGGCTCAACGTACGCGGTTTTAGCGAAATGCGCGACTGGGGGGCATCTTCGCTTTGTTGTGGAAACTGTGCGTGGACAGGTTGTGACAGCTATTCCAAAGCCATGCAGGTAACCAGGCTGAGGCAGGCAAAAGATACTGGAAGCGACCTTTTGGTAACCGCCTGCCCGAAATGCCAGATACACCTCAGGTGCGCCATGGAAGATCCTATCCTGGAAAATGAAATCCGCATGGAAATGATTGACCTCACTTCCATTCTGGCCCGAACGATACAATGGGAATAATATAGAATGCAAAAAACATCCGTAAATGATAACGGCCCCCGAATCGGCGTCTATATCTGCCATTGCGGATTGAACATCGCCAGAACGGTTGATTGTCAGAAAGTGGCGTCCAAATGCGCAGAGCTTGAAAATGTGGCTCTTGCGAAAGAGATTCAATATGCCTGTTCGGAACCGGGTCAGCAGAGCATCAGGGAAGACATTGCCGAGTCGGGGCTTGACCGCGTGGTGATCGCCGCCTGTTCCCCAAGGCTCCATGAGACCACGTTTCGTCAATTGCTCGAAAGCGCCGGTCTAAATCCTTACATGCTGGAAATCGCCAACCTGAGGGAACAGTGCAGTTGGGTCCACCTCAACGAACCCGAGGCAGCAACCGGTAAAGCATTAGACCTGGTGGGAATGGCCGTGACGAGGGCCGCCATGCTCGAACCCCTTCAGGGCCGGAAATTATCGCTTAGCAAGCGGACCCTGGTAATAGGAGGAGGTATCGCCGGCATCCAGGCAGCGCTCGACCTTGCCGATAACGGCTACGAGGTCGTACTGGTCGAAAAAACGCCTTCCATCGGCGGCCAAATGGCCAGGCTGGACAAGACCTTTCCGACAATGGACTGCTCCATTTGAATACTCGGTCCCAAGATGACTGATGCCGGTCGGCATCCAGGAATAAAGCTCCTTACCCTCTCCGAAGTAATCGACGTCAAGGGGTATGTCGGTAACTTCGAGGTCAAGATCCTCAAAAAGGCCCGGTATGTATCCGAGAAGGACTGTACCGCCTGTGGCGATTGCGCTGAGGTATGCCCGGTGGTGCGGCCCGATGAGTTCAACTCCGGCCTTTCTTCGAGGAGGGCCGTCTATTCGCCCTTCCCGCAGGCTGTGCCCTCCGCTTATGTAATCAATATCAACGAGTGCCTCGGCCACAACCCTGTTGTGTGCGCAAAATGCTCCGAGGTATGCGAAAAGAAGTGTATCAACTTCCACATGTCGGATGAGGAAGTAGTCGAACACGTGGGAGGCATCGTTGTCGCCACGGGTCTGGAAGTCTACGATCCCACGGAACTCGACGAGTACGGCTATACGCGATATGAAAACGTGCTGAGCAGCGTCGAGTTTGAACGGTTGATAAGCGCTGGAGGCCCCACTCGCGGTGAACTGATAAGGCCAACCGACAGGCGGCCTCCAAAATCGATAGGTTTCATCCAATGTGTCGGTTCACGCTCGGAAAGAAAGGGCGCGCCATACTGTTCCAATACTTGCTGCATGAACACGGTCAAAAGCACGCTGATATTGAAGGAACACTACCCCGAAATAGACATTAAGGTCTTCTACATCGATATTCGCGCGTTCGGAAAAGGTTTCGAAGATCTCTACAAAAGGAGCAGAAGCGTTGGGGTGCAGTACATACGCGGTTTGCCCGGCAACGTGGTGGAGACCTCCGAACGGGGGCTGCGGGTTGCCGTCGATGACGGGGCAAGCCGCAAGATAGCCTTCCATGACCTGGACATGCTGGTCCTTGCAGTAGGCATGAAACCGTCGAAAACGACAAAAAAGATCCAGGAGATGCTCGGACTTCAACTCTCTCCGGACGGTTTTTTTCTGGAGGCCCATCCCAAGCTTCAGCCGGTCGATGCGGCCACAAGGGGAATCTTTTTCGCCGGATGCGCCGAGGGGCCGAAGGACATAAAGGAATCGGTCACCCAGGGGTCTGCCGCTGCGGCGCGGATCGTCCGCCTGCTTCACCGGGGAGAAATGCTCTCCGACCCGATAACGGCCGAAGTGGTTACCGAAAAATGCAAAATTTGCGGGAAATGCGCCGAAGTATGTCCTTACGGCGCCATCTCCGTCGATGTGAAGCGAAAAATAGCGGCATCGGTAAACCCTGCAGCCTGTGCCGGTTGCGGCACCTGTGCCGCCGAATGTCCATTCGATTGCATCGTAATGAATCATTTCACGGATGAACAGATCGTTGGGCAGATTGACAACGTCCTCTCCGAAAGTCCGGCCGACAGGATTCTCGCTTTTGCGTGCAACTGGTGCTCGTACGCCGGGGCTGATTACGCGGGAGTGTCACGTCTGCAATATCCACCAACCGTTCGGCTGATACGGACAATGTGTTCGGGCCGCGTGGACGAATCCTTTATATGGGAGGGGTTCGCAAAAGGAGCGCCTGTAATTCTGGTCAGCGGGTGCCACATCGGCGACTGCCACTACATAAATGCAAACCAGTGGACAGTTGCGCGTATCGACAAGATTAGAAAAAAGATGGAAAAGCTAGCCATAAGACCTGAAAGACTCCAGCTCGAATGGATCAGCGCCGCCGAGGGCGCCCGGTTCGCCCGGCTGATGGAAGAAATGGAAAAGCTCAGGCGCGGCGTTACACCGGAGGAGATGGCCGAGACGGTCAGGGTGTTGGCTGAAATGACAAGAAAAAAGGACCCGGAGTAAGCGAGGGCGGTGGGACCGCCGGCCATAACTTAAACCGCCGCCCCCGGATCAGGTCCGGGGCAGGCTCTGGCAGCGGCGAAATCGGATGCCCGTGCCGCGGGCCGCTGTATTCGAGGGGAGAATTTCGATGGAAAAACATAACTGTGAGAATTGCGGGTTCCGGGCAAAGTATGACAGTAAACCCAAATCTTTCCTTGGCCGGCTTTGGAGATTCCACATAAACTGGTGCCCCGGATGGAAGGCCTATATGACATCTCTGCCAAGCAGCGACAGAACCCGATTGGCTGAAAAATACGACCTGAAGAAATACAAATGATGAAACATCATTAAGTGGGACCACGTTGCCCCCGAATATCGGCGCAAGTGGATACAATCTTCCGGGGCGACACCACACTCCGGGCAAAGCTCAACAACCTTGCCACCCGAAACTCTCCCCTCGTGAGACTGGAAGGCCCCGTCCCTCTTCTTCCCCAGTGGAAGAACATTGAAATTCTTAAAGTATTTCGCATCCATCCGGCATAGCTGGTGAGCCGAGCCATTACAATAACCCATTGGTATGTCCCCAAAATACTGCCCCTTAAAATGGGATTGAATTATCGCCCCAATCCGTGGTATAAATATTCCAAAATGCAATTGGAGGTGAAGCCATGCTGGTGCAGACCAAGGTTCAGATCGAAAAGGAAAGCTACGATTTCATCAAGAAGACCCACAAGGAATTGAGGTACAAGAGCCTCAGTGAATATGTGCGGGACGCCATAAACGCCAAGATCCGCGAGGACCGCCGCAAGATTCGCGAAAAAAAGATGGCCTCCGCGATGGAGATGTTTGCCGAAGCTCCGGTGGATAACTTGTTCGAGTCAATCGAAGGAGAGGATTTTGAGGAACGGTGATATTTATTGGGTAAATCTCGATCCCAGCATAGGCGATGAGATCAGAAAAAAACGACCGGTCATAGTCCTCAACTCCGGCCACATTAAACATCTGCGTCTCGCCATCGTCGTTCCGGTGACAGGCTGGAAAACTCAGTGGGAAAATCACCCGTTCTTCGTATCCCTGAATCCAACCCAAACCAATGGACTTGCAAAAAAGTCCTCGGTAGATTGCTTTCAACTCAGAGCCATCAGGCACGACAGGTTTTTAGAGAGGATCGGGTCAGCATCCGAAGCGCAAATGGATGAGATGAAAAGGGCTATCGCGCTTATTCTCGATATTGACCCTGAACACTGCCAATAATGTCCGGCAAACCGGCCTTTCCCGGGCCCCGGTGCCCCTTGAATCCACTTTAACCTTGGTGGTGTTTCACGTACCTTTTGGCGCTCCGCGCCCAGACAACGAGTTGTCCGGGCCACCTCTGCCCGGGAGGGCTTCTGATGGTTTACGCGTGCGTATAGTCCAGCGCCCGATCGTTTGTGAGGGACCATGGGAAAATACTTTAATCGGGTTTGGCTCAGAAACCTTTATGCGGGCGCCCTCTATATCGCGGCCGTTGAGATATAGAACCCCTCATTCCTAATTCCTGTCCGTTCTCCGATCATGCCGCCGCATTATTGACCGACTGCTGTTGCTTGTTTATGGCTCCTCCTTTTGGCTCCGCCTTGGCGTCGACTACCACCACGGTCAGGCCGTGTGCTTTAAGAATCAACTGCTCAACGACGGTCTTTCTTCCCAGCAGGCGTCTCCACCACCTAAGAGGCCCGGGGCGGCCTATAACGATGTGGCCGACTCGGTACTCGGTTGCAAAATGCAGGATGGTGTCAACGATATCTTCGCCCTTATAAGTGAAGACGATAGCGCCAAGTGTATTGGCCAGGGTCAAAGTCTCCGAGAGGTAGCGCTGCGTGGTGACGTCTATGGCCGTAGGCGATTCCGAAGGCCTCTGTACGTAAACGGCATACCAGTTGCGGTTGAGGCGCCCGGCAAGTCTCGATCCGTAGCGAAGCAGTCCGGCACTGTTAGGCCCACGCGAGCTCAAACAGACCATAACCTGATCGGGGGCCATTCCATGTTCTTCTTCGGGGGTGCTTCGGCGTTTCAGGTCTATCTGGGAGGCGAGTTCCCTGAAAGCCAATTCTCTCAGCTCATTCAGATTGGTGCGCTTGAAGAAATTTTCGAGAGCAGTGGAAACTCTTTCCCGGTTGTAGATTTTACCTTCTCTTAAACGCTGCTGAAGGTCCTCGGGCGCCAGGTCGACATTTACGATCTCGTCGGCTTCCGCAAGAATCGAATCGGGCAAGCGCTCGTGCACCTTAACCCCGACCAATTGCTCCACGGTATCGTAGAGGCTCTCCAGGTGCTGGATATTCAGCGTGGTAATGACGTGAATACCGGCAGCCAGAAGGTCCTGCACGTCCTGATATCGTTTTGCGTTTTCGCTGCCCGGAACGTTCGTGTGCGCCAACTCATCTACGAGTGTCACTTCCGGCCGGCGCGCCAGCAAAGCGTCCAGGTCCATTTCTTCAAGCAGAATGCTTCGATAGAGAATCTGCTTTCTTGGGACTATCTCCAGGCCCTCGACCAGTTTGGCGGTCTCAACCCTTCCGTGAGTTTCCACCAGTCCCACCACGATGTCGACGCCTTCCTGCTTCAGGCGCTGCCCTTCTGAAAGCATTTGCCAGGTTTTCCCTACTCCCGGTCCATAGCCGAGATAAACCTTCAGCTTGCCGCGTTGCGCGCGACGTATCAACTGAAGAAAGCTAAGGGCCTTTTCCTCGGACATTCGCCTCACCTTCCACTGTCAAGCCCCGCCTGATGACTCCGGGAAAGAGTCGTCCAGCGTGTGTTCGACTCTCACCAATTCCTGCATCGCGTCACGGATTCGCAGTTCCGTCCTGGCATGGGCATCCCGTTCGGCGGCGATTTCATGATTCAACTGGGCAATACGCCTGGCCTGTTCAGAAATCTTTGTTGAAGCATCCTTCAGGGCCGCCGTTAAATTGTCTATTGCGTCGGATTGCTTCTCGTTCAGGGCCGCCAATTGATTCTTGTCCCTTTTGGCCTCAGAGTATTCAGACTCGAGTTTTTCGCGGAACGCGATCACCTCACGCTCGAACTCCTCTGCCAACAGCTTCTGCACTTGTACCGGGAGGTCTGCGACGTGGGTTTTTATGGCCTGGGCACGGCGCCGTCCCCCCATCAGTGACGAAATATGCTGCTGATTGCCCCTACCCCGGGAATCGGTCCCGGTAAGGATCGTTTGAGGGACCGGAGATTTTCCGGTTTTTCCGAGACGATCAGCAATAGCCGCAACTGAATGTTTAGCACGGATTTGATTCATTTTTAAGCCCTCCTTAGAGGCATTGGCTCCAAATCTTTCGTAATGCTACGGCGCTCCATATCGCTTATTGAGTTCCAGGTTGACTTCGAGAACATTTACGAACTTCTCGCCGGCAAGTCCGAACCAGGGCGCCGATGCATTTTCCTGTAAAATACCTTCTATTTCTTTATGAACCCGGGCAGGGTCGCGTTTCAAGTCTTCCGCCCATTTGGACGCAACGCGGTCCAGTTGAAATTCAGCGTTTTCCAGCGTGATGTGCGGGTCGAGCCCGGAACCCGAGGCCGTCACATAGTCTCCCGGCACGTCCTGAAGGTCCGCATCGGGGTGGTCCTCACGCCACATCAGGAAAAAGGTCGATTGAATGTCACTGCCCGAATCGATCACCTCAATGCTTGTTGTAGATTTCCCGTTCTCCCCTGTTTTAGTCGCAGCCGTCAGGAATTTGCCGGGACTTTTCTCCGAGAAAGCCTTGAAGAACACCACCGCCAGATCCGGGGCCTTCGGCTCGGGTGTAGCAGGATTATCCTTGATGAATTGGGCGACCACCTTGGGATTGGCCTTTGCCCAGGCATCAACATAGTCGGCGTGGGTCGTGTCCGTTTTTACCCACGCCTGGGCAAGGGAATTATGCAGGTCTGCCCACTGGCCGACAATCCCCGGTTTCCCATGGTATTTGTCGGCAGCAAACCAACTCTCGACGTCGGGAGCAACGGGCTGTCCGGCCTTGGGCCCGCTCTTATACTTCACAATGGGTCCAAGCGAGCGGCCCACCCGGTCGCGAAGCGCGTAATTGGTAGCCGCAAGGCTTGATGAAGCCGATGCGGATGCGTCGTAGGAGGCCGCTGAGGGCCGGGGATGAAAATATTCATCCTTTGTAAAAGGCTGCGCGATCAGTCTCGATCCAACGTACTTGCCGTCCGGTCCCTTCAGCATGCTGCCGTTGGACTGGAAGGGGAACAGGCTTTGTCCGATGACCCACAGCACGAGCGGGTAAATCACACAGGTTATGCCGACCCCGAATACTAAGAGCAGAAAGCTCCTGGAAAGATATTTCAACATGTATGCATCTCCTGAATCTGAAGTCGTTAGACGGCCAGGTGCAAGGCAACCATCACAACATCGATCAATTTTATTCCGATAAACGGCAAAATCACGCCACCCAGTCCCCATACAAGCAAGTTTCTACGCAGCAGGGCATCCGCGCCGAGCGGCCGGTATTTTACTCCCTTGAGCGCAACGGGAATGAGGGCGGGAATGATCAATGCGTTGAAAATAACCGCCGAAAGGATAGCCGAGGTCGGCGAATGAAGGTGCATAACGTCGACCAGCTTCAGCCACGGCAAAGTGCCTGCAAACATCGCGGGAATGATCGCGAAGTATTTCGCCACATCGTTTGCGATGGAAAAGGTAAAGAGGCAACCTCGAGTGACCAGGAGCTGTTTGCCGATTTCCACTACCTCAATAAGTTTCGTCGGATCGCTGTCCAGGTCGACCATGTTGGCGGCTTCCTTGGCTGCCTGTGTCCCGGCGTTCATGGCCAGCGCCACGTCAGCCTGGGCAAGCGCCGGGGCGTCATTTGTGCCGTCGCCCATCATGGCGACCAGTCTTCCACCCACCTGCTCCTTCTTGATGTAGGCAAGTTTGGTTTCGGGGGTCGCCTCGGCCAAAAAGTCATCGACTCCGGCCCTTTTGGCTATCGTTGCTGCCGTAAGCGGGTTATCACCCGTAATCATGACGGTCCTGAGGCCCATTTTTCGCAATCGTTCGAAACGCTCAGACATGTGAGGCTTGAGGATATCTTCGAGTACGACCAGGCCGACGATGTCCGAGCCTTCGGCGACTGCCAGAGGAGTAGCGCCCTCGGAAGCCACTTTATGGACCAGTAAGTCGAGTTCCGGAGACGGTTTGCTTCCATTTCCGCCAACGAATTTCATAATTGCGTCCGGCGCGCCTTTCCTTATCTTTCGACCGTCCGGAAGATCGAGTCCGCTCATGCGTGTTTGGGCCGTGAACGCAATGAATTGCGCATCAGGCGGAACATCTACCGGCAATGAACCGGATTGCTCGAACAGGTGAACAATGCTTTTCCCCTCGGGGGTGGCGTCAGCGGCCGAGGCCATAGCGGCCAACTTCCCGACGTCTGCGGCCGAGTACTTTCCAATGGGCAGGAACGTGGTCGCGTTTCTGTTTCCGATGGTAATAGTCCCAGTCTTGTCGAGCAGCACTACGTCGACATCACCTGCCAGTTCCACGGCCTTGCCGCTTTTGGCGATTATGTTCGCCTGAAGAGCGCGGTCCATGCCCGCTATTCCAATCGCAGCGAGCAATGCGCCGATGGTGGTCGGAATGAGGCACACCAGGAGGGCGATCAGGGTAGGAACATCGGTACCAAGACTTTTCAAAAGCTCCGGGATCCCAAGGTAGCTCTGCATGTACAGTTCAGCATTCCTGGCCATCGGGATGAGAGGAATAACGACAATCAGGAAGATCAGAGTAAAGGCCGAGAGCACCAGTGTCAGGGCGATCTCATTTGGGGTCCGCTGCCGGATGGCGCCCTCGACCAGTGCAATCATCCGGTCCAGGAACGACTCCCCTGCGCCGCTCGTTATCTCGACCACGACGCGGTCTGAGAGCACGACCGTGCCTCCGGTCACACCCGACCGGTCGCCGCCCGCCTCGCGGATCACCGGCGCCGATTCGCCCGTTATCGCCGATTCGTCGACCGAGGCGATTCCCTCGATGATCTCTCCGTCTCCCGGGATTGTCTGCCCGGCTTCCACCACCACCCGGTCGCCGGGTTTGAGGGCCGTCGAAGAGACTTCGTCGATGCGGCCTGTTGAAACCAGCCGATACGCAGTGGTGTCGAAGCGGGCTTTTTTCAGCGACTCAGCCTGGGCCTTGCCGCGGGCTTCGGCAAGGGCCGTTGCGAAATTTGCGAAAAGCACGGTCAGAAACAACCATATATCGAGAGCAATAAAATATGAAACAGGCACCTGGCTCTCGGAGCCGCTCAACAAGGCTTCGAATATATACACAAAAGTAAGAACAGCCCCGACCAGCACCACGAACATGACTGGATTGTTCCACTGGAGGTCGGGCCGCAACATTTTAAATGCCTGCTTCAGGGCGGCCGTCGAGGTTTCCTTTTCAAAAAGCGCCCTCGCTTTTACACGACGCACCGGCTGTTGCAGCTCCATGGTCGTGCGGGCATGCGCCGCCGCTTTTTCAATATCCTGAACTTCCTTGCTCATATCCGGAACTCCTTTGAGTGAGTCTTTTCTTCGCCTGTCTTAAGATCGTCTTTCATCAGAGTTACCTATCCGCCGAAGGGAATCGGACCCAGGTGCTCCGCTACGGGTCCAAGCACAGCCACCGGCAGGAAGAGCAAAGCGCCGATGATAACCACCACCCCTAAAAGGAGAAAACCGAATGTCATGCCATCATCGCGCAAGGTCCCGAGACCAAACGGGCTTGGTTTCTTCGCTCCCAGGTAAGCCGCCATGGCCACCGGCGCAATGATCGGCAGATAACGGCCAAAAAGCATGGACAGGCCGGCCGCGATGTCGAATGCAGCGGCGCTCGGGGCCGGGCTCGTTGCATTCCAGAACCCGTAGGTCACCCCCAGGCCGTCAAAGGCCGACCCGTTGTTGGCTGTGGCTGACGAGAACTGGTAAAGTATCTGCGAGAAGCCGTGCGCGCCCGGATTGCTAATCGCCTGGATCCCCCAGACTGTGCCGGCAAAGAGCCCGGTGGGCCACAGGATAAAGACAGGGTGAACCAGTATGGCTATCATTGCGAATGTGACCTCGCGGGCACCGATTTTTTTCCCGAGATATTCAGGGGTCCTTCCCACCATCATGCCGGCGACGAAGAGCCCTACTATGATAAACGTCAGCATGTTTATCATCCCCACGCCCTTGCCGCCGTAGACGCAGTTGAGCCACATACCGGCCATAGGTGAAAGACCTGAAACCGGGTTCAGGCTGTCTTCCTCCGCGTTTACCGCCCCACATGTTACGTCGGTAGTGAGGGAGTCGAAGGTCGCCCCGGCCGATGTTCCAAAACGCATCTCCTTGCCCTCGAGGTTTCCCAGGTGCTGTTCCACCGGCAAGCTCGGTGAGGCGGGCAGGGTCACATCGCGCTTTCCGCCGGGCGCTGCCGCGCTGCTAACTTCAAACTTCTGCTCCACGGATTGTCCAGTCAGCCCCGGGTTGGGCTTGTAAGTATCGAAGTAGATTGCCCAGACGACCGTCCCCGCCATCATGAACATCATGACAGAGAAAACCACGAGGGAGTGCTTGAACTTGTTCAACATTCGGCCGTACATCAGCACCAGCCCGAAGGGGAACATCATCATGGCATAAGTATCGAGGAAATTTGACAGCCCGGTGGGATTTTCGAACGGGTGCGCGGAGTTCATGCCATAGAACCCGCCCCCATTTGTGCCAAGCATCTTCATTGACTCCCATGCGGCTACGGGTCCCACTATAATCGTCTGCGGTTTTGCCTCGCCCGTGTCGGTCGTACCCATCGCCTCCGCTTCGAGCGTCTGGACATCGTAAGACGTCTTTAACGTCATCGGGCTGCCCTGGGTTATGAAGATGATGGCGAATATGAGTGCAGCGGGCACGAACATGTAAACGACCGTACGCCACATATCGACGAAAAAGTTGCCAACGGTCTTTTGACCCCGAAGTGCGCGGACGATCGCGACCAGCGCGCAAAGGCCTACCGCCGCTGAGAAAAAAAGATTGAAAATCCCGAAAAAAATCTGGCTGAAGTTCGACAGGTGCTGATCCCCCGAATAATGCTGGAGGTTCGTGTTCGTGATAAATGAGACGACAGTGCTAAAAATGGTGCTCGGCGCCAGCAGCGTAAGGCCTCTGGGATTAAGCGGCGTATATGGCTGGATCGCCAGGATCAGGAAGGTGTACACGTACATGAATATATTAAAAATAAGCAGCGCGAATAGATACTGTTTCCAGTTTTGCTCTCCGCTGTCCAACTTCTTTTCAAACCATCCGAAGACTCTCCATGGATGGTATTTTCCCTCCATAATCCACGCCATGTAACGACTCAACGGGAAAGCGATAACGGTGGCGGTCGCAAGAAGCGCAAAAGGAAGAAGCCAAATCTGAATAAACGACGTCATTTGTTTTTCCTTTCAAATCGGTAAATCGCCGGAGTTTCCTAGAACCATTCCGGCCGAATCATGGCAACGACCAGGTAAACAAAAAGAAATACGGCGACAGCAGCGGTAACGTAGATCATCGTATAGAACTCCTTAGCCTTATATTTTTTCGCAACCTTTCACGAACAGAAGAAAAATTCCAAGACACGCTATTCCCAGGAAGAACATTCCCGGCAGCCAAGTTGCCAGATTCTGCGGATCCATCTCTTAACGCTCCTTTTGAAAGGTTTGTCACACGGCCTTCATCTCGTTTGCAAACTGTCGGGCGGCGTTCAGCCTAAAGCTGAATCTGGTGCCATGTCCCGGTTTACTGCTTACCTCTACCTTGCTGCAATGGGCCTCGATGATTTCCTTCACTATGGCCAGCCCCAATCCCGTGGTGCTCTGCTGTTCCTGTCCCGGCACTCGAAAGAATTTTTCAAAAATATGAGGCAGGTATTCCGCGGGTATTCCCGAACCCGTGTCCTCGACAGCGAAAATCACAGAGTCGTTCTCGCTTCGCGCGGATATCTTCACATGCCCGCCCGGAGGTGTAAATTTCAACCCATTGCTGAGGAGGTTGGAAAAGACGATTTCCAATCGCAGCTTGTCAGCCATGACAAAAGGAATATCGCCCGGCAGGTCGAAGACCAGGGAAACACCACGATCGACGTATGCAGGCCTCATCTCCTCCATAACATTTAGAATTACCTGTTCGGGGCTTACCGGAACAAGCTCGACCCTGGACTCTCCCAACTCCAGTTTATGGATGTCGAGAAGGTTTTCGATGATACGGTAAAGTCGGTCGCTGTCCTCCCGGGCCGCCATCACCAGTTCGATCTGTTTGGGATTCAGCGGACCGATCTTTTCGTTTAGCAGCACATGGGTTGCAAGTCTGATAGATGTCAGAGGGGTCTTCAGTTCGTGTGAGACAATGGAAATCAGGCCGCTTTTGACCTCATCGAGTTCCCGCAGCCTGGTAACATCCGCCAGGATGAGCGTCACTCCTATGAGTTTTCTTTCCTCGTCAAATATTGGGACCGCCTCAGGCAAAAAGAAATGTTCCTCTCCATCCTTAAAAACCTGAATGGCCGAATCATATGTCTTGAGGCGAACAGGGCGCATTTCAAGACAGGCGCGATCGAAGAGATCGCGTATCTTCTCATTTTCGACCGTCTGAATTCTCGTTTCCGCTTTAAGGCCAAAAAGGCATTCGGCCGTATCGTTTGAGATTTCGATATCGCCTGCAGAATTGCAGATTATGACAGCATCCGAAAGGGAGTTAAGGGCCAAAGAGTGGCTTTCTGAGAGCGAATGAGGCGCGCACGGCTCGTTCGCCTGAATTTGCGAAGGGCTGACGTCATCTCGTTGAAGGCCTCGGCAAGCTGGCCGATTTCATCTCCCGATCTGGCCTTTACTACAAGATCGAGGTTCCCCTGTTGGATTTCCTTCACCGAGCGGGTAAGGTTCGATATCGGCCTTAGTATGGACGGGGCTATAACGATGACGAAGATCAGCGCCAGGATTGTCCCCACCAGCACAAGTAAAATCACGGTGCGATTTGTCTTAGCTGCCTGATAGCGCACCTGGCCGTCGGCTGAGATCATATTGTTCAAGTTTATGTCGATTATTTGCTTGACCGATTTGAGGACTTCGTCCGATAGAGGCAGCAGCCTGGTCTTGTAAAGGTCCCGGCGCTCGGCAGTCCCCGGCGTTTGTAGAAAAGTATCCAGTTCTTTGCTGTAAGCGACCCACGATTCGGTCAGTCTGTCTGTAAGCGCTTTCTCGCCCGGCAGAGCAGCTCTGCCCTGCTGGAACTTCAGACCGCGAGAAAACTCACCAACGGCATTGTCTATATTAGTCCTCTCGCCGCCATTTTCCCAAAGGTACGCGTCGGCGCCGCGCTCTATTTCCTGTATCGCCTGCTTCATGCTCAGGCCCGCGACCACCCGGCTGTAGTCTTCACTTGTAATTCGTTCAAGTGTCTTGCTAGATTCGGTAATGGTCCTGATGCTTATAAGGCCAACCACCAGAAGGATCAGCAGCGGTCCGCAGGAAGCCAGCACCAACTTGGTTTTTAAGCTCATGAACATACCTTCCTCCCATTTGGCTGAGCAAACCATATGCCAACCAAAACTATAAGATTAAATTAAGCAATTTCAACTGATTAGGTAATATCAACAAAGTGCGGGACGGAGGAAAGATTTCAAAATGAAGGATGGGTCCTTTTCAGGTATTTCAAAATGAAATGTGGTTTTTTTCTAATTCCTGCCATGCACCCCGGGGTCTTCACAGCCCGAATTTCTTGCGTTTCCGCCACAGAGTCACTGAATCCATTCCCAAGATCCGACAAGCCTCTTCTATGGACTTGCTCGATGCGAGCACGCGCCGGATATGGGTCCTCTCCAGCTCTTCCATAGTAACCAGGTCGCCGGCCACCGGCTCGCGGTCCACAGGTTTCAACTTGAGCGGCAAGTGATGAATATCGACTCGATCATCTTTACATAACAACACCGAGCGTTCGATGGAGTTTCTAAGTTCTCTCACATTGCCGGGCCATTCATAGCTTTGGAGGACTTCGGATGCCTTCTCTGAAAATCCCAGTATCCTCCGGTGATTCTGCCTGGCCAAAAAAGCCAGAAGCGCTTCGGCAAGCGGAATAATGTCCTCCCGCCGGTCTCTAAGTGGAGGAATCACAATCTCTACGACGTTCAGCCTGTAGAAAAGGTCCTCGCGGAATCTTCCCGTCTCGATCGCGGACTCGAGGTCGACGTTAGTCGCCGAAATAATTCTCACGTTGGCTTTCCTGGTTTTCAGATCTCCAACGCGCTCGTAAGCCTTGTCCTGAAGAACTCGCAACAGCTTAGCCTGGATGGTAAGAGGTAAGTCGCCGATTTCATCCAGCAAAAGGGTCCCCCCTTCACACGCAGCGATGCGCCCGGGATAATCGCGCAGTGCTCCAGTAAAGGACCCCTTGGCATGCCCGAAAAGTTCGCTTTCGAGAAGCTCCGCGGAAAGAGACGGACACGACACGGTGCCGAAAGGCTTTGAAGACCGGCTGCTCCAGGAATGGATCGCGTGGGCGAGGATGGTCTTGCCCGTCCCGCTTTCGCCGCGTACAAGGATAGTGGCTTCGCTGTCCGCCACTTGCCGAGCCATCGCCAGAGCTCGTTGCATGGCGGGGCTGCGGCTTTCGATAACGGCCTCGGGAACGAATTCTTTCAGCCTTTCCTGGAGCGCCTCTACTTTTTGCTCGAGGGTCCTGACTTCAAATACTTTACCTACCAGAACGGATAACTGATCGTTGGTAAATGGTTTGGGCAGGTAATCAAAAGCGCCGCGACGCATTGCCTCCACAGCGGTGTCAATCGAAGCGTAGGCTGTGATGACGATGCATTTGATCCACGGACATATCGACTGCAAATTGCCGATCAGGTCTATCCCCGATTCCGGACCCAGGCGAAGGTCCACAAGGGCCAGGTCGAAATAGCGTCCGTTGGATTCGGCCAATGCATCTTTGGGGGTGCTTACAGCGGTTACACGATGCCCCTCCGCCTCCAGGGCGATAGTAAGCGTCTTCCGGATATTGGGTTCATCGTCAACGACAAGAATAGAAAGGGCCAGATGGCCGTTCACGGGTTCTCCTGTTTAGTTTTTAGTTCTTAGTTTTTAGTTAAGCCCAACGCTACCTCAAGCTCGATTAGAAAGTAACTCACCACAGCAAATTTTATATCCTCTAATTATAGACTCAAAAGTCTTTCTACAGTCAATACGACCTGTCCGATAGTAAATGGCCTGCGCAACACCGCCGCCCACTTGTGCTTATCGACTAATTCGCTGTCTTCATAAACGCCTGTAAGCAGGATGAGCGGCGCTCCGATACGGGCAAGTTCTTCGAGTTGTCCGCTCTGATATGTGAGATTTCTGATTTCGAGAACGATCGCGGCAGGCGTTTGGACAATTCCCCCGTAATGCATGACCAGGGCGCGGAAGATGCTCGCAAAGCCTTCGACTTCGCAGCCTCGATCCATCAGGACGGCCCGTATGTTTACCCGCTCCCAGTGATTGTTGTCGATGATCCAGATCAGAGGCTTTCGCGGACTCGCCATGAGCATCGGAAAAAACTGAGGTATGAGACTGAGCGCTGAAGGAATGAACCGTGTGTTTTCCACTCCCTCAGCGCCGGGCGCTATTACTAATGCCCACCATGGGGACAGGTCCCGCCCGCCTCATTTTCATCGGATTTTTTGTCGGCAGATTCTTCCAATTCTTTGCCGAACTTGCGCACGATGTCGGAAATCTCCTTCAGCCTGCCGTCAACTTTCCCGTATATGGAGTCTCCCGGATAAGTTCCGTCATCTTTGAGCTCGCCTGCATCCATTCCAGTGAGGATTTTCAACCCTTCCTCAACCGTGGTGACAGGCCAGATGTGAAATTTACCTTCGGCGACTGCATCTACCACTTCCTGGTCGAGCATGAGGTTGCGAATATTCTTTTGCGGAATCATAACACCCTGTTCGCCATTGAGCCCCTTGGCCTTGCAAATGTCGAAAAAGCCCTTGATCTTATAATTGACGCCCCCGATCGGTTGTACCTCACCTTTCTGGCTGACCGACCCGGTTACGGCTATGCCCTGTTTCAGGGGCACCCCGCTGATTGCGCTGACAAGGACATAGTATTCCGTGCTCGAAGCACTGTCTCCATCAATCATCCCGTAGCTTTGCTCAAAGCACACCGAGGCGGAGAATGCTATGGGCTTGTTTTGCGCAAATCTCTCCCTGAAAAGGCTGCTCAAAATCATAAGTCCTTTGGTATGCGTGGCGCCGCTCATTTTGGATTCGCGGTCGATAGAGACCATCCCTGCGCGGCCAACCGAAACAGTTGCAGTGATCCGGTTCGGCTTGCCAAAAACATGATCTCCGGCCATCAATACCGCAAGGCCGTTAACCTGCCCCACCTTCTCACCTGCGGTTTCGACCCATATAATGTCTTTCTCCATTATCTCTTTTACGCGCTCTTCGATGAGATTGGAGCGATAGATACGCTTTTTTATCGCCTCGTCGACATGCTTTCTTTGAATGAGTTCGCTGCCCGCGAGGCCGGCGAAATAGTTGGACTCTCGAATCAGGTCGGCAATGGTCCCAAGCTCGAGCGTGAGCTTATCCCTGTCCTCGGTGAGTTCCACGCTGTATTCGAGCACACGGGCGACCCCCGTCTTGTCCAGATGCTTTATATTATTGTCACTGCAGTAACGGGCAATCATCCTCGAGCACTCGAGGACCTTTTCGGACTTCCTGTCCATCTGATCGTCCATATGTGCCTTGACCTTGAAGAGCTTCTGGAAGCGATCGTCAAGGCTGTAGAGCAGTTGGTAGATATACGGGTCCCCGGTAAGGACGATCTTTACCGTGAGTGGGATCGGCTCCGGCCGGATCGTTCGCGTACTGAAAATTCCGTAAAGCTCGCCCAGGTCTTCGATCCTGATTTCTTTGTCCCGCAGGGCCCTCTTTAGCGCTTCATAAGAGATGTACCATTTCAGAAGGTCCAGCGCCTTCATAACCAGATAGCCGCCGTTGGCCTTGTGAAGCGAACCGGGCTTGATCATAGTATGGTCGGTAAACAGTGCCCCAAACCATGCCTGTCTCTCGATAGAGCCAAAGAGGTTGGGATATGCGGGATTGGATTCGATGACAACCGGGGCGCCCTTGGTTTCCGAATTGTCGATAAGTACGTTCACGTCGTACTTGCGCAGATTTACTTCTTTAGGAGGGACAGCAAAAGGCACTCCGGGTTGACCGGGCATCTGCTGCTGCGCATCGGGCTTTTTCTTGAAGTCGTCTATATTTTCGAGGATGTCCTCCTGGACCTCCTTTAAATAACCCAGCACCTGCTGGTCATCCTTGTACTTCTCCTCGTAGGAATCCATCAACTGCCCAACTACGAAAAGAGCGATCTCGTTATCCAGCTTGGTGTGCTTTTCTTTGAATTCGTTTTCAGCTTCTCGAATTTTCTTGATGGTCTCCTTCATTCTCTCATGCAGTTCGTCGCTCTTGGTTCGCAGAACCTGGCGTTCTTCCTCGCTCAGGTGGCGCAGGTCCTCCTGGGTCATCGGTTCGCCTTCCTTGTTGGCCGGAATGATGACCATACCGACCTGCGAGAACTGAAGAATGAATCCCTGATCCCGAGCCTCCTGTGAGAGTTCGTCGATATACTCCCGCCTCTGTTTCTCGAAGGCCTGATGCACTTCACCCTCTTTGGCGCGATAATCGTCGCTGTCGAAAACCTCGGGGATTTTCGCCTGGAGCGTGGATATAAAATCGTTCATATCTTTCTTGAGCAATTTCCCGGTGCCCGCGGAGATCTCCATGCCCTTGGGCTTGTCCTGCTCCTTGAAATTGAAGACATAGCACCAGTCGGGCGGAGTCGATTCCTGCCTGGCCTGATCTTCGATGTAGGTCTTGGCTATATAGGTGAGTCCAGCCTTCGCCGGCCCCGCAATAAAAATATTATACCCCGGATCTTTCATCCCCATGCCGAACTTGATGGCGTCAATCGCCCGTTCCTGTCCCACAACCCTGTCTGCCGGGGCTTCCAGGGAAGCAGTCGTATCAAATGAAAGCAGGTCGTCATCGAAATGTGCTCGCAATTCTTGCGGGGGAAGTCCCTGGACTTTCTCAGGCATAAGCTTGGCTCCTTTGTATCTTCATTATTGATCGGTTTCCGAATCGATGTTTTCTTCGAAGGGCAACTCACCCTGGCCCGCCACTTCCAATCTGGCTCTTTTCTTGTGGCTTGAGGCCGCTGTCTGTAAAACGGTACGGATTGCGTTTATCGTGTTACCGCTTTTCCCTATGATTTTGCCGATATCCTCAGGCGATATTCTAAGCTCGATAATAACCGTGTCATCCTCTTCACGCTCTTCGAGTTCCACTTTTTCAGGATGATCGGCAAGCGATTTTACAAGGTATTCCGCCAAATCTTTAAGGGCCACCTATGTCCTCCAATTACGAATTATGAATTAGGAATTAGAATGGAGGAGATTGTCGTTTAATTCGTAACTCCTAATTTCTAACTCCTAATTGATTTTAGAGCTTCTCCCGCACTGACCGAATTTTCTGTTCAGTGCTGCTTGCCCTGTCACGCCGGTCGTCGATACTGATCCGGGTAAGGACCCGCATCGTGCCTGCCGCAAAACAGCTCTCATGCATTTGCCTTATGGCAGCAAAAATCTTGTCCAAATCCCCTGAGATAATAGTACCCATCGCGGTCAGTTCATATTTCAGGGACGTTTTCTCAAGCACTCTTATAGCCCCCGCTACATAAGAACTCATGCTCGTGCTTTCAATGCCGATCGGCACAATGCTCAGTTCAACTATTGCCATCCGTAATGCCTTCAGGACGCGGTCCGCCCGTTCGAAGAGCAGCGAACTCGTTGAATGAATCCGTTGAGGACAAGCCAGCCAAAGTCTCGTACAAATGCTCGATTGTATGAGGCTCCATGGTCAGGACCGGCAAAATTTTCCTTTCGCTCAAAAAACGAAAAAGGTAATCGAAATCAATCGTTCCACTTCTTACCGGAAAATGCGCGTCAGAAGAGCCGTCGTTATCGTGAAGGTGAATTTCCTTCAAGTACGGCCAAGTCGACTTGAGCCATCCGTCCAGGGTGGTATGCGAAAACGTATGCTGATGACCAACATCCAGGCAGAAGCCGAACCAAGGCGACTTCATCTTCTCCAGCAACTCCAGGTGCAATTCCGGGTCTTGCTCCCAGACATTTTCCAAAACCAGCGGCACCCTCAGGATTTCGGCCCGCCTGACCAAAGACTCCCACATTGAAAAGCTGTTGTCGGCCCACTCACGGCGATGTCCCCCGTGGTGCCTCGGATCGAAGCCTGTATGGCAGACTACCTGTTCGGGCCGGATCGTCTCCACCAGGTCGAAAAGACTGCTAAGCCTGGACAAGGTCACCTTTCTTATCTCGGCATCTATACTCCCTGAACACAAGTCCCAAAAAGGGCCATGAACAGTGATTCGGCTCCCTTTTTCACGTATTCGCCCGACAACGTCGCACACGGCATTCGCCGAATAACTCTCCAGGTCGTCGGCCCCAAACCCGATCTCTATATTTATCGTGTTTTCGAGTATAAGGTCTATATATTGCCCCATGAAACGCCACGGCATGTTTATGAACACTTGTTCGATCACCTGCCGCATTGCGGGGCCGATCCGGCTCCATTCCATTTTTAGATTCCAGTTCAGCTAAACTCGACATCGCAATCGCCTATGTCAACACGGGAAAGTTCAGATTCAGCGGGAATATACATAAATTTCCTCAATAGTAACAGATGAAAAGGATTGATTGTTTGCTTTTGGACCTGCTTTAATTAGCTTGCATTCGGAAAGGGCACTTTTCCGCGCAGGCGGTGTCGATCTTCGGGTGCGCCCTCACAAAAGATCGGGCGCGGACTATACGCATTGCATCAGGTCACGCTTATAGCGGGAGGCCCGAAACTCGGTGAGGGTCCCTTGTGCGGAAGTCGGGGCAGGAACCAGGGCGCTTGCGACGAACTTTCACGGACAGGACAAAGAGATGAAGCAGTACGTAATCGATCAGTTGAGGGAAGCCGACTATGACAAAATCCTCGAGTTTTTGCAAAAGAATGCTGAAGCCTCGGAATTTGGAGATGTTTTCTGGGTTAACCTGCCCGTAAAACTCTATTCGGACATCCAAAGGGAGCACGAACAATGCACTCCCTTCCGCTTTGCCGTAAACCTGTCTCTAAACAAGGTCGATTTCGAGCTGCTGATTCGCAGTCGCCAGGTCCTCCGCTGCAGTTGTATAGGCTATGCGGACAATAAGCAGAGGGATTACATCATAGACTATGCCGACCGTATGCTGGATGAACTGAAGATCAAGATCTAGACTTGAGACACGGATATAGATGGTTTCGGCCCTGCCGTGCTGCTTTATCGGTGTCAGGGTTTCCAGGCCGCTTTCAGGTTTTTGATATTCTCCGCGTAGTCGCCCTTGAAAACCGCCGAACCGGCGACAAAAACGTCAACGCCCGACATCGCCAGTTCTCCGGCAGTTTCGGGATTTACCCCTCCGTCGACCTGGAGCAGAGTCGAGAGCCCGGCGTCGTCTATCATCCTTCGGCATTCCACTATCTTAGGCAGCACGTTCCGGATGAACGCCTGCCCGCCGAAACCCGGATTGACAGTCATGAGTAAAACCATGTCCAGATCCGGCAGCACCGTTTCGATCGCGCACAGTGGTGTCGCCGGGTTCAGCGCAACGGAAGCCTTTGCTCCAAGCTCCTTTATTCTCTGAACCTCCCTGTGAAGATGCACACAGGCCTCGGCATGGATTCCCAGCCACCCGGCCCCGGCCTCGACGAAATCTTCGAGATATCGGCCGGGTTTCTCTATCATCAGGTGAACGTCAAGAGGGAGGCTCGTCACCCCGCTCAACGCTTTTACCATGTAAGGACCGATAGTTATGTTGGGCACAAAATGGCCGTCCATAACGTCGACGTGAATCCAGTCGGCCCCTGCGGCTTCAACCGATTTGACCTCCGCTGCGAGACATCCGAAATTGGCCGACAGAATCGATGCGGAGAGAAGTTTTTTCATCGTTTCCTTTCGTGGCGGACAGGAAGTAAGCCGGTCACAACAACGATTCAAATGACCGATTCGAGGTAAAGTTCGATAGCTTCTCAGTATACATAACTATTGCCGTGCATTGGAGAGCTTTCTTGAGCCCCGCCATCAAGGTCCAACGCTTGGTGAGCGGCCGCGTTTCTATTACCCCGGGATCACAGCTTTGATTACCTTTTCCAGAGCCGCGAGTCCCGCCTGCGTCTCTCCGTTCAAATGGACCCTCAGTACTCTGCGCCGGTGTTTTCTCAGTGCTTCGAAATCACCTAGGGCCTGGGCTCTCATCAACATCCCGAAAGTATACGGCTGACCGGGAATCCCGGTGTCCTCCGCACTGTCTGAGGTCAACAGAAGAAAATTCCCTTCATCCGGTCCCCCTTTGTGAAGCTGGCCCGTGGAGTGCAGGTACCGAGGGCCGTAGCCTACCGTAGATGAGATTTGCAACCTGTCGCTTATAAGTGTGCAAATTCGTCTCAGCGCCTTATCATTTGCTTCATCTTCGGTCACAAAGGCGAGAATGCCCAGGTAATCACCCCTGTTTGCCCCCTTGAAAAAACCATGCAATGCCTGCTGGACGCTGGAAGCCCCGCCAGCCAGGTAGAGCCTTAGCGGACCATGCGACATCCCCATCACGGCCTCCGGCACTCTGCCCACGATTTTGACCTCATCGAGAATTTTACCGGCGAATTCCTTTGATTCATGCACATTCGGCTGATCGAACGGATTTATATGAAGCAGAGCCCCGGCTGTAGCGGTTGCGATTTCCCAAAGGAAAAACTGCTCTCCCAGATCGAGCCGGTCGCGCATATGAACCGTTATGACCGGCTGACCGGCTTCGCGCAGAGACCGGGCTTTGACTTCAACGGCCTTATCGGCTTCATTCTTCATTCTGAATTCAATAAAGAGCCCGTCTCCTCCATAGTTTTGGCGGTCTTCCACAGGGTCGCCCGGAACCGGTATTATCCCTTTACCATCCTTCCCCGTGCTTTCGGCAATAAGCTGCTCCAGCCACTTCCCAATTGAGCAAATCGGTCCAGGCAGAAGAAAGGTCAGCTTATCCCTGCCCTCCGCCGCAAGGATGCCGATCGCCACACCGAGCACAGCGCCGGGATTTTGGGAAAGGGGCCGCTGAATCCGGCATGCCTTCACCATATTTGAGGCCCTGAGAAGCAGCTCTTCCAAATCGATTCCCATCAGCGCGGCCGGCACCAGCCCGAAGCAGGAAAGTGCCGAATAGCATCCTCCGATATCCGGAAGATTTAAAAAAACCTTGCGGTAAGCGCGATCGGTTGCCAACCTTTCCAGCAATGACCCGGGGTCTGTTATTACACCGAAATTTTCGCCGGCGCGGTTCGCTTTTATGCTCTTGACTCTTTCAAAAAAATACTCGCCCAGGGAACGGCTCTCAACGGTTGTGCCGGACTTGTCAGCCTCGATGAAAAAAGTGTTGGGAAGTGGAAAGCTTCTTTCAAAGCTCATGACGGTCGCCGGGTCCGTAGTATCGAGCACTGCCAGCGGCAAGCCGGGAGCATGCCGGCCAAAAGTCTCGCTAAAGACCAGCGGCGCAAGGCTGCTTCCTCCCATACCCATAAGAAGGACATGGCGAAAGCCCGTCTTTCTCAGCTCGTCGCCAAATTCGCCAAAGCTGCGAACAGCTTGTCTGATCTTAACAGGACAATCCAGCCAGCCCATCGAATTCGTAATTACCGCATGCTGGTCCGGCTCCATTTTCCATACAGATGGGTCCCTTTTCCAGAGTCTATCGAATAGATTGGCATCTTCGAGACCTTTCAGCTTTTCCATTAACGCGGATTCGAACCCGATCAGCTCAACATCCATTCCGGCCAGCTTCACACAGACTCCTTCAGGTTTAAACTCTCCGTATTTTTCCAGGCATAACTCGAACGGAAAAATCTTTCATCTTTCGCCAATCCAGCGATTTGTGGCGCGGAATGACCAATACCCCTTCGGCCGAAAGATCCGAAACCGAGACCTTGATCTCAATGGTCCCATTATCCAGTTCCAAAGACACCCTGTCGCCATCGGAAATCCCCGCAGATTCTGCGTCTTTGGAATGCATCGACATATATGGCTCGTCAGTAGCGGCGTCAAGCGAATCCGACCAGGTTGAAAATTCAGTTGTGCCGAACATCCATTCGACCAATAGAAGTTCAAGCCCCTCCGAGTTTTTAGTCTCTCCAGCGGACCACTCACCCTTGGAGTCCCCCCTGCCCACAATCCGGGACCTGCCCTGGAGGACCCTTGCACCATCAACGGGATAATTGTCAGCGCTAAACGCCTCAAAAGCCTTGCTCTCCGCCGAAATAATCCCGGCTGGGGAAATATCGGCCGGTCCCGTTTCAGGTGTCGATACGCCGGCGATTTCCCAAAGCGCCTTCCAGGCGGGCAGATGATCGCCTCCGGGGATGGAATTCCGGTAGACGCGCGGTGGGTGTTCTCCGCCCCAGATCGGTATGCCTCCATTGTGAACCCGCTGCGCGAATTGCACCCTTCCCTCCTGGTTTATATAAGTTGAGCCGGTCTCAAAGATTGTGGAGGCCGGATAAAAAATGGTCGCTCTTTTAACCGTCTCAGATGGAAAGTAATCGATCGCGATCAGAAGCTCGAGCTTCGACATTGCCTGACCGAGCCTTTGCCGGTCAGGACAATGGTAAAAGGGATCGCTCTCCACAAAAACCAGCGCACGAAGGATGCCTTTTTCGATATCCTCAATCAGGTCTGCAAACGCCTGCCCCTCGGTGCCGGCAAGAAGGGCCGAGCTAAAAGATCCTGCCCCCGGCAGAAAATAATAAAGGCCCGCCTGTTTTCCCACAAGTCTCAGCATGCGGGCACAATCAGCGGCGAACGCAGGCGTGGTTTCACGGGTCACGTCTGTTCCGCAGATTAGCACCGGCCTCAGGCTCGATTCGAGCTGTTCGGAAAACGGAGCAATCCAGTCCGGCAGCTCACGATCCCCACGTTTCGATACCAGCGCGCGATAGAAATCCGTCGCTTCTTTTTCAAAGCCGGCCGAGTCCTTTTCGACCGCCTTTTCGATAAGCATTCCCAGGTACAGCTCGATCTCTCCGGGCGACGCCGGTATATGCCTGAAATCGCACGGGAGGTAGACAGGCCGTGGATCGATCGCGACAACAGGGGCCTGTCGCCTCGCGGCCTGCCTGACTGCCATCGCCGACATCCCCGCCTCATTCAAAGGGTCGGCCCCGGCAACGATGATAAAATCCGCATTCTCGATATCATTCATTGAGGCGGCGTTATTGGCGTCAAGCCTTTCAAGCGCGGAACGGGTCTTCCGAAGTTTTGCAGGATCGAAAAAAAATACCGGGCCGCGCCAATCTCGAGTGCTGCATACTCGCTTCAGCATGCATTGGGTCTCCAGGCTGTTTCGAGCCGAACCAACAGCAGCGACAGCCTGTGAACCGTATTTTTCGGCAATATTGTCCAGGGCCTCCCGCGCTTCCGCCAACGCGGCCTGCGCCGTAACAACGCTTCTACCGGATCGAGGGGCCCAGGGGCGCCCCTTGTGGTCAGCCCCGCCGTTCGAGTAGGAAAATCCAAACCTCCCGGCGTCGCAGATGAAATAGCCGTTCACATCATGATTGTAGCGCGCCTCCACGCGCATAACTCCACGGTAATGAGCGTTTGCAATAGTGTTGCACCCGAGCGAGCAGTGGTTGCAAAGCGACGGGGCCCTCTGCAAGTCCCATCTTCGCACTTTGAACCGTGCGGTCTTATCTGTATAGACACCGGTCGGACAGATATCCACAAGATTGCCTGAAAAAGGGCTTTCGAGCTTGCCGTCCGAAAACCTTCCAAAATACATCCGGTCCCCGATCTGCAAGGGGCCAAGGTCTTTATATCCGGCAAACTCCTGGTAGTACCTGGAACAGCGGTAACAATGGATGCAGCGGTTCATTTCGTGCTGAATGTAAGGTCCCAGGTACTGGTCCTTATACGTTCGCTTCTTGCCCCGAAACTTGCGGATGCCATGACCTCCGGACACGGTCTCATCCTGTAGCAGACACTGTCCGCCCTCGTCGCATACGGGACAATCCAGAGGGTGATTCATCATCAACAACTCGATCACCCTCTTGCGAAATTCAACCGCTTCTTCGTCCGTTGTTGAAACGACCATGCCATCCTGGGCATCGATCATGCAGCTCATCTGGACGCCCTTGAACGGACCCTGGACAAATTTGACCGCGCACATCCGGCATGCCCCGACCGACCCCAGCGCCTCGTGATAGCAAAAACGCGGGATGACAATGCCCAGCCGTTCGGCGGCGTCGATGACTTTGCTGCCCTTGGGGACCTCTACTTCAAGATCGTCAATGATCAGCCTTGGCATGGAAAGGACATCCTTTTTGGCTAATATGTTGTCGGACTTCGTCTTCAAAAGAATCGAGAAGGCTGATTACAGGTTCAGCGGCCCCCGGAGCCAGAGCGCAGTAAGAGTTCCAGACCTGTTTGCACAATCTCCTCAAATTGGGGATGTCTTCTTCTTTTCCCTCGCCATTTTCGATTCGCCAAAGAAGGTCGCGCATATACGGCAACCCTTCCCGGCAGGGCGTACACCACCCGCATGACTCGCGGGCGAAAAACTCCATCAGGTTCAAAGCGGCCGCCACAAGGCAGGTCTTGTCGTCAAAGACCATTATGGCTGCTGTACCCAGGCGGTTTCCGATATTTTTCAGATCATCAAAATCCATCGGGATGTCATAGTGCTCCCTGGTCATGAATCTGGTCGAAGCACCTCCCGGAAGGCATGCCTTAAATTCCGAGCCATGGGTCATTCCTCCGCAGTATTGATCGATTATCTCACTGAGTCTGGTGCCGATCGGCAGCTCTACTGCGCCCGGGAAATTCACTTTTCCGCTTATGCAGTACAACTTCGTGCCCGAGCCGTGAGGAGTGGCGCTCAAACCTTTGAACCACTCGGGACCGTTTTGCAGAATGTGGGGGACACAAGCCAGGGTTTCAACGTTGTTAACCACGGTCGGCTTGTCCCACAAACCCTTCTCAGTTGGGTACGGAGGCGGCTTTATCGGATTAGGTCTTTTCCCCATTATGGCGTTTAGAAGTGCGGACGCTTCTCCACAGATGTATCTTCCCCCGCTCCGGTGGACGACAATATCAAAAGAAAAATCAGTGCCCAGAATATTGTTGCCGAGAAAACCCGCCCGCCGCGCAAATTCCAGTTCGCGTTCGAAAATGGCGGCGCTGCTTTCATAAGAGGGACGCACAAAAAAGAAAGCCTTTGAAGCCGAAAAAGAGTAACCGCACAGTATCATTCCTTCTATTACGCAGTGCGGGTCAACATGAAGGAGCACGCGGTCCTTGAATGTCCCCGGCTCCATCTCGTCGCCGTTTGCGGCAAGATACCTGGGGAAAGCGGCCGAATCCGGCACAGAAGCCCATTTCTTGCCGGCAGGAAAACCGGCCCCGCCTCGACCAAGCAGCCCCGATTCACTCACGATCCCGATGATCTGCCTGGGAGAAATGCCGTCGCCTACGAATTTTTCGAGCGCCCGGTACCCCCCGCTTTCGCGGTATTCATCCAGGGTAGCCACCCGGTCAGGTTTCCTGTTTTTGAACAATACCTGGGGATATTGCGCCACTATTCGCTCATCTCCTTGTAGAAGCGGAAATCAGGAAGCAAGGGTGGGTTTTCAATTCCCAATTCCTAATTCCAATTCCTAATTGACTCTACTACCTTCCGCTATTCGGATTCTACAAATTGGGCCTCTTTAGCGAGCTTATCGAGAATTTTGTCGATCTTTTCGGGAGTCAGCTTTCCGTATACCCGTTTGTTTATAACCATCGCCGGGGCACGGTCGCAGTAGCCGATACAGCAGACCGGCAAAAGAGTAAAGATCCCGTCCGGACTGGTCCCGCCCATGGGGACGCCGGCACGCACGCTTATGTAGTCGATTACCCGCTGGTGGCCCTCCAGCCAGCACACGGTGCTGTCACAGACCTTTATTACATATTTGCCTACAGGACTTCGGTATATGTAGTCATAAAAGGTGGCAAGCTCGTCCAGCTCAAGGGGCGTCATGCCGAGAAGCCCCGCCGCTTCGACCATGGCCTCATCGCTCATCCAGCCCTGAAGCTCCTGTATCTCAAACATTACATCGATGGCTTTCTCGCGAGGCGATTCTGCCTCCGAGATCATTTTCCGGAGCTTGAGTTTCAATTCATCAGGCAGCATATTAGTTCAGTTTCTGGTTATCAGTTGTTAGTGAAGTTACTTGATCGAACATGGATTGAGAACTTAATTTATTGAAATTTTTCTATATTAAATGAATCTGCATTATTTTAGGCCAAGTGAAAACTAAGTCTGTGCCGGTAAATGTCAATCTGGTGAATAGCGACCGGGTTTAGCGGGTTGAGAAGTTGTGTTTGATTATTCACCATACGCCCATGAAAGGATGCCCAATGAAACCAGCGAAAGCCTACCTGTGGCTGGTGGACTATTCCAAAACCACTGCTCTTTACGAATCAATGAAGGCGCTGCTTCACTGGGACCAGCGCACGTGCCTGCCCAGAGGGGGCCATTCGCACAGAGCGCAACAAATTGCGGCGATTACCGCACTTCTCCACAGGCGCAAAACAGACCCACGATTAGGAGAAATGCTCAAGGAAGTCGAGGCCTCTGAAATCTTGCGCGAAGGCCTGTCCGATGAAGCTGTCAATATACGTGAATGGAGAAGGTACTACGATCGCGCAACTAAAGTGCCCGAATCGCTCGCGGTCGAACTTGCAAAGGCGGCATCGGAGGGAGAGCTTGCCTGGCAAGGCATGAGGTGTGAAAATGACTGGAAAGGCTTTCTCCCTTTTCTCAAAAACATCATAAGCCTGAAGCGGCAGGAGGCTGCCTCGCTCTCTTCCGAAGGGGAGGAGACTTACGATTCGCTGATTGAAAATTTCGAACCGGGAGAATCCGCAAAAGATATCGAGGTCCTTTTCGACAGACTGGAAGGCGCTGCCTTCGAGTTACTCCAAAAAATAGAAGCCGCCCCCCGAAAACCGGACCCTGCCGTTTTACAGGGCGATTCGCCTGCCCCGGTTCAGGAGGCTTTCATCAGGCAGGTAATCTCTCACCTGGGCTACGATCTCGACGCTGGCAGAATCGACAGTTCAGCTCACCCTTTCACCTCCAAGATAGGACCGGGAGACGTTCGCATCACCACCAGGTTCGACCCGAACTCTTTTGTCATGGCCGTCTTCAGCTCGATTCATGAGGCAGGGCACGCTCTCTACGAGCAGGGGCTGCCGGATGAACACTGGGGGACCCCGCGCGGCAAGTCGATATCGATGGCGATCCACGAATCTCAGTCGCGAATGTGGGAAAATATGGTTGCAATGTCCCCTGGGTTTTGGAGCTATTTTTATCCTGAAGCACGCAAGCACTTTCCATGGCTCAACGGCATCAATAGCGAAAAGTTCCTCTTCGCCATTAACGAAGTTAGTCCGAGCCTGATTCGCACCGAGGCAGATGAAGTTACCTACAATCTCCACATCATCATGCGGTTTAAACTGGAAAGGATGCTTATCGGCGGCGAGTTAGAACCCGATGAGCTTCCCGAGGCATGGAACTCCGCTATGGAACGGTATCTCCATCTGCGCCCGCCCAACTATTCGGATGGAGTGATGCAGGACGTACACTGGTCCTCCGGAGCAATGGGCTATTTTCCCAGCTACGCACTTGGAAACATGTATGCAGCCCAATTTTACGCAAAAGCCGAAGAAAATCTGGGGAACTTGCAGGAAATGTTCGGAGCCGGTGAATTCGCTCCCCTTCTGGAATGGTTCCGGCAAAACGTTCATTCACAGGGAAGCCGGTATCTTCCACACGAGCTTGTCAGGGCCGCCACCGGGGAAGAGCTGAATGCGGATCATTTGATCGGGTATTTGAAACACAAGTATGAGAGATTGTATGGATTGCGATAGTGTCGTTCCTGTATACAACGGCATGGTGAACTTTGACCTGCCTCTTAAGTTCAGAGGTTGCGTGTTGGGAATGCGGTGCGACTCTTTACAGACGGATCATGCAAACGGTCACACCCTGGGCCGGATTGGGCTCAGGAAACCTATGGCAAGCCAGACAGGCCAGCGCCCACGTGAAGCAAGCGTTTTCACCCCTCCCAAAGATCAACGAACTCAAAGCCCAGCAGCTTATTGTCAATAACCACTTTGCGGAACTTGTCCGTTACGAAGACTTGCCGGGGGAATTGCGGAATTTTGAAGATGGAAGCCCCCCTGAGTTTATCAGGGAAAAACACATACCTGAGGACCCGCATAATGCCACCATCCTTAAACCTCTTGACTTCCGAGTTGGACTCATCAAGCGCATCTACGAACGTAGTCACATTGAAGGCATAATATTCTCCTTCGTTGCAGGAAAGCGGCAGGATTTCTCCATTTTCTTCAAGCATGCCTCTCAAAATATTTACAGCCCTCGGACTGAATACCAGAATAGCAGCAACGAGGCGCGGAAAATCACTCGGCGGAAGATTTCGGTTGAACTTATTATCCCGTAATACCTCAACGGACAGAGGAGTCCAGGATTCTATCAAGCGTCCCTGGTCGAATTGACGCAAAATAGTCCAGTCTTTCTCGGATGTGCAAACCAGGTTTTGATACCGGTTACAATCAGGTCTAAGGGCAAAAACATTCATGACAAAATCTCCTAATAAGGGAATTTATTTTTAGATCGATTTTGTGGGGGGGGGGAACGATGCTGGCACAAATAGAGGCCGGCAACCCCGTCGTCTTTGCCCCCTTGAAGATATTTTCCACAGGCTCGGGAAGTTTCTTTTCACCCCGGATTCTGGAAGGCGGCAATCGAGTAAAAACAGCCTTGCGCTTACGGGGGTGGGTAGTTAGCCCCGGGTACAGATTCTCACACCGTATCTGGAGTAGGTGAATGCTCGGCGGCCGCTACCTCCCCTCTACATACGGCTCGACCAGAGCATTTGAGACACCGAGACCTCTAAGCACTTTGAGTGCCCGCTCAGAGATGACAAGTCTGGCATTCTGAACGAATCCAAAGTCGTCATGTGCCGGTTTCCCCACAACTTGCAACCAAACGAATTTTGGTAGCTGCTGATTAGGGTAACGGTCTTGGAAGAATCCAGAAGTCGTGATCTCAACTGTATCAAACCTTATCCCGGTGAGACCAACCGACTGTAGTCTCTTCTTTGTGGCTTCTGTAACGATGTAACACGGAAAAGTAGTCAAAAGCGCGTCCCCGCCCCATCCATCGAACTCGTAGTGAAGCTTGCTGACAATTGGCGGATGCACATTGCGGTCCATGACAGTATTCTCACCGAGTCCGCCTGCTACTTCTGGTTCAATGCAAAAGTATTTCATCAACTGCCTCCTCTTGGGGGATTGAACTTTGAGCCATACTTGGTATCAATTTCAGTTGCTTTTTCTAGCAACTCCTGCTTGCTCGGATTGGGATTCTGCTCGTAGAAACGATTCCATTCTCGCCGTATCTGGCGTTGATGAATGTCCGAACTAATTTCTTTCGGGATGCCGCGCAAATTCTCGATTGAGTGTATTTCAGCATCGCTTGCGATACCAGGATAACGCTTGAGGGTCTGTTTTTCTAAGGCATGGTGGACATCGACCTCACCTTTAAGTTCGGGATTTTCAGCGAAGAATGTGGAGCGGTAATTCTTGGTAGTCGCCTGTCCGAACGCCGCTCCACTCTTTGGAGCATCCACGGAATCTTCTGAGAAGTCAAGTCCCTCTTTGGGTGGCCCTTCCTCCTCCTCCTGGGAACCTTCTTTGTTCATGCCCACAGGTGGTTCTATTGGCTGCTCAACCGCCCCTGATTCTCCCGCCTCGCTGCCTGCGGTCACGCTTGCTCGATCTTCCTGACCGAGCGCGGGGAGCCGCTGCGTCATGCCCTGCTGTGCCTTTTCAATTGCCTTGAAGGTATCCGCAACCTGCTCTGCCGGAATGTCTTCTTTTGTGAGAAACTCCGCCACGCTGGTTTTGGCGCTGAGGTATGAAACGCCCTCTTTGATTCCTTTGCCGAAACCCAATAGCCCAAGAAGCCCGACTGCCGTTCCAACGGGATCGGTAGCCCATTCCTGCTGCCAGTCCTTGTTCAAACCCGGAACACCTTTGACTGCCCCCTCCACCATCCCGGGAACAATATTGCCCGCCGCTTTTAAATCTTCCAGCGTGGCCTCAGCCGAAGATAGCTTCCCTTCGGTATGTTCAATGCCTGTTTGCCCCATTCGAGTTCCGATCTCCTGAGCGGTGGTAATCCCACTTAAGGCTCCAGCAGTTTTTGCCAAACTTGAAGGGAGCACCCGTGTGTACCAATCTTCTGTTGATGTGGCGGGAGCCGTGCGGCAGGCCAGGTAGTCATAAAGCTCTGTCGGTTCGATCTCCCATGGGGCAAGTTGGGGAAGTATCCTTTTCCTGAAACTCTCGTAAGATTCAATTATGGGTTGCTGGATAGGAGCGGCTCCTATGGTTGGCTCACCTCTTTGTCTCGCCATTATGGCAATATCTTCAGATGGGGTTGGGGCCCTAAGGACAGCCCCCTTGTCTCCTGGAATTGTGGGCGGGTTTATTCCGAGTTTTTGCAGGAAGTTTTTCTGCTCGTCTCGAAGTTCTTTTATCGCCTGCGGTGAAAGACTGTGCGGGAGCAGAGCAGGCCCTTGGAGCTCCGGTTCTTCTATCTGCGCCGCGGATTGGCTTGAAGTAGACTCTTCGGGTATCTGCCTGGCGGTGGTTACTGAAAAGGGCTCAGCATCAGGCATATCCGAAAAATCCACCTTTAAGATCCTCTTCCCTGACAAATGGTCCACGGTCAATTGCGGCGTTTGCTCCGGTTGGGCTTGTGGAACAGCGTCCGGGGAAGACGAAGCGGCTTGTGCGCCGGCAGGAACCATTTTCCCCACATCATCGAGCATCTTGTTGGCCAGATCGCGTATCTCCGATCCTTTTAGGTCCTCGTCGCGTACCGCTCCGTTCAGACCCATCAGGTACGCCGGAAAGAGCTTCATCGCCTCAGAGTTTACGCCATTTGGATCTGACGAATCCCTGAAGCGGAAATAAAAAGCGCCCCTTGCGTAGTCGAACCACCTGGACTTTGCAGGGTCCAGGTATGCGTCAGAGAGGTCGGCAAGGTCCCTGTAATCCCGATCGGTAATGAGGTTGTCAAGATATGCCTGATTTACCGGCCCCCTGTCGCTCATGCGCCTGTTCGATATATCGTTCGCAAGACTTATGAGAGTGTCTGTGTTGCTTACACTGGGTTCGACCAGGTTCGCGTCATGTTCCATGGCCGCCTGGACAATATCGCTCGAAGGTGGAAGGCCGGTTTTGGGATCTCTCCAGGTTAGAAGCCGAAGACCCGCGATCTCCCGCCCTGCAACCGCATCCGTAAAGCTGCTGTCGGCTGCGGACTGATTGTCGGTATGGAACTGTCTCGCACGGTTCCATGAACCTTGAATCATCTTTGCCATGTCGTCTCTTTGATCGGGGTCAAAGAGCTGGTCTTTATAGTTTTCCGGGTCCCTTATCCAATCAATGGCGTCGTTGATGTTTGAGCTGTCCGAATTGGGTCCCGTGAGGTCAAACCTGTTCAAAACGTCCTTATATACTGCCGCGTTCTGCTCCTGGCGCACCGCGGGAAGAAGATTATCTAAAACGTGTTGTCTTACTTCATCGGAGGACATGTAAGGTGAATAGCGGTCATAGAGCGTCTGAGCGGCGATTGGATCGGACTGCGCCTGGTTCCTGACGGCCCCGGAATACATCTTGTCCAGTGCGCTCCGCCACCTGGTCTCGGTTGTGGGAAAATCGATCCCGTGTGTTGCTCCGAAAAATTCCGCGTGGTGGATTATGTTATTCCGGTTTTGCTGTAGGGATTTCGGATCGTTATAGTGGTTTTGACCGTCGAGTACGAAGCTGTCAAGAAGGGAATCGTTTGCCTGAAGTTGCCACGCCTTGCTCTGCTCGGCCGCGTGTCTGCTCATCCTCTCGACCTCGCGCCCGTTCCAGCTCTTCGACATGGTATCGAATTCATTCTGAGCTACGGGGCCGGTAAGCTGCGATGAATACTCGCGCTGGAGGTCGATCAGCTTCTGAGCGTAATCTCTGTAATTGTCCTCGGCATCCTGCCCTTTTAGGGAATAAAACTGGTTGGTAACCTCGGTCATGGCGGGCATATACCGAGTCGAAAAAAGATCTTCCGCCCGCGCCTTATCGATCAGCGCCTTCCGCTGCGCCGCATGTTTGGCGAGAGTGTTTCCGGTTTGCTGTATCGCGCCCCCGAGGTTTTTCTCGGCTTCCCCGACCTGTGCTCCGAAATCCCCCGAGCTGGAGTGGATATCCTGGTATGCGAGCTGGCCCTGGGGCATCACCGACTGGACCCACATATCGCTATTCGGGACGGTAATTGACATTTTGGTCCCCCTGTGCGAAGTCGCAATGGCTTCGCGGTAAACAATGAGCGGTTAGAGCTGCAAACGGCAAGAAACCGGATTCAACTCACCGGTCCCCATTTGCCGCTTTATTTTCCCCAATATCCTACTACGCCCCGATCCAGCCTCGCCAAACGGCAACCAGAAGCGGTAACCGGAAGCGGCAATAGAAACGGCAACCAGAAGCGGCAAAAAGCAGCAGTGGGGAAAATTTCTCACTGGGGTGAACTGAGTAGACAGTGGAAAACCAGGACCAAGTGAACCCCCGATTTCGTCCCGCTAATGTTGAAACAAAAGAGCGGAGTTGCTTGGGCTTATATTGATGATATTGATGATTTTGGCCGTATTTCTTGCCTCCCCATCACACGCTGGTATAATGGGGCGCGAATATGAGATCTTTTTCACTAAATCAATTCACTTTTTTTCTTTTAAAGGACATCTCCGATGAAACTGAGAGGGTCGGTTTTCTATCTCTCAATACTTTGCACGGCCCTCATGATTTCGTCGATCGTGTCAGGATGCGGATCGAATCATCAGGAAAACTCCGCTGGATCTCCAAGCGCAGGGGTCTCCGATTCTGAAATACTAATCGGTTCGTCATGCCCACTTTCCGGTCATGCCTCTTTTCTTGGAACTCAGTCCATTCACGGCGTTCAAAGCTATCTTAATTACGTGAACGAGTGGGGAGGAGTAAACGGGCGTCTTATCCGGCTTATCACGTACGACGACGCTTATGATCCCGCCCTGTGCATCTCAAATACTCAAAAGCTGATCACTGAAGACAAAGTATTTGCCCTGACCTCCTACGTGGGAACCCCCACGGCGGTAAAAGTCATTCCAATGGTCCAGGAGGCCGGGATTCCACTGGTTGGGTTCTTCTCGGGGGCCAGGGTCCTGCGTGAGCCTTGCCAGCGATACATCTTCAACATCAGGGCTTCATATTACGAAGAAACAGGCCAACTCATCGACCACTTTGTTCGAAATTTGGGGATAACTCGCGTCGCGATTTTCTACCAACACGATGAGTTCGGTTTCGACGGTCTTTCCGGTACGGAAATCGCGCTCCAGCAGCACGGGTTGGGACCGGTGGCTAAAGCTTCCTATATCAGAGGAAGCATGGACGTGGAGGATGCAGCCGATCTGATCTGCAGTTCGGACGCTGAAGCAGTGGTTATGATCGGGACCTACGGACCGTGTGCGAAATTCGTCAGGCTTGTAAGACAACGTAAAAACGCGATGATCTTCCATGCGGTATCTTTTGTGGGCGCGGAGGAACTGGTGAAAATACTGGGTCCTGAAGCAGAAGGCATAATAGTAACCCAGGTGGTGCCGCCGCCATGGGAGACAGTTCTTCTTCCCGCCGCAGACCAGTACACCCGGCTCCTCTTACGCTATTTCCCCGATGAACAGGCTTCATTCGTTGGGTTCGAGGGATTTCTCAATGCTGTCGTACTGGTGGAAGGCCTGAAGCGCGCGGGCCGGAACCTTACAAGGAAGGGTTTGGTCGGGGCGGTTGAAGGAATCCATCAATTTTCACTTCAAATAGCCAACTCCCTGGATTACAGTCCGAGCAATCACCAGGGCCTGCGGTACGTGTATTTCACCCGGATAACGGACGGAAGACCGGCTCTGATTACAAACTGGGAGCAGATCAAAAGAAAAGTCCTCCGTCCCGCGAGTTATTAACATCGAAATCGTCTTCGGCTCATCGCCGTAGCTAAGGGGACGCGCTCCCTGCCCGGGAAGATGTTGTAATAATGAGACTGTTTCAAAGGCTGAGCTTTAAGAGCAAATTATTGGTCCTGATTCTTGCCATGGTGGTCTTTATTGGCGGCACTATGGGGGCCCTTATCAGGACAATAGTCTTCCCATATTTGGTGAATGAAATAGACCGGAATGCGGCAAAGCGAGTGGCTGAGACCACCCGCACCTCCATTCTGCTGCGGGACCGGGTCCGTTTGACAGAGATCATTTTCGAAGAGAAACTGACCGACAAAAGCATTGCTTATATCGTTGTCACCGACGAAACAGGGGCGGTCCTTGCGCATACCTTCCTGAACTCTGCGCCCTCCGGGACATTCCCTGCCGGTAACGGTCTCGAGGCATTGACGACGCCCCAGGCAGGGTCGTGGTCATCTTTTACCAGACCGCCGCGTCAAAGCCAAATCACCCTTCCGGTTTTCGAAGGACTCCACCAGATAGGCGCCATTAAAGTGGGGCTGCGTCCGCAGTACATGGACAGACTCATCTTTGAGTTGAGAATCTATAATCTGTTATTCATCGGATTTGTTGTTCTTGCCGGGCTCCTGTTCGGCTTATACCTGGCCCGGATCATAACCAAACCTGTACAGACGCTGACAGAAATTGCACGGGAAATCAGCCTCGGCAATCTGAATAAACGCCTGGCGCTCGGCAATCGCGCAACATGCAGCGATGTTATAGAATGCAATAATTACAGTTGCCCCGCATACGGCAGCCAATCACTGCGGTGCTGGTTTATCGACGGCACTTGCTGCGTACTCCATGGTCCTTTGAAGTTTCCTGAAAAACTCGAAGCATGCAAGCGCTGCCCTGTATACATGGAAACGGCCGGAGACGAGATTGTTCAGCTTGCGGACACATTCAATCATATGACCAGCAGGCTGAGTGCTTCCGAGCAGGAACTGAAAAACTCGGAAAACCGCCTCCGCTGGCTATTCAACAGTGGTCCCCATCCGGTTTTCGTAGTTTCCCCGGAAACCTGTCTCATACAGGACGCAAACGACCGTGCGGCAGACATCTACGGACTTGAAAAAGAGCGGCTGATCGGCATGGACTTTACGGAACTGATGTTCGAGCAGGGGCGGGAAGAAATCCGGGAGGCTTTCCTAAAATCCCTGAGCACAGGCGCCTGTTCCCTGATTCCGAAGATACGTCGTCAGAAAAGTGAGGGAGGCCCTCTTTGGGTCAACATTTATTTTTGCCCCGACAATCGTGTCGGGAAATCCGACATGATCGTAACGACTGCAGATATTTCGGATTTTATCAAAGCGGAAACTCAACTGGTCCAGGCCGGAAAGTTGGCTACGCTTGGCGAGATGGCCACCGGTGTCGCGCACGAACTCAACCAACCCCTGAACGCTATAAAGCTTGGAAGCGAGTACTTGTTGAAGATGACGGAAACGGGGCAGCAGGTGGGCAGATTCGAGCTTAACGAGCTGGCGGGCGATATCAGCCGGGAAGTGGACCGTGCGGCAGGAATAATAAACCACCTTCGCCAGTTCGGTCGCAAGAGTGACGTAGTCACGGACCGGGTAGATATTAACAGGCCCATTCGCGGAGTCTTTACGATCCTGGGACAGCAACTTAGTGTGCATGGAATCGAGGTTCAACTCGACCTCGACGAAAACCTTCCTCCGATAATGGCTGATGAGAACCGGTTGGAGCAGGTTTTTGTGAACCTGGTGAATAACGCTCGCGACGCCATGCTCGATCGAAAATTAGACGCACGTGCCCGACCCAATGTACTCGCCATCAAGTCTTTTTTGGAAAACCACCAGGTCACGGTCACGGTGAGCGATACGGGGCCCGGCATACCGGAGTCGATCAGAGGAAGGCTTTTCGAACCTTTCTTTACCACGAAAAAGCCTCACAAAGGCACCGGGCTGGGACTTTCCATCAGCTATGGAATCGTTCGGGATTACAAGGGCACCATCGATTTCTTAACAAGTGAAAGTACCGGGGCCACTTTCATAGTGAGCTTTCCAGAGGCCCCCCAGGATAACGGATGAACCAGGATGAACCGGATAAGAAACTGCTCGTGATTGACGATGAACCATCAACACTCAAGATGCTTCGGCGGCTGCTGGGAGCTTATGGTTATTCTGTCCTGACAGCGGGCAGCGGAGAAGAGGGGCTGGAGATTTTTCGAAATGAGCGCCCTCCGCTGGTCATCACTGATATCAGAATGCCTGGAATGGACGGAATAGAAGTTCTCAGGCATCTCAGGGAAATCAGCCCGGAAGTGGAGATGATCGTAGTCACCGGGCATGGAGACATGGAACTGGCTATCCGTTCTCTTCGCAATTCGGCTTCAGACTTCATTAACAAGCCAATTCACAGGGTGGCCCTCGAAATTGCCCTGCAAAGGGCGGAAGAAAAAATAGAGCTCAAACGAAAAATCAGGGACTATGCTGAAGAGCTGGAATCCAGGGTGCAAAAGGCCACGGCCGCCCTTTCTCAACAGTGCAGCCGCCTCGAAGTCCTGGTCAAAATTGGCAGGCAGGCCGGAGAGATTACGACTTACGAAAGGATGGCCGACTTCCTGCGAGAAAAAATCGAATCCAGCACCGGCCTCAGGTGCCTGCGTATCATGGTGTTAAACACGTTGAGGGACAGCGTAGTCGAAGCCTCGCGCTCGAAACAGTCAAAGGGTCTGGCCGCTATGGCCGAGATGATAAAAGGGCTGGGCGGAGGTCCTCGCATTCTGAATGCCCAGGAGCTTGAAAAATTGCAATGGCCTGCCCTTGATGTGGGGCCCCAGGAGACTACTGCAATGCTTCCGATCGACACTGAGGAAGCGGACCGGGTTGGAGCCGTGATTGTTGTTCCCGCAGAAAGCGGGGACGAGGACCTTGAATTTGCAGGACTGTTGCTTTCTCTGGTCGCCGGAGCACTCCGCCGGGCGGTGGTTCAGGAGGAGGAGATCAGCAATCTGAGACTGATCGTTGAGAAGGAAAAGTTCGGGAATATGATCGGCAGGCACGAAACCATGCGCCGGCTGTTTAACCTCATATCTAACGTAGCCGCATCGGACGCTTCCGTCCTGGTCCTCGGCGAGAGCGGCACCGGCAAGGAATTGGCCGCCAGACGCATTCATGAGCTTAGCTTGCGAAGCGCCGGCCCCTTCATTGTGCTTGACTGCGCCGCCTATCCACAAACCCTGCTGGAAGCCGAGATGTTCGGCCATGAGAAGGGCGCCTTCACCGGCGCCACTCACGCCCGCAAGGGTTTATTCGAACTCGCTCAGGGAGGGACCCTGTTTCTGGACGAAGTAGGCGATATCCCGCTTCCCTCTCAGGTGAAGCTCCTGCGCGCGCTTCAGTTCAAAGAATTCCACAGGCTGGGCAGTGAGACCGTCACCAGGGTGGACGTTCGCGTTATTGCGGCTACCGCCCGCAACCTGCGCGAAGAAATAGAACACGGAACTTTTCGTGAAGACCTTTATTATCGTCTCCACGTAATCCCCATCATCATGCCCCCTCTTCGTGAAAGGATCTCCGACCTGCCTTTGCTTGTCTCCTATTTCCTGGAGCGCCTGAGCGGCGGGTCCGAAAAGAAAAAGGTTCGCCCGAATGCGATGCAGGTCCTTCTCAATCACAATTGGCCTGGAAACGTCCGGGAACTGGAAAACGCCATCGAGCACGCCTTCATCCTGTCCGGAACCGAAGCTATCAGAATTGCCGATCTGCCTGCCTACCTGCACGGCCGCGCAAAACCATCGGACCCTTCCTCTGAAGGGCTGGATCAGGTGGAACGCAACCATGTAATGAAGGTCCTCAAAGAGTGCCGGGGCAATAAAATACTGGCCGCAAGGCGGCTCAAAATCAGTCGAAGCACGCTATACAGAAAACTTGAACAGTTCGACATAAAATAGCCCTACGACGCCACCAATCTTCGGTCCTCATTCTTCAGTTCTTGGCAATAGTCGGACAGGTGTACTGTTTTCGGACATATAACCATCTGTAATTGCTAATTTAACCGGCAGCACAATCTTTTGTCTCGTCCTGAGACAGTTTCACCCCGCAGCCAAAAGCAACTCATCTCTCGAACCTGGGCATTTTATCCTGTTAATCCAGCGTCTTAGCATGTCGTGCCCCAACCGGCACGATGCTTGCCATATCATAAGGGCGAAAACAGACAACATCTTCAAAAAATCGCAACAGCAAAGGAGATTGCGATGAGAATACCAGCCACAATGAGTGAAAGAGCAGCGAGCCTGGTCATAGGAACGGCCCTGTCAATGGTCGGGGTATTTCTCATAACGCTGGGGGTGACGATACTGCCGATATTCGGAATTGTCGTGGCCGTCCCTGTTATTACCCTCGCGTTCTATATCTTCAGAACCGCAAAGTGGTCGATCGTCGAGGAGAAGGAAACGGAAACGGTTGCGGCGGAGACCATTGCCGAGCATCCTGTGACCGCATAGGCAAAAGAGTGATTTTCAGGTCGTCGTTATAGACCAACGACTTGAGGGACCGGCACCGGCTTGCATGATGTTAGATTTTACAATTGAGCGCGGATAAAAATTTTAAAAGCTGAAAACCGCAAAGGAGGACCAGATGGAACCGCATGTTAGAATAGCTGAAAGGGCTCATCCCTATTATTACCCTCGCATTCTTTTTCTTCAGAAGCGCAAAGTGGTCGATTATCGAGGAAACGGAAACGGACATGGAAACGGAAACGGAAACGGAAATGGCTGCGGCGGAGACTTGAAAACCGCAATGGAGGGTCTAACGGAACCGCGTGTGAGAACAGCTGAAAGGGCTCATCCCTATTATTACCCTCGCATTCTATTTCTTCAGGGGCGCAAAATGGCCGATTATCGAGGAAATGGAAACGGAAACGGTCGCGGCTGAAGAGCATTGCCGGGCATTGTGAGGGAATGGGCAAAAGGGTGATTTTGAGGACGTCGTTGTAGACCAACGACTTGAGGGACTGGCACCGGCTTGCATGATGGCTGATACTATAATGAGTTTCAGGTCAACCGAATGGACGATTACAATACAATGTGAAGGCCCGGATCGGATCTCTTGGCGGCATATCAGATTGCTGAAAACGTGCCAATTGGTGGGAAACGAGTCTAAAAAAGAAACAATGATTCGTCATTCCGACGATCGACAAGGGATTTACAATGGAACGAGTAAGGAAAGCCAACCAGAATGGTTTCCTGTAGATCGTGAGTCGGAAACCTGAGAGTACCGGTGCATGCCGGTGTCTCTACGGACTTTCTTCTCCATCCTGCCGGACATCGCATTGCGGCGCGCTCTTTGCCAGTGAATGGGCTATGGGATACAGATCCAGAAACCATTCAACTCTGGGCCTTTCGTGTTCGGTGTCCATTTGCTCTAACGCTTCCTCTAACGTGCATGACCCGATCGCGTCTTCATCGACCCCGAATACCAGGACTTCGCCGGAACCGCCTTTCATCGATTTCAAGAGCGTGCGTGCGGCCTCGGCGCCAACCCTGCAGGCAAGTATTCTGTCGAACGCCGTAGGGAACCCGCCCCGCTGAACATGCCCCAGCTCTACGCTTCGCACTTCGAATTCATCCTTGCTTTCTTCCTCGAGCAATCTTCGCAGAAAATCAGTGGTATAATGACGCGAAGCCTGTTCATTGCGCATGTATATTACCATGCGCTTTCCGCATTTGAAGCTGTCTCTGAGTTCTATAACGTCCTTATTCAATTCGGCAAGGCTAATTCCGTTCTCTGGCAGGTAGGCCTTCTCGGCGCCCGTAGCCAAGGCGCCCATGAGCGCCAGGTACCCGCATTCTTTTCCCATCACCTCCACGATGAATGCCCGTTTTGTCGCGCCGGCCGTATGGCGAATTTTGTCAACCGCTTCGACGATGTTATTGAGCGCGGTATCCGAACCTATGCAAAGCTCGGTACATGGCAGATTGCTGTCGATGGTGGCCGGCACAAGCATGATGGGTATATCGAACTCCGGAAAGTCGGCTCGCATCGATACCAACTGTTCAATGTGCTCGTATGTACCCCAGCCACCTATGGCGATTATTCCCTTTATATTGAATTTCCTGATATTTTCCGCGATCCGTCCGAAGTCCCCCTGGCTTACATGCGACCGGGCGGTCCCGATATTGGAACTGGGGTTACCCATCCAGCCTACCAGCTCGTTCCAGTCAAGATCGATGAAATCTCCATGGATCAGCCCATAGAATTCGTCCTTTGCTCCGACCACCTGCACGCCCTGATTTAGAAGGTATCTGGCTGCAATGCTGAGCGCAGCGTTCATGCCCGGCGAGTCGGCCCCGCCGGTCATGATAACGACCCTGCCAAGTTCGCTGGATTCCTGGACCGGGTTGACGACGGTAAGAGCCTTAACCAGCTCGAGCATACTCTGGAAGCTTTTTCCCCTGAGTTCCAAAGCCTCCTTGAAATTACCGTTTTCTATTTGCCGGTGGATCTCATGGCTCTTCTCGACCACCTCGATAAGAGGCGTGGAAATCACCCGGTTCCTTCTGATTCCGACCATGTGCCGGTGGATGACGTCGGGCTCATCGATTAAAAGGTCAACAGCCGCAACGCCGAGCCTGGTGGAAAGAATCCGGTCAAACGCAGTCGGCGCTCCTCCGCGCTGGACGTGGCCAAGCACGGTTAGACGCACTTCTATCCCCAGCTTTTCGGCCAGGATCTTTCGCACTTCGCTGGATTCTATGACCAACCCGTCGGGATGCCTGGCGCCTTCAGCAACTACAACCATCTGATGGGGCCTCCCGATTTTTCGCGCCTTCTCCAGGGTTTCAACCATTCTCTGATGCCAACGCAGTTCGAGTTCTTCTTCCGGAATAAGCACCCAGGACGCCCCTGTCGCCATTGTGCCGGCCAGCGCAAGATATCCGCAGCTTCGCCCCATGGTCTCAATCACGAAAGTGCGCTGGTGAGAGGCCGCCGTCGATGAGAGATCGTCTATCGCGCGTACGATGTGATTTAAGGCTGAATCGACCCCTATGGCCATATCGGTGCCGCTGAGGTCGTTATCTATTGAACCGGGCAGTCCAACCACCTGGAGCATCGGAATTTGATCCTCCGGAGGGTAACGGCCGGGGTAAGCGGCAAGGATCTCTTTTATGTGTTCGGGCCATTCGGTCGAAAGCACATGCGCTCCCATCAGGGAACCGTCACCTCCTATCACCACCAGGGCCTCTATGCCGTGCTCCAGGATGTTCTCCACTGCGCGCCGCCTGCCGCCCATCTGTCTGAACTGCTCGGAACGGGCTGTGCCAAGGAAAGTTCCCCCGCGCTGGTGAATATCGCCAACTTCCTGCCAGTTAAGCTTTCTAATCTGATCGCCACCTTTGAGAAGCCCCTCGAAACCGTTATATATTCCGTACACCCCGAGACCCCTGTCCATGGCGCGGCGCACAACAGCGCGCACAGCCGCATTCATCCCGGGAGAATCCCCCCCGCTTGTCATCACCGCCAGAGTCTTAATCATCCGATGAAGTCCTTTCCCGACCTGGAAACTGTCAGTGTTTCCATCCTGGGTTTCCCGTGGTTTTCCTCAGTGAGGGCAAAACACAATTTTTCTCTCCACTTATGGGCAAATATCATTCGATGATGGAAAATATTTTTCATCAAAGCTATATTCGGTGGATAAGATCATCTAGATGATTTTTTTTCCCGGCGCAACGGACAAATTTTATCTTCGGGCTTCTAAATTAAAGGACGGACAGCGATGATAGTACCGGTCATCTTATCAGGCGGTGTGGGATCGAGATTGTGGCCTCTTTCAAGAGAACATTTTCCAAAGCAATTGATGCCGCTTCTGGGGGGAGAGCACTCCCTGTTTCAAAGAACACTTCTGCGCCTGTCGAAAATTCCCGAAACGGCGCCTTCCGTAATAGTGTGCAATGAAAGCCACCGGTTTATGGCGGCTGCGCAGATGCAGGCGCTCAATGTTGCCTGTTCGGAAATCATCCTTGAACCTGCCGGGCGAAACACTTGCCCTGCCATTACGGCAGGCGTATTAGCCGCTATGAAAAACGGCGATGATCCCGATGTGCTTGTTCTCCCGGCGGACCACCTCATCAGGGAAGATGAAATCTTCGCATCGGCCGTTCAGAAAGGAAGCGAACTTACGTCGGCAGGCAACATAATTACTTTCGGGATCGTCCCCGACAGACCCGAAACCGGCTATGGCTATATCCATAAAGGGGAAAGTATTCCCGGGCAGTCAAACGGGGCCTGTCTGGTTCGCGAATTTTACGAAAAACCCGATTATGAAAAGGCATCTTCCTACGTCGATTCTAAAGAGTACTTCTGGAACAGCGGCATGTTCATGTTCAGGGCTTCTGTTTTTCTTGACGAACTCGCCCGCCTTTCACCCCAAATCCTTAGCGCCTGCCGGGAGTCCTATCAAAACGCGAGGCGGGACCTTGACTTTACTCGCCTTGAGGAAGCCTCATTTATATCGTGCCCTAATATTTCCGTAGATTTTGCGGTTATGGAAAAGACGCCCCGGGCAGTCGTAATTCCCCTTGAAGTCGGCTGGAGCGATGTTGGGAGCTGGCTCTCACTTCATGAAGTTTGCGAAAAAGATGAGTCCCACAACGCTGTCACTGGCGATGTACTGCTAGAAGATGTCCATAACTGCTATATTCATTCGGAGAACAGGCTCGTAGCAGCCCTCGGCATAGAAAACCAGATCATCATCGAGACCAAGGACGCAGTGCTGGTTTCGTCAATCGAACGCTCCCAGGACGTGAAGCTGATAGTAGCCCGGCTCAAAGAACAAATGCGAGATGAGGTGCTTACTCATCCCCGCAATTATCGTCCATGGGGATCCTTTGAGTCTGTCGACACCGGAAAGCGTTTCAACGTCAAGCGCCTGATCGTAAATCCCGGCGCGACTCTTTCCCTTCAAATGCATCACCACAGGGCAGAACATTGGGTCGTAGTGAGTGGAACTGCCCGTATAACCAGGGGCGAAGAGGTATCCCTGCTCTATGAAGACCAGAGCACTTACATCCCCCATGGCACGACGCATCGTCTGGAAAACCCCGGCAAGATACCCCTGGAACTGATTGAGGTTCAGACCGGGAGCTATCTGGGAGAGGATGATATTTTGCGTTTTGAAGACAAGTACGGGAGATGTTAAAGAGTTTTTGGTTCTAAGTTTTTAGTTTTCAGTTTTTAGTTCGATGTAGACTCATTGACCAGTTCCAGCGTCATAGCAATCAAAGCGTGCGGGAGGGTCATGCCCAGATCCAGGAACGGAGAGCAATAAATGACGATTCTTGGAAAGGTCTGGCTAACTTGTTATTGGCGCAGCAAATTTGAATTGCTTTGCGGATTTTTGTCTTGATTCAAAAGAGGAGTAATCAATGAAAACATGGGAATGGTCATCGAAGATTCTAGCAATTGGATTTGCGGTTGTCCTGCTGGCGGGCTGTGCTGAGACTGGACCTTACGGCACTGGTCCTTACACCTCCGTTCAGACACCTCCTCCTGCTCCCAACGCTGCGCCTCCTGAAAATGGGGGCGACATTCTGACGGTCGGGCCGCAGGATCGCTTCTATATAATGCATGTGGAAAACAACACCCCTTTCGAAGCTCATCGTCTTCCTCTCGCTGACCGTGCCCTTTATGAGAAAGGATATGACCGGGTGAGAAGGGAAAGGGAAGCTGATTTCGCGGTTGACGTTTCGCTCACGACTGCGGCTCGGGACAACCCTGACGTAAGGGCCGAGCACCTGTTTGGAGGAGCAATCCTTGGCGCTGCAACCGGCGCACTTATCGGCGCAGCGGCAGGCCGTCCGGCCCTCGGGGCGATTGCCGGAGCAGCGGGCGGCGGCGCTCTTGGGCTGGCCGCTCCAGCGGCTACGCCTATGGTCAGGATCGATGTTCGTACCCAAAGTTTACGCGACGGGACTACCTCAGCCAGAAGCGCGCTGGTGGACATGGCGAATGTCCCACCCTATGACGTACCACGTGTGATCGATACCCAGGTGTCGAGAATGCTCCAGACTTTGCCGAGCAGATAGCCCTGAGACGAAAGGCAAAAGCAAAAAGGCAAAAGTGAAAAATGATCTTCCACTTTTGCCTTTTTACCTTTTAATTTTTACTTTTTACTTTTGCCTTCCGCCAGGCAGGAGCGCCAGGAAAAGATGCTTGACCTGTGAGAAGCCCATTTTACGGCGAAGCATGCCGAGCTGATCCTGGAGAGGGATTTTTTTCGGGCAAGTGTCCTCACAGCCAAGAAGTCCAAGGCAGCCAAAGATTCCGTCTTCGTTTCCAACTACCTCGAAATACTCATCATTGCTTCTCTGATCGCGGGGGTCCATCATGAACCGGGCTATCCGGTTAAAGGCAGTCGCCCCCATGAAACCTTCGGGCGCCATGTTCGCCTTTCCGCAGGCGGCAACGCAGCAACCGCACTCGATGCAGCGCTCCAGCTCGTAGATTTCCTCGGCGAGCGCATTGTCCATAGGTTCTTCCTGCTCGTCCGGTTTGAATACCCTATCGGTATGGATCCATGACTGCACCTTCTCGTTCATTCCTCGAAACCAGGTTCCCGTGTCGACCGAGAGATCTCCGATCAACTTGAATACGGGCATCGGCATCAGGGTGATTTCGCTGGGCAGCTTTTTGGTCTTGGTATGACACGCGAGGTCGGGCCGCCCGTTTATCATCATGGCGCATGAACCGCATATACCGGCCCTGCACATGAAATCGAACATGAGGGTCGGGTCCTGTTCTTCCCTCAGGCGGTTAAGAGCAATGAAAAGAGTCATGGCCTCGGTTTCTTCGAGATAGAACGCGTCCATGTGCGGAACCGAAGCCGGGTCTTCCGGGTTATATCTGAATATGTTGAACTTTAAGGTCCTTCCCATTAAACCACCTCTAAGCAGTTTTGAGTTTTTAGTTATTAGTTTTTAGTTGGCTCAAGACCACCACATGGGAACGTGGTTTGAAACATTCACGATTCACCATCGACTAATTCGTTTCCGGCTTTGGTATGCATATCTCGGGATCTTCGGTGCAGATTATCTTGGTAGAACCGTAACCCCTCTCACCCGGCGGAATCTCCCAAACTTTCGAGGGCTTTTCGTATTCCAGGGTGGGCAGCGTGTCTTTTTCATCCTTCCAATAAGCAAGAGTACGCTTCAACCAGTCTCTGTCATTGCGCTCCGGGTAATCTTCGCGCGCATGGGCTCCTCGGCTTTCGGTCCGCATCAGCGCGCCGTAGGCAATACACATCGCCAGCCGGACCATTCCGGGAACCCGTAAGGCCACTCCGAGTTCGGGATTGGGGCCGTGAACAGAGGTGGAGCGAAGTCCGATGTTCTTTGTCCGCTCGTAAATCACCTGAAGCTTATCGACGGCAACCTTAAGGTCCTCTTCCTTGCGGAAAATGCCTACCCCGTCCATAAGCGCGTCGCCCACAGCAGCACGCAGATCGTAAGCGTTTTCTTTTCCGCCCCCGCGGACCAGACTGTCGATCCTTCCCTGCTGCTTCTTGACTGCATCCTGGACAACGGCTGTTTTCAAATCGACCTCGCAGCCCTGAAGGAATTCGACTATCTTTTCGCCTACTATCCTTCCCGCCACGATGGTTTCGGCCAGTGAGTTCCCGCCGAGGCGGTTAAATCCATGCATATCCCAGCAGGCAGCCTCGCCTGCAGAATAAAGGCCTTTGAGGCCGTATGCGGCGCCGTCCTTGTTGGTGCGAACACCACCCATGCTGTAATGCTGGCAAGGACGAACGGGAATCAACTGGGTGATCGGGTCTCGGTCCAAAAACTCGTTGCAGATTTCTTCGACTTCGCGAAGCTTGGTCTTGATGTGATGTGCCCCCAAATGGCGGATGTCCAGCCACAAGTGCGGTCCGTATGGGCTCGGCACCCCTTTTCCGATCCGCATATGATGGAACATCCAACGAGAAACCACGTCACGCGATGCAAGTTCTTGCTTACCCGGCTCGTAAATTTGCATGAACCTTTCTTCGTTGACGTCTTTGAGCGTCCCTCCGTCACCCCGGCATCCCTCAGTCACGAGGATATTCGTAGGTACTATTCCCGTCGGGTGAAACTGGACTGCCTCGGGGTTCCCAATCGGTACAATCCCCGTATCGAGAGAAATTGCCGCGCCGTCACCCCAGCAGATTACCGCATTGGTGCTTTCGCGGTAAAGTTTGCCGTAGCCGCCGGTGGCAATCAGCGTTGCTTTGGCCAGATAGGCCCTGAGCTTGCCTGTCTTCAGGCAGCGGGCCACAACGCCAATGCAGCTCGTGCCGTCATGGATCAGGGACAGCACCTCAACCCTGTCGTGGACGGTTACGCCCAGGCGAACGACTTCGTTATCCATGGTAAAAAGCAGTGTATGGCCGGTACCGTCCGATGTGTAGCAGGTGCGCCATTTAGCTGTCCCGCCAAAATCTCGAGCGGTGATCATACCTTCTTCTTCGGCCTTTTCGATTTTTTCGAACTGCTTCCCGGCTTTATAATAGATGCCTTTTCCAGGAACTACACGGTTCCAGGGAATTCCCCAAAATGCCATTTCTCGAACTGCAACCGGTGCGGTATCCGCGAAAAGACGCGCCACCTCCTGGTCGCATCCCCAGTCAGACCCTTTGACCGTATCGGCAAAATGAACATCGGGGCAATCTCCCTCGCCCATGCAGCAGTTGCCCAGAGAAGCCTGCATGCCGCCCTGAGCAGCCGAAGAATGCGACCGTCTGGGCGGAACGATACTCAGGCAAATTGTCTCGAATCCCGCAGAGGCCGCCACCACCGCTACACGTTCGCCTGCCAGGCCCGCTCCGACGCATAAGAGATCAGTGTAGAAGGTATCCAATTTCAACTCCTTACGCTCAAACTTTAACTAAAACCAGGAAGGTGAACAGAGAGACAAGCCCTATGCCAATCATGACCAGGCTGAGCTTGTTCTCGAAGCCATGCAGCGCCTGCCGGTTAGACCTCTTGATAAACCCCCATTTTACGCCGATTCTGTATATCCCGATACCGACATGAAGCTCTATCATCGGGAGTAGAACAAGGTAAAAGGCAAGCCACCAGCCACCCTTGACCCTGGCGGCGCTCTTTGCGGCCGTGATAGGCAGATTGGTGAGCACCGTCCACATGTGTATGGACCCCATGATCAAAATTATGAAAGCAGTTACCGCCTGGATCATCCACAACCACGTATCGGTATGGTTGAAATTGACACTGTGCCTCCACATGGCCTTCTGTTCGCTGGCATGGAAAGGCAGCTTGCGGGCCGCGAGCACGAAATGAGCCAGCATGGTCAGGGCAATCACCGGGCCGCCGACTTGAGCCATATAAGTGGCCTCGAAGAAATGAGCAATCGCGTTCATCACCCTGCCGCCCCCGAGGTCAAGATTAACGCTGGCTACCAGAATCATGTGCGCCCACATGAAAGCGACAAGCCCGACACCGGTGAGCATCTGTAGAAAATCCAAATACGCCTCAGTTCGAACAGGTCCCACTCGAGCAATAGATTGATCCGCCATCATGTTCATTCAACTCCTGAGCATCTGTTGTGAAAAAACTATGTGGGCACACTCCGTTGTGCCCACCGTCGTTCGTTCGCGTCTTCTCAGAAAATGCCATAACAGCCAAAAAGTCAAATACTTTTTCTCACAATTTGCCCGGCAAATGGCTTTAGCCGGTAATCGCGGGACAGGAAACGCGGCCTTCTACCCGTCATCTTTGAATTTTCAACCGATTAAAATAATGACTGAGAGTAGATGCCCTTACCCTGTCTGAAATCGGGCGATATTTTCCTTGATGATTCATTTGTGACGCAGTATTCTAGAACGTGACGTCACATTCATTATCCTATCCCAAAATTTTAGCACCAGGTCATTGCGATGGAAGTTGAAACCCTTCCGAGGCGGGAACGGGAAAAATGCCGGCAGCGCCAGGAGATACTTGAGGCCGCCCGCGATCTTTTCTCACAAAAGGGATACTACTGCGTATCCATGCATCAGATTGCCGATAAGGCCGAGTTTGCTATTGGAACACTGTATAAGTTTTTTCAGAACAAGGAGGGCCTCTATAAAGCCCTTCTCCTGGAACAATGGGACAGGTTCGAAGAAGCAATCACGGCAGCGCTTAGTGAACCTGATGATGAAATTGAAAAATTGCGAAATTTTATCCGGACCAGAGTCGAGAGGTTTCGCGCCAACCTTGATTTCGTCCGCCTCTTTCTCGCCGAGAGCAGGGGCATGAGCTTCAATATCAAGGCGGGTCTTGATAAGGATTTGCGGAAAAGGCATTTCGCTTCCCTGGAAAAGCTTGCCCTGGTTTTCGAGAGCGGAATCAGGAGCGATCGTTTCAAAAAAATCGCCGATCCGTTCTTATTGGCCGTTGCTCTCGACAGTACAATCGATGGCTTGCTCCTTCTCTGGCTCGATGCACCTGAGCGTCATCATTTCCCTGCGGACCCGGAAGTCATTTTGGATATCGTGTTCAACGGGCTGGTAAACTCTGATGTCGCAGATCCCTTTTCAACCTGAATCAGTTCTTCACCGATCTTTTGAGAGAGGTACCCGATGCAGTTGTACAGAAACAGCCATAAATCACTCAGGCGGACCGCTGTCCTGATGGCCCTTTTGAGCCTTCTTTTGGTGGCGGGTTGCGACAGTGGGCAGGGGCGGAAAACCGGTCCTGCTCCTGCCCCCGAAGTGGCGGTCGTAACCATTGAGCCAAAACAGATCGAGCTGACCACCGAACTGCCGGGGCGCACCGCCGCCTATCTCATCTCGGAGATTCGGCCCCAGGTCAACGGCATAATACAAAAGAGGTTATTCAAGGAGGGCTCCGATGTCAAAGCTGGAGAACTCCTCTACCAGATCGATCCCGCTCCCTTTCAGGTGGCCTATGACTCAGCCAGGGCCTCACTCGGCAAGGCACTGGCCAATTTACCAGCCGTCCGCTCCAGGGCCGAACGATACCAAGAATTGCTTGTCGACAAAGCCGTAAGCCATCAGGATTTTGATGACGCCACAGCCGCAGTCGGCCAGGCCGTTGCGGACATTGAATATTGGAAAACGTCTGTTGAAGCGGCCCGCATTAATTTGGGCTACACCCGTGTCACAGCGCCGATATCAGGGCGCATCGGCAGGTCCAGCGTAACGGACGGGGCGCTGGTGACCGCTTATCAGCCCACGTCCCTTTCAACCATTCAGCAACTCGATCCCATTTACGTGGACGTGACGCAATCTTCAGCCGATCTGCTGCGTTTGAAACGCAACGTGGAATCCGGCCGGCTTACGACAGGCAGGGAAGGCGCCGGCAAAGTCCGCATACTGCTGGAAGACGGAACACCATATCCTATGGAAGGAACGTTGCAATTCCGCGATATCACCGTAGACCCGGCGACGGGGTCTTTCACCGTGCGAATAGTGGTCCCCAATCCGCAGCATCTGTTGCTGCCCGGTATGTTCGTGCGGGCTGTTGTGCAGGAGGGAATTGCGGAACAGGCTATCCTGGTGCCCCAACAGGGGGTGAGCCGCAATCCAAAGGGAGAGCCCGTTGCACTGATCGTGGATGAGACCCAAACGGTCCAGCAGCGGATGCTGAACCTCAATCGCGCGATCGGCGACCAGTGGCTGGTATCTTCGGGAATCTGCGGAGGAGAACGCGTGATTATCGAAGGCATGTTGAGTGTGCGTCCAGGCGTAGCCGTAAAGGCTGTTTCCGCGGAGAGTTCTAAAGCCGCCTCGCAAAATCCCCAATGCCCCCCTTCAAAGTCGAACTAAACGGAGAACCGCGATGCTTTCTAATTTCTTTCTGGATCGCCCGGTCTTTGCGTGGGTAATAGCTATAATACTGATGCTGGGGGGCGGACTGGCGATTTACAAGTTACCCATCGCCCAGTATCCAAACATCGCCCCTCCCTCGATTGCCATTGACGCCTACTATCCCGGTGCTTCGGCCGAAACCGTTGAAAACAGCGTAGTTCAGATCATCGAGCAGAGGATGACCGGGTTCGACAAATTGTTATATATGACAGCCGCCAGCGATGCGTCCGGATCAGGGAGAATAGAGCTCACCTTTGCCCCGGGGACCGACCCCGACCTCGCCTGGGCGCAGGTCCAAAATAAACTGCAACTTGCCTATGCGAGTTTGCCTTCGACGGTCCAGGATCAGGGAGTCAAAGTCAGCAAGTCCACCAGGAACTGGCTCATCATTGTCGGGCTTGTTTCTGAAGACGGCAGTATGGACGACAATGACCTGTCGGATTACGCTCAGACAAGCATCCAGGAAGTCTTGGCGCGGGTGCCGGGGGTGGGAGAAGTGGAAACCTTCAGCTCCCAGTATTCTATGCGGGTCTGGGTTAATCCTGACAAGCTAAACAATTACCAGATGACGATGGATGATGTCATCAATGCGCTCAAGGCTTACAACGTGGAAGTTTCGGCAGGCCAGTTCGGCGGGGCGCCGGCTATTGACGGCCAGAGATTGAACGCTTCCATCATCGTACAAAACCTGCTCAAGACCCCGGAGCAGTTCGCCGCCATCCCCCTGCGCACCAATCCCGACGGCTCTATAGTGCGCCTGCGCGACGTAGGCCGGACGGAGTTGGGCACAGAAAAATACGGCACGCAGCAGATGTATAGCGGCCGGTTTTCAACAGCCATGGCCATCCGGCAGGCCCCGGACGCCAATGCGATCGAAACCGCCGATGCAGTCAAGGCAAAGCTCGAAGAACTCTCCAGGTACTTTCCCCCCGGCGTGAAGGTCATCTACCCTCTTGATACAACCCCCTTCGTCAAGGTGGCTATAAAGGAAGTGGTAAAGACCCTGTGCGAGGCGGTTCTGCTGGTCTTCCTGGTCATGTATGTTTTCCTGGGAAATATCCGGGCCACGCTGATTCCTACGGTGGCCGTGCCTGTGGTGCTCCTTGGGACCTTTGGCGCCCTGGGCCTGTTCGGATTTTCCATAAACATGCTGACCATGTTCGCAATGGTCCTGGCCATCGGCCTCTTGGTGGACGACGCAATAGTCGTGGTTGAAAACGTCGAACGGGTCATGTCCGAAGAAGGGCTTTCTCCAAGGGAAGCAACCCGCAAGTCCATGGGAGAAATCACAAGCGCGTTGATCGGAATAGGGCTGGTGCTATCGGCAGTTTTCGGCCCGATGGCTTTCTTCACAGGATCGACCGGGGTAATTTACCGCCAGTTTTCGGTCACTATCATTTCCGCCATGCTGCTCTCGGTCCTGGTTGCTTTGATCCTGACCCCGGTATTGTGCGCCTCGCTCCTAAAGCCGATCGCAAAGGGGCATGAGGCCGCAGAAACCGGCTTTTTTCTATTCCGGCCTTTTTTTAGATGGTTCGACAGGATGTTCGGCAGTTTCAGGAACAAATACCAGACAGCGGTCGGCTACATAATAGCAAAGAAGCTCAGGTTTCTGTTCATTTACATCGTGCTTGTGGCGGCCATGGTCCTTTCTTTCAGGCAAATGGCCACCTCATATCTCCCGGATGATGACCAGGGTATCCTGTACGTCAATGCTATGCTGCCTTCGGGTTCGACCCTCGAGCAGACCGAAGAAGTTATGACCCAGGTCAGAAATTATTTTCTCATTGATGAAAAGGAAGTAGTAGATAACTGTTTCACGCTCGCTGGCAGGGGTTTTGCCGGAACAGGACAGAACGTTGGGCTTGGGTTCATAGCGCTTAAAGACTGGGACCTGCGCAAAACGGCGGAAAAGAAAGTGTTCGCCCTGATAGAGCGCGCCAGCGCAAGGTTCTCAAAAATTCGCAATGCAAAGGTCCTCGCTATTATGCCGCCGGCAGTCCGCGAACTCGGGATGCAGGGCGGGTTTGAGTTTCAATTGCAGGACCGCAGCGGGCTGGGACACGAAGCACTAATGTCTGCCCGAAACCAGTTGCTCTCGATGGCTTCTAAAGACCCGAGGCTGAGACGCGTCTATCACAACGGCCTGGACGACGTGTCTCAATTCAGGGTCGACGTTGACTGGGAAAAGGCAGGCGCCCTCGGTGTCCCGATCGACTCCATTCATAACACCATCTCGGCCGCATTTGGCAGCGCCTATGTGAACGATTTCCTCAACGGAGGGCGAGTAAAGAGGGTTTACATCCAGGCCGACGCTCCATACCGCATGCTTCCAAAGGACCTGGAGCGGCTCTACGTAAAAAATAACGCCGGGACGATGACTCCATTCACCTCCATCGCAACGGGACACTGGTTTTACGGATCTCCTCGTCTTGAGCGCTTCAACAGCTTCCCGTCGTTAAACATCCAGGGGGGGACGCCGCCGGGGAGGAGCTCGGGTGAGGCCATGCAGGCTATGGAGGAGATCGCCTCGAAGCTGCCCCATGGCATTGGCTTTGACTGGAGCGGACTGTCCTACCAGGAAAGGCAGGCAAAATCCCAGGCGCCTCTTCTCTACGCCTTTTCCATTCTCGTCATTTTCCTGTGCGTGGCGGCCCTCTATGAGAGCTGGACCATTCCTTTCGCTAATTTGCTGATGTTGCCCTTGGGTTTGCTGGGCGCGACAGTTGCCACCTCGCTGCGCCATCTGCCCAACGATGTCTACTTCCAGATCGGTTGTCTCACCACTCTGGGTCTAACGACAAAAAACGCCATACTGATCATCCAGTTTGCAAGAGAGCGGATAGCTCTGGGAGCCGGACTGCTTGAGGCCACGCTGGGCGCGACGAAAACTCGACTCCGGCCGGTAATAATGACCTCACTCGCCTTTTTCTTCGGGGTACTGCCGCTCGCGCTGACCACCGGCGCCGGAGCAGGGGCACAGAACGCCATTGGTACCGCAGTTGTCGGCGGGATGCTTTCAGCTACATTCATCGACCTGTTTTTTATTCCGCTTTTCTATTTCCTGGTATGCAGCTTGTTCAGGAAGAAGCGACATCAGCCTGTTACCGAGTATGATCCGAGTCTTGCAAGTCAGTAGGGGCGCTGATATGACAATAAAAACCTTATTCATTTTGGGCATATTTGTTTGCCTCGCCGGCTGCACAATGATTCCGAAATACACGCGGCCTGCCGCGCCGGTTCCCTCCGGCTGGCCGAGCGGCCCGGCCTACAAAGAAACTCCTCAGGGCGCGCCGGCCGCCACGGAACTGAAATGGCGGGAATTTTTCAGGGACGAACGGCTTCAAACCATCATCGATATGGCCCTAAAGAACAATCGCGACCTGAGAGTGGCTGCCCTGAATGTCGAAAAGTCGCGCGCATTGTACCAAATCCAGCGAGCCGACCTTCTTCCAGCGGGTCAAGCTACCGTGAGCCCCATCAGGCAGCGTATACCCGCCGACCTCTCCACGACCGCGCAGGAGGGGATCTTTGGGACATATGGCTCAAGCATAGGCATCAACTCCTGGGAGATCGATTTTTTTGGCCGGATCCGTAGTCTTACGGAGAGCGCCCTCGAACAGTACTTTGCCACGGAATACGGCCGCAGCAACGCGCAGATCCTTCTGATATCCGAGGTTGCCAATGCATACCTGACCCTGGCCGCCGACCGGGAAAATCTAGAACTGTCCCAATCGACCTTCGAGGCCCAACAAGCCTCCTATCATGTAATCAAGCGGCGGTTCGAGGTTGGAATCGCACCCGAACTGGACCTTCGGCAGGTTCAAACGAGGGTGGAATCCGCCCGGGTCGACGTCGCTAAATTTACCCAGTTGATTGCCCAGGATGAAAACGCACTGAACTTGCTGGTAGGCTCGACGGTGCCCGGCGATCTATTGCCGGCGGAGTTGAGCGCAGTCGCGCCTCTGCCCGATGTTTCGCCCGGAATATCCTCAGAAGTGCTCCTGTGCCGCCCTGATATTGTTCAGGCGGAGAGCCAGTTGAAAGCCGCCAACGCCAATATAGGCGCAGCACGCGCGGCGTTCTTCCCCACTATTTCGCTCTCCACCTCCATAGGAACGGCGAGCAACTCCCTGACTGGTCTTTTCCAGCCTGGTTCGCTTGCCTGGAATTACGCTCCGCAGATAGTCATGCCTATCTTCGATGCGCGCCTCTGGCCGGCGCTAAAAGCATCCAAGGTGGATAGGCAGGTGGCCGTGGCTCAGTATGAGAAAGCAATCCAGGGGGCATTCAGGGATGTTGCGGATGCGCTTGCCCAGCGGGGAACAATCGGGGACCAGATCGCGGCGCAGCTATCTTTGGTCGATGCCTCCGATGCTGCTTACAGACTCTCCAATCTGCGCTATCTGAAAGGCACGGACATCTACCTCAACGTGCTTGACGCACAACGCTCACTCTATTCCGCGCAGCAGGGCCTCATCTCCATCCGCCTTGCAAAGCTGTCAAATCAGGTGCAACTCTATTCCGTTTTGGGCGGGGGCGCCGATGCGACCATTCTAATGAAAATGCCTCTCACCCCCTCGTCAGCTGCCGGTACTTGATCCTGTGGGGCTGATCGGCGGCTGCTCCCAGGCGGGCTTTCCTGTCCGCTTCGTACTCGGAGTAGTTTCCATCGAACCAGACCAAGGTGCTGTCGCCTTCAAACGCGATTATGTGCGTTGCGATCCTGTCCAGAAACCACCTGTCGTGGCTTATTACTACGGCGCACCCGGCGAAATTTTCCAGAGCGTCTTCGAGAGCGCGCATGGTGTTGACGTCGAGGTCATTAGTCGGCTCGTCCAGCAGGATCACGTTGGCGCCTTGTTTGAGAATTCTTGCAAGGTGTACCCTGTTGCGCTCGCCTCCTGAGAGCAGACCGACTTTTTTCTGCTGATCGGTCCCGGAAAAATTGAACCTGGCGACATAAGCGCGCGAATTAACCGATCGGCTTCCAAGCTCGATTAAATCTTTTCCTTCCGAGATGGCCTCCCAGATATTTTTTTCGGGATCGAGGGTCTCCCTGCTTTGCTCCACGTATGCCAGCTTCACCGTTTCACCCAGCTTGATCGTTCCCGCATCCGGTTTTTCCAGGCCGGTTATCATTCGGAAAAGGGTGGTTTTGCCGGCGCCATTGGGCCCTATTACCCCTATTATGCCGCCAGGCGGCAGAACAAACGAAAATCCTTCCATCAGCAAGTTTTCACCGAAGGTCTTGCTCAGCTTATCAGCCTCAATGACGACATTTCCAAGCCTCGGACCAGGCGGAACATATATCTCCAGGTCCCCGGCCTGCTTTTCGTTGTCCTGATGAAGAAGCGATTCATATGCCTTTATCCGGGCCTTTGATTTGGCATGTCGCCCCTTAGGAGACATCCTGATCCATTCCAACTCTCGCTCCAGCGTCTTCTGACGTTCACTCTCGCCCTTTGCTTCTTGCCTTAATCTTGCACTCTTTTGTTCAAGCCAGGACGAGTAGTTTCCCTGCCAGGGAATTCCCTGCCCTCTATCAAGCTCCAGTATCCAGCCGGCAACGTTGTCGAGAAAGTACCTGTCGTGAGTAACGGCTATCACGGTGCCCGGGTAGCGTTGAAGATGATGCTCAAGCCAGGCGACCGTTTCGGCGTCGAGATGATTAGTGGGCTCATCGAGCAGTAAAATGTCGGGCTCCTGGAGCAGAAGCCTGCAGAGAGCAACTCGCCGTCTCTCACCTCCTGAAAGGACTTTCACTTGAGTGTCCCCCGGAGGACACCTGAGGGCGTCCATCGCCATCTCGAGCCTCGAGTCGAGGTCCCAGGCGCTCACGGCATCGAGCTTTTCCTGCACCTCCGCCTGCCTGTCGATCAGTTTATTCATATCCTCATCGGACATTGGCTCGGCGAACCGCTCGTTTATAAGATTGAATTCGTTCAGCAGATCGACGATCTCCTGAACTCCCTGCTCGACTGTTTCCCGCACGCTCAACTTATCATCGAGCCGAGGCTCCTGTTCCAGGAAACCAACCGAATGGCCGGCGGCGATAGTAGTTTTGCCGTTGAAATCCTTGTCCACTCCGGCCAGTATTTTTAAAAGGGAACTCTTGCCGGCGCCGTTCAGGCCCACCACTCCAATCTTCGCCCCATAGAAAAAAGAGAGATAGATGTCCTTGAGGACCGGACGTTTGTTAAAAAACTTGCTCACACCGATCATGGAGTAAATAATTTTGTTCGGTTCGTCGCTCATTTAGTCTCCAGTCGGCTAGTCATTCCATTCAACCAGGTGGGTAGACCTCACCAATACTTGCTTAACGCCGGGAATGCCGGCGGCTAATTTTTCCATTTCCTTGACCTGATCGGGATCTTTCATGATCTGAGCGCTGGCGCCAAGGGTGACGACCCCGTCCCGGGCAAAGACCTGGATATCGGGTTTGATCTCCAGCAGTGACGTTTTCACTTCGGATGCGAGCACCAGGTCTTCCATCATCTTTTGAGATTCAATGGTCGTTTTGAAGGTTTCCAGCCCCGCGGTATGGCAGATCACGTCCACCGCGTCGTCTACCGTTATCTTTCGCACGCGGATCACCAGATCGTACAAAATCGGGTCCAGGGTATCTATCCCGTATAGGTTCTGGCTCCATTTGCGCCTTGCCTGATCGTCCTTTTTGAGCCGCTCCAGAGCGTTCTCATAGGAGATATTTTCCCTGTCCATGATTATTTTAATACGATCCTTCATCTCGGCAATAATCCGAACCTTGAGGACGTGGGAAACACCTTTGACATAGAAATGCCCGGCCAGCCCGTGATAGACAACGTTATCCCTGCGCAGGAATTTTAGAAGCGAGGACTGAAAGTAGGCTATGAATTTCTCCCTGCCGTAGGAAAACCTCTCCAGAATGGAAGGAGCATCATGTACCGCTTTCACCAGCTTGATTTGGGGGATGTTGAAATCTTTTGAAGCTCCCAGAATGACCTCTCGGGCGTAACACTGGTAGCCAAGCCTCTGAGCCACTTTTTCGGCCACTTCTTTGCCGTGGCTGTATGAACCTCTGGAAATAGTTATAATTGCCATTCGCGCCTCTCCTCCTCCTTGATTTTTCTCCAAAAGCCTTCGTTCTTCTTCCTTCGCGACCGATCTCCGAGTACACGGGGATTTATCTCGGCCGGCCGTCGAGCAGAAGATCGTAAGGCGACCATCTGACGGGCGGTGACTGTCTAATTTCTCTATTTATTTTAAGGATTCTTTCGTGCTTTTCCGCTGTGCTTCTCTCCCTCCGTGCAATCAATGAAGACAGTACCGCTTAATTTTCCTCCACAGCGACACACCAATTTTCATCCTCAAAGAAGCATCCGCTTCCCTTCAATTCACATAAGCCTGGGAAACGCCCCCTCTATGCCCCCGATTATGAACTGAATACCAAGGGCCAGGGTAATGAGGCCGAAAATTTTGGACAAAACGCTCATGCCGGTCTCTCCGAGGAGCCGCACGATGAACGTGGAGTAGCGAAAGGATAAATAGATGAGCATTGTCATGCAGACGATTGCGCTGAAGAGACTAAAGGCCGGTTTACTGGTGAGATGAAATTGGTGGGAAAAGAGGATGACAGTCGATATGGTCCCGGCCCCGGTGGTAAGGGGGATTGAAATGGGGATGACCGCCGTGGAAATCATTTTCGAAAACGCTGTATCACCCCCGCTCACAATTACCTCCTGAGACGATTGCATCATCGATAGACCCGTGTTGAGCAGAAGGAGCCCTCCGGCGATCTTGAATGCACTGACGCTTATCTCGAAAAAGTTTAAAATGGCAAGGCCGGACACCATGGCGATTACCATTGTAATGAAAGAGCTTGTCGTGGCTATGAGGCAGAGCTTGTGCTGCTCCTTTGGACGCAGCCCCTCAATTAGTACCAGATATAGAGGAATCGCTGGAATATTGTTAGCGACAGCGATCAGGCCGAACAGAAAATGTTGGAATGAATGATTTTGCACTGACGGAATCCTTGATGGAATTTAATTCTTCTATTCATCATAGCTGAAGGCTTAAAGTCAACAATAATTGGGATTAGGGGCCGGGCAAGCTTCACCGGTGGCCGCCGATGTCAGGGAAGGATTGGAACTGGTTGTGTCGGACGATATTTTTTGGATTTTGGATAAGGTTTTGATTTAGCTCAGACAAATTCTTTCAGAGCTTCAACTCTTTCCAGCCATTCGTTATACATGTTGGGTTTGGTTATGAACAGCTTGGCTCCAAGAGAGCTGCAAAGAGCAACATCCCGTGGTTCGTCGGAAGTGCTGAGAATGACTATGGGTATTTTATTGAACCTTGAATGAACGCTTATTTCCCTCAGGGCTTCCCGGCCCCCTTTTCGCGGCATATTGAGGTCCAGCAGGATCAGGTTCGGGAAGCAGCCGTTACCCTGTTTTTCCCGTCGCTCACAATCCTCCAGGTACTCCATCAACTCAATTCCATCGCCGACAAACTGGGTGTCCCAATCTATGCCGCCATCAATTAAAGCGTCCTTTATCAGCAGACAATCGTCCGCATCGTCATCTGCCACAAGAACGATCTTTCTGTCGTTCAAGGAATCCTTCGCCATGCTCAACTCCATTGAAATGCCGCAACCTCGCTAAGCCTAACGAATATACTAAAAATACTTCCCGAGGAAAAGAGCAGATTCACCCGTGTACTTCTTCGTCTGAGAGTACTTATGTTATTCTAACGGCATAAAAAGACAAACAGCAGTCGATCAACGGGGATTTCACAGTGAAAAAGGGATTATTATTTTTCTTATTCGTGATCGCAACAGCACTTCCCATTGCCGGTTCACACCCCCCACTAGCGGGTGCGGCCGCCGGCTACGTTCCGCCCCCGGACCGCCTCTCAGTTACGCGGCCCGCATACACCGGAAAGTGGAAAGCCGATGATCTTAGCGTCAAGTACAGCTATTCCAGGAACCAGGAACAAATAGATCTATCGGGCAAAGTCCGGTTCTCTTATTCGCTGGTCATGGGCTACACGCTCCTGGACAACTTTAACCTCAGCGCGGTAATCCTCGATGAAAACGGCAGGGTACTCGAACAAACCGGGTTGGTCACCGATCTCGGGTCTCTCGACCCCATACCCTTTCATCGCAGGTTCAAACTGCCGCCCGGCGCTGCTTACATTGCTTTCAGCTACCAGGGGACGGTTTCCGACAGCGGAGGTGGGGACGGCGCAGACACAACGAACTTCTGGCACGATCCGATCCATTAGATGCTGTGTCTCGATTAGGAAGAAAGTGGCAAAGACCGGGGCGGTCTCGCCAAGCGACCGACCGCCCGACGGATTTTTACGCGGCCTTTTCCACCTTTACGGCGCACACCTTGAACTCGGGAATTCCGGCTATTGGATCACAGGCCGGGTTTGTCAGCATGTTCACGTTGTTTTCAACATAGTGGAACGGCATGAACACAACGCCTTTACCGACCCGGGTAGTCACTTCCACCCTGGCGGTAATCTCACCGCGCCTGGAGATCACACGGACCGGTTCGCCTCGCCGGACGTCCATTTCCTGCGCATCCTCCGGGTTCATTTCAAGAAACCCTTCCGGGGCTTCCCGATCCAGGGTCGGTGACAAGCGCGTCATAGTACCGGTATGGTACTGGGCGGGAACGCGTCCGGTGCTCAACCACAAAGGATATTGCTCGTCCACAACTTCCATCGGCGGCCGGTACTCTATTGCGTGAAAGAGACCAAGCCCCCTTGAAAATTTTCCGGCATGAAGGAACGGGGTCCCGGGATGCTCGACGGTGGGACAGGGCCATAAAATGCCCTCTCCTTCCAGGCGGTCGAAATTGATGCCGCCGTAGGAGGGCGTCACTTTAGCGATTTCTTCCATTATCTCCGCAGGCGATTCGTACTGCATCCCGAAGCCGAACCGATTCGAGACGTCCTGAATGATTTCCCAGTCAGCGCGGGCTTCGCCCATGGGACTAATCGCACGGCGCACCCGCTGGACTCGCCTTTCGGTATTCGAGAAGGTGCCGTCCTTTTCCGCGAATGAAGCCCCCGGCAGCACCACGTGGGCCAACTGGGCCGTGGGCGTTAGAAAGATGTCCTGCACCACGAGGAACTCTGCAGCGCGAAGGGCTTTTTCCACGTGATGCACGTCCGGGTCGCTTACCATCGGGTTTTCGCCGACAATGTAGAGCGCCTTTACCGATCCTTCGATTAGCGCATCCATGACTTTCGGAATAGTCAGGCCTACCTTGTCGGAAAGCTTCGCATTCCAGGCAGCCTCGAATTTTTCCTTGTTTGCCGGAACGTTTACAGGCTGATAGCCGGGGTAGACATTGGGGAGGCCTCCCATGTCGCAGGCCCCCTGAACGTTGTTCTGGCCCCTCAGCGGGTTTACGCCGGTTGAGGGCCGTCCTATATGGCCCGTCAGCATTGACAGGTTCGCCAGGGTCTTTACGTTGTCAACGCCTGTGGTGTGCTGCGTGATGCCCATGCAGTAGACGATCGAGCCGGATTTGGCGTTTGCATACCAGTCAGCAATGGTGACGATATCTTCGACCGACACCCCGCTGATCTCCGATGCGCGTTCGGGCGTATACTGTTCGACCGCTTTGCGGAAATCTTCAAAACCTTCGGTCCGTTCGGCTACGAACTTCTGATTGTGCCATCCTTTCGAGATGATGACGTTCATGATGCCGTTTAAGAGCGCAACGTCGGACCCGAGATTTTGCCTGACGAAGAGGTCTGCAGTAAGTGCAAGCTGAATTCTTCGCGGGTCGATTACTATGACCTTCGCCCCATTCTGCTTGGCGCGAAAGATCCGCGTTGCCACCATGGGATGTGAGGAGGTCGTGTTGGAGCCGATCACTAATATGCAGTCAGCGCCTTCCAGTTCGGCGATCGAGTTGGTCATGGCGCCACTGCCGAATGCCGCGGCAAGACCTGCCACGGTTGGGGAGTGTCAGAGCCTTGCGCAGTGGTCGACGTTGTTCGTTCCCACCGCGGCCCGCGCAAATTTCTGCACGAGGTAATTTTCCTCGTTGGTCACCCTGGCGGATGTAAAAAAAGCAACGGAATCAGCTCCGTTAGCGTCTCTGATCTCCCGAAGCCGGTTAGCCGTAAAGTCCAGAGCCTCGTCCCAGGATACCGGCTCCAGCCGCTCCGACCCGTTTTTCCGCATCAGCGGCTGAGTAAGGCGCTTGGGGCTGTGGACGAACTCATGAATATTCCAGCCTTTGACGCAGAGCTTGCCCTCATTCAGCGGGCTGGTTTTACAGGGGATAGTGCCCACCACGCGGCCTTCGAGAACTTCCAGGTATAGCCCGCAACCGCAGCCGCAGTAAGTGCAGGTGGTCAATACTGTCCGGTAATCCATCGGTAACTCCTCTCAGTGTTTGGAAGCTTCACCGAGAATGTCAAGAGAAGGCTTGGTCGTTTCGCCGAAACCCGGCCGAAACTGATATTCCTGGTCAACTATGTCCGCCACTTTTTTGTAGAGCGTCCTCAAGGGTATGTCCGCAGGGCAGGCCTGGCTGCACAAACCGCAGTCTATGCACCTGCCCGCCATGTGAAGTGCCCGGGTCAGGTGGAAAATCGGACTCTCATGCGGCAGCGTGCCGACATCAATCAGGTTCCTGCCTCCAAGCGTGCATTCGGTGCAGTAGCACATCGGGCAGACGTCCCGGCATCCGTAACATTTTATGCATTTGGCGAACTCGCCGAGCCAGCTTCGAAACCGTTCGTCGAGGCCGATCTCATCAATTCGCGCCACGCTTTCGAACTGGCGTGCTTGAGCGGGCTGCCCGGCAACGCAGTCGTCCGGAAAAGGCTTCATGCACTCGCAGGCGTCGGCAAGTTCCTGTGGGCAGGCGATACCGACGGAGATTACTTTTTCAGGGTCGAGTTGGTTCGAGCCGAAAAGCATCTTTAGTCCGCGCTCGTCGCATCCCCGGATGAGCACCCCGATGGTTGCGTTCTGATAATGGCGGGCGATCGTGATGAGTAGTTTGTTCAGAGGATAACGGCTGTCTCCGGGCACCTTCCTGTCACCGAGGACCAACCCTTCGAGGTCGGCGCCGTTGGTGAAAAGGTGCGGCCCTACATGCCCGTTGAATTCCCGAAGGCCCAGGAAGCCTTCGATCCTGCCGGAATCGAAAAGCCTGCGGACCTCCATTTTGACCTTGTCGATCATAGAGAGCCTTTCGTCGTCTTTCTAAATCATGCCGTCAGCTTAAGCGGAGACGGGCCGATGGCCTTGATTTGTTCGCTGAATTCGGTGGTGACCCGGACAAAGGTTGGCGCTTCCGCCGAAGAGAGCCAGTCAACCCTCAACCGGCGCGGATCGATTCCGGTAAAGGCGAGCAGCTTCTTCAGAACGGCAACCCTCTTGGACGCCGAGTAATTACCTTCCAGGTAATGACATTCCCCCAGGTGACACCCAATCACCAGGACCCCATCGGCGCCTTTGGAAAGCGCGCGGAGGATCAAGTCGGGACTTACCATGCCCGAGCACATCATACGAACGATGCGCAGATTAGGCGGATACTGCGAACGACTAACCCCAGCCAGGTCAGCGGCGGCATACGCTCACCAGGTGCAGAGAAACCCGACAATCTTCGGATTGAAATCATCGGACATGGTATAAATTTCCTTTCTGTAGTTCCAAATCATACCTCATCAAAGCATCAAGGCCGCATCGACCTGCGCCTCGAGCTGTTTTCTCGTAAAGCCACGGATAATTATACCCCCCTTGGGGCATGTCGCTGCGCAAACTCCGCAGCCCTTGCAAAGAATGTTGTCGGACGAGTTTCTTTTTCGTTTCTGCCCGTCCTGCTCGTACTCCACCAGACTGAGGGCATTGTAGGGACACTGGTCGACGCAGTAGCCGCACCCGTCGCACTTATCGGTCACCTCGGACACCAGTGCGCTGAACTGCAGCTTGCTCTTCGAAAGAATGGTAAAGGCCCTCGCCGCGGCCCCCAGCCCCTGCGCCTGCGCCTCGGGCACCGTTGCCGGGTACCTTGCCGTTCCGGCAAGAAAAATGCCGTCGGTTGCAAAATCGAGCGGCCGAAGTTTCGCGTGAGCTTCCAGAAAGAAATTATTCTGGTCGACCGGGACCCGCATGTAATTGGCGATTGTGGGGGAATCGGCCGGCGCGACCAGCGGAGTCGAAAGCACTACTAGGTCGCAGGGTATATCGACGGTCATACCGGTGAGCGGCTGATAAAACTCGACTTCACCGTCTTTAACCTCAGGAGGTTTCGAAGCGTCGTAGATATCGAACTTGACGCCCTTGCCGCGTGATTCCCAGAGGAGCTGTTCGTTTGCCGTGCCATACATCTGGATGTCACGGTAGAGGATGTGGACCTGCGCTTCGGGATCGAGTTCTTTTATATAAAGACTATTCTTTACGGCGGTCAGGCAGCAGATGCGGGAGCAGTATGCCCGCTCGGGAGAGCGAGCCCCCGCGCACTGGATCATTACGACGTTTTTCGCGTTGAACTTTCCATCTCGCAACTGCTCTTCGAGTTCAACCTGGGTGATCACCGTCGAGCCGTTGTAACCATAAAGACCTTCGGCATCGAGCGGCACCGCGCCCGTCGCGACAACGATACAGCCCACAATTTCCTTTGTTTCCCCGCCGTCTTTGCCTTTAAGCGTTATTTCGTAGTTTCCGACCACGCCGCCTACGCCGGTAAGCTCGGTTTCCAGGCGCAGATCTATATTGGGACTGCTCTTTGCCTTCTCGATCATCTCAGCCAGAATCTCAGCCGGCTTTTCGCCCGATGGGCCGACCCTGTTTACACGCCGGAGCAGTCCGCCAGGCTCGGATTCCCTTTCCACCAGGATTACCCCGACCCCCATATCTGCAAGGGCCGATGCGGCGGAAAGACCCGCCACACCGGCGCCCAGAACCATCGCCTTCTTTACGAGCGAAGTTTCGATATCTTCCTGCGGCTCCAGAAATCCGGCCTTGGCAACCGCCATCCTGACGAGGTCCATCGCCTTGAGCTGGGCGCCCGAACGTTCCTGCATGTGCACCCAGGAGCACTGGTCCCGGATATTCGCCATTTCAAAAAGATACTGGTTCAACCCGGCCTCTTCGCAGGCACTCTTGAAAAGAGGCATGTGGGTCCTGGGAGAGCAGGACGCCACGACCACCCTGGTCAGCTTGTGGTTCTTTATGCCCGCTTTTATTTCGCCTATCCCCGATTCGGAGCACGTGTAGAGATTATTTTTCGCAAACACCACGTTCGGCAGTGTTGCCGCATACTTCGTCAGCGCTTCGCAATCGAGGTACCCGGCTATATTCGAACCACAGTGGCAGACGAACACACCTATCCTGGGTTCAGCCAGATTCAAGCTCTCGCCGTTTACACTCATCTGCTCTTTCTCCTGGTAGCTGGACCACTAACTCTACACTAAACAACCAAAGTCATTCCCAACAGGCACCCCTCATCCACGAATTGCACGGCCCGTAGAACGGTCACCCGACTTCGCCGCTGCCTGCGGCGGCGGTTTAAGTATTGGCCGGCGATCCCACCGCCCGGCCGCGGAAAGTCTTCAGGACGCCTTGCGCGTCGCCTCAGGACCCAGCAGGGCCTGTGCCGCTCTGGCAGCGGCGCTGCTTGCCTGCGCTACGGATTCGGGGATATCCATCGGACCCTGAGCGCACCCGCAGGTGAATATGCCCGCACGTGAAGTATCCAGCGGAGGTACGGTCCTGGTCTGGTAAAAGCCAAAATCAGTAAGCGGAATATTCAACATCTTCGAAAACTTCAAAGCCGCCGGGCCTGGCTCGCACGCTGTTGCCAGGATCACAAGATCAACTTCCAGGCTCTTCACCGTGCGCGACTTCGTATCCTCAAACCAGAGAACCGGACTGTGGTCCGCCTTTTCCGAGACTTCCGCAATCCTGCTCCGAACGAACGTGATGCCGGCATCGGCGGCTCGGTTGCGGTACTCGTCAAACCCCTTGCCTACCGCCCGTATGTCCATCCCGAAGATATATATTTCAGCGCTGGAGTCGTGCTCGCGCGCTATCAGAGCCTCCTTGATCGAATGCATGCAGCAGAACCCCGAACAGTACTTATTGAACCGCATGTCGCGGGAGCCGACGCATTGGATGAATGCAAGCCGGTGAGCCGTTTCAATCGATTCGGCTTTTTGTCTGGCCTTATCCAGCTTTTCCTTGACGGGAACGAAGAGCTTGAACGCCTTCGCCCACGGATCGTATTGTTCGCCTGTAAGCTCGCCGCCATCATACTTCTTGATGAAGTCGGCAGAACTCATCTCAGATTGTTTCTCAAATTTTTCTAGCTCGCGCAGGCCCTTCTGCACTGCCTTTTCAAGCTCAGGCAAGCTGTCTTGCACGGCAAGGTCGGAGGGCCGGTAGACGTGGCCGTGAGTTGGACCGCTCGCGGAGAGAATGCGTTCGAATTCGAGGGCGGTGATGACGTTAGGCAGGCGTCCGTAGCCGTACTCGGGGATCTTTTTCGCGTCGAAAAGCTCATACCCGGTCGCAAGGATGATGGCCCCGACGTCGACGGTTATTATCTGTTCTTCCTGTTTGTAGTCGATCGCTCCCGCCTGGCAGACCTTGGCGCAAACGCCGCATTTCTTTCCTTCCTGGAAGTTGCGGCACACGGTCGCATCGATGGTATATGCTGAAGGAATCCCCTGGGCAAAGTACTTGTATATGGCCTTGGCCTTTGCCATCCCCATGTTGTATTCGTCGATCGTCGACGTCGGGCACTTCTCCGCGCAGCTTCCGCAGCCGGTGCATTTGCTCTCATCGACGTAGCGGGGTTTTTTTCGGACCGTTACCTGGAAATTGCCCAGATCACCCGTCACCTTCTCCACTTCCGAGTATGCCAGGAGCCGAATTTTCGGATGTCGACCGACATCCATGAGCTTGGGCCCGAGAATTCAGATGGCACAGTCATTGGTGGGAAAGGTCTTGTCAAGCTGAGCCATTTTCCCGCCAATGCTCGGAAGACTTTCGACCAGGTGCACCTGAAAGCCCATTTCGGCCAGGTCCAAGGAAGCCTGCATGCCCGCAATGCCTCCGCCTATGACAAGGACATCCTGATTCACGAACGTGGTCTCCTTAAGTGGTTTACCGTCTTACTCGATGTGGTTCAAAACAAATGAATACAAGTCGGCTATTTTCAAAGTGATTTCCGTATTCTGCTCTGCGCAGGAAAAATGAATCCCGCACTTCGGGCAAGCCGTTATAAGGGTCGTAGCGCCGGTCTCCACGGCTTCCGTAAGCCGGCTGATCTGCATCGACTTCGAACACTCCGAACACTCGATCCAGGCGCTTGTGCCGCAGCAGACCGAATTTTCCCGGTTAAACGGCATCTCCTCGAGCTTGAGGCCCGGAATCAACTTTAAAATATCTCGTGGCGGCTCGTATATTCCCGCCAGTCTGCCGAGTCTGCACGGGTCCTGATAAGTAACCGTGCTGTCTCCGTTTTCGGCCGGTTTGAAAGTGAGTCCAGCCCCGGGAATCTCGCGCGCAAAAAACTCGGAGACATGAAGCACCTCGAAGGGCAGCTCACCAAAATATTTCGGAATTTCGGTTTTGAAGATCGTGTATCCTTCCGGGCAGCTGAACAGGACCGTTTTTGCGCCCGCTCCGGCAATCATCTCCAGGTTGAGGGAGGCCAGCTTTCGAAATTGAGCCTCGTTTCCGCTCCACAGTGCGTCGTGGCCGCAACACCGCTCATCCTCGCTGATGACCGGCTCGATTCCGATCCTGTTGAGAAGCTTCAAAACGCTGGTAGCCGTCTCGAGGGAACCTTGCCCGTACTTAAGCGCAGCATCGAAATAGGGCGCACATCCGACAAAAAAGAGGTGGTCGCCTTTGGCATGGAATTTTCCGGCATCTTTTGCCCAGTCGGTGCGCTTCTGGCTGATATTTCTCGTCTGGAGGGAGGAAATCGCCTGCAGCGTGCCGTGATGGGCAAGTTGAGGCATATTTTCCTCTTTTCTTGCTAGTTCACGGCATTCGCGGGCAAATTCCGGAAAATCGATCTGCGCGGGACAGCGCACACTGCACCGGGCGCAAGTAAGACATGCCCACAGCTCTTTTGAGTGAAGCACCGTCTCATCGCGGTCCATCAGCACCCGCTTGATCATCTGCCGCGGAGAAAAACCGGGCAGTTCACGGCTTACCGGGCAGCTTCCCGTGCACACGCCGCATTCCATGCAATAATCAACCTGTTCCCTGCTGATCTTCATAGTTCGTTCCATTCAGGGTTATTGAATGAGCCCAAACCACCACTGGATATTACCGTTATCCCACAGCGGCATTCGGTTCCTCGGGCGCATTTTTCAGGGCCAGCGGGTTCGGTCCCATTTCCTTCAGCAACTTCGTAAAAGACCGTATCTCTTCTGCGAAAATATTTCCTTCGGAGGCCGAAATCCACTTCAGCTTCAGATAGCGTTCGTCAACACCGAGTATTTTCAGGATCTTGTGCGCTCCCTCGATGACCACCTGACACTTCTCATTACCTCCCAGGTAATGGCAGTCGCCGATGTGTCAGCCGGAGACCATCACGCCGTCAGCCCCCGCTTCGAAAGCGTTCAGCAAAAACCCATGGTTCATCCTTCCCGAGCACATCAGGCGGACGAGCCGAACGTTGGTCGGATACTGCATTCTTGCCACTCCGGCCAAATCTGCGCCGGCATAGGCGCACCAGTTACACATAAACGCGAGGATCTTGGGTTCGAATGAATCGGACATCTACATTCCTTCTAATGCCTGGATCACAGCCTTGATCTGATTGTCGCGGAAGTGGGCAAGCGATGCAGCCCCTGTAGGACATGCGGCGTTGCACGAACCGCAGCCTGTGCAGAGCGCCTTCGTAACCACGGCCTGCCTCTTTCCATTTTCCAGTTGTGTTACCTTTATCGCATCGAACAGGCAAGCCTGCTCGCACTCTCCGCACGCCCTGCATAGCGCCGGATTGACCTCTGTGACCACCCCCTCGGCAACTATCTCCTTCTGCGAGAGTATCGTCGCCGCTCGCGACACCGCGCCGCGCGCCTGCGCTATCGATTCGTTGGCGAACTTCGGCCCCTGGGCCAGACCGCAGAGGAAGAACCCGGCGGTGGCGAAATCGAGCGGCCGCAGCTTGAGGTGGGCTTCGAGGAAAAAACCGTCCTGGTCTAACGGCAACCGCAAGGTCTCCCCCATTTTTGCCGTGGTTTCCGATGGGCGGATCGCGGCGCTCAAAACCAGGAGATCGGATTTAATGGTGACCGGCCTCAGCATCTGCGCATCATGAAAGGTGACCTCCAGCCCGCCGCCGTTTTGTCCGACGCTTGGCTTCATGTCTTCTTCAAAGCGGAAGAACCGCACTCCGCGCCGTCTTGCTTCCTGGTAAGCCAGTTCTTTGAACCCGAATGTCCTGATATCACGGTACAATACCGAGACGTTCGCGCCCGGGTTGATTTGCTTGAGTTTCAGGCTGTTCTTTATGGCCGACGTACAGCAGACCCTGCTGCAGTACGAATTCTCCGGCTCACGGGACCCCACGCACTGGATCATGGTGACATTCGAAATGTTCTTAACGGCGGACGGGTCCTCCACGAGCAGCTTTTCGAATTCCTTCTGGGTCAGCACTCTTTTGTCCTGCCCGTAGAGGTATTCGGTCGGCTTGTATTCCCGGCCTCCCGTAGCCACAATCCCTACGCCGTGGGAAACTTCGACCTCTTTTCCACCCACGGAGAGGACCGTCGAAAAGTTTCCACACGCTCCCTTAACCGATACCACCTCCGCTTCCTTGTGGACCGTTATCAGCTTGTTCGATTCGACCTTCCTGATAAGCTCTTCGACATACTTCGCAGGCTCGGCCCCGTCTTCGGTGTAGAACAGGCCCCTGGAGTTTCCGCCAAGTTCTGCGGTCTTCTCGACCAGCACGGCCGGGAAGCCCTGTTCGGCAACCGAGAGCGCGGCGGTTAGCCCTGCAAGCCCGCCACCGATTACCAGCGCCTTCTGAACGACCTCGTAGGAGTAGTCATACAGGGGCTCGAGCAGGCTCACCCTGGATACCGACATGCGCACGAGGTCCTTTGCCTTCTGAGTCGCCAGCTCGCGCTCGCCCTGGTGCACCCACGAGTCGTGCTCGCGGATATTGGCGAGTTCAAAAAGATAGGGATTCAGACCCGCTTCCCTGAGTGTATTTCTGAAAAGCGGCTCATGGGTCCTCGGAGTACAGGACGCTACGACGAACCGGTTCAGCTTGTGCTCCTCGATTGCGCTCCTGATCTCTTTTTGCTGGTCGGTCGAACAGGCGAACATCGGGTGAAAAGCGTATTCCACGCCTGGAAGGGTCTTTGCGTATTCCATGACCGCTTCCACGTCGACCGTGCCAGCGATGTTTATGCCACAGTGACACACGAAAACGCCGACCCTGGGTTTCTCACCCCTCACGTCCCGCTCCTCGTATTTCGGAGGAGGCTCGATGAGAGATCCTCTCGCCTCTGATAAAAGCGCGGTTGCGCAGCCCGACGCGCTGCTGCCCTGCTGCACCGAATCGGGGATGTCCTTTGGCCCCTGGGATGCGCCGCAGACGAAAACCCCAGGCCGTGACGTAGCTACGAGGTCCATTGCGTCGGTCTCGGTGAAGCCGTGGGAGTTGAGCTTTACGCCCAGCTTACGCGCCAGTTCGACGGTCGAGGGGTTGGCACAAAGACCCACCGAAAGTACGATCATGTCGAACTCTTCTTCGCGCATTACATTTTGAGAATCCGAATAGCCGACCATCAGCCTGTCACTTTCCGGCACCGGGACGATTCTGGATATCATTGACCGCACGTATCTTACGCCGGTTTCATCGCGAGCGCGCTCGTAGAATCGGTCGAAGCCTTTTCCCTGTGCGCGCATGTCGATGAAGAAGATGGTCGTGTCGATATCGGCTTCATGCTCCTTGGTAATCATCGCCTGTTTGGTCGCGTACATGCAGCAGACATAGGAGCAGTAATCCTGGCCTATTGCGCTGTCGCGCGACCCGATGCACTGTATCCAGGCTATCCGGTTGGGCTTTTTTCCGTCGGACAAACGTTGGATGTGTCCTTCAAAAGGGCCGGCGGCAGAAAGTATCCGCTCGTATTCCACGCTGGTAACCACGTTCGGCCATCTGCCGTAGCCGTATTCAGGCTTGCGGTTCGGGTCGAAAGGAACGAAACCGGGCGACAGGATGACCGCGCCGACTTCGAGATCCACCGTTTGCTCTTTCTGTTCGTAGTCTATCGCTCCCGCTTGGCAGACCTTGGCGCAGACGCCGCATTTTTTCCCCTGGAAAAGGCGGCACATGGTGGCATCGATGGCAAATGCGGAAGGAATCGCCTGGGGATAATTCCGGTAGATCGCCTTGCGGTTGTTAAGGCCCATGTTGAATGTATCGACCGTCTTAGTGGGGCACTTCTCGGCGCAGCTTCCGCATCCGGTGCACTTGTCTTCCCGCACGTAACGCGGATGGCGCGTTACGGTGAGGGTAAAGTTTCCGGGCTCGCCCCCAAGGTTCTCAACACTGGTCTTGGTCAGAATCGTGACATTGCGGTGGCTTGCCAGTTCCACCAGCTTCGGGCCCATCATACAGGAAGAACAGTCATTGGTGGGAAACGTCTTGTCGAGTTGCGCCATCACGCCGCCGACGCTTGGCTGCTCTTCGATCAGGTATACCTTGAATCCGGAGTTGGCTATGTCCAAAGCGCTCTGGATTCCGGCTATTCCACCGCCGACGATGGCGACCGCCCCTATTTTCTGTTCCTGCCTCATTTGCTCTACCTTTTTTGGTGTTCGTCATTCCAGCCGTCCCGGATAGGTCCCGCGCTTCGCGAGACGGCCCCGGAGGTTCCTCTTATCCGCAGCCCGGGTTCGAGAGGATGACGTATTGCGGCTCAGCCCATATATTTGAGAAGCGTAGAAACCGGATCGACAAAATGCCGGGACAAAGTTTCCGATGCTCCTGGAAGTCCTGCGGCAATGCCGATCAACTCTGTAAAATAAATGACTGGCAGTGCGAAGACCTTGCCTGTTTCAGCTTCAATCTTCTCCTGGTACATGTCGAGATTTAACTGGCACATCTGGCAGGAAACCACAATTGCCTCGGCGCCGACTCGTTTTGCCATGTCGAGTATCTTGGCGACCATCCTGCCGCCGACTTCGGGACGCGACACCATGAGGCTCGCCCCGCAGCATTCCGTTTTGTATGCCCAGTCCATGCCGGTTGCGCCAAGCGTTTGGACTATCTTATCGATGCTCTGCGGGTTCTCGTAATTCGGTTCCCCGGTTATCTTCGGCGGGCGGCTTGCCATGCAGCCGTAATAGGATACGACTTTTAGCTCGCTCAAAGGATATTTAACGCTCGACGCGATTTTTTCGAGCATCTTGTCCGTCGCGAAAAAATTAGCCAGGTCCCAGATTCTTGGCGTGGAAGGACCGAGCCGGGACCGAAAACCTTCGCTTCCTTTTTCGAGCTCGTGGGCCGCTGATTTGAGACGGTTGAAGCAAAGCGGACAGGGGACCAGCATGTCCTGATTTCCGACGCTTTCGGCCAGTTCTAAATTGCGTCCGGGCAGGTCGACGCTCGCCCAATGGTCGATGCTGTGCGCGGCGGTGGCGCCGCAGCAGTTCCAGTCCGGTACTTCCTGCAGTTCGACCTCCATCGACTTGCACACACTGTGGATCGAATCGGCATAGTCCCTCGCCGTGCCTTCCAGGGAACAACCGGGATAATAGGTAACTCTCATAAAGCGGTTCCTGTCTCTATCTGGAGGAGCGAATAATTGCTCTTATTTTTGATCTGTCCTTGATCTTACCCGGGGAAAGCGACATCCGGTTTTTCCCCAAAAGCCCAATGGCCTGCTTCACGTCGTTTCTGATCTCTCCGGTCAGCAGCTTTTCGCCGATCTGGCCGCTCTTGAGCCACCAAGCCGGTAGCAGAGCGCCCTCAAATACGCGGCCGGTCATCCGGATGTTTTCAAGAAAAGCCTGATGGAATGCCGAGACCCTCGGCACAGCCGTTGTAACGCCTGCCCTCACGGCCAGTTCCTTGAAGTAGTCCATCAGTTCGGCTATCCGGACACCGTTCGGACACCTCGTGCTGCATGTCTCGCACGAAGCGCATATCCAAATGGTTTTCGATTGCAGGATCTCGTTTCTCTGGCCGAGGATCGCCAGCCGGATTATCTGGTCCGGGAACAGGTCCATCTCAAAGGAGGCCGGACAGCCGTTCGAACATTTCCGGCACTGGAAGCATTCCGCAGCATTGAATGGCCCGGATGCCTCGGCCCTTTCAAGAAAGCTGAAATCGGGTGTCAAAGCGGTTTGTTCCATAATAGACTTGCTCCAAAACTGCCCCCCAAACGGGGGAAAAATACGCGCTGCAAGAGATGATGAAAACCGAATCGTCGCTGAAATTTCGCCATGAAACCGTTGCGTCAAGGAAAACTCGGGGAGGAGCTTTTTCTAAGGGGCTCCCTTATTCGATACCTGACCCGGGCAAAACCGGAGGCGGTGCTCTATGAACCAGAACCTGCACGCGATCGAAAACCCGCTACCCCATCTCAGCAACAGAATCCGAGCCGCCCGTTTCTGGTACTCGTGCCGGGCTGCAACCCTCAAAACATTTGTGAATTAATTAACATCCAAAGAGTACCTTAACACGTCCTTAATAACATTTTTCGTCCATATATCAAATGGAAAATGCACAAAGCCGACCTCGCGAAAGTGAAAGTATGATTCATTTCACGAAACTACCTGCTTCGTGGCCCAGCTCTGATAGAGACGCATCGGAACGATCAGGCCGAAGAACGGGATTGTGTACATCGCCGCCACAGTCGCTTCCAGGTGGCCGAAAAACTCGGAGCACAGCACAACGACAAGCACGTTGTTTATGATCCCGAAGGTTATGATCAGCGACAGGTGATCGGGCAAAGGCCGTCCCACTGAAAAAAGCACTCCCGCCGCAAAATAGGCGGCCGCCAGAATCACGGAAACACCCAAACAGATCAAGACGGTAGAAGGTTCTTCATGAAGAAAGCCGGCGTATCGTGAAAATACGCCGAGATTCGTTATCACAAACGCTGTTATTGACATACCATACTGCGCCCTTGACAGCTTTGCGGTAAAGTTCGGGGCAAAGCGCTTCAAGATTTCAGCCAGGATGAGCGGACAAAAAATGACCAGGCCCAGGAGGCGTGACATTGCGAGAAGGGAGATCTCTATAGTCTCCCCGCCAAGGATATGCACCAGTGCGGGAAGTGTGAACGGGACCAAAATGGAACTGGCAACTACCATGGCAAAGACAAGCGACATATTGGCTTGCATGAGACCGGCGAAAAAAGGGGAAGACACCCCGGTTGAAACTCCGCTCAAAAGCAGAGCGGCCATCGCATATTCCGGGAAAATGTAACGGAAACAAAGAAATAGCGCCGATGGCAACAAAATCAATTTCAAGAAGACACACCAGCCAAGATCCCTCAATGAACTTTTTGCCGAGTTCAATACTGCGCCGAGCCGGATAGGAAGAAAACTGAAAAACAGCAGGGCCATCATGCAATAGACCGGATAAGGCTGAAAGGGCTTCCCGTAATCAGGCCAGATCATGCCTGCCAGGATAGAACAAAGAGTCGCCGCCAACAGCACCCAATCTCTGAAATAGAGCATCTTCCACCAATACCCGGGATTTTCAAAAAGTGTCCTGTCCAATTTCCCAAAGTGGATAAAACTAGCAGAAATTGAAACGTGTGTAATATCCATTTTTAGAATCCCTTGACTCTTCGAATTGATGTATTATTCAAAACTTTCCAATCAGTCGGTTACCGGGATTTCATAATATTGCCGGTATCCACTTGTTCTGCTCCGGGCAAAGGAAGCTGTTGTGCGAGAAAAGCTAATTGAGTCTGATCCTGAGGTGATGGCCGGGCAGCCGGTCATTGCCGGGACGCGCTTCACAGTGGACGCGCTGCTTGAGAGTCTGGCCCGTGGCGAAACTATCGACCAGATCCTGGAGACCCACCCGGGGTTATCACTGGAAGGGATTGAGGCTGCACTGCTGTTTGCGGCTCAAACAGTAAGATCGAGTTCGCCGGTTCCGGAAAGCGGCCTGGCTGAAATCTATGGACCTCATTCACTGAATGTGGACGAGAAGCCGGGCATCGCCATTCGTACCTTTGCGCCCAAGGCTCAGAGCGTGGCCATCGAGCGGCGGCCGGCAGCAAACGGAGAGCAGAGGGAAGAAGGCCCGGTGCAGGAGCCTGAAAAAGAGAATCTTCCGCCTGCACTTAATCCATCTCAACTCGAAGTCGCCAATTTGCTGCCGGAGATACGGCTTGACCCTTTAGTTCCTGCTGAATGCCTGCAACCGGAATTGTTCCCCATGGACCGCATTCATCCGGAAGGCGTCTTCGAAGCTGTCTTTGCCGGTGAGACCGAGCTTTTTCCGTACCGGTTGGCTGTCACCCTCCCTGACGGCCGGAACTATGTGGTCGAAGATCCCTACAGATTTCCTCCCGTGCTCAGTGATTCGGACCTTCGGCTGCTGTATGATCGGAAGCATGCCCCGGAAACCCTCCGCCGCCTGTATGCAAGGTTCGGCGCGCATCTGATCGAGCACGAAGGCGTCCAGGGCATTCACTTCGTAGTGTGGGCTCCCAACGCAGCCCGGGTCAGTGTCATTGGTGACTTCAACGGTTGGGACGGGCGTCTTCATCCCATGCGAACCAGGGATGAATCCGGTTTGTGGGAGATCTTCATTCCCGGTCTTGAGCCGGGCGCTTTGTACAAATACGAGATCCATTCTTACACCGGCATCGTGGCACAAAAAGCCGACCCATATGGCTTTGCCGCCGAAATGCGCCCCGGCGAGGCATCGGTCGTATGGGACCTTGGTTCCTATCGATGGAACGATTCCGAGTGGATGATCGGACGCGCACGGCGCCAGAGACTCAGTTCGCCGATCTCGATCTACGAAGTCCACCTCGGCTCCTGGATGCAAGACTCTCCCCTGGACGCAAAGCCCGCGCGTTGGCTTACCTACCGGGAACTGGCTGAAAACCTGGTGCCCTATGTCAATGAGATGGGGTACACTCACATAGAACTTCTGCCGGTTACCGAACATCCGCTCGACCGTTCATGGGGATACCAGACCGTCGGCTATTTCGCCCCTACTTCACGCTACGGGAATCCGGACGATTTCAGGCATTTCGTCGATACTGCCCACCAGGCAGGACTGGCTGTGATCATGGACTGGGTGCCTTCGCACTTCCCCAAAGACGGCCATGGACTTTCGAACTTCGACGGCACACCCCTTTATGAACCTCCCGACCCACGCCGAAGCCAACAGCATGATTGGGGCACGCTCACCTTCAACTTCGAGCGCGTCGAGGTCTGCGCCTTTCTGCTCTCAAACGCGCTGTTTTGGCTCGACAAGTATCACATTGACGGCCTCCGCGTGGACGCCGTTTCCTCCATGCTGTACCTGGACTACTCGCGCGGACCGGGCCAATGGCTGCCCAATGAATTCGGGGGGCGCGAACACGTTGAGGCCATAGAGTTTTTCAGGCGATTCAACACCCTGGTGCACCAACAGTTTCCGGACGTCCTGACTTTTGCCGAAGAGGCTTCCGCCTGGCCGAATGTAACGGGACCCGTCGAAGATGGCGGCCTCGGGTTCGATTTCAAGTGGAATATGGGCTGGATGCACGATACTCTGAAATACTTCCGGAAAGACCCCTTATACCGGCGCTACCATCACGATCAACTGACATTTTCGCTAACCTATGCGTTTTCAGAAAATTTTATGCTGCCCCTCTCGCATGACGAAGTGGTGCATGGCAAGGGTGCGATGCTGTCAAAGATGGCGGGCGACTACTGGCAGAAGTTCGCGAACTTGCGTGCGCTGTACGGCTATATGTATGGACATCCTGGCAAAAAGCTGCTCTTCATGAGTTGCGAGATCGGGCAATGGAATGAGTGGAACTTCGAAAAAGGGGTGGAATGGGCACTGCTTGACTACGAGCCACACCGGAAGTTGCAGGAATATGTAGCGGCGCTTAACCGGTTCTACCTGTCTGAGCCTTCATTGCACGAAGTAGATTTCAGTTGGGCGGGATTTGAATGGATTGATTGCGACGATGCCGAGCAGAGCGTTCTCTCATTCATCCGGCGCTCGGCGAACCCGAATGATTTCATTATAGTGGCGGCCAATTTCACCCCTGTAGTTCGCAATGACTTTCGCATCGGCGTACCCCGTGCCGGCATGTATCGCGAATTGCTAAACAGCGATGCGCAAAACTACGGCGGGAGCAATGTCGTCAATGCATTGCCCCTGGCCGCCGAACCCGGCGAATGGCAGCGCCAACCCTGTTCGATCAGGCTTACACTGCCGCCTCTCGCCGTTGTGTTCCTGAAACCGGTCCTCCCGTGACATGGTCTTTCCTGTAGGAGAGATGACCCTAATTGTTCCTTGGGCAGGGTTCAAAAAAAATTAAATCCCCTCCATCAGCTTGTAATATTGCCTGATAGTACGGATAGATTCCATCGTGCTCTGGAACAATATCCAACTGAGGACGAGAATCCCTATTGTGAGCCCGATCTTCCATGCCGGCGACATTTGAGGACGCAGCCAGATCAGGGGCAGCGCCAGCGGCCCCACTAAACAGAGTGCCATGACGATGAAAGACGTCCTGAAATACCACTGAATCTTTTTGTCGGCAAAGCGCGGACTGCCGGAGACATCTATAAACTCACCGCAGTGTTTACACTTTATTGCCTCATCTTGAATTTCTTCAGCGCAAAAGGGACACTTTTTCATAATCATCTCTCTGGAAGAACAAATCCCTCACCGGATTCCAATCCGAAGGCGATCGGAATGCCACGATTGCTCGTACAATTATCCTTTATCGGCGTCACACACGCAAGGGAAAGCCGATGGGCGCCGTCGCCAGTTTCCCGGATATACGGCATTTCGGGTACTGCGAACAAGATTAGCCAGGTTTTAGACATGCTCCGAAAACATGAGGCCTTGCTTGCCGAGAACAAGGCCTTGAGGGAAGAGAACCTATTCTTGAAGATGAATTGATTCACCTGTTCCCGGATTTCGGGTTATGCAAATGGATGATTTGTTCGATCCTGTTGATTACTTTCATTTGTTCAGGGTCATCCCGGCGCGGGGGATGCGGCAGCACAATGACCACGGACCCGACGCCTTCCAGTCGCAGCACGGTGGATGGAGGGGGAACACTATCGATGATCTGAGGGATAAATACCATCCAGTCCACTAGAGGGGCCTTTGGATCAAACTCTCCTTGTCGAATCGACTCGTCCGAGAATACGCTGCACCAATCGGGATCCCAACATTTTACTGCCGATAAAAGAGGTTCGACGGCCACCGAAGGATCAGCCAACCGGCCCAATTTTTTGGGAAAGTGCAATACGACACCGTTCCCGGCTAACCACGGGGAATAAAGCCCGCAGTGAACACTCAAGTTGATACTCTTAGCAGGTTCCTCTCCACCGTTCCAAATCATAACGTGGAAACCAAGCTCATCGATCGGCTGTCTCCCCACATCACGTCGGTGTCGTCCCTTTTCAACCAATGAAAGGACCTCTGCCATATCGTCCGTTTTTATTGGCTTCTGCAGGGCTTCTTTTCGCGAACGACCAAGTTGATACCATTTTGCAAAGACATCATCACAAGTCTTAATAGCGTCGAGGAACCTGTACAACCTCTCCGCGCAAGATTCGGCGGATTCCTTTCTCCTGCTCCAAAATACCTTGAGTAGATATCGTCCCGACATGTGTCTCCCCTATTGTGACGCAGGCGCGTAAATAATCTTAATGCCCTTAATCTTATTGTCCAGGAATAGCTTCTGAAGTACTTGAACAGCCTCCTCATCCGCCATGTGCCATTCGATCGGCGCACCCTTCGCCGCGACGGCCTGGTTGTTTCCCTGATTAATTAGAGCTTTTGTGCCCTTAAACCAACCTTGGAATTCCCCATCCTGCATGAAATTAGCATATCCGGGGCCTTTTGCTTCTAAAAGTGTGCCATTATTAGATTTACGGACCTCCCGTTCGCTGGATCATAATATTCCGGAGGGTAGCCTTCAAGCCCTGTCACACCCAATTCGCGGTTAGGTATATCCGAAAAATCCGCCTCTAAGATATTCTTCCCTGGCAAGGGGTCTACCGGCAGCCGTTCCGTTTGCTCAGATTGGGCTTGCGGAACAGCATCAGGGGAAGACGAAGCGGCCTGTGCCCCGGCAGGAACCATTTTCCCAAAATCATCGAGCATCTTGTTGGCCAGATCGCGTATCTCCGATCCTTTTAGGTCTTCGTCGCGTACCGCTCCGTTCAGACCCATCAGGCACGCCGGAAAGAGCTTCATCGCCTCAGAGTTTACGCCACTTGGTTCGGATGAATCGCTGAAGTGGGAATAAAATGCGCCCCTTGCGTAGTCGAACCACCTGGACTTTGCAGGGTCCAGGTATGTGTCAGAGAGGTCGGCAAGGTCCCTGTAATCCCGATCGGTAATAAGGTTGCGCAGATACCCCTCATTTACCACGATCCAGCCTCGCCAAACGGCAACCAGAAGCGGCAAAAAACAGACATGGAGAAGATTTTTCACGGTTGACATTACTATACCGATCGGTATAATATGGCAGTTATGGATGATACTGCTATGGACGATAACCGATCTCAACTCCTTGCCTGTGCGCTGCGGCTCTTTGTGGCCTACGGCTATGATGGCGTTGGGGTCCAGCAGATCGTCGAGTCGGCCGGTGTAACCAAGCCGACACTCTATCACTATTTCGGCAGCAAGCTCGGCCTGTTGGAGACGCTCCTCGTTGAGCAATTTGAAGATCTGCAAGACAGCCTTAAGGATGCCGCCATGTATCGACACGATCTCCCCCGAACGCTATACGAGGTTGCCAGGGTCGTGTTTGCCTTCGCGAGAACACACCCCGAACCGTACCGGCTGCATCTGTCGTTATGGTTCGCGCCGGTTCAGAGTCAGGCGTATCGGGCTGTTTTCCAGTTCCACGAGCGGCAGTTCGCAGTTATCGAGAAGCTTTTCCAGGATGCGGCCGACGATCACGGCAATATGAAAGGGCGTCACCGCGCGTACGCCGCGACGTTCCTCGGAATGCTCAATAACTACGTTTCACTGGCCCTGAACGGCTACACCCAACTTAACGAACCCCTGGTGCATCAGTCAGTGCACCAATTCATGCACGGAATCTTCTCGTGAGGTAACGGTTGCGAGTTGCGGGTTACGAGTTGCGGGTTAAAATCCGTAACCTTCAACCCGTTACCCGTAACCATTCATCGGTACATTATGAGGTGACGGATGAGCGAGTGGGCACAGGACGCGGTTTTCTACCATCTCTACCCGTTGGGAGCATGCGGCGCTCCAGCGCGAAATGATCTCATTTCGAATCCCGAGCCCCGCATGGAAGGGTTGATTCCCTGGATTGGCCACGCTGCCGCTCTGGGTGCTAACGCCTTGTATCTTGGACCAGTCTTTGAGTCCGGAACACATGGTTATGACACGGTCGATTATTTCCACATCGACCGAAGGCTGGGCACGGAGTCGCTCTTCCGAGAGATTGTCGCCGAGGCCCACCGCCAAGGGGTACGCGTGGTCCTCGACGCAGTGTTCGGGCATGTCGGTCGAGATTTTTGGGCTTTTCGCGATGTGCGGGACTCTGGAGCGGACTCTGCGTATTGTCAATGGTTTCGAGGTCTTACTTTCGGCAAACGCGGCCCGTTCAATGATCATTTCCAGTACGAGCACTGGAAGGACGCTCCGGAGTTGCCACGGCTCGAACTCTCCTGCCCTGATGTTCGCTCTCATCTTTTGGCGGCCGTTGACCATTGGGTCTCGAGCTTCCAGATCGACGGATTGCGCCTCGATTCCGCCGACTGGCTGGATGCGGAGTTCCTCGGTGCACTTCGCAGGCACTGTAATCATCTCAACCCCGATTTATGGTTGATCGGAGAAGTGGTCCACGGCGATTACCGCCGATGGACAAATCTGGAAGCGCTTCACTCCGTGACCAATTACGAGGTTTACAAGGGTCTTTGGTCGAGTCATGTCGACCACAACTTTTTCGAGATTGCGTACTCCCTCGACCGGCAGTTCGGCCGGCACGGCATCTACCGGGGGCTGCCCCTCTACAACTTTGCCGACAATCATGACGTAAACCGCGTTGCCAGCATGGTGCACGAACGGGCGCACCTCTTCCCGCTCTACTGTCTCCTGTTCACGATTCCCGGCGTTCCGTCGCTCTATGCCGGCAGCGAATGGGGCATTACCGGGACGCGCACACCCACCGATGATCGTGCGTTGAGACCCTGTCTCGATCTCGGCACGATGTGGCGCAATTATTCTCCAGATCTCCCGGACGCCATACGACGGCTGACCGCCGTGCGGCGGCGCTCCGAGGCTTTGCGCCGGGGTGAGTATCGGCAACTTGCTGTGGCCTCCGAACACCTCGCATTTCTGAGGCAGACATCGAAGGAGTCAATAGCCGTCGTGGTCAACGCTGCTGCCTCGGCACAAAAGGTCGTGCTGGACTTGAGCGAACTAGGTTGTGCGCGTCTTGACGACTTGCTCAATCCGCCTGCAAGTTACCCTGCGGATAGAGGGCGGGTGAGGATAGACGTCCCCGCCCGCTGGGCACGCGTGCTGCGAATCGAGCGTGCCGGCGCATGATGAAAAGAATGGAGACTAACGGCGACCCGGCTAACCCCCTGATTTCCTGGCAGGCCAGGAGGGATTCGAACCCCCAACCCTCGGATTTGGAGTCCGATGCTCTAACCGTTAGAGCTACTGGCCTGCAGGAAGAATTCTTATAACTGGTTTGGGTTTTCGATGCAAAGAAAAAAGGGCGATCAATGCCCAAATGCCTAGGAAATCACGGCCATCTACATTTTTTATTTCACAATCTGGTGAGTTCGCGTATACTAGCGCCTGAATTCATTCTCCCGGTTCGTTTTCAAACCTCGAGCGCTCAAGAAACTTTCCAATTCCCCATCGGCCTCGATGATCCCATGTTGCGGCTTCGCCAGGTGCGAATTATATTGCGGCAATATTGCCGGGGAGGACCGTAGGAGGGACACCGCCAACCTGACCAGGGGGATGCGATGAAAATCAAGTACTGTAAAAAGTACGAGAAGTACGTGAGTGAAAGACATTGTGAATTTTTTAATGAGGGTCACACCTGCGAGTTTTATAGTCAGAGGAGTTGGGCGAGCATCAAAGATCTGCTCAGGGACGACGACAGGCCCAAATGGGACGCTAACACCGTGATAAAGCCCTTCAAGTGCAACCTGGTGAGCAGGGAGAACACGCACCAGAGGAACCGCGCACGTCGGTTGGGCAGGCGAGCAGGCATGTCTTCCTGATCGGATGAGAGTCTTCTCGACCTTCCAATCAGACCCCATCCACGGACTTGGTTTGGGGACGGGGAAGGTTCTACTCAAAAGAGCGAGTGCCTTATTCTTCCAGATTAACTCTGACTCTGCCAAGGTGATTTTTTCCTCATTCCAGCCCGGCCAGTGCTGTTCCGTTCCTCTTTTTCCGTATAACTCAGGCGCCAATTCGATCCGCCTGCCCTCCCACTCGAACGCATCGATCACTAACTTAAATGGATTCAGTCCGTACACGACTTTGAGGATCGTATTTTCCCGAAAGCGAGTTCGAAGATGTTCAAAAAACTGCTTGTTGCAAACAGAGGCGAGATCGCTATCCGCATTATGCGCTCGGCTCAGGAACTTGGAATAAAGACCGTCGCCATCTACGAGGAGACGGACAAGACCGCTATGCATATCATGCGCGCCGATGAGGCCATTTGCATCGGAAGCGGCCCCAGGCGTGACTACCTCAATATCGAGCGCGTGATACAGGCTGCGCAGAGCAGCCAGGCCGACGCGATACACCCCGGCTACGGTTTTCTGGCTGAAAATCCCGCCTTTTCAAAACAGTGTACGGAGGCCGGTCTCGTTTTCGTTGGACCTCCTCCGCAAGTGATTATCGATATGGGCAGCAAGGTGATAGCCCGAAAGGTCATGACAGAGGCGGGAATTCCCGTGATCCCCGGAACGCAGATCCTCCCGCCCGGCGAAGAGGGAATTGAGATCGCAACGTCTTTTGCCGAAAAGCACCGCTTCCCTGTAATGGTGAAGGCCGTCGCCGGAGGTGGAGGGCGCGGAATTCGAGTGGCTCAGAACATGGGCGAGCTGATAAAACTCATCGAGGTTGGGCGCTCGGAGGCCAAAATGGCGTTCGGCAGCGATGAGGTCTACCTCGAGAAAGGACTCACAAACCCCAGGCACATTGAAGTTCAGATTCTTGCCGACGGCCATGGAAACGTGATCCATCTCGGGACTAGAAACTGTTCGATCCAGAGAAGACACCAGAAGATGATCGAAATGGCCCCGGCATTTCTTCCCGAACATCTTTCCGAAAGGATCTGCGATACGGCGGTGAAGGCAGCCATCGCTTCCAATTACTTGAGTGCCGGCACCGTTGAGTTTCTCCTGGACCAGGACGACAATTATTATTTTCTCGAGGTCAATACCAGGATCCAGGTAGAGCACACGGTCACGGAGATGGTGACGGGAATGGACATCGTCCGGGAGCAGCTTCTGGTCGCCGAAGGCCAGCCCCTTTCAGTATCACAGAAAAACCTCCTCTTCAGGGGATGTGCGATCGAGTTGAGAATAACGGCTGAGGATCCGAAGAACAATTTTATGCCCAACCCGGGACTGATCGACATATACCAGTCTCCCGGCGGCCACGGGGTACGCGTCGACGGCGCCGTCTATCAGGGCTATGAAATCCCGCGCTTCTACGACTCGATGCTTTGCAAGCTCACTGTTTACGGCTACACATGGAAGGAAGCCGTCGACCGGCTGCGCCGATCTCTCGACAATTTTCTCATCGCGGGCGTAAAGACAACGATCCCGTATTACAAGCAAATAGTGACGGACCCTGACTTTATCAATCAGAATTTCGACACGTCGTACATAGAGAACCATCCACAGCTTTTGGAATACCAGGAAGAAATTCCGCCAATGGGCAAATTGGCCAGCCTGGTGGCCGAAATAAACGCTTACGGATATAACCCTTATACTCGTGACTCATGAATGGTGAATCGTGAATCGAGCAAAAACCGTTACGATTCACGGTTGGCGATTTACCAAGGAGAATAGATGGCCAGGCGGGAAAGAGTTTCACCACAGATGCAGGCCGGCGAGGTCCTGGACTTTGTGCGCCACACGCCGGGAGTTTTTCTCACCAACAATGAACGGGACGTTTCGCAGTCGGATTTTAAGTGCCGCATCATGCCGCAGACGACTCTCAAGGTCGCCCCTTATCGGGACGCCACCGGGTATTTCGGCTTTGAAATACTCGGTGGGGCCACAATGCATATGGACCTTATAAAAAAGCAGATAAATCCGTTCGAAAAGCTGCGGCTCGTGCGCAAAGCCATGCCCAACACGCTGATCCAGGGGCTTTGCAGGGGAAGAAACCTTTTCGGCTACAGGCCCTATCCGGATAATGTGATCGAAATGACCGTGCGGCTTTTCTCCAGGTATGTAGATATCTGGAGGATGTACGATTGTCTCAACTACATCCCGAACCTTGTCGTCGCGGCAAAGGCGGTCAGAGAGGCCGGCAAGGTCCTTATGCCCTGCCTGTGCTTCAGCACGGGTGTGGGGCATACGGACGACTTTTACGTTCAAAAAGCTGAAGAGGTGGTGTCCCTTATTGGCGAAGATATCATTTTGTGCATCAAAAACCATTCCGCCCTGGGGTCGCCCAGGCGTATCGCCGATCTGGTGCGCGCAATCCGAAAGAGATTCCCTGACCTTCTCATCTCCTACCACGGCCACAATACCGACGGCAACGATCTCGCCCGCCTCATGGCGGCGGTCCAGGAAGGGGTAAGGATAGTCGAGGTTTGCGACCATGGTTACGGCGGGATCTACAGCCAGGCCCCCGCGCTTAGCGTAGTTCAGAACCTCCATGATTACGGGTTCGAGACCCCCGGCCTCGAAATCGCCCCACTTCTCGACGCCTCAGACATTGTGCGGCTCGAAAGACGGCTCTACGAGAAATTTACAAGCCCGTATCACGGGTTCGACCCAACCGTCAAAAGGCACAAACTCCCGGGCGGAGCCCTCAGCCTCGCTCTTGAGCAGGCAGAGAAGGCGGGGCTGCTCGAGCGCTCCCACGAGGTCTTCAGCGAACTCATCCAAGTGCGCAAGGAATTGGGAAACATCTGGGTGGTCACTCCCGGCAGTCAGATCCTGTGGTCGACGGCCCTCAATAACGTGGTTAACGGCCGCTACGAAAAGCCCTCCGACGACCTTAAGAGGCTGCTCCTGGGACGTTACGGCCCGTTTCCTTTCTATGACCCGCATCAGTGGGTTTTCGAGAAAGTCCTCGAGAACGGCAGGACGGACGGAAAGAAGTGGGACGAAATCCTCGCGGAAGAGGCCGGACTGCAGGAAATTGCAGACGAGGACCTGAACGCCAGGCGTCTGCAACTGGGATCCCTGATCAAACGGCCCGCTACCGATGAAGAACTTTCCATGTATCTTCAATTTCCGAGGGACGCCCTGGATTTTATATTGTTCGAAGAGCGTTTCGGGCAGACATGGCTGCTTCCTCCGGATGTGTGGCTCCGCGAGGGCGGGTTTCCTGACGGCGCTCGAATCTCATTTGCCGATGAAGTCGGCAAAACGCACCATATCGATCTCATATCCACACGACGGTCGGCGGACAGCGTCCATACCTCATTTCTGCTCGATTACCATTTTCGGACTCATACAACCAAGGTGACCAATCGTGAGCAGTGAGCAGTGAGCAATTCTTTGATCAAGGAGGACATTGCATGAAAAAGCGAATCGGATTTTACCTGATATTGGTAACAGTTTTATTCGTAAGTGCATTGGCGGCATTCGCATCGGAAACCGGACCGACCATGACCGCTGATGAAGCCCTCAATAAACTGCTCGATGGGAACAAGAACTTTGTAGCAAACCGGCTGGCGATAATGGAATCCAACTGGCCCGCAGCGAGGCGGGCCCTCGCAACCGGGCAGAAACCCTATGCCATTATCCTTTCCTGCTCGGATTCGAGGGTCCCTCCGGAGATCATTTTCGATAAAGGACTGGGGGAGATCTTTGTGGTCAGGGTAGCCGGCAATATTCCGGACCCCATTGTACTGGGAAGTATCGAATATGCCGCAGAACACTTTGGCTCCCCTCTTATCGTCGTTCTCGGCCATAAGCGTTGCGGCGCGGTGAGTGCGGCAGTCGATGCCGAAGGCCATCCCGGCGGAAACATCGGCGCCATTATCAAAACGATCGCTCCTGCTGTCAAACAGGCCCGAAAAGACGCCAGAGGCGCAAGTAAATCGGACCTGGTCGAATCCGCCATCGGCAACAACGTTAAACTCGTCGCAAAGTCCCTGGTGAAACAGTCGCCGGTGATCCGGTCGCTGGTGAACGAAGGAAAAATAAAGATAGTGGGTGCAAAATACGATCTCGATGACGGGACGGTCAATATTCTGGAACGGTAGGGGTTGTGTCCTTCCCCGATCAATCACAAGAGTGCGTCATCATTAATCTTTTTCAGGGCCATGGAAACTTTTTCGGAACATCGTGGAAACACCCGGCTGTGTGTTTCCACGAGGGAAGAGTAATCTGAGTCCTGTTCACTATTCGCTTTTCATCCGCCATGGAAACAGATGGAAACACCAGGGGTTTCGAGGCCGGCTGTTTCCATCGATAAGGAATTGTGATTGCTAGGTTTTTTGTGTTGCATGGAAACATCTTGGAAACAACAGGGAAAAAATAGGACTGATTGCCTCCGGCCCGGCGCTGGGCAACTTGACGATGCGGTTTCGCCAAACAGTACGCGCCACTGAGGACTGAGGACTGAGTGGAAAAGCAAAAGCAGGAAGCGGGGAGCTGGAGAGAAAGAGCAGAATCCTGACACGGATAGACACTGATGAGCACAGGTAGAGAGAGCCGATTTATAGTTTGGTCGGGCATAAAAAGAACTCGGGATTGAGGAGTGAGAAAACAGGACTGAGGTTCCCGACTGAAGATCTTGGGAATGACGAGAATATCAGGCGCCCATTTGGCGGAAGATTCCATAAAGACCTCTCAAGTACAGCGAGCTGTGAACCGCGAGTAGAAAAAACTGCGGGCGCCCCGAAAGGAAGGGAACACCGCCCTCACAAAAGATCGGGCGCGGACTATACGCGTCGCATCAGGTCACGCTTATAGCGGGAGACCCGAAACGCAGTGAGGGTCCGCCAGGAAAGGTTTGCCGCGCGGCCGTCACCCCGGCCATCTCGCCCGCGTCCCGCCGACAGATTGAGCAAGGGGGTAGACGGACTTTCCGTATATCCGCGTGAGGGCAGCGACTGTCGCAAACATTATACTTCATTATTAGATGCAAAGGCAAGAATAATGCGAAGTGACACGCCCGGTATAAACCAGATCGTCAATTTACAAGGGATCGCCAGGAATATCGAAGAAAGAGTCGCGGCTTGGAAAAGGGACGTAAAAATCAGGGCCGTAAGTGTAAGCAAGCATCACCGCTGTCAAAGGCTGAAACTCGTAAGGGTGTGAAAGGACAGATGTTTCACGGTAAGTTAACGGCATTGGGTCCGACCTGGTCAGACCCCATAGACGATGAATCCATTGAAATTAGCTTGGCGGGGATGTAGTATCTTGGCAGCTCATGTAAAGACCATTACGGGGTGAAAGAATGGACGAGGAAAAGACTTTAGAACGGATAACGGTAAACCTCAAGATATTCGGCGGGAAACCGATCATACGAGGACGGCGGATTGCCGTTGAACATATCCTTGCTATGCTTGCCGCAGGAGACAGTCCCGAAACGATCCTTGCGGGCTACCCGTGGCTTGAACCGGAAGACATTCGGGCGTGCCTTGTCTATGCACGCAGGCTCGTTGGACACGAGAGGGTGGAGCCGCTCTTTCTGGAGACGGGAACGTGAAGGTCCTCCTGGACACTTGTGTTTGGGGTGGTGCTGTTAAAGACTTAAGATCCGCTGGTCATGATGTCATATGGGCTGGGGAGTGGAAAGAAGACCCCGGCGATGAAGAGACCCTTGCCAAAGCACATAACGCCGGCCGTGTGCTCGTAACACTCGATAAAGATTTTGGTGAACTTGCAATCCTCCATGGATATCCCCATTCTGGAATTTTGCGGCTTGACAATCTTCCGGCGAGACAATAAGGGCTTGCAGCAGAAAGAGTTCTTGCACGCTATGGCGACGAACTGAGCTCGGGAGCCATCGTCACGGTGGATACCAGAAAGGTCAGGATACGACCGCCATACAGAAAGGAATCATAGAAGTAGCGTGGCCCGACCCCGGACTGACGCTGCCTTTCAATGGGCGACCCCAAACGTCGACGTTGCCTTCCTCATCAACGCTTGAGGAATCTCAAATAGAAAGCTGCAAATACTAAGACAATTCCTATATTTACTATCAGCCGTTCCCAGAACCGATTTCTGAAGAACAGGAAATCTACACCGAATATGACGGCTCCCAACAGCAGGACGTAAAGCACGACAGTTGCCGGCCTTTCCATCTCAGTCCCCCGATAAAAACAGAAACAACAAGGCCTATTATTTTTCTACTCCTTAGCCTCTTACGATAATCGACTGGTGACATATCGTCAGTTTCCTGTCATGATTTACGGCTAGCCCTCAATCTCTCAAGAGAAATGAATTCTGCTTCGCCGGCTTCGACCTTTCTTTTTCTTTCTTGAAGGACGTCCCGATGCCACTCCGGGGATTGGATTTCAGTTTCTTCATCGAGAAGCGAATCCCAAAGTGCCTCCATGGCTTGAAGACGCTCAATTCTACTCATTTTCTTAATTTCCAGTGTATTCATTTCGGCTCCTTGCACCAGACAATTTTATATTAACCAGCGTTAGTGTCAATGAGCAGACGGTTTGCGAACTGAAATTGTCCGCTCTCCGGGTACCGGATGTCTCGTTTCTGAAGCGGAAAAAAGGAGAAGGCTGAGCCCGACCCCAAACGTACTGAAGACTTGCCGAAGAGCAGAGGAGATATCATCGAAATGCACATCTCGAATGTGTTGACTATATAAATCGACGTATTACTAACTTTATTGGGTACTTCAATAAACGTCAGAAGTGGAGGTGTGAGATGGAGAAGAAGGTGTGCGTCTTTGAGGGTAAAGAGCATTCGGATGAGTCTGAAATATGCGATTCGATGCGGTGCATGGTTTGCAGGGACGGAGAATGGAGCGTAAGTTGGGTTTCTAAGTCTGGTCTCTAAACTTCGGACTGTTGCTGGGAAAGACTGACGGAATCAGTATTTCATATGATACGCAGTGTCTTTCCCGGGACTAATGCCCATCTCCATTTGATTTTTCGCAGGGACCTTTCAATTTCTCGCACCACTGCATCCAAATTCCGAACTGCTGCGGCCAGATCACCACGTTCCCAATTCCTGATAACTTCTCGGGCTGCTACCAACAGTTTCAAGCAGTACTGCAATATTCTGGTGCCTTTTCCCAGGTTGCACGCTGTCCGCCTCCATTGGCTACGATTTTGAAATGGCTTTATCTTGCTCGGAGTCTCAGAACAATTTTCAGGCAGGCGTATGTCATCTACCCCGATCAGTCGGAAGATATCATTCCATTCAGCGCCACAGTCATAGCAAACAACAGATTGCCAAGCCTCATGTCCCTCCGACTCCATCCTTCCATCTGAGATATTTCCGCTTCCACAATGGATACAGAAGCTACCAGCGGCTTTGGTGTATTCCTTCCGTCTCTTACGGCTGATTGTCATTTGACTCATCCTCCTTCCAGAACTTTTCAGCCTCCGCATAGCTATCCGCAACCTTTTCAGGATCCACTTCGATCTCGATCTCCTGGAATTCAGTTTTGTCGTCATCTTGATCCTCTACCAGAATCTCAGCGTTGATGTGCATGTCTCTTATTACAGATTCAACGAGACCTTTGTGGACAACTACGACCATTTTGGCCTTTGCCCAAACGTACCGGCGGAGGACTGATTGCCTCCGGCCCGGCGCTGGGCAACTTGACGATGCGGTTGCGCCAAACAGTACGCGCCACGGAGGACTGAGGGTGAAGAGTGAGGGTGAAAAGGGGAAGAAGCACGGCGGGTCCTAAAATCCGGGTACTGCGGTGCTTAGAACGAGGATTTCGGCATCCAAAATGCGGGTCTAAGCCAAAAAAACGGCTGTTTCCTATATAGATGTGTGGCTGTGGCCGAATTAGCGTGGGCCCGACCCCGGACTAACGCGATGAGACGCCAGATCTTTGCCATTTTCGAATCATTTGTTTACCGAATCGCTGCCAACTGACCATTTCGAAGTTGGCAAGAAGTAAATACTAATGGGCGTGGACAGCAATTTAGTACGTTCTACCCCGGACACATTACACTTCTATACTGGCCCTCTATCTCTGCCTTCATCATTATGACCCATTCATCAAAATTCGGTGGGACTGCGAGAAAATATTGTCAAGGAAAGAATTTCACTCAGACAGAGTCGGTTCCCAATAGCGATCTATTTTGCCGGGGATAATATAGAAAAGAGGAACTAACCCACACAGCGCCAGACTGCCTAGTGTGCTCACAAAGGAAAATGCAATTGCCAACGCCAGTAACGCCGGTCCAATCAGAATCCTTCGGCTTGCAAGCCTGATCAGCACAGGGTCAAGGTTCTGGTCCACTAGAACACGCCGTGATATAGCGTAGTGCCAATGAGCGAACAAGGCAAGGCCGACAAGAACGAGATTGGTTGCGTAGAGAATCACCGAGACCTGATGGGTGGGGTAACTCCCTACGAGGCCAGTCGAAAACGGGATTAAGCTCACACATAGCAGCAAAGCATTATTGATCCAGAGCAGTATGCGGTTCGTTCTACGAATGTGACGGTATTGGTTGTGATGACCGACCCAGTACACACCTAGCATCACAAAGCTGATCGCGTAGACGAGAAAATGGGGCCACAGGTCTAATAGCCGCAGCGTTAGTTCTGCTGTCACCCGCTCATTCGGGATTTGGGGCACTTTGATGTTAAAAATCATCAACGTCATGGCGATCGCAAACACGCCATCACTAAGAGCCTCGACGCGAGTTGTGGTGTGCCGCCCTGAGCCGAACGACACCGACCGGTTCAGCTTACTTTCCATTATATCCCGACCCGCTCCTTGGGAGACGCTTGAATGCCCGGTTGCTCTCGTGTGCCACCACTCCAGCGAACACGCACTCGGCGATTGCCGATCAATTGCGGTCGCCGAAGTCGGGGTTAGGCGCTAAAGCCTTCAGCTCGACGAGTTCTAACCGCCCGGAGCTGCTCAGTGCAGCAACAAGCCTGCAACCGTTCGAACCTGTCCTCACTTCGAATCGCCCGGAAGGCCTCCAACGTCCGCAGGATAGCCCGCCGCAGCGAACTGCCTTGCTTTGGCATCAAAATAAGCTTGCACCCATTGGAAGCGCTCCCCGTCCTTGGGCAGCCCGACCGTGTCGGCGATGCTGGCGAGACTGATGGTCTTACCATGGGAACCCCAGTTACCCTCCGTCACCTCGTCGATGATGACCTGCACGCTCCCTCCTTGCCCGGGATCGTTGGGGTTGCCAGTGACGGCCACGATGGCGGCAGTTACTGCGATATGGACCTCGGTCTTGTGGGCCTGATTCATATAGCCTTCGGGGATGGTCACACGAACCAGGAACTTGCCCGGTGGCGCGACGTAAGTGGCATCGGTACGGCCACCGATCCACCAGTCCGACTGCGCGACCTCGGTGAACAGAACCGAAGCGAAGCCGAGACCGCCAGCCGTCTTGGCGTTGCCCTCCATCAGCAGCAAGACGTCGGTTAATTGTTGGGCGAGCGCCGCCTTGCGTTCACCGGTCAGCGATCCTTGCGGGTAATAGATTTGCATTATGGGCATTTGCGTTCTCCATTGCATCCCCGCCAGGCGAGGCTGTCTGGTTGTCGATTGAGGGGACGCCGAGCGGGTCGCTTCGTTCGGTTATGGGGCCGTTTCAACGATCAACAGGTCGGTCTCCTGCGGTCCAGTCTGGAGGTTGATCCGCTTCGCACCCCAGATTCCGCTGCTGTCGCGGCGGGCAAGGGTGACGTCGTTACAATGGACTTCACCTTCCAACACGAAGACGTAGACGCCGTGCGAAGCCGACTGCGGCACGTAGTCGAGCGCCACCGCTGTGTCACTGGACAGGCGCGACACCGTGACATCCTGCGAGATGCGTAGCGCGTCGTCCGCATTACCCACCAGCTTCACGAGCCGATTGCGATTGGCCAGGGCGTCGAAGTGATTCCGCCTATACGACGGGGGAAGCAGGAGTTGGTCGGGCAGGAACCACATATATATGGCGTGCATGTCGTCGTTCTTCAGATTCACCTCGCAGTGCTTGCCCCCCGACCCTGCGGAGAAGACGTAGTAATCGCCCGAAGTCAGCTGATCGATGTTGCCCACCGTGTTGATGTGCGTAAGCTCACCCTGCAGGACGAACGCGCAGATGACGAAGTTGTGATGACGGTGAATGTTGTAACCGCAGCCGGGTCCGCTAAAGACCTCGTCGCCGAATACCCGCAGTCGGCCGAACCCTGCGCGGCCAGCCTGATACGGGCCAAAGTTGAAGCTCGAGTGGCGAATCAGAACTGCCTCGGGATGTCCCGAGATGTAAGTCGCGAGCGGGCCCGTCGACCGTAACTTGTTGTAGCCGCGCGCCTCGGCGCGCATTACGAAGGACGTTTTCACGGTTGATCTCCTTTAGATGATATGGAGTGAGTGGTCAGGCGGCGGCGCGATGGGGCCCACCCGCGGCAGATGGGGCCCACCTGGAGCATAGGGAATCTCGACCATTTCGAATCTGTGTTTTGGTGTGAGGCAGTCCGGACATGCCCAGTTCTCAGGGATATCCGCCCAGCGGGTGCCCGGTGCAATGTCGTGCTCGGGCAGTCCCAGAGCTTCGTCGTACATGAAGCCGCACCCTAGACATATGAAGCGCTTCAGGTCATCGCTCATGTTGCTCTCCGTGGGTTAAATGTTGTCTAAAAGCATCACGCACTACAGTAGCGCTTGATAGATATTATACGAATGGTCGTTTGGGGACCCGGCGGGAGGGCTGGACATCTTGTCCTTGCCTCTTCCTGAAGATCGTTGGAAATGCTCAACACTTAAGCATTGCTGAGGACAAGTCAAGCTGGTGTAGAGGATATTGGAAGAGGGCAGAACGGTACGGCACTTGTTTCTTTGTGGCGTTCAGTGTACCGCATGGTCTGAAATCGCCGTTATCGTGGGCTAACATATTAATTTCATTTATGGAACCTTTTTGGCGGCTGCCATGGGCATCGGACCGGTTCCCTTCCTCAGGGAAAAATTCAACTGTCAGAGCAAGTTGCTCAAAAAAAATCCACCGCAGGCGCGGAGGAAATGATCCTTTTTATGGTTTCCCGGTGCCCCCACACTCCCATCCCTGCTTCTCGGCTCACATTGGCGCCGGCGGCGCGGACCACGCGCAACGCGAGGCCAGTCGCCGTCAACGCCGGGTGCTCGTCCTCACGCGCCTGCGTGTGTGGACGAAATCCTGGGGGGTGTGGGGGAATCATTCCCCCGCGCTCAGTTTTGGTCTAAAAAATGATCAACTTGAGCGCAACTTAGTATCAGTCACACGTTAAGGACTAGGATCGGAAGGTCCGTATTTACGTGGCCGCAAATCTTTGCCTTTTCCTCCTCTGTTTGTACGAAAACAAATCCCCCGAACTTGACCGATGATTTGTCGAGCGGAAAGTCACCTTTGAGGCGCCATTCCCGCTCGTGTCTCCAGGATGCTGACTGAGTGGGACGGCTCAACTGGAATCGGTACCTTTCGGGTTCGGCAAGCCGCGAATGAATCTGCTCATTGCCGTATACGGCGGGTTTGACCCCAAGAGATCGCAGGATATCGCGCCGGACCGCTATCCCGTAGGGCTCGACCGTCCACCTTACCAGCGCCCTGTTCCACTTTCTCATCAAAAAGAGCTCGTGCGGGGGAAGAGAACTCCAGGAAACAACCGCCTCCCGGCCGCGAACCATCCGGTCGCCCGCGCGGACCAGTCCTTCCTGCAGAATTCGGATGAGAGTTTCCAGGGCCGAGTGGCCCGAGAGCGGACGGGCGTCGAACAGGTTGAGCAGGTATTGGTCGTAAGTCTCGCCGGGCCAGGGACCGGCACACGCCCTGGTATAGTGGAAGAGGTAATCACCCCAGTTTCCCGCGCGCAGCCGCGAATTTGCAAAGGAAGGGGTCCCGACCGGGATTGCGGCTGCCGAATCCGGGGTCTCAGGAAGCTTGAAGCGGCACGTGTGTTCCGGGTACTTTGATAGAAGCGAATAATTTCCGGCATTCCGAGTATTCCGCTCGCCAGGGTCGAAGATGAACTGCGGCCGCGGTGACTTTTCCTGGATTTTGTCCAGGACATCGAGAAGGTTCCCGCGGTCCCGAATTTCGATCACGAGATGAAGGTTTGCCAGGGCGGCAACGATCCGGTCGCGGCAAACGGGGGCTTGTTTTTTGTGGCATGTGACCGAGTCGAGCATACACGAAAGCACTGGAACGCCGCATTGACGCACCGTCACCAGGGGAAAAGGCGTGACCTGAAGTTGAGACAGACCCGAGCGCATGGCCAGCGCGCCGACCATATCGTACGTTAGAGTTCCGGTGCTGGTGGCCAGGGCGATTTCCCGGCTGTCCAAACCGCGGAATACAAGGCGCAGCGCCGCCAGCCATTTTGAATCGGGAGAAACAAGTCTCGGTTTTCGCGAATTGAACAGGGCAAGCAAAGGCAGATCGAAGTTGAGGGTCCCTGTGCCAAAAAGGACCGACGGACAAGGCCCCAACGGAAACAGGCTGGGAGTCGCGGGTTGCGGGCCGGAGTGTCGTCTTTGACCCGTTGGCCGACGAGACCCCTTCCCCATAGCCCCGAAGTCCCAGGTAAACACATTGACTCCCGATTCGATAAATTCATCGGCCCGCTTTCGACAGGCATCCCACGTACTCCCCAGGGCCTGAAAAGATTCGTGCATCCACGAGCGTAAATCACTTTCCGACCTGACTCCGGCGCCAAGCAGCCTGCCAAACAGGCAATGTTGCTCCAAACCCTGAATTTTTCCCAGCCGCTTCATCAAAGCGCCGGTGGCGAGGACGCAATAAGCTGTCTGCACGTCCGTTCGGGCAATGAAGTTGGAACGGATCGAGCAATTCAGGAATTCGGGGATTGAGGGCGCAGGCGTACTGTTTGGCGAAACCACATCGGCAAGTCGGCCGGCGCCGGGCCGAAGGTCCAGGGATTGAAGAGTCAGGGAATTCAGCAACTTGGGAATTTGGTTTTTCACCGGTCACTTGCTCTTGGTAGACCCAATGCAGTTAAGAGGTTTTCCCATGACTCGTGTGTCGCCGGACGCTTTTTCAAAACGTGGGGACCTGTGCCGCCAGCGCCGAGCCATCGTCCGCACGCGCCTGCGCGTGTGGACGAAATCCCGGGGGGTGCGGGGGAAGCCTTCCCCCGCGCTTTGTTAAATCAGCGCAGGCTGTGGCGCTTTCCCTTCAAACCCCCCGGCTGATTTTTACGGCGCAAAGCTTCCCGCACATTGTGCAGCCCTCTCGGTCCTCGGTGACTTGCAGGCGTTTTTTCACGAGTTCCGGGTCGATGGCTTCACGGACCATTGCATCCCAATCGAGGTCCCGCCTGGCTATCGACATGCGCCTGTCGGCCTCGACGGCCCCGGGAAGTCCTTTGGCGATGTCCGCTATATGAGCGGCGATCCGGCCGGCCATGACCCCCTGGTACACGTCATCGGCGGTGGGAAGTCCAAGGTGTTCGGCCGGCGTTACGTAGCAGAGGTAGTCGGCCCCGGCGGCCCCGGCAATCGCTCCCCCTATGGCGGAAGTAATGTGGTCGTAGCCCGCCGCAATGTCTGTGGGAAGCGGCCCGAGAATATAAAATGGCGCCCCGTCGCACAATTTCTTCTGGAGCAGGACATTGGCGGTAATCTGGTTGAGAGGTACATGCCCGGGCCCCTCGATCATTACCTGGACGTTCCTTTTGCGCGCCCTCTTTGCCAGTTCGCCCAGGATCATCAATTCTTCCAACTGGGGCCCGTCTGTGGCGTCGAGGATTGCTCCGGGGCGAAAACCGTCTCCCAGGCTCAGGGTAACGTCATATTTGTACGCTATGCTCAGGAGGTCGTCATAATATTCATAGAGCGGATTTTGTTTGCCGTTTTTGCGCATCCAGCTCATGAGAATGGAGCCGCCCCGGCTCACGCACGGCATTATTCTTTCGTAAGTTTCCAGTTTCTTGACCGACTCGAGGGTCACCCCGCAGTGCACCGTTATGTAGTCAATTCCCTTCGCGCACTGCTGTTCGATACTTCGAAGAAGCTCATCCGCATCCATGGTGTCGAGGGGCCTATGATGCTGAACCATCTCCGTAGCCACCCAATAGATCGGGACCGCTCCAACCATGACCGGCGAATTATCGAGGAAAAAACTCCTGAAAGCCGGCAGATCCTGGCCTGTTGAAAGGTCCATTATGGAATCGGTCCCGGCTCGCAGGGCTGCATCGAGCTTTTCCTTCTCGAGTTCCATGGAGCAGCATTCGCCACTGGTCCCAAGGTTGGCGTTGACCTTGGTCTTTACGTTTTTGCCTATCGCCCTGGGACTTGCGAACGAATGATTTACATTCCCGGGAAGAACAGCCAGTCCCGCAGAAATCAGGTCCCGCAGTTGTTCCGCGGAGATCGGCTCTTTTTCGACGGCTTTTTTCATTTCATCTGTGATTATGCCCGACCGGGCAGATTCGAGCTGCGTCGCCATTATATCCTCCTGGCATCAAATGCGGAGGGGTTCAGAGGTGAGCTGAGACAGGAAGTCCGGGGCCCCGAAAATAACAAAGGGCCGCTCCGAAGAAAAACGGCCCCATGAAAACCATCTTAGCCGATTCCTCCGCCAGCATTAACTGGATCAGGTTCCAAGGGTATCAATCTCAGCTCTCTCTCGAAGAGCACCCCCCGGCTGTAGTCGTTCATTCACATATTAAGCAAAAAGGATCGGATTGGCAATGACCATATTTTTTTATGTTTCTGGACTCAACGACATCACTCCCTCATGAAAAATTTTCCCCACTCCTGCTTTTTGCTGCTTCTGGTTGCCGTTTCTCGTTGCCGCTTCCGGTTGCCGGATCTGGTTGCCGTTTGGCAAGGCTGGATCGGGGCGTAGTAGGATATTGGGGAAAATAAAGCGGCAAATGGGGACCGGTGAGTTGAATCCGGTTTCTTGCCGTTTGCAGCTCTAACCGCTCATTGTTTACCGCGAAGCCATTGCGACTTCGCACAGGGGAACCAAAATGTCAATTACCGTCCCGAATAGCGATATGTGGGTCCAGTCGGTGATGCCCCAGGGCCAGCTCGCATACCAGGATATCCACTCCAGCTCGGGGGATTTCGGAGCACAGGTCGGGGAAGCCGAGAAAAACCTCGGGGGCGCGATACAGCAAACCGGAAACACTCTCGCCGAACATGCGGCGCAGCGGAAGGCGCTGATCGATAAGGCGCGGGCGGAAGATCTTTTTTCGACTCGGTATATGCCCGCCATGACCGAGGTTACCAACCAGTTTTATTCCCTAAAAGGGCAGGATGCCGAGGACAATTACAGAGATTACGCTCAGAAGCTGATCGACCTCCAGCGCGAGTATTCATCGCAGCTTACCGGCCCCGTAGCTCAGAATGAATTCGATACCATGTCGAAGAGCTGGAACGGGCGCGAGGTCGAGAGGATGAGCAGACACGCGGCCGAGCAGAGCAAGGCGTGGCAACTTCAGGCAAACGATTCCCTTCTTGACAGCTTCGTACTCGACGGTCAAAACCACTATAACGATCCGAAATCCCTACAGCAAAACCGGAATAACATAATCCACCACGCGGAATTTTTCGGAGCAACACACGGGATCGATTTTCCCACAACCGAGACCAGGTGGCGGAGCGCACTGGACAAGATGTATTCCGGGGCCGTCAGGAACCAGGCGCAGTCCGATCCAATCGCCGCTCAGACGCTCTATGACCGCTATTCACCTTACATGTCCTCCGATGAAGTAAGACAACACGTTTTAGATAATCTTCTTCCCGCGGTGCGCCAGGAGCAGAACGCGGCAGTATATAAGGACGTTTTGAACAGGTTTGACCTCACGGGACCCAATTCGGACAGCTCAAACATCAACGACGCCATTGATTGGATAAGGGACCCGGAAAACTATAAAGACCAGCTCTTTGACCCCGATCAAAGAGACGACATGGCAAAGATGATTCAAGGTTCATGGAACCGTGCGAGACAGTTCCATACCGACAATCAGTCCGCAGCCGACAGCAGCTTTACGGATGCGGTTGCAGGGCGGGAGATCGCGGGTCTTCGGCTTCTAACCTGGAGAGATCCCAAAACCGGCCTTCCACCTTCGAGCGATATTGTCCAGGCGGCCATGGAACATGACGCGAACCTGGTCGAACCCAGTGTAAGCAACACAGACACTCTCATAAGTCTTGCGAACGATATATCGAACAGGCGCATGAGCGACAGGGGGCCGGTAAATCAGGCATATCTTGACAACCTCATTACCGATCGGGATTACAGGGACCTTGCCGACCTCTCTGACGCATACCTGGACCCTGCAAAGTCCAGGTGGTTCGACTACGCAAGGGGCGCTTTTTATTTCCGCTTCAGGGATTCGTCAGATCCAAATGGCGTAAACTCTGAGGCGATGAAGCTCTTTCCGGCGTACCTGATGGGTCTGAACGGAGCGGTACGCGACGAGGACCTAAAAGGATCGGAGATACGCGATCTGGCCAACAAGATGCTCGATGATGTGGGGAAAATGATTCCTGCCGGCGCAGATCTTCCTGTTGCAGGCGCGAGCCCACCGGTTGAGTCCGGTGCAGGTATTGCCGGGAATGAAAGCCAGAATAGAGATACGGCCCAACCTGCTGCGCAGAACGCAAACCCTGGGGATTCATGGTTTTGGCAGACCCTCGAATCCAGTGACACTCTGAAACCTTACGTCCCGAAAATGAGGGAATACGTTGCAAGCCCGACCGACACGAAAGGGGCATGGGATTGGCTGACGCATACCATTCCGAAATCTGCGGTCCAGACCGGCGTCGATTTGGCGAAGGCGCCATTTGACCTTGCGCAGACCTTTAGCGGCGAGTCTAAGTCGGAAGTTGAAAAGTATCTGCAGGAACACCCCGATTTTGAGAAGATGGTGCGAGAAGACCCGGTCGGTGAAAACCTGCAAACAATTGCGGCGATAGGGATGTCGGCAGGAATTCCCAAGGTTGCGGAAGCGACAGCAAAAGGGATCGCTGCAGCCATCGGAAAAGCTATTGGCGTTGATGCCGAAAAACAGACCTGGAGCTGGGACAATTTTAAGGATGCGTGGGTAAATCATCCGGTGGAATCTTTCGCCGCAGTATACCCATTCGGTGCATCGTTTTTGAAGAGCAAGGGAATCACGCCTTCCGAGATCCAGGTGAGAGAACTCGTCGATTCGGCGGTTAAGGGTGAGAAAACGCCACTTGGTCAAGAGTTCAAAGCGGAACTGGAGGAGGGGCCACCCAAAGGGGAACTTGACATTCCTGAAGATTCGCTGGATGTTCCAAAGAGTGGAGCGACCTTGGGACAGGCGACAACCAATGATTACCGCTCTGCGTTTTTCGCAGCACATCCTGAGCTCGAAGAGTTTAAGAACGAGATTATTGTCCATCATGCCGTCGAACGGTGCATTTTAGCCATGTTCCCGGCGTTGTAACCGAGGAAGAAATGCATTCGGTCGAGAATCTTCGCGGCATCCCGAAAGATATTAATGGGTATGTTCACCTGAGCCAGGTACGACGTGAGTGGAATCGTTTCTACGAGGAGAATCCCAATCCGAGCAAGAAGGACTTACTGCAAAAAGCCACTGAGATTGATGCCAAATACGGCTCTCAGTTCAAACCACAAGCAGGAGGGGAATAATGAAATACTTCTACATTGAACCGGAAGTCGCAGGCGGACTGGGTGAGAATACCGCGATGGACCGCAGTGTGCATCCGCCAATTGTCAGCAGACTTCACTACGAGTTCGATGGCTGGCTCGGTGACGCTCTTTTGACAAGTTTTCCGTGTTTCATAGTCACTGAAGGCGCAGAGAGCAAGCTACAATCGATTGGTGCAACCGGCATCAGGTTTGATAAAGTCGAGGTTACGACTTCCGAAGAATTCCAAGATTTTCATCCGAATCGACAGCTCCCCAAATTCGTCTGGTTACAAGTTGTGGGGAGACCGGGACGTGACGACTTTGGAGTAGCTAAGAACCACAGGCTTGTCGTGTCCGAGCGGGCGCTCAAGGTGTTGGAAGGGCTCGGTATCTCCAATGCCCTAGTCACGCCGTTCGAAGCGGGATAATAGGTACCGTCGAGCGTTCACCTGCTCTAGCAGGCTGCCGGCAGGCTGGATATGTTGTCCAGTTCCATCTGTGAGGAAAGAGATGGCCAGGAAGAAAGAACCGGCTGATCCCCTGAACGACCGTTTTTCGTAAAATATCCCGAATTAAGAGGGAATGTCGATGTTCACCATGCGGTCGAAAAGTGAGTCTTAGACCTGTTCCCTGAGGTAGTGACCGAGGCCGAAGTTCACTCGATCGAGAATCTTCGGGGAATCCCGAGAGCAATTAGCAATTAGTTCATATGTTTATCAGAGCCTGATCAGGCGAGAGCGGAACCAGTTCTACAGGCCATTTCTTAAGGCAGGTGCGGCACCTACAAAGGCGCAGCTACTCCAAAAGGCCACAGAAATTGACTCTAAGCTCGGCTCAAAGTTTATTCCATCAGTTGGAGGTAAATGACAATGAAATATTATCGAGTGGAACCTGAAGTTGCAGGAGGATTTGGCGAGCGTACAATTATTGATCGCTCATCCGGCAAAATGGTTGTCCGTAAACTACACTACGAATTCGACGGGTGGCTTGGCGATGTCCTTTTGGAAAGTTGCCCGTGTTTCATTGTCACTGAAACAGCAAAGAAAACGCTGCAATCGGCTGGCTTAACTGGTGTCAGGTTCGATAAAGTTGAGGTCACCGCCTCCGAATTGTTTGAACAGCTTTACCCGAACCGACGGCTTCCAAAATTTGTTTGGTTGCAAATTATAGGGAAACCTGGACAGGATGATTTTGGAATGGCTAAAGGCCTTATGCTTGTTGTCTCTGAGCGGGCGCTCGAAGTCTTGAAAGGGCTCGGTATCTCCAATGCCCTAGTCACGCCGTTCGAAGCGGGATAATAGGTACCGTCGAGCGTTCACCTGCTCTAGCAGGCTGCCGGCAGGCTGGATATGTTGTCCAGTTCCATCTGTGAGGAAAGAGATGGCCAGGAAGGAAGAACCGGCTGATCCCCTGAACGACCGTTTTTCGTAAAATATCCCGAATTAAGAGGGAATGTCGATGTTCACCATGCGGTCGAAAAGTGGGTCTTAGACCTGTTCCCTGAGGTAGTGACCGAGGCCGAAATTCACTCGATCGAGAATCTTCGGGGAATCCCGAGAGCAATTAGCAATTAGTTCATATGTTTATCAGAGCCTGATCAGGCGAGAGCGGAGCCAGTTCTACAGGCCATTTCTTAAGGCAGGTGCGGCACCAACAAAGGCGCAGCTACTCCAGGAGGCCACAGAAATCGACTCTAATTATGGATCGGTGTTTACGCCGCGGGTAGGAGGTAAATGACAATGAAATATTATCGAGTGGAACCTGAAGTTGCAGGAGGATTTGGCGAGCATACAATTATTGATCGCTCATCCGGCAAAATGGTTGTCCGTAAACTACACTACGAATTCGACGGGTGGCACGGTGATGTGCTCTTGACAAGCACCCCTTGTTTCATCATCACTGAAGGCACAAAAAGGAAGCTCCAATCGATTGGTGCAACGGGCGTAAGATTTGATGTGGTCGAGGTTACAACCTCCGAAAAGTTCCAAGAGCTTTACCCGAATCAAAAGCTTCCAAAATTCGTTTGGTTGCAAATTGAGGGGAAACCGGAAGAAGATGATTTTGGGATCGATCAGCACTATGGAATTGTCATCTCCGAGCGGGCACTCAAGGTGTTGGAAGGGCTCGGTATCTCCAATGCTCTGGTAACGCCGTTTAAAGATGGGAAGTAGAGGGTGGCTGAAAAATGAACTTAACTCTAGAGGCAAGATCTGCCCCGATTGTGTTGCTGCAATAGAACAAAGCGGCGGAATACTTACAAGTCCCACCACTGCAGTATGGCCGAAGTAGTAACAGATGATTGCTAAATTCGATGAAGCGGAGTTGGTTGCTAAGTTAAATCTGTTGCCCAAAGCTTTTCGCGTGATATTCGCAACGGCATGTGCAGAACGGCTGATACCGGCGTATCGGCTCTTCAACACAGAGAGCGGTGATGGAGATCCCGTTGCAATGAACCAAGCACTCGAAGATCTGTGGAGCAACCCTGTCTTGCCAGAGGTCCACAAGGAGGTGTATGAGCAGCAACTGGAAAAGGTCATGAGATTGATCCCACGCGATGACGAAACCGGGAAATCGTGGACAATGCAAGCCACCTATGCGCAGGACAGTGGCATGTCGCTGGCCTATGCCTTGCGTGCCCGCATTAGCGGTGAACCACAGGAGGCCGCTTGGTTGGCCCTAGTTGCATACGAAGCATTGGACCATTTCCTCATCAATCGGGAAGACATTGACACCAACAAGCCCGGAGGGGAACAAAAGGTGATATCTAATCCAATTGTGCAAGCAGAGCTTCGTAGACAGCGACGAGATCTGGACGAGTTGCTCAATTCCTCAGGACAAAATGTCCAAGAGATTGCTTTTAGGTTCCGAGACCGAGCGCGGGCTGAAGCAGGGTCATTCTTCAGCCCCGTTGTATAAATTCTGCGATTAGGGAAAGAGAAACCAATGTTGGTGACAGGGCCGCGTAACTAACCCACCAACGCCCGCATGCGGATAAATTCCTCGAAAATTTCGGAAATCCCAAGCAATTTTCCGAGGTCTTTGATCAGTTCCCGGGCAATATTTGGACTTTCCAGCCGCATTATACTTTCTTGCGCACTCAAGGGTACCAATCTCAGCTCTTATGCGAAGAGCCCCCCTCGCTTAAGTACCCACTTGCGTGTGTGATGGAGATACTTAAGATACTGAAACGCGCCTTCCGAGAGTTACAAGAAGTTTTTCGAGTGCAGCCCGGGTCCAAAATAGAGTCCGGCATGCATTGCGCCCAACCTGATCCATCATGCAGGAGAAAGCAGGATCAATGAAGGACGTACTGACCGTTATCATGGCCGGAGGCAGAGGTGAGCGGCTGATGCCGCTGACTGAGGACCGGTCCAAACCGGCGGTACCTTTTGGGGGCATATACCGGCTGATCGATATACCCTTGAGCAACTGCATCAACTCACAGCTATACAAGATTCTGATCTTTCCGCAGTATAAATCACAATCGCTGGTGGACCACCTTGAAGAAGGCTGGAACATATTTTCCGGCGACCTGGGCCATTATTTGCGAGTCGTTGCCCCTCAACAGAGAACGGGTTTGGACTGGTACCGGGGGACAGCCGACTGCGTGCGCCAGAACCTGGATATGATCGAGCGCGAGATGCCCCGGTATGTGCTGATACTTTCAGGGGACCACGTATATAAAATGGACTATTCCGCGTTTCGCGATTATCACGAAAAAGTCAGGGCTGACGTGACCGTGGCTCTTTTGGAAGTGGACCGCTCACAGGGCCACGATTTCGGGATTGCCGAAGTGGACAACGATTTCAGAATCCGCTCCTGGGCGGAAAAGCCAAAGGAGCCCAAGCCTATTCCGGACGACCCGGAGCGGTGTCTGGCATCGATGGGTATATACCTGTTCAGGACCGACCTGCTCCTCGACTTGCTTAATAAGACAGACTTTGACGATTTCGGAAAAGACATAATTCCCGGAGCTATAGACGAGCTGAAAATTTACGCCTACCCTTACATGCGCTTGAACCGGATTCGTGATTATATCCACCAGACCGATCCCGACGGAGTCAGGAGGCTCCGGTTGGTGGAAGCGACCCGCGACTCGCACTACTGGAGGGACGTCGGTACACTTGACGCCTATTGGAACGCCAACATGGATTTGACCGGCATCGACCCTTTCTTCAACCTCTACGGTCCCCTTTGGCCGGTAAGGACCCATATGCGCCAGTACCCGCCGGCCAAGTTCGTTTTCAACCAGGCCGAGAGCAAGGGGCCGAAGACCGGCACCGCATTTAATTCATTGGTTTCCAACGGCTGTGTAATAAGCGGAGGGACCGTAAGGAACTCGGTCCTTTCCTGCAATGTCACGGTCCGGAGCTGGGCGGAGGTGGACGAATCCGTAATCATGGACCATGTGGAAGTGGGCCGTCACTGCAGGATCAAAAAAGCGATCATAGACAAACACAACGTTATCCCGTTTTACACTGAAATCGGAATAAACCCGGCGGCTGACAGGGAGAAATTTACCGTAACCCCTCGAGGAATAGTCGTCGTGCCGAAGGGCTATTTCAGGCCGCAATGAGATTAAGTTTTGTCCAAATGCAAACCGCCGCTCTATCAGCTTGTACTGTTATTTTGGGGCTGGGCGGGTGGGCTCGGAAATCCTGATGCACCGAGATCCGGTGCAGGTTTGCCCGCAGTTTCGCCTTCCGGTAAGTGAGAGGAGATCACCGATGAGAATGAAGCTGGGTGTAATCAATGTGACTTACCCAATGCCCACGGTCATTGTCGGGGCGACCGTCAACGAGAAACCGAATTTCATTACCATAGCGCATACCGGTATTCTCAACCTAGGCAAACCCCAATATGTGTCCATCGGAGTGTCGAAGGCCCATTACACCAATCAGGGAATCAAGGAAAACAAGACCTTCAGCCTGAACATTCCCTCTGAGGACCTCGTGGTCGAGACTGATTACGTGGGTCTTTACTCCGGCAAGAAACATGATAAATCGGCCCTGTTCAATCTCTTCTACGGCCAACTGGAAACCGCGCCGATGATAGCCGAGTGCCTGGTCAACGCAGAATGCAGACTTCACGATGTGTACGAGCTTCCAACTCACGACGTTTTCATCGGCGAAATCGTCGAGACGTACGCTGAGGAATCAATTCTTGCCAACGGCTCAATAGACATCGCGAAGTTGAAACCTCTCCTGTTCGATATGGCGAGCAGGAAATACTGGACCCTGGGCGAGGCGATAGCCAATTGCTGGAGTGTCGGCAAGGATCTGAAAAACCCCGGATAAACTTGGAGCAGCAGAGCCGCAACCAAAAAAGACAAAGCCTTAGACAGGATTAACAGGATTAACAGGATGAAAAGCCAGCGGCAACAAGGGGTGCCAAATCTCCACCCGCTGGACACGGATAAACTTTGAGCAGCAGAGCCGCAACCAAAAAAGACAAAGCCTTAGACAGGATTAACAGGATTAACAGGATGAAAAGCCAGCGGCAACAAGGGGTGCCAAATCTCCGCCCGCCTTACATTGCGCCTTAAACGCTGATAGCAAAAGGATTCCTGAGTTGGCGGCATGAAAACGATGCAAAAAAAACAAGAAGATGACCGATAGTAGTACGGATCTTGAATGGAATCAATTGGTTGCCGGATAAGAACAGTTAATTTGCGCTGTATTTTTAACGAATACGGCAAGAATAATTGTACCGGCCAAGGAACCTGTCCTTAACTGTTCACCCTTCACCGAGCCTGCATGAAGTCTGTCCTAATGCCGATCACCTTGCTCATTTTGAGAGAGTAGCACCTGATTTTCCAGGCCAACCCAGCCTCAAAAAAGCCTATAGCCACCACTATTTATGGCGAGGTAATGCTAGAAATCCAAAACACGCCGCAGTACAGCAAAATGGGGGCATTGCCTTTTCTCCAGCCGGTTAAAAACAGGTTGGCATTGTCGAGCCTGGTGGAGGATAATAAAACCCGGGCGAAATTGGGGAAGAAATCGAACAAGAGCATTTTTGCAAAATACCCAGGTGCGCAGTGCGAGTTGATAACAAGTGCTCCAAGCAATATGCTACGTATTGCCGAATGCACACTCATGAGGGATTGAACGCACAGGAGACTTTATGAAGATCCAGGATAAGGTTGTAGTGGTCACCGGCGCCGCTTCCGGCATTGGCCGCGGCTTGTGCCGCCGGTTTGCCGCCGAGGGGGCAAAGGGTGTTGTAGTTTCGGATTATAACGGGCAAGGGGCGGCAAAGGTGGCCGGAGAGATCGGTGGTCTGGCCGTCACCGCGGATGTCGGCAAAGAGGCCGACGTTAAAAGACTGGTCGAGATTGCCACCGCTCACTACGGTCCGATTGATTTGTTCTGCTCGAATGCGGGGATCTCCGTAACGGGTGGACCCGAAGTGCCCGATTCGGATTGGCAGCGTTGTTGGGACATCCATGTCATGGCCCATGTGTATGCCGCCCGGGCCGTTTTGCCTTCCATGATCGAGCGAGGCGGCGGGTATCTGCTCCAGACGGGTTCAGCCGGGGGGCTGCTCACCACCCTCGGCGCGGCGCCTTACGCGATCACCAAGCACGCATCTGTTGCCTTCGCCGAATGGCTTTCGATCACCTATGCCAGTCAAGGTATCAAAGTAAGCTGCCTCTGCCCTTTTGGAGTAATAAGCGGGATGCTTAATGAAAATACGCCGGGCGTCGGGAAATATATCATGCAAACCGCCATGACCCCGGATCAATGCGCGGAACATGTCATCGCGGGTCTGGAAAAGGAGGAGTTCCTGATTCTGCCCCACCCGGAAATTTTAGAATATTTCAGGAATAAGGCCAACGACTATGAGCGCTGGCTGCGCGGCATGCGCCGGCAACAGGAACAGTATTGCAGTTAAAGCAGGGTAATGAAAAAAGATTGAGATTCCAACATCAGGGACGAAAATTTCTGGAGCGTCACCCCGGCGGAAGCCGGGGTCCAGAGTTTTGCCTTTAAAATCGGCTAGTTCAAAAAGTCATTAGTCGATTCGCCTGAATGAGGACCCATAGGCTAATTCACAACCCCATGCCTGCCGGGATCACCCTTTTTCATCGCCCTGTTAAAGCAGGGCTATTATCAAGCCCTGATTCCGGGCTATGTGATAATAGCTGCTTACGGCCCGCCGACGAGAAAATCCAGGGCGCTTTTTTTCTCCCAAAGGCCATCTTTGCAAACGTAGCAGAGCTTATCGTCGCAGACCTCAGTCTCCTGATCGTAACTTTTGCCTTCGATTATGCACTCTTTATATTCCATAGGTTCTTCTCCCTCAAGAAATGCTCACTTTTTACCAATGTAATCATTCCAACCATCAGGTTCATCTGTGTCCTGGAACGGTCTTTCAGCTTATCCCGCCCGCTCCATCAAGGCTTGTTCTGCCTTTTTCCATGAACCAGTGCTCCGGATCGACATAATAAAACCTGAGATCGGATAATATGATGTAGTGCGACCGTTCTTCGGCGATCATATGGTGCAAAAATTCCCGCTCGATCGGGGTGACAGCCTGTTTCAGGTGATCCGTAAAGAAGTTGATGCTTTTGTTTTCCAGCTCCATGCCGCTTTCGATAGCAGCGACATCATCAAGGCAGGCCTTCGCGACAAATTTTTTCTCCCTGGCGATCCTTTTCAGGACCTCTCTTTTATCCACCGTATCGAAGTCGTAGAAGCGGCAGGAATCGGCATCGACTTTATCCTTCGTCAAATCGGTATAGATACCGCCGATACGGCCGAGGTCCTCCTGTTCAATGTCCCGCAGCATCCGGAATGTTTGAACGCCCACGTCATCGGAACATTTTTCAGCAGCCTCGTCGTACAATTTCTTCATCTTCTCTTTTATCTCGAGTGCAGCGCACATCATTTCCATCAGCTTGGCATTCTTTGCTTCAGCGCCCATGATATCCTCCAATAACCATAGGGTATTATGCATCATATAAGCACGATCGTGCTTGCAGGCTTTTAAATGGGGCCAGGAAATGTTTTATACGAAGCCGCATTCAAACGCAGGCTGCGTTGGCTTCGTCGTGGGCTCTCCGACGCACCATCGTGTTCGAATGAAGTCGGGACATCTTCCGGAAATTGACGTGAACAGCACTCTCCTGTTCATTTCAGGGAGAGCATTTATTTGAAGAGCAGATCATCAACTGCTGCGCCTTGTTTCCAGCACCATGGCAATCTTTTGCTTAAGTTCGGTCATGTCTGAGCTCTTTACGACATAGTAGTCGGCCGCGATCGATTTAATGTCTTCTTTGTAGTCGTCGTACACGGTCGAAAGTATGACAGGAAGATTATGAAATTCGCTCCGAATGTCCTGGAGGATGTCCAACCCGTCGCAGTCCGACATTTTTATGTCCAGGATCACCAAATCCGGTTTTTCCTCTTCAATCATTTCGAGAAGCCTGAAACAGCCCTCCGCCGTGATCACGTCGTATCCGGCTTCCTTCAGTTCCTCCGAATACAGTTGCCTGATGTGTTGCTGGTCATCGACAAGAAGGATCTTCGGCATAAGTCAACACCTTTCTTTTTGACAGGGCCATCGGTCATGAAAGGAGGGCCGGTCCGCTTTAGATATCCTAAAGACTGCGCCCCCTTTTCGATCTTGTCTTTTTGTTCGCTGAGTTGCTTTTCTCTCAAGATCGACTGGAAACACTTCTGGTTGGCTTTCCTTACTCGTTCCGTTGCCGGTGGATCTCTTAGGAAAACAGGTATAAGAAGTTTGCGGCGAAGTCGAGTTAATATTGGTTAATACAGGTAAAGTTTTGTAAAATCAACTTTTGAGTGCCTATGCACATTCAAGTATATTATTTCAATTTTTCATCGAGATTTTTCACCGGTTTAATGACCGGCGGCTGATAAATAACATACTTTTGAACGGGATATCTTGTTCCCTTCTCGTGGGTCTTTTTCAAACCGTCTAAAAGCGATTCGCAATTTCCTGCAGGGAAAGTGAAAAACATCTCGGATTCCTCTGTGCCCGCTAAAATGCGCTCTCCCCGTCCGGGATGGACAAACGCAGGCTTGCCGGTCAAATAAGGTTTTACGGCTGAAAGGCACGAGAGGCCAAATCCCGTAGTCCTGGATTCGATCAGCTTTCCATGATGATAAATATAGCCGGAAGCCAGCCGGGCCATTTGCGCAGGCGTTCCATAAACCAGAATGATGTCGGGATCGACAGGCGGCGAGTCGAGCGGGAAGATGGATATCCCGTTTATTTGCCCGGACGGTACAGGATCGAGTTCCCTCGCAGCCGCCTCGGCAAGTTCGATATGGTCGAAATAGCCCATCTCCATGAAGTATTCGGAAAGGTGAGAAATGTTGTCAAGCCGTTTTAGGCCCAGCACGGCAAGGCAGGGCGAGCAATTTATGTCTTCCGCCGTCGCCCCGACAACCCGGCCCCAGCGCCTTGCCATAGTGGTCCACTGGCAAAGCGAAATTTTGACGCCGTAATTCGAAGGCCTGACTGCCTGTTTCGGCAGTTCAGCAATATCTTTGACAAATTTCATTCCGACGGGGAAAGACTGGGGACGAACCATCCTGGATATTTCCTCGGAAAATGCTTTGTAATCCATTCACGCCTCCTTTGAACCATTATTGCCGAATCCCGACATGCGTCTGCGCTGCGTCCCATATCCCAGAGTGCTCATTGAAACATTTAATTCATTAACAAGTCAACTTAATCGCCCCGATAAGCTTTTTGCCGCCATCCTGCCGAGACAATGGCCCGAAATATGCAAACAGAAGCAGCAATAATAATTCGGGAGATTCCTGGAATGGCGAAAAAAGGAACAGAGGGCGACTCCGTGTATTTGTATTATGCCAACCTGGCAGTCGTTGCGGAACGGGCCGGCAATTATAAAGACGCCGCGAAACAATGGCACAGTGCTTCAGGTACGTCTCTGAAACCAGACAGTATTCTTCTATATGAAGAGGCTGCAAAGAGATGCGAAAGAAGATCGAAGGAGCAATGCGGGGCGAACAGATAATAAACATGGTGTAGGCGTTTCGAAACAACGGCGTAGGGTTATTCGTTCAGTCAGAACCAGTTGGTCATGTTTCTTTCCCGGCTCGCGGATTGAGATCTGACTGCGCATAATTCCGAAAGCTGTGCCCCTTCAGCAATTCTCATAACCGAGAATCGTGGGACCATACAATGGAATTACGAAAATACAGCCGCTTCCGTCCGCAATCAGAGATAATTGTCGCAGTTGTTTCCGATGAAGGGAACGTCCTGACGGGTTCCTTGATCGATCTGAGCCGTTCGGGGCTGGTTTTCGACTATAAGTCCCGATTCAAGTGCAGAATTCCCAAGCATGCTTTTTGTGGAGTAATGCTCAAAAGCGGTCGAAAGCCTTTGTCGGACCCTATTGCCTGCGAGGTCGTACAGGTGGTCCGCACCTGCTCACGCCCCCGCTCGGATGCTCCCTTCGAGCGCTGTGTAATCAGGTTCAAAAGGACCCTCACCGATTCCGCCGTGGAATATCTTCTGTCCGCGTAGAAGTTTCTCACGCGAAGACGCGAAGACACGAAGAAAATGACTCTTTTCACGGATTCCGGGTGTCCCCAGACGGCGTGAAAAGCCATTACGATGTTTGCGTTCAAGACTTTATCAAACCATGCTTTTTTCAGAACATGGGGATATGCGCGCCGGCGCCGAGCCATCGTCCGCACGCGCAAACGCGTGCGGACGAAATCCCGGGGGGTGCGGGGTATCTTTATAGTTAAAAATCATTCCCCCGCGCTCTGTTGGGATTTTTCAAAAGCCTGCTCTTTACCTAAAGCTCGCAGGCGAGGGCGAAGCCGCTGTCCAGTGCATCGCCAATGCGGCCGATTTTATTTGCGTCGCCGATGACGCGCAGGTTGTCGATACCGGCTTCCTCCAGGGATTTTGCAAGTGAATTTTCCGGTCTGGAGCCCATCGCCAGGATGACCGAATCCGCGGGAATTGTAACATCCTTCCCCTGTGAATCCGTGTAAACTACCCTGCCCTGCTGGATGTCCTTCATCCTGGCTTCAGTGACCAGGTTTATCCCCCGTATCTCCAACTCCTTCAGCAGCACCCACCGCGTGGAGGGCCCCACGTCCTGCGCCATGCGCCTCTGCATCTCTATTACAGTGACCTTTTTGACACCCTTCACCATGAGATCGCGAAGGACTTCGGGCGATTCTGCATTGTGGAGCGCGAGGAAATACAATTGCTCGGGTGATATGGTCCCTTTTGCGGCGAGAGAAATAGCGGTTTCCAAACCGACTGAACCGCCGCCCACCACGACAACGTCCGCACCCGTGTCGGCATTGCCCTGAAGCACTTCCCAGGCCTGATGCACATTGGGGGCTTCAACGGCGGCAATGGGAGGTTTGAACGGTGCCGCTCCGGTAGCTACCACCACCACGTCGGGCTTTTCTTTTTTCACCAGTTCGGCCGTCACTTCGACTCCCGTACGCAGCTCGACCCCGTATTTGGGAAGCACCGCCCGATAGTAGTCGAACAGATAATGGAAGTCATGTTTCCCGGTGGCGGGCGCGCCCCAGTGCACCTGGCCGCCGATGTGATCTTCCTTGTCGCACAGGATGACCTTGTGTCCTCTCATGGCCGCGGTCACCGCCAATTCGCATCCTGCCGGGCCGGCCCCTGCTATCAGGATCTTTTTCGGCTCCTTTGCCGGTCCGAATTCGGTTTGCAGTTCCTTTCCGGCCCTGGGATTCACCACGCACCCAACCGGCATCGCTCGAAATACATGATCGAAACATCGCTGGTTGCATGCCAGGCAACGCCGAATCTCATCGGATCTTCCTTCCCGGGCTTTTTTGACGAATTCGGGGTCGGCGATAAGTCCCCTTGCGACTCCCACGAGGTCCGCGATCCCCTCCTTGAGGACTTCTTCAGCGACGAAGGGGTCATTGATCCTGTTGCAGCCTATGACCGGAATGTCCACGTTTTCTTTGATTCCTCGAGCCAGATAGGTGTATCCGGCTTGCGGCAGATCGAAAGTGATTTGCGGCACCCGGCTCTCGTGCCATCCTCCGGTGACATTGATGCAATCGGCGCCCGCTTCCTGCGCAGCCCTTGCGAACACTCGCGACTCCTTGTTCGTGTGGCAGCCCGGAACGAAATCGTTTCCGGCTACTCGGACTATAAGTGCCATGTCCGGACCTATTCCTTCACGTACGCGGCGTATGGTCTCCAGCCCGAAGCGCATACGATTTTCAAGAGGGCCGCCGTATTCGTCGTCCCGCCTGTTGGTTTTGGGGGACAGGAATTGACAGATGAGATATCCCGCGGATGCGATCACCTCTACTGCATCGAATCCGGCCTTTTTTGCGCGGACGGCTGCCGCGACGAAATCCTGCTGGATGCGTTCGATATCTTCCAGCGTCATGGGCGTGGTCTTCTGTCGAGTGAACAAACTGATGGTCTCGGAAGGCGATGGGATGGGCAATCCCTTCAGGCCACAGAAGGAATATGCGCCGGCCATGTAGAGCTGCACAGCGGTTTTCGATCCTTCTTTGTGAATCATGTCCGTGAAGCGGGAAAACGCGGGAATGTATCGATCATCCTGAATTGACAGGAAGATGTCCGATCCCGAGGCCTGATCGTCTATTGCCGCACCGCCGATAATGATCAGTCCGGCCCCCCCTTTTGCCCGAGCGGCGTAGAAATTCACGAATTGATCGGTGAGTTCGCCGTTGGGAGTGTAGTTTAGATGCATGGCGGTCATGACAACACGGTTGGCGAGCGTAATCGGTCCTATTGACACAGGTTCAAAAAGTCTGGTGATCACCGGAGCCTCCTGATGTTCGAAGTTGTTTATATTAAGAGATGGATTACCGACAGAGCCTGGATGTTGCAGCGAGATCACTCACCGCTAAAACCATACGCCGCGAAACCGAAAATGTCAATTTCAAGACCAGGCGTCCGGACCGGAGCACGATGGTACGGCTCAGGACGGCATCCCGGTCCAAAATACCTGATCCGGAGCGGACCGACCGGACCTCAAAAATATTACTGAAACGTAGACGAAACACCTTGCTGTCTTGTCTATCGAGAGAAATGTTTAAATTACTGTAACTGCATTTAACAACAAGGCAAGGAGGAGTTGAGAATGAAAGTACTGATTCTGGGTATCTGCCTGGCGCTTTTGTCCATGTTCGCGGCCGTTAATGTAAGCGCGCAGCCCCCCCATCCATGCGAAAAAGTCTGGGTTGACGGGCACTACAACAAACATGGTAAATGGATTAAGCCTCACTGGAAACATCTTCACTGGATTCCAGGCCATCATAATCGCAGAGGCGAATGGATTCCGGGGCACTGTGGTTGATTTTGCTTAAGATTTTCGGCTTTTTTTCCGACTATATCACCTGAGGCGCTTGCGCCTTAATCGAGAGCCGAGAGTAGGGCCAATGACGGTTTCCTTCCTTCTCGGCTCTCACTATTTCATGGACCTTAAATCCAAAATTCGCGCTATTTCCGACCAAGAATCTTCGTGACCGCGAAAGCCATGGAAAGCCTCATTTTCTTCGCGTCTTCGCGTGAGAATTTTTGAAACACTGAGAACAAAAACAAAAGGAATGAAGTCTCCGATCCTCTCATGATTTGTGGTAATAATTGGGAGGCCGGAGGACAAATAATGAAGCTTTCTCCCAAATCAAAATGGGAATGGTTCCGATTTTCGGCCTTGTTGTTAATGGGAATCTTGCTGTTAATAAGGATGCCGCTCATGTTCAACATTCAATACATGTTCCTCTACTACCCCAGCCCGTCAGCGCCGCCGGAAGAATTACTGCGCGCAAGCAATATGAAGCTGTGGAGAGCGTCCGGGACCGACTACCGCGGCTTTGTCGCTTCCCACCAACCCATACCCGGCAAAGGAACGGTAATAGTATTCCACGGAAATGCAGGGTCGGCCGCCGACAGGGCGTACTATCTTGGTGCGCTTGGTGCTTTGGGGTATCGTGTGGTCCTTGCGGAATATCCTGCATACGGTGGACGGAAAGGAGAACTGGGGGAGAATTCGTTCGTGAGGGATGCTAAAGAATCCATACGCCTGGCATCCGAAGATTTTGGGGGACCTCTTTTCTTATTGGGTGAATCCCTCGGCTGCGGGGTTGCAGCGGCTGCGACGAGGGAAACATCGGTCCAAATCGACGGCGTAATTTTGATCACCCCATGGGATTCACTTGCATCGGTAGCTCAAGAGAAATTTCCCTTTTTCCCCATTCGCCTGTTTCTAAAAGATCAGTATGACAGTATCGGCAACCTCGGCTCGTTCAAAGGAAGGATCGCGGTTGCCGGGGCAGAACGCGATGAAATCGTGCCTGTGGCACATGCGAGAAAACTATATGCTTCCCTGCCGGGCGAAAATAAAAGGATGTGGACGTTTCGCGGAGCCGGGCACAATGATTGGTACTTGTACGCAGACGAGGCCTGGTGGAAGGAAGTAATGGATTTTGTGAGTGATTGACGGAAATCGATGAATCAACTTGAACGCAACATCGCACAAAACCTCGAGTCCAGACCGTTCCTCGGTGACCGTTCAAAATCATTTCACCGCGAAGGCCACCTGAGGGGTCTCGAGCGGACCGTCCTGCCCCTGTTGCCACACCCTGGCCTGCAGCGTATATTCCCCCCGTGACAGCGGCCATAGGAAGCAGCGTTCATTTTTTCCTGTCTCCCCTACCGGTTTTCCGTTAAGCACCCACTCGATTTTTACAGGCTCTATTCTTTCGGAAATCCTGAAAGCAAACGCCTGAAGCTCCGCCGGAATTCTGGGGTCTACGGCGATCTGAAGGCCAGGAGAAGGTTGGACCAAAAACGGATGAGTGATAACAGGTGACGGGAGAGCTAAGAGGGATGCGGCCCCTTCCCTTGAATCATATTCAGCCCGGTAGGCTTTTTCGCGGGCAGGGTGGGCTCCTGCCATGGAATGAAGCGAACATGTCTCAACAGGAGCTTTGCCCGGCTCGAATGTTTCATCCACCCTCGGGCAGTCCGGACCCGCAAGCATTCCGCTCACTGCGCATATGCTCATGGACTGAAGGCCGGGCCACGATGAAAAAGCGCCTACTTCTCCGTCCCTGTCCAGCTCCGCGAAGATCGCCCGCAAGACGAGCGCAGGGCCGATGGCCCCGGTTACCCCCCTGGTCGGACGGCGGTCAAGATTTCCTATCCACACCCCGGCAGTGTACCGGTCGGAAAAACCGACCGCCCAGCAGTCCCGATGGTCGGTCGAAGTTCCCGTTTTCACGGCGGTCAGGAGAGGAAAGCGAAGCAGGTGGCCCTCCCCAAATTCCAGGCGTCGCGCTTGCGGATCGGACAAAATATCACCGATTATTGCCGCGGCTGCCGGATCGATCACGGGGCGTATTTCCCCGGGCGGCATGTGACGCTCGGATAGAGTGCGCAGGGGCAGGAAGGCGCCGAGGCGCGCCAGGGCAGAATAGGCCTGCACAAGCTCAAAAAGGCTTACTTCCCCGTCTCCCAGGGCAAGGCCGTGTCCATAGAAATCCGCCGATTTGTCCAATCCTGTTATTCCGAGAAGATGGAGTCTATTGAGAAGCCGTTGGGTCCCCGTGAACCGGATTGTTCTAATTGCAGGCGTATTCAGGGAATTTCCAAGCGCAACACGCAGCCGGACCGGGCCGTAATAAGTCCTGCTGTAATTATGGAAGCTGTGAAGGCCGGGACCCGCTGCTTCGGAAAGAGGCGAGTCTTCTATCAGGGTCGCAGCGGTCCATCCCATCTCGATTGCAAGAGAATAGAGGAAGGGTTTCAGGGTCGAACCCGGCTGCCTGCGCACGGTGACGGCGTCCACCCAGCCTTGCGATTGTCCCGCGGATGTGCTCTCGCTCACCCACGCGAGCACCTCGCCGGTCCGATTGTCGACGACGAGGGCCGCTCCGTCGCCCGCGTCGCTCGACCTCAGCTCTGCGAGGCAGTTCCAAAGGATCTGCCGGGTTTTTTGCTGAACGCGTCCATCAAGACTGGTAGTGATACTGCCGCTGGAATTCAATACTTCGCGCCCTGCGTTATTGTAACTATATTGAACGAATTGAGGCGCTTCAATTACTCTGCGGGAATGAGCGAATTGAAAGCCGCTCGAAAGAGCTGCCCGGTATTCGTCTTCATTTAGCAGGCCCTTTTCGCGCATGTGTTTTGCCAGTTTCCTGATGCGCTTTTCAACGGAACGGTTGCGCTGTTTCAGGTCAAGGCCGGAAGGCGCGCGCACGAGGACAGCAAGCGCCAGGCATTCCTTCAGGTTAAGAGTTGCCGGGTCGCGGTCGAAATAGAACCGGGCCGCTTCCACAACTCCTCGCCTCTGGTGCCCATAGGGAACCTGGTTCAGGTAGAATTCCAGGATCTCGCTTTTTGAAAAGCGCTTCTCCAGGCGCCTCGCCTCGATCCCTTCGAGCCACCTGGACCATACGGTTCGCGGCCGCGGATTTACCATGCGGACCACCTGTTCGGTGATAGTGCTTGCTCCCCTCACTCTCCGCATGGCCCGCAGATTTTGAGCCAGCGCGTGCACCCGGGCAGTCCAGTCCACCCCTGCGTGGCTCAAAAAGCGCCTGTCCTCGGACTCGATGACTGCATTTCGAAGAAGCGCCGGCATTTCGTATAAGGGGACTGTTTGAACGCTCCATCTGTTCTGATAGCTTATCGACAGCGGGTTGCCGCGTCGGTCCAGAAGCTGGGGTTTTCTCACTTCCGAGTCGCCAAACGAAAGTGAGGTGGGCGTCGGTTTAAGGTCCCATGCCGTTTTGAAGGCAAACGGAGCCAAGAGGCATATGATGAGGCAAAGGAAAAGGACCGGAAGCTTTTTAATCTTCAGACTGGAGTTTCCCGTATCGGATTGCCAGGTTTTCATTTTTCAGCCTGATGCATGTTCGCGGTTCGAGCACGTTTTGGGTCACGAATAGTACGAAGGAGACACTATCCCTCTGTCAGTCTCTCCCTTATCCAACTTGGATTGCGGCGGCAGTCCAGAACAGCGGTAACCACGACCGTATCCTCGATAGTCTTATAATAAATGGCGAACGGGAACCGTTTGGAGAGGAGTCGATGATGTCCGAATACAACCCTATGAATTCCGCCGAAGTAGGAGAGGGAATCAATATCAGAATAGAGCGAGTCGAGAAAGTATGAGCCAAGATCGGGCGACTGCCGCTCGTAGAAGTGAAAACCATCTTCCAGGTCTTTCTCGGCAGCGCCCAGGATCCTTATCCGCACGATACGTTCTTTCTTATCCTGTCTTTAGCTTCCCCCCAATCGGAAACGCCTGACTTTCCACTCTCCATGGCTGCCTCTCGATCTTCGAGAATGGGACCGTGCCAATCGGGTGATTCAAGTGTTGCCTCATCCTTTGTCAAGTTATCCCAGATAGCCTCCATTAGATCGAGTTTTTGAGCGAGTGAAAGCTTCTCAATTGGTAGATCAAGTCTTTCCACAATTTCCCCCTATCCTGTTAGCGGCCAACCATCTCTTAATATAATCCTTTTCCATCTGTTCTGATAGCTTGCGGTTCGGGGGCAAGCAAAGCGCATCAATGTTGCGCATGATGATTTCATCCATGGCTCCGACCCTAAACGACAATTGTCGCTTGTCAACGTCATCTTTTCTTTCCCCAGATTCGTTATTAATGTGCGGATCTTCTTTCTCACTCTGCAAGTTCCACCTTCAGCACCGCCGGTGAACTTTTCCCGTAAACGTCCGGTTCGTACATTTCTTCAGCCTTGGCGGGCGGGGCCGTAAACTGCCCCGGAGCAATCGCCTGAGCAGTGTAGGACAGATAATAATTTCCAGCCCGCAGCCGCTCCGAGTAAAATCGCGCGGAGTCGTGCCGCAGTTCCTTGTGGTAGAAGCTCCAGCGAGAGAATCCAAAGCTTAGCCAGTCCGTGTTCCGATTGTACAGAGACTCGGGCGCGAATTGAGATTCCCCTTTGCGCGCGTCGATTTCCGAGGAGGTCGCAAGCTCCCTGTTTACAGGCTCGAGACCTCCCGGCACCGGGTCCTCCACTACGACAAAGTACCGCTCCGACGGAAGCGATACGAACAGATCGACTCTTACGAGGTCGCCTGTCCTGACCTGGACGGGACTCCGCACAAGGATCCATTTCCCATCGCGCTCGATGCTGTATTCGCGATGAATTTCGATACCCGCATTGACCGAATCACTGCTCGTTTCAGATGGATCGTAGGACAGCACCACGTCATAGTAGAGCCTGCCGTCCCCGTCCTTGTGCATCGTCACCTCAGCCTTTTTCCCGAGGTCGGTCTTTTGTGCCCGGTATTCGAACGTGACGGGTTTGTCCGAAGGGCTGTCGAATTTGCCCCGGCCTAGCGGCTGCAGGTCGAGGAGCGCCTGAAAGCTCAACTGCGGCTTTTCCGTTTCGAATACCTTGCTGTAACGAACAGCCGCCATTGCAGCAAAGAGGTTTCCCTGCGTTGATGCCCAGTGGTTCCGGCCTCTTCTGCTCGTAGCGATAGCAGCCATAAGTCTTTGAGGGATATCGCCGAGATCGTCTTCAAATCCCCCCTGCCCTTCTTTAGAAACGCCCGACGCGGCGGGAGACGCGGGCGATTGCGCCCCGTAAGCCAGAAACGCCATGAGGATCGCGGCATTATCCCTGATCGGCGAAGACAGGATTGAAAACAGCACCGAATCGGACTGTTCGGCAAACCTGATTGTCCCGCTGCTCCGGTCGGAGTGGGCGAGAATGCTTTTGAGCACCTCTTTTCTCATCTCCAGGGTGTCGGGCACCTTGCAGAGAGCTTCCAGGAACATGGCCTTGCCGAAAAGATTCATCTCCTGAAGGTGCATGTAATGCCGTTCGAGGTCTGTGCGAGAGATCCTGACGTTGTCGGCCAGCGCAGAGAGCGCAAGCGCCCTTACGTTTGAAAGAACGCTTCCGGAGAAGCCATCCTGAGATTCGTCGCGTTTAAGAACATCGAGAAGATATTTTGTGAGATTCTCTTCGACCGGCGCCGGCGGAGCATGGCCGGACTCTCTCAGCCAGTTGAAGGCTTTGGCCGTAAAAGCACTCAGAAATGGGCTTACGTATTCATCGCGTGGCAGGTAGAAAGCCATTCCGCCGTTTGGGGCCTGGAACTCGGAAGCGGTCGCCAGTATCCGCTTCGCTTCTTCGGGGGCATTTTGCCACGAAAAGGAACTGGAAAACCAGGGCGCAAGGGAAGCGGCCGCACCAGCGATGACCGCCCGGCTTATTTTTTGCTCCCAGCACTCCAACGGATAGACTTTCATGAAGTTGAAAGGTCCCTCGAGCCCTGCCAGAACGGAGGGCGAAAACCCTACGCTCAGAAGGCCCGATTCCGGACGCATATTCCCGGGGAATTCGATTTTCTGTGAAGCTTCCCCTGTAAGGATAGACCCATAGGCGGCAGCGACATTTCGGTCGATTCGCGGAAGAACTTTCAACGTATGCTTCAAGCCGTCCTTGTCCTTATCGTCTCCCGCCTGCACGGTGAAGACTATCTCACCCTTGCCCGCGGCTTCCACCGGGAGCCTGACCGTATAGCGCTTAAACGGCTCCGCCGCTATCGACTGTCCGGTTTCGGCGGCTGCGCCTTGTCCCTGGCCGGACTTTGCCGGGGCAACCTGCCCCTCGGCAGTGATTTTCACTTCAATATTTCGGCTTTCCGCCATCCGGTTCATCACCGAAAAACCGGCTGAGAAACTGTCTCCTTCCAGGACCTGGTTTGGGAGCACGGGTGTTATTTCCGTAAGTTGATTCACCTTGAAATCGGCCTCTCCCAAACCCATGCGATCTCCGGGAGTTACAGCCATTGCCAGTACGCGCCACCCTGTCAGGTTATCCGGCAACTTGAACTCAACGTTTGCCTTCCCATCCGCATCGACGCGGATGGACGGGTTCCAGTAGCTCACGTACTTGAAGACCGAACGCATGCCCAGATCGAACCCGGCAGCCGCCGCAGGGACCGCTCCTTTTTTTTCGAGCTTCTCTCTTCCCACTAACTGCATTAGCAGGTTGTAATTTACGAGGTCCAGGTCATCGAGCTTGTAAAAACCTCCATAGGGATCGAAAGCGTCCCTTTTCTGGCGCAGGAGGTCGAAGACCGACTCATCGAGCACGGCAACCGCAAGCTCGACAGGTGGAGCAGGCTCGCCAGACGAAAGGTTTTTGGGGTGGGCTTCGAACTGGAGTTTCACCGTTTCGCGCGGTTTATAAACCTCTTTATCGGCCTTGCAGTTTACTTCGATCTCTTTAAACCGGTCTTTGACCTCGAGCTGCGCGTAACCAATGCGAAAGGCAGGTTTGCCGAGGTCTTCGCCTCCAGGCCCGAGAGGCTTTTCAACCCTTGGAGAGATCACCGTCACGGAAACATAAAATCCGGGCAAATAATCGGGCAGAACAGGTACCTCGATCAATTCGGCGCTGTGTTCAAGCATCTTTACCCAGTGGTCCAGCACGCCGTAACGCTCAACAGTAACCAGGGCCTTTGCGCCCGGAAACGGGTTCTGCACGAAGATATGCGCCGTATCGCCGACCCGGTATTCTTCCTTATCCGGATAGATATTGAGCAGGTTTCCTTCCTCCGTCTTCCACAGGACGAAACCTTTCCCGGCAACCCAGCGGCGCATTTTGGTCTTTTGCACATTCCCCTTCGGGTCTGAAACGCCGGCGACTATCCTCATGGTTCCGGACGACTTAGGGGTGAACTCGAAGTCTTGCGGTCCATCGCCCGACGAAAGGGTCATGGTCTCCACGGCGACCCATTCCTCCTCATATTGCGTGGGGAAAGCATCTCCTGCCCCCTTTACTCGAGCCGCTTTTGTCTGAAGTTTCTCAATGTCGATCCGAACCTCCGCGCCGGGGACGGTTTTTCCCGTCTGGTCCGCCACAATGAAAGCAGCCCTGGCTGGTTTTCCTTCCTGGAGGACCCAATCTTTCTGATTCAGGCCGACGAAACGCTCGCGCCCAAAGCAGGCCGCTGTGGTACGGCCGGCTACGGATTTACCCCGATCGTCTTTTACCGAACTCTCTACGGTGAGCCGCCCGTAGTAAACGGGAAGTTCGGGAACAACAAACTGAGTTTCGAAGTTGCCGTTATTGTCCAGTTTGCCTTTAGTTTGAAATACGGTCTGGACTTGTGGCCTGACTTCTCCGAACTGCTCCTCATCGCTCTTTTCGACGGCATCGAACTGAAAACCTTGCGCTAAAGGCTCCAGGGGCCGAAAGGAATCGGGTTCCACAACAGCCGTCAAGCCGATTTCCGCGCCCCCATAAGGCCCCCCTGAATGGAGTTTAGCCTGTGTCGAAGCAGTAACGGGTTCACCAGTTCCAAAAATCTTTCCGTTAAGGTCCGCAGTAACCCGAAAAGGGGAAGGCGTGAAATCGCTTACCAGCACCTTGAGCGGTTCCAGGCTAAGCTTTGCGAAATTGGATTCGAGCTGGAATTGGTAGTAGCCGACCGCGCCGTTTTTAGGAATTGGAAACTCCCCGTCCATGGCGCCGAATTCCGAAAGTTCAATGTTGTCGCGCTGGTAGACGATCCTAGAAGCAGGGTCCTTGACTTTGAGGCTGTAGGAGGCGGAAGGCGGCAGGATAAAGCGCCGGTTTTCCTGGTCTCTCACATAGATTTTGTACTGGACTGTGTCGCCGAGCTTATAGATACCCTGGGCCGTGGCGCCCCAGGCATGAATGTGGCCATGCTGCAATTGCATCGCTGCGGGGATGTACCGGTAGTTCGCGCCTTCCGAGTCAACCCGGAAGTGATACATTACGGGCACCAGGGCCACATCACTTCCTTTGCGGCAAAACACGACGAATTTTTGATCGCTGTCGTGCGGATAGTTGGGGTAGCCCTGAGCGAATTTTAGATCGGGATCGGTCTCAGAGGTCCCTGCGAGTTGGGCCAGGCCGTTCGAATCGGTCTCAGCCGTGGAAAGAGCTTCCGGGTGAGTTCCCAAATCCTTCAGCGAATCCTTTCGGACTTCCACTGTGACGCCCGATACCGGCTCCCCGGTCTGAAGGTCCGTAACCCAGACCAATGTGTTGAAATGCCCTATTTTTACATGAACATCGAAGGGAGTCACCTGCGCAAAGAACCAACCTGACTGGTGTTCCTGCCGCTTTCGATGAATGGGCGGGCGGGTCGAAACCGTCCCGGTGAGAACTCCGGATTCCGCAGGAATCAGTTTTCTGATTCCGAGCGGTATTGCCGCAGTGACGTCACGGACCCTGGGACCCGGAATCACTATACTTTTTCCCTGAGATTTTTCCGTTGCCGTAAACGTCTCATACCGCAGATCGATCCCGTCGATGTTGGCTGCAAACACGGGCAAATCCGTATCCAGCCCCTTCTCAAGTACAGACATGTCTTTGTAGAGGTACAGTTGCGGCGTCAAATGGTCCGTTTCGAAGCCCATGTCAATTGGCTTTGCCATGGGCCTTCCAAATTCATCTTTGAGGCTGTTGGCTTTAGCGTGAATTCGGTATTTGCTGAATGGTTTGAGCGATTCTTCTCCTAGATCGTAGGCGAAATACCCCTGCTTTTCGGGCAAATAGTTGAGCCATGATAATTTTTTATAATATTCGGGCCAGACGTCGGCCCGGGCTTTGCTCTCCCCAGGGAAGACCGATACTTTCTCTCTGAGTTCCGATCCGGCTACCGGAGAGGTGAATAGCAGTGAAATGGTATTTTGAGGATTACACTTGGTTTGAGTGAAATTCTTCGAAGCGCCGGATTGAGGACGAATTATAGATGTAACGCCGCTCAGATCGGTGCACTGCACACCAGCTAAAAGGAATTGCCCAAGTGTGCGGAAGGTAAAAACGGCGCGGTTTTCGGTGCTCGGTTCGTTTCCGTGAACAGGTTGAATTCCGGCTTCGACAACGAGCTGGACCTCCTTGTCCGCCGGAAGGTCTCCGGCCGGCATCAGCACCCAATTGAGTCCCGGTTTCTCATATTTTGCGTAGCGGTCGTCAGGCAGGACTTTCACCCCAACCCTTTGGCTTCCCTCTGCCTTGAAGAATGCGTGCGCTTCGATCGAGTCGTGCTGGACAGATTGGTCGAAACCTACCCTGACTTGCGGCTTTACGGGCGAGAGCCACCTTTCGAATATCGCAAAATTGACTTTGGGCCGCTTCGTAATAAAGGAATGAGTGACCGGCCCTGAAAGGACTGCGCCGTCCTCCGATTTGATCTCCGGCCTGACCGTTATGTTGTAGCGGGTCGCGGGCTCCATCGCGTGTCGCTCGTCGAGTTGACACGCCAGATTGGAGGAATTAAGCCATCGCCACTGGCAGGAAAGGACCGGTTCAATGGAAATCGGTATTTCCGAAGCGCTTCGTTCCATCCTGCCAAGGGGCGCCATGGGGCGGTTAAATTCGAACACTATCTGCCTTCCCGGCGGGACATCTTCACCCGAAGGCGTGATTCTGGTTATCTTCAGAGCCTCTCCCAGACCGCTTTCGGCGGCAAAAATCGCCCCGGCCGTAAAAACGCTCAATATCGAGCAAAACCCGATGAGAGCCGCGCACCTCCAAATGATGACGCTGAATGTCGTGAATCGTGATTTGCGATTCGTGATTCGTGACGCCCCCCGCTTAGACATCGGCCCCTCCTCGCCATTGAATTCCGACCTTCAAAACCCGCGCATGGACTTGCATGCCAACTGAAGTCCAAGATCGAAGCTTTGCATTATAGGACAATCAAGCAATATGCACATCAAGTTTGCGTTCAGAAAACCTCACCATGCCAAGATCGGTTTGCGCGCTAAAATCACCCCCTCATGGCAGAACTAATTTGTGTTATGGTGCAACAATTATGCAGCTCAACGAAACTAATTCAGAAGGACATGCACACAATGAGCATATCGGTTATCCTTGCCCATCCCGATGAGGGCAGTTTCAACCACGCCATTGCGCGTGCAACGGTTGCACAGCTCGAGTACAATGGATATGAGACGGTTTTCCATGATTTATACAGGGAGAACTTCGACCCTCTGCTTTCCGGGGTTGAAATTCCTGAAAGCGCTCATGTGCCGGACTTTGTGATGAGGCACTGCAGTGAAATCGCGGCAGCTCAAGGTATTGTTATCGTTCATCCGAACTGGTGGGGCCAGCCCCCGCCATACTGAAAGGCTGGGTCGATAGAGTCCTGCGCGCCGGCATTGCGTACAGGTTTCTCGAAGGCGATTCAGGCGAGGGGATACCTCAAGGATTGCTCAAGGCCGAGACCGTGATAGTATTCAATACGTCGAACACCGAAGCTGAACGGGAGAAAGAAGTCTTTGGAGATCCCCTCGATACGATTTGGCGCAACTGCATTTTTGGCCTTTGCGGCGTCACCGGATTTTACCGCAGGACCTTCGGGGTAGTAGTAACAAGCACCACGGATCGGCGAAGGCAATGGCTCAATGAGGTAAAGGGTTGTATTGACAAGTTTTTTCCTGGAAGCGCACGACCCCTTAAATCGCCACCCCCCTTCCGTCGAGCAAGTGAAGAGGAAAAGCCATGATTTACGCAAAAGTCGAGAACATTGAGGACTATTTTCCGAAAGGGAGCCTGTTTTTCAATGCCCTTTCCTTCGCCCTTGCTTTTGATCCTTCCAACTCTGACGGCAGATACGAAATCGAGGAAAGGTCGTATGCGCTGGTTTCCTCATACGAAACCACCCCTGCCGCTGAGCGCCGGTTTGAGGCTCACGTGAGGTACGCGGACGTGCAAGTACTCCTTGAGGGGGAGGAAAAATTAGATGTTTCGATCTCAAGGGCACTTCAAGCCCTGGAAGAATATTCCGAGACAAAGGATGTCATTTTTCTGGAATCGCCCCTGGAGTTCGCCTCACTTTCAATGAGGCCCGGATATTTTGCGGTGCTTTACCCGAACGAGATTCATCGTCCGGGTTGCGATCTGAATGGCGCGCGGCACATTCGCAAGATTGTCGTAAAAGTCAGGGTGGAATAAACGACTAAAAGTCCGGGGCAACCGAGTTCCGGCGCGATTTTTCTTGACCGCAGCGATCCGGATCATATAAAATATCTTATTCTGGCTCACTTGCGGGTGTAGCTCAGTTGGTAGAGCACAAGCTTCCCAAGCTTGGGGTCGCGGGTTCGAATCCCGTCGCCCGCTCCAGGTCGAGAAGTTCCCCTTCGTTTTCAAAGGAGGGTTTCCCTTTTTGAGGGGGCTTGGAAGTCCAGGCCTGCTTCGATGAGTGGATGACAACTATTCTGGATTCTGAGTTAAAGTTAGTTCCTAACTGGAATTTGAACATTGTCGGTCTGCTAGAAGAAGTGGGTTGTGAGACCCGCTTTTTTTTTGCGGTCATACTTGAGTGGAAGAGACATAGATTGGCTCAGCAGCTTAGAAAAGAAGACAACGAACTGACAGGTGAAGTTTGGAATTTACTTGAGCCGGTGATTGAGGCCCAGGGGATGGAAATACTGGAAATCGAATACCGCCGGGAATCGGTTGGGTGGGTGCTGCGTATATATCTTGACAGGGACCAGGGAATAACGGTTGAGGATTGTGCTGAAGTAAGCCGTATTGCGGGAGACCTGCTCGATGTCGCCGACTTGATCCAGACCTCGTACAACCTTGAGGTTTCCTCGCCCGGTATCGACCGTCCTCTTAGGAAACTGGAGCATTTTCAAAAGCATATCGGTGATATAATTGAAGTTCGAACGAGTTCTTCGATACAGAACCGTCGGAACTTCAAAGGTGAACTGAAGGCCGTCTTGCCTGAGGGAGTGACCCTCGAATGCGATATGAGGGACTATTTGATACCAATTGTCCTAATTGAGAGGGCTCGGCTTTTATATTTTGAATCCATGGAGCGCAAATCACGTTGCGGTATGGAATAAAGAATTTATCCTGAATATGGAGGTTGTTTCCGATTATGGCCAGTGAACTCAAGCGGTTGATCGAACAGGTCAGCAGGGAAAAGGGCATTGACCGCCAGACCCTGATTCAGACTCTTGAAGAGGCCATCAAATCGGCCATCAGGAAGAAATTCGGCGCCAAGCTGGATCTCGATGTTACCTTCAATGAAGAATACGGAGAGATCGAAGCCTTTCAGTTCAAAGAGGTTGTCGACGAGGTAAGCGATCCGGACAAACAGGTGGTTCTGTCCGAGGCGTTGAAGCTTGACAGCGAGAGTGAGATTGGGGACGAGTTGGGCATCAGGATGGATACGGAGACGCTGGGCCGGATTGCGGCGCAATCGGCCAAGCAGGTCATCATCCAGAAGATGAAGGATGCCGAACGCGAAGTGGTCTACGACGAGTTCAAGAGCCGCAAGGGCGAGATAGTAAACGGAATTGTCCAGAGAGTGGACAAGGGCGCCATTCTGGTGAATATCGGGCAGGCTGAAGCCATCCTGCCTCAAAAAGAGCAGATCCCCAGAGAGGTGTTTCGACAGGGGGACCGAATAAGATCGTATGTTCTGGATGTGAAAAAAATCAGCAAGGGCCCTCAAATCGTCTTGAGCCGGACTCACCCGCACTTTTTGATTCAGTTATTCCATTCGGAAGTGCCCGAGATCAGCGAAGGTATCGTAAGTATCATCAGTGCAGCGCGTGAGCCGGGGTCCAGGGCCAAAATCGCCGTCATCTCGAAAGATTCCGACGTCGATCCTGTCGGGGCCTGTGTGGGAATGAAGGGGACCAGAGTTCAGAACGTGGTCCAGGAACTGCGCGGGGAGAAAATAGATATTATTCCGTGGAACATGGACCCTGCCAAGTTTGTGGTAAACGGGCTTGCTCCGGCCATTATTTCCAAGGTTATCGTAGACCAGGCCAACCGGAGCATGGAAGTTATCGTGCCGGACGATCAGCTTTCGCTTGCAATCGGCAAAAGAGGGCAGAACGTACGCCTGGCCTCCAAGCTCACAAACTGGAGAATCGACGTTAAAAGCGAGAGCCGGTACGAACGGCAGAAACAGGCCGGCTATCAGGCGCTTCTGCGAATTCCCGGCCTTTCTTCAGAGATAGCCGATAAGCTGTACGAATCGGGGATTGGTTCCCTTGAAGAATTTCTGGAAACCTCAGTTGTCGAGTTGGAAGACGTGACTCGTTTATCCGCTTCGACCCTGGAGATTATGAGGGCGGAGGCCCAGAAGCTGCTCCAGACGGACGAAGAGGCAGTCGCAGAACCGGGCGGCCCGGAAGAAGAAGCCCAAGGTCAGCAGGAGATACAGGCCGATTCCGACCATCTCCAGGAAGGATGAACCCGACTGTCGAAGCACGGTCACATAGCGGTACGCACATGCCTCGTGTGCAGGCGCAAGAAGCCGAAAGGCGAGCTGTTGCGCCTTGGTCTGGACCCGGAGAGCGGCATTGTTTCGATCGACGTTCCGGGCAAAATGAAAGGCCGGGGCGGGTATTCATGCCCGCAGTGTCTGTCTGGATTGCGTCTCGACAAGCGAGTCCAGCGGGCGTTCCGCAACAGGGTCAAACAGCTCTGTGTGGTGCTGGATTTAACGTGAGGAAATGAATTTAATGCTATTACCGATCCATATCGGGTGGAAGGTCAAATGAATATAGAAGAAAGTGTTTCAAAGGGGGAAGGTTTCATGACGTCGAGATTGAGGGTGCATGAACTCGCAAAAGAGTTGAACATTGACAACAAAGACCTCATTGACCGAATCGAGAAACTGGGCTTTCAGGTCAAAAATCACATGAGTACGCTGACCGACAGCGCAGTACTCAAGATAAGGCAGCAGTTTTCGGAGGTGAAAACCGGGTCCGAAAAGGTGGAAGAGAAGCGCATCGGCCGGGAAGTGATTCGAAGACGCAAAAGAATTGAAATGCAGCCGGAGTCTGAAGCACCCCAGGCGCCCGCCGCAGAAGAAGAGCCGGCTCAAATCGCCATGGAGAGCCTGGAAGTACCGCCTGTCGAGGTCCCGGTCCCAGTTGACACCCAGCCAGGCGCCCCCGACCGGTCATCGGAAACCCCCTCCGAGATCGATCTTCGGGAGACCGCTGCACCCGAGTTAAAAGAAGCCCCCGGTAAGGTAAAACCTGCTCTACATCCCGAACGGAAACACGAGGCGGCAAGGATCATCAGAGCGGCGCCACCGAAGGAAGAACCAAAGCACATCGCCCCCACGCCCACGATAGCGGAGAAGGCACAGCCGTCCGTTTCCCTGGAGCCGCCTCAACCTGTGGTTAAAACTGTCGTCCCGCCGCAGGCTGAACCCGTCGTCCTGGAGCAAATGGTTCCCAAAGCCGCCTTGCCAAAAGGGGCCACGGTCGCCGAGGATGAGGAAGACGAAGAAGAAAGAGGAAGGAAAAGAGGTAAGAAGAGAAGACGCAAGAAAGCGAAAAAGGAGGAACCGGCGAGGATCATCAAGCTTCCGGAAATGATGGCCGAGGAAGGGGAAGAGGAGCAGGAGCCGGATCTCACCGAACTGGCCGCTCGGTTTATGGCCAGGGGGACAGAAATTATCGATCCTGCCTTAAGAGACCAGAAGCGCCGCAAAATCGACGAGCAGGAAAAGGCCAAGACGGGCCGACGAAAGGAAGTCTTCCAGAAAGAAGATCTCTATACGAAAAAGGAGCTCGCGGCCCAGGATGACCGGGGTCGGGCCAGAGCAGGCAGGCAGGCTTTAAAGGAGGCCCCTAAACTGGAGCCTGTCACCCAGAAGGTCGGCAAGAAGCGCATAAAGATAGATGAGGCAATTACAGTTGCAAATCTTGCCAAGCAGATGGGCATGAAAGCGGGGGAGGTAATAAAGAAACTGATGGTCCTTGGGCTCCAGGTAAACATAAATCAGGCCCTCGACTACGATACGGCGGCGCTTGTGGCCTCCGATTTTGAATTTGAAGTGGAAAAGACCGCCTTCGAAGAAGATGAAGTGCTCCAGAAGAAAGAGGACCGCGCTGAAGAACTGGTTCTGAGACCGCCGGTCGTCACCGTCATGGGCCACGTCGACCATGGTAAGACCTCATTGCTCGATGCGATCCGGGATACAAAAGTCATTGAAGGTGAGGCCGGAGGCATAACTCAGCACATAGGCGCCTACCACGTAAGGCTGGATAAGGGTGATATCGTATTTCTGGATACCCCTGGCCATGAGGCATTCACATCGATGCGGGCAAGGGGTGCCAAAGTTACCGATACGGTCATCCTGGTGGTTGCGGCCGACGACGGCGTCATGCAGCAGACCATTGAAGCCATAAATCACGCCAAGGCCGCCGAGGTCCCGATCATTGTCGCCATAAACAAAATCGACAAGCCCAACGCCAACGTCGAAAGAGTCAAGCGTGAACTCTCCGACCAGGGACTCGTACCCGAAGAATGGGGTGGGCCTACCACGATGGTTGAAATATCGGCCAAGAAGCGGACCGGCATCGAGGAACTCCTCGAAATGGTGCTTCTGCAAGCCGAGCTGCTTGAACTCAAGGCCAACCCGGACAAGATGGCGCGTGGCAGGGTCATTGAGGCCAAACTGGATAAAGGCCGCGGGCCGGTTGCCACGGTCCTGGTTCAGGACGGCACGCTCAGGGCCGGTGACGTTTATGTCTGCGGAATATATTCGGGGCGTGTCCGCAATATGTTCGATGGACGCGGGAACAAAATAGACGCGGCCCCACCATCCATCCCGGTTGAAGTCCTCGGGTTCTCCGGGGTGCCCAACGCGGGTGACGATTTTATCGTTCTGGCCGATGAGAAGCAGGCAAAAGCGGTCGCCGAGCATAGGCTCCTCAAGCTCAGAGAAAAGGAACTTTCCCGCTCGAGCAAGGTTACCCTCGAAAACCTGTTCAGTCAGATCCAGGAAGGCGAAGTCAAGGAACTCAAACTCATCGTCAAGACCGACGTCCATGGTTCTTTGGAGGCAATCGTCGATTCGCTGGTCAAGCTTTCGACCTCCGAGGTCAAGGTCAACATAATTCACAGCAGTACGGGCGGGATCACCGAGACCGATGTCATGCTGGCATCAGCATCAAATGCAATCGTGATCGGCTTCAATGTCCGGTCGGATGCGAAGGTGCAGGAATTGGCCGAGCAGGAATCGGTGGACATTCGTTACTACGATGTCATCTACCAGCTCCTCGATGATATCAGGAGCGCCATAGTCGGAATGCTCAAGCCAATTTACAAAGAGAACGTGATTGGCAGGGCGGAAGTGAGACAAACTTTCCATGTTCCAAAGATGGGGATGATCGCAGGCTGCTCGGTGCTCGACGGCCGAGTGGAAAGAAACGCGAGGGCAAGGGTCCTTCGCGACAACGTAATCGTATACGACGGAAAGATAAGTTCTCTGAGGCGCTTCAAGGATGACGTCAAGGAAGTCAAGGCTGGATTCGAATGCGGCATCGGGATCGAGAACTTCAACGATGTCAAGGAAAGAGACATCCTCGAGGCCTACGAGATTCAGGAAATAAAACAGGTGTATGAACCTGAACAGGAGCGCAGAGCCGGTTCGTAGGAAAACAGTCGTCAGTCATCAGTCTTGAGTGGTCAGAAAAAGCTTTAAAGATCGAATGGAAACCCTGCTCGCGTCCAATACATACTCGTTCCCTTGTCGATCCTGGCGACTGGCCACTGTCCAGTGTTTAAGACCGGCGACCGGAGACTGGATAATGACAGTGGGTGTGGCTCTCGTGTGCTTCAGACTTTACGAAATCCGTTCGCTCAAAGATAAGCGGAGGGTGGTCAAAAGTCTGGTGGAAAAGAGCCGGAGCCGTTTTAACGTGACGGTTGCCGAAGTTGCCGACCAGGATGTTTACCAAAAGGCTTCCATTGGCGTCGCCGTAATTGGTAACGATGGACGTGTATTGAATTCGCTTCTGGACAGAATAATCGATTTTATGGATTCGCTTGGCCTGGCCGAACTGGTCAGCCGCGAAATAGAGTTGATAAACATTTAGTCATCGTGGAGACATATCCCGACCTCGCAGTCGAGTTTCCGCAAAGTGTTTGAGGGAGCAGTTGCAGGAGTTGACCCGCAAGTGGAATATAAACGAAGTGACAGAGTAGCCGACCTGCTCCACAAGGAGATAGCCGAACTGGTTTTCCGGCGCGTGAAAGACCCCAGGGCGGCAAATATAACCATAAGCGGAGTTGAAGTTTCGGGAGATCTCAAACATGCAAGGGTTTTCTTTTGCGTCATGGGCGGCGGCGCAGGGGAAGTTGCGAAAAAGAATGCCGCCACGGGGCTGGAGAAGGCAAAGGGATTCATACGTCAGGAACTGGGTCGGAATTTGAAACTTAGATCTATTCCCCAGCTTGAATTCACGTACGATACTTCTTTCGAATACGGCGACAAAATAGAAAGGCTATTGAAAGAACTTCAGAAGGATGAGTGAGCAAAAAACTTCGAAAATTCAGCAAATCATTTCGGCTGTTCGAAGCAACCGGCGATTCATGGTTGCCGCCCACGTTCATCCGGATGGAGATGCGATAGGGGCGCTTCTTGGAATGAAGCTCATCCTCGAGCGCCTGGGGAAGAATGTCGATGTATATGACAAGGACCGGTGTCCGCCTGAGTTCGAATTTTTGCCGCAAGCGCAACAGATCCGGAACAAGCCGTTTGGAGCGGTCGAATATGATGCGGCAATTCTTGTTGACTGCGGTGATTTCGAAAGAGTGGGCGCTGACCTCATGGAGTTCATCAAGTCGAAGGTCCCACTGCTGATAAATATCGATCATCATATTCCCAATAAGACTTTCGGGGACATATACTGGGTAGAGCCTTCAGCGAGCAGCACCTGCGAAATGCTGTTCGATCTTTGCATGAGTTTATCTCTGGCGCCGGACGCGGACCTGTCAACGGCGCTCTATACGGGGATTTTAACCGACACCGGTTCGTTCAGGCATTCGAATACGAACAGGCGCGTTTTCGAAATGGTTTCAGTTCTGGTACAGATGGGGGCCGATCCCGCTTATATAGCGGCCCAGGTCTATGAGTCAGCCACCCCCGAGAAGCTGAAGCTGCTTGCAGAAGTGCTGAGCACCATGGAGCTCTATGACGGCTCCAGGATCGTGGCCGCTGAGCTGAGACGTTCCATGCTTCCAGATTCCTCCTCTTCCTACATGGATAGCGAAGTGTTCATAAATCACCTGCGTTCGGTCAAATCCGCCGATCTGGCAATCCTGTTCCGTGAAATCGATGGGGGTTTGATTCACATAAGCATGCGGTCCCGGAGCGGCATAGACGTAGCCAGACTTGCGCAGCGGCATGGAGGAGGGGGACACAGGCAGGCGGCCGCCTGCAGGATAGCCGGGACCATTCAATCGGTCCGGTCGATGTTTGTCGGTGAGGCTATAGGTTACATAAACCGAGCTTGAAGGAGTACTGCTTTTTGGACCGTGCCATAACAGAGGAGCAAGGCGGTGTTCTCGTTTTGGATAAGCCCGAGGGGATAACTTCGGCCAAAGCGGCGGCCAAAATAAAGAAGCTGCTCAAGCCCGATAAGATCGGTCACACGGGGACTCTGGACCCCTTTGCGACCGGGGTGCTGGTACTGTGTCTCAATGAGGCTACCCGGGCAGCCGACCAGATCGCCAGTCTTAGCAAGGTCTACCAATCGACCCTGCGCTTCGGTTTGGAAACCGACACCCTGGACAGAACCGGTAACGTGATCGGCCAAAGTGATCTCACATTTTCCGAAAGCGACTTGATTGAAGTTTTGCAAACTTTTTCAGGTGTATGCCTGCAGACAGTCCCCAAGTTTTCGGCTGTAAGAGTCGGCGGTCGCCGGCTCTATGAACTCAGCCGCAAGGGGATAGAGGTGGAGCGGCCCGAGCGTGAAATATGCCTTCACTCAGTTGTTCTGAAATCTTTCAGGTGGCCGGAGGCTATGATCGAGGTCTGCTGTTCGAAAGGCACTTACATCAGGCAGCTTGCCTCCGACATAGGACAAAAGTTGGGAAGCGGGGCGCATCTGTCGGCATTGAGAAGGACGAGCGTAGGGCTTTTTGCCCTTGATCGCGCAGTCCGTATGAATGAGCAGACTTCGGCCGCATCGGCGGCATCGGGAATAATCCCCCTCAATGATGCTCTTTCGCATCTGCCGTCGGCCTCGATGGAGGAACAGCAGTATCTTGGGCGGTTGAGAAACGGACAGCTCCATCCGGAATGGGAAGAAGAGAAGAGAGAAAGCTTTTGCACATGGTCTGAGGCCGTGCGGATCGTGACAGGCACGAACCGGCTGGCTGCATTGTGGTGGCCGAATTCCGCTGCGAACGGGTTACGCCGTCTGCGGGTATTCCCATTCTGAGAAGAACGAGTAATCGGGATAAAAGGCGAATTGAAAAACCGGAAAGGAAGAAGAAATCGCAGGATTGGGCGAATGGAATAATCTTCATTTTGCCGATCCTGTTAATCCTGTCCAAAAATTGTTAATTATGACTAAGCGTTAAGGAGGAAAACAGCCGTGGTAATGACCCCAGAAAAGAAGAAGACAATTATTGATGACTTTAGAGTGCACCCGTCCGATACCGGCTCGCCCGAGGTGCAGATCGCTCTTCTCAGTGAAAGAATCACTTACTTGACCCAGCACTTCAAAAGCCATAAAAAAGATCACCATTCGCGCAGGGGGCTTTTGAAACTGGTAGGACAGCGCCGGCAGCTTCTCAATTACCTGAAGCGGAAGAACATCGAGCGCTACAACACGGTAATCGAACGGCTCGGACTGCGCCGATAGCTTCTGTGTTTTGTGCCGGATGCCCGCTTCTCAATCGAGCGCGGAGCAAATATATTTAAATAGAAGGAAAATAGATGAAACATACAATCCAAGTCGAGGTCGGTGGACGACCTCTTAGATTCGAGACCGGAGAGGTGGCCAGGCAGGCCGGCGGCTCCGTTCTGATGAGATACGGCGACACGGTGGTAATAGTCACTGCTACGAAGGAAGACCGGGTAAGGGAAGGGATCGATTTTGTCCCGCTCTCGGTGGATTATCATGAAATGAGCTACGCGGCAGGTCGCATCCCGGGAGGCTTTTTCAGAAGGGAAATCGGCCGGCCGAGCGAGAAGGAGACTTTGACTTCCCGCTTGATCGACCGCCCCATCCGTCCCCTTTTCCCCAAAAAATGGGCGTTCGAAACCCAGGTTATCGCCACAGTCGTGTCAGTGGACATGGAAAATGAACCTGACGTCGTAGCCCTTACCGGTGCTTCAGCCGCTTTGCACGTTTCGTCCATTCCTTTTGGAGGGCCTGTTGCCGCAGTGCGTGTGGGCCGGGTAAAGGGCGAGTTCATAATAAATCCTTCCGCCGGCCAGCTTACTGAAAGCGACTTGAATATCGTTGTGGCCGGGAGTCGAGATGCAGTCGTAATGGTTGAGGGCGGGGCCGAATTTGTGTCTGAAGAAGACATTGCCGATGCAATTATGTTCGCTCACCAGGCTATTGTTCCCATAGTCAATGCCCAGGACGAATTGCAGAAGCTCGTAGCAAACACAAAAGAAGCTCCCCCTGAAGTGGTGATCGATCAAGCCCTTGTCGACAGAATTTCCGGCCTCGCGCTTACGGGAATGCGGGAAGTGATGACGGTTGCAGACAAGCTGGCCAGGCGCGATCGCAAAAAAGAACTGAAAAATCGAGTAAAGGAAGAACTGGCTGCCGAGTACGAGGGCAGGGAGAAAGAGATCGAGGCTACCCTTGAGGAGCTCGAGAAGAAGGTAGTTCGCGCCATGATGGTCGAGCAGCGCCACAGGATCGACGGGCGAAGTTTTGACCGGGTGCGCCCCATTTCCATCGAGGTCGGAAAACTGCCGCGCACTCATGGCTCAGCTCTTTTTACCCGCGGCGAGACACAGGTGATCGCCGTCGTCACTCTCGGTTCATCCTCTGACGAACAAAAAATCGATGCCCTTGCGGGCGAGACTTTCAAGTCATTTATGCTCCATTACAACTTTCCGCCTTTTTCAGTCGGCGAGGTGAGGCCCCTTAGAGGACCGGGACGCCGGGAAATCGGTCATGGAGCTCTGGCAGAACGTGCCATAAAACCATCTTTGCCCAAAAACGGTGAATTCCCCTACACTATCCGGGTGGTCTCGGAGGTGCTGGAATCGAACGGTTCAAGTTCGATGGCTACGGTTTGCGGGGCTTCTCTCGCCCTTATGGATGCAGGAGTTCCTGTTACCGATCCGGTGGCCGGCATAGCCATGGGGCTTGTCAAGGAAGGCGATGAATTCATAGTTCTTTCAGACATCCTGGGAGATGAGGACCATCTTGGGGACATGGATTTCAAAGTGACGGGCAGCGCCAGGGGCGTTACGGCCTTCCAGATGGACGTAAAAATATCCGGGGTCAACCGGGAAATATTGAAAAAAGCTCTCGATCAGGCCAAGGCCGGCCGGCTTCATATCCTGGAAAAAATGAAGGACTCCATAGTGGCCCCCAGGACCCAGCTCTCACCTTATGCTCCCAGGGTCGTCACTATTCAAATCAATCCCGATAAAATCCGCGAGGTTATCGGCCCGGGAGGCAAGGTGATCCGAGCCATTGTCGCGGAAACGGGCGCCAAAATCGACATTGACGACAGTGGCCGAGTCGTTGTAATGAGCCCTGATGCCGAAGCGTGCGATAAAGCAATCGAGAGGATCAGGAATATCACTGCGGAGCCGGAAATTGGCCAGCTCTATATGTCCAAAATAGTTCGAGTGACGGACTTCGGCGCATTTGCAGAAATTCTGCCCAATACTGAGGGCCTGATCCATATCTCGCAACTCGAGCACAGGCGGGTGAAGAAGGTAACAGACGTTGTAAATGAAGGTGATGAAGTTCTGGTTAAAGTGATCGACATAGACAAGGACGGTCGAATTCGGCTCAGCCGAAAAGCCGCCCTGCCCCCGGAAGAGAAAGAATCGAACTGATTCTTCGTCCCTTTGGCGTTTAAAGAGAGACTGAGGTGGGGGGGAGTTGAGGGAGAAGCTTGTCCTCGTGGGGCATCCAGAAACCATTCAAAGCGTACTAACCATGTTTCGAGTCGGCAGAGTTTTGACGCTGTAATCGTTTGCAAGGAGGAAAATTGTACCAGAAAACGGTTCTCCGCAATGGGATCAGAGTAGTGACCGAAAAAATCCCTTTCGCCCATTCGGTTTCGACTGGAATCTGGGTAAGTATAGGCTCTCGCGATGAAAATCCCATCGAGCGAGGTATCACTCATTTCATCGAGCATATGCTCTTCAAGGGCACAAAGCGCCGAAGCGCTTTAGACATCGCCAAGGAATTCGACTCCGTCGGCGGCTTCGCCAATGCCTTCACATCGAAGGAGCATGTGTGTTTTCATGCCAAAGTCCTTGCCACACATCTTCCTCTGTTGACCGATCTGCTTTCGGACCTGTTTCTCCAGTCGGTGTTTGACCCGGCCGAAATAGAACGCGAGCAGAACGTGATCGTTCAGGAGATCCGGATGGTGGAGGACACGCCCGATGAGTTCATCCATGTGCTTTTTCAGGAGGATTTCTGGAAGCAAAACCCGCTTGGATTGCCTATCTATGGTACGGTCGAAACCGTAGAGAAGACCGGTCGGAAGGAATTGCTCGACTATATTGCCAGTCGCTTCAACCCGGAAAGAATAGTGATATCGGCTGCCGGGAATCTCGAACATCAGAAGTTTGTCGACCTTATCGCGCGCCCCATGGAAATGCTCAACCACTCGAGCCGAGTACCCGAGCGTTTTGCTCCTGATTGTAATTTTTTCTCCAGAGTAATAAGAAAGGACCTCGAGCAGGTCCATTTGGTAATTGGCATGCGGGGTACTTCACAGAACGATCAAAAACGGTTCGCCTCGCATCTGCTGAATGTCATACTGGGCAGCAGCATGAGCAGCCGCCTCTTCCAGGAAATCAGGGAAAAACGCGGACTTGCCTATTCGGTCTACTCATTTTCTCACAGCCATGAGGATTCCGGAATGCTCGGCGTATACGCGGGCATTTCTCCGGAAAACGTGGAGCCCGTTTTAGCGCTCATTAACGAGCAACTCTCGACTCTTGCTCAAAAGCCCATTTCGGAGGCCGAATTAAACTCGGCTAAAGAATATATCAAGGGCAACATGTACATTAACGCTGAAAGCAACGACTATCGTATGAACAGACTCGCCAAAAATGAGTTTTTGTTCGAGCGCTACGTTCCTTTCGATGAAGTGGAACAAAAAATAAACACAGTTACCTCTGAAGATATACAGGCGTGGTTCCAGGACATTTACAGTCCGGACAAAATGGCCGCAATGCTCTATGGGCCTGTGGAAACCGAATCTGAAAAACCGGAAAGTATTCTAAGGCAAGGATAGGCCTGATGTCTCTGTTTTTCCAGGTGCTTGCGAGCGGCTCCCGGGGGAACGCGATCCTGGTGTGCAGCGCCAAGACGCGGATCCTTGTCGATGCAGGAACCACCTGCAAAGAATTGGTGGCGCGCCTCGGAAAAACGCGGGCAGAAGCAAAGAGCCTCGATGCGCTCCTTATCTCCCATGAACACAGCGATCACGTCAGTGCGGCGGGGACATTGAGCAGAAAGTTCGACCTGCCGGTCTACATGACAAAGGGAACACTGGAAAACCTGCCGCCAAACATGGGCCATTGCGCTTCATTTACAGTCTTTGCTACCGGAAGAAGCTTTCGAATCGGCGATCTTACTATTGACCCTTTTGCCATTTCACATGATGCCGGTGAGCCGGCCGGCTTCATAATCGAAAACGACGGGATGCGCCTCGGGATATGTACGGACCTTGGAATCGCCACCAACCTGGTTAAGGTCAAACTAAAAGGATGTCATGGCCTGGTCCTGGAGGCCAACCACGATGTGAACAAACTGTTGGATGGCCCATATCCCTGGTTTCTAAAGCAGCGAATAAAGAGCGCCCACGGTCACCTGTCAAATGAAGACGCCTGCAACCTCCTTGAAACTGTCCATCATGAACAGCTTCGCTGCGTGATCTTTGCCCACATGAGCGAGACCAACAATCACCCCGACCTGGTGCTCGAAAGCTGTCGAAAGCTCCGCAAGGCCCCTCACTGGAATTGCGTCTGTTTCGAACTTGGGAAACAGGATGATCTTGCCTCTCCTTTCGAATTGGAATAGATATCAAAGTAAAAGGGCCGTGAAAATCCCGGCCCTCGTTCTGGCTGCTTAACCGACACTCGACGCAGAGGCCCCGATTCCTCTCCGTCTTTCGGAGGCAGTACGTGAAAAAAATTTAGTTAAACTAGTTTCTTGACGTTAACCGCCTGCGGTCCTTTTGGTCCACGTTCTACGTCGAAACTTACGCGATCTCCCTCACTCAAAGAGCGAAATCCTTCGGACGCAATGGCGCTGTAGTGGACAAAAACGTCTCCCTGATCCTTAGTTTCAATGAAACCGTAGCCCTTCTTGTCGTTGAACCATTTCACGCGGCCTTCCGACATCTCCATAATTCCTTTCCTTCCCTGGTTCTGTTCCCATCGCTTGCAGTTTCGTCGAGCAACCCTTGCAAAACTCCGCCTCTTCCAGTCCGATCCAAGCCGCATCCCACAAGGATCGAGACAAGCGCTCCCCTAATTTATAAGTCCCTACAGCAGCAATTGAAGAAAGTCAAGCATTAATTACTTATGGCTACTTCAAGGCAATATCTACCCTACGATTTGTTCGGCCGGCTAGTCAAAGTGTATCTATAATATCAGAAGTAGACTGCACTCTTTAAGTTTCTCTCGAATACTTCTTCGGTGAGAACGCGCGGTGTTCCCCGGGATGCAATTACTCTGTTCGTTTCCTGCCGGACATTTCGCAGTGCAACATATCAGTGATCACATGCACCCTGTTCCGTCCTTGCTTCTTTGCCCTGTACATTGCTTCATCGACCCTGATGAAAGGAGCTTCCGCTTCTTCGTCTGAAGGTACGACCTCGGTAACCCCCAGGCTGATAGTGACAGGTATTGGCTCATCCTGGTAGTAGAAATGGGCTCGTTCAATACGGCCCCGAATCTTCTCGGCAACAGTCTGTGCGCTTACTGCATCACATTTATGAAGAATGGCTATCAGCTCTTCCCCCCCGTAGCGGGCGAAAAAGTCCGACTGACGCAAAGAGGATTTTATGATATTTGTGACTTCTTTCAGGCACTTATCTCCTGCCTTATGTCCGTAACTATCGTTTATCTTTTTGAAATGATCGATGTCGATCAGTATGAGACTGAACGGATCTTTATTGCTCTTATAAAGCCTAAGACATTTTCTTATCTGTATATCATAAGAACGTCTATTATTTATGTGTGTCAAATCATCAAGTAATACTTCTTTCTCCAGAGATTCCGAGTGTTCCCTTACTTGTTGAATCTCCTTCTCATAAGTCATCAGGTTATTTTGAAGTTCCGCTATCTTTGCATCTGCTTTCCTTAGTCTGTCATCATCTGCCTGGCGCTTTTCATCAATTGCTTTCGAAATCACGTTCAGCTTCGAAGCGATAAAGGTACGAATATGTTGTGGACTATTGACCGAATCGATTGCATGATTTATATCGGCTGCAGTAGACAGTAGATCGCTATTAAACTCATCATTACTTTGATGGATCTCTCTGTTGAAGTCTTTATAAGATGATAATTGCTCCTCCATCTGGCATAAATCTTTACTAAGCTCGAACAAGAAATCATTCGAAAAACCCATTCTCTCACTAACACTGTCGACTAATTCGCCGATCATTGTTCCAACCTGTTCTCCGAGTTGGATTAAAGGCAAAAGCGATTCACTCTCATCTGCTTTCTTCCGCAACTCGCTATATAGCTTTTTATTGCCTCCGCTTGTCATCGGTTCAAGACTGTCGACTATATTCAGCATCGTGTCCCTAAGTTTCGATAGCGACTCCGATTCCTCTCCCCTGGAAGTCTCCGGTTTTCCCAGCGAGACCCGAGACAGTTCCTCGTCGGGCGAGGGAGCCTTTCGCCATCGCGCCCATCGAGGTGCATTAACATCGGGAGCCAGCAGGGAATTAATTTCCTCGCTGGTTGCAAAAGCCTCCCTGAGAGCTGCGGGAGTTAATTGCAGTTTTTTTGCGAAGAAGTCCTTCAATATTGCAATTACTGCTTCAGATAAAGATTGAAGCGGTTCCATTCATTCCCCCGAGAATCTATAACCACGCCTGCTGAATCGAATCCTCACACCAGTTCTTTCTGCTCAAGTAATTAATTCGGCAAAAAATCGAAAAAATTGAACGCCAAATAACCAAGACCGACCAACCCTCAACTCTGTATCAAACCATCTCCCCCGCCTCTGCTTCAACAGCTTTGAGTAGTTCTCCGCGCTTCATGAGGCTTACTATGGTGTTAATGTCGCTGGAGAGGATGCGGTCTTTATCCAGGTGCGGGACCTTGCTGCGAATTGTATTGTAGGCGGCAAGGGTTCCAGCCCCCGGCTTGAGGTTCGTGAAAAGATCCAGTGCCTGAGCGCCGCACAGCAGTTCAATGGCGATGACGTATTGGACGTTTTTCACAATATCCCTGCATTTGCGGGCGGAAATAGCACTCATGGGGACTATGTCTTCTCTGTTTGCGGAAGTCGGGATGGAATCAACGCTTGCAGGATGTGCAAGCACCTTGTTTTCAGAGACAAGAGATGCAGCGGTATATTGGGCTATCATGAAACCCGAATTGAGCCCTCCTTCGCCGACAAGGAAGGCCGGAAGACCGCTCAGTTGAGGATTTACAAGCCGCTCGATGCGTCTTTCGGAGATGTTCGCAAGACTCGCCGCAGCCAGGGCAAGAAAGTCCAGCGCAACCCCGACCGGCTGCCCGTGGAAGTTTCCTCCGAGCACAAATTCTTCAGAATCGGCGAAAATGAGAGGATTATTGGTCGAAGAGTTCATCTCGATTTCAAGTACTCTTCCCGCGTAGGCAACAGCCTCCTTGCTTGCTCCGTGGACTTGGGGAGAACACCTGAGGGTGTAGGCGTCCTGTACGCGGCCGCAGTCCTTGTGTGAAGATATTATCTCGGAATCCCGGATAATACGGCGCATATTGCCGGCAGAAGCGGCCTGACCCGGGTGAGGGCGCACCTCATGAATCCTGGGGTCGAACTGGACCCTCGATCCCAGAAGCACTTCCAGACTCATGGCAGCGGCAATGTCAGCCAGTTTGCAAAGCTCCACGGCATAATATGCAGCGAGGCCCCCGATGGCGGTTGACATCTGCGTTCCATTAACCAGGGCCAGTCCTTCTGCAGCTTCGAGCTGCAGAGGCTCCAGGCCGCATCGGGAGAGGGCCCGGGCCCCGGACATTCTTTCGCCCCTGTAAGAAACTTCGCCAAGACCAATCAAAGGAAGGCACATGTGCGCAAGGGGCGCCAAGTCTCCGCATGCGCCCACGGAACCCTTTTCAGGAATTGCCGGCACTACCCCGCGATTCAGCAGCTCGATCAATCGTTGAACGGTCACAAGCCTGATGCCTGAGTGCCCCCTTGCCAGGTCCTTTATACGCAACGCCATCATCGCACGAACTTCAGAGGCGTCAAGTTCGTCTCCCACCCCGGCTGAATGACTTAGAAGGATATTTTGCTGCAATAAACCGGCATCCTCTGCCCCGATCTTCACATCGCTGAGCGCCCCGAACCCCGTCGTCACTCCGTAGATTACCCTTCCCTCACTAAGCCATCTATCGACAAGAGCACGCGATTTTACGATTCGCTGCTCGGATTCCTTCGCCAGGCGCACTTTTGCATCGTGCCTTGCGATCGTTTCCAGATCTTCCAGACTCATCCCATCGACGCCAAGAACGATTTGCTTCATATGTTCTCCACTCCAAATTGTTTTATATAAGCAGCAGCATTACTTTAAGCTATTAATAAAAGACCCTGTTGGAAATGAAAAAGGAGGAAGCGATGAGTGTGGAAGTTATACAAACTGCGAATGCCCCTGCGGCCATTGGTCCTTACTCGCAAGCGATCCGCGCCAACGGTTTTATTTTCGTGAGCGGCCAGATCCCCATAGTCCCTGAAAGCGGGGAGATAGCAGGCGCAGGCTTCTCGGACCAGGCCCGCCAGTCACTGGAGAACCTCAATCAGATTCTGATCGCCTCCGGGAGCGGGCTGGATAAAGTTGTTGCAGTCGATGTCTTCATAACCGATATTAGTGAGTTTGCGGCTTTTAATGAGATCTATGAAAAATATTTTTCGGCCCACAAGCCTGCGAGGGCCGTTATCGAGGTCAAGGGGCTTCCCAAAGGCGTCATGGTAGAGGTCAAGTGCGTGGCGGTTGCGCCGCCGGAATAATCGGAGCTGTTATTGGAGAAAAACTGGACATCGATAGATGTAACGTGCGGAGATCTGACAGCCGATATACTTGCCGTCGAATTTGCCGAGGCTTTCGGAGTAAGCGTGGAATATATTCCGGGAGGCATTCGCTTTTATCTGGATTCAGTCAGGTTCGCAGCCGAAAGGGAGCGCCTGAGACGGATCGTCGATTCGGCCGCTGCGTCGTCTGAAGAGGCTCCGATCAATATTGGTTTTTCCGAGATACCGGATGAAGACTGGTCGCGCACGTGGAAGCAGCATTTCAAGCCGTTACGGGTAGGCGCCCGGTTCCTCGTCACTCCCACATGGAGGAAAATCCCTTCCGAATCGGAGCGTCTGATCATTCGAATAGACCCGGGGCGAGCATTCGGGACCGGCCACCATGAGACCACCCGTCTTTGTCTTGAATGGCTTGAAAGTTGCCTGGGCCCGGATCGGATGTCCCTGCTCGATGTGGGAACAGGCTCGGGGATACTCGCGATCGGCGCGGCGATGCTCGGGTTCCGTATGGTCGTTGGAATCGACAACGATCCGGAAGCTATCGAGGTGGCGAAAGAAAACGTCATTCTGAATGGGCTGTCTGATAAAATCGCGCTCTTCTGTGCGACACCGGAAGTGGAAAACGGTTTTTTTGATGTCGTAATTTCCAATATAGAGTCCAAGCCTCTTGTCAGAATGTCGGAATCGATCTCGGTGAAAGTGCGCAATAATGGGTTGTTGGCGTTGAGCGGGATTCTTTCCGAGCAGGCCGACGAAGTTTGCGCCGAATATGAAAGAAAGGGCCTGAAATGGACTGTTACGAAACAGGCGGGAGAGTGGGTGCTTCTGGCCTTCAGGAAGTGAAAGGGAGCTGCGTGAAAGAAGCGGGACTCGAAGGCAAATGGATCACCATGGATGCCCAGGGAGGAATAGACGTTCCAACTAATCCAAACGTCGGTTTCATAGAAGGCGACGGAACGGGTCCGGATATTTGGGCTGCAGCAAGGCAGGTATTCGAAGCCGCTGTACAAAAAGCATATTCCGGAACAAGAAAGATTCATTGGATCGAACTTCTCGCGGGTGAAAGGGCGGCCAGGGAGGCCGGCAATCCGCTGCCTAAGGAGACCATCGATCTTATCGAAAAGAGTGTGATCGCCATAAAAGGTCCGCTCACCACCCCAGTAGGGAGCGGGATAAGGAGCCTCAACGTTGCGCTCCGGCAGCGTCTGGATCTCTACGCATGCATTCGTCCTGTTAGATATTTTTCAGGCCTTCCATCGCCGGCCCGTCATCCTGAAAGGGTCGACATGATCATATTCAGAGAAAATACGGAGGACGTCTATGCCGGAATTGAATGGGAATCGGGATCTGAGGAGGCTGAGAAGCTTGCGCGGTTCCTTTTTGAAAATTTCAAGGTCTCTCTTCCCCCCCTCGCCGGGATCGGCTTAAAACCTATCAGTCCGGCTGGGACCAAGAGGCTCGTGCGTCGCGCTATCTCGTATGCAATCAAAAAAGGGCTTCCATCTGTTACCCTGGTTCATAAAGGCAATATCATGAAATATACAGAAGGGGCATTCCGCAAGTGGGGCTTTGAGCTGGCACAGGAAGAATTCGCAGACCGGATCGTCACCGAGGCGGATGTCCAGCTCAAATTCGGCGGAGCGATCCCCGGCGGCAGGATAGTGATAAAAGAGCGAATTACAGATTCGATGTTCCAACAGGTTCTTCTTAGACCTGAGGAATACAGCGTAATTGCGACGTCCAACCTGAACGGAGATTACCTTTCCGATGCGCTTGCCGCGCAGGTCGGCGGATTGGGAATGGCGCCGGGCGCAAACGTGGGGGACAACGCGGCGGTCTTTGAAGCCACGCACGGCACAGCCCCAAAATACGCCGGCCTTGACAAGGTAAATCCAGGGTCGCTGATCCTTTCGGGCGTTATGATGTTCGAGTACATGGGGTGGACCGAAGCGGCCGATATGATAAAGGAGGCCATCGAGCAGACGATCAGGGAAAGAATTGTCACATACGATCTCGCCCGGCAAATGAAGGGAGCAAAAGAGGTCAAATGCTCACAGTTCGGACAGGAGATAATCGAACGCATGTAACAATACAATCAGGAATTCCTAATTGTATTCAGGGCTTGGTTGAGGTCTTCGCGCAGGTCTTCGAAATCCTCGCATCCTACTGAAAAACGTACAAGCTCGTCCACAATGCCCGATTCCCGTCTTTCCTCCGGGGAAATGGATGCATGCGTCATGGAAGCAGGGTGTTCTATAAGCGATTCTACCCCTCCCAGCGATACAGCCAGGGTAATCAGCCGAACGCTGTTCATTACGGTTATTCCGCCATTGAGACCCTTTTTCACTCCAAACGAAATCATCGAACCGAATCCGTCCATCTGGCGTTTTGCCAATTCATGCTGCGGGTGGTCAGGAAGACCTGGATAGCTTACCCACGTCACCTTGGGATGAGATTCCAGAAACCTGGCAAGTTTCATGGCGTTTTCCTGGGCCTTCTCGATCCTCAGGGGCAGAGTGCGCACCCCGCGCAGAATGAGCCACGCCTGGTGCGGGTCCATGGTTCCACCGAAGAGGCTGACTATCTTGTTGACACGTTTATACAGCTCTTTGGTCTTCGTTATCACCATCCCTCCAATCACGTCAGTATGACCGTTGATAAATTTGGTCAGGCTGTGGATGACGATATCGGCCCCAAATTCTATAGGCCGCTGGAGGTATGGGCTTGCAAAAGTATTATCTACTACCAGAAGAGCGCCGTGTTCCCTGGCGATTTTCGCCGCCCCGGCCAGGTCGGTGATTTTCATGCTGGGATTCATGGGTGATTCCAGGAAAATCATTCTGGTCGCGGAGTTCACCGCCTTTGCGATGTTCGACAGCTCCGAGCTGTCCACGAACGTGGTTTTCACCCCATAGCGGCTCAGTTCGCTTTCGAGAATCACGCGCGAGGAGCCGTAGAGACAGTTGGTGGCAACGACATGATCTCCACCGCCCAGAAATGACAGGTAAACCGAACTCACTGCCGCCATTCCGGTTGCTGTCGCCACCCCGGCAAACCCCTCTTCCAGGCTTGCTATGCTATCCTCCAGGGCTTTTACTGTCGGGTTGCCGAGCCTGCTGTAAATGTACCCGGACTGTTTCCCGGAAAATCGGTCGGCCCCGTCGGCAGCGCTGGGGAAAGCAAAAGTCGAACTTTGAAATATGGGGACTGAGACTTCACCGTATATGCTATGATCGAGGCTACCGGCATGAATGGCTTTGGTGGATTTTCGCATAGCAGGAGGTTTCTTTAGACCGCTTTTCATTGGAATCTCCCCGGACGCCGACTTTAAGCCGGCGGTCCATAAATTTGATCTCGAAAAATCCACCCCTTAGGGGGCGGACCCTCGCTCCGCTTCGGGTCTCCCGCTATAAGCGTGACCTGATGCGATGCGTATAGTCCCCGCCCGATCTTTTCTGAGGGCGGGCGCATACAAGGATTTAAGGTTTTCAGCAATTAAGTCAATATGGCCATGATTATAAGTGCAAGCCGCCGGACAGATATTCCGGCATTTTATTCGAAATGGTTTGTGAACAGGGTTCGCCGGGGTTGGTGCCTGGTGCCCAATCCGTTCAACACCAACCAGGTCTCGAGGGTGGCTCTTTTACCCGGTGAAGTCGACGCTTTTGTTTTCTGGAGCCGTAATCCACGTCCGCTGATAAAATACCTCGACGAACTCGATGACCTCGGCTGTCGGTACTATTTCCTTTTCACCCTGATTGGCTACCCGTCCGCCATTGACCCCGGAGCGCCGCCGTTGAGCGCATCTATCGGGACTTTTCAGGAACTTTCAGCTCGAGTTGGACGGCAAAGGACTATTTGGCGCTACGATCCTATAGTTTTGAGCGATCTCAGCGGGACTGCGTTTCATGAGAGTAATTTCCGGCTGGTAGCTGAAGAGCTCAAAGGCGCCACCGACCGTTGTGTGATCAGCTTTGTCAAGCCTTATCGCAAGGCGCGCGCCCGAATGGAGGCCGCGGCGCCAGGCGCCGCCGCGCCTGTCGATTTCAGCAGCCCGCCGATTCGGGAGCTTTTGAATGCTATTTCGGGAACAGCCCGCGAAAACGGTATGGAAATATTCTCCTGCGCCTCGGAAATGGACTTATCGGATTTCGGCATATACCCGTCAAGGTGCATAGATTCAGATCTGATTTCGAAGCTGTTCGGGGTCCGGATAAGTCCCCCCAAGGACCCGTACCAGAGAAAGGAATGCGGTTGCGCCGCCAGCAGGGACATCGGCATGTATGATACCTGTGTTTTCGGGTGCAGCTATTGCTATGCGACTTCGAACCTGGAGCGAGCAAAAGCCAACTACGCCCGCCACGACCCGCTTTCGCCCTGTCTGCTGGTGCAGGAAGACCAAAGACTTTGACAGGATTAACTCCAATACTGTTCACTTAATGACAACAATGTAATCTTCGACTTTGATGCGTATTGTGCCAGACCGTGTCCTTGGGCGCAGGTTATAGCCGCTCATTTTTCTTTTCACGCCTCGCGGATTGCGGCGTGAACGGCTCGACACGACTCGTTCTTCAAGAATCTCCCTCAATACTGCCTCATGAAAGGCTTTCCTGTCCTGAGGGGGGGATAGAGGCAAATGCTATAATTTTACGACGAATCACGCGAACCGCGTGCAGGAATGATAAGCGATCCGGGTCTTCGTTTCCCGCCAAGGCAGCCTCATGCATCAAACCGCGAATAGCAAAATGAGCCATGAGCAGGCCGTAAAATTCCTGCCGTACCAAGTCTGGCGTTTTACTTCTTAATACTATCCTGGAGCCGCGCAGATGGGTTTTGAGTTCGTCAAATGCAGTTTCGATTTCCCACCGTTCATGATACAAGGCCGCCAATTCCGCTGCAGGCGCTTCTTCATAATCCAGAATCGTTGTAATCAGCCGGTAGATGGGCTCAGCGCCCTCAATGCCCTCCAATCTGTATTCGATTACTCGAACATCAACTCCGTTTGCGCCCTTTTCCTGGTCCTTCTGGGAACCATAGATCCTGCTCAAATAAGAACCGTCGGCAAGCCTCTTTTCGCGTGGCAGAAGGCGGTTTCTTCTCACTCTCCAAAGCAGATCACAGCCAGTTCCACATGCGTTGTTCCACAATTCGAACCCGGAAAAATAGCGGTCAGCGAGACAGAGCATTCCCTTGTACAGAGAAGGAACCACTTCCTTGGCAAGAGCCATCTCTGCTATGTTCACGGCGCCCATCCGGGTTCCAAACAAAACATGCGTCCCGTTTTCGACCAGGGACACAAAATGCAACTGCGGAAAGGCGCTTGTTCCCGTCTTGGCGGAAGGCCGTCCAAAAACTTTTTCGTTTTCCGTCTCATCGGCTACATCAAGCGTGCTGCCGTCCAGGCTTACCAAATGCCATTTCCTGTACCAAGCGCCTTTGGTGGATTCCCCGGCAATCGGCTTTACAACCTCATCATGCAGTTGTCGAAGAGGTGTCCACCCCAACCGACTTCGAGCCTGAGAGATACCGGATTTACCGGCCACCTTGACGCTAGCCCCCGGTCCCATAAGCCACTTTATCCCTTCAAGAAGACAGCGCAGAACTTCACGATACGACGAATGCATGTACAAGGCCAAGGCGATGACATAGTATACAACCACATGCGCCGGAAGATCCCTCTGCCGTCTACTTGTCTTTCCGGTATTTTTGAGAACCGAATCAATTGTCTTTACCGGAAAGGCTTTGGTGATTACTCCCAAACTAATGTAATCCGTAATGCGTGTGCCACCTGGAAGCTCTGCAACGGTACGTGCCATTGTGGTCCTCCTGTCAAAAAGTTGAGACAGAATACCACATTATTTATCTTAAGTGAACAGTATTGGGATTAACTCGCGAAAATAGAATTGCGCTCAGCCTAAACACCGATGGGGACGGCAGAGTGGGAGTAAAACAGACAGTAGTTATTCTGACTGCAACATGGTAATATTTTGCCTTTTTCGGAGTTCGGACAATCCTTGCCCGGAGAGAAACCAGAGACTCAGACTGTTCTCCATGTGCCATAGGGTACCCGGAAACCATGAAAACACGCGACACCTCTGTAGGAGCGGGCCATGCCCGCGATGAGCTTTTCGAAACAGTTGCTCATGCCCTCATGGGACACCCGGAAACCATGAAAACTACAGTCCCCGGGTGGCCCGGACCCTCACTGCGTTACGGGTCTGCGCTATACGCATTATGTGCTGTGATGCGGACCCTCGCTGATCTTGGGTCCCGCGCTTGACGCATGGCCTGTGATGTAACGCGTCTAGTCCGGCGCTCGATGGTTTCTGAGGGCGCAGTCCGGCGCCGATCGTTTGTGAGGGCGCACTCGTTATCCGGGCGCGAAGCGCAAGAGGTTCGTGTGGGCCGAAGACTTCAACGATTACCCAAGACCAAAACGAAGAAGGAGTATTTTACATCCGATGCTGAAAAAAGACCTTTTGACTGAGCCCATAGAGCACATCGATATAACCGGCTTTAACGCCATTGGACTGGTCGAATCGATGAGCAAAATGTCGTTTAGCGCCAGGGAACTTGCTGCGGCGTCTATGATTTTCGACCGAATGATAAGCGATGAATCGTGTACGGTTGTTCTGGCCCTTGCCGGAAGCACGAGCGCAGGCGGGTGTATGGCGGTCTATAGCGACATGATTCGCTATAATATGATCGATGTCGTTGTGGCTACCGGGGCGAGTATAGTAGATATGGATTTTTTTGAGGCCCTTGGCTTCAGGCATTACAGGGGCAGTTCTGAAATAGATGATACCGTCTTGAGGAATGCTTATGTAGATCGCATCTACGATACGTTCATAGACGAAAATCAGCTCCAGGAATGCGACAGCACGGTAAAAGAGATCGCGGACCAACTTCCTCCGGGTGCTTATTCATCGCGTCAGTTCATAAAAGAAATGGGCAGGCATCTCGTTTCGAATGCAAAAAAGAAAAACTCCCTGGTTCAGTGTGCCTACGAAAATGAAGTCCCTGTTTTCTGCCCCGCCTTTTCAGATTCCAGCGCCGGTTTTGGCTTGGTGAAGCACCAGAAGGAGAGGCCTTCAAGTCATGTGTCGATTGACAGTGTAAAAGATTTCAGGGAGTTGACCGAAATAAAAATCAATGCGGCCGACACGGGCCTTTTGATTATAGGCGGCGGCGTGCCGAAGAATTTCATACAGGACGTGGTCATCTGTGCCGAGGTGCTTGGCAGGGATGTCCCTATGCACAAATACGCCGTTCAGATCACGGTTGCCGATGCAAGAGACGGGGCATGCTCGAGTTCCACACTCAAGGAAGCGAGGTCCTGGGGTAAGGTCGATTCCGGGAACGACCAGATGGTATTTTGCGAAGGCACAATCGCCGTACCTATTCTCGCCAGTTACGCATATCACCAGGGAAACTGGAAACAAAGGAAACGTCGAAACCTGGCCGGACTATTCTAAATGCCGGAGCAGGAAGCTGGGAGCAGGGAGCAGGAAAAACGGAGCAGAAAACCCTTGCTTCTCGCTTCACGCTTCTTGCTTCTTGCTTTTTGCTTCATGCTTCACGGCTTCCGACATACACCGACAGCGTCTCCGTGTCGCACTGGAGCTTTTCTTTCAGCGAAAACTGCTTTGGGGGAAAATGAGGGCCTGAGATTAAAAGGGTCCCACCCCAGCCATTCAGGACCTTCTCCAGTGGATAGACGGGCTTGTCCGGATAGATGAACAGACAGTCTGCCGCCTGAATGCGTTGAGTAAGGAAATCGGCGCGAATGAACCCCGCGCGGCCCTCGAGTTTCAGTTCCCGCGCGGCTTGTGCAGCACGCGATATCAGAAAAGGATCGGATTCTATTCCGACCGCCGTGGTGAACAGGCTTGCGACGCAGCAGACAACTCCGTCTCCGCTGCCAAGGTCTACAAAGAGGCCGAACGATGATAGGTTTATTTTTTTAAAAAAATTGAACAGGTAACCAGGCCGCGAGGCAGCCCAGGCGCCTGAGGCGGTCAATCGGTAGGGAAGTGCCTCTCCCCCTCCTTCCGCCGCGCCGTGGAGTTTTCGGAAATACTTTATGACCTCGTCCTCCCCCTTACTGAGGACTGAGGACTGAGGACTGAGGACTGAGAGTCCTGTCCCAGTCCTATTATCTAATGACTGAGTTGGGTTCATAGTAGCCGGCCCGAACGGATGTGAGAGGGAAAACCCGGCAGCTTTTACCTATAACGGTCCCTGGGTTGGTGACAGAGTTGCAGCCTGTCTCCGCATGGTCGCCGAGAATGGCCCCGAACTTTCGCAGGTTCGTGATAATCTGCGTGCCGTGAGCTATCACCCGGATGGTCTGCTCCCCCATTTTCAGGTTGGCGAGCTTCGTGCCGGCCCCCAGGTTTGCTTCATGTCCAATAATGCTGTCGCCGATGTAGGCAAAATGCCCGGCCTTTGCGCCGTCCAGCATGATGCTTGATTTCATCTCGGTGGTGTGGCCGACTATACATCTGGCGCCCACTATACACTTGCCCCGCATGTACGCCCCCTGGCGCACTTCGGCTTGCGGCCCTATTATGCACGGACCTTTTATCAGCGCCCCCGGTTCAACGACTGCCCCCGGGCCGATAAAAATTGCTTCGTCCCACAGAACACTTCCCTCCCACAGTACTGCCGCCTCATCGGTTTCCTCACCTCCGATTCTCACGCGAAACCTGCCCTTGGTGACATCTCCGCCAAGGACCTCGAAGCCGGCATCCAGGGTCTGTCCCCTCCACATTACAACCGTCTTCGGCAGCGGACGTTTGAAACACTTCAGATGGGCCACATTAGGTTTGAGGTGCTGTTCCAGATAGCCGCTAATTTCGCTCAGGCTATCCCAGACATATTTACGGCCGGCAAACAGGTCGCGGTGAGCGAATGAGGCCAGATCGAAAAAAGCCTCGGGTTTCAAGTAGTCCATAGTGTTTCCCTTTCGACGTGAAATTAAGCACCGAAGGCCCGAAATTTGCATATTTTATGGCCTGGTTTTGGTTTTCTGCCGATTTGATTATATAGCTGAAAATCGCCGTGTCAGGAATAGGATACCTTGATTTCGATTTTGAACCTGGGAGACCTACATTGAGAGTCCAATGCAAAAGATGCCGGATCGGATTCAACGTACCGGCAGATAAAATTCCCGAAGGTAAGACAGTAAAAATTTTCTGTCCAAAGTGCAAAGAGCCGACGGAAATCAGTGAAAGAACCGGCCCCACTGAATTTGACAAACATGTCCCCTATCTGTCCGAGGACCCTGACTCCGAAATGCGTTCAGACGCCCTTTTGGATTACGCAAATGCAATCGACGTGGTCGACGAGGGTGTCAAAACCGCTCTGCTCTGCGACACTAATGTTAAACGCGCCGAAAAGATTGCACAAGCCCTCCAGGAACTGGACTTCTGGGTCGTTCACGCGCTGCGCCCCGCTTTCGCCCTGGGAAAGCTGCATAACAACAACTATGACCTTCTGGTTCTGGAGGAGAAATTTAATTCCGAAAAGGAATCCGAAAACCTGGTCCTTCACCACGTGCAAGTGCTTCCAATGCACTTGAGAAGGCAATTCTACCTTTGCCTTCTTTCTGATGACAAGCCTACTTTGGACGCGAAACTGGCGTTCAGAATGGGAGTAAATCTGGTCTTGAACATCGAGGACCTTGACAAGGCGAAGGTACTCTTCGCCCGCGCGATGAAAGAATACAAGAATTTTTACGGTCTATTCAATACGGAGCTGGCGGCAAAGCGGTAGTCGGGTAATTGACTACCGCCGCTTGTCATATGCTGCCGGCTAACGGCGTCCACCGCCGCCGTGGAAACCACCGCCGCCAAATCCGCCGCCGCCTCCATGGAAGCCGCCAAATCCGCCTCCTCCTCCATGGAAGCCGCTAAATCCGCCGCCATACCCGCCGCTGCCGCGGAAGCCACTCATCCCGCCATAGCTGCGCGAGCCGCCGCTAAAAGAAGGGGCCGTCGCAACCCTGCCGACAGACCGCCCGCCGTTAAAGGACGAAGACATCGGACCAGAACCCCGGCTCGTTGCCCCCACGCGGCTGCCGGACGCAGCCCTGTCAAGGTCGCGCGTTACTGAAACAGCATTTTGCCGGTTTAAAATCGCCCTGGCGCCTGCCTGGGCGTTTGCCGAATTTAGCCGCGTCACCTGCGACGACCTGTTTGCCCCGGCTAGAGTGGAAGAACGCGCATTTGCCGTTCCAGTCGCTGCACGGGTTACCGGATCGACCCTGGTGACACTGCCGTTCGCCGTGGTCACATGGTTGGTAATCTCATGGTGGTGGCCATGGAAATGGTCGTGCCTGTCGAAATCTCCGAGGACGAAGAAACCGCCGAACCCCCATCCTCCCCACCAAAACGGATACGGGACCCAGTCATACAGATAGCCGTAGTCCCAGGGGGGCGGATAATAGGTCACCACGGGAGGTCCGTAGTCGTCAAAGTATCCTTCGACTTCAGAGGGTTCCTCATATGGATAAACTTCCGGAGGGGAGGAATTTGCCTGGTATCCGGAACTGTAATCTGAACTGTAACTTGAATCGGGACCTGACTCGTAACTATATTGGTCATTGCCCGCTTTAACCGGAAGATTCATGGCTACGCTTACGCTGTCCACTATCCGGGTCGCCTCGGCCTCCGGCATCTTCAGGGTCTTCGCGGATGCCGATCTTGCGGTGCTGTCCCTGACCTCGGCAACGATATCGGGCGTCACCGGATAGTTGGAAATCCATCCGTTTTTGGGTGCAATGTTGATTTTGGACAGAGAATTTTCCGCTGCCGCTTCATCGTGTGAGGAGGTCAATTTAAGGGCGGTTGCCAGCTCCACGGCAAATTCGCCTTCACTTACAAGAGGTTGTTCAATGGGAGGCTTGGACGGTGAGTTCTCAGCATTCACCAACGTGGCAAATGGCCAGAGAATCAGGCTTGCGGCAACAATTATCACAAGCAATCTTCTCATTTCGATACTCCTTCCGACGGGACGCCCGATAGCGGACTTCCCCCAGGAATATAAGCATTCAGAGCATCTGCTGCTCTGTGAAATTCATACATTAATCTTACACCCATATGATGCGCGGACGACCTTTTTCGTCTACAAAATCGACAGATTACAAAGTTTGAACAGGAGAATTTCAACCGGGAGCGGCAATTCTTGCTTACCTCGGTGATCCTATACGTTATACTTGCCCGATCGCGACCCTGAATCCGCCTCCCTGCGGGGCAATTCGGGTTGGACGATAAAAAGAAAAATTGCGCGAAGATAAATGATGCAAGGTTACCTCCTTACCGTATTGGGCCTCATATGTTTCGTGGAAGGCCTTCCCTACCTGGCGACCCCCCAACAGGTAAGAAAATGGCTGAATTGGCTTCTTTCAGTCCCCGCCCCTTCCCTCAGAATAATGGGGGCTGCTTTGATGCTGGTCGGACTCGTCCTCGTCTATCTGGGCCGCAAGAATGGCGGCTAGGAACAATGTCTCATTCAGGCTCGAAGACTATGATTACGATCTGCCGACCGCACTCATAGCCCAATATCCCGCGCCTTCACGGGAACATTCACGCCTGCTGGTGCTTGATCGTTTAACCGGTGCGATCGAGCATTCCCGCTTCGATAGAATCGGACAATATTTGAAACCCGGCGACCTTCTGATCGTGAACGATACCCGTGTCGTTCCCGCCCGGCTGACGGGCCACAAGAGGACTGGCGGTATGGTCGAGTTTCTGGTGCTGGACCCATACAAGCCCGCTGAACTTGGAGCGTTGGAAGGCTACTGCTGCCTCACAAAAGCGTCAAAGTCCGTTAGAACCGGACAGGTAATCGAACTCACTGAGGATATATGTGCCGAAGTGAAAGCCGCCCCGGTAGATGGGGTGGCCCAAGTTCGGTTCCCCGGCGTTTCCCGACTGGTGGACGTTCTTGACCGAATAGGCCGTATGCCGCTGCCGCCTTATATAGAACGCCAATCGGGCGAGGCGGCTCCGGACGACCGCATCCGCTATCAAACTGAATACGCCAGACACCCCGGCGCAGTGGCTGCCCCCACTGCGGGCCTGCATTTTACCAAATCCCTTTTGAACAAACTTATGGATTCGGGAATAGAAGTTGCCGCCTTAACCCTGCACGTCGGCCACGGCACCTTTTCACCCGTGAGATGCGCGGACATCCGTGAACACCGGATGCACGCGGAATTCGTCGAGGTTGGCGAAGGGACTGCTGAAGCTGTAAACAGGGCAAAGAATGAACGGAGGCGGGTGGTCGCTGTCGGCACTACGGTCGTTCGCACTCTAGAGTGGCTTCACTCAAAAGAGGGCCAAATAACTTCCTTTCGCGGCATGTGCGATCACTACATCTATCCGGGCAGCCCGTTCGCTGTTGTCGACTGCATGGTGACGAATTTTCATCTCCCGAAGTCCAGCCTGATCCTGCTGGTGTCGGCTCTCGCAGGGCGCTCGCTTATATTGTCGGCCTACCGGGAGGCGGTCCGGGAACGCTACCGTTTCTTTAGTTACGGGGATGCGATGCTGATCCTATAAAGCAATCAAGAATGAGGAATTAGGAATTAGGAATGACATGAAATTTCAGGTACTTTCGAAAGATCCGGGAAGCAATGCACGCACCGGGAGGATTGAAACCGCCCGAAGCGCTGTCCGGACCCCCGTATTTATGCCGGTGGGAACGGCAGCTTCCGTCAAAAGTATTTCTCCCGACGAACTGGAGTCCCTCGGTGCGCAAATCATCCTTGGCAATACTTATCACCTGTACCTGCGCCCGGGAGACGAAAGGATAGCCCGCCTGGGCGGTCTTCACAAATTCATGGGCTGGCGCGGCCCGATTTTGACCGACAGCGGTGGTTTCCAGGTATTCAGTCTCGCAAAAATAAGTAAAATCGAGGAAGAAGGGGTCCTGTTTCAATCGCACATCGACGGCTCCCGCCACCTCATCACCCCCGAATCGGCTGTTGGAATTCAACGAAACCTCGGGGCGGACATCATGATGTGTTTTGACGAATGCACTCCATATCCCGTTTCCTATGAGTACGCTTCCGAATCGGTAATGCGCACCGTTCGATGGGCCGCTCGCTCAAAGGATGCTGCGGCCGGCTCGGACCAGGCCCTTTTCGGGATAGTGCAGGGGAGCGTTTTCGAGGACCTTCGCGACATGTGCCTGGAAAAGCTGGTCTCTATCGGTTTCGACGGGTATGCGATTGGGAGCCTGTCCGTGGGAGAATCAAAGGAGCAGATGCTCGAAGTCATGAACCGGCTTGCACCCAGGCTTCCCGACTCGGCGCCCAGGTACGTGATGGGAGTCGGCGCCCCTGAAGACCTGGTCGAAGGAGTTCACGCCGGGGTCGACATGTTCGACTGCGTAATGCCTACAAGAAACGCCCGCAACGGGACCCTGTTCACTTCGCGGGGCCCCCTGCACATAAAGAACAACGCGTACACGGAAGATCCCGGGCCAATTGACCCGGATTGCGGCTGCTATACATGCCGTCGTTTCTCGCGCGCATACCTTCGCCACCTCTACATATGCCGGGAACTGCTTTCCTATCGGCTCAACACAATCCACAACCTCCACTACTATCTCGGACTCATGGCGCAAATGCGCACGGCAATAACCGACGGCGCCTTCGAGCAATGGCGGAAAAATTTTTATACGGAGTTGCATTCAAAATGATCACGGCGAGGAGGAGGCGACGCAGGCTTCAATCCCTGTAGGAGCGGCTTCCAGCCGCGACTGCCTCCAGCCGCGACGCGTTTGAATGGGACTTCGTATTATACCCGGTTTGGAAGCGACGACTGACCGGCTCGCCGGTAACGATAGCCTCCCTTTGTTGCAACCCCTCGGCGTCAGCTTTCAACTTGACTCCCCAGTGGCTCGGTGTTAGTCTGGGGGCTTATCGGGACGTGGCGCAGCCTGGTTAGCGCGCTTGCTTGGGGTGCAAGAGGTCGGCCGTTCAAATCGGCTCGTCCCGACTCAATTCGAAGAATGCCGGCTGACGAGGTTGGTGACAATTTATCTAAGGGGTACGAGGGGAACTCATCGACAGGGGTGGGTATCTCCTTTTTTATTATCAAAGGCAGCAAGTAATTGCCGTCCAAAGCCTCCGCGTAGCACGCGTATAGTGCCCGCCCTGATGCCCCCGCACTCAATTTCATAGCCCTGGGCCTGAGCCCTGGGCCTGCCCCGAGGTCAACTTTCCGCAAGAAAGCAACGCTCCCCGATTGCCAGACGAATGGATACGATAAGGTAGTGATTATCTTACGGAAATAAAGATAAAACAGTGAGCGTTTCGCAGAGTCGAGGCTTGGTGTCAATAGAGACCGCACGACACTCTAACATGCGGACGCAGTGACGGAATGCAAAACCCTCTCTGCTTCAGTCCATACCAAGACTCCGTGAGGCGATATGATCTAATTGTTCCGCGGTCCTAAAAGGAGTCTTTTCGATGAATGGCCCAAAACTCAGGCTCTTTACCCTGATTTTTCTTTTTGGCGCAACAATCCTGGTTCCGGTGCTCTTGCCCGCTATTGCTACGGCAGACTGCGGTGCTCATGTCCGTGACTACGACCGCGGCTCTTCGGGCAGTGACCTGCTCAGTTGCGACAACTCCGCTGTCCGTGATTGCGAGCGCTGCAACGTCCGTGACTGCGTCACTTGCGATGACCGGGACTATGACCGTCCGGTTGCTCGTAACGGCTATCGCTGCAACGCCATAGATTACAACCGTACCTCTGTATGTGATTACGACCGCAGCGCCGTCCGTGACTATGACCGTAGCTCCGTCCGTGACTGCGACTATTACCCCATCAGGTACGGTTGCGACATCTACGGCTGCTATTGGGTGCCCGTTTACTAGAATCGCGGCATGTATCAAATACCACCGTCAGGCGAAAGTCTCGTATTAAGTTGTTGATCCATGACGCATTAGTGCCTTTTGGGAAGATGTTGCCAATAATGGTAAACTTTCATATTCTAAAGATGCTTCCCATTCCTAATTCCTAATTCCTCATCCCTAATTGCCCTTCCTGGTTGCCAGCATAAGGTTGGCCGTTTCAATCTGGAAGTGATAGCCTATTCCGAAGGGCAGAGGTTTGATGTTCCCGCCGTTTCTGTATATTTTCGCAAGTCGTGCCTGGTAGTCTTCTTTGAAAGCCGATATCGGCCCGCTGTAAGTGCCGTAAAATTGCAGAGCCCAGATTGAAGGGTCGAAGTACCTCAAGGGGATTCCGGAATCTTCCTGGAGAATATAGCGGCTTTGATTGAGAACGAACTGCCTCGCCAGCGACGCCTGTCGATCGAACATTACATAGGCCGCCGATTTCATGAAGGTAATGAGCGGCCCAAAATTCTGCAAAAAAGTAATGAAATGCCTGTTGCGCCCGAAGCTGGGGTTATAAAGGTTCAGCCGAAAGTAGTAGAGTGTCTGCGGCTTGTTGCCCGGCGAGTCTGCGCTTTCAAACACAATCCGCACTCCCGGAATGACGTCTGCCGGACCGGGCTTGCCACCGTTCAACGCCGGGACTTGCCGAATGGTTCCGTTCGGCTCCATAAACCAATATTCGACGTCGAGTATGCGGGTCTTTTCCCTCGCCAGGAAAAAAAGAAGAAAAGGAATCACGCCGTTGAGTTCCTTGCTTTCCATGGCTGTGTCCATGTGTGAGCTTATGAAATAGTTAATGTCCAGTATATCGTGGAGCGACTTCCGGATATCGGTAAAAAATGAATCGAAGTCATTTTGGCTCATTGCCTGAAAATCAGGCATATCGCCGATTGGTTCCAGGGCCATCAGGATAAAGGTCTGTGCACCGGGGAAAAGGGTGAAAGCACTGATAAAATCCGGTCCGCTGAATGGATAGAATACGGTGGACCCCGAAGATATTGATTTGTCCAGTTCCGTGGCTGCCCACTTCCTCATTGGCGCCAACTGCATCTTCCCGTACTTCTCCCAGTTGTTGTCGGAGGCCTTGGCATATTCAGTCCAGACGGGCATGTTTTCAAAAGGCGCCAGGACACACTTTGGTGTGCGAATGCCCGCAATAAGCGCGGCGTATTGGTCGTAAGACGCCTGAGGCCTTAAAAGCTCCGCGGCCGGTTGCGCATTTTCATAGTTCTCGGACTCCGCCCGGGAAAAAGTATATGAAGAAAAAAGAAAGACCGAACAAATGAGAAAAATCAGGCCCAGCGACAAGAAATTTCTTTTGGGGATTCGCACTCGAAGACCTCCGTCCGTACTAATTCCTAGTTCCTAATTGCCTTTTAAGCAGTGCCACAACCTCGGTGTTGCCCACAAGATCAGCCCAATACAGCGGCGTTTTCTGGTTCACGTCTCTGGCATTTACGTCTGCGCCTTTGTCAATAAGCAATGCCGCAACACCGGTACTGCCCGCAAAAGCAGCCCAGTGCAACGGTGTTTTTTGGTTCACGCCCCTGGCATTTACGTCTGCGCCTTTATCAATAAGCAATGCCGCAACCTCGGTGTTGCCCGCAAAGGCAGCATTATGCAAAGGCGTCCATTGGTCCTCATTCCTGGCATTTACGTCTGCGCCTTTATCGATCAGGAACGCGGCAACCTCCGTCTTGCCCCGGGAGGCGTTATGGTGCAACGGCGTCTCCTGGTAATTGTCCCTGGCATCTACTTTTGCGCCCTTATCGATGAGCAATGCAACCACTTCAATCTGGTCCTCTGCAGCCCAATGCAACGGCGTCTGTTGATTCTCGTCCCTGGCATTTACCTTTGCACCTTTATCGATGAGAAATGCCGCAATTTCGGTCCTGTCAAAATAGGCCGCATGATGCAATGGCGTCTCCCGGTAATAATCCCCGGCGTTTATTTTTGCGCCGTTCTGAGTGAGCAATGCCGCAACATCGTTCCTGCCCCGGGAAGCGGCATCATGCAACGGCGTCTTTTGGTAGTAATCCCTGGCATTCACTTTTGCGCATTTCTGAATGAGAAATGCAGCGACATCGGTCTTGCCCCAATAAGCGGCCCAATGCAAAGGCGTCTCCAGGTTTTCATTTCTGACATTTACGTTCGCGCCGCATTCCAGCAACCGGCGGGTTGCAGCAATGTCTCCTTCTTTAGCAGCGTCGAACAGGTCTTCTGCTGCGGCATGCACATATGGTGTCATTGTCGCTATTGTCGCAAATGCTAATAACGCGACGAGAAAAGTTTTTTTCATTATGGATTTTCCTCCTGTATCCCTGTTCATCCGGAATACTCCATCGGGAGAGCCTCGGGAAAATAGTCCTTTCTCTCCATGGATATCTTCCAAGTAATGGGTGGAATATTGATTGTCATGGACGTATTATTAACATCCTGCGATAACCGCAGTAATCCGGAAAAGAACACTCGACACTCAATTATTTTACAATTCCCTGTTGTAAAGCAGTGAATATTGTAGACTTGTGACTTGCTATTTGCAATTTATAGTGTATCATACGTCCAATTAGCTTTTGACGTCTGCGACCTGGAAATTCAGTTCTTTCCGGCCTGCCGTCAAGCCCCATCGATCACTGGCCTCCTTGCTCACGGGCATATTTTCTCTTTGCACAGCATACCGGTTGGCGACGATGATTTTGTGTCGGCCACATGTGTGTGCTGCTGCGAGGCCTGAACTTAGTCGGCCTCTACGATTAAAACCCCGGTTTCAGGCGCGACGAATACAAATCTGTCGTGGCTGGAAGCCACTTCTACAGCCCTGCCGCCGAACTATATTCGAGTCAGGAACAGTCAAGGATCGAAAACTTTATGTCGTTTGAACAAATGCAACTTGCTCCGCCAATTCTCAAAGCTTTGGCCCGATGCGGCCATGAAAATCCAACACCCATCCAGCAACAAGCTATTCCCAGGGCACTTTCCGGCCGGGACCTGATCGCTTCTGCCAAGACCGGTACCGGCAAAACGGCGGCGTTCGTTCTGCCCGCCCTCCAGAGATTATTTGACAATCCAGCCAAGAAGGGATTGCGTGTCCTGGTTCTTACACCAACCCGCGAACTGGCTGAACAGATCGCCAGGGCGACGCGCACCTACGCAAGATACCTCAAGGTACACAGCGTGGCAATATACGGCGGAATGCCCTTTGGAGACCAGATAAGAGCACTGGCCCAATCGCCGGATATGATCATCGCAACCCCCGGAAGGCTGATCGACCACATCTGGCGCGGCCGGATAAATCTGTCAAATGTTGAACTGCTGGTCCTCGACGAAGCCGACCGCATGCTGGACATGGGCTTTATAAATGACGTGGAATTTGTAACGGATGCCATGCCGGAGGGCTGCCAGACCCTCCTGTTCGCGGCTACGATGGATGAGGCGGCGAGCAGACTAGGGGGAAAATTCATGAAAGACCCTGACCGTGTTGAATTGGCGCAGGTCAAGATTACACACGATAAAATCGAGCAGCGTCTCCATATTGCAGACGGACTCCAGCACAAGAACCGCCTACTGCGGCATCTGTGTTCAGACAGCGAACTGACGAAAGCCATCGTGTTTACCGCAACCAAAAGAGACGCTGAAAACCTGGCGGGAGAACTCCGGACTGAAGGCTTAGGGGTCGCCGCGCTTCATGGCGACATGACCCAGTCCGCCAGAAATCATACAATGGAGAACATGCGACGGGGTAAGATCAGGGTCCTGGTGGCAACCGATGTAGCCGCGCGCGGAATAGATATAACAGGCATAAGCCACGTTATAAACTTTGACCTGCCCCGATCGGCTGAAGACTACGTAAACCGCATCGGGCGAACCGGGCGTGCATCGGAGTCGGGGATTGCAATCTCGCTTGCTTCGCGTCCTGACTTCCCTTACCTGGATCGCATTCAACGCTATACGGGGCATAATCTTGCCGTTCATGTTATTCCCGGCCTGGAACCTTCTCAAGCGTTCATCAGCTCGAAAAAATCAAAAGCGGCCCCACGCAAGGGCGACAAACTGCAGAGTAATGAAAAAACCGGCCGCCCCTCGAACCACCGCTTCAAGAGGCATTCGAAGCCTTCAGGTACGCGTTCCAACGGCGGCGGCAACGCCTGATCGATCCGGTGTAGGAGCGCTCCAAGCGCGCGAATGACAATCCTAAACAGATAGCCAATCGCGGGCAAGACCCCGGGAGTGCAGCGGGGTCTCGCCCACGAATTCGCACACCTAATTTATTTGCCTTTTGACATTTTCTTCTTTGTTCAATCGTTTCAAAATCTCTGCGGCCTCTGCGGCATGCCGTCTCAATTCCTAATTCCTCATTCCCAACTCCAAATTGCCTTTTCATGTATATATTATGAGTGAGAGGAGAATTGAGATGACACTTCAAGAAGAATTAAATGCGCTGAAGGCAAGGTCGGAAGCAAGGATTCCTGAGGAAAAACGGGCGATCATGCACCAGGCGACCGAAGAACTCGAAAAGTCCGGCCTTAAAGAGAAGGTCCTAAAAGTCGGGGACAGGGCCCCCGATTTTTCTCTTAAGGATACACAAGACTCTCTCGTCAGCCTTGGCTCACTGTTGGAACGAGGCCCGGTTGTCTTGAGCTTTTACAGGGGAGGATGGTGACCATACTGCAATCTGGAGCTGGCAGCTCTTGAAAAGGCCCTTCCCGAGATGGCATCATTTGGTGCGTCCCTTGTAGCCGTTTCGCCTCAACTCGAAGAATTCAATCGCAGGTTTGCCAACGAAAAGGGGTTGAATCTGCAGTTGTTGAGCGATCCCGGCAATCGGGTGGCACGCAAGTTCAACCTGGTTTATCAACTCCCGGAAGATTTGCGCAAAGTCTACCTCAGCTTCGGGGTTGACCTTGAAAAGTTTAACGGAGATGAATCCTGGACACTGCCTATGCCTGGACGCTTCGTAATCGATCGGTCGGGGATAATTCGCTCCGCCGACGTCAACGCAGACTACACCGTAAGGCCTGAACCGGCCGATACCATCAAGGTCCTGAAATGCCTGGCCGAAACGTCCACCGGCGCACAAGCGATGGACTTCACATCCTGTATGAAGGTCCCCGATCGGTTCGACAAAATGGATTCCCCTTACCAGGAGGAAAACAGGTGAGACCCGGCCAAAGACGCCGGTTAAAGGGGCGCAGGCTGCTGATCTGCGGCGTAAAAGCAAGGAACGAAACAGGCCTTGAGGCGTACCTCCGCCGTAGGGATGCGAGCAGGGATGTTATGTGGGGTATTCCTGCGCCCCCATCACTTTTTGACTAAACACCATCCCTTTCACATTCCTTTCCTGACCTGATAAAATCACAATCTGAAAAGGCGCGTTGCGAAATAGGACTGATTTTTCTTCGCAATCCGCGTATTCTATTTTCTTCGCAGAAGGTTTTTGAGATCTTCAAGGGCCAAAGGATCGCAGTTGCACAAAAACTTGTCGATATCTCGTCAGAACACCCCCAGACCCGGGTCCAGTCATATGTCTTCCCTATTGCCGCGCACCTCGCTCGTTTCCCTTATCGTCGCCAGCGCTCTTTTCATGGAACTTCTTGACGGGTCGATCATCGCGACGGCCCTGCCGGTCATCGCACGGTCATTGCACACGGACCCTATTCACCTTAATCTCGCCATTACGGGCTATCTATTCAGCCTTGCGCTGTTCATCCCACTCAGCGGTTGGGCGGCAGATCGATTTGGCGCGCGCACGGTGTTCCGAGCCGCTATCGTTATTTTCACGTTGGCATCGGCACTTTGCGGATTGTCGCAAAGCCTTTTGCAACTTGTATGTGCGCGTCTGGTACAGGGACTGGGCGGCGCTATGATGATGCCTGTCGGACGGCTTGTGGTGCTGAAGATGGTCCCCAAACATAAATTGGTGACCGCCATGACCTGGTTGACGACGCCAGCAATGCTCGGGCCGGTTGTGGGGCCCCCGGTGGGAGGCGTGATCGTTACGTATTTTTCATGGCGGTGGATATTTTTCATCAATCTGCCGATCGGGCTTCTGGGCATAATTTTGGTCACCCTGTTCATCGACAATATTCGCGAGGAAAAGGTCGGGCCGCTGGATGTTCGCGGGTTCCTTCTGATGGCCGCAGCCCTGGCCGGCCTGGTAGCCAGTTTTGAGACCGTAGGCCGGGGCATGTTGACAAAAGGAGCGATTGCTACACTCCTGATCGGAGGCCTTCTTTGCTTTGCACTTTATCTCATGCACGCGCGGCGTGCGCCTTCGCCCATTGTCGACCTGAGCCTGTTCCGGCTATCAACTTTTCGCGCCTGTATTGAAGCCGGCTCTTTGTTTCGCATCGGAATCGGCGCCATGCCTTTTTTGTTGCCGCTCATGCTTCAAATCGGCTTTGGCCTGAGCCCGCTGATGTCAGGATTTTTGACCGTTTCTCTTGCCATTGGCGCCCTTCTTGTCAAGATGTTTGCCCGGTTTATAATCGGCAGTCTGGGTTTTCGTCGTATGCTGATCTGGAATGCATTCATTTGTGCAGTCTCCATAAGCGCTTGCGGTCTATTTCGTCCGAACACATCGCATATCGTGATCGTGGCGGTTTTGCTGGTCGGCAGCTTCTTCCGTTCGCTACAGTTCATGGGGTTTAACACTCTCGTGTTTGCCGACGTTCCCAGCGTGTCGATGAGCCGCGCCACGACATTGTTCAGTACGTTGCAACAATTGTTTTTGAGTCTGGGCGTGGGAACGGGGGCCCTTTTGCTCAGCCTCACGCTCAACTGGCATCACCAGACTTCTTTGAAGGCCGATGATTTCTGGCCGGCCTTTGCTATCATCGGGGTCATCGCGATACTTTCCATATTTCCATTAAGAAGATTAACCCCTGACGCAGGCGCCGTGATGAGCGGCCACAAGCCGCCCGAGCCATTGGTTCACTAATGAGATCTCACCTCTCATGCCTGCATTCTTCATCAACTGCCGCCTTTAGTTCTTTCAGCATGCGCACGAGGTCGTCCATCTGGTAGTTTGCGTTGAGACCGCTTGGGTTAGGCAATACCCAGGCGGAACATATACCGCCGAGTTTTTCCGGATGAAGCCCCGGCATGGCCCTGGGATGCCTGAATGCCTGCCGGAAGGCCCCCAGTCCCAGGATCGCGCAAAAACAGGGCTTGAAAGTTCTCAGTTTCTCTGTGAGGACATTTCCACCCTCGATCAGTTCTTCGGTCGTGAGTTCGTCGGCCCGGGCGGTAGCATATCTCACGATATTCGCAACCCCATATCCGTAGTTGAGAAGTTCTTCTTCCTCAAAGGGGGAAAGTTGCCTCGGGGTGAAGCCTGCATGGTGAAGCGCCGGCCAGAAACGATTGCCGGGTCTTGCAAAGTGATGCCCTACCGCTGCCGTGAACAAGCCTGGATTTATTCCGCAAAAGAGCACCTTCAGCCCCGGCGCGATTACGTCTGGGATCGTTTTGCCCCTGGCTGCCCGGACCTGCTCCCTGGTAGGTTTAAACTGTAGCTGCACCTGGTTTCATTCCTCCTCGTCACCCCGGCGCTGAATCCTGATCTTCTACCTTCAGCACTCAGTCCTCAGCCTTGGTTCTCAGATTTCGGCGCTGCCGCGTCAACTAAAATGAAATTCCTCACGTCTTTAATTTAAACCTTAAATGGTCCATTGACTGTACGTGGTCCGCCTGAATCCGCGGCAGCTTTCTCTTTACTTCTTCCCGGTTTTGGGCCATAAAGCAACTGATTTCATTTCAGTAAAGGGGCAAAAGGGTTTGACCGGTAAACGGGATGCAGTTTCCTTTAAGATGCGTTCTCCGGAAAGTAAAGACGACGAGGGCGCACCGCTTCTGGACGAGCATGGCAAAACTCCCACCTGGTTCCGAGGATTGCTGCTGTGCAGGAGATGCGATATCTGCGGAACGAGGATCAGCATCCACGTTGAAGGCAATGACAAGGTTACTATGAAGTGCCCCGAATGCAGCCGCGAATACGTGTTCTTCGAGCGATCCGAATAATAAGTTTATCCCGCCTTTAGCCCAACTGATCCGTCATTTCAAAAATGACCACACGGTCACTTTAACAGTTTGACAAAACATTTCCGGAACCTATAATTATGTGACCAGGTGGTCATTTTTTGTCCTGGAGGATCGCTCTATGTTTCCGCGCAATACTTTCGACAAGCTTGACGAAGCCAAGAAAACCAAGATCCTGGATGCGGCGGTGGATGAGTTTTCGCGTCACGGGTTCCGGCAGGCGAGCGTCAATCGCATGGTAGAGCAGATCGGAATAGCCAAGGGATCTATTTTTCAGTATTTCGGCAGCAAGGAAGGCCTTTTCAAGGTTATTTTCAATTATGCCGTTGAACTCGTAAGGCAATCGTTGCGGCAGGTGAAAAAAGAGACTTCGGGGGCGGACTTTTTCGAGCGAATAAGAAAGAGCACACTTGCGGGAATCGGTTTCATCGATCGGCATCCCAGGGTCTATAGAATCTACCTCAAGATGATTTTCCAGGAAGACTTCCCTCTTAGAACGGAGTTTTTGCAGCAGGTGCACCTTTTTTCTGCGGAATACCTTCGTCCGGTGGTAGAGGCGGGGATCGCCGGAGGCGATCTGAGGGTCGATACGGACGTCGAAATGGCGGTTTTCATGCTGGACGCGTTGATGGACCGGTTCCTCCAAGCCTACTGCGTCCCCTTCCTGGATGCGGGGACCGGCATTTATCAGGTCCCAAGGGATGAACTGGAGCGCAAGGTGGATGAGTTTATAAAGCTGCTCGGGATCGGGATGGGCGCCCCATCACGCGGTAGTTCGCCGGACACGGAAAAAGAACAGGCCCTGCGAGACATTAAATGCCTCGCACAGCGTTGAATATGAGGAACGGAAATATGTTCGAACTTGAATATTATAAGAAACTCGGCCTGGAAGAGATTGCTCACAAAGTCAAGGCGGGTGAAAGGCTCACTATTTCAGAGGGTGAGAGGCTTTTCGCCTGCCCGGACCTGAACGCCGTCGGCTCGCTCGCCCATCAGGCCAGGACGAAGCTCCACGGAAACGCCGCCTACTATGTCGTAAACCGGCATATAAACTATTCGAACATTTGCGTGAACGGCTGCCGTTTCTGCGCCTTCAGCAGAAAAAAAGGCGACCCGCTGTCGTTTGAACTCTCCGAGGAGGAAATCCTCGATAAAATCCGCTCTAACGGAAACAATCTTACCGAGATACACGTAGTGGGGGGCTGCCATCCGGACTTGCCTCTGTCATTTTTTGAGAACCTGCTTCGAAGAATCCGTGAAATAAAACCGAACGCCTTTATCAAAGCGTTTACAGCCATTGAAATCGCCCATTTTGCAAAAAACGAGGGTACATCCGTCGAACATGTTCTTGCCCGCCTGAAATCGGCCGGGCTTCAAATGCTTCCAGGCGGCGGGGCCGAGGTCTTCAGTGCGCGCGTAAGAGAGGCCCTTTGCCCTGAGAAACTGGACGCGAAAGGGTGGCTGGATGTAATGCGACAGGCGCATGAAATGGGAATAAAGACCAATGCTACGATGCTCTACGGGCATATTGAGACCGTAAGAGAACGGGTCGAGCACATGGCGGCGCTTCGCGAGCTTCAAGACCACACAGGCGGGTTCGTCTGTTTTATTCCCCTCACGTTCCAGCCGGCAAACAACGGCCTGAGCCATCTTCCGCCTACCACCGGGGTCGACGATCTGAAAACGATTGCCGTCAGCCGGCTGATGCTCGACAACATTGCACATATAAAAGCCTATTGGGTGATGCTTACGGTTAAGCTTGCACAGACAGCTCTTTATTTCGGAGCCGATGACTTTGACGGCACGGTTGTCGAAGAGAAGATAGGGCACATGGCGGGGGCTGAGTCCAAACAGGAAATGACCCGGGAAGAGATAGAGTGGATCATCCGGGAAGCGGGCCTCGAACCTGTGGAAAGGGACAGCCTGTTTAGACGAAAGCCGGATGCCGGATGTCGGCATAAGGAATTGACTCATGATTGAAAATGGCAGGCTAAATTTCGATCAGGCCCTGGGGCTTTACCAGAACGCGGATTTTCACACGCTGGGCAGAATGGCCCACCAGGTGCGCACGGAAAAGCATACCCAACCTATAGTTACTTATATTGTTGACCGAAACATCAATTACTCCAATGTTTGTGTGTGCGGCTGCCGTTTTTGCGCTTATTTCCGGCCTCCTGGCCACGAAGAATCTTTTGTCCTCAGCAGGGAGGAACTTTCCCGGAAAATCGAGGAGACCCTGGAACTTGGCGGCACGCAGATTCTACTGCAGGGAGGGTACCACCCCGATCTGCCGCTTTCCTTTTACGAAGAGATGCTGAGCTTCATAAAGTCAAAGTACCCGATTCACATGCATGCCTTCTCGCCTCCGGAAATCGTCTTTTTCAGCCAACTGGAAGGGATCGCCATAGGCGAGGTGATCTCGCGGCTCAGAGCAGCGGGGTTGGATTCGATCCCCGGCGGGGGCGCGGAAATTCTGGTCGACTCGGTCAGGCGGCGTGTGTCGCCCCGCAAATGTTCGGCTACCGAATGGCTGGCCGTCATGGAGGAGGCGCATGCTCAGGGTCTGCGGACTACCGCCACCATGATGTTCGGCCATGAGGAGACGCCGGGGGAAAGGCTTCAGCATCTTTTCGCGCTTCGCGATCTTCAAGATCGCACAGGAGGTTTTACAGCTTTCATTCCATGGGCCTTCCAGCCTCAAAATACCGCCATACCTCGGGAACCTGAAACCGCAGTCTCCTATCTGCGGCTCCTGGCAATCTCCCGGCTCGTTTTGGACAACTTTGACAACGTTCAGTCGTCCTGGGTGACGATGGGGCCGAAAGTGGCTCAATTGTCCCTCTTTTTCGGGGCGAACGACTTCGGGTCCACGATGATCGAGGAAAACGTGGTCGCCGCAGCGGGGGTACATTTCTGCCTTTCGGCTGAAGAGATCTGCCGGATAATCCGATCCGCCGGTTTCGAGCCTCGACGGCGCACGATGGCTTACGAGTTGGTATGAAAGAACTTTCGCGAGTCCCTGGACCTCCCGAGATTCACCGGGCCGAATGGGTTGTGCCGGTTTCCACCCCGCCCCTTTGCAATGGCGCTGTGCTGACCCACGCAGGCCGGGTTGTCGACGTGGGACCCTATACCTCGATGCGGAGGAACTCTCCAGCCGGCGCCAGGTTGGTGGACCACGGCCAAACCGCACTTTTTCCTGCACTGGTCAACGCTCATACGCATCTGGAACTTTCCGCCCTTAGAGACAAAATACCCTTTCCGCAACCAGGTTTCCGCGAATGGATCGAATTTCTTCTTGCAGCACGCCCAACTCCAGCCCCCCCGACCTGCATCGATGAAAGCCTCAGGATTGGTATGGCGGAGCTTATAAGCTGCGGGACGGCCCTTTGTGCAGACATAACCAACGGGAGTGCTGCCCGGGAACCTGGACCGCCTGCCAATCTCGCCGATCCAGCTCTACGATCAGCCTCCCAGGCAGGCTTTGGTGAAAGCTGCGACAGCTTTGCGGCTTCCGAACGACTGGTCTTCCTTGAGTTGCTGGGCTTCAATCTCAACTCGATTGCGGCCGCTATGCCGCCCTGGCTGAGCACTCATGAGACCGCAACGGTAAACCCGGCGTACGGTCCTACCGCCATCCCGGTCCCCCACTCGGCCTATTCGGTTTCCCCCGCAATCATATCCGAGTCCAAAGAATGGACACGGGCCCGCCGGCTGCCTTTCTCCATACACGTGGCCGAACATTTGGATGAAATCGAGTTTCTCAGGAGCGGGACCGGATTTTGCCGCGAACTACTCCACAGGGTGGGTCGCTGGGACCGGTCTTGGAAGCCTCCCGGCAAGACCCCTGCCGAATACCTCGACGGCCTGGGCGCGCTTGATTTCCGCACGCTCCTTGTGCACGCCGTGCATATGACCGAAGCGGATTGGGCGCTTGCAGCGAAAAGACAATGCAAAGTGGTTTTCTGCCCCAGGAGCAACCGGAACTTGGGTTCGGGACGCCCATGGATCGAAAAAGCTATTTCACTGGGCATGAGTTGCGCCCTCGGAACCGACAGCCTTGCCAGCAATACGGACCTGAATCTTTTCTCCGAAGCTGGATTCACTCTTGATGAGCACCCCTCGATCGACCCTAAACGAGTGCTGGAGATGATCACGGCCAATCCAGCCCGATCGCTCGGGCGCCAAAGCGATTACGGCAGCATCGAACCCGGCAGGAAAGCCCATATACTGGCAATTGAAATCGGACATGATGTCAAAGAATCGAACATGGCGGAAGCTCTTATTCAATCAGGGAAAGGAGGGGCATGGAAATGGGTGAATTGTCAAAACTGAGGCTCGGCAGGATCGATTTTCTGAACGTACTTCCCATCTATTATCCGTTGGAAGCGGGCATAGTATCCAATCCTTTCGAAATCGTTTCCGGAGTGCCTTCCGAGTTGAACGAGCTTTGTGCGGCCGGGAGTTTGGACATAAGCCCTGTCTCATCAATCGAATACGCTCGGCGGGCAGGCCTCTATTACATCGTGCCGGACCTCTCCATCAGCTCCACAGGCGAGGTAAAGAGTGTGCTTCTACTGAGCCGGGCGCCCATTGAGCAGCTCTCCGGAAAGACCGTTCTGGCCAGTTCGAATTCGCATACCTCGGTCGGGCTTCTGAAAGTCCTGTGCAAATTGCGGTACGGAGTGGATTTGCGGTTCAAAACCGGAGTTTGCTCGAATTATGCGGCGGGACCCGTGCTTCCGGATGCTTGCCTTACAATTGGAGACGAAGCCTTGCGGCTCGGCCGAAGCGGTCATTTCCCATACGTCCTTGACCTTGGGACAGCATGGTTTGAATGGACCGGGCTCCCGTTCGTTTTTGCCGTCTGGGTAGTGCGCAAGGAGACGGTTACTGAAAAATCCGGCCTGCTTCAGGATGCGATGGATGCCCTGATTTCATCGAAAAGATGGGGCCGCGCCAATATTGGCATAATTTGCAGGCAGGCAGCCAGGACAGGGCTGCTGGAAGTCCCGGAGCTCGAGGAGTATTACAGTTGCCTGAGATTTGATTTAAATGAGCGGGAGCGCAAGGGACTCGAGCTGTTCTACTCATCTCTTTTCCAGGCAGGTGAACTCAAAGAGGTACCCCGTTTGGAAACCTACACGCCCCTTGCTTTCGTTGCTTAAGGTGCAGTGAACCGCGAACAGTGAGCAGTGAACAGTGGAAAAACAAAACCTGGCTATTGCAATCACCGGCGCGAGCGGCTCCGCATACGCCCAAAAACTGCTCCGCTCCATTCCCGGTGACAAGTACGACCTTCACCTCGTATCGTCTGAGGCCGGAAGGCTCGTATACGAACTGGAGACAGGGGTGGCGCTCGCTGAGGACCTTCCACCCGGGGTCCATACGCACGTTGAAACTGACATGGGGGCCGCGCTGGCGAGCGGTTCGTTTCCCTGCGCCGGCATGGTGATTGTCCCCTGCACGATGGGCACCCTTGGGGCGATTGCCTCCGGGCTGTCCCAAAATCTCATCCACCGGGCGGCCGACGTCTGCATGAAGGAGCGCCGACCCCTAATTCTAGTCCCCCGCGAAACTCCGCTGAATCGCATTCACCTTACAAACATGTTGAAGGCAGCGGAAGCAGGCGCGATAATCCTTCCTGCCATGCCCGGTTTTTATCACAAACCCTGCAGCATTTCAGACATGATTGACTTTGTGGTCGCCAGAATCCTGGATCAGCTCGGGATCGAACATAACCTGACACAGCCCTGGATGGGACCGGAGGGCTGATTTACACCCCTGACGCCAACGCGCCTTAATTATAAGGTACAATGGATGTTTTCCGCTTAGTGACGCATCGCGGAGAGTCTGGCGGGGATTTGTGGCAGGAAGACTTCTTGAAATAACTGATTACGGATGTCTCTCAGGCGTTGACCTGCTCTCATTCCGCTTCGGAGGCCGGAATTCGCTTTAGAAGCTTTGCGCCGATTTTCTGCAGGTCGGAATCGGCCAGGCTCTTTATGAGGGACTGTTCTTCCGGGGTCAGCTTCCTGGGCGGGGCTTTGGACTTTCTGCGGCCGGGGATCTTTGTTCCCTTGATTTTCTCGAGCTTCTTGTGAGCCGGATTCAATATCGGGACCGATTCCGGCATTTCAGCGACTTTGATGACTATCTGTTCCACCAGGCACTCACGGCGCCTGCAGTTTATCTTCTCCGTCAAGACTTCTTTCAACTGCTCCAGATGGTGCTTCCAGACCGAATCGTGGGGAAGGATTACCAGCACCTTGTTCTTCAACGATTTCGGGACAGTGTAGCGTGCAACCTGTTCGCCTACCAGCTCTTGCCAGTCTCCAATCGGATTGGCTGTAAAAGCGGGATGCTGTTCCAGGAAATCTTTCAGCAGCTTTCCCACCTTGATGTTCGATCCAGCGCGTTTCATGTCCGTTTCTCAACTTCCGATGGCGAAAAAACCTTGCTCTCCAGCCTCTTAATCGCGGCGTTGACTTCCCGGAACTGCTGCTGCAGCATCTCCAAAATGAGCACAGTATCGTTACTCCGCAACGGCAGCTTGGAGAGCACCTGGTCGTACATAAACGCATCCAGACTGGAAAGGTAAAGGTCTTCAAAATTCCGCAGCAGGCTCGAAGCCAGTTGAAAAAATACAGCCATACCTGCCGCCTGGATCAGTGGAAGTAAAAGATTGAAAGTGGGCTTGATGGAATCGAGTATTTCCTTTTGCGCGCTAAGGTTGAGCAGTGGTTTGGCTGATTCGAGGGCTTCCCTGGGAGGAACGCCGGCAAGACCGGAAGAGGCGGCGCTGAACTGAGCTACGAGGAGCATGACTGTCTGAGCAAGCCCGAGTATAGGCAAAATCCAGAAAAGGCACCTGTAGGGTCCCCATGAACCGTCCAAAATGCGCCAGTCAGCCTCGACCACCCGGCGTTCTTTCTCAAACAATTCTTCCGATGAAAGGTTGTTGTTAGAACCTGAAAACATCAGGCGCAGCCGGATAAATGGATGCAGTATGAAGCTCATGGGATTGCGTCTGATCCTGGCAGCCAAGACCTGTATCGGGAAAAGCGGGTCTGATCCTGTTCGGGCTTGTTCTCGCTTGAGTACACCCGGTTGCTTGATCTCCGACATGAACAACTGTAGCAGGAGTCTCCCGGCATACTGAATCAGAAGCCAGAGCAGGCGCAACTCAAGAAAAATTATCCCCGCCCGGATAAAAAAAAGGAGCATATGGCTGATCAATTCAATATTGTCCCTGTGATCGCTTTGTCCCGATGAAGGTTCCGATGGCTGTTTGAGCCTGTCCGGACTGGATGGTTTCCCGGACTGCGGCCTCGCGCCTTTGTCGGACTGGCCCTGATTTCCCCTGGAATAATCGAGGCCTGTGGTGGTCATGCCTATGCCCTGAAGACCGGTCCAGAAACCGGCCTTTCCAATGTCCTTAAGCTCCGGACCTTGCCGGGGACCAGTAGTAAAGCTGAGTGAATACCTTGCGAACACCAGGCACAATAAAAAAAAGACGAACCACCAGATTCTGTGCAGCGTCTCGTACTGCCTCAACCCGTGAAACATTTGATTACCTCTCGCGCAGTCTCAGTCTCATGATGGATCGAACCGCATCTTGCAATACCTGCACTCGCTCGCAGGGGGGTGTGGAGAGCATCCAACGTATAATGGTCACGTCCACTCCATCATCACCGTAAGCTTCGGGCGGTTCCATGATAAGCTCCTTTTCAGAAGTTATTTCCGTTGATTCCCAGCACATAATTCCTCATTCCTAATTGCCTTTAAGGCTTACTTTTAACAGAAACAGCCGTTCTTTAGCAATTAATTGGAGTTAGTTGTCTCTTATCCTTGTCAAACGGCCCGATTTTCATCACCTTTTCCACGGCGCAGTCGAGCATGCAGCTCAGCCCGCGTCGTTCTGCAGGGGAAAATCCGAAGGATTCCTTCCAGACGTCGTCGCTTTCCATGCAAAGGTAAACACACAGGTCAGGGTTAGCCTGCCGAATCCTTTCGACCATAAAGGAATAGAATTCGACCCTTATGTCCCGGAAATAACGCATTTTGCCGTCCAGTCCACGAATAAATTCACCGCAGGCAATCCGGCTCGATGGGTGGCGTAACCTGATTATATGCTTGAGTTCGGGCATAAACCGAAAAGCCCCAAGGCTGATCCAAACGATTCGAGACGGGTCAACTGCGGCGAAGAGTCGATCGAGGGTCCGGGCATACCCCGATTTCCATCCAGGGTAGTCTATGATCGGGTCGAAATGGAAGGCCGGAAAATAACCGTTTCCGACGCAGGAACGTGCCGCCTGCAGCCTCTCTGTGATGGTTGCTGCAAAAGGTTCTTCGCGCTTTCGGACCTCTCCCGAATTCAGCGACCAGGCTACGATTGTGCGGCCTTTGTGATCGAGTTCGCCAAGATTTTCGACAAAGTTGGTTTTAGTTTTCAGTTCCAGGACCGCGTTCGGGGTCCCGCCAAAAAAAGGGACCAGCAATCGAGACAACTCTGTGAACGGATCCAGCAGAAGGGAATCCGTGAATTCTCCGGTCCCAATCCTGTGCAGACATTGCCGATTTTGAACCAGAACGTCCGAGAGTTCGCTGAACATTTCATCGATGTTGCCAAAGAGCCTGAGATTAGGCTGGTTAAGGTAGGCCTGAAGGATGCAATAGGAGCAGTCGAGCGAACACTGGGTCCCAAAATGAAGAATCCTGTATCCGCAGCAATGGTAATGGCGCGTTCCCGGACATGATTTTAGAAACCTGCCGCGAAAATCCACTACCTCGAGAATTTCAGGATCGCGACAACCGGCATCGGGAATTCTGTCCACGATCTCAAAATTAGCGCCGGGCAGATTTTTACGGAGAGAATCCGCGAGGACGCTGTCCGCGACGGCCGATTCCACCATTACTTTTTTGGGAGCGCGAATTTTCATCGACCTCACTTCAGCCAGGCGATGGGGTTGCGGTCAGGTCTTCACCCTTCACCCTTAACTCCCAATATGGCATCCAGGCGACCTGATTGTACGATAGACATGGTTAGGTCGAGCATCTTTAGAAGCTCTTGAACGTCAGTAAAACTCAGTTCCATCCTCCAATTGTTCCCTTCGAATGCCGCCGGGGGAATGATTCTCGTTCCTGTCGGGAGCCCAACAGCTTCGCTCTGCCTCTTGAACCGTCTCTGTCTCGAACTGAGCCTGGGGTACCGCAGTTCAGACAACAACTCTCTCAGCGCCTGTGTTTTTTGCCGGTGGTTCAGTCCCGTTGTCTCGAGGATTTCGCGCACACGTGGAGTGTCGATAATGTCGACGCCCACCTTTCCTTCGCGAATAGCTATTTCGTTTATGCGCTCAACTATCTCCACCTGGATGCTCGCGCTGCACCGCAGAACCAGGAGCACCCGCAAAATCGAATCTCTGCTGCCCCTGTCCCAGCCCGCTATCTCAAGAGCCGCACGCTCAGCCACAGCCCCCGAGGCGATAATTTGGAGGCTTTCCGGTCCCCAGGTTGAAAGCAGGGCCCAATTCTGCAGGACCTCGGGGCGGTTTGAAATATCCAACTCGGTGAGAAAAAATCTAGGAATTTCAAAAGGTTGAAACAATTCGAGCAGCGTAGACACTATTTGCGTCTTTTCTGCAGGATTGATTTCGCGTTCGAAGATTTTTTTTTCCAGCCTTCGCTTCCAAAGTTCGCTGGTTTCGTAATGCTCAGGGAAAATCCGGCACTCCGCCCCCCGCACCCCATTTTCTTTTGCCCAGCACAGTCTTTTGAAACCATCAATGACGATGTATTCGCCGCCCTTTTTTTGGAGCCAGGGCGGGTCAAGAATTCCCAAGCGTGCAAGCGATTCCCGCAGACGGGTCGTGCCTGCGAATTCTCTTATCTCGAAGGTCCCGTTATCCAGGTCGATCTCGGGCAAGATTACAAAGCGTAAGTCCATCAATCCCTAATTCCCCAGGAGAATTCCTCCATTCCTAATTCCTCATTCCTAATTCCCTCAATTAGACGTTCCTTCCGGAAAGCCGTCTAAGCGCCTCGAGGTACCTGGCGCGCGTATTCACCACAACATCTTCAGGGAGTTTAGGAGCAGGGTCGGTCTTTTTCCACCCGCTCGATTTCAGGTAGTCGCGCAGAAACTGCTTATCAAAGCTCTCGGGGCTGCTTCCCGGGCGATAGCGGTCTGCCGGCCAGAAACGGCTCGAGTCGGGAGTAAGCACTTCATCGACAAGTATCAGTTTTGTGCCGACGGTTCCGAATTCGAATTTCGTATCGGCGAGAATAATTCCACGCTCCCCGGCATATCTCGAGGCCTTCAAGTAAAGGGCAATAGCAGCATCCTTTACATCCTGAGCAAGACTTCGCCCAATGGCCTCGCCCATCGCCTGAAAAGAAATATTTTCATCATGATCGCCCTGCTTTGCCTTGGTCGATGGAGTAAATAAAGGCTCCGGCAATTTTTGGGCTTCGATAAGCCCCGAAGGAAGAGATATTCCACTAAGTTGGCCGCTGCTCCGGTAGTCTTCCCAGCCCGAACCTGCGAGATATCCTCTGACTATGCATTCAACAGGCAGCACTTTTGCCTTTTTCACCAACATTGTACGCCCCTTGAGCTGCGAGGAATACGGTCGGCAGACTTCGGGAAAATGGCTGCAATCGGTGCTTATCAGGTGGTTGTCAATGACGTCGTTGAGGTAGCGGAGCCAGAATTCAGACAGTTGGGTCAATATCGTGCCCTTATCGGGAATCGGGTCAGGCATTACGACGTCGAAAGCCGAAATCCGGTCTGTCGCCACTATGAGCAAAGAATCGCCAAGATCATAAATGTCTCGCACTTTACCTCGTGACAGGAGATTCAACCCCGGAAAATTTGTTTCGAAGATAGGTGTCTCGAGCATCTTTTCTCCTCGTATCGGACCTTGTCCCGCCAGGATGGCGGCTCGCTAATTAGTTTCCATCTATGCAATAACCAACGAGCATGTATTATTTTATATCCGCTCCATGCTGTCAATGTAACCTGAGCAGATTAACTGTTAATTGGCGATAAGCCAAAGAGGAAAAATCCCGATGCAAATCCTTACCAAGTGCATTCTGCTTCCAATAGACGGGACAGACGAGTCGCTTCGGCCTGTTACGTTCATCAGTCGTCTCTATCCCACTTCGGAAGTCAGCCTGATCCTTTGCTACTTCTCTCCGCCGCTTCCTCCGGCTTACTCCGGAGCAGTAGCACAGTCCCCCGAACTGTCAAAAAAAAGGGATGAATTCTTTCAGGCCCGTCAACAGGATGTGCGCCGCCTCTTCAGCCATGCCAGACAGGTCCTTTTAAAGGCTGGTTTCGCTGAGGAATTGATACAGGAACACATAGAGCAAAGACAAATAAGCGTCGCAAAACAGGCGTGCCTTCTTGCGGACATTAAAAAAGTCGACGCCGTTGTCGTCCATAAGCAGGTTACAAGCAGCTTGGAGGGCTTCATCAGGGGAGATTTAGCGTCAGCCCTTCTCGAGCGATGCCTGACAAGTCCGGTTTGGTTCACTGAGGGTGAAATCGACCCGAAGAGCGCCCGCAATATGCATAGTAAACGACGACGCATCATTGCGGGTTGCGGACCACGCAGGCTTCATGCTGTCCAGAACCGGTTCCGGCGTTACTCTTCTGCACGCGGCAAAAAAACTGTCGCATCCGATTTCATGCCTGCCTTCAGAAGCGCCGAAGAAGTTACAACATTATGCCGATAATCCTGTGAGACGAGAAGAGGTATCATACCTCTTAAAAGCATCCGAAATACTGATAGATTATGGCTTCGATGTTAGCCGCATTCGCATAACGCTGATTCCCGATAGAGGCGATACCGCCCATGAAATCCTTTCCTGGTGCGCCAATAATGGAATCGGAATAATAGGGCTCGGGCATTCTCAACCGCAGGGGGTATGGAGTTTTCTGAAAACCTCGGTTACCCGGAAAATCCTTGTCGATTTCAAGAATGTGGCCGTATGGGTAGCGCAATGAAAGGCAAAAGGCAAAAATCACTTGTCCACATTTTTACTTTTGCCTTTTTACTTTTGCCTTAATTTTACCCGCGCGCGCTCCTGCTCACATCTGCCTGCCCGGGGGATTGTTTCTTCGCCTTCTTCGGACTCTTGGCGGGTTTAGACCCTCCAGCCTCAACCACCGTGCGTTTTGAGGCTGCCACTGGCTTCTTTTTCGTCAGGTCTTCGTAGGCAATTAGGATTGGACTCGCCACAAACACCGATGAGTAACTTCCGGTCACCACTCCTATCAACATGGCAAAACTAAAATCGTGGATTACGCTGCCGCCGAGAAGGAAAAGGCACAATATCACGAAAAACACCGTCATTGATGTCAGCACAGTTCGGCTCAGGGTCTGATTAATCGCCCCGTTTATCATGTCGCTGAATTTGATTTTTTTGTCCTTGTTGCGGTTTTCACGGATCCGGTCGTAGACGATGATCGTATCGTTCAGCGAATAACCGGAGAGGGTCAACAGGGCGGCAAAGACCTCCAGGCTGAATTCCTTGTTGAAAAACGCGAAAATGCCGACCGTTATCAAAATGTCATGAACCAGTGATAGCAGCGCCCCGAGGGCGTACGGCAGCTTGAGATACCAGCAAAGCACAAAAGTTACTACAAGGGCTGCCCCGATAAGGTACGCCGCGTTTAGGCCCAAGGCGTCGAGCAGATAAATTCCCAGCCCCATGACGAACAGCATTATGAGGCCGGCTGAAAGTTTGAATTCAAACCGCCAGGAAATATAGACGGCGATGAATAGAAAAGCGTAAAAGATGGCGTGCAGCGCCTTTTGCCGAAGGTCATGGCCGACTTTGGGACCCACCATCTCAACGCGCAGTACCTGTTGTCCGGGGCCATAGACTTTGTCGAGTTGGTCCTCGATCTTATTCGACAGGCTCCCCAGTTCTTCGTGAATGGCGTCGGTACGGACGAGATATTCATTGTCGCCCTTGGCGCCAACCTGCTGTATGAAAGCGTTTTTAACTATCCCCTGGAGTGAATTGCGGATTTCGTCCGGAGTGGTCGGTCTGCTGAATTTAGCCTGGATCAGCGTCCCCCCGGCAAAATCGACGCCCATCCTGAGCCCGCCTCGCATGAAAAGGGTAAGCAATCCAAGGAGTATGATCGCGCCTGAAAGCATGAAAGCTTTGTAGCGCACTCCGACGAAGTTGATATTGATATCCGGTCTTATAAGTTGCATTCGTCTTCCTTATGTCTGCACTAAATGCTCAACTCTTTCACCCGCCGCTCGGTCAGGAGATAGTCGAAAATGATCCTGGTTACAAAGATGGCAGTAAACATGTTTGCAGCCAGACCAAAAAAGAGAGTAACAGCAAAACCTTTCACGGGACCGGTCCCGAACCCGTAGAGAACCAACGCCGCGATAGCGCTTGTGACGTTTGCGTCCATGATCGTTATGGTTGCCCGCTGGTATCCGGTGTCGATCGCAGCACGGGGTGTTTTGCCCAACCGAAGTTCCTCTCGTATTCGTTCGTATATCAAAACGTTCGCGTCAACGGCGATCCCAATAGTGAGCGCGATACCGGCGATACCCGGCAAGGTAAGAGTAGCTCTGATGAGGGCCATCAGAGCCAGTATCAACAAGATATTCATGACCAGCGCCAAATCAGCGATCGCTCCGGAAAATTTGTAGTAAACGATCATAAACAGGACGATGCCCAATCCGCCGATAGCTGAGGCCAGGACTCCACTCCTGATGGAGTCGGCGCCCAGCGCAGGCCCCACCGTGCGCTGCTCGAGAATCTTGACCGGCGCCGGCAGCCTGCCCGTGCGCAGGGCGATCGCAACGGCCTTGGCCTCTTCATCACTGAACGAGCCGCTGATTATGGCCCTGCCGTTAGGAATGGGTTCCTTTATGACCGGGTCCGAATAAACAATTCCGTCGAGAACAATCGCAAGATTGCGTCCAACATTGTCTCTTGTCAGCCGCTCGAAAATCTTTGCCCCTTCAGCATCGAAATTGAGTGAGATCTGCGCCTCGCCAAACGAGCGCTGACCTATCTCGACTTTGGCGTCGGTAATATGTTGTCCGGTAAGCACAGTTTTTTCTTCCAGCGGCAATTTGGTTTCCTGCGCGTTTCGATCCGACGGCCTTCGCGGATAGAGCTTCACTCCGGGCGGCAGCTTGTTGTCTTGAATCTCCTGGGGTGTGACGTTTTGCGCTACGAACTTGAACTCGAGGACTGCCATTTTCCCGATAAGCTCAATGGCTTCCTGGGGGTTCTTTATTCCGGGCAGTTGAACCATTATCCGGTCACCATGCTCGGGCCTGATATCAGGCTCGCTCACCCCAAATTGGTCGATCCTGTTTCGGATAGTTTCCAGGCCCTGGGTTACTGCGTTGGTCCGAAGATCGTTGACCTCCTTCTGGTCCATGGTGAGAAGCACCTTTGTGCCTTCAGCCGTGGTTTCAGTTGTGGAGGGCTTTAATTTTGGGAAATCAGTTTTCAAAGTTTCGTTGAATTCATTCAACTGTTCAGTCGACGGCAGGACGACTTCGACGTCCCAGGCGCCGGTTTTGGCAACCTTGGTGAACCCGATTTTCTTCGCTCGCAGAGCGTCCTTTATCTCCTCGGCAAACCTCTCCGCCCGCAATTCGACAGCCTTGTCCGCTTCGACCTCCAGCACCAGGTAGATACCACCCTGGAGATCCAACCCAAGGTGGATCTTATCCGGCATTGCATTCGACAGTCCGGGCAAAGAGGTGGATACAAAAGTCGGTACGACGCAGAAGATACCGATAACGAGAATTACAGCGACTAAAAGCGCTCGAAACCCTATGCTTTTCAATTATGCCTCCAACAAAACCGTGCAGAGTGAAACGTGAAGAGTGAAGGGTGAACAGAAAAAAAACGCACTGATTCAAGGCCACTCTCTGTTCACGGTTCACCGCTCACTGTTCACGACTCTTTCGCCGGCTCTTTTTCCTGGGCCGCTTCACCGCCCTTTGAGACCAACCCTCCGACCGAGCTTCGGTTGACTTTCACGCGAACTCTTTCGGCGATCTCCAAAGTTATGACATTTTCGTCGATACCGGTGATCCTGCCACGGAGCCCACCGGCAGTGAAAATTGTATCGCCCTTTTGAAGGTTTGCCAGCATATCTTTATGTTCTTTCTGGCGTTTCTGCTGCGGACGAATCAGTAGAAAGTAAAAGATTGCCAGCATTGCAATCATAAGAAACATGGGATTGCCCAAATTGAACAGTCCACCCAATCCTCCGGCCCCACCCCCGCCTCCGGCATCCTGCGCAAACGCTTCGGCGGCGTACGCCAATCCAGCAAAAATCATCGGTATCCTCCACGATTTTAATATCTTTGAGGCTGCTGCCTTCTTCCTTGCAGCCAATGCCGCTTTCCCAATCTCAACCAAAGCGGTGAATTTAACGATATTCTCGAATAAAAGTCAATCCGTAACGGGAAAAATTCAGGGAACCGTCAAAGTTCTGAATGCTAAGCGAGTTCGCGTTACAGAATCAAGTTACATTTTGGAGAAGCAATGAAGCAATTAGGAATTATGGAGAAGGTTCCTTTTCGTAACAGTTTTGCACGTCCCTTCGGGACACCCTGAAACCACGAAAAGACGAGACATTTTGGTAGGGCTGAGACCGCGCTGCGCTCCCAGGGCCTTGCCCGCGATAAACTTTTCGAAGCAGCTTTTCACGTCCTTTGGGGACACCCGGAAACCATGAAAAGGGTCATCTTCATCGCCCCTTCGCGTGAGAACTTTTCGAAGAGTCATTCCTAATTTCTAATTGCATCTATGTCTATTTCCTGCCGGAGCGAAAAATATCCTGCCCAGGGGTCGCCCTGGAGGTGGGACAATCTGCCACGGATATTTTGGATGTTGTAGCTGTCCGGTTTGAGGTCGGTGGTAAGCTCATCCCATGCGACGGGTGTTGATATGGGAGCGCCATGCCGGCTTCTTGTGGAATAAGCCGCTACGCTTGTCGCCCCACGCCCGTTTCTAAGATAATCGATAAAAATCTTACCCTTGCGCTTTTCTTTGGACATAGTGGCGATATATTTTCCGGGGTACTCCCGGACTATGCTGTCCGCCACCGCTTTGGAAAACGCCTTGACCGTTTCCCAGTCCGCATTGGGAGTAAGAGGGACTACTATGTGCAGCCCTTTTCCTCCGGTCGTCTTCACAAAGCTCTCCAGTCCCAGGTTTGAGAGCCGCTCGCGCATGAGCCTGGCGGCCTTGACCATTTCACCCCAGTCGACCTCAGGCGCGGGATCGAGATCGAATATCATCATGTCCGGCTGCTCCAGCTTATCTTCCCGGCTCCCCCATACATGTATTTCCAAAGCTCCCATCTGAACCAGCGCTATGACGCCTTCGATATTGTCGGCGACGCTGTAGTATACTTTCTCGTTTTTTTCCATTACCGGGATAGACCTGAGGATCTCAGGGGCCCCATCCCGGAGATGTTTCTGAAAGAAGCACTCCTTCTCCCGTCCTTCCGGACAGCGCACGAGGGTAAGCGGACGCCCCGCAAGATGCGGCATAATCCAGTCGGCGATTTCGGTGTAATATTCGGCAAGGGCGCGTTTGGTCACCCCAATTTCGGGGTAGAAAACCCGATTCGGGTTCGTAAGAGCCGTCATTTTGCCTCCTGTCTTCCGCCTTCCGTCCTGTGTCCTCTGTTCTCCGCCCTCTTCCCTAACCTCCGGTTCGGCGCCGGCCAATCTCACTCCAGCCTTGCGCCAAGAAGTAGGCGCCACTCCTAATTCCTCTTTCTTCCGTCCTCCGTTGTCCTCCCGGACAACATCTTTTGGGTCCTTATCCTCCCTTAATCCTTTGAAAGCGGGGTGGCGAAGAACTCCATCATCGGTCCAGGCGCTGAATACCACCTCAGCCACCAGTTCCGGCCTGATCCAATGGACCCCCTTGGCCTCATAGCCTGCAGGAGGATTGCTGAACGTCGGCGTGTCGGTTTCCATCCGCACCAGTCGCTTTGAGAGAGTTTCAAGGGTCTGGTCGTCGAATCCAGTTCCAGTTCTACCTGCATAAACCAGCCGGCCCTGCGGGCTATAGTATCCGAGCAACAGCGCGCCAAAACCTATCCGGGAACCACCCGGATCGGTGAATCCCCCAACTACAAACTCCTGCCTCATGGAGCATTTCACCTTGATCCAGTTCCTGCCCCTCCCCTTTTCATAGCTGCTGTCGGCACGCTTGGAAACAATGCCCTCGAGCCCGAGCCTGCACGCTGATTGAAAGACGGACTCTCCCTGCCCGACAATGTGATCTGCGTAGAGGACCTGGGATTCGCCGTTCGAATGTTTGAGCGACAATAGTTTCTTTAGCAGAAGCTCCTTGCGCTTAATAAGCGGTGTTTGCGTGAGATCGTAGCCGGCGCAAAACGGTATATCGAAAACGAAGTAGACGAGCTTGCCCGTATGTGTTCCCTGGAGGATATTCTGAAGCGCCTGAAAGTCGGTCTTTCCATGCTCGTCAATGACCGCCACCTCTCCGTCCAAAAATGCGCTTTCGATTGGAATCCTGGCGGCAGCTTCAGCTATCTGAGGAAACCGGTTCGTCCATTCCTTTTCATTCCGTGAAAAAAGCCGCGCCTGTCCTTCGCGGAGTCTGCACAATATCCGGTAGCCGTCGTATTTAATTTCATGCAGCCAGTTTTCACCCTTTGGAGGTTTATCGCCCGGCGTTGCGAGCTGTAATTGCATAAATTCCGGCTGATCTGCCTGACGAACGCCGGGCAGGTCGGATGGGACGATCCAGAATTTATCACTCTGAGACGAAATTTCCTGCATTGTGCGCCCGCTCGCCACACTCCGGTCCAAAACTTCGACGGGTTCCGGTTCAGATCCGGAGATAGCCGCATCGTCGCGTTTTTTTATAAGCAGCCAGTTCTTGCCCTCGTCTCCCCCCGCTTTTCCTTTCATTCTTGCAAGCACCCAGCTCCCTTTCAGCTTCTCGCCGTGCAGTTTGAACTTGAAGTCACCTTTGGCGTATCCCGCATGAGGGTCACCCCCAGGCTCCCACGTTCCGCGATCCCAGAGCATGACCGTTCCCGCCCCGTATTCTCCCTCCGGGATCATTCCCTCAAAAGAACCGTATTCTATCGGGTGGTCTTCTACATGGACGGCAAGCCTTTTCTCGGTCGGCTTAAGGCTTGGGCCTTTAGGCACCGCCCAGCTCTTGAGGACCCCGTCAAGCTCGAGTCGAAGGTCGTAATGAAGGTGGCTTGCTGCGTGTTTCTGGATTATATAGAGATTGCCTCCCGGGGTCGCTTCAACCTTCCCCTGCGGCTCAGGGGTGCGTTGGAAGCGGCGTTTTTCATGATATGATTCAAGTGGCATGAGTTTTTAGTTTTTAGTTTTGAGACTTCAGTCAATGTCCATCCGTAAGCTCGTCAAGAGATCGGGACGAAGCTTTACCGGGTTTGCGGGTCAACTTCAGTTTAGTCTAGGCATTAGCCGGATCAAATGCAAAGACCCTGCGGAATTATTCGTACTTTTTAAAGAAATTCGGCTGTTTCAGTTAAATGTTTTACACGGTCGGGACGAATATATGGATAGGCCGAGCAGACAGTTGAGAAAAGAGATCGAAAAGGCGTCCCGACTTTACGAGCGCTTTGGTTTTGTCTGCCTGAACGACCCTGAATTGGGCCGGTTGCTCCGGGACCTTCGCGACCTGATTAGCAGGACGGACCGGGCTATGCTCCGATCGGGGGTCGTATCGGCGTGCACCGGATGCGCCGTGAGTCATAAAGGCGGTTGCTGTTTCGGGGAGATGGGCGAGAGTTATGGATTCATGGGGCTTTTTGTTAATCTGCTGCTCGGATCTGATCTCCCTAAAAAGACAGATTTGTCAGGGAGCTGTCATTTTGTGGGGGACAGAGGTTGCAAGCTCCAGGCCCGGCAATATTTCTGCCTGAACTACTTCTGCCCTGACCTCAAGAATTCTCTGGGAGAGGAAACACTCCTTATGATCCTACAGCGGGTGGGAGAACAACTTCTTGCGGGCTGGGAACTGGAACGCGCTCTGGCAAGGTATATGAAGAATGCAGACATACAGGAACATATTTGATGATCATCCTGCCGCGACTAAAGGCGGTTCCGATGATGAAGGTCTCTCTCTCTATTTCCCAATATCTCCTTTCATGATCTTCCCTGAAGCTTACGCTGAATTTGCAGTCTATACCAGGAAGGGAAAAGACCTCATTCTCTTTACGCGCGAGGGGGAAAAGTTCACCAAAGAGCACAAAGCCATCCTCGAGGAAAAAGGCGTACCCGAACTCTTTATCCAATCATTTCAAAGACCCGAATACGACCGGTACCTCGAGGGACACTTGGGCACGATCCTTGCCGATGATTCCATTCCTGTGGCCGTCCGTTCGAGCGTCCTTTATCACCTGACGACTTCAATCCTGGGGGAAGTCTTTGAAACAGACAGGCACAGCTTGAGTTCCGGCTCTCTGGACAAGCTGAAAAACATAGTTCGATCCAGCCTGGAATTTCTCTCCACCGGCGACGCTTTCCGATCCATGGTGCCGATGCTGTCCCACGGGTATGGCGTCCATACGCACTCTGCAAACGTATTCATCTACTGCACAGCTATTGTGGATTGCTATAAAATATCATTGGAAGAAAAACTCAAGACAGCCCTGGGAGCACTCCTGCACGATATCGGGAAGGCGACCATACCCAAAGCCATCGTAAATAAGCACGGCAAGCTCAATAAGGAGGAACGGGACCTGATGCAGACGCATCCGGTCAGGGGCGTCGGGATGTGTGCGCCGATCTTCATCGGGCAGACAGTTATTCATTGCCTGCTTTTCCATCATGAAAAAATGGACGGGAGCGGGTACCCGGCAGGGCTTCAGGGATCAGGCATCCCGCTCCACACGCGTATAATCGGCGTGGCCGATGCTTTCGACACGCTCACCTCAGATAGATACTTCTATGGAGACCCGCTCTCGGTAAGGCAGGCGCTTACGGTTGTTGGCGAAGAAATGAGCGGCAGGTATGACCGGGGTGTGATCATCGAGTTCGGTAAAAAACTCCGGGAAGCCGGAATCGATTAACTAATTTTTCCATTCCAGCGCATTCATAACCCCGTGGCAGCGGCAACTTGTCGCGATCAGATATCCGCCAGGCTTTAAAACAATCCCGGCAAGCAGATCTTTGAGGCTCCGTCCAGGGTAGCCCCCGACCCCCGGCGCAAGCTGCCAGCTTCTTAGCACTTCGACATCGAATCCGGGCGCAGGAACTTCGCCGAATACTTCGTACAGGTTTCCGGGCCGCTCCTTGCCGGTGTGAGTGCAAATCTCTTCGGGTTCGCTGCAATAATCGGGACATATGAAAGTGGCAAAGCTCGAGTAAAGGGTCCCATTTGGAGCGCGAATCGGATTGGGCACCATTGAGTCGACCTCCCGTGGAACCGGAAGCCTTATAACCTCTGCGCCCCTGGTCAGTTCATTTACCACCCACTCGAATCCCACATGCACCGGCACTGCCGGAACCACCCATAAGTCATCGTCGAGCTCCAAACGGCTGATGCTGCGCAGGCACTCCTCCACCTCTCCCTTAATTCCCAAGTCCGCGGCAATTTCTTCGACCCTGGCCTTCTCACGGTCGGTTATTGTCAGGGACGCGTCCGGAAAACGGCGCTTGAGCCTCTCGGCTGCAAGCCTGCCAAACCGGCCTGCGCCGAGAACTCTTATTCGCCGGGGCGGGAATAGATCCCGCAGTGGGTTTGAAGCTAAATCTTCTGATGACATCTTTCGTTTGCCCATTTATGTGGTAATATTGAAACCATGGGTAATATATTCGAAGCATTCGAGAAAATCGCGGAGAAAAAAATCCGTGAAGCAATGGACAACGGCGAATTCGATAATCTTGCCGGTAAGGGGAAACCCCTCCAGTTGGAGGACGACAGGCATATTCCCCAGGATATCCGGCTGGCGTACAAGATTTTAAAAAATGCCGACTGTCTCCCTCCTGAGCTCGAGCTTAGAAAAGAAATCTTTTCTATCGAAGAATTGCTGGACGGAGTCAAGGATACGAAGGAAAAATACAGGCAGATAAAGAAGCTGAATTACCTCATCATGAAACTCAACATGTCCCGCCGCAGCTCGCTGGATCTCGAAACAAACCAGGTATATTACGACAGGATCGTAGAAAAAATGGGAAGCAAGGAAAAGGACTGCGCGAAGCGCGAGGACTGAGGACTGGGGACTGGGGACTGAGTGGAAGTAAACTGGAACAATGTTGTTCATTTGCCTCCGTATTCTTTCTGTCTGTGTATAGAGGCACGCAAGCCGCCTACAATTCGAGCACTTCCTCAGCTTGCTGCATGAGTGCGTCGAATGACGCCTTGTCCAGATAACCTATATCCAGGGCGACGTATAGTTGGGAACGCACTTCCGCGCATGACGCCTTGGCAGTGGAAAGGAACTGGTGAAATTCGCCACGACCACCGCGCTCAAACCCCTCGGCGATATTCGACATGATCGAAACGGCGGCCCGCTGAATCTGCCCGCTTAGGTTATAGTCCTTGGCAAAGGCCCCGAGCCGCGCAACCTCATAGACGGCCCGTATCAGCTCCCGCGCTTTCTGCCAGGCAATCAAATCTTCGAATCTGTCGACCTTGGCCACACTCGTCCCCCCCTCAGTCCTCAGTCCTTAGTCCTCAGTCCTCTCTTTTATGTCCCGGCAGTTCTATGGACGTGCACGATTGCCCGGGTCCGCATGAGCGCGATGTGGCAGAAATATCGGCTCCCTGGCGACGTATAGTTGGGAACGCACTTCCGCGCATGACGCCTTGGCAGTGGAAAGGAACTGGTGAAATTCGCCACGACCACCGCGCTCAAACCCCTCGGCGATATTCGACATGATCGAAACGGCGGCCCGCTGAATCTGCCCGCTTAGGTTATAGTCCTTGGCAAAGACCCCGAGCCGCGTAACCTCATAGACAGCCCGTATCAGCTCCCGCGCTTTCTGCCAGGCAATCAAATCTTCGAATCTGTCGACCTTGGCCACACTCGTCCCCCCCTCAGTCCTCAGTCCTTAGTCCTCAGTCCTCTCTTTTATGTCCCGGCAGTTCTATGGACGTGCACGATTGCCCGGGTCCGCATGAGCGCGATGTGGCAGAAATATCGGCTCCCTTCGACGAACCCGATGAACCCATCACATAGTTTGTTCGGCTGATGACGCGCTCCAGGCCTTCCCCTCCGCACGCGCTGCACTTCATCTCGATTTCCCGGCTACCCGTCAGGATGAATTCCTCGACATTGCCGCAACCCGCACACCGAAATTCGTAAATAGGCAATTTCTTCTCCCTTGATTTCTCCAAAGATGTGGAGACATCCCCCACCCCGGAGGATGGATCTCCAGAATAAGCGATCGTTGAGATGGAATTCTAATCAAGACCAAGCTGCCATGTCAATCGTGACATCCGGACCGCGTGTTTTGGAATCGCCGACATGCTGATGCATGCGCCTGATCTTTTGTGAGGGCGGATCCTCAGATGGCAAGCCTCTATATTCAGTCCTCAGTCCTCAGTCCTCAGTCCTCAGTCCTCAGTCCTCGTCGTGAACGACGCTGTTACCGCAGCGCCGCATTTGAAATAGCTGATGAGCTGCCCGCCAGATCTTCCGCTGAATAAGAGTATCAAAGTGAGATTCGGAAACAGCAAAGATTTAGGCAGTCCAAAAGTCAAGGCCGAGGAGAGATAGTTGAATAGCTGACAGTGCTCTTCCGAGGACCGCAAAAATTGGTTTCGCAGCCTCCATATCCACGCTGCTCAACCGAAATCTCCACGCGGTCTCGGTGAGGCCTACACCTCCTCTTTTTCCTTTCTTTCTATGTCGAAATAGGTAATAGACTGATCCAGAGTGGTGTCCGAGAGCATTTAAGAATGTACGCCGCATCCAAGGAAATCCTTCATGAACGCCACACCTGACCGAAAAGCTTCCCGGGCAAGATTCGCATTCCTGGTAAGGGATCAACACTTACAATTATACTTCCTTCGTAAATCGGCAGATTTTTGCCTTGGCAGCCTCAAAACTGGAATGAGTTCAAAATGACGAGATGGACGAGATGGACAGTGTCATTATCGCTGATATTTATTATAGTATCCTTAATGAGCCTGGTTATATTCCGGTTTTATACTGGCGCTTCATTTGTAGAAAGTAATAAATGGATAATACATACGCACGAGGTGATAAATAATCTCGATGAACTGCTTTCTACACTGAAGGATGCTGAAACCGGGCAGCGAGGGTATCTCATCACGGGCTTACCTGATTATCTTGAACCTTATAATGATGCATCAAAAAAGATAGATGCGATGACCAGAGCATCTCGTGCTATGACGGTGGATAATGAAAGGCAGCAAATAAATTTTGATTTGCTGGAACCCTTGATATCGCAAAAGATAAATGAATTGGAGGAAGCCATAAAAGCCCGTCGAGACAGTGGTTTTGAGGCGGCAAAGGGAATTATCCTGACAAACACGGGTAAGGCAACAATGGATGAAATGCGGGTGCTCGTTTCCGATATGAAAACGGAGGAGCGACAATTACTCTCTGTCAGAAATACTAAGGCCACAGCTATATTCAATAATTTATCGTACGGTTTTATTGCTATTTGCTGTCTCATTGCCCTGCTTATTCTTTTATCAGGATACCTGGTTTTCCAAGAGATATTAGACCGCAAGAGGGCGCAAGACCGACTTATCAGCGCCAACGAGGATTTACAAAAGCAGGCCGCACTGCTCGATTTGTCTCACGATGCTATTTTCGTAGTGGATTCCGCCGACGTAGTTAGTTTCTGGAACAAAGGGGCGGAAGACCTGTATGGGTTCACCAGCGAGCAAGCTATCGGAAATGTTGCTTATGAATTAATTCAGACAAAGTTCCCGGAATCTCTCGAACAAGTCGTGAACGAGGTTATCGATAAGGGGCAGTGGGCCGGAGAGTTGAGACAAACTACTTCCGGTGGGAAAGAATTAGTTGTCGGGAGCCGGTGGGCTCTGCGGCGGGGAGAGGACGGAAAGCCAACGGGATTCCTCGAAGTAAACCGGGACATTACGGCGAAAAAGCTCGCGGAGGAAGCCCTGAGATCTAACATGGCAAGCCTGGAACTGGTAAATGCGGAGCTTCGTGAGTTTGCCTATGTCGCCTCTCACGATCTCCAGGAACCTTTACGTGCGGTATCCTCGTACGTGCAACTGCTGGCGCAGCGTTATAAGGGCAGACTCGACCAGGATGCCGATGATTTCATCTTCTATGCCCAGGATGGTGCATCCAGAATGCAAAGGTTGATCGAAGACCTTCTGGCTTACTCGCGTGTGGGGACCCGTAAGGACCCCTTTGAGCCAATCGACTGTGAGGCCGTTTTCAAGGAGACCCTCTTAAACCTTCAGCTTGCCATCGAGGACAGCGGCGCCAGGGTAAGCCACGATCCGCTGCCCACCGTATCGGCAGATCGCCTTCAATTGATGCAGTTATTACAAAACCTGCTCAGTAATGCTATAAAATTCCGGGGCCAGTGCTCCCCGATCATTCACATCGGGGTCGAGAAGAGGAAGCGTGAGTGGCTGTTTTCAGTTCGAGACAATGGCTTAGGCATAGAGGAGCAGTATTTTCAGCGTATATTCCAGGTCTTCCAGCGTCTGCACGGCAGAGACGAATATTCTGGAACAGGTATTGGGCTGGCAATATGTAAGAAAATAGTCGAAAAACATGGTGGAAGGATCTGGGTGGATTCAGCGCCAGGCACGGGGGCGACCTTCTACTTCACCATACCCGTCATCAGAGGATAGAATCATCATGGATATAATGGAAACCGGCAAGCCAATTGAAATACTCCTGGTCGAGGACAGCCCGAGTGACGTCAGGCTCACAGTCGAGGCCCTAAAGGATGCTAAAGTGCGCAACCATCTTAGCGTGGCGACGGATGGCGTCGAGGCCCTTGCGTTCCTGAAAAAGGTGGGTAAATATGCCGACTGTCCCCGTCCCGACCTTATCCTCCTCGACCTCAACCTGCCCAAGAAAGATGGTCGGGAGGTGCTCAGGGAAATAAAGCAGGATGAAAATCTAAAGGTAATCCCCGTGGTTGTCATCACAACATCGAAGTCCGATGAAGATATTCTGAAATCCTACAATCTGCACGCGAACTGCTATATCACCAAACCCATCAACCTGGAGCAGTTCATGATAGTGGTAAAGGCTATCGAGAGCTTTTGGCTCACGATCGTCAAATTACCTCCCGATTCAAGCAGGTAATTTCAGCAGGTATGTCTCCGGAGTGCAGATATGGAACATGGAAGCATCAAGGTGCTGTTGATAGAGGATAACCCTGCGGACGCCAGGTTCATAGCGGAAATCATACGAACCGGGCGCCATGCTTCGAGGTTTGATCTCATTCATAAATCGAGACTGCGTGACGGATTGCAGTACCTAAAAGAAAGCGAACGGCCTGTAGACGCCATTCTGTTGGATCTCTCACTGCCCGACAGCCAGGGTTTCGATACCTTTTTAAGATTACTGACCGAAGCATCCGATTTGCCCATTATTGTTCTGACGGGAATCGATGACGAGACGGTCGCCACCAGAGCAGTTCAAGAAGGAGCACAGGACTACCTCGTAAAGGGGCAGGTGGATGGCCCCCTGCTGTCCCGTTCCATCCTCTATGCCATTGAAAGAAAGCGGACGGAGAAGGATTTGCAGAAGCAGGCTGCGCTTCTCAATTTGGCGCATGATGCCATGTTTGTCCGGGGATTGGATCACACTGTACAATTCTGGAATGACGGTGCAGTGGAACTGTACGGGTTCACCAGGGAAGAGGCTCTCGGCAAGGTTACTCAAGACCTTTTGCATACGAGGTTTCCGGAGCCTATAGATCAGATCGTGGACCAGGTGCTCGAATCGGGACGGTGGGAGGGAGAATTGCGGCAGACTACTTCCGTGGGGAAAGAATTAGTTGTGGAGAGCCGGTGGGCTTTAAGGCAGGGAAAGGACGGCGAACCAACGGGATTCCTCGAAGTAAACCGGGATATTACGGCGAAAAAGCTCGCGGAGGAAGCCCTGAGATCAAACATGCTTAAACTGGAACAGCTCAACGATGAATTACAAGAATTCGCTTTTATCGCCGCTCACGATCTCCAGGAACCACTCCGCAAGATACAAACTTTCGGGAACATCCTCGTAAGAAAACACAACGAAACCCTTAATCCCGAAGCCCAAGACCACATGGGGCGTATGATAAAAGCGGCAAACCGCATGTCGGAATTGCTGCGCTCCCTGCTCGATTACTCCAGGTCCGGCACGAGCCAGCTAAATTACAAGCTTATATCCCTAACCGAAGTTGCCAAAGACGCAGCCAGCGATCTGGAATTTTTGATCAAGAAGACCAAAGGGAGTGTGGAGATTTGCGAGCTGCCAACCGTGGATGCAGACGCTACGCTCATGCGCCAGCTCTTTCAGAACTTCATAGGAAATTCAATGAAGTACCGGAGGGAATCGGAACCACCCGTCGTGAAAATTTACGGGAGCATTGTCGATGGAACCTGCCAGGTTATGATCGAGGACAACGGTATAGGTTTTGATGAATGTTATTGCCAACAGATTTTTAAGCCTTTTCAGCGGCTGCATGGTAAAAATTCCCCTTGCAGTGGAATCGGCATGGGACTCGCCATTTGCAAAAAGATCGTGAACCGGCATGGTGGTGAAATTACCGTAAGGAGTATCCCGGAGCAAGGCACAACCTTCGTTGTGACCATCCCGACCGGGCAAGAAAAGGGCGCTTAATGGAGAGGCAAGATCCTGCATTCGTAGTTCTTATGGCGGATGATGACGAGGACGATTGCCTTCTCGTCGAAGCAGCGTTTCAAGAGATGAGTCTTGCCCATGATTTGCGCTTTGTAGGGGATGGGCAGGAACTCCTGGACTACCTGTACAATGAAGGCGATTTTACGGACCATGAAAAATATCCCATGCCCAACCTGATCCTTCTCGATCTAAATATGCCGCGAATAGATGGCCGTAAAGCCCTGGTAAAAATCAAATCCGATCCGAAACTAAAGAACATCCCCATACTTATCCTCACCACATCCAGAGAGAAGCGAGACATAGAATTGAGCGAGCAGGCAGGGGCTTCCTCCTTTCTCTCCAAACCTGAAGTGTTTGAAGACTTAACTGATATGCTCTCGAAGTTCTGCACAGCAATCCAGCATAATCCGAATATTCCTTTTCAGGTGATCGGATGTTGACCCTCTCTGCGGTATCGTTCTTCTTTCCATGGATCGGCGGAATTGCTGTAGCCTTGCCTTTCCCAGAATCCGGGTTCATCGCGGGATGCGACCCTGACAGCTTCCAACCACTTGGCGCTTTTGTAGAAGTACCGATCGGGGATCACTACACGCACAGGCGCGCCGTGCTCTTTCGGCAGTCTCGCGCCAAAAAAACTGTGGGCAAGGATTGCGTTCTCCTTTAGGGTGTCCCCAATGGGTACATTGCTCGTGAAGCCTGCGGCGGCCTCGAAAATGACAAACGCCCCACTCCCGCGAGGCTTAACCATATCCATGATTGTCGCCAGACGAACGCCGCTCCATTCGGAATCCAGAAGAGTCCAGCCGGTGACACAGTGTATGTCGCAGGTGATATGCGCCTGGTCAAAGCTGAGCAGCTCCTGATAGGAGAAAACGGCTGGTTTTTCCACCTCACCGTAGACGCGCATGCTCCAGTCAGCAACAGTAGCAGTTCCAGGCGTGCCGCCCATATCCTCGATCTTTTCGATTGCCTGCTGGCCGGGGGGGAGACGATGCCTGCCGTCCGGTCTGATGTCGGCAGCCAGAGCGCATTGCTCAGCGTTCGAGAGCTTCCTGAAAACTCCAGGCAGCCCGATGCTTATTATGGCGCCTCCTGCTGCGGCCAGGAAGGAGCGCCTGGAGATTTTCCGGTCTTCTTTCACAGCCCCTCCACTGCGTTTTAGTAATATTTGTTGCCCGGAAATTCCAGTCAGCTAAAATAGAAAAACACTTTTTGCAGACTCAATAGGCGGAAGGAGTACGAAATGGCAATTAATTCCTCCCTTTTCCTGAACGATGTGGAATTCGCAAAAGCCATGCTGGAAAAGGAGAAGCTTGATGGGGCCGATATCACCCTTGTCCTCAGGAATCTCCTTCGCATGAAATATTATCCCGTCGGGGTAAAATTTTTCTTCAATTCCGACGAGCTTGCTGCTTTCAAAGCCCGGGGCGATTATGTGGCCCCAAAGCACGGGTTCACCTTTTGCCACTCCCTGGCGACCTCACGGCAACGCGGGGACGTCGTGCTTGCCGAACCGGCAGGTCTGGGCTGCACGAATGCCCGTTATGTTTTCGGGTGGAAGGAGTTCGATGAAGGAGAAGTGAAAAGCCATCTCAAGTACACTAAAGACCCGGCCCAGGCCGAGCGGTTTGTCAAGACCAAGAAGAGGCTTCCCAAGGGGTTGCTTGCCTTCGCCACCGCTCCGATACACAAAGCCCCTTTTGCCCCTGATGTAATCCACGGGATCAGCGACGTGCTCCAGGCATATCACCTCGGAACCGACTGGTGTGCAGCGATGGATATACATCCCTTAGAAACGGTAATGACCATGGGCAGTTCAGCCTGCCACGGCGTGACGGCCGTGCACGTGACTGGAAAGCCGAATATAACCACGATGTGCAGCGGCAGCTACACGGCAGGAAAAACCGAGCAGGGCGAAATAAATTGGATATGGCCGGGCGATCACCTTGAACCCACCATCAGATGGATGCTCCAGAGGACTGTGCGCGACGGAGGGGTCTCTTTACCCCGAACAGGTGAGACCTACCCCGGATTCAATATGTGCAAGCTCTGCCCGTACCTGATGTGGAAGCCGCCCAAAGAATGAGGACTGAGGACTGAGGAGTTTCGGCCTCGGGATTATTCATAAATCATGATTCTTATAGAGAATAGATGACAGAAACATCGAGATGCCGAGCAATAATAGGCCGCCGACTATCCCGATCAGCCAGATCATATATTGACGATGAGTGAAAAAATTAACAGTTTGACCGAACAATTCGGGACGGTGTTTTATTAAAGCACTGCAACTTATAAACAATATGATAATTGGCATATTTGCTATTGCGGATACTTTTGAAAAATCATATCTAAAATAAATTGGAAATTGCATGGAAGCAAGCAGGCAAAAAAGGAAAAACGAACCGCAGGCCCATGCCAAGAACGTCAGGCAGCTAAACTTAAGACCCAAGATGAATGAGACGAAAAATGCCAGAACTGCTGCCAGCACCTCACTCAAAATGCCGATAATTAGTGTGAATGCATAGCGGCCTATTACAATCTGTTGTTTTTCTACAGGCAGAATCCCGTATAATTTATCCAGATTATTTTTTTCGACTACGGCAAAAACACCGCCCATGAAAAAACCCGATGTCATCGATATGATAAAAATTATCAGCGGCGGATTTGATGAAATAACCCCTGCAAGTGTCGCAATACCGATAACGAATACTAAAATCCTAAGTGAGGTCGATCTCACAATATAATAATCCAGTTTTATTGAATTTAAGATATTATTCATGTTTATTTCGGTTACTTATGTGAACTAAAAGTTCATCTATGGCAGGCGTTGTCAAAATGATGTTTTCAGGCAAGCGTCCTTTTACCTCGTCAACTGGTATCAGCCCTTGAAATTCAGTTCTGTAGGTAGAAAGCCCGATTACCCTCTCACGCAATTCCTTTGTTAGTTCATTCAGATCACCTTTGATTAAGTAAAACTTCTTCAAAATGTCGTCTATCGTTCCTGAGTAAAAGATATCGCCGTTATCTATCAGTGCTATGTAATCCGCTATTTTTTCCAGGTCTGTAGTTATATGAGTCGAAAAAAATATACTTTTTTGTCCGTCGGAAACATACGCACTTAATATTTCAAGAAGTTCATTACGGGCTACTGGATCTATTCCGCTTGTAGGTTCGTCAAGAATTAGAAGCTTGGCGTTATAAGACATGGCAACGGCAAGCATCAACTTCATTTTCATTCCACGGGATAACTCTTTTACCTTTTTATTTAAGGACAGGTTAAAATATTTCACATGCTGAAGGTACAAGGTACTATTCCAATTTGTGTAAAAACTCTTAATTGCTTTTTCAACATCGGAAACTTTCCAGGTTTCCGCGAAAAAAGATTCATCAAAAACAGCGCCAATGTTCTGTTTTACTTTTTGTTCGTCGAGAATATTGTCCATTCCGAGTATTTTTATATTCCCGCGGTCCCGGGAGGTCATGTTTAAGATGAGGCGAATTGTAGTTGTTTTACCCGCGCCGTTCTGGCCGACAAATCCCATGATATGGCCAGTCGGCAAACAAAAAGAGATGTCGTTTAAAGAAAAATCTCTATAGATTTTACGGAGCCCTTGTATTTCAATGGCGCAGTTCACGGATTCAATCTTATTCCTTCATTCCTAATTGCTCATTGCTCATTCCTAATTGCCTTTCAGTTAGCCTGCAGAAAAGCTGCAAGGCTTGCGTTGTCCTCAACGCCCAACACTTTTACCTTTCGATCGATTCTGCGCATGAGCCCTCGCAATACTTTCTTCGGCCCAACTTCGACAAATTGATCGAAGCCACGCTCAATCAGATGCTCCATGGATTGCTTCCACATGACCGGGCTGCATATCTGGCGGCTCAGTTTGTCCTGGAGTTCCGAGCCTCCCCCGGGGATTTGTGCGTCTACGTTATTTACGACCGGAATTTGGGGATCTTTGAAAGCACATTCCCGAAGGACCGGTTTGAACTTCTCGCGCGCATATTCCATACACCGACTGTGCCACGGTCCGCTCACATTGAGCTTCACGCACATTTTGGCGCCGGCCTTTTCGCACATCACAGCCGCGCTGTTTACCTCGACTTCAGGCCCGGTAATTATGATCTGCTCAACGCAATTTATGTTTGCGACTTCGGCTCCCGACTCCTTGCAGATCTCGCGGATTTTTTCCTCTTGCAGGTCTATTATTGCGGCCATGCCTCCCGGCTCCATTATGGCCGCCTCCTGCATGAATTTCCCCCTGTGTCGAACCAGCTTGAGCGTATCTTCCAGGTTCGTCGCCCCAGCCGCATAGAGCGCGCTGTACTCCCCCAGGCTGTGCCCGGCGGCGGCGGCCGGGAAGATTTCATGGAGCCGAAGCACGGTCAGACACGCCAGGTTCACGACGGTAATGGCCGGCTGGACGTTTTCCGTCAACACCAGCACATCGTCAGGGCCTTCGAAGCATAGCTTGGCAATATCCATTTTCAGGATATCGCTTGCGTTCCGGAATAACTCCCGCACTTCGCTGTAGTTGTCATGGAATTCACGCCCCATTCCAACGTATTGCGATCCCTGCCCAGGAAAAAGGAAAGCCCAGTTTTTCATCACTAATCCTTTCGATCTATACTGAAAAAAAACAGGCATTGAAAACGGGCAAAGGAATTTAAATATTTCCCCTGCTCTTCTCTCCACACGCAAACTTCATGTTTCCAGACCGCTTGTATTAATCTCCCGATTGGAAGTCAAGGCCCGAGTGTGCGAAGCACCAGGACTGAGGACTGAGGACTGAGGACTGAGTATGTCGCGAGGACACAGGGCAGGAGGAAAATATTTAAGAAAATAAATCGAAAGATATTAAATACGTAAAAGGATTATCCATTATATTTTCGGTAACCCCTCTTTTCAAAAAGAAAAATATCTTTAGCTTTTTACCAAAGAGGGTCCGCCCTCACAAAGGATCGGGCGCGGACTATACGCGTCGCATCAGGTCACGCTTATAGCGGGAGACCCGAAAGGAAGTAAGGGTCCGCCGGAGTACCCTTCCGATGTTCCTGTCCATAAGGAGTATTTTCATGAATGGCGAAAAACTCGGCGCCTTTGCTCTGATTTTTATTATAACGACGGCGGTCATCATGCCGGTTGTTCTGACCGGTAGCGCATCGGCTGAGTACAAATGCGGATGTACCTGGCAGAACTGCCTGATTGTGGCGAGGTTGTTCGACAGCCCTTCAGACTACAGATGGATGGGAGACTGGGACCCTCGCTTCGATACCGACATGCAGACACATTATTGTGGAATAAACCCCAACACCTGCGATTATCGCTGCGACCTTAGGAACACTTGCGGGATGCCACAGGTGAGGTGAACCCATTTGCGCAAAACGTCCCTTGTGTTTTTTACACCCGGCGACCGCCAGTCCGGAAAGGAGCCTTTCCCATGAACGGCACAAAATTCATATTTATCGCCCTTATCATACTTTTTGCCGGTGCAACTCTGCCCACCCCGGCGACCTTCGCCGGTACGGTCACGACAGCACCCGGATGGACTTATAATTCGTCGGCCGCCCGGCCGCTGTATAGTTCGACCGCATACAATGGCGCACAAACCCGGGACCCTGGATATGACCGGTCGGAACCTGGCGGCTGCAATTCCTGCGCGGTGCGCGACTGCGATTCCTGTACGCGCGGCCCTTATGTCAGCGGATTTCACTGCGATCTGTGGGGCTGTGCCTGGGAGCGCGAATACGGCTGCCCGACCTGTCCCATCATGTGAACCAGTTCTTTTTCGAGCCGCTCACCAGGTCTTCCCCTTCACCGGGGTACAGCCGGCAGTCGGCGTCCGGGACGCTCTCCCCCGATGGTTCAGGCCAAACTCCAGCCACCGGCTCCGGACCCTCCAGCGCGGCCGGAGCCGGCGAACTGTCGACAAGAGTAGGAACCACCCCCAGATCGATCCCTTCCACCGGCGAGCTGAATTCTATTGCGATCCCGTTTGGATCAAAGGAATAAATCGAATGGATAATGCCGTGGTCGATCAGGTCCGAGACCCAGAAGCCGGCAGCGGCGAGAGTTTCACGCAACGAGCAAAGAGAGTCATCGTCTTCTACAGCGAATGACACATGGTCAAAGACCATTGGACCTGAAACCGGGAAGCCGTGATCTTTTTCCGGTAGTGGCTCAACGTCGGGCCATTCGAAAAAAACCACATAATTTTGAGGGCAGATTTCAAAGAAATAAAGTTTGTAGCCCTTTTTCCCGAGTCCCCCCACCAGCCTCATGCCCAGCAGATCGCGCCAGAAGCGAATGGTGCCTTCGATGTCCCTGGTTGCCATGGCCAGGTGGTGAATTCCTTTTAGTTTGATCAACGGCCGGTCCTCTAAGATGGTTAAGAATTTGAAATTTTTGAGCCTGTCAAACGTCGTTTCGTGGGCGCGTTGGGTTAAAGTTTGATGTTGGTAGCGACTCCGCTGGAAACAAATGGACGGAAGGATCGAGAATTGCACGGGGAGAGCCGGGAAAGTCTTTATGCAGGGCCATCAGCCCAACTCCTTTATCATCTTTTTGACAGTCGCGGATAACGGCCCGACCTCATAGGCGCATATCTAGAAGACCTGTTTCGAGAGATTATAGCACTACAGACATTGAGCGCAATAGGATGATAAAAGTTCACAATTTCCGCCACATAACTTTCCGCCTTTAAAAGAAAGCGTCGTTTCGTGGGCGCCTTTGGGTTTTCAGCGGCCATTTTTCCCCAAACTCTCACGCGGCTTGCCGTGCGATTAGTTGTTGAAATGCCTGTTGGTTCGTGTTATTTGACCTCCTCGTGTAATTGCTGGTCAGGGTGTCGGCCGTTAATTAGTTTCCACGCTGCTGAGTGAAAGTTCCATATCCCCCGCCGCTCCTCTTCAGGCATGCACTGGCAATCCTAACAAGATGATTTATCTTTCCCGTTGACCTTTCGGGGTGGCGGGGTTAAGCCTTCGCTCTTCGAACGAAGTGATATCCTTGCAATTCGCGCTATTTGCGGGACCGTAATGAGAATGGGCCGATTGCATGCCGATGCGGGAGGCCCAAGGAAAGCATGGCTATAGAACAACACCTTCTGGGACACAAAAAGCAACTTGCCAGGCAATGGTTTGATCTGCTGACTGCAAGTTATCCCCTTGAAACGGTCCGATTGCTCAAAAAAGAGACCAACCAATTCGCCAATCCGGTTGGACACACTTTCCTTGTGGCGATCGACGAAATACTTGATGAATTTTTGGGTCAAAACAGCTTGCAGGCATTAACGCCCCTGCTCGATAAGGTGATCAGGATCAGGGCGGTACAGGATTTTTCTCCATCGAGTTCCCTGGCGTTCATTTTCCATCTGAAAAAAATAGCCAGGGACCTGCTCGAAAAGGAGACGGCGGCCGGCACGGTGAGCCGGGAAGAGTTGTCCGGTTTCGACCACAAAGTCGACGGATTGGCTCTGCTTGCGTTCGACGTGTATTCGCGCTGTCGTGAAAATCTTTTCGAAGTAAGAATGAATGAGCTGAAAAACAGGACGAACAGGCTTCTCAAAAGGGCCGGGATGATTGCTGGCGAAGAGTGAGGAGTTAACCGTGAGGGGTGAGCAGAATATGACATGTCCTTAGATGTGCCTTTTCACCCGTCACTCATCACCCTTCACTGTCTCTACAGGAGGTTTCGTAAATGGGCATAAGATTTTCTCTAGCTGTAGTCGTTGCGCTCGTTTTGGCTGCTTTTTTCGGAGTCAAGGTCGGCCAACAGCACTTTTTCGGTGTGACCATGCCGTGCATTGCCATTTCACTTTTCCTCTTCGGCATAGTCTACAGGGTCCTCAAGTGGGCAAGATCACCTGTTCCATTCGGGATCCCCACAACGGCCGGCCAGCAGAAGTCTCTGCCCTGGATACCCTACAGCAAATTTGACAACCCTTCCACCAAGGGGCAGGTCGTAGGCAGAATGCTCCTGGAGGTGCTCTTATTCCGCTCGCTTTTTAGAAACACAAAGTTCGAGATGGAAAAAGGACCCAAATTCTACTACCAGTGGGAAAAATGGCTCTGGCTGGCTGGGCTTGCCTTCCATTACTGTTTCCTTGTGATCCTGATCAGGCATCTGCGCTTTTTCACCGAGCCCGTGCCCTTTTTCGTTCATGGTATCGAAAGGCTTGACGGCATTTTGCAGGTTGGGCTGCCAGGCATCTACATCACCGACGCGATCTTTATTGCAGCGGTAACTTATCTTCTGGTCAGAAGGTTGATCATTCCGCAGGTGCGCTACATATCGCTCCCGCAGGATTATTTTCCCCTCTTCCTGCTCCTTGCAATCGGAACGACGGGGATTCTTACCCGCTATTTTACCAAGGTCGACCTGATCAAGGTGAAGCAGCTTGCCATGGGGATCGTTACACTCAATCCGGTGGTCCCGCAGGGGATCGGAGTGGTTTTTTTCATCCATCTTTTCCTGGTGAGCGCTCTGTTTGCCTACTTTCCTTTCAGCAAGCTGATGCACGCGGGAGGGGTCTTTCTCAGTCCCACGCGCAATCTTCCAAATGACACCCGCATGAGGCGTCACATAAATCCTTGGAACTACCCGGTCAAAGTCCATACATACGCTGAGTACGAAGACCATTTCAGGGAAAAGATGGTCGAGGCCGGACTGCCCGTTGAAAAGGAATTGGACGAATCTCAGGCTACAGCAAAAAATTGAAATCAGCCGCCAGTGGACTGTGGCCGGTGGACAGGAAAAACCCTGACCACTGAAGACTGACCGCTGCCCCCTGAATGAGGAGTTACAACCACAATGGCCAAGATCCCCAAAGCAACCGAACTACCAATAGAACATCCATTTCCCCAAAGCGGATGGATGGACACTCCGGCCGTGTTCCGGCCTGGAAATTTCAGCTATCCCGGAAAAGCGAAGAACCTGGAAGTCGTCGGACTTCCAAACCCCAGGGAATGGTCTCCGCTCGATGAAGACTGGAAACTGCCTGCCAACTGGAAACAAATCATTCTGGAAGGCCTGAGGGAACGGCTGGACAAATACCGCTCGCTGAAACTTTTCATGGACATATGCGTGCGATGCGGCGCCTGCTCCGACAAGTGCCACTTCTACCTTGGTTCGGGCGACCCGAAGAACATGCCCGTGCTCAGGGCTGAGCTTCTGAGGTCGGTCTACCGCAAGAATTTCTCTCTTGCCGGGAAGATCATGGGCCAAATGGTTGGCGCCCGCGAGCTTACCGAAGACGTGATCAAAGAATGGTTCATGTACTTTTTCCAATGCACGGAATGCCGCCGTTGCTCGCTTTTCTGTCCCTACGGAATCGATACGGCGGAGGTTACGATTATCGGCCGGGAACTTTTGAACCTTTTAGGCCTGAACATCGACTGGGTCGTGGGCCCGGTGGCCAATTGCTATCAAAACGGCAACCACCTCGGCATTCAGCCTCACGCATTCAAGGACATGATCGAGTTTTTCGTAGATGAAATCGAGGCGGTCAACGGAATACGGTGCGAGCCGACTTTCAACCGCAAGGGGGCCGAGATCCTGTTCGTCACTCCCTCGGGTGACGTTTTCGCAGATCCCGGCACTTATACTCTTATGGGATACCTGATGCTTTTCCACGAGATGGGGCTCGATTACACCTGGAGCACCTATGCGTCCGAGGGCGGAAATTTCGGCCTTTTTACCTCTCACGAGATGATGAAGCGCCTCAACGCCAAGATGTACGCCGAAGCGAAAAGGCTGGGCGTAAAATACATCATCGGCGGTGAATGCGGCCACATGTGGCGTGTAATAAACCAGTATATGGATACGATGAACGGACCTGCGGATTTTCTCGAAGTGCCCGTATCTCCCATTACCGGCACCAGGTTCGACAACGCCACGTCCACCAAAATGATTCACATCGTGGAGTTTACGGCCGATCTGATAAAAAACGGCAAGTTAAAACTCGACGCGAGCCGCAACGATAATTTGGTAGTGACTTACCATGATTCCTGCAACACTGCGCGCGGCATGGGCTTTCTTGAAGAACCGCGTTACGTGATCAATAACGTTTGCAACAACTTCCACGAGATGCCGCCCAACACGATCCGGGAACAGACTTTCTGTTGCGGTTCGGGGTCGGGCTTGAACAACGACGAGTTCATGGAAATGAGAATGCGGGGCGGATTGCCCCGGGCCAATGCAGTACGCCACGTTCGTGAGCAGCACGGCGTGAACGCGCTTGCGACCATTTGCGCAATCGACCGTGCAGTGCTTACCGCCTCGATGGATTACTGGGTCCCGGGTGTAACCGTCTACGGAGTTCACGAACTGGTGGCCAACGCCATGGTGATGGAAGGCGAAACCGAGAGGACCACCGACCTGCGCGGTGAGCCTTTGCCAGGAATGGAGGATAGTGAGAATGAAGATATATGACGGAAAATATATCCTTGTCGGCCTGATCGTTTTCATCGTGCTGGCAACTTTCCCGGTATGGTTCACTCACGGCAAGGCCGCTCCGCCGCCGGACCCCAAGATCGATACTCCGGTGATCAGCAAGATGATCAACAAGCAGTGCGTGCTGCCAAAAGACCAGATGATCACCGAACATATGAAGGTTCTGAACGACTGGAGAACACAGGTTGTCCGGAACGGCAAGAGAATGTATGTGGCAGGCGACGGCAAAACCTATGAAATGAGTCTTCAGAACGAGTGCATGAAGTGTCACTCCAACAAGTCTCAATTCTGCGACCAGTGCCATAACTACGCCGGCCTCGAAAAGGGAGCCGATCCTTACTGCTGGAATTGCCATATAGCTCCGAGCGAAAAACCAGGGAGCGCGGAGCAGAAAGCAACGGTCGAAAACCGTTCTTTTCCGGCTTCCCATTCGTCGCTTTTCGCCACTTTTGGAAAGGAGAACAAGTAATGGAAACCAGTAGAAGGACCTTTCTGAAAATCGGCGGCGTTTGCGCGCTTGGACTGGGATCTTTGAAGGCAGCCGATGCATTCGGCAAAACCGAAGCGCCAAAGTTCGTATTGAATGTCCAGGGCCTTACCGCCAAGCGATGGGCGATGGCTATTGACATGAAGAAGTGCTGGGAAAAAGGACCTGCGGGTTGCCAGGACTGTTTGCTCGTTTGCCATTCGACCCACAACGTTCCGGATATCGGCACCGAGAAGGAAGAGATCAAGTGGATCTGGGAGGCGAAGTATGAGAACGTCTTCCCCGGGCAGGAAAGCGGCATGGAACCCGAATCCATAAGAGAGAAACCCTTCATCCTGCTTTGCAATCACTGCACTCATGCCCCTTGCACGCGGGTTTGTCCCACCAAGGCCACATTCAAGAGGGCCGACGGGATCACGATGATGGATTTCCACCGCTGCATCGGATGCAGGTATTGCATGGCCGCCTGCCCTTACGGCGCCAGGAGCTTCAATTTCAGAGACCCGCGTCCATATATCAAAACTGAGCTCAACCCCACCTTCCCAACCAGGGACCGGGGGGTTGTCGAGAAGTGCAGCTTCTGTGAAGAGAGGCTTGCGGTTGGAAAGATTCCCGCGTGTGTCGAGGCGTGCAAATGCAAGGCGCTTTCATTCGGCGACCTGGAAGACCCGAATTCCGATGTTAGAAAAGCCCTTGCTTCACAGTTTTCAATAAGGCGCAAACCCGAGCTGGGAACCGAGCCCGGCGTCTATTACATCATTTAAGTAAAAAGGCAAAAGGTAAAAGGTAAAAGTGGAGAGATCATCAGTTTTTCTATTTTGCCGTTTTACTTTTTACTTTTGCCTTCTCCAAAGGAGACAGGGATATGCTTGAAAGAGCACTTACTGGAGGCACAAGATACAAAAAACTGCTTGGGGTCCTGCTCGTCTTCATGGGGCTCGGTTTTATCGCCTACCTCAGCCAGTGGAACAGGGGTCTTACGATCACCGGCCTTAGCAGGGACGTTTCCTGGGGGATCTACATCGCCCAGTTCACCTTTCTGGTCGGTGTGGCCGCCTCGGCGGTCATGGTCGTGCTGCCTTATTACCTGCACGACGTGAAGGCATTTGGCAAAATTACCATTTTGGGCGAATTTCTCGCCATAGCTGCCGTCACCATGTGTCTCATGTTCATCGTGGTGGACCTTGGCAAGCCGATGCGCCTGCTCAACGTCTTGATTTATCCCACGCCCAATTCGATCCTTTTCTGGGACATGATCGTTTTGAACGGATACCTTCTGCTGAACATTCTAATTGGCTGGAACGTGCTGGAGGCCGAGCGCAAGGGGACCCATTACCCGAAATGGGTAAAGCCGCTCATCTACATCTCGATCCCCTGGGCGGTCAGCATTCACACGGTCACGGCATTCCTCTACGCCGGTCTTCCGGCAAGAGATTACTGGCTTACCGCCATCATGGCTGCGCGCTTTCTCGCTTCAGCTTTCTGCTCCGGTCCGGCGCTGCTCATTATGCTTTCCTTCCTGGTGAAAAAGTACACCAAATTCGATCCGGGTAAGGAAGCCATCGACAAGCTGTCGATGATCATGACATACGCCATGCTGATAAGTGTTTTCTTCGTGGGTCTGGAGTTCTTTACGGCTTTTTACAGCAATATTCCGGACCATATGAACGCGCTCAAGTACCTGTTTGTAGGACTTGAGGGCCATCACAAACTTGTCCCGCTTTCGTGGCTGTTTGCCATACTTGCAATAGCCGGGGTAGTGCTGCTCCTGCACCCGGACATTCGCAAAAATGACAGGATGCTCCTCGCCGCCTCCGTCTGCGTCTTCTTTTCCATGTATATTGAAAAAGGCGTCGGTCTCATCGTGGCCGGCTTCATCCCAAACCCGCTCGACCAGGTTCGCGAATACTCGCCCAGGTTGCTTGAGATCATGATAGCACTCGGGATCTGGGCAACCGGATTCTTCGTCCTGACCGTGCTTTACAAGATTGCCGTTTCGGTCAAAGAAGAACTGAAAGCATAGAAGAATAGTAATTAGTGATTAATGAATAGTGATATCAAGTAGCGATTAATAAATAGTGATTAGCAAATAATTTCTGATGAATGATGCGTTGAGCATGAGAGTTTTGCTCATGTAAATGCTCGTAGCGTTAGCAATGCCCGCGCCGTTTGACGCGGGCTTTTCTATTGGGTTCGATGACTTGGCCGATCCGGTTCGGTAAACCCCTGTTCCCGGTCCCGGAGCCTGCAGAGAGAATACAAAACACTCTGTCGCCGGGCAGAGAATTTGTGGTAAAATGGGACCCGGCCGTCAAAAGGAGGATAGACTAGTGGAAACCTATTACGACCCGCAAGACCTGGCAAAATTCGAAGAAATCGGCAAAAGCGCTCCCGAGTTGGCTAAGAAGTTTTTCGACTATTACGGAGCGGTCTTCGCAGACGGGGCGCTGACGGAACGGGAAAAGGCGCTCATCGCCCTGGCAGTGGCGCATGCGGTTCAGTGTCCTTATTGTATCGATGCCTACACTGTGGCGTGCCTGGAGAAGGGATCGAACCTCGATGAAATGACCGAAGCGATCCACGTTACGAACGCCATACGTGGAGGCGCGTCACTGGCGCATGGCGTGCAGATGCGAAAGATAGCCGAAAAGCTTTCGATGTGAGAGATGACTTTCAGGGAAAAGCTTGACAATCACGGACTGGAATTGCGGCGGGTTAATGCGGCCGTTTTGCAGATAAACGTGGGGTTCAGATGCAATCTGGCCTGCCGCCACTGTCATCTGGAGGCCGGGCCTTCACGGCCTGAGATGATGGACGATCGGACGCTCGAAGCAGTCATCGCATGCGCCCGCCGTTTTTCGTTCGCCTCCTTCGATATAACGGGCGGCGCGCCTGAGTTCCTGCCCAGCCTTCCAAGGCTTGTTTCCGAACTTGCACCCCTTTCGCCCAAGCTGATAGTGCGCACCAATCTGGTCGCCCTCTCCCGCCCCGAATTTATATATCTGATCGACCTTTACAAGCGCCACCGCGTAACGATAGTGGCTTCTCTGCCATCGACCAGCGCTCCCCGGACAGATTCGCAGCGAGGGGCCGGAGTGTGGGGGAAGAGCATCTCGACACTCAAGTTGCTGAACGCCAATGGATACGCGATGGAAGGCGCCGGGCTGAACTTGGATCTTGTAGCCAATCCGACCGGGGCTTTCTTTCCGCCCGCGCAGGCGCAGGCGGAACGCATGTTCAGGCGTGAACTCGAAAGCAAACACGGTGTAAGTTTCACCAACCTGTTCACCTTCGCCAATGTGCCTCTCGGGCGATTCCGCAACTGGCTGGAAGTCTCCGGAAATCTCTCCGCCTATCTAAAAAGACTCGAAGACAGCTTCAATCCCTGTACCATCGATCAATTGATGTGCAGGACCACCCTTTCGGTTGATTGGCAGGGATTTCTCTACGACTGTGATTTCAACCTTGCGGCCGGACTTCACCATGGCGGCCGTAAAAGACACATCTCTGAAATCCGCGAAATGTCCTTAGAGGGTAGGCCCATCGTAACAGGCGATCATTGCTACGCCTGCACCGCAGGCTCGGGCTTCACTTGAGGCGGGAGCATTGTTGCGGCGTGACCGTAAAAGACAGGACTGAGGACTGAGGAGTCAATATCTTTTGAGCCGGCAGCATAACCGGAATGATCCGGAGATGAGCGTACCGGTCAAGACTCGCTTTCACGCGCATGTTCGCATCGTTTTTCACCATCCTTTCGGCCTCCATCTTTTCATCGCGCCCCGGGGCCTTCAGAAAAATCGTTGAAACACCCGGAAGAATCGTTTAAGTTCATTGTTTCGCCTATTCTCCCCTTTAGGCTGATAGGGTGGATTCTTATTGTCGCGGGATTGCCATGATCGAAAAAGCAAATATACTGATTGAGGCCCTACCCTATATTCGCCGGTTCTATCAGAAAACGATCGTCATAAAATACGGCGGTCATGCCATGGTGGCGGCGGATCTCAAGGATAGCTTCGCAAAAGACATTGTCCTTATGAAATACATAGGGATTAATCCGGTGGTGGTCCACGGCGGCGGCCCTCAAATTGGCGAGATGCTGCAGCGGATCGGAAAGAAGTCGGAATTTTGCCAGGGAATGCGCATAACCGATGCCGATACGATGGACATCGTGGAAATGGTTCTCGCCGGAAAGGTCAACAAGGAGATAGCGGCGCTGATAAACAGGCATGGCGGACGAGCCGTGGGACTAAGCGGCAAGGACGGCATGCTCATCGAGGCCCGAAAGCTTCACGTCGTTCGGGACACAGGCGAGAACAGGCCTCCTGAGATAATTGACATAGGGCTGGTCGGCGAGGTGGCGCGGATCAACCTGGAGGTCCTGCAAACCTTTTCGCAAAGCGACATAATTCCGGTGATCGCCCCGATCGGGGCAGGTGAGAACGGAGAGACCTACAACATAAATGCAGACCTTGTGGCGGGAGCCATTGCGGGCGCACTGAAGGCGGATAAACTTTTGCTCATGACCGACGTGTCCGGAGTACTCGACAACCGGGGAGATCTCATATCGAGCATGACGGTCAGTGAAGCCGAAGAAGCGATGCGCAGCCAGACGCTTAAGGGTGGAATGATCCCTAAAGTCCAATGCGCGATCGATGCCCTTGAGGCAGGGGCGGCAAAGGTCCACATAGTTGACGGCCGTCTTCCCCACGCCATTTTGCTCGAAATGTTCACCGACGCCGGGATAGGGACCGAAATTCTAAGGGATTGAGTGAGATGAACGCATTTACAGAAGGCATTCAGCAGGAATGCCGCAGGCATATATTCGGCACATACACCAGGTTTCCGGTCGCATTCGTCAGGGGGGAAGGATGCAGGCTCTGGGATGACACTGGAAAAGAATACCTCGATTTTCTTGCCGGCATTGCCGTATGCGCCCTCGGGCACTGCCATCCGGAAGTAGCCTTGGCAGTCAGCGAAGCAGCGCGAAAACTGGTTCATGTTTCGAACCTTTTTTATACATATCCGCAGGTTGAACTGGCGGCGGAATTGACACGGCTTTCATTTGCGGATAAGGTATTTTTTTCCAACTCCGGAGCTGAAGCCAATGAAGCGGCCATTAAGCTCGCCAGAAAGTACAGCAGGGACAACTTCGGCCCCGGAAGGTTCCATATCGTTTCGATGAAGGATTCCTTCCACGGCCGTACCATGGCCACTCTTTCGGCAACTGGCCAAACCAAGGTGCATAATGGGTTTGAGCCTCTGGTGGAAGGATTTGTTTTCGTCGATTTCAACTCAGTTTCGGCCGTCGAGGCGGCAATTACGGACAAGACCTGCGCGGTGATGATAGAGCCGGTGCAGGGCGAAGGCGGGCTAAATTTCCCGGCGCCTGGCTTCCTGAGAGACCTTAAAGCACTTTGCAAAGAGAGGAACCTGCTCCTCATTTTTGACGAGGTCCAGTCCGGGATGGGGAGAACGGGCTCCCTTTTTGCCTACGAGCAGGAGGATGCCGCCCCCGACATAATGACCCTGGCAAAGGCACTGGCAAACGGGCTGCCAATGGGTGCAATGCTGGCCGTTGATGAAGTGGCGGGGGCTTTTACTCCGGGCAGCCATGCTTCCACCTTTGGCGGAGGCCCCCTGATCTCCTCGGCCGCCCTTGCGACCCTCAGGACCATTGCCGAACCGGCTTTTCTGGCCAACGTACGCGAGACCGGCGCCTATTTCATGTCGAGGCTCCGCGAACTAAAAGAGCGTTTTTCTTTTATTAAAGAGGTTCGCGGCCGAGGTCTCATTGTGGGTTTGGAGCTTATGGTTCCATGCGCAAAATTCGTTTCCATGTGCCTGGACAGAGGCGCCATAATAAATTGCACGCACGAAACAGTCTTAAGGTTCGTTCCGCCCCTCATCGCCGGCCGTTCGGAAGTCGACGAGATGGTCGGGGTTCTTGAAGGGGTTTTTAGAGAGGAAGCCCTATGAAGCGTGACCTGCTCTCTATCCTGGACCTTTCCAGCCAGGAGATTTTCGGCCTGGTTGCCAAAGCCGAAAAGATGAAGGCTGAGCTTGCCGCCGGTACCCTTCCCAAGTCGCTTGGCGGAAAAATCGTGGGCCTGGTCTTTCTCAAACCCTCGACCAGAACGCGGGTTTCATTCGAGGCCGCCGTCTTCCGTCTCGGGGGGCATCCCATGTTCATGACGGCCCAGGACACTCAAATTGCTCGGAAAGAACCTCTTGCCGACATGGCGCGCGTACTCGAGCGATACATAGACGCTATTGTCGTGAGGACTTTTGCTCAAAGCGACGTTGAGGAACTGGCCAGGTTCGCCTCCATTCCAGTGATAAATGCTTTGACGGACCACTCCCATCCCTGCCAGGTGCTTGCCGATCTTATGACTATCCGGGAAAAGCGCGGCTCTCTGGATAATCTTACAGTCGCCTGGATCGGGGACGGAAACAACGTTGCAAATTCGTGGATATATGCGGCCGGGCGCATAGGCTTTTCACTAAATCTCTCCTGTCCGCCCGGATACGAGCCTCACCAGGCTATGTTGGAGTGGGCCGCGGGAGCTAAAGCAAAAATCAAAGTGATTGCCGATCCCAAAGAAGCAGTATCGGGCGCCGACGTGCTCTATACCGACGTCTGGGCGAGCATGGGACGTGAGGGTGAGACTGAGGAGCGCATTAAAGCATTTCAGAGCTACCAGATAAATTCGCAACTTCTGGCGTCAGCACCGGCCGATGCAATAGTGCTCCATTGCCTGCCCGCTCACCGTGGAGAGGAAATCACCGATGAGGTGATCGAAAGCTCGCGTGCCCCTGTTTTCGATCAGGCAGAAAACCGGCTTCACTTGCAAATGGCGCTCCTGGATTGGATGATCGGAAGTCGAGCGCTCTAATAACGGAGAATTTCAAAATGGGTGTCAAAAAGGTTGTCCTCGCTTATTCAGGCGGACTTGATACATCGATCATTCTCAAATGGCTCATAGAGAGCTACGGATGCGAAGTGATCGCTTTTGCCGCCGATCTGGGCCAGGGTGATGAATTGGACGGGATCGAAAAAAGGGCACTTGCAACCGGCGCTGTCAAAGCACGCATCAAAGACCTGAAGGAGGAATTCGCAAGCGAGTTCGTTTTTCCGGCATTTCGCGCAAACGCCATCTACGAAGGACAATACCTGCTTGGCACATCGATAGCGCGCCCGCTGATAGCCAAACATCAGATCGAGATCGCCGAGGAGGAAGGGGCGGATGCAGTGAGCCACGGGGCTACCGGGAAAGGAAACGACCAGGTGCGCTTCGAGCTGGCTTATATGGCGATGAGACCCGACATAAAGGTGATAGCGCCCTGGCGGGAATGGGACATGAAGTCGCGATCCGACCTGATTGCCTTTGCGCAAAAGCACGCAATTCCGGTCCCCGTTTCGAAAGCCAAGCCCTATAGCTGTGACCGGAACATGCTGCATACAAGCTACGAGGGGGGCATTCTGGAAGATCCATGGGCTGAGCCCGACCCGGAGATGTTCATCATGACCGTGAGTCCGGAAAATGCTCCCGGCGAGCCCGAGATAATTGAAATCGACTTCGAAAAAGGGGACCCCACTGCAGTTAACGGCGAGCGCATGAGTCCGGCCCGCCTGCTCCAGCACCTCAACAAGATTGGCGGAAAGCACGGGATCGGCCGTGTGGACCTGGTCGAAAACCGGTTTGTCGGAATGAAATCGCGGGGTGTCTACGAGACCCCCGGCGGCACTATAATGCGAATTGCCCACAAGGCGGTTGAATCCATAACCATGGACAGGGAAGTTATGCACCTGCGTGACGGCCTTGTCCCGGAATATTCTCGTATGATCTACAACGGGTTTTGGTATTCACCTGAGATGAGATATCTGCAGAAAATGATGGACCTGGCGCAGGAAAACGTCTGGGGGACAGCCCGTTTGAAGCTGTACAAAGGAGGCTGCCAGGTAATCGGGCGCAAGTCGGAGCGCTCTTTATACCAGCCCAGCTTTGCCACCTTTGAGGAAGACGACGTTTACAGGCAGAATGAGGCGAGCGGATTCATTCAACTGCTCGGACTCAGGCTGCGGATCCAAAAAGCAGTCAATCGTGACTCGTGATTAGTGAATAGAAAAGTCCTGGCAGCAATAAATCACTAATCACCGATCACTCAGAGGCGGGAAATGGCCGAAAAGCTGTGGAAGGGCCGCTTCGAGCAGCCCACAGACAAGCTGGTGGAAGAATATACAGCCTCGATCCATTTCGACAGCCGGCTCTACCGTTACGATATCGAGGGGAGCATCGCGCATTGCCGGATGCTGGCTGAGTGCGGCATAATTTCGCACCAGGAGGCATCGCTGATAGTGCAGACATTGGGAGAGATTCTTCGCGATATAGAGCGGGGCCAGGTTGTCTTGGATTCCTCACGGGAGGACATCCACATGGCAATCGAGAGTGAACTTACCGCGCGCATAGGCGAGACCGGAGGCAAACTCCACACGGCGAGGAGCCGAAACGACCAGGTTGCGCTGGATATGAGGCTGTTCATGCGCGATGCCCTCGCAAGCATAATGAGCCTCGTTTGTGAAGTTCAATCGACGCTGGTGGAAACTGCGGAAAGGCATCTCGAAGTGATCATGCCCGGGTTCACTCACCTCCAGCATGCGCAGCCGATTCTTTTCGCCCACCACGTGATGGCTTACTATGAGATGTTTAGCCGCGACTTCGCGAGATTCAGAGACTGCCTTAACCGCACGGACGTGATGCCCCTTGGAAGCGCGGCGCTTGCAGGCACCTCTTACGCCACCGATATGGAATGGACCGCTCGTCAGCTCGGTTTTTCCAGGGTTGTGGCAAATTCCATGGACGCGGTGAGCGACCGCGATTACCTGATAGAGTTTTGCTCGGCTTCGGCCATTTTGATGATGCACGTGAGCCGCCTGGCCGAAGAGCTTATCATTTGGTCAAGTTCGGAATTCGCCTTCATCGAAATAAGTGACGCTTTCTGTACCGGTTCCAGCATCATGCCCCAGAAGAAGAACCCGGATGTACCTGAGCTTATGCGCGGCAAAACCGGGCGGGTATATGGAAACCTGGTTGCCCTGCTGACAATCGCCAAGGGACTTCCTCTGGCCTATAACCGCGATCTGCAGGAAGACAAGGAGCCGGTTTTCGATACCCTCGATACGCTCACTGCAACTCTGCGTCTGCTGAATAAAATGCTCCCTGCAATCACCATAAATCGGGAGAGGATGGCCCATATGGCCGGTCATAACTTTTCGCTGGCCACCGACTTGGCTGATTACCTGGTCAGACATGGCGTCCCTTTCCGCAAAGCTCACCATGTTGTTGGGCAGATAGTCCAATATTGCATAAGGAGCGGGAAAGAACTGGCCGATTGCTCGCTTGACGAATTCAAAACTTTCCACAAGGCCTTCGATGAAGACGTTTTCCCGTTCATCGAGATTTCAAGCGCAGTCGACCGAAGAAGATCGGTTGGAGGAACCGCTACGTCAAAGGTGAAGGAAGCAATTGCCCGTGCACGGGTAGACCTGGAAGCCTGCAAACAATACTCAAAAGAAATCCGTCAACCGGAAAAGTAGGAGAATTATGCGAATCCTGCCTGATGCGGCAAGATATAGAAGCCTTGGATTCATCTCTGTATGCGTGTTGAGCGTTATTATCTCAGGCTGCGGTCAGAAGCTCTTCCCAAGACCTTATGGAGCGGCGCCTCCTCCGCAGGTCAAGGACCTGAAAGCACAAGTGATGCCCCGATCGGTCGAGCTTTCGTGGAGTCCGATCGCTCTGGAAGAAGCAAAACAGATCAGCTACGCGATCATGAAGACCGAGCTGAAATGGGAAAACCGCAATTGCATGGAATGCCCCGTGCCCGAGCAGCAGCGAGTCCAGAGCATGGATGTAGCCTCGTCAAAACCGGGACCGGACGGCAAACTTCACTGGGTCGATACGAACGTCGCTTATCGGAGGGCTTTCCGTTATCAAATATCTATAGTGGACGAAAGTGGCAAATCTTTGAGTCTTTCGAACCCGGTGATAGCTAAAGTCTACCCCGGACCGACATCGCCGGTAGACATTACGGCGGCCGTTCAACGGAATGGGATCCTGATTCAGTGGAAGGCGCCGTCAAAGGACCTGGAAGGCAATAAGATCGACGTGGCAAACGTGTCTTTCCTCGTCCAAAGGCTCTCGGGTGAGAAAGGCTGGGAAAAGGCGGCTCCAACTCTTATAAAGGCCGTTTCGTATTTCGATCAGACGGTTGCTTCCGGCATGAGCTACAGCTATCGAGTTATCCCGGTCCTTTCTATTGACGGGGTTTCCATTTACGGGGAACCTTCTTCCACTGTCCTGATAAAGGGACCCGAATCCGTGCCGCCTCCCCCTCCCGGCAAGGTCTGGATAACTCCTGCACACGGGGCCCTTGAGATACACTGGACTGAAAGTGACGTGAATACCGCAGGCTATAACGTATATCGCAAGGAAGGCAAAGGAGAAGAAATTATCCGGCTGAATGCAAACCCGGTACAACATCAGCCTTTTGTCGACCATGGAGTCAAGAAGGGTGGCGTTTACTACTATGCCGTGTCGGCGGTAAGCGCCCGGGGAGACCATAAAGAGGGACTGGCCTCTAAGTGGGTCGAGGTGAGAAACTTATTGGGGGATTAAGGAATTCAGGAATAGAGGAATTAAGGAATTGAGGAATCGGTAAGCTTGTTTTTAATTCCTGAATCCCTAAATTTTAAATTCCTGAATTCGTTCTATAAGGATTATAAATGCATCACTTCCAATACAGGGAAGACGAACTCTATTGCGAAGATCTGCCCGTGCGGCTCATAGCCGAAAAAGTCGGGACCCCTTGCTATATCTACAGTTTTGCTACTCTAAGCCATCATTTTACGACTTTCGACTCCGCTTTCAAAGATGTCGCACACCTCACGTGTTACTCCGTGAAAGCGAACTCCAATATTGCAATTTTGAAACTGTTTGGCTCCATGGGCGGCGGCGTGGACATAGTGTCGGGCGGCGAACTCTACCGCGCGCGCAAGGCACAAATTCCGGCTGAGCGCATTGTCTATTCGGGGGTGGGCAAATCGGTTGAAGAGATCGATTTTGCGCTTCGCGAAAAAATCCTGCTGTTCAACATCGAATCCACTCAGGAACTCAAGCAGATCAACCGCCGTGCAGAAGCAATGGGCAAGAAGGCTTCCGTTTCCCTGCGCGTCAATCCCGATATCGACCCGAATACTCACCCATATATTTCCACCGGCATGAAAAGGAATAAATTCGGGATATCGGTTGACAGCGCTCTGAAGGCTTTCGAGGAGGCGAAAAGCCTGAAAAACATCGACATCCTAGGGCTGGACTGCCATATCGGAAGTCAACTTACCGACGTTACGCCCTTCGTCGATGCATTAAAACGGCTTCGCTCTCTTATCGACAGACTGCGTCAGGCAGGCGCCGGCATTCACTATCTTGACCTGGGCGGCGGGCTGGGTATAGTGTATGATCAGGAAGCGCCTCCACAGCCCCACGAATATGCCAGGGCACTGCTGCGCGAACTGGAAAACATAGACTGTACACTAATCTTTGAACCAGGCCGGGTTATCGTGGGAAACGCCGGCATTCTCGTGACCAAGGTGCTCTATACAAAGCGGACCCAGGCAAAGAATTTCGTTATAGCTGACGGGGCCATGAACGATCTAATCCGGCCTAGCCTCTACGGATCTTATCACTACATTCAGCCGGTTTTGAGAAACCTCAAGGAAACGGAAATCGTTGACGTGGTGGGGCCCATATGTGAATCAGGAGACTTTCTGGCCAGGGACCGGGGTCTTTCCATGCCGGCGCCGGGCGATTATCTTGCAGTGATGAGCGCTGGAGCCTACGGGTTCACCATGTCGTCCAATTACAATTCGCGCCCTCGGGCCCCGGAAGTGCTGGTAAGGGGCGGGCAATATTCTGTTATAAGGCAGAGGGAAACCTGGGAAGATCTGGTGCGGCCTGAAACCATTCCGGATTTTCTTAAAGACTGAGATCCACCGCAAAGTGCGCGGAGATCTCATTTATATAGTCTGGTTCCGTTATTCATTTCAATTCTCTCTCAGCGTCCTCTGCGTCTCTGCGGTGGAATTTTTTGGAAGTGGCCATGCGTCCAATCCCCTTTACTAAAATGACCGGAAGCGGCAACGACTTCATTATAATTGATAATCGGGCGCTGAAGCTGTCTAAGGAGCGCGGCCGCGAGTTGGCCCGGCTCGCTTGCCGGAGGAAGCTGTCCGTTGGGGCTGACGGCCTGATTTTAATAGAAAACGACTCGGAGGCCGATTTCGCGTGGCAGTTTTTCAACGCCGACGGGAGCGAAGCAGAGATGTGCGGAAACGGATCGCGCTGCGCTGCCCGTTTCGCCTTGCTCAAGGGTATAGTAAACCGGAATTGCATGTCTTTTAAAACGCTCGCCGGCCTTATCGAAGCTCAGATAACGGGCGAGCGGGCTAAAGTCCGTATGCCCGACCCTCACAGCATGGAAATGGACGTCCCGATCGAGTCGAATGGTTGTATTCTCCACCTCGGTTTCATCAATACCGGGGTTCCGCATGCAGTATTTTTCGCAGACTCGCGGGCTGAACTCGAACAGCTTGACGTCTTTGAACTGGGACGTCGCATCCGCTTTCATCCGCGGTTTCAGCCGGCGGGTTCCAACGCTGACTTTGTTTTCGCCGGCGGCCTCCACAATATTTTCGTCAGGACCTTTGAGCGCGGTGTGGAAGCCGAAACCCTGGCTTGTGGCACGGGTTGCATCGCATCTACCCTGATCGCCGCAGCAAAGAATTTGGTGGCTTCCCCGGTGGATGTGCTCACTAAGGGCGGGGAAACTCTTGTTATTCATTTTGAGATAATTTCACAAGAAGGTAGAATAAGTTTTTCGAACGTTCACCTGGAGGGTGACGCAAAGGTTGTCTACGAAGCCGAACTCTGGGAAGAGACCTTGAGACAATAGAAAGGAGGCTGCAATGATTGGTGGCGCTATAGCGGCAATTGTAACACCTTTTAAGAGCGGTGGGATCGATGAGGCAGGATTGCGGGACCTCATTGAGTTCCAGCTCGCGAATGGGACCAACGGTATTGTACCCTGCGGAACTACGGGCGAATCGCCCACTCTTTCCCATAAAGAACACGAGCGGGTTGTTGAAATTACAATCGAACAGACGGCAAGGCGTGTCCCGGTAATTGCCGGAACAGGCTCAAACTCTACCGAAGAAGCGGTCTCGCTTACCCGCCATGCGAAGCAGGCAGGGGCAGACGCAGTCCTCATGATCAGCCCATACTATAACAAACCGACGCAGGAAGGAATTTATCGGCATTTCGAGGCGGTGGCAAAAGCTGTCGATATCCCGATCATTGTGTACAACATACCGGGCCGCACGGCTTCCAATATCGAACCTTCAACAATGGCGCGCTTGTCCGGGATTGACAATATTGTGGGCGTCAAAGAAGCTTCCGGTTCAATGAAGCAGATCACGGACACAATTGCCATGTGCGCCGATGATTTTGTTGTGGTCTCGGGCGAGGACTATCTCACGTTCCCGCTGATGTGCGTCGGAGGCAAAGGAGTTATATCAGTTGTGTCCAACGTTGCTCCACGGGAAATGGCGGACCTTTGCAATCTTTTCCTGGAAGGTAAGTTTGAAGAGTCCCGAAAGCTCTATTATAAGCTCCTTCCGCTGCTTCATATCCTTTTTATCGAGACTAACCCTGCGCCCGTCAAGGCCGCTCTGGCTATGATGAAAAGAATTGAATCCGAAGAAGTGAGGCTTCCGCTTGTGACTATGACCGAAGCCAACAAAGATCGGCTCAGAAAAGTTCTGGAAGCTCAGGGTCTTCTCACCGAATCGCTCCCCAAGAGGAAATGAACCCTCAGCGGCCATGCTCTTCAGAAGCGAGTGGTAATGTCTGCAATGTTTGACAGGTTGATTACCTCGCCACATTCCGGAGGCTTTTAAGGATGATACGCGCAGCAGTAGCAGGAATTGCGGGCAGAATGGGATCGAGGGTTGCCCAGATCATAACCGAGTCCGAGGGTATTGAATTGGCTGCCGGTTTTGAGTTTTTTCGGCACCCTCTGGTCGGAAAAGATCTGGCCGAGGCGATCGGAGGCAGTCAAACCGGGAAAACGATCGGGGGACAGATCGAAGATGTCATGGAGGCCGCAGACGTTATAATCGACTTTACCAATGCCGTTTCCTCGCTTGAGCACCTTAAGGCCGCATCGGCGCGAGGCATGGCAATGGTAATTGGTTCGACCGGATTTTCTCAGGATCAGCTCAACGAAGCCGGCAAGCTTGCCAAAGCGGTTCCATGCGTCGTTTCTCCGAACATGAGCGTAGGAGTCAATATTTTGTTCAAAATAGTGGCGGACGCGGCGCGGCTGCTGGGAGACGGTTTCGATGTGGAGATAGTGGAAGCCCATCACCGGTTTAAGAAAGACGCGCCCAGCGGCACTGCCGTTAAACTCGCTCAGACTATTGCAGGAGCTCTAAATAGAGATCTCGGTCAGGTTGGGGTTTATGCGAGGCACGGAATGATTGGAGAACGCACTGGTCCTGAGATTGGAATTCAGACCGTTCGCGGTGGAGACATCGTGGGTGAGCATACCGTCATTTTCGCGGCCCTGGGTGAAAGAATCGAGATTGTTCATCGCGCCCACAACCGCGACAATTTCGCCAGGGGAGCAGTGCGTGCCGCCAAATGGGTCATAGGCAAGCCTAACGGGATCTACGACATGAGCGACGTGCTTGGCATTAAGAATATTTGAGGGTTCCGAATTATGCGGTTCGGCAATCTAGTGTTGCATTCCATAAGTTCCTAGATGGTAAGGCAGGCTGGAAAGCCTGCCCCACAAGTTTAAGAGCCCTAATGTGGGGCAGGCTTTCCAGCCTGCCAAGCATGTAGAACTATTTATGGAATGCAATCTAGCGAATTAAGGATCTGAAGCATCATGGCAATTGTTGGAGCTGAACGGGTGCGACGGCTGCCACCCTATCTTTTCGCCGAAATCGACCGGCTCAAGGCTGAACTGATCGCCGGGGGAGCAGACGTTATAAACCTTGGAGTCGGGGACCCGGATCTACCCACTCCGCCGCATATAATCGAAAGACTGGCGCAAACGGCGAGAGACCCGGCCAATCACCAGTATCCGTCCTATTCGGGCATGAATGACTTCCGGGTCAGCGTAGCCAAGTGGTATAAAAGAAGGTTCGGGGTCGAGTTGGATCCCCTTTCGGAAGTGCTCACCCTGATAGGCTCCAAGGAGGGGTTGGCTCACTTGCCGCTTGCTTTCATCAATCCCGGCGACCTGGCGCTGGTCCCTTCTCCCGCCTACCCTGTCTATCATATTGCCACCATGTTTGCGGGCGGTGAACCCTGGTTCATGCCGCTCCTCAGGGAGAATGGGTTCCTGCCCGACCTGGACGCCATTCCCAATGAGGTGACCGGGCGCGCAAGACTCATGTTCATAAACTATCCTAATAATCCTACCGGCGCCACGGCCGGCCGTGATTTCTACGAGAGAGTGGTTCGGTTTGCCGCAAGAAACGACATCGTCGTATGCCATGACGCGGCCTATTCGGAAATGGCTTTCGGTGGATATCGCCCCATGAGCTTTCTTGAAGTCCCGGGCGCAAAGGAGGTTGGGGTGGAGTTTCATTCCTTGTCCAAGACTTATAACATGACCGGGTGGCGGCTCGGATTTGCGGTGGGCAACAGCGAGGTCATTGGAGCGCTTGGCCAGATAAAGAGCAACATAGACTCGGGCGCCTTCAACGCCGTGCAATGGGCCGGTATCGCAGCGCTGGAGGGCGACCAGGGGCCGGTTGCCTATATGCGGAAGGTCTACGAGGAGAGGCGAGATATTCTGATCGCCGGTCTAAAAAAAGCAGGACTTTGTCCGGAGGTCCCTAAAGCTACATTCTATGTCTGGTGCCCGACTCCCACGGGCTACAGTTCCAGGGAATTCACCTCACTCCTGCTCAGGGAAGCCGGTATAGTGACTACGCCCGGCAGCGGGTTCGGCGATCCCGGCGAAGGCTATGTACGAATGGCGCTGACCGTTCCCGGGGAACGCATTCGAGAGGCGGTGGAGCGAATCTGCAAACTCGGCTTGAAAAATCCGCGGCCACTGTGAAAAAGGCTGCAATCGGAATAGGGAGCAACCAGGGCGACTCCGTCCGGATATGCCGGGAGGCTTTTGACCTGTTGCGAAACCACCCGGCAATTGGTATTTTAAAGGCCTCGTCGCTCTACCGGACCAGTCCGGTCGGAATGACAGAGCAGGAATGGTTTATCAATGCGGCCGCCGTCATTGAGACGGGCCTTGAACCGCCTGCGCTGCTCGACCTCCTGTTAAATGTGGAAAAGAGTTTCGGAAGGGTCAGGACGGTTAAGTGGGGACCGCGGATTCTCGATTTGGACATTCTTTTCTATGACAATATGCAAGTCGATTTGCCCGGACTCAACGTACCCCATCCGCTCATGAGCGAACGTCTTTTCGTTCTGAAACCACTGGCGGAAATAGAACCTGACTGGGTGCATCCGGCACTTGGACTATCCGTTCATGAAATGCTGAACCGGATTCTCGAAACTGATAGTGAGCAACAGATTCAAAAACTGGAAAACTAGACGATGGCACGTTTATTTGTTGTTGCCCTACTGGTGTGGATGGCCTACTTCGTTGCGAAATCGGTTTGGAAATCGTTTTCGTCCCATTCCAGACCCGGAGAGCAAGCGCAGGGCCCGGCCTCTGACGCCGAACTCATCCGCGACCCTCAATGCGGCGCATATTTTATGAAAACAAAAGGGATAAAGGGAATCGTCGAAGGTCGTGTCATGCATTTTTGCAGCGAGCAATGTTACGTCAAATATCTTAAAAGAATAAAGGGTGAAGGATCATGAAATTCTTTCTCGATACGGCCAACCTGGATGAGATTAAAGACGCCTTTGATTTGGGGGTCCTGGACGGGGTTACGACCAACCCCAGTCTGGTAGCAAAGGAAGGCATCACAGGCAGGGACGCTTTCAAGAGCCATATCGGAAAGATATGCGAGATCGTACAAGGCCCGGTTAGCGCCGAAGGTGTCTGCGGCGATCTGGGCGGCATGCTGGATGAAGCCAGGGAGCTTGCAGGAATCGACCCGAACGTCGTAGTGAAAATACCTATGACCACGGTGGGCCTAAAGGCTGTCAAAATGTTGTCCGGTGAAGGAGTGAACACAAACGTTACCTTGGTATTTTCCCCGCTTCAGGCGCTCCTTGCAGCCAAAGCGGGAGCTTCCTATATCAGTCCTTTCGTAGGCAGGCTCGACGACATATCGCAGGAAGGGATGAACCTGGTTCGCGAGATTCTCGAAATATTTTCGAATTACCTTTTCGAAACCGAAATCATCGTCGCCAGCGTCAGAAGTCCGGTACATGTGCTTACAGCAGCGCGTTTAGGCGCGGATATTGCTACTATTCCATTCAGCGTCATTGAGCAGCTTGCGCGCCATCCAATGACCGATCTGGGGATTGAAAAATTCTTGCGCGACTGGAAAAAAGTTGAAAAATAGAACGCCAGGTTAACTTGCAGTGTGGAACAGGAGGGGTCATGAAGCGAACGGTAAGGGCTGCCTGGAATCTCCTTTTCGCTGCGGTGGTAATTGGTGTAACTGTTATCTGCCCGCTAAGCTCACATGCGGAGATATTCAAGTATGTGGACAAGGACGGTACGATTCATTACACCAATACCCCAACGTATGTGCGGTCATCAGTCGTGAACCTGCCGCCCGTGACGATGGCGAACTTCCAGAAATATTTTCCCACCTATAAAAAATCATACCTGGGATTTCAGCCGGGACTTTTTGTCCCCCTATCGTATCTGCCTAATCAGGCTGCTTACGATCCGCATATAAAACTGTACTGCAAACTCTACGGTCTTGATTGTAACCTTGTCAAGGCAGTGATCCGGGCCGAATCGGGCTTCAATCCAACAGCGCTATCCCCAAAAGGCGCGATGGGCCTGATGCAGCTTATGCCCGACACATCCAGGGACCTCGGCGTGGAAAATCCGTTCGATCCCAGACAGAATATCGACGGTGGAGTAAGGTATCTCAGGATGATGCTCGACCGGTTCAACAACAACACGGACCTTGCGCTGGCCGCCTACAATGCCGGGCCGGAGGCGGTTGTCAAACATGGTGGAATTCCCCCTTTTGACGAAACCCAAATTTATGTTAAGAGAGTTATGGACTTTTATAATCGGTACCGTTACTAATCTGGAAGGGTTGGCGGTTTCGGATTTTAGAAGAGTATGAGACGGTAGGGTGAGATTCCCGCTACGCTCCTGCCCCGTACGTTGCGGGAGATTGCCGCGATTCGAGAAGTGTGAAAGTTTAAGTTTATGCTCGTTTTGAACAGAAGCGACCTGTCGAGGCAAAATCTTACGACTTGGCCCAATGTTCTGACCTACTTCCGAATGGCCACCATACCGGTGATAGTATTGCTCCTGATCCCCCCTTGTTCCGGTCTTTCGCAGAATATCGCCTTCGCAATTTATTGCATCGCCTCAATTACAGATTACCTCGACGGGACATTGGCGCGGCGATTCAACACGGTTACTTCCGTTGGTAAACTGCTCGATCCGCTGGCCGACAAACTCCTTACGACGGCCGTGCTCATAATGCTGATTCCAAAAGTCCACGCCTGGCTTGTTTTCCTGATTGTAGGCCGTGAGTTGGGTATTACCGGGCTGCGCTCGATTGCCGCCGGTCACGGACTTATTATCAGCCCCAGCCGGATGGGAAAAAACAAGATGGTTTCCCAGACCCTGGCGCTTGTCTTTCTCCTGCCGTACTTCCCCTGGATCGAATCCACCCTGAGGTTCATCGGGACCTCTTTCCTGTGGATCTCGCTGGTCTTGGGCTATGTGTCCGCTTTCGACTATTTCAAAAGCTTTTACAAAGAGGCCAAACACCAGGGCGAACCGGATGATTAGATCAGCCTCTTGTATTCGGGCCTGTATACGTGGCGGCGAATGAAAGCCTCCACATCGGACGGACGCTTGACTCTTGCCAGCCCACTGTCAAATATAAGCCTGGCGACACGGACCGCCGTCTTGATCTCGATTTCCAGAATATTCGACTGCAACGGGTATATCAGCCCCTGCTTCATCAGTTCATCAGGTACCTGATCTGCGACCGCTGCTGCGGCCTCCACGAACATCTCGTCGGTAACGCGCTTGGCCTCGGTAACATAGATGGCCATGCCAATTGCCGGAAAAATGAAGAAATTGTTCGCCTGCCCCGGCAGAAAGGTCTTGCCGTCTAAATGCACTGGCGGAAACTGGACCCCGGCGGCGTAGATCGCCCTTCCCTTCGACCACGTGTACGCCTGCTCGGGTGTGCACTCCGCGTGCTCGGTCGGGTTCGACAACGCCAGGATCACAGGGCGTTTGTTGATCAGCGTCATTGCCTCGACAACGCGTTTTGTGAAGGCCCCGCCGATCGTGCTGACACCGATGATCGTTGACGGCTTGATGCTTTGGATCGCAGCGACGAAGTCTCTGGTCGGCGCGTGCTTGTGTGCATAAGGCAACTGGAAGTCAACAAGGTCCGTGCGGGTCGATTCGAGCAGACCGTTGACGTCGAACATGGTCACCCGTGACCGTGCCTCCTCGATGGTCATGCCCTGGCCGACAAGGGCGGAACAGAGCAGGTTGGCCAGACCGATCCCGGCCGAACCGGCGCCAAGGAACAGATACTTCTCGTCCTTTAGTTGCGTTCCCTTGATCTTGGCTGCGTTGATCATGCCGGCAAGTGTTATGCCGGCCGTACCCTGGACATCGTCGTTGTAGACGCTGTACTTGTTGCGGTAGCGTTCAAGCAGATGGATAGCATCGACGCCTGTCCAGTCCTCGAAGTGAATGCAGCACTTCGGGAACACCTCCTGCACCGCCTCGACAAACTCGTCAACGAAGGAATAGAGATCGTCGGTGGAGGGACGAGTCCGACGCAGACCCAGATACAGCGGATCGTTCAGATACTGTTCGTTGTTCGTCCCCCCGTCCAGATACATGGGCAATAGTCCTTCGGGTGGTACTCCCGCAGCAGCGGTGTAGAGTTGAAGCTTGCCGATGGGAATCCCCATGCCGTTGGCGCCGAGATCGCCCAGGCCAAGAATGCGCCCGCTGTCCGTTACGCAGATGAATCTCACATCCTTGACAGGCCAGTTGCGGAGCACTTCTTTCACGTGTCCCCGGCGAGTGATAGACAAATACATGCCCCTGGGACCGCGGAAGATGTGTCCGAACTTGAGACAGGCTTCCCCAATCGTCGGATCGTAGACGATGGGAAGAAATCTCGCCGGGTCGGACATGATCGTGCGGTAGAAAAGGGTTTCGTTGTGATCGAGCAGATTTACGAGGTAGATGTAGCGCTCGAGATCGGTGTTTTTGTGGCCGAGCTGCTGCATGACCCGGCGGAGCTGAAGGTCCTCCGACTCCGTCACATCCGGAACCAGCCCTGTCAGCCCCAGCGCCTGACGCTCAGCTTCAGTGAAGCCGGTAGACTTGTTAAGTGCCGGATCGTGCAAGAGGTCGATCCCGTATTTGCTGATGTCAGTGCAGATATCTGACATTGATTTCTTCTGTGCTGCTTTATTGTTGGCCATGCTTTTCTCCTTTCTCAATCCATTGCTACATAAGGCTTGACCATCTTCGCCGGATCGACGACGCGGTCAAACTCGTCTGCCGTCACGAAGCCGAGCTTAAGCGCCGCAGCCTTCAGCGTCAGGTCGTTATCCATCGCGTAATGTGCGATTTTCGACGCCTTGTCATAACCAATGACCGGCGCGAGCGCCGTTACCAGCATCAGCGACCGTTCTACGTATTCGTCTATCTTCTTGCGATTCGGCCTCGTGCCCTCGACCAGGAACTTGCGGAAGTTCGTGCAGCCGTCCGTCAGAATCGTAATTGATTTGGTGATGTTGAAGATTATCAATGGCTTGTAAACATTCATCTCGAGATAACCTCCAGCGCCGCCAAAGCCCACTGCGACGTCGTTAGCCATCACCTGCACGGCGATCATCGTCAGGGCCTCGGCCTGGGTCGGGTTGACTTTGCCCGGCATTATCGATGATCCCGGCTCATTCTCCGGGATCGACAGTTCGGCGAACCCGGCCCGGGGGCCGCAGGACATCAGCCGGATGTCGTTGCCGATTTTGTAGAGTGACACGGCCAGTGTGCGTATTGTCCCGGAAAGCTGAACCATGGCGTCGTGAGCGCCCTGGACCGTGAACTTGTTCGGTGCGCTGACAAATGGTAATCCAGTGAGCCTGGCTATCCCGGCCGCGGCCCCCTCCGCAAAGTCCGGCGCCGAGTTAATTCCGGTGCCCACCGCCGTTCCGCCCAACGCCAGGCGGTAAACACCGTTCAGCGCGGCTTCGATCCGTTCGATGTCGTCGGCGAGCATCCCTGCATAGCCGGACCATTCCTGGCCAAGCGTCAGCGGGGTTGCATCCTGCATGTGGGTCCGACCGATTTTGATGATATCTTTCCACTCCCCGGCTTTCGTCGCGATCGAATCGTGCAGCGCCTGCACAGCCGGGATGAGCCGCTGCTTCACGTTGACCGCCGTGGCGATGCACATGGCGGAGGGAAACGAGTCATTGGACGACTGCGCCATGTTGACGTGATCGTTGGGGTGCACAGGGGTCTTGCTTCCAAGCGGCGTACCGGCAAGCTGGCAGCAGCGATTGGAGATTACCTCGTTCACGTTCATATTGAACTGGGTGCCGCTGCCCGTCATCCACACGTGCAGCGGAAACATGTCATGATGTTGACCCGCAAGGACCTCGTCGCAGACCTGGACGATCAGCTTGTATGGCTGGTCGGCCAGTCGCTTGCCGTCGTGGTTGGCGATGGCGGCGGCTTTCTTCAGGATGGCGTAGGCGGTGATCATTTCGCGGGGCATCAAATCGCTGCCGATACTAAAATGTTCGAGGGAGCGCTGGGTTTGAGCGCCCCACAGTTTGTCCGCAGGTACTTCAACCACACCGAGGCTGTCACTCTCTTTTCTCGTATTTGCCAAGTTATCTCCCCTACTGTTCAAGTGAGTGATACCCACAGGTCCTGCTCAGGTCTCTGCGCCTTAAGCCATGCTGCTGAATGGGGAATTTGCGATACTAAAATCAAAGTATGGAGGAAAAACCGGCAGGTCAAGACTCATCCGAAGTTCCTCTTTCCGGTGGCCCTACACGCGCGAGGACTGAGGTACTCCGGCTAACGCTCTCCTTTACTATTCGGGGGAGTTTTTCGCGGGCGAAGACGCGAAGGCGCGAAAAAAAATTCACCACAGAGGGCGCAGAGATCGCGGAGAAAATGCCCTTTCATGGTTTCCGGGTTTCTCCCTCTTGTTCTTTGACACAGATGGACACTGGGCGGCAGAGCTTAATCCTGTTAATCCTGTCTAATACGGACTTGCGTTCAAGATGATTCACAAGGGGCGCGTACAACTTTGCGGACCGGCATATCCAGGTTGCCCAGCGCCGGGCCGAAGGCACGAGGAGGAGGCGACGCAGGCGTACGCCATGGTACCTCGAGGAGCCGGCGACGAAGCCAACGCAGTGAGCGCTTGAACGCGAATTCGTATAAGGCTTTGTCTTTTTTGGCTGCGGCTCTGCTGCTCAAAGTTTATCCGTGTCCAGCGGGCGGAGATTTGGCACCCCTTGTTGCCGCTGGCTTTTCATCCTGTTAATCCCAATACTGTTCACTTAATGACAACAATGTAATCTTCGACTTTGATGCGTATTGTGCCAGACCGTGTCCTTGGGCGCAGGTTATAGCCGCTCATTTTTCTTTTCACGCCTCGCGGATTGCGGCGTGAACGGCTCGACACGACTCGTTCTTCAAGAATCTCCCTCAATACTGCCTCATGAAAGGCTTTCCTGTCCTGAGGGGGGGATAGAGGCAAATGCTATAATTTTACGACGAATCACGCGAACCGCGTGCAGGAATGATAAGCGATCCGGGTCTTCGTTTCCCGCCAAGGCAGCCTCATGCATCAAACCGCGAATAGCAAAATGAGCCATGAGCAGGCCGTAAAATTCCTGCCGTACCAAGTCTGGCGTTTTACTTCTTAATACTATCCTGGAGCCGCGCAGATGGGTTTTGAGTTCGTCAAATGCAGTTTCGATTTCCCACCGTTCATGATACAAGGCCGCCAATTCCGCTGCAGGCGCTTCTTCATAATCCAGAATCGTTGTAATCAGCCGGTAGATGGGCTCAGCGCCCTCAATGCCCTCCAATCTGTATTCGATTACTCGAACATCAACTCCGTTTGCGCCCTTTTCCTGGTCCTTCTGGGAACCATAGATCCTGCTCAAATAAGAACCGTCGGCAAGCCTCTTTTCGCGTGGCAGAAGGCGGTTTCTTCTCACTCTCCAAAGCAGATCACAGCCAGTTCCACATGCGTTGTTCCACAATTCGAACCCGGAAAAATAGCGGTCAGCGAGACAGAGCATTCCCTTGTACAGAGAAGGAACCACTTCCTTGGCAAGAGCCATCTCTGCTATGTTCACGGCGCCCATCCGGGTTCCAAACAAAACATGCGTCCCGTTTTCGACCAGGGACACAAAATGCAACTGCGGAAAGGCGCTTGTTCCCGTCTTGGCGGAAGGCCGTCCAAAAACTTTTTCGTTTTCCGTCTCATCGGCTACATCAAGCGTGCTGCCGTCCAGGGTTACCAAATGCCATTTCCTGTACCAAGCGCCTTTGGTGGATTCCCCGGCAATCGGCTTTACAACCTCATCATGCAGTTGTCGAAGAGGTGTCCACCCCAACCGACTTCGAGCCTGAGAGATACCGGATTTACCGGCCACCTTGACGCTAGCCCCCGGTCCCATAAGCCACTTTATCCCTTCAAGAAGACAGCGCAGAACTTCACGATACGACGAATGCATGTACAAGGCCAAGGCGATGACATAGTATACAACCACATGCGCCGGAAGATCCCTCTGCCGTCTACTTGTCTTTCCGGTATTTTTGAGAACCGAATCAATTGTCTTTACCGGAAAGGCTTTGGTGATTACTCCCAAACTAATGTAATCCGTAATGCGTGTGCCACCTGGAAGCTCTGCAACGGTACGTGCCATTGTGGTCCTCCTGTCAAAAAGTTGAGACAGAATACCACATTATTTATATTAAGTGAACAGTATTGCTGTTAATCCTGTTAATCCTGTCTAAGGCTTTGTCTTTTTTGGTTGTGGCTTTGCTGCTCAAAGTTTATCCGTGTCCAGCGGGTGGAGATTTGGCACCCCTTGTTGCCGCTGGCTTTTCATCCTGTTAATCCTGTTAATCCTGTCTAAGGCTTTGTCTTTTTTGGTTGCGGCTTTGCTGCTCAAAGTTTATCCGTGTCCAGCGGGCGGAAATTTGGCACCCCTTGTTGCCGCTGGCTTTTCATCCTGTTAATCCTGTTAATCCTGTCTAAGGCTTTGTCTTTTTTGGTTGTGGCTTTGCTGCTCAAAGTTTATCCGTGTCCAGCGGGCGGAGATTTGGCACCCCTTGTTGCCGCTGGCTTTTCATCCTGTTAATCCTGTTAATCCTGTCTAAGGCTTTGTCTTTTTTGGTTGTGGCTTTGCTGCTCAAAGTTTATCCGTGTCCAGCGGGCCGAGATCTGGCACCCCCTGTTGCCGCTGGCTTTTCATCCTGTTAATCCTGTTAATCCTGTCTAAGGCTTTGTCTTTTTTGGTTGCGGCTTTGCTGCTCCAAGTTCATCCGTGTCTGAATTTCTAGCATTGAAATCCGCCGGGACCTCACCGGCCCAGGCATCCAGGACAGATTTCTTAGGCAGGCGATAAAACGTGTTGTTGATCTCAACCGTCCGAAAACGCTCGCCGTAATAATGCAGCATCCCTTTCGTGGGCAGGTCCTCGGGATAGAAACTTCGCTTCCACTCCTTGTAGGAGTAGCCGCTGGTGCCGACGCAGATGTTCATATGTCTACCCCCTATTTTAATCAATGTTCCACGATAGAGCTTGTCAACACGTGGAAACTCAATTCATGCAGCCGGTTATGTCGCACCGAAAACGCCTCCGCGAGTTTGGTGCTCCTCTACAAACCGATTTCCCGAACTGAAATTCTCTGGTAGCTTGCTAAGAGCAAATCATATCTCGAAAAATCGAATAATTACGACGTTGGCAAGGAAGGTTGAACGACTGGGCTCCGCACTCCAGAACACAAAACAGGCATGAAGCTGAAAAACAAGGAGTCTCCGTTTCAGGATGCCTTTCCGTCCTGTACTATGAACATAATTTGCACTCTTCCCGGAAAGTGCTTGCAAGAGCCTTTTGAAAAGAAGATACTGAGGCATCGGGGGAGTGTGTAAGGCACGTTTCTACTCGTGGCAACAGGCAGCCCCCGCTCGGTCGCAGAGATTCGAGAACTTACCAGTATTCCCGCGCTAGTTTGGCTGCTCAAGGCCGCGCATTGGAGCTATTGGCTTCGCCACGATACGCACCCCGACAGGTCGATCACAGTGTAATGTGCCCGGCTGTTGTCAAAGCAGCAGCATGGACTCGACCGAGCACTCGGGAGTCACCAAATGCCAGGACTGCAAACAAAGAAGGCGCGATTCTCCGGTCCATCAACGGGTGACTCTCGGCTGGTTGGCCCCAAGCGATGGGGCCGGAGAACGTTCGCGTGGCAGGCGCTCACGGCTGCATTACTACTTTGGGTCGGCGCGGCCCAGGCGGGGGAAACTCCCGGCCCGATCCCTATCGTCGTCTCGGAATACCCATCCACCGTTTGTGTCCGATCAGGCGTGTGGGCCGACATTCGATCCATGTTCGGCTTCGAGTCTCCGGACTCGTTCACCTTTCGCATTTTTCCCACTGGTTCCATTAAGAAGCTCCTAGTGACTTCACGAGGCCTTGGACCGGTGCGTTTCGAGGAACTACGCGATGACGTCTGCCGACTTCCACAAAAGGCTCCAGGCAAAACGTCGTTGGAGCTAAGTCAGTTGCCCATCCAGGGTTGCAGGATCGCAGTCTACATTGACGCGGCCCATCAGGTCCGGGCTGGTGTGCCTTTGGCTGGTGAGCTGATATTTCTGGCAGAGGGATCCAAACCCGAGCAGGTCAAGATCAAGCTCAAGCCGCTGCCCGTCAGCGCATTCGGCCAAGCGCTTGCCTGGACGTTGGGGATTGGAGTGCCCGCCCTGCTCACGTTTCTGCTAGGTCTTTCGGGCCAACGAATTAAGACCAGGAGCGACGCGGAGGATAATTTCTTTAACTTTCGATTTAGTAACCATGCAAAGATAAAAAAATTCTTTACTGAGTACTACCCGACCCTCCTTAAGGAGCGCGAGGACTTTCCCGGGAACGTCTATGAAAAACTGATAGAGCAAGCGCTGTTCGAGCCTGTTCCTCCACATTACGCCAAGCCCATCTTGAGAAGCCTGAAGAAGAATGACGCGCAGGGATTCGAAAAAGCACTGAAAAGGGCCTTCCCCGAATTCATGGAGACTTCTTGACATGCCCGTTGAACCTCTCGAGATCTTGGATCAGATGTATGGTCTTCGCACACATCCATTCGCCCCGGAGATCGGGCCCGACGGGCAACCGATCGACCGGGAGGTTCTAAGCAGGACTCTCGATCCCTACCTGAATGCACGCGAACTCAGCTACTTCTTCGATTTCTACCTGTGGCACAATAAAGATGTCATGGCTGACATCGATTCAAAACACGGGCTGAAACAGTTCCAGCGGCAGCAGGGAATCGATCCACTACTGATTATTCTAAGCGGTTATGAGAAGACGGGACGCAGGTCACTGGCACGACTGGTGCGGAAGCAGATCAAAGACAGCCATAAAGGCGTTGCACCGATTGTCACGGAGGCCGACTTGATGGGCAGCGATATCAATGTAAACGCTCGCGATCTCTCTCGACACTTCATCGACTCCTACGTGAACGACTCGAACGAGCCCGAGCCCAAGGAGGAAAAACTGGAGGGGATTTTTAATAGCGCCGGGGCTATGGATAGTAACGCACCTGGGACTGGGTACCAGTCGATCTTCCAGCGTTTACAGAAAGTCGTGCGGCGCCACTGTCCATCGCGACCGATAGTATTCGAAGTCAGGGGCGTCGACAACCAAGATATGTGGCAGAAGCTTTACCGGATTTTAGCCCCTCTAGCGAACTACCTCGTTATCATCACGACTGACGAGGACGAAGCCAGAGTTGCCCGCGACAACCTATGGCGCAAAAGCATTAGGTTTGCCTCGGTTACCGCCCCAAAATTGGGCTCCCAAAAGACGAAGGATTTCGTGCGGTTCCGCCTAAATGCTGAACGCGCACAAACGTTTAACGATCCGTCATCCCTGCAGCCATTCCACTCGTCCGCCATCGACGCGCTGTTCACCGCTGGTTCCAGCTCCTCAGGGGCCAAGGTCGAATGGCAAATCCAATGGATTATTAACAGACTCTGTTTCGCGCTGGATCAGCATCTCAAGCACCTGAGAGAGGACATCGAAGCCGTCGGCGGAGGCGTCGCAGGCATTCCCCGAGAGAAGCGCTTGATCGACGAGACCCTGATAAAGCAATATCTCAGAATCGAACAGACCGACGTGCGGAAGAGGAGTAGTCAATGAAACCAGGGGGGCTTGCTGATACTGACCGCCGCTCAAGGAAGAATCCGTTCTCCAATCAAGGCGTTGCGAACTTTGATGTGCCGCAGAAAACATGCGTCTTCGAGTACATGCAGCCGATCCTCGATGTGATTTATGCTTACCTGCGATCAGACGACCGCATCGGCGGTGACGAATCTGATCCGCTCCCGATCAGCGGAATACACGGTTCCGGAAAAACACACCTCCTTAAATGGCTGGCCGACAAAATCGAAGGGGTTGCCACGGCAAGATCTACCTGCCTCTACGCGAAAGCGGACTCGGACAGCTTCGCCGACCTATACCGGGAACTTCTGAAAAAGCTTTCACGCTCTGACATCATTAGTCTGATCAACGAAGCCGTTCGCAGGCTCGCCGAAACCAAGGTGATGAGCGCCGAGATTTCCGAGGAGTTGGGGCCGGCAGTTCGAAGTGCGTCTTCACTCGATCCCTTCATAGAATCTGGTTACTTGGACACCAAAGAGCTCGAGCGGACACTGCGCTTGGAGCTTGCGCGGTTCAGGCGCGAACCGGACAAGGCCAGTGCGGATCCGGCAGAACCTGACGGGTCCGCTGGGGAGGAATCGCCGGCGGGACCTAAAACAGGAAGGGAGGCAGAAGAGGGTAAAGCAAGCGCCGAGAAGCCGCTCAGTGGCTTTGCAGGTACATTGGCGAGGATCATCGCCCTTGTGGACGACGAAGACCGGGGCGAAGCTGCGTTCACTTGGTTGCGGGGAGAAAGTGTATCCGATTCGACGAAGTTGGGGGTGGCCAAGAGCTTGTTCGAACTGGCTCCGACGGGGCAACGCAGCTCCGCGGACGCCACAGCTATAGACGCTCTCGAGTCATTGGCTGCGTTGTTTCGGCTCGCCGAGAGGCCGTTGGTTATCATGGTTGACCAAGCCGAGGTATTCTCGCGATCCAGTACAAGCCAAGCGAGGACGGAGACAATTTTTTCGTTGATCAAGAAGTTCGTGGAACAGCTAAAGCGCGAGGGCGTGCTTGTAATCATTGCTGGTGCGCCTGACGCGTGGGAGGGCTTAAGGCGAGACATCTGGCCTCGTCTCAGCAGCCGCGAGGTAATCCCGGTCGGTCACCTGACACTCGACGAGACACGACTCATGATTGAGACATATACGGGAACGATCGAAGGGCTCTCACCGGAAGTTCTCCAGTCCCTACATACCATCTCAGGAGGCACGCCACGGGAAATAGTGCGCATCGGGTATCAAGCATTCGCTAAAGTGCAGGGTGTCTGGGCCAATCTCTCCGAGGAGATGCTCAAGACCTGTGCCGTGAACGCGGGTACGATCAAGGATAGGGAGCGCTTCGCACTCGAAGTGATCGACAAGGCGCTCGTTGCGTACGACCCCTCCGGCGAGGCAGGCCGAGGTATCCAGAAGGATCTCGTTTTCGACCGGGGCGTAGATATCAAACGATTGCTTCGCACGCTCAGTGGCCAGACGCTCGCTTTCACGATGCTCAGCTCGACCGATCCACTCACCGAAACGGACGCCGCTTCTCAGGTTGCAGCGATTGGCAGACGCATTCACGAGGACTTCTCCGACGCCCTGCTGTTCGTCATTGCGGTCGGCTATTCGAGTGAGGAGGTAAAGCAAATTCTCGAACCCACCGCGGTTATCATCGGTTTCGAAGAGAAGAGATTCGAGAGCGATCTTAGGATCGAACTGGCCAAACGGGTCAAGCAGGGCGTCGAGTCCGGTCCAGTCGAATCAAAATGGCTGGCTGACGCCACCTCGAGGTTGGAGCAAAAGCTGCATACGCTTTCCGATGAGCGCCGTGTGGCCTACAGTGGAGCACAGCAGCAGTTGGCCGAGCGACTCGAGGAGCGAGCGGCCCCCGAAGTAAAAGCCAGGGAAGCGCGAACCCGCTGGGAACTTATCGATATTTTGGACAAACTCCAGGATATAGCGCTAGGCAGGGACCCCTTCGAAGAGCGGCGTCTTATGCGGTCTGTTATGGTAGCGAACGAACTCAATATTCATAGCCCGGTGGTGGACTACGGGGGATCACTATATATGGACCTAATCGATGAGGAGCTTCGTGCACAGCTCCGTGCAGGTCCGTCTGCGAGTGAGTTGGTCCTGCTGAGGAGCCAAACCATAACAATCCTGCGCCAACTCCTTCGGCCGAGAGGCAGGATCGCAACCTTCTTGGAGCGGCCGGAGATCAGTGCAGCGGCATCACTGGTAGGCGTCATAGGTCTCTTTTTAATTAGCGCCTCGTTGCTTTCCTTCTCGGACATACCTTTAATGTACAAAGCCCATGATAGTATGAACTCTGTTTTGACAATCCCAGGGCTCTTTTTTACCGTACTTGCTCTTGCAGCACTCGTAATCGCGCCATTGCTCAGCTATGCTTCCGCCGATAGACGCGCAAAGGAGCCGTTCAAAGAGATCGCATATCGCCTGCGGCAGACAGTAGCAAAGATTGACATGGTCTGAACTACCTTTTCGCTTCTTAAATGGTGGCTGTGGAGTTTGGCGGAACTCCAGTTCATCAATCGCTGCCAAAAGGACAGATGTTGATCGTTACTTTTTTGGCTCATCGGCTGAAATTTTTAGGGCTCGGCTGCACTAGTAGTCACGCCGGTTCGAATGCTCCATAACTGACTGCCGAATGTGAGCGAGCTGCAAACCAACTAATCCGACAACTCAGCACCTCACTCCTATGTGGCGTTATCCGGTGCCCCATTCAGAAGCTTTACGTTTTTGGAACATACCTGGATTTTCATTTCCGATAGCAGATTCGTTTGATCTACCTTTTTGACGATACCGATCACGGTGGGCAAATAGACATGGGCCGGAGGCGAAAGTCCCCGCGGAAATCTAATCTACCATATGGACCGATTTTGGGGGGGCAGGTCAATGAGATAAACTTTTTTTTCAGAAGATGGAAAAGGCCGATCAAGTTTGCTCATCTCGTGAGATTTTCCCAGCCAGTTTTTGAAAAAAAAGAGTCTAATCGATTGAATATCTCGAACCTAACGGATCTCGGACAAAAATCCGACGAAATTGCTAAAGTGGTCGCATGGGGAGTGCCCTTTGCGAGAATTTCGCCAAGAAGGTCCTCAACCTGCTCAAACAGCACAGACCGAGTTTTAAAGTCTGGGTGCCACCCAGGACTCGCTGACCAGTCACTTGAACCCGCCAGACGGTTTGAGAAGAAATCGAAATCAATATCGAGAATGACAATGCATCGATCGAAATCCACTTCAAGCTTGACATCGGAAACCGGCGTGCATGTTATCTTTAAGTTACCTTGTCGGCCTGAGGGGCATGGCTCTAACTGTAGAGTTTTATCATGGATTCCAGGCAAAGGCGGGCCATCTATTCCGATTGACCAGCCGCAGCCGTTGAATTTGTCTCCATCGTAGGAGGGGCTTGAGGGTACTATGAGATCTATCTTGCACTTACGTTCCCGGTTTGCATATAAAAAAGGCAGGATGAAACTCCCTGGACCGATAGCCGTCGAGCGAATGGCTTTGGTAATGGAATCAGGGTTCCACAAGTCCACCGACTCCCGAGTGAAATAATCAACAAGTGTGCGTTCGCGGCCACGAGAATAGAGACGGGGGGAAGCCAGGTCACTATGGTAGTCGATATGGATCAGGTGGATTCCGGCGGCTGGGTTTGAATTTAGCAACTGCGCTGCGGAAAGGACCCAAGACAAGAGCCCCCAAGCATGGTTGTTCACAATTGCGCTCCCACTCCTTCGGGCCTGATGTAATAATGAAAGAGCTTCATTTCTATAAAAAGGGCGACAGTCCTTGACTGTCAATTTCCCATGTTTCAAGCTGATACCACTGTATTTGCAGTCACAAAGAATACTTTTTAATTCATTAGATATTTGCTTTCCGTTTGTGGCTTTAACGCTAATGTCCATTTCGAACTTATAGTTTAACGAACTGGCGCGTTTTAGAGACTGAACGAAATAATGATATTTTTTTTCTATGGTCGCCCAATATGTTTCTGATCCTGACGGATCGTATTGGAAAACAATTTCGACCGTCCTATATAAGTCATTCCCGGATTCCAACCAGTCATTGAGTATGCTAGGTTGGTCGGCTTCTGAACTGGCAACGACGCTTTTCAAAAAATGAGTCAAAAAAAGCTGCTCCGTCTCGTCACGACATAAGATGCCGACATTACGTGGCCTTATCAAGCTACTGTCTAGGCGTTGATGGCCTTGGCAGCTTGAGTAGGTAATGCAGTCCATATCCTCAATCAGTATCGTTACAAGATCTCGGATATCATTTTCAAGACAGTCAAAAAACATGGGGTGGGCGGGCGTCAATGAGGCCGCAATGGGTTCATCAACTTTACCCGACTCGCTGATATTTCCATCCGGCCCCTTAACTATCTGTAGATTTTTATCGTAGGGATCCAATGAAAAGTCCCACTTCCTCAAGTAGCCAGATACCCGATCCATGCGGTTTACACTACTAATGGTCACATGAGATTCACCGCTAATGGTGTGTCCAGGTGGCACGAGACTAAGCAGTTTTGCTCGGACGTGCGCGAATAAAAACTTGAGGTTACCGCAGTAGATACTCGGATTATCGAATTGCCTTTCACCGCTGAACCTGTGAGATAAAAGTCCGCCTCCACATATAGCGCGCCAGTAACAGGCCTGACAATCCACACTTAGAGCCTTCGGCAGATAAAGTGCTTCTTGCGCACGGAAAGCTGCCGAATCGATCAGGTTGACAAGGGAGTCTCTTCCTAAGTATGCCCCGCTACCAAAACGCGCAGCATGCTCGAAGGCTACACATAGGGTATCTGAATCTCTGATTTCACCATCGGTTTCAATGGTCAAAAGTGACAGGCACTGTTCGCCCAGGCCCTCCACGGTTGACCTCCCTCCAAGTATTAGTGTCAAGATGTTTTCAAACAAACGTATCGAAGGTTTGCGGACACCACGGCTAAACCATTTGTCGAAAATAGGTATAAGCCATTTAGCGTAGTCCGAGTTCTCTTTGAAGTCGTGATTTGTTATTCCAGGAGGCGGATTTTCGTGGGTACCATCGGGGAGAAGAAAATCCACACCTGTAGTCGTCATGCTTGATAGAAAATCAAAGGTTTGAATGGGATCATCACTCAAGTCTACGACCGCAAGAATTCCTGCGAAAATATCCCCCGCAACTGGGTCGTGGAGATAAGTTTTTATGTTTCCAGCGACAGCTTCAAACGAGCTCGATCCATCAGCGTAGACCCTGTGGCGATCCTGAGCGTTCCTTGCTCCGTCGAGGCTGATTGAAATTGAGATCCCAGACCGACGCATGGTATCCATAATCTTTTGATCGAGAAGCGAACCGTTGCTTTGAAGCGAAAAGATTGGCTTGCAATCGGGCGGCAACCTGCGCGAGATTATCTGGGTGGCTTCCGCAAGGTACCGTGGTCCGAGAAGCAGCGGTTCACCTCCATGGAAAAGAATATTGAGACTGTCAAGCTTTCGTGCGTGCGCATACTCGCCAACGCTCTCGCCAAAGAGCCTGACTTGGTCTAGTCCCATATCCTTCGGACGCGACCTATACGACTGGTCCGCTTGGTGTCTGAAGTAGCATCGTCTGCACCTAAAGTTACACCGGTTGGTGATTTTTAGCAAAAAGGAGTTTAAATGCGTTGCAGACAAGGCACCCTCTTTGTCCCGGCAGAAACCTCACTGTTGAGGTGTCCGGGCACTGACCGGGAAGCCTCTCGGGTGATGGCGATCTTAATGATGCGAATGCCGTTTACCCCGAGGTGCGCGAATGCCGGTGATGCATGCGGCTGTACCCTGAAACCACATGGGCGTCGCGAACCTGGTGCATCACGTGTTCAAGAATCTCGGTCATCTCCATCCGTTCGAGAATCCGGGGATCCAGCGTTGCCTGAGTCTCTTTTGTCTGTACGGGTGCTGGTTTAGCAAACATGGCGTTTGTCCCTTCGCTGACTTGCATTGAAAGAGTCTCTGTTTGGACCAAAAAACTCACCGATATTAAGGATAGCACACTGCGAGCGCCTGGAAAGCTATTTTTTATTATAAAGAAAACATAGAATCTAACATATGGCAATCATTGTTGAATTTAGCTGACATTTTTTTATTCTCTATAATAGGCACAGCCCGCGCACATCCTTGTCAGTAAACACCTTGAAGGGGCATCGTTGGAAAATAGACCAGGTCATGCCGATGAGAGCTGCACTGACCACCGACATGACCGGATCCCAAGGGTCGGAGCGACTCCGGAAGCGGCACTGGCATGTCCTAGTCCAAAAATTGGTGGGAAAAGATGGCGAACCGGATAAGGGCAAAGCTAGTGTCTATTGCCTTCCCTCGTTTTTAGACGAGAATTTCCTTGCGCGGTGTCATCAGACAATTATAATCGTAACTCAAGGGGGAGGGGGCCACGAGACGCTCCCGTGCTTTGCCATGTTCTGAAAGTTCACTACTTGGCAAATTGCACAGACATAGTTTGGATTCCCCGAGTGGCAACTCACAGTCACAGAAGGCTGCACTGCGCGCCCATGGCGCTGCGAGCACGGACGACGAATTGTCCGTGCCAGATTATTTCTTCCTCAGCATGTCGTTGGAGGAATATTGAAAATGACTGCTCGTTTAACGATGCGTAATTACAAGTCAATTCGACATGCCCATATAGACTTGCGACCAGGACTAAATATCTTGATTGGCCCGAACGGATCGGGCAAGACATGCTTACTGTCAGCACTCAAATTTCTCCGAGACGTATTTCGATTCGGAGCAGCACGAGCTATGGCACGTCAAGGCGGAGCTCGGCGAGTCTATCACCGGGGAAAATCCGATATCTCCTTTTCGCTTTCAAGCACCCTTTCTGAAAAAACATATCGGAGGCGGCAAATCCCCTGTAATTTCAAGTGGGAAGTTACCATTTCTCAAGCCGGCCCAGAGAAAATAGCGACCATTGTTTCTGAGAAGTTTGAGATTGCCGGTGAATACAAAAATGAGCAGGTTCCACTTTTTTCCGTGCGCCTGTCGACCGAGAATAAACCTGATACTGGATTATCTTTTTCTCCTCAGGAATTCGGCAAGGATCTATTTAGCTCCTGGAAGAGGGAATATGCACGAAAAAATAAAACTGATCTGTACGAAGACTTCAAGCGTAAGTTTGATCCGATATTGGTGATGCTAGGAGATAATCGTGATAGATCATGCTTTCCTATTTTGGCCCCACTTGATGATGTGCTATTTGACATATATGCGAATTTTATTCTATTTAATGAATACAACATAGTTCCAGACATAGCTAGAATGGCATCAGAGGTGCTACCATTCGCACAAATGGCATCAAATGGAGAATCGGTCAGCGAGGTGATAGACGCTTTGGAGAACAAACGGTACCACAAGCTTGAACCTATGAATTACTCTGAATTTGATGATCAATATGAATATGGGGTATTCCAAAACAGAAATTTCTTTTATCCAATATGGCGCTTTCCATACCGCATTACCCGACGGGAAAAAGGTGAGGCGCGTTACGTGGATGCCCTTGTAAATATTAATACTGAATTGGCTGCGGCTGTGAAGCCTATATCAAGAGTATCTGTTGGAATCGATAATACAACAGGTCGTAGATTTGTTCAATTTATTTCCGACGATGAATACAAATTCTATCCTGAAGAAGTATCTGACGGCACTGTTAAGTGGCTATGCATTCTCGTGAGTTTGTTTGTCCCATTCTCGAAAAGCTATCTTTTAGAGGAACCGGAAAATTTTTTACACCCATGGATGCAGCAACGCCTTATATCAATAATGCGAGAGCAGGCAAAAAGAGAAGGCACCATTTTCTTGCTTTCCTCGCATTCATCGACGATTCTTAACAGTGCCTATCCAGAAGAGATATTGGTAGTAAAGCATGCTGATGATGGCACTCAGATTTCTGAGATCTCAGACATAGATGCAATTAGGGGAGTGCTTGAAGAGTCCAGTTTTCACTTGGGTGATCTCTGGGTAAGTGGCGCAATTGGAGGCACACCTAGCGATGAATAACCTTGTTGGCGTAATAGTCGATGGGGCTGGTGATTATCGCTCGCTCAAAAGACGGTTCCCCCGAGGACTCAAAGTACTTAAGACTGACGGTCCGCGCGGCCATGCTGCAACTGTCAATGACATTGCTAATAAATCCAAGAAACAGGTTGGGATACTCAAGGCCTTCAAATGCGATCTTGCCATAATCCTTATCGACTTTGAAGAAAGGGTTGATGACTACTCGAGTTTTATCCAACAATTGGACGACGCCTTCAGCGCAATACCTTTAGGGATTCCAGTATCAGTGGCAGTGTGCAATCGAATGATCGAGAACTGGTATTTAGCAGATATAGAACACATTTCAAGAAATAAGGTGTATATCAGAGATGGGCTTAAACAGAAAAACTACGAGGGCATGAACGGCAAGAATGAGATTAAGAAATGCATGAAGAGGTGGGTTTCGTATAGTGAAACGATACACGGACCGGAGCTGTTTGGACTGCTACGTTTTCATATTGCTAGACAAAATAGTGCTTCTTTTGACATATTCCTCAAGCTCATTGACGGACGCTTCGAATACTAACAACTGCCTTGGGTCGGAATCGCAGCCGCGCAGTGCATTACTAGTCGTATTCCCTAGCTTATTGGCTACATGGTTGCTAGCCGCTCATTCGGAATGACGCCGATACTACTATCTGCCGTTTGCACAGCAGCACCTCATGAAGTTCACACATCTCTCCCCTATCCTTGAAAAAACGAAGCTCTGAAATGCGCAAGGTTCTCAAATCATATCTGGATTTGGGTGGCTTGTTTCGGAAGGTGGTGTGAATCAGGGGAGGTCCGTGATTGTCATATAAGTTTTCGAGGTCTCAAAGTCGTTACAATAGCAGGGCGGTGAAGCGCCTGTCCGCAGATCTTCGCGCCCGTCATTCGGAAATACCCCGGCCTCCCATTGCCGGTATGCCCAATCGGCTCGTTCATGCATACGATGCTGTGGATTTGGACGAAGTCCGCAGGACGCTAAAGAAAGACATACCGGATCTGCAGGGTGGAATTGACCCGCTGCTTCCATCGGAAGCGAAATGAGCAGGGGATAAGTCGAGGGGCCTTTCTATTTCGGTAGGGTCGAGGTGCGGGCTTCCAGCCCAGACGCGTTTGAATGCGACTTCGTATTAGAGCCTTTCGTAGACACGGGCGGGCAGTATCTTCATCAACCAGGCTATCAATCTCCATCGCCTGGTGATATAGGCAATGGATTTTTTCCGCTCTATGGCGGAATATATTTGCCTCGCCGCTTTGTCGGCCGTCGAGGCCCAGAAGGCAGACTTGGCTTTGAGCATATCGGTTTTGACAAACCCCGGTTTAATGTCTGTGACTGTTATCGGGAGCCGCAGGCTCACGATCTTTTGCCTCAAACCTTCCATATAGTTGGATTCAAAGGCCTTCGAGGCATTATAGTGAACGTTTGCCAATTCGTCAAAGTTGATCTCCCCAATTTTGGGCGAGAAACACGAAACAAGTTTGGAGGTAAAATTGACTAGGTCCAAACGGATGGAAGGCAGGGTGACCGTCTAAGTGATTGACGCGAAAAGAAAATTCCTCATGACAAGTTTCTCTATAGAATCATAATCATACACCAACTCTGCCTGTAATTCTTAAAAACCAGACAAGTCGAAATCGTTTTTTCTATCGTTTTCGCAAAATTTCTTTAAAAACATCCTCTTCAAAATCGGTCCATAAATTTTAGACTGCCCCCTCGAACCAGGTCTCACGGATGAACTTCTGTTAGCGGTTTTTACCCGGAATAGCGTCAACTTCTTCGCTATATATCTAATCATGTGGGGATCGATTATTATCCGAAAAGGCTTTGATCTGTTCCCTTGAAGCCCGTAAAATTATGCGATTCCCAGTGAAACACGAAAGTTATAGTGATCACTCAAATCAGACCAATTGAAGGCCATTGTCCAGTCGAATCCCTTTCACCGTTGGGCGTAATGGGTATGAATATCCTGAAAGTAATTCCCTTCTCAGGGTTATCTAAAACTTCCATGCGTCCTCGGTGTGCTTCCACGATCTTTTTGGCAATCGGAAGTCCCAATCCCGTTCCTTCTCTTTTGGTCGTAAAAAAAGGGGCAAAGATGGATTCTCTCATGTCAAGTGGAATACCGCATCCATGGTCGCTCACATCTATGATGCACTGACTTTCATTTTGGTAGCTGGACACAGTAACGATGCCCCCTTCCGGGGAGGCCTGAACGGCGTTCATTATGAGATTTATAAGCACCTGTTTCATTTTCATAGCATCAAAAAGCACCGAATGGATAGCCCCTGTAGACTCGATGCGGATGTTCACATTTCGCTCCTGCGCCAAACTCTCGATGATTGCAACGCATTCTTTCAGGCTCAAAGCAATATCCCCCTCTTCGGATTGAAGTTCCAAAGGACGGGAAAAATCTAGCATGTCTTTTACCATGTTTTCTAGCCGCATGGTTTCCCTGATCACAATGTCCAGTTTCTCCAGACAAGGACTATTTTCCTCCGTATGCTTCTTTACCCAGCTTGTGAAACCACCGATCGCTATCAGAGGAGTTTTGATATCATGAGCAAGGCTTGATACAGCTCTCCCCATGGCGGCCAGACTTTCGGATTCCCTCAGATTCCTTTCTTTCACCTTTTCCCGATCCCTCAGCTGACCTAGTGTCCCTCCCACAAGATTGTACAGAATCATCTCCACAATGCCGTTGAAATCATCCGGTGAAAAACCTTTCCAATGGATGATAATGGAAGGAATCAAGACCAGGGTAATGCCCATAGAAGTTGCCAGAGCCCCACGCAGGCCAAACCAGAGACCGGAAAGCATCACGGGAAGAAAAAAAAGTCCCTGGTAAAGGATATGGTATCTCCGATGCTGCATGCTCGTCCAATAATCAAAGAAGGCTATGATTCCGATCAGGAGGATAATAATAAAGATTCTGATTCTCGTATTTCTCTCAGGCATAATCTCTCTAATTCCTCAGGTCAGTGCTTTGATCTGGTAAGATGATAAAAGCGCTGATTTTCTTCCTGCCAGCTTCACAACAAGCCGTCAAGCAGTTTCATCTGCTTTCGCCCGAATTGCAATAAGGTCAAAATAGTATTTCTTGCCTCGATGGATGGCTCTTCCTCAATTCTATTTTGCCGGTTTAGTGCGGTCATGACAAAGCCATCTGAAGAAATTCATAATTCAACTTGCTCTCCTCTGTAGCGTTATGCGGCGTACCATCCGGAATCTTTCTATACCCAGATCATGAGTGCTAAAACCCCATTTGGCTATTCACCACTCTGGCATTAGATTTGATCGCGTACCCTTCTGTAAAAACCCAGGACTTTCATGGTATAGGAACTGGTCGGGGTGGTATCATATTTGTCGGGATCGCCCGTCATCCACCAGGATGCAGCGCGACGTACAGCTACAGACTCATCATTGCTGATCCCGTACTGCTCACGCAGTGTTTTGCCCATTATACAGGCAATGATGGCACGCGCTTTTTCAGTGTTCGCTTGGAATTCCGCCGGCTCCATTTCCGTTCCAGTACATCGCTTGGACCACCGAAGGATGTTTTCCCACTTAATCTTCCAATCGCTGTAGAGACCGTCATTGGGGTTTCCGGTATTTGGAGCAGACAGACGAAGTGCTTCGACAAGCGCAGAGACCTGCTTATCGCTGATCTGCGCCTGCGAGGAAAACGTCTCGGTTGAGTGCACTTTCTCCTCCGACAGCTTTGGGACTACTTCCCCTTGCGCGTCACTGGACGGTTTAATCGCTTCGCGTACCGGTTTCTCCAGATTGCGCTTCTCTGGCGCAGAAACAATATCCGAGAGCAGGATATGTTTGTCCTTGCTGAGGTCTCCGGTCGAAGAGTAAGTGATTAGTGCCTTCTTATTTCGCAACTGGTTGGCCACCCTTTTCAACGTCTCTATTTTTCTTTTATCCATTTGTGTATCAAAATAGAAAATCAGATTGGGTACATAAACGGCCCATTCATCGACTTGGATCACGACGGCCTCAATTTGGCCCGTATTTCCGGCTGGCTCCGAACCGGCTGCAAAGCAAAAACCGCCCTGGCAGAGAAATCCCGCCAAGAGAAACAGGGTGGCAAGGATTGTTTTCAGTTCTCCGATTGACAGCTTCCGTTCCATTCTCATGCTCCATTATTCTGGATACCGCTATGCTGTATAGAGCTTTAGCTCGCGTTCAGCCTCATGAAATTCGGCTAAAATGATACATCCACGAAGGGACGATGATCAAGACCCCACCAGAAATCCTCCCCGTCTCATCAACATTTGGCTTCCACCTTATGGCTCTTTGGCGGGATGACATTACGGTGGATCCTGGACGATATGGCAGATCGAGTGAGGGGGAGATCGTAGCGGATCCAATGGAGGTTGCATTTCAAGAGGATTACCCAAGAAGTCCAGTTTGTGGTGGAACCCAGAGTGGCTAATTCGGGGAAAGAGAGTTGCAGCCTTGCGTGAGCAATTCACCGTCCCCTTCCGAGAATGCAGCCCAAAACAAATCAATCCAGGGTGGTGCCCGACGTATGTACCGGTGACGAAAACTGTAATCCTTCGCCTATTTGTGCTTTTTGAGCGATGACCAACCAAAAAACTCGAGCTGGTATGCTTATTTATCCTTCCTGACAAAGTTGAATTCGCGGTACCCTATTTCCGGCTTGTTCTCTTGCTCTGGCCGTCCCGGTCTTTTCCGCCCAGTCGTGCTACTCTTCCGGCGCTTCTAGTGATGAGAGCAACAGAATGCCCTGTCCCGGCCGAAGATCATACAAAAATGGCACGGGCAGATAATTCAGAGGATATTCCGGTGAAATGTCAACCAGGGGAGCAGCGGCGTGGAAATATTCTTGCAGCTTTTCCGTATAGAAATGTTGTTTGTTATATATGTCCTTATTGAGAATTAACAAGGATTCTTCTATGACGTTCATGGATGCTTTCCACATGAGTAAAATGTTTTCATTGTTGTAATGCATTATTTCCGAGGGAGCCTCTTCCTGAAAGACGTCATACTCAGACTTGATCTTGTTCATCTGGGTAATAAAGGGGCGCAAATCGATGTTTGTCTGTTCCCAATCATTCGGTCGCGTTTTCACCACATGGAGCTTTTTGCGAAAGCCAAATTCAAACCCGATTGGCATCATAACACCGGCTGAAAAGAGGGCAGAGAACATGTAACGCTGCTTTATCCCGTCAATATTTCCGTTCAGTTCTTCACATAGCCTCACGGTGTCGTGACTTTCAGGGAACGAAATGGACCGCCCGGTTTCCCTTGTAATAACATATTGCTTCATGAGCCACAGGCTTTTGAAGTCCCACCATTTCGAGCTGTTGAATATGTAATCAAAGCCTGCACTAGCGGTTTGCATGGTGAGATCTGGTGTGCACCCGAGTGTCTCGGCAAAAAAGAACACTTCGGGATATGCCTTTTTTATTTCGGAAATGAGCCTCTCCCAGAAGATTCTGGGAATCTGATAGGCAGCATCACAGCGGAAGCCTTTAAAACCCATCCCTATCAACGATTTAACTACGTTCAAGAAGAACTGGTATAAACCTTCCTTGTCTTCGGTATTTCTATGATCAAACTTCGCGAGATCTTTCCAGACGACTTTTTTGCCGTCTTCGTCAGCGAAAGGATGGGCAACTCGGCCATCAGATTCCCACTGGAACCACCGCGGGTGTGTTTTCAGAAGATCGGAATCCACGGAACAATGATTGACCACTAGATCTATCATCATCCTGAGGCCGAGATTCTCTGCAGTTTCGATGATGTCTGTGAGTTGTTGTTCGGGCGATTTTTTGCTCTTGGGGTCGACAAAAAGCGGGTTCAGTTGCGAATAGTCCACTATCGAATACAAACTACCGGAAGAGCCAGGAAGCTGAACAGGGTTGATGAAAACCCAGTTGAAACCCATCTGGACAGCCCTTTCCAGGTGCTTTGTCCAGTCAGTGAATTTGCCGACCAGCAAAGGGAACAGGTTATATATGATCATCTTTTGCCGAAGTTTCATCTTCTGTTCCTTTCTAAGCAAGTGATTAGACCGGTTCAAGTTTCAGGTCCAGCGCTGCCTCGCTTTCGGCTGTCATAACTTGAGACTTGAAAGTTCAAGATTGAAACTGGCAGCTCCCTGATATTAAGCAATAAATGTTATTGTATAGCACAGTATCTCATCAGTCGCGGCAGGAACTCGTAACCAGGGAAATTAACCCGGGACCTTCGACTCAAGCCAGTGCATCGTGCGCAACCAATGCTGATTGCTGCGCAGGATTTGTGTGCACCTCAAGTAACACCTGCGTCGCTCTCTCGGGCGCGAATGGCGGTGCATGTGCCTCGGGTGTCTGCTCCTCGGGCTATTGCACGGCAAGCTCCTGCATCACTACCGGAATTTGCGGTAGCACCGGTGTGAATCAGGCTACTGGCGCTTGCGTATATCCGTCCAGTAGCACCCCGTGTTCCGGCGGCTTTTGCAATGGAGCCGGGAGTTGCATTCCTCAATGAGACGTGGGAATCGCCGGGCACCTTTCCAACGGAAACGCAACGACGAGATGAAGTCTGTTGTTTCGGCCATTGTACGAGTTTGTCCCGACTAAACAATAGGGCGGTGCAGGTGCCGCCGCAGATACAATCCAAGCAAGGGGGAGCCGAAAGGCTCCTCCTGCTCTTGCTCATAAAGCCGGACCGCACGAGAAACGAATCGCTTCACAGTCTCCTTGGCAGCAGTCAGGCAAATCCCGATTCATACGTCTCCAACTTGGACATTTTTCTCCATTAAATTGCTCTGTACGTAACAAACCCTTTAGGCAGCCGCCTGTTTAGGCTCGGACAAAGTTCACACTTCTCTCCTATCCTTGAAAAAACGAAGCTCTGAAATGCGCAAGGTTTTCAAATCATATCTGGATTTGGGTGGCTTGTTTCGGAAGGTGGTGTGAATCAGGGGAGGTCCGTGATTGTCATATAAGTTTTCGAGGTCTCAAAGTCGTTACAATAGCCGAGCGGTGAAGCGCCCGTCCGCAGATTTTCGCGCCCGTCATTCGGAAATACCCCGGCCTCTCATTGCCGCTATGCGCAATCAGCTCGTTCATGCATACGATGCTGTGGATTTGGACGAAGTCCGCAGGACGCTAAAGAAAGACATGCCGGATCTGCGGGATGGAATTGACCCGCTGCTTCCATCGGAAGCGAAATGAGCAGGGGCTGAGTCGAGGGGCCTTTCTATTTCGGTAGGGTCGAGGTGCGGGCTTCCAGCCCAGACGCGTTTGAACGCGACTTCGTATTAGACCAAATAGTTGGAGCATGACATCGAACGAATCGACAATGGGTAAGGAGTATCTCCTGAAAGAGGCATGGTGGTCTAACGGGCATCCACATTTAAGTTTTTATGATTGGCATACTATTTGGTTTAAGCTATTAGTCCTTTAAGGACTGTTCGGATGGAATCCGACTGGAGGGGCGGTTCAGGATCTTTCGACGCAAATTTGAGCAATTATTGGGGGTAACAGGTGATTTCCAGTGACTCATAAGCCAAGCTACGAAGAACTCGAACGGCGAGTTCAGGAACTGGAAAATGAAGTGCTTATGCACACTAGGGCGGAGGAAGCCCTGCGCAAAAGCGAGAAGCGATATCGCTCACTGGTTGAGACCAGTTCCGACTGGCTGTGGGAAGTGGACGCTAATGCACGTTATGTTTATGCAAGCCCCAGGATACGCGAACTCCTTGGCTACGCGCCAGAAGAAGCTGTCGGGCGCACACCTTTCGATCTTATGCCCGAGGAAGAGGCGCAACGAGTCGGGGCGATTTTTTCAGAGATCGCAGCGAAGCAGCGTCCGTTCGCGTCGCTAGAGAATACGAATCTACATCGTGACGGCAGGCGAGTGGTTCTTGAGACTAGTGGAGTCCCGGTGTTTGGTCCCAATGGAGAGTTCATGGGTTATCGGGGCATGGATCGAGACATCACTGAACGCAAGCAGACGGAAGAGGTGCTCCTGCGAGCGAAGGAAGACTGGGAACGGACATTCGATGCGGTACCCGACCTGATCGCCGTACTTAACAAGGATTACCGGATTGTCCGCGTGAACAAAGCCATGGCAGCCAAGTTAGGCATTATTCCAGCAGAGTGTATTGGGCTGAAGTGTTATGAGGCTGTTCACGGGACGAGCGAGCCGCCGTTGTACTGCCCGCATCGGCAATTAATCGATGATCGGCTCGAACACACCGCGGAACTTTACGAGGAACGTCTCGGCGGCGATTTCGCCGTAAGCGTATCACCGCTTTTGGGCCCAGGGGGTGAACTAATCGGGAGTGTCCATGTCTGTCATGACATCACAGAGCGCAAGCTGGCCGAGGATGCCTTACTGGAAAGCGAAGCGCGCTATCGCCTTCTTGCCGAGAACGCGACCGATGTCATCTGGACGGTTGATATGGACATGCGATTGACCTACATCAGTCCCTCCGTAACGCGGCTCTTGGGGTTTACGGAGGAAGAGGCAATGGCGCGAACGATGCAGCAAGCATACACTCCGGCAGCATTTGAGAAAGCCATGAAGATTCTCGCCGAGGAAATAGCACTTGAAAGTGCAGGGCACGGCGATCCCAATCGGTCGCGAATTCTGGAACTGGAGTTGGTCCACAAGGATGGAAATACGGTCCTGGTCGAAGGGAATTTTTCTTTTTTGCGCGATCCAGCAGGTAAGGCGGTTGGTATTCTCTCGATGGCACGCAACATCTCTGAGCGCAAGCGAGCGGAGGAAGAAAAGGGCATGCTGGAAGCACAGCTTCTCCAAGCTCAGAAAATGGAAGCCATCGGGACTCTTGCCGGAGGCATAGCGCATGATTTCAACAATATACTGCAACCTATTATCGGCTACACGGAAATGGAGCTAAATAAACTTTCTCCACATGATCCCATGCGAGAAGGTTTAAAGCGGGTGCTCAATTCATCTCTAAGGGCCAGGGAACTGGTCAAACAAATCCTGGCGGTTTCTCGCTCCACTCATGATCAGCAAAAAACACCGGTTGCTATAAGTTCGATTATCAAAGAGGCCCTGAAGCTTTTGCGGTCAACGCTTCCCACCTCTATAGAAATTAGGCAAAATGTCCAGATGGGTGTTGCGCTGGCCGATCCGACTCAAATCTACCAGGTGTTGATGAACCTTTGTACGAACGCATCCCATGCAATGGATGACAAGGGCATCTTGGAAATTCGCCTGTCACCTGTCGATTTGAGCGAGAGCGATTTGGCCGATCAATCGATTATTGACCTCAGACCTGGACCACACCTTAAGTTGAGTGTTTCCGATACAGGCGCTGGCATGGATGCACAGACTATCGAGCGCATTTTTGACCCTTACTTCACCACCAAGGAGGTGGGAAAAGGAAGTGGGCTTGGGCTGTCTGTTGTGCATGGGATAGTCAAACGGCACGATGGGGCTATTACCGTCAAAAGTGAGCCCGGCAAAGGCACAGCATTCAGTGTCTACATTCCTAGGGTTGACGTCCAATCTGAAACAACCATGATAGTTGATGATCCATTGCCGCGTGGTTCGGAAAGGATATTGCTTGTCGATGACGAACAGGCTGTTGTTGAAATGGGAACGGCAATCTTGGAGCGACTCGGCTATAAGGTTACCACCGAGACGGATAGCCTTCGTGCCCTTGAAGTCTTTAGCGCCAGGCCGGAGGAGTTTGATCTCATTATTACTGATTACACCATGCCAAATTTGACAGGAGTCGATCTTGCCAAAGAAGTTCGTCTCATTCGGCCTGATATGCTGATCCTGATTTGCACGGGGTTTAGTGAAAGAATCACCCCTGACAGCCTTAAAGAGCTTGGGCTGGAACTCTTAATGAAGCCTTACGGTATGAGACAAATATCCGAAGCGGTTCGAAAGATTCTTGATGCCCGAAAAGGGGGGGGATTTGAAAAGGGAAATTAAAAAGGTCTTGGTCGTTGATGATGAACAAGATATTTGTGCCATGCTGACTGAATTTTTGCAGTCTTCAGGTTATTTCTGCGAGAGCGCCACTGATCCGGCTAAAGCACTGGAAGCATTAAAACGGAATGATTTCGAACTCGTCATCTCAGATATTAAAATGCCGGGCATCGACGGCCTACAACTCCTCAGTGAAATTCTTAAAATCGACCCCGAACTCGATACGATTATGATGACCGGTTATACCGGTGTTTATACGTATAGCGACATAATCAAGGCCGGGGCGGCTGATTTCATAGCAAAACCATTCCAGTTGCCGGAACTCAAGGCAAAAATGGAAAGGATTGACCGCGAACGGAAAATGCAGAGGGAACTTCGGGAATTGAATATTGCCATGGGAGTGCTTTTTCAACGGGCGGAGAAAGACAAGGAGAAACTCAGCGAAAATGTTTTATCCAACGTGAAGGAACTGCTTCTCCCATACTTGGAGAAATTGAAAAAGGGTCATCTTGGTGAGGAGCAGAGGGCGTATGTGGAGGTTTTGGAGACGAATCTGTCGGAAATCTGTTCTCCATTTACGAAAAATCTGTCACTTCAGCATGCGCATATCAGCTCAATGGAGGTCCAGGTTGCAAATCTTATCAAGGCTGGAAAAAGAAACAAAGAAATCGCTTCGATACTCGGAGTCTCCTCGAGTACTGTCATGACTCACCGCTACCGTCTTCGATCAAAGCTCGGCTTGAAACAGAGAAAAGTCAACCTGAGGTCCTACCTAAAGTCCATCGATTTTTAGTGAATGCATGTAAGCATTTTGTGAGCCTTTTCTCAGCACTTCTCAACATATTCTTAAAGAAATTTCCCTCCACATCCGAATCAATCTTCAGCAATGTCAACAAAGATACTTTGGTTTTTACGTCTTTGAGCCTGGCAAGGGGAGGGCTTGCAAAACGTTAACTACTGTGAGTTTCTGTTTTCGGGTCATTTTGCGGTTACCTGCTAATTGGGGGCATAGGGTATGCGTAATTTTAAGCCGATACTCTCAGTCGCTATCTTCTTTTCGCTGTTCTTCACGCTATTGCTTTGGGGTTGGCGGGCAGAAAATGCGCGATGTTCTGCTCAGCCAAAATATCTAGGCTCGGAATCATGCAAGGAGTGCCATGCCGCCGAGTACGATTCGTTCAAAAAATTCAACAAAAAGGCGCATTCATTCCAGAGTATCACTCGACTCAAAAAAGGGCTGGATGAAGCCGAACTGAAGAAATGCTTCGAATGTCACACCACGGGATACGGGAAGGAAGGGGGGTTCCGATCCGAGCAGGAAACACCCAAGCTCAAAGACGCCGGCTGTGAGGTTTGTCACGGGCCGGGCAGTGTCCATGCTGAGACGGGCGATCCCAAAGACATCAAAGGAAAGCTTACTGCGAAGGACTGCGAGTCCTGCCATAATGCGGAGCGCGTGAATTCGTTCAAGTACAAGCCCTTGGTGTATGGAGGCGCACACTGATGAAGCAAATCAAAATGTCCCTGCACGTCAAAATCGTTTTAGCCGTTACAGTTCTCCTTGTATTTGCGCTTGCATCGATAATCTGCGTAAATGTGTTCTATCAGCAGAAAGAAATGAGGGGGCAATTTCAAAGCTCAACAAATATTCTGGCCGATGCTGTCTACAATGCAATCCTTTACCCTATGGCCATCGGCGACAGCGAAACCATCGTCCGGCAAATGGCCGAATTCGAGAAAAACAGCAGCAATGTAAAAATCTATGTATTTGGATTTGACAAACTTATCACCTACACTTCCGAACACAACAAGGGCAGTTCCCCATTGTCCGAAGTCATCAAATCGCCGAACCTTATCCAGGGAATCGGTGACATGGTGGCAACCGGCAAGACACCGGAGTCCGGATTTGACGAGCTACGGGAAGGAACCCACTACGTTAGCCTGCTGCGCCCCTTTTTGAATGAGAAGCGTTGCCAGCACTGCCACGGGTCCGGCCACTCAGTGCTGGGAGGGCTGCTTGTGGAGCAAAAAAGCGACAGCATGTTCACAGCGACCAGTTCCATCCGCAACAAGAATGTCCTCATAGGACTTCTAGGCACTCTTGCGGTAGTTATCGTTCTGATTGCAGCAGTCTCCAAACTTGTCAGCAACCCAATCCGAGAAGTGATTTCAGGTCTAAACGAGACGGCTGAAAACTCGTGGTCCGCCTCCGGGGCAATAGCCGCCATGAGTCACCAAATAGCGGATGGCACGGCCAGCCAGGCGGCAGCCATCGAGCAGACATCATCTTCTCTCGAAGAAATGTCTGCGATGACCCGGCGGAACGCCGAAAATGCGACTCAGGCGGACGAACTCATGCACCAGGTGAAAGGAATCACTGCTGACGCCAAGGACTCAATGACCCGGCTGATGGAATTCATGGAGCAAATCTCCTGTGCCAGCGACGAGACACAAAAGATTATAAAAACCATCGATGAAATTGCTTTTCAAACCAATCTGCTTGCCCTCAATGCAGCCGTGGAAGCAGCGCGTGCGGGAGAAGCCGGGGCTGGTTTTGCGGTTGTTGCCGATGAAGTGCGAAATCTCGCCATGAGGGCTGCCGAAGCAGCAAGGAATACTGCGGCTTTGATTGAGGGCAACGTCAACATGATCCGAACCGGCGCTGATTTGGCAAAGAGTATGAGCGGCGAGTTTACCGAGGTCGCATTAAGCGTAATGAAAGCGGGGAACCTGGTAAGAGAGATTTCGGCAGCATCCCAGGAACAGGCGCAGGGTGTACAACAGATTAACCAGGCGGTTGGCGGAGTTGACAAGGTAATCCAGAATAACGCAGCAAGCGCGGAAGAAGCCGCTTCTGCCTCAACTCAGTTGAATGAGCAGACAGAGCACATGCTCGGCTTCGTAAATCGATTGATGGACCTCCTTGAAGGGTACTCGAACGAGGCAAGGGAACACGAGGGTCCAGGTGGGAATCAGTTAAAATGGTCGGTGGAGGATAATCTTCGAGATCGGTTCAATGCCGGCTCGAAAAGTTCATCGACAGCAAGGCCAAAGGACTCGACTCTTGCCCCGCGCGAGGGATGATTGCGGATGGTTCGAAATCCGAGAAAAACCACACATCCCAGGACAACGGCTGACTTTCGGTATGAAAAGCTACCGCAGGCACTAACCCGTCTTAGAGTTGATTCATGATGTATGTGATCGTCACAAGACATTGTTGGAGTATTCAATGCAGGTTGTCGATACTATCCAGGCAAATCCACAGATCGAGAATAATCTCAAAACTGCACAGGGTGGAGAGAGACTGATGGAATCAGTCCATGCTGACAATGTAGATTCGGACTCTTGGAAAGAATATGAACTTTATGTACTCAAGGCTCTTTTTGCGTTCAGGTTCCCGATGGAAATAATATGCAGGGAATTAGACAGATCATGGACCGCTCTGGCTTTAAAAGCAATTGACCTGGGGTTTAATTACGGTCAGGATCAGCATGCCAGGAATACGCCAGATATAATATTGGCTAAAGAAATTGAAAACTGACAGACTCCCTGTCATCGTCAATTTTTTTAGGGGCAAGAAAATCACGCGGGGAGTTCACTTTCAAGTTCGCTAAGAAGATTATGAGGAAACTCAACTATATTGTCGAGGCAATGAAGGCCAGAATAAGTAACTATGTCATCAAACCACTCGGCCGTCAGATGCCGCTGAAAAAATCGCCCAAATTATTCACCAGAGTTAATATGGATGAGATCACGCAATGGACGTAAAACTGATGAACCCGTTTCTTACAGCTGCAATGCACGTACTGAAAACAATGGCTCAAGTTGATGCAAAACCCGGAAAGCCCTTTCTCAAGAAAGATGATACTGCTATTGGAGATGTTTCCGCGATCATCGGGATCACCGGCTCGGCCAAAGGGTCTATGGCTTTGATTTTCACTGAGAAATGTATCAAGGACATTGCATCGAACCTCTTAGGAGAGCCTTTCACTGAGCTGAACCATGAGGTGAGAGATGCCGTAGGGGAACTTACTAACATGATCTGCGGTGATGCCAGAAGGCGCCTTGCCGAGGATGGATTCATTCTCCAGGCTGGAATACCGACAATAGTTGAGGGAAAAGGCCACACGATAATGCATGTTGCAAACGGACCACGCCTTGCCGTTCCATTCGAAACGTCACAAGGTGGTTTTATGGTCGAGGTGGCTTTCGACATGTAGGCATGATGGCAGCTTTAGCGCTGAAACAGCCAGTCTTCAGGCCCAGCCAGGTGGACCCCTTTATGCCGGGCTTCTCTCCTACGGTCTAGCAGATTGCAACATTGCAAACCCGCCCCCTTTTACACTCCGCTGGTTCGGCGTCACCGTTCGCAGCTCCTTGGGCCGCGCGCTCAGCCGGTGGAAGTCCGGTTGCGCGAATTGAGTAGAGTAGAAGGCAGGATAAGCGCGCCGAAGTCTGCTTCCTACTTTACTCAGAGAGAAAACGGCTATAAGATCCTTGACCAGCCAAATCGGCTTATTGTATTTATCCAAGAAGACCACCAGAAAGTCAGGATATCTCTCCTCCGGCTTGAGAATTGAAGTCTCGAAAGTCGTTACCATTTTCGAATCATAATTTGATCGTCGGGGCAGTAGTCGACGGACACTTTCTTTCCTGGCAAGGTCTTGTGAGCGGAGACAGGTGGACCACAGCTATTAGTGAGGGCGCACCGGTCATGATTGGTCGCATTCATTTTAACTCTCTTCGTCCAGTCTTGAGCCCTTGCTCGCGGCATTCGACGTGAGAATGCTTCGGCCAGGCGGATACAACGAGATCGAGTCAGCAGTGGGGCGGGGTAAAAAGAACGTGAAAGACATAAACGCCGTACGTAATAATTACTGTTAGAACGCGGAATACCCATAACCGTCGCCCCCCAAAGCCTTTAAGCCAATCAGCCATTAATGGGGGCTGGAAAATGGATTCGGAGTGAAAAAAGGTAGTTTATCCCGGTCACTGGAATTCAACAAGTTTCCTCCTCGCGACTTCGAACGAGATTCCAGACGCGGTAAACCGTTTTCACGGAAATCAGCGATAGGCGGTTAATCCTTGCCCCAGAGCTCCGCAACCATTTTCCGGCTCATATCCAGGTATCCGTGCTGCATGACCGGGTCGTTGCAGAAGATCTCCAGGGTGATGGTGCCGTCGTAGCCGGTGGCCTTCAAGGTTTGCACGGCCTCTTTCCAGTTGACGGCACCGACGCCAAGCGGCATATGATCGTCGGTTCTCGACCGGTTGTCGGAAAAATGAACGTGCCGGATAAGCCCCCCGAGTTCTTGGCAGAACACTTCGTAGCCGTCGTGGCCGAAATTTGTGTGTCCGAAATCCAGGTGGAGCTTTAATCCAGGAACCTCCGCCAGAAGCCTTTTGAAAGTGGCAACCCGGTCGAAGGGAGCTTTGTAATTCTCGAAAACCAAAGTAAGGCCATGGGATTCAGCCATCTCGGCGATAGGCTTCAACGATTCGATGTTGAAAGCGACCAGATCCCTTTTCATGCCCAGCGGGCAATAATAGCAGGGATGTATATTCATCACCGTTGCCTTCAGTGCTGAAAAGATACCGGCACAACGTGTGAGTTCCTGAAAGCAGGCGTCCCGGACGGCTTGCAGTGGATATGCGTAGGGTAGGCACGGGTCGGTGTGCCCGGTGATCGACAGGCCATAAGCGTCGAGAACCGAACGGAGTTGGCCTATATCCACGGTCTCGGCCTGCGGACCTTCGATGGTCAGATCGAGAAAATCAAAGCCCGCCTTACCGCAGCCTGTAGCTTCATCGATGATTGGTTTTAACGGGTTGTTCATCAAACCGATTTTCATGGCGCATTCCTTTTCTGTTTTGGTTTCAGCCACGTAATATGCCTCGAAAGCAGCATGGAGGACGCCCTTTAAGGTTGCATATTTACCCCAAGTGCCGGGTTTGAGGAAGGATTAGGTCTGCCTGTTCTCTTTGTACAATAACCCGATTCCCGGTGTGGATTTCATGTAGACAAGGTTCCCGGTGGTCTCTGCCATCAAACGTCCTTTAGGGGGGCAACATGAATGTGGTGTGGAACACCCTACTTGGTCCCAGCTATTGAGGAGCCCTTGGGGAAAAGCAAAATTCCACAATTCTCTCCTATCCTTGAAAAAACGAAGCTCTGAAATGCGCAAGGTTTTCAAATCATATCTGGATTTGGGTGGCTTGTTTCGGAAGGTGGTGCGAATCAAGGTGGAGGTCCGTGATTGTCATATAAGTTTTCGAGGTCTTAAAGTCGTTACAATAGCCGAGCGGTGAAGCGCCTGTCCGCAGATTTTCGCGCCCGTCATTCGGAAATACCCCGGCCTCTCATTGCCGGTATGCGCAATCAGCTCGTTCATGCATACGATGCTGTGGATTTGGACGAAGTCCGCAGGACGCTAAAGCACGAGGTTCATCCGGGAAACGAGTACCCGGGGGAAAATATCCCGCGGCCCGGAGCGCCGACCGTGACTTCTCCTCACATCCGTGTCCATCCACACTAATCAATAAGGATGAACACGGATGAGGCGAAAAACTCACAAGGCCCTCTCTGTATTTTAGTTGTTTCACAAAGCCCAGCCGTCAGGCAGAAGAGTGGTTGCTTCGATTTCACGCCGTTTGCTCTCCGTACCCGGTTGGTTTTGCTATCTGTGTTTATCGGTGTTCATCCGTGTCTCAACTTTTGTTTTTCGGCTTCGGGTTCTGCCGTGACTTCGCATTATTCTTGCTTTTACATCTGATAATGAAGTATAATGTTTGCGACAGTCGCTGCCCTCACGCGGATATACGGAAAGTCCGTCTACCCCCCTGCTCAATCTGTCGGCGGGACGCGGGCGAGATGGCCGGGGTGACGGCCGCGCGATACCGACTGCAAAACTGGCTGAACAAGGATGCGCTCCCTTGCCCGATCAAACTATAAATCGGCTCTCTCTATCTGTGCTCATCAGTGTCTATCCGTGTCAGGATTTTGTTCTTTCTTTCCCGCTCCCCGCTTCCTGCTTTTGCTTTTCCACTCAGTCCTCCGTGGCGCGTACTGTTTGGCGCAACCGCATCGTCAAGTTGCCCAGCGCCGGGCCGGAGGCAATCAGTCCTCAGTCCTATTTTTCCCCTGATTGTTTCCAAGATGTTTCCATGCAACACAAAAAACCTAGCAATCACAAATGCTTACCAATGGAAACACCCGGCCTCGGGACCCCTGGTGTTTCCATCTGTTTCCATGGCGGATGAAAAACGAATATCGAACACAACTCACTTTACCCTTCCCTCATGGAAACACGCAGTCAAGTGTTTCCATGATGTTCCGCAGGAGTTTCCATGGCCCTGAAAAAGATTAGTGATGACGTACTCTTGCGATTGATCCGGGAAGGAAACGGCTCGGCGGAGGCGGCGCGATATCTCGGAGTGGGCCGGGCAGCAGTCTGCAAACGCTTGAAGTCGCTGAAGGTCTCGAGCGTCAGGGATGTCGCCCAGCCCTTCCGCGCTTCGCCGGCTTCCCGCTCGCGTGCACTGCACGCGGGCGGATCCCGTGGGGTGCAGGGGAGTCACTCCCCTGCGCTTTTCCTTATCTTTTGGCTCATCCCAAGCTTTTCGATCTCGCCTTCCGTCAGGGCCGCAGGCGCTTTTTTGCCCTCCAGCATGGAGGCGTAGAAAAGGATTTTCGCGCAGTGTTCGATTTTTTCCATTCGCATGCACGCCTCCATCAGGTTTTCGCCGAAGGTGAGGGCCCCGTGCCTTTTAAGAAGGATTGCCCGGCTGTCCGTAACATAAGGCTCGATGGACTTAGCGACTTCGTCGGTCGACGGGGTTGCGTAGGGCGCCGTTGAGACTTTCCCAAGCATTATCCACACTTCGGGCAGGATCTTTGAGTTGAAGGGATACCCGGCCAGCGTGAATGCTGTAGCCACCGGCGGGTGCGCATGCACTATCGCCGATACGTCAGGCCTCATGCGGTAGACTTGCAGGTGCATCCGTATTTCGCTGGACGGCCTCAACGGTCCTTCCAGAAGACTTCCCAGCATACAGGTCTTGGCGATCTCTTCGGGCGCCATCTCCCCTTTCGGGATACCGCTCGGCGTTATCAGTATACAATCCTCTCCAACCCTGACGCTGACATTTCCGTCGCTTGCCGCAATCAGCCCCTTGTTCTCCAGCCTGCGGCACACCTTAATTATCTCCAGACGCAAACTCCGCTCTTGACTATCCATCCCGCTCCCCTCAAAATCGCGCCTTGGCAGGCGCCAAGTCGTGTATGGACACGGCGCCCCGCCTGCGCGGACGTTGAAACCCGGTTTAGAAATCCCCTCGCCCCTCTTTAGAAAAGTGAGGCGATCGGGTTACATACTATACTTTACGGCCCTGCGGCCGCCATACCGAAAAAAACTCCGGAGGAGAAGAAAATATGATCAAGTGGTTCAAGCGAAAGAAAAAGAAAAATCGGGAGGAGGAAGGGGAAAGTATAGCGGAAACTCAGCCCGGGGAAATAGAAGAGCCGGAAGAGGAAGAGGAGGATTCCGTCGAGGAGGAGACTCAGGTCGGGAGCGAAGCGACCTTGCCGGAAACCGAAGAGGATCTCGAACCCGGTGGCGAACTGGAAGCCGAGCTCGAACCCGAAATGTTTTCCGATGACGACGAGGATGAGGCCTGGGAAGAGGAAGAAGAGGAAGAGGAGGTTTATGAGGAGGGCCGGCCCAAAAGGAGATTTTTCAAACGTCTTCGCCAGCGGCTCAAAGGAACGCGGCAAAAATTCGTCCGCCGGATAGACCGGCTTGTACTTGGCAAGAGGGTAATCGATGACGAACTTCTCGATGAACTTGAAGAAATTCTCATCACGTCGGACCTGGGGGTGAGAACCACCGGGATGCTCCTGAGCAAGGTCACAGACAAGGTAAAACGCAAGGAACTCAGTGACCCTGCCCGGCTCCGGGAGCAGATACGCGAGGAGATCAGGACCGTTTTGAGCGTAGAGGCCCCGCCTCTGGATTTTAGCAGGAATAAGCCGTTTGTAGTCATGATCGTGGGAGTAAACGGCACGGGCAAAACAACCACTACCGGAAAACTGGCCAATCAGTTGAAACAGGAAGGTATGAAGCCGATGCTTGCCGCCTGCGATACCTTCCGTGCCGCAGCAGCCGAGCAGTTGTCTATCTGGGGAGAGCGCACCGGAGTGCCGGTTGTCAAGCAAAAGAGCGGATCGGACCCATCCGCCGTAGCTTTCGACGCGCTCGATGCGGCGGTCTCGCGCGACATTGACGTTGTCCTTATGGACACCGCCGGCCGTATGCACACCAAGGTCAATCTCATGGAGGAACTAAAGAAAATCTATCGGGTTATCGAAAAAAAGATGCCTGGAGCGCCGCACGAGGTTTTCCTGGTCCTGGACGCCTCAACGGGTCAAAACGCGCTGTCGCAGGCAAAACTTTTCAAGGAAGGCATAGGCCTCACAGGGCTGATTTTGACCAAGCTCGACGGCACTGCAAAAGGCGGGATTATCGCCGCCATTTGCGACGAACTCCAGGTGCCGGTTCGCTATATCGGGATCGGAGAGACCATCGAAGACCTTCGTCCCTTTGACGCCGACGAATTTACGAATGCGTTGTTTTGAGCAAAAACGTGGAATCATGATCTATTCTTCTTACCTTGAAAGATGAATTCAAAATCCATTTCGCAATGACCATCCGACAAGGAGATCCACATGAAAGCCAGGTTGACGTTATGTTTAGCGATTTTGTCCTTCTTCATACTCGGCTGTACGATTTCGAGCTTTGCCGAGGGCCCCATCCAGCTTCCAAATCCTCAAAAAGAGGGAGGAAAGCCCCTGATGTCCGCATTAAACGAGAGAATGTCGGCACGTTCGTTCAGTGACCAAAAACTCTCGATGCAGACCCTGTCGAACCTTCTTTGGGCCGCTTTTGGAATAAACCGTCCGGACGGCCATCGGACCGCTCCTTCGGCAAAAAACTGGCAGGAAACCGAAATTTACGTGGCAACCCCTGATGGCGCCTATCTCTACGATGCGGCGAAAAATACCCTGAATCCGATTGTGACAAAGGACATCAGGGCGATGACAGGCAACCAGCCGTTTGTAAAGGACGCGGCAGTCAATCTCATCTACGTGTCGGACTACTCCAAAACCAGCGAAGCGGGGTCTTACGACAAGCAGATCCTGGTGGGGGCCGACACCGGGGTGATCGCTGAAAATGTCTATCTGTTCTGCGCTTCGGAGGGTCTGGCGACTGTCGTACGAGCGAATGTCGACAGAGAAGCGTTGGCGAAAGAATTGAAGCTCAAGCCGGACCAGAAAATCATTTTGGCCCAGTCAGTGGGATACCTCAAGAAACAGTGATGGGTGAAGGGTGAAGGGTGAGAGAACGGACCCACAAGCAGTGAGCGGTGGGCGGAAAAAGCGCCAGTGTCTCTCAAAAATCTATTCCCGGCTGCGGTTCTATCCCTTTGCGGTAGGCATGGGCAATCTCGCGGACTTCGCTCACCGTATCGGCCAGCGAAATTACCTCCGGGGCCGCGTCCCTGCCGGTGAGAACGAGATGCAGAAGGGGCGGCTTGTTGCGAATCAGGTCCGTCACCTGTTCCAGGTCCACCAGATTCAGATGGACCGCATTATTGATTTCATCGAGGACGATGAGGCCATATTTGCCCGAAGCGATCCGTTCTTTGGCCATAAGGATGGCGCGCTGGGCGGCTTCGCGGTGCTGAGCGTGTGAGTAGGGATTTCCCTGTATCCCGCAAAACCCCATGCCCGTTGCGACTATTTCCACGTCGCAGTCGATTTTCTTTACGGCTTGCCATTCTCCCGTGAAGAGGTCGCCCTTCATGAACTGGATCATGCAGACTTTCATGCCATGGCCGCAGGCCCGAATGACCATTCCAAGGGCAGAGGAAGTCTTGCCTTTTCCATAGCCGGTAAGAACGACCACAAGGCCGACCCTTTTGTCCGGTTCAAGAGTCGTCATTTCAATGTGAGGATTCAATCGGGTCAGTTTTTGCTCGTCATTCGGCATAGGGTTTCCTTTGCAAGTGGCTCAACTATAAAGATACGACCGTAGGGAGAAGAAATAAACACCGCGCGGGTTGAACCGGAATGCAGATCCAAAGAGGCTGCGTCTCTTGCAGGGTGGTAGCCTCTTCCCTTGACTATTTTGAATATTTTGCCTGGCTGGTTGCAATTACGTTCATACTACGTCAAGTCACCCTAGAGGAATGGAGGATTGGAATCTTCTATTCTATTGCAAACGGGAACCTCATATGGCCAATCGCATTACACCGCATGGCGGCGAAACATCCAAACGGCGATCGACAGAGAACAGACGGCGATCAAAGCCAGCGGCCAGAGGTCGGAGGTGACCTCCCGCAAAGAGGCCGCCTCCAGGAACACCCGGTGGAGAATGGATATGATGTAGCGTAGCGGATTTATCAATGTGGCTTCCTGTATTTCGTGCGGCATATTGGCGATCGGAGCGCTCAACCCTGAGAGCGTGACGAAGGGCACGAGGGTGAGAAAGCTGCCGAGCAGGGCCTGCTGCATGGTGGCGGCAACCGAGGAGAGCATCAGGCCGATTCCCGTAGCCGCACAAAGGAAAAGAAAGGCCCCGAGATAGAGGGTGGGCAGCGAACCCTGGAACGGCACCTTAAACCAGAACAGGGTCAGCATGAGAATCATTGTCACTTGCACCAGGCCGATGAAGATGCTTGGGACGGTCTTGCCGATAATGATCTCGATGGGCCTGAAAGGAGATACCAGCAACTGGTCGAATGTTCCCTGTTCCCGTTCGCGCGCCACAGACATTGCGGTCAGGATGACCATTTGGACCATGGTTATGAGCGCGATCATACCTGTGACCATGTACCACCGGGTTTGAAGGTTTGGATTGTACCAGGCTCTTGAAACGGAGTGCACAGGGGGTGACGGACCGCCGTGAGTCTGCCGCCAACTTGCGTTGAAGATGTCGGCAATAGTTCCAATGTAGTTTAGCGCGGTCCCCGCCGTGTTGGAATTGCGCCCATCGGCTATGACTTGCAGGTCTGCCCGTTGCCCCAAAAGCAGACGCCTCTCGAAATCCTGTCCGAACTGCACGACAAGCAGGACTTTTCTGCTGTCGATCAACGGCCCGATCTCCCGTTGGTCCCGGAGGTTGGCGACACGCCTGAATGTGCCGGAGCCGTCCATGTCGGCCAGAAACTGCCTTGATGCTTCGCTGCGGTCCTGATCATAGACCGCGTAGCGGACCTGGTGGAGATCGTATGTGGCCGCATAGCCGAAAACCAGGGTCTGAATGATTGGAGGGCCGAGCACGGTAAACCGGCTCCTGGGGTCCTTCAAAATTGCCCGAAGTTCCTTGCGGATCAGCGCTGCAATCCTTCGAAACGATTCCATGGTCTAATCCAGCCTTTTGCGTGTCTTGCGCAAAGTAAGCGCAAAAAAGATCACGAACATCACCGTCAAGACTGCGGAGTCAGGGATGATAACGCTCCACACATTTCCCGCCAGGAAGATCGACTGCAGAAACGACACGTAATACGTTGCCGGGAGCAGATAGCTGATGTATCGAACTACCCTTGGAACGCTTGCAAGATCGAAGATGAACCCGGAGAGGAACATTGCAGGCAGAAACGTCGTGACTATCGTTATCTGAGCGGCCACGAACTGATTGCGCATCGACGAAGATATGAACAGACCGATTCCCAGGGCCACCAACAGGTAGAGCGCGGATACGATTGTCAAAACGAGGGTCGAACCATTGAGCGGGACATGGAATAAGAAGCGCCCGGCCGATGCGGTGAGCACCAGGCCTGCCATTCCGAGCAGGAAATAGGGCACGGTCTTGCCTACCAAAATCTCGCCCGCCCGGACCGGTGAGACAAAAAGCGCCTCCAGCGTGCCCTGTTCCCATTCGCGCGCCATAACAAGGGCAGTAAGCAGTGCCCCCGTAAGAGTCATAATCAGGACTACCAGACCCGGCACCAGAAAATAATGGCTGTCCACCGCCGCATTGAACCACATTCTGGATTGAACCCTGGCCGATCCTGTGGATGGGCTGGCCTCAGTGATTTCTCTTTGATCCATCCACTTCACTAATGCGCCCTGTGTATAGCCCTGGATGAAGCGCGCGCGATTGGCGTCGACGCCCCGTACGATCAACTGGACTGGGGCGTCGCCCGAGGCAAGTTGCCTGTCGAAGTCCTGCGACAAGCGCAAAATGCCGTCCACATCCCGTTTGCGCATAAGCTTTACGGCTTCCTGCATGGAAGTGGTCTCAGTTATCCTGAAATAGTCGGACAGCTTGAACGCTCCAGCCAGACTGCTGGCATCCGGGGTAGGGTTCTCCAGGACAATAGCCATCGGGACCTCTTTGACATCCAGCGACAAGCCGTATCCGACAAGCAGGATGAGGACTGCAGGCAGCACGATAGCAATAGCGATGCTGCTGGGATCGCGAATGATCTGGACGAATTCCTTTCGAATGAGCGAACGGACACGTAGCGGGTTCATTGTCTCTTCCGGTAGTCCTCAACAATAGCAACAAATGCATCTTCCATGGTCGGCTCCTTATGCTCCCGTACGGGGGCCCGCTCGCGAATGTCCGCAGGCGTTCCTGCCGCCAGGACCTGACCATCAACCATTATCACCATGTTATCGCAATACTCTGCCTCTTCCAAAAAATGGGTCGTGACGATAATCGTGACTCCCTCATCGGCCAGCGCGCTGATCCGGCGCCAGAACTCACGACGCGCCAATGGGTCGACCCCTGAGGTAGGCTCGTCCAGAAAAAGGATTTCGGGCTGGTGCATGAGCGCACAGGCCATAGCAAGGCGTTGTTTATAGCCTTCCGGGAGCTTGCCGCTGGTCTGCCTGGACCGGGCGCTCAAAGCGAACTGTTCGAGCGCCCAATCCATACGCTCTCGTTTACGCGAGCCACGAAGCCCGTAAGCGCCTGCGAAAAATTGCAGGTTTTCCATTACGGACAGTTGCCGGTAAAGCGAAAACTTCTGTGCGACGTAGCCTATGCGCTGCCTTGCCGATGCGCGGGCAAAGCGCAAATCCAGTCCGGCAACGCTCAGGGTCCCGCTGGTTGCCGGCAAAAGGCCGCAAAGCATGCGGAACGTGGTGCTCTTGCCCGCGCCGTTGGGGCCGAGCAGGCCGAATATTTCACCCCTATGGACCTGAAAGGAGACGTTGTTTACAGCGATGAAATCTCCGAATTTTCTGGTAAGATCGTGCACCTCCACAACGACTTCTTCCCTTCGAAGATCTTCCGCAGGCATCCGGGATTCGGCCTGCGCAAAGTGCACGTCGGTCCCCGGTTCGGCGGCGCGGCGCACAAGCGTCATAAACCCGTCTTCGAACCGCGGAGCAACCGGGCCGGCACTCAGCCCCTCAAAGGCCATTCCCCGAAGCGCCTCATCTCCTGACGTGACCACCCTGACACGCTTGCCCTCAAGGGTCGCGTCAACGATACCGTCCGCACCCGCCAGCGAGGCTTGCAACTGGCGGGGTTTCAAAGATTGGGGGGTTTCGATCCTAAAGGACCTGCCACTGGCTATCGAACTGATATCTGAAGGCGGGCCCGCCTCCAGGACCCTTCCGCGCAAAAGCAGCACCGTGGCATCGCATCGTTCGGCCTCCTCGAGGTAGGAAGTGCTGAGAAGCACCGTCAAGCCCTGCTCTCTCACCAATCGATAGACTATTTCCCATAATTCACGCCGTGACAGTGGGTCGACTCCCACCGTGGGTTCATCGAGCAGGAGCAATTCGGGCGTGCTCACCAATGTGCAGGCCAGGCCCAGCTTCTGCTTCATTCCTCCCGAGAGCTGCCCCGCCAAGCGCCGTTTGAAGGGGCCGAGGCCGGTCATCTGCATTAACCGAGGATAACGCTCTGCCCTGGTTTCATGCGTCATGGCGTGAAGGTCCGCATACAGATTCAGATTTTCTTCGACCGTCAGGTCTTCGTAAAGCCCAAACCTCTGAGGCATGTAACCGACACGGGACTGGACGGCATAAGGATCTGCTGCGACATCGATGCCAAGCACATGAATCGACCCCTCTTCCGGGGCGAAAAGACCCGTTGCAACGCGGATCAGTGTTGTCTTACCGGCGCCGTCCGGACCGATCAAACCGGTGACCGTGCCACGGGCAACTCGGATAGTAACGCCGTCAAGCGCTTTGACTTTTTCCTTCGGACCGTACGGGAACTCCTTCGATAGGCCCTCGCAGCTCAATATATCCGATCCCGATGCCATGGTTTCTTCCTCTCCCCTCAGTCCTCAGTCCTCAGTTTTATATTGACCGTAGCAGGCATCCCCAGGCGCAGCTGATCGGCCGGGTCTTTTACGAAGATGCGGACTTCATAGACCAGCGATGTGCGCAACTCGGTCGTTTCAACCGTTTTGGGGGTGAAGGAGGCTATGGGTGAGATGAATCCCACCCATCCTTCATATTTCTTCCCGGGGAAACTGTCTGTGGTAACAATGGCCGCCATTCCCTGGCTGATTTTTCCAAGGTCGGGTTCTTCGGCGTAGACGCGGACCCACTTGGGATCGGTAATGGCAATGGAGAGCACCGCCCTTTGAGGCGATGCCATTTCCCCCGGTTCCAGTATTCGGTTCTGGACCACACCGTTGGTCGGACTGATAAGAGTTGCGTATGCGAGGTTCTGCTTCGAAACTGCAAGTTCGGCTTCATTAGCCAAAAGGGTTGCACGCGCCTCGGCGATGTCCTCTTTCCTCGGGCCGATTACCGCAAGGTCCAGAGCTTTCTGATTTACGCGCAACCTGGCTTCTGCGACTTCGAACGCAGCCTTGGCGGCATCCAGGTCCTGCTGGCTCGATGCGCCTCCGCCGGCAGATTTTTTCAACCTCTCATAGTTCAATCGTGCATTGGTGAGGTCGGCCGTAGCTGAGTTGACATTCGCACGGGCCTGGTCGATCTCTTCGGGACGGCTCCCGTTTTCCAGGCGTTCGACCGCATGCTTTTGCGCTTCAACCCTGGCTTCGGCTTGCGCCACAAGTGCTTCGAGCTTCCCCATTTCCATGGTGCCCACCACCTGCCCCTTCTCTACCCGGTCCCCTTCATACACCCGGACGGACTCGATCCTCTCGTTCCCGTTGAACGCCAGGTTGACCTGCCTGAGATCGAGGTTTCCGTAGAGAAGAAGCTGATCGGGTGAAGTCCCGGATGGATGGTGGACCCATAAGTAGGCGGCGGCACTTGCAATTGCCGCCGCAAGCGCAACAATAATGATAACGTTTTTCATGTTTCGATCTCCTCCGGCGACCAATAATAGCGGCAAGGTCCGAGGGTGTCAAATTAAAATTTGAATTTCATATATAAATTTTAAATTTTCATTTGACAATTTTCTTTCCCGATGCTACACCCTGATTCTATGAATGAAAATAAAGTAAAAATGACCGAACCTGAGATGTTCGGAACCGCGGATCAGCGGACCCGCGACCGCCTGCTCGAGGCTGCAGGCATCGTATTTTCCGAAAAGGGTTTCGAGCGAACGACGGCGCGGGAGATTTGCGATTTTGCCAGGGTCAACACCGCGGCGGTCAACTACTATTTTGGCGGGAAGAAACACTTATACGTGGAAGTGCTGCGCGAGGCTCATCGCCGGCTGATCAACTTCGGTGCGCTCAAGGACCTGGCCGAAGACGTTTATGATACCGAGGAGAAGCTCGAAGGCTTTATTAAAGGGGTCCTTCACTCGTTGCTGGACCCATCACCGCAAAGATGGGACATACGGGTACTTATGCGCGAAATGGCCTCCCACACCGAGGCGTTCAATGAGTTGGTCGAACTTCAGATCCGTCCCGCCAAAGAACTCGGGCGCACGATCATCGCAAGGTTGATGGACCTCCCTGCCAATCACGAGGCGGTAATCCGCGCAGCCATGAGCATGATGGCTCAATTCGTCTTTATCTTTCAAAACAGGCAAACCATTGAACTGGTCAATCCGGAACTCGATCTGAAGAAGGGCGATGGGATTGACAAACTGGCGCGGCATATGTGGCTTTTCACCATCGCGGGACTGCGGGCGGTGGCGAGCGATGCCAAAAGGAGCAATGAGGAATCAGGAATTAGGAATGAGGAGTAGGAAGAAAGGCAATCCAGAAATGTTATCACAGCGAAAAGAAGCACTGGACCATGGCTTAAAGCCAGCCGGGGTGAGGCACGTGGCGTCCCGGGCTTTTCCGGAGGTATCTGACCGCGCCTCCAGCAGGCGCTCTGACGTGTTTTCCCCATTTCTAATTTCTAATTCCTCATTCCTAATTGTTCTTATGCGGCATATAGCTGCGTTGATAATTGCAGTTCTGATTCAGGGCTGCATGGTCGGGCCGAATTATAAACAGCCGAATGTCCCGATGCAAAATGGCTGGCAGCAGACGAAAAGCGCCGCCGCCGTGGAGTCGCAAGATGTTCGCTGGTGGAACGACCTCAACGACCCACAGCTTGTAAGCTGCATCGATAAGACAATATCCGGCAATCAGAATATAAAGGAGGCCGAGGCCCGAGTGCGCGAGGCGAGGGCCCTGCGTGGAGTCGCGGCGGCCAGCCTGCTGCCGCAGGTGAGCGGCAGCGCCCTCTACGACAGAACTCGGACAAGCCCGACCGCAGGCCTTCTTAACGAACTGCCCAGACATTTCATTGGTCAGATAGACCTCCAGCAGGATAATTATCAGATAGGCTTTGACGCCAGTTGGGAAATAGACGTGTTCGGCGGCAGGCGACGAGAGGTCCAGGCGGCTACGGCTCGCACGCAGTCGAGCATCGACAATTATCGCGACGTGATGGTCTCGGTAATCGCCGAAACGGGCCGCAATTACATAGAACTTCGCGGCGCCCAGCACCAGTTGAACATAGCGGAGAAAAATATCGACATCCAGGAGAAGACTCTTTCTCTTGTAGAGATCCGGCGAGACTCGAAACTGGCCTCCGACCTCGAGGTGGAACAGGCCAAAGCGCAGCTCGAACGCACACGGGGAAGCATCCCAACCCTGTACGCCTCGATCCGATCCAGCGCCTACCGGCTTGCTGTACTTACGGGGCAACCGCCCGATTCGCTTCTGGGTGACCTTCTGGCGACGTCGCCCATCCCCAATCCGCCCGACATAGTACCTGTAGGGCTTCCTTCAGACCTGCTGCTGCGAAGACCCGACCTAAGGCGGGCAGAAAACGATCTGCGCGCCGCCGTTTCCGACATCGGCGCATCGACCGCCGACCTCTACCCGCGCTTTTATCTCACAGGCGCAGCCGACCCGCAAAGCGTGAAATTCGTGGACCTCTTTCGCGCCAGCGGCCTAGCGTGGTCCCTGGGACCGCAAATCACGTGGCCCGTTTTTCAGGGAGGAAGAATACGATCCAACATCAAGGCAACTGAAGCCCGGCGGGATGAGGCGCTGGCCAGGTACCGGCAGGCTGTGCTGACGGCCATGCAAGAGGTGGAAACATCCCTTGTGGGCTATGCTCAACGCCAGGTCGAAAGAGAGCGGCTCGCGCTGTCGGCGCAGTCACAGTCGAAGGCGGTGGAATTGGCAAGGGAGCGCTACATTGAGGGTTTAAAGGATTTCCTGACCGTTCTGGATGCCGAAAGACAGCTCATGGATGTCGAAAACAGCCTCGCCCAGAGTGAAACTCAAGTCCTCGTAAACCTGATCTCCCTCTACAAGGCTTTAGGCGGCGGCTGGCAACAAGCTCAGGCCCCTGCCCCATCCCACTGATAAATCATTCGCTTGAGCCCAATGAAAGGAGAGAGGCAGTGAAAAATAGGGGCATTTTCATGGCGGCGATGGCCCTGGTAACGCTTGCGCAGCGTACCTTCCCGGAGCCATCGTTGCCTCAGCCGCAGCCACTCACGGGCCCACTGCCCTCAGCCACGCCGCCGCTGGAGATGGCCGTCTTCGCGTTGCCTACCGGTGTGACGCACCGAGCTGCCGCGTTTGCCTATCGTAGCGGCTCGTTTCTCGACCGGCGCGACTTTTCAATGGCTGCAACACTGGTGAAGCATCCAGGCGGCGATCTACTCATCGATACCGGCTTTGGCCGTGACATTGGCGAGCAGTTTCGTACGATGCCCTTTCTGTTCCGTTTAATGACGAGTTACAGCGTGTGGCAGGCGGCCGCTGATCAGCTCAAGGCTGCTGACTACGACCAGAAACCGCTACGGGCTATCCTTCTCACCCATGCACACTGGGACCACGTTAGCGGCCTGCCAGACTTCCCAGATGTCCCTGTGTGGGTGACGGCACAGGAACGTGGCTTCATCCGCAAAGGAGGAAGTGGACAATTCGGTCGAAAATTCGGCGGCATACGCTATGAGGAGTATGGATTCGAAGAAGGCCCCTACCTTGGATTTCCTCGGAGCCGCGACATCTACGGGGATGGCGCTGTTGTGGTTGTCCCTGCGCCAGGTCACACGCCCGGCGGAGTGATCATATTCCTGACGCTGCCCAGCGGAAGACGCTACGCGCTTGTCGGCGACCTCGTGTTTCAACTCGAAGGAATCGCCCTGCGGGAGGACCGACCCTGGCTTATTCGGAAACGGGCCGACACCGATCCGGAGGGCACACGCGAAAACCTGTTGCGAATGGTAGCGATCAAAGCACGCCTTCCCGAGCTGATCATCGTTCCTGCCCACGACTCGCGCGGCTTCGCCGAGATGCCAATTCTATCTCCAGAAAGCTGCCACTCCACTCGACCGGCGCTCATTGAGCAATGAGGTCGATATTCCTTGCCACCGTACGTAATAAAATGAGATGAACTCTCATCAATACTGCCCTGAGAATTTTCATTACAGGCGGAGGGCGGCACAACATTGCCCGGGCCGAACTTTTTTGTTGAAAAATAATGAGCATATGCCCATAATAGTGGACGAGGAGTGAACCATGCCCCGCCCCAAATGTTGCCGAAGAATTAGCTGCCAGCCGAACTGCAACATCTTCAAGCCGGTCGGAGTTCCGTATATTTCGCTTGAAGAGGTGGTCTTGTCGATGGATGAGTTCGAGGCCATCCGGTTGGCCGATTTGGAGAATCTGTACCACGAACAGGCGGCGGAAAAGATGAATGTTTCTCGTCAGACTTTCGGAAGGATCATCGAGTCGGCAAGGAGGAAGGTGGCGAAAGTTCTGACTGAGGCGCTGGCCCTTCGTATCGAGGGAGGCGAAGTTAAGGCGATTGAAAATGGATAAGGAGAGACGAACATGAAAGTATGTTTTCCGGTTGAGACGATGGAAGGACTTAACAGCAGAGTTTTCGAACATTTCGGGTCAGCTCCGGGCTTTGTTATCGTGGATACGGATTCCGGCGCCGTCGAAGAAATAAAAAACGGCGACCAGCACCACGCTCATGGAATGTGTCAGCCCACAAATGCTTTGGGCGGGCGCCGGGTTGACGCGATCGCGGTCGCGGGCATTGGGCTGGGAGCCTTGAAGAAATTGCACGCCCAGGGGATAAAGGTATTCCGCGCGACAGAGGGCACAGTGGGTCAAAATGCCCAATACGCACGGGAAAAAATCCTGCCCGAATTCGACCCCCGACTCACATGCGCAGGACACGCCGGGGGCGGATGCGCTCATTAGGAAGCGGGAAGTGAGAAGCAGGCGGCAAGGATCGGAGACAAAAGTCCCGGCAAGGTCCCGGTTTATTGAAGCTCCTGGTGTAATCGCCGGTACAATTGAGTGCTCTGAACAAGCTGCTTTTCCAAGAGAGGACCAAACGTGCAAGAATACGTTATTTACCCATTGGTGATCGGGGCCAATGAGACCGATCAGGGGATCATGACTTACCTCAGAGGGTACGGTAAACGCATCTGGATACCCATTTATGCCTTCCTCCTCAAGGGGGCCGAGGAGGTTATCCTGGTGGATACGGGACTGGAGCAGTTTGTTGTGCCGGAGCACGTAGGGCGGGAATACGGCCTGAAGATCCAGGAATTCGAAGAGGCGCTGGAAGATCATGGGCTGGGGGTCGAGGACATAGACCTCATCATTCATACTCATTTGCATAACGACCACTGCGAAAACGATCAAAAATGTCCTCAGGCCAAGATTGTCGTGCAAAAAGCCGAATATGATTTTTTCCTCGACCCCCACCCGCTGGACCATCGCTACTATCCGGACCTGCTGGACGGTTTGAATGTCGAGTTGGTGGAAGGCGATGTAAACCTGAGGGACGGAATCGACCTCATCTTCACGCCCGGTCATACACCGGGAGGCCAGTCGGTCTCCGTCCACACCTCCCGGGGCAAGGCGATTATCACCGGATTTTGCTGCAACGCTTTGAACTTTCCGAGCAATTCCCCGTGCGTTGCTCCCGGGGTCCACACCGATGCCATTGCAGCGTATGAAAGCGCTCAGAAAATCGGGAAGATGGCTGATATTCTTATACCGCTGCACGACATTTCCATAGGAAGGGCCGGACCAATTCCTGGAGAGCAAGAATAAAGAGTTGACGTTAAAAGGCATTTGTCCAAGCAACCATGGATTCATAGCGGGCAGCCCGCTGCAGCCCGGGCGCATCCTTATTTCAGTTGAGTCATCTGAGCCTCTATACTGGCTTTTCAGACATCGAAATACAGAAAACCCTACCGGAATCTACTGTCTTGACCTGATTCAACTCCTTGCGCGTTCCTTCTATTTTACAGAGCACATTCTTTCACAGGAATGAACTCAAAAACACATAGGAGGAACAATCATGTACGAGCAGTTCGGAATGCTGCAGCAAATGATGGACATGCAAAAGGCTTCCGTCGATGGGTTTATCAACGGCCTCATCATGATGTGGGAGCAAACGGCGGTATTTTTCGATAGCGCCGTCTGGTTGCCTGAAGATGGGAAGAAGGCTTTCAGACAATGGGTGGACATAAATAAAAAAGCATGCGAAGACTTAAAGAGCGCCGTAGGCGGCGGCTATTCCAGGATGGAAAAGGTTTCCGAAACGACAGCTAAAAAAACGGAAAAAGCGGTTTCTCGACCGGTTGCCGGCAAACCACGGAGCGAAGATCCTGGAAAGGCTGGTGACGTTGCGGGTGAAAAAGCAGCGAATAATTAGAATTACAGGTGATGCAATTAATTGCACGGCCACGTGATGGGATTACTGAAGGTCCCTGTTTTCAACCGGATTAAAAAAGACGTCTGTCATACCGGCGAGCACCCGTTACATGGTAGTCTTTTAACTGCATCATCGTAGTCGGGATCATACATGCAAACCGAATTGAACATTTTGTAATTCGGACGTCATCACGGCAATCCAGCCGATCTGTTCGACATTCGTTCGAATGGTATAGATTTTGCTGATAAAAAGTCGCATTAGCAATGGAGGCATCACCCGGAGGTCACCATTTGTAGAAACGGAGGCAAACGACTGTCAAGTTTCGGATAATTCAAAAGGACCCTCTTGATGCCATGCGCTGAGAAAAAAAGCTTAAAGCCGCTGCAATTATGGATCGAATTGGGAGTTCTTGCGCTCCTCGCAGGATGCGGCGCCTCTTATTCTCAGCAGGATCTCCATATCTATCCAGCCGGGCTTCCCTGGTATTCCAAAACCACGGTTATCGAGAAACCCTCTCCGAAATGCGATCTACCCATCCCGAATCATCCTTCTGTAGATACCTGGGTAAGGCGGTTTTCAGAAAAATATCATAACAGCTTTCAAACTCAGCTCGATCGTGCCCGTTTTTACGCGGCGCCTTCTCAAGAAATTTTCGTGCGCAAGGGGCTACCGAAAGACTTGGTCTATGTCGCTCTGATCGAGAGCGGTTTTTCCCCTGCCGCACGCTCGCACGCCAAAGCGGTAGGAATATGGCAGATCGTCCCGGAGACCGGGAGCCGGTTCGGACTGGAGCAAAATGTGTGGGTCGACGAGAGACGCCATCCCGTGAAATCTGCGAAAGTTGCCGCCGATTATCTCTCATTGCTCTACAATCAGTTTGGATCGTGGTCTTTGGCCCTTGCCGCCTACAATGCGGGCGAAAACGCCGTTCAAAGCGCGCTCGACGAAAGCGGTCTCAATACCTTCTGGGACCTGTTGGAAAAGGGCTATCTGCCGGCCGAAACGCGCGATTACGTTCCTAAAGTATTTGCCGCTGTGCAGATTGTGAGAAACCCCGATCTTTATTGTTTTCGCCTGGACCCGGAACACTTGATTGCGCTGCATGAAACCGTCTTCGTTCCGGGGGGATTGAAGCTCTCCTGGGTAGGCAAACAGATCGGGGTTTCCGAAGATCTCCTGCAAAGGAGCAATCCCGAGCTGTACCGGTCTGTCACGCCGCCAGGCCCCTCCAAATACGAGCTTCGTCTGCCCCTCGGAACAGGAGATAGTCTCCTGGCAGCCCTGGCCAGGCATCCTCAAGGCGAGGAAAAACCTTCAGGCAAGGCCCCTGCAATGCCGAAACGCTCTGCTCTCACTTCTTACAAAGTAAAATCCGGACAAAAATATGTGCGTTATCTTGTACGACAAGGGGACACCCTCTCATCCGTTGCCGATAGGTTTCACGTCCCGATCAAGACTCTCTGCTCTCAAAACAAGATGAATCCAGACGGCATCCTGGCCGCGGGTCATGTCCTGACAATCTGCACCTCACAACCCTACTCCTCTCAGTCGGCAAAAAGAAGAGTGGACTGAGAGCGCTTGAGTCTGAAGACTTTCCTGAATTCCGCGAAATCCTCCCCGTTTTGACACAGATGGACACCTGGCCACAGAGCTAAAAGCAAAGAGCAATCTTTGACGCAGATGGACACGGATAAAACATGGCGCAGCCAGAGCCGCCTACCAAAAAAGCCAAAGCCTTAGACAGGATTAACAGGATGAATGCTTCAAGGCTTACATGCCTTAAAAAACGCGCTACCTACCCCCTTGCCGGAATAGCGGCGGTGGAATTCTCTTGATTCGGTAATCGGTCGTAACTACAAATAACCATTGGTCACAATTGTCTGTCTCTATCAAAGCCAAGGGGAAATCCAATGGAGGAATAGGCCATGTCACAACCTTACCGAAACAATCCCTATAGCTTCGATTCATATCTGGAGTGGAGGAAGGGCTTCGATTACTACCTGGATGATCCCTTTTTTCAAAAGGTGCTCAAACATTTCAGCCGCGATGACTGGGAAAGGGCGGATGAGGGCGCAAGGCGAATAAGCCCCAGGGTATCCTTACGCTGGAGGGATTTTGCTGATGCCGTTGCCGACCCGGAGAAACGCCCTTACATGGTCCACCACGACGCACATCATCACCGCGTGGACAGGATCGTCCGGCCTTACGAGATCGAAACCATGGAAAGGGAAGTCTTCTCCGAGGCTCTTTTCTCAAACATAACATCCCCCTGGGAAAAGCTCGGCAAGATGTATCTGATCTATCAAAACGGCGAGGCCTGTATTGCCTGTCCGCTTGTCTGTACCGAAGGCCTTATCGCCATCATCGAAAGATATCCCGATTCTCCCGAACTGCAGCGCATCCTTCGCCATTGCAAAGAAGGCATTGACGGCGATTTCGGGATCGGCGCCCAGTATCTATCCGAGATCCAGGGAGGGTCGGATGTGCCGGCAAATGTCCTGGAGGCGGTGAAGGACAACGGCACATGGAGGCTCTACGGAACCAAATTTTTCTGTTCGGCCACTCACGCCGATTACGCGGTGGTTACAGCCAAACCTGCAGGTTCGGAAAATGTGGCGCTTTTTGCAGTCCCGTCCTGGCTTCCGGGAAACAGGGAAAAAGAGATCCGAAACGGGTTCACCATTGACCGGATCAAGCGCAAGATGGGCACCAGCGAGCTGACCACCGCCGAACTTACCTTCAACGGCGCAACGGCCTACCCAATAGGTCCCCTCGATGAAGGACTGGCCAACGTGGTCGGAGTCGTTCTGACCCTTTCCCGCCTCACGGTTGGACTCTTCGGGGCCGCCAGCATGGCCCGCGCCGCACGGGAAGCAAAAAAGTACAGCGAGTTCCGGGAGGCGTTCGGCTTTCCAATCGGCCGGTTCCCCATGGTCGCCGGGCAGATACGGAACCTTGAACTCCATGCTCGAAGGACTACGGCCGGCGCCTTTAAACTGTGCGGGGAATTTCTCGAGCTTGAAAGCATGCGGAATAATGAACCGATCGCATCCAGGCAGAAACAGTTCAACGTCAGAGAATCCATCATGCTTCAGAAAATAACGGCTTCGTGGGATTGCGTAGACATGCTCAGACAGGCCATGTCCATATTCGGGGGCCATGGCGTGATAGAGGACTTCTCATCGTTGCCCCGCCTCTACAGGGACGCTGCGGTAAACGAACTCTGGGAGGGCCCGAGGAACGTGCTGCTGACGCAAATTTTTCGAGATATTCAGCGCGCCTCGGCCTGGTATTCCCCCTCTTCTTTTGTCCAGGGCCTGCTCAACGGGGCGGACACTCGAACCGTTCGCGAACTCGCGGACGAGATATCGGAAATCACTTCACGTCTCGACCTTTCCCGGATGGATGACGAGACCGTCCAACTGTGCGCTCAGTGGGACAGCTTCTGCCACAAGCTTTTTCATTGCTATCAGGATCTGGCCCTTGCCGAGGTCGATTGAACCGAGGACTGAATGGAAATGGTGACCTGGAACCCCAACTGCCCGGGCAGATAAGTCAGTCTGCTTTCTCACCTGCTGTATACTTCTCGCCGATGTCCGATGGAAATTCTTTTTCTCTCTTCGAGGACGTCCCGATGCCACTCCGGGGATTTCAATCGGAACCTGCCGCTTGCCGAGGCATAGAGGACCTTCAGAGAACTTCATTCATATTTGCTGCGCAAATCCGCTTGAATTAACACACGATATGGTGTAGATTTCTGTGTGAATGGAGGTGCTATATGGCGACAAATCTGGCTATTGACGACAAACTGATCGAAGAGGCCCGCGTCATCGGCAAACATGCGACAAAAAAAAGCGCTGTCACTGAAGCGCTTCACGAATACATCCAGCGCCGAAAACAGATCGACATCCTTGATCTGTTCCATGCAGTCGACTACGATCCCGATTACGATTACAAGGAACAGCGCAAGAAACCATGAAAGTCCTCGTAGATACCTGTGTCTGGTCGATGGCATTACGGCGCGGTGAGGCTTCCGGTGGTCGGGAAGTGCCCGAGTTGATAGAGCTGATCAAGGAGTTGCGCGTGCAATTGATCGGACCGGTGCGACAGGAAATCCTTTCAGGAATCAAAAAGCAGGCCCAGTTCAAGAAGCTTCGCGATCATCTCCGTCCGTTTCCCGATCTCGAACTGATGACCCACGATTTCGAGTGTGCCGCAGAGTTCCATAATGTCTGTCGCGGTAAGGGGGTCCAGGGTTCAAACACCGACTTTCTTATCTGTGCTGTAGCGGTGCGGAGCCAGATGCCCATTTTTACCACAGACGCGGACTTCACTTTTTTCCAGCAATACTTGCCGATCAAGCTCCATCGTCCCCGACCAGATCGATGATAACCTTACCATGGGATCGATATTCATAGCCAGCTTTCTTCATGAATGAAGAGTGGGGCGGGGAGCGAGAAGCCGGAAGCCCGTTTCGAAAAGTTTCCACGCGAATGCGCGAAGAAAATCACACTTTTCATAGTTTCCGGGTGTCATCAAAGGGACGTGATCAACTGTTTCGATACGTTTCCATGGTCCAAGGTTCGTAGGCCGGACGGTCAGAAAGAATGGAACCCGCGCAATAGGAACAGGAAATATAATCTCTCGTACCGTTCAAGATTTCATTTAATTCAGGAGAATGGATCGTAGTCAGTTTCCACCCTGTACCGGTCCCGCTTTTCACTGAGCTTTCAGGCGCTTACATACTGCGGGGGCGCCCACGTCTAGCTTCTCTGCAATTTCCTTTACTGAGTTGCCACCCCTGAAAAGACGCAACAATTTGTTATCGTTAAATTTTCTGTTAGTCATTGGAAATCCATTGGAAATTTCAGGAAATTTTTTTCCGTGTAAAGTTACACGGCCCCCAAAGCGTCCATTATTGTTTTAACAGGGTGACCGTCCGGCGTAGCGTTAAAAAGCATGGGGTCGATTTTCATAAGTTGCCGCCTTTCTGAAAGAAGCGGGGAACAGGAAGCAGGGAGCGAGGAGCGAGGAGCGAGGAGCGAGGAATGAATATCGAATATCGAACAAGAAACAGAAGCGCTTGATTCCTGCTCCCTGCTCCGAGCCAACTCTTCTATCCTTTAAGAACGACATAGCGGCTGCCGTGCGAGTTTTTCACCAGGAGCAGCAGGGAACCGCTGCTATCGGCCCCGGCGATTTTCTCCTTGAGATCGTTCACCGATTTCACCGGCTGGCGATTTACTTCCGCTATCACATCACCTGGTTGGATGGATGCGTGATATGCCGGGCTCCCGGGCTGCACGCCGGCGACCAGGACACCATGATCGTCTTTGAGTCCGAATTGCTGAGCGAGGTCAGGGTTCAATTCCTGAAGTTGGAGACCCCATTTGCCATGGGCGGGACGTCCGTTCTCTGCAAGTTTGCCTTCACCGGAGTCAAGCTTTGCGATGACGGCGGAAATCTTAAGTTCTTTGCCGTTTCGCACAACCACCAGGGGGACATCGCTGCCAATTTTTGTTCCGGCAACCATCATAGGCAAATCATGGCTGTCACGCACCGGCTTTCCATCGAACTTTACTATAACGTCACCGGCCTTGATCCCAGCCTTATCGGCAGGTCCGCCCGAAACAACGTCGGCAACCAGTACGCCTGTTTCCTGTTCCAGTTTCATGGCTTTTGACAAATCAGGCGTTACGGACTGAATGTTTACCCCCAAATATCCGCGGGTCACCTCTCCATTTTCTTCCAACTGAGGGATAAGCGGTTTAGCGGTGTTTACGGGTATGGCGAATCCTATTCCCTGGCCGTTAGGTACAATCGCCGTATTGATCCCTATTACTTCACCTTTCATATTCAAAAGGGGGCCGCCGGAATTGCCGGGGTTGATGGAAGCATCGGTCTGGATAAAATCGTCATAGGGGCCGGCGCCGATAACACGTCCCTTAGCGCTGACAATCCCCAAAGTGACGGTGTTGCCAAGTCCGAAAGGATTTCCGATGGCGAGCACCCAATCGCCGACTCTCATTCGATCGGAATCGCCGATGCTTGCCGCAGGCAGATTTTCACCTGCTTCAATCTTAACTATAGCGAGATCTGTCTTCGGGTCCCGCCCGACGATCTGTGCTTTGAACTCCCTCTTGTCGGCCAGAGTCACGGAGAGTTCTTTGGCGCCGTCCACCACGTGGTTGTTGGTAAGTATATAACCGTCCTTTGAAATGATGACGCCTGATCCTGCCCCCTGGACGGTTTGATCCTGCCGAAACTGAGGAGCATTGAAAAATTTTTGAAATGGGGCCGGCACCTGCATCTCCCCAAAACTAGTTTTCTCAACCTTGGTTACCTTGACATTGACGACCGAAGGCGTGCATTTTTCGGCCAGGGCTGTAAAAGGGCTGCTAATGGCCGGCTGTTCCTCGCCGTTCTGGGAGTAAACGGCGGCAGAAGTGGCTGAAGCCCGTGCATGCATGTCAAAGGCGCCGGATATGGCAAGGCCTGCCAAAAAAGAGACCAGGGCCACTCCCACAATTGTTTTAATTCCAATGCGTTTGTTAAAAGGGTTGCTGATTATCTCAAACATTTCCGTTCCTCCTTCTCAGGAATGGGATTCAAAAATGGGGACTGAGCCTCAGGGCCAAGAGAGGCAAGGCACCGGTCTGCTTCTTCAGTCCTGTTCAGATGTCTGCACAATCTTTCCAGATGTTTCGCAATTACAATAAGCTGACAAAATTAAGGTTGGATTAAATTAAGATTAGAAGATTTTAATGGAGGGCGATCGGGATGAGAATTTTGAAGCTGCTCCCCCGGCCGGGAGTGCTTTCCAGATGAATGGTCCCGCCGTGGGCGGTCGCGATCGATTGAGCAATGGATAGCCCCAAGCCTGTTCCCCGTTCTGCAAGAGAGTGCGCCTGGGATGTACGATAAAAAGCTTGAAAGATGTTCTTCTGCTCTTCGGCAGGAATCCCGATGCCTGTGTCTGAGACCAGAATGGACGCCCATCTGCCCTCCCTCTGCAGCTCGAGCGTCACAAGGCCTTCCGCCCCGGTGTATTTTATGGCATTATCCACAAGGTTGGATGTCATGCGCTGGAGGCGCTCGCGGTCTCCCTGAATGCGAAGCGGTTCGATCGAACCGATCCGAAGTTTCACTCGATGGAAATCCGCCAGCGGTTTGAGCCGCATGTAGACCCCTTCGAGCATCTGCCCCAGATCTACGTCCTGCCGGTCCATTCTCAGCACCCCGGCCTCGGCCCGAGCCAGCAGCAACAGGCCTTCTACCATGTGAGCGATCCTATCGACCTCTTCAAGGGCGCTCTCCAGCGTCTCCCGGTACTCTTCCGGTGTCCTTGTCGAACGCAGAACCACTTCCAGTTCGCCCTTCAAAATAGTGAGGGGAGTCTGAAGCTCGTGAGAAGCATCGGCACTGAACCGGCGGACCTGGCTGAATGCGGCATCCAGTCGGGTGAGCATCTGGTTGAGGGTCTTTGCCAGATTGTCCAGTTCATCGCCTGTTCCCGTTTCATCAACGCGCTGGCTAAGCTGTTCGGCGCTTATTCGCCGGGCGGCGGCGGCCATCATGTCGACAGGTTTCAACGCCCGGTGAGCAAGAAGCCATCCACCTGAGGCGGCCAAAACGAGGCCAAGCGGGAGCACCCCCGCCAGGATCAATAGAAAACGAACTCGGGTTTGATCTATGCTCTCGAGGGACATTCCAACCTGGATCATGTTGACCACCCGGTTGGATTCCATTACGGGCATGGTAAGTATCCGCACGGGATACTCTCCGAGTCCTTCCACTGTTTCAAAAGAAGACAGGCCCCGCATCGCGTTATCAAGCGCCTTCCGGCTGAGAGGCAATTTCCCGGAGGAGGGCAAAGACTTGCGCTCGTCACGGTTTCCCGAGGGGTCGCGCATTTGAAAGTAATGGTCCCAGGGCGAAAAACCGAAGAAACGGCGAAAGGCCTGGTCGATTTCAGACGGAAGAACCGTTGCGGACCTGCTTTGATCCCGCTGAATCATAGCTCTGGCTACACTGTCAAGCGCCTTGTCCGTTTCGTTCGAAAGGCTATAGGACAAAAGTCCGAATGCCGCTCCTCCCACAATGAGCAGAGTAACAGTCAAAAGGCCCGTGTACCAGATGGTGAGGCGTGTCCGTATAGACCTTATGTACAATCATCACTCCCGTTTTTTCCGTTCACTGTTCACCCTTCTACGGGTTTTACTCTTCACCCTTCACCGCCCTTATCACCGTTCACTGTTCTTTCAATACATAGCCGACCCCGCGAACCGTATGGATGAGTTTTGGCTCGCTTTCAGAGTCAATCTTTCTGCGAAGATAATTCACGTAGACGTCGATGATGTTGGTCATCGAGTCGAAGTTGTAGTCCCAGACGCGGTCGGCGATCATGCTCCTGGTGAGCACCCGTCCGGGATTTCGCATGAAATAATCGAGCAGAGCATACTCTTTTGAAGTCAGCTCAATTTTCCTGGCGCCCCGGTGGACCGTGCGGCGAGCAGGGTCAACTGTGAGATCGGCAAATTGGAGCACCGGAAGTTTCGCCTCGGATTGCCGCCTGAGCAGTGCGCGAACCCTGGCCACAAGCTCCTCGAACGCGAATGGTTTGGTGAGATAGTCATCCGCTCCCGCGTCCAGGCCCAGGACCTTATCTTCGATGTTTGCTCTTACTGTAAGCAGCAGCACCGGGATTGACACCTTCGCCTTGCGCAGTTCATGCAAAACACTAATGCCATCCATCCCCGGCAAATTTATATCGAGTACGATCAGGTCGTGCACCCGGTCCATGGCCATCTGCAGGCCGGTTTTTCCATCCAGGGCCACATCGACGGCGTAGCCTTCTTCTTCAAGGCCTTTCCGGATAAAACTGGACACTTTCTTTTCATCCTCTACCACCAGCAGCCGCATTGCGAACCCCAAGCAGAAATAGCATTCAAATTCAGATCTCGATTGAAAGAATCCGGTAAAAACGTTTTCCGGAAGGAGTGTAGGCGATGACCTCTTCGTCTTCGCCATGTCCCATCAGACTCCGGCCGACAGGAGAATCCATTGAAAGCCTGCCGCGGGATATGTCGGACTCCCATGGCCCAGTCATCTCGAACCGATTGACCTCGCCCGATTCAAGATTTTTGATTGTTACTACGGCCCCGAAACTCACCTGTTTGTGGAAAAACTTTCGGCCGACGAATATTTCACAGCCGGCAAGCTTTTCTTCCAAATCGTTGATTTTCTTCTGAAGAATTACATGCTGCTCGCGGGCAAGCAGATATTGCTGATTTTCAATCTTAACGCCGTAGCCCCTGGCTTCGCGCAGTTCTTCGAGCACCTCCGGACGCACCACTCTCCTTAGATGGGAAAGCTCCCTTAGCAGTCTTCGATAACCGATTCGTGAGATAGGGACCTTGGATTTCATAGCAAATCAAATAAAAAAATTCTTCGGGATTTCTCCTCGCTCCAATTTGGCGCGGAAAAGCGACAAAGCGATGACCGTTTTGCCGTCGCGAATCGCGCCTGATATTATCATATCATGAAGCTTGCCCAGTTCTACCACTTCTACTCCGGATATTTCGTCCTTGTCTTCATCGGCAATTCTCTCCAGGCCCGAAGCTATAAAGATCCGGATGACTTCATCGGCATAGCCTATGGCCGGATAATAGCTGAAGATTTCGAGCAGCCGGGATGCCCGCTGTCCCGTTTCCTCCATAAGTTCGCGGCCCGCGCACACCTCGGCCGCCTCACCCGGGTCCACCTTCCCGGCGGGTATCTCGAGAGTTTCGCTGCCTATTGCATACCGCCACTGACGGACCATGAGGATGTGCTCCCGATCCAAAAACGCCAGAACGGCAGCAGCCTCCGGGTGTTCTATTTTTATTCGCTCCGTTATCTTGCCGGTCCGGAGCCTCACGGTGTCGAGTCTGGCGCTGAAATGCCTTGCCCTGAGGATGCCAAGTGTTCTGATGGTCTCTTCCATTATGAAAATCTCCAATAAGATGCCGGCTTATCGAGTCAAAAGCGCCACGAATTATACTTTAAAAAGATGGAATCTCAAACCCGGCAGTTCGGAAATTCCTTGTGGACATCGGCACACGCGGAAACGTCGAGAGAAAAATCCGAGGGATTTCGTGACCCGCGAGTGAGGAAAGGCTGCTTTCCAATATTTAAAATATTGCCATCGATTATGGTGAGCAAGCCTTAGAATGATGCTACATTAACAAAAATACAGCATCTTGCGAATATTCCGGCAGTAGTTATTGTTAGAGCCTCTTGCAAAACTACTGCGGAGCCGGCCTGCGGCGTTGCCGGTCGCTCGGAAGCTCAATGTACTCAAATGTACACCTCGCTTCCTCGCTTGCTTGCGCCTAGCATTCCGATCTCCTCGTGACGTTTTGCAAGAGGCTCGTTAGAAAGCCTTTATCAATAAAATCTCCGAAGAAGAAGCATACCGAAAGAATGGAGTATCCAAACGATGAAGAAAAGATACGCGGTTTTTGGGACCATTTTGAGCGTGCTGCTTTGCGGAACGGCGGCTTTTTCGGACTCCGAACAATCCCAGGGTAAAATCTATCAGGTGGGAGAGCTAAAACCCGTTGACAGCCAGTCAAACCTCAAGGTTGCGGACAGAGCTCCCGGTTTCACACTCCCTTCTATTTCCGGAGAGCCGGTTTCGCTCTCAACATATGCCGGCAAAAAGAACGTGGTGATTTCCTTTGTTCCGGCAGCCTGGACTCCGGTTTGCTCAAACCAGTGGCCGGGATACAATATGGCGAAAACTCTGGCTGAAAAAAATGATACTGTCATCATTGGCATCAGTGTCGACAACATACCCTGCCTGTATGCGTGGACGGAGGAGATGGGGGGCGTCTGGTTCCCGGTACTCTCCGACTTCTGGCCCCACGGCCAAACAGCCAAAGAATACGGAGTGCTTCGTTCAAACGGGACATCCGAGCGGGCTGTTTTCATCATAGACAAGCAAGGCATTATTCGCTACATCGACGTGCATGACATAAACGAAAAGCCCGGCCTGGAAACACTTATTATAGAGTTGGAGAAGCTGAATAAGTGATTCACGATTGGCTATTGCTTCGATATTCTATTCCAGACCTCATCGACCTGGAGCAGGGTGCGTTCAAGTTCTCCGCTGTTCTCAATTATGTAATCGGAGTGAGGTTTTTTAGAATCGATTGGTAATTGGATGGAAAGCGTACGTTCGGCCTCGGACGGGGTTAAACGGTCTCTTTGCATAAGTCTTTGAAGCTGGATCTCAGGAGTACAGTAAACCAGTATTACTAAATCGAAATCTTTTTCAATTCCTCCCTCGAAAAGCAGAGGAATGTCAAATAAGACTACAGCCCCGGGATGGTTCTTTATCTGTTTTCCCCACTCCGAGTGCATGGCCTCCAAGATGAACGGATGCAGGGCGGTGTTGACTCTTTCCAGCAGGGCCGGCTCTCGAATTATTCTCCGGCGCAGATCCGCTCTTCTGAGCGTCCCGTCCGGATTGAAAAACTGCGGTCCGATGACGCCTCGAAGGGCGGCATGAGAAGGGGTCCCCGGTTCTGCGGCCTGCCGCGCAAATTGATCCGCATCCAGGATTATCGCTCCGAGTTCCCTGAATCTATTTGCCACCGTAGTTTTCCCGGTGGCAATGCCGCCAGTGAGTGCGATTCTCTTATTCGGCATCTGGAGAGGAGGTCTAAAAATCTATGTCCCCGAGAGGCCGGCAGAATGTGTACCAGTAAGGTTTCTCCAGAAGCTCCCTGTTAACACGGGCTTGGGAGTTCGAACTTTCTGCCCATGGAGCGGAAGCTACGGCGCCCGCTGCTCCTACGATCATCGAGACGACTCCAAGCGGCCGCAGAATCAACGTGTCGACGAGGATAAATTCTCCCGCGGGCTCAGCCGTAAATCGTCCGGTGAGGGTTGGGTCGGGCGGAAGAGGTTGTTGGGCCAGGCAAGGTATTGCCGTCATTGCAAGAAGAGTTATAGCCAGGATCAGAGCTGTTGTTTTCATGCCGGTCTCCTTCAGAATAATAAACAGTTCAATCTATTATCTTCGAACTAATATCGGATAAAGATCACGCACCGATCAGCCAAATTTTAACGAGCACAATCCATGCCGTTTCCCAGATCCATGCCTCATCAATTCGTCGGAGTCAGCACAATTTGGCACAGCACTCATATTATGACTGATGAAACAGGAATGCAAGCGGGTTTGAGTGGAAGATCGCGGGACCGCGCAGGTTTAACCAGTTTTCGCATACAGCCTTGAGTTTGTTAATTTAAACGACCCTGAAATGGTGTATCATTTTTTTTAGAAAGCGGCTTGCGCGGTGCCGGACGATCATTGCGATGAGGAGGGGTTATGAATCAGGTAAAACACTTCAATGTAAACGCAGAAAAATTCGGCAACAAGGATTTCATAAGGGCAAACGGCAAAGGTTACACGTATTCCAAAATAAAAGGCATGTCGGAAAATGCTGCAGGGCTCTTTCAGCGTCTGGGAGTCAGGAAGGGCGATCGCGTTTCTCTCATGAGTCAAAATACCGTAAGTTTTGTGGTCGCCTATTTTGGGGTACTCATGGCAGGCGGTGTCGTGGTTCCCGTCAATCATAAACTTATGGCCCCCGAAGTGGATTATATTCTCGAGGACAGCGGGTCGAAGCTTTTTCTCTTTGACGGCTCCCTGTCCGACGTTGCCGGGAAAGTTACATCGGGGGCAAGGAAATTGTCCATGGATACTCCCGCTGCCATTTGCGAATTCTTTGATGACCTCTTTGTCAAAGGCGCTCCCTACTCACCGGTTTCGATTGACGATGATGAAATGGCACAGATCCTTTACACCTCCGGGACAACCGGCAAGCCCAAGGGATGCGTGATCACACATAACAGCATCATGTTAAACGGGACGTTCTGTGCTCTTCTAATGAAAATGGATGAAGATTCCCGTCTCCTTATGGCCATGCCCATCTGGCACTCGTCACCCCTGAACAACTGGTTCGCCGGAATCCAGGTGGTCGGTGGCGCAGTGGTTCTCCTGCGTGAATATCACCCCCTTTATTTTCTTCAGGCAATCCAGGACGAAAAATGCACGATATATTTCGGCGCCCCGATTTCCTTTATCATGCCTTTGCAACTGCCCAACTTTGATTCTTTCGATCTTAGCTCCATGAATGCGTGGATTTATGGAGGCGGCCCAATCAGCGGCGAAACGGCCCGAATGATCATGTCCAAATATAGAAGCGATAAATTTTACCAGGTCTACGGAATGACTGAGACCGGTCCACAGGGAATGGTTCTTCCGCCTAAAGATCAATTACGAAAACCGGGGTCGATCGGGCGGGTAGGAAACCCGGGCGCTCATATAAAAGTGATGAGAACAGAGACGGAACAGGCCGGACCCGGTGAAACGGGAGAAATATGGCTCCAGGCCGAGTGCATGATGAAGGGATATTACAATAAGCCGGCGGCGACGGCAGAAGTCTTTGCGGAGGGTGGCTGGTACAAGTCGGGAGACGTGGCGCGCCTGGACAATGACAGTTACCTCTATATCGTCGACCGGTCCAAAGACATGATCGTTTCAGGCGGTGAAAACGTCTACTCCAAAGAAGTGGAAGATGTGGTCGGCGCCTGTCCCGGTGTGCTGGAAGTGGCGGTAATCGGGGTCCCTCATCCCAGTTGGGGTGAAACGGTCGCCGCGCTTGTCGTCCGCGTACAGGATTCCGGAGTTGATGAAGATCGGATTAAAGCATTTTTAAGTGACAAACTGGCCAAATATAAAACTCCAAAGATTTTTCAATTTGTTGATGCCCTGCCCCATACACCGAGTGGAAAGGTCATGAAGTACAAATTGCGCGAGGAATTCAGTCGAGAATCGATTAACACAAAGGGGAAATGATATGTCATTCGATTTTCTATTTACAAAGGAACAGTTGAACTTAAGAGACGAAGTACGGGATTTTGTCAAATGGGTCCCGCGGCAGATGATTTTGGACATGGATTCGGACAAGATCAAGTTTCCCAAGGAATTCTTAAGAGAAGCGGCCCGGCGAAATCTTCTGGGCTGCCGTCATCCCAAACAATGGGGTGGCCGGGCAATGGATTGGGCCACACAGTGTATGGTTTCCGAGGAGGTTGGAACTCTCGGATACGAATTCGCGTGCGTTTTCGGGGTTGGCGCCGACCTCGTCTGCGATGCCATCATTCTCCACGGGACCAGCGAACAGAAGGAAAAATATGTGATACCCCTGTTAAGGGGAGATATTTTTGCCGCCGAGTGTTTAACCGAGCCCAGAGGCGGATCGGACTTCTTCGGTGCGGCAACAACGGCTGTAGATAAAGGCGATCACTTTTTGCTGAGCGGGCAGAAGCGCTTCATTGTGGGCGGTGAAGGCGCGGATTATTTTCTCGTCTATGCGCGAACCGATTTGCGCCCGGAAGCGAACCCGCAGCAGGCGATTACGTGTTTCGTCGTCGATCGCGGCCCCGGGGTGGAGACCAAGTATCTCTACGGGCTGATGGGCTGCCGCGGGGGCGGTACGGCGCGGCTGGTCTTCAAGAATGCCGTCATTCCAAAGGAAAACGTTATTGGAAAAGTGAATGGCGCATTTGCAGTTTTTTCGACCATGATGATCCCGGAGAGGCTGGGGACGGCGGCTATGACCATAGGGGGCGCTCGCGTTGCACTCGACGTGGCGACCAATTATACGACCCGCCGCAAGGCTTTCGGCAAAACGATCAATCAATTTCAAGGCGTTAGCTTCCAGGTGGCGGAAGCCGCTATGCTTTTGGACGCAGCCCGCTCGCTGGCTTACACGACGTCCCGTGCTGTAGACAGTGCAAACGTGAGCAGGGACCTTGTCCGCAGGATGATATCAGAGTCAAAGAAATTCATTACGGAAGCGTGTCAAAAAGTGATTCATAACGCCATGCAGGTCGTGGGTGGGATTGGATATACGAATATTTTGCCTATAGAGCGCTTATATCGCGACGTCAGGCTTGCATCCATTTGGACCGGAACAAGCGAGGTTATGTCCATGATTATTGCCCACGAATGGTATCGGGAATTTCAAAAAAGAAAGGAACTCTCCGTCCGCAATTTCGAAGCCGACGCCGCTGAATTCGAAGCCGAGGACGAGATTATTTACGAATAGAAAGCAAAGGCCGCTACGGATTACTCCTTACGGCCCTTGGGCCGACAGCACGCTGTCGGCCGGTTCATCATTCTTCATTCAAGGCTTCGGTGTTTTCTTTTTCACAGTCTTGTTTTTTGGGCGTTTGGATTTGGGTCCCGTTATGACACCGGCGGCCCTGCGCAGCGCCGCCGCATCGGCTAAATCCTCCGGCCTCCCCGTCGCGAGTTTCGACGCAAGCAAGTTATCCGTGTCGATAAAGAAAGCCTTCAAGTCGCGATCGATTTCGACCTCAACCCTCTTTTCCCAAGCCGTATCAAAATCAACCCCGCTGATTTCGGGCAAAATATCGATCATAAGGGGCGGGTGTCCCATACGGTAAAATTTCCCCTTCTCAATGAAGTCCTCCGGCGCCAGTCCTTCAAGGGGTGCGCCAAACTTCGCCAGCGCGGCAAAAAGCGCCTTCGCGTTGGTGGCGTCGGCTTTGATGAGAATGTCAAGGTCTTTGGTCGCCCTTGGCTGAGCGTGGAACGAAACAGCATATCCGCCCACAACAAGGTATTTAACCCTGTGTTCGGTGAACAGCGACAAGAGTTCTTTGAAGTCTGGATACATGGAAGGCAGGATCTTTCAGCCGGTAAGTTTCGGTTGTGATGTCGGACACGGCGGCCATGCGTTCACTGGCCGGCCGCCCCTGCCAGTAGCGATATTCTTCGTCCTTCATGGCTTCAAGGCTCTCGTATTTTCTAATCGGGAACCGTGATTTTCTGTCCATGGGGTTTTCCTCCTACATCGCAATAATAGCACGATAATTATGCCATACACACGTTTAGGATGGAACAAATAAAGATAACGGCCTTTCTCAACTAAAAAGGCGGGGTTGAGAAAACGACCCTTTCCTGCAATTATGCAATAGCGCTTGTCAAGTCAGACCCCATAGAACTCTCACTCCGAGATATCGCGCCGCCTCCGCCGAGCTGTTTCCTTCCCGGATCAATCGCAAGAGTACGTCATCATTAATCTTTTTCAGGGCCATGGAAACTTTTTCAGAACATCGTGGAAACACCTGGCTGTGTGTTTCCACGAGGGAAGAGTAATGTGAGTCCTGTTCTATATTCGCTTTTCATCCGCCATGGAAACAGATGGAAACATCGGGGGTTTCGAGGCCGGGTGTTTCCATCGATAAGGAATTGTGATTGCTAGGTTTTTTGTGTTGCATGGAAACATCTTGGAAACAACGGGGAAACAGGACTGATTGCCTCCGGCCCGGCGCTGGTCAATCTGGCTATCCGGTTGCGCAAAGTCACACGCGCCACTGAGGACTGAGGATTGATTGCCTTCGGCCCGGCGCTGGGCAATCGGGGGCGGAGTAAAAAGGCAAAAGTAAAAAGGCAAAAGTGAGAAGCAAAAAAGATGGTGTTCCATAAAGACCTCTCAAGTACAGCGAGCTGTGAACCGCGAGTAGAAAAAACTGCGGGCGCCCCGAAAGGAAGGGAACACCGCCCTCACAAAAGATCGGGCGCGGACTATACGCGTCGCATCAGGTCACGCTTATAGCGGGAGACCCGAAACGCAGTGAGGGTCCGCCAGGAAAAGTTTTGTCACGCGGCCGTCACCCCGGACATCTCGCAAGGGTCCCGCCACAGGTTGAGCAGGGGGGAAGCACGGACTTTCCGTGTGCCCGCGACTATCTCGAACATTATACTTCATTATGAGATGTCAATGCAAGAATAATATGAAGTGATTATGTCACTTTATGATTGGGTGTAGCTGGTAAACGGACTTAAAACATCTCTATGTGGCGTTATCAGGGGGACCGTCCAGAATCTTTCCATATTCAGATCATTTCCGTTCTGCACAATGGCTTGGTCAGGCTTTTCACCTTTGGCAAGCTGTAGCAACTTTCCAAAATAGCAATGTCCGTACGGACTTGCATCCGCACGGACAGATGCTTCCTCACAGGGGAACAAGAAACTAAATTAATTAGAGATGTCGTTATCGCATTTGTGGCCGCAATCGTCGTGATCGCAGTGGCCCCAATGTCCTTGAATGCGCCAGTCTTTGCAGATCGTCACCGTCTGGTTTATCGAATAGGTGTAATTCGATCCGGCGGTATCCTGCATCGCACCGCTCTCGGTAATAGTAAATCCGGATACCTTGGGAGGCACGTTTAAGTATAACCTGACAGTATCGGAAGCTCCTTTCCCGATATTCCCGACTTTCAACGGCAATGCCCCTGAAAGAGCGGGGTTGTAGGTGATGGTTCCGCTGCCGCAAAGCGTGCGGAAGTTCAGCTGAGTGATCGCCACGTTCACGGCGTTGCCCTTGCCCGTGTCGGTAAGTTTGAGATCCACATAAATAGTCCCTGACGAACCTTTCCCCTTGGCGACGATTTGCCCCAGAAGCACAGGCTTACCCGCCTGGGCTGGACCGGTCGATACGACTATATTTACCGCCGATCCCGGCGAAACGAGGGTCCCGGCCGTTGGACTCTGCGATATCACGGACCCTGACGGAACCGTCGATGAAGAGGCCGTTGTCACCGTCCCAACCACGAGGCCCGCTCCGGTGATGGCGGAAGTAGCCGCCGTCTGCGTATCGCCAACCACGTTGGGCGCCGCTACCTGCGCCGGACCGGTCGATACGACTATATTTACCGCCGATCCCGGCGAAACGAGGGTCCCGGCCGTTGGACTCTGCGATATCACGGACCCTGACGGAACCGTCGATGAAGAGGCCGTTGTCACCGTCCCAACCACGAGGCCCGCTCCGGTGATGGCGGAAGTAGCCGCTGTCTGCGTATCGCCAACCACGTTGGGCGCCGCTACCTGCGCCGGGCCGGTCGATACGACTATATTTACCGCCGATCCCGGCGAAACGAGGGTCCCGGCCGTTGGACTCTGCGATATCACGGACCCTGACGGAACAGTCGATGAAGAGGCCGTTGTCACCGTCCCAACCACGAGGCCCGCTCCGGTGATGGCGGAAGTAGCCGCCGTCTGCGTATCGCCAACCACGTTGGGCGCCGCTACCTGCGCCGGACCGGTCGATACGACTATATTTACCGCCGATCCCGGCGAAACGAGGGTCCCGGCCGTTGGACTCTGCGATATCACGGACCCTGACGGAACAGTCGATGAAGAGGCCGTTGTCACCGTCCCAACCACGAGGCCCGCTCCGGTGATGGCGGAAGTAGCCGCCGTCTGCGTATCGCCAACCACGTTGGGCGCCGCTACCTGTCCAGCGTTAATGGAGATGTTCGTCGAAACCGACGAATCTTGATAGGTCCCATCACCTGCAAAGGAGCTTAATAATACGCCCGAACCGGTCGGCTGGTTCACACTCGCGATGTTGCAACTGGCGGTGCCGGTGCTGTTGGTCGTTCCACTGCATGTCTGGAGGGTCTTGCCGCTTCCGAGGGTGAAGGTGATAACCTCGTTTGAAATCGGTGAGCCGCCTTGAGCACGAGTCAGCACGGCGGAAGGGGTAGCTGCATTGCCGTTTGTCAGCACAGATGGGCCTGTATAGCTCAGCGTTGTAGCTAATCCGATCACACTGAAACTTTTCGAGTCCGATGCCGCTAACAACTGGGTGCTGCCGGCAAAACTCGCAGTGAGAGCGCCTATACCGACAGTGGTCGGCACAACAACGCAAGATGCGTTGCCATTGGTATCCGTTACGGCAAAACAAGTATCGCCGTCGAGACTCAAACTGACTGATTCACCGGATAGCTGCGCCACAGGATTTACCGAGAGGTCCGTAAGCGATGCGATAACAGTTACCGGTGAGCCCACGGTGCCACCCTTGGGGCTCTGACTTAATGTCAGAAACGTGGCATGAACTCCCGCTGCCCAGTTCAGGTACACGACATTGGAAAAGAGTGTCTGACTTCCGACGGTTGCTGAAGCCACGACGGAATCGCTCCCGGTAAAAACGCCAGTGTAAGCAAATGCCGCCGCGCCGCTGGCGTTGGTTCTCTCAAGGATTTTTTGCAAGTTGGGACCGACCACTTCGAAGTTGACCGCAGTCCCTGCAGGTACGCTCAGGTTGCTGAAAGTAGCGGTGAAATTCTGTGATGCGCCCTGCGCCGGGTTCGGTTGAATGGCGCTGGGTGTTAGAGTTAGCGTAGGACCCGTCGGGGCGGATGTATACGCGCAGTGACCAACGGCATCGGTGATCTTGAAAACCGCATTGCCCAGGGCTGCATAAATGCATCCATCCAATGGTCCAAGGGCAAATTGATTGTTATTTACCACTCCATCAGTCAATAGAATGGTTTTCAAGGTTGGAGGGGTTGTGGTTAAGTCGGCGATGCCTGCATTGCTCACGTTACTGCCGCCGACAGTATAGTTGTACACCAGGAAGGCGGCGTCGCCATTGGGTTGCGTTCCCCCTGCAAGGATCCCTATGTAGTCAGGGGTTCCCGGAAGACCGAGGGGGATTACGGTCGGGGTCGCGGGACCATTTGTGCCGCTTACTTTTACGATCTGATTGCCGGTGGGTGTAACGTCCCAGACATACATCGTACCATTGGGAGCGAATGCAATAGCTCCGGCGGGAGTCCCGGGCAATGTCGCGTAAACCGATGTTGTGGGTGAACCGCCGGAAGGATTGGAGACGCGCCAGATTGACGGATTGTCGAATCCATTTCCTCCAACCTCATCGGTGACAAACAGATCCCCGCTGAGCGGGTCGATAGCGATCTGGCCGGGGCACGACAGCCCCGAGGGTGAGCCATTGCCCGAGGCAACCGTGGCCAACACCGCACCCGTGTTGGGATCGATTCGAAAAATGGCCCCGTCAAAGCAGTTGCCTGTCGTCTCGTCGCGGCCGGCGAACAGGTTTCCGTTCTTGTCGAACGCCAGGCTGCCGAGCGTCGGCCCGAGAAGCGTCTCCGCAATACTGGTTGATGGAGTGAGCAGCGTGCTGCTATTGGCGACGCCTCCTCCCTGGGGAAACTTGTAAATGTTCCCTGTAGGCGAATCACCAACATAGAGATTTCCGGAGCTGTCAAAAGCGATTCCGAACGCCCCGGGGCAGCCGCCGACGTCAATGGCTCCGTATCCATAGTTCTCGGAAAAGAACCCGGTGGCGTACGGTGTCGCCTGGAATCCCGGAGCTGCAGTCGGGTTGGCGTTGCCGCACGCATTATTTACGGCGCTGCTGGTAAACTGCACCGCCGTCGAAGAGGGGAATTGCAAGCCGTCGGTGGTATCGACGGCCGTATACGTGACCGTCTCCGCGACTTCATTCACAACGGTGAATTCAACCTGGCCATTGCTGTCCGTCACCCCGGGGTTGGGGCTGCCGATGAGGGAGTGGCCGCTGCCCTGCGCGAGGGTGGCCAGCTTGCCGGGAGTCGGACGGCCAAGAGCATCCTTAAGCGTTAGCGTGATGGTGCTGGCGGTCACGTTATCGGCGGCGACGGTCGTAGGAAAGGCGTTGATGCCGGCGCCGGCTGCAGGTGGGACGATGAAGCTGATCTGGGGCGTTTGGGCCAGCGTAACGCCGTCAGTTCCGTCGGTTGCCGTGAATGTAACCGTCTCCACGGCCGTGTCGGTCACGGTGAAGATGGCCACGCCATTGCCCGAGGAGACTACGCTCGTGGGAGCGACCACGGCACTGCTGCCGCTGTTTCCGGAGAGCGTCACGCTCTTTCCCTGAATCTCGTAGCCGTTCGAATCCCGCAATCGCACGACGACCGCGGCGGTGCTTGAGCCGTCGGCAGGCTCCGAACCCACGAAGGCTTGCAACGGGTTCGATCCCACGGCGGCGGCAGTGGAAACGGAGGGATCCGCCGGACCTGGGGTCAGGCCTGCAAGAGCAAGGCTCATTAGGTTAACGTTAGGGGAGCCTAACCCGACATGCGCCGCATCCGTGCCCATGCTTGCGGCCGAATGAAATGCGGAAGTGTTGGCCAGCGGATAAAGAATAGGATTAAGTAAGCCGAACTGGCGCCCTGTAGCCTGGTTGAGAAGGGCGGCAACGGCAGCCCAGATCGGCGTCGCGAAGCTAGTGCCGCCATAGAGGGACCCCGTGGGGCACCCCCCGGCGTCCGCCTCGCATATCCCGATACCGAAGATGGGATCGGCGGGGGCAGCCACATCGGGAATCGATCTCATCGTTCCACCACTGAGCAGGCTGCTCTGATAGGTTGGTTGGGGGAAAAAGACGCTCACCCCAAACCCGCCCTGGCCGGTCGGCGGAACACTGGTCGAGCCGTCCCACCACGACTCACCCGCATAGGTAAATCCAGGGCCGGGCTTCACCGATGTCCCTCCGACGGCAGTCACATGGGGAGAGTCGGCAGGCACCGCCGCAGTGTTCGCGCTTCCATCCTGACATGCACTCCCGGAGTCGCCGGCCGCAGAAAATACACTGATGCCGGACACAGCCGCAGCAGCCAGGATTGCGTCAATGCTCTGGACGTCGGCGAGCGTGGTCTGGTCCTCGCAGTAGGTGTAGCTATTGCTGATAATCGTTACGCCGTCGTTGATCATCGCGTTTATAATCGTCTGCAAACTCGTGCCGGGACTCGTGAACGGCCCGTCATACACAACGACCTGGGCCCCGGGCGCCACGGCGAGCACCGTCTCGACGCCCAGCAGCAGTTCACTCTCATCCGGGCCGAGGGGCGCGCCGCCATTCACGCTGACTTGGCTGACCTGGTTCAGGAGGCTTGAGGGCAGGCCCAGGAGCGCAAGCCAATTGGCGATATCGCTCGTCTGGATGCTGCTAAACGCGACCAGCCCGATTGTTTGTCCAGCGCCGGTCGCTGGAGGATCGAAGATTTCCAGACTTTCCTGTGACAACATTACAATATCCATTGCGTTACTAACGATTGACTGGCCGTTCATCAATACGCTGGTTAGAAGGCAGGAGCCTGCGCCTCCTCCGCACACTGCATCGGATGCGCACGAGGTGCTAGTCCCCTCGCAGACGCCCAACTTTCCATTAATTGCATTTGCAACTATCCCCGGAACACCCGCCAGCGTTTGCTGAAGAAACGGGATTGGACTTGATGAGTCGACCGCCGTCTTCGGTCTTGGAGCATTCGAGAGTCCCACTATCGCCTGGATGTGGGCAGCCAGGGACGGCGGCGCCGCCGGGTCCGTGTCGTTGGCGAAGAAGCGCCGCCCGCCTGCTTGGTAATCCCGCACGTTCACGCTGAAAACACGCTGAGCCTGGCCGCGTGTGCCACCGACGGTTAGTGTGAGCCGGTTGGCGGAGCCGGCGAGCAGTTTCAGCCCATTGGAAGTTAGGTAATCCAAAATCTCTTTGTAGGCATCGCTTGTTGGGCCAAATCTGTCGGATACCTCGGTTGGACTAAGGAAATGGTGGAATAGCGGTGAGTTACGGTCATAAACGTCATTAAGGTATTTGTCGAAACCAGCCTGGTCGGTGTGCTTCAGAACGATCGTGAGCGCGACCGGTTGAGCATCCGAACCTGGCGATGCAGGCAACGGCTTCACGCCGACGATGCCCGAAAGTACATGGCCGGGCAGACGTATCATGTCGGTTTTTTGCGCGATGTCGGACTGCTTCGTCAGTTCGCCTGCAATTTTTTCGGGTGAGGGCGTCTCCACTGCGCGCGTTGCAGGCTTCGATAAGCTTAAGGTCGAAGCAAAACCCGACAGAGACGTCAGATGCGTTATCACCAGCATAAATGTTAGTGTTTCTTTCCACCTTTTCATGGTTACCCTCCGGTATCCGCTAATGCATAGACACCCCCTTGTGAAATACCAGGGATGCAGGCCCCTTACACATTCGACCCAACCGGAGGCGGCTTTCGGCTGCAAACCCGATTCGATGATTTGCATGGTGGCGCGCCTGATGCGTCAACTCCTCGGTCGGTTCATCAAACACAATGGCTTGGAGCAAATGCTATTCATCCATATTCCCGGTCGCAACCTAAGCGGCAAAAAATAAAATCAATTGACGCGCCGCAGGCTTTCGGGCGTTGCCGGAAGAGGCCTTTCTGGCCAAGCCCCGCCGCTGGAGGCGCTTTTTCAAATCGAAAGTTCCGTCTCACTCGCCTTTCGCTCGTGCATTTCGCGGGGGAAATTGTATTCTGGCGGGACTTCCCGAATACGCCTGACTTTTTTCAGACAAAAACCGGACCCCGGCAGGCAATTCGGAGCAACTCATGATCGTCCCGCCCGATTCCGGCCAACGATTCTGATTAACCTTGCACAAATTCAAAGCGACAAACTAAAGATTCCTCTCCTCTTTCTCGATATGCGGGGTGTCGTTAAAATATTTTCTTTTCTCGGATCATATTTTGAGCTTAGCCACTATGGTCCGGAGTTTCTCCCCAGGGATCTTCTGCCTGATAAAGTCCGAGCTTTCCATGAGGACTGCCTGATCAGGTCGTTGCTACTGCGTGAATCCATAGGGGGTGTCTCAGAAATGTATATGGCAGGGAATTAAAACAGATCGCACGCGCATGATTCGCATTCACAAGCATACCGCGCTGCCCGACATGGTGACACTCGGCCCGCTTTCAGTGCAGTTTCAGAATGACGGTCAAAACCCGTGAGGGACCCTCTTTAACATTTGCAAGCAACATTGCAAATCGGACAAATTTTGACACACCAAGGATTTGAAGATAATTTGAGCGCCACCGCCGCTTCGCAGGTTCTCCAGGCCAGATGATAGAGGCCATGTTGCACCTCAGAGTAGCCTCTAAAGAAAATCGGTTGCCTGTTATTTTGTCCAGTTTCCTGGGTCTTCACAGGTGCACAAACCGGCGCCAGTCCTCAAGGGCGTTTTTGGAATATGGGCAAGATACGCTCATTTGTGTGGCGGGTCATAGCTGATTTGCGACAGCAATTCACGGACTCTCGGAGGAGAATCAAGGTCATCGCAAAACATAAATCACCTCATTTCAATCGCTTTGGCTTGCTGAAGAAGCCGAAATAAAGGCAGATCAGGAACAAAATGAAGTGAACGACGGCGCGTTGGCCGCTGATTGCGGGTGGCTCAACGGCAATGGTCCCGGCGTATGGCAGCACAATAGGAAGTGATGTGCCGGTCTCCCACAGATAGCAAAGTATTCCAGAGCTGACAAAGAATCCCCCTGCGAGGAATTTTCGTACCTCTCGATACCTAACCGCGACATAGAGAGTCGCGACAGCGTAGAGAACGATGAAGACGATGAGCCAGGTCGGAAACGACGTGACGAGCCAGAGCGGCAACATGCGTGACAATCCTTTCTTCTACTCAGCCGAATTATTTTTGAATTAAGAATTCATTGGTTGTCTCGTTGCAGCAAGCGCGACACAGTAGACGGATGGATATTGAACAGCCTGGCTGCGTCCGCGGCCGTCTTATAGCCGGAAGTCACCAACTGCACGATTTCCTTTTGCTGATGAGATTTGAGTTTGGGGCGGCGGCCACCGACGCGGCCTTGTTTGCGCGCGGCCTCCAGGCCGTTCTTCGTGCGTTCGCGTAGCATCGCACGCTCGAACTCCGCAAAGGTGCCGACGATTTGCATCATCATGCGGCCCCCTGGCGACGTGGTGTCGATCACCTCGGTCAGGCTGCGGAATCCGGCTCCAGCCTGCGCGATTTTCTCCATGAGAGTCAACACGTCTTTGAGCGAGCGCGACAGCCGGTCGAGCTTCCAAACCACAAGCACGTCGCCCTTGCGCAGGTGCTCTAACAAACGATGCAGCTCCGGCCTGTCCCAGCGTCCGCCCGAAGCCTTTTCCTTGAATATCCGTTCGCATCCTGCTTGCTTAAGGGCGGCGATCTGCGCCGCCGCGTCCTGATCCTGGGTTGAGACCCGCGCGTACCCGATTTTCACGGCAATCCTCCTGTTGCGCAAACCTATTGCCAAAGCGTATTATTTTGCAACTGTTTTTTGCAACGCCGCTAAAATAAACCACCCTTCCGACCCTTGTCTTCTGGGCCTCATAGATGATCACCTTCTTTTCTTTCAGGTTCACTTCAGGGATTTTCAAATCCAGAAGTTCGCCTATTCTCATTCCTGTCCGCAAGAGCATAAGAAACATGGCCCGATCTCGAACGTGATCGATTACAGCAAGAAGGGCCTTTATATTTTCCGGTTCGATGGCTCTCGGCAGCGCCTCCGGTACTTTCACCCTTATTTTCTTTCTGAGAGCATTCGGATCAATCACTTCCCCATCGACCAGAAATCGAAGGAAAGCATGCACCACCATAAGCCGAACGCTAACCGTCTTAGCCTTTAGGCCCCGGGTCTTGTTCATGCTCGACAAATGCCTCTATGCTCCGCCTTGTGACCTGATCGAGATGGATGATGCCTTGCTGGTTTCCGATGAACTTTAAAAACAGCTTGACCGATATTTGACTATTCTCAATTGTGCCGGGTCGGCAGTTCTTCCGGTACAAGTGCGACATGTATTGTTCGGCGTGCTCTTTTCCGGGGAATTCACTTTGCCGGAGGACGTTAATCTGTTTGTTCAGGTACTCGCGGTTCTCAGTCTGGCGAGGCACCGTCTGGGGAACGCGGCAAGGACTTGTTAGAAAATGTCCATGCTGGATAGGGGGATGTTCTGAATCTAATGCGATAGTTCCCGGGCTCATTTCTGCCTCCTTTTTCTGTTTCACTAGAAAAAACAGGCAGGTAATTTACCCTCTACGCTCCAGGGTCAATCATCTTCTCGTTACGTACAGTACGCTCCTGTACAGTTTTCTATTTCTACCTTCGCTGAACTTGCACAAAAAATACACAAAATCTTCACACTGCCGTAACGACAAACGGAAAATTATCTGCATATAAAGGTGGTGCTGTCTTGAAAAATCTATTGGAACCAGCCCAAGCCAAACCTGCCGTGAGGCAGGGACGGAAAACCACGGGTCTCCCTCCCTCGACGAGATAGCCGAGTTGCCTGAATACCTTTATTAAGTTGCATTGGTGTGTATTTGACGGATTAAGAAGGGTAGAGTATGAGAAAATTGGGCTTTGTACTTTTATTTCCCATATTAATCACGACAGTACTTGCAACCGAGCCTGTCATGGCTAACGTTACATATTATTATACAGGCAATCCTTTTAACTCAGGCGATATGTCTAGCATCATCACAGCACAAATCACCTTTGACGACACAATAACCTCATCGTTTACTGGAACCATACAGTTACCCCAATGGGGCCCGAACTTTGAACACGTGATTTCGATTACCATATCATACGGCGGATACACGATCAATTGGGTCAACGGCAACACCGATCCAACAATCTGGCTAGCGGCTTTTGGGCCGTTTAATTTCGTCAATGGGCATATTACCCGTTGGGGAATAAGCCTGTATGATCAGATTTATCCAAATGTTGACTCGTTAAACCTCCATACAGAAGCTATACTCGTCGGAGATGTTTCTGGGGTAACCACAACTACGGGGTATGATGCGACCCGTATTCCTATTCTTAATCCCCCTGCAGATGAATCTGGCTCCATTTATAACAATCCCGGCGCATGGACGTTGACGAATCCTTCTTCACCGCCTTCTTCAGCGGCTCCGGTTCCCGCGCTAACACCCGTCACCATGCTCCTTTTGGTTGCCGGTCTAGCTGGGCTTGTTGCGTACAAGCGGAAGATTAAAACCTAGTTGAAACCTCTTCATAATTGGAATTAAAAAGGCAGAGGGTTAACTCTGCCTTTTGCTTTAGTGGGGTCGATAACTGGACAATTTACAACACTGTACGTAATGAAGGCCAGTTTTTTTATGGCAACGAAAAATGATCAACCTGACAGCTCTGACCTTTGTGTTCAAAATGGGCTACCGCTCCCTTGACGCTCTGTTTGAACGGAATAACGGGCTTACCGCATACAGGACAACGGTACTCAGCATCCGGCTGCTTTAACGCATCATTAATAGAAATGATTTTAGTTTCTACTGTGACTTTAATCTCTATCGCTTTTGTGAGCGGCTGCCTTTGGCCCCTACCCTCGTTTGGCATATTCCCCCCTAAACATTTTGTGCAGTTATTTAACTTAGCAGATTTATTTCACGTATAGCCTTTCTTCTTCTGTTCCTGGATATGACACTCCTGATGAATCAATCGTGCATTTTCTACCGTGTAGCCGAGGACAGCATCAATTCTATCTAACTCCGAGTTCTTCTCGGGTAATAGATTGTTGGGATCATTGCAAATTGCACAAATACCTCTTTGCTGTTTCCACTTTTGGTCTCTCAACTTATAGCGAGATGTCGGCTTTCCTCGCTCAAGATAACCAAGCTCCTTCGTCAACTTACGCCTTAGTGCCCAAAGCAGATTGTTGTCGCCTCCAGATAACCGTTCCAATTCAGCTTTGAGGTGATCGAAAAGGGGTTGGAAAAGTGTCCCGCTGTTCTTTGGTGAGCTTTGGAGTAGTCATCTTTTATGCCCCTTTTAACTTTTCCGTCCGCTGACCGTGTGCCGCTTATCGCGCGAGACCTTTTAGGCCCGTTGTGGTTGTGCCGGAAGGGTGCAACCTCAACCGCGTGGCGCCTGTGCGGCTAGACCGTGACGCGGCGCGACTTCCTGGTGACGGCTCGGCCCTGTTGCCCACAAAATGTGCGGTCTGGTCGCACCGCCCTCCCGATGGCCCCTTCCCCAATGGCCCGCGCTGCTTCGCCGGCTCTCTCGAAATGCTTCCCCTGCCCTCCGGCAAGGAGCCAACTGAAACTACTTACTTGGAGCAGCAGAGCCGCAACCAAAAAACTTCCAAGCAGTTAGTCTGCCATTGTTTCCGGACTGCTGTTCGCGCCACAGGTATGATTTTTATCACCACGGAGCGCACGAAGAACCGCGAAGGGAAATGAAAAGATCGTAACAGCCCGATCCATCGTGACTTTTCGAACCCCGGATCAAGGCCACTTCCGGGGCAGGCTCTAATCCCATGCTCGCACACGAAGGGCTGCTGGCGGTGGGACCGCCTGCCGGGGTTGCCAAGCACACACGAGGAACTTTCCATGGTTTCAGGGTGTCCCAATGGGGCGTGAAAAGTGTCCTTTGTGCACCAGCGCACGAAGACAGCGGGAGTCCAAAATTTTGTTAAAAAAACAAGAAAATAACTGATTGTAGTATGAAGCGCTATTCACCTCAGGCGAAAAGGTCCCGATAGGCCCCGCGCATATCCCTTTTGAGGATCTTGCCGCTGGGGGTCTTGGGCAACTCGTCGCAGAAAAGCACCGCTTTGGGGATTTTGAATGGCGCAAGTTCCCTTCTGCAAAGAGCGACGATCTCCTCTTCCTGAATCGTCTGGCCGGCTTTGGGGACCACCACGGCAACCACGGCTTCCACCCATTTGGGATGGTTCAAGCCGATCACCGCCACCTCCTGGACCCGATAATCCTGGTAGATCACTTCCTCCACTTCGCGCGTGGAGACATTCTCCCCGCCCGTTTTGATCATGTCCTTCTTGCGGTCCACCACCTGGATATAGCGGTCCTCGTCGAGAACGCCCACGTCCCCGGAATGAAACCAGCCGCCGCGCATAGCTTCTTCAGTCTTATTCGGGTCCTTGAAGTACATGATCATTGCATGCGCCCCTTTGCCGCAAATCTCACCCGGGCAGCCGACCGCATCGACGGCCGTTCCCAGTTCATCCTCCAGCCGGCTTTCCATGTTCAGGCCGCCCATGCCGGCAGAACCGAGCTTGTTAAGGGCATCTTTGGCCTTGAGGATCGTATGGTAAGGGGCCAGTTCCGTCTGCCCGTAATAATTATAGATTTTGTTTCCGGGAAATTTTGCCAGGATTTCCTTAAGGATCTCCACAGGCATGATGGACGCTCCGTAATAGCATTTTTTCAGGCTGCTAAGGTCGAACTTTGCGAAATCGGGATGTCTCAACATGCCGATCCACACGGTGGGCGGGGCAAAGAACATGGTAGCCCGAAATTCGGCAATTGCCTTGAGTATCCGGCCGACATCCGGCGCCATGAGCACGTTGGTGCCCCCCAGCCAGAAGATGGGATTCATGAATACGTCACGCTGCGCGCAGTGATATATGGGAAGCGCGTTGACGTTGATGTCATCCTCTTCGTACTGGCCGTCCACAATGGCCCCCATATACTGGGCCATCAGGGCCTGATTGCCCAGGATCACCCCCTTTGGCAGTGATTCCGTGCCGCTGGTGTATGTCATCTGGCAGGGATCTTCGATGTGCAGGATAGTATCGGGCTCTTGAGGAGAGCAATTCCGATACCAGGCGTCGAAATCCAGAAACCGCTTGTTGGCCGCAGGTTTGCCGCTGCCCTGGTTGGACCAGATCAGGGTCTTTACCGTAGGCATTTCGGCCAGGACATCTTTGACCGAATCGTAAAGAGCGTCTTCCACGATGAATACCTTGCTCTCGGAATGATTTATACAGTAAGCGATGTCCCGGCCCCGCAGCAGATAATTGACCGCCAGGTAAATTGCACCGGCTTTGCAACAGCCAAACCACGTCAGGACATGGTGGATGGTGTTGTGTGCAAGAATGGCCACCCGGTCGTAGCGTTCGACGCCCAGTTCCAGCAGACTGTTTGCAACCCTGTTGCAGTCGTCATCAAGGGCGCTGTACGTGAGGGTGTCATTACCGAAAATGAGCGCAGGCTTATCAGGAAAACGGTACCGGCTGCGCCGCAGCATATCCGCGATAACCCACCGGTTAATCCGGTTGTACCGGTTCATGATGAACTCGAGGTTGTCACTGTCGATCGTATGATACCTGGCCTGCTCTGCTTCGCTCAATTGTCTCCAACTATCCATCTCCATCCTCCTTTGATAATGCAGATGATTGGCAAAACATGCCATGCAGCCCTTGCCCTGAATCGTCAAACGGCAGGCAAGGCGATGAGGATTTCTGCAGGGAACCTGAGAACTGAACACGCCCAGCAAGAACTTTTGGAGACAGGATGAGGTCCGGATTTACAGCGGGGATACGATTGGCTCCATAATACCACCCCGCCCGCACCCATGTAAAGGACCGCCATTTCAGGAAGGATTCATACTAGAAAGAATTATTTGACAAGCGAACTGGCTGGTATACAATATGCTCGTATACAAGTATATTGCATACAAGGCTAATGCCCGGAGGATTCATGAATTCAGACAAGTGCATCTTTTTCCAGCTTGCAAAGGCCAATCAACTGGCGGGGAAATTCCTGGGTCAGAAGGTGGCCGGAATCAATATAACGCCTGTGCAGGCGATGGTGCTCGGCTTTCTCGATGAACAGGACCGGATAACGGCCGGTGAGCTTGGAAAGAAGACTGAGCTGGACAGCGCGACCTTGACAGGGATTATAGACCGCCTGGAAGCGGCGCAGCTTATCGAGCGCCGCAGCAATACCGAGGACCGCCGGTCTATTCGGATTCATCTGACGGAGAAGGGAAAAGCTATAGGCGCTGAAGCTGCAAGGCTGATCGAGGAAGCCAATCAGGAGTTCCTGCGGGACCTTAGCGAGGAGGAAAGGCGGTTTTTGCATGAGACGATTGCGAAATTACGCTTAGTTTTCACCCCGGCCCTCTCCCCGCAGGAGAGGGAAACGTAGAAACTCGATGCAACCGGCCGATGTGCCGCCGGAGAGGGGGGATCTATGGGAAAAAGCTACAAAACCGGATGTGTCCTTTGCGCTCAAAATTGCGGTCTGGAGGTGGAGGTTGAAAACAACCGCATGGTCAAGGCCAGGCCGGATAAGTCAAATGTTCGAAGCGAGGGCTACGCCTGCAGAAAAGGCCTTAACATCGCCTGGCACCAGCATCATGCAGACCGGCTGAAATATCCCCTTAAGCGGGTGGGAGACCGATTTGAGAGGGTCACATGGGACCAGGCAATTGATGAAATCGCGGGAAGACTAAAGGAGATTATCGGACTGCACGGCCCGCGTTCCTTTGCATTCATGGGCGGAGGCGGACTTGGCTGTCATTTTGAGGCGGCATTCGGCGTGCGTCTCCTCAAGGCATTGGGTTCCAAATATCACTACAGCGCTCTCGCCCAGGAATTTTCCGGGATGTTTTGGGTCCACGGCCGCACCTTCGGCCGCCAGTATATCCACCCGGTCCCTGACATCGATAATACCGACCTTCTCCTCTCGATCGGTTGGAACGGCATGCAGAGCCACCAGATTCCTCAGGCCCCGAGGCACCTTCAACGAATTTCCAAAGACCCCGGCAAGCTTCTGATAGTTGTGGACCCACGCGTCTCAGAGACGGCCCGGATAGCCGACATCCACCTTCCAATCCGTCCCGGCACGGACGCGCTGCTGCTGAAAGCCATGATCGCCATCGTTCTCGATGAGGGCTGGGAAAACAAAGCCTACGTAGAGGAAAAGACTTCTGCGTTTGATCTGGTGAAATCGCTCTTCGAGAATTTCGATGCGCGTGCGGCAGTTGGCGCCTGTCATCTCGATTTCGACCGTGTCCGTGAGGTCTGCCGCCTTTTTGCCACCCGCAATTCCTGTTTGCGCTACGACCTGGGATTGATGATGAACCGCCACAGCGCAACGGCGTCTTATCTTGCCGTGATTTTTCAGGCGCTCTGCGGCAGGATCGGCGTCAAGGGAGGCGTCATTTTTCCCGGCCACATAATGCCGATGGCATCTCATTCGGACGAAAGGGACCTCAGAACATGGCGGACCCCGGCCACTGACTTTTTTCCGGTCTCAGGGACTTATCCGCCCAATGCCATGCCGGAGGAGATCCTGTCCGATCATCCCGAGCGACTGCGCGCGGTGATGGTTACGGGCTCAAACCCCCTGCGCTCTTATGCGGACACTACTACTTACGAACAAGCCTTCAAAAGGCTCGATCTTCTTGTTACCACCGAGATTGCCATGACTGAAACGGCCGTTTTGTCCCACTACGTGCTTCCGGCACGGACCGCCTATGAGTCATGGGACGGAACGTTTTTTGGCTCAACTTTTCCCGGCATCTTTTTTCAAATGAGAAGGCCCATCGTGGAGCCTGAGGGTGAACCCCTGGAGGCCGGGGAAATCGATTTGCGGCTGGCGGACCGGCTTGGGCTGATCCCGCCTATCCCTGAAGGCCTCTATAAGGCCGCAGAGGCCGGCCGGACTGAGTATGGCAAGGCCCTTTTCGAATATGTCGCGAGGGAGCCGAACGCCATGAGGATGATGCCTTTCATCATTGGGAAAACACTGGGCAAGGCGATGGGGTCCGTCCACCTGGCAGCGTTATGGGGCATACTTCAAGCTGCGCCCAAATCCTTCCACGAGAACGCCGCTCGTGCCGGACATAAACCGGGGCCGGGGCTGGCCGAGGAACTCTTCCAGAAGATCATCGACCATCCGGAAGGAATCTGGATCGGCCGGATCGACCCGGAACACAATCTGGAGCACCTCCGGACAGAAGACAGCAGGATCTGCATGCACATCCCCGAGCTTTTGGACACTATCAGGGGACTTGACGCGGAACGTGAAGAAAAGTCTCTCAAACTTGACCCCGCTTTTCCGCTGATCCTCATGGCCGGGCGTCACATCTCCGTTAATGCGAACACTCTGATGAGAAACCCGGCCTGGAACGAGGGTAAAAGGGCCTGCACCCTCACGATGCATCCGGCGGATGCCGACGCCCTTAAGCTGGTGGACGGCCAGAGTGTGCGGATAACGACCGAGGCCGGCTCGGAACTGGTCGAACTGGAAGTTACAGGAACTGCATGCAAGGGTCAGGTCACGATTCCACACGGATTTGGACTGGTATATGAGGGCAAGGCCTTCGGGGCAAACGTAAACCGCTTGACAAAAAACACCAACAGGGACCATCTCGGCACGCCAATGCACCGGTATGTACCATGCCGGGTGGAAAAAAGCGGTGAAGGGTGAAGAGTGAAGGGTGATGAGGGCCGTGAAGCCAGAATGAAGCGGTGATGAGTGAAGGGTGAAGGGTTAAAACAAAACGCTCGTGAGTCTATAATGCCGGGCGTAATTCGCGGGTAAGGCCATGTTCACGCCTTTATACCAGGATTCCCACTTAAGACATGCAGAAATGACGAACTGAGGGTTCCGAAGCCGTTCTCAGGCAGCCTCCCAGCCCTTTACCCTTTACTTCACTCTTCACTGTTCACTCGCGACGCAGGAGCGTGCACCCTTCACTGTTCACTCGCGACGCAGGAGCGTGTCGTTACCAATCTTTACCTCGTTAACCAAAATGTCACCCTTCCGGCACGAACCGGTAATTCAGTCCTGCTACCCATACAAACCAGTCGGCCAAATACTCACATCGCTCTGCCCAAAGCATCGTCGGAGTCGGAAAAGTGAAACGCATATTTATCGGGTCCTTCGTGAGCATCGCTATAATTGCAGGCGTGGCGATGTTGTTAACTGCGTCGTCTTCCCCGGCGCTCTCTTCCCGTATCATCGACAACAATGACACCGTCGTGTTGGGTGGAAATGTTTATCCGCTTGCCCGCCCCGAATTCGACGTGGGGGCGACGGACCCGTCCCTGCAACTGAACAGGATGATACTCACTTTGCGTTTGAGTGACGCCAGGCAAGCCGAACTGGCCGGGACCCTTGCCCAACTCCATGATCCCGCTTCCCCCAACTATCACCAGTGGCTTACTCCGGAAGAATTCGGCTCGCGGTTTGGACCGTCTCCCGAAGATATCGATGCGATAACCGGTTGGCTCGTTTCAAACGGCTTCGTTGTCGATGAGGTCGCCAAGGGGCGCCAGTGGATAAATTTCTCAGGTCCGGTGGCTGCTGTGGAGAATGCATTTCATACCAAAATCCGCGATTATTATGTCAGCGGCCGGCTTCATCACGCAAACGATAGAGACCCCTCCATCCCTCGAGGGTTGTCGGATTTGGTTGCAGGCATCGTCTCTCTGCATGACTTCAGGCCCAAGCCGATGATTAGCGGGGCACGTCCCGTCCAGCCTGATGACACCTCAGGTTCAACTCATTCCCTGTCGCCTGGAGACTTTGCCATAATCTACGACGTCAATGCACTCTACAACGCCGGACTCAACGGCACCGGCCAAAAGATCGCCATAGTGGCCCAGACACATCCGTCGTCAGCCGTCTCCGACTGGGCGACTTTTAGAAGCGTGATGGGCCTGCCTGTAAATCCTCCCCAGATAATAGTGAACGGCCAGGACCCCGGTGATGTGGCTGCAGACGACATTGAAGCCAACCTTGACGTGGAATGGTCGGGCGCAGTGGCGCCAAATGCCACTATTTTATTCGTTACCTCGGCAAACGTGGACCTCTCCGCCCAGTATATCGTGAACAATAACCTGGCGCCGGTGATGAGCACGAGCTACGGCGCCTGCGAAGCGGCTTTGGGATCGGCTGAAAATTCCTTTTACAATAGTCTGTGGAGTCAAGCCGCCTCCCAGGGGATCACATCGTTCGTTGCTTCCGGCGATTCGGGCGCCGCCGGCTGCGACGCTGCCGATGAGACGACCGCCACGGGGGGACTCGGGGTCAACGGACTGGCTTCAACACCTTACAACGTAGCCGTGGGGGGGACAGAGTTCAACGAAAGATCCGGGAGCTATTGGAACACGACAAACGGCCCTCCGGGAGACACTTCCGCCATAGGCTACATACCGGAAACGGCCTGGAACGAAAGCGGCACTATGCAAGGCGGTTCCTACCTGTGGTCTACCGGCGGCGGCGTTTCATCAGCATCATTATATCCAAGGCACCAGCCGGCAACCGGATACCCCAAACCGTCATGGCAGGTGGCGCCAGGGGTCCCTGCGGCGAGTTATCGTTGGGTCCCCGATGTCGCGCTTAGCGCAGCCGGCCATGATGCATATCTCGTGCAGTCTAATGGCCTATTGTACTATGTGTGGGGCACTTCGGCAGCCTCTCCTTCCTTTGCCGGACTTATGGCGCTTGTCGTACAGGACACAGGCAAGACTCAGGGAAACGCCAACGGGTTTCTCTACCAGATCGGCAATGCCCAGTATGGCTCAGGAGGCGCCACGGTATTCCACAACATAACTTCAGGCAATAATAGTGTCCCCGGACAGACAGGATACAGTTGCGGGGCAGGCTATAGCCCTGTTACGGGTCTGGGTTCGGTAGACGCCAATGCGTTAGTTAATGCCATGCAAGCGCTTACAGGAACGTTTGGCCTTACGGTGACGGTGACAAATGCCGGCAATGGTGTCAGTGGCAGTGTCACAAGCAGTCCGTCCGGCATATCCTGCGGCACTACCTGTGTCGCTCCATACAGCAGCGGGACGCATGTGACGTTGACCGCAACACCGGGCAGCAATTCATATTTCTCGGGCTGGTCAGGCGCGTGCAGCGGAGCAGGACCATGCACGGTTACAATGAGTGCCGCGCACATGGCAACAGCCACATTTAATGCGATTGGCCCTCCCGGCGCTCCGACCGGCGTAACGGCGACTGCCGGAAACGGGCAGGCAACGGTGAGCTTTATCCCTCCGACAATCAACGGCGGCAGCGCCATCACTTCATACACTGTGACCGCTTATCTCAGCAATGGTACTGTGGCTGCCACCGCAACGGGCGCCTCAAGCCCGATCGTCGTCACTGGGCTTACCGACGGCGTCTCCTATTATTTCACCGTCACCGCCACAAACGCTTCCGGCACCAGTTCTGGATCGACTCAATCGAACACTGTCACACCGGCCCAAACGGTCTCAGCCCCTGCCCTGGGGCCATGGGGTCTGATGGCCGCGGCGGGCGGCCCGGCGTTGTTGCTTCAATATCGGCGGAAAAGGCGGGGCTTTAACCGCCGGGAAACTTCAGAACGATCAGCCCTTGGGCGTTGATGGTGAGTCAACTGTATTCGTCATCAACGCGCTTGAAGAGGTTTAACAATGAAAGCAGTCACCTTTTCGGACGCCAAGAAGAATTTGCGCACCTTGATTCGTACAGTGTGCGAGACCTCGGAACCTGTGATTATCGTGCACAAAGAATCCACCGAGAAGGCTGTCCTGATATCCCTTGAAGATTATCGGAATTTGAAGGAAACCGTTCACCTTCTACTCTCACCGCCAAACCGCACCCTCCTTGGAGAAGCCTTACGACAGATCCACGAAGAAAATGACAGCACAGCTCCCTTCCCTTCCAAAGACCTATGAACAAGAAAAGCCATAATGTCTAGACTACCGGTAGAGTTGTCTATATAACTTTTTAGTGTACACTATTCAGATACGGGATGTCCGAGGTCAAAGCCGGCAGGCAGAGGCTTTCCCGCTTTCTGATCCGATTTCCGATCCCAGTAAGGAGCGTCGAATGCCCGCTGATATCCTCGAAATGAACGAAAGACGCCTGAAAAAATTAAAGCCTGCGCAGTTGGCGCAGGAAGTGATGGGCCTCCCGGCCAAGAAGCGGTTGGAGCTGATCGTTGAAAGGCCCGATGCTGAAGCTGCGGTTGCGGCGCTGGATGCAAACGACTTTTTCCACACGGTACAGGAAATCGGCGCAGACGATTCTTTGCCTCTTCTTGCCCTGGGCAGCCTCGAACAAATCAATCACCTTTTCGACATCGAGTGGTGGCGCAGGGACAGCCTGGAACCCGCGAAGGCGCTGGTCTGGATCGAACGGCTCCGGCGAGCAGGCGGCCCCAAGCTGTACGAATGGCTCTCAAATGCCGATTTCGAACTGCTGGTGTCTCTTTTTAAGCAATGGATCACGGTCGAGACGGCCCCCGAGGATATCGATCTGCTCGAGGCGGTTGACCAACTGCCGCCCAAAACGCTTGACAACTTTTATTTCTGGGAATCCAGATATCCACAGTACGATGACCTGTTAGAGCATTTGCTCACTGTGATTTTCGAAACGAACTACGGTTTTTTCAAACAGCTTTTGAACAGCGTCATTTATACAACCGCCGCGGAAGTGGAGGAAGGCGCTTACCGCTTTCATCGCGCCAGACTGGAGGACCATGCAATTCCCGATTATTACGATGCGCTGGAAATCTACAGGTCAATCAGGCCGGATGAATTTCCGGTCAAGAAACCGGCTGAAAAAGCAGAGGACCAGTCCATTCCTGCTTTTGCTCTTGCCCTTCTTCCCGAGGGTGATCTGTTGACCCGAGCGCTTGGCCGTATCGAAGATCCGAACCAGGTTGAAACGCTCCAGGTCGAGATGGCAGCTCTTGCGAACAAGGTCATCGTTGCCGACCAGCTTTCTCCGGACAATGCAGGGGCACTGCGCCAGGCAGTCGAAAAATCGCTTGCTTACGTCAACCTGGGGCTGGAACTGCGCTCCGGGTCCAACACGGAAAAGGCCGGCGAGATTTTACGCAACAACTTCCTGGAGCATCTTTTCAGACTCGCGCAGGCCCAGGTCTCAAGAGTCAGGGGTCGTCTCCGGGAGACCGTTCAGAACGGCTGGCTCAAGCAATGCGGGACAGGCATAAAGTGCCTTGACGAAGAATGGTTGGACGCTGCCGAGGAGCTGTTGGCAAGGACCCCGAGGATAATGAAGGGCGAACCTGGCGCGAATGCCTCGAGCACCCCCCCGTCATACGAATTTTTCAAGACCCCTCAGGACCTCGCGAGGGCCGGTCACATCGTGGACGTAATCGAGGCCGCAGGAGACATCTATCAGTTGCTGAGGGCCCATACAAAGATGCCCGGCCCAGGCCCAAGGCTTTGGACCGAGGGCCAGGTACGGGCGCCTGAAGATATTACCATTGGCGTGTTGGTCATCACTGCAGCGGCCAACTTCCTGACTTCGGGCAGATGGGCGGCTGAGCCCCTTTCTCGTTCGGACTGGCCGAAGGTATTCCCGCTTGTGAGCCCGGGTGCCGTCCAAACCGCAGTAATGGACTGGGTCCGGAGGTCTCTGCCCGACGCAGAGAGGCTGTCTCTTGCCGAATCCTACCTTATTCCCATTTTACGGGACTATGAATTGGAAATGCGTCCGTTTTCGGGGCAAAATCCACCCGAGATGGAACTTGTGAAGTTTTTTATGTTCGGCGAATGAGGCAGTGATGCCGAGGAGATCCCAAGCATGCGTAATGAATTCACGGCAATCATCGAAAGAGATGAGAACCGGTATGCCGCCTATTGCCCTGAAATGCCCGGAGCCAACGGCCAGGGTCGCACTATCCCTGCAACTCTTCACAATTTGGCCGAAGCAATAGCGCTGATCCTGGAAGACCGACCTGAAGACGCACTTGGCGGAATGCCCCCCGATGCAATCCGCCAAGTAGTAGTCTTTCAATGAGGAGGACCATTAAACTTGCAGCAAAAATATGCCTCTGCCCATCCGTTCCAAAATTGGGCTCCCCAAAGCTCTCCTGAGGTTTTTTACAGCGTATTGACGATCACCATTCGCTGGATCTCGTTGCTACCTTCATAGATTTGGGTGATTTTGGCATCGCGCATCATGCGCTCTACAGGGTATTCCTTGACGTAACCATAGCCGCCGAGCACCTGAACGGCCTCGGTGCTGACCCACATGGCCACGTCGGCGCACAGGCATTTGGCCATGGACGCGATACGGATGTATTCCGGGCTGATGCGCGTCATGTCTTTTGGAAGCTCCTGGTACATCGCGCAGGCTTTGTATAGCAACTGGCGGGCTGCTTCGGTGCGCATGGCCATGTCCGCCAGCTTGAAGCCGATCCCCTGGTGCTGGATTATAGGCTTGCCGAAAGATTCCCGTTCCTTGGCGTAGGCGGTGGCGTATTCCAGCGCTCCGGCTGCTATTCCCAGGGCTTGGGCGGCCACGCCCAGGCGGGCGAGATTAAGAGTTTGCATCATTACCGCGAAACCGTCGCCTTCCTTCATCAGGAGATTTTCAGCCGGCACCCGGCAATCCTCGTAGACCAGCTCGACGGTATCCGACCAGCGGATGCCCATCTTGTTCTCCTTCTTGCCCACCGAAAAACCCGGCGTACCCTTTTCCACGATGAACACCCCGGCATTTTTGTGCATCGGTTTGTCCGGGTCCACCACAGCGTAAGTGGTTACCACGTCGGCTACGCCCCCGTTGGTGATGAAGGTCTTGCTCCCGTTGAGGATGTAAAAGTCGCCATCACGCCTTGCCCGGCAGCGCAACCGCGCCACATCCGAACCTGCCGCCGGCTCGGTAAGAGCGAATGCGCCAAGGTGCTCGCCGGAAGCAAGCCCCGGCAGATATTTTTGCTTTTGGGCTTCGTTTCCGGCCAGCATGATAGGAAGGCTCGCCAGTTCCTGGTCGGTGATGATGATGCCGCAGGCCGCATCCACCTTGCATAGCTCCTCGACAACGATGGCCATTGCAAGGACCCCGGCCCCCGAACCGCCGTAGGCTTCCGGGAAGTCAATCCCGACCAACCCGTTTTCCCTCAGAAGCTCCACCATGGACCAGTCGAATTTAGCCTCTTCATCCCGCTGAGCGGCCCCCGGGGCAACCTTTTCCCTGGCCAGACGCCGAGCCATATTCTGCAGCATGCGTTGTTCTTCGGTAAGATCGTATTGCATGATGTGTAGCTCCTTTTCTTCAGGCGAATGGATGTGAAAACACGAACGAAACGGCAAGGAGGCCAGTATACATGCAAGACGCCAAAGATTGAATTGTCGAGTTGCATAGACGTTGATTTTTGCCCTTTCTTCCGGCTGGTAAATTTCGCAAATCTGGGATAAAGAGCGCGAACCAGGGGTGTTGACCCATCACAGTATTTTTGATTCAATTCCTTATAAAGTTAGACTTTCGGAGGTTCAGATTTGCCGTCATTATCAGAAGCTCAAACAGCAGCAGTCGAGTATTTGGACGGACCTGCCCTTATTTGTTCCGGCGCGGGGGCGGGTAAGACTTCAACAATCGTTGCCAAGTTCGAGCACTTGCTCAAGGGAGGCTACGATCCAACGCGAATCCTTTGCATCACTTTTACGAACAAGGCGGCAAACGAGTTGAAAGACAGGCTCACAAATTCGACGGGGCGATGGATCAAGGATTTTCCCTGGGTGAGGACGTTTCATTCCTCGATGCTCCAGATCCTGAAAGCACATCCGGCGGAAATAGGCTTCAAGAACCCGATAACAATCTATGACGGCACCGATCAGATCGGGCTGATAAAAAATGTCCTGGAGAACAGCTTCGGTATTGAAGGCAAGTTTGCCAGAGCAATCAGGGCACATATCGGCAGGGCCAAAAATTCTCTGAAACCGGATGCTTATATCCATTCTGTCAAACAGTTCAGAAAACTCGACTTGATCTTCGAGCACTACAACCGGAGACTCAAAGAGTCGAACGCCATGGACTTTGACGATATCCTGCTCCACGCCCACAGTCTGCTCGCTAACGGGCCTCAAATTCGAGTCCGGTACCAGGAGTTGTTCCAGTATATTCTTCTCGACGAACACCAGGATTCCAATTCCATCCAGAACGCCATAATCAAGCTCCTGGTAAACAACGGCAACATCACGGTGGTGGGCGATTTTTCACAGTCCATCTACAGTTTCAGAGGGGCCGAGCCGAGCTATTTTGTCCGCTTTCCGTCTGAATACGAGGGGACAAAGGTTTTTCTGCTCGAACAAAACTACCGCTCCACCACCCCGATTGTGGAACTGGGCAATGAGATTATAAGCTTCAACAATGAAGAAATGACCAAGAAATGCTTCAGCACCAAGCCAGGCAAGCTGCCCTCGCTGAGAGGTTTCGATAATTCCTATTTGGAGGCCAGGTGGGTTGCCGAAAAATGCCGCTCCTACCGCTACGACGGCATCGCCTTCGAGCAGATGGCGGTCCTCTACAGAACGACTTTCGTCAGCCGGATTTTTGAGAAGGCATTCAATGAGCTCGGGGTCCCCTACAAACTCGTCGGAGGGGTCTCCTTCTATGAACGGCGTGAGATCAAGGACCTGGTGAGCTACCTTGCATGTACGTTGAACCCGAAGGACGACGTCGCCTTCGAACGAATACTCAATGTTCCCAAAAGGGGGATTGGCAGGAAATCGATTCAAAAGATAAGGGACGTGGACCTTCCCGGCGCCTCTTTGATGGAGAAAAGTCCTGTCGCTATCCAGAAAAAGATCGGCCTTCGGAAAGTGGCCGGGGAGATAGGAATGGTGTTGTTCATTTTGGACCGCATCAAAGAAATGCCGCCCAGGCAGGCCATTCAGGAAGTCATCGACATCACTCATTATGACGAATACCTGGAAACTTACGCAGGCGACGGCGATGAAGGCAGCTTTGTATCGCGCATGGAAAACATAGAAGAGCTTCTGAGCATCGCCGAAGGCAGGGAGACGATAGAGGAGTTCCTCGAAGACTGCGCCCTTCGCACCGAAGATGAAGACGACGACGAGGAGGACAAAGGGGTCCGCCTTTCTACGATCCATTCGGCCAAAGGGCTAGAGTTCCATACGGTTTTCCTGGCCGCATGCGAGATGAACATTCTTCCGCATTGGCGATCGGTTGACGAGGATGACGGAGATTTTAAGGGCGCCAACGTCGAAGAAGAGCGCAGGCTGTTTTATGTCGCCTGTACCAGGGCCGCACACAATCTCAACATTTCCTACGCCAAAACGCGGCAGAACAAACCGAGCGGAATCAGTCCATTTTTGGAAGAACTCTCCGGAGAAAACTTGAACAGGCTCGATTAGTAAAGCAGTGAACGGTGAAGAGTGAACAGTGAACGGTGAAGAAGCGAAGTTCCCGATAGCCGACGGGCTTAAATTGAAACTATCATCTTCATTGAATATTCCCATGATGGGTAACGAATCGCGATTATCACACCTCCCTATTTTCCTCATAACCATTCCGTAATCTGACGATATTAGTTTCAACGTGGGTGGGCGGAGCACGGCAGCGTGACTTTGCCCAGGAATGCAACTACCTGTCGAGGACCGATGGAGTGGATGGTATGAAGAATTTCGCAGTCTGCATGGTATCGGTGTTTCTTCTTATGATCTTGTCGGCATGTGCTGCAAAGGCTGATATGGGCGCATCCGATTTGGTCAAAAAGGTCCAGTCCGCCACCGTCATTATCTATGTTTTCGATCGAACCGGAAAGCCTACTTGTCAGGGCAGCGGCTTCTTTTTTAATCAGTACGGTCATCTCATCACCAATTATCACGTTCTTGGAAAAGCGGGGATGGCCAAAGCGAAATCTCCTGATGGAAAAGAATTCAATATTAAATCGATCCTGGCGGAGGACCAGTCAGCGGATTTGGTCGAAGCCCTTACGGATGTTTCGTACGGTTCGGAGCCGTATCTCATTGCGGCTGACAGGACGCCCGGCGTGGGTGAGCCCGTCATGGTGATAGGCAGCCCTATGGGGGTCGATAAGGTAGTGAGCCAGGGCAATGTAAATACAGTCATGCAAGTACCGAATCTGGGAAAATGCATCGTGCATAGCGCCCTCTCGTTTCATGGGTCGAGCGGGAGCCCCGTTGTAAACGCCGAGGGGGAAGTGATAGGCATCGAGACCGCAGGGGTTACCGGCAGGCCGGAAGTCAGTTTCGCGATACCGGTGGAACGGTTCTCGGGGTTAAGTCCAAACTTCAGAGAACTTCAGACCCTCTCAGCCCCAAAGCCCGATGCACAAACTGCGGAAAAATTGGCAAATATCCAATCGCAGGCCATCCAGAAAGATACGCAAATGGCGGAATCGGGCGATTCTGCCGCGCAGGTGAGACTTGCGGCCAGATACGAAAGGGGGCAGGACGATTTGTCAAAAAACTGTTTTGAAGCGCTCAGCCTTTACCGCAAGGCCGCCGAGCAGGGAAATGTGCAGGCGCAATATAACGTGGGACGTATGTATTACAGTGGCGAATGCATGGGACAGAGCCTCACCGAGGCGGCCAGATGGCTTAGGATGGCGGCTGAGCGGGGGTTTCCGGACGCCCAGCAGCTTTATGGAAAGATGTACTTCAACGGCGAAGGAGTTGCCCGCGACAATGTTGCCGCGTGCATGTGGATGATCCTTGCGGCCTCCCGTGGAAACGCACAGGCTAAAAATTTATTGCGGCTCATTTCTGCCCAGTTGACTCAACAGGAAGTCAGCATGGCGCGTGAAAAGGCCGGGAGCTGGACGCCCGCCCCTTGATGAGGGGCAAAAAGTATTGCATTTCGCTTATCTATGAACAAGAATGCTTTCGTCTTCAGTTTCGACAGCCTGCCCTGTGGAAATCCGGCATATTGCGCAAAGGCGGGGACTCAATGATCAAGGACAAGCTAGGAGCCAAAAGGGCCATCCGGTTTCGACCGAGTGTTCTCCTGCTTCTGATCTTTTGCGCAAGCATGGGTTGCCCGGCCGTTATCGCTGCAGAAAGTCCGGGCGATGTTATAGTCCGCCTCCTGGACCAAATGGAATCGAGTTATGCAAAGGTTAACGATTATCAGGCAACCTTTCATAAACAGGAGCGGGTTGAAGGAAACCTCCTGCCGGAAGAGACGATCCTGTTAAAATTCCAAAAGCCGCTAAAAATCTACATGAATTGGATCGGCGAACCGCTAAAAGGACAGGAAGCCCTGTACGTCCAGGGGAAGTACGACGACAAGCTCATCGCTCACCGAGGCGGCATCCTCGGGGCGATTACATTGTCGCTTGACCTGAACGGTCCCACCGCAATGAAAGGCAATCGCCATCCGATCACCCATACAGGTTTCGGTTTCACCATCGAGCAATCAAAGCGCACGATAGAAAGCGCTCTTCAGTCCGGGGGATTGCAAATCGTCCGGATGGGCGAGGAACCTTTTGAAGGAAGGCCCGCTATAGTTATCGATGCTGTGTATAATACACGTGAGGCGAGGCAGTACTCTTCAGGCCATATGGTCTTTCACATTGACAGGGCGTTGATGCTTCCTGTAGGAAGTGTCCTTTATGATGACAAGGGCGTTTTGATTGAAAAATACTATTATACCGATGTAAAGCTCAACGTTGGATTTACAGAAGTGGACTTTTCGAGATCTAACGAAAAGTATCGATTTTAACCCGCAGGGAAAAGCCGGGAGAAGATATCCTTCGGGTATGGTCCTGGAAAGCGCCCCGAGCGAGTATATGCAAAGGAGAAAACCATGAGGCGGATTTTGTTGTTTTCCCTGTGTTTGGCGTTGGCAGCAACATTCTATTCGTCGGTGACATACGCTGACGTGCAGGATGACGTCGACCAGGCAGTCGCCATTATCCAGCGCTTTCAAGACATTCCGGAGCAATCCATCCCCAGGGACGTATTAAGGGATGCTCAGGGACTGGCTATCATGACGGTAGTCAAAGCGGGATTCATTTTCAGCGGCCGGGGCGGCAGCGGCATTGTCATAGCGCGAACGCGCAAAGGCTGGAGCGGACCCTCTGCGATCGGGACCGGCGGTGCGGGATTCGGCTTTCAGATCGGGGCCCAGGTGACTGAATTCGTTTTCATTCTAAATACCCCGGAAGCCGTAAGGGCTTTCTCTCAGGGAGGGAACCTCCAATTGGGAGGGGACGTCAGCGTGGCGGCAGGTCCCGTGGGACGTACGGCCGAGGCCGGAATAACTCCTACTGCCGCGGTATATACATATAGCCGCAGTCAGGGGCTTTTCGGCGGCATTTCGCTGGAGGGGACCGTCGTTGCGACGAGAGACGATGCGAACGCCAGGTACTACGGCCGCTACGTCAGTCCGGCCGATATCCTGTCCGGGAGGATAAAAGCGCCTCCGGGGGCCAGAAGGCTTCAAAAAGTGCTCGCGCACTATTGAGAGTCTTTCATCCTCGGAAACCTTTCGCCCGTTTCCGGTTTACTTTTCAAAGTACAGGCTTAACAAATAATAAGATCGCACTCACTTTGGAAAGGAAATGTGCAATGAACTTTTCTAACATACCGCACGAGCCTCTGGTAGCTTTGCTTGCAGGCATTTTGATCCTGCTCGTCCCGAGGCTGTTGAACTACGTGATCGCTATCTATCTCATCATAATAGGGATACTCGGACTGATGCACGGCCACTGGACGCCATGATCCGGAGAGCAGTTCGACCGGGTCGATGTTAACGCCTCTTACTGACGCAAATTGAGGAGAAGTTTCATCATTGCTTCTTTCTGTCCGGCGAAAATGGTGAGAGCCGGGACAAGGCGCCGCAATCGGCCCCGTTCACGGCTCTCTGAGGAATCAGTAAGACACCTGATAATCAATCGGACAGAGAACCAAAAATCTGAAATGAATTCAACGAGATCCAAGGCGTTCTCGTCATTTCTCCCAATCCAGCTCGTGTGGGCTCCCTCTGATACGATGCCGCATTCAGACGCTCATTGTGTCGCCTTCGTCGCGGGCTCGTCGAATTCGCGGCTGGAAGCCGCCCCTACCATATCGTACGCCTGCGTCGCAAAATATTCTCTTAAGGAGTTGGCTGATGAAAATTTTCACTCAAAATGGTTGAAAGTGTCATTAGTTCCGTAATATAAAAATGAAAGTTGAAAACCGCATGATCAGATGAGTAGCATTAATCGCTCACAATGGCCATTTAGCTCAAATTAAGGAGTACTTACTCATGATCAAATCAAGACTCTGTGACAAAGTCGGCATCAAGTACCCGATCATCCAAGCGGGCATGGGACCTTTCAGCAACAACAATCTTTGTGTAGCTGCCGCTAATTCTGGCGTTTTAGGTCTGCTTTCCACCAGCGGTCTTTTCAGCAAGGAAACCCAACCTTGGGTTTACAATGCGTTTGTCGATTCCGGGGAAGCGAACCGGGATGACGATATGGCCACCGTGCTGGAGAAGGTTTTGAAAAGAACCTACCGGCTGACCAAAGACAAGGGCGGCATCTTCGGCATCAATGTCATGGTCTCGGCCGAACTCAAGGAGCAGGCGGGCATCATGGTCGATACGGCCATCCGGGTCCGGGAAGAAAACCCCGATATTAAGAAACACTTTAAAGTGATCTTCACTTCTGCCGGCGACCCCGTTGGCTGGAAGGACAAGATCAAGGGCGCCGGATTCACCTGGATGCATGTTGTGCCTTCCGTCAAGGGGGCTCAGCGTTGCAAGAAGGCGGGAGTGGACGTGATTGTCGCCTCGGGTCATGAAGGTGGCTTCCATACATCCTGGGAACCGGTCCATTCCATGATTCTGCTGCCTGCGGTGGTCGATGCAGTATCGGATGAAAATACGCTGGTGTGCGGCGCAGGCGGATTCTGCGACGGCAAGACGCTGGTCGCGGCCCTGGTCATGGGCGCAGATGGGGCGCAGATGGGCACCCGGTTTCTGGCCACACAGGAAAGTGATTTTCATCAGATCTGGAAACAGGGCGTCGTTGACGCCCAGGACCGGGGGACCCTCGTCGCTCGAGGCTTTGTCGGACCGGCCCGGTGGCTGAAGACCCCCAGAAGCACCGAGCACCAGAAAAACACCCTGATGAAATCTCCCGGCGTCTTCCTGGGTACGCCCGATGACTACACTACTATCGACATGACCTTGATCAACTTTGAGATAGAGTCCATTCGAGCTGTCTATGAAGGCAACAAGGAAAAAGCACTCATGGCGGCCGGCGAAGCTGCCCAGAGAATTAACGACATGCCCATGGTCAATGACCTGGTCCAGGCGATTGTTAAAGATGCGGACAATATTCTGAAAAGCGTCGCGACAAAATTCCTGGCTTAAAAGCAGTCATCGCCTGAAATGACTTGGATTGAGTGAAGTCTATGCACACTTTGCAGCATTTGTTGGAACCGATTAAAATTGGTACTCTCGAACTGTCCAACCGGCTTGTCATACCGCCGATGGGTACCGGACTGGCCAGTAACGGCGGCATCGTCAGCGAAGCCAACATCGCCTATATCAAACGCCGGGCTCAAAGCGGCGCGGGTCTTGTCATCACCGAGATCACGGCCGTTCATCCGGCAGGCCAGGTTTCTCCCCGCGCTCTGGGCGCGTGGGACGACAAATTCATTCCGGGCCTGTCCAGCATGGCGGCGGCCGTTCATAGCCAGGGTGCGAAAGTGGCCCTGCAGCTTCACCATTGCGGCAGGGAGAGTTATGTGCTGCAAAAGAAGAAACTGGCCATAGGCGCCTCGGCCATTCCCAGTTACATATTTGGCTTTCTCGGTTCACCGCGCGAAATGAGCCCGGGAGAAATTCAGGAGACAATAGCCGCTTTCGGCGCCGCGGCCCTGCGTGCAAAGGCAGCCGGATTTGACGCCGTTGAACTCCACGGCGCGCACGGCTATCTGCTTATGCAGTTTCTCTCAGGGCTGTCCAATCAACGCGGGGACCAATACGGCGGCGATTTCAAAGGTCGAGCGCGATTTATGCTGGAATGCACCCGGGAAGTACGCAAACAGGTCGGCCCCGACTTTCCCGTGTCCATTCGAATTTCCGGTGAAGAAGGCGTTAAAGGCGGTTATAGCGTTGACGACATGCAGACGATCATTCCGGATCTGGTCGCCGCCGGTGTGGATGTTATTCATGTCTCTTTCGGCACCCACGGGAATATGGATGTCAATCTCAATACGCCGAATCCCAGCGCGCCCGTCGAATTTGCTCAGGGGTTTAATGCCCATCTGGCGCGTAAGATCAGGGAAGTGGCGACTGTGCCGGTCATTTCGGTCGGCCGCTATACGGACCCTTTCTTAATGGACGAGGTGATCGCCAGCGGCGATGCCGACATGATCGCGGTGGGGCGTCAGCATCTGGCCGATCCCGATTTTCTGAAAAACGCCATATCCGGGCATTCCGAAGACACACTGGAATGCCTGGCCTGCAACCAGGGTTGTATCGAGCGTCTTTCCATGGAGCAACAGCCCATTCGCTGCGCAATCAATCCACAGACGGGACAGGAACTTATCTATCCGGCCGGTCCTGCCGCTGTCACGCGTGATGTATGGGTAATAGGGGGAGGGCCGGGTGGTTTAACCGCCGCATTCGAGGCGGCGCGTCTGGGTCATCGTGTTACACTTTACGAAAGTGAATCAAGGACAGGCGGTAACGTTCGTTACGCCGCCATGGCGCCGCACAAGGAAGTCTACGATAAATATATCCGAACGCTCACTGCAAAGTGCAAAAAGCAGGGCGTCGATATAAGAACGGGCGTGGAAGTAACGGAATCCATGATCGAGAAAAGCCGGCCGGATGCGGTCATTCTGGCTATCGGGGCAGATAAAGCCGCCTGTTCTGCGGAAGGTGCAGGCATTTCCGTGGTCTGTGATGCGTGGCAAATCCTGGACGGAGAAATTCCGCCGAAAGATCATGTCGTGGTCGTAGGCGGCGGATTGGTCGGTATGGAGACGGCCGATTTCCTTCTGGAAAAAGGTGTCAAGGATATTACCGTCGTGGAGATGCTGCCGAACTCACCCGTCTTGCCTCAGGCAGCCCGCGGTCAGATGTTGCACAAGCGCCTGCGGGCTGCAGGCGTCAAGCTGATGTTAGGCACAAAGCTCGAACGCATTGAACAGGAAGCGGTCATCTTAACGACGAATAACGAATCCATGAAGCTTGAGCCGGTCAAGCAGGTCATTATTGCGATCGGTATGACATCTCGCAATACTTTCAAAGACATGCTCTCGACAAAAGGTTTTCGCCACGTGATCGTGGGAGACGCCGTGGCCCCGCGACGAATAATTGAAGCAACAACCGAGGGGGCGGCGGCGGCATGGAAAATCAGCGAAGATATTAACTCCTGAAGGCTCCCTAACGGCGGCGTACCAGCGCGTTACTTGAGCGTTTTCATCGCCTCCAGCACGTCCAGATAAAGCCGGACTTCGCCCGGCGTGACAGTCACATGGCGAGAGAGCAGTTGCAAATCGCCATTGCTTTTAACTATCCCGAGGTAACTCCCGCCTTTGGGCAGAATGCTGTAACCTCCTGCTTCTTCGGCTTGGGGATCTCCTTTGCCCACTTTTGCGAGTGTCCCGATTTCCTGTCCACTTGCATCGAGGATAGCCCATTGACCCTCGCCTGAAGCCTTGAGAGTCAGTTCATCTGCGAGACCGTAAGAGGCAAAGCCAATCAGAAAAAGGGTGAGGAAAATTAGAGCAGACACTTTTTGCATTTAGACCTCCACTACTGGTTCGAAAAGTTGGCGGTGGGACCGCCTGCCGGGGTTGCCAAGCCCACACGAGAAACTTTTCATGGTTTCAGGGTGTCCCAAAGGGACGTGACTTACTGCTTCGAAAAGTTAATCGCGGGCATGGCCCTGGGAGCGCAGCGCGGTCTCAGCCCTACAAAAATGTCGCATCTTTTCATGATCTCAGAGTGTCCCAAAACAGACATAGACGACCGTTTGAACAATGCTTTTTAAAAGGCAAGATTTATACCAAAACTTAAAACTACAGTCCGAACTCCATCATGTCAATCAGCAATTTTCCCTTGAGGAACACATGCCGATCAAGCGGTTCGATCGGCTTAGCCGGACTCTTATACCGCAGCAACGCACCCGGTCATGTAGGCAAACAAGTTTGGAATAATGAGACACGGTTGTGCTAATATGTGCGCAAATCAGATTATTCTTTAATGTTGACAAGTTAAGAACAAACGGAACGAAAGTTTAACCGGTCAAAGCGTGATTCGGCTCTATAACCGATTCTTGACAGGGCCGAAGGGTAATTGAAGGGAGACTGATCGATGGCGGCAGAAACCAGGTGGGTCAAAACCCACTGCGCGAGAATGGACCATGGAGGTTGCGCTCTTATGGTGGGTCTGAAGGCCAATGCCATCGTTCAGGTCAAGGGAAACCCGGAAGGTTACCTGAACAGGGGCTACACCTGCTATAAAGGGAGAGCGTCAGCCGATCGCCTCAACCATCCGGATCGTCTTCGCTATCCGCTCCGGCGCGCAGGAAAGCGCGGTGCAGGAAAATGGCAGCGAATCTCCTGGGAGGAAGCGCTTGACGAAACGGCGTCCAATCTCTTAACCATCAAGAACAAATACGGCGCCAGAGCAATCGCTTTTGGGGCTGGAATGCCCAAAGGGCTGGAACATTTCGTCCTGATTCGCCTTGCAAATGTTTTCGGCTCTCCCAACGTAATTGCATCGCAGGATGTTTGCCATGCCCCCAGGGAGATCACCGGTCTTCACACATGCGGGTTCTATCCCGTGGCCGATTTCCACAACCCGACCAAGCTCATCCTCTCGTGGGCCAGCAACGTCCTTTCCACCTCCGAGGAAGGGCAAATCGCCAGCCTCGCGCTGGAGCAGCTTAAAAACGGCGCCCGGCTGATTGTAGTCGATCCCCGCAGGACTGAGCTTGCCCAAAGAGCCGACCTGTGGCTGCAACTTCGACCGGGAACAGCGCAGGCATTGGCCCTGGGTTTTCTGCACGTCATCATCGAAGAATCCCTCTACGATGGTGAGTTCGTTCGAAAATATACCTACGGTTTTGATGACCTCGCCCGGCAGGTAAGGCCCTATGACCCCGAGACAGTTTCCGGGATTACCTGGGTTGCCCCCGACCTGGTCAGGAAGGCGGCAAGACTCTATGCCGCGGCCCGTCCTGCCGCGCTCCAATGGGGTAACGCTATCGAACATGACGTCAATGTCTTCGACGCCACCCGCTCCCTCGTTTGCCTTATGGCCATCTGCGGCAACTTGGAGGCCCCCGGCGGAAATGTAAATGCACATGAGCCGCCGATCATGGGGTTGGGTGAATTTGTGCGATCCGATTTCCTTCCGCAAAAGCGTCAGGAGATGATCGGAGCTTTCCATGGCGTCATCCCGAAGTTGATGACGGTGCCTCCGGCCCATTTTCGAAAAGCCGTACTCGAGGGGGTCCCTTATCCCGTCAGGGGATATTACGGTATGTGCACCAACCCGATGATCGCGTGGGCCGATAGCCCCATCACTTATGAAACCTTTAAGAGTCTGGATTTTGTCGCCATGGCCGAGATCTTTATGACGCCCACCGCGTCCATGGCGGACATTGTCTTCCCGGTAGCGCACCAGTATGAGATGAACGATATCGGCCATTATGGTCTGGGACACGGCATGGTCCTGGCGCGTCCGAAAATCGTGGATCCCCCTCCGGAATGCTGGCCTGACATCAAGATAATGAACGAACTGGGCAAGAGAGTGTCCAACCCCGAGTTCTGGCATGATGATTTTGAGGCGTTCCTTGAAGACGTGCTCAAGCCTTCCGGCCTTAGCTACAGTGAATTCGTGGACAAAGGCTGGCTGAAAGGCCCGAATCGGTTCAAACTTCATGAGGAGAAGGGTTTCAGGACACCCACGGGGAAAGTGGAATTGAAATTGAGTACCGCCGAAAAATTCAAGCTGAAACCACTGCCCGAATTTACCGGGCTTCCGGAACAGGACGCCCCGGAATATCCACTGATTCTGATCAGCGCTAAAAGCCGGTATTATCTTCTTTCTTCCTACCGTTGGGTCGACAAACTTCGCCTGAAAGAGCCCTGCCCTATTGTCGAAATTCATCCTCAAACAGCGGCGGCCTGCGGCATCAGCAACGGCGACAATGTAACCATCGCTACGAAGCATGGAGAGATCGTGCAAACGGCACTGGTTACCGATATCGTCCACCCGCGGGTGGTGAGCGCCGCATTGGGCTGGTGGTTCCCGGAAGGCGATGCCGCTGGGCAGTTCGAGTGGCGAAAATCCAATTTTAATATGCTCACCTCTATGGAAAAACTGGGTCAAGAATTCGGAACACCCAACATTAAGAACATCCCCTGCAGGATACGGAAGTCGTGAACTATCTCGCCAGCAAAAGTTCCGGGCTGATACCGGCGACGGTGCATGGATAGAACTTGTGTCCACCGGAACATGCGAGGTATGGGAACTCAAGGGCATCGGGCAGTTTAATTTCACCGAACATGAAATCATGAGAGATGTTACTTGGCTTTTTCATTAGTTTGACTTCCGGGACCTTGTTGCTGCAATAGCTACAGGAGGTGGCGCAATGCAGGTGGGCATACGGGACTTAAAAAACAGGCTGACTCACTATCTTGAAATGGCCAAGAGGGGACATGCGGTTATCATCACTGACAGGGGATCGCCTGTGGCAGTCTTGCACAACCGGCCAGAGCGGAAAAACTCCAAATATGTAATCCCGGTCGATGAGTGGGGCTGGTGGAGTTTCCCGTTTTCATTCGAACCGCCGGGGCGAGCGGTGGCGTGCCAAGGCCAATGAAAGCCGGAAAAAGTCTCCGACTTTCATTTATTCGCAAATTTTAGTAGGAACGTTTGCCTCTGCCCGAGCGACCGCCTGAGCCGTTGCCGGAACCGCCTCTGCCCTTTCTATCGGGGCCGCCGCCACGGCCGCCTTTCGTATCGTATATATCCAGATCCTTGCTGTCGGGTACACTGCTGATCCATTTTTTGTTATAGCCACCGCCGGACGATCCGGAACCGGATCCGAAACCCGATCCCCCCTGGTTATAGCCGCCTCCGGTGCGAGGCCGGCTTGGCGCTCCAGGTTCTCGCGGTCTCGATTCGTTCACTTTAATGGTAAATCCGTTTATCTCTCTGCCGTTTAACCCCGCGATTGCTGCCAGTGCCTGATCCTGGTTCGGCATCGTGACAAATCCGAATCCCCTGGATTTGAGAGTCTCATGGTCCAGGATAATCTTGACGGAATCTACTTCGCCAAAAGTCTCAAACTCTTTCTGAATCTCATCTTCTGAGGTCTTAAACGAGAGGTTTCCTACAAAGATGTTCATGCCTTTCCTTTTCTCCTTGTGCCATTTGAACTAGATCCGATTGCTTCTGATCAGCCGAAAACCCGGAGATAGCGCAAATATACGTTGGTTTTGGTGTGAAACAGCAGGCAAACAAATACCTTCAAAAGCGAGGTATGATAAGCCATTACCGTTTAATTTTAATACATATCCAAAACTATAGCAATTGTTAAATCAAAGATACGTTAAATCAAGATATGTAGAAGCAAGATCGAAGTTGCTTTTTGGGATCGATCTGCCGCGACCTGTGACTCTATGATCCCAAAATCCTGACAAAAGAATTAACCAGGCCGTATAGCTTGCTGTATTTTCCGATCAGCCCGCACTCCCCTTCCAACGAGTTCGTGCAATCCGTATCCATCATTTCGTAGTTGTGGAAACTGTGCATGAGGGACTTTCCCATGCCGGCAATATCCGCCACACTCCCTCTGAGGGTTTCGACGACCCGTTGGGCGGCTTCCCCCGCCAACGGCCCCCGTCCGGTCAGCCCAGTTGAGTAGAGCGATTTTAAACCCTGATGGTAGCGGCTACTCAGGAACTCATACTGCTTTCGATACTGTTCCATCTTAGACCGGCATGCCTCAAGAACAATCAATTCACGCCACAATCCGGAAATGAACGCTTCATCATGCCTCAGACCCAACGCGCTCTCCCACAGTATCCGGTTGATGAACCCCGTCAGGTACCCTTCCGATATGGTCGAGGTTGCCGGGGCATAGATAAGGGTGCCGTTGGAAAGGAATCGGGATTCGTAGATCGAAAGGTTGGGAAGTTTTGGCAAGGATCGATCCCCCCTTCGGCCAAGGAGCATCATCTCCGCGGCCCCTTTGACCGCTTCCACGACCAGGTAATCCCTGCACCAAATCTCTTCGCACCCGCCTCCCATGCAAGGAGAGCACGGAGTTTCGACCTGCAAAACGACATGGCCAGGACCGAACGGGGCTGTTTCTCCGAAAAAGGCCGTGGAAAAATACAGGCCGAGGACCCTTGTCCCAACCGCCGAGGCAACGTGGGCAGTCCCCGTATCGTTGCTTATGAGAAGATCGCATTTTTTGAGAACCGCCGGAAGATCGGTGACACGGGTTTTCCCGATCAGATTAATTGCCGGCACTCCTGCCTGCCGCAAAAACTCCTCGCCGAGCGCGCTTTCCCCGGGGCCTCCCAGAAGTACTATTCGCAATTCCTTATGGCGCATTAAAGCGGTCCCCAGCTCGGCAAAGCGGTCAACCGGCCATGCGCGGTGAAGTTTGTTTGCACCCATCTCGAAAGCCACCAGTCTGCCGCTTCGCTTCCATCCGTTAGCACACAGGATTTCATCGGCTGCTTTTTCTTCACCCGTCCCCACATGCAGCCAGTTGCCCATGGCCTCATGGGGTATGCCTCCCATCCCTATGTGTATGTCAACCAGGTTTATAAGATTTTCCGTCCTGTTTTCTACAACTGAAAAAAGGTACTTGCCCCAGTCACCCAGCAGCGAAACCCCCTCCTGGGCGGTGAAAATGCGGCCCGACTTTTTCTTGCTTCGCAATCCGCTGCAGATCAAAGCGGATGAGGAGTCATGGGTAAGGTTTATAACAAGATCGTAGTTCTCGCCGAGTTCCGGAAGATTCAGGATAAAATCCAGCTCCCGTGAGGGCCTGTCCAGGTTATAGATCTTCTTAAAATAAGAGTAGGGTACAGGAACGAGCCGGTCGACCAGCGGAGAACCTTGAATAATTTCTATTGATTCCTTTATGCATAGCAGGGTGATTTCACAGGAGGACTTTTCTTCCTTCAGCCGTTTAAAGAGCGGCAGACTCTGCACCAGGTCACCCATCCGGCACATTTGAATGATGAAAATCTTCTCAGAACGACTCATCTTTATCTCATCCTGCCGTCAACAAAAAGCAGGGAGCACAGCGGCTTAAGGTCTTTTGCCCCGGCCGGAGGGCCCCTGCGCGTAAAAAAAATCGCCAAAGGCAGAAACCTTAGGGACAAAGTCTATGCAATGTTTGTTCCGTTTCGAATGAAACGGGGAGGACGAATTGAGGCATGGCGAAAGAAAAGCATGAGGTCCAAAAGGATGAACCCCAAGTGACCATTGTAGTTGCCCAACTTTACCATTTCTGGTTCATCCCGGCTTCTTTTCTCAACATCCCCGAAGGAAGCTTTGCGCTTGCTTCTTTCTGTTGAGTATTTCCGCCGAGCGTTTTCACCGGGCTTCTTACTCCGACCTCTTGGGGCTTAATGATGATTAGAGCATATCGGACACAAATTGTCAAGAGCTTTATGAAATTAAACCCTTTTTTTTCGGCACAATAGCGGGTATTGTGGCCGGCGTTCGTTTGGCGCTCACCATAAGCCGAAAATGACAAAGACGGGACCTTCTTCCGGAAAGAGGCCCAAAGACAAGGAATTTGCCGTCAACGGGACCGGGATAACTCTTACTCAAAAGGCGCTGCGATGATTCTATCCGTTGGTTTGACCCTTCTTCCTATTGTGGCGATCGTATTCCTGATGGTCAAAAAACAATATGCCGCCGATACGAGCGGTGTAATGGGATGGCTGTTGACGCTGATTATCGCATGGTGGTTTTTCAACACTTCACTGGAGGTCGGCCTGCGATCTTCGATAGCCGGCATCGTCGCATCCTTCCCGGTCTCACTGATGGTCCTGACCTCGATTCTGCAGATATCTTTCATGGAGGCAACCGGGGCGCTACAAAGAATCACCGTCTTCGTGAAGACCTTCGCTTCCGGAGACAGAGCCGTACAGATAATGCTCATCAACGTCGGCGCCGGGACTCTCCTGGTATCCATAGGAGCTACCCCCGTTTCAATTTTGCCTCCCATCCTGATTGCCCTGGGGTATTCGAGCTACGTCGCGGTCGCACTTCCGGCCATTGGATTCGATGCCCTTTGCACATTCGCTCTTCTTGGCGCCCCGCTCGTAGTTTACTCAGACCTGACGGGCACATCCCTGGTCCAATCGGCCCAGGTTTTTGCAAGATTTCTGCCCGTAATTTCGACTCTTATCGGCTTCGGCATGCTCTGGATTGTGGGCAAATTCAACCTCGTTAAGGAAGGATTCATACCATGCACGATCGCCGGTCTGACAAACGGCGGGGTTGCGATTGCGGTGGCCTACATTCCCGCCTTAGCTTCCGGTGTAGTGCTGACGGGCGTTATAGCAGGTTTTTTCACCATGCTCGTTATGCTTCTTTATTTGAAACTTGTGGGCAAACCGATTATCGACCGATCCCATTTAACGCAAAGCGACCTTAGGGTTGAAAAAGAAATGGCCCTGACACGGGCGCTTTCGCCATGGATTATCCTGATCATCGCGTCCTTTGCTATCAATTTCTATCCACCAGGGTTCGACCTTCTCTATAATGTCCTTGCCATGCCGATCTCCCTGATTCCGGGCCAGTCGATCAAAACGCGGCTGCTCTGGAACGCCTATACCTGGGTGCTCATCAGCACAATCCTGTCCGCCCTGTTCATAAGACCTTCCGCAAAAGCCGCCCAAGCCACTCTTTTGAAGTGGACCCGACGTGCTCCGAGGCCGACTTTTTCGGCCGCCATATTTTTTGCCATTGCCTTTCTTATGAATAACTCCGGGACGCAGGACCTCGGGACGGCGTGGAAGATAGTCGACCCGGCCCGGAACATGATCTGGGTCCTCTCACAGGGATCGGCCATGGTCTTTGGCTCCCTTTATCCTTTCATCAGCGGGTACCTGGGGCTGTTCGGCGGTTTTCTGAGCGGAAGTGAAGCGTCAACGATAGCGATGTTTACAAAGTACCATCTGTTGACTTCGAAGATCCTCAAGGTCGATCCCCTGATCGTTACTGCCGTTACCGCCATAGGAGGAGGACTGGCAAGCGTCATTTCTCCCGCCAAGCTGCAAAATGCCGCGGCTACAATCGATGCCCTCGGGATCGAAAGCCACGTCATCAAGACCGCTTTCATCATTTCTGCCTTTATAACGCTGGTTGCCTCGATTTTAGCGTTAGTGCTGACCTGGGTTTCACCTATTTGATTATTGAGACGAGGTACTCGCGGTTTTGCCCTTTATCTCTAACTCCCAGCAGATTAAGAGAATAATTCTTGTTTTTATGTTTAAAGCGCTCAGGTCGATCTATCCCGACACAAAGGATCTTTTTATCATCTCCAGCCACAAGACTGACAATGGCAGTTGAGCCTTCCAGGCATTGACTATTTGCTCCGGGTTCATCAATGATAATGACAGAATCGAGCTCGGATATGGCGTACGGTTCACCCCTTTTGATCCATATCGGCTCTAAAGCCAGCCTTTCCACAAAAATTTTTTTCAAGCCGGCGGCCATTGTCTCATATTCTTTGATTTCCGAAATGAAGTTAACGTTTGTGTTCTGACACGTATGCAAGTCCGCGGTCAAAGAGGATATTTTTAAATTAAGCCCGGCCTGTGCTTCCCGGGTTTGTTGTTCGAGCTCCGTGAAATTTGCTTCCATGCGGTTTAATTTTTCATTCATCTGATCGTAATTGTATTTCATGCCATCAAGCAAACCGCTCAATTCATCTCTTTTTTCGGTAAGCTCAGTACAGGTACTACTCAGCGAGGTCACTTCCTTTTGATGGATTCGGTCATAAATAATGCATGTCAGCAATACAATGTCCGCTATAAAGAATACTATGCAAATCCCGGAAAAGATGGGGTTATCCGCGAGAGAGTCCAGAAAGAAGAATATTTTTTCTTTTTTCATATCGAAGTTCTTTCAGAGGAACAATCAACCGCGCAAGAGCCTCTCCTGCGGCTATAGGCGGGCACCCTGCCGCAGACATGAGCATTGCGGAGTCCCAATATCCGCAGGCCGTTCATCAGCGCGCATCTGAGACGAACGCTCCTCTTCGAAGTAATTCGAAATTAACCCGCAGACCATCCAACGGTCAATAAATAATGATGCACGGCGCGGTCGCTTTTTCAAAAAGGGGCTGCAGCCCAATCCGGGTTACGAGGGTCCATAGACTCGATAATCAGAGTGTCCCAAAATCATAAAAACCAAGTTTCATTGACTTATCACTTGTCTGTTCGATTGGAAAAGCCGATAGGAAATCGTATGGTTTGACGGCTTTGTGGTTTCTTCCGGTAGCGATTTGAAAAGGAGTACTTGTGAGCATCGTAAGAAGATATTTTTTGAAGTTCTGCGTTGGTTCCGCAGCAGTCCTCGGGTTGGAGTTTTCGACTCTCTGGAACATGAAGAAGGCGCTTGCTGCCGGGGGAGACCTCCCCGTGCCGTCGAACCTGATTGCTTCCGATGTTTTTACGACCCTCCAGAAGACCGTCATCCCTGATCCACCTTCGGGTGCGGGTACGATTTCCCCTTCCGAGATTTCAAAATACAAGCAATACGGCTATGGCATCTGGCATTATGGCCCTGGTATCGAATCCGTCAAGCGGCTCGATATCATGCCGACTGCCTATAGCGGCGCATCGGCCGTTAACACTGCAAAACTCTTGAAGTTCTTTACCATAAGCGACATCCATATCACAGACAAAGAATCTCCTGCGCAAGTGATCTATCTTGGTCTCAAAGACGGTATATCATCTGCATACTCTCCGGTGATGATGTATTCGACGCACGTTCTCGACGCGGCCGTCCAGACGATCAACGCGCTTCACAGACAAGATCCGATCGATTTCGGCATCTCTCTGGGCGATGCCTGCAACAGCACGCAGTACAACGAATTGCGATGGTATCTCGATATTCTGGACGGTAAGGTCATTACCCCAAGTTCCGGGGATCATGCCGGAGCCGATGCCATCGACTATCAGAAACCTTTCAAGGCGGCGGGGCTCGACAAGACGATCCCCTGGTACCAGGCCCTGGGCAACCACGATCATTTCTGGATGGGTACATTCCCTGTGGACGATCACCTCCGACAGACCTACACCGGCGAGGAGATCCTCAACCTGGGAAATATATTCGTCGACGGCATGAGTAGCCGCGGTTTCTACATGGGCACGATCGACGGCCGGACGCCCCATGGTGACGTTATCGATGCTGGACCAGTCAGCGACTTCGCACCCCCCCCCAAGGTCGTGGCCGATCCGAACCGTCGCCCACTTTTGCGAAAGGAGTGGATGGGCGAATTGTTCCATACCTCCTCCAATCCGGTCGGTCACGGTTTCAACCAGGCCAATATCGACCGGGACTTCGCCTCATATAGCTTCGAGCCGAAATCTAATCTGCCGGTCAAGCTCATCGTGCTCGACGATACCCAAAGGGATGAAGACACAACTGCGGGCGGCTACACGTGGCACGGTTCCGTGGACATGCAGCGTTGGGACTGGCTTGTCGGCGAGCTTGATAAGGGTCAGGCGGAGGGCAAGCTTATGATCATTGCCGCGCACATACCGATCGGCGTCGAAAAACCGGGCGCGTTCATGAGTTGGTGGTCCAATGCCCATGTATCCGAAGCGGCGCTGTTCGCCAAGCTTCATGAATATCCGAATCTCCTGCTCTGGATTGCCGGACATCGCCATTTCAACACGGTCACCGCATTTCCATCACCTGATCCAAACCGTCCGGAACTCGGCTTCTGGCAGGTTGAAACTGCGTCACTTCGGGACTTCCCACAACAGTTTCGCACTTTCGAGATAGTCCGCAACAGCGACAATACGGTTTCTATCTTTGCGACCAATGTCGATCCGGCAGTCGAAGAAGGGACGCCGGCTGCGATATCGCGTTCCTATGCTGTCGCGGCCCATCATTTCTTTGCGAATTCAAAGATATCCTCGAATCCGGGATTATTCACGCCCACGGGTTCATACAATGCAGAGCTTGTCGTGCAATTGAGCCCTGAAATGCAGAAGAAGATTCAGAACTATGGGGCACCGATACGCAAGTAAAGCATCCCCCGGCAAAGTCGAGATGCTTACTCACGATCAGATCGGCCGAGGCCCGGAGCGTTCGCATCCGGATTGAGTTAATCCCGAGTCTCATGAGATAGACCCCCATTAGCATCCCGATTCAATCAGGGGCAGCCGTCGGAATTGATGTCGAAGCCGAAAAGTGATACCTTGCTGCCTACCTCCAAAGAAGAAGGAAAGCAGGATTCAGCAGGCGTCTTGATTCTTCCTTGACCATGAAAGGAGGGCCTATATGAGAGGCCGTTCCGGTCTTGTCCTGATTTTAGCGATTCTCCTGGTTTTTTGTGAGCGCGCCGGCTTAGCCGACGAACCTGTGACAATCCTCATGCCACATTCCGTCCAGATCAAATATGTAACCGATCGGAGGCAGATCAACCATGTTGTCGCTCAATTCAAAGACCAACTCCTTCGTTCAGGTTCGAATGCAAGCATAGTCGGGTGTGGCAACGTAACTGCACTCATCGAACAAGGCGTCACCGATATCAGCTTTGGCGCAGTCTGCACCGTCCAGGACGGAAACAACAGGTTTACCGTACTCATGTGCGACGACACGCAGGTTCGAAAGTTTACTTATGGGGGATCGGGCAGCCAGACGAGAGAAGACGTTGTTCGTTTCATAAAGAAGAATTGTCCACCGACGGCTAAATAACCTGCAGAAAAATTCATCGCAAGAAAGGATGTGCCATGGATCTATCAAGGTTCTCGTGTGAAGGAAAAGTCGCGTTGATTACAGGGGGAAGCCGCGGTATCGGACGGGCGAGCGCCCTTGCCCTGGCGGATGCCGGGGCCAATGTTGCTGTCAGTAGCCGAAAGATTGCCGATCTCGAGCCGGTTGCGGATGAAATCAGGTCGAGAGGTGTGAAAGGCCTTGCTGTCGCGGCCCATAACGCCAAGTCCGAAGACTCGAAGATGCTTATCGAGCGGGTCGTAAAAGAATTCGGACGGATCGATATTCTCATGAACAACGCAGGGACCAATCCTTACTACGGCCCGATCATGGACCAGGATGAGAAAACCTATGATATAACGATGAATGTCAACGTGAAGGGAATCTTTATCCTGAGCCAGCTTGCGGGCAGGATAATGAGGGGGCGGGGCGGAGGATGCATCATAAATACATCATCTATCGGCGGCCTGAGAGCTGGAGAGCTGGGCGTTTACTCTGTCACCAAGGCTGCAGTGATCATGCTCACGCAGGTCATGGCCAAAGAATGGGGACAATACAACATCAGAGTGAACACCATCGCGCCAGGGATAATCAAAACACGCCTCAGCGAAGCCCTCTGGAAAGACCCGAAGGTGAACGAAAAGGCAGTCCAGTCGATGGCCCTCATGCGCCTGGGCGAACCGGAAGAAGTTGCCGGGACAGTTGTCTTCCTGTCATCTGCCGCGGGCAGCTATATTACGGGAGCGACAATCGTAGTCGACGGAGGCCGTGTGCACGGTGAACCGGCCCATCTTAAGAAGCAATGACACTGTATTAGGAGGCGATACGTCCGGGGGCGATCCCCCGGACCTTTTCTATGCAGTGTGTGCAGTACGCGGTATGCTTTGAAACGACTCAACTACCTGAGGCATCTTGACTTGTTCCTTCGCTGCGAGAGTTTTCCGTAAACGGGATCGTCGGATGCCTGCCCCCCGCATGCGAAGGAGCTTACCTGCCCTTCCAGTTGGGAGGCCGCTTTTCGACAAAGGCCTTGGGACCCTCGACGAAATCTTCGGACTGGTACATGGTATTCTGCCCCGGGTACTGTGTCGATATGGCCTCCTGTAAGGTAACGTTCAACCCCTTCACGGTTGCTTCCTTGGCCGCGCGAATGCTCAGAGGGGCGCCAAGGAGAACTTCCGCAGCCATCTTCTCCGCAGTTGTAATCAGCTCCGCGAGAGGAACGACTTCCGCGACGAGCCCGTACTGCATGGCCTGTTGTGCCGTGATTCTTTTAGAGGTCATGATCATATACTGGGCCAGGTGATATGGAATCTGCCTGGGTAGACGATGCACGCCGCCGGCGCCGGGGATCAATCCGACTCGAGGTTCGGGTAATCCAAAAGAAGCGTTTTCGGAGGCTACAATAATGTCGCAGGCAAGAGCAACTTCAAACCCACCTCCCAGAGCCAGTCCATTAACGGCTGCGATAAAAGGTTTATAGCAGTCAAACCGCGCGGTTATTCCGGCAAACCCGCCTTTCACTCCCTGCATGATTTCACGCATCTTGGCGGGGCCGTTCATTGCTTGAAATTTCAGATCATTGCCGGCCGAAAAAGCCTTCTCTCCCGCGCCGGTAACGATGCATACCCACTGTTCCGGGTCAGTATCGAAATCATTGAATGCTTTGTCCATTTCCACGCTGACCAACGGACTAATGGAATTCATGACTTCTGGACGATTCATCGTCACCGTAGTCACATGGCCCTTCTTCTCCACCTTGATAAGTTCATAGCTCATGATCCGTCTCCCGGATAATTTTTTCTAATCTTGAGGAAGTTGCACCTCCCGGCTCATGCAAGCCGGAAGGTGATCAACGATGGGCTTTAATGAAAGTTATTTTTTGTAGCTGTACCAGCCCTCACTCGTCTTCTGACCGAACTTGCCTTCGCTAACCTTCTTCACGATGCTCGGCGGCGGAAGGTCCGCCATATCTCCGGATACGTAAAAATGGCTCATACGAATGTCATAAGCCAGGTCGATGCCTGTGAGATCCATCATGCGGAACGGGCCCATGGGATGACCGGCGCCATAAATACAGGCATTGTCGATGTCCTCATAGGTAGCCACGCCCATTTCGAGCATCCATAGGGCTTCTCTCCCAATGGCTGCGATAATACGGTTCAGAACGAAACCATCCACCTCTTTCTTGACCAGGACGGGTATCTTGTTGATTTTCAGGCAGAAGTCCATCATGCATTGGGCCGTTTCGTCCGAGACATGGGGCCCCTGGACCACTTCGACGAGCTTCATCACCAGCGCCGGATTGAAGAAATGGAGGTTACAGACCTGCGGCTGACGATTGGTGACGTCGGCTATACGCGAACTGACAATATAAGAGCTGTTAGTGGCCAAAATAGCTTTTGCCGGAGCGAATTTATCCAGATCGGCAAAGATTTTCCGCTTCAGATCGATTCTTTCCAGGACCGCCTCGATAACCAGGTCGGCATCCTTAACGGCCTCTTTCAGCTCGCCTGTAAAAGAGATAAGACTGCGGGCTTTTTTCGCGGCGTCTTCCGTCAGCTTTCCCTTCTCGACGCGGCCCGGCAGATATGTATCGCAAAATTTTTCGGCTTTTTCGAGCACCGCCGGGATCACGTCCGTGCCGACCGTCTTGTATCCGCTGAGGGCGCACTGGAGCGCAATTTGGTGCCCCATGTTTCCGGCACCAACAACACACACATTTTTCAGCTCATCAATCTTCATTTCAGCCTCCTCCTTGTCTTGATTCTAACGCTGAAGATTCTCAACAACTGTGGCTACGCCCAGTCCGCCTCCGCAGCAGGAGCTAAAAAAGCCGTATTTTCCTCCTCTTCGGATAAGCTCTTTCATCGTGAAAAGACAAATACGGGCCCCCGAAGCACCGTTCGGATGACCAAATGCAATAGCGCCACCGTTTGGGTTCCAATTTTTTTCCATATTGATCTTTTGGCCCGACTGCTTTTCGAGTTCCCTGATAACCGCCAGATTCTGCGCCGCAAAGGCCTCGTTGCATTCCATAACTTCCATATCGGCAACTTTAAGGCCGGCGCGCTTCAGTGCCTGGGGGACCGCATAGGCAGGCGCGATTCCCATGATCTTGGGATCGACACCGCAATCGCCACCGCTCAGCCATTTGGCCATCGGCTTGTATCCCAGTTCAAGCGCCTTTTCTTTGAGCATCATCAGCACGAAAGCAGCCCCGTCATTGCGTCCGGATGCATTTCCGGCCGTGACCGTCCCATCGGGTATAAATGCCGGAGGCAGCTTGGCAAGGGCGTCCATCGATGTTTCGCGCGGATGTTCGTCAACCTTGAACTCCAGCGGAGGGGTCTTTTTCCCTGTGGGGACCATGACCGGAACGATCTCATCGACGAAGTAGCCCGCCTCGATAGCTTTTTTCGCCAACACCTGGCTGCGGTATCCGAATTCATCCTGCTCCTGCCTGGAGATGTTGTACATCTTTTGCAACGCTTCAGCCGTCAATCCCATATTCGAGGTGGCAGCATCTTTCGTGGGCGAAAGGGACCTCGCGACCGGCATGGGAGGGATCAGCTTGAACGGCTCGGTTGCCATTGAGAATTTTGCGGTTGCCTGGCTATAAGATTCCATACCACCGGCAATGATGATGTCCGCCTGGTTCGCAATGATCCGCCATGCAGCATGGTTGATACTGTCAATCGCCGATCCGCACTGCATCTCTACATAGGACGCCGAAACTTCAAGGGGCATTCCGGCGGCGAGCACGACCCAGCGCGCCGGATTCAGCGCTGATGATGCGTGAAGCGCCGATCCCGCAAATACCGCATCCACCTGCGCCTTCTCCATGATCCCGGTTTTATCGAGCAGACCTTTAAGAGCCAGCCCGCCGAGTTCTTCCATAGTAAAATTCCTCAGCGTACGTCCAAGGGTTCCGAATGCTGTTCGTGCACCGTCAACAAACACTACTTCTCTTTCACTCATGATATTCTCCTCTTTTCCACTCTTCGTTATCCAACCGTTGATGTCCTGCACCGCCAGGGTCCTCATTCTCGAGGACTTTGCGGTATTTTTCACATGTCTGCGGATGACTTAGCGTTGAATTACTTAATTCCTCCTTTTTCAATTGTTCGAGATACGAATAAGAAGACGCCGTTGAACTACATGTAGTCCATGAAACGGCACATGCCAAGCTGAAACTGCATTGACACTGATTTGCCGATTCGAGCCAATCCTGAACGTGTTAATTGCCGGCGCCATGGGGATATGCCTAAACAGCCGATGTCATTGAACATTCCGACGAAAGGTCCACGAGCGGAACAAAGTCCGTGGAAACCTTGCTCGGCTAATCCGAGAATCGGAGACACATTCTACGCGCTTTTCAAGAAAAAAGCGATCAAGAAGTTTCACGATTTCAAATCCTGTCGATCAGGCATAGGATGGCCTCGGAAACTAATTCGCAGGAAAAAACGGCATCGCTTACCAAATTTTATCCGTATAAAAACGTAACGAGACGGGAGAGTGAAAAGTAGGACTCGAGCTTTGAATGCCGATTAGTTTCCATTCGGAAATTGCCCTTTCCGAATGGAAACTACAAGTGCCCAATCCGGGGTTTCCAGATGGACACTGATTGGGATATGGCGCCTGCGGTCTGTTCAAACAGGTTCGGAGTCAGGGTTCTATCAAAAAGTCGAACTTTTTCATCGAGTCTTCCTTCATGCGCCCAAGCCTCGCCATGGCCGCAGCAGTGAACAGCCTGAACGTGCCCACACATTTTGCGCAAAGCGTATTTTCCCTTTTATAAAGATGGCCCTCCACCGTGACCATTCGTCTCCCCCTGATTTCGAGCACCCTTCCCTCCACCCGTATTTCCTCGCAAGAGTGGACAGGCTCGTGGAACTCGACCGTCATGGTGCTGGTGACGGCGAATTTCTTCAGGAAATGAATGGCGGTCCAGCCCATTGTTTCATCTAGTATTGTGGCAACAATGCCCCCATGAACCTGGTTATCCCACCCGCACAGGTGGTCCGGCACAGTCAACCACGAGAAAAGGGCCTTGCCGTCAGTAAAGAATTTCATATGTAGACCGGAAGAGTTAGTAGGGCTGCACCCGAAACAGTTATGACCTTCTCTGTTATCAAGCGGCCTGAGATCGGGACTTCTTTCGACAGGTTCTTTGGGCATCGGCGATCCTTGGCATGAAGGTAAACGGGAAAGATTGGAAGAGTGAAATCGACAAGGGAAACCAACCCTGCATGGGACTATACCATCCATTTTCAGGGTTTCAGGAGCAATTCAGGTGGGAAAGGGGTCTGCGTGTTCATGCCCTGCCGCAAGCTTGGTTCAATAATGGAATTTATCCAGTTGTTGAGAAGAGGACTTCGGCAGATAGTTGTTGCCTGTCGGCTTCCACTCCTTCGCCAAACGCAGTGCCTCTTCGATTTGGGTTGGGGTCATCATCTTTGCGACTTCATCTCTGTCCTTTTGAGCTTCCGAATCGCCCTGCTCCGCCGCGAGATTAAACCACTTATGCGCCTGCACGAAATCCTTGTCCACGCCCTGGCCCATGGCATACATCACCGCCAGATCGTATTGCGCCTCCGCAAATCCCTGCTCCGCAGCCATGCGAAACCATTTCACCGCCTCGGTGTTATCCTTTGCCACGCCCTGGCCCAAACTGTACATCGCCCCCAGATTATATTGCGCTTTGACATATTGCTGCTCCGCCGCCTTGCGGAACCACTTTACCGACTCGTCATTATCCTGTGGCACGCCCTGGCCCTTGTGATACATCAGGCCCAAATTAAATTGTGCTTCCGGATTCCCTTGTTCGGCCAAAACCTTAAACTCTTTGAAAGCCGTGGCATAATCGCCTCTTTCGTAAGCCGATGTGCCTTCATGAAAACCGGCAAAGGCCGGCAAAACCACAACCAGGGAAAAAATAATCGGTAACAAAATCAGATGCCTGTTCATTCTTTGCTCCTAAAGCTGCATCGGAGGGCTGCCCTTTAACCTTCCATCGTTGGCTCGAAAAGGAAACGCTGTCTTTTTCCTTTCAGCGTCTTCATTATCTTTGCCCTGAGGGCGCCCACCACCAGGATGCGCACCCTTATACCATAAAATGGCAGCTAAAGCACGCCGGATACGCAGGTGGAAATGCCTCACCGCATACGGCCGCGTTCTCTATAAAAAACTTTTCGATAGCATTCCCCTTCGATTTTCGATATGTCTTTTTTCGAGCCTCATTTCGATTACTTCTGCCGTCGGCATCTTCAGTTGCCGGTTGGATTTTATGACCGAAAAAGTTCTATATATCCCTATCGGGGTTGTCAGATCACCCTTTAAGACGATTGGCGGGACCCCGATTCAGCCGGTCGGCGCAAAGGGGGTTAGAGGTCAAATCGACCTGCGGGAGGAATTCATCGAAGGACTCAGAGACCTTGAGGGCTTTTCCCACCTGATCCTGATCTATCATTTTCATCTGTCGGAAGGCTTTGAGCTGCATGTAAAGCCTTTTCTGGACGTTGAGCGCAGGGGTGTATTCTCAACACGAGCGCCGAAGCGTCCGAACCCCATCGGAATATCAGTAGTAAGGCTGGTCAAGATCGAAGGAACGCATCTCACTATCGAAGATGTCGATATCCTCGACGGGACGCCGCTTCTCGATATCAAACCATACATCCCTCATTTTGATTCAAGAGAAACTGATGAGATCGGCTGGCTTTCCGGCAGGGTCCAGGATACGGAGAAAACGAGGGCCGATAATCGGTTCAAGTGATCCGCCAAAAGATGGCTTATCACTCCTGGACATGTTGACGGACTTGCAAAAAAGGCTGAACCCTGAGTGACCGTTTCAGTTGCCCACCTTCACCGTAGGTTCATCCCGGCTTTTTTTCTCAACTTCCCATTGAAGGTTTTATACTTCTTTTTTCCGTTGAGTATTTCAGCCGAGCATATTCACTGGGCTTCTTACTTGGACCTCTCAGGGTTCAATCAGATAGTACCCACTAAAAAGAAAACTGTCAAGAAGTTTCTTTGGGCGAAGGAACCGTCGAAACTGAAAATCATGACGGGATGCGGCCCGGGGCTCATATTTTTTTACTTTTTTCTCCATTGGGTGCGTTCAGTCCCGTTATTTCATCGCTGAGCACGCCGATGTAGGGGAGGTTCCGGTAGAGCTGGCGGAAATCAAGGCCGTAGCCCACAAGGAACCTGTCGGGCACATTGAAGCCCCTGAAAGAGATGGGAATTTTAACTATCCGGCGGATTTCCTTGTCCAGGAAAGCGCATACGCGGAGGCTGCGCGGACCGCGAGCCTGGAGATTTCGCAGTATGTAGCCCGCGGTCATTCCGGTATCGACAATCCCTTCAACGAGAAGTACGTCCCGGCCTTCAATAATGCAGTCCAGATCTTTGGTTATGCGCACGGCGCCGCCCGGTCTGTGTACGCCCGCGTAGCTCATTACGGAAATATAATCCATCTCCACGGGGATCGGGATCTGTTTTACAAGATCGGACATGAAGATCACACATCCCTTGAGCACCCCGACCAGCAGAGGCAGGCGATCGCGGTAGGAAGCGGCTATCTCTTTACCCATTTCTACAACGCGCCGCTCAATGGCCTCCTGTGAGATCAGCACTTCAACAATGTCATCGGGCCTGTCATTCACGTTTAAGTTCCGCCGTTAAAGATGCCGGGAACCGGCTGACCGGTGTTCGATCGAAAAGGCGAAGCAGTTAGAGCGACCGGAAGAAAACCACCCGCTCACGGCTCACCCTTGACTGTCTCCAAACCGGAATGCGCGCCTTGGAGCAAACCGTACTTGGCCATCAGGTTGTAGAAATCACGCTGGTAAAAGATTCGTATATTGACCTCGGGATGGAGCCGCCTCAGTTTACGCACTTTCCGGTTCTTGCGGGTCACCAGGCTTTGTTTCATGGTGGTCAGTTCGATATAGAGGTCCTGCTCCGGGAGGTAGAAATCGGGAGTAAAAGCCTCAACTATCCTGCCATTCTCATCGGTTTCCAAAGTAAAAGTGCGAGGCTCGTATTCAAACGGGATGCGATAAAATCTAAGGAACCGCGCAAATTCGGTTTCAGCGGCATTGGCATAGCGCCCGTTTTCTCGTTTTTCAGGCACTTGAGGCAAAAGGTCCTTAACTATCCGGTCCCTTGGGACTTGCCGGAGGTCCATCTCGTCAACGGCCGTCTCGATCAGCTTCAAAGCCTGCTCAATCGACAGTCGATCCATTCTGAGGATTAAATCGTAGAGTCTGGGGTCCGACGGGTTCAGTTGGTAAAGAAAGCGCAGGTAACGGGCACGTTCGATTTCCAGGGCCCTTATCAGTTTGCGGGCCTGCCGCTCCGGCAGTCCCTCATGGGCGCTCACCTGCGCAATCCGGAATTTACGCGGTGCAATAAGCTGGACGTGCAACGTGCCCGGGCGATCGCGAAATAATCCCTGCGCGCTCCTGTCGATTATGACCAGGTCCTGTTCCTCTGCCAACTGAACGATAAGGTCCTGGAGCAATCTGACGCCCGCCTCGGTTTCCTGGTCGATTTGGCCCTCCACATTCGAGATCGCTTCGTCCATCTTCCGCAGCCGGGCCTCATCGAGGTCCATTTCACCGGAAAGTTGGGCAAGCGCAGCCTTGTCTATCAATGAAAACCCGAGTCGCCCGGCAAGCCGGGCCGCTATCTCCCTGCCCATGCATCCCGGCTCTCTCGATATCGTTATGACCGCCATTGTTTTCCCTCAAAATCAAAAGCAAAAGCCGGCGGAAGTCATGAACAGCAATATCGGGGCCTGCCCGGACCCTATCGACGGCCGTGCCGGCCCTGTTGTTGTTCGAAAGAGATCTTTTCTCCGCCTCTTCATGGGATAGTGAATTATAGCTTGGGCGGACGAAGGAAATAAAGGACAAAAGATCCGTTCCGGTATGTACCTGCTGGAGAGGCCAACCCAAAAGGATCTGGACAGGGTGAGGAATTTTTGCTAAGTATGCTACGCGATTAGATCGGGACGTGGCTCAGCCTGGTAGAGCGCTGCGTTCGGGACGCAGAGGTCGCTGGTTCGAATCCAGTCGTCCCGATCAACAAAAGAATATGTCAAGAAACCAACATTTTCAAAATGTGTTTCGCGAGACGCTCATTGATTTCATTGTGGCGTGTGATAGGTTGACATAAGCGAGTAGCAGGATTTTGGTACCAATCGTGCTTGCTTCCGTGCCGGATGAGGACACATCCGGCTTCCTCGATTCGTTTCACTAATTCTTTCCTTTTTACTATACCGCCATATCTTCGTGGATCCGAACCAATGGAATTGCCTTGCTTTCAAGCATAGTGAGAATGTCTTTGAGATTTTCCTTCAATTCTTCGAGGGTCTCACCCTGAGTCATATAATCCGGGTAGGTCTCAAGGTGTCCCAACCACATTCCGTCATTCTCCTGCCAGTAAACTATTTTGACCGTCTTCATCAATGCCCCCGGTTTCGAAAAGTCGTCTTATTTATTTCCATTTTAACCATCAGGTCAACTGAAAATACTCCCGTCCCGACCACTTTGAAAAGATCGCTCAGGGGCGTTTTCAGTCCGATTTGTCACCTGAACTGCGAGAAGAATCCCATTTGTTCTAAACTATTCTACTTTAGAATATGCCACAAGGAATAGGGCAAGGGAAACGGTAAGTTAGATGCAAGTGACTGCGTTCGGGACGCAGAGGTCGCTGGTTCGAATCCAGTCGTCCCGATCAAGAAATTCTTTTCTTAGCAAACCATGAATAAGCGCCTTCTGAACACGGGGCCAGAGAGATCAACTGGGTCTGGGCGGTATTCGCTTGCTCGCAAGATGATAGACTTCCATATCCTCGCGGGGGCCAACGGCTATGACAACAATCTCATCTGCCTCGATGGTGTAAACGACCCGGATCCTTTTTCCATCGGCATACAACTTGTAATAGCCTGTGAGATCCATGCCAATCTTATTACCCAAGTGTTTCCCGATCTGAGGGTCTTTTTCGATCTTGGCGAGTTTTTTTGCAACGAGAAGTTTCTGTCTCCCGTCTAATTTCGTGAAATCGGCATTTGCCTCACTGGTGAGTTTAACTTTCCAGGTCGGCACGGCTCAGGCCTTCAGCAGCAAGGATTTCGTCCAGAGAGTGAACGCCGGCAGAGCCCTTGCGTTTCTGAACCAGTTCGTAAATCTGCGCATGCTCAGCGAGTTCCTTAAGCGCCTCCCATACTTCGGCTGGGATAACAACCCTCTTTCCGTTGTCTATATATTCAACCTCTATCATGATTTTTGCTTCCTCCTGAGAATGTCTAAGTTCGTCCCAAAAGCCCGACTGATTCTAACCCGTTATCATGATTCCTGCAAATGATTAGCCTCGGATGTGACTCAACAGGGCTTGCCCTGAAGATTATATGGTCAGAAGCTAATTTTTGCGTGGAGTGATTTCTATTTTTGACCGAAGCATTTTTGATGTGTGACTTTTTTTCCTCCGAAAGAAGACTCGCCTAATAATGTCTGTCAGGCATGACCACGCATCGACTCGGCGCTATGCACATGGCGGCTCCGCTTCTCCCTCGTCGGCGCGATCTAAACCTGACAACGACTTGTTCCGGTTTCTGCCTCCTCCACTCCAAACCCTCCAGGGTTCCGCTCAATTTGCTTCGATACCGTAATTCACTCATTTCATAACACTGGACAATGTTCTAAATTTTCAAGTTGTAAAAACCGAGCCAAACATGAGACAATTTGTTGTATTTTGTCCCCGAACAAATCGTTTGCATAACACGAAACGAAAAGCGCATGAGTGGTTGGGAATGGGAGGTATTTGACAGCTTTATTAATGATCACCCTTGGACGGTAACGCACGCTGGCCCCTTGCGCGCACCGATTATCAGTTTTTCTATTAAGCGAGACGATAAGCTTGAGCTGATCTTAGAAACCGTGGCCCCACAAGACGCTCAAACCAACGCAAGCGCATATGCACCTGGAACAGTCCGTATTAATACTGACGCAGTGGAGTTAACCCTCTCCCCTGGAATTAAGGCTGTTGCAAGAGGCGTACAGCCATTCTGGAGCCAACTGACGAGCCCAGGGGAGTGGAGGGAAAAATCATCGGTTCATTCTTTGGAAGCGGTTGTAGAAAGCGCCGGAGAAGCAAAATATACGATGGAATGGTTGGCCAATGTGGACGGCCACTTCTTCATTTGGCCGGATTTAACTGATGATGAAACCGAGACTATCAAAACAAGAACTCTTTGCAAAAATCAAGGTGGACTAGTCTTAAAATCTTCAAGAAAATCTTTCGGTGGCAATAGAAACTGCGTAAAGCTTCGTGTTGCCGACATAGATATTTACCTCGGCGTATCCTCGTCAACATCAACAGAAAAACACATTAAGCCAGGGTTCATTCTATATACATCAATACTACCTAACGACATTAGATTAAAGATAAGAAACTGCCTTTCCTTTTCCTTGGGTATGTATTTAGTTGATCTCGGATATACGACGTTCAACCAGCATTGGGACTTGACTTCTCTTAAGGCGATCAGTGCCTACAGTCTATATAAAAGGGTTTTTGATTATTCACCCATGCCCCCAGGTCCTCTTGGCTCAATAGGGATCAATGATATAAACCCCCTATCTCTCTCCCGCGCAGTCAATGCTCTTTACTCTAATTACGACGCCTTGGAACTTGGCCGCCTGAGCTGGATGTACTGGCATGCGGTATGTGCTCCCGTGCATATTGCTGCCGTTCAATTTGGTGCCACGATTGAGGCTCTTCAAAGGGCTTATTTCAAAAACAATAGTAAAAGAAAACTCTTGGGAAAACCTGACTGGGTTATTTTAAAGGCAAAAGTGGACAGCGCGATTTCAGAGCTTGCCGTTGATGCTGAAACAAAGAAAGTTTTGGAAAACAAGGTTGGCAATCTAAACGAACTGCCTCAGAACGTGGCTGCCAAAAGGCTTTTAAAAACACTCCAGATCGAATTGGGGGAGCAGGAAAAAACGGCATGGGAACGCAGAGATGATGCAGCACATGGCAATGAAATTAAAGAGGCGGATTACATTCGTCTCATCAGAGACATTAAGCTTCTAAAAATACGTTTTCACAGAATGCTTTTGTGCATGACAAACTCGAGCGATTCTTATTATGACTATTACACGCCTGGGTTTCCGACAAGAAATCTGCGTGCCCCTGTTCCTGATGATGTTCCTGCCACCGCAACAGGGCCGCAGGAATAACCCAACGGGTTTGATGAGACATTTGGAATTATTTTGTGTGCGGGGTCATAGTCGTTATGCGACAGCAATTCGCGGACGGAGCATGGCTCGGCATAGGTGAGTGTTTCTTTGACCTTCGATTCCCCTCTTTCCTGCAAACTGCGTCCGGACTCACGGCTTTTGTCCCGTTACTATTCGGATCGGGGGAAATATCATAAAACCCAATCCCGATAACTTGACATCCCTCCAACCCAGGTCTTCCAGGGTCTTTACGTATTCGTCGATGCAGTGGATGTCTTGGAGCGCCAGACTGCCCTTCGGCTTGAGGACCCGGGCGATTTCCCGAATAGCCTTTGCCCGCCCGTCCCCGTCCGGAACGTTATGAATAGCGAGGCTGGAGATCACGGCGTCCATGGTCCCGTCAGGAAACGGCAGATCACGCATGTCGGCTGTTCGCACTTCCACTCGATCTGCAACGTTTTCGGCTTTCGAGTTTAAGAGAGCCGCTTCGACGCTGTTGCCCGATTGGTCAACGGTCTGCCAGAGATCTATTCCGTAGGCCCTTCCTTTGGGGAGACGTCGAGCCACTCCATTGAGCAATAGCCCTCGGCCACAGCCGATGTCGAGCACCTTCTCGTTACCGACCAATCCCAGAGCGTCTATGAGATGCTCCCGTTGATGAAGTTTCCCGTACTTGCTGCTCCATACCATCAAACCTGCCGTAAATAGTAGGCAGAACCCCGATATGAATCCCACAATCGACAGGATCGCACCAGCGACGGGTCGGATAGGAACCATCATCGTATAAGCGACAAAGCCTGCGATAATGCCTGCTATACCGCCTATGGCCAGGTTACGCACGGCTGTGGGGGCGTCTATTCCGTAGTCTGCTTTTGGGTCCGCCATCTTTTGTTTACCCTCCCTGCTTTCATTTGCGGCCAGGCATAATAGGCATGTTGGCTTCACTCAAGATCGTAGTAAATCGCATTTAGGGCGCAGCGGAACGTAAAACCCGGTTAAGGCCTCTTGCCTCGTTGCAGTAAACGCGACACGGTCGATGGATGGATGTTGAATAGTCTAGCGACATCCGCCGCAGTCTTCTGCCCGGAACTTACCAAATGGACGATCTCCTCCTGTTGGCGCGTCTTGAGTTTTGGGCGGCGGCGGCCGACACGGCCTTGCTTGCGCGCCGCATCAAGACCATTGCGTGTGCGTTCGCGCAGCATCGCACGTTCGAACTCCGCAAAGGTTCCTACGATTTGCATCATCATGCGGCCACCTGGCGAGGTGGTGTCAATCACTTCGGTCAGACTGCGAAAACCAGCCCCAGCCTGAGCAATTTTCTCCATCAGGGTCAATTTAAGGCACAGACTCCGGATGGATTCAGACATCACCTGCCCCCCGGGCCGGAGTTTCTTTTATCGTTTGCCATTTGAACCGAAAAGTCCAGGATTTCAGAGCTTTCGCGATAGGCGTCGGAGCAAAAATCTCCAAGGTGCCTGGCGGTTTGCGCGAAATCTTCCATGAATCCGTTAAGGTCCGCCGATTGGTAGAACTGTTCATATGCATCCAGGCCATCCTTCAAAGCGGAGAGAATTTCGCCGGTATTCGGGTTCATCTGGGTAATGGCTCCATAGAGCGCGGGGTTTTGCGCAAAAATTCTTCCCACCAGGTTCATCTCGATCCGGTAGCTCGGGCTGGTATAATTCATGGTCTCTTCAATGTTTATGTCGAGTTTCCTCAAGGTCCTCCCTATAAGCATGGTCGTAAGATGAAAAAGCACCTGTATGATGCTCATCATCCTGTCGTGTTCATCGGGGCTGCATTCCTTCACCCGAATGCCTTCCCGGACGAAAAGTCCGCGCAGCCACTGCCACTGTTGCTCACCGATTCGGACTGGACATGCGGCCAGGGTCTGGCCCGAAAAACTCGATATCCGGCCTCCAAACATCGGGTGAAGTCCCACTACGCAGGCGGGAGACCGGAGCATTTCTTTCACTGGAGCAGCCTTGAGGCTGGTCAGGTCCATCAGGAGCTGACCCGGCCGGGTATGCGGAACGAGGTTTCCGATTATCTCGACAGTCTTGTGAAGCGGTACTGCAAAAACAATTATATCTGATTCACGTACGGCTCGCTCCGGTGTAACCGGAGTGTCCAGGTCGGCAATGTTGACGGGGAATCCATGAGAGCTGAAAAATCCGGCAAAGAGCCGGCCCATTTCGCCCCGCCCGCCTATTATCCCCACCTTCGAGCGCACATCCCATTTGAGCGTTGAGCTGTCCGGGCCCAACTGGTGAGCGTCTTCCATGCTTTGTTCCTTCCTGCAAAAGGGAGCAGAAAGCGAAAAGAAAACCTTTCCTGCTTGCTCCTCGCTCCTTGCTTCTTCCTCTTAAATAAACCGGCCGACCGCTTCGGCCACCTTGCGGCACTCATCAACCATTGAGAGGAACGCCTTGGGCCGAAGAGACTGAGGACCGTCGCTCATAGCTTCCTCGGGGCGAACGTGGACTTCGACCATCAGTCCATCGGCGCCGGCCGCAACTGCCGCTCTCGAGACGGCGGTCACCAGGTCGGCCCTCCCCACTGCGTGGCTCGGGTCGACGATTACAGGAAGGTGGGTCAATAGCTTTAGAAGAGGCACGGCGCTGATATCGAGGGTATTTCGGGTTTCGGTTTCGAAGGTGCGGACCCCTCTTTCGCACAGGATTACCTTCTCGTTTCCCTGCGCCATGATATATTCGGCCGACATGAGGAATTCCTTTATGGTGGCGCAGAGGCCGCGTTTCAGGATGACGGGTTTGTCTATGTTTCCGACCTCCGTAAGCAGCCTGAAATTCTGCATGTTGCGGGTGCCGATCTGGATGATGTCCGCATACTTGCAAACCAGAACGATGTCTCTTGGGTCCATGAGTTCCGTCACCACTTTCATGCCGGTCTTGTCGCGCACCCCGGCAAGAAATTTTAGCCCCTTTTCTCCCCACCCCTGGAAGGCATATGGTGATGTGCGCGGCTTAAAGGCGCCTCCGCGCAAAAAATGGACCCCTGCAGGCTCGATCGACTCGGCGATTTCTTCCAGGACTTCCCGGCTTTCGACCGCGCACGGTCCGGCTATAACCTGGATCTGAGGACCTCCGATTTCAAAACCGCCCACGTCCACCACGCTGTTTTCAGCCTTGAATTCCCTGCTGACCAGCTTGTACGGTTTCAAGATAGGGAGCACCTTTTCCACGCCCGGAAAGGACTCCACAGGGATTTCCGCAAGAATCCGCTCATCCCCGATAGCACCAACGATGGTCCTAAGCTCGCCCTTGGAAATATGTGCCCGAAGCCCCATGTCTTCAAGACGTCGGACTACTCTGAGCAGTTCTTCTTCCTGATGGTCCGGCCTCATTACGATGATCATGACGGTTTTCCCCCTCATTTTTTGGATTTAAACTAAAAAAGCCGTGGGCGCTTCAGGCGCTCACGGCTTTTAAACAGTCAGATTAAGTTGTCAGTACCCGAGCATACCTGGAGCCTCCCCTTCGATGGGGTAAAAATAAGCGTAATAATAAAACCGAGTATGCATATCGTCTCCTACAAGTTGCAGAATAAACTTCACTGGGGAATTTTGTCAAGAGAAATTCCGAAATAGAAAAACTACGCCACAATCCACCACGGAGGCGCGGAGATTACGGAGAAAACTTTTTGGTTGCGGCTTCGCTGCGCCAAGTAGCTTCGTGTCTACTTCGAGGCATAAGAAATTCTAATACGGCTTATCTTGAACTCGATTCGATATTACATGTATTCCAACTTTTGCATCAGCTCGGATTCTGATCCGGCCTCCATCCGGCTGCACCCAAGGACCCTTTCCCCATCTCTCGTCTTTGCCCGAACACAGACCTCCTCCACCTTCTCGTTTATCCCGGCGGAGTCTCCGGAAAAGTACAGAACGAGGTCCGGTATGCCGTCATCGTTTATGTCTCTAAGACTGAGGGCATACTTCTCCGGGTCGCTCATATCGTCAACAGGACCGACTCTCCCGGACCCGATTCTAACCGAAGAAGGGTCTATTTGCAGCGGGTCGAAGTCGAAACCGTCGCGTTCTTTGGTAGCACTCAAAATCACGGCAGAAATTCTCCTGCCTTCCAGATAGTTGTCACTGACCGAGGCGACAAGCACATTAACGTAGCGGCTATGAAGTACTTTTATCCAGGGAAAGAGACCAAACCACAGGAAGCCCGCTCCCACCGCAATGCCGATGATGGGAAGAAAACTCAAGCCGAGCGCGATGAAAAGCAAACCAATAGTGCTTAGCAGAACGCTTCTGATCAAAGTCCTGCCCTGTTCCTCTTTTACACTGTCCATGGTTTCCTCCAATCTCAAAAAAAACCTGTACTTATAATAATTTAAGAAGACCGAACACTGCTGTCCGCCCGATGATTTTACTTCCTCTCGTGGATCAGGGGTTCGTGGCGCAAGGAGCGTGCGGGAATTATATTTAGATTTTCGGTGCTCACGGTTTATTGGACCGTTCATCGCTCACCGCTTCGAAGGAGGCACAAAGCAAATGGCACGGCCGATATGGAAGGGAAGCATTTCCTTTGGACTTGTAAACATACCCATCTCTCTTTACTCCGCTGAAAAGAAAAACGACATTCATTTCAAGCTGCTCGACAAGCGCACGAAATCAGAGATCCGCTACGAAAGGATAAGCGCAGAAACGGGAGAGCAGGTGCCTTTGGACCAGGTGGTCAAAGGATATAAGTATAACGGAGGTGACTATGTCGTCCTTACGGAGGAAGACTTCAAGAAAGCAGCGGTCGAGGCCACACAAACAATAGAGATCTCAGATTTTGTTCCACTAAGTTCCATAGCGTACAACTTTTTCGAGAAGCCCTATCACGTGGTACCCGAAAAAAAAGGCCGAAAAAGGATATGTGCTTCTGAGGGAAGTGCTCAGGCGTACCGGCAAGGTTGCCATATCAAAAGTCGTTATACGGTCCCGCCAGTACCTCTCGGCCTTGGTGCCGGAAGGAGACGGGCTGGTTTTGTGTATCCTTCGCTTTCACGACGAACTTCGCGATCCTTCTGAATTTAACCTGCCGCCCGCGGGCATCGAACAATACAAGATTTCCGACAAGGAACTCCAGATTGCAGAGATGCTCGTGGAAAGTATGACAAGCCAATGGGACCCAGCCCAATATCATGACGATTACCGCGAAGCCATTATGAAGTGGATAGAGAAAAAAGCGGAGGCACAAGGCGCAATGCCGCCGCCCGAAGGCGAAACGGCAGGAAAAGCGGAGAGCGGGAAGGTCGTGGACATGATGGAGCTTCTGAAGAAGAGCGTCCAACTGGCCTCGACTCGGCGCTCAAAAGAGGGCGAGCGGGAAAAGGCGGCATGAAAAGCAATTAGGAATGAGGAATTAGGAATGGAGGGATTTCTTCTTATACCGAACGCTCAATCCATGTTTATCTGTGTCCATCTGTGTCCAGGAAGTCTTTAATTGCGGCTCCGCTGCGCTGTGCTATTCGAGTTTGCGCAGAAAATCGTGGAGAACGTCCTCGGCGCGGTAGCCTTTAAGCCGCGCGATATTAACGAGTCGAGCGAAAAGACGGCCAAGATCATCCGGGGACCCCGCGAGCCCGTCTTCGATCCGGCTCGCCAATTCACCGCTTTCACTGGCGAATTCGCGCCCCTGTTTCCGAAGGTCATTCCAATCCGCGTCCTTCCCGTGCGAGAGGCGCGAAATAATTCTATATGCGCGCATCAGAGCCGGGAGCGATTCCGGCACCGGTTCTCCTTGAGTTTTACCGCTGGCAAGCTTTTCCGCGGCTTTTATCTTCTCCCAGTTATCTTTGACCTCTTCGGATGAACCTACGCTCGTTTCCCCAAAAACATGCGGGTGTCTCCGGATCATTTTTTCACTGATCTTCCGGCAAACTTCATCGAGGTTGAAGTCTCCCCGCTGCTCGTATAGATAAACGAGAAACAACACCATAAAAAGGACGTCTCCAAGCTCTTCGGCGGCTTCTTCAACTTTTCCGGCCCGTATTGCAGCCACTGCTTCATGGGATTCTTCAACCAGGTATGTCTGAATTGTCTGAGGCGTTTGCTTGCGGTCCCAGGGGCAGCCGCCGGTATCACTTCGCAACCGCTCGATTATCCGCAGGATTTCCTCTATCCCTTTGCACCGGTCAGTTTTTATCTCTTCCACCTTTTTCCTTCGAGTCCTTGGGGTGGCCAAAAAAGGAGTCGAGCAGGCTCGATGTTCGTTCGGACACAACCTTTTTGACTTCCTGCTGCCTCTTGGAAAGCTCATCCTGCACTTTCGCGGGCGCAACTTTATAGAGCAATTGGGACGCCGCCATGATAATGGGCGCAAGCTTCGACTGGGCGATCAAAGAGGAACTGTCGCCTACGGAGAACAAGGTCAAGATTGAGATCGCCACAATTGCAAAAAGAAGCGCTTTGCCAAATCCGATCATTGCGCCCCAGAGGCGGTCAAGAAAACCCATACCGGCCCCGCGTATGACCCTGACAATCCATGATCCCGCCACAGCAATACCGAACCAGGTCAACACAAACAACAGGAGGAAGCTGAGGGGCCGCGCCGCGGTACCCGGAATAGAATGAAATCGCCCGGCAATAAAGTCGCTCACCGGTAAGTACTGGTGGACGGCTACGAGGAAACCGGCCAAGATCCCGGCGACTCCAAATATCTGAGAAACAGCGCCGCGCATAAGGCCTCGGAGCACCCAGAAAGCCGCTACACAGATCAGGACCCAGTCGAGTATATTCATCCTTGCTCCCTGTTTCTCCGCATCTGTTTTTTCCGCTCCACGCCTCTTTACTTCTGATTTTTACGAAGTGACTGTTGTCAGGGCAAAATTTGCGTGATAATAATACTGGTTTCATTTAATCCGGCAACTGAACCGATATACTTTTCCAGAGGTAAAAACAATATTGGTCCACCCAGTCTACAACCGTAATAAAGAACAAGACAGGGCCTCTGTTCAGGTTGCCTTTGACGACAACAGATTGCTTCAGTTGCTCGCAGGGGAACAAAACGCCCACCTCAAGATAATCGAAAGAAAACTCGATGTCCAGATTCACCTTCGCGGCAACCAGCTGACAGTTACCGGGCCCCCGGCCGACGTGGAAATCGGCGAGCGGCTTCTCCGCGAACTGGCCGACCTGATTCGAGACGGTTACCCGCTCTTTGAGAGCGATATTTTATTTGCGATTCAGATCCTTAGTGATAATATCAGCCGCCGGTTGAGAGACATTTTTCTAGACCAGGTTTTTATAGCGTCGAATAAGAGGGCTATCAGCCCGAAGAGTATAAAACAGAAAGAATATATAGAAGCGATTCGCAGCCATGATATCGTGTTTGGGATAGGGCCGGCAGGGACTGGGAAGACATACCTTGCGATGGCGATGGCGGTTGCTGCGATGTCAAAGGATGCTGTGCGGCGCATAGTGCTGGTCCGCCCGGCTGTTGAAGCGGGCGAAAAGCTGGGGTTTCTTCCGGGGGATCTCGCAGAGAAAGTAAATCCCTACCTGCGGCCGCTCTACGACGCCCTGCACGACATGATGGATTTCGAGCGCGCAACTAATTTGATCCAGAGAGGGGCCATTGAGGTTGCACCTCTTGCATTCATGCGCGGCCGCACCCTGAACGATTCATTCGTAATTCTGGACGAAGCACAGAATACTACCACCGAGCAGATGAAGATGTTTCTGACCCGGCTGGGTATAGGTTCTAAAGCGGTAGTGACAGGGGATATAACCCAGATAGACCTACCCGAGAACAAACCTTCGGGGCTGGTGGAAGCGATGGGCCTGCTCGAAGGGGTTCGTGGAATTCAAATGGTCTATTTCACAAAACGTGACGTGGTCAGGCACAAACTCGTACAAGACATAATAGATGCGTACGAGAAAGCCGAGGCAAGAAAAAATACCACCAGGGACGCCGAGAGAAACTGAACATGGAACGGGAGAAGCGGGAGCCCGAAAAAGGCAGGAGTAGATCCAGGCTTAAGCGCTTGGGCATGTCTGTCCCCCGGGAGATTAAAGACCTTCATTGGCGTAAGTGGTTGCTGCTCGCCGGCTTGAGTCTTGCCGTAGGTATCCTTGTGAGTCCTTCTTTCATCGTCGAAAATCCCCTCTACAGTCTGGGTGAAATTGCCGATCGCAACATTAAGGCCAAACATGATTTCCTGATTCAGGATGAAGAAGCGACGGCAAAGAAACGTGAGGAGGCGATCCGCCAATCGCCCGTCGTCTATGATTTTGACGAGGCAATTACCAGGAATCTCGTTGAAAAACTCGAGGCCTCGTTCAAGGCGATGCGGGAAGTTCAGACGGCCCTCGAATCGGAGCCTCAGCCCGGGGCTTCAGATCGAAAGCTCAAACCGGTAAAGCCTCCGGCGGACACCGAAAGTGTTCCCTCCTTTATTCCCAACGATGCCGACCAACTCCGGGGAAAGAAAAAGAATTTCGAAGAGTTTCTTGGCTGCTCTCTTAAAGGTGACGCCTTCAAGTGTCTTGTCGAGCAGCAGTTCAGCCTGGAAGTCCAGGAACGGATTCAAAAACTTCTAAAGACCACCATGGACCGCGGTATCGTGGCCAGCAAGGCATGGGGGCAAAACGAGCAGAACTCACCCATTCTTATTCGCAAACTGGATACGGGTGAAGAAACTGTAGTGCCTCCTCCGTTTCCCTATCCGGATCTCGATGAAGCACGCAAGATGATAGTCATGAAGGCTTTGGAACCGGGCGGAGATGTCAGGGAACTTCTGCTGATATCTTCGGTCGTTTCATCTCTTCTGCAGCCCAATCTGACGTTCAATCTTGACGCCACGGAGAAAAAGCGCGAGGAAGCATATACTTTTGTCAAGCCCGTCTTTATCAAAATAGGCCGCAACGAAATGCTGGTCCGGGAGGGGCAAAGCATCGGCCGCGAGGAATTGCTCAAGCTGAGGCATCATCTGAAAAATTCATCCGAGAAATCCTGGCTTTTTGTCTTCCTGGCGATTTTCACATTCAGCATGGTCTCAATCGGCGTCGTCCTGCATGTTGCAAAACAGAGCCTCCCACATATACGAATGGACATGCATGACTGCATATTTTTGGGCATTCTGCTGGTATTTCTTCTGGTGCTGTCAAGGTCGGGACTTTGGGTTGGAGACGGGATAGGAGACAACTCCGGAGTAATTTCCACAAAGAGCTTTATATATGCCATCCCCCTTAGCGCCGGCGCGATGATTGCCTGCATCTTTTTCGGGGTTACCGTTTCTCTTATTTTTTCCCTGCTGGCCACGCTCTTTTCCGGGATGATTTTCGGCAAAGAGTTCGCGATGTTTTTCTATTTTATGATCGGTGCTTTCGTGGCCGCACACGGCGTTTCGCAGTGCAGGACCCGGATGGTCCCGATAAAGGCCGGGCTGCTTGTCGGCTCCACAAACGTCATTTTAATAGTGCTGAGCGCTTTTCTACAGGACCAGTGGGTATTCCTGAGGGTCCTCACCGACTCTTTTTTCGGATTGTCCGGAGGTATTTTCGCCGGCATTCTCGCAACCGGCCTGACTCCGCTTGCCGAAATGCTCTTCGGCTACACGACAGACATAAAACTGCTCGAACTGGCCACGATGGATCAGCCTCTTCTGCGTGAACTCATGGTTGAAGCGCCCGGGACCTATCATCATAGCATTATAGTAGGCAATATGGTCGAAGCGGCGGCAAAGTCTATCGGCGCAAATTCTCTCCTTGCCAAGGTGGCTGCCTACTATCATGACATCGGCAAGATAAAGAAGCCTCTCTATTTCATCGAGAATCAGTTCGAGGGGGCAAACCGCCATGAAAAGCTTGCTCCTTCGATGAGCGCCCTTATTCTGATTTCTCACGTAAAGGACGGAACAGAGCTTGCCAGGGAACAACACCTGGGCAAGGAAATTATAAACATCATCAGCCAGCACCATGGAAAGAGCTTTATTTCCTTCTTCTACAACAAAGCGACGGAAGCACGAGAGAAAGTTAAAAACGCAAAAGCCTCTCCCCTCCCTCCAATCGACGCTGACGACTATCGCTATCCGGGTCCCAAACCCCAGACCAAAGAAGCAGGCCTGGTAATGCTTGCCGATGTAGTGGAAGCGGCGTGCCGCACCCTTACCGAGCCCACTCCCGCCAGGATTCAGGGTCTTGTAAACAAACTGATGAACGGCATATTCAGCGACGGGCAGCTTGATGAATGCGAGCTTACGTTAAAGGACATCCATCAGATAGCCAAGCATTTCAACCAGATCCTGGCGACGATACATCACAAGCGGATCGAATATCCGGTCGTTGCAAACGGAAAGGCAAAAACGGATGCCCCTGATACAGGTCGTGAACCAAAGCAGGACAAAGATAGGTCCGGCGTCAATAAAGAACGCGGCAAAACGGATCTTAAACGCCTTGGGATACACTGAATCGGAACTGAGCGTCCTGATCGTCGATGATATGGAAATGGCCAGACTCAATCAGCAGTACCGCCGGATCGATCATACCACAGACGTTCTTTCCTTTCCCATGCTCGAAGGCCAATTCGGCGAGATCGCTCCCGAAATGCTCGGCGACGTAGTAATTTCCGCCCAGACTGCCGGAGCGATAAGCGAAGAGACCGGAGCAGCGCTCGTATCGGTTATGGACTTGCTTCTCATTCACGGCATCCTGCATCTGCTCGGAAAAGACCACGAGGCAGGACCGGCCGAAGCTGAAGGGATGAGACACAAAACCGAAGAACTCCTTGCAATGCTGGGCCATTGCGTTGATGAATTCGAATGGTTCTTCGATACGGGCCAAGGTTTCACGCGACGCGAATAAGGGCGAGAGGGAAAGAACAATGGACAAAGGTTTGAGGAGCAAAATTGGCCAGACTCGCGATTAATGTCGATCATGTAGCAACAGTAAGGCAAGCCCGTCTAGCCCCTGAGCCCGACCCGGTTGCAGCGGCGATGTTCGCCGAACTTGCCGGGGCCCACGGGATAGTGGTTCATTTAAGGGAAGACCGCCGCCACATCCAGGACAGGGACGTGGCCGTCCTTCGCAAAACCATCAAGACTAAATTCAACCTCGAGATGGCGGCTACGAAGGAGATGGTGGAAATCGCCCGGAAGGTGAAACCCGATTTGGTGACCCTTGTCCCCGAAAAACGCAAGGAACTTACGACCGAAGGCGGACTCGACGTCGTGCATTTCGAGATCTCTATCAAAAAGATTATCGAGACGCTTCACGGCAGCGAAATTGCCGTCAGCCTTTTTATAGAACCGGATGCCAAATTCATCAAAGCCGCCCAAAGACTCGAAGCCGATTACGTCGAACTGCATACCGGAGCTTTTGCGGAAGCCAAATCTTTTGCAAGCCGCCAGGAGCAGTTCGAACGGCTGATCACAGCGGCCAGGCTCGCACAAAAGCTCGCCATAGGAGTGCACGCCGGACATGGCGTCGATTACCAGAACATTCTCTGGCTCAGGAACATAACCGAAATAGAAGAATACAGCGTAGGCCACTCCATAATCGCGCGGGCCGTCCTGGTAGGCATGGACCGGGCCGTTCGCGAAATGCTCCAGCTAATGGGCTGACCTGATGCCCATCTACGGTGTCGGCATAGACCTGGTCCGGGTGGCAAGGCTCGAAGCACTTATCAATCGCTGGGGCGAGCGCTTTGAGACCCGCGTTTTTACCGAATTCGAAATACAGTTTTGCTCAGGAAGGAAGAACCGTACCTCCTGCCTTGCATTGAGATTCGCCGCGAAAGAAGCCTTCGTGAAAGCCCTCGGCCTGGGGATGAGAAAGCCGGTCCTGTGGCGCGATATCGAAGTCAGGCCCGATCCGCTCGGAAAACCCGAAATCAGCCTCACCCCCCGTGCACTCGAATATTGCGAGGAAAAAGGCATCCGCTCCTGGCACCTCAGTTTGACCGATGAGGGGGACTACGGGGCGGCCGTGGTGGTTTTAGAAACGCGATAATGCCTGTGCGGAAACTAGGACGCAGGTGCGCTTGATTCAGCGGGGTTAATGACGGTGCCGATAATAATTCAGCTTGAATCTTCTTCAATCTGGACACACAATAGATTACAGTACTTTTGTGTTCCACTTCGGTAAATGAGGGACCAGTCGACTGCGATCGGGAAAGGCTCCAATATGGCGAAACGATCAGCCCATGTTAGCCCAAAAGATCAAAGAGTTCATGTAATATCGAGGAAAGATGGCTGGGCCGTTAAAAAAGAAGGCAACACGAAGGCCACCAGGGTTTTCGATAGAAAAGAGGCAGCTGTAGAAGGCGCCAGAAAGCTTTCCAAGGGTCATGATGTCATAGTACATAAAAAAGATGGATCAATCCAGCGATGGGAGAGGTCCGGAAAGGACCAATGAATCCTTCGGACATGGATTTTTCGAGGAATGTTTTCATCAATTGCCCATTCGATTCTGAATATGTCCCACTACTTAGGCCTCTATTGTTTACAGTTCTCTTCCTGAATTTCAATCCAAGAATAGCATCTGAGAGGTTTGACTCCGGAGAAGCGAGGATCAATAAGATCTGTGAGCTCATTAAAAGGTGCAGATACAGTATCCATGACATTTCTCGTATCAGATCCAAGAAAAGGGGCGAGTACTATCGTCTGAACATGCCTTTTGAGCTGGGAATTGATATCGGCTGCAGGTTTAGTGATGAGGGCATTTTGAAATCAAAAACCTGTCTGATTTTAGAAAAAGAGAGGTACCGATATCAACGAGCACTCTCCGATTTATCAAATTCCGACATCAAGAACCATAATGATAATCCCGAGACCATCGTGCTTCAGGTTCGCAACTGGTTCGTAGAGCTGGGCACCAAGAACGCTCCAAGTGCAACAAGGATATGGGAACGCTTCAACGAGTTTATGGCAGATTTTTCCGAAGCAAGACAGAAAGACGACTTCAAGGACAGGGACTTGGAATCTATGCCTGTCCCTGAATACATCGATTTCATAAGGCAATGGTTAGCCCGGAATGCCGGTCAAGCAGGGTAGTGGCCACGTATCGATCTCCGCCGCACGCTTTGGCGTCATCCTCATCGTCCAGCCACTTAATTTGAGTAATCGACTCCCATGCAAGTGAGCGCTTCGCTTATAGGAATGAAGAAGTTCATCCCCAGCGGGACTCCCTGGGTCGAAAGCCCAGCTTCGGTCATGCCTACAACATTGCCCTTGCTGTCAACGATGGGGCCCCCACTGGAGCCGGGGAGAACCTTCACATCGCTCTGTATATATCTTTTCCCACCCGTCATGACATAATTGCTGATGATTCCTTTGGTCAGGGTTGTATTGAACTTTGGATCCATTGGTGAGCCAAGCGCATAGATTTCATCACCTACGTTCGGTTCACTCTGCCTGCAAGGCAGAGCGACCATCTGGCCTTCCCGCGCTTTAATCAAAGCGACATCCCTTCGGTTATCGGTCTTGACGACCTCGCCGAGTATTTCCCTTCCCGTTGAGAGCTTAAGCTTCACTTGTTTAGCCTCGCGTACAACGTGCTCGTTTGTAAGCACGTAGCCATCCGAACTGATAAGAAATCCGCTCCCGTGCCCCGGGCCTGCCATAACAACGACCACAGCGCTTCTCACGTTGTCGATGTTCTTCGTTATGTCACCGGAATATGGCTGTAGTCTTTTGACGGAAACCTTTGGAGTGCCGACCATAGCAGTAGCATCTTCCGGGGAGCGCATGACCAATTTGTGAAAACCTTCGTCTGCTAATAGATTTTGGGTGGCCACTGCGAAGGCATTGGTAAAGATGGACACTCCACGGTCACTGCTTGACTGATCTGTTTGGTAAGAACCCTCCGTTGCGACTTCATAGACGACCCGTCTATCAAGTCTTGAGTAAATCTGCCAATTGACCTTGAGATACACGCCTCCTTTAGCCACGGTGAAATTGTCGAATCCTCCATTACGAAAGCACAAGTTTGCGTTTATCTCTTTTACCAGGCCCGCAACCAACAGCTCTGCCTTCCATTCCGCCGGGTCCTCGAAAAGGGCATCAGGATTCCCAACGATGGGGTAATTGGCCTTTTGAAGTTCTTCTCTGAAGGCATAGGTGAAATCTTCAGGGGCGACCATGGGTCGGCTCCCCTGCCAGGTTAGATCACCACTCGGTATGCAGAACGTCCCAATATATCGGGTGCCCATTTTTTCACCACGTTTTAGTTTAATAACAACACTTTTGAACTGAATCGGTTTAGCATCAACCCCCGTCGGCACTTCACGAGGAACTTGGACCTGAGCTACCTTGACCGGGGCTGTAGTGCCTGTGCCGGCACAGCCATAACAAAGAAGGGAACACGATAGCAGAACAAGGAACACTAAAGATGTCCTACATACAGGATTATTCATTACTACCCCTCCTCTATTCGACTATTGTATTATGATGGGAACCTGTATAACGAGGCCAATTGCGCCCTACGCAACAGAAGCTCAATTGGGAGGCCGGATTCTGACCGAAAGAAATTCGTTACGCTCCCAACGCGCATATAAGCATACGATTCCAAAATCGAACTTGCAAGTGATTATACTAATAGATTGAGGAATAAGGACTTAGATTTGACAAATAGGAATCAAGGGATTGAAGATTTGTTTTTTGCCATCCATATTCACTAGACGCCTGGATGATTTTTTCACCACTTTCCAATTCTTGAAGTACCGACAACTTGCATCATCTTTCAAAGTTGAGACTCCGGCGCCTCCGTTCATATTTTCCGGGTAAGCATAAAATCTCTCATCTTTCGATGTTAAGTCCTCTTTGAGGTTTCTCAGCGCGCTCTTTGCCTTTGCGGGGAATTCCGCCAGTCGCTCAGGTACTGAAAGGCCCGCCTTGCGGCCTGTTCGGCATTTTGTGAATAAGTGTAGAGCTCGACGGTGACAAAACCAGAAAAACCCGTGCTTTCAATGCTTTCGAGCACGCCAGGCAGATCGATGGCGCCATCGCCGGGCAAGAGATGGTGATGCCGGCGGGAAGACGCGATATCCTCAAGGTGGAAATGCGGCGCGAAATCCTTTAGTTGCTGCACCAGAATGGATGGGTCCTCACCTACACAGAAAAAGTGGCCAATGTCGAAGTTGAGGCCAAAAACAGCGGGGTCCAAATTCTTATAAATCTCCAGAAACTGCGAGCTGTTTTCGATAAGAAGACCCGGTTCCGGCTCGATCAGTATCTTTATTCCTTTATCGCGCGCCCTTTTCTCCACCGCATTGAGGCCGGCCAGAAAATAGGATATCCCCTCTTCGCGGGAAATCCCCTCCAGAGGTCCGCCTGGTTCCGTCGAAATGTGGGGCGCGCCGAGTTTTTTCGCCAGATCGATGCACCGCAAAGTATAGTCGATTCTTCTTGCCCTTTGACCTGGGTCCCTTTCTATCCAGGAAGGATGGTAAACATCTCCGTCGGCATTGTGCATGAATGCGTTGAGGTTCGAGATCCTGATGCGTTTTTCATCCAAAAGTTTCCTGTTTTGCCTGATTTCCTCGTCGGTGACATAAAGAGGGTAGGCATGAGGGACATCGGCCATGATTTCAATTCCCTGGTAGCCGATGTCGGAAAGAATGGAGATCGTTTCTAAAAGAGTGCAATGGAGAAACGCGTTTGAGCTGAATGCAAACTTCATTTCGTAGTCCGATTCAAAAAAAGTTTTTAAGAAAGTTGAATGCTTTTTCCGCAGCCTCCCCAGGGTTTTCCGGGAAGGTGTAAAGTTCGACGGTTACGAATCCATCATACCTGATGGCGGCGAGCGCCCGGAAAATGTCCTCGAAATCGATTTCCCCTTCTCCTGGAACAAGATGATAATGTTTCCGCTTGCTGATATCTTCGATGTGGATATGAAAAATTCTAGGACCAAGCATCTGTGTCACATGCGCCGCGGCCTCGCCCGCAAGATAGCTGTGACCCAGGTCGAGGTTTGCCCCAAAGTTTTCTGCGTCAATCTCGCGGATCAGTGATAGCAACTCGTCCGCCCTCTCAACGAGAAGCCCGGGCTCATACTCCATGCCCACCCGGATATCTTTGGCAGCAGCATATTCGATTATCTCCACGAGCGATCGCCTCAGCAAAGCCAAAGAATCTTCGGGTTTCACGCCGGGGACCATCTTCCCGGAGGTCACGCTGACGTTTCGGCAGGAGAGAAACCCGGCCATATCGATGCACTTTTTTGTATATTCGACCCGCCACTTCCTGGCATCCTCATCAGGGTTAGCGAGAGAGGGTTCAAAGACAGGCTCCCAAAACTTCACCCCGTAATAGCCGGCAGCGGTATTGGCGTTTATGTTGGCTACCCGGATGCGGTTTTTTTCGAGCGAAGAGGCTATTTCCCGGATTCCGGCTGCCGCCGGAATGACCGAGGCTTTTGTCGAGTATGGATACAGGTGCGGAACGTCGGCAAGGATTTCCACACCCGAATATCCCGTCCTGGCAATGATCTCAATCGCCTCGAGAACGGAAAACTTGACGAATGCATTGGTACTGAAGGATAGATTCATAACGGGTGTCGGATCTCTGTAAAGTTACTCCCTTCCTCCCTTGTAATCGATTTTGCCGACGGGCAAAATAGTACACGAAGGAGGCAAAGCGCCGCTTTCCACTACGACATCTATGGCGATTCCCCCTCTCGCGTTCCAGATACCGGTCACCCGGATAAACTTTGGCGACATTGCTTCCTTCAAACGATTATGAATGTAGACGGTACAGTCTTCATGGAAGGTGCCATAGTTGCGGAAGCTCCCCAGAAAAAGTTTCAGGGATTTGCTTTCAACCAGCCGGTCAGAAGGCGCATAGTCCACAACGATCGATGCAAAGTCGGGTTGGCCTGTTATCGGACACAGGGTAGTAAATTCCGGTGCGCTCAGCCTAACCACGTAGTCGGTCCCCGGATGTGCATTTTGAAATGTTTCCAGGGTGGCCGTCTGCGGTGTCCTGGGCACTTTCACTTTTTTCCCGAGTTGGGTAAGTTCGCTGCTATCTCGGCCCATTTTTAATCCGTTTCATGGCGCGTATTGAGTCGGGTCGGCTATGCCTGCTTCGGTAAAGCCTTTTTTGCGCAGGATGCAACTGTCGCATCTCCCGCACGCTCTGTCAAATTGATCGGGATCGTAGCATGAATGAGTCATCGAGAAATCGACCCCGAGTTCCGTTCCCTTTTTTATGATCTGCGACTTCGTCATGTTAATTAGAGGCGTATGAATGCTTATACGCATTTTGCCTTCTACACATTCTTTAAGGGCAAGGTTTGCCATTTTCTCGAAGGCTTCGATGTATTCCGGCCTGCAATCAGGGTAGCCCGAATAGTCCAGGGCGTTTACACCGATGAAGATATCGCAGCACTTTAGCGTTTCCGCCCATGCAAGGGCAAATGAGAGGAAGACCGTATTCCTGGCTGGAACGTAGGTGACCGGGATGCGGCCCTGCATCTCATCGAGCGGCACGTCCTTGGGCACCTCTATTCCGGATGTGAGGGCGGAGCCGCCTATCGTATCGAGTGGAAGGTCCAATATGAGATGATCCCTTGCACCAAGCTTTTTTGCGACCCTCCTGGCGGCTTCAATTTCCACCCGGTGTCGCTGCCCGTAGTTGAAGCTGATCGCGAAGACCTCATATCCTAGCTGTTTGGCAATAGCCAGGCAGGTAGTCGAATCGAGTCCTCCGGAAACAAGTACAACAGCTTTTTTCATACTCTAATCTCACTCAAACAGGAACATGTAAAAGTCGATTACATCGATCAGGGCGAAGATCCTATCCTGAACTGAGGAAATAATCCCTTCATCCCCGGTAACGAGCAAGATCCTCTTGTCTTTTCTTAAGTTGATTCTTTCTATGATAACTTCATCGGCCGAGCTTTTGGACTTGTCAGCATAAATGATTTCGACATTGGCCTGGACGTCGCGCGAATCTTCGACTCCGTCAAACACCAGCCAGACCTTCGCAAAATACCTGCTCTTGCCCGCTACAGCTTCAATGAACTGTTCCCTGAATCGCGCAAACCCCATGCCGGAAAAATGTTCGCCTCCTCCGTGCATCCGGAGCAACACGTTATATCCGTCAACGAACAGGTCATATCGCCTGCTCTGTCCGGAGCCGACCAAATCCTCGAAAAATTCGGGATCACGCGACCGATCTTTCCTCTCCGATCCGAACTGCGCATAAAGTCTTTCAAGGATTTGCCGCTTTTTATGCCGCACGGCTTCTTCCACCTGGGCACTGTCGCTGATAAATCCCAATTCCGAGAGAGCACCGGCGATTCCAAGCATTTTTTTGATCGCGGGCAAATTGACGGGAATTGGATCCAGAAGATTGATCCGGGCAACTATTTCGCCTCCCCCGGTCTGGCGGGACCCAATGATTTTCCGAATTCCAGGCAGCTTCAGCAATCGGTTCTTTTCGTTCAGGAGGGCCTCCTTCACCTTCTCCACTTCCTTGTGAACCACCAGGGAACCCGCGTAGACTGCATCGATGTGGTTCAACGAGAGATCGATTTCCATCAGCTTTGCCCTGATATCCGAAATCAGGCCATATTCCTCATCGGCCCGTTTCTGTAATTCAAGGGCTCGCCTGGTCCTCTGGAGCAGCGATTCGAGCCGCTCTGCCTCTTTGACCGTCCCTTCCCTGTCCAGGTACTGATAGCGTTCGAACCAGTCCCTCCGCATCCGATTTACCGTGTCACCCAGTCTCTTTTCGAACTCCGTCTCACATTCCCGCATCCTTTTCCTCAGGTCTTCATTTTCACTCCTGAGGCTATTGAGCCGCTCGCCGGCACGGATCAATTCCGACTGCGCCTTTTGCAGCTTTTTTTCGACTTTTTTGAACGGCTCCCTCGATTCCGTTCCCCGCTTGCTCTCCTGCTCATCGCGGCCGCATTCGATTTCGAACAGAAAGCCGCTGCCCTCTTTGCTTTCAAGAAATTTTTCGGACAAGCTCGGATGGTTTTCGATAAATTCTCCCCAGACTGACAAAGTGGGCAACAGGAGGTCGAAGAGACTCGCATCGGGGGGCTTGGACCAGAAAGTGTCTTCCGTGACCGCGTCAACTATCCGTTGCCGGTCTAAAAGGCCGAGCGAATAAAGGCCGATGCAAAGACGCGCAGGACCGAGCAGATCCTTTATCTTCCAGAGGTTTTCAACTAGAAAATCGCTGTCGAACATTGCCAGGTATGAAACTGCGGCTGATTGTTCTTCTTTCCACTCAGCGAGGACTTTTTCACAAAAGGCTTCGTCTGTTTGAAGCTCTCGGCGCAGGCGGTTCATTATCGAGGGCTGCAAGAGCATTCTCGAGAACTTTGCAGGCTGAAGGGAAAAGCCTTCCAAAACCCGCCTTTTTAAAATAGGATCCGATCCGATAATACGGACCCAGGTGGTTGCAGGGACGTCTTCGATTATCCGGTCAAAGAACCGGGCCGGTAATTTTGAAAAGATTTCAGTGATTTTAAGACAGGACCCCATTAGTTTATAGTTTTCAGTTTTTAGTTTTTAGTTAGTTTGATCGACTCGGCAATCAGCAACTGCCTTCGCGGGCAAAACCCGCTCCCACACAGCAGGATCTCCCGCTATAGAAGCGTAGCAGGAGAGGAGAGAGTTCAAATGAGCGAAATATCCATCGTCTTTGTGACCGCCGGAAGCGAAGATGAAGCTGCAACAATCGGCCAAACCCTTGTTGAAGAACGTCTCGCGGCTTGCGCCAACATAGTCCCCCGTATCCGGTCAATTTACCGATGGAAAGGGCAGATCTACGACGAACAGGAGTTTCTTATAATCATCAAGACCAAAACGTCACAGTTCGAGATGCTGCAAGACCGGGTAAAAAAACTGCATAGTTATGAAGTCCCCGAAATTATATCGTTTCCGGTCTCCCGCGGACTGCCGCAGTATCTTGAGTGGGTGCTGGAAGAGACCGCAGGGAGAAGCGAGTAGCGGGAAGTCGGAAGCAAGGAGAAAAGACAAGGAACGCGTGACGTCAAGCGGAGGATGAGGAAAAAGGGAAAACATAAATTTCCGCTCTATGCTTATCTCTGTTATTTTGCCTAACTGCGCTGCGCGACCAGCTTGCCCAGCCCGATCCGGAGTTCGCGTCTGTATCGATTTTCCCCGTTCTCCCCTACCCCCTCCCTTTCCTCATCCGAATCCGCACCGACTCGGCGTGCGCCGTAAGCCCCTCGAGTTCCGCCAGGCGAATGATCGACGGCGCGTCCCGGTCGAAAGCGCTCCGCGAATATGCAATAACGCTGGTCTTTTTCAGAAAATCGTCCACCCCGAGCGCAGAAGCAAACCGGGCCGTCCCTGCGGTCGGAAGGACATGATTGGGACCGGCAAAGTAATCTCCAACAGGCTCCGGAGTATTTTCGCCGACAAAGACTGCTCCCGCATTTTCGACTTTGCCAAGCCATGGAAGCGGATCTTCGAGATGCAGTTCGAGATGTTCGGGCGCTATCCGGTTCGCAAGTTCGAAAGCCACTTCCAGCCCCTGAACCACGAAAACAGCGCCGAAGCGTTCGATTGAGGCCGCTGCGGTCTCCCCTCTCGGCAGGCAAGCCAATTGCCTGGAAACACTTCGCGAGATATCTCCGGCAAGACTTTCTTCAGTGGTTATGCAGATCGCGCTTGCCATACTGTCATGCTCGGCCTGACTCAAGAGGTCCGCCGCGATATAGTCTGCGTTTGCGCTCGAGTCGGCCAGGACCAGAATTTCGCTCGGACCGGCAATCATATCTGTGCCTACTTCGCCTGAAAGGAGTTTCTTGGCGAGCGCCACATAGATATTCCCCGGGCCGACGATTACGTCAACGGCCGGGATCGATTCGGTCCCGTACGCAAGGGCAGCAATGCCCCAGGCGCTGCCGGCCCTGTAAACCCTGTCCACCCCCACCTCGCGCGCGGCAGCCAGAAGATAAGGGTTTATGCTGCCGTCCTTTCGAGGGGGAGTAATCATCGTAATGTACCTGACTCCTGCCAGGCGAGCGGGTATTACGTTCATCAGCACCGAGGAGATAAGGGGGGTCTCCCCCCCTGTCCCCCGGGTATGTATACGCCTGCAGCCCTGACGGGCCTCACTATCTGCCCGAGGAATGTCCCATCCGGCTTGGTCATGAAATGAGAGTGCCTCATCTGTTGTTTATGGAATTCCTCGATATTGCGCACAGCCGTACGGATGATAGACAAAAAGTCAGAATCCACCTCGCTGCGCGCGGCCTCTATTTCATCACCGGTTACGCAAAGCCGCCCCTCCTCCAGCCCTGGAGCGTCAAACCGGCGAGTATAGCGGAGCACGGCGGCGTCGCCTTCGGACTTGACCGCCCCGATTATCTCCTTGACGCTTGCTTCCAACACGGGATCGGCCCCGGGCCTGCGTGAAGCTATCGCCAAAATCTTCTGTTCCCCCCGCTCGGAGGGGTATTCAATGATGTCGATCATTTTTGTTTTCAACCCTCAGCACTCAGTCCTCATCTTTATTTGTTGTCCCACAGTCCTCAGTCCTGCCTATTGTCCCTCTACGGCTATAACAAAAGCGTCCGGAAAACCGTTCGATCTAAATCTCTCCAACTCTGCCTTTGCAACAACCAGGTCCTGGTACGAGCCGACCTGCACTCTGTACCATGGCAGGCCATTTATTTCAGGCCGTTCCGTAATTCTGGTTTCGCGGTTTTCTCTGCTCATCCTGTCCTTCAGCCTGTAAGCGTTGGCCTGATCGTGGAAGGCCCCGACCTGTACGGCGAATTTGCCGTATCGGAACGAGGGAACAGGGTCGGCTTTCCAGTAGGTGGCATTGCCCACGAGCTGCGGGGTAGCGAACTGGACTGCCTCGACCCGTACCCTTGCCAGCCCCTTGGTGCGGCAACCCAGGTCCTGAGCACCCTTGGCGGAAAGGTCGATCACCCTCCCCGCGACAAACGGCCCTCGATCGTTAACCCTCAAGATGGTAGACCGGCCGTTTTCAAGGTTCGTAACTTTTACGTAGGTTCCAAGGGGAAGAGTCTTGTGGGCCGCCGTGTCCGCCCACATGTTGTAGGGCTCTCCGCACGAGGTGGGCTTCCCGTGAAAATCAGGTCCGTACCAGCTTGCCAGACCGTCTTCCACATAACCCTCCGCGCTCGGGAGAGGATAGTACCAAATTCCGTTTATCTGATAGGGTTTTTGCGATTTCAGTCCGGGAGGAACCTGTGGCGCAGGGGGGACATAACTTTTCGAACAGGCGGCCAGGAAAAGGCAAAAGGCAAGGGGCAAGAGGCAAAAGAAGAAGCGTGGCGCGCTAAGCTGAAAGCGGGAAGGAAGAGGCAAGTAGAGACCATGAAGCCTAAAGCGGCTGGTGGACGCGTTTCTTGCCTTCATGCTGCTTGCTCCATGCTTCGTTCTTCCAACTCCTCGCTAGTCGCTTTTACATCTCCCCATTTTTCTCCATCTTGGCGAGATCCTCGAAGCGGATGTCTATTCCAAGGATTCCCGCGATCTCCTCGGCGGAGTCTCTGATCGGCGCTGAAACAGTTATGCAGAGCGCCCCGGTGTAGCGGGAGGTATAAAAATCAGTTACGTGAACCTTTCCGTCCTTCATTGGCTCGATAAACCATGGCCGATCGGAGAGGTCTTCTCCCACCCTGGCGCTCTCGTACTTCGATTTATCCACAATATGAGTAATGTTCCGGGTGATCTTGCGCCCCTGCCTGTCGGTTACATAGATATACTGAATGAAGGGGTTAAGCTCCAGAAGAGTCTGCAGCAAAGGCTCCTGGCGCTCCGAGTCCAGACTTCTTATCATCTCGCTTTCCACCACCTCCGCGACCAGATGGGCGGCAAGAGCGTAAGCGCGCGCTTTCAACCGGTCGAATTCGGAGATGAAATACTCTGGCAGGTATTGTCTCGACCATCGTTCCAGTTCATCGTTGGATATGGAAGTATTGCGCCCCTTTTCATACTCGCCCATCACGCGTTTGTAAATCTTGAGGATGCCGGGGTGCCTCTTGTCCAACCGACGATCTTCACCGAGCTTCAGCCGTTGGTTCACCCAATAGGCGATGGCCGCAACACCGGATTTGTCCGAAATCGTGATGGTGATCGGCCTTTTCAACAGCTTTTGCGTGTCGAAAATATTGTAGATTTCCTCATTTTTTACCAGCCCGTCGGCATGGATGCCAGCCTGCGTCGCATTGAACTGTGCACCCGCAAACGGATAATTCGAGGGCACCGTATATCCGAGTTCCGCCTGAAAATATTCGACGATATCGGTAATGGCCGTGGTGTCCGTTCCGTTCGTAGTACCCCTGAGTCCAATATATTCGAAAATGAGACCCTCGATAGGGGCATTGCCCGTGCGCTCGCCAAATCCCAGCAAGGTCCCGTTTGCTCCACTGCATCCATAGAGCCAGGCGGTTGCGGCGTTCACAATTACTTTGTGGAAGTCGTTATGCCCGTGCCACTCCAGAAGGCGACCCGGGACCCCCGCCTCGTCTATGAACGCCCTCACCAGCTTTGGGACGCTCCTGGGCAGTGCGGCCCCGGGATAAGTTACGCCGAAGCCGAGTGTGTCGCAGAGGCGAATCTTGATGTCTATGCCGCTCTGTTCCCTAAGGCGCATCAGCTCAATGGCAAAAGGAATACAGAAGCCGCTGATATCGGCGCGCGTGGCATCCTCGAAGTGACACCTCGGAATGATGCCTTTTTCCAGGGCTGTGCGCACAATTTTCAGGTATTTTTCGAGGACCGTCTTGCGGTTCATTTGCAGTTTGAGAAAAATATGGTAGTCGGAGACCGACGTCAGAATTCCCGTCTCTTTCAGTCCCCGCTGGACCACCAGGTCCAGGTCTTCCTCAACGGCCCGAATCCATCCGGTTATCTGCGGATATTCATACCCTTTGGCGAGACAGGCGTCCAGCGCCTGCCGGTCTTTATCGCTGTAAAGGAAAAACTCGGACTGGCGAACGACCCCGTTTGGGCCGGAAAGGCGGTGAAGCATTTCGAATATTTTCTCGATCTGCTCGACCGTATAAGGCGGGCGCGCCTGCTGGCCGTCACGAAAAGTCGTATCGGTAATGAATATATCGTCTGCCGGGTCGATCGGAAGGAGTTTGTGGTCGAAGTCGACACGGGGCACTTCATCGTATGGAAAGACATCCCGCATCAGGTCGGGTTCGCCCGAATCCGCCACACTATTCCGGCGAAGCTCCGGCTTTTCATGGTCCAGCACCCGTTTTCTTGGGTTCCAACGAGCCATTGTAAATCCTCACTTCCCTTCAACCGTCAAACACAATTCCAGAAGCTGATTGACGTCGGCCTCCGAGGGCGCGCCGGTCATGAGACAGGTCGCCTTCTGCGTCTTAGGAAACGCAATCACGTCGCGTATCGAGCTGCAGCCGCACAGAAGCATAACCAGCCGATCAAGCCCAAAGGCAACTCCTCCATGAGGAGGGGCACCGAACTGAAGTGCTTCCAGCAAAAACCCGAATTTCTCCTGTGCCTCTTCAACCGAAATCCCCAGCGCGTTAAAAACCCGAGTCTGAACCCCCTGCTGATGAATACGAATACTGCCGCCCCCGATCTCAATCCCGTTCAGCACTAGGTCGTAGGCCCTACTCCTCACCTTGTCCGGGGACGTTTCAATCATCTCAATATCGGACTCTGCGGGCGAGGTAAACGGATGATGGACAGAAGTGTAGCGTTTTGCTTCATGATCCCATTCGACCAGCGGAAAATCGGTAATCCAAACGAAATTGAATTCGTCAGGATCGATCAGCCCCAGCTGGTGGCCTAGACGAACGCGGAGATTTCCAAGAGAATCATTTACTACCTTCGGCTGGTCGGCTACAAAAAGTATGACGTCTCCGGTCTCTATGCCGAGGCGCTGCTCCAACGCCTGCTGGACGCCCTGCGGCAGGAACTTGGTTATCGGAGACTGCCAGCCGTCAGGCTGAATTTTGATCCAAGCCATCCCCTGCGCTCCAAAAATTTTAACGAAATCGATCAAATCATCAAGTTCTTTCCTGGACAAGTCTTTGCCGCCAGGGACGCGAAGAGCCTTGACTATACCGCCGCGCTCAATCGCATGGCGGAAAACCCGGAACTCGGATTCGGCAACGATCTCAGTTACTTCGGTCAGTGGAAGACCAAAGCGTTTATCGGGCCGGTCGGTCCCATAGCAGTCCATGGCTTCGCGGTAGGTCATGCGTGGGAAGGGAATATTTAAAGAAGATCCTTTTAGCTCGCGAAATATCCGATCAATCCAGCCCTCGATCATATTGTAGATGTCTTCTTCGCGTACGAAGGACATTTCCAGGTCGAGCTGAGTGAATTCGGGTTGCCTGTCAGCCCGCAAGTCTTCATCTCGAAAGCATTTGACGATCTGATAGTACCTCTCGAACCCTGAAATCATGAGGATCTGCTTGAAAAGCTGCGGCGACTGGGGCAGAGCGAAAAATTTTCCGGTATTGACCCGGCTTGGCACCAGGTAGTCTCGAGCACCCTCGGGCGTACTGCGCGTGAGCACCGGGGTCTCAACTTCGATGAAACCATTCTCGTTGAAGTAGCCCCGTGTGATCTGTGCGACTTTGTGCCTTAGAAGAAGATTGCCAAAGAGTTTCGGACGGCGTAAGTCGATATATCTGTATCTCAGGCGTATGTTCTCGCTCGCATCCACGTCGTCTTCGACTTGAAAAGGGGGTGTCTTGGAGGTGTTGAGAATCAGCAACTCCGTTGCCGCGACCTCGATTTCTCCCGTAGGCAGCTTTGGGTTTGCCATTCCATCAGGGCGAAAGCGCGTCTTTCCCTTAGCCGCTATCACATACTCGCTTCGAAGGGCGCCTGCGCGTTCATGCGACGCATGGCTGATCTGAGGGTCGAAGACCACCTGGGTGATTCCCTCCCGGTCTCTTAAATCAACGAATATCAGCCCGCCATGGTCGCGCCGTCTCTGCACCCATCCCATAAGCACGTCTTCTCTGCCCACGTGCTCGGCTCTCAGCCGGTTGCAGTCCGTGGTCTTTCGCCATTCGCCAAGCTGGTCGAGGACGACCTGACTTTCCTGAACGTCCGTAGATTCATTGCCAATATGAGGTTCAAACAAATTCACCAGGGCTCCTTCCGAGTATTATATTCAAGAGTGCTCCGACTCCGAATCGATCCGGAGCACAGATTCAACAACATCGTTCAGAGGCAATACACTCTGATTTTTGGTCCGCATATCTCGTAACTGGATTTGGTTTCGCATCAGCTCGTCTTCGCCAAGTATGAGGACATACCTTGCTCCGGATTTATCGGCTCGGCGCATTTGGCTCTTGAGGCTGCGCCCCTCGTAATCCATTTCGACTTCAAGACCACGCCCGCGAAGCTGCTGCGCGATCAGAAACGCACTCTCGTGCGGCTGCTCGCCTAAACCGGCGATAAAAAACTTCGGAGTGCGCACCACCTCGCGTTGTTCCTGCTGAAGCAGCATGATAAGCCGTTCCATGCCAATTGCAAACCCGATCGCCGGAACGTCAGGCCCGCCCAGGTCTCGCACCAGGCCGTTGTAGCGGCCTCCGCCTCCGATCGCGTTCTGGGAGCCAAGACGGTTTGAAATCACCTCAAAAGTCGTGCGCATGTAATAATCGAGGCCGCGAACGATTCGGGGATTTACCACATAAGGTGTCCCGAGCTTTGCCAAATAATCCTTCACGGCATCGAAGTGGACCCGGCAGCCCTCGCAGATATAATCGATCAGCATAGGAGCGCTTTGAAGAAGGCCCTGGCACTTCTCAACCTTGCAATCGAAGACGCGGAGCGGGTTGGTCTCCCGGCGGCGCAGGCAATCCTCGCAGAACTGGTCACCTTTTGCCGTTAGATATTCTTTGAGTACCTCCCTGTAGGTCTGTCGGCACTCAGGGCAACCCAGAGTGTTGATGTTCAAAACGACCCCTGAAATGCCGATTCGGTCGGTTAAGAGGCCCAGCATATGCATCATTTCGGCGTCGCACATCGGGCTGTCGGTGCCGAAAACCTCCGCATCTATCTGATGAAACTGCCGGTAACGACCCTTCTGCGGACGTTCGTGACGGAACATCGGACCGATTTCATAGAGTTTGCGCAGGGACGAATCGGTATGGAGCGAATGCTGGACATAAGACCTCACCACTGAAGCCGTGGCTTCCGGACGCAGAGCAAGCCATTCACCGTTGCGGTCCTGAAAGGAGTACATCTCTTTTTCTACTATATCGGTGCTTTCTCCAATGCTGCGAGCGAAAAGTTCCAGCTTCTCGGCCACAGGAGTCCTGATCTCGCAATAGCCGAAGCTCTCAAGTACCTCTCGCGCCGTCTTTTCAACCCTCTGCCACCAACCAACCTGATGGGGCAATATATCACTCATGCCTCTAACGGCTTGAATATTTTCCATTTTTTCCCTAATTCGAACCGCTCATGACCAGTGCTTCCAGGTTTTCCTTCCGGTTGAACTCATCAGCGTACAAAATTGCCGCTTCACGGGAAGGAAAAGAGCCAAGCAGGATGCGGTTCCATTTGACGGACCCCAGGTCAAGCGATTCAACTCGGGGCGAATATCCCCTGGCCTTTAGTTTTTCGATGAGAACCTGTGCGTCGGGCTCTTTCAATGATGCCACGAGCAGCGTGTATTGCCCGCCGGAATTTCCGGCCGTCTTAAGCTTATCGGGCTGCGGGGCCGATGTTTTTTCAGCCGGACCCGTCCCTCCGCTCCGAAGAGCGGCTGAGCGTTTTGGGAGTTCTTTGCCCGGCTCGGGTGCGGGGATTGCGGCAGGGGGTTCGTTTGCTTTCGGCGCTGCTGCCAAGGACTGCCCTGACGCACGCCGATCCTGGGGCATACCGCCTTTATGGGTCAAATCTTCATAATAGTTAAGCGATTCCAGCATTTTCCTGGGGTCTTCCCAAGTTGCGGCGGCACCAGGAGAAGGCCTGCCGGTCTGATTCTCCAGTCCCAGAAACCGGAGGAAGCGACCCTCTATGGAAAAATCGTCCGGCCTTACCATGGACACTCCCCTGCCCACGCAAATACCCAGAGTGAACATAAAACAGAGGGATAAAACGAAGCCCAGTGAATAGAAAACCAATTTATTCCTGCTCAGGTCGAACCGGAAACCTCTGCCGTCCAGAAAAGCGCGGGGCTGTTCCTCCCGTTCATTGTTGACGACGACAAGCTTTGGACGAATCATAGACCTGCGGGCTCCTAACTGCCGGTTACATTTTCTGAGGCGCCGAAACCCCGAGAAGCGCCAATGCGTTTGCGATAACTTCTTTTATCGCCGAAGCCAGACAAAGCCGCGCTTTGGTCAGCTCGGCGTCCTCGCTCAGGATGCGGTTGTCATGATAATAGCCATGGAAAAGAGACACCAGTTGATTCAAATAATATGGTATATAGTGCGGTTCAAGTGATTTCACGCACTCACTAACTATTTCCGGATATTCCCCGAGCAGCTTAATTATTTCAAATTCCTGGCGGACCTGCAAGAGTTGGAGTGTCTCACTGCTCATCGAATGCCAGTCAAATCCAATTCCACGGTCCCGCGCGACTTCAAAAACACTGCAAAGGCGCGCATGAGCATATTGTACGTAAAAGACCGGATTATCATTGCTCCGGGCCTTTGCGACCTCAAGGTCAAAATCAAGAGGGCTGTCTGTTCGGCGGGTTAGAAAAATAAAGCGTGTTGCATCCTTTCCGACCTCGTCGACAACTTCACGCAACGTGACAAACTCTCCTCCCCGTGTGCTCATTGCCACCGGCGCGCCACCGCGCAACAGGTTCACCAGTTGTACCAGAACGATCCGAAGGCAATCTTTCTTCCGCCCTATGGCCTGTATCCCTGCCAGCATTCTGTCGACATATCCATGGTGGTCCGCGCCCCATATATCTATTATCGACTCGAATCCACGTTCGAATTTGTCCAGGTGATACGCCAGGTCTGCGGCGAAATAGGTGCTCGCTCCGTTTGCCCGGACCACAACCCTGTCCTTTTCGTCACCAAATGCGGTGCTCCTGAACCAGACCGCCCCTTCGCTCTCGTAAATAAATCCGCGGCCCCTGAGGTACTCGATTGACTTTCTGATGGAATCCCTGTCGTGGAGCTCGCGCTCGCTGAACCAGTTGTCAAAATGCACCCCGAAGATGTTCAGATCCTCTTTAATTCCATCAAGGATGCGCCTGCCCGCGTACTCGGTAAAAACCGGCAGCGCTTCCTCAAGTGAGGTGTCGCGAAAACGTGCCCCATGGTCCAGTTTGAAGTCCCGGGCAAGGTCTCGCATGTAATCACCCCGATAGTGGTTGTCGGGAAACTCGATATCATCGCCCAGTTCCTGCCGATAGCGAAAATAAAGGCTGCGGCCCAGGGTGTCCATCTGATTTCCGGCGTCGTTTATGTAATACTCCCTTTGGACCCGGCAACCGCGCGCCTCCAGAATATTTGCAAGCACGTCCCCTATCGCGGCCCCTCTGCCATGGCCTATGTGAAGCGGTCCGGTAGGGTTGGCGCTCACAAACTCCACCTGCACCTTCGGGCCCTCTTCGATTTCAAGCCTTCCGTATTTTTGGGGATCGTCCAGAATCTCCCGGATTACCCCGTACCAGGCCGCCGGTTTGATGAAAAAATTGATAAAGCCCGGCCCGGCTATTTCGACTTTTTCGAGGATATCCCCGGATTCATTTAGGCCGGCCACCATTTCAGAGGCGATCTGTCTGGGATTTCGCTTTAGATGCCTGGTGAGACTGAGCGCAATATTCGATGCATAATCCCCGTGTTCAGGGGTCTTGGGTATTTCAAGTTCGACGCTGACGGCTTCCGCATCAATGCCCCGATATCCTTCTACGGACTGCAAAGCCCTGACTATCAAAGATTTGAGGCGGTTTCTCACAATGCCCATGCCCGTTTGAAATCCTTCCCGGACTGAATTTGAATCAGGCATATATATCACCAACAGCAGGGGTTTCAAGACTATCTTAAAGATTCTTTGCCCCTTTGCCATTAGATTCCAACACAGGATTGACTCATCAGATAACTTGTTTGTGCCAAAACTTTACATAAATTTACCCCGAAAATGTTGGCTCATGAAATCCGCTTGGTACACTGTCGCGTGTTCTTAATATGCCCTGAGAGGCGCGGCGTATGTTGAGCAAGTTTTAAAGACGCTTGCTTTTATCTTTAATGAGGAGAAATGCCACATAGCCGGGCAGACTCTTACCGTGACACAGGCTGGATGGTAATTTGGGCAGGGCTAAATGGGAGAAGGGCAGGAAAGCCGCCGGCACTTCGCCGAGCGGCTTTCAGATTTTTCGGACCGGGCGCCACACATAGCTGCCGGATTCATCCACTCCGCCGGTCTCCTTTGAGTGTGGTTCTCGACCCGACTCTTACTGGTGAAGAGTGCGAGATTTTCGCGACCGGGACGCATATATACCCGCAGAAAATCTCAACCGGGGAGCCTGGTTTCGAGCGCCATGGCGATTTTTTTCTTCAGTTCGGTCAGATCGAAACTCTTTACAACATAGAAGTCGGCCGCAATGGATTTCATATCTTCTTTGAAGGTATCGTATGCAGTCGATAGTATGACGGGCAGGTCATAAAAACGGTTTCGGATGTCCTGAAGGATATCCAGACCGTTATAGTCCACCATCTTTATGTCCAGTACAACCAAATCAGGTTTTTCCTCTTCGATTTTCTCGAGAAGTTTGTAACCGTTCTCAGCCGTGATGACTTCGTATCCGGCTTCCTTTAGTTCCTCCGAATACAAGAGCCTGATGTGCTCTTCATCATCGACAACGAGGATCTTAGGCATAACTCAGCTCCCTTCTCCTTTAGTCCATACCTTTATAATATAAGGTTTATTTTCTTCGAACATCACGCATTCGTTTTCTATGTATTCCTCAGCCTGCTGCAGTGACATCCTCTCGGTTTTCTTCACATAAGAAAGAACTTTACCGAGGTAGAGCGGGAGCAGCCCATCAAGCAAGTTTTTCCTTTCCTCGGGAGACATCCTGCGATAGGCGACAGCCGAATCGAAAAGAATGGTCATCCAGGTCTGGGCAGGGAAAGAAAAATGCTGAAGTTCAATTGACCTTATTTCCCGGAGCTTGGGGGCAACAATCGGACCGTAAACCTGTTCCCACAGTCCGTAATATTTGTCAAATCCTTCAACAAATATCTCGTGGAGTCGCTTTGTGTTGATATCAACCGGAAGCGGCGTTTCTACTTCCTGGAGGTCCGTGCCAAAAAGCGCCGTCGGCTTACTCCATTTCACCTGTTTCCAAAACTCATCGTAAATCTGAATCAAGTCAAATATTGTGCCGACTACGTCGTGGAAGATTGACGGCAGGTGTAAGTAATTATCTTTAAGCCGATGAATCTTGGGGGCCCCCATAACGGACTGAACGATCGGAAGCCTGGTAGTGAGCGCTATGTTGGCCATCCATATGTCCACCCCGAAATTCTCGATCATTTCGCTCCTGAAAGATGAGCTCATATATTGGTCGACCAGCTTTCGACTGACGCCATAATCTCCCACGTTGCACTGGCGCACCCGCCGGCCGTACAGGCAGCGGAACAGCGGATAAATTATGGAACTGGTGAGCGTGGCTTCATATTTATGGCGCACATAGAGCGGGCATGCGAACCCTGCCCCTTTGAGTATCGGCTCTCCGAGATTTAGAATCCACACCGGCGATATGTTCTTTATGTCGGCTTCTATGATTATGAACGCTTTGGCGTTTAGCTGAAGGGCTTTCTCGAAAAAGTTGCAGATGTTCCTTCCCTTGCCCCTTGCTCCAGGTTCAGTAGATACGTAGAGCCTTGGTGTAGTTCCGGGCGCAGAAAAGAAGGCTTCCCGCGTACCGTCGGAGGAGTGGTTGTCGCAGTTGATGATGGCACACCGCATACCCGGAAAGTAGTCCTGCAGACCTTTGTCCACCTGCGTGGTGGTAAACGCTATACTTTCCGCCTCATTTGCCGTAGGTATGCCCACTACTACGTCCGCCTCGGCAACTTGCGCCGGATTTTCTTCGTAGAATGCCATCGCTTTGCTCCAGCTCTATTTGCGGGGCGCTTCGCCGCTGCCCTTCAAATATTTAAAAATATCAGCATCGGTTCCGAGCACGAAGGAGCTGTTGTTGCTGAAATTGCGATACAAGTCCAACGTCTTGTAAAATGAGAAAAATTCGGGGTCTTTTCCGAAAGCTTCCGCATATATCTTTGTGGCTTCGGCGTCAGCTTTGCCCCGTATCTCCTGCGATTTTTTGTAGGCCTCCGAGGTAAGCTTCGCCAATTCCCGGTCCATCTGCCCCAGAGTCGCGGCCCTCTCGCCCTCGCCTTCGGACCGGTACTGGGCTGCGATGCGCTTACGTTCGGAAATCATCCGATCAAAAACCGTCTTTTGGACCGACTCAACGTAGTTGATTCTTTTTATACGAATATCGAGCAGTTCCATTCCGAATTCAGGAATAAGTTTCGACGCCTCTGCTACCATCTCTCGCGTGATTTTTTCGCGGCCTTTCACGAGCCGATCTGACTGCTCGGGCGACTCATACCCGGAGGTCATCATAGGTATGCCTGCCTCATTGAGCTTCTGCTTTGCCTCCTCCCAACCTTCGCTTCTCACCAGTTCTACCAATTCATTCTTGCCGACATAATCTCGAACAACAGAGTCTATTATCCCGTCAAGTAGACCTTGCGCCTTCGATGCCGACACGACCCTCATGAGGAAAAGAAGCGGGTCCTTTATCCGCCATCGCGCCGTGGTATCCACCCAGATCAGTTTCTTGTCCCTTGTTGTAATCTGGTCGGGGCGTCCGTCCCATTTCATTATTCGTTTTTCAAAAAAGTTCGCCGTCTGCCACGGTAATTTAAAATGGAGTCCAGCGTTAATGATCGGTTCCCCAACCGGCGCTCCGAAGGCCGTGATGACGACCTGCTGGGTCTCGCTCACCACAAAAATCGAAAGCCCGACTGCTATCGCCAGAAGGACAACCACAGCTATACCTATTTTGGCCCCGCGTGGAACCATATTATTTTTCCTTCCTTTCAATGTTCAAATATCATTGCCCTCTGGGCGGAGCCTGGGAACTCTGAGCCTTTTCGCTCTGCCCTTTGAACTTGTTAAGATCGAGCAGCGGCAGAATATTCTTCTGCCCCTCGTCGAACACGTAGAGGTGATCGATTCGCCCCATCAGCGCCTCGAATGAATCAAGATACATTCTGCGCCGGGTTACGTCCGGAGCTTTCTGGTATTCGGCCAGAATATCGAGGAAACGCTTTACTTCACCTTCGGAGCGGTTTACGCGCTCCAGGGCATAGCCTTCGGCCTGCGTTACTGTTTGCCGCGCTTCACCGACCGCCCTGGGGATTTTCTCGTTATAAGCCCTCTGAGCCTCGTTTATCATACGGTCTTTTTCCTGCTGGGCTTCACTTACCTCATTGAATGAGGCAAGCACAGGATTGGGGACACTTACAGTCTGGAGCTTTACCGCCACTATCTTGAGGCCCGTCTGGTAGAGGTCCATTATCTCCTGGATCTCTTTCCTGCACTGATCGGCTACAGATTCGCGGCCAACCGTAATTACTTCGTCCGAATACCGATTTCCGACAATCCGCCGCATTACGGATTCAGAGATATCATTCAGAGTCGCCTCAACCCCACTTACCTTGAAAAGGTAATCTACGGGATCATTTATCTGGTATTGCACCACCCACTGGACGTTTAAGACGTTGAGATCGCCGCTCAGCATTAGGGATTCCTGTTCGAACCCCTTCTCCTGGAATTGAGAACGAACATCCGCCTTTTGAGTGCGGTAGCCGTATTCGCTGTTGAGCACCTGACCGGTCACTATCTTGCTCACCGTATCGACACCAAACGGGATTTTGAAATGGAGCCCGGCATCTGCCGTACCTATATATCGGCCGAACCTCTGAATGACCGCAGTCTCCTGGGGATCGACCGTATAATACGAATTAATCCCGACAACGACGAGAACAACGAACGCGACGATCATCAGAATCAGGCGGTGCGATGATGAAGGCGAAGACCGGAATCGCTCTGCAAACCACCTCAAGATCTCTTCGAGGTCCTGTGGCGGACCGCCTCTTCCGGGTGCCCGTCTTCCGGGCGGACTTTCCCATGCCATAATATTTCCCCCTGCGAAAGACCCGGTCTTCCGCTAAAAATGGTTTACACTGCAGTCCCTTTGAGGGCAGGACTTCAAAAATATAGCCAAATAACCAAAAATCGGAGATGAACGTTGACGAATCTAACGGGATTGCCAAGTAAAGTCAAGAATTTCACAGGGAGCAACCCACCCGCTCTTCGCTTCCCACTGTCCGCTATTCACTATTTTTAATGCTCCCGAAGTGTGCTATTAGAGAGTCGAATTGAGGGCAGTTTCATTCTTTACGATCCCTTAGGGGGGAAAGGATGCGGTTTGCATTTGGCCGACCGCCAAACGGGAGATGAGGGGCAGGTGCCGGACTTTCAACAATCCCTGGACTACCTTTACGGGCTTCAGAAGCACGGAATCAAGTTCGGTCTGAACTGCACCGAAAATCTTCTCGCGCGGGTAGGCAAGCCACACCGCAAACTTCGTTTCATTCATATCGCGGGAACAAACGGCAAGGGGTCTACTGCGGCTATTCTTTCCCGTATTCTTTGCCACCATGGGACAAGGGTCGGCTTGTATACTTCACCCCACCTGGTGCGTTTTACTGAACGCTTTCGTATAAACGACGAAGAGGTCTCGGCAGGAAGGATACTCCAGGTTTTCGAGAAAATCCGGGCGACCCTGGATGAGAGCCAGTCTCCCACTTTTTTTGAAATGGTAACTGCAATGGCTTTCCTTTACTTCGCCGAAGAGCAGGCCGATTTCGTCATAGCGGAAACCGGCCTGGGAGGCCGCCTCGATGCTACGAATGTCATCACGCCTGAGGTTTGCGTTATCACCAACATTGGTTTCGATCATCAGGAGTTTCTTGGGTCAACTCTGTCCTCGATTGCGCGCGAGAAGGCTGGAATTATCAAGCAGGAAGTTCCGGTAGTAACGGGTGCGCTACAGCCCGTTGCGCAGGGAATACTGAAAACCGCATGCATGAAGAAATCCGCGCCCCTTTATCGATTCAAGTCCGATTTCAGTGTAAGGCGAAATTCAAAGAAGGAGTTCTTCTATTACCGAGGCATCAAGACGCAGTTGCCGGCTCTGAGACTCAATCTGAGAGGCCAGCACCAGGTGGGCAATGCGGCGTTGGCACTTGCTGCGCTGGAGGTTCTCGAACAAAAACGACTCATCTCGCTGCGGCCGGAGTCAGTCGAGCGCGCCATGTGCGATGTGAGATGGCCTGCCAGGTTGGAAGTTCTCGAAACTAATCCTCTAATTGTTCTGGATGGTGCTCACAACCCGCAGGGCGCCGAGTCCCTTCGTGATGCTCTCAAAGAAAGCTTTAGCTACAAAAAGCTCCACCTGGTCATGGGAATAATGGCCGACAAGGACATTTTGGGGATCTTGCGACGTTTGCTTCCCATTGCTGAAACAGCCATCTTTACCAAGCCCACATATGCCAGGGCCGCCAATCCCGATGACATCCGCAAGATGGCCAGACCTTATATACAGAAATATTATGTTATATCCGACGCTGCTTCCGCCATTCAGGCAGCGAGACATTTGGCCGAGCCGAAGGATCTTATCTGCATTACCGGCTCACTCTATTTTGCCGGAGAGGTTAAACAGATTTTCGGGGAGCCTACCCTGTGAGGGAAATTTTTCTTCAGTGTATGTTCTCAAAGCTCATCCTGTTTCTTTATTGCCTGGCCATTATTGCAGTCCCGCCGAGTAATGCTCTGGCGGCCGACCCTATAGCTATTAAGGGCGCGGCCAATATTGCCGAATCCAGCCAGCTTCCGTGGAAGATTCTGGCCGATAAGCTCATATACGATAAGGATAAGCAACTCTACGAAGCCGAGGGCCATGTTACGATAAGCTCCAAGGACAGGTTGATAACGGCAGATTATGCGTCCGTTAATAATCAGACGCGGGAGGCCGATCTCACCGGTAACGTCACCGTTCAGTATGGCAGAAACTGGGTCAAAGGCGAACATGTAATCTGGAACCTGGACACAGAAACAGCATGGATGGACTCCGGGGTCCTCTACTTCTCGGAAAATAATTTTTTCGTTCAGGGAAAATCGATTTCCAAACTCAGCCCAACCGAATTTGACCTCAAGGAAGGGTTCGTCACCAGTTGCAATCCAGCCAATCCCGACTGGAAAATCCAGTTCAATAGCATGAAGGTTACGGTTGAGGGGAATGCCTGGACCTACGATGCCTCTTTTTGGGCTCAAAGCTGGCCGTTCGTTTATTGGCCGTTGATTGGGCTACCAGTCGAGACTCAACGCCAATCGGGGTTTCTGCTTCCTATGGCTGGCAGCAGCAGCCTTCTCGGATGGCAATTTGAAATCCCATATTATTGGGCCTTTCGAGATGACATGGATGCGACCTTCTACGCGCATTACATGGCAAGACGTGGAATAATGGGAGGGGCCGAATACCGCATAAACAACCAGGAGTGGGGCAAGGGTGTCTGGATGTTCAATTATTTGGAAGACCAGGCAAGTCAATCGTTTCTGACCGAAAAGGGATACCCCTTCCAGACTCAGGACAGGTATTGGCTGCGCGGTAAACAAGACATTCAACTGCCCTGGGGCATAGAAGCAAAAATTGATGTGGATTATGTGAGCGACCGGAATTTTATGCAGGAATTCTCGGTGGGATCGACCTCCTGGGCGCATAGCAGTACTGAATTTGGCTCGAATTTCGGCCGCAACCTCCTCTATGACTGGACATCCCTCGTACGCGAGTCAGATCTATATCTCGAAAAGAAGACCGAATCACAACTGTTGAGCTTTGACGCTCGATACTGGGAGGACCTGGAATCAACGCTAAAAAACCAAACAACCCAGGAACTGCCTTCCCTCTCTTATAATGTAATCCCCTCAGAGATTGACCATACTCCCTTTTATTACTCTTTTGAAAGTGCGGCTGTGAACTATTGGAGGCAGAGCGGCGATTCAGATCAACGGCTGGACGTCTATCCTCGAGCCTACTATCCCATGCACTGGGGCAATTACCTCGATATAGAACCTTCGGCGGGTTTGCGGGCTAACGCTTATGCGGTCCAATGGGACACGGGCGGTTTGGACAATTTCGTCGGACGGGCCGCACCTGATTTCGCGTTGGATACAAGCACGCGTCTTAACAGGGAATTCACTGTGAATTTCGGGGACATTACTGCGGTTCAACACTCCATTCGACCGGAGGTCTCATACGAATACGCTACCCAGACCACAAGCGGCCTTATTCCCACACTTGACCAGTTGGACGCAAATCAGTCGAGAAACGGCGTTCGATACGGCTTCACCACTTTCCTGACCGCAAAAGAGGTAACTCCGAATGCAGCCGGAGAACTCACAACGGTATACAGAGAATTAGTCCGATTCCGCGTTTTTCAATTCTACAACGTGCAAGAACCTTCGATAGAAGACCCGCTCTTTGACACAAACGGCGTCATGAGGGAAGGATTTTCTCCCGTTGGATTCAGGTTGGACGTTATGCCGAAAAAATATCTGACTGTTTCTTGGGATTTGGATATGGACCTGTCTTCGGACAGCCGGGGAAGGGCACAGGATCTGTCCGTTGCTTATGACAGCACCACAGGCAATATAGTCAGGCTCGATTACGAACAATTACCCGACCTTGCGGTCAACGAAATTTCGCTCTCGACGTATCTTAAGGTATACAAGGACATTTACATTAACACTTATCACAACTACTCCCTGTCCGCTGACCTGATGTTCACTCAGGGGTACGGGGTCAGGTACATTCCGGGCTGCTGGGGGATTGGCGCAGGTTATGAAAGGTCCAACGGCAACAACTCGTTTGTATTTACGATAGATCTTATGGGGATCGGCAGCATTGGGAGCGGTGCGGCCTTTTTTCGCCTGCCGATATATAGCGAGGCTCGCCCTGGATATCAGCACCCCGAGTCCTGGTTGATTTCGACGATGGGACAGTAGGAAGCAATCTAAGCGGCGCACAAAAAAGCCGGAACGGCCCCTTTTCCCCCGCCCCGTTTGTTGCTGACAGCCTCCATTTCCGGCTTCTTGCCATCCATTTTTGTCCCTTTTTCATTTGACAAGCCACCCATATACCTTTATTATTTACTGCTTGAGTTAATTTTCTTCAGATTTCGGAGTGCCGAACCATGAAAACGCAAAGCGCAAAGTTTGAACCGCAAAAGCGCAAATGGATAGTTGTGGATGCCGAAAATCAGATTCTGGGGCGCCTTGCAAGCCAGATAGCCGTCCGCATCCGCGGAAAGCACCTGCCCATTTTTACTCCTCATGTGGACGTAGGTGACTTCGTTGTGGTCATCAACGCCGACAAGGTCAAATTGACCGGTGACAAATGGAGCCAAAAAACGTATTACCGGTACAGCGGCTATATGGGCGGCGTTAAATCGACCACAGCCCGCAAACTTAACCAGGATAAGCCCGAACGTATGATCAGGCTCGCAGTGTGGGGGATGCTGCCGAAAAATCGGCTCGGTCGAAAACTGATAAAGAAACTCAAAATCTATACAGGTCCCACCCATCCTCACGAGGCGCAACGGCCCGATGCTTTTAAACTTATCGAGAAGTACAGCTAGGAGACCTCTTTAAATGCCCGAACAACGTTTTTATGCCACAGGTAAAAGAAAGACCTCGATCGCGAGGGTTTGGCTTCAACCCGGAACGGGTCTGATCGTCATAAACAAAAAGCCGGCCGATCAGTATCTGGACAGGGAAACAAGTAAGATGGTAATAGCTCAGCCGCTCGTTCTCACAGCTACGCTCGGAAAACTGGATGTTTCAGTCAACGTGCTGGGGGGTGGGATTTCCGGTCAGGCTGGAGCGATTCGGCATGGTATTTCCAAAGCACTCCTGGAACTCAATCCTGAATACAGGGAGGTACTCAAGCGGGCCGGTTTCCTTACCCGCGACTCCCGAGTCAAAGAACGTAAGAAATACGGCCGCAAGAGCGCCAGAGCACGCTTCCAGTATTCGAAGCGCTAATCATTTTAAGGCCAGGATATGCCTCGTCTATGCCCCGTCTTCCGGCGAGGCAGGCGGGCGGGATCGAAATCCAGGTAAGTCTGTCGGCTTTTTCCGAAGTCGATTTATTTGTCCGGGCAACCGAAACCGATTTTTCGGATTGAATATGGGGCGCTGCACAAGGGTGTATGCGCCCTTCGTTTTTATCAAGGGGGCATCTCATGTTAAGAGTCGCCATAGCCGGTGCATCCGGCTACACCGGATTTGAGCTGTTGCGCATACTCTGCGCCCATCCTTCCGTCAGCGTGTCTATGATCACCTCCAGGCAGCAAAAAGGACAGCGGATTGACGATTTCTATCCGGCGCTTAAGCGTCATTGCGATCTCGTTTTCGAAGAAACCGAACCCCAAAGGCTTGCCGCGTCATCGGACCTGATCTTTACAGCGCTGCCGCATCAGGCCTCCATGGACATAATCCCTGCTCTGCTGGAACGGGGGGTTAGAGTTGTGGATCTAAGCGCTGATTATCGGCTTAGAGATCCCGAGGTTTACGGAATGTGGTATTCAGCGCACAAGACTCCTGAACTCCTAAAGGAGGCCGTTTACGGATTGCCCGAATTCTACCGTGAACAAATACGGTCCGCCCGCCTGGTCGCAAATCCGGGCTGCTATCCGACGAGTGTTATCCTGGCCATGGCGCCTGTGCTTTTGCGCGGCCTTATCGATCCCGAAACAATAATTGCGGATTCCAAATCCGGAGTCTCGGGGGCCGGAAGAGGCATGGCGCTTGGCGTGCATTTCTGTGAGGTAAACGAGAGCTTTAAAGCATATAAGGTGACCGAGCATCGCCATACGCCCGAAATCGAGCAGGAACTTAGCGTTCTTGCCGGAAGACCGGTGACGATAAATTTCACACCCCATCTTGTACCGATGAGCCGCGGGATCTTGAGCACGGTTTACTCTAACCTGAAGCCTGGTGTCGGCGCCGCAGACGTGGAGGAAGCGTTCCGGAGCTGTTACAGGGATGAGCTTTTTGTTCGCCTCGCAACTCCGGACCAACTGCCCGTTTCTCTCCAGGTCCGGGGCAGCAACTACTGCGATATCGGTTGGAAGGTCGACGAGCGGACTCGACGGCTGATAGTCATCTCCGTCATTGATAACCTCACCAGGGGCGCATCCGGACAGGCTGTTTGCAATATGAACATAATGTGCGGCTTGCCGGAGGATGAGGGCCTCAAAGATGCGCCCTGGCAACCATAATAAAGATTGAACAGTGAACGGTGAAGTGCCGGACCGAGGGGTGAGAAAGATGGAGCAAAGAGATGGTTTTTCTGTTCACTGTTCCCCACTCACTCTTCGCCTTCCCGAGCGCAACATAAAACTCGTCCTTGAATACGACGGATCAGGATATCATGGATGGCAACGCCAGGCGGGATCGCTCTCCATCCAGGAAGTCGTCGAATCGCGTCTTGGGGTCATGCTCGGCAAAAGGGTCGGGATTCGCGCATCCGGCCGCACCGATGCCGGAGTTCATGCCAAGGGACAGGTAGTTAACTTCCACGCTCGGACAAGGCTCACGCCTGATGAAATCCTGAGGGGGCTCAACAGCCTTCTTCCGGGTGACATAGTCGTACTGAGTGCGGAGGAGGTCGATGAGTCTTTTCATGCGCGCTTTTCGGCCTTGAGCAAAGTCTACGCGTATCACGTACTGAACCGCCCGGTCCCGTCGGCGCTCATGCGCGATTATGTATGGCACGTCCGCCGGCCTCTGGCCGTGGGGCCTATGAAGGAGTGCCTCAGAAAAATTTGCGGTCAAAATAATTTCTCAGCCTTCATGGCCTCCGGGTCCGGAGCATCTTCGACCGAGCGAAATATGTTAAGGGCCGAACTCGAGCAGCCGCAGCCCGACCGGCTGAAATTCACATATGAAGCTAACGGGTTCCTGCGGCACATGGTCAGGAACCTGACGGGCACGATAATCGAGGTTGGAAAAGGAAAATGGACGACCGCCGACTTTGAGCGTATTATTGAGAGCGGTGACCGCAAGCAGGCCGGGATGACCGCTCCGGGACATGGCCTTTACCTGATTTCGGTCAACTACACAGGGGCTGAGTTTGCCAAGCGATGAACTTCTCAAAGTGGAGTAAAAAAAATGAAATTATCAGCGAGAATCGGCAGGATTAAACCATCAGCTACTTTGTCAATCAATGCCAAAGCCAAGGCGCTCAAGCGCAGCGGCGTCAGCATCGTCAATTTCGGTGTTGGAGAACCTGATTTCGACACACCCCAAAATATCTGTGATTCTGCAATGCAAAGCATCCGAAGCGGTCAGACCCGTTACACGGCGGTCGGGGGGATAGACGAGTTGAAGACCGCTGTCTGCAACGTCATCAAAGCTGACTACGGCCTCTCCTATGGTCCGGAAAATGTCCTGGTGTCCTGCGGAGGAAAACATGCTCTCTACAACCTGTTCATGACTCTGCTCGACCCGGGTGATGAAGTCGTCATACCGGCGCCTTACTGGGTGAGTTATCCGGAGATGGTTGATCTCGCCGATGCTAAATCGGTTATAGTCAAATGCCCGGAAAAGGACGGATTCATTCTGCGGGCCGAGGCCCTTGAGAGGGCCATCACCCCCAGGACCCGGCTCCTGATCCTGAACAGCCCGTCGAATCCGACCGGTAAATATTATGGCCCGGATGAACTCAAGGCCCTGGCCGAAGTGCTTGTGCGACATGAAAACGTGTTGATCGCAAGTGATGATATTTACTACCGTATTCTTTTCGGGGGGAGGAAATGGGCTAATTTGGCTATGATGGAGGATAAGCTGCGTGACCGGGTTTTCATCATAGCCGGCGTAAGCAAAAGTTATTGCATGACTGGATGGAGAATAGGCTACCTCATAGGCGATTCTAAGGTTGTAAAGGCGGCAACGGATTTCCAGAGCCAGGTCACCAGTAATTCCAGCTCCATATCCCAGTGGGCCAGCGTCGAGGCGCTCAATGGCGACCAGAAGCCGGCCATGGAGATGGCGCTGACATTCGAAAAACGGTGCAAACGAGTACTGGATCTCATTTCTGAACTGCCGGATGTAACCTGTGCCGAACCGGACGGGGCGTTTTACGTCTTTCCGAATTTCAGCGCTCATTTCGGGAAAAAGTTCGGAGGACAAACGATAAACGGGTCCCTCGATCTTGCGGGCTTTTTGATGGAAGAGGCCCACGTGGCAGTGGTCCCCGGAGATGCTTTTGGCGATGACAATTGTGTCCGGTTCTCCTATGCGCTCTCTATGGAGGAAATCGAGAAGGGATTCGACTCCGTGAATACGGCTTTGAGAAAACTCGTGTAAGGTTGAGTTCCTGTAAGCTATGAAAACAGTGAGCATGGAGCAGTCATTCTCCCGGCATGAAGAGCAAGAAGCAAGCTGTGAGCAAAAAACCGCCCGCGAAGGCTATTCCTCGATTCCTGCGCCTCCGTCACGGCTTCGAGCGTACCGCTTCCCGCTCCTTGCTCTGCGCTCCCCGCTCGCCAAGTATTTCTTTCTCATTCTTATCTGTCTCGTTTTTTTTGTGCCCGGATTTTTCACAATTCCACCGGTCGACCGGGACGAATCGAGGTTTGCGCAGGCTTCCAGCCAGATGCTGGAGACCCGCGATTTAGTACAGATTCGCTTCCAGAACGAAGCCCGCAATAAAAAACCCATTGCCATCTATTGGCTCCAGGCGGCGAGTGCGGCTCTTTCCGGAACGGCCCAATCGCGAAAAATCTGGCCCTATCGCATTCCGTCGCTGCTTGGCGGTGTTTTTTCCGTTCTACTCACGTTTGCCATTGGAAAACGGCTGTTCGGTGAGAGGACCGCTTTCCTGGGGGCTGCTTTTGCCGCCGGCTCGATTCTGCTGGTGATGGAGGCCCATCTTGCGACAACGGACGCCGTGCTGCTCGCAACGATCATGGCCGCCCAGGGTGCTTTGAGTAGATTTTACATCCACGATGATAGGAGTGAACCCCGGAAGATCGGGGCGTTTCTGATTTTCTGGTCGGCACAGGCCGTTGGTATACTCGTGAAAGGCCCCGTCGCCCCGATGATCAGTTTGCTCACCATCGCCTGCCTGGCCGCGGCGGACAGGGACGCAGGGTGGCTGAAGAACTTGAAGCCGCTTCCCGGCCTGGCGCTGACGGCCGTTCTGGTAAGCCCATGGATGATCGCAATCGGCATCGCGACGAAGGGTGCTTTCTTTCAGCAGTCGGTAATGGGCGATTTCCTTTCCAAAGTGGCAACGGCGCAGGAATCACACGGATTTGCACCGGGCTTCTACCTCCTTCTCCTGCCTCTCACCCTTTGGCCCGCATCGGCATTGGCGGGAGTGTCCGTTTTTCGAGCATGGCGTTCGCGGTCCGCTTCCGCGATAAGATTTTGCCTGGCATGGATAATACCCGCATGGATAGTTTTCGAACTGGTCCCCACTAAACTCCCTCATTATGTCTTACCGCTCTACCCTCCATTGTGCCTTCTGGTTGCGCATACCATAATTTCCAGCCAGGAGGGCAACACTCCGGAACTATCATCCTCCAAGCTCGTCAGGGCCGGCTATGTGTCATGCCAACTGGTATTTGTGCTGCTTGGCCTGGGGGCTCTCGCCCTGCCATGGTTCACCGACCATCGCTTCCAACCGGTCGGCCTGATCCCGGCAATTGCCGCAGTCGCGACCTCGGTGCTTTCCATCCGTGACTTTTTCAGGCGCCGCTACGTTCGGGCCGCTGCTATTACAATAGTCGGCACCGCGCTCGTCATGGTCCCGTTTCTTCACTCGATTCTGCCCAATCTCAATTGGCTCTGGCTAAGCAGGAACGTAAGCAATGCTGCCAGGCAGCGCGCCGGAGACAATGTCTCACTTTGTTCCGCCGGCTATGTAGAACCGAGCCTGGTTTTCCTGCTTGGGACCAGGACTCTTCTGACTTCACCTGCCGGGGCCGCTATTTTCCTCAAGGATAACCCAAACGCCATGGCGCTGATAAATCACGACGAAGTAATCGACTTCAAAAGTCAGGCGAAGAACCTAAAATTAAGTGTAAAACCGGCAGGGGCTTTCTATGGGTTCAACTACTCCAAAGGACGTACTATGCTTTTGCGATTGTTCGTCAGCGATCAAAAAGCAGACTGATCAAAAAGCAGGTGAAGAAAAGATATAAAACACTGCTTGGAAAGAGACTGTCTTGATAAAAATGCGATTCACCAAATACAACACAACTCCGGTAAATTACTTATTCTTCTTGGCGTTATTCATTCTGGGCATTTTCGTTTGGGTGTTTGGCATGCCCTGCTTTGCTCAGCAGACCAGACCCCTTCCTGTATATCCCCAAGCTTCACAGGCAGGGCCGGGCGCCTCTGAGAAGGCGAGAGCCGGTAGTCTCTACCAATTGACACGGACGGAAAACCGGCGGCTTCAGTGGAACGCGTGCCTAGCAACCCAAGCCTTTATGCGCGCCAAGAGAATGTCGGCCCAACACTACTTTGATCATGAGGACCCCAAAACGGGCAAAAATCCGGTCTGGAAGGTCGTCAGCCTATGTGTGCCGGCAGAAAGTGCAAGATCCAAGGTACCGGCGGGCGAGAACCTGGCAAAAGGTGTCGACACGGCGGAAAATATTCACAGGGCGCTGATGGAAAGCCCCACACACCGGAAAAACATTCTGGATAGGCGCTTCAACCGCATCGGGGTAGGATGCTGTGACGACATTTGCGTGGAGCTTTTCGCCGGTTTTTAGACCGGGGAAGGATAGCCGCCATACGGATCGAACAGGTGTTTGCAATTGAAGCAACAGCCGGGTTTCGGTTTTTCGAACCGACTTTGACGGGCATGTGTGAGAGCGAGAAATACGACATAGGGTGTCCTGCCGCTCTGCAAACTCTGGACAAGTTGTCATGCCGCAGGTATCATCCCGTCGGCTTATCTCTATTGCGGGCGTCGGCTTCAGGCTAAAGCCGAACATATTAATTCCCATTTCTGAACCTGTACCCGTCTGCTCACTGTCAAAGGGGGAATGATGATAATCGGTCTCGACGTTGGAGGTACTCACACGGACGCCGTACTGATCGGAGAAGGCCGCATTCTGCGTCATGCCAAGGTCCCAACTGACCCCTGCAATCTGTTCGATTGTGTGCTGACCGGATTGGAGAAGGTGACCGATGGAGTGCCGCCCGAGGCAATCCGCCGCGCTGTGCTTAGCACGACTCTTACCACCAATGCGATGGCTGAAGGAAAGCTCGCCAAGACCGGTGTGGTCGTATCGGCTGGGCCCGGCATAGATCCGGCAAATTTCCGGATAGGCAGCCATTATTTTCGCGTATCAGGATCGATCGACCATCGCGGACGAGAGATTCAGCCCCTGGTGGAAGACGAAATCAAACAGATTGCCCACAAATTTCTTGTCGAAGAAGTCCGGCAAGTTGCTATTGTATCGAAATTTTCAGTACGGAATCCAAAACACGAACTCGAGATAGCCGAGATTTTGCGCAGTTCCTGCGACCATATGGTTCTTGGTCACCGCATTTCCGCAAACCTGAATTTCCCCCGTCGAATCGCTACCGCGTGGCTCAACGCGGCCATTCAACCTCTTCACAGGCGGTTTTTCGAGGCTGTCAGGTATTCGCTCAATAAAAAAGGCTTTGAAATCCCCATCTTCGTGCTCAAGGCCGATGGGGGAACGATCGGCTTCGACGCCTCCATCGACGTGCCGGAGCAGACGATTCTCTCGGGCCCGGCGGCGAGCGTAATGGGCGCCCTGCCCTTTGCTTCCGAAGCCGGCGACACGCTCGTTGTCGATGTCGGGGGCACGACAACAGATATGGCCATACTCGTCGGCCGCACGCCCCTGCTCGATCCCCTTGGGGGTGAGATCGGAGGGCATAAAACACTAATACGCTCATTGAAGACCAGGTCAATTGCTCTTGGGGGTGACAGCGTCGTGACAGTGGTGGACGGTGAACTGCAGATCGGCCCTGAACGCCATGGCCCGGCCATGGCTTACGGGGGTCCGTCTCCAACGCCGACCGACTGCCTGTTTGTCCTCGGAAGAGCTCATAACGGCGACATCGATGCATCCAGGCGCGGTCTGGATTCCATTGCCCATAAACTGGGCATTACTGTTGAAGATGCCGCCTGCCGAGTCTTGGATTTATCGAGCGAAAGGATAATCAAGGCCGCGCTCAAGATGATCGAAGAGATCAACTGCAAACCTGTCTACACGGTGAGAGAGCTGCTATCCGGGTACAAAGTCAGACCTATTGAAATCCTGGCGCTCGGAGGTCCGGCTCCTTTTCTTGTTTCATACATTGAAAAGCTCACGGGAATTCCGACCTGCGCAGTACCGCAGTGGCATGTGGCCAACGCCGTGGGAGCGGCACTGGCCAAAACTACATGCGAAGTCACCCTTTTCGCCGATACCGAAAGAGGTGTTGCCCTGGCCCCGGAAGAACAATTCAGTCGCCAGGTCGGAAAGGATTTTGACCGAAAAGCGGCCCTTGAGCTTGCCTTTGAGCTGCTTCGGGAAAAGTGCGTCAAGGCTGGCGCGCGTGAGACCGAACTTGATCCGGAGGTAATCGAGGATATTCAATTTAATATGGTTAGAGGTTTTTATACCTCGGGGCGAAACATTCGGGTGAAGGTCCAGACAAGACCGGGGCTAATTCCGGAGTATCAGGATCTGATCCATGCTATGATCGACCACTGTCCTCTTCCGGGGACCATTTAAGGCTATGAAAATGCTCTCATCCACGAACAGAACCGGCCTCGTATTCTTCCCTGCGTTTGATTGGGCGATACACCCTACACATCCCGAACGTGAGGAACGCCTCCTCTACACTCAGGACCAGGTATTCGAGGAGGGAGTTCTTGATATCGAGGGGATCATTGAATTCAAGCCCGATCTGGCTACTAGAAAAGACATCCAACGCGTTCACTTTTGTTCTCCAGATGAGGTTAGCGTCACCACTCAATCGCACCTTGTGAGCGCCGGGGGCGCGAAGAAAATAGGCATTGAGGTCCTCGAAAAAAATATCGCGCGGGGTTTCGCGCTGACTCGCCCGCCCGGCCATCATGCGATGAGGGTGGTACATGGGGCTCGAGGCTTTTGCAACATCAATATCGAAGCCATGATGATCGAATATCTGCGCCAGACTTACGGCGTTGATCGCGTGGCTGTTGTCGATACTGACTGTCACCATGGTGACGGCACTCAGGACATTTACTGGCACGATCCCGACACACTGTTTATATCCGTCCATCAGGACGGACGTACTCTTTATCCCGGCTCCGGATTTTTATCGGAGTTTGGCGGTCCGGCAGCCGCTGGAACAACGATCAATTTGCCGCTGCCTCCTCAGACATCCGAAGAAGGGTTTCTCTATGTGCTCGATAACGCAATTCTCCCGCTCCTCGAAGAATTCAAACCCGATCTGATCGTTAACTCCGCCGGCCAGGATAACCACTATTCAGACCCGATCACCAACATGCATTTTTCAGCCCAAGGTTACGCCGAGTTGACCAAACGCCTCAAACCTCACATCGCTGTTCTCGAAGGTGGATATTCCATAGAGAGCGCCCTGCCCTACGTGAACGTGGGGATCATCCTGGCGCTGGCCGGACTCGATTACAGCGGGGTTCGCGAACCCGATTACGACCCTGAGAAACTGCGGCAGGGACCTGATATCACCCGCCATATCCAAAGGGTTGTAAAGCAGGCTCTCGAAATCTGGAAGCAGGGCCCGGCTATTCGGGAGGACAACCGTAAAAAAGGTAAGCTGTTTCAACGGGAACGCCGGATTTTTTACGATACGGACATGATAATCGAAGTCCAGCAGGAAGCGATCCGGGCATGCCCTGATTGCGCCGGTCTTCTCACCATAGATTCCCAAACCGACAAGGGCCAAAGAATTTTTGCCATACACGTCCCTCGCAAAGCCTGCAAAGCTTGCAAAGAAGCCGGTTATAAAACATATGACTCGATCCATGGCAGGGGATATAATCATATTTTTCTCCAGGATCGGACTTCCGATCAATATTTCTCGAAAAAATAGCCAGTTTCAGCATGAAACCTTTTTTTATAAAAAACTTCACACTGGGACAGCTTGAGACGTGGGTGGACACTCTTGGCGAGAAACCATTTCGCGCACGCCAGCTTTTCAAACATCTTTATGCGCGAAATGTCTCATCCTGGGACCAATGTACGGACCTGAGCCGGGCGTTTCGGCAGCGGCTTGAATTTGCCTCGCCCCTCAACGTTCTCGATGTTTCCAGGATCGACGAAGCGCCTGATGGAACTCGCAAATATCTGTTTCGACTTCACGACGGCAACTTCATCGAGTCCGTGCTCATAGCCGACCCGCCAAGGTGCACGCTTTGCGTGTCCAGCCAGGTAGGGTGCGCGCTCGGCTGCAAGTTCTGCCTGACCGGGAGCATTGGTTTCAAACGAGATCTCCAAACAGCCGAGATAGTTGACCAGGTTTGCCACGGGCTTCGTGACCCCAAATTGGGGTCACGGTTGAACAGCCTGGTATTCATGGGGATGGGAGAGCCCTTGGCAAACTACGACGAAGTCGCGCGGGCCATACGCATTTTAACGGACCCGAACGGCTTGATGTTTTCACATCGGCGCGTCACCTTATCGACCGTAGGGATTATCCCTCAGATGCGGCGCCTGGGTTTGGAGACCCCTGTAAATGTTGCGGTAAGCATTCATGCGGCTGACGATAAGCTGAGAAATGAACTTATGCCGATAAACAGGAAATACCCGCTCGCCGAGCTTATGAAAGCCTGCCGCGACTATCCGCTCCCGCACAGAAAACGGATCACCTTCGAATACATTTTGCTTGACGCAGTAAACGACAGCCCGCGGCAAGCCAGAGAGCTCGTGAGACGGCTGGAGGGAGTTCGTGCGAAGGTGAACCTTATTGCATTCAACCCGCATCCGGGATCTGCATACCGAACTCCTGCCCCGGAAAGAATTCTGGAGTTCCAGGATGTCTTGCGAAAGGCTAATCTAACTGCGATAATCCGCAAGAGCCGTGGAGGCGAAATAAGCGCCGCTTGCGGCCAACTGGCGGCAAAAACACAGGATGAATGGAAAGGTAGCATTGACGTTGGGACCTGATTTTAGTAAACAAAATGGTCTAATCCCCGTAATCGTGCAGAGCGTTGAGACCGGGAAGGTGCTCATGCTGGCATATATGAACGAGATCGCCTGGAATAGGACTGTCGAAACCGGGAAAGCACACTATTGGAGCAGGTCCAGACACAAGCTCTGGATGAAAGGCGAGCAATCCGGAAACATTCAGCTCGTTCGGGAAATTTTTATCGACTGCGACTTGGACACCATTTTGCTTAAAGTTGAACAATTAGGCGGAGCGGCTTGCCACACCGGTTTTGAAAGTTGTTTCTATCGGTCTTTTGAGGATGGCCGCCTGGTAGTGCGGGGAGATCGAATCTTCGACCCCCGGGAGGTTTATAAGAAGTGAAACAGCTCATACTTGGCATACCGAAGGGTAGCCTCCAGGAGTCCACCCTTAGACTATTTCAGCAATCGGGATGGAAAATATCGCTTTCCGACCGAAATTATTTCCCGGATATCAACGATCCGTGCATCAGTTGCTCGATTTGCCGCGCCCAGGAAATGTCGCGCTATGTCGAGAGCGGGACTTTCGACGTGGGTCTCACCGGCCGCGACTGGATCATGGAAAATGATTCAGAAGTGCACGTGGTAACGGACCTGATCTACTCGAAGGTGAGCCAGCGGCCGGCTAGATGGGTCCTGGCAGTGCCGATGGACTCCCCCGTTCATGATGAAAAGGACCTGGAGGGAAAAAAAATAGCCACTGAACTCGTCAGCTTCACCCGGAGATACTTCGAGTCGAAGGGCATAGAGGTGGAGGTGGAGTTTTCATGGGGTGCTACGGAAGCAAAAGTCATTTCAGGCCTTTGCGACGCTATCGTAGAAGTCACCGAAACGGGATCGACAATGCGCGCAAACGGTCTCAGGATCGTCGGCGAATTGATGCAGTCCAACACCCAGCTTATCGCCAACCTGCATGCGTGGCAGGACCCCTGGAAACGCGAAAAGATAGAGCACATAGCGCTGCTGCTCCAGGGTGCGCTGCGCGCTGAAGGCCTTGTCGCGCTCAAGATGAATGTACCAAAGGGAAAAATCGAGGGCATAATAGAGATTTTGCCAAGCTTGAATGCCCCGACAATCGCCCATCTCTATCAATCTGACTGGCTTTCAGTCGAAACCGTGGTGTCGAAGAGCCATGTCCGCGAACTCATACCTAATTTGATCAAAAGAGGCGCCGAAGGGATTATTGAGTACACCCTGAACAAGGTGATCTGAAGATGAGACGACTCGCGTTTTTCTATGTTGCTCTTCTTATAGTGGTTTCAGGCTGCGCCACCACCTCTAAGCAACCCACCCTTTCGGCCCAGCAGTCTCGGGAGATGGGCGAAAAATGCCTGGCGGCCGGGGAAACCGCAGACGCATTGAGGTGTCTCACCGAAGCGGCGGAGAAAAAACCAAACGACGCCGCGATACAGTATGATCTTGGACTCGCATACGACAAACGCGGATTACAGGATAAAGCGCTTGCTCATCTCCAAAACGCTTTGAAAATTAAACCCGATTATCCCGAAGCACTGAATGCCTTGGGCTCTATTTACGCCGCACGCGGGCAGTTCGAACTCGCCAGGGGGGCATTTCAGAAGGTGCTTGACGATCCTTTTTACAAGACCCCCCAACTTGCCGCCTATAATCTCGGGAGGCTTTACGAAAAGAGAGGCGATACCGAACAGGCCCTGGCGTACTACCAGCGGGCCGTAAACTTGGACCGGAACTATGGAATTGCCTGGCTTCGGATCGGTCAAATTTCGGAACAGTTGCTCCGAAACGATGAGGCCCGCCACGCATATGGAAATGCGGTGCGCGTATCGCCAAATATGGCCGAAGCCCTGCTGCGCTTCGGCATTTTGAGCTATGACGCCGGAAACTTGGAAGCGGCCCTTCATTCGCTCAGCCGGGTAGGTGAAATTGCCCCCAATACCGATATGGCCGATGAAGCGCGAAAGTACCTCGAAAAAGTCGAGGCTTCCTTGAATAAAAAAACGCGCGCCCGCTCATCCCACACTCCGCCCGTCGAAACCGGGATCATTCCCGATGAAGGCCCCCCGCAAGGGCAGATACATGAAGACCTCCCGTCGAATCAGCAATTAAACCTGTCTCCCTCCCCACAGATGGAGAATGCGGTTTCAAAAACAGCGGTGATCCCTGATGAAAAAAGCCCCCCGGCTCAAGGAAGCGTCGCCGAGGGTCCTGAATTACAACCCTGTCAATACATGGTCCAGATAGGCTCATTTGTGGACAGGGAGAAGGCGGAGGAGGTAAGGTCCCGTCTCGAGGGGAAGGGCTACAGCGCAGTCCTTAGAACTCTGAAGCACCCGGAGCTCGGGAAGGTTTTCGTCATTCAGCTTCAACCGGTTAACAGCGTTTCAAAAGCCACTACATTGATGACCCAGCTCGGTAGTGAAATAGAAGGCGAGCCGAAGATAATTAAAATACCGGTGCGTAAATGAGATGATCTGCAGAAGATTGGAGCAAATGACCTCCTTTATGGTCATGGACGTTTTGGAACGCGCCCAGGAGATGGAGCGGGCCGGAGAATCCGTGATTCACCTGGAGGTCGGCGAGCCGGATTTCAATACTCCCGAAGCCGTAAAAAATTCGGCCATAGAGGCCCTTTCAAGAGGCGAAACCCGTTATACGCACAGCTTGGGAACGCTCGCTCTGCGCGAGGCCGTTTGCAACCATTATGAGCGGACTTACGGGGTTCGAAGCATCGACCCCGGCCGGGTGATCGTTACCTCCGGCACCTCCCCTGCCTTCCTGGTCGGGATGAGCGCTATTTTGGAGTGCGGTGACGAGGTGATTTTGTCCAATCCTCATTATGCCTGCCATCCGAATTTCGTGCGCTTCCTCGAAGCGGTCCCCAAAATGATTCCAGTCTATGAAAAGGATGCTTTTCAGTACAGGCCCGAATGCATAAAAGAAGCGCTTACCCCTCAAACGAAGGCAATCCTGGTAAATTCGCCCGCCAACCCGACCGGAAACCTGCTCGGCGCCGAGCGGCTGGCCGAAATTGCAGATTTGGGCAGGCTGATTCTAAGTGATGAGATTTATCATGGCCTCGTCTACGAGGGTCGCGCGCGGTCCGCGCTCGAATTCACTGAAAACTGCATCGTCTTTAACGGCTTTTCCAAGCTTTTCGCCATGACCGGGTGGCGGCTGGGATACATGATAGCGCCCGCCTACATGGTCCGTCCGATACAGAAAATGGTGCAGAATTTCTTCATCTCCGCAAACTCCGTCGCCCAGGCCGCAGGATACACGGCTCTCACAGACCCCGGAGTGGCCGTGGATGTCGCAAAAATGATCGAAACGTACAATCAGCGCAGACAATACATGGTTGCGCGGCTGCGTGAGATAGGCTTTGGAATAACGGTCGATCCAACGGGGGCCTTCTACGTCTTTGCAAATGCACGCAAGTTCACCAACAATTCTTACTCCTTCGCCTTTGAAGTTTTGGAAAAAGCAAAGGTCGGTATAACTCCGGGGGTGGATTTCGGATCGAACGGCGAAGGCTACATCCGGTTCAGTTATGCCAATTCACTGGAAAACATCAAAGAGGGACTGGATAGAATTGAACGCTACCTGAATGACAGGCAGCCGGAAACGACGAGCGAGAAGCGGGAATGAAAAAGCCTCCGTCCTCACACCCCAGACCTCAGTCCTCAGTCCCCAGTCCTGCTGATTTGGCCATAATGTTGGCCGAATTCGTCAAATCCGCCGTACTTCCCGAGCAGTATCCGCAGGACGAACTACCTGAGGTGGCTTTCGCAGGCCGCTCAAACGTCGGGAAATCCGCGCTCATCAATTGCCTCGTCCAGAGGAAAAAGCTGGTCCGCACAAGCCGCACCCCGGGCCGCACACAGCTTATCAACTTTTTCAAAGTAAATGATTCCTTCTTCTTCGTTGACCTCCCGGGATACGGATATGCGAAGGTATCGCAAAGCCTTCGCTCATCTTGGGGGCCGATGGTCGAGGCTTACCTCGATTCGCGCAAAAACCTGAGGGGTATCGTCCAGATAATGGATTTGCGCCACCCGCCGACCGCGGATGATATGAGCCTTTGGTCCTGGCTGAAAGAAAAGAAAATCCCGGCGCTCCCCATCCTGACAAAGGCAGATAAACTTCCCAGGTCAAAATGGAACTCCCTCGCCGTGGCCGCTGGACGGGTGCTGGGAATACTTCCCCCCGAATTCATCATCTTTTCAGCCGAAACTCAGCAGGGCAGAAACGAATTGCTCTTAAAAATCAAGGAATTAGTGAGTTAACCTTGCCCGGCGATTTCGCCTGCCCTGAGCTTGCTGATTTCTTCCCGGGCCCTTTCGTAAAACTCGCTCTCTGCTATCTCGCCGTGCACGAATTGCTGCCACGTGGCGAAGTTCTTGAAAAAACATGGGCTCATCCCGGAATCCACACACGCCTGCCTGTAAATCTTGTTGGCGGTCTTCACCTTTTCCCCGAGCGGACCTTCCTGGGGCGGTTCAGCATGGTCCTTGTTCTCGTCATTGTGCAGGTATTTGCCGAACGCCTGATCCAGTTCGGCCAGTTCCTCTTTAGCCTGGTCGCAAAGCTCAGTCTCGGTTATTTCACCCTTTAAAAACTTTTGCCAACCCGGCATCTTTTCCCAGCTACAAACCTTTATGCCCTTTTGGTCATGCCCATCACAGTAAGTTTTGTTAGCTTTTTTTGTTCGCTCCTTCATACTCATCCTCGGTTCACCTCTTTTCGGAAACGGCACAATGTATCGGTAGGAGCGGGCCATGCCCGCGATAAGCTTTTCAAACAGCCGGAAGGATACATTATCACCAATCTGCGCCCCTTCTCAATAAAAACTAACAAGAATCAGGAATTGGGAATCAGGAATCGGAAAGGGAGGTTTTTCCTGGACCTCCGGTCCCCGGCGCTGGGCAATTTGGCTATCTGATTGCGCAAAATCACACGCGCCCCTATGGGCAGAGTATATGCGCCGGGTGTTAAGAACCGACAGGAATTCCCAGGAAGATACCTGAACATGCAAGGCGAGATGTGTGGCTGTTTTTGCGCCGGCGTGACTTAACTGGAGCTTACCTATTTGGGGGGCATTTTGGCTTAAAAAAACTTAGACAGGATTAACAGGATTTACAGGATTAGAGCGCGGTGGTCCAGGTGCGTACAGACCACCTTTTCGCTGATACGGATGATTTTGGAGATGTCCTTTGCCCCGTACTCCCCCTCCGACAAAAGTGCCATGATCTCCTGCTGATTGTGCTCATACCTGCTCCGCCCCACACTCGTGGACTCACCTAAATTTTTTCTTCTGCTGCTTTTTGCCGCTTCTGGTTGCCGTTTCTATTGCCGCTTCTCGTTGCCAAATCTGGTTGCCGTTTGGCGAGGCTGGATCGGGGCGTAGTAGGATATTGCGGAAAACAAAATGGCAGGAGGGACCCTCACTTCGTTTCCGGTCCCCGCTATACGCGTCACGTGATGCGATGCGACTAGTCCGCGCCCGATCGTTTGTGAGGGCGGGCCAGGGAACTAAATCCGGTTCTTACCGTTCACCGTTCACTGTTCACTGCGAAGCCATTGCGGGTTCGCACTGGGGACCAAAATGTCGATTACCGTCCCAAATAGCCATATGTGGGTCCAGTCGGTGATGCCCCAGGGCCACCTCGGATATTCTCTACTCACTGCTTACCATGGCAGTTCAAGCAGTTGGGAGGGCGTTCGCCCCGCAGTCCGGCCAGCAGGTTATCCGCGGCCATATTGGCCATTCGTGTGCGGGTCTCGACGGTGGCGTTTCCGACGTGCGGCAGAAGGACTACGTTGTCGAGTTCAGCGAGTCCAGGGCTGAGCAAGGGTTCGTTTTCATATACGTCCAGGCCGGCTGCCCGGATACGTCCATGTTTCAGAGCCTCAACTAATGAGCTTTCATCAACGATAGGGCCCCTGGCGGTGTTTATCAGGCAGGCCGAACTTTTCATCATCCGGAGTTCTCTCTCTCCGATGAGGTGTTGAGTTTCTGGTAGAAGAGGAACGTGCAGCGATACAAAGTCCGATTCTTTCAGAAGTTGATCAAGGGGGGCAAAGGTAACACCCAATTTGTCTTCTTCGTATTTTTCGAGTCGTGGGCTGCTGAAATATGCCACCTTCATGTCGAATCCGGCGGCCCGCCTGGCAACGGCTTTTCCAATGCTTCCAAAACCCACGATGCCAAGTGTCTTGCCGCTGACATCCCAGCCGAGGAAATGAAAAGGCGCCCAGAATTTAAATTCGGCGCCCCTGGCCATCCCGTCACCTTCCACGAGTCTTCGTGCCGTAGCCAGAATCAGAGCGAATGCGAGGTCGGCAACCGAATCTGAACTCACTCCAGGGGTATTTGTTACCGGAATGCCCTTCCGAGTTGCAGCTTCAATATCGATTTTATCGAAGCCGTCGCCGTTATTGGCTATGATTTTGAGGTCAGGGGCGCGTTCCAGTACTTCAAGATCGATGCGGTCAGTGAGTGTGCAAAGAAGCCCGTCTTTTCCTTCTACGCCCGCTAGAAGTTTTTGCCTGGCGATAGGAATGTCTTCGGTGTAAGCCTCCACGGAATGTTCACGAGCAATCCGGGCCAAAACTTCCTCCGGCAACCGGGCGGTGATAAAGACTCTCATTTAATTGTTCTCAAGTTTCTGTCTTAAGATACCCACATCCACCATTGCCTGTGCTTTGTCGCTCACAGCAGATCCACGTTGCGTTCGATCGTTTTTATGAGCCCATCCATCCTACCGCTCAGTACCTGTTTGCCAACGCTAAGGGTGTAGCCCTTAATCGTGTGGAAAGGAACGTGCGATGGGAGAGCCAGGGCAAAAGGATCCACTAAGGCATCGACCACAACGGGTCCGCGTTTGTGTTCTAAGGCCTCAATAAGACCGTCACGGACGTCGCCTGGCTCCTCGATGCGGATACCTTTTGCACCCATAGCTTCGGCTACCGCGGCGAAATTGGGATTCTTGAATCTCACGCCAAAAGGGATAACGCCGGCTTCTTGCTGCTCGATGTTTACGAAATCTAATGATTCGTTGTTGAGTATGATATGGACCACGGGAGTCTTTCGTTCAATCTGGGTCAATAGGTCGCCCATCGCGAGCATGGTGAACCCCCCGTCACCACATATGGCAATCGTTTGCCGACCAGGGTATGCCAATTGCGCACCGAATGCGTTTGAGGCGGCGTTGGCCATGGATGCCCACGAGAACGAGCCGAAGAGCCTGCGATCTCTGCCGCCCTTGATGTGTCTAGCCAGCCAAATACATGCCGTGCCCGTGTCGGCGAAAAACATTGCATCGTCGGAGGCGAGATCGCTCAGCATAGCGGCCAGGAATTCCGGACGTATGGGCTTGATCCCCGGACCTTTATCGACATAGTGCCGTAATAGTTCAGAGAAAGAGTCCGTGTCCGCAAGGTGTTTGCGAAGAAAACTATCATTGGTCTTTTCACCGACGATCTCAAGCAGCGCGATCACAGTTGTCTTTATGTCCCCGACAAGCCCAAGATCCAGGGGAGTCCGTCGGCCGATGTGTTTTGGGTTCTTATCGATCTGCACCTTCTTCACGTGGGCACCTGGCAGGAATTCTGAAAAAGGAAAATCAGTGCCGAGCATCAAGAGGAGGTCGGCCCCGTTAATTGCGCCATAGGCTCCTCCGTACCCGAGGAGACCGGTCATACCGACCGCATTGGGATTGTCATGTTCCAACCACTGCTTGCCCCGGAAGGAATAGCCGACTGGCGCTTTCAGTCTGCCTGCCAGCTGAACCACCTCATCGTGGGCATCTCTGCACCCTTCGCCGCCGAAGATTGCTACTGTCCCGGCATCGTCAATCATCTTCACCAGCCGGCTGAGGTCGGAGTCTGATGGCCGAAAAATCGGTCGCGTCGGGATAGTGATCTCAACAGAGTGTTCGACCGCATCAGCCGAAGCGATGTCGCCGGGAATCGAAATTACCGTAGGTCCTTTCTCAACGACGGCTGTGAGTATTGCCGTACTGATAATCGTCCGCGCCTGAGCGGGGTTGACGAGCCGTCCGGTGTAGAGCGACGCAGCCTCAAAGAACTTGTACGGATTGAGTTCCTCCAGCGCGTCGGAGTCCATTAGCATCGTCTCCACATCGCCGGCAATGGCAATAACCGCAGCTCCCTCCTTGCGCGCATCCATGAGCCCATTGAACAGATGTACGACGCCCGGGCCGGCAGTCCCACAAACAACTACAGGTGCACCCGTGAAATAGGCTTCCGCCACTGCGGCAAATACACCGTACTCTTCATTGCGAACATGGATAAACTCGATCTTGCCGTTTCGCCGCAAGGCGTCGATGACGGGATTAAGAGCGTCGCCGACAATGCCGTAACAACGTTTTACTCCTGCGTTTACAAGCATCTCCCATAAAACATCCGCTACTTTTCGGGCCATATTAGTCACCTTTTCTCCTCGAATGTTATTAACATCGCGGTCATCTGCATCCACATGGGTCCAAGCCCAATGCACGACCTTCCGGATTCTTACTTTTGACAGCTCGCGTTCGTGGACTTTGTCCTACACCAAAGCCGCATCCGTGTGAGCTTGTTTGAGATCGGCTTTGAAGCTTAGACGCTCCGCCGATTCACCTGGTGGCAGACACATTCGGGTTGGTCTTGACACACCGTCTTAAAGCAGCAACGTGTCTTCAGCATCCTTTTCCGGGTCGGTTGCCACCAAAGTCAGGCCAAATTTCTTTTCATACTTTTTATGGTAAGAGGCTGTGTGGAGATCGTCAATAAATGTAAATATTTCAAGCAATCACAGGTAAAATCATAATTGATATCGCAGTTTGCGATCGAGTGATGCGAAAGAGGCTGGAACATTTTTCAGGCGCTTTTACTTTCTTTCGGAGGCCTTGCCGGAGGGTCTTTGGCGTGACTTGAGGGCCAACTGATCCCATGGAGACGGCAGTGGCTGAAAAGTGACACCTCTGCTATATCGCGCAATGAGGGGTCTTCACTGAATTTTTCGTATAACTCTCCTCCGCCTTGAGAAATGAGACGCCAAAATCCTCGCCGTTTTCGAATCATTTGTTTACCGAAGCGCTGCAAACTTTCTCTTTTCGAGATTGGCAAGAGGTGTAGACTTCAGCGTATACATAGTGGTAAGACTCGCTCCGCGCCCTCCGCTCACTGAAAGCCGCCTGCTGAATGTGGCCTGACTATTGCCTCTCGGCAGCTCGGACGAGCGCCGCCACCAACTCGCGACAAAAGGCAGGGAGATCAGCTACAATCCGCCCCCAAACCAGGTTGCCTTCCCGAAACGCCGGCTGGTCCACCCAAGTAGCTCCAGCATTCACCAAGTCATCCCGGATGCCAAGTGAACCCGTAGCCCTCCGACCACGCACAATCCCGGCTGAGATGGCCACAAGACCACCATGACAGATAATCCCAATGGTCTTGCCGTCACTGTCCATTTCGCGAACCAAACCTGTTACAGCAGAGGACCGACGCAACTTATCCGGAGCCCAACCGCCCGGCACCACTAAAGCAAACAGATCCTGTGGTTTGAGGGACTCAATGGTTGTTGTGGGGGTGATTTCTAATCCATTTTTGCCCCTGACAGGTTTGAGCATAAGACCGGCAGCGACGACTTCGGCCCCCTCTTCTTCCATGCGCATTAGGGGCACATAGAACTCTAGATCTTCAACGCCCTCTGTCAAAAGAAACGCGATCCGTTTTCCGGTTAGGCGCATCTCACACTCCTTTAAGATAAGGTTTGGCTGAAATGAAAATGACCACTGCCGTTCCAAAAACGACAATAAATATAAGTGCATATTTCCATCGAGGCATGCTCCGTACAGTTCCTGAATGCTGATTTCACAAAGCTACGATGGGCGTTTCGATGAAAGGTTATAATGTTTGGATTTCTCGAAACCCGATTAGATCTCACGAATTACGCTGAGCATTGAGTTTTTAAGGACTCAAAAGTTCAGCACGTTCGGATCATTCTTTTTATGCGGGGTGCCTCCAGTCAGGTTTCATTTTCTGGCAAGTTTGGTTAACTGTCTCGGAGCCTGGCTGATGGTCACTTAAACGAATTATTACGTACAATGGCAAGAATGTGATCGGCGGCGATGACGACGGAGTCAAAGCGGAAGGCGTGCTCGCCGAAAAGCTTTACACCATTCCCAAGGACATGCTGGAAGTTACTCGCCGTCGAAACCATCCATTCAAAAAGACAGCCAGACCGCCGTACTTCATTGGCGGCGCACGGCCACGAATGGAGGGGCAAAACCGTAACTTCATGTCCGTCCCGCCATGAATTTAGGCATTCAGAGGTTCAGAGGAAAGCCTTTTAATGGCAGTGACGAGCGCGCGATAGAGGCCCGAGCACTCGGCGAGCTGAGGGGAGGCGGCAGCCTCACCAGGCACATTCGTACAGACAGCTACGTGACGTTCCAAAGAGTCCATCAGATCTTCGAGATCTGGCGCCGCTGGTTGGGAGTCAGAGGTTATGCGAGTTGACAGGGCCAGCAAGGCCGCCGCCATGGCGTCATCGAGTTCGACCGCGGCCGTCCGAACCACATTCGGGGCCGTGACTTCGCGCCTTTCGTGAGCGAGCGTGAGCAACAGTATGAAGACGATCTGGGCGTCGCCGACAAATTTTTGGATCGCACTTAGTTTGAAAGCATCCAACTCAAACTTGGACGACTCGATAAGCCCCTGGATGTCTTCCACCTTATGCGAGATCAGTCGACGCCACGAGTCCACATCGTCGCCGGTCACAGTCTGCGAGGCGCTGCCGGCTTCCGTGCGGGCAAGTTCCCCCAGCAGGCGCAATATCTCGGCCAGACGCGTGCGCAGAGTGTCTGCAGCGCGCACGGGCCACAGCACATGCTCTAAGGTGCCGAACACGGCAAGACCAAAGAAAACGCCAATTATGCGATCACGGATGACGGTGAGGTTAAGGGCCGGTCCAAAACCCTCCAGGACAGCCTTGTAGAAAGCGAGGCCGATCTGGTAACCCCCGTAAGAGATGCGGGGGGTACCGAAGTTCACCCAGGCGGCGACGGCGGTGCCGGCGCCGAAGACCAGCCAGAAACCGCCGATGCTCTCAACATTTGGCAATAGGTACACCAGGGCGATCAGCGCCATGCCGCCACCGACGGCGGCGCCCCCGAAGCGGAGGGTCCCTTTCTGGTTGCTCGCACCGATGGTCGATAGCGCCACGACGAAGCAGGTGACCACGGAAGTGTAGATGCCCGGATAGTCGAAGCCAACGAAGCAAACGTAGCAGATGAACGCTGCCAGTGAGCCCCTGATCGCGAAACGGACATACTCGCGATTATCGAAGGCATCCGGCAAAAAGAGACTTCGGTCTTCTTTGGAAACAGCGCCGCATGCGCCAGGGTCTTTGAAACAGCCGGGCATGGCCAGCGCGATCTGGTCGAGCGTTCGCTCCACGTCGGTCAGTGGTGGCATCGTGTCCGAGGTCTGCTCGACTGCAAGCGCTGTCCACTCGCTCGGTGACGGCAACCGCAGTTCCGCGAACGCCCGCCGTGTCCGGTCACAGCCGTCCGCCACCTTTAAAAGACGCTCGTTGCCAATCTCTGCTCCGGAAAGAGGCGCCAGCTCCTCGAGCGCTATTGCATCGGTAACCAACCGGTCCACCAATGTAATAATCGCAGCAAGTCCCACATGGCGCTCACGCGCCCACCGGTGAATTATCGACGCGGACTTCAGGAGCGCAAGAGGCCGGGACATGCCCACCATCTCTAAAGTGTTCAGCGAGATAGCAGGCGACTCCATTGCGACGCTGCCCGCCAGGCGCCGGAGCGAATGCTCAACTGCCTGAAGCCTTGTGTCCAGCACGCCGCGGAGCAGCATCAGAGGGTCCCCGGGAGAGAGCAGGAGCTGCACGCCGGCATTGACGGACAATCCGAGGATCACGCACCACCAGATCCAGAGGACGAAATCCACCAGCACTTCCGGGCGCGGCGGAAAAACATCGGGAACGATCATGACGAGGGCTGCCGGGAGGCCGATGGCGGAGCCGAGCGCGCCGATCTTTAGAACGCGTTTGAGGAAGAGGCCTCCGAAGAGGAATACAACTATGAAGCAGAGACGCAGCCACGGGATATCCAGCGAAATTTTCCAGGCGAGCAGGGCTGAACCCAGACCGATGGTGACGCCCCCCGCAGCCAGGACCGATCCGATGAGCGTTGCGGCGTAGTCTTCCTGCGTGATCAGAAACATGACGATCATGACGATTAGCGCTTCGGGAATCCGGTGGGTCAAGATCGGGATTGTGGCCGCCGTGCAGGCCAGAGTGAGCCGGAAAGCAGCACTGCCTCTGCCGGGCGTTGGCGCGAGTTCGCGGCGCAGAAAATCGAGGAAGGCTGAAGGACTCATTGGCCGCCAGTGGACCAGGAGCCTCGCACAGTCGCTACCGCCGAGGCGCCGAGGCGAAAGGAGTCGTCCGGATTCTCCACCTTTATGCGCACAGGAAAGCGCGCCGCGAGATGTATCCAATCGAGGGAGCGCTCGACCCGCGGCAGGCCGTTGACGCTTGTCCCGTTATCGGGCAGCACCGCCCAACCGAGTCCAACGACGGCGCCTCGGAAGTGTCTGCCGGGTTGCGACAGCAGATAAACGTCAACCGGCGCCCCTGCAGGGATGTGACGAAGCTGCGTCTCGCGAAAGTTGGCGACGACGTACCAGGTGCGCGTATCCACCAGCGTAAACACCTCCACACCGGCCCGGGCGAAGGCGCCATTTGATATGTTCATGTTGACTACCAGGCCGGTGAACGGAGCATGGACCCGACAGTAAATAAGGTCTAACTCCGCCGAGTGCACGGCAGCTTCCGCCGCAGCCAGCCTGGCATTGATACCCTCAATCTGGCCGATAGCGTCTTCCGCTCGAGACCGCTCACTGCGGGCCTGTTGCAACGCAGCCTCGGTGGCAACATGCTGGGCGCGCGTGGACGCAAGCGTGGCTACTGCCGCGCGTTTGTGCGCCCTGGCCTCGTTTAGCCCGGCGAGGGCCGCATTCCGCTGGGTGCGGGCTCCCTCCACGCTGTCTGCAGTGACAAACTGCTGCGGCAGCAGAGGCTCGAGGCGCTTCAAATGATCCTGGGCATTCTTTAACTGAGCCTCCAGGCGGGCGATCTCCGCGTCGGCTGCGACCGGATCGGTTTCCCGGCGGGTGATCTCAGCCGCAGACGCGTTGAGCTGGGCCTCGGCCTTGGACACGCCGGCAGCAGCAGCGGCAGCAGCGTTCTTCAAGCCATCGACTTCCGTACGGGTGAGGGCCAGCGTTGCTTTGGCGCGCTCCAACGCGATTTCGTAGGGCCGCGGGTCGATCAAAAAGAGAAGGTCGCCCTCCTGCACCTGCTGGTTGTCGCGCACACGGAGTTCGACGATGTGACCGCTAACCTGCGGAGCGATGCCGACAAAGTTGGCGCGGACCGTGGCATCATCAGTCTGCGGCCTTATCTCCCATTGCAGTGCAGCCACAATCACGGCTATGGCTGCGGCCACGACAATTCCAGCGCCGAGCAGGCGGCCAACGATGCGGCGGGTGCCGGGGTCTGATGGAACGTGTTTTTCCGCCATAGAATCAGCCCCTGAAGAAAGCCACCCAGAGCGTCAAAGTGACGAGAATGGCAAGACTCGGATAGACCAGCTTTTGCGGGCCCACATAAGGATCGAGTCCGGCGCGGACGAAAAGCCACCGCCCGAATAGAGCAGTCACGATCCCGATCAATGCACACAGCATCCATGACGGGAAGAAAGAACCGATGATGTTAATCTGGGGGCCCATCGCTTTCACTTTCCCTGGGGTGTATGACGAGATTCTCCGGTGGTGAAGGCGAGCGCCGCCGAAGCATTGAGCAGCTTGAGTTTGGTGTCGAGGTCGACAAACTGTGCCTGGCTCAGATTGCGGCGCGCGGCCAATAGATCGATCAGCGTACCGGTGCCGTGGCGATATGATTGCATAGTAGAATCAAAGGACTTCTGTGAAGCGTCCATCAGCGCAGCCGCAACGTCGAGCCTGCGTATGGCGAGCCGGACGTCCGTGTATGCCTTCCAAACCTCCCGAATGGCCTGGTCGCGGGCGGCGGTCACCTCGTCTTCGGCGGCCCGGCGCGCAGCCTCGGCCAGTTCCACCTTACGCCGCTTGGCCCCACCATCATAGATGTTCCACTCCAAAGCAAGCCCGATGCCGTAGTTCGGCTTGTCGACGCCGAACCACCCTGTCGGCGGAATTGGGCTGGAGACTTGAGCGCGGCCGGCGATCGTACCGGCATTGGAAAGAAAGGAGAGTGTCGGGAAATAGGCCGCGCGGGCGCTGCGCACATCGGCCTCTTTTGCGCGGAGCGCCGCCACCTTGGCGATGAGGTCCGGCCGGCTCTCGAGCGCCTGGTCGATTACCTTATCGACCGAGTCTTCCAATGCTGCAGGCGGCGGCAGCGAGGAGAAATCGGCGATCCGGATCTGCGTCGTAGGCGGAATACCGATGCTCTCCGCCAGCGCTACCTGTGCGTCACGTTCAGTTTCAAGCACGTCCTCCAGATCGAAGGCGGCCTGCGCTTCCTGCTGCCTGGCGAGAGAAACGTCCGTGATAGTCGCCAGCCCTTTACGCAATTGTGCCTCCGCCGACTCACGGACAGCGTGGGCCGAATCGACGGAGCTCTGGGCAACCGCGATTTTTGCTCGAAGGCTGGTTAGCGCGAAAAATGCGCGTTGAACGCCGAAAATGATCTCCTGGTGCTTGCGGTTGAAGCCAAGGTTGGCTGCCAGAAGTTGCTCCCTGGCAGCGTCCCGGGCGTTACCCCTGCGCCCGAAGTCGAGCAGCAGCCAACGCAGAGTCAGCGTGGGATTAACTGCCTCGAAGTTCGCACGGAAGAAACTGACGAGGGGCGCGGGAAAAGCCAGACTCTCGTAGCCCCCGAGCGCCGCCAGCGTAAGCACCGGCAGGTACTGGCTTTCAACCAGTCCGACGCCAATCGCTGCCTGGCGTGCCCCTTCCCACGCGACGCGCGTCTCGGGGTTCATCTGCATGGCAAGGTCGCTGAGATCCACGAGTTCGTAGCGCTTCTGCGGATCAATGGGTGAACGCTCGGCCGACTTGAGCACCCTGGTGTAGCTGCTAAGATCGGGGGAACTCCAGGGCGTGCTCGCTGTCGGGGCAACCTGGCGCTCCAGCCGTTCAGGCATTCCGTACCCGATTCCGGTGGACCCCGCCGGCTTCACCTGGGATTCCCGGCTTTCGGTGGTTGGTGGGTTAGTCTGGCCCCATACGCCAAAAGGCAGAGAAAACACAGCGCACAGGACCCCGATTCCAATCAATCGACTTCGGGTTCGTCGCAACCGAGAGGACGGTGAGAAAAATGCATTAGACGATCGCGCGATGCAACGGCCAGGACTCATGATTCTAATACTGATTGAATTCATGTCACGATCCTCTCGGAGCGGCATGCCGGCCGATCGTCATTCGCCTTTGCCGTCGTAGGACGCTTCCACAATTTTTCCCCGTAAGACCCAGTGCTTGTATGTGGTGTAGATCACAATTCGGCGAGAAGGTAATTACCCCGCCATGGTCATGTCAAAACTGATAGCCTTCAATGATTGCACTGCTCCATCGAAATACCTTCCGGCCTAAGCCGGTTTAATGTGGATAATCTTCAACGATGACCCGGTGGCCTTAGGCGGCCAACGCGAGCCGCATTCAACGGGGCAAAGAGAATAAGACAGCTTGGAAAGTAATGTTGGTACTATAAACATTCAAGCCCCGTCAGCTCCCGGACAGTTTCTTTTCCCGACCCCTTCTGCGGGAGCGGTGCGGGTTACGCCCTGTGTGTCGCCACACATGGGTAAGGTGGGACCGCACATTGGAGGGTGTGGTTGAATCATAATGGGAAGATATTGGAACCAGCCCTATTTACAAAGGCCTATCGGCAGAGAATGGCTGATATCCAAAGCAGCAGGTTTGCCATCACTTGCGCGTGGTTGGTTGAGCATCTTGAGCCGCCAATCCCCGTAAAAATGAGAAAGCGTTCAGTTTTCAATGCTGGTTCATCATGCAGAGTTCTCGGCTGTCGGATTTCTCCGAATCGAAATCTCGGGGATGGACTTATGGTGCAAGACCCTTTGCGGATAGGGCAACACGATACCTTCTTCCTTGAACCGCCGCCATGTACTCATGAGAAGTTCGCTCTTAAGAGGCCCAAGGCCATTTTGCGGATCGTTTAGCCAGACCCGCAATTCAAGCTGTACGGCATTGTCTCCGAAGCCTGTCAGCAAGCAGACGGGCTTGGGTTCCTGCAAGACTCGCGTCGTGCCCGCGGCGACTTCCAGCATCAACTTTGCGGCTGTCTCCAAATCCGAGTCGTAAGAAATTCCTACCGGGACCTGAAGCCTGATGAGATTGTTGCTGTGTGACCAATTGATCACCTTACCAGTGATCAAACTCTCATTAGGTATAAGATGTTCGACTCCACTGCGTGTAATTACGGACACATAACGGGCGCCCAAAAAGTTGATCCAGCCGTATGTGTCTCCCAATTGAATCACGTCGCCGGGCTTGATCGACTTGTCAGCCAGGATCATAAAACCGCTGACCAGATTGACGAATATCTTTTGCAAGCCTAAGCCGATCCCCAGCCCCAGAGCTCCGCCGAATAGCGCAAAGACTGTCAGATCGATCCCCATGTAATGCAGGACGAAGACAGCGGATATGGAAATTAAAAGAACTTTACCCAGCTTATACAGCAGGGCTTGGGTTACCGCAGGCAGGCCTGATCCGGTGAACAGCCAGAGATGAAATATAACTAACAGGATCTTTGAGAGCACGTAGAGAATCAATAATAGAAGCGGGGCTCTCAAAATGGTCAACATCGAAACGTGCACTTGACCGATCGTGACAGCTATATTGTCCAGTAAACTTACTACGGCGTCCTCGAAATGGAAGAGACTATGAATTGCCCAAAGCCAGATGGCCGCGATGAGAATTCCCATCCAGAAACGATTAGTTGTCGGTGTAGTGAGAAATCGGAGTAGAAATACGGAGAGCGACATTGTGAGCAGGACCTTGAGTCCTTCATCGGACCACTTGAAATACTCAGCGACGCACAATGCAATTCCCAGAAATAGAACGGACAGAAATGGGTCCGCGACCTTAAGGAACATCTCAAATTTTCGCCGATCAAATTCACGAGACGCCTCGCACGAACCGCATTGATCTATCAGGCGTCCGACCCATGAGCGGAGGGCATTGGCAGCCTTATGAGCCAGCAGGAAAGCAAAACCGCCAACTATGAATTGGGCTGCAATGGCTAAGGTGAAAACGTGGCCGAGGAAATATTCCCGGATCTGCGACCATATGTTTCCTGAAAATAAAGGCACATAGGAAAAATCCATAATCCAACACCTCTTCAGCATCTTTCGCCGGGGTCGGTTGCCACCACAGTGAAGTGAAATCTCTATGTTTTTCAGGGTAAGAAGATGTGCGGAGATCGTCAACAGTGCAGAGATTTGGGGCAACTGCAGACAATAGCAATGGATGTTGTTATTAGACGGTCGAATCGTACCAAAAGCGACTGGAACATTTTTTCAGGCACCTTTGCTTGCCTTGAGGCTTTGCCGGAGGGTCTTGACGTGACTTCAAGGCCAACTGATCTCATGGGGATTAGAATGGCTCAAAAGACTTAACACTTCTCTCCTCTCGCGTTATGGGAGATCACGTCTCTGCGCTTAATAAATTCAGATCATTGTTGTTATGCCCCTTTGGCCTGAGACGGATTTTCCACAATGGCAAGATGCCTTGATTATGTTTATCCGATCCACGAGCCGGATGGAGCTGAACGGTTATCAGACATCATTGCTTGTTCACCCCTGCTCTTCGCTTCCATACTGGCCGAGGCGCTCCAGTTTTCTTGACATTACATCATATTATGATGTATAATCTTCTACTTGTCACAAACAGTGAAGTGTATCGAACTGAAAAGCCTTCTACCGCTCACCCTTCACTCTTCACCCTTCACTGCACTCTTAGTGTTTCCAGAAAGTTTCCATGGAAAGTAGAAAAATCAATGATGACAACCTCTTATGATTGGAAACAGTTCGTCGATGGAAACAACTGTGGAAAAATTTATGGAAACACCGATTTCAAACAAAACCTGATGGGGATTCAGTGATTGGAATAGCTATGGAAACACTGGGAGCTTATGGAAACACTCATGGAAACATTCTATGGAAACACCCGCGCCGGGGCGCTGTTGAAACTGCATCTTCTCTTACAGCCTGGCTAAGGCCTTCATATCGTTAATTTGGTCCATTTTCCGTGTTGACGTCCTCGCAGGAGCCTTGAGAGAAATAACCTCTAAGACCCTTCGATGCCGTATTTTGGGTCCTGGATATGTTCTCCTTTGCATTTGGGACATTTTCCCGGTGACGGAAAACGATTTCGGCCCTCGAATTTGAAACCGCATTCCAGGCAGACCGCCGGGGTTATTTTGAGTTTCATTTTCTGTGATTTGAGTGAGCGGCCAATGTGATCGAGGTGTTCGTAAACCTCCTTTTCGCTGATGCGAATGATTTTAGAGATGTCCTTTGCCCCGTAATCCCCCTCCGATAAAAGGGCCATCATCTCCTGCCTGGTCGTGCTCATACCTGCTCCTCCCCTCACCCCTGCCCCGCCCCGCGACCCCGGAGGGAGAGGGGAAAAAGATCGTTATTACACCTGAGCGAAATATTGCCGTTTTTATACATTATCCAGGTTTTCCGCACCTGCCGTCCACTCCTCACTCGCGGATTCACCTGAATTTTTTTCTTCTGCTGCTTTTTGCCTCTTCCGGTTGCCGTTTGGCAAGCCTGAATCCCCGTGGTAAAATCTGTCGGAATGAAATAACTCCAGACTTACGAATTTAATTGATCTGCATTGAATTTCTGGAGAATATGGAGCAATCCCCTGATGAGTCCATGTCCTGTGAGCGGACATGGCTGATGGAATGGGGCCAAAAAGTCATCAGGTGCGGACAGGCCCTGAAAAGTTACTTCGAAAAGCCCTAAAACGCCCTCCGGAGGGGTCACGAGACAGAAAGGTATAAATTCACATGGGTAAAGTCAGGAAAGCTATTTTGCCCGTTGCCGGATTCGGGACGAGGTTTCTCCCCGCGACCAAGGCCCAACCGAAGGAGATGCTCCCGGTTGTTGATAAACCTGTAGTTCAATATCTGGTGGAAGAAGCGGTAGAATCGGGAATTGAAGAAATCATTTTTGTAACCGGTCGCGGCAAAAGAGCGATTGAAGATCATTTTGACATTTCTTTCGAGCTTGAAGAGACTCTCGTCGAAAAAAGCAGGCACGATCTCCTGGCAGCCGTCCGCAAAATCTCCGATCTCGCAAAGTTTTCGTACGTGCGCCAATCTATGCCTTTAGGGGATGGTCACGCTGTTCTTCAGGCAGCTCATATCGTTGGAAACGAACCCGTCCTTGTCTTATTCGGTGACTGTATTTATGACAGCATAATTCCTGCTTCCAGGCAGTTAATGGATACTTTTCAAGAATATAGTTGCAGTGTGGTGGGAATGAGCCGGGTTGATTTCGATGAAGTATCAAAATTTGGTGTAATAGAAGGTAACGTATTGGACGAGTCGACTTATGAAATAACGAAATTGATCGAGAAACCCAAACCCGAAGTATCCAATTCCAATCTTGTCGCAGTCGGAAAATACATTATTACCCGAGAGGTTATGGATGTCCTTGGAAGCATGACCAGTGGCATTTCAGGAGAAATCAGGTTAATTGATGCATTCCAAATTATGCTTGAAAATAATCGACCTATCTACGGAAAAGAATTGCAGGGAGAATGGCTTGATACCGGGGATAAATTTAACTTTCTTAAGGCAACGATAAAGCTTGGCCTAAAACACCCTGAGTTGGGTGAAAAGCTCAGAGAATATCTGAAAGAATTAAATTCACAATAACATCGAGGCCCATCAATACATCATTTCCATGCGCTCGATAATATTGGAACCCTTTGTCTTTGAACCTTACAGGATACAGTATAATGCACAAGATACCCACGGAACATAAACGTCCGCAGTCGCTGGGGGAGGAAATCTCAAACGCCCTCAGCCACGGCATTGGTCTGATTGCTGCCATGGTTGCATCCCTGTTTCTCATGGTCTCGGCTGTTCATAAAGGCAGCGCATGGGCTATCGCCGGCTCCGGCGTTTTTGCCGCTGCGATGATCCTGCTCTACCTGGCGTCCACTCTCTATCACGCTTTTCCAAAGGGCAAAGCAAAACGTGTATTTCAGACAATGGACCACGGGGCTATTTTTATTCTCATTGCCGGCACATACACCCCTTTTACGCTCGGTGTGCTTCGGGGTCCGTGGGGATGGACACTGCTGGCTCTCGTGTGGGGCCTTGCCGTCTTCGGCTTGACAATGGAGGCGGCCGGAGGCATCCTGCATCCTCGACTATCCACTGGACTCTACCTTGCGATGGGGTGGCTGATGATCCTGGCGATCCGGCCGCTCTGGTCTCACATGCCCTTATCCGGAATCCTCTGGCTGCTGGCAGGCGGTATCGCATACACGATCGGTGTGGGATTCTATGCGGCTTCGCGGGTTCGCTACGCTCACTTCGTGTGGCACGCGTTCGTTATTGCGGGCACCACATGTCACTTCTTTGCCGTGCTGAGGTTCGCTTGAAGGGCCCCATAGCAGACTTGCCTGCTTACATGCCGGCTTCCCCCGATTGAATTGTGCATCACTCAACCGAAACAGCTTGCATATCTCGACTTTGGGGTTATTATAGCAGGGTGCCAAGTGGAGTTGGTTATTTTGAGTTATGCGGGAAATCGATCTTTCGCCATTAGTAAGCGGTGTGGTTTCGAGGTAACTCCGAGTGCCGCGCCAAAAGAGCAGTGAAAAAAACACAAAATTTGTACAAGGATTAAGAAAATGGCTGAAGGTCGAGTAAAATGGTTTAATGACGACAAGGGCTATGGCTTTATTGAAGTTGACGGTGGACATGATGTATTCGTTCATCACTCAGGCATAGAAGGCGAAGGCTTCAAGTCTTTGGCCGAGGGTGATCGGGTCAGTTTCGCGGAGGAAAAAGGCTCCAAAGGGCCAAATGCCGTAAACGTAAGAAAGATCTAGTCAAGGCGTTGCAAAAGACATTGAAATGAGGGCATCGGCCGGAGCCGAAAAAAGGCTCCGGCTTTTTTGCGCCGTGGTCCGGCCGGAATAGCCCGGCTCCATCTCGTAATTACGGCCTCTTTTTAAATTCGCTTCGCCGGCGCGGTTGCCGGGTCTCAAACCTGGCCTTCGCGGCCCTGAGCAGGCTGTGAAAACAGGTTATCCCGGTAATTCTAAAGGAAAAAGCTATGCTTTCAAAAGCCTCAATTCGGAAAGCTATCGCACAGGCCCGGGGCTGCGTGCAAGGTGATCTCTATCTCGATGCCGGGGGAAAGTCGGTCTCATTTATCGTTGGAATGAGGGACTCGTTGGAGTACGGGCGCACTTATCCCGATTTTTGGTTCCTCGCCAAGGAGCATTCATTTGAGAAGGTTGCGGGGATAATACTGAGATGGGCAGCTTCGAGGTAAGAGGGATCGTCACCATTTCAAAAAAAAGGATTTCCAAATAATGCTGATCAATAAAGATCGAAACAACAAAGGCAACGCCAAAGGCGCCGATGAAGGACATATGAAGCGGAAGGCCGAACCTGGTACACGAGAGTTGCGAAGAAAGAATATGGTTAAGAATACCAAGAGGATGAAGTAAATCGAGTCGAGCGAGCCGGAATTATCCTGGTCTTCATGTTGTGCGATTTAATGGGCGGCCAATGTGCCCGGGATGTCCGTAAACCTCCTTTTCGCCGATGCGCAGGGTCCTGCAAATAGATTTTGCCCCGTATTTTTCCTCCGATAAAAGCGATATCATTTTTGTCTGACAGTGTTCATATCTGATCCGCCTCTCACCCCGGTCCTCTTTCATAACGAGAGGGGAAAAAGATCGTTGTTGCGCCTGAGCGAAATATTGCTATTTTATAGATTGATTGGACCTTCCAGGCCCCCTTTGTTGCCTTGAGGCATGGCGCAAATTGGAAAAAAGGAGCGACAATGCTTGAGTTGCTGAAAAAAAGTATGCTTGCCGGAATCGGCGCGGCGGTACTGACTCGCGACAAGATCCGCGAAGCGACCCGGATGCTCGTTGAAGAGGGGAAAATATCCAGCGACGAGGCTGAGAAACTCACCGAAGACCTTGTTAAGAGCGGAGGGCGGGAATGGGAGGAGTTAAACTCCAAATTCCAGTCATCCTTCAAAAAGATTTCTGAAAATCTTGAGGTGGTCCGCAGAAAAGAGTTCGCAGACCTCAAAGCCAGGGTGGAACTGCTTGAACAGCGGTTGGGTGTGACGGACCAAAACAAGCAGCAGTAACGACATTCGTCGGCAGGTCTGCTCTTCTGAACACTGACCACCGGCCACTGAAAACTGCTTTTCAGATCAAATGTAAGTGAACCAGAATTCTTCAACCCTTTTGAAATTCGATCGGACCTCGGCGCCCCCCCGGATAATTTCCCCATGCCCCGGCAGGAGCCATTCCGAATCGAGCGACTCGAGTTCTTTGATGCTCTGTTTGAGAATGGGGCCGTTTCCGCCGGGAAGATCGGTGCGGCCGATGCCGTCGCGGAAGATGACGTCACCGGCAAAAAGCGCCTTACGCGCCGGCCAGTATAGCGCAACCGCTCCCGGCGAATGCCCCGGCGATGGAATTACTGTCAGCTCGATCCCTTTCACATCCAGGCTGCCCGCTCCCAGGAAAAAATCCGGAGTGTAGGCATCCAGATCGAGTGCGGAACCCGTTTGATCGCTTATCCACTGGATCAGGCGCCAGTCTTCGAGGCTGACGGCGAAAAGGGCCGGGTGATCCTTGAAATGTTTCGCCGCTTCGAAATGATCCGGATGGGCGTGAGTAGCCAGAATCAAGTCTATATCGGACATCTTGATTCCGAGCGTTCTCAACTGCTCGGCGACATGATCGAAGAGATGGAAATGTCCCGGATCGATTAAAATTTTTGCTGGACCGTCGATAAGATATGTATTGCAGTTATTTGCCGAAATCGAAGTCCACTGAAAAGCGTACAGACCGTCGGTTACTTTCATAAACTTTACTTTTTTTAGCCGTTAGATGTAAAAGGTTCAGTCTACGGTGGCGGTGGGACCGCCGGCCAGGTTGCCCGCTTGCAAAATCGCCGCGGGCGGGGCGGTGGAACTGGCGCCAAGCTTTACCGGTACGTATTTTAGACTCAAAACTCGAAACTTGGAACCAAAACTTTGGTGGATAAAAGGATTTGAAGGAAGCCGATCGACCACAACACAACGACGGAAGCAAAAAAAGGGCTGACATTCTGCTTTTGAATGGGACCGTGCTGACGCTGGACGCGGTCTCCACCAGCTTCAATCCCGGAGGGATAGCCATTAGGGGGGACAAAATCGAATCGGTTGGACCTTCCGATGAAATCCAGGCGGCTTTCGACACACCGGAAACTCTGGACATTTCGGGATGTGTGGCCCTCCCCGGGTTGATAAACGCGCACACGCACGCGGCCATGACTCTTTTCCGCGGTCTTGCCGACGATCTTCCCCTGATGGACTGGCTGGAGCGACATATTTTTCCGGCCGAAAAAAAGTTGACCGAGGAATGGGTCTACTGGGGCACAATGCTCGCCTGCGCCGAGATGATCCTGTCGGGAACGACGGCCTTTTGCGATATGTACCTTTTTGAAAACAAGGTCGCAGAGGCGGCAAAAAGAGCGGGCATTAGAGCGCTCGTGGGCGAGGTGCTTTACGATTTCCCTTCTCCCGCCTACGGGAAAATCGAGAACGGCCTGAGGTATACCGAATCGCTCATCGAAAGGTGGCGGGGAGATGCTCTGGTCAGCATCGCGGTCGAACCGCACGCTCCCTACACCTGCTCGCCGGACCTTCTTAGGAAATGCCACCTGATTTCGGTTCGGCATGAAGTGCCGCTTGTAATCCACCTGTCGGAAAATGAAGCCGAAGTCAAACGGGTTATGCAACTCTACAGCAGGCGCCCGGTCGCTCATCTCGAGGCCCTTGGGCTGCTCGACCCCCTGCTGGTAGCCGATCACTGCGTGGCCCTGGACCAAACGGACATCAACATGCTTGCCGAAAACCAGGTGAAAGTTGTGCATAATCCGGAAAGCAATATGAAGCTTGCTTCCGGAATAGCCCCCATTCCGCGTCTCCTCGAGTCCGGCGTTACGGTGGCGCTGGGTACGGACGGCTGCGCGAGCAACAATAACCTGGACATGTTCGGGGAGATGGATACGTGTGCCAAGCTCCACAAGGCCGCAACACTCGATCCCACGACTGTTTCCGCCGAAACGACGCTCAGAATGGCAACGGTATCAGGCGCCCGGGCGCTGGGCTGGGAGGGGCTGACAGGACAAATCGTCCCGGGGATGCTTGCGGACCTGATAGTGGTGGATTTTAGAAAGCCCCACCTGACACCGGTTTACAACCCGGTAAGTCACCTCGTCTATGCGGCCGGAGCTGCCGACGTGCGCCACAGCATCATTGGCGGACAACTCGTCATGAAAGACCGCATACTGTTGACGCTGGATACCGAGGAGATCTTCGGTCATGTCCTGCAATTTTGTAGGGGAGGACTGAAGGCTGAAGGCTGCAAAGCAGAAACGTGAACCGTGAAGTGTGAACCCCAGCCCGCTACCGGTAACTCGAAACCCGCAACCCCAAAGACAGTCGATTGGCTGCTTTTCAATGCCGACTGGCTCGTTGCTTGCGACGCCGGGATGAACCGGTTTCCCTCAGGAGCTGTTGCAGTGGAAGGTGGCCGAATAGCAGCGGTCGGCCTTTCCGATGAGCTTCGAAAACTTTTTCGCGGGCGCCGGGAAGCCGATCTTTCGGGCTGTCTGCTTCTTCCCGGTTTGATTAATACGCACACTCACGCGGGCATGAGTCTTTTTCGCGGCGTAGGCGACGATCTGCCCCTGAAGAGGTGGCTGGAGGAGATCATCTTCCCGGTCGAGAATTCTTTCGTCAACGCCGACAGCGTATATCTCGGGACACTGCTTTCAACGGTCGAGATGCTCAAAGGCGGCACAACGACATTCTGCGATGGCTATTTTTTCGAGGAAGCGGCTGCTCGCGCGGCAGTTCAGTCAGGGATTCGGGCCGTCATGGGCCAGGGAATCCTGGATTTCCCGACCCCCGATCTGCCGGACCCGGCGAATTTTCAGGCGCGTGCGGAAACCTTCCTGTCGAATTTCCCCGATCGGAGCGGCAGGGTCCGTCCATCCCTTTTTTGCCACGCACCCTACACCTGTGGTCCGGAAACGCTTAAGAGAGTAAAAGAGCTTTGCCGGACTCACAAAATCCTTTTTCAGACCCATCTTTCCGAAACTGCGGGAGAAGTCGATGAAATCGTGAAAAGATACGGTCAAAGACCGGGAATGCACCTCGATTCTCTCGATGTCCTCGATGAGTTGACACTGTGCGCGCACGGGATCTGGCTCGCAGAAGAGGAAATTCTGGCTGTCGCGAAGAGCGGGGCCTCGATTTCTCACTGCCCGGAGAGCGCGATGAAGCTGGCATCAGGGATAGCCCCGGTTCCGGACTTGATCTCCGCGGGACTAAACGTGGGCCTCGGGACCGACGGATGCGCCAGCAACAACGACCTGGACCTTTTTTCCGAAATGGGCTTTGCGGCCAGGGTCCATAAAGTCTTCAGAAACGATCCCCTTGCCTGCCCGGCCGAGCAGGCTCTCCGGATGGCCACTTTAGCGGGGGCCTCGGCCCTTGGGCTAAAAGATGAGATCGGAAGCATCGAACCGGGCAAGAAGGCCGATCTGGTTGCCCTGAGCCTCAATCAACCGCACCTGACGCCCGTGTACGACCCGGTCAGCCATATCGTCTATGCGGCCCGTGGCAGCGACGTAAGGTTCGTATGGGTGGACGGCCGGCAGGTCGTAAATAATGGGCAAATCCTTACGGTGAATGAGGTTGAAATCCTTTCCGAGGCAAACCGAACAGGAAAGAAAATTTCGAGCTTTATTGCCGGTCTTGGCGCTTAGAAGGGAGAATGGTTTTTCCCGTTCCTGCTTCCCGCTACCAAAACCCTTTCATATACCCGCAAACATTCCTAATTCCTCATTCCTAATTTTTCTCTTCCCCCCTCACTCATCATTATCTATGCCCCCCCCCGGCATGCCCGCCACCACCCTTAGGGCCTCCCGCACGTGCTCCGCCCAACTGTCCGCGGGCACCCTGGCGGCGACCTAACGCCGTTCGTGAGGGCGACTGCCCACTCCACTGCTGCATGTTGCGGTTTTGAACCGTTCCGTAACCCTGCATATTCCGGTGACCGGGGGCTCTCTGGCCCGCTATGGAGGCGCGTGTCGCCGCGGCCCCTTGTCTTTGGGACCCGGTTCTTTCGGCCGTCCCGCCCCGGGCCGTTGCAGTTTTTCCGGAGGCTGCCTTCGGCGTGGAGGTCCTTGATGCCCCTGTCTCAGGTTTGGCGAGTTTGGCGCCCGCAATCTGATTGCGAATAGTACCGCCGTTCACGGAAGAAGCTATCTGTCCAAATTTGGCTTGGTTCTGCGCCACCCGTGAGGTCACATTCCCGGCCGGTTTTGACTGTGGGGTCGCGTTGCTGTAGTTGAACCTCTGACCGGGATCGCCTGCATTTTTCAGAACATTATTGCTGACAACGGGCGCAGCTTTGAACCCGGAGGCGATGGCGCTGCCGGGGACGTTTGTCAGCCTCGTCCGGCTGTAACTTTTAACATTGTGAAAATCAGCCTGGTTTACAATTACAGAGCGGTTCCAATTACTATACATGTTAAGATTTATGTTGATCAGGCCTGCGTGATAGACCGCAAAACCCCACGGCCCCCACCAGTTAAACGCATAGAAAGGTTCCCATGGAAGCAGTGGAAACCACCCCACCGCAACGTCGGAATAAATCCAGCCGACTCTTCCGGGATACCACCCTAAGCCGATTCCCCAGGGTGGGAAATCCCATCCTGCCGAAACCACGGGGGGCGCCCAGTACCAGTAGTCATTTGCCTGGAACCAGAACCCGTAGTGATGAGTAACGTATCCGAACGGCTCGTACGGCACCCAGGTGTAATCTCCATACCAGTCCGTCCAGTGGCCGACGGTATAAGGGGCCCAACCTTCTTCCACGTTTGTGGGACGCCATGCTTCCCGATATTCTCCCTGGTAATAAACTTTTTCCCAGCGCCCGTTTTCATCCAGAACGATGGAATCTTCACGGAGTCCTTCAGGCAGATGATTTATTGATTGGCCTTTGGTTTGAACGCCTTTCGCCAGGGCAGAATCTCTCGAAATGTTCCACTTGTCCCATTCGGCGTCAACTTTTCCCTCCCCGGCGGAAGCTTGCCGATTGTCCGCAAGTATGGACATCGATCCGGCAATTACATTGTATTTTGCCCCATCCACATCATGAATGAATTCCACCTTGCCCTTTATCCCTATTACCTCAACCGATTCCTCTCCCGCGTAGAGGTCGAATGCCGATCCAGGGGCGCCTACTGCGTAGCCGAAGGGCGTGGTGGCCTTGATGATGACATTTGAGCTTCTGTTGATAAACCTGGCCATACCTTCAGCTACGTCGACTTCAGTCAGGTCGTCTTTGAGTGCGATCATCTGAATCTGGGTATTTGCTCCAATCCTGATCCAGGTGTTGTTGGGCATAAGGAACTCGGCCCGGCTGTTTTCTCCCGAATAAAGGGCATCCTCACGACCGAACGGTGTGTCCTTAACGGTAACCACCCAGTCTTTTGCTTCATGGACGTAGCGGAGTAATTCACCTTCGATAAGTGAAATACGTCCGACCAGAACGGTCTGTTTACTCTGAGTCTTACGTCTTGGCTGGTCCGGCGCCTGAGGAGCAGACCAGGCCGCCTGGGCTGCCCAACAGAATACAATGACAGCCAGCAGGAAGATTTTCTCCGTGAATTTCATCCAAAAGCCTCCATTTCGGGCAGACTCATACCAACACTGAAAAGATTAGACGCAAGGTCCGGGAAGATAGTTTACATTGCAACAGTTGACATTTGCTCATCCCATCAAAGCCGGTATATGTTATAGAGGAGTCCGAAGGATATTTGCCGTGGAAGACAAACCTGCTTATTCCGCTCCACTTAAGACCTCTTCAGAGCCTCTTACGAAGCTCCATGTCGCCGGGTTGAGCATACTCCTCGCCACGCTCATTCTTTTCGGCGCATGGGTAGAATTTCGCGGGGCGTTGGCCAACAAGCGCTTGACCGATTTCGGCTCTTACCTGAGAGCTTCGTGGTCAGTCCGCACCGGCAGGGATATGTACAAAATCACGGACGACCGGGGCTGGCATTACGTTTACCCTCCGCTGTTCGCAATCCTCATGACTCCACTTGCAGATCCTCCCCACGGAGAAGATCGCACGGGTTATCTGCCTTATGAAGCGAGCGTAGGGATTTGGTATATTTTTACCATGGCCCTGGGAATCGCCGGCATCGGAATACTCGCCAGGGCGGTGGAAGATCCATTCAGAAATCTCGCTGCAGGGAGAGGACGGCGTTTTTCGGTTCGTTGGTGGGCGCTCCGGGCCGCTCCTCTATTGATCCTGCTTCCCGGGATCGGTCGATGTCAGGTGCGCGGACAGGTAGGCCTGCTTATCGTTTTTTTGTTGTGCTGTGCCGCGGCTTCGATTCTCAAAGGCAGGAGGTTTCGAGCCGGCCTCTGGCTTTCCGCCGCGATCTCCATAAAAATCATTCCAGCCGTTCTGCTGGCTTTCCCCCTGTGGCGGCGTGATTGGCGCATGCTTTACGGAAGCGCCGTTGGACTCCTGGTGGGGTTGGTCCTGGTGCCGGTCTTTGCTCTCGGCCCGCAAAGGGCCATAGCTTCATATGAATCATTTTATCAAGAAATCATGGTGGCGGGGATAAAGGGCGATACCGGCGGGAGGAACGGAAGGGAACTCACCGGGATAGCGAGTACGGACAGCAACTCTCCGATGGTCGTGCTGCATAATATCATGCATCCGGATAGAAAAAGCCGCCCGAAGGTGACAGATCCCGGCGTCCGCGCCGCACATTGGACTATAGTTTTTCTGATGCTGGTAATAACCCTGGCCGCGTCAGGATGGAAAGGCCGGTGGTACTCCGGGAAAGTCGATGCAACGGTAGCAGACGTTTCCATCTTCACTGCGCTCATCCCGTTGATGTTTGTGGCAAGCCCTATATTTCATCCTCATTACGTTTCCATGGCTGTGCCGCTGGTGATGGTCCTTATTGTCATACTCTGGGAGAGATACTCATACGGACATATCCCTCTCCGGTGGAAGGCCCTGTTCTGGTTCATTGCACTAAGCCATCTTGTGACGTCGATAGACAAGGGGCCGTTTCTGTATTTTCGAGATTTCGGACTCGTTTTGTTAAGTACTGTGGCTCTCTGGGCGGCGACCCTTGCAGCGATCAGACAAACCTCTCTGGTGCCTTTTGTATCTGCAACACCTTTGCCAAGACCGCCTCGAATAAATATCGGAAAAATAGCGGTGATCTTACCTGCCTTTAATGAAAGGGAGATCATTGGGAGGGCGGTGGAATCAGCAGCGGATTTTGCCGTGCGCAACCCGGACTACCATTTTCTGTTCGTAGACGACGGTTCAACTGACGGCACTATTGATGTGCTGCAGACGTGCCTCAATGATCGAGGGACGGAAAATGTCTCCTGCGTAGGCTATGAATCCAATAAGGGAAAAGGACACGCCATCAGGACCGGCTTCGAAAAAATGGAGGCTGACGCCTATTGTTTTATGGACGCGGACATGGCTTATTCCACAGACTATTTGAAGGTTATGAAGGAAAAGCTTGAAGCGGCGGATATAGTGATCGGATCTCGCAGTTTGTACGCCCGCCTGTCAGGACAGGTAGAGACAATGAGGGCGGTTCTTGGGACATCGTTCAACTGGATGGTCACCTCTGCGCTTGATTTGCCTTTCCGGGACACGCAGGCAGGTCTGAAGGGTTTCCGCCGGGACGCCGTAAAATACTTGTTTAGAAAAAGCAACGTAAGCGGGTTCAGCTTTGATACGGAGATTCTTTTTCTTGCAAGGAAATCCGGCTTCTGGATCGACGAGTTCGAGGTGTACGCGAGTGGAGAGCACGAATATAAAAAAGGGTGGCGCGTGCTGGCCATGTCGTTTACCATGTTGAGGGACCTTCTCCACATCAAGTGGAGAAACTTTAAAGGTCTGTACGACTAATGATGTTTAAATTATTGTAGCCGGCTGCTGCCTGGTTTTCGCGCGAGGTATCCTGCAATGCTAAAAGCCAAAGACATTATGACCCGGGATGTCATTACCGTAACCCCGGAGACTCAGGTAACCGAAATTGCCAGGTTGTTACTCGAAAAGCATTTTAACGGTGTGCCGGTCGTTGATTCCAACGGGGACCTGGTTGGCATGATTTGCCAGAGCGATCTGATAATCGAGCAGAAAAAGCTTCCGATACCATCGGTTTTCACGATCCTGGATACTTTTATTCCCATTTATCCTCCCGGCAAAACCGACAAAGAGATACACAAAATCACGGCAATAAAGGCTTCTGATGCAATGACGCCCGATCCGCTGACGGTAGGCCCGGAAGTGGGCATTGATGAAATAGCATCCATAATGGTCAACAAGAATGTTCATACGATTCCAGTTGCGGAAGGCGGCAAACTTGTTGGAATCATCGGCAAGGAAGACATCCTGCGGACCCTGGTGTCTCTGAAATAGGTGAAGGGTGAACGGAAAAATCTTTACTGTTCACTGCTCGCTGCCCTTGCGGGCCATGATTTGAGTGAGGTCCCAAGGTACAGGCTGAAGCGCTGCTCCCCTTCCCGCCCCAATGTCAGGCCCTCAATTCGTTCGACTGTCTCGAAATATCTCGAGATGACGGCAGCACTTCCAGGATTGTTTTCAGGTAGAAGGATCAGGGCATCGCCGCCAACTTCCGGGCCGCCCCATATATCGTATTGATTCTCCGGCAAGCCGCCGGGATTGCGCCAATTGTATACCCTTGGCTGCCCCGGTGTATAAAAGGCAAGTTCCGAAGTAAGTTGGCGGTTGGAGGTCAGTACGAAGGTTTTCTGGGGGTGAGGTACTTTGCCAAGCGCTCTGCCTGCTTCCACGCCCAGTTGCCGCCAGCCTTGCAGCCTGCAGGCCAGCCTGCCTGCCCAGGGACCGGGAGCGGCGCCGGCCCAAAAAGGCAAACCATAGGTCAGCAACGCCATGACAGCCCCGACAATAATCCCTTTCTTAAAGTAAGGTCTCCAGGAATCCAACCAGGGACTGACCGATATGTTTCCACAGCCCCAGGCCGAAAGAAGGATCATTCCGGCCGGATACACTGCGGCGGGCCAGTTGGGTTGGATTCTCTGCCGCAAACTCAAAACGAGGACCCCGAGCAGGGGCACAAAGCTGAAACAGAGCAGATAGAGTATTCTGCGGTCCCGTGACCTAAAATGTAGGATCAGCGAGACCAATACCACGGCAAACAGTATCCAGGTTAGAGGTGAAATGACCGCAACTTGTCCGCCTACAAAGTCGGCAAAAGTCGCTATGAAACTGGATGGGCCTCTTTGAAAGTGAGAGGCTGTGTGATGAAGGGTGCTCCAACCGTGACGAGCGTTCCACAATAAAGGCGGGACCAAAGCAGCGACCCCCAAAAGCGAAAACAAATAGGGGCTGGGAGATTTCAGGAGCCATCTATCCTCTCTGCTCACTACCGCAAACACAAACATAAAGAAAATGAACGCCCCCATCGTCTGCTTGCTGAGCAGCCCGAAACCAATGGCCGCCGCCAAGCCGAACCACTCCCACGAATAAAGCAGCGGGAAGAAAGACGCTGCGGTCGCCGCCGGTTCCCGGCTCCCCGCTTCTTGTTCTTTGCTCCCCGCTCCTTGCTCCAGTCCTCTCCAGAACATGTAGAGTGCGATAGACCAGAAGCAAAGCAGAGGCGCATCGATGGTCATGACGAAGCCGAGAGCACACGCGCCAGGTGAAGCCATTCCGGCCGCGGCAGCCCAAAACGCCGTGCGTGAGTCATACATGCGTCTTGCAAGCAGGAAAAGCGCCAGAGTTGAAATTGTTCCCAGCAACACTGCGGGCAGCCGCACGGCTGCTGTGGAAGATCCCAGCGTCCGGGAGAAAAGGGCGATGAGCCAGGCCACCATGGGGGGTTTGCTGAAGTAACCCCAGTCCAGTTGACGGGACCAGTCCCAGTAATAGGCCTCATCGGCAACCAGGTCAAAAGGAACCGTCAGGATATATAGAAGTCTAAATGCAGTGACGAGGGTGAGGAGAAGAAAGAAACGTTTGTTCCAGTCCATATGCTTACTTGGAATGTCCTGCTACGCTGATAACAAAATAAGAATTCTTGTCATTTGTCAAAACCAACACCTTCTTTGTTGCGCCGCCCCTACAGGCGGACGGATCGAGGATCACCGGAATCTTTGTCTCACCGCCCGGAGGTATTTTATGGTCAAACTGACCAATGTCGGTCCCTCAGATCTTTATCACTTTTTTTATCTCGAGGGGAGCAGTTCCGATATTCTTGACGACGAAACTGTGGACATAAAAATCGTTCCTGGTCAAATCTCCGAAGTCATAGAGCCTTTCTGGGACTTCCGCCAGGGGCCCGCCTTGAGACCCCAATTCCTGGCTGCTTCCGGCGGGGGCCTGGGCAAACGCCTGTGTGCAATTTACCAGGGCCAGTGCAAATAGCACCACGAAAATGAACCTCACTATCCTCATAACAATGTCCTCCTTCTCGCTTCCTTCCACTCCTCAGAGTTATGAGTCAAGAGAACTCCTCATCCCTCATTGCTTTCTAAGAACGGCCAAAATTCCCGCGAACTTTAGCTCCACTGAAGCCTGAACCGAAAACCTCGAAGTTGCAAGCTCCTTTTTAAGCTCCTCTCCATCGAAGCGATTCTCCGTTGGGTGCAGCAGGATGTGTTTGGTCAAGAAGTTCTGATAAAGCGAAGGAAACAGCTCTTCGAGGAAGTAGGTCCCTTGCGGCTTGAGCACGCGCCCTACCTCATTGAGCGCGCCCTGCCAGTCCGGGACGTGGTGAAGCACCCCAAAACCAAAAACCGCATCGAAACTGCCGTCCGCGTGCGGCAAATTGAGAGCGTCAGCTACGCAAAAAGAAATATTTTGCAATTCTGGGGGCTTAAGATAATGAAACGCCCGCCGGATCATCGAATGGTCGAGGTCCGTGGCGCAAAGGGAGGCTGGAGAAAATTGTCTTTGAATTATCGATGCGCCCGCCCCCCGCCCGCATCCTATTTCAAGAAAATTCCCGCCGGGAGGGAGCTGCGCATGTTTTCTCATCCAGCCGATTTCGAGTTCCTGCTGGAAGGGTCTGGAGGGATTATTGACCGCCAGCCTTTCCGCCCAGTTGAGTTTCATCTTTACGCCTTCGTTCTGCTATCAGAAACCATCAATTGCTTTTTTGCAACGATTCAACTTCCGCCCGACCCCTTTTTTCCCAGATGTACGACCGCAATTCCGTCGGTCAGCCTTCGGAATCTTACATCTTCGAATCCTATTTGTTCAAGAATCGATTTCAGTTCATCGGGATTGGGGAAAAGCCGGATTGATTCCGGAAGATAGGCGTAGGCAGGCCGGCAATTGGCCAGGACCTTTCCCACCAAAGGCATCACATGAAAGGAATAAAAATCGTAGAGGCAACGAAACCAGGGCGTAACCGGTTCGGAAAATTCGAGACACATCAATGTACCGCCGGGTTTCAGAACACGGTGCATCTCGGCGAAGCCTTTTTCAAAATGAGTGAGATTCCTGATCCCGAAGCCCACCATTGCTGCATCGAAAGTTTCATCCGGAAAGGTTATTTTTTCGGCATCGCCCTGCACGTAACAAACCCGGCCGGAGTAAGGCGAAGCCGAGGTTTTTGGCCTCCCTGCAGCCATCATCTCCCAGTTGATGTCATAGAGAACTACGTCGCCTGAAGGCGACACCCTCCCGGCCGCCATCCGCGAAAGATCGCCTGTCCCACCGCACACGTCCAACACGAGGTCGCCGTCTCGCGGATTCATCATCCTCACGGCCATTCTCTTCCACTGGTAATGGATGCCCAAACTCAGCAGGGTGTTCATGGAATCGTATTTGCGGGCAACGCTGTTGAAATGGCGGCGGACCCATTCCACCTTTTCTCTCTCGGGGATCGTAAGGTACCCGAAATGGGTCGTCTGTTCCGGAGCGGTTATGGATTTTCGAGACATTTTGAAAACCGAGGAATAACTGAAGGCAGAAGTAAAAAGTAAAAAGGCAAAAGTGAAAAGGCAAATAGCCGTGGCAGGTTATTGCTTTTGCCTTTTGCCTTTCCTCAGGCCGGCTTCATTACAACTCCGGAGCGGATGCATCGCGTGCACGCCCGAACGCGTTTGACGCTGCCGTCGGGACCTACATGGCGCACCTGCTGGAGATTGGGATACCAGATGCGTTTGGTCTTGTTATTGGCATGGCTCACGTTGTTTCCCACATGAGGCGTTTTGCCGCAGAATTCGCATATTCTGCTCATGATTGCAGATTCCTTTCACAGATGCAATAATCGGTCAAAAAATCTAACATACCAGAATCCAGCCCGAATAACAAGGCTTTTCACTCACAGTCGCCCACCGCTGCTCCTTTTCGGTTCACTGTTCACTGAATCTCCACTGCCTCACCGTCACCCACCCTGGGAACAATGTCTCCAATAATATGGACGCCGTTGAGCACGGCGCCCAGGAAAGCCACTATGTCTTCTGCCTCGGAAGGCTCAACGACGATGACAAAGCCAATCCCGTTATTGAAAACATGGTTCATCTCCCGGGGCGAGACATTCCCCTTTTCGCGTATGAATTCGAAAATTGCAGGCGCGCTCCAGGAACTTTCACGTATGAGCGCCTTGCAGGCGCGGGGAAGGATTCTCTCGATATTATCGTACAGGCCACCGCCGGTTATATGGGCCATTCCGTGAACACGGTACTTGCGCAGGAGGTGCAGGACCGGTTCGACATATATTGTAGTGGGCTCTAAAAGCTCTTCTGCAACGGTCCGGTTCAACTCGGATACAAAACTGTCGGGTTTTAGCCCCAGTTTGTCGAACATGATGCGGCGCACAAGACTGTATCCGTTTGAATGAAGACCGCTGGATGCAAGCCCGATAATTCGATGCCCGACCCGGATGGTCGAACCGTCTATGATCTGAGAATTGTCGACAAGCCCGACGGCGAAACCGGCCATGTCGTATTCATTTTCTTTATAGAAATCGGGCATTTCCGCCGTTTCCCCCCCGATAAGGGGACAGCCGGCCTTTTTGCAACCCGCTGCGATGCCGGACACAAGCTGTTCGACCAGGCCGAGGTCTATGCGCCCCATGGCCAGGTAGTCCAGGAAAAAAAGAGGCTTAGCGCCCTGAGCAAGGATATCGTTGACGGACATGCCCACAAGGTCTATTCCAACCGTATCGTGCTTTTGCGCCATGAACGCGATTTTGAGCTTGGTCCCCACTCCGTCGGTGGAAGAAACCAGCACGGGGTTTTGCACATCCTGGAGATTCAGGGAAAACAGCCCTCCAAAACCGCCGATATCTGTGATGACTCCGCCACGGTAAGTGGAACGTACTATGGGTCTTATGCGGCGCACAAGGTCATTTGCCTTGTCGAGGTCAACTCCGGCTTCCCTGTAAAGCTCGCCAGTCATGAGAATAAAAACCTTTTCAAACAGTTGGCAGCCTAATTTTCAGTCCCGTCCATCTACGGAAAAACAACCCACAATTTATGGAGACAATATAAGTCGGGGGACTCTACAATTGAACTGCGGAATATACCATGCCTTTCGGTTTTTACAATTTAATTCACGCCGGGGTGCGGAGCGCCGGACAAAACCACATCCGGCATCAGCGGAAGCGTAGATTGAAACGATATGATTGCGGCCACAACGGTTTTTACACTGTAGTCGCTCACCACGCGGGAGTGTGGTTTGTAACTTTCGAGGCTTCGCGTGAGACAAAACTCGCTCCCAGCGCCGCCCAGGCCCATGAAAAGGGCTCAGCTCTGATAGACGGTTCATTGCGTGATTGTACCCCCAAACCTCCGCGCCAACCCGTACTACCCGATCAAATTACCTCCTGGATCGACAGATGAATACCATTTTTGCCTTATTGAATCTCGACAGATGCTCATTAAATGTAGAGCAGGCAATTTAACCTTTCATGGAGGTTCAGTAATGCAACGAGTAACTAAATCCATCGGTTGGTGTGTTGCTTTTACTCTCTGGCTCCTTGGCGCTTTTATTTTGCTCAAAATCTCGAACTACCAGAAATCGATGCCCGATCCACTTTTGGTGACTTTTTATATTTTGGCGCTGTTCCCCATTAAATATTGCTTGGACTTGTTTTTGCGTCGTCGTGGACTGGAGTGAATTCTATATAAGGTGTCCAGGAGATCCAATCGGGTTGGCGAGGGGCGGGTAAACACTCTACTGTTACGAAAAGTTGGCGGTGGGACCGCCTGCCGGGGTTGCCAAGCCCACACGAGAAACTTTCCATGGTTTCAGGGTGTCCCAATGGGGCGTGAAAAGCTGTCACGAAAAGTTCCCAGACGCGAAGATGCGAAGAAAAACATCCGACAGGCGCTCGCGGGCATGGCCCGCTCCTACGGGCTTTTCACGGTTTCCGGGTGGCCCAAAGGGACATGAGCAACCGGTTAGTTTTCCGGAAGGATTTCGCGATTTAATTGAGCAGGCCGCGAAGGCCTCAATTTATTCCATCAAAATATTTTATCAAATCTGACTAATTCCGATTTGCGTTCGAGATAAGTCGTACTACAATTTTCTTATGCCTCGTTGTCTAAAAAACGGCTGGAAATCCTTCCAATGAGCGCGATTCACTTGCTCCATTGTCGAACGGTGGATCTTTTTGGCTGCGGTCGGGTAGAAAGGAAATCATGAACCAGGATCATTTAAATTCCATCTCACGCGAGATGGCTCTACAGCCGGGTCAAATTCGCGCGACGGCCATGCTCCTGGAAGAAGGGGCCACCGTGCCCTTTATAGCCAGGTACCGCAAGGAAGCAACCGGTTCTCTGGACGAGACGCTCGTTGCGACGATTCGCGACCGGCTCGCCCAGTTGGAAGTCCTCGATAAACGCAGAGGCGCCGTTTTAAAGTCTCTCCGGGAACATGAAAAACTCACCGACGAACTGGAAAACCGGCTCCTTCGGGCCGGTACACTTGCGGAAATCGAAGATATCTATCTTCCTTTCCGGCCCAAACGACGCACCAGGGCGGCCATCGCCAGGGAACGAGGGCTGGAGCCGCTGGCGCTCATGCTGTTTGAGCAAAATCCGGCGATCGACCCCACGGCTCAAGCTCAAGACTTTATAAATCCGGAGCAGGAAGTCGCATCCGCCGAAGATGCTCTTCGCGGAGCAAGGGATATCATTGCCGAGTGGGTTAACGAAGATGCCGATTCCCGCTTGAAACTGCGAGCGCTGTTTTTCAAAAAGGGAATGCTCCGGTCCAGGGTGGCCCGGGGCAAAGAGGCGGAAGGCATTCAATACCGTGACTACTATGACAAAGAAGAATTGCTCGCAAGAGCGCCTTCTCACAGAATACTGGCGGCCCTGAGGGGCGAAAGGGAGGGTTTTTTGACCTTGCGCGTCGAACCTCCCGAAAAGGAAGCCATGGGCCTGCTCGAATCGATTTTCGTCGAGAATGATTCGGCGGCATCCCGGCAGGTCAGGGAGGCCATCCAGGACGGCTACAAAAGACTCATGGCCCCCTCGCTTGAAACCGAAATGAAAAACGATTCCAAACTTCTAGCCGACAGGGAAGCCATCAAGGTTTTCGCCGACAACCTGCGCCATCTTCTGATGGCTCCTCCACTTGGTTTCAAAGAGGTTATGGCGATAGACCCCGGCTTTCGCACCGGGTGCAAGCTGGTCTGCCTGGACCCCCAGGGAAAACTTATCCATACCGAAACCATTTACCCGCACTCGGGGCCGCAGGCATTGGAGAAATCCGGGGAGCGGATACGCCTTCTTGCCGTTAAGAACGACACCAAGGCAATCGCTATCGGCAACGGCACTGCCGGCAGAGAAACGGAGTCGTTTGTAAGGGGACTCGGCCTGCCGCAAGAAATCCAGGTAGTGATGGTCGATGAGAGCGGTGCTTCGATCTACTCGGCATCCAGTGTGGCACGCGAGGAGTTCCCGGACCTGGACTTGACGGTACGCGGCGCGGTCTCAATTGGAAGGCGCCTTATCGATCCTCTGGCGGAGCTGGTCAAAATCGATCCTAAATCCATCGGTGTCGGCCAGTATCAGCACGACGTGGACCAAACCGAGTTGCGAAAAGGCCTGGACGATGTTGTGGCCAGTTGCGTGAATGCTGTCGGAGTTGAAATCAATTCGGCAAGTCCGCAGCTCCTCTCCTATATCTCCGGGCTCGGTCCTCAACTTGCCGCAAACATCGTTTCCTACAGGGAAACAAACGGAGCATTTCGCAAAAGGGAGGAATTGAAGAAAGTTCCCCGGCTCGGCCCCCGGGCGTTCGAACAGTCGGCCGGTTTTTTGCGCATATCGGGTGGAGAAAACCCGCTGGATGCAAGCGCCGTCCACCCGGAATCCTACCCGATCGTTGAGAAAATGGCCCGCAACCTGGGCTGTTCGGTTGCCGGCCTGATGCGAGAGCCGTCTTTAAGAGAAAAAATCGATCCGGCGGACTATGTGACGGGGCAAGCGGGAATTCCAACCCTGGTCGATATCCTCTCGGAGCTTGCGAAACCCGGCAGAGATCCACGGAAGACATTTGAAACATTTTCATTTGCGCCGGGGATCGAAAAGCTGACGGACCTCGAACCCGGAATGCAACTGCCAGGAATCGTGACCAACGTGACGGCCTTCGGCGCCTTTGTGGATATCGGCGTCCACAGGGACGGCCTCGTTCACGTCAGTGAACTTTCGGACAGGTTCGTAAAGGACCCGCGAGAGGTTGTTCAAGTCCATCAAAAGGTAAAGGTCACCATCCTCGACTTGGACCTCGAAAGAGGGCGTGTGACGCTTTCCATGAAATCGGGCCGTCGCATGATCGCTCCCGCCAGGACGGAGGACGGAAGACGGAGGACAGAAGACAGTGGAGAAGCGGATTCAGCATCTCGGCCGGGGAAACCCGCAGGGAGGGAAGCTTCCAAAACCGGGGCGCAACACACCAAAAATCCCGCCGGCGAGAGAAAGGGCGCCTTCAACAATCCTTTCGAAAAAGCCTTTAAGGACAGGGATTAATAAAATTGCTTTTCAGGTGCATGTAATTTTAATTGGGAGAAATTATCCGTGCCGCGTAGGGATTGGAAAATACGCAGACACGACATGCTCATGGAAAACTAAAAACCCTTCAGGGCATAATATAAACGGGCGTTCCGATCTGGACCGCGCTGAACAATTCATCCATAGCGCTGTTCTGCAGCGCTATGCAGCCGAGGGTCCAGTCCATTGAGCAGCCGCCTCCGTGAATCATTACCTGCCCGCCCAGGGCCGTATTCGAAGGCGGAAGCCTCATTGCGTCGTTTGCCTGTTTTATCGAGCAGTATTCATTGCGGGAAATCATACCGCAAGAAAGTGCGGTTTCCGCATTTTGCGGATTGGGATAGTTTATTCCAAGCGATTTGTAGTACTGACTGGAACCATTCTTACTGCAGACAAAGTATTCACCCTCGGGGGTCCTGCCGTCTCCCCTGTAGTATTTGTCGCCTTTCGGGCTGGGACCAAGGGCGACATGGTAGTCGCGAACCAGCGTCTTATCCTGAATCAGCCAAAGTCTGCGCTGCTCTTTCAAAACGTATATTTTGGGGTTTGTGATCAGGTAGAGAGGATAATCAAGGTCAACCGAACAGTATGGAAGTTCGCATTCAGGAGGTGCAGGAGGCTGCGGCGCGAGGGCCTTTGCCATGGGCCTCGGGCTAATGTGTGATTCGAAAAGTGAGCATGAGCATAAAGCGACACAAACAAGGCTCGCGTAAAACAAGTGAAGCATGGTACTCCATAGAGTTCGTCTGCCGGTTCCCATCTCTAAATCCCCCTTTGTAGCTTTGTTACGGTTTCCTAGAGCGGTTTCTGTATTTCACTCGCAGATCCCTGCTGTCCTGCGCCCCCCGTTTTGGGTCCTCTATCCTCTGTCCTCCGTTCTACTTCCTCCACTTTGACCTTTCTAAGAGGTGGAATTTTTTGAGGTAACTTTGCTGAACGAGAGGTTTTGATATCGCGATTCAAATCTTTTAACGACTCCGTGATCAGCACCGCAGTCCCCACGTCGGCCCAGTTATAAAGCTTTTCCGAATAGGCGATCGGCACGTTTATGCAGCCGTGCGAGCAATTTGGTCCGATCACGTCCCCGGTGTGAATCCAAACCCGCTCGTAAATGTGCAGAGCATCGGGCATGGTGGCAGATTCACCGTAGGCGTTCGGGTATGTGGACATGTGATTCGGGTCCTTTTCCTGCACATTATACATCCCTTTTTTGGTCCAGTTCTTCATCTTTCCAATGCAAACATAAGTATCGCCAACGAGTCTGCCGTTTTGATACCATCCCAGAAAGTGAAGGTCCTTAACGACCACGATTAGTTTGGGCAGTTTCCCCGCGTCGGAAATATTCGAGGGAAGAGGCGACCAGTCCTTGTAGACGGAAAAATTCTTCGGCACTATCAGGGGACGTTTTCGCTTCATGTCCTGCCGGATGTATTCCTTGTCCTTCCTGTTGAGGCGGCTAAGGATTTCGATGCAACGGTAAAAATCCAAGTCAGGGTCCTTCACCACCAGCTTGCGCACCTCCTTTTCGGAAATCGCGCGGCGGACAGTGGCAAGTTCCTTTGGTGAAGCTTTGACTGAAGGTTTAAGTGGAGAAGGCGCCACGGGAGACTCGGTTTGAGGCGCTGGTTCGACTTCCTCCGGCATGAATCCCGTTTGCCCGTTATCGGGAGACGTGCTTGCACATCCTGAAAGAAATAGAAGTGCAATCGCACCGATCAATAAGCCCGGTTTCAATCCTTTGACCATAAAACTCCCCCCACTCGAACTAAGTCCGAACAGTTAGCGAACAGCAAATGTAGAACAGAAAATGAGAATCCTTCCGATTCGAACAGGTTCGTCCCTCCGCGTGAGATAAATACGCGATCATCGGGCGCTTTTCAAGAGCCATGTGGCGTCACGGACAGGCTGATGCCCAAGTTTTTTCACGCCAAACCGGATCATGCTCTATATAGTGGACGGTTAGAACAAATTGGTTGACTTCGCCGCATGGCAATGTGACTTAAGGACTAGTTGCGGGGCCGGCCTTGCGCGCGATGGGTTTTGCATCGTATCGTTTTGGTTTTTGTCGCGACGAGTCCGGCACGTCAACCGAGAGGACTAAGAGAAAAAGACAGCGATGAGCCAAAATGTGAACAGGAAGGAACTGATTCTTGTTTTGATGGTCAGCCTGGCAGTTGCATTGGTCAGCGCGAGGCCATACGCCGGAGGGTGGAACGACGGCAGCCGCCTTGCCCAGGTGGAGAGCCTGGTGGATTTCAGAACGCTGGCAATTGACCGGTCCATGTTTGTCCATCCGGTCAGGGCCGAGGGCGCCGAAGCCACTCCTTATCCACCCGCACGACGGGATCTCATGGAAAACGGAACGCTCGATAAAGTCCGAGTCAAAAACCATTTCTATTCTGACAAACCCCCGGTCCCCGGTCTTTTGATGGCCGCCGCCTATCAGTTCCTCAAGTCGACCACCGGGTTACACGCACGATCGCGCCCCGATCTTTTCGTCTACACGATGACCCTGATCTCTTCTGGATTGGCATATGTGGTGGCGGTGCTCTCCATCTACCTTTTGGCGAGTAAAATACTGCCCAAAAAGTCGATGGCGTTTGCCGTTACTATCAGTTTTGCCCTGGGATCGTCGGCGTTGGCATATTCCAGGCAGGTAAACGGCCATGTGGAATTGCTCGCCGTGGCAGCCGCTCTCATGGTTGGCCTCCACTCCCTGCCGAAAAGGCTTCTCCATACGCCCCCGCCTTATGGATTGCTGGCAGGTATGGGTTTGCTTACAGGTCTGGGGTACTGCACGGATTTTGCCGCCGGCCCTCTACTCCTTATAACCGTTTTGCCGCTTATCTTCTACCGCTGTCGCGTTATGGGGAAAAGATGCACGGGCATGGTGGCCGTTTTTTTCTTTTCCGCTCTTCCATTGATAGTGTTGCATCACGCACTCAATTATCAAATCGGTGGAACATTGCTGCCCGTCAATTCCGTTGCCGAATACCTTTTCTGGCCCGGGTCACCATTCAACTTCAACAACGCCACAGGCCCCTGGCAACATCGCAGCATCTGGCGCACCCTGGTTTACGCGCTCGATCTTTTGTTCGGCAAGAAGGGCTTTCTGCTGCACCAGCCGGTATTAATCCTTGCGCTTTTAGCCGGCATTGCGGTCATGGCCGGAAATCGTTCTCATTTGCCCGAACTCCCCGAACTGCTCTTCTCGTTCGCCTGGAGTGGGGCTACCTGGCTGGTCTACGCCTGGGGTTCCAACAATCTTTCGGGAATATGCGCCACTATTCGCTGGTTCGTGCCGTTGCTCGCCCCCGGCTATTATGTGCTCATGACTATCCTGCGCTACCGACCCGATCATTACCCTGAGTTCCTGGTTCTCGCAGCGGGCGGCATGCTTCTATCCTTTCTCATGTGGTACCATGGCCCGTGGATGCGAATGGTTCCCGGATACTGGTTCATCCTTGCAATAACTCTGTTGGGCTGGAGCTGGACCGCGTTTCGCAGACGCAGAATCTTGTGGTTTCAATCTGTTACACAATAAACTTGAATTGTTCTCATAGCCTTCTTATTGTTATTCGCATGTGGTTATTTCTGGCTGCCGTACACAGGAGGATTTAAGATGACCAAGGAAGAAATACTTTTCCTTAGAAATATGCTCCTTGACAGGCGCAACAACGTATTGGAGAGGGTTCGGATGCTGGCTGCCGCGTGGCAGGAATTGGAAGAGCCGGCCATAGAGTTGGAAGAAGAGGCGCAGAAAGCAAGCATTGCCAAGCCTTACGACAAACTCGACGAGAAGGGGAAGACCGAAATCGAGCAGATCGATCTTGCGCTGGTCAAGATGTCAATTGGCGACTATGGGGTCTGCGAGTCATGTGGAGACGATATTGCCCCGAGAAGACTGCAGGCGATACCTTGGGCGCGACTCTGCGTTGATTGCGCCCGCGACTACGAAAGGCAACACAGGAGCTTGCCTCAAACGTCCGAGGCTGTGGTTTCCGGAAAAATTCCCGATGAGTATCAGGGTTTGCCCAATCAGCAGATAGTCAATCTGATCTATGAAAAGTTGCAAACCGATGAAAGGGTGGACACTGAAGAACTCAAGATCTCCTTCAGAAAAGGGGTCATTTTTCTTGACGGTGTGCTTGAAAGTGAAGCCGAGCATGATTTCATCATCCAGGTCCTTACCGATTCGATGGGGTTTTCATCTGTTATCGATCGAATCGGTATCGGCGAACTGAGCATAGAAGGGGAAGAAGTCGCGGCAGACGCCCCCGAGGAGGAGGACGAACTGGATGTCCGCTTATTTTACGATCGAGGCGCACAAGAGGAAGCATTTGACGCGAAGGGGAATTTTCCTTTGGTAAATTTTGGAGAAGTTTTATTCAGCTAGGCCATGCAGACACGTATGTCCCAAGTATTCGAGGGTTGCGGAGGATCGCAACCCTCGAACTCTTGGCGACCTGGAGAGGCCGTGAGAGGGGTTGGGAAACTGAAATGACTCTCGGACGAATTTGAACGGGAGGTTCGGTGAACTCGAAGCTGAGCCGGAGATCGAGATCGAAGCATCAGTTGAAAATGAGGACGGAATAGGGGAGCGCTATTCCGAAGGTGAGAGGAACTCGAAACGAGAAGCAGCCTGGGCGAGAAATCGAGAAGAAACGTCGCAGAAGTTGAAATAGAAAAGATTGTCAGAGAGCATCCTCCAACGTCATCAGTTGGCACGCTAAGACGTCAGGGTCGGAACCTGGCGTTTCTGAAAACGAGGTATTTTCCCGCTTTTGGAGAGAGCAATTTTCATTCCAGAAAGATAACGTTTGAGGTTGTGGCAATAATATCAATTGGTTCTGTGGAGTAAGCGGGAATTGTTTCTTGCCGATTAGCATACAACGGACTTAAAAAGAGGCAATTTGTGCAAAACTGTACGCTTCAGGTGACATTCACCTGTATAATAAAAGTTGCACAACCTTAAATTTCACAACCTTGCAGCGCGATTCAATCCAAGACCAAAAGAGTTCAGTGTAACCCTGTTGTCTGCCGGGCCTCAACGTTGAATCAAAAGAGCAAGGACGCGGATCCCGACTAGTCCCAGGGCGAGCGCCAGACTTCGGACAATCAATGATCCGCGGATCCGGCTGGAGAGGTGTGCGCCTATGGGCGCACCCAACAGAACGCCGATCGACAACGACAAAGTGTGTCGTGCGCCTTCGTGAAAATTACCCGTGCATATGTGCACGATCGTGCCGGTCAGGGCCATAATGGCAAGGATGAAATGAGAGGTGGCTGTGGCGACGTGCACAGGGAAATCCAGGAAGAAAATCAGGGCCGGAACGTGTATGATTCCTCCGCCGATACCAAGAAAACTCGAGGCGAAGCCGACTCCAAAGCTAATGGCAATGCCCACCAGGGGATTGAAATTATAATCAAATTCTTCTCCGGTAGCTGTCACCAGGTGGCGCGTTGCAGAAGGGTGATGGGGGTGGGCCCCGCTCCCGCTATTATGTTCGAGCGGAGTACGAAAGAACAGAAACACTCCGGCAGCCAGGAGCAGCACCCCGAAGATAGCGTCGAACAGGGACCGGGGTACCGAAGAGGTGCTGAGCGCTCCAATGATGGCCCCGGGGATCGTTGCAGCGGAGAATATCAATCCTGACTTGTAGTCGATCCGTCGCATCGTTGCATAGGATTCCGAGCCGGCCAATGCATTGAAGAAGACCACTGCCAGGGAAATGGCCGTAAGTTGTTCAGGACTTGCCGTGGGATGGATCAAAAGGAGCAGCGGCATAAGGATAAAACCGCCTCCTGCACCGATAAGGGTGCCATAGAATCCCACTGCCAGGCCCAGACCGATTAGCCAAAAGTATTCATACGGACTGAAGGGTCCCATTTTGGGTGTAGTCCTCTTGAGGGTTAAGAGATGGGCCGCGATTGTGGGCGGGAATATATCCAAATCAAAGATCGATTGTCCACCGAAAATAGGTCTCCATTTCGCGAGAGCTGATTTTTGTGGAAAGTTATGATTGAGGCGAAGAGAAGGAAAGAGGGGAAAAAATTTTATTATGAAGATGCGCCTCGATGCGCTTGTTAGCCCTTATTGAGCTATACCCACACGTCATTTGGTGCAGTCAGAGCGCCGCCAGCGTTACCAGTGTTTACGACTCCTCGGGGTTCGATGACAAGTGAGTGGCATTCCCGCGAAGCACGTGTAATGTGTTCGACGCCCCTCGGGACAACAAGCATCTCTCCCGCACGGATAGTAACCGTTTTGTCACGAAAACCGATCTCCATCTCACCCTTCAGCACGATGAACACCTCATCGGTGTCTTTGTGGTCATGCCAGACGAACTCGCCCTGAAGCTTAACGAGCTTGAACTGATAGTCGTTCACCTCAGCGATAACGCGAGGCGACCAGTGCTCGAAGAACTTTGATAGTTTCTCAGCGAAATTGATAGGTTCCGATTTCATCGTCGAGCCAAATCCCTAAATCTGATCGATTCTCAATTGCCGGGCGCAGGTATTATAGGGGAGGCCCAGGTGTTCGTAAGCCAGGCGGGTGGCCAGGCGGCCGCGGGGTGTTTTGTTTATGAAGCCTTCCTGGATCAGAAAGGGTTCATAGACGTCCTCCAGAGTGTCCTTTTCCTCTGAAACCGACGCAGCCAGGGTTTCTATCCCGACGGGTCCTCCGTCGTATTTTTCGATGATAGTGCTCAGAATTTTGCGGTCCATGCCGTCAAATCCCCTGTGATCCACGTCGAGCATCTTCAAAGCGGCGTCGGCAACGTCGAGTGAGATCCTCCCATTGGCCCGGACCTCGGCGTAATCGCGGACCCGCCGCAGAAGCCGGTTAGCAACCCTTGGGGTCCCCCGGGAGCGCCTGGCGATCTCGAAAGCTCCTTCTTGCTCGACGGTTATTCCGAGTATTTTTGCCGAACGTAGTATAATGCTCTTTAGTTCGAGGGGACTGTAGAATTCGAGCCTGAGTGAAACTCCGAACCGGTCTCGCAGAGGCGGCGACAGCAATCCCGCGCGGGTGGTGGCGCCGATAAGGGTGAAGGGCGGGAGGTCCAGTTTTATGGTACGCGCCGAAGGCCCCTGCCCTATTATGATATCGAGCTTGAAATCCTCCATGGCCGGGTAGAGGATTTCCTCGACAATGTGGTTCAGCCGGTGAATTTCGTCGATGAAAAGCACGTCACCCGGTTCAAGATTGGTAAGTATGGCGGCAAGGTCTCCCGGCCTTTCTATTACAGGTCCGGAAGTGCTTCGCAGGTTTACCTTCAATTCATTGCTTATGACCGCGGCGAGGGAAGTTTTGCCCAAGCCGGGAAACCCGTGGAAAAGCACATGATCCAGGGACTCGGAACGTCCCCTGGCCGCGGTTATAAAGACTTCGAGGTTTTCCTTGACCTTTTCCTGGCCTATGTATTCAGCAAGAGTGCGGGGACGCAGGCTGCCTTCGAGCGGAAGGTCTTCTTCTTTTTTCTGTGGTGTTATTACCCTGTCCGTCATTTGCCGGTCCTACGCCAGCGCTTTAAGAGCGCCTTTGAGAAGATCTTCGAGTTTTGGATTATCACCCAAGGCGTCCCTCAACCGCTTAAGCGCCTTTTCGGCCTCGGCTGGACGATACCCAAGGTTTACCAGGGCTGAGAAGGCGTCAGGAAAGGCATTTCCAGCCTCCGTGAAAGGTTGGACCGGGCCTGCCTTTTCCTTCTGTTTGCCTTGCACTTTGTCCCGCAGTTCCAGCATCACCCGGTCGGCGATTTTTTTACCAACTCCGGGGATGTTTTTCAGCCGTAAATAATCCTGCCTGATAACCACCTGTTTTAGTTCATCCGGGCTGATCCCGGAAAGTATTCCGACGGCGAGCTTTGGCCCCACTCCGTTCACTCCTGTCAAGAGCAGGAACATCTCCTTTTCGGCAATTGTGCGAAAGCCATAGAGTTGAATAATGTCCTCGCGCACGTAGGTGTGAATGTTGAGTCCAACGGGCTGCCCCAGTTCAGGCAAATCATAAAAAGTGCTCAGGGGGACATGGACGTGATATCCGACCCCCTGGACATCGACAATAACGTATTCAGGGCTTTTCACCCGCAACTTTCCTTCAAGAAAACCTATCATGATATGTCTCTGCTTCGAAAAGTTTATCGCGGGCAAGGCCCGCCTCTTCTATCCGCTCCTGCCATAGCCTTACGTGCTATGGCCTGTCAGAAATTTTCCACCTGATGTTGGAAGAATACGTGCTTATATGGCAGACCGCTACTGCAAGGGCATCGGCGGCATTGGGTTCTATATCACCTTGGATGCGCAACAGCCGCTGGACCATTCCGGCGACCTGCTCTTTCGCCGCTCTGCCGTATCCGGCTACCGACTGTTTGATCCTCAACGCGCTATATTCGTGAATAGAAAGCCCGGAGCTGACTCCGGCAAGGATTACAGCCCCGCGTGCCTGCCCCAGGCTCAATGCGCTTTTTACGTTTTTTGCGAAAAAGACTTCTTCGACCGCCATGAATTCCGGTCGGTATTCACGGATCGAGGCGTTAAGCTCGTCGAAGATGATCAAGAGGCGATCTGAAAGGGGGCGGGCCGCCGGCAGCTTCAATGTCCCATGATGGATATGCTTCAGTTTGAAGCCGTCGCCCTCCACAATTCCGTATCCCGTATAGCGGGACCCCGGGTCTACTCCGATTGTTCGGATCATCTTTTATTCCAGCGACTCAAGGATTTCGTCAGGAATATCGAAGTTCGCATAAACGTGCTGAACATCGTCCTGGTCCTCCAGCGTATCCATCAGCCTAAGAAGTTGCTGTGCTGTTTTGGAATCTTCAATTCGAACCGTCGTTTGCGGGACCATTGTTATTTCGGCCAGCTCATATTTGAGGCCTTTGTCATCGAAAGCCGCCTTTACGTTTAAGAAATCCTCCGGTGAGATAATAACTTCGAACTGATCTTCCTGGTCTTTCACGTCTTCTGCGCCTGCCTCCAGCGAAAGTTCGATGAGTTCTTCCTCCGGCATGGCTTTCTTGTCGAAAACGATGCTTCCTTTCTTATTGAACATCCAGGCTACGCAGCCTGCCTCTCCAAGGTTACCTCCGTTTCTGCTGAAGATATGCCTAACCTCGCTTGCAGCCCTGTTCCTGTTGTCCGTCATGATGTCCACAAGTACTGCCACGCCGCTGGGTCCGTACCCCTCGTACATCATCTCTTCGTAATTTACGCCCTCGAGTTCCCCCGTGCCTTTTTTTATGGCCCGGTCGATGTTCTCCTTGGGCATGTTCTCGGCCTTTGCGGCCAGAACCGCGGCCCGGAGCCGCGGATTCCCTTCGACGTTACCTCCTCCCATCCGGGCCGCCACCATTACTTCTTTTATCAATTTCGTAAAAATTTTTCCTCGCTTGGCGTCTGCCGCCCCTTTTTTGTGGCGGATAGTAGCCCATTTCGAATGACCGGACATGAAAGACCTCCCGCTATGTTTTTTTCAGATTCATGGCAAGTATGTAGATTTCCCTGCTCTGTTTCCTGGTAGCCTCGGGTCTTATGACCCTAGTGCCGCCGAATCGTTTTTTGACCTCCGCGAGCAACTGGTGAAACTCCGACCCATGGAATATCTTCGCCAGAAAAGTCCCCTCGGGCCTCAGCGACCGGCAGGCTATCTCGAAGGCCCGCTCGAAAAGAAGTGACGATCGGGCGCTGTCGGCGGCCCTTATGCCGGAGGTTGCCGGGGCCATGTCGCTAAGAACGACGTCGAACGGGAGATAGTCGCAAAGGGCGGCTTCAACGAAATCATGGTCGAAAATGTCGCCCTGCAGCGTCACCACGCCATTTGGAAAAGCATGTTCGATAGGCTTCAGGTCAATGCCCACAATGGAGCCTGAGCGGCCCACAACACCGTAGGCGAACTGAATCCATGAGCCCGGGGCCGCTCCCAGGTCAAGGACGCGGTATCCCGCTCTTAGTATCTTAAACCTTTTTTGAATTTCTTCGAGCTTATATACAGCTCTCGCAAGATAATGCTGCTTCTTGGCCTTGCGAAAATAATGATCCTGGACCTCAAAAGCCATCCCGTCCGCCTAAGGATATGAATTATTTCCTGAAATAGCTTTCTATATCGAAAAATTCGCTGTTTGTAAACTGGAGTCTTGAAAATGGACTGAATGCTTAAAAAGTTATCTTTGGCGACTAGTTATTTTTGAAGTATTATGGCGGCCAATTAGCTCATCTTCACAGCGTCGTCCGTCCAGCCGACCTTTGGACTGTCTGCAGATCCCTATAATATACAGGAGAAGATACCCAATGGAAAAAACAATCCGCGGCAGGAAGCTGGCCCTTGTGCAGGGAGATCTTACGGAGTTGGCTGTTGATGCAATAGTCAATCCCGCGAACTCGGGGCTTCAGTTAGGGGGCGGTGTTGCCGGGGCCATCAGAACCAAAGGAGGGCCCGCCATCCAGGAAGAATGCAACCGCATAGGCCCGGTCCGCGTGGGCGACGCGGTCGTTACAGGAGGCGGCCATCTTAAGGCCTCGCACGTAATCCATGCTGTCGGTCCGGTGTATGGCGAGGGAAACGAGGACGAAAAGCTAAGAGATGCCACCTTCAACAGTCTTGAGCGGGCAACCGAAATGGGCATGAAATCCATTGCATTTCCGGCCATCAGTACCGGTATTTTCGGTTTTCCCAAGGAGCGATGTGCCAAAATCATGTTGAAGACCGTTTCAGAATTTCTGAGAAGCCGGGAAACGAGTCTGGAGAGCGTAATCCTGTGTCTATGGTCGAGAGAAGATCTTCACTTGTTCGAGAAAACTCTCGCCGAGGTTTAGAGATGCTGTCCGATTCCGCGCTCCTGACTAAGGAAAATGGTTGACATTTCCCTTAAATCAATTTAAGAAACCTTGTCTTTATTGCCCGGAAAAGGGAATGAGGGCTTTTCCCCCTTATGATTTCGGCTCTACTGCGCGCTCTCACACATGGTTCTGCCCCATTTCATTTCACACGGGCATTTCCTCGTGTTGATCTAGAGCATTAGCTCCTGAGAGCTTCTCAGGCAGCCCCAAAGGAAAGCCCTTTCTGTCCCGGCAGGAAAGAATTCCAAAGGTTTGGCTCAAAACGGAACTTCACTTATCCGGGGACACCCTAACAGGCTGCTGAAAAGTGCCAATTGGTGGAAAACGAGCCTCAAAAAAGAACCAATGATTCATCATTCCGACGATCGACAAAGATTTAAATTTCAATCCTTTTTCAGCATCCTACCAAAGTTCTGAAAAAGGGTGTGGCAGGAGCGGCCTTGCCCGCGATGGATTTTTTGCAACAGTTGTTCATGTCCTTTTTGGACACCCGGAAACCATGAAAAAACGCGAGATCCTGGCAGGAGCGGGCCTTGCCCGCGATAAACTTTTCGAAATAGATAATGCCTTTTTGGATATGTGTTCCGCTGATTCAGGTTAAGCGCAGCGCTCAGAAGCCTAATCAGGTCGCGGACTGGTGTGCAATCGACTCTCAAGAAGGAGGCTGACCTTGACATTTCAACCATCAAAGCAGGTGTATTCGGGAAAGATCAGAGAGGTTACCCTGGGAAGTGGGGCCAAGGCTGTTACGATCGGCGGGAAAGAGGTCTATTCATTTCATTCATTCGAGGGATCCATCCCGAATGCGCCCAGGGTCGCGATGGAGGTCTGGGACAAAGACCCGAGCCAGGACTGGGCTGAAGCGGCCAAGGCGCCATTCAGCGACGTGCTGGGAGATCCGGCAGCCTGGGCGCGCAAGTGCGTGCAGGACTACGGTGCGGAGATAATCGTGGTCCAGACAAAAAGCGCAGACCCGAACGGGGATAACCGGCCGGCCGCCGATGTTGCAGCCACGGTTAAGAAGATTGTGGACGCCGTTGACGTGCCCGTCATTATCTGGGGTGTTGCCAATCACGAAAAGGACGTCGAGGTTATGAGACTTGTCGCTGAAAACTGTTCGGGTCGCAGAGCCGCGATCTGCCCGGTGGAAGAAGGCGACTACAAACAGATCGGGGCTGCATGCCTGGGCTACAACCAAGTGGTTGTTGCTTCTTCACCAATCGACGTCAACCTGGCCAAGCAGCTCAACATCTTGCTCGGAAACCTCGGGGTAAGTCAGGACAATCTGGTAATCGACCCGACCACGGGCGGACTCGGATACGGACTCGAATATTCCTATTCGGTCATGGAGCGGATCGGGCAGGCCGCACTTACCCAGGAAGACGAAAAGCTCCAGCAGCCCATTATCGCCAACGTGGCCAACGAGACCTGGAAGTGCAAGGAGTCGAACCTTAGCAATGAAGACGCTCCCCAGCTCGGAGATGCCGCCAAGCGCGGTATTTTGATGGAAGCGATTACGGCCGTTGACCTCTTGATCGCCGGCGCTGACGTGGTGGTCATGCGCCATCCGGAAGCAATAAAACTCGTGAAAAACTTCATAACCAAGATGAGGTAATTTCACGGAATATAGGCTGCGCAGGCGTTCTTTTGTAATACAAACCTCCCCAGGAAGGGGAAAACGAGGTGCTACATGTCTGAAGAAAAGAAACCAGTTGCAATCGCAGAAGAAAAGAAGGCCAAGAAAGTAGATTTTCGAGAGATGACCACTTGCCAGACCACCCTCCAGATGCTCAAGAAGATGGAAGCGGACGGAAACGAATCGATGTTCACCCGCGCGGCAGAGATGAAGCCCTGTCCAATCGGTGCTGATTCGGCTTGCTGCAAGCACTGTTACATGGGTCCATGCCGCCTCAACTCCAAGGACCCCTATTCCAGGGTTGGAGTCTGTGGAGCAACCATCGACACAATTGCAGCCCGTAATTTTGCCAGGGCTGTGGCCGCAGGCGCCGCCGCTCACACCGACCACGGCATGGGCATGCTCGACGTTTTCCGCGAAGTGGTGAATGGCAGGGCCGCTCACTTCAAGATTCAAGATGAAAAGAAACTCATGAACGTTGCCGCCAGCATCGGAATCCCGGTGGAGGACAGGTCAATCAAAGAGATAGCTACGGATCTCTACGATGAACTGGAGAGGACCTATACGCAGGTCGAGGGAGAAATTCCATTCGCCAAACGCGTTCCCCCGAAGACTCTCGAGCTATGGCGCAAGGAGGGGATCGTCCCGCGCGGCGCAATGCGCGAGATCATGGAGCTGATGCACCGCACTCACATGGGTGTCGACCAGGATTACAACAACATCGTAAAGCAGTGCTCCCGCACGGCCCTTGCCGATGGATGGGGCGGTTCCATGGTTGCGACCGAGATCTCCGACATTCTGTTCGGCACGCCCACACCCAGGGTGGCCGGTGTGAATATGGGGTTTTTGAAGGAAGACCAGGTAAACATTTTGATTCACGGCCATGAGCCGCTTCTTTTCGAAGGCATGATCGCAGCTTCGACTGAACCTGCAAATCTCGAGAAGGCCAAAGCCGCCGGGGCAAAAGGGATCAACCTGCTCGGGATGTGCTGCTCGGGCGCCGAAGTGCTTGGACGGCACGGTATTCCCCATGCCGGGAATTTCGTTTCCGCCGAGCCGATTATAGCGACGGGCGCAGTCGATGCAGTTGGTGTTGATGTTCAGTGCATCATGCAGGCCCTTCCCAAGATAGCCGAATGCTACGGAACCAAAGTTTATACGACCAACTACAGGGCCAAGATCGAAGGGGCGACCCACATCCAGTTTCATGAAAACGACCCCTTGGATGCTCCGAACCAAATCATTGAACTGGCCATCGAGCGTTTCAGTAACCGTACCGCCAAGGTCGTCATTCCACAGCGTCAGGACTGGGGCGTACACGGCTTCTCGCACGAGTACGTCAACTACATGCTGGGTGGAAGGTTCCGCGAGTCCTATGTGCCGTTGAACGACAACATCATCAACGGCCGGATTAAAGGCGTAGCGGCCGTTGTCGGCTGCACCAACCCGCGCGTAAAGCAAGACTGGCTGCATGTGGAACTGGTTAAGGAACTTATCAAGAACAACGTTCTCGTGGTTCAGACCGGATGTTCCCAGATTGCGCTCGCCAAGGCCGGCCTCATGAGGCCTGACGCGGCGGTGCTTGCCGGCGAGGGTTTGGCGGAAGTATGCGAAACCGTAGGGATTCCGCCTGTATTGAGCCTGGGGTCCTGCGTTGACAACAGCCGCATACTTATTGCCGTGTCTGAGATGGTGCGGATCGGCGGACTCGGCGACAAGATTTCCGACCTGCCGGTAGCGGGCTGCGCTCCCGAGTATATGAGCGAAAAAGCCATCTGCATCGGGCAGTACGTTGTGGCTTCGGGTATCTACACCGTTTTTGGAGTGACCTTCCCGACGGTGGAGGGCACAAAGTTCCACGATCTGCTTTTCAATGGTCTCGAGCAACAGGGCTTCGGCAAATGGGGATTTTCGACCGATCCGTATGAAATGGCCCAGATGATGATTGACCATATCGACAAGAAGAGGGCCGCGCTTGGTCTTTCCGAGCAACGCGAACGGAAACTGTTCAGCATGGAAGACCGCCGAGTGGCTGAAGGTTAAGCCGGGAACGGTCTTTGAATTCAATACGTACCTTAATTCCGGCTTGAAGCCGGTTGCGTTGCAAGGAAAATCAAAAAAGGAGTTAAGTTATGTCCAGGTTAGTGTCTTTTGCTGCGATCCAGGGAGGTTACAATATAGTTTCCAAGGCAGAGGGCAAGTTTCAGCAGGCCATGGATAAGTATGGGGCGAATCAGCCTATAGGCTTTCCCAATACTGCCTACTATCTTCCCATCATTTACTCGATCCTCGGAACCAAAATTGAAAAATTGGGCGATGCCGAGCCCGTAATCAAACTATGCCGGGAGCTTCTGCCCCCGCACATCAAAGCCCAGCACAACATCAACCTTCCCTACCTGGGAGGGACCTTAGACGCCGGAATGGCCGCCATTCTGGCTGAAGAAGTGGTTGAAGCGATAAGGTATGTAGAAGACCCTGATTTTTATCTTCAGGGAGAAGAATGCGATATTGAAAATGGAAAGATCTGGCTGGGCGCGGCCGACGATACCATCATGAGAAAAAGGGGTATCGAGTTCGTTGACGGCAGCGCTCCCGGTTTTGCCGCAATCGTCGGTGCGGCGCCAAATCCGGAAATCGCCAAAATGATCGCCGAAGACTACCAGAAGAAGAACCTCTACATCTTCATGGCCGCAAATCAGACGGGCACCACGTTTTCCCAGCAGCTCGTCGAGGCGGGGGTGGAGATCGGTTGGAACACGCGCTTGGTGCCTTTTGGCCCCGATATCTCCGCCGCCGTGTTCGCCCTGGGTTTTGCAAACCGGGCCGCAATGGCCTTTGGCGGTGTCAAGCCCGGAGATTACAAGACCATTTTGAAATATAACAAGGATAGGATCTTCGCATTTGTGAATGCTTTCGGAGAGGTTAACGCCGAGTGGGCAGCCAACGCAGCAGGATGTATCAACTGGGGCTTCCCCACGATCGCAGACACCGACATTCCCGAAATCCTGCCCACAGGTATTTGCACCTACGAGCATGTTGTCTCCAGCATCCCATACGACCAGATCACCGCGAAGTCGATCGAAGTCCGCGGACTGAAGGTGACGATCACGGAAATACCTATCCCCATCGCCTACGGTCCTGCTTTTGAAGGCGAGCGTGTTCGTAAGGACGACGTCTATCTCGAATGCGGCGGCGGTAAGACGCCCTGCTGCGAGTTGGTAAGAATTGCCAATATGGACGCGGTCGAAGACGGAAGAGTCGATGTTATCGGCCCGAATCTAAAGGACGTGACCCAGGGTTCGCGGTTGCCTCTGGCGGTGGTGGTCGAGGTTGCAGGCCGCAAGATGCAGGAAGACTACGAGCCGATCCTGGAGCGCCAGATTCACCACCTGGTTAACTACGCCCAGGGCATTATGCATATCGGCCAGCGCGATATAGCCTGGTACAGGATTGGCAAGCAAGCTGTGGAGAAGGGATTCACCTTCGAACACATAGGGAAAATCCTGCATGCCAAATACCACCAGGATTTCGGCGCTATTTTCGATAAGTGCCAGGTCAAGATTTATACAGATGAAGCCAAAGTGAAGGAAATACTACCCGTCGCGCAGAGTGCATACAGAACTCGCGACGAGCGCATCGAGGGCATGACCGATGAGGCTATTGAAACGTACTACTCCTGTACGCTTTGTCAGTCTTTCGCCCCGACGCACGTATGCGTGATAAGCCCCGAGCGCACGGGTCTCTGTGGCGCTTATAACTGGCTCGATTGCAAGGCCTCTAATGAAATCAACCCGACGGGTCCGAACCAGCCGATCCAGAAGGGGGAAACCCTTGATCCCAAGCTGGGCAACTGGAAGGGTGTAAACGATTTCGTCTATAAGGCATCCAGACAGTCGATATCGAGCTATAATTTCTACAGCCTGGTTTACGACCCGATGACGACATGCGGATGCTGCGAGTGCATCTCGGCGGTCCTGCCCATGTGCAACGGGATAATGACGGTAAACCGCGACTTCGCGGGCATGACCCCAAGCGGCATGAAGTTCACCACCCTTGCCGGTACTATCGGCGGTGGAAACGTTACACCGGGGTTTGTGGGCCACAGCAAGTATAACGTCACTCAGCGCAAGTTCATCAAGGGTGACGGAGGTCTATTGCGGATCGTATGGCTGCCCAAGATGTTCAAAGAGGAAATCAGGGATAGGCTCGTTAAGCGCGGCGAGGAATTGGGCATGCCCAATTTCATCGACATGATCGCTACCGAGGAGAACGGCACTACCGAAGACGAGGTTTATGCTTTCCTGGAAAAGGTGGGACATCCCGCACTGACGATGGAAAGTATTCTTGGCTGACAGACTTACCGGGCGCAGATTCTGACTGCGCCCGGTTTCATATCAGGAATTAAACCCATTTCAGGAGAGAACGCACATGGGCCTTACCGGGATACAAATCTTTAAGTTGCTGCCCAAGACCAATTGTGGTGAGTGCGGGGTTCCAACCTGCCTGGCCTTTGCGATGAACCTTGCTGCCGCCAAGGCTGAACTGGAGAAGTGCCCCTACGTGTCGGAAGAAGCCAAGGAAAAACTCGCCTCCGAATCAGCGCCTCCAATTCGGCCCCTTACAATAGGGTCGGGAGAATATGCCGTGAAAGTCGGCGGCGAAACAGTGCTTTTCAGGCATGAGAAGACTTTTGTAAATCCGCCGGGCTTTGCCGTTTTGGTCTCAACTGATGAAGCTGAGGCCTCGGTAGCCGGAAAGATCGACCGGTTCAACAAATCGCAGTATGACCGGGTCGGCCTTAAACTTCGAGCGGAGATGTTTGCGATAAAGGACACCAACGGCGACGCAGCCAAGTTTTCCGCCCTGGCGAAGAAGATTTCGGACGCGACAGGGGCGGCGATGATTTTCATGTCCGATTCGGTTGATGTTCTGACCGCCGCCGTTGATTCATTGAAAGAAAAGAAACCGTTGATTTATGCAGCGACGCCGGCAAACGTTGAAGCCCTCGGAAATCTCGCCAAGGCGTCGGGGTGTCCGGTGGCTGTCAAGGGCGACGGTTCTCTGGAAAGCGTTATCGATCTCACAGAAAAGCTCTCTGCGATCGGAGTGAAAGACATCGTAATAGACACCGGGACCCGAAACCTCAAGAAAGCCTTTGAGGAACAGGTCCTGATCCGCCGTGCAGCTTTGAAGGACAGATTCCGGCCACTCGGGTTCCCCACAATCATTATGGCAAATGAATTGGGTGACGGGATCATGGAAGAAGCCCTCGTGGCAGCTACTTTCGTAGCCAAATACGGGGCGGTTATAGTTATGAGCGACCTCCAGCCGCATGTGATTTTCCCCCTTCTTCTCGAAAGGCTCAATATCTACACCGACCCGCAACGGCCGATGACAGCCGAGCAGGGAATCTACCCGATCAACAATCCCGACGAGAACTCGCCGGTGCTTGTGACGTGCAACTTCTCGCTGACCTTCTTTATCGTAACCGGTGAGATCGAGTCCAGCAGGGTTCCGGCTTGGCTTTGCGTCCAGGACACCGAGGGGCTTTCGGTCATGACCGCATGGGCAGCCGGGAAGTTCTCGGGCGAATCCGTCGGCACTTTCATCAACAAGTGTGGGATCAAAGACAAGGTAAAACATAAAAACCTTATCATCCCAGGTTATGCAGCGGGTATATTGGGTGAGCTTGAGGAAGAACTCGGAGCGGGCTGGAGCATCTCGGTTGGCCCCAGGGAAGCCAGCCAGATCCCCAAATATCTCAAGAGCCGCCAGGCATAGACGGGAGATGAAGGCATGAAGTTAATAGGTGAAAATCTCAACATTATGAGCGTGAAGTATGGGGCTGCGCTTAAGGGCAGAGACGCCAAACCGCTTCAGGAACTTGCCGTCGAGCAGGCCAAAGCCGGAATGGACTATATAGACCTCAATATCGGTCCTGCCGGAAAGACGGGCGAAGAGTTGATGACATGGCTCGTCCCGGCTATCGAGGAGGTCGTGGATACACCGCTTGCCCTGGATACTTCCAACATCAAAGCGATAGAAGCCGGCCTCAAGGCATGTAAAAAGAATCGGCCGCTTATCAATTCGATTATGGTTCGACCCGAGAGGATGGAAGCCCTTCTGCCTCTTGCCGCAAAGTATGATGCTGAATTTGTCGGCCTGCTGTGGGGACCCGAAGGAATGCCCAGGGACGAAAACGAGCGTGGAGCACTTTGCGCCGAGTTGGTGTTCAAGGCCACAGGTGAATTCGGCATAAATCCGGAGCGGATCTATATAGACCCAATCCAGACGCCGGTCAACGTGCAGCAGATTCAAATCATGAGCGTTCTGGAATTCATGAAGATGTTCGAGGACATCGCTCCGGGATGCAGGAGCACCATTGGGCTTTCAAACGTGTCCAACGGCCCGCCCGACCACCTGCGCCCGATTCTGAATCAGGTCATGATGATCATTTTGAAACGGCACGGTCTGTATTCGGCAATCGTAGACTGTTTTGACCCCAAGCTTCACGAAATTGCCTGGGGCAAACACCCGAATCTTGAAGCGGTGGTCTACAAGGTCGAAGATGGACAGGCTATTGACATGAGCTCGCTTACAGACGATGAACGCAGTTTCGTAAAGACGGCTAAAGTAATCCTGGGCCAGAATCTGTATTCGGATTCATGGCTTGAAATCTAATCTGCAATGGCCCGCCGTTACCGGAAGTGTGAGGTGATGGCGGGCCTATCTCTAAAAAGCGGTCGACTCGTCAAGGTCGGTTTCCGCCTGTGGACGCTTTAAGACGCAGGCCATCAGGTAGGCTTCCTCTTTCGTGCGGATAGGCGCTCGCGCCCCTGCGCCTTGGCGGCTTTAACGTCCAATGGCGTCGGCTCGCCGCTCTCCAACCCCTTTTTGATTTCCGCCCTCAACTCTTCAAGACGCATGTTTTGAATGCGATCCCGTTCGTCGAGAAGGCGCAGGGCTTCGCGCATGACCTCGCTTGCGGAACCGTAAAAGCCGCTTTCCACTTTCTTTTTGAGCAGCTCTTCGAGTTGTGGCGTGAGGGAAATATTCATGTCATGGCCTCCTGCCTCGGAATAGCAGACTTTGTTATTTTATGTTCTTGTAAGGCTGAAAGGAGCAAAATACCAGTCTTTTGCTCCACTCATATTTTGTCGAATGTTTCGGGTTGCGCAATGCCTGAATGCAACCCCGTATGAGTAAGCTATTGCAGTACCTTTGAAGTTATGCTTAATGTAATAACGTTGCCAATGGGAATCCCTGAGGCCATCCAGGCCGCTTCAAGGGAGAAACGCATGGGGGAGTGTTCCTGATACGGCGCGGGCTTCAACTGTTGCGCGCACTAGAAAAGGGCTGATGTGCCATGAAAGACTCAATTCGCCTTCGGCGCTCGATAATCTCTGTCCCGGCAAACCGGGATAACATGGTGAATAAGGCATTCAATTTAGATGTCGACGTTATCATGCTTGACCTCGAGGATTCCGTGCCGGTAGACCAAAAGGATGAGGCCCGCAAAAAGGCTGCTTCCGCCCTCAGGGAACGTGACTGGAGCGGAAAGGTCCGGTCGTGTCGCATCAATGGGATGGATACGCCCTTTGCTTACCGGGACATAATTGATATAGTCGAGCAAGCGGGCGAATATATTGATACGATAGTCGTTCCAAAGGTCGACGATCCCGCGGAAATAAAAGCGATCGACTATTTTTTGACCCAGATAGAGCTGCGGATGGGCTTCAAAAGACGGATCGGGCTCGAAGCTTCAATAGAGACAGCATCCGGAATGCTAAGGGCCGGGGAGATCGCATTCAGCTCTTCGCGGATTGAGACACTGGTATTCGGGGTCGCTGATTACAGCGCTTCCCTGACCATGTTGAGCAAGGGCATCAGTGGTCACGGCGATGAGGAAGATTTCTATCCCGGTCACAGGTTTCACTTTCCATTGAGCAGAATGGCGATGGCGGCTAAAGCTGCGGGGCTGGCGGCCATCGATGCCCCATATGGGGACTACAAGGACCTTGAAGGACTGAGGCGTTCATGCCTGATGAGCGCCGGCTTGGGATATGACGGCAAATGGGTGATTCATCCGGATCAGATTGGAACTGTGAATGAAATCTATTCTCCTTCGGAGCAGGATTTTCAACGCTCCATAAGGATTCTGGAAGCTTATGAACAGGCCCGCGCGGCGGGAGCGGGATCGCTCGCCCTTGATGGCAAAATGATCGACGCTGCTTCCATAAGAATTGCCCGCGTGATTCATGCTCAACGGGAAGCAATTAACAGGCGTTCTACCAAGGCCTGATTACTTGTAGTTTCAAATAATCTTGGAACTGTCATTGAAAATGAAGCCCAGGAAGGCAAAGATCGTTGACGCAAGGGCCGAAGAGCCTCGCCGGGAACATTTGGCAAGGCATCTTGAACTTCAGATGCTCTACGATATCTTCTCTGCCCTGTACAGTTCTCCATATCTCCAGGATGCGTTAAAGCGCGCGCTATCCAATATTCTTGAGACCCTCAAATTCAAGATAGGGATGCTTTACCTGGTCAAAGAATCAAATGCTGAAAGGTGGGTGCTGGAACTTGCCGCACACCACGGGTTTTCATCCTCCGCACTCAACTGCATCAAAAGATTCGCATTGTCAGCGAACTCAATGAGCAGCTATCACGAGAAAGACCCCGTCCGGTGGTTTCCGATCTCAAAGATTGTTTTCCCCTGGCTGCGCGAGTACATGAAAAAGCAGGGAGTCGATGAAATGATCGGCATCTCTCTTATGTCGCACGACAAGGTGGTAGGACTGCTCTATGTCACCAACGACGGAGCATATAAGGTGGGGGCGGGGCAAAGAGAGCTTCTCAGGGCCATCGGAAACCAGTTGGGGGTCTGCATCGAAAACGCAAGACTCTTCAATTCGGTTGAACGTGCGAAGAGAGAACTCGAAATCAGCTTTGACGCCATCCAGGATGCGATTTTTCTGGTTGATAACAGGAGACGGATTTACCGGGTGAACCGAACCAGCGAGTTGCTTTACGGTCCAGGGCTGGTCGGGCGAAAGTATAGTGAAGTGATCTATGGGACCGATCAGCCCCACTTCGATTGTCCAATTTCGGCATGCCTGATAGATGCCCGGCCGATTCGCACTGAAGGGCCTCACCCGCGCTGGGGAGGCTATTACCAATATCATGTATTTCCGGTCTTCAACGTGGCCGGAGACCTGGAGCGGGTGATCTACTTTGAGAAAGACGCGACCGAAGCCAGGAAACTGGAGCAACGCCTCCAACAGTCTGAGCGGCTCAAGGCTCTGGGGACACTTGCCGCCGGAATAGCTCACGAAATTCGCAATCCCCTGGCTACCATAAACTTCAATACCCAGATGCTCAAGCGTGAACTGGAACTAAAGCCTGGGCAGAAGGAGATGCTGGAAGACGTATTCGAGCAGATACGCAGGATGGACCGCATCATTCAGCAGGTCCTCCATTTCGCACGGCCAAGCGACCCTCAGTTCTTGCCGTCGGGCCTCAACGAAGTTGTGAATCGGTGCCTGGACATGTCAAAGATGTACCTCATAAAGGCCCAAGTTGAAGTTGCGGTCGAACTGGAACCGGACCTGCCCCCCATAATCATGGATTTCAACCAGATCTGCCAGGTTTTGATGAACCTGATAATAAATTCCATCGAAGCAATGCCCGGGGGTGGGAAACTGAGTATAAGGACGTTCTGCCGCCACGAGCAGGGTCAAATCTTCGAGATTCACGATTCCGGGACCGGTATTCTGGAAGAAGACAAGAGCCATATATTCGACCCTTTCTTTACGCGAAAATCTGAGGGAACCGGGATGGGCCTCAGTATATCCAGGCAGATAATCGAAAAGCACGGCGCTCTTATGGAAGTGGATTCCTCCCCCGGGAAAGGTACCACCTTCCGGCTGATTTTCCCCCAGCAGACCGACCTGCCGAGCGCTTCTTCGGGTGCCAAATGAAAGTTGCCGTTATTTCCGATATTCACGGAAACCTTGAGGCATTTACCGGGGTCCTGGCCGATGCTGATAGAGCGGGCGCCGATTCTGTGATTTGCCTGGGCGACATCATTGGTTATGGCCCTGATCCGGAAGAGGTAGTCCAGCTTCTGAGATCTCGTGGAATTCCATCAGTAATGGGTAATCATGAACTGGCGCTCGCAAGGGCGGATTTCCTCGAGTGGTTCAACGATACTGCCAGAGAGTCCCTGGTGCTCTCCGAGGGGCTGATCTCCCCCGGCACCCGCGACTGGCTCAGCAGTCTGAAGGCAACAATGATCCTGGAGGACGCTCTTTTCGTCCACGGCTGCCCTCCGGACTCTATCTCGGAATACATTTTCGAAAGGGACGATGAGGAGCTGGGAATCATCTTTCGCGAAATGGAGACGCGGATTTGTTTTGTCGGCCACACTCATAGCCTTGAAGCCATTTCATGGTCGGATTTCACCGTTAGGCATCACACCCTTAAAGAGGGGATTTTCGAGCTCGAATCTCGCTCCAAATATATCATTAGCGTGGGGAGCGTTGGACAACCCAGGGACGACTACAACAACTGCGCCAAGTATGCGCTGTGGGATACAAAGCACAGACGCCTTGAAATTCGTTTCGTCCCTTATGAGGTTTCGAAGACGGCAGAAAAAATTATCAGCCTGGGCTTTCCGCCGGAAAACGCATCCAGGCTTTGGTAAGCTCCGGCGCTGCTCGGGCGTATGGTTCGGCGTTTCGGGCATTGTTTTCCGCTGTAACTTTTTTGTAACCCTGTTGTGATATGGTGATTTCCGCTTGCAAATTGGTTTACCTCCAGGATTCGGGAAAACCGGACATGGATAAGACCTATGACAGAAGACGGAGCTTTAGGCGTTCGCTTTCAGCGCCATGCCTGGGGTCGATGTGCCCCGACGAGGTTTCCTCCCCGCAGAGGTCCTTCTTTATCGACTTGCTCAATTTGACTGAATCCGGCGCCCTCATCGAATCTTGCCGTGATATCGATCCGGATTCGCGCTGGGTAATGATCTACAGGGACCCGGACTCCGGGGAAATGAAGCAGTTTGCTGCTCGCGCCACGTGGATGTGTGAAGGGCCGAACAAGGTTTGTCTGGTTGGTCTGGAGTTTCTGGACAGTTTGCGAATAGACCCCGATGCCCGTTGCGATTCCCGCCCGTGTCCGACAGAAATGGACTTCCTGGCCGGTATGCTCCTTATGGACTGGGTCCCAAGGCATGCCTTCTGTGACCTGTTAAATTGCTTTCAGCCCGCAAGATTCGGCCCCGGAGACAGGATTATCCAGCAGGGCGACCAGGCAGACTTCCTCTACATTCTTCAAAAAGGAATTTGCTCGGTTAGTGTGGAAAAAGAAGGGATAGTCCATCAGATCGCCCGTATACACGAAGGGGAAATCTTCGGGGAAATGGCCATCATAACTGGTGAGCCGCGTTCTGCGCATGTTGAGGCCGAAACCGAAGTCATTGCATGGAAATTGAGCAAGAATGATTTTGACAGAGTCGCCGACAGGAATCATGATTTGAGGGGCTTTTTGACCGAGTTGGTCGCCAACCGATTTGATTCTTCAACTCTTTCTGCAGACCGCAGAATCGGGAAGTATACAATAAAGCGAAAGATTGGCAAGGGTGGGTGGAGTATCGTCTACAAAGGGCTGCATGAGACCCTTCGATTTCCTGTGGCGATCAAAATGATGCGGCACGACATGGCGCTTGACCCAAAATTTGCCGATCAGTTCAAAAATGAAGCCCAACTTATTGCCGGAATGAATCAGAGGAATATCGTTCAGGTTTATGACATCGAGGAGAGCTTCGGTACTGTCTTCATAATTATGGAATACCTGGATGGGATTTCCCTGGAATCCGTACTTAGCCAGTCAGGACGACTTCCTGTATCACGCGGGCTCAATCTTCTCCTACAGGCTTGTGCTGGACTGGGGTATGCGCATCGGCTCGGAATCGTTCACCAGGATATCAAACCCGCAAATATTTTCATCCTGCCCAATGACCGGGTGAAAGTCCTCGATTTCGGCCTGGCATGCAATGCGGGAAGTGAGGACCTTTCCTTTCTTGGGACGGTTTATTACACGGCGCCCGAACAAATCCTCGGGCAGCCGGTCGGACCCTACACGGACATTTATGCATTGGGCCTGACTGCCTATGAAATTTTCACAGGCAGGAGGCCCTTTCCCGAACATGATCTGAGTGTGATGCTGGATATGCATATCAACGCCGATATACCGGACCCGGCCGAACTCCTCCCGGACCTGCCGGAACCGATCAGAAAATTCATATTGAAGTCCGCCAGAAGAAATACAAAGGAAAGATATCAAAGCGGGGAGGAAGCGTTGAAGGACCTTCTTCCCCTGGCCCACAGCCTGGGTTTTGCGATCGACGACGATGACGCATCGCTTCGCAAAGCTACAACTATGCTTATCTCCTATTCCGAAGACCAGGAACTGGAAGTTAAACGCGCTTTGGAAAGATTTTATCTTGAACTCCGGGACTTGGGCGTCACTCTCAAGAGTGCGGATTTTGAAAATATCTGATAACGGACAGACTCCATATTAGGAACCGCAAGCGTCGCTTATTACGATTTAAATCATATATCTTTCTATACTGAAAAGCGGTATCATGATTTTTGGGGGGCGTAAACTGTTTTGACCTGAGCCTCAGGGGCTCCAGTCGTTATTCGAGGTATCGGACGGATAATGAAGATTAAGTTTTTGGGAGTAGGATCAGCCTTTACAACTGCCGATTATTACCAGTCCAATATGTTATTGACCGCGCGTAGCGGGCGAAAAATGCTGATCGATTGCGGCAGCGACATACGCTTTGCGCTGGGTGAATGCGGTTTTCGCTTGAAGTATTTCGGCAGGGAAATCGACGCCATTTATGTCTCACACCTCCACGCCGACCATATAGGCGGACTCGAAGGAGTGGCGTTCAACACTCTGTTTGACGTGCATAGCCCCCCGTGTAAGCTGTTCGTCCCCGAGAGCCTGGTGAAAGACCTTTGGAACCATTCACTCAAAGGAGGCCTCATGTGCGTGCAGGACAAAGAAATGGATATCAATGATTACTTTGCCTGTTCGCCGATAACGGAAGGCGGGCCTTTCCAATGGGAGGGCATCAGTTTTTCGCTGGTTAAGATGCTTCATACCGGTGAAGGATGCAAGAACCCGTACAGCTTCGGCCTCGTAATAACAGATGAAGCCAGGAGCATCTTTATCTCAACAGACACTCAATTTCGGCCCGGTTTGCTCGAGGAGATTGCCGAACGCGTTGACCTGATGTTTCATGACTGCGAAACGCAACGCTCCCCTTCCGGCGTTCATGCACATTTCGACGATCTGTGCACTTTGCCTCCGGGCCTAAAACAGAAAATGTGGCTCTATCATTACCAGCCCAACCCCTCCCAGAACCCGGAGAAAGTAGGATTCAGAGGATTTGTTGCAAAAGGGCAAGAGTTCGATTTTTGAATCATGTGAATCGTTATGATAGGCAGAGAGTAAAAGATGGAATTTCTAACGAAAATCTGATGCATAGCGTTGCTTATCATTAGAAATCCGCGGCTGTGTTTTGCATAGCTCCCTTATCCTGGCGAGACTTTCTGATACATGTCCTTCGAATCTAATCCCGCAACGCCTCACTTTCGGAAGGTCCCACGCTTCCTCCGGTATTTCCAGATCATAGACTACTGTTGACTGTATCCGCTCCATATGAGAGGAGGTCAAACCAAATATCTTGATGCTGGTTGGTCCCTTTTTGAGTCTCCTGGTCCCGAGATACTGGACCCCAACCCCCCCCGAACTCACGTCCAAGACTTTGCCCACAATGATCGGTTCGTCTGGTACCACAAAAGCCGCAAAAACCTCATTCTGGGTTTTGAACCGTTTGTGTCTTCTCTGGTCTTCGCGCATAACTGGAACCCCTCAACGAATATAGTCTGCCCCCATCATGGCCCTTCAGAACCTGCCCGGATTTATGCAATTTTCATGCACCATCTCCCGCATTTAGATAAACAGTTGATTTTACTATGGATCAACTAACTGGGGAAATGATGCCTCTCAAACATATGTGTAAATAACTTTTACAACTATAAATGAAGAGACTCCGCAAAGCGTTCCAGCAAGCCACTTCCAGCAATGTAAAGTTTTCCGACAAATACAAAACATTCGGGAAACGGAGGTGAGGAGACGAAACCGGTGGACGGAGAACTCTTACGAAAAGTTCTCACACAGAAACGCGGAGCCGCGAAAAGGAGACCCTTTTAATGGTTTCCGGGTGTAACAAAGGGACATGAGCAACTGCTTCGAAAGGTTGCATTCTCCATAATTCCTAATTCCTAATTGCCTTTAAGGTTTTCGTGAGGCCCCATGGGACATGGAGAACTGTCTCCGTAGTATTGCTTATACCAGGCGACGAAGCTCGATATTCCCTGGCGTAAGGAGGTCCGGGGACTGAAATCAAAATCGCGGGCTATGTCCTCGATGTCCGCAAAAGTAGTTGGCACATCTCCCGGCTGCATAGGAACGAATTCTTTTTGGGCCTGCATTTGAAGGCAATCCTCGATCACGGAAACGAATTCGAGGAGCTCAACGGGCTTGTTGTTTCCGATGTTGTAGATCCTGAATGGAGCGAAACTGGAGCCGGGATCAGGATTGAGTCCATCCCATTTTGGGTGGGCAACAGGAGGTTGATCGATTAGCTTAAGGACAGCTTGTACGACGTCATCAATATATGTAAAATCCCGGCTCATAAGACCGTTGTTGAATATCCTGATCGGCTGCCCGGCCAGTATTGCGCGAGTAAATAGAAAAAGAGCCATGTCAGGACGTCCCCACGGGCCGTAAACCGTAAAAAAGCGCAGACCTGTCGAGGGGATTCCGAACAGGTGAGCGTAGGTGTGGGCCATCAGCTCGTTTGCCTTTTTGGTGGCTGCGTAAAGCGAGAGTGGGTGGTCCACGTTATCGTGCACTGAGAAGGGGAGTTTCTCGTTTGCTCCATAAACGGAACTCGACGAGGCAAATACCAGATGCTTGACTTCGTTGTGCCGGCAGCCTTCAAGGACGTTTAGAAAACCGTCGACATTGCTTTGGATATAAGCGCGCGGGTAGATCAGTGAATAGCGAACTCCGGCTTGAGCGGCCATGTGGACCACTATATCGAACGAATGCCTACCGAAAAGCTCTTCTACTGCAGGATGATCCTCCAAATTAAGTCTGAAAAAGCTGAACCCGGGGTATCGCGCAAGTAATGAAAGCCGGTCTTGCTTGAGCTTTACGTCATAGTAGTCGTTTATATTGTCCAGACCTGCCACAGTCCGGCCCGCTTCAAGCATCTTCAAGGCTATGTGAAACCCGATGAAACCGGCTGCACCAGTTACTAGAACGGGTTTATGAGGATCCACTGTAATTTCCCCTCACGATTCTCTCCTCACAGCGTGGCTTAGGTGATCTGGCTTTTCCGCTGAAATGTGCCGGCTCCTCACAATCCTCACAACAATTTCCTCCGGGTTTAGGTCGAGGATCAATCGTCATTTAAGGCGAGTTTAACTCTGAAAACCGTAATTTCCAACGCAATTTTCTGCGTCCGAACCCGGGTCCCTATTTCGTACAAATGTTTTCCCTGCCTATCAGAAACGCCCATGCAGAATCGTACGGACAGGGAGCTTCCCAGTCGTGAATTTCATCGGTGGCTGTGTCTAGTAAATAGATGATATAGTTATTGTTTCTCCACACTTGGGTAGTGAACATACCCAATTTCTACCGGTTTAATTCGCCCTTTACCCGCCTGAACGATCTTCTAATGTAGAGAAGAACGGCTAATTCGACTATAGTTTTGCTCAAACCACGCCGATTGATGGTTCGGGGCTGTAATCGAGTTTGCGGAGCTGTATCCGACAGGCTCCAGGGAGATGAACGGCGCAGTGGGACGGCACAAGAATGCAATCATGCTTTTCACCTCATTGGCGGTCGGGCTACTGTTGCTGCATAAGTGCTGGGCCTATTCGGGCAAAATCATCGACGTTCCCGAAGGGGACGTGTTGACGGTCGAGTCGGGCGGTTCTGTGCAAAAAATTCGCCTCTACGGTATTTCCTGTCCGGTCTTCGGACAGCCGTTCCACGACAAGGCGAGATTCCTGGCCAATCATCTATCCCTTCAAAAAAGCGCGGAGATTACCCCTGTTTTCAAAGATGCCGATGGGACCGAGAACGCTTTGGTGAGGATCGACGGAGTTTCGGATTATCTAAACAACCAGCTCGTAGGGTATGGACTCGCATGGGTTAAGCCGTGTGATCGAAACTCAAAACTTTGCGAACAGTGGAAAAAACAGGAGGAATTTGCCCAGATGAATTTTATCGGCCTTTGGGCGAAACCGCCGGCAATTGCGCCATGGGAGTGGAAGAAGGCTCTTCGGATGCAAATCTACGAAAGAAGCATGAACTCAGCCAAGCCGCAAAATTAGACCAACCGGCAAAGCAGGACCGTAATCTGTTCACTTCAGCCGGAATTTTGCTCCGTAACTGAACATTCGCCGGTTTCCTCTTGTCCCTTATTTTAATTGATTATATAGACTTAATTTCTATAATTGAGGAGCTGCTCGACAACGATCTTAACGGAATTGACAGCGTGACCGGCAGGTGAAAATGAAACAAGGAGTCTTTGTCCTTTTTATCCTCTCATTGACGCTATATTGCTGTGGTGGCCCTTATAGCGAGAACGCAGTAAAGGTCGGAGCCCCCGGGACTCTTATAGCTCCCATTCCGCAGGAATACCGGATCTCTGTCGGCGACAAGATCAACATCAAGATGTTTTATAACCCTGATCTCAATCAAGAGGTGACAGTGCGGCCTGATGGGAAGATTTCATTGCTGCTCGTTCATGAGGTTCAAGCCGCCGGCCTCACCGCCTCTGAACTGACACAACAGTTGAGCGACGGATATGGCAAGTATCTTCAGCAAGCTGAGATTGCAGTGATAGTAAACGCGTTTGCCGGGGAAAGAGTTTTCGTAGGTGGAGAGGTTGCTGAACCCGGGGTCAGGGAACTCGTTGGCCCCACAACTGTTTTGCAGGCCGTTGCTCTGGCAAAGGGCTTCAAGGATAGCGCTCGTACTGATGAGGTGATAGTCATTCGGCGGGGTGAGAACAACAAACCCTTCACAATCGCTTTGGATGTCAAGAAGGCAATGAAAGGCATCGATTTACAGCAGGATATTTATCTGCAGCCCTACGATATCGTGCTCGTTCCAAAAAGCGATATAGCGAACGTAGATGTATGGGTAGCTCAGTACATTGGAGGTACAATAGGAACGTTTAGTTCCCCATTCTATAATTATTATTTTATCACGAAATAAATACGCAAATGAGACGACCTGATTTCCCAAACCAGAACTTTCCCGTGCCCACCGATGCAGAGAGCTATTCTGCATTACAGTCCGAACAGATGCTGCTAGTAAGGGAGGCAAGTCGGGCAAACAATCTTCGCGACTACCTGTCCATACTGTTCAAACATAAAAAGGGTATCATTTCAGCTTTTCTTGTGTTGAGCATCATCGGTTGTGCCGGGGCTGTGACATACAAGAAATGGATCTACGAGCCGAAGTTTGAGGCGAAATCATCTGTTTTGGTCAAGTTCGGCTGGGAAAATTATTCTCCCGAACTGTCGCTCGAAAGAAGACAGACTCCTTCAATCAATCAGGCTGAGATTGTCGAGTCGGAAGTGAGTATTCTCCAGAGCAGAGATATAAAAGAGAGGGTCATCAGCACCCTTAAACCGGAAAATATTTTCCCCCAACTGGCTAAGAGTCCTTACGAGGGTCTGAGCAACAGTGAAGCCGCCCTGGTGATTCTGGAGAAACATCTTGTTGTGAGTGCCGGGAAAAAGGGCAATGTCATCGACATCATCTTCGACGGAAGCGACCCTGTGAGGGCGGCTGCCGTGGTCAATCAAATAGTGAACAACTATATCGATAAGCGCGGTGACATTTACAAGGACCCCAAGTCAATTCTATTCCTGGAAAGAAAGGCTGACGAATTCAGACAAAAGTTGGCGGAATCTGAAGACAGGCTGAAGGCGTTTCGCGAGGAGACCAAGATTGTTTCTTTTGATGAGCAGCGCGGCATCCTCCTTAGAGAGCGTTCAGACCTGGTCGCTGCGACAAATGGGGCGGCAAATTCAATAAGAGAAATTCGAGAAAAGATTGCTGAACTCGAAAATCAACTGAGCACTCTTCCCAAAACGGCTGTAATCACAAGCGCTTATGACCCGTCCAGAGAAGCTCAAATAAGGCTTCTGAGTCTTCAGCTCCAGGAAAAAGATATGCTGCTGAAGTATAAAGAAGACACTCCAATGATTGCCAATATCCGCGCACAGATAGCAATGGTTAAAGAATATCTCCTAAAGAGAACAGAAGATAGGGCCCCGACAGATCCTGTATATCAGGATGTTCAGAAACAGCTTTTGAATAATAAGGCGGAGCTTAGCGCTCTGAAGGTTAGAAGTACCGACGCAGAGAAGCAGCTTGGCATGCTCAACACTGAAATTCAGGCCTTTGAAGCCCTTGAGAGTCGATACAAAGCACTTGCAAGAGAGGTTTCAGCCAATGAGGAAAAATATAACGGCTACCGGCAGAGGCTTGAAGAAGCTAGAGTCTATGATGAGGTCAACCGCCAAAAAATGACGAGCGTTAGCGTGATCGAACCCGCCGGGGTGCCGATTGTCCCGGTAAACCCGCGGCCAACCGTTCTCCTGATTGCCGCGGCTATCGGAGCGGCGATGGCCATTAGCCTCGGGATCGCATATGCGCGGGAAATTAGAAAGCAGGTGATGAGTACTGCTATGGAGGCGGAGAAGAGATTAGACCTGCCGGTACTGGTTACCATTCCGATTAAGAACTAAGGGACAGGATGTACTTAGACTTTTTCAAGTTCAAAAAAAATCCTTTCCACATAACGCCCGATCCGGATTTTCTTTTCCTGAGTCCGAGTCATAAGGAGGCCTCTGCCTCTATCCTGTACGGCATCGAGGAGCGCAAGGGATTCGTCGCCGTGACCGGCGAGGTCGGAGTAGGGAAAACGACCATCCTGCGGTCATATTTGGAGGGAACGGACTCGGAGAAAATCAGGATCGTCTATGTTTTCAACGCCGCGGTGTCCTTCGACAAACTGCTGAAGCAAATTGCCGGGGAGCTGGGTATCCCGGCTCTCGACAAGGACCCGTCGGATCTTGTCGAGAGCCTTCTTCGATACTTGATTGATCAATACAAAAACGACCGCAATGTGGTGCTCATAATCGATGAAGCTCAGAATATGCCTGTCGATACCCTCGAGCGGCTGAGAATGCTCTCAAATCTTGAGACTTCCAAGGATAAGCTGCTCCAGATCATACTCGTCGGCCAACCGGAGTTCGAGGACAAGTTGAATCTGCCTGAGTTGAGACAAATCAGGCAGAGGGTGGCGATCAGGTGTCGAATTGACCCATTGAGCACTGAGGAGAGTTTTGCTTACATCCAGCACAGGCTGATGAGGGCATCCTCTTTTCACAATCCGGTTTTTACCGGGGGCGCTCTGAAACGAATTGTCAAAGAGGCCGACGGTATCCCACGCGTGATTAACGTCCTTTGTGACAATGCGCTTGTTACTGCATTTGGCTATCAGCGCAAGCCCGTGGACGAGAAAATAGTCAAAGAAGTCATAAAAGATATTCGGGGCGAAAGTCCTCGCGGTTCTTTCCACTGGAAGATAATTTGGGTACCTGCGCTCGTGCTCCTTGGACTGGTCGGGATCACCTCGCGAAGCCTTGTGACGCAGGAAGAATTCCCGGACGTCAAAACGGAAATTTTCAATGGGAAAGTTCCCCCCTTCCCGACGCCTGCCGGTTCGGCAAAGCAATCCGGGGACGCTCAGCCGGCAGCAGATAGTGTGCCGGCGGCTGCCCCTGAGCAAGTCGTTTCTGAGCTCCCGCCAGACGATAAGGTGGATTTACAGTCGGTTCCCGATCCCCAGGGCGAGTCGCAGGCGCCATCCGTTCGTGATAAGTGGGATAGTGCGCCGGCAGCGGAACCGGCTCCGGCAGTAGCCGGTGACCCGGCAAGCGCCGGTGTGGAGGTGTGGGGCCTGGTCCGCGATAAAGTTTCTGAAACGGAAAGCGAAGACGCAAAAACGCCGGCCCAGCCTTCCGTGCAGCCACAAAGTGAATCCACGCCCAAAGACAAGTTGCAGCAAAAGGCCTTGCCCGTCCTGATAGTCAAAAAAGGTGACAGCGTGACTGGACTTCTCATGGATGCTTATGGCAGGGTTGACGATGACCTGCTTAGAACTTTCCGGGAGGTCAATCCAAATATTTCGAATCTAAATAAGATCAGGGTTGGCGAAGAAATCGTTCTTCCTGAATTGACGGATAATTAGCGAGCTGCTTACATAAATTCTGACCTGTCAGTGCCGGAAATACACCTATTTAGCGAAAGAATGTGGCTATGAGCAAAATCTATGAGGCGTTGCAGAACGTGCATCGGCAGAAGAGAGGCATGGAGGCGTCGTCTCCTGGGAGCGCTCCCGTTCCTTTCGCCCCGCCGACATCGTCTGGCCTTGGAATCGAAGACGAAATGCTCAGTCTTTACAAGATTGTCGATACACTCCTGCTCCATGGCAAATCAAAGATTGTTCAGTTCATAGGAACACGCGAGGGAGAGGGTACTTCTACGATCGTGCGGGAATTTGGCAGAGTAGCCGCAGATCTGATAGGAAATTCAGTCTTGTTGCTGGATGCCGATCGACATCACTCGAGCCAGGGCCGATTCTTTGATATTGAAAGGTCCTCCGGCTGGTTGGATGCGCTGAAAGGCGAGGGCCTCACCGGCGATTTATTTCATCGTGTCGGAGAGTCCACGCTTTTCGTTAGTCCTTCCTGCAATTCCGCGGGCTACACCCCTGAAATGTTCGACTCCAGATTCGACAGTATGTGCCAAAATCTCAGAAAGGACTTTGACATGGTGCTGATTGATTCTGCGCCCATTACGATTTCTCCCAACGGCTTGGCCATCGCCTCGAAAGTAGATGGAGTCATACTGGTGATCGAGGCCGAAAAAACCAGATACCAGACAGCAAAACAAGTAAGGGACAATATTTCCAGAGTCGGAGGGAATATACTTGGAGTTATTCTAAACAAAAGACGTTTTTATATTCCCCAATATATATACAAACACGTGTAGATTCCTGCTGACGGCTGTTATTTTTCTCATTTTTACGAACGATTGAGCCAGGCCAATAACAACCTGTTTCTATGTGATATTTTGAATAGATTGGGTATTCTGACTACCCAATTCATCCCCCTCTAAATAGCCCTTTACTAAACGCCTACAGTATCTAATTATCTGATTAACTATCGATGCCACAAATGATTTTCGGCATTCTTGGTCTTAGCTCTGGATTTTATAGGGAGGCGGAAAACCAGGCAGCTATGAAAAGACAATCGACGATGAAGGTACTGGATTTTCCATCAATGCGCCAAAGTATTCCTAGTGAGTGCCAGGTGCGTGTTGAGGTTGATTTACCTTCGCTTGAATACGATGAGGAGGCTTTCAACAGAACTCTTGCCCTGGAGCGCAAGAGGTCAGAGAGGTCAAAAAGACCTTTCATGTTGATGCTTTTGTCCCTTGGCAGGGTCCCTGCCGGTAAAAACGGGAACAACCCTCGCGAGAAAGTACTTTCCAGCCTGGCGTCCAGTAAGAGGGACATAGATGTTCTCGGGTGGTACCGTTCCCATTCCGTGGTCGGGATTATTTTTACAGAGATCGGGAAGTCGGGCGAATCAACCGTTTCGGAGAGCATCACAGAAAGAATTATGTCAAATTTGGCTATGAGCCTTAAGGCGGATGAAATCGGAAGAATCGATGTTTCGATCTATCTTTTCCCCGAAAAGCTCGGCTCCAGCGGCTCACCGAGAAGACTTACACTCTACCCGGATGTCAAGCAACGCCGGAATTCACATAAGCATGCGCTATTTCTTAAAAGAGTCATCGATATCGCAGGGAGCTTGGTTGCTCTGGTGCTGGCAGCCCCTTTTCTTCTCGTCATTTCAGGGTTGATCAAATTTACCTCGAATGGTCCCGTTTTATTCCGGCAAAAACGTGTGGGCCAATATGGTGAGACTTTCACATTCCTGAAGTTCAGGACTATGTTTGCAGATAATAATCCGTCGATTCACAGGGAGTATGTGAAGAAGCTGATTTGCGCGGCTGAGAATGGCTCCAGCAATGGCGGTTCGAATAAAAGCAAGACTCAAATATTCAAGATCCAAAACGACCCACGCATTACGCCGATAGGGAAATTCCTCAGGAAAACCAGCCTCGATGAACTGCCTCAGTTCATAAATGTGCTCATGGGCGACATGTCGCTTGTTGGCCCGCGTCCTCCCATTCCATATGAGCTTGAGTGTTACGATCTCTGGCACAAGAGACGCTTGCTGGATATGAAACCTGGCATAACGGGCGTGTGGCAGGTTGAGGGCAGGAGCAGAACGACTTTCAACGATATGGTGCGGCTCGACATTTACTACATGACAAACTGGAGCATCTGGTTAGACCTGAAACTTCTTTTCAAGACCCCACTGGCTGTTTTGTCCAGCAAAGGCGCCTGTTGATCCCACGGCTATTCCTCCGGATCTCTCCGGATCTAGTTGAATGGAGGGCTTAATGATTCAAGTCGGCTTAGTCGGATTTGGCTATTGGGGGCCGAACATTGCCCGTAATTTCAATAGCATTGAAGGAAGCCGGATAGCCAGGATTTGTGACGTAAACGAAGATGCTCGAAAGCGTGCCCAAAAGGCCTACCCCAGCGTGGAGATAACCTCTGAACTGCATGGCCTTATCGATGCATCGGATATAGATGCGGTCGCCATCGTGACACCGGTTTCTACTCATTTTGACCTGGCTAAAAAGGCCCTGGAAAACGGCAAACACGTATTCGTCGAAAAGCCCTTCACCGCCACGTCCGCCCAAGCCGAAGAATTGATCGAGCTTGCTGATCAAAGGGGCCTCAGGATAATGGTCGACCACACTTTTCTTTTTACCGGCGCGGTTCGAAAAATCAAGCAGTTGGTGGATGGGGGCGAAATGGGCCGGGTCTATTACTATGATTCCACCCGTGTGAATCTCGGTCTGTTTCAACACGATGTCAATGTTATCTGGGACCTTGCTCCGCATGATATTTCGATAATGGATTATGTGATCTCGCAAAAGCCGGAGGCGATCGTTGCAACCGGTGAAAATCACTTCAGCGAACATGAATATGTGGCCTACGTCACGGTCTACTTTTCGGACCATGTGATCGCGCATCTCAATGTTAACTGGCTCTCTCCGGTGAAAGTCAGGACTACCCTGCTCGGCGGAGAAAAGAAGATGCTCGTCTGGAATGATTTGGATGCCGATGAGAAGATAAAGGTCTATGACAAAGGGGTAGATATACGGAATCGTCAGGGCGTCTATGATCTGTTGGTAAGCTATCGCTCCGGAGATATGTGGTCGCCAAAGGTGGAGCAAACCGAGGCCCTCAAGCTAGAAACAGAGCACTTTATAGATTGCATCGTCAATGATAAAAAGCCTTTGAACGACGGCTATTCAGGTTACCGCGTGGTCAAGATGCTGGAGGCCGCCGATCGATCGATGAAAAAAAGAGGGGAATTGGTTCGCCTGTGAGCTATTTGTGTGTTGCCGATGACGTAGTGCTTGGAGACAACGTCAAGCTTGCAAAGTTTATAAATCTTTATGGTTGCCGGGTCGGGGACAATTCCAGTATCGGAACTTTTGTCGAAATCCAGAAAAACGCGAAGATAGGTAAAAATTGCAAGATTTCCAGCCACACCTTCATCTGCGAAGGTGTGACAATTGAAGATGACGTCTTCATAGGTCATGGAGTGGTTTTCATCAACGATATGTTTCCGCGGGCAACAAATCCTGCCGGAGAACTCCAGACTGAAGCCGACTGGGATGTGGAACCTACCCTGGTAAAAAGGGGCGCTTCGGTTGGTTCCGGGGCTACCATTCTGGCAAACGTTACGATTGGCGAAAATGCAATCATCGGCGCAGGCGCCGTTGTCACAAGAGACATTCCTCCCAATGCGATAGCAGCAGGAAACCCCGCCAGAATCCTTAGATTTCTCGACAAATAACGATATTCCAAGACATTGATGGACGCTCGCATTAGCTTCGTCTATTATTTGTTTGTCCAAATTGAACAAATGATGAAAAGATTACTCGTCTGATAAGGTAGCTTAATATGTTAATACATCTAGTCTGTGGGGCCAGGCCTAATTTCATGAAGATCGCCCCACTCTATCATGCATTGAAGAAAGAGGACTGGGCTCGCCCGGTAATCGTTCACACCGGGCAACACTATGATTTCAAGATGTCCGATACTTTCTTCACAGACCTCAATTTGCCTTCCCCGGACATCTCTCTTGAAGTCGGCAGCGGCACTCATGGTGAGCAGACCGGGAAAGTCATAATCTCCTATGAGAAAGTACTTATTGAAAAGAGACCTGACCTTGTTGTGGTTGTGGGAGACGTAAATTCTACCATGGCCGCTGCTCTTGCCGCGTCCAAACTGGGCATTAAAGTTGCTCATTTGGAGGCAGGGTTGAGATCTTTTGATAAGACCATGCCTGAAGAGATCAACCGGATGGTCACCGATGTCCTTGCTGATTTGCTTTGGGTGCCTTCCGAAGACGCTGTCGAAAACCTCATACGGGAAGGGATAGCGCGAGACAAGATTCAGATGGTCGGCAACATTATGATAGATTCCCTGGAAATGGTAAGGGAGAAGATCGAGAGTCAAAAGGCCCATCTCGATTTTGGCCTTGAGGCGGGAAACTACGGAGTCGTAACCTTGCATCGGCCCTCAAATGTAGACGATCCGGCCGTCTTGAAGCAGATTTGCGGCAGGCTGGAGCGTATCGCTGAAAATATCCACCTCATCTTTCCGATCCACCCGAGGACCCGAAGGAATATGGATCGGTCGCTGCTGACCAGGCTGGAAAATTCCGAGAAACTTCTCCTCCCTGACCCTTTGAATTACATTCGGTTTATGAGCCTGGTGTGCAACTGTCGATTTGTGATCACCGATTCGGGCGGGATCCAGGAAGAAACTACTTATCTTGGCATACCGTGCCTGACCTTGAGGGAAAATACCGAGAGGCCGATCACGATTACTCACGGCACGAATCACCTGTGCAAAATTGACGGCATGGAGCGAAAAGTCGAGGAGATTTCTTTGAATAACGAGCGGAAACCGATGGCGATCAAACTTTGGGACGGAAAGACCGCTGAGAGGATCACGCAAATACTGAGAAATATCGCACAAAAGGGCACTACAGGCGAAGGTGCGGTTTTTTGAGATTTCCGTCAGGACTGCTTTGCAGGTTGTCTTTACCCGTCGGAAAACAATTTGAGGTTTTTCGATGAACGACGTAACCCATGATCCGGTTCCATTTCTCGACCTGGTAACCACTCACCTTGAACTTGAAGAGGAGTTGGTGTCGGTTTTTCGATCCGCTTTGAAAACGGCGGGCTTCATCGGCGGCCCCATGGTTGAGGGATTCGAAAGCGATTTTGCACAGTTCTGCGGTACAAAATATTGTGTAGGGGTCGGAAGCGGAACCGATGCCCTTCGTTTCGCGTTGATTGCCGCAGGCGTAAAACCGGGCGACGTTGTCCTTACGGTTCCAAATACTTTCATTGCAACGACCGAGGCCATCTCTCAAGCCGGAGCGACACCGGATTTTGTGGATGTACTCGAGTCCACCTGCAATATGGACCCGGAAAGACTTCGCGAGTATATAAAAATGCGGTGCGTTGCCGAGGATTGCGGCAGGTTGATGCATCGTGAAAAGAGGCGTCCGGTTACTGCTGTAGTTCCTGTGCATCTCTACGGTCAGCCTGCCGACATGGACCGGATTCTCGGTTTGGCTCAACGGCACAATCTGTCAGTTATCGAAGATGCCTGCCAGGCCCATGGCGCCGAGTATTACTCCGATCGTGAAAAAACGTGGAAAAAGGCCGGCTCCATGGGTATTGCCGCTGCCTTCAGCTTTTATCCGGGAAAAAATCTTGGCGCTTGTGGGGAGGCAGGGGCGGTAACCACCAATGATGCTGCTATTGCATCCACTATCAGGATGGTCCGCGACCACGGTCGAGCAAAAAAATACCATCATGACCTGGAAGGCTACAATGGCCGGCTCGATGCCGTTCAGGCCGGCATCCTGCGGGTGAAGCTGAAGCATCTGCCTGAATGGAATGAAAAACGGCGCGAATGCGCCGCCATTTACAGCGAACAGCTCGCCAGGGTCCCGGGCCTGATTCTACCTTTTGCAAGCCCGGTGACCAGGCCGGTCTATCATTTGTACGTGATTCTCACCGATAAGAGGGATTCTCTTCAAAAGTTTCTAGCTGACAAGGGAGTGGCGACCGGCTTGCATTACCCGCTACCGCTGCATCTGCAAAAAAGCTACCGCGATATGAATTTTGTCGCCGGAGCTTTCCCTGTAGCGGAAAAAGCCGCTTCCCGCGTGCTTTCCCTTCCTATGGGACCGTCACTGTGCAAATCCCACGTCGAGAGGGTCTCCGGCCTCATCTGTAGCTTTATGGAGCAATGATCTTCACAAAATTCAACGCCCTGGAAATTATGGACCCAACAGTCCGCGCTGACTGGGATCAGATTATCGCTTCCAGTCCGGAGCATACATTTTTCCATTCTTCAAACTGGACCGGGGTCCTGAAAAGTTCCTATTCCTATAAGCCTCTTTATTTCACGAGCCGGGAAGGTTCGAACGTGTCGGTCTCCGTCCCCTTAATGGAAGTAAGAAGCCTATTGACCGGAAAAAGGGGAGTTTCCATACCTTTCACAGATCATTGCGAGCCCATCGTCGCGAATGAGGACCATTTCCCCTCAATTCTCGATGAAATCCTGCGGTACGGGAAAAATGCCGGATGGAAATACCTCGAACTCAGGGGCGGAGCGAGCCATCTGAAAGGGGTGGTCCCATATCGTGGCTATGTGAGGCATGTTCTTAGAATTAATGGCGAAGAAGAGATTCTCTTCGAAAGGCTCAAACCGGCAACAAGACGCAACGTCCGGAGGGCGGTGGACTCAGGAGTTCGGACCATTATCTCCGAATCCGCTACTGATTTGCGTTCATATTACATACTACATTGCCGGACTCATAAACGTCATGGAGTTCCCCCGCAACCCTGGAGTTTCTTCGAGGCGGTCCATAAAAATGCAATAGGAAAAGGCAGGGGCTTCACCATAATTGCGACATATGAAGGCAGGCCAATTTCCGGAGCGGTATATCTTCATTACGGCAAAAAGGCAATTTACAAATACGGTGCTTCCGATTTGAGGCATCAGCACCTTCGTGCCGCCAACCTGGTCATGTGGGAAGCCATCAGGTGGTTTTCGAAAAAGGGATTTGAGGAACTTTGTTTCGGGCGGACCGATCCTGAGAATGCCGGGTTGATTCATTTCAAGGCCGGCTGGGGCACGCAGGAAGAACCGATCAAGTATTACAGGTATGACCTGAAAAGATCCGCCTTCGTCAAAGGGGCGCCGGAAATAACCGGTCTCGGCCAACCGATTTTCCGCCGTATGCCTTTGCCTCTTCTCCGCCTGGCCGGCGAGATGCTCTACAGGCATATGGGATGACATAGCAGGAAGATGGTAGATGCTGAGTTGCTCAATTCGCGCATATGGAGTTGCAAAGCGGTTCATACCACGGCGAGTGCAACTTGCGGTCAGGACAAAGCTTGCGATTCACAAGCTGAAAAGGTGCGCTCATATCTGGCCGATTAATGAGCAGGCCAAAGGGTTGCCGGAGGGATGGAACGGCTGGCCGGAAGGTAAAAAGTTCGCCCTTGCGCTTACACATGACGCGGAAACACAGGCAGGCCATGACAGGGTCCTGGAACTGGCGGACCTCGAGGAATCCGCTGGTTTCAGGTCTTCCTTTAATTTTGTGGCCGGTGATTATCGTGTATCGCCCGGGGTTCGTGAGCAGTTGGTCGCCAGGGGTTTCGAGGTCGGTGTTCACGGCCTGCATCATGACAGCAGTTTATACCATTCGAGGGAGGGATTCCTGAAGCAGGCGCCGCTTATTAATCAGGCCCTCAGAGAATGGAACGCGGTTGGCTTTCGTTCTCCATGCATGTTTCACAACCTTGAATGGATACTCGGCCTCGAAATCGAATACGATTCCTCCACCTTTGATATAGACCCTTTCGAACCGCAGCCGGAGGGGGTCCATACCATATTCCCGTTTTTTGTCCCGAGCAGAGAGCACGGGTTGGATGGACGGGCCGGGGCCATGCACAGCGGCTATGTGGAACTGCCCTACACGCTGCCCCAGGACTTCACACTTTACATCCTTTTGCACCTGCAGACGATCGATATCTGGAAGAAAAAGCTGGAATGGATCGTCCAAAACGGAGGAATGGCGCTCCTTAACGTTCATCCCGATTACATGGCCTTCGGTGGCAGGAAATGCACTTACTCGGAGTATAAAGCCGACCTGTACCTTCAATTCCTGGAGCATATCAAGTCCGTTTATCATGGCCAATTCTGGAGCGCCCTGCCAAAGGATATTGCACGTTTTTGGCTTGAACGCTCTTGCAAGATCGTATCGAGGAAAGGTGCATGAAAGAGGCAAAAAAAATTTGGATTGATTTGGACAATTCACCGCATGTGCCTTTTTTTAAACCGATCATAGATGAATTGACCGCCAGGGGGTACTCTCTGCTGATAACGGCAAGGGACTGCTTTCAGGTATGCGGGCTTGCGGACCTTCTTCGCCTGGAATGCTACAGGGTAGGACGCCACTACGGCAAGAACATTATTATGAAAGTAGCCGGGACTCTGCTGAGGTCGTTTCAACTCTATCACCTGGTGGCCAATCAACACCCGGACCTGGCTGTGTCGCATGGGTCCCGCTCCCAGCTTATTCTGGCCAAGCTGGTTCACATTCCTACGATCAAGATACTCGACTATGAGCACGCAGCGGAGATTGCCAGGCCTACGTGGGAATTCATGCCGGAAATAATCACCAGTGTGAGTCTGGACAGGGTAGAGAAGGGCATCGTCAAGTACCGTGGAATCAAGGAAGACGTCTATGTCCCGAACTTCATTCCCGACAATACGATAATAGAAGACCTGAAATTGGACCCTGACAAAATAATCGTAACTCTCAGGCCTCCGGCCACTGAAGCTCATTATCACAATCCCGAAGCCGAAGGGTTATTTACTGAAGTTATCAATTATCTCGGAAGCATGGAAAACGTTCAGCAAGTACTATTGCCTCGAAATAATAAGCAGGAAGTTTTCCTGAGATCCAAATGGAAAGAGTTGTTTAGTAACGGGAGGCTCATTATCCCGGAACACGTTGTCGATGGGCTGAATCTGCTGTGGCATTCGGACCTGGCAATAAGCGGCGGAGGAACGATGAACAGGGAAGCCGCCTCCCTCGGAATACCGGTCTACAGTATTTTCCGGGGCAAAACCGGTGATGTGGACAGATATCTGGAAAGAACCAATCGCCTCGTCATGTTGGCCTCTATCAACGACATCCATGCAAAGCTCAAGGTGGAAAAAAGAAAAATCCCGGACAGGAATGGGAATAATTCCGGTGAGGCTCTTAGAGACATAGTCGATGCAATTGTCCGCATTGTCGAAAACGGGACCTGCGAGACCCCCTGGATTCGGTGAAAAGAACCTGGTGAAAAATCAGGGTGTGGTTGGAGCAAGGTAAAATAATAAAATTATAGCCCGCGGGTTCAAAGATTGGAAAATCGGGATAAGATCGCAAAATCTGCAAGTTTGCTGATGGCTTTGTGCCGGAATGAGAATTGGGCGGGTTACGACCCATACGATGCATTGAACAGCCGTTTGTTCGCCCGTTCCCCGTTGGCTCATAGCAGAATATGCAGACTAATATTTACGCAAATCATGAAGAGGCTCCCGGTGGACTTTCGTCCGTATCTCCTGGTGACAAGGGAGAAGAACCCGAAGGCGCTTGCGCTTTTTCTTATGGCATCCATCAAGATGACTAAAGCCGGCCTGCCGGACGGACAAGGGCCGACGGTAGATTTGGTTAAGCAACTGGAAACTCTTCGGTCGCCTGGCAACTCATACTGGTGCTGGGGGTATTGTTTTCCGTGGCAAACACGAACGATACTGGTTCCCCGGTGGGAAGCAAACCTCGTTTGCACAACGTTCGTCGCAAATGCTCTTCTGGATGCATACGAATACAGCGGGGAGTCTCGGTACCTGAGCATGGCGACAAGCTCCGCGCGATATATTTTAAATGAACTGTTCTGGGAAGATGGCGATTCCGTGGCCTCTTTCTGCTATCCGCTGCCTTCGTCGCGTGCCCGAGTCCATAATGCCAATTTTCTGGGTGCGGGACTGCTTGCCAGGGTCTATAAACACCTCGGCGACAGGGAATTCCTTGACCCGGCACTCAAAGTAGCGCGATACTCAGCCGCCAGGCAGCATGAAGATGGTTCGTGGGACTACGGTGAACTCGCCTCGGAGCGTTGGGTCGACAATTTTCATACAGGGTATAACCTGTGTGCATTGCGTTCGATCGGACGTTATGCGGGAACTGAGGAGTTCGAGCCGCATATAGTGCGTGGTTTTGAATTCTATCGAAGGATGTTTTTCCGAGAAGACGGCGCGCCGAGATATTTCCATAACGGAACATATCCTATCGATATCCATAGTGTTGCGCAGAGCATAATCACGCTGCTCACCCTTAAAGACTTGCACGAAGGCAGCGTCAAGCTTGCTTTTTCCGTATACGATTGGGCCATGGGTCACATGCATGCCGAAAGTGGATGGTTCTATTATCAGGTTCTCCCATATTATACCAATCGGATTGCTTTCATGAGGTGGTCGCAGGCCTGGATGCTTCTGGCTCTTTCATTTTTTCTGGAAGAATTCGGTAATAATGCGTCACATTAGCGTTTGTATATGCACATATAAAAGGCCGAGGTTGCTTGGAAAGCTTCTTGCGAAGCTGGAGAATCAGGCGACTGGGGGGCTTTTCAGTTATTCGGTTGTCATCGCCGATAACGATATGTGCGAGTCTGCGCGGCATACGGCTGAATTCTTCGCGGGAAATTCCGCGCTTTCCATGCGGTACTGCGTACAACCTGTTCAAAGCATCGCCCTTGCGAGAAATAAGGTCATTGAAAATGCCGACGGTGATCTTATAGCCTTCATCGATGATGATGAATTGCCCCATGACCGCTGGCTCCTCAACCATTACGAAGCTTTGAATAAATTCAGGTCGGATGGAGTTTTGGGCCCTGTTCTGCCCTGTTTTGAAGTCAAGCCCCCCGGTTGGGTGCTGGATGGAGGCTTTTTTGACAGACCGGCTCACAGCACCGGGTTTGTTTTGGACTGGACGAACACCCGAAGCGGGAATGCGCTTCTAAGAAGACAAGTATTTGATGGGGACGGCATGTGGTTCAATCCGGCCTTTGGCAGTGGAGGCGAGGACCGTGATTTCTTTAGAAGAAAGATCGAACAGGGATATGTTTTTGTCTGGTGTGACGAAGCACCGGTCTTCGAGGTTGTGCCTCCGCGCCGTTGGGAGAGGAGAATACTGATTAAAAGGGCCCTCCTCAGGGGAAAGATGGCCCTCAATGGGGCAGATTCCGGGCCGTTGGACGTTCTCGGATCGTCTGCGGCTATTGCCTTGTATGCTGCCTGCCTGCCCGTGTTCTTCGTTCTCAGCCATTTTATTTTCATGAGGTACCTGATCAAAATTTGCGATCATCTCGGAAAAGTTTCCGCTTCGTTTGGCCTTGATTGGGTCAGGGAGATATATGTGGGAGTTTAGAGATAAAGTGGTCCCTGGTCTCAGCGCACTGCCACACGTAGCGGGAGATGATTGCATAATCGAGGACGAGGATACTATCCTTGTCACCGGGGCCAACGGTTTCATTGGTTCAAGAGTAGTCTCCACGCTATTGTCTTATGGTTTCAAGCGCATACGGTGCTTGATCAGGCCGACGAGCAAGACGGGATTAATTGAATCGATTGTCGGGCAGTCCAACCGGCCGGCTTTGGAGGTTGTCAGGGGAAACCTCCTTTCGCGCGAAAGCTGTTCAATCGCCGCACAGGGAGTTTCCGTCGTCTACCATCTGGCTGCGGGAGTCGATAAGACATTTCCCGGCTGCTTCATGAATTCGGCGGTCACAACGAGGAACCTCCTGGATGCGGTGGCAAACGAGCCGAAGTTGAAGAGATTCGTCAACATAAGCTCCATCGCCGTCTATTCGAATGCAAAGATGCGGCGCGGTGAATTGCTTGACGAATCATGTAAAGTCGAGACCGATTTGTTTGGACGATACGATCCCTACGCATACGGGAAATCCAAACAGGACGAGTTGGTGCTCGAGTATGCCCGCACCAGGGGTTTGCCTTATGTGCTTCTGCGACCCGGGGTCGTATTGGGCCCCGGTAAAGCACAATTGACAGGCAGAGTGGGAATAAGCACATTTGGCGTCTTTCTACATCTCGGGTTGAATAACGCTATACCTCTCACCTACGTTGACAACTGCGCTGAGGCGATCGCTCTGGCAGGTTTACGAAGAGGGATCGAAGGAGAAGTCATCAACGTCGTCGATGACGATCTGCCAAAAAGCGGGGAATTCCTTAACCTGTATCGAAAGGAAGTCCGCAATTTCCTTGCGGTCCCGGTTCCTTACCCGGTGTTTTATTTTTTCTGCACTCTTTGGGAGATGTACTCAAAGTGGTCTGAAGAGCAACTGCCGCCGGTATTTAACAGGAGATTTTGCGAAACGTACTGGAAAGGCAATAGCTACTCTAATTCCAAGGCAAAAAAGCTTTTGGGCTGGTATCCCAGAGTCGGGATGAGCGAGGGCTTGCATAATTTTTTCGAGTACGCCAGACAGGCAAAGCAATGATCAGGGCGGGCATTATCGGTTGCGGCAAAGTTGCCGATCAGCATGCTGTTCAGATCCGGAGGATTCCCGGGGCCAAAATAGAGGCTGTGTGTGACAGCGAGCCTTTAATGGCGCTTCAATTGTATGAGCGATTCAACGCCTCCGGATATTTCACGAGCCCGCAGGAAATGCTCGCGGCCCGCAGCCTTGACGTGGTGCATATAACGTCACCCCCGCAGAGCCATTTCGAATTGGGAAAGACATGCCTGGAGGCAGGTTGCAACGTATATATCGAAAAGCCGTTTACCCTGAATTCCGCGGAAGCAGAGGAGCTGATCGACATCGCTCTGCGCAAAGGGTTGAAATTGACAGCGGGCCACAACGCGCAGTTCACTCATGCCATGGTTCGCATGCGGGAACTGGTCAGGACCGGATATCTCGGCGGCGCTCCGGTCCATATGGAGAGCATTTACTGCTATGATCTTGGAGATGAGAGCTATGCCAAGGCGCTCCTGGCAGATAAGGACCACTGGGCGAGAAAGCTTCCGGGGTCTCTCCTGCAAAATATTATCAGCCATGGCATCACCAAAATAGCGGAATTTTTGAAAAGCGATTATCCTCGAGTTACCGCGCGGGGCTTTACCAGTTCATTCTTGAAAAGTATCGGGCAGGGGGACATAGTCGACGAAGTAAGGGTCATCATAGAGGATGAAGACCTGACAACGGCCTATTTTACCTTTTCTTCACAAATCAGCCCCGCGATCCATCAATTTCGATTGTTCGGTCCAAAAAATTCCTTGATTGTGGATGACGATCACCAGGTGCTTATCAAATCGGAAAATAATGAGTACAAGAGCTATTTGAGATACTTCGTTCCACCTTTTCAATTCGCCTGGCAGTATTTGGGAAATTTCAGCACAAACCTTAGAAAATTCGTCAAAAAAGACTTCCATCTTCCATTTGATGCAGGAATGAAAACTCTGATCCAGTCTTTTTATGCTTCAATCGCCGGCAACGCTCCCCTCCCATTACCATACAGGGAGATCCTTCTTACCACCAGGATCATGGACCGGATATTCGAGCAAATTCCGGACGAGAGGCGGCGGTAGGACCCGTTTCTTCCTGCACCTGGATGCTACTCGCTACAATGATATCAAAACAGGGATTCCATGCCTCCACGGTTAGCACTTTTACTTTGCACAATTTTCGTCATTATGCTCCTTCGCATGGAGTGCAAACAAAATCCCACGGCGTCGTTCGTCCTTTGGCTTCCCACAGTCTGGGTTTTGCTGGTTGCAAGCAGACCTTTGAGCGCCTGGTTTGGAGTCTACGGCACGGATCTCGAGTCCGGTAGCCCCTTAGACCGTGTCGTGCTGCTGCTGTTCTTTTTTGCGGCGCTGGTTATCCTTGGTGGGAGGGGGTTCGACTGGGGTCGCGCTTTTCGTGAGAATGCGTGGCTGATGCTGTTGATATTATATGAGCTTGTCAGCATCTGCTGGTCGGACATTCCTTATATCTCCTTCAAGCGCTGGATCAGAGATGTTATCGTTGTCCCCATGGCCTTCGTCGTCCTCTCCGAAAGACGGCCGCGCCAGGCTTTGGAAAGCATTTTCAGGAGAACTATATATATCCTTATTCCTCTTTCAGTCGTTCTCATAAAGTATTACCCGGCGTATGGCGTCGGTTTCAGTTGGTCGGGCGCCAGATCATGGACGGGCGTAGCCCTTTCGAAGAACAGCCTCGGCAAGCTATGTCTTTTCGCTGCTTTTTTCCTTATCTGGACCCTCATCAGGAGATGGAAGAAGGGCTACATCCCCGTCGTCAAATATCAGACCCACATCGAGGTGTTCCTGCTGCTCATAACGTTCTGGATCATGAAAGGCCCGGGAGGCGCTTACCCCGCGACCGCGATCGGGTCGATGGTTTTTGGGTTGGCGGTCCTGTTCGGCCTTTCACGGTTAAGAAAACGCGGGATATACCTTGGCACTGCAATAACGTCTGCCGTCATCATCGTTCTAATCGTCGTCGGTACCATGACACCTTTCCTTCGCGGATCGACCGTGGGTCCCTTGACATCAATTATGGGGCGTGACGCGACCTTTACGGGCAGGACGGACATCTGGGATATACTTGTACCGCAGGTGATGAAGAGGCCTATATTTGGCCATGGCGTCGGAGGATTTTGGACCACAGCGGCCGTTGCCGAGACCCTAAAGATAAACGAAGCCCATAATGGATACCTGGATGTCCTTCTGCATTATGGATTTGCAGGTCTTCTGCTCACCTCTATATTTTTGCTCTCTATCTGCCGAAAAGCACACAGGGAATTGACCTTTGACTATGACTGGGGAGCGCTGTGGATCTGCTTTCTGCTAATGTTGGTGCTAAGTAATATTACAGAGTCCTCAGTTCATCTATTGTCGAACTATTTTACAGCAGTCCTTGTTTTGCTGACAGTCTGCGGGAGTTACCAATGGCGCGCATATTTCTAATGTCTGTTGCTCTTCTACTGCTTATCCCTGTGGCAGCGCCCTGTGCGGTTCTGACAGTCGGGCCTTCGGATTGCTCGGATGTCGCAGTCAACAACGCCATGGCCTCTGCGCAAGACGGTGACACAGTCCAACTCACCTGCTCCGGCACGACCACCTGGAATAACACCGTAACAATTCCGAACACCAAAGGGATAACTATAAAAGGCCCGGGATGTAACACTCCCAAGAGTTCTGCAACTTTCCCGCTGATCGTGCAGCTCAATAATGGAACAGCCCCGGCAATACAGATTAACTGTGAAAATAACATGTCATTAGTGAGGGTCACCGGGCTGAAATTCCAGGGCACTACCACCAACAATTTCGTGAATATTAACGGCAGGGGGTTAGGCAAAACTAATCTTGGAGCATACAGAATAGATAACTGTTATTTTGACTCCGTCGTGGCGAGCAGCGAAATCACCCTGGTGGGTACTTCTGGGGAACTGACGGGATTGGTAGATGATTGCACATTTCATGATTGCAGTGACGACGGATACACAATCAGGGTTAGGGAAACGTATATTGGAGGGGGAAGCCCGGGCTGTTATGGCTACGATTCCTGGCAAAGACCGTTTAACTTCGGAGATAACCACTTTCATTTCATAGAAGATTGCCTGTTCGAAGCCCTCACCCGATATAACAGGCATTACGTTTCCTGTGACGGAGCAGGCGGAAGATATGTGGTCCGTTTTTGCACGCTCGACAGCCAGCTTCAGGGTACTTCTCCAGACTACATAGATGCGCACGGGGATGGGACAAATGGTCTAGGAACCGGAACGCGGGGAGGAGAAATCTACGGGAATACTTTTTTGGGAACGGCTCAAACAGTTGGACGTGATATATCTATTCGAGGCGGTCAGTTCCTTATTTATAATAACACTTTTACAACCAGCGGGTATGGGACCACCCCCATTCACATGACAGAGTATAGGGCCAGCACCATTGATTGCTGGGAACTGCTCGGCATCACTACGTCCTGGTGTACTGACAGCAGCGGCCTGACGCATAATAACGGCCTGGACGCATGCAACAGTAGCGTTCCCCAAGGAGCAAAGGATACAGATTTTGCCACCTGGTATCCGTTGCCGGGCCAGATCAGAGGGACGTATCTTTGGAATAATTTACTTAACGGAGCGAATCAACCGCCTTACCTTGATTCGGAAAATTATCTTTCGACATATATTCAGGCCGGTCGGGATTTTTGGGTGTCCACGAGCCAACCGGCAGCTTTGGCCGGCTACAGTCCATATACCTATCCGCACCCTTTAAGGCAGCTTATCCCCCCTCCCACCGGGTTCCATCTGGTGCAGTAGAACTGGTGCAATCTTAAACGGAGATTCCGTGAGTATTTCCACAGAACTCAAAAAATTCTGGATGCGGCTCATTTATCAGGGAATAGGCTTCAAAAGTATGTCCGGGAGGATGGACGCCCTTTATCTGATTAGGGACCCATGGCACATGGATTCACCATCCGAGCAGACGCGATTCGCAGAGACAAACCGGCTCCTCCTGGAGAAATTTGGCCGGATTGGGTCACTTCTGGAAATCGGTTGCGGCGAAGGCCATCAGTCGATCCATTTACAGACGGTCTGCGACCGCCTGACCGGCCTGGACATTTGTGGAAGAGCAGTTGGGCGCGCTCGTATGAGATGTCCTGGAGGCCAATATTTCGTAGGCGACCCTTTCTCATCAGACATTGTCGATCTGGCCCCATTTGACGTCGTGACTGCGTGCGAGGTGCTTTATTACATGAGTGATCCGTCAGCAGCTCTCGCGCGGATGAGAGCGTTGGGGCGCAAGGTGTTTGTTACCTATCATGCGAAAAAGATGGAAAAACTGGACCCGCAGGTTTTGAGCTTACCCGGAACAGCCACTGAAATCCTGGAATGCGATGGAACCTGCTGGCGCGTTGCCTGGTGGGCGGGTAATGGCTGAACTTGTTTCAATACTTATACCGGCATACAACGCTGCAAAGTGGATTCAGCAGGCGATCGACTCCGCACTGGCTCAGACTTGGAGGCGGAATGAAGTAATTGTTGTGGATGACGGTTCCACCGATTGCACTCTCGATATTGCAAGATCGTACAACTCACCCGCCGTCTTAGTTATGAGCCAGGAAAACCGTGGCGCAAGCGCTGCTCGAAATCTCGCGCTTTCGCGGGCACAGGGCGACTATATACAATGGTTGGATGCCGACGATTTACTCGCGCCCGATAAGATCGCCGGGCAAATGGCGAGAGCCGAAGCTGGACAAAGTTCACTGGTCCTTTTGTCGGGAGCCTGGGGTACGTTTTATTATTATCCCGGTCGTTCTCGATTTTGCCCGACATCTCTTTGGGAAGACCTCACTCCATCCGAATGGCTGTTCAGAAAGATTGCACACAATGATTGGATGGCCAACATGTCATGGCTGGTCAGCCGCAGACTCACCGAAATCGTAGGGGCCTGGAACGAGTCGCTGACGCTTGATGATGATGGTGAGTACTTTTGTAGAATCGTAATGGCATCCGGGGAAATTCGCTTTATTCCTGAAGCGACGTGTTTTTACCGAATAGGGAACACATATAATTTGAGCAATCGTTTGACGTATGACTGCGATAAACTTCAGTCCCTATTTAAGTCGACACGGTTTCAAATTGAAAGCCTCATTGCAAAGGAAGACAGCCCGAGAACCAGGGCGTGTTGCATTGGCCTTCTCCAGAGGTGGGCCGCCTGTTTCCAGGAGCACGCCCCGGAGGACTATAAACAGCTAAAGCAACTGGCCGGCGATTTAGGAGGGCAAATCGTAGACCCTGTAGTCAACAAAATGCGGATCGTTTCAAAAATATTTGGACCCGCAAATGCGAGAAAAATTCAGCACACAGTCCGTAGACTCAGGACAAGCCATGCCAGAGTTTCCGAGATGCTGCGTTTTCATGTAAAAAGCTCACGTTAAGTTGGCATTCATTTCGATTAGGAACTTTAACCAGTGTCCAACCCGGGGTTTCCTGGACGGACTCTAAATAAGTAGCTATGTCAAATAGAGCTTCTTTTTTTAGTAGAGACAAACTCAAGACTGATCTGAAAAAAAAGACGCTGCGGGGCGGACTCAGCAGGGTTACCGCAAATGGGTTGTCATTCGCGCTCAGTATGGGTTCGACCATAATTCTGGCGCGCCTGCTAACCCCGGAGGAATTCGGCCTTCTCGCAATGGTGACCGCTTTTACTGAGTTTGCACGCTCTTTTCGTGAGCTTGGGCTTGGTACGGCAACCGTGCAGCGCGAGCATACTACCCATGAGGAGGTCAGCAACCTTTTCTGGATCAATTTCGCAATCGGTCTTGCTATAATGGTGATTTTGATAGGCATTTCTCCTCTAATCGGCAGGTTCTACGGAGATGCCCGGCTGCCTCGCGTCTGCGTGGTCCTATCCCCCGTTTTTCTTTTCGGAGGACTCACGGTTCAGCATCGTGCTCTGCTCGAGCGCCAGATGCGATTTGGGCTCATTGGGGCCATAAATGTGTTCTCGATGATCATCGGTATTTGTGTGGCTGTTGTATTGGCAATGCACGGCGCGGGCGTGTGGGCGCTTGTATTTCGCGACATCGTTTATGCTGGCTTGTATGCTTCCGGGACATGGCTATTCTGCAGATGGGTGCCAGGTCTTCCAAGACGTAATACCGGCGTGAAATCGAGCCTTCGATTCGGGGCCGATGTTTCGGGTTTTGACTTGATACAATACGTTACACGCAACCTTGATCGGATGCTTATTGGCAGGTTCTGCGGGGCGGCCAGCCTGGGTCTATACACGAGAGCCTTGCAGCTCGCGATGATGCCCATCGATCAGTTTCGGATGGTCTTCTGGGATGTTGGGCTTCCTCCATTGAGCGCGCTTCAGAGCGATTCTAACGGATATCGTAGGTTTTACAGCACGCTTTTATCGTTGATGACATTCGTCTACATGCCGGTGATCGTGTTCGTCGCGATTCGGTCGGAGGATGTAATTCGGCTGCTCCTTGGGGAAGCCTGGCTGAGCGCTGCCCCATTGCTTAGAATTTTAGCCTTTGCCGCCTTCTTTAGGCCAATACTGGATACCTTCCAACTGGTTATGGTCTCTTCCGGTAAAACCAGAAGATGCATTTTATGGGGGACGGTCAATGGCGTCTGCATGATTACCGCTTTCGCAATAGGGATCGGATGGGGCACGGTTGGAATTGCGTACGGCTATGTGGTCGCGACTTGTGTTTCTCTCATTTTGTCCTTGGGGTACTGCTTCAAATACACCCCCGTCGATAGTTCTCTTGTTTTGAGAAGCATCCTGTTGCCTATCGCCGCAAGCCTTGGCGCGGGTATAATGCTGATCGCGCTCTCTCCCTGGATTGTGGCCGGCACGAGCACTCCGGTCGGCATTCTGTTCTCGGTTTTAACTATTGCGGCCTCTTATCTGGCAATTTTGCTCTGCATCCCGAACGGAAGATCAAAACTGGCAAAATTTTGGTCTTACAGGGTCGATTTTTTCAGTAGAGCATGACTCAATGGAAGATGACAGTGTTTGATTCGTTGAAACAACGTTTGGTTCCAAGGGCGCTCTCGCTGGTTCCCCTGGATCTTTGGCATCGCCTGCTCGGGGTGGAACTGGTGGTCCCATTCTGGCACACTATGAGCGATCTCGATTTGCCGCATGTAAGCGGTCTCCTGAAGTTTCGAACTCTCGTGCAGTTCAAATCCGACTTGGATTTCTTCCTTCGCCACTACACCCCGGTAAGCCTTCAGGACGTAATAAGCCATTTGGACGGCACCGTAGGGCTCCCTCAACGTAGCTTTCTTCCAACATTCGACGACGGATTTCGCGAAATCTACGATATAGCAGCACCGATCTTATACTCCCGGGGCGTTCCGGCCGTCTTCTTTTTGAATGTATCCACTATTGATAACCGCGAACTGGGTTACCTCCAGAAGAAAAGCTTGCTGATTCGATCCCTCGCATCCGGCACGGGTTCAGCCGCAGAGCGGGAGGTCCTCCGTCGTCTCGACAATTCTGGGATCAAAGGGCCGGACCTGCTCTCGCGGATTCAAAGCATTGACTATCGTCAAAAGTACGTTCTAAATGAATTGGGCCCTATTCTGGGTTATGACTTCTGTGAATATGTGACCTCGGTCAAGCCTTACTTGACATCTGACCAGGTAGTAGGTCTCATGAAAATGGGGTTTGCCATCGGGGCACACAGCATCGATCACCCCGACTATTCTGAACTTTCCCTTGATGAACAGTTATCTCAGACCCTGGAGAGTATGGATCGACTCTCAAGCCTCTACCAATATGAGTGCCGGACCTTCGCGTTTCCCCATACGGATGAGGGGATTTCAGCTCGGTTCTTTGAAGAAGCTTTCTCGAATGAGAGCCTCAAGGTCTCCTTTGGAACCGGCGGTCTGCTCTGGCGCTTCTTCCCAAGAAATCTATCTCGTTTCACCATGGAAAGAACAGATCTTCCAGCGGCTCAAATCTTGGCGCGCCGATTCGGCAAGGCGTTTTTACACATGCCATGAGGGAGTATCAATCTTTGGTTCGTATTCTCCTCGTTAACGGGGGTGCTATCCCGCACTACCGTGTCCCTGTCTACGGCTACCTGGCGAAATACCTTCTCCGTTATGGTTTCGAGCTGATCGTGGCCGCGGAGCGGATTCAGCCGGACAATGCCCACCCGATCGAGTTCGAATACGCACAAATGCCCCCGTCAGTTAGGAGTTTGGCTCGGCTCATACGTGAAAACAATATTGGTGTCTTGATATATTGGGTGAATCTCAAGGAACTATACTTGTTTCCCTTGATTGTCGTCGCCAAATTGTTGGGCAAAAAGACGATCTACTGGGGACACGGACGCGATCTGGCCGACAGGCAAGCAGTCATCAAGAATATGGCAAATGCTGCCGAACATGCGCTCTCAGATTCTATCATCCTCTACGCCGAACATCTCAGGAAATATGTTCAACCCGCTTTTCGCAAGAAGACCTTTGTGGCCAACAACACTCTTTTATTCGATCATCCGGCACTCGGGTCCCGGGACGATGTGCTCGCCGAATATGGCATTCGCACCAAAAAGAACATCATCTGTGTCGGGCGCTTTCAGAAGCGCAAAAGAATGGACCGCCTGGCCGCAGCTCATGCGTATATGAAACGGCCTGAGATAGGCTTGATCCTTGCCGGGCCGGACACAGACGGGGCCCTGGATCAGATTTCGGGTGAAAACATCTATAAGGTGGGTCCCGTTTATGGAGAGAAGAAGTTCGATTTGCTCTCTGCCGCGGACATCTACTGCCTACCCGGAGCCGTCGGACTGAGCATAGTGGACGCATTCCAATGCGGTCTCCCGCTGGTCACCGAAGAGGGCGACGAGACCCCCGAAATCATGTACCTGAAAGACGGCGTAAACGGCTTCATCGTGCCTCGGGGGGATGTCGTCGATATGGCCTGGAAACTACAACTGCTGCTCGATAATGAAGCCCTTCGGCGGCAGTTTTCCGAGGCGGCGAAAAAAGAAATCGATGAAAACGGTCACATTGACAAGCTCTGCTCCGGTTTTAGGGATGCACTTCACTACGCACTTAGTTAGTGATTAAAACAGGAGTTTTCCGTGATAACACTTCAGCCTCCTGCGACTTATTGGGAAAGAGTTGCCAAGACGAATTGGGGCAGCTATATAAGCAACGTCGAAAAGAAGGCTATCCTGGATGCTCACGGAAGGTTTGAAAAGCCTGGATTTGCGCTGGAGATTGGTTGTGACGGCGGCCGGTGGTCGAAACTTCTTTCAGACTCAGGCTGGGATATGACATGCACCGATATAAGCGAGGAGGCCCTGACAGTTTGCAAAGCCAGGGTCCCAACCGCCCGGCACATCCTGGTCGACGGTACCGACACCTGCCTCCCGCTTCCAACGGGGTCGATGAATCTTCTTCTATGCATGGAAGTATTTTCAGTGATTGGAAGCGACTGGTTTATCCCTGAATCATTCCGTGTCCTTGCAGGCGGCGGAGTGCTTGTTGGAGTTTTTCTTAACCTGCTTTCGCTTCGGGGTCTAATCTCGCGCGCAAGTGAGGTAATCAAGAGAAGGAATCACCGTCCGGGTCATTACGATCGTTGCTTCTTTCAATGGAAGAAGCGATTACAGCACGCAGGTTTCAGGTTTGTGCAGGAAAAAGGCGTTTGCTGGTTTCCGTTCGCCAGGACCAGCGATTCCAGCTTTGTCCCGGTATGTGAGTTCGTTGAGAGTGCACTGGGTTTAAACAGGATCATCAACCTAAGTCCCTGGGTCGTCTTCGTAGCTGAAAAAATTAATGGCTACGATCTTATACGTTGAAAAATATAATCACCGCATCTTTCGATGCCGGGTCCACGGTCCTTCTTCGTGGTGTGATCCGGCACGTGGAATTTGGAAAAATAGATGAAAGCGACTTGTGCTGATATCCCGGGAGTAATCATCCTGGAACCGAAGATCTTTCAGGACGAGAGAGGGTTTTTCTTCGAAAGCTACAATCAAAAGACTCTGGCCGCCCTGGACATCAATGTCTCATTTGTACAGGACAATCACTCCTTGTCACGCCGGGGTACTCTCAGGGGCATTCACTACCAGGTGGGCAATCCTCAGGCGAAGCTGGTCCGTGTCATCAGCGGAGAAGTGTTTGACGTGGCGGTGGATCTCAGAAGGTCCTCGTCGACTTTTGGCCGTTGGACGGGTCTGACTCTTTCGGCTTCCAACAAGCTGCAGCTTTATATCCCCACCGGTTTCGGCCATGGCTTTCTAGCCCTTTCAGACGGGGTGGAAATGCTTTATAAAGCAAGCGACTTCTATGCGCCGGAGCATGAAAGATGTATAAGGTGGGATGATCCGGACCTGGCTATAGACTGGCCTCTTGCCGGACATCCAATTATTTCAGAAAAGGATGCAGCCGGAAGTTTTTTCCGCGATGCCGATCTGCCTTAGGACTCTCACATGAATTACAATGCTGTCGTCATAGGAAGTGGCGGGATGCTGGGCTGGGAACTTGTCGAGCTGCTGAAGAGCGCCGGTTTTATAGTTGCCTCCCTGGACATTGCCCAGATAGATATTACGAAACGGGAAAGCGTTCGATCGGTTCTGGGCGGAATTGACGCCCCAAGCCTGCTGATCAATTGCGCTGCCTATACCGCGGTTGACAAGGCCGAATCGGAGGGGGAGGCCGCCTTTGCAGCCAACCGGGACGGGCCGGCCAATCTTGCCGACGAGTGCGCAAGGCTCCGAATACCTCTCATCCATATTTCGACCGACTATGTTTTCAACGGCAATTCCGATCGCCCCTATAAAGAAGACGATGTCCCCGATCCCATAAACGTCTACGGACTCAGCAAGTGGCAGGGAGAAGAGGCTGTGCGGTCTCGGCTGGCCGAGCACATGATAGTGAGGACCTCATGGCTCTATGGCGAGAGGGGACAGAATTTTGTAAAAACAATGATCCGGCTGAGCGCGGACCGGGAAGAATTGAAAGTTGTCTCCGACCAATACGGATGTCCAACCTGGTCCGTCGATCTTGCCGGCTGTATCGTCCGGATTTCTGAGCGTATACTTTCCGGCGCGCCAAAGGCCGCCTTTGGAACCTATCACTTCTGCGGAGCGGGCATTACGACGTGGTATGATTTCGCCTCGGCAATCCTGGATGAGGCGAGGTGCAGACAATCGATTCGGATTGCCAGGGTTTCCCCCGTGCCGACCGATTCCTACCCTACCGTTGCCGTGAGACCAAAATATTCAGCGCTCGATTGCGGCAAGATCCAATCCAGTTTAGGAATAGACCCTCCCCCGTGGAGGAAGAGCCTTGCCGGTTTAATGGATCGACTCTATGGACCGGTAAGAAGTAACCCATGAGCAGTGAGCAGTTGAATTCAAATGTGTAAGGCGAACGACTCGGAGAAAAGTATATGAGTAAGACGATTCTCGTTACAGGCGGCGCCGGTTTCATCGGGAGTAATTTCGTACTCCGTGAGAGATTGCGGCATAACCGGATCGTAAATCTCGATCTTCTCACCTACGCCGGGAACCTTTTGAACCTGGAAAAGCTAAATAATGACCCGGACCACATCTTTATACAGGGAGACATTCGCGACAGGGAACTCGTGCGAAAACTTCTCAAAGGATACCAGCCGGATGCAGTCGTGAATTTTGCCGCCGAATCCCACGTCGACAGGTCGATTGACAGCCCCGAGAGCTTCATTCAAACCAACATCGTAGGGGCCTGGCGCCTTCTGGACGAGGCGCGGGAGTATCTGAAAAGGGTTTCGGCGGAACGCCGCGAACAATTCCGATTTCTTCACGTGTCCACTGATGAGGTTTACGGCTCCCTGGGGCCGATGGATTCCGCATTTGCCGAAACTACCCCATATGCGCCCAACAGCCCCTATTCAGCAAGCAAGGCCGCGAGCGATCATCTGGTTCGGGCATATTTCCATACCTTTGGCGTCCCCACGCTCATTACGAATTGTTCGAACAATTACGGACCGAGGCAGTTTCCGGAAAAGCTGACGCCGCTAATGATTCTCAATGCAATCGAAGGAAAGCCGCTGCCCATATACGGCGACGGCCTCAATGTCCGTGACTGGCTCTATGTCGATGATCATTGTGATGCGCTGAGCGTGGTGCTGGAAAAAGGCAAACCGGGGGACACATACAATATCGGCGGGTGTTGCGAAAAGACGAACCTTGAAATCGTTAATACTTTGTGCTCTCTTCTGGATGAGATGATTCCAGGGTCCGAGTATATCCCGCATCGCGGCCTGATTACCTTCGTAAAGGACCGTCCCGGGCATGACCGTCGCTATGCCATCGACTGCTCCAGGATTAACGAAGAGCTCGGATGGAGTGCAAAGGAGACATTTGAGTCGGGCCTGAGGAAAACGATCCGCTGGTACCTGGATAACCCGGACTGGGTCCAATCGATTAAAACGGGGACCTACAGGGATTGGATTTCAAAGCAGTACGACGGCGCCGGCTCTCGCGAGATTTTCCCGCGCAAAAACGGGACGCGAACAGATGAAGACCAAGTCGTTGAAGAATTCCCGTACAAGGAACACGAAACAGCCTGATGACGGTCGCGAAATGAAGTTGACCGGATTTATGAAATTAACTGCTTATACGAAGTCGCGTTCAAACGCTCACCGTGTTGCCTGCGTCGTCGGCTCTTCGACGTATTATGGCGTAAGCCTGCGTCGCCACACTCTCGCTGTCTTGCGATCATTTTGAATGCACTCCCTATTGGCGCCTTTCCATCTCTATCGTTTTCGCTTCTTCGTATGAAAAACCATCACGAAAAACCACATCGAGGAATGTAAATGGACTTAGCGAACGGTAATGAACACAACTGCAATCTCAAGGGGATAATCCTCGCCGGTGGCTCAGGCACGCGTCTCCACCCGATAACGAAAGTCGTAAGCAAGCAGCTTCTGCCGATTTACGACAAGCCGATGATTTACTACCCGCTTTCGGTCCTGATGCTTGCCGGGATCAGGGACATCTTGATCATCTCGACCCCAACGGACCTGCCGAGGTTTGAGACACTCCTTGAAGACGGATCACAGTGGGGTCTTCGCTTTTCCTACATCAGGCAGGATTATCCTTCGGGTCTTGCCCATGCTTTTATTCTTGGCAGGGAATTCATCGGAAAGGACAAGGTTTGTCTCATACTAGGCGATAATATCTTCTATGGACACGGCTTTCAGGAGATCGTCCGGCGCGCCGCCGCTTTTGAGTCGGGCGGGCTTGTATTCGGCTATTATGTTAGCGATCCGCAACGCTACGGGGTGGTCGAATTCGATGAGGCGGGCAAAGTTCTGGGGATCGAGGAGAAACCAGTTCGGCCCAAGTCTAACTATGTGGTTCCCGGGCTTTACTTTTTTGATGAGAGAGCCACTGAAATAGCTTCGGGCCTTAAACCTTCGGCGCGGGGAGAGCTGGAAATAGCAGACGTCATGAACACTTACCTGCAATTAGAAGAGCTAAGGGTGGAGTTGCTTGGGAGAGGATTTGCCTGGCTCGACACAGGAACTCCCGAGTCCCTGCTCGAGGCGTGCTGCTTCGTCGAAACGATAGAAAAACGACAGGGCCTGAAGATCGCCTGTGTTGAGGAAATAGCTCACCGGATGGGTTACATCGATAACTCCCAGTTGCAAAGGCTGGCAGAGCCTTTAATGAAGAACGGATACGGTCAGTATCTTCTGAAGCTGTTGGGGTAAGCTCTTTGGATATGAGGACATCGCTATGATTCGGGACAATAAGAGCGCTGCTCCGTTAAAGATTTTCTCCGATGGTTCGGAAATCGGCGGCCGTGTCAACGCGCGCTCCGGGCGATTTGCTTGCTATTTTGCCTCCCTTTTCCTTGGCATTGGTATATTCGCATGGCCGCTCAAAGAACTCATCACAATGTCCTGGCACTCCGAGCTTTATTCCTTTATCCCTCTTATATTCGTCACCAGCGGCTATCTTCTGGCAAGCAGTCGAAAAGAGATTTTCGACGAACCGGCCTGGTGTTTCAGTTACGGTGTATTGGTTTTGATCTTTAGCGCTGCCGCGGGCGTGGCCGGACTCGAGAAAGCAGCGGTGCTCGAACCCAATGACTACCTGTGCATCATAACATTTTCCTTCTGGTTGTTCCTGATCGGGACTTTTATATTGTTTTTCGGAAGGTTGACCTTCAAAAAGGCAATTTTCCCTCTGACTATTCTTCTGTTTATCATTCCATTTCCGGAACTCGTTTTGAACAAAATCGTCGGCTTACTGCAGGTGGCATCGTATTCGGTAACTGGTTGGATTTTCAACGGCCTGGGCTTTTTCCCCCTCGAACAGGGGTTCACTTTCAAGTTCCCGGAAATAACCGTCGAAGTTGCCAGGCAGTGCAGCGGGATTCGCTCGGGCATATCGCTCATTATCGTGAGCATTCTGTGCGGCAATCTGTTTTTGCGCTCCAGCCTGAATCGAATTCTGCTTGTCATTTTTTCTGTACCGATCGCGATCTTCAAAAACGGCGTGAGAATTGTCGGCCTGACGCTGAGCACTATCTACGTGGACCACAGAGTCATATCAAGCAATTTTCACAGGAAGGGTGGCTACCCGGTTTTTATCCTGGCTCTTTCGATGCTTATGGCCATTGTGACATTGATGAGAAAGCTTGAGAAAAGAAGGATGAAAAAGGAAGCGTCTGCTTCTTCGGATGACTCGTCCCCCCCGGGGTCGATTTCGGGTCCTTAAGTGCACCTGCGCCTGATACGGAAAAATTCTACCTGCACAAAGAGGTATTAAATGACAGCTTCTCTTAGGTTCAATTTATTGGTCATTGCGATTTCGATCGCTTTAGCGGCCTGCGGCGCCTCGCCGCAGGTGAAAAAGGCCGGGTATCTTGATAATGGCGATAAGTTTTTCGCCGCGAAACAGTACAAGGAAGCCGCTGCCTCCTACGGCAAGGCACTTATGGTGGATGCGAACGACAAAAACATCTATATGAAGCTCTCGGCTGTTTTCAGTGAAGTCGGAGATATCGGCCAATCCCTTTCCAATATTAAAAAAGCAAGAGCTATCGATCCGGATGACCTTGATATAAGACTTAAACTGGCAAAGAATCTCGCCCTGGCACACGAGAAGGAGGAAAGCCGTCGAGAGTTGGATTTCATTTTCGATAAAGATTCTCAGAACCTGGAGGCACTGATTCTTCTGTCCGAAACTTGCGGCAAAACCCGAGGAGATAGAGGATGCCCTATCCCGGCTGAAAGCTTTGCAGCCGGACCCTTCCGTGCTGCCCCGCGTCAACCTCGCTCTGGGAAATCTGTATATCAGGAAGGGGGACCTTTCAAACGCGGAGAACTACTTTTTAGAATCTCTTAAGAATGCCGATCTCCCCGAAGCCCATCTCGCCCTTGGCGATCTGGCCACCTTCAAGAAAGACTTTGCGCAGGCAGAGCAGGAATTCAAGGCGGGAGCCGATTTGACTCCTGAAGCCTCCGCTGCTCATTTGAAACTGGCCGATTTTTATATTTTCAGAAAGGATTTTGACAAGGCAAAACAGGTACTTGAACATATTCTCCAAAAGACCCCCGAATTCCTGCCGGCTCTTCACCGGCTGGCCAGAATTGCACTCGAAACCCAAGACCTTGACCAATGTGAAAAATATCTGAGCGCGATTCTTCAGAAGAATCCATCGGATTTGGAGGGGCGCACTATCCACGCCCAGATGTTACTCGCCCGAAATGAGGCGACCCAGGCGCAGGACGAATTGGAAGAGATCGTCAAAGCAATGCCGAATGCCCCTTTCCAAAGGTTTTTGCTGGGCATTGCCTACATGAGAAATGGACAGGTTTTCAAAGCTAAAACCTCTCTGCAGAAAATGGTCGATCAGGAACCTAACTTCCTGCCGGCGGTTCTGCTCCTGGCGGAAGCCGATCTGCGCCTGGGCGCCTTTCGGTCCGCGTCTGAGGGCTTGTTCAAGGTGCTGGAAAAAGACCCCGGCAATCTCGAGGCCTATGTCCTTTTGCCGGAGGCAGTCAGAACTTCCGGGGAGATTGAGAAAGCAGGAAAGCTTTTGGAAAGAGGTCTGCCCTTCTTCAAGGACAATCCCAAGTTTCGTCTGGCCGAAGGCGCACTGTACTTGAAAACAGGAGACCTTGACAGGGCCGAAAATTCAATAAAGGAAGCCTTGTCCGGGGAGCCTGATTCGGTGAACGCCCATATGCTGATGGGGGATCTCTTCCTCCAGAGGAAAGATCACCAAAGGGCCGAGCAGGAATACAAAAAAGCTGTTGAGCTTTCCCCCACGGCCTCCATAGCGCATATAAAACTGGCCGAGTTTTACCTGCTCGATAACAAACTTGCCGAATCAAAAAGGATACTTTCGGAGGCGGCGACAAAATTCCCGGAATTTTTACCGGCATCTTTCTATCTTGCCAGAACAGCATTTGGAGAACAGGACTATGAGGGAGCGGCCAAACTCCTCGACGATATTTTGAAAAAGGACCCCAATTATGTCGACGCTCTCATATTGAAAGGGCAGGTAAATTTCGCCCGAAAAAAAACGGCGGAAGCTTTTGACGACTTTCGGGAGGCATTAAAGATCAACCCGGGCTCCGTGCAGGCGCTCAACGCGATGGGGATTGCATATCTTCGCGAGGATGATGTCGGAAATGCCAGGTCCACTTTCAGGGAATTGGTCCGTCTGGACCCCGACCTCTTCGAACCCAGAGTTCGGCTGACCGAGCTGGATGTTAGATCCGGCGATTTTCAGTCGGCAATTGATAATTTGGAAGCCATGCTCGGAAAAGGGTTAAAAGAACCTGTTGTTTATATGCTGCTTGGCTCGGCATACCTCGGCAAAAAAGACCCCGCTAAAGCGGAAACAGCCCTTCAGAAATACCTCGAGAAAGATCCGGGAAATGCTAGAGGGAAGTTTTTGTTAGGCATGGCGCTCCGTGGTCTGGGAAAACAGGCGGAAGCCGCGAGATATTTCGAAGAGTCTCTGAATGCCTCTCCCCCGATCATGGAATCTCTAACGCAACTGGTTTCGATCGATGTCGCCGGCAAGCACCTGGATTCTGCCCTGCAACGCGTCACGAAACAAATCGAAGCCACCCCGGCCAATGCTGAATTGTACCAGCTATTGGGTGAGGTTCACGTGGTGCGCAAAGAAATGGACCAGGCGGAGGATGCATATCTCAAAGCGATCGAGATCGATCCGCACCGGGTTCAAGCATTCATGGACCTTGCTCAGGTCTATGCCGGCGCCAGGAAATTCGACCAGGCTTTCGTCAAATTGGATGAGGTCCTCAAAATGGACCCTAAGAACATCGATGCTCTCATGCTCTCGGGGATTTTGCACCAGCAGGAGGATGATATTCCCAGGGCGCGGGAAGCATTCGAGGCGATTGTCGGTCTAAATCCAGGCTTTGCGCCTGCAGCAAATAACCTGGCCTACATCTATAGTGAATACGTGGGCGACTATGCAAGAGCTTTGGAACTGGCAAAAACCGCAAGACAGGGAGCCCCGGACAATCCCAATGTGGCCGATACTCTCGGTTGGGTCCTCTACAGGCAAAGCAACTTCGAATGGGCATTGAAGTATTTGGAAGAGAGTGCAGCCAAGCTGCCCGACAATGCTGAAGTCCTGTTCCATCTGGGAATGACCCAATATAAGCTGGGCAATTACGACAAGGCAAAGGAAGCGTTGAATCGCGCCATGGAAAAGGGCGGCGAATTCAAATACGCTTCGGAAGCAAAGCGTGTTTTGACGGAAATCTCCAGGCAACAGTAAGTCCATACCGAACACTTCCCGCGATTCATAGAAGGCGGGTGATCAGATCCCGCAGACCCCGGTTGTTGAAATATGCCTTTTGACAATATCAATGTGTACTTGATATTCTCGCTGCCCGCCGTCATTCTCTGTGCTGCGACGGGCTCTCTTGCGCTTGTGCGAAATATCCGCTCGCCGGCCTATCGCGCTTTTGCAATCGGAATGGCGGTCTTAATAGCAGAGACCGTCCTGTCCTATTTCAACTTGAATGCACTATTGCCGAGCGAAGCTGTCAGGTGGTCAAAATGGCGCATGGCCGCCACTGCACTCCTCCCCGGAAGCTGGCTTCTTTTCAGCCTGAGCTATGCACGCCGCAATTTCGACGAATTCGGCAGGACCTGGAAATGGGTGGTCCTTGGGTCGTTTGCCATTCCTGTTTTGTCGGTTTTCATGGGATGGGATTATTTGTTCAGCGGACACGCCGGAGTTGCCCGGGACGGCAGTTGGATTATTCCCGTAGGCTGGTCTGGCTATTGCTTTTATATAAGTCTTTTGCTTTGTTCGGTACTGATCCTTGCCAATCTCGAAAAAACGCTGAGGACTTCATACGGCGCCGTCAGGCGGCAAATCAAGTTTTCCATCCTGGGTGTTGGTATTCTCTTTGTCACGCGAGTTTTCACATCTGCTCAGATCCTGCTCTTTTGGACCCAGAGGACCGACGTGTTCACCTTGAGCAGCATCATCCTTGTTGTGGCCAATATACTGATCATAGTTTCCGCAATCCGCAACAGATTGCGGGATGTTGAAATTTATGTTTCCCGCGATGTTTTACAAGGCTCTCTCACTATCTTCGTGATCGGGATCTATCTGCTCGGGGTCGGCGTATTTGCCAAGGTGAGTGTATACCTGGGGATCAGTCAGTTACTGTTCAGAAACGGCCTCATCGTCTTTATGGCGCTGCTGGGCATGGCGGTAATGCTTCTTTCAGATAAAATTCGCTATGGGATTCGCAGATTCATTCATCTCAATTTGAAGAGGCCCTATTACGATTATCAAAAAATATGGACCGATTTCACCAAAGAAACGACATCGCTGGTCGATATCAATCATGTGTGTGCAGCCGTTGCCAAGACCGTATCTGAAACTTTTGCCATTCAACGTGTCAGCATCTGGCTGATCGATGAGAATCTCAATGGGCCTTCAATCATCGCTTCTACTGTTTTCTCCCCCTCAGAAACAGAGGAGATCGAGGCACTCGCAACTCCGTTGGTCGAGCTGGCCCGCAATCAACGAGCCCCCATCGACCTTCGAGGCAGGGAGGACGGGACAATTGAGGGGATATCCACGGAATTCCTGGACAAAGCCGGAATAAGATTCTGCGCTCCTCTTGTCGCAGGAGGCGAGTTTATCGGTATGTTGACTCTTGGCGGCCGGGCCGGACAGCCCTTTTCCATCGAAGATCTCCAGCTCATGGAAACTTTCGCGGACCAGGCTGCGGGGTTAATATTAAATTATAAGCTTTTCGATAGCTTGGGGCGTGCAAGAGAAACCGAGGCCTTTCAGGCTGTGTCCGCTTTTTTCGCCCATGACCTCAAAAATGTAGCATCGACTCTGTCGCTTACCTTGACTAACCTTCCCGTGCATTACGATAACCCTGAATTTCGGGCCGACGCGCTTAAAATGATGACGAAAAGCGTGGAAAAGATCCAAAATATGTGCAGCCGACTGTCGGCCCTCAACCGGAAATTCGAATTACACAGACGTGAATGCAATTTGAATGAACTTGTTTCCAGCACGGTATCAAACCTGAACCTGGGCTGTACGCTTGTAACCGATCTGGCACCCCTGCCCAAAGCTTCCCTTGATTCCGAGGAAATCCAGAAGGTGATACTCAATCTTATCCTCAATGCCAATGAATCGGTAACAAACGGCGATGAAATTCGAATTGCCACCTGCCGCAAGGGCGATAACCTGGTCCTTTCGGTAACTGATCGGGGTTGTGGTATGTCCAGGAAGTTTATTAAGGAAAGTCTTTTCCATCCTTTTAAGACCACTAAGGAGCGCGGGTCGGGCATAGGGCTTTACCAGAGCAAGATGATTGTCGAAGCTCACGGGGGCAGGATCGAAGTCCAAAGCCGTGAAGGACATGGGAGTACCTTCTCCGTACTTCTCCCCCTGGCTTGATTCAAGCCCGAAAGTAAGCGAAATGGCTTCAGAAGGGCAGGGTCGGCAACGACCCTGCCCTTCTTTATTTTCTTCAACTGTAATGAGTGCCTGCATGGCACGCGGGAGACAGTCATCTGCGGTTCGGGCTTATAGCGTACAGGAATCATGCTTTTCCTTCCAAAAATTTATTGAAAGTTCTATCATGAATATGATCGGGGTCATGTCGGAAACCAGGACCCTAACTTTGTATTGGAGTCAGGAAATGGACAAACCAAAACTGCTCATTATCGACGATGATGAAAGCATTACGTTGTCCATGAAATGGGCGTTCAAAAGCGATTATGATGTCTTGCTCGCGAGCAGCAGGGAGGAGGCCGTTGAAATATTCAGGAGTGAGCGCCCACCGCTGGTGACACTCGACCTCGGCCTGCCGCCTGAACCGCACGGTGTGGAACAAGGTTTTCTAACGCTGGCCGACCTGCTCGAAGAAGATCCCTACGTCAAAGTAATCATTGTATCGGGCCAGGGTGACAGGCAGAACGCACTCAACGCGGTCGGACAGGGGGCATATGATTTTTTCTGCAAACCGATCCAGGTGGAAGAAATCGGGGTGATCCTGCGGCGTGCGCTCACGCTGCACCAGCTCGAGGGCGAACACCGCCAGCTCCAGGCCGCTCAGGTGAAGCAATCCTTTGACGAACTGCTTGGGACCAGCCCACAGATGCAGCAGGTATTTTCGATTGTCGAAAAGGTGGCGGCGACTGAGGCTCCGATTCTGATATGCGGAGAAAGCGGCACCGGCAAGGAACTGGTTGCCAGGGCGCTCCATGGAAGAAGCCATAGACGGGACGGGGCTTTCGTTCCAATCAACTGCGCAGCCATTCCCGAGAGTCTACTCGAAAGCGAGTTGTTCGGGCACGAGAAGGGGGCGTTCACGGGTGCTCACGCCCAAAGGAAAGGCCGCATCGAAATGGCCGACCATGGCACGCTGTTTTTGGACGAAATCGGCGACCTGCCTCTGGCTCTTCAGGTCAAGCTTCTGCGTTTTCTCCAGGAACACACGATCGAGCGCGTCGGTGGCAGAAAGCAAATCGTCATTGATACCAGAGTTATCGCCGCAACCAATATGAACCTCGATCAGGCTATTCGCGAAGGCCATTTTCGAGAGGACCTGTATTATCGCCTGGGAGTGGTCAAGATGCAGATTCCTCCCTTAAGGGACCGGGAAGGAGACATTGAGCTCCTGGCAGTGAGTTTTCTTCACAAGTACTCCGCCGAGCACAAGAAGAAGGTGTTTGGGGTAACCCAAAAAGGGATCGGCGCTCTCAAAGCCCATAATTGGCCGGGAAATGTAAGGGAACTCGAAAATCGGATGCGAAGGGCTGTAATCATGGTCCAAGGCCGTAAGATTTCTCATGAAGACCTGGAACTGGAAACCAATCCGAAATCGGGCAGGATGACGTTGAGGGAAGCACGTGAAAAAACGGACCGGGAACTTGTCCTCCGAGTTCTAAAAGAAAACAATTTCAATCTTGCAAGGTCTGCGGGCAACCTGGGGATCAGCCGCCCCAACCTCTACGAGCTGATGGAAAAGCTTGGGATAAAGAAAGAAGTAAAAGGCGGCGACTGACCTGACAGATGCGTGATACCATTTCGCTTTCAACCATGGTACGGCCAAAAAGCAGCAGAAGCGCAGACAAAACGGTGAACTAACGTTTTATTCTTTTTCTTAAACCATATCCAACAATCCCGACCAATCCTAATGCAACGAGAAACAATGTTGAAGGCTCGGGCATTTGAAATATGCTATTAATGTCCACGGTCTGATTTGAATCCGCCAAGCCCGCCGGGAGTATATTGACCACAGCCGCCGGCGCGGTCCCCCATGCAATCAGGCAGCAGGCAAAAAGACCGATCGAAAATATGCCGAATCTGCCTGCCACCTTCAGTCTCCAAAGTTAATCTTTTGCAGAAATAGACCTGTCGCCATTCCGCGCTAAGCAGCGAAAATGGTTGGAACAATGCCTCAAAAGACTATATGTGCCGCAACTCTAAAGGAATGTATTTTTTTGCGTTTGCCCCGCCGATCTTACCTGGTCCTTGATCCGCTTTACATTTCCTCGTCCCAGACCCTTCACTTCACATCCCAGTTCAAAATAGCGCTTTATCTGGCTGTCTGAAAGAATACCGAAACAATCTATCACCGCGATCGGCTTTCCGGTCATTTCGAATAAATGGTCGGCCGAAAGCTGAATGTAAGGTTCATGCCGCACGGCGAGGACCACGGCATCCGCCCCGCGCACGGCTTCCGCCATGTCTTTACTGATAGTGAGATCTTTCAGATTTTCCTGATTTCGGAAAAATCTCGACCAGGAATGGCCTGGCGCGGGATAGGTATCCTGTTTCTCAAACTCCCACCAGTGCTTCACATAAGGATCGTGGACGGAAATATCAGCCCCCATTTCGGCAAGTTTTCGAACCAGCATCTCCGAACCGCTGTAGCGCGTGTCGCCGACGTCTTCCCTGTAAGATGCACCAAAAATGGCTATTTTGCAGGCGGCCACGATTTTGCCCATATTCCGAAGAGCATCTCGAACCAACCTGGCTACATGAAGGGCCCTTGTATCGTTTATGTCGATGGCCTGTGGCGTTAATTTGAAAATGTCATCTTCAAACCCCAGGAGCGTCTGATAAGCCCAGACCCCTAGGCCTCCGTCCTTTGGCAGGCAGTAGCCTCCAATTCCGGGTCCCGGAAATATGATGTTTGAATGAGTCGGCCGAACCTTTATAGCGTCTATGACCTTCGTCAGGTCTACGCCGTTTCGCTCTGAAAAGACGCTCCATTCATGGAGAAACGCCAGAATAGTGGCTCGGTAAGAATTTTCCACCACCTTGCAGGTTTCGCTTTCGATGGGCGTTTCAAGGACGGTCAACGGATATTTTTCTACGTTTAAAACATCCGACAAAAACGCTTGCACCTTCTGCTTGGATTTCTCGTTAATGCCGCTGCATACCCTCCAGAAATCACGGATAGAGGACACGTAATTTCTGCCCGGCATGACCCGTTCGAAGGAATGAGCCAGTAAAGGCTCAGCTTCGATGCCGCGACCCTGGAAGGCCTTTTTTATTATCGGATAAGCAATATACTGGGTCGTGCCTGGCGGAACGGTGGTCTCGATCAGGACAAGACATTCGGGGTCGATCTTCTCGCCGATTACCTTCAAGCATTCCTCCAGGGCGGCAATATCAGCGCGGCCCTGACGAACGTCTCCGAGCGTCTCTTTCTGATAATCGCATTGCACGTCCACCACCACCACGTCGGCCAGTGAAAGCACATCGTAGATATGCGTAGCAATGAGAGTCTTTTTCTCTTTGACGCACCGGTATATGAGAGGCACCACTTCGGGATCTTCGGCCTCAACGGGAGCAACTCCCTTATTGAGATATTGGATCTTCCAGAACGATCTGGTGGAAGCTCGCTGCATCCCGATCACAAACTTGCGCGGCTCACCGGTGGTTTTGTCTACTGAATCGGCTACGACGCCGGCCATTACAGCTCCCACAAACCCCACACCCATAACTACTACGATTTCTCGCCCCAGACCCCGCTGCTCACCGACAATTTTACTGAGCTTTGCAAACTCCGCTTCATCTTCAGATTGCTTGGGGATCAGGAAATTCTCGCCCGCCGGGCAAGTGGAATAGAGGTCGTTTTGGCTTTCCAGCTTTTGAGAAGCTTTGTTCTGCATCTTGGTCCGTTCCTTTCCTGGTTAACGATAAACCTGCTCCAATGCTGACTTCGAGCAACTCTATACGAGTGGCAATGAACTTGCAACTTTAACGGACGGAACGAATGGATTTTAACATTGAATCGTTACGGGGCAAGGACCTGAGGGCGAGAAAGGCTCAAAACGGGATTCATTTTTGTAATTCAAAGTGCATTGCTGCAATTCATACCGCTCTGCATGATGCGACCAACGATCAAACAGAGGGGTGAAATTAAGAGACGAGTTCAGTTTATGCACTAATTCAGGAAGGACCACCTATGAAAAAGCTTTCGTTTATAATCGTCGTTGCGATTCTGTTGGCGATTCCTTCTTTCTGCGCAGCGATGGATTTTCGGTTCCTGCGGCCGGATATTGAACTCAGAATGCAAGCCTTGAAACGAGAGGTCAAGGCGAAGGGTGGCACCTACGAGATTAGCTACTCCGCTGCGATGGAAAAGCCGATAGGGCGCCTTGCCGCCCTGAAGACGCCGCCGGGATGGAAGAAAAGCGATGCTCCGTCTGTCTCGATGTTGAAGTCGTCAGTGCAAAGCGTCCCCAGTTCCTGGGATTGGCGTACTATGAATGGCGTCACGCCGATCAAGAACCAGGGGAACTGCGGCAGTTGTTGGGCATTCGGCACCGTGGGACCTCTGGAGTCGCAGATACTTATACAAGACGGCGTAACCGTCGACCTTGCCGAACAATACCTCGTCTCCTGCAACGTCTATGGGTGGGGCTGCGATGGGGGTTGGTGGGCACACGACTATCACCTCGACCTTTCAGGACAGGATAACAACGGGCCGGGGGCCGTCCTGGCAGCAAGCGATCCATATACCGCAACCGGCTCCGCCTGCAGATCGACATACACGCATCCATACAAGATCTCCAACTGGGCCTATGTGGGAAGCGAATCCAGTGTCCCGTCGGTCCAGGCCATAAAACAGGCCATCTATACCTATGGACCGATCAGCGCTGCCGTTTACGTGGGGCCAATGTTTCAGGCTTACGGGGGAGGCATTTTCAATACCAATGAATCCGGCCAGATCAACCATGCCATCGTATTGGTCGGCTGGAATGACGACCTTGGGCCGGATAACGGGTATTGGATACTCCGCAACTCCTGGGGCACATCCTGGGGTGAGGCAGGGTACATGCGTATTCGGTACGGAATCAGCCAGGTGGGATTCGCTGCAAATTTCATCGAATACGCGGGTGGAGGGTCCACCCCCGCAGCTCCTGCCGTTGTCTACAAAGCGGATCTGACAGGGGCTTTTGCGAACGTTCAGACCGTGAATTCGGGAAGAATCCTCAGCGGCGATTTACAGGTGCAGAACATGGGCAACACAGCAACAACAACTCCCTTCCGGGTGTTTCTCTATCTATCCAATGACGGAGTTTCCAAAACAACCCTTCTCGGGTCCACCACTATTTCTGCTTCAATTAACCCCGAATATTCCGTGAATCTCGATATCTCCTCGAGCTTCCAGACATCGGTCAAGGGGCATTACCTGATAGCAGTTGTCGACCCCGACCACGTTGTGCCGGATTCAAATACCAGCAACAATGTCGTCGCATCGAACGTAATTCAGGGAAGATGATAAAGATGGAGCCGGGCATACGAGTGCCCGTTTGGAAAGGCGATTAGGAATTAAAAGATTCGTATAGCCGGGGCGGATCGTCCTTCGTATTTGGCTTTTTGTCTCTCTTCGTTTTCTTCATGTTCTTCGTGGTAAAAAAAGGGCGCTTTAGCTGGAGGACACCCTGAAACCATGGAAAGTTTCTCGTGTGGGCTTGGCAACCCGGCAGGCGGTCCCACCGCCAATCCTGTTAATCCTGTCTAAGGCTTTGTCTTTTTTGGTTGCGGCTTTGCTGCTCCAAGTTTATCCGTGTCCAGCGGGCGGAGATTTGGCACCCCTTGTTGCCGCTGGCTTTTCATCCTGTTAATCCTGTTAATCCTGTCTAAGGCTTTGTCTTTTTTGGTTGCGGCTTTGCTGCTCCAAGTTCTTCGTGGTAAAAAAAGGGCGCTTTAGCGAGAGGACACCCGGAAACCATGGAAAGTCCCTCGTGTGGGCTTGGCAACCCCGGCAGGCGGTCCCACCGCCCGCCGGCGAATGTTTACGGTGGCATTTGCCCCGGTATTCAATTAATATCGGTCGAATCAAATTCAGATTGGGCGATCGAGGGTGAAGGGTATGGAATTAATAAGGAAAGAAGAACTTTTGCTTTCCACGGAGCGGATGTTTCAAGAAGCCATTGAGGCAAAACAGGCGCTCTGCAAAATGACCAAAGAAACCGTTGTTGAGATGGCGGAGCTGATCGGCCGGGCTTTTATCGCGAAGCAAAGACTTTTTCTTTTCGGTAATGGCGGCAGTGCCGCTGACGCCCAACATCTGGCAGCAGAGTTCGTAAACCGTTTTGAAAAAGAGCGGCCTCCGTTGCCTGCGATGGCGCTTACGGTTGATGCATCCGTTTTAACGAGCATAGCCAATGACTACGACTTCGACGATGTATTTGCAAAGCAAATGAACGCTTTAGCCACGCCCGGCGATGTCGCTTTAGGGATAAGCACGAGCGGCCGGTCCCGGAATGTGATCAAGGCGCTCAAATGGGCCCGGGAGAACCGTGTTCTCACCATCGGCCTGAGCGGACCTTCCGAAACCGAAATGGACCTGCATTGCGATCTTATCCTGCACGTTCCATCCATGGTTACGGCCAGGGTACAGGAATGCCACATCACAGTCGGGCATATCATCTGCGCTCACGTGGAGGAAATTATTTGCGCAACCCTCAGGTGACAGCTGTGGGTCAATGTGTGAATGATAATCTCCGGATAGATGAGACGCCTGGAACTTACCTCGCGGCAGCGGAGAGTCAGGGCTTGGCCATACCGGCGGGCGGTCCCACCGCCTCGGCAGAGGCTTTGAAGAAAGCATAAACAATTCCTTGAATTGAATTATTCAGATTGTACCCTCCGCATTCGGCATTGTTCGTTACACTTCTGCGATGCCGGTTTTTTCAGGAAAACTATTCATTTTGCGTGTTCGTAGTCGTGTGGAGATGCTTTGACCCCTCTGTGGTGTTTCTCAACCCGCTGGTATGAGATCGAAACGCCTCGTTATCCGACACGCGACCTGAACTGAACTTACCGGGCGGGATTTTGAGCTCCATTGCGATGTTATAGACGTTAAATAAATACCAGAATACCATCAACGCAAATATCAGTGTGCTAAAGTCAAATGCGGCAGACTTGGGCAAATTTGACATGCACGCCAGACGGGAGGAACACGCTATGCTGCAATTGACTGTCTTTTTCAGTCAAGTTGAGGTTTTATTCAAGACTAAAACGGGTGAGACAGAGAAATGGCTTTGCGAGTGGCCCAATCCTGCCTGATACTGAAGATCAAGTAATAGAAATTCTAACGCATGCCTGTTATTGAGATAATCCCGATTTGAAAGGATAACCTCAGATGGAGCCCACAAAACAAAGACGGTCAAGAGTTGGTTTGAAAAGGTTTGGGATTTGTGTCCTGACAGCTTTAATCACAGTTGTATTGGTTTCTGCCGCAACAAATTTTAAAGTTCCTTTTTACTTGCCGATTGGAATAAGTATCCTATCACTGTATTCATGGATTATCGTAAATAAACTCAAAAAGACATACCCATTGCGAAGTAGGGCTATCGGCCAACTATTAATTGTATTTCTCATAATCGGTTTTTCACAGCAGATGCAATCTAATAGGGTAGCCAAATTGATTGAAGCAGGTCAGTTTCAGTATATATACTCAGCAGCGGAATACCACGCATATGCGACAGTGGCGGGCACGATGGTATGGATTTTACTCGTGTATTACTTGGTTATCAAGTATAGGGATAGGCGCAGGCGAAAATACGACGTTCAGCCGGAAGGAAATGGCCGGTAGAGCATTGACGACCTGAGAGCGGCAAAGAGTTGTTGATTGCAGGGGGAAGTGAAACTTGCGGGAATCCGAGCGGCCTGCCGCCCCCGCAGGGCAGCGGAGAGTCAGGGCTTGGCCATACCGGTGGGCGGTCCCACCGCCTCGGCAGAGGCCTTGAAGAAAGTATAGCAAAAGACGCCGTCAGGTTCGGTTGTCCTGTACAGGTCGCGTATACCCCTGTCAAAGGATTCCCGCTCTATGATTCCCGCTGACAACGCCTGTTCCCGAATGCCCTCGATCATCGCGGTGAACGTGTTTTTGGTAAAACCTTCAACGAAATGCGGCCTGCTGGAATCGACGTACACCATGCGCGGCGAAACACGGCAGTTCTTGAAACCGGCCTTCGTCAACAAAGGAAATAGCTCTCGTCCGATCAGCGCATTGCCGCCGGCCATGGCCTGAAGAGCGATCTGGCAGTTTATGGCCTTCCGAGCGTCATGGCTTTCAGGATAGAAATAAACCGAGCCGTGATCCCCTTCGATAACGGTGATGGTTCCGTGAGGCTTCAAAATGTTTTTCAGGCACTTCAATGCATCGACCGGATTAGCGAGATGTTCGAGCACAAAACAGAGGAAAACGTGGTCGAAGAACGCCTTTTCAAAAGGAAGGTTGAAAATATCGGCCTGTCTGAGGGTCACATTGGCGATCCCCTCCAAGTTCAGTTTCTTTTGAGCTTCGGCAAGGGACGCCATGGACACGTCGATAGCTGTTATTTCGGCCCCCGGACAGTTTCGGGCAAGCCTGGGGGTTTGTGCCCCAACCCCGCATCCGGCTTCCAGAACGCGGCTGCCCTCAGGAAAGAAGGTGTCCCAGTGGAGCAAGTCGGCTAGGGTCGATGCCTGGTCCTGGAGTCGAATGCTTTCCCGGGAATTATATCCGTGTACGTATGTCTTTTTCATGCGCTCTCCGGATCCCTCAATCCCTCAATTGTTTTTAGTTTGTTCCTCAATTCGTAATTCCTAATTGCCTTCTATACAGTTTCTGCACCATCTCCAGCGATTCAGGCGTATCCACTCCCGCCACTTCTTCCGGTGGTGCGGAAGTCATTCCTACCGATAAGGCGTCAGCGTTCATCATTTCAGCCAGGTCGGTCAGAAAGTATTCCCTGATAGTAATCCACTCGCCGTTTTGCTGCTTGCGAACTTCGTGCGGTCTTTTTTCCATCTTGTCCATGTACCTCAGCAGAATGCTCCTTCCGGCGGCATAGACTCCGGCGTTGCAATATTTCAGCATGCTCTGCCTCTTCAAGGGAAAGTCCTTCCAGTATTTCCATTCCACAATCCCCGTTACCCTTTCGCCTTCCATCTCCATCATGCCGTACTGCGCCCTGTCCTCGCGTTCGAACCCCAGGAGCGCCATTTCATGTCGCTCCAGCAGACCGAGAAGCCTGAGATAAGTGGCGGCCCGGATAAGTGGGACGTCCCCCATGGTGATTATCACCTGGTCGGCGTCGGTGGAGTTCAGAAAGGATCGCGCCGCGAGAAGCGCTCCGCCTGTGCCGTTCGTGACCGGCTGGTGGATAAACGATATCCCCCTGCCCTCCGTGGCGCGGCGCACCTCTTCCTCGCGGTAATTGACTACAATGCCTTTAGGGCCGGCGGGAAGGTTGTCAAGGACTTCGAGGATTAGTGGACGGGAGCCTTCATAGACGGATTCTCCCGGAACCAGCGGAAGCAGTGTCTTGTTGCCGCTGGTTCCAATCATGCGTGTCCCTCGTCCCGCGGCAAATATGATGCTCGCAACAGTGCTCATAGAAAACCTCTGATCTTCAGGATTTCAGGGACCAACGCCCTTGTCTTCGGCCGCCTTCTTCTTCAGCTCATAGTAGTGGGAAACCGCACTCTGGTGCTCCTCGACAGTAGTCGAAAAGTGGTGCGTCCCGTCATTGTTGCTCACAAAATAGAGGTAAGGGACCTTCTCGGGATAGAGGGCCGCCTTGATGGACTTCGCCCCCGGGCTGCAGATCGGGCCGGGAGGCAGCCCCCTGATGCGGTATGTGTTGTATGGACTTTGTCTCGTGAGATGAGCTGCGGTAACCGGTCCTGAAAAGCCGGGAATATCGTATACCGCAGTTGGGTCGCTCTGAAGCGGCATGTTGATCTTCAGCCGGTTATAAAAGACCCCGGCCATGATCGGCCGCTCGGAATCCACCGCCGCTTCCTTTTCTATTATGGAAGCCAGGATCACGATTTCGTTCAGAGACATCCCGAGTTCTTTTCCGCGTTCTCGCCATTCCGGGGGCAGTCGCTGCCAAAACCGCTTTACCATTGTTGCTGCGATAGTGGCGCTCGAGACGGGCTTTTTGAATTGGTAGGTGTCGGGGAAAAGATAACCCTCCAGCCCCTTTGCTCCCTTTACGTCAAGAGACCTGGCGAATTCGGCGCTCCCGGCTATTTCCATAATCTCACTTTGCGGCGCAAGGTCTTTTTCATCGAGAATCTTCGCCACATCCCACACAGTGGACCCTTCGGGAAGGGTAACAACATGGATAACAACCCTTCCATTGACGATCTGGTCGAGGACCTGTTCGGGTCCCCAGAGCGTGGAAAAGGCATATTCGCCTGCCTGCAGGCGGTGAAGGGAATTCTTCCACCAGCCCAGCAGGTAAAACTCGCGGGCATCCCGGATGACCCCTTCCGATTCAAGGAGTCTGGCGACCCCAAGTGCGCCGGTTTTGGGCGGAATGAAGAACTGCCTCTTCTCGGAGACATATTTTGCCGGGAGGCGCAAAAAGAGCCAGAATTGGAAAGCGCCCACCGCTGCCGCAATCGTCGCAAGACAGGAAAGAACCACAAAGAAGCCGAAAATCGCCATTAATACTTTTTTGAGTAAATTCATCCCACCCTCCGGCGTAGGGTCTCTTTAACACAATATCTGTGAGCAGTGAACAATGAACAGGATGGAGGGTGGCGATCTCCGTTGAGTCCTCTGCGTCCTCTGAAGAACGACTGGAAACCATGCTCGCGTGCCCGGCTGACTCGCTTCCTTGTCGAATGTCTCTGTGGTGGGAAGGCGCTATAAGCCGTTGTAAGATGAAGGGACGCGCGGGGTCCAAAGAGCTTGACCTTCAGAGTGAAAACCATACGGGGAGCCCGGGTTCAGATCGGGGTTAAATTCCGGCCCGGCGGTCGATTGATTGTTGGTGCGGGGGTTCGTTGTTTGCGGGTTTGGGCGGCACCAGCAGTTCGGGCCTGCATAGCCGGCCAATACGAAGACCAGTAACAGGGCTGCGATCACACTTTTCATGACCTTTCCCCTTTTCTATATAGTTTATATCTCACAGTATAATGATAATGGCGAATTGCAAACCGGCAATCAGGATACCCATCACTTCACAAGTTCAACCCCCACCAGGGGTTCCAACTGGGCGAGGGCTTTATGAAACTCGGTCATGGATTCGTAGTACTTGAGCTGATATTCGAGAAGTGACATCGAGGCATCGATCAGTTGAAGGAAATCGATTTTACCGACCTGGTAATTGGCTATCGCGGAATTGAGAGCGAGGTTTGACTGCGGGACGATCGCATTTCGGTAGAGATCGGCGAGCTTTTCGGCAGTTGTCGCCGTGGTGTAAGCTTCCCTTACCTGGTAGAGGACCGTCGACGATGTATTGTCGCGCATATTCCTGGCGCTCGACAAATTGAGCGAGGCGGCTTCAAGCTCGGGACGCTGCTTTCTATAGGAATAAATCGGCACTTTTGCGCTCAACATCAAGCCGTACATTGTCGGGTCCTGATCTCTTTCAACAACGGAAAATCCCAAAGCAAAATCCGGATAAAATTCTTTGTATGCCAGTGCGACCTCCTGCTCTCTGCGGTTCACCTCACTCTCCGAAACCTTCAAGGACGGGGAATTGCTCTGGGCGAGTTCAGAGAGTTCGTCTAGCGAATAGGCAAATTCCGCTTTTTTAAATTCTGCCGGAGTGCCCACAGGGGTTTCGGCAGGCATATAAAGGATGCTGTTTATTTTTGCTTCGGCTATCCGTCTTTTTTGTCCCTGCACAAGAAGCTTGTCCAGGATTTTAGATTCTTCCACCTGGGCCTTCAGAACGTCCTGCTGCGTTGTTTGGCCGACCTTATATCTGGCTTCGGCGATATTTTCGAAATTCTGAAGAAGCTCCTTATTTTTCAACAGGATCTCTGTCGACTTGTGGACCAGGTACAGGTCGAAAAAGGCCTGCTTCATCTCGGAGATAACCTTGAGCTGCACAAGCTCATGGTTCCAATTTTGCCTCTGGGCCTCCACCGAGGCAATATTTTCTTTCAGGCCCCGTTTTCCCGGGAAAGGGATTTCCTGCTCCACCCCGTAGGTGCGCCCCGAAGAAGGGTCTCCCCGCATGAGTGTCGGGGGAATCAGGTGCCCCATGGTTTCGAACTTGAGAGTGGGGTCCGGAAGAGCGCCCGCGGCCGGGATCAAAGCTTTGGAAGCAGCAGCGGCCTGCGTGGACGACTTGATCTCCGGATTATTTTCCGCCGCGGCTTTGAGCATCTCTTGCAGTGTAACCTGCTTCATTTCCGGTGGACTCTGTCCTCCCGTTGCCTGGGCAAAAACATGGATTGGACTTAGCACGCAAATTAATAAAAAAACAAACAGGGAAAGGCAATAAAGGCAATTAGGAATTAGGAATGAGGAATGAGGAATTATGGAGAACGTTCCTGTTCGTAACAGTTGCCCACATCGCGAATGGGCACCCGTAAGCGATGAGAAGTACGCAACATTTTTACTAGGAACTGCGTCGCCGGCGAGTACGTTTCGGGTGCTTTTCTTCCGCGCTCTCCGCGTTTCCGCGTGCGAAACTTTCCGAAGCAGACAGATGACACTTTGGACAAAAAGCCGCATTTTGGTCCTCATGTTGGGGTTCGAATGTGTCAATAGCGCCTGGGTCCGACCTGTTCGGCAGAACCGGCAGGCTTATTGTGCCTCGAAAAGCTCTCAGACACAAGAGTACACATGACGGCTTCCTCAAATACCGGCTTGTGATCTCAGTCGATGAGAAGTCACAGATACAGGCCCTTGATCGTACCCAGACAATGTTGCCCTTACGACCCAATCAGGCCAAGCGGCAAACTCACACATATACACGGCATGGCACAACCTGCCTGCTCGCGGCCTTGCTGGTGCATCAAGGCACCATTGAGGGGCGATGTCTCGATTCCCATACTCACGTTCAGTTTCTGAACTTCTTGAAGCACTTATATCGAAAATATCCACAGAAAGAGCTTCATGTAATCGTTGACAATTACAGTGCCCACAAGCACCAAAAGGTGGTGAAGTGGGCGGCAAAGCGGAGACGGCTAACCTTGCACTTCACCCCGACTTATGCCTCCTGGCTCAACCAGGTCGAAATTTGGTTCAGTATCTTCACTCGCGACGTCATTCGCGGAGGGATCTGGCGGAGCCAGCGGGAACTTGTGAATCAGACATTGCAGTACATAAAGCGCTATAACGAGACAAACGCGGCCCCATTCAACTGGACCTACACTGGAAAGCCGCTGGTCGCATAATGTCGAGGAACTTAAGGAATGCAACACTAGACTAGAGGCATGGTTACGAATACGGGAAGTTTGAGGAATGAATAAATAACGATGTTAACCCCTTCCCATTTCGTAAACGTATAGAAGAAAGACAGGAGCTTTGGAGGAGCGATTAAATAAGTTTTTAGGTCCAGAAGTTTTGCAAATCGAAGCCAAACGTAACACTCATATATAGAAATATCAGAATTCCTGGATAGATACACAGCCACTTTACCGATAATCTGAAACATTTGCTCGAGGCCCTCAAGAACCTGAAGTTATCCTCGATCAGTTTAACACGTTTTTCCATTCAAACTCCCTGAACAAGACCGGTTGACCTATCCGGCATTGCTTTTCAAATACCTTCATTCGATCAATCGGTCACACTATATGAACCGTTAATTTTAAGGATCGATTGTAGCGCTCTCCAGTCGGGACCCCCTTTACTGCGGACTTCAGCGATCCGCTGCAGAAGGCGGTAGTCTTGGTTCTCCATGAGCATGCGTCCCACAGAAGCTTCAAATGATTCTGAAGACGGCATACCACTCTTTTCGACTGTCCCGGCATACAATTCTTCAAGATATCCTATTTTCTCTCCAAGATAGTCCGAAATAATTTCCAGCGCCAGCAACTCCGCTTTATTCGTAAATGCGCCTTTTATTAAAAACCGCAATTTTTTGCAAAAGTCAAAGTATTGGTCACGAAGGAGACTTATACCTTGTACAGTCGCTGTCCCACGTTCACCCGGAAGGTCGTTCACAGCAGGTCCCCTTTCATTGAAAAGCGTTCGTAATTTTCCCGATCCGCGAGATCTGTTCCGCCAACTCACTCGGGAGATCACTGTTTTCATCGGCGCCCGACGGTTCGTCCCGATTCGCGGGCGATGCAGAATCCTCTCCCGGAAGTTCCCTTTCCAACGAAATATCCAGTCGTATGGCCTTTTTCTGTATGTCCCGTTTTAGCTGCATCAAGCCGAGTCTGCCGTAGAGGATGCCTACGTCGAACAGCAAAGCAGGGTTGGCAGGATCTAATTCAAGCGCGTCAGCGAATGTCTTGGAAGCATCACGATACCTGTCTTGATCCAGATACATTAATGCCAGCCAGCGGAAAGACTCTTGATTCTGAGGCGCGACTTCAATAGCTTTAGCGTATGCCAGCTCTGCTTCCTTGTATAGGTTTTCCGCCTGATAAGCCTTCCCAAGGGCAATTGAGAATCGCGCTTCGTTGGGCATTATGTATCTTGCTATCTTCAGTGCATTGATAGATTCGCCGTACCTGCCCGAATCGGAATAAGCGACGCTCACATTGTAGAGCAGCTCAGCGAACTGGTCCTTCATCGTGAACCACAGAATAAGTAAAAGAGCGGTCAACACGGCAAATATTGAAGAAGCCTTAAGAATTATTGGTTTTCTTAAAGGCGATGCTGTTGAAGGTACTTCGGTGAATTTAATATCGGACGGGGTTGCATCCCGGTGAGGATTGTGATGGTCGCTTGATATAATCTGTTTGTAGGCAATATTAATTCTTTTGAGCTGTTCCTGCGCCCTTTCCTGTAGTCGGGCGTCCTCCTGGAATGCGTCAGGATGCCATACCTTAACATGGTCCCTGTAAGCCTGTTTAATCTCTGCAAGATTGGCGCCCTGCTTTACTCCAAGAATTCTATAGCAACTTGCCAGGTCCGACATATCTGAAGCTCATCTGTTGAAAGGTTCAGGTTCTTTATTTGCCTTCTTTGAAGAATTGTTTAACCCAACTCCACACGGCAACTTTTTTCCTGGACCTGTCTTCCGGTGGTATCATTAATTCATTTCCGTCATTGGAATTCACGACCGGTACTAACTGAAAGTCGGGCAATTCTTTTCTGTGCGCTAAAGAGTCCCTCTCTGCAAGACCTTTCCGCCTTAATTTTTTAAGTTCCTCATGCTTGTTTGCAAGAAGTTCCCCTACCATTTCCAGAGCCAACCTTCATTCTTTTCAGAATGTCCCGCCAGCACGAAAAATTTTATTTTGCGGAGCAAGTCATACTGGTTCTCATAGAGGTCGTTGAATACCTCCCAACTTACCAAACCCGACTGGTGAGATTTATTTCCCATGCCGGCCCCCTAGCAGGGTGACAAAAAGTAAATATTACAAGAGATTATCTCTGTAAATAAAAGATTGCATCTCCCCTGTGTTGCATTTAACCACAATGGTCAATTTGATGTCCAATAATTCTTTTTCGGCACCCTGCTCGTGACCGGTTCTCGCACCCCCGGGATGCGGCCCTGTCACCCACCTACCGGAGAACCAGGATTCGCTTGATCCTTTCTTGAAATTCTTGTAGTTTTATAATCAGGAGCTAACGGGCTGCTCCATTTTCACTGTAGAATCATCGAGATCACTAACTTGTTTCGATCCAGAGGTTGCATTGTCTTATCCGGCTTTCCGGGTGGACAATGATTAGGAAAGCGAATTGAACTTTGACATTTTCGCCCAGCAATTAAAGATAGAGCGCCTGCGGCGGGGGTGGACATTGAAGCAGGTCTCCGATCTCACCCTCATCAGTATTACTGTCCTTAAATTCATCGAAGCGAAAAAATTCGAAGAAATCGGCGAGGAACGTACGGTCGAGGTCCTGCTTCGAAGGTACTCGGATGCCCTTGGAGAAAGAACATCTTTCAGCCAACCATTCGCTGAAGGCAACAACGGGAAAATCGACGCTTCGCTCGATCTCCGCAAATCGAAATCAAATACGCATTCGTCTCTTTTCTTGATCGGCCTGGTCCTTACACTTACTGTGGGGCTGGGCGTGCTGTACCATAATTACAAGGCGCTATGCGGTTGTTCCGATAAACCAATCGCCGGGACTGGAACTGAAAACCTCACAGACGAATCCAAAGTAAGCGGAAACTTCATTCCGCCAAAGGCTGAAGACCGGAGCAAGACCCCGCAGGGAGAAGAACGGGTGCCGGCAGGCGTCGCCGGAAGTGAGAACCAGGCGAGCGAGCCTAAAACCGTCTCGACTGAAAACGGCGCTCCTTACTCCGGACAGCCCGATTCTCTATCGGCATCCGAACGTGCGGAAATTGCGCCCGAAAAGCGGCCTGGACCTGCCGCTGTTGCAAGCTCGCCAAACATGGAGCCTGACCCTGCTTCTCACCAGCTGGAGATTCAGGCAGCCCAAAGGACCTGGATTCAGGTCGCAATCGACGGAGCAAGCCCCGCGAGCGAGCTTCTTCTATCTGATGAGAGAAGAACGTGGAAAGCATTCAATAAAATCGACCTTGTAATCGGTAATCAGGGTGATGTGCGGTTAAAATGGGACGGTAGACCATTGGAACTGGGGAAAACGGACCATGCAATACGAATTTCGCTTTCTGATTCAGGCATCGAGTTCAGATGAGAATTTTATACTGTAACCCTGTAAATTTGTCGAGGTTGCCGATAACGGCCTGAGTCAATCAACAGGAACCATGTTATGGCCGACTTAACCGAATACTACAGGATTTTGGGGATCGACCCTGCTTCCAGCCCCGAAGTTATCACCGCGGCTCGTGATGAATTGACCAGAGTCTGGAACCCGGAGAGATTCCCAAATGATAATCGCATCCGGCAAATGGCCGTTGTAAAAATAGCCGAAATCAAAGCCGCTCATGACGTTTTGATCGCTCACCTAAACATTGGAACAAGTGATAAGCCTAATGGCGGGACAATCGGGGCCGATTCCCCCAGAACGGTGGATGTTGGATGTGAAGCCTGCGGCGGTCTTCCGATAAAGGCAGAAGAAGTATACTGTTCGTTTTGCGGCGCCCGGAATCTTGTCGAGACTCAAAATGGCCATGGCATCGGCAGCGGTATCGACCGGCGCGGGTCGGCGAGATCCGATGTCATGGCGTTGCAGCAAAAATCTGTAAAAAAGAAGGCCTATTTGGTCCTGTTGGCAGCGATCGGATCTGTAATCTGGTTTTGGTTCTCGTCTCACCAGAAGCAGGATACTCCAAAGCAGTGGAATGCTGGTGCTGTTGCCGCAGCGAAGCAGGGTACAAAACCTGCCGGGGAGGAAGGCTTGGCCAACTTCATTCTGGACACTGTCGATCATCTGGATCTTTCAAAAATGTTTGCAGTCTCCAGGTCTGACATTCAGGGGCAACTTCCTGCCTCCGAATTGAAAATGATGACGGCGCTTCTATTCTACTCCTACTGCACTGGGGTGCCGAGTTCCAGGGAGATAGAAAAAAAGACCTATGAGGACTCTGTTTTCAAAGTTATCTCAGGGAACAGGCATCCCGGTCATCTTTCGATTGTTGATTTGAGGAACCGCCATGCCGGCACGCTTGAAGACCTGTTTGTTCAGATGCTTCAGCTCTGCCAGAAAGCGGAGTACTCAGAGGTAGGCAAAGTAGTCATCGAAACCAGTCCCTCTCAGCATAAAGAGACCACTTCCGCGATGGTGAAAAAGAAAAAAGAGGAGCTTGAAAGAACTGTTCAGGCGCTCTTCCGGAAGGCAGAAGCCGTGGACAGGGAGGAAGACAAGAAATACGGCGTAGCAAGCAGGGGGTGGGAATTGCCAAGTGAACACAGTGCCAACGGATCGTAGCTAAACCTGTAACGTCATAAGCACATATATTCTTTAGCTGAAAGCGACGCAACCCTTCTAAAACCTTCTCGTCACTGTAACCCCGGTCTGGAAGGCATCGAACCCTCCCGCAATAGTCCTCACATTGTGGAAGGCCCCTGCGTTTATCTTGAGCAGCCATTCCCTGGACAAGGTAAATGTGCCCTCCGCATCCACACTTCCTCCGAATTCAAAGTCTCTCATCTGTTCATCTTTTTGTGCGCCCAATCCCAGAATCACGCCCAGGCCGTCTCTGTCGCTTATTTTCCAGTACCAGAAGCTTGTGGCCAGATAGCGCTGATACAATTTGGGGTCGTAGTATCCGTCCTGAAGCGATTTGTCATAGGAGAGCAACCAGGCGCTCAACCCCAGATCGAGGTTGAGCGCCTGTGTCCTCCAAACGCTCGTGCGGGGCGCAACTGCCGCCTGCCACCTGGAATTATTGTCTGAAAGAGTGTCAAAGCTGAAAAAGGCGTCGACGGTGTCTTGTAAATTCGGGGTCCAGTTGAAACGGGCTACATTCTCGCCTATCCTTATGTCCTCCGATAAAGTTCTGGGTGAGATAGGGAAGAAATCGACCTGCCGCTGAAAATCGATCTTCAGCTCATCCAGCGGAAACCAGTGGGAAGCCACCCGATAGGCGAAAATATCGTCGCCGGGTACGAGCGCGGAACCGGCCTCCATATCCACTGCAATCTGAGGTGAGAACAAGTGCGAGACCCCAATGGAGTCGTAAATGTGCCACGAACTTCGCCCGCCGTCTATTCTTTCGAGTCCGCTGTTCCTGTCGGCCCAGAGAAAGTCGGTCCTCTCACCCCCACAGACGCGGGTCAGTGGGCTTAAGAAATAGGCGCCGAGTACTGAAACAGTTTCAATCTTCAAAGAGTCCGATTCGGCATAGAAACGGGCCCCTGCCTGGATATTGGAAAGATATGGATAGAGAAGTAGGCACTTGAGATCGTTTGTTTCTTTGTCGTGGCCTTCCATCTTGGACAATTTGTCGAGAAGGTCAAAAGCCTCAGAAAGCCTGTGGCCGTAGTAGAGAGCAAGAACTTCAGCATAAAGGGCGTCATAGTCCCGCGCCTCATCCTGAGGGAGGCGCGAGAGCAAACCTAATGCAACGCTGGGGCGATTGGCGGAAGCAAGCACCCTTGCAGCCAATTTCAGATAAGCCGCTGTTTCCCCGAATTTGTTCCGGTATCCATCGAGGAGTCGCATCGCCGCTGTTGAATTTCCTCGCCAAAGTTCATTCCTGGCGGCATCCAGAATAGCGTCCGGGTCGTCGGGGTAATTCTTAAGGTAGTTTCTATAAGCCTTTGCAGCCTTATCCGCGTTTCCTCTCCATGACCACAGCCTGGCAATTCCGATCATGGCAGACTTGTTGGCCGGATCATGCTTCAAAACCTTTTCATAACTCTTGGCGGCCTCAGGGTATTTCGCATTCCAGGATGCCAGTTCGGCATGAGAAAGAAGGTATTCTGTATTTTCCGGTTCGATTTCAAGGGCCCGTTTGATTGCTTCCAGCGCCTGGTTTGGTAGGCTGGCCGCTGAAAAAGCATGAGATGCGCGGGCAAAAAGACCGGGATCGTCGGCGCAAAACTCTGCAGCTTCCATTAGAGATAAAGCTGCAGCAGGTTTATCGCCAAGATGGGCCTCTATATTGGCTATACGCAATCTGAGGTCCACACGTTCGGGCGAGTTTTGCAGAATCGACCGGTAAAGATCGATCGCATCCTGCCATTTTTCCGCCATCTCGTACCGGAGTCCTTCGTCCGGGACCATGGCATTCATGTCTACGCACGAAGCTTTGACCCCTGCTGTGCCGATCATGCCGGACAGCAGAAGAAGAGCCGAAGCAAAAAGGCATATAATCATCCAACCTTTCCACCTGACTCTCAGAACCGGTCCGCACCTATTTTCTCCAGCTTCTGTCATGGAAAATCCACAGATCGGAAACGAAACGCGTTATGGTGACGAGGTCCCAGAGGGCGGCAAAATAACGAATCGGTGTGGCCAGGAGTCCCTTCGCAGCATACTCCAGCCTATTGCCCTTGGCTACAATTCCCAGAATGCAGGCAGTCAGCGCCGACTCGATGGCAATTGTGATACCCAAAACCGTCCAGCGTTGGAAGAATATCAATAAAATCATAACGGTAGGGAAGGAAATTTTTTCAATCGCGGAAATGAACAAAACCCACCCTGCGGGTCGCCCATAGGCATTGGTGAACTGCTCGCCGAATGGTTGCCGGTAGGCCTCCCTGATTTGCCGTTTTTCCGTTGCCGGGTTTGGTGACTTCGAGTCACGCATGTGCTTCCACATCCGACTAACCCCTCTTAAGGGGCTTCTGAGCAACGAATCGAAGTAATAGCAACACTGAAGAAAAGATGAGGACCAAAGATAGAGCTGGCGTGGCAAACGGGACGCTTCGGGTTCCTCTGATCGGGCATAAACATCGGGTACCTGGATGTTCCGGTATCCTTCATTTATCAGCGAAAACCCGATGAAAATATCCTCCGAGTTGGTAAGATCGTCTCCGAGTAATGGTTCATACTTTTCGAACAGGTCCTCGATATACTTTCGCCTGTAGGCCACCGCGCATCCAACCGGATTGGTGATTGTGCCGCAGAGCACCATCTGTCCGTGGTATATAAATCGCTCCAGGAACATATAGAGAGCGCCTCGGTAGATATTGGTCGCCCCTCTTCTGAGCCTGGACAGAAGGCTGTCTGTAGATGTGAAAGGTGCATCCGGGATGGCTCTCAGGAGCCTCTGCATGCTTTCAAATTTAAAAATGGATTTTCTGTCCCGCTCGCGTAAAGGCAGGATAACCCCGCAGGCGCTCGCTATTCCAATGCCCTGATATAATTCCTGAACTGTCCTTTCAATGTAGTCGGCAGATTCCAGTATGGTGTCTCCATCCAGAATGAATTCGACGTCCGAATCGAATTCCCTTGCCTGCCGTTTTATGGTCGGCGTTTTTCCGATAGGACCTTTTCTTTTTATATAAATCAGGTCGATGCCGTTTACCCGGCAGAATGAATTTGCGATTTCGGAAGTTCTATCCTTGCTCCCGTCGTCTACCACGATGATATTGCGCGGACGTAAAGTCTGCCGCATCAAGGAGGCAAGGCACAGGCCGATATTGCGCTCTTCATTCAAAGCAGGGATAACCACATCTACTTTTGCCTGGCGCCAGTCTTCGTTAGGAGTGGGAATTGTTTTGTCCGGACCGCGAATGAGCCCAATAATACTGGCAAGGCTAGTCGGTCCCAAAACAATGTAAGGCATGGTCGCCATATGTTGCTTGCCCTTTGGCGAATTGTGAGAAAGATTTGCTCGTCTCTCGCCTGAACAGGTCATCGAGGGTCGCTTCAAGAGACCATTTGAATTTCATGCCGGTTAATTTCAGGAGCTTCTGGATATTGGGCTTTCGGTGCTGAATGTTGCTGAAAGAGGAGCCGTACGCTTTCTCGTAAGGAATATAAACGATGGGCGAATCGCTTTGGCATATTTCCTTTATTCTATGGGCGAGTTCTATGATCGAGATGCTGCTGTTGTTTTTGCCCAGATTTACTATCTCACCGAGGCTTGCGGGGTTTGAGGCAAGCAGGTCCAGCGCTACGACGACATCCCGCACGTCAGAGAAGCTCCTCGATTGCGATCCATCCCCATAAACGCTGATCGGTTCCCCGTAAGCAGCCTGTCTTATGAAACGCGGAACAACCATCCCGTAGATCCCGGTTTGCCGGGGGCCAATAACATTGAAAAATCTGATTATGATAATATTCCTGTGAAATTGGCGTACGTAGGACATTCCTAATGCCTCATCGGCCATTTTACTCACAACGTAATTCCAGCGAGGGCCCTCATCCAGGCGTATCAGGAGGGGTTGGTCTTCTCTGCAGTGGTCAATGTCCGGCGCTCCCTCGTTGCTTCCATACACTTCAGAACTCGATGCCAAAACGATTTGAGGGTTCGAAGGGTTTTTCAATGAATATCTCAGCACCCGTTCGCATCCCGAGATGTTGGTTTTCATAACACTTACAGGGTCTTCCAGCACTTTGAAAACTCCAACCACTGCGGCCATATTGTAAATCCGGTCGGCCCAGTAGACGGCGTTCTCCAACTCAGACCAGGTAAGGATATCGGCTTCGTCGAAACGGAAATTGGGATCTTCCATGAAAGAAAGGATGTTCTCCAAAGCGCCTGTGCTGAGGTTATCAACTCCGTGAACCGAGTCGCCTCTATTCAGGTGGTATTCGACGAGATGAGATCCTATAAAACCTGCTGCACCCGTGATTAATACATTCATCTAAACGCCCCCGACTTAAAACGGGATCAAAACAGACCCGGCAAAAACCGATGATCCCTTCACTTCCTCAATAATGAAAACTGAACTTAGCTGCTCCAACTCCTCTTACTGCGAGTCAAAGAAGCAGCATCGTTTATTTCTGTCAAGCAACTGAGAGTAGATGGTTTGGAAGATCCCCCCTATCGATTGGCGGCGATTATGCCCCAACAAAAGCTTAAAAACAAGCACAAGCGAGAGAATCCCGAGAATTTGTCAAAATCGGCGCAAACACTGGATTGCCGTTACATTTGCGGGGTAGCAGGAGGGCTGGATCAGAATGGAATCTCTGGTCTTTTTTGTACGAACCGTCCTTTCTGTAACCTTTTCAGCACCATGGTAAGAATATTTTCCGGGCAGGGTATTTCAGTTGCATATTCGATTGAGAAATATTATGGGTTCGTTGGGAATTGGGTTGGGGGACACAATTTTTTGAGGCAAAACATGACTCCATGGTGGGGGCCGGTAATTCGTGGGGTCAATTTGGTGAATTATACCAGCTGGCTGGGTCTATGAAACGACTATCAAAGCAGGGGGGAGGCGTTTTATGAGAAAAGACAGCACATGGTTTTTCTACGGGTTTAAACCGTCTCGGGCGGGATTGGTTGTACTGATCGCCCTGAGTTTTCTTTTGTCAGCCACCGTAGCGAAGGCGGCACAACAAATCAAGGCTGCGCCGTTAAATCCCGTGTATTTGCAATATCTTGCGGAGAAAAAGAAATGCGCCGTTCCTGCGGCGCAGCTAACGCACGCTCCCGAGAGCCGGACGCAGGGGAGCATACCATCCCGGATCGATCATTCGAAGATGAAGAAGAATACTCCTCACCCAACGCCAAAATGCTCTGACCCACCTGATTCTTACGACCTTCGTACCTATGGGAAAGTCACTCCGGTAAAGGACCAGGGCGTATGTGCCAGTTCTTGGGCTTTTTCTGCGATTGCTTCGGTTGAGTCCAATCTCATGCCCTCGGTTGAGTCCAACTTTTCGGAGGAATTGATTATAGATACGCATGGTTTCGATTTCCATTCGTGCGATGGCGGCTACCAGGAAATGGTGATGGCGGTACTGGCAAGGCAGGGGGTCCTCGCTCAGAACTCGTACCCATATCAGCATCTGGACCCGACCTCACCTTCCCCGACTTCCGTTTCAAGCGCTTGGGGGACTGCCCATGTCCAGAACATTTACGTTATCCACGCGGGGGCTGACTACACGCAAGAGATAAAATCGGCGCTCATGAATTACGGCGCTGTAGCCGTTGCCCTCAGCTGGAATTGGAATTACTACAATCTGCAAACCTTCAGCTATTATGCCCCTGTTAATAATGCCGTCACTCACGACGTTGCAATTATCGGGTGGGACGACAACTATTCTGCCTCCAATTTTTCGACTCCCCCGACGGACAGCCACGGCAATCCTGTGAACGGCGCCTACCTTGTAAAAAACAGCTGGGGAGCGGGATTTGGCGAAGGAGGCTATTTCTGGTTGTCCTATCACGATCAGAGTCTTTCCCCGGTTGGTTACGTCTACACTGCGGAACCTTCAACGAATTACAAATGGATATATCAGGTGGACCATCTGGGCTGGACAAACAGTTTAGGGCTTGGCAGCAGTTCGGCGTATGCGGCAAATGTGTTCAGGGCCAACCCCCAGGGGCAAAAAATCGGAGCCGTCAGTTTCTACGCGTATAATCCAAACACGAGTTATACATTGCAGATTTATGATAACGTTCCGACCAGCGGCGTCACATATGCCGCGGTTGTTAATCCGGTGGGCGGAACGCCTCTTTTGGGCGGCTCAGGTCTTAGCGGTACATTACAGTATGCAGGATATAACACGATTAAGCTTCCCCATCCCGTGAGCGTTACGGCGGGTACGAACTTCTCGGTGGTAGTGCTGGTTCAGGACCCTTCCGGCTACCAGTACCCGATAGCCGTCGAAGATACCAGTGCATACGACGACTACGACACTTCCACGATCATTTCGGGCGGTTCCTGCGCCAACAGCGGTCAGAGCTACATATCGTCTGATGGAAAAAATTGGACCGATCTTGCCCCTCCGCCGGAAAACCAGGCAACCGGTTGTGTTCCCAACGGCAAGAAGGCGTGCATCAAAGCTTTCGGGAATTCGCGGTGATCCCTGGAATGCGGCCGGGGTTTAGCCCGGCCGCTCTGTCCGCCGCCACATTCAATATAGCGCCTTTCCATCGGGTCGGGCCGCGCTAAAGCGTTATCCCTCAACGAAAGAGTGGTCGGAATCGGCCATTTTAGAGTCTTAAAACGTGATTTTTGGCCCTGGAATGGCCACTATAAAGGCGACCGCTCCTTTGACCACAGGTCGGGGATAATGCGAGAAGATGGGAAAATTTTGATCGCCATTGCCTTAATGCTTCCAGGCAATCGCGCTGCCTGAGCTTGACTGGTGGCCGCCGTGAGGTGTCCTCAGGGTTCGGCTAATACGGACTTGCGGTCAAGATGATTCACAAGGCGGCGAGGAGGAGGCGACGCGCAGGCGTACGCCATGGTACGTCGAGGAGCCGACGACGAAGCCAACGCAGTGAGCGCTTGAACGCGAATTCGTATAAAGACTCGACTGGAAACCTTCACCCCCTTTTTACCGCTTCTGGTTGCCGTTTCTGTTGGCGCCTATGGACGGCCTTCACCGACACGCTTTTCCCCTTCACCCTTCACTCTTCACCCCTCACCGCCCTCATCACTCTTCACTCTTCACCGTTCACTCGCGAAGCGTGGGCCGGCTATTATTTCCTGGCTTCAAAAACTCTGGCATCGATATCGAGAGGCATGGGGCCGCTGATTATCAGCTTTGGGAAATCATGATGCATAGGGTTAATCAAGAAATTGTACTCATGCACCACAATGACGCTGGGGACTCGAAGCAGAACACTTGAATTGCTGTTTACCCAAACATCGCCCATCTCTTGGGTTTCGGGCGGTGCGGGATAACTCCGCCAATTCTTTGGTAACGAACCGTGATCCTGAACCAGTCTTTCAGAAAACTCGACGGTGAATACCACATAGCTTGCCAGAGGAGAACTGTTCTGAAGATGGACCACAACCTCAAGCGTCGCTAGCGAGAGGGATTCTGAAGCGAATGCCACGAGTGTGCCTGGAGTTGACCACCGACTCCCATACAGACGTGCACCCTCACCATCAAAGGGGTTTGTCGCATGCTTCTTCTTCGCTATGCGCCAAGCCAGAGGCATTACGAGGGAATCCCGTGCTCAAGCCGCCCAATCAGCGATTCCACCTCCCTTGCTCCAACCTCGGTAGATGCATACTCAATCGGCGTTGATCCGCCGAGGGCAGGCTGCGCCGCCGTAAGCCATTTGCGCGCAGAGTCGACATCGCCATCAAACAACTCCGAGGTTAACCCAAATATTCGTGCCGCGCGGATCAATCGATCGGATTCGTCAGGATGGAGTCGCCCTTCTTCTTTCCGCCTGGCGAGCGTCCTCGAACTGATTTGCACAAGGTTGGTAGCATCCTCTTTCCGTAAGTAGGTGTTTCGAATGAAGCTTTCCCATGAATTGTAGCCAAGGCCCTCCTTAATGCGCTTGAGCAATGCGGGAGTCTGCCCAACTTCAAGGCCTAGCAGTCGTATGTAGGAGTTTCTGAATCGTCCTTTCCTGCTGGACGGTACCTTGTGCAGCGCAGCCGATTTTGGTTTAATATTCCTTTTCAATTTAGGCTCATCAGGCATAGCGACCTCCTTAGTCCTGCAGGAACAATCTCCCCGTTTGCCATATGGCATAATAGTACCTACCATGTGGCTCAAAGTCAAGAAGCTTAGTGCGCCATCCCTTGTTTTCCAAGATGCAATCTTTTGCCATCCAAGCCGTAAAGGGATACGGCAATTAGCTATTATTTCTCAATTTTCGTCGTGACAAAAAGCTCTAGGTCCTCGCAGCGATCCCCGTTTGCCTGTCGCTATGTGTTTTGGCAACAACGCGGATCGCCGGCGAGGTCCTTATCGTCACCCTCTTAAGCCCCTGCCCTGCTTTCCCGAAGCACTGCCTGTTCCCGTGCAGCGGTAATGGCGCGATGCAGCCGCTCGCGAAGCAGTTCAACCGGCGGGAGTTCGGTCAGGTATTCGGCGATCCGGATCGACTTCTCATCGAGTTGCAGCAGTTCTACCTGCTCGGCATCGGCCCCGGCGCAGAGGATGAGGCCGATGGGCGATTCTTCGCCCGGCGCCCGCTCGTGTTTGTCCAACCAGCGCAAGTACAGCTCCATCTGACCGGTGTGGGCAGGCTGAAAGGCTTCCAGCTTTAACTCTATCGCAACCAGGCGTCGAAGCAGGCGATGATAAAAGAGAAGGTCAAGGTAGAAATCGTCTCTGCCGATGCTCATCCGCTTCTGCCGTGCAACAAAGCTAAAGCCGCTTCCCAGCTCAAGCAGAAAACGCTCCATTTCCCGCAAGATCGCTGCCTCCAAGTCTCTTTCGCTGTAGCCCCCGGACAGCCCGAGGAAATCAAGCAGGTATGGGTCTCTAAAGACCAGTTCCGGTGTCATCCGCCCGTCATCCCGTAGGGCTGCCAGTTCCTGCCGTATCAGTTCCTCGCTGTTTTTGTGCGTTCAAACAGCATTCCGCCGATCTTCTGCCGCAGGGTGCGCACGCTCCAACGTTCGACGCGGCACATTTCGGCGTAGAAATCGCGGGCTAGGTGGTCTTTGAGAGGGAGTAGCGCAAGGATATGGGTCCAGCTCAATACTTGTGTCAGTGATACAACAATTCGCTCTTCGGGAAATAGCTCGGCGAAACGCACCATGCGGGTAAGCGCGGAGTAACTGGGCGAGTATGAATAAAAAATTCTTATAACCGGGACGAATCGCCCTTTGTATTTGGCTTTTTATCTCGTTTCGTTTCTTCGCGCGTTTCTTCGTTTTCTTCGTGGTGAAACAATGTCACCTGAGCCAAAAGGACACCGGCAAACCATGAAAAGGATCGCGCCTTCGCGTCCTTCTGTATTCCTGCTGACCTCTGGTAAATTGACGATTTGGTTTGTATTTCAGGTGCTACATTGCGTAGCGTTGTACATAGGTTTCCAGGATCGAAGCCCGGAAACTCACTGTGGCTCCTGCCGCCAAGAGCTTCAATAAAAAGCGTGACTAACATCTGCTAATGAAGTATAATGTTCGAGATAGTAAGTCACGTCCCTTTGGGACACCCTGAAACCATGAAAAGACGCAACATTTTTGTAGGGCTGAGGTGCAGGGCCATGCCCGCGATGAACTTTTCGAACCAGTTGCTCATGTCCCATTGGGACACCCTGAAACCATGGAAAGTTTCTCGTGTGGGCTTGGCAACCCCGGCAGGCGGTCCCACCGCCAACTTTTCGTAACAGTCCCCGGGCACACGGAAAGTCCGTCTATCCCACCCCTGCCCTACCCGTCGGCGGATGCTTGCGAGATGGCCGGGGTGAGGGCTGCGCGGCAAAACTTTTCCTGGCGGACCCTCACTGCGTTTCGGGTCTCCCGCTATAAGCGTGACCTGATGCGACGCGTATAGTCCGCGCCCGATCTTTGTGAGGGCGGTGTTCCCGTCCTTTCGGGGCGCCCGCAGTTTTTTCTTCTCGCAGTTCACGGCTCGCTGTACTTGAGAGGTCTTTATGGAACACCATCTTTTTTGTTTCTCACTTTTGCCTTTTTACTTTTGCCTTTTTACTTTTGCCTTTTGCCTTTTTACTTTTGCCATGCTGTTTCCAAGATGTTTCCATGCAACACAAAAAACCTTGCAATCACAACTCCTTATCGATGGAAACACCTGGCCTCAAAACCCTTGGTGTTTCCATCTGTTTCCATGGCGGATGAAAAACGAATATCGAACGGAACTCACATTACCCGTCCCTCATGGAAACACGCAGTCAAGTGTTTCCATGATGTTCCGCAGGAGTTTCCATGGCAAAGGAAAAGATTAATGATGACACACTCTTACATCGCAATGATGACATCGGTTGTTCGCAATGTGTCCGAACCACCTTTTGGAGTGGAGTTCCGCTCGAAAAAGCTCGTGGAACGCCCGGAAGGCTATGCAATTAGCCTTTATTCTTATCAGACAGGCAACTGTCGATACGAATCCAGCCCTGCCGACTCCAAATTTATGCAATAATCAACAACTGGTCTTGATTTCACAGCCAATACCCTTTCTCAGCGTGCCGGGAGTCAAAGCATGAAGCCAGCGATCGCATTCGCCAACCACAAAGGTGGAGTCGGCAAAACTACGTCGGCGGTGAACGTTGCATCGGTCCTTGCAGAAATGGGCAAGAAGGTGCTGCTCATCGACATTGACCCTCAGGGAAGCGCCAGCTTGCATTTCGGGGTGAAGGACAAGGGGATGGGATTTTTGCAGGCCATGGAGAGAACCGTTGCGGCGCCTGTGCTCCCAACCCGAGTGGGAGGGATCGATCTTATTCCTTCCGGTCCCGCACTTTCAGAGGCAGCACAGAGGTTTAGCGGGGTGCTCGGTGCTGAACTACTGGCTCGATGCCTTGCGCGGACTCAAGGCGATTGGGAACTGGTCATAATCGATTGCCCTCCGGGTCCCGGAATCCTCACCATGAGCGCTCTCAGGGTGAGCCGGCATGTAGTCATTCCAATTGAAACCAACCGCCTTGCGCTTAACGGACTGGACCAAATGCTCGACACGCTCGATTCAATGCGCCGGGAAAGTCACCGGCTCGAGATTCTGGGGGTAATCGCGTGCCGCGCAAACCCGAGGCGTCGGGTCCACAGGGAAATCATGGCCGATCTGGAGAGACGATTCCCCGGCAAGGTAGCTCCATTCGTCCGTGAGAATGTGGCGCTGGCAGAAGCACCCGGCCGCGAACAGCCGATAACCCTGTATGCGCCTTATTCAAATGGGGCGGAGGACTATCGCCGGGTGACACAATGGCTGTTGAAATGTTTGGGTCGAATCAACACGTGAATACAAGAATACGGGTCACTCAATCTTTTGGGGCTTCCTCCTTCGCATTCACCGATCCCGAATACGACGCGGAGTTTAGCGTGGATTCCAAATCGCCCTCGAACCGGGAAATCGTGCAAGCCTTTTCATCGGATATTTCGTCGCTTCCCAAGCGGATAGTGGTGCGGACCCACGCGTCTTTAACTTCCCAAACATGGTTCGAGAATATCCGAAAGACATTCAGCCTGTTGTTATCCACCGCGAAAGCTTTTCCGCCACTCCCTCTGAAAGACCAACCTTTTCTTTTCATACCTGCACCTCTCAAAACGAACATGCTGCCATAATTCCAAAGCAATGAGCGAGGCTTTCACCGGCCGCTGTCAACGGAATTGAAGTATACTTGGACATTTCCTGTTAATGAGCCGGTGAGCGCCCCAGGCACGATCGGGCGCCCAGTCGGCGAGCGCTCAGCCTCGTGCCGTTATCTACCGATTCGGACTGCCTTTTGGGAGAACCGTGCAGGCAATTTCCTTGACGCCGCCGACCACGCTCACAAGCACGTCCCTGACGGCCTTAACCGCAGTATTCCCAATGCTTCCGGCTGCTTCGACGGCCCCATTCAGAGTCACTTTCGCGACATCTCCAACATTTGGGCCCGTCTCTTTTGCGGCTTCAAGGATTCCGTCCACCGCCCGCCTTGCGATCTGCCCAATGTCTGCTCCAACCTCCGCAGCTCCGTTAACCGTACCCCTTATCACCTGCTTTGCCGCACCCAGTACGTCACCCCCAACATCACTTACCCCCATGACGATCCCTTTGGCCACGCTCTTCGTGCTCAACAGAAGCCCCGTTCCAACTTCCTCCGCCGCTTTGACGGCCCCTTGCAGCACTTCTTTTGTAACGGCAAGCGTTTCGCCGACCACCGAACCCGTTACTTTGAGGGTCTCGGAAACAGTATTCCTGACCAGGCCCATCATCTGGGTTTCGATTTCATTGATACCCTTCAGTCCACTGACGATTCCCTCTTTTACACTCGTTCCGGCCTTGCCCATCGTTTCTCCGACGCTAGTCTTGGCCACTTCTTCATGACTCATTTCTTTCTCCTTTTTTCCCAAGCTTTGTGCTCTTTTTTCGACCATGGCAAACCTCTTTTCTCCAAAGGAAGGAAGCGAGGATTCATATTGGCGCAACTTCGTATTCTTGACGCTGCAGGTGAACATGCCGATTCATGGGCATGACTGAATTCGAGCTAAGGCATTGGGACTGTGCATAATTGATTCGCCACTAAACAAAATCATTAAGAAGCGCATTGTCACTATTCCGCTGCTGAAATGTCACACAACTTTAACAATTGGATCGCCGAAGTAGTTATTGACTATATCTGGTAGCCGCTCCTAACTAACAATATATCGGTGATCAGTGAAGAGCGATCGGTTGGAAAACCCTAAAGCCTCAGTAATGCATAACCCGTAACCCCGGGCGCTCCTGTCAATTACCAGCGGCCCATATGAGCACCGCCATCCACGTTCAGGATTTCTCCGGTAACAGTGCTTGCTTCAACCAAATAGATGACCGCGTCCACGATGTCTTTAACGATCGAAAGGACGCCCATCGGGTTGAGTGATTGAAGAGCTTCTTTGGGTTCATTTTTGTGAAGCGGCGTATCGACGACGCCAGGGGCGACGGCGTTGAAGCGAATCCCGTCCTTCGCATACTCAATCGCCAGGTGCTTTGTAATCGTATCGAGGCCACCCTTCGTCATCATTGGCACTGAGGCCGTCACACCGGCGATAGGATTTGCTGCAAGCGCTGCGGTTATGGTCACGACGCTCCCGCCGGTCTTCTGCTCCATCATCTGCTTGACCACCAGTTGGGTGACGTACAGGAAGCCCCCGACATTGGTCGCGACGAGCGACTTTAAGTCCTCGGCGGTGTAGTCCGTGAACGGCTTGGTGAAGAAGATGCCGGCGTTATTGACCAGTACGTCGATCGACTTGAAGTGAGACAGCGCCGTCCCGACGATCCTGGCGGCAGTTGCCGGCTCACCGATGTCGCCGTCAACCAGGGCGACGCGGTCGGAAGACGCGATTTCGGTCGATTGGGTCATTTTCAGGGAATTGGCTACCACGTTGTAATCCCGTTCGACAAACCCTTTCACGATTCCCGCGCCGATCCCCTGTGAAGCTCCGGTCACGATTGCCGTTTTCTGTGTATTTGCCATTTCCAGGCTCCCTGACTCGATTGTTAGTCCCTGTGATAACGACTTCTACGCTTAACGTAAGTACACGTAATAATCAGTCAAACGCTAAATAATAGGTGTGCGGACTGCGCCCGAGTGCGGATTTCATGCCGAAAACCTCCCCGATGGAAAAGACCGTCTTGTTTGTAAATATCAGCCGTCAGGCTTAACATTGTCAGTTGATCGCTATGACTCTTTCGATAGGGCCGCAAAGAACGAGGTGGACGCATGAAATTGACCGGCTTATCGGTAAAAGACTATGTACAAAGGGTGGCTGACGGTTCCCCCACCCCCGGGGGCGGCAGTGTGTGTGCTCTTGCGTGCAGCTTGAGCGCAGCCCTTTGTCTTATGGTGGCGCACCTTACTCTGGGTAAGAAGAAGTACCGGAAGGTGTGGGCAGAGATGCAGCAACTCGATCGCGCGGTGGGCGATCTAGTCTCTCGTTTACTTGAACTGACAGAGCAAGATGCTGAAGCTTACGATGGGGTGTTATCCGCTTTTAGACTGGTTCAGGCAAGCGAAGCACAGAAAGAGGCCCGCAGGGAGAGCATCGAGGCGGCCCTGAAACGGGCCGCTATCATCCCGATGGAGACACTGCGGACTATCGTAAAGCTCACAGACTTTGTTGAAGAGGCAATCGAGAAAGGCAACCCGAACTGCCTGTGCGATGCGGCGGTTGCAGTCCAGTTGATCCGGGCAGCAGCGATAGGCTCCACGTATAACGTTCGAGTAAACCTTTCAAACATAGCAGACAAGACTTTCTCATCCCGCATGCAAAGCGAGATGATCTCCCTGAGAAACAGCATCATGAAGGCGGTTGGCAGGCTGGAAGCGCGGATCGAACTGCTTCTTTCCTTGTCTTCAAATAATGAAAACTTCCTCATTTGATCATGTCCGATTCAGAATACACGAGTACACACGGGGCGGGACTTCATGGTCGCTCCCGCCTTCTCCTTTCATTTTTTGCTAAAATCCTGTCAATGCTCCGCCACTCTATTTAAGAACGATAACATTTGAAATTTCAAACAGTTAGCTGGACAATTAATCCCGGCATGATCCATTGCTCCAACCTGCAGACGATTTCGCATCGTCTTAGTCCCGTTTATTAGCTCACGATATAGCGCGAAGGTGCATCAAGAAGTCTTTACGGCTTCGCAAGGCGGCTTCTCATGCAAAAACGCAAAGCCGCGAACCGTAAAGCGACGTCTCAATCAAGTGAATAGTCCATTCGACCGCACTTCCAAAACTTCCGGCCAACTGTGCGATGGCTAAGCCATGGCCGATCTTCTCGTTGTCAAATCCTGTTCGCGTCTTCGCGTGATCGTGGCTCACCCTTACCCGAACAGAAAGGATAGACTATGGCAACCAGGCTGATCGACCGGACCCCGTCGGCCCATGATTTACCCCTTCTAATCAAAAATATTCTCCACACTCCGCTAAGAATCGCTCCGGGCAACGAAATAGTATACAAAGATATCAAGCGCTACGACTACAGGACGCTCAACAAACGAATCGGTCAGTTTGCCAATGTCTTGAAAGAACTCGGGATAAAAGAAGGCGAAACTGTGGGAGTGATGGACTATGACTGCCACAGGTACCTGGAGTATTTTTTCGCAATCCCGATGATGGGCGCCGTCCTTCATACGGTGAACTGGCGGCTTTCTCCCGAGCAAATTCTCTACACCATCAACCACACCGAAGACGATGCGCTTCTTGTGCATTCCGATTTTCTTCCAGTTGTGGAAAAAATCCGGGGTGAAATCACCACGGTAAAAAGGATCATTGTTCTTTGCGATGAGGGACCGGCACCCGAAACGAGTCTCGAGATATCGGGAGAATACGAGGCGCTTCTTGAGAAAAGCCCAAGCGATTATGAATTCCCGGATTTCGACGAAAACTCCCTGGCCACCGTATTTTACACCACTGGAACCACCGGCGCGCCCAAGGGTGTCTACTTCAGTCATCGCCAACTGGTCCTGCAAACCATGGCAAACTCGACGAATATGGCTTTTCAATCGGGCCGCGCCGGCTTCTGTTCGAGTGATGTTTACATGCCGCTTACGCCGATGTTTCACGTCCACGGATGGACATATCCTTACATAGCTGCTTTGCTGGGCTGTAAACACGTGTATCCGGGGCGCTACGTACCGGATGATATCCTGGAGCTTGTTGCAAAGGAGCACGTGACAATTACCCACTGCGTTCCCACGATCGTACAGATGCTGCTCGACAGCCCGGTCTGGGACAAAGTGGATCTTGCCGGATGGAAGCTCATTATAGGCGGCTCTTTGCTTCCAAAAGGGCTGTGCGCAGCCGTCCTGAAAAAGGGCATAAATATTTATGGCGGCTTCGGGATGTCTGAAAGCGGTCCGACGCTCACAGTTACTGCTTTTAAACGTCACATGTTCGAATGGGACGAGGATAAAAAAATCGACATCCGTTGCCGCACCGGACTTCCTCTTCCACTTGTCGATTTGCGGATAGTAGATCCTCAGGGGCAGGAAGTTCCTTATGACGGCGCCAGCGTTGGAGAGATCGTAGTAAGGGCCCCCTGGCTTACGCAAGGCTACCTGAAGGAAACGGAGCGCTCGGAGGAGCTGTGGACCGGCGGCTGGATGCACACCGGTGATGTTGGGTGGATCGATGAGGAAGGCTATCTCCAGATAACCGACCGGATCAAGGACGTGATCAAATCAGGCGGAGAATGGCTTTCTTCTCTTCAAATCGAGGACATTTTGATGCAGCACCCGGCGGTAAACGGAGCGGCGGTTGTCGGAGTTGCCGATGATAAATGGGGCGAGCGCCCCTATGCGTTGGTTACGCTGACAGCAGAGCTTGCCGGAAACGTTTCGGAAGAAGAATTGAAATCGTTTTTCCAGACTTTTGTCGATGGCGGTGTCATTTCCAGGTGGGCCATCCCCGACAGGATCGTGGTGGTAGACGAGATTCTAAAGACCACCGTGGGCAAAATTGACAAAAAAGAGATCAGAAAAGGGTTGCTGAAGCAGCCTTTGCCTTTGTAATCCAATTTACAAAGTGCAGTTCGTCATGTGCAGATTGTCAAGTTGATTCATTTAGCTGAGCGAAGGAGAAAGAGATGCTGAGTAACTCGCCTCAAAGCAAAACAGGTTCAGCAGCAGTTCTGTGGGAAAAGGTGCCCGCTAAAGGATGGATTACCGTCCTGGCGGGTATTTCCATCAATCTTTGCCTTGGTGTCCTCTATGCCTGGACTGTTTTCAAAGCCGCGCTGCTGGCAAACAAGGACCACGCTGTAGGGTCTCTCCTCGGGGGAGTAAATGCCGGCTGGACCTACATGTCCGATGCCCAGACCACATGGGCGTACTGCATCTGCGGGTTCGTGTTCTGTGCATTCATGATTCCCGGCGGGCGAATTCAAGACAAATTCGGCCCCAGAATGAGCGTAACAGTGGGCGGACTTTCCCTGGCGCTCGGATGTATCGTATGCGGCCTCATGCGCAGTTATGTGGGGCTGGTTATCGGTTTCGGGTTCTTTTGCGGCATAGGGATGGGGATAGGCTACTCCGGCCCAATTCCCGCTGTGGTCAAATGGTTCGGGCCGCATAAACGCGGCATGGTCGTAGGCCTGGTCGTGGGTGGATTTGGGGCGGCCGCAATCTATCTTTCCGGTCTGACCGCTTTTTTGATGAAAGCCTATGGAATCAGCTCCGCTTTCTATATTATCGGAATATTGTTCTGCATAGTGACAATAGTGGCGGGAAGACTTCTCTATACGCCCCCACAGGGATATGTGCCGCCCGCGCCTCCGGCCAAAGCCAAAGCCGCCGCCGCCGCGGTAGCCCAGGCAACCTCAGATAACTGGACGGCTTCGGAAATGATGAAAACCTGGCAGTATATGGTTCTGGTCATTATAAGTACCTTCGGCGCCCAGGCCGGTTTGCTGGTCATCGTCAACACCGTCCCCATGCTGGCCAAGACCGCCGCCGGCATTCCCTTTTTGAAAGCCAATGCATGGGTAATAGCTTCGTTTGCGGCCGTCATGAACCTGTGCGGCCGTGTCGGCACCGGCTTCTATTCGGATAAAATCGGCAGAAAGAACTCCTTTATTCTAAACGCCGCGTTATGCAGCATCTGCCTTTTCCTTTTGCCCTTCATCATTGGATCCGGAAATGTTTTCGTTCTTTTCCTGACGGTCGCCATCGCCTGCTGGCAATTCGGCGGCCAACTGGCCATTATGCCCGCCATCACCGCCGATTATTTCGGCCAGAAGAACCTGGGCTTGAATTACGGACTTGTCTTCGCTTTAAGCGGGTTATGCTTTTTCGTGCCGCAAATCGCAGCCTTCATAAAGGACACCTACGGATCGCTTGACTATGCTTTCTACATGTCCGGAGTATTTCTCCTCGTGAGTATAACGCTGTGCATTCTTATCAAGAGACCGGTCAGGGAAACAACAAAAATTGTCTCGCCCGCCGTTTGATCGTATTCGAGAGAATTGCTGCAAAAAGGATAGAAGATATATCTAACACATAGGAACCTTAAACCAATTAGTGTTGCATTAGGGCAGTGACAGCGATTGATAACTCTAATCCAATCTGATGCTAACAGTCTCATTCACAAAGAGGTTCTAAATTATGTTTGAAATGTCAAATTTTGCCTTAAAAGACAAAGTTGCTCTGGTTACCGGTGGCGGTCGCGGCATCGGTCAGGGCATCGCCTTCGGCTTTGCCAAAGCCGGCGCCAAGGTTGTTATCACCAGCCGCAAGGCCCCGGATCTTGAAGCCACTGCTGAAGAAATTAGAGCTTTCGGTGGTGAAGTTCTCGTCATCCCCGGTCATCTGGGCAAGTTGGATGAAATTCATAGAGTTATAAATGCAGTCATGGATAAATACGGCAGGATTGACATCCTGGTCAATAATGCCGGGGCCAGCCCGTCCATGGGGACTGTTCTCGAATCGGACGAACGCCTCTGGGAAACCATTATGAATCTGAACCTGAGGGGTGTTTACTTTGTGAGCCAGGCGGTGGCCAAAATTATGAAAAAACAGGGCGGCGGGAAAATCATAAATATCGCATCCATCGACGGCCACAAGCCGGAGCCCATGGTCAGTGTGTATTCGATCTCCAAGGCGGGTGTGCGTATGATCACTAAGGCCTTTACCGTCGAACTCGCGCCCTTCAACATCCAGGTAAACGCCATCGCCCCCGGCCCCATAGTCACCAAGATGATGAATTCTCACTGGTTCCAGCTTAGCCCCGAGGAAGCCAAAAAAGCGAAGGAACAACTGGAAAAGCGGGTGCCGATGGGTCGTATGGGCATTCCCGACGATATCGCCGGCGCCGCCATCTATTTTGCTTCGGACGCCTCCGCCTACACAACGGGTGCGGAGATTGTGATCGATGGCGGTGTTCTTTTAGGGTCCAATCCTCTCGGCGAGTCGCTGGAGGGACTTCATTAATCTTAGAGGCAACGTATGAACGAGCCTCTAAAACAAGGAGGATCGAGTATGTCGCAACTGTCAATAAACCTCATGCGCCGAGTGGCTGTGGGCGATTTTTTGAAACGTTCGGCTCTCCGGTATCCGGATAAAACAGCGTTGGTTTTTCGAAACCTAAGGTGGACCTACCGTGAACTGAATCAGAAAGTTAACCGTTTTGCCCACGCAATGGCCCGAGCGGGCGTGCAGCCTGGGGACAGGGTGGCCATCATGTCTCACAATTGCCCGCAGTTCCTGATCTGTTTCTTAGGTCTGGCTAAAATAGGGGCGGTCATTACTCCCCTGAATTTCGCCCTTCGGGAAAGAGAAATCGAGTACATAGTCAACCATTCCGGGGCCGAATTCTTCTTCGTTGAGGATATCTTGGCGCCGATTTGCGCACAGGCTGACTTGAAAAAGATTAAAACCTTCATCTACATCAATCTGACCGGAAACCCCTTCCCAGGAGACTGGGTGGACTTTGACAGTTTGCTCACGGATGCATACCCGGACAGTGAGCCCGAGGTAAGTATCAACGGAGACGACATGGCCGCCCTCCTCTATACCAGTGGAACCGAGTCTTCTCCCAAAGGGGTGATGGGCACCCACCTGAACTACTATTCCGTGCTTTTGAGCATTGCAGTGGATGTGGGTCTGCGTTACGATGATATTTTTCTGGTCTCCACTCCGCTTTACCACGTAGCTGCCCTGGCCTATCAGTCTTTGCCTACCCTGGCGTTTGGCGGTACCGTCGTTTTGATGTACAAGCCTGAAATCAGCGAAATTATCGACTTGATTGAAAAGGAAAGGGTAACATTTGTCAGTTTCCCATCAACCGTCTATATGGCAATGGTTCAAACTGCAAGAACTTCTGCAAGGGACCTTACGTCAGTCAGGGTGGCCTTCACATTCGGGGCGCCCATCCCATCGGCAACCCTGCAGCGCTGCAAAGAGATATTGCCGCGGGCCACATGGATCAATTATTACGGTATGACCGAGCTGTCGCCGCTGGGCGCCAGCAACCCGGACTCGACTAAACCGCAATCCATCGGAAAACCGCACACTCCACTGGAAATGAAAATTGTCGATGAATTCGACAATGAGGTCCCTCGATGGCAGACAGGAGAAATCGTTGTTCGCGGCCCGGCAGTGATGCTGGGCTACTACAAGGACGCAGATCGTACGGAGGGGGCATTCGAAGGCGGGTGGCTGCATACGGGCGACCTGGCCCGGATGGATGAGGATGGCAACATTTACTTTGTGGACCGTAAAAAAGATATCATAAAGACCGGTGGAGAAAACGTCAGCTCCCAGGAAGTCGAGGAGGCAATTTTTAAGCACAGGAAAGTAGCTGAGGCCGCGGTAATCGGGGTCCCTCATGATTACTGGACAGAAGCGGTAGTAGCGGTGGTTGTGCCAAGAGAAAATGAAACCTTTGCTGAGGAAGAGATCCTGGACCACTGTAAGGAACTTCTAGCCGCGTATAAAGTTCCGAAAAAGATCTTGATAGCTGAAAGCATTCCCAAGAATCCAAGCGGCAAGATGCTGAAACGAGACCTCCGTCAGCAGTTCAGTACGGTTTTCAGCAAAATATAGATTTCCCCAGACAGGAGAATGCTCTGGTTACAGGCACTAAAGTCGAAGCCCCGACTCCGGCCTGCGAGGCCCAGTTGGGGCTTTCGGTCCGTGTTTTTACCGAGGTGGCGTCGAAGCGCGAAAGTTTTATTTACGGACACGCCTTCACCAGAAGCAGAAAAGCTTCGTGATGACCTGGCGTTTTTTGTTCTTTCTATCCACGATTCACGGCGCCGTTCTGCATTCTCCAACAATTTTAAAAGCGTCTAATTGCCCTTCCTCTGGTATAGTATGTTTGTGAGCCTGAGAAAACCAATGAATAGCGGCATTCAAATTAGATGCTTATCTGTTCTAAAACGAAAACTGAAGGTGGAGGAAGAATGACAGGGAAGCGGGTTCTCATTATTTTGTTATTATTTTTCGCTTCCGTTGGAGCCTTTGCGTATGCTGCCGGCCCTGCCCAGAAGGATGGAAGCTTTGGCCTTTTTTTTAAGGATTTTCAAAAGGCACTCGTTAGCGATGATAAGGAAAAGATGGCGAGTATGATCGATTTTCCAAACTTCACCTGGGAGGAGAATGAAAATCTTCAGGTCAAGACAAGGGAAGACTTTCTGAAGAACTATGACAGAATGTTCACCCCGGCGATAAAGAAAAAAATTGCCGCCGCCGGAAAGCCAACCCTGGTCGACGAGAACACCTACTTCCTTAACTGGTATGTTAAAGATACCGACTATTCACTCGATTTTGCCCGTAAGCCGGGCGAAAGCTTCAAATTCCTCGGGCTGACCCTAGAGTCGCGTTAAAGTCTTTTGCAGATTGAGGTAAGTTCTTACTTTCGTCAGCAAAGCAGGCGGATCGATCGGCTTCTCTATGTAGTCACTGACCATGAGTTGTAAGCCGGTATCAAGTTCGTAGCGACGACGGCCTGCATCTTTCTCCACCGATGTCAGTATGATTATGGGAATGCAGCCATATTTGGCCCATCCGGGGTCGAGAAGCTCCTCACATACTGCAAAACCGTCCAACCCGGGCATCATCAGATCAAGGATCATCATCTCCGGCTTTTCAGACCTGAGCTTATACAGCCCTTCAAAACCGTCCCTGGCCGTGATCACAGCATACCCATCCGCCGTCAGCACTGAACTCATTGCTTCGAGGGTATCCGGGTCATCATCGACGAGCAATATCCTTTCTTTCCGCTCCACATCATCTCCCTTATGGGTTTGCTTTTTCCACGCGAAGACGCGAACAAAGAATGAGTCTTTTCATTCGCTGTACTATGGTCTACGCTTGCGTCCCCTCCTTCTCGCTCTTTGACACAAATGGACGCGGATGAACACAGATGAACAAATCGGACCAGGCGGAGGGCGTGAGCGCGAACTAGTACGAGGTCACATTTAAACGTTCACCGCGTTGCCTTCGTCGTTGGCTCCTCCCCTTTGAGGCGCGTCCATGATGTAAACCATCGGAGAAATCGGTGATATTATGCTTCAGTATGAGAAGTATAGTCAAGGATATAAATGCAGTGAGGAGTGAGGGGGAAGGTTCCCGGGCGGAAGCTGTATGCCCTATCAGGCCAACCACAAAGACATTGGTCTTGGCCTTCTTACACAGCGCGGCAATATGTCGCCGGCTGCTGTGCCTCATTTCCCTCGTGTTCTTCGTACCCTTCGTGACCTCTCAAGTTTCCTGCGGTTTTGCAAGGAGAACAAATTAGCCCTGGCCCGGACACGTCTGTGCATTGCTCTCAAACGGTATATTCTGTTAAGATAGCTGAACAAACTCGGATTCAGCCGCATTCCACGTGCTCCGGGTTGCCTCTTTTTGAAGATCGGAGAATTGGATGATAACTCACAGAATCAAGTTTCTACCTCACAACAAAGAAATATCCTTCCCGGAGTCAGGCAGTGTCCTGCACGCCGCCATGGAGGCAGGCGTCCACGTGAATGCTTCGTGCGGCGGGGAGGGGCTTTGTGGGAAATGCAGGATAATAATCGAAAAAGGGCACGTGGAAGGGGGGATCTCGGAGCGCCTTAGCAAGGAAGACCTGGCTGCGGGTTACAGGCTTGCCTGTCTGTGTCGAATCAAAAGTGACCTTACCGTTCGCGTCCCGGTCGAATCGGAAATAGATGCCAGTCTCCTGGACAGGGTCCCTCCCAGGCGGACCGCCCGTATTCAGCAAATGGACATGGAGGACCTGAAGAGCAAAGGTCTTTTTATACCCCCAGTTGAGAAAAGGTACCTTGAGCTACCAGAGCCCTCAAGTGATGACAATCTCGCCGATACGTCGCGCCTTGTCAATTTTCTCAGGGTCAAACACCATGAGCACAGGCTCGTGGTGCGGCTTCCAGTCATTCGCAAGATTCCGAAAATATTGAGAGAAGCAAGTTTCAAGGTTACGGCGACTCTGGCCAGGGCTGTTTTCGAAGGCGGGAAGAGCCATATCATCAACGTTGAACCAGGCGACACCACCGGCGAAAACTTTGCCGTAGCTGTCGATATCGGCACTACGACAATTTACGGGCAACTGATAGACCTTATTACGGGGACCGTTCTTGCCGAGCATGGAGACTTCAACGGCCAAATCAGCTACGGTGAGGACGTCATCTCCAGGATCATATACGCGGCAAAGCCAGGGGGACTCGATAATCTGCACGAAGTCGTCATCCGGACCATCAACAGGATAATCGACCGTGTGATCGAAAGCTCCCATGTCGATCGCCGGCAGGTCTCGACGATCACCTTTGCCGGAAATACCACGATGACCCAGATTTTTCTGAAAATCGACCCCAGCTTTATCAGGCTCTCTCCCTACGTACCTGCTACCACTATTTATCCGCCCGTACGGGCCGTCGATTTAGGGATCAACCTGGCCGACCACGCCACCGCCCTCGTCTATCCTTCTATTTCCAGCTTCATCGGTGGGGACATTGTCGCCGGCGTAATGGGGTCGGGAATACATCTTTCCGATCAACTCTCGCTGTTTATAGACATCGGCACAAACGCCGAGATCGTGATCGGCAACAGGGATTGGCTTGCCTGCGCCGCGTGTTTGGCAGGACCGGCTTTCGAAGGCGGCGGCATTCAATTCGGCATGCGTGCGGATAAAGGGGCAATTGAGGACTTCTCAGTGGATCCATATACCCTGGAGCCAATGATCTTGACATTGGGAGACGTCAGGCCCAGGGGCATATGCGGGTCCGGCCTGATCAACATAGCGGCAAGGCTTTTCGAAGCGAGAGTTATCGACAACCTTGGAAAATTCAACCGTGACCTGAAATCGGAAAGACTCAGGGAAAAAGACGATGTTTATGAATACGTACTGGCAGGCAAAGAAAAGACTCAACTCGACAGGGACATCGTCATTACGGAAAACGATATCGGGAACCTGATCCGAGCAAAAGGAGCCATCTACAGCGGCTGTCAGACCCTGCTCGAGCAGGTGGGCCTCAAGATATCGGACCTTGACAGAATAATCCTGGCCGGGGGATTCGGCAGCCACATAGACGTCGCAATGGCCATGACTATAGGGTTGTTGCCTGAAATCGATACGGACAAAATCACATACATAGGGAACGGCTCGCTTCTCGGCGCAAGAATGTCCGCGGTTACCAACATGATCAGAAAAGACGTCGTAAATGTCATGAGAAAGATGACGAACTTCGAACTCTCCGAGACGCCGTCCTACATGGCTCGCTATGTTGCCGCTCTCTTTCTCCCACACACCGACATCGGTCTTTTTCCAAAGCTAAGGAGGAGGATGTACCCGGATTGAAGGCGGGGCGGTGGGACCGCCGGCCATTGTTGCCACCAGGCTACTACGGCTGCCTTCCACGCGACCAACTCAAAGAGCCGGTCTGCATCCTCAGAATTAGTCCGGCGCCGATGCCCCAGGCGCCGTTTGACAGGAACGCAGTAAGCAGACGAGGCAAGTGCCAGCCGCCTCCCACGGGATTGCCTTTTAGGGGCATCACCACCAGAAGGCCTACCGCTGAAGGCAAAATGGCTCCAAACAGAAATGCCGCTGCCCAATAACCGTTACCTGCAGGAAACTTAGGGCAGAACATGGCAAAAAGAATGCCCCAGATTCCCCCCCAGACTGCGTGCGAGATGACCTCAGGCACTCCAAATGAGTTGGCCGCAAACGAGAAAGCATTGAAAGGCGCCAGGCCCGCATGCCACAGCACCCACCAGGTCAGTTGCTGGAAAACCAGGGTCGCAAGAAAACCGGCAATAAAGCCAAATGTGCACCGGGTGAAATAGTCTTTGTACGTAACCTGATGAGCCATGGTCCCTCCATTGACATAAAAAAGCAAGCCGCTCCAGCCTGGTCCGAAAAGTATATCGCGGCCCACACGAACCTCTTGGCGCTCCGCTCCCCGGATACGAGTGCGCCCTCACAAACGATCGGGCGCCGGACTAGACGCATCACAGCACATAATGCGTATAGCGCAGACCCGTAACGCAGTGAGGTCCCGGCCACCCTGGGACCGTACTTTTCGTGGTTTCCGGGTGTCCTTCGGCTCAAGTGCCCCGGTTTCACCACGAAGAACACTAAGGGACGGAGAGAGATAAAAAGCCAAATACAACGGACGATCCACCCCGGCTATACGAATCTTTTAATTCATACTCGCTCACGAAGAATAGACGAAGGCGGCGTGAAGGAAAATCATTGGTCCCAGCCGTAATGAGCAACCGTTACGAAAAGTTGCGTTCTCCATAATTCCTAATTCCTCATCCCTAATTGCCTTTCCATGTTCCCAGTTGTCCTAAAAGGACATGGGCAACTGTCCCCCATCTTCCGTACTCTATTTTCCCTCAGTCCTTTTCAAGGACCTCTTTTACCCAGCCCAAAGCTGCGATCATATTCGTGAAGCCGGTAGTGGTAAGCGACAACAAGACGACATGGTTGATTTCGTCCGGTGATGCACCTGAGGCCAGGGCCTTCCTGGTATGGGACATCACTCCGCCTCTGGAATTTGCTCCGATCGCGATTCCGAGTTTGACCAGGTCCTGATGCTTTTGATCGATGGGACCAGCTTTGCGGCATGTGACGCCCAACTCCTGGTATTGTTTGAAGACCTCCGGAAAAAGATCGGAAAACTTCTCGTAAATATCCGGCAGATACATACATCCTCCTTTGCTGGCGGTGGAAACAGGGGAATTTCCCGCAGGCCTGCCTTTTCCGATACGGGCTTTTAACGGCTCGTTGCTGACCAACGGTCCCCATCTATATAAGCATCTTCATTTCTCTTGGTAACTGCAGGTCTACTTAGCTAACGATCGCTGCCTTGGACTGTCAATTTAAAGTATGGGTTTTTAGGATCGTTGCAAAATACAAGTGCTACCTTTTTAGTATCCCCGTTGCATGACAAGGGGTAAAGCCGAATCGATATTTTTCCCTCACTTCCAGGAGGAATGGACCGGTCAAAGCCGGTCACCGCGCTTCCTCACCCAGGCATAATCTTCCTTATCGTCAAAACCCCCGTCCCTGTGTTCCTGATAGTGAAAGCATGAACGTAGTCGTTTCCTTCGGTTACCCTCCCGAAATTGAAAAGCGTCTCTGAAAGTTCTACTGCCGGCGGTCCGGCCGAAACCGTCGCAGCAGCTTCCTGCGGCGCGGCGGGCGCTTGTGCCCCGGTAACCTCCGGCTGTTTAGGTATGCTGTTGGAACTATCGGGATTATGTGCGCAACCGGCAAGAATCAAAAAAAGCCAGGCGGCAAGCCCGAAGGTCAACAAATTCTTCATCGTAAGCTCCTTTTGAGGAAAGAAATAGCACAGGTAAAGCCGTTTAAACAGACTCACCCATAGAACGATATTATCGGAAAGAGGACTACGAGTCTAAAATTAAATCACCGCAGTGCCCCTCATGCTGATGTCTCCAGTACATATTGAAACACGCTTTTGGGTATACATGGAATATTTTCTCTGCTTGTACATAATAGTTGTTAAAATGAGCTACTTTCAATTTCAACTCAGAAAGTCATCGGGATGGAATTCATAATAAGACATATGCGAGCAGATGATTGGAAAAGGGTCCAGCAGGTTTATCTGGAAGGTCTTTCGACGGATAACGCAAGTTTCGAGACGGAGGTCCCCACCTGGGAGCAATGGGACCGGGCGCACCTGAAGGGATGCCGTCTCGTAGCGTGTCACGAAGACCAGGTCCTTGCCTGGGCGGCATTATCAGTGGTTTCCGAAAGAAAATGCTATGCCGGTGTGGCCGAATTCAGTCTGTATGTCGGCGAATCGTTTCGCGGCATGGGGATTGGAAAAAGTCTCCTTGAAGTCCTTGTAGAGGTATCGGAGGCCCAGGGCATCTGGACACTATGCGCGAGTACGTTTCCCGAGAATATAGCCAGCCTCGGAATGCAGACGGCGTGTGGTTTCAGAGTGGTCGGGAGACGCGAACGCATAGCAAAGCATAAGGGGATCTGGCGCGATACAATCATTACCGAACGCCGCAGCAAAAAAGCAGGGGCGGTGGGACCGCCGGCCATAGTTGACGCCGCCGCAGGCAGCGGCGATCGACAATGGAACACGTGAGTGGTGTTCACACGAGGGGTTTCCAGTCGATCCGTGTTCCGATCTCCTCGCTACTTTTTGCAAGAGGCTCTAGAGGCAGCCACACTGTTTCCCGGACTGGAAACAACGGACCTTTCCGGCAGTAATTCAATGACTTTTTGTATCTCACCGGGCTTTATTCTCAACTCCAATTCACTGGATCCTTGCGTTTTTACAGCGATAAATCCAAGTTTCTCTCCGAGATGCAACATTGCTGCGTTGTCGTTTGAGACCAAGCCCCGCAGCACCCCGATTTTGTGGTCTTCGGCGGCCGCAAGACAGGAGGCGAGAAGGTTGCCCCCGATACCTTTGTTTCGCATACCATCGCTTACCACCAACGCCAATTCCGCCTTTGTGCCGCCTTCATTTCCAATATATCGCGCTACGCCCAACAACTTTTCGGAGCTATTCGGCTTTTGAATAGCAACCATAGCCATTTCGCTGTCATAGTCGATCTGGGTCAAGCGAATCAGAAACTGCGACGTTATGGACTTAAACGGCCACGAGAAACGATTGAGAACAGTCTGAGGCGAAAGACCGTCGAAGAAATCAAATAGCAGCCGAGCATCTTCAGGTCTGATCGGCCTGATGAATATCGGCCTTCCATCATCGGTTTCCATGGTCCTTTCGTATTCTCGCGGGTAAGGGCTGACAACCAGGTGCCGGGGCGAGGGTTCTTCGCATCGATTAACAACTACTCTCCCATCAACCGCCAGAACCTTATCGCCGGATACGATCAACGGGTTAATGTCGAGTTCCTCGATTTCAGGAAAGTCGATAACTAACTGGGAAAGTCGAAGCAGGACCTCTTCGATAAGCTCGATATTGGCCGGCGGCCTTCCTCGAAATCCCTTCAGGAGTTGATAGACGCGGGTGCCTTCGATCATTCTTCTTGCCAGCAGCCGGTTGAGTGGTGGAAGGGCGAGCGTTCGATCCTTCAGGACCTCGGTCATTACGCCCCCCATCCCAAAGAGAAGCACCGGACCGAAATCAGGGTCCTTCTTGCATCCCAGAATCAGCTCGTAATCAGATCGCTGCAGCATAGGTTGGATCGATACACCTTCCAACCTGGCCTCCGGGTTGTACGCCATGCTATTGGCCATGATCCCGGAGAAAGCCTCCCGGACCTCTTCCTCATTTCGAATGTCGAGCCTGACCGCCTTCGCATCCGATTTGTGGCTGATGTCGGGTGAATGAATTTTCATCACCACCGGAAATCCCATTTCTCGCGCAAGGCTCACTGCACCGTCAGCAGATTTTGCCGGCTCAGTCCGGCTAACAGGAATGCCGTACGAGGCGAGAAGCTTTTTGGATTCCATTTCGGTCAAGAGTTGGTTTCGGCTGCTGATGGCGCCTTCCACGATTGTTCCGGCAGTCGCGCGATCGAATCCCATGTCATCAGACAGCCTGGCAGGGACCTCCTTCAAGGCGGCAAGATTTCGTCCATAGGAAAATAGATCGATAAATGCCTTAACGGCCCGCTCAGGAGTCTCATAGGTAGGGATTCCGGCTTCATTCAAAATTGCGCGCGCCCTGTCGACAGCCATTCCTCCTATCAAGACTGCGAGCATAGTACATGATCTGCGTGAAGAGATTTCGACCAGTGACCTCGCTATGTCGGCAGGGTTACTTATCGCCTGAAGCACATAGATAACCATCAGTGCATCAATTTCCGGGGCCGAAGCGCACACTTCCACAGCCCCACTGAATCTTTCCGAAGGAGCGTCCCCGAGGATATCAATGGGATTGTTGCGGCTCCAGAAAGGAGGAAGTATGTCGTTTAGCTTTTCCAGAGTCTGTCTGCTCAAAGGAGCAGGTTCGATCCCATAGGCTGACAGAGCATCGGCTGCCATGACTCCCGGCCCTCCCCCATTGGTAATAACTGCGAGGCCTGGACCCTGGGGAAGGGGCTGTTTCGAGAGGAGTTCCGCGCAGTCAAACAGCTCTTCGATCGAGTTGACTCTCACTATGCCTGCGCGTTGGAATGCAGCATCATACACGGCATCGGATCCGGCAAGCGACCCGGTATGGGAGGAGACCGCGCGCGCGCCCGCCATGCTCCTGCCGGACTTGAGCGCAATAATCGGCTTTATACGTGAAACCGCTCGCGCTGCGGTCATAAAACTTCGGCAGTGCCGGAGACCCTCGATATAAAGGACGATACTGTGGACATTGGGATCGTTGCCCAGATAGTCGATCAAGTCGGCAAAATCGACGTCCAGCATGTCGCCGATGGTGACAAAGTGGCTGAAGTCGATTCGTTCCTTTCGCGCCAAATCAAGTATGCCCACGCAGATCGCCCCGCTTTGCGAGACAAAAGCTATGTTTCCCGGCAGAACTTTATAGTCGGCAAAAGTGGCAAAAGTGGCGCTGAGTTTACTCTGCGAACATATTATTCCGGCGCAATTCGGGCCGATGATCCTCAGGCCCGTTCCCTGTATGTCCCTCACGATAGATGCTTCGATCTCACGACCGATTTCACCGGTCTCTTTGCCTCCCGCAGATAGCACCACTGCTCCTCCGACTCCGGTCAGGGCGCATTCCCTGATGATGTTCGGAACCGCGGCGATAGGCGTGGCTATAATCGCCAGATCCACGGCCTCTCCGACGGACTGGATCGTCGGGTAAGCATCTATATCGCAAATCTTGTGGTAATTGGGATTGATCGGAAATATTCTCCCCCGGTATCCGCCCCCCAGAATATTGTGCATTACCGCCGAACCGATACTGCCCGCTCTTTCGCTGGCCCCGATGATTGCCACGGAAGAAGGATTAAAGATTCTGGCCAGGTTTTGAAAACTCACCTTCTGCTCCTTCACTGTCCCGGCCAACATCCTGCGCCGACTCACCGGACATTTGGCAGGCGGATTTGCACGGTCAGGACGCGTGTTTCCTATATAATCAAAAGGCTCTCGTCAATCCTTTGGCTTTTGTGACGGGCAATTCGTCCTCATCTACCGGTTCATCTTTCGTTTCCGAAATGTCCGCCGAAGCAGGCCGGTCATCCGTGTTCAATCCCTCAAATTCGTTTCGGCCAAGGAAACGGTCTCGTAGCCTCTCCATTTCCTTTTGGAAAGAAGTCAGTCCGTTTTTGGAGGGTTCGCACAAAGTCAAATCCATTTAAAGACCTCCCATTGATGTACAAAAAAACTCACGGCATTGAAGGGCACCACCCCTCCGGCATTTTGAGTATGCTTTCGTAATGCCCCGTTTCGATATGGGACATATACCACACGACGTTGAAACTGGACAGAATCCCAATCGGACGTTTCGGTCCCGCGTGCGGGTCGATGACGATCAGGTGTTCGAATCCAGTGCGTTTCATTAGACTGAGGGCCCTCTCAACGGGCCATTGAGGGTCCACTTCGAACCTGTAAGGCCGCATGACATCTTCGGCGGTTACCTGGCTCAGGTCTTTTCCGAAAAGTCTTATAACAGCCAGCCTGGAAACAAGGCCCCAAACCTCGCCGGTCTGATCCACCACCACTATCGGACAGAGGTGATTCGCTTTCATCAACTTGACCACATCTTTGACACTGTCATCGAGGCGGCAGAGGATAATATTACGATCCATGAGTTCACATACTCGCATGACGGTATCCTTTCTAATTCTGAGCCATCTTCTCCACGATATCTTCCGCATGAAGCATGCCCAGAACGGTCCTGTTTCCTGGCAAACCCATAGTTACTACCACGTGTTCAATCTTGCGCCTGTCCATCAAATGAATGGCTACATCGAGGGAGTCATTAGGAGTAATGGTAAATGTGTAAGGAAGGAGAATATCTTTGGCCGCCGTCAGGTCCAGGTCTCGTCCAAAGGCCCTCAATATGCTTCGGCTGGAGATGATCCCCAGGACCTCGTGCTGGTGGTTGATCACAACGCAGTAGTGTGCCGAGTTGACCGCCATAATTTGAGCGACCTCTCTGATGCTGGCCTCTGCTCTGCATGTTATGGCTCCTTTACGCATTACGCGTGCAACTCTTTCTCCCATGGCTTGCCTCCACCTATCCAGTCCCGCGTTCGCTTTCGCTTAAGATGGCCGTATGAACGGCCATAGCCGTTCATACTCTCGAGTCGCATATTAGGGGTGGCCTATCCATGTCGATCCCGCATGATAGTACCATTGCCAAACATCGTCGGAGCACAAGATATGCCACCAGTGAGCGGGAAACTCATAAAGACAGTCCTTTAATGGAACTCTCCGACTGATTGAAATTTCCGCATCCTGCACTGACCGGGAATTGCCCGAACCGTTTGAAAACTCAGGAGGTTCGCTTCGGATAATCCTCTGCCGGCGGTTTCCATTTGGAGATTTGAGCACCACCTTGGAATGCGGCACATTCGATTATGGAATTCATGCGGGGTCGAAGGATTCCTGTTCGACAGGAAAATTCAAGCCGGACTGGAATTTTCTTTCGATGCAGGAAATCAGGAAGTCTCGGAGTGATTGAATTTCGAAGAGATCTTATGCTTTTGCAGAAGCGCATAAAGACGGGACTGGGATATCCCTGCTATGCGGCAAGCCTCTTTTATATCCCCCTCGCAGAGGCTGATCAGGTCGTTCAGGTAACGCTTCTCTGCCTGATTATAGGCGGTTTCCCGGAAATCCTGAATTTTGGGCAAAGTGCGGGCAGAATCGGTTGGAGCGACGCGTTCCGGGGGCTCTTTGTGATCGACTATGGCCCGCGCCCTCCTGACCCGAATATCTACGGGCAAATGTGTTGGAAACAATGTCGGTTCGAACTGAGCTGCCGTTAAAGCCCGATCCAGCGTATTAACCAGTTCTCGAACATTTCCAGGCCAATGATAAGCTTTGAGCGTATCGAGAAATTCCGGCGAGAACCCTTTGGGCGCCAATCCGTGTCTTTCGCAAAACTGGTCGATATGGTACCTGGCAAGCTCCTTGATGTCCTCGGAACGCTCCCGCAAAGGTGGCAATTCGATCACGAAAGATTTAAGGCGAAAAAGAAGGTCCTCGCGGAAACGATTTTCCTGCGCCATTCGATCGAGGTCGCGATTTGTTGCCGCAAGAAGTCTGAAATCACTTTCAATTTCCCTGCTGCTTCCAATGGGACGGAAGCGATGTTCCTGGAGCACCCGCAGGAAAGCTTTTTGAGCGCTGAAGGGGAGTTCTCCCACTTCGTCAAGGAACAGAGTTCCGCCTCCGGCTAGTCGAATGAGCCCGTCGCTGGCTTTTTCCGCCCCGGTGAACGACCCTTTTTCATGACCGAAAAGCACGCTTTCCACAAGCGTTTCAGGCAGTGCCGCGCAGTCGACCACCACGCAGGGGCCCTTGGCCCGGGGGCTGTTGTTGTGAATCGCGCCGGCGAATAGTTCTTTGCCCGTTCCGGTCTCACCGGATATCAGCACGTTAGCGCTGCTTGTCGCCGCCTGTGCCACCAAGTCCAGGCAGGCCATGAGCAACGGGCTGCTGCCTATGATCTGCTCGCGCTTGAGCGCAATAATGCTTTTGCTTGCTTCGGCAGCCTTCTTTTCTATGCGGTATTCGAGGGCGCGAAGCAGGGGAAGACTCATTTCTTTAGTAGAGCAGCCCTTTTCAACGTAGTCCCACGCTCCGCTCTTGATCGCCATTTCGGCGCCGTCCGGGTCGCCGAACCCCGTGACGATAATGACTTCCGGCGAAGAAGGTGCTCCCCGCATAATCGGCAGGGCATCCAATCCGCTTCCGTCCGGCATTCGCACATCGAGAAAAACTACATCGAAATCTCCGCAGGCCGCCTGTTCCAAACCTTCCGAGATGGTGTACGCGCAAGTGGGGATGTGTCCCATGCGGCTGACCATACGCGAAAGCGTATAGCAGATAGACTTGTCGTCATCGACAATGAGGACTCCCGCCATTGCGTGCTCACCCTCAAGAAGGATTTTGATCCAGAGTTTTCCGTATGATGCCTGCCATCTCGGAGCTGCCGAGCGGTTTCATCAACACTTCCCGGATGCCTATTTCTTCGGCATCCCGGCTGGCGAAGCCATCGTCCGAATCAGGACTGAATCCGCTGCACAGGATTATCGGGATACCGGGGCGAATACGCAGTGCTTCCCGGGCCAGTTCAGTGCCTGTCATATGAGGCATGCCCTGATCGGTGATGATGAGATCGAACTGATCAGGTCCGGCGCGAAAAGCTTCCAAAGCTTCGAGGCTGTTTTGAAAGACCGCAGGTTCATAGCCGAGTCGTTTTAACATCTTCTCTCCGGCATACACAAGATCTTCTTCGTCATCTACAAAAAGTATCCGTTCGGTTCCCCGGCTGACCCCCTCGCCCTTCTGTTTTTCGGGCACGTCAACAGAGTGTTCGATGACGGGCAGAAACACTTCGAAAGTCGTTCCCTTTTCTGGTTCGCTGGAAACGGCGATATCCCCTCCATGATTCATGATAATTCCGTGCACCACGGAAAGACCCAACCCCGTCCCCTCGCCTCTTTTCTTCGTAGTGAAAAAGGGGTCGAAAATCCTCTCCAGGGTCTTTGGACTTATGCCATGCCCCGTGTCGCTAACGGCCAACCTGACGCAAGGACCTATTCCAAAGTCCTGGGAAAATGTGGTCATTGACGGATCGACAACCACTTCAGAAAGACTGACCTCCAGTATGCCTCCTTTTTCACGCATGGCATGCGCGGCATTCGTGCAAAGGTTCATCAGCACCTGATGGATCTGGGTAGGGTCGGCCAGAACCAGGCTGCACCCATTGGAAATATTTTGCCGGATCTCTATGCTCGAAGGCAGAGAGGCCCGAAGAAATTTGAGGCATTCCTTTACCAGGGGCCCAATTTCGATAGGCTGCCGCTCCTTTTCACTGCGCCGGCTGAATGTGAGAATTTGCTTGATCAGGTTCTTCCCTCGATAACCGGCTTTTAGCACATGCTCGAGGTCTTCCCGGCTTGGACTCCCCTGCGGAGCGTCTTCCATAACGAATTCGGCACAGGATATGATCGCACCGAGGATATTGTTGAAATCGTGGGCTATGCCTCCGGCAAGGGTCCCAAGCGCTTCCATTTTTTGCGCCTGTCGCAGTTGCTTTTCTAGACGCTCCTTCAGGGAGGCATCGCGGCTCACAAAAACAAAGTTGGTGATGTTGCCCGCGTTATCGCGCAGAACGGACACTCTTGCATCGATTTCAAAAGTCGCCCCATTATTGCTTCCAACTATAAAACGACCGCTCCAGGACGCATTTCGGGCCACCGCCTCAGCCATTAAACCAAAGATTTGCCCGCTGTTCCAATCGTTTCGCAAATCATTAACGTTCTTACCGGTTATGGCGTCGCGGTCCCAACCAGTGAGGCGTTCAAGCGATAAATTGATGTACTGGACTACTCCCAGGTTATCGAATATCGCAATGCCTTCTTCGAGTTGTTCGGATGCCGTCGCCAGGAGCATCCGTTCCTTTTCGCGCCTGGCCTTGCCCCTGAGGATGCATATTCCGTAAGACAGATTGTCGGCGAGCTCCTTTAGCAGGTCGAGTTCTTCAGTATCGAAAGCATCCGGTTCTTCGGCATAAATTCCGAGTGAGCCGAAAGGTTCATTTCCTTTCAGGAGCGGAAGGGACACGGTTGAAAAAAAATTGCGGCTGAGCGCTTCCTGGCGCCAAAACGTGGCTTCCGGGCTTTCTGTGATGTTCTGAACGACACTCGGAACACCGGTTCGAATCGCCTTGCCGGTGGGACCGTTCCCACTTTCGGTGTCGTCCCACGTGAGGTTGAATTTCTGGAGATAGCCGCTTTCACTGCCCCACTGGGCCGCCGGACGGACACTCTTTTTTTCGTCATGCTCGGCGAGACCGACCCACGCAAAGCGATAGCCGCCGCTCTCAACAATTAGTCGGCATATTTCGTTCATCAAACCGGGTTCATCGTTGGCGTCAAGGAGCGCTCGATTGCATCCGCTGAGCGTCGTAAGCGCCCGATTTACCTTGTGCAAAGAATATCTTGAATCGCGGATGACGCGGCGGTGGAGGTACAGGAGCCAGAAAAGCACACAGGCCGTCACAACGACGAGCAGCGGCCCCTTTAAGTTTGCCGCCAGCCTGATTGCTTGAGGGTCACTGAAGAAGACTGTAACCACATAGTCGAAAGCCACGACCCAAAAGCCGGCGATAAGGATGTAGATGAAGCTAATTTTGATGGGTCTCGATATTAACCCGTGAAGACCATTTGGCATGGTGCACCCTCAGCAGGCTAGGAGTCCTCTGATAGGTTAACTTTTTTTTAAAAAATTGAAAAGCTTCGCGAGTCTCCTGCAAAATGTCGCGAGGTGAGCAGCAACGCCGCAGGCCGGCTCCGTAGTAGTTTCGCAAGAGGCTTTCGCAATAGGACCTGACGCGTAAATATATACCTCATACTTGAAAACTCATTTGTTTAAAAACCATATTTCGCATCCGGCCGCCTGTTCGTGACCTGCACGAGTTTTCCGGGACTGTTCCCAGGGCCGCGATCGCAAACAACCTGCGGATACCCCGCTTTGGCTATATTGAGCGCCACGGACCGAACGAACGACTGCACTGTTCATTCCAGCTGAAGCATCTATCATGCCAGATTATACTTGATTTCGAGCAATTCGAAACAATTCAATGATTTGGCTGGCGGCTCAGCAGCAGACTACGGGCATTCTGCCACAAAAAGTTTTCACGCGACGCGAAAGCGCGAAGAAAATGGGCCTTCTCATGGTTGCAGAGTGTCCTATAGGGACATGAGCAACTGTTACGAAAAGTTGGCGGTGGGACCGCCTGCCGGGGTTGCCAAGCCCACACGAGGAACCTTTTCATTGTTTCAGGGTTTCCCGAAGGGACGTGCAAAACTGTCTTGAAAAGTTGCGTTCTCCTTAATTCCTAATTTCTAATTCCTCATTCTTAATTGCCTTTCAGATCGTGGCCGGATGGAAAATCTGAATCGAATCATTTCCCTGATCATTTCCCGATTGCTTAATTTCAAATTTTTTTGCAATCTTCGGCGTTACCTGCGCTTAAGATGCCTTCCAGGAGGGAGAAAATGGCTGAAGAAAAAAAAGAACCGTGGCTCAATTATCTCGCACTTGCAACAGTTGTCCTGGCCGTAGGCGCCACCCTTTCCACATTCAAAGGGGGATCTTATTCCACCCGCTCGGTCCTGGCCCAGTCGCATGCGGCCAATCAGTGGGCCTACTACCAGGCGAAGAGTCTCAAGGGGTATCTGTATGAAATACAGAAAGAGACGCTCGAATCCGACCTCCAGGAAAAGGGACCGAATTTGTCTGCTGCTGGTTTGGAAGACCTCAAGCGCAGAATAGAATCATACGGGAACAAAATGGCTAAGTACGATTCGGACAAGGCCGAAATTACTAAGGAAGCGAGACAATTCGAACAATTCCGAGATGATGCCCAAAGGCACGCGGAGATTTTCGGGATAGCCGTCATCTTTCTTCAAATAGCGATTCTGCTGTCTTCGGTAGCTGCCCTGTTGAAAAAAAAGCCGGTCTGGTATCTGGGATTAGCGATAGGAGCAGTGGGACTGGTTTATTTTGCGGATGGTTTTTTGCTCTTTTTTGACTAAGGGATAGCCGATCTCCGCGAACACAGTAAAGAGCATCCGAACCAGGATCATGCACCGGTCAACCATTACCCACTTTCCTTCTCGCCTCTTGCCACCGGATCGTATCAGGGGGACTTCTTCCTTCTTGCGGTAATGGTTTCTCCGGCAACGCCCCAGTTGTCCGTTTCCACCTCGTCGATCACGACAAAAACCGTCTGCGGGTTCTTTCCGAGGACATCGACCAAAACCTGAGTCACTCCTTTGATAACCCGAGCTTTCTGATCTGGTGTGGCGCCCTCTTTGGTGATTTTCACGTTCACATATGGCATGACAATTCCTCCATAACGCGGTTCATGGCCCTAAACCGGTCAGCCGCCCGCATCTTAACGCAGAAAAAGAGCAACTTCATCGATCTTGTAATCGAGCCTGTATTCACCATACTTTCTGCCGCCTTTAATATCCGTTCAGAATAATGATGTGCGCATGAATTGACAAGTTCCAGCCTTGTAGTTCGGTCGACATGCCGTTATGCTTGTTTCCTGCTGGTTTGGCAGGCTGTCATTATACTATTGCTTTCGAGTAAATCGCCCCAAAAGGGACCGCAGCCAGGAGGCAACGATTTATGATCGACAAACTCTCGCGCCGAAAATTTTTGAAAACCGGGCTTGCAGCAACGGCGGCAGTAGTCGTGGGACCCGGACTGGCAAGGGCCGACAGTCACCGTCTATTCGAAAAAAGTTGGATCAAATCCCTGGAACTCCCTAACCGCGTCATCAGGTCCTCCACCTGGAGCGGTGTGGGAGATAAGAAAGGCTATGTGACAGACCGTGCCCTGGAGTTTTATGGTGAACTTGCCAAAGGAGATATCGGGCTCATTTCGACCGGTTACCAGTACGTCATGACCAACGGCCAGGGACTTCCTTACATGTTGGGTAATTACGAGGACGCACAGACCGAAGGGCTGAAAAAGCTCGTCGACACGGTACACAGAGGGGGCGGCAAGATCGCCGTTCAGCTCGTCCATTGTTTAGCAAAGGCCAACCCCGAGCTTTTTTTCAGGGAAGGCGATGAGTTATGGGGTGCTTCCGCCATTCCGTATTCCGCCGCAGATAAAGTCCCCAGGGAGATGACCCGAAAAGATGTCGCCCGGCTTGTGGAGGCTCATGCTGCCGCAGCGTTGCGTTCTCGCAGGGCCGGCTTTGACGGTATCCAACTTCATGGGGCTCACGGGTTCGGTATCAACCAATTCCTCTCTCCGGCATGGAACAGGCGCGGCGACACGTATGGCGGCAGTCCTAAGAACCGGTATCGTATAGTTGGAGAAATTCTCGAAGCAATCAGAGGAGAGGTGGGAAAAGATTTTCCAGTCATGTTCAAGATCAGTGCGCAGGACTTTGTCGGAAATGGCCTGGAACTTCCCGAATCAGCAGAAATTGCCCGGCGTCTGGCTAATGACGGAATAGATGCAATCCAGGTAAGCGCCTGCTGCTCGATTTCGAATGAAGATAAGCATTGCGCAAAGCGCATGATCGTTAAAGAAAAAGATGAAGCCTACCTGGCGGATTTTGCCCAGTACATCAAAGAAAGCGTCAACGTTCCCGTTATCGTCGTTGGAGGCATACGGTCACTGCCCGTAATAGACGGTATACTCAAGGACAGACAATCAGATTACATTTCCATGGCTCGTCCGTTTATTCGCGAACCGGGTCTCATCAAACGATGGAAGGGTGGAGATACTGCGAGTGCCAGGTGCATCTCTTGCAACCGCTGTTTCGAAACGGGTATGAAGGGCCTGGGGATTTCGTGCTATTGGGAGAGGAAGCTCAAGGAAGAACGCCTTGGTACCGCGTTGCGTTCAAGTGGATGATTTTTAAGGTTCATCCGGCAAACGCATACCTCCAATATTTTTCACGAGACCTCACATCGCGGGTTCGGCGACGCCATTCCGGCGAGGTCTGGCCCAGTGGCCGGCTTCAAGGCCACGCAAACACATTGCAGCTATTTCCATTGCCAGTTTCCATAAGAGGGAGGCCTATCCATTCCTAAGAGCCTGTCACTATTGTTGTTTTATCTGTTCAAAGGAAATTTGTTGGAAATTTCATGGGAAATTTTTAATTGACTTCTACGCTAGTCGAGGAGTGGGGCAGATCTTTTTGCAGTCAAGGAATTGCTCGGACATAAGGACGTCAAAATTACCATGAAATACGCTCATCTTAGCCCTGAGCACAGGACAATGGACAGAAAATTTTACAAGTGCAAGATCGTTCGGTGTAATGCCGAACACCCACCACCGTTCCATCTTTTCTGTCCGCTCTCTTAAAGATAAGACCCAAACAGAGCGAGGAAATGATTTTTCCTTAAAAAGACACCCCGCGCCCCCGTGGGCCGCGAAAGTGGCGACGGGGGTGTGGGGGACGCATCTCCCCCCCACACCCGTTTTGAAAAGGAATGCTCTGATAAAGTCACATGGTGTAAGATATAGATATTTTGCGGGCGAGAATGAATCAGGAATACGCAGCGTCACTCAGATCGGCTGAGGTATAGAATTCCATAGACACGTCTCACGGCTTCAGCAGTTCTTCAATTCTCAAGGGATTCAGCTTTCCTCTTCGCTTCTTCGCGAACCTTTTCCATAAACTCCTCTTCGTTTATCTTCCCTTCGACATAGTCGCTCCATACGAGGAATTTATCAAAGAAGAAGGAGTTCAATCCGACACTCTTGCTGATGGCCCTGAAAATCTCATTTGCGCGCTTGGCTCTTTTACGCTTCTGCTCTTTGTCCTTGTCGCCTGCAAGACTATCTCCACTGGAGACTAAAGGCTTTCCAATCAATTGAGAATACTGCTCAAGTTCTGTCTCAATGCCATTCAACCCCGGCCCGACCCCCGCTCCCATCGCAGTGTTGATTACTGGAGAGAACTCTATGGCAGGCAGGGAACTCGAGCACTCTTTAACTTTCGATTTTACGAATAACATGGCGGCACATCCTTTCACCCCAAGCCGGCTTGGGTGTCCAACGGACAGACATTGGCACTCGATATAGCCGAGTGCTAATAATATCTAAATCCGGCCCCTGCCAAAGTCAAGGGGAGGCGCTCGAAAAACCATTTTCTCAGGCGAAGACACAACTCCAGGGCGGGACATTGCGAGAAAACGAGCTCGATTCGAATCCTTTGAGAACCCGGCAAACACCGGTTGGCCAGATGACGGCCGGGGTTGGCATATCGGCACCCGATCGGACCTGTCCCCTCTTCGATCGAGGCAACCAGCCCGGTGAATCAGAAATGCCTATAATTTCTTTTCCTGATTTCTGAAATTCGTAGCGCCCGGCAGTCTAAACTTGAACACCACTCCCGAGGGGTCATCGGGAAGAGGACTATAGGGTTCCCTGACTTCAAACTTCCCCATCGGAGCCATGTCGCCGATAATAAGGCTTTTCCGCCACAGAATCTGTGTCTCCTGCCGATTCGTCGTCCACATATCCAACCGCACCGACTTCAGGGGGTGATTGGACTGGTTGATTATGTAGCCACTGATGAAGCCATCCCCGGTAATCTCGAAATCCCTGAATACCAGGTCCTTGTTGGGCGTTCCGGAGCTGTTGTCCACCGTCCCGTCACTGTAAAATGATTTGGCGCAGGCATTAAAGGGCAGGATAAGTGTATACAGCAGAAAACATCCAATAATCCATCTCATCTTCATCGAAGCTTTCTCCTTGAAAGACCCTCACGAATTCCCATATAACCCCTGGACCATTTTTTGCTTGAGGATTGATGCCTCAAAACGCACCGGCGGTTACGTATAGCATGCTCCTGATGAGAAATAAATTATGATTAAGAAGCCAAAAACGGGCAAAAAAATTCCCGGATTTGTCCGGTGGGCTTTGAACGTCTTAGCCGTTTTTCGAATTTTGAAATTATTTTGGGGTACCCTATTGTCCGATCTTCGAACCATGTTACAATTATTTCAACAGCTTAGCTAAACTTGGCCGCACAAGGCCGCTGCATCAGGTGCTGATTTCAAATCAACACCGGACCAATGCCGGGAAAGCTAAGCTTACGACAGCATGCATACTGCATGCATCGAAGGGGGAAACACGAGATGATCGAAACAGCCCGGGATTATAACGACTCTCCCTCTTCTCGATTGAGCCACGGGCTGGTGAAGCAGTTTGTTTGGTAACAGATTCACTGTAGAAAACCCCTCTCTTAAGGAGATCGAATAGAAGTTGATAGAAGTTGACATTTAAAGGCGCTCCCCAGTACATTTTGGGAGCGCCTTTTTTATGCAACCCGCCGAAACCTTGTCGGTTGCACTCCTGCTGGATGGCGCAGGCCGGGATAGTGTTATGCCCTCAAACTGCCCCAATCGGCCTGATCGGTATTCCCGCTTGCGCGCTTTGATTAGACTATCGTATGATTGATGGAGTCTGATTGACAAAAGGGAGGCCCATATGAAAAAGGTCGGTATTTTTCTGGTCCCGTTACTTTTGCTCTGTACTCCTCACCTCTTTGCCGACCGGGGATCTATTGCCCTAAAAAAAGGGGTTCAGATTTTCGAACCCAATCAGCGGGCCATGATTGCCTGGAACGGCCAGGAAGAAATTCTCCTGCTCTCTACCGACATGAGAGCTTCCGAGGCCACCGAGGTCCTTGAAGTTCTTCCCCTGCCCTCACAGCCAAAGGTGAAGAAAGGGGACGTGGAGACTTTCAAAAAAGCTACGACTCTTATCAATCGCAAAATTCGCAAACCCCAAACGGGGGCCTCACGCGGAGGAGGCAGGGGAGGAGCAGGTGGCGCCCGTCCTGCCGGGGAAGTGACTTTTCATAAAAAAATCGGTGCGCACGATATCTCCGTTGCCCATGTTCTGAGTACGGACGGATTCATCGCATGGGTCGAAGAATACCTCGCGGCTTTGCATGTGCAGAATCCCGTCATTTCGCCGGAAATGAAAACGATTATTGACGAATACCTTTCTGAAAAGTTCACATGGTTTGCCTTCGACGTAATTTCCCTCGATGAGGTCCTAAGCACCGGCGAAGCAGTTCAATACCGTTTCAAGACCAAATTTCTCTATTACCCCATGAAGGTCACCCGAACGGTTGCGGGATCAACTTCCGTCGATTTGCTGGTCTTGACTCCCAAACTGTTGTCCGATTTCTCCGGCATCCCCTCCAATCAAGTGGATCTCAGGCACGAACCTGTTCCCATCACCTCGAAAGAGTTGCGCAGTTTGAATCCGGATATGGACGCTCTTCTCGGACATAGGGGAGACATGAAGTTGCGTATCTGGCGCCTTCGAGGGAAAATATCTTCATTTAAGCAAGATTTGATCGCTCAATGAGGTCCCTTCAGACACGGATGAATATCGAATGATTCTTTTGATCCGTTTGTGTGTGGGGGAGAACTTTTTTCTAGGCAAATGATCGTCCTCCGGCAATGAAAACGGGAGGCACAACTAATTCCGCCGACTCTGCAGATCATTTATTCACTTGTATTCCAGTGTCTGTCCGGATAGTTGCAGGATGGCAGAACTCAGGAAGACTGGAGGATGGGATTTGGAAGAAATATTCCAAATAAGACACTTCTCATCGATGTCTGGCCCGCAATGCCACCACTTAGCAGCACTCGACGGAAGAGAGGCGAAATTGCACCTCCAGAGATGAAATTTATGCAGCTCAGCAAGCTCCAACACTTTGACGTATCGGCCATGTTCCAAAGGATTTTGCGAGTAAGTTCCATCTCGATCTGGGATACGGAAATTGTTGACACCCTAATAAAGTATAATAGCAGGCATTTCGCGAAAGAAAGAAACGTCCTCCACTATGACAACCATAGGTGGATTTTTAACGACATTCATCAATATGAAGACCAAATTCGTTTCTTTTCCGAAATGCTTGAGCAGCGTCATACAAATTTCGAGAATCAATCTCCTGGAGTTTCTGTGCTTCTCGCTTTTCTTTTACTCAACATGGGTCATGCCTTGTTCAGAGACATTGCTATCAATGTTCCGATTCTCTGTCCAGAGCTGGAACTCATGGAACAAAGCTTGGAGCTCGACTGCCATACGTTATTTGCCGGATTTTCAGGGAGATAGTGGTGAACAGTTTTTTCGAGTGTTTGGTTACCTCGGACTGCGCTTAGTGGAGGAATCAATTTCTTCAACTCTCTCCCTCAGCCTTCCAGATTCGATCATTTTTAACAAATCTCCCTCTCTCCAAGAACTCATCAACTTTTCTGAAATTCCACTTTTTGATCGCAGGGGCTCTGATTACAGCGACTGAGATGGCCTGAGCCTTGGGCTGCCCTTCAATAACTCATGCCAGAAAATCCCTCTCGAGATATGCTGATTTTTAGCGTACCTCTCCAGACAGAAGGGCCGGCCTTGCATCTCACTGACAGCGAGAGTACCTTTCTCAGTGATAGGGAGGCAGGTCCTTTTTTGCAAAGGGGGACCTGGACCATAAACAATGAAAGGGACGGAAGACGTGGCAAGAGGACTCAAACGCGAATTGAACCTGCTAGACATGACCATGTTGGGCCTGGGCGCCATCATCGGCTCCGGCTGGCTCTTCGCCTCTCAGAAGGCAGCCAACCTGGCCGGCCCCGCCGCCATTGTCTCTTGGATTATCGGCGGTATAGCCGTCATCTTCATCGCCATGGTTTATGCGGAAATGGGAGCCATGCTTCCCGAAGCGGGCGGGCTGGTCCGCTATCCCCAGTACTCGCACGGCAGTTTTGTGGGCTACATCATGGGCTTTTCCTGTATCGTGGCTTACTCTACGGTAATAGCCATCGAGGCCGAAGCGGTGGTCCAGTACATGAGTTCCTATATTCCAATGTTATATGAAAAGCATGCTATGACCCTGGCCGGCTGGCTGGTCACGCTTTTTTTCATCGTCCTGTTTTTTCTGCTCAATTACTTCAGTGTCAGAATTTTTGCCAAGGTCAATACCATTGTCACGCTCCTCAAATTCATCGCTCCCGCTCTCACAGTGGTCGTCTTACTCACCAAATTTCATCCGGCTAATTTGCATTTTGGCGGCAGTTTTGCGCCCTTTGGTCTACCCGGCGTTTTCACCGCGGTCTCCTCTGGCGGCATCGTGTTCGCCTTCATTGGCTTCCGGCAGGCAGTCGACATGGCGGGGGAAGCGAAAAACCCCGGACGCAACGTCCCGCTGTCCATCATTATGGCCGTTCTCATCGGCATCGTCCTTTATGCCCTGTTACAGACCTGCTTTATCGGAGCTCTCACTCCGGCAGCCCTGAGCAAAGGCTGGAGAGACTTCGGGTTTACGGCGCCCTTTGCCGACGTGGCTTCGCTGTGGGGTTTCACCTGGCTGGCGACTATCCTTTTTGCCGATGCGCTGCTTTCGCCGGCCGGTACCGGCAATATCTATACCGCTTCAACTTCCCGGGTCGTTCTGGCGCAGGCCAACAATGGCCTCTGGTGGAGGATATTCAAGGGCATAGACGAAAGGTCCGGCGTGCCCCGGCCGGCTCTCTGGCTGACCCTGATTTTGGCCTTCATCTGGACCGCCCCCTTTCCGACCTGGAATCAACTGGTCGGCATTGTCTCAGGCGCGGTCGTGTTCACTTACATGATCGGACCGGTCTCGGCCCTGGCGTTCCGCACCACCGCACCCGATATGCACCGGCCCCTGCCGCTTAAAGGACTGCCGGTGATTGCCGTCATCGCTTTCATTGTGGGGACCTTGCTCATTTACTGGAGCGGTTGGCACACCGACTCGGTGGTTGTGGCGATCGATCTGTGCAGCCTGATTCTTTACGCGTATTTCATAATAGCCCGGGAGGAACTCCGCAAGGATGTCGGCAAGAACATCAAGGCAGGCATCTGGCTGGTGGCTTATATGTTCTTCCTGCTGGCTATTTCCTATGCGGGGTCCAAGCGGTTCGGCGGCCATGACCTGATCAAGTATCCCACGGATATGCTGGTGGCCGCGGTCGGCGCCATCGGCTTTTTTTTCTGGGGCCGCGCCTCAGCTTTCCTTACTCCAGAAATGGAAGCGGCCCTGCTCGCCCAGAAAAAGGGCCAGGAGCTTCTGGCGGAACAATAGCATGAGTGCCCCATAAAGCCTGTAAGCACTCTTTGAGACATTCCCGGAAAACAAAAGATGACATTTCCTCTTTCCCGATCGGCTCAAATGGAAGCAATCAGTTGAGGATTGGGGGCATTCTAAGATATAATCCCCAATCCATATCTATCGGTACCAAATCGGAGGATCTCACATGAAGAGATGGATCCTTTCTGTTTTGTTTTCAATTCTTCTGAGCTGTCCGGCTGTATCCTATGCGGCCGGCGACGCCCCAGACCTTGGCAAAGCCACCTTGATCGACCTCGAACTTTTTAAATTTCCCTTTGGAGCGAACCCTGATTCCAACGCTGTAAAGGAGAAGAAAGGGGAAGGAGAGGCGAGATACGACGAAAATAACGAGAAGGAGATTCAAGAGAAAAAAGTTGATGATGCCATAAAAAAGGCGTGGGAAGGGAAATAGCAGAAGGGCAGGAGTGGCGGCAAAAAAGCTTAATTCCAAGCCGCTGATGTGAGTTTAAGATGTCCAATCTCGTTCCGCCTAATGATGTACAACGAAAAATGGAGCCACCTAAATAATTTCTAATCCCGCTCAGGATGGTAATATGGCGGATAATGGCCGACTCTATCCCCGTTTGGGGCCATTTCAACCTGGGGGGAGCTGAATGAAGGTCCCCTGGATTGTAGCGGCACATGGCCGATACCCACATAGGGTTGATCTAAATCATGATGCCCATATCCGCCCGTCCCCAGATCTCCTTGGACTGTGAAAATCGCAGCAAAAAGAATCAACAGAGTAAGTCTCCGAGAATTCATTTGATTCACCTTCGTTCACCTAAGCATTCAATTTTATAGTAATCATCGCGTTGCCTTCCGCAAAAACGGCGATTGCCTAATGATTACGGACGTGAGTGAGGTATGCGTCGGAGCAAACGGGCCAGGTGGAGTGGCTATTCTCAAGCCTTTATCGTCGCTGGTGTGAAATGGATTGCTGAGGCAGCACAGGGGGTTTTGAGGCTTGTAGTTTTGGGAACGGATGAAGGCAGCGGTCTGCTATACTCGCCATCCCCGGCTCTCGCCGGGGTGACGAGCTGTCACAATATACACGTACCTGGTTGAACGCAGTACCGATCTAGTAACTCTGTAGTCCGCATGACTCGCAAAATATCTCTCCCGAGTAATAGTATGTCGGAACAGTGCAGATTGAATTGAGGTTGCCGTACTGGTTTGGCCCAAAATCATAGTCGCGTTCCGGGTAAGTGCCGTATGGCAATGCCAGGCCCGAAGACGCCACCGGCATGCCGGGCTCCGACCAGGAAATGACAGGAACGACTTTAACAATCTGATTGTCGCCGGCCTGCGCTATCACACCCGCCGGGCCTGCACCGAGGATGTAAGCCGAAGCGACCAGGAACGAAACTGCAAGAATTATAAAAATCAACTTTTCTGTCGAGTTCATGGATACCTCCAGAATCTTGAATGATACCTGTTATTTCCGCTTAATTTTATGCTAATTATCCCCTCTGCGGAAAACAATTCCATTTAAAGCATTACAGGCACCTGGAAAGGCAATTAGGAACGAGGAATTAGGAATGACGGGGGGCAAAGATTGATCGTTCCTGATTGTTCCTAACTTCCATCAATCCCCATGTCCTCACGGGTTTTCTTAGCGCATGCAGGACAAATACCGTGGCTGAAGTCGACTTCGGAATGATCGGAAATGTAGGCTTCTATTTGCTGCCAATAACCTTTATCGTCACGTATCTTCTTGCACCAGGCGCAAATTGGGAGCAAGCCTCTCAAAACCTTGACTTTAGCAAGCGCTTCCTGGAGATCTGTTATAAGTTTCTCACGCTCCTTGCGCACACGGGCCCTCTCCGTAATGTCTCTTGCAATGCACGATGTGCCGATTATCGAGCCGGATTCATCCCTGATAGGAGAAATTGTCAACGAAATGTTGATAGAGTCTCCGTTTTTCCTTCGACGCGTGGTTTCATGATGGAAAATACTTTCACCCCTGCCTACTCTTGCAAGCAGATCCGAGAGCTCCTGAAGATGTTCCGGCGGTACGTATAAAGAGGCGGGACGGCCGATTGCCTCCGAGGCAGTATAGCCGTACATTACTTCGGCTGCCTTATTCCAACTCGTGATCTTGCCGGCAGGTGTCTGAGATATGATTGCGTCATCAGAGCCCTCGACAATGGCGGCCAATTGTCTGCTGACTTTTTCCGCCTTGCGGCGCACTTCGATTTCGAGCTGAAGCTTATCGTTGGTTTCTTCAAGTTTTCCGGTGCGTTCACGTACAAGCTGTTCCAAATAATCACGGTATTTTCTCAATTCGAGGTCGGTTTGTTTTTGAGCTATTGCGTAGCGGATGGAGCGTTCCAAGAGATCGGGGGTTATTTGGCTTTTAACCAGGTAGTCCGCAGCACCGGCCTTCATGGCTTCCACGTCTACATCATATCCCCCCTGGCCGGTGAGAAAGATAATCGGCTTCTCGCATCCGCGCCGGGTCGTTTCGCGCAAAAGCTCCAGACCGTCCTTTTGACCAAGCCGGTAGTCAACCAGGTAAACGTCATGCTCGGCGGTGCAAATGCCCTGGACGCCGGCTTCATATGTATTCACCCATTGCAGGTTAAACGTTGTCGAGCCAATCTCCGAAAGCATGCTTTTCAACAATTCGTAGTCGTCCGGATCGTCTTCAATCAGAAGCGCACTGATATGCCGTTTCACCATACTGACATCACCATGGAAACTTCTTTCGTGATTTGCGGCCGGAAATGAGTATGAGAACGATCAACACGATTGCTATGCCGCCAAGAACTGAACTGAGCACTTTCCAGTCAATAGTGCCGAGCTGCACAACCGCTTGCCAGCTCCTTTTGAACCATCCTCCGAGCGGAATATCGTCCCTGGCGACCAATGCAACGGTTCGCTTCGGCTGGTCGGAAACCAGGAAGACCATCTCGCCCACTTGCTGGTCTGCCTTGATCGGGGCGGTTACATCGGAAGGCGCGTGTATCTCCCACTTGAGAAGATTCTTCTGATTTTGCTGGATGAGAAAAGAAGCGGTCTTGGCAGGATAAATCTGAACCTCGTCCTTTTGTCCTTTCCAGACCCTTGCTTTTGCGACCGCCTGGCCTTCCGGGAACGGCTGGACCAGTGTGAAATTTCTGAATCCGTAGTTCAACAGCTTGAGGGCTTCTCTCTCACGGACGGGAGGGCTCGGGGCGCCCATAACCACAGCGATGAGCCTCATCCCGTCTCGCTTTGAGGTGGCGGAAAGGTGGTATCCGGATGCCGCGATATATCCGGTTTTGAGGCCGTCTATCGTCGGGTCTTTGAACAGGAGTCGATTTCGATTGTATTGCACGATGTTGTTGTAAGTGAATTCCTTCATGGAATGGTAGCCCAGCGCTTCCGGAAATGTTCTCAAGTAAGACATATCCAGGGTCGCCATGTCTCTGGCGGTCGTGACCTGGCCGTCTGCAGGCAATCCGTTTGGAGTGAGAAACCGCGTTCGGGTCATTCCAAGTTCTTTAGCTTTTTGGTTCATGGCGTCCACGAAAGTATCCACGCTTCCGCTCAAATGTTCCGCTGCCGCAACGCATGCATCGTTGCCCGAAACCACAGCTATGCCTTTTATCAGGTCGTCGAGTGAAATGTGCGACCCAACCCCGACGAACATCTTTGAGCCGCCTGTCCGCCAGGCGGTCGCGCTGATCAGGACCTCGTCGTTCATGTGGATCCTGCCTTGCTTCAATGCTTCAAAAATTAGATAAAGCGAAGCAATCTTGGTGAAAGAAGCCGGCTCGATGGTTTCATCCGCGTCTTGTTCATAGAGCACCGCCCCGGTCGAAACTTCAACAAGGATAGCCGACCGTGCGTTTATTCGGCCGGGCGAAATCTCGGTGGATGTCCCGGCGCGTTTGGCTGTTTCCTCCTGCCCTTGCTTTACGCCCGATTGCTGCGAAGAGGTCCCGTCATCCTCAACGGGTTGTTTTTTCGTCTTCTTGGCGGATGCCTCCATCGGCGCAGCCGAAAAGGCCAAAACGAAAGCTAAAGAAAGCCCGAACAAGCAGGCAGAAGAAAAAATTTCTTCTCATCTATTCCCTTTCAAGTGTATGAACTGATATCTTCAAGGACCTGGACGTCCTTATACTTCGAAACGGCTCTTTTGGCAATATTTGGAATTTTCGCCGTTTTTTGTGACGGCTTGTCCGAAAATCGCGGATTTGGAGTGTTTTGCTCGATTTCGCATAATTTTTGTGCCGTGCGCATTTTGATCGGATAATCGGCGCACTCTTTAGACTTTTTGCTATTTTACTTCGTCATACGGAATAAAGGAAACGGAATGACGGTTATTATCCATGGGGGAACTGAATGAAAAAAGCTATCGCCCTTGCGCTCGGACTTATCCTGTGCCTGTTGGGGGCGCCTGCCGCGTGTGCGGAGGCCGGGAACTCCGAAGGGACTTCGTTCGTAGGGCGGATAACTTTCATCGATGGACAGCTTCTCCGCTATGTCTATGACGTACAGGACTGGGTCGCTACCGTAAAAGATGCGCCTTTTGGGATGCAGGACGCCGTCTATTCCAGTGATACGGGAAAGGCTGAATTCAAAATGCCCAGCGGGGTTTGGGTCAGAACTGGAAGCGATACCCAGATACAGCTCATAGCTGTGCGGGAGGACTTGACGGAAATTGACGTTGCCTCAGGCACCGTTAGATTCTACAACAAGAGCCGAAAGAATCTGGTTAAAGCGACCACTCCTTTCGGGTATGTGCTGGCCAAACCCGGGGCAGCCTTCGATCTTTACGTAGGAGACGATTCGACAGAGGTGATAAGCCTTGATGGGGGCGTTGACCTTGTCCTCGGTGAAGGGGGGACACGGTACACAGTCGAAGCAGGTGGCGGGTCCGTAATTTCAGATGGCAAAGCGGCCGTGGAGGGAGACGGGCAGGTGGAAACCGCCTGGGATGAATGGAACCTCAATCGTGAAGAACTCTGGAATCAAAGAATACTGGTAAAGGGAGAGTCCGTCGATAACCTCCCGGACGTGTTGCGTTCCGATGCTTATGATCTTGACGGAAACGGCAGGTGGGAGCAAGTCTACTATGAGGGGCAATACCGGAAGCTGTGGCGCCCGACGGTAGTTGCCGCAGACTGGCAGCCGTTTACGGCTGGAAGGTGGACAGTGTGGTACCGGGACAATGTCTGGATTCCTGAGGAACCATTCGGATATGTGACCCACCATTATGGAAACTGGGTTTATGTAAATTCGGTCTGGTATTGGGTGCCTCCCGTGAAGACCGGGATCGGCAATATAGGGCGATACCCCTGCTGGTATCCCGGGCGGGTCTCATGGATCCATTCGAACGCAAATGTCGGCTGGGTGCCGCTTGCACCGGCCGAGACGTACTACTCGCATAATTATTGGGGACCGGGGAGCCTGGTTGTCAGGTCTGGAAGAGCATCAACCGGCATCGGCATCAGCAGGCTGGCTTACGCCGGCCACGCGGTTGTCGTTCCCCGGGGAAGTTTTTACAGTGTGAACAGCTACTCCAGAGTCAAAGTCGCGAGTATCAACCGGACAGCTATTGTCAACAGCTACACGGCTACGCCGGTCATCAGCGACAGGGTGATGCCCAACTACAGTTCGAATCGCTACCGCTTCGTCTATAATGTGAATTTGGCCCACCTCGCTGCCAAACCGCACCAGGAAGTGGTGGACAGGATAAACCGCAACATCTCGATCGGCCCTGGAATGAGGCGCCCCATTTCTGCCATGGCAGTTCAGAGAGACCTGGCCCGGATGGGTCGCGGGCAGTTGGTGAAAGACCCGTACGTTGCGCAGCGTTTCCAGAAGTTCAGGGTTACGAGCAGGATCGTCCCTGAAAACCAGGTCCATCGCCCGCGTTCCGAGGTCCGGTTTATCCAGCATACCCTAAAGGCGCAGAGAAAACCCCCGCAGCGCAGGCCCATGTTTTATAGCCCCGGGGCGCTGCATAGAAGCTGGTGATTGGAATGGAAGAGAGACAGGCGAACCGGTGAGGGAATAAACTCGGCTGCTCTTTACCTGTCTTTGATCTTTCGAAGGCGAACGGATTCCGGAGTAACTTCCACCAACTCATCTTCGCCGATGTATTCCATCGCCTGTTCAAGACTGAACTGGCGTGGCGGAATGATCCGAAGGGCCTCGTCGGTGCCTGCGGCCCTGATATTTGTGAGTTTCTTTTCTTTAGTAATATTGACCCGCATGTCTTCAGCGCGCGAATTCTCCCCTACAATCAATCCACTGTAAACGGGGTCCCCGGGGTTCACAAAGATTGTCCCTCGAGGCTGCAGGTGATGTATCGCAAAGGTCACCGCCTTGCCTTCGCGATCTGAGACCAACACGCCGTTTGGGCGGGCGGGTATCTCTCCGGCATGCGGCCTGTATCCCAGGAGCAGGGTGTTAAGTATCCCTGTGCCGCGAGTCTCGGTCAAAAACTGGCTGCGAAATCCTATCAGTCCTCGAGAAGAGATCTCGAATTCCAACCGGACGCGCCCGAAGCCGTTGTTGACCATCTTGGTCATACGGCCGCGCCGGGTGCTCAGCATCTCGGTGATTATTCCGACGTATTTCTCCGGGGAGTCTATTACGGCAAGTTCCATGGGTTCACAGAGTTGTCCGTCAATATTGCGGGTGATGACCCTGGGCCTCGAAACAGAAAGTTCAAAGCCCTCCCTGCGCATCGTCTCCACCAGGACGGCCAGTTGCAGTTCCCCTCTGGCGCTTACCCTGTAGGATTCACGATTTTCCGCCTGCTCGACCCGGAGGCTTACGTTGTAGAGCAGTTCTTTATCAAGGCGCTCCTTAATGTGTCGAGAGGTCAGGTACCTGCCTTCTTTCCCCGCAAGAGGGGAGGTGTTTACGGAAAAGACCATCGAGATTGTCGGTTCCTCGACAGTAATTGACGGCAGGGAACGGGGGTCAAGCGGGTCTCCGAGCGTGTCCCCTATGAAAATATCATCCAATCCGGCGACAGCGGCGATATCGCCTGTTCCGGCGATTTTACACTCCACGCGGTTCAGCCCATCATAGGTGTATACCGCAGTGAGGGAAGATTTGCGAGATGTGCCGTCGGGCTTGAGAAGCATCACCTCCCGGCCATACCTCAACTCGCCGTTGACGATCTTGCCGACTGCTATTCTTCCGACGTAATCGCTGTGGTTCAAAGTCGTAACCAGGAACTGGAGCGGCGCACCGGGATCGAATGACGGGGCCGGAATCGCTGAAAGCACCGTTTCGAAAAGTGGAACAAGGTCTTGCCCACGTCCGGTCGGATCGGTAAGAGCGATGCCGTCCTTGGCGTTGGTGTACAGGACCGGAAAGTCGAGCTGCTCTTCGGTAGCGTCAAGATCTATGAACAGATCGTAAACTTCGTCGAGCACCTCGTCTATCCTCCTGTCGGGCCGGTCGATTTTATTGATTACCACGATCGGGGGCAGCCCGAGAGCAAGGGCTTTTCCAAGAACAAAGCGGGTTTGAGGAAGGGGGCCCTCAGTCGCATCTACCAGGAGCAGAACTCCTTCTACCATATTCAAGGTACGCTCCACTTCACCACCAAAATCCGCATGTCCGGGGGTGTCCACAATGTTGATTTTCACCCCTTTGTATACGACCGCAGTATTCTTTGCCATGATGGTGATTCCCTTTTCCCGCTCCAGATCGAGGCTGTCCATCACGCGTTCCGCAACCTGCTCGTTTTCTCGAAAGATGCCGCTCTGCCACAGCATGGCGTCAACCAGGGTCGTTTTGCCATGATCGACATGAGCTATTATTGCCAGATTGCGAATATCTTCACGTTTTTGCATGATTCTCCTTTATGTCTCTTTATCGGCAAACGGGATTGTCTACACCAATATTGTAACCATACTCAAGGTAAAAAGGGGGGGGCGTTGAAATTGATGCGCGCATCGGCCAGGGCTAACTGCCGGATCAGACCCGCGAGGAACCGGAACCCTGAACCGGCTGAAAATCGTTGAAAAACAGGTGGATTCCAGATCAGAATCGACTACAAACCAACCACCGGTTGGCGTTGCTCACTCGTTGTCTTGTCAATCCCCTGTCGATCCGGTATCAATCCCTTGCCGATCGTCGGAATGACGAACCATTAGTGTTTACTCCTTTATCTTGCAGCTCTGTGACAAGTTCATCGGTAAGTCATCATGAAAGACCAGGTGAGCTTATTGTCTATTAGTGTAAAGTTATGTAACGAAAGCTCACCCCAGTTAAATGCTATGCTCTGTCTAAACTCCATAAATTGAAGAAAACATATGGAAGAATTTGCCTACCAGGACGGAATTTTTTACATCCATAGACGGAACCTATGATGCTTGGATTGATAACTTTTAGCATCAAACTTCCTCTTTGACCTAATACAAAAGACCTTCCTAGCGAACAATTCAGGTGGATATAAATCTATGGCAACCCTCACTAAGCGCCGTTTGTCATAGTAAAGATGTCACGGTTACAAATCGTTACATTATTTTTACCATATTTCCATGTATATTTTAATGAGACTGCCCGATTATTGCTATAAGACGAACATACGAAGGATAAATGCAACATCTTGCTTAACACTGTGTAGCACGAATGCATCACACATTTACAAAACATTACATTTAAAGGAGAAAGCCATGTCTATTTCATCAATCAGCAGCACCGACGCGCTCTACACGGATTACCTCTCCATGCTCAACCAGTCAAGCAGTAGCAGCACGACCTCCTCTCAGGTTTCGGGCACAGGATCACAGGACGGAGGGAATAATAGTTTGATGCAGAGCATCATGCAGGCGTTCAGCCAGATGGGGATTTCCATGCCATCTCCACCGAGCGGCCCGCCACCAAACATGAGCGCTAACACAACTTCCGACGGTTCCACCGCCTCAACCACCTCTACCTCATCGACCAGCTCGACGGCTTCAACCGAGGACCCCCGAAAGGCAATGGGAAAGTTCATGCATGACCTTTTCGCAGCAGTACAGGCGGAGTCGAGTTCAAGCAGCAGTTCTTCCTCATCTACCTCTTCGACTGCGGCATCCTCTTACTCAACCTTCAAAAGCGAGCTGCAGCAGTTGATTTCACAGTTGGGGGACAGCTCATCCACGTCTTCGACTTCCTCGACTTCCTCGACTTCCTCGACGGACAGTGCGCTTAACACGTTGAAATCAGATTTCAGCAACCTGGTTGCAGCGCTTAAAGCGGCTTCCGGCGCCAGCTCGTCAAGCAGTACGACCGATACATCTTCCAGCAGCACGGATTTGCAGACTTTTCTCCAGGATTTGGTTAACAATCTCGGTTCCTCCACATCCGCTTCGGCGACCGGGAATTTTATGAATCAATACTGGTAATATGGCAGGTGGGGCATGGCCGCATTTTCAAAAATGCCCCTTGCGGCCAGGGGAGGGGAAAACCCTCCCCTGGCATGATCTATGAATACCTCAATTTGCGGCCCCGAGGCATATCATCCTTTATTGAAGGTGCAGGCTTTGGACAAAACGGAAACAAATCGCAAAGAACAGCTTGAAGAGGCGCAGAAGATTTGTGCCGATGGTTTGCGCGAAAATCCCGCCGATCTCCACTGCCTTTGCTTGCTGGCCTTCATAGACCTTCAACTGGGACAGACGAAAGAGGCGGAGGCCTGGATGGAAAAGGCCTTAATCCTTGCGCCCGAATCGAGCGAGATCGTCTATAGCTATGGTCTAATGCTGATGGCCCAGAAGAAGTTTGCCGTTGCTTTGCCTCTCATGCAGCGTGTTATCGCTCTTAAACCGGATCATGCCAAAGCTTATCATTGTATCGGAGTATCTTTGAAAGAAGCCGGCAATTTGGCGGACGCTTTGGCGGCTTTCAATAGATCGCTGCAAATCAATCCGCAAGATGCCGATGTTTTGAACGATAAGGGAATTGCGCTCAATGACATGGGCCGTCCGGATGAGGCGGCCGCATGCTACGAACAGGCCCTGGTCCTCAAGCCGGACGACCATCGGGTCATCAATAATCTTGGCGTTGTCCGTTTTCTGCAAAACGATCCGGATACCGCCGCGACTTTGCATCAGAGGTCCCTCGCTATTCAACCCGACTATCCGGAAGCTCTCAGTAATTTGAGCGTAATCCGACGGTTAAAAAGCGATCTCGACGGGGCGATTCTTCATTGCCAAAAGGCTTTGGCTTTGAGGCCGGATTATCCTGATGCTCTCAACAATCTCGGGAATGCGTTGAAGGACGCCCGACGTCTCGAGAAAGCCGTGGCGGCTTATCAAGGGGCTGTGCGCCTCAAACCGGACGATGCCGAGTTTCACCACAATCTGTCGATGGCCCTCCTGGCTTTGGGGCGTTTCGACGAAGGATGGCGCGAGTATGAATGGCGCTGGAAATGTAAGCAGCTCAGGAGTGCTTTCCAGGCATTTGCCCAACACGCGTGGCAGGGTGAAGCCGGCGAAGGGCGAACGCTTCTAATTCATGCCGAGCAGGGGTTCGGCGACACCTTGCAATTTTGCCGCTATGCGCCTCTTGTCAAAGAACGCGGTTTTCGTGTGGTAATGGCCGTGCCACCTCCGTTGAAGCGGCTCATTCAATCTTTGGACGGCGTCGAAACGGTCGTGACCGCGGGCGATGTCTTACCGCACTTCGATCTTCACTGTTCAATGATGAGCATGCCCTATGTATTTCATACAACGGTCGAGACTATACCGGCCAAGCTTCCCTATCTGAGTCCCGACCCAATGGATATGGCCATGTGGCGGGATCGAGTGGCGGCCTTAGCGGACGACACTTTAAAAGTCGGACTGGTTTGGGCTGGAGGTTTACGCGCCCACTCGCCCGATCTTATCGCTACGGACCAGAATAGATCTATTGCGCCGGAGATTCTGGCACCTTTGATGGATGTGCCGGGTGTGCAATTTTTTTCCCTTCAAAAAGCTGGAGCGCAAGCTCCCGATACTTTTCCTCTGATTGATTGGATGGCGGACTGCCACGATTTTGCCGATACGGCGGCCCTCATAATGAATCTGGATCTTGTCATCACCGTCGACACGGCCGTCGTTCATTTGACGGGAGCTTTGGGCAAGCCGGTCTGGCTTTTGAACCGATTCAACAGTTGTTGGCGCTGGTTTGTCGAACGCGATGACAGTCCGTGGTATGCAGGCACACTCCGTCTTTTTTGCCAGAAAAAAATGGGCGATTGGGATGAAGTTGTGAGGCGCGTGCGCGAGGCCTTGGCGGCTGAGGACACGGACTGAGGACTGGTTGCCTCCAGCCCGGCGCTGGTCAATCTGGCTATCTGGTTGCGCAAAGTCACACGCGCGACCTCCGGTCCGGCGCTGGTCAATGTGGTAGGACTGTTGCTCGAAGTGGTACGCGTGACCTGCGGTCCGGCGCTGGTCAATCTGGTAGGACTGTTGCTCGAAGTGGTACGCGCGACCTGCGGTCCGGCGCTGGTCAATCTGGTAGGACTGTTGCTCGAAGTGGTACGCGCGACCTGCGGTCCGGCGCTGGTCAATGTGGTAGGACTGTTGCTCGAAGTGGTACGCGCGACCTGCGGTCCGGCGCTGGTCAATCTGGTAGGACTGTTGCTCGAAGTGGTACGCGCGACCTGCGGTCCGGCGCTGGTCAATCTGGTAGGACTGTTGCTCGAAGTGGTACGCGCGACCTGCGGTCCGGCGCTGGTCAATCTGGTAGGACTGTTGCTCGAAGTAGTACGCGCGACCTGCGGTCCGGCGCTGGTCAATCTGGTAGGACTGTTGCTCGAAGTAGTACGCGCCACTGAGGACTGAGTATAGAGACTTGCCTCACTCGTTGCGTTGAGCAATCCGTCCAATGTCCTCTGAAGATCCAGCATTCGACAAGGATTGACAACGGAACGAGCGAGGAAAGCCAACCGGAAGGGTTTCCAGTCGATCTTGAGAGAAAAAGCGATGCGCAGACAAGGTCTGGTTAGAAGAGTTCCTCGCTCGGAGACGCGGAAGCGCGGAGAAACGGCCCTTTTCATGGTTTCAGGGTGTCCCAAAAGGGACGTGACTTACTATCTCGAAAAGTTTTTGATGGGCTGCGCTGCGTTTAGCCGATTTGGCATCGTATAGATGAAACCAACTCCTCGAACAGTTTTGATTCGCTCAATTCCGTTGTATTCATGGCCGAGTTTTTTCCTTAGCCGGCATACATGCATGTCCACACTGCGGTCCAGTGCGCCCAAGTCCCGGCCGAGGACACTCCGGGCCAGTTGCTCACGCGATACGATATGACCTGCTGCTTTTATCAGTATTTCCAGGAAATTGAACTCGGTGGAAGTCAAGCGGAGCCTTTCTCCGTTGCGGCACACGACTCGCGTCCCCGGATCGACATCAATATCCCCGAGAACTATTCTTCCGGGCGCAGGCATAACCTGGTTTCTGACGGAGGACTTTGTGCGCCGAAGAACGGCGCGAATTCTTGCAACCAGTTCACGCGGATTGCCGGGTTTCACCAGGAAGTCGTCCGCCCCGAGTTCGAGCCCGATTACGTGGAGCGTGCTCTGACTCGGAGCGGCCAACAAGATTACCGGCGTATCCAGTTTGGAACGGATGCTTTGCAGCACGTCGAACCTATTCATGCCTGAAAGCAGCGTATCGAGCAGGATCAAATCATAGCCTGCCCCTGGCTCCAGGACTTGCTGCAGACCGTCTATTCCATCATGTATCGATATTACCTCGAATCCTTCAGGTTTAAGACAGTCTGCAATAGTTTCACAAAATGCCCGATCCCGATCCATTATGAGGATACGATCCATTGCTTGCCCTCATCATCTCTTAACGGCTCAGTCCTCAGTCCCCAGTCCTCGCGCTTCGCGCGGTCCCGGGGCTTCCCTATTGGCCGGTCTGCGGCAATGCCGGTTTAGGCAGTTGCACGGAGCTCTGAAGAGCCAGGCTGGGAACGCTATAGACGTAAACAAAGGGTCCACGTAATACATAGAGAGAACCGTTGCCCGCCCAAAGTCCCTGCGGCAGCGGAGGTGGGGGCGGCGGCGGTAGCTGGCCGGAGCCGGATGCGCTGGGGGGCGGCGCGACGCCCTGGGGAGGCGACCCGGGATCGGGGAGGTCTACGGAGAGCAGAAGCGTCATATCGGAAAGTTGGTACTCCAGAAGCTTACCGCCGGCCATAACATAAAGATATTGCGCGTCACCGGAAATACCGGACGGCGCAAACCTACAAACAAAGAAACCACCCGCCGAGCCGCCTGTAGTAACTTGAGCGCACGCTGCCCGGGGCATCCCAAATGAACACAATGTCAGACTAAGAATAACGAGGATCAGTGTCTTTCTCACATTCGTCTCCTTTCGCAAGCTTTGATAACTGCTAATTCAACCTGCACATCCCTCTCGGACGCGCAGACTTTAGATTGCGATTGTGGAGAAAATATGGAGGCGGTGTGGAATAAATATGGAGATCGAACAGCTGGATTGACTTCCCGGTTCGAATAAGCCAGAAATAGGGCGGTGGGACCGCCAGCCGTAACTTAAACCGCTGCCGTAGGAAGCGGGCAAGTCGGGCGCCCGTCCCACGGACCGCGCAAACTCTCGACTCCCTTGCCCCGGTGGTTTTGCATGAACCTTAAATTCAGTCATAAAGTATTTTTGGCTTTTCTGTTAAACAGCCTGATCATTGTCGCAAGCATCCTTCCGATCGGCAGATACTTTTCCGAACGTCATTTCGAAGAATATGTGGTCAAAGCTGAAACCGCTGCGGCAACTAAACTGGTCGAGGCACTAAGCCAGGAATACCGGAAGCACGGCAACTGGGATGCGGTCCTGAAGGAACCGGGACTTTGGTTCGGCTTGAGAACGTTCGGACCGGGCGCTTTATCGATTCAAGACGCTGCGCAGGAACATGGCTTCCGAGTGCAAGGGCATATGTGGGGCGACGTGGGCCCAGGAATCGATCCTGCTTCTGAAACTCAGCTTTCGGCCGGGGTGCTTATTCCGCCGCCTCCCGGTCCGCCCCCCATGCCGCCGGCCCAAGGTTCGCCATCACAGGACGAGCCGGCTGCCCCGTCCGTGCATATGGGGATATGGAGAGCCGGGGGCGGGGGCGGCGACCCGGGTCCTGGACCCAGACCTCCGGATGAGGTATTTATTGCGACTGCCCACGGCCCGCCCCCCGACCATCCACCCGGCCCGCCGATCGCGTTGTTTGACGCCGGGAAACGCCCACTGACCCCTTTGGCAGATTCCTCGTCCCTGGACAACTACAGACTCGTTGCCGTCGAGGCGGATGGGCAGGTGGTGGGATGGCTTGGCCTCAGAAAGTTCGGACCTCCGGTTCACCGCCTGGAATTCGAATTCATAAGGCGCCAGTCTCGGACATTCTATGCTCTGGGGGCCGTTGTCCTCATTCTGGCCGTCCTGGTGACATTCGTTTTGTCCCGGCAATTGCTGAGACCGGTAAAGGAGCTGGAAAAAGGCACAAGGGCCTTGAGCGCGCGAAGATTTGACACTCGAATCGCCGTCAACTCTCATGATGAACTGGGACGCCTTGCCGCCGATTTCAATGCTATGGCCCTGGCCCTGGAAAGACATCAGCAAACACAGCAGCAATGGCTGGTGGACATATCTCACGAGCTAAGGACCCCCCTGGCTATTCTTCGCGGGGAGATCGAGGCCATGCAGGATGGCGTTAGAACGGTCTCACGGGAGGGTCTGGATTCGCTTCACGCTGAAGTGCTGCATTTGAGTCGAATCGTACGCGACCTCCACGACCTTTCCCTGATCGAGTCCGGGAGCCACACTTCCGCGTTAAAGGCCATGGATCCGCTGGAGGTATTGACGGAGACGCTGGAGTGTTTCCGAACCCGGTTGGACCGGCGAGGCATGATGCTGGTCGTGGATGGAGGCTTGGAAAGAGACGTTTTGATCATGGCGGATGCAGATCGCCTCAAACAGCTCTTTTCAAACCTGCTGGAGAACACACTGCGGTATGCAAATGTTTCGGGAGTTCTGAAAGTTTGTTGCCGGGCTGAGCGTCATGAAATTTTGGTGAGTTTTGAAGATTCAGGGCCCGGGGTCCCCGAACAATCTCTTGCTCTTTTGTTTGACAGGCTTTACCGGGTGGATGGGGCGAGAAGCCGCGAACACGGAGGCAGCGGATTGGGCCTGGCCATATGCAAGGGAATCATGGAAAGCTTCGGCGGTAAAATCGATGCCTCCAATTCGCCTGCCGGAGGCCTGAAAATCAGCATGGTCTTTCCGCGTCATCTGGAATCCGGAGGTGGTAAATGAGCCGTGAGATCCTGGTGGTCGAGGATGAAATCAAGATTGCAAAAGTACTGGAAGACTACCTGGTGAGCGCAGGGTACAGAGTTTCATGCCTTGATCGTGGAGATTTGGTTTTGTCCCAGGTGAAACAAAGCCAGCCCATTCTGATCCTGCTGGATATCATGATTCCCGGAATGAATGGATTGGATGTTTGCCGGGGAATCCGGCAATTTTCGAACGTGCCCATAATCATGATCACTGCCAGGGTCGAAGAAATCGATCGACTGCTCGGTCTGGAATTGGGCGCCGACGATTACATCTGCAAGCCTTTCAGTCCCAGGGAGGTAGTGGCGCGTGTGAAAGCGGTCCTGAGACGTACCATTTCTTCCGACGCCCCAAAGACGCTCGCCGCAGCGGGCCTGGTCATGATCGAGGAGACTCGCCGGGCGCTAGCCGGAGGGATCGAACTCAGGCTGACGCCCTGTGAATACGGCCTCCTCAAGATGCTAATCAGCCATCCCGACCGGATTTTCTCGCGAAACGAACTGATCAATGCCGTCCAGGGGTATAGTTTTGAAGGTTACGACAGGACAATCGACTCACATGTCAAAAACCTGCGGAAGAAAATAGCAAAATGTCTTCCCGATAAAGAGATAATCAGCACCATATACGGCGTGGGCTACAAATTGAATTCCGTGCCGGAGTGAGGACTGAGGACTGATAGCCTCCGGCCCGGGAGATTCTTATCTGCTGCATCTGCTACGGTACATACACAGAAATCCCATGCGAGCAGGCATCGCGGATCGCCCTGATCTTTACAGGTGGAGCAGCCATCATGGGTATTTGTCCACTGCAAGAGAATGGGACTGGCTCTATAAGGACTTCTTCCTCTCTATCCTCTCCCCCGGCAGAAGAGATCAAAGAGCGGCCTACCGTCGATACATCGGCGGGGAAGACCGGGAAGAAATCACGCGGATATTCAATGAAAGCAAATGGCCGCCCATACTTGGCGATGAGGACTCCATTAACCGTTTGAAAACCCGCTTTTACGAGCAAAAGATTCACCCTGAGGTGTCCGATTCCCGGTCTCTTGCCCCCGGATGTCCCCCGGATATTGCAGGCTGTATGTCAAACAGGTCCCCTCCTCCTCGTTAGAACGCAGTCCACAGCAGAACATACAGTGTGTTGTTATCTGAGGCGTTGCGCCCGAATCCATCGTAATTGGTGCCTGCGCCGTTGAACTCGTTGTAGATTACATATTGCACTGACAATTTGGTATACAGGCACTTCCAGGGCGCAAAGTAATCCAGTTCGAGGATAAATCCGTTGCTGTTAGGGCTTCCGGTGCGGCTTCCGCTAACCGGCGTTATCGGAGAGACCGCGCCGTATAAAATGGGGTCGCTACTTCCGTTGGTTGAGAAAAACCCAGCCGATCCGCCAAAGGTGCCGCAGTGTTCGCTCCTGTAGTAGTAGTTTCCATTGATTCTGAACGTGCTTAGCCAGTCACTTTGATTTGACGCTAATCCTGAAGCGAAGCTGCCGTCGAGTTTCTGATCTTCATGTATCCAGGTTGTCTGTGCGGAAAAGGAATTCTTGCCGTGTAGGTACTGATATTGAGCGTCTACGGCCAGATCGATAACACGGTCTGTCGGAGCGCCTCGTATGGCACCGGCAAACGTATTCCCGATCAATCCGTAAGTTCCGACCTCGAATGAGCTTTCGCCGCTCTGCTTGGTAAGGGCGACTCGCCAGTAAGGAAGCGCGCCGTCAACCTGCGGCGACAGCGGATGATTCCCGGAACCGAAAGGCAAAGTTATTCCATTCTCCGCGGTGCGATAGACCGTTACAGCCGCGTAGATCGTGTTGTCCCAGTAACCGTAAAGTCCGGCTCCCCCCACCTGCGCCGCCAGAGTATTATCAATCAAAGTGCTTGCAGCCGGGGTCGGGGCTAAGTTGGACGACCCGTAAGGAAAGCTGAACGCCGGGGTTGAGTTCCATACGTCTTCCAAAGTCGGGTTATTGTTAAAAGTAACCCCGTATACGATGTCTTTTTCACATAAAGAGGAGCTGTTGGCATAACGGATATCTGCGCTGTCCATCACCATTTTGTTGGCGTCGTCCGCATAAGTCGCCTGAACGAACGCGCCCACTTTATCGTAGAGCTGACCTGCATAAAACACACTAAGCTGCTGAGGCGTGCCGAAGGCATCATTTCCGGAAGTTGTCGAATGAAGTGACCAGATATCCGAAAAAGTGCCTGTAGGCTGAGAGGCATGGGTGTTCGTGTAGGAGACTTGCGCCATCCCCGCAAGCGGAGGATAGCTTGGATACTTCGACATCGTTTTGTTTATCACGTACCCCGTCATCTTGAAAACACGCCCGGTCGGCGTCAATTCGGGAAACATCGTGTGACAGCGATAACAGTCCTGGCCCGTCTGCCGGGCAAAACTCGGGACGGCCTGGGCTTGCGTTGCGGCCAAAGCCGTGAGCAGTGCGGCTATTACCAGAGACAAGATAAACTCGCCTGTTTTCCGCCTCTTCATCTTTCTCCTCCTCAGCAAGATTCCCAGCCGGAACGGCAACCCGCGCGGTCACCAACAATGCGCAAGGCGCAGAATGCATTAAAGATACCGCATTGGCAAGCAGTAAATCACTGCCGTCCTGGACATTTCGAAAAATTAAGTCAACAGTAGTTGACTCTAACGGATGAGTTAATTAGTCTTTGACCAAAGGAGGTGTAACCATGAATCATTCTTTAATCAACTTTCGATTATTTGCAGTCTATGCCGCTGTCTTCTCGCTTCTTGTGGTGGGTTTATTGGCAGACCCGCAAGATGCGGCAGCCCAGAGCGGAGGGGTGATAAAGGGCAAGGTAGATTCGCCTTGGGTCTCGCGCTACGAAGCTATTGTGTACGTAGACCAGGTGCCGGGCACATTTGCTCCTCCGAAGAAAAACCCCTTCATGGGCCAAAAAGGTCTTGTTTTTAAGCCGCATGTGATGGGTGTCGTGAAGGGCACAACGGTTGATTTCACTAATGACGACAACGTCGCCCACAACGTGTCGTCCCCCCACGGCTCGGCCAAGGTTTTCAATCTGGGGCTGTATGGGGCGGGTGTCACCAAGACAGTAACGTTTGACAATCTTGGCGAGGTCCCTTTGCTTTGCAGTGTACATCCGGAGATGTCGGCATTTCTACTCGTGTTGCAGAACCCTTACTTTGCGGTCACGGACAAGTCCGGAAACTTCGAGATTAAGGATGTCCCTCCGGGAAGCTATCAGCTAAAGGTGTGGAACGAGAAGCTCCAAACGGCATCTCAGAGCGTGACCGTCGAAGCCGGTAAAACCGTGAGCGTAGATTTTAAAGACTTAAAAAAGCGATAAAACAGCGAGGGTGGAGGAAAGAACCCCTCCGGTCACAACAATCGCAGCCGGAAACGCCGCTCGGATAGGTTTTCAGCGGTCGCCAAGCAGCTACATGGTTCTTTGCGTTCTGTAAGTCTTCTTCATGCAACAACAGGGCGCACATAGCTTTCTAACATTCCGTATCGGTAGATTGAAACTGCCTCGCCCGGGATCAAAGGCGCTGGGCAACCGGCGCCTCCAGCCCCTGCCGAGTCTCAACTGAAGAAAATGTAGATCGGCTTGAGAAGAAGATCGAGACTATTGAAAAGGCCCCGGACCGCCCGTCCAGGGGTTCGACCCATGATGCGTTCTCCAGGATGAGATGGGAAGTGTAGAGGGCGTCATTTTGTGGGATGGCAGACCACTACAGAATGCTAAAGTGAAGATAGTGCCGGGTAAGGCGTACTCGAGAGAAGCCCGATTTTGAAGTTGCGTCGGGGAAGCTCGTAGTTCTTAATATTCCCGAGAAAAAGAAGCGGATGTAGGACGGCTCATATGGATGAGGGTCAGGAAGAGTACAGTTTATCCAAAGAGATGCTGATTGCTTTCATTGGAGGCGGCTCACTGGGACTGGCCGTGCTGGTTGTCGCAATAGCCGTGGTAGAGTATCTCAAGAAATGAGCCGGCGAGTGGGGGTAAATTTTCTATTCTTTCTGCTTCCCACCTGGACCTTGCTTCCTGCTGTTTAGAATGGGAGGGAATTCGATTTGTCCGTAGATAAATTCACAAGACGAAACTTTCTTTCCGGTGTGGGATGGCTTGCCACTTTGGGCACATTTGGCGGACTGACTGCGGCTTCTGCGCGTTACCTGTTTCCCAACGTCCTCTATGAGCCGCCCTTGGAGTTCAAGATTGCCCCCCCCGAGGAATATCCGGAAGGGGTGAATTTCGTTTCTTCCAAACGAATCTTCGTGGTTCGGCAGCAAAACCTTATCAAAGTCGTGTCCGGCGTATGTACCCACATCGGGTGTACTCTTCGATGGTCCGATGAGCGCAAACGGTTCGAGTGTCCCTGCCATGGAAGTATGTTCAGCGAAAACGGAAACGTTATGACGGGGCCGGCGGGCAGGCCGCTGCCCTGGTACGAGGTTAGCGTGGCTCCCGACGGCAGACTGCTCGTAAACGAGCATAAAATTGTCCCCTACCAGCAAACCCTCATAATTTAAAGGCGAAGAGCTGTAAATGGTCTTTTTGAGGAAACCGACATGGCGGTAAATACGACAGGGGAAACAATGTCAAACGGCCCTTTCTCCGAATCAGCCAAGAGAAGAACTTTCCCAGTCAGTAAGTGGCTCGTGGAAAAAACATTCGGCCTTGGCCTTATCAATATCTCTCTGTTTGTTATCCTGAACGTGACCGGAATCATTCTGATGTTTTACTACATTCCGGACACGGAGAAGGCCTACGGGTCCATAAAGGACCTCCAGTTTGTGGTGAGTTTTGGCGATATCTTCCGCAACATGCACCGCTGGTCGGCTTATGCGATGATTATACTGGTATTTCTGCACATGTCGCGGGTGTTTTACATGGCAGAGTACCGCAGACCGAGACAACTCAACTGGGTGATCGGATGGTTTCTTTTCCTCTGTACTCTGATCGCGTCTTTGACTGGTTATCTGCTGCCATGGGACCAGAAAGCCTATTGGGGTATGACCATAATGTCGAACGTGATGGCTTCGGCGCCGATCATCGGGGAAAAACTCAAGTATGTTGTACTGGGGGGAAACGAAATCGGCCAGAATGCCTTGAGCCGTGCCTTTGATCTGCACGTCAAGGTAATGCCTTTGATAATGAGTTTTTTGATTGCGTTACATGTTATCAGGAACCGCACGGATGACCTGATCGCAAATCCTCAGCTGCACGGTGATGCAGAGGTCAGCGCGTGGCCCGATATTATCTGTCGGGAGTTGTCAAAGTTTTTTATTATTCTGATAATAATCATGGTTGCGGCGATTCTTTTTGGAGCGCCCCTGGAGGAGGAGGCCAACCCTTCGGTCACCCCTATTCCTGCTAAAGCACCCTGGTTTTTTCTGGGTCTTCAAGAGCTGTTGTCCTGGGGTGCCCCTTTTTGGTTTGCTATCGTTATTCCCAACATGGTGCTGCTCTTCGCTTTTTTAGTCCCATACATCGAACGCGGACAGACCGGTGGCGGCGTATGGTTGCACCCCAGCCGGCGACTTCAAAATATACTGTTTACTGCCTTTGTCACCGTGTCCATTGGTCTAATCATCCTCGGGGCGTTCTTTAGGGGACCGGGGTGGCGATTTTACTGGCCGTGGGAGTCCTGGCCCCTCCACTGAGTCGAATTGGTGTCGAATGGAGCAGAGGGTTAAATGAGTTTCTTCCAAAGAATATTTCCTGTTCTTGCCCTGCTAAGCTTTCTCCTGCTCATAGGGCTGGCGTGGAAAGATTACGATCGTCCCTACCTCGAATACCAGCGAAAATTCAAGGCGCTCCTCGACCAGAAATCTACCGGATCATCCAAACCGGTTGAGTTCAGATTCGGATATCGGCAACGATGGAGGAAGGAACTGGGCCGCGTAGACCGATGCGAAACCTGCCATTTGGGTCTTGACGATCCAAGATTCAAAGATGCGCCACAACCCTTTACGACTCATCCGGTTATAGCCGAACACGCCTATGAAAAGTTCGGTTGCACGGAATGTCACGGCGGGCAAGGCATGGCAACCACCGTGGAAGATGCGCATGGGCCGACCGAGAACTGGAATAAAGCACTCTACCATGACAACTTCATGGAAAATTCATGCTCCCTCTGCCATGGCGAGTATCTTCAAGCCCAAGCTCCGGTTCTTTTCCGGGGACAGACCATGTTTTTCGAGTATGGGTGCCGGGGCTGTCACAAAGCAGATGGAAAAGCGAGAACCGTGACCGGACCGCCGCTTGACGGAATGGGAAAAAGGGTCAAGCCCGACTGGCTATATAGATGGTTGATGGGTCCTAAGGACTACTGGCGGCAGACAAAGATGCCCGATGCCAAATTCAGTCCACAGGAAGCTGCAGACGTCGCCGCGTTTCTGCTGCAAGGACCGGGGCCGGAAGGTCAGGCCATGTCCGGCGATGCCGGCCTCGGAAAGACAACTCTGCTTGAATCACGCTGCACAACCTGCCATACGATTGAGGGCAAGGGAGGAAAGACCGGGCCCGAGTTTTCCAAGGTCGCCTCCAAGGCATACCCGGAACGACTCTTCAAAGTTGTCAAGGACCCGCATGCATTGTGGTCTGACAGCAAAATGCCGATCTTTGGCTTTGCAGATAAGGACATCAATGACATCGTGACCTTTATGTCCCAAGAATATATGGATCTGGACCTGAACGAGAATGAGGCCGCCAGGCAGGCCCAGCTTGTCGCAAGCGGCAGCAAAGAGCGCGGTAAGGAATTGGCGGTTAAACAAGGCTGCGTGGGATGTCATTCCAAGATCGAGGGAGTGAAGGAAATTGGCGAACTCGGACCCGACATGTCGACGTTCGGTGTAGTTCATATCAGCTTGTTGGATTTCGGTGATATAAAAGTGCCGTTCAAGGAACGTACTGTGCCCAATTGGATCTATAACAAGATCAAATCGCCGAGGCTCTTCAAGGAAGGATTGAAGATGCCCGATTACTATTTCAGCGCAGAGGAAGCTACAGCAATAACGACCTACACGCTCAGCTTAAAAGGAAAGGAAGTCCCCGCATCTTATACTCTACCTCTTGGCGAGCGGCCTTCGGATTATGCTCCTCAGGGGGCATTCGGCAAAATAGTGGACAAGTACCGTTGCCTGGTTTGCCATAAAATCAACGGAAAGGGAGGCGAGGTTGCCAATGATCTTTCCCAAGAGGGCAGCCGGGTCCAGGAAGATTGGATCAAGAAATTTATGAAGGCACCCGATACTATCCGGCCGATGCTGGAAGAAAGAATGCCGCCCTTCAAAATCCTGGACCCTGAAAACGATGCCATCTTCGCATATTGCAGGACAACGCTGGTGACCGACAAAGTGGAGGATCTTACCGGATCTGTAAATAAGATGGCCCTGGGCGACCCCCAAATTATCCGCGACGGAGAAAAACTCTACTTTGAAAAATATGGCTGCAATGCCTGCCATCAAATAAACCAAAAAGGCGGACTCGTGGGACCGGATCTTACTGAGACGGGAAAGCGGCTCAGGCCCGAATGGGTGGTTTATTATCTGCATGATCCGAAGGCTTTCGTTAAGCGCTCCGTCGAGCCTGTCTACGCATTAACGGACAAAGAGATCCAAGCTTTGACGGCTTTTGTGCTCAGCTCCAAGTCCTCTGATACGCATTGACGAAGGAAACATCCATGCTGTTGAGATTGGGTCCGACACTTACACTGTTTGCCGCTCTTTCACTGTTTTTTTTGACCGCTGTAGGCAGCAGCATAGCAGTGGCTGCTTCGAGTGAAGAAAGGGTACAACAACCACAATTTGAGGTTCCGCATAAGCCCGAGAGTACTTTGACGTCTTCAGAGCAAAGGGGCGCCAACCTGTACGCATATTATTGCGCGGTGTGTCATGGGAAAAATGGCGAAGGGGATGGCTTCAATTCGTCTCAATTGTCCACCCCGCCGGCAAAGCATGACGATGCCACGTTCATGTCGATCTTTTCAGATGTAGACGTTGCAAAAGCAATCAAAGGTGGGGGGGCAGCACTCGGGCGGTCGACTGATATGCCGCCATGGGGACGAGTCCTTACCGACCACGATGTAGATGATCTGGTTGCCTTCATCAGAACTCTATCGAAGAAATAAGAGGTTTTGAAGGCTCGACTCAGTCGAAATGCGAAAAATCGATATATCCCCGTTCGTCTCTTTTCATGCCCGGTGACAGTTTAAGATGTCCATAGCGGCACCAATGAGCTTAGCCACAGTCCGCAGTTCCCGCACACTGTTAAAAGGGTCTTGAGAGTGAGTCATGATTCGAGCGTTGGACTTTTCCCGGACTTTTTTTTCAAGGCTAGGCAACTGACTAATATCATGGAGTTCGGAATGTGGGAAAACGGGTTGCGCCGCTAGAGCGGACAGCGGCCGTAACAGTTTGACTGGCCGGCCGAAATTGATTAGATACTCTATATTTCAATAGGCTCTGTGAGGTTCGCCTGCCCTGCCCCGACGAATGGTTGTGGAAGGCCGCCAGCGGAATTTGGAATTTGAGTTCGACTGTTGTGTCGCATCTCTTTGACAACGTTTCAAATTTGAGCGTTGGACAAGAGAGGAGAAAGGATGCGAAAGTCTGATGTCTTTTTCATCTGGATGTGCATGAACCTGGTGCTTGCCGGTGTTGCACTGACGCATTCCCATACCACGAAGTCTACCGCACTGGAAGCTATCCGGAAACAGGCACTGATAGTCAAAGAATTTGGCCTGACCGATTTGTGCCTTTCTACGGAGGCAAGCTATACAAGACACCCTTCCGTTGCCGACCGTCATACGCCCTTTCAGGATCACCCGGTATGCCTGGAGCATTTTCCATCCGGTTCGATTATAAGCCCCCCTCCCGCGTTACAAGGCGGTTAGGATGAGCCGCATAGAGAGGCAGAGAAACATAATCGACTTTACGCTGTCATCCTTGCTGCGGCGCAAGCGTAAGACTATTGCCCTGGTTTTGGTCTACGTCCTTATAGTTTTCACTCTTGGGTCGGTGATATTTTTTACGCAAGCAATGAAAAAGGAAGCATCCCTTATCCTTGCTGATACTCCCGAGATGGTGGTTCAGAGAATGACTGCAGGGCGGCAGAGCCTGTTTCCTATGGGCTACATAGATAAAATAGGGGCCATAAAGGGGGTTACTTCAGCCAGGGGGCGTTTGTGGGGATACTATTTCGACCCTAGGACGCGCGCAAACTTCACTTTTTTAGTACCTAAAGACTTCGAATCCAAGCCGGGTGAAATAGTGGTAGGGAGAGGGATTTCGAGGAGCCTCGGTTCATTCGAGGATGATTTACTCTACTTCAGGGCCTATGACGGAACGCGCACTGCCTTTCGGATTAGAGGAGTCCTCGATTCCGAGTCAGAACTGATTGCGTCCGATCTGATTCTGATTGGCGAAAATGATTTCAGGAGGCTCTTCGGCGTCCCTGAAGGCTACTCGACCGACGCTGTCCTCGAAGTCAAAAACACAAAGGAACTTGGTATCATCGCCTTCAAAATCACTCAGAGTCTGCCGGATACCAGGCCGATTCGGCGCGACCTCATACTCGGCACATACGACGCCGTGTTCAACAGGCGCGGCGGAATGGTGCTCGTCGTTTTGTTCGTGGCAGTGCTTGCGTTCGTCATATTGGCCTGGGACAAGGCCACCGGACTTAGCGCTGAGGAGAGAAGAGAAATAGGTATACTGAAGGCCATCGGGTGGGACACCTCAGATGTGCTTCTTATGAAATTCTGGGAAAGCGTTGCAATTTCCATTTCATCATTTTTCGGGGGGATACTGCTCGCCTATGCGCACGTTTTCCTGGCCTCAGCATCTATTTTCGAACCTGTGCTCAAAGGCTGGTCAGTCCTCTACCCGGAATTCAGGCCCGCACCTTTTATCGACTTTTATGATGTTGCGGTCCTCTTTTTTATAGCCGTGATTCCCTACTTGGTGGCAACGCTGGTTCCATCCTGGAGAGCGGCAACGCTTGAACCCGACGAGGTGATGAGATGATGGCATTCTCGGAGACGTATTATATCAAATTGCACTTAAGTGAGTACCAAAACATGTTGAAAAGCGCGGGGACCGGCGGGACATTAGGTCACCACACCTCCTCCGGCGGGCAGCAACTCGGGATCTGTAGGGTGTTTCGCGAGACTGGGGGGTTGTGGAGAAATGGTTCCCCCGTTGTTTTCGATTGCATTGTAATTATTCTCATTTTGGCGTTGAGTCTAACTTCGGTTTGCTTTGCAGCCGAACCCGTGAAACCAACCGGGAATGATAAATGCCCGGTCTGCGGAATGTTTGTGGCAAAGTACCCGAATTTTTTGGCCCAGGTAGTTTTCAAAAACGGCTCTTACGCCGTTTTTGACGGTCCGAAGGACATGTTCAAGTACTACATGAACCTCCCAGTCTACAATGTCTCGAAAAAACAGGACGACGTTGAAGCCATCTATGTAACCGATTACTACTCCCTTAAGTGGATCGATGGACTTAAAGCCGTTTACGTTACTGGAAGCGACGTAATGGGTCCTATGGGACGGGAGTTGATTCCTTTTGAAAAACAGGAAGATGCAGGCGAGTTTATGGCCGACCATGACGGGAAGACCCGGCTGATGTTCAACGAAGTAAACACCGATCTACTGAAAAACCTCGATTCGTTTTAAGGCACAATGCTGTTTCTCGGATAGACATATGATAAGACTTAATCAGGTCAGAAAGGTATTCAACGCCGGCAAGCCGAATGAATTTATCGCTCTGGAAGGGGTAACCGTGTCAATCCCTGCCTTGGAGCTTACGGTGCTGAAAGGGCCGAGCGGCTCCGGCAAGACGACCCTGCTCAGCATCCTTGGATGTATGGCAAGGCCGACCTCAGGCAGGATCACGATCGAGGACCGAGAAATCACGAGCCTGCCCGAAATGTTTCTTACTGCAATCAGGCGCAAAACCTTCGGCTTCATCTTTCAGCAGCATAGCCTAATCGGAGGCATTACGGCGCTTGAAAACATAATGCTGCCGGCCTATCCCAACGGGGAAAAATTTTCTTCACTGAAGGCGCGGGCTTACGGCCTCCTCGATGTCTTCAATATGACCGGAAAGGCAAAATCCAACGTGGAATGGCTGTCAGGGGGTGAGATTCAGCGGGTCGCAATAGCTAGGGCACTCATGAACGATCCCGAGATCGTAATCGCCGACGAACCGACGGCACACCTTGACTCATCTTTGTCTTACGAATTCATGAAAATCATGAAGAGCCTGAAAGAAAAGGGCAAAACGATCATTATGGCGAGTCACGACCCGATCGTGTATGAATCCGGTATTGTTGACCTTGTAGTTGAAATGAGAGACGGGAGAGTGATCCGATGATTTTCGATCCAGCAGTACTCGCTCTGCTTTCAGGCTCGTTTCTGATGGTTGCGATACTTCTGTATGCAAGCTGGTACGGGATCCAAATTTTGATGCGATGGGACATCCGCAGCGGCAGTCAGCTTCAGCTCGGACTTGAAAGGCGGACATATCTCATTTCAACCATTATGGCATATGCGCTAGGTTTCCAGCTTCTGTCCCTATTTCTTTTCGTCTCTACTACAGACCGTCTTTCTTCGCTTTTTCCCGGCGCAATGTGCGCTGCAGGCGCCTTGAATGTAAATCCGTGGGGCTATCCGGCCCTGATCTTGAAGATAGTGAATTTTCTGGTGGCCGGCGTATGGCTGATTATCAACTCAACCGATAACAGCGCCTGCGACTATCCTTTGATAAAGAAGAAATATCTGCTTTTACTGCTGATTACCGCACTGATAGGCCTTGAGGCCGCCCTTCAGACCTCGTATTTTCTTCAGTTGAAACCCGACATCATAACCTCCTGCTGCGGGGCGTTATTTTCCGTCGCTTCTCCGGGAGCGGCACGAATTGTGGTGCTGCCCTGGAAGCCGGTTGCCGCCTCGTTCTATTTAGCTATGGCCTTGACCGTGGCAACAGGCCTCTTTTCTTATCCAAAGGGAAAGGGCGCATATCTGTTCAGTCTTTCCAGTTCCGTGCTGTTCGGGGTCTCCATCGTTGCCCTGATCAACTACCTTTCACCTTATTTCTACGAACTGCCCGCCCATCACTGCCCCTTTTGCATCCTGCACAGAGAGTATAAATTCGTGGGCTATCCAATTTACCTGGCGCTTCTAACGGGCGGAGCAACTGGGCTCGGAATCGGCGCAATCTCGCCTTTGAGCAGCGTGAAAAGTTTGCAACAAATCATCCCGAAGATCCGTAGAGAGCTTACCCTGATCTGCCTTTCTTCCTGGCTAGCGCTGTTCGCTATCAGCGCGTGGGGGATTTTGTTTTCAAATCTCCGGATGGATTGAGTTGAATGACCGGAATCATATCAACCACGCTATGCGAGGAGGGTCCGATGCACTCCATGTGCTTGCCTACTATTTTCAGTCTTGATGAGCAGCCCAAGGACCTTAGCAGGATGCCGCTTCTTGCGCGGGCATCCTACGGTCTTAAGCCAGGAAATTATTTCTTACCTTCATATCTTGCCGCAGGATCTTCTAGCGCGCTCTGTCCATACGGTGGTCAACGCGAGGGACCATGAGCATGAAAAACAGTCCCACGATGAAAAAGGCCTCCAGCGAAAATACCGCCAATCGCTGGTTATTGGTCAAGTCTGATATCGTCCCATAGAGCAGGGGACCGAAAATCGCTGCTATCTTGGTGCTGAAAGTCATAAATCCGAAGAACTCCGCTTTTTTGCCTTCTGGCGCTTCGATCGCCACATAGCTTCGGGCCGTTGCCTGGGTCCCTCCCAGAACCAATCCGGCGCAAACCGAAAGGGCGTAAAAGGCGGATATGCTCTCGAAAACAATTATTCCGAGCAGGGTCAAAATCCAGATTACGATCGTGATGATTACCGTGCGCAGTGCTCCGATCCGAGCGGCGATCAGTCCGGCCGCCGCTGCTCCGCCTGCGGCGGACAGTTGGATGAGCATAAGCAGAAAGACGTTCTGCTTAAAGGTGAAATGCAGCGTGTAGACGGTATAGGAGGAGAAAAAGACTATTATGGTCGATATAGCGTCGCTGATGAAGAAATATGCGATTAGAAATATGAAGATGCTTTTCAACGAGCGAATTTCCCGGAAGGTTAGAATGAGCCTGGAAAAGCCTTCACTCAAGGCCGTTTTTTGCGACGGCCTGTCCGCAGGCGAGTCTTTTAAAGCGATGAAAGAGGGAAGCGCGAAAATCCCGTAAAGCGCCCCTGCCAGCAGCAGGATCGATTTTCCCTCCGGGACGTTTGGAACCATGAACTTCATGCAGATCAAGGCCGCAAGCCCTGCGATATAACCCAGCCCCCAGCCGATTCCGGACAGTTTCTCGATGGAACCGGGTGGGGCTATCTCAGGGAGAAAGGCATTGTAGAAAGTCATCGCCACGGTGTAGCCAACGTAGCCGGCGCTCACCAGAAACACCGCCAACGCTATTTGACCCGGCCCGGTAAAATAAAGACAAAAGGTGCAAAGTATCGATATGCCCGCGAATGCCGCCAGGAAGCTCTTTTTGTATCCGCGCACGTCGGCGGTGGCTCCCAGGAGCGGCGAAAGGAGAACCGAGACGGCCATTGCCGTGGAAACAGCCACACCCCACAAGAAATCAGCGTAGCCAGTCTCTGCGACGATGACTTGCTTGAAATAGAGAATGAAGTAGGCGGTGAGAACCACCATGGAAAACCAGGCATTGCCGAAATCATACAGGAGCCAGCATACGACCTTTGCGGAAGATGGAGGGGCTGCGAGAGGTTTTCCAGCCTCGTGCAAGGTGAGGTGTTTCTTCACCTGTTATTCCTTCTGTAGGCGCTGCCTCCGCGCCTCTCAAGAAGTGGGGGGTGTCGCTCTGCTGATTGATGCCAAGAATGACGGCGTAGCCCGCTGGTATGCCGACTACGGTGCGTTACCGCTTCTGGATGCCCCGCTTTCTTTGCTTTTGCCATTGGCTACTATCCGAATGGCTCTGGGGTCAGCCGGAAAACTATAATTCGCTTGTGTTTTCTGTCGTTCATGCTACGTCGGCAACGTGAGATTTATTCTTTGGCCGTCCGCCCTGCTTGCCGCCTGGCCGTGAATGGGTGGTTTTTCTGTCTCCTGGAAACACCGTCTTGTTGAGTTCGAGATCGTCTTTCATTATTTTCCCTACGACAAATGCAGCCCGTCCATAGCCGGCCGTGTCACACGCTTAACTTGAATCTTATTTTCGCTTAACCGCGCCTGAGCAAGATCATAGTCCAGCTGCATCCCAAGCCATACTTCCGGGCGGCTGCCAAAGGCCTTTGAAAGCCGAATGGCCATTTCCGGGGAAATCCCGCTTTTGCCGTTGACGAGATTGTTAAGAGCCTGGCGCGTCACGCCAAGCGCCTTGGCCGCTTCGGTCACAGTAAGCCCAAGAGGTTCAAGGCAGTCATGCCGAACCGTAAGACCCGGATGCGGGGGGTTCTTCATCGTCATGGTCTTTGTCTCCGCTAGTGGTAGTCGATCAAATCAATGTCGGTCACATCGCCGTCTTCAAACCGGAAAATAATGCGCCAATTGGCGCTTACCGTAACGCTCCAAAAACCGGCGAGGTCACCCTTAAGGGGGTGAAGCCTAAAACCCGGGATATCCATGTCCTCAGGTTGTGAAGAGCGCTTTAATTGGGCCAGAATACGGCGCACTTTCTCAACATACTCGGCATTGATCCCGCGCCGGTCATCATCTTCATAGAGGCGCTCAAGACCGCGATGCTGAAACCGTATTATCATGAAAGGAGTGTAGACCGACAATTGTCACTTGTCAATCGCATTTCCGATACCCGATATCCAACATCCTCCCTATTCGCCGATCCAGCCTTTTGCGATTGCTTCCCCGATCATTTGTTCGGCAAATTCCCACAGGACCTGCGATCCCTCCTGCATGGGGCTGTTTCTACTGTAAACCTGCTCTTTTCTTACTCCATGCTTTTGCCACATGATCCCACCAGACCTGAAATTATTCAAAAGCGGCTGAAGCCTGTCCAGAGAGGCGGCAAAGATCCCGTCCGGCGTCTGCCTCGATTCGAATTCCTCCCATAGGGAGCGAAACTCCACGCCCTGCTCGTCGGGCAGAAGACTGAAAATCCGGTCTGCCGCCCTTTGCTCTCTGTCCGCCTTGTCCCTGTTAGCTTCTTCGTCATAGCAGTAGGTGTCGCCCGCATCGATTTCAACGACGTCGTGAACCAGGATCATTTTGAGTACCCGGAAAAGATCGATCTGCACCCGTGAATGCTCCGCCAGCACCATGGCCAGAACCGCAAGATGCCATGAATGCTCGGCTGAATCTTCCTGCCTCGATCCATCTACCAAAAGGGTCTGACGCACTACGCTCTTTAACCTGTCTATCTCCACCAAGAACTCTATTTGCTTGTAAAGCCGCGTTAAATCCATTTTATAGAAATCTCCCGGTTCGAAGAAGTGCCACGCGCAGACGCGAAGTCGCGAAAAGGAGGACCCTTTTCGTGGTTTCAGGGTGTCCCGATGGGACGTTAGCAACCGGTTCGAAGAAATGTTCTCGTTGAATCAATTCAGGCTGCTTGTTCACCGATCTTTCCGGTCCCTTCATGCCAAACTCCTTAAAATATATCCACCAAATTCGGAGTGGAAAGCTGGAGACGGTGGACGGTGGACCGATTGCCTCCGGCCCTGCGCTGGTCAATCTGGTAGGACTGTTGCCCGAAGTGGTCCGCGCCACTGAGGACTGAGTAAAAGGAAGTCCTCTAACGAAGTGCGCCGATACGAAAAAAGATGTTGACAGTGTGCAAAGTTTGTTGTACCTAATTACACATTCTTTCAGTGCACTGGGGTGATTTATGGGTTTAAGGCCGGCAGAAAACGATTCTTGTGAGCGCTGCGATCTTGCGCCAAATCGCGAGTGCGCGCTGATGCCTCTGTGCAAGGCCGAGGCCGGGAAAAAAGTGAAAGTCGCCGGTGTGAGTGGGGAGCGCGGATTATGTGCCCGAATGGCCGCCCTGGGGATTTATCCGGGGGCCGAAATGCATTTGCTCTGCAGTGGATGTGTTCGCGTGAACGGCGGGGTCCTTAGTCTGGGCAGAGAAATCTCTGACAAGATTTTCGTGACTCCTTTTTGATAGGATTGGGAAGAGCGGACGGCGTATCGAGCGCCTTTTCTTTTCGGAAAAATGTTAGGTAATCCTAATTCTTCGGCCGGAAGAGGCCGCCACGGGAGTTTCGCCATGGCCATTGTTCCTCTACGCAAAATGGAAAAGGGACAGAAAGGTACAATCCACCGGGTCACAGCCTCCGGGGAACTGGGGCGGCGTATTCGAGACCTGGGGCTGGTCCCTGGAACTCCTTTCTGGGTGCAGGGCCGCGCGCCTCTTAGAGACCCGGTGGCAATCCGGATTAGAAATTTTACCCTGACACTACGAAATAACGAGTCCGATTTTATAGAGGCCGAGGTGGAAGAAGTCTGATGGCTCAACCGCAGGCAAATCTCATCGCCCTGGCCGGAAACCCGAACTGCGGGAAAACGACTCTTTTCAACGCCATCACAGGCGCTCGGCAGCACGTCGGAAACTATCCGGGAATAACGGTCGAAAAAAAGCAAGGACACTGCCTGGTAAACGGCAGGCAAATGCAGTTGGTTGACCTTCCCGGCACCTATTCGCTTACCGCATATTCTCCGGAAGAACTCGTGACGCGTAACTTTCTGGTCCAGGACCGGCCAAGCGCAGTCATCAACATAGTCGATTCGTCAAACCTCGAACGGAATCTCTACCTTACGCTTCAACTCCTCGAACTCGGCATTCCGGTCCTGATAGCCTTGAATATGGTCGATATGGCGGCCGCGAGGGGACTTGAAATAAACACGAAGGAGCTTGAACGCAGGCTGAGACTGCCGGTCATCCCCACGGTTGCCCGCACGGGGAGAGGTAAAGATGAGTTGCTCAAGGCCGCCGCGCAACTGGCTCAGAAACGTGAGGTCTGGGAGCCGCTCCATATTTCTTATGGACCGGATATCGACCCGGTACTGGACGGAATGGAAGCGCAAATCCAGTCCGGCGGTTTTCTCACGGATTTGTATCCTGCCCGGTGGACGGCACTGAAATACCTCGAAGCCGACGAGGAGGTAATTCGAAAGGGGAAGCAAAAGGACCCGGTGGTTTCCGACAAACTGGAGGAAGCTGCCGAACAGGTATCGCAGCATCTCCATAAAACTCTCGACAGCTATCCCGAAGCCATAATAGCCGACCATCGCTACGGCTTCATCTCAGCTCTGTTGAAAGAAGGGGTCGTCAAGCAAAGCCACAAAGCCGACCGGCTTTACATTTCGGATCAGCTCGACCGGGTGCTCACCAATCGTTTTTTCGGCCCCGTTTTCATGGTCCTGATAATTTTCGCTGTCTACAAGTTCACGTTCACCTACAGTAAGGTGCCGGTCGAATGGCTGGAGTCAGTCTTCGCCGCGCTTGGAAAATTTGCCGACTCATCTCTGCCGCCGGGACCGCTGAAATCGCTGATCGTTTCCGGTGTGATCGACGGAGTCGGCGGGGTGCTCGGGTTTGTTCCGTTGATTCTGTTCATGTTCTTTGCCGTAGCATTTCTCGAGGATACCGGTTACCTCGCGCGAATGGCCTATATGCTTGACCGGATCTTCCGCACGTTTGGCCTGCACGGCAGTTCGGTTATGGCCTATATCATTTCGGGGGGAATCGCCGGGGGCTGCGCGGTACCCGGAGTACTTGCCACCAGGACTCTGAGAAGCCCCCGAGAGCGCCTTGCCACGATCATTACCGCGCCCATTATGAACTGTGGGGCCAAGCTGCCCGTTTTCGCGATGCTTATCGCAGCTTTTTTCTCCGCCAAAGAGGCGCAGGTGATGTTCCTTCTGACCATTTTGTCATGGACAGCCGCGCTGCTGATCGCAAAGCTGATCCGTTCGACCATTCTGCGAGGCCCAAGTACTCCTTTCCTGCTCGAACTGCCTCCATACCGCCTTCCCACTTTCAAAGGGCTTCTCATCCATACCTGGGAGAGGGCATGGCAGTATGTCCGCAAAGCAGGTACGATTATCCTGGCTTTTTCCATCCTGTTTTGGGCCCTTATGTATTTCCCCAGGCTTCCGGAGACCGAGAAAAAACTTTACGATGATATACGGGCCTCCATCCTGGCCGATGCTCCGAACCCGGTGAAAGAGTCCATGTTGGGTCCCAAAGCATCCGGCAGGGGTTCGAATCCGGAGACTGAACGATATCGGCTTCGCTTACAGGAAGTTGATTATGAAGAAGCCCAGGCGGCTCTGAAGAACTCGATAGCGGGAAGAATAGGGTCTGCACTCACTCGGATCACTTCCGTCAATGGATTCGACTGGCGCGTTAACGTGGCCCTGTTTTCGGGGATTGCAGCAAAAGAGATCATCATTTCCACGATGGGTACCGCTTACTCGCTTGGATTGAGCAGGCGAGGCGAACAGATACCTCTGAGCGGGCGTCTTGCAGCCGATCCGTCATGGACCGCGCTAAAAGCTTTTTCACTGATTATTTTTATCATGTTATACGCGCCCTGTTTCGCAACCATAGCCTGTATCATCCGTGAATCATCGTGGAAATGGGGACTTTTTTCGATGACTTTCAACACTCTGACGGCGTTCATCGTATCGGCGCTGGTTTATCGCGGCGGGATATGGTTGGGACTGGGATAGAGGAGTTCGCAATGTGGCAAATCGCGCTAACCCTCATGATTGTCGCGGCCGTTGTGGCCTATTTGATAAGACATTATTCAAAGGCGTACAGGTCCAGGTTGTCAGCATGTTCATCCTGCCAAGCCTGCCCGGCGGGGTGTGAGTGTCCCACGAACCGAGGAATCAGCGAATGAAAATAGATATCTCGCTGGGAGGGTCTCCTGCCAGTGTGTCGGAAATTTTCATAGGCGAAGACGTTATGGAGCGAATCCCCAGCCTCCTCAGGGAAGCCGCCGGAGGCCTTTCGGTCTACTGGATATGGGATGAGGCGGTGTGGTCGCTGTGGGGGCGCAAAGCCCTCGAATTCGGCTGGCCGGTCACCACGAACGGCCAGGTTGTACTTTTTACGGCCTCGGAGCCCAACAAACGCCTCAGCTCGGTCGAGTTTCTCGCCAGGCAGCTCGTAAGTGCCGGCGCCAATCGCGATAGTGCAATAATAGCGGTTGGCGGAGGCGTGACCGGGGACGTCGCCGCTTTCCTCGCGTCTATCTACATGCGGGGCATCCCTTGTTTTCAGGTCCCTACGACCCTTCTTGCCCAAGTGGACAGCAGCGTCGGCGGAAAGACGGGTGTCGACCTTCCGGAGGGCAAAAACCTTCTCGGAACATTTCAGCAGCCAAAACAGGTCTACATTGACCCCCGATTCATCAGCACGCTGCCGGATGAAGAATTGAGGCAGGGAATGAGCGAGGTCATCAAGTCGGCCATGATCGGGGATGAAGTGCTGTGGAAATTTGTGGAGAACAGCTCGGACGAAATCAAGAGAAGAGACCCGGATGCGCTGCTAAGAATAATTTCTGCCAGTTGCCTGTTCAAGTCCCGAATCGTGCAGGCCGACGAAAAGGAGTCCGGCCGCAGGCGCGTGTTGAACCTTGGCCACACCGTGGGCCATGCGCTGGAAAAACTTACCGGCTTCAAATTGCGGCATGGTGATTGCGTCGCGACAGGCATGATTGCAGCCGCGACCCTTTCCCACCGGCTTGGAAAGATGCAGGCTGAGGATCTCCAGCGGCTGGAAAGCATTTGCGAAACATGGGAAATGCCTACGCGCATTCCGGCTTCCATAGAGACCGGGGCAATAATTGATGCGATCCAGACGGACAAAAAGCGTATCGGCGAAAAACTCCATTTCATAATGCCGGTCAGGATAGGCAAAGTTATCGAATTTACGGATATAGATTATGGGGAGTTCGGCAAAGTCCTGAAATCTCTGGGCGTCGGATAATGATAAATCAAAACCATAGAGGACAATTTAACCTCAACCGCTTCGAGTGAGCAATTTGCACTTTTTCACGGTTTGACCAGATAATGGAAATTTCTTCATTTGATCCATTTTGATTCAGAATAAGCTAAATATTCACCTTTCCTAAATTTCGGGGTTGCTCCCGATCCCTCTTTTCATCTTTGCCTAAGATTTTTTCAATGCGCCGGCACGGTGCCGCAACACGATAACCGTTAAAATTCAGTTAGTTAAGTGGAGAGTAGTGCATGGCATCACCATTGCACTAACGCGGTAATGACTACGCACAGATTAACTTTTGATTCTTGTAGAACCAGCGAACTGATAGTCAGTGGATCGTGGTGTATGTTCAATCCGCGCAAAGTGAGGAGAGTTCTATGTACAAAGACATCGTAATTGTCAGCGCCGTTCGGACACCGTTCGGCCGTTACTGCGGGACTTTGAAGGAATACGACTACTTTGACCTTGGCGCGATTCCCATGAAACGGGTTCTCGAGCGGGTCAATGTGTCGGGAGATCAAGTCGATGAGGTGTTTTGGGGTGTGGGTGACACGTCGGTTTGCAAAGACGTCTATACCTCGGTTGCTGCCCGCCAGACGCTCATCAAAGCGGGGCTTCCCCATGAAACGCCCTCCATTTCCTTCGACAAGGCATGTGTTTCGACCATGTCGGCGGTTCACTACGGCTGTCGAGCCATGGTTGCCGGTGAGATAGAATGCGCCATTGCCGGTGGTGCGACCTCCTTCAGCCAGGAGCCGCTCATAGTCCGGGGAATGAGATGGAAAGGGTTCCGAATGGGTGATGTAAAAATGGAGGATCCCCTTTTTGCGTTAGGCTACAAGGATTTCGATCCTGTATCGGTCACTACGGACAAAGTTGCCATCGAGTACGGCGTCAGTCGAGAGGAGCAGGATGAATGGGCCCTGCGCAGTCATCAGAGATACGGAGAAGCGTGGAAATCCGGAAAGTTTGAAGATGAAATGATGCCTTTGGAAATTGCACAGCCGAAGAAAGACCCCATAGTATTGAAAATCGATGAGCAATACCGGGCCGATATAAGCATGGAATCCTTAGGCAGGCTCCCCGGCATATACGGCTGTAAGGGCGTGACAGCGGGAAACGCACCGGGACTGAACGACGGGGCAACGGCGATTTTATTTATGACACGCAAAAAGGCCGAGTCACTCGGATTGAAGCCTCTGGCCGAAATCGTTTCCATGGCCTCAATTGCGCGTCCCGCCGACAGGATGGCGGAGGCGCCTGCTTTCGCAACATCCAAGGCCCTGGCTCAGGCGGGGATGATCCTGGATGATATCGACGTTCTCGAGATCAATGAAGCATTCGCGGCAGTTCCACTAGTCAGCACTCTTAAGATGGTGGATCGGGACAGGGAAAAAGCAAAAAAACTGCGCGAGAAAGCCAACATTAACGGCAGCGCCATCGCCATAGGCCATCCCAATACGGCAAGCGGGGCAAGGATACTCATGACCCTGATGTACGAACTGAGGCGGCGCGGGGGCGGATATGCCATGGGCGCCATCTGCGGGGGTTTGGCCCAGGCGGATGCGTGTATCATAAAAGTATGATACAAGGAATACTGACATGAGTCTCGAATACATCAAAGCGAAGATCGAAGACGGTATCTGTTGGATTCAATTCCACCGCCCCAAGAAAATGAACGCTCTCAATCCGGATGTTCTAAGAGAGTTGGAAACCGTGATAGTGCGGTGTGAGGAAGAGGAAGAAATCAAGATCGTCGTTCTTACAGGCGACGAAAAGGCGTTCATTGCCGGCGCGGACGTGGGGCACATGGCCGAGGGGGACATCGAAGCGGCCTTCAGGCTGACGGACCTGACCATGCGAGTGCAGGAACGATTGGCCGATCTCCCGAAACCGACCATAGCAGCTATCGCCGGCTACGCTCTGGGCGGCGGCTGCGAGATGGCGCTATGCTGCGATTTCCGGATTGCCGCCGAAAATGCTGTGTTGGGTCAACCCGAAATCAAGCTTGGAATCATACCCGGTGGCGGAGGCACCCAGCGTCTGCCCAGGCTCATCAATCCAAGCATGGCGGCTCGAATGATTTTCCTTGGTGAGACCATCGGTGCATCCGAGGCTTTGGCCGTCGGTCTGGTGAATAAGGTGGTTGAGCTGGATAAGCTCGAAAGTGAAACCATCGCCCTGGCGAACAAGCTAAAGAGTATGCCTGCCCTGGCCGTTCGGGCGGCCAAGGCTGCAATGCGCAAGGGACTGAATGTTTCGCTCAAGGACGGGTTGCAGATAGAACAGGATCTTTTCTGCATGCTTTTCGGAACCGTGGACAAAAAAGAAGGCATGGCGGCATTTCTGGAAAAGCGCAAACCGTCTTTCGTCGGAAAGTGAGAAAAGAGAATCGGCAAAACTGCATGAATAAAGGATAGAACATGAAAATAAACAACATCGCAATTATTGGCTCGGGGATCATGGGTAGCGGGATTGCGCAGGTGAGTGCGGCAGCCGGTTTCCGGGTCAAAATCCAGGACATCAACGGCGAGGCCCTGCAAAAGGCCAAATCGTCAATCGAGTTCAGCCTGGGGAAGCTGGCGAGCAAAGGCAAGATGACTCAGGAGCAGGTTGATAGCACTCTTTCCAATATTGAGTTCTGCAAGGAACTCGAGCAGGCGGCCGACGGATCGGATTTAATCGTAGAAGCCGTTTTCGAAGATCTTGCGATAAAGCATGAGATATTTAAGAAACTGAACCGGATTGTCGGACCGGATACCATGCTTGCCTCCAACACTTCCGCACTTCCCATCACCGAAATCGCCAGGGTTACTGATCGGGCGGAAAAATGCGTCGGCATACATTTCATGAATCCGGTCCCATTGATGAGAGGGGTTGAAATCATAAGGGGGCAGCTTACCTCGGAGGAAACTTTCGAGGCAGCCAGAGACTATATCGTCAAACTGGGTAAAGAACCTATAGAGGCGATTGACTTTGCGGGATTTATCGTCAGCAGGCTTCTCGACGTCCTGATGAATGAGACGATCAAGCTGGTCCAGGAGGGCAACCGCCCGGAAGATATCGACAAGGCCATGGAGTTGTGCGCCGGTCACCCCATGGGGCCCTGCAAGCTACTGGATCTGGTAGGCGCTGAGATCGCCATGCACGGCATGGAAACTATGGAACGGGACATGGGACCGGCATATAAGCCTCATCCACTGCTCAAGAAGAGAGTTTTGGCGGGCCTGTTGGGAAAGAAAACCGGACAGGGATTTTATAAATACTAGCGACAAAATCGTGTCCGCATGGAACAGATTGTGGCGGGCGGCATGGGGAGAAAGCAATGGGAACGGTCGGGCTGTTCGATTTGACCGAAAAGGTTGCCATGGTTTCAGGGGGCGGAGACGGCATCGGCCGTGCCATGGCGCTCGGTCTTGCGGAGGCGGGATCAGATGTGGTCGTGTTTTCACGAAGACTGGAGGTGTGTGAGGAAGTCGCCCACGAGATCAAAAAGCTGGGCGTTCGCGCCCTTGCCTACCAGTGCGACATCAACCGTGAAGAAGATGTCGCCAGGGTTGTGAGCGAATCCCTAAAAGAGCTCAATCGAATCGACATCCTGGTGAACAACTCCGGGCGCACATGGGGCGCCTCACCTGAGGAAATAAAGCTCGAGGAGTGGCGAAAGGTCATCGAGCTCAACATCAACGGCACCTTTCGATGCACGCAAATGGTGGGCAAAGAGATGATCAAAATGCGTAAAGGTAAAATCATCAACATCTCATCGTATGCGGGTTCCAGGGGCACCGATCCCGAGTACCTGAACGCCATTGCCTATAACACGTCCAAGGGCGCCATCGATGCTTTCACAAGGGACCTTGCGGTGAAATGGGCCCAATACAATATCAACGTGAACAGTATCGCACCCGGCTGGTTCCCGACGAAGATGACCAAGTGGACCTTCGAGAATAAAGGCAATGCGATCCTGGCGCGCATCCCCATGAAGCGCTATGGACAAATGACAGACATCATGGGGGCAGTGGTCTTTCTGGCTTCGGCGGCATCGGATTACATCACCGGTCAGATCGTTGGCGTTGATGGCGGTCTGACTGCCTGGTAGTTCGGAAGGACGAAGGACCCTTATCGAACCCATCGTGAAAAAGATCTCAACCCAATGCTGCAGCTCCGACCGGCCAGTGGGTGGCCGGTTCATAAATGCTGTATGCGAAATCATGGGAAGGAATCATCGAAATGGCCGGACAATTCGTAAGTCTCCGAAACATGAGGTTCGTGCTTTATGAGCTACTGAAGGCTGAAGACATTACGGGCTATCCGTACTTCGAAGACCACAGCCGCGAAGGATTCGACCTGGTCTTGGAAACCGCTTTTAAGATCGCCAAAGGGCTGCTTCAACCCAGTCTCAAATCCATGGATGAAGTCCCGCCCGCGCTCGTCGATGGAAGCGTGAAGGTCAACCCTGTGGTCAGGGATTTCATGCGGGAATGCGGCGAGGGCGGGTGGATATCCGCCGCTGCCTCCTACGACTGGGGTGGGCAGCAACTGCCCAGGGTCATTAAGGCTTCTTATTCTTACATGTTTGCTGCGGCCAACTATTCGGCCAGTGTTTACCCGATGTTGAGCACCGCAGCGGCCCATTTGATCGAAAATTTCGGGTCGGAAGAGCTCAAAAATATCTATATTCCCAAGATATTCTCCGGTGAGTGGCAGGGAACCATGGCCATGACGGAACCCCAGGCCGGTAGTTCCCTCGCGGATATTACCACCAAGGCCGAGCCCACCGATAAGGATTACTACACGATCAGCGGACAGAAGATTTTCATCTCGGGGGCGGACCATGACGGGGTGGACAACATCGTCAATTTGATGCTGGCCAGGATAAAAGGGTCGCCCCCGGGAGTAAAAGGACTGTCGCTGTTCATTGTCCCGAAGCTGCGTATCGGTAACGGCGGGTTTGAGCCCAACGATGTGAGCATATCGGGGATTTACCACAAATTGGGCTATCGCGGCTGTCCAATCCTTCAGCTCAGCATGGGCGAGAACAACGACTGCCGAGGTTGGCTGATCGGTGAACCGAACCAGGGCCTTTTCTACATGTTCCAGATGATGAACGAAGCACGCAACGAAATTGGGATCGGCGCCACCGCCATAGCCTCCGCAGCGTATTATGCGTCTCTGCAATACGCAAAAGAAAGGCCGCAGGGCCGTAAAGCCGATAATAAAGACCCATCGTCGCAGCAGGTTCCCATCATCGAGCATGCAGACGTAAAACGGATGCTTCTCTTCCAGAAGGCGGTGATCGATGGGTCCCTTGCTTTGCTTCTTCAATGCGCGCTCTACGATGACTACTCAAAAGTGACGGAGGGGAAGGAGCGGGAGGACTATGCACTTCTCCTGGATCTGTTGACACCGGTGGCCAAGTCCTATCCTTCCGAAATGGGAATTCTTTGCTGCAGCCAGGGTCTCCAGGTTCTAGGCGGATACGGTTATTGCGATGAATTCCCCCTGGAGCAATTTTATCGTGACTGCAGGATCCATCCGATTCACGAGGGCACGACAGGCATCCACGGCATGGATCTGCTGGGCCGAAAAGTTACCATGAAAAACGGCCGGGCCTATGATCTCTATTTAAAGGAGGTCGAAAAGGCAATCGAGTCGTGCCGCGCAAACCAAATCACAGCTCCTTATGCCAATCGACTCCATGAAGCCATGGAGTTGCTTAAAAAGGTCACCGAAAGTCTTAAGGAACTCTCCCGCAGCCGTGGGGCCGAGTTCTTCCTTGCGGATGCGACGCTATATCTCGAGATGTTTGGGATCATTGCCGTTGCCTGGCAATGGCTTCGCATGGGGACGGTCGCCTCCGCGGCCCTCGAAAACAACCCCTCGGAGTTCGACAGTTTATTCTATCGGGGCAAACTGCAAACCATGAGGTATTTCTTCCATTATGAACTGGTCAAGACGGAAGGGCTGGCCCGACGTCTGCTTGAAGGGGACGGCCTGACAGTGGAAACCTCCGAGAATGATTTCTTCGATTGATGAGTTGTTCAGGCTTCAAAAGTGTCCTTGCACGATAAGCGGATTGTCCATGTCGTCAAGAAAAGGCCGAAGTGTGGCAAATAGTCGGGGAAAGGAATTGGGGATTCTGAGACAATTCGCTTTTTAACCCCGAGGGGTTAAAGGCCGTTTTGTCGCGTTCTTATACATAGGCTTTTCGGGCTGTCGCAGGAACAGGACCCTCAGGCGCAGAGATTCATTTCTACGTCCGTGAATGGGCAAGGCCGAACTTGAATACTTAGACCATATCTCCTGCAATTGTGACATGCCTGAGATTCCAAAGCCTCAAAAGATACATACTGCTATGGCAAAAGATTGCCTTTCGGTCTTTTCCAACTCGGACATGCTACGGCATTTCATTGTCATTCGTTACCGCGATGATCCGTTCCCGTAGGAACGAATTATTGTCACAATTGGTTTCGCTTCCCCGGATTGAGGTATTCAAACGATTAATGATCGAGAAGGCTGCTCATGGCCGGATCGATTATTTCCAAAAGCAATGAATGGCTTGATAAGCAATGAAGCAGACGAGCAAGAAGACAAACGACAGCGTTACGCGGGAAAAGCTACTGACCTCGATCCTGATGATCAATCAGTTGCTGGTGCGTCCGGTTTCCATAGACAAGGTGCTAAACGCCATCGTGGTCGAAACCCAGAAAATTTTCGACCTCACCCGCGTGGCGCTTTTTTTAATAAACAAAGAGGCGCGTCTGCTGCAAACGAAATACATTTCCCCCTCCGGTTTTTCCCCGGAAGAGGTGGAAAAAACCATGACGATTCCCTTGCTTCTCGATAAACATTTTTGCACGGAAACACTTGTAGCCAAAACGGGGCAAACGGTCTACATCCTGGACCGGATTAACGATCCGCGGATCCCTCCGATGGATTTGAAAATGGATCTTTACTGGAAACGCTTTTCAAGCATATCCGCTCCGCTCAGAATCGAGCAGGATATCATAGGCGTGCTTGAGGGTGATGCTATCGATCGGGCCCTTCATCTCTCACACAAAGAGATCGACCTTTTTACATTCTTCGCTAACCAGGCCAGTATAATTATAGAAAATGCCCGGCTTCAGGACCAGAACCGAAGGAAAATCGATCAGTTGCTTCTTCTTCAGGAAGTTACGAGAAAGTCGAGCCTCACTCTCGATGTAGAAGAGTTGATCAATAACATTGCCAATAGCGCTTTGCGGCTGACCAACGCGAAGAGCTGCCTTGTATTTGTGACCGAGGAAAATGGAAAGCTGGCGCAGCACGTCGGTGGAAGCGGTGAGCCCATTCCGGAAAAGGAGATCATTGCCTTGGGTGAGGGGATCGTCGGAAGTGTTGCGACAGCCGGTCAGCCCCGGATTATCCATGATGCGGGGAAAGACTTGGAATCGAGCGGCCCGGATGCAAGATCTCAACTTGCAGTCCCCATCGTGACCGAAAGGAAAGTGCTGGGCGTTATCAGCGCTTACAGCGACCGAATCGGTGCATTCAGCAACACCGACCTCGAGATTCTTTTCATCATGGCAAGCCACGCGGCGGTGCTGTTCCGAAAAGCCGCTCTCTATGAGCAGCTTTCCATGGAAAGGGATAGAGCTGAGAATATTTTGGAAAGTTCCCACAACGGTGTAATAACGATAAGCGGCGCCGGGTTCATTCAGTCGGTCAACCGAAAAGCGGAGCAGATTCTCGAGATTGACAGAACAAACATAGTGGGAAAGTCGATCTCCGAGATTGGGGATTACAGAATTGTAGAGTTTCTGGCCATGGCTCTGCCGAAGGAATCTCAGAATGGCGCAGTCGAGGCGAACTTGATGAAAAAGAGCGGTGAGGATTCCATCCTTGAAATAGCTACGTCTTTTTTGAAACGGCTCGAAGGAGATCAGGAATTCATAATAACTTTTCGCGATATCACCGAGTCCAGGAAATCGGAAGAGATCATCCGACGGATGGACAGGCTGTCATCGCTTGGTCAGCTTTCGGCGGGGATTGCGCACGAGATTCGCAATCCCTTATCGGGGATCAAACTAAACCTTCAAATGCTATCGAAAAAAATGAAGGGGGATCTGGAATCGATCGAGAAAATCAGCGATTCGCTGGAAGGCATAGTCCGAATCAATAACCTGATCAAAAGCGTTCTGAATTTCGCTCGTCCAACCGTGCCGAAATTCAAGCTCGATTTCTTGCAGCGCGTCCTTAAAGACACGGTAAGTATCATGGAATTACAGCTCAAACGGAAAAAGATCAGAGTATCGGTGGACCTGCCGCCGGCTATACCGGCGATCGCTTTTGACGAGAATCAGATACGACAGGTATTCGTAAATCTAATATTGAACGCCATGGAGGCCACGACCGACGGGGGAACAATCAAGATAACCGGAGCAATGGATGATTACGAGCCGGGTAAAGCCGGTCTATTCCGTCTGCTTGTTTCAGATAATGGCTGCGGCATCCGGCAGGAGTTTCTGCCCAAAATTTTCGACCCTTTCTTTACAACCAAACCCGAAGGTACGGGTTTGGGTCTGTCAATCGTTCACAAGATCTTGGAGCAGCATAGGGCTATTGTCGCAGTTGAAAGTTCCGAGGGCGTGGGTACGGTTTTCACATTGACTTTTCCCATAAATGCAGTCGAGGAAGAAAATGTATCGGCATAGAATCCTGATCGTAGATGACGATAGGCTGTTGCAGAAGCCATTGAAGGAAATTCTTTCCGGCGAATACGAAGTTTCTCTTGCCGGCAGTGGTGAGGAAGCACTTGCAATTATCATGGAAAAGCCTATCGATCTCATACTCCTGGATATTCGACTGCCTGGAATAGATGGCATTGAAACACTCAAGGCTGTTCGAGAGAGGGATAAAAATATCCTGGTGATCATGATGACTGCATTTGAGGATGTTAAGACAGTCATCACTTCCATGAAGATAGGGGCCTTTGACTACCTCGTGAAGCCTTTGGACATGGATGAGATCGAGATCATGGTCGAACGGGCACTGGAAAACCTTAACCTGAAAAAGGAAATTGAAAGGCTCCGGCGCGCGTGCATCAGAGAGTTTGATGTCCAAAATGTGGTGACGGCCAGCGACGAGATCCGGGAGGTATTCCAGAAGGCGGACAAAGTGGCGCAGAGCCGCGACACTACGGTATTAGTCGAAGGTGAAACCGGTGTTGGGAAAGAAATCATAGCACAGTATATTCATTATCGAAGCGATCGATTTGGCAAGCCCTTTATGGCCATCAATTGCGGTGCAATCAACCGGGAACTCGTGGAAAGTGAGCTTTTCGGTTATGAGAAGGGCTCGTTTACAGGAGGACTGCATGACGGGAAGGAGGGGAAAATAGAGGCGGCAAACGCAGGGACGTTATTTTTGGACGAGGTCAGCGAAATTTCCCCCCAGACACAGGTAAAGTTATTAAGGTTCCTCGAAGAAAAGGAGTTTTATAGAGTTGGAGGGACTACGAAGATGAATGTGGACGTGAAGGTCATCGCAGCAACCAATAAAAAGCTTTCCGAAGCGGTGGAGGAGGGGACATTCCGAAGGGACCTTTTTTACCGGCTGAACGTGGCTTGGATTTATATTCCGTCTCTCCGGGAGAGAAAGTCTGATATCTTGCCTATGGCCATGTTTTTCATGGACCGATTCAATAAAAAGTTTGGCAGGACTTTTCAATCCATCTCGAAAGATGCCCAGTCGCTTCTTCTCCGGTACGACTGGCCGGGTAATGTGCGAGAATTAAGAAATTTCATAGAAAGAGTCGTGTTGATGGAAGAAGGCAGGGAAATCAAAGAAGATCACCTCATTCAGTTAATGTCCCAGGTCCACCGACCAACGGCGGATCCTCTAGAGATTGATATTCCTGTGCAGGGAATCGACTTGGAGAAGATAAATAAGCGGTATATTATTCGTGCGCTTGAAATAAGCAAAGGTAATCTATCCAAGGCAGCAAGGCTCCTGGGCTTATCCAGGCCTACGTTAGCCTATCGTCTTGAAAAATACGATCTCCCGAAATGAATCCTGGATATCTATTCGAGAAGGGTGAAAGTAATGGGAGGCGGGGCAGCCATTGTCCATGCGCCCTGCTCCACTGGGAGAACCTGAGGTGAGGTGTCCTGAACGAAACTTGATTTGACACTGGGCCAGGTTCCCCCTTGGGATTGTCAATGACAGCTACATTCCAAAACTCTCGTTCAAGTTCTTTTCATCGTACAATTTCTTGCCTTCGATAAATGTTGCTATCGGCGTCCGGCCAAGGCAACGTTTTCCCTGATGGGTCCTCTGATTGTTGTATCTGTCCATGAAAAGATCGAGGTCCTCTTGGAGCGTCTCGATGTCTGAGTAAATTCTCTTGCGGAAAGCAATCCGATAGAACTCATTTAGCATCGTCTGGTGTAGCCGCTCACATATACCATTGGTCTGAGGGCTTTTCACCTTGGTTTTGGTGTGCTCGATGTCGTTTAGCTGCAAAAACAGCTGGTAAGGGTGCCGATCCGGGGCGCCACAGTATTCTGTTCCCCTATCGGTGAGAACCCTAAGCACCGGCACGCCTTCTTTTTCGAAGAAGGGAAGGACTTGGTCGTTCAGAAGATCGGCGGCAGTCACCGGGATTTTGGCAGTATAAAGCTTTGCAAAACCCAGCGAAGAAAAGGTGTCGATGGCTGTTTGCTGGTAAATCCTGCCCACGCCTTTGAGGTAGCCGACATAGAAAGTATCCTGGCTCACGAGATATCCCGGATGTTGCGTCTCGATCTCGTCGGGATGGGACTCACGAGACCTCTTGGATGCTTCCAGGGCGCAGAGCTGGGCCTCGGTGTAGACGATCCCCTCGGCTGCCGCGCGCTCCTCAAGAGCCTTTAGCCTTTTTTTGAAAGTCTCCAGCCCGTGGCGCAACCATATGCTTCTTACACCGCCACCGGATACTAGAGTGCCGGCTTTCCTCAGCTCGTTTGAAGCTCTCATTTGGCCGTAAGCTGGAAACTCATTGGCCATCGTGAGCACAGCCTCCTCAACCTCCGGGGAAACCCTGTTCTTCATGCATGGCTTTTTCGGTTCATCCGGCTAACGAGTACCTTTGGGTGTGAAGATGGTAGAGCCTCAGCTTAAAATACTCAGCATCCCTGAACCCGTAAGCCTGCCTCTTCAGAGTTTTGATTTTGTTGACCAGCCCCTCGACGGCGCCGCTGGTGATGCGATGATCGAAGTAGTTGAGAAGTCCGGTGCGGTAGCCGGCAAGGGTCTTTCCCACTCTCTTCAGTGCCTTGATCCCGGAGTTCATGGCGTCTCGGCACCAGACGGTGAGGAATTGCTCGGCCTCTTTGCGGTCCGTCTTTTCCCAGAACAGTCTCAACTGTTCTTTCATGGAATGAATCTCAAAAAGAGGGCGGTTGACCTGGAGAAGGGCATCGAGCCTGGCTTTGCGGTCAGGATCAAGCGAGTCATAGTTGCGCAAAAGTAAGAAACGGCTTCCTTTAAGGGTTTGTTGACCCAGAGAATCGAGTTCTGCCTGGTGATCGCGCCTGAGCTCATCGATGGCGTGGTTCATGAGAGAGACTACATGGAACCGGTCAAAAACAACCTTTACGCCGGGCAGTGTTTCACGGACCGCCCAGAAGTAGGAACTGCTCATGTCCATTGCGACAGCTTCCAGCTCTTTCCCTCTCCTGGCCAAACTTGCCAGGAATGGCTTGATGTCCTCTTTACCCTTTCCTTCGACAGCGTGCAGGACTCTGCTGGTATGAAGATCTGTAACCACGGTCATATAATGATGACCCTCCTTGAGGCTGAACTCATCTATGCCGATCACCCTCACCTTGTGAAGAGGGATTTTCCGATAAAGGAATCTCAACCTTTCCTTGTGGATGTTTTTGACCAGGTCCCATCCCACTCCAAGGTATTCGGCGACCGACCGGATCGTCCCGAATTTGAGCAGGTCGAGCACAGTCAGGGCAAAGGATCGAACAAAGCGGTGGGTCCCGATCATAAATGGAAGTGTCGGCCACCAAAGAGCCGAACACTCACAGCACTGTGCGCGGTGGAGCACAAGATCGAGCAGACACTTCTTGCGTCCAATAGGCCCCATCTGGAACCACCTCCGCTTCTGCCCCTTGAAAGTTATTCGTCGGCAGCCGCAATTGGGACATCGGATAACCTGTTTGTTCATCTCAGCTCTGAAAATCAGTGTGTCTGCCAGAAAACTTGTTCCTCTGTACTCAATACCCTTCAGCCCAAAGGCATGGTAAAGTATCGACGTGGACATGGCTCAGACCTCCTCCGTAGTGTTCGATTGGCGTCAAACAACACGGTAGAACCTTGCCATGTCCATTTTTGTTTTCAAAGACTATTCAGGTACGCGTTTCCCGGATGACCCGCTTTTTCTTGGTCTTCTCAGCCAAACCTTCCAACCCATCTTCATCGTAAGCTTTCTTGATGTCATAGAAGTGTTGGCGGGAAACACCGTTAATCTTGCAGGCCTGTGAAACATTGTTGAGGAATTCGGCGAGTTCCAGTAGACTTAACTTACGTTTTACGAGCTTTTCCTGGGTGGTCATAAAGGTTCCTTTCTCTTGGGTTGTTTGGCGACAATCTCCAAGAGGGTACCTGACCACCCTTTCTTATGCAATGTGTCAACTCAAGTCCGTCTTCGGACAGGTGAGGCTCAGACTGTCAGTGCCCGTACCCCGTTCTGATCGACGAAGTAAACCACCTTGGCGTCATCTGAGTTGTGGCTCTCCAGATAGACCGGACGGCCCCATAGCGTATGGATGTACTCCAGGGTCTTTCTGCAATATTCTTCATCGAGAGGCAGACCTTCGAACTCATGCTTCAGATACAACTGGGAACTGTTCCGGTAATTTCCGTCGATTACCATGATTCTAGGTATTCCCCAGTACATGAGGCTTTGCACAAGAAGCCGCTTCACTTTTCTCCAGTCGGTTTCTGTCACTTCGAGATCGATGTGGGCACCGCCTTTGTCTGATTCCTGATAGATATAAAGCTGGAGGTCTTCCATCACTTCTCTGTTTAGAAATTCGTCAACGAAAAACCAGTCCATGTGCGTTCGCCGAACTTCCATGATCTTCTCCAGGCCCTTGTTGAGGTGGAGGTCCCAGGTCTCTTTTTCAAGCGCGTCGGAACAGGCTTCGTATTCCGGTCCAAATCGCCCGGTGTTCCATCGCATCTGGATGTTCTTGAAAAGGGCGCTGCCGAGCAGGTAAGGATTGATAGTTCGCGGGCTATGCGATTTGACTCTGGCATTATACAGGTTGTAATAGCCGTGTTCGTCAGCGCTGAGAAACTTCTCGGCGAAAAGGCGGTTCATTATCTTTTCATGCCAGTAGGTGGCCCATCCCTCATTCATGATCTTGGTCCGCCTGTAGGGAAGAAAGTAGAGTGCCTGGCCACGGACCGTGCTCAAAATGTCCTTCTGCCACTCCTGGAGAAAACCGGGCGAGTTTTCGATCACATATTTAAGAATGTCTGATGTGGGCTCCGGAGGGGTCTTTTTCCTCAGCTCCCGCTTCTCTTCATGGGTTTTTGCCGTCCTTTCCGGCAGAAGGTCGTCGAATTCGCCCGCCACAGGGAGCGTTTTTGACCAGCCATAAAGCCTCTCCCTCGTTTCCGCCTCTGTTTCCGGCCGAATCAACTCTTCCGGATCGATGTTCCACTCGATCGCCATGCCCGCGTCTATCAGCTTTTCGACTGCTTCCCGGCCGTAGTCTTCTTCATATTGACGAAAGCGCTGTGCTGCCTCGGATGCCGAACTTATCATGTCCCGCCGCGTTATAAGGAAATGCCTGCTGTTTTTCATGAAATCATTATGCGCGTATACGTGCGCCATCACCAGAACCTGGATGGGCAGGGGGTTGGTCTCCATCAGGTAAGCACGGGCAGGATCGCTGTTGAACACCACCTCGTAAGGGACCGAGAAGCCATGTTCATGTTTTGTGCGCTCTATTTCGAAATCCCGCCCGAAACTCCAGTGGGAGTAGTTTACAGGCAGTCGATAGGCCATAATTTCCAGCATCTTCTGTGCCGGGACAATGTCAAATTCCTGTTGAAAAAAACTCAATCCGAATTCTGCTGCGACTTCCCTGATAAGTCTGTCAGCCTCGTTCAACTTTTTAATATCAGAGCCATCCATGCGCTGTTCACCCTTCGCTCGACTTATTATTTCCACGTTTTTCGGAACGCAGGAATACTCGTAAGGCCGGGTAAATGTCCGACTTGCTTCTTATTATCACGCCCAATACAGGGCTTTGTCCCCGCACCCCACTGAAATAGGGAAGGTTTTCAAACACGTTGTCCTCGAGCCCAATCTTCTTTCTGTATGCGTCCATGAGAACCGAAGAGGAATGATCGGTCTGGATTTCACCGTAGCCGAAGTATGCCACACCCCTGTCGAGCATATTTTGGAGCGACTTGACAGTTCTGTCCACATTCCAGTCTTCGCCGTCTGAAAAATGAAAAGGGTAAACATTCCACTTGCTCGTGGGATATTCAGTGTCGATAAGTCCGGTGGCCAACTCGTAGGCCGAATGGCATGAAGTCCCGCCGGACTCTCCCCGGTGCAAAAACTCGTACTCATCCACGAGCCGCGCCTCGGTCGTATGGGCGATGAAACGTATTTCGACGCGCTTGTAAACGACCCTCAAGAAGGATGTCATCCAGAAGAAAAACGATCTGGCGAGATATTTTTTCATCGTACTCATGCTGCCCGAGACGTCCATCATGGCGATGACCACTGCATTGGAGCGGTGTTCGATATCTTCCACAATTGTGCGAAAACGCAGGTCGGAGCTTTCAAGATAGAGTTGGCGGGGGCCGGAAAAGTTTTTCGGCATGGATATGGAGATGGGATTATCTTTTTCAGTCCTGAGCAGCTGGAGCGCATCGCCGAAGTCCCCCCGCGCTGCCTCCAATGCCGCCCGGCATAGTTCTTCACTCATGGCGGAATCCAGCATCAGGCCCTGTACCAGCGCTTCCATTCTCTTCAAGGCTTCTTTGATGGTGCGTTTCTTGTCCAGTCTGGGAGCAATCCCGTGTTTTTCAATCGAATCGTATTTCCAGCCGCTCGCTGCCACTACTTCCTGAATTTCCTTCTGCCTCAGATTAGGAAGGCCCATATCTTCCAGCATCATATCCACCAACTCTGCGAGTTCGATTTCGGTTTCCAGGTAATCTTCTCCCGGTTCTTCTCCCGGTCTTCCGGGCTGCCCATCTCCGGGTTTCGGGCGCTGCCCGATAACGGTCCCTTCTTCAGATTCTCCGCTGCCAAATCCCCCTTGTGCCCCGTCCATATGCCTGTGAATAAACCTGTAGCTCTTTATCCCACGAACAGGAACGCGCACGATCTGATCTCCGCTGCGCGTAATTATGGCTTCATCGCTGATGATGTCAGGCAGGTTGCGCTTTATCGCTTCCTTGATCTTTTCACGGTGCCTGGCCGCGTCCGCGGGTCCTCGAGAGCTGGAATCATAGTCCGGTTTAAGCACTGCCAAGGGCTACTCCTCCTTTCTCAGAATCTCCCCCACGAAATGGAGCAGATTGTTCGCGCAAACGTTGCAATATCCCTTATCGAGCAGTTTCGACAGGGCATCCTCTTTGCGCTTTATCGTTTTGGGGTCTTTGACGTTCTTATCCGCCAGGGTGAGCGAGACGATATTCCTGAGGTCCGCCATAAGTTTCTTTTCGATAGCTTCCTGGAGCGGTAGATAGGTCGTGAAGCTAAACTGCTCTCCCCGGTCCAGGGCGTCCGATTTAAATACGAAAAGACCCTGGCGAAACTCACTTTTGGCTATTTCTGATATCCCTATCGTCTCCTCGATTGAACGCATCAGCTTTTCATCAGGTTCCTGCTCTTCACGGGTGACCGGATCGATTCTCTTGCGTTTCAGGCAATAAGCAGTGGCATTTTTCATGTAATTATCGAAAAGCGCCTGGGCCTGATCTTCGTACGCAAAGAGAAAAGCCCTGTTTACTTCTCTCCTGGCTTCGGCCCTGTACTCGGAAAGAGCGCTGCCTTTTTCGCCTTTCAGCAGTTCGAGATACCTGCTTCTTTCTTCATCTGTGAAGCCTATATGATGTTCGAACTGGTGCGTGAGCGAACGGATAATATCGACCGGATTTATACAGCCTGTTCCTTCCATTGCCGCCCCAAGGGCAATATTTACGGCATTCATAACAAACCTCGGACTGATTCCGCTCATCCCCTCGCCTTTTCCCCTGCCCTCCACACGCAACTTTTTGACGTTTACCGGGTCTTTCTCTTTCTCCATTATGACTTGGCCGTCGTAATACTTCGCTTTCTTTATCGGCTCAGAACAAAGGTGCGAAGGGGCTAGTCGGGTCAGCACCGCGAATGTCGCCGCCGTTTCGAAAGTGAGCGGCGCGACGTGCACCTTGTTATGAAACTCGCTTCTTTGGGTCAACTTTTTGTAAATCGATACTTCGTCTTTGATTCGCAGGTTGTAAGGCACGAAAATCGGATACATCCTGTCGTGCAGAGCTTCGTTTTCCTTGTTCGCCTTGAACTTGTCGAACTCATTCTGGTTCGTATGACTAACTATTACCGTATCGATATAAATCTGAGGAAAACCCGGCGCCTTGATCAATTGCTCCTGGGCAACGGTGATCAGCACATAATGGAATTTGATGTCGCACTTCAGAATCTCGATGTACTCTATAAGACCACGGTTCGCGACCTCGATTTCCCCGTCGAATTTATATCCGAGCGGATGCGCCTCGCCATACCTGGTGATTTTGCCGAGGTCTACGTGGCCGATCAGTTCCGAAATGTCCTGGTTCTTAGGGTCGGAGGGCTGAAAGGTGCCGACGCCGACACGGTTGCGCTCGCTGAGCCCGATTCGTACGATCGGCATGTTCTCCCATGTGTACTGGCCGACTTCGCCGCTGCACTGAGAGTCTTCTTCCAACTTGCACTTGCATACAGGGCAAAGATCTCCTTCTATTTTGACGCCGAGCAGTTTCTCAAATTCGGGCCGAAGCGAATTGGGGATGAGATGGAGAGGTTCCTCATGAATTGGACATCCCTTGATGGCGTACAGCGGGGCCTGCTCCCTTTCGAGCCCGGATCGGAGCAGAGTCGCTATGGTGGATTTTCCCGATGAGACCGGGCCCACCAGTATAAGTATCCTCTTGCCGGTTTCAGTGCGGTTTGCACCCGCCCTGAAAAACCGCACCAGGTCATGGATGGACTCTTCTATTCCGAAAATTTCGCTGGAAAAAAAATTGTATCGTACCAGGTCCTCGTAATGAGGAAGTTTTTCAGACTCCAACGGCTCTGTAGTCCCTTTGGATGCTATCATTTCATATATCCGCGAAGGCGCGAGTTGAGCAATTTTCGGGTTTTCCGAGACCAGCACAAGATAGTCTTTCATGGTTCCTTCCCAAATTGCATTTTCCGGTCCCGATTTTTGGATCAGGAGTTCCATAGATTTCAAAAATTCATCTTTTCCGGAGTTCATAATTGCACCTCTCTTAGAGAGACCTAGTAGATAAACCAACCACTTACTAATAACATGACGAACGGGCCTCTACATTCGTCTACGCTTTCTTCGAGACCCAAACGCATCAAAGAAAGCTCCTTGCCTTTGGAATCTATGAAAGCACCGCAATGCTCGTTCGACTTTCCGGGTGGTTTCCAGCGTCATTCAAATAAAAGGGGCGGACCGGCCTCCTCCGGAACAAAAACTTCGCCGCTGCTCTACTGGAAGCGAAGATGAGATATAATAGCAATAATTGGATATGACGGCATAACAACCCTCCTGTCAAAATTGCATTCTGAAATAACTGTAATCATCATCCCAGCGACGTAAAAGCATATTCATGCCGCTTACGTTAGGTTCGGTTGGGCGAATCTGTATAAGCCATTATAAATATTTGAAAAAATAATCATGGAAACATTAAGGGCATTGCAGGATGATGAAGAAAAGAGCTGCTGGCGGGACGATAGCCATAAAATGGCCGAGGACCTTGATTTAGTCATTCCGGTGAAGGGCGGTGGGACCGCCAGCAGTCGGCTCAGGTCAAAGTCCAGGGGCGCACAACGGTCCAGTGCTGAAGGGGTACTGGTCGGATGCCGGTAAATCTTACTAATCCATTACTTGCCGCCGGCAGTCGGCTCAGGTCAAAGTCCAGGGGCGCACAACGGTCCAGTGCTGAAGGGGTACTGGTCGGATGCCGGTAAATCTTACTAATCCATTACTTGCCGCCGGCCATAGTTGCAGCGGCGATCGACAAGGGAGCAAGTAAGTCGTGTTCGATCAGAAGGGATTGACAACGGAACGAGTAAGTAAAGCCAATCAGAATGGTTTCCAGTCGATCTTGAGAGTGGTTTCCAGTTTATCCTGACACGACCGCCCGTGCCGCGGGCCGGAAACTACAAGTGTCCAAGCCGGGGTTTCAGGATGGGCACTGTTTAACTGCTCACCTTCACTGTTCACTGCTTTTCCGGGCCAGGTCCGAAGCCGGGAAGAAATGCCTGAGAAAGAGAATGCTCGCCGCGATCGGGGCGTAATAGTAAGCTATTCTGTAGATAAGGATTGCCAGCAAGCAAGACTCGTAATCGAGATCCATCAGGTAGAACGACCACGCCATCAAACCTTCCATTAGCCCGATTGATGCGGGGGTAAGTGAGAACAGGCTCATGAAAAGGCCGACGGAAAACCCGACCATTAAATCTTGATTGCTCACCGAGTAGTTTATGGCGATGAAAGAAAACTTCAGACAGAGAAACATGAATATCCAATCGAGGAGGGCAAGGGATGCGGGGGCCAGGAGTACCCCCCGGTTCCTCATTATCATGTTCAAACTCGCATTGAAATTTTCAAAAAAAACCTCGGCCCTTTCGCGCTTGATCCAATGGGGCTTTCCGATCTTTATGCAAAAAGTGGTTACCGCCTTGAAACCGATTCGCCATACCTTCTTTCTGAAACCCTCATGAATGATAGTCAGGATGGTGATGCCGGTCATAAGGAAAGCGATCAGCAGGACCATGCCGCCCAGCACTTCCTGGTCGCGTTCGGTTATCTGGTGCTGACTGTAAAGATAAAAAAAACCTAAATAGATAAACAGGACCGCGATAGTGTTGGTGAGAAAGCCGTGTATGATAGAGACCGAGAGCGTGTTGCTGGGAGGGATGTCCTCGCGCGAGAGAAGGTAGACTTTTGCTGCAACTCCGCTCAGTCCGGCCACTGACATCAGGTAGTTAAGCGTGCAGGACAGAAGTGAAACCCTGAAACTGGACCTAAAAGAGATCTTCAGCCCTATTCCCCTGAGCAATTTCTCGAGAACGGCGGCAACGCACGCATAGCTCAGAAAAGAAGATGCCAATACCGCCGCTGCCCAAAAGGGACTTATGTCTCCCAGGTGTTCTGCAAACTTGTGAAGGTTGGCCTGCTTCACGGTGTAGAAGAGAACAATGGCGCCAAAAACGGCTGCAACCCAGAACCTCTTCCGAGTAGCTATACTTACCAACTCTCCTCCTCATTTCAGTCGTGGGTTGACAGCCCTGAGCGTTCAAACGAAAAACTAAAAACTTTCAAAGTAACAGCAGGACTTTTTTAGCCTCTTCCTGGTGTAGTGTGAATATTTCCTCTGCCAGGTTGCTGAGTTCGCCCTGGATCGAATCAGCCCCGGGAAGGTTCAGAGGAGGAGGGACATTGAGTTTCTCAAGCGTTACAGGGCCGATATAGAGATTTTTATCCAACTCGGCCATCTCTTTCGGCGTAAAATTGTCCCCCATAATCTTCTTTCTTTCCATTGCCGAGGTGTCGAGACTCCTCAGAAAACTTAGTATCGACAGCAGGTCGAAATTCTTGCTGAAGGAATCTATGTTCCTGTTGACGGCAGAGCGCTCATTTTCTAATTCTTCGTAATGTCCTTTATATTGATTCATCCATCGGTACAGGCGGGAGTAAGATTCGAGGAGCACTTTGCGAAATTTTGCCCGTTGGGTTAATGCCCTGCCCCAAATAGGACGCACTCGGCCTTTGAATTTTTCATCGAGACCTTCGACCCAAAAGCTGCAGGCGTCAATTCCAAGGATTTGCAGGAGCCGGACCTGAATGTCGGACTTAATCATCAGGCTTGAAAGCCTCGCCAGGCGCAACCGTGTGGTCCATGCCTGCCGCCGGGTTTCAGCAGCCTGCATGTCAAGCTGTTCGACCTGCAGATCAATGATGCGACGTTCAAGCAGGTAATTCTCAACTACCTCTTCCTTTACCTGCCGAGTCAGACTGAGGACCAAGTCATCTTGCATCGACGAATGGCAAACTCCATATGCGGCAGGCTGGGAGTAAGGAGCAAGCTACGTTTCGCCTGCAGCCAGCCCCGGAAATAATCTGGCCATGCCTTTTAGCGGTCCCGCGCTTCTCGGGATCAGCGCAGGTTCAATCCGGATTATTCTCACCTGAAGGTTGCAGAATCCTCCCTTTGTACGCTGAAGAATTCTCCCTTTGTTCCCGTTTCTTTACCTACCTCCATTGCCTGCCGATTCGCCTGTGGAGCGGGATTTTTTGAGAGGCAAAAAAGTATCCGGGTCGAGCACAAATTCTGAACCTGCCGGATTGTAACGGCCCTTTGTCTTCAACGCCTTAAGACTGACCGCATCATTTTGGGGCTCCAGCATCAACACGGAGCTGAAAAGGTCGTCCATGGCGTCAATGGGGTAAGGGATTCCTCTTTCGTTTACGTCCGGTATATGCCGGTGAGCCCTGGCCGAAACCCAAATCGGGGCTGAGTGCCTTCTCGCGAGGTCGCCTATCTTTTCGAAAAGGGCCCGGGCCCTGCCGAAGTCCATACCATCCAGAATGATAAGCGCCGGCTCAAACTTTGCCTGCTTTTTGAGATTCTCGATGCCCGTCTCCAACTTTTGCGGACTGAACGTCTGGTTGAGGAAAGACATGATAAATCTGAGGGGCTCTATAGAATGCTGTAGTTCGGAGACCTTGCATTCCGGTTGAGTCGAAAACTTATCTCGGAGTAGTTTTTGATACCAGAGCTTCACTTTGTCCGGGACAACGTCAACGCACACATGGAGAACAGCCTCCCTGGCGAGCAGGTAATCCAGAGCAACATGAGTGAGGCAGGCAGTTTTGCCGGCTCCAGCCCGCGCCAGTAAAACTCCGAGCTCTCCGGGCTCGAGCCGGTCGATCGGCATTTTTTCGTAATCGCTGCAAACCGCGTTTCCATCGGCCATATCTGTCTCCCTTCTAAGTGCAGGCAGCAAGATGCCACGGGCAAAGACCGACAGCAAGGAACAAGAAGTACAAAGTAGGTTAACTCTGTTCACTTTCTGCCTCTCACTTCCCGCTGCTGACCAAGTGCCGGTTTAAAGTTCAGCTCCACCGTATGATACTTTACCGGAGTAAAAAAAGCATTAAGGTTTTCCAGGGTGTGCTCCGGCATTTTCTTGTTTTTTGCCCGGGAATAGATAATGTAGCGGGTGCGTAGACGCAGAGACGCCGGGACGCGGAACTGGGAGGCTTCCTGCGACAGCCCGGGAAGCTGAGCGGGGCGGATTATGATTTTTTCCCCGTGTCACTCGGTCCCGAGTCGAGTTTTTCCTACTGCCTCATAAGGATGTGCGAATTGGAATGCGTATTGATCGGAACCGGCGGTATGATGCCCATGCCTTACAGGATGCTCGCTTCACTGGCATTGAGACTCAATGGCCAAATATACCTTTTCGATGCCGGGGAGGGGACGCAGATAAACTGGAAAAGGGCGAGGCTGGGAGTGCGAGGGCTTAAGGTAATAGCGCTAACCCACCTGCATGCCGACCATTGCCTGGGGGTCCCCGGCATGATTATGCTTCGGGCGCAGATGGAGGACCCCGACCCCCTTATTGTCCTCGGTCCCCCCGGTACACGCGATTTCATTGTTCAATTCCAAAAGTTGCTCGAATTCAAGGTAAACTTTCAAATAGAAATAATTGAATGGTCCCCCGGCGGTACAAATACGGCTTACCGGGATGAGCAGGCCAGGATCTTATGGCAGCCGGTCAAACATACTAGATTTTGCCTTGGATATAGATTCGAAGAGCTGGACAGGCCTGGAAAATTCGACCCCGCAAGAGCTCAGCGCCTGGGTGTGCCGATGGGACCGCTATGGGGGAAGCTCCAGAAAGGCGAAAGCGTAAAGATTCCTTCAGACAGGACAGTACAACCTGCCGATGTGCTGGGGCCTTCCAGAAGAGGCAGGCACATTGCCTTCGTCGTCGACACCAGACCTGCCCCGGGCGTCTATTCTCTTTGCAGCAAAGTGGACCTTGCTTTCCTTGAAGGCATGTTTGTCAGCGCGCACTCCGATCATGCTGACCAAAAGAGGCATATGACCGTAGCCGAAGCTGCAAGGATCGCCAGGAAAGCCGGCGCCGCCAGGGCAGTTATCGTCCATATCAGCCCGAGGTACGAAAACAGTGAGCTTGGGAAGCTCGAAGAGGAGGCGCGCAAAGAATTTGACCATGCTAAAATCGGAAAAGACCTGGATTGGTTTGAGGTGAGTTTACCCGACTGAAAAAGGGCCGGGTACAAAAGAAAAGGCCCTCCAAGGGAAGAGGGCCTTTAATCTTGCTGTGGTGTCGAGAATCTTCGGGCTCGGTCACACAAGCCACTGACCGGGGTCGCCTTCTTAATCGTCCTTGGCTCCCTCAATCATTTTTTTCAGCCGGTCCATTTCAAACCTGGCTTCTCTCAACCGGGTTTCGACGTCAGACCTTTCCTGTGACCCGGCATTCAGACTCTCCAGCTTCTTCTCGAGTTCCCCAATTTCCTTCATGACTCGATAAAGCTCGACAGCCACCATCCTAATGCTCATGCGGGCTACTTTTCCATGTTGTGAAGATTTTCGTGAGGCGCCATTGTCCCCTTTTAAGAGTGGTTTACTTTCGGGAATAGACCTCGTAAGCAAGGTCGAATTTTTCTCTGGAACCCGAAGGCAAACGCAGTGCAAATCCGGAACCAGGGAGCATCGCATTCTGTTGCAGTGACGGATTGAGTTCTTTTAGACGACTGACCGGTACATCGATCCATTTTGCTACCTCTTCGAGTTCCAGAGGGGTGTTGACCAAAACTGGATCGTATTCCGTAGGCCTGCAAAAGTTGGGATACTCAAAACCGTACTTTTCCGGCTCGCGTAATATGTTCATCGCGGCCAGCACTTTAGAGACATAAACTGCGGAATGCGCGGGCAACCTTCGTCCATAAAGCTCCCCGTCCTTCACGCGGCACTTTCTAGCCGCGCAACTAATCGGCCTGGTTCCCGCATTATATGCGGCAACGGCCAACAACCATGAGTCGTACTGTTCGTAAAGTGTTTTCAGGTACTTGGCGGCAGCTTTAGTAGATTTCACAGGGTCTCGCCTCTCATCAACCCAGCGATTAACCCTCAACCCCATATTTCGGGCTGTTGCCGCCATCATCTGCCAATAACCACCCGCTCCCCGATATGTAGAGTCCTTCTCAAAACCGCTCTCCACAAAAACAATGGAAACCAACTCGGCAGGTACGCCTTGGCTTTCCAATATCTCGGTCATCATCGGGAGACACGCCTTTGCCTTTTTCATGCCGTCTAGGAAAGTCTGACGGCCTTCTCCCTGATAGAAGCGGATGTATCTCTGAACAAGTGGTTCGTGGATGGGTATCTGGATTCCGTTTCTCCATAGCACCGCGGAGGTCCCTTCGAGAACGTCAGTTGGAACTGGCTGGGTAAGTGTAGCGGAAACTTCCTTTTTCGGTATATCGCCGGGCAGCGAAACTGCCGCCAGCACCCCGAAAATCTCCGTACCCTCAGCGCCTGCCTGAGCTGGGAAGTAGAAAATCAAAAGGGATAGTAGAAGTGAAGCAGCCACTCTCACAAAAACTCTGCGAAAGCCTGCTTCGGATCCCCCCGTGTGGTGCCTGTGGAGGCTTGAATCAGGCGCCATACTGGTTTCTCCTCACATTTTTCAAAGAAGCCCCTATGGCCCTCACGATGCCCCGCAAGAGTGATAGGATGTGTACTTCTAGCAGTTAGACCCGGATAAATCAAATCGGGTTATCCAGGATTATTCGCGATTAGGCCGGAATTTCCGGGAAAATCGAGCATTAATTGGCTCAAAGTGATATATGCGAAAATATGGCTCCGAATTCAGAGCGATTAGGGGAAGTCTGTGAGGGCTTTAGTCTGAACTGAAACGTTTTAGTTATTGTTTTTCATCCAATCGTTTTCTTATGCAGCAAATCTTCATATTGCGTGTTTTTTCGCCTCTTCAATCCAAGTGCCTGTGATTTCACCGGATTCTATCTCCGGGAAGGAGAACTGAGCAATATCGCATGTCGAGTCCGATAAAAATTTAAAAAGTGCGAATTCAAGCTGGCAAGTTGCGAAACGCTGGCACCTAAACATCTGTTAGATCAGCAACTTGCCGTCCTTTTGCCGTATCTGGTTAAAGAGGCGGTTTGTAACCTTTTTGAAACCACTCTGTGCAACAATGAACTTTTAATTAAAACCGGCCTCATCAAGAAAAAGGAGAAACGGATATGGGCCAGTATTACATCGATCTATCCAGTATGCTGAGCATTGAAGATATGACGCAGGCGCTTCGGGACGAAGAAAATCTCAATTCCGTGTTCCTGGACAGCCGGGTGATGACGGCAGATGACCTCAGCGTGGTAAACCATGCCAAGTTCGAAGAACGTGACTCTCGGCCCACCAAACCGATAACACTCGTAAAACATGGTGACGCCGCGACTGCCGGAGCTTGTATGGTCTGGAGCGGCACAATGCTGATCGGGGGAGCGATAATCGCCGTAAAAGCATATCGGTGAGTTCAACGGCCGAAAACAATAAGAGCCAGGTGGCGGGGGGGCCGATTGTACCGATAAAGATGGCAGGAAGATGGCACTGGCCCGATGAAATGATTATTGAAATGCTGTGCGCTAAATACGCTTTGGAAGTAAATTCGAAAGAGGTGGTAGTCTGCGATGGAAAAGCAAAAAGCAAGCATGCTTGATTATCCTACACTCTGCGATCTTGCACGATCCCGCAACATAAGATTTGTAGAGGCGAAGGGGTTGGATACCAGAAAAGGCGTTCGCTTCACGAAGGACGGAAGCGAGTGGATTGCGGTGGATTCAGATCTGCCCATCAAGGAGAAAATCAGGACTTTGGGCTACCTGCTGGAGAATGAACCGGCAACAGCGGCAGCAAAGTTGGGGTTTAAAACGGAAACAGAGGCGAATTCTCTGACGCCTGTTTTGACCTTGTGCTGCTCTTGAACGTTATCCTCTCGGTCTCCTTGATCTCCGCCCTCACAAAAGATCGGGCGCGGACTATACGCATAGCATCAGGTCAAGCTTATAGCGGGAGACCCGAAACGAAGTGAGGGTCCGCCGTCCTGATTTTAGGAGAAATTTGGACTTTTAAAGAGGACTGGTCGCCCGGTTTAACTGGCGGCCTGTCCTCATCGTTTATTTTATCACGGCAGGTGGCGTTCGACATCGGAAAATGTGAATAACTCAACATCAAGGAGGCAGACATGAAAAGAACGGTTTCCCTGGCTTGTGCAGTTGTTTTTTCGCTGGTTTTCATCGGCACTGTTTTTGCGAACGCCAAAATCTCGTTCAAGAAGGGCGATGAAGTTTACGTCTGCGCGTGCGGACCCGGTTGTAAGTGTCTTACAATGTCGAAAAAACCGGGTAAATGTTCGTGCGGAAAAGACCTGGTGAAAACAACGATTGATAAAGTTAAAAACGGTAAGGCCTACGTGACTGTAGACGGCAAGACCATGGTTTTCAAGACAACAGGCAAATACGTATGCGCCTGTGGCGCCGGCTGCGACTGCGATACAATCAGCCAAAAACCCGGAGAATGCGCTTGCGGTAAACCCATGAAAGCTGTCAAAGCGGTGAAATAAGGGGATCGTTCCGCAACGACATAAAGTAACGCAGGATTTGATGAGCTGTCCGAAGACGGACTTGAGTTGACACATTGCATAAGAAAGGGTGGTCAGGTACCCTCTTGGAGATTGTCGCCAAACAACCCAAGAGAAAGGAACCTTTATGACCACCCAGGAAAAGCTCGTAAAACGTAAGTTAAGTCTACTAGAACTCGCCGAATTCCTCAACAATGTTTCACAGGCCTGCAAGATTAACGGTGTTTCCCGCCAACACTTCTATGACATCAAGAAAGCTTATGATGAAGATGGGTTGGAAGGTTTGGCTGAGAAGACCAAGAAAAAGCCATGCATGAAGAACAGGGTTTCCCCGGAGGTTGAGGAGGCTGTGCTCACGATGGCCAATGAGTTTCCAGCTTACGGCCAAATGAGAGCTTCAAACGAGCTGAGGAAAGCCGGCACTCTAGTATCCGGTGGCGGTGTAAGAAGCATATGGTTGCGCCACGGGCTGGAGACTTTCAAAAAAAGGCTAAAGGCTCTTGAGGAGCGCGCGGCAGCCGAGGGGATCGTCTACACCGAGGCCCAGCTCTGCGCCCTGGAAGCATCCAAGAGGTCTCGTGAGTCCCATCCCGACGAGATCGAGACGCAACATCCGGGATATCTCGTGAGCCAGGATACTTTCTATGTCGGCTACCTCAAAGGCGTGGGCAGGATTTACCAGCAAACAGCCATCGACACCTTTTCTTCGCTGGGTTTTGCAAAGCTTTATACTGCCAAAATCCCGGTGACTGCCGCCGATCTTCTGAACGACCAAGTCCTTCCCTTCTTCGAAAAAGAAGGCGTGCCGGTGCTTAGGGTTCTCACCGATAGGGGAACAGAATACTGTGGCGCCCCGGATCGGCACCCTTACCAGCTGTTTTTGCAGCTAAACGACATCGAGCACACCAAAACCAAGGTGAAAAGCCCTCAGACCAATGGTATATGTGAGCGGCTACACCAGACGATGCTAAATGAGTTCTATCGGATTGCTTTCCGCAAGAGAATTTACTCAGACATCGAGACGCTCCAAGAGGACCTCGATCTTTTCATGGACAGATACAACAATCAGAGGACCCATCAGGGAAAACGTTGCCTTGGCCGGACGCCGATAGCAACATTTATCGAAGGCAAGAAATTGTACGATGAAAAGAACTTGAACGAGAGTTTTGGAATGTAGCTGTCATTGACAATCCCAAGGGGGAACCTGGCCCAGTGTCAAATCAAGTTTCGTTCAGGACAGATGAGCTGAAGGGACTGCCCGTCAGAATGAATGTACGGCCGGTCCTTTTTTGTTTTCAATTCACCATTCCCCTCTCTCATATCACAGTTTTTGCTATAACCGCTTCCCAGAACATTATTCCCCTGCTCACAGGAGGGGTGAGTGTTTTTGGTATAGCCGTGGATATGGGCATTCTGACGATTGTTACCGCGCTCCTGGTCGCTGCGGCCGGGTGGATTTATCCAAGGATAGCGATCTGAGCGGCCTATGTTTCACGATAACCGCCCGGTTGCGGTCCACGAATCACTGGATCGACTCTTTTTGCCGAATCAGGCCGCCTTTGTGTTATTAGTGTAAAAACCTTCCGGAGGCGTTGCTATGAAAAGAGTTTCATTGAACTTATTATTAGCTGCAATGATGCTTTCGGCCTTTCTTATCTCAGGTTGCGGCCGGTCCGGGTCCGAAAAAGAAGCCCTGGATGCCCTGGAAAAGGTCCGTGATGCTACTCGATCGGGTGCGAATTTTGGCCGGTATTCGAAGTTGGTCTCAGAGGCTGCCGCCAGGATGAATGCGGCTTCTAAGTCAAATGGTCCGGGTTGGGATGAGCTCTCAATTTGTTTGGCTGATTTTCAGAGTGTAAAAGGGTTGTGGGAAAGATCCCCAAAAACTTTTGACGTAGCTCTATCCCGCATCATTCACCAGTATTGGTCCGAAGCATCCTGCCATCTGGATAACGCACAGGCTTCGTTTGGAAAGGGCACTAAGGCACAATGCGAATCCAAAGCTGAGGAAATGGTGTCGGAGTGGAACAATCGGGTTTCCCCACCGGTGGCGGCCACGCCTCAGCAACCGGAAGTCCCCTCTCACATAACGAGGGCCCCGGCCGGCCCGTTTCCGGACCCCGACCGAATCAAAATCGGCATGTCAAAAGCCGATTTCGCCCAATGGGCAAGACCTCTTTACACTTCGATAATTGCTCACAACAACTGGCCGCAGCCCGATACGCAAGAGGAAAAATGGCATTATGGCAACGGTTTGGCAGTCTACTTTGTGGACGGTAAGGTCACGAGGGTTGATAAGCCTGTAAACAGAGGACCGAGGACGGAAAACGGAGGACGGAGGACTGAGGACTGAGGACTGAGGAAGTGAAGCCGGAGCAATACGATGCTCTTGTCATCCCGGGCGGGAGAGCCCCCGAGTACATTCGGTTGAACGAAAAAGTCTTGAGTATCGCGCGGCATTTCGCCAAGGCTGACAAGCCAATTGCCGCCATCTGCCACGAGGCGCAGTTGCCGGCGACAGCCGGCGTGCTCGAGGGAAAAGGATGCAGCGCATACCCTGCCGTAGGCCCGGACGTCAACCGAGCCGGTGGAAGATATGTCGATATTCCCGTTGACCGTGCGCACGTCGACGGAAAGCTGGTTACGGCCCCCGCATGGCCGGCACACCCTGATTGGCTTGCGAAGTTTCTCGGGGTGCTGGGGACTACAATAGCGCCGTGACAGGCGAAGGGTGAGAAGTTACGGATGAAGGGTTTAGCCGCAATGTGAGCCGGCGGTCCCACCGCCCGCTCACTGTTCACCGCTCTTCGGCGGCGGCTGCATCATGGGGGCAAAGCGCTTATCCGTTTGTTCGGTCTCTGCTTTTATCTGTTCCTGTAGCTTGGTGTATGCTTCTTCCAGGGATTTTTCCATGATTACGTGCTGCCCTTCGCTCATGATCAGGCGCTTGAGTTCGGGAATCTTTAGCTGCGTCGAGGACTTGAGGTAGACGGGTTGAATGTATAGTATCATTTTGCCTACCGGCAGGATTATCATCTTTCCTCTGTCTACCTGCGAGCCGACCTGGTCCCAAAGAGTAAACTGCTGGGATATGGTTGTGTCCTGGTTTACGAGCGCATAAATCTGAGAAGGTCCGTAGATCAGCTCTCCCTTCGGGAAATTGTAAACGATGATCTTTCCATAGTAGGGAGGATCACAGCCAACTAGAGTCAGCGACCGCAGATTGTCACGCCCGGTCGGACTCATGGGCAGGAGCAGCAAAAAGTCAAATTTGCCCGACTTGATCAAATCGAGTGTCAGGTAGTAAGGCTTTATCTGTATTGACTGATTTTCCCTGTATGTGTTAGCAAACTCCCAGATGTCTTCCTGCTGGTAGTAAACTTCTGGATCGGTTTGGTGATATTTGGCGTAGATTGCCATCTGTATTCCAAAAATATCCTTCGGATAGCGAACGTGCGGTTTGAGGTCCTCGGGGAGCTTGGAAGCGTCCTTGAAAAAGCCCGGATAGATCCTGGTATATGCCCTGATAATGGGATCCTGCGGGTCGAATACATAAAAATCGGTATCACCGTCGTAGGCATCCATTACGATCTTGACTGAATTGCGCATATAGCTGACTTCCCCGGCTTGCGTCCCGATGGGCATGGAGATTGGATAGTTGCTGGAAACCGTGTATGCATCCTGCATCCAGTACAATTTCTTCTTGGTGACGATCAGATAGGGCTCGCTGTCGAGGACCAGATAGGGCGCCAGGGTGCTGATCCGTTCGGCCAGTTTGCTCCGGAAGATTACCCTCGACTTCGGAACGAGTTTGGATGTGAAAAAGATGTTCTTGTTACTGAAGTAAAACGAGAAAACAAATCGTTTGAGAAGGGAATCTACAGTTACGCCGCCCTTCCCGCTGTATGACGTCATGACATTGCTCGAACCCTTGGGATAGTCTATTTCGCCCGAGCTGTTCGGCGCGATCACATAATCATTGGAAATTCGCCCGAAATAGATACCGGGCTGTTCGATCTGGAACCCATAAGACGATTCCGGCGGAATTCCGTGCAGGAACCAGACCATCGGCTCGTCACCACCCTGGCTCGCCGGAGTCATCACGGACCCATAACCATGGGTGTAGGAAAGGTGTTCGTTTATCCAGTTCCGGGCGCCTTCGGGAATTTGCGCATGGTCCAGTTCGCGGGCTGAAAGGAAAACCTGCTGATAAAGGCCGTTCACGGTATAGCGGTCGACGTATACGCCCGGAAAATCATAATAAGTCCTCAGATTTTGGAGTTGGTTATAGACGTCGTCGAGCAGCTCGCCGTCCCAAACGGGAGTGTTCCGGAGGATCGACTGAACGTCGGGTACTGCACGACCGGTTTGAGGTAATGAAGAATCGCTATCCTGCGCCGGACCTGGTCCAGGTGACTGCTGGGTCGAGGGATTGAGGGGCTCGGGAGTGCGTTTGGGATTGAAATCCCGGATTTCGACACCGTCGAGCCTGTATGCCGCAAGAGTCGATTTGATGTTGCTATCTATGTAAGGGCGTTCCTTTGAACTCTCGTTAGGCTTGACAATGTAATGCTCGACCACATGCGGGATCCAGTCAGAGTATCTGGCGGTAAGCGCGAGGGCGAAGGCGACGGCAAATCCGGCGAAAATCCTTAGGTGCTTGCGGGAATTTATGAGATAAATGAGGGACAGAGCGGTCCCTGCCAACAGGATGATACAAACCCAGATCAGGACCCAAGTGATATTCATTTCAACGAAACCGGGGCCGAAAAAAAGCGGTAGATGGGTCCTGTAGTACAAAAGCCCGTAGCGTTGAAGAACAAAATCCCATATTTCGATCAGAAATACCAGAAGGACAAGGATGCTGAGATGTATCCTGGCCCCGGCGGGAAGCCGTTTTTCTTCCCTGGCGAGAATTCGTCTTTCGACAAAATAGAGGAGCGCTGCCGCCGCCAGAAGGACCCCAAACGCCAAAAGCAAGCGGCGTTCAATCAGCGTGTATATCGGGTATGCGAAAAGATAATAACTGATGTCCTTAGCGTATACCGGGTCAGTTATTCCTGCCCCGGGAGCAAAAACATAGAGCAGGAAATCCTCCCAGCGCTTAAATAACGGTAGGGCGATCACCACCGAAAGAATGATGGATAGAGGCGTATAGACCCACATGGAGCCGGTACGAAATCCCCGGAGCAGATGCCGGTACGATTTGAGCGAGGCGGCAGCGGGGGTTTTCCCCTGAGGAGTTGCCCCCAGGAAGCGAGACGCCACCCAGAAGTTCAGGAAAAATATCAGGAAAAAAATTATGGAGACCGACGCCAGGACGGCATACCTGTAAAGGATGCGCTGCCAATAATAAGCTTCGTAGCCGATAGAATGGAACCACCAGATATCAACCAGGAAATTTGAGAAAAAGAAGCTGAGGGCGATTATGATACCGGCAAGGACTGAGATCGTAACCAGGGCGCCGGCCAGCCAACGTTTCCAGTGGACCATCAATTTCTCCTCGATTTTAAAAGCAGTGCGCAATGAGCAGTGAACGGTAATCTGCTCATTCATGAGCCACTCATCTTATCGCCTTTATGCGAAAGAAACAGTGAACAGTGAACAGGGAAAAAAAGCAAGCCAAATTAGGCGACTCGCTTTCAAATGGCCGCAGTAAGAGCCGAAATAGCTGGGAATTCAAAGAGCTCGGTTGTCTTAATCATCCGGAAAATAATCATAGAACAAAGAGGAGTGAACGCATTGGGACATACTGGACAGATCAGATGCGAACAGGTGTACTAAAGCAAAATCCCCGCGAGACGCGGGGATTTTGCTAATTGTGGGCCTTTTGCGATACCTTGATATCCTCAGCGGCCTTACGCGAGCATGTGCTTTACGCCTGCCTGTTCTTCCAACAGTTCTTTCAGGGTAAAGTCCATCTTTTCGCGCGAAAAGGCATCTATTTCAAGGCCTTTTACTCTTTCGTACTTGCCGGGTGTGCAGGTGACCGGCACTCCGTACATGACTCCTTCGGGAATCCCGTAGGAGCCGTCGGAAGCAAGGCCCATCGTCACCCATTGGCCGTTTGTGCCAAGCGTCCAGTCATGCATGTGCATGATAGCGGCGTGAGCGGCAGACCCTGCAGAAGACAGGCCGCGGGCTTCGATGACCACCGCTCCGCGTTTGGCAACCTTAGGAATGAGCTCGTTCCTGTACCAGTCCTGATCGACGAGATCGATTGCCGGCTTCCCTTCTACGGTAGCGAAGCGGATATCGGGATACATAGTGGGTGAGTGGTTTCCCCACACGGTCAACTTTTCAACCGAATCAACCGGCTTGCCAACCTTTTTGGCGAGCATGGATTTGGCGCGGTTATAATCGAGGCGCAGCATGGATGTGAAATTGGCCTTCGGGAGATCGGGGGCTGATTTCATGGCAATCCAGCCGTTAGTATTGGCGGGGTTGCCCACCACGAGCACGCGAATATCGCGCGAGGCCATTTCATTCATGGCCTTTCCCTGTTCTATGAATATCTTTGCATTTTCCAGGAGAAGGTCCTTGCGCTCCATGCCGGGCCCTCGAGGTCTGGCGCCAACCAGGACAGCGTAATCGGCGTCCTTGAAAGCGACCTTCGGGTCTCCGGTGCCGATCATTCCGGCGAGAAGAGGAAACGCGCAGTCCTCGAGTTCCATCATGACTCCCTTGAGCGCCATCTGAGCTTTCTCTACGGGCAGCTCCAACATCTGCAGGATAATCGGCTGGTCCCTTCCGAGCATCATACCGTTTGCGATACGGAATAAGATGGCATAGCCTATCTGACCTGCAGCTCCGGTCACTGTGACACGAACGGGGGGTTTAGCCATTTTTGGCACCTCCTTTGGGGGTAGGAAGCTCTCGGCAGGGCACGATTAAACGTGCCCCACCCCATATATAACATCATGCTCACGGGCAAGACCCGCGGCGGTGATCTCAAATATTGGCGAAGCGCTAGCCGATTACAGCGAGCAGATCACCCTTTTGAACGCTCTGGCCGTCTTTGCAGCATATCTGCTTTATGGTCCCCGAGGCCGGCGCAAGAATTGAGTTCTCCATCTTCATGGCTTCGAGGATCATCACTACGTCGCCCTCGTTTACCGAGTCGCCCACTTTTACCTCGTAGCGGATGACCATTCCGGGCATGGGGGCTTCGAGTTTGGCGCCTCCTTCAACCGGGGGGGCCGCAGGTTTACGCGGCGCCGCAGCGGCTACTGGAGGAGCAGCGGCAGGCCTGGGAGCAGCAGCGGGCATGGGGGCCGGAGCCGGCGCAGCCACCGGGGTGATACCGGTAATCAACGGTGTGCCGCCGACCGCCTCAACTTCAACGGAAAAATAATCACCGTCAACAAAGACATTGAACTGGCGAACCGCGCCGCTTTTAGGAGGAGCTTCCTTCGCCGGTTTTTCGATCAGCAACCCTGCCTTGGCCTTTTTGACCAGTTCGGCTTCTCTTGCGACATCTTCGAGGCTCTTGGGCAAGACCTCCGGTGGAACGGGTTCTTTACCGTACTTCCAGTTGAGGAAACGCTTTCCTGTCAAGGGATACATGCCATAGATAAGGACGTCGTCGATGTCTTTGGCCAATCCCTTCGTATCCTCCTCATTCTTGGGCATCTCGGGTTCCAGAATCTCAGCCGGACGACCGGTGAAGGGGGTCTCGCCTCTTGAATACCCTTTGAGGGCCTTCTTCTGGATTTCCGGGTCGACCGGGACAGGAGTGTGGCCATAGAGGCCAAAAAACAGGTCTTTACTCTGTGCGGAAATCATCTTGAAGCGCTCTTCCGGAGTATCGAAGAGCACGTTATTCACCGTCTGAATCCCCACAATCTGGCTGGTTGGAGTCACCAGGGGCGGCTGGCCCATCTCTTTGCGCACCCGGGGCAGCGAATGGAAAACATCATTGAGTCGGTCGGACGCGCCCATTTCGCGGAGTTGGTTAATGAGATTGGAGAGCATGCCGCCCGGCGTCTGGTGCAGCAGCACTCCTATATCTATGATGGACATACGGTCGTCCAGCAGGTGGCGATACTTGGGCGAGATTTTCTCGAACCATTCACTGCACTTGGCGAGTTGGTGGAGGTCAAGCCCGGTGTCTCTGTTGGTGTATCTCAGGGCCATCACAAGGGGTTCGATAGCTGGGTGAGAGCTGCGGTACGCCCATGGGGACAGGCATGTGTCGATTATGTCCACGCCGGCTTCGATGCCCTTCAGCATTGCCAGATCGCCCATACCGGAGGTGAAATGGCTGTGCAGATGAATAGGGACCTTCACGTTCTCCTTCAGGGCTTTTATAAGGTAGAAGGCGTCGTAGGGGGCGATAAGACCCGCCATGTCCTTGACACAGACGGTGTCGGCCCCCATGTCCTCGAGCTGCCTGGCTTTCTTTATGTAGTAGTCCAGGTTGTAAACCGGGCCACCCATCCGTGGTTCGGTCATCGAGTAACAGATGGTGCCCTGAAAATGCATCTTGTTCTTCTTGATCGGCTTAATGACCGTTTCGAAATTGCGAAAGTCATTGAGGGCGTCGAAAGTGCGGAAGATGTCTATACCGTTTGCGATCGCCCGTTCGACGAATGCTACAGCCATATCATCGGCATAGTTGCGATATCCGACGAGGTTCTGACCGCGAAGCAACATCATGAACGGGGTTTTTTTTATGTATTTCTTGAGTTGGCGTGGCCTTTCCCATGGGTCTTCATTGAGAAAGCGGTGCATTGTGTCGAAAGTTGCGCCGCCCCATACCTCCATTGCCCAGAATCCGACCTTTTCCATTTCCTCGGCTATAGGCAAAAGGTCTTCGGTCCTTCCGCGGGTGGCGAAAAGAGACTGATGGCCGTCGCGGAAAGTTAAATCGCATATCTTGACAGGATTGTCCACTTTGACCGGTTGTTCATCAAGAAGGTGCGCAGTTAGCGATGTCCCATGCAAATGTGAATTCTTCATCCTTATGTCCTTTTTGCTCGAGAAATTCCCGGTTTTCAGGCTCGACTCAATACAGAAGATCCAAAACTAACGGCTCAAACGCATCTGCCAGGTCCACCTGACGTTCATTGCCGCCTGCCTTCCAGCCAGCGCGAATGGGCTGACCATGATCATAGGCGGCATCTCCGGCCTGCTCAATTGCTGTTGTGCTTGTGGCGTTTCCTGCTCGGCCTGAAGGTAAAGCCCGACAGCCGACGATATGGCCGCGATCACCTTTGGATCAACGCGCATCGGTAACTCCATCAATGAAGGGTGAATGGTGAATCGTGAATGGCAGAAAGTCAGTCGAGAATCGTGAATAGAAAACGAAGGATGGGTGAAGCGAAGCCTAACCCATCGCCAGTCAACGAATCACTGATCAGGCGGCTCTGCGTGTCTTTTTCTTCAGATTGCTGATTCTGCGGCGGAAAGATGCGGCCAGCTTGGCTTTCCCATCTTCATCGGCCTTTTGCAGCTTGTCTTTTAGCTCTTTGATCTTGGCTTTCAGAGACCGGACATCGACGTCTTTTTTCTTGCCCTTCTCATCAACGATGCCGCGCGATTCTTTAATCGCTGCTATCAGCTCCGCCTTGTTCATGCCGTGGACGCCTACGACTTCACCTGTAGTCATGGCCAGCTCGCGAAGCTCTTTCGCCGTCATTTTATCGAGCGGCTTTTCTTTCTTTTCTTTTTCCTTCTTACCCATTTAATTTTTACTCCTTTTGGCTTTGCTTATCTAACAGCTCACTAATCTTGAGGAACGGCTTGAATAAATCGATCGGGATAGGAAAGAGCGTTGTCGAATTTCGCTCTGTGGCAATCTCCCGTAAAGTCTGTAAATAACGAAGTTGAAGTGCAATCGGGTTTTTTTCGATAATATCGGCGGCCGCAGCAAGACGGTCAGCAGCCTGAAATTCCCCCTCGGCAGAAATTACCTTGGCCCGCCGCTCGCGTTCAGCTTCAGCCTGCTTCGCCATTGACCTCTGCATCTCCTGGGGCAGGTCGATTTGTCTAAGCTCGACGAGCGAAACTTTTATTCCCCACGCATCTGTATGGCTGTCCAGGATTTCCTGGATATGAGCGTTTATTTTCTCTTGTTCCGAGAGCAGGGTGTCGAGTTCGCCGTGGCCGCAAACCGTGCGCAAAGTGGTCTGAGCAAGCTGGCTCGTGGCATAAAGATAGTTTTCGACCGAGACGACGGCCTTAACCGGATCGATCACCCGGAAATAAATTACCGCGCTTACCTTTACCGAGACATTATCTCGGGTGATAACGTCCTGTGTGGGGACTTCCTGGGCAATAACCCGAAGACTTATCTTCTGCATCCGGTCGATCACGGGGATGAGGAGGATGATCCCCGGCCCTTTGGCCCGGATGACTCGGCCAAGCCGGAAGATCACGCCCCGCTCGTACTCGTTTAGAATGCGAATGGCATTGGCCAGGAAAAGAACCGCGAAAATGATTATGGCGATAAAGGAAGCACTGAGGTTAAAAAACATTCACGCCCTCCCCAAGGTAAATGACCAAGGACCAAATTTTATTACGTACCACCGATCCTTTTCACTTTCAACTTTAAATTATGCACTTCCAGCACTTCCACCTTCTCCCCAACCGCGATTCTCTGATCGGCGACAGCATTCCACAACTCGCCGCTAACGAACACCTTGCCCTCTTGGTCTATCTCCCGCCGTACCTGGCCTATCATCCCAATCAGGGCGTCCCCGCCGGTCTGTGGTCTTGCTTGTTGTGCCCTGAACGCAAGACGTGCGACTGCGGCAAAAAACAGCGATACCACCAAAGTTGTGGGCAGAAGAACCGATAATGCGATCTGCCCCGGTTCCCCAGGGCTTCTGAATAGCATAATAGATCCCAGCAACATGCACAGCACCCCCGCAAGGCTCAATAATCCGTGCGAGGCGACTTTAATTTCAACGATAAAAAACACCAGCGCCAGCAGGATTATCAAAAACCCGGCGTAGTTTACAGGAAGGGTCTGCATGGCGTAGAGCGCCAGTATGAGCGAGATCCCTCCGATAACTCCGGGCACCACCGCCCCGGGGCTTGACAACTCGAAGTAAAGACCAGCCAGTCCTATCATCAGAAGGATATAGGCGAGATTCGGGTTGCTTATGATTCGCAGGATGCTGTGCTGCAGGCTTGGCGAAATGGTTACCTGTTCGGCTCCCTGAGTTTTCAGAACTACCGTGGTCTCGCCACGCTGAAGATGCCAGCCGTCAAGTCTGCTTATCAAAGCGGGAAGATTGTTTGCAACCAGGTCTATAACGTTTAACTTGAATGCTTCCTCAGCCGTCGCCGACACGCTCTTTCTCACGGAATCCTCCATCCACTCGGCGTTTCTGCCCCGCTGAGCCGCGATGCTTCTGGCAAATGCGAGCGTGTCGTTGAGTATTTTTTCGTTCATGGTGGCAGGAACATCGCCCCCTCCACTGGTAACCGGGTGGGCAGCCCCGATGTTTGTGCCGGGCGCCATGGCCGCAATGTCTGCGGCAGCGGTAATGAATACACCTGCCGAGGCGGCCTGAGCGCCGCTCGGATAGACATAGACGATAATCGGGACCTGGGAATTGAGAATGGCCTGAGAAATCCCACGCATCGAGGTCATCAATCCCCCGGGCGTGTCCAGCAGGATAATCAGGCATTCGGCCTTGTCGTCAACGGAGCGCTTGATGGCGTATTCAATGAAATCCTCAACACCGGGGTTTATTGAGTCTTTGATTTGTATGATGTTGATATGTGTCTGCTGCGCTTCGACCGGTGAGGGAGCGAAGAGAATCACCCCGGTAAGGAAAAGAGCCGTGAGCCAGATTTGTCGCCTCATAATCATATTGATACAGTCTTCAGTTGTCAGTGGTCAGTGGTCGGAAGGAGCCGGCCGCAGACCTCCGGCCATTATTTTGATGACTTCCTTTAGATCCTGCCATGCCGCCGCTTTTTGGGAAGGGCTTCTCAGCAGATAAGCCGGATGATACGTGCATATTAGAGGTATTCCCCGCCAGAAGTGGATTCTACCGCGAAGATGAGAAATCGCTCGGGTGGTCCCCAGAAGGGTCTGGGCTGCGCTGACGCCTAGAGCACAAATGACCTTGGGGGCCAGGGCCTCGATCTGCCTGAACAGGAAAGGAGAACACAACGCCGTTTCGTCCGGCAGGGGTGCTCGATTTTCAGGTGGGCGGCATTTTACCACATTGCAGATATAAACTTCTTCCCTCTCGAAACCAATCGCAAGGATCATTTTATCGAGCAGCTTTCCGGCCCGGCCCACAAACGGGCGACCCTGTCTGTCTTCATCGAACCCCGGGCCTTCGCCGACGAAAACCAGGCCGCTCCCGGCCGTGCCTTCTCCGAATACCAGGTTGTTGCGCCCCGAATGAAGTCTGCACCTTTTGCAGCCGGCCAGTTCACTACTTATCCGGGAGAGTTTTTCCATGGCTTCGGAAGCCTCCTCAGGCTGCACGGAATCGCCAGGCCGGACGGGGACCGGTTCGGATTTTCCCGACCTCCCGGCGGCTTCGGCAGCCGCCTGCGTCTGCTTATTTTCTCCGGATTTCCGGGAGCTATATTTCCAGTCCTGGATACCTGCCGCCTTGTAGCCCCAGAAGGTCCACCGCAGCCGCTCCAAACATTCCGCAAACTCGTTGGCCGTGTTTTCCGCGATCAATTTTTCTCATCCGCAAGCAACAGCTCGACCCGGTCCCATATTTGACTGGCGACCCCATCCTTGCTCATGGGAGCCAGATCGCTGACGGCACCGCTTCGTTCAATTATTTTTACTTCGTTGGTGTCGCAGCCGAACCCGCAGCCTTGTCTGGTGAGGTCGTTTGCCACGATGAAATCGAGGTTCTTCCGTATCAGCTTGTCTTTGGCGTTCGCCAGAAGATTTTCGGTCTCTGCTGCGAATCCGACCAGCACCTGAGACCTCGGCTTAACTTCTCCAAGAGCCGCAAGAATGTCAGGATTTGGCTCAAGAACGATGTTCAGGCCTATGGCTGCTTTTTTCAGCTTTTGAGCGGTTCTTTCTGCCGGCCGGTAATCGCTGACGGCGGCGGCCATCACAATGGCGTCCAGTTGAGGAGAAAGCCTCAAAATAACGTCCCGCATTTCCTGTGCGCTCGTAACACAGGTTTGTTCGACTTCCGCCGGCGTTTCGAGAAAGCAGGGCCCGGAAACCAGGTGGACTTGAGCGGACCTGCGAGCGGCAACCTTTGCGAGTGCATAACCCATCTTGCCGCTTGAAGGATTACTCAGGAAGCGGACGGGGTCGAAAGACTCCCAGGTCGGACCGGCGCTGACCAGGACGCGTCTGCCGGCAAGAGTAGGCGGGGTCATCATGCGGATCGCGCTTTCCACGATGTCTTCAAGTTCCGCAAGACGTCCGGCCCCTTCTTCCTGACAAGCGAGCGAACCCACGGCGGGAGGCTGAATCCGGTACCCAAGTTCGGTCAGAGTCCTCAAATTTCGTTGTGTGGCCGCATGCTCCCACATCTTGACGTTCATCGCCGGACAAACGATCACAGGAGCCGTTGTGGCAAGCAGTATGGTGGTCAGATAGTCGTCCGCGATTCCGGCGGCCATCTTCGCCATAAGATTGGCTGTAGCCGGGGCGAGCACAATGAGGTCCGGAAGACGCGCCTTTTGGATGTGGCCTATCCTCGATTCGGATTCCATACTGAACAGGTCGGTCCCCACCGGATTATTCGAAAGCGCCTGGAAAGTCAGTGGAGTTACGAACTGTTGAGCGTTTGCGGTCATAACTACGTGAACGGAAGCGCCTTCTTTGACGAAAAGTCGAACCAGTTCGGCCGCCTTATACGCTGCTATTCCACCGCTCACCCCCAGCAGGATAGATTTGCCTTGTAACATAACGTCCTAAAATCCCCCTTTTAATGGCAGTGAGCAGTGAACAGTGAACAGTGAACAGTGAACGGGAAACGACATAATACAACGACCTCTTCTACCCCCAGGAAAGCGGGGGCTAACTTCCCGCAACAGGCGATACGTAGATTTCAACATAAGTGTAATAGGTTCCTTCTTTCAGCAAGATCACACAGGTCTTGTCAGGCTTGTCGAATAGCAAGAGCGACCGGCCGTATCTGAACTGCCCTTTCAATCTCCAGCCCTCACGCGGGAGCGACGACACAAAGTAGTTAATTATCGAATTAGAATCCACTCTGCCTCGCAATGTCAAGAATCCCATCTTGAGCTGGCCGGCCTGGAAGACATTGGAATCGTTTGACTGAACGTTAAGTTCGGGAGGAATAGGGATGTCGGTGAATTCATAAAATTTGGCCTTGGGCGCCGATGGTAAAACTGGGGCGGGGCTGGAAGGGGGTGTGGCCGGGGGGCCGTAAGTTGTAACAGGTCCGGCAGGAGGCGCCGGGGCTTGGCCGGCAGGATTGGGCGGCGGCGCGTTGGTGCCGCTGCAGCCGCAGGTTGCTACCAGACAAATGCACAAAACCACTATGAAGTATCTCTTGTCGCCCTTCTGAGCTTTCATGGCCCCCCCTATGCACCGTATGGTTTTTGCCTATTCTCACACCTGTTCACATGTTTCTACCGGCGCCCGTTCGGAGACCCCGGATCGACCACCGGAGGTTTTCGGACGGAGCGCGACTATTTTTCAAGCAAAACCAGCTCTTCTATAGGCCGTCTGTGCGATTTCTGGCTCCGGTGAGCCGGATGCCCTACGGCGACTATGGCCATAAGCTCAACCCTCTCGGGAAGCTTCAGGACCTCGATTACACGGTCCTTATTCTTTAGGATTTCGCCTACCCAAACGGCTCCCAGATCCAATGAATGGAGTGAAAGAAGCAGGTTTTGTGTGCAAGCCCCGACTGCCTGGCAATCTTTCGTATAATCGTAGGAGGACTCCTTGTCCAAAAAAACAGCGATGAGAACAGCTGCCGATTTGAGGATCACGGAGTATCTGGTAAGAGCGGCAAGGGCGTCTTTTGATTCTCCGTCCCAAATTATGGCGAAACGCCAGGGCTGGTTGTTCAGTCCGGAAGGAGCCCAGGAAGCTGCTCTAAGAGCCGCCATGATCAAATCGCGAGAAACTGGAGCGTCTTCAAAGTGCCGAATGCTGCGCCTTGCGTAAATAGCCTCAATTACAGGTGAATCAGACGTTTTCATCGGCTTGTCCTTGGTATGGTATTTAGAGGTAGAGTATCCCACAGAACTATATGTCAACAAAAGAAATAATTTTGCCCAGGTCCCTTCCGGGTCTTCCGGTAAATGCGTACCTGGGTAGTTCTGCGCTGTCTTGAGAATTAGCTTTTATATTTCAACCTTTGTTCTATATAATGCCTACCTTTGATCTTGGGCATATAGCGTTTAGCGGGATTGGGGCTAGATTGTGCCGGCCCCGTGAGTAATCTGTTTCGAACAGAACATCGGGACCTTCATAAAACATGTCTTCAGAGAACATAATCGATATTCGGGGCTTGAACAGTTTTTACGACAGCCGCCAGGTACTTTTCGATATTAGTTTCGCCATTCCCAAGCAACAGGTAACCGTGATCATGGGGGTTAGCGGCTGCGGCAAGACAACGCTCCTTCGACACCTTATCGGTCTCAAGAGAACAGAGACCCAACAGATCGTCATAGACGGTCAGGATTTGGGAACGTTTACCGAGTCGATGCTTATGCAATACAGGCGCAGGATTGGCGTGCTGTTTCAAGGCGGGGCACTGTTCAATTCCCTTTCCCTTGCCGAAAACATCGCTATGCCGCTGAAGGTTCACACCAATCTGGCTGAGGAGACGATCCGGATCATGACCCTTATGAAGCTCAATATGGTTGGGCTTGCGGAGTTTTTAGACTATATGCCCTCGCAGATGAGCGGAGGAATGAAGAAAAGGGCCGGACTGGCAAGGGCGCTGATCATGGACCCAGAGATGCTGTTCGTAGATGAGCCTTCTTCGGGGCTGGACCCCATTACTGCGGCCGGCCTGGATCGATTGATCGTGGAGTTGAAGAATACCTATGGAATGACCATCGTAGTAGTCACTCATGAGCTTGAAAGCGCCTTTAAGATCGCAGATCGGATGGTTGTAATGGACAATGGAAAGGTCTTGGCGGCGGGCCGGCCCGACGAGATCCGGGAAAATGAAGACTCGCGTGTGAGGCAGTTCCTGCAACGTGTGGCAGACTCTCAGAAAATGGGTATCGACGCTTATTACGAACTTCTGCTCGGCGATACGTGGAGGGCATCTTGATGATACGCCGCGGCAAAATGGCCGGGACGGTAAGCTGTTCAAGTCCTGCACGACTTGGATCAGGCTTTGGAATGTTTAGTGCGGGGGCGCTCCGATGGTAAATCCTATCCAGTTCCTTGGCGCTTTTGCATTGAGGCAGATATTTTCTGCCGGCCGCCTGGGAATGTTCCTCCTCTACGCGATTCGCGGAATCGTCCGGCCGCCGGGAAAGTTTTGGCCGACTGCAAAGCATATCGAGTTCATCGGCACCAGGTCATTTCTCATGATTGGCTTCACCGCAGCTTTCACCGGGATGGTGTTAGCTCTCAACGGCTATTACGAATTGAGCAAATTCGGTTCAGAAGGCTGGTTGGGGTCCGCCGTCGGAGTGTCCCTGGTCCGTGAGCTGGGGCCCGTCTTGTCCGCGCTCATGGTGACCGGCAGGGCCGGGTCGGCAATAGCGGCGGAAATCGGCATTATGAGGATCGAGGAGCAGATAGACGCGCTCGAGTGTATGGCGATCGACCCCTATTCCTATCTGATTACTCCCAGATTTTTTGCGTGCATTATTGCTCTTCCACTCCTGACTGCGTTTTGCGACGTTGTTGGAATTTTGGGAGGTTACTTTATCGGGGTGGGCTTATTGGGAGCAAATGCGGGGGCTTTCTGGCATAGTCTTACCACCAGCGTCGAGTGGAGCGATTTGTCCATGGGGCTTATTAAGGCTGCCTGCTTCTCGGTGCTTATCGTATGGGTGTGTACGTATAAAGGTTTCTATGCCGGGGTGGACGAGGGCAGTTTCGGACCTGAGCAGGTTGGGCGGGCGACAACTGATGCCGTAGTGGCTTCATCGATCGCGGTGCTCATAAGCGATTATGTCATCACCTCGATCTTGCTCTGATGAATTGAAGAAGGAAATTTGAAAATGGGACCGGAACGAAAACGATTGGAGTTCAGTGTTGGCCTTTTCCTGATAATATGCGTGTTCTGCCTGGCTTACCTTTCATTTAGCCTTGGGCATTTGAATTTGTGGAAAGACAGCTATGACGTCAACGCCATATTTCCCACGGTCTCAGGATTAAAGGATAGGGCGGAAGTGACCATGGCCGGCGTCCCTATTGGAGAGGTGGAGAAAGTCCAGCTCAAGGACGGCCGCGCCGAGGTCATCATGAGCATAAACAAGAACGTCAAGCTCGAGGATGACTCAATTGCCAGCATAAAAACCTCGGGTATCATCGGTGACAAGTATGTATCGATCACTCCTGGAGCGTCCGATACTTATATTCAGAATGGTGGAACCATACGGGAGACTCAGCCTCCGCTCGATATCGAAAGCCTGATCTCCAGGTTTGTCTTTGGCTCAGTGGGGGAAAGCAAGAAGCCCGGCGGCGGCGAATGATGCCAGGGTCCATACGGGCAAAAACCGGCGATTGGAACCCCCTTTTCCAATAGCCCTGACAGGGAGACGCTGAAAAAGGGAGACGACGACAATTCGTATTTCGCCTGGTCTCAACTTTCCGCGTCGAGCTTTTCTAAAAGGCGGGGGAAACCGAATGAAGATATTCGTTACCGGTGGAACCGGCTTTGTCGGAAAATATATAACCAGAAGATTTTCCGAGTCAGGACACGACGTTTCCGTCCTTACCCGCTCTTTCGAGAGAGCTCGGAAACTTGTCCCATGGGCGACCATCGTCGAAGGCGATCCCAAAGAACCCGGAGAATGGCGGCAAAAGGTCGCGGAAAACGATGCGGCAATTAACCTCGCGGGTACCTCAATCTTTACTCTCTGGACCGATCCGGCGCGAAAGTCCATAGTCGACAGCCGGGTCCTTACCACACGTAATCTCGCCGATTCACTTGGCTCTTCGGGCAAAGAAAAGATTTTGATCAACGCCTCTGCAATCGGCTATTACGGAAGCCGCATGGACGATGAGGTCTTGGATGAAGAGGCGCCTGCAGGCTCGGAGTTCATGTCTGAGATTTGTGTGCAATGGGAAAATGAGGCGAAAAAAGCGGCACAGTGGGGGACAAGGGTTGCTCTTTGCAGATTTGGATTAGTTCTGGGCAGGGGAGGGGGGGCGCTTGCCATGATGCTGCCGGCCTTCCGCTACATGCTTGGAGGTTCAATGGGGAGCGGCAGGCAGTGGATGTCCTGGATTCACCTGGAAGATCTTTTCAAAATTTTTTCTTTTATATTGAGTGATACGTCAATTTCAGGACCGATAAACTGTGTGGCCCCAAACCCTGTCAGGAATAGTGAATTTGCCGAAATCCTGGCAAGAACGGTGGGCCGGCCTATTCTGCTTCCCGCCGCGCCAGCTTTTGTGGTGCGCGCCATGCTTGGTGAATTTGCAAACGTAGTACTCAAAGGGCAAAGGGTTATTTCGAAAAAATTGATGGAAACCGGTTTTTCATTCAGATTCCCAACACTTCAGCAGGCGCTGGAAGACTTGACACAGAAACCGGAACGGGAGAATTAACCTGCTCGGCGCACGTCTGACCCGTCCCGGCAACACAGTTGTCCTTATCTAGGCATATTTTTCAACAACCACGCCATATTCTGACCAAGTACTTTCATGGTCTCAATGCCCTCCTCGTCTTTTTCCACGTCTCCCTTTTCTCTTCCGATGCCTATGTTCCAATAGATCGATCCCGGCACGATCATCTGAGCACTCAGGAAAAGGTGGTTGATCGTGTCGAAAACATGTGTGGCCCCCGCTCTTCGAACGGCTACGACTGCAGCGCCCAGCTTTCGTTTAAACATGAAATCGTTCATTCTCGACACAAAGCCGGCGCGATCGATAAGGGCTTTCATTTCCGTCGTAACATCGCTGAAATAGGTTGGGGACCCGAGAATGACCCCGTCAGCCTCGATCATCTTTTTAATGCATTCGTTGAAGACGTCATCCTTTACGGCACACTCCCTGTCCTTGTTTTCCATACACTTGTAGCATGCGATGCAGCCGTGGATTTTCTTTCCTGCCAGTTGCACCAGTTCAGTTTCAATTCCCTCGCTTCTGAGTTCGGAGAGCACATAATTAATGAGAATTGCAGTGTTGCCGTCCTTGCGCGCGCTTCCATTGAAAGCCACTACTTTCATTTGAATTCCTCCAGGCAGTGTCAAAATTACAGTCAATCGAGGTATGCTTGCTCTCTAAAACAGGCAAAACCGACAACCGATTCCATATCGTATGATCTTGCGAACGTCAATTCGATGTTTTGACTAAGGTTCGGATTTTGGATAAATAATGGACCATCTCGATGTTAATCTTTGGAGGAGGGTCTATGAATCCACTGGAAAATTTGTCCAATGCCGTTTCGGCACTTGAAAATGCGTCTGAAAGGATCAGGCGGATCGAGGAGGAAGCTCGACAAGCTCTGCTTATAAGAGACGATCCTGAAAAATACCGGCAAAAACTTCGGGAAAAAACCATGCTTTTGATGGAACTTTCCGAGTTGGTCGGTCCGTTTTGCGAAGCGATGTCCAAAGATGTCAGGGTAGATTTAGAGACGGGACTGAACTCTTTTGCGACGCGAGCCGCGCAGGCGTTGGAGCTTTCGAGCATCTTCTACATGTCTGCCCTTCTGTACCCGGAAGGCTACAGAGAAGGTGACCTTAATGACCTGGAATTGTTTATCGATCGACTTCGGACCAGGTACTTGTCCTGATATGAACTGAGTCTTCGAAGGTGGGCCGGCTTCAATACCGACAGAATGGAATGGGATTTCGTTGGGGACGACATGCAGGTATACGAGGTGAGATTAATTTTCCTCATGCCGGAATTGTTTTTTGTCGATACCGAATTTACGTGTGAAACTTGCCCGTCGATGAAATCCTTTGACTGCTGGAAGCGATTGAATAAACTAAAGGATATTGAGAAAGGAAAAAGAAATGAAGAAGAATGGCTTTATCAGATCATCCCTTGTTCCATGTGTACTTGCACTCGTGCTCATTTCTCTTCCATCCTTCCCTGCAACCAGCCAGGCCCAGACCGACTGGGGCTCTCAACCGGCCAAGCCGGCCGCCAGACCCCCCGCCTATACTCCTCCGCCCGATCAGACGGTCTACTTCAGGACCGGGCCCAAGGATAGAACAATCGGCGTCACAGCCAGCAATTTCAATGTCCCCGGACTCCCCGCCGATCTCAATTATTTTAGACAAACCGATGAAGCGCTGGAGGACCTCGGCTACGATGTGCCCGACAACCCGGCTCGCGCTGCGGTCAAGGTCCATGTGACGGTCAAATACACGCAGGTGGACAACAGCCAGGCAGTCGCCCATGAGGTAGGCGGCAAGACAGCCGCCGGGGCTGTGCTGGGTGCGCTGACCGGGCTCGTGGTTGGCGGCGGGCGCGGGGCCGCCGAGGGAGCAGCCGGAGGAGCGGCGGTTGGATTGGCCAGCGGTGCTGCAACTTCACCGGTACTCAAGTACCTTACGTTCGAATTTGAGTTCTCGAGCAGAACCGGCGCAAGGCAGGTGGGTCAAATCACCAAGGACATCACCGATCCGCCCACCATGGGAATGGAAGAATTCATAGACGCAGTCATTGCCGACTACGTGGAAGCCGCTTTTCCCAAGAAGCGGTAATGGGAAGTTTCAGGATTCGTGAGTCGGTTAAGCAGAATCTGACCATTAGTTCCAGACCGAGGCGGAAAGGATGGTGGTTCCCGTGGGCGCCGGCAAATCGTTCCGCGAAGGGGTAAAATACAGCGCTTCGGCCCTTTCCGGCGTCAGAAAGTCGATATCGGAAAACCCGGCGTCCCGTAATTTCGCCTCGATTTGGTCCGGCGTGAAAAAGCTTACGTAAGGCTCCCCAAGCTTGGAAACTATATCGGCAAGTATTGATGAAGCCGGATCCAAAGGCTGTCTGAAGGTCAGGGTAACTTCGCTGCCGGGCGCAAATGAGGCTATCGTCCGCAATGTTGCGTCAATGGCAACTTCTTCCAGGTAAATCGTAACCCCAAGCCAGGAAAAGAACACCGGTTCGCCGGGGCCGATGCCGCAGCGGGCCAGGACCTCACTGAGGCCTTCGCGTTCGAAATCGGCAGATGCGAAGATCAGGTTGTCCGGCTCCAGTAATCCGGCCCTGGCGATCCGCTCCCGTTTATCCGCCTGAGTGGCGGGATGATCGACCTCGACGATTTGCAGCGCCCTGGCCCAGGGAGGCTGGCGCAGCGCGAAACTATCGTATCCGGCCCCGATCAGGACGTAGCGGGTAACTCCTTTTGCGGCGACGGCTTCCAGCCTGTCTTCCGTAAAGCGCGAGCGCAGGACGACATGGACTCGCAAGGCCATCCCTCCGGGGCTTTGATAGAGGTCAAGCGCGCCGCGTATGATTTCATCTGTTTGCGCCCCCAATAAGGGCAGGGCGGCCGGATCCGTCAGCAGCAGCGGCTCGTCGTCCAGCAGTTGATGTGCAGCGCGTATATAAGCGGCCCCGAGCGCAGTTTTACTGGCGGTTTGATCTTGCATGGCAGTGCCTCGCATATGGGTTTAGTCGAAAAAAATACGATGTTCCTGTCGAACACACAAGAGATATGTTCTTGACCACTAACGTGTCGGAGGATTATCATTTCGTTCAGCCGTTTTCCTCTTCTACCCATGCATTCCACATCTTGATTAAAAGACCGAATTCTCAATTTATTTTGCCTTGTTCCCATAATACGGAGCTGAGTAATGGATGACCTGTTCAATGCTGAATCTATCGTGATAGTTGGGGCTTCTGACTCCATGCTGAATTTCGGGAGGCATCTTATCTCAAATCTCGTTAACCACGGATACCGAGGGAAAATTTATCCAGTTGGGCCTCGAGGCGGAGAAGTCTATGGAATCCCGGTTTTCCGCTCGATCTCGGAGTTGCCCGTAAATGCCGAACTGGCCGTCATCGTTACTCCGGCGCGTCTGGTTAACGACATGCTCGCTCAGTGCGGCGAGAAAGGGGTCCGATGGGCTGTTATCATTACCGCGGGCTTTAGAGAGCGCGGCGCAGAAGGAGAAGTGTTTGAACGAGAAATTCTGGAAACGAGCAAGAAGTTTGGCATTCGCCTTGTGGGTCCGAACTGCATGGGAATGGTAAACACAGCAAAAGATCTTTACGCTCCTTTCGTAGAGTATCCGGTCACTTTCAGAAAGGGCAAGACCTCCATTTTTTCTCAAAGTGGGGGAATGGGCTTCAACCTCGCAGAGAGGCTGTCCACGTCCGGGGTGGGCATAGGTAAGATTGTCAGCGTGGGCAATAAACTGGATATTGACGAAGCGGACTATCTTGCCTACGCAATGGACGATCCGGAAACCGATATCATATACTTCTATCTGGAGGACTTCAAAAGAGGCCGACCTTTTACAGACCTGGCGAGAAGGAGTTCAAAGCCAATCATCCTGCATAAGTCGAACAACAGTGCCGTGAGTTCGACGATCGCCCAGTCTCACACTGCCGCCCTGGCTGCAGATGACCAGGTAGTAGATTCGGTCTGCCGTGAGAGCCACATTCTGAGGGTCCATTCCGTCTCCGAAGCGATAAACGATGCGAAGGGCCTACGCCTCCCACCGCTTAAAGGCCGAAATCTTGCCGTTCTGTCGCGGTCCGGCGGAAACGCAGTGATAGCCGCAGACGTTTGCGCAACCTGCGGCTTTCATCTCCCTCCCCTGGATCGCGAAATCCTGGACCAGGCCAGAAGCAATACCCGCGCGGATGTCATCAGTCTGGGGAATCCGCTGGACCTTGGGGCGGTCAACATGCTCTCCTGGACCATGTTGACCGCTAAAATTCTTTCTCAGCAAGATATCGACGGTGTCGTATTCATCCATGAATCGCATATGGCAATAGAGCGGGAGGCCTCAGTGCTGTTCATCGAAAAACTGTCGGAACTTTCCTCCGAGTTTGGAAAGCCCGTCGCAATAGTTGCGTTAATCGGGTTCGATGGTCGCGTGCACCTGGAGAAAAATTTGGATTATCCCTTTTTCGTCGATCCGGTAGAAGCTGTGAAGGCCCTGGCAGTCGGTTTCCAGTGGAGCAAAATCCGTGCAGCACGCCGGGTGGAGTCCGAATCCGAAGTGACTTCAACCCAGTTCACAATACCCGTTAAGGAGATCGAGAACTGGTTCGGCGACATCGAGCAAAAAAATCGACAGCCGCTTCTCCATGAATCTCTCAGTTTGCTTGACCTCACAGGCATACCGTCAGTCCCATGGCGTATGGCGAGGAGCCTGGATGAGGTCGTCTCAGCCTCAAATGACGTGGGGTTTCCTGTGGCGCTAAAGGCTGTCTCGCCTTCGCTGCTGCACAAAAGCGACAGGGGCGCAATAGCCCTGAATATCGCCAACGCCGAATCCCTTCGGGATGAATGGCACCGGTTACAGAAAATCTCCAATGACATATCGGGCATCGTTGTGCAAAAAATGGCCCGGGCCTCGCGTGAACTCGTCGTCGGGGGTAAAAGAGATCCCTCCTTTGGCCCGGTGGTGCTCACCGGCTTGGGTGGGATTATGGTTGAGGTAATGAAAGACGTGAGCATGCGTCTTGCCCCGATCAATATCGATGCAGCTTTGGAAATGCTCGGTGAGCTTTCAGGAAGACGCATACTGGGCAGTTTCAGGGGCATGCGGGAGGCGGACCTTCAGACGACGGCCGAGATCCTCGTGAAAGTCTCCCTGCTGATGCATCACTTCCCCCAAATCAGCGAGATGGATTTAAACCCGGTCAGCCTTAACGACGATGGAAAGGGAGCTTTGGCTTTGGACGCGCGGGTGCTTACGATCCTTTAACAATACTTCAATGGGAGCTTGCATCCCTGCGGTATTGCCATTTTGGTTGAAAACCCAAACATTATCGGGGTATTGTTAAGATCGGGACTCGGGACAAGGGCGAAAGCGCGCCGGATTTCCGGCATGAATGAGGGACCATCCTGGCCTTGCCGATGCCAGGTGCTTATAGCAATGTTTTCGAGGCCGAAAATACGCTTCTAAGCGCCGATAATGCATGCTTATTTGATACTTATCTTTACAAAGCGAGCTATTAGCTTGGCCCAATGCCGCAATGCCGCGTGAAAAACGCCGAGAGGGTCTCGTGGATGAGAATTCTTATAGTTGACGATGAACTCGTTTCCAGGGCCAAGATGCAGAAAATTCTGGAGCAGCATGGAAGCGTGGATTCCTTCGAAAACGGAGCGGTCGCCATAGAGGCTTTCGAAAAGGCATGGGAGAAACAGGCCCCATACGAGTTGGTCCTGCTTGACGTAGTTATGCCCGAAATGGACGGAATGCAGGTGCTGCACGCCATGAGAAAGATCGAAAGCGAGCAGGAAGCTTCCAAGCGGGCACGGATTCTCATGGTGACCGCGAAAGCGGACAAGAAAACCATTATCTGCTCTGTTAAGGAAGGCTGCGACGGCTTTGTAGTGAAACCCTTCGACAGCGAACTGATATCCGGAAAGCTCAAGACCCTTGGCATCGAGATACAGTCACCCAAAGATCGGGAAGACTCCTGGCAGGGCAATATGCGCCAGGAGGTGCTTCGAATGATCGAGAAGTTCAAAAGGGGTCATATAGAGTTGCCGGTATTGCCTGAGGTCGTTCAGCAGGTCCAGGAGGTGGTCGCGAAACCGGATTCGACGGTCAACGACCTGAGCAATGTAATCGAGAAGGATGCCGTAACTGCGGTCAAACTGATAGCGGCAGCGAATTCGCCAATGTATCGCGGCTTGGGGAAAATCCAGTCTGTGAGCCAGGCAATAACGAGGATGGGGTTCAAGGAAACCCAGAAGATCGTCATGGCAATAGCGAGCAAGCATCTCTACAAAACGGAGCACAAACAGCTTCAGTCAGTGATGAAGAAGATGCGGTCCTATTCTATTGCCTGTGCCTATGGATCGGGCCATATAGCCTCAAGACTCGGGGTCATTGATACGGGAACGTATTTTCTGCTGGGTTTGGTCCATGATATCGGCAACGTCTTGCTGCTCTGGATGGTGGGCGAGTTGACGGATCAGTGCGCACCTCTCCATTTGGATCAAATCGTGGCCGGAATTCAAAGCCTTCACGGCTCATTTGGAGGCGTCCTGCTCGATCGGTGGCAGTTCCCTGAGAATTTCGTTAACGTCGCCAGACTGCACGAAGGACCCGGTTTTACCGCGGCCACGCCCAAAGAGGTACTGATAGTCAATCTTGCCGGCCATCTTGCCTTCAGCATCGGATTCGGCTTCTATGAACAGGAAGAAAAGGAACTGGCGGACCTGGACTCTGCGAAACTGCTTAAACTTACTCCCGAGACCCTCGATCTGATCGGTGAAGCGGTCAAAGAAATGGTCCAGCAGTCCTCGGATCTTCTCTAGTCACATGTTTTGGATCATTTTGACATGTTGCGCCGCATTGGCCGTATCGACCAGAGATGCTTTAATAAAAAAGTATTTCTCTGATTTGAACTCCTATGAAATGGTGTTGTATCCCCTTCTCCTTGGTTTGCCGCTTTTCATGGCAGGCTGGCTCCTAATAGAAATCCCGCCCCTGGACAATGCTTTCTGGGTCAGCTCTGCTGCAGCTCTACCGCTGGAGGCGCTCGCTCTTCTGCTTTACATGGAAGCCATCAGGGTCTCACCCCTGTCACTAACGATTCCGTTCCTCGCATTTACACCGGTCTTCATACTGGCCACCGGCGTCATTCTCCTTCAGGAAACACCGAATATCGCAGGAATTTGCGGCACGTTAGTTATCGTCGGCGGGGGCTACGTCCTGAACCTGGATCCGTCCCTCAGGAGCATTTTTTATCCATTCAGGGCAATCGCACGAGAAAGAGGTTCCTGGCTCATGCTGGTTGTCGCATTCATTTACAGTATCACATCAGTCCTCGGGAAAACCGCAGTTTTGCACTCTTCCCCGACCTTTTTTGGTCTAACTTACATCCCCGCTCTTACGGTGCTTCTCTTGATTTTATTCTCGGCCCTGAAGAAAGTCTCCTGGGTCAATCTGCTTACCCGCACTATTCAGGGGACTGTTATCGGCTCGTTGTATCTTGTCGAGTCGCTTTCACACTTTATGGCGCTTCCGCTTGTCAAAGTCGCTTATATGATATCCATAAAGCGTATGGGCATCCTGGTCAGTGTTCTTTATGGAGGAGTCCTATTTCGGGAGAAACATATTTTTTATAGATTAACCGGAGCATGCCTGATGGTAATCGGGGCCGTTGTGATTTCGGTTTGGGGGAAGTAACCCAAATGCAAAAGGGGAGGCTCACTTCCCCTTTTGCATTGTCTTTTTAAAGGAGCTTAGTTCTACTGTAGTATCTCGACTCCGCTGTTTGTGCAGCTTGTGGGTTCATCACGCCCACCGCTATAGCAAGCATCTTCGCCAAACCAACCGCCTGTAATATCTCCGGTCTGGCCCTGAAACGTTATGTTGTAACAGACGCCGCTTCCGCCATTGCAGTCGCTGACACTATTAATTTGGGCCGCCGGTATGACGATAGTGAAATTGTTTGCCTGCCCCGGTATGGCAGTTCCTGAATCCCATGTGCCTTGAATGAGCTGATTACTTACGATATTGGACTGTCCCGAGGGAGCTTCGTAATTGAACTGCGGAGCTTGAGGCGTGTTCGTGACCCAGATCGGGATATAAACCGATCCGTGCAGAGTTGTGCCGCGCATAACCTCGGCAAGGCTCGGAGCGCCGCCGTTGATAAATGTCCAGGAGGGATAGTCCGCTGAAACCGGGTTTGCGCTCGCGTCGAAGCCGAAGGCGGCATTAACCGTCGAGTTATAGCTTGGGGGCGCTGTCGAGGGAGTGAGCGTGAAGGCGTAAGTCGATCGTATTGTTGGCGGCCTGTTTGTAACATCGATTTGGAAGGCGCTTTGCGTATCATAACCACCGAAAGCATTACCGCAGGAAACGCCTGTGCTGCCGCCGCAAACTTGGGGAACGGTGATAGACCCGGTGATGCCCGGCCCCGAGACCGTAACAGCCGTAACTACGCCTTGTGGATCGTCGACCGTGAACCTGAGGCCTTTCGTGTAGCCTGACGAGTTGTCCCATGCCCATGTCTGCGCGTAAGCCGAGGCTATCTGGCCATTGCCGGATATGAGCCACGACCCGCTAACCAGGGTGAAGGTCGTCTCCAGTGTGCTGGTGCTGATTGCGCCGTTTTTGGTTGTTGAGATCGTAAAGGAGATATCGGCCACACTGTTTACGGTATCCAGGGAGTTTACCAGGAGACCGGAGGATACGCTTGCCCCTGCCAAGCTTGTTGCAACGTTGGTTTCCCACTGGGTCGCGGTCAGGCCGTTGTTGAGGAAGCTGGAGGACACATAGGGGGCTATGTCACTTGCCTGAAGTTTGGCGCCCCGCGTATTCACCGCAGCCACCAATTGGCTCACTGTCGTGTTTATGCCGGTCAGCGCTGCCTGCTGGGCAGTCGTTATCGGCACATAGCTGACGGCAATAAGCGGTTTGGTCGTCCCGCCGCTTGTTGTGTATGTGGTCGAGCAGGTCACGGACCCGTCGGTCGCCGATGAGGTCATCGTGGTATTCTGAGTAGTCGCGCTGTTGCTGATGGCGACGGCTATATTCCCCGAATTAATGGTTTCCGAAGTTTGTTCGAGTACTTGAGCGATTCCCGTTCCGTTGGTGGCCGTAAACGGTGTCGAGATAGGGTCAAAAGTGACCGGGTTGACTCCCGCCAGCTTCAGCCATGGCTGCACTATGCCTGTCACCACGGGTTTTATCGCCGAGACAGCGATGGGCGGGGGCGCGGGGTATGTCCCAGGGTTGCCGAATGCGGTCGCCACATCCACCGGCGGGTTCTGGGCGGCGTACCAGGTGCGGACAATCATGTCGGTAAGCGGCGTGATGTTGATGGTGGTTGCCGCGTTGAGGTTCTCGCTTACGCTGTAGTAGGTGGTTTCGCCGGTTGTGACGCTCAGCAGGAATGGGGGCGTGAGCCCATCGGAATGGATGCTGAAGGAGCCGGCGGAGCCGGTGGTTCCACTGGCCGTATTGCCGGCGCTGTCCACCAGCGTCACCGTAGCGCCCGTGATTGGACCCCCGGCAGCCGCCGTGCCTGTTACCGCCGTGGCGCCCGTTGTAAACGACCACACCGGTCCCTTGGTCACGGTTGGACTAAGAGTGCCGCACATACTGTTATTGGCGACGACCTGCCAGTAATAGGTGGTCTTCGTGTTTAAAACGGCCGATGGAGTATAGGTGGTGGTGGTGATGCCGGACTTCACCTTGGGTGGAGTCGAGGTGGTTCCGAAATAAACGTCGTAAGAGGTAGCGGTTGAAATTGGCGCCCAGGTCAACGTCGGGCTGATCGAAACGCCCGTCGCGCGGCTGGCCGGGGAAGGCCCTGAAGGCGCTCCGGGGATTAGTGCGGTGACCTTTATGGAAGTAGGTTTGCAGAGCTCTCCACCATCCGCATCGTCGACGCATACATTGAATGAGTAGGTGCTGGCGGCGGAAGAGGGCTGGCCGCTCACCGTCCCGCTTGAATTGACGGTGATGCCTGCAGGAGGGGAACCTGTGCCCATGCGGTAAGTGTAGGTCCCGGCCGGGGTTACATTCGCATTCATGAGGTAGTCAAGAGAATTGCTGCACTGCAGGACGGTGCCTAGGGAGCTGGGGACGGTAAACGTCATTACAGGCTGAGTGTATGTCCCGGTGGCGGTGGCGGGGGTATTGGCGTCTGTGATGATGACGTTCTGCACGCTTGCGGCAGTGTTCCAGCCTGTAACGGGCTTGAAGGTCACAGTGTAAGAACCGGCCGGAGTATTACTGACGATAGCCCCGCTGGCGTTCCAGGTGGTTCCATTGACGCTCCACTTCGCGCCCGCGGTGAGTGCGCCCGCAGGGCCGATCGTTACTTTGAGCGATCCCGTCTGTTGTACGTAGAGACCTTGGCCGGACGTCGTCTGCCCTTGCGCGATAGTGACGGGCAGAGATGTGGGGGGAGTGGTCCAGCCGGTAATGTCTTTGAACCTTACCGTGTAAGGACTGCCGGTAACTGGAAGACTGACCTTCGCCCCGCTGGCGTACCAGGTGGTTCCGTCAAGGCTCCACTGTGCGCCCGCTGTGACCGCCGCCGCAGGGGTGATCGTCACGGTGAGCATGCCTATTCCTGCGGGAGTAATGCTGTTGGAATGGCTTGAGGCCGGACCTGTATATCCTGCCGCGTTTGTCGCCGTTACCGTGAATGTGTAGGCCGTGTCGCTGGTCAGACCCGGCACGATTACCTGGGTCTGGCTTCCGGCACCTGTGGCCTGTATGCCGCCGGGAATCGAAGTCACGGTGTAGCCCGTTATCGCGCACCCGCCTTTCGAAGCGGGGGGCGTGAAGCTGACGGTTGCCTGTTCGGTGCCGGCCGTTGCGGTTACACTTGTCGGGGCGCCGGGAGGCGCGGCGGGCGTTGCGCTGTTGGAGGGCAATGAAGCCGGACCTGTCCCGACCGCGTTTTTCGCCTGTACGGTGAATGTGTAGGCAGTGCCGTTGGTCAGGCCTTTCACGGTTATACTGGCGCCTGTCCCTGAGGCCGTTTTCCCACCAGGGTTCGAAGTCACGATGTGGCTCGTTATGGCGCTGCCGCCGTTTAAAGAGGGGGGGCTGAAGCTAACCGTTGCCTGCGCGTTGCCCGGCACTGCCGTTACTGCTGTCGGCGCTTCCGGAACAACTGCGGTATTTTTCGTAAAGATTTCAATATAGGGGGACCCGTTATTTGTTCCTATGGAGACCCAGACCGTCTTGCCTGCGTCCATATAACCCTGCCAGTCCGAAGCCGCGCAACTGCCGGAAGCACAGGTAATCACCCCGGTTGATGAAATCGACAGAGTCCCGATTGCGCTGCCGGTGCCTGATGACCCGTCACTTCCTATGTATGATTCCGTAGTTGTTCCGGTCTTGCCGATCGTAACAGTATCTCTTTCCCAATATCCATTGCCATAACCCGAATTAAGTTTATTACCCAGCCACGTGCCGGCCAAATCAGCAATCGAATATGAAGCAGCTTGCTTGGTGAGAAGAGAGAGCCAGGCGGCATCAGAGCTGGAACTTCCCCCGCTTGTCAAAACCCCCAGGGCCTTTGACGCGTCAATAAAACCACCATAGTTAGAGTTAGTTAGGCTTGAACAATCACCCGAATCACATGCGATCACCCCGCCTGATGAAATCGACAGAGTCCCACTTGTGTTGATTAGTGTTCTTGTTGGGTTGCCGATTTGGAATAAGTACCCTGAATAGTCTCCATTCGAGTCGAACGTAACGGCAGCGGTTTCCGCCTCGTACGATGGCGCACCTATAGCATTGAATTGCCACGGACCGTCGTATAAATCAGCCAGGGAATATGAAGCGGCTTGTTTCGTGCCGATAGTGAGTTTGGTAGAGCCATCCTGCCAGGTCTCCGTGCATGCGATAACGGTTTTGTCCGAATCGATCTGGCATAGCATGTTGTTGGGCTTACCGGTGGTCATGAAAATCCCGCCTGGAGAAATCCAGAAGGCGCCGCTGCCGGTGTCGGAACTGCCATCGCTTTGTGTTTCGGAATAGGTGAATGTTCCATCCTGTTCCACGGTCATTGTCATTCTATCCCACCAGGGCGCGTCAGGACCTGTAGCAAAACCGCTGAAGTTCCACGTACCGGCGAGTTGGGAAACAGACGTTGGCGGAACTGCAAAAGGCGTTACGCTGTTGGAAGGACTGGAGGCCAGGCTGGTCCCGGCCGCGCTGGTCGCCTTTACCGTGAATGTATAGGCGGTGCCGTTGGTCAGGTCACGCACTACTATCGGGCTTCCAGAGCCTGTGGCTTGTATGCCGCCTGGCTTGGAGGTCACGGTATAGGAGATAATGGGGCTCCCGGTTGAAACGGGGCCCGTAAAGCTGACCGCTGCCTGGCCGCTGCCGGCCGCTGCCGTTACTGCTGTCGGCGCATTCGGGACGCCGTGTTTCGTGAAGACTTTAATCTCCTGGGTCCCTGGATCTGACGCCCATGTGTCCGTGAAAACCATGACCGTCTTGCCTGAATCCATAAAACCGCTGAAGCTTGTATTCTCGTTGCAATCGGCGCAATTCCAGGTTACCGCCCCGGCTGATGAGCCGTTTGGCACAATCGTGAAAGTCCCGGTTGCGCTGCCTGTTGACCCGTCATAAGCAGTCCAGGAAACTTCAGACGATCCATCCGGATAGATCGTAAGAGAATCTCTTTGCCACCAGGGTGCGCCGTTACCCGCAGCCACAGTATTACCCTGCCACGAACCGGCCAAATCGGCCCCGGAATATGAAGCGGCCTGGCTGGTTAGAACACTGAACGCGCCTTCGTTGCCTTCGGAGTCCCCACTTGTCCCAACCGAGACAGTTTTGCCTGCATCCATAAAGCTCTCGTAGTTGGGCGGGTCCAAACAAGTACCCGAAACACAGGTCATTGTCCCGGTTAATGAAATTGACACTTTCCCGGATATGGAGGAACCGGGGCTGTTGGCAGTTGGTGCTCCTGTAAACGTTCCACTCGAAGTGAGAGTCTCGTTCACCCTTTGCCACACGGATGTTGTTCCCGCAAATAAGAAATTGCCATTCCAGTTACCGGCCGGCATCGAATATGAAGCGGCTACTTTGGTAAAAATCAAAAGAGAAATAGGAGAGGCATAGCAATCCCACCCGGTCTCGGTGCAAACGAGGACGCTATTGCTCGAATCTATCTGGCACAGGGCCGGGGCAAAATCATCGCTTATGGTCATCACAATCCCATTGGAAGAAAACGAGAAAGCGCCACTTTCTATATATACATTGTTATTGATATCCATACCGGCGTAAGTAAACGTTTCATTCGCACTTACCGTCACTGTGCCTCTGTCCCAATAGCAGGGTGCGCCGGGACCTGCGGCAAAACGATTAAAGCGCCATGTGCCCGTCAGGCCGGCAACGGGCGTGGACGCTCCTTCGGCGACCGATGGAAATACAGCAAATAGACACATAACGCAGATGGGAACGAAGAGTCCGTAAAGATATCTCTGAAGATTTTCTCTATGCATTGCGGATCCTTATCGTGATCCCACTACTTATTGGCACTTGGCGCTCCACACAGCCTTACTTCCAGTTGTGGGACTGCCAGGGGCCACTTTCAGCGAAATTAGCTGACCTGCAGTGAATAAAGCACTATGGCTCGTATCCGAGCATGTGGTCGATGTCCCGGAAATGACGCAGGTTACAGCAGTAGCATTGCTACCTTGTAATACCGTGAATGTAAAATTACCGCTTCCGGGAGCAGTTGCCACCGTGACGACCAAGTTGCTTACGGTGCAGGCGGGCATGGGTGTTTGAACATTAGCATTGGTCGCGTTAATAGAATTATACATAAACCCGCCATAACGAGTAGCAGTGGTGGACAGACTACTAGTACCACTATTACCGGCCATTAGTATGGCTCCGGTAAGTCCAGCCGCCCCCGTCGCTCCGGTTGCCCCCGTCGCTCCGGTTGTCCCGGTGGCACCTTGCGGCCCCTGAGGCCCGGTCGGCCCTGCAGCTCCGGTCGGCCCCTGAGCTCCGGTTGCGCCCTGCAACCCCTGAGCCCCCTGTATCCCCTGTGCGCCCTGGGGGCCTTGTGGGCCCGTAACTCCAGTGAATGCTTCCCAGTAAGTAGTATTGGTGGGCAGGTTATTCAAGGTTGTCTGGAGAGCCACATAAGCGCTCGTATTGTATGTAACCCCATCGCCCTGGTTGTATGTGGTCGATCCGCTGTATGCTCCCTTCCAATTTACGCCGCCCGCAGCTCCCTGAAGCCCCTGCGTGCCTTGCGGTCCCTGTGCGCCCTGCGCTCCCGTAGCGCCCTGCGGCCCGGTCGGCCCTGCCGGTCCCTGAGCCCCGGTTGCCCCTGTGGGTCCGGTGGCCCCAGTCGGCCCTGCCGGTCCGGACGGCCCCGCCGCTCCGGCTGCGCCATTCGAACCCGCAGGTCCGGCCGGCCCTTGACCTCCCGCCTGAGCAAGCATCTGCCAGTCGGTGCTGTTATTATCCGGCGACAAAGTAGGATTGGTTGAAGCGATATTTACGTAAGATGAGTTGTTATTCGGGTCCCAAACCACATCGCCCGGTGAATATACCGTTCCGGAAACCCAGGGCCCTTCCCATATCAGCCCGGGACTACCGGCTGCCCCTGCCGCTCCGGTTGCTCCGGTCGCTCCGGTTGCCCCGGTGTTACCTTGCGGCCCTTGTGGCCCGGTCGGTCCTACGGGTCCCTGGGCCCCGTTTGCCCCGGCCGTTCCGGTTAGGCCCTGCGGCCCCTGAAGCCCCTGAGGCCCCTGTGGACCCTGGGGTCCTTGTGGGCCCGTTACTCCAGTGAACGCTTCCCAGTGTGTAGTATCGGTGGGCAGGTTATTTAAGGTTGTCTGGAGAGCCACATAAGCGATCGTATTGTATGTAACCCCATCGCCTTGAGTGTATGTGGTCGATCCGCTGTACGCTCCCATCCAATTAACGCCGCCCGCAACTCCCTGAGGCCCCTGCTCGCCTTGCAGTCCCTGCAAGCCCTGCGGTCCCGCAGGACCCTGTGGCCCTGTCGGCCCTATCGGTCCCTGGGGCCCGGTTGCACCTGTCGCTCCGGTTGCCCCGGTTTCACCCAGCGGCCCCTGGGGCCCAGCCGGCCCTGTTGGTCCGGTCGGCCCCTGAGTTCCGGTTGAGCCAGTCGGGCCCGCAGGTCCGGCCGGGCCTTGAGCTCCGCCCTCAGCGACCAGTTGCCAGTCGGTGCCGTTAGTATCCGGCGGCAAACTGGGATTGGTTGAAGCGATGTTCACGTAAGATGAGTTGTTATTCGCGTCCCAAACTACTTCGCCCGGTGAATATGTCGTTCCGGAAACCCAGGGCCCTTCCCATACCAGCCCGGGATTACCGGTTGCACCAGTTGCACCTTGCGGCCCCTGGGGGCCGGTCAGCCCTATGGGTCCTTGAGCTCCGGTTGCCCCCGTCGCTCCGGTTGCCCCTGTGGCTCCGGCGGGTCCAGTCGGCCCTGCCGGTCCGGTTGCCCCGGTCGCTCCGGTTGCCCCAGTCGAACCCGTAGGTCCGGTCGCCCCTTGAGCTCCGGCCTCAGCCACCAGTTGCCAGTCGGCGGCGTTATTATTCGGCGATACAGTGCTACTGGTCGCAACGATATTTACGTAAGATGAGTTGTTACTCGAGTTCCAAACCACATCGCCCGGTGTATATGACGTTCCGGAGACCCAGGTCCCTTTCCATACCAGCCCGGCACTACCGGTTGCCCCCGTCGCTCCGGTTGCGCCAGTTGCGCCTTGCGGCCCCTGTGGCCCGGTCAGCCCTATGGGTCCTTGAGGCCCGGTCGCCCCTGTCGCTCCGGTTGCCCCTGTGGGTCCGGCTACCCCTGCGGGTCCGGTTGGCCCTGCCGGTCCGGCCGGCCCCTGAACTCCGGTTGCGCCGGTCGGACCCGCAGGTCCGGTCGCCCCTTGAGCTCCGGCCTGGGCCACCAGTTGCCAGTCGGTGCCGTTAATATCCGGCGACAAACTGGGGTTGGTTGAAGCGATATTTACGTAAGATGAGTTGTTATTCGAGTCCCAAACCACATCGCCCGGTGAATACGCCGTTCCGGAAACCCAGTGCCCTTTCCATACCAGCCCGGGATTACCGGCTGCCCCCGTCGCTCCGGCTGCGCCGGTTGCACCTTGCGGCCCCTGGGGCCCGGTTGCCCCAGTGACACCTTGTGGCCCCTGGGGTCCGATTGGCCCTGCAGGTCCGGTCAGTCCCTGAGGTCCGGTTGCGCCCTGTGGCCCCTGAGCCCCCTGAGGACCTTGGGGTCCTTGTGGGCCCGTTACTCCAGAGGCTTCCCAGTAAGCAGTATCGGTGGGCAGGTTATTTAAGGTTGTCTGGAGAGCTACATAAGCGCTCGCATTGTATGTAACCCCATCACCCTGACTGTATGTGGTCGATCCGCTGTATGCTCCCATCCAATTTAGGCCCGCAATTCCCTGAGGTCCCTGCACGCCCTGCGGTCCCTCTACGCCCTGCGGTCCCGCGGCGCCCTGTGGTCCGGTCAGCCCTATGGGTCCCTGAGCCCCGGTTGCCCCTGTGGGTCCGGCGGGCCCAGCCGGCCCTGCAGGTCCGGTCGCCCCCTGAGTTCCGGTTGCGCCGGTCGGTCCCGCAGGTCCGGCAGGCCCTTGAGCTCCGGCCTGAGCAAGCATCTGCCAGTCGGTGCCGTTAATATCCGGCGACAAACTGGGATGGGTTGAAGCGATATTTACGTAAGATGAGTTGTTATTCGAGTCCCAAACCACATCGCCCGGTGAATACGCCGTTCCGGAAACCCAGGGCCCTTTCCACACCAGCCCGGGATTACCGGTTGCTCCCGTCGCTCCCGTCGCTCCGGTTGCACCAGTTGCACCTTGCGGCCCCTGGGGGCCGGTCAGCCCTATGGGTCCCTGAGGCCCGGTTGCCCCTGTCGCTCCGGTCAACCCCGTGGGTCCGGCTGCCCCAGCGGGTCCGGTGGGTCCAGTTGCCCCTGCAGGTCCAGTCAGTCCCTGAGGTCCGGTTGCGCCCTGTGTCCCCTGAGCCCCCTGAGGACCTTGGGGTCCTTGTGGGCCCGTTACTCCAGTGGCTTCCCAGTAAGCAGTATCGGTGGGCAGGTTATTTAAGGTTGTCTGGAGAGCTACATAAGCGCTCGCATTGTATGTAACCCCATCACCCTGATTGTATGTGGTCGATCCGCTGTATGCTCCCATCCAATTTACGCCCGCAACTCCCTGAGGTCCCTGCACGCCCTGCGGTCCCTGTACGCCCTGCGGTCCCGCTGCGCCCTGTGGTCCGGTCAGCCCTATGGGTCCCTGAGCCCCGGTTGCCCCTGTGGGTCCGGCGGGCCCAGCCGGCCCTGCAGGTCCGGTCGCCCCCTGAGTTCCGGTTGCGCCGGTCGGTCCCGCAGGTCCGACAGGCCCTTGAGCTCCGGCCTGAGCAAGCATCTGCCAGTCGGTGCCGTTAATATCCGGCGACAAACTGGGATGGGTTGAAGCGATATTTACGTAAGATGAGTTGTTATTCGAGTCCCAAACCACGTCCCCCGGTGGATATGTCGTTCCGGAAACCCATGGCCCTTTCCAGACCAGCCCGGGATTACCGGTTGCTCCCGTCGCTCCGGTTGCACCAGTTGCACCTTGCGGCCCCTGTGGCCCTGTCAGCCCTATGGGTCCCTGAGGCCCGGTTGCCCCTGTCGCTCCGGTCAACCCCGTGGGTCCGGCTGCCCCAGCGGGTCCGGTGGGTCCAGTTGCCCCTGCCGGTCCGGTCAGTCCCTGAGGTCCGGTTGCGCCGGTCGGACCCGCAGGTCCGGTCGCCCCTTGAGCTCCGGCCTCAGCCACCAGTTGCCAGTCGGTGGGGTCATTATTCGGCGATGAAGTGCTACTGGTCGCAACGATATTTACGTAAGATGAGTTGTTACTCGAGTTCCAAACCACATCACCCGGTGTATATGACGTTCCGGAGACCCAGGTCCCTTTCCATACCAGCCCGGCACTACCGGTTGCCCCCGTCGCTCCGGTTGCGCCAGTTGCACCTTGCGGCCCCTGTGGGCCGGTCAGCCCTATGGGTCCCTGAGCTCCTGTTGCCCCCGTCGCTCCGGTTGCGCCAGTTGCACCTTGCGGCCCCTGTGGGCCAGTCAGCCCTATGGGTCCCTGACCTCCTGTTGCCCCGGTCGCTCCGGTTGCCCCCGTGGGTCCGGCTGCCCCTGTGGGTCCGGCGGGTCCAGCCGGCCCTGCCGGTCCTGCCGGTCCGGTCAGCCCCTGAGCACCGGTTGCGCCAGTCGGACCCGCAGGTCCGGCCGACCCTTGAGCTCCGGCCTGGGCCACCATCTGCCAGTCGGTGCTGTCCTCATCCGGCGATGAACTGGGATCGGTTGAAGCGATATTTACGTAAGATGAGTTGTCATTCCAGTTATAAACCACATCGCCCCGTGAATATGTCGTTCCGGAAACCCAGGGCCCTTTCCATACCAGCCCGGGACTACCGGCTGCCCCCGTCGCTCCGGTTGCGCCAGTTAGACCTTGCGGTCCTTGGGGCCCGGTCGGCCCTATGGATCCCGCCGCTCCCGCTGCCCCGGTGTCACCTTTCTGCCCCTGGGGTCCAGTCGGCCCTGCAGGTCCGGTCGATCCCTGAGGTCCGGTTGCGCCCTGCAACCCCTGAGCCCCCTGTATCCCCTGTGGACCTTGGGGTCCTTGTGGGCCGATTACTCCAGTGAACGCTTCCCAGTAATCAGTATCGGTGGGCAGGTTATTTAAGGTCGTATGGAGAGCTACATAAGCGCTCGTATTGTATGTAACCCCATCGCCCTGATTGTATGTGGCCGATCCGCTGTATGTTCCCATCCAATTTATGCCACCCGCCTCTCCCTGAGGCCCCTGCACGCCTTCCGGTCCCTGCGCTCCCTCCGGTCCCGTAGCGCCCTGTGGCCCGGTCGGCCCTATCGGTCCCTGGGGCCCGATTGCCCCTGTGGGTCCAGCGGGTCCGGCGGGCCCAGCCGGCCCTGCCGGTCCGGTCGACCCCTGAGTTCCGGTTGCGCCGGCCGGTCCCGCAGGTCCGCTCGGCCCTTGAGCTCCGGCCTCAGCCACCAGTTGCCAGTCGGTGCTGTTATTATCCGGCGACAAACTGGGATTGGTTGAAGCGATATTTACGTAAGATGATTTGTTATTCGAGTCCCAAACCACATCGCCCGGTGGATATGTCGTTCCGGAAACCCACGGCCCTTTCCATACCAGCCCGGGATTGCCGGTCGCCCCCGTCGCTCCGGTGGCGCCGGTTTCACCTTGCGGCCCCTGGGGCCCGGTCAGCCCTATGGGTCCCTGAGCCCCAGTTGCCCCCGTCGCTCCGGTTGCCCCTGTGGGTCCGGCGGGTCCGGCGGGCCCTTGAGCTCCGATTGTGCCAGCCGGTCCCGTGGGTCCGGCCAGCCCCTGAGCTCCGGTTGCGCCAGCCGGTCCTGCAGGTCCGGCCGACCCCTGAGCTCCGGCCTGAGCCACCAGTTGCCAGTCGGTGCTGTTATTATCTGGCGACAAACCGGGATTGGTTGAAGCGATATTTACATAAGATGAGTCGCTATTCGAGTCCCAAACCACATCGCCCGGTGGATATGTCGTTCCGGAAACCCATGGCCCTTTCCATACCAGCCCGGGATTACCGGTTGCTCCCGTCGCTCCGGTTGGGCCAGTTTCACCTTGCGGCCCCTGTGGGCCGGTCAGGCCTATGGGTCCCTGAGCCCCGGTTGCCCCTGTGGGTCCATCGGGTCCGGCGGGTCCAGTCGGCCCTGCCGGCCCGGTCGGCCCCTGAGCTCCGGTTGCGCCGGCTGGCCCCGCAGGTCCGGCCGACCCTTGAGCTCCGGCCGGCCCTTGAGCTCCAGCCTGAGCCACCATGTGCCAGTCGGTGCTGTTATTATCCGGCGACAAACCGGGATTGGTTGAAGCGATATTTACGTAAGATGAGTTGTTATTGGAGTCCCAAACCACATCACCCGGTGAATATGTCGTTCCGGAAACCCAGGGCCCTTTCCATACCAGCCCGGGATTACCGGTTGCCCCCGTCGCTCCGGTTGCCCCGGTTTCACCTTGCGGCCCCTGGGGCCCGGTCAGGCCTATGGGTCCCTGAGGCCCTGTTGTCCCGGTTGCCCCGGTGTCGCCTTGCGGGCCCTGGGGCCCGGTCGGCCCTGCAGGTCCGGTCGGCCCCTGCGGTCCGGTTGCGCCCACTGGCCCCTGAACCCCCTGTATCCCCTGTTCACCCTGGGGTCCTTGTGGGCCCGTCGCTCCAGCGAACGCTTCCCAGTAAGTAGTATCGGTGGGCAGGTTATTTAAGGTCGTCTGGAGAGCCACATAAGCGCTCGTATTGTATGTAACCCCATCGCCCTGATTGTATGTGGCCGTTGCGCTGTATGCTCCCGTCCAATTTACGCCACCCGCTCCCTGAGGCCCCTGCTCGCCCTGCGGTCCCTGTGCGCCCTGCGCTCCCGTAGCACCCTGTGGCCCGGTAGGCCCTATCGGTCCCTGAGCCCCGGTTGCCCCAGTTTCACCTTGCGGCCCCTGGGGGCCGGTCGGCCCTGCAGATCCGGTCGTCCCCTGGGCTCCGGTTGCGCCGGCCGGCCCTTGAGCTCCGGCCTGAGCCACCAGTTGCCAGTCGGTGCTGTTATTATCCGGCGACAAACTGGGATTGGTTAAAGCGATATTTACGTAAGATGAGTTGTTATTCGAGTCCCAAACAACATCGCCCGGTGAATATGTCGTTCCGGAAGCCCACGGCCCTTTCCATAGCAGCCCGGGATTACCGGTTGCCCCCGTCGCTCCGGTTGGGCCAGTTTCACCTTGCGGCCCCTGGGGCCCGGTCAGCCCTATGGATCCCTGAGGCCCGGTTGCTCCCGTCGCTCCGGTTGCCCCAGTTTCACCTTGCTGCCCTTGGGGCCCAGTCGGTCCTGCCGGTCCGGTCGGTCCCTGAGCTCCGGTTGCGCCGGCCGGTCCCGCAGGTCCAGCCAGCCCTTGAGCTCCGGCCTGAGCCACCAGTTGCCAGTCGGTGCTGTTATTATCCGGCGACAAACTGGGATTGGTTAAAGCGATATTTACGTAAGATGAGTTGTTATTCGAGTCCCAAACAACATCGCCCGGTGAATATGTCGTTCCGGAAGCCCACGGCCCTTTCCATAGCAGCCCGGGATTACCGGTTGCCCCCGTCGCTCCGGTGGCGCCAATTTCACCTTGCGGCCCCTGGGGCCCGGTCGGCCCTATGGGTCCCTGAGGTCCGGTTGCCCCGGTGTCACCCTGCGGCCCCTGGGTGCCAGTCGGCCCTGCAGGTCCGGTCGGCCCCTGCGGTCCAGTTGCGCCCGCTGGCCCCTGAACCCCCTGTATTCCCTGTTCACCTTGGGGTCCTTGTGGGCCCGTCGCTCCAGCGAACGCTTCCCAGTAAGTAGTATCGGTGGGCAGGTTATTTAAGGTTGTCTGGAGAGCCACATAAGCGCTCGTATTGTATGTAACCCCATCGCCCTGGTTGTATGTGGCGGTTGCGCTGTATGCTCCAGTCCAATTTACGCCACCCGCTCCCTGCGGCCCCTGCTCGCCTTGCGGTCCCTGTGCGCCCTGCGCTCCCGTAACACCCTGTGGCCCGGTAGGCCCTATCGGTCCCTGAGCCCCGGTTGCCCCAGTTTCACCTTGCGGCCCCTGGGGCCCAGTCGGCCCTGCAGGTCCGGCCGGCCCCTGAGCTCCGGTTGTGCCAGCCGGTCCCGCGGGTCCGGCTGGCCCTTGAGCTCCGGCCTGAGCCACCAGTTGCCAGTCGGTGCTGTTATTATCCGGCGACAAACCGGGATTGGTTGAAGCGATATTTACGTAAGATGAGTTGTTATTCGAGTCCCAAACCACATCGCCCGGTGGATATGTCGTTCCGGAAACCCAGGGCCCTTTCCATATCAGCCCGGGATTGCCGGTTGCCCCCGTCGCTCCGGTTGCGCCGGTTTCACCTTGCGGCCCCTGGGACCCGGTCGGCCCTATGGGTCCCTGAGGTCCGGTTGCCCCTGTCGCTCCGGTTGCTCCAGTTTCACCTTGCGGCCCCTGTGGCCCGGTCAGCCCTATGGGTCCCTGAGGTCCGGTTGCCCCGGTCGCTCCGGTTGCACCGGCCGGCCCTTGAGCTCCGGCCTGAGCCACCAGTTGCCAGTCGTTGCTGTTATTATCCGGTGACAAACTGGGATTGGTTGAAGCGATATTTACGTAAGATGAGTTGTTATTCGAGTCCCAAACCACATCGCCCGGTGGATATGTCGTTCCGGAAACCCAGGGCCCTTCCCATACCAGCCCGGGATTACCGGTTGCCCCCGTCGCCCCGGTTGCACCAGTTTCACCTTGCGGCCCCTGGGGTCCGGTCGACCCTATGGGTCCCTGAGGTCCGGTTGCCCCTGTCGCTCCGGTTGGGCCAGTTGCACCTTGCGGCCCTTGTGGCCCGGTCAGCCCTATGGGTCCCTGAGCTCCGGTCGCCCCGGTCGCTCCCGTCGCACCGGTCGAACCGGTTGCACCAGCCGGCCCTTGAGCTCCGGCCTGAGCTACCATCTGCCAGTCGGTGCTGTTAATATCCGGTGACAAACTGGGATTGGTTGAAGCGATATTTACGTAAGATGAGTTGTTATTCGAGTCCCAAACCACATCACCCGGTGAATATGTCGTTCCGGAAACCCAGGGCCCTTCCCATACCAGCCCGGGATTACCGGTTGCCCCCGTCGCCCCGGTTGCACCAGTTTCACCTTGCGGCCCTTGGGGTCCGGTCGACCCTATGGGTCCCTGAGGTCCGGTTGCCCCTGTCGCTCCGGTTGCACCAGTTTCACCTTGCGGCCCTTGGGGTCCGGTCGGCCCCTGAGCTCCGGTTGCGCCCTGCGCCCCTTGAACCCCCTGCTCCCCCTGTTCGCCTTGGGGTCCCTGTGGGCCCATTACTCCGGTGAACGCTTCCCAGTAAGTAGTATTGGTGGGCAGGTTATTTAAGGTCGTCTGGAGGGCTACATAAGCGCTCGTATTGTATGTAACCCCATCGCCCTGATTGTATGTGGTCGATTCGCTGTATGCTCCCGTCCAATTAACGCCGCCCGCAACTCCCTGAGGCCCCTGCTCGCCTTGCGGTCCCTGTGCGCCCTGCGGTCCCGTATCACCCTGTGGCCCGGTCGGCCCTATCGGTCCCTGCTCCCCGGTTGCCCCGGCGGGTCCGGTGGGTCCGGTGGGTCCGGCGGGTCCAGTCGGCCCTGCCGGTCCGGTCGGCCCCTGAGATCCGGTTGCGCCCTCTGGCCCCTGAACCCCCTGCTCTCCCTGTGGACCTTGGGGTCCTTGTGGGCCAATTACTCCAGTGAACGCTTCCCAGTAAGTAGTATCGGTGGGCAGGTTATTTAAGGTTGTCTGGAGTGCCACATAGGCGCTCGTATAGTATGTAACCCCATCGCCCTGATTGTATGTGGTCGATTCGCTGTATGCTCCCGTCCAATTAACGCCGCCCGCAACTCCCTGAGGCCCCTGCTCGCCTTGCGGTCCCTGTGCGCCCTGCGCTCCCGTATCACCCTGTGGCCCGGTCGCCCCTATGGGTCCCTGGGCTCCGGTTGCCCCGGCGGGTCCGGCGGGTCCAGTGGGTCCGGCGGGTCCTGTTGGCCCTGCCGGTCCGGACGGCCCTTGAGCTCCGGTTGCGCTAGAGTAAACAAACCGAAGCCCAAGAATGTTCGCATAATTGACGCCACTCGTAACGTCAAAATAGATCGTGACGTAGTCCCCCGGGTTGAGTGACTCCGGTAAAACATTGCTGACATCGAACTCAGTAAACTCATTTATATAAAGCGTGCCTTGATTGCCGGTGCTTGAGCTTTGACCACCTGCCGAATTGTAGACAGAGCCCGGAGCGGCTATACTACACTGAAGATCATAGACGATACCTTGCGACTGTCGTGCAAGGCTCTGGCCGAGCACTACCACCTTCGTCTCCGGCAAACCTTGATAGTCGTCCGGCACTACAAAACTAAAATGCGTAGAGCCGGTTCCTGTTACGACCCAATTACCAACGACTTTGCCGGCAGGCAGGACAGACGGGGGGACCCACATCTCATTGGCAATTGCCGGAGACTGGAGCCCCTGAAAAAAGAAGATGCAGACAACTGTGAAGATGAAAAGGATATACTTCAACTTCCCGATCATGATGTCTTCCATTTATCTTGGGGACTGACCACTGCTGTCCGGTCAAACATCAAGAACTCCGTTAATACTCCAATCGGGACAGCCCTCATTACCCTGTTTCTTTTTGCCTGTTTCAGGCTCAAATCGGTACCGGGCCAGAGCCTAAGTCAAATTTTCGAACTACTGCAACTAAGCCTGTTCAGCCGCAGAAATCTTTGTGAATTATTCAACTCAGCATCAAACCATACACAACAAGCAAACTGACTCACGGTCTTGAGCACTGAAACATGCGGCTTCAGTGCCTAAACGATGCCGAGACCAATCCACTCGATAGATATCGGGGAAAGCTAACGAAAACTTTAATAAATTATTGTTGTTTTCGACTTAAATCTTTCATTTTTTAACAGCAGGCAGGATCGACATCATACTAGTGTCCGATTGTGTCTTTCTGGCGGATGACTTGACCTGATAAAAAGAGATTGTGACTTATTATGGACTCTTCCAATCGCTATGCCACTGAACGACAGCGTGCTCATGAAAGTAGATAAGGCTTTGGGATATTTTCATCGAGGGTGCGGGGATAGTGTGGGGAACAAAAACTGTGATTTGCGTGGGTGTGGAGCGGGAGGCGGGATTCGAACCCGTGACCCTCAGCTTGGAAGGCTGATGCTCTAGCCAACTGAGCTACTCCCGCTCGGGTATTAATCTTTAGCACAAAAGGTCCGAAATTTTAAGCTTTAAGTTTCAGACCGATTCCCTGCATAAACAATTGCATGCTTTTTTCATTTTTTCGATCACCACCCGGTCCACCCCGTCCTTTTCCGAGAGGAGAACGTTTACCTGTTCTTCTGATTCGGTATCGGGCGCTATTCCAACGAACTGGCTGCAGATGGGCAATTCGCGGTGGTCCCTGTCCACAAGCACCGCCACTTGGACTCGCCTCGGGCGGCCGTAGTCGATCAGGGCATCGAGGGCAGCGCGGACAGTTCTTCCAGTGTAGAGTACATCATCGATAAGAATAACTTCCAGGTCATCCACGCGAAACGGCAGATTTGTCCCTTTCAGTACGGGCTGAGTGTGCAGACGTGTCCAGTCGTCCCGGTAGAGGGTTATGTCGAGTGTGCCCAGGGGAACCGGGGCGCCGAGTTTAGCCGATATAATCGCCGCAATCCGGTTCGCCAGAAAGACACCGCCGGTATGAATGCCTACCAGGGCGAGCTTCCCCGGGTCTTTGCTCGAGACTATTATCTCCATCGATAGACGCTCGATCGCGGCCTGAATGGCCTCGGCTTCCATTATAACGCGTCCGTGTCCGTTATTGAGTCCCATGTATATAGACCTTAAGTTCGGGGATCAAAAACATAAAAGGCGCCTTTCCGGCGCCCCTTTTCAGCCATTGGCTGCTTTAGGACAACATGATCCAGAAAATCTTACGTAGCAATTTTTTCTAATTATGTCAATTGTTAAAACTCAGGCGATAAAGCCCCCAGGCATCCTCGGAAGAATTGTGCCAATCTTACCCGAACTTATGCCGTACCCCATAACCGCCTTGCGGAAACCGCCAGTCGATGTTGAAATGGGGGCAGCCTATCCGGCACGAACCACATTCCAGGCAGCCTTCGTGGTTGACGCTTATGCGGTCTTTTTCCAGCTTGTACACGTTGGCCGGGCAGATATAAAGGCAGGGCTGGTCCTCACACCTCTCAAAACACACCTTCTCATCGACCAGGCGCAGGTGAGGCTCTTCGTCCACGTTAAACCGGTCCAGGAACAGTTTGTCTTCGACTTTGACCGTCATCGAACGCTTCTCCATGCGTCCCAGAAAACGCGCAACAGCCGCAGCAAAGAGATTTGCCCGCGAATTGCACTCCAAGCCAGCCTCTGCCTGGCTTTCTTGGGAAGTTCGTCCACTGTCAGTATCTCCCTTGCGGCGGCGCTTGTCGCACGGGGGAGGGCGGTGAAAAGTTCCTTGTGTGTTTCAAGAAATGAGGGAAATTTTCGGTATTTTTCCAAATCCTTGAGCACAAATGAGTCTTGCAGCTTTCTCGCGTAGCCCTGCAAGCCGGCTGAACTGAAATCATTCATTTCTATGGCCTCCATGATGGCTTCCGCGGCAAGCCTTCCGGAAGTCATGGCCAGGTTGGAACCTTCCCGGTGCAACGCATTGAACATCATGGCAGAATCCCCGGCAATCAGGAACCCGTCCCCGAAGAGTTGAGGCATAGTGTCATAGCCGCCCTCAGGGAGCCAGTGCGCAGTGTATTCCTGCGGTTTTCCGTCCTTTATCAGGGGGGCGATCAGGGGGTGAAGCTTCAGGCTCTCCAGCATCTCATAGGGTCGGACCTTCTCCCTGGTGAAGTCGGCGAGATTGGCCCCTATGCCAATCGACAGGGAACTTCTGTTGGTGTAGAGAAATGCAACGCCGTTCATCTGCCAGGTGACGTTTCCCAGGATTTCGTTCGTGACGCCGTTGCCGGGAGACACACCGAAGCGTTCGTCTATGACTTGTTCGGGCAGTGCGATGAGTTCTTTTACCGCGAGAGCGACATTTTCCGGCTTCACCTCCGGGCGAAATCCCGTTTTGGCCGCAAGCGGCGAATTGACTCCGTCTGCCAGAAGAACGACTTTTGCCCTCAAACGGCCTTCCGCCCGGTCAGTCTTTACGCCGATAACCCTGCCTGCGGCGTCCCTGAGCAAATCCGTCACCACGGTCGCGCAAACTATGAGAGCCCCTTTGGCCCTGGCCTGACCCGCAAACCAGCGGTCGAATTTGGCCCTGCCGACCGTAAAGGCATTGTTGCGGAGTTCCTCGAAAAAAGCCAGGTCCCGATATGCGAAACTAATCCCCCCTTCTTCGGTGAAGTATGACAGCCTGGATTCCACGATGTTGCGTTCAATGGGACAATTTCTCTCGACATAATCGGGAATTATCTTCCGCAGGTGGCTTCCATAAAGGACACCGCCGAACATGTTTTTCGATCCGGGGTACTCGCCCCTCTCAAACACGACTACCTTCGCGCCTCTGTCCGCCAGAACACAGGCCGCCGAGATGCCCGCCGGCCCAGCGCCGACAATCGCCACATCGAACGTCTCTTCCATGAATTGGTCTCCAGTGGCCAGTGGTCAGGGGTCAGAGAGTGCTCTCTCCGACGACTGACCACTGAAGACTGACCACTAAATCGTTTTTTTCTTCCTGAGCTGAGCGATCAGCTCCGGGACGATCTCCTGGTAATTGCCAACTATTCCTGCATCGGCGACCCTGAAAATGGGAGCGTTGGGATCGGAGTTTATGGCCAGGATCTTCTCGGCCCCCTGGATGGCCACCAGGTGCTGAACCGCTCCCGAGACACCGACGCCGATGTAGAGCTTTGGGGCGACGGTTTTGCCGGTCTGGCCCACCTGTCTTTCATAGGGCATGAGACCCGCTTGCACTACCGGTCTGGAGCAGGCTACCACTCCCCCGACCAATTGCGCCAACTCTTCCAAAAGGGGCAGCGACGACTGGTCACATGCGCCGCGTCCGGCAACGACAAGGGCAGGATAACGGACGATATCGGCGCCGGAATCGTCGCCGGCGGAGATGAACTGAATTATCTCGGGCAGTTCGACGGTCGGCGCATGCAGTTCATGGCGGGTGACAACTCCCTTTCCGGCCGGGTCCTTGTCGGGCATTCTGAAAACCTTTGGACGCACGGAACTCATCTGGGGGCGCTGGCGCTGGCAGAAGATGGTGGCCATTATATTGCCGCCAAAAGTAGGACGGGTCATAAGAAGCAGGCCTGTTTCCTTTTCTATGAAGAGTCCCGTGCAATCGGCAGTCAGGCCGGTTTCAAGCCGGGTTGCTACAACGCCCGCAAGGTCTCTTCCCAAAGGCGTTGCGCCCACAAGAAGAATAGCAGGGCGCAGTTTTATGCAAAGATCTGCGAGGGCCTTGCCGTACGTTGCCGACAGATAGCGGGAAAGAAGGGGGTCTTCTACGACATGCACCTCATCGCAACCGTATGCTACCGCTTCATCGGCTGCCGCCCCTGCATCGTTGCCCAGCAGAAGGCCGAGCACCCTGGTGTCAAGTTGCCCGGCGAGTTCCCTGGCTTTTCCGACCAGTTCCCATGAAACCGGTGCTCCCTTTCCGTCAACCATTTCGATGAATACGGCGACACCCTGATGTCCTGATGGCTCTTTAGCGGGCGCAGCGGGTTCTTCTTTGACAGGTTTTTTTCGTTTTTTCTTCTCGAATTTTACTGCGCTTACAGGGCAACTCTCAAAGCATTTGCCGCATCCCACGCAAACTTCAGGGTCAATTCGGGCAACACCATCCGGGCTAAGCTCAATGGCGCCTACGGGGCATTCTCCTATGCATATCTGACAGGCTATGCATTTATCCGAAATTATCTCGGCAACTTCTATTCCCCGCGTGTTCTTGGCCATCTTGCCTCTCTATTCCCATCCTTTTCGAAATTTCGCTTCGAATTCCTCGTCTGCAAACATTGCATCGATCGCCTGTGATACGGCGCCTGAAACCCCATGTTCAGCTTCCCACCTTGGGCCGGCCCTGTGGACCTGCGGTGAGGCGATTGCCCTTACCCAGGTTGGGGAACCTTTGATGCCGACCAGTTGCGTTGAGGCGTCAATAGCCTTGGCGTCCCAAACCTTGACGGGTGCGCGAAGAGAATTAACGACCATCGGCAATGAAGCCCTCCTGGGACTGGCGAGTTCCAGTTCCACAGACAAAAGAGCAGGAAGAGGGCCGTTTATGATCTCGAACCCACCTTCGATTTTGCGTCTGACCTGCACGCGTTTTTTTTCAATATCGATCCATTCCACATCGACTACGTAGGTAAACTGAGTGAGGCCGAGCCTGGTGGCAATGCCCGGCCCGGTTTGAGCGGTATCGCCATCGATAGCCTGTTTGCCGCAAAGGACCAGGTCGACGGGTTTCGCCTTTCCCAGGGTTTCTATGGCCCTGGAAAGGGTATAGCTCGTGGCCAGGGTATCGGCGCCGGCAAAAGCGCGGTCGGAAAGCAGGACGATATCGTCAGCACCCAGGGAGAATGCCTGACGCAGAACGGAATCTGCCTGAGGCGGCCCCATGGAGATGGCGGTAACCTTTCCCCCGTATTTTTCCTTAAGACGCACTGCTTCTTCGAGGGCGGTCACATCGTAAGGGTTGGCGATGGATTCCACCCCGGCTCGAACCAGGGTATTCGTTTCGGGATCGATTTTTACTTCAGCGGTGTCGGGCACCTGCTTGATACAGACGACGAAGTGCATTTTTGCCCCGAATTGAGGGATCCAGGTACTGTAGAATTAAGGAATTTGTTACCAACCGTTAAATTCCTAAGCATCGGAGCACACGTTGGCAAGGCTGCAAAACATTCACCGCAGGCGCAGAGATCGCCGAGAAAAGCAATTCAGCAAACAAGGAGACAAGATCGAACGAGTCAAATCCCTACTACTCTAAAGAGCAAATGGAAACCTTGCTAATGAGTGCGATTCACTTGCTCCCTTGTCGAACGGTGGAATTGTGAGGAACTGAGCGCACACGGCTGAGATCACTGGAAACAGGCAGGCAGATAGAGATTCGCTCCCGAGAAAAATCATCGCAGGGTTAAGCCGTCAGCCGCATGAACGAATGCGGGCGCGATGTCGCGCCCGCCGGGGTCATACGTAATGTGCCAGGTTGCAATCTCCTATACGGCGCATTCCGACAGAACTTCTTTGCCGTCTGCAAAAAGACTTGGGGAAAGCTTTCTCGCTTTCCAAAACTCAGGATCGTGTGAAGGAACCACTGTGGAACCCGTCATTGACATCACTTTGAATATGGTAAGCGCATCTACTGCCCGGGGGATGTCCCAGGCCAGGCCGGGAGGTATGGCGTCGATCATGTTCTCCATGGTATACATTGCATCGGCGCATAGGATAAGATGTTTTCCGTCGGAGGTTTTGACCGCCAACGACTGGTGCCCTTCGGTGTGGCCCGGAGTTGGAAAAGCAATTACGGTCTGGTCTCCAAAAATGTCAAAAATTCCCTTGACCGTCTTGATATTAAGCTGGTTCATTGTTTTGAAATCATCAGGGATGTAAGCTGTTTTTTTCCCGGACGCCACAGCGTTTTTGATTATCTCGAGTTCCTTCTCCTGCAAGTAAATAGGAACGTCGGTGCCAACGAAGTTGTCGATTGACCCTGCATGATCCAGATGTCCGTGACTGAGAACCACCGCTTTGAGCTTCTGAGGAGTAAGTCCCATCTTCTTTATTTGTACTTTAAACTCCTCGTAGTCCTGCATTACAGGATAGTAGGCGGACGTCACCGCCTCGCCCCAGTAGCCGACCGGGTCCTTGGCGCACATGGCGTTATCTCCCGTGTCAAAAGCCAGCCACTCGTTACCGTGCTGAATGAGAAAGAAGGGAACAGGGATATTCATGGGCGTTCCAACGCGGGTATCCTTCAACATGTACTGCGTCTGAGTCTTCAAGATTCCGCAGAGAAACGCGTAGAGCTTGACCCCTTTGGCAGAGTCGGTTGCGGCCTTCTTCTCCCTGGCCAGTGCCCCGGCCGGGAAGCTAAGCACACCGGCGGAAGCAACTCCCATAGCGGCAAATCTGAGGATGTTTCTTCGAGAAATCTCATTTGACATGGTCCAGGCTCCTTTCCATGCTCTTTTCGGGACTTGGATAAGGCCTCACGTGTCGGAGGCGGCCAAGATCTAGTGCTGCCGCTCGCAATTATCGGCTAATCTTTGGAGAGACCCTCTCTCTCAATCCGTGCACACTTGGCGTGTGCCCTCCGAAAAGCCTCGAATATATGAGCGCCAGAACCTGCTGCCAGGTGCTATGTTTCAAAGTATTTGCGGCCGCATCACCTCCTCGATCTTCCCAAATTTCAACACCCGCTTCCGTTGAGCTTCCTGCATTCATCGCGCAATTGGTCTCTGAAATCAGGATGAGCGATCTCGATCAGGGCTTCTCTCCTCGCTCTTAGAGTCTTGCCCTTCAGGGAGGCGATCCCAAATTCGGTTGCTACATAATCAACATCGTAGCGGGAGGTCGTGACCGACTGGCCTGGTTGCAAACAGGCCATTATTCGCGATCGGGTCCCCTTGGCCGCCGTGGACGGCAGGGCGATGATGCTCCTGCCTCCCTTGGAGCGGGACGTGCCTCGCACAAAGTCCACCTGACCGCCGACACCGCTGTACTGCATCGGACCGAGGGCAGTCGCGGCTATCTGCCCCATCGAGTCAACGGCCAGGGCCGAGTTGATAGCGACCATGTTGTCATTTTGGGCAATATTGAACGGATCGTTGACAAAATCCACCGGATAGGCTTCGATCATGGTGTTGTCATTGAGCCATTCATAAAAGGTGGAGGTCCCCATGGCGAAGGTGATCACTATCTTGCCGGGCAAAAAAGTCTTTTTGCGACATGTGATTACCCCCGAGTTTACAAGCTGCATTGCTCCGTCTGAAATCATCTCGGAGTGAATACCCAGGTCGTTTTTTTCGCCCAGAAAGCTCAAAACGGCGTCCGGAAGGGCGCCTATGCCAAGCTGCAGGCAATCTCCGTCCCTGATAATACTTGCCACGTGGCCGCCTATGGCCTTCTCGACTTCACCCACTTTAGGAGGTGGAAGCTCGATGAGAGATTCACCTGTTGGGACAAAAAAATCGATGTCCGTGGCATGCAGGCACGAATCTCCGCCCACCTTCGGCATATTCGGATTGACCGCGGCGATCACTGTTTTGGCGCTTAGAGCCGCCTGTTTGGTGTAATCGACTGAAATACCAAGACAAAAAAAACCGAGCTTATCAGGGGGAGAAACAGTTATAAGCGCCACATCCACCGGCAGTATATCTTCTCTGAAAAGCTTTGGGATCTCGCTGAAAAAGGATGGCGTGTAATCGGCTCGACCTTCATTGACTGCTTCACGGCTCGATGCTCCTACGAACAACGAGTTGTGCCGGAAAGACCCTGCATATTCCGGCAGGCAATAACGCGCTCTACCCATCGAGACCATGTGGACGATCTCTACATCCTTCAATTCACCTGCGCGGTCCACCATTGCATCAACCACAGAAGTCGGTTCGCCGCAGGCATGAGATATCACCACTCGGTCGCCGGATTTTATTGCTCTCACCCCCTCCGGAGCGGTCGTCAGGTGCTGCTCGTAGTAATCATGCCATTTCATGGGGATCCCTCCACTCAAAAGATTCTTAGAGGTTTCGGGCAACAACAGTTGCCCCTGCGCCGTTATTCCTTAATCCCGGCGAGCTGCTTTGCGAGGCTCTTCTTGTGATCGAGATTACCCTGCCGGGAGATCATGATCCGCTGAGCCTGAGGCGACCCGGCTCCGTGCATCGATTCAGTGCGGTAGCCAACAGCCGCGGTGCCCAACGTGATGTTTTCGATGAGCCTCAGGATGCGCATCCTGTGTTCGGTCGGGACCGAAGCTACACCCCGGAAATACTTCTCAACCACTTTGCCGATTTCCGGGTGTTTCAAGTCTTTTTCAGAGGCCATGGTAACCATGAGGCCGCCGGCAATGTCCTCGGCCAGGCGGGCAATTTCGTACGGGAAACGCGTAACGTTCTGCTTGCAGACGTTGGCCAGCAGCATGTTTATCAGGTAGTTCCCAGAGGCCGTTTTGTTGCCTTCCGCCGAGCATGCGATACCGCAGGCATAAAGAGTCTCGTTGAGATGCATCATTTCAATAAGCTTGTCTTTTACGTGCGAAGCCTTCATCGCTCCATTGTATTCGGCGGCCAGCGCCGTTGCGCCGATAAGCACGTCACCTACGCCGACCTTGCACCCACCATAGCTCTGCCGATGGTATCCGGCGAAACGCTCGACCAGGGCGCCGCTGAACTCGTACTCTCCAGCCATGAAAACATTTTCCCATGGGATGAATACGTTATCGAAGACCATCAGGGCCTCGTGTCCACCGAAATGGCTGTTGCCCACATCTATCTCGCTGCCTTCCAACTTGCGGGTATCGCAGGATTGACGGCCATAAACGTAGAAGACCCCGTCTGCGTCGGCCGGGGCAACGAATGAGACGGCATAATCGGCATCCTCTTTGGCCATGGTCATCGTGGGCATGACCAGGATCCAGTGTGAGTTGACCGCGCCTGTCTGGTGCGCTTTCGCACCGCAAACGATAATTCCGTCGGCTTTCCTCTCCACAATGCGCACGTAAAGATCGGGATCTGCCTGTTTGTGGGGAGGAAGTCCGCGGTCACCCTTTGGGTCCGTCATGGCGCCGTCCACTGTCAGGTCTTGTTCCTGCATCATGAGAAGGAAATTGTTGAAACGTTCGTGGTATTGCGTGCCCAACTTCCGGTCCATCTCGAACGTGACGCTGTCCACGGCGTTGATCGCGTCCATTCCGACACACCTCTGGAAGCATGCCCCGGATTTTTGCCCTAAAAGGCGCTGCATTTTTACCTTTCTAACCAGGTCATCGGTGCTCCTGTGCAGATGACAGAATCGATTGATCCTGGCGCCGTTCAGATGGGACGTTGCAGTCATGAGATCGTCATGCTCAGGGTCCTGGGCGAGATCGTATGTAAGTTTGACTGAATTCATGGAGGGTCGAATGATGGGATGGTCAACCGGGCTCTTCACCAGTTCACCCATCAGGTAAACCTTCATGTTCAACTTGCGCAAACTCTCTTCGTACTGGTAGCCTGTCATGAGAGCCATTATCTTTTCTCCTATGGTTCCAATTAAATGAACTCGAGATCGAAATGATTAGCAGTAACGGGAAACTCCTTTAAACCATCACCTACTCAGCCGAAATTTTCGCATTAAAAACGGGGTCCTTGGCCTTATCGTATATGCTCCATCTGCGGAAGAAATCCCTGCCATAAATAAGGGCGCAAAGGACGATCCCGACACCGAACGCATAACCCGCTCCACGGGAGACGAGCACCGCGCCGACCACTCCGGCCACCCCCAGATCGTTGAACGTCCTGGCTTTTAGAATCCCAACCCTTACGGCAACATAGCCCTGGATCAGCATGGTCAGGGAGAGCGCTATGGGCAGGATCGGTTTTACCAGCGTGACTATGGGCGCGAGGAAGTAGCCGGTGAAGGTCCCCAGGCGGAAAGAAGCCATACCGCCGAAAAGACTGTCCATTGCCTCCCGGCCGTTCTTGTACCGTTCGCACTCCACCACCTGCATCGCGGCCCACATCGGACCGCACATTGATAGGTCCGGCGCTATCATCGACATGGTTACGTTTCTCATGCCGACGATAATGTTGTTGCGGTTTGGGTCGAAATGAACGTCCTCATCACCGTGGCGAAATTCCCTTGCTTCATCGACAAGGGCCTCCGCCTGAATCAGCTCGCCGAAAAGTACAATGTATGTTGCGACGACGAGGGGAAAGGCTGTCATGTAGAGGCTGAATGCCGGGAACCCGATTCTGGACGAAAAAGGAGTCCACTCTTTAAAAAGAGTGGTAAAATTCGGAACAGTAAATCCCCATTCAATGTTGGGCCACGGCAGTTCCTTGAAAATCGGTGCAATGACTATGGCAAGCAACAAAGCAGGCAGAAGTCCAAGGTCTGCCAGGTAGCTCAAGGCCTTGTTCTTGGTGCGTAACGATTTAAAGAGATTGGAAAACAAAAGAAAGAAACACAAACCGATTGCGATGGTGATCGTCCAGGGATAAGTATCAAAACGGCCTCCCTTTTCAAAAACCAGCCTCACGGCCGCGATTCCGGCTCCGAGCAGAATTCCGGCCTTCAAAGCATCAGGGACAAGTTCCACGAACTTCTTGGCCAGACCCGTGGCCCCAAGAAGAAGAGAGAGAAGCCCCAGCTCAAACTCGAAAGCTATCAGCGCATGCATCCGAGGAACGCCTTCCGGATACGTTTTCAGCCAGGCGAGCAGCAGGGGGATGGCCGGGGTAATCCACCCCGGTACGACAGGGTCCCCCAGGTGGGCGTGCCAACAGTAAAGAAAGCCGTTTAGAATAACGATCGTTATGGCTATGTCGAACGGCATCCCCAGGTATTCGGTCAAAACGGGTATGATTCCGAGACATACGGCACACATGATCAAGCCTTGAATATAATCCGCAGTTTCAAAACGATAATGGATGAATGGAAATCTTACATGAAAGGGCCCCAGAGGAATGTAGGGCTGCCTTCCGCCGGGTTCACGCTTAAAGACAGGGCCTAACAAGCTCATTGAACTCTCCTTCCCGGTTGATGGTTCACCGCGCGTGGCATACTTACCAGCAATTGTAGGATGCCATTCAGTAACAGCACAGAGAGTGCCAAATCCATGAGTCGATAAATCCCGAGAAACGAATGAGATGTGTTTTAACGTCAAGCTATTGTAATTATGGGCTTATCTTAAGTGATTAGAAGCTGTTTTACTTGATTGCGAATTACTTTCAGGTATTTTCAGTGGTTGAAAATTCATCGCGCTGTGCAACTTTGCACAGCATTTCGAGTGCGGTATTGCACACCGGATTGGAAATTGTTTTTCCCGGCAGCTTGCGGTAGAATAATAAAAAGCATTGCTTTGTCAAGTTTTGTAGTATTATTCTACCCTCCCTGATTTTTATCTATTCTAAGGACCGACGATGATCCAGTTCAAGGAACTCCTTAACGAGGATGGAAAGGAACTCGCAAGCTCCGGCGGGACGGCCCTCTATCTGACGGACGGTTCCCCTGTGACTCTGGGTGTAAATCGGGTATACGAGAAACTCACCGAAATCGAAGAACGGGAAGTCATTGGCCGGCATATGCACGACCTGGAAACGAACAAGTTTTTCGATCGATCCGTTTCCTTGCTTGTTCTCAAAAACAAAGCGCCCATGACCATCCCACAAAAAATATTTCGCACTTCAAAAAACGTGGTTGTAACAGGCAGTCCCATATTCAACCAGGCCGGGGATGTGATCTATATTGTAACTTCTGTTTACCCAAAAGAACTTTGCAATAAGGCGCCCCAATACGGCGAACACAGGACACGTTCCTTCACCCCAATGGATAATATGGTGGCGGCGAGCAAGGTTATGCAGAAGGTCTTTCTACGCTCCGTGCAAGTTGCTGCCATGGATGCAACCGTATTGATTCAGGGCGAGTCCGGGGTTGGTAAAGGGGTCGTCGCCACAGTAATTCACCAGTTCAGTTCCAGAAGAAGCAAGCCCTTCATTAAAGTCAACATGTCGACCATCCCCGAGAACCTGTTCGAATCGGAATTATTCGGATACAGGGGAGGCTCTTTTACGGGGGCGCTCAGGGCAGGAAAACCGGGTTTTTTGCAGGCGGCAGCAGGAGGGACTGTCTTTCTCGATGAGATCAGCGAGGTTTCATTAAGCGGACAGGCCAAGCTGCTCAAAGTCATCGAGGAAAAAGAAATATATCGCCTCGGGAGCACCATTCCCGAGCAAGTGGATGTGAGATTTATTGCCGCGTCGAATCGTTGCCTCAAGGACCTGGTTGCAGTTGGTAAATTTCGTGAGGACCTTTTTTATAGACTGAATGTGGTCCCTATTAATATTCCGTCTCTTAAGGAGCGTCCCGAAGATATTTACGCCCTTGCCAACCACTTTATGAAGAACTTGTCAGACCGCTACAAGGTGCACAGGATTTTGACGCCATCCGCTGTGCAGGCGCTGACCGATTATCACTGGCCTGGAAATGTGCGCGAACTGAGCAACGTGATGGAACGTCTGGTTATTCTGTGCGATGATATGAGAATTAGCAGAGATCATGTGCTTGATGAACTGGGCATGTTACTGCCGGTTCCGGAAAAAACTCCAGTTGTCATGGATGGTGACTATAAGTGCGCCATGGATTGTTTTGAAAAGAAGGTCCTGTCCCAGGTGATGGAGCAGTACAATGGGAACCTTAGTCAGGCTTCCGCTGCTCTGGGAATCCATCGAACCACTCTGTTGAGAAAGCTTCGCAAATACAAGCTGGGTTTTAACAAGAATGGTCTAATGTGCTGAAGGCTGTAATTCAGTAAGACGGACCTATACACATAGACATAAATAAGAGTGAAATAAATGGAGTTCGATATGTTCAAGATCGGCGACAGAGCGGTAGATTACATTTCCAGGCGTTGCAACTCCATAACTATAGAGATGAGCCTGGAACCTGCCATGGGGGGATGAGCCTGTTCCTCAAAACACGTAACTGGCAGTTACGTTCCAAGAGCTTTTATAGGCGAACCTGTTTTCATTGAGCGCGACAAATATCTGAGCGCCGAAACAAAGGGCATCAAGATATACTACCCGCCTGCCCTGCGGACCAAGATGGGGTCCACTCAAATTCAAATCAATATAAAACGGTTTCTGTTCCTGGCCTGGCTGGAACTGGAAGGAGCGAAAGCAATTCCGGTAATAAGCAAGTAGGATACAAGGAGCACTCAATTGCCATAAGATAAGGCTATGACGAGCAAAATGAGACTAGAGAACGCAACTCCCGCTCTCGCTATGTGAGAATACTCCCAACGGTTGGATATACACGCCCCTGGCGCTTCAGCTTATAATGGCCCTGATCCTTTTGATCCCCAGCCTTTTACAAGCCCTCCAGCGCTTTTCTCCGTCAAGAATTCGGAATGAATCGTGCTCGAAACAAATGTGGATTGGTTCCTGTTGACCCCGGCTTCTTATGCCTCGTTCAATTTCTTCGATGCTTTCGGCCGTGTAGACTATTCGCAGATTTGGGCTGATTCTTCTTAGTTCGATTTCGCGAATGTCCTGTACCATGGACTTCCCCCTGTGGTAGGTTAAAAGCGCCAATGATATGGAGAACTCTAATGCAAAGCAGGGCAAGAATCAAGCGCATAGTGGAGGCGGGGAGTGCATCCTGCCCTGCGGCGCCTCGGTGGCTCGCCGCCCCCTGATGGATGGATGATGAAAGCTTTTCTGGTCATGGTTGGCGGGGCCCTTGGCGCGGTCTCCCGCTACGGCGTATCGCTTCTTGCCGCTAAGCTCTTTGGAAGCGGGTTTCCCTGGGGGACCCTGATCGTTAATCTCTCCGGCTGCTTCCTGATCGGCCTCTCAATTGCGCTGGCGGAACGGGGCTTGAACGTCATGAACCCTTCGGCACGCCTTTTTTTCATCACCGGCTATCTGGGAGGATTGACCACCTTCTCCAGTTTTGCCATGGAAACTGCCAATACGATGCGTGCAGGCACTTATCTCCCTACGGCGGCAAACTTTTTGTCCAACAACCTCATTGGAATTGCGTTGGTCTTCCTTGGGCTTTGGGTCGGACGATTAAGGTAGTGAAATAGTATGATGCTCGAACGCTCGATAAAGCGGCTGCCGGTGCTGGATTGGGAAGGCAAATTCAAAGGGATGATTAGCCGGGACTCCCTGTTGCGCAAAGGGCTTGCTACTCCATAGACGGAGGTTCGGCACCAGTCCGTTGGTGCAGATATCCCGGGCTCACGCACACACCGCCTCTAGGCCACCGTCGCGTCAGTGGCATCTAAAAGCTTCAGGACGCATTCTTTTAGTTCTTTTATCTTAACAGGTTTGGCAAAAAAGCCGTCCACCTTGCTTTTCATGGCTTCCACCGCAGAGTCCAGACTCGCAAAAGCGGTTATCATTATGACCTTGACTTCAGGGTATGCGGTCTTGATCGTCCTCAGAACATCCATCCCATCGATGCCCTTCATCTTGAGGTCGGTGATCACCACGTCGAATTTTTCCTCCCTTAACCTTGTGAACGCAGGTTCCGCATTCAAAAAAGTTTCCACCGTGTAGCCGTCCGGCTCCATGGAAGCTTTGATCATTTGCCCAACAATCCGTTCGTCGTCAATTACTATGACCCTGCGACCAGACATTTTTCGCTCCTTTCGATTTGGCTGCAAACCGGCAGTTCAATTGTGAAACAGGTCCCTGCCCCCACCTCACTTTTAACTCTCATGTCTCCCTTGTGACTCTTAATGATCCCATAACTGACAAATAAACCCAGTCCGGTTCCGCTTGTGCCCTTGGTGGTGAAGAAAGGATCGAATATGTGCGGCAGCATTTCGGGGGCTATTCCTTTCCCGGTGTCCTCCACCTCCACTTCCACACGATTGTTTGAAGGATTGAAGCGGCTTGAAAGGCGCAGCCGGTCTCCCGGCGATGAAGCGTGAAGCGCGTTGGTGAGCAGGTTGATCAAAACCCCCTGGATCTGGTGTTCATCTATATAGACTGAAGGCAGATCGTCTCGCAGATCGAGTTCTGCATCGACATTGCAAATACAAATCATGTTCTGGACGAGCCGCATGCTTTTGTGGACCACGTCGTTAATGCAGGTTGCCACTAGGTCCGGTTTTTTTGGTCTGGCGAAATCGAGCAGATCTTTTACTATCCGTTGAATCCGCTCTGTTTCTTCCTCTATTCTTTTCATATATTCGATATGTTCGTCCCGGCTCATGCTATCGTAGAGTTCTATAAGGTTTTGGGCCATCATCGAGATGTTATTCAAAGGGTTGCCGACCTCGTGCGCCACGCCGGCAATAAGTATTCCGATCGATGCCAGTTTTCTTGCCTCGAGGACCTGCTCTTCCCGGTTACGCAGTTCCTGAGCCATTGAAATGAGCGCGGAAATAGCCATGCCGCATTCATCCCGTGATGTGCTCGGCTCTATTTTGCTGAAATCGCCATCGGATATGGAGTGAGTTGCTTTTTCTATTGTTTTTAGAGATTTTAGAACTCTGAAGGAGAAAAGGTGAGTGATGCCGACAGCGGTAAGCAGGATTAACACGAGGGAAAGAGAAAGCCGCTTTCCGGAGTCCGCGATAATTTTGCTCACTTCTCCTCTCTCGCTTGTGGTGACATACCTGGTAAATTCTCCCAACCTTTGGCCTGCCTCCCGAACTTTGGCCTGCACAGCAGTGTCGCCAACTTTCGCATTCTCGAGGGCCCGCCGGTAATTTGCGAGGCTCGACTCCAGAAGCTTTATTTTATCCCGTCCGATTGCTCGAAGGATATCGGGCCTGGACTTCTCGATGGTATTGAAGACGGAGCTTATTCTTATTTCGATTTCAGGTAGCGTCGATGTGTCTCCGTACAGGAAAAAATTTTTCTCAGCCAGCCGCATCTCGAGAAAAGATGAATTGAGGTCATCGGCAATTTCCACGAATTTCAATTTTGTCAGCACTTGATCCAGGCTGCGATAGGCAAAAAAGCCGGTCACCGCTATAAACAGGAGGTTGACTAGATTGGCCACCATTATTTTATGGACTATCTTCATAGATCAAATTTCCCAATGAATCTTATATCCGGAGTCCGCCATCTCTCCGGCAATTTCCTCGATGTCCATCAGTTTTATCAGATTCAGAATGACACCGAGCATTTCAGCGCTTCGTAGTTTTCTTTTCTAACCGGCCATGACCATAATATGCCGTCAATAATCATCAGCACACCAGCCATGATTATGAATGCATCTACCATGTTCAACATGCTTAAGCCGAAATATTCAACCAGGCCTATCCCTACGCTCGCAAAGGAAACCCCTGTTCGAATGAAGGAAAGGCCTGTCCTGCCGCGGGAATAAATGGCGCGGTAGCATCCGGCTATGGTCCGTTGCGCTGCATAAAGGTTTCTCTCATGCGCCAGCTTTGATCTCGGCTTATTGTCATATGATGGCTCAATAACCGTCTCTGTGCGATAGACACTATCCAAAAGCCTGGCCAGCATAGTATTCCCCTCTTGGCCGTGGGGTCTTTCCTTTTCGACGAACTGGTAGCCTTCCAGGAAGTACAGGCTAGCCGCCGTCACTTCCACAAGCGTCCCATGCCTGGGAGGGCGGAAAATGGATTTTCTGATCCTGTGATAATTGAGCAGTCCAATGAGAATCAGCGTCAGGCCTATAGCGATCATTATCCAGTAGACCGTGGCAAGATCGATTGCCTTGCCGCTGCGCAGAAGCGTTCTTCCGATTATCATCAGCGTAAGCCCGCCACGCAGAAGGCTCAAGTAGGTCCTGACACTGGCGAAATCCGTCCTGTAGCTGGCCAGTTTCGTTCTCCATCGAGCCATCGTATTACGCCAGAGCGCCAGTGCAGTTCTTTCGTTTCCAACAAGATGTTCGGGATCGGAGTTGAGGAAATCCTGTATGAAATAGGAAATGTCTCGAGCGAGGGCAACATGGAACTCAAACTTCTTAGCCTCGAAGCAGCGTCCTACCTCCTCCATCATAATGGGGTCGCGCGGATTTCGGGCAGCTACGGTCACTGTGTTGTCGGCTTCGTCCAACGCGACTGGAAACCAAAGGCTGGCGCACAGTTTCTCTGCATCCAGCCCGGCAAGAAGACCGGGAGGCACCGGAAGTCTTTCATCGTACTCTACCCAGTCGCACGCGTAATGCGCGGCAAGGGCTTCGAGCAGTTTCCGGCGCGGAATGCCGCGATCGAAGCGCAGTATCTCCTCTAATTCAACGTCCCTTGCCCCGGCTGCTTCCCCTGCCGAGCGCAGTTCCCCCTCGTTCAGGATTCCCCAATCGATAAGGGGCTCAAAACTGCTTATAGATTCAGCCACGGCATTCATTGTCTTCATAACTAAATATTACCTTTTTCCACGACATGGTCGGCTTTCCAAAATCAGGCATCCGGATCTCAAGGTCTTCGAAGCAATAGGGGAGTTGTCTTTTGGTTCGCTCGGCGGATATGTACCAGTAGAGTCCGTCGGCGATGAGAAAGAGGCCGGCGAGCATCAGCAGGAAATCGAAAAGCGTCCATAAAATGTTGCCCCAGCCAAAATAGACAAACAGTCCCAGACCGACTGAAAAGATGCTCGTTCCAGTCCGGATAAATGACAGGCCCGTTCTTGACCTTGCCATTGTAGTCCTGAGCCTTGACTTTACGTTTCGCCTTTCGGCAAGAAGCGTCCGTTCCAGGGCGAGGCCGGTGGTACCCCAGATTCCAGGGGCATGTGTACCCTTAATCGACAGTTTGGGCGGGAGGTCATCGAGCCGGCTGAAAGCTCGGAACATGAAATCCCATATGGATGTGCTTTCCTCAATTTGGCGTATGGTCCTTAGACTTTCTTTTCCTGCCCGCCGTCCTGGAAAATACCACCCGGCCCCCTCCAGAAACATTACAAGGCCCGTGAGGATCAGAGCTCCATAAAAGATCGACCACAGGCCCGGAGGAAATTGCCTTATAAGGAGGGTCCCGAGGCCGACACAGGAGATGCCTGTCCTGGTGAACGCAAGGCCGGTCCTGGCCCTTGCCATCTTTGTCCGGTAGACCGCAAGGAATGTCCTCTCTTCAGCAAGGTCGGTCCTATCGATTGCAAAGAACCTGCGCCGCATAACCGGAGAGAGCCTGTTCCATCTTGTCCGAAGCTGTTCTGCGTCCTGCACCGGCTCAGACCGCGTAATCACGGGACCTTCTTCCGACGATTTCAACTCGGGAATGGTGGTCCCGAAGGTTGAACGTGTAGGCGCATAGTGAGTCTCTCTTGGTTCCAGCTTCCTCGCCGGCAGATACCAACTGACGCCTTCCACGGCCATAATCAGCCCAATCAGCAGAAGAGGCGCCTCCATGATGGTCAGGTAGCCGATTCCGAAAATCCTCAGCAGAGTGAGACTGATGGCAATGAATGAAATCCCCGTTCGGACAAGCGCAAGACCGGTTCTTCCCTTTGCCATCGAAGTTCTATACCAGGCAAGGATCGTCCGGTCGGCTGCAAGCCTGGTGCGAAGCTGAGCGAGAGGCGTCCTTCCGGCGGCCGGGGGGAAACCTGGGTTTATATCCTGGTAGTGCTCAACCATGCGGGTGATGTCGCTTGGGAGGGCCAGGATGAAGCGGAGCGAGAGGACCCCCAGAGACCCTTTTATCTTGTTTTGGAGTTCTGGGTCGCCCGGATCGAATGCTGCGACCCTGGCCTCCGCCTCCCCCACTGAGAGCGGGAACCAAAGATCTCGCTTAAGTTCTTCCAGATCGAGGCGCTCTAAAATTGCGGCAGTCGCCGGCAGGTTCTCGTCGAACTCTACGAAGGGAAGGCAGTAACGTTCGCTAAGGCAAAGCAGAATTTCATGTTTCGGGACGCCCAGATTTAATATCAGCTCCTCGGTCCGTCTAATTGCCCCATTTGACTCAGTAATGATGCTTTCAAAATCCGCTTTGCTGATAATTTGTCGATCCACCAGGCTGCTAAAGGGGGCAACTCCGCCGTATGCCGGTTTTTCAAGAATCTCACGGCCGGGCTGAACATTTAGTGCTTTTTGTAGCATCCTGTTCCCATCCAAGCAAACGCCGGGGATTTTATTGCCCCGGCGACTAAGATAATACAACCTTCCCCCCTCTCCAGGCAGGGAGGGGGATTTTGAACCGAAGGCCCGTATTATTCTATATACGGGCACCCCAGTCCAGATCTATTTTACCAATCTCGTCGCTTTTTTCAATGAAAACATCCTGATGCAATTAATCGGAGTGGCTCTGTAAGGTTACCATTGTTTACCAATCTGCAGACTAAGCAGATTATTAATCATTGGCATAGATGAAAGCAAAGACGAAAAAGAAAAACGGGCGCCGGGAGATGCGCACAGGCGTTGGGCGATTCGCTGGAACAGTAAGCAGAAAGTCAGTAGACTCTATTGTAGGCGCGGAATCACTTCCGAGCGGTCAAGGCTTTGAGGGGCGATCCCGGGTGCGGTTCGGCCGCCAGCGGGTCCTCCAACAATCCCTCCGATTCCATTCGCCTGTCCGGACCAGTGTATCTCTTTTGCTTCTGGCCGGCAAAAGGAATGCTGCGGTCGTACCGCAATTGGGTAATCTGTTCGGATACGAGCCCGATCAAAAAGATCAGGACGGCGAATACAACGAGCATTTGGGAGGTAGGACCGTATCGGCCGTCAAGCATAAAAATTTTGAAGAGGCCATAGCCGACTCCAACCAGAAAGGTGAACAGACTGGCCGGAAGGAAAATCTTCATCGGCGAAAACAATGTGGATATTTTGAAAATGATCAAAAAGAAGCGCGATCCGTCCTTCAGAAGCTTGATTTTGCTTTTGGTGCCTGCCGTGCGCCTTGGGCTTTTTATCGGATAGTAAGCGAGGCTGTAGCCTGAGCGTACCGTGGCCAGGGTTATCGTCGAAGGATAGGAAAAGGTATTGGGAAGAAGGGTAATGAATTCCTTTGCAGCGCCTGCCCTGATCGCACGAAAGCCTGATGTGAGGTCCAAAATTGGACGGCCACACACATATGAGGCAAATTTGTTGTAGATCCGGTTGGCCAGGCTTCGGTGAAAACTCGCATCTGAATCAGAACTGCGCGCTCCGACGACCATATGGTATTTTTCCAGCATCTCCAAAAGAGCGGGAATCTCTTCCGGCGGATGCTGGCCGTCAGCATCGAGCATCACAAGCCAGCCGCCCCTCGAATACCGGATGCCGGTTTTTATAGCTGCCCCGTTTCCGATGTTGTACGGATGGCACAGTACTGTCGCCCCGGCCTCGTGGGCCTTCTCTGCGGTTGCATCGGCAGATCCGTCATCCACTACGATGATTTCATAGCTGAAGTTGGTATTGTCAAGGGTTTCGCGGACTCTGGCTATTATCGATCTTATTCCCTGCGCCTCGTTCTTGGCGGGGATTATGACGCTTATTTGCGGACTTTCGGCGGAGCCGTTCCTGTAAATCAAGGGGCAATCCTTCTGGAGTTTTTGGTTTCGAGTATCTAGTTTTCAGTTTGGATCGATCAGCACGCAAGCAGGGAAGCACGATTCGTGCCGCAAGGGTGGACAGAATTGAGCCTTCACGCGGTTAAATCCGAAATTTCGCATTTAAACCACTCATTCCTAATGCCTGATTTCGCTTAGAGATTATGCAGTAGTTCCCAAAACACTTTAAGATGCCGTTGAAACTGGAGGTCCAACAATTTACAATAACAACTCAAGTTAAATCTAATTGAGGATATGTTAAAAATGCCGACCCTTCCCATTTGTACGTACCCTGACCCGGTATTGCGTCAAAAGGCCGAACGCGTCAAAAATATTGATGATGGTATTCAGCGCCTCATAGACGATATGATAGAGACAATGTACAACGCGCCGGGAATCGGTCTGGCGGCAAACCAGGTCGGCCGCCCGCTCAGTGTGCTCGTTATTGATATTCAGCGCGAGGAATCCGAACTGATCGTGCTCATAAATCCCGAGATGGTAAGCGCTCAAGGCAAAACGGCGTCCGAGGAGGGTTGCCTTAGCGTGCCCGAATATTATGCGAAGGTAACTCGCCATGAGGAGGTTGTCGTGCGAGGGCTTAACCGGCGTGGCGAAGAGACGGAAGTAGCCGCTGACGGGCTGCTTGCGATTGCGCTCCAGCATGAAATGGATCACCTGGAAGGAAAATTATTTATCGACCGGATAAGCCTGGTTGCCAGGGACATTTTCAAAAGAAAGTGGAGAAAGAAGCTCAAGGAGGAAGGGGAAGAAGCGCAGCCGTGCCTGACCTAGTATTTCTCGGGACCCCGGATTTCGCCGTGCGGTCCCTGCGAAAACTGATTGATTGCAAGGCCGGAGTTCGCCTCGTAATCACTCAGCCCGACCGACCGAGCGGCAGGGGCCTAAAGGTCCATGAATCGCCCGTCAAAACCTTGGCGTTCGATGCCGGGATTCCAGTATATCAGCCCAACCGCATCAACGACGACGAAGTTATCGAAAAAATCCGGAGTTGCGGCGCGGAGTGCGCTGTCGTAGTGGCTTTCGGACAGATTGTTCCTCAATCTTTCCTCGACACTTTTCCTCTCGGGACCTTGAACCTCCACGGGTCTCTTTTGCCTCGGTACAGAGGGGCTGCTCCTATCCAGCGGGCTATACTGGCGGGGGAAGGTGTGACAGGCATCTCAATAATGCTTCTCGACGCTGGGATGGATACAGGCCCGGTGCTTTCGCAAAAAGAGATTGCTCTCGGTCCCGCGGATACATTCGGGGAGGTTTACGAAACTCTTGCCACAGAAGGCGCCGAGTTGTTGGCCAACACCCTTCGAGATTGGACTGCCGGACGGCTTGCAGCCCGGAAACAAGATGACGCTCTGGCTACCTTGGCCCCTCCGATTCAGAAAGAGGAGCTTCGGATTGATTGGAAATCTCCGGCAAAAAATATTATAAACAAAATTCGGGCCTTCGATCCGGCGCCGGGTGCATGGTGCATGCTGGGAGGAAAGAGGGTCAAATGCTTTGGGGCTTCCTCATTTTCCTGGGATTCAAAAGGAGCGGGGGGCGAGGTAGCCGGCATTGCGGAATGCGGCCTGATCGTTGCCGGAAGCTGCGGGCGATCTCTTTGTATCGGTGAGCTTCAAATGGAAGGACAGCGGCGTATGCGGGCGTATGAATTCACCCGCGGAAGGCCGATATCCAGAGGTTCTTTTCTGGAATGACTCAAGTGGAAAAAACGCGAAACGAATCGCAGGCAAGGCCCGCTCCTGCCGCCGCCACAGACGAATGGCAAGCAATGCCTGCTCCTGGTCGCCAGGAAGAAGTGATCTCCGGTTTCAACCCTCCTTCCGCAGTTGACGAAAAGCGGATCGTAATATCTCTTGTCGCACTTTTCGGGATCATAGCAACCGCTGCTCTGATCCTCCTCTACGTAGTGCCTTATTACGGTTTTAGCCGGATTTCGGTCCATCTCCCGCTTATAATGGCGATAATTACCGCTGTGGCCGGCGCCGTCCTGATCGGAAGCCTGGGACTGCTGGCGGTGGTTTTCGCGCTTGGTCGCGACGTTTCTTTTTCGCGGCGGCTCCGCAGTGTCGCTATCAAGTTGCTGTTGCCGATCCTGGTCGGCCTTGGCAGGCTGGCAGGCTTTCGCCGCGAGCAGGTCCAGCACTCGTTTGTCGCCGTAAACAATGAGCTCGTTTTAGCCCAGTGTCGCAACGGCAAGCCGCCGCGTTCCATACTGCTCCTGATGCCGCACTGCCTGCAAAACAAAGACTGCGAAGTCAAGATCACCCATCGGGTTGAAAATTGTAAACGTTGTGGCAAGTGCAGCATAAAAGACCTTCTGGCGCTCGCGGAAAAATACGGCGTGCACATAGCGGTCGCCACCGGAGGAACAATCGCGCGCAGGATCGTCATCGATACCCGCCCCGATCTGATTATAGCCGTTGCATGCGAGCGGGACCTTACCAGTGGTATCCAGGACACGACTCCGCTGCCCGTTTACGGTATTTTTAACCAACGGCCTTTCGGACCGTGTCTGAATACGCAGGTCGCGATGGATCGGGTCGAATCCGTGCTGAAGTCAGTCCTCTTAAGGCAGGATTAACTTCGTGAAGGCAAAACTAAAAAGTAAAAAGTAAAAACATTTTTCGCTGCTCACTGTTCATTGCCCACTGCTCACTATTTTATGGTTACACGCGTCCTTGCTTATCAGATCCTGCTGCACCTCGAGCAGAAGGCGGCCCATCCCGACCGGTTGATCCGGACCACCCTGGAACGTCACTCTAATCTTGATGCCCGCGACCGGGCGCTTCTCACCGAACTGGTATACGGTGTTGTGCGCTGGCAGGGGCGTCTGGACTGGCACATCGATGAGCTTAGCAGGACTAAGCCCACCAGGATCGATCCTGCGGTTCGGGTGCTCCTGAGACTGGCCCTGTACCAGGTCCTGCTTCTCGACCGCATACCGGATCACGCAGCCGTGAACGATTCAGTCGAGATCGCCAAGACAAGTCAACCTCCCCATGTTATCAGGTTCATAAACGCAATTTTGCGCGAAGCGGCCAGAAGAGGCAGGGTGGCCGGTCCGCCTGCCGGTTGGAACTGGCCTGACCCGCGTAAGGACCCCGCAGTGTATCTGGCGGTGATGACGTCACATCCGATTTGGCTGGTACGCAAGCTCATAGATGAGATGGGCCTGGAGGAAGCCGGGCTCTTTTGCGAGTCGAACAATCGAGTCGCTCCCGCGGTGTTCCGGGTCAATACCTTAAAGGCTTCACCTGAAGAGGCCGTCCAATCTTTGAAGTTACAGCAGATCGATTCAGCGCCTTCACCCATGCTTGAAGGCGCTCTGCGCGTAAAATCTCCCAGGCGGGACATGACCCTGACGGCCGCTTTCCTGGAGGGGTGGCTGCAGGCACAGGACGAATCCTCACAAATAATTTCCCTCCTGCTCGATCCCAGGCCGGGCGAACGCGTTCTCGATCTTTGCTCCGGTTTGGGCGTCAAATCTGCGCACATTGCCATTCTGATGAAAAACGAGGGTGAAGTGCTGAGCGTCGACAGATCGGCCTGGAAACTCGAAGAGGCGCAAAAAAACGCCAAAAGGCAGGGCCTGACGATAATTAGTACGATTTCCGAAGACGTCCTTGCGCTCAGGCCTGAGTCCGTCGGCCTTTTTGACCGGGTTTTGCTCGATGCCCCCTGCACGGGTCTGGGGACATTGCGGCGGAAGCCGGATATCAAATGGCGCACGCACGTAAAGGACTCTTACCGGCTGTCGCAGATACAGAAGGAAATGATCGCTCATGCAGCGCAGTTCGTAAAACCGGGCGGTGTAATGGTTTATGCGACCTGCACCGTATTTCGGGATGAAAACGAATCGGTTGCCGAACATTTGAGTCAATCGAACCCTCAATTCACGCCGGAGCCGGTGGCCGAAAATCTGCCTTACGCCTGCCGGGGAATGATATCGGGACCCTACTATCGTTCCTGGCCCCATAAACATGAGGTGGACGGGTTCTTTTCGGCCAGGTGGAGGGCGGGCGGAGCCGCCTGAATTTCGGAAACTGCCAACGTGGGGCATCCAAAATTCTTCAATCCCTGAATCCTCGGTTCGCTTTGCCAAAGTTTCCTTGACATCGGCCCTTTTTATTGTATTAATTGGTGAATTGATAATGAAAGGAATACGCAGTGGCGGCCATTTCCGGGAATTCTCAAATGGTGTGGTGGTGGCGGGCTTCGAGGTGAGCCTGTCCACATAAGTCCTGATGTTCATAATAAAGGGCCGTGGGGCCAGGTTCAAACGTATAAACCTGGCGTCGCGGCCTTTTTTTACCTTCCGGGCCGCTTAGATTTCAAACTAAATAGACAGGGAGGACAACAAGAAATGGAGCAAAGAAAGGTCATTCTGGCAGATAATGAAATTCCGAGGCAATGGTACAACGTCCTGTCCGACTTGCCTACGCCGATGCTTCCTCCGCTGCATCCCGGAACGGGCAAACCGGTGGGGCCCGAGGACCTTGCCCCAATTTTTCCGATGAATCTGATTGAGCAGGAAGTGGCGACGGACCGATGGATAGACATCCCCGAACCGGTGCTCGAAAAATATCTCCTATGGCGTCCCACGCCGCTTTGCCGTGCTCTCAACTTTGAAAAACTCCTGGGGGCGCCCGTAAAGATTTACTACAAGTACGAAGGTGCAAGTCCGCCGGGGTCCCACAAGCCTAATACTGCGATCGCCCAGGCTTATTACAACAAGGCTTTCGGCATTAAGCGGCTGTCGACCGAAACCGGCGCAGGGCAATGGGGAAGCGCCCTCAGCATGGCTTGTGCGATGTTTGGCCTGGAGCTCAGGGTCTTCATGGTTAAGATCAGCTTTCAGCAAAAGCCCTACCGCCATCTAATGATGGCCACCTGGGGGGCCGAGTGCATTCCGAGTCCGAGCGACAGGACAAACGCAGGACGAAAGATTTTGGCGGAAAATCCCGACTCCCCCGGGAGCCTCGGGATCGCTATAAGCGAAGCGATCGAGGACGCGGTCGGAAACAAGGATTCCCGTTACTCTCTTGGCAGTGTTCTTAATCACGTGCTGCTCCATCAAACGATTATTGGCCTCGAGGCCCACAAACAGCTTGCACAAATAGGCGAATACCCTGACGTGGTAATGGGATGTGCGGGCGGAGGCAGCAACTTTGCCGGAATTTCGCTTCCCTTCGTGCGGGATAAAATCCACGGGAAAAAGTTGTCCGTGGTTGCAGCCGAGCCTGCGTCCTGCCCGACTCTGACCCGTGGTCCATTTGCATACGACTTCGGGGATACAGCCATGACCACGCCTCTTCTGCCCATGCACACGCTTGGCCACGACTTTTTACCCGAATCGATCCACGCCGGAGGGTTGAGGTATCATGGAATGGCCCCTATAGTTTCCCATCTCGTAAGGGAGGGAATCGTCGAGGCGAGGGCCTATGACCAGATCGAGACTTTCAGTGCGGGGGTAAAATGGGCAAGGGCCGAAGGTGTGATACCCGCTCCGGAGACCAATCACGTAATAGCGGCCGTGGTCCAGGAAGCCGAAAGAGCCAAACAGGAAGGGAAGGAAAAGGTGATCCTTTTCAATTTCAGCGGCCATGGAATAATAGATCTGTCTGCCTACGATGCGTTTTTGTCGGGGAAGCTCACTCAGCACCAGCTTAGTGACGATGAGATACAGCGGGCGCTGAAGTCGATCGAAAATTTTCCGAAACCATGAAGACTTTACTGAGGACTGAGGACTGAGGACTGATAACCCTACGGTCCGGCGCCCGATCGTTTGTGAGGGAGCACTTGTGTCCGGGCCACGGAGCGCCAAGAGGTTTGTGTGTGCCGTGGAACTTCTCGAAGCAGTTTTGCACGTCCCTTCGGGACACCCTGAAACCATGGAAAGTTTCTCGTGTGGGCTTGGCAACCCCGGCAGGCGGTCCCACCGCCAACTTCTCGAAGCAGAGACGCGGGGCGCGGAGATTTCATTTCAATTCCTCTGTGTCCTTGCGACTCTGCGACGAAGAATAGCGGTGTGGAATGGGAATAGAACATATGAAATCCGACGAACAGCTTTGGATTAGGTGCCCCAGGCTTGGCGGCGAGGCGCCTTTGACATACTGCCTGCAGGAAGCCGGGGACCTGCCGTGTCATCGGATCGTATTTTGCTGGCAGCCTTTCTTCCCGGTTGAAGCGTACCTTAGGAAGATGCTTCCGCAGCAAAAATGGGAACAATTTGTCGAAAGAAAACCCAAAGAGAAAATCGCCTCTTTGGTGGAGTTGGTTGAAGAGGCGATGAAGACTGAAAAATGAATCGCTTCAGCGCCTTCCGTTTGAATTCGTTAGGTCCGGTAAATCCTTAGTTTGAACTCCGAACACCTCCCAGCCTGGATTTAGTGTCCTTATTCATCCGTTTTTCTTTCGAACCATAACCAGCCAGAGAGCTACCGGCAAAATATATTGACCGCATATAGTTATCCCGGTACCGATCCTCTCAGCGGGTTCATTGTGAAAGGCCGCTATCAATACATTGCAGACCCGGAAAAGGATATGCAAAGCAAAAATGGCCGCCTCACCGATCGCGAGCATCTTGAGCTTTTCCGCCAAAGACTGAGTTCTCGTGGCAAGAACGAGCCCGATAAGGGTCACTACGTTGAAAGTCTGGTAATAGATTGCATGCTGGTGTTCCATCGCAAACCTGTAGCCGAAAACCGAAAATATCCCGGTTGCGACCTGGTCGGCGAGCTTCACATATTCTTTGTTCAGGGGAAGCCACAACAGAAAGGGAATGCTGCTGAAAGCGAGAAATCGGAGCAGAAAAGTGAGAAGTTCGTGTTTTGGAAAGGCAGGCTCCAGGCACATATTTAGCCAGGCCAGGCAGACAGTCAAAACAAAGAGAACCATGAGCACCTGTCCAAGATATACATGGACAAGCTCAAACGAACTGCGGCTTTTAATTCCAATGACAAATATCACCGCGATGCGCAGGATGTTTCCGGCATGGAGCACCGCAATTCCGAGGGGCAGCCCTATTAACTTTTGCCGCCGGCCGGCCGGGTAGGCTGCAACAAAGGAAAGGAACAGGATGGCCATATAGAGAGTTGAGCATTCGGTTATAATTCTAACCGCAAAACCATCCTGGCTTAGAGTTAGCCCATTGAGGACAGGGTGCATTCCAACAATGTTGAGACAATAAGCGGCCATGCGAGCGGTGTTCTCATTCAGCCAGCCGAAAGCGGACTCCGGAAGCCAGATTGAAAAAGCAAAGAGGCTGAAAGAGCAAGCGACGAACGTTAGCAGTAAACCGGCGGAAAATTTCACATTTGGCGAGAGATCAAGGTCCGTTGCGATTGCTTGAATTGACTGTTTACGCTTTTTGCCGGGTGTCTTTCTGCTCACGTCCCGCCCTTGCCTCGTAACGACATAGTTCAACTGAATTCAGGTTTTCCTTGTTCCGGAAGACATTAACAGCAAACAAGGCCGAAGGTCCAATGCGGAAAATCTCTTTCAGGACTTGTTGAGGTTACTTTTCTGTCCGCCTCGAAAAGTTCATCGCAAGCATGATCTTCTGCCTATGAAGACGCCGCCTCAACCGGGACAACCTCGAGATCTATGCGGTCCTGTCCGCGAATGACGGTGATCTTTACTGCGTTTCCGACGGGCCACTCAGCCAGAAACCTGTGAATGTGATCCACACTGGCCACCTCATGCCCGTCTATGGCCACGATGATATCGCCTTCCCGAATCCCCCCCATTGAGGCGGGGCTTTGCGGCGCTACCGCCATGACCTCGACGCCGATTTCGGCGTTCAACTGGTAAAAACGCACCAGCCGCCGCGCAAGGGGGCGCTGTTGAGCGGATATCCCCAAATGCCCGCGCCTCACTCTTCCGAGCGTCAACAGTTGAGACACCACCCACTTTACAGTATCAGAAGGAATGGAGAAGCCTATCCCTTGCGCGATGGCTATTATGGCGGTATTGACCCCGACCACGTGTCCTCTTGAATCGACGAGCGGGCCTCCTGAATTGCCTGGGTTGAGAGGCGCAGTGTGCTGGATGATGTTCTCTATGAGGCGTCCATCGGCGCTCCTGAGCGCCCTGCCTAGTGCGCTCACCACACCGGTGGAAACAGTCGACTGGAAGCCGAAGGGATTTCCTATGGCGATTACGAGTTGCCCCACCCGCAAGGCCGAGGAGTCTCCGATCGTGGCATGCGGAAGTTTCGATCCGCCCGCCCGGACCAGAGCCAGGTCGGTGGCTGGGTCTGTGCCGATCAAATCCGCATCGAAGCTGGTTCCGTCCCTGAAGGTTGCGGTCAGGCGCTTTGCGCCCCGCACCACATGGTCGTTGGTCAGGATATAGCCATCAGGGGTGATGATAACCCCGGAGCCTGAGCCGCCGCGCCCCGCTTGCCCGTCAGACGTGGCGCTTATACCCACCACCGCCGGTGCGATCGAATCGACTACAGTTATGACAGCCCTCGAATAGGCGTCGAGGAGGTCGACATCCTGCCTGCCTTCAACGCTGACTTCGCAACGGTTGATCGGCTCCTCTTCCTGGCCCTTTATCAGTTCCAGGGCGCGCCGCACGTTCTCCGCTTCCATTCGTCCTCCTCAAAACTTTTTAAAAAATTCGAGACGATTCACCCCATATGCTTACATTGTATGTCTTCAAAATACTTTTTCAATTAGCTCCTAATACTGCAAATCATGTATTTACGATTTCGAATAGCCCATGTAAAGAGGAGCGCTTAAGAACACAAATGGGGAATCCAACAATGGCAAATATTCCGAATATCCTGATTTTTGAGGACGATGAAGAAGTGCAGGGGCAGCCCCGGGCAAAGTTCGTGCCCTATAATGAAGCAATGGGCCGCCTGGTGGAGGTAGTACAGCGCCTCTCGCTTGCCCGAAGCCTGGACGCCATAATGGAGATCGTCCGTCATGCTGCGCGGGAACTCACGGGCGCCGATGGAGCAACATTTGTTCTGCGGGAAGGGGATTCATGCTACTACGCTGAGGAATACGCCATAAGCCCTCTCTGGAAGGGGCAGCGATTCCCGATGTCCGTTTGCATCAGCGGATGGTCTATGCTTAACCGCCAGGCTGCGGTGATCCCGGATATTTACGCGGATGAAAGAATTCCTGCCGATGCCTATAAACCCACTTTTGTAAAAAGTCTCGTGATGGTGCCCATCCGGACGGCGGACCCCATCGGGGCGATTGGCAACTACTGGGCTGAGAAGTGCAATCCTCCTGCCGAGGTGGTCAGGGTGCTTCAGGCCCTTGCGGACACGACTTCAGTCGCCATGGAAAACATGCAGCTTTACCAGGACCTGGAGCGGCGGGTTGAAGAGCGCACGGACGAACTGATTAGATCCAATGACGAACTCAAGAATGCCAACAAGAAACTGCAAATTGCCAACGAAGATCTCGCCTTTTTGAATAGCGAGATGGAGGGCTTTACCAGCGCGATTTCGCACGATCTCAGGGCCCCCATTCGCAAAATCACGATGTTCGTCGAGATGGCGGAGAACAGGATCTCCGAGGGACTCGATGAGAAAAGCAGGGACTATATCAGGCGCGCCAAATCGTCAGCAGCCCGCATGGGCGAGATGTTGGAAGACTTACTGTCCCTTTCCAGGGCAGCGCGCACGCCGGCGAAAAGAGATATCGTCAATCTGTCCGACCTGGCCCGACAAGTGGTGTCGGACCTTCAATCCGGAGATCTGGACAGAAACGTCGAGTTTGTAATTGCCGGCGGGATATCGGCCAACTGTGATCCGGGTCTTCTTCGTACGGTCCTTGAAAACCTGCTTGGCAACGCTTCTAAATTTTCATCCAAAAAGGCTGCAGCGCGGATCGAGATGGGAACGATGCCGGATGGGGACGGACCTGCTGTCTATTTCGTCCGGGACAACGGCGCCGGGTTTGATATGAAGCTTGCGGAAAGACTCTTCGCGCCTTTCCAAAGGCTTCATGAAGCGGGGGATTTTCCGGGTACAGGCGTAGGTCTTGCCACCGTTCAAAAAATCATTCGCAAACACGGGGGGCGTATTTGGGCCGAGGCTGAACCAGGCGCCGGGGCCACTTTTTACTTCACTTTGGGCCAACAGCTTTAAGACGCCTCGATTCCGTCTGCTGCCCTGCCGGTCCCCGGCGGCTATTCATCGAGGTCTCGTTCGATGTCCTGCCAACTGGCGCGAATCGTGGTCCCTTGACGTGCCGCCGATTCAATCACAAGGGAACCGCCGGAGAAGCGGGTCCTTTCCTGCATACTTGCGAGCCCGAGCCCGCCGTCATTGTTCCTTTCGGTTCGAGCCTTTTCCAAATCAATTATATATACTATCGTTGCGTAGTGTTGAAGAAACGAAAGGTACAAGGAGAAATGAAAAGCGGGTCCGGGGGACGCATTGTGGCGGCCATGAGCGGCGGGGTTGACTCGAGTGTCGCGGCTGCCCTGCTCCTTGAGCAGGGGTTTGAGGTCATTGGGGTGACCCTCCAACTGCAGACATGTCAAGGGCCTTCCGACGGCCTCACATGCGGCGGGACCGATGCCGTTTCCCAGGCTGGGGCGGTCGCGGCCCGCCTCGGAATAGATCACCATCTACTGGATTGCAGACGGGACTTCGAGCGAACCGTCCTGCTGCCCGGTTGGCAGGAATACCGCCGAGGGCGCACCCCCAATCCATGTGTCATCTGCAACGAGTATATAAAGTTTGGGGTCCTTCTCGATTATGCCAAAAAGCTCAGGGCGGAGAAAATAGCGACGGGCCATTATGCCCGCATCGGCGTCGGAAAGAACGGCCAGGTTTTTCTCAAGCGTGGCGCCGACATCCGAAAGGACCAGTCCTATTTTCTCTTTTCGATATCCCCCGATAAGCTTTCGTCTGTATTATTCCCGATCGGTGTGTATGCAAAGGACGCCGTCCGGGACCTGGCGCGACGCATAGGCCTGGACAACGCAGACCGGGAAGAAAGCCAGGACGCCTGCTTCTCCGCAAAGGGGACCGCCTACCCGGAGGCCCTGCGGCAACGGTTTAATGAAGAATCGACTCCGGGACGCTTCCTCGATGAAGAAGGCAGGTCACTGGGGAGCCATGATGGGATTCACCGATTCACAATCGGCCAGAGGCGAGGACTTGGAGTTGCCTTGGGATCCCCTGCATGGGTAAAATCGATCGATCCGGAAAGTGGGGCTGTCTTTCTCACGACGAGAAAAGAAGGATTGATCTCTCAGGGGCTGATCGCCACAGGTGTACGCTGGCACGCTTTGAAGCAGAAATTCAAACGACTTCGCTGTTCCGTGCAGGCTCGCTACAATCAGACCCCTGTTTTGGCAACCGTTGAGCAAGTCGGGCCGGACAAGGTACGCGTACTGTTCGATTGTCCACTTCCGGCCGTTACGCCCGGACAGGCGGCGGTCTTTTACAGCGGCGACCGGCTGCTTGGAGGAGGTTGGATCGAAAAGGCGTTGAACGAATAGTATTTTCTGTTGACAACAAAGGCCCCAGCATCGAGTTGAAAATGGCAGTTAAGAATCGTTATGTCCGGCAGCAAATCCTGCCCGAAATAGGCGGTGCGGGACAGCTCAAACTGGCTGAGAGCACCGTTTTTATCGTAGGGTGCGGAGGACTCGGCGGTTTTCTGGCCGATCTGCTGGCAAGGGCAGGGCTAGGCAGGCTTAGAATCGCAGACCGCGACATCGTGGAATTGCACAATATTCACCGGCAGGTCCTTTTCGACGAGGCCGACGCGGCGGCGAATGTTTTCAAGGCCGACGCTGCTGCGCGGCGCCTGCGGGCGATCAATTCCACCGTTTACGTGGAATCGCTGGCGGTCGACGTTACGAAGCAAAACGCCGAATCGCTGTTTTTGGACGCGGACCTTGTCCTGGACGGCACGGACAATTTCGAGACCCGTTATGTTATAAACGATGTATGTATAAAACTGGGGAAGCCTTGGGTGTACGCGGGCGTAGTCGGCACGGCGGGCATGGTGATGCCGGTTCTGCCGGGCATCGGTCCCTGCCTGAGATGTGTTATTCCGAGTCCGCCCGATCCCGGCACGGCGCCCACCTGCGAGACGGCGGGCATACTGAACGCAGCAGTTGCCGCAATTGCATCGCTCCAGGCGACGATTGCCCTGCGCATCCTGGTGGGGTCGCACCCGGCCGATCCATGCCTCTTCCATGCCGATGTCTGGAACTGCTCATTCGAGCCAATGAAGATCCAAAGAGATGAGAAGTGCCCGTGCTGCGTACTCGGCAATTTCGAATTCCTCGGCGTTTGAAGGGCTTCCATGCGAATATGCGAGTGAGCGAAGCTAAATCGCGCCTCTCATGCCGTGCACATGTCTTCCAAAACTTTTATAATTGCACAGACGTCCAAATTACCCCAATCCTTGTTGATCCCTGTGCTGAACAGTTGAAGCAGGGCCTGTCCGACCGGCACCGGCGCCCCGATCTCATATGCAGTATCGATGACGAATCTGAGGTCCTTGGTTGCATGCTTCAATGGGAAATCGGGATCGTAGCAGGCTGCCGCCAGCGCCCGGCATTTTATCTGGAAGATCGAACAGGCCAACGGTCCGTCGAGTATGACTTCAAGAAGGGCCTCTTCAGCCAGTCCGCCCTTTTTCCCAAAATTCAAAGTCTCTGACAAACCTTCGATCATAAGGGCCAGGAGAAGGTTATTGGCCATTTTCATCATTGACCCCTGGCCGATTTCACCGCAATAGACAACTTGCTTTCCCATCGTGCTCAATAAAGGTGTCAGCTTCTCCACACAGTCCTTTGCTCCTGCCGCCAGAATCATCAGGGCTGCATCTTCAGCAGGCTTCTTGGATCCGGAAACAGGCGCATCTATGAAGCAGACTCCGGACGGAGCGAGTCTTTGTCCAAGGTCTTTCGTGAACCTTGGAGATACAGAGCTCATATTGATGTATGTTTTATCGCGGTCAAAAGTCTGAGCGACTCCCTCTTCATCCCAGAGGAGGTTATCAATGGCTTCCGGACCGGTAACCATGGAAATGACCACATCGGAAACCGCTCCCAAAGATTTTGGAGTAGCGGCGGTTTTAACGCCAAGACTCCGCAGTTTTCCCAAATCCTTCTGGGTGCGGTTGTAAACAGTCAGCGGGTATCCGGCTTTGGCAATATTGAACGCCATGGCGTAACCCATGATTCCCAATCCCATGAATCCAACTTTTTCTTTCATCTTTCTTCCATCAGGAAAAGGATCGATCCTGCACTTTTCCGGGCCGCATCGATCACTTTTGCCTCTTTATTTTTGCACTTTGCCTTCGCTTCAAGCGTCGATCCCCTCGAACAACACGGTGGACAGATAACGCTCACCTGAATCGGGAAGGATGACGACGATTATTTTACCCTTGTTTCCCGGAAGAGACGCCGTCCTGACAGCCGCTGCCATGGCTGCGCCGCTTGAGATTCCGCAGGTAATCCCTTCCTCCCTGTGCAGACGCCTTGCCATTTCAACGGACTCGTCATTTGACACCGTAGCTATTTCGTCTACCAAACTCAGGTCCAGCACCTCGGGTTTGAATCCGGCGCCGATGCCCTGAATTTTGTGAGGTCCCGGCTTGGGAGGCTCTCCGTTGCGGATGGCGGTCAAAACGGGTGAATGAATCGGCTCTACGGCAATCGACCGGATGGCCCTTCCTTTTGATCCCTTGATATACCGGTTCACACCGGTGATAGTCCCGCCTGTTCCTATCCCGGATACAAAGATATCGATTTTGCCGTCGGTATCTTCCCAAATCTCGGGACCGGTGGTCTTGAAATGGATTTCCGGATTGGCGGGGTTATTGAACTGCTGCGGCATGTAGTACTTCCCCGGGTCTCCCGCAACGATCTCTTCGGCCTTGGCAATCGCGCCGGGCATGCCCTTCGGGCCTTCGGTCAATATCAACTCTGCCCCGTATGCTTTGAGCATTCGCCTGCGTTCGAGGGACATGGTCTCGGGCATTGTCAGAACCAGTGGATACTGCCTGGCTGCGCAAACATATGCGAGGGCGATGCCCGTGTTGCCGCTGGTCGGTTCGATTACAGTCACCTCCCGGCTGCCTCGTTTAAGCTTCCCCTGCGCCTCGGCGGCCCAGATCATGGAAGATCCGATCCTGCACTTCACCGAATAGGAGGGATTGCGCCCTTCGATTTTCGCCAACACAATCCCGGGCAGCCCGGAGGTGATCCGGTTGATTCTGACAAGCGGCGTCCGGCCGATACTCAAACTGTTATCCTCAAATATCATTCCCATGTCGTTCCTCCTTACTCCTTATTATCGAGCATTCAGCGCCTGGCAGCCCGAATCGTTCTTATCCTCTCGACAAGAACATCGACTGCACGGTCTATCTCTTCAACTGTAGTGGGCCTGCCGATGCTTAGGCGCACCGCGCCGAATCCTTGTTCGGCTGATGTGCCCATGGCCTTGAGCACCCCGGACAACTCACCGCTTCCCTCATGGCAGGCCGATCCGGTGGATGCGGCGATTTCAGGGGTCTGTGCCAGCAGGTCGGCCCCGACCACCCCGCGAAAACTTACGTTGAGAGTGTTTGGGAGCCTATTGGTCGAATGTCCGTTCAATTCAACCCCATCCACCCGATCGCGCAGTTTTTCGTAGAAGTAATCTCTCATGCCGAGGATACGCGCGCTGTCCACGGTCAGACGCTTTTCGGCTACCACTGCCGCTTTGCCAAGGGCAACGATGTAAGGAACATTCTCGGTACCCGCGCGGCGGCCCGCCTCCTGTCCGGCGCCATGCATATACGAATCGATCTTTATGCCGTCCCGGATGAAAAGAGCGCCAATTCCTTTAGGGGCATAAATCTTGTGGCCGGCTATCGACAAAAGGTCCACCCGCAGATCGTCCACCTTCGTTTGGATCTTCCCCACCGACTGGGCCGCATCGGTATGAAATATTATCCCTTTTTCACGCGCGATCATGCCGATTTCGGCCAACGGCTGGATCGTCCCCACTTCATTATTGGCGTGCATGACGCTGATGAGGATGGTTTCGCTCGTGACCGCCAGGCGGACTGTCTCCGGATCGACCCAACCGGTTTCGTCGACAGGCAACAAAGCAACCGTGAAGCCCTGCGTCTCCAGCCAGTGGAGAGGGTTCAAAACGGAAGGATGTTCGACAGCAGTGGAAATGAGGTGTCTTCCCCGGTCCCTATTGGCAAAAGCGCCTCCGATGAGGGCCTGGTTATTGGATTCGGTGCCGCCGCTGGTGAAGACGATCTGTTCCGAATCACAACCAAGCAGCGCCGCCACCCTCGTTCGGGCCAGATCGACTGCCTCCTTCGCTTTCTTCCCATAAGGGTGGCTGCTGGAGGGATTGCCGAATGCCTCGTTGAGATATGGAAGGAGTTCTTCAACCACGGCGGGGTCAATCGGGGTCGTGGCGTTGTAATCAAGATAAACGGGTTGCATCCGAACCTCCACATCTTCCGTCTCTGCCTGCCTTTTCAATTCGGCGCATGATATTGTCTCCACTAAGAGCGCCAAGACAGAGCCATTTAGAATAATTAAGACCGCTCATCTATAAAGGCAATTAGGAAAGGCAATGTAGGAATTGGAATGAGGAATTAGAAACAGCTTTTTATGCTTTTGAGGACGCCGGGAAACCGTGAAATGGTCATTTTCTTCGCGCCTTCGCGTCGCGTGGAACCTGGAAACTTCTCGAGACTTGCCGCTCCGTGCAGGTTAAATAAGCCGGCAAAACGCACACAGCCCACCGGCCCCGGTCGCCTGACCGCATTTTTCACAGAGACTGAGTTCCGGCCGGTTGTAACCCGGGAAAATGTTGTTTTCTTTGGCCCGCAAAAAGCTGAAATAGAAGTTCAGCTTGGCGCCGGGAGAGCCGTTCTCCATTGAGTTGAGAACTTCTTTCAGACGAAGACTTGTGGCGCCGACTGAAAAAGGGCATTCGTCAATAATATAATCAATGTTGCCTACGATCGCATACGCGGCCGTTTCGCGTTCATAAAACCTGGCGAGAGGTTTTGCCCTCTTGACCAGGCCCATACCATCCGGAGGCAGTACGGGCGATTGTCTGACCAGATATTCGGCCTCCCAACGCAAAACGTTTCCAAACAAAACGGCGGCTTCGTCATCCAGATTATGGCCCGTGGCAAGTACGGTGTAGCCGAGTTCACGGGCTGCGCGATTCATTTCATGCCGTTTCACCAGTCCGCAGACCGAACAGAGTTTCTTTCTTCCTCCTTTTCTTCGGGCGGCCATTTCAGGCACTGTTTTGCTATATGTACCGGCTAAGTCGACGACGTGCAGCTTGGCTTCGGTGGATATTTGCCCGGCAAATTTTATTGCATGGTCTCGTGACCTCTTAGAGTAGCTGCCTCCTTCATCTATGCCGAGATCGATATACAATCCGTCAGCCTGGTAGCCCAGCTTCAAAAGAATCCGCCAAAGCGACAGACTGTCTTTTCCCCCTGAGACCGCGACCAGTATCCGGTCCTCAGGTTCAAACATCCGATGCTTTTTGATGAAGTTGAGTGTCATCTGTTCAACCCACTCGATAAAATGAGCGTCACACAGTGCGAGTCTGTGCTGGCGCATATAGATGACACTGTCTGCTTCGCATCTGCGGCAGCGATGTACGCCCACGATCAGGACCCTTTTTGCCTATCCGCCCGAAATAACGGAAATCAGCCTGATTTCGCCGTGATTTCCAAGTCTGGTTTCGTTATTGACCAGCTTGCCGTCCTTCATAGCCAGAACGCTTTGCGGATTTAGCCCCAAATCTGTTATGAGTTTACGGATGGTTATGTTGCCGGCTATTTCCCGTTCCGTGTCTTTAAAGATGACCTTGATCATAATCTTTGCCTGGAAATTACGAATATGCCTGTTTGAGCAAATATATTCGGGAGCACCGAAATACGCCCCCTGTCACCGATATAGTCGCATCGTTCTATAGTAATCTTTTTGTCACGGCAGAATACGAAAAAGTCCGAGATACTCAAAAAGTGAAGATTTGGAGTTTCATACCATTGATAGGGCAGGGAGGCCGTGACTGGCGCTCGTCCCTTGAAGAACATCTGAAGCCTCGCGCTTAAATGGGCAAAATTCGGAAACCCGACGATCAGCTTTTGCCCCACCCTCAAGGAATCCTCCACCACCGGTTCGACATGTCTTACCTGCTGCAAACTCTGATTGAGGATTACATAATCGAACGAGCTGTCGGGGAACTCTGAAAGACCGGAGTCAATATCACCGTGAAATACATTCAGACCTTTGGCCACGCAAGCGTAAATGGCCTGTTCGTCGATTTCTATGCCCTGGCCGCGGACCCCCTTGTCCTTTATCAGCAGGTAGAGCAATTCCCCGGTACCGCACCCGAGGTCCAGGACCGAGGAGCCGGGGACAATCATTTCCGCTATGATCCGGTGGTCCGGCCGGTCGGGCTCAGACGGCATGTTCGCTTATCACCTCGTACCCGTTGTATACCTTCTTGAGGAAATGGGAGATCAGATGGGTTTCCTCGTCTATTTCGAGCAGAAAGGCGTCGTGCCCATAGGTAGAATCGACTTCGCAATAGCTGGCCTCGAGCCCGGCGAGTTTGCACGCCCTCACGATTTCCTTGGTCTGGTACGCCGGATAGAGCCAGTCGGATTTGAAGGCGATCACAAGGACCTTCGCATCGGCTCCTCTCAACAACTCGTGGAGCGACCGGTCCTCAGCGGCATCGAAGTTGTCCATTGCCTTTGTGATGTAGAGGTAGGAGTTGGCATCGAACCTTTTCACAAAATTGTCGCCGTGATAGTGCAGGTATCCTTCCACCTGGAAGCCGGGGTCGAACTTGAAGGGTTCGATATGCTCCTTACGCTGTCTGCCGAACTTCTCGTGCATGGAGGTGTCGCTCATATAGGTGATGTGGCCGACCATCCTGGCGACCGATAATCCCCTGGCCGGCGGCGGCCCGCCGTAGTAATTCCCCGATTTCCAGTGGATGTCGGCCATAATTGCCTGCCTTCCAACCTCGTTAAAAGCGATCTGTTGAGGCGAATGCCTGATCGCCGTTGAGATCGGGATAACGCTGCGAACACGGTCCGGGTACCGGCTCAGCCATGAGAGCACCTGCATTCCGCCCATAGACCCGCCGGCAACGCACAGCAGCTTGTCTATGCCAAGGTGGTCCACCAGAAGTTTCTGACAGTTCACCATATCATGGATCGATATAAGCGGAAAACTCAGGCCATATGGTTTTCCCGTCTCGGGGTTGATGCTCGAAGGCCCCGTCGTTCCCATGCATCCTCCCAGAACGTTTGAGCTTACAACGAAATATTTATTCGTATCGAAGGCTTTCCCGGGTCCAATCATGCTGTCCCACCATCCCGGTTTCCTTGCACCCCTGTGAAAACCCGCCGCATTGGCGTCACCCGAAAGGGCATGTACGATCAGTATGGCATTGGCTCGTTCGCGGTCGAGTTCCCCATAGGTCTCAAAGGCTATAGTAACATTTTCAAGCTTTTGCCCGCAGTCCAGCAAAAATCCTCCGGACGGAGAAAAGGTTAAGGATTTGGTCTCGACGATGCCTATGCTCTCTTTGGGACTCACTTCATTTTCTCCTTAAGTACTTTTTTCAAGTGCCCGGCTTATGTCGTCGATGATGTCCCGAACGTTTTCAAGACCTATCGAGAGCCGTATATAATCATCAGTGACACCGGTCGCTTCCTGCTCCTGTCTCGTGAGTTGCTGATGCGTGGTGGAAGCGGGATGGATAACCAGGCTTTTGGCGTCCCCGAGGTTGGCGACGTGTGAAAGCAGTTCGACGGAATTGATGAATTTTTTCCCAGCCTCCAGGCCGCCCTTTATTCCGAAACCGACCAAAGCTCCGTAATGTCCTTTCAGATATTTCCCGGCAATCGGGTGGTTCGGATTGTCATCGAGCCCCGGGTATGTCACCCAGCTTACAAGCGGGTGGCCGTTCAGAAACTTTGCCACTTGCATCGCATTGTGTGAATGCCGCTCCTGCCTCAAAATCAATGTCTCGAGTCCCTGGATGAAAAGAAACGCGTTAAAAGGGCTAAGGGCCGGCCCAATGTCTCGGAGCCATTGCACTCGAGTCTTCATTACGAACGCCACATTCCCAAGGCCCGGGAAGTCCCTGAAAGCGTCCCAGAATCTAAGGCCGTGATAGCTCGGGTCCGGTTCGGTGAATTCGGCAAACTTGCCGTTTCCCCAGTTGAATTTGCCTGAGTCCACGATCAGCCCGCCAATTGAGGTCCCGTGCCCCCCGACAAATTTTGTCGCGGAAAGAACGACGATGTCCGCTCCAAAATCGATGGGCCGCACCAGGCCAACTCCAACCGTGTTATCGACAACGAAAGGAATTCCGGCGTCGTGAGCGATTTTTGCGATTGCCTCAAAATCAGGCACGTTCAGCTTCGGATTTCCAATAGTTTCGGCATAGACTGCCCGCGTGGCAGAAGTCAGTGCCCCTTTGATCGCGTCGGGGTCTGGGGAATCGGCGAACTTTACTCTCCTCCCCAGCTTTGGAAAAGTATAATGAAAGAGCTGATAGGTCCCGCCGTAAAGATTGGCAGTGGAAACAATTTCATCTCCTGGTTGCGTAATGGCAAGGAGCGCAAGAGTTTCAGCCGCCTGGCCGCTTGCGACGGCGAGCGCTCCGCTTCCACCTTCGATCTGGGCGATCCGTTGTTCGAGCACGTCATTGGTCGGATTCATAATCCTGGAATAAATATTGCCGAGTTCTTTCAAAGCGAACAGATCCGCCGCATGATCCGTGCTCTTAAATACGTAGGAAGTAGTCTGATATATCGGAACCGCTCTCGAACCGGTTTTCGGATCGGCAACCTGTCCGCCATGCAAAGCTATCGTTTCCGCCCCCCATCCTCTTTTTTCATTCTGCGCCATTTGGTGAGTCTCCCTTGCCTGGAATGTCAAAAAACTCAGATGTCGTAAGACGGCACCGCCTTTTCGAGAATTTGCCTGTTTTTCATCGTCTCCAGCGTAAATGATTCGAGGGCCTCGTGCATTTTCCCGGTTACCTCCGACCAGACCTCACGCGCAAGGCACCGCGGGGAACGTTGACAAAGCCGGGGTATCTCGGTGCATTCTACCAGGCACATCGATCCTTCCAGCACAAGCAGGATGTCCTTCAAGGTGATCTCCCGGGGCAGCTTCCCCAATGTATACCCACCCTTGGAACCGCGAACCGAATGGACTAACCCCGCATTCTTGAGCAGCGGGATAAGATTGGAGAGGTAGTTCTCGGAGATTTCCTGCCGTGCTGCAATATCCCTCAATGTGACCGGTGATTCTTCCGCGTGAATGGCCAGATCGATCATGAGCCGAACGCCGTAGCGGCCTTTGGTTGACAGTTTCATTAAGTTTTCTCTTCGGAGAAATAACAATTCCCATAGAATTTGTGAACTATGTCTCACAAAACGGTTGCGTCCGTCAATAGTTTATTTGCAGGAAAATCCTAAAAGGCTTGACCCAAAAAAGGAGCTGATTAATATGTTATAAAAATGTTGTTCCGCTTTCTCTTTAGAATGAGTAGCGGTTTCTGCTTCCTATGCCGCTGTGCCGGGAGCGGGCACAGTTTTTGACCTTGTCCCCGAAACGGATTGAATTGAAAAAAAGTCGGGTGCCTTTTGAGATCATGCCGTAAACCTGTTCGAGTGGAGCCGAGACGATGGTGGAAACAAGTCGAAAGGTCTCCATTGTCATGGTTGACGATGACCAGGACGATTGCTTCCTTATAGCGAGCGCTTTGGCTGAAAGCGAACTGGATCATACGTTGACGGTATTCGGGTCCGGTTCTGAACTGCTCGACTATCTTCGCGGCAGCGGGAAACACGAGGGAAACGAACCCCAACACCCCGACCTGATTCTGCTGGATCTCTACATGCCCGGCCTAAGCGGCAGGGACGTGCTCAAGGAGATAAGAGAGGACCCGGTGCTGGAACGGCTGCAAATTGTCGTGATGACGGATTCGACCGAATGGCAGGAATTGTCGGAATGCTACCGGTTGGGCGCCACGGCTGTTTTCACGAAGGGACAATGGCTGGATACGTTTGCGGAAATCATCAGGATTTCCGGCCCCTATTGGTTCAAGTTTGTGACTTTCAATGTCCGGAATGTTCAACATGGATCAGAGCACTATAATGGACTTTGAGGTCTTTTCATCTTCCTTTTAATTTTCCTTCCTCCAAAGTAGACAAATTCAATAGTCGCTACGTCATTTCAGTCGCAAGGAATCGAAAAGCATTATTGACTGACTCCAGGAGGCATGAGATGAAGGTGAGAAAAATCTTAATTCTGGTATCCATCGGGTTGGCCCTTTCCATGGTTGTGTCAACCACGAGTGCGAATGCCCAAGACTGCTATTATTGCAACCCGCTTCTGTTTCCGTTCGCCGTGGCGGCGACCGTTGTTGGAACTGCGGCGGCAATCGTGACTGCACCTTTCTGTCCCTACTGCGGACCTGGACCATATTACTATCCTCCAGCTCCTGCGCCCGTCTACTACGGCGCGCCGGGCCCCCCGCCGCCATATCACGCCAGGGTATGGGTACGCGGACACTACAACCAGTATGGACAGTGGGTCCCGGGTCATTGGCGATACAGGTAGCAAACGTGTACTGAAGGCGGAGGAGCAAGACGGGCGGGCTAATAAAGGTCCTCTCCCGTCCTCCACCTTCGGAAGGCAAAAGTAAAAAGGTAAAAGTAAAAAAGTGCCTTTTGCCTTCGCTTCACGCGTTCACTTTTGCCTTTTGCTTTCTCTCCCGCCTTTTGCCTTTTTACTTTTGCCTTTTTACTTCCGAAGGCTTGCCTTCTTACTTTTGACTTTTGCCTTTCTCCCCTGCCTTTTGCCTTTTTACTTTTGCCTTTTGCCTTCCGAAGGCTTGCCTTTTTACTTTTGCCTTTTGCCTTTTAAAGATATCATGCGGGACCTGTTTTTGTTCAATGTTTCTAAAGTTCATCGTGCTGATTAAGGAGTATCATATGAGCGATCGGGCAACCGCTTTTTTGAAAGCTCTTGGATATCCCGAGGAACCGTTCGGCATGTTCTATACCGATACGGAACCGGAGAGCGGATTCGTGCCAAAGGAGGGTCCGGCGTTCTCTTCCGAGATGGAACAGCGGGGCGAGGTCGACTATCCTGCGCTTTTTCGTGACTGGTCGTGCGTGATGGGCAAAATATGGCTCGCCCGAAAGAAAAAGTCAGCAGCATATTTCGAGGCCAGGCGTTTCGGTTGCGTAGGCGGTTCGTTCTACCTTGGCTTCCACAGGCCCCAGCTCGAATTCATTGCACATTACGTCTCGACGGGCATCCCGGGCAGGATGGAAGGCGAGCGTTATCTTTCCTCGCCGGAAGTGACACGGCGCTTTTTCAATGAGCTTCCACCCCGGCCGCCCCGGCAAGGTTCTGCGTATTCAAACCGCTTGGCATGTTTAAAGCGAATGAAGCGCCCGAGGTGGTCTCTTTCTTTGCCCGTGGAGAAGTTATGGCGGGTTTGTGCACCCTCGCCACTTTCGTCACCGATGATTTCGAAGTGGTAAGCTCGCCTTTTGGCGCGGGGTGCAGTCACATAGTCACCTGGCCGCTGCGCTATCTCAAACAGGGCAGAATGAGGGCCGTTCTCGGAGGCTGGGACCCGTCCGAGAGAAAATTCATGCGAACCGACGAGATGACTTTTACCATTCCTTATGAGATGTATGTTCTTTTCCTCGAAAGATGGGAAAAATCCTTTCTGTTGACCGAAACCTGGGCCGGAGTAAAGAAGAAAATCGCGGGAAAAGAGCAATGATGATTGAGGAATGGGGACCAAAGGGGGGGACAGAGACAATTAAATGAAAATCTCCAAAGGGCTCTATGGACTAAAGGGACTCAGAAGGTTAGGCACAATCAGCGGCGTCCTTATCAAACATGGATTTGGAGACCTTCAGGAAAGGCTGCTTGGTGGCAGAAAGCCACGCCCGGAAGTCTCGGACGGTGAAATGTTTGTGCGCAGCGGGTTCCCCTCCGCCCGCCGCATCAGGCTGGTGCTGGAAGAGCTCGGGCCGAGTTTCGTAAAGCTTGGCCAGCTCATGAGCACCCGGGCCGACGTTTTCCCTCCCGAATACATTGCTGAATTCAAAAAGCTCCAGGATATGGTTCCGCCCGTTTCGTTCGACGAGGTCAAAGCAGTCATCGAACGGGAAGTCGGAAAGCCTTTGCTCGAAATCTTCGCCGAATTCGATGAGAAATCCGTGGCCGCCGCCTCCGTAGGCCAGGTGCATATAGCAAAGCTTCACACGGGTGAGAAGGTTGCGATCAAAATCATCCGTCCCGGGATCGATCGCCGGATAAAAGAGGACCTCCGGTTGATGTATTTTCTGGCCGACAAGGCGGAAAGATCGTTTGAAATAGGCAGGCTCATAGGCGCGACCAATCTTGTGCGGGAATTCGAGCGCAATATCACCCGCGAGCTCGATATGCTGATCGAGGCCGGGAGCATCGAAAAGTTCGCAAGGAATTTCGAAGAAGTAGAAGAGATTTACATCCCCAGGGTCTATTGGGATTACACCACCAAGTCCGTGCTGGTGATGGAACACATCGACGGTATGAAAATGGACCAGGTGGAACAGATCCGGGCCGCCGGGATCGACCCCAAAGAGGTGGCGATGATCGGGTTGCGCTCGTTTTCACGCCAGCTCATGATCTACGGGTTTTTCCATGCCGACCCGCATCCGGGAAACACCATTGTCATGTACGACGGAAGGGTGAGTCTGGTGGATTTCGGCATAACGGGCTATCTGGACGAAGAGATGATGCGCCAGGTCGCCAATCTCTTCCTGGGGTATGCCGAACACGACTACGACATGATCATGGATGCCCTCATGGACGCCGGGCTGATAAACGAGCAGATGGATCTCATTGAATTGCGCAGCGACTTGAAGGACATGAGCGAATCTTTCTACGGCCGGTCTCTCCAACACATTTCGGTAAAAGACGTCTACGACCAATTGATGGACCTTGTGCTCAAGCACCACATAAAACTTCCGAGAAACCTGCTTTTGCTTCTGAAAACATTCATCCAGACCGAAGCGCTGGGGAAAATCCTTGGCAGTGACGCTAGCATCCTCGAGGTGACAAAGCCCTTTGCCAAAAAGCTCCTCCAGCGGGGCCTGAACACCCAGAGCCTTATTAAGAATCTCGACCGGGAGAGCCGTAAGCTAAGCGGCTACACAAGGAACATCCCTAAACATTTGAACGACATCCTGAGGGAGACCGCAGCCGGCAGGCAGCGCATCGAACTCAGACACACCGGTCTGGGCGACGTCCTCTCCCAGGTCGAAAAAGGCGTAAACCGGCTGACCGTCGGAATCATAATTGCGGCGTCGATTCTGGGCGGCGCGTTGATTTTAAATTCAGGACAGAAAATACTGGAATTCACCTTCAGCTTTTTCGGCCTCCAGACCGTCACGCTTACCGCCATCCTTGGGGTTGCCGGTTACGCGGTTGCGACCCTGCTGGGGTTCTGGCTGATTGTCTCCATCCTCAGGTCGGGCAGACTTTGATGGGTGAAGGGGTCAATTGCCTTTTTGCCATTCCTGATTCCTCATTCCTAATTCCTAATTGCCTTCCTTGCTTGCTTTCTCGGCGATTTTCTGCTAGAAGTTTTAATTGGTTTTTATGCGCCCATAGCTCAGCTGGATAGAGTGCCGGACTACGAATCCGTAGGTCGGGTGTTCGAATCACCCTGGGCGCGTCAACAAAATCAAGGGGTTAGCGGAATAGCCGTTAGCCCTTTTTGCTTCCCCTCGGTCAGCTATCCCCGTATCTATCCCCGCATTTTGAATCCTTACTCGGTTATCCCCGCCGCTCAATGCCGAAAAACAAGTTCCGCGATACTCGGTCCCTTTTTATGAATCCTGCCGATCAGCCAAAAAACAAGCTCAACCAGAATGGCCTGATTCCCCGTAACCGACTTGCCCGCCCGACTTTGCTCTTATTTCCCACGCACAAAGCGCCAGGATAGCTTACAATCGACTTTCTCCGGTCAACCCATACCTCTTTTTCTCTGAATACGTCCGCACAATAAGTCTCAAACGTCTCGTGCGTCTCCTAATGGGCCGGATCGGGGGTGCTCTATCAATGAAAATCAGCTCAAGAACTGCACCGGATCGGCTAGCCAGGACACACCTGCATGAGGCATTGCTTATTCGGAATGCGCGGTTTTTGCCATAAACAATTAGCTGGCTGGGAAAGACTGAATCTCATTATGATTCGAAAACGTTGAGCTTTTGGGGGGACTGGTCTCTTAAGGTTCAGGAGAGCCGTGTTGAGTTTCCCTTTTGCCAGTGGGCAGGCTAACGTCTCGCTTGTGCCGCGCCGAACGCGTCGGTTACTAACCGGCGGTCAGGCGGCTCTAGGTCTACCGCATAGCTACGTCGGCTTTAATTCTCACATACCCTGGTTCCCTACCTATTCCGTAGTCCACGTGAACTTCTTGCCGGTGGTTGTAATAATCTTGGATGCATCCACAGCATCTTTGTTTATTACCGGGGGGAGTAAGGCCCCCTAAGGTGGGAGGCCTTTATCTACTGATTGCCGCAGTTGTCTTCGTCATTTCCCTATGCGCGGATCTCTATAACAACGACCCGCTGTTTCCGTTCGGGTGGGCGGTGGTCCGGTGCGTGTTGGTGGGGTTGTTTTGGCCACTGGTGCATATTCGTCCATAAACGTTTACCGAGAACGCTCTTACTATTGAAGCGGGTTCGTTGATTCGAGTTGCTCCCTCATCTCAACAAACCTGGTTAAGATCAAGTGAAGGTCCTCTTTCATAAAAGAAGGAACCAACGGATGCTTTGAAATCTTCTGCAAATTCGTAATAGCTTGATTTTCTCTTTCCTTACTCATGTTCTCCCTCCTTTTTAGATCACTCGCGTTAAAGATGCGCGCCTTCCTCCAGAAGCCTCTCTACCATCAATACAAGCCTATGGCAAAAACAAAAATCAAATCTTATCGTTGATCAGGGTCGTTAAAGGAGGTTCACCCACTCATTTTACTTCTCTGCCCAAGTCTCCCCAATCGTGACTTCCACTTCAACCGGAACTCTGGAAAGAAAAGCTTTACCTGCTTCGATCATGGAAGCCCGTAGAATAGCTGCAGCTTTATTCGTTTTCTCATCTGGAACTTCAATAATGATTTCATCATGGACCGTTCCTATAATTCGAGCCCCTACCCCAGCCAATCTTTGAGGGAGCAGACTCGGTGCCTTTTCGTTCATTATCGGACAGAAATTCAGATAATGGTTGAATAGTCTATCGGAAACAATCAAGATCGTGCTGATTCGAAATGGAGAATCGAAAAAACGAGAATAAGGAGATGTTCATGAAAGATAGCAAAAATCACCCCGTGGCGTGTGCTTCGTGTGATGTGGACGGCAAAATCCGAGCGTGTCGGACAAAAGATGGTAGAGGCGGTAAAGGATGTCCTACTCTAACACAAAGAAGGGTGCTCGAATCCGCTAACAAAGAGTACGAGCATCGAGACGTGCGTGAGTTTGCCCGCCAAGCTTCCATACAGGAGGCTGAGTGCTATGCTAATCGCCACCAACAGCCCTATGTCCTCCAGCCAACCAAGCCGCGGGTAGTGGAGATCTGTGAATTTGCGAAAAAGATGAATTTCAGACGTCTGGGACTTGCCTTTTGCATTGGACTCAGCCACGAGGCAGTCATCGTGGAGAAAATTTTGAAATCTCACGGGCTTGAAGTGATTTCGGTCGTCTGCAAGGCGGGAAAAACCTCTAAAGCGAAAATCGACGTTAAAAATGAAGAAATGGTGTTTGTAGGCACTGACGAGTCCATGTGTAATCCGATTTTTCAGGCCAAGCTCCTCAACCATGAGAAAGTTGACTTTAATGTCCTGTTAGGGCTCTGCGTCGGACATGATTCTCTCTTTTTCAAGTATGCGAAGGCTCCGACAACGGTTCTGGCTGTAAAAGATCGTGTTATGGGACATAATCCTCTTGCAGCTGTCTACCTGTCCAAGAGTTACTGTCAAAAGCTGCAAGATCCCGAACTGTGCTAAGAACTGATCAATGGTAACGAAGGCGGAAGCTGTGGACGGATTTGTTGCGGCTATCTCTGGTGCGCTATCAGGCGGTGATAAGTTTACGCTGGTAAGTTTCGGGACTTTCAGCGTCGGGACAAGGTCTCAACGTGAAGGCCGCAATCCCCGGACCGGCGAAAAGATCCAAATTCCGGCGTCAAAATTTGTCAGGCTCAAAGCAGGCAAGACTCTCAGTGAGAAAGTCAAATAGCACCGTTTAATCCCCTCTCTCATTCAATGAGATGATCTAAAAGGACTGCTCGCGAGAATGAATTGGCGGCCAGTCCTTTCTGTTTTTCCTCTCCGGATTCCGGCAAGCCAGCCGTATAATTGACTAACTCACTGGGGCGTCCCTTGCCCCGATCGAATACCGGACCATGATCGCTGTTGGAGGTAAGACAATCTCCGCTCAACCCATACCCGAATACCCCTTATTTACACTCAGCCTCTATACCGCTGCACAAAAAATCCTTGCGCCAGTGAGTTTTGATTGTATTATCCTTTGATTCACATTGTTTTGTTTTCCCCCCCACTCGGTACTCCCATTCGAGGAGACAGTGATGAAGAGATTCAAATTACTGCTCATAAGAGCGACCTGATCTGGGTTGTTAGACCTCCCTTCGAGACGGATCCATCTACATTGTGTTTGACAACCTTGGGGGAGGCGTAAATACTGGTCAGACGAACCTTCGTTGTCAATGCGGCCCCTTTGTATCTTAGAAGTATAGTTTCAGGAAGCGTGGAGACCTTTTAAACGGCTTGAATTCCTCAAATGGGAAAAACCAAGATGCTTCATTACAATAATCAGCGAGGACTTGAACGCTACCGGGCGGAGGAACAAGATGATGAATGACATTTTGTTGGAGAAGCGCACGGTAAAGAAGGTTTTTTGGCGGCTGATGCCCTTTCTGGGGCTCCTGTACATTGTCGCGTTTTTGGATAGGGTCAATGTGGGCTTTGCCGCATTATCGATGAACAAAGACCTTGGGTTTAGCAATGCGGTTTACGGTTTTGGAGCCGGTATTTTCTTTGTCGGCTATTTCACCATGGAAATACCGGGCAATCTGATAATGACCAAGGTCGGAGCAAAGATCTGGATTGCGCGAATCCTGATCACATGGGGGATTATTTCCAGTCTCACGGCGTTGGTCTCCACTCCGATGCAGTTCTATATCGTCCGCTTCTTTCTGGGCGTGGCGGAAGCCAGTTTCTTTCCCGGCGTCATTTATTACCTGAGTACCTGGTGTCGCTCCAGGGACCAGGCAAAGGCGGTCGCTTTTTTCATGATGGCCCTGCCGGTCTGCAATATAGTGGGGGCCCCGTTATCCACTTATATACTCGGAATAACCTGGCTGGGCTGGGCAGGCTGGAAATGGCTCTTCATTCTGGAGGCCGTGCCTCCTGTTGTTCTGGGGATCATCACTCCTTTCTATTTAGCCAACAGTCCAGAAGAGGCCGGATGGCTGGATGATGAGGAACGCGCCTGGCTAGTGGAGTCGCTGGCCGTTGAGAGGTTCACAAAGCTGAAGCGCAAGCGTTACACCGTACTGCAAGCATTGGGCGACAGGGATGTTCTGACGCTTTCAGCAATTTATTTCACCTGGATTTGCGGATTTTATGGAGTGACCATGTTTCTGCCGACCCTGGTAAAGGCATTGTCGGCCACAATGAGCAATCAAACCGTCGGGTTCCTGGTCATGATACCGTATATTTTCGGCTTCTTCACCATGTACCTCATAGGGCGGCATTCGGACAAGGTTGAAGAACGCCGCTATCATACGGTCGCATGTATGCTGGTGGGCGCTTTCGGACTTGCCGGGAGCGTGTTTCTGTCTGACATCAATGTCACTGTGTCGATGCTTTTCTTTACGATTGTGGTCATGGGTATTTACGGCGCCTTTGGCCCTTTCTGGGCTATCCCTTCCTATTTTCTTACCGCCACAGCCGCTGCAGGAGCTATTGCCATGGTCAACAGCATCGGCAATCTCGGCGGCTTCGTCGGCCCTTACGCCATGGGATTCATTCGCGAATACACCGGGTCGTTTAGAGGGGGAAGCGTGTTCCTGGTGGCCTGTTTATTGACGGCGGCCGGGCTCCTCATGACTCTACGAAAAGCAGGAAAAGATGTTCCGGAGATTGCGGAAGCTACTCCGGTCCCGATGCGGGAAAGTTAGAGATGGATTGTACAGCCGCCATATGAACGACACACTTCGTCCGGAAGATATTAAAATGCAAAAAAAGCTGGTGAAGGAACTGGAAGAAAAGCTTGGTGCCTCGAAGGTGCTCAGCCGGCCGGAAGATTTGAACTGTTATTCATATGATGTTTCAACGTACCGGCATGCCCCAGACGTAGTCGTGAGCGCGTATTGCCGGAACGACGTCGTGAAGGTGATGGAGATAGCCGCTCGCGAGAAGATTCCGGTGGTTGCGCGGGGAAGCGCCACCAATATGTGCGGCGCCACCATCCCTCTGCATGGAGGGATTGTTCTGGACATCCTGTCGATGAACAAGATTCTTGAAATCGACCGGGAAAATCTAACTGCAACCTGTGAACCTGGCGTGATAACCGTGGACCTGCAAACGACCGTCGAGGCGGAGGGTCTTTTTTATCCTCCGGATCCCCAGGCTCTCAACATGTCCACGATCGGCGGCAACGTTGCGCTCGATTCCGGCGGACCGCGAGCAGTCAAATACGGCGTTACGCGAGATTACGTGCTTGGCCTTGAAACGGTCCTGGCCGACGGCAAGATCCTGCGGTCAGGCGGCAAGACAACCAAGGACGTGAGCGGATACAATCTCACTCAATTGCTGGTGGGTTCTGAAGGGACGCTGGGAATATTTACCGAGATCATTCTCAGGCTGCTGCCGTTGCCGGAAGCCAAACGGACACTCATCTGCGCCTTCGATGACCTTGTCGACGCTTCGCGTACCGTGACCAGAATAATAGATCACAAGATCGTTCCTTCGATGCTGGAACTGCTTGACAAAACCAGTATCGAACTGATCCAGCGCTATATGGATGCCGGTTACCCTACGGACGCCGAAGGGATTTTGCTCATCGAAGCGGATGGAAGCCTTTCCGACGTGGACAGGCAGATCGATATCATCTCCAAACTATGCCGTGAATGCAATGCCCGCGATATCAAGATTGCCTCCTCTTCGGCCGAGGCGGAAGCGATCTGGGCCGGCCGGCGGTCGGGTTTTGCCGCCATGTCTGCCTATAAGCCCTGTGTAGTGCCCGAAGATGCGGTGGTGCTGCGAAACCACCTGCCGGAGATGGTGGCCATGATTCAGGCGATAGCAAATGAGTACGGGATGCTTTTGCCGACCTTTGGTCATGCAGGCGACGGCAACGTGCATCCGCATATCTGTTACGACCCTCGCAATGAAACCGAAACGTCGAAGGTCCCGCTGATAAAAGATAGAATTTACCAAGCAGCTTTAAGCCTTGGTGGGACCATCACCGGAGAGCACGGTGTGGGTATAGCCAAAAAACACCTCTCCAAATTCCAGCACAGTGAGAGGGCTTTGCAGTTGATGCAGGGAATCAAGAGGGTATTTGACCCGCACGATATCCTGAATCCCGGGAAAGCATTTTAAGAGGCGAAGATGCTGCACGGTAACCAGAGACTGATCGAACTCTATTTTCAGTCCGACAGTTGCGTGAGGTGCGGCCGGTGCACCGCCGTCTGCCCCACATACAAGGTGACCCGCCGTGAACCTATGGTCGCAAGAGGGCGGATATGGCTCGCCAGGCAGTTTGTCGAGGGCCGGCTGGGGCCAACCCCTACACTCAAACTCTACAACGACTTGTGCCTCGGATGCCGGGCGTGCAGGGCTGCGTGTCCCGCCGGGATCAAGGTCGATGAACTGGTCGCTGAGGTCAAACAGTCCATTCAGAGCCGACTGGGTCTCACTCTAGTAGACAAGATGATGCTGAAGGTATGTTCGCATCCGCAGAGCTTCAGATATATAGTGGGAACACTGGATTTGAGCAGGCGAACAGGAACGACCAAGTTTTTACCGAAAAAATTGCACCAGAAAGTCGAAATGCTTCCTTCGTCACCTTCCCGAACTTTTATGGATTGGCTGAAGCTGCAAAAGAGTGGATACGAAGTCGGCGCATCCAGAATAGGTTATTTCCCCGGATGCCTTACAAACTCCATCTTCCCCGGCGTCGCCATAGCGGTCCTGGAAGTGCTGAAACTTCTGGGCGTACAGGTTGTGGTGCCTCCTGCGGTCCTGTGCTGCGGGCAACCCCACAGGGCTGCCGGCGAACTCGCCGAAAGCAGGCACCTGGCCATGGCAACAATGAGTTTTTTTCTCGACCGGGGTGTTGATTTCATTGTTACAAGCTGTGGAAGCTGCGGTTACTCGTTGCGTGAGTATGCGGTCGATTTCCGGGACGATCCGATATGGCGTGGTGCTGCCGAACGCTTTGCCAACAAGTGCCTCGACATAATGGAGTATCTCGTCGACGTTGCAGAGCTGAGCGTGGGGCCGGAAGCTCTACCGGGAATCACAGTAACTTATCACGACTCATGTCACTTGAACAGACGTCTGGGTATTGCGGCTCAACCACGCAAATTGTTGGTCGCTCTTCCCGGTGCGCGATACGCGGAAATGCCGCGGGCTGACTGGTGTTGTGGAGCTGCCGGTTCATACAGCTTCAAGCACCCCGATATCGCTCGGAAAATCCTTGCACAGAAAACTGAAGATGCCAGGTCAATACGACCTGATGTGGTGGCCGCCGGATGTCCATCCTGCTTGATGCAGTTGGGGTATGGCAGTAGAATTTTCGACGGGAACTTTGATGTCCGCCATCCCGTTGAACTATTGGCAGCCACTTTTGACAAAACCCGGAAAAACCGATGGTTTCTCATCCAGTAATTAGTCATAATATTTGTCTGCGGCATTACGATACCGGTCCATTCCTCCCGGGATTTTCGGACTACAGACCTCGGTCTGCTGACGACTATCGTGTCTTTCTTCCTCCAAATAGAGCCAACTGAAGAACCTTGAAAAAGCAGTCCACATCCTCGAAGCCGATCTCACGGAGCCACTGGCACTGCTCGTCAACTGGAGCAAGGATATCTTCTTTTCTGTCCGGACGATTGTGGTACTCTTCCTCGATTTGCGCTCTCGTCCTGGTGCCATTGGCCGCTTTGTGGAGGCGGTAAACGTTATCCACGAAAAAGCTGCCGAAAATGGCCTTCCCTGCGGGTGTAGCCGATGCAACGATTTCCAGATTGAGAAAAACACCCTGCGTGTTCAGGACATCAAAGATCTCCCCGTACAACTCCTTCTTGCGACGGTCGGGTTGATGATGAATGGCCAATCCTGATACTACAACGTCGAAAGGCTTTTGGTCGGTGACACGATTGAACCAATCCGGTGAAGAGAAATCTGCTTTGATGACGGATGCCCGGCTTTCACGCGATGTCTTATTTCGAACTGCTTCGAGCATGGGTTCCGAAAAGTCGGCAAACACCACATTTACGTTCGGGAAGTGCTCTATAAGCATCCGGCCGATTCGTCCGTCGCCACATCCTAAATCCAGAATCCTCACCGCATGGGGACACCACGATTCCAAAATTTTGCGGGTGACCTCCAGTTGCAGGCCGGCGGTAGGCATAGCGTCCCTGACCTGCAAATAGATTTCAGTGAATGCCTCTGTCTCCCATCCGCTTTTCTGCCGACTATCCATTTGTTCACATCCTATGAGCATCAGTGTGGTTCCGGATTAACCAGTCGATAAGGGAGAGCCTAAAAACCGGACGCTACCATGATGTGACCGATAATTCTTATTCTCTCCAGGAATAATGCATCAATTTCTGCTCTATGACTCCAAACTGCATGCTGGGATCGCATTTTCGCCCGAAAAACATCTTGTGCACAAGTGTACAATTTTCCCGGTAGAACACACAAGTGAAACGGCAACTGTTAGCCCCAAATTTCATCGAAAAAATGCTTATCGCTCTTATCCCCAAGCCTCAGCCATTCTGATCTCCGCCACAAACGGAATCACGGGTATAATCTGCTTAAATGCTTCTTCCATAGAGTCTTCCACGATCAACTTCACCTGGTCCTCTATGGCATCTCTGGCCTCGACTATTATCTCATCGTGCTGGGTATGAACAATACGAGCGTCCAATCCGTTCAGCTTTTCGGAGAGCAGAACCAGCGCCAATTTAAACCCGTCTGCACCGTTTGCCTGAACTGGAAGATTGAATAAAGAACTGTCTTTCGCATCATCTGGAATATGAATTATCCTGCCGATCCCTTGTCCGAACCTGCTTCCTCGCCCTGGCCTGAGCAACGGATGCCTGCCTCCATTTAAATACCCCCTCAAACATCCTATAGTAGCTCACAGTGAACGATCTCACCTCATCCAGACTTAATTGCATGCCCTTTCCGATCAATTCCTGGTGGATTGAATATTCCGATCTCCCGTAATTCAGGCCCAGGACGATAGTTTTGGCGACTTTCCTGAAATCTGCCAAATTCTTGCCGCTATCTCCAACGAACGCCTTGGCTACTTCGAGGTAAATATCTTTGCCAGCTTTGAATAACTCGATCGCATTGGGGTCCTTGGATAGACCTGCAATGATTCTGGCTTCCTGCTGTGAAAAATCGGCAATAATCAGCTTGTACCCTGGGCGTGCTTTGAAGAATGATCTTAATGGCCCCTTGGGTACAGAATGGAGCACGCATGAAAACCTCCCTGTCTTTGTCCCGAGTTGATCGATTGAATCATGTGCTCTGTCATCGTTTCCAACCAAGGACAGATATCTTTCAATGTCGTCATCACTTTTCTTGAGGCTTCGATACCCCTGCACTGATTCCATGATGGAGCGGACTTTGAGATCGACTTCCTTTATGCACGTTCGCCTGAGTCTATCGTTCACGTGAGGGTGCTTAAAGAAACCTTTTGAGAAACGCTGAGTCATCGCACAAACAAAAAAGCTTATTTAATGCCGAAATAATATTGTCCTTTGCCAAAAGTGTTACAGGTAAATATCTGCGCGCCTTCACCAAGATCCCCATCGTTGGTTACAACATAAGCGTCGTTGGCGCCGGGCTTGATAGCCAAATGGGTTGTCTGCAGATTGTGCCCCTTATCTCTGCCGGGAAGTAAAATCTGGCCTATTGGGTTGCCGTTTTCATTGAACACCATGAATCGGCCTTGGCCGTAAAGCGCCACATAAACGTTGCCCTCACTGTCGACGGTTATCGAGTCGGAGCCGAGACAGCCGGTGAAGCGATAGGGTATTGACGTACCAAACGGAGCAATAGTTGTTGGGGCAGTCAGCGACACCCTGAACAACCTGTTCCCGGAGGTTTCGTCCGTCCAGAGGGTTTTTCCATCGGGACTCAGGCCAATACCGTTGGCAATGGCCATATTAGGCAAAATAGGAGTAATTTTCTTATAATCTGGCGCCGAAGCGTAATAAACTCCGCCTGTGGGCTCAGTTGCACTGCCATGGAAGTCAGTAAAGTAAAAGCCGCCGTTGTCGTCAAACACCAGATCATCTACCAAATAACCTGCGCTCGCCGGAATAATGTCCTCCATCCCGGATCCATCAGGTTTTATCGCCACTACACCGCCGCCTGCCATGAAATCACCTAAAGAAGCGACGAAAATCCGACCGTCTGTATGAAAAGCGAGCCCAGCCGCTGCCCCGAGCTTACCCGCGCCGACGATAGTTGATAACTTTCTATCCGGTGTAAGCTTAAATACACTGCCGCTCAAAACATCAACAAAAAAAAGATTCCAATTGCGGTCAAACTCCAGGCCTTCCAACAGGAGGCCCTTATCAGACACTTTAAAATACGGCTCAGCAACGACACTGGGAAGATGTTTCTCATTCCCCGGAATTGGGCTGAGGGTTATCGTATTGTCATCATGCGTCAATGTTGCAATAGCTGAATCAGACTGATGTTTTCTCATTTCCTTCTCCCTTTCGTCGAATAGTTTTGACCTACTCACGAATTAACCCCGCCGGGCGAACAGGCACTTCAAATCCGCCACCTTCCTCAGCGACATCAGTGCTCAACATCAATCTTGTTACGCACAGGGGAGAGAACCTTCAGGTAAACCCAATTACGTGGAGAATATTTGAAATTCTCATCAGAGCACCTCCTAGCTGGGAGGGAGTGAATGGCAGAGCGGGTGAAACTCTTTGCCGGACTAGGACCACTTTCTTAGATCTGTTCCATCTCGTATTCGAGAAAGGTCCCCAATCACCTGTCGAAACGGTCTCGAGAAGTTCTCTTATGCCGTACCCTTGATTGGCATTAGATTAATCCGGAATAATGCGCCAACTTTAGTGCCAAGCATTCGAGAGACGGGCCGCCCACCGGGTCAAATGCCGCTGGGATGCTTTTCTGAGGGGCATGAATTGACCATGTCCAATTGGTCTTACATGATATCGTTAGCGAGATTGAAGTCAAGAAGTAACTCTCATTGCAAATATCTCGTTCCGGCCATTCGCAATTGCCAATATGAAGTGCGATAAGTGTTTTCCGGCGGTCTCCGCCCACTGTACGTAATAAATTCTTCAAAGCCGCATCGGCTCCAGCTTGGTGGGAGTCAGCCCTTCTTGCCAACTTGTTAACTTTGTACCGTCTCAATGTATGAAACTCATTTCATAAGCCCATCAATCACCAGGCAACAATCGCCAGAATGTCCTACAATCGACTTTCTTCACTCAACCCATACTCGAACACCTCTCATTTGCACGCGGCCCCTCTGTAGCTGCAAAAAATCCTTGCGCATACGACTTTTGCCTGTATTATCCTGGAATCTACATTCTCCAGCTTTACCCGCCCTTTTTGATCGGCCTCAAATCGGAGGCGTTACTCCATTAACCTAACCCGTGGGGGAATCGCCGTGAAAATTGGTGTAATTGGAAACCTCAAGATTCTTTGCGCGCTTATGGTTATTGCTGCGGCTGGCTGTGCATCTTATAGCGGCTCCACGCTTAATTTTGAGGGAAGCAAATCGACTGTAATTTATGAGCTTTCGCAAGAACAAGCTTTTGCAATTGCACGAAGGGTTGCAAATGCTGCCCATCTCCCCGGCGAAAGAGTTGATGAGATGAACGGCGAATTTCGAGGTTATACGCTGACGTATCTTTCTTGGGATGCTGTTGATACTTATTCTTGCGACCTTGCAATCATTCCTGCAACGGGTTTTACGGATGATGGACGAAAAGTGAATGGTTTCTATTTTGAGATTTCAGGCACGGGGACAGCCTTTGTTTACGGCAAAATCAAAAACGACCAACTGTTTCAGGATTTAAAAAAGGCTTTGAATGCAACAGGGACGGCAACCGCAATCAAAAACATGAGTATTGGGGAGTACGAAGATTCGACAACCTCGACAAGCGCCGAAGATGCGGCAAACTCCTTGCGGCAGCTTAAGAAGCTTTACGATGAGAAAGTAATTGACCAAGACGAATACGAAAACAAGAAAGCAGAAATCTTGAAGCGGATGTGAAAAATTCAATGCAACCTTTAAACAGCGTTTAATCTTTCATTCTAACGTTTAATTCTTCCATTAAACTGGGGGGGGGGAATTATCATGTCGTTAGACCAAGTTACTATCAAGGAGTTGCTAATTGGAATCATTGCTGCACTCGTTCTCATTGTTATCGGGATTATTCAAATTAGTCAACCATTGAAAAGAATTTGCGAAATATTGAAATTAAAAGAGCCTTTATGGGAAAAGCAATACGAAAACGCTTTAGAAAAAGAGCTACAAGAAGACCTTGAACACATATAAGCATGTTTTCACTTCTGAAAGTCATTTCTACGTTGAGAAGACGTTTATAGCGTTTTATTTTATTCATTTCATTCTAGCGTTTAACTTTACAATTTTCAGATTTTCTTCCTTAACCTGAATAATGCAGCAACTTGACCCCCAACTGGGGCCGAACCACATTTCTGGGTCGGGTTCCATCCGAAAAAGCTCTTCAAATACCAAATATCCGTAAATCATACGATATTCCAATCAAAACGCAACTGGGAATGCCAATCAGACCAATCTGGACAGTTTCAGGGGGAGCAAGCCGTCTTGGCTTGAACGCAACCTGGTATAGAGAGGTGCGCTGGTACCCGCGACTCAAATTCTACATACCGCATCCCACGATCAGCTCATCTTTCGTCTTCCTGACGTAGCTGTTGAGATTCCAGCCTGGGAAAAACTCATACGTTACCCAGGTCCCATTGGCATCCGCTTTACTCACAGCCTTATACATCTGTTCATGGTCGGCTTTGATATTTTTGCCGGCCAACGTGGGATGAACAAGCATGGTCCCGTCCATCTTCATTATGAATACGAATTCGTGGCCTTCTTTGGCGGTGGCTTTGAATTCAACAGCGGTTTTGCCACTATTTATCGCAGTGACAGTCTCATCCACCTTTTTTTTAATAGCATCTCTGTATGGCAGTTGTGCGAAAGCAGACAAGGCAACCGTTAACACAAAGACCATTGCCAAACATGCTGTAAGAACCCTTTTCATGCTCATCTCCTCTTGGTTTTTTTGATAATTTTTAAGATAGACAGTAATTAACCGGAATAATGCATCGAGGTTGTAAGGAGGTTCGAGAAGTTCTTTGCCGGAAATCGTATCCATGATTTGCGCCTTCCTGTAGCGCCCTGGTGGGGACCAGGGAAAACCGGCCAGGATACCGGCCTTGTCGAGCAGGGTAGCTAATCCCACTCTATCCCTGGATGATCGAAAAATGCCAAATCATTCTGTAGGGTCCCGATAGGCTATGTCCATAATTTCTGGTGCAATGTAAAAGCTCGGTCTCGATTCGATTCCAGCGTGCACAAGTATGCCGTTTTGGACTAATATCTTGATATCATTTTTAGAGGTCGGATAGCTGATTTTGCAAAGGCTTGCCATCCTTGGGATAGTTGTAGCCGGGAAAGAAAACAAACCCTCAATTATCTTATGGAGCCTTATACTTCCACCACACCCGGCAACGCGACTCATATAGGCGTCGCGGAGTGAAACGAGAGCGTCAAACCGTGAAATGGAATCTTTAGCCTGGAAGACTGTCGCACGGAGGCAGTATAAAATCCAGTCGTGCCATTCACCATGGGTGCTAATTTTAAATAGTTTATCAATTTACTCATAATTCAGCATGTGGCGGCCAATTCCATCTAACCTTGCCAACTCCTCTCGTGCCTCCAGAAGATATGGCCAAAGATCAACCGGAATTTTCCACTGCCTTGGGAGAGGGTCAGGAATGAATGCCCAGTCTCCGCCGTCTTCGGTTTGTATTCTAACAAGCTTGCCAAGGGCATTGCCGGTAAAGAGAGATTTATCCATTTCGACTCATTTAGTTAAAAAAATTTTAATCCCATCGCAACGGATTAAAATTTTAGGTCGAAAATTTTAATTCAGCAAGTGTGAATTAAAATTTTTTCAATCCGTTTTCGTACATGTATTTTGGTCCACTCGTTTTACCGCACCTATTTTGGACCACGCAAACATCATATTCCAGGATGTCGGTTTGCCGGGCAGGATAGTGACTCATACTCCGACTTTACTCGCAACTATGTGAGAGCAGGTAGAAGCGAAGGGGGATGGAATCTGCAACCTATCATTTGACTAATCCAGGCAGGAGCGTACCTAGACCGCCGACAATAATTTCTACGGCGATGGCCGCAAGGAGCAGGCTCATCAGGCGCGTCACGATGTTAATGCCGGTCTTTCCAAGCAATGCACCGATAGGTATAGCCATGCGAAGGGAAATCCATACGGTTACAGCAACCATCACACAAATTGCGACGAGAAAACCTTTATGCGCCCAAGCCGAAGACTGGTCGGCAAAAATGATCACCGTACTGATAGCACCAGGGCCGGATAAGAGAGGTATGGCAAGCGGCACAACGGCTATGTCCGTCTTTTGCTCCGCCTCCTTGGTCTCTTCTGGTGTAGCCTTGCTCCAACTGAGCTGGGCATGAAACATAGCTATAGCGATAAGCATGACCAGGATACCGCCGCCTACACGAAATGAGGCGATGCTAACACCGAAAATATGCAGCAAGGCCTCCCCAAACACACAGGCTGCAACCAAAACTATGGCTACCGAAAAGGCCGTGAGTCTTGCGATCCTACGACGCTCCTGTTCTGAATGGTCGCTGACCATGGTCACAAACAAAGGCAATGCGCCAATAGGATTCACGATGACCAGTATGGCTGTGAAGATCTTTAAGTATTCGGCCAATGTGAGCATTTATCCCAACATTATTGATGCAAGGTCCGTTTGTTCCGCCGCTGTCAGTTGGTGGAATATATCACAGCCGCAAAAAGATTAGGCTACTTTCCGTCCAGATTCTTTGGTGTCACAATGACGATGGCACCGCATGGGAAATCGGCTGTTTTTACGCACACAAATGACCTGAACAGAAGATCACCGGTGTGAGGACTGATTTCAGGCGCGCCGGGGAGAGCAGCGGTGCAGTGGTGAATGCTATGATTGAAGGGGCGTGTGATATGGTAGTGAGGAGCAGAGAGGAGTTGATGGAAACGGTTCCTCAGATTTTTTAATTCGCTAGCTGAAAGAGAGAATTTATCCTTATTTCCTGGATGAATTCAACCCCCTGGGGTGGGGTCTGAATGAGTTTTGTGATAGTTTCCAAACATGATACGTGGCGGCAATTAATTAGGGATGACTCATGGACACACGCAGAGAATTCTTCGAAACCTTGCTAAAGCTGATAACTGGTATGAGCGTCTTTTTGGGCTCTCTGGCGTTGCCCATTCGCTGGGCATACTCGAACGCCGAGAAAATCATACTGCCTCAGGGAACGAAAAGAGAGACCTTGATCGACAAAGATCCCAAATCATTGGATACGAGGAATCTGGAAATCACTCCCTTAAGTGATTTTGGGACGATGGGTCTCACGGACTTTGAAGTGAACATGAAGGAATGGCGTTTGGGAGTTGCGGGGAAAGTCAAAACGCCGCTTCAACTCACTTACTCGGAAATTCTCTCACTCCCGTCCATTGAAAAGAACGTAGTCCTGATCTGTCCAGGCTTTTTTGCCAATCACGGTCTATGGCAAGGCGTTTCCATGAAGGATTTGCTCAGTAGGGTCGTGATGGGAAGTGGCGTTACACACGTAATATTCTATTCAGGGCCAGAAGACACCTACAAAAGAGAGTTTCCAGTGGCTGATGTTCTTGCCAATCGAGTTTTCCTTGCCTACCGGGTCAATGGCCAAGCACTGCCCATGAGGGATGGATATCCTCTTCGCGTAGTTGCAGAGGGCTACTACGGAAGTGACTGGATCAAGTATGTTAGCAAAATGAGCGTGGGAAAAACCTAAGGGTGCTCTCGTATTGTGAATCCCTCAATCACCCCTTCCCATTCATCGCAGCCCGCAGAACACCCGAGCACTTAAAAGTCACGACTTTCCTCGGCGCCGGCGTCATCGGCTCGCCCGTCTGAGGGTTTTTGCCTCTATGAGCTTACTTTTAACGAAATTCTATGAAAAAGATCGAAAAAGCAAGAGTCCAACCTGGGCTGCTTTTGCGAATCTCGGACAGGATTGACGGATATCTTTGATTTTACAAGGAAAAGATTTTACGCAAAATTTCTTTTCATTTCATAGACTTAGATATTCGTGCAGCCTAACAACAGCATATCCCGATGTATTTCCTCTACCCACTTCGGTTTCGTGTTTTCCACCAAAACTGGGAAGATCAACTTTGACGAATCAATGAAGATTCACCAAAACTGACATCCATTCGGTTTCACGATAAAGACCCCTCTTTCCGCAAAGTCGCTGATCAAGGCGAGAAACAAGGCAGCGAAGAAGAGAGGTTCGCCTGAGAATTTCAAAAAAGCAATAGGAGCTGGAAGGCGGCAGAAAGCCAATTTCATCGGTGATAGGGTGATCAGATGGAGCAAAGGGCGCATAAGCGATATATTCCAAGAAAAGAGGTTCTTGTTGCTCTTTTCTTGCAATCCGGAGAGCACATTGCCGTGATAGGTCGCTTGATTGATATCAGCCAATCAGGTCTGGCTCTCACTCATTTGCCATTGGACGACACGATCATTCCCGTCAAGACACCCTGCGAAGTCATGCTAAAACTGGCGAGCCGGCCTTTTACAAAACCGTTTAAGTGTGAGATCGTAAATGGGACCCAGCTTGATCCCGATACATCAGATTACTTCTTACATCCTCTAAACCGCTACGGGATTAGATTTACAAGCCTTCCATCTGTCTCTGACCTTCGAGAAATTATTGCTGCTTGAGTTGTCCCCACCTTTATATGCGGTTACCACGGTCTGACCAGTCCTCTTTAAGCAGGTTGAGCTCGAAATTTCACATCCTTCAATCAAATTCATATTTAAGACAGTTTTTTCGGCGTACACGTCCATCGATGTCATTGGTGAAGGCGGTGCAGGCCGAGTCTTTAAGGTGGTTGAGGACAATGGGGACGCGTTTGCTATTAAGAGGTTGGACCCGAGCAAAGCGAGTCGCGAGAGACGGCAGGTGTTGGATGAGTTGGCTATTTGAAGTCAAGAAACGTTATAAGACTGGCTATTTCGTATCAATGGATATTAGCTGTGGAATAGCAAACGGCACGTTAAATTCTTTACATTGGGTACACGAAATACCCAATTCCTCCCCATTATAATCCCCCTTTATAAAAAGCGAATTACTGCCAATCTTGACCTGAAGGTAGCAGTTTCACAAAGAGTACCAGGCTGTGCGTGGAGGATGAAAATGGAAGAATCCGCAAAGCTTAAAGAGAACGTTCCACAAGGTGAAATAATCGTATGAAATCGGGCAGTTTCGGTTCAAGAATGGGTTCGATACTGTGGCGAGCTTTCAAGGCTCACGGGAGACTTGATATTGGGACTGGTTCACTTCTATTCGCTTATCCAGCTACGGGCCTCGGCAATCTCAGCGTCTTGAAATACACGGACAGGTCCATGCAGCAAGAAAGCGAAAATCCGCACCGCTGTTCGTATCCAGTCCACATCGGTTACCACTGCTATTCTATCCCATGATGTCAGGTGCTTGAAGCCAATCTTCGCATCATCCCAGAGTGCACCGGTCTCGAATTTGGTAAAATCCTCGCCTATGTGGTAGAGAAATTTCAGCTTCGTGTATTTCGAAAACTTTTCTTCAACTGCGGGTATGATGATCGTCTCGTAATCAGCCTTGGTTACGATGCCTTTTGCTGAAAATCCGAGAACATTGTCAGGAAGGTCTTCAATCGGCTCAATCATGTGTCGTCTCCATGATATCTGTTAACCTAATGGTCATATTCGGTTTTGATTTGTATTGCATTTAACAAACACCCTTCTATAATAATCTCGACTGACTTTATAGTCCACCTTTCGACCCAAATACCCTTTGTGCTGACAAAACGATTATGAAGGATTCGCCAATGCCCAAACAACTCGTTGAAATTGCCTCAGACATCGTCCAGACCCAAGTATCAATAACCCCCATGTCCAGCGCCGATATCAGCTCATCGCTTCGCCAGGTCTTCAGCACGCTCCGGGAAATGCAACGGGCAGAGTCGGGTGAGATCGAACTACCTAAAACTCAAGAATCGGCGCCAGCCCAAGCACTCACACCTGCCGATTCCATCCAAAACGACAAAATAATATGTCTCGAATGCGGGGCAGAGATGAAGCAACTCACGCAGAAGCATCTGGTGGACCACGGCATGAACCAGAAAGAGTACAGGAAGAAATATGGTTTCACCATGAAAACGGCGCTGTCAGCGAAATCTGTGACAAAGGCCAGGAGCAAGGCGGCGAAGAAGAGAGGACTGCCTGAGAATCTGAAGAAGTACACCGAGGCGAGACGGCAGGAGAAAGCAAAAGCAACTGCTCCTAAAGCGGCAACTGAGAAAGTGACAGCCAGCAAACCGAAGCAGACCGGAATTCGGAAGAAGACGGCATGATTTTATTGTAATCCGATGGCTGTGCTAGAAATCTGCACCTTGTAACGATGCAATCTGTAATGGTATTGTTATGGCCGGAAAGAAACAGAAACTTGATCCCCCAAAGACCATATTCCAGCTTAAGGTCACGCCTTTGGGAATCGATCCTCCAATCTGGAGAAGGCTCACTGTTCCATACGGCATTACATTCCACGAAGATGCATTGACCAGCGCTGATGTGGTTCACGCCGCCACGGGAAAGGTTGCGAGATATTGGCGCAATTTGCCAGTGGCGGAGACAAAAAATCATCGATACAGGCATGGTCAGAGACGAGAAAAGAAATGAAGGTAATTGCGATTAACGGCAGCCCTATGATGGACCAAGGCAACACCGCCCTATTGCTCAATCCTTTTCTTGAGGGAATGAGAGAGGCGGAGGCAGAGGTTGAACTCTTCTATGCGAAAAAACTGAAGATTAATCAATGTCAGGGGTGCAAGAACTGTTTCTTCAGTACGCCAGGTAAGTGTTCCCAGAAGGATGACATGGAAGTGGTCCTCCCCAAGTTAGCCGAGGCAGATATTTGGGTGTTCGCCACTCCGGTTTATTGCGATGGGATGACAGGTCGGCTGAAGACTCTGATAGAACGAATGCTCCCGCTGAAAGAACCTACTTACGAATTGCGCGATGACCACCTCCGCCACCCTATACGCGCAGGGGTCAAGAGAGGTAAAGTCGTATTGGTCTCAAACTGTGGTTATTGGGAGATGGATAACTTCGATCCATTGATTTCCCAAATTAAAGCAATAAGCAAGAGTGCCGACAGGGAATTTGCAGGTGCTCTGTTACGCCCATATGGATACATATTAGGGAAACTGGTTCAGGTAGGGAGTATTAGTGATAGTCAAGTCGGTGATATCTTGGACGCCGCGAAAGAGGCAGGCCGTCAACTTGTGGCAGACGGTAAAATGTCTTCCGAGACCCTCAAAGTCGTCAGCCGCCAGGTTCTGTCGCGTGAAGAGTTCATGGATCAAATCAATAGGGCTATTCAACTGAAGATGGGCACCGAAAAAGGGTAATATGAATGACACAGCTTCTTGTTGACGTCCTTCGGAAGAATCCGCAGAAAATTTTCATAATGATTGATGAGGTTGAAATCGACAACTGAGGAGGGTGGAGAAACGGTCACCGGCAGGCTGAGTTCTCTTTTGGGAGTGGTTGATCGACGCATGAAGGCGTTTACCAATGAAAATCTATCTCGCAGGTCCTCTTTTCACAGAAGCTGAACGGGACTGGCTTCGAAATCTGAAAAACCAAATCGAATCCCTCGCTGCATCCCAGAACCATCCAGTCAATGTTATCTGGCCCTATGAACTCATCACCCAATCCGAAATCGACCATCTGGGCCCAAAGGCCAAACTCGAAATCTTCTCCCGCTGTAAATCCCATCTCGATGATGCCGGCATGATGATCGCCCTGCTCGATGGTCCTCAGGTCGACGATGGTACCGCATGGGAGATTGGCTATTTTTACGCCAGGAAGGGGCCTGAGCAAAAATCCTCGGGGTGAGGACTGATTTCAGGAATGCGGGGGAGAGTCAGGGTGGTGTAGTCAATGCTATGGTTGAAGTGGCTTGTGATATGGTGGTAAGGAGCAGGGAGGAGGTTTTAGAAGTAATTCTGCGTCTCCCGGGATGCGTCGTGGCAACCCCATTTGATTAGAATATGTAGCTAGTGTTGCATTCCATAAGTTCCTCGATGGTAAGGCAGGCTGGAAAGCCTGCCCCACAAGTTTAAGAGCCCTAATGTGGGGCAGGCTTTCCAGCCTGCCAAGCATGTAGAACTATTTATGGAATGCAGCACTAGCCGTCGAAGGGGACGATTTAAACAAAACATACAAGCACAACCTGCTGCGCTCCTGTTTTTCTAAGGAAAGGAGATGAGTATGTCGTTTTTCAAGATGCTTTTCGCGTTCGCACCGTGGATTTCGTTTCTTCTTATAGCCCGTAACAGTCTGTTTCGTCTCAAACTCGGGTTGGTGGTTGCGTTTGTGCTGGTTGTTGTCATGGGCATTACCAGGTTGCACAGGGGTATCATCCTATGGGCTGGTCTGCTTTTTTTCACATACGCCACAGTGGCAGTGGCACTGCTCAACAATATGTGGAGCGCGCAGCACATGGGTATAATGGCCAACGGGGCACTGGCTGTCTCCACCTGGCTGACCATTGTGATCAAGAAGCCGTTTACCCTGGACTATGCGCGAGATCACACCGACCCGTCACTCTGGGATCACCCGCTGTTCATCAGGACAAATGTAGTGATAGCTTCGGTTTGGGCACTGATCTTTTCAGTGACCACCATTTTGGCCTGGGGGAAGATGGAGCATATTATTCTGTCCGAATTAGGCTATGAAGTTTTCACATATACCTTGCTCATCGGAACGGTGGGCTTCACGACCTGGTATCCGAATTATGTTCGACGCACACGAGAACTGGAAGAACGTAGACTTAAAAGCCAGCAACTCGGTTAGGACTACTATTCTGCAGCTTTGTCTTCCTTGCTAGGGTGTCGATAATCTGGGCTGACTCGAATGTTCTTGTGATTGGATCGTGAAGTCAACAAAAAGTCTTCTGGCAACGATTTTTCGTTCCTTCTGATGCCGGAGGAGCCAAAAGTTTCTGTTCCGGGGCAAAAAGGGTTCCACGTGGTGCGGCAGCAGGTATTTCTTCATGGGTATTGTCCATCACCCGAACAGAAAATTATCGGTATCAGGACTGATTTCAAGAATGCGGGGGAGAGTGAATGTGCCGGGGTGAACACCAGATCGAAGGAGCTTGTGGAGGCGGTTTCGAAGTTTTTCTGATCGGCGTGTACTTCCAATCGGAAAGGTGCGAGTCTCAAAAAGGTTGAACCCCAAGTGACCGTTCAGTTCGCCCAACTTTGCCTTGTTAGGTTCATCCCCGCTTCTTTTATCAACTTCCCGAAGAATGTGCTGCCCTTTCTTCTTTCCGTTGAGTATTTCCGCAGAGCGTCTTTACTGGGTCTTTTCCTTCCGACCTCTTGGGGTCCATTCGAGAATATAAATACAACAAAAGGGACTGTCAACGGGAGAAGTTTTGCCCTCTTCGTCCCCATCCGCCTGGCACTAAAACCTCATCAACAAGCCGCTTATTGCCGAACATAAAAGTGTGGCTGAACCCCAGCCAGAGCATATACCTGGAGTGTAGGATGGACTTCTTGCATCGAAAAAGAGCAACGAAACGGTCACCCCTGAAGATAAAGCCGCTGAGATTGCCAGGGCAATCTCTTCAGGAGGAAATTGATAGGAGAGTTGATGGGACACAGGAATATTTCGTTTTAATAGCCGTCTCGCTTGCATTTGCCATGATGGAATGGTTCAGATGGTATTTCAACTCCCCTCCCCAACCGCTTATCTCCACTTTCCTCGCCGTTTTAGGTTGCTCTTACGGGATGTTAAAAATTTTCGCGATTATGCACTTGACACAAGGAGGGGTATTATGATTTTCTATGGGAACGGTGAATCTCATCTCGACTTGCTTTGCCTTTGGGGATTTGAAAACCATGAACCCAGAATATTTACAGGGTACGATTACGGTGATAATAAGTGTGTTAGGAGGCATTATGTCTTCACGCCTTCCTTCTAAAAACCATAGTAATATTTGGACATGGATCTTTCTGGGATTAGGAATGGCTGGATTCATTAGTATGCATTATAGTATTTCTAATAAGGAACTAAGTGAACAACGTAATCACGAACTATCACTCACTAATCAGCAAATACTACAAAGCAATCAAGAGTTATTGAATAGCAATCAAAAACTATCGCAAGATTTTCAAGACACTAAGCAATATCTTGTAGACTCTTTAGCAAAGACGCCAATAGAAGTGCCAAACTCTAGCAGGACACAGACGTACACTACATTTAGTTCAGGCGGTGCAGTGGCTGGTGGCTCATCCGATCAGAAAAGCGAAAGCAACGTTAGAAATCTCACGGCTAACTTCGAAGGCAAGAGCACTACCAATGGTGTATCCATAGGCTGGGTGATTGATGTGAAAAGGCTAGTATTAATACTAAAGGAATCTGAACCTAGTTCAGCATCAATCATAAGCGACACAACACGCGAGGCTCGCGATTTTGCCAAACACTTAGAAACCGGACTTCGGATAGGGGGATGGACAGTTGCTGGAGATAGTTTTTCCGATCCAGAATTTTTCTCTGGTTCCTTGGCAATAGAGGTATCTTCTAATCCAGCGTCGGCGAACGATCATTCATCTCAAGAAGCGAAAGCACTATTGGACATCTTAAAAACACAGTTTAATATAGAAGGCACCCTATACCAAGTTGATGTGAAATTCCCTCCCGATTTCATGCAAATTAAAGTAGCAGGGAATAGATATAACTGAGAGGCTAGGCTGATTTTGCTGTTAATTCTTTAAACTCCATTTTGGGAGCATTGAGCAATCTCATGAGAGTGTCACGGAAAAGATACGCATTGTCACGACCATTGAATCTCCACTCAAATTCATCAAGGTAGGCGTCCATATGCTTTGTGCTGATTTGATGATAAGAACCTACGATAGAACGCTTAAAAAGGGACCAAGCGTTTTCTATGCTATTCGTATGGACGTCTCCGCGTACCCACTCTTCCTGACTGTGCTTTACGGCTTCATGCCTATAGCCAGCTTTATCAAGATGCGTATAAGCTTGGAGTTCATCGGTCATTATTTCAGAACCTTTGCAGACTCTATCATTAATAACACCCCAAAGAATCTTCTTCCCCGTAGAAGGAATTGTCTTTGCTTCAAACTTACCTTGTCTTTGGATCAGCCCCATGACCGGTTGCTTTTCATATGGTCCGCGTTTTCTACGCTTATCATATTTACCGCCTATGTAGGTTTCGTCTACTTCTACTATGCCCTTAAGTTGAGGAGAATCAGAATCTTGCAGCATGGCCCTTCTGATGCGATGGCAAAGATACCAAGCAGTCTTATAGCTTATACCCAAACTTCTTTTAAGCTGGTTGGCAGAAATCCCTTTTTTGGATTCACACATCAGGTAGATAGCGAGAAACCACTTACAGAGCGGCAGGTGGGAATCGTGAAAGATTGTCCCAGAAGTAACCGAAAATTGGTAACGGCAGGCATCACAATCAAATTGGCCTCGCTTCTTTATGCGGCTTATCTTGTTCGATCCGCAACGAGGGCATTTAACTCCATCCGGCCATTTCAGGGCCTCCAGCCTGTCGCGGCATTTGGCATCATCGCTATATTGTTCAATGAGACTCATCAAATTAACGTCCACGGAGCACCTCCATGAAAAACAAGGAACCAAAGCACCCTAAAAATATGACCAGCGATGAGTTGATCGCTGACGTGTTCCACCCGAAAGCTGTCAAACATATTAAAAGGCATGTCCAGAACCTCGATGCCGAAAAGGAAAAACCGTCGGAAAAGAAAAATTAATCACCCACAAACCCAAGATAGCACAGGAGAAGCCTTGTGTCAAGTATATAATCGCGAAAATTTTCATGACCAGGCGAGAACTTAAAGATTTGAAGCAGGGAAGAGACGGGGAAAGGCTAATAGGCCAAACTCTCGAAAGATTACGGGAGAGCGGTTATCGAGTCCTACATGATATCGTGGGCGATGGATTCAATATCGACCATGTGCTCATTGGACCTACAGGCGTTTACACAATCGAGACGAAGACGATCAGCAAGCCGGCAAAGGGTCCATGCGAGATCACCTATGACGGAGAGACGGTGTCGGTAAACGGGTATACCCCTGATCGCAACCCGATTGTCCAAGCCAAGGCACAGGCACATTGGATCAAAGGATTCATGAAAGAGGTGATTGCCGGGGATTTACTTATCAGGTCTGTTGTCCTTTATCCTGGCTGGTTTGTGAAGCCCCAACCGAAAGGTTGTGATGTCTGGGTACTCAATCCCGATCTCCTGCCTGGATTTCTCAAAAATGAGAGGAAGGCGTTGGACAAACGAGACATTCAGGCGATTGAGGGCTGCCTGTCTGTGTATGTTCGGCACTCAGAACTGAAATGATGTCGGAGGGGATGATCCGGTTCAAGTCTCTGGGAGACTCGCCCACATCCCCACGTGAGCGAAATCAAATTGAGGTACAGAACAACATCAACATCCCCCGCCGCTCAGGACCACTTTTTCCCAAGCTCCTCCAGGCCAGCCTTTTGGAGATCATCTGGCGTCATCACAACGCGGAATTCAACATCTGCATTGAAGGCAAGAAACCATGGTTCAGCAAATGACGGGACTTTGGAGGGGTCAGCCATATCGATGATCAGGATTGCTCCTCGCTGGCCATTCTGCTCTGTAAAATAAACTGCCTCAGGTTTGATGTCCTCTAGAATGCGACGCACTTTTTCGCCCACGCTACCGTCCTTGACTGCTTTGTTGAACTGTTCATGGGGGATTTTTACGTTTAGAAGCATTCGCATGGCTGACCTCCAGATAATGAGATAAATAGCTATCAAACTTATATAAAGGTAGTCTTGGAGCAAATCGATTTCAACGCAGGAGCTGACCCGAACAGAAAGCGTTCATGTGATCCGATTGGGGGGAACAAAAATGAGTTTTTTGGGAGTGGTTTTCCAGTTTTCTTAACTCGCCGGCTGCAAGAGAGGATTGGTCCTTATTTCCTCAACGCTCTCGTCCAATGCAAGACCCTGAAAGATTTCCCACCACTGGCCTGTGCACCGCATGTATGTCATGTTGAACTTCTTCCCCCCAGCATATCCCAGCCTCCCAAACCTGATTTCGAAATACTCTGAAATCGCATTAGGACTTGGAGAGCGCCACGTTGATTAAAAATAGAAGTAACGCTGATACCAGTTGCTCCTGCCTTAATTCTTGCATCCAATGCGATTTGGATTTAGAAGGGCTCGATCAACAATATGAAAGGATTTCGAGTATCATGGCAGAAGGTAAAGTAAAGTGGTTCAATGATCAGAAAGGTTACGGATTTATCTCGACTGACGGCGGAAAAGATGTCTTTGTTCATTATAGTGGCATCGAGGGCTCTGGTTATAAACCCCAAAACTTCTTGACAGTCTCCTCAGCAGTTGGCGGCGTTAGCAGAGCATTTTCCGATGGCTAGGATGTCTCTTATATACATCGATAAAAAAATCCTCGAATATTAATTACTTCTATTATATCCATCTCAGCGGAATAAATATAATCAGCGAAATGATCACGATCGCGTAAATTATTCCTACAGTTATTAGTTTATTTTCCATCTTTTCAGTATCGTAAACCCAGAATCCGATAACGAACCAGTAAAAATATCCCAACAGGAATACAAGCCATGGAGCGCTTCTGTTCCACCATGACCATTCCCACGTTAGCGCTCCGATACCGTTGAGAATATACTCGACAAAAACACAAAATGCTGAAGCCACGACGGCAATCAGCCAGCGGTTTGGAATGCCAAGGATTTTTACCTTTTTATCTTTCGGCAGTTGTTTAACCCACACTATTCCGAAACATGCAAACATGAAACAAATTTCGATATTAAGCCCGACCATGATGACATAAGCAGATTTTCCAGGGGTTCCCCAGGCCGGAGCAAAATTCGAGAAATGAAAGAGAAGTCCATTCCAAATTTCGTTGATCCAATCCAGTCCCCAAAATGTTAATCCCGCAAGAATGACACTCCAGTTCTTCTTCTCAACTTCGCATGCGTAAATATACACAACAATAAAGAGAAATGGTATCACATACCATTGAAAATTACTGGTATCGCGTACCAGTGCCCAAGCCTTGGCAGCAGATTCAGCTGGCATAATCCACCTCCTGCATTTAGCATTAAAGGGTCAGACAAACGCGAACTATTCTCCCAGTTAATTCCTCAAACAATTCCTGACCTACAACCCCCTCATATAAACCGGAATAATGCACCAACTTCAGTGCGAAGCACCATCAGGTGTTACGAAACCATTCCTTCGATAATGTCTTTTACCGGTTTTATTTCTTTTATCAGGGCGCTGACCTGTCCCGCACCGGCGGGAAAAAGGTCAAAATCCCCGGTAGACCATGCCTTTTCGGCATTACCCATGCTGTATTCATTTGTGAGGTCCGCCCTGCCGGCCATAAGCCTGGACAGCTTGGGGTTGATGATGGTGCGCATGGCAATGCTGCCCATGGGCAGCAGGACAGTGCCCGCGTCGCCGCAGGCAAGGATGGCCTCCTTCCATGGCCTGGGTGCCGGACTTTCTTCTGAGGCTAATAAGGCAGTCCCGATCTGAACGCCTTGGGCGCCCAGGGCCAAAGCTGCCTGGTATCCCCGGCGGTCGGCGATTCCCCCGGCGGCAGCGACCGGTACATCGACCAGGTCACAGACCATCGGGATCAGAATCATATTGGTGGACTCAGGACCTGTCGTGCGAAGGCCGCCCGATTCCAGGCCGGATACAACCACGGCATCCGCCCCGGCTTCAGCGGCCTTGACGGCCATCTGAGCGGCAAGGGTGACATGAAGGGCCTTCATTCCCAGCTCTTTGATTTTCGGATAAATCTTTTTCGGGGAACCTGCGGAAGTCGTCACCGTCTTGACTCCTGCTTTGGCAAGCACCTCGAGGATGGCTTCATTGTGGGGGTTCATTGCAATCATCAGGTTGGCCCCGAAAGGTTTGTCGGTGAGATCTCTGATCTCGTCGACCATCTTTTTGACCTCGTCTATATCGGTAATGAAGCCCAGAGCCAGCATGCCCAATGCGCCGCTTTCGGACACTGCAGCCACCATTTTGGGGCTGTTCAATCTACCTATGGGACCTTGAATTATGGGATACTTGCACCCCAGAATGTCTAACAGTGTGGCTTCTTCCATAACCCCTCCTCGTGTATTCGTGTTTTCCCGAATCCCTATTAATCTGAATGATGTATCGACTCGACCGTCAAAAGATGCTGGACTCTATTTCCAGGCCGGATTCCATCCGAAAAAGCTCTTATAATGCCGAGCTTTCGCGAATCATACGATATTCCAATCAAAAAAACACAAGAGAAAGCGCCGATCAGGCCAATTTGGGCAATTCGAGGACATACCACCATCCTCGCAGTCAATAGCACGCTTCCTGCCCTCATGGTGCAGGAGATTGGATGAGTTGGCTATTTGAAGTCAAGAAACGTTATAAGACTGGCTATTTCGTATCGATGGATATTAGCTGTGGAATAGCAAACGGCACGTTAAATTCTTTACATTGGGTACACGAAATACCCAATTCCTCCCCATTATAATCCCCCTTTACAAAAAACGAATTACTGCCAATCTTGACCTGAAGGTAGCAGTTTCACAAAGAGTACCAGGCTGTACGTGGAGGATGAAAATGGAAGAATCCGCAAAGCTTAAAGAGAACTACAATGAGGAATTGGAGCTGGCCCTGAAAGCCAGAGAGCAATTTCTAAAAGAGCAGCCTCATCTCCAGGCTTTTCAGGATGAGATAGATAGAATCCTGGAAAAGACGGTGGGGTTTGAAAACCGTATGTCGGTGCTTGCATTCATGATGGAGGTAAAACTTTCCGAACTCAGAGACTCGATCGCTGAACTCCAATCCTCTTTCAAGGTGCAACTTAATAAAACCAAAGTAAAAGGCCCTGTAATTCTGGATTATTCTCAAGATTCGACTGGTTATTTGAACTGAAGCCCTGCCGCTTCTATGACCCGGGCAGGCAGGGCCGCCACAGATCCTGCCTGCCCGGCTGAAAGCAAAACCCCTCAGGCCCGGCGTTATAATCTGAGAAACGGGAGGGTCCTGAAAATTCGAGCCTCTCGAACGAAGAACAAAAATGATTAGCTGATACCAGGCGCTCCTGATTTATTTTCTTGCCACCACCGTAATTTGATATTAATCTCGTGTATACATAGTTAAATCAACATTATGGAGGATTTGAAGAGTTATGCCTGAAGGTACGGTAAAGTGGTTCAACGATCAAAAAGGTTACGGATTTATCGAGGTTGAGGGCGGAAAAGATGTCTTTGTTCACCATAGCGGCATCGATGGCGAAGGCTTCAAAAGCCTCAAGGAAGGCGACAGGGTGAGTTTTGAAATTGAGCAGGGCGCCAAGGGGCCATCGGCAGTCAAGGTAAAGAAGCTCTAACCGAACGGCTCTCATCAGGTGTCCGCCATCGAGGTCCCTGATCTGTCAATCCCGAAGTCTCCCGTACTGTTACGAAAAGTTGGCCGTGGGACCGCCTGCCGGGGTTGCCAAGCCCACACGAGAAACTTTCCATGGTTTCAGGGTGTCACAATGGGGCGTGAAAAGCTGCTTCGAAAAGTGGACCCTCACTACGTCTCGGGTCCGCGCTATACGCATAACATGATGCGACGCTTATAGTCCGGCGCCCGATCTTTTGTGAGGGCGCACGCGAAGACTCGAAGGCGCGAAATAATCGAAATGATCGCATATTCACCGGAGAACTTCACTCCATTCAAACAACTATCGATGTTTTCTCGTTCGAAGTTCTCTGAATTAATAAATTCTCGTGCTCTCAGAAATTTTCTGCCGGAAAAAGCACTAATTTCGCAACTGAGATACTAATTCCTCATTCCTAATTGCTTTTGTCCGTTCCTCAATCCCTCAATTCCTAATTCCTCATTCCTAATTGCATTACATGCCCCACTTCCTAAATTGACATAATCACTTCACATTGTTCTTGCATTAACATCTCATAATGAAGTATAATGTTCGAAATAGTCGCGGGCACACGGACAGTCCGTCTATCCTCCCTGCTCAACCTGTGGCGGGACGCTTGCGAGATGGCCGGAATGGCGGCCGCGCGACAAAACTTTTCCTGGCGGACCCTCACTGCGTTTCGGGTCTCCCGCTATAAGCGTGACCTGATGCGACGCGTATAGTCCGCGCCCGATCTTTTGTGAGGGCGGTGCTCCCGTCCTTTCGGGGCGCCCGCAGTTTTTTCTTCTCGCAGTTCACGACTCGCTGTACTTGAGAGGTCTTTATGGAATCTTCCGCCAAATGGGCCCCTGATCCTCAGCCCTGTCTTCCCCGCTCCCTGCTCCTCGCTTCCTGCTTTTTCACTTACTCCTGTCGTCTGTCGTCTGCCGTCTGCCCTCTGCGGCGCGTACTGTTTGGCGCAACCGCATCGTCAAGTTGCCCAGCGCCGGGCCGAAGGCAGCGAGAGAAGAAGGCGACGCAGGCGTACACCATCTTTTTTGCTTCTCACTTTTGCCTTTTTCCTTTTCACTTTTTCCTTTTTACTTTTGCCTCTTTACTCGCTCCATTTCCCCTTGCTGTTTCCAAGATGTTTCCATGCAACACAAAAAACCTTGCAATCACAACTCCTTATCGATGGAAACAGCCGGCCTCGAAACCCCTGGTGTTTCCATCTGTTTCCATGGCGGATGAAAAGCGAATATCGAACGGAACTCACTTTACCCTTCCCTCATGGAAACACGCAGTCAAGTGTTTCCATGATGTTCCGAAGGTGTTTCCATGGCCCTGAAAAAGATTAATGATGACGTACTCTTGCGATTGATCCGGGAAGGAAACAGCTCGGCGGAGGCGGCGTGATATCTAGGAGCGAGAGTTCTATGGGGTCTGACCAAATCCCTCAACCTTCGGCCCGGCGCTGGTCAACTTGATCGTATCGTTGCGCCGAACAGTACGCGCTGCCCCTCAATTCATAATTCCTAATTGCCTTCCATGTAGTCCTCTCTTTTGACAACCCCACGTACTTTCCCGGCATTCAGAAAATTGGAGACGTTTTGCGCGGCAAGACTTATAGCGCGGGCCATCACACCCGGAGCGATGGAGGAGTTGTGCGGGGAGCCAAGGAAGTTAGGCAGGTCGAAAAAGGGATAGTTCACTTTGAATTCACCTCCCATCGAAGGCTCGATCCACCAGGTATCTATCCCAGCGCTGAAACCGGGATTTTGAGCCAGATGCCTGTAAAGGGACTGTTCATCTATCACTGCACCTCTGGCCACATTGATGAGGATTGCGTCAGGCTTCATGACGGCCAGTTCACGTTCTCCGATCAGCTCTCTGGTCCGGATTGTAAGGGGTATTGATACAAGGAGCACATCGCTGTTTTTGAGCAGAAAGTCCAAATCGTCGAGCGTCCCTATGAAATCTACGGCCTCATTTGTCCGTCCGCTCGAATTTATAGCGAGAATCTTCAATCCTGCACCCCGCATGAGCCTTGAAGCCGCCTGCCCGATACCCCCGAACCCGAGCACCCCGAACACACTTCCTCGCAACTGCTTGTTCCTCGTTTTCTGGTCGAACTCACCCTTTTTCAATTTGTCGTGATTTACGCAAAGTCTTTTTGCCAGCGCGAAAACCATGGCCAGGATGTGTTCGGCCATCGGCTCCGCAAACGCCCCCGGATTGGAGGCAATCATCGTATCGGAATGCAGCAGCGGGAAAGGCAACCGTTCGGCCCCGGCCGTAATCAGTTGAATAAGCCGGACGCGGAGGGCCAGCCTCAATTCCTGTTCATTGAATTCCTTCGCCGGGTTCCAGGAAATTATGACTTCAGCCCGCTCTATCACCCCGGCGCGGTCTTTTTCTTCCACTTCTGACAAAAATTTAATCTCTCCACTTCCCGAAAGGATTTCCTTCAGAATCTTCCGGTAGTGTTGCCCAAAATTGTGAGAAACGAGGATTTCAGACATATTTTTCTCCCTGCTGCAAGGTTATTGGTATAATACAGCCCGGTTGCAACTTCAAGAGAACCGGCCTTTGCGTTGCAGAATATGCCTTACAGGTGAGTTCCCATGCCAAGCTGTTCCGACACCCGACAACCGACACCCGACACCCGTACGGAGCTGTTTATCGAAGCAGGCGGGATAGACCTTTCTGCGGCGGTGCACCTGCCGGAGAGAGTGCCGGCCCCGGTGATAATCTGCTCTCATGGCTTCCTTAGTTCCAAGGAAAGCCCCAAGTTCATCGCGATAGGCGAGGAGATGAGCAAAAAGGGCTTTTGTGTTCTGCGATTTGATTTTTCGGGGAGCGGGCAAAGCCCGCCCAGGCGCTCAATGAGCCTCATCGAAGCAAGGATGTGCGACCTGCAGGCCGCAATAGCCTTTACTCTAAAACAATACTGGTCGGACGGAAGAATCGGGCTTCTTGGGTCGAGCCTTGGCGGGTTCCTTTCCCTTTTGGCCGCAGGTGAGCGTCGCGAACTTGTTCGGGCCGCCGTGACCTGGGCTACTCCTTTCGACGTCGGCATAATCGATCCCGACCCGGAACAAATCGAGGAATTTCCTGCCATGTTTCCGGACGGTTTTATTCTCGGGGCCCCAACGAATTTGGACACCCTGAAGGAGACCGGACCGGTACTATTGATTCACGGGCAACAGGACGAAGTCGTGCCCTGGCGGGATTCGGTGCGCATTTATGAGCGCCTGGCCGACCCGAAGGAACTGCTTCTCATGCGCACCGCCGATCATCGAATTCTCGACGATTCATGGCGCAGGAAAGCGATTGAGGCCAGCATCGAATGGTTCTCCGTGCACTTGGTCGATGATATCCAAGGCTGACTTGATCTTTTTTGCAGGTTACAATGATCTTAGTAGCGGTGAAATCGGCCAAACACCGTATAACTTATTTGGCGGCAAGTTCTCCTGTTTTCTCGAGCTAAAAACCGTTTGCTGAAATCAATTCCCATAAAGCAGGCTGACTTAAATTCACGGGGTGATTTCCTATGGATAAGGGTCGATTTAGAGTTCTGCTGATCGAAGATGACGCGGAGGACTATCTCCTGGTGAAGACCTTACTCTCCGAATGCCGTGCCGCGTCCTACCATGTTGATTGGGTGAACAACTTCGAGCAGGGACTTTTGTCTCTTTGCCAAACAAACTACGACGTCTGCCTGCTCGACTATCTTCTGGGCGCGCGCAACGGCATGGAACTTCTTGGAGAAGCGCTCGGCAGGGGGTGTGAGGTCCCTATCATTATGCTCACCGGCCATGGAGACGAAGACGTCGATCTGGAGGCAATGAGGGCCGGCGCCGCAGATTATCTCGTGAAAGAACTAATCAGCAGAGAACTTCTTGAACGCTCCATCCGCTATTCTATTGCCCGAAAGAAGACCGAAACAAATCTACGCAAGAGGACAGCCGAACTTGTTCGGGCAAACGAGGCCCTAAGGCGCGAAGACATGCGGCTTCAGGCACTCTGGGAGCTAAGGCGGATGCATGGTGCTACCGAAAAGGAGGTTGCGGATTTCATACTGGAATGGCTGGTGAGAATAACGGAAAGCCAGTTTGGCGTGGTCGGATTCCTGGACGCGACTGAATCGGTTTTGACTCCTGTTTCCTGGTCTGATGGATTGCCGCCTGAGTTTATTTTTCAGCATGCCGGGTCGAATTTCGACGATGGAGGCGGCAATTGGGCGGAAGGACTCACGATCGTTAACGATCCCGAATCGATAACGAAAGATTATTCCTGCGGCTGCGTGCGCATCAGCCGTCTGATGATCGTACCCTTTTCCACTGGAGAACGGGTTGTGGCTGTCGCAACCGTTGTTAATAAGAAAACGGGCTATGAAGAATGTGACGTCAAACAGGCGAGATTGATGCTCGAGGACCTGTGGCGACATATCCAGCACGGCCGTGCCGACCTGGCTTTACGGCGTTCAGAGAGCCTTGCCGCATTGGGGAGGGCTTTATCGAGTGTGGCTCACGACATAAAAACTCCGCTTGTCGCAATTGGCGGATTTACGCAGATGGTATACCGGAACCTGCATGAAGGCTCAAAGGATCGGGAAAGACTCGATATAGTCCTCAATGAAGCGGTTCGTCTGGAGAAGATGGTCGATGAGATGTTGGATTTCTCCAAACCTCTTGAACTGATAAAGAAGCCCGAAAACCCATGTGCAATGGTAAAGGAGATACTCTCCATCGTCGGCGGGGTTGCCGATGAGAAACAGGTAACTCTGAGCGCCAATCTTCGACATTGTGAAAGCCGGGTAACAATGGATTCGACACGCATGAGGCAGGTGCTGGTGAACTTGATTATCAATGCTATTCAGGCCACGCCGGAAGGCAAAATCGTAGGGGTGAACCTTCATCAGACCAGGGAGCACGTCGTTTTCGATGTGATAGACTGTGGCAGTGGGATTCCTCGTGACCAACGGACCAGGGTTTTTTTCCCCTTTTTCACCACCAAGAAGGAGGGAACAGGGCTAGGACTGCCCATAGTGAAGAAAATAGTGGATGCGCACAAAGGCCGAGTAGAGATCCTCGATAATCCGCAAGCCGGGGTGACATTTAGGGTCACCCTGCCCAGCAACCCGGGCTGCAAGGGTGAGACCGATTCCGTTCACTGACCGGACTCAGGAGTTTGTTCATCGCTCACCACCGGGAAACTTACTCTGAGTGTAATCCCTTCCGCCGCATTATCCAGGATTTGGATATTCCCTTTATGGGCTTCGACGATCTTCTTTGAAATAGCAAGGCCCAACCCGGTTCCTTCCTTTTTGGTCGACACGAACGGAGCGAACATTTCATCCCTTTTTTCGAAAGGAACGCCACAGCCGCAATCCGTTACGTCTATGAGCAATCTTTTGCCCAGTAAGTGCGTGGAAACGGATACGGTCTTGCCTGGAGGCGAGGCCTGAATAGCATTCATGGCCAGGTTAATGATGACCTGTTTTATACGCATCGGATCGCAAAAAACCGGCGGTACGTCTGCAAAATGGGTCTCTATCTTCAGTTCGCGCTCCCGCGCCGCGCCATCCACCATCATCAGGCTCTCGAGGATCACTCTATTCACATCCTGAAACGATTTGTCCAACCCAAGGGGCTTTGAGAAAGCCAGTATATCTTTCAGCATCGTCTCAAGCCTGCGCACTTCGTTGATTACAATCTCGAGTTTTGAGCGATCGTCACTGCTTTCGTCCAGATGGCCGTGCACCATTCGAGTAAAACCGCCGATGGCAACAAGAGGGGTTTTGACATCGTGCGCAACGACTGAGAGGGCCCTTCCCATCGCGGCAAGACTCTCTGCCTCCCGTAGGGCCTTCTCTGCTTTCCCGCGCTGGACCAGCTTCCACATCCCGTCCAAAAGGAGGGTAAGCTGGCGGATATCCGATGGATCATATTCTTCATCCTTATTGCCTGCCATTGCGACCGCAACGACACTGTCTCCACCTAAAATCGGCGCGATCATGAACCGATGGAGTGTGACGGGCAGAAACGGGCACATCCCGTCCGAAGCGCTCTTGCCGAATTCCTGGATAACAATCGGCTCTCGCTTTCTAATGCTTTCCGACAGCAAACGAAATCTTTCAATCGGAAATCCGATCGGTTTGTCGATGAGCCTGCCTTTTTCACCAATATCTGTTGTACAGGCATACAACGTGAAAGTTTTTTCCTCCTCATCCACGAACCCGATAGCACCGACCTTGCTCCTGGTGAGTTTGATCTGCTGTTCGAGTGTAAAATCCACAATGTCCTTAGTGGTGGCCTCAGCCATCTGACTCAGCTTCCACAAAGCTTCCAGGCGCGCTTCGTCCAATCTCAATGCTCTGTTCGATTTGGCCAGCTCTGCCGTGCGCTCCTGGACCCGAGCCTCCAACTCGTCCCTGGCGTTCCTCAATTCCTCCTGCACCCGCCTCAGGTCCGTTATGTCGCGACTGATGGTCAGTATGCTCTCTATTCCGCCTTCCCTCGAATACTCGGGAACGAGCCGCATGTGGAAATACCTGGTCCCTCCAGTGGTAGGGTATGCAAATTCGAATGCTTCCTCCTCACCGGTAGAAAATATTTTAGCGCACGCTTTTTCCATCCGCCCAACATACTCACGACGATCCTCGCTCTCAGGTTCGTATATGGTTGTCCCGATAAAATGCGAAATGGGGTATCCGGTCATGGATTCCAGGGCCTGGTTGGCGAAAATCCGATGGAGCTCCCGATCAACCCGCATCACGACATCCGGGGAGTTTTCTACGAGCGCCCGGTATTCCTGCTCCCTTCGGAAAAGCTCCTCTTCGGCCCTTTTGCGGTCGGTTATGTCCCGGAAACTTAAGGCTGCCGCAACAACATTTCCCTTAAGATCACGAACGGGGGACGCACTGGCTTGGATTATTAAGGTTTTCTCGCTGTGAGGCACTGCGAGAATAACCTCTTCGTCCATTACAATCTCGCCTTTATTGAGGCAGCGGGATAACGGATAATCATTTGGATCGTATGGCGTACCATCAGAATGAAAAATGCGATATCCGGAGTATTCATACCGGTGGAAGGCTTTGTGGCCAAGTGTCTCGGTTGCATGTTCGTTGGACAAAATGATTTCGCCGTTCGGTTCGACAACAATTACACCGGAGGGCATCTGGTTCAGCACGGCATGAAGGAGGGACTTTTCTCTGGCCAGATCGTCGCGGGCACTCCTTAATTCCTCCTCTACTCTTTTTCGATCTGAGATATCAAGTGCGTATTCGATAATCTGAACAACCTCGCCCTTCTTGTCCAGAATGGGGTGTCCATGAACCTCTACGTACTTTTGATTTCCACCTGCGTCGTAGTGGAGGTGCTCGGTTGTAAGTGGTCGTCCTGTTTGCTTTATCATCTTCAATGGACACAGGTGTTCTGAGCCGTCGCACGGTTGGGAGTTCTTGTGGGTCAGTTCATGGCAAGTGATGTTTGGCGGCAGACCGGCGGGGGCCGCAGCCGAGTTGGCCATACGGATCGTATAATCATCGGCATTGATAACGTAGAACGGGTGATCCAATGAATCTATGACAGTGGTGAGATATTCCCTTTGCTCTGTCGCGCGCTCTTCGGCCTTTTTACGCTCGGCTATCTCTATCCGGAGCTCGTGATTTGCCGATTCGAGTTGTTCAGTACGTTCCTTTACCAACTCTTCAAGATGGTCGTAGTAATTTTTCAGCTTCAGTTCGGCTTGTTTTCTCACAATGGAGTAACGGATGGAACGCTCCAGAAGATCCGAGCTGATTTGACCTTTAACAAGATAGTCTGCCGCCCCGGCTTCCATGGCCTCGGCATCAACTTTGTAGTCTCCCTGGCCGGTCAGAATAATAATCGGCGCCAAACAGCCATTTGACACTACCTGCCGGAGAAGTTCCAACCCATTTCGCTTACCCAGGCGGTAGTCGAGCAGGACCGCATCGTGCTCTGCCCGGCAGATCGCCTCAACTCCCGCTTCGTAGGTCCCTACCCGATCAAGCTCGAACTCGGAAAAACTGGTTTCCTGCAACAAGTTCTTTATTAAACCGACGTCATCCTCATCATCTTCAATGAGGAGAACCTTAAAATGGAGGCTCATAGGATTCTCCCTTCCACCTCCGGTTAAGAGTTCTCTCATTAGGAGCCTGCAGGAAAGGAATGAATAGGAAGGCAACCAACTGTCGAATGGCATGCAGAAAAGAAATTGACCCGCAAGTGTGACGCGCCCAATTCCCGGAGACCCGTTCTCTAGTGTATCAATAAAATCATACCTCGCCCTTCGCGCAAGAAAATAATCCAGGACATGCCGATGGTCAGCCTCGGATCTTACATAAAATAGTCGAACGGTATGGAGGAAGTGTTACAGCGAAGAGCGCTCCTGGTATGGGGACAAGCTTCATCATCCAGTTGCCGATGGGAATCACGTACTCGCTTGACCAATATCGTTAATTACTGGTTCAAGTTTGCTTTACTGCCCTCCAAAACCAAGCGACTCTCCAAGCGAGGCCTGGAGCCAATAATTATAAATATGTCTCATTATGGAGGTTAACTCTTCAAGCGAGCCGGGTTTTTTCGATCACGGTAATTCATAGGCGCGATTAAAATCCGTATCCCGTGTGAGACCGGATCTATCGGCGGCTACTCCGCTCCGGTCCGGTGCCGAATGTATGACAATATATCCGGCCTGAACGGGCGGCTTCTTTTGGCGGTCCCACCGCCTGCGGCTCTTTTTCCTTTTTTTGCTCATCAAAATCGGCGATAAGGGTTCATTATTCAGAGGGATAGATCGTAAACTCCCTTCGCCGGACGGCGACATCGAGGTTGATATCAATGGTCGCGAAGCCCACTTCAAAAAACTACAGAGCAAAATTCTGGCAGCACATTCAGGGCCAGCTTATTCTTGTGCTGCTTGTATCGCTTATTCCAACCCTGCTGATACAGGCTTACCTATTCAATGAATGGTACCAATCCAGGCGAGAGGCCGAACTTCAGGCCAACCTGCAAATAGCCCGCGCGGTAGCGAAAACATTCGACCGTTTCATCCAGGATGTCCTGCACAAGGAATTCGCCATAGGCCTCGCACTGACAGGATCAAAGATTGAAGACCAGAGGCCATATATCGAGGAAAACAGGGCCGAGTATCCCATGTTTTTGAACCTGGCCTGGATAAGCCCCGAGGGGGTCGTCCTCGTATCTCATTTTCCCGAACTGGAAGGTCGAAGCCTAAGCGATAGAAAGTATTTTCAAGAAATCGCCGCCGGACGGGACTGGGCCGTCAGCGATCTCATACTTGACAAAGTGACTGGAAAGCCGATCACAGCCGTTGCCCGTGCAATCAGGGATAAACAGGGACATCTGCTTGGGGCTGTGGTGGCAAGCATTATTCCAGATCGCCTCGAAGAGGTGCTGGCAATCCACCGCCCAAAAGGAGGTGGGCATGCGCTGGTGGACAGCAAAGGGATGCTGGTCTATCGCTACCCTTCGATCAATCCTACGTGGGAACAGCGCAATTGGCTTAAAGACTATCCCCAATTTGGAGAGGCACTGAAAGGAAAAGAAGTTGCCAAGTCGGTTTTTGCGCCATTCGAGGGAAAGGACCGGCTGATTGCCTTTACTCCTATCTCCTCCATTGGTTGGGCCGCCTCGGCAGGACGTACCGAAGAGATCGCCATGCAACCGGTTGTCTCTCAACTGCTGCCTCAGGCAGTGCTTCTTTTCGCCATTGCGGTGGCAGCATTCGGCGTTGCCTTGCTCTGTTCACGGTTCATTGTAAATTCTGTGAAACGGCTTCGAAATCACACCATTGCGCTGGGGTCCGGTGACACACTGGACCCGGTGGTTGCCTCCGGTCCTGCCGAAATCAAAGAACTTGCCGGTTCCTTCAATGACATGGCGGAGAAGCTCAAATCGCGTGAGATAAGTCTCCGCGATCACCGTGAATGGCTGCACGTTACGCTGACCAGTATAGGGGATGCGGTATTAACTGCCGATACCGAGGGCAAGGTCACTTTTCTCAATCCCGTGGCTGCCGCCCTGAGCGGATGGAAACTTGATGAAGCAGTGGGGCAGCCGGTTCAAAGCATCTTTCGGATAATTAATGAAAAGACACGCGGTCCCGCCGACAACATCGTAGAACGGGTACTCCGAGAGGGAAACATTGTTGCTTTGGCCAATCATACTGCTCTTGTCACGTCTGATGGGCGCGAGATCCCGATCGAGGACAGTGCAGCGCCGATTAAGAACAGCCAGGGCAACGTCTCAGGCGTGGTGCTTGTTTTCCATGATGTCACCGAGAGACGGCGAGCACAGGAAGCATTGCGGGAGAGCGAGGAGCGGCTGCGTCTCTTCATTGAGCACGCACCCGCGTCTCTGGCAATGTTCGATCGTGATATGCGCTTCCTGAGCTTTAGTCGCCGTTGGGTAAGCGACTACAATCTTGGTGACCGCGATCTCAGGGGGCTGAAACATTACGAAGTCTTCCCGGAGATCCCTGAGTACTGGAAAGAAGTCCATCGCCGGGGGCTTGCGGGTGAGGTGGTTCGTGCGGATGATGACCGCTTCGTCAGGGAGGACGGCTCCGTTCAGTGGCTTCGATGGGAAGTTAGGCCATGGCATGATGCGGCAGGAGATGTTGCGGGCATCGTGATTTTCACCGAGGACATCACCGAGCGCAAGGAGATGTTCGAGAAGGTGGAGAGCATTGCACGCTTCCCCGATGAAAACCCAAATCCTATTCTCAGGATCTCAAAAGATGGCCAAATTCTATATGCCAACAAGAGCAGTTCCAGTCTTCTGGAATCCATCGGTTGCGAGCTAAATGATAAGACCCCTGTCGATTGGCGACAAAATGCGCTTGAGGCGCTAAAATCCGACCTCCTGCGCGAAATCGAAATAACTTGCGGAGACATAGTTTATTCACTCATTTTCACGCCCGTCAAGGACATGGGATACGTGAACATTTACGGTCGCGATGTCACGGAACGCAAGCTCGCCGAGGAGAACGCAGCCCGCCTGGCAGCAATCGTAGAGTCGTCGGACAATGCCATTGTTGGTAAGACCCTGGATGGAAAAATTACTTCGTGGAACCCTGCCGCGGAAATTATCTATGGATATACTTCCGAAGAGGCTATCGGCCAGTCCATCTCAATACTGGTCCCTGAAGACAGCCGGGATGATACTGCTGAGATTCTTCAGAAGATTAGTCGTTCGGAGGGAATGGATCACTATGAGACCCGCCGCAGAAGAAAAGATGGTGAAGTGTTCCTCGCTTCCCTTTCTATCTCTCCCATCAAGGACACATCGGGGAAGATTATAGGCGCCTCGACTATTGCCCGCGACATTACCGAGCGAAAGCAGATGGAGCAAGAGCGCGAGATCACCGTCGAACTCCTGGGTTTTATCAACCAAAGCAGAGGGACATCCGACCTGGTGCGGGCCGCCGCGACATTTTTCCAGCAGCAGTCCGGCTGTGAGGCAGTAGGTATACGTTTGAAGGAAGGAGACGATTTCCCCTACTGCGAGGCGCGGGGCTTCCCTGAAGAGTTCGTTTTGCTGGAGAACAGTCTTTGTGCCCGAGATGCTGCCGGTAGAATCATTCGTGACAGTGCCGGTGATCCTTCTATCGAATGCATGTGCGGAAACGTCATCCTTGAACGAATCGACCCATCGAAGCCCTTTTTTTCGCCAGGTGGAAGTTTCTGGGCCAACAGCACGACAAGACTCCTCGCCACTACAAGCGACGCCGACCGACAGACCCGAACTCGAAACCGCTGCAACGGAGAAGGATATGAATCGGTGGCCTTGGTCCCTCTGCATGTCGGGACAGACCGTTTGGGCCTCATCCAGTTGAACGACCGGCGAAAGAATATGTTTTCACCTGATATTATCGCCCTGTGGGAAAGGCTGGCCGGTTATCTTGCCATTGCCCTTGCAAAATCAAGAACCGAGGAGCAACGCAACCAAATGGGGGAGGAGCTTCGCAGGTCGCGGGATGAACTGGAACTGCGCGTTCAGGAGCGAACAGAGGCATTGGAGCGCAGCAACCAGGCACTCCAGGATTTTGCCTCGATTGCCTCGCATGACTTGCAGGAACCGCTTCGAAAAGTCATTTCCTTTGGCAACTTGCTCAGGCAGAAATATAATGATTCGCTCGGGCAGAGCGGCAATGATTATTTGGACCGGATGCTCGATGCCACTCAGCGTATGCAGTCCCTGCTAAAGGGACTTCTCGAATACTCTAGAGTCACAACGAAATCCGATCCTTTCACGCAAGTCGAGCTCGCCAATATCGTCAATGAGGTCCTCTCCGACCTGGAGGTAAGGATCGAAAGGACCGGCGCAGAAATGCGCGTTCTGGAACTCCCGGTTGTCAAGGCCGACCCCACGCAGATGAGGCAGCTTTTTCAGAATCTTATCGGCAACGCCCTCAAGTTCCACAAAGAAGATGAGAAGCCGGTCGTCGAAGTGCGGAGCACTTTAGCCGATGGTAAACTTCAGATCATAATTGAGGATAAAGGCATCGGCTTTGAAGAGCAGTATCTCGACAGGATTTTCGCCCCGTTCCAAAGACTCCACGGCAGAAGCAGCCAATATGAAGGAACAGGCATGGGCTTAGCCATCTGCAAAAAGATTGTAGAAAGGCATGGAGGAAGTATTACGGCGAAGAGCACGCTAGGACGTGGCGCAACGTTTATTATCACTTTGCCCTCAAAACAACCTGGTTAGCCCCCAGAGGAATTCTCATGGTATGGGACCGAACAAACCGTCCGGTATGGCTTCGTTGCACAGTGGCTATCCTTGTCGCCGTCATGGCCGCTGTTATTCGTTGGCAGTTCCTTGGAGTTTTTGAGCTTCGCTTCGCTTTTCTTACCTTCTATCCTGCCGTGGCGGTTGCGGCGCTATATGGGGGCTTTAGTGCAGGGTTGCTGGCTACCGCCCTATCGGCAGCTCTTGCCGATTATTTCTGGATGGAGCCGGTTGGCCAATTCGCCATTAGTAATTCCGCTGACCTGATAGGCTTGGTCGTTTTCTTCGCCAGTGGCGCCCTGATCTCTTATCTGGCGGAAGCGGCATATCGCGCCCAGGCGCGCGCGCACAAAGCTGAGGAACAGTCACGGCTTGCCGCCGAGCGTGAGACCGAACGCAAGCGGACGGAAAACACCCTCCGAACGACGGTGCAGCGCTTTCATAATATCTTATCCAACATCTTTTCTGGCATTTTGGTTGTAACCGAAGATGATCGAATCGAGTTTGCAAACCAAACCTTTTGTGACCAGTTTGATATCGCTGAAGCTCCTTCAGATTTGATCGGATTGACTGCTGAGAACACGCTGGAGAAAGTGTTGCCTGCTTATGCTCATCCCGAAGCAAATTTGGCTCGCATCCGGCAGACGCTCTCTCAGAAACATCGTATCGAAGATGAAGAGGTTTTGATGCACAACGGACGGGTATTCTTGAGGGACTATATTCCGATTTTGGTTGATGGAAAGCCAGTTGCACGAATGTGGCAACATCGTGACATCACCGAGCGCAAGCAGATGGAAGATGAGCTTCGCAGATCGCGTGACGAGCTCGAATTGCATGTTCGGGAACGCACTGCCGAATTGGTAGCCGCAAACGAAGATCTTCGGCAGCAGGCTGAACTGCTCAACCTTGCCCATGATGCCATTTTTGTACGCGGAATGGATCATGCTGTAAGATTCTGGAATGACGGCGCAGTAGAGTTATACGGGTTTAAAAAGGAGGAGGCTCTCGGCAAAATTACTCATGACCTGTTGCATACGGGGCTTCCGGAATCCATTGATCAGATAGCGAACCAGGTGCTCGAATCGGGACGGTGGGAGGGGGAATTGAGGCAGACTACTTCCACTGGTAAAGAAATGTTTGTCGAGAGCCGTTGGGCTTTACAACGTGGAACAGATGGCGGGCCGCTGGGATTTCTCGAAATCAACCGTGATATCACGGCTAGAAAGCTCGCAGAAGAAGCCCTGAGATCAAATATGGAAAGACTTGAGCAAGTGAATGCGGAGCTTCAGGAATTCGCTTTCGTAGCATCTCACGATCTCCAGGAACCGCTGCGCAAAATACAGACTTTCTGCGACTTGGCAAAAAAAAGATGCGCCCCTGTCCTGGACAGTGCCGGCAATGAATACCTGGACAAGGTCCTCAATTCTGCAAGCCGCATGCGGGACCTTTTACGCGACCTGTTGCAGTTTTCGAGGGTAGCCGTTAACCCCGAATTATTTGGGAAAATACAGCTTAACCCTTTGGCGCGTAAGGCAGCAGATGTTTTCGAAGCATTGATCAAAGAATCGGACTGCCGGATCGAGATCGAGAATTTGCCTGCTATCGAGGCCGATGAAAGCCAGATGCTGCAACTCTTCCAGAATCTGATTGGAAACGCTCTGAAATTCCGTGGAGCTGATCCTCCTCACATTAAGGTTTATGGGAAGATAAAGAGGCAGGAATGCGAGATCTTTGTAATAGACAACGGCATCGGGTTTGACCAGAACTTTGCGGAGCGCATTTTCAAGCCCTTCCAGACATTGCATGCTCGTAACGAGTATAAAGGTACCGGGATGGGACTTGCTATTTGCCGCAAGATTGTTGAACGCCACGGCGGCACTATCAAGGCTGAGAGCATGCCGGGAAAGGGTTCGACGTTTATTATCCGCCTGCCCGTAAAACAGGCCGGATTGGAGCGCATCAGTGTCAGACAGCAATCCTGAAACCGTGTTGATGGCCGACGACGATGCAGAAGACTGCATGCTGGCAACTGAGGCATTTAGAGAGAGCGGAGCGAAGGCAAAGTTCACCTGCGTTGTGGATGGGATGGAACTTATGGACTACCTTTCGGAGCATTCCAGTCATGAGACAAAAGGAGTGCCCGTCCTTATCCTGCTCGATCTCAACATGCCGCGAAAGGACGGACGCGAAGCCCTGGTTGAAATAAAATCCGAACCGGCCCTCCAGCATATCCCGATAGTCATTTTAACTACATCCGAAGAGCCAAGGGACATCGCCTTCACAATGAAAGCAGGGGCAGAGTCATTTATAACCAAACCTGCGAGTTTCGATGAATGGGTCGAAATGATGAAGTCTCTGGCGGAGAGGTGGCTCACGGAGGCGTTGGATGAGCCATGACCGGGGCAGAAAGGCAAGACCAAAGCCTGCCGTTAACTTGCATCGCACCGAGTATATTACTAAAAACGCGGGAGTGATCCATGACTACTCAAAAGAGTGTCACCACCGACAATGAACTGTTTTCTTCTTCGCTGGAAAAAGACGTTCTGGTGATTAGACAGAAACAGCACGTTCAACATGTGACCGAGGACCTCAACGACATTTTTTCGTTCTACGGTTATCTGGATTTAATACTCACAAGCAAGTCATACAAGGTCCTGGTTATGTTCGCCCATCCCGAGCAACACGAACACCTCGAACACGGCCGTTTTTTGTGCAAGGTGCTTTCGACCGGCTGGGAAAACATTTATATGGACCGGCTTATGAACGTGGTCAACAGGTTCATCCTCACGCTGTCGAGACTCAATTGCATAACCGTCTACGCCGGGCAGGGAACAGTCTCCCTGTTTCATCTCAATCTTGGCTTGGCTTATGACTACCGTCTTGTCGCGGACGACACCGTTTTTGAGAACCTCAACGCAGACATCGGGTTGCTCACCAAAGGAAGCGGGTATTTCCTCCCGCGCATTCTTGGGGTCCGTAAGGCCACCGAAGTGTTGCAGTGGAAGAGCTTTTCCGCCGAAGAAGCCCTGCAGTTGGGGCTGGTCGACCGGATCGTTCCGGCGCCGAAGTTGGAAGAAGAGACGATGCGGTTCGTGACGGCGAACCTCGGGGACCAAGCTTCGAACCTGCTCGGCATTCGCAAGCTGCTCAAGTGCGACATCAAGGAACTCAAACGCAGCCTTGAGCTGGAAGACCAGCTTATCAAGGAACGCCTTCGGTCGGCGGAGTTCAGACAGACGTTCGCTGCAAATTGCAAAAAAACGTTCGGCTTTGACTTTGAGACGCTGCAGGACTGTATCTCTCGTAAATGATGGAAGGAAAGACAATGCGAATTCTGCCCGATTTCAAACGAGGGGTTTTGGCCTCTTCAACGGCAAGGCTCCTTTTCCTGATATTGATTGTCTGGATGCCTGCAATGCCCATGGCCGCAGCCGCGACCCCGGCACGACAGGCGCAAATAAATCTCACCATTCTTCACGTAAACGATACCCACGGGCATATCATCCCATACCTGGACAAGAGCGTGGATTCCGAGCGACCTGTCGGCGGCGCCGAATATCTTGCCGAGATGATCGAAACCGAAAGGGCCGCAAATCCTGAAGGAACTATCCTTTTGTCCGCAGGCGATATGTTCCAGGGGACCCCGGTCTCCAATCTTTTTCGCGGAAAGCCTGTAATCGATATCATGAATTACCTGCACTACGATGCCATGGCCCTCGGTAATCATGAGTTCGACTGGGGACAGGACGTCTTGCACTCCATCATCTCGTCGGCTTCTTTCCCGGTGCTCTCGGCAAATGTCTTCAAGCAGGGCGGCAGGCTCCTGAAGGGAACGAGACCGTATGTAATCCTGAAAAAGAAAGGCATTCGAATCGCCGTAATCGGTATCACCACGCCTGAGACCTTCTACACGACGAAACCCGGAAACGTTACCGGACTCACGTTCGTTCCCCCTGAGAAGGTCCTGCCCGCCATAATCAGGCGGGTCCGGGGGCAAGGGGCATCGCTGGTCATCGCGCTTACCCATTACGGGCTGGATTCGGACCGGGAACTGGCACGAAAAGTCAGGGGAATAGACCTCATAGTTGGAGGACACAGTCATACCGCCATAACGGACCCGGTGGTCGAATCCGGAACGGTAATAGTTCAGGCAGGCTGTAACGGCATCTATCTGGGAGTAATGAAAATCACTTTTGACACGCAGAAGAAAAAGGTCCTGAACTTTACTGGGAAAGAAGAACTCAGGCTCGTTTCCTCGGCATCCGGGGCCCAGCTCGATCCGAATGTCGCCCGGATCGTCGATAAATACGAAGCGCAGGTGAAGACCGAATTTTCAAAAGTGGTCGGGACAGCGGCGGCGGATCTTACCAGGGACTCGACCAGAGAAAGCGGCCTGGGCGATATAGTGACCGACGCCATGCGAGACGCATCCGGCGCCCAGATCGCCTTCCAGAACGGAGGTGGCATAAGGGCCGATATCCCGAAGGGACCGATAACGGTGGAGGAAGTCTTTACCGCCCTGCCCTTCGACAATAATCTGGTTTCGATGGACCTGACGGGAGAGCAGATCAGGGAGCTATTGGAAAAGAGCGTTTTATCGGAAAATATACTCCAGGTTTCGGGGATGAAAATCGAATACGACCTGTCCAAACCAGCCGGCGCCAAAGTGACGTCGGTTCAAGTGGCCGGAAAGCCGATGGAGGACCAGGCGATCTACAGGGTTGTGACAAATGATTTCCTTGCCTCCGGAGGCAATCAGTTCAATGTTTTCAAGAGGGGCCGAAACATCACCATGGGTCCATTGCAACGAGATGCGGCAGCGGACTACATTCATAAAAATTCGCCGATGAACGTTCAGGTTCGGAACAGGATTGTTTTTAGATGAACGAGAACATTGGCGTTTACGTAAATGACCGGAAAATCACCATATACAGGGGCATGAAAGTAAAGAACGCCCTGATAGCATACGATGAGAGGCTGTACAAGGCCGCGCTGGCGGGGGAAGTCCGCGTCGAAGACGAGAACGGCTTCGCGGTGGGGCTCGAAGGAAGTCTGGCTGATGGCGCGAAGATATTTACGATAGCTATGGGGTGATAGAAAACCAGGAAGCAAATGTTATGCTATCAGGAGGACAAAGAGTAAGAGTTGCTATTCCGATTATTCTCCCTATATTTGATCTTCAGTTTTGTGTCTTGGGAACAGTGGGTTTTGGACATATTATCCCGGCTCTGGCCGGTAATTTGACCCTGGCGTAAAGTCATTTTCTGCCAGAATAAACACGAACTATGGAATTAAGTTCCTAATTGTACTTCCTGCCTGGTTTTGCTTTGAACGGCCTGGCTCGTTTCTTCCAGAAATCCTTTTTTGTTTAATACCCCGCTTGTCAGAATGCCAAGGATCAGGCCGGCGGAAAGTCCTATGAAACCCACCATCAATGGGTTCTCGTCCACGTATCCGGAGACTTCTTCCAAAACGGATTGTGACTTCCGTGCAATTACTTCTCCGGTCTCCCCAGCGAACTGCCCCGTTTTTTTCGTCAATTCTGCGATTTCTTGTTGTAACTGCTCGATTATCTTGCCGTTTGCCGTTTTCTGCCGCTTGAACATTTTATCGGCCATGAACCAGCTTGCCCCCAAGCCAAGTATGGCCATAACACTGGGGTGACTTCTATCGGTTTCCACCGCGTCGGTAATCACTTTATCACTTACTTCACTAATTCTCTGAGTGTCCATTGTTTCAATCCTTTTTACCAGTTTCTCTCCGATCGTCGAAATCAGGCTTTTAGCGATTTTTTCCGGAGCTAAAGCGCGTTCTATTTTTCTAAGATCTTCAATTATTTTTTCTTCTGTCCCTATCATTTCCGATCTCAGTCGATGGAGGTCCCCGTCCGGCGACTCAGATTGCCATAGGCGATTTCTTCTAGAAAATCCGGGTCCTACATAAGTTGATCCCGCATCCACTTTGTATCTGCCTTCATCGTGTCAATAGTTTCGCTGGGGATGAAATTATCCCTGCTGAGCCTTCTTCTGCCTATGCGCATGGTTATAGCGCCTGCGATCAGGGTCGCGAGGCCGACGGCCAACGCCGCCCAACCGGCCGGAATAAATACGGAAAGCGCAATCACTGCTGCGGCAAGGATTAAAAGAAATCCGGCGTAAGTGACAGACGCTCCTATCGTCATCAATTGCAGATCGCTCCCGGCCTTTGAAACCTTCCGCGACATCTCTGCGGCAGCCAGTTGAACTTCATCCCGGACGAGATCGAGAGCATTCTTCGAAAGATCTCTCACAATATCTCCGAGTGAAGACGACGGTTCCTCGTCTGGAGCACCATTGTGCTCAGTGCGGTGCATAGTACTCTCCTTCATCGTGTCCGGGCTTGTATTCGATCGATGATTCCTTTTTGGGATGTACTTCCTGAACGGCGCCATCCCCTTCGCCGGGTGATGCGAATAGCTGCCTGAGAAGGATTCCGGCAACCACAGCCGATCCAAAAAAGATCATCGGCTGATTGCGTGCAAAATCTTCCACTTCGCCTATTATCATCTCGGGACTGGTTCCTCTGAGGTTGTTGCCAAGACGCATCACGTTTTCCGAACCCGCTTCCATAATAGTCGCAAGAGAATAGCTGTGATCTTCGCGAAGTTTGTCTGCGGCTTCTCTCAGTGCCTCTGCAAGAGTATCCAGCTTCCGTGACGTCTGGCTCAACTGCCCGGCGGCAATACTACGCGACTTCGATTTTATCTCCCTGGAAATGGACTGCGTGACTTTCCTTGAATATTCCGCTAATTCCCGGACGAGCCGTCTGGCACTGTTTAGTGATTGAGACGGCGATCCTGAATCTGGTAAATCCTCGAATAGACTCGAACCTTCCGAATTCATCTGATCTTCTCCTCTTCTTGCTTTGACTCCCGCTCAGAGGAGGCGGAAGCAAGTAGAATTCCTTGTGACTCCGCTGCTTACTAACTTTGCGCTATACTTATAAAGCTGAGCACGAAGGCCGGAAGGAGCACAATTGTGGTCAGTCAAAAAATGCGATCTCTTAGGAGCATTGCGGGCCGGTGCAGGGCCGGTCTCGATGCCTTCGTTAGCGCGACACCGCGCACCGAGGTTCTCATTCGCCTGATGAGCCTGTTTTTATCCAGCAACGAAGCACCTCGGCAACACTCCACGCCTGGGCGATGCAGCCGCGGGGAGTAAACGGCGCCTCAGCATCGAATACTTCGCTTATGAAACCGATGCACGCATCTTTCAGGTGTTCGCCGACCAGAGCACTTAGAAAACCTCGCGCCCTGTCTCGATCTTCCGGATAGACTTTGAGCCAGGCGTCAATGAAAGGGCCAATCAGCCAGGGCCAGACCGTTCCTTGATGATAGGCGGCATCGCGGGAGCGCAGATCGCCTCGATAGTTTGCCTTGTACTCAGGATGGTCGGTGGAGAGCGTTCGCAAACCCATGGGAGTCAAAAGACGCTCGCGAACAGCCTCAATTACCGGCTTCCACTTGTCTTCATCCAGCACGGGATAACGAAGAGAGAGAGCAAAAATCTGGTTTGGTCTGCACGAGGGGTCGTCGCCGTTTTCTCCATCTATCACATCATACAAATACCGCTCATTTTCATTCCAGAAGCGTTCGTTAAAACTTTTCCTGGCGCGGACCGAAAGCCTTTTGATTTCTGCGGCGGGACCGGAATTCCCTTCCTCCTCAAACCAGCGCGAAAGCAGGCACAGCGCGTTATACCACAAAGCATTGATCTCCACGGCCTTTCCACGTCTGGAAAGTTATTAGCCGGTCAGCCATGAAATTTGATTATCGGAAGAAGGGGCCTTAACTTTAAATAAGTGCTTGTATTAGCTGCCTTTCATGGCGGCAAAGGCATTCTCCAACGGGCTTTCTGACAAGCTCGAGACGGTAAGAAGTGAAAGGAGAGTACCAATGTTACTTTCGTGGGCTATAACGTTTCTTGTAATAGCTATCATTGCAGGAATTTTCGGTTTTGCCGGGATTGCCGGAACATTGGTCTGGATTGCCAAAGTTCTGTTTGTGATTTTCATTATCCTGTTCCTCTTCTCCATGATTTGGGGAAGACGGACTCCGATAGCTTGAGCCCAAATCCGGATATAAGGAGGCCTTCATGCCAAAAAGTGCTACTGGCAAAAAGCGTTTAAATGACGGCGAAGAACTGAAGCAGTCCCATAAACCCGAAAGCAATAAGAAACGAGAAGAAGCAAGTGTACGGTTAGTCAGAGGGCAGGGAGGCCGGTTCGCAGGTACGGAGAAAATAAAGGAAGAAGAGAAAAAAGGCGAATCACCGGACCGAAATCTGCCTATGGCAGACTACGATAACCTCACAGTCGATCAGGCGTCACAAAAGCTTGACTCGCTTTCCCGTGAGGAATTGCAGCGGGTGAAATCCTACGAGCAGGAGCACAAAAAGCGCAAGACTTTGATCGAGCAAGTGGATGCCAAGCTTTCAAAAGAAGCAGAGAAGAGCACGCCAGAATTTGGAGTAACCGCTAACTGGAACTGGATTCTGATGGGAGCGGGTGCACTGCTCATACTCTGGCTTATCTTCTGACGATATGATTTGATCGCATAGAGGGCCGTGCCGTAAGGACCTTAATCCAGGAGTATGCCAACGCAGTATGTCAGCACTGCTGCGGACAAAACCTCTTGAAGGTCCCTCTAACCTCTCTTCTCAGACGCAGGATATCCTGCCAGGTTTCAATGGAGCTTCCGTCAAAACGGGGAGGCCAGAGGCCGAGAGAAATCATGGCCTCAAAGCGATGCTTATCCAGTTTGGCGGCGCTTGAATTGGTGTGCAGCCTGACCCTGTGGTCCAGGGCGCGAAGTGCGGAGAACGCAGCGCCGAAGGCCGGGACAAAATCTTTTGACGCCTCCGTTGAAATCTCTTGGGCCAACCGCCTGACGGACCGCAGATAAACGGGCGATGAGACGGGGATAAAGCCTCTTTCACTGCGTTCCCTCGTCGCCGCCTCGGCGTGTCTATATTCCGCATCCGCCTTTCCCACCAGCAATTGCCCCTGCACAATGAATTCAATGTCGGCCAAGCCGCCCATCCCCAGTTTCAAATCAATTTCCTTTGCCGTTTCGGCGGCCCTCTCGGCTTGCATCCGGCCGCGAAGTTGGCAAATCCTCGGCCACACTGATTCCGGAGATCTTTGCCTGAAGCAGATTTCCGACGCTTTATCCTCGATCCACTCCCCAAGCTTCGGGTCCCCCGCTATGTGTCGTATCCTGAGAAGCGCCTGAATCTCCCATATGTCCGCCCTCGACTCGTAATATTCGAGCCACGATTTTCGTGTAACCGCCAACGGACCGTGAGTCCCCGTTGGCCTCAGCCGCACGTCCATCGGGTAACCTGGACCTTCCTGGAGAGGCGTAGACAGCATGTTCATAAAGCGTTGAATGAGCCTTATCACCTCACCTGGAATCCTGCTGTCAGGCTCGTCGCCACCGGGAGAGTAAACAAAGACGAGGTCCAGATCTGAAAGATAACTCATTTCCCCGCTGCCGAGCTTTCCCATCCCGAGCACCGAGAGCGGCAGATCGGACGGCAGTCCCAGGTTACGGGTCACGACTTCCAGAGTGCTCCGAATGACAAAATCGGCAAGAGATGTTTGTTCATTTTCCAGGGCGGCGAAATCGATCAGGCCGCCAACATCGGCCAGAGCGAGCTGAACGATTCGTTCGTTTTTCAGCCTCCTGATCCATTCCAGCTTTTCTCCATATTCTTCCGTGCTTTCCAGGAGCCCGATACCGGTCCGCAGCCACTGGGGGGCCTGGGCGAAGGTCCCTGACATCAGGGCATGGCCTTCAACAAGTGAGGGATTATGCGAAAGAAGCGCCGCAACCATTTCACTCGTGGCTATCGCCTGACAAAAAGGCCCCAGCCATGGCTCAACTTTCCCAAACAGCCTTTTCAGCCCAGTCCTTCGAGCGACCCTTCCGAAATATGTATCCAACCTCACCTGGATCTTCTCCAAAAGCTCCGGATCGCCGACACTGGAAAATTTTTCAAGCGCTACGGTGAGGACTTCGGATTTAACTGAAGACGGGTAGGCATTCAGAGTATCCTGAAGCTTTTCGAAGGGCGAGCCGGGCTTGAGGACCGGGACCGCCGGCATACTTGCCGAGGCTGGTTTCGGCTTCTCGTTCCCCGGGTCATCCGCCTCCGGGGACGCCTTAATCCCGGCACTCTCCCCGAAGGAGAGGGAGTCTTCCCGAAAAAGCTCATGGAACCTGGACTGGACAATTGAACAGTGCGTCTCGAGCGCCTTTAGAAACGCCTTCTCGTTGTCCTCAAAGCCCATCGCGAATACCAGGCGCATCTTTCCTTCCTGAGACTGCGGCAACGTCTGCGTCTGCCGGTTCTGATCGAGTTGGATATAATGTTCGACGTTGCGCAAAAATGTGTAGGAACTCTTCAGTTCGTCGGCCGTCCCTTCGGGCAGAAGCCCGAGGCCGGAGAGCTTTTCCAGGCACCTCAGAGTGTTTGGTTCGTCAAGTTCCGGATTGCGTCCCCCATATATCAACTGCATTGACTGAACCAGGAATTCGATTTCGCGAATGCCACCGATGCCCAGCTTCACATCGAACCTCGTTCCCGGCCTGAAACGGACCGATTCGCTGAGAATCCGGCTTCTCATCTCTTTTAGCTCACCAAGCGCCTGGAAATCGAGAAACCTGCGGAATACGAACGGACGAAGCTCGCGAATAAACGCGCTCCCCTCGGAACGCTCCCCGGCGACGGGCCGGCATTTGAGAAGCATCTGCCGCTCCCACGCCCGGCCTCTGAGCAAATAGTGCTCCAGCGCCCCGCTCATCGAGGGCACAAGTATGCCCTCCTTTCCCTCAGGCCGCAGACGGAAGTCGACGTGAAAGACGCGGTCTCCCTCAAACTGGTCTGACAGCAGCCTCGACAGCCGGTGAACAAAACGGCTGAGCAACACTATGAAATTCTCACGGCCTTCCGGAGTCGTAGCAGGCAAGGGACCGTAACCCCTCTCATCCTCTTCGGTATCCGGATGGAGAAAAATCAGGTCTATATCCGATACGTAGTTAAGCTCGTGGCCGCCCAGCTTTCCCAAACCGAGCACAACGAGCGGGACCCTGCCCTTTAGCTGCCGCCATGCTTCAAGTTCGCTATTCCAGACCCACAATTCAGGATGCGCCGAAAGGACGTCCAGCCCAACCTGGAGCGCCACTGCCGCAAGATCGCTCAACTGTCCGGTCGTCTCGGAAAGCTCCGCATACCGGCAAAAATCTCTTGCCCCTATTCTTAGAAAATGACGCTGTTTGAAGCCGCGAAATATCCGGAGCAGGTCGTTGAAAGACCGGGCCCTTTCCACCTCTAACCCGAGAGAGGAATAGAGACTGGCCAAGGGATATTTGCGTTTTATGTTGCTCTCTGCCAGAAGCCATTCTTCGTAATCGGAGTTGTTTCGCAGAAGAATACTGAGGTACTGAGAGCATTTGCGGATATGTTCGATCTCTGTCATAAACAATGGACCTGCCCACAATCCAGGAGCGACCAAATACGATATTGCATATGATTATGAATTTATCATAGTATTGTTTGTTGCAGTAGTTATTCGCTCCCTGTCGGGAAACCCGGAGACCATAAAAAGAACGCAGCAGCCTTTCACGTCCCTTGGGGGCCACCCGGAGACTATGAAAAGTACGGGTGGCCCGGATATCCCGGCCGCCGGTCCCTCCGGCTCCGGGGTGCGGAGCGCCAAGAGGTTCGTGTGTACCGTGAGAACTTTCCGTAAGATTAGCTTATGTCCGGAAAGGTCCCCGATCGCAGGTCGAATAGGCCATTGTTTTTTCTGTTCACTGTTCACCGTTCACTGATTTGACCGTTGCTTTTTCGAGGTTTGCTATTTCGCGCTTACCCGTTAAAATTGACTGTTACAATATCTCATCAAGCGCATTGGACTTTCAAAAATTTCGAGGAACAGTTTATGACCCTTCCATGGAATCGTCCCAAGGCAATTCTCTTGCTCGAAGACGGGACCGTTTTTCGGGGATACACTTTCTGCGGTCACGGTCGGACGCTGGGAGAGGTGGTTTTCAATACCAGCATGACCGGCTACCAGGAAGTGCTGACCGATCCATCTTACAAAGGCCAGATCGTGGCGATGACCTATCCTCTGACCGGAACTTACGGAATAAACCCGGAGGACATGGAATCGGCTGCGATACATGTAGAAGCATTTATCGTAAAGGAATACCAGGACTTTGCGAGCAACTGGCGAAGCAACCGGTCTCTGGCCGATTTCCTGACCGAGTACGGGAAGATCGGGATCGAGGGTATAGATACCCGAGCCCTGACGAGGCATCTCAGGGTAAGAGGGGCGATGCGCGGGATCGTCGCGACCGACACCGACAATCTGAGCGAACTCATGGACCAGGTCCAGGCCTATCCGGGACTCAACGGGATCGACCTGGTAAAATACGTTACCTGTCAAAAGCCTTACAGTTGGCATGACGGCAGGAGGCACGAGACGAATTCCACAACATGGCTTTCGAACGCAGACGGATTCAGGGTGGCCGCCCTTGACTGCGGGATAAAGTACAATATCCTTCGCAAGCTGGAGAAGGCGGGATGCCAGGTGATGGTTTTCCCAGCCCATACCGGCGCATCCGATATACTTTCCTCCAATCCCGACGGCATATTCCTGTCAAACGGACCCGGAGACCCGGCCGCCGTACATTATGTCATCGAAACCGTTCGAAATCTTTTCGGAAAAAAGCCGATATTCGGCATCTGCCTCGGACACCAGATGATGGGACTTGCGCTTGGGGGCAGCACATTCAAACTCAAGTTCGGGCACAGGGGCGCGAATCAGCCGGTAAAGGACCTCACGACCGGCCGAATCGAGATCACTGCCCAGAATCACGGTTTCTGCGTCGATCCGGGTTCCCTTTCGCACCTGCCGGTCAGGCTCACGCATATAAACCTGAATGACAATACACTGGAAGGCATGGAGCACCTGGAAATACCCGCCTTCTGCGTCCAATACCATCCGGAAGCCTCTCCCGGCCCCCATGACGCCTCCTACCTTTTCGACCGGTTCATTCGGATGATGGGGGAGCAGGCGAAAAGCGCAAAAGGAAGCAACAGGTGAGGCGTAAGGCCACAGTTTTTAGTTTCTGGTTGAGCCGTTTCGCGATCGTTAAAAACTAAAAACTCCAAACTCAAAACTAGGTAGAGTTCATGCCCAAGCGAACAGACATAAAGAAAATACTGCTCATCGGCTCCGGGCCGATAATCATAAGCCAGGCGTGCGAGTTCGACTACTCCGGGACACAGGCATGCAAAGCGCTTCGTGAAGACGGTTACGAGATAGTCCTGATAAACAGCAATCCTGCCACAATTATGACCGACCCCGAGACGGCGGACCACACCTATGTAGAGCCTATAACTCCCGAGGTGGTCGCAAAAATCATAAGACGCGAGCGCCCTGACGCCCTGCTACCCACTCTCGGCGGCCAGACGGCCCTCAACGTGGCCGTAAAAGTCGCCGAAATGGGCATTCTCGAAGAATACGGCGTGGAGATGATAGGTGCCAAAGCCTCGGTCATAAAAAAGGCCGAGGATCGCCGGCTTTTTAGGGACGCCATGGCAAACATAAATCTGAGGGTGCCGGAAAGTGTAATAATAAACAATCTCGTCGACGCGGAATGCTTTGCCCAGAAAATCGGATACCCTGTGATCGTGCGGCCGTCGTTCACCCTGGGCGGGACCGGAGGCGGAATAGCCTACAACCGGGAGGAGCTTCTCAGTCAGACTCAGATGGGTTTGGATGCGAGTATGATCCGGTCCGTTATGCTCGAAGAATCCGTTCTCGGCTGGAAGGAATTCGAACTCGAAGTGATGCGCGACTACATGGACAATGTGGTCATAATCTGCTCGATTGAGAACATGGACCCGATGGGCGTGCACACGGGGGATTCGATAACGGTCGCTCCTGCCCAGACGCTCACCGACCGCGAATACCAGACGATGCGCGACGCCTCCATTGCCATTCTCCGGGAGATAGGGGTTGAGACAGGCGGCTCAAACGTTCAATTTGCAATCAATCCCCAAAACGGCGACATGGTCGTGATCGAGATGAATCCTCGAGTTTCACGCTCCTCCGCGCTGGCATCCAAAGCCACCGGGTTCCCCATCGCGAAGATAGCCGCCAAGCTGGCCGTCGGATACTCGCTCGATGAGATCGCAAACGACATCACGCGCGAGACCAAAGCCTCCTTTGAACCTACGATAGATTATTGCGTGGTGAAGGTCCCGAGATTCACCTTCGAGAAATTCCCCCGCACCGACGATATTCTTTCAACTTCAATGAAATCGGTTGGCGAAACGATGGCCATCGGGCGCACGTTCAAGGAAGCGCTTCACAAGGCCATCCGTTCCCTTGAAATCGGCCGCTACGGATTTTACGACCCTCCTGCCGGCACGGATTCCGAGTACATTGAGCAATTGAGGCTGGGCCTTTCGAAGCCAAATTCTCAAAGGCTCTTTCAAATCGGCGAGGCTCTGAAGCTGGGCATGTCGATTGAGGAGATTCACGGGCTAACCTTCATCGACCCATGGTTTTTGAAGCATATCGATGAGATTCTCCAAGTGGAGAAAGCGATTGCCCAATCGACGCCCGGACCTTCTTTTCTCGAAAATCCGGAAATGCTTCAGGCTGCAAAAGCCTGGGGATTTTCCGACCGGCGGCTTGCGCAGCTTACCGGGACCGACGAGGAAACCGTGCGCCAGAAACGGATGAGTCACGGCATCAGGCCGGTTTACAAACTGGTGGATACATGCGCGGCCGAGTTTGAAGCTTACACGCCCTATTATTATTCGACCTACGAGACTGAAGATGAGGCAAGACCTTCGAGCAGACCCAAGGTGGTAATCCTGGGTGGAGGTCCCAACAGGATCGGTCAGGGTATCGAGTTCGACTACTGTTGTGTCCACGCCTCGTTCTCGCTCCGGGAAGAAGACCATGAATCAATAATGGTGAACTCCAATCCGGAGACGGTTTCTACGGACTACGACACGTCCGACAAGCTCTACTTCGAGCCGCTGACCCGTGAAGACGTTCTAAACATTTTGGAAAGAGAGAAACCAAAGGGCCTTATTGTTCAGTTTGGCGGCCAGACCCCTCTGAATCTGGCGGTTCCCCTGGAAAAAGCGGGCGCCCACATTCTTGGAACATCCCCCGACGCAATTGACAGGGCCGAAGACCGAAAACGGTTCCAGCAACTGCTTCACAAACTCGGGCTGAAGCAGCCCCAAAACGCAACCGCGTTCACTGTCGAGGAAGCTTTCGTCGCTGCCGACGAGATAGGTTTTCCCGTGGTTGTCCGGCCTTCTTATGTCCTTGGCGGGCGGGCCATGGAAATTGTCTACGATAGAAGCCGGCTCGAAGAGTTTATGAAAACGGCGGTGCACGTCTCGCCGGGCCATCCGATTCTGATAGACAAATTCGTCGAGGATGCAATTGAACTCGACGTAGACGCCATCAGCGACGGCCGCGTCACGGTTATCGGCGGCATAATGGAGCACATAGAGGAGGCGGGAATTCATTCCGGAGACTCAGCGTGCGTGCTTCCGCCTATAAGCGTTTCAAAGCAAATGCAGGACGAGATCAGACGACAGACGCGGCTTCTCGCCCGGGAACTTGGCGTAATCGGTCTCATGAACATTCAGTTTGCAATCCAGAATGGGGAAGTTTTTCTTCTTGAGGTGAATCCCAGGGCATCCCGGACTGTCCCTTTTGTCAGCAAGGCAATCGGACGTCCGCTCGCCAAGCTCGCTACCAAGGTCATGCTGGGCAAAAGTCTGAAGGAACTCGGCTTTGAGAAAGAAATCGAACCGCCTCACATATCTGTAAAAGAGGCAGTTTTTCCATTCTCGCGCTTTCCGAAAGTGGATACCCTGCTTGGACCCGAGATGAAGTCAACCGGCGAGGTGATGGGGATCGGCGATAACTTCGGGATTGCCTTCGCAAAAGCCCAGGCCGCTGCCGGATACGACCTGCCCAAAGGCGGAACTGTCTTCATCAGCGTTCATGATGGAGATAAAGCAAAAGCGTTGCCTGTGGCCAAAAAATTTCTGCAGCTTGGCTTCAAACTGATCGCCACCGCCGGGACCGCTGGATTTCTGGAGCAAAACGGTGTGCCCGCCGACCTGGTATACAAATTAAAAGAAGGACGCCCCCACGTTGTGGACAAGATGAAGAGCGATGAGATACAATTAGTCGTCAATACAACCCTCGGCAAGAAGACCACTTCCGACTCATATGAAATCAGGCGTACTACGCTGATTTACAATATTCCTTACGCTACAACCATTGCCGGGGCCCAGGCCATGGCTGAGGCCATATCGGCTTTGCAGAAAGGCGAATGGGAAGTGAAGACCCTTCAGGAATATCACCGGGGGATGGAATAATAGTGGTCAGTGGTCAGAAAGAGCATTGCCAACTGAAGACTGGAGTAAATACGACCGTGAAAGAAAACGAGTCGCCTGAAAGCAAAATCATAATTCCCGCGGGCCCGGAGATCCTTGCCCCTTTTACTCCGAGCAAGAGGGAAGAGTGTGGAATCGTCGGCATTTTCGGCCATGAAGATAGCGCCAAACTGGCCTATTTCGGTCTTTACGCTCTTCAGCACCGGGGCCAGGAAAGCGCAGGAATCGCCGTCGGGGACGGCCAGCAGGTCACAACTCAGAAAAGCATGGGCCTGGTCCACGACATATTCAGCGAACAAATTCTCAAAGAACTCAGGGGTTACGTTTCCATCGGGCATGTACGCTATTCCACAACCGGGTCTTCTCTTCTGACAAACGCGCAACCTTTCACGGTTTTCCACGGCAGCAATCACTACGCGATCGGACATAATGGGAATTTGGTGAACGCAATCGAACTGCGCAGACAACTGGAGAGGCAGGGGGCGATTTTCCGTTCTACGATGGACACTGAAGTCTTCATGCACCTGCTGGCCAGGAACCTGACTCGCGGTCTCGAGGAAGCCCTGGTAGAAGCATTGGGCAGGGTGAGAGGGGCCTATTCGCTTGTCATGTGCACCAAAGACACCTTGATCGGAGTGCGAGACCCGAATGGTTTCAGGCCCCTTTGTCTGGGTGAGTTGAACGGAGCCTATGTACTGGCTTCAGAAACCTGTGCCCTTGACCTGATAGAAGCAACCTACATCCGCGACGTGGAACCCGGCGAAATTCTCATTATAGACGAGGACGGGCTTCGTTCGCTGTTTCCTTTCCCCAAAAGGCGTCCGTCTTACTGCATATTCGAGTTCATCTACTTTGCCAGGCCTGACAGCAATATTTTCGACCAGAACGTCTACTTGTTCAGAAAGAGGTTGGGGAGCCTGATGGCCAAGGAGAACCCGTCTCTTTGCACTGACCTGCTGATGCCTTTCCCAGATTCGGGAAACTACGCCGCACTGGGGTTTGCCCACGCAAAAAATATCCCCATGGAGATGGGGGTCATACGAAACCATTACGTCGGCCGCACCTTTATTCAACCCAGTCAGGCAATGCGTGATTTCGGGGTCAGGGTCAAATTGAATCCTGTGCGGGAGTTGCTCAAGGGCAAAAGCGTATTGCTGATCGAGGACTCGATAATTCGCGGAACTACGACCAGGACCCGGACCAATTCGCTGCGCCAGGCCGGCGCAAAAGAAGTGCACATGCTGGTGAGCTGCCCTCCGCATCGTTTCCCGTGCCCATACGGAATTGATTTTTCCACCAAAGGGGAGCTGATAGCTTCCTCGCATTCGGTCGATGAGATTCGGGGCTATATCGGTTTGGATTCGCTTGCTTATCTTAGCATAGAAGGAATGTTGGAGGCTGCCGGATGCACGGTGGACGATCACCCGTTTTGTCTTGCGTGTTATAACGGAGACTATCCTGTTAAATTCGGCGATGAGGTCAGTAAGGGCTGCTTTGAAGAGAAGTGCTGACAAAAAACACTAATGTATAATCAACTTATCTATTTCATCGTCGTTTTGCTTATGTTCGGGGTCCAGCGTCAAACAGGCAGGCTGCCTGCCGCTAACTGGCCGGACGCGCTATTTATCGCAGCTTTGTTCTGTTTTTTTGTCTTCTATTGCCGAAAGACTTTTGAAAAGATTCAGAAGGCTGCAGACAGAGGCGTCCCCCTCACCGCCCTCACCCGTGCCCATTACCGAGCACAAACGCTTTTGTCCGTTACGGCCGTTTGCTTTCTGGCCGTATATCTTTACGGTTTCAACCTCGGTATTTTCCTTCGCGTAATCCCCGGATACGACAAATATATGACCATATCGGGGATTGCCGGCCTGGCAATCTTTATGGCCCACCTGGCGGTGATCTGGTATTGCGGCCACCCTACATACCGGATCGTTTTCGGCTCCGGGGTGTCCCGAGCGCACTATATTAAGGGACAGCTTTCTTTCACGTCGGTAATCCTGGTTCCCTGGCTCCTCATCTCCACCGTGACCGATCTGCTCCAGTTCATAAGAATGCCCCTTTTTATGGCTTCGGATTTTGGGCAAATAGTGCTCATTTCGATCACGCTCATGGGATTCGTATTGTTCGGGCCGTGGTTGATCGTTAGAATGTGGGGCTGTGAGGCGCTCCCTTACGACAGTGTTAAAGCCGAGTTGGAGAGGTTTTGCAACGATCATCACTTTAGAACGGGCGGACTCCTCCTTTGGTCGGTTTTCGGCTCCGAGGTTCTTACCGCCGGGGTGGTAGGCATCCTTCCGGGACTTCGTTACATCCTGATCACATCAGGCTTGCTGGGGACCCTGGATATCTCCGAACTCAAAGCCGTCGTGGCCCATGAGATGGGGCACGTGCGCAAGAAACATATGCTGTTCTTTGTCCTTTTGTTGCTCCTGTTCATCTGGTTCGCCGATAAATCAAGCAATACCCTGACCCTGCTCGCTCTTTCGAACAGGACTATTTTCAACTGGTCAACCGTTTTCGGAGATACCGCCGAATCAGCGTATTCCGTACTCTCGTCACTCGTGCTCATAGTGCTCATGGTGGTCTATTTCCGGTTTATCTTCGGATATTTTCTAAGAAACAGCGAACGTCAGGCTGACTTGTACGGCATGGAACTCGTGGGAAACCCGCAGCCCCTGATTTCCTCGCTTGAAAAAATAGCATTTCGCAGCGGCAGGAGTGAGGACCTCCCGAGCTGGCACCACTTCAGCATAAGGCAGAGAATAGACTTCCTCAATGAGGCTTTCAAAGACCGAAACCTCATCAGGAGGCACAACCGCAAGCTTTATGGTTCCGTTCTGATCTTTACGGTGGCGATCCTTGGCCTTCTCGCGGTCAACATGAGAGCCAACGAAGCAGGCCTGGCCAAAAACCTCAGCATCGAAGTCGACCTAAGGGCGTTGGAGCAGCACATTTCCCGGGAGCCCGGCGATGTGCAATACCTGGTGACATACGGGGCCCTTCTTTTCGAAAAAGGAAGATACTCCGATGCTGAAACGGTATACAGGGCCGCGCTTACGCACGACCCTGAAAACGCAACCGTTTTGAACAATCTGGCATGGCTTTACGCGACCGGCCCATCTCCTTTCCGCAACCCGGGTGAAGCCCTCGATCTGGCGTTGAAGGCGGTCGACATCACTCCGGCGCCGATATTTCTGGATACGCTCGCGGAGGCCTTTTATATAAACGGCCGGTATGCAGACGCACTCGCCGCGATAAACGAAGCAATCTCGGGAGGCGGCCCCGAGCAAAATCATTTCCTGAGGCAGAAGAAAAAATTCGAAAAAGCATTGTCCGGCGAATTACGGAGTTCGTGATTTTGTGAATCGCGACTGCTAACTCGTTGTCGCGACTCGTAGAAATGATTGTAAACGCAACGCAAACGGGTATAATTCACGGCCAAACCGAGGGCCTTCGAATAATAGGTCTTAGTCGGGAATTTTTATCGCTTATTCTTTAACTAGTTATAAGGATTAGAATCATGGATTTTCGAAAAAGATGCGCGGTCACCGGTGGGGCCGGTTTTCTGGGGTCTCATCTCTGCGAACGGCTCCTCAAAGAGGAGCAGGACGTACTATGCATAGATAATCTCTATACGGGCAGCAAAAGGAACATCGTGGACCTTTTGAGCAACCCGTATTTTGAACTCATGAGACACGATATAACCTATCCTCTCTATATAGAGGTCGACCAGATTTTCAATCTGGCCTGTCCTGCCTCTCCGATCCATTATCAGAACGACCCGGTCCAGACTACGAAGGTAAACGTGCACGGGTCCATCAACATGCTCGGACTTGCGAAGCGTTTGAAGATCAGGATCATGCAGGCTTCCACTTCAGAGGTCTACGGCAATCCGATCGAGCACCCTCAAAAGGAGACCTACTGGGGAAATGTGAACCCCATTGGGCCCCGGTCCTGCTACGACGAGGGCAAGCGTTGCGCGGAGACCCTTTTCTTCGACTACCACCGGCAGCACGACCTGGACATCAAGGTGGCAAGGATTTTCAACACTTATGGTCCGAGAATGCACCCCAACGACGGCCGGGTGGTCTCGAACTTTATCGTTCAGGCGCTCACAGCGCAGCCCATAACCATTTATGGAGACGGCAAACAGACTCGTTCTTTTTGTTATGTGGACGACCTGATCGAAGGCTTCATCAGGCTGATGAAAAGTCCCAAAGGCTTTACAGGACCGGTTAACCTGGGAAATCCGGTCGAATTCACCATTCTCGAACTTGCGGACATGGTAATGGAGATGACCGCTTCAAAATCCGAACTGCTTCGAAAACCCCTCCCGCAGGATGATCCGGTCATGCGAAAACCTGACATATCGGTCGCTATGGAGAAGCTCGGCTGGCAACCTAAGGTCCAGTTGAGAGAGGGGCTGAAAAAGACCATCGATTACTTCGACGACTTGCTCCGCACGGGGGAGGCAGTGGTTGTCTCCGGAAAAGCTTAGAGCGGTGAAGAGTGAACAGTAAGGCTGGAAGCAGGGAGCTGAGAGCACGCAAACCGGTTTGCCTGCTTCTCGCTACCCGCTTCCTGCTCCGGTTCTGAACCGCTATTCAACTATGGTCACCGTAGCTGAAGCAGGCGAGCCTACAAGATAAAGTGAGTTTTGCAGGACGCTGATTGTCACCGTCGGATTAGCCTTCTTGCTCTTGTCATAGATGGGACTGATGAGAACATTTATTGCCGCAGTCCCGGCCGGGATAGTGACTGAGCCGGACAGCCGCACATAATCGACCCCGTTTGTCGCCGTTCCCCCTGCCGAATATAAAATGGTCAATGGCTTTGTTAAATTCCCGGTCCTGGAAAACCGGACCGATCCTTTGATGGATTTTTGCACGTAAGCGGTGCTCGTTACCGCTGTAACCCTCACTGTCGTTGTGGGCCCTCCGGAAGTTTTTACCGCGGCGGAATCGGGGCTCACCATGAGCGAGGATACATCCACCGCTTCAAAATTGGACCCAGCTACTTGGCCGAGTTCGTGAAGGACGTCATTGTTCCAGCGTGAATCCGGCGCGCCCGAGATGTACCAGGACGAGCCGTTGTCGGCCAGGATTATGCCGTAGCGTTTGAGCGCGGTGAGAATTACTTGGGTTTGCGGAGAAAACGCGGAAATATCGAACCCTGCTTTCAGCCTGAATCGCTGCCCCATCGGCGGATAGTTGGTTGCACTCAGACTGGATGCATAGTGACGGGCCGGCCAGACATAAGCTTTTCGAGTCTGGGGAGCGGTAAAACGCAGTGCGTGGCGGATCTCTCCTGAAGCCACTTCGTCATATCGGACAAGGCCGGGAAAAATCGGCAGGCCGGCAGCGTCGGCGGAAGTCCATCCGGCCGGTCGAAGATTATCTGATTTCAGGTCGAAAATCGCTCCGCTTCCCGCATGCCACGATCCATCGGACTGGGGGAAGGCGTAGTAGAGTTCGTACAGAAGACAGTTGCCGGTGTCGATGACCAGGACGTGTCTGTCTCCATCACTTTGAGCTCCGCCTTCTATCGGCGCATTTCCAGGAATTGGATAAGGGCCCGGGTCGCTTTCATCCGAGTAATCGAAGCTGACTTGCACTTCGGGTTGTGTTCCCGGAACGGTTACATAAGGAATGCCTATAGGAGAATTCGACCCAGGCGGCCAGACACCGGAACCAAAATCCGGGTGTAATGTGCTGTTTGGTCCGATCGTAGAGATGTAGGCCGCCGAATTCGAGTCGACAGGCAGATTGTCTACCGGTGTGTTCCAGATATTATCGGCAGGAAAAACGCCACATACCTGGCCGGCTGCCACCCCGGACAAGCCCAGCCCGGCAAGGACCACGCACAACACAAGTAACCCCGACTTATTCATAGCCATCTTCCCTTCCTCTCCAGTTACGGTTGAATTCCCACTATCATTCACACCGGCTGGATCTCTTGAGCAAAACCCGGGCCAGGAGACACGGCTTCGGTGCTTTTGCCGATTCACGAGGGAAAAGACCTGTCAGGAAAAGCTTCCACGCGAAGACGCGAAAAAAAGGGCTCCTTTTCACGGTTTCGGGTGTCCCCAAGGGACATAAACAACTGTCCCCAATCTTCCGTACTCCGTTTTCCCTCAGTCCTCAGTCCTTTCAGGTCAGGTTTCCGGGTGTCTCGAAGGGGCGTGAGCAACTGTTTCGAAAAGTCGCATTCTCCTGTAGGAGCGCGCCATGCGCGCGATGACAATCCTAAAGCTAAGAGCAGGCCACGGGCAAGGCCGTGGGAGCACAGCGGGGTCTCGCCCTACGGATTTTCATGATTCAGGATGCCTCAATGTGTACACTTTAGCCATCTCACTGTATGGAAGGGCCTGCACAGGGATGAATTGTACCGCCGGACGTTATGCAAGAATTGTAAGTCATAAACGGTTATGGTCAGTCGACGTTGGTGAAATGGGGGAGGACATGGATTAAAGCCGTCTGCACGGCCCGCCTTAAAGTGGGCTCGAACTGGACTGATGCGATGATTTTTGGTCGCAGCTTGTCTGGACTCTCACCTGCCTTATGCTCTTTTTCGTAGCGTTAGCAACTTTTTTTGGGTTGCGGCTACCTTTTCATCCTGTTAATCTTGTTAATCCTGTCAAAAGCTTTGCCTTTTTGGTTGCGGCTCTGCTGCTCCAAGTTCTTCGTGGTAAAACAAGGGCACTTGAGCCAAAGGACACCTATAAACCATGAAAAGGCTCGTTTTCTCCGCCCCTGCGGTGGATCTTTTTGGTTGCGACCCTGCGCTCTTTGAAAATCCGCGCTTAACTGCTCAAGCCCTTCAGCTCCGCTATTCCCTTGATGGCCGCCGCAATCTGGTTCAATGGGCCCATTCGTTGTTTGGCTCTCTCCAGGTAGGGAAGGGCTTCGGGGTTTTTGTGCCTGCCCAGAGCTTCGCAGGCCCAGGCCACGACGTACCGGTTTTCGTGCTCGGTAAATTTGACCAGGATCTCGAATGATTCCCTGCACGCTAAATTGCCCAGGACGTTCAGAAGGCCTGCTTTGAGTTCGTCAAAGGCGGGATTTTCCTCCAGCACCAGCGACACGGCCGCAATCGCCCGTTCGCCGGTTTCCTCCAGGCAGGCGAGACATTTTTGCGAAAAATATGGGTATCGGAACATGGACAGCTCGGCCAGCAGGCGCAAACATTCGTCGGCGCCCCATGCGTGGAGCAGTTCCGGAACGAACAGGGCGGCCCAGTTGAAGTTGTAGGTAATCGGCAAAAGGAACGGAATGGCGCCCTGCCCCTCCGAATTAATTTTTTCGAGGACCGGCGCAAGGGTCGCTCTTCTGGCTTCGAACCCTTCCTCCTGCTTTGCCGGAAAACGCTTGGAATCATTCGCCGATAGAAGTTCTTCGACGACCTTGGCTATGCCCGATGGCGAGGGCCCGCCCCCGTATTGTTGTCGCCAAACGCTCGCACGCTGGGCTATCCAGAATTTTTCGAGCCAGGTGGAGGGGGAGTAGAATTGCACATGCCCGTCACGTTCGGTCCCCTCACGTTTGTGGTAACCGTTTTCCTGGAAGAAGAGCTTTTCTTCGACAGCAGTCTGCCATCTTTTTCTAGCGATCCGGAATGCAGAGTCATAGTCACCGAGGCCAAAACAGGCACTCACCAGGATATCGTGGAACCTGTCGTCTTCCTGGAAAACCTCGATCCGTTCTTTTGCATATCGTTCGGCCCGCTCGTATTCCCGCGAAAATATCAGTTCAAAACCCTTACGGGCCTCTTTCTCGAGTTTTTCCTTTGCCCTGGCTTTCTCTTCCATTTGCTGCAACTGTTCCCCGGGGATCGAATTTCGAGCTTCCTGGTGCACAAGCAGGCAGCACTTCTTATATTTTTTCCCGGAACCGCATGGACAGGGGTCATTTCGACCGGTTTTTGACGGAACAAAGGCGTCAGCCGCTGCGGCTTCTCTGCGTGAAGCCTGATAAGCGCTCAGGAGCTTATCGAGCTGAGTCCTGGTAAGGCCGTATTTTGTGCAAATAAGGTCGGGATCGCCTCCCTGAATCAGTTCGTGCACGGGTTGGAGGGGATTGAATTGACTTCTTTCAGAAGCGCTTGGGTTGTCTTCCATCGAGGTTACCTTTCAGTTTGGCGCTTACGCTTCAAAATTGGTGCGACTGCTGCGGACGCACTCGGCGTAATCCTTAACAGTTTACACGAGATAAGTCAAAAGCCCGTTCATTTTTGATAAGTCCGGCCACAGACAACCGTGCGATTTGCTTGACGCAATGCGCTGTAATGAAGTAAGCTTTCAAAAATTGTTGTGGATTTTGGATTCTGCGGAGAGCCAATATGTTTTGTGGCGAGAACACGGAGGGGTTGTCCGCCAGCCTTGAAGACTATCTGGAAGTGATCTTCCATCTCGAGCAGTCAAACCGTGTCGCAAGGGCAAAGGACATCGCCGATCAGATGAGCGTGCAGCGCGCTTCGGTTACAGGCGCGCTAAAAGCCCTCTCCGGGCGGGGCCTCATCAATTACAGCCCCTACAGTTTTATAACTCTTACGCCTTCCGGACGGGACATAGCGCGAGAGGTGATCCGCCGCCACAAAACGCTCAAAGAGTTCTTCATGAATACCTTGCAACTCGGTCCGGAAGATGCGGAAGCCAACGCATGCCGTATCGAACACGCCATCGATCCTACGGCCATGGAACGCCTGGTGCGGTTCGTTGAATTCATGAGCATCTGCCCCAGGACAGGCACCGACTGGTTCGACGCATTTGCGCGCTTCTGCAAGCTCGGCCTCCAGACTTCCGACTGCCAGGCATGTCTGAGACTTTGCGCGGAGCGCATGGAAACCGAGATCCCCGAGCAGCCTGTGGATTAGAGTATAATGGGAATGAAGTCCAAAATTCTTATCGCCGACGACGAACCTCTCACGCTGGAACTCGTGGTTGAACGTCTCGAGGATGAAGGCTACGAGGTTGAGGTGGTATCCGGCGGAAAGGATGCCATCGCTGCCGCGGGCAATAGCAGCTTCGCGGTGGTCCTGACCGACCTCTCGATGCCCGACGCCAGCGGTATGGAAGTGCTGGCGCACTTCGTGAAACATTTTCCCGACACGCCTGTGATTGTCCTTACGGGATTTGGAACGATCGAAACGGCCGTCGAAGCGATGAGACGCGGCGCCTACGACTACCTCTCAAAACCGGCCAACCTGGATGAGATCATATTGACGTTGAAAAGGGCCATCGATCACAAGGACCTTAAGGACCAAAATATAGCGCTGCGCACCCAGATTCAGGAACGAATTCGACCGGAAAAACTTATCGGCCAAAGTACGCCGATGCAGCACCTCTATCGTATCATCAAGCGCGTTGCAAAGGCTGATTCTACTGTGCTCATAACTGGTGAAAGCGGGACCGGGAAAGAGGTTATCGCAAACGCAATTCACTACCAGAGCCCGCGCACGGATATGCCTTTCGTACCTATCAACTGCGGCGCCATTCCGGAAGAGCTTCTGGAAAGCGAGCTTTTCGGCCATGAGAAAGGTGCTTTCACGGGCGCTTTCAAAGAAAGACGGGGGCGCTTCGAACTCGCCCATAAGGGTACGGTTTTTCTCGATGAAATCGGGGAGATGAGTCCGAAGCTCCAGGTTAAACTCCTTCGCTTCCTCCAGGAGACCAAGTTCCAGAGAATCGGCGGTTCGAGAACGATTGAAGTCGACGTCCGCATCTTAGCTGCAACGAACAAGGACCTGGAACGCGCAGTCGCGCAGAGCGAATTCCGAGAGGACCTGTTCTATCGGCTGAATGTAATCCCCATCCATGTCCCTCCATTGAGAGAACGCGCCGGCGACATTGCTGTTCTCATCCAACATTTTCTGAGACAGCACTGCCAGAAAAAGAACATTCCCCAAAAGCGAATGTCCGAAGCCGCCATCGAAAGCCTGGAGCAGTATGATTGGCCGGGCAACGTGCGGGAACTCGAAAATGTCATCGAACGGCTCGTGATCCTTACGGACCCCGACGAAATTCATCTTCACGACCTGCCCAAAAGAATGCAGATTCTGGAGCCGGTCGAGACCTGCGAGACAGGATTTATCGAGTTGGGAGAAGATGGAATAAACCTCAAGGAAACCCTCGACAGCCTCGAAAACCGCCTGATCCTCGATGCTCTGCAACGCGCCGGCGGGGTAAAGAACAAGGCCGCCAAGCTGCTCGGGCTAAACCGTACCACCCTGATAGAGAAGATGAAAAAGAAACAGATAGATTTTCCGTCGAGCAGTGTGGCCTGAAGTCCCAAAAGGACATGAGAGACTGCGGTGGATTTTTTTGGTTCCGGCTTGTCCGGGTTAGCAATTACGGAATTTGACAAAAAAAGGCGCGTGGTTCGATGTGAAAAGGGGAGGCTCATTCGAAAGAATACGAGCGATTGCCGGATGTTTCTTGAATTCCGAATCCAGAAATCGCCTTACTTTTGGCCTGTCCCATCCTCTTGGGTGGGAAAAGCCGGTGTAGAGCGAAAGATCGCCTTCGTAGTGAAGAGAAGTTGCCAACTTCTTTGCGTCGGGACTGTTGACCGGCATGTTGAAGATCGCGAGATTGAGGAAATCTATAAACCGGCTATGGCGGACCGTAAAATCCAAGGTGTTGCGGGCCTCATTTTCCGATTCCGACGGGGTGCCGAAAAGCAGGTAGACATAGGTCCCGATGTTTACCTTCTTGAGTGAGGCCAGCACACTGGACGCAACGGAAAGGTCGATCCCTTTGCCCTCGGAGTCGATAACCCCCTGATCGCCTGATTCAAGACCCAGCTTTAACATAACGCAACCGCTTTTCTTGAGCGCTTTACAAAATTCTTCATCGGCCAATCTTTTGGTCATTCGCGCAAACCCGTACCAGGGCGCTCCAGGCGGGGTCCCGGACAGTTCGCCCAAAAGGGCGGGACTCATTGCGCTATCCACGAAATGAACCATGGCCGGGCGATACTCCAGACATAATTGCCCTGCTTCAAGGGCCGCCGTTTTTGGTGGGACCTGCTCATAGCGGACACCTTCCGCTTTTTCGGGGCAAAACGCACAGCGGTTCCAATAGCATCCGCAGGATGCGCTATAGGCAAGAACAGGCCCCGGCGCAAAATAATCCCGAAGAGGGAAAGGATCGTAGGAAAACGGGCGTCTGCAGATGCTTTCGTCGATACCGGCAAGTTTCAGGAGCGCCCGTTCTCCCGGGCCGCTCACCACCCCGTCTACCAACCCTGTGAAGGGATTTTGCCAGCCGGGGTTACTGGTCCAGGATGTAACCAGGCTGCCTCCCAAAACTATCCGAACCTGCCCGTACAGCGCCCTGATGAAGCCGATGACGGAAAAGGCCGTGAGCGCCTGGCTCAGAAAGTTCAGGGATACACCCACCACCTCGGGCGAGTGGGTCTCCAGAGAGTCACGAATTCGCTTTGAGAAGTATTCGTGGAACGGGTTTTCTTCATACCGCTCCGCCGCCCTTAACAGGTCCGAGCTGCGGACCGGGGAGAGCTCGGAGTGCTGATAGTCAGACAGAGTCAGCCTCACGGGCGCGAGACTTTCTCCCGTCTTTTGGATCAGCCGGTTCAAATCGGAAACCATTCGCTTATAACGCTCAAGATCGAGGTAGCCCTGTTGGCTCCTGATAAGATCGAGATTGTGAGTCCGGTTACGGACGGCCCGCTTCGTCCATCTGTCGGAATCAGGCGGGAGCCTTCCGAGCAGATGCAGTATCCCCTCGATGTTCGCGTCTATTACCGTGCATTTTGCCCCTTGCGCGCATAAAGTCCCGTAAAGTCGCGCAATGCCGGGGGGCGCCTCGGTCGGCTTAAACAGTGGAGGATTAATTAACAGGATCATTCAGTGCGGCATGAGGGACCGGCAATATTCCTTGTATACCGCGTCCGCATCATCGCTGTTTTGCTCGATGATATTTCTCAGGTGAGTGAAGGAATCCAAATCCATTTCCTTGAATTCGATCGCAACCCCGGTCTTGGTCTGTCGAACGATCTCGCCTTTGAGTTTTAAAGAAAGCATTGAAGACGACCCGGACAAATATATCGTAATTTCAAAAGGACCGTCGCAGGAAAGAGTCTCGCCGGTGGCAAAGAACATCCCCTTCATACTGAGGTTTTCGACCATTCCGCTGATGCTGCCCTGTCGGCCCTCAACGGCTGCCGTGACTTTGAAAGGCACTCGCAAATATTTGCGCTTCTCCATTTGGTCCCCCATTCAATAAAATCAATATCAACACCTCTCTACAAACTTCAAACAATTAATCGGATCGCTTCAGATAGAGCGAGAGGATTCTTTTCATTCAAAGGTGAATTCCAGGATAACGGAATCGTTAACATACGGAATCACTCAAATCAATTCCCTTTTTGTATTTCGTGCCGGTTTTCGGATGCAAAAAAATCCACCGCAGAGACGCAGAGAAAAGCAACCGAGCAAAATAGAAAAACAAGATCAAAAGACTCAAAATGATAGTCTTTATCCTTTTGCCCGTGAAAGCCGACTAATAGTAGGAAGTGACCAATGGCGGATGTTTGCAGGCAAAAGCAAGGCTAGGCGGGAATTGGCCTGAGGATTGCTCTCGGACAACTGGAAGCAGGGAGTAACAAATACTTACAGGAGAACCTCTCCATGTCTGAGTTAAAACGAGAAGAGATCTTAACGGCCGTAATTGCCGGCAGAGGCCCCGCTTACCTGCGGGGAGTAAATTTGGCTTCAATGAATCTGTCCGGCGCCGGGTGGCTTGCTGAGGCTGACTTGCGGGGGGCCGACCTCTCATATTGCAATCTGAAGCGCGCGAATCTGAGAGGGGCAAACCTGGAAATGGCGAACGTCCATTCCGCAAACCTTACAGGCGCCAATTTCGAAGGCGCCAACCTTTTCAAAGTGAAAGCCAATGTGGCCAACTTCAACATGGCCAATCTTCGCGGGGCGAACCTGAAGGAAGCAAACCTGGTGGGGGCATCACTGGTGCGGGCCGATCTGGAGGAAGCCGACCTGGAGGGGGCCGACCTGGAAGGCGCCAATCTTGAAAGGAGTAACCTTACAAAGGCAAGAATTACAAAAGTGAATCTGAAATTGGCAAGCATGGAAGGCGTGGACCTGACCGAAGCCATACTGGGAGGCAACAGAGGCGTCGGCGCGGAGGGGGAAGACGAGATTGGAAATTTTCACGGCACACTTACCGCGATCAGACTTACGGACCTGCTTCAGATCGGATGCCTTTCACGCTCTAATCTGAATATAGAGGTTTATTCGCCAAACGCACGGGGCAGCATCCAAATTGGCTCAGGCAAGGTACTTCATGCGTATACGGGAGACATCGAGGGCGAAGAGGCCCTCATGAAGATCCTGGGATGGGAAAAGGGCCGCTTTATCACCTATCCTCTCAATGCATCCGATACGATTTCTATCGACACGCCTGTAGAGCAACTTTTGGTCGAATGGCAGCGGGTTCAGGATGAAAGAAAGTTCTCGGACAGATGTTGCGGCCTGGTCCAAAAGATCGAGAAATACCTGCCAATCCAGGCGCAGGCTTCAAGAGAACTTGTCGAGTTTTTCGAAAAAGCGGGCAACAAGATTGGTTTTTCTGACAGAATCGAGATAACCGATGTATTCCATGAGGAAGAGCAGGGTGACATTTTGTGTTCGATTTCCATCAAAGGGCGGGAGGTCCCGGCTCCCTTCAAGCTGGTGAACCTCGACCACAATCATCCTCTTTTCGGCGACCTTGCAGGCATCAAATAAAGAGGGCAAGGACTTTCTCTGCATAGTTCTTGCATATCGACACGCAATTACGCGGTTACTTATTGGAGAGCATCTGCTGATGGACCTTGTACTGACGAAAAATGATATTGGAAGACTCGAGGAGATCATTTCCGATCAACTTCTCGATTCCGGCGCGGAACACGTCGTTTTAGCCGACCTTTCGGGCAATTTGATCATGGAGTGCGGTTCGTTGCAAATGGACGATATTTTCTCGCTTGCGGCTGTTTCGGCGGCCAATTTCGCGGCAACCGCCGAGATAGCGAGGCTGATCGGGGAGGAGGATTTCACTCTTCTGTTCCATAAAGGCGGCAAGCGCAATGTGCACTTTAGCCGCCTGGCCAAGGATTATCTCGTCATTACGCTCTTCAATGACAACGTTTCACTGGGTCTTATCCGGCTCAAGCTGGGGAGCGCAATAAGCGAAATGCGCTCGATATTCGGAGAGCCTGAAGGGAAAAGTACGTGGCATTCATAGACCTGAGCAAAAACGAAATCCAGGCAAAAATAGTCTACTACGGCCCCGGCCGTGGAGGAAAGACCACAAATCTGATTTATGTATATGAATCAATGTCCAAACAGGTTTGCGGTAAAATGGTGACCATCGACACGAAAGGCGACAGGACACTTTTCTTCGATTTTTTGCCGCTAAATATAGGCAAGGTCTTGAACATGACCATTCGCATCCAGCTCTACACCGTTCCGGGCCAGGTCATGTATAACACTACAAGAAAACTCGTTTTGAGGGGAGTTGACGGAGTGGTCTTCGTGGCCGACTCGCTCAAAGTACAGAAAAATAAAAATATCGAAAGCCTTGAGAACCTCATGCAAAATCTGACTGAGGAGGGACTTACGACTTTGCAGGTCCCGATCGTACTGCAATACAACAAACGTGACCTGATCGAATCGAATATTCCATTGCTGCCGATAGCAGAGCTTGAATGCGATCTGAACGAGGGGCTGAACGTACCGTTTTTCGAGGCCAGCGCAGCCAACGGAAACGGCGTCTACGAGACTTTGCGCGAAATAAGCAAACGAACGATACGAAGCGTAATCCAGAAGGTCGGCGGCCAAATTACATGTTGAGACTGATGGAAGGTTTCCCGTTCCCTGAGGTTCTCGAAACAACATGGTTCAAAAGGAAAGCGAATGCCTGAGAAAGAATCGCGCCCAAACAAAGCAGGGGCGGAAATTGATTTCCGGGAACTCGAAGTGCAGATCGACAGGGAAATAGACAACCTGTTCGTCCCATCGGTTCATGGTGCCGGGAAGGCTAAAAGAGAGGCGGAAGTTGAAGATCCTTCTCCGTTCAATCCCGACCCCCAGGGACAATCTTCTGGGGAGCCGCCGGCAGGCCTCAATCTGGAGGCCCTCCAGGGCGAGATTGACAAAGAGATAGACAACCTGTTTGTTCCTGCCGCCAAGCCCCGCTGGGACCAGGGACCGGGCCGGACCGCAAGCCGGCAGGAACTGGAGAAAGAGGAACTCAAACCTCCTGCCGTGGATGCCAAAAGCCTTTCAGCGACTCATGAAGAAAGTGTTCCTTTAATCAGACCTGTCGAAGCAGCATCCGGCGCCAAATATCAGACGCCCCCTGAGGATACGTTTGACTCTCAAAAATATCAGATGCAGGAATTGTCCAGACTAATCGAAACGTTCAACGCCGCTTACCTCGGCGTCGACTGGGATTTGTCCCAGAATAATATACAAAGACTCATTGTCGCGCTTAACGAGCTCGAACCCTATGCCTCCAGGACTTCCGAGGCAAAGTCCGTCTTCAAGATCATGGACGCCATTCTAAGGCGACTCCATGACAGACCTAATGCCGTAAACGGCAAGCTGGTCCAATTGATCCGGGATTCTCAGGGGCTTCTCGCGCACATGCTTCTCATAGACGGCAACATAGGACGTCAAGAGAAGCTGAGGCTCAGAGACCTTATCGAACGTTTCCAGGAGTTGCGCCAAAGGGCGCTGGCAGCCAAAGCCGAAACAAAAAGGCAGGATATTTCCCCGCCGCCAATACCGGTTCCAATGGAGGCGCAAAAACCCAAGGCAGCCGAGCCCATTGCAGATGCCGCCCAAGCCGGCGAAAAGATTCCGCCCGCGCCACAGATCTCTCCGGAGGTTCGCCGCGAAAATCTTTGTCTCATGGTGTTTTACGGGAAATGCCTGGCGTTGCCCGTTTCCTGTGTGCTAAAGGTCGCACGCTCGCCTGACAAAACATGCCAAAAGATTCTAAAACGAGGGTTTGCAACCCTTGCCGATTTTAAGCCATTTTTACGGGGGATCAAAAGCGGGGTCCTGGGAGAGTGGACCCAACTGGATGCGGAAAAACTCAAGTCCTATGAATTCATTCCCATGGGTCCTCATTCCCCGGACCAGTTGGTGACCGGGGGACCGATGGCGGTGCTTGCCAGTGACGGGCAAACCGATATGATCATATTTTGCGAAATCGTCAATTTTATAGCCGATACTGAAATTATCGACGGATCTCAAGTTGATGGGCCGCTTGGTTCATTCGAAAACAAATCGCATCTTCTGGTGCCTGTTTTTAATCCGCGCAGCCCGCTTTCCATACCGAATGAGAAAGCTCAAAAGACGGTGAGCAGCAGCGGAGGCAGTTGATGGCGCCAGGAGAGCTGGTTCAAAAATTCCTCGGTCGTTTGTCGGAAGCGCGTTTTTGTATGGAACAGGGACTGGCAGATGGGACCGCCGACATAGTCAGGGGTATACTCGCCGAAATCGAGGTAGACAATCTGCCTCAGACGATAAAGGATCAGATCCGTTCCCGCGCCTTGTCAATTCTCAACGGTGTAAATGAACATTCCCACGCGCAGCCGGCTCAAGAGGAAGAATTTCAGGCAACTGAACCCGCCCAGTTTTACAGCTACGGCCTCGCGCTCATGGACGGACAATTCTGGGAGGAAGCCATTCAAGAACTCAGCATGGCGGCGGGACTCGGATTTCAGCGCCTGAAATGCTGGGAATATTGCGGGGACTGCGCCGCCCACCTGGGGAAATGGGAGGAGGCTTTTCGCTTCTATGAGTATGTATATACGGACGAAAGCCATACAGACGAGCAGAAAAAGGCGGTGCTTACAAAGATTTCAAAGTGCTCTCAAGCTCAGAGAAAAGAACATGCCCAAACAAAAGCCCTGGCAAACGGATCAGTTATGGAAGCGCCGGAGGACCCGCAGACGCAATGCGAATTTGTCAATCCATCCATCATCACGATCGACTCCTATTCGGTCGATACTCTCATAGGCCAGACCGCCACTTCATGGACGGACCGTGAGGGCAACACCCTGGCCGGATACGCTTGTTCTTATCGAATCACCGACCTGCTGCACGTCGGTTCAAGCTCTCTCATCGTGGAACTGGAAGAACAGAACAGCGGCGAAAAATTTGCGGGCCAGACCTTGAGCGGAAAACTGAGAAACGCGCTTCCGGCCGAAAGACTGGCAGCATGGGCAAGCAGACAGATGCGGATCAATTCCAGGCATCTGGTCAGGGTTTACGATCTCGCAAGCATCAACGAAGACCTTTTCATAGTGCGGGAGCATCTGCCGCTTTCGTTGAACGACCTGTTCACGGCGGGCGGGAACATGCCGATTCCTCTTGCCGTAAGGTTGGCCTACCAGGTGCTGGAAGCCCTGGGAGATCTTCATCTTCATATGGCCTCGGACGGAAGGATACAGAACCTGTTTCATCTCGACCTTCGCCCCTCGCGCGTCCTGCTGCGCAATGACAAGCCTTATATCAAGCTGTACAATGGTGGACTCTGGAAAGAGCTGGAGAAGGCTCACCCGGAAAAAACGAACTTAAGAGATCTTCCGCTCCCTCATCTTTGCTACAGGGCGCCTGAACAATTCAAGACCTACCTTTCGCGCAAAAGGCCTCCGGTTTTTACCGACATCTATCTTTTTGGAGCGCTCTTTTACGAAATGCTGACGGGGACCCCGGCCTTTAAGGCATCATCGTTCGGCGAATATGAAATCCAGCACTGCGAACAATACCCTTCCCCACCCAGGGTATGGAGGCCGGAAATTCCCGAGACACTGAACGACCTGATAATGACCTGCCTGGCAGGCAATCCGATGAAGCGTTTTCGAAGCACGACGCAGATATCGCTTGCGCTGGAAAAGTCTTTCCCGACTGAAGTCGCCCGCCCCAAAGACAACCTATATCAAAAATACCTCGAAAGACTGAGACTTGTCTGAGACATGAAGCAGTCTTCAGTGGTCAGTCTTCAGTAGTCAGAAGAAGGATTTCTCCGGCCACTGACCACAGCTCTATTCGTAGGTTTTCTCTGACGACTGACCACAGCTCTAATGATAGGTTTTCTCTGACGGCTGGCCACTGCTTTATTGGTTGTTTCCTCCCCCGAGGTCCCCCATTACCTCGGGGAAGGACAACACTATAGGAGGTAAAGGAACAATGAGATAAATAGTACAAGCCAGACCCCATGTCAAACAAAATGCACAATCACTCCGAAAGATTCACGGAAATTAAATGTGATCACTGCGATCCAACCTCGCAGACCACTCCTCCAGTTTCCGATCTCATCTCAGATGTAACCCGTTCGGGGGAGTTCACATCCTAAGATCATAGGCGTTATGCTGCCGGTTCCCGATCGAATTTTCTATAGTGGCAAGCTGTATGTGAAACTTCCGCAAACTCAGGGCTGTCCGCCCTTTTTCGGCGATTTGTTACGTAAAGGGCTTCATCTCAATGGAACTTCTAATCACACATCGGCGATCTTCTGGGTCGGTTGAGAAAAGCATTTGGTTTAAGCGCTTATTAGGCAGGAAGTCCAACGAGAGAACTTATTTCCAGACAGATCAAGAGCGGAAACACGCGGAGGGCGCATTGACTGCGCCCGCGCCGCGCATCGGCAGACTACCTATAGCGAGCTCAAGTAATTGAGCAGATCCTGTTTATCCTGATCCGTCAGGCCGATATTAAAGCGACTATTGTAGAAATTCACAACGTCGATCAGTCCCGGCGCCTGGCCACCATGGAAGTATGGCGCGCGAGCGGCCACTCCGCGCAGGATGGGAACTTTCATTCTCCCGAGGTCCTTGCACTGGCCGGTGATCAGGCCAAGGCCCGGGTCAGTAGTGACGAACTTGTCACAGGTCGTTGGACTACCGGGGAGTTGCTGGCATTCATGATCAGTCACGGGATTTGAGAAAAATGTGATTGTATTCGATGGGCAATAGAATACAAACTGCGGAAAATCGGGAGTTGGTGCCATGACATTGACCTTAAGGCCTAAGGGCGCAAGTACCGCGGCACTGGTCGGATCTATGCTATTGCTGTTGTCCATGATTCCGAGGCGCTTGGCGTCAAAAGCGCCATCATTGAACACGTTGGCGTTGTTGTGGCAGAACGAGCAGCTAGCCTTTGGGATAGGGTTGCCCAGGCCGATGTCGTTCAGACCTGCCACATTGAATATGGTGAACAGTTTGCTGGTGTTCTTGCCGGTAAAGATAGCCTCGCCGCGAGCGATTGACTCGCGCTTCGCGTTATTCTTCGCGTTGTTGGTCGTAGGCGTCGCGAATGAGCTGTAAAGAGTGGACGCAGGGCCAAAGGGTATTATTATGGGGCTAAAATCCGGTCCACACTGTAATGCCGTTACGCCGGCTATAGCATTCAGCGACTGAAAGCAGGGAACCGGGGGAATTGGCGAGGAACCCGGCTTTAGATTCAAGTAGAATTCGTAGAGGTTCAACGGACCGCCCAGCGCGCCGCTGCCATCCGCGCCAGTAAGGTCTCCGGCAACGTTGTCGTAAGTTTGGGCCGTAAACATTCCCGACTGGAACTGGATGGCCTGGCCAATGGCAGCGCTGTCGGGCGCAATCGTAGTCTGGCCATGGAACATTGTCGCGTTGATGAACTGAGCCGCCAGGTTCACCTCACGCGTGTCCCACATGATGTCAAGCTTTTCCTGATTGAAGCCCGAAGCTGGCGCGTCACTGAGCGCGCTGTCAACCCGGTTGAGGAAGGCGACGTTAGCGGAATTGAGCGGCCGGCGGTATACGGAAATCTGATTGCTGGGCAGGCCGTACACGAGATCCGTTTCGCATCCGTAGGGGTCGTATCCCACCATCAATATCCATTCGGGGCTTGTATTGCCATTGAAGGTCGTGTAGCTCGAGTCTTTAGGTCCCATGGGATTTGGCGCATTAATGGCGATGCGGAAGTTGCCGCGATAGAACAACTGGGTACGTGCCCACACAAAACGCGGGTCCGGATAGCTCGCGGTCACCCAGGGCGTATTGGGGCAGACGGTGGAATCGATCGGCTGGAATAGGGCCGATTTGCCTCCGGTCGTGATCAACTCGGCCAGTATTTGCGGCGGGCCTATCTCCCAGTCATTTTGCGGCTGATGGCAAGTAAAACAGGTTCGCCCGTTTTTCGTGATCGCGGTTGAAAAAAATGCGTTCTGAGAGGTTTGCGTCCCAGTCGTAGGAGCCAGAGGTTGGTAAGTGGTGATTTGACCCGTAGCGTCGAGTAGGGTTTGGGTCTGTGGGATGGTCGCCGGTATTTGGCCCTTTAGAATCTGTACGAGCTGTTGCGCCTCGGTTGCTTTCTGGACTATGAACGGCATCCCGGGAGCCCCTCTAACGGCGGGCATGTTAGTCGAAACTGCTTGCTGCTGGGCTTGTGCGCAGATGAGGTGGATCGATAACCCTCCGAGAAGAAGCATCCCGACAAGCACCGGTATTAAAAACCGTGAGACAAAAGTTCCCTTGATGCTGAATCTCATTTTCATGCCTACCCCTTTTCAAAAAAAAGAAAAATCACTCAGGACACTCCCGGTAAGCAGGCCTTCGATGATCAGGAAGGTCTTCTTCTCGGGTAAACAAAAAACCGTTGATCGAAACGGGACATGAATCAAGTAGGTCTACAACCTTCAGGAATCTTTTCCTGCCTTGAAATGCGGCAGGCGAGTGGAACCAGGTCAAGACAAACCCAATTTCGTCATTCTTTATTGCCCGGAACATGGGTAGAGCGCCGTATTTCGATTTGAGGCAAGCTGTAAAGTTAAAGGTGGGGGTTGGGAGTATACAAACTGCAATTCCTATTTACGAATGGCTCTCCTTTTCTTGACCCACACAGTTGCAGGGCGGGCGCATTTAAGCATTTCCCACTTTAGATACGATGCTCAAACGCTTCTGCACAACTCGGCGGAATCGCTGGTTCGGATGTTGGGCGACATCTCTCCAGTAAAGGTGAACGGAGCCCATTATTTCAACCAGCTTTTGAAAGGACAGCGGTTTAGTGATAAAGATGTTTGCCCCTAGCTCATAGCATTTTGGACATCGGGTTCTTCACGAGAGGTTGTCAGTATTATAAATGGAATGGAACTCAGGTATGCTGGGGAAAGGCGAAAAATCCGCAAATGGTTATTTCTCAGTAAAATCCTCCTCCTCTCCTAGGAGCGCGCCGGAATAACGACTTTTAAATTCAACTTAAGAGTTGGAGCGGGCACGTTGAGCAACGGGTGTTCACTCAAGAACGCTCAACTCAATAGCCATTGTCAAACAATAAGCATTCGCTCGCTGGTTCATGACAGGTAATTGCAGGCATGACGTTCCCCGCTTATCAGAAGGGGCGGTTCGCCCCATCAAAAGGGGCCACTATGCCGGTACATCTTGAGGAGGTTGTGCGAGAGGCACCACATCTGCCACTCAGCCGATACGTTCTCATAGCCTCTTAGTAGAAACTGCCTCAGGCCCCTGGCCTGTTTTATCTGGCCAAAGACTGGTTCAACTGTAGACTTTCTCTTGGAGTAAATCTCTTGGCCCTTTTTCGTGCAAAGCTTTCTTCTCATGCGATCCTTGGGCGTCATATCGTGTGGGATTCGCCCCCGGACCTTTGGAAGGACTTCTGCGTGCTTCATTTTTTGCGTAGCCATGAAGGGGTTAAGCAGGGCGTCTTCAAAAAGCATCAGATTGGTTTCGCTAAAGTAGCCGGCATCGGTTGTGATTGCCGTACGGTGAGGAATCCCGCCAAGGTTTTCCTCCAGAATATCGAGAATGGGCTCAACTTCTTCCACATCATTGGCATGTTGGGAAGACCGGCTGCAACGATCACCTGAGAAGAGTCATCAACAATTGCCTGGCCATTGTAGCATTGCTCGAAGGAATTGGTGCTGCTCACCTTCATTATCCGAGAATCGGGGTCGGTAAAATTTCTCTATGCCTTATCTGTCCTGAACGAAACTTGATTTGACACTGGGCCAGGTTCCCCCTTGGGATTGTCAACGACAGCTACATTCCAAAACTCTCGTTCAAGTTCTTTTCATCGTACAATTTCTTGCCTTCGATAAATGTTGCTATCGGCGTCCGGCCAAGGCAACGTTTTCCCTGATGGGTCCTCTGGTTGTTGTATCTGTCCATGAAAAGATCGAGGTCCTCTTGGAGCGTCTCGATGTCTGAGTAAATTCTCTTGCGGAAAGCAATCCGATAGAACTCATTTAGCATCGTCTGGTGTAGCCGTTCACATATACCATTGGTCTGAGGGCTTTTCACCTTGGTTTTGGTGTGCTCGATGTCGTTTAGCTGCAAAAACAGCTGGTAAGGGTGCCGATCCGGGGCGCCACAGTATTCTGTTCCCCTATCGGTGAGAACCCTAAGCACCGGCACGCCTTCTTTTTCGAAGAAGGGAAGGACTTGGTCGTTCAGAAGATCAGCGGCAGTCACCGGGATTTTGGCAGTATAAAGCTTTGCAAAACCCAGCGAAGAAAAGGTGTCGATGGCTGTTTGCTGGTAAATCCTGCCCACGCCTTTGAGGTAGCCGACATAGAAAGTATCCTGGCTCACGAGATATCCCGGATGTTGCGTATCGATCTGGTCGGGATGGGACTCACGAGACCTCTTGGATGCTTCCAGGGCGCAGAGCTGGGCCTCGGTGTAGACGATCCCCTCGGCTGCCGCGCGCTCCTCAAGAGCCTTTAGCCTTTTTTTGAAAGTCTCTAGCCCGTGGCGCAACCATATGCTTCTTACACCGCCACCGGATACTAGAGTGCCGGCTTTCCTCAGCTCGTTTGAAGCTCTCATTTGGCCGTAAGCTGGAAACTCATTGGCCATCGTGAGCACAGCCTCCTCAACCTCCGGGGAAACCCTGTTCTTCATGCATGGCTTTTTCTTGGTCTTCTCAGCCAAACCTTCCAACCCATCTTCATCGTAAGCTTTCTTGATGTCATAGAAGTGTTGGCGGGAAACACCGTTAATCTTGCAGGCCTGTGAAACATTGTTGAGGAATTCGGCAAGTTCCAGTAGACTTAACTTACGTTTTACGAGCTTTTCCTGGGTGGTCATAAAGGTTCCTTTCTCTTGGGTTGTTTGGCGACAATCTCCAAGAGGGTACCTGACCACCCTTTCTTATGCAATGTGTCAACTCAAGTCCGTCTTCGGACACCTTATCGCAGGGCAAGACGACCGGAGGCCATTGGCTTGCAGACCCGTTCTTGCTTTTTTTCAGAGCTTCTTTTGCCTTCTGCTCTTCTGCAGCCTGTTGCTCGGCCTCTTTCTCAAGGGCACTCATTGCCTCTTTGATCTTCTCAAGGCGAGTCTCACGGCGTTTGAGCTCATCGGGCAAGTCCCAGCCCTTTTTGCCTTTTCCGTATTTTTTGTCTTCTTCCTTGTCCACAGCTTCGGCGTTTTTGAGAAGCTCATCGATCTCTTTTTCAAGCTCCTCTTTTTTCTTTTTCATCTTCCCGTAGCTCATAGCCTTGTGCTTGGAGGCATTGGCTTTGATCTTTGTCCCATCGAGAGCGACGTGGCCGAGCTTAACGAGCCCGGCTTGCTGGCAGAGCCTCAGAATTTGGACAAAAAGACCGGCAAAAGCTTTGAGGTGGCGTTTTCTAAACTCACAGATGGAGTCATGATCGGGGTGCCTGTTTGCCGCAATCACTCGGAAGGCAATATCCTCATGGGTCCTTTTCTCGATCTGGCGGGAACTGGGAATACCGGTACAATAGGCATAGAAAAGAAGAGCAGTCATCATGCCGGGTTCGTAGGGCGGCTGTCCCCGGCCGTCTCCTTTGTAGGAGGCGTATATTTTTGATAGATCAAGCTGCTCGACCACGTCCAAAATGAAGTGGGCCAGATGTCCCTCGGGGAGCCAGTCCAAAAGTGAGGGCGGGAGCAGCAGCATTTGTTTTCTGTCACAGGATTTGAATGTCTTTTCCATAGTGGGAGCACATTACCATAGAATGGCTATTGGTGCTATTTCCCCGACAAGCTCCTAGCGTTTTGGATGACCTAAAGTTTAAACATCTCTTCTCGATATGGAGGGTGTTGTCAAAGGGATCCCGATATCCGAATGTGACTGAATGTCCTTGCGAGTGGCCCCGTGAATCCGAGCCACGAAACAATCTATGTCCGGTCAAATAGATCTCTGTGAAGGAAAAAGAAGGGGGTGGGCCGTCCTTGGACATGCAACAACGAAGGCCCCCTATGACGATCCCCGGCGAGTTACTGAAGTTGAAATCAGCCTCGGAGATCTTTGGGGGAAATCAAAACCGCCCGCCGGCACTGCTGCCGACGGGCGGTTTTATTCTTTCAGTTAGTAAGAGCGATTGAAAATCGTGGATTGTGCAGAACGTAACTTTTCATTCCGCCATTCCTAATCCCTCATTCCTCATGGCTTTCCCCGGTTCCCTATTCTATCGATTCATTCTCCACCAGGTTCCATATGCCGCAGGGGCATGCGCCGGCACAGAACCCGCAGCCGATGCACTTTTCGGGATCAGAGACCATCTCGAATCCATCGCCGTTCGGCAGGGGTTGCCTTGAAATGGCCGACTCGGGACAGATCGTCGCACATATACCGCAGTCCCGGCAGGTCCCGCACGAGGAACACTGGGAAGCGCAGGATTCGATTCCGTTGAATGCGGCAATACGCGGATCGAAATATTCGAGTTTTACGCGTTGATAGTCGATCATCGAACGCGATCCTATAACCTGCAGGTCTTTGCCGGAAATTATGTCGCCTATTTTTCCCGCGGCCTTTCTGCCGGCCCCGATCGCGTCCGTGAGAAGTCCGAGCTTTACGGCGTCGCCTATCGCGAAAATCTTCGGATCGCTTGTCTGATAATGCTCGTTTACCTTTATGAATCCCCGCTCGGTCACGACGTTTTCCGGCAGGAAATCGACTTCGGGCATGTCGCCTACCGAGATTATTATGGTGTCGGCGGGGATGACCTCGCCGGTCGTGAGTTCGAGCCCCTCGTCAGTTACCGCTTTGCTGAAACAGGGCCATCTGAACTTCGCGCCGACGGCTTCGGCTTCCTTGCGTTCTTTCCCGAATGAGAGCGGTTCCTGAATATCTACCAGCAGAATCTCTTCGGCCCCGCACCTGTGTGCTTCCGCCGCCGCGTCGCATCCCACGTTCCCGGCTCCGATAATAAGCACCCGCTTTCCCACTTTTGCCTGGCCGGCCTTGCTCATGATCAGGAACTCCAGTGCCGGGATCATCTTTTCTTTGCCGGGGATGGGTAAAACTCGCGGCTTCTGCGCTCCCGAGGCGATGACGATGAAGTCGAAGTCCTCCCTCATCGCTTCCATATCCGACTTTTCAAGACGCTGGCGCAGGTTCACGTGAGGAAGAACTTCCCTCACGCGGGCGAGTTCGGCTTCGATCACCTCGTCGGGGATTCGGGATCGCGGTATCATGGCGGAGATCTTTCCGCCAAGTTCAGGCCTCATATCGTAGACAATCGCTTCGTGCCCCTGCCTGCGCAACTGCCAGGCAACGGATATCCCGGAAGGACCGCCGCCTATTATCGCGATTCTTATTCCGGTCAGGGACGGCAGTTCGGGAAGCTTGGCCTTAAGGCTGGCCTTGCCAAGCTGAGTGACGTCAATCGAGATCATTCGCGCCGTCTGCCTCGTGCAGCCCTGCATGCAGAGGTTCGGGCACAGATAGCCGCAGACCGATGCCGGAAACGGCGTGTAGGCCATCGCCAGATCCATCGCCTCATCCACACGTCCTTCACGAATCAGCCGCCACCGTTCGTGGACCGGGATTCCCGTGGGGCAGCTCGCCTCACACGGAGCGGCAAATTTCCTGTTCTCCCAGGCCGGCACGTAGCGCCGGTGAAAACCCGTGGTTATGAGCGGGATAACGCTTCTGTCGAACTCTACGAGGTCTCCGATGAGGCCGCCGCGGCCGAGTTCGGAATCCCAGACATCCCTATGAAAAACCTCCATCGAGCGCTTGGGTTTGGCGTATTTTTCATGCGGCCCTCGGGCCTGCAGGAGTTGCCATTCCTCCCGCCTGGCAAGAAGGGTGTAAAGTTCGGTCCTGCCGATTGTCGTGAGAAAGGCTTTGAGGTTTTCGGTCAGCCATTCCCAGTCTCTGTCCGCGATTGGGATCAGCTTGGCGTCGCTCTTGTAGAATCCTTTGTGAGGCCCGCGAAAATAGATTCTTCCGCCGACCATTCCCACGCACGGACGAAAGCCCAGGACGTTCTGCGGGTCCTGAGGTGCATATCCGCACACAACCGAAATGCCCCCGGCCATGAATTCGGCGAAGTAGTCGCCGACGGACCCCAGCACCCACAGCTCGGGGGGCGCAAACCGAGGGTTGTGCTTGGTCATGGTCATGCCGCGCGCGCCGATATTTCCGCCCACGTAGACCTTACCCTGGGCCATTGCGTTTGCTGCGCCGTTTGTGGCATGGCCGTGGACCACTATATCAGCTCCGCCGTTCAGCCAGCCCACATCGTCCGAGGAGGGGCCAAAAACCTCGATGAACGTATTGGGAAAGCCCATGGAGCCGACGCGCTGGCCGGGAGCGCCGGTTATTTTGATATGAAGCTTGTCGTTTCCGGCCTTCCAGAGCCTGCCCCCGATGCCATGCTGGCCGAAAGCCTCGATCTCGAGAACGCGATGCCCGCACTCTACGGCCTGCTGTATCCTTTCTTCCAGAATGCGCGATTCAATTCGATGGCCGTTTTCAAATCCGGAGAGGCGAATTGCCTTTTGTTGTTCCATGCTTTAACTCCACGTGATCGGAAGCAGGTAGCGAGTAGCGGGTAGCAAGAACAAGACTGTCTGCCTGCTCCCTGCTCCCCGCTTCCCGTTACACTACATATTTTATCTGAAGGCGCTCGGCTGCATCCTTATCGTCAATGGCCAGAGCGTCCGACATGCCGATGGGAAGAGAGGTCGAACGTCCGAGAGGAGCGACGATCTTCTTCAGCTCGGTATCGAACGAGAGATATACGTCGACGACCCGCTCGGCCACTTTCTCCGGATCGAGCCGCCTGTACAGGCGCGGGTCCTGCGAAGTGATCCCTTTGGGGCACAACCCTATGTTGCAGATATTGCACCGGTCCGACTCGGACCCCAGGCACCCGGCGGCCGCCTGCATCATGTACTTTCCAACCTGGACACCGCTTGCGCCAAGCATTATAAGCGCAGCGGCGTTTGCCGCAATTTTTCCGTTCTTGCCGACCCCGCCGCCCGCAAAAAGCGGAACTTCATTTTGACGGCCGAGCTTGGCCAGGTTGAGATAGCAGTCTCGTATATTGCTCGCTATCGGGTGTCCCATGTGGTCCATCGACACCGAGTAAGCGGCCCCTGTGCCGCCGTCTTCGCCGTCAATGGCGAGCCCTCCGGCGTAAGCATTTCGGGTAAGGTTATTGAGGACCGAAAGGGCCGTCGAAGTCCCCGAGATCTTCGGATAGACCGGCACCCTGAAGCCCCAGGCCATGTACATGGACTGGATCATCTTAGCGACCGATTCTTCGATCGAATACTTCGTCTGATGTGTTGGCGGGCTGGGCAGACTGACCCCGGAAGGCACTCCGCGAATCGCCGCGATCAGCTTGTTTACCTTGTACCACATCAGCAAACCGCCGTCGCCCGGCTTGGCCCCTTGCCCATACTTGATCTCGATCGCGCAGGGATCTTCCTTCATCTCAGGCAGCGCATGTATTATTTCGTCCCAGCCGAAGTAGCCGCTCGCGATCTGCAAAATGGTGTACTTGAGGAATCGGGACCGTAAAAGCCTTGGCGGACAACCGCCCTCTCCCGTCGCCATCCGCACAGGCATTCCGAGCTCTTCATTGAGATATGCGACGCCCATCTGAAGACCTTCCCACATGCTCGGGGAAAGAGCGCCAAACGACATGCTGCCGATGATTAGAGGATAGATCTCCCTCACGGGAGGAATCCAGCCGTTTTCCCGGTAGAGCTTGAGGTTTTCCTCCGGTGGCAGTACACGGCCGAGCAGGGTCCGCAGCTCGAATTCATGGCGGCCCGCATCGAGCGCCGGGTCGGTCAGCATCGAAATCCGGATGAACTTTATGCGGTCAAGCGTGCCGAGGTTGAGGGAATCGGGGACATTTCTCCTTCCGCCGCGCCTTCTCGGCTGTCCCCCCCGGTTCATGTGATAGCGCTGCTTGTCCACTTCATCTGACCTTAGAGGCGTTATCGCGCCGTTCGGACAAACCAGGTTGCACATCGCGCACCCGATGCATGCGTATGCCGGATCGGTCTTCTGCCTGACTCCGTGATAGACCTGATAGACATTGGACGAAGACGTTGCCGGCCCGATCTCGGCAAGTGAAGGAATCTGAACGAGCCTCTTTTGATGCACGCCAAGCTCTATCGCCTGGACGGGGCAGACTGCGCAGCACCGGCCGCATAGCGTACATTTTTCTTTGTCCCATTGAACCTGCCAGAGCAGGTCCTTCACGCTCAGTGAAGAAGGGCTAATGGTTCCGTTTGAGAGCATACCCGGACCTCCGAGCGGTCAGAAGGAATAATGACCGTGTCAAGATGCATCGGCTGAAAATCTTTACTTTTGTCCCTCTCCGGAATGGCGGCCTCCAGGCCGCACATCTCCGAAGAAAACGCGTACATGCCCTTCCTGCCCCCCGCTATGGCGGGCCGGAGTTTCTTCCGATCCTGGACAAGGAAAAGGGTGTTATCCGGCAGGCGTCCCATCACACAATTAGGACCGTCTATAATTAGTCTGCGGCACGAGTGCTTCAACTGCTTCAGAAAGCCTCCGTCCGGATGAGACTCTATGGTTTCATCCTGGAGGGGAGTGATTACATGTTTGTATGCCTCGATCCCTAATCCGAGGCTGTGCATCGTATAGTGGGCTATGTGAGTAAAGACTTCGGAATCGGACTGATAGCCGATATAGCCGGGGAATCCACGCGACATCAGGTATTCGCGGATCGGCACGAACGCCGTATTTTCTCCGTTGGTCATCGAAGCTACGCCCTGGATGAAAAACGGATGGCAGGCGTATAAGTTTATGGCATAGTTGGTGTTCTGCCTGCCCTGGGCCATAATGACCCTGGCTTTCAGTTCCTCACGGTCCAATTGGAGGTACTCGGACACCTTGAGCGGGTCGCCGATCTCTTTGATCATGATCACGTCCGGCCAGAAGCTGTAAACGATCATGTCCTCAAGTTCTTCTCCCACCTGTCGAAGTTCAAGGCGTGTCAGCATGAGGCGATGCTCGATTTCTTCCCGGTTGAGTCCTTCCCACCCTTGAGGATACTCGTAGGCGCAGATCACATAAGTATCGCGCTTGGGAGTGCCGGAGGGCGGTGTTTTGGTATTACGAATGGAAATGTTGTGCTTCGCAACGAATCCCAGGCTCATCATGTACTGATCGAGGCGCTTCACTCCTTCTCCGGTAAATATGCCGGACAAGATCGGTAAGCCCTTCAACTCCTCGAACGGCCCGCCCAGATCACTCAGAAATAGGCCCACTCCCGAGCCGTCATGCCCCTCCCGCATCACGTCAAGCGCGCTCATGGCCAGCATGGGTGACTGAGGCTCATCACTTGTCAACGCGATCAAACGACACATTTGGCTTTTTTCTCCTGTTTTTCTTATTTGTTTCAACCCACGCCCCTGCGCTCGGGGCGGTTCGAACGATCGCCCGTTCGAAAAACCGGATAATGTAATAAGTTGCTTCGGTCAGGGATTCGATCGATGACCCAGGGGGAAAACGGTTCTGCCTTGGGCTTCCGGAATACCGGTCCGCACCGAGATTACTTTCACATTAATGTCCCGCATCACTCACGTTGGATAGCGTTCGAATTTGGTATATTACCAGAATAATCCAACTCTTAACAAACAAATTCCGTTCTTCGATCTGACAAAACCGCTAAATTGCCCTGCACAGACAGTGTCCATCCGGGTTCCGGATGGATACTAGATAACATATCGTACACAAAAGTATAGAGTGAGTTGGGGGTGAGAATGGTTTTATCAGTCTTAAAAGACATTTAATTCATAGAGTGAATCGAAAAAAGACAGTGGCATAGGAAGGCTTATTTTTGACTGAAATCAAACTCCAGGGGTGAGTTGGAAACTTCCCAAACTCCTTTTGCCTGAATCGCTCCCTTTGAGAATGCCAGGTAGCTGTATTTTCCATAATGAGTGATCTTGAGGGCCGTTTTCAGGATCGAATCGGCGGACGCCTTTGGACCGGGAGCAAAAACTGCCGTGATTGCGCCTCCCCGACCGGGGTCTTTGAAAACCAAAAAAAGACAGTCGGCCTCCCTGCTTCCCTCCGTCTTCCCCTCGCCGATCTCGGTCATCTGATGTTTCGCCTCCTCCGGAACGGACGCAAGAAAAGATTTTAGCTTTTCAGAACTCGGCAGGCCAAAAAAAAGCAAGTCCTTATCTTCACCAATTTTCGTCTCCGCCTCCTTTTCACTCATTACCAATGCATTCGGCTGATCGAGGCTCTCGAGCAAAAGTTTGAACGCCGCCCCGCGTCCTCCGTCCTCCGTAAGCACCGCCGCCAGGCCGTGCGAGCCCTTCACGCTGTTTACTGTGGCGGGAATTTCCCCGGGGTAAAGAAGCCTGAAGGTGTTTGCGTCCGGGTCCACGATCAGCTTTTCGGGCGTAGCCGCAGATGCGATGGAAAGAGCGGCCGATCCGTCTTTAATCCTGATTTTCGTGTCGATTCTCTCACTTTGCGAAGTCTTCAGCGCTACGGTAACATCCAGGTCGTACCAGGGACGGTCCTGGACAACAGATCCCGTCGTCAGCCACCCGGCTGCGTCCGCCTTGCGAGACTGCACGTTTTCGAGCTTCAAAACGGGCGCTCCGCTTCGCGCGATCCATTGATCGAAAAACACTTTTGCCTCTGCTGCGTCCCAGCCCCCTACCCTGACAAAGACATCTCTAAAATCGCTCCATGAGGTCCTCACAAAAAGCCGTTCTTTATATATCCGGCGCAGACATTTCCAGAAGGCCTCGTCTCCGAGCTTCTGCCGGACCATGTGGAAGACAAACGCCGCCTTCCCGTAACCGACGGCCCAGGTGGAAGGGCTTGAGCGGCCCCCAAAGAGCCGCAGCGGTAAATCGTCGCCCGATGCGGCAAGCGTCGCATAATCCCGCAGAATTTGCTGCCGGGCGGTGGGACCGCCTGCCAAGTTGCCCAGCCCGCCCACCCTGCCCTGCAAAATCGCCGCGGACGGGGCGGCGGGACCGTCGCCCTCCTTAGAGAGGTAATCGGCCACATAGGTGGTCAAACCCTCGCACCAGTTTCCGGAGGCGTAGTCGACCAGTACGCCGTTGCCCCACCAGGAATGGGCTATTTCATGCCGGAGGCTTGTTTGGGGAATGAATGGAAGCCGAAGGACCGACCCTCCCAGAAGCGTATAAGAAGGAAAGCCATATCCGGTTGGGAAGAAATTTTCCACTACGGCGAACTTGGAGAAAGGGTACGGCCCGTGCAACCGTTCATAAAATTCGATGTGTGAGGCTGAGGCATCGAGGTAAATTTGTGATAGCGAATCGTTTTCTGAAGTAAAATACGTGAAAATGGGAACATGGCCGTCCTTTTTAGACCTGATTACATACCTGCCTGCCGACAACGAAAGGCCCTGCCCTGTTGGATCGGTTCTCCAGCGTGATATGCTGACTGTATCGCGGTCCTCATGTCCGATCAACTCCCCGGCCGTGACTGCATAGATGCCCCGCGGAGCGGTAACCTGAAGATCAAAGCGCTCCCCTCTTCTGCCGGCGGCGAATTCGCAAGCCGGCAACCCGGTAGCCGGTCCCACCGGTCTGGGGTACCAGCCGGAATCCTCGAGTAGAAAAGTCCCCTTCTCGCCGATAGACCCGGTAACCCCAAATCCGGGGTTGTCAAAGGTGACAGGTTCAGAAATTACCGGGTCGTTAAATATGGCATCGTATGAAATGGAAACCAGAAAAGGGCCGTCCCCGGCAGATAAGGCCGACAGGGTGAGCTTGCCCGAACTGAAAGAATACTTGGATGGTTTCCCATTGACCAGCACTGACTTGACATTGGCTTTATCGGAGAGCTCAAAGTTTATTTCGCCGCCGCCCGTCCGGCCTTTGACCTGGATATCGTCCTCACCGGTCAGCCCGTGCGCCTCAGGATGCAGTTCTATTTTCAGATTGTGCCCGCACACCTCCGATGACCTCGCATCGCCAAAGCCGGCCACTAAGAAAATCAGGGCTGCGGCAAGATACAGGGGCACGACTGTTATCGATTTAATTATACAGGCCCCCTTTCAACTGCATTCCAGCGTCCTTTGCGGCGAGCCCTGCCATAGCCGACCAGTCGAGCTTATCGCCGCCCTGGGCGAGCACCCTCAGGAGCCTCTCCTTTAGCAGGCTTGCCAGCGGCATGGGCACGCGAAGGTGCTCCGCAGCTTCCAGGGCCAGGCGCAAATCTTTATGTCCCAACGGCGCCGCGAAACCGGCAGGCTCGAACTTCTGTTCTGCTATCAGCGCGCCATAACCCCTATAAACGGGCGCATCGAACAGCGTCGAAGTCAGCAAATGGAGATACCGGGCTTTATCTATGCCGGCCTTGCCGACGAGCGCCATGGCCTCGCCCAGCGCCTCGATCACAGAGGCTATAAGGAAATTGCCGCTGAGTTTGATAAGGTTTGCATCGGAAGGTCTCTCGCCAAAAGTAAAAGTCTTTTGACCCAGAGCGCCGAACAGAGTCATGCAGGCTTCTACGGCATTCGGCGCGCCGGCCGCAACGATGAACAGTTCGCCGGCGGCAGCGGCCTGCGGCCGCCCGAAAACCGGGGCTGCGACGAAACTCTGCCCGGCATCCGAATGGGCCTTACTAAGCCTTTCGGACAAGGCTACGCTGATCGTGCTCATTGAAACGTGTATGCACCCTTTGTTCAGGGATGCTATCACTCCTCCATCGCCGAACACCAGGCATTCGACTGCGCGGTCGTCCGCCAGCATCGTGATGACGGCTTCGCCGCGACAGGCGTCCGCAACCCCGGCGGCGGCGTGGGCGCCTTGCCCGACCAGCCCCTGCGTTTTACCTTGCGTACGATTGTATACGGTAACCTCGTGGCCTGCTTTGATAAGTCTTGCGGCCATCCCGGAACCCATTTGCCCCAGCCCGATAAATCCTGCTTTCATCTCATCACCCCTCCGTCAACGACAGGACCAAGCCCGCTGACATATTGCCTGTATTGACGTTCCACGTTGTGACACTGCGGGATCCCGGCTCAAAAACACCGCCGGGAATGACGACGTATCGATACCAATATATACTGGCTTTTAATCCTGTCAATCCTGTTAATCTTGTCTAAGGTATTGTCTTTCCAACAGGATTTCGCGATCCATCGGCAATACTTATCGTCCTTCAATTACTAATTTCTAATTCCTAACCCGGACAAGCCGGAACCCAAAAGAATCCACCGCAAAGGCGCACAGACGAAAAATGAAAATTCACAGTTTTGCCCTTCCGCGCTTCGCCAGCTTCCCGCTCGCGTGCACTGCACGCGGGCGGATCCCGTGGCGGGCAGGGGAGTCACTCCCCTGCGCTTTTCCTTATCTTTTCTCCCCGATCTCTGTGCCTCTGCGGTGGACCCTCACTTCGTTTCGGGTCTCCAGCTATAAGCGTGACCTGATGCGATGCGTATAGTCCGGCGCCCGATCGTTTATGAGGGCGCAATTCGAGGGCTCGCGGGGAAGGCTGAGCGCGCAGAGATGGCCACGAAGATTTTCTGCCAGAAAAAGCACGAATTTAGTTTTTAAGTTACTGATTGCATTCACCGTCGTGCTGTTTATTCTAATGACTTCCTGTTATCGGTGTTGAATTGTCGTGAATGGAGAAGCTTATGAACGTGATTGAGAAAGCCCTGGTAGAGGGCCGATTGACCCTCGATGAACACGAGTCCAAACAATTGCTCTCGAGCTTCGGCATCCCTGTCACAAGGGAGATCGTTGCCCGGGACGCTGTTGAGGCCGCATCTTTTGCCGCGCAAGTCGGGTTCCCCGTTGTCCTCAAGGCATTAGGGACGACCCTGGCTCATAAGAGCGACCTGGGAGGAGTTGTGCTCAATCTCGGGACCGGGGAAGAAGTGCGGAAACAGGCCGGTCGCCTCTTGAAGGTCCCCGGGTGCGAGGCGCTTTTGGTGCAGGAAATGATTCCAGGGGCCAGGGAACTCGTTTGTGGCCTTGCCAGGGATCCGCAATTCGGTCCATGCGTTATGTTCGGGGTCGGCGGAATATTGACGGAGATTGTTGAAGACATGGCATTCCGGATCGCGCCTCTTGCGCCTTTCGACGCCCGGGATATGGTTTCCGGGATTCGAGCGAAAAAGATTGTCGAGCCTTTCCGTGGAGAAGCGGCTGTAGATATCGATCTTTTGTGTCAGGTCCTCCTCGCCCTGGGGAAGATTGCAATCACCTGCGAGGACGTGCTCGAAATCGATATAAATCCGTTGAAGATTCGCCCGGACGGAAAATCCGTCGCGGTGGACGCTCTTGTCGTTCTCAAACCAGCCGTCAGTCAAGTTGATACCGGCATCGCAAAGAAGAGCAAGCTCGATACATTTTTCGAACCCGCAAGCATAGTTGTAGTGGGGGCCTCGGCAATTCCGCGCAAGTCCGGAAACTTCGTGGTCAAAAATATCCTGGCCAACGGATACGAGGGCAAGCTTTTTCTGGTCAACCCGAAAGGCGGACAAATTCTTGGCCTTCCGGTACACGACTCTATCAACTCTTTGCCGGATGGAATTGACCTGGCCGTCATCGTGCTTCCGGCAAAAGACACACCCGGGGCGCTTCGCGAGTGCGCCGCGAAGGGGATCGGGCATGTTGTGCTGTCGGCGGGAGGTTTTGCCGAGGTCGATGAATCCGGCGCCGGGATCCAGCACGATCTCCTGAATATCGTCAAGGAAACAGGTGTCCGGGTACTGGGACCTAACACGTCGGGTCATACCTCAACCCCGCGCAGGTTCACATCCTCCCTTTTTCCGCTCGGCAGGATTCGATCCGGCAGCGTATCCTACGTTGCACAGACAGGTAATTTTGCCACGCACACCATGAAGCACATCCTGACATCCGAGCATTTCGGGGTTTCCCGGGTCTTCGGCCTGGGCAACAAGATCGACATAGACGAAAGTGACGCTCTGGAGTACCTTGCAGAAGATAAGCACACAAGCGCGATCATCATGTACCTCGAAAGCATCAAACGGCCCGAGCGCTTCCTGAAGGTCGCCAAAGAAGTCACCAGGCTCAAGCCCGTCATAATGTTAAAGAGCGGCGAAACCGAAGCAGGCAGGAAGGCAGCAGTGGCGCATACCGCCGCCATGGCCGCAGAGGACCGCCTCATCGACGGACTGCTTCATCAGGCAGGGATCGTCCGGATATGGAATTACACGCACCTGGTGCTCGCCGGAAAGGCCCTCTCCATGGCCTCCCTACCAAAGGGGAGACGGGTCAGCTTCCTGGCGCCGTCCGGGGCTATGCTGGTTACCCTGTCGGACCTTTGTGTTCGCCTGGGGCTTGAAGTGCCCGAGCTTACGCCCGAGATCCGGGGCAGGCTCCAGGAAATCAGCCCTCCCTATATCCGGATGAGAAATCCCGTGGATATCTGGGCTGCTGCTTCTGTAAGCGGGGTAGAGTTCGGTTACAGGGAAGGAATGGAAGCGGTACTCAAAGACCCGAACGTGGACGCGGTCGTGTCGGTGCTGATGCTCACGGAGGATACGGGCATTCCGTCGTTCGACTTTATGGTGGATCTGGCTGAGAAGTATCCCGAAAAACCCGTATTTATCACCTTCAGCGGGGACAAACGCTTTGAGGAGGAATGCAAAGCCTATATCGAACCGCGCGGGGTCGCTTCTTTCGCATATATCGAGCAGCCTTTCGAGGCCCTCTCCATAATGTCTCGCTGCATGGAGTCCATGAACAGGCCGGGGTGATTAGCAATTAGGAATGAGGAATTAGGACAAGGCGCCGGAAAAGAGGCGCTCACTGGAGTATAGCTTGCACCTCCGAGCCGGATGAAGGATAATGAGAAAATCTCTCCGAAGGATTGCGACTTCCGGCCCGATTCAGGAGAAGTTCGACCATGAGTTTCCTTTTTTCCAGACTCCAGTTGAGAGACACCCTGTTTAGAAACCGCGTATTTGTTTCCCCCATGTGCCAGTATTCGAGCGAAAACGGAATGCCCGGCGCGTGGCACCTCGTCCATCTGGGAAGCCGGGCAGTCGGTGGAGCTGCATTGGTCATGGTGGAGGCTACCGCGGTTTCTCCGGAAGGACGTATTTCACCCTCGGATTCCGGAATGTGGCTGCCCGAACACTCCCGGGCTTTCCGGCAGATTGCTTCTTTTATCAGGGACCAGGGCGCAGTGCCGGGCATTCAGCTTGCCCATGCGGGCAGAAAAGCATCGACCGGCGCCCCCTGGCACGGGGGACTGCCGCTAAAAGAGACTGAAGGAGGTTGGAAGCCGGTAGCTCCAAGCCCTGTTCCTTTCGACGAAGACTCTCCCGTTCCTGTCGAAATGAGCGGGAACTATGCGGAAAAGGTCCTGGCGGAATTCATCGAAGCTGCAAGACTGAGTTTGGATGCCGGGTTTGAGGTGCTCGAAATCCATATGGCGCATGGATATCTTCTGCACGAGTTCCTTTCACCTCTTTCAAACAGAAGAGTTGACGAATTTGGCGGCAGCTTCCAAAACCGCATAAGGTTTCCGCTGAAAGTGGCGTCAGCTCTCAGAACAACATGGCCTGCCAATCATCCGCTGTTTGTCAGGATTTCTTGTACCGATTGGGTCGAGGGCGGCTGGGACCTGGAACAGTCTGTCGAGTTTTGCCGGAGCCTGAAAGAAATTGGAGTCGACTTGATCGATTGTTCGAGCGGCGCGCTGGTTCCTTATGCGAAAATACCTGCAGGTCCCGGGTTCCAGGTCCCGTTTGCGGCGGCAATACGGAAATCGGTCGGAATCGCCACCGGTGCTGTCGGATTTATAACAGACCCTGCCCAGGCCGAACAGATTGTTGCCACGGGGGAGGCCGACGCCGTTCTACTTGCCAGGGAGATGCTCCGCCAACCTTACTGGCCTTTGCACGCGGCACAAGCTCTGAGAGCGGAGATTGACTGGCCGAAGCAATACGAGCGCGCGAAACCTCACCGCTGATCTGTTCTATTTGCCGGGGGTCATCGTCTCTGACTCTGTTGAAAACGCGAACCAAAAACAACAGGAGGAATTCCATGCTGGAAAAATTATTCAGTCCCATGAAGATTGGAAAAATGGAAATTGCCAACAGGATGGTTGTACCCCCTATGGTGACAAATTATTGCAATAAGGATGGTACGGCTACGGAGAAATTCATTGCTTACCTCGAAGCGAAGGCAAAAGGCGGATGGGGCCTCATCATCACGGAGGACTATGCGGTGGACCCGTCGGGTAAGGGTTTTTCCTGCGTCCCCGGGTTGTGGGACGACAGCCAGATCCCAAGTCATTCGGGGTTAACGAAAAGAATACATCAATATAAAAGTAAAATATTTGCGCAAATATATCATTGCGGAAGACAGACGAGCAGTCTGGTGGCCATGTGTCAGCCGCTTGCGCCTTCCCCCATTCCATGCCCTGCAATGCAGGAACTGCCCGACGAACTGACGGTGGAAAAGATCGAAGCACTGGTAGAAAAATTTGGCGATTGCGCGTTAAGGGCGAAAAAGGCGGGATTTGACGGCGTCGAAATTCATGGGGCCCACGGATACCTTATTGCGCAATTCATGTCCCCTTACTCCAATAAGAGGACCGATAAGTATGGTGGGCACCTGCTCAATAGAGTACGGTTTCCTCTGGATATCGTGGCTAACGTCAGGGCAAAAGCAGGCAAGGATTTTGGCGTTGGTTTCAGAATTTCCGGAGATGAATTCGTTCCGGGCGGCAGGTCCATTGAGGACACCAAAGCGATAGCCATTTTACTGGAACAGGCTGGAATCGATTACCTGCACGTGTCCTGCGGTGTTTACGGAAGCGCGGACAAGATCGTTCCCCCTTCCTCTGTGCCTCACGGCTGGCTCGCAGGTCATGCCGAGGAAGTAAAAAGAGTAGTCGGCATACCCGTTATTACCGTTGGAAGAATCAACGATCCATTCGTTGCCGATTCCATTATCGCAGCCGGTAAGGCCGATTTTGTCGCTATGGGCAGGGCGTCGTTGGCCGATCCCGATCTCCCGGCAAAGGCGGCGGCGGGGCAATTTGACCGGATTCGTCCTTGCGTTGCCTGTAACGAAGGATGTATTGGCCTGCTGTTCCAGGACCAGGCGATTAAATGTGTGCTCAACCCGACACTCGGAAGAGAAGCCGAACCTGCCGCAAAACCGCCCGCCACAAAGAAAAAAGTAGTGGTCATCGGGGGCGGTCCGGCCGGCATGGAAGCTGCCGCCACAGCAGCGAAAGCAGGTCATGAAGCGATCCTGCTCGAAAAGCAGAACAGATTGGGAGGGCTGTATTACCTGGCCAGCGTTCCGCCCAACAAGGGAGAGATCGGCAATTTCGTCGGCTGGCAAATTGACCGGCTAAAAGACTTGAACGTCCGCGTTGATTTAAACGCAAAAGTTACACCGGAACTGATCGATTCCCATAAGCCGGACGTCGTGATTCTTGCCACCGGAGGCACGCCGGTCATGCCCGAAATCCCCGGTGTCGACAAACCCAATGTTGCCAACGCTTATGACGTTCTTGCCGGGAAAATCGCAGTCGGCCCCAGGGCGCTTATAATCGGGGGCGGCATGGTCGGCGCTGAGACGGCCAATCACCTTGCTAATCACGGCAAAGCGGTAACCTTGGTCGAAATGCTCCCCGATATCGCAACGGAAATTCCAAATACAAACAGAATGGCTTTGTTACAGGATTTAGAAAAAGGTAAGGTTAAAATCCTTGTAAACACGACAGTTAAGGACATATTAACGGATGGGGCCGTCGTCGTTAAAGACTGCACAACTGAGACATTGAGTGCGGACACTGTTATTGTGGCTTCGGGCAGCAAGCCCAACGGAGACCTCGAAGCGAAGCTTGCCGGCAAACCTTATAAAGTGATTACAATAGGTGACGCCAAAAAAGTTCGAAAAGTCATGGAAGCCATTGAAGAAGGATACCTGGCCGGCACGCAGGTATAATTAAAGCGGGATGGTTGCAGGAAAAGCTTCGGCAGCAAACATAAGCGGGCTCGATCGTTTTCAACACATAAGAGGCGAAGCCGGACCCGATAGCGACCAGGACATTGTCATCAGCAATGAGTGAATAGGTTATTAGTAGAGCCTCTTGCAAAACGTCGCGAAGAGATCGGAATAAGGATCGACTGGAAACCCCTCTTGCGCGCTACAGTCACTTGTTCCATTGTCAATCTAGGCGCAAGCAAGCGAGGAAGCGAGGTGTACATTTGAGTACATTGAGCTTCCGAGCGAGCGGATTAAGTGCCGCAGACCGGCTCCGCAGTAGTTTTGCAAGAGGCTCAGTAAAAAGTAAATACAGGTAAACCAACGCCAGTCCCTCATAGACCGCTCCAGTCTCGTCGCAAGCTTTTCCAGATTACGGCCTACCCTGGCCGGTTCCCACCACCTCCCGAAACATGAGGCCTAAGTCCAAATATGATTTAAAAAACCTGCGCATTTCAGGGCCTCGTTTTTTTCAAGGAGAGGAATCTTAACTTTGAGCAGACATCCGTGTAGCAAACACGCAGGGAAGTCACATTGCCTATCCGGGCGTGAGTTGGAATCAGGTCCGCTACAAAACTATCCCAAGAACCTTTCTCAATTATCAGATATCAGAATCACGAATTGCGCGGCTTTCGAAAACCGGGCAGGGAATGCCACATCGCGGCACGTATCGACTTTCCTGTTTCCCTATGCTTTAATAGAAGACCCGTGAACCTATGTGGGGACTATTATCTTTTCCGCTATTATTTTCGGTGACCGCAATAATCTTTCTGCTGACTCCAACGGAAAAGACAAGTCCCAATTTAGTGTCTTAAGATAACCGCATTCATAGAACGCCTTCGGATAAGAAACTACATAATCCGGGGCATAGAACAGGGGGGAGGCGCCCTGTTCTTTAAATCACTAATTAACCGGGTTGATCACGGAGGGTGCATGGGCAGTTTCCTGAAAATGGGCAATTACAAGATCGGTACAAGGTTAAATATCGGCTTTTTGCAGGTGATCCTGTTGACCTTACTCGTGGGTGTCGTGGCGCTCTACCAGTTGAGCGTGCTCGGGCATCTTTTAAACGAGATACACGATCATCCTTTGACGGTAGGGTACACCGCGCGGGATCTCCGCGGGGATGTCTTCGCGATACACTCTCTGATACGAAGGGTCCCGCTTGCCGAAAATGCGGCCGAATTGCGTGAAATCGAGCGCGCCATCGATGATATTGAATCGCAGGCCCTGGGCCAGTTTGACCTCCTCGAGGAGCGGTTTCTCGGAAAAAAGGAAGATGTCATAAGCATCCGGAAGGCCTTTGTCGATTGGAAAAAACTGCGCGATGAGCAGCTCGGACTGGTTAAAACGGAGGGTGTCGATAAGATCGATGCCAAGTCCTTCTACCAGACGCAGCGGGAGGCAGCCGATGGTTTGAGGGCCAGAATCCAGGCAGTGGTAGACTTTTCGAACTGGAAGGCAAAAGACTTCATCCAATCGGCCGATAAGGCGAAAGCCAATGCAAGAACCGCGATGATAACGCTTATCGGGGTGACCCTGTTGCTTGGCCTGTTCACAGCCTTCCTGATTACGCGGAGCATCACCCGTCCGCTCAGTCTTATCGTCAGGCGCATGAAGGACATTGCCTGCGGCGATCTGGGCCATGACTTCGACCTTGTCCAAAGAGACGAAGTCGGGGCTCTTGCCGATTCTTTTCGCGACATGCAGGCCGGTTTGCGGGACAAGTCCGAAGCAGCTTCGTCCATTGCGGCGGGTGATTTCAGCCGGGCAGTCCAGATCAGCGGACCGAAAGACCTCCTGGGCAACGCTATCAACTCCATGACCGCGAGCCTTAGCAACGCCAAAATGCAAAGCGACCTCCAGGACTGGATCAAGACCGGGAAAAACGAGCTGAACAGGATCATCGTCGGTGAAAAAGATGTCAATGTGCTGGCCAAAGATGTGATCGGTTTCCTGGCCCGGTATCTCGGGGCGCAGATCGGAACTCTGTATCTTGCCTCCAACGGCGGTGTTCTGAATCTCAGCGGGAGCTACGCGTTTAGCAAACGCAAGTCCCTTGGCGATTCCATCGGGCTGGGCGAGGGTTTGGTGGGACAGGCGGCAATAGAAGGTGACATCATTTCCATCACCAATATTCCCGAGGACTATATCCGCGTAAACTCCTCATTCGGAGACAGTCCGCCGCGTAACATCGTCGCCGTGCCGTTCCTGTTCGAAAATATCGTCAAGGGGGTCATCGAGCTCGGTTCTTTCCAGGAGTTCACTGACGAAAAACTGGGCTTTCTGCGCGACATCTCCGGCCTCACCGCAATCGCATTCCACACGGTCCAGAACCAGACCCGGCTCAGACAGCTCCTCGAACAAACCCAACGCCAGGCAACCCAGCTCCAGGCACAGGAGGAGGAACTCCGGACCGCCAATGAGGAGTTGGAAGAACAGACCATGTCCCTGAGGCAGTCTGAGGGGAAACTGCAGCAGCAGCAGGAAGAATTGCGAGTCATCAACGAAGAGTTGGAGGAGAAAAACGACTATCTTGAGAAGCAAAAGGAGCTGATCGCAGAGAAGAACCTGGCCCTCGAAGATACTCGGAGCGAACTGGAGAGACGGGCGGGGGAACTCGAATTAAGTGGCAAATACAAATCGGAGTTTCTGGCCAACATGTCCCACGAGCTGCGAACCCCGCTCAACAGCTTGCTCCTGCTCTCCCGTGACCTGTCGGAGAATTCCGCCGGGAATTTGACCGAGGAGCAGGTCGAGTCGGCAAATATAATCCGGAAAAGCGGCATAGAACTTCTGCAGCTCATCGATGAGGTGCTCGATCTCTCCAAGATCGAGGCCGGGAGGATGACTCTGAAGGTGCGCGAGGTCTCCCTGAAAGACGTGGCGGAGTGTGTCGAGCGCGGCTTCAAACACCTTGCTGCCGAGAAGGAAATAGCCTTCGAGATCGTAACGGACGACACCCTGCCGGAGGCTATCACCACTGACCGTCAGCGACTCGAACAGATTCTTAAAAACCTGCTTTCCAATGCGTTCAAATTTACCGATCATGGGTCGATTACTTTGAGTATCCATCCTCCGACAGCGGGTGTCAACCTGTCCAAAAGCGGCCTGAGTTCCGGACGGGCAGTGGCTTTTTCTGTCAAGGACACCGGGGCGGGCATCCCATCTGATAAGCAGATACAGATTTTTGAGGCCTTTCAGCAGGGCGATGGCGGGATTACCAGAAAATACGGTGGCACTGGGCTTGGCCTGTCCATATCGAGGGAACTCGCCAAACTTCTCGGCGGCGAAATTCAGCTCGCAAGCCATCCCGGTGAAGGGTCCGTTTTCACTCTCTTCCTGCCGTTGGACCTTGCGGTGGGAGACGGGGATCGCCCGGTCCCGGTGGAGAAGCGGGAAGTTGCCGTAAACCCCTCCGTTTCCCTTTGCGCTGGCCCGTCCGTTACGTCTGAGGATGCCGCGGCGCTCACCACTTCCATCCCTGATGACCGCGAGCAGCTTCATGAAGGCGACAGGATCATCCTGATCATCGAAGATGACGCCAATTTCGCAAAAATCCTCCTCGATCAGTGCCACACAAAGGGATTTAAGGCCTTGACCTCGGCCACCGGCGAGACTGGCCTCGTGTTGGCGGAAAAATACCTTCCCGCGGCCATCATTTTGGACATTAGACTTCCGGGCATGAACGGATGGACGGTCCTTAATGCGCTCAAGGCAAACCACGCCACCCGGCACATCCCGGTGCACGTCATGTCCGTTCAGGAAGCCTCGATAGATGCGATGCAAAAGGGGGCAATCGGTTTTCTTACCAAGCCCGTCAGTCGTGAGGGTCTCGACGATGCCTTCGAGAAGATCGAGATCATGGTCGAAAAAAAGATCAAAGATCTGCTCATAGTGGAGGATAACGACCAACTGCGTCTATCTACTCGGAACCTCATTTCCGATACGGACGTGCTCTTAGTCGAGGCCGAGAGTGGCGCGAGCGCCCTGGCGGCCCTTCGAAAAAAGGACTTCGACTGCGTGATTCTCGATCTTGGATTGCCGGACATGAGCGGTTTCGAACTTCTGAAAGTGATGGAGGAAGAAGAGGGTATCCGGGTGCCGCCGGTGATAGTCTATACGGGCAAGGACCTCTCCCGGGAAGAGGAAATGGAGCTCAGAAAACATGCCGAATCTATCATCATCAAAGGGGTCAGATCGGAGGATCGTCTCCTGGACGAAGTGGCGTTGTTTCTTCATAAAACCGTCAGCGCCATGCCCGACCGCAAAAGGCAGATGATAATAAACCTGCACGACAGAGACGTCATGTTTGCTGGCAAAACTATTCTCCTCGTCGACGACGACATGCGCAACCTCTTTGCCCTCTCCAAAATTCTGTCGGAAAGAGGGATGGACGTCATCAAGGCAGAAGACGGAAAGAAGGCCCTGGCGGTCCTGGAGAAAAATAGCGACATTGATCTCGTGTTGCTCGATATCATGATGCCCGTCATGGACGGATACTAGACGGCAAGGGCGATTCGCACTCAACCGAAATTCCACCAACTGCCCATCATTGCCTTGACTGCCAAGGCAATGAAAGACGACCGTGACAAGTGCATCGCCGCTGGCGCCTCTGATTATCTGTCGAAGCCGGTGGAGGTGGATCGACTGCTTTCGATGTTGCGGGTGTGGCTGTATAAGAGAGGCGGCTATTAGCCGGGTGCCCCATGCGTAAAGAAGAGATTGAAGAGATCGAACTCAATTTGTTTCTGGATGCGATCCATAGACGATATGGGCATGATTTCCGCAATTATGCGAAGAGTTCCATAAAGAGGCGGGTGCGCAATATCCTCCTCAGGACGGGGTACAAAGCGGTAAGCGACATGATCTCGCCTGCACTCCACGACGAGTCTTTTTTTGAGACGCTCATTTATGAGCTCTCCATCACGGTTACCGAGATGTTCCGAGACCCGGAGTTCTTCAAGGTCATGCGGAGGCAGATCATTCCCTATCTCAAGACCCACCCGTTCGTGAAAATATGGCACGCCGGCTGCGCCACCGGCGAGGAGGTCTATTCTCTTGCAATTGTTTTAAAGGAGGAAGGATTCTACGACCGCGTTACCATCTTTTCCACCGACTTCAATGATGCTGCACTCCTTAAGGCCAAGGAGGGCATCTATCCCCTGGAGAAGATGAAGGACTACACGGCAAACTACCAGCGCTCCGGTGGGACCGGATCGTTTTCCCAGTACTATCATGCGGACTATGACGCGGTGGTTCTCGACCCATCGCTCAGACAGAATATCGCGTTTGCCAATCACAACCTCGTGACAGACGGCGTTTTCAGCGAAGTGCACCTTATCGTATGCCGCAACGTTCTCATCTACTTCGATAAGACACTTCAGGGCAGGGTCCTGAAGCTGTTCCGCGACAGCCTCGTACATGGTGGGATTCTCGCTCTGGGTAGTAAGGAAGCATTGCAGTTTTCTGATGTGGCCGGCGATTTTAAGACACTGGACGATAAATGGAAAATTTATCAAAAGAAAAACAAGTAAGGCCGGACCTGCATAAGGCTGTGGTTATCGGTGTGTCGGCGGGAGGACTGCAAGTCCTGAGAACGCTTCTGCCACAGATCCCCGGCGCTTTCCCACTGCCTGTCATTATCGTCCAGCACCTCCACCCGCTACAGGACCGTTCTTTTTTGAAAATCCTGGGCACGTCCTGTGCTCTTGTGGTGCGGGAAGCCGAGGAAAAGGAGAAGGCGGTCCCAGGCGTCGTCTACTTCGCGCCCCCCAATTATCACCTGCTGATTGAATCGGACATGACTTTTTCCCTCTCGGTCGATGAGAAGGTGAATTATTCCAGACCTTCTTTGGACGTCTTGTTCGAATCGGCAGCGGAAGCCTTCGGCCCCGGACTTATCGGCATTATTCTTACAGGTGCCAGCAGGGATGGAGCGGTTGGGCTTCGGCGGATCAAAGAAAAAGGGGGCACTACAATCGTCCAGGACCCGGCAACGGCGGAATTCCCCCTCATGCCCACTGCGGCCATGGAGGAGTCCGAAGTTGACCACGTGATGAACATAGAGGAAATTGCCCGGTACCTTTCCGCACTCTGAGGACCTGTGCATCTGTTATGATGCTTTTCAATATTGATTAGAACCAGTATTTATGAAAACGACTGCTAAGGAACCGCTTTAAAAATGGCTAAAGTTCTGATTGTTGATGACAAGGAGAGTAACCTCTTTGTTCTGGAAAACGTGCTCAAACGGCTGGCTGTACAGATCGTCAAGGCCGCCACTGGCGATGAGGCCCTTAGGGCCACACTCAACCACGACTTCGCCCTTGCGATCCTCGACGTGCAGATGCCGGTAATGGACGGCTACGAGTTAGCCAACCTGTTGCGAAGCGATGAGCGGACAAGGGGTATTCCCATCATCTTTATGTCCGCGGTCTATTCCGATGAACCCTATGTGTTCAAGGGCTACGAGGCAGGAGCGGTGGATTTTATCACCAAACCCTTCGTCTCGGAGGTCCTGCTCTCCAAGGTCAGGGTGTTTCTCGAACTCAATGAGCGAAAGGCCGAACTTGCCAGCCACAAAGACAGGCTTGAGGGGCTGGTGGCTCAGCTCGAGAAACAGGTCGAGGCACGAAGGCGGATAGAACGGGAAATACTGCAAAAGAATACACTTCTCGAAGGCATGAACAGGGTCCTGCGAGAGGCGATTACTTGTGAGACCGAAGAGGCGCTTGCGAAAACGTGCCTTATGGTGGCCGAAGATCTCACCGGGAGCAGGTTCGGGTTTATTGGCGAGATCGACGGGGAAGGCCTTTTCAATGCCATCGCGCTAAGCGATCCCTGCTGGTTCGAGTGCCGGATGCCCAAATCGGACGCGGTGCGGCTTTTAAAAAACATGGAGATTCGCGGCATCTGGGGGGAAGTCTTGAAGGAGGGCAAACCACTTATTGTAAATGACCCGGTTCCACACGCCAAGAGCAGTAGCTTTCCCCAAAGACATCCGGCGATAAAAACTTTCATCGGTATCCCATTGAAAAGGGGAGACATCACAATTGGCATGATCGCCTTGGCTAACAAAGAGGCCGGGTACGAGCAGGTCGATGCACAGATCCTCGAACCCCTTTGTGCCGCATTCGTCGAGGCGCTCTTCAGAACAAGGGCTGAGGATCAGATCCGCAGGGCCAACAATGAGTTGGAACTGCGTGTAATGGAGCACACTACCGCACTCAGCTCAGCAGTAGCAAGGCTGGAATTAATTAACCAGGAATTGCAGGAATTCGCTTTTATCGCTTCCCACGATCTCCAGGAACCCCTGCGCAAGATTCAGGCCTTCGGGAGCATCCTCGTTAAAAAACATAAGGAATCGCTCAATCCCGAAGGTCAGGACTATATGGAGCGCATGACAAAAGCAGCAAACCGCATGTCTGAGTTGCTGCGAGCCCTGTTCAATTACTCCAGAACCGGCACAAGCCAGTTAAACTATATGCCGGTATCCCTCACCGAAGTTGCTGGAGATGCCGCCAACGACCTGGAAGTTCTAATCAAGAGGGCTAAGGGTAGGGTCGAAATCAGCGAAATGCCAATCGTTGACGCCGACGCCGCGCTATTACGCCAGCTCTTTCAGAACCTCATCGCAAATTCAGTTAAGTACCGGCAAGAACCGGAACCACCCATTGTGAAAATTTACGGAAGAATCGAAGACGCAATCTGCCGGATTATGGTCGAGGACAACGGCATAGGTTTCGATGAATGTTATTCCCACAAGATTTTTAAGCCTTTCGAGAGACTCCATGGCAGGGATTCCCCTTACGGCGGAACCGGCATGGGCCTTGCCATCTGCAAAAAGATCGTGGACCGGCATGACGGTGAGATTACGGTAAAAAGTGTCCCGGAACAGGGCACAACCTTCATTGTGTCTCTCCCGATAGAGCAAAGAAAAAGGGGCTGAATGGGAAAGCAAAACCCTTCATCCATAGTCCTTATGGCGGATGATGATGAGGACGATTGCATTCTCGTGAAAGCGGCCTTTCAGGAGAATGGCATTGCCCATGATTTGCGATTTGTAGGTGATGGGCAGGAACTATTGAATTACCTGAATAACGAAGGGGATTTTATTGACCCTGAAAAGTACCCCAAACCCGACCTGATCCTTCTAGACCTTAATATGCCGCGAATAGACGGCCGTGAGGCGTTGGTAAAAATCAAATCCGATCAGCAACTGAAGCATATTCCGATACTTATCCTCACTACATCCAGGGAGGAGCGGGACATAGAATTGAGCAAGCGGGCTGGTGCGTCTTCCTTTCTATCCAAACCCGAAGTGTTTGATGACTTGACCGATATGCTCGAAGAGATCTGCATGGCAATCCTCCATGATCCGAATATTCCTTTTCAGGTGCTCGGATGTTGAACTTACCGCTGCTCCTGAAATACCCGTCCCTTGCAGAGAACTAACTCTATCCTGCCGCTGTTTAACCACTTTTAATCACTAGAAAATCTTGCATTTATTACGTACAGCTTGCCAACTCATTGAACTTTTCTTCGGTGGTCGACCAAGGACGGGTCAGGGGGTGTTGCTACACCGGGAAGCACGGTTGATCGGACACAATGAAGGCCACAAGCCTGCCCTTTGTCTTTCGATGTCCCTTTGCAATATTTTTTCGCTGCCCCATAATTTTTTTTGAATTAAGCAGGGAAGGAATATGAGATCGTGACACGGTCGGACTTGCCGCTGCACGCGCCTATCGACTGTTCAGTCGGTTTGAGCGGTCCGCATGTGCGGAGCCTGGAGGAGAACGGGTTTTAAAATACTTAAAGAGAAGGGTTCGATCCGATACTATGGGAAGGCTGGATGGGGTAGACTAATCCGTCTCGACTATCATGGTGTAAAGGAAGTCCCCTTTGGAACCTGTCACTCAATTTTGAAGGCTGCCGGGATTAAGCAGCAGTAAAGAGAATACGGCATGATAGACCTGCCTTACTCGCTCACAATCGAAGCAACAGAGGAACCCGATTATTTCGGTTTCTACTCCCCGGCCGCCTTCGCCGAAATCAGTGGCCGCCTTCAAGAGAAATCCGCAACATTCCCATCGATGCACCGTCGATAGAACAATGGAAGGGTTATGAAAGATCCATGCGTTGGATTACTCCGGGCTCAGGAGAAAGCATGAGGTCATCTTTCTGCTTTCACTGGGAGTGTCGAGTGATATACTTCGTTGTGAAGAAAAGCAGTCAAAAGCCGCCGCTGCAGTTTTCCGATAAGAGGGAAACTTCATGAAAAACGTTTTTTCAACCGAAAACATCGAGAAAACGAAGCGTTTTGCCGCTTGGCAAGAAGCCATGTGTGAGCACTATTTAAGAGTCGATATCAGCAGTCCAGACCCTACTAATTATGAGGGTTTCTTAAATAAATCAACCCTTGGTCCTGCCGTTTTGACTGAGGTCTTTGGACCTGCCCAGAAAATTACCAGAAATCGTCAACACATTGCTCTGCTGGATAAGGACTGCTTTTATATCGTGTTTCCTTACAACGGATCACTTCTTGTAGAGCAGGCCGGGAAGCAGGAGATTTCCACACCGGGGACGGCGGTGTTATTCGATGCTGCAGAGCCCTATCAATTGAGTTTACGCGACCATCTTCAGTCGATGTATGTTGAAATTCCGCGGTCGCTTTTAATCGATAGATGTCCGATCGACAAGCTGGAGAGTGTTCCCGCTTTGAATTTTGCCGATGGGTTGGGATGGGCCGTAGCCGAATTCTGTAAGTTACTCGGCTTCGAAGCGGATTCGATAGGGAATGACGTAGCCCCGAAAGTGGTTACAGAAATTGCAGATCTTTTAGCTCTGTGTATTGATGCTGAACTTAAACGCAAGCATACCGACGAAAGCTTATCCAATAAATTCCGTCTTCAGTCGCTGAAATCGTATATTGCGAGTAGGCTTGGTGATCCGGATCTATCTCCTGAGGTTATTGCCAAAGATAACGGGATTTCAGTGAGGTTACTGCATTACCTGTTCAAGGGTACCGATAAGTCGGTATCTGAATGGATTCGCGAACAGAGACTGGAAAAATGTCGCCAAAAGCTCACCAGCACCAAGTTCGATGACGATTCGATCACCGACATAGCATTCTCCTTGGGATTCAATAGCTCTTCCCATTTCACCCGTCTATTCAAACAAAAATTTGGTATGCTGCCTCGATATATTCGGCAAAAAGCTAAGCAGGTTGACTGAGGCCATTAAAAACAATGGCTATGGCTTATATGCCGGACATGCCTATTTCATAAACGGCTACAGTATGGTCTCAGTCTCTCCGGTAGGCCGTTCCTCAATGTTTTAATGACCTTAAGCAACCCGAGGGTTGCCACCGTTCAGGAGACAAAAGTCGGAACCAGCCCCCTTTTAACGCCGCTTCTGAGGTCCTCCACCTCTATCCCCGGGAAAAATCCGATAGTGAAAATTCCCTTTGTATTGCGCTAAGTATCAAAAAACTATGCACTGAGAGGCAAGACGGGTGCTCAAGTTTTTAATAACTAGGGAAAGGTAAAATAATTCCTTTTCGAGATGTTCGCGATCGTTGCCACGGCCTGGCAATGGCTTCGCGTAGGGATGACCGCTGCTGCAGCCCTCGAAAACAACCCTTCCGAGCATATGCAGAAGGCAGGATGGCACAATGGTCCGGGACACGGCGAAGGGGCAGGGAGCCCACTGCGCCCGAAAAGAGTCAATGCGGGATTGTATTCTATTACGACCAGATGATAATGAGGAGATTAGGATGAGAACAACAAAGTACACTATACCGATTAGAGACCTGGAGGATATTGAATCTCTTGAGATGCGACCATATGACGAGTTGGTGACGGCCAGGAGTGTCTATGATCTTTTCACTGCCACTGCGACACTCTTTCCTGACAGATCGGGTTTAACGGTTCTCCCTTCAGGAAATTTAGATGATGTCGCCTATAGCCGCAGCAATGTGGAACTACTACAGGAGATTACACGTGTGGCCAACATGATGCACGATATGATCACGAGGAATGACGGTGCTGTCGCCATTATTTCTCCGACCTATGACCAAATCCCGGCCACGATCTGGGGTTCGCAGACGGCAGGTATTGTGAGCACCATCAACTATCTTCTCAGTCCCGATGTAATTGTCGATTTGTTGCGCGCGGAAAATGCGGAAATCCTCGTCGTTCCTGGTCCGAATGTAGACGAAAACATCTGGACAAAGGTCCGGGCACTTATATCCCAAGCGGATATGATCGAGAAAATATTCGTCCTCGGCGGTGTGCCGGTAAAAGATAGCCGCATGTACGACTTTGATAAAACAGTTAAAGAATATCCCAATGACCGTTTAACTTTTTCCAGAGAAATAGGAAGAAATACGGTTGCCGCGTTATGTCACACCGGCGGTACGACAGGAACTCCAAAGCTTGTGCAGTTGACCCATGGTAACGAGATTCATAGCGCCTGGTCGTTTGCGCAAATGTACGGTATCGATGAAACGGATGTGATCTTGAATGGTCTGCCGATGTTTCATGTCGGAGGGACAATATCATGCGGTTTGTCGGTGATGGCCGCTGGTGGACACCAGGTAATTCTGTCACCCTATGGCATGAGAAACCAGGATATAGTTCGCAACTATTGGCGAATTGCTGCCCGGTATAAAGCGACAATGGTCGGTGCCGTACCGACCGGACTTGTTGCCCTTTCCGATGTCCCGGTTGGAGATGCTGACATTTCTTCTGCGCGAATAGCGACCACGGGTGGGGCCTCATGCCCGGTACCTGTTTCCGAACGTTTTGAAAAGAAGATAAATAAGCATCTTCTTGAACAATACGGGTTGACGGAGACGGGTGCAATGGTTGCGTGCACTCCTGCCATGGGGAAAAGGATTCTTGGATCGGTCGGCTTAAGGGTCCCTTTTTCTGATCTCATGATTGCCAGAACGAAGGAAATTGAAAAGGAAATTGTGGTGAAATGCGATGTTGGGGAGATAGGGTCCGTCCTGATTCGCGGACCGCAAGTGTTTCCGGGTTACAAAGACCCGCAGCAAAATGCCGGGGCTTTGATAGGAGATGGCTGGTTGGTAACCGGAGATATAGGATATATGAATGCTGAGAACAGGCTGTTTTTAACCGGTCGCGAAAAAGATCTCATTATTCGTAGTGGTCACAATATTGATCCGGCCGCTATTGAAGAAGTTGCTAACGCCCATCCGGCGGTAACTATGAGTGCTGCTGTGGGTATGCCTGATGAGTATGCTGGCGAGGTGCCGATTGTTTTTATTGTTAGGGCGCCGGGTGAAGACCTTGATGTTGTGGAGTTCGAAAAATATATGACTGAACATGTTGCTGAACCACCCGCCAAACCTAAAAAGATTTTTGTAGTAACCGAACTCCCAACGACAACTGTTGGCAAAATATTCAAACCTCGCCTTCGCGAATTGGCGGCACAAGAAAAGATTCGTCAGCTTCTTGCAAAATACATAGATATGGGGACCGTTGCGGAAGTCACTACGAACACTCTCAAAAGTGGAACGATTGATGCTACTGTAGTCATCAATACAGGCAAAGAAGTCAAAAATAAGCAAGAGACTGAGGCTGCGATACTCAAGGCATTCGTCGACTTGCCGATCAATTTGAAGATAATCTGGAATTATCCTGATTTTAACAATCAATCGAGTTAATAAGAATAATGCCCTTTGTGAAGATATGCATAGTATTTTTGCCGCTCTGGCCGGAAGCCATAACCGGAGTGGCTGCAGGTCGATCGAATCGTGCTCGCCACTCTTAGGCAACAATCGGGCGGGCGGCCTAAGAGCTTCCCCTCTCATTTCACTGGATAGACGATCGATTTCATCTGCTATGGAGATCGATCATCTTGGCTTGATATACGGCGGCCATCCTTTGGCAGCACCCCGGCAAATTTTACCTTATCTTTCTTGCCGGGTCATTGTTTGGCAAATTTATGGAAGACGGACAGGCGGCGCGTTCCATCGCCTGCGGTAGTCGATGAATACAAAGCCTTGGGGGGCGCTATATCCATTTCCATTTAAAGCGGCAGCTTAAGCCGAAAGGGCATCGTCGATTTTAGCTGTCGCCGTTAAAAATCGGAGTCGATCGCTATGAAGACACAAGCATTGGAAGCAGACGTCGCTGGAAAGACCGTTTCCGCCAAATTTGAAATAGGCGGAGAAAAGGCCGCATTCGTTCTCTGGATCTGCTCACTTCTTTACATGGTCAACTGGATGGACCGTCAGGTATTCTCGGTCGCCGCCGCGCCCATGATAAAGGCGCTGGGCATGACCAAGGGGGAAGTAGGCTGGATTAACAACATCTTTCTTTTGACCATGGCATGTCTCGGAATACCGGTTTCCTACCTTATCGACCGGTGGAGCAGAAAAACGATGATCTGCATCATGGGCCTGGTCTGGAGCGTCGGGATACTCGTGGCTGGAATGGGTCAAGGTTTCTACACCGTCCTTATCGCCATGATGATAGTCGGCGTCGGCGAGGCAGGATACGCCCCCGCCGGGACTGCCCTTATCGGCGCATCCTATCCGCCCGCGCAGCGAGGAGCCAAGCTTGGAATTTTCAACATGTTCATACTTATCGGCCTCGTAGTTGGCTTGATTGCCGGCGGTTATTGTGCCCAGACCTGGGGATGGCGATCGCCATTTTTCATTTTTGCCGTCCCGGGCATTATCCTTTCCCTCATTGCGCTCAACGTGCAGGACTACCCTACAGCGCCGAAGGCGCAAACGGGAGAAAACTTCGGGCAGAGTTTTGTCGCTATCTTCAAGACCCCGACCCTCGTATGGCTTTACCTGGGTTGGGGAATGTTCATGGCTATGTTCATGGGCAACCTTTTCTGGATGGTTCCCGCCCTGATTTTCAGATTTAAAATCAGCGTCGCTTTGGCCCCTTTGATTATTGCCGGCCTCCTTTTTTCCTCGTTGTGGGCCGTTCCACTGGGCGGCTGGATTGCCGACAGATGGGAAGCCAAAGCTCCGGGGGGCAGAATGCGTACTGCCGCATGCTGTTCCATCCTGGCCGGCCTTCTTGTCATTCTCTATTATTACCTTGCGTTCTTTGTGCACACGGGGCCTCTTTCATGGGCGCCGGTGATGCTCTTAGGGTTTTTCTGCATGTTGCTGCAGGCCATTGTTTGCGGGGGAGTCGGCCCGTCCGTCGGAGCGACCACCCAGATGGTTGTGCCCGTAAACCGCAAGTCGCTCTCCTTCGGTGTGGGTATGACCTGCATGTATGCTCTTGGGGGCGGCTGGGGTTCCGGCATAGTCGGTATGATCGGCGACCGCCTCGGAAGTGGACAGCCCGGCGACTGGAAAGGGCTTGCCTACGGGGTCATGATCATTGCTTGCGCCGCTGTTTTGGGCGGTTTGTTCTGGTTCCGCTCCGCTGCTCATTATGAGAGTGACTACAACAAGGTGCAGCAATGATTCAAATGTCGGCCATTTCACAGCGCTTTTCATCGGCGGCATAAAACCGTCGGAGCTGATTGGAGTTCAGCGTCCGAACAAACGCAGAGATAGCCAAATGGTGAGACGACGACCTTATGGCGATATTGAAATTTTTGAAAAAAATATGAATCTAATTCGTTATTTTGAGCCTCCTGTTGGCAGGGTAACAATCAACACCGAAGGCTTAGTTCAATTTCTCGCAGAGCGCTTTGGTGACGACCTTGATGCCTGGGGAAGAAACAGCATCGATTTGGGCGGGCCAAACACTTGCGTCATTTTCCGGCAGTAATTGATGGAAAAAGAGCATGAAAATAGGCTTGAAATCACCCTTTATCCTGTATAAACGGAAATCGTTTAGCGCAGAAACGGTTACGCACGAGCACGTGTGAGCTACCGGTCAGGAGGGATTTTGAGACGACGCATCACACTGTCAGCCACTATGGCCACCGCATCATTTAGTAAGGAAGTGTACGACCACCAGGCTGTGCTGGCGGCGGCGTATCATCTTACCACGCAAGCTGGGTTCTTTTGCCGCCATCCCCGAAACCAATAGATATTTACCCTCAGGATACGCCTGGCACATTGTTCACCCCTGCTCTTCGCTTCCATACTGGCCGAGGCACTCCAGTTTTCTTGACATTACATCATATTGTGATGTATAATCTTCTACTTGTCACAAACAGTGAAGTGTATCGAACTGAAAAGCCTTCTACCGCTCACCCTTCACTGCTCTTAAGCGGGTCTCTTAAAAATGAATAATCTGATCCCTCTTCACTTCGCTCCGGGCTCTAATCCTGTAAATCCTGTCTAAGTTTTTTATCTTAGTGTTTCCAGAAAGTTTCCATGGCAAGTAGAATAATCAATGATGACAACCGCTTATGATTGGAAACACTTCGTCGATGGAAACAACTGTGGAAACATTTATGGAAACACCGTTTTCAAAAAACCTGATGGGATTCAGCGATTGGAATAGCTATGGAAACACCGGCAACGCTGATGGAAACACTCATGGAAACATTCTATGGAAACCGGCAGGCGCGATTTCGCCTGCCCCCTTTCAATCTCTTATTATCCATTTGACCTCTTCCCTGGTTCTGCCGGGGAAAAAGCGGAGACACCTGGTCAAAAGGAACTCGTTAAAGGAAGAAAAGCTCGCAGTTTCCTCTTCTTCATAAAACAGCGTGAAATAATTGCGGCTGCTGTCAGTCCAAATCACATAGCAGGTGGCTCGCATGGTCACTACCTCTGACCTGTTAAGACGACAGAAATCGAATTTCAGACGACATATTTTTTCCGTGGAGAAAGATTATTACAGAGGAAAGTTGCGGGCTGCGGGTCTAAAAGTTGACCCCGCATGCAGGGGGAAAGGCGAGATATAATCTTTTCCGAAATCTTTTTGTGATATAAGGGATGCAGAATTATCGGCCTGACGACGTTGACTTTGATGCCGGAAAGATTCACGCGCTCAAACGCCCCATGAGTAAAAAGAGAGAATTCGATATGAAAAAGAAACTGGCTCTTGTCGCACTCGTTGTAATTTTGCTCGCGGCGGTCCCCTATCTCCTGTTTCCCGAGTTTTTGTTCAACCTGGCACGGCAGGCCAACCGGCATTCCGCCGGCCTGGTAAAAAAGGAGGTCCAGGTCGACAGCGACCGGATCGTCTACATGGAAGGCGGCAAGGGGGAGACAGTGCTTCTCCTGCACGGATACACCGCCAGCAAGGACAACTGGACGTATTTCGCCAAACGACTGACAGAGGGTTATCATGTCATCATCCCCGATCTGGCCGGTTTCGGCGAGAGCTCGAAACGACCGGACGCAAATTACAATATAGACAGCCAGGTTAAACGCCTCGACCGGTTCGCCGGGGCCTTGCAACTGGAAAAGTTCCACCTGGCGGGAAACTCTATGGGAGGTGAGATTGCGGCCGTCTATGCATCAAGGTTCCCTGAAAAAGTATCGACCCTGGCGCTCCTAGCCCCGGGCGGCCTTAAGACGGCCAGACCGTCAGAGTTCGTCCAGCAGTTGCAAAAGGGGGTCAATCCTCTCCTGATCAACAGCCCTGACGATTTTGAAAAAGCGCTGCACTATGCTTTTGTCAACCCTCCGCCTATGTTGGGCGCTTTCAAGAAGGTGCTGGCTGCCTCCGCCATGGCCGCCAGGGATTTCAACGCAAAAGTCGGGAAAGACCTGATCGAGGAAAAACTGGCCCTGGAGCCTTTCCTTTCAATGATCCAGGCGCCGGTATGCATTATCTGGGGGGACCAGGACAGGATTCTGGATGTGTCCGGCGCGTCGGTTTTGGAGCAGGGCCTGAAGAACCGTCAGACAGTCATTCTGAAAGATACCGGGCATCTCCCGATGCTGGAAAAACCGGAAGAAACGGCGACGGCGTACATGAGCTTTCTTAAAAATCAACGCAGCATGTAAAGGGCAGGTAGCAGGTAGCAAGGTGCAGGTAGCGGCAAGAGACTTTTGTGTTCGATACACTTCAGTACCTCTGCGCCTTTCTGCGTGAATGCGCGCAAAACCGGCCCCGCGACGTTTCTTTACAATTTTCCTTGCCTTTACCTCCTTGAACTCATTGTAAAAAACGGATATTGGGAATATGATTATTGGCTTTAAAATGTGTCGCTAAAGCGGTCAGAAACCTTACTACATTAATCGTGGAACCGATCTGCCATATGCATAAATCTCAGGAGCGAACGAAAGTATTCGACGGGTGCAGGCGTGTTTTGATCAAGGTGGGCAGCGCCGTTGTGACGGGACCTAAAGGGCTTGACCGGATAACGATCCATCGGCTCAGCGACCAGATTGCCGAGCTCCGTCAACGTTGCGCCCGCATGGACGTCCTTGTAGTGTCCTCCGGCGCGATAGCTTCCGGCATGCACAGAATGGGGATTAACGAGCGCCCGAAGACTATTCCGCAAAAGCAGGCGGCGGCGGCCGTCGGCCAGGGGGCACTGATGGAAGCCTGGGAGGCTGCTTTCGACAAATACGATCTGCTCGTGGCGCAGGTGCTCCTTACCAGTGAAGACCTCGCTCACCGCCAACGTTACCTCAACGCGCGCAATACGCTCGAGACGCTCTTCTCATGGGGAATAACGCCAATTATCAACGAAAACGACACAGTTGTCGTGGAAGAGATAAAATTTGGAGATAACGATCATCTCTCAGCGCTGATTGCAGGACTTGTCGGGGCAGACCTGGTTATAAACCTCACCGATACCGAAGGCCTCTACGACGGCGACCCCCGGCTTCATCCTTCCGCCAAACTGATTCCGATGGTTAACCGGGTGGACGCGAAAATTCTGGCTTGCGCCGCTCCGGAGCCGGGGACGGTGGGCACGGGCGGAATGCTGAGCAAGGTGAACGCCGCCCGCAAATGCCTTGCTTTGGGCATTTCGATGATAATAGCGCCGGGAAGACAAAGGGATGTTTTACTTCGGCTCTTTGACGGGGAAGAACTGGGCACCATGTTCCTGCCCAGGCAGCGCGCATATTCCGGAAAAAAAGTATGGCTTGCCAATTTGCCCAAACCCGCCGGAGAGCTTACTCTTGACGACGGTGCTGTTGCGGCCCTGATAAAGAAGGGCCGGTCTCTTCTTCCCATCGGGGTGAGGGAAGTGAGGGGTGTGTTCGGCGTAGGCGCCCCCGTGCGGTGCATCGACAAGGACGGAAATGTGATCGGTATAGGTCTCTCTAATTATAAATCGGTCGAGATCGAAAACATAAAAGGCTGCCATAGCGAGGAAATCGAAAAGCTTATCGGCTATAAGCATTCCGATGAAGTGATTCACAGGGATAATTTCGTTCTAACGAGTGAGACGCTTTAGGTAACCAAATCATTTGCTTAGGAGAATTTATGCAGGACGAAATTTTGGAGATGGGCAGGAGAGCCCGTGAAGCCTCTCACCTGATGGCAATGGCGAACAGCGATCAAAAACGGGAGGCCCTGGAAAAAATGGCCTCGGTCCTGGAATTGGAGCGTGACTCCATTGGAGCGGCCAATCGAAAGGACGTCGAAGACGCTGAGAGCAAGGGAATGGGAAAGGCAAAAATCGACCGGCTCGCAATAAGCGAGAAAGTCCTGAGCGAGATGATCGAGGGGCTTAAAGAAGTGTCGATGCTGCCCGACCCGGTCGGCGAAATTACCAGGATGTGGACGAGGCCAAATGGGCTTCGGGTCGGCAGGATGCGAATTCCTCTAGGCGTGATCGGAATCGTTTATGAGTCACGCCCGAACGTCACGGTAGATGCAGCGGCCCTGTGCATCAAGGCTGGAAACGCTGTAATCCTGCGCGGGGGGTCTGAGGCGTTCAACTCGAACAGCCGCCTTGCCGCGATTCTAAGGGAATCGCTAAAACAGGCAGGGCTTCCCGAAGATGCCGTCCAGTTTGTCCAGACCACCAACCGGCAGGCAGTGCTCGATCTGCTCGGCCTCGAGGAGTACGTGGATGTAATGATCCCACGCGGCGGAGAAGATCTGATACGCTTTGTCACCAAAAATGCCAGAATGCCCGTCTTAAAGCATTACAAAGGTGTCTGCCATGTTTATGTGGATTACGAGGCGGACCTGGAAATGGCCCGGAATATATGCTTGAATGCCAAGGCGCAGCGGCCGGCAACCTGCAACGCAATGGAAACCTTGTTGGTTCACGGGGCTATCGCAGAGAGCTTCCTGCCGGCAATGGCCAAAGATTTTCGGCGTACCGGCGTCGAACTGCGCGGGTGCGAGAGGACCAGAGCGCTTGTGCCCGGTTGTAAGGCCGCAACCGATGAGGATTGGTATGCCGAGTACCTCGATCTTATTCTCGCGGTACGCATAGTGCCGGATATGGACGAAGCTATCCGCCACATCACAAAGTATGGTTCCCAACATACCGAAGCAATTGTTACGACAAACTTCGATCGGGCGCACAGGTTTATACGGGAGGTGCAGTCTTCGCTTGTCCTGGTGAATGCTTCGACGCGCTTCAACGACGGTTTTCAGCTTGGCCTTGGGGCTGAGATCGGCATTTCCACTTCCCGGCTTCATGCCTTCGGTCCAATGGGTGTAGAGGAACTTACGACTACTAAATTCATTGCCCTGGGAAACGGCCAGTTGCGCGGCTGACATGTAGAAATACTAAAACGGTGGCATCGGGAAAGAACCTGCGCGGAGAGGGATAGACGCGGTGACGCGGAGAAAAAACCCGCTAAACGAGGGGGAGACGCCGAGAGAAGGGGACGAATCCGTCCCGGCGTCGGTTCTGTGCCCGCATCCCCATATCGCTGCGTCTCCGGGTCAGTCTTTTCCACCGCGGCTGGGGATATTGGGAGGCACTTTCGATCCCGTCCATCTTGGTCATTTAAGAGTTGCTGAAGAAGCGCTTGACACACTGGGGCTCGATGAGATTCTGTTTGTACCGGTTTCCGTTCCGCCCCACAAACCGGACAAAAAGGTCCTCTCTTTCGAGAGCCGCTGGCGTATGCTTGAGCTTGCCATCGAAGGCAATTCGCGCTTCCGGCTTTCGGACATCGAACAGCGCATGCCCGGAAAATCATATACCGTTCATTCACTTGGACAACTCCAGCAGGAAAATCCGGGGGCCGACCTGTTCTTCCTGGTAGGGTGCGACGCTTTCTTTGAGATGGATACCTGGTATGACTACAGGGAAATTTTCCGGCTGGCGCATATCGTTGTGCTTTGCAGACCCGAGTGCAGAGAAGATGAAATATTGGAATTTGTAGCCGGGAAGGTATCCCGGTTATATAGAATCGTTCCCGAAAATCGCGCCATCCTGCATCCGGTGCTTTATTCCATCCACAGCCTTCAGAATACGAGAATTGATATCTCCTCGACCAGGATAAGGGAACTTGCCTCCCGAGGGCAGTCTGTGCGATATCTGGTCCCGGAGGGAGTATGGAGTTATATAGGGGAAAACAGTTTGTACTGTGCGAGGAACGAAGATGCCTGATTTGAGTATGTCGGCAGGAAGAGTCGGACGAAGGGGCAAGGAAGTCCTCATATCGATGAGCAGCAAGGAAAAGGCCATCCTGTGCGCCAGAGAGGCGTTGCGTTTCAAGGCCCTGAATCTGGTTCTTCTGGATGTGTCGCGCTATTCTTCCTTTGCCGACTATTTCATCATTTGCACCGGAAAATCCAGCAGGCAAGTCCAAGGGATCGCCGATAACATCGAAGACGAACTCAAGACCAAAGGGTTCAGACCGATCGGGACCGAGGGGAAGCGAGAAGGCCACTGGGTCTTGATGGATTACGGAGATGTAATCATTCACGTATTCTACGAACCGGTGCGATATTTTTATGACCTCGAAAGCCTGTGGTCTGAGGCTCCCCGAATCGAATGGGAGCAAGGACCTGACCCGACCACCCTAGAAAAATAAGGGCTGTTTATGTTTTCAAAATCGGTTTCCGGAGGAAAAACGAAAGGGGTGCTGATCGTCCTCACTTTGCTTGTTTTCGCGGCGGTGGTCCTGTGCCCTCCCCGCGAAGTGAGTGCAGTCACTTTGAGCGAAGAAAAGGATTTGGGGAAAAAGTTCACCAAGTTGATCCGCAAGTCGGTGCCTCTTGTCGAAGACGGCGAAGTGCTTACCTACGTCAGGAACGTCGGTAACCGCGTAGCCAAAGAAGTTGGCATAACCACCTATCAGTTTCAGTTCTTCGTGATCGATCAACCGGTCCCGAATGCCTTCGCTGTCCCCGGGGGCTATATTTTTATTTACCGTGGCCTGATTGAATTAATGTCGACCGAAGACGAACTGGCAGCCATTCTTTCCCATGAACTGGCCCATATTCAGGCGCGGCACCTTCAAAGGTCCATAGATGAGGCGAAGATCGCCAGCATAGGGATGGTGGCAGGGCTGGTCGCCGGCATTCTTCTCGGGGCGCCGGGACTGGCGGCCGGAGGCATCGCCGCTACGCAATCCGCTGCTTTGCAGTACAGCCGGGCACACGAAATGGAAGCAGACCAGTTCGGGTTCAGGTTTCTTTCCGGAGCTGGTTATGATCCTTCATCCATGCCTTCCATGATGCATAAGTTGCTTGATTACACATACCTGCAAAACTCCAAGGTCCCCAATTACCTTGCGACGCATCCCGCCCTTCAAGAGCGGGTGCAGTATCTTGATGAGATGGTAAAAAAACAGAAAGCCTCTTCCAGCCGAAAAGCGGTGGAACCCGCCAGTGGGGATTTCAAGGTCATGCAGGCTACCCTGATTGCAGACTATACGGACGAGCGAACAGCTCTCGATCATTTCCAGAAAGGGATAAGGAAAGGCGACAAGGCATCGGTATTCGGGCTGGGGCGCCTCTACCTCAGGCAAAACAAGTGGTCGGAGGCCGTGGAGCAGCTTAGACAGGCCGCCCGCTTGATGCCTTCCAGCCCTTTTGTTCTGAGTTCGCTTGGAGATGCTTACCAAAAGGTAGGCAAACTGCAGGAAGCGCAAAGTACCCTGGAATCCGCGCTGATGCTCGACCCTTCCGCTGCGATTGCTCACTTTAGACTGGCCTTGGTGTTGATGGATATGGGAAAGAAAGATGAAGCCCTCGACCACTTGATGCAAATCGAAGAACTTTCGGCTATGTTTCCGGATGTGGATTATCAGCTTGGAATAGTGCTCGGACAGGCCAACAAGCTGGGACCGGCACACTTCTATCTTGGGCGGTATTACTTTCACAAAGACAACAAGGAACTTGCGATTTCGCACTTAAAGAAGGCAAAATCCCTTATTACGGACTCCGCCACAAAGATTGAAGAAATCAATGCGGAACTCAAGGAACTGGAGGAAAAGCCGAAGGGATTTTTCCGGCGCTCCTAAGAGCAGGCCATTTGTGATTATTTAATTTATGGAGACCCTGAGTTTATGTCCTCGAAAAAAATCCGAAAGAAAGACAGTAGGCTGGATCAACTGGAAATACCTCCGGTTTCCAATACATCCGGAAGAAGCATCCTTATGCTGTTCATTTGTTTGGCCGGGCTGATTGTATCGCTTATGAGCGGGTTTCAAGAGCAAGTCCCCGGACTCAAGTTTCTATGTTCGAGTGCATGCAAAGATACAGCGGAGATCCATTTTCTCCACATCCCTATCTGGCTTTGGGGTGCAGTGTTTTATTCAATCGGGGCTATGTTGGCCCTGTTCCGCCGCGAGATGATGACATGGATTGCAGCTCCCGCAGCAGGAGTGGAAGCAGTTCTAATTCTGCTCATGATCCAACTCAAGGAGCCCTGCATATTTTGCATAGCCAATGCGGTCGTCGTTCTCCTGCTGCTTGCCGTGGCGTTGAGAAAGGAACTTTTCTGGCAGGAAACGACACTGGCTCTTCTGTTCTTTGTGGGCTTTTTTGTCTGGGTCCCTTTCGAGAACGGCCTTCCGCGTCCGGCGGGCGCAACCGCTGCCTCAACGCATGCCGCCGACACGGCTGATTCCGGGATTGCGGCCATGGTAGGGAGCGAGGTCATAACTAATCAACGGCTCGATGTGCTCCTCGGCGGAAGACTTCTGGAGACGCAAAAAGACATTTACCGGATGAAGATTGAAAAGCTTGACCAGTTGATAGGTGAAATCCTTCTCGACAAGGAGGCCAAGGAGCAGGGAAAAACTCCTGAAGCTCTCGTGGAGCAGATAGCTCCGGCCGAATCGATGCCCACGGTTGAAGAGCCCGAGGTGGACAAGTACATAGAGGAAAATAAGCAGCGTCTGCAGGTTTACCAGGGGTCCATTCCGGACCTTAGAGAGCGAATAAAGACATTTCTGGCACAGCAGAAGAGATCTCAGATCATAACGGCATACATCCATACCCTCGATCCTAAGTACGGCGTCCGCATTCTTTTGCCCATGCCCAATCCTCCCAAAGTCAAAGTCGATACTCAGGGCGCCCCCACTCTGGGCCCTTCCAATGCCCCCGTCACCATAGTCGAATTTTCCGACTATCAATGCCCCGCATGCCGCGCGACCCATCAGATAGTCAAACAGGTAAGGGCCGCTTACGGTGACAAAGTGCAGTGGATCTACAAGGAATACCCGCTGAAACGCCACAAAGATGCTTTCGTGGCGGCGGAGGCCTCTCACTGCGCCGAGGACCAGGGCAAATTCTGGGAATATCAGGAAGTACTGTTTACATCCGCCGATCTCACACCCGAGAGTCTGATCAATCTTGCCGGACAATTGGGGATGTCCAGGGAGAAGTTCTCTCAATGCCTCCAGGATTCGAGATATAAGGCGCTGGTGGAAAAGAACGTGCGGGACGCCGTTCAGGCAGGATTGGACAGAACCCCCACGTTTATGATCAACGGGACGGTATTTACCGGCGGCCCATCGTTGGATACATTCAAGAACATGATCGATGCGGAACTCAAGAACGCCGAGCCGCAACGGCAGACTGTTGGAAAGGCCCAGTGAGGCCCGTAGGGCGGTGGGACCGCCGGCCATAACTTGAACCGCCGCCGCAGGCAGCGGCGAAATCGGCTGCCCGTGCCGAGGGCCTCAAGATTCTTGACGCCAAGGGTTCGATAATGCTAGCTTTGCTTTGGTTTATCAATCGATGAGGGTTGCTCGGGGAAATTTTGTCCTAGGAGTTATTAATGAAGATTCTTATCAGCGACAACCTTTCCGAATCGGGGGTCGAAAAACTTGTGAGGGTCCCCGGTTTCGAAGTGGAAGTGAATACGACTTTAACTCCTGAAGAATTCAGACGGGTCATAAAGGAGTTCGACGCTCTGGTTATCAGGAGCGGGACCAAGGTCACCGCCGAAGTGCTGGAAAATGCCCATAATCTTAAAGTAATAGGACGCGCCGGGATAGGGCTTGACAACGTCGATCTTGAAGCAGCCAGCAAACGGGGTGTGGTTGTAATGAACACGCCTGAAGGCAACGTCATAACCACGGCCGAACACACCATAGCAATGATGCTCTCCCTTACCCGCAATATTCCGCAGGCAACGAACTCTCTAAAGAACGGCGTATGGGAAAAGAAACGTTTCAAAGGAAAGGAAGTCTTCAATAAGGTCCTTGGGATAATAGGGGTCGGCCGGATAGGACGAGTAGTGGCTGAGCGCGCCCAGGGGCTCAAGATGAGGGTAATCGGCTTCGACCCTTACATCAACCCCGAGGTAATCGACACCCTCGGTATCCAGGGCGTTACGTTCGAGGATCTGTTGGCCTCGTCGGACTACATTTCGATTCATACCCCCATGACTCCTGAAACCCGAGACATTCTCAATGCCGACGCATTCAGGAAAATGAAAAAGGGTGTTTTCATCATCAACTGCGCGCGCGGGGGAATTGTAAACGAACAGGATCTCTATGAGGCGATCAAACAGGGAGTCGTGGCAGGCGCAGCTCTTGACGTGTTTGCTAAAGAGCCTCCCACGGACAATCCCCTGCTCGCTCTGGACCAGGTGGTCGCTACTCCTCACCTTGGAGCCTCCACTGCTGAGGCCCAGGAAAACGTCGCCATCGCAGTTGCAGACCAGATAACGGATTTCCTCACACGAGGGACGATCCGCAACTCCGTTAACGCTCCTAATATTGACGGGGCTGTCCTCTCCAAGCTCCGCCCTTATCTGACTCTGTCCGAAAAACTCGGATGCGTGCTGACACAGATTACCAAGGGCGCCATACAGAGGGTCTCCATAGAATATGTCGGTGATGTGTCTTCGCTGGATACACAACCGTTGACGATTTCTATTCTTAAAGGGATGCTCAGCCCGATACTTGGCGACATGGTGAACTACGTCAATGTCCCTATCCACGTAAAGGAGCGCGACATCAGGGTGACAACTTCGGTTCGAAGTGAGGCCGAGGACTTCACCAACCTGATCAGCGTTCACGTAAAAACTTCACAGGCCGAGAACCTCGTCGCGGGGACTATTATTGGCAAAAAAGACGCACGCATGGTCCGCATCAATAACTTTCGTCTTGAAGCGGCCCTTGAAGGCCATCTGCTGCTGATACACAATATCGATACTCCAGGCACCATAGGCGCCATCGGTACTTGCCTCGGGCGCCACAAAATAAATATTTCACTCATGAATGTCGGGCAGGTGCTCGAACGCGGGCAAAACATTATATTTCTACGTACTGACATGGCGGTTCCAGCGCATGTTGTCAATGAATTGCTTGCGATGGATAACGTGGACCTTGTCCAGGCAATTGAGCTTTGTTGAAGAGGAAGGGTGCTCATGGCAGAAAAGGAAGAGGAAAAGGGATTTGTGATAAAGGATCGTCGCAGGTTTGCAGAGGGGACCGAAGCGGAAGAAAGCAAGCAGGAACCTCGGTCTGAAGCGGCTTCCGCTGCAGACGAACAGAAGAACGCCCAGCCGGAGGAGTCCGCCGGCGGTGAACAAAAGGACCGGGGCCCTTTGCCTGAAGTTTCGATGGCCACCTTCATTTTTTCTCTGAGTTCATCGGCCCTTGTTCATCTTGGAGAAATTCCCGAGCCGGAGACTAATCTGTCGAGGATCGATTTGCCCATCGCCAAGCAAATTATCGACACACTGGGCATGCTGCAGGAGAAAACCAAGGGCAACCTCGATCAGGATGAGGAGAGACTGCTAAAGTCCGTGCTCTACGATCTGCGGATGCGCTACATCCAGAAGTCGGGCAAGTAGCAAGTGATCGAAATCAGAGTCCCGGCAAAGATAAATCTGTGGCTGGAGGTGATCCGGAAAAGAGAAGACGGTTATCACGATATCTCGAGCCTCATGCTGCCCATCTCTGTTTATGATGACATATGGATTGACATCCGGCCCGTAGAGTATTCCATTTCCATCGACTGTGACTCGCCGGAAATTCCTTCCGATGAACGAAACCTGGCTTGGCGGGCTGCCGATCTTTACATGAAAAAAAGCGGGAAGAAGGCCGGCATTGATATACGTCTCGAAAAACATATTCCCTGGGGCGCCGGCCTCGGGGGCGGAAGCTCTGATGCAGCCGGCGTACTGGCAGCTCTGAACTCATTTTTCCAAAACGCTCTCTCCGCTGGTGACCTGGAAAGTTTGGGTGTCAGCCTCGGGGCCGACGTGCCTTTTTTTTTACGCTCCCGGTCGGCGTTGGCGACCGGGATAGGTGAAAAGTTGCAGTGTGTGGATATGGCGCCCGACTATCCGTTGCTGCTGATAAAACCACCCGTGAGCGTGCCTACGGGCTGGGTATATCAAAGTTTGAAATTGACAAAAGGTTCTGCTCAAATTAAGCTAAGCAGTTTAGTTGAGCATCCCTGGCAACTCCGGGATCTCGTGGTAAACGATCTCGAAGCGGTTACAGTGACCAAGTATCCGATAATAGAGGACATTAAGGGCTGGCTAATCGGGCGGGGCGCCTTGGCGGCCTCCATGAGCGGAAGCGGGCCGACGGTATTTGGTGTTTTCAGGACAGTTCAAGCGGCAAGAGACGCCTCGGTGGTTGCAAAAAAAGACTGGCCCGATTGCTGGGTCCATACTGCCCAAGTTATTTAGTTTTTAGTTATAAGTTTTTAGTTTTGAGTTGGGTGGACCAACAGGGTTGTGGTGGTTGGTTTTCGTAAGTGTTACACGGGTTATTTGAAAACTAAAAACTGGCAACCCATAACTACTGGGGCGTGGCCAAGCGGTAAGGCACGGGTCTTTGGAACCCGCATTCGAAGGTTCGAATCCTTCCGCCCCAGCCATCATTCAGCACCAGGTTCAGAAGAGGTGAAAGGTGATAGCCTTCCCTCTTTGTTTTTTCATGGCTGTCCAGTGACAAGATAACAAGAGCAGGCATTTGTAGCTATGTGGAGCCGTCTCACCCTCTTTGCCGGAAATTCAAACGCAGTTCTTACGGATAAGGTTTGCTCGAGGCTGGACATTAGTTTGGGCAAAGCCCTCATCACCCGCTTCAGTGATGGAGAAATAAGGGTGGAGATAGGCGAAAACGTCAGGGGCAAGGACACGTACGTTCTCCAGTCCACCTGTCCGCCTGTCAATGAAAATCTCATGGAGCTGCTGGTTATAATAGATGCCCTCAAAAGGGCGTCGGCCCGCCGGATCAATGCAATAATTCCTTACTACGGCTACGGCCGCCAGGACCAGAAAGACAAGCCCAGGGTGCCGCTTGCCGCCAAGGTGGTCGCCGATCTTTTGAGCGTCGCGGGGGCGAACCGTGTTATTACCATTGACCTGCACGCCGAACAGATCCAGGGGTTCTTCGATATTCCGGTGGATCATCTTTTTGGGACGGTAGTTTTGGCCAGCGCTCTCAAAGGGGAAATGCGGGGCGGGGAGATAGTGATTGCGCCCGATTCCGGTGGGACCGAGCGAGCCCGGATTTTCGCTTCCCGGCTCAAACTCGATCTGGCCCTTATGGATTATCGTGAAGAGAACGGCATCTACCCGAAGATCGTCGGCAACGTCAAAGGCAAAAAAGTTATAATTCTTGACGATATGATAGATACGGGAAGGACCATTTTGCGTACGACGAGCGCTGCAATGAGCGCGGGAGCGGAAAGTGTCGAGGTCTGCGCCGTTCATTCTGTGCTCTCAGGCGACTCGGTGGAAAGGATCGACTCCTCACCAATTACGAAAATGTTGGTGACGGATACAATTCCTCTCTCTGAACGCGCCAGGGCCTGCAAGAAAATCCGTACGGTGAGTATTGCGCCTATGCTGGCCGAAGTGGTCAAACGGGTGCATTTTGAGGAATCGATAAGTTCGATAGTAAACGAAATTTGAGAACACCGGCGCACTGACGGGCGCGGAAATATTCAGGAGGCACTGACAATGGCTTTAGAACTTGAAGCGATAACCAGAGACAAAACCGGAAAAGGCGGCGCAAGAAGTGTGCGCCGGGATTTGAAAGTCCCTGCGGTGCTGTACGGGCCGAAAACCCAGGCGACCTCGCTATCGGTTTCGGCATTGCACCTCGAGAAGCTCCTGAGAGAGACCGGCGGCGAGAGTAAGCTCCTCAACCTCAAGGTCGACGGAGGCCAGGCCAAGCAGGTGCTCATTCGCGAGATCCAGAAGCACCCCTATAGGAGACGTTTTCTGCATATCGATTTCTATGAAGTACCCCTCGATCAGCCTATCACTGTGGAGGTAGTTGTTGAGCTGATAGGAGATGCCATTGGTGTGCAGAAAGGCGGAGAGGTCAACCTGATTCAACGAACCCTCGCGGTGCGTTGCCTTCCGAACCAGATTCCGGAAAACATCCGGGTCGATGTCAGCAAGCTCGATCTGGGGGAGATACTTCACGTCGAAGACCTTGTAGCGGAAGCTTCCTATGAATTCGACGAGGACCCGAGCGTGGGGGTGGTGAGCGTGTTGGCTCCGGAGACTGCACCCCAGCCCGCTGAGGAAGCTCTCAAGAAATAGCCGACTTTTAGAGGAGTGCGGTGGAGTGGGCAAGGCTGCTTTATCTCCCCACTGCTCACTGCTCACTGTTCACTGACCTATGGGTGATGTCTGCCGCAACGAAGAGGAAATTCTTGCCCTGATCGGCCTTGGCAATCCGGGGAAAGAATACCAGCACACACGCCACAATGTGGGGTTTCAGGTAATTGACCGGCTTATTGCTCGCTACTCGCCCGCAATGATGGAGCGTAAGTTCCGTGCCTCCTGGGGGTTCGCTGTCGCCGAGGGGCGAAAAATCCTTTTTGTAAAACCGCTCACTTACATGAACAGAAGCGGCGAAGCAGTCGGAGAGATCATCAAGTACTTCGGGATCACTCCCCCCCGAATGCTCGTCATGCACGACGACCTCGACCTCCCGTTTGCCCGAATTCGAATTGCCCAAAGAGGCGGTTCGGGAGGGCACAAAGGCATCCAGTCCATAATCGACCACGTCGGAAGTCCCGATTTCCCACGCCTCAAAATAGGGATCGGCCGCCCGAAACACGGGGAACCTGTCGAAACCTTCGTCCTTCAGCCCCCTTATCCCGAAGACCGGGAAGAGTTCGAAAAGATGACGGCGCAAGCTGAAAAAGCGGTCCGCGCCATCCTTGCCGCTTGCCTTTCGGATGCGATGAATCAGTTTAATAAGCGGCAAATTGAGGATTGAGGGAATGAGGAATTATGATTATCGACATGAAAACGACAGGACACTGCATCAGGATTGGCGGGAAAAAACCAATCGACGCAGCAACTGATAGACGGTAAATGTGTAGGGCGCATCGCACCGCAACTGTCGGGAACGGGAGAGCACCGGGCCACAGATTTCGTCCAATTCCAGTGGGCGATCACGTTCAAAATCCACGAGCATCGAGGTTTTTATCGGGTCAAAATGGCGGATTAACTCAAACATTTCCTTGCAATCGGTTTCCGTCAGCAACACCCCATCGCCGGCCGCTGCGGCCGTTGCTTCGGCCATCAACCCGTAGACAATTTGCGACAGGCCGGGGTCTTGCATGAGTTCGCCGGTATCCATGCGGGTGATGGCGGATAAAGGGTTTACGCCGTTGTTTATGACCAGCTTGCGCCAGAGTTCGAGCTGAATATTGTCGCTCACTCGGGTGGGTATTCCGGCCTGGTTGAATACTGTATCGAGCCGCTCGATCAGGCCTGTCAAATTGGAGGCCGCTGCAGCTTTCGGCCATTGGCCCAGCACAATTTGCCCCGGCCCAACGGCATCAATTACCCCCGGAGAGGTCAGGTGAGAGCCGATCCGGACCGCCAGCCCCCCCATGACATTTTCCGTGCCCAGGTGTTTGGATAGCACGGCTTCGTTGTCCACGCCGTTTTGTAACGACAGCACCGGCGTGGATAACTCCCCGAGCCGGTCTGCAAGCTGGCGGGCGATGGCATCGGTGTCAATAGCTTTGACGCAAAAAACGATCAAGTCCGCTTCGAGAGGCAGAGGGCTTTGGAGAAATTGCTCCAGGGAGCAGGCTTTTACCGGGGCTTCAAAATGCCACTCGGGATGGTTGACTCGCAATCCCCTGGTATGTAGCACCTGCAGGTGAGTTCCCCTGGCAATGAAGGTAACCCGTTGGCCATGGGCCTGCAGTCGCGCGCCATAATAGCCACCGATCCCGCCCGTGCCGATAAAGACAAAGTGCATAGCGCATTTCCCTTCTGTTAACCTTCATGATAGCACCAACCGAGCGCATTTTCATCATTTGGGGGAACATGTGACTATTACCCAATTCCTCCCCTTAAAACACTTCTTGACTTTTATCGTAATATCGGCATGATGCAAAGCTGTCAGTAGTCGGCATCCGATCACAACCCCTGCAACTTTCCGATAAAGATCGATGAAAGGAGGCGCATCCAATGGAACGGGAAATCGTCGTTCTGCGAGGAGGTGGCGACGTCGGCTCCGGAATTGCTTATCGCCTGCACCGCTGTGGGTTCAGGGTGCTCATCCTGGAAACCGGGCAGCCCCTGGTCGTCCGGAGAACCGTGTCGTTTGCGCAAGCCGTTATCGACGGCAAAGCGACCGTTGAGGGGGTAACTGCGGTTCGGACTTCTTCGATCGAGGAGGCGCGCCGGGCCTGGCAGGACGGGGAGCTGGCGATCATGGTCGACCCGGAGATGAAAGTCAACGCCGAGTTGAGGCCGGACGTCATCATAGACGCCACCCTGGCTAAGCGGGACACCGGACTGCGCCGCAATATGGCGCCGTTGACCATCGCACTGGGGCCCGGTTTTGAGGCGGGAAACCATGTTCATGTCGTGATCGAGACAAACCGCGGCCACAATTTGGGGCGGCTCATCTTTCAAGGCGCGGCTGAGCCGAACACCGGGACGCCGGCAATGGTCAATGGGCACGGCGCCGAGCGCGTGCTGCGGGCCCCCTGCGAAGGAACGGTCGGACACGTTCTCGACATCGGGGCTGAAGTCCGGCAAGGAGAGATTATCTGCCGTGTTGACGACCTGCCGGTTACAGCCCTGTTTGATGGGGTTATTCGAGGGCTGATCATGAACGGCATAAGGGTGCCGAAGGGGACTAAAATAGGCGACGTCGATCCCCAACAGATCAGTTCAATGTGCTTCACCATATCGGACAAGGCCCGTGCTCTGGGCGGCTCGGCTCTTGAGGCTATACTCTGCTTTCGCAACGGTGCGGAAACCGGAGTCTGAAGATCGAGAGGCAGCGTACCAATCAGCATTCGATGCGCAACACGATACACATGGGTTCACTTTGCGATACGTTAGAGCTTCGAGGCGGGGGAGTCATCAGCCTGGTCGGCGCCGGCGGAAAAACGACTCTGATGTTTCGGCTCGCCCATGAGCTTACGTCAGACGGCCAATCAGTCATGACTACTACTACCACGAAAATTTTCAGACCTTCCCCGGATCAGTCTCCTCTGGTGGTCATAGCCGAAAATCTTCCGATTTTGCTGGAGAAGATCGGGGCATCGGCTTCCTGTGGGCTGCATGTGACCGCAGCAGGCAGTGAATCGGGCAGGAATAAACTCATCGGCTATGCTCCACAACTGATTGACGCCGTGCAAAAAACCGGTTTATTCCAGTGGATCGTGGTTGAAGCAGACGGCGCCCGGATGCTCTCGCTAAAAGCCCCGGGGGACCATGAACCCGTGATCCCGGAAAGCTCCGGTTGGGTGATTGCGGTCGTTGGCCTCGACGCCGTCGGCAAACCGCTTGACGATCGATATGTGTTTCGCGCACAGGATTATTCCCGGATCACCGATCTTCCCGAAGGGGCGGCCGTTACTGCGGAGTCTGTGGTGCGTGCTGTTTTAGCCCGTCACGGGATACTAAAAGGTTTTCCCCCGGAGTCAAAGCGCATCGTATTCCTCAATAAGGCCGAGGGACCGGACCGGCGCACGGCCGGCAGGGAAATTGCGCGTTCTTTGCTGCAGCGCGGCAAAGGCCGCATTCACCGGATTGTTGTGGGATCGTTGCTGCCGGAACTGGATATGGTGGAAACCTGGGACATGCAATCCAACAGGTAGTGAAATGGAAAAAAGGCCTACCGCCGGAATTATCCTGGCAGCCGGCACTTCCAGTCGTTTTGGCAAACCTAAGCAACTGCTGGAGATCGACGGGCGGACGCTGCTGGCAAGAACCGTCGCAACCACACTTGCGTCGCAACTGGAGCGGGTGGTTTTGGTTGTCGGACATGAATCCGACCGGATCATCGCCGCCCTGGGAGAAGGGCTGAACGATCCCCGGATAGCCGTAACCGTCAATGACCGCTATCGCGAAGGGATGTCCGGTTCTTTGCAGCATGGGCTTTTGCAGATTCGCGCCACTTTTCCCTCCATTATGGTGATTCTTGCAGACCATCCCTTCTTGGACCATGCCGCCATAGATTTGCTGCTCGTCAAATTCCGGAATTCCGACAAAGACATTTGTGTGCCCTGCTTTAGAGGCCGGCAAGGTGTTCCTGTGATCTTCAGCAGCAGATTCTACGGCGATATTATGAACATCCACGGGGACATGGGAGCAAGAAACATCATCCGGGAAAATCCGCAATGCATTCTCAGGGTGGAAATCGAGAGCGATGACTCTTTTTTTGATATAGATATTGAAGAAGACCTTCAACGGTTTTTCCGCCGCGTAAAGCGACACCGGGGGCACGAGTGATCTATTCTACATCTGCCTCGAAAAGTTCTCGCGGCACACATGAAACTCTTGGCGCTCCGCGCCCCGGATACGAGGGTCCGGGCCACCCACGGGACCGTACTTTTCGTGGTTTCCAGGTGTCCCAAAGGGACATGCAAAGCTGTTATCGCAAAACCAATCCAGTGCATTTCAAGCTTTGGCAAGTGTTTTTAATCATTGAGTTAGGCTCGACAGGAGTATAGTATCTGGCTGTCTCGAATACCAACGCCCCTGATTGGAATGATGGCCGTAAGTGCAGGTTTGAAATCCATTTGATCGCGCTTCGATGATACGTGCCGAAGGTATCATGATAACCAGTGTTTATGGCAGGCGAGGTGAGAGCAATGGGGAATTATCTTGATGTCTTCTCCCTGAATGGAAAAGTGAGCATCGTGACCGGCGGTGGACGGGGCATAGGCTCGGGTATAGCTAAAGCCCTGGCTGGGGCTGGTTCGGATCTTATGCTCGTTGCCCGCTCCGAATCGCAGTTGCAGCAGACCGCACAATTTCTGTCGCAGGATTACGAAAGAAGGGTCGAAACACTTGCGGCGGATGTGAGTAAAATTGAAAATATTTCCGCAATAGTCAAGGAAACTGTCGCCCGTTTCGGTAAAATTGATATTTTGGCCAATAATGCCGGTTCAAATATCAGGAAACCCTTCCTCGAAGTAACCGAAGAAGACTACGAAGCGGTAATCCGCATTCAGCTCAAGTCCGCCTATTTTCTGGCGCAGGCAGCCGCAAAAGAGATGATTAAGAACGGCCGGGGCAAGATCATCAATCTTGCCTCGCTTGCGAGTAAAATCGGGGTGCCGAACATATCGGTCTATGGTGCGGCCAAGGGCGGTATATTCGCTCTCACCAAGTCCATGGCCCTGGAACTTGCTCCCTGCAAGATAAACGTCAATGCCGTTGCTCCGGGATATGTTCGCACCGCTATGACCGAAGCGATCTTCCAGGACCGGAAAAGGCACGACTGGATGCTCTCGCGTATTCCCCTGGGGCGTTTCGGCACGGTGGAGGACATCGGCAATGCTGTTCTTTTTCTGGCCTCTCCCGTATCGGACTATATCACAGGTGAGGTCGTTTACGTCGATGGGGGATGGATGTCCGCCTGACGGTCGGCAACAGGCGGATCTAAAGACGTGGCCATGATTCGCTGCACTGCTTAGCGCGCACAAGAGCCGGGAATAACGACAACCATAAGAAAAAAAGCCTCTTTTTCCCGTTATCTCTACTTGTTGTCTCTACTCGTTGTCTTCATGACCGTATCGATTTTTTCTTTCATGTCGTATTCTTGGAATCCTTCGTGTTGAATTTCAGTCCGAATGACGGTGAGCCGCGTGTCGCAGTTGGGCCCCTGGGCAGTTTGAGAATCCCCTGGGCCGCCGGATGAACTCAACGAAAGGACAAGGGAGTAATTTATGAAGAGGATTCCGTTAGTACTGGTACTTTTCGCCTTCTCTTGGATGATTCCCATGGGGGGAGCCTTTTCAGCTCCAAAGACCCTGGAAATCGGCGCACTTTTCCCGTTAACCGACAGCCTAGCGCTGCTGGGGGAGGAAAGCTTTCGCGGGGTTGAACTCGCGAGAATTCAGAGGAACAAAGCCGGTGGAGTAGCCGGAGCGGAAATAGTGTATGTCCAAGGCGACGCCAGCACTGTGGCGGGAGCGCGATCCGAAGCGGAGAGGCTCCTCGAGCAAAAGAAAGTCCCTCTCATCATCGGGACTTACGCCAGCAGCCGTTGCATGGCCGCATCGGAAGTAGCGGCCCGCAAAGGTATACCGTACTTTGAGTTTGGCGCCATCGCAAATGAAATCGCCACCCGGGGCTACAAAACTATGTGGAGAACGAACGCGACGGCCGCCGATTTCACCAAGGCTCAAATCGATTTTATTGTCGGATGGCTTGCGCCTCACTTGAAAAAGCAGCCTGCCGAGATAAAAGTTTCGATAGCCCATGAAGACTCCGACTATGGATCCTCGGTGGCCACAAGCTTTTCCAAGCTTGCCAAGGAAGCCGGAATGCAAATCATTTCCGTAGAGCCGTATGCCGCCAACTCTTCAGACCTCTCTCCCGTTATTCTGCGCTTGCGCAAGGCCGATCCGGACATCGTGGTCGCAGTATCTTATGCTCAGGATGCTATTTTGCTCAGCCGTCAGGCGCATGAGCTGAAATTGAAGACCCCTATCTTCGGAACAGGTGGAGGGCATACTTTGCGAAGCTTCGCCGATGCTTTGGGACCAGTTGCGGACGGTGTCTTTAACTCCGATTTCCCTCAATACGAGATCAACCCGGACTTCTGTCCGGGACTCCAGGAGTTTGTCACGCATTACAAGGAAAAGTACGGCGAGCCTCCGCGTTCCGGTCACTCCCTCGCCAACTACGTAGGAGCACTGATGCTCTTCGACATTCTGGAGAAGAGCGGTGGGAATACGGACGCTGAGGCCGTTCGCAAGGCTGCCATGTCCTTCGATATTCCCCTTGGAAAAACCGCCAACGGCTGGGGGGTAAAGTTCGACCAGGGTGGTCAGAACGTCCAGGCGCCTGCATTTATAACCCAGTGGCAGGGAGGCAAACTGGTTACCGTCTGGCCCAGGAACGCGGCAGTGGCGGAGCCTAAGATTATAAAAGTCGAATAATGGTGATGGTCCGGGGCGGATGTTCTGTCGACGCAAAGACATCTGCTTTTACGACACGGGACGCTTGAGCCCGCACAAGGGATTTCGGTATGGATTTGATCATGCAGGTACTCGTATCCGGCTTGCTCATGGGTGGAGTATACGCACTGATTGCTATTGGGCTCAACCTGATTTTCGGCGTGGTGCGCATCATCAATTTCGCTCACGGAGAGATGGTGATGCTGGCCATGTATCTCACCTTCTGGCTTCATGATCTGTGCGGACTGGACCCATATCTCTCGGCGGTCATCCTGCTGCCGGTCATGTTTTTTCTCGGCGCTGCCTTTCAGCGCGTCGTCGTTCAGCCGATTCAGTCCACGTCTGCGATTATGAAGATTTTTACGACTGTGGGCGTCTCGCTGTTGATGCAGAACCTGGCGCTCATTTTCTGGAAGGGCGACTTCCGCACCATCAAGACGTCCTATTCAATGAGCTCCATTGAAGTGTTCAACATCATGATCAGCATACCTCGGCTGGTCGCCTTTTCGACCGCACTGGCATCGATCATCGTATTGTACTACTTCCTCAAATACTCATACGTGGGCAAGGCGCTGCGAGCCATAGCAGAGGACAACTCGGTGGCACGATTGATGGGGGTCAAAGTTGAGAGGCACTACTTAATGGGGTTCGGGCTGGGAACGGCCTTTACCGGGCTCGGCGGAGTGCTGCTCATGCCTTTCAGTTCAGTATATCCAACCGTCGGCGTCACTTATACTCTTCTCGCCTTCGTGGTGGTGGTGCTTGGTGGATTGGGCAGCATGAGCGGCACATTCCTGGCCGGACTTTTCATTGGGGTGGTTGAGTCCTTTGCGGGGACCTTCATCTCTCCGGCCCTCAAGGAAGCGATCTATTTCGGCATCTTTATTCTGGTCCTGCTGGTGAGACCGCAGGGACTTTTCGGAATGGGCAAGGGTACTGAGGAGGTGGGTTTGAAGTGAGGCTCAATAAGATTCAACTTATCCTTGGAGGCATGATACTGCTCGCCCTCCTTCTAATACCCGCCGTATTTCATTCGACCTTCGTCCTGCACATGTATACCCTTGTCTTCTTTTACATTGCGCTTACGGCGGCATGGAATATTCCTGCCTTCGGCGGCCAGCTTTCCCTGGGACATGCGTCGTTTTTCGGGATTGGCGCCTATACGGGCGCCATCCTGTATGTCAAATACGGCATCTCGCCCTGGATCGGGCTGCCCGCAGCAATCGGGATGTCCCTCCTTGGCGGCGTCATTCTAAGCCTTCCGCTCATTCGTTTGCGTGGGCCCTTTTTCACCCTTGCATCCATCGCCTTCGCGGAAGTGCTCCGGATGGTGGCAATCGACTGGAGGAGCCTAACCAACGGATCGGTCGGGATCAACATCCCGTTCAAGCTGGGGTGGATGAACCTCACCTTTCAATCCGGCAAGCCCTTTTATTATATCTTCCTCTTCCTGGCCATACTGATAGTTTACCTGTCCCATCGAATTCGCAATTCAGCTCTTGGATTTCATCTGAGAGCCGGGGCCACCGATATGGAAGCCGCCCAGGCGCTTGGGGTCAATACTTCTCTCGCCAACTTCATCGCCCTGATGTGGAGCGCTGCCCTGACCGGCGTGCTTGGGCTGTTTTATTCCTTCTACATGTATGTGCTGGAGCCCGGAACCCTTTTCTCTCTGCCCCTCTTTTCCCTCCAGCCGGCCCTCAACGGGATCATCGGCGGCATGGGAACGATTTGGGGACCGGTCATTGGAGCGGTCATAATGACGCCCCTGGGCGAATTCCTGAGGTTCTATCTTGGAACCGTTCAGCAGGGCCTAAACTACGTGGTCTACGGTCTCGTTCTGATTGCCACTGTGCGATTCATCCCAGGCGGAGTGGAATCTCTTATTACGAGGCTTTTCAGCGGATTGGGCAACAGGAAACGAACCGCTCCGGCCCTGGAACGGGAGGCAAGATAATGTCCCTTTTGAAATTGAACCACGTATCGAAGAGTTTTGGTGGGCTTATGGCTGTAAACGGGGTGAGCTTTGAGGTGCACGAAGGCGAGATCGTGGGTTTGATCGGTCCAAACGGCGCCGGAAAAACCACGCTCTTTAATCTCATCTCGGGTATTTATCGACCGGAAGCGGGAACCGTAAAATTCGAGGGCAGAGATATCACGGGCCTGCCGTCCTACAGGCGCTGCCGGATCGGGATCGGCCGGACCTTCCAGGTGGTGCGCCCATTCGAGATGACGGTCCTGGAAAATATTATGGTCCCCGTGCTCACTCACACGAAGAACATGTCCCGCGCGGAGACCAAGGCACGCGAGGTTATGGAGATAATGGGACTCACGCGCCTGGCAGACGCCATGCCGGGCAGCCTGACGCTCGTCCAGCGCAAGCGAATCGAAGTGGCCCGCGCGCTTGCAATCGACCCGAGAATCCTGTTGCTGGACGAAGTGTTGGCAGGGCTGAACCCGACGGAAGTAGCCGAAAACCTTCCGTTCATCCGGCGCCTGCGCGATAACGGTCTGACCATACTCCTTATAGAACACCTGATGGATGCGCTCATGGCATTATCCGAGAGAGTCCTGGTCATGGAACTGGGCCTGCTCATCTGCAGCGGGACGCCGGAACAAGTCACAAGCGATGCCTGCGTGATCAAAGCCTATCTCGGAGAAGAGGTGAGCGATGCTGTCAATTAAAGAAGTCAATTGCTTTTATGGGGATTTCCAGGTTCTGCGCAATGTATCGCTGACTGTGAAGGAGGGCGAGATTGCAGCTCTTCTGGGACCAAACGCTGCCGGCAAATCCACTGCCCTTGCAGCAGTGACTGGTCTTCTCGAGTGCCGCTCCGGTCGTATTTCCTTTTGTGGAAACGATCTGAAAAAGCTTAAGCCGGAAGATATCGTGGAACTCGGCATAGCCATTGTGCCCGAAGGCCGCAAGCTTTTCAAGACACTGACGGTCAAGGAAAATCTCGAAATGGGCGCCTATAGTCGCAGAGCCCGCCCCGAGCTGAAGACTACGATCGAGCAGGTCTTCAGTCTTTTCCCGATCTTAAAGCAGCGGATAGAGCAGAGGGCTGGCTCGCTTTCGGGTGGAGAGCAGCAGATGTGCGCCATCGGGAGGAGCCTGATGGCGAAGCCTAAACTGCTCATGATCGACGAGATGTCGCTCGGTCTTGCGCCTGTTCTCACCAGGTATATGTTCGAGATGGTAAAACAGATCGCTTCCACGGGGGTGACGGTCCTGCTCGTAGAGCAGCAGGTGCACCATACCATGCGAATTTCCAATACCACCCACATCATGGAGAAGGGCCACATAGTGATGTCCGGACCGACTGCTGAAATTGCGGGAAACGAGCACGTGAAAAAGGCATACCTCGGAAAGTAATCCCCTTGTGAAGGCATTTTGTAACGGTATTCTCACAATTATTGGAGGAGACAGGTAATGGACACTTTGAAACCGGGTCCGCTTTCCGATATATGCGTACTGGACTTCACCTGGGTCCTGGCTGGTCCTCATGCTGCGAAGACTCTTGCGGACATGGGCGCCAACGTGATCAAGGTGGATCGCTACAAGGACGGCGCCAATGAAAGATTGCTGCCTCTGCGGGTCGAGAAGGACGGCGTTACCCAGAGCAGCTACCACCTTCTTGTCAACAGGGGGAAAAAGAGCATCTGCGTCAATCTCAAGCACCCAAGGGGGATCGAGATAATCCATGGCCTGATCAAGGTCAGCGACATAGTGATCGAAAACTTTGCTCCCGGGGTCATGGAACGGCTGAAGCTCGATTATGAAGCGGTGCGCAAGATCAAACCCGACATCATCTACTGTTCCATTTCGGGCTTCGGTCACTGGGGGCCAAACAGCCAGAAACCTGGCTATGACGTGATCGCCCAGGCGGCCAGCGGGTGGACGGGGCAGAGCGATCCTCCCATAATGGCGCCTATGTCCATCGGAGACACCACGGGTTCGATGCACGCCTGTACGGCGATGCTGGCCGCCCTGCATCACCGCGAAAGGACCGGCCAGGGGCAGAACATAGACATTGCGCTGGTGGACTGTCTTTTCACCCTTCACGAACACGCCTTCCCCTGGTATTGGACCAGTGAGGCGGTGGGAGCACCTGTGACGATGAACCGGACAGCGCAGAAAAGTCCCGGCACTGCGCCCTATGGCATCTACAACGGAAAAAACGGCCAGATTGCCATCGCCGCCTTGACACAGAGCCGGTGGCCACAGCTTGTCGATCTGATGGGCCCCAAATGCCAATGGATGAAAGAAGATCCCCGCACTGCCGAAGTCTCCGACCGATGCTGCCCGGCCAATACCTCCCTCGTCCACGAAGCTCTTGAAGAGTGGGTTATGTCGCAGGATTCAGTGGAAGAGGCCGAGCGAAAACTGGAATCGATAGAGATTCCCTGCGCCCGCGTAAAAAACCTGGTCGAACTGGCGACTGTGGACCCGCAGATCGGCGAGCGGGAGATGAGGCCAACAGTGTATCAGCCCTTCCTTGGTCCCGTCCGGATGTACGGAAGCCCTCTCAAGCTCTCCGAAACCCCCTCCTGCATAAGAGGATACGCCCCCTTCGTGGGCGAGCACAATAAGGAAGTCCTTTCCTCAGTGTTGAACTATAAGCCTGAAACGATCGAGGAACTCTATCACGATAATGTGCTCTATCATGCCCCCGAGGTAGAACGGTTGCCGGAGGAACTACAAAAGAAATTGAGTTAAAGGAATACGCCAACGAGAGATGTGTCTATTATTCCAAATACCCGGACACTCACAATAACCCGTAGCCTGCTTCGAAACCGGCCATATTGTTTTCCAGAAACTTGGGGGGAGAGGTGTTTTCCACCAGTTCCCTGATGCCCTTGTATTCGAAGAAATCATCCACCTTGGCAAGAGCGCCAAGCATGACCACATTGGTCATCTGGGCGTCGCCGAGTTCAGCGGCTATTCTGGTGGCAGGTATTTCGTATCCTTTTTTGGCCACTTTTTTAAGAACCGCGACGATCTCTTCCATGCTCGGGTACCGATCGATTCCCATGTTGCAGTAGACCGTAGGAACACAAAAGCTGTTCATAATGTAATAGCCGGAGGGGTGGAGGACCTTTACGCAACGAAGCAGTTCGAGGGCTTCCAGGCCGAGAAGCACATCGGCCCTGTTTTTGGGAATCAACGGCGAGTATATGGGTCGATCGGAAATGCGCATATGTGAAATCACCGAGCCGCCCCGCTGAGCGGCGCCGATGGTTTCCGTTCCCAGCACCTCGAGGCCCTGTGCCATGGCATATTGGCAGAGCACGTTCGTGGCAAAGATGCTCCCTTGTCCCCCAACTCCAACAATAGCGATATCTTTCTTCATGATATGGCCCTCTTGACACAAACTTGCTCACAGAGTCCGCACTGGACGCAACTCAGTTCATCCACATGCACCTTTTCGCCGTCCGGGTCAAATACCAGGGCAGGACACCCGAATTCATTGATGCACACCATGCACCCGGTGCATTTTTGCGGGTCGACCTTCACCCGGCGTTTTTCGAAGAGCTGTTCGCCCTTTCGACGCGCCATCAGCAGGCATGGCGAGGAGACCACCACGAGAGAGACGCCGTCTTCTTCTACCGCCCTGGTCAGGGTCTTGCGGGTGGACTTAAGATTGTAGGGGTCCACTTTGTGAACATGAATGCCCAGGGATTCGCCAAGCTTCTTGAGGTCCACCTTGAGGGCGGGCTCTCCGTGGAGATTGATCCCGCTGCCGGGGTGAGGCTGAAAGCCGGTCATGGCCGTGGTGCCGTTGTCGGCCAGAATGACGATCTGTTTGGAGTTTTGATATGCCGCGTTGATGAGCCCGGTTACGCCCGTGTGGAAGAAGGTCGAGTCGCCGATGATTGAAAAAACGGGCCGCTTTTCGCCGGCAAAGTAGGCTCCGGTCGCCATGGGGATGGACGATCCCATGCAGTAGATGGTGGACTGGAGTTCCAGTGGTTTAAACGATCCTGCGTCATGACATCCGATGTCTCCGAAGACTATACCTTTGTATTTGCGAGCGACGCGCTTGACATTATAGAGCATCGCCCTGTGGGAGCAGCCGACGCACTGCGTTCTCGTGCGCACCGGAACTTCGATCCCCAGGTCAATGTCGGGGATTTCGTTGCTGACGCATAGTTTAGGGTTGGCATTCCTGACGGCATCCGTCACCATTTGGGGAGTCAGCTCACCATCGGAGGGATAAAAACCGGACCGGCCGAGCACATCGACGTTCAGCTTGTGGTCGCTGCACAGCTGTTTGATCAGGTTTTCCACGACGGGCTCAATTTCTTCGAAAATGATGACTCGCTTCCTGCCTTTGAGAAACGAGAGGACCTTCCGCTCCGGGATGGGCAGCGTGTTGAGCTTCATTATGGGATAGCTCCCGTTAAAATCCCGTGCGGCTTCCTTAATATAGGTGTAGCCGATCCCGCAGCCGATCAGTCCCGTTTCGCCTTCGCCCGGTTCGATGTGATTGTAAGGGCTCTCTTCGAAAAGCTCGGCCAGTTCCCGGTATTTGGCATTGAGCCAACGATGGCGGGCCTGGGGACGCTTGATGCCTCCCAGTTCCCTCACTTCTATGGCGCTCATGATGTAGCGCTCCCGGTCGTCCTTCCACCGGGCTTCAGCCTCAGGCAGCCGGTAGTCGTCAAAGGGGATGATCGAGCGACTGTGACAAACCCGCATGACCGGCCGCAGCACGAAACACAACTTAGTTTTTTCCGAAAGTTCGAAGGCCTCTTTCACCATGTTTTTGGCTTCAAGGGCATTGGAAGGGTCAAAAACCGGCAGATTTGCATAGGTATGCACCAGGATGCGGCTGTCTTCTTCGTTTTGAGACGACAATCCGCCCGGATCGTCCGCCGAGAGAAGCACCAAGCCGCCGGAAACTCCGGTGAAGTTGAGGTGCATCAGCATATCGGTGCAGACGTTGGTGCCGTTGTGCTTCATGACGGCCATCGAGCGCACGTTGGCCAGGCAGGCGCCGACAGCGACTTCCAGCGCCACTTTTTCGTTACTGGACCATTGGGCGTGGACGTGAGGGTATTGGGTGAATCCTTCCAGGATTTCCGATGCCGGGGTACCGGGGTAGCCTGCAACCACTTTGACTCCGGCTTCAACAGCACCGTGGGTGATGGCATAATTTCCCATAATGTACTTGCGTTCGGACATTCCTATGTGCTCCTGCTTCGAGAGGTTCTCGACGGGTTGCGTCCCGCGCCGCTGGACTTCCCCCATCTGCCGTTTAAAAAAAGAGGTGTTATCTGTGGCGTTTTTCAGGAGGCAAATTTCCCCTTCGGTCTGCCATGGCCATGCAGGTACTGACAGGCGCAATGCTGTTTCACAGCCAATTCCTTCGGGGCCCAACATGAGCACGCGGCATTGCCTGCCACATACTCGTATGCAAATCTTACGGTGAGAAAGCGCTTCTGTAAAGATCTAACGCTAGCTACAAAGAAAATGTTTGACAGGTTTTCCGGATCGTGTACTATCTTCGCAGATAAAAAATGGTATACCATTTTCATGCTCAAAAAAATGAAATAAAGGGCGATTGATAATGATGGGCGCAAACACCTACAGGGCCGGGGTTTCCACATCCAGCGTCAGCTCGGTTGTTGTGCTCAAAAAACTTGAAAATGCCATCCTTTCGGGCCATTTCAGGCCCAGGGAACGCCTGGTAGAGCGGAACGTGCTCGCCCAATTCGATGTCAGCCGTACAGAGGAAACGTAAAGCCGCTAAGAAGAGGTCCGGTGCAAAGTTATCGTAAACTGTCTTCCAAATCATCATAACCCCACCACTAAGGTTCAGAGTAACAGTTTCACAAAGACCATCAATTACTGGAAGGGAGAGGGCCTATGATTTCTCTAAGTGTGAACGGCAAGGTTTATAAACTGGATGTGCCGGGCGATACGCCTTTGCTTTGGGCGCTCAGAGACACCCTGGATCTAAAGGGAACAAAGTACGGGTGCGGTGCAGGGGAATGCGGTTCTTGCACGGTGCATGTCGATGGAGAAGCCGTGAGGTCCTGCACGGTTACCGTCGAAGAGATGAAAGGAAAAAAGATCACCACTATCGAAGGCCTCCCGGAAAAACACCCGGTGAAGCAGGCGTGGCTCAAGGAACAAGTTACCCAGTGCGGCTACTGCCAACCCGGATTTATCATGCAGGTTGCCGCTGATCTTTCACGGAAGCCGACTCCCAGCGCAGAGCAGCTCATAAGCCAGATAGACAACATTTGCCGCTGTTCGGCCTATGCCAGCATCAAGAGGGGGATTAAAACGGCCGTCCAGATGACGAAGAAGGAGGCCTAGCCATGACAAATACCTCCATTTCGCGACGTAACTTTTTGAAGGGATCGGTGGCCGGGGGCCTTACCCTGGCGGTTTCCGTGGGTCCTTTCGGGTACAAGATCGTCAATGCCGCTGACAAAAAAGAAATGGTGGGGTTCAAACCCAATGCCTGGTTCTCTATTACTCCCGATAACAAGGTCACCATTTACGTGGGAGCCGTCGAGATGGGGCAGGGGGGGTGGGCCGCCCAGGCCATGCTCATTGCCGAGGAACTCGGGGCCGACTGGAAAAACGTTGAGATTCGCCAGGCTCTTCCCTCCCAAGAGTTGATCAACCCTGTCTTCGGGACCATGCTAACGGCGGGGAGCTCCAACTGCAGGGGGTTTTACGAACCGCTGCGGAAAGTCGGCGCAACCGGCAGGGCAATGTTGCTGGCCGCTGCCGCCAAGGCATGGAATTGCTCCGAGTCGGAATGTCAGCCCGCGCTTCATATGGTGAAATACCAGGCGAGCGGCAAAACCCTCAGTTACGGCAAGCTGTGCAAGATAGCGGCCCTGCTTCCCGTGCCGCAACAGGTTTCCCTTAAGAACGATAGTGAATTCGTATACCTGGGTAAGCCCATGCCCAGGGGTGACGTTCCGCTGAAGGTGAGCGGCAAGGCCGTCTATGGCGCGGACGTGAAGGTCAAGGATTTGCATTACGCCCTCATCGCCCGGCCGCCGGCATATGGAGCAAAGCCGGTTTCCTTCGATGAGAAAGCGGCGATGCAGGTCAAAGGGGTTAAGAAAGTTTTTTCACTCCCCATGGGTATCGCTGTTTGCGCGGATTCCTTCGTCGCGGCGGAGAAAGGGCGGGATGCTCTCAAGGTCCAGTGGGATAAGGGCGAAATTCCCGAAATGGATACCGCTTATGTCGAAAAATCCATGATGGACGACCTTAATAAACCGCTGGTTTCGGTGGTGAAGACCGGCGATGCCAAGAAGGCGATCTCCGAAGGCACCAAGAAGCTCGAAGCGAACTATTATTGTCCACCTGTCTACCATGCGACCATGGAGCCGATGAACTCCACGGCTTCGGTGACTCCCGATTCCGTCGAAATATGGACGCCCACTCAACTGCCGCTGGTCCCGGTGGAAGTTGCTGCCAAATTAGCGGGAGTTCCCAAGGAAAAAGTCACCTTGCACGTCACCTTTGTGGGGTGCGGCCTGGGGCGAAGAACCTGTATTGACTACATAGTTGAAGCGGTCCTTGCCTCGAAGGAGTTTGGAAAGCCGGTCAAGGTGATGTGGACGCGAGAGGATGACATAAAACACTGTCTTTTCCGGGCCCCGGGAGCTCACAAGGTCCAAGCGGCCCTTGACGCCCAGGGAAAATTAATCGCATGGTCCCACGATCTGGTCAGTCCCTCCATCGTTAAGAGCACCAGTGCCGACGGCGAATACCCGAAGGACGGCATCGACTGGCTTGATCTTTGGGGCCTTGCCGACGATCCGAAGTCCACGATGGTAAACAACGTGTTTCAGTACGAAATACCGAATCTGGATATAAATTTTCTGATTTCCAAACTCCCGATACCCGTTGCCCCATGGCGATCGGTCCAGGTGGGTACCAATGGCTTTGTCATCGAGTCCTTCATGGACGAGTTGGCCCTTGCTGCCGGAAAGGACCCGCTGGAGTTTCGCCTGGCGAACCTGAAGAACAATCCGCGGGCTAGCCGGGCGTTGCAGGTGGCGGCCGAAAAGGCAGGCTGGGGAAAATCGGTTGTGAATGGTGATGGCCGCGGCCTGGCTATGACGGCATGCTTCGGGTCGTACGCGGCCCAGGTGGCCGACATATCCGTCGACAAGAAGAGCGGCAAGATCAAGGTAAACAAGATTGTTTTCGCCATCGATTGCGGCCCGGTCGTCAATCCGGGGCCTCTTGTCGAGCAGATTGAAGGCGGCGTGATCCTTGCCCTAAGCACCACGCTGAAAGAGCAGGTCCATTTTGCAAAGGGCGGTGTAAAGTCGTCCGGATTCGGCGATTACGAGATCATTCGAATGAACGAAGTGCCTGATATAGAGGTTCACATCGTCAAGAGCACCGACAGGATCGGCGGTATCGGAGAACTGGGCGTTCCGACAACGGCGCCTGCCGTGGCCAATGCCTTTGCCAAGGCGACGGGCGTAAGGATCAGGCGCATTCCACTTGATCCAGCCACTGTCAAGGCCGCGCTGACGAAAGTGTAGCGATCCAAGATCGGAAAGTGAGCTGAATGCAGAGATCGGAGGATGGAAGACAGGGGAGGGAAGGATTCTTCTGTCGTCCTTCCTCCATCCCTCTGTGAGCAGATACACAGATTCTACGTCTGCTCTCACACCCTCCCCTTTCGGCACCGTTCCAAAAGGAGGGGTCTTTAGTCTAAAAATGCGCGCAGCAGTGCTCACCTAACCCCAAGACTGCTCCCAGCCCTCTTACCGCCAGTAACGCCCCCATTATTATGATGAAAATTGCGGCGGCTCGTTCGCCCAGCAGCCGTGTCCGGACGGATGCCAGCGAGGCCGACATACCTGCCGCAAGAAGAGCCGGAGCGGTCCCCAGCCCGAAAGCGGCCATCGTGGCAAGTCCGCGGGTGGGACTGAGCGTACTTGCCGCTGCAACGAGCATGGCCCAGGTAAGGCCACAGGGAAGCAACCCGGCAAGAATGCCAAGCCCCGCCTTGGAACCAAGACTCCTCGAGTCCGCCAGTCGCGCGAACCTTCTGCCGAGACCCGATGCGTGGGGCGAAAGGAGGCCTGTAACAAAATGAGGCATCGGCACCGCACCAAGAATTACCAGTCCAAGTCCGATGAGAGCGATTCCCGAGGCCACGGAAAAACCCGCCCTGTACTGCATCGCAAATCTGTGTATCTCGAGAGAGCTGAAAAGACCGGCGACAAGGGCGCCCAGAACGCCATAGGTGGTGATTCTTCCTGCGTGGAACGCCAGGTGATGGAACAAGGCCCCGGTGAAGAGACTGGCGCGTGGAGGCGGGGGAGCGGTGATGGAATGACCTTCACCACGCGCGTCTCCCAAAGAGATAGGGGGATTACATGTTGCAGTGACCTGCGAGGCAGAGCTGTAGCGAAGCGACCACGCCAGTACGAGCGGTCCGCACATACCCAGGCAGTGAAGGCTTCCCGCAAGTCCTACGACGAAAGGAGCAAATAATTCGAGCATGTCAAAAAAAGCTTTCGGAACTTACCTGACGAGGCTTCTCATATACTCAATGATTGCCCAGGTTTCATTATCCGTCACGGTAGCGTAGAGGGGGGGGTGCCTGTTGAAACCGAAGCGGATTTTATAGAAAATTTCGCCGTCGCTCTGTTCCTGGACCTTGGAACTTGTGAGGTTTTCCGGCAGTGGGGCAAAACTTTGTCCTACAGTGCCGTTGCCGTCCAACTTGGGGCCATGGCATTGGACACAATAAAACCGATATCTTTCCCACCCCCATTCAACAATCCTGGAGTTGTCGGAGAGAGGGTTTTTAAGCTCCATTGGGTTTGCTTCCCGCTCGCTCCAAATGCCCCCGTCAACAGGAATGGTTTTTTTGGGCATCTGCGGAAATTCCTGGTTGTAGGCCTGGACCGCTTCGTCGTCTCGCATCTCTGCGTAATAGCAGCCGCAAAGGGCGAAGGCGGCAAAGGCGAACAATGCGAGCAGGCAGGCTCGACGCTTAAATGCGGAGAGCAGAGATCCCGGATAAAAACCTTTTCCGCGTGTTGCCTTCATTTCGCCTCCATCTCCTGCGTCTCCGTTACCGGCCCCAAAACGTGCTGAGGTACGACCGGAGTAGATTCCGGCCCTGGAACCAGTCCGTGGGGTTTCTGCGGATTATAGGAAGAATAGGTCGATTGACCCGGGATGTCTGGAATGACGCTGAAATCCCAGCCGGGAGGCCCTTTATCTCCGATAACGAAATATATGAGCAAACCCCATGCAAGGAACCCTGCCGCGATCCCACCGATTATGGACCACGTCTTGATCGCGCTGATTTCTTCTTCTGAGGGCATCCTGGCTGCTCCTATCTTCAAACAGAATATCTTTCTTAAATTTCTCTGCTCACTGCTCACTGTTCACTGTTCACTGCTCTTCTAAAACCTGCTGCCGTTGGACCAGACAAAAATCAAATAGGAAAAAGCCCACGCCGCTGTAAGCAGATAAATGAACAGGAGAAACGGCGCTATGGGGTTTTTCTCCAGGTGGTGTCCGCCCTCGCGTTCGTGGTACCTTCGTTCCTCCAATTCCTCCATGGTCCTCGCTACGCGCCTTCTCGGATAGCTCGCCCAGGCGAGATAAACCAGGATGAGAGATATCGCGCCAAGAAAAAGTGCAATCATTTCATATTGGAAATCGAGCCAGACAAAAAATCGCATGTTCGCACCTATTCAGCGGTGGTATAGGCTTAACATCAGTGCAGCCGCGAAAGCGATGAAACCCATCGCTGTTATGATCCACATGGAAATTAAGTGCACTTTTCTCTTTGCGCTGCTGACGACTATAATCGGCTCGGACAAAAGATCTTTTCCAAGCGGCAAATACCTTGCTCGATCCTGGTCCGAAAACTGCCCCGTCCTGAGCGCCCAGACAAATGCCGCAATGCTCGCTATAAGACTGATTCCCACAAGGAAAAGCCAACCGGCGCAATAAATCATTTTTTCTTCTCCACCGGCTCGTAAGCTGCGTCAATCCCCCTCGGCTCCGCATGAGCGTCGGTTTGTCCAATAAACGTCACAGCCACGTAGTTGCCCACGTCCCAAATCTTCTCGGACTGGAGGTCCTTTTTGAAGTAGGGCATCCCGGTTCCGGTGATTCCGTTCATTATCTGGTAATAAAGTATCCCCCCGGAGATCCCTCTGCCCTTGAGTATCGTAAAATTCAGAGGCGGCGGATAAAGATATGGCTGTGCCGGTCCCACGCCGTCCCCCACCGGACCGTGGCATCCGATACAATAGCTCTGATATATACGGTGGCCGCGGTCCAGGCCGGAAGCGGAGGTCGGGTACGGGTTCGGCACGGTTCTCCAGCCCTCAGGAACATGACCGTGAATCCATTCGACATTTTTGTCCGGCCCTGATTGGAACGCAGCAATGGATTCGGCTTTCCAGTATTTTTGACGGTCCATTCTTCCGTCGGCCAGTTTGAACCCGAGGCTTTGTTCGTAGGCAGTGAGGGCCTTGATTTTTTCAGGGCCGAGAAATTCCCAGGAAGGCATTAGCGACTCGGGCCGCGTGAACCTCGGGTTGGCGAAATGAGCCAGGTGCCAGTCGTTGGGATGCTCGCCGCCTTCCTCGGAAAGGTCCGGACCGGTTCGTTCGGTCCCCAGAAGGTGGGGTGAATCAGCAACGTAGTCTCCGGCCTGTGCTATCCTGTCGGCGCCGATATCCCAGTCGAAGTTGCGGACGAATTGCGTATGACAGTAGGTGCAGCCGTTGTTCACGTAGACCGAACGCCCTTCGTCCTCAAGTGCGGTGCGCGGTCTGAAAATGTCCGACCCCTGCTCGGTTATCGTCATCCATGGCAGGACGACGTGCATGAAGAAAACCGAGGAGAATATGACCAGCCCTCCGATAGCAAGTACGGTCGGCGTCATCCTCATTGCAATTCTCCCTGAAATTCTTCTCCAAATATGCGTTCGCCCTGTGCCTGCTCGCCCCGAATGGTCCTGACTACATTATATAGACCGATGAAGGCAGCCCCGATGAAGAACAACGCCGAAGACGCACGCAGTAAAAAGTAAATGTGGATCATGGGCAGGGTGCGGTAAACGGTTGTTCCGTTGAGCCAGGCGTGGCCCTGGACGAGACCGCCTGCTGTGAGCACCAGAAAGAAGGCGGTCATTCCCAGGATAAGGAGCCAGTATTGGACGTCGGCCAGGCGGCCGCTGTAGAGCGGCCTTCCGGTAATCCTGGGGAGCATGTAGTAAAGCCCTCCGAGCGCGATCATTCCGGAAAAACCGAAAACCCCCATGTGCGAATGCGCAATGACCCAGTTGCTCAGGTGCGTCACCCGCTGCACGACCGGCAGGGCCTGAATCGGCCCCTGGGTACATGTCAGGATATACCACACCAGACCGGCCACGATAAATTTCCCGCCGATATCTGCGTGGAAAAGCCCCAGCCTGCCCCGCATCGTGAGCCACAGGTTGACAAGCACCGTAAAGACCGGAATGAACATGGCGATGCTTCCTGATACGGCCATTGTCTTGAGCCACACCGGTACGGGAGTCTGAAGAAGATGGTGGGTGCCGATAGAAGTGTAGATGACCAGAATGGTCCAGAAGCCGACAAGGGAAAGAGAATGACTGTAGAGCGGACTTCTGGCCACCCTCGGAACCACGTAGTAAGCTACGGCAATAGCGAGCGGGGTCAGGAACAATCCCACGATACCGTGTCCGTAAAACCACGCGAGTACCGCGTCCGGTAACCCGGTTATCGCGCCCTTGAAGTTAAAGACTGCGTGTCCGAAAAAATAGATAAACCAGGTATATACGAGGCCGCCAAATATATACCAGCTTGTGACGTACATGAGCTTTTCCTGCCTGTGAGCGGCGGTCTCAACCATATTCAGGAATACAAGCCCCAGGGAGAGCAAAATCCCCACGTTGGCCGGCCAGATCCATTCGGCGTACTCTCTGCCCTGTGAGTATCCCAGATCGAGCGCCACGATCCCGGTAAGAATCGACAGGTTATAGATCCACAGGGAGATCTTCCCCAGCCTCTCACTCCAAAGCGAAGTTCGCATAATAACAGGCATCATGTAATGGGCGGCCCCAATAAGACCCGAGCCTGCAAAACCGAAAATCATCGTCGTCGTGTGCATTGGGCGCACCCTGCCGAAAACCAGCCCGGCAATGCCTCCGAACAGGTCCGGGATCACCAGTTGGGTCGCACACGTAAAACCTTCCAGCGTGCCAAGGCAAAACCAGATGGCCGAACTCAGGAAAAAAAGCTTTGCGGTCCCGTTTTCTTCGACTTTTAAAAACTGCACTGGCTTATACCTCTTTTTAAACAGCCTTCGGTGGTCAGTCTTCAGAAAATACTTCCGACCACTGGCCACTGACGGCTGACCACTGTTTTAATGATGACAGCCTAAATAACAGTCAAGCTGAGCATTTTTCTCCTTATGGCACGTAATGCAGAACTGCATCTGGAAATCCACCTTGCGCAGCCGGTCCATAGACGGAACATCGCCGTGGCACCTCAGGCAATCAATTTGCGCAATCATATGCGGAACATGCCTGAACTTTACAAAATCGGGAACAAAGTAGATACGAACCCAGGGAACCGGCACTTTTTTGTCCAGATACTCCTTCTCTTTCACGATCTCCGGATGCATCGGAATTATGTATTTATGGCAGAAGAAACACTTCTCGACCTCCGGCAATCCGGCGTGCTCCCCACGTTCAACAAAAGGATGGCAGAAGCGGCAGTTTATCTGTTTTACTCCTGCATGTATCCGGTGACTGAAATAGATCGGCTGGACCGGTCCAAGGTCCTGTTTGGGAAAAAGGTAATAGAGGTAGAGAAGAGTGACCAGGAGCAGAACGGCTGCCCAGAACCACCCTGTCCACCAGATCGCTTCTCTTCTCGTCGCCTTGGTGCCTTCCGCCATTTTATCTCGGCCTTCGAGGGCAGCGGGTTTTCGGCTTGTAACTGGCAGCCCTGTAACCCGCAACCACGTGTTTATACCAGGCGCACCTTCACCTCTTCCGTTTCCAGCGCCGCCGGCAGTTTGGGATCTGAAAACGCCAGGACCGGGTATCTCTGCAAAAATGAAAGCACGCAGAAGGCGAAGATCCCGAGCCATCCAATTGTAACCAGTATTTCAAAGATCCCCAGGGGCAGCGGTCTTGCTTTGGCCAGCGAGGGGGTAACCAGCAGGAATTTCTCCAGCCAGGTCGCAATCAAAATCCAGATGGATATCCCTGTCAGAAGAACAGGATTCAACTTTATTCTCCTGAAGAGCAAGACCAAAAAAGGAATTACGAAAAGCACGAAGAGGACCGTCCACGCCAGCGCAGACCATGGGTCATGAGCGACGCGCGCCAGCACATACCTGGTCTCGACAGGCTCATTGGCATACCAGATGACGAGGAACTGGACATAGAAAAAATCCATGCTCACAACGCAGAAAGCGAAAAGGAGCTTGCCGATATCATGAAACTGTTTACTTAAAATCACTTTGCCCATATTCATTTCTCTGACCGCGTAAGTGCAAAGCACAGCCAGGAGGGCGAGTCCCGCATAAAAGGAAACTACGAAATAATATGCGCCGAAAAGGGTGCTGAACCAATGCCGGCTGAGCGACATCATAAAGTCGAACGCAACAAGGGTCATAACAAAGGCATAAAGGATAATGTAGGTGACGGAAAGAGTTGCCTGAGCGCTTTGGCGACCCGCTGCGCTTCCTGCTCCCTGCTCACCGCTTTCCAGGTCGCTCTTGACGGAATTGTAAGTGAGCAGCAACGCTGTGACGGCAAGGGCTAAAAGCCCAATCCCTTCGCGTGAAAAGAAGAAAAGTGTATTCAACCACGGGGCTTTTTGTTCTTCCGGATGGAGCACCCACCAAAAAGCTTCTGCCCTTCCTAAAAAAAGAGGCCAAAGCAGTACGAAGGTAACAGGCAGAAAAAAGACGACCGATTCTGCGAGCCGTTTTACCGGCCTGCCCCAGGCCGCATTGGTAGAAACGAGAACCGGAGAGAGCAGAAAAGCGCCAAAAGCAAGGCCTGTCCAGTAGACATAATTAGTCAGGTATACCGACCAGGCTCGCGTTACGTCACCGGTGTGGAGTTCATACAGAAAGGCCGCAGCGCCGATCAAAAAAAGGACCAGGCTCACCGCTTTGAGCGTTCCCCAATTCAGGGACTTTTTCGAAAGCTCGATTTCCTGGTACATCTCATTCTTCAATCTTACGGACCTCCTCGGCGCCTGAACTTTCGAGAATCCTCGAAATCCTCTCCAGAGCGGCATCGGCGTAATAGATCAAAATCCCGAAACGGTCCTGGCTGAAACGCTTGTCGTAATGCGCGGGAAGGCGCATCCGGGGCATTCTGTTCATGAACAGCAGGCCCCCCAGGGTAAAGAAAACGGCTATCAGAATGAAAAATTCGAAAGCAGGTATAACCACCGGGATAATCCCGATCGGGGGCTTGCCGCCCACTATGAAATGCCATTGGGCTTCCGTGTACCAGGCAAGAAGAGTCCCTACAAAAAGCCCCAGGATAGCCCCGGTAAGAGTAAAAAAACGCCCCGGGCCCAGAATCGGCTCGCCAAGCGCTTCGCGGATTTCTTCATTCCTCATGGGCGAATAAACCTCAGAGACCGGGATGCCCTGTTTCCTGAGTTCCTCAATCGCTGCAACGACATCGTCCTGGTACGAGAAAATTCCAAGTAAAGCTTGCTTTCTAGCCATCCAATTTCCCTTTCAGCTTTCCCTGGCCGGAGGAGGAATCTTTTCCTTCACATCCGTAACGGAGATAGCGGGCAAAAACTTGGCGAAAAGAAGAAAAAGGAAAAAGAAGAGGCTGAAGGAGCCGATCAGGATGCCCCATTCGGTAATGGACGGATACTTATAGACGCCCCATGAGTAGGGGTCAAATTCATGGGCCTCCGCCCCGACGATAATTACCAGACGTTCGAACCACATACCTATGAGCACCAATATCCCGATTGAGAACAGGGCCGGTATGCTGGTCCTGATTTTCTTGGAGAACAAGGCTATCGGTACAAACACATTGCAGACCACCATCAGCCAGTAACACCAGGCATAGTAGCCGTACATACGCCACATGTACTGTTGTTCTTCGGCCTTGCCGCCCCCGTACCAGGCCATGAAATGTTCGACCGCGTACGAATAGCCAACAATGAGGCCCGTAAGGATTATCGTCTTGGCCACATTTTCCAGCACTTCCATCGTGATGAGGTTTTCGAATTTATAAATTTTGCGCATTGGAATAAGAAGCACGAGCACCATTGCCAGCCCCGAGTGGATAGCGCCGGCAACGAAATAAGGGGCGAAAATCGTGCTGTGCCACCCTGGAACCACCCCAAGGGCGAAATCCCAGGAAACGACACTGTGTACGGAAATAACCAGCGGGGTGGCCAGGGCCGCAAAAAGCAGGTAGGCGGTCCCGTAATGTTTCCATGATTTGCTGGAACCTTCCCAGCCCAGGGAGAAAAAGCCGTATATCCTGCTCCTTATTCCGGCGGTGCGGTCCCTGATGGTCGCAAGGTCCGGAAGCAGGCCCGTATACCAGAAAAGGAAACTTACAGTCAGATATGTCGAAATTGCCACTACGTCGAAAACCAGAGGCGACTGGAAATTGGGCCAAAGGTTCCTTTCGTTGGGATACGGCAATATCCAATATACCAGCCACACTCGCCCGAGGTGAATGAGCGGAAACATCCCGGCTATCATTACCGCAAAAACCGTCATCGCTTCTGAACTCCTGGAGATGGTCGTTCTCCAGGACGCTCGGAACAAAAACAAGATGGCCGAAATAAGTGTGCCGGAGTGGGCAATACCGACCCAAAACACGAAGTTAGTCAGGTAGGTGCCCCACATGGCGGGGTGTAGTATGTTTGCAGCCCCCAGGCCGGTCGCGATCTGGTATGCCCAGGCAAAACCGCCGATGAGAACGCCCAGCGCTGTTATTGCCAACCAAACCCAGTAAATCCGGCCGGGATACCACATTGCGCCCAGGATCTGTTCGTCTACGGCCCTGTAACTGGCCAATCCCTGTGGCCCTGCGGGCTCGATCTCTTTATAGAAAAGTTCATCCGGCATCGTGCAGGTCCCTCTAAGACCCAGGTCAGACCGTAATCTTTTGAATCACCCTCTTGAGGTAGATCGCAGCAGGCTTTGTGTTCAGGTGCGGGAGCACCTGATAAGCTCTCACGTCGTTAATCAGCTTCGACACACGGCTCTCCGGGTCAAGCAGACTGCCGAAGATAAGGGCGCCGGTCGGGCAGGTCTGCGCGCAGGCCGTCGTAAAATCGCCGTCACGCACTTTTCGGCCTTTCGCTTTCGCCTCGAGCTTAGCCTCTATTATTCGCTGGACACAGAAAGAGCATTTCTCCATTATTCCTTTCTGTCTCACCGTAACATCGGGATTAAGCTGCCACTTGAGCGGTTCCGGCCGCGTGAAGGTGTACCAGTTGAAGCGCCTCACTTTGTAAGGGTCATTTTGCGAGCAAAAGCGGGTCCCAAAACAACGGTTATAAATCTGGTTGTTGAGTCCCTCCACGTCGTGCTGGGGAGCGAAGACCGGGCAGACATACTCACACGGCGCGTTGTCGCAATGCTGACAAAGCATCACCAGCCACTTGGCCGATTTCGTATCATGGTCGAAGTATCTCTGGACACGTATCCAGGACATCTCACGGCCCCTTAGAACCTGGTCCCGCTTTACAACCGCGACATTATTTTCAGAATAGCACCCCACCACACAGGCGCTGCAGCCTATGCAGCGGTCGAGGTCAACGACCATCGCCCAGCGATAGTCCTTGTGCTCGTGAGGCGGGTAGAAATCTTTCGATTTCTGATAGCCATCGGGCAAAGGGTAGTCGATGTAAGGTTTTTCACCCTTTGCGGCCATGCTGTTCCGTTCTTCGAGACTGATTACAGGCACAAAGTCTTCTTCGCGGCCATGCAGGAAAAAGCTTCCGTCAGTATGGGCAATAGCGAACGTGTCGCCTGTTTTTTCGATTTTTAAATTCAGCTCCTGTCGCATGATAGCGCCGGCGAACGGGTCGATATCGGGAGCGAGAAGCTCGAAAGGATTTGCGGGAAGCTCACTTGCAAATCTGCCGAATTTCGTGTGACCCTGCCCAACCGGAATCGCAGCAACGCCCTCAGGAACCGTGTAGATGGGAAGGGCCGGGATTTGCACGATCCCGTATTGAGTCGTTACCCGGAGGAGGTCTCCCTTACAAAGGCCCAATTTTCCGGCGGTATTCGGATGAATCTCCAGCCATCCGCCCCAGGTAGTCTGGGTCATCGGATCGGGAATCTCCTGAACCCACAAATGATTAGCCATCCGGCCGTCAAAAAACTGTATGGTTGGATAGATGACCAGAGGAAGGCCCGCTTCAGACTTTTTGTCGGGGTCGGGAAAATTAAATGACTGCACGGGCGGGGAAAGCTCCTGTGTTCCCGCAGACTGCTCCAGCCAGTATCCACCCTGCATTATTGATTTTTCCCAGAAGGTGTCGGACGATTCGGCCCCGGCCTCCGTCGCTATTCGCGTCCAATAGCCCTGGAGCGCATCGTAGAAATCCTTGAAGGGAAAGCTGTCTTCTCCCTTCACCTTCTTGCCGGTGGAGATAAGGATATCTCCCATCTGTTTCGTGTTGAAAACCGTTCCCATCACCGGCTGCATGAATCCTGTCACTCCCTTTCTAGGCGAGTAGTCTCCCCAGGATTCGAAACTGTAGTTACTGGGCAGAACCAGGTGAGCCAGGGCGCTGGTCTCGTCAATTGCCGGAGAAAAGGTCGCCACGAATGGCACCGACTTCATAGCTCCTGCAAAATCCCAGGACTTGGGAAGCGAGAAAACGGGATTGACTCCGCAAAAGAGAAAAACGTCAACTTCTTTCGAGTGCATCCGCTCGGCAAGGGCTTTGACCTCATCGGCCCGGGCAACCCCCGTATAAGAAGATTCCCGGTTGAAATCGACGTACGATAGACTCTTCGGTTTGATCGTGCACAGCAGATTTGCGGCAACTGCGGTCTCCGTCGCGTTGGGCAGACATTGAGAAAGGCCTTCGGCTACGGCGAGCGGGCGGGCCGCAGATGCAAACCTCTTCGCAACCGTTAAAATAAGCTTGGGATCGCATCCGGCTGCTGAGGCAGCCTTGTCGACCGGCCAGTTTTGAACCGTCTTTGCAAGGGCAGTCCTGTGTTCCTGCGGCAAATCGGGAGCCAGGTTATTGTCAAGGATCGCCCGAATGATCCCGAGCCCCACGGCATATTCCATTCCTGGAATCGTCTGTATCCACAGGTCGGCATTGTTGGCTGTCATCGAAAGGCGCGGCCCGACAAAAACGAATGCATTCTTCTTCTCATCCCTGATCGGGTGGAAAGAGCCGAACTGGCGGGCAAATTCGAGGTTTGATATCCAGGTTTCCAGGATGCCTGCGTTAAAGGAGATGAGAAAATCAAGCTCATCGAATCGGTAGGTTGGAATGGAAGCTTGGCCGAAAACTACCTGGTTGGCTTTTCTCAAAGGCTCATAGGACCAGGTTTCATAAATGAGGTGGCCGTTTTGCTGGCCCATCTCGTTCAGCCACATCCCTGTCAGATCGCTTAATGACCCGGTTATCAGGTCGGTCATAATTACGATCCTGCCGCTTCCCCCTTTTTGGACCGCATCTGAAAGTTTGGCGGCCAAAATCGCCTCGCCTCGCTCCCAGGCAATGGGGTCCAAGCCGCCGTACACATTTCGCTGCATGGGCCCATAGAACCGGTCGGGATTGTAAAGGCCGTGCAACGACGCCTGTCCCCGCATGCAGAGTTTTCCCCCGCTCACCGGGTGTGCCGGGTTGCCTTCAACTTTTACGATGCGCCCCTCACGATTCTTGGCCAGCATCCCGCAGCCGGCCGGACATTCACGGCAGGTCGTCGCGTAATACACTGACTTTCCGGGGACTACATCTTCAGGTGGACTTATGAAAGGGATCAGATATCGCTGGGAAGGCTCGCCGCATCCGTACAACATCGCTCCAGATCCGGCTATTCCGAATAATTTGAGAAAATCCCTGCGGCAGAGGTCCGGCATTTGCTAAAGCCCCGCATTTCTAAAGGCAGAAAGAATCTGAAGAATAGCCAAGAACGAATTGAGAGTGCCCGCTGATAGTGGCAAGGCGCCGCTGCCGTGATCAGCGCTGTCTCCGGCGGCGCCCGACTGCTATGTGGGGCACTCGCGGGGACACTCTTAGGCGAGAAAATAATGCAGCAGATTACAATTACAATAGCTTCTAATCGTGAAATTTATTCCTGCGATGATATTCACTCCGTCACGGCCGCCAAATATCTACAGGATTGTAAGACTTTAAGGAACTCAAGCGAAGAGCGACGTCCCTGGCGATCGGGACCTTCAGCGACTTCAGGCGTTTGGAGACCGCTGCCCGGCCCACTCCGAGATATCGCGCCGCCTCCGCCGGGCTGTTTCCTTCTCCGATCAATCGCAAGAGTACGTCATCATTAATCTTTTTCAGGGCCATGGAAACTTTTTCGGAACATCGTGGAAACACTTGGCCGCGTGTTTCCATGAGGGAAAGGTAAGGTGAGTTTCATTCGATATTCGTTTTTCATCCGCCATGGAAACAGATGGAAACATCAGGGGTTTCGAGGCCGACTGTTTCCATCGATAAGGAGTTGTGATTGCAAGGTTTTTTGTGTTGCATGGAAATATCCTGGAAACACCTTTGGAAAATCTACCGCAGGCACAGAGACATTCAAGGGCAGTGAAGGGTGAAGAGTGAAGGGCGAGCGGTGATAAGGGCAAGGAGCAGGGAGCGCTTCACTACCGGGGTAAGCAGGAAGACTATACATCATAATGAGAAGTACAGTCAAGAAAACAATGAAGTGGACCAGGCAGGTCACTCAGGCGTGGAATTTTTGAGGGAACTGACCGCAGGCTGAGATCAATGAGAAAGCTGACTTACGGGGAAAACTTTTGAAAAAAACAAAAAAATGACCGATAGCAGTACAAAGACTTTATCTTGTGCTCGAGGCCTCCCGTCCTCCGTTCTCTCACTCTATTCGCGCTTTCTTAAGATCTGCGACAATGACCGTAACATCGTTGGGGTTGAGATATTTTTTCGCTACCCTGGTAATATCATCCGCCGTCACGGCATTTATCATCGAAGCAAACGTGTCCGGATAATCGGACCCAAGCCCGTAGAATTCAATTTGAGCAAGGAATTTTGCATAATCCTGCTGAGCGCTGTATTTCAATGGGAAATTCCCGATCAGGAACTTCTTCGCGGCCTCGAGTTCATCATTCGAAACCGACTCCTTCTGGAGCCGCTCCAGTTCTTTTCTGGCAAGCGCTGCCGACTCTTTTGCAGACGCATCCTTGGTCTGGATTACAACCCGGAAAGATCCCGCATATTTGCGGGCGGCCAGATAACTTTCGACCGCATAGGCAAGCCCCTTCTTGATTCGTATCTCTACCATGAGCCGGCTGGACAGATCGCCCGAACCCAGTATCTGATTCATCACCTGGAATGGGTAATAATCGACGCTTGCTCTATCCATGGCAAGGCAGCCGATCATGATTGTGGCCTGGGATACCGGTTTGTTAATGTCGACATTTCTGGGACCTTCGGCGAATTGCTTCCGGAAAGATGTTTCAGGGACCTCGCCGGCTTCCCAGCCAATCAATCGTGGAACGATCCGCGTTTGAACTTCCTGGGGGGTTATGTCCCCTCCGATTACCAAAACCGAGTTATTTGGACGGTAATAGGACGCGTAAAATTTCGCAAGATCTTCCGTACCGATCGCGGCGACGGATTTCTCCGTACCATCTACCGGCCCGGCGTAAGGAGTGTCCACAAAAAGCGCCCGGTCGAAGGCCCTGGAGGCGACCTCAACCGGATCGTCCTCTTTCGCCCGCAGAGAACCTACTATGTCATCTTTTTGTCCGTCCACGTCCGCTGCGGGAAAGGATGGGTGGGCGATAACATCTGCAAAAAGGCCGATCCCCGAGTCCAGGTCCTTTTTAAGCATCTGCGTGCCTATAATAGCGAAATCCCTGGAACAATCGGCATCAAGCGAGGCCCCTATGAAATCGAGCCTGTTGTTTATCTCATCGAAGGACAAAGACCGCGTGCCAAGAAGAACCGACTTCGCGGTGAGGTTGGCCAGGCCTTTCATTTCCGGCGGATCTCTCCACGAACCGGCAGAAACAAGCAATTCCATTGTTACGGCCGGAATCGAATGATCTTCGAATACGAGCACCTTCAGATGGTTGGATAATTCGATTTTCTCCGCCTTCGGTATTGCCAGGCAGCCTACGTTGCCCAGGAAGGGCACAATTGCAGCCAGGATGAATACGGTACAGCTTTTCTTTACACTCATACGACCGCTCATTTCCCGCTCGACGAATTCATTTCGTGGACGCCTCTGTCTTTTATGCCTCCGCCCGCAGGTTTGGGAGCGGCCTGGGAAGGAAGCTCTACAGGGGGCCCGGTGGGTTTCAAAATCCCGACAGTGCGGTTCTGGGAGGTGAAATACTTAGTGGCAACCCGTTGAATTTCCTGTGGCGTAACACTGCGAACCGAAGGAACGTATGCCTCGATAGAAGTCCAGTCAAGGGCTATTTCGTACTGGGCAAGCTTCTGTCCAATGGACAAAATGGATTCCTGATCGAAGACGAAGGATGCCTCCAGTTGGTTCTTAGCTTTCTCGAGTTCTCGAGCTCCCACGGGAGTAGTCTTGAGAAGCTCGAGTTCTTCATAGACAGCCTGCTCTATTTCCTTGAAATCTTTCCCCGGCAAAACGGAGGCGGAGATATAAAAAAGACTCGGGTCCTGAGTGGCCGGATCATAGTCCACCGATGAGTCGAGCACCAAGGTCCCACGCACCAGACGGTCATAGAGCCTGGAACTCTTCCCCTCGGCAAGTATCGCCTTTATGACCTCCAGCACGTAACTGTCCTGGCTTCGCAAATTGGGAACGTGCCATACAACCGCCAGAGACCCTACCTGGGCCGGACGCTCGACAACCACACGTCTTTCGCCCGGTTGAGGGGGATCCTGGATGAAAAGCTGCTGCGCCGGCGTTCCGGCCGGGATACTCCCGAATGCCTTTTCCATCCGGGCCAAAAGGGTTTCCTTTTTAAAGTCTCCTATTACGACTACGAAAGCGTTGGCCGGGTTGTAGTATTTCGAGTAGAACGCCTTTACGTCTTCGATCGTAAGTCGTTCGATGTCCTCGGCCCATCCTATAACAGGCCAGTGATATGGCTGGGCCTGATAAGCTGCTGCTTCGACCTGCTCCAGCAGAAAAGAGTGCGGATCGTCGTCGACGCGCGTTCGCCGCTCCTCGAGAACGACCATCCTTTCCGTTCGAAAATCGCTTTCCCTCAGGACCAGATTGCTCATCCGGTCGGATTCAAAATCAATTGGAACTTCTAACCGGTCTGAGGCAAGCGTTTCAAAATAACACGCATAATCGTGCGATGTAGACGCGTTTTGCTCGCCGCCCAGCTCGTAGATTGTCTTTATAAAGTCCTCCCCGCTCACCTTGCTCGTACCTTTGAACATCATGTGCTCGAGCATGTGAGCCAACCCGGTTTTGCCCGTTATTTCGTTCCTGGCTCCAGCACGGTACCAGACCTGAAAAGATACCAGCGGAGATTTGTGGTTTTCAAGCATAATGACTTTGAGCCCGTTCGAGAGCCGAGCCTCCGAGGCATCTTTAAGCAGTGTTCCCGAGCAAAAGGCAGGAAAGAACACAATCATGAATGACAGCACAAATGCACAGGCTGTTTTCAACGGAAACGCCCCCTTTTAAGGCCTGAAAAGTTTCACTCGCCCCCGGCACTCCCAGTGCCTGTGACCCCGGCATGGCAAATCAGGGCGTCTCATCACGATAAGCAATCCGCTTGTCGAATGCAATCGAAAGGGTTTTGGATATCGATATTAAAACGGTAATTGTATTGAACTGTTTAGTTCTTATCTTGCTTAACTGCACGAAAAATTCGATCGGTTCGAGGGGGAAATTCGGAATGCCTGAGATGGAACTCAGCTTGGAGGATCTTGCCCAAAAAGACGGCAAGGACGGCAGGCCGGTTTATATCGCTTATGAAGGCAAGGTCTATGACGTAAGCCAGAGTAAACTCTGGAAAACCGGCAGCCATATGAAGCGGCATCCTTCCGGGAAGGACCTCACCACAGATATGGGCGCAGCTCCTCACGGCCCGGAAGTCCTCGAGAGATATCCCCAGGTCGGGATTATCAGGCGCGAGACGCTCGACGAGGAAAGAAGCTTTCTCGAACCGCTCTTCAAGAAAGTGCCGTTTCTGAGGAGGCACCCGCACCCGATGACGGTGCATTTTCCCATCGTCTTCATGCTCTCGGCGGCTTTCTTCACATTGCTGTATCTGTTAACTGACGACCCATCGTTCGATACGACCGCTTTTTATTGCCTGTCCGGCGGAGTAATTTTTACCCCGATCGTGATCCTGACCGGCTTTATTTCCTGGTGGGTTAATTATCTCTCTCGTCCGCTGCGGAGAATCAACATAAAGATGGGTGTTTCTTTGCTCATGCTGGTTGTGGCCCTTGCGGCCCTGACATGGCGTGCAATGGCGCCGGACGTTCTGACGAGATTCAGCGCCGTCAGCGTCATTTATTCGTTGCTCGTCTTTTCCCTTTGCCCCATGGTTCTCGTGATCGGATGGCACGGAGCAAATCTTACATTCCCGATAGAAAAAGAGTAGAGGAAAGCTTCAACGTCGGGCTCGGCAAACCGACGTACCCCCGAAAGCATGGGCATGGACGGGGCCACGTCCGTTGTGCTTATTGCCGTGAGTACCAGTCAAGCACCCGCTTAAGTTCATTCGCAGCGGGCGGCGCCGCTATACCGGGGTTTTTCGATATCTCCACCGGCAGCAACCCGGGAATATTGTAAAAGGCTGCTGTCGCACCATAGTCTGTTTGAATTGCCGCACCTTCCAGAGAGACTCCCGCGAAAAGGCCCCGGCTTCTGGAGTAAGACAGGATCTCAGCCCTGAGCAGAATGTCGGTGTCTGCTTCGGCTTGCCTGCCGACTGGCCCCGCCGCTATTGACGCGTCCCCGCCCAACGTGAATTTGCCTCCGTAAATAGAATCCAGACTGCGAATGCTCTTGAGTATGAGTATCACGTCACTTGATTGAGCGCCGAATTGGAACCCGAAGCTGCCTCCTATCAGGCGGAAAAAGACGGGATTACCCCAGGATCCGTCCGGATTGCGCACCAGAAGCACGCCGACCCCGTAACGGCCGCCGAAGAAAAATCCTGCCTTGAGCAGATCGGGAAAAATCGCAATCCCCTGCGCCATGTGCAAAAGCCCGGGGGGTATTGCACTTTCGGGAATGTCCATAATCTCTCTCATGACGGCGGTCGATGCCTGAACCTTGGCCTCCTCGCTAACCCCGGCTTTTGAGAGCACGGGCTGAAGCATGCACAGGCTCAAAGCCACGATAAAAACGGCTAAGGCACTCCTTCGAGTCATAGGATCTCCCCTTTCGCGTAGAATTAATTTTTGATATCCGCGTTCTCGGTTTGGATTACTATCTCATAACTCGGGAGTGTCTTGTCAAAGGAAAAGTTTAAACTATTACAAACGGGTGGCGCCACTCGCCCATCCTTGCGGGATGAATGGCTCCTTCCAATGAGCGAACCCTGCGCAGAAACATTTGTTTCGAGATGGCGGAAGCATTTTGTTCGAAGCATTTCCTTCCTGCTGCCAGGCAATGGTCAAGAGATTTGAAGTCCGCCCAAAAAATGTCACCTATTTCCGGAACAATTAAAACATCAGCGACCGATTTCCGGTGTCTGGTCAGAAGAACTCGGGTAATCTCCTGGGAGCGAAACAGTATTTCCATCGCGGACCTCGGGTGTGAGGCGATTTGCGGGATTTCCAGAGTAGCATCGACCGCCAGGACAAAATGGGCGCCCAGGGCTATCGCGGGGGCAGCCGGGACATTATCCGCCCATCCCCCGTCAATGAGGGTCCGCCCGTTTATCTGGATCGGCGGAAAGATCCCCGGGATCGAGGCGCTTGCAGCTACGGCACGCCTCAAAGGTCCCCTGGTCAACACGATTTCTTCTCCGGTCATAAGGTCCATTGCAACAGCGGCAAACGGGACGGGCAGGTCCTCTATGAGAGTGTCAGGGATGAGCATACCCATCAGTTCGTCAAACAGAGCTTCTCCTACCAGTTCCATATGAAGAATCGAGCGGGTATAAAACACCCCTTGCCTGAACAGCCATATAAACCGGTTGAAAAAGCCGTCGGGACTGATAAAAACCGCATCCTCATCGACCGCGTCGGAGGCCGCTTTAAGGAACGGTTTGCTCTCGAAAAAGGTTTTCAGGCTCTCTATGACCTTTGTGGAGTTCCCAAAGCAGGCGTAGAGACCGCCAATTATGGACCCCATGCTCGTCCCGACTATCAGGTCGAACTTCAGTTTTCTGCGCTCGACCTCCTGGAGCACTCCCAGATGTGAGAGTGCCCTGGCTGATCCTCCGCTAAGCGCAAGAGCAGATTTAAAGAGCGGCATCCGACTTCTCCTGGTAAAAACCACTGTCGCTGTATATGCGTAGGCAATATAATCAATTCAATGCCGACGGGAAAGGCGTTCGCGAGCTAGTGTCCGTGCACAAAGAATACCAGATAAGGAGAAAAGATGGCGGAGGAACATATTGGCATACCGGTTGAGAGCGGCGAAATAATCTTGGAAGGGCTCCTGGAAGAGGGGAGGATTGGCCGAAATGTAATTGTTTCTCATCCTCATCCGCTCTATGGAGGCAATATGCAAAATAACGTAGTCGAAGCCGTGCGACAAAAGTTTGCCGGTCTCGGATGGGAGACCCTGCGCTTCAATTTCAGGGGGACAGGCGCAAGCGGAGGAAAACCGGCGCAGGGCCAAAAAGATGCCCTTGACTTGATCGCGATCTCAGAATTCATCAAAGCCAGGTCCGCAGGTCGAATTGATTTTGCCGCCTACTCATATGGAGCATGGGCAACGATGGAGGCCATCCGGATGGGTCTTCGCCCCGATTCGCTGATTCTGATATCGCCGCCGTTGGATTTTATTTCTTTTGAAGGGCTCGAGCTGCCTGCCGCGCCGGCCCTCATCATCGCTGGAGACAAAGATGATTATTGCTCTCCGCAGTCTCTCAAAAATTGGCTGTCCAGCCGGCCCAAAACCATGCCGGTGATACTGGAATCGCTTTCGGGCGTCGATCATTTCTATTGGGGTGCAGAACGGGAACTCTGTGCAAAGCTAACATCTTTCCTTAAAACTCAGGTTCTAAGGGTGCAGAGTCATTAGATGAACTGGAAGCAAACAGCAAGCAGCAGGAAGCAGGCAAACCGGTGCGCCCTCACCGAGAGATCGGGCGCCGGACTATAAGCGTTACAGCGCCTTATGCATATAGCACGGGACCCGAAACCCATTGAGGGTCCGCTTGCTCCCCGCTCCCCGCTTCTTGCTACCTGGAAAAATGCTTCTGATAGAAACTGTGAGCAGCATGATTTAAAAAATCCCGGCATTCGACGTGCAGCGCGTGCCCCGCTCCGGGTATGACGATCAATTCGGCATTTGGAAGATGCCGGGCAAGGTAGGTTGAATTTGCAGGTGGAATCAGAATGTCTTCAGTCCCGGTCACGATAAGTGCCGGGTTACGGATCTCCGCCAGGGCGTCCGTGCAGTCGAACCCGTCGATCGCTCTCATTTGAGCCTGATATGCGTACTCTGGCTGAACGGGCGTCGTTAGCAGCATGCGGTAATATTCTTCTATCGTTTTGGAGTTTTCGGCACAGAATCTATCGCTGAAGAACAGAGGAGTCTGTTTCCAAAGGATTTCTTCGCGGCTAAGCCCGGCAGTGTCCGTCAGGAGCGCCATAGTTTCCGGTGAAGGCGAAACGCGAGATTTCCGGCCCGCGTGGGTGCATCCCAGCACCAAGGCCTCCAACCTCATTGAAGCAATCCTTGCCAGCTCGAGAGCAATCATTCCGCCCATGGAAAGGGCGAATATGAGGGCCTTTTCGATCTGAAGCCGGTCCAGCAGGCGGAGTGCGTCCTCGGCCATCCCGGCTACCGTATACGGTCCCCCGGGTTTATCTGACTGTCCGGCCCCCCTGTTGTCGAAAACGATGCACCTGTAATGTTGCCTGAAAAAAGAAATTTGTTCATCGTATGAATGAGTGCACCCGGCAAGGCCGGTTATGAAAAGGAGGGGAAATCCATCCCCGTGAATCTCATAATAGAGATCAATGTCCCCTATGTTCTGGAAAGGCAATTTCAACTCCTTTTTTCTCAAAAGCCTCAGCTAGAAGTTCAGTTACGACGATTCCCACGTAGGCTCCAAATAATACGTCGCTTGGGAAATGGGCGCCCACTACGACCCGGCTCGCCGTCACGGCCAAAGCAACACTCAGCAGCATAAACTTAAAGCGGCCTGTAACGATGTTCAATCCGTAACAGACGGCCGCTATGGTATTCGCATGCCCTGACGGGAACGAGGAATAATAATATTGGTCCGTAAATGGTTTGAACCCGTATATGCACTGTGAAAACAGGAGTCCGGGCCTGCTTCTGCCCACGAGCAGCTTTAGCAGGTCGTTCGCGATCCCCGAGAGTGCCACGGCCGCGAACAGAAAGGCCGCCGCGTTTGCAAGGATTTCGTTCTTCTTAATGAAATGAAGGTAAATAAATCCGGCCAGTGCGGCTACAAGGTAGGGCGTGGATAATCCAAGCCGGGTCGTCAATTCGAAGATCTCTTTGATCCTGTAATCGACCGAGGCGCAAAATTCGGCCGCCCGGATATCAAAAACTTCATAACTTATGATGCAGGCTGCAATAACGGCAAATGAGAGCACTGCAGCCCGCCTTGATTTCATTTCGAGTCTCATCTGATGGTCGCTGTCCCACTTTTTGCTGTATCATCTAATTCCCGCTTCCGTTGCTTCGATTTCATTAAGCTTTTCTGCGGCAAAAGAAAAGCCGAATGATAAGGCAATGAGGAATTAGGAGAGCCTCTTGCAAAACTACTGCGGAGCCGGCCTGCGGCACTTAATCCGCTCGCTCGGAAGCTCAATGTACTCAAATGTACACCTCGCTTCCTCGCTTGCTTGCGCCTGGAATGACAATGGAACAAGTGAGGAGTGTCCGCATGAGTGGTTTCCAGTCGATCCTTATTCCGATCTGCTCGTGACGTTTTGCAAAAGGCTCAGGAAAGGAATTTTGGAGAAAGCTTTTGACGTCCCTAAACTTGGGGACGCTCGAAAACCATGGAGAGGATCATTTTCTCTAATGAGCGACTGGAAACCAAGCTCGCGGGCCCGACTGACCCGCTCCCTTGTCGAATGCTTTCGCGCCTTCGCGTGAGAACTTTTTTGATTTTTGTCCCGGGCTGTCACATTTCTGCCGACCAGTTCTCGAGATTTAGGACAAATTCCTTCATTTTCTGCGCCTGGACATTCATTTTCACAGAGGCGCCCGCATTTTCTTCAGCGCTGGTGGCATTGCTCTGAACTACCGTATCGATCTGAGCAATGGCATGGCTCACCTGGTCGATTCCCAGCGCCTGCTCCCTGGAAGCAGCGGAAATCTCGGTGACCAGTCCGCCCATCTTCGTGGTGATGTCGACTACCTCGGAAAAAGCGCCGGACGTGCTTTCAGCTAGTTCACCGCCTTCTATTACTTTCTTTATGGTCCCCTCGATCATTTCGGCCGTATTTTTTGCCGCCTCGGCGGCTCTCATTGCAAGATTGCGCACTTCTTCAGCTACAACGGCAAATCCTGCTCCGGCTGATCCCGCCCTTGCCGCCTCGACAGCAGCGTTGAGCGCAAGCAGATTGGTCTGGAAGGCGATTTCTTCTATGCTCTTTACGATTTTGGAGGTCTCCTCGCCCACTCTGGAGATCTCCTGCATGGAAATCGTCATCCGGGTAATGGAGTCGGCTGCTTTGCGAACTGCACCTCCTGCCTCATTCATCATGCTGTCGGCATGGTCGGCATTAGAGGCATTTTGTCTCGTCATCGAGCCTATTTCTTCAAGAGTTGCCGCTATTTGCTCGAGGGATGACGCCTGTTGGCATGCTCCATCGGCCAAGGATTGACTTGATGCCGACACCTGGGACGAAGCCGTCGTCACTTGTTTGGCACCCTCTGAAAGACCTCCCACAACACTTTTTATCGGCTTTGTAATGCCGCGCGTGATGAAGATGGCGGTTGCCGTCCCCAGTAAGATCGCTATCAGTAGACCGCCTGCCATGATCATCGAGGATAGTGACAATTTCTTTACCGCCAGATCGGCCGCAGCCTTCGTAACGCTCAGGCCCGCACCATGAACGCCTTTGGTGAGGCCCACGACCTCGTTTCCATTCACTCGACGTTTGTCATTGAGCTGTTCGACAATCGACCAATTGCCGCTCAGCTCATTAACGGCTCCTTTGTACAGGATAGCGGCAGTTTTTATGTTTCCAACCTGGCTGCTGTCGGCATTCTTGTCTGTGATGGCCTTGACAGCGTCAAGTTTCTTATCGATTTTGGCGAATAACTCTCCCGCTGCTCCTAACAGCTTCATATCGCGTTCGGCCTGTGCATTCCATGCCACCCTGATTACCTGCTCGCCCAGGCCGATGACCTCATTTGCCAGGGATATCTCCATGAAGAGATCCTGGAGTTTACCGGCTTCTCCTCCACTTTCCGTCTCAGTCTTGAGCTTTTCTATCCGGCTTGAAACAAATCGGCCGATATTAGTCAGGAAGAACTCGTCAGCTTCCATCAACTGCTCGCGGATGCTTTTCAAATTATAGTTACGCACCGACAGTTCGTTCACCTGCTTTTCGAATTCTTCCACTTTCGAAAGAGTCTTTCCCATTTCCGCCTGAAATTCGACCTCTCCCGAGAATTTGGCAGCCAGGTTTTTCCCCTCCTCGAGGTTCTTTTTCACTTCCAGCAGCGCTTTTTTCCCCTGGTCCAGAAATTTGCCTTCCTGAGTATATCCATACAGGTTTATTCCCAGCATGGCCTCCAGGAAATTCCGCTCCAACTCCCCAAATAACTCGACCCTGGGGACAAACTGCATCGCCAGCTTCGCGGAGGTGGCCTGAACGGCCTTCATGTTCCAAACCGCAATACCCCCCAGGGCAAGCGATATCAGGATAAGAACTCCGAATCCCAGGCCTATTCTCGCTCCCAATCGCAGTTTTAGTCTCTTCATCGTGCTCTTTCCCATTCTCAATTCACCTTATCGGTACCGCGGAGGATTTCAACTCGTTATCGCCCCGCACGCTAAACCACGACAACTCGGTCTTTTCCTCGATTTTTTGCTTCATAGAGACCTGAATCCACCCTGGATAGAATTTTTTCAGGACAGTCGTCCGCATCTACTACTTGCGTCACTCCGATGCTTAACGTGATTTGTATTTCAGAATTTCTATATATGAAGTAAGTTTTAGAAATGGCGTCGCGCAATTTGTCGGCTACCGTTTCAGCAGCTTTGATCTCAGTTCCGGTTAATAAAACAACGAATTCATCGCCGCCGTAGCGTGCCATGAGATCGGTTGCGCGCAATACCTGTCTGATCCTTTTGACCAAACTCCGTATGCATTTGTCACCGACAGAATGACCATAAGTGTCATTGACTTTCTTGAAATCGTCGATGTCCATGAAAATTAGAGAAAATACTTCCTGCCGGCGTCTGTATCTGTTTAATTCCTTCTTGATGCGACGCTCTATTACCCTGCGATTGGAGATCCCAGTCAGCGGATCGGTCAAGATTTCCTGTTCGAGATGTTCCCTGCGCCTCTGGTCCCGATCCAACCTCTTCTGCATTTGCTCGATATTATCTTTCAGAGTCCCGACCGTTGACTCAAACAACTGCTCCCTGGATTCGTCTTCGGTCTTTTTCTTCTCCAAGGTTGATTTGATAATTTTCAGTTTGGTGCTTACAATTTTTTCGACTTCGGTCACATTCTCGCAGGATCCAGCGGATGTTTCGAGTTCATTTATTTGCAACTCCAACATATTATTAAAAGAATCATTTGCGAGATGAGTAAGTGTTGTATTTTCAATCAGACCAACGCATGACTTTTCAACCTCGACCAGTTGTGAACCTATATCAAACATCAGTCTTGCAAGAGTTGTATTTTTTGCCTTAAAATGAGAAATACATGCGCATGTCAGCTTGACGATGTCATCAAGAACGTTACTAAGATTCGTTAACTTATCAATTGCATTAGTCTTGGCAACTAGTTCACTTAATTGCTCAGTATATTGATTACCTAGAGCATCTTTTAAGTAATTCAGGATATTGATATATCCGTCTTTCAGATTACTAATATGATCTTTTGTTACGATAAACTCATGGATCTCCGGCTTACTCGAAAGCGCTTCGTGAAGCCTGGACGAGGAAACACTTTGATGGGTTGCTGAAAAATTCTTAAGTTCTTCAATTATTAACTCGCAAAGCGAATCCAGGGTCTCTGTTTTCTCAGCACCGATCTCATCGCCCAGCTTTGTTCTCCGAATCAGCCATGGATTCATATCTAGTACCGTTTCCTCTTGTATCGCATCAGCAGCCGCGCACTTGCAAACTTGAGCCCGTTTTTCGGGTTCATCCGAAATCTGCAAATTTCCTGTCGGGGTCTTCCCCAGCATGCCGTTGAAATATATTCGGGAGATTCAATAAAAAAGTTAATGGATTTCAGAATAAGTATGATGAAATATATATCGAGGCAGGAGTGACTTTTGCAATGTGGGAATTCCGGGGAGGGATATTCCCGGGATTCCTGCCGGATTGCTACGGTTGTCCGTGCCAGTTTACTCTTCCTGCGCCGATAAGACGGCTTGGGAGATCTCTTTTCGCGATCTGTTTTGCGTAACGAGCACATTCGATCAGCGAATCGATATCGATCCCGGTGTCGATTCCCATCTCGTGCAACATGCCGACCAGGTCCTCCGTTGCCACATTTCCTGAAGCCATTCGAGGAAAAGGGCAGCCACCGAGGCCACCCACAGAACAGTCAAATATCCTGGCGCCCTCTTCAATTGCAGCCACAACATTGGCTATGCCGGTTCCCCGGGTGTCATGAAAGTGCAGCGCCAGCGCAGTTTCGCCAAGAAACGGTTTGAGCCTTCGAATCATTTGGCGCACCATAACCGGATTGGCCATTCCGGTAGTGTCTCCCAGCGATATTTCCCGGACACCCATCGCAATATACTCCCCGGCTATTTGTTCTACTTTTTCCGGAGGCACCCTGCCCTCATACTCGCACCCGAAGGCAGTCACAACGTATCCTCTTATCCGTATCCCGTGGTTAAGAGCGATTTCGGCTATTTGCCGAAAACCGCTCAAAGACCTGCTGATCGGCATTCGGACATTTTTTAGGTTGTGCGTCTCGGAGGCCGAAACAAAAAGAGCTATCTCGTCCATCCGTGCTTCGATCGCCCGCTCCAGCCCCTTGTAGTTGGGCACCAGAGCCGAATATCTGATCCCCGGCCTTTTTCGCACACCCATCGCCACTTTCTCCGAGTCTCTCAATTGGGGAATGGCCTCCGGATTTACGAAAGACGTAATCTCGATGCGCCTCAATCCGGCGTCCGAAAGACACTCTATCAATTTGATCTTTTCATCAGTGGGAACAAAGTTCGGTTCGCTCTGAAGACCGTCTCGAGGTCCTACCTCGACGATAGTGACCGACTCCGGAAATTTCACCTTCGACCTCCTGCCGGAATGTATGCCCCGCCGACCCCGGCAGGATATTCTTCATTTAATAAGACACGTCCGGCGAGTCAAGCAGTTATCGGAAGCCCTGCCAAAACGTTTCCGGGATTTGGAACGCTTCGCACAAAGCTCAAAAATGAAGAAACGCGACCACCCTTATCGGTCGTTCCCGTTCAGCATGCTCTCGCCCGGAACCTGTTTGCGTTCCGAAGAGCTCAGAGGTAAAATGGACCCGCTCATTGAAGGAGAGGAAGGAGAATGATTCGGGACAACCGGGCTTACTACCTTGACTGGATCAGAATTGGGGTAATACTTCTGCTCGTTCCGTTCCACAGCGTGCTGACGTTCGCCGGTGGCGGAGATCCCGTTATCAGGCATCAACAGTCCGTGCCTGCCATGCATATTGGCCTTTGGTTTCTATCGATATGGATCATGCCGGTCCTGTTTGTGGTATCCGGGGCTGCGTCCTGCTACGCCCTTCAATACAGGACGCCAAAGGAATACGCGAAAGAAAGGCGCGCGAAATTACTGAGGCCGCTCCTTTCCGGCATGCTTCTGGTCTGTGTTCCAATGTCATACCTGCGAGCGCTCTTCATAGGCTCGTTTCACGGGAGTATCCTTCAGTTCTATCCGGTTTTCTTTACCAGCGCGCCATATCCTCGCGGGAACTTTTCCTGGTGGCATCTGTGGTTTCTCGCCTATCTGTATGTTTTCACATTGATCCTGCGGCCTCTGTTCGTGCGAATGTCCCGGGAACAGACCTGCGCGCGAGTCGCAACCGCTTCCTCAATTCTGGAAAGAGGCTTGTGGGTATATTTCCTCGTTATTCCTTCAATATTCACCGAAACGCTGCTTCGCCCTCTTTTCCCCGGTTTACAGAACCTCGTCTGGGACTGGGCGAACTTCACGCTCTATCTGGCACTCTTCCTCTATGGTTATTTGTTTGCCGTAAATGGCAGGATACTCGAAAACCTTGAACGGATCAGGGTGTTCTCGCTCGTTTTGGGAACTTTACTTTTCCTGGTGGCGGCAAGTCTCGGACGATCCTGGATCGGATCTATGATTAGCCGTATTTATCCGGCATACAATACCCTCATGGTCTTTGCCTGGGTATTTTCAGTTCTGGGATACGCCAGGCGGTTTTTGAACCGTAACGGCCGCTTCTACCTCTATCTCAACAATGCCTCGTTTCCCCTCTACGTCTTCCACCTCCTCCCGATTAGTGTAGCGGCCTATTTCATAGCGAAGGACGACTTGAATGTCTGGCTGAAGTGCCTCGTCATCATTGCATTTGCCTATCCCTCCACCTTCGCGCTCTACGAAATCGTCAGGAGGACCCCCGTGATCAGGTCCCTTTTCGACGTAAAACCCCGGCCGGCGAGAATAGATCAGTCATCGTACGGGGCCGACATCTACCCCGGGGACGTACCGCCGCGCCCATTTCGGTCTCCGTTTCCGCATTGAAAAACTCCCCGGCCCGTCACCTTGCCGGCTTGGCGCGTCAATACACCTGCAGAGTGAGGGTTTTTCCGTCTTTCAGATTTACCAGGCCTTCCTCGCAGATCCTGAGGTGGGGAATCGCCGCACCTGTCAGTGTGTTGATTGAAAGCACCGGGTCGCCAAAGGGAATACCGAGGGCGCCTGCCGCCTGCCTCACCAATTCGAGCCTTTCGGCAAGCTGTTCCATGTCAAGGTCCGAGAGTACTCCAAAAATTGGCAGCGGCACTTCAGCGATTATCTTCCCATCTTCACAGACAATTACGCCGCCCTGCAACTCGCGGATCCGGTTGACCGCCAGGGCCATGTCTTCTTCATCGGCGCCTACCACGACAATGTCCGAGGAGTCCCAGGCGTCACTGGAAGCGATAGCGCCTCTCTTTATTCCGAACCCCTTTATAAGCCCGACAAATGAGAGGCCGGGACCATTTCTGCATTCTATCGCAGCCACCTTAGCGATATCCTGCTCTAAATCCACGGTGATCTTTCCCGCGACGGGAAAAACGCCCGCCTGGAATTCCTTTGTCACCAGATCGCTTACCATCTCTATAATCCGGACCTTCACCCTGCCATCTCCCGGAGAGATATGAGAAGACATGGTGGATCGGTTCGTCTCCCCGTCCCCGGAAGAGAGCGGGACGGCGGCGATCGGACCATCGGGAGCTTCGTCGACATAAATGTCAAAATCTGATGGTCTAAGGATCCTGTCCAGCCTGATGCTTTTCATGCACCTATCGGAATACTGGTGTTTTCGTGGCCTCGCAAGCAGTTCTCCATCCTTGAAAACAATACGGCCGTTGCTGATGACCGCCTCGGGTGCAATGGTCCCTGCGTCGGGAAGCACAAGTATATCGGCGCACCTTCCGGGCGCGATGCCTCCTATGGCGCCGTCGAGGCCGAAATGTTCAGCCACATTGAGCGTGGCCATCTGAATGGCGCTGACGGGATCGAACCCACAGGCGATGGCCTTTTGCACAACAACCTCAAGATAGCCTTTCTTGACCAGTTCTCCGGGCTCGACACTGTCAGTCACCAGAATGAGTCTTCTCAAATCCACGCCGGCCTGGCCGATCCTGGATAGTTCTTCGAGATCTTTTCGAATACTTCCTTCCCTCAACATGACATAGAACCCGAGCCGCAACAGCTCTATGGCCTCCTCCATGGTAATCGGCTCGTGACATGAGGAGAAGCCGGCAGCGGCATAAGCGGCTAATTTCCTGCCCTTTGCCCCCGCAGAGTGTCCTTCCATGGGCTTACCGCGATTGACGGCGTCCTGAAACGACGGGACAACGGCTTCCGGCGATTGAAGCACCGCATGCCAGTAAGTCTCCCCCACGCCGACAATTTCATCCCTTTCAAGCAGCCTTTCCATGACGTTGTGTGAAAGGCCGTTTAAAGACTTGCTGATGGATATCATGGCCGGGGCGGTAATCATCACTTTTATGGGCTGATTTTTCGTGGAATCGAGGAACTCCATGATCCCCTCGTAGCCCGCCGCCGGGAAGAATTCCATAGTCTCTGCAATAATGGTGGTGGTACCTCCTTTGATTAGATATGGCGCTATGGTTTCCACAGTCTGGAAGCACATATGAGTATGTCCGTCTATCAGACCCGGCACGAGGGTTTTTCCGGCAGCATCCAGGACCAGCGTAGATTCACCTATAGACGATGCTGCATCGGGTCCCACAGCGGCGATCCATTTTCCTTTGATGCTGACAGGGCAGTTTTCCAGGATCTCACCGGTGTATACATTGAGCACGGAAGCATTGAGAATCACCATGTCGGCAAATTCGACGCCGAGTGCGACCCACATCAATGTGGTTCTTTCTTCGGCGTTGCACATGAGCATTCGAGACGATGGATTTCCCATTTACTTTTTCTCCGATTCCATACTTAACTTTATCCTTAAAGTCTTAATTTTTGGCAGATGTCGCTTGCCGCTCAAACTCGGGCGTTCATCAGGCGGGAAAAACCCCCGACCTTCAATCCGTCAGTTCGGCCATAGAAGTAGCGGCCATTTATCGCAGCAAGGTCCAGGTCCTCGGTATGCCCGAAGCCCATAGCCGCGAGAGTGCTTTGGAGAATGGAAGGATCGAAGGTAGTCTGAAAAGGCTCGCCCGTCCGGGCCACGTAAAGCGCCATGATATCGAAAACCCGGCGTTCTTTTGGATCGAGCAGGGACGGCGAAAGGGTATAATCGAACACTATCGCGCTGCCTGACGGCATCGACGCGACGAATCCAAGAGTTTCCATGATCGCAGGATTAGACAGGTACATAGTCACTCCGAGCCACGAAAAGAAAGTGCTCACGCCTGTATCGAAGCCCGCGTCGAGCAGCCCTTCCACGAGAGTCTGGTTTTCGAAGTCCACGGGCGAGAAAGTGAGGGTGGGCGGGATCGGAATTACAGCATCTTCAATGCGCGCGCTCTTCCAGCTCTGGGTCGCCGGATGATCTACCTCGAACACATGCAGCACGCCTTCCGGGTAAGGGTTACGATAGGCGAAAGTATCGAGGCCGGCCCCTAGAACAACGTACTGGCGGACGCCCCGGTCGACGGCGATATGGAGTCGGTCTTCAGCATATCGGCTACGAACGGCGACAAAAGCCCTGGTCCCTCGTGATATGAGGGATTCATCGGGACGCCTTTGATCAAATGGCGGTCCGTCTTTCGCGTTCAGAATACGAAGGGCAAGAGGATCGTCGAATATCCTGGGGTCATCGAGGACCTGGTGTGCGGCGCGATGCATCGCGACTCGCAGGGCGGTCGCGCTCGGACAATCCTCTTTCATCGAATACTCCAATTCTTGTTGTCAACTTAGACATACTTGAATCAGTGCACGGGGCAAAAGATCGATCTCCCTGCTCCTTCAATCTTAGCTTTCAAGGTTGTACGTAGCAATATTCTTTTTTCATTTTATTTGGTTTCCTGAAATTCCATCGACATGCACATGTGAGTGTGAGAGACCCCTTTGTCCATCCGGGATGCCGCCCGGCCTGCCATCTTCGCGAAGACTCCACTCATTTTTTTCATGTTTATGCCGATCTATCCGGTATCCGACGTAGTTCGGACTGAAACCATGGCGGGCAATCAGTTTGATGGCGGAGTCAAAAATAGGGTCTCTTATGGAGGGAGAGGCAAGGTGACAAGAATTCCTCTTAGAATAGACGACGAAATAATCGTGAGGTCCCTGGCCGTCTCCGCGCACAGGGCCAAATCCAGGATCTTAGGCGCGGACCACGGTAACCTCATTCTGATCAAGGAGCCCGTCGTGGTGATTAACGACAGGCTCCTGCCTATTTTCGATCATGATTTCGAGTGCGCCTATTTCAACGAAGAAAACCGATATAACTTTACCAGCCGGTGCCGGTGCCATGTGTCAGACGATATCGTTTGCATAGAATATCCCAAAGAAGCAGAAGTCCATCGGATCAGGAAATATCGCAGGATCAAGGTCAATATCGAAACGAAACTGGCCGTTTTCGGCTCCCCTAACTGGCTTTCCGCAGACATGGCGGATGTAAGCCAGGGGGGGTGTCGCCTGATCCTGCAATCGAAAACGATCATGAAAAAGGGAATGAGGGTCCTCCTGGGATTCAGCCTGCCTAATGACAAAGTCGTTGACGAGCTCAAAGCGGAAGTCCTGAGGAGCAGACCGATCAACTGCGGCGAAGCAACGGAAATAGGCTTGTCCTTTTCCGGTCCGCAGAGTGAACTCGCCAAAATTTCAGATTTCTGCGAATTCTGCATGTTTTTCTCACTTGAGTAATATTGGTGCTGAACGGTGTGTGCCGAAACGACCTGAAAGTAATGAGTACTGAGGACTGAGGACTGAGGACTGAGGGAAAAAACAGGCAGCCTGCCCCAAAGGCCCTGACTGCATGCCACCCCGACTGCATACCACTTGCGGCCCTGTCTGGAAGATGAGATAATACGATATCCGGTCTTGACGTTCCGGTCTTTTTCGCGGGCAATATTCGGTCCCGGCATCGACCGATTACCGTTCGCCCTTGTTGCACCGGTACATTCCCGGTTAGCTATCCGCTTAGGGGATCGGCATTTTTTTCATTCCAATTAAAATCTCAAAAGGAGACGGGATGACGATTGAAGAATACAAGAAGGTTCTGGCAATGGCGATTGCAAGCGAGATAGCCGCGCACGAATTCTACAAAAGCATTTGCGAGAAAACTAAAGATATCAGCTTAAGACAAATATTCTCCGAACTGGCTGAAGAGGAGCAAAAACACAAAATTTTCCTGGAAGGTTTCCTAACCGGAGCAAAACCCCTCCATTTTGCCGAGGTCACCGATTACAAGGTGGCCCAAACCGTCGAAAGGCCGAAACCGTCTATAGATATGAAGCCTGCTGATGCCATCGGTCTCGCGATGAAGGAAGAAGAGGAGGCTATGGAGATGTACCAGGGACTGGCCAACGCCAGCACCAGTCCGGATCAAAAAGAAATGTTCCTGACTTTGGCCAGAATGGAGAAAGCCCACAAGGTTAAACTGGAGGAATTGTATACAACAATGGCATATCCGGAAGTTTGGTAGAATGGATCGGATGGCTTCTTGCTACGAAACGATAAGTTAGCTGAAGAGGAGGCAGGCGTCCTTGATATTCTCTTCAAGCTCTTCGAGCGTTTCGCCCTGCGTCATGATTTCGGGATACTCAAGAAGCCTGCCGAGCCAGAATTTATCGCTCTTCCAATAGATCAGGGTAAGTCGCCTGTTCGTTTTGATTCCGCTCCTTCAGACATTATTTATATTCACAAGTCTAAGTTCCCCGCCACGTTCATGGGCCTGCCAAAGAGATTCTTACCTTTTCTTCCTTAAGTCCTTTCGGGAGTTACGCAGCCTCTTTGCCACTTGCTGCCGTTCATGTTCAATCTTCTTCTGTGCCTTCCAAGCCGGACACCAATTGCCATGCCAGGACATGATTCTTCCCGTTACAGTTTCAGGATTCTCCCTTGCGTATCGACACAGCAGACATCCATCGCATGCCCTACCCAGGAACTGCTCGAACAGGTTCATTTGCAATCTCCAGTGCGGCTGGACGCCAAAGGATAGAGTCGCCTTTCTTATTTCCTTATTTCGGTCTACGCCAGAATTGGCCGGATTTACCCATTCCGATAAGCGTTGCGACCCATTCCTTCAAGTATTCTCCACTTCGGGACACCCAATCCGGATCAAGACGCTTGCGGAAATAGCTCCCGGAGAAGAGTTTCAACAAATCTTCAAGAGATATTATTCCTTCCTCAGTACCTTCTTTGAATTGCGCCCAACTGTGAATATGATCTTCCGCCCGGAAGAGATTCATTGTGCTTCAGGAATACGCAATGTCGTCCCGCCATTTCCACAAAGGAACCGCCACATAGGCGGTGATGCCTTCCGGATCGGCATGAAGTATTCTCCCGTCTCGAATCTCTATGGTAATGGGGAGTCCGCAGTCCAGACATGGGCAATCGATGCGAACAGTCTTACCTGGAAAAAGCCAGCAGACCGCCAGCGATTCGAAGCCTCACTGGCCAAACCACTTCTGCCGACCGTCCACAGAAATCGCGTAGTGAGTGGGTAAGTTGTTGAACGGGGCGAAGGAGGTAATCAAGCTTGTATTGGGAAACAGCCATCCCGGAATACCTGCTGCAAACAGGTCGTGCACGGCCTTTCGGCCATCTTCCATGCTGAGGCCTAACTCGCCGGCAATGTCGGTGTAGTGAGGAGCCAGACCGGTTTCCACCATTCGTTTCATTATGATTTGAAAGGTTCTGTCTAACATGGTCGGATCACTCATGGCACATGCCTCCTTGAATAGAACATTTGAGGTGGCTTTTCGAATTTGCATCTCTGACATTAATCCGGTTTCTAACTTCGTGGTACCCTTTCCTATACCTCGACCGGTTCAAAATGATCTATATCCAGTATGGTGTTTGTTGTTTTGCTCGCAAAAACGGCCTTGACCCGCAAACCGGTTTTAACTCGTTCCGGTTCGATTCCTTCAACAATGTGAGCGAAAGGCGTATCTGCCCCGTCCACTTTGATTAAGGCGAGGATATATGGCGCTTTTCTAGGTAAATGTGTATCGTTGTAATTCACAATTGTGAATCCTGAAATAATTCCCTCATCACCAAGTTCAACCCAATTCTCATCAATTTTCGTGAAATCCCTCTCACAATATTCCACGGGCGGAACATAAACCTCGTCGCACTTCGGACATTTTACACCAAGTATCTTTTTTGAATCCCGCAAGGCTATAATGAACTTCGATCCCACTCTGCCGGCGAAATACTGGTTGGGAAGAGCCATCTTTCCAGGTACTACGAAGCAGTCTTTGCTTTTCTCATTTCTGAATGCATTCATAGTCAACCCCCTTTAATCATCAATCTCAAAGTAGAGCATATCTTCAATACCCCCGGTTCTTACCTCATTCCACACCGGCCTTACTCTCACCCCGCGCTCGAGCATGGGAATATCCCCGGGTTTAAATCCATGACTAAAGTATTCGTTAACGGCCCCGTCCATCTTCACAAAAATCGTTGCATAAGGAGTGGAGCGTACCGTACCGGTCAGCGGGTCAGGACTTGCATAGTACGCAATGTCATAGTTTACAACGGTGCCTTTGGGACCAACTTCGACAAATTTCTCGGATCTTACAACGCATATCGCGCAACATCCCCTGGGTGGGGTTTGAGTACGACCGCACGAGGGGCACTTCGTGGCGTAGAACTTTTTCTCCCTTAAACCTTGAAACCACTTGCCCATCATTGGCCCAGTGGCAAAACGGTAATCGATAGAGTTTACTACTTGAACAGAAATTAGCTCTTCCGCCTGAGTATTAGGTATATTTTCATCCATAATCACACCACCTACCAATTCAGGTTTTTTTCAAGTATCATTAATTCGGTCCACATAACTCCGCCAAAGGCTGAAGCCAACCCGTGTTTGACTTCCCGCTTAAGTTGATGTGGCCCTGCCTCTGCTCTGATTTGAAGTGCAACTTCTGCCGGCCTTATCATTGCGGTTGCGCCGATGGGGTTGCTGGCGGTTACTCCACCCGAAGGGTTGATAGGCATCTTCCCGTCGAGGTCCCAATCCCCTTCTTCAATCATCCTGATATGCTCGTCTCCCTCAAGGAGGAAGAAAAAACGCAACCATTCCAGACCCCACCATGATGATGGGTCATACATCTCGAAAACATCAAAATATTCGATGGGATTATTGATATTATTCCGGGCAAATAGTTTCCTGGCCGCAACGCGGTGAGAAGGTTCGCAAAGATCGGAGGAATAAGTATTCGATACGGTTTCTTCGCGGTGAACAGCAATGTGGTCTCTAATCCAAACCGGCTTTTTGCTGAATTTTTTTGCTCTTTCTTCTGAAGCTAATATCATAGCGCATGCTCCATCACTTTGCGAGCACATGTGGATAAGGCGCAATTCTCCAACAAGCGGTGGCGAATTCTTAATAAGGTCCTCCATCTGTTCGTACTCAAGTCCAAATCTTCTGTGCGCTCTTGGGTTGAGGCTTGCATGTTTATCCATCATAATACGATACTTCATTGCAGCCCTTCTCGCCCGCTCTTCACCGAACTCATCAATCGTAACGTTAGCTGAAGTGCTCGTCAAAGCACCGGTTTGCAAATGTCTATACCATAAGGGATCAGCCATATTTGTTATACCACCGGTGGTGCTTCCCGCCTCCTGCAGTTTCTCAAATCCTATTGCCATGACCACGTCATACATACCTGAGGCTACAAGGTTATCTGCTGCGCAAACGATGGTCATACCAGTGGTGCCGCCCGTTGTAATCCTGAATTGTGACTTACCCAGAGCACCTGTCCCCAGCACATGCCACATGTCAGGTTGATGCACCATTTCAAACAGCTCCATGTTTCCATGAACGACACAATCTATCTGGTCCAGAGTTATGTTGGCATCGGCGAGCGCTGCCCTTACCGCCTCGTTGATCATCTCGGGCTGGTTCTGGTTTTCTTTGTGGCTGGAGTATTCGGTCTGTCCGATTCCAATAATACCCACGTTTCTATTCTTCTTTTTTGTCATTATGGCACCTTATCTTTCCAAGATAACAACCGTTTGGAACTGTCCCGCCCCACCGGTCGTACTCTGGACAACAGCACAATTCACATCAGATGCCTGGTGCTCACCAGCCTGACTCTTAAGCTGAAGAACCGCCTCAGCTACCCCATATAGACCTCCAATCATCAGAGGCCTGCCAGCCAGCATACCACCAGAGAGATTAACATTAAACTTGGCCGGACCATATTCATCGATAAAGCGGCCCCCCTCACCCGGGTCACATAACCCCAAACCTTCAATCCACATAGGTTGCTGATAGGCGTAACAGTCCATTGCTTCCACTAAATCGACCGATTTACGCGGCTCTTTAATACCGGCCATTTGATAGGCTCGCTCAGCGGCCTTTTTCAAAGCAAAGCTACTGGCCAGATCACGTCTGCCCATGAAATAATTGTCCATACAGTTCCCAAAACCGGTTATCCAGACCGGATTTTCCGTGAATTCATAAGCCCTTTCTTCAGACGCAAGAAGCATTGCCACCGCGCCGTCCGATACCGGATAGGCATGCAGGCTTCTAATGGGGTCACAAAGTACGGGAGAATACATTACATCACCGAGATCAAGCATCGTTTTCTCATTGGCATAAGGGTTCCTAAAAGCCCATTGGCGCGCCCTTACAACCACCTTGGCAAGCTGTTCTTGCGTGATCCCGGTTTTCTCCATGTATGCCCTGGCCTGCAGTCCTGCTGAATTAAGGTAATCGAGCCCCAGGCAACGGCAATAGAACGGATCATAGGCCATGTTCGCTATTTGGTTCCTGCTGGCGGCTTGGGACTCCTTGCAGTGTCCTGCTAAATATATGACATCATCATGTCCGGACAGGATTGTGGCCATGGCATATCCAATACCGTTAAGCCCTTCCTGTGCTATTTTTTTTTCACCCCTGTGATGCGCTCCAACTACATCGCTTACGGCATTATTTGATATAGTTCTGGCATCGAAAAAATCGTCGGAACAGGTTACTATGCTCTCCGCGCCATCGTCACCAAAGCTAAATCCGGTTTGTTCCTGCAGATCTTCGAGAATATCCAGCAACATATCCTGGAAACGCTTGTACCAAATGTTGCCTTCAATCCTATGCTGTGCCACCGCACATATACCAACCTTTTTCATTGCTCATAACTCCCTTTAAAATTATTAAGCAATTCATTAGTCATGTTCTGTCCTCTGACAAAGCAATACTTGAATATCCCTTTCTTTATCTGTCTAAGAATAGAATCTTTATCCGCTTCGCAATCCATCTCGATCCAGGCCCTGCCACAGCCTTGTCTGGCATGTGAATCGTCCGTTGCCACTTTTGGGTAAGGGATTATATCGCAATCATACTTGGCCATATAGAATCCATGATGAGATACCTCAACAGCGCTTATCTCATGCAGTCGCGAAACATCCTCAATGCATTCCAAACACTGCTTTATGGATAAACCATACTCAGCGGGGTGATTGAAGATATACAACGTCTCATTATCCCCTTCAATCTGGCTAACATGCACGTACCCCCATCGCGTATGCAGAGTAAGTTCAATTCCCCAAAAGACAATCAAATTTGTCCTTACGTTTTCAATTGCTTCCCTATAGCCCGGTTTTAATAAGTGATCGTGATCCGTAATTACGATAAAATCAAACCCCAGGCTCTCATAGACATCGGCTGCTCCTTGGGGAGTAAGCCTTCCATCAGAAAGGCTGGTATGGATGTGAAGTTGCCCTTTCAAATGAAATAGCCCCATCCTTCAGACGTCAATCCCTGAAAAAGACATTGAGAGGTTCGATGTAGGTCTTATCCTGGCTGTCCATGATCTCGATAATTTCCTTGTGCATCCGCTTCTTCATCTCACCGAACACGCCCCGCATCTTGTTGAAACTCCTGGCAAAAGCCATGGTCTCGATCGTCAGGGTCTCCTCAGTGGCGCAAGCCTTCAGGATCACGTGATGGGCCTCCATCTCGGGGGCAGCGTAGCGCTCTCCGGTATACATCATTTCACTCATCTTGTATTCGGGAATGGCCTTGCGGCAGAAGGCCTGCATGCCCGGTAGAAATGGGATACCCACGTCCACCTCGGTGAAGAAAAAGAAGCCCTTGTCGGACCGCATGAACCGGAAATCGCAGGCGCAGGCCAGGATCGCCCCGCCTGCCACGGCGTGGCCGCCGATTGCAGCGATCACGGGCATGGGAAAGAGAAGGAGCCTTTTGAAAATGTCGTTCAGGCCATAAAGAAATTCCTTGATGCCCTTGAAGTCCTTCTTGGCCAGACGGTCCTGCATCCAGGCAAGTTCGATTCCTTGGGACCAGTTCTTGGCATCTCCCGAGAAGATGACCATCGAGGATATGGATTTCTCCTTCTCAATCTCATCGAGGGTCTGAAGAAACTCCTTCACAAAGATCGGGTTGAACCTGTTTTCACCATTTATCATTCTGACGACGGCAACGGTTTGATCCTTTTTCCATTCTATGACTGCCATTGCGGCACCTATCTCGAAAGGTTCGGATCTTGAAGGGGCGCCAGTCAGGCGGATGGGTCAGACACAGGCCTGCGAATGGGGCTCCAAAAGCACCATCTCTATAATGAACTGTTTGATTCTTGCGGCATAGGCCTTGAAATCAAAGGCCCGGTCGTCGATAAGGTGTTGAATCATGGTGTGTTGAACTATAGACACGCAAAGCGTCGTAGTGTACTGGACATCCATATCTTTGAAAACACCCTGCTCTGTGCCGGCTTTCAGAATGACGGACAGACCATCCCGATAGGCCTGGTAAAGCTTTTGAACCATCTGTTTGATGCCCTTGTGCCGCTTCAGCTGCGTCCAAAACTCGAAGAGGAGATAAAAATAATCTTTTTCATTCTCGAACAGTAGAAAACTCTGATTAATAAAAATTTCCAGCTTTTCCAGGGGGTCCTCCGCTTTGTGCAACTCTTGAAGTAGATTATCGTGGACCCTTTTTTGGGTTTCCTTAAAAACGTTAAGGAGCAGGTTCTGTTTATTCTTGAAATAGTAGAGGATCAACCCTGTGGATAAACCGACCTCCCTGGCAACGTCATGGATGGCGAACTCGTAGTAACCCTTCCGACTGACCACCTTATACGTAGCAGCAGTGATTTGATCCCGGCGAATCAGGGTTAATATCTTTTTATTGTTTGTTTTTTTTGCCCCGTTAACGTTCATAACTGTTGTTAAACCTTTTGCTTGTATAGTTGCCGTCTTCTCTCTACCAATTGCCGGGTGCACTGTCAAGTGCATGTCGCTATCCCAATCTCAGGGGCACAGTTTCACCGGAAACGGTTTCAACAATGCGCCTTTTTTCATCGGTTTTCAATGGCCCCGGCAGTCTAAAGAGGTTTAGACTTCTGTTGCTCCGCATGCTCCGCCCTAAGTTTTCTTTTAAGAATTTTCCCAGTCGCCGTCATGGGCAATGAAGACCGGAGAATGATCTTCTTGGGGACTTTGTATCCCGCCATGTTCAGCTTGCAGAAAGCTATCAGATCCTCCTCGGTCACCTCCTCTCCGGGTTTCGGGACTATGAGGGCCGCCACCACTTCCATCCAGTACGGGTCCGGCAACCCGATGACAGCCGCCGTTTCCACCTTGGGATGGCGGAGAAGCAGTCCCTCCACTTCCTGGGAGGAGACGTTTTCGCCACCCGTCTTGATCATGTCCTTCATCCGGTCCACAAAATAGACCCAGCCGTCCTCGTCCATATACCCCAGGTCTCCGGTATGGAGCCATCCGTTGGCCAGCGTCTTCTTCGTAGTATCGTCGTTCTTCCAGTATCCTTTCATGACCGCTGCGCTCCGGATGACCAGTTCCCCAATCTGTCCGGGAGGAACTTCCTGATCTTCGTCATTAAAGACCTTCACGGCTACGGCTGTGTCGGGAACACCAATGGCGTTCATCTTCCTGTCGAATTCCTCCGGGAATGAGGTGGTCCCTACCGGAGTGCTCTCCGTCTGTCCCCAGTAGTTGCGCCACTGGATATCGGGATTGATGGATTTCCACTTCTCAATAACAACCATGGGGATCACGGCCCCAAAGGAAACAAATTTTTTCAGTGAAGAAATGTCGTATTTTTCAAATCCGGGCATGCTGGGGATTGCCGCAAACAGGGTCGGCGGATAAACCCAATAGGTGAGTTTTTCTCTTTGGGTGACTTCCAGGGTTTGAATCGGGTTCGGGGCGTAAGCCAGATAGATTCTTCCACCAGTCGCCAAAACACCCATGAGCACCGTGTTGCCCGCCACGTGAAAGAGCGGGATGTCGAGCATAAAAGCGTCATCTCGCCGGAATTCACAGTCCGGTATGATATGCAGAAGGGACATGAAATAATTGAGGTGAGTAGTCATGACTCCTTTGGGATAACTCTCCGTCCCCGTGGTGTAGATCAGGGTGGCAACGTCTTCCGATTCAATGATCAGTTCCGGTTCCGTCGCCGGATATTTTCCCGAAAAAAAGGTGCCCAAATCGATCCAGCCCTCCGGTTTGGGTTTGTCCCCAAAATTGATCCAACCGAGATGCTCGACGCTCTTTAGGTTGTCTCTGGCTCCGAGAACTGTGTCTACAACGGAGTCTTCGACAAAAAAAGCCTTCGGCTCCGCATCGCCGATGATGTAAGCAATCTCCTCGCCTTTAAGCATAAAATTCAAAGGGACGCTGACGGCGCCGATCTTGGCCAGTCCAAAGCAACAGTAGATATAATTCGGGCAATTGTGGGTCATGAAGGCCACCCGGTCGCCCGGCCCGATACCCATCGCCAGAAAGGCGTTCGCCGCCATTCGGCTCTTTTCGTCCAGTTTACGGTAACTGATCCTTTCCTTGTCCGTCATCAGGAAGACCCGGTCCCTGAACCTGTCCGCTGATCTTGTCACCAGATCACCGATAACCGCCCGCCGCAAAAGATTTTCCTTCAAGGGATCTAAAATCATAAATACCTCCTTTCCTATAGACCTGAAGCTATTTTCATTCTGCTTTGTGACGGGACAACGTCATCTGGTTCAATCAGAAATTCCGCAAAGCCGTTTGGCCGACTCCAATGCATCCTTCCGGTACGGCATAACCTGCGAGAACTCATAAAGCAGCATTTTGCAGGCCTGGCCGGAGCCGCCGCCATGGGTAGCGGAGTGGAGAATCGAGCCGAGCCCCCAGGAGATATTTTCGATGAGCCGCACGATCCGGATTCGATGCTCGGCCGGCGTGCCGTCAACCCCCTTCACGAACCGTTCAAGATAGTGGGCTATCTCAGGGTTCTTCAACTCCTTCTCGCCGGGACAACACGCCAGGACGCCACCCGTTATATCTTCTGCAAGGCGGATCAGATCATAGACAGCCTTGGAGATATAGTACTTCGCATTGTTGGCCAACACAGGGTCGGGAAGATAACCTGAACCAGGCAACTCGAATCCCCGTGCCGCCGCGGCAATGCCGCAGGAAAACATGGTTTCGGAGATCGCAATCATGTCGGTCAGCTTGTCCTTCACGTGAGAAGTATTCCTCAAACCGTTGTTTGCGGCCATCAACTCCGTCGCAGCAATCAAGACATCCGCCCAGCCTGACTTGCATCCACCTGTTGTCGGCCGGTGGCAGGCGCCGAACATATTGTTGAACTCATCAAGGTACTCTACCTCCCCGCACATGAATACCCGCTCCCAGGGAACGAAAACATTGTTGAAAATAACTATGCACTCATGAACGCCGTACTTGATGTTCCCCAAATCGATTTTACCCTCACCCTTCCTTCGGTCGTCCTGAGATTGTCTGACCGAGATGTGGATCAGGCCGGGTGCATCTCCCGGAACAGCGCAGATTACCGCATAATCCTCATCACCGGCCCGGTGAGTGGTACAGGGGACCACGAGCTTTTCATGGGACAGGACGGCACCCGTCTGGCAGAGCTTTGCACCTTTTAGAACGATCCCGTCTTTGTTCTTCTCCACCACCTTGAGGTACATTTCCGGATCGGGCTGCTTACAGGCTTGAATGCGTCGGTCTCCCTTCGGATCGGTAATCGCGGGACAGCCCAAAAGGTCTTCCTGCTGCATTCGCTTGATCCAATTCAAGGCATTTTCATGATAGCGGGTGCCTTTGTCTTTATCTATTTTTCCTGTGGTAAAAAGGAGTGGGGCAAAAATATTTTGAGCACATCGAAACGAACAACATCCCAGGTGACGGTTGGCATATCGAGTGATACTGACCTTGCGGATGAGATCGTCCTTATTCTGAGGAACATGCTGAAAGCGCGAGATCGTTTCTCCCGTCAAGTGGGATGTCGTAATAAACTGTTCTCTGCGCTCGGGCTGAAAAGCGAAATCATATGTCTGGGCCACGGCATCGATGGCCGGCCTGACCTGGGGATGATCGCAAATATTGGTTATCTTTCCGCCATCAATGTAGAGCTCAAAATTCATGGCTTTAATGCTGTCGATATACTCCTTACCCGTTTTCATGCTCCACCTCTGGACAGAATCAATTATATTAACGACTGTGCAGTATATTGACTTACCGTTCAATATATTACACTCGGTAATGGAAAGTTACTGAAATGTCAATCTTTTTTTACCTCTTCCCCCGATCCTAATTGCGAAAAACCTCTCCGGGACTCGGTCAAGTTTACGCATTATTCCGGTTAGTTGCCGAAAGTTTCCCTTGACACTGATGGAATTTTGTGTATGGTAAAACACTACCATTGACCAGACTCGCGTTCATCATCACGCTAATCATACTCAGATAATAGATTTCATATTCCTCGATAAGAGTCATTCTCGTCACAGTTTCTTTTAGTTGTCTTAAGCGTACTTTCGATATGTAAGACAGTTTCCGTCGCTGCATCGTATGGTTTTACAGGCTTTGGGGTTGTTGCAGAAGTTTTTTGGGGGAGCGTCCGACCTCAAATGCGCTGGGATGCATACCGCCCAACAGGGCATATTATTCCAACATAAGATGGCTGATAGCATGAATAGTGAACTTGCACAGAATTTAGTCACCAGAGTTGCCATGGGGGATATCTTCAGGCGCAGGGCCCGCACCACACCGGATCGAATTTCCCTTGTCGAAAAGCGAGATGGAGAGAAAATCCGTTTTACCTACCGGGAGTTAAATGATCGGCTAAATCGCTTTGCGAGGGGAATACGCGGGTTAGGATTGAAGAAGGGTGACAGGGTTGCGGCGCTTTGTCTGAATTCGCACGAATATGTCATGACCGGTCTTGGGCTTGCGAAGGGAGGTTTCGTGTGGGTTCCGTTGAATCCCGGGTTGAGTCCGAGGGACCTTGCCTGGATGATAAGTGACTCGAAGGCACAGGTCCTTGTGGTCGATGAACTGCTGGTCCCCAAAATCTTGCACATTATGGATGATATCAACAACGTAAAGCATTTCATCTCCATTCCCATCCCCCGAAAAACAGATTCAGCACCGTTTGTTGACTTCCATGATTTCCTCGAGGACCAATCGCCCCAGGAGGTCGAAGATGTAATCATTAACGACCGCGACCCCTGGCAGATTCTTTATACAAGCGGAACCACGGCAGATCCCAAGGGGGTCCTCACGTCACACCTGGCTACCTTTATAATGTCTCTTTCAAATCTGATCGAAATTGAAATGCCGTCCGATTTCCATAATCTACTGGTCTTGCCGTTCTTTCATTGTGCGGCACAGACCCTTACTTACAGCAGTTTTCATTCCGGATCCAAGAATGTGGTCGTACGCGGATTTGACCCCAAGGCAGTACTGGAGGCCATTGAGGAAGAGGGTATTTCCATCGCCCTCATGCTTCCCATGATGTGGCGGGTCCTCCTCGACCATCCTGATTTTGATCGTTACAACCTCTCTTCTTTGAAGCGGGGCATGTACGCAATGGCGCCGATGGATCACCGAACCCTTAGGGAGTGCGTGTTGAGATTCAGGAATGCCGGGTTCATGCTGGGCACCGGGCAGACGGAATGCTGGCCCGGTACCAACATCTTTAAACCCATGTGGCAATTGATCAAGGACGGCAACTACTGGGGCGAATCGACTTTGACCCTGGATACGGCCGTTATGGACGAAACCGGCAACCTGCTGACGCCGGGGAATATGGGTGAAATCGTGTGGCGTTCGCCGGCCGTCATGCTTGAGTATTACAATAATCCTAAAGCCACTGAAGAATCCCGCGAATTTGGCTGGCATCACTCCGGTGATTTGGGAATGTTTGATGAGGACGGTCTTCTTATGTTTGTGGACCGAAAAAAGGACGTGATTAAATCGGGCGGGGAAAACGTTGCATCCCTGAAAGTGGAAAGAATTCTTATCGGGATTCCCGAGATTGAAGCCGCCGCGGTGATTGGACTGCCACACGAAAAATGGGTCGAGGCCGTGACGGCATTCGTGGTTCCCAGAGGAGGTTCTCAGATCACTGCAAACGACATTTTATCCATCTGCAAGAAGAATCTCGCAGTTTTTGAGATTCCCAAGAAAGTCGTCTTCGTCCAAGAACTGCCGATGACCTCGACCGGGAAACTTGAGAAATTCAAGCTGAGGGAAAAGTATCAGGAACTCTTTAGGGAGTAAAGGGACCCAGGGCAATTGTGCCTTGATGCAATCTTTTCCGCCGCAGTGACGCTCACGAAGGTTATTTCCGGTCAATTATATAAAAGAGATCAACGCCGCAGAATTGATGGCTGCCTGATGCGTAATGATGGATTGCGTCCGGCGCGGGATATGTTGGTTCAGGGAACAGCGGGGAACGAACAATGGCTAAAGATTACGATTACCTCGAGGATTATTTCGTGGGTGAGACGATTGTCTCACCCGCACGGACACTCACTGAAGCGGACATCGTCAACTTTGCCGGTCTCACGGGCGACTGGCACCCGCTGCACACGGATGTCGTCTATGCTTCCCAGGGCCCATTTGGAGAGCGCATCGCCCACGGGATGCTCACGTTGTGCATTGCCGTGGCCCTTCCTTTGCAACTGGGGAAATATTCGGGCTTTCTTCCCCGCTCATTCATTGCCTTTTACGGAATGGACAGCGTTCGTTTCACTGCCCCCGCAAAGATTGGGGATACCCTCCATACTGAAGTAGAGGTCATCGATATAGCGGACAAGGATGACTACAGGGGGGTTCTTACCACTCGCCATGCGGTCAAAAAACAGACTGGAGAGCTTCTGATCACATATACTGCCAAGATATTGTGCGGCAAGAGGCCGAAGTGATCACAAAAGCCTCCATCATCTTCAGTGGAAACCTCGATGAACTCAAGTTGAAACCAAACTGCGCACGGCCGCTTTATCAGGGATTCTTGAGCGCCTTTCCGGATCGCCTGTTATTCCGGCTCCTGATAAATGAAGAACAGCGAAGGGAGAAGGTCATCCATGGATTTTGCATTGAATGAAGAGCAGAGAATATTCAGAGAAACGATCTATCGTTTCGCCAAAGAACAGATCGCTCCACTTTGCGAGGAGGCTGATCTTAAAGGTGAATTCAGCTTCGAGATCTGGAACAAGATGGGAGAAATGGGCCTGCTCGGGTTGCCCTTGCCTGAGCAGTACGGAGGATCGGGGGCCGACTTTGTTATGTGCTGTCTGGCCGGAGAGGCATTGGGGGAGGCCGGTGCGGACGGGGGGCATACGCTGGCATGGGGCGCCCATACCTATCTTTGTGGTGCGGATATTCTCCTCTATGGGACGGAAGAACAGAAAATGAAATATCTGCCCGGGATCGCCACCGGCGAAAGGATCGGCTGCATGGGTTTGACCGAACCGGGTTGTGGTTCCGATGCCGGCGCGCTCCAAACGAGGGCAGTCAAGAAGAGCAACCGCTACATTCTTAACGGTTCGAAAACTTTCATTACCAATGCACCTATCGCAGATGTTTTCGTGATCTTTGCGACCTTGGACAAAGCCAGAAAGCACAAGGGGATTACGGCATTTATCGTGGAAAAGGGAACTCCCGGCCTTTCGACGGGCAAGCCCATGCATAAAATGGGTTGCAGGTGCTCGATGACGTCCGAAGTATTCCTGGAAGACTGCGAGATACCGCTCGAGAACTGCCTCGGAGGAGAATATAACGGCTGGAACATCGCGCTGGGTGGTGTCGAATGGGACAGAAGCACCCTCCTGTCGCCATTTATCGGCACTACGATGGCGACACTCAGAATGTGTTCACGCTATGCCAATGAGAGATGGGCATTCGGACATCCGATCCGGGAGTTTCAGTCGATTCAAAACCGGATAGCCGACATGAAGGTATTCTTGGAAGTTGCGAAACTCGCTGTTTACAGGGTGGCGGCATCGAAGGATTCGGGCAAAATCCTGAACCCTTTACTGGCCGCGGTCAATAAAATGTATATCGGTGACCGGGGATTTGAAAGCAGTTCGTCAGCAGTCGATCTCTTCGGCGGATACGGCTATATCCATGAATATCCCGTTGAGCGCGCTATGCGTGATGCCAAGTTGGGGCAGTTGGGTGGCGGTACATCAGACATCATGAGAATGATCGTGGCAAGAGCCATGCTCGGGTAGATCGCACGGAAAGGAAGGCAAAGGTGAATTACGAACTGACCGATAGGCACGAAGCCCTCCGAAGCTCCATGCGCAATGTTGCCGGGAAGATCGTTGAGGTTGCAGAAGAAGCCGGCGTTGAATCGTTGAAGAGAAACATGGCGATACTTGCCCAGATTCATTACCAGTCGCTTGTTCTGGGAGAGGATATCGTGGGCTACTGCGCAGCGGGAGAAGAGTTGGCGAAGGTCTGCCCTTCGACCTTTTTCTCAGCAATGTCTTCTACTGCGGCATTCGGACTTCCGGTGCACAAATTCGGCACGGTCGAACAGAAAATAAAATATCTCGATCCAATTCTCGAAGGTGAAGGCTTCGGGGCCTTGGCAGTTACTGAGGCAGCGGCAGGATCGGACGTGGCCGGAATCACAACGACGGCCCGAAAAACAGATGCGCGCGGCTGGGTTCTGAACGGAGCCAAAAACTTCGTTACCAATGCACCTTTGGCCGGGGCCTTCCTCGTGCTGGCGTGGACCGATAAGCAAGCAGGGAAAGAAAAGGGCCTGACCTTCTTCTTGATCGACCGCGAAGCCAGGGGAGTCAAAATATCCGGAGCGAAGGAGATGATGGGTCTCAACGGCGCTCCGATCGCCGAGCTACAGTTTTCGGACTGTGAGATAGGTCCTGATGCGGTTCTTGGCGCACCAGGTGAAGGCAGTGCACAGTTAGCTTCGGCCACGCCGCTCATCTGGGTTTCCATCGCTTTGCTTGCCTTGGGGATCGGCACCTCCTGCATGGAAAACTCAATCTTTTATGCCAGGGGCCGGACCGCTTTCGGGCAGCCCATCGGCTATTTTGAAGGCGTAGGAGCCAAACTCGCCATCATGTTTACCATGATAGACCTCGGCCGCCTGATCACACGGCGGGCTGCCTGGGGCATGGAGCAAAAGCAATCGGAATCAGCAGTGCTTGCCGCCTGTGCCAAGCTTTTCACAAGTGAGTCAGTCAACAAGATTGCGGATCTTGCAATGCAGATCCATGCCGGACACGGCTATGTCAAAGGCAGCAAAGTTGAACGGCTTTATCGGGATGCCAGGGCCGCAGAGATCATCTACGGAACCTCGGAAATGATGCGCGCCTATATCGCCGAGGATAGTCTCAATAAGTTCAAACCCGCATAAGGCGGGTCAGCACAGCTCTCCTCTTTAAGGACCTGACATTTCTGCTGGAATCCAGCTAAGGACATTCGCAAGCCCAAGACCGGTAAGACTATATCGCAACGGCTAAGAGAGTAGATCCCTTAGCCATCCGTATGCAAAACCATAGCTTTACTTGTGGGTGCTCTCCGAGTTCGATATCAAGATTCCCTCGCCGCCGGTCTTGGTTGACAGGTAGACGAGCGTTCGCGTGGGCAGTCGCAATAAGGTTATTGACCGGCTTTTTTGCGTGTTCGATCTTTTCCGGATCGAGTGGCTCACCTGAACTCTTCCTCTCGCCCCTTTGCCATGGCGTCATTTTGTTCTTATCATAATTAAACACCATGGGGCGGGGACGAGCCTTTCAACTGCGGACATGGTGGTGTATCCTGAAGGACTTGCGTGTTTGAGTCGGGTGAAGGATAGTCGAATGGGCTTTCTGGGCTTTCCACGAGCTTTTTCGACAGATTTCTAAAGCAATTGATGGCATTCACAAAAAGAAATAGCACCGCAATGACCGACACGGAACTTGAAAACAGGAAGACTTTGCTGCAGAACTCTTTTTTCCGTGATTTGCCCCCTGAAGAACTGGACGAACTTGCCCGAACGGTTGAGAGAAGGGTTGCACTGCCGAACGAAATTATTTTCAGGGAGGGGGACACGCCGGATGCTTTCTATATAGTCTGTTCCGGTCAAGTCAGGCTCTTCGTAAGTCACAAGAGCAGGATCGAGAGGACATTCACTGTACGCGGCCCCGGCAAACACTTCGGCGAGGTGGCGCTTCTTGCGGACGCAACGCGTCGCACCAATGCGGAAAGTCTGGTCGAAACACATCTCATTGTGCTTTCTAAAGAGCGATTTGACCGCCTCGTGCGCGACTACCCGGACCTTTCCAGAAAATTCATGCGGGAATTGCGCGGCTGGCTTCTCAAAGACGAGGAAATCATCGAGGAAGAAGCCGAGGTGGTAATCAAAGCATCTCGGACGTCCTGGCTCGACTTTGTCCTTGTCGTCGGGATAAGTGTGCTTCTGGCGATAACGTTCAACTTTTCCAATCCGAACGGAATCGCTGTTGTCCCCGACCGCCCGTGCCCGGTTCCTTCGATCAGCGCCCCTGCGGCAATGGAGGATTACCGGCAGGGACAATCTCTCATCGTGGACGCAATGCCCAACAATTTCTACCAGCAACGGCACATAAAGGGCGCGGTCAACATGCCGATGCCCATTTTCGATTTCGTCTATCTGATGAGTTTCTCCGAGGAAGACAGGGGCAAAAAGATTGTGGTTTACGGGAATACCGTAAGCAGGCCTTATGACCTGGAAATTGCTGACAAACTGCTGATGCGGGGGTACAGGAATGTTATGGTCCTGGATGGCGGTCTGCAGGCTTGGGAGGCTAATGGCTATCCGGTCGAAAAAGATGCCCCGAAATGAAATGTTTCTGCATGTCGAAAGAGTAAGTCATATTGATTACTAACCGATGTTCATTACCTCAGTCTTTGCCTTTCGGCCTCCACTCCCTCGCAAGACGCTGAGCCTCGGCTATCTGGGATGAGGTCATTCTCGCGGCAATACTGTCTATGTTCTTTTGTGCATCCACATCGCCGTGTGAAGCCGCCAAGCTGAACCACATGTACCCTAGAACATAATCTTGCAGCACGCCTTGGCCTTTGATGCATATCAGTCCAAGATTATATTGTGCGTCAGCATTTCCTTGCTCGGCGGCCTTGCGATACCACGTCACCGCCTCGGCATAGTCCTGCGGAACGCCTTTGCCCAAGCTGTACATCGTTCCCAGATTCAGTTGCGCTGCAGGATTACCTTGTTCCGCCAAGGGCTTCATTTCTTTATAAGCCGTGACATAATCACCTCTTTCATAAGCAGATACAGCTTCAGCAAAGCCGGCATAGGCAACTGGAATCAGAGTTTGATGGGCATATAATGCAAGTAAGAAGAACAGGGGAATAAGCAGCAAGCTCTTTCTGGACATGGTACCTCTCTATCGTTCAAAGCAGGGTAAATGAAGGTGATACTGTTACGAAAAGTTGGCGGTGGGACCGCCTGCCGGGGTTGCCAAGCCCACACGAGAAACTTTCCATGGTTTCAGGGTGTCCCAATGGGGCGTGAAACGCTGCCTCGAAAAGTTTATCGCCGGCATGGCCCTGGGAACGCAGCGCGGTCTCAGCCCTACAAAAATGTCGCGTCTTTTCATTGTTTCAGGGTGTCCCGAAGGGACATGCAAAACTGTTACTCAGAAATAGACTACAACAGAAGCGCGGGCTGTGCATCAAAAAATCTGCACCCTCCTTGCCCCTCGTCGCCTGGCCGGTTACCCCGCTGTTGTTTTCGTGCACACTACTCCAGGGAGTGGACGGGATGGAATCCGGCAGCCACCGTAGAGCCTTTGTGGGTGGGCCAGGAGGGGGCTGAATGAGACGTTCAATGAACTGAAGCGGCTGATGAGCTTAATGATCCGAAGACTCTTCTTTCGATCTTTCTCAACCCACCAGGCAAGGTCTTTAAAGCAGTCGCATCAAATTTCAACTCATCCTGTGGACGAGGTCGGTAATTATGCCGGTGTAGAGTTCCATGTCTTTATCACAGATGTAGACGCACCACATCTCTTTGTCCGAATGACAAAGATGAAAAAGGCCGGACATTTGTGCCCGGCCTTATAATAAAAGCTCCCCGGGACGGACTCGAACCGCCAACCTAGTGGTTAACAGCCACCCGCTCTGCCAATTGAGCTACCGGGGAATAAGAGATGCTTGGTTTAACAGAGCGCCCCGGTTTTGTCAATAGAGAGCGAGCGCCGACATCGAAACGCCTTATAAGCCCTCCGTTATAGCGCAGAGCGCCAAGGCTTCATGCGACTCCCTCAAGCTTCAGTTCATCCTGAATCTTGATGCAGCCGATGACGCTTTGAGCGGCAGGGCAACGCTTCAAATAGGACCTGAAGGCTTCTTTTGCGGCTTCCATTTGATCCGCCTTCAGCTTGAGATAATAGTCCACGCGGATCGTGGTGATTTTGAGAACGCCGTCGACATTTTCAATATCCCCTTCCACATCGGCGTAGTAACGGTCTTCAGTAGTGCGGATTGTTTTCCCGGCCAGCAGCGTGGCCAGTGTCCCCATCATTCAGCCGGCGGTCGCGGCGACAATGTGGTCGAGAGTGGCGGCGTGTTCCTTTTCAGGCTCGACCTTGTAAAAGTTCTTTATACCGCCGTGAACGCCATAGTAAATCGGCTCGCCAAATCCTTCGATCGTTGCCCTCCTGGTGGGTCCTTTTTCCCTTACGATCTTGACTTTCGACGTGTGGACTACTTCTCCCATGAGACTCCTCCTTTTAAAACGAGTTTGGAAGTTGAAGGATTGGGGACTTGGGAATACGGATTTCTATCCCATTATCCCTTCCCGGTATAAAGGAAATTCCGGAACGAAGAAGCCCGGTTTAATCCCGTTAGCCCTCATTGCCGGATGCCTTTGTGCGTTTCAGAAGATCCATAGGAAAAAACTTTCCGGGACATTGGGTTTTAGCGCCCCGAACGTTGCAGTGTGCCAGCACGTTCGCCTTCGGTATGTGATAGTAGCCGCGAAGGACCGAGATCAGGAAAGATAGCGATTGCAATTGATTTGGTGTAGGCTTTTCGTAATTGAAGTTTCCGACAAGGGAGATCCCGACAGCCCTTTCGTTCATGTTCCCCGCTTTGCAGTGGGCCCCGTTTTGCTGCCAGATCCACCGAGGAGACATTTCGATTTGTCCGTCTCCTTTGCCCAGGGTTCCGTTATCGATCAGGAAATGATACCCGAGGCCGTTTGAAAAACCGCGCGCCTGATGCGACAGGTAGATCGTTTTAGCGTTTCCCTTTCCTGTCGCCGTATGGTGCAGCACGATATATTTCCATTGAGGGTTGTTATAGAGGTTTATGACGTGACGTATCATTGTGGCGCCGACGATGATGAGCTTGCGCCCAACGATCAAAGGGTCGTTGGGAGTCAGGCCGTTCGCCGAATAAATGGATTCGGGAGAGACGCCGTAAAGCAGTGCGATCCGCCGGATCGTTTCCATCGGTCCGATCTCATGATGAAGGGTCGTCGGCGCGCCAAGATATGCGACGCATTTTTCCACCACTTCGCTGGGTTTGGGCGGCGAAGGGCCTGATGGGGAGAGTGCCGCAGGAGGAAGGGGTGTAGGGTTGGGAGGCGTGACAATCTGCTGTTCACAGCCTGAAGATGCAAGCAATGAAAAAAGCAAAAGCAGGCAAAAACAGATGTGAAGGCGCGAAAACGCGGAGGTAAAGACTGACAAGACCAGACCGCCTCCCTCCGTCTTCACGCTTTTTCCCTCCCGGATCTCCAAATTCCGGGCGCGCAGGCATTCGTTAAATTAGACGCCGGCCCGGCCCTTCGTGTTCACGATGTCGAAACCGCTCTAACCACGAAGAATCATCATGGTTGAGGGCCGGCTAAATATTAGCGATATTCTGCTTTTTTTCAAGACCGTTCCGATCATCGGGTCGAGAGGGCTTCGGATATTTTGGCAGCCTTTTTGACTTCCATTAGCGCAAGGACCGATGCGGCCTGATCGGGGGTCATTATGGCGATTATGCCCATGACAAGCTTGTCGTCGAGGTTTTCCATCAGCTTTGCGGCTTCTTTTGGTTTCATTGTGCTATAAATCTTGGCAAGACTGCGGACCCTGGAATTCTGGGATTCCTGCTTTTCATTTTGAAGAGCCTGGATTTGCTTTTGAAGCGCCAGAAGGTCTTTCACTTTTTGCTCGACTTCCTTTTCCAACCTGCTCAGACGATCTTCCTTTTCCTTAAGCTGCTCCTCTTTTTTGCGGATATCGTTCTCTTTTTGCCGAAGAGCGCTGAGGGACTCGGCAACTGTAGTTCCGTTCCCGGATTTGTTCGTTTCGGCGGGAGCCGTTTTGTCAACCTCGACTTTGGGCTTTTCGTCCTTTGCTATTGCTTCGGGCACCGAAGTGGTGATCACCGGCACGGTGTGGAATGCACCGATGATGGTAAAGGCCAGCTTGGCGACCAGTACCGCTATGAGGGCGCAAAGGGCTGCTGAAATTAACCTGGAACCAGTTTTACCGGCTTTCATTTTCCTCCTTCCCCCCCCCGGTCCGGTTCCGGCAGACACTCGACAGGGCTACATCGTCGAGTTTCCTCTGTTCCCTGCGGGCCTGAGTCAACCTGTACAATTCCTTGTCTCTGGCCTCGATGCTCTCGAGCGTCTTGACGGACTTGTCGCATTCGATCATGGCCTGCCTACGCTTTTCCTCCTCCATTAGAGCTCTTTCCAATTTCTTGTGTAAAACAAGCAATTCACGTTCCAAAAGACTCAGATGGTCTTTGAAATAGAGATATCTTGGCGCTTCGATACCATTTTTCTGCTCCTGTTCGAATCTATCTGTTTGCCTTCGAATGGTCTCACCAAACTGCTCAATATCGGCCTGCAAACGAAATCTGGCAGACGCCGCAGCCCCAAAGGCGGCCTGCGCTTCGCCAAGTACGAACTCCCGGTGTCTTTGCAGCGATTTCAGGCGAAATTTAAACGGCATCTTAAGCTTCCAGCCCTAACAACTCCTCGAGCGCCGAGAGGGACTCTTCTATGGTGCAGCGCTCAGTTACCGGCTGCGTGAGAAATTCGTTTGCCCTGTCGATCATTTTGATCGCGTAATCGGTATCCTGATGAGAGCCGCGGACGTAGGCGCCTATACGGATCATGTCCTCGCTGTTTTTATAGTCTGCAAGTATGCGGATAAACCGGGAAGCCAAAGTTTTATATCTGTCGGAAAGGAGCCGATCTGTCAAACGGCTGACGCTCCTTAAAACGTCGATAGCCGGAAAATGCCTTTTTTGAGCCAGACCCCGGTCGAGGACTATATGGCCATCCAGAATGGATCGCAGGGTGTCGGCCACCGGGTCTTCCATATCGTCGCCTTCTACCAGGACGGTGTAGATACCGGTTATGGATGCGCCCTCGAATTTGCCCGATCTCTCAAAGAGCCTGGGAAGCAAACTGAATACGCTCGGAGTGTATCCCTTGGTGGTCGGGGGCTCGCCTGCCGCCAGCCCTATCTCTCGTGCAGCCATGGCGAGGCGGGTTGCCGAATCCATCATGAACAGAACGTCTTTGCCAAGGTCCCTGAAGAATTCGGATACGGCGCAGGCGAGATAGGCCGCCCGTATGCGAACTGTAGCGGGCTGATCGGAAGTGGCTGCTATTATTACGGAGCGTTTGATCCCCTCCGGGCCGAGGTCATTTTCCAGAAACTCGTTGACTTCTCTTCCGCGCTCACCAATAAGGGCGATGACGTTGACGTCGGCGCCGGTGTATCTTGCCATCATGCCCAGCAGAGTGCTCTTGCCCACGCCCGAGCCGGCAAAAATGCCTATCCTTTGCCCTTTGCCTATGGGAAGCAGCGAATTTATGCTCCGCACCCCGAGGTCGAGTTGTTGTTCGATCAGAGGGCGTTGCAGTGGATTGGAGATCTTTCCGGCAAGCGGATAAAACACGTTGGATAAAATCTCCATGCCATCGTCCAACGGCTGGCCGAGACCGTCGAGCACTCGTCCGAGCATGGCTTCCGACACCATGACACTGTTGGAGGCACGATGAACCTGGACCAGGCTTCCCGGGTGGACACCGCTAAGGTGAGTCAATGGACTCAGCTTGATCCTCCCTGTCCCGAACCCGATCACCTCTGCCAGGACAGGGTGAGAGGATGCCGAACGTCCCAGGGCGCAAATATCGCCGGTGGACGCTTTGATCCCTTCGGCTTCCAGCAGGTTTCCGGCAAGTTGAACGATCTTGCCGTACCTGTTGCATAGATCGCTGACGTTGAGCCCGGCCAAACAGATGCCGTCAAGGTTGAGATAGTCGCCGCTTTTATCTTCCACTCGCCACCTCTTGACCATTCGTCTGCAGCAGTTTCTTCTCCAAATTCTCAAACAACCCGGCCAGCGAAGCGTCCAGAAGCTGGATGGCGCTTTCAACCCGGCAGCCCCCGCGCTCCAGGTCTTTGTCCGCCTTCAGTGAGAAGCGTTTTCCGTTAGGTCCCGTAGCCAGGCCGCCCCTTTTCTCCACGATCTCCAGATCGTTGGGGTTAAGATACACGGTCAGGGTGCTATGATCCTGGGCTTCTTCTACAAGGGTCTTAACAGAGTCGGCCACGATTTCCGGGGAGAGCCGGACTTCCCTGTTCACTATCTGCCTGGCTATCCCAATGCTTGTCCGGATCAGCCAATCCCGATAGTCCTGAAATATTTTTTCGGGAAGGGCTTCCATATTTTGCACGATGCGTTCGAGCTGAGAACTGACGACTTGAACGGATTTTTGGCCATAGTCGTATCCGTCTTTTTCTCCCTGTGTGAATCCCTGGCTGTAAGCGTCCCTTTCGATCTCCTGAGTGCGCCGTTCGATTTCCAGGAGCTTTCTCCGATAAAGTTCCTCTGGATTTATTTCCGGAACAGAGGGTTGCTGTTCGCCCTCGGTATCGCTATCAGCGTCGGCATCGTTACCGCTGTCAATCGAAGTCATGGTTTCGCCGCTTTCCTCCAGGATAACGGGAAAACCGAACACGGCTATCTCAGCCTCCGGGTCCTTTTTGAGCAGATTAGACAAAAGACTCTCCGCCGTCTTTGCCCGCCAGAAGAAGTTTCCCATCTTTTTCGAGCCGGCGCGCCACCGTCAGAATAGCCTGCTGCGCGGCCTCGACTTCGCTCAGCCGGGCCGGTCCCATCATCGATATATCTTCCTGCAGCATCTGCGCGGCGCGTTGCGACAGGTTTTTGAATATCTTTGACTTAAGGTCCTCGGACGCCGTTTTCAGAGCCACGGTCAGTTCTTCATTGCGGATTTCCTTTAGCAGTTCCCGGATGCCCGCGTCGTTGACATGCAGGAGGTCTTCGAATACGAACATCAGCTTTCTGACCTTCTCGGCCAGGTCCGTGTCCGTTTCATCGAGGAACTGCAAAATGCTGTCGCCGGTCCTGCGGTCACAGTGGTTGAGGATCTCAGCGACCACCCCGACGCCCCCTATAACCTGTCCCCTGGTCCCGACCGAGGTCAGCTCTTTTTCGAGCACTTCATCGACTTCCTGGATCAGGTCAGGGGGTACGGCCTCCAGCGTCGCTATCCTGGATACAATTTCAAATTGAAGCTGTTCGGGAAGAAATGCCAGGACCTGACTGGCTTTTTGGTGTCCCAGATGGGAAACGATGATGGCAATGGTCTGCGGATGCTCACCCTTGATGAAGCCCGCAAGCAATTTGGGATCGATGTCCCTAAGATGTTTGAAGGGGATTTTTTGTTTTTCTTCGTCAATTTGAGAAATCACCTCTATTGCTTGCTCTACCTTCATTACTGAGGGCAGCAGATTCCGAATGAACTGATCGCCGCTCACATTAACTCCGCTTTCAATCCTGAAAAGCGAAGTAAATTCCTCAAGCAGTTCATCGGAGGTTTCCTTCTTTACCCCCGCAATGTTTGACATGTACAAACTAAGTTGTCTGATCTCATCGGTTGACAGTCTTTTAAGGATTGCAGCAGATGCCTCCTCGCCCATGGCGAGAAGGGCCATTGCTGCTTTTTGGGGCCCAGCGAGCTTTGCGTTGTTCGATTTGGTCATGTTTCTAGACCTCGTCCTTCATCCATTGCCTTATTATTTCCGTTGCCTTGTATGGATCGTGTTTTACCAATGCGGTCGACTTTTTGCGGACCGTGACCCGCTCTGCCGGCGTTTCCAGAAGCAGCGCCGTCACCTGCTCCTCGATGGAGGGTCCCGCGGCCGGGGCGGGAAGAGCTTTTGTTTCGTCAGCGCCCTTGCGGAATTTGCGCATAAGCGGTATTACCACGAAAATGAGCACCAGCAAGGCGATGCCGACATTAAAGATCAGCCTCTGCCAGGTTTTGAGAAACTGCAAATATTTGTTTTCAGGCATGACCATTTCGGAGCCGCTCGTATCGGAAACGAACGGAATATTGGAAACCGTTATCTGGTCTCCGCGCGTTTCATTGTATCCAACCGCTTTTTTGACCAACTCCTCAAGGGATTTCATCTCTTCGGCCGACCTTGGGGTGTATGTCTGCTTGAGTTTTCCGTCGGCGCCGGGTTTATTTTCATATTTTCCATCCACGATTACCGCCACGGAAAGTTTCTTGATGCCACCGGGCATCTGAACGATTTGTTTGCTGGTCTTGTTTATTTCGTAGTTAACGACTTCTTTCTGGCGGTTTGACTGCTTGACGGGTTTTGCGCCGGCGTCCTGCGGAGAATTCTGCAGAAGTTTTCCTTCAGTGAACTCAGGGCTGCCTTTTGCGACTCCCGCTTCTTTTCCTTCGGTGCTCTCCGTGGTTCTCTGCTGGCTTCTGACTACTGCGCTGTCAGGATTGTAGGTCTCCTCAGCAATCTGCACCTGGTCCAGGTCAAGGTCCATGGCAACCCTGGCGAGCGCGCGACTGGGGCCCAGCACCTGTTCGAGCATGCTCTGGATCTTCTGGCGCATGTCGTCTTCCATGTGCAGCTTGCGTTCGATCTCTACGTTGCTCAACTGTGTGGCTTGTTCTTCGCGGTTTTTCTTGTACAGGACCTGTCCGTCGTTGCTCATGACAGTGATGCGATCTTCCTGGAGCCCCCTTACTGTAGCCGCCACGAGGTGGACTATCCCCTGCAACTCCTTGTCGCCCATTCTGGCCCCCGGACGCAGCTTAAGGACCACGGCTGCGCTGGGCGGCTTTTGGTCTTCCTTAAAGAGGCTGTCTTCAGGCAACACCAGGTGGACCCTGCTCTCCAGCACTTCGCTCATGCCATTCAAGGTCCTGGCCAGCTCTCCCTGGAGCGCTCTTTGATAGTTGATCTTCTGGACGAATTCAGTGCTGCCCAATTTCTGCTGGTCGAAAATCTCGAATCCCATGCCTGATCCCTTGGGAATACCATCGGAAGCAAGGGAGAGCCTGGTTTCATAGAGCTGCTCCCTGGGCACATCAATGCTGCCCTCAGAGGCCCGGAACGGGATCTTCTTGGTTTTAAGGGCCTGCGCAATTTCTCCCATGTCGTTTTGGGACAGCCCGGAATAAAGCGGAGCGTAGTCGGTCCGGTTGTTTAGATAGACCAGGAAAGCAATGGCGCCCACAAGAATAAGGATACCTCCGCCATAGGAGATTTTTTTCTGAAGTGTGAGGCCCCTGGCGTAATCGTAAATCTTCCGGAGATATTGAAGCACGAAATCCATTTCATACACCTGATTCCAGAAGCGGGAAGCGTGAAGCTGGAAGCGGGTTCAACAGGTTTTCTTTTATCCTCTTGCCCCCTTGCTCCCTGTTTCCTGCTCCAGCCATCAAAACGTCATGTGCATTACCGTATTATATGCGTCCAGGGCCTTGTTGCGGACCTTGGCCAGCAGGAGCAGCGACATATTGGCCTGTTCCATTTTGATCATGTTTTCATGGATACTGGTGGCTCCTTTGATCGAGCTTCGCTGCATAGCCGCATCAGCATCGTTCTGGAGCTGGTTTACCTCGCCGACCTTCGATTTCAACTCGTCGGCGAAAGAAGCCTGCCCCGTCACGTCGGGACCTTTGGGCATAACGGCGCTCGGAGCCCCCGCAAACAAATTCTTCATGATCGGATCGATACGCATTAACCTCTCCTTACTTTGCGCCTATATCGATTGACTTGACTGCCAACTGTTTGGCGGTCTGAAGGGCGGCAAGGTTCGCTTCGTAGGACCTGCTGGCATTTACGAGGTTCGCCATTTCCTCGACCGGGTTGATATTGGGCATCAGCACGATGCCTTTTTCGTCTGCATCAGGGTTCCCCGGGTCATAGACCTGTTTGAAATCCCGCCGGTCCGGGACAATATCAGCCACCTCCACCTTGGAAGCTCCCTCATCCATCGCGTTGGTCAACTCGCCCTCAAAACCACCTCCTCCCGGCACGGTCTCGTAGATGACGGTCTTCCTTGTATAGGGAGTCCCATCGGCGGTCCTCGTAGTGTTCACGTTAGCCAGGTTCGAGGAAAGTACGTTGATCCAGGTCCGATTGGCCTTCAGGCCGGAAGCGCTTATTTGTATCGCTGATTCCAGATCCATCAGACACCTCCTTCGGTTATCGCCGTTTTGAGCATCGTGAATTTCTTGTTCAGCATGCCGACCATGTGTTGATATTCAATGCTGTTTTTGGTGAGATTTACCATTTGGGTATCCAGGTCAACTGAGCCGCCTTCAATCACCTCCTGGTTTTCCAGGGCTTCCAGCGGATCATCCGGGGCAAAATGGCGATCGTTGGAGCGCACCATTTGAAGCACCTGCTCTTCGAGCGATTGCCGCAGGGTGCTTTCAAAGGAGAGCTCCTTTGTTTTGTAGCCCGGAGTATCGATGTTTGCGAGATTGCCGGAGATCAGCTTCTGGTTCATGGAATTCAGGCTCAGCCGGTCCTCGATCATTTGTATAGTTCTGTCGAAAACAATACCATCACTCATGGAGAGCTCCTTTCTGTTTGCCGTGTTGATGAGCAAATCTCGTACCAGAGCGGTAAATGGTTAAGAGCGAAGGGTTGAGGCGCGAAAGGACAATGAATGGTCCGTGAAAGGCGGCGGTTTTGTCAATTCTTTGACTGTTCGTAATTCACTCTTCGACGTTCACTGTCTGCCGGTATTCGGCGAGTTTGTTACGGAGGGTCCTGACGCTGATGCCGAGTATTTCGGCCGCACGGGTCCGATTGCCTTCAACGGAGGAAAGGGCCTTCTCTATCATTATCTTCTCCACTTCGCAAAGAGGCATGAGAGAAAGCCCGGGGGCCTGTGAGGCTTCCTGTTCGATTCCGGGGTCCAGAATGACGCAGTCGGGGCCGATAACGGGCGAATCAGAAATCAGCACCGCCCGCTGGACGACGTTCTGCAGTTCCCGTACATTCCCCGGCCACGAATACTGTGCAAGCGTTTTGAGCACTTCGGGGGCAAAAGAGACTATTTGGGAACCGTTTTCAGCGCTGTACCTGTGAAGAAAAAACTCGGCCAATGGAACGATATCGCACGGCCGTTCCCTTAGAGGCGGGACTCTGAGCGGTATCACGTTGAGACGGTAATAAAGATCTTTTCGGAATTTGGCTTCCCGTACCTGGTCCTCGATCCTGACATTGGTGGTGGCAATGACCCGGACATCGATCGGTACGGGATATCTGCCGCCCAGCCGGTCCACTTCGCTTTCCTGGAGGACCCTCAGCAGCTTCGCCTGGAGATGCAGTGGGATCTCGGTGACTTCATCGAGCAGAAGGGTCCCTGTGTGGGCCAGTTCAAACTTGCCTTCCCTGTTTCTGACAGCCCCTGTAAAGGCCCCTTTTTCGTACCCGAACAGTTCGCTCTCCAGAAGGGTTTCCGGGAGTGCGGCACAGTTAAGGGCAACGAAAGGCTTGTCTTTCCTGCCGCTTTTGTTGTGAATGTAGCGGGCAAAAAGTTCTTTGCCGGTCCCGCTTTCCCCCTGGATGAAAACGGTGGCGCTGCTGGAGGCGATTTTGCCGGCAAGGGCCTTGATCGAGGATAGAGCCGAGTCCCGCGTGATTATTGGATCGTCCTGAGCCTGGGCAAACGATTTTTGACCTGTTTGCTGCTTTGCGGATTCGAGGAGTTCGATAACTTTGGCAAGGCGTTCGGGAGCGAAGGGTTTGGTCCAGAAATCGTAAGCCCCGTTTTTGACACTCTCGACTGCCTCATCGAGCTTTGGTTTCCGGGTGAGCACAATAACCGGCGTCGGTGTCTCACGATTGCGGGCGGCTTGAAGAAAATCATGCGTCTGCGCGGCGTTACCATTCAGGTGCAGGAGAACCAGACCGGGGGATTCCTTTTTTAGAATATTCATGGCCGACTTGGCGGAGTCGGTCAGAAAACACAAATGCCCAAGCTCTCTCAGAAATGAGGAGACCTTTTGGGCGTCATTGGAGTCCGTTTCAATTACAAGTACGTTCACTGCGCACTGCTCACTGTTTTACTCTGGCTCATATCGATAGAATTGATCTGCTGCTGGGCCACGGCGCTCCAGAAGGCATCATCGGTGGCCTTGATCTCGTTCAAACTTTGCAGGGCCTTATCGGTCTGGTCTGCCGCGATATAGAGCTTCGAAATTTCGTAGAGAAGCTCGTTTTTTTGATCGGCGGCTGAAACACTTATTGCCGTCTCCATCATATCTGCCGCCTTCCTGAATTGCTTCTGTTCGACAAAACACTTGCTCAGCGTGATCAGCATCGCGCGTCGACTGCCTGCGTCGTCTGACTTTGCTCTTTGTACCACTTTTTGGAGGACGGAAATGGCTTCATCAAACTTTTTGGTCTGGTAGAGACAGTATCCGTAAGCCTCATAGGAATTCGGGTCCTCCAGTTCGAATTCCTTGCCCTTCTGAATAACTTTCGCAAAAGACTTCACTGCGTCAGCGTATTTCTGATCACGGTAGAAAATGTGGCCGAGTATTTCCGACTTTTTCAAGTCCGCGGCTTCGCTTTGAACCAGTTTGCAAAACTGGAAAGACCTGCCGCCGTCATTAAGGCGAAGAGCATAAACGGCGCACCGCAGCAGCAAATCGTCGCTCTTTTTCCGGCCCTTTGCGATCAGATCGTCGTAGATGTCGAGTGCGTCCGAGTAGAACTTCAGAGAGGCGTAGCTTTCCGCAACCTGCTCCATGACGTCAGGAGATTGCATCGAGTCGAAAACGCGGCGGTATTTGTCATGCAACCGCACTATCTTCATGAAGTCCTTGCCGGCAAAGTATTGCTTGACGATGTCGCTTAGAATCCTTTCCCTCAACTCTGAGGCCCCTTCGGGCGAGGAGCCGTCTTTTTTTGCAGGAAATGCATCATCGAGCAACGCCAGACCGTTATTAAAATTTCCTTTCTTAAGGTAGAGCGCGGCCAGCTTCATCAAGACGATCCTTCGCAGGGTCGGGGACAGATCTTTGTTTCGCAGTCCCTCATAAATGGAGATAGCCTGATCGAAGTCGACTTTTTCAATCAACTCTGCCCGGCGTATCCTGCAGATCAGGTCTCCTTCCGAATCTGTGTAATATTTGTCCATAAAGGCATACATCCTGCCTGCAGCGCCGAGGTCCCCCTGAATCAGAAAGGTTTCGGCGATTTTGGCCAAAACAATATCCTGATCGGGAGCGCCTTGCTGGTAGTTTACATATCTGAGCAGGTGTTCCTTTGCCTTTTCGACGTTGCCAAGGGCAAATTGCGCTTCTCCCATAAAGCGGTAGACATCAGGTTGTTTAGTGTAGAAACCGGGTTCCTGACCGATGCAGTTTTCGAGCATCTCCAGGGCATCTTTGTTCGCGCCCAGGATCTGATATGTTTTACCAAGTTCAAAGTAAGCTGCAGCTTTATCTTCTTTTCCAACCGCGCTGCGTTGCGCCCAGCGAAATGCCTCCATTGCTTCCAGGTAAGCCTGCTTTTTGATATAGATATTACCTAAACCGATCCAACAGCGGCATGTCACAGGATTTTCCTGCCAGTCTGTCGTTACCTGCCTGAAAAGCCTGTCCGCCTTCAGATAGCTGCCCATGGCAAGGTGAGCGAGTGCCGATCTGTAAATGGCTAAAGGGGCTTGTGAAGACTGGGGGCCCGCTGCAATCGCGCGACCGTAAGCTTCGATTATTTCAGGAGCGCACGACACAATGTTTCGGGAACAATCTTCGAACTTCTCGTTTGCGCTTGCATAAAGCGCAAGCCCGTTCGCGTCCGGTTCGACGAAGCCCCGGGACTTCGATCCGGATGGGGACTCGCCCTGTTTGGCATCGCGGCCAGCTCCCGGTGCATTGGGGATGTTCTTGATCTGCTGTGAAGCTTTTGACCCGAACAGCTCAGAGGTATCGACTTTTTTCATCTCAAACTGCGAAACTTTATCTGCTGTCTTTTCAACGGAGTCGGCCGGCGGTTTACCGGTTTGACCGGCGGTTTTCCCCGAAGGCGTTAACTCCATTATCAAAGTGTAGGTGCCGTTTTTGCCCTTTTGCACCGAGGAAGAAACCAATGTATTTTTCTCACGGAACAAAACTTCCAAAAAACCGCTCTCGCGCCTGAATCGGACTGCCCTGACTGCAACCTTCACGTCCTTGAACGTTTTGTCAGGTAACTTTGCCGTGATCTGGGTGAAGAAAAGAGAAATTCCATCGGCGGATGCGGGGCCAATTTGTCTGGGCGCGGCGCCCTGTGCGTCAAAAATTAGACGTGTCCGATTTCCCTTAACTGAAAATCGCATGTTCTTTATCGTTGTTTCCGAGTCGTCCTTCCTTGCCGCATAACAACAGGGCAGGGACACGCCTGCGATTATGCAACCGGCAAATAGAAGGACAAGAACGGTTTTGAATTTACTCATCTCAATAGAACCGCCGTCAATGCAATTGTCTCCGATGAATACCCGACACTTCCGTCCTGGTAGGGCGAGCAAGGGATGTGCCAATCCAAAAGGACAGGAAAGGCAGACAGTTAGAAACCCTCCCTCAAGCGCCCGATTCTCCGTAAGCTGTCGACCGAGGGTCGACGGAGCGAATACTGGAAATCTCGACCCTCACCGAGCTTGCCCTTTGAGTAGACCTTGGGATAAATTGACCGCGTCTTTTCGGCGTTGCCCGGTGGCTTTTTCATATGAAGCCGCAAAAGGTTGGAGGCGCCGATAACTCATTCCGGCTTACGAGGTAATTATGGCCTTTCTTTTGAGCAGCACTTTGAAAAGCATTGCGAAGGGGGGCGCAGCAGTATTCAACGGCAGCTTTGAGCATTGCGAGTACCAGGGCTTTCGCGAATCTCTCACGAGAGGATGCCTGTATCTTTTTGGATTCATCTACGTCTTGATGACAATTATCAGGATTATTGTTCCCCTATATAAATTTCCCATGAAATACACATGGGCTGAACTCCTCATCAATTACCAGGGAGGATTCGTCCGGCGAGGCCTTTTAGGCGAGGTCCTGTTTCTTCTTCAGCCCGTTATTCCAAGCGTTGTGGCTGCCAGCGTCCTAATTTTCGGCTGTTACTTTTTATTTACTTACATGGTTTTGAAGCTGCTGCGCGATACCCCGTTGGTAGTTTTTTTATTTTTCGTATTCGCACCGGCCACTTTCTTGTTCCCGGTCCATGATCCTGCCGTATTCGGGCGAAAGGATATTTTTTTCCTGCTCGCTTTTGCTCTTACAGTCGCTATTGGTGAAAGATATTCGGCATACCGAATCAAGGTGTGGTCTTTCCTGGTGTTATATACTATCGTAACTCTCATTCACGAAGCGGCAATTTTTTTCGCGCCCCTTGCGGCCTGCATGCTTGTGTTTTCAATGGGCGAATACAATGAGCGCCTACGTTTAAAGGTGCTTTTTTCTCTTCTGTTTTATGTTGCTGTCCTCAGTTGCATACTGTTCTTCAGTGTCAGTCCAAACTTCGATCCCGCCGGCATAATTCGATCGTGGGGTCCTTATTTTCCAAACATAGAAACAGGGGGTGCCTTTAATTTCTTGAACAAAGGCTTGGAAATAGTGACGGAGACCCGACAAAATGCGGCCAACTTTAGGCAATTCTCGGGCCCTTACCTGGTCGATTTCTGCCTTGCTTTTCTGCCCATTATCCTTTTATTAATACACACAAATCATCTGGAGTTCTTCATAACTCTTAAGAGAAAGGAACCTATTCTTTTCTTGGTAACACTCGCATCACTTTTATCACCTTTTGTACTTTTCTGCTTTTTACTTGACTGGGGCCGGGGGATTTACTTTTTTTCGATGCAGATTTTCATATTTCTGGTTGCCATGATAAGGTTTGGTCTGGTCGAATACAGGGCAATCCCACCCATTTCCAAATATCAATGGAAAATGTACTGCATATTTTTCCTATATTACACCCTGCTGTGGAAAATGCCGCACATGAGATAATAATATAAACGATTGACAGCATCGTTGTTCCCTGCTTAATTTTTACTGAGAGCATGTGATAAAGGCTGGGCGCCGGGCGAGTACAGCCCGGCAGTTTTTGTCGTGACAGCCGGCTCATTCAGGCTCTGTGAAAGGAGAAGCCAATGAAAAGGCTTGCAACACTGCTGATGGTCTTCGCACTGGCGGGTTATGCCGGAGTTGCCAACTCGTTTGCGGCGCCACAGGAAGATTGCGGCTGCCGGAATATACAAATCCCGCAGCCGAATCCGCCGGACAGGGACATGGGGACTCAGCTCTATCTCAACCCTGGAGATCACCCGAACGTTTACCCGCCGTACCAACGTCGGTAAAAGCAGGGTCAAAATCCCGCCTCGCTCCCCGGGGGCACATTGCCATTTGAAAACGGATCGAAATATAGTTCGGCATTGGCCGGTTTTCAATGGTCAGAGAAAGCTCGCCCTTGTGACAGGCCTTCTGAGCATTCAATCATCCCATTAAGAACTCGTTCAACAAACGGCCGACCGCTTCGGGCTTTTCCTCGTGCACAAAGTGGCCGGCATCAATCTGTTTCACATCTATCTGATCGAAGCAGTCTTCTATATGGTTCAGATATTCCGGGATGATAACCGGGTCCCCATTGCCGTAAATATAAAGGGTGGGCATATGCAATTTTTTGCCGCTCAGTTCCAGCCAGCGCTTTCGGTCGAGTTTGAGGTTACGGTAGTAGCAGGCCCCGGTTGCTGGGGTGTTTTCTATCTTATAGCACCTTATATATTCCCGGATCGCCTCTTCGGGGATTAGACCTTCCCGGCCGGATTTCCCAAAGCACCAACGGATCCATACTTCTTCGTTTCCGCTGATCATAGCCTCCGGCAACCCTTGTTGCTGTTGGAAGTATTGGTACATAAGAGCGACGGAGCCCTTGCTTTGCATGACCTTCATGGCCTCCAGGTTTCCCTCTCTGTTGCTAAGGACGGGAAAATTCATCAACACCAGCTTTTTGATCCTCACCGGAATTGCAAAAGCGATTTCCTGAACAACGTTGCCGCCCCAGTCATGACCGACAAGAAAAAATTCTTTCAGGCCGAGGTCGTCGACAATTTCGATGATGTCTTTGGCCAGTTCGCTTTTTTGATATAACTCCGGCTTCAACGTCCGTTCGCTGTCACCCAGACCACGAAGATCAGGCGCGATGGTCCTAAGTTTAGTGCTCAAAAAGGGAACCACCGGCTCCCAGGAATAGGAGCTTTCCGGCCACCCGTGTTGCATAATTACAGGAAAGCCATCCAGGTTACCCGAATCCCGAACATTAAACCTGCCGCGAGAAACGATTACTTCGTAAGTGCGCATAGTCCTGCTCCCCTCCGGGCCGTCACCGATTCTTTCACAAACTGTCCGGCTGTCCCTGCCCGGCCTTTCTCGGCACAGTCACAGAATATTTAAATCTCCTGCGCCCGCAACCAAATGCGAAGGCGCAAGAGACGAAGAAGTTAACACGGAGGACCCTGCAAATCTTTCGAAGGGCCTATTTATCAAGATGAAGACTATTTGTCGGCCTTCTTTGTCGGCGCAAGTGCTTCCCTGTCTCCACCGCTCATGCCGGCAATGTATTTCACCAGTTTTTTACGAGACTCGATGTCGTACTGAGTCGTAATCGCGATCTGCTCCATAATGGGCGATCCACCGCCGTGGTAGCCGCCTACGTTATGGATGCCGCCCTTGGCGGAACACAGACCGTCTCCCAGATACCGCCAGAATTGGGCCTGGTCCTCCACCGACATGTTTGGACTGCGTTTTGTGTATCTCAAAAGCAGGTCGCTCGTTTCGGGATTCAAGAAGTCCTTCTCATAGGGGAAGGTGGCCGTAACGCCCCCTGAGATGTCGCAGAGGATTTCCGCTTCGCGGTAGACATTCTCACCCGACAGGCACCGGCCAACGTTACAGTATATGGAATGAGGGATGAATGAACCGGGACCGTAAGGCACAAAGCCTTTTCCCGGCATATACACCCGCGGGCCGCCCAGGTCCGATGCCGTGTAGCCTGCGGCGTACCCCAGTTCGATAACCATGATGAGTTCAGCCAGTTTTTCGCGGACGTGGGGTTGCTTGTGTATATTGTTGACCTCGGCTGCCAGCGCCGCAGAGCCCAGAATGATATCGCCGATGGCCGGCTTGCAGCCTGAATAGGAATGACGGTGGAACAGGGCGAATAAAAGTGCATTGATACCGCCATGCTGCCATTCGCCGGCCAGGAAAACCCTGTCCCAGGGTACGAAGCAGTTGTCAAAAATCATGTAGGAATCGGTAGAGGCCGGCATGTGTCCCCGTTTAAAGTGCTCACGCGGCCTGAAGGCGTGGATCGTGACGACCTGTTTCAATCCATCCCAGTCTGCGGGAATGGCGAAGGCCACGGCATAGTCCTTGTCCTGTTCGCGCAGGGCGCGGGTTGGAACGACCAGCACCTCGTCGGAAACGGAAGCTTCGGAAATATGGAGCTTGCACCCTTCGACGATGATACCGTCTTTGAGTCTTTCTTTAATATGTACATAAGAGCCCGGATCGGGCTGGTCGGCGGGCCGTAGCATTCGGTCCCCCTTCACGTCGGTCTGGGCGCATGCGGCGATCATGTCCTCCTTCTGGAAGCGGGTGAGCCATTTTTTGAAATTCTCATGGTACTGGGTGGCCCCTTTATTTTGTTTGTCCGCCTCGTAGGAGACGTTATAGATGGCATTGGTGGCGTCGCATCCCATACAGCGCTGGATACAGCCTCCGACCTTCTGGCAGAGCATGCGGGTCATGTCCTGTTTTTTGTGAAGGTCTTCCTTACTTTGATGGACATGGGTAAAGCGGTTGATCCGCTCTCCCGTGAGATGGGATATGGCCGTCATAAGGTCCTGATTCTCAGGTCTGGCCGCCTCGTCGTAGGTCGTCCCGATGTTATTGATGCAGTCCATCTGTCTCTCATCGGTACGGTCGATCTTCTCGCCATTGTAATAAAGGTTCCGCTTCATCGTGCTCAAGCTTTTGACGTAGTCTTCCTTAGTTCTCATGGTTCGTCTCCATTGGCATTTGGGGTTTTCAGTTCTTTAAATACGGTCCATCACATCTTTCGCAATTCTTTTTTGAGAATCTTGCCGACCAGATTTTTGGGCATTGCTTGCAAGATGACAAGTTCCTTGGGGACGCGGAATCTTTCGAGCCTGGACTTACAGAATTCCATCAGTTCATCCACGGTGGCACCCTGATTCGGTTTCAAAGTCGCAAAAGCTTTGATGTCTTCGCCATAGACGGGGTCCTTGATCCCGATGACGGCGGCTTCCGCTATCTTTGGATGGGAATAAAGTGCTTCTTCAATCGTGCGCGGAGATATATTTTCTCCGCCCTTAATAATAATATCCTTCTTGCGGTCAGTGACAAAAAAACAACCATCTGCGTCGATGTATCCGATATCACCTGTATGGAGCCACCCATTCCTGGTTACTTCGGCCGTCGCCTCGGGGAGGTTCCAGTATCCTTTCATTACCATTGGTCCGCGAATGACGATTTCCCCTTTTTTGCCTTGGGGCAATTCGTTGTCGTCGTCGTCGAAGATCTTCATCTCCATCCCATTGTTGGGTACACCTATGGAACCTGCCTTCTTTACAGGGAGATGAACGCTGGTGGTATTGTTAGCCCCCGCTTCTGTTAGCCCCCACCCCTCGGCGATCTCGCCGCCGAACTTTTCCTTGAACTGTTTCCAGGTATCTACCGCCAGCGGCGCCGATCCACAAGCCCAGATTTTCATGGAACTTGTATCGTATTTCACGGCATCCGGATATTGGAGCATATAAACGTACATGGTGGGAACCGCACTCAAACCATTAACCTTGTATTTTTGAATGGCACTAAACAACTGTTCCAGATTGAATGAACGCATGATGACCGTCTTCCCCCTCAACCGCAGGAAGGCCGCATTCATGGTGGCGATTCCGTAAGAGTGGCATAGGGGAAGAACAGCCATGGTGACCCAATCTTGCGGAAGGTTGTTGGTCTCCTGCTGACTATGAGCTGAGAATACAAGCCCGCCGTGGGTCAGCATGACCCCTTTGGGCTTTCCGGTCGTTCCGGAAGTATAAATAAGCGCGGCGACATCGTTATCGCCGGTTTTCGCTATTTTCAATTCGTCGGAGCCCTCAGCGAGGAGATCCTTAAAGGATATCGTCGCCTCGATCGAATCGGGAGAAACGATGACGACATTCCTTACTCCCGGGACTTCGGCCCTGGCGGCTAGGACTTTGTCCAGGTATTCAACCGAACTGATCACGGTATTAGCACCGGAATCCTTATAGATGAAAGCTATTTCCTCAGCACCGACCAGGTAGTTGACAGGAACTGTAATGGCCCCGATCTTCCAGATGGCCTGAAAGGCCTGGAACACTTCCGGACAGTTGGGCATCTGGATGATGACCCTGTCCCCCTGTCGTACTCCCAGGTGTTTGAGGCCATTGCCCAGCTTATTGGCGGCATGGTTCATCTGTTGATTTGTGATTTCCCGATCTCCAAAAATGATGTTTACATACTCTCCAAGCTCCAGACTTTTTAACGCGAGTTCGGCAACATTCATCAGATACCTCCTATCCCTCTTACCTGTTGCAAACTGCCCAGCAAGAAACGCCTCTATTTAATCACAGAAGCGTCCCAATGACCACCTGTCCGGTCAAGGGATCCGCGGTAACCAGATGAAAGACAGATGAAATTTATTACGCCTTCTGCACGGACTATTTTAAGTTCTGGATAATGCGCGATATTTTTATTCTTGCGGGAAATCTTATTTGTGGTATCTCTCCTTTAGTTTCGCATAAATAGAAGAATTTTTGCAAAATACGAATAATATGGAGAATAACAATGCGTCTGAGAAATTCGGCATTGAACTTCATCGCGGTCGAAGGGCAAAGCACGCAGAAAATTGGACGTCAGGAGAAATTTAAATCAATTTTGCGGGAATGGGAACGGTTTATTCATGGGGATGAAAATGTTGATGAGAAGTTCATTCCCCGGGATGTCCTCGATTCATGGATCCGCTGCCGCGAGCGCGGTCTTGATCCAGTTGGAAGCCCGTTACAAAAGATTTTGACGAAAGAAGAGTTCGACTTCCTGTCCAAAGAAAACAGTAGACTCATTGAGATCAGTAAATTTTTTTTGACCCATTACCATCATTTAGTATCCTTTACGTCCTTCGCGGTCAGTTTTTTCGATCCCCAGGGTTTTCTGATTGACGTTCGAATAGCCGAAAGTTTTCAACAGACCGCTCGACGGGAAAAATGGGTCGTTGGCGCCTTGTGGAACGAAGAATACGCCGGAACTGGCGCGATCGGACTGGTAATCAAGACGAGAAAGCCAAGTTGCGTCATTGGACCTCAACATTACCTTAAACAATTTCATCTATCGACTGCTTATTCTGCTCCCATTTTCGATCCCGATGGAATATTTCTCGGCGGTATTGTCCTGTTTTGCCGTCAAGATCGTGCAAACAATCATGCTTACGGCATGACCATTGCCGCCGCCCACCTGATCGAAAACCAATTGAAAATCAACAGGTCTCTTGATGAAGCCAAGGCGGCCTTTGTCAGGAGCGAGATTGCCAACAGTTATCAGCAAACGGTTATGGCCTCGATTCCGGAGGCGCTGATCGCCATCGACAATGAGGGTCTCATTACACTGATCAACGATCAGGCAAGGAAAATCCTGGCGCTTCACAACAACAAGACGATTCTTGGCAAGGACCTCCGATCGGTCTTAGGTCAGGAGAACCAGCAAGTCTTGTCTCTAATCGATAACAACGACCACCTGGTATTTGTCGAAGTCCGGATATCCTCCTGGAAGGCATGGAACGATTACACTCTGACCTGCAATCCGATTTTATCGTCGTCGGGGGGAGTCATCGGCAAGATCCTTATCCTGACGGAAATAAGACGCGTCAAGAAACTTGTGGCCAACATGATCGGGGCCCAGGCGAATTCTTCATTTGACGCCATCTGTGGGCAAAACCCCAGGTTTCTGGACACTGTCGAGCAGGCGAGGCTGGCCTCCCAGAGCCGTTCCAATGTCTTGCTGCTGGGGGGGAGCGGGGTGGGAAAAGACATTTACGCTCAAGCCATCCATAACGCCAGCGAGCGTAAAAATGCCCCTTATGTCGCGATCAACTGTTGCGCCATCCCCCGAGACCTGATTGCCAGCGAACTCTTCGGTCACGAGGAGGGGGCCTTTACTGGCTCTCGACGAGGGGGCAATCAGGGGAAATTTGAGCTCGCCGACGGCGGCACGATCTTCCTGGACGAGATCGGCGAGATGCCTCTAGAGATGCAACCCATCCTCTTGCGAGTCATCGAAGACAAATGCGTCATCCGCATCGGCGGGGCCAAGGTGCGACAGGTGGATGTCCGGATCATTGCGGCGACCAACAAAGATTTGCTGGATGAAGTTTATAAAGGGAATTTCCGCAAGGACCTCTATTATCGTCTGAACGTCTTTACAATTCATCTGCTTCCCTTGAGTGAGCGTCTCGACGACATACCCCTGTTGCTGGACTATTTTGTAAAGAAATATTCCCAAGCCCTGAGAAAAAGAATTGACGGCATAGATCATGAGGTGCTCGAATTCTTTCAGCGGTATCAATGGCCGGGAAATGTTCGTGAATTGCAGAATGTGGTGGAACGAATGATGAACTGCGTCCGGACAAATCGGCTCACTGCCGATCTCATTCCGGTTGAAATGGCTTGCTGGCCTGTGGACTCGAAATCGAACCTTGAGATTCAATCGGCCAGGAACTTTGAAAAACAGACGATCATCAGGCTGATGGAAATGAATGTCTCGAAAAGCGAAATAGCAAAGAGAATGGACATTAACCTGAGCACCCTTTATCGCAAGCTGAACCGCTTTGACCTTGCGTCCCACAAAAACCAGCCGGCGGCCGGGGCCGTAAAGGACCGATCGATAGACCCGGCCGCGGTACCTAAACAGTTCAGAACAGAATCAGGCCGTAAGCGAAAGGTTGAGCCGATTGAGGACAATATCAGGACCATGTCGGGACTAAGTGACGACCAAGTCCATATTTTGCAATATCTGAATATAAAGAGAAAAATTAAAGAACTTATGCGGATAGTCAGGCGGACAAACAGGACCAAGTTCAAGAACCAGGTGCTGGCGCCCCTGATGAACGCCGGCCTGGTTGAAATGACCATCCCTGACAAACCTCAAAGCAGTAAACAGCAATATCGGCTGACGGAAAATGGACGAAGCCTGCGCAGCTATCTTCCCGCAACATGAGACAGGAGGCATCGCTTCTTCTTTGGCGCGGTCGACTGAACCCGCTCGACGTTTACTGAAAGATCGCAGATTTCCTGACGGTAAAAGGTAACCAAAATCTCAGAGAATTTCCTTGACAATACCATAAAGAGGATGTAAAAATTTGGCTATAATGAATGACTGTTCATTCATTATAGCAAGCTGTTCAACCTCGAAAGCGGATTTGCCATGCGCACAAAGACACCGGATAAGCGCCGCCGGATCATTGAATCGGCCACCAGGGTATTTGCCAAAGAAGGCTTTTTCAAGGCCAGAGTCTCCGAGATAGCTCAAGACGCCGGGCTCGCGCCGGGAACAGTGTATCTGTATTTCAAACACAAGGAGGACATCCTCATTTCGATTTTCGATGTGAGGATGGAGGAGATCATCTCGAGGTTTCGTTCGGCAATCCAGGAAAAAGAAGATGCCCGCTCGCGCATGGGGTGTCTGGTACGAATGCATCTCCAGGGGTTCGAGGTGGACCCTGAGCTTGCCGCGTGCTTTCAGGTCGAATTGCGCCAGAGCAATCGTTTTATGCGTGAGAGCGTAAAAGGCGCATTAAAACAATATCTGGATTTGATCAGGGAAATCGTCGAGCACGGCCGGCGCGACGGGTCGTTCCGAGAGGACCTTCCGGTAAGGCTGGTCACCCACCTCATTTTTGGCGCGCTTGATGAGGTGGTTTCAACCTGGGTGATGTCCGGCATGAAATATAACCTGGTCTCTCTTGCCGACCCTTTGATAGACCTGTTCACGAACGGAATCGGACAGGGTGAGGTCTCCGCCGCTACGGACGACCGGATCGGCGGGCATCCTGCCCGTTGAATGCGCAACCCCAGAAATGCTCACTGCTCACTAATATCTGATATGCCGACAAGGGAAGGAGACGTGGATGAAACTGCTGGTTGATGAAAGAGACGCGAAGTTTGTACTTTATGAACAGTTGGGAATCGAAGAGCTATGCAAGTATCCCAGGTATTCGGATTGTGCCCCTGAAACATTCGACATGGTTCTGGGAGAGGCCGCAAAGCTGGCCGAGAAATCCTGGTATCCGGCGAACAAATTGGGGGACGCTCAGGGCTGCCGGTTCGAAAACGGCCAGGTGAAGGTCCCGGACGCTTACCACGAACCTTTCCGGCTTTACAAGGAAGGGGAGTGGCTTGCCATGTCCGAATCCCCGGAAGTGGGCGGTCAGGGCTTGCCCAAGGTATTGGGTACTGCCTGTGTCGAACTTCTGGGCGCCGCCAACTGGTCGCTGCATATGTATCCGGGGCTGACCCACGGTGCTGCGCGCCTTCTTGAGGCGTTCGGGTCCCCCGAACTTCAGGAAATTTACATGGGGAAAATGTTCTCGGCCGAATGGGGCGGGACAATGTGCCTTACCGAACCCGGCGCCGGCAGCGACGTTGGAAATCTCAGGACCAGGGCGGAACGGCTGCCTGACGGAACTTTTAAGATCAGCGGTTCGAAGATGTTCATCTCCTCGGGGATGCACGATCTTATGGACAACATCGTTCATATGGTGCTCGCCCGGATCGATGGAGGCCCGAAGGGCACCAAAGGTATTTCCATTTTCCTGGTGCCGAGGCTGCGCGTAAACGAGAACGGCGAACTGGTCGATAACGACGTTATATGCGCCGGGATCGAGCACAAGATGGGCATTCGCGGATCGGCCACCTGTGTGCTCAACTTCGGCGAAAACGGCGGATGCATCGGCTACCTGATGGGCCAGGAGAACCAGGGAATGCCAATCATGTTTCACATGATGAACGAAGCCCGGCTCGGAATCGGATTGCAGGGGTTGGCGCACTCGAGCACCGCCTACCTGCACGCTTTGCAGTATTCGAAGGAGCGTATCCAAGGCGCCCCGATTGAAAAGATGAGAGACGCTGATGCCGCCAAAGTTCCCATTATTGCGCACCCGGATGTGCGGCGCATGTTGATGTTCATGAAGAGCAGCACGGAAGGGTTGCGGGGGCTCATATATCTTGCCGCATACTGCGTAGACCGGTCGGCGGTGGCTGAAACGGCTGAAGAAAAAGAGCTCTACGAGGGATACCTGGATCTGTTGACCCCGGTTTGTAAATCCGTAGGGAGCGATTTGGGATTCCGTGTGTGCGAGACGGCCATCCAGGTTTACGGGGGTTATGGATATATCCAGGAATATCCGGTCGAGCAGATGATGCGGGATTGCAAGATCGCATCGCTATATGAGGGAACAAACGGGATCATGGCCCTTGACCTCGTTGGCCGGAAACTAACCCTCAAGGGAGGGGCTCTTTTAAAGAACGGTTGCAAGGCGGCCGCAAAAATCATGTCGAAGGTTAAGGAAAATGACAGCCTGCGCGATCTTGTCCAGATTTATGACGAGGCGCAGGAAAGCCTGCTTCAGGTAACAAAGTTTTTCATGATGAAGGGCATGACCGGCGAGTTTATCGTTCCGGTTCTTTATGCCAAACCGTGCCTGGATATTTTCGGTGACGTGATGATTGCACTGGTTCTCCTGTGGCAGGCCAACCTGGCCGACCAACGGCTCAAAGAGATCTACGGCCAGCAGGGAGCTGCCGACGAAGCGGCCAGGAGCAAGGTTCTGCGTGAAAACCGCAACGCCGCTTTTTATTTCGGCAAAATCAGTTCGGCACGCTTTTTCGTCACCCAGACACTCACTCAGACAGCCGGGAAGGCGCGGGCAATCATGACCGGAGACAAATCACCGTTAGAGATCACCGATGACGGGTTCGCGCTCGACTAGGAGGTCGAAAGCAAGGAGTTATACAGAATTCATTGACTAACGAGCCTCTTGCAAAACGTTACGAGGAATACGGATCGACTGGAAACCCCTCTTGCGCGCTCCATTCACTTGTTCCACTGTTGTTCCAGGCGCAAGCGAGCGAGGAAGCGAGGCATACATTTTCCAATCTCAACGCCCTGCGAGGTGAGCGGATTAAGTGCCGCAGGCCGGCTCCTCACCAGTTTTGCAAGCGGCTCAAACAATATGCCGGATAGCAGTGTCTTGAGTCGAAAGCCTTTTGGAGGCTTGGCTCAACCCTTTTCGTACTCAACCTCCTTGCCTCGTTGCGCCTCCTCTCTCTCATGCTGCTATCCGGCATTTTCCTTCACCCTGTTGCATTTCCTCATTGCAAAGCAAAACTTTCGTAGAAAAGGAGAACGGGCTCATGAAAGCCAGGGATGTCGTGGTAATAGACGGAATCAGGACCGCCTTCGGGCGCGCGGGAGAAAAGGGCTTTTTTTGGCACACTCGCGCCGACGACATGGTGGTGAAGGTAATTCGTGCGTTGCTTCGGCGCAATCCGAAGTTAGACCCGGAGTTGGTCGAAGAAAATGTCTGGGGCGCGTTTGCCCAGGTAGGTGACCAGGGATTGACCCTGGGACGCGCGAGCGTAATGCTTTCAGGTTTACCGGAAAGCTGCGCCGGATATTCCGTGGACAGGATGTGCGCGGGCGGACTGACCGCTATTACCGCCGCCGCCTCGCAAATAGCGCTCGGGACGTGCGACGTTGCAATAGCCGGTGGAGTCGAGCACATGGGGCACCACCCCATGGGGGAAGGTGCCGACCCTAATCCGCGGTTTCTCACCGAAAAACTCGTGACCGAGGCCGCCATGTCGATGGGTATGACAGCGGAAAACCTGCATGACATGTTTCCCGAGATCACAAAGGAGATGGCCGACCAGTATGCTCTCCTTTCGCAGATGAAAGCGGCCAGGGCCATCGACGAAGGCAAGATTCAGAAGATGATAGTGCCCATGACGGTCTACACCAAAGAGGGATGGGTAGTTGCCGACCGGGACCAGCAGCCGCGCCCGGAAACGACAATGGAAGGGCTTGCTGAGCTCAAGACGCCTTTTCGAGTGCAGGGGAAAGTGACCCCGGGAAATTCTTCGGGACTAAATGACGGCGCCGCGGGGGTAATTCTTACCAGCGAGGATAAAGCCGCTGAACTCGGGTTGAACCCCCGCATGCGCCTCAAAGGATACGCGTATGCCGGTGTGAAACCCGAAATCATGGGCTACGGGCCGGTGCCGGCCACCCGGAAGGCCCTCGAAAGAACAGGGCTAACCATCGATGACATAGGCGCAATTGAACTCAACGAGGCTTTTGCCGTCCAGGCCGTCGTATTCATGAAGGAATTCGGATTGAAGTTTCCCGATGACGAACGTCTCAATAAGATGGGAGGAGCTATCGCCTTTGGCCATCCGCTTGCGTCCTCCGGAGCGCGGCTCGCTGCTCATCTTATGCATATATTTTCCGAGCGCCCCGATATCCGCTACGGTATAACGTCCCTTTGTGTCGGGCTGGGACAGGGAGCGACGGCCATCTGGGAAAACGTCAGTCACTAATTGCTATTCACTAATCACGGAGCTACTGCCATGGCCGAACCGGTTACTATTTTTCATACGCAATTCTATAATTCACCCGTTGGGAAGATCGCCATCCTGACGATGGACAATGGTGAAGATTACAAGAAACCGAATACCTTCGGCGAGGCCGCGATGGCCTCGCTTACCCGGGCGCTGGATCGTGTAAAGGCTGAAAATGGTATAAAGGGCCTGTTGCTGACCGGAAAGCCCTACATTTTTGGGGCCGGGGCCGACCTGAGCGCTACGCCCTTCATCAATTCATTCGAACAGGGCTACCAGGTCGGCCAAGGCGGTCACACCGCAATGAAGCAGATCCTGGGCCTGGAATTTCCGACCCTGGCCGCCATCAACGGCGTGGCGCTCGGGGGAGGGCTCGAAATTGCTCTCTATTGCAACTACCGCACAATTTCCCGGAGCGTATCCGCCGTCGGATTCCCGGAGTGCTTTCTAGGGCTGGTGCCCGGCTGGGGAGGATGCACTCTGACCCCGAAACTGGTTGGGCCGGAAAAGGCAATTGAAATTATAATAGTCAATGCGTTGAGCCAGAACCGGATGATCGGCGGGAAGGAGGCTTTCGAGCTGGGGCTTGCCGACCGGCTGTTCGAACCGGTCGAATTCCTGGACGAATCACTTGGCCTTCTCATGAACATCATTTCCGGCGAGACTAAGATTGAGCGGGCGCCGGTTCCGATCGGCGATCTCGACAGCATTATCGGTAAGGCGCGGGCATTCATCGACAGTAAGGTTCACGGGGCGGCCCTGGCGCCGTACCTCGCTTTGGAAATCATCAAAGGGGCCTGTTCCTGGGACCTGGACACTGGTTTTGAAGAAGAAAACAAGGCGCTCGGCGATCTCATAAAGTCTCGCCAATGCAAGGCTTCGGTCTACTCTTTCGACCTGGTGAGCCGCCACGCCAAAAGACCCAGAGGCGTCCCCGAGATGAAACCACGGCCCATCAAAAAGATAGGCGTGATCGGGGCGGGTCTTATGGCTTCCCAGCTTGCCCATTTTTTCATCCAGCGGCTTGGCTTGCCGGTCGTAATGAAAGACATTCGGCAGGAATTCGTGGACAAGGGGGTTGCCTACGTTCACGAGCAATTCGAAAAGAGTGTCAAGAAGGGCAGGATGCCGGAGGCCCGCGCTAAACATTTGTCCGGATTGGTTCATGGAACGCTTGATATAAATGATTTTGCCGACTGCGATTTCGTAATCGAGGCAGTGTTCGAAGAGATGTCGGTCAAAAAGCAGGTCTTTGCCGAGGCGGAATCAGTAATCCCGCCCGACGCGATTCTTGCCAGCAACACTTCATCTTTGAGCGTGACCGAAATGGGGTCGGAACTGAAAAATCCGGAGCGTGTCGTCGGATTTCACTTCTTCAATCCAGTCGCGGTCATGCCCCTGGTTGAAATCATAAAGGCGGAAAAAACGGGTGACCTCGCGCTGGCCACGGCGTTCGAACTGGCAAAGAAATTGAAAAAGACGGCAATATCGGTGAAGGATTCTCCGGGGTTTCTGGTCAATCGCATTCTCATTCGCAACCTTTGCGACTGTATTGACATGGTCGATCATGGGGCAACGTTCGAGCAGGTCGATCAGGCGATGATCGAACTGGGATTGCCAATGGCTCCGTTCGAACTGACGGAGATGGTGGGTATACCGATCTCCTATCACGTAAATGAGACCCTGTGCCGCGCTTTCGGCCCTGAACGGTTTCCTTTGAGTGAGAATCTCAAGAGACTGGTCGAAGCCAAACAGTCCAGAATCTATGCGCAAGGCGGAAAAAGCGCGGGGGTTGACAAGGAGGTTGAAAAACTTTGGAAAAAGGTGGAGAATAAATCGTTCAGCCTGAACGAAATTCGTGACCGTGCGCTGGCCAATCTGGCGCGGGAAGCCGACCTCATTTTGAAGGAAAAGATCGTAGCAGGAACCAAGGAGGTCGATCTTGCCATGATTACAGGAGCCGGCTGGCCCTTTTTCATGGGAGGACTCACGATGTATCTTGATCTGACGGGCATAGCCCCGAAGGTGCTTCAAAAAGTCTTTTTCGGTTCGTAGAACGGCTTTTCATGCGAAGGCGCAAAGCCGTGAACCCAAAGGGAACGTCTCAATTCACTGAAGAGTCCACTGGATCACAGCAATTGCTACAGCTTAGGGCCGACGGGGTCCCGGCCAAGCCGGGACCAATCTTCAATTCTTAAATCTTGTTCGCGTCTTCGCGTGGCCATGGACTCGAAAAGCGGTTTTCACCGCCTCATGAAAGGAAGGAATAATTTATGGCAACGAAGCTGATCAATCGAACCCCGTCGGCCTATGACTACCCACTTCTGATCAAGCACCTTCTGCACACGCCGCTAAGCATCGCTCCAGGTAATGAAATCGTATACAAAGATATTAAACGCTACGATTACGTGACATTTAACAAGCGACTCTGCCAACTTGCCAACGCTCTGAAAAAACTGGGTATAAAAGAAGGAGACACCGTAGGCGTAATGGACTACGACAGCCACAGGTACCTGGAGTGCTTTTTCGCCATTCCAATGATAGGCGCAGTCCTTCATACGATAAACTGGCGGCTGTCCCCCGAGCAGGTCGTCTACACGATAAACCATGCTGAAGACGACGCACTTCTTGTGCACACTGATTTTCTGCCGCTCGTGGAAAAATTCTGGGGCTCGACCACAACGGTAAAAAAACTGGTTGTTCTCAGCGACGAGGGGCCGGCTCCAGAAACCAGTTTTCCGGTTACGGGAGAGTACGAGGCGCTAGTTGAGGAAAGCTCGAGCGACTATGATTTTCCGGACTTCGATGAAAACTCCATGGCCACCGTATTTTACACCACAGGGACTACCGGGTTGCCCAAAGGGGTCTACTTCAGCCACCGCCAATTAATGCTCCACACTATTGCGAATGCGGCTCAGATGGCATATCAATCGGGTCTGGCGGGCTTAAGTTTTAAGGACGTCTACATGCCACTTACCCCCATGTTTCACGTCCACGCCTGGGGAAATCCATACCTGGCCACCATGCTCGGCGTCAAACAGGTCTATCCGGGACGCTACGTGCCCGAGGCAATTCTTGGACTTATCGCCAAAGAAGGTGTGACCTATTCCCACTGCGTTCCGACGATAATGCATATGCTGCTGACCAGCCCGGCCTGCGCTAACACCGATTTATCCCGGTGGAAGCTCGTCATAGGCGGCGCGGCCCTCCCCAAGGGCCTGTGCTCGGCCGGCTTGAAAAAAGGGATCCACGTATATGCCGGCTACGGGATGTCCGAAACCTGCCCGGTCCTTACAGTTACTGCCCTCAAGCCCCACATGTTTGAATGGAAAGAGCAGGACCTGTTGCCTATCCGCTGCCGCACCGGACTGCCGCTTCCATTGGTTGACCTTCGCATTGTCGATCCTGAGGGACGGGATATCCCCCATGACGGCGTCAGTGTCGGAGAGGTTGTGGTCAGGGCGCCCTGGCTCACACAGGGCTATCTCAAGGAAACCGAACGCGCCGAGGAACTCTGGGCCGGAGGCTATTTGCACACCGCAGACGTCGGGTGGATCGATGAGGAGGGGTATCTGCAGGTAACCGACCGGATCAAGGACGTGATCAAGAGCGGGGGAGAATGGCTTTCTTCTCTTGAAATCGAAGATATCCTGACGCAACACCAGGCGGTAAGCGAAGCGGCGGTTGTAGGAATGCCCAATGACACCTGGGGAGAGCGACCCTATGCCCTGGTTACGATAAAAGAAGGGTACGCTGGAAAAGTTTCGGAAGAAGAAATGAAATCCTTTTTTAAGAGTTTTGTCGATGAGGGTGCCATTTCAAAATGGGCCGTTCCCGACAGGATCGTATTTGTCGACTCCATTCCAAAGACCAGCGTGGGCAAGCTCGACAAAAAAGAGATCAGAAAGGCGATTCTTGAACCGCAGGCAACGACTTCGCCAAAGTGAAACCCGACCGTTCAAGGGCAGTGAACAGTGAGCGGTGAACGGTCGAAAAGCAAATTCCAACTAAGGGGAACCGACCTTTACCCCGGCGGTTCTCGCCATTACCAGGGGTAACAAGCGAGGAACCGGGCACGGCTCTGTCGTGCCCGCTTTTTTTAGATCCTGCGAAAAGAAAGATGAGCACTTATTTGAGTAACAGCATGGGCCGAAACGATCCGTTCAATTACACCATTTCCCATTTTAAAGAAATAGCACGGCAGAACCTGTTCGCGGAGAACGGAAGAATTGCGCACGACTCCGGCCGTTGTGCGGTCTGTAATCCCGGTATTTCGGGCGGCGACCCTTTTTCGATCTACCTTGAAGTGATCGCCGAATCGGTCCTTGTCAGGCGTCCCAAACTGGATGAAGCACTGGTTGCCGAAATTAACGCAGACAGGGCAATGATAGGGCTCGAAGCCGACGCAACCGTCGACCGTCTGCTGGCAGGAGACCAGGACGCTTCGGAATCCTGGGAGGCTTGGGTTCGAGAGGCGCTGGCTACAGGGCTGGGACTTCTTTCAATCCACAGCCCCACCAGCCTTGATTTTGATTTGGACGAGCAGGAAGAACTGGGACACGGCCCGCTGATAGAGGCCACCATTCGACACATTATCGACAGCCAGAAACGCTGATCGGAAATGTCTCATAAAGTAAAAAGGCAAACTATCGGCGTCTTTTTTGCCTTTTTACTTTTTACTTTTCACTTTTGCGCTGGCCCTCTTCGGCCCCAAAGAAGAGTTACGACAAAGGCGTTCAGGAATAAGAAGAACAGCACCTGTGCCAGCCAGGTGGCCGTTCCGGAGATTCCCGCAAAACCGAAAATTCCCGCCATTGTCCCTAGGATCAAAAAAGCAACGGCCCAAACCCAATCTACCATTTTCATTCACCTCTTCGGCCGGCCAAACAAGAAAAGAACCACCTGCCTCGAAAAGTTGGCGGTGGGACCGCCTGCCGGGGTTGCCAAGCCCACACGAGAAACTTTCCATGGTTTCAGGGTGTCCCAATGGGGCGTGAAAAGCTGCCTCGAAAAATTTATCGCGGGCATGGCCCTGGGAGCGCAGCGTGGTCTCAGCCCTACAAAAATGTCGCGTCTTTTCATGGTTTCCGGGTGTCCCAGAAGAACGTGAAAAGCTGTTACAGACTATCAAGGAAATTATTAGGCAACTTCTGCGGCTTGTCAATGGGACCTGGCGCCGGCGCGGAAGATTGCAGGGGTTTTGCGGACCTCAACCCAACCACCCTCGCTCTACTGGGCCTGCGGTTTGAAGGATTTTGAACCTGGCGCGAGATCTACCAACGGCCAAGCCAACACGGTGAGCGTTTGAATGCGATTTCGTATCAGACTTTGATCGCCTCGTAGGTTCTAAGGGGCGGCACATTGGCCAATTCGTATTTCGAATTAACGATAGGAAAGTACTTTTTCAAGTGGACCTTGAGGTGATTGTTGGTTTGAAAACATGTTTGGTAAACGAGAAACTTTCCTCCCCTTTTTAGAGCTCGATGGGTGTTGTAAAGGATCCTGTGCTTTAAATCCTGGTCCAGGAAGGAAAAAGGTATTCCCGATATGATGTAGTCGGCCTCCGACTCTTTGCAGGTTCTCAGCGTCTCCAGGACGTTTTCGCAGCTGTCCTGCACCAGAACTACCCTGGGGTCCGTGATGTTTCTTTGGAGAATGGACTTGAAATTGCGGTTTCTCTCGATAAGAATCAGCTTGGAGTCTTCTCCCATCCGGTGCAGCAGATATTTTGAGAAAACCCCCGTTCCAGGGCCATATTCCACAATCAGGCTGTTTTGGTTGAAATCTATCTTGCTGCACACCTTTTTCACACCGACCGACGAGGTGGGCGTAATTGAAGCGACATTCCTATCCTTGATAAAGTTCATTATGTAAACGAGAGTATCCATCTGGCAGCTCCTAAGGGTTTATTTTAACACTACTAAGCGCTGGAAAGGGAATCCGGCGGGAAGAAAAAAGGAAGCTTGTTCATCATTCTCCTTTGAATTTCCGACTTTAATCCCCTCCCCTGGAATGAGCAAAAAGCATTTGGGCCTATTTTCTACCGGCTGGCGTCTGTTCCAGTCAAATGCAGCCTCAAATGCCGTCATTCGGATATTATCTTCGCAATCTGGACTCCGGCGGCCCTTATAGCAGCAATCCGGCAATTAGGAAACCGAATTAACAGAATCATCTGCATTTTGACACACTCCCGTCGATAAATTGAGGGCAGGTGTCAAACGCCAGGGCCGGCAAATCCGGTTTCCAATATCCGATCATCTATTCCTCATGCCCGATGGTGCTCGACCATGGTGTTCAAGGATGGTATAAAGAGGCCGAAAACAGACCCGACCATTTATTTCACGATGAACTCAAAACTAACCCCGCGCTTCTCGGGATCAGAACTCAACAGGTCGATATGGCACAGGACCGCCTTCTTCGCCCCCGCTGGAAGATTTTAAACGAGAGATCACCGGCAACGGTTTCTGATGTTATAGACATCATCCTGCAAAACCGCAACATCGATCCGCTCACTTTTACGAGAGAACTAAAGGATCTGTCCGAGCATCTTTGCATTCGTGGCATGTCCGAAGGCGCCAGTTTGCTGGCGCGCCACATGGCAAACCAAAGCAAAATAGTAGTGGTTGCCGACTATGATTGCGACGGAATTACATCCGCCGCACAAATGGCTCTTTTTTTTCAGGAAACAGGCTATGAGAATTTTCGAGTTGTAATTCCATCTCGATCCGAGGGGTACGGCATACCTGAGCGAGCCATATCCGAGAACCCGGATGCTAAAGTCTTTGTCGCGCTCGATTGCGGCACGCTTGACCTAAAGCCCGTGCGGTTAGCGCGTTCGATGGGCGCCGACTGCATAGTGATCGACCATCATGAGGTGCCTTCCACGCTTCCCGGTTCTTTTGAGGTGGGCAGGGAAAATCCTGCGGAATATTCCCTGGCGCCGGCTTCGGTCCTGATAAACCCCAAGCACCCGAAATGCTGTTCGTCGTTCAAGGAGTTGTGTGCATCGGGTCTGACCTTTCTGTTTCTTGCCGGCTTGAGGCGCGAATTACGAAACGCGCACACCAGCCTGCCCCTTCCCGCGCTCGGAGGAAAATACCTTGCACTTGCCGCGACAGGAACGGTTGCCGACCTCGTGCCGCTGGTTTCGGCAAACCGGATTCTCGCTCGAAGCGGTCTGCGTAATCTTAACGCTAATAGCTGCGCCCCGCTTTCATGCCTTGCTTCTACCGCAGGCCTGGCCGGGAAGACATTGACGGCCGGGCACATAGGTTTTTATCTGGGGCCTCGTATTAACGCCGCTGGGCGTGTCTCTGAGGGACAAATCGCCTATGAGCTGCTGACCTCCAAAGAACCGTCGATGCTGGTGCGGCTGGCAGGGGAGTTGGAGAGTTTGAACGCCCAAAGACGTGCGCAAGAAGAAAAAATAGTTAAGGAGATACGCGCTCGCATGGCAGAGTGTCCACCTACGGGTAGAACGCTCGTTATGGGAAGTCCCAATTGGCAGCACGGGGTCGTGGGAATCGCTGCTTCCAGGGTCCAACAGGAACTATACCATGCCCCTGTGGTGATTTTGTCGATAGACGGGGCCACTGGAATTGCAAGAGGTTCAGCCAGGAGCATTCCCGGTTTCGATATCCACGGGGCTCTTTCGAAGTGTGCCGAGCTGCTTGTTAAATGGGGAGGACACAAAGCTGCGGCAGGTTTGACAATTGCTGCAGACAGAATCGAACAATTCGCAGATCGCTTCGAGGAAGTTGCCCGGCAGCATCCTGAGGAAATCTTCATTCCGCGCGGAAGAGTCGATTTGGAATTGCCTTTGCCCCTTGTCGGACCCGAGCTGGTCGAGGCCCTTAAGGAACTCGAGCCGCACGGCATGGGCAACCCTGCTCCCATTTTCGCCATGCGGGGCGCCAAATTCAAGTCCGCAAGGACGTTCGGGAAAGAACAAAACCACCTGAAACTCGAATTCGAACACGGGCTGGAAGGTATCTGGTGGAGGGGGGCACGACGCTTCACCGCAGTTTCGAAGGACCGAGAAGAACAATCAGCGCCTTTCTCCGAAGAGGGCGGGGAGGGCAACGGCGCATTTCGCACTCGATCCCTCGCCGGACAGGTTATGGACGTGGTTTTCCAGGTAGGCTGGAACGACTTCCACAAAAAGACCATGCTCGAAATCGTTGACCTGGGGAAGCTCTTTGGAATTAGCAATCAGGGATAATACTTATCCGTTATGTCCATCTATCAGTAAATGTATAATCAGAATCGTGAACGTTTGCTCGCTGGAAACTTGATTCTAAGTAACGATCCCACCCGCTCGTGACAGTCGGCGCCGTGGATAGCCTTGTTGACCATGCACTCGATTGCGCCGTGGTAACCCAGGCTCTTTCCGCTACAGGTAAGGTTTGCATAACTCTGGCAGTTCCGGCAGGAGATATCACCCGGATTGTCGACACACGGGAAATAGGTGTCGATAAGCAACATGGCGATTGCTCGAGCTTCACGGGAGAGTAGCTCCTTTTCATAGTCGATAAGATTTGTGACTTCGACTTTCCGTTTGCGATTTACGATCATAGCTCGTCCGTCCCAGGCGTTTTTACTTCGTCACATTACCTTCATCATAAATACACAAAATTCATGCCTCGTTTATGTTTGCTGGGCTGAGTCCGATCATTGAATATTCACGAGTCACGATTTACCAACTTCATTCTTGGTCTGGAGTCGAAGACATGATTTAATGAGAGGATTATGCATTTTAATTCAAGGTTCTTGCGGGGGAATGACGCAACCATGGTAAACCGGGCCAGAAACTCGATACTTTGTCCCAACTGCAGATCGTTGATAAGCCTCGATGAGGCGCAGTGCCCCTACTGCGGCCTGCGAAACCCGGGATCGCGGTGGAAAACCGTTTTCCTGGGAAAGGGTTTGTTCAGCGCCGAGCGAATCATCGTAAACATTATCTCATTAAATGTCGGCATGTTCATTTTGTCAATTCTGCTCAAACCTGGCTCTGTTGTTTTATCGGCAAACCCGCTGAGTTTTCTGTCGCCCAGCGCCAATAGTCTGCTTATTCTGGGTGCGACTGGAACGATCCCGATAGACCAGCTTCATCGCTGGTGGTCGGTCCTGAGCGCAGGCTGGCTGCACGGGGGAATTCTGCACATATTTTTCAACATGATTGTTTTGTGGCAAATCGGCCCGTTCGTTATCCAGGAATATGGCGTCTATAGGTTTGCTTCCATTTATGTGCTGAGCGGGGCCGGAGGATTTGTGGTGTCTTACCTGGTCGGGGTCCCCTTTACAATTGGGGCATCGGGGGCCGTTTGCGGCCTTATCGGAGCAGCGCTCTATTTCGGAAGGAGCAGGGGGGGACAATACGGGCAGGCGGTCTATCGACAGGTAGGCGGTTGGGCCATAGGTATTTTACTTTTCGGCTTTGTCGTCCCGGGAGTCAACAACTGGGCTCATGGCGGGGGGCTGCTTTGCGGGGCCCTTGCGGGATTTCTTTTGGGATATCAGGAAAAAGATCGCGAGAACTATTTTCATAGACTTGTGGCGGCAATTTGTGTCCTGTCCACTTTAGGTGCGCTGCTTGGAGGAGTGGGGAGTCTTTTTGGTCTTTAATGACTCTCGCGCTTCATCCGATCAGGTCGGTCCGCCCGGTACGGATTATGTCGATCAACAGCTTTCCGCCCAGCTTTAATTTTCCCAACCTGCCCTTCTTTCCGGCCATGATAATGTCATAAAGGTCCTCCAGGGTTTCCGGCGGCCTCACTTCAGCCGGCTTCCTGGAAAGATGGATCGCCTCCTTCGGGCAGGTTGACACGCAAAGACCGCATCCGATACAAAGGTCCCGATTCACCAGTGCCGGTTGCTTTTTTGCGGCGACCTTCACTGCGCCGACCTGGCAGCGCTTTTCGCAGGCGCCGCAACCGTCGCACTTATTTGTGTCAACCGCAGCCTGGAAGTTGGAGACCCAGAAGTCAAGGGGCTTGGGGAGCTTATGATGCATATGGAGGACATCGCAGCAGCACCCGCAGCACGAACAGATCCATTCCGCCTTCTGCGTATTTGAAGGCTGAGGCAGCAACCCCTCTTTCTGGTTTTGCTCGGTGATGGAAACTGCCTCCTCTCTTGAAATCTCTCTTCCGATGCCACTGCTAAGGCAAGATTGGGCCCAGCCTCCCAAGGCAAGGCATGTTTCCTTTCGTTTGGTAACTTTACATGATCTACCGTCCATTGCCTTCTTCTTGCGGCACATGCATTCATGGATGACGAAAGGTGCTTCAGCCCGGGCCAGCAGTTCCGCCACCTCATCGAACGTACTGACGTGATGTTGCGGGCGAATACTCCTGGCTACCGGAATGGTGCGCATTTGAGGGAGCTTGGTGCTCAAATACTCGATTCCAAAGCTGCTGCCGGACGTATATTTATTGAAATTGCCGATGAACTCCGGGCTCAGCCTGTTCATCTGCTTTTCATACATCCCAACGGCGAGAGGCAGATTAAAGTAAACCGTCTTTCCGTTTTTAACTTTGGACCCGATCCCTCCGTTTTTGTGAATGCGGTCCAGTGTGCCCGCCAGTTCCTCAGGCGATTGAACCAGATGTTTCATTCTCTCGAACACAGTCTCAAGCGGCTCGGGTTTGTAGCTCAGATATGAAGCAATCTCTGCTTCGCGAGGCGAGAAAATGAACTTCAAAATTTCTATCTCGGCACGCGAAAACGTTGCAGGAAAGCCTACGGCCTGCTTGTTTAGATGCTGTTGCAACTTGTTGTAAATCCGGTCGCCTTTGCCCATGTCGCGCCTCCGCTTGCCGCAAGAATGACCACATATGATGCGGATGGATGGGAAATTATCGCTGATTTAAGCTTCCTGGCGGACTCATCCGATCAGATCGCTCCGCCCCGTACGGATAACGTCAATCAACAGTTTTCCGCCCAGCTTTAATTTTCCCAACCTGCCCTTCTTTCCGGCCATGATAATGTCATAAAGGTCCTCCAGGGTTTCCGGCGGCCTCACTTCAGCGGGCTTCATGGAAAGATAGATCGCCTCTTTCGGGCAGATTGACACGCAAAGACCGCATCCGATACAAAGGTCCCGATTCACCGCCGCCGGTTGCTTTTTTGCGGCGACCTTAACTGCGCCGACCTGGCAGCGCTTTTCGCAGGCGCCGCAGCCATTGCACTCATTTATGTCAACCGCAGCCTGGAAGTTGGACGCCCAGAAGTCAAGGGGCTTCGGAAGCTTATGATGCATATTGAGGATCCCGCAGCAGCACCCGCAGCACGAACAGACCCATTCCGCCTTCTGCGTATTTGAAGGCTGGAGGACCAATCCATCTTTCTGGTTCTGTTCGATTATAGAAACTGCTTCCTCCCTGGAAATCTCTCTTCCGGCGCCGCTAAGAATACAAGACTCGGCCGAGCCTCCCATGGCAAGGCAGGTTTCCTTTCGATCGGTAACTTTGCAGGCTTTACCCTCCATCACCTTCTTCTTGCGGCATATGCATTCATTGATGGCAAAAGGCGCTTCGGCCTGTGCCAACAATGCCGATACTTCGTCGAACGTACCCACGTGATGTTGGGGGCGAATACTCCTGGCGACCGGAATGGTGCGCATTTGAGGGAGTTTCGTGCTCAAAAACTCGATCCCAAAGCTGCTGCCGGACGTATATCTATCGAAGTCGTCGATAAACTCCGGGCTCAGCCGCTTCATCTGCATTTCGTACATCCCAACGGCGAGAGGCAGGTTGAAGTAAACCGTCTTTCCGTTTTTACTTTTAGACCCGATTCCTCCGTTTTTGAGAATGCGGTCCAGTGTGCTCGTCAGTTCCTCCGGCGATTGAACCAGATGTTTTACTCTCTCAAACACAGTTTCAAACGGCTCGGGTTTGTAGCTCAGATATGAGGCAATCTCTGCTTCGCGAGGTGAGAAAATGAACTTCAAAATTTTTATCTCGGCCCGCGAAAACGTTGCAGGAAAGCCCACGGCCTGCTTGTTTAAATGCTGTTGTAATTTGCGGTAGATCCGGTCGTCTTTATCCACGTCACACCTCTGTTCGCAGGAAAAGTGACCACGTATATCGTGGGCGGGCCGAAAATTTATGGAACGGAACATAACCGGTACGTAAAATCAAGACTTCTGCATTCTCAAAATAGTTCTTGAAATGATGAACCGTTTTCATAGCAGTTTGTTCAATGCTGGAAGTCAAGTAAACCTCATTTTGCCCTTCTTTCTTGTTCAGTTAATCTCACACAGTGACGATTTATCTCCAAGGCCCACATAGGTGCAAATTGCAGATGACTAAGACCAAGTTGAACAGGAACAATTTTCTTAATCCGGTGGGTGGGTCTATCGGGTATCTAAAGCCATGATATGGCAGGAGGATTGTAATGTTTCAGAAGATTCGTTTGAGCTATAAAATTTTTATGGGGTTCGCTTCGATTCTTGTCCTGGCAATTGCGCTCGGGAGCGTGGCGCTGCAGAACATGAAAAAAATCGAAAATCTTTCACTCAAACTGGATCAGGAGTACGTTCCTGAAGTTTCCATCGCCAACCAAATTGACCATTATGTGCTATTTGCCATGCTTGACATGCGGGGCTACGCGTTTTCTCAGGATGAGTCGTACCTCACTGCCGGCCGTAACCACATCCAGGATGTAAAAAAACACCTCGAAGAAGGCGCGAAACTTTCCTCCGGATTTCCCGATCTTGTTACCCTCAAAAAGGGGGTCGAACTGGCAGATGAAAAAATGAAAGAATACGACAAGCTTGTGGCTCGAACGGTTTCCGTAAATGAGGGGATCATAAAGATCCGCAAATCTATGGACGAGGTAGGCGCAAGGTTCATGAAGACTGCCAGGGAATACGAGAGCAGCCAAACGGCACAGATGAAGCAGGAGATTGACGATTCACTCCCCCATGAAAAACTTTTGGAGCGTTTGGGCAAGCTGAAGGAAATGAATGAAGTAATTGAATTCGGAAATACTATCCGTGATGCCAACTTCAGGTCCCAGGCGACTCTTGATTCCAAATACATCGATGAGGCAATGAAGAAATTTTCGGAATTGGATGGAAAGCTTGAACAAATCAAATCCAAAACCGAACTGGAACAGAATAAGAAATATATTCGTGAAATCTCAGAAGCTGCCGCCGCCTATAAAACTGCCATACAGAACCTGGTGTCGGCCTGGCACGAGCAGGGCGATCTCAACAAGGCGAGGACCGTGATCGGAGCAGATCTCATCAAAATGGCCAGGGAAACCGCCACGTCAGGGTTGGAGCAAACCCATCAGGCTGCGGGGACATCCGCCACGGCCCTTTCGTCCGCATCACGCATCCTGATTGTTGGCCTTGCTTTGGTATTCCTGCTTGGAATTGCCGTGGCCTATATCATCGGCAGGAGTATCACCAAACCGATCCATCTGGTCGTGAGAGGTCTTTCCGAGAATGCGGGCCAGGTTGCATCTGCAGCCGCGCATATATCCGGTGCCAGTCAGCAGCTTGCCTCAGGCGCCTCGGAGCAGGCGGCCGCCATCGAAGAGACCTCCTCTTCCCTGGAAGAAATGTCCTCGATGACGAAGCAGAACGCCAGGCATGCAGGCGAGACCGAGAACCTCATGGCCGAGACTACCGATGTGCTGGTAAAGGCTAACCAGTCTATGGACAGGCTAATATCTTCCATGAGAGAAATTTCTACGGCCAGCGAAGAAACCTCAAAAATCATCAAAACGATCGACGAGATCGCCTTCCAGACCAACTTGCTGGCCCTCAACGCCGCCGTCGAAGCAGCTCGCGCCGGGGAGGCTGGAGCAGGGTTTGCGGTAGTTGCGGATGAAGTGAGAAATCTGGCCTTACGGGCTGCCGAGGCGGCAAAGAATACCTCGAACCTCATAGAGGGAACTGTTAAGAAGATAAAGGAGGGAGCGGACCTGGTTGACGAAACGAGCTCCGGGTTCTCGCAGGTAGCCTCTACCGCTTCGAAAATGAGCAAATTGATCAGTGAAATATCGGCTGCCTCAGCCGAACAGGCTCAAGGTATAGAGCAGGTCAACAAGGCGGTGAGTGAAATGGACAAGGTTGTCCAACAAAATGCCTCAAGCGCCGAAGAATCCGCCTCTGCTTCCGAAGAGATGAACGCCCAGGCAGAGAGTATGAAGTCGTTCGTAGGTCAGCTCGTTGCTGTGGTGGATGGAACAGGCAGGGCCGCCGAGAGAGGAGACAAAGAACAGGTGGTGAAGTCTCAGGAGCTGGCAGCTTCGAAAAACCGGCCTGCTCTTTTCGCATCGGAGACTGACGGTGGATACCCGACTAAAGCTCAAAAGTCGATCGTGACATCGGATACTGCTCACCCGGACGCGGAGGCCATCATTCCCTTTGAAGAGTTCTGATCGTGCATGGTCAACCGAAGGATCAGGGCCACACAAAGAAGACGGCCCTGGTCCGCCGTTAGGTAAATCTCCGGTCGAGCTTTGTTTCCTGCCTTGATTCCCATCTTTTTCAGTGAGTAATTGTCGCTATTTTCTCATTTCTTTTTAAGCGTTGAGTCAACCCCAAGCATTGACGATTTATCTCCAGGACCCATAAAGCCGCGATTTGCATGTGACTGGGAGCAAGTCGAACGGGGACAACTTTTTTACCTGTGGGCCGGTCTATCGGGTCTCTAAACGCTGTGATCAGGCAGGAGAATGGTAATGTTTAAGAAGGTTCGGTTGAGCTACAAAATCTTCATCGGTTTCGCATCGGTTCTTGTTCTCACCATCGCGCTCGCAAGCCTGGCAATGTGGAACATGAAAAGGATCGAACGCCTTTCCAACAAACTGCATCACGAGTACGTTCCGGAAGTTACCATCGCCCATTACATGGAAGCATTTGTGTTGTCGGCAATGATTGAAATGCGTGGTTACGGGCTAAGTCCGGATGAGTCGTATCTGGTTGCCGGGAATAAAAACCTTCAGGAGGTCAAAAAATATCTCGAGGAAGGTGCGAGACTTTCCTCCAGAGACCCCGATCTTGTCACACTCAAAAAAAATGTCGAACTGGCTGAGGCAAAAGTAAAAGACTACGAGCAAACTGTCGGTCTGACGGTAGCAGGAAACGAAAAAATTGCAAAGATTCGCAAAGCTATGGACGAGGCCGGAGCAAGGTTCTTAAAGAGTGCCAATGAATACCAGGACGGCCAAAAAGCGCAGATGAAACAGGAGATCGGAGATTCCCTTCCCCCTGAAAAGCTTTTGGAGCGTATGGGCAAAATGCAGGAGATAAGCGAGGTAATCGAATTGGGAAATGCTATCGCCATAGCCAACTTTAAGGCTCAAGCGCTGCGAGATCCCAAGTTCATTGATGAAGTAATGAATAATTTTTCGAAAATAGCCGAAAAGGTCGATCAGATAAAATCCAAAACCGTACGTGATCACAACAAAAAATACCTTGCTGAAATCGAAGGGGCTGCCACCTCGTATAAAAATGCCATACTGGACCTTATGTCCACGTGGAAAGAGCTTCAGGGTATCAACAAAAAGAGAGGCGAAACAGGCGGCCAGCTCATTAAAATGACCAAGGAAATCGCCGATACCGGCATGGGGCACACCGATGAGGTTGCAGGGACAGCCGTCTCGGCCCTTTCATCCGCATCCCGCATCCTGACGGTAGGGCTTGCCCTAGTATTGCTGCTCGGATTCGGCATGGCCTATTCCATCGGCAGGAGCATCACCAGGCCGATCCACCTGGTGGTGGGCGGGCTTTATGAGAGTGCTAACCAGGTTGCATCTGCAGCCGGGCAAGTATCAGGAGCGAGTCAGCAGCTTGCTGAAGGGGCTTCGGAGCAAGCTGCGGCTATCGAACAGACATCCTCATCTCTGGAGGAAATGTCTTCGATGACAAAACAGAACGCCGATCACGCCGGAGAGGCCGAGAACCTGATGGCCGAGACAACCGGCGCCCTGGACAAGGCCAATCAGTCCATGGACAGGCTAACATCTTCCATGATCGAAATTTCCACTGCCAGTGAGGAAACCTCAAAAATCATTAAAACTATCGACGAGATTGCTTTCCAAACCAACCTGCTGGCCCTAAACGCCGCGGTCGAAGCAGCCCGGGCCGGGGAGGCGGGAGCGGGTTTTGCGATAGTTGCCGACGAAGTAAGAAATCTTGCTATGCGGGCTGCCGAGGCTGCAAGAAATACCTCGAGTCTACTGGAAGGGACTGTGAGAAGGATAAAGGAAGGATCAGAACTGGTAAACGAAACAAGCTCCGGATTTTCACAGGTGGTCACAAGGGCTGCGAGGATGAGCGAGTTGATCCATGAAATATCGGCTGCTTCTGCTGAACAGGCCCAGGGTATAGAGCAGATTAACAAAGCGGTGAGCGAAATGGATACTGTTGTCCAACAAAATGCATCGACGGCCGAAGAATCTGCGGCTGCTTCCGAAGAGATGAACGCGCAGGCGGTGAGTATGAAGGTTTTCACAGATCAACTCATTGCCGTTGTCGATGGGGCGGCCAAGGAACATTCTTAGAGCAGAAAAAAGCCTGAATTCCCTCAAAAATTATGAAAATTGCGACCTCGGTTGACATTTCCGAGGTATTTGAATGCAAGGCCAAAATGAACATGCCACCCTGACTTTACCAGAGAGTCGGACTACTACTCTAGTGGCTATACGCGTATGAGGCACTTTTTTTCGGAGTGCCTCTGTTTTTTGTTCATGCCTGGTAGCCTAGACTGTCGCTTCCCCCTGTGGGGGACGGGAGGGGGCAAGACCCTCTCTTTTCTAGGAGCATTTGCCTTTGCCAATTAGACCGGAGACCGTGAATGACACAAGCACAGAGGAGGGATATCCGGCGAAAACTCAGAATTCTTCATCATGCAAGAGAGACCGGCAATGTTTCAAAAACTTGTCGCTGTTTCGGAATCTCGAGAGAAATTTTCTATGTCTGGAAAAGAACTTACGAGGCCTGCGGCGAAGCCGCTCTAATCAATCAAAGCCATGTCCCCAAAACCCCAAACTGCGAACTCCATCAGAAATCGAAGAAAGGATCCCTTACTTTCGAAGCACATATCATCTCGGCCAGATCCGAATCTCTTGGTACTTATAACGCTACCATGGCGTTTCGATCTCCGCAGGCGGTGTATACGGCGTTCTCAAACGAAACGGCATGAATCGACTCCCCAAAAATGCGAAAACGAGGACCATTCAGACAAAACGATATGAGAATTTTCACCGTCCGCATAGTTCTCTTGAGGGGAATACCCCTTATGAGGTATTAAGAGAGAAAATGGCGTGAATTGCTGTCAACCCAGGTCGCAAAGGTCACAGTTCAGGACATTTGAATTTCGATTCTAGGTCCCGACCATCCCGACCAGCTCTCCTACGAAATCTTTCATCCGTTCGGCCTGGGTGCTCATTTCCTCGGATGCCGAAGCGGACTGTTCCGCACTGGAAGCATTTTGCTGGACCACCCTGTCCATTTCGCTAACCGCTCTGTTCACTTGCTCTATACCCTGGGCCTGTTCGAGTGATGCGGCTGAAATCTCCCCGACCAACTCGCCCGATTTCCCCACGGTGGCAACCACTGCATGGAACCCCTCGTCTGTTTTCGCCACTAGTTCCGAGCCTTCCTTCACTCGCTTGACAGTGCCTTCAATGAGATTGGCGGTGGTGTCGGCAGCCTCTGCCGCCCGCATTGCCAGGTTCCTTACTTCGTCGGCAACGACCGCAAACCCGGCCCCTGCCTCTCCGGCACGGGCCGCTTCCACCGCCGCATTGAGCGCAAGGAGGTTGGTCTGAAAGGCTATTTCGTCAATTGTCTTGATAATTTTGGAAGTCTCTTCGCTGGCCTTTGAAATTTCGACCATGGAAGTGGTGAGCATGTCCATTGTATGGCTGGCGCGCGAAACCGTTTCTCTGGTCTCAGCCATGAGCTTGTTGGCTTGATCGGCGTTGCCCGCATTTTGTTTCGTCATCGATGACATCTCTTCAAGAGAGGATGAGGTCTCCTCGATTGAGGCAGCCTGCTCCGAGGCCCCTTCCGCCAGGTGGCGCGATGACGACGAAAGCTGCGCCGAGGCTGAGGCGACCTGATGGGCGCTGTTCGCAAGACCGTCTACCACCCTGGCAATTGGCTTTGAGATGCTCCTGCCGAAAAAATATACCAGGACCAGCGAGATACCCAGCAATATGCACCCAACCAGGATAGAGCTGTTGCGAAGGTCTCTTGGCATTTCCATTATCTCATCTTTCGTTTGCGCAGTGACCACGGCCCACGACTTGACGCCTGCCGGAGCGAACGAAGCAAGTTTCTCTACACCCTTATACGTATAGTATTCATGTCCTTTTTGCCGCCCCATCACAGCCTTGGCAATTTTCTCCATTCCCGGGACCTCGGTGATTTTTGTCTCGAGGATCATCTTTTCATCAGGATGGGCTATTACCACACCATCGTCATCGACCAAATAAGCGTAGCCGGTTTTGCCGATTTTGGTTTCCACAACAATTTTATTCAGCGCGTCGGATTCGGATGCTATTGCCAGAAGGCCCAAAAACTCGCCGCTATCGGACTTGATAGGCGCGTAGGCGATCAATACGGGCTTGATAGCTGTCTTGCCTTTTACCAGCGAACCTATATTCGCCTTGCCTTCCTGCTTTCCTGCCTTGAAATACTGCCTGTCGGCAATGTTCATTGTCTTGTAACTCTGCATATCGCCGTCTCTTCTTGCGCCTGCAAAGCAGAGCCCGTTCTTGTCGGCAATGTAGATTCCATAGCACTGCTCTCCAAGTTGCTTCACAATAGCGTAGATCTCCTTGTCAAGGGCCTCGATTTCGGCTTTTGCACTTTCTCTGCCCTCTTTGTAAACCTTCAGGACTGCAACATTGAGGCTGGTCAGGGCGGATATGCTTTTCACCTGGGTAACTTCCCGCTGAATCAATTCCTGCACCATATTTTTGAGGTTATCAGTTGCCTTCATCGTGTTGTCTTCAGCGAGATGCGTTACGGCTAGGGTGGACTTGTAAATCATGATCGAGCCGAGCGCCAGCATTGGAATAATCGTGAGCGCTGCCCCGCCTGCCAGAATCTTCTTACTAAGACTCAACCGTTTCACTGTATACTACCTCCTGGTCTATGCTCTGCAACTTGCCGCCGGAAAACAAAACCCAACCATGAGAACACACGCCGACTGAAAGGTCGGAGTTCTGACTAATTTCATGGGTGTTCAATAGATCGTCGCAACAGGCAGGAGGCTTGAATGAAAAATGAGGTCTAGTTTCCTGGAAAGACACCCTGCAAAGTCGCCCGTTCGACCAGAAGGTCTTCGATCGAGGCGTTTCCTGTCCTCTCGCCTAGGCCGTTCAGCGTTCCGGAGACCCCGGAACACCCATAAAGCCAGGCCGTGGCAGAATTGGCGAGTGCATGGTGAAAATCGTTGTGGCCGTGCCATTCGAGCAGATGCCCCGGAACACCGGCATCTTCGATGAACGCCCTCACCAGGGCAGGGACTCCGCGGGGCAGTGCGGCCCCCGGATAGGTGACCCCGAGGCCGAGCGTATCCGAAAGCCTGATCTTCACGTCAACGCCGCTCTTTTCACGCAGCCGCATAAGTTCGATCGCGAAGGGAATGCAGAATCCGTAAATGTCGGCCCTCGTTATGTCTTCAAACCCACACCTTGGGACGATCCCCCTGTCGAGAGCAATTTGAACCACACGCAGGTAGTGCTCGGATATCGCCCTCCGGGTCGAGCCCAGCTTGAGATAGATATGGTAGTCGGATGCTGAAGTAAGAATCCCCGTTTCCTTTATGCCTGCATCGACAACAAGCCGGAGGTCTTCCTCGGATGCGCGAATCCAGCCGGTAATCTCGGGGAATTCATGACCTCTCGAGCGGCATAAATCCATTAAACTCCTGTCGCGCTCGGTATAAAGAAAAAATTCAGTCTGGCGTATCACTCCTTCAGGACCTGAAAGGCAGTACAGCCGGTCGAATAGTTCGCCGGCCTCGCCGTCACCAAGAGGCGGTCTCGCCTGACGCCCTTCGCGAAAAGTGGAATCGGTTATGGTCATCACGGGGGAGGGTGAGAGGGGGAGCAGAGGGTGGCCGAGCTTTATCCTCGGAGCTTCCGAGTACGGATAGATATCACGCAGGAGGTTCGGTCGGGGGGGATCGCAGATCTCTGGATGCGCCAAGGACTTGTCCTCCTCTCTTTTGCTCTTCGGTGATCCTGTCCAGCCCGAATTTCCGGACCCTGTAGCCGATCTGCCTGAGTGTTATGCCGAGTTCCCTGGCGGTGTGGGTCTTGTTCCAGGAGTTGCGTTCAAGGGCGGCGATCACTTCCTTGCGTTCCATCTCCGCGATCCGCGACAAGGGCTCGCTCCCCTGCTCTTTTCCATGTTCGCGGAGAAAAGCCGGCAGTAAGCCCGCGTCTATCTCGTCGTTGTCCGCCATTATCACCATGCGCTCGATAAGGTTTTCCATCTCCCGCACGTTACCAGGCCAGTCGTATTTCGTGAGCAGAGCCAGCGCCGCGGTGGATATGCCGAGCTTCCGTCCATATTCCTGGGATATCTTTTCCAGGAAGTGACGCAGGAGGTCGGGAATGTCCTCTTTGCGCTCCCTGAGGGGCGGAACGTGAATAGGAAAAACGTTCAGCCTGTAATACAGGTCTTCCCGAAAAGTGCCATCGGCCACCGAAGAGGCCAAATCCTTATTAGTCGCGGCCATGACCCGGACGTTTACCTTCCTGGTCCGGGTGCTGCCAAGACGCTCGAACTCTTTTTCCTGCAGGAAGCGGAGAAGTTTGGCCTGCAGCGGGAGCGTGAGTTCGCCCACTTCGTCAAGGAAAATGCTCCCCCCCTCCGCCTGCTCCACCCTCCCCGGCTTGGCCTTGACAGCCCCCGAAAATGCGCCTTTTTCGTAACCGAACAACTCGGACTCGAGCAGGTTTTCCGGCAGGGAGGCGCAGTTTATCTTTACAAAAGGCGCGGTTGACCTGGTACTCAATTCGTGCAGAATTTTGGCGATCAGGCTCTTGCCCGTCCCGGACTCTCCCAGGAGCAGCACGGAGGCTCTGCTGGGAGCAACCTTTTCCACCTGGCGCTGCACTGCAAGCATGGACGGGCTCTTGCCCACCATGAAGAGGCGTATATGCGAATCGGGCTCACCCTTGCAGAACAGAGAACGATCTTTGAGCAACTTCGCCTCTCGTAGCCTTACCTGACGGTTGAGGCTCACAAACTGTGCTATGAGGGTCGCTATGATCGAAAGAAGCCGGATGTCCTCATCGAAGGGGATTTCGTCGCCGAAGAGCCTGTCGACATTGAGGACCCCGATGGACTTTCCGTGCAGCAGGATGGGGACTCCCAGAAAGCTGATGGATTCTTTCTGCATCTGCCTGGATCGAGTTTTGTTTAAAAAGAGCGGCTCCTTGCTGATGTCGGGCACGGTAAATGACGTTGCGGTCCGGAAGATCATGCCTGTAATGCCCTCGTCCTTCCCGTAGACGCCACGCTTTCTTTCCGCCTCAGTAAGGCCGTGCGACGCCCGAATCACGAGGTATCCGGTCTCCTCGTCTTCCAGGGTAATCGTTGCCCGTTTCATGGCAAGGGAAGAAGAGAGGATGGCCAGGATAGTGTCGAGGGCCTGGTCGAGTTTGAGCGCCTGCCCGATCACCCGGCACGTTTCGAAAATTGCATTGAGTTCCGCGTCTCTGATTCTCTTATCCATAACAACTTTTCACGTCTCTCCGGATCACCCGCAAACCATGAAAAGGGCCCTCCTTTTCGCGGCTTCGCGTGGGAGCTATTCGTAGCATGTTGCACTCAATATCCGTGCCATTTCCAAGGTTGAGAGAAAATCAGGGACCTGGGGTAGGGCCGTTTCAAGCTTGCAAACGGCTGTGGGTAAAGCGGGACGGCGGATTTAAAAAAAACCGTTTCGACCAGATCTCTCAAGAGGCAGAAGAACTCTTACTTTAAAAATCGTCACAAAAACGGAACATTTTTGTACAACCAGCCGGAACTGATTCAAAAACAGCTACATTTCCTCAACATTTTTGTTCCCAAAGAAAACATCGTATCAGCATCCGTCACCAGTCCCGGCACATCCGAACCCCTTCGAGCACCCGCCCTTTCTTTGGACTTTGAACACGTCCAGGCTGCGGCCGGAGTAGACCGCTTCAAGGGCCGGTTCAATGAACCCGTTTACCTCGATGGGTGCGATTCCGGATTTTGACAGCACCGACGCCGGATTGTCACCTATTCCGGCAACCAGGACCGCGCGGCAGTCCTTCAATATTTTCGCGAGCTCTTTCCAGCGTGCAACTCCTCCTCCCGGTTCCGGCGCCATACGCTCTTCGATGCACCGCATGCCCTCAACCGTCTTTGACCAGATCTGAAACCTATATGCCTCGCCAAGGTGCTGGTTGACTAGCACACCCTCCATGGTCGCCACCGCGACATGGGGCCTCTCTGTCAAATCCGGGGAGAGGCTCGAGCATTCCTGCATACAGCCCTGAAACTCCTTGGTGCGGTCCTCTCCCAAAAGCCCGACCGCGTCAGCCCTGCACCGCGTGCAGTGCCGCATCTGGGGCAGGTATTTCTCGGCTGTGGCCTGGATCTCATCCACTTGCTCCGTGCGCGGCTCGGGAATTGCCTCGAATGGCGTGTCACTATTGGGGAGCATGGGCATGCAGTTGAGCATATCCACACCCATCTCCGCCATTTTGATCGCAACCGCCTCGACATGGCGGTCGTTTATGCCGGGCACTATGATGGTGTTGACCTTGACAGTTATGCCCGCTTTCTTCAGACCTTTTATTGCGGCGATCTGCCTTTGCAGCAGCAGCTCCGCGCCCTCGATCCCCCGGTAGATCACTTTGCCGTCCCGGACCCAATTATATATTTTACGGCCGATTTCGGGATCTATCGCATTAACCGTGATGGTCACGTGAGATACCCCAATTTCGGCTATCTCGTTTAGAAAGCCGCCGATTCCGAGGCCATTCGATGAAAGGCACAAGAGCATGTGGGGGAATTTTTCCCGTATGATTCGCAGCGTGTGAATCGTTTCCTCGGGGTTTGCGAACGGATCGCCCGGACCTGCAATTCCGGCCACGGTTATTCGGGGTTCGCTCTCCAGTACCTGCTCCAGGTATCGACCAGCCTGCATCGGGGAAAGGACTGCACTCGTAACCCCCGGTCTGCTCTCGTTTACGCAATCGTACTTGCGGTTGCAGTAGTTGCATTTTATGTTGCAACTGGCTGCAACAGGCAGATGAACCCGGCCGTACGAGCCTTTGACGGCGGCATTGAAACATGGATGGAGGCTAAGATCGCGTGAAGTGTTCATTTTATTTCCTTATTTCACATGTAGCCGTAGCCGACAGTTGAATCTTCCTGGTTTTTCTCGATGATGGCGTTGACGATGCGGTCGAGCAGCATTTGCGCTCCCCTGTAGCCGACATGGAGCACCCTTTGTCCTCCGAACCGGTCGTGGATTGGAAATCCAACCCGAATCAGGGGAACGCCGAGTTTTCTGGCAAGGGTGTAGCCTTTGCTGTGCCCGATCATGAGGTCAACGGAATGCCCCTCCGCAAGCTCCTCGATCTGCTGGAAATCCAATCCTTCTTTCACAAGCGGCGGTGTGGCCAGTATCCCTCGGGTGACCTCGTCAATAGCGGTTTCGAACCGGCCGCTTTTGCCTCCTGAGGCGCAAATCACCGGAATTACTCCTATCTCGGCAAGAAACGAGGCAAGCCCGACGACAAGGTCCTCTTCGCCGAATACGACTGCCCTTTTGCCAAATAGATATTTATGTGCATCTACGTAGGAGTCGACGAGGCGCCCCCTCTCCAGGTCGAGCCGGTCAGGGCAAGCGCAGCCGGTCAGGTTTTCCAGGGAATTGATGAAGACGTCGCTTTCACGCAATCCTATAGGCATTCCCATTTGGCGCAGAGGCACGCCGAAACGACGATCGAGAAGGTCGCCGGCCGTTTGCCGCCCGAACAGGGTCCTGCCAAACTCGAAGGTTGTTTTGGCCCCGCCCATGAGCCTTATATCTTCGAGAGGCGTCCCCCCGCGCGATATCTTCTCGTAGTCTTCAAGCGCCGGGCCGTCCAGAGTCATGGAGAAATCGGGCATGATGACCGAGGGACAGCGGAACTCATTGACGATTGCCCTGAGATGCCGCAGGTCTTCGGGTGAGAGGAAACCGGGCAGTAGATTGAGTATCCGTGCGGTGCTCTCCCCGGTCGCTACCTGGTCGACCACGGCCCTTACCGCGGCATGAAAACCTTCCGTGTGCGTGCCGGAGTAGCTCGGGGTGGAGACCGTGACTAACTCGGGCAAATTCCGGTTCGCTTCGCCCTCGAACTCCCGGCGAAACTCCTTTACGATCATTGGAACGTCGTCACCAATGGTTTCGGTGAGGCACGTCGTGGCGACTCCAATCACCCGGGCGCCATACTTGGTCATGACGTTGGTCAGTCCCTGTTTGAGGTTCGGGCCCCCTCCATAGACAGCGTGTTTTTCGCCCAGGGCCGAGGATGCGATGTCCATAGGCTCCCGGAAATGGCTTATGATATAGCGCCGCATGTATGTGGCGCAGCCCTGTGAACCATGCAGCATCGGCACGGCCCCCTCGATTCCCTTGAAGGCAAGACAGGCGCCGAGGGGCTTGCAGAGCTTGCATGCGTTCGTGGTGGAAACGAATGGTGAACTTTCCATTTCAGTTGCTCGCTTTCTTGCGCGGCACGAACCGCCATACAGGGCTCATTACCGAGGAATGAACCTCTTTTGCAAAGTTGAGCATGCCAACGAATCCTTCGAGCGGCCGCTTGCGTTCGTGGTTGTGATCGCAGAAACCAACGCCCAGCTTATAGGCTATGGGCCTTTCCTTCACGCCGCCTACAAAGATGTCGCATTCTTTTTCCTTGAGAAAGCTCGAAAGCTCCAGGGGATTGGAATCGTCGACTATGATCGTCCCCTCGTCACATATCTCATGTAGTTCAGCGTAGTCTTCCTCCGTGCCCGTCTGCGAACCGACCAGCACCACCTGCATGCCCAGCAGGCGAAAGGCCTTGACCAGCGAAAAGGCTTTGAACGCGCCACCGACGTAGATGGCGGCTTTCTTGCCGGAAAGGTCCTTTTTGTATTCCTGCAGTCTCGGATACAGGTCCGAAAGCTCCTCTTTGACCAGCCTCCGTGTGCGCTCCATGATTGCGGGGTCCATGTCCTGGAAGAATGCGGCGATACCGTAGAGCGCTTCCGCCATGTCCTCCACGCCAAAATAGGAGACCCGCTGGAAAGGAACGTTGTAGGATTCCTTCATCATCTTGGCCAGCTCCATGGTTGCGCCCGAGCACTGCACCAGGTTCAAGGCGGCCCCGTGAGCCCGCTGGATATCCCCCACGCGTCCGTCTCCGGTGATGTTGGCCACCACCTGGACCCCCATTTGAACGAGGTAGTCCCTTATGATCCAAAGTTCCCCGGCCAGGTTGAAATCACCGAGGATGTTTACGCTGACGGGAGAAATTCCGGATGTATCCCCCGTTCCGACCAGGCGGAACATGGCCTTGCACGCCGCGCTGTATCCCTCCCGCTTGTTGCCCTTGAACCCCTCCGACTGGACGGGTAGAACGGGGATGTTTTTTTCAGCGGCAACCCGCCTGCAAACGCCTTCCAGATCGTCTCCGATAATCCCGACGATGCAGGTCGAGTATACGAAAGCGGCATTGGGACGATGACGGTCGATCAGCTCGATCAACGCCTTGTAAAGTTTCTCTTCGCCGCCGAAAATTATGTCTTTTTCCTGCAGGTCGGTCGAAAAGCTGAGCCTGTGCAGCGAAGGCCCCGAAGAGAGGGCCCCCCGGATGTCCCACGTGTATGCAGCGCAGCCTATCGGCCCGTGCACCAGGTGCAGCGCGTCGGCTATCGGGTAAAGGACCACTCTTGATCCGCAGAATACACAGGCTCGCTGGCTCACTGCCCCGGCGAGGCTGTCGCGGTTGCAGTCCATTTCGAAAGGCTCCTGCCCTTTACGGTGGATTTGCCCCTCTCGTTCCCTGAATATTGCTGCCTCTGCTGCCTTCATTATACGTCCTTCCATAATGGCCCGTGCCCGGTGGCCGAAGACTGTTTAGAGGAGGAATTCCTCCGCGCTCTTGCCCTCTTCGAGGGCATCCAGTATCACATCCACGGCGCTTTCATCGGCGACGTTGTGGTACCAGTGACCCTGTGGATAGACGACCAGTATCGGTCCTTCTTCGCAGAGCTTGAGGCAGCCCGTGCTGGACACGATGGCGTTGAGGCCCCGGTCCACCAGTTCCTCTTCGAGGTAGTTGATGAGCTGCATCGATTCCTTCTTGATGCATTTGCCCTTGGCTTCCGTACCCCTGAAACTCGCGCATACCAATATGTGATGATCCGGCTTTTGCATTTGTTTATCCTCTCTTAATCTGCGGGATTTAGATTTTCTTTGCTTACCCTTCACCCTTCACTCTTACATGACCAGTTCGAAAGATTCCTCCGCTGCGTCCCTGTCTTGTCGGTCCAGAAGAGCGTCGAGTATTTTTTCGAGCAAACGCATCCCGCCCCTGTAGCCAACGGTCGGGAAATAGCTGTGTCCTACGCGGTCCAGAATCGGAAACCCGAACCTGATAAACGGGATGTCCTCGTCCCTGGCGATGTACTTGAGATAGGTGTTCCCCATGATGAGGTCCACCGGATCGTTCTTTACCCATTGGTGGAAGAGGAACATGTCTCCTCCGGCTGTCACGTTTATTTCGTGAGGTATGCCTTTTGTAATTTCACGGATTTTCGATTCGAATTTCTTCCCGGGCGAACCTGTGACAATGTGTATCGGCCACATATCGATCGAGACCAGGAACTCTATCAGGGAGACGAGCTGATCCGGGTCCCCGACAAGCCCTACTTTCTTTTGATAGAAGTACTGGTGCATGTCGGTGATGATATCCAGAAGACGTCCCCGTTCCAGGTTGATCGAATCGGGGACGCTCACTCCCGCTATGGTTCTCAGCGTGTCGACGAACGCGTCGGTCGCCGACAGGCCGATGGGAAGCTCAAGCAGTTCGCAATGAACGTTGCATTTGACATCGAGCGCACGGGCTGCCGGCCATGATCCGGTCCTGCCCAGGGCAATGGTCGCCTTGCTCTCTCCAGTGCTCATGAGCGCGCCGATTCTGACTCCTCCCTTCGGGTACATCTCGAATTTACCTGTCTGCGGCCGATTCAAAACGTTGGACGTATCCGGAAACACAATCGCCCGTACGCCGAGTTCGGCCGCAATCCTCTTTATCTCCTCCATGTCCGAAGGCTCGACATAGCCGGGAATGATATTGATCTGATCCGACCGCTTCCCGCTCGCTGCGGCAAAATAGTCCACCATCGCCTTGGTCATGTTGGCAAAACCGGTCACGTGCGACCCCACATAGCTGGGCGTATTCGCGTGGATCACGAATTTGCCGTCCGGTATTTTGCCCTCCGCCTCGGCCTTGCGCGCGATCTGAGGAATATCGTCGCCGATAGTTTCAGAAAGGCATGTCGTATGGACTGCTATGACATCGGGTTCATAGATGGTGAATATGTTGTCTATGGCCTGAATCAGGTTGGCCTGCCCGCCGAATACGGATGCACCCTCTGTAAACGAACTCGTAGCCGCCATGACCGGTTCTTTGTAATGGCGTGTCAGGGCGCTTCGGTGATAAGCGCAGCAACCCTGCGAACCGTGGCTGTGCGGCAGGCAGCGATGAATGCCCAGCGAAGCGTACATGGCCCCGATCGGCTGACAGGTCTTAGCCGGGTTGATCGTCAGGGCGCTTCTTTCCCTGATCTCCTTTGGTGTATGTCGCAGTAGCATGAGTTTCCTCCATTCAGCCCATCATTCGCACGTATAGGTTGCGGCGAGTTCAGGATTGGTCTGCCAGGGCGCCTTGAGGTACGACCAGACTTTGCTGTTCACCATGCGGTCGATTTCCCTGTAAAAGTTGATCGCCCCCTTGAAGCCGGCATAGGGACCGCCGGAATCGTAGCTGTGAAGCTGCTTCATCGGGATACCCTTCTTCTGGATGGCGTATTTTTCCTTGATTCCCGCGCAGAAGATGGCCGGTTTGTAGATTTCGATCATCTTCTCTGTCTCGTACTGACTGATGTCGTCGATCACCAGGGTCTTATCCGGCATCTCGGCCATCATTCCCTCGTAATCCTTGAAGGTGAACCCCCGGGACGCCAGTTCCGCGATCTGTTCCTCGGTTTTCCGGGGCCGGTATCTGTCCGGGTCCGGGGTCACCTCGAGTTCCTCGATGTTCCTGCTGTCGGCGTCGACCTTGATATCCGGAAGCACCCGCCTCCCTTCGTAGTCGTCGCGGTGGGCGAACTCGTAGCCAGCGGAGATGGTCCTCATACCTATTTCCTTGAAGAGGTCCTGGTAGTGGTGCGCGCGAGAGCCGCCGACAAAGAGCATTGCGAGCTTCCCTTCGCATCGCGATCGGACCTCGGCCCGCACTTCTTCGACCTCGGGCATCTCCTCTGCGATGACCTCTTCGACCCGGCCGATCAGTTCCTGCTCCCCGAAGTAGTTCGCGATCTTACGCAAAGACTTGGCGGCGGAGTTGGCGCCGATGAAGTTGATCTTGATCCAGGGAATCCCGAATTTTTTCTCCATCATCTCGGCTACGTAGTTGATAGACCGGTGGCACATGATAGTGTTGAGGTCCGCCATATGGGCGTTTGCGAACTGGTCGTAAGTGGAGTTGCCGCTGAATGTAGCTACGGTCGTGATGCCGCATTTCTCCATGACCCGGTCTATTTCGAAGCCGTCGCCGCCGATGTTGTATTCTCCCAGCATGTTGATCCGGTATTTGCCTTCTTTCGGAGAATCATCGAGCCCGACGATATGCTTGAAAACGCCGTTGTTGGCGATATGGTGGCCGGCCGATTGACTGACCCCCTTGTATCCCTCACAGCTAAATCCGAACACGTTGATCCCGAGCTTTTCCTTCATTTCTCTGGCCACCGAGTGAACATCGTCGCCGATGAGCCCGACGGGGCAGGTGGAGAAGATACTGATCGCCTTTGGATGAAAGAGATCATAGGCCTCCTGGATAGCGGCCCTGAGTTTTTTTTCGCCTCCGAAGACGATGTCTTCGTCCTGCAGGTCCGTTGAGAAGCAATAGGTCATGAAATTATCGTCGGACTGCGTGGGCGGCCTGGTCTGGTTGCGCCTCGTAAGCCAACTGTAAAAACCGCACCCGATTGGTCCGTGCGTAAGATTGACGAAGTCCCTGGTCGGTCCGAGCACCACCCCTTTACAGCCCGCGTAGCTGCAGCCGCGCTGAGTAATGATTCCAGGGATGGTCCGCGCGTTGGCGCCTATTTCCGGGACTTCGCCCAGTTCATCAACTTTGTTTACGATTATCTGCTTGGTGCGCTTGCGCGCCACCTTCGTTGGATATTTGGCAATGAGTTCTTTCTTTACGGCATCGGGATCGATCGACTCGTCCATGCATGCCGGCTTCTCATCGGGAATTGCAGCCATTGGTTTCTCCATCTCGATTTTCGGGCATCAAATCTCGTCGAGAACGGCAGCGCCGCACTCTCCAGTCCTTACACACACCGAATCGCTCACAGGCGTGACGAAAATCTTCCCGTCGCCTGATTTACCGGTCCTGTTGGCCCGAATTATTGTTTTCACCGTGGTGTCCACCAGATTGTCGGGCACGACTACAAAGATCAGCCTCTTGGGAATGAGGCGCTGGCTGTGCCCAAGCTGGGCTATCGCCTCCTCGTAGCCTCTTTCGGCCCCTTCGAGCAGGCTGTAGTCTACCAGGCCCTTGCCTCTGCCGAGCGCGTCCCTTGCGGTCATCGAAGAGATACCGGCGTCGGAGAGGGCTCGCTTGGTCTTGTTCATCATGTTCATGCGGACAATCGCCATGACCTCTTTCATATCTTTACCTCTTCGATTTCGCCGGAAGCTGTTTCCCTGATTCCCGAGCTGATCGTGTAGACCTCGTGCACCGGGCTGACGAAGATCTTACCATCGCCGTACGCACCCTTGACTCCGGTGCGGGCGGCGCCTATGACGGTCTTGATCACGAAGTCCCTGTCCTGGTCCTGTACTACCGTCAGCAGTAGCTCCTTGGGGATTTCGTCGTAGGTTATTTCCCCGATCTTGATCCCGCGCTGCTTGCCGCGCCCGACCACCGACACTTTGGTCACGGCCGGAAAGCCCGCTTCCATGAGCGCCGCAAGGACGTTGTCTACTTTCTCGGGCCTGACAATGGATTTGATCATTATCATCGCTATGGTCTCCTTTTCATGTGCCGGACTATCAGCCTGCAAGTCCGTGCTCGATAAGAAGTTTTTCCAGCACGTCCGTGTGCATTGGCTTCGGGATAATGTGCATCTCGTTTTCCTCGATTTTGTGCGCAAGAGTCCTGTACTCGTCCGCCTGGGAATGAGAGGGTTCGAATTCGATCACCGTCTTGCGGTTGATCTCCGCCCTCTGGACCATATTGTCCCTGGGAACGAAATGAATCATCTGCGTGCCGAGCTTCTCCGCGAACGCCTCGATCATCTCTTTTTCGTTATCCACGTTGCGGCTGTTGCAGATGAGGCCGCCCAGCCTGACCCCGCCGCCTTCGGCGAATTTGACTATTCCTTTGCAGATGTTATTGGCCGCATACATGGCCATCATCTCGCCCGAGACCACGATGTAGATCTCCTTTGCCTTGCCTTCGCGGATCGGCATGGCAAAGCCGCCGCAGACAACGTCGCCCAGTACGTCGTAGAACACGTAATCCAAGTGCGTGATAGAATAAGCCCCCAGTTGTTCGAGCAGGTTGATCGAGGTAATGATTCCCCGGCCGGCGCAGCCCACACCCGGCTCCGGCCCCCCGGATTCGACGCAGATCGAATCGCTGAACCCCACTTTTCTAATGTCGTCCAGCTCCACGTCCTCGCCCTCGGACCGCAGAGTGTCGAGCACGGTCTTTTGCGACAGTCCTCCGAGCAGAAGCCTTGTCGAATCCGCCTTTGGATCGCAACCAACCACCATCACCTTTCGTCCCATTTCGGCCAGCCCCGCCACTGTATTCTGGGTAGTGGTGGACTTGCCGATACCGCCTTTGCCGTAAATGGCAATTTTTCTCATTGGATACCTCCTGAAAGAGAAATATTGTTGTCTGCTCGCTATAGAGAGCAGAAGGCGTGCCAATTCATTATCCGCTTTTTAAGTTACTGATATTGCTGATGTAATGATCTTAACTGCACATCATCTCGGTGCCTGCGGGGCTGTCGGAGGCAGACAAAAGGGTAAGGAAACCTTACAAAAATGTCGGGAGTTGCAATGTCGGGTGTCTGATACGAAAGTTCCCACGCGACGCGAAAAGGACCGCTCTCCATAATTCCTAATTCCTAATTTCTAATTGCCTTTCCAGGTTTCCGGGTGTCCCCAAAAGGTCGTGAAAAGCTGCTATGAAGGTGGTGTCTGAAGCGAAATGGGAAAGTGTTCAACTGGAGCGCTGCGGGTGATCTTCTGCCTTGGCCCGAATTTCTGTCTTTCCTGCAATCGGTCTTCCCTGTTGACATTAGGCCAATGGTATCTAACCTGTTGACTATACAGCTAGAAAACTCAATTTCATTGCCGAAAGTTAACAGTAAAGGAGCATACCATGCCCACGATCACGACCAAAGACGGCACACAGATCTATTACAAGGACTGGGGGAGCGGGCAGCCCGTGGTTTTCAGCCATGGTTGGCCGCTTAACGCGGACGCTTTTGAAGACCAGATGTTCTTCCTCTCCAACAACGGATATCGATGTATCGCCCACGACCGCCGCGGCCATGGAAGATCGGGCCAGTCCTGGAATGGCAACGACATGGACACTTACGCCGACGACCTCGATGCGCTCGTCAAAGCGCTCGACCTAAACAACGCCATTCACATCGGCCATTCTACAGGAGGCGGCGAAGTCGTCCGCTACATTGGCCGGCACGGCACGAAGCGAGTGGCCATGGCCGTGTTGATCGGCTCCATCACGCCGCTGATGTTGAAGACGCCCGCCAATCCCAAAGGGACGCCAATCGAGGCGTTCGACCAGATCCGCGCCGGCATCCTCGCCGACCGCTCTCAGTTCTGGAAGGATCTCAGCATGCCGTTCTATGGTTACAACCGGCCCGGGGCAAAGATCTCGGAAGGAGTGCGCGAGTCGTTCTGGCTACAGGGAATGATGGCTGGTATGCCTGCGTCCTACTTTTGCGTCAAGGCGTTTTCCGAAACGGACCTGACGGAGGACCTGAAGAAAATCGACGTCCCGACGCTCATCCTTCACGGCGACGATGACCAAATCGTACCCATTGGCGCCGCGGCCCTGATGTCGTCAGAGATCGTCAAGGATGCCGTGTTGAAGGTCTACAAGGGGGCGCCGCACGGTATGTGCACGACTCATAAAGACCGGGTTAACGCAGACCTGCTTGAGTTCTTTCAGGGCGCAGCGCTCAAGCGTCGGGCTGCATAGGCCCGTAGGACGGGCAGCCGACTTCGCCGCTGCCTGCGGCGGCGGTTTAAGTTATGGCCGGCGGTCCCACCGCCGCACCACCACTCGCGCGCCCTTCATGCCGGCAACGGTTCGATCGATCCGCTCACGCGCCTGAGCCGGCTCGCCGCTGTATGTTAGCGCCTCGATTTAATGCTGCTTGTCGTTCGGTGCCGCCTGGCTCGACACACAGTTGGGCCTGTTCGGGCACGGCGCAAGCCGCTCGGCAACGATTCCAGGGCCAATGCCGCTATTGCCGCCTGTACTGAATCCTGCTCTTTCCTTAGGTTTGCCCATGTTTTCCTCCTTTAAGTTTATTACAAAAGAATCTTTGGATTACGATTTTGTTATACTACTATTCATTTATGCCTCTTTTATACCCCCTTTTTACATGTGTGCGTAAAGCCTGAGCACCTTCAAGTCAATTCTACTTTACCGGTTTAATTGAAGCCACTCATTAATCTATAGGAAAAAGCATGGTAGCCCGCTATCGTGCACTTGGCGGAAAATGCCGCAATTCTTGAGAATGGCAAGATATTTGCTCATAGTTTATGGCGAGTTGTTTCCAGTTGGGACACTTTTGTCCTTTTCAAGGGAATCTGCAAGACTGCTTAGGAACATCGGTCTTGGCGGCAGGGATAGAAAGGGCTAAGATCATTAGATTTCAAGTCTGTTGCACGAAGGAATATAAATGGAAACTACTCCAAGGCAGGAACGCACTCGTTTTGAGCTGGTCAGGCAGGTGCTTAAGCTTGCGCCTCTTGCCGTGCTGACGACTTTTGTGAATTCGTCTATCCTTGTGGCGACCCTATGGCGAGTCATTCCTCACCTCTCATTGATCATATGGTTTTCCATCAGTTCCATTATTACCATTCAGCGCTGTATATTTTACTTTAAGTATCGGCCCTCTTTACTCCGCCCCGATCAAGCCGCACAGGCAACTAAATGGTTGATTGCCAGTCTCGGTTTAGGCGGGATTATCTGGGGATGCGTTGCGATTTTTCTCTTTCCTGTGAACTCACCGACACACCAAATTTTGATAGTATTTGTCCTTTGCGGGATGGTTGCCGGTGCTGCGGAAACATTTGCCTCAGTTTTTCCGGCCTTTATCGCGTTTGCTCTGGCTGCGCTGGCGCCGTTGTTCGCCCGCTTTCTCGCGATGGGCGGGGCAGTCTATTCTGCAATGGCGGGCATGACACTGCTCTATATAGTCCTGACATCGATCATAGCTGCGCGCGTCAATATCGTAAACAAAAGACTCATTGAGATGAGAGACCATTTTGCCCGGATGGCGGATGAGCGGGCAAATATTAACGTGCGGCTTCAAGAAGAGATAGCTGAGCGCGGGCGAATGGAAGATTCACTGCGTGCTTCGGAAGAACAGCTCAGGCTCCTCTCCTCTCAACTTTTGTCGACTCAGGAAGAGGAAAGAAAAAGGGTCGCCCTTGAACTCCATGACAGTATTGGCGCATCGCTTAGTGCCGCGAAATTCAGCATGGAAAACGTCATCCAGCAATTGAAAAAGGGGGCGGTCGACCCGGAACCGGTCAATTATTCGATTCGGGTAATAAAATTGGCTATTGATGAGGTGAGAAGAATAGTCATGGACCTTAGGCCATCCATTTTGGACGACCATGGGATTATCGCAACGCTCAACTGGTTTTGCGGTCAATTCCAGACGGTTCATTCGGCTGTATGCATAGAAAAGAGGATAGAGATACAGGAAGAAGAGATACCGGAAGCACTCAAGATCATTATCCTTAGAATAGCCCAGGAAGCTTTTCACAATATTGCTAAATACAGTGGTGCAAAATGTGTTGGGATATCGATCACAAAAGAGCTCAACGCTATACAGTTAAGCATCGACGATGACGGCAGGGGATTCGACATCGGATCAGTCCAATTCAGGAAAGGGTTTGGTATTCTGAGCATGAGAGAGCGAACGGAACTCTCGGGTGGAGTCTTCACGGTCCGGTCGGATATAGGGAAAGGAACCAAAGTTCGAGCGTCGTGGACACTGCCGTCCGGTTAGGCGTCACACACTCGTGAACAGGAGATTCGCGAGCGCGCTTAGCCCTTCATATGCCGTCCAGCATTCCTAATTCCCGAGCCTCTTGCAAAACTCCATTGCAAGCGTTGATTTCGCCTAAAGCATGAGCCTCATCAGCGGTCTTGAGGTAAGGTGTTGCTGCTGAACAAAACCAACCACAGGAGGCGCCAATGAAGCTCGCACAAGCAGTATCACGGTTGATGGGAAACTTGCAGCGGAGTTTGTTCCCTTGCCTCGAAGAATGTTGGCAGGGGCCATTAACCGAGAAAGAGAAACAGCTTGTGAGTATCCTGCTCATGCACAGGAGGGCTGTCCGGAATCTCTTTTCCAGCCGAACGTTCCGGTTCAGCGGCGGCGAAACGCCGTCCGCTGGAACCGGTTGTTAGCTGACCGTTTTCTAGTCACCCTGTCAGAAGCCCACGAAAACGTTTCCGCTACGACCGAGGGAGGTCGAAACGGTCAAGGTTCATGACTTTATTCCACACCGCTACAAAGTCGTGCAGGAACTTCTCCTGAGAGTCCTCACATCCGTAGACTTCGGCCAAGGCCCGGAGTTGGGAGTTCGAACCGAAGATCAGGTCGACACGGGTGCCGGTCCACTTGAGTGCGCCCGTCGCGCTATCGCGACCCTCGAATACGCCATCGTCTTCTGCGGTTGCCTTCCACGTCGTGCTCATATCGAGCAGATTCACGAAGAAGTCATTGGTGAGCGTCTCTGGCCGCCTGGTGAAGACGCCGTGCCGGGACTGTCCGAAGTTGGCATTCAAGACTCGCATGCCGCCCACGAGCACCGTCATTTCGGGTGCCGTCAGGGTCAGCAATTGCGCCTTGTCAACCAGCAACTCCTCGGCCGATACGGCATAGCGGGCCTTCTGGTAGTTGCGGAAGCCGTCCGCGACCGGCTCGAGCACGGCGAAGGAGGCCGCATCGGTTTGCTCCTGCGAGGCGTCCATGCGTCCCGGCGTAAAGGGAACCGTCACTTCGTGGCCGGCATTCTTCGCAGCCTGCTCGACCCCCGCGCAACCGGCCAGAACGATCAGGTCGGCCAGTGATACCTTCTTGTCGCCGGACTGCGGGCTGTTGAACGCGCTCCGGATGCCATCCAGTGTCTTGAGCACCTTCGCCATCCGGGCAGGCTGGTTGACTTCCCAATCCTTCTGCGGCGCCAGGCGAATGCGGGCGCCGTTGGCGCCGCCGCGCTTGTCGGAACCACGGAAGGTGGACGCCGACGCCCAGGCGGTCGAAACCAGCTCCGACACTGGCAGGCCGGAAGCCAGGATCTTGCCTTTGAGGGAGGCGATGTCCTGCGCATCAATGAGTTTGTGATTGACGGCAGGGATAGGGTCTTGCCATAGGAGTTCTTCAGCCGGGACCTCCGGACCGAGATAGCGTGCACGAGGGCCCATGTCGCGGTGCGTCAGCTTGAACCAGGCCCGGGCGAACGCGTCCGCCAGCTGATCCGGATTTTCGTAGAAGCGCCGTGAAATCTTTTCGTAGATAGGATCGAACCGCAAAGCGAGGTCCGTGGTCAGCATGGATGGCGCGTGACGCTTTGACGGGTCGTGCGCATCCGGCACGGTGCCGACGCCTGCGCCACCCTTAGGCTTCCACTGGTGGGCACCGGCCGGACTTTTCGTCAGCTCCCATTCGAAGCTGAACAGAATCCGAAAGAAGTTGTTGCTCCACTTCGTGGGCGTGTTGGTCCAGATGACTTCCAGGCCGCTGCCGATCGTTTCGCCGCCTTTGCCCGTTCCAAAGCTGCTCTTCCACCCCAGACCCTGCTCCTCGATACCGGCCGCTTCGGGCTCGGGTCCGACATGTTTCGCATCACCGGCTCCGTGGGTCTTGCCGAACGCGTGGCCGCCCGCGATGAGGGCCACCGTCTCCTCGTCGTTCATCGCCATGCGGGCGAAGACCTCGCGGATATCCCGCGCCGCGGCGATCGGGTCCGGATTGCCGTTTGGGCCTTCCGGGTTGACGTAAATGAGGCCCATCTGCACGGCGGCGAGCGGATTTTCGAGGTCCCGGTCGCCGGCGTAGCGCTTGTCTCCAAGCCACTCGCTCTCGGCTCCCCAGTAGATGTCCTTTTCGGGTTCCCAGATGTCCTCACGCCCGCCGCCGAAACCGAAGGTCTTGAAACCCATCGATTCCAAAGCGACGTTGCCGGTGAGGATCATCAGGTCGGCCCAGGAAATTTTCCGGCCGTACTTCTGCTTGATCGGCCAGAGCAGCCGGCGTGCCTTGTCGAGGTTCACATTGTCGGGCCAACTGTTGAGGGGTGCAAGGCGCTGGCTGCCGTTGCCTGCGCCGCCGCGGCCGTCGCCGGTGCGGTAGGTGCCGGCGCTGTGCCACGCCATACGGATGAACAAAGGTCCGTAGTGGCCGAAGTCCGCCGGCCACCAGTCCTGCGAATTCGTCATCAGTTCACGGAGGTCCTTCTTCACGGCCTCCAGGTCCAGGCTTTTGAATTCCTTGGCGTAGTTGAAATCCTCTCCCATCGGATTGGACTTGGAGGAACGCTGGTGCAGGATATCGAGGTTCAACTGGTTCGGCCACCAGTCCCGGTTGGACGTGCCCCTGCCTGAAGTGGGGATGCCAACTTTGCCCGCTGCCGGGCGCATGATTTCTTCACTCATGTTATTTGCTCCTTTCGTTGTGTGCATTGTCCTCGCCTTTCAAATCGGCCTTAGCTTTGCACTCCGAGCAAAGTCCGTGGTATTCCATCCGATAAGTCATGACTTCGAAACCAGTCTTCTCACGGACCTCCTCCGGCGACATGTGCTTCCCAGCTTCGAAATCCCGTATTCTCCCGCAGGATGTGCAGATAAGGTTAATATGAAAAGAGAGGTTGGCTTCGTATCGATTATCCTCCTTGAACGTCAACATCTCGATCAGGCCGTTCACCGTAAGAACTTGCAACGTGTTGTAAACCGTCGCCAAACTCAATCTGGGTTGCACCTTCTTCACCTCTTCAAAAATCTTATAAGCACCAGGGTGTTCAAGAGTGGAGACCAGGTAGTCTATAATGGCTTTCCTTTGGCCGGTAATGCGATACCCTGCCGTCCGAAGAGCCTGCTCCATTCCTTGTCTTTTTTGTGCGGGTTCCAAAAAACCTCCTTTGTGGCCGTGGGTTGATTGGAATCATTCTAATTAGCGTTGTCAAGGGCGGCAGTGGAGGAAACTGGGCAGCACTCCTGTACAAGCGGCCTTGGAGGGGAAGGCAAACTCCATTTTACATCAGCGGATGCCGGGCATATCACTTCTCCAGGATGGATGTAGAGCAGAGGGATGAAGAAATTTCCCGGTTCTTCACGTTCCTCTTTTGTTTACTTGCCAATCTCGAAAGAGTCAGTTTGCAGCGAATCGGTAAACACAGGATTCGAAAAGGGCGAAGATTTTAGCGTTCCATTTCTTAAGTATGAGGAGAGATATATGAAAAATTCAATGAAGACCTCTCGTACTCTGTGCCACGGTTGAAATGAAGCGAAAATGAGTTGAGCACGAGGAAATATCTGTGATTGGCCACATGATGGTAGCTTGTAAAAAAGCGCCCGACCCCCATTTTCACGCCTATGAGGCGTCCCCAGAAGGAGATAGAGAGCTGTGCGTAGATAGCGGCCTGGTAATGAGGTCGGATCCTTCTGGCGTTCACTGGGCCGGCTGATAGATCTCGTCGGCGGCCACTGAGGCGACGCCGAGTTCAGCCGCGACCGCGTCGATCGCTTGCCGCGCGATGTCGAGGTCCACTTGGCCGTCGCGGGTGAAGTACGGGCGGACGTAGCGCTCATAGTACCGTTGCGCTTCATCACGCGTCAGTCGGTTGAGAAACGTGGAGATGTAGTCGACGGCCAGGCTGGGCCGTTCGGCGATCGTCCGGAGTGCCCGCTTGTTGGCCCGCACCAGCGCCTGCAACGCCGGGCTGTCCAGCGGGATATGGACCGGGTCCACGGCGACGCCCACAGTAGGGATCTGGAAGTGATCGCCGACCCAGGCCAGCAGTTGGAACCCCTCCTCCTCGACGACCTGTTCGGATGAGAGCGTGCTGCCTACGTAGGCGGCGTCGATGGAGCCGTCCCGAAGGCGTCGCAGATCCATCTGATAGTCACCCGGAGCCCGCACCACACATTCCAGGTCGCGATCGGGGTCCAAGCCGTGCTTGCGCAGGACGATCCGCGCGAAACAACCGGGGGCTGTGTGGGCGGCGTGGACCGCCAGGCGGCGCCCGCGAAGATCCGCCATGGATGTCACCTCGGCGCTGCCGAGAAACCAGAACAGCGGACGATCGGTGTTGACACTGAGCACTTTCCAACCGATGCCGTCGGTCAGCCGCGACAACAGGGTCCGACCCAGACCGATCGTCGCGCCGCGGCGTAGACGCTCCTTGTCCCACCTAACACCGTCGCGGATGGCGACGTGGACACCCTCATCCGTGTAATAGCCCTCCTGGTCGGCAACATAGGCGACCAGTTCCTCGTGGATACCACGCCCGACATAGGCCAAGTCGATAGTGTGCATAGGGATACAGCCATCCTTTCGATGCGATCCGGTGCGTCGCAGTCCCATTCAATCCATTTCAGTCCCGCCGTTGACCGGGACGTAGTGGCCGGTGGTGAAGCCGGAATCGTCGCTTGCGAAGAACGCCACCGTCCTGGCCACATCCTCGGGCCGGACAAGCCGCCCCATCGGGGTGGCCGCAGTGAGTTCATGCATTTTCTCCTCCGTCAACTGCCGGGTCACTATCGTTCCCTCCACCGTCGCCGGTGCGATGAGGTTCGCGGTGATCCCGTGCGGCGCCAACTCGAGCGCGATGAACCGGACGAACTGGTTCAACGCCGCCTTGGCGGTGCCCAGCGTGATCATCCCCTCGCGCGGATGGCGGGACAACCCCGTGCTGAGATAGACCAGCCGACCGTAGCCGCGGGAAATCATCCCAGGCACGACGGCTTTCGTCATCAGGAATGCGGCCAGCAACTCTCGGTCCAGCTTGCCGCCCAGCTGTTCCCAGGTCAGGTCGGCGAACGAGGTGATGGCAAAAGGCATCAATGCGTTGTGCACGAGCACGTCCACCCCACCCCACCGCTTATCGATGTCGCCCACCATGCCGGTGACATCACCGGATGCGGTGACATCGGCATGAATCGCCACGGCCTCGCCACCAGCCGCGCTGACGGCCGCCACCACTTCCTCTGCTTCCTGGGCACTGGAAAGATGATTGACGACCACCCGAAACCCCCGCTTTGCGAGGACTAATGTGGTCGCCGCACCGATTCCCCGCGAGCCGCCGGTGACTAAAGCAACCTTACCCGTAAGTGGCTTTCCCATAAGAATATCCTTCTAAGACTTTGATTTAATTATAAATTAGGTCCTAAGATCACTGTGTCAAGAGAACTGCGATGATGGGATGCGGTAAAGAGATCAGATTTCCTGGGAGCCCTGAGATGATGGCAACTATCTTGCCAACTTGTTGACTTCACAGAAGATTAATGTATGAAACGGAAATAGTGAGAATTTCAACGCCTCAATTTCTCAAGGACCAGGAGAGCGTGCATACTTCCTGATGGAACTTCTGAATGAAGGGTGCATCGGCTGCATCGAGGGTCGGGCCAAGCTAATAGCTCCCTTTATAAAGGTAAATATCAAAAAAGCATGCATTATCAGCGCTTAGAAGCGCATTTTTGGCCTCATTGACTGGCTAATGATTAGCACTCGCCGGCCATAATCTCTGTGGTATCAATTGGTTAATGCGCGTGCCAACATTAGCACAATCAATGGAACGTTCGACCGGCTAATCTAAGATATTCCGACAGCTTACCGTGGACAATGAGATCAGCCGGTCAACGGAGCAAAAACGTCGCTGTAAGCGAATGGAACCGTGTCTATAGCTCGCGGGCAACTTCGTACGCGCCCCATACCGCGTACATGATATTTTGCACCTGCTGTGCATCGCCGATAAGGCAGATGTCGCCGGTTTCGTCCTTCACCTGGTCGTATAAAGTCCTTTCCGGATTGTAGCCTATGGCAATTACGGCGGAATCGGCTTTGACCGTCCTGGGGCTGCCGCCCTCGCGGGGTTCTATGACGAATCCTTCCGGCCGTTCTTCGACGACTTTCGAACCTGTGATCACATCGACTTTCCTGAAATGAAGCAATTCGGTTAGCATGTCGCCGTTTGCGTGGCACAGGGGGCCGGCGAGCTTCAGGAGTTCGTCGAGCACTTCGACGATTGTCACGCGCTTGCCCTTTTCAGCAAGCCAAAGCGCAGTTTCGCACCCGACCAAACCACCGCCGACTATCAGCACTGATTTTCCCGGGTCGACCTTTCCCAGCAGTACGTCGGTGGCGCTAAACACGTTCTTTGCGCCCGGGATCGAAAGCATCTTCGCATTAGCCCCGGTGGCAACGATAATCGTGTCGGCTTTCGCGGCTGCAACGGTGTCAGGGTCGATTTTCCTTTTGAGGTGCACTTTGACGCCAAGATCCTTCAGTTGATCTTCGTACCAGGCGATGAGGGCGTGATCGTCCTTTTTGAAATCCGGTATGCCTCCGGCAATGACGACGCCCCCAAGCGCATTTCCGGCTTCGTAGAGGTCCACATGGTGTCCTCGAATGGCTGCGACCCTCGCCGCTTCCATACCCGAAATACCTCCGCCGACTATCATTACTTTCCGTTTCTTCTTACTCACCTCGATGCCGTAATCCTTTTCCCGTCCGCATGCCGGGTTTACGGCACAAGAGATCGAGCCGAATCTCGCCAGCCGGCCCATGCAGCCTTCCTGGCAGGAAAGGCAGGGACGTATCTTCGCGACGCGGCCGCCTTTTATCTTGTTGGGGAGTTCAGGGTCGGCCAAAAGGGGTCGGCCAAGCCCGATCATGTCGGTTTTTCCCTCTGCAATTGCACGGGAGGCAAGGTCCGGGTTGTCCATTCTCCCCGCTGCAATGACCGGGACGGTCACTGCTTTTTTGAGTATCTCGGTGTAGGGAAGATAGAGGCCCTTTTGCTGGTACATCGGCGGGTGGTTCCAATACCAGGATTCGTAACAGCCGACATCGCCGTTAAGGGCGTCATATCCGGCGCTTTCAAGCATCCTGGCTGCCTCTATGCCTTCAGCAATGTCGCGCCCTTTCTCTTCAAACTCCTCGCCGGGAAGGCCGCCTTTGAACCAGTCCTTGATGAAACTCTTAACGCTGTAGCGGAGAGACACCGGAAAGTCCTGGCCGCATCGCTCCTTGATGGCCTTCACAATGTCGGTTGCGAAACGGAGACGGTTCTCGAGGCTGCCGCCGTATTCGTCTGTCCGATGGTTGAAAAATGATATTGCAAACTGATCGAGTAGATATCCTTCGTGAACTGCGTGAATTTCGACCCCGTCATATCCAGCCATCTTGCAGATTTCCGCTGAATCGGCAAATTTGCTTACATAAGTCTTGATTTCGTCTACGGTAAGCGGGCGGCAGGTTGCTCCCGGAATCCACCGGTGAGGAATGGCCGAAGGGGCCACGGCGGGAGTGCGGACGAAGGTGGGCATCCCTACCCGTCCGAAACCGGCGCTCAACTGAATAAATATCTTCGCGCCATAGGCATGAATCCGTTCCGTCATGGGCTTGCTTGTCTTCACGAAATTGCCGGGATTTAGTGTCGGGCAAGGCAGTGACGGAAGCGCGCAATTTTCGATCTCGTTTTCCACCATCGTTACGCCCGGCATGATCAGGCCGGTCCCGCCGCGCGCGCGCTCTACGTAGAACTCGACGCCTCGGTGGTTGAAGGAGCCGTCCGCGTCGCAGAGGCCTCCCGGCCCCATGGGGGCAAGCATAAACCGATTCTTTATTTCCACTGTGCCGATCTTGATCGGCTCGAAAAGATTTGCGTACGGATTAGCCATTTTGCACCTTCCTTCGTGAGATGTAGTAATTGCGGCAATGAGTACCAAGTGCCGTAACGACAATTGCATAACCTTAGCACAGCGGGGTGCGGAAGGTAAACGGGGATCTCCCCCCAGCGGCTTTCCGTTTAATTCGCATCCGAAGACTACATTGGCATGCAGGAAGGTCCAGGAAAAGTGTCCGGCAGCGCATTATCCACGGCGAACAGGAACACGCGCTCTTGCATTTCTGTCACGGCTTGCTTTCCGGTGGCCGCGGGTTGAGCCAGGGCCCGTGTTTTCCAATTAGCTGGTAGGCTTCTTCCGGCCCCCATGACCCCGGCTTGTAAGCATATAACGGCGTCACGTTGCCCAGTATCCCGTCCACTACCCGCCATTGGGCCTCGACGCTGTCCTCCCGGGCAAAAAGCTCGGCGGAGCCGCGCATGGCATCGCCCAGGAGACGCTGATACGGCGGCATGTCTTCGGCAGCCTGTCGGAAGAAGGTTAACTCCACGTCTTGACCCGCCATCCGTTCTCCCGGTTTTTTCACCCGCAGCCCCATGGAGATGGCGATGTCCGGACTGATACGCATCCGCATGTGGCTGGAGAGGCCCGGCACGATCTCCCCAAAGGTCTCCTGGGGCGGACGCTTGAACTCGACAAACACCTCCGTAGAGGTCACTGCCAACATCTTACCGCAGCGAACGAAGATAGGAACCCCGGCCCAACGCCAGTTGTCGATGTTCACCTTCACGGCCACGAAGGTCTCCACTGTGGAACCGGAGCGAGCCCCGGACACAGAAAGGTAACCGTCAAATTGGCCGCGCACCACGTCCCCTGGCGTAAGGGGGGTAATCGCTTTGAACAACCGTCCCTTTTCATCCCGGACTGACTCCTGGTCATGACGGGTGTACGGATCCATGGTCAGGGTGGCAAGGATCTGCAGCATATGGTTTTGCAGGACGTCCCGAATGGCGCCGGCCTCTTCGTAGAACTTGCCGCGGTCCTCCACGCCGAAGTCTTCCGCCATGGTTATCTGAATATTGCGCACGTAGCGGCGATTCCAGATCGGCTCAAAAATGGGATTGGCGAAGCGGGTGTAGAGGATATTCTGGACCGGCTCCTTGCCCAGGTAATGGTCGATGCGGTAGATGGCCTCTTCCGGGAAGTACTGGTGGAGGATTTTGTTCAACTCTTGCGCGGAGGCCAGGTCCCGACCGAAAGGTTTTTCAACTACCACCCTGGCGCTGGTGGAGCAGCCCGATTTGGCCAGCCCCTCGGCCACCCTGGCGAACATAGTTGGGTGGATGGCCAGGTAATGCAACGGCCTCTCTGCCTTTCCCAATTCCTGGCGCAGTTTTTGATACGTCGCCGGGTCATTATAGTCGCCCTGAACGGCGCGCAATAGTCCCATCAGCTTCTGGAAAGCCTCCTGATCCAGGACGCCGTGGTGCTCCAGGCTATCTTTAGCGCGCTCCTTGAGCTTATCAAGGGACCCGTCCAGCGACACACCGATAATAGGCAGATCGAAGCCTTCTTCCCGGATCAGCCCTTGAAGCGACGGAAATATCTGTTTGTATGCAAGATCTCCGGTGGCGCCGAAAAAGACCAGTGTATCCGAATTTGGAACCGCCATCAGTCACCTCCAGCCTTTTCTAAACTTTTCTCCAGGTTAGCCGCCGAATTCACTGGGAATAGGGTAATCACTCCGATCCTGCCCGCAAGTTGATGATAAATAGTCTCTTTAGCCTGGCTGGCAACGACGGTTTCCCTGTCAGTCCTCTTGCGAGGGAAGCCACGGCTTCTTATACTGGTCCGCAGAAGTATCACGGTGGCTGGCTCGACAGGGCGAGCCATTCATCAGGCAATTCAGGCTGAGTTCACCGTCCGGTTGTCGTTTTCGTTCTGTTTGTTGGGATGCTCTATGGGTGCTTTCACCGATTCTTCCCCGTCGTATGGCCTCTGGGTGTCTATATCGTCGCCGTGGTCGTCCTGGTCGCCGTCATGTTGATACTTTCCGCACTCCTTGGGCAGCGCCACTCCGAAAGGGCCACGGGCGAACCGTATGAATCCGGTATCGTGTCCACCGGCTCTGCGCGCGTGCGCTTTCATGCCGGCTTTTATCTCATGGCCATGTTTTTCGTCATTTTCGATCTTGAGGCTGCTTTTATCTATGCCTATGCGGCGGCATTTCGCGAGCTGGGCTGGGTGGGCTACGGAGAAATTTTGATTTTCATCGGGATTCTTGCTCTGGCGCTCTTTTACCTCTGGCGCCAGGGAGCACTCGATTGGAGGACTCGCAGACAAAGAACAGAGGCGCAAACCTAAACGGAAAGCCCGGAAAAGGAGCGGCTGGTGACGAACGTGCGGGATATTTTGAGGGAGAAGGGCGCGGAGGTCTATTCGGTATCACCGGATGACACTGTCTACGATGCTCTCAAACTTATGGCGGAAAAGAACGTTGGCGCGCTCGTCGTGCTTGAAGAAGATCGAATTGCAGGAATGATTTCAGAGCGCGATTACGCCCGCAAGATAATTTTGAAGGACAAGCTTTCAAAGGAAACGAAGGTCAAAGAGATCATGACCGCCGGGATCGTCACCGTCACGCCGGCTATGGACCTCGATCAGTGCATGGAGTTGATCACTGACAAGCGCCTGCGGCATCTGCCGGTAGTTGAAAACGACCGGGTGGTCGGCATTATATCGATAGGCGACATCGTCAAGGGTATCATCGACCACAAGGAATTCGTCATCCGGCAGTTGGAAGGCTATATCAAAGGTCAACCTATAAAACTGTAACCCTAAGCAGAGAACGGAGCCTGTCGAGCCATGCGCTGGTGGTTGAGCCGTCCCGACGAACCTTCGAACAAATCTGAAACAGGCTCCCTGGAGGAGACCGTCGGCCGTAATTTGATTTTGAGCCGACTGGAAGACCTGGTTGCGTGGGGGCGCAAGAATTCCATCTGGCCTTTGAATTTCGGCCTGTCCTGCTGTTACGTCGAGTTTGCCACCGGTCTCACGAGCCGCTACGACATCGCGCGCTTTGGCGCCGAAGTCATTCGGGGGACCCCTCGCGAGTCGGACCTGATGATCATTGCGGGAACGCCGTTCATAAAGTGTGCCCCGATCATTTTGCGGCTCTACGAGCAGATGATGGAACCGCGCTGGGTCATCTCCATGGGTTCCTGCGCCAACTCAGGCGGTATGTACGATATTTACAGCGTGGTGCAGGGCGTAGACAAGATCCTGCCGGTGGATGTCTACGTTCCCGGCTGCCCGCCGAGCCCCGGGGCCTTCATGGAAGGGTTGAACCTGCTCCAGGATGCGATTGCCGGGGAACAGCGGCCGCTGAGTTGGGTAGCCGGGCCCCAGGGTATCATCAAGCCGCCGCCTCCCTCCATGCGTGACTTAAAACGCGAAGAACGGCGCAAGATGACTGTACTGCCTAGTCCAAATGGAGTTTGGCCTGAATCGGGAAAACGATAATGGATAATCCGGCCGGCATCGTGCAGGAGCTGAACGATCGTTTCAGTTCAGCCGTTCTTGCAGTCCAACCCATGATGGACGACGTTCCCACCGTGTGGGCAAAAAGCGAGGGAGCGCACGACCTCTTGCGGTACCTCAAGACCGAAACTGCCAATCCTTACAAAATGCTCTATGACCTCACCGCCATAGACGAGCGGATCAGGTCCCATCGAGATGATCAGCCGGAAGGCGACTTCAGCGTGGTCTACCACCTGCTTTCCTTCGATCGCAATGCGGACATCCGGATCAAGGTGCCTCTCGAAGGAAATAACCCTTCACTGGCAACCGTTACCGACCTGTGGCCTTCGGCAAACTGGTACGAACGTGAAGTGTGGGACATGTTTGGCATCGGGTTCGATGGGCACCCGGGGCTCCGGCGGATTCTGCTGCCTCCCCATTGGGAAGGTCACCCTCTTCGCAAGGAATACCCTGCCCGCGCAACGGAAAGGGAACCGTTCAGCCTGTCTCCGGACAGTCAGGAAAAGGCACAGGAAGCGCTGCGGTTCCGTCCTGAAGAATGGGGGATGGTGAGCCGTGGAGAAGATACCGACTTCATGTTCCTCAATCTGGGTCCTCAGCATCCCGGCGCACACGGGGTCTTTCGCATCCTGCTCCAACTGGACGGCGAGGAGATCGTCGACGCGGTACCCGAGATCGGCTTTCACCATCGAGGCGCCGAGAAGATGGCGGAGCGCCAGACCTGGCATACGTTTATCCCCTATACCGATCGCATCGATTACCTGGGTGGCGTGATGAACGAACTGCCCTACGTTCTTGCGGTGGAGAAGCTGGCCGGAATCGAAGTGCCCGACCGAGTTAAACTCATTCGTATCATGATGGCGGAATTTTTTCGCCTCTCCAGCCACCTGGTCTTTTACGGTACATTCGCTCAGGATATCGGCATGCTCTCACCGGTTTTCTTCACGTTCAACGACCGTGAGCGAATCTTTGATATCGTAACGGCCATAATGGGAGGCCGCATGCACCCCATGTGGTTTCGCATCGGCGGCGTGGCCCAGGATTTGCCGGAAGGCTGGGAGAAGATGATTGAGGAGTTCCTGCGCTATATGCCTCGCCGCCTCAAAGAATATGACGAAACGATCATGCGCAACCGGATATTCAAAGCTCGCACCCAGGGGATCGGCAGCTACACCATTGATGAAGCCATCGAGTGGGGAGTGACCGGACCGGGCCTGCGGGCTTGCGGGTTCGAGTGGGACTTTCGCAAGAAGCGACCCTATTCGGGCTACGATCAGTTGGAATTCGACATTCCGACCGCTCAGCGCGGGGACTGTTACGCCCGGACGGAGGTGCGGGTAGAGGAGATCCGACAGAGCCTGCGGATAATCGAGCAGTGTGTGAAAAACATGCCTGCCGGCCCTTACAAGGCCGATCATCACCTGGCCACGCCACCCCTCAAAGAGCGCACCATGCACGACATCGAAACGCTCATCACCCATTTCCTGGGAGTAAGCTGGGGACCGGCAATTCCCCCCGGGGAAGCTTTTGTCGGCATCGAGGCCACCAAGGGGTGCAATGGCTATTATCTGATCAGCGACGGCGGTATTCATGCGTACAGGGCCAGGATCCGCACCCCCTCATTTGCACACTTGCAGATGGTCCCGTTGATCTGTCGAGGGTTCACGGTTGCCGATCTGTTACCGATTCTGGGCAGCATAGATTACGTAATGGCGGATGTAGACCGCTGAGACCTCTTATCTGCCCATTAGGATGAGAAATGCTCACACCGGAAGAATTAGCCGAGATTGAAACGGAATTGACACATTACGAGCAAAAGCGGGCAGGCTGCATTGATGCGCTCAAAACGGTTCAGCGCCACCGGGGCTGGGTATCCGACGAGGGCCTGTCGGATCTTGCCGATTTTCTGGAAATGACAACAGACGAACTGGACGGCGTTGCGACCTTTTATAGCCTCATTTTTCGAAAACCTGTCGGCCGGCACGTCATCCTGGTCTGTACCAGCGTAAGCTGCTGGGTCATGGGCCACGAACAGATTCTTGAGCACATCCAGGAACGGCTGGGGGTCCGGTTGGGCGAAACGACCGGCGACGGCCGCTTCACACTGCTGCCCGTCGTCTGCCTGGGAGCATGCGATCGTGCCCCGGCTCTCATGATCGACGAAGACCTGCATGGAGACCTGGACGCGCAAAAAATCGACGAGATCCTGGCAAGATATAAATAGAAAGCCATTGTAATGGACCGTCCCCTCACAGCAAATATTCGACCCGGAGAAGAGCCCCCCAATATCGGGGCTTATGAAAAATCCGGCGGATATAGCGCCTTGCGCAAAGTTCTACAGACTATGGCCCCAGCCGAAGTCGTTCAGACAGTCCTTGACTCGCACCTGCGGGGACGGGGCGGCGCGGGATTTCCCACCGGCCGCAAATGGTCTTTTGTTCCCCGGGGCGAACAGGCCGTTCACCCCACGTACCTGGTGGTCAACGCCGACGAGATGGAGCCGGCCACTTTCAAGGACAGGCTGTTGCTTGAAGGAAACCCCCATCAACTGATCGAGGGAATGATCATTAGCGCCTATGCCGTTCAGGCTGACATCGCTTACATTTTTTTGCGACAGGAGTATGCGACGGCGGCGAGTCGTTTATCGCGCGCCATCGCCGAGGCCTATGCTCGTGGGTATCTCGGCCGCAGCATACTCGGCGCCGGCTTTAGCCTGGAACTGTATCTTCATACCAGCGCCGGGCGCTACATTTGCGGGGAGGAAACCGCTCTGCTCAATGCCCTGGAGGGGCGCCGGGCCACCCCCCGCGCAAAACCGCCCTTTCCGCTGGTTGTCGGCCTCTGGGGTAAGCCCACAATTGTCAATAATGTCGAGACCATCGCAAACGTTCCCCATATCGTGGAGCACGGGGCTGACTGGTTCCGTCAATTGAGTCATTCCAAAGACGGGGGCACCAAGATTTACGGGGTAAGCGGCCGGGTCAAAAAGCCGGGGGCCTGGGAACTTCCAATGGGAACTACTATCCGTGAAATCCTGGAAGAGCATGCCGGCGGTATGCGCGACGGCTTCAAGTTCCGTGGACTGATCCCCGGAGGCGCCTCGACCGAGTTTCTGGTGGAGGCGCACCTGGATGTAAAAATGGACTTCGACTCGGTGCAGGCGGTGGGAAGCCGGCTGGGCACCGGAACGATGGTCATTCTCGACGACCGAACTTGCCCGGTGGGAATGGTGCTCAATTTGATGCGCTTCTTTGCCCAGGAGTCCTGCGGATGGTGTACTCCCTGCCGCGAGGGACTGCCCTGGTTGACCCGGATTCTTGAAGCCATCGAAAACGGACGGGGGGAATCGAAGGACATGGAACTGCTCAAGCGCCACACACGGCTTCTGGGACTGGGCCATACCTTCTGCGCCCTGGCCCCCGGGGCCATGGAGCCGCTTCAGAGCGCCCTTTCACTTTTCGAAGATGATTTTCTTCGCCACATTCGTGAAAAAAGCTGCCCGTGGAGGTAGCCAATGGCCACAATCTATATCGACGGTAAGCCCTGCGAAGTAAAAGACGGACAGAATCTGCTCCAGGCGTGCCTCACCCTTGGATTCAACCTGCCCTATTTTTGCTGGCATCCGGCGCTGGGGTCCGTGGGGGCCTGTCGTCAGTGCGCGGTAAAGCATTTTAAGGACGAGAAAGACACCCGGGGCGAAATTGTCATGGCCTGCATGACCCCGGCTGATGACGGCACTCGGATTTCCATTAATGACCCGGAGGCGGTCGAGTTTCGGGCGAGCGTGATCGAATGGCTCATGGTCAACCATCCCCATGATTGCCCCGTCTGCAATGAGGGGGGCGAGTGTCACCTTCAGGACATGACCGTAATGACGGGGCATAACTACCGCGAATATCGCTTCAAGAAACGAACGCACCGCAACCAGGACCTTGGGCCGTTCGTCGATCATGAGATGAACCGCTGCATCCAGTGTTACCGCTGCGTGCGCTACTACAGGGATTATGCCGGCGGCCGTGATTTCAACGTCTTCGCCTGTCACGACCATGTCTACTTCGGGCGCTGCCGGGACGGAGTACTGGAAAGCGAATTCGGCGGCAACCTGGTGGAGATTTGCCCAACGGGAGTGTTTACCGACAAGACTTTCAAAGAACATTACAGCCGCAAGTGGGATTTGCAGACGGCGCCGTCTGTTTGTGTGCACTGCAGCCTGGGATGCAACACCATCCCCGGATCGCGCTACGGAGAGCTGCGGCGAATTCGCAATCGATACAACCACCGGGTCAACGGCTATTTTCTGTGTGACCGCGGACGCTATGGGTATGAATTTGTAAACTCCAACCGTGTTCGCGAGCCGCTGGGCAGGGCTTCCATGGGTTCCGAACCGGCTGCCGTCTCCACGGAAGAAGCGCTCAGGCAGGCAGCCGTTTTTCTGGCCGACAGCCGGAAAGTGATCGGTATCGGTTCGCCGCGGGCGTCGCTGGAAGCCAATTTCGCCCTGCTGACCATGGTAGGCCCGGACAATTTCTATGCGGGTGTTTCTGATAAGGACTTCGATCTGCTCAACCTTGAGCTGGCCGTATTGCGGGATGGAGCGGCCCGCGCGCCGTCGCTGAGTGAGGCAATGGAGGCCGACGTCGTCTTCGTGCTGGGTGAGGATGTCACCAACACGGCCCCGGTGCTGGCATTGAACCTGCGCCAGCTCGTGCATAGCAAGGCAGCCCGGGTTGTGGAGCGCGTGCAGATTGCCCGCTGGAACGACGCCGCCGTCCGGGAGGTCGCACAGTTCGAAAAAGGGATGCTTTACATCGCTACACCCAGTGGAACCAGGTTGGACGATGTGGCGTTGAAAACCTTTCACGCAGCTCCGGATGAGCTGGCCCGACTCGGTTTTGCCGTGGCATCCATGCTGGATCAAGCGTGCCCGGCAGTCGCGGACCTGTCGGAAGATGAACGGGCACTCGCCGATGAAATCGCCCGGTCCTTAAAAGAGGCCGCTCGGCCATTGGTTGTCTCCGGCGCAGGCTGCCGGAGCAGGGCCGTTATCGAGGCCGCCGCCAACGTCTCCCGTGCGCTTAGCAAGGACGGACGACAGGCGGAGATCTTTCTTGCGTTTCCGGAGGCCAACAGCCTCGGCCTGGCGATGCTGGGGGCTGCAGGCGGCATCGAGACTGCTCACAGCGCTATGCGCAACGGCCGCGCAGACACGATCATTATCCTGGAAAACGATCTTTACAGGCGAGCCCGATCGACGTTGGCAACAGATCTTCTCAACTCCGCAAAGCATGTGATCGCAATCGACCACCTGGTCCATGCCACAACTTTGAAAGCAGACATTGTTTTGCCCGCTGCCGCGTTTGCTGAGTCCTCGGGGAGCCTGGTAAACAATGAGGGGCGAGCGCAGCGTTTCTACCGTGTCTTCCTGCCGGAAGGCCAGGTACGGGAGAGCTGGCGCTGGATTCGAGACATGATGAAGGCGGTTGGACGTCCCGAGGCCGACAAGTGGCGTATCCTGGACGATCTGGTGGCGGCGATAGCCGCAACGGCGCCTGCTCTAAGCGCTCTTCCTTCGGTTGCCCCCGGCGCCGGCTTTCGGCTCACGGGCGGCAAGGTGCCGCGGCAGACTCACCGCTACAGCGGCCGAACCGCCATACTGGCAAATATCGACGTAAACGAGCCCAAATCACCCGAAGACCCGGATACGCCTTTGGCCTTTTCGATGGAGGGCGACCATCGCCAGCCCCCTTCGGCGCTCATCCCCAGGTTCTGGGCGTCGGGCTGGAATTCGGTGCAGTCTTTGAACAAATTTCAAGAAGAGGTCGGAGGGCCGCTTAGGGGCGGCGATCCTGGCACGCGTCTTATCGAGCCTCACCCGCAGATAAATGCTGCCTGCTTCAAAGACATCCCTGCGCGCCGGCAGCCGGAAGAGGCGCACTGGCTGTTCGTTCCCCTCCATCACATCTTTGGCTCCGAGGAATTGAGCGCTCTGGCGCCCGGTGTTGCCAAGCTGTGTCCGCAACCTTATGTGGCCATGCATCCTGAAGATGCTGCAGCGCTTGGAATGGCTGAAGGCGACAGGGCAAAAGTTACCCTGGACAGCTCCGAGCTCGATCTATGCGTGAAGATACTGCCGTCTTTGCCCCGCAAAGTCGCCGGCCTGCCGGTTGGACTGTCTGGAGCGCCGGTCCTGGACTTGCCCGCTTCAGGAATGGTTTTGAAGGGAGAAGGCGATGGGTGAAATCCTGCGCCACCTGATCATCGTGTTTGGCGTTCTGGCTGGGGCCATGACTATGGCCGCCGCACTGATCTGGTTGGAAAGGCGCCTGCTCAGCCTGTGGCAGGACCGATACGGGCCAAACCGGGTAGGCCTGTTCGGGCTTCTCCAGGTGATGGCAGACATGGTCAAGATTTTCTTCAAAGAAGACTGGATACCGCCTTTTGCCGACCGGCCTGTCTTTGTCGTTGCGCCGGCTATTGTCGTCACTGCGACACTGATTTCCTTTGCCGTGGTTCCCTTTGCTCCGGGCATTGGCATATCAGACCTCAACATCGGCCTGCTCTTCTTTCTGGCAATGGCCTCGCTCAGCGTTTACGGCATAGTCTTAGGCGGCTGGTCGTCTCAGAGCAAATATGCCCTTTTGGGCAGCATGCGGGCCACGGCCCAGATGCTCAGTTACGAGGTATTCATGGGGCTTTCGCTGATGGGCGTGGTCATGATGGCAGGCTCGTTCAACCTGCGCGTTATCGTGGAGGCCCAGCGAGGAATGTGGTTTTGCATTCCGCAACTCCTGGGACTGGTGATCTTTTTTATCGCAGGCCTGGCCGAAACCCATCGGATGCCCTTCGATCTTCCCGAGGCGGAAAGCGAACTGGTGGAAGGATACCATACGGAATACTCAGGACTGAAGTTCGGCTTGTTTTTCGTTGGAGAATACCTGGGCATTACGTTTACTTCACTGATGATAGCAACCCTCTTTTTCGGCGGATGGCTCGGTCCCGTTTTACCGCCCATTGTATGGCTGCTCGGTAAAACCTTTGTATTCATTTGTCTTTTCATTCTACTACGGGCTGCCCTGCCCAGGCCGCGCTACGATCAGCTCATGGCCTATGCATGGAAGGTGCTTCTGCCGCTTTCTTTGCTGAACATGCTGGTAACGGCCGGGGTCCTGCTGGCCCGAGGTTAATCGAGGAGTGCGTTCGTGCTGAGCATTCTAAAGACCGTGTGGGAAGTTTTTCTGCACATGTTTCGACGGCGGGAAACCATACAATATCCCGATGAGAGAATAGTCCCGCCGCCGCGCTTTTGGGGGCGCATTATCCTATCGCGTGACCCCGACGGGCAGGAACGCTGCGTGGCCTGCTACCTGTGCTCAGCAGCCTGTCCGGTTGACTGCATTGCGCTCCAGGCTACCGAGGACGAGCACGGCAGGCGCTATCCCGCCTTTTTTCGCATCAACTTCTCACGCTGCATCCTGTGCGGGTTCTGTGAGGAAGCCTGCCCGACCTATGCCATCCAACTGACAAACGATTTCGAATTCGGAGAGTATGAGAGGAAAAATATGGTCTACGAAAAGGAAGACTTGTTGATAAGCGGTCCGGGCAAGCATCCGGACTACAACTTTTACCGGGTGGCTGGAGTGGCCGTTGGAGGCAAGGACAAGGGGGAATCGGAAAATGAAACTCCTCCGGTGGATGTTCGCAGCCTCCTGCCCTGACCTTGATCGATTTCGCCTGGAGTAAGAGCATGAATCTGCTGTTTTACATAGCGGCCGCCGTTGCGGTGATTTCCACGCTCATGGTGATCGTTCAGCTCAATCCGGTTCACGCACTGCTTTACCTGATAGTTTCACTGCTGTCGGTTGCGCTGATTTTCTTTCTGCTGGGAGCGCCTTTTGCCGCTGCCCTGGAAGTTATCGTCTATGCCGGCGCCATCATGGTGCTGTTTGTATTCGTGGTCATGATGCTCAATCTCGGCCCTCAGTCCAGGGGGGAGGAACGCCGGTGGCTGCCCGCCCGCATCTGGCCGGGGCCATTTATGCTCATGGCGGTGCTGCTGGCCGAACTGGTCTATATCCTGGCTTGGGGAGGGCATCCGGTGGGTATGCGCGATGTCGGCCCCCAAGAGGTGGGATTGGCGCTGTTCGCTCCTTACCTGCTGGGAACCGAGCTTGCTTCGCTGCTGCTTTTGAGCGGTTTGATAGGTGCATTTCACCTGGGCAGGAGGGACCCGGACAGGCGGGAGGACGCGAAATGACGACGCCCGTCGGACATGTGCTGATGCTGGCAGGAATACTGTTTGTGCTGGGGTTGATCGGCGTTCTGGTGCGCCGCAACATCATCTTTATGCTTCTATCGATTGAAGTCATGCTCAATGCGGCCGGTCTTGCTTTCGTGGCTGCAGGCTCGCGCTGGGGGCAACCGGACGGCCAGGTCATGTTCGTGTTCATCATTTCAATGGCAGCGGCGGAAGTATCGGTAGGGCTGGCCCTGGTGCTTCAGATGCACCACCGTCTTAAAACCCTGGACACGGACGCGGCGCGAACCATGCGAGGTTGATATGCTTGAATTGCTCTGGATGATCCCCGCTCTGCCGTTTGCAGGTTTTCTGCTGCTTGCCCTCATTGGCGGCAGGCTGCCGCGCCGGGTGATTGCCCTAATCGGCGTCGGCTCCGTGGGCTTATCGACCGCCGTGGCCTGGCTTGTGGCCACTGGGTTTTTGAGCGCCACGCCGGCGGTGAACAGTTACACTCAGACCATCTGGGTATGGCTCGATGTCGCCGGGTTCCACCCGGGCGTGGCATTCTACCTCGACGCCCTGTCTTTGGTAATGATCCTGGTCATTACCTTTGTCTCGACTCTCATCCACCTGTACTCCACGGAATTCATGATCGAAGAGGAAGGCTATAGCAGTTATTTTGCGCGGATGAATCTTTTCGTCGGCTCCATGCTGACACTGGTGCTGGCGGACAATTTGCTGCTGCTCTACCTTGGCTGGGAGGGAGTTGGGCTTTGCAGCTACTTATTGATCGGCTTCTGGTACAAGGAGCCTGAAAACGGCTATGCAGCCCGAAAGGCTTTCGTCGTTACCAGGGTCGGTGACACGGCGCTGGCTGTGGGGCTTTTCCTGCTCTTTACCCGATTGGGGACTTTGCATATTCAGGAAGTCATGCTCCGGGCCCGCGAGGTATGGCCTACGGGCTCGATCCTGGCTACGACCGCCGCTTTGCTTCTGTTTGGCGGAGCAGTCGGAAAGTCCGCCCAACTGCCCCTGCAGACTTGGCTCCCGGATGCCATGGCCGGTCCCACGCCGGTGAGCGCGCTCATCCACGCCGCCACAATGGTGACGGCCGGTGTCTATCTGATCGCCAGGACCCATGTGCTCTTCATGCTTGCTCCGGTGGCAATGAACCTGGTGGCCTTTGTCGGGGCCGTCACCATGCTGCTGGCGGGCTTTAGCGCCATGGTGCAGTGGGATATCAAACGGGTCCTTGCCTACTCCACCATCAGCCAGATCGGCTACATGTTCCTGGCCCTGGGCGTCGGGGCCTGGTCGGCGGCCATCTTCCACTTCATGACTCACGCGTTTTTCAAGGCCCTGCTGTTTCTCGGGGCGGGCTGCGTAATTCTGGCCATGGATGACGACCATGACATGTTCAAAATGGGCGGCCTTCGCAAAAAACTGCCGGTGGTATTCTGGACCTTTCTAATCGGCAGCGGTGCGCTTTCGGCCGTACCGCTGGTGACCGCAGGCTTTTACAGCAAGGACATGATCATCTGGCAGGCCTATGCCTCCACCCGGGGTAGCACGTGGTTGTGGGCCGCAGCCATTGCCGGTGCTCTGCTGACCTCCATTTATACTTTCCGAATGGTGACCCTGACCTTTTTCGGCCCGCTCGGCAAAGAAGTGAGCCGGCGGCCGGGATGGAAAATGAGTGTTCCGATGATAGTCCTGGCCGTGCTGTCGGTAATCGCCGGTTTTTTGGACATTCCGAGGCTCCTGGGGGGCTTGCCGGTGTTGTCGGATTTTCTGCAAAGGGCACTTCCTTCGACTGTCCTCGCACCGGACAGGACGGGACAGGAAGGCTTGTTCGAGATCTTCTCGGGTCTCGTCTCTTTGGGCGGCATTTTGTTGATCGTCCTAATCATGAGGTACTCTACCCGGTCTATGGCTAAACTCTCCGAGTCCGGGCCGGGAGAGGCTCTGCATCGTCTTTGGTTTTCCGGCTGGGGATTCGACCAACTCTACGACCTGTTGCTGGTGCACCCTTATGCCTGGTTGGCCCGAATCAATCGCAACGACGTAATCGACCTGTTCTACTATGCGATCGGACGTTTGAGCCAATTGGCCTGGCGAGGTCTGATTGTCACCGAGAACGGCCGGGTCCGCTCATACGCAATGGGAATCGCTCTGGGCGCGGCCATCGTTATCGCATTGGCGGTGTTTCTATGATTCTTGTCTGGCTAATCATCATCCCGGCTGCAGGCGGCCTGCTGGCCTGGCTCCTGGAGCGTCTGAATTCCTCCTGGCCCAGGTATGCGGCCCTCGGGGCCATGGTGATCGATCTCGCCTTGGGATCGTTCGTGGCTCTCGATCGAATGAGTTCGACCGGAATCGGGCCGGGAGGTCCGTGGTTGGCTGAGATACAACTTCCATGGATCCCCCGGCTTGGCATCAGCTTCTTTCTGGCTGCCGACGGTTTGAGTTTCGTTCTGGTTCTTTTGACGGGCTTCCTTGGAATCATGGCCGTAGCGTCCGCCTGGACGGAAATCAAAGAACGAACAGGCTTTTTTTACTTCAACCTGATGCTTGTCCTGGCAGGCATTACCGGTGTGTTCCTTTCCCTGGACCTTTTTCTCTTCTACTTCTTCTGGGAATTGATGCTGGTGCCCATGTATTTCATCATCGTCATATGGGGCCACGAAAACCGGACTTACGCAGCCAACAAATTTTTTCTGTTCACCCAGGTGAGCGGCCTTTTCATGCTGCTGGCGATCCTGGGTCTTTATTTCATTCACGGCCGTAACACGGGCATTTACACATTCAACTACATGCAACTGCTTGGTGCAAACCTGTCTCCGGCAACGGCCATGTGGCTCATGCTGGGCTTTCTTATCGCGTTTATCGTAAAGCTCCCGTCTGTGCCGGTCCACTCCTGGCTGCCTGATGCCCACACCGAAGCGCCCACAGCCGGCAGCGTCATTCTGGCCGGTCTGCTTCTCAAGACAGGCGCATACGGGTTGATGCGCTTCGTTGTGCCCCTTTTCCCGACCGCTGCCGCCGATTTTGCGCCCGTGGCCATGATACTGGCGGTAGTCTCAATTCTCTACGGCGCCCTGCAGGCCTTCGGGCAGACGGATCTCAAGAGGCTTATCGCCTATACGAGCGTCAGTCATATGGGGTTCGTTCTGCTGGGGGTTTTTGCCTGGAACCGGATCGCCCTGCAGGGAGTGGTGATGCAGGTTCTCTGCCACGGAATCAGTACGGGGGCGCTGTTCATCCTGGTCGGCGCCCTGCAGGAACGGATTCACACCAGGGACATTGATCGCATGGGCGGACTCTGGTCGGTCATGCCGCGCATGGGCGCGGCCGTGATGATTTTCTCCCTGGCATCACTGGGTTTGCCAGGCCTTGGCAACTTCATAGGAGAATTCCTGGTGCTTTTGGGCGCCTTCCGGGTGAGCGTCGTGTCGGCTGTTGCAGCCTCCCTAGGGTTTATCGCCTCCTGCGTCTACTCGCTGTGGATCGTGCAACGAACTTTTCACGGTCCCAACAAGGAAGGCTGGAAACCGCCCGATCTTTCCATCAGGGAAACGATAGTTATGGCTGCCATGACCGTACTGATCGTGTGGTTGGGGTTATTCCCGCAGCCGGTCTTTACTGCCGTGAATCCTTCGCTGGAGCGTCTCGAGGAAATATCATCACCCGGCGGAGACGGGTTGGAAATCGCCGGCCGGGCGGCAGGCATCCTCCCGCCGCAAGCCGTCAGCAGGGTTGTTCGCCGACGCGGAGAACGTCCATGACTCTTGCCGATCTTTTGGTTATATCGCCTCTGATCTGCCTGGGGGCGGCAGCGGTCGCGGTTATGCTGCTGATCGCCGTGCACCGCAGCTACATTGGCGCGTTCCTCGTGACCTTGCTTGGACTTGCGGCGGCTGTGGCCACACTCCCGTGGATGGCCGGCGCCTCGCCTCATCCTCTTCCTTTGCTGATACTCGACCGTTATGCGGCCCTCTTTATAGGCCTTCTTGTTTTAGCCGCCGCCGGATCGGTGCTGCTGACTTTCGGCTATCTGCGAAGATATGACGGACGGCGCGAAGAGTACTTTATTTTGATACTCCTGGCCACTCTCGGGGCATCGGTCCTGGCGGCCTCCAATCATTTCGCATCCTTTTTCCTGGGACTCGAGCTGTTGAGTGTCTCGCTATACGCCCTGATTGCCTATCCTCACAAAACTGAAAGACACATAGAAGCCGGCGTCAAATACCTGATTCTGGCTGCAGTGTCGTCGGCTTTCCTGCTGTTCGGCATGGCATTGATTTATGCCGATTCAGGTCACATGGTGATAGGCCGCATCGGCCCGATGTTGCGGGGAATTCAACTTCAAGGAGGCCCGCCGTGGATGATCGCGGGGTTGGCAATGATAGTGGTCGCCATCGGTTTCAAGCTTGCGGTGGTGCCCTTTCACCTATGGACGCCCGATGTATACCAGGGCGCTCCGGCCCCGGTGACAGCATTCGTTGCTACCGTATCCAAAGGGGGAGTGGTCGCGGTCCTGTTTCGACTCTTTTCTCCCGGCGACATTCAAACCAATAGCTCACTCTTTTTCGTGTTCAGCGCCATTGCCATAGCGACCATGCTTGCCGGCAATCTGCTGGCGCTGCTGCAGGACAATGTCAAGCGCATTCTGGCGTATTCCTCGATCGCTCATATGGGCTACGTCCTTGTCGCCTTTCTGGCCGGGGGATCTCAAGCGATCAATGCTGTAACGTTCTACCTGGCGACTTACTTCGTGGCTACGCTGGGCTCTTTCGGCGTGGTCACCGTGCTCTCCGTACCGGGAGACGAGATGGAAAACCTGGCCGACTATAGGGGACTTTTCTGGCGCCGTCCATGGCTGGCGGGGGTCTTCGCGGCAATGGTGCTCTCCTTGGCCGGATTGCCCCTGACGGCCGGATTTGTCGGCAAGTTCTATCTAATCCTGGCAGGGGTTGGCGCCGCTCTCTGGACCCTGGTAATTATCCTGGTTGTGAGCAGCACCATAGGTTTGTACTATTACCTGCGCATCCTGGCGGCCCTCTTTGTCCATCCGCCCGTTCCACAGGCCGTCCGGCACCAACCGGCTTTCTCACTTTCCGATCGGCTCACTCTGGCAGCTTTAACGTTACTGCTCGTTTGGCTGGGGGTGATGCCGGCGCCGATCATCGATCTGATCCAAACCATGACGCATTGACGGAAATCCCGTCTCGGGAAACACAGGCGAAGAAGACAGTTGCACTGAACCTCCTCCGGCAAAACCACAGGTCTGGCGCACCATGGACCGGAGCTTACCCCGTTAATTAGTGAGCCCCTGATTCTGGCTACGTTGTAATCGACCCTGTCGCATCCGGATAGAACCAGGTCTGCAGAGGATCGGCAAGGTTGAATGAACAATTCGTGCATAGGCCGCACAGTCGAACTCCATTGCCTGATAACGGATTCCTTCGTTCGCCCGCGCTCCCTGACGTCCCTTTCAAGCCGCCGCGACAGCCTTGTACCGTCTTCCGAATCCAGAAACACCCTTAAACCGATCAAGTCCCGCAGCAGCTCATTGAATAATGTGAAGAGGCCCTCCACGATAATGAAGTTCGCAGGAAAAACCGTGTCGGTCCCCTTTTTCCTGATATGCCGGACGAAGTCATAGACCGGTTGTTTTATAATCCGGCCGGAGACAAGTTCGCGCACATGCCGGGCAAGTAAATCCAAATCGATGGCATCAGGATGGTCATAGTTGAGGTCTTCCCGCGAGGCCTCCGGCAAGTGGCTGTTATCTCTGTAATATCGGTCCTCATGCATAACAACGGCAAACCCCGGGCACATGCACCCGGCAAGCGCCTCTGCAAGGGTGGTCTTACCGGCCCCGGTCCCACCCGCGATGCCAATAACTAGTCTCCCCAACGGATTCTCCCGAGTAATCGGACCGATCTGTCAACCATAGACGGACATGCTCCTGGTGCTGCTGCTGAATACGTCGCGGTCGACCATGACATTGATGCAGGCCGGCTTTCCGGATGCTCTCGCCCTCTCCAGTGCCGGACGAATTTGCGATGGTTCGGTAACGTTTTCCCCGTATCCTCCCATCACCTCGATTAGCCTGTCGTATCGAAGGGGCGAGAGTTCATTTGCCACCCTGCCCTTCTCCGGCCCGTACGTAAGGAGCTGAGCGAACCTCACCTGATTCCACGCCGCATTATTGGCGACAATCCCGATTACGGGCATATCGAACCGTACCAGGGTGTCAAAGTCCATACCGGTACACCCGAAAGCACCATCGCCGAAAAGGATTGTCACTTCGGTATCGGGGAATGCGGCCTTGGCGGCGATGGCAAACGGCGTACCGATTCCAAGTGTTCCCAGGGGACCGGGGTCGAGCCATTTCCCGGGTTTTCGGGTGCGGATCACGTTTGCCGACATGGTCACGACATCACCGCCATCAGCAATGAATATGACGTCATCCTCCAGGAACTCGTTAACCTCTCGCGCGAGCCGCATTGGGTGAATAGGGACCTCATCCGAAACAAGAAACGGTTTTTCCTTTTCGAGTGCTTCGTTCTCCTCGGCCCTCAGCCCCATAGACCACTCGCCGCAGTCAATAGGACCGTGAACGGCCGAGGTGAGGTCCTCCAGAGCCGACCTCGAATCGGCGCAGATTGGAACGTCTACGTCCCTGTTGTGGCAGAGTTCCGCATAATCGAGGTCGATCTGTATAATCTTCGCTTCCTGCCCGATACGTTTCCCATAGCCGAGCCGAAAATCGAAAGGTGTCCCGACGATCATTACTACGTCGGCTTTTGAGAGCGCTGTTCGTCGCGAACGGGCAAAAAGATGCTCACAGTCTGGCGGGAGCGATCCCCTGGCGGCTCCATTGAGATAAACGGGAATTCCCGTCTTTTTTACGAATTCACTGAGCTGCTCAGATGCCCGGCAGTGCCATACCTGGGTCCCGGCAAGCATCATCGGACGCGAAGCGCTTTCCAAAAGCTCGGCGGCCTTTTCGATGTAGCCGGCGTCACCCCGCGCCCTGCCCTTGGAACGGTAACCCTCTGGGAACCTGACAGCCGACTCCTCGACCGTACCATGCAGGACATCCATCGGAATTTCGAGAAAAGAAGGACCCGGACGGCCGTTATAAGCCTCGCGCAAAGCGATGGAGATGTACTCCGGAATGCGCTCCGTATCCAAAACCGTTGCAGAAAATTTGGTGATCGGCTTCATGATATCCACATGGTTGATCTCCTGAAGACAGCCCTTCAGGATACCTGTACGAGGCGCCTGGCCTCCGATCAGAAGCATCGGTATTTGCGCCTGGTATGCATTGGCGACACCGGTCACCCCGTCGGTCACGCCCGGTCCGGCGGTAACGGCTGCAACGCCGGGGACCCCGGTAAGCCGCGTCCAGGCGTCGGCTGCATGCACCGCACTCTGTTCATGCCTCACATCCACTACTCTTACGCCCTCCTCTATACAACCTGCGTAGATGTCCATGATGTGTCCCCCGCTCAGTGTGAAAAGCGCTTTTATGCCTTCCCTGGCAAGGAACTTGCCCACCATCTGCCCACCCGTAATCTTGGCCATTGGATTTCTCCCGATCGAACTCACGAAAGAGAATTTGTTTCGATGTTACAGCCCGGATTCATCCTGGATGCAAAATAACAAGGCAACCAAGACTGCACAATAGATCGGTTCTTATTATGTCATCAGAGCATTCCGAGCACTGCCATGGTCCATAGCAGCAGGACGCCTGCCGCAGTGGTGACAATGGTCACAGGGATACCGATTTTTAAAAACTGGACAAAAGAAAGAGGAGATGATTTTTCCGCGCCACGAGCTACGATGAGGTTCGCAACGCTTCCAAACAGGGAGAGATTGCCGGCAAAGGTGCTGGTAAGAGAAAGGAGCAGCCACACAAACTTTGGATTCTCCATCCGGGTCACCCAATGGCCTGCAATAAGAACGAAGGGAACATTGGAAAAGAGATTGCTCCCAAGCAAGGTTGCCCCACTGAATATCAGGGCGTTTACCAAAGTGAAGCCTTTCCCGAGATAACCGCCTGCTGCGTTAAGTACAAAGGTGTCGGCCCGGGCAAATCCGGCCACAACCACAAAGAGCCCCGCAAAAAACAAGAGAAGCGACCAGTCGACGGAATCCAGTATTTCCGAGGGCGGCCGATTTGCCCAGACCAATAGCAGTGCAGCCGCTGTAAGGGCTGAAACATCCATTGGAGCGCCGAAAAGCAGGACCACGAGAAGCCCCAGAAATGCACACCCGCTCTTACGCGCTAGAGAGCGGTCCACCTCCACCTCAGTCTGCGGACTTCTATTGAACCGGGTTGCCGCCGACGCAAGTGTCTCTCTGAAAAGCAAAATAAGAATGAGCCAATTTATCGCCAGGCATACAATCGCTATCGGAGCCATTCTGAGCGCGAATGCGGGCCACGACCATCCGGAAGCATGAGCAATGATGATATTCTGAGGATTTCCCGTAAGGGTCATTACGCTTCCTATGTTTGCACTCGTTGCAAGGGCGAACAGGAAAGGTACCGGTGAAATTTCGGCTTGCATAGTTATTTCCAGGATCAATGGAGTTCCCAGCAGACATACAGTATCGTTCAGCATTGCTGCCGAGGCCGTACCGGAGACGAACACTATCGCCGCCATCAGCATTCTGGGACTGCGGCATCGGCTGAGAACTCTTCTCCCGATACGCGCGGGAAGGCCGCTATGCATCAAGGCAACAAGGAGGACCAACATACCGAACAGCACCGACAACGTGCTCACGTTCAGGGCCTCTGTTGCCTCTTTCCGGGTGAGAGTGCCGGAAATCACCATGAGCACAGCCCCGAGCAGCGCGGCCGTTGGGCGATCGAGTTTCCGGGGGCTGTTTTCTCCCAGGGCGATGAGCAGGTAGGTCAGCAGAAATATGGCAGTGCCAAAGTAGGGAGCTAAGCTCCTGATGAACTGATCCGGGAAAATTGTCTCTATCGGCAAAGTCCCTTTCCTCCCGAAAATGATCGTGTTTACTCTTGGAGTCTGACTCCTGCGCCCATTGAGGGATTTTTTCTCTATAAGAGCTCCAGCACGAAAGGGCAATCAGGATTGGAAAGGCTGAACCATGACCATGCGAGAGGCAGAATTATTTTCTTATTGTTCTGAAAAATTCAACCGATACCTCCGTAAGCAATGGAAATAATGCAGGAGTATGACCAAAATGCATAATGTCCATCCAAAGCAGGTACCGGAAACAGGCGAGGAATTGCATATCCCCTTCCGATTGGGATCGGAACTCGCCTTGAAATCCATCGTTAATCCGACGCTCAAGGCAAAGACAACACTGTATGGTGTCGTGCCCTGCCAGGCGATCATCATCGAGGAACCTCTTTTCAGCCTGAACGAGCGACTTTCAGGGCTGTCCGAAGGTTTCTCGTGCGGGTACATGCACGGCAACTACTTATATACATTCAAGAGCAACTATAGCAGACGTTTATTTAAAAATGTAATCGCGGCTGAATTTCCTCAGGAAGTGCGGCGGGTTCAAATCCGTTCAAGCACCAGGATACCGGTAAACATTGAATCCAAGGCTGACCTCGGGACCAGCGTTGGGACCCTTTCCGGCCGGATTGAGGATATAAGCGAACGTGGATGCCGGTTGCAATTACCGGGGCTGATTGAGAAACCTAGAGGAACAAAATTCTCCCTAAGTTTCAAATTACCGGACGGTAGACTCATTGACGACATGTCATGTGAAGTCATGAATATGAAGTATCAGCAAGACGAGAGAGTTACTAAAATCGGAACAATTTTTTGCGGACCTGAACAAACCGTCATGAAAGTTCAAGAATTCTGCCGGATGGCGCTCTACTTATTTGTATTCTGACAAATCCATTTGAGAATACGCTATGAAGTGACAGTCCTGCATCAGGCGGGCACTTCAAGGACACAGTTGTCAATGAGCCGCGTCTTGCCTACAAAAACGGCCAGAGCGAGCAGGGTAGGTCCCTTTATGACCTCTACGTCCTCGATGGTTTCGGGGTTGCAGAGTCTGGCATAATCGACCGCCGCCCCGCCGCCGGTTGTGAGGCAATCGATAACGGCCCTTAGAATCGCCTCTGAGTTTCTTTCCCCCGAATTTACCAGCTTCTGCGCTTCCTTTAAGGAACGATTCAGCCGCAGGGCCACTGGCCGCTCATCGGGTTTGAGGTAGGTATTTCTGCTGCTCATGGCGAGGCCGTCTTTTTCCCGGACGATCGGATGTCCGACAATGTCGATGTCCATATTCAAATCTTTGACCATGCGCCTGATAGTAACAAGCTGCTGGAAGTCCTTTTCTCCAAATACCGCCACATGAGGCTTTACGGCGTTAAACAGCTTGCTCACCACCGTAGCCACACCGCGAAAGTGAATCGGTCTGCTCTTGCCGCAAAGGTTTTCGGTCACCTTTGTAACCGTAACATATGTCTGGAACCCGTCGGGATACATCTCCTCAACCGAGGGGACGAACGCCGTGTCAGCCCCCACCGAACTCGAAAGATCGACGTCTCTTTGAAGATCTCGAGGATAGGCCTCGAAGTCTTCCGCAGGCCCGAACTGGGTCGGGTTCACAAAGATGCTGATGACAGTCTTGGACCCCAGTTTCCTTGCGTTGCGCAGAAGGTCCAGGTGGCCTTCGTGCAGAAATCCCATCGTCGGGACTAAAACTGTGCGTTCTCCCTCAGCGCGCCAGGCATCCGCCAGGCGCTGCATCTCGGCCACATTTTCGATTATGCGCATGTAAATCTCCCTCAAGAAATATGCTTGGCAGCCAAAAATAATATAACAGGCAACTCTGCAAAAAATCTATCCGAAACGCTGCACAGGGATGCCATGTTTGATATTTGGTGCTAAACTCGATTTCCAATGTGCTGCTGACAAAAAAGACTGCAAAAAAGCTGTTGCAGGGGACATGATATTTCGATTCTTGCCTGCCTGTGCGCTGGACCGGAAGATACGCCATGGGAAATAAAATCCCGGGAATTCTCTTTGACACCCGCGACTACGAGCTGCTGCGGCTCGTCAATGACGTACTCGACCGCAGAGAATCCTTCAAATATCTAAAAGACCTCCTCTATCCATACATGCACCCGCATGGGATCAAGGAGCTGGCGGCCTCTCCGGCGCTGCGAATGGCCTATGCCGCTTTGAGGCTTTTGGAATCTTTGGAAGCTGGAAAAGCCGATGAACGCATCACCGCTCTGCGCTGTCTGCGCGACGAGGTTATGAGCAGCGGGGGTGTGCACATGCGCAAAAATGCCGCCAGGGTCCTGCTGGAAATTATGAAAGAATTGGTGCGGACCTGCGACAGGTTACGGCAATTGAGACTTGCCCATGATTTCCGCATGGCGGTAATCGGCAGACCGGGGTCGATTCGCACCCTCCTGCACAGGTATTATCTGCTCGATATGCCGGAGAAATGGAACCAGATCTCTTTTGACGATCACGTTCACGACTCTAACACCAAGGGACGCAAATCCGCGTCCCATCTCATAATGGACGCCTGGATCAAGGGTGTCCGGTACCTTACGGTAATATATTACAATCACGTCCCGCCGAGTGCTGCAGAAGAGCTTCTGGAAGCCGCCGAGATAATGGGCGTTACGGTGCGCATCGGCATTGAGCTTCCCGCTCTGTTCTACGGCTCCTACATTCATTTTTTCTATGTCCCTGCCGGCTTATCGAAAGCAAAGGATTTCCTTTCCTTTCTCAAAAACCGGCGGACGAAGTCTTTCATGGAGGAGAGTAGAAAAGTTTCCGAGTACCAACGCCGGTATGTTCTGGCCATTCTCGAGCAATTCAATGAAAGACACCGGCTGGAAATCAATGAAAGATACGGGCTGAACCTGGACCGACTCGACCAGTGCGCTTTTCTTTCTTACGTCGGAACCGGTCAGCCGTCCATACTTCACTTGGCAAATTTCATCAATGACCACTTGCTTCCGGCAATGCAGGCCCGTGTCGAGCAATTGAGGCCCGCCTTCGAGAAAGCGTCTCAGATGGAACGCGGCATGATCGCCTCGCTTGTAGAGGAGATGAATAAGCTCGACTCCGAAGCGCTGGTCGATCGCTATCTGAAGCCCGAACAAAACCCGGCTGTGCCCGACCCGAAAGTGCCTCGTGACGACCCGGACGTTCCCAACCTGCTCAAACTGATGCCCTGCGAGCTATTTGAGCGGCTGGACGGGCTGAGGGCGGGCTATCGGATAACGCTCAATTTGGCCGGTCTCAAAGTCGAAGACGTACTGGAACTTCTCTATGATTGCAAAGGGGCTATCAGCGACCTCGAAATTTTCAATCTCAAAGATTTCTACTCCGGAAAGGCGCCAGACTATAAAGAAATAAACGAACTGCAGATCGCCCTAACCAACGGAAACATAATAGGCCTTAAGAGACACATCCGCGCAATAATAAAGCGCATGGAAGATTCGCACGAGCACCCCCCGGAAAGGATCGAGAAGTTCCATGAGGTCCTGCGAAACATCTCGAAACTGCAGGCGTACTATGAAAAGGGGCCGCTGCGGCCAAGGATCGGGAGCGATTCCACCGGTTATTCCCACCGTCTTCATGGAATGGGGCTGGCCGTTTTGGAAACAATGTCGATAAGGGCGCGGAGAGAGGTGCGGCTCTCAACCGATTCCCAGAGGCTGATTGTTCCAGTGCGGGTAGAGGCTTTCCCCCGCGTCACATACCTGCCGAATCGTGTATCCAGCGGTTTTCTGAAACTTCTTTACGGCATCCTCAGCCATGTCCCCGGACTGCGGAGCATAGGACAGAAGCGCCAAGAGAGCTGGGAGGTACACGTGTTTTCCACTCGCATATCCGATCGGGGCAATGTAGTAACCCTGGGGGGAGTCGCAGGCAGCAACGGCAACGGTCTCGAGGTCCTTCCATCACCAGAGAAGCCCAAAGCGCAAATATCATGGTATTACCTGAACAGCATTCTAAAGAACGCTCTGAAGATACTAGCCGGTTTCATCCCTGCTTTTGCCACCTTCTACCTTACGAAAGACTGGTGGGTGCTTGCCTGGTTTGGGGGCTTTATCTGGTTCGGAATAACCGGAGTACGAAATATTCTCCAGTCGATTTTCGGCGCAGGTGGAATCAGACGGTCTCCTCTGTTCAAATGGGACAGTTACATCAACTGGGAAAGGATCAGCGAATCGCTTCTTTTCACCGGCTTTTCCGTACCCTTGCTCGACTATGTGGTCAAAACGATGATTCTCCATCGTTTATTGGGGATCACCACGTCGACCGATCCTGTACTGCTCTACACTTTCATCGCCATAGCCAATGGAGTCTACATCTTCAGCCACAACACATGGCGGGGATTTCCGCGGGCAGCCGCAAGGGCCAACCTGTTCCGCACGGTCCTGTCCATCCCGCTGGCCATCCTGCTGAACCTGGGCGCGGGCAGCCTTATGGCAGTCTTCGGTGTTGCAGATATATCGGGCATGCTCCAAAAGTGGGCGGCCATCATATCTAAAGCTGCTTCGGACAGTGTCGCCGGGATCATCGAAGGGTTGACGGACCGACAGGAGTTCATCGAGATGCGCAGGCGTGATTATGCCGACAAGCTGGGGCAGTTATTCGAAGCCTACGCTCAACTGGAGCTGATGTATCCGGAGGCCGACGTATTGAAGATGCTCGAATCCCCCGGAGATTTCATGCAGAAGTTAAGCTCCGAGGCACGCGATCTCGAGAAGATTATCATAATAAACGCCCTGGACCTGCTCTATTTTTGGATTTACCAGCCACGGGCTCGAAACGTGCTCGGCGCGCTGCTCCAGGGGATGTCTGAGGAAGAGCGCCGGATCCTTTTACGTTCGCAATCCGTGCTAAAAAGAAAGCCTGAAGTCACCCAATTGATCCTTGATGGCATAGTGGGGAAAAAATTCGCAAGAACTCTTTCTCTTTATCTCGACCGTTCCGATGAATACCTGAACGTGATAGAAAAGCTGGCAAACAAGCCATGCGGATAAGACGAAAAGCTTAGACAGGATTAACAGGATTTACAGGATTAAAAGAAAAAGATAAAGGACGAGGGCCTCGGCAGGCTTGACAGGGCCGGCATGGAGGAGAAGGATAAAAACTAAAGACGAAAACTTTGGACAGGATTTACAGGATTAGAAGAAAAAGATAAAGGACAAGGACCTGAGAAGGATTTACGGGATGGAATACGAGGCCCTGACAAGAGAAATAATCGGTTGCGCTATGAAGGTTCACCAGACATTGGGGCCAGGGTTCCTTGAATCGGTCTACGTGAAGGCGCTGGCTCACGAATTGGGCAAGGCCGGACTGCACGTGGATTGTCACCGGGCAATTGCCGTGGTTTATGACGGTATCGTAGTGGGAGATTTCTTTGCCGATATGTTGATTGCGGATACCGTACTTGTTGAGAACAAAGCCGTTAAAGCATAGGTGCAGGTACACGAGGTACAACTGGTGAACTATCTGGCGGCCACCGGTATAAAGATCGGACTTCTTCTCAACTTCGGCGCAACCAGTTTACAGGTCAAGCGCAAATATCTCACGTATCTTAAAAAAGTTGATCCTCCGTCAACTCAAGTTATTTTATAATCCTGTAAATCCTGTTAATCCTGTCTAAAAAAATCTTTTAGTACAGGACACGTATGGAGAGACGATACATTTTGATAATGTTAATTTTAGGTTGTTTTTAATCCTGTAAATCCTGTTAATCCTGTCTAAAAAAAATCTTTTAGGGCAGGACGCGTATGGTGAGATGATAAAGTTTGGTAATGTTAATTTTAGGTTGTTTTTAATCCTGTCAATCATGTCTTAGTCTTTGGGAGTTTTTATGAGATCAGGGACCTATGCGGAAATAAATCTTGATAATCTTTCCCATAATATCCGGTGCATTCGCGAAAAGGTCGAGCCCTCCTTGTTGATTCCGGTAGTCAAGGCGGATGCCTATGGGCATGGCGCGGTACCCGTCGCCAGGAGGCTTGCAGATGAGGGGTGCGTCATGTTCGCGGTCGCCAGGTTGGAAGAGGGCATGGAACTTAGAGAAAGCGGCATATCTCAGCGTATCCTTGTCCTTGGCCGGCTCTTTCCGGATGAAATCACGGAGGCCATAAAAGCCGGCTTAACCCTGAGCATCTTTGAGGAGGAAGACCTGGATTGGATCGAAAAGGCCTGTGTGCAAGCCGCGTCAACGCCCGCCCCGGTGCATCTCAAGCTCGATTCAGGAATGGGAAGAGTGGGGATTCTTTTACACAGGGCAGGGGACCTGTTCGACCGCTTGTCCAAATCGAGGGTGTGTGATTGGGAGGGACTTTACACTCACTTTTCGACGGCCGACGAGAAGGACAAGACCTATGCGGACCTTCAGTTGTCAAGATTCAAAGAAGTGATTGCAATGCTTGCGCAGTTTGCGAAAAGGCCGCAGATAATACACATGGCTGCAAGCGGCGCAATCCTGGACCTTCCGGAGAGCTATTTCGACGCTGTCCGCCCGGGAATTCTGATGTACGGACATTATCCGTCAAAGGAGACATCCCGGTGCATTCTTCCAAGGCAGGTAATGTCCTTGAAGACACATATCGCTCACCTGCGGGATATGCCCGGCGGACATCCCATCAGCTATGGCAGGCGGTGGATAACGCCTGGACCAACCAGAATTGCGGTCTTGCCGATCGGATATGCGGACGGTTTGAGCCGCAGGCTCACAAACAACGGGGAAGTATCGATCCGGGGCAGGCGGTATCCGATTGTCGGAACGGTCACAATGGACTGTACCATGGTAAACGTTGAAAACGACCCGGTTGCAGTCGGCGATGAAGTCCTTGTGTGGGGAGAATCGCCCGATGGGGTCATCGAGGCGCTGGATGTTGCGGAGCGAATCGGAACGATCCCCTATGAACTGACCTGCGCCGTTTCCCGGCGAGTGCCGCGTGTCTATGTGGGTGGAACTGATTGAGGAATTTAGGAATTTAGTAAAACAAATTAATGGATTTCTAATTGAGGGATTTGAGAACAAATTCCTCAATCCCTAAATTCCTAAATCCTTAAAGTCCCGAATTGCTGAATCTCTCATTCCCTTATCCCTCCATATAGTAGTCGAGTCCGAAATGCGTAATCTGTTCCTCACCCATCAGGTAGCGGAGGGTATTTTTGAGCTTCATGGACTGGATGAAGAGGTCATGTTCAGGGTAGAGGTTCTCTTTGAACATGGGGCTTTTGAAATAGAAGGAAAGCCATTCCTGGATGCCGCTCATCCCGACCCTTTGCGCCAGGTCCATAAAGAGCACGAGGTCAAGAATCAGAGGCGCCGCCAGGATACTGTCGCGGCAAAGGAAGTCCACCTTTATCTGCATCGGATACCCGAGCCATCCGAAAATATCGATGCAGTCCCAGCCTTCCTTGTTGTCTCCCCTGGGAGGATAATAGTTTATCGTAACTTTATGGTAATAGTTCTTATAGAGAATCGGATAGAGGTGCGGCTGCAATAGGTACTCGAGAACCGAGAGCTTGCTCTCTTCCTTGGTTTTAAACGATTCGGCGTCGTCCAGGACCAAACCGTCCCGGTTGCCCAGGATGTTTGTCGAATACCATCCTTCCAGACCCAACATGCGGGATTTAAGACCAGGCGCAAGGATCGTCTTCATCAGTGTCTGACCGGTTTTGAAATCTTTTCCCGTTATAGGCACTCCGGCAGAGTCGGCCAGTTCGATCATTGCGGGAATGTCAACGGTGAGGTTCGGCGCGCCGTTGATGAAGGGGACACCGCTTTCCAGGGCGGCCAGGGCGTAAAGCATGCTCGGCGGAATGCCCGGGTCGTTAGCGTCCACCGCCTTTCTGAGTGAGTCTATCGAACGGTGGATTTCCCCCGGCTTCAGGTGCACTTCCGTGCTTCCGCACCAAATCATGATGCACCTGTCAAGGCTGTTTTGCGTCTTGAAATTGGCGATATCTGTCTTGAGTTCATCGAGTTTGTCGCGCAGCTTCGGAGCGTTTTTGACATAAGTCCCGTCCAGGTTCTTGACGAAACGCCGGTCGAAAAACGCTTTCATCGGGGTGATTCCACTCAGAAACTCCCTGATCGGGTCGAGATGTTCACGCCTCAGCACCCGCGCGTAAAGGGCGGCTTCGAAGCAGTTGGCCTCGTATATGTCCCAGCCGCCGAAAACCATATCGCTCAGGTCTGCGAGAGGAACGAAATCCTTTATTTTCGGGGACCTGTGTTCAAAACGCTTTCCCAGCCTTATGGTGCCGAGTTGGGTGAGCGAACCCACCGGCTCGGCCAGCCCGCGCCTCACAAGTTCGACTCCTGCGATGAAGGTCGTGCTGACCGCGCCTCCAATACCGGGTATAAGGACTCCGAGCTTGCCTTTCGGAGGCGTGATCTCCTCTCCTTTTTTCAAGCTTCCGGCTTTCAAGACAAAAACCTCCATGGATCTAAAGACGAATTGAGCGGTGTTTCGAAGGTGACGTACTTTAATGTAAGTTTGTTAACCATCCATGTAGTCCGCGATGTAAGGATTTGTTTGAGCTTCGTGCCTCAGGGTCGATCGAGGCTGGACGCCATAGTCGTGGCCTGGCCATACTACGGTGTCGGGCGGGAGCGTCTTTACCAGGTTTTGAAGAGATTTAATCAACAGTTCGAAAGACCCTCCCGGGAGATCGGTGCGTCCGATCGCCCCCACAAAAAGGGTATCTCCGGTGAACAGGTTCCCGTCTATCAATATGCAGCACCCTCCTGGCGTGTGCCCCGGAGTGTGAATGAATTTCATCTTGATCCCGCCGAACGAGAGCTCATCTCCATCATGCACGCGTACGTCGGCCGGTCCCGACGGCTGGAAACCCATGCTGCTGGCAAACATCGCTACTTCGGGTTTTTGCGATAAAGCATCGTCTTTTTCGTGCATGACCACTTTCGCGCCGGTCGCTTTGCGTATGCGTTCGTTTCCGCACGTGTGGTCGGCATGTCCGTGCGTGTTGACTACGTAAACAAGTTTAATAACCTTTGCCCTGAGATGTTCGATCAGCTCATTTTCGTTTCCCGCGGGGTCAATCAGGATGCCTTCTTTAGTTTTCTCATCGTAGACCAGGTAGCAGAAAACCTGCATGAACCCGACTTGAATCTGCTCTATTTTCATTCTATCCCCTCCAGTGTGAACGCTGAGTCGCCACCATTACGAATTATAACCTCCAAGGTTTTCGTCTCTAAATTAACCGACCTCATCATAAAGTGAAACAGGTTGAAGTCGCAAGGACCAATAAACAGTTATATCAAAGCTGCCGATTGTCAGCGCAAAGTAATCCATTATATTTGAACTATATTTAAATAGTGATGAAAACTATACATGCGAGGTTAAAAATGAGCATCGAAGAATATTTCGAAAACGCAAAAGGCCGCGGAATCCTTGCGACCGCAGACAGGGACGGCAACGTGGATGCGGCGGTCTACGCAAAGCCAAAAATTTTTGATGAAAACACGATTGCATTCATTATGCAAGACCGCCTGACACACGAGAACATCCAGTCAAACCCGCACGCTACTTACCTGTTCGTTGAAAACGAGGGGGGCGGATATAAAGGACTGAGGCTTTATCTGACCAAGCTTCATGAGGAAAAGGATAGCGAACGGCTTTACGCGCTTTGCCGGGCAGACCATAACAAGATCCGGGAGAGCGAAGAGGAAAGAGGGCCTCTTTTCCTCGTAGTCTTCAGGATTGACCGGGTGCGCGCTGTAACTCCTCAGGGAGGCAATCCACTCGAGGAGGAAGAGAAAGTGGCCGCGTGAGGATGAACAGGTTAGAATAAGGTCTCGACGAGCACGATCGGGCGCAGTCGCAGCCGTGCGCCTGTAAGCGCGGCCTCTAACACCTCCTGATGCCCGCCTTATCATGGGGTGGCGGATCGCGTCCGAAACTGTGGGGACGGGTGTGTCCTGAAATCGAAAAAATCAGTTTCATTTGAATTTCACTTGCATGCTCTATTGGGAAATCGCATGGTTTTTCCGGTCTCAGGGACGCAACGGAAGTTTTTTCGGGCAAAGATCCGATCCCAACACGCAGTTTGCCTGCATAGCGCAGAAGTTGATGCATTATTCCGGATTAAGTAATACTGATAACGCTGCCGCTCACTGCACCGTGACCTGCACGGAGAATGGAACTCTAAAATGGAGACAGTCACGCGCTGGTACCACTACTTGGCATACTTTTTCGGGGGCGCCTTCCTCGCGAATGCGCTGCCCCATCTCGGCAACGGGATCTCGGGCCATGCCTTCCAGAGTCCCTTCGCGACCCCGCCCGGCGTAGGGTTGTCGTCCTCGATGGTCAATGTCCTGTGGGGCTTCCTCAACCTTGCTATCGGCTATCTGCTTGTGTGCCGGGTCGGGAGCTTCGAACTGCGCAAGACCCGGCACATCCTTGTCTTCGGAGCGGGCATCCTGGTCATGTCGTTAATGCTCGCTCATGCATTCGGCCGGTTCTACGGGGGGTTGTGAGTGGTGTAGGGTGGACTAAGCGGAGTTTTTCTACGTCAAAAAAAGCTGCTGTTTAAAGAACTTTTAGCAGAATCAGGCTCCCGCGATGTTTCTGGATCAACACGCAAGACTCTTAACTTTACCTACCGAACCGTAACTCTGCTTGCCCCGATAAGACTCAGCTTACCTGTCTTGACGCCAAATGCATTGCACAGCTTGACGGAGGGGAGCAGAAAATCGATGGATTCGCGATGTCTGTCCGGCATTTTGTCGCAGTATTCTACGAAATAGTTCATCCCGTCCACTTCCAGACGGAACCGGTCTCCGAATTTGAAGTTCCCTGCCACGTCTGGAGAAAGGGCGATCAGGTGATAGTGGTCACGGCGACTGATCTTGCGACCCGAAGCAGTGATGTCGGGGTTGATTTTCTTAGTGCATCGGGGGACTGCCGCGTAGGCGGTAACCCTTACCACCAAATCGGATTTGACGCTTTGTGGGAGGGGGGAACAGACCGCAGCATTTGACGTTACATCGGTTTTGGCTTGTTCGGCGAGCTTTGGGGCGAATGAATGGGCTGTAACCTTTGGCGTGGGAACTGGAAGCACGGCAACCACGCAGACGGCAAAGGTCGCCAGCCTTTCGAGAGATTCTCTCATACGGCACAGCACCTCTATCTGCTATTGTCAGCCATCCAGTTCTCCAGACGGCTCACGGTAATTTAAGGTCCTGGAACAACGGTTAACACGGGGGAAATCATGTATTTTGGGTATGCAGAAGGATGCAGTTCAGCAGTCAGGGAAGAGCTGGCTCTTTCCCCATATGTGCTGGGGCAAGGTTCCTTGCCAAAGCTAAAAATCCCGTCTCGGTCTGTGAGCATAACGAGTACGATCGGTTCACTTCACTAACGCCGGTATACTTTTCCGGCGATGTGCGATTCTTTGCTCCACCACAAAAAAAGCAGTTGGAGACGTGATAAGGACGATGCCGATAATGCTGGCAATATCGAAGGAGCGATCCCAGATCAGGATATCAAAAACAACGCCAAACGCCACCTGGGCCAGTGCCACTATAGCATTAATAGTGGGGTTTCCAACCATATAGCCACGGGTCATCGCGAGCTGGCCGGCGGTTCCCAGTGCTCCAATGCCAAGCATCTCGATAAAAATCCGCCCTGTCCAGCTCGTCTCCCGGGGGGCCACATAGAAAGTCAGCACCAACGCCAAAAAGGATACAGTGCTGGCAACCAAGGAAAAATGAGCCACGATTGTGGTGGGATGGATTTTCTTTAGAAGATGAAGATTGTACACCGCAATCGCAGCAAATAAGGCCCCTCCCAGTCCCGCCATGATGGCAATACCGGCTTGCTGGAATTGAGGCTGCTGAACGAGCGTCACGCCGATGGTGCCGCAGGCCACACCCGCCCAGATTGAATATGAGATGCCCTCTTTGGTTACAAAAGAGACCAACAGTGCCATCCAGATGGGCGTCGTATTGGTGATGGAGATTGCCTCGGCAACGGGGAGATGGGTATAGGCATAAAACATGCCTAGCATGGAACAGGTGCCGGTGATACTGCGAACCCACAAGTTTTTTGGTGCCGAGAAGATGATGAGCGGTTTCGAGGTGACCATGGCAAGGAAGGCAACAAAGAGAAAATTGGTAAACGCCCTGGCGAATACGACTCCCAGCCAGTCGGAAACTGCAGCAACCTCATGGGAAAGCGCGCCCATCGACGCAAAACAAAAGGCACTGAGGAGCATCCATCCAATGGAAGAGAATTTTGAGAAATCAACGATCTTGCGCTTCAAAGCTTATCCACTCAACATACTCATTGCTGCCGTTTAAAATTATGCTTCGTTCTTTAAAACAGTTCACTTTCTTCATTTTCGTGCGGCTGAGTCGCTTGAGCATCAATGATCGCGCTTCATTCCTCGGAACTCAAGGTGAAAGTGTGGAAATTTCAGCTCTGCGGATACCCTTTCGTTCTCATAGAGGGACCCACACGCATGCCAACCAATCGTCTGAGCTTTTCGGGCAGAACAAAAAAAATCACTCAGTCAGTTGACTGGCCGGGAAATGTCCGCCGGCTCCGTTTCTCCGCCATGTGTCCGCAATGGTAATATATGTGATCGACTAAAGATGCGATCTTTGACAAATGAATAGCACCCATGAGCAGCATTTGAATTCGTTCTTTGGAGCGGGAGAGTTCCACGTCGTTCGATCCTGTCTTTTTTCTGTCCATTGTCCTGTGCTCAGGGCTAAGATGAGCGTATTTCATGGTAATTTTGACGTCCTTATGTCCAAGCAATTCCTTGACTGCAAAAAGATCTGCCCCACTCCTCGACTAGCGTAGAAGTCAATTGAAAATTTCCCATGAAATTTCCAACAAATTTCCTTTGAACAGATAAAACAACAATAGTGACAGGCTCTTAGGAATGGATAGGCCTCCCTCTTATGGAAACTGGCAATGGAAATAGCTGCAATGTGTTTGCGTGGCCTTGAAGCCGGCCACTGGGCCAGACCTCGCCGGAATGGCGTCGTCGAACCCGCGATGTGGGGTCTCGTGAAAAATATTGGAGGTATGCGTTTGCCGGATGAACCTCTTTTTTTGCTGAGTTGCTTTTCTCCGTGGTCTCCGTGACCTCCGGCGGTGAATTTTTTGGCGCTTTCGCGCCTGGTTCGCGTGGAAAAACCACCCCAAATAGTAAAGGAGAAATTAAAGAGATGACGCAGCAAAAATGCACAGTTATCACGTAAAACAGCTACTTAGGAAGGGCCTTGGCTGTTAAGAGATTGCTGGATGTTTTTTAACAAGCAGGACGGCGGCAACCATGGCGGTCCAACCGCCCGCCCTAGTATCCGTAGCCTCCTTTTTCTATCTTTATCAGCCTGGTGTTTCGAAAGGTCAGGACAGGCATGAATTGTCTCGGGCCAAAGTTGTAGACCCACCTTTCATAGGTAATCACAATTGTTCCCGGCACTACGACGATAGCAGCCCCCGCATAATTTTGAAAATATGGATTTTGATAGGGATTGATATATTGATTCTCCTGCCAACTCTCCACGTGTGAAGGTTCGCCGCACCGGTCGAGCACTTCATATTGCTGCATGCCCGTCGTTATGTATTTGCCCCCGCAGGAGAAAGCGAAAGCGTCGGCAGCGCCGAAGATCAAAAGAACAGCCAAAAGAAAGACCATTTTTTTCATTACTTCCACCTATGTTGATTGATAACAGCATTATCGGCATGAATAAGGAGAGTCTTTACCTGAAAAGCAGAGTGTTGTAAAGGTAGGTGACAGGCAGGCCGCTTGCGAGGTCGGTCCTGTTGAGGAGGAGGTTGCGGTTGACCCGTAAGGAAGTGAGAAAAATAAGAAAGTCACGTGAAATCGTGCTTGGCGTGGCTATGTTAAGCCTTGTGGCGGCTGCGACCGGCTGTGATGATTCAACTCAGCGAAGGCGATGCGTAGACAGCACCGGAAGCGTGGTCTCCGAGGATCAATGCCGCGAGGAAGAAGCCCGGCGATATTATTACGGCGGCGGCCCCCATATGTTCTTCTGGTATTTCGGCGGAATGGGTGGATACAGTCCGGGAAGTGTGGCAAGCGGGGGTAGTTATGCTCCACCCCGCGGATGGTCGTCGGGCGGCCGTTTTGCGCCTTCCCCTGGAGCAGGATCGTCAGGAGGGGGGCTTTTCGGCGGATCGGGAGGGCTTGGAGGCTCAGTGGGCAGGGGAGGTTTTGGCGGCGGCGCCGCGGCTCACGGCTTCGGCGGGATCGGTGGATAATCTCGTGCGCAAAAAACTCGCAATCGTCTCCCATGAGTTTCCCGTTTTTTGCTCGTACGCGTCTTCGCGTCTGCGCGTGAGGAAAATATGAAGAGAATGACGATCCAACCGCGAGAAAACTGGCAGGGCAAGGTGGAAGCTTCGGGATTGCTTTATCACCACAACCCTGATGGGGTCTACTGGAACGAGAGCGCGTATTACCTTTTTGATTCCGAACAAATCGACGTTCTTGACGACGCCACGAACGATCTTCACAAACTGGCCATGGAAGCCGTCCAGCATGTCATTGACAATAACCGCTTCGCCGAACTCGGCATACCCGAAGAAGCCGTTCCTCTCATAAAGAGATCCTGGGCCAAAAAAGAGCTCACGCTGTACGGCCGGTTCGACTTCGCCTATGACGGCGTTAACCCTCCCAGGATGTTAGAATACAACGCCGATACGCCCACCGCATTGCTCGAAGCCAGCGTCATTCAGTGGTACTGGCTTCAGGAGGTTTTCGGCGCCGAATCCGATCAGTTCAATTCCATCCATGAAAAGCTCCTGGAACTCTGGCCGAAAATATCAGAGCAATGGGAAGAGGGCGGCACTCTCTACCTGACTTGCGTGGCAGACAGCCTGGAAGACCTGGTCACAACCACGTACCTGATGGACACGGCAATCGATGCCGGGATCAAAGCGGAGATGATTTTCATTGGAGATATCGGACTCGCGCTCGAACCATTCACCCGATTCACCACTCTGGATGAAATCACTATTGAAAACATTTTCAAACTCTATCCCTGGGAGTGGCTCCTGGCCGACAAGTATGGACAATATATCGGGAACACATTCGACAGGATGACCTGGATCGAGCCCATCTGGAAGCTGGTTCTTTCCAGCAAAGGGATATTGCCCATTCTATGGGAACTCAATCCGGGGCATCCAAATCTTTTGGAATCCTATTTCGACGGGCCGGGAGGGATGAAGGAGTTCGTCAGGAAACCTCTTCTGTCCAGGGAGGGCGCAAACGTGACCCTCTATCATGAAGGCAGGGAAGGATTCCACACCTCCGGTACCTACGGCGAGGAAGGCTATGTTTATCAAGCTCTTGCCACACTCGCCAACATGGACGGAAACTATCCCGTGCTCGGCTGCTGGGTGATCGGAGGTCATAGCGCGGGTATGGGCGTCAGGGAGTCGCAGTCAATGGTCACCAATAATCTCAGTCCGTTTGTGCCGCACAGATTTGAATGACGCGTAAGCGGGAAGCACGAAGCGCGAAGCAGGCAGCAAACGCCTGCCCTTGATCCTGCTTCCTACCCCCCGCTTCTCGCTGCCTTGCTGCTTCCAAAGAAAGGAGATCAGGGTGGGTTTTTGGAGCTTGATATTTCAGATGTGCGTTTATCCGTTATTAGGCATGCTGGTGGTATGGCTCGTCAAACTGGCCGATGACAGACTCTCGCCATTTGATGAGGATAAGGCAATGCTTCTGGAAAGCAACCTGGCAGTCGGGCTGAGAAAGGCCGGGATGTGCCTGGGTTTGTTTCTGGCCCTCGCGGGCGTTGTTTCAGGCAGGACGTCAAACATCCTGGTGGATCTGGGAAATTTTCTCAAATCCGCCGTGATGGTCGTAATTTTTCTCTTCGTGACCTTTGAGCTCAATAAAAGAATAATTCTGCGAAAAATCAATAACGACGAAGCAGCGGGCAAAGGCAATGTGGCGGTCGGGGCCGTGGAATTCTCCACCTACGTGGGTACCGGCATAATAATGAACGGCGCCTTCAGCGGAGTTGGCGGAGGGCTTTGGGCGGCTGCCGTGTTCTTTATCCTCGGTCAGATAGCTCTGGTAATCGCTTTCTATCTGGATGCAGCCATTGCAAAGCGCAATATCCAGGAAGAAATCGAATTAAAGGGCAACATTGCCGAAGGGATTGATATGGCCGGAGTATTGATCGCCATCTCCATTATTTTGAGGGCGGCCATCATAGGACCGTTCACCGGATGGATAGTGGGGCTGGAGGAATTCGGCGTTTATCTCGCGTTGGGATTAATTGTTTTGTTTGTTTTCAAAGCCCTTGCAGAAAAAATGTTCATGCCGAGAGTTTCCTATGCAGACGAAATGGACATTCGACGCAACGCGGCTGTGGCTGTTTTCACGGCCTGTATACAAATAAGCGTGGCTATTTTTATCGCAAACTCGATGTAGGCTGACATATGGAACAGAAGAAAATCCCCGCACAGACTTATTTGGCACCGGCGCTTCTCATGATTGCCGCTGTCATAATAGCCGTAGATTTGGAACAACCGGCCATAAGCGTAACCGTTTTGATTGCCGGAGCAGCTTTGGCTTTTTTGGTGGCACGCAATAACTTAAAGAACAGGGAGCAAAAAGAATTCAAAGCGACTGCTGAAACCAGGGCGGCTGCAGATGAGGCCAAAGAAGGTCCGATCCGAAAGCTAAGGGCCGAGACCGGCATGGCCGACGAGTTGACCATGGAGTTGCGCTCCATTTTGGATATCGGTGACCGGCTAGTCCATTATCAGTCCGAAAACAGCCCGGTGGTGGCTGAGATTCTCGAAGCCTACAGCGGGTTTGTGCGAGATTACCTGGAAGGGGCGGCCGATTTTGCCAAAAAATATCGCAGGGCAAGGGCCTTTATCAAGACCAAGGACCCTAATCAGCTCGCGCTGGAAGTGCGGACCCTGGGAAAGCGCATAGCAGACGGAGAAAAGGGACTCGAGAAAATGCTCATCGAAAAGAAATCCACCCTTCACCGGCTGGAGGGAATGGTGGCGAATCAGCCCATTATCCGCAACGGCATAGAGACCATCCAGGCTACGCTGGAGTCGCTGGACGCATCCATCGCCGAAGCGGAAGCAGACCCTGGCCGGCAGAAGGAGATCATGGATCAGATCCAGCTCACCCTCTCGTCGACGGGAACGGCTATCGAGAAGACGCTTGCCGCTACAAGCAGCAACGAGCAGGCAATGAAGTAGTGAGTAGCGAGGAGCGGCAATAGAACCGTCTGCCTGCTCCCTTATTCCTGCTCCTTGCTCCCTGCTACTGCATTTACGGAGGTCATGAACAATGGCGCAGCAAACGCAAACTGAAGACAGCAAGGACTTGGCCCTGGTCCCGCTTTCCGTCGGCCAGTTGGAAAAGGCGAAGGACATGTCGGTTGATGAAATCAGCTCTGCCTTCCGGCAGGAGACTGCGGCGGACATCGAAGCCGGCGAAGCCACGGCCCGGATGACCGAGGCCGGTCGGAACTATTTGAAAGTGTCGAGGGGCCTTGGAATCGCCATTCACGAACTGCTGTCGGAAAATGAAGGTCTCCAAAAAAAGTGGTCGCAGGTCCTGACGGCCCTTGCCGGGCGGCAAGACGGCAGTACGGGCGACTTCAAACAAAAGCTTGCTTCTGCTCATATTCCTTTTTTGAGCGAAAGGGTCAAAAAATCAATAGAGCATGAAATCGAGGTGGATGTACTCGATGTCCTGCCGGATCTTTTGCGTCAGCAGTGGGATATTACCCAGAAATCAGCGGACCGGATAAAGGTGCAGAAGACCCTGTTGGCAGAGTCCAAAACTGAGGCCGATCAGCATTTTCGACAACTCGGCGAAGATATTATCCGCTGCAGGGAAGAAGCGCAAAAGGCCAGAGAAGAGTTCGACGCCAGCCGTAAAGAACTGGCGGAGATTGAACAAAGGCTCAAGGAGAACGAAGAGCTGGAGAAGCTTATCGAGGAGGGCAAGCCTCTTCCCGAAGGAAAATCTGTAGTCGGGTCCGAGGAATACACCAGCCTCATGCAAAGGCGAACCGAACTAATGGCTACAGATGACGAACGGGAGGTAAAACTGCAGACTACCACCCAGGAATTCCGGGCCGCCAAAGACGGCTACAAGCTTACCGAGGTCCAGATCGGTGAACTGGCGGTAACCTATAAGGCAATAAACGCCATCAGCATCATGCTGGATGCGTTTCTCAAGGTTACCCGTCCAATTCAGCAGCGCGCCATTGTCATTATAAACTCCCAGTCGGGAGGACTCCGGGGCGCCCAGCTCCTTGCAGCACTCAGCCGGACGATGAATGAAACGGTGAGAATGTGCGCCTATGGCATGACGGTTATGACCGAACGGGCCGTGGCGCTCGGTCGGATGGATTTCGTAGACCCCGGCATGGTGGAGGAAGTCAAAAAGGTCCAGGATGCTAACGATGCGGTCTGGAACGACTTCACGAAGACACAATACGACCTGGTCATGGAGAAGGCGCGCCCGCTGCTCGAACACAAGGAACTCGAGGATAGTACCGGTCATTAGTGAAATAATGTTGAAAAATCAGCGCACGGAAGGAAAAGAACATGAAGGATCTCCATGGCAAAGTGGCGCTGGTCACGGGCGCGAGTCGCGGCATCGGGCGTGCTGTTGCGGGGGCGCTTGCAGGGGCCGGGGCAGACGTCGCCATAAACTACCATGCCAACGAAAAAGAGGCCCTGAAGACCCTCGCTCTTGTTCGAGAGACAGGGCAGCGGGGCATCCTGGTCAAGGCCGACGTTTCGAGATCTTCGGAAACGGCTGAAATGATCGACACCATCACCCGCGAACTCGGGCGGGTTCAGGTCCTTGTGAACAATGCCGGGATCTCACTTCGAAAGAGCCTCTCAGAGGTTACCGAGCAGGATTGGGACAGGGTGCTCGCGATAAATCTCAAGTCGGCTTTCCTGGTCACTCAATCTGTTTTTCAGGGGATGCGCGAACTACGATGGGGAAGGATCATCAATATCTCCTCGGTCGCAGCTCAGACCGGAGGGAGCACCGCCCCACCCTATGTTGCGTCGAAAGCCGGTATGTGGGGCCTTACACATTCGTATGCCGCAATATTGATCAAGGACGGCATTACCGTCAACACAGTTGCCCCGGCTTTGATCGAAACCGACATGATACGAGATCTCGAAGCAAAACCGGATCGAATCCCGGTTGGCCGCTTCGGCAAGGTCGAAGAGGTTGCCGAAGCAGTCCTCATGCTGGTGCGAAACAGCTACATGACCGGCCAGACGATCAGTGTGAACGGTGGAATGTATTTCACCTGAGGAATCAAGAAGCAAGGAGCAGGAAGCAAATGCTGACTCGCGATTGGTGAATTGTGAATGGTAAAGAAATCTGTCGCAAGTTTACGAATTACTCACCTCGCTTCCCGCTTCATGCTCCCCTTCTATGAATATTCGTAGAAACCGCGGCCGGTTTTTCTTCCAAGCCACCCGGCCTCCACGTACTTGCGCAGCAGCGGACACGGCCTGTACTTCGAGTCGCAAAAACCGGCATACAGTGTCTCCATAATCGCCAGACACGTATCCAGCCCGATCAGGTCCGCCAGGGTCAGCGGGCCCATGGGATGATTCATACCGAGCCGCATAACCGTGTCGATATCCTCACGGGTGCCGACGCCGAGGTAGAGGCAATAGACTGCCTCGTTTATCATCGGCACGAGTATCCGGTTTGCGATAAAACCGGGATAATCGCTCGCAGAGGCCGGTGTCTTCCCCACTTTGACCGCCAGGTCCCATGTGATTTTGAAGGTCTCATCGGAGGTGGCAATCCCGCGAATTACCTTGACGAGCTTCATAACGGGCACCGGGTTGAAAAAGTGCATGCCGATCACCTTATCGGGCCTTTTCGTCTGGGCTGCAACCCGGCCGATGGGAATAGAAGACGTGTTGCTCGCAAGTATGACATCAGGTTTGCAAACAGAGTCCAATTCGCGGAACACGCCGAACTTGAGTTGTTCGTTTTCAGTTGCGGCTTCTACGACAAAATCGGCCGCAGCCATGTCCTTAAGAGAGGTGCTGGTCTTGATCCTGGAAAGTATACCGGCCTTGTCATCGGGACTAATTTTCCCTTTCTCGACACCTTTTGTCAGAAGGCTCGTTATGTTCATGAGACCGCGTCCAACGAATTCATCATTGATGTCATTCATGACGACATTAATGCCGCTGGTTGCAGCGACCTGTGCAATCCCGCTTCCCATCTGACCTGCACCTATAATTCCAAAAGTCTTTATTTCCATTCGAACCTCCTGCGCATCGCTTCGCGATGAGTGAACAGTGAGCAGTGAACGGTGAACAGTGAACAGTGAACGGTTACGGGTAACGGGTTGAACGTTGCGGGTTTTTTAACCCGTAACACGTAACCTGCAACTCGCAACCTTTTTTTGACAAACTATTTTCTCTCCAACGTCAACGCAAACCCCATCCCTCCGCCGATACACAGGGTAGCCAGGCCTTTGTGCAGGTTTTTACGGTTCATTTCCATTGCCAGAGCGTAGGTGATTCGCGCTCCGGAGCATCCGACTGGGTGTCCGATAGAAATCCCACCCCCATTGGGGTTGATCCTGTTCCAATCCATCTTCAATTCACGTATGCAAGCCAGTGCCTGAGACGCAAACGCCTCATTGAGTTCGATGAGGTCCAACTGGTCCACGGTCCATCCGGCCTTCTTCAACGCCAGCCGGGCGGCCAGAATCACTCCGCATCCCATGTAGGCCGGATCGATGGCGCCCGCTGCATTTGATTTTATGAAGGCAAGGGGTTTGAGGCCCAATTTAGCGGCCTTGTCGGCCGACATTACCAGGACCGCCGCGGCCGCATCGTTTATGCCCGATGCGTTGCCTGCCGTGACCGTGCCGTCTTTTTTGAAAAACGCCTTCAATTTGGCCATTTTCTCCAAAGTTGTGTTCATCGGCCGTTCGTCGACTTCGAACATCAGAGGACCGCCTTTGGGCTGAGGCACCGGGACCGGGACAATCTCATCTCTGAGCTTACCGGATGCGATTGCTGCCGTGGCCCGCTGGTGGCTGTCAAGACCAAGTTTGTCCTGGTCTTCACGGCTGATCCCGTATTTCTCGGCGATGTTTTCGGCCGTTACCCCCATGTGATAGCCGTAATAGAGCTCCCATAAGCCGTCATGGACCATCAGGTCTACCGCCTCCGCGTTGAACATGCGGGCGCCATCCCGCATGCTCGGTATAGCGTAGGGAATCCGGCTCATGTTCTCCATGCCGCCGGCAACTATTACGTCCGCATCACCCAGAGCGATGGCCTGAGCGGCAAGTGCAATTGCCTTCATCCCGGAGGCGCAGACCTTGTTGACCGTAAAAGCCGGGGTCTCCTTGGGCATGCCCGCATAAATAGCGGCCTGGCGGGCCGGGTTCTGCCCCTGGCCCGCCTGGACCACATTGCCCATTATGACCTCGTCTATCTCGATCTCGCGATGTGAGTCGTCCCATTGGCGGTATTTCGTTTCCAATTCGATCAGGCCGGTCCCCTGCAGTTTGTCCGGGCAAAAGGAAATCATATCTTCTGTTGCCCTGGGCCGAAGGCCTGCGCGTTTCAAAGTTTCCCGAATGCAGATAGCTCCAAGCTGGGCGGCGGGGACGTCCTTAAGCGACCCCATAAAAGCCCCCACAGCAGTTCTTGCTCCGCTTACGATGACAACTTCTCTCATCTCTTCTCCTTTACCGGCAGCAATGATGCGAACATGAGCGTTCTGTCGATCGTTTTCATTTATTTGCTTCTGAGGAGATTGCGCGCGACCACCAGTCGCATAATTTCATTGGTGCCTTCGTAAATCTGTGTGATCTTGGCATCCCGCATATGCCTTTCCATCGGGTATTCCTTGCTGTAGCCATATCCTCCCAGGATTTGCACTCCTTCGATAGCGGCCGACATCGCAGTGTCCGAAGCCATCATCTTGGCCATTGCCGATTCTTTTTCATAAGACTTGTGATTGGTTTCAAGCCATGCTGCACGAAGGATCAAAAGTTCAGAGGCATCCAGTTGCGTAGCCATATCGGCAAGCTTCCACTGGATGGCTTGAAAATTGGCAATGGGCTGGTTGAACTGCTCGCGCGTCTTTGAATATTCGATTGCTTCTTCCAGGGTGGCCCGGCCGATGCCAAGGGCCTGCGAGGCGATCCCGATGCGTCCTCCATCCAGGGTGGTGAGCATCTGCTTAAAACCCTCACCCTGTTTACCCAGCAGATTTCCAGCGGGGATTCGGGCATCCTCGAAAACCAGTTCCGCCGTTCCGGAGGCGTTGATCCCGAGTTTTTCCTCGACTCTGCCAACACTGAAGCCGGGCGTATTTTCGAAATCGACGACGAAAGAGCTTATCCCCTTGTACCCGGCTGACCTATCGGTAATCGCCGCCAGGACGCAGTATTTTGCGACGTTGCCGTTGGTGATGAATCGCTTGGTCCCGTTCAACACCCATTCGTCGCCCTTCAGGACTGCCGTGGTCAGCATACCTGCGGGGTCGGAGCCTGCGCCCGATTCGGTAAGCCCATAGCAGCCGATAGCCTCTCCGCTTGCAACCGGCCGCAGAAATTTCTGCTTCTGCTCCTCGGTGCCGTAAGCATACACCGGAAAGCCGTAGAGGCTGTTGTTAACGCTCATGATGACCCCGCACGAAGCGCATGCCTTTGATATCTCAATTAATGCCAGAGCGTAGCAGACATAATCCATTCCCGCCCCGCCGTATTGGTCCGGAATGGCCACTCCCATCAGGCCCAGTTCCCCCATTTGGGCGCAAAGTTCAGCGGGATGGGCATGGGTGCGGTCAAGTTCAGCGGCAACGGGCTTGATTTCACGTTCCGCAAACTTCCTGGCCATTTCCTGAATCATCTTCTGCTCTTCGGTCAACTCGAAATTCATTTGTGTTACCTCCGTGTGAATGTGAATTATTTTGTCAGGCCGGCTCATATTCGGGCTTTCGTTTTTCTAGAAAAGCTGAAACGCCCTCCCGCATATCATCTGTACCGAAGCAGACCCCGAAGGCTTCAGCCTCCAGAGCACAACCGTTTCTAAGGTCCACATCTGCGCCGCAGTCGATGACTCTCTTTATGGACCTAAGTGACTGAGCGGACTGGGCAACAAGAGCGCGCGCCACCTTCATGGTTTCATCGAAAAGCCGTTCGGAGGGGAAAACTTGTGCAACAAGGCCAAAATCTTTTGCCTCATGCGCATCGATAGCTCCTCCGGTCATGCAGATCTCTTTTGCCTTTGCGCGTCCAACCAGGCGCGAGAGCCTCTGGGTTCCGCCAAACCCTGGCAAAATCCCAAGGTTCACTTCTGGCTGACCGAACCTGGCTTTGTCCGACGCGTAGATAAAGTCGCAGGCCATTGCAATTTCGCATCCGCCTCCCAATGCGAAACCGTTCACGCATGCAATAACGGGCTTGGGGAGCTGTTCGATTGCGAAGCAAACCCCGTGGCCCTTTTCTGCAAAACGACGAGCGCTCAAAACGTTAAACTTGAGGAACTCATTTATATCCGCTCCCGCCACAAACGCCTTTTCTCCAGCCCCGGTAAACACCAGCACTCGAAGTGCGTCCTCGCGGCCCGCTCGCCCGACGGCATCGGCAACTTCGTCAAGGGTTGACGCATTCAGGGCATTCAACACTTTTGGCCTGTTGAAGGTCAGTATTCCCACTCCATCTTGAATTTCAAAAAGGATATTTTCATAGTTCATGGACCCATCTCCTCGGCTCGAGTCATTTCGGGGTCATCGACCCGGCAAGGGCAATCCCCTGCCCTCCGGATAAGATTAAAGTTTAACGCTTGGTTTCCTGAGGCAATTTTCGTTAGAGGATACAACAACCTGTCCGCTGAGTGACGGATTTGACGCCTAGCTGACACTTCTGTTAAAAGTTAATGGATCTTGCGAATTGTTAGTCGCGTATTTTTCGATGCGGTAAATAAGAGTCGGACGGGATATACCGAGCAGCTTGGCTGCTTGCGATTTATTGCCGCCGCTCATCTCCAATGCCTGCAAAATCAGTCCTTTGGTCAATTCATCCAGTTTGATGCCCGTTGGCGGAAGTTTGAAATCCCCGGCGCTTTGAAAAGAAGATCCGGAGTTCTGGGCAGTCAGACCGGCGAGATGCATGGGGCGAATCATTTCTTCATTTTCCATTAGCACAATACGTTCGATAAGATTTCTGAGCTCTCTGACGTTACCTTTCCACTCGAACTGAACTAACAGATCCTGCGCTTCCTTCATTACACCTCGGAAGCTCTTGCCAAATTTCTCATTAAATTTATTCATGAAATACAACGTCAGCGGGAGAATGTCAGGTTTTCTCTCTCGCAAAGGCGCGATGAAGATTGTGGCAACGTTCAGTCTATAGTAAAGATCTTCTCGAAACTTTCCTGCCTTGACCAGATCTTCCAGGCGCTTGTTAGTAGCGGCAATGATCCTGACATCGACTTTCCTTTTCTGTGTTCCCCCAACAGGGTAGAACTCTCTCTCCTCTAGAAATCGCAGAAGCTTCATCTGGGCGGACGGCAATAAATTACTTATTTCATCGAATAGCAATGTGCCCCCATCTGCCAGCTCGATCTTCCCCTTTTTGCCTTCCTGGAGCCCGCCTGTAAAAGCTCCCTTTTCATAGCCGAAAAGTTCGCTTTCCAGGAGGTCCTTGTTAATAGCCGCGCAATTGATGCCCACGAAAGGTTTAAGGAAGCGCTCGCTCCTGTTGTGGATGCACCTGGCCACTACTTCTTTTCCTACTCCGCTCTCTCCCTCCAGAAGAACCGTAGTATCGTAGCCCTTGGCCACTTTGATGGCAAACTCTTGAGCCTTCTTAATTTCCTCGCTTTCACCAATAAAGTTTTCGACATTAAACAGCTCAAGACAGCGTTGTCTCAGTTCCTCGACTTCTTTTTTCAACTTCAGGTTTTCCAGGACTTTTTCGATGATAATTTCCAGTTCATCTATTTCAAGCGGTTTTACTAGATAATCGCATGCGCCAATCTTCATGGAAACGATAACTGTCTTCACATCTTCGTAAGCGGTCATCATGATAACCTGAACGTCTTGCTCAATCTCTTTTATTCTTGTTAAAGTCTCAATCCCATCCATCCCAGGAAGTCTGACGTCAAGTAACACCAGATCTATTGGAAGTTTTTTGAGGACATTCAACGCTTCCTCGCCGCTTCCTGCTACAGTTATATCGTATTTCTCTGCAAGAATGTTTCTCAAGGAATTTTGCAGCAGTCTGTCGTCATCAACTATCAGAATCTTGTAGATATACATCATTTTGCCCCAAATGGTGGGATTGGAAAATATAGAGTGAAAGCCGATCCATTGTTGAAATCACTGGAAACGTCAACTGTTGCATAGTGCTGTGCCAATATCTTGTGCACAATGGAAAGACCCAACCCGGTTCCTTCCGGTTTGGTCGTAAAGAACGGATCAAATATCTTCGGAAGATGCTCTGGTGCAATACCGATACCGGTATCTTTGATTTCGAGAATTAAACGATTTGGTGGCAGCTCGTGGCGTTTTTCGATCATGCTCTTGATTTTGATCGTACCTCCATCAGGCATGGCTTCTATCGCGTTTAGAAAGAGATTTATGAACACCTGCTGTATCTGGCGACTGTCAATAACTATGTATGGCAGACTGCCGTCCTGGTCCAGTTCAATTTCGATCTTCTTCTTTTTAAGCTCAGGGTCCATAATTGAGATAGAATGTTCGAGGACACGGGAAATAGAGTCGATCTTCAGGCTCGGAGCGGATGGTTTGGCGAAATCGAGCACGCTCTTCACGAGGATTTTTATTCTGTCCACACCCTCAAAAGTATCAGCGAAGATCTGCTTCATTGTTTCATCCAGGGGCAGCCTCTTCGAGAGCATTTGTACATTGAAATATATACTGCTGAGCGGATTCCTTATTTCATGCGCAATACCGGCGGAGAGCCGGCCGAGGGAACTCAGTTTTTCCATTCTCGTCATTACTTCCTCGGCCTTCTTTATCTCCGTCAAATCGCGAACACTTATCATGGCTCCAATCAGATCGCCTCTATGGTCTCTTAGAGGAGAGGAAGAAATGCCCAGGATTTTAGTCTTGCCGTCTTTATCATCCCTCCGGACCTCTTTCATATCCAGGAATTCGTTCTTATGCAGAGCAAGATCAAAGGTCATCGCAATTTCTTGTTCAAGTACCTTTGCTGGTTGGAGCATATGCACACTGGTTCTCTTTATTTGGAATATCTCCTCCGCCCTTCGATTCACAGATGTAATTTCATTTTTCAAGTTCACTGCAATTAATCCATTGGCGGAACTCTCCAACATGTTCTCCTTGAGATTTCTCTCCGCTATCACTTGTTCATAGAGTCTTAAGTTCCTCAACAGACTGTCCGCATAACCGGCAAAGATTGTGAGCAGTTTCAGATCGTCCTCGGAGAAAGCTGCCTCGTTGGGACTGAACACATCCAAAATTCCCAACACCTGTTTCTTCTTGATTAAAGGGACGGCCAGCGCCGATTTTGCACCCCATGCCGGCCAGGGTATCGCCATGCCCTGATAAAGGTTCTTTTCGAGATTGCTAACGATGATAGGCGCCGCGTCCAGTGCCACCCTTCCTGCCAGGCCATCACCAACCCTCAATGTGAAAGTGTCGATACGGGGATCTCGAAAACCGCTGTGTGCGCCGACCCGCAGAAGTTTGCCATCTGGGTCCACAAGGAACAGAATGCCGATCGATGCATTGCTGATTTTGACTGCGCTGGTACAGATGGTGTGCAGCAATTCCTGCAGGTTGTGTAGAGGATTTGCGTTCCGATTGACCTCTTGCGGCGTCGCGGGTATTTTGTCTTGCTTCCGCTCCAACAATTCGGAATGCAGCAATTCCTCGAAATCGAACAGCGAGTTCGTGTTTCTGCTAACCTCCTGTAGTGTTAAAAGCTGTTTTATTTTCTTCTGATTTTGTTCCAGCAGACGTGCGTTCTCGATGACAATGCCTGCCTGGTTGGCAAATGTTGAAAGCGCATCGAGGTCCTCACGAGCGAGTTTCAGTTTGACCTGGTCTCTATCTGCCACAATCAGGCCTATAACTTCTTTTTTGATTTTCATGGGCACAGCCAGAGCCGAAACCCGATTCAGGACCTTACTCGATTTCAAATCGACAGCGGTGATTCTGGAATATATCTGAAAGTCTTTGACGAAAATTGTTTTACCGGATTTTACCGCCCTCGTTTCAATACAATCTTGCTCATTGAGTCGAAAAGGACGGGCGAGAGCTCTTTCCGTTTCCAGAGGACTTAGACCGACAATGTACTTACATTCCAGCAGTCTTTTATCTTTGTTGGTCAGGTAAATGCCAACTCTTTTGAACCCGAAAGCAACGGAAGTCTCTCTGACAATAGCGGTCAGGATCTTTTTGAGAGGCACGGGACGCGTCAAAAGCCTGCTGATTTTATGTATTGAAGCAAGCAGCCCGTCCCTTGCTCTTGGCTCAAGCCTTTGTCGTCCCTGCGGTTCGTAAATTCGCTTTTCCAGCATAACGCACCATCACTTTTGAGGGCGGGACGCTCTTCGGTGGGTCAGTCTCCCCCGGAGGGGCATAAGGATAGTGTGATCATTCATTCCTACGACGGACCTGGAGCCCTGACATAAAGATGGGTAATCATTAATAGCACAAATAGTCCGGCCGTTCAAACAGCTCGTTTACTCGGTGACGGGGTCCCTCCTTTGTCCTGCTTCGCCCACATTCGCCGCAAGTTCACGCATGGCGTCACCTGGTTCACATCGATAAGCGACTGGATGGCATGCGGATAGTCGAGTTTCTTCGGCATGAATATGAGTTCGGGATCGACGAATTCCCTGAGGACGAAAAGCTCCTTGTACGTCGGCGCCGGTGTTTCTCCCATGTAGCGTTCCACATTCAGGTCGAACCCGCAGCTTTCCTTGATCTGCTCGACGCTCACGCCCGGGTGGGTAGTCGCCAGGTACATGATCCCATCTTCGTCAAACCTGTAAACGCCCATATTCGTTACGACAACATCGGGTCCGGTGTCGGCAAAGGGGGTGTCCTTCCACACTTCCTTTTTGGGCTTCCATTCACTGGTCGAATGGTCCCAGCACCACCAGCCCGGGGTTGTGGTGTAATCGTTGCGTTCCAGGAATCGCCTTTTTTCCTCCAAAATAATGTACGCTGTGCGGCCGGCCATGGCGCCTATGTCCGAGTTTCCTCCCGATCCTGCAAAACGGTGAGAGGGAGCATAGTAATCGCCGATCGAGGTCGTGTTGACTCCTCCGTACTTGTCGATTGCAGCGCCACCCAAAAAGCCCAGCGAAACGTATCCCTGCTGCAGATAATAGCCGAAGGTATCGACCAGTCCACCAAGGGTCGAACTGCCGTTTGCCGCCCTCTGATCGCAAACCGTCATTGGGACATGCATGGTTTTGCCGTCACAAATTCCGGACTCGTAGATGAGAAGTGCGTGGGGAGCGTTCAGCAGGTTGGCCGCCATGATCCCGACCATCGGGAGCCCTGTGCCGGCGAATACGATATCATCATCCCTGACTTCGTGGGCGACTGCAATAGCCATGAGTTCGGCTAGAAGGAATTCATCTCGATTTGCTGGCTCATCGGGCATCCAGTCGATCGCATCCATCAACCTTTCCGTACTTCCTATCATAAACTTCCCTTTTCTAGAAGCCGCTTCGTGCAACGGACAGAGGCATGTTCATCGTTGGGGCGGGTTTCTTGCCCCGCATAATTCGAGTGCTATACCCGGTAACAGGGTCTGCTTTCAAGTCGTGCAGTTTTTTTGCGCCCAATTTCACAATTAAGTCTTCCCATGAACTGCGCCCGAAAACCCATTCGTCGAGCCACGTTTTGAGGTCATCTCCATCCCGGGACGCCGCATCCATGGTGCGCATGAAATTGACGTCATAATCATAGTAGAAGGGAACAGCACTCGGAAAAGCGCCCCAGGGCTGAACAACGATGGCGTCAACAGTGAAAAAGGGGATCTGGTTCAGTTCGGGGTCTTTGCGCATCTCGGCTTCGGGAAGAAGTTGCTCGCACACAATCACCACCTTGTCCGCCGCGAATGCGATTTCCTTGTCAATGGTCCCCACACCGCGCCACCGTGCCGTACCCTTGTCGCCGGCCTGGGAAACATGGATTATTGCCAGGTCCGGCCGTGCAGCCGGCAGGAGCATAACATCGCCTTCTCCGAAAAATGGGTCTTTCATCTGGATGAATTTTTTCTTGGCAATCTTCGGACTGCTTCCATCGCGAAGACCGGCGTGGCCCAGTGCGTCATATTCCGGATTGTAGAGATCGGAACCCAGAGGACCCTGGTAGGGAATAAAGGGGATTCCGATAGCCCCTGCTAAGAACCTCATGGCTGTTGCGCCGTGGGCACAGTCTTCCAGGATGAGTTCCTTCCGCTTGTAGCGTCTTTCCAGGTTGAAGTCGATCTTGCCGGCCAATTCACCCCAACCCATCCAGTTTGTCTCGAAAATCTTCATCGCGCCCACAGCGTTTAACAGCCAGGTGCAGCAGCTCCCGTGCCGATCCATAACATGAATATTCTTAAATCCCTGCCTCACCGTTTCCCATGCGAATGCAACAGGGTTCCTGTTAAACCCGGTAAAGCCGCTAAAGGCGCAAACGATACCGTCATGCATATATTTCGAAACGGCCTGTTCGAGGGACAGGATTTCAACCTGCTTTCGTTGCCTGAATGCCTTTCGCATTGATTTACTCCTTTCAAGGGTCGTTCCATCGTATACCAGAGCAATAACCTTTTCCGGCGAGGCTTTGGCAGGATCACCCCCCTTCCTTAACGAACCTGGTATTAATTCGAATTGAATTCCAATCTGTTTCCGGGCAATTTCATGAATCGTCTTTTGCTTTTCGATCGGCTCGAAACTCAAGTCGTGCGTATCCGTCCCAAAAGGGCGGTCGTGTAAATCGTGCCCTCAGCAGATAGTGCAAAGGGTGTACCCGCTCCCTTTATTTGATAAGTATTCGAATGTATTAGATAAAAAATTGGTCGACCAGAACCGTGTCAAATGAGATGTTTGAAATGATGCACTCATTCGGCAGCATCAGTGAAAGTATTCGGCGTTAGATGGATTGAGACCACCTGTTTCGAGATACGCATGAATGAATAAAGCATTTGATGCTCTATGAAGCATTTCATACACACAATTCATGGTGTCCTGAAGCGCAGGAGAAATCATTTTTCAATAATTTTTCCCGGATTAACCCAGACTTGCCCCCCGCTCCGTCAGCAACTCCCGCAAAACAGACCTGTGGCATCTGCTTTCGTCTTCGCAGTAGCATCCCATTGCCACATTGGTTTGATGAGAGAGTGCGGCCAGAAGATCCAGAATTTTGCTTGCATCCGGTCGATTCATCTCGGAGCGAAACTTCTTCTTGAAAGCGGACCAGGACGCCTCATCGTGAGATGATTTTGCCTCCTTCACCAGCTCCTGACTGGGGGAAAGATTTGGGAGCCAGACGTCGTAGAAATCCCTTTTGGCGTACTCCGATTTCGGAACGCCTCGTGGAGGACGGCGGACCGTGCCTATGCGAAGCCCTTCTCCCTTTTCCCTGGGAGATCCGAGTTTAACTATTCGAATGGACATGGATGCTCCTTTTCATCAACGAACTTGTTTCCCTAGGTCATGGCGCGGGGTTCTCCCGAACTCTACGTTGTGCTTGCTCTACTCGACTCTGGTGTCCAACTGCAGAAAATCTCCGGTTTTGGGCAATGATTTCAAGGCTTCCAAAAGTTTCCCGGGAGCCGCTACAATTCTCCTGGCCGATAGGTCCAACCAACCACCGGCACTCGTTACCGTTGCGGCAAGCTTTCCATCGGGGCGAAAAAATTCGTTCCTCATGACCCATCGACTCCCATCCTCTGCAAGGCCGGCGACGGCGAGATTCACCTTTAGTTCATCGAGCAGATTGACCTCGCCGAAATATTTAATTTCGTCTTTCTTGATGACGGGACCGATCTTGAGGCGCAAGAACTCGCTCATGGGAAAGCCGTGCTCCGCGAAAAACATCATGCGCACATCACCGGCCTTATCGAGATACGCGGTATTTCTCATGTGCGCGTTGAAGTCCATGTCTCCCCAGCTTGCATAGAGTTTCTTTTCGTACATCGTTCTACTCCACGTAAATGAAGAGAATTATCCCGGTCGCGGGAGATCGTTCTTTTTATCGGCATCTCCTCTTCGACGGCTATTCATCAGAAGATCCCGGACCAGTCCCGCCCGCGCTCTTTTAAAAGCCTGCCGGCCAGTTCAGTGGGCGTTTCAGGAATATTCTCTTGTTCCTCCCGGCGAATAAGGCCCAGACTTTGGGTCGGACACTTGTGCACGCAAACGCCGCACCCGATACACCGATCGGGGTCGTACGCCACAAACTTGAGGTCCTTCCCCTTCGGCTCGCAGCCAGCCTCAGGTGTCGGAGCACCTTCTTTGTTTCTTAATTCGATCGCGTTGACAGGGCACCGTTTTTCGCAGAGCCCACAGGCTTTGCACGTTTTTGCGTCATGCCGGACCTGATAGTCGGAACGCTGGTGTTTGGCGCGCACGAGCGCAGGAATCTTGACCGGTTCCAGGAACAGGCAACAGCATGAGCAGCAGTTGCAGATGGTATCCACACCTTTCCTGGAATTGGAAGTCCCGTGAACCAGCCCCGCATCTGCGGCCTTCCGGAGTATGTCCAGTGTCTCTTCACGAGAGATCCGCCTGCCAATGCCCTGCTCGACCGTGTAGGAGCCCAGTTTTCCGAAATGCAGGCAGTTTTCGGTGTCGTGTTTGCAGGATACAAATTTGGGATCGACGTTATGCCTGTGGCGACACGAACAAGTCGAGACCGCGTGGTATTCCTCGCGCTCCACGTATTCCAGCACGTCCTCGTAGGGCAGGATTTGCCTGGTATCTCTGATGGTGTGAGCCAACGGGATTGCTCGCAGAGCTCTTGTGGGATGTCCCACGAAATCGGCGCCGAGGTGATTGACGTAGTATTCATTGGCCAGAGAAAGGATCTCACGATTCCATTCATCATGCTCGCCTTTCCATCCCGGCATACGATATAGAAAGAACACCTGGTCGGTGAATGCGTATCGGGTGCCGCTCCTGCCCTCAAATGCGCAGATGAGCCCCTTCTTGATCATGGGCTTCATTTTGCGAATGAGAACCTCCTCGGGGACCTTCGTGCGCTCGGCGATCTGGTCTAATGCGGCAGGGATGAAAGGAAAGCCTGAAAGGAATTCCGCCTCATCATACGAGAAACGGAGCTTCAATAACGGCATCAGCAACTCGGATTCGGGAAGATCGAACAGCCAGGTTCGGAGTCTGGCTATCAGCTTTTCATAGACCTTTTGCTCGGGCATACCGTTCTCCTTTGCCGCGGTTTCAAATCCGCTGTTGCGCCCTTTTGACTGAGTGGTTCTTCACAAAAGTGGAGAAACAATTAACTCGTATGCTAAACATCTTGGCAAAAAAATTACCAGTCCAGGTCTTTGAGCAATCGTTTCAGGAGCACCTTCTCCTCGGTTGAGAGCTTTTTCATGACGTCGTCGTTGGCTTTCTGCCGCTGTTCGCCGATCGACTCGTTCAGTTGCCTAGCCGATTCTCCCAGATATATTTTCAGCGAGCGCCGGTCAACTTCATCCGTCTGCTTGACTATCCATCCTTTTTCCGCGAGTCTTTCCAGGACTCCTGATAGTGTCGCGCTGTCCAGCGAGAGCTTCCTCCCGAGTTCCCCTGAAGACACTCCTTCCTCATCCCTTAGAGCCTCTATAACCAGCACCTGGATAGGGGTCAAACCGTACTCGGCCAGATGCTTCTTCAGGCATCCGTGGGCCTTCTGATATGCCTTTGCCAACAGGAACACGACGCAATCGGAATAATGAACCATCTCAAATCCTCTTGCATACAAAATATATTATCCGGCTACCCCTTGTCAACTGAAAACGAAAACTCAGTCAATTTGTTGCCGCCGTCTTTACCTTCCCATTTCATGGCAGATATTGTAGGGCCAGTCGATATCCATTCTACCGGTACATTCTTTTGCGCCAAGAAAGACCACGATCCTTATCGTCCCGCCGCCGCTCGGTCCGGCGACCTTCTTTCTATTCTCGTTAAAGTAGTAATCCTCGCCGAGATGGAGCCAGCCTTTTTCAAAAACCGCCGATGCATCTATTTCCGAGTATCGTTCTGAATCAAGGTCCGGATCGGCGCCATGGATAATCACTTTGGCCTCTTCCAGCCCAATCATGTCCTGTTCCTTCCAATTTTTCGGATGTCTTTCTTTTACTATATGCATCGATCATATCCATTTAAACCTGAATCGCACTTTCGTTCTTTTCCGGCCTTTCACTCTTTTGAGGCTTGGGCCATTTACCTGCGAACACACAATTATTAGATTGGCCGCTGAATACTTCAAAAGGCGAATAAAAGACTCGTTCCATTTTGCCTTTTTACTTTTAACTTTTATCTTCCGAAGTGAGGTTTCATGGAACCGATAGCTCAAGGGGCAATGTCTCCCTTTAAAGCAGGGGTTTTCAGCCTTGTTGTTTATACAATTCTCGTGGCGGCTTTCATTGCTTTAATGCTCTTCCTGGGGGCATGGGTGGGGGAAAAGAAGAAGAGCGAAGAGAAATCGCGGCCATATGAATGCGGCATCATTCCGACCGGTTCAGCCCGCTTGCGTTATCCGGTGCCTTTCTACCTGGTCGCCATCTTTTTTTTGATTTTCGATGTTGAAGGCGCGTTCATCTTCACATGGGCCGTTGTCTACGAAGACGTTGGTCTGGCCGGATACGCCCAGATGTCATTTTTCATCGTCCTGCTGCTCGCCGGGCTCTTCTATATCTGGAAACAGGGAGGACTCGATTGGAGAGAAAACAAGGCGTAGCAGAGAGCGAGGAACAGGGAGCAACCGAACCGGTTTCCTCCCGGCTTCATACTTCCCGCTTCCCGCTTCTGAGTTTGACGGACACCCTGGTCAACTGGTCGCGCAAGTTCAGCCTCTGGCCGATGTTCTTCGGGCTTTCCTGCTGCTTCGTCGAGGAAGCGGCGGTATTTACTTCGCGATATGACCTGGCCCGGTTCGGGGCCGAAGTGCTGCGGCCCTCACCCAGGCAGGCCGATCTTCTTATAGTGTCCGGTACAGTCTTCAAGAAAATTGCTCCGATTGTGTTGCGCCTTTACGAACAGATGCCGGAGCCCAAGTGGGTAATTTCGATGGGTTCATGCTCGAATTCGGGCGGAATGTATGACGTATACAGCGTGGTACAGGGAGTTGATCAGATCATTCCCGTCGACGTGTATGTTCCGGGTTGTCCCCCACGTCCGGAGGCCCTTATGGAAGGGCTTGTCATTCTGCAGGAAAAGATCGTCTCTACCGAAAAGCCAAGCCGAAAGATATTTCATCTGGGGGGCGGGACTCAAGGTACCGACAGGCCCGTCCTGATCGGCGGGGCAACCAAATCCAGGGACTCACGCGGTCCAGGCTATGAGGGCGTGTCGATCAGGGGCACATCGGTGCTGCCTGGCCAGCAGCACCATTGGGGCAGCAGGTCGGATATCATGTGGACGCCTCCTGCCCGCAGCATCGAGCTGGCAGATGGAGACCGGTCGGTTGCCGCTGAACTGCAGGAACGGTTTGGAGACAGGGTGCGCCAGGCGCCTCACACATCTGATATGCTGACCTTCGAGGTCGATCTGGAGAGTGTAAAAGAAGTTCTGCGTTTTCTGAAATACGAATCAAAGCCGAAATACAAGCGGCTCGACGATCTCACGGCCATCGACGAATCAGACAGAAGAGACCGAATTTGGGACAAAGATTTTGCGGAAGCGCTCAGCGACTCAGGGGCTGCCGGTTTCTATGGCCAAAAGGGCAAGCGGCTCTTCCCGGATTTTACCCTGGTCTACCAACTACTTTCATTCGATACCGCCAGCCGGGTCAGGGTAAAGTCGGGATTGAGCGGCGCGTACCCGGCTGCAGGGTCGATCACGGATATCTGGCCGTCGGCCAACTGGTACGAGCGAGAAGTATTCGACATGTTCGGCATAAGTTTCGAGGGTCATCCCAATCTGAGAAGGATCCTGATGCCCGACTGGTGGGAAGGCCACCCGCTCAGGAAAGACTATCCCGGGCGCGCAACGGAGATGGCCCCGTATACTTTTGAAGATGCCCGAATGCGCCAGCCCATGGACGCGAAGCAGTTAGTATCGGAAAATTTTAGAAACTCGACACCCGACAGCCGATATTCGCATGAATTCTTCCTCAATATCGGGCCGCATCACGTTAGCACTCACGGCCTTTTGCGCTGTGTTGCCGCTCTGGAAGGCGAAGAGATCAGGGAACTCGACCTGGAGATCGGCTATCACCACCGGGCGACAGAGAAGCTGGGCGAGCGGCAGACCTGGCATCAGTATATACCCTACACCGATCGCAACGACTACCTCGCGGGTAGTTCCCTCGAATTTTCATACGTAACGGCGGTCGAAACTCTTGCGAATATCCGTGTGCCGGAACGGGCGCAGGCGATCAGGGTTTTGCTGGCCGAGCTGTACCGCCTGAGCAATCATCTTGTCTGGTTTGCGACTTTCGCACACGACGTGGGGGCAATGACGCCCAATTTTTATACTTTTGCCGAACGGGAGATGATTCTCGACATCATCGAGCTTATCACCGGAGGAAGGCTGCATGCCGAGTATTTAAGGATCGGAGGTGCGGCCGCCGATCTGCCCGACGGATGGAAACAGGCTGTTGACAACCTCATCGCAATATTCCCGCGTCGGCTGTACGAGTACGAGAAGCTGCTCAGGAAGAATCCGATTTTTTTGGGCAGAACGAAAGGGATCGGGCGTATCTCACTGGAAGATGCGATGAACTGGGGAGTAACCGGGCCAAACTTGCGGGCCTGCGGTCTCCAGTGGGACCTCCGAAAAAAGTTCCCCTATTCTGGCTATGACAATTATGAATTCGAGGTCCCCACGGCCACGGAGGGTGACTGCTATGCGCGCTACCTGGTGAGGGTCGAGGAAATGCGCCAGAGCATCAGGATTATAGAGCAGGTGGCAAAAAACATGCCTTCCGGCCGCTATGTTACCGAGGACTACCGGTATGCGATACCAAGACGCAAAGAAATGCTAAGGGACATCGAGACCCTGATTCATCATTTCATCAATGTGACAAGGGGTATGAAAATACCCAGGGGTGAGGCCTACGGCGTCACCGAAGTCCCGCGCGGAGAACACGGCTATTACGTGGTAAGCGACGGGCTGGGCTATGCCTATCGTATACGAGTGCGCGGTCCTGGCTTCGCCAATATCCAGACGCTGCCGATAATGGCGACAGGCGAAAGCATAGCGGACCTAATTTCGATTATGGGGTCCATAGACATCATTTTGCCGGATATTGACAGGTGAACCGTGAACGGTGAACCCTCACTGCGTTTCGGGTCCGCGCTATACGCATCACATGGTGAGACGCTTATAGTCCGGCGTCCGATCGTTTGTGAGGGCGCAGGGTGAGCGGGAAAAATCACGGATCACGGTCCCGGAGGGACTCATGGTCATCTGGATTGCCGGATTTCTTATTCTAATCGTGAAGCTCGCGGTCGTGCTGCTTGTGGTGCTTTTTATCGCGGCCTACCTGGTGTGGGTTGAACGCAAATTTCTGGCCCGGCTTCAGATCCGCTACGGGCCCAATCGAGCCGGGATTTTCGGGCTTCTCCAGCCGGTGGCGGACATAGTCAAGATGATAACCAAAGAAGATACGGTGCCCGATGGGGCGGACAGAACGTTTTTTCTGATAGCGCCCGCAGTCGTCGCTACGACCGCATTTTTAATGTTCTCGGTGGTACCGTTCGGGAGGGACATGACTTTATTGGGACATAAAATCCCCCTCGTTGTGACCGATTTGAACATCGGTCTTCTTTTTGTCTTCGCGATGTCGTCTCTTAGCGTCTATGGAGTTGCACTGGGCGGCTGGGCATCCAACTCCAAGTACGGTCTGCTGGGGGGCATCCGAGGTGCAGCTCAGATGATCAGCTATGAGCTTTCACTGGGGCTTTCGCTCATCCCTGTGGTCATGATGGCCCGCTCCTTTAGCATAGTCGATATAGTCCATGCACAGCAAAAACATGCGTTTATCCTGTTTCAACCTCTGGCATTTCTCATCTTCGTGGTGAGCGCGATGGCAGAGAGCAAGCGAATTCCTTTCGATTTGCCGGAGGCCGAAAACGAACTGGTAGCAGGCTACCACACCGAATACAGCGGGATGCGCTTCGGGCTTTTTTTTCTTGGCGAATATGTCCACATGATGGTCTTCGGAGGCATCCTGGCGGTATTGTTCCTTGGCGGCTGGCGCGGGCCGTTTTTGCCCCCGGTGGTCTGGCTCCTTATAAAGATATCTCTGGTTGCCCTGTTCATGATCTGGGTTCGGGGCACGCTCCCACGGCTCAGGTACGATCAGCTCATGACGCTGGGTTGGAAGGTCCTGATCCCCCTTGCCCTGATTAACATCCTGGTGACCGGCGCGGTGGGACTACTTGTCGCGAGATGAACTCAATGCGCTTCGAAGGGATCGCGGGCAAAGACCGGTATTACACTCATATTGGCCAGCCTGGCCGTTGTTTGCAGGCTTAGCACGACGAGTGGAGCTGCATGATGGTAGAATCGGTGTGGGAAGCTGTAAAAGCGCTCTTTTCAGGTCTTTGGACGGTTTTTATTCATCTTTTTCGAAGACCGATAACGGAGCAGTATCCCGAATACAAGCGGCCCCTGCCCGTCAGGGCCCGCGGGAGGATAATCCTCACGCGGGACCCGGACGGCGGGGAACGCTGTGTCGCCTGCTATCTGTGCTCGGCGGTATGCCCGGTGAACTGCATATCTATGGAAGGAGCGGAAAGGCCCGATGGCAGGCGGTTCGCCGCGTGGTTTCGAATCAACTTCGCCCGCTGCATCCTATGCGGGTTTTGCGAGGAGGCCTGTCCGACCTCTGCAATCCAACTCACGACCGATTACGAATTCTCGAAAAAGGACATCCTCACTTTCGTCTACGAGAAGGAGGACCTCCTGGTCGATCACCAGGGGAAGGATAAGGACTACAACTTTTACAAATACGCCGGTGTGACCACTCCCTATGGCGGCAAAGGCGAACACATCGAAGAGCGCAAGCCGGTCGATGTGAAAAGCAATATGCCGTGAGCAGTGAACAGAGAAGCACGAGGCCCTAAGCCGAGACAGAGATCCTTAACCCTTAACCCGAGATCTTCTTATGTCTTTTTATGGATTGCTCTTTTATCTGATATCGGCGGTGGTAATCGGGTCGACGGCCATCGCGATTACCCGTCGCAACCTGATGCATGCCGTAGTTTACCTGATCGTGTCTTTCTTTGGGACCGCAATGCTTTTCTACCTTTTTGGGGCGCCTTTTCTGGCCGCCCTCGAAGTTATCATCTATGCCGGCGCGATAATGGTGTTGTTCCTGTTCGTGGTGATGATGCTCAGGATGGAGTCCCCGGGAGAGGTGATCTTTCCCCTGACCCAGTGGGTTCCAGCGGCTGTTTTTGGACTGATTTATATTGTTGCCGCAATTGCGATGATATTCCAGACGCCAGGCACCCAGACCTCTCTGGACATGCTGACCGCAACACCGAGGCAATTCGCTCTATACGTCTTCGAGCATCATTGGTTTTCAATAGAAGTCATCTCGATGCTGCTTTTGCTCGCCCTGATCGGAGCATTGCAGCTTGGTAAAGAAAGCGGGAAACGTGGAACTCGTTAACGGCAGCGGCGGGAAGCAGGAAACAGGAAGCGAGCGATCCGGTTTTGCTTCCAGCTTCATGTTCCATGCTCCTCACTACTTAAAAGGAAAAATATGATTGTGCCTTTTAGCCATGTCCTGGTGGTTGCAGGAGTTGTCTTCGGGCTGGGGGTATTTTGCGCCGTGGTCAGGCGGAACCTGATCATGATAGTGCTCGGGATCGAGATTATGCTCAACGCTGCCTCTATTGCGTTTGCAGGGGCCGCGCTTCGATGGAACAATCTCGAAGGCCAGACGTTCGTGCTCTTCATCCTGGCGGTGGCTGCAACAGAAGTCTCGGTGGGGCTGGCGATCATTGTTTATGCTTTCAGGCGAACAGGTTCATTCGATCCCGGCAACTTCAACCTTCTGCGGTAACGAGGAGTAAGAGAGGCTGCAGCCGAAAGCGGGAAGCAAGCAGCAAGAAGGTTTTCTCCTGCCCCCGCTGCTGACACATTGTCAACGATGCCCTTGTACATTGGAGTCCTACCGGTCAGAAGCAAGGAGTAAAAACACAGGATGTTTTTGCACTCAGTCCTCTTGTGTATTGCAGCAACTATGCTGCCGCTTGTTGCCTCTCTGGCTGCATTCGTCTTCACGCGGCGGCGCCCCATGCTTTCCGCACAGCTCTCCATCGGGGCGATTGCGGTCTCGCTGGTATGTTCTGTGGCGCTTTTTTTGCTGAATTTTAAAATGGCGGCGCCGGCCCAGCATACGGTGAGGCTTCTGGCTTCGAGCGGCGTAGATGTTCCATTCGGCTTTCTGATCGATCACTTGAATCTTCTGATGATAGTGATCGTCTCCACAATCTGCCTTCTGGTTCAGGTTTATTCGCTGGGGTACATGGCCGGCGATCCCGGTTTCTCACGCTACTACTCCTTTATGTCCCTTTTTGCATGGGCCATGATGAACCTGTGCCTCTCCGCGACCATACTCCAGATCTACATCTTCTGGGAGTTGGTCGGGCTTTCGTCCTATCTGCTGATTGGTTTCTGGTACGACAAATTCAGCGCTTCCGAGGCCGGCAAAAAAGCATTCGTGATGACCCGAGCAGGCGACGTGGCGTTCTTCATCGGGTTTCTGCTCCTGTTTTTGCACACGGGCAACCTCAGCATTACGGACCTGAGCAGCCGGCCGGCATTGTCGGCGCTGTCGCCTTCGTTTCTTACGCTGTCGGCGCTCCTGATTTTTGGCGGAATAGTCGGCAAGAGCGCACAGTTTCCATTACTTACATGGCTGCCGGACGCAATGGAAGGTCCTACCCCGGTCAGCGCTCTTCTGCATTCGGCTACGATGGTTGCCGCAGGCGTATACCTCTTCGCGCGGCTTTTCCCCTTTTTCAGCATGTCGCAGACGGCGATGGACATCTTTCTCGCGACCGGCACGATCAGCATGCTTCTGTCTTCCACGATGGCCATGGTCAGCAGGGACATCAAAAGGGTATGGGCCTTTTCGACCATCAGTCAACTTGGTTTCATGATTATGGCGCTCGGCGCAGGAGGATATTTTGCCGGCGTATTTCATCTCACCACGCACGCCGGTTTCAAGGCGCTGCTCTTTCTTTGCTCCGGAGTTTTCATTCACAAGTACGAGACCAACGACGTCTATGAATTGAGCAATTTCGGAGCCAGGCGGATGATGGTCCCAATTGTCTGCATAGTCCTGGGGACGGCGGCCCTTTCCGGCATTCCTCCTCTTTCCGGATACTACAGCAAGGAGGCCATAATGGCTTCGCTCGGCGGTCTGCCAAACCCCGTATGGATGGCTGCCGGGCTTTCAGGGGTTTTTCTTACCGGCTATTATTCGTTCCGCGTGATTTTTATACTGCTGTCGCCGCGCAAGATGCCGGATGGCGGACATCCTACATCCGATACCCATCATCCGTCCATGTCCTGGCCGCTGATCATTTTGGCGGCGATCACCCTGGTTTTGGGCTGGTTTGAAACTCCAATCAAAGATTTTCTGCTGGGCGGGAGCATGGACGCCGCCCCGACCCCTTCGCCGGGAAGCGAAGCTCTCGCATGGGTCCCATGGACGGCGCTGGGCCTTGCGGTTGCTGGACTCGCGCTGGCTTGGTTTGAATTCGGCCGCAAAAGCGCAAGCCAAATCGGTTTCGTGGAAAGAATTCCGCCTTTGTACAGGTTGTTTGCCGAGCGGTGGTACATCGATCATTTTTACCGGCTGCTGGTAAACCTGGTCGTTGACCGGGGCATATCCCGGCTCTTCTGGCAGAATGACAACAAGGTAATAGACGGAGGCATCGATGAGCTGTGTGAAGGAACGATCGAGGGCGGGCGGATAGTCGCATTTTTGCAGACAGGGATGATCCAGTACCGGCTGCTGGCCATATTCGCGGTCATGGTTTTGCTGGCCGTCTACTTTTGGTGGGAACGTTAAGCTGGGGTTGCGATTTGCGGGTTGGATCAGAGACAAACAGGACACGTAGAACCTAAACGTATAGGATGTAAAGGACACAGGGAGCTGACCCTGACCCTGCCTTCTCCCGGAGGGAGAGGGGAAAACCCGCGACTCGCAACTCTCGCCCCCCGAAAGCTGACCCTCAACCCGTAACCTAAGGTTTTTGCAAATGGTCCAAGCCACATTCCCCTTTCTTTCCGCCATTCTGGTGACTTGCGCCGCCGGCATGCTGGCGATCATCCTGATCCCACAGAAGATGCAGGTCCTGATAAAGCAGGTGGCGATCTTATTCTCCGGGATTACACTCCTTTTGTCTCTGTATCTATTTTTTGCATATGACAGGGGTCTGGGCGGCCTTCAGTTCGCCGAAAGCGTCAAGTGGGTCCCCTCGCTTGGCATCAACTATTCCAACGCAGTTGACGGATTCAGTCTGCCTAATCTGCTGCTCACGGGGATCGTCTTTTTTACGGGCGTGCTGACGATGTGGGAACTGAACAACAGGGTAAAAGAGTACTTTGCCCTTTACTTCCTGCTGGTAACCGGAGTGTTCGGGCTTTTCATGAGCATGGACCTCTTTTTCATTTTCGTATGGTATGATGTGTCTCTTTTCCCGATGTACCTGCTGATTGCCATCTGGGGAACGACCCGCAAGGAATATGGAGCTATGAAACTTACTCTTTATCTCCTGGCTGGGAGCGCCCTTATTCTGCCGGCGATAATTTTTCTCTGGGCAAAGTCCGGTCTAAACACGTTTTCCTTCATCTCGCTTGCGCATCCCGGAACATTCACCCGGGGAGCACAACTTTTCGCATTTCCGCTGTTATACCTGGGATTCGGAATCCTGGCAGGCGTCTGGCCCTTTCATACGTGGTCGCCCGTCGGACATGTGGCCGCTCCGCACGGCGTCAGCATGGTGCATGCGGGAGTCTTGATGAAAATAGGCGCCTTCGGGGTGCTGCGGGTAGCCATTATGCTCTGCCCACTCGGGTGGCTCTACTGGGCAAAGCTCATGGCAGTGCTTGCTGCGGTCGGAATAATTTACGGAGCGCTGGTGGGTTTGAGGCAGACGGACCTTAAGTATGTCATCGGATATTCCAGCGTATCTCACATGGGGGTAGTGGGCCTTGGCCTGTCTACTGTAACCGTCGAAGGTCTCAATGGCGCGGTGTTTCAAATGTTTGCACACGGCATTATGACCGCCCTGCTCTTTTCATCTGTGGGATACATCTACGACCGAACCCATACGAAGCTGATCCCAGAGCTTGGGGGCCTGAGCCGGACAATGCCCGTGGCCTCCACCTTTTTCATCGTGGCCGCCCTCGCCAGTATGGGGGTTCCCGGACTGGCGAATTTCTGGGGTGAACTCGTTGTCTTCGTGGCGGCTTTCAGTTCTTACCCCGTCCTCGGAATCGTTGCCGTTGTGGCGCTGGTGGTCACCGCTCTTTTCATGCTACGCGTTGTACAAAGGACCTTTTACGGCCCGCAAAATCAGCGTTATGACGGACTGCCCGACATATCCCTGTGGCTTGGGACCCCCAGGATAATTCTTGCGGCGGTCCTGCTTTTTCTGGGGTTCTACCCTTCTTTTCTTTTCGACGTCATCCATACCGCATCGGTCCCTTTTATGAGCGGACTGCATGCCTCGATTCCTCAATTAGTTATGAGTGGATTGCATTGAACCGGTTGCGAGCTGGGGGTCAAGGGTTGAAAGTTAGGGGTCGCGAGTCAGCTTTACGGTACTTTTCGGATCACGGATCAGGGTTCACGGGTTTTCCCTTTCTCCCTGAGGGAGAGGGCAGGGTAAGGATACCAAGATGAAATGGATAACTGCCGGTCCCGAAATATTTTACTTTGCCGCAAGCCTGTGGTTCCTGCTCTCGACATTTATAAGAGAAGCGCCACCCCTTGCCCAAACCCCGCCCTCCGACCCAACCGGTAAGAGGGGGCACGATCGCCGCGAGTACCTTACAGCCCTTTTCCTGGCCTCCGCTGGGATAATAGTCTGCCTGGTTTCGGTCCGCCAGGATGGTTTCCTCTTTATCAGGGCCTTTCGCGTCGATCTTTTCTCCCAGGTATTCAAGACGCTGATCGCTCTGGGGCTTTTTCTGATCGTCTGTATTTGCAGCGGAATAACCGATATCAAGGAACACCATCGAGACGAGTTCTATTTCCTGCTGTTTACTTGCACGCTGTCATTGATGCTGCTTGTAAGCGCCGATCATCTGCTCTCGATTTACATCTCGCTCGAGTTGTCCAGCTACTCGCTTTATATCCTTGTGGCGCTCAGGCAAAACCAAAGTTTGGGGCTCGAAGCAGGAATAAAATACTTCCTGGTGGGCACCTTTGCCTCTGCCATAATGCTGTTCGGAATGGCACTCCTGTATTCCACCTCCGGCACAACCTACCTTGCCGACATGGCCGGGGTATTGCCAGGGATAATCAATCGGCCGGGCGTAATAATCGGTTTGCTTTTGACCCTTAGCGGGTTTTTCTTCAAACTGGCGGTATTTCCATTTCATTTCTGGGCGCCCGATACCTACCAGGGGGCCGGGAACCAGGTCGCAGCTTACATCGCCACGGCCTCGAAAGTCGCCGCCATTGCCGTGATTTTGCGGGTGGTCGCCTCTGCCGGGCATGGCAGTATCTACCTGATTCACTGCCTCGTGATACTTTCGGTAGTCTCGATGACCCTTGGAAACCTGGCGGCCATCGTTCAAAAAGATATCAAGCGACTCCTTGCTTTCTCGACAATCGCGCATTCAGGCTATGTGCTTCTCGGAATACTGGTTCTGAGTCCAAAAGGGTATTCAGGGGCAATATTCTATGCGCTTGCGCTCCTGGTAATGAAATTCACCGCTTTTATGGTAGTTGTCGAACTTGCTTCCGATGGCCGGAACCTGCAGATAAAGGAACTGGCCGGGCTTCACAAAAGATCTCCTATCATGGCCCTGGCCCTTTTGGTATCGCTTTTCAGCCTTGCCGGCATTCCCCCGACGATAGGTTTTACAGGAAAGTTCCTCGTTTTTGCGGCGGCCATTGAAAAAGGTTACGTGGCGCTTGTTATCATAGCCATGATAAACGTCGTTATATCTCTTTACTATTATCTGCTCGTGATCAAGGCCGCCTACCTGCTCGAACCGGCCGAAGAGCTGCCGCTCATGGCCGTCTCTTACCCCAAAAAGCTGCTCGCCGGGACATCCACGGCCGTTATCGTTTTTGCGGGGTTTTTCCCCTACTGGCTGATTCAACTCGCCCAGACTACCGCCCAGACCTTGATCGGAAGATAGTCCGATCAGCATGCGCTTGTAATTTCCATCCGGAAATTGTATCGTTTTTGCGGGCTTTGGGGTTTTTTCAGAAATCTTTTCGTGCAGCATCCGAGCTTTATTGTTTAGCTTTCCGTAGACCAGGGAGGGATATAGATGGAAAAAAGATGGAGAATTTCGGCGTTTGCGTTCGTGTGCGCATTTTGCATCCTTTTTTGCGCCGGCGCGGCTTTTTCGGTCGACGTCCCTGAAAAACTCAAGGATATACCGCTTTATCAAGGATCTACAGTCCAGCACGCTATGGATATGCCGAACCATGCCATGCTCATCGCCGCAGTTAAAGCCAGAGGCAGTGCTATCGCCGATTTCTACAAGAACGCCATGACGGCAAAAGGTTGGAAGGTGGCTTTTCAGGCGGAGCAAGAAGACGTTAAGATTGTCCATTTCCAGAAGGATAAACTCATTTTTCAGGTGACCATCCAGCTCGAAAAGGGTGGGGAAGCGAAATCATATAATCTGTTGATGATCTCCGAATAGCCTTGAATGAGGTCGGGACCGATCGGCTTCAGTCTTCAAGAGTTCATAAACGTCGGCCTTTTCGGGAGTCGCACGTTTATTCGAAGGCGAGCTGCGCTGCCGGAACCACTCGCCGTTTCGCGGCCCGCGTTGGGATGCGGGGACTTTCCCGGTTATTTGGCAAAAACCTTGCCGGACACTCGTTATCAACCCATCTTGGCGAAAGCTACCTCGACCATGAAGCTGCCAAGATCCGTTTCGAACGGTACTGCAAGGCGCGGTCCGTCAGCAATATGCACTATGGCGTGATTCTTACCAGAAACTATCGTCGGTATTCCCGCCTGCAGGGTGAAGCCTTCCTCCGATAGACGCCTTCTGGCATCTCCGCAGATCATGTTGGTAAGTTCTCCAACAGCATCCGTGACCTCATTATTGAGTTTAGTGAAAACCTCGCCTAACAGATTCGACGCGATTCCCTTTATGCATTCCTCTGTGAATACAAGCGCCATGGAGCCTCTCGCAGCGCCAGTGATCCCGATTATAGCGGAGACGTCTCCCATGGCCTGATTGTCTTTTTTCAGGAAAGGCTTTCCGGCCCTGGCATCGATGCCGGCCATGGTTTTCAACACGTGCATTGACGCCACAAGAAATGGGTTTATGAGTTTAACATCCATTGTGCGATCTCCATCACTGGTCCTGTGGAATGATTTTGGCGATTTTTTCGGCAAGCACTACCGGGGTGAACGGTTTGACAATATAGTTGCTGACCCTGGCCTTGACCGCTTCAACAATATTTTCCTTCTGGGCCTCGGCGGTGACCATAAGAAATGGGAGTCCGTTGAGCTGGTCGTCAGCCCTCACTTCCTTCAGGAGTTCGAGCCCCGTCATAACGGGCATGTTCCAGTCCGAAACTACCAGATCCACCTTATTTGATTTCAGTAGCTTGAGAGCTTCCGCGCCGTTTTCAGCCTCGATCACGTCCTTGAATTGCAAATCTCTCAGAATGTTTCTTACGATCCGTCTCATAGTGGAGAAATCGTCCACCACCAGAGCCACCATTTCATTGTATGGCATTAAATGAGTCCTTTCCCGTTTCACCGCAGAAGGCTTTTCTTATTCTCTGGCCCGGCCCGGCTGGGCCGGGACGGGCCAGTGCTCCAGTTAAAGCAGACATAAAAGTCGCTCTTAACCGATAGGCCTTTTCTTATGTGATTTGCTCTCATAATTTCGGCTTATTTCGGAGAATAGTTAAAGACAAAATGACGGTTCGAAGATCGAGGAACTTTTCGAGGCAGATTTTCACATCCCCTCGGGGACAGCCGGAAACAGCCCCAAAATCCTGTGGAGAAGCATAAATATCCTGATAGGCAAACTGCCCCTGGGGCATACCGATTGAAAATTATCCGCAGGGACTTGAAGGGCTATTATGTCGCAGTCCTATAGTTTGTCATACGTTGAATCCGTTATAGTTCCAGGGAGTTCCCGTGACATTCTGCCCGCCACTGCTCCCGAAGACCCCCTGTTGCTGATAGCTTAACCATTTACTGCTCACGCTGGATGCCCCGCCCAAAATGCTGGATCCCATGCCCAGATACCCCGCCGTCTGATCCCATCCGGCCTCTGCGCTATATAATCCGGCCTGAGCACCGTAGCTCGACGCCTGGGTCATAAAATCCCGCGCCTTGAGATTGGCATTGTACCGGATCGTAGCCGCATCCAATTCCCCGGTCTCGGCTGCGCTGCTTCTCACATCAAGACTCGATCCCTTATTCGGGTTTACCCCGCTTGCCCCTTGGCTTGCCAATTCGCTCCCGATCATTTCGCCGGTCTTAATCCTCTGCGTCTGTTCTTGCTGTTGCCCCTGCTGGAGCGCGATGCTCGCGTTCTGATTGGCGATGACTTGGTTGTTTCTCGCAACCTGCGCCTGATATAGTGCTGCTGCTGACTGCGCCTGCGAGGATTCATACTGTCCGTAAGCGGAAACGCCCGTGCCGACAGCACTAAAAGCCAGACTGGCAATCCCGAGGGTTACAGGGTCCACTTTCGCTCCTTCGTCGCGAGTGAAGGATGGGAATCGGTCTTCAGTCGCCGGTCTTCAGTGCTCAGATCAAATTTCTCTCTGATGACTGACCACCGGCTACTTAACTGCTTTCCCCTTCACCCATCACGCTTCACGTTGCAACGCACTTAATAAAGGCTTAACTATCAGCCCTCACTTTTCACTCACTGCTTTTTTTGCATTCAGCGGTAAAATTCTCCAACGTTCAGCGGTGAAATTCTCCAACGTTCAATTCAAATCTATAAAAAGGCATCTTGAAAGGGCCGAATGCAACGGGTTCGGGGCTTACCTCAAAACCGAGCCACTTTAGCCACCTGATCGCTTTCTTGTGGCGCACGTCTACGAAATCCACCAGATGCGGAAAGATATCAAGCATTTGTGACACGTATTGCCTGCAATGCTTAAGAAATGAAATGCGATGATGCTGAAGCTCCGGCGTCTCCAAAAACCATGGCGCTCCAATGCCGCCCAGAAGGTGCCCCGCCGGGACCACTCCAAACATGCAAACCGGCTCGTCGTTCACCATGCCTGTCCATGCGGCTGCAGACCTGCGCAGCGCACTTTCAAGCGCCCGGTACGGCCCCATTCCCCCGGCCGCACATTCATCCCGGTCAGCCTCTGCCATATTATTGGCGAGCCACAATAAATGATCGGTATGCGCAGGGATGACAATTTTAGCCATTCGCTCCTCCGTCGCGAGTGAAGTGTTATCGGTGAACCCTCACTGCGTTTCGGGTCCGCGCTATACGCATCACATGGTGAGACGCTTATAGTCCGGCGCCCGATCCTCTGTGAGGGCGCAGGGTGAAGAGAAAAAGCGTTTCGTTTTTCCTCTTCACCCTTCACTCTTCACCCTCCACCGCCCTTATCCCGGGCTATCTCCTATCGCAACCTCCGGAATGACTCCGAGCACAGTGCAGGGTAAGGGTTGGTCCTGCTGAATGCACACGTCATCGTCAACCAGATATTCATTATCTATCACAAGCCTCTGGTCTCCTGTAAAAAGCGGGATCGCCGCACCCATCGGCACGGTCGGCCCCCGCATCTTAATCTCGGTCAAGCGCGTAAAATCCGGCCCGACTTTAAGCCCCCGCGTATCCGCCACCCGCACGGCGACCGCCGAGATCTTCTTGCGATAATCCTGTACCTGCATCGCCATGCCTTCCGGTTCCATGCAAAGAGTCTGTAACTGTGCCGTAAAGCTGAGGCCCACAGTTATCTTCGACGCGGCAAAGGGAAGGGTAATCGACCCGCCCTGTACTATCTGCGGAGCAAATACGCTCCCGTCCGCAAGGCCCGTAACCGTTGCCCCGTTCAAATGGTCCAACCCCGTGACCGTGTTGGTCGGACTTCCGTTGTATTGCAGGCCGCAGTCGACAAACCACGCCTTGGTAACATCGCTCACACCGTTGGTGAGCATGTTCCGGCTGTCCATCCGTTCGATATAATTGACAGGGCTGCCGCCATTAATGCCGGGGACGGTCCTTTGGACAACAAAATAGACAGAGTCGACGTTAATACCCGGTACCTGCTGTTCCGGTATGCTTGCCACGGATAAGAATTGGTCGGTCCCTGATACTCCGGGCGAATCGTGGTGCGCCCAGGCGTAGACGTCCTGCTCTTTCAAGTAAGTAAAAGAAAGCAGCATCCCATCGTCTCTCACCGTCCATATCTGGTAATAGGGCTGCTCGGCGTAGGCCCACCGCACCATATTGTGACCGAAGAAAAGATGATTCGAAAGAATCGACATGTCCGTGCCGGTATAGACATTGGCAAAGAAATTATAGGCCAGGTCCCGCACGATCGATCCTTTGGCCTGAACATACAAAATATCGTAATTGACCACGATTGGCGGCAGATCGCAGCATCCCACGTAGTTTTGAGGCGCCGCCACGATGTTGGAAGGTGTCACGGGCACGGGATTGTTGATATAGCCGCCAACGATCATCCATGCGCCTCCGGCCGTAAACACGATCAGGTTATTCATCGGGACCATATGCTTGATCGCGTCCACTTTATTTGAAATCAGCGTCGCGGTTATGGCGTCGCTTGCCTGGCTCGGATTGGAGATATCCATATTCTTGAAGTCGGCCGGCCTCGTCATCCACAATGTTTGTGGATTGAGGCTGCCCCCGGCGAAAACCTTCCTCTGTTGAAAATAGCAACAGCAGGCGGGGTAGTTCCCTTCAGGCTGGACGGTGACCGTAAAAGTCGCCCCCGACCCGGTAGGGCCGGTTATTGTAAGCTGCTCGCCAACGCTGTAGCCGCTGCCCGCAAACTCCTGATTTTCCGTTGCCGTAATCGCAGTTATGACGCCGTTGCTGATAACCGGATGAAAAGTGAACCCTTTGCCGGTTGGGGCCGTGACCCTCACTGCGCCGAAATATCCGGAACCGCCGTTTGTAACATCGATCGTAAGCGCGGCCTGATACGGGCCGTAGCCAATGTTTTTTGTCTCTATCGCGGAAATAAAAGCCGTCGCCCCGCTTCCGCCGCTTGTCGAAACCGTTGGACCCTGATAGCCCGACCCTCCGGCGGTAACGCTTACCAACTCGATCACCCCGCCCGATACGTTCGCCTGGAGCACCGCCCCCGTGCCGGTTACGTCGCTGACATTCAGGACCGTGTTTGCGCCGTATCCCGAACCGCCGTTTGTAACCGCAACCGCCGTGATGGTGCCCGTTGAAAACGGGTTTGTCCCTTGCGGAGGCGACTGCGTAAAGTCCGGAGCAATTTCCACGTCCACAAAACCGGTTCCCGTTGCCGTTCCGATATAGCCATACATCGCACCGGTCGGGATCGCCGTCACTTGCGGATTAGCCTTGTATATCCGGTACATGACGGCGCCCGGCGCTGCCGTCCATGAGATTGTATTGGCTACGCCGGTATCGGAATTGAGCTGCGCCCCCGTCCCTCCACATGCCGTTGACGCATAGGATTCATCCGGAGGCGTGTTGCTTACGGCTGTCACGACATAACTGTAATACCAGGAGCCCGACCCGCCGTTTGCGAAAGTCGCGCCTGTGGGCGCAGGGATTGTCGGCGCAAAGCTGATTTGCGTGAGTGTCCATACCCAGTGCTCGGTCCTCGTGAGATCGCAGGGAGGGTAATTCGGATGGCAAAGCGTCATCGTGTCTGCGCTCTGCGTCCATTTGATGAGAGGAACATCCGCTCCGCTGTAGGGCGTCGGCATTGTATACACCCGCGCCACGCTCGCAGCCGTAAGATTAAACGTCCCGTAATTTGTCGTATCGATCACATTGCCGTCGAGGTCCGTCAGGCTGAAGGTGTTGGAATCGATCACTTGAACAAAATATTGCCTTCCGGGAGTCGAATCGAGTAGTGTTCCGGTACCGGCAATAAACACCTGGTCGCCGGTCTGGTAGCCGTGATTGTCGACAGTGAGAACGCCAGGATTGGCGTTGGTGATGCCGGTTATCCCTAAAGTCGGCTCGAGAACGTACCCGCCGTTCATGATGACGCGCATGTACTGGTGACCGAATTCCAGGATGTAGGTCTGAAGCAGGTTGAATTGAAACGGAATGAGCACGGGATTATAGGCCGACATCAGACACCACCCGACAAACATCGTGCCCCCGCGATTGCTCACCCCTCCATGCGGCCACACGAACATATTCCTGAGAAGCTTCGCCCCGATATGATACTTGGCAAGGTCCACCCGGGCGTACAAACTCGGCGCGATCTCTCCGGCAGCAAATGATGGTTGGATGAAGTTTACCGCCATTACGCAATCCTTATCGCGAGCAGCGTGCTTGCCGCATTCGACCCGCCATTGTCCGGAGGGTTGGCATATATGGTTGCGGAGGCCGCTGTGCATGTTGCCGAGATCTTAACGGACCCCCCCGAAGGCAGCGAAACCACTGCACGGGCGCTAACCTGCACAACCGGCGCGGCGGACGTACCCGAGTCCTTTTCCTCGCTCGATCCATAGACGGTTGTTCCGTTCCACAATTTGACTGTATAAGCGCCCAACACATTTCCCAGACAGAGCGAGCCTATGATGAGCCACGTACCCGCAGTAAGAGTAAGGCTCGGACCATCATAGAATGTGTTTGCCGTGGTCATCGAAACATTTGAGGGTAAGCTGGCAGCCAAGTTGGTCAGGACCGGATAGTATGCCGAGAACGCCGCGGCAACGGCGCTCGAAACCAGTGATGTGACATTGGCCGCAATGTAGCTTTGAATATAGCTCTCAAGCGTCGCAAGCGTCCCGCTCGTTATGCAGTAAACATAGGTCCCATCCGCAACGCAGTCCATGAAATCCCCAACGCCCGGCGTCCAGTTCACAGAGTTATTCCCGATGACCGTTGCCCCCGACTGCCCGAATCCGACCGTCGTATTTGCATCTCCGAAGATCACCTTGAAATAGTGCCCGGCGGCCATATTGGTAAAACCGGTTATCATGGTCGCACTCGTGTTCGCGGTCTTATAGACTGGAGCCAGCGCGGATAAAGAAGGCGTCGCCGAATTTAGATTGCCGTTCACGTCGGTCAGCGTCTGGAGTCCCGATATCCACGATGGAAGCACCGGCGAAGTCGAATCCGCCCCCGCTGCAATCTGCTGGGCCAGCATCGTGAGATAATCGAGCGCTCCTTCCACCACCTGCGGATAAAACGCCCCCTGGTTCGCCAGACTCGTATTTTGCTGGTAAGGTACAATCCGCTGTATGGTGATCGACCATCCGGCCGGTAGCGGGTTGCCCGAATTAGGATAAGTGACGACACCCCCCATCCCGGCGCCTGTCGTGAACTCATTGGTATTCCCAAGGCCCGTTACCGAATACTGGCTCGCGGAGAGCACCGTCGTTGCCGCCGGGCTGACATTGTTATTCGTGATCGAAACCACCAGGCAGCCCGCATTCGGGATGGGAAAGTTAAACGGAAAATTCGTCGTTGCCCCGTTTCCCTGGTATGTGACGTAAGATTGAGTCGTTGTGAGCATGTGACCCCTGTCTTTACTGAACCCGTTCCAGCTTGAATATTAGTTCTATTCCGAGTATTTTCTCGACCAGGCACCCATCACAAGGACGAGAAACATGCCCGTTACCCTAAATTATGCCTCGCGAATGCGAGCCCTCGCTATCGCTTGCGTTGTCTTGATTCATGTGGCCTACAATTATTCCAGTACCTCCATCTCTGGGCTCGCCGCGGTCGTGGATATAGCCAGCCGGTGGTGCGTGCCGGTCTTTTTCATGTTGAGCGGAGCTCTGCTCCTGGACCCTGCCCGATCTGATTCCCCACACGAGTTTTTCCTCAAGAGATTTAAGCGCATAGGGGTTCCCCTCTTGTTTTGGTCTTGCCTCTATTTTTTTATTAGATCCAGTATTCTCCATCAGCAGATTTCTCCGCGCGACATTTTGAATGATCTGCTTTCCGGATCACCGAGCATTCACCTTTGGTTTCTGTATGCGCTCTTGGGCATATATCTTTTCACCCCATTGATCCGAGTTTATTTCAATCGCCAAAGCCGCAAAGAGCAATGGCTGATGACGATATTTTTCCTGACCTTCAGTGGCCTTTCAGCCCTCATTTGGACCTATTATGGCCAAATCGGCTGGAGAATTCCGCCCAAGCCGATCATTACGGTCGAATGGATGTTCTACGTCGGGTACTTTTTGCTTGGATATCTCATCAGAGACATCAAAATAAGCCGTCAAGCACTTATCCTTTTGATCATAGGCTTCTTGTTAATGGTTGCCATAAACAGTTTCGCCTACTTCCTTCTTGCTCGCCTCGGTTATGATGTTCGTGCACACGGACTTGCGATGTGCTTCGCGAGCCCCGCTGTAATGTTACTTTCAATATGCGCTTACCTTGTAATCTCTAATGCATCCAGCAAACCTCCAATGCTTTTAACGAGACACGTCTCTGAAGCATCGTTCGGCATTTATCTCATCCACATCGCCATTTTGGATTTGTTGTGGCACGTATTCAAATGGCCGTCCGTTTTCACCCCAAGTCCGTTAGCACTGGCGCAGTTAGGATGTTTAGTGTTTTTAATAAGCCTAGTCCTCGTTATTTTCGGCAAAAAATTCTCGATAATTGCTCGCGTTTTCGGATAGACCCGAAATTAGTTACACCCCGCAGATGTTCCAGTCTCTACCCAGTTTGTTCCGTTACATTCGACTCGGCAAAGCGTTGATCCACCTGATGTGTAGGTAGTCCCCGCCGTACATGCAGTTGCATCAGACACACAGACTCCCCGGTGAACGATTTGGGAGAAGTTATTTGCGCCCGTGCCGTTGTTGCAGGGAAAATTGTTAATGTTCGCGTAATAATTGCTGCCCCCGGTTTGAGAAATGAAATGTGGCGTGGCGCTTCCAGGGAAGTAGTAATTCCCCGAAATATCTGTCCCGGCCCACAACATAGAATTATCAAAGATAGCAGTCGAGTGGCCGAGACCGTTTGAGGTGTTTACCTCAAAGTAGTTGCCCTTTATTACTCCTGCGGTAGGCGCGCCACTGATCCATATTTCTGTCACATTTCCTTCAGGATTGCTTACCCCAAGGACATTATTCCACGCTAGTACGGAATTGATTATAGAGGGGGCTTGGAGATTAGAATTGTAGCCGTTCAGGTAGATTGCGGATTTTCCGTTAGTCTCGATAGTGCATGTATCTATAGATACGGTCGAAATATTAGGAACGGCAGTCCCGGAGCCAACATGGATGCCGTGTGCGCCATTCCACGAAGAGAAAACGTTCTTCAGCGTGACGTGTTCGATGTAATCCTGCCCGGCAGTGCCTGCACTGTCTATGTAAACGCCGTCTCCGGCGAAGTTCATCACATAGATGTCGTTTAGGATCAACCCCTGCCAGTTTATTACATTGATGCCGTTGCTGCCGGCACCGTCCCAATTTTGGCCTGCACCGCCATACAGGCTGAGATGCTCCACGACTGTCGTAGCATTGGATGAGCTATAGGAAGTGTTCCCGGAGATTAAAAGACCTGGACCACTCATTGACTTGGTTAAAAACCACAATCCGGTGCCGGATGCAAGAGACTGCTTCGCTCCCGTATTTTGCAAATTATTCTGCGTATTAGCCACCCCGGCAGAACTTCCGCTAACATGAAATGCGATATTCGCGGGCAGTATAATTGTCGCGTTCAACCCATAATTAACGCAGGGGAGATTGATATTTGCCCCTCCCGACAAGCCGTTAATATAGGCCCGAATTGCCGATGAATCGTTCGTGGCGTACCTGAATTCTTTGCCGTTAATAGCCGAGTTGGGATTTGAAAAGCTAAGCGTGACGCTGCTGGAAGTATTAAATGCCGAGATCGTCCCGCAGCCTTCGGTATTACTCGCGCCTGCTCCGTCGACGCAGATGAGCTTGCCGACGTCGGCGCTGGCGAAGGTCGCAGTGCTTGATGTAAGCGTTGACGAGGATCCGGCCATCGCACCATCGAAGTAGATCTTCCCGTCGGCTTTCGTGCACGGGATGCCGACTGAAGCTGCACCTCCCCTCGGCTGATTCTGGCCCCACGCTGTAAAAGCGCACAAGAACATGACCAAAAATATTGAGAGAATTCGCTTTTTCATAGCAATATCCTAGAAACGTTGAAGAATTTCACCTATGAATAGTAGGCCAACGTAACGGTACACGGCCCACTCACCGCTATGGTGATCTGTGTCGCGCCATAGAGCCACCTACCAAGCGGGTTCGCCTCAGACGAACTTGTTCCCGTGCTTGAAAAATCATTATCGGCATTCGGCACTGCGGCGCTCGATCCCAGCGACATAAAAAAATCCGCTCCGCCGGTAACCCCGATCAAGACTAAATTTGCTCCCGTGGGAATCCCTTGCGTCTTGCTCCCTGCCCCTGTAAACACCATGGCGCTTATCGAATCCGACTGCGGGACCCCGTTCATGATCGGCATCCCGTTTTGATCTATAGCCTGGCCCCATCGCTTCATAGTCGCTTCGCTCCTCTGATAAGTAAAAGGGCAAAAGGTAAAAAGCAAAAGTGCGGAGTTCTTTTTGTTCTTACTTTTAACTTTTTCCTTTTTACTTTTGCCTTACCATCCGCTCATCGGATGGTAGTCCGGCCCATCGTCGGGCCTCGAAAAAATCCCATTTCTCACCCTGATCCAGTCGGGCGTATGGTTCGGACTTACCGGCTGCTCGTTTCCGTCCACCGCACGCGCTGTCAGGGCCATCTGCGTCGCCTTCTCATACATGGCCTTGTCGATCTGCTTATCGCCGATCAGCGCCCCCACCAGGTGACTTCCCAGCATGAACACAAAAGCCTCCGAGAATTCATCGTCCCAAAGGTTCGGGTTATCGATCAGCTTCGTGTAAATAATGAGTGCATATTCGACATTGGTTAGAATCACCCTGATATCCTGGCCGTTTGAGTCCGCGTCCAGCGCGAGCTGATAATTGATGCGCCGGCCCAGGTCCCCCAGGATGTTTGAAAGCAGCGGATCGGACATATTCACACCGGGCCAAAGCGGGAGCGCCAATCCTTGATTCGGCTGGTTTAACGGCTGTTTTACCTGCCTAAGCCTGACACAGTCCTGCGGCCACGCGTATTCGTACTGCCAGGCGACGATCTGCGTCGGCGTGCTTCCGATCGGGTTTGCCGCCGATATGGGAACCAGAGGCAACGGCGCGTATCCGTTCGGGTTCTCATAGGTCCCCGGCGCTGCGGCAAGGAGCGCCCCCTGGACCGTCTTTCGGGCAAAGGACCATGGCGCAACCCTGAGCATCGCCCGGCAGGCGCCCTCGAAATGCAGCGTGCAGGCCTCGGCTTCAGGGCTGTCCTCAGTCATGCTTGCGATGCTCGACCGCGTCCCGATCACGCTCAACGCTCTATTGCAAATGTCAACCTGGCTCGGCATTCCTCACTCCGTTCGGGTTGCCGGTTGAAGGTTGCGGGTTGAAAGCTTTAAACCCGCAATCCACACTCTGCAATCCGCAATCTTCTTATCCCATACTCGGATACATTCTGGACGCCAGGTATTGGCTCTGATCGTCACCCTCTCCCGGTATGTCCGGTGAATGATGTTGCGCATGGACCTCGCCGTCCGCCGTGACATTCGCATCGCCTTCATGGTCGTGATGAGAGGCATGCACGCGACCGTCTTCGCCATGAGTGTGGTGCGCCGAATGTCCGTGCACTCTTCCGCCGTCGTGTGTATGCACAATATGATGCACGTGAGTTACTGGTTCTTTCGCCATCTGATCCTCCAACCACCTTCTTAATGTTTGAATTTCTTGGCATTCCTGGCAAAGTTCGCCTGTTTCTTCGTCGCCCGGCTCGCCTTGCTCCCCGGCTTCAATACATCACTAGCGTATTCCTGCACGCTCTCACCGTGGGCTTTGGCCTTCCGGGTGAACTCGCCCTTGTGCGCCGGGTTGATATTGATCGGTTTCTTGCTCCCGGACGATCCTCCACTCTTAGAACTCGAACTACTCCGGCTTGCCATCGTCGTTACCTCCCGGCTCCTGCGATACCGCCTCGAGCATGCCGTGATAAAGCTGCTGGGGTTTCTGTTGATACATATGTGCAAATTCCATGGCGTGTTTCGCCAGTTCTATCCTGTCTCCCAATGGAATGTAGATTTTGCTCATGTCGAATCTCCACCCACCTCGGCTAGCGCCGCGATTTCTTTGCGCTCTTTGAAGTTGAGCCCGGCTTTTTCCGCCAAAAAAATTACGAGCATGCAGAGTTCCTTCACCTCTTTTTTGAGCGCCGATTGTTCCGCCCTGAGACCTTCAATTCCGCAACTCTGACAGTCACCCCTGCCGGCCCTCTTACCGAAATAATGGCCCACAACGAACAAGGCAATGTTGAGTATCAATCCAGCGGCTATGATCCACCCTGCGTTTTCTGCCGATGTCATTCCAGCCCCATCTGAATCGAAAGGGTTAACCACAAATCGCCCACGCCCTGGATGCAGCACCTGGAGGCCATGAGACAGTCCTGATACTTGAGCTTTTCCCCTGCTTCCAGCAGAAGAATTAAATCAAGCCCTCGACCCCATGCTTCAATCGCTGTCTGTCGGCAGCCATTGTAAACGTGTGCATAAGGCTGGAATTGGAAGTCCCCGAGATCATCCTGGTACCGGACGATCCACTTGTCCATGTGCTTCTCGAAAGAGGTATGGTGTTCGCTCCAGGGTTTTCCTCTGTGCAGGTGCGGATATGTCAGAGCATCGATCCGATAATGGCTGACCTTCGCCAGGGCATACCGAACGAGCCAGATCAGCGGCCATTGGTCCACCTTTTGATATTCGCGCCAGGCGTCGAGCGTGAAGGCGCAAAGGGATTCGATGGTTTTTATGCAGTCGCCGTCGAGCCACTTGAAGGCTCCCTTGTCGACCATTTCGAGTTTATAGCTATGCGCGTGATGGATCTCCGCGTTCTGCCTGATGTTGTCGTGATCGAGCAGGTCCGGATAGGTGGCAATCTCGGAGATCCGTTTTTCCGGAAATTCCCCCATTGTGATGAGGAAATCACGGAACGCTTTCGGCATGCACCGAAGCGCTATAATGGGAGCGATCTTGTGGAACTTGGTATCCATCCGGAAACTCCACCAGGCTGCTAGTCAAATGTATGCCGCCGCATATCTCGCAGCGGTATTTCCGCAGTGTCTCCCGGCAGCTCGGCTCTGCACTGCGTTTGGCTATAAATGCATTGGCGCTCCCGGCGTCCATCTTTTTTTTGCTTCCTCACCGGCGCCAGAATTCGGCCCTGCTCACCCGCTTGCTTATGCGGCGATTGCCCACAATCATGCCATGGCCCTCCGCGTCCAGCCCTGGAGATACCGTGCGTCCTGCGGGTGCTTGATGACAATCGCTTCAAAGTGGCGCTTGCAAACGATCCGGTATTGACTGATGTTGTCGCATCCAAAGGCCAAAGCCAATGCGGTCAGCATCCCCATCACTACGCCCATGTTGAAGACCCTGGCACGCATCACCGGATCGCTTATCTTTTCCTCGAGTTTGTACTTCTGCCAAAAGTCCCGGTAATAAATGGCAATCGCTTCATCCCGCGTAAGCGCCTTGATGTCGAGATCCGGATAGCTCCGCTTCGAGATCCCGAAGTTGGTCTCGCCTCCCGGATCGGCCGGATCATCGACGTATCCACCCTCCCAGTTGTCGAGCAGGTCGTTTGCGGCCTTTGCGAACTCTTCCGGATAATCGGCCATGGCTAGTCTCCTGCCGGCGTAAGGACCCAAATACACATTACGGCGCTAGACTGAGCGCCCCCGAAGGAGGCGCCGGAATCGCATCTTGTGTAAAGGTAAAAGGGGCGGACGCGGTCTTACCGCAACCCCCTGTGCTTGTGGATGTTTGTGCCCGACAGCATGTCGCGGTGACTGTCCACTGTGTGTCCGTGGTCACCTCCGGCAACGTCGATAGGTCGAGACTTCCAGGTGCTTTCCCTGTTGGATCTCCTGGGACATCGGCGGCGGCGGCGAAAGCCGCAGGCAGTCCCGAGACGATGTAGTAATCGCACGTGGCAGGCGGGATAATCAGATGAGCGGCCAATGCCGGCGCGGCCATGGCCAGCACAAGGACGAAGACGAAGCAGCTCAGGTTGATCGGGTTGTGCTCTTCGGCTTTCGGCTGCGCCGATTCGGCAACCGGTGGAGCTTTCTTCCCGATTGTCACACTCCCAAGCACACCGCCGATATGAGCTTGCGTAAGATGGAAGATCCCGGCAATAACGACCACAAGAGCCCCTTGCAGGTCGGCATCGAGGTTAATGTGGAGATACCTGGCTAATAGAACCGCCAGAAGCCCCACTACCAGCCCGAGAAAACCACGATCCTGCCAGATGGCCTTACCGTCCGCCTTGTCTTTCTCGTAGACGTAGAAAATCTTTATGAGATCTCCAAACATCGTTTCTCCTTTGTCTTGACCGGGCATTGAAGTAAATTCTCTTTCAACCACAGAATCACGTAGGGCGGCACGCTGATTGCCGGTGCATCAGCCTTCCGGCATTTCGTTTTAGGGCGCCATTGGCGGTAATGTTTCATTTGCCTTCAATCGCGTTAATCACCGGCGCCATAACGGGCGTTACCATAGCTGCCGTCCCGGTCGATCCCGCCGCCGATTTCAGCGTATCGTGAACCGTCCCCGTAGTGGAAATGTCGGAAGCATGCACGAGGTTGCCCTTTTCGTCATACCGGTCGATAGTAGTGATCTCATCTCCGAGCATGCCGACCTTTTGCTTGCCGACAACGTAGGTTTTGATCTGACCGGCTACCTTTACCGGAACGGGGGTCAACGCCTGAGAGGCACATCCGCACAGGATAAACAGTACCAAAACCAGTAGGGTCGTTCGCATCGGACCATCCTCACTGTGCTGCCGGCGGAATCGCCCCGGTCGGAAGAGGAGTCACTGCGGGAGCACAGGCCGCATTGATTGCCGTAACTGCTATATCGGCGGTTGCCACTGCCGCATTTACGGTACTGGTCAGCGCTCCTGATTCGCAATACGAGTTCAGATCATTCACGGCGGTCGTGAGGTTCTTTACCGCCCCGCTGTTGGACGATTTGATCGCGCCCCCCAGATAGGTCTGATACCAGGTAGCCAAATCGCATGTGGCTGGGATCACCGTCCCGGTTGCTACGCTGTCAATCTTGTTCAGGGTGCCGGTTACAGCGCTCGTAACCGACGCGCTGCATCCTGACATCGCCATTACGCTGAATGCCAACCCGATAACCACCAGAAACCTGATTGCCAGTTTCATGATCTTTTCCTTTTCGTTTGGGTTCTGGAATCGATTGATGCCTAATACACCTAATTCCTAATTCCTAATTGCTTCCTAGCTGTTGTCTTCCTCCGTCTCGACCGTTAGATCGAGCGCGCCCCCCGCCGGCACGGTCGCTCCCGCAAAGTTCACTACCAGGAAATCCGAAGTGCCCCTCAGTATCAAAGGCTTATCCGCGTTCCTTGAAAAATCCTCGACCACGTTGGTTTGAGCCGCTGTTGCGACGTTCAGAATAACTCTATTGCTGAGAAGAGCGCCCGCTCCAGTCCCAATCGTCGTATAGTTCGCCGTCTGGACATAGCTCACGGTCGCAGTAGGCGCGGCATCGTTTATGTCATGTTGTGCCGCCGTGATGGCGGTAAGGGTGGCCGACCCCTTGGTCCCTGCCGTCGATCTCCGAATCACCTGGAACGGCATATCGCCGGCAGTGGTAGCCAATCCCCCAACAGCAATCCTTTTTATTCGAACCGTCATGGTCGAACTGCCCTGGATCACCAGCACATCTGTCGGAGTAGTAACGGGAGTAATGCCCTGCACCGAATACCGGTAACTGCCCTTATTGCTTTTCCGTACTCACGAGCAAGCGCGCCGTCGCATCCATCTGGCCGGGCGCGGAATTGCCGTTAGCCACCACGATCGGCGTGGAATAAAACATCCCCTGTAACGTGCTGGGAGGAAACACATTGGATTGGTAGTTCACCGCAAAAGCCGTAACCGCAATGAGCAGCACGGCCATTATCATGATCGGAATTTTGTATCGTTTAGCCATCTGTCGCTCCTTTTAGTCGCTTCAGGACTGAGTGCTGACAGCTTCGGACTGAGCGACCATCTCTTTACTCAGTCCTCTCTTTGGTCCTCAGTCCTCAGTCCTTTTTTGCTCTTCGGCCTCCATCGTCATCCCGCTATGACCCACTTGCGGTGAGGCACCCAATTTCGTTACGTCGACGTTATTAGGCGTCATATCCTCGATGTAATTCGGATAGACGCCGACCTGTATGCCGCATTCCTTGATCCGCTTTTTAGCCGCAGCGTCGAGGGGTTCCATGTGAGGTCCCGGACTTGCCTCATCGCTTAGTTCAACAATCTCGCCTGGGTTGTAGAGGCGATTGTGGATAAAGGATGTTTCAAGAAGTCTGTATTTTCCCATTGCTCACTCCGTTCGCGGTGAACGGTGGTCGGTGAACCCTCACTGCGTTTCGGGTCCGCGCTATACGCATCACATGGTGAGACGCTTATAGTCCGGCGCCCGATCCCCTGTGAGGGCACAGGGTGAAGGGAAAATGCCTTTTGCTCTATCCCTTCACTCTTCACTCTTCACCTTTCACTGCCTCTAGATGTATTGATTGCTATATCCGCTCTGATATCCAAGGTTCGGCCCAAGATACGTGCGGTCGAGCACGATCGAGGTCAGAATTTGCCCTGCCGTCATGTTGGCCCCGGTAACCACATAAGTGGCCTTCAGGAATTTCTGGACCCCGGCCGGGATCTTTGTCCGAAATATTTCAGACGCCCCGGTTAGGCTTCCGGCCGCAAGGCTCGCTACCGGGAAAACTTGCGACTCCACAATCGGCGTCCATGTGCTGCCGGGCGATCCCGACCCGTTATCGGGAGCGGTCTGGAGCAATATCTGCATACTTGCCCCGGTCCCGGTAAATGTGGTCAGGATCTCGCACACCAGTTCCAAAGCCGGATCGTTGGCCGCACCCACGTCCCGGTTCTGAGACTTTCCCGGTCCCAGCGGCTGGCTAAGATCGATAATGTTGGCCGAGTCGGTATTTGTGCCGCTAGTAAAGGTGGTCCCCGAAACAACGGAAGTCCCCGACAGTACCCCGGCACTGGATACCGATCCATCAAGCAGTAACAGGTTATCCATTATCATGGCAAAATCCTCACTTTCGTTCGGAAAGGGTTGGAAGGTTGAAGGTTACGGGTTACGGCTTTAGAACCTTCCAACCTTCGACCCGTAACCCGAAACCCTGGCTCTTAAACCACTCTTGCTTCCGTATTGAGCAACTGGTCGCATGTCCGGATCGGTATTCCCCGGAACGTGGTCACGGGTTTACCGGCAAATTCCTCCATGCGAAGCAACACGTTCTGCTTATTGAGTGCCTGGATGTCGAGCCAGGTGGAAATCGCACGGTTGCAGTAAAACCCGGCCTGCCCGAGTGATAACTGCGGCTCGCCTGCTTGGCCGGAAGTCTGTACGTTGCCTGCCCTTGCCGGTTGCACCGGCAATCTGTGAATCGCGCGGATCATGAGGTTGATGATATTGGGTGGAGTTCCGCCGGAAAGCGTCGTTACGTCGATATTGGCGATCCGCACGGCATATCTCCAGTCTTTTACCACCAGACCGGCATCCCACTTATAATGGGTCCGCCAGGCATAGTACGGATTGTTATTGGAATCGTAGACCGGCGTCTTGCCCATATCCTCCTGCCGGAAGCCCGCCTTTGCGCCTTTGGGGAAAATGCCGTGTACGCCCATCGGCCCCCACATGATGAGCCACAGGGACGTATTGGTCGATCCGGTCCCTCCCGCATCGATTACGTTATTCGCGGTTTGAGCATTGCTGGTCAGTACGCTCGGATACCTGGGCGCAAGCCCCATGAAAGCCGCAGGTGTGGTGGTAATGTTATTGTAAAAGATCGTACCGGCCATCTGCTGGTTCATGCCCTCCAGAAATGCCAGCTCCTCAGACAGTCGGAACGCACGGTCATTTCCGGCCAGTGCAACCAGGTCCACGTCGATATCCGAATAAGTCTCGAGCATGCCGCAGCTCTCGGTGATCTGCGCGGTGGTCGATTTGCCCCTGGGAACACCCATATTGAGCAGGCGCCAGTAGGCTTGAGGAAGTCCAGTCCGAATCGTGGTCTTATGCCCGGTCGGAAGATTTCCCTCCACCCAGAGCATGTCGTCCAGGATTTCATTGGTTTGCGAAAGCAGATTGACAATCTCGGCAATCTTTCCGTCGTCATCGATCCGCTTTGCCCAATCCATCAAAGTTAGTGCTGCAGGTCCTATAGTCGGCATTGCTTGCTCCTTTGCCTTTTGCCTTTTTACTTTTGCCTTGCGATGAGCCTTCGCTTATCGCTGATTTTGCCTTTTTACTTTTTACTTTTGCCTTACGATGAGCCTTCACTCATCGTTGGGTACATCTTTGCGAGAATATCTCCTTGCTTGTCCACAGCAGTCGGCTTCCCCGTAAATGTCCCCGGCTCTGCCAAAAGCTTTCCCATTTTTACGAACAGCTTCACCACTGCCGGGTTGTTGCCGGCCCCGGTAGTATTGAGCGCTTCCCGAAGCGCCTTGGCCTCCTCAGCCGATCCGACAAAAGGATTGCTCTCGTTCGGCTCGAACACCAGCGCGGAATCCTTGATGCTCTGCTCGAACTTGGTCCCCCCGATCTCCGGGTCCGCTTTCACCTCGGCCTGCCACTTCTCCTGAGTCTCCCGCCAGGTCTTGTAGGGAGCTTCGATCATTTCCTTGATCTTTACCCCTCCAAAATCGAGGACCTTTTGCGCCTGCTCTTGAGTCAAACCCTGCTCTTTGGCGAAGGATTTGAAATCGGCAGTCTGCGCTTCGTCCATAGCCAGGCCTTCGGGTACGGTGAATTGAGAGTATTCCTCGGGAGCGCGAGGAGGGGGCGTGTTTTCCGGCGGCATATCTTCCTGCGGACTGTCCTCGGGAGGTGCATTTGCCTCGAGGGGCGCCGAATCATTTGGATCTCCTGGAAGCGGATCGCCCACAAGAGGCCCCGGACGATCGATTCCTTGTTCGGGTATTGCTGCTGGTACATCCGGCATGCCGTTCTCCTTGTAAACAACTGTGAAGTGTTATGCCGCGCAATGCGGGAGAACAGTGAAGCGAAAAAGATTGACTCACCGCCCCGTGCGGCTTAATTCCAAAATCACTCGTTTCCTTATCGTTCGAATCGGGCAAAATTGTACCACGTAAGGATTTAGGCCTGCCAAACGGCAACCGGAAGCGGCAACCAGAAGCGGTAATAGAAACGGCAACCAGAAGTGGCAAAAAGTAGAAAAGAATAAAAACCTTGTGTGGACAGTTGAATAGGAGCAGGTGAATCAGGCGCCTGCACCCATGAAATCTGATGGATACACTGCGCGCGGCGAGAGCTTTTTAGGAGGTTGGTCCGTCTCAGCCTGTCGCGATGTTTTGCAACCTGATAAGCATTTGGATCATCACGACAATAGATCGGGTAGATGAAGGTCGGCGGCGGGAACTGTCCTCAAATGTGTAAACTGTTCCGAAACAAAAAGAAGTTTTGAGAGTTCAATCATCGCTCCGGTTCTCGAGGGCCATTTTTATAAAGAGTTCCGGTTCGATTTTGTTAATTTCAGCGATAAGATGGTTTCCTATGTCGCGCCTGCCTTCGTTGAAGGCCATGATAAGGGGGTCGGACGAAAAAGAAGAGTGATACGTCCCACACCGCGATAGTAAACCCCAGACCCACATGCGGCCGGCTGGCTCGGACATGAGTTTGCGCAGGGCAGATTTCTTTTGCAGTTCGCGGTTCTTTTGTTTTTCGCGCCGCGATTTTACCTGTTCGGGATCGGAAGCGTTGAAAGGGTCACCGGCCACAGGTTTCTGGTCACAAGTGTCCACTCCACTCTCCTCAACTAAGAAACGGTTGCAGATCTACCCTCCGTCCTCTGTCCCCCGATCAGAAACAATTCGGGGGCAGATCCTCCGTCTTCTGCCTATCAATTCCGTATCATAGCTGCCGATGCAGAAATCGTGGACGAAATGGGCGAGCACGGCCTCGGCGTTAAAGGACCTGCAAGAATATACATCGGCTTGAATTTCACGCCTTCCCGGCCAGGTGTGTACGGCGATGTGGGACTCACAGATCAGGACGACCCCGGACAAACCTTCATCCTCCGGGCGGCACCTGGGGTACTCAATTCGCTCGACCGCTGCGGGCATGAGTGTGGACATACCGATTTGCGCAGGTAGATATGCGAGCCATCGCAATAATGAGTCCCTGTCGGACAAAAGTTCGGAATCGCAATCGTAGCCGTCGATGATGAGATGCAGTCCCCGGCTGAACTTCGTGTGTGAGATTCTTTCATGGAGTCGCTCCCGTTGCAAAAAATCAGCAATTCGATCCCGCAAAACTCGGGATAAGAATATGATATTTGATCGAAATAACAGCTAAATACCTAATTTATGATTTCTAACCGTTCCCTAACATCTTCTGCAAAGCGTTCTGGCCGCCCCCGACATCTGTCTCGCTCAATGTTTTGGCTCCCTTGACGCCCGCCATTGCCAGTTGGGCCTGTTGCGCCGCTGCCATTTGCTGAGCGCGTGCCTTCCTCGCAGCGTCTCTTTTCTGCTGCGCTACAATCAACTTTTGGGTCACTCCGATTAGGTCCGCGTACTCGCGCACCGCTTCGTCGAAGTCAACGTTGTCAAGTGTGTCTGGCTTTGCAGCAGCGAGATTGCCCACAAAGGCGACCAATCTCTCGATTCCGGTAGTTGCAGTTGACTTCTGAGCATCAGCCAAGGTGGATACGCATTCAATATTGAGAGCATTGCCGCCTATCTCGGGCGGTGGCGGCGGTACCAGGCCCGCCCGAAACATGATGGCGAAAGTCCGGTCGATAAATGGGTTGATTAGTTCGAACTGGCTCCTCTCAAGAAACGGTCCGAGCATCAGCATCTTTTCTTGCTTGCGTTCGATGATTTCCGTTGCGGTCCGCACGGTGTCGAGCTGGCTTATCATCAGGAAAAGATCTGCAAAGAAGGCCCGGTTTATGCGGTCCTCGCACTTGGCTATCTTTTCCTCCGCACCCCTGATGTCAGGAGGGACCTGGTAGGCGGGCTTAAAGCCGCTTGCCTGCATGTTGGCAACGTAGGTCACACCTCCGGGCAGCAGACTCGCCGGCTCGTTTTTCATCGAGACATCGGCCACCATGGGAGGGTTCAGTACTTTATCTATCGCCTGAGCCGTCCGCTTCTCGAGTTGCTGGAGCATCTTGCTGCTGCCAAGGGCTTCCATACCAGGACTTCTCCCATACGAATCATTCCCGATCACATGCCACCTGGGAGCGCAAAAGGGAAGCTCGTAATACCCCTTGAGCTCCAACACGAGGGTTTGTGACTGCCCCCACTCCCAGATGATCGAACGGTATTTACGCCCCCTTAGCCCCGGGATTTGCGGCGCCCTGTCGTCGTTTGGCTCGATAGCCTGGGCGACATTTATCTCCTTGTCCAGCTGGCCTGAAATCCAGAGAGATTTTACCTGCGGGCTGGCCGCAGTGAGGCCGAACCTTTCTACGACCTGGCCCACTGTGAGCACGTACTCGCGATAAAGCGTATCGATCTCGTTTCGTCCTGAGCTTGCGAGATAGTATTCGCCGGCCGTAAGCGTCTGGCAGCGTATCACATCCTCATAGTCAGTCTCGACCAGCATGCATCCCGTGCCAAAACATCCCAATTCCTCATAGATCACGTGCAACGCGTTGTATGCGTTGCTCTGAGACAAAACGTTGAGGATGCGCTTTGTAACCTCATCGAGCCAGAGTCTTACGGGGGTATTGTCGACTGAGTCGATGTCCCGCAGAGTGAGCCGGAACCATGGCCTCGCCGGAGAAGTCAAACCGGCCATCAGACCCGCAGCCAGGGTCCTGAGAGCAAAAATCGGGGTCTCATTGATCATCCTCGATCCAACGGGATCACCCCGCGTGGCCTGGTTGGGAGACATAAGGTACCGTCCGCGCCTGGGTAGAATGAAATCCGATAGCTGCCTCCAGTGTTGCCAATAGCTCCACCGATCGGTACGCAAACTCACGAGCCTGCGATCTAAGTACTTTCGCAGGTCCTGGATCTTGCTCTGCCTTGCGGCAGTTATGGCAATGATTTCAGCCGTCATTAACGTTTTTGCCTTTTCTCTTTTGCCTTTTTACTTTTTACCTTTGCCTTCTTGGAGGCTAGGCTCCAAGAAGCGTCTTCATCCCGCTGGTGGCGGTGGTATCAGCCTTATTCTGCAGTCCCATAGGCCCTGTCAGTATCGTTTGGCTCGCCCCATAGGCCTGTGCTGCCAAATTACGCTGATTTTGGCCCGCGCTTTGTACTCCCGAGTCGGGTAAGCTCGGAGGAGGCGCCGGAGGGGGTGGTGGTGGAGGCGCCGCCGGAATCGATGGACCACCAAAACACATAGTTGGCTCATTCCTTTCATAGTCCCGCGTTACACGTGACCGTCCGCAGGTTGGATCTTCTTAAACCGGGGAACGGGTAAATCCTTAAACCACTGAATCCCCTATCTCCCGAATCCCTGAATTCCTCAATCCTGAATTCTTGGTCAGCATTTTATCATGGCGGTGTTTTCCCCTGCCAAACGGCAACCAGAAGCGGCAAGTAAAGCGGCAGTAGAAACGGCAACGAGAAACGGCAAAAAGCAGAAAAACAGTGAACTGTGAATTGATCCGAAAGTTTTTCGATGCTTCCTCTCGCCTATTCACTATCGAGCACTTGATGATTATTCTGCCGTTCAGGGGACGGATGCGTCCCGTTAATCCCGATTCCAAAGCATTCCGTTGGGCAGGGTGAAGGTCGAGTCCACCCTGCGGTCAAAACTCCACACTAATTAAAGGAGGTCAGCCATGTCCGTTTACAAGATCATCGAACTCGTGGGAACAAGTCCGAATTCCTGGGAGGAAGCCTCGAAACAGGCAGTCGAAACTGCCACCAAGACCCTCAGGGATATAAGAATCGCAGAGGTGGACCAGCTCGATATGCGGGTGGAGAATGGGAAGATCGTCGAATACCGCACCCGTGTCAAACTCTCCTTCAAGTATGAGGGGACTGATTGATCGCCTTGTGACGAATCGAGGGATTGAGAAATCTGGGCTTTTCTGATTGGCTAATGATGGATCAGGCCCGATTCCTTGATTCGTCAATTCAAGGGCGAGAGGCTCTCGTGTACTTACACCGGTAGCCCCTAATCGTGGAAATAAAAGTCGAGCGGGGGCGGATCGTAAAGGAGCTTCGGCGCAAAACCTTCTTTGAGCGTGAGGATATATGCGCACTCACTGCACTCAAAAACCCGCCCGCAATCGAAAATCTCCAACAGGTCAAGATCGGCGCCGCATCGTTCGCACTTCATTTGCCGGTTCCTCCCGAATCCAGGTAAGTTGCCTGATAATTTCGAGCCCGCAAATCGGGACCACAATTCACAAATTTGATTAACAGCGTAGCACGGAGGGATTTGGTCGTGCCAAACGGCAACCGGAAGCGGCAACCAGAAGCGGTAATAGAAACGGCAACCAGAAGCGGCAAAAAGACGACAAGCGGCGGCGAATTATGAATCGTGAATCGTAAACGGCAAAGACTTTTAAACGCCGGTCACGATTCACGGTTCACCATTAACGGCTTTTCTGCTTTAATGGCTTAAGAGCGAACTGGATAATTGGCTAATCATGGAGGGTCGAGTACGGTGATTTATGTCCAAATTTTAATACTGGCAATTCTACAGGGAGCATGTGAACTGCTGCCCGTGTCATCTTCCGCACACGTGATAATAGCTGAAAAACTTATGGGAATCGATCCTTCGACCCCGGAAATGACCCTTTTGCTGGTCATGCTTCACACCGGTACAATGCTTGCCGTGATAATCTATTTCTGGCAGTCTTGGAAAATGAGCTTCTTCCGGTCCCTCTCGACCTTCGTCAACTTTGCGAAGATGGTTCTGGCCGCAACCCTTCTTACCGGTGTCATCGGGTTGATACTCAAGGTGCTTATCGAAAAGGTTTTCCTGGGCCACGTGGCCAATGCGGAAGTGGAGATGATTTTTGGAAATCTCGGCATCGTTTCACCTGCCCTGGCGGCGGCGGGAATTCTTATTATCTATTCGGGCAGCAAGACGGGGCACAAGTCCTCAAGTACGCACTCCAGGTCTACCGGCTACGGGACTCGGGTTAGAGTTTACGCGCGTCCTCGTCCCTTGCCCCCGCGCGTGGAATCGCGACCGGCAAGCACGCAACTCGACCTGTCCACGTCTGCAGTGATCGGGGTAGTACAGGCGCTCTGTCTGCCGTTCAGGGGCTTCTCGCGCTCGGGCGCCACCATTTCCACGGGCCTGCTCAGAAACCTGTCTAAAAGGACAGCGGAGGAATTCAGCTTCGCCCTTGCGGTTGTAATCACCCCTCCGGTCATTCTGAAAGAAGTGCATCGTCTTCTAAGAGCCCACGTTTCATCATCACCACAGGCTCTGGATATATTTCATCTTTTCCTGCCGAGCATTATTGGAATGGGCGCAAGTTTTTTGGCCGGGTTGCTGGCGCTAAAATGGCTGTCCAGTTGGCTCGAAGCCGGTCGGTGGAAGTATTTTGGCTATTACTGCCTTGCCATATCCGCCCTCGCGTTCGGCCTTTATGCAAGGGGGTTTTGACGAGTCGGCATTATGGTTTGCGCCGCGTATAGGTGAATCGATAATCAGACCCTCATGGAAACTGATAACTCATTTCCCTTCGAAAAACTCGGAATCGAAAAGGGTGGCCCGAACATCGTAAAAGCTTTTCACGTTACTTGCATGCAACCGGAAACCATAAAAAGTACGGTCCTCGGTAGGGTTGAGGTGCAGGGCCATGCCCGCGATGAACTTTTCGAACTAGAACCACCGCCTGCTGCTCACTTCTTGCTTTTTCCGGGCGCAACAGCGGGAGCTGACGCCGGGATTTTGGCAACGGCCCGTTTCGCTGAAGGGGTGGCAGCCTTTCGAGATTTTGGCTCTGGCGCTTTCTCAGTAGGCTGGCGATCGGAAGGCTGAATCTCATCGACAGTATCCGCACGCACCTCTGCCGTGGCAGGCGCGGTTTGTTCCACGCGCAATACTGAAATCGGCCCAGGCTTCCAGGTCCAGGGACCGCCCGAGGGGTCTGACTTTAGATGTTTTCTGTGCGTGCCGTGACGATATAGTACGGCGTACTCGCCTACGGCTTTTACCCAGTCAGGATTGTGAAGGGTCCTGAACATATCTTTGCGTCCGGTCCTTCGGAGCTTTTCAAATGAAGAGCGGGAAAAATCCGCATCTTCAAACCAAAATATTGGGTCTTCGGCCTTCTTTTCCCCGCCATCCTTTTGCCGTCCTCCATCGTCAGTTTCATACATAATCTGGACTACTTCAAGCTTGGCCGGCTTTTTTCCGGCCGTAGCGGCTTCCTGGGCATAGCGGCCGTAATTTTCCACTATAAGTTCCGCCACCTTTTTGCGCGAGCCGAACTGAATGCACTTCTGCCGCCACATCAATTCATCCATTGTTTTGGGCAGACTTCCCCGGCGGTCCCAAAGAAGTACGTCAAATACTATGGTGTCCTGTGTCGCAAGCTCGTACCGGAGATCGAAAAGCGGCGTGTTGGAACTGATGCCGCCGTCCCAGTAGTATTTGCCCTCTATGCAAACTGCGGGAAACGCAGGCGGGAGCGCAGCGCTGGCAAGAACGTGATCGACTTTCAGGGCTCCGCCCGGCCCCCACATCTTCAAGCCCTCATGGCTTCTGGGGGTGAATGAATTGAAAAATCTCACTTCGGCGTCATCAACTCCGGTCGCACCGAGGCTGATAAGAGTGCGGTCCTCTCTTGCGGGATTGTTGATCAGCTCCCAATCGACCAATCCGTCAAGCGTATCTGAAAGCGGCTTTACCGAATAGTTTGCCAGAGAATCAGGTGGAAGCGAACCCTGCGCCCACTGGGTGATCCATGGATTCAACCAGGGCCGCAGAAAACGCGATTGGAAGAAATTGCTCTGCCCGCCCCACGCCGCCATATTCCACCCCGCATACTTGGGCAGAAGCCCTGCCAGGGGACTCCAAGGCAAAAGCAATGACAGAGAGTTCAGCCACGAGTCGTATTGCTCTTCGAAGGGCTTCAAAGCAGTGTAGGGCGACAGGATCTTGTCCCAGAGCTTCTCCAGCCGGGAGGGCCGCTCTCCTTTTTGAAGCAGCCGGTCCTCCGGGTGATGCAGATGATCGATGTCGGTCGGAAGCAGGTCCGAAAGACTGTTGCCGGCAATTACAGCCGCATTGACTGCCCCAATGGAGATGCCTGCCACCCAGTCGATTTTGCACATTTTCCTGGTGCACAGACCCTGGAGTATCTCATAAGCGCCGATTTGATAGGCCCCAAGCGCGCCGCCTCCCTGTAACAGCAGCACTATTCGCTTGTCCTTCAGGTCGATACTCAGTCCGGTTTCATGTTCCTGTGACATGGTTGGTCTCCTTCAGGGGCAATGCCCGGCGGGCCGGTTGGACAGATCAGAATCGGAAGACAAGGTGCTGAGAGCAATTTAAGTACTAAAGTGGGATTTGTCATGGCTTCCATTCTCGGTTTCGTCGGCAAAGTCTACAGATTCAAAAAACGGATAACATATTGATAATATTTATCTATCGTGCTTTGGACCGCGTCCTGGCGCTTTCCCTTCAGGCGCCTTCTCCGTCACGGTTGGCAATTCTCAGAGATCGTAATATTCCGCATTGTCCAGGAGGCGCTCAATAACGCGGCAAAGCACAGCAGGGCCGGATGGGTGGACCTTTCGCTCAAAGCGACCGACAGCCGGATTTACCTGGCCGTTACCGATGACGGAGTGGGCCTCGAGGCAGGTCCAGGTAAAAAGAAGGGTGCCCCGGCGGGCATCGGTCTTGCCAGCATGAAAGAGCGCGCTGAGCTTTCCGGAGGGTCCATAAGTATTGAATCAGCCGTTGGGAGAGGCACCTCGATTACGGCCCGCTGGGACCTTGCGGACCGTCGTATTAATCAGGGGCCATGATCCCTGGTTGCGGCCATGCTGCGTAGGCCTCCTAGTGGTAAAATTCACCACAAATGATCGAGTAAAATCATGGAGAAGTAATAAGGCCCGTCCCTCCGTCCCCTTTCCTCAGCCCTCGCGCTTAGCGCAGTCCTCAGTCCTGTAATTTCATGTAGCTCACCCGCGGCGCTCCCGGCTTGACGCTCATGCACCACTTGAGGCCCGATGCAAGGTCAGCGTCCGCATGAGCTATAAAGCCGTCGATCTCCTTTTTCGACACCGGCTCATAGACAGCTTTGAAAAGCTGCACGAATTTTTCTTCCGGAAGATACTCGCGAAACTTCAATATCCTACCCTGGTCCCAGATGACATTTTCATTCAGGCGCACCGTGACGTGATAGCCGGCCCCGGCGAGGTGAGCGGTTTTTTGGCCGCCCTCGAACGTAGCGCGCTCGGCCAGGGCGGAGTTTATCTCCCTAAGCCTCGCGGTTTTGCATTCAATATCCGCTTTTAGCTCCGCTCCCTCCCGGATTAATGATTCAAGAGCGCCAAGGTCGGCCGTCCGCGGTAAGGTTGCGCTAAAAGCCGCCATGCGGTCAATTGGAGATAAAAAGACAGGTCTTTGGCCGGACAAAAATGGACAAGTCGCAGCCGGCGAATCGGCTTCAAGATAAGCTTCGTTCATTGATTGTGGCTCCTTGTGGCAAGGCGTTTTCTGAATTCTCACTCCCCGTATCGGATGAGTGTCCCGGGCAGACTTCGCATGAACGGCAACCTTCCATTTCCATCCCGAAGTGTTCAGACATGATCCGGTTCATGACCCCGAGGACCTGCGAACAGGGCACGAGTCTGTCAACCGGATTTTCTCTTCTCGATGCGCAGCGCCCGGCGACCGATACCCGATGTTGACCTGATTCTTGATCAAAAGGCATTCTCTAACTCCTCCTGTTTGAAACCAAAAGATAGCGTTGAAAGAGGAAAACAAGCGCAATACCGGCTCACTTACGGCAACATATTACATCAGTATATGATGTTTGTCAAGTACTATGATGAAGTATAATGAATTTTTGGAGGCCCGCGCGTGCCAAAGACCCAAATTCTTTTTGCCGCAGCTTTTCATATCCCTTCGGCACACCCGGAATCGAAAAGGATGGGTTGGGTTCCTTCTATCCCCGGCGCCAAGCGCCAAGAGAAGCGTAAGTATAATGGAACTTTTCGAAGCAGATTATGATGTCGAGCGGTTATTGAATGACTGGGCTCGAAACCGTGGATCCGACGAACGGTTGGCTCGTCAATTGTGAATGGAAAAACCGGTGAAATCTTCTTACAACGAAGGGCCGTTAATGCTTCGATTTCTCTTCGTTTCCTGGTGCTGAGTTTTTCTTCCACTTATCGCGAAGAACACTAAGCCATTTCGTCTCTGTTTTTTTGCCGCGAAGGGTGCGAAAACTCAAGTCAATCGCGCGATCACACTTCCCCGCAATGCCAGATCACAAGACCGAGAAACCTGGCATTTTCAGGGTCTACGCGCCAAGGTTCGTAAACCTCTTTGTTGTCGCTCACCAGGAATATCCCATCGGGTGAAACCCGCACCCGCTTGATGTACAGAAGGTCGTCGATGCCCACCACCATGATCTTGCCGTCAAGCGGCGTCCGTTTTGAGGTATCGAAAAGGACGAAGTCTTCATCTTTTAGTGTCGGAAGCATTGAGTCACCGCTGACCTGCGCAAGACGCATCGCCGAAACGACCCCCTTCCTTGAAAGCCAGTCGCTCCGGAACGAATAAATATCTTCGGCTTCCTCTTCCGGGACCAGTTGACCGTCCCCACTGCTTAAAAGTGGCTTCACCTTCTTCACATACGTAAAGCGGAACCTTCCGGGCCCACCAAAGACCGGATACTCTTCGTTCCGCTCTGGAGGGGCTCCTGCAGGCACATCGGTCTCGGCAAGTCTTTGCGGCCTCTCTCCCGTAAGCAGCCACGCCTGCCGAAACCCGGTTTTCTCCTCGAGCAGCTTTGCAAGATCGATCCCAATTTTCGTGGTGCCCGCCTCGATATGGCTAATGGTGCTCGGGTTTACTCCGACCAGATTGCCGAACTTCACCTGGCTAAGCTTGTCGAAACCCATTTGCATAGCAAAATGGCTGCGTACTATTTTCAACCTCTCGGCAAAAGGGCCCATTTTTTTCTCTCCTCTCATCATTTTTTGAATTGACACCGCATCATATCATGACGTATTATGCGCCGAACATGAACCACATAACAGGCAGCAGGCCAAGGAGAACCAATAACCTCGCATTTTTCTGTCGGCTGTTCACCAAAGATCCAACTGTCCCGCAAAAGGACAGCTTTAAGGAGTTATAAATGGTATTGCTGAGTTTAGCAACAAAAAATGAAGTGATAGGCAGGCTCAGAATGGCAGGATTTAACATGAAGCAGTTCGCCGTGACACTGGGCTATGAGCCCGATACGGTTAGAAAGGTCGTCGACCGCTATGCTGGCGCCAAAAAGCGACCCAGGGGCGCACTGCCGAAGGAAATTCTGCAGAAACTGCAGGACAAGATCGGCACTTGATGCAAAGTGAAAAAGAAAAGGTTATTTCAAGGAGGTTTCTTATGGCAGCGAACGATCTGCTGATCGGATGGAAGCAGATTGCACAATTTCTCGGTGTCTCGGAGCGCACAATAAGGAGTAACAGGAGCGGCCTCTTGCAGGCGGGAAGCATCTTCTACAGAAGGGGACGACTGGGGAAAAGAAACGTTTGCGCCTGGCAGGACGATCTTCGGCAATGGGCGAAAAAGCAGTGAAAGGTTATGGGTGAAGATGGGGAAAATCTTCCTGGCGGGCAGCAAAGAGTAATCAAATCAGGCCGCCTGCTTCCTGCTACTTGCTCCCTGCTTCCTGCTCCTGCCGACTTCACTCTTCACCGTTCACTCGCGACGGTAAGTCTACAAGACGGCCGGTGGCCACGACGCCGTAGTAAACCGGAGAATGCATGGAATAGGCGTAAGTCCTGGTGACCTTAAATCTTAAGGTGTCGCCTGGGTCGAAATACGCCTTGACCGGCTGGTTGCCAATGCACGTATACCCTTGCCTGTACCCTGCCGGCGCCGAGTCGATGCATGTGCTTGTCAGAGCGGACAGTTGAGCGCCATACCCGGATGCAATTGCAGCTTCAATCGCGTCATCTCCAAAACTTGAAGTCGCGCGAATATATATGTGTTCTAACACCAGGCGCTTTTTCGGCGGCACAGTGTAAGTGGTGTTCGACCAGGCGCCAGGCCGGCCCTGAGGAACAGTCCCCGGAACATTGATGGTAACAGGTTGAAAGGAGTGATTGTCGATCTGCCCCGCCGCCGAGGTGTTTTCGATAGCGCGTGGGATGGCGCCTGCGGCATCCTCAACCGGCCGCGGCAGAATGAAGATGGCCGTGAGGCTCAGGAAGAAAAATGCGCCGGCAAGGCATGAAAAAATGCGACCCGATGATTCCATATCCTCTCCGCAAGCTGCCGATTTCATATTTAAATTCGGCAACGTGGCAGAATTTACCATTTTTTGGGCAAAAAGCATGCCGGAACGCCGCATGCCCCGCGAATCCCATCGCAACTTGATGTTATCTCACGGTTAAATTAAAATATGTGAAGATATGGGCTACCGGCGCGGACCGTCGAATGTGTAAACTATTCCGACACGGTTCTTTAACAAAGGGAGAGGTTAGAACTCAACGGTCTGGATTAATTCATATTTACGCCTGAGTCTGAACTTGTAAACGATTCCGACACAAACCGTGAACATTGAAGCGCAGAATATAAATAGCGTCCTTTCATGTCGCGTCCCACCCATTCATCACCTATCTTTCACTACTAAAGTAATCACTAAAGTAATCACTGCTGGCCTCCGATTATGTCTTTAGTGGTATCGCACGGCGTTGCATACCTGGGAGCTGGTTTCGAATCATCTTAGCCTTCAACGCGCTGCGCTCTTCTTCTCGGGTTCTTATCAAACACTTGCTTTCCGGGGATAGTGATTATGGGGAACATGAAGACAGGCAGAGGGGAAACTCTGAGGTGAATCCCATCATAGAGGGCAAGAACAGAGGACAGGAGGATGGGAAAAATCCCTCTTCTGTTCTTCTGCTTTTGACCTCCTGCGGCTTAACCACTTAACTCACGACTCTTGAAGGTCGCTGTGGAGGAGTGGCGAAATTCACCTGAAATGAGCCCGGAAGAGCGCAGCGCGGTGAAGGTTTAAGAGTTTTTAGTTTTTAGTTTTTAGTTTTTAGTTTTTAATTTTTTAGCTTTTCGTATGTGGGCGAATGGGAACTGTTGCAACCGTTGAAAAACTAGGGAAAGAGGCAGCGAATGGGTAAACTGAAGCTTTCGACGAAAATGTTTTTCCTGGGCATAGCAGGGCTTATCTGCGTAGTGGCGATCATGCTCTGGTCTTATAGCCGCATCGAAAAATTAGTATACAGCGAAAAGCAGATAATGCTCAAAAGAGTTGTGGAGACGGCGTTCAGCTTGCTGGCCGAACACCAGGACATGGTTAAAGCAGGAGATGTTGACCTCGCTCAAGCCCAGAAATTGGCAGCGTCCAGGATCAAAAACCTGAGGTACAACGAAAACGAATATTTCTGGATAAACGACCTCAGTCCCAGGATGATCATGCACCCGTATAAACCCGAACTGGACGGAAAGCCCCTTGAGGGCTTTGCGGACCCTGCCGGGAAACATCTATTCGTTGAATTCGTCAAAACGTGCAAGGAAAACGGCTCAGGCTATGTCGATTATCAGTGGCCGAAACCCGGTGCAACCAAACCCGTTCCCAAAATCTCGTATGTCAAAGTGTTTGAACCATGGGGCTGGATAATCGGCTCCGGGGTCTACATCGACGATATTGCCAGTGAGATGGCCGGAATACGAAATCTATTTCTGGCTGTCGGGACTTTCATTTTGGTCTTCGGTTTTGTGGTGTGCAGGCGGATAATCACAAGCAGCACTCGTCCGATAAGCCTTGCGGTCCACGGCCTGACTGCTGTCGCGGAAACGATCTCTTCAGCCTCCGAGAGATTGTCCTCAACGAGCCTGCAGCTTGCGGGGGGCGCCTCACAGCAGGCGGCTGCCATCCAGGAGACCGGTTCCTCCCTCGAGGAGATATCCTCCATGACACGGAGAAACGCCGAAAGTGCTCATGACGCCAACCTGCTGATGGGGCAAACGAAGGAGATCGTCGTGCGCGCCAATGACACGATGAGCGAACTCACCTCATCGATGCAGGAGATATCCAAAGCAAGCGAAGAAACCCGGAAGATCATCAAAACTATAGACGAGATTGCCTTTCAAACCAACCTTCTGGCGTTGAACGCGGCGGTTGAAGCTGCCCGGGCCGGGGAAGCCGGAGCAGGGTTCGCCGTTGTGGCCGATGAGGTGCGCAACCTGGCGATGCGGGCGGCCGAGGCAGCAAGAAATACCGCCGACCTGATAGACGGCACTGTCAAAAAGATCCAGAACGGATCGACTCTCGTTAAGAAGAATAATGACGAATTCTCAGGTGTAGCGGACATGGTGACAAAGACCAGCGGCCTTATAGGCGAAATTGCCGCCTCTTCCCGGGAACAAGCCCAAGGCCTGGAGCATCTCAGCCGGGCGGTCCAGGAAATGGACAAAGTGGTTCAACAAAATGCGGAAAGCGCCGACGAGAATGCCTCCGTGGCCCGAGATGTAAGCGAAAAGGCCGATCCGATGAAGCATATGATTTCTGAGCTGGAATCCTTGGTGAACGGACGCGGGACGGAGAGCGGAGAAGAAAAAACGCTTTCGGCATCGACCAGGCCCACGCCGGAGCAAATCCGTCTCAGATCCAGGAAACAAAGCCGGGCGGAGGCAACAGTGCCTTCGGCAGCACGGGTCCGGCCCGAGGCGGTCATTCCGTTCAATGAAGGCGGTATGGACAATTTTTAGAATCAAAATCCCGGCCTCAGGATGAAGGGGAATAGAACTGCCTGCCTAGACCGCCGAAAAAATCGATCTTACTCCTTCATCCTGCCCCTTTCACCGCCCTTCTGATCGTTTCGGCGAATTTTGAGACCATCCAGGGCTTCATGACAAATTCGCGGACCCCTATTTGCCTCGCCTGATTTTCATCAACAAGCTCACTGTACCCGGTGCACAGTATGATCGGCATGCCCGGCCGCATGGCGATAATCTCTTTTGCCAGTTCTTCGCCCCTCAAACCTGGCATGGTCATATCGGTTATTACTAGATCGAATGCGTAAGGGTCCGATTTGAAGGTTTCCAGGGCCTCTATGCTGCTGGTTGTTGCAATGACTTTGTAGCCAAGAGACTCCAGCAGTTCCTTTCCCAGTTCTGCAAGGGCCTTTTCATCGTCGACAAATAGTATTCGTTCGCCCCCGGCCGCAAGAGCTGCCTTCGTCTCGGCCTCGACCTGGATCTGATTTTCTATGCCCCGAAAAAACACCTCGAAGGTAGCCCCCTTACCCGGCTCGCTATGCACCGTTATCTCGCCGCCATAGGTCCTCACGATTCCCTGGACTACCGAAAGCCCCAGTCCCGTTCCTTCACCGACTTTCTTGGTGGTGAAGTAGGGATCGAAAATCCTCTCCATGACCTCCGGGGCCATACCGTCGCCGGTATCGCTTACTTCAAGACGAACATAAGAGCCGGGCGCCAACGGAGGGTAGATGTCCGCGCGGGTGCCGGCCGTCGGATGGAACACGTCGGAAGCCTGCCCTTCGTTCTCGGCCTTCCACCCGCAAGGCTCCGCTATCTTTACATTAGATAACGCGACGAGCAGAACTCCTCCTCTGGCGCGCATGGCATGGGCCGCATTGGTGCAAAGATTCATGACCACCCGCTGGATTTCGGTTGGATCAGCGAAAATCACTCCTTGGTCCGCAGAAAGCGATATCCTTTTTTGAATTTCGATAGTTGCGGGCAGTGACGGTCGCAGCAGTGCGAGCGCGTCTTTTACGACGGAGGCGATATGCACTGGTTGATGACTCTGTTCGGTCTGGCGGCTGAAGGCAAGGATGCGTTTCACCAGCTCCGTTGCCCGGGCGCCGGCCTTCAGCACCTGGTCGAGATTGCGACGCAGCGGATCTTCGGGCTCGAGCCTGAGCCTGGCCATTTCCGTGTATCCGACTATTGCCGCCAGGATGTTATTGAAGTCGTGGGCGATCCCCCCCGCCAAGGTGCCGATGGCTTCCATTTTCTGCGCCTGGCGAAGGTCTTTTTCAAGCTTTAACTGGCGGGTGACGTCCCGGTGGATGCTCACATAGCTGATCACCGCCCCGGTCTTGTGGCGAACCGGAAATGCCACGGTCTCAGTCTCATATGACGAACCGTCTTTCATTACATTGGTGAAACGTCCAGACCATGTCTCGCCTCCGGCGAGCGTTTTTCGGATTTCTCTGTAGAGGGCCAGCAGATGTTGGTCCTCCTTTTTCGGTATGCGCAAAGGCTGGCCGACGGCTTCCTTGGCGCTGTAGCCGGTTATAGCTGTAAAAGCCGGATTGACGTAATCTATAACCCATTTTGTATTGGTTATTATAACTGCGTCCGCGCTCTGCTCGACGGCGGCTGCCAGGCGCATGCGCTCTTCTTCGGCGAGTTTGCGCTCGGTGATTACGTCGAAGACTGCTGTGAAGTATCCCTTCTGAGGACTGTATGCGGAGATGGAAAACCACATTTTCAGGGCTACCAGATAAATCTCGAATTGCTCCGGGATGCCCGTAGATGCCACCCTGCCACAAGTCTCGATAAATCCTGGATCGGATTCCTTTATGCCCGGAATGACCTCGGATGCTTTCTTGCCGGCCGCATCCCTTAGCCCTGTCAGGGTCTCGAAGGCTCTGTTGACATTGAGATGGATGTAGTCAACCGGACGCTCGCCATCTACGATCATTCTGCAGTGGGCGAATCCTTCAAGCATATTTTCAAAAAGCGACCTATACAGCTCCTCACTTCTGCGGAGAGCCTCCTCGGCCCGTTTGCGTTCCGAAACTTCAAGCCTCAGAGCGTCATTTGAGAGCGAAAGCTGGGAGGTGCGCTCCTGGACGAGCTTTTCCAAATCTCCGTAAGCTTTTTCCAGGGCCTCCTCAGCAGTCTTCATGAGGATGAGTCTTTTTTCGAGCAAACCCGCCATACCGTCGAAAGATTGAGCCAGCGATCCAACCTCATCCTGCGTGTAGGGCAGACCGGTCCGTGCGCCCATCTGTCCCACGGCGATCCTGCGGGCCGCCGCCGCCAGTTTGCCGATCGGCCTTGCGATCGTGATGTTTGCAAAATATAGTGTCAGGGCAAACACGGAGATCATTATTATTCCCAGGACCATTAGATTGTGCCACATCCCGAGGTTGGCCTGCCGCACTACCAAGTCCCTGGGAATGCCTCCGATAATATAGATATAGGGCGGCCCCTCACGCTGGTTCGAGTCCCCCGCTTTCGGCATTGCAGGGGGTGATGCGTATAGTCCGCTCCCGATCCTTTGTGAGGGCGGACCCTCAATCCCCCCCTTTTGGTCTGCTTCATTCCGCCTCTTTTCCAAAACGACGCCGGATTTCTTTAACCTTATCTGTTTGAAGGCATAGATCCTGTTTATCCCATCCTCGCCGGCTCGCTCGTAGGTTCCCCGCTTCGATTCGCCCGAGATTATCCCGAACACATCGCGCGAGACAGGCCTGCCGGGAAGGATGTTTTCATTGTGGGGCAGCCTTATCAACCGCGTGCCGCCTCTGTCCGTGATGTTTACCGTAAAACCTTCGGGCAAAGGTGTCTTGACCAGCATCCGGGCATATTCATCGGTACTTAAACTGCCGTATACAATTGCAACCGCACTTCCCTGACTGCTCTGGTCGAGATGGGCGGGGTAGGAGAATTCAATCGAATCGAGAGGTCGGGGAGATGAGGGAGTGCCGGATTGAGGCGCTCCGGAGCTTGTCGGATCATCAGGAGGCTCCTGGTGGCGAAGTGCGCTAACCGAGAACTCCATGGTCCGAATCGTATCCGCTATGAGCTCAGGATCGCAGCAGACGGCGCCGGGGTCGAAGGGCCTGGAAGCGGCAAAGAGCGAACCGTCACCCTTTGCCGCTGCAATTTCTAAAAAGAAGGGATGCAGGTTGTTCAGATCGCGGAAGAGTTCATTGCAGGCAGTGGGGTCAATATTTTGCACCGCCGGCGTGTGGGCCAGAGTACTCAGCAGGAACTCCGCCTCAGTAGTGATTAGCTCATGCTGGGCCGCCAGACTCTCGACCAACATGAGAGCATCGGATTGAGCCTTCCAGATCAATTCCCTGCGGCCTTCCAACCCCAATGCAACGATCACAGCGCCTGCTGATAGAAACAGCAGCATCGTAACCGCCAGCAGTTTTCTTCGAATGCTCCAGCAGACTGGCGCAGGGTAACGGGTAGAGGTCATCGGGCGGGTATCGGTCTTTCCGGCATCAGACACCCGATACCCGGCGTCCGTATCCGGGCGGTTCCCCGGCTCAGATGGATAATAAGCCATAACGATCTTTCTTCTCGTCATTCCGGCAGCATGTTATCCCTGCAGTACGTCATCTCTGCTGTGCTTTTGAACCGGGACCGGGCGTCAGGACCAGGCCCCTGAATCAAAAACCGGGATCATCCCGAGATCGGGAACGGGAATTTAAGTCAGAACACGCCGGAATTCATAAGGGGAATCGGTTTCACGAACATTAATGGATTTAGCCCAATAAGGTCAAGTTTTAGTATTGTTTTCAGTCCAGGTATTTGAAATATTTTTCGAAAGCAAATTCAGAGCGTGCTGGAAAAATTGAATTCCCAACTATCATGGAAAGATAAACAAACAGGGAGTAAGATGCTAAACGTGGAGAAACAAAAGATGATTTGTTTAGTCAGAAGACGGGCTTGGAACGATCCTGCCCATAGGGGATCGCGAAAGAACGGCGAACGCGCAAAAGAGCGTTACCACCCCGCACTACAGCCGGCTAAGGTCACGCGTGGTCCGGCGTCTGTCCTATTGCCTTTTGCCTTTTTCCTTTTGGCTTTTAACCTTTGTATTTCTTCCGCGTGGGCCGCCTCAGTCACATTGGCCTGGGACCCCAGCCCCCAGCGTTCTGTTGCGGGCTACAAAATTCACTACGGTACCGAATCAGGCAAGTATTCACACATGCTCCGGGTAAAAGGGAGGTTTGTTTCAAGGGTTGTTATCAAAAACCTCGATGAGGGAAAAACCTACTTTTTTGTAATAACATCCTTAACCGCAAGCGGAAAGGAGTCGCCCTACAGCCCTGAAATAAACAACGGTCAGGCCGAAACGATCAAACAGCCGGCAAAAAACAATCCGGCCAAAATACCCCCTTCAAGAAATGTCGCCAGGACACCTGACGGGAAAATAATAAGGCAAAAGCAAGTTCGATCGAATGACGATTTTTCCCCGATCTCCGGGTCCCCGCGTTAGCAGCCTTTGCGCGTGTGCTTGCGCGCGATCAGTATGGCGCCGATCCCCATGGCCAATAGAACCAGGCTGGAAGGCTCGGGGATGTCGTGAGGCGGATGGGGAGGTGGAGGTTTGGGTGTGTTGTGGCCGTTTGAGGAGACTACGAGGCCAAGGGCGCCAAGAGGAGCCAGCGCGATCAGGTAAGGGAACGAGGCGCCTCCCTCCATAACCGCCGGCGGAGTGAAAGCTGCGGGAGCAACATCGAAAGTGACCGCCTGGGGGATCTTGTACTCCATGAACACCGGCTGTTCCCCCTTCTCGGGCACACAAACCACGGCCACTAGATCATCTTCTCGAGGGATGTAATCCTTCCCCTTGAGATTCGCTTCTTCTATAAGCTGGGCCGCTTCCCTGCTGAGTTTCTCCGGCTTCTCACCGTTTGTGAAATGCCAGATAGCATCTTGTACGGCTTGCTTGGGTCCGTTCTTATGATTGATGATGTAGTTGATCTGGTTCCATCTGGTTCCTCTCAGTTCAGGCGGAAGACTCGGACTATAGTAGTTGTAGAGTCTTACCCTGTGAAGAGCATTCCTGCGCAGCGGCTTGTTCTTGCTAAGACACCAGGCCTTGTAGAACTCGAAATCCACCAAGTCCCAGCCGTATCTTAGGTCTATGAAGAACAGTTCGAACCGGCTGCTTTGCCCTTCTCTTATAAACATATGCACCTGCGAATCGGGGATTTTGACCACAGGCGGGTTGAGGTTCGGAGGTACTGCAATCGGCTCGGTGCCGTGGACCTCTGGCTCCCCGATCGAATCTATGGGCACTGCAAGGCCGGTTGCAGATGACGAAAAAATCATAACGAGAACAAGGACCAGGCGAGAGAAAAGTGAAAGAAAATGCGCGAAGAAACCGGTCCTTCTCAATTGCTGTCCTTTCTGACAAAATTGCCCCGGTAGCCTGCCCTGAAATATCCGGTCTTAATCTGGTCTATCAGCTTGCCGCCTTTAGACGGAAGACCCTTTTAGCAGTCCGTGCTGCCGGAAAAAATGATCGAAATTCAACAGCACGGTCTTCCTCTGTCCTGAAAACGACCGTAAGAGACGCCATCACTTGATTCCTATCCATAACCAGTCGTTTAAGGATTATAATTCGCCGCTCTATTATGTAAGCAAGTATCGTGCTAAGTAGTTTATATTATTATTATCCTTATCTTTGATGGCGAATCTTCGATGCCTGATTTCTCCGAAATATGTAAGGTTTTCCGACGTGAATCCAAGACATCCTTCTCTAAAATGTTGTACCATAATAATTTGATCCTCGTTCCCAATGTGTAAATAATTCCGACGCCCTGCGGATTAACCTTTCGTTTGCTCACCCGTCCATGGAAAGACATCTCCTTGTCGGCAAAGTTTACGTTTTCAAAAAGCGGCATAACTTACCGATATCGCACATATTGCTGTGGCATGGCGCCGGTGCTGCCGGCAAGGCGTCGGAATAGTTTACACATTCAGAAAGGTCGGCAGGGAGGCCGCGCTTCATCGCCAATCTAATGTTGTTTGTAAAAACAATGATTTATGAACAGCGCCCTGGCGCAATGCCCAGGTGGCATAGTCCTTGCCCATACCGACGATACAGCCGGCTGGGGATGTACTTATTACCAAAATATTCTGTGGGTAAATTCAGTTGGATGAAGGTGGGTATTGTTGGGGGTTGAAGTTTTACGTCCCCTCTTTGGGGGGATGCTCTCTGTCGGCAGGGTCGATTCTAAATGGCCCTGCCTTTTTTTGTCTCTCCTGCCGTGTAATTCGTGTTTTGCGCAGGGGGGATTTTGTGAATGGAGCTTTTATTTTTTCTAGCGCAACTTGGTATCAGCCCTGACTCTTCAGTCCTTTCTCCCAGTCCCGATTTGAGTTGAACAAATTCAGCGAAAGCTTAGAATAGTGTCCATCCGGAAACCTCCGGATTGGACACTTGTAGTTTCCGATTCGGAGAGGAGGAATTTTTCGCCCGGGCGGTTATCATGGGAAATGAGGTAAAGCATGTCTTCACCAGATGCCAACAAATGAGGCGTAAATTCTTTTTCTATTCACTACTGACTGTCGGGGACTAAAATGTCATCATTTAAGCTGCCTGAATTTAGCCCGCCGGATTTTGCCGTGCCGCCCTTCAACGACGCCCCCGTGGTTCAATTCAAAGAAGTCGACAAGGCCGGTGCAGCGCCGGAAGGGTACCACGCGACCTCGATTTACCCTGAGTATTTCCAGGTCCAAAAGGGGAAATGGGTCCTGGCAGCAGACTCGCGCATGGACTGCGTCGCCGTGCTCCAGGCCGCCGGCATTATCGAAGTGCGCGAATTCCGGCGGCTTAAACCGGGAGACCTCGTAGCGTGCGGCCGGCGGGAGAACGGCGAAGACGGCGTTTTAGTCCATACGGAGGCTTTTGGATGGGAACGCGAGGCCTGCGAAAAGTTTGCCTTCCGCACCGGGGTCTCGCGCGAGACCTCCTTCTCATACGATTACGACGAACTCTATAACCTGCTCGAACACGACCGCCAAAACGGGTTCCTGCTTTGGGTGCTGGGCCCGGCGGTGGCCTTCGATAAGGACTCGCGAGACTCTCTGGTAGCTATTATTGATCAAGGGTTCGTCCACGGGGTGCTCGCCGGAAATGCCCTTGCGACCCACGATATCGAGGCCTCTCTGTTCGGTACCGCGCTCGGACAGGACATCTACACAAAAAAACACGCCCCGTTAGGCCATTACATGCACCTGGATGCGATCAACCGGATCAGGGAGACCGGATCGATAAAAGCTGCCGTTGAAAGCGGAATACTCAAAGACGGGATCATGGCTTCTCTTGTTCGGCGCGCTGTCCCATTCGTGCTTGCGGGCTCCATCAGGGATGACGGCCCACTGCCCGACGTGGTCGTGGATTCCAGCCAGGCCCAGGACAGGATGCGGGCACTCACTCGAAAGGCGACCACCGTGATCGCAATGGCCACCCAACTTCACTCCATTGCGGTCGGAAACATGACCCCTTCATACAGGGTGATGCATGACGGCACGGTCCGCCCCGTATATTTCTTCGTCGTAGATATGTCCGAGTTTGCGGCGAACAAGTTGGCCGACAGGGGATCTCTAACCGCAAGGTCCATTCTGACCAATACGCAGGATTTCGTGGTAAATCTGCGGAGGAAGCTGATAAGACAGTTTTGAGTTTCTAACTTCCGATCACTTGAGTCCCCGCGTTTCCAGTTGAAGCCGCCTCAATTGAGTCAATCGAGCAGATCACGGCGCGGTTCCCACCTGCCTTGATGAACTGGAGTGCAGCCTCCACTTTTGGCCGCATCGAACCCGGCGGAAATTGCCCTTCGCCCAAGTAGCGCTCCCCTTCGTCTACACTCATTTTACGCAGAAACATCTCGGCCGGCGTGTTGTATGAAATTGCAGCCCCTTCAACGTCTGTGGCGATTATAAGCGAGTCCGCCCCGACCTCTTCGGCAAGTTTCGCACTGGCAAGGTCTTTGTCGATTACCGCATCCACCCCCTGAAAAGCCCTCCCATGCCGGATGACCGGAATTCCCCCTCCTCCGCACGCGATCACGATGAATCCCATTTCGATCAACCGTTTGATTTCTCGCTTTTCAATAATAGTGACGGGCCGCGGAGATGCCACCACCCTTCTTATTCCCCTGGTTGTCTTCACCGTCGGATATGAGAGCCGCGAGGATTTGGCATCTTCAGAGAATGCTGGTCCTATCGGCTTTGTCGGCGTGCGGAAGCCCGGGTCGTTCTCATCTACCAAAACATAGGTGAGTACCGTCACGATCAAGTTCTGATGATCTCCCTGCATAGCGGTCAGTTCGTTGTCGAGCGTGGATTCGATCATGTAGCCGATCTGCCCCTGGGTCTGCGCCACCAGGATTTCAAGCGGGAGCCTGGGAACTTCAGGACAGCATTCCTGCTGCAGGAGAAGATGTCCGACCTGCGGTCCGTTTCCATGAGTGATAATGACGCGATATTTCTCCGTGAGGCGCGCAATCTGTGAAACGGGCACCGAAATGTTTCTGAACTGTTCCTCTATCGTCCCGCTCTCGCCTTTGCGGATAAGAGCATTGCCGCCGAGCGCGACCAGGAGGATGGGACGATCGTCTATAGTCGATGAATGCCCGTTCACGGTCCGTATTTTCTGTTCATTGTTCACCGATTTTCTCGAGTCTCCGCTCGATCACGTCCTTTAGATATGGCGGACCGTGGTCCTTGTATTCATAGCCAATCCGGATCGCAGGCTTCTTTATGTGAAGGAGGTTCCTGAGGTCGGCGGGAGTTGCATAGAGCACCAGGTCACAGTCGGCGCGGTTTATCGTTTCTTCCAGCTCGCTTATCTGCTGCGCGGAGTAGCCCATCGAGGGCAACTGGTTTCCGATGAGGGGCCAGCGCTCGAATGCCTCCCTGATCGATCCTACCGCAAATGGCTTTGCGGCCACGATCTCTGCGGCCCCGAATTTGCGGGCTGCAATTGTTGCTGCGCCAAAGGGCATTTCGCCGTGAGTGATCGAAGGTCCGTCTTCGACAACCAGCACCCGCCTGCCCCGGATGCGCTCGGGATTATCCACGAGGATCGGCGATTCGGAAAGGATTATCGTTGCATCCGGATTGCTTTCGACAATGTTTCTTTTCACCGTCTCGACGTTGGCCGGCGAGGCTGTGTCAACTTTGTTTATCACGGCAACATCGGCCATGATCATGTTGGTTTCCCCCGGGTAGTAGAGCAGCTCATGGCCCGCCCGGTGAGGGTCGAACACCGTTATATGAAGATCGGGGAAGTAAAACGGAGTGTCATTGTTGCCCCCGTCCCAGATTATGATGTCGGCTTCCGATTCTGCCCGCTCCAGGACCAGGCCGTAGTCTATTCCAGCGTATACGGTTATTCCCCTTTCGATCAAAGGTTCGTATTCCTCGCGCTCCTCAATAGTGCATTTGTTCGATTCGAAATCCGCAGGGGCGGACAAGCGTTGGACCACTTGTCTTTTAAGATCTCCGTAGGGCATGGGATGACGGACGACGACAATCTTTTTGCCCAGATGCCGTTTAAGTATATCTGCGACCTTGCGGGTGGTCTGGGACTTTCCCGCGCCGGTTCTGACCGCGCAGACCGCTATGACGGGTTTGCTCGACTTGAGCATCGTGTAGGTGGCGCCCAGGAGTATGAAATCGGCCCCCTCGGCCATAGCCATGGCCGCTTTGTGCATCACTTCCGCGTATGAAACGTCACTGTAGGAAAAAGCCACAAGGTCGATTCGGTAATCGCGAATGAGCCTTGTCATTTCCCGTTCGTGATATATTGGGATCCCCTCCGGGTACAATTCTCCTGCAAGTCCGGGAGGATAAGTCCGGCCCTCGATATTGGGTATCTGAGCGGCTGTGAATGCGATCACCCTGTAGCGGGGATTACCTCTGAAGTACACGTTGAAGTTGTGGAAATCACGTCCGGCTGCACCAACAATTATCACTTTTTCAATCATATCAGAGCAGTCTGTTAGTTGTCGGTTCTCAGTTCTCAGTCCTCAGTCCTGTTCGCTATTCAATTCACTCTGGCCCTCACAAACGATCGGGCGCCGAACTATACGCGTCACAACATGTTATGCGTATAGCGCGAACCCGAAACGTAGTGAGGGTTCACCGCTTTTGCAAGCCTTTCCAGAAAATCTTTCCTCGGGATTTCCCTGGCGCCGAGCCTTTTTAGGTGTCCGGTCGCGGTCTGGCAGTCAATGAAGTCGAAGCCCAGACCGGTCAGGTAGTTTACAAGGTGGACCAGCGCAACTTTGGAAGCGTCACTCATGGTCGAAAACATCGATTCGCCAAAAAATGCCCTGCCCAGACCAACCCCGTAAAGTCCTCCCACCAGCATTCCTTCATGCCACGTTTCAAATGAATGCGCATACCCGAGCTGGTGAAGCGCCACGTAAGCATCGATCATTTCCCGTGTTATCCAGGTCTCTTCGCGAGTGCGGGCGCATGCGCGGATCACCTCGCCAAACGCATGGTTCACCGTAACGGTGAAAATCTCCTTCTTTAAAACGCGTCTGAGGCTGTGGGATATTCTGATTTCACCGGGAAACAGCACCAGCCTCGGGTCGGGCGACCACCACAGTATCGGGCTCGGGTCCTGATACCAGGGGAAGATCCCGTGAGTGTAGGCAAGAAGGAGGCGCTGCGGCGACAAATCGCCCCCAATGGCCAGAATACCTATTGGGTCGGCAAGTGATGGATGCGGAAACAGCAGTTCCTCTGTCAGTTGATAAAGCGGCATAGCAAAAAACCACGACTGAGGACTGCGTGCTGAGGACGGAGTAACCACGACCGATATAGGACTGAGCAAGTAGTACGGTGTTTTTTCAGTCCTCAGCACTCAGTCCTGATTCACCCTTCTCCCGTAACCGTCTCGACGTTACGCACGAGGTTCTTGTCGGGGAACTCGAATATGAGATTCTCCGTACTCAGGTCTTCGGTACTTTGGCCACCAGTCCCCGCGCCAGTCTTTTCATCCGGCCTGTAAATCCTTACACGTCCGCCCTTGACCAGCTTTCCAAAAAGAATTTCATCAGCCAGTATGTCCTTTATCTCGGACTGGATGAATCTTGCGAGCGGGCGCGCGCCAAAATTGGAGTCATAACCGGACTCGGCCAGCCACCTCCTTGCATCGGCGCTAAGCTCGAATCGGATGTTTTTCTCCGCGAGCTGTTCTTCAATCTCGGCCAGGAATTTGTCTACAATCTGCTCCATTATCCCGATGCTCAGGCCATTGAAAGGAATGATGCCGTCGAGGCGATTTCGGAACTCCGGGCTAAATAGGTTCTCAACCGCCTTCAATCCCTTTGCCACTCTAGTGTCCTGCCGCTCTCCACCTTCGAATCCGATCGACGGAGCGTTCATCTCCCTTGCGCCCGCGTTGGATGTCATGAGCAGAATCACATTTCTAAAGTCCGCCTTCTTGCCGTTATTGTCGGTCAACGTGGCGTGGTCCATCACCTGGAGCAGGATGCTGAACAGGTCCGGATGGGCCTTCTCTATTTCATCCAAAAGCAGGACCGTGTAAGGCTGCTTGCGGATTGCATCCGTGAGAAGCCCTCCCTGGTCGAACCCGATGTACCCCGGGGGAGCGCCCACCAGCCTCGAGACAGTGTGCTTTTCCATGTACTCGCTCATGTCGAACCTCAAGAAACTGTTTCCCAAAATCCTGGCAAGCTGCTTGGCCACCTCAGTCTTACCTACCCCTGTGGGACCGATTAGAAGAAACGAGCCGATGGGTTTCTCCGGAATTCGCAGGCCTGCTCGCGACCGTTTGATGGCTCTTACCAGCATCTTGATCGCCTGGTCCTGTCCGAAAACTGCTCCCTTGAGCTCATCTTCGAGGCTCTGCAGCCTGATTTGATCGGCAGATGTGACGCTTCGGGCCGGAATTCGCGCAATCCTCGCCACCACGGTCTCGATATCGCGCACCCCGACAACTCTTCGCACACGCTTGTCCTTTTTCAGCCGAAGACTTGCGCCGGTTTCGTCGATAACATCAATTGCCTTATCAGGCAAATACCTGTCGTTTATGTACCTGCCGGCCAGTTCTGCGGCCGCTCTTAGCGACCCGTCCGTGTACCTCACCCCATGATGCTCTTCATAATAGGGGCGCAGCCCCTGAAGTATCCGGTAAGTCTCGTCGACCGAAGGTTCGCGAATCTCCACTTTTTGAAATCGTCGGCTCAGCGCCCGGTCTTTCTCGAAGTGGTTTTTGTATTCTTCGAAGGTCGTAGAACCGATGCAGCGCAGTCCTCCCGCCACCAAGGCCGGCTTGAGGATGTTTGAAGCGTCCATGGAGCCTCCTGAAGTTGCCCCGGCCCCCACTACTGTATGGATTTCGTCTATGAAAAGGATCGCACCGCGCTTCTTTTTGAGTTCGCCGAGAACGCCTTTGAGACGCGCTTCGAAATCGCCCCGAAACTTGGTTCCGGCAAGAAGCGCCCCCATATCCAAAGCAAAAATCTCGACCTTGAAAAAAACAGGCGGGACCTCCTTATTATGGATTCTGAGAGCAAGCCCCTCCGCTATGGCGGTCTTACCGACCCCGGGGTCTCCTACAAAAATGGGGTTGTTCTTGCTTCGCCTGCCCAGTATCTGGAGCGTCCTCAAAATCTCATCGTCACGACCGATCAGCGGATCGATCAGACCCTGGCGCGCTTTGTCTATCAAATTCACGGTAAAGCTTTCCAAAGCACCTCCCTTGCGGGCCGGCTGATCCTGAGAAATGGATTGATACTCCCCTTCTTCCGGGTCCGGGACCTTCGAGACGCCGTGAGAAATATAGCTAAGTACGTCGAGCCGCGAGATCCCCTGAGATTTCAGGAAATAGACCGCGTAGGAGTTCTCCTCGAAGAACATGGTCGCAAGAATATCGCCTGCGTCCACTTCCTTCTTCTCCGCTCCCTGCACGTGCATGAGCGCTCGCTGTAATACGCGCTGAACAGACAGCGTCTGTATCGGGTCCTGTTCGACACCCTCGGGCAGTTTTTCCGAACGCTCGTCGAAATATTTCTCCAGGCGCTCTTTGAGCTTATCGAGATCCGCCCCGCACTGGAAGAGTATGCGTCTGCCGGTCACGTCGTGAAGAACGGCGTAAAGAATGTGCTCCAATGTGAAGAATTCATGCCGGCGAACTTTTGCTTCCTTAATTGCCGCCGCAAATGTGAGTTCAAGCTCTTTATTTATCATTTTATGCTTCTTCCATAGTGCACCTTAACGGGAACCCGCTCTTTTTAGCCAGGTGGTGCACGATTTCTACTTTGGTTTCAGCTACATCTTCGCTAAAAACTCCGCATACGCCGTGTCCCGTCTTATGGACCAGGAGCATTATCCGGGTCGCTTCAACGGTATTTTTATGAAAGACCTGGCGCAGAATCTCAACGACGAACTCCATAGTCGTATAGTTATCGTTGTGCAGCAAGACTTTGTACACGGGAGGCACTTCAACTTCCTGTTCGACCTGCTCCTCAACGCCCTCCCAGTAATCTGGATGATAATCACTCATCCCAATTCCCTCATTAAGTTCATTCCGAAAATACCTTTCCGCAGGCCTGGTCATTCCGGCCCTGCATCACTTCGCCAGTACATCAGCCCGGCAGGCTTTAGCGCCGGGATCAAGAGTCGGAATCCGACCGTCCATCTCAGCGGAATCCGAAATCCGCATCCCATCAAAGATAAGGAAAGTCTTCTGTCTAATCCATCTTATTATAATATAATGAATTGATTTTGCACAAAACAGTATCGTAAAAACAGGGTCGCAAGTCACGGGTCGTCTTCGATTCGCACCCGCGACCCCCAGCCCTCAAACGAAGTGAGGTATTATGGCGGGCAACAGCTTTGGGCGATTTTTTTCGGTAACCACGTGGGGTGAATCCCATGGCAAGGCGCTGGGCGCGGTCATCGACGGATGCCCGCCCGGTATCTCCCTGAGCAATGAAGATATTCAAAAAGACATGGATCGCAGGAGGCCGGGCAAAGCGTTCACTTCGCCACGGACTGAATCCGATACAGTTGAGGTCCTCTCGGGGACCTTCGAAGGCCTGACCACAGGGACCCCGATCTGCCTGGTCTTATACAATCGGGACGTGCGCAGCAACGACTACTCGGAAATCTCGCAACTCTACCGGCCCGGCCACGCCGATAGGACCTACGAGCAGAAATACGGCTTGAGAGACTGGCGGGGCGGAGGCAGGAGTTCGGCACGGGAAACCGCAGCCAGGGTTGCGGCAGGAGCAGTCGCCCGTAAGTTTTTGGGCGGACAGGGGATTTTCGTCCAGGCTTTTACCCTCGCCCTTGCAGGAGTTGAATGCAGAGATTTCGACCTGGACGAAATAAATAGAAATCCGCTCTACTGCCCGGACCGGCGAGCGGCTCAAGAGATGCTTTCGCGGCTCGAAGAGATCAGGTCGGACGGTGACTCTGCCGGTGGAATTGTTGAGATTCGCGCCAGAGGTTGTCCTCCTGGACTTGGCGAACCTGTATTCGACAAACTTGACGCCAGACTGGCAGCCGCAATCATGTCGGTTGGCGCCGTCAAAGGGATCGAGATAGGGGAAGGATTCAGGGCGGCTGGAATGCTCGGCAGCCAGAACAACGATCCGATTACTCCTGACGGCTACGAGTCAAATCACGCAGGCGGAATTCTGGGAGGGATCTCTACCGGTATGGAGATCGTAATACGGGCCGCAGTAAAACCGATTCCATCGATCTCCAAACCGCAGCGTACGGTGGATTCGAGCGGCAAACCGGCAATCATCAACGTAAGAGGCCGCCACGATATTTCGGCGATTCCAAGGATCGTCCCGGTCCTGGAAGCCATGACCCTGCTGGTTTTGGCAGATTTTGCGCTGCATCCGGAAAATAAGCGCTAAGGACTTTACTCAGTCCTCACATCTCAGTCCTGATTGTCTCATCCAGCCTCCCTTTGTTCTATTCAGTCCGGCCGGTGTCAAGACTGGCGAGAGGACTGAGTGAAAAGCGCCAGGCGGCTAATAGTCAATGTTCGGTGCGTTGCGCACCGGCGTCTCCCCGAATATGTCATAATCTGTCCGGAGGGTGGCCGGCTCTCGCGAGGGAACCGTGAATGGAAAACAAAACATTGCTCCCAATGCGTAGTAGAGCGCTGTTACTTCCGGCAGCTTCAGTATCGCTTCAGGGCTGGTCCATCGTTCGGGGACCTTCTGGAGGGCAGCCTGGACCTGAGAGCACTCTGCCAGGAAGACCGTTTTGCGCCCTCCCTGCGTTCTTTTATCGAGCTCCGCTTCTGCGTAAGAAAAGAGCTGGGCGGCGTCGCCGTCGGACAACATGGGGACGTTGAGAAGCTGAATTCTGCCGAGGTTGTTCTGTTCCTGCCTGAGATTGAACTGATGCAGCGGAATATATTGCGCCTGCCGGGTGGTGTTTGAGTACCATGCATCGACGATGGACGCCAGTTCTACGCATTTGGAGAGCATGTCATCATCATTTCTGTGTCTGGATTCAGCCAGACCGTAAAAAACAGGAGGATCGTGTTGCCGCAGATCGCGGAACGGCTCCCCGATCAAGACTACAAAACCCGGTCTGCCATTAAAGGGCCAGGCAACTCCGCCGCAAATGCGCAGATAATCGCGCCCAGTGTCCAGATCCGTGCAGCCCGAGCGGGCTCCCACGCCGTTAAATCGAGCTTTTATTTTTGTTGTGTCCACCAGTTTATCCTCCTCGTACGAAGTTTCATAAGAGATGTATCGGGAGGGCGGACCCTCACTATGTTTCGGGTCCCGCGCTTGACGCGGTAACCTCATGCGATGCATCTAGTCCGGCGCCCGATCTTTTGTGAGGGCGCAGCCCTCCCCTGCGCAGGGACTGGGTTTATCCCAGCTCAATCATGAACCCGATCCGGCATTAGCTCAGGTCGTTGCCGGCGAATCTGCCTGCGCCGCCGAATTGCCGCGCCATGGCTTCATAGTTGAATGCATGCCTGAAGTGGTCCGGCCCCAATTTAACGTAGACATAGCGCTTCGAGCCGTTTTGTTCGTCTTCTTCGAGTTTCTCGGCTACATTGGCCAGGTGACCGGCGAACTCCTGCGTCATTTCACAATATCTCGGGAGCACTATGCGCGCTGCGGCTATTTCATCGTGCGAAGCGTCCATTGACTCGGTCCTGTTGCTATGGACGGTCAGATCGCCATCGTTCCACCTGTAGCCGCTTTTTTGATGTTCACTGTAATAGCTGAGGAAAACCTTTCCCTTATGACGCTCAGCAAAAGCCCGCGCGTTCCTGGTCTCCGGCAAGGCGTCAACGACGGCGCGGCCCACGTTGAAAATCTTCATGAGCCTATCCAGTTCCTCCCAGGCGTCGTATGCGCCGATATGAACGATCCTTGCGGCCCTTTGCCATTCGCGCTTTCCAACTACTACATGCAGAATCTTGCCCTGATCGACACCCATCGAACACGGGCCGTGGTCCGAGGAGGCGTTTTCATGCTCGCCGCACAGCGCGAGGACCTCCTGGACTGTCAGGCGATTAGCGGCTTTGACGTAAGCCATGCCGAGCTTGAGGTTGTAGAATTCGGTCAGGTTGTTGGAGGTCCGGAACTGGTGGAGAATATCGGCCGGATCGACGTAGTGGCTGAACAGTTGGGAATAGTGATATCCGCGTTTTTCGGTTACGCCCGGATGTTTGGCAACCCATTGCCCGACTGAAGGGTTGAGTTCGGCTTTGCACTTCCTGCATGCCCTGATGACCCTGCCGCCGATTTCAACCAGGCAGTCGGGAAACGCATCTTCCAGGCAGGTGTATTCACCGCATTTCTCACATTTGAGCAGCCAGTATCGCTGGTCGGTTTCCTGGAAAGCCTTGTCGATTCCGTAGTCGGGCAGGGTCGGATTGCTTAGCTTGAGCACTTCGCCAAACTCGCTGTGGCTCATTCGTTCCATTGCCATGTCCACGGCGCCGGGGGCGGCTTCGTCCATTTCGTCGAATATCACGAAGTCCACAGGGATGGACTTCAAACCGACGCGAGACTTCATGCCGCGCAGATAGAGGAAGCATTTCCATATTTGCTTGATATTTGCGCTGTCGGTTTCCTGGAGCCACTTGCCCAGGGTGTCCGGGTTGTCTTCGATGAGCGGGTCTATGCGGCCTTTGGCGAATTCGGTAACATCGGTCCTGGATGGAAACAGGTAGAGAATGCCCCGGAAGTTCCGGTATCTTGCAGCGTACATGGCCTTGAGCATGGCCTTTGTGGTCAACCCCATCTGCGCCGCTTTGATTTCGACAACGTGGGGATGATTGTCGGTGTAGGGCGTGATGAGGTATTCGTGCCGGTGAAAGCTGAACGGGCGCCCGTCCAGGATGATGGGCGTTTTTTCCGCCCATCGGCGAAGGGAAGCGGGGGCGTTTTCGTACAAATGACCGAATTCCAGATCGAACTCTTCAAGAAAGTCATCGAGCGATTTGTCCGTATTTTCTTTTGCCGGCATTCTTATTCCTGCTCCATAACTATGTCCATGTCGCTTCGAATTCCGCGCAGCGCTATTAATTTTTGCCTGATGAGGGGTATCACTTCGGGCGCGCATTCTCTTATGGCTTCGAGCACCGCCTGCCGGAAGGATTTTGCCTCCTGGTAGTCGGAATAGATACGGTAGACGTCCAGCATCAGTCCCAACTGTTTCCGAATCTCGACCACGTGTTTCAGCCTCTGCTCCTGGAATTTTTCGCGGTCCGTTCCGGTGAGGCCGCTTGCACTTTCCTCTATGCGGTCGAGTTCGGAGGAGATAGAGTCGTTTATCTTTTTAAGCTGGGCCATGGCGTCCATGCCCCGGTCGACGAGCCTGGCGGCAGAACGAAGGGCGACATCCCTGGCGATCGAGACCTTCAGCGACTTCAAGCGTTTGCAGACCGCTGCCCGACCCACTCCGAGATATCGCGCCGCCTCCGCCGGGCTGTTTCCTTCCCGGATCAACAGCAAGAGTACGTCATCATTAATCTTTTTCAGGGCCATGGAAACTCCTTCGGAACATCGTGGAAACACTTGGCTGCGTGTTTCCATGAGGGAAGAGTAATGTGAGTTGTGTTCGATATTCGTTTTTCATCCGCCATGGAAACAGATGGAAACACCAGGGGTTTCGAGGCCGGCTGTTTCCATCGATAAGGAGTTGTGATTGCAAGGTTTTTTGTGTTGCATAGAAACATCTTGGAAACAGCAAGGAAATAAGACTGATTGCCTCCGGCCCGGCGCTGGGCAACTTGACGATGCGCTTTCGCCAAACAGTACGCGCTGCCTTCGGCCCGGCGCTGAACAACTTGACGATGCGGTTTCGCCAAACAGTACGCGCTGCCTTCGGCCCGGCGCTGAACAACTTGACGATGCGGTTTCGCCAAACAGTACGCGCTGCCTTCGGCCCGGCGCTGAACAACTTGACGATGCGGTTTCGCCAAACAGTACGCGCTGCCTTCGGCCCGGCGCTGGGCAACTTGACGATGCGGTTTCGCCAAACAGTACGCGCCACGGAGGACTGAGTGGAAAAGCAAAAGCGGGGAGCGGGGAGCTGGAAAGAAAGAACAAAATCCTGACACGGATAGACACTGATGAACACAGATAGAGAGAGCCGATTTATAGTTTGATCGGGCAAGGGAGCACATCCTTGTTGAGCCAGTTTTGCAGTCGGTGTCACGCGGCCGTCACCCCGGCCATCCCGCAAGCGTCCCGCCGACGGCTTGAGCAGGAGTGGTATGAACGGACTTTCCGTGTGCCCGTGATTATCGCAAACATTATACTTCATTTTTAGATGGTAGCGCAAGAATAATATGAAGTGCTTATGTCAATTTAAGAAGTGGGCGGGAACAGGGAGCATGTAAAGCAATTAGGAATGAGGAATTAGGAATTGGGAGTTGTTAGGAACTTAGTAAATCAACGAAACCAAGGGCCGTGCAATAACCTTTGAGGGCTGCACGAAGCGCGAGGACTGAGAACTGATCGCCTCCGGCCCGGCGCTGGGCAACTTGACGATGCGCTTTCGCCAAACAGTACGCGCCACGGAGGACGGAGGGCAGACGACATACGACAGGAGTGAGTAAAAAAGCAGGAACAGGCAGCAGAAAGCGGGAAGCAAGGTGCGGGAGTGGTGATGAAATCTGCCGTGCTTTGGGTGCGTTCCGCCCTAGTGTGAGGGAAATTGAGGAAGAATTTTCAGCGAACAAAAAATTACTCAAGCTTGTAGAGCGAGAGGATAACGAAGTAGCTTTCAGGCTTGGTCTTCTTCCAATGCCCTCCAAGCTCTTCGATGGATACGCAAAAGAGGGAAAAATAGAGCGAATAGAGAAGAACGAATTTCTTACAGAACGCACTCCATTTATTCTCGATGCCCAGAATCCGCCGATTTCATTGGAAGTCGTGGCCGGGCATTACGGTCTGAAACCCTCTCAGATAAAAGACGATATTGCACGCGGGATATTTCCGAAAGACACAATCCATGAAAAGAATGGGAAGATTTTTATTGACGGCTTCCTCGCCTGGAAACATTATGGGAAAGGGGAAAGGTAAGTAGCGTATCCAATTCCCGGCCCACGGCAAATACAAGGAAACCGATTATGGCGCTCCTAAAGTTGCAGACGGTTTTGGAGCAGCATAGAAATTGGCTAATAGGAACAGTGGGGGAAAAGGCTGATCTCCGAGGGGCCAATCTCGCTGGCGTCGATCTGAACGATGCCGACCTATGCAGAGCTGATCTCAGCGGAGCCGATCTCAATGGAGCTAACCTAAACAGGGCGATTCTAGTCGAGGCTAATTTGAAAGGTGCCAACCTTTGCGGAGCCTGCATCGCCAGAGCCAATCTCAGCAGAGCAAACCTTTTCAAAGCAGATCTGAGAGGAGCCGATATTCGAGGTGCCGATATAAGTCAGGCGGATCTCCGAGAAGCGGACCTGCAGGCATCCGACCTCCGCGAAGCCGATTTGAGCGGGGCATTTATTCAAAAGGCGAACCTCCGCAAGTGCTACCTCACCAGAGCTAATTTTAACACAGCAAACCTTACTGGGGCCGATCTATCGGAAACTGACCTCACTGCAGCTAATTTTAACAGAGCCATTCTTAGTGGGGTCAATCTCCATGTCGCCGTTCTTAATGGAGTTCAGTTTAGCGAGACTAATCTCAGAGAAGCCAACCTCAGAGAATCTCAACTTTTTGAGACAAACTTTATTCGATCAAATCTCGACGGGACCGATGTTGGGTTTTCAAGAGTTGGCAGGTCCACATTTTCTGGTGTTGATCTACAAGGAGTCATTGGGCTTGATACTTTGAATCATGCTGGACCTTCTATGGTTGGGATGGATACGGCTCGGCTTTCTAAAGGTAACATTTCCGACCTATTTTTACGCGGTTGTGGGCTAAATGATTGGGAAATAGAATTAATTAGGCTGTATGATCCTGTTTTGAGTATGATGCAAGTGAATGACATTCTCTATCGGATCTTCCCCTTACGAAAGGGTAACTCTATCCAGTTTTATTCGTGTTTTATCAGTTATAGTCATTTAGATAAGACATTTGCTCAAACCCTTCACGATTGCCTTCAGGGTAGCGGCATACGATGCTGGTTAGATGAACACCAAATGCTGCCTGGCGATGATATATATGAACAGATAGATCATGGCATTAAATTTTGGGATAAGGTTTTGCTATGCTGTTCGCAGCATTCACTAACTAGTTGGTGGGTAGACGACGAAATCAATAAAGCATTTCAGAAGGAACGTGACTTAATGAAAGACAGGAAGGCAAAGGTACGTGTGCTTATTCCTCTTAACTTAGATGGTTATTTTTTCAGCAAAGAATGGGTCAATGGGAAAAAAAGCGAGCTAATGATCCGACTTGCTGCCAATTTTACAAATTGGGAGAATGACTTGTCGGTGTTTGATAAGCAGATTCAGAAATTAATCAAAGCACTTCAGGTCGGGAATACTGGAAGAGAACTACCTCCACCTTGTCGTCTCTGAGCTTATGACTGCTATGATCGTATCGATTCACAGCTTTGGAATCAGGGGTATTCGACCCGTTTGAACGAGGGCAGAGGATGGAGATATTTCGTACATATCCAATCCAGTTCTTTTTCGTGGTCATCTTGCCATTAGTTGCTGGTATAGCGACCGCTTATATCGGTTACGATAACCTTAAAGTGCGGCTAGGCAATGCGAAACATAATGCTTGGGTAGAATCGTCTCTTCGACAGGTGCAAACTGGCGTTGACAACATCGGACGTAACGAGCAAATCCTCAAACGCTATGAAAAGACGCTCCAAGCTTACGATGTAAAAGACTCAACGCTTGCGGCTGTGCTTGCTCAGTACGATCGTCAACGTCATGCTGCCGAGCAGTTTTTCGGGCTTTCAGGGAAGACTGCTTCTCGTGAGACTGAAGGTCTGGCGGAAGAAGTTATCAGCATACTCAAGGATGATATTATGCGAATCCGAGTTGACGAACGCCTTCCATGGCATCCTTTAATAATCCGGTTCGCCAATAACGCATTTCGTGTCCTATTCAGTGTACCCGCGAGAATCCCACCACGAGCTATCGAATTCACGGGCTTACCCGAAGGCATTACATCAGAAGTTCATGAAGTCTCTAAATTTGGGTTCACAGTTTTCTTCCATCCTGCGACTATTCCTGTGGATAACTTCGGCTTCATTGCCGACGCGGAGCTATGACCCCTGGTCATGAAAAAGTAAAATCTGTAGCCTTGTGACCAGAGCTTGACCTGTTCACCCCATTCAAACCGCTCCATGCTCCTTTTTCCCGCCTTTCCCGTTTCCGGACGCGATGTTATCTTTCACAAACCCAACAGGCCGTCAGAAATCTGGCAATCTTGTTTTTTCGCACTTGACTTTCACCTTGTGTTCACTTATACTGAATTCCAGGTAGAAAACTCGCTAATGCAATGGGGCCTTTATGCCGTAATAGGTTAAAATTCTTATTGCGATTCGCCAATTTAGTGTGTAAGGTCCTTAGATAATCTATTCGGGAAGACGGATGCATAGAAAATAAGGAAAGGAGAAGGCCATGAAGCCTAAGTATTCCGCTCTCGACATAGCCAATTACTTTCTTTTCAAAGCCCAGCAGGAAGATCAGGAATTATTATCAAACCTCAAGCTCCAAAAACTCGTTTACTATGCTCAGGGAATTAACTTGGCAATGCGTAGCAAACCTCTTTTTGGAGACTCCATCGAGGCGTGGAACTACGGCCCTGTTGTCCCAGTCCTATATCATCTCTATAAACCGCATGGAGCAGGATGTATTCCTGCCGATCCAGAATTTGATCCAAGCTCGATAGATCAAAATACCGTAGAATTCCTCGATGAAATATTCGAGGCTTTTGGCCAGTTTTCCGCCATTCGCTTAATGGAAATAGCCCACGGCGATAAATGCTGGAAAGATGCGGGTCCAGGAGAGGTAATCTCCCACGATGCTATGGAGAAGTGCCTCAAGAAATATTTAAAAAAGAAGAAAAGTTGAAGGCGCGGATTTGACAAAACTGCGATCGAAAAGCACCCGCAACATTCATATCCCGTCAGGAGGGGGCAAAAGGGACTTTGACTCAGAAAAACCCGTCTTCTCCCTAGTGCACATGCGTTATGGCCAGCCACACTGCATATCGAACTGTAAAAACGAAGGGAAGGCGCATATCATAAGTACGTTGCTGCGGTTGAGCCAGAGCACATGGCGGCAACTCAAGAGCATTCCACATAAACAGGGATTTGAGTTGATCCCCCGCGATAGGTTTACTGCTTCTTTTCCATCCCATATCACTCCAGAAACAACAATACTGGTCGCACAGTACGACGGCGATGGCGGCAGGATTGCCGGATATCGGGACAAAGACATTTATCATATTGTTTTGGCCGGGAAAAACTTATATCCTCACTGAAAATCATCAATCTACCAACTTCGCAATATCCTCGGTAGTGGGTCCTACCCCAGCCCGAAACTCATCAAGGAGCGAAAGGACTTGAGTTTCCGTTAAGTTAACGGCATTGGGTCAGACCCCTTAGACAACGGGTCAGACACCAATGAGACCCAGCATAGTTTCGGTGGTCCCGCCCTTTCGGGGGCTTCCATTGACAGCCACAACTTTCATTTTACCTGCCTCCTCTGTATTGACTTTAGTGGAACAACGGATAAAACATCTATCGCATTCAGCGGCCATGACAAGTACTGATCTCAACGGACGAGAGAAACATGCCGATCAGGCACGAACAATCATGTAATAAGAATAGAAAAAGGACCGGGCTGTTCCCTTTGCCGGCATTGCGTTACACAAAAGGTTGCGGAAGCGCGCGCGCGGCGAGCATAGCAAAAGGGCTTTGTCTCAGTCTGGCGGCCGCCGGTTTCATCGCCTGCCAGGTTGCCGTTGCAGGCAACGTTGCGCAATTCTCTAACCCGGACAACTCATTGTCACCAAATCAAGTGGCAGGAACCGGCTCAACTGCTGAGAAGCAACCTGCCGAGGCGCCTCACCACAAACGGGCGATTTTCGAACGGGAACACGCGTCCGAGGACGCCCGGCACGTGGCAGATTGGGTTGTAGATTCAGGCGACAATCACGCCATGCCATTCGTGATTGCAGACAAGATTGACGCCAGGGTCTTTGTGTTCGATGCCGATGGACGACTTCGTGGGGCGGCCCCGGCCCTGCTGGGAATGGCACGAGGCGACGAGACCATCCCCGGTATCGGTGACCTGAAATTGTCGGAAATTCCCCCGGAGGATCGCACCACACCGGCAGGTCGCTTTGTAGCCTCGCGGGGCCTCGGTGCGCACGGAAAGGATGTCCTCTGGATGGACTACGACGCTGCCCTTGCCCTGCACCGGGTGGCTCCTGATAACCCCAAGGGGTGCCGCCTGGCCAGTCCAAGGCCGCTCGACCATCGTATTTCCTGGGGTTGCATCAATGTTGCGGCTAATTTCTACAACGATGTCGTGAGCCCGGCCTTTACCGGGACTTATGGCATTGTCTATGTGCTGCCGGAAACCAGACCGATCGGCAAAACCTTCGAGTCCTACTATGATGTGGAGTTTCGTCGGGAAGCAGACACAACTGCGAACCTCGACGACGGAACAGCAAAACACCAGTAGAGTTACAGTCGCAGGTTACGGCACCCTTTTATAGACTGTGGTCGCTGCCGGGATAAGCGGCACATTCATATTCTGAAGAGTTTCGGAGTGACCGATAAACAGATACCCTCCGGGGGCCAAATACCTGCAAATTTTCCCTATTACCTGCTCCTGTGTTTCCCGATCGAAATAAATGAGAACATTTCTGCAAAAGACCACATGCATCAGACTATTCATCATGTAATCCGAATCCATGAAGTTGAGTCTTCGAAAGGTCACCGTCGACCTGATTTCCGGAGCGATTCGGACCAGATTTCGGGTCCTGTCCCTGCTTTTGAGAAGATATCTTTTTCTTAACTCTGTTTCCAGTGGTTCCACCCGTTCGTGATTATAGGTGGCACTTCGGGCCTTCTCCAATATCTCGGTTGAGATATCGGTCCCGAACACGGTAAACTCGAGGCCCGGGTGCGCGCGCGCGTATTCGCTCAAGACCATGGCCAGTGTGTATGGCTCCTCCCCGCTGGAGCAGCCGGCGCTCCATACCCTGAGGGCCCCCCGGCCGGGCGCGATAGACCGCGCTAAATCAGGCAGGGCGACCCTGGAAAGGTAATCAAAGTGGCCGGGTTCCCGGAAAAAATCCGTTTTATTGGTCGTAACCACGTCTACCATGTGCACGCATTCGGTTTGCATGCCGTCTTCGCTCATCAGGTATGAGCAGTAGTCATCGAAAGAGTCGATGCCGAGCGCTTTCAGTCGTTTTCTGAGGCGGCCCTCAAGCATCGTTTTCTTTACCGGGAGAAGCCTGATCCCACAGGTGGAATGAACAATTCGACTCAGGCGAAAGAAATCCCTTTCCGTCATGACCTTGCCGAACATCTCCCAAGTGAGTGAGCCGTTTCGTAATTCCGGGAGCATTTTATTAATTTCCTTCACAAACACTCATCGGGTATCTCCTAATATCTTTCGAATTCCGCATCCTCATGGGCCCCGTTGCCCTTCCCTTGCTGCATATCCAGCTCAAAACCCTTGCTTTTGCCCCCGTTCCGGGATTTTGGCGCAGGACGGGTCATGTTTCGCACAGGTGCTTTCTGCGCAGAGGAAGATGCTTTGCGGGTCGGCGTTATCTGGTTTCCTGCTGCTCCGGGACTGAGAGCCTGCTGGTGATCGATTCTAAAGTAGCCGATGGCACTCTGGAGTTCGTTGGCCTGTGCCGAGAGTTCCTCCGAGGTGGACGAAATCTCTTCGGATGCCGAAGAATTCTGCTGCACCACCTGGTCGAGCTGTTGAATCGCCATGTTGATTTGATCGGCCCCCGCCTTCTGCTCCCGGCTCGCTGCATTTATTTCCTGAACCAGCTCGGCCGTCTTCTGGATGTCGGGGACGATTTTTGACAGCATTTCCCCAGCCCTTTCGGCTATCTGAACACTCGAAGCGGAAAGATTGTTGATTTCACCGGCTGCCACCTGGCTTCGCTCGGCGAGTTTTCTGACCTCGGAGGCCACGACGGCAAACCCTTTGCCGTGTTCCCCCGCACGCGCAGCCTCGATAGCCGCGTTAAGCGCGAGCAGGTTGGTCTGGCGGGCAATTTCCTCTATGATGGAAATCTTGCCGGCGATTTGTTGCATTGCTGACACAGTTTCTGCGACCGACTTGCCGCCTTGCCTGGCGTCCTCGGCCGCTTTCAGGGCGATTTGCTCGGTCTGCTGCGCATTGTCCGAATTCTGGTTGATATTTCCCGCCATCTGTTCCATCGAAGACGATACCTCTTCGACCGAGGATGACTGTTCCGAGGCCCCCTGTGACATCTGCTCGGCACTTGCGCTCAGTTCCTGGCTTCCGCTCGCGACCTGGGCAGACACGGTCTGGATGTTTGAGACCACCTGGGTCAGTCCGCCCACCATTTGAGCCATGGCCTGCATCAGCCTGTCTTCGGCAGACCTCTGCCTGATTTTCACGGTAAGGTTACCCGAAGCTATTTCAGAAGCCGCGTCAGTGACCTCGTTCATCGCCTCTATCAGCACGTTCAGATTGTTTTTGATCTCGTTGAAGTCGCCTTTGTAATCATCTGTAATCTTGTTCGGGACCTCTCCCTTGCTCATCCGATCGATGTACTCGGCGGACACGTTCAAGGGTCCGACAACTGCATCCAGGGTTGCATTGACCCCCTCCAGGATCTTTCGGAAATCCCCTTTGTGTTTTCCGGCATCGGCGCGGGTGGCCAGCATGCCGTCTACGGCCGCATTGCTGAGCATGACGGCATCCGAAACAAGGGTCTGGACGGCGCCGACGCAGATTCTAACGGCGTTGCCGATCGTATCGAAGGTCTCCTTCACGGCCTTGGTGTCCTCGTCTCCTTCGGCCGTGACAAGATGTATTCCAGTGTCGCCCAGGGCAAATTTACTGAGTGCATCGACGACCTTGGCAGTCTCAACGGCCTGGTACTCTGAAACCTTGCCGGCCAACCTGGCTGCTTTTTTCACGGCCGTCTGGTCCGTGACGATTTCTAATGCCCCCGTCACGTTGCCTTGCTCGTCCTTGATCGGAATGGCGCTGTAAGAGATCTCCAGATCGACCCCCTCGCACGGATGGGCGTCAGCCTCGCTGCTGCATGGCAGGTTGTCACGGATGGTACGGTGGCAGGCGCAGCGCTCTGTCCTGCAGTCAGACGTCTTGAAGTGATCGTAGCACTTCCTGCCGATGAGTTGCTCTGCCGTGCGGCCGCCCACCTTTGCCCCGATATCGTTAATGTAGAGGACGCTCATCTCCTTATCGATAATCATGGCAGGAGCAGGCATGCTATCCAGGAAACCTACCAACCGTCCGATAGTGTTGTTGACGCCGTCCACGATTTTACGGAAGTCACCCTGGTGTTTACCGGCATCCGCTCGGACATTCAGCCGGCCCCCGACCGCCGCCTTGCTCAGGGTGTCGGCGTCGTCTACCAGGGCGTTGATGTTATCGATACAGTTGTTGAGGTTATTTTTTATCTCGTTAAAATCGCCTTTGTATTCGTCCGTAATCTTGGGCGGGATGTCCCCCTTGCTGATCCTGTCAATGTACTCGGCGGACACGTTCAACGGGGCGATTATGGCGTCGAGGGTTTGATTTACCCCCTCGATGATTCCCCTGAATTCGAAATCGACGTCATCCGGATTACCCCTTACGGCAAGTTTTCCCCCTACACAAGCAGCGGCAAGATTCTTAGTTTCCCCGATGAGTCCCTTGATCGCGCCGGCTACGTTGCGGCTGAGGAGGACTGACATGACCAGCCCCAAAATCACTGCTGCTGCGCCAAACATAAGCATCAGCGTTCGCCACATGGGAGATGTCTGCGTAACGCCTATGAAGGTCACCATTGCAACCATAATGACCATGAAACCTAATACTCCCTTAACTTTCGTTCCGATCTTCAAATTCTTTAACATCCTCTATCCTTTCTTTCAGTATCTTTCGAATTCCGCATCCTCAGCGACTCCGGTCTCTTTTCCTTGCTGCATATCCAGTACAAAGCCTCTGGTTTTTCCACCATTTCTGGATTTTATTGCGGAATGGGCCACGGTTCGCTCTGGAGCTTTACGCCCGCAAGAAGGTGCTTTGCGGCTTGCGGTTGACTGGTTTCCGGTTGCTACGACCTGGCTTCCGGGACTGACAACTTGCTGCTGTTCGATTCTAAAATAGTTGATGGCGCCCTGGAGTTCGTTTGCCTGTGCCGCCAGCTCCTCGGAGGTAGCCGAAATCTCTTCGGATGCCGAAGAATTCTGCTGCACCACCTGATCGAGCTGCTGAATCGCCATGTTGATTTGATCGGCCCCCGCCTTCTGCTCCCGGCTCGCTGCATTTATTTCCTGAACCAGCTCGGCCGTCTTCTGGATGTCGGGGACGATTTTTGACAGCATTTCCCCAGCCCTTTCGGCTATCTGAACACTCGAAGCGGAAAGGTTGTTTATCTCACCGGCTGCAACCTGGCTTCGCTCAGCGAGTTTTCTGACCTCGGAGGCCACGACGGCAAACCCTTTGCCGTGTTCCCCCGCACGCGCAGCCTCGATAGCCGCGTTAAGCGCGAGCAGGTTGGTCTGGCGGGCAATTTCCTCTATGATGGAAATCTTGCCGGCGATTTGTTGCATTGCTGACACAGTTTCTGCGACCGACTTGCCGCCTTGCCTGGCGTCCTCGGCCGCTTTCAGAGCGATTTGCTCGGTCTGCTGCGCATTGTCCGAATTCTGATTGATATTGGACGCCATCTGTTCCATCGAAGACGATACCTCTTCGACCGAGGATGACTGTTCCGAGGCCCCCTGTGACATCTGCTCGGCACTTGCGCTCAGTTCCTGGCTTCCGCTCGCGACCTGGGCAGACACGGTCCGGATGTTTGAGACCATCTGGGTCAGTCCGCCCACCATTTGAGCCATGGCCTGCATCAGCTTGTCTTCGGCAGACCTCTGCCTGATTTTCACGGTAAGGTTACCCGAAGCTATTTCAGAAGCCGCGTCAGTGACCACGTTCATCGCGTCTATCAGCATGTTGAGATTTTTTTTGATCTCATTGAAGTCACCTTTGTATTCATCAGTTATCCTGGGAGGCAGGTCCCCCTTGCTGATGCCTTCCACGTAGCTCGCGGTCACCCTGATAGGAAGGACAAAAGCTTCGATCAGGTCGTTAATCCCACTCACCAGGACACTCCATGCCCCCTGGTATATGGAGTTATCGCCTCGCAAATCCAACTTGCCGTTCCGGGTTGCGTCGACCAATGTGCCTGTTTGTTCAAGCAAGCCTTTGACCGTATCGATCAAGGTATTCAGACCCTTTGCGAGCACGTCCCGGTCGGATCTAACTTTCACTTCAACGTTGAGATCGCCCGAGGCCACCTTCTTGGCGGCAACCGAAGCATTCCTGATGTTTTCCGCCATGTTACGGAATGAGCGGGCAAGCATGCCTGTCTCGTCATTGGATTCAATCGCGAGATTCACCTCCACATCGCCCATCGCGAGCATGTCTGCAGCCGCGGTGATTTCTCTGAGCGGACGCCCTATCATTCGCGCAATGAAGAACCCGAACAGGGCTGCAAGAACCACTGAAAAGCCGGTCAGGACCCACATGAATCGCACTGCTTCATTAGTCGTAGCGGCGTTTTCTTCCGAAGTTTTCGAAGCCGAATTGATTTTCTTATCCACCAGTTTATCGATTCCGTCCTGAATCGAGACCGCAAGAGGCACGGCATCCTTCCACACGGCCGCAATTGCTTCCTCTCTTTTTCCTTCTTTCATCAGGTTGATTATCCGTTCCCTGACCGGAGCGTATTTTTCGGTATTTTTCTTTATGGCATCAAATTCCCAGCTATCCTCTTCATGCCGAATCGATTTTTCAAATTTGGTAAGATTGAGATTAACCTCCTTTTCTGTTTGATAGATTTTCGAAATATTTTGCAGCAATTCGGCTTCATTGCTACTAAAGAAGATGCCCCTGATGTCAGCCCGCATCTTCTGGTAGTTGGCCGCTGCTTTCCCTATGTCCCCAAGTGGCTTGCTGTCGTTTTCGATCAACTCCGAGTAGGACCTGTCAATTGTGCGAATCTTGCTTGCCCCGATATATCCTACGAACACGGTGAGGAGGGCCAGTATGCTGAAGGAAGTCAAAAGTTTTGTCCCGATCTTGAGATTCGTAAACCACTTCATAAGAGCCTCCTTTTTTCCCATTTGAACAAGTGCGTCAGCTTGATTCGATTTCAGTTTCCAGTTCGATGCTCGTCCGAATTATTCGCGCGATAGGAGACTGCGCGCCCATCTCTCTTTGTCCAGGAGTCCTCGTTCCGCGTCAAACCGCCTCTGCCTCCTCCACTCCGGTTATGACGGCGATGTCATCGGCCGAGAATACTTTATCGATATCCAGTATGATGACGAATTGCTGGTCCCGTTTTCCCATGCCTTTAATGAACTTCGTCTTTAAGCGGTTCCCGATGCGGGGGGGCGGCTCTATCTCTTCGGGATCGAGTTCCATCACCTCCTGCACCGAATCCGCCAGCGCTCCCAGTATCGTCGTCTCTCCGTCAAACTCGATCTCGACAATGATGATGCAGGTATTCATCGACTTTTCGATTCCGCCCATGTCGAATTTCAGCCGCATGTCCACAACCGGCACCACGCTGCCCCGCAAATTAATGACCCCGAGCATGAATTCGGGGGTTTGCGGCACCTTGGTTACCTTGGTGTAATCCAGCACTTCCCGCACCTTGGAGATTTCCAGGGCAAAGACTTCCTCGTCCAGCTCGAAGGTCAGGTATTGTGTCTTTTCGGTTATTGCAGTTGTACTCATTTGATATCCCTCCTAATATCTTTCGAACTCATCGTCGGACCCGGCTCCGCCATCTCTGCCCAAATCGATCTCAATACCTCTGGCCGGTGGCGCTTCCGCGGGAACTTCCAAAGTCGAGACACCGTCGCCGAGCGCCTTCGTCCCATTGCCCTTCCTGTTGACCCGGGCCATATGTGCGATATGGGTCTTGTGGATTTCCTTCGATTGTATTCTGCCGTTCCCACCCCGCTCACCTCCCCGGCGAGGAGCGGCTGTTCTGACTGACGTGCGGCTCTTGTCCTCCTGGACTTTAAAAAACGCCATCGAGCTTTGAAGCTGCGCGGCCTGACTCTGCAATTCCTCGGCAGTAGAAGCCGTTTCCTCGGCCGCTGAAGCGTTCTGCTGAACAACCTGGTCCAATTGCTGGAGGGCCTGGTTGATTTGTTCCACCCCTATGGTTTGCTCATTGCACGCTGCGCTGATCTCCTGCACCAGGTCCGCCGTTCTTTGAATGTCGGGAACAATTCTTTGCAGCATCTCACCAGCCTTTTCAGCAACGTCAACGCTCGATACGGAAAGCTTGCTGATCTCAGCCGCCGCAGTCTGGCTCCTTTCGGCGAGCTTGCGCACTTCCGAAGCCACTACCGCAAAGCCCTTGCCGTGCTCCCCCGCGCGCGCCGCTTCGATGGCGGCATTGAGCGCCAGCAGGTTGGTTTGCCTGGCAATCTCTTCGACGATGGATATTTTCCCGGCAATCTCCTTCATTGCCGCCACGGTTCGTTCTACCGACTTTCCGCCGTCTTTGGCGTCCCCGGCGGACTTGACTGCCATCTTTTCGGTCTGCATGGCGTTATCGGCATTCTGCTTGATATTGGCGCTCATCTGTTCCATAGACCCGGAAACTTCTTCGGCTGCAGCGGCCTGCTCGGAGGCACCCTGGGACATCTGCTCTGCCGTGGCGCTCAACTGGTCGCTGCCCGCCGCCACATTGTCCGCAGCCATGCGCACGTCCCCAACGATTTCGCGCAGCCTTTCCACCATGTTTTTCATCGCAGACAACAACTGCCCGGTCTCGTCTTTGCTTGTCGCCTCGACTTTCATATCGAGACGGCCTTCGGCCAGCATATTTGATACCTGGACGCATTGGGCTATGGGCCGGCTTATGATTCGGGATATCACTATACCCAGCCCAATGCCAACGAGAACGCCGGCAGCAAGGACAACGATCATTAAAATTATGCTTTGTGAATAAACGACAGAACTGTCTTCAAACCCCTTTTGGGAATTATCCTCCTTGATTTTGGCCAGTTCAGACAGGAGACTGTCAATAACATCTATTTTTTCTCTACCCTTTGTCATAGCTAAAGTGACGGATTCTTTTTCTGTTGTCAGTCCCTCTTTTACTGCCAGATCGATTACTTTTCTGTTGACTTCACGAAATTCTTCCCATGCCCTGTCGAATTTGGATGTCAGTTCCTTTGCCCTGTCAGCTCGAACCATGGTTTTTACTCTATCAATATCTCCTTTTAGATCATTTTCATATTCATTCATTAATTTTTGTGATGTTTCACGCTTCTCAGCAGTTGTAGCGAATATAAAGTTTCTTTCAGCTCTAACAAAATTCTGAACATTTATATGTGATTGTTTAATGTATGATATTCCCAAAGTTTCATAGTGATACATGGCGTTAATTATCCCATGTATCTTACTTATGTTCATTATGCCAATGCAACCAACTATTACAGAAATTCCACTCACTACAAGGAATGAAATTACCAGTTTATTGCTGATTTTTAGATTGTAAAACCACGTCTTCATTTCCAATACCTCCATCCCGATCCAAAAGATAGATCGAATCATTGATTATATGGAGCATTGAGGTTTTCCGTCTCAGCGTCTCGTATCAGCTGAGGTGCGTCCAAGATAAGCGCCACCGTCCCATCACCGAGAATGGTCGCACCTGATATCACGTCCACGTCGCGGTACATTTTGCCAAGGTTCTTGAGCACTGTCTGGTGCTCCCCGATGACTTTATCCACCACAAAACCCGCCCTGCCGCCATCAGAGTCCGTAATCACGATCTGCTCAATTTCTGGAGCATGCCCGTTCATCGAGAATCGTTCCCGGAGCCGGATATAGGGGACCATCGTTCCCCTGACATATGCCATGTGCCGCCCGTGCGCTCTCGCAATATCCTCACGCGTCAACTCGACACATTCTTCCACGATTGAAAGCGGCAGCACGAAGCGATCTTGTCCAACCTCGACCAGCAATCCGTCGATAATTGCCAGCGTCAGCGGGAGCTTGAGCGTGATCGTCGCACCCAATCCCTTTAGGCTGCCGATCTCCACGGACCCGCGAAGCGCCTCGATATTGCGCTTCACCACATCCATTCCCACACCTCGGCCTGATATGCTGGTAACGGCGCCGGCCGTTGAAAATCCCGGAGCGAAAATGAAAGAGAAAATCTCTTTGTCGGAGAGTTCAGCACCCGCAGCTATCAGCCCCTTCTCGACACCCCTGGATCGAATCGCATCCCTATCCAGGCCGGCCCCGTCATCTGTTATCCTGATCAGAACATTGGCGCCGGAGTGAGCCGCCGAAAGCCGCACCACGCCCTGCTCGGGCTTTCCGGCGGCTTTTCTCGCTTCAGGCAGCTCGATTCCATGATCGATGCTGTTGCGAATCAGGTGCACCAACGGATCGTTTAGACGTTCGATCACCGTTTTATCCAGCTCGGTTTCCGCCCCTTCCGTTTCCAGGACAATCTTTTTCCCCAACTCCGCCGACAGATCGTGGACCAGGCGCTTGAATTTGCTGAATGTGGTGCCTATGGGCAGCATGCGGATATTCATGGCGTTGTCGCGCAGTTCGCCTGTCAGGCGTTCGACCTCCTCGGCAATGAGGAGAAACTCTGAGTCGTTTCGCATGGCTGCGGTCTGGCTGAGCCTTGCCTGAATGGTCACAAGCTCGCCGACCAGGTTAACGAGCATATCAAGTTTGTCGGCGGGGACCCGGATTGTTGAGGATTGCTCTTTTGCAGCTCGTTCCTCGGATATCTTTCTGATGTGCTGCTGTTCGGCGATGGCTGATTCAACGAGGCCGGGGTCCACTGCGCCGGCTTCCACCAGCAATTGTCCGATTGGCTTCTGGCGCCGGGCGGCGTTCTCGATGGCGTCGCGGTCGAGATCGCCGCGTTCCAGAAGGATCTCTCCCAGCTTCTTGTGATTGGAGGATGCTGCACCCTTGCAATCGCAACCGCCTCCAAGAATTCCCTGAATCGGATCGATCGAAAGCTCGCACCGGTCCTCGACAAAAATGAAGATATCCTTTACGGCGTCGATGCCCCTTTTTGTAGTGAGAACTATGTCCCAGAAGGTAAAGCAACCCACGGGGTCTATGTTTTCAATCAGCGGAACGTCTTCAGTCTGCGCCGTAATGGTGCAGGTCCCAAGATCGTGCAGCTCTTCCAGTAACAGAAATGGATTGCTCCCCGTGCTTAGAATATCCCGGGACGGTCGGAAACGAATACGGTAGGTAGTTTGCTCTGCGTTCGCCGATTCTGCGGATGCGGACAGGTGCCCTGGTTCGTTGTCGGGCGCAATCTCCAATGATGACGACGGAGTATCCCGGTCTGCGATCAGTTGCCTGAGAGTTGAAAGAAGCTGTTCTCCTTTTTCCATTTTAGAAACATTCGCGCTACCCGCATCTTCGAGGAGGCTGCGAATATGATCGCCCGCCGAAAGAGTAAGAACGATCATCTCTTTGCTGAGCTGCACCTTTTCTTCGCGAACCAGATCGTATGCACTCTCCAATTGATGAGTGAACGAGACGATATCGTCAAAACCGAACATCGCCCCTGAACCTTTGATGGTGTGCAAGGCCCTGAATACCCGTCCGATATTTTCCCGATCGTCCGGCGATTCTTCCAGTTCGAGAAGCGCCGCCTCCAGATCGCTCAACAGTTCACGAGCCTCTTCCCTGTATGCCGCTCCATAGTCCGGTTTCATCCCAGCACCTTTTTCACTACCGCAAGCAACTGCTCCGGCTTAAATGGTTTCACTATCCAGCCCGTCGCTCCGGCCGCTTTACCTTCTAGCTTCTTTTCAGACTGGGATTCCGTAGTGAGCATAATTATAGGGACAAACTTGCATGCCGAATTGCCTCTGACTTCTTTGATCAACTCGATTCCATCCATGTTGGGCATGTTTAAGTCGGTTATGACCATGCAAACGGGACAGCTCTGTAGTTTGGAAATTGCGTCCCGGCCGTCGACCGCCTGCACGACCTGATAACCCGCCTGCGTGAGCGTGAAGTTCACCATCTGACGAATGCTGGCTGAATCATCGACCGTCATGATTGTTTTGCTCATGTTTTATCCTCAACCCAAAGGCAATCCTTAAGGGGATCTTTATGGCAGCCGATCGTGCGGGTATAGCCTGCTCTCCTTGCAGTACGGGAAAACACTTCGGGTTTTCCGGGTCCGAGGCAAAAACCTGTGCCGATGTTCAATGAGGAGCGATGAGCCGAACAGATCAACTGATAAAGACAAAGATCGACCGCTGTAACTTTCTCGAGGTCCAGGATTACATTACCGGAACTGTTTAGAGCGTCCAAAATGGAGTTCTTCATCATGCCGGCTTCTTCGATGCAGCACTCGCCGATGAAAGCCAGGATTAATTTGCCGTTCGCATTGGAAACTTCAATCTCCATAATTCGCCTCACACGGTATTATTGATAGTCTCAGAAAAGCTCGACGTTATCGCCAAATTCTCTTTCCTCATTTTCAAATTGCCCGTTCCCCTCCAGACTGGAGAGATTCGCCTGCGATTCCAAATCCAATATCGCCGGAGGACAACTCTCACGATCTTCGAAGTCGGAAAGAGATCCTTGCTTACTGCTTCCTGTTTTTCGGTCGCCGCCGTTGTGCGGCGCATCTCCCATTACCGCCTGGTGTACCTGCCGTTGAGCCTGCATGGTGTAGGAATCTTCCAGGCTTTCCAGATATCCTTCGGCGCCCGATACGGCCTGATCTGAAAGGTCCCGGGAATACAGCGCGGTGATTTCTTCCAACCCGGCAATTGTTGAATTAATATTTTCGGCAATTTTTCGGTGGACCTTAATGTTCGAAACCGTTGTGCGTATTTCGCCGGAAAGCGCCTGTCCCTCTGAATTCGCGCCCTCCAGCAGGGCAAAGGCCCTTTCTCCGGCCTTTTGCAGTCCGCTTATCCGTGTTTTGAGTTCATTGGTCATGGACTCCAGATCTAAAGCCGATTCGGCCTTGGCCGCCCAGGCTTCACCCTTTATGGTCTCGGCCGTTGCCGTGATGCCGGAGAGCACCTCATATACAGACTCAATTCGCTTGACCGATTCTTTTGAAAGATGGTGGAGGGCTTCAGCAACTACTCCCAGCGCAGTTCCTTCCTCTTTCATGTGCGATGCTTTCACCACTGCATTGAGCCCGATCAGCTTCATCTTGGAACCGATTGCCTGGATTTCTTCCGTATAGCCGCGCATTTCGCTCAGGGCCGATCCTGCCGAAGTAATCGCTGCGGCCAACTCGTCTTTTGCCTGGGAATATCCCGAAAAAGCGGCCTGTATAGACAAAATCCCTTGCTCTATTCCCGCCAAAAAGCTTGCTCCTGCTCCGCAGGCATCGCCTGCTAAAGCGCTGGAACTTTCTGAGACTTCGAAGATAAGTGAAGCGATATTCTTCATATTCTCGATAATGGTCTCAACGGCTTTGACAAGTTCTTCCGATGCGCCGCGAAGCTGTTCTTTCTGAAGCATGCAGATTTTGCCGGACATCAGGAACCAGCGCTTCATTCCTTCCCCCCTTTTCAAAAGGGGAACAGAGAGAATCCTATCCCTAAAGCGGGCTGTGAGATTTTTGACTTTTTGACCATCTGCCGTTGCGTCCGCCTGCCGATCCCATTCTTTTGTAAGTCCGAAAAGTGATGTGGCGCTGTGTTCCAGCCGCTGCCGGGTCATGTCGTGGATCTGCATCGAGGAAACGATTTCGTTGATGTTACGGGAAATTTCTTCATAACGAGCTTTGATTTCCGTTGCCGCCCTCGAGGATTGCTCATTCTTTTGCGTTAGCGCCCTGAGATTCGACAAAGCGCGCTCTAAAATGATGCGCGCCTGTTCAGTGCGAGCTTCGTCAAGCGAAACCACATTCGCAACCGTTTGTACCAGAAATTGTCTAAGCGATTCGGAAAGCGACGTTAATTGTCTCCGGTGAGATTCGATATCCTGAATCATTTTTGCGACATTGTCGCCTAACATTTTGAACCCGTTTTCCTCATCGCATACCCTGGCGCTTTCAATCTTTATGGATATGCAAAGCACTTGTAAGTGCATGATAATTTTACTTAAACCATACAGATCGTTTTGCAGGGCGCAGATGCTCTCTAATATATTTCTCAGGACCTCCGTCCCCTGACCGGAACGATCCTCAATTTGCCTGATGCGGTCAAAAAGATCCCGGGATAGCTGAATGGCGCCGGATATCTCCGGGCCTGAAAATTGATCCGTTGCGGAAGAACAGGTTCTCGCGATCTCAGCGCTTCGCATTGAAAACTGTTGCAATTTTTCGCCCAGGTTCAGGAATTCATCTTCAGAGGAGCGGCCTGCGGTCAAAAGGTCATTTCCCATTTGCGCCAGCCGGTTCGACCACGAATTCACAGCCCACTTTGACCTGAAGAAAAGAGCCATATGGTTCAAGCGCGAAGAAATCTGCATGGTCAGCGTTTTCAGCATATTCTGTCTCGAAGTCCTCTGGCCTTGCTTCAAAACCTTGTCCGGGCGATTCCGGCCGGAAATACCGATCATCAGCCCGTTCGCTGCCCCGGCATCCCTGTTCAGCCTTTGCACGTTGTCCTGCGGCAGCTCGCAGGAACAGCCAGTTGGGCCCCCGCAGAACTAATCGCTCTCGGGATACAAATGCGCTGGTGTTATATTCGGTTTGGCAGCAAATAACCGAGAGAGTGAAAAAGAAGTGAGGTAAAGTCACTGAAAATAAAGGCGCTAATCTTTTCTTTATTGTTGCTGAGGAGGAAAGACGGGGGGTACCCGGCGAATTTTGAGCCCCCAAAATTCCTTTCGCCGTATGAACCCTCTAAAAATCTATCGACTGGAGGTAACACCTGAGGTTGGAATTGTTTTTCGGGAGGTCGAGCTTCTTTCGGAGATGGTACCGGTGAGTCATGATCGTGTTTACCGAAACCCCCAATATGGCAGCCATTTCTTTGTTTCTTTTCCCTGATTTTATCAGGCCGGCGATTTGCATCTCCATATATGTGATATTGGGATATTTCTGCGAGAGTCTGGTGATCAGCGGCGAGGACAATCCCTTGATATTGGACTCCAGGATGTCCAGATACAATTGCTGCATTTGATTGAGACGACTATCCTTAAGCTTTTCGACATAGGGCAGGATGAATTGTTCGGTGTTGGCTATGATACTGGCGCATAGTTGATTCTTGTCTTCTTCTCTGGTGTTGAGGACCACCCGAAGTGCCGTATTTACTTCCTGGAGCTCTTTCAGGTTTCTTTTCTCCCGGTTGATTCTTTCCAGTTTGGCTTTTAATTCCTGTAATTCCAGAGGCTTACTAATGAAATCCGCAGCGCCGGCGTTTATTATGTCAGTGTAAGTGTAATCCATCGCGAATCCAGTCATTATGATTGCACTTAAATCCGCGTGCCTGGGGCGCACAGCGTTGAGTAAATCAATGCCGCTCATCCCCGGCATACGTATATCTGAGATCATGAGTTCGAAAACGTCCTGTTCCAAGACCTCCAATGCTTTTACCGGATCAGTCACGCTGTGTGGACAATATCCCTGCTGATTGAGAAATTTCTCAAGCATTACGCATATTGCCTTATCATCATCGACCACCAGAATTTTGTTAATAGAACGATTACTGCTCATTTGCCCCTTTCATTATCTCTTTATTATTTTGCCATCAAAGAGCTTTCTGACCGATTGAGATAGCTGATTCATGCCATAGGGTTTGGCCAGGACCCCTATTTTCAGCCCTTTCAGGCTTTTCTTCGTAATTCTGTCGCAAGATCCGGTACAAAGCAGGATAGGTGTATGGGGTCTGATTGCATGGACTTTGCGCGCAAGCTCAAGCCCGGTGAGTTTGGGCATGGTGTAATCGGTGATTACGAGGTCGAAATTTTTTGGGTCCGAACGGAAGAGACGGAGGGCCTTCATGCCATTGGACTCTGAAACGACTTTGTAGCCAAGCCGATTTAAGATTGCAGTCCCCATTTCAACAAGGGCTTGCTCGTCGTCAATGAACAAAATATTTTCCGAACCCGTGGGCAGCACTTGTCCGGTCTCTATATCCACTTCGGCGTCTTCTTCGCTTGCCGGAATGTAGACGTTGAATGTAGTGCCCTTTCCGGGCTCGCTTTGGACGGTAACAGCGCCTTTATGTCGTTTGACTATCCCGTGGACGACCGCCAGTCCCAGCCCCGTACCCTTTCCAACTTCCTTGGTGGTAAAATAGGGGTCAAAGATGCGATCCACAGTATGTTTATCCATCCCGAAGCCCGTATCTGCGACACTTAATTTCAGGTATGCTCCGGGCTTAATATAGACAGCCGGTTGACCGGTCAAATCACCATCGTTCAAGCTGACCCGTGAGAGCCTGACATCAAGAATGCCTTTTTCATCCATCGCATGAGCTGCGTTAGTGCAAAGGTTCATCAATACCTGATGAATTTGAGTAGGATCGGCATTGGCGGTACCCTTTTCGATATGATACCTGATCTCGATTGAACTCGGCAGCGAAGCCTTCAGCAACTTCAAAGCCTCCTTGACGACTGAACCAAGCTCCACCGGTATTTTCTGCTGCTCTTTACCGGGTCGGCTGAATGACAGGAGCTGCTTCACCAGATCTCTCGCTCTATATGCGGCGATTAATGTCTGTTCCTGCCCGAACCTCATCGGGTCGAGCTGCGGGAGATCACTGAGGGCCATCTCCGTATAGCCGATGATGGGGGCCAAAATATTGTTAAAATCATGGGCAATTCCACCGGCAAGGGTCCCAATGGCTTCCAGTTTCTGGGCCTGCCGAAGCTGGGCCTCCAATCTCTCCTTTTCTGCCTCGGCGCGCTTGCGCTCGGAGATATCCTCTACAAAACCCTCAAGATACGAGCGCTTCCCATCTTCCCCACGTACCGCCCAGGCATGAAAGTTCGCAGGGAAGGTGTTGCCGTCCTTGCGTTTGAATAGAATCTCCGCATGGACGGGTCCTGTGGCTTCCAGAATCATGCGTACGATTGTATTTCGATTTGATGGATCGGCATAGAGATCGACAGCGATGTCGTTTATCCTGCTCTTTGCTTGCTCCGGTGAATCGAATCCATACATGCGGACCCAAGCCGAATTGGCCTCCAAGATCTTTCCGTCAATGGTCGATCGGAAAACGCCCAGCACGGAGTCTTCGAATAGTCTTCTATACCTGTCCTCAGACGCGCGCAATCGCTCTTCCGCCTCCCGGCGAACACGCTCCCTTTCCAGGTTGGCGAGGGCGAATCCTATGTCACCGGCAACCTTTTGCAGCAATATGACGTCATCCTCACCAAAAGAGTCGATCTGGCCGGAGTAGATCGTCAGGGCGCCCCATATTCGCCCGTCCGATTCGATGGGGAACGCCCCCGAGGCGGCGATCCCGAAACGAGCCGCCCGCTCTTGCCACGGAAGGGTGCCGGCATCATGCAAAAAATCGTTATATACAACCGGATGGCGTTCTCGAATGCAGGTACCTGTTGGACCGCACCCTTCGGGAAGATTATCAGCGCAGACCGTGATGCCATCGACATATTCGCGTCCCTCGCCGTAGGCAGCCATGGGCAGGACGGCGTTTGTCGCCGGGTTCAGGCAACCGATCCAGCACACCTTAAAACCGCCTTCTTCCACAATGATCCGGCACACCTCCCTGAGGAATCGATCGGGTGTTACGGCCCGCACCACTTCTTGACTCACGTGGCTGAGCAGACAGTATAGCCGGTTCAGCAGCTCGATCTGCCGTTCCCTTTGAACCCGCCCGGTGATGTCGTGGATAATGGAGTGAAGCAATTCCTTTCCCTTGACCATGATACTGCTGCTGTATACTTCCACATCCCGAATTGAGCCGTCGCCAAGCCGATGCTGGAACTCGAAATGAATTCGTTTCCGTGTCCGGGCCTTGTCAATTTCCGACTTTACTTCTTCAGGAGACAGCGTATTGATCTCCTGCATGTTCATTTTCCTGAGCCGTTCCCTTGGCCGGCGGTAAAAGCTCTCGGCCGCTTTGTTTGCATCGATGATATTGCCGGTATCGGGGTCGATTATCAATTTTACGGCTGCATGACTCTCAAAGAGGTTTCTGAACAACGCCTCGCCGTCTTGTAGTTTTTCCAGGGTGAGTTTAAATTCTGTAATGTCCGTATTGGTGCCGACCATTCGGGCAGGGTTTCCGCTTGCGTCCCTGTCAATCACCGCGCCGCGCGCCAGGACCCAACACCAGCCGCCGGACTTCGTCCTCATCCTGATTTCAATCGCCAGGTCTCCGCCCCTGGCGGCGCATTCGATGGCCTCTCTTTCCGCCGGGACGACGTCGTCAGCGTGAATGAGACGCCTGATGGTCTGGTAGTTCTGTGGAAATTCGTACGGCTCATAACCGAGCATTGTGTAACAGCTTGGACTTAGGATCACGCTGCCGGTCAATATGTTCCAGTCCCATATACCGTCCTTAGTTGCCTGCAAGGTCAGCCTCAGGCGCTCCTCGCTTTGTCTCAATGTCTCCTGCGCCTCGTACAATTCAGTGAAGTCCCAGTTGATGCCCATGATACGCGCCGCACGGCCGGAACTGTCATACTGGACTTTTCCGCGAGCGGAAATGAAATGCACGCTTGTGTCCGGCCAGACAACCCGGTAGGCAGTAGAAAAACCGGCGGATCCTTTCAAGGCTTCGAGCTCTGCCCTCAGGCGGTCACGGTCGTCAGGATGAACCATGCATAAAAAGTGTTCCGTCTTCCCTGAAAAGGCGCCCGGCTCAAGGCCGAAAAGCTTGTGCGTGAAGTCATCCCACACGGACCGGCCGCAGCCTGTCTCCTGGTACCAGGTACCCGCCCTTCCGGACTCCAATGCCAAATGCAGGCAATTTTGACTGTCCCGCAGTGCTTCTGCTGCTGCCTCGCGCTCTGATATTTCCATCCGGAGGTCGTGATTCACGGATTCCAGTTGTTCTGTACGCTCTTTTACCAGCTCTTCAAGATGATCACGGCAATTTTTCAGTTCCAGTTCCGTCAGTTTGCCTGAAATGCAGTACCGGATGGAACGTCGGAGGAGGTCCGGGCTGATTTTGGTTTTAATCAGATAGTCGGCAGCCCCGGTTTCCATGACTTCGTTTTCGAACCCTGAATCTTCCCGGGTCGTCAAAAAAATAATTGGCGCCGAACAGCCGTTTGCGACTGCCTCCCGAAGAAGTTCAAGTCCATTTCGTCCCCCAAGGCGGTAATCGAGCAGGACTGCATCGTAGTCTGCCCGGCAGATCGCCTCGATTCCCTGAGCATAGTTTTTCGCCCAATCCAGGTCGAACTCGAAGGGCTCAATTCTCCGCAGCAAACCATCCGTCGAGACGAAGTCTTCCTCATCGTCTCCTATGAGAAGCAGCTTTAAGCGCCGGCTCATAGTATTCTCCCCTCGACTATCAAAATACTTTTCCCTTTTCGCAAAATCACACGTTCGGCAACAGTAAGCAAGAGCTGGGCCAAGGTAAGATTTATTACTATATCGTTGCTATTGCTGAATTCAGAGGCGAGATAGAAAAAACGGCCTCACGCCGCCCAACAAAAAAGACTTCCTTTGCAATTTCAAAGGCCAATAGTTTGACGATGCCGATAGGAGCAGTTTTTAGTTGTTAGTTTTCAGTTGTCAGTTTTTAGTTTTGGGTGAAAAAACGTAGGCGTGTTGACGACCTCATCCAGCCTTAGAATGGGGATCGCATCGATTCCGGAGGGGTCACTATTCACTTCCGATAAACGACTTTACCCCCAATGATCGTGTAGACAACCCGGACATCCCGGATTCGGTCCTCCTGGATTTTTGTTATGTCCTCTGACAGGACCGTTATATCCGCCAGCTTCCCCGGCGTAAGAGAACCCTTGATGTCCTCTTCGAAAGCGGCGCGGGCATTGTTGATCGTGTACGCTCTGAGGGCCTCCCGGCGGCTCATCCGCTGGTCCGGATAGAAGCTCGGCCCGTCGGGCAGCCTTCTCGTAACCGCCGCATAAAAATTGGCAATCGGATCGACGTCTTCAACTGGAGCGTCGGTTCCACTTGTCACCAGGGTCCCCGTTTGCATGAGTTTCTGCCAAACGTATGCGCCTGCTTTCGCCCGCTTTGCTCCAATCCTTTTTGGGACCCAGGCGCCGTCCGAGATGCAGTGGACAGGCTGCATGGAAGCTATGACTCCGAGCAGACCAAATCGTGGAATGTCTGCAGGATCGAGATGCTGGGCATGTTCGATCCTCCAGCGAAGCTTTTTGCTGTTTGTGCCGGGGTTCTCCCGGAAGACGGTTTCATAGATGTTAAGAGTTTCTCTGTTGGCGCGGTCACCTATCGCATGCACGCACAGTTGGAAATTGTTCTTCAGAGCGAGCCGCGCCGCTTCCAGGATGTCCGACGTCGATTCGACGTTGAGCCCCGATGAGTTGGGAAGGTCCGAGTAGGGTTTGAGCAGCCATGCGGTTCGCGACCCAAGAGCACCGTCCATGAACTTTTTGACTGCCCGCACGGTGAGCCTGTTGTCCCCGTAGCCGATGATCCTGTATTTGGCCATTTTCCCGGCCAGCTCTTTGTTATCCTCGTGAATCATGACCCAAAGCCGGATGCCGAGGTCGCCCTCATCCACCAGTTTCTTGTAAAGATCGACCTCCCCAAAAGAAGATGATGCATCATGGAAGCTGGTGACGCCCTTTGAGAGACAATCCTGGACGGCCAGATGGACAGATTCCCGCAACCGGGCTTCGACTTGCTCCGGGGTCTGCTTTGCAAGGCTTTCCTCGTGGGCTTTTTCAATCAGCTCCTGCGCTGCATCGAAGAAAACTCCCGTCGGGTTCCCGCCGGCGTCCCGCAGTATTGCGCCTCCCTCCGGGGCTTTCGTATCCCTGGTCACCCCTGCCAGCTCCATGGCCTTTGCGTTCGCAAATAGAGCATGTCCGCTCGCGTGTGTGAGAAGCACCGGATTATCGGAAGACACTTTGTTAATACTATCGTCAGTCGGATAACCGTCAATTTCGGGTGAGGGTCTCTTATCCCATTTTTCCTGGTGCCATCCCGAGCCGAGAATCCATTCACCATGCCCTGCTTTCCGCACCCTGTCCTGAACGATTGACACGATCTCATCCCAGTTGTTGGCCTTTGAAAGGTCCAGATTGAGCCTGGACCGGCCTAAAAGCACCAGATGAGCGTGGCCGTCAATGAAGCCGGGCATTGCGAACTTGCCGGAAAGATCCAACACGCGGGTGGAAGGTCCGATGAAGCGACGGATCTTCTCGTTCGTCCCTACCGCACTGATCCTGTCGCCGCGAACAGCAAGGGCCTGAGCATCCGGATTTCGGGCATCCACCGTGGCGATCGTTCCGTTTAAAAGCACCAGATCGCATGGTGCCGGCTGAGTGGCGTATGAAATGGGGCTGGATAGGGCAAGAAAAAACAGCAACGAGATCGGAATGATCTTGAATGCCAGTTGCAGGTTCTGACGGCTTCCACCGCAAAGCGCCATGTTCCGCGTCTCCTCCTGATCGAAGCCGGTGGGACCGGCGGCCAGGATACCCGGTCAAAAAGTTCTCTCACGCAAAGTTCTAATTCCTAATTGTCTTACATGTCCCCCGCTCTTTTCTTAGGGACCCTCAAGGTTTGCCCCGCCAAGAGCAGATTCTGGTCATGGATCAGAGGATTCGCCGCCAGGATCAATTTCTTGCCGGAATCCGCATCTTCGGGGAACCATTGTGCGGCGATCTTGCTCAAGTTTTCCCCCTTTTGAACGGTCACTATGAAAAAATCGGAATCCTCCGAATGTACTTCCGCGGCATCATGACTCTGAGGTTCAGCATCAACATCTTTACGCTCCTCCGCGGCTGCCCGATCGGCGCCGGGGTCCCCGCCGGCAGTTCGATCCGTCGTTTCTTCCGGTGCCTTGGGAGTCAATACCGGCCCACCTTCAGAAGGAGAAACCGTGTTGCCTGCAGGCACGTTGCTATCGATTTCCTTCACATTCAGGGCTTCCCCGCCAATCGCCTCCGCCGATTCAGGCTTCGAATTCAGGATCGGATGATCCATAGGACTCAACGGCTTGATCAAAGAACTATCTTCACCGACTGCCCGGGAAGGGGTGTCTTGGCTTTTAGCCTTAAGATGCGGTAATTTGCGCTTTGATATATCAGTTGTTATTTCCTGCAGGGTGTCGGCTCGGTACAACCATTGCTTGAGACGTTCATCGAGATAGTCCTTTCCAACCAATACCAAAGCGAGAACCAGAGTCAGCGCGGCTGCCGCAAAAGCAATCTTGAATTCTCCGGCATAAGAGAAGGCATTAGAAAATAAGCCCTTTTGACGACGATCTCCCCGCGCTTGGATCAGATCGGCGTTGAGGGCATTGTAGGCTTTTTTCAGGGTACTCCTGGTTACCTTGCGGCCTTTTTCACTCATGCATACGAGCAGAGCTGTATCGCACAATCGATTTATGTCTCGCGGAACGCCTTCGGTCATTTCATACAGAAGCTTCCTGCAGCTCTGCTCGAAACGCTCGCCGAAGCTTGAATCGGCGATCTTCAGTCGATGGTCTATGTATTCGATTGTCTCAGACGGACTCAGCGGAGAAAGGACCCGGTTAATATTTATCCTTTGACGGATCTGGCGCATTCCCTCTTTGCGCAGATTGATGCCAAGTTCACTCTGGCCTACAAGAAGTATCTGGAGAAGCTTGTTCCGGGTCAGCTCGATATTGGAGAGAAGTCGAATACTCTCGAGGCTGCCAGGCGAAAGGAGATGAGCTTCGTCTATGATCAGCACAACCTGTCTGTCGTCCAGATTCGCCTTTGTAAGCGCCCCTTTGAGGTCATCGGCTAACTCCAGTATCCCCTTTCCTTGTGTTTTGATTTTGAGCACCCGCGCGACATAGCGCAATATCTCGATGTATTCGACATCGGGGTAGGGAATCAGAATCGGCAGGATCGACCCGGACAGCTTTTCAAGTAGATGATGGACGAGCATCGTCTTGCCCGTCCCGACGTCTCCGCAGACAAGCGCAAATCCCTTCATTTCCCTGATGAAGAAGAGCAGCCCGGAGATAACCTCCTTATGGCTCTCGCTCATAAACAGGAACCGCTGGTTAAGGCTATTGTCGAAAGGAGAAGAAGAAAAATGAAAATATGAGTTGTACATTTCACGAGCCTTTCCTAGTGGCTTCTCCGCGTTTGCGTTTCGTTTTCAGCCGGCCTGATTGCCTGTCGGCGCCGCCAAGACAGAGCTGTCAGGGCTACGAGACATTTCTGTATTCAGCGGGTCGCCATTGGAAAGCCTGCACATAAGGGCAAACAGCTCCATCCATCAATGATTCTGCCCGCGTGGACTTTGGTCCGCAGGGACATCGATTGTTCCTTGAGCAAGGAACAAGACACTCCATCAACGACTGGGACCTGTCGCAATCGTTGCGATCGCATTGATGGCCCCAATCGTCGCGATCGCAATTGCAGAAATCACATTGGTCGAAGCCCCTTTTCTCGATGTTTTCCACGTCAGGGCAACGGCCCCGAGAAGGCGCTATTATACACTACCTTTCCGCTGCCGCAAGGCATACGCAATACATTGCCAATCTTATGGGCGCATTACCAGACTGGAAGCTGCACCCACCGAGGAATCCGTAAGATTCGAGAGAATGTCCCGGTTCTGCATATAATTTGATCACCTGGTGAGTTGACCGGAAGTGGCATTAGCGCTTAAGAAAAGTGAGGGCAGGTCTTATAGTCCCTGCCCTTCTTTCATGATGTCGGCATAGTTCAATGCATCGAGAAAGCGTCCGGTTGCCACCGAATCTACTCTGTCCATGCCTGCTCCGATGGGTACAGCGGTATTGATGAAGAAAAAAACAGGTTATTTTCTATGACCTTCCCCGGCAATTTGCGTTTCCTTTTTAACATCTCCGCGCCGTTCATGTTCAATCCGGAAAACCATCAAGCCGCGCCTGTTCTTCTTAATTTGTCTGCCTCGGAAAGTTTATCGCCTCTTTTTTATATAAGTCTTATTAAAGTATTCGATCAAGGTTGTCGATATTACCCATCGGGAAGCCGCTGCTAGACATCCCTATCTAAAACTGCACAGGGTCAGGAGGCGCCTTATGGAATCGGTCCGCACTGATAATCTCGATTCAGACTCATGGACGGAGGACGAACTCGACTTGCTTAAGACTCTTGTTGAGTTAAAGATCCCCATGCATATAATTTGCAACCAATTAGACCGGTCATGGACCGCCTCAGTATTAAAGGCAATTGACTTGGAGCTTGATTATGATTTGTGTAAACCTATCAGGCATACCCCTCGTAGAAGACCGGTGAAAGAGATGAGAAACTGATGACTCACCCTATTCGTAATAATTAATTCGCAAGTTTATGAATCACAGCTTTGACAAATTCAAGAGACAAGAGGAGAGATTATGTCACTATTTGCGTGGAGTGAAAAGTACAGCGTCAACATTCGACAAATAGACGATCAACACAAAAAACTGATCGGGATGGTAGTCCAGCTTAGAGATGCAATGCGCCAGGGGAAGGGCAAACAGGTCCTTGGTGAGGTGTTAGGGAACCTTATCCAGTATACCAAAACACATTTCGCGGACGAGGAACGCCTGATGAGGGTCAACGGGTATCCTGAATATGAGGCGCACAAAGCGAAGCATGAAAGTATGACCGGGAAAGTTGCCCAGGTATACAGAGATTATCAGGACGGCAAAGTCACTGTTTCCCTTGAGGTAATGAATTTTCTCGAGGACTGGCTGGACAAACATATTATGGGAACCGACAAACAGTACGCGCCATTTCTAAACGGCAAAGGACTTAAGTAAATTTACTCCCAAGAGGATGGGGAAGCAAGGAGCAGGCAACCCAGCTTGCTTGCTCCCCGTCAGTCTCCGGATAAAATTCGATCAAGGGTTCATTTCATAATCGTCTTTCATAGGATAGACATATTTCTCCCATACTCGCCGAAACCTATCCGTATCCGCAGCAGGCTTTTTTATCATCCTCAAACAGTATTCCATCTGCTTCTCAGATAAGTTTGGATTCGAGTACAGATTCAACGCGTGTTTCGAGAAGTCCCTGACCATGAAGTCGAAGATCTGGTCCAGAAGATCGTCCTCGATATTTTCAAATTTGACCTTCTCAATTATGAGCTGGCCATAGGCCACGACGCTGAACAATTCGCCCAGGGAAAGGAGAAAATCGATATCCTTGCCCTGCTCTTCCGAGGCTCGCGCACCGGCGAGAAACTGTTTAAAGACGCCTATCTGATCTTTCAATATCCGCGCGTTGGGAAGATCGATGCTGCTGTAGGCGAGGTTGTAATCGTGAAAGCGAACTTTACCCAAGCCGCGGGCCGGTCCCTGATTGAAAAGGAAATCGTCGTTTTTGGGGGCCGTGACCTTGGGAATCTCAGGGAATGCGCCCGGATTGAACATGTAGTTGGCCAGGAATTTCACGACCAGCGCCATGTTCACATGGACGGTACCCTCGAGTTTAGGCAGAGAACGGATATCCCGCGTCGCCTGTTCGAAATAGGTGTCTTCCTCAAAACCTCTGGCGGCGATGACATCCCAAAGCAGGTTCACGACCTCTTCACCCTGGGTTGTCACCTTCATCTTAACCAATGGATCGAACAGGAGATAGCGGCGATCTTCCAACGAGGCAGTGCGCATGTAGTCACTCGCTCGGAATGCAAAAAGACGCATCGATAGAAGTCTGCAAAAAGCGTCCGTCAATAGCCGCTGGATGTGAGGGAAATCGGTGACCCACTTTCCGTAGAGATTTCGGTTGGCCGCATGTTTGATCGCCTCGTAAAAAGCATGGGTACAGATACCGATGCTGGCCCAGCCGAGATTAAACTTTCCCACGTTGACCGTATTGAGCGAAGCATCCCAGGCGTCAGGCCCCTCGGACAGGATTTCGTCCTGCCCGATGGGATATCCCGAGAGTTCGAACTCGGAGACATACATCTGGGAGTTCACCACATTCCGTATACACTTGTAATGCTCATTGACGGTTTCAACCGGGAAGAACACAAACTCCTCAGTATCCGAGTTCTTTGCAAAAACGGAAAGCATGGCCGCTTCGTTCCCGTTTCCGATGTAATACTTTCCGCCATCGGCCCGGTAAGAGCCGTCCGGCATGGGGGTGAGCATCATCTCCGTTGAATAGAGGTCTGCTCCGTGGGCCTTCTCGGAAAGACCGAAACCGAAGATCCCGCCGTCTTTGAGCTTTCGGGCGGCCTTTTTCTTGACCGCCTCATTTTTGCTCATCCAGATCGGCCCGAGCCCCAGGATTGAGACCTGCCAGGCATACCAATGCGCGAGGCCGTAGAAAGCCAGGATCTCGTTGAAAGCGCAGTTTCGGAAAGTGTCCCAGCGGGTATTGGGGTCGGAGTCGGCATACGCCGGGGGCGTAAGCAGTTTGGAAAAAATCCGCTGCTCAGTGATAAAAGCCAAAAAATCAGAATACCAGCGGCGTTCATGGACATCATCTTTTAGCGCCCTTTTGCCTTTATCCTCAAAGAATGCAATGGTCTTGAACATGATCTGCCTGGAATCTTCGTCCAGGTTCTCGTATTTCTCTCTTTTAGGATTGAGCAGCAGCATATTGTTTTCCCTTTCTTGATTTTCATGCCTGACATCACCCGGTTGAAACCACCTTGTCCAGGGAGTTCGATAATGAATGAACGTTCATTCATTTTAGATATGAATATATGTTCTTCATGAGACTGTCAAGCAAAAAAGACGAGGCCGAAACCGGCATGACACGGGCAGCGTCGGCATGGAGATACTCAGAGCTCTGCATGGATAATGTTTGGAGTTGACATACCAACTTTAAGCCCTGGCAGGATGTTGAAAAAGGATTGAAATTCCCATCTGTAAAGTAAAAATATCATGCACCTTCACCCCGGCGGAAGCCGGGCTCCGGTGATTTGCCTTTAATATCGGCTAGTTCGAAAAGCCGGTGGATTCCGACTTTCGTCGGAATGACGAATCGTTGTCCTTTTTGAGGCTCTTTTCCCACTAATTGGCACTTTTTCAACATCCTGCTAAGTATTTTTAGAAATATCGATACCGTTCACGTCAACAGATATTCCCCGGCAAGTCTGGTATACTCATCGACTTGCGACTTCCGCCAACCGTAGTCATAGCCTAATTCTTCCGCCATCAATCCGGCCACTTCCGGAGCCATTTCAATACTTGCCCGCGCGTCCAAAAAAAGGGCCCGAATTCGGCGCGCCAATACATCTTCGACTGTTCGGGCCATCTCTGCGCGCACTGCCCAGACAACCTGTGCTTTGATATATGGCAGGTTTTCATGTAATTTCCGACCGAGCTCGGGATCGGCTTGCACAATTTTCTTGATGTAGACGGCATCGGAGCCGTAATAATGCAGAGGATCATTTCTGTCGAAGTTTTTCAGCCACCCGTGGATTCTCAGCTTACCGGTCACACATTCACGTTCGTCGAGGCCGGCAACCAGCAGCGCATGGTTCACGGTGTCTTCAGCCATCTTGCGATAGGTGGTCCATTTGCCGCCGGTGATGGTCACCAAACCCGACTCGGACACCACCAGATAATGATCGCGCGAAATCGCCGCAGTGCTCTTGCTTTCGCCGAGGTTGACCAATGGCCTCAGACCCGCGAATACACTTTTGACATCCTCACGTTTCGGATCTTTGGTCAGGTATCGGGCCGCATGATGGAGGATGAATTCAATTTCTTCATCGAGAGCGCGCGGCTCCAGGCTAACTTCGGCAACAGGGGTGTCGGTTGTGCCCACAACCACTTTGTCATGCCAGGGAACAGCAAACAGAACACGGCCGTCCTCCGTTTGCGGCACCATGACGGCATCTTCACCGGGCAGGAATTCCTTATCCAGGATCAAGTGCACCCCCTGGCTGGGTGAAATAATCTCTTTCGCTTCCGGGTTTTCCAATTTGAGCAGACTGTCCGTAAAAACGCCGGTGGCATTCACCACCACCCGGCCGTTGATTTCATACTCCCTGCCGCTTTCCATATCCCTGGCAATGACGCCGTTGATCATCTCGCCAGACTTGATGAAGCCCGTCACTTTGAAGTAATTAATCGGCGCTCCACCGTGTTCAACCATCGTTTGCGCCAGATTAACCGCCAACCGCGAGTCGTCGAACTGACCGTCGAAATAGGCGACTCCGCCCCGCAGCCCTTCGGGCTCCAGCGTGGGGATGCGCTCCAAGGTTTCTTCTTTGGAAAGGCGCCTGGAATGGCCAAGCCCCAACTTCCCGGCTAACAGGTCGTAGACCTTCATTCCCGCGCCGTAAAACGGCCCGTCCCACCACACATAGTTGGGAACAATGAATTCCTGGTGGCTGACAAGGTGCGGCGCGTTCTGAATCAAAAGCCCTCGCTCATGCAGCGCCTCGAGCACCAGCGAGACGTTGCCCTGGCGAAGGTAGCGTACGCCGCCGTGAACCAGCTTGGTGCTGCGACTCGACGTCCCTTTGGAAAAATCGTGCTGCTCAAGCAACACCGTCTTGTATCCTCTCGAAGCGGCGTCTACGCCAACTCCAAGGCCAGTGGCGCCCCCTCCCACCACAAGGAAATCCCAGTATCCACCAAATTGTTCCACGCTCTTCAGCATTTCCTGTCGATTCATGTTTTCTCCCACTTTGCTGTTTCAGGAAGGTGATAAGAAATTGCTTTTGGTGGTAAAAGCAATGCACGCGAGCGAATCTGCAAGCCATTCACCCTGGTCAAGGGTTTTAAGGTGATACCGTTCACTTTAGCATAATCGCTTTCAGGCGACCAGGATTTGGTTGCTGCGATTGCTTCTTCAGGCTGCTCTGCTATCAACCCGACAAGGCGGGAGGCGGGCTATAAACTCCAGAGGATGAGGTGCGTCTTGAAATTGCCCGGACGCGTCCGTTGAGGTATCATTTGGATGTCAGATTATGAAATCGTATAGTTTTGCGGGCTTTGCGGCTGCTCCGGAGGTTTTTTCCCGGTCTGAAAAGCCGTCAGATGCATAGCGCATAACCTGACGCATTATTCAGGATTATTCGATTTATACAGGAGAGCGTGATGTTCGAAAAAATTATCTCCCTGCTCGAGGACAAGGCCCTGGCCGAAAATAGCAAGCGAATAAAAGAAATCATGCAATTCCGGTATATTTTGGAACCGGAAATTGCGGCACTTGCCGCCCAATCTATCGATGACAATGATTTGTTATTGATTCGAACTATCCTGGATGCTCAGGAAAGGAACCTTCTGGAGAATAAAGACGATGCTGAAGACGACCAACGCTTTCACATTGCGCTGGCTCGCGCCACAAAGAATGAGGTCAATGGGGGAAGTATTTGCGGTACTCTATGATATTTTGAGAGAATGTCGCGTAACGCCGCTTCAGAACGCCCAGAGGAAGAAAACCTCACTCAGGGGACACCTCAGAATCTATACGGCTTTGCAGGAAAGAGATTCAGAATCAAGCCGTGTGGCTACGCGCGATCACCTTAATGAGGTAGAATCGCTCCTCTATGAGCGGCCAGGTTAGTGTCCATCCGGGCGGTGGGACCGCCGGCAAAGGTTGCCGCCGCCGCAGGCAGCGGCGATCGACAACGGAGCAAACAAGTGGTGTTCGTATAAAATTCTTCAACGTTCGGGCGAAAAACGCCCCCTTTCCAAATCGGAAATTACAGGTGTCCATCCGGGGTTTCCGGATGGACACCGGCTAACTGATCATTTCGAATGCAACTCTGTGTTACTACTTGCCCAGTTTACCGGCATTGCTCCCTATGCCTGTGCAGGGATCCCACCCCGCAACAGCGCTCCAGCCGGCAGAGGGGCCGCACCAGCCCCCTGTGATGTCATTAAAATTCGCCGAGCCCATGCCGCCATAAATGCTGGTCAGTTCGACGGTCGATGATGCGCTGAACTTACCTGCCAAGTTGACGATGCCCGCAAAAGACGGAGACGCCCAACTCGTCCCGCCTACGATGTACCACGCCGGGCCGGCGCTCCCGTCGGAAGGCGTATAGCGAATCCACGCTCCGGAGTTAGGGTCGGCGGCCAGCGCCACGTCGGGAACGCCCCGCTTGGTGATTGACGTGATTTTGGACTGGTAGGAGGGTTTAGCGATATAGGGGCTGACACCGCCACCGGTGTCCTCCCACGCGGTTTCTGCGAGAAAATTATTGTTCGACGGGTTTCTTCGGATTGTCGTTCCGCCCACACAAACCACTTTGGACGATACGCAGGGATACTCCGTGCCCGGACTGTCTCCGGCGGATGCGAAGTAAACCACGTTGGCCTGAGCAAAATGCGTGTCATAGGATGCCTCGGTCGAAAATTCCCCGCTGCCCCAGCTCATGGACACTTCCCCGCCGCCTGCCGCCGCAACCAGGGAGCTGGCCTTGTCAATCGCCACGAACAAATCGGATAACGAGCTAGACTTCGCTTCCACGAGATACAGCTTGGCGTTCGGGGCCATGGCGTGCGCCCATTGAATATCCAGGGCCTCTTCAATCTCCCAGCCCCACGGGTTCTCAGGTGGCCGGGTGCCGCTCGCGAACACGACCGTCAGATTGGGCGCCGGCAAACCAAATTGGGTGGAAAAAGTTGCCAGGTCGGATGCAGCATAAGGGTAGTGGTAGGCGTCCACTAAAGCGATCGCCTTGGCTCCGCCCGTCGCGTTGGTTAGAAATGTATTGGGATTACAACCCGACGCAGGGGTGACGAGGTTGTAAACGCACGCTAACGATGCCGGCGTTTCATAAAAATAGCCCGTGTAAGGAGGGCCTCCGAAAGGCTTGGCATTGGCCTCAATGGTGGCGTTGAGGTTCTCATAGCCCCGTGCGGGAACCAAAATCCTGTAGTGCGTGCGGGCCTTCAATCCCACATCTTCCGGATTCAAGATACCGGACTGGGGAGTGACCACCTGCATCTTTTCCGTTGCGCAAGCCATGGAGCAAACGGCTAGCATGGCCACTATGGCCATAAACAAGAACAACTTTTTGATCGTGTTCATCTTTGCCTCCCTGAGGTCTGGCCGGCAAACCAGCCCCCTCGGGAGGTGCTGCATCTGCTCAGCGGTCCTGCGACCATATCCCTGATTTCCTCGGGACTTAGGCCAGTAACTTTGCGTCCCGCGCTTTCGCGCGGTTTGCCTTTTGTGAGTTGTTCAATTCTAAATTACTCAGAACGTGTTGATAGGGCAAACAACATGCCAGCGCTCTTTAAGTTTTTCTTTTGGTGTTTGTTGCGTAGGCACAGGCTCGTAGATTACAATTAATTCAATCTGTTATCTATTGATGATCTTGAGGAGCGGATGTCAGAACATGCCTGAGAATGCCAGCGAAATACGGATTTGAATTCCAAAAACGTAACCCGAAATTCCAATTGGTAATTAGCTTCCATGCGGGGTTTCCGGATGGACACTATCTGGTGGGTTTTTCGATTACACCCTGGTGGACGAGATGCCGCCAACGCCGAGGAATCGGCCTCCGCCTCCGAAGAAATGAGAGCCCAGGCAGAACAATTGAGGGTCATCCGGGAAACGCGTACCTGAATAGTCTTTGAAAACAAAAATGGACATGGCAAGGTTCTACCGTGTTGTTTGACGCCAATCGAACACTACGGAGGAGGTCTGAGCCATGTCCACGTCGATACTTTACCATGCCTTTGGGCTGAAGGGTATTGAGTACAGAGGAACAAGTTTTCTGGCAGACACACTGATTTTCAGAGCTGAGATGAACAAACAGGTTATCCGATGTCCCAATTGCGGCTGCCGACGAATAACTTTCAAGGGGCAGAAGCGGAGGTGGTTCCAGATGGGGCCTATTGGACGCAAGAAGTGTCTGCTCGATCTTGTGCTCCACCGCGCACAGTGCTGTGAGTGTTCGGCTCTTTGGTGGCCGACACTTCCATTTATGATCGGGACCCACCGCTTTGTTCGATCCTTTGCCCTGACTGTGCTCGACCTGCTCAAATTCGGGACGATCCGGTCGGTCGCCGAATACCTTGGAGTGGGATGGGACCTGGTCAAAAACATCCACAAGGAAAGGTTGAGATTCCTTTATCGGAAAATCCCTCTTCACAAGGTGAGGGTGATCGGCATAGATGAGTTCAGCCTCAAGGAGGGTCATCATTATATGACCGTGGTTACAGATCTTCATACCAGCAGAGTCCTGCACGCTGTCGAAGGAAAGGGTAAAGAGGACATCAAGCCATTCCTGGCAAGTTTGGCCAGGAGAGGGAAAGAGCTGGAAGCTGTCGCAATGGACATGAGCAGTTCCTACTTCTGGGCGGTCCGTGAAACACTGCCCGGCGTAAAGGTTGTTTTTGACCGGTTCCATGTAGTCTCTCTCATGAACCACGCCATCGATGAGCTCAGGCGCGATCACCAGGCAGAACTCGATTCTCTGGGTCAACAAACCCTTAAAGGAAGCCGTTTCTTACTTTTGCGCAACTATGACTCGCTTGATCCTGACCGCAAAGCCAGGCTCGATGCCCTTCTCCAGGTCAACCGCCCTCTTTTTGAGATTCATTCCATGAAAGAACAGTTGAGACTGTTCTGGGAAAAGACGGACCGCAAAGAGGCCGAGCAATTCCTCACCGTCTGGTGCCGAGACGCCATGAACTCCGGGATCAAGGCACTGAAGAGAGTGGGAAAGACCCTTGCCGGCTACCGCACCGGACTTCTCAACTACTTCGATCATCGCATCACCAGCGGCGCCGTCGAGGGGCTGGTCAACAAAATCAAAACTCTGAAGAGGCAGGCTTACGGGTTCAGGGATGCTGAGTATTTTAAGCTGAGGCTCTACCATCTTCACACCCAAAGGTACTCGTTAGCCGGATGAACCACAATTGAAGGGATTTGTCGAGGAGCTCATGGCGATTGTCGGAGGAGGCAGCTAACGCACAGAAGTGAATACAAGGGCATCCTGCTATATCAGTCCTCAGTCCCTTTGCCTTCCACCGGGGTCCAGAGATTTGCCTTTAATATCGGCCAGTTGGAAAAGCAGCTGGATCCCGACTTTCATCGGAATGACGAATCGTTGTTCCTTTTTGAGACTCTTTTCCCACTCATCGGCACTTTTTCAACATCCTGCCAAGGCGTACTCATCAACGTTTCGTGGAAGCTCCTCTCAACGAAACAGTCTAATCCTTTGAACACTAAAGCCCAATATTCCTGGTCAGACCTTAGTTTTGCCCTAAAACTCTCAATTGTTGAAAGGTCCTTGTAGTCCGAGTACCAATAGATCGTATTGTCGTCATCTACAATTCCGGAATATGCCTGAATTGAAAGAGGCGCGTACTTGCTATTGATGTACTCTGTGACTTCTTTAGCAAATTGGATTGCCTCATCCAGCTTATCGCTTTTCGCTTGTCCTGACATTTGAGATCTGAACACTGTAATTCCTCCTTTGTCACTCAAGCTAACTTCCCTGGGTTTACTCCTTTACTATGGCAAGGACCCTGTTTCCGTACGGGTCCATCACCGTGGTTTTCACATGCAGAAGTTCATACCACCGCCTGAATGCCCCGAAAAATACCACCACCATCAGCATCATGATGACGACGGACAGTATCGCCAGGAGGTATTCGTTTTTGGGCAGGTAGTTGTACACGATATTGTCGTATCCGGCCCACATCGTAACAACGGTCATGAAAAGACCGGGGACGGCGGTAATCCAGGCATACCTGGCTTGCCCGATCCTGATGATTATGGTGGTGCCGATGATGAGAGCGCACGATGCCAGCAGTTGGTTGCTCATGCCAAACAACGGCCATATGGTCGTAATGTCTCCGGTATAGACCAAGTATCCCCAAGCGAAAGTGAAGATGAAGCTGGTTACGGCGATGCCGGGCATCCAGCCTTTTTCCATGAACTTCGGGATGAACTTCCCTATTATTTCCTGAAGGAAGAACCTTCCTACCCTTGTGCCGGCGTCAACGGCAGTCAGGATGAATACCGCTTCGAACATTATGGCGAAATGATACCAATATGCCATTAATGCCTTCATGGCCGGAATTGCCGAGAAGATATAGGCCATGCCGACCGCCAGGGAAACTGCCCCGCCCGGCCTTCCCTGGACCTGTTCACCAACTTCCCTGGACAGTTCCGCGAGGTTAACGGGCGCCATTCCAAGCTTTGCATATATCGCCGGGGCTGCGTTGATCGCGAAGTAGTCGGCTGGCACCAAAACGCACGCGGCCACCAGGGCCATAATGGCAACAAAGCCCTCCCCGAGCATTGCTCCGTAACCTATGAACAGCACGTCCCTTTCGTTGCCGACCATCTTTGGCGTCGTACCGGTGCCGATGATGGCGTGGAAGCCGGACAATGCGCCACAGGCGATCGTAATGAAGACGAACGGAAACGCCGCTCCCGGGATAATTGGCCCTCCACCATGGACGAACTGGGTGATCGGGGCCATCAGGAGAGTCGGCCTCAAAAAGAAGATGCCCGCCGCCAGAATGGCTATCGTTCCGATCTTGAGATAAGTCGAAAGGTAGTCCCGCGGAACCAGGAGTAGCCAGACCGGCAGCACGGAAGCCAAAAAGCCGTAGATCGGAATAATGACCGAAAGCTGCTTTTTAGAGAGATTGAACGCTGCTGACAGCGTCGGACTGGCAACCAGGTAGGGCCCAGCCAGAACTGCCGCTGCGAGCAATACAACACCGATTATGCTTGCCCCCTTCACGTCGCCTACACGCCATACATGCAGGTAAAGCCCCATTATTATGGCTATGGGTATGGTGGAGAAGACGACAAAAGTTCCCCACGCGCTGGAGAACATGGCGTTGACCACGGCAATGGACAGTCCCGCCAGTGTAAGGATAAGGATGAACATAATGGCCACGGAAGCTACATGGCCGGTGACTTCGCCGATCTCATTCTCGGCGATTTTAGCGAGTCCCTGCCCTTTATGCCGGACTGAGGCAAACAGCACGACCATGTCGTGAACTGCCCCTGCCATCACTGCTCCGATGAGAATCCAGAGCGCTCCGGGCAAATACCCGAATTGAGCGGCTAGGACCGGTCCTAAAAGCGGCCCCGCCGCGGCTATTGCGGCGAAATGGTGTCCGAAGAGCACATATTTATTGGTCTTAACATAGTCGATGCCATCAGCCATCTTAACTGCCGGTGTCGGCCGGTTCGCGTTAAGCTTCAGAACTTTATTGGCGATGAATAAGCCATAAAACCTGTAGCCGAGCGCAAACACGCATAAAGAGACAAAAACCAGGGTCAAAGCATTCATTTGGGTTTTCCTTGCCCGTGGCACGGACAGCCGGGTCTCTAGATATCCTTGCCGATCGAAACACGAAATGCCTTTTCCTTCCCATTGCCGAGTTCGACCCATGCCCGGCCGTGGTGGCTCTCAGCGAAATCTTTGACAATTGCCAGCCCAAGGCCTGTTCCGCCGGCGCCACTGGAGGTTTTGCCCCGCTCAAATGGTTCAAAGAGCCGGGGGAAATCCTCCACCGCGATACCCACACCATCATCGATTACCGAGAGAACGCAGGAGTCCTCGTTGTCCCGGCATTGTATCCTGATTTCGGTCATATCCTTTCCGCCATACTTCAGTGCGTTATCCACCAGGTTCTGCAGCGCTCTGATGATAAAAACACGATCGGCCCGAATCATTTGTGTTTTGTCGGGTTCAATCCACTTTATCCGACGCTTTTCCAGGACTGGAGCGAACTCAGTCCTAAGGACTTCTGTAATTTCCCTGAGATTGATTTCTTCTACTTTGAGAGGCGAATTCTTTGCAGATATATAGGTCTTGATGTCTTCCACAAGGTCCGTGATCTGTTCGGTTGTCTTCACGATCAGATCGCAGTACTTGCTCCCTTTCTCATCAAGGCTGTTCGCATATTGTTTCTGAAGGAGCCGAGCAAGCCCACAGGCGCCGACGGCAGGGTTCCTGAGGTCGTGAGATACCGCGCAGATAAAGATTTCGGTCATTTTCTCCTTCTTCTCAAGATCTTCATAAAGTTTTGCGTGATTGGCCGCAATGGCGATCTGATTGCCTGCCGCCAGGAGCAGATCGATTTCATCCTGGTCCAATTCAATTATCGTCTTTGAAGCCAGGTTCATGATGCCGATAACTTCGCCCCCGACAATAAGGGGAACACAAATGACAAATACAAAACCGTTGTGCAAAAGGAAATCCGCCCTGTGTCCATCTTCCAGTTCCGAGACGCGCTCGGCTATGAAGGACTTCGTTCTTACCGCTTTGCCCGAGAACCCCTCTGTAATCTCAATTCTATTCAGCATCTCAGGGTCTATTCCCTTACATGATGCCAGCGCCAGGGATTTTTCGCTTTCATCGAACAGGTATATTCTCCCGGCGCCCAGGTGGAAATGCTCCAGAATTTTGGACAGGGCGCCATCAAGAATTGTCCGGACGTGGAGAGAAGCCGCCAGGAAATTGCTGAGTTTGAGAATTAACGAAAGTTCCCTGTTCCGTTCTTTTAGTCTCGACTCAATTGCTTTTACGGGCAGATAAGATACTTCGGAATTATGCACTCTTTTGTCTCGTTCCTGTAACGAGCCCCAGGGGATAAGATGAGCAATTATTCCCAGAATGCCCAAACTGACGATGGTGTAATAAATGCTGGCATCCATATCACGACTCGATCGATGGATCACTCGCCCGCGCTTCCGGCATTGCTTTCCAAATAATTGTTCAGATCATTGACAAAGGCTTCCGGGTTCAGCACCCTCTTCATTTCCAACAGATCCCCGAGAGTGCCTGGAAATACATCGGAACAGGTGATCGGTGAAACCCCTCTCAGGATGCAGTAGTTCACTATGCCCGGAATGTTCGTTAGTTCTTCGACCTTTGTGTCCAGTGTGATCATATTGTTCCGCTTCTCCTTCAAGCGCTCATCCGATTCATGGTCTGCCTGGGACGAGGCTTTGCCCCATCCCAGAGCCTAAACCGCTTAATACAGTCCAACCTTATTTCGGCTCAGACTGACGAAAATATTCTTCATCTGGGTATAATGGTCGAGTATCACCTTGTGGGTCTCCCGCCCTATACCGGACTTCTTGTAACCACCGAACGGACTATGCGCCGGCAGGTTGTTGTAATTATTGACCCACATCCGACCAGTCTCGATGGATTTGGCCACCTTGAACGCCCTGTCGATATCTTTGGTCCAGACTGCGCCGCCAAGGCCATACTCATTGTCATTGGCCATAGCGATAACTTCATCTTCGGTCTTGAATTTGATAACCACCGCAACCGGACCGAATATCTCCTCCTGCGCCACTCGCATCTTATTGTCGGCATCCACTATAAGGGTCGGCCGCATGAAAGCGCCCTTATTCAAACCGTTTTCAGTTACCCTGTAACCGCCGCAGGCAACTTTAGCCCCTTCCTTTTTCCCAACCTCGACATAAGCCAGGATCTTTTCGAGCTGCATCTCATTGATCTGGGAACCCATTATGGTGTCCTTTTCCCAAGGCAGCCCAACCTTGACTTTATTGAACGCTTTGACCGCATCGGCGATAAATTTGTCATAGATATCCTCGTGGACAAAGACGCGGGAACCGGCGCAGCAGACCTGCCCCTGGTTGAAAAGGATACCTATCTGCAATCCTTCGATGGCTTTCTCCCAGTGACAGTCTGGGAAATAGATGTTGGCAGACTTCCCGCCCAATTCCAGTGTGGCCGGGATCAACTTCTTTGCTGCCGCGTCCGCGACGCTGTAGCCGATTTCAGTGGAACCGGTGAAAGCCAGCTTCCGGAAATCAGGGTGCTCCAGCATGTAATTGCCGGCGCCCGACGCACTCCCTGTGATCACATTGACCACACCGGGAGGCAGTACCTTATCCAAAAGCTTGGCAAACTCCAAAAGGCTCAAGGGAGTGGCGCTCGATGGCTTGATCACCGTGCAACAACCTGCCGCGAGCACCGGAGCAATCTTCCAGGCAGCCATCAGGAAAGGGAAATTCCAGGGGACGATCTGCCCAACCACGCCGATCGGCTCCCTTAGGATGATGCTCATTGTGTCCTTGTCGATCATCACCGCCTGACCTTCTTCGGTCCGGATGGCGCCGGCAAAATAGCGGAAATGGTCCGAACTCAAAGGGACGTCCAGGGCGGTGGTCTCACGGATGGGCTTACCGTTATCGAGGGTTTCCACAAGCGCCAGTTTTTGAGCATTCTCATCGATCAGGTCGGCAATCTTCAGCAACATGGAGGAGCGTTCCTGCGGACTGACATCCTTCCATGTCTCGAAGGCCTTCCATGCAGCTTTTACTGCGTCATCCACATCTTCTTTGCAGGCATCGATGCAGGTGGCAAGAGGCTCTCCGTTGGCAGGGCACGAAGATACAAACGTCCTGCTTCCCTTGCCGTCAGTCCATGTTCCATTGACGTAGAGCTTGTATCTGTCATCCATTGGTTTTTGCATTGGCGTCACTCCTTTTTTGCCGGTCGGCCGTCCAAAAATCTAACGGGGTTAACCGCGAAATTGAGCCTTGCGCCTAACAACCACTCCGCGCCGGGAAATCTGAAAACAAGATCATCGAGCACTTGATCGTATTTGCGGGAGGCCCTTATTTCGACAAAGTCCCAGATCGCTGCCCCCAGTTCCGGAATGCTCTCCACAGGCCACCTGTGGAGGCCGTCATAGTAGCCGATATTCAGCCCGCAGGTCTTGTTTACGAAGTCCACGAAACGGGTCACGCCGGCCCTGTTTTTAGATTTTGCCGAAAGTGTCCGGGGTAGCTTTCTCATGCTTTGAATCCTTTCTCCGAGGTTTTAGATTGGCTCGGGGGAGTTGGTTTTTGCGTAAAATCCACTGCAAAGCACCATTCCGTCCACTCGTTCAAAAAAAAGGGTCTTCTTTAGCTCCTCTTTCGATTCCGGGAGCTGCCAGTTGTAATCGATATAGCCGTAACCTCGCTTGTTTGCCGTAGCGATAATCTTTTTGACAAAGGCCCTGCCCCCGGAATCCCTGAGATCGTCCAGATTGTGCCCGACAAGATGCTTCGAATATGGGTGGGCGAGAAGGTTTCCATCGGTGTCCAGGGCGAAAACATAGAGTCTGCCCGCAATGAAGGGACCCCGGCAGTCTCCTATTCGCGCCAGAGTCTCCTCTTTGCCCGAACTTTGATACGAAGCAATGGCCTTCTGAACCCAATGCCTCACCTCCAGCCGCTCACGATTTTCCATTTTGCTCTCCACGTTCGAATGGAAATGCGTTGTTATTGCTGATTACCTATGAGCATTGTTTGTGCCAGGGGCGACCTTGGGTAAGTACCTGAAATTAAGCAGGTTTTTTGGAGTGATAAGAGCCAGGCCCACAGCCTTGGGGAAAAGTTCCCCAAATAAAATCGTGGGAACCTTTTTTAGGTTATCGAGATTACTGTGATTTTTCCTTGAGCGATGTGGCCCCGACCTTGGGGCGATTCAGCCCATACGCCTTTATCCTGGAATAAAGCGTTTTGCGGTCGATGCCAAGAGCTGCGGCTGTGCGTTCGCGGTGCCACCCGTTTTTGACCAGGCAGTTTTCTATTATGTCCTTCTCATACGAGCCGATCATCTCCGGAAGGCTGCCTTCCGGCCTGGATTCATCCCGGATTTCATGACCGTGCCGGATGGAATCCAGCTTCCCCGATGCCAGATAGCGGCGAAGAATATTTTGTAGTTCGCGCACGTTGCCCGGGTAGTCGTATCTGTACAGGGCCTCCAAGTCCTTGCCCGGCATAGGCTGGATGTGCTCTCCTTCGGTGAACTTTCGAAGATAGTGATCGACAAGCAGTGGGATGTCCTCGCGGCGTTCCCTTAGTGGAGGCAGATCTATAGGCAGAATGTCTATTCGAAAGAAAAAATCCTCCCTCATCCTGCCGGTTTGGACCAGTTCCTGAAGATTGCGATTGGTTGCCGAAATGAGGCGAAAATCCGACGTTCGAGGCCTGCTGTCTCCAACCGGGTAATAGGTCCCGTTTTCGACTGCCCGAAGCAGCTTCACCTGCATGTCCAGGCGCAGTTCCCCAACCTCATCCAGAAACAGCGTGCCTCCATTCGCTCTGTCCAGGTATCCCCGGGAATCCATGACCGCCCCGGTGAATGCGCCTCTTTTGTGGCCGAAAAATTCACTCTCAAGCAACTGCTCGGGAATTGCACCGCAGTTAACCGGGACGAATTCTTTACCCTTTCTTTTGCTTAATTCGTGAACCGCCCGAGCTACCAGCTCCTTTCCAGTACCCGATTCTCCGTAAACGATCACCGTCGTATCGGATCCCGAAGCCAGGAGAATGCTTTCGTAAACCTCCTGCATTGCCTCGCTCTTTCCGATAATTTCCCCGAAGCGATACCGGTCTTTGAGAAGAGATCGAAGCTGCACGTTTTCTCTGGTCAGGTTTTCGGACTTCTCCCGGAGACTTCTTTCCCGGAGCCGTGCCTCCGTTACGTCCTCGACAAACCCATCCAGGTGAGTGATTTTGCCGTTGTTGTCACGAACCGCCCTTATGTTCATAGCGCATATAATGAGGCTGCCGTCTTTGCGGCGAAGCTCCTCTTCAAACCTGAAAATACCCTCTTTTGTTGCAATGGCTGCGAGGGCCTCGGATCTTTGTTTGGGATGAAAATAAAACTGGTGCTCTATGTCCTTAATCGATTTAAGCAGATCGTCCGGGCCGGCATAGCCGAATATATTCGCAAAAGCCTTGTTGACAACCAGAAAGCGCCCTTCAAGCGAGGATTGGAAGATCCCAAGGGTTGAGTTTTCGAATATGCCCTGGAACCTGTCCGCCCTCTCCTGGACCTCCCTGAACTTTTGCTCGTCAACTTCCCTGGTCCCGGCCATAACCATCTCCCAATTGAGCGGGTCGTATGTGGATCGTATTTGGTTGCATGAATGAGCGCTTTCCGCTGGAGGGCTGGGCCACGATTTTTTCTGCATCGTTTTGTACTTCAACCCGCCCGGGTTTATCCGTACCGGTCAACTCGGAGATTTGATCCTGCGCGGTCAACATCAACCCCTTTCATGCCGACGGGAACAGAGACGCCATTCGAATCATTTCTCTCAGGTCTCAGGACGCTTTATATCTATCTGTTTTTCCATTCCGGCAGACTCCTTAATCCTATTTGCTGTAATCAGTATATCTGATCCGAATTTTTCTGTGTTAGAGTTATTTTTGGTCAAGTTCATGCATTATTCAGGTTAACGAATTGGAGAATTCCAGATGAATTTCGATCCGTTATTCTACCCGTATCCGTCCCGCCGCAGAGTGGTTTTTTCCAAGGGGGCAATGGTAGCGACGTCCCAACCGCTGGCGGCCCAGGCGGGCCTGGAAATAATGAAAAAGGGTGGTAACGCCATAGATGCCGCAATTTCTGCCGCAACCTGTCTGACTGTTGTGGAGCCGACTTCAAACGGCATCGGCGGCGACGCTTTTGCCCTGGTATGGAGCGGGGGGAAACTCCGGGGCCTGAATTCCAGCGGCCCGGCGCCCCAAAGGATATCGATCCAGGCACTTACCGGAGCAGGCCACAAGAAACTGCCTCTGTACGGAGTCAGTCCCGTCACAGTGCCGGGGGCGCCCGCGTGCTGGGTCGAACTGTCCCGGCGATTCGGAAGAGTACCCCTGACAGAGAGCATGCGTTGCGCTATTGAGTATGCCGAAAAGGGCTTCCCAGTTTCGCCGGTGGTTTCAGACCAATGGCAAAAGGCCTTCAAAATCTACCGGGCACAGCGGGGCGAAGAATTTGGGTACTGGTTCGAAACCTTCGCGCCTCTGGGCCGCGCTCCCATTGCCGGCGAGGTTGTCCGCCTGCCCCATCATGCAGCGACCCTGGCAGCTATTGCCGAGACAAATGCCGAGATTTTCTATCGCGGAAACCTCTCGGAGAAGATCAGCGCGTTTTTCCGGCGCTATTCCGGCTTTCTTTCCGCGGACGATCTTGCCTCTTTCAAACCCGAATGGGTCGAGCCCGTGAAAATCAACTACCGCGGATATGATGTATGGGAAATCCCGCCAAACGGCCAGGGCATCGTTGCGCTCATGGCGATAAATATACTGCGCGGTTTCGAGTTCGCCATGAAGGATGCGGCCCTGGCTTATCACCAGCAAATCGAGGCGGTCAAACTCGCCTTTGCCGACGGCCTCAAATATATTGCCGACATCCGGCGAATGAGGATCAAAGTCTCAGATTTGCTTTCCGACTCCTATGCCGCAGAAAGGCGCAAACTTATCAGCGGTAAGGCGATCAAAGCTTTACCCGGAAAACCTCATCGGGGCGGCACCGTTTACCTGGCCACCGCCGATGGCGAAGGAAACATGGTGTCTTTTATCCAGAGCAATTATGAAGGGTTTGGTTCCGGAATGGTAGTGCCGGGCACGGGTATAGCGTTGCACAACCGGGGGAATTGCTTCTCCTTCGACCCTGATCATGATAATTGTCTGGAACCCGGCAAGAAGCCTTATCACACCATCATCCCGGGATTTCTGACCAGGGACGGGGAGGCCATCGGGCCATTTGGAGTGATGGGCGGTTTCATACAGCCGCAAGGGCACGTAATGATAGTTTCGAACACCATCGATTTTCAGATGAATCCGCAGGCGGCTCTCGATGCACCGCGATTTCGGTGGAGCGGGGGCAAGACGGTCGATGTCGAGGTGCAATTTCCTCCACATCTCGCGGAGACCCTGGCGCGAATGGGGCATGACGTAAGATACGGAGCCGTGGGGGATCGGCGTTTTGGCCGGGGCCAGATCATCTGGCGCAACAAAGATGGAGTGTTGGCAGGAGGCAGCGATCCGCGGGCCGACGGCCAGGTGGCCGCGAGGTAAACAGCGCAGGGAACTGGTTTCCTTTCAATTGATTATCAACCCTTATTCCAGAGGTTGTCATGGAAAAACTGTTTTACCCGGACTCCATCGCCATCATCGGCCTGTCTTCTAATCCGAACAACCTTCCCAGACTTGTCCTGGAAAACCTGATCCGCTGGGGATATAAAGGGCGAATATTCGGTATCAATCCCCGCGCCGCCGATGCGCACGTGGACGGCGTCAAGATGTTTAAGAACGTGGGTGAACTGCCCGCCGTTCCAGATCTCGTCTTTATCATGATTCCGGCGAAACTTATTCCCGATGAGATCGAACCCTGCGGCAGGATTGGCGTTAAATGGATGGCCATCCCGTCCGGTGGATTCAATGAACTGGGCGAAGAAGGCAGGAAACTCTCCGATCTGGTTTTGCAAAAGGCCAGAAAGTATGGGATCAGGTTCGTGGGCCCCAACGGTTTGACTGTGGCCAACACGGCCAACGGGTTGTGTCTTCCTTTTGTCCCTGTGTTCAGGCCTCCCAAAGGCGGTCTTTCGATTATCTCACAAAGCGGCGGCGTAGGCCTCATGCTCTGGAACCTGATGAGCGATGACAATGTCGGCATGGCAAAATTCGCCAGTATCGGCAACAAACTCGACCTGGACGAAGTGGATTTTCTGGAGTATTTCGGCCGAGATCCGGAAACAAAAGTCATTGGAATGTACCTGGAAAGTATCCCCCGGGGAGATCGCATCATCGAAGCTGTATCGAAAATCAATAAGCCTGTAATTGTCTTGAAATCCAACACAACCGCCGCCGGCAGAAAAGCAGCCATGAGCCACACCGCCGCCCTGGCCAATGATGAAGAGATCATTGACACGGCGTTTGAACGAGTGGGCATTATTCGTATCCGCAACTTTAACGATTTTATTTCCGTTGCCAAAGCTTTTGAACTTCCCCCCATGCGGGGCAGGCGGATGATGGTCATGTCTCCGGCCGGCGGCTTTACGGTCATGATGGCGGACCTGTGCGAAGAATTGGGCTTCGAATTCGCCGATCCCGGCGCGGCCTTTTACGATGAGCTGAAAAATTCCTCCAATGCCGGCGTGATCAATTTCTCCAATCCCCTCGACATGGGTGATATTTATGATCCCAAGGCGTATCCCAACATTTTTTATTCCGCGATACATAATGACAATGTCGACGGCGTCGTGTTCGTCACTCAGTGGCCGGAAATGCCTCGCGGTGAGGATGTCTTTTACAAGATGTTCCATACGGACCTCTCCAAAGAGGTCGCCGGAACCATCATGTCGTCAGGCAAGCCACTGGGCGTTTGCCTTTTCGGTCAGTCGGCAACGATTTCCCGGATCAAGCAGCATCTCGACTTCCCGATTTTCAATAACGCCAGTGAAATGATCCATGCCTTTAAAAAACAATGCGACTTTTACGCTAAAAAGGAGCAGGGAGTTCCAACCTATGAATTGCCGGCCGGTATTGATCTTGACGCCGCAAAATCCTGGATCGATGCAAATCCGGGTATAACAGGGGAAGACGCACTGGAACTATTGCATTTCTGTGGCGTCGCACGCGCCGAATCAGAAGCGGCGGTCGATGCCGTAACGGCTGTTGCCGTAGCCGATCGCATTGGTTATCCCGTGGTCATGAAAATTGTGTCTCCCGATGCCATCCATAAATCAGAGGCCGGCGGCGTCATGACGGGCATTCAGAATGCCGAGGAGGTCCGCAGCGCCTTTAAACGTATTCGGAATAATCTGCATAACTATAAAGCCGATGCCCGATTTGAAGGCGTGCGTGTCATGAAACATGCCGGCGACGGCTATGATATGTTCATCGGCGGGAAATACGATCCGTCTTTCGGTCCCATTGTCTTTTTCGGTTACGGCGGCATTTACATCGAGGTGTTTCGTGACACGGCCAATGTGCTGTGTCCGGCAAGCAAATTAGAGATTGAAGGAAAGGTTCGCAACCTGAAATCCTATAAAATCCTCCTTGGGGCGAGGGGGAAAGGGGCAGGGGACATTCCGGGGTACGTATCCGCGATCGAGCGCGCGACCCATCTGCTCCATGAATTTCCGCAGATCCGGGAACTCGACATCAACCCGGTCCGCATTCTTTCCGACGGCTCCGGTGTTATCGCCCTGGATGCCAGAATCAGGATTGCAGAATAATGTCGCATCAATACCTTGGAAAATACTCATTTGCTAATAAACATAATAATATCAATTAGTTATCAACTCAGTCCTTTTATTATGATGCGATTAAAAATTCGAGATACAGCACCGGATTATGAGATAACTTCGGGACATGGTTAATCAAAAACAGGCATACTTTTATGCCCTATCTGCAGTCTTATTGTGGTCTACCGTTGCATCGGCGTTCAAGCTGGCCTTGCAATACCTGGATAACGTCGAGCTTCTTGTTTTTTCTGAAGCTTTTTCGGTTGTAGTTTTGGCAGTTGTGCTCATTTCCAGCCGGGGGTTCGGACAGGTCTCCCAATGCACGCTGAAAGAATATCTTCGCTCATGTTTGCTCGGCATCTTGAACCCGTTCTTGTATTACCTGATCCTTTTCAAGGCCTATGAGATTCTTCCGGCCCAGGAGGCTCAACCGCTGAACTACACCTGGGCCATTACTATTTCGCTGCTCTCTGTTCCCCTCCTGGGACAGAGGTTCCGCGCTGCGGATTTTGCGGGCCTGCTTCTGAGCTACTGCGGCGTTCTTATCATTTCTACTCGAGGCAAGCTGCTGAGCTTCCAAATCCCGGAGCCTACAGGGGTTGCGTTGGCTCTTTGCAGCACTTTGGTCTGGGCGCTCTACTGGATCTACAGCACCAAGGACTCCAGGCCACCTGTTCTGTGCCTCTTTTTGGGCTTTGCTTTCAGCCTGCCCCCGACCATCTTCTATTATCTATTTTTCCATCCGATACGCATACCGGGGTTTCGCGGAATCCTCGGCGCCGCCTATGTCGGCACATTCGAGATGAGCATAACCTACGTGATGTGGCTCTTGGCTTTAAGGCGTTCTGAAAACACGGCAAGGGTTGCAGGGTTGATTTTCGCCTCTCCGTTTATTTCCTTGATGCTCATACATTTCTTCGTGGGAGAGCCCATACGGGGATCGACAATAGCCGGACTTGTTTTTGTGGTCGCAGGCCTTCTCGTCCAAAATTACGGATTCCGCCTGAGGAAAAAACCAGGGGCCAAGCCTTGGAAATAATATTCAGCTCCGGATCAACTCAACAATTCTTCGGCAATGACCTTCCTCATCACATCCGTGGTCCCGTCGTAGCTCATCCAGATTATGACATCCCTGTATAGACGCTCGACTTTGGATCCCTTGGCATAACCGATGCCTCCATGGACCTGCACTGCACGGTTAGTTTGACGGGAGGCTGTTTCCGAGGCAAACAACTTTGCAATGGCGGCCTGACTGCTATAAGGCAGGCCCTGGTCGTAACACCAGGCAGCCTGGTAAGTCAAAAGCCTCGCTGCCTGCACCTCGATCGCCATGTTGGCAATCATCGCCTGGATCGCTTCGAACTCAGCGATAGGTTTCTCGAATTGGACTCTTTGTTTGGAATATTTTATGGATTCGTCGAGTGCAGCCTGAGTAATACCAACAGCCTCCGCAGCAATTCCTATCCGACTGCCGTCAAGTGTCGTCCTGGCGATCTCGCCGCCCTGTCCCTCGATGCCCAGCAGGTTTTCTTTTGGAATCCGGCAGTTCTCCAGAAACACTTCAGCCATGATTGAGCCTCTTATTCCCACCTTTTTCAAATGTCTTCCGATCCTGAGACCGGGGGTATCCGCCGGCACGATGAAGGCGCTGATCCCCTCCGTTCCCCTGGATTTATCCGTCGAGGCAAAAACAATGATCACACCGGCGACAGCGGCATTTGAAACGAATATCCTGCTTCCCCCCAGCACCCACTCATTCCCATCCAAGACCGCTGTCGCAGCCTCGGCAGCCTCATCGATTCCCGCGTCCGGCTCAGTCAAGGCAAATGAGCCAATCATCTCACCCTTGCACAGTGGTGAAAGATATTTCTTCTTTTGCTCTTCTGTCCCGAACTTAAACAGCGGAAACTCTGCCTGGGATGTGTGAATCTGCACGGTAAAACCGGTCGTTGCGCATGCCCGCGAAAGCTCTTCGAGCACTATGATGTAGCTCAAATAGTCAGCCCCTGCCCCGCCATATTCCACCGGGTAGGGAATACCCATCAAGTCCTGTTCGGCGAGTTTCTTGAACGTTTCGGCCGGAAACCTCGGTTCCTGGTCGACCTCGCCGGCGATCGGACAGACATGCCTTTCAGAGAATTCCCTTACACTTTGTCGAATTAATTCATGTTCTTCAGTCAGATTGAAATCCATCCGTGAGGCTCCTTTTTGTTCAACACTCGTCGCCCGAATGCCTGTTTCACAAAATCAGCGGGACGGGAGAATCTGCTGAAGAAATCCGCCCCCCGGTTGGCTGGCTTGTAAAGTTATTTCTTTTTCCCTTGCCCGGGAATCTGCAATTCGATGTCTGCGATTTTCCCTGCATGACCTGCAAACTGAGTGACCGGCATTTTATACTTAGTTTTTTCTCACTTTTTCTCTCATACTCTCTGTCGTTTAGAGAATCAACTGCGTTTTGCGAGGCAAACCTCACGGCGTGCGTTCAACCGGGTCGGACCAGGAGAAGCACCTTTTTCCCAAGAGAACAAATGCTGGAAAGCGCCTTGGCGGCTTGGAGACCTATTTTTGGCACTGAAATGGGCACTTTAAGAGAATAGAGAAGAATTCATCAATAACATCAAGTTTGACACCACGCTTGCTTCAATTGTAGAATGCTGCATACATAACTCATGTTCAGCCTCAGGATGACATTCGTTCTGATGCCGATGGTCCTCGACATTAACTGCCCAAAACGACGAAGTAATCCTAAAGTAAAGGCTACGGGAGCACCCGCCTCAGAGAGGTTCGCGGATATGGAGTTTATAACTGGACCTTGAGAAGTGAGGCGCCGGGATCGTTGAGTTGACCGAATCATACAGTCACTATTCGGTTTGAAAAGTAGCTTTTAAGACGAGAGCTTCACACAACTTGTGGCCGGCACCTGTTTTCCTTGCTGATTTTTAGCATTGAGCCGCAATGTCTGTTGATTCCCATAGTGAATGAGCAGGCAACTGCTTTTACTCGACAGGGGTATTTCAATCATGACTGAACAGCGACACTATCCCGGCGGACCTTCCCGGCGGAGTTTATTGGCTCTTGTCTTGGTTGTTATGGCTGGGATCATCTTAACGACCGGCCTTTTCTGGGAGGCACGCCAGTCGGAATTGGACAAATTTCGAGTGCAGTTTGAAAGAGATGCGGCAATGCGCTCTAATCATATTGCTCAAAAGATGGAGGAGTGCCTCACCGTCATCAAGGGCCTGCAACGGTTTTTCGCGGGATCAGAGCATGTGGCTCCTGAGCAGTTCGCGACCTTCACGGTCCCTTTTTTGGCCGAACAGAGGGAGTTGCAAGCGCTCGAATGGATTCCGCGCGTATCGTCCGCCGAACGCACCCGATTTGAAGAGATGGGGCTGCACCAGGAGATGCCGAACTGCCGGATTACTGAACTCGATCCTAACGGAGACTCCATTCCTGCCGGGGTGCGGGAAACATATTATCCTGTCTTCTATGTTGAACCACCTGCAGGAAACGAAAAGGCGGTCGGCTTCGACCTGGGGTCCGACCCAGTCCGCAGGGCTGCGCTGGAACAGGCCAGGGACACGGGCATGCCGGCAGTCACCGAGCGTATCAGGTTGGTGCAGGAGACGGGAGATCAGTTCGGTTTTCTCATTTTTTTCCCTGTCTATCGGAAGGGAATACCGACCGAGACTGTCGAGCAGCGAAGGGAGGCGCTTCAAGGGTTTGCCCTGGGTGTCTTCCGTGCAGGCGATGTTTTACGGGCCGTCATGGGTAACACCGAGCCCCTTGAACTTCCGTTTGACCTTTTGGACCTTTCAGCACCGCAAGAACGGCGTCTTCTCCATCACTGGTCAGCGCGATTCGACACACAAGATTCGCGGAAGTCACGCCTTTTTCCTATCCCACCACGATACCAAGGAAAATTTGCCTTTGCAGGCCGCGAGTGGGGAGCGGAGATCACAGCAAACGCAATTTATATGGAGCGGCACTACCCCGTTGCCTACTTGCTCATTCTGCCCGTTGGTTTCCTGCTGACTTTCGTCTTGGGTTTCTACATCCGGGCGATCCTTGGACGGCGAGTCGAGCTTGAACGCACCGTGCTGGAGCGCACTGCGGAACTGCTGGAAATCAACGCGCGAACATCCCACCTCAACGATGTCTTGCTCGCGATACGGGATGTCAGCCGCGTCATCAACAGCAAAAAGGAGCCGCTGGAACTGTTGAACGGAGTCTGCGACAGCCTTGTCCAAACGTGCGGTTATGTCATAGTGTGGATCGGTCGACCTGAGGCCGGTTCCAAGCGTGTGATGCCGGTGGCGCACTCGGGGGCGGGCTCTAATTGCATGCAACACGCCCCGATCACCTGGGATGACAGCCCAACCGGACGGGGGCCTGCGGGCACGGCGATTCGAGAACGTCGGCCCGTTGTCTTCGATGACCTCAGCAAAGACCCTCGCTTTACCCTCTGGAAAGATCCTGTAACCGCCTGCGGCGCTGCTTCCATCGCTTCGGTCCCCCTCCTCCATCACGATAGGCTTCTCGGTGTTCTGACCGTCAAGGCCGACCGCCCACAAGCTTTCAATGCGGAGGAGGTTGACCTCCTGAGCGCCATGGCGGCCGATGTCGCTCGTGCGCTGCAAAGCCTCGAAGACGAAAGGGCCCGCGAGCAGGCGGAGAAGGAGGTACAGTCGCTCAGCCGACAAAACCAACTGATTCTCGACGCTGTTGGAGAGGGCATCGTTGGGTTGGACCTGACAGGCAGAATTAGCTTTATCAATCCTGCCGGGGCTGCGATTGCAAGGTATCAGGTTGAAGAATTGATCCAAAAAGACTTCCATAAAGTAGTCCATCATTCCAGGCCCGATGGTACTCCTTGTCCCGCGCACGAGTGTCCGATATTCGAAAGCTTGAGTACCGGCGTCTGTCTACATGAAAGAGATGAGGTATTCTGGAGGAAGGATGGTGCGAGTTTCCCTGTTGCATATTCAAGTACTCCCATTCTGGAAGAGGGCAAAATTGCCGGGGTGGTTCTCACTTTCCGTGACATTACCGAGCGCAAGCTCGCACAGGAGGAGATAAACAAGTACCGCGATCATCTGGAAGACCTGGTCAAAGAGCGCACTGCGGAACTGACCGCGGCCAATGAACAACTCACTCGTGAAGTAGAAGACCGCAGGCGCGCTGAGGAGGCATTGCGAGAGAGCCAGGCCCTTCTCTCTACGATTATCGAGAGCAGCCCGTTTGAGTATTGGGCCATGGGTCAGGACGGCCGCTATATACTTGCGAACTCGGAATGTGTGGACCATTACGGGGATGTCCTTGGGCGGAAACCGGAAGAAATCTGTGAAGATCAGGCAACTCTCTCCGTATGGCAGAACAATAATCGTAAAGCTTATGGAGGCGAGCTCGTAAAGGGAGAAGTCAAGTCTTCTTTCGGCGGGGTCGAACGGTTTTATCATAACATTATTGCGCCAATTCGTGACGGAGATCAAACAAGGGGAATCCTTGGCGTAAATATCGATATCTCAGAGCTTAAAATGATGGAAATGGAACTTCGCAAATCACGCGATGAGCTGGAGTTGCGGGTAAAGGAGCGAACCGCCGCACTGGAAAAGGCCAATGAGGAACTACGCCTGATTCCCTCAAAACTCATAGCGGTTCAAGAAGAAGAGAGGAAAAGGCTTGCTTCTGAACTCCATGACAGCATCGGGCAGACTCTTGCCGCTGTGAAATTTCGGATAGAAATGGTTCTTGCGCTCAGATATGCGGATGATACCGGTGCTGCCATGAATCAATTGGAGCAATTTATTCCGATTCTCCAGAGGGCAATTGAGGAAACCAGACGTATCTACATGGGTTTGCGGCCCTCGATGCTCGACGGCATGGGGCTTTTGGCAACACTCGAGTGGCTGCGTCGGGAATCCATGAATCTCTATCCTGACCGCCACATTGAGCTTGAGACCGGGATTGCAGAAAAGGAAATCCCTGAAGGCCTGAAGGTAAATATTTTCAGAATTACTCAGGAGGCACTGACCAATGTTGCCAAGCACAGCGAGGCGGAGTGGGTTGACCTTTCGATTGCAAAGAAAGGGGATGAAATTGAGCTGGCCATTTCTGATGATGGGGTGGGAATGAATCTGGATCTGATGTTGCAGACCGGCGCCGTCAGTACTCTTGGTCTTGTTAGTATGAGGGAGCGGGCCGAGCTGACAGGGGGGTGCTTCTCAATCGAGTCCACTCCGGGAGAAGGGACAACCATCCGGGTTTGCTGGCCCATTGAAGACCAGCTTCAAAAAGGCGGTGTCAATCAAAAATCTTAGCCGGCATACCCGCGTTCCTTCTGCAATCCCCTACAAGCTTCGCATTCCGGAAGAAGTTGCTAAGTCCGCAATTCTGCTTCACGTACAAGCCGCCCAGATACTCGCTTGCCGGAATACCTAAAAATTCCCCCTAATTTCCAGCGGGTTTTTCGACTGAATTTCCATATTTCAGATGGTGGATGAGATCGGCGGTTATTTTCTCTGCCGAAAGGTTCAGTTCGTCCTTCAAACATTTACCATCATCGGCCACGAACTGCTCCAGAGAACGAGACTGCGACTTATACATAACTTCCTTCTCCCATACAACATTGCCGTCGGGATCATTCATCCTTGCGACGGCCCAGCTCCGTAATACGGCAGAAGCAGTGGTGGCATCGAGGGTTACTTCATTTACGCTAAGCACGATAGCATACCCATCGCATTTATAGCTTTCATCACCAACCGGTTCTTCTTTGACGACGGGCTTTGGCCATTCGGGAAAGTCTTTTTGAACCGAATCGACAAAGTTATTGAACACGAGTTTGCCGTAATCCGGCAAAGCGCATTTTTCAGCCAATTCTCTTCCCTGTCTTGATTCCACTTCCATTGCTATTCCCCCGCCGATAGCACCGCCCACTGCTCCAAACAATAGCAGCGGCGTGGCAACTGCTTGAGACCCCAGCGTCCTCTTAGCCAAGCCTGGAGATTTAGTACGTACTATTTGAAGTGAGTTTATGGATTTCATGTTCGCGACGGCTGACTGCTTGATCGGAACCGCGCATCCCGCTGATAGGAAAAGAACTAACACAATAAACACCGACCACTTGGGATCCTTCATTCTTTCTCTCCCTTTTGATTGAAAAGGATGTGAGAAACCAGACAAACCAAAACTTCACCTTAAGACTCTGAAAGCCCCCGTAAGGCTGCTCTCCCCCTCTAAACGAGCGACTATGAAAGCGTGGTTACACAGGCGCAAATAGTGATTATTTGCTGATAGAAAGTCTTTGCCATTAACTGTTCATTAATCCTCTTGCTACGACAACGGGACTTATATCGTCGACCAAGCAGGGAGTCATCTAAATGTATCAGCTTGATAGATATTTAGATATCGATATATCAAACTAATGTCAAGAATTCTATTCTATCGCGGCTTCAATAACGTTCGACGTTATCCGCTACTCCAACGGAATAGACCGAAACGCAAATTCTGTAAGGATCAAGGAAAATCCAATGGGGGCAGGAGTAGCTTCCCCTTTTTTTAAAGTAGGGTTGAGTGGCTTTCAATGTGTTACTTTGTACTCTGAAACAGCCTGGAAGTTGATCACGCGGCACATTTTCAAATCGGGACAGCGCATATCCAGGAAATCCGGAGATCCCAAAAAGGTCAAGATATTCCGGATCATTCCCGTTATGCTGGCGGATCCTCGAAATTGGATTGCCTCCGTTGCACAATCCGTGATGGCGAAATCTTTCTGAAAGCGAATGATTTCGCCATTTCTTCATCAAATATCCCGGCTAGGCAGCCCGCTCTAACTCTACGTCTTTGGAGACAGGAAGCGCCACGTAGGGGAAGTCGAGGCGAAGTGTGCCGGTCGCTGCGCTGCTGCGCAGCCCGTCGGACAGCGCCGCGTTGACGACAATGGAGAACATCACCTCCGGTGCGTTGTCGGACAGCGCCCTGCCATTGCGCTTCGCGAAACCGTAGACCGCAGGCGTACCCACCTCGTAGCGCAGGATGTCCGGGAAGCACAGTTCGGCGACCAGCTCGCCGTACGACTGGGGGTCGGCGCTCGTTCCCATTGCGGCGACGACACCTGAGACCAGCTTGCTGATGATGGGTCCATATAACGCCCGGTCCTCGCTCGGCCGGGTCGTGTTGTATTCACTGGACCGCTCGCCGTCATCGGGGTTGAAGATCGGCTGGATCATCGGATGCCCCGCGCGGTTGATCTGCCGCCAGCCGCCAGAGTCAGTGGCGAGCGCAGTCACGCCCCAGAAGCCGATCGTCGTGGCGCCCAACGCACCGTCCGGGACCTCGATAACAATCGAATTCACCGTGGTGTTGGCGAACGCGTTGACCGCCTTGTCCTTGTTCCATCCGGTCAGGTCGACGGCCGCGCCGTTTGCCACCGCCTTGCGGATCGCCCCCAACACGGTGGGCTCGATGTAGAACGGCTCTCCGGCGATCCCCGCCCATACCCGTAGGCCACCTTCACCGACTATATCGTCCCCCGAGCGACCTTGCGCCACAATCACTCCCTTTGCGGTCCGGTCTCGCGACGCCGATCCGTCGAGGCGACGAACCTCGAGGGCCTGACGACCGTCGGCCTCGCCGGACCCAAACGTCACACGGAACGTGACGTCTTCCATAGCGTCCCCATCGGTGTCAACCTTGAACTCGTACCTCGCTTCGGGATGGAAGCGCTCAGGATAGCTGTTGCTGGTGATCGACGAGTTGCCGTTCATTATGAACACGGTCCCCACGGCGCCACGGAACAGGTACACATCGGTGATGTCGAGACGAGTATCCTGCCGTGCGAGTGGAGAATCGAGATGGTGAGACATCGTAATTACCTCCTTATTAAGTCCTTTGAAAAGCAGTCTCAAAGATTGGCTATTGCAAGAGCCTCTTGCAAAACGCCGCGAGGAAGCGAGGTGTACATTTTCCAGTCTCAACGCCCCGCGAGGTGAGCGGCAACGCCGCAGACAGGCTCCGCAGTAGTTTTGCAAGTGGCTCGCTACTCATTTCTGAGCAAAACTCATGATTCCCTATGTGTTTTCCCTCTATTTTCGACGATCAATTTTAACGGAATCACCCAACGTGAAAGTGTCAACCGGAATAATGCATCGCCTTCTGCGCTATGCATCCAAACTGCATGCCCCTTGGGGACACACGGAAACCATGAAAAGGCTCATTTTTTTCGCGCCTTCGTGTCTTCGCGTGAGAACTTTTCGAAATGACTCATCTGGTTTCTACCGTATAGAATCGCACGGCATTGCAATTGACAATTCCTCATTTGCACAATATGGTCTTGCTCGAAGAAAAACAGATCGACCGGCATGCCCTTGAGCATTCCCGCCATCCCGATGTAACCAGGCATTGAGCGCCTTGCCTCAGCTTTTACGGTGATGCTCGACAGGAGCGTTCCGCGTATGACCAAAAACAGCAAAGGGACCGATCATGATCAAAAAAATAGCCGTAGTAGGTTCGGGAACGATGGGCCATGGAATTGCCGAGTCTTTCGCCATGTATGGGTATGAGGTTAATCTGTTCGATGTTGACGAGGACAGGCTGAATACGGCGCTCAGACAAATCAGGGAAGAACTCGAATTGCTGTCGGAAGAGGAATTCATCAAACCACATGTCTTAGAAGAAGCCCTTGCAAGAATCAGGACCTGCACCGATCTGAAAAAGACGGTAGCGGACCGGGACTATGTAATCGAGGCAACTCCCGAGGACCTGGATCTCAAGCAGCGGCTGTTTCAGGAACTCGATGGATACTGCCGGCAGGATGCCATTCTGGCCAGCAATACATCCAGCCTGAAATTGAATGACATGATGGCGCGCATTGGCGACGAACGCAAAAAACGGATGATGGTAAACCATTGGTATAACCCGGCCCATCTAATGCCCATCGTGGAGCTCTCATTTTTCGGCAACATGCCTGAAAATGTCTTCAAAGAGGTAGAACAACTCTACCTCGGCATTAAAAAGCAAACGGTCAAAGTCCTGAAAGACGTCCCCGGCCTTGTCGCAAACCGCATCCAGCAGGGTGTGGCCAGGGAGGCCTTCTCGATTATCGAACAGGGTATCGCGGCCCCGGAAGATGTGGACAAAGCTCTAAAGTTCGGACCTGCCTTCCGATACGCCACTACCGGGCAGCTCGAAGTCGCCGACTTCGGCGGACTGGACATCTGGTGTATTGTCGGAGATAACCTTCTGCAAGTAATGGATAATTCCCAGTCCGCCAATAAACTCTTAAGGCAAAAGGTTAACGAAGGAAAGCTGGGCATCAAGACAGGTGAGGGATTTTATAAGTATCAAAAGGAAGAAATACCGGCAATCAGGAAGAAGTTCATGAAGAAGCTGATAAACCAGTTGAAGGCATCTGCCTATTACGTTTGATCGATGGACTGAAAGGATTAACCCACCGCCGAACAGAAGCGAGGTATGAAAGATGATCAACAGAGTGCTCATGTTTTTCGTAAACCTGATGCAAAAATACCTCCCCGACCCTTTTGCAATTGCCTGGATCATATCACTGGTGGTCATCGCGATGGCAATGCTCATAACGCACAAAAGTCCGGTGGAGGTCGTCAACTACTGGGGCCAGGGATTTTTTGACATCCTTGCTTTCTCGATGCAGATGACACTCGTTATCGTTACGGGCTATGCCCTGGCCTCCGCACGGATCACTCGCAGTTTTCTGCAGGCCATCGCGCGCATACCTCGTACGCCTTGGCAGACTGTCCTGTTCATCGGTTTCGTTTCAATGGCTCTCTATTACCTGAACTGGGGGCTGGGATTGATCGCGGGGGGCCTGCTCGCCCGTGAGGCAGCCAAACTGCATCCCGATGTTGATTTTCGACTCATGGTCGCGGGGGCTTTTTCAGGCGTCATCATTACACACGGGGGTCTGTCAGCTTCAGTTCCCCTGCTTATCAACACCAAGGGGCATTTCCTGGAAAAGGATATGGGCCTCGTTCCCCTATCCCAAACCATCTTTCATCCCCAGGCTCTATTTATCGTCATTGCCCTCGCCGTCGTAATTCCCTTTGTGCTTGTATTGATGATTCCTAAAAAGGAAGATACCGTCCTGGCCGATCCCGAGCTCCTACGGGAACAGCAGGATGCAGTGACTGCAGAACCCGTCAAAAAGCAGTTGGCCGACCGCGTCGAATCCAGCAGGATCTTGAACTACACCTTGGGATTTATGGGACTTGCCTATCTCTTTTATTACTTCGGTAAGAACGGATTTAACCTCAATCTGAACATAATTATATTCGCTTTTCTAATATTCGGGATACTTGCCCACGGCACGCTTATCAACTATTCCAAAGCTGTAGGCAAGGGGAGCGGTGCTGCCGCCGGAATAATCCTTCAATATCCCTTCTATGCCGGCATAATGGGCATCATGAAGGGAAGCGGCCTGGTATTCGTGATATCAGGCTTGTTTTTGAAGCTGGCCTCTTATAGGACTTTCGAGCTTTATTGCTATTTTTCGTCACTTATAATCAGCGTCTTTATTCCTTCCGGCGGAGGGCACTGGGTAGTGCAGGCGCCTTTCATGCTGCCCGCTGCCGCCCAACTGGGCGTCGAGCCGTGGAAAGTCGCCATGGGGGTTGCATGGGGAGAAAGCATCTGGAACGTTGTCTGTCCGTTCTGGGCATTGCCCCTGCTGGCGATCGCCAACATAAGCCTGCGCGATTTGATTGGTTTTACAGTGCTGTTATTCATTATCGGCAACATTGTCGCCATTTCGGGTATCCTGCTTATTCAATAGGCAGGATACGGGTGGATTTTTCGGTTACCGATCCGGCCGGGTCAGTGCCGGCCCGAACAAAAATTGATAAAAATGGAAGTGAGGTAAGAGAGTTGGCTAAAATGACATATTCGATAGAAGATCGAATCGCCCGGATCACGCTGGACGACGGGAAAGTGAACGCGATGAACTGGGAATTCTTCACAGAACTGAACGAATCGCTCGGCCATGCCCAAGCCGATAAAGCGGCTGTCCTTATCCTTACGGGTCGTCCCGGAATTTTCTCGGCCGGCCTCGACCTGAAGCTCATCGCCACCCAGAGTCTTCCGGAGCAGCTCCGTTTTCAGAACGAGTTTGCTACCACGATGCTCCGCGTCCTTCTCTTTCCAATCCCGACGATCGCGGCGTACAAGGGACATTCTGTCGCCGGAGGGTTCATTCTTTCTTGCGCCTGCGACCGCTTTATGGTCCAGGACGGTGCCTACCAAATGCAGATGAACGAGGTGGTCAACGGGATGATGATCCCGAGTTGGATATCCCTGATCTGCCGCAGCTCCATCCCCAGCCGCTGGTGGCGTGAGGTCCTGTTGATGGCGCGTGCGTTCACCCCCCGCGAGGCATTCGAACGGGACATCCCCGATACCCTGATAGACGAAAGCGGGGACGTGCTTGCCGCCGCTTACGAACTGGCGCGGGAACTCAAAAAGCTCTCCGGACCCGGTTATGGCGTAACGAAGGGAACCCTTTTCCAGGCAGAGGCTGACCACGCCCTGGGAATCCTCGAAAAGGAACTCAAAAGCTGGTTTATGAGTAAGGGCATTTTATGAGAGGCGATACATTGAAGATACTCTCCCTGCTTTTCGCCTTGGCCCTTTGCACGAATGCCTTTGCAGCCGGTCCCGGCTATCATGTGATCAGAGAGCTTCCTCTGGGTGGCGAGGGCGGTTGGGACTACCTGACCGTAGACAGCGATGCGCGGCGTCTCTATATCTCTCGGGGCACCCATGTGATGGTCGTCGATCTGGATACAGAGAAGTTGACAGGTGATATTCCCGACACTCCGGGCGTGCATGGGATTGCGGTGGCGTCTCGGTTGAATCGCGGTTTTATCAGTAACGGGCGAGCCAATACGGCAACTATTTTTGACTTGAAAACGCTCAAGCCCGTGGCCCAGGTGAAGACAGGGGAGAATCCCGATGCCATCCTCTACGATCCTTTTTCCAAACGGGTATTCGTGTTCAACGGCCGCAGCCATGACGCCACGGTGTTTGATGCCGCCTCCGGACAAATTTCCGCAACAATTGCACTCGGCGGCAAACCTGAATTTGCTCAGACAGACGGCAACGGAAAAGTATACGTGAACATTGAGGACACAAGCGAGATCGTGGAAATCGACAGCCGGAAGCTTGCAGTGACGAAGCGATCTTCTCTCAAACCTTGCGAAGAACCCACTGGAATGGCAATTGACCAAAAACATCAGAGAATCTTTGCGGGATGTCACAACAAACTGATGGCCATTGTTGATGCCGGGTCCGCAGAAGTAATCGCCTCTGTGCCTATCGGCGGCGGTGTTGACGGAAACGGGTTCGATGAAGGCATGGGACTTGCCTTCAGTTCTAACGGGGATGGGACCCTGACCGTCGTGCGGGAGTCGTCTGCAAATAGATTCGAGGTGGCCGAGACCGTCACCACGCAACGAGGGGCACGCACGATGGCTATCGATCCCAAAACTCACAATATTTACCTCCCCACCGCTGAATTTGCGCCTGTTCCAAAATCAACGCCTGAAGGATCCAAATCTCGACCTGCAATGATTGAAAACAGTTTCAAGGTCCTGGTGGTCGGCAAATGAGCCGGTAATACGAAGTCGCATTCAAGCGCTCACCGTGCTGCCTTCAAAGGTCCGGCAAGCCTTCACGATCACCGAGTATGCTCACCCCGTATGATGACAATGTGGGCGGGTTGCCTTATCATTAAATCTAAACCATACGGGAGAAGCGCTATGCCAAAGATCGTTCGCTTTTACGAAACGGGAGGAGCCGAGGTACTCAAGATCGAGGAATCACCTCTGGTGAAGCCGGGTCAGGGTGAGGTTCGCCTGGCGGTTGAAGCTATCGGCCTGAACCGCGCCGAAGTCATGTTCCGGCAAGGACAATACCTGGTAAACCCTAAGCTGCCCTCACGACTCGGCTATGAAGCAGCAGGAATTGTAGACGCAGTGGGGCCGGGCGTCAGCGGTATCCGGATCGGCGACCGGGTGAGCACCATACCCTCTTTTGATGTAGGGGCCTATGGGGTCTACGGTGAAAGCGCGGTCGTTCCGGCATATGCCGTGGCCCAATATCCGGGCAGTCTATCACCGGTCCAAGGGGCTGCGATCTGGATGCAGTATCTAACCGCTTTCGGTGCGCTTATCGAATTCGGTCAACTGCAAAAAGACGCATTCGTGTTGATCACCGCGGCAAGCAGCAGCGTGGGGCTGGCCGCGATTCAGATCACAAAGGCTGCCGGGGCCTTCGCAATCGCCACCAGTCGCGGCGCCGGAAAGAAATCTTTTCTCATGGAGGCAGGGGCAGATCACGTCATAGTGACTGAGGAAGAAGATCTGGTTGAAAAGGTCATGGCCATCACTTCAGGCAAAGGCGTCAGGCTGGTTTTTGATCCCGTAGCCGGACCTTTACTGGGAAAACTCGCCGACGCTGCCGCTTCTGGCGCGTATATATTCGAATACGGCGCATTGTCGCCGGCGCCAACAACCTTCCCTTTGTTCGCAGCACTGGCCAAGGGTTTAACAGTGCGAGGCTACACTATGTTTGAGATCGTCAGCAACCCCGACAGACTTGCTCGCGGCAAACGATTCATCTATAACGGGATCGAATCCGGCGCCCTGAAACCCATCATCGACCGCACGTTCCCACTGGAAAGCATTGTTGAAGCCCACCGGTACATGGAATCCAACCAACAAAAGGGGAAGATCGTGGTGACCGTCTGAAGGACATCAGATATCATAAATATAGTCGTACGCTACCAGGGCCTTCCGGTCAAGCTTGCCTGCCTCCACCCGCTCCATGATTTCTTCTCGGGATAGATCGAAGACCGCCTCCAGAATCTGCGCACGTTCCTGCTCGTTCGCCTCCGCCACCACAAACAGTACGCGGGCGCTGTGCTGGATATATCGCGGCGAAAGCAGTTGCCGTTTCAAAAGTTCCATAATTACCGGCGCCTTACTGCGGGCGAAACGGCCCGTATCGCCTCGGCGGTCTAATTCGGCGAAGAATTCCGCTGTCCATTGGTTGTGATAATCCCAAACCTTGTCGAACAATTCACGGGTAAAGCGGGTGCCGGCCTTGATCTCAAGATCGTTTACCGCCGGTTCTACGCCGTCTTCCGTGAGGGCCGGCCGTTTGAGATAACCCTCCCTGGTGATGACAGCCTGGTGCCGGATCAGCGTCCATAGCCACGAAACATCGATTCGGTAGGTTGCAAGATCGTTCATGAACCGCTGCTTAAGCTCGTAATCGTCGATCGCCGCGGCGAAGTTGCCGTTGAGAATTTGAAAACCATAGTTGGCAGCCATGTAGAAAGCGTGCTGGATGTGCTCGATTGTCACATCGCCTTTCGGCACCGCATAGATGGCATCCCATGGTTCCGGACTGAAAAGTTTTTCCGGTGAATCCAGTGCGTCCCGAGAGATGACCCAGGGCGTAATCCTCCCCTGCCCATTTAATAAGCCACGGGATTGCAGCATCTGCCGCTCCGCGTCACTGAGGCCACTCGCTACAGTCGGTATCGGTTTGCCATTGACCTCCACCGTTTCCAGAGGTGCATCGAGGATGGACTGAAGCTGCGCCACAGACGCTCGCAACGGCGTATTGCCGGAGGCGACGTAAGCCTCTTCCGGGCTGGCAACCCAGCTTTGCCGGTAAGCATCGTAGAGCGTCCCTTTCACTCTTTCGGCGAGGATATCGTCCAGCGTGGGTTGCTGCTCCGCGGGCAATTCCCGGTCCGGCACAAAGATCAACCCCAAAGTACGCTCCCGCAGCTTGTCGATGACTATTGCACGCAATGCCACCGGGTTGTACCGCGAACGTCCATAGACATCGCCCGGCTGGTAAATCATTACCGCCGCCATTCCACCGATCGGCGCCGCCGTGCTGAGTTCATTATCTTTCATGCCGGCCATCAGCATCATAAGCGCGTTGTACCGTTGATAGGCAATCATGTTCGGCGAGGCCATGCCGATGGATTGAGGATCGGGAAACACACCCTGAGGATCGTCCTTCCACATCTCGATCAGGCTGCCAAGGTAATCCCAGCGGCCGACGTTGGTTCCCAGCAGACGACGACGCAGTACCCACGCAATCGCCGCAAGGGAGCGCCCCGCATTCCCTTCTTCATACAGCATTTTGATCTTGAATGTACCCGGCGGCACGCCGATGGCTTCCTCGATCCGCGTCAGCAACTTCTCTACGATTGCGGCCTCCCGCGGAGTCTGAAGTTTCGGGATATAGTAGTATACGCACTTGCCCGCGCTCTTGAGCGCATCGTAATTATTGAGCGCCCACAGGACGGCAACGGCAATGATGCCGGGCACGGATTGATCATCGACCCTGATGTGGTCATAGCGCACGTGGATACTGGGGGGGCGGACAAACAGGGTTGGCCAGCCCTGCGGCGGCTTATTGATCTTGTAGGTGCGCTTTTTTCCTTTCTTGGCTACTTCATAAGCGCGGTCGGCCCAGCGGCCTTCGAAGATATCCCTGGCATTTTTCATGGCCGCAAACACACCGACCGGCCGTCCGGCGGGCCCGCCGTCCGGGTGAAAATGCGGGGGCGACGCGTCCTCGAAGTCCGGCATATTCATGGGGGCCGGACTGTTCAGCGCATTGAATGCCATGTCCAGCGGATGCCACGGCCCGGTGAGTTCCAACCCGGGATTCGTCAATGGATGAGCGTCTTTCGGGACCGGCGTCTCGTCGTTGAGACGCCAGCGCCACTCGCTCTGCCGACCTGAAAAGTTATCGATCAAACCCTGCACGATCTGGCGAAAAGTCCACGACCGGCCCGTAACGGGATCTGGAAAAGTATCGTCCCATTTCGGCCATGCATATTTTTCGCGAACTGTTTCGGGGGCGTTTAACAGCGTGCGGCGCGCAGTCAAAGCGGCCGCGATCTCGGGCTCCAACTCGCGGGTGAGCGCGGAGATCGTTTGCTCGACATTGACTTCATGCCCATTCACCCTCTTGGTCCCGAAAAGTTCCGGGAATTGCCGAAGAATATCTTCACGAATCATGACCCGTCATCCTCCATAATTCCTAATTCCTCATCCCTAATTCCTAATTGCCTTTGCTACCCTACCGCGATAGCAATCCCTCCTCGCTTTGTCAACTTCGGCAGTCGTGTTCTGCTCACCAGCTTGTGTTGAATCCTCCGGAAGCTACTAGAGGAAGCAAAAATTTGAATTTCGACCGATAAGGTAATCCAGGCGGCTTCGTCGAAACGACCATTTCCATTCAGTGCTTGAGCAAGCCAGTGAACGGACTTATTTTCAAAAATGCGTTTCATTACCGCCGCAATTCCGCGGGTTATCCGTTGATCCTCCCGACATCGAGGCCTTGGAGTCCCTTAAGGCCACAGCCGGCAACGATGGGCATTTTCGCCTGTTGCGCCAATGTGAACGGAACCGATTGAAATGATTATCTGGCTTATCTCCCTAATTCTTCTTACAGCCGTGGTGTTGTTCATTACCGAAGCAATTCCGCTCGACCTGACTGCCATTGGGCTCCTGGTGGTCTTGATGCTGACAGGGATTCTCACGCCGCAGGAAGCGTTCGCATCCCTTTCCAATCCTTCGGTGATTACGATCGCCTCTATGTTCATACTGAGTCGAGGTCTTGTGCGCAGCGGCGCCCTCGAATTCATAAGCCAACAGATGATAAGACACTCGAAAGGAGAGGAGAAGCGGGCCCTGATAATCTGCATGATTGCGACAGCCACGGCTTCGGCTCTCATCGGACATACACCCGTCGTTGTCCTGCTCGTCCCCGTAGTTATGAGCATTTGCTGCAAGTACGGATTCAGCCCGTCGAAATTCCTCATCCCCATCTCCTACAGCTCCATTGCCGGGGGCACCATTACCCTTATCGGCACCTCAACACATCTCGTCGTAAGCGACCTGAGCGCCAAATACGGCTATGGGGCCATACGGATGTTCCAACTCTCACCCGTGGGAATCCCGGTGACCATACTATGCGTCGCTCTTCTCTACCTGTGCGCCAGACGCGTCATGCCGGCCGAGAAGGCGCCCGTATGTGAACTGACCGGAAAGGATGTGCCGCGCTACCTCGCCGAACTCACGGTCCCTTCGGGCAGCAAGCTCGTTGGAGAGGACCCTATAGCCTTCTTTGCCGCACGCTATCCCGAGGTAGAGACCATCGAACTCATTCGGGACGATGCGGTTCACCATCCCGATCGGGAGTCTCTCTCCGTTTCGCCTGGCGATATTTTGTTTCTGAAGGCAAGTGCGAACGACCTGGTGACAATCCTGAAAAAAAAGCTCCTCCATCTGCCCCAGGGGGTTGCGGAGGGAGATTTCCAGCCATTTGGCGGCAACTCCCTCATTGTGGAGCTGGTTGTAACTCCCCAGTCGCGATTCGTGGGTGAACACCCCACAAGATCAAGGCTCGGGAGCGAGTTCGGCATGCAGATCATTGCCGTGAAGCGCAGGGGAGCCCATTTCTCAGAACAGGAACTTGGCCCTCTCAGACTGGCGGTGGGCGATGTCCTGTTGGTCCACAGCTCAACGGAGCGGCTTGATGAAATCAGGCGAAGCCAGGATTTCATTATTCTCGAAGACGTCCATCACGGCATCATAAACAGGCGGAATGCGCCGCTGGCCCTGGCGATATTCGTCGGAATGCTCGCTGCTTCGACGGCCAACCTGGTGGATATTTCGCAAGCCACCCTCACGGCCGCCTTTCTGATGATTGTCAGCGGGTGTCTCCGGCTGCGGGATGCTTATCGCTCTCTGAACGTGAGAGTCCTGCTGACTATCGTAGGGATGATCGCCCTCGGCACAGCGATGCAGAAGACGGGAGCCGCCAGTGCCTATGCGGAGACGTTCCTGGCGCCTTTCCGGGGGCAACACCCTGCGGTGGTGCTTTCGGGCTTCATCCTGCTCACCTGCATCCTCACGGAACTAACGGGACACATCACCTCAACGGTGATCCTCCTTCCGGTGGCACTGTCCACGGCAATTTCCATCGGAGTGAACCCGAAACCATTCATCATCGGCGTATGCTTTGGAGCGAGCTGCGGGTTTGCCAGTCCCATAAGCTATCATACGCACCTGCTTGTTTACGGTCCGGGGGGATACAGGTTCTCGGACTTCCTCAAGATGGGAATACCTTTAGATTTGTTAGCCTGGATGCTGTTCTCCCTGCTCATACCTCTCCTTTGGCCTTTCTGACCAAAGTAATCAGAACTGAAGAGACTGTGCGGCGGGGGTATTCGCACTTTATCACGGATGTGACGGAAGGATGGGACGACGCGTTGCACCGCCGGCTTTCGACCTGATGACTGCAGAACCAGCGAGGGGACCAGAAACTTTGGGTAGGATGCGACGTGTCTATCTGGCTGCGGAGTTTACCGCTCTTTTTATCGCTCTGCCGTCACTTTCCATACCTTTGCGACATATAATCCACCCGATCCCCGCCTTGTGGTGCCTTGCCGCTTTCTGCGCATGGCTACTCAAGCGCGACGGCTATTTCACGAAATATCGATTCTGGGGTGAACGTGCGACCAGGAAACAAATCCTGGTCGCAATCGCAAGGTTTACACTAGTGGCGATCGTCATCGGACTATTCACGGTTTTGTTTGAACACGGCAGCTTCCTGATTTTTCCAAGAACAAGGCCTGTGCCATGCCTGATTATAATGCTATTGTATCCCTTGTTTTCCGCTGTTCCTCAGGGGATTATCTACCGCGCCTTCGTTTTCCACAGGTACGGGGAACTGTTCGTGAAACAGTGGGCCATGATAGCTGCAAGCGGGCTGGCGTTCTGCTATGCGCATATCTACTTTCTGAACCCTGTTGCAATCGTTCTGACACTGGGCGGTGGAATTATGTTTGCCCATACATACATGAGAAGCGGATCGTTATGGCTCTCTGTCATGGAGCATGGTTTTTACGGCGATTTCGTTTTTACTATAGGGCTCGGTCACTACATTTATCACGGTGCGATACGGTGAGCAGTATCGCTCGAACCGGCGGGCGAGCCAGGGGCAATTCTGAAAGAACAGGAAAGAACCCGATTGGCAAACTTGGAACGGTTACCGAACAGCGCGGGTCCTGAACTTCCGTTATGAGACAGTCTCGAAGCGAAAACCCATCCGGGCAGGGTGCGCCGGCGATGATTATCGTGTTGCTGCGATCCTGGACAAAAGATGTGGTGAACTTTATTCATAATTCATTGGCGTTAAACAGAGTCAATATCTGAAGGACAGAAGAAATGAAAAAGTCGGGATGGATTGGAGTTTTTCTAATTGTTGCCTGTACGTCCATTTTTTTGCAGTCAAACACTGCTTTTTGTGCCGACCCTGCTGAAGAAGAATCGTCTGTGAAGTTCACCCTTCCCGCCCCTGATTCTGAGCAGACGCGGACATATCTTGGTCTGGACGCGATGAAGCCGTTTAAAGTCAGTGACGTAAAGGCACAGATCGTCGTTATCGAACTGATGAACTCGCTTTGCCTGGTCTGTCAATCCAACACCCCCAAAATGAATGAGATCTACAAAATGATCCAGGCAGACTCGGGCTTGGCCGACGTAAAGGTTATCGCAATAGCGCTCTACGATCAAAAACCCGGTTTGGAGATATTCAGGGAACAGTTCAAGACGCTCTTTCCGGTTCTGCTGGACGAAGACCTCGATATTTCGCGCTCCATGAAAGGTCGAGGCATCCCGGTCACTATGGTCGTTTCGACCAAGGACGCCAAAGTACTTATCATAGACCCCGGACCACTCCCGGACGCCGACAGTTTTGTGGCACAGGTGAAATTTGTAAAGCAGTTGCAAGCGTTGGACAAAGAAAAATAATAGTAAAACATCGACTTGCTTTCCTCTCCCAGGGGCCGCGAATATGTCGACCGTGCTCGACAGAGGCTGCCCGCATCCATGCGAAAGCCGGCTCACGCTCAAAAATGGGGAAGAGGTTTTTCTCAGGCCCATTCTGCCAACAGACGGCAATCTTCGAGGGTAATTCGCCGGCTTTGTGCTCCGGCGTCCCAATCTGCCAATTCTTTATCAAATCTTGATCTCTTCTTTAATTTTCCTTCATAGCAAACAGCTATTCTCATTGATGAGCGCAGGCGGATATTCCCGTCAAAGGGGGTGATTCCAGCAAATTATCGAGACATGTAGCACAGCCTGATAACGAAAGTTTACATCCTACGAAATGTTTTTATTCCCCGTCCACATGGACAAGGAGGCATTACAATGAAAGGTCGCAATTTCGCAATTTGTTTAATCGTTATTTTGTCAATCGGCATTTTTGGTGTTGCCCGATGTTTGCAGGCCGCAGAAACTGATTCAGCATATCAGTCGATAGCGGAAGGCGCGAAGCAGATGATGGATGGAAATAAGAAGATAATGGACATAATGGAGAAGAAGGGGATGAAGGACACAGAATTGACTTCTGCGGAAAAGATGATGACGCAAGGCTATGACATGATAATGAAAGGCCGGGGAATGTTGGCTACCGACCAGGCTGAAGCCCGGAAGATGGCGTCACAGGGCGGAAAGATGATGATGGATGCCCAAAAAAAGGTAGCCTCAGTAGTTGAGAAGAAGGGAATGGCGCAGGAGTGTAAGATCGATCTTTCCGAGTGCACATATGGAGAGCAAAAGATAAAATAAGGTGCGTTGCAGTGGTTTTTTGGCGCTCCGGGCATCTAGGAAAAAGACCGCCCGCTCAAATCATATCTCTCAAGGCATTTAAAGCTCCTCAGGTATCCCAATAGTCAGAAGGGGGCATGCTCCGTCCGGTGCGGCATCAAGCGCGTTGGACAGCATCGCCCCTTTTCCTTTCCCGGGGCTCAGGCATTTTTGTCCGCCCTGCTCAGGGTTCACGAACTTTTTAAATATTGTGGACTATATGGCTCTCTGATTCGTCATTAAATTAAGTTTGTAAGGAATAAAAATGGCGGAATTCCGTCAATAGCGACAGGAGGTACTCGAGATGATATTGGCTCGTAGCTTAAAGATAGCTCTGGCTGTGATCATGATTTTGGGAGCGGTTTTCATTACGGCCCCTGCTTTCGCCGCGTGGGGACACGGCGGAGGCGGCTGGCATGGCGGAGGCGGCTGGGGTTGGGGAGGCCCTTACTGGGCAGGTTATTACCCCTACTATTCCGGGTACTATTCCCCGTACTACGGGTACTCTTACCCGTACTACCCTTACGGGTATTATCGATATTCCTGTTGCTGGTAGACAGGACGCTCATATTCGGCGCCTCGGCGGCAGCGTATTAGTATTGCCTGGACGGGATAAAGATTCCAGACGTGATCGAAGGCCCTCGCTCGCCTTGCTGGACGTATTCTGATTTTCAAGCCATAATATGGCGCCTCCTGCTGAACCAGCCTGCCATGGCACTGAGGAACAGCCCGGTTCCGATACCCCAGGCGCCGTTTGCGATAAACGCTGTCAGCATAAGATGCGGATTCCAACCTCCTCCCAGAGGGCGGCCCTTAAGCGGCAGCACCACGAAAAGAAGGACCAGCGTAAGCAGAACAGCCCCAAACAGAAAGGCCGTCACCCAATAGCCGCCGCGGGCGGGGAATCTGCGCTCGACCAGGGCGAAGAGAACCCCCCATACTCCTCCCCAAAGGGCCTGAGAAATAAAAACCGGCACCCCAAACGGTTTGGTGGCGGCCAACGAATAAGGTGCTAAAGGAGAGATCCCCAAGCTCCAAAGCACCCACACACTAATTTGAAGAAAAATCATAGTCGCGATAAAACCCGCTGTAAAGCCAAGCAAAATTCTCGCCGAATACTCGGACGACGCAATCCTATACATTGAAGCCTCCTGAGAAAATGCACTCATGCCCTCTACCGTTCTGTAAAGGTTAATGCTGTACTCAAAATGTAATCCTTTGGAAATTGCTTGTCAGCATGGGCTATGCGCCGTTTTCGGAGGGGAACTTACACGATTTCTGATATGAGGCGGCTTCGATCGAAAATAGCAGTGCTTATGTGAGATGAATTTGATTTCGCCAGACCGCCTTGACCGAAGTACCTGCATTCGGAGCTGATCTTATCGTGAATTCTCCTCCTGTCAGTTCGGTTCTCTCTCTCATTCCTATGAGTCCAAGGCTTTTTGCCGTAACGGATTCCATAATGCAGTCCAGGTCCATCCCTATCCCGTCATCACTTATCTCAAGCACGATGGCCCCTTCATTTGAGGCAAGACGAACATCCACCCACTCAGGTTTGCCATGTTTGAAAGTGTTGTTCAGGGCCTCCTGGACGATCCTGAATATTGTGGTTTTAAGCTCCTCGGGAATATCTGCTTCTTCGATCGCGGTCTCGAGTTCAATATGCTGCTTGGGATAGAGCTTTAGAATTTCGTGGCGATACCAGGCCAAAGTAGACAGAATGCCATGCTCTGAAAGCATCGTGGGCTTGAGGCCCATATAAATCGCTCTGGTTTCATCAATAGAAAGTTGTAGAACGGGCACGAATTCGTCCATGAGACGGAGTGCTCGCTGGAATTCTCGCTTTTCCAGGGTAGTGATGACGTGCTCGAGTCGAAACTTCAGGGCGGCCAGCGTCTGTCCGATACTGTCGTGCAGATCCACAGCCAGCCTTTGCCTTTCATTTTCCTGCGCTTCAATAAGCCTGGAAGGAACCAAACGAAGTTTCTCATTGGCCAATTCCAATTCGGCAGTTCGCTCCAGCACGCGCAATTCCATCTCATCACGCGATCTGCGCAACTCTTCTTCCGACCGCTTGCGCCCGGTGATGTCCTGCAAAACACAAGCTGCCCGGTTAACTCCAGCGGGGCCTTCGATTGGGAAGTATGATACGAGCAGGTCCCTATGACCGATTTTAGGATAGCTGTATTTCATCTCGTACCTTACGATGTTGCCTTGGAAACACTCATCCAGTTTATGCTTTACAACCTTCTCGAAGACCTCCTTACCCAACACTTCTTCAACCAAACGTCCAACGACTTGCCCGCGCTCAACATCCCGATAGTTCAGAAAGGTGCGGTTCGCGATCAAGTATCGGTAATCCTGATCGACGACTGCGATCATCTCTGCCACGCCCTCCACCACTTTTTCGTATTCCTGCAGTCTTTCTTCAGCTCGTTTGCGCTCGGTCACATCGTGCATGAGGCCCAGAACGTGAACAGGACCATCGGCCGTCTCAATTAAAGAGGTCGAAATGTGGACCACCCCTTGCCGGCCGTCAGCACGGGTCATGGCCCACTCCTCGTCCCTGAGGTCCTCCCCCTGCAGCATTCGATCCAATCGTGCTTTGGCGCTTGCCTGGACTTGCGGATCACTGAAAATTGTCTGGTACCAACCCAACCGGTTGATCTCTTCCATTGTGTATCCAGTGATTTCAAGCATGCGCGAGTTCCAAACGGTGAATCTCGTAAATGGAAACTCAGGTATGGCATGGCATACGCAGAGGCCCTCGGAAGCCCGATTAATCACTGCGGCCCGAAAAGAGGTTTCGTCACGCAGCACCTCATGAGCTCCCGAGAGTTCGGAGACCCGGGCATTGAGCTGTTCCGAATATAATTTTACCTGCTCATAAAGAACTGCATTTTGTAAGGCAACTGAAACCTGGCTTACTAAAGTTTCAAGCAAATTTGCCCGCAGGGAAAAATCCCTTCCCGAAAAAGAGGCAAGCCCCAGGACCCCAAGCACAGCCCCCGAGACCTTCAACGGCAGGGCCGCAAACGAGCGCACCCCTGCCTGCTTGCACTCCATAAGGGTACACCGGGGGTCAGTATGGATATCTATCGCATACACCGGCTCTGCGGTTCGCGCAACGATACCGCACAAACACTGCCCGACCTGCTTTGCACCCTCCTCGGCGTGATGGGCACTTTTCGGGCAGGCGCCGCGAAAGAGCAGCATATCGCCTTTTAAAAGGTAGGCTACTGTAAGGTCCGGGCCGATAATGGAGAGAATTTCCTCCAATGCCGAGGCAATCACCTCATCAGGATTGAGAGTAGCGGCAATCTTTCGAGCGAGGCGATTGACGGCCGAAAGCTCTTCAACGCGTTCTTGCATCCGGGTTTTGTGTGCTTCGATTCCTTTCATGGCACCCTCTTTTTTTGGAGTCTGTCAAAGAAGGCAGGCGATGGATGTTCAACCTTTTAGCAAGTTTGCCCGGCAATCACAGTCGGGAGAGGTCCCCCCTCCCTGCTGACTGCTCTACCAGCTCTCGACAAGCAATTCGAAATGTGCCTGCGGATGGGCACAGGCGGCGCACATGTGGGGAGCTTCTTTGCTCGAGTGCAGATAGCCGCAGTTGCGGCAGCGCCATATCACCTCTTTATCACGTTTGAATACCCTTCCGCTCTCCAGATTGGACAACAGGGCGCGATAGCGTTTCTCATGGTATTTTTCCGCTACAGAGACGAAACCCCATATGGCGGCAATTTCAGGAAAACCCTCCTCTTTGGCAATGGCGGCAAAGGACGGATAAAGTTCCGTATGCTCCTCATACTCTCCCTTAGCGGCAGCAAGGAGGTTTTCGGCTGTTGTGCCGATCTTTCCAGCCGAATAAGCAGCCACGATCTCCAGCTCGCCCCCCTCGAGGAACTTGAAGAAGCGCTTGGCATGCTCCTTTTCCTGATTGGCGGTCTCCTCGAAGATGTCGGCAATCTGCACGTACCCTTCTTTTCTCGACACCCCTGCAAAATAGTTGTAACGGTTGCGGGCCTGACTTTCGCCGGCAAACGACTTCAGCAGATTCATTTCGGTCTTGCTTCCTTTGAGGCTGCGCATTCCTATTCTCCTTCTCTCGGTATAATTTCGAACAATATCATAGGTTTAATGTTAATTGAATCTTACTTGGAATCGCGAGTGATTCGTGATTAAGGCACAAAAAAGCCGATACGGAATAAGGTGCTGCTTTTTACGTTGCTTGAAATTAACACGGATTTTTGTCAGAGCAAGCAGGAAGTTGGCAAGATATGCAATGTTATCCACACTACAGAATTCAGGTTGCCCCCTGATGGCTCTTCCATGACAGAGGCCATTGGGGAGTTTTCCGACGGTGAATTGGGTATTTGTCCTTGATTCATCGTGACTGAGCCTATATTAAATTAGATCGGGTCTCTGATTTGTGTAAGGAGAAATTGCCGGCTCGAGCAAGAAGGGAAAGTCTTGATGCCGCCCAAGGTGAGGGAATTGATAGCGGAACTTGAGCGAGCCGGATTTCGAGGAAATGAAAGATAGCGCCAGGTATGCAAAAATAGTTGAGTGGTCGGAGGAAGATCATTGCTATGTGGGCAGTGCACCAGGTCTGATATATGGTGGGACCCACGGCAATGACGAAAAGGCGGTTTTCGAGGAGTTGTGTCAGATCGTTGAAGAAGCAATTGATCTCTATCGCAAAGAGGGCATGCCACTTCCACCGGCAACATCCGGTCGCGATTTTGCCAACAAGATGCAGCAGGTCGCCTGACCCGAGGACGGCCGTACATGGGGAAGTAGGGAGGCAAAAGGGAATTTCCGCAACGGGCCGCAGGCGAGTGGCTTAACGGCCATTGGATACAGTGGCCGTTAAATAGGCGATTTGTGGGTCAAAAAGAGTTAAGAATTTGTGTGGCGCGAAGCCTTGCGTAGCCGCTACACAAATTCGGTTTGAACTCAGCCTTGGTAGGGTTTGGAATTATAACGTGCAAAAGCCTTGTGCCGGGGTCAATCGGGCTTTCTTTGATTGGTGGCAAGGGCTGTGAGGTACCGAGAAAATAGTGAAGTGCTCTTTTTTATGATGCTGAAAGCTGCTGTTTGATCTGTTGCTACGGTGCCGGGATGGTGACCGGTTGGCCGTCGGCGCAGGATACCGTTGACGGTAAGGCAGTGTTTTCCGCCGAAGTGGGGAACCAGTTTTGCTGGAGTTACTCCTCTTCTCACGGGGGACCTCTGGTGAAGGCGCGCCTAATGGTTTTGATCAGCCTTAGCTGAGTTCCGCAGTGGGTGCAAAGGATGGCGTCAGGGTGTTGAGCGCCAGGGGGTCTTTCCGGTTCAGACGGTCTCAAGATGGATTGCAGGCTGGAGCCTGTCGTCAAAACTTTCTGAAGGAGCCTGAATGTTTTTCGGTTTGAGGGACTGAGGAGACCGTAATATCGTACTTTATGAAAGCTATCCGGCAGGACATGCTGAAGGAATCTTCGGATGAACTCCATGGCATCGAGCGTCATGCGGCGGGAGATTCCGGTATCGGGCACCCTGTAGTGGAACGTGACCGACGATTCCCCCACATCTTCAATACGATTGTTGGAAAGGGCTACACGGTAGACATAGGGAGCGAGATATCTTAGCGCCGCCTCTCCCGTGCCGACCGGTTTGGAATGGACAACCCATGCCTTTGCCCAAACTTTTTCATCGACTGAGTCAAAAAGACCGAGCTTTATAAGCCCATCGCAGAACTTTGCTTTAAAAATGGTGGAAAGCGCCTTCACGGGGACGAAGAACTTTTTCCCCGAAGAGAGCCAGCGGTTGTCCGAGGAGAGGCCTCCACCAGGGATTATGTAATGGACATGGGGGTGATAGGAAAGATCGCGCGCCCATGTGTGGAGAACACCGACCACGGCGATGCGCCCCCCCACAAATCTTTGGTCCAGAGCCAGTTTTTTCAGGGCCTCGGCTGAAGCTTCGAAGAGCAAATCATAGACAGCTTTCTGTTTGGCTCGGGCAAGCGTTCGAAGCCCCTCGGGAAGAGTGAAGGTTATGAGGAAGTAAGTTTCAGGAAGCAGCAGGTCAAGCTGCTTTTCGAGCCAGAGATCGGTGCTCTCGTTGCCGCATTTCGGACAGTGCCGGTTCTTGCAGGAATGGTAGCTGTAGCGTATCTCACCGCACTGATCACAAAGATATACATGGCCGCCCATGGACTCTGTGCGACAGTTCTCGATATCCTCCATGGCCTTTAGATGCGAAGGGAGCATGCGACCTGCAAATTTGCTTCGGTACTGCGGGCCATGGCGGCGAAAGATGTCCGCCAGTTCCGGCATGGGACCTTCCCTGTCGATCAGAGATCATTCATGAGTTCGTTGATGGACTTGAAGGCCGTTTCCCTGGTCTTGGCCGTGAGATGAGCATAGATGGAGGTGGTGACGGGGGACCTGTGGCCTAGGTACTCCTGGATAAGCCTGAGGTTCACTCCGGCCTCCAGGAGATGAGTGGCGTAGGAGTGCCTCAGCGTATGAACGCAGGCATTCTTATTGAGTTTGCTTTTCTTCAATGCATTTTTGAAAACTAACAATACACCGGACCTTGATGCAGGTCCTGCGGCAGTTGCCGCAAGCTTTTTGGCTCTGGTTTGGCGCGCGGGAAAGATCCATGTCGGATTGCGATGAGTTTTCCAGTGTTCGCGCAGTAACAGAAGTGTTCTGTCTGGTAGGGGAGCATACCGATCCTTGTTCCCTTTACCTCCACGTACGTGTATGAGACCCCTGTCGCTGTCGATGTCACAAACCTGAAGATGTGTTCCTTCCTGCAGCCGCAGGCCGCAGGAATAGATCACGATGAACAACACTCGATATCGAAGTGAACGCACATTGGAGAGAATGCGGTGCACCTCGTCGGGACTTAGGATCACCGGCAGTTTGTTCTCTCGCTTGGCCCTGACGAACTTGAGAATGGCCAGGTCCCGTTTGAGCGTCTTCTCATAGAAGAATTTGATGCCGCATAGAGCGACGGTGCTGGTGCTTCGTGACCACTTCTTGACGTTCATGAGGTAGAGGAAGTAATCACGTAGTTCCTCTTCAGTAATCTTGTCGGGCGATTTTCCGTAATGCTCGGCCAGTAGCCGCACGGCGCGAACATACATGACCTGCGTTCCAGGGCTTAATCCCCTCAACTGAAGATCTTCGATCATGCGTTTTCTAAGGTGAGTCATGGTATATCTCCTTTTCGGGAAAGAGAATCTAAAAGAACGCTCCATCCTAATTGAGAGTTACCATGAACGATCTTGCAGTTAATTCAATGAGAAAGGGCGGGTAGGCTAGGAAGGGTCTGCCGAAGGCTTAGTTCAAATTACACTTTAAGTCTCCAGAACAGGCAATATTTACCACTCTTCCCTTGACCAGTAACGCTTTAGCGCGGCCCCGACCCCAAACGAACAAAGCTAAGGTTCGAACATCAGGTTAAGAATGCTTTGGGCGATGCTCGGGATCTTGCTCCTGGAGCTGTTGAAAACACAATGGTAGTAGTGGGGGTCCGCAATGGAACAGTTGAGGAAGCTCTCGATGAATTTGTCACTGGCCTTCTGATTCTCGATCACCAGGGTTTTGGCTTCCTCAAAGGGGATGTCCAGGCGTCGTTGTATTGACTGAATTCTATATTCGAGGGATGACACAAGCCGAAAATGGAAGCAGTTGGACAAGCGATGAGTCAGGACGGCGCCTCCCCGGCCAACAATGATTACGTTACCCTGATTGGCGAGTGCGATGACCTGGCGTGCAAGAAGCCGGTAGGCCTCGGTGTGTGTCTTCCAGCGGGGCATTAGTGTGCCCATTATTTCATCGAGTGGTTTTGATACACCGGCGCCACCCAGGTTGCTCAGCAGCCACGTGGACAGGCCCGTGCCATGGCTGACCCGTTCGATCAGAGCTTTGTCGAAGACCGTCCAGAGACCGCCGGTCTTCTGTTCGAGCAGTTTCTTCAGTATTTCAGCCAGGGGATAGGCCTCAGAGCCGTACTCGCGAGAGATCGTGACTGTCGGTCTCGGCTCCGAAGGCCGCTTTTTGCCAAGCTTCTCTTGAATCTTGAGCCAGGCGGACGCCCTCTGTTCGATGTTTGGAACCATTTTGTCGGTTATCAAGGCCCTTCCCTCCTTATTTTGATAGAACAGGTTAAGGGCTGTTTTTTTGCGAGGCCCACCACCGCCATGACCAACGCCACCGCTCTGGAGCTTACCGGTTCTCCCCGTAAGGGAAACTTGCTGAGGCAGCTCCCTAATTTCTGTCTAAAGACACAACCTCCCAGTTTGATTCAAAGGTGTTGTCAAAGGCAGTATACAAGTAACAGAGCATCTGCCCCACTCCAGGGGGGCTTCCTTCCACAATTTTCCAGTAGCCGAGATAAAAGGCCGGGACCAGCCGAGGGTTGCCGCTCCCCGGCTCATCCTCGATTGGCGCCCACCTCTCACTCTTCAACATAACGCGCCAGAGAGTCCCATGTTTCTTGCTGCGAACAGTATCCCCTACTCGCGGCAAGTTCTTCCGAAGTTCAATCTCTTCATGCGTATGCATCTGTATCGCCTCCTTTTGCACTGCGGTTTCCCGGGACTTCAGTTACGTCCACATGCTGTTCGGCGATTACCAACCATGAACTGTGGGAGGGCACAAGGCCACGAAATCAACAGATAAGGCCCCGATTACGTTTTCCGGCCGAAAGACCAAGGGGAGAGCTGTTATTGGATACTAAAATGGAAGTTGTTATCCCTTTACAGGACGATCATGGGCGACCTGCGTCACCCTTGGCTAGTCACGCTTTAGAGTAAGCATAGTAACTCCAGGTGTCAAGGTAGATAGAAGGAACTGCTCTTAGGATCTCCCAAAAGGCTGATAATCGCCCAGCTTTAGTGATAACAATAACAACAGCAACACATTTAATTAAGCACCCCTTTTGCGCCCTTTTGTTCAAAACGTTAGCTGCCCCGGGACAGTCGCGGAACTCAAAACTATCACAGCGCCGGTTGGCGGCGATATAGAGGTCCTTTAGAACACAAATCCCATCTTCACTGCGTACGGAACCGTGCGCGGAACTCAACGTGGCGAGCCCTTTATATACGGATTCCAGGTATTGCGGAGAGTTTCGAAAGTGCTTGCATTGCAGGCATCGTGGTTTGTTTCCGCTGTTCACTAATACCTCCATAATTGTATAGAAAGCGGGGTTGACGCAGCTCTGTCAACTCCCCGCTGCCGATACGCGGCCGGAGGGCAGTCTAAGGAGCAAGATTCATCCAGTACGAGGCGAAGACGATTGTCGACAGTGCAAATCCAAGCACCACATTGACCATGACGCCGCCGGTGAAAGCCCAGAAGGGTTTGGCACCCGCACTTGTCAATTCCCGGAAACGGGTCGACAGACCGATGCTGAAAAAAGAGAAGATGAAGGCCCAAGTACGCAGCGTTGTAATGGGGTTAACCAACTGCGGTTTAACAATTTTATTGTAATCGGAGAAGGAGAACTGACTGGCAATGATTGCGATGAAGATGGACGCTACCGCAAAGCCGATCACGAATTTGGGAAAGCGCCACCAGATTTCGGCAGGTTCCGGTTTGGACCCGGCTTTAACTTCCCATTTGATAGTAGCAATCACGGCCATGACGAATGCCCAGATGCCGATCCAGATATCTCGCCCGACCACCTTCACCAGCGTGAATCCCCAGACAGCCGAATCCGCGGTTCCTTCAATACCGGCTACGTGGCCTGCCAGATTGCCATATGACTGGGCAGCCGCAAAGCCCGCAGCGTCGGCAAATTGCGAAGAACCAATCCATGCTCCTGCAATTCCCGTTGCTAAGTGCAAGGCACGGGAAACCAGCGGTAAAAAGAATATCATGATGATGGCCCACAGGATCACCATGGTGACAGCGATGGGCGCGTGCTCCTTTTTGGCTCCCACAGCCCCTGCAATGGCGATGGACCCGGACACCCCACACACTGCGCCGCCAGCGCCCAAGGTCGCGCACAAACGGCGATCGAGCCCAAACTTTCGGCCGAGAAAATAGATCGTCACAAACGTCGAGATGGAAACGATGGAAGCCTGGAAGATAGCCACCGGTCCAGCCCAGATAATCAAGGGGAAGGGCAATGTTGCCCCAAGCAACACTATCCCGGTCTTGTTGTAGTAATCGACCCGAAAGCCGGCATCCATCCGGCGCGGTAATCCGATCAGGTTTGAGATCATCATCCCCAAAATCAAAGCCACCAGAGGAGGTTCCAGATTGTAGTCATGGGCATGGTCCCATGCACCGATCATAATGATGATGATCGAAAATACGTAAATAAAGACAAAAGAGGTCAGAAATTCTGACAGCTTAAACCCCATCGCCTGCAGGCTTATACTGAAAATCAGCCCCCAGAGGATGAACTGGCCTACGTATTGACCGATGCGCGCGGAGAAATCCGTCCAGAGCTGGCTAAGAGTTGACCACGGGGCAGGGGCTACAGCAATCCATCTAATGCTGTAGCCGCCGGCAAAAGCGAGGTACCCCACCACGACGATGCCCAAGCTGAGCCAGACGGCCCACCAGTCCTCCTTTAAATACAGTTCTTTCCAGCCCATACGGGTGGGTGCCGACGGGGCTTCGTCGGCACTGATCTTGGCTTCGCTATATTCCGCAGTCGATTCACCCTTTGGCTCCATTTTCACTTCCTTCCCCAGCGGTGTGGTCCGACCCAACGCGCTCAGTGATCAGAGGCAGCACGAGCAAGAGCAATTCGAAGTTGCAGGACACTTTCCTTTTCATCTTTTGCTCGTTTCTCTTACCGGTCTACACGGCAACAACAGGACAGCCAGCTTTTTCGATAAGTACGTTGACAGGAGAACCAAAAAACCTTCTGACCCACTCAGGCCTTTGGGATCGCGTAGTGACTATCAAGGACGGCCTCTCCTGCCGGATAACGTCGAGGCAAACAAGGGCAAATCGGCCTATCTTTACAACAGATTTCGTTTCAATGCTTTCCAACCGGGCCCTTGCGGCAATCTCCTCAATGCGCGCGAGACCCTCTTTTTCGTCCAGTTTGAGCAATTCGGCTTCGTACATTTCTTTCATAGCTGGAGGGATTTCAGATACTATGTAATATCGAGCCAAATTCTCATCAGCGACAAATACAACGCACAGCTTTCTTAGACTTCTTGCCTCTTGTATCGCAATTTCGACGGCCGCTTCAGATTGCCTGAACGTGGAGAGAGCCAACATGACACAGCCTTCCATTGTATTAGCCATGGATACCTCCTTCGCTAGTCCGGCAGTTTGTGAGGTTCATTTTTACCGTTGCTTCAGTCCGGCAATTTTTACTGCTCCGCGGTGGTAGCCATCAGGAAATAGCGACTCCATCTCTTCCAGTTCCACTTCGTTGGCTTCACAGGTTTCGTAAATCGTGGGCACCTGGCTGGTTTTTTTGTATTGAGTTCGAAGAAAGCGCATTATTTTCCAGTGCGATACTCTGAGTTCATTCGTGTTCATTACCCGCCCTTTCTGCGGAGACCTGCTTATGCTTATCCGGCGGCACATCCTGGCGTGATCCGGCTCGACTTTAATTCATGCGGACTTACAGATGGCATACGAATTCCGGTTTTGGAAAAACTGGAGGAAAAACCGAGACGGATGGCGAATAAACTCCTTGCGAATGCAGTCCTGGAGTGCGCCGGCAATACCCTCACCAGGGACTACGCAAAACATGGTAGTGAGCGATGGAAAATTGAAGTTGTCCAGATTGAGTCATTCCGGCGCGGGGCGGGTGGACGGACTCATGCCCCGGGCGGCGTCTCTTGCTTGGTGCCGAAAACTCTTCTCACGTGGGGCGGGGGCTTTTAATGAGAGATTCGACCAGGGAGGACGGCTTTATGCCGAGCCGGGATTCAAACACTGAGCGGCAGCGGGCGTAAACCGCAAAGGCCTTCGCCTGCAAGCCGAGCTTTCGGTAACAGGTGATGAGGTGTAGATATATTTCCTCGGCCAAATCGTCCACATCGAGGGCTTTTTCAGAGCATTTTATGGCCATTTCGAACTCTCCGGCATTCTCCCAATAGCTGACCAGGGCTTCGACGCCGCGAAGGTATTTAGCTCGCAACCGTTCTCTTGGAGAAAAAATCCAGGGGTATTCAGACTCACCCTCAAGAAAGTGACCCATATAGAGGGCGATGGCCCTCCCTGTCAGGTGAACTGCCTCATCAGCGATATCGTGCAGCGCTCCAGAGCTTGATTGAGATCGGCCGAAGGTTTCCCATAACGCTTCAGCCCTATCGAGGGTGTTCCTGAGTGCGAATGCGTCCACCCAGCAGGATTGCATGTCTAGGGTGAGCCTGCCTTCCTTGAACTGAATGACCCTGTCTTTGCCGATCAACTTGCGCAACCGGTGAAGTGTGGTCTCAAAGGAAAGGTGCGCAAGGTCCCCCGAGCGTCGGGCCAAACGGCGTCACATAGCTGCTCCTCTTTTACCTCCTTGCCTCCGAAAGCTATCAGGGCTTTGAGCAGGAGCAGCGGTTTCTGCTGCACCTTCCCAGTGAACCTGACGGCCTCCGAATCCCTTATGATCTCAAACTGCCCGAGTGTTTGGATCTTCAGCGGCCAGGGCCAGTTGTCCAGGTGAAGCACGGGGACATAGGAAATGAGGTCGCGCCTGCGGATAATATCCTGCACGTAATCAGTTTCGATGTCATATTCGAGTGCTTTTGCACACAGCCGTGCCATAGTCGAATTCACCCAAAAGATGCCATTGAAATATCCGTGCTCTTTTCCGAGCGCCATGGCTTTGCGGAGAAGTTCCCGACCCGCATCCTCGGCGCCATTGTCAAAGGCAATCTGCGCCTCCAACAAAAGAGTCATAAATTCTGCCTGGTGCACGCATACAGTACTGCAAATCCTCCATACTTCGTGGATATGCGCAGACGCTTCTACATCATTTTGAAGCTCATGCATCACCACGGCGTTTATCTGATGTGCATAGGGCATCAAAAAGGGTGCGCCCGTCGCCGTGTCGAATTTAAGTGCAAGAGAGGCATGCAGGGAGGCACGGGCAAGATCCCTTTGAATCAGACTGCTCCACGCCATGAAGGAATGATAGACATATTCGACCCATGCTGAGGAGACGCGCTGAAGAGTGGACCGCATATTTTCCAAAAGTTCCTCAGCCTTTGCGCACTCTCCGATGCCGAGGAGACTAGCCGCACCATGGGCATACAAAACACCATCATAGACGTGAACTCCTGAGGAATGAGCCAGTACAATAGCATCCTCCGCCGCCCATCGGCCTTCTCCAAAATCGGCGGAAAGCCAACCATAAAAGGCTTGCATTGCCCTCTGTAAGACTACTGATAAAGGTGCATAATGGCCAGCATCGACCAGCTTGCCAAACGATTCGATAATGATCGGCACTTTTTCGAGTTCGCCGGAATAGGCCCTGTAAAACGCCAGCGCTAGGAGCATATGAAGAGCAGTGTCCCTATCGGCAGTACTGCCCGCCAGTGCGAAGCATCGACTCTCCCAATACTCGAAAGAGGGGTTGGCAGGCTGCCTCAGCATTAGCGCATAGATCATGCTGGCCGCCATTCGGGACTCGATTTCGGGCGAGGGGAATTGATGCTGATATTCTTCGAGGACCTCATTCGCCAGAGGGATTAGCCTGTCAAGCTCATGGAAAGTATCGAGCCTCAGGCTGATCGAGTCCAGCATTCCGGACAAGGCGAGAAATGAGCCTGCCGCATCCCTGCGGCTCCTGAATTGCTCAAGCGCCCTGGCAAAGTAGTCCCGGGCCGTATCCTGAGATGTTGGATACCTGCAGGCTCCCATCCAGTAGAGAAGCCAGGGTTCAAGTTCGGTCACTGGCTCGGGGAAGCTTTCAATCCAACTCTGCAAGGTCTGCCACCTTCCCTGCGAGATAAGGGCGGGAGCATTGGTTAGGATCATCCTTGTGGCATCAGACCATTCTCCAGCCTCCAGGAAAAGACCTACCGCATCTTCGAGATACCCTTCTTTCTCAAGCACTTGTGCGGCCCTGCGCCAGATCTCAGCAAGGCACCCTGGAGCAAATGTTTCCTTTGCTTTGTCAAGGAGAAATTCCCGAAAAAGGGGGTGATATTGAAATGTCTGGCCGTTTGAGGCGTACCGGCTGGTAAAATAATTTTTCCGGTTGAGATCATTTAAAATGCGCGAGGCATTTTCGTTTCCGGTAAGCTCCCCGGCCATCCTGGCGCTCATTCTAGGAAGAAAGGAAGTCTTGAGCAAAAAGTCGCTTGTGTCCCGAGAACTCCTGTCAAAGAGCTCGGTGGCGAAATAGCTGAAGATTTCCTCTCGCGGAAGATCGCCGGGTGGCTGGAAATTAAGATCTTCGATTCGCATGCTTTCGAGCAGCAGTACCAGCCCCGCGACCCATCCATGAGAGGCTTTGCGCAAGACTGAAAGGGTTTGGCTTTCGAGATCTTTTCCTGCCTTTAGCTTGGCAATAGAATCGGACTCATCCGCGGTAAGCCTTATATCCTCCCAGCCCACAATACTCATTTCTCCCGCCGCGCGTAGGCGGACATAGGCAGGAGGGGGCTCGCCCCTGCTCAGAATGATCACGTTCAATCCTTGGGGAATGGAGGAAAGGCCCGAATTGATGACGCCATGGAACAAAGAATCTTCCGGCACGTCCTGGTAGTTGTCGAATACGATTACGAACCCCCGGTCTTCAGGGGTCCGGGTGCGCTTTTGCCTGTGAGTTTTTCAGAGAGCTTTTCGAAAAAGCGTTTTGCAAAGACGGGAATGCCAAGGAGGTATTCGGGAGTAAGGAGTGGCAGAGAAAGCCGGCTTCTGGGCGATGCCTTCTTTGCTGCAAGCCCCATGTAGTAGAAAAATGTCGAGATATCGGCATCTCCCTCATCGAGTTGATACCAGAGGCAAGGGGCGTTGCGAGATTGGAAATAGCTTGCCGCAAGCGTAGTCTTGCCCGATCCGGCCGGACCAGATATCCAGATAATCTTTTTGTCCCGGCATCTGTCAAGCAGTTGAAAGAGTCGCTCGCGGGGAAGGGCTGTTTTGCTGTTGGGAAGAGTCAGCTTAGCTGGTGCGATTTGTTTCATCCTGCCCCTCGGTGCATCGAGCTGTCCGGAACCGATTGGAGATTAAGAGTCGTCAAAGTCGGTAAGTGCGATGTGAGGCACAGTCCTCATCCGGAGTAATGCGTCAATTTGTGCGCTATGCATCAAAACCACATTGTAGAGACGATTCGCCGGAATAAACTTCTTGAACAATCCCAAAGTACGCAAAAATATACGAGTTCTTAATGGAACATTCAAGTGATAGGTTATGAGACTGCCCTCCGGCCGCGTATCGGCAGCGGGGAGTTGACAGAGCTGCGTCAACCCCGCTTTCTATACAATTATGGAGGTATTAGTGAACAGCGGAAACAAACCACGATGCCTGCAATGCAAGCACTTTCGAAACTCTCCGCAATACCTGGAATCCGTATATAAAGGATTTCCGTTCTTATTTCTCTTTAGCCTCACCTTCATGTTCCGGTTGATGTTGTTGTTGTGGTTGTTGCTGCTGGTGTTGCTGTTGTGGTTGTTGCACAGCAGGCTTCTGTTGTTGTGGTTGCTGAGTCTGCTGGCGCTGTTGTTGTGGTTGCTGCACAGCAGGAGGCTTCTGTTGTTGAGGCTTTTGTTGTTGAGGCTTTTGTTCGTGTTGCACAGCAGCGGGCTTCTGCTTTTCAAGGGGGGCTGCTTGAGCCGGACCAGGTTTGCCTCCTTCGGGACGGGGTGCAGCAGCTGGGTGGCCTTGGAATCCCTTCTGCCACCCACCGCCCTGGCCTTGATGGTGTTGCTCAAAAAATTGCTGACCATAATGCTGACCCTGCCGGTGTTCACGCCAATAGGGATACTCCCGCTGAAAACTCGCCAAGTATTGAGGCCGCCCCTGATACCACGCCATCCATCTCGGAGCATACCAGGTTTCAGGTCTGACAATATAGCTGGGAGCATAAGCGTAATATGGAGCCCAACCATATTGAGGGCCGTAAAAGTAATACAGGACGCCATTCAGAAACCAATCACCGTTGTAATAGACCCACGGCGTATCAGGCCCCACCCAGGGTGACGCATAGATATCCTGGGGCGGGGATGGATACACATAGTTTTGAGCATAAGAAGGTGCAGGCATGACGGCGACTGCACCCCCAGCCATCAAGATTGCTGTCATCAAAATAAAGGCAATTTTTTTCATACTCACCTCTCTGCTTTTTTAATTCCACATGTGTAAAGATAATTTCAAACGCCGTAAGGGTTACGGTATTGGTAGAGTCTATGCGGCAGCCCTTCTGCATTTGACTGATTCTACTTGGAAAAGTTTTGGAACATCCCCTTCCCAAATCAGACAATCGGCTTGGGATCACATTAGTCCCCGGTCACCGCAGGTTCGGCTACAATATCCGGTGATAAAATCCGATACACGACTCCACCTAGAACCCCGCCGATTAGAGGAGCCAGCCAGAAAAGCCATAGCTGCATGAGTGCCCACCCGCCTACGAACAGAGCTGGGCCGGTGCTTCGAGCCGGGTTGACCGAAACATTGGTTACGGGAATCCCGATCAGATGAATGAGAGTGAGACCCAATCCGATGGCTATTGGTGCGAAGCCTCGGGGTGCACTCCCATGCGTAGACCCCATGATGATTATCAAGAACATAAACGTCAGCACAATTTCGGCGACAAAGCCGGAAAGCAAAGGGTAACCTCCTGGCGAGTGTTCACCGTAACCGTTGGCCGCAAAGCCGCTGCTGAGATTGAAGTCCGGTTTTCCACTTGCAATCAGGTAAAGCACCGAGGCGGCAAGGACCGCCCCCGCCACCTGAGCCACGATATAGGGCAGCAGGTCCGAAGCCGGGAAGCGCTTGCCGGCCCATAGACCGACGGAAACGGCTGGGTTGAGATGACAGCCTGAGATGTGGCCGATGGCATAGGCCATAGTGAGCAAGGTGAGGCCGAAGGCAAAAGCAACTCCGAGCAATCCAATGCCAACCTTGGGGAATGCGGCTGAGAAAACCGCACTTCCGCAGCCGCCAAAAACCAGCCAGAAAGTGCCGATGAATTCAGCGGATACACGTTTTCCAATGGACATTTCAGACTCCTCTTCATAAGGCTATGCCGAACAGTCTCAATGAGAAAGTCCGGTCACAGCCAGCCCTGATCTCTTCGAAGCCCATCGTCCTATTTCTTCATTTCCTGTTTGAGAACTGATTCAGCTCTATCGGCGAATTGTTCCGCGCTCCGGCTTGCACTTTCAGCTTTCATAGAAGCTCCTCCAGATGCTTGCAGACCGTTAGAGCAGGTTTGCTCCTAGCTTTTGCCTTAATCCAGCGCTTGACAAAGTTAGGTGCAGCACTTTTGACAACCTCCCTGGACGCAGGCACAGCCGTAGATCAAGGTGCAAGACGAAGCAATCACAAACATAACCGCCAACGCTTTTTTCATTCCTCTTCTTCTCCCCCTTCTTCCGGCAGGTCAATTGCTGAAATACCTTCAGTGGGCACTTGGGAAATATTTCCCCTTACTATAAGCATGTTTTAGGATTTCGGTATTTGTAAGCACTTTTTTATGCTAAAATATAAAGGGCGTGAACACTTTGAGCCGAAACCCGAGGCAGCGGCGAAACCCACGACCAAAAACTGTCCTTATTGCGCCACTTCAATCCCGATAAAGGCTATCCGTTGCCCCCACTGCACTTCCGAGCTGCAATCGGCGTGAATTGCACGACGCGGCATGGCCACCATATGCTCAGTGCAGAAAGGGTAACTCAAAAATCTGCAGATATCCGTTTGCGCACATGAGGGTACCAAGTGACGCCATAAAGACGGAGAAACCGAATACCGCTTGGTTGGCTGCGATTATTGACACCGAAGCCATGACAATGGCTATCTGAAGGAGCACTTCCGCGTATTCGAAGTAAGGGTCTTTGGACCTGTTTATGTCCCGCTCCTTCTCCAGCTTTCTGGCTTCCTGTTCGATTTCCTTCTTATCATTTGCAAACTTCGATTCCTCGTCGGCAAGAGCTTTGATGGAGGTCTTGGCCTTTTCTACCGACTCCGGGCTGACAGTTTGAGACAGCAAGTCCAGTTGGTTTTCAAGCATCACCTTTTGACTTTTGTAAAGGTGTTCACGGATCGATTTCGCCTGGTAATAAGCCCACTGGTCCGACGCTTGTTGCTGAGCAAGCAGCATTTCCTTCATAGCGTGGTTTCCACCAAGAGATGCGATAGCCAGCACCACCGCAAAAACCGCTGTGACAAGTGCCGCTCTTCTGGTAAATTTATTACCCCTGATTTCTTCGAGTTCCTTTGGATTTGGCAGTTCCACTTCACCCATTTTTCCATGCCTCACTTATGCTTTACAAATTGCCTTTGTATCCGCCTCTACGTCATTATCCCGAATAATGAATCAACTTAATCACCACCGGATGCTGAAGCTGCCTTTTACACCCAGCTTCACCTGAAAAACCTCTTCGAACACCCGGAAGTCCCACTCACAGAGGAAAAGGGAAACCTGGGGGAATTCTCACAGCCCTGCTACTGCTAAAAGGAAACAAGCGAATCGTCATTGTCAACATTCCCTGGTACCTCAAGGCGTAAATCCGTATTGCCACATGAACCGCCCAATTACGGTCTTCCGCCCCAAGGCTCGAGGTAACGAAGGTCCCACTGACAGCATAATGTTCAGATAGTGACATTGTAGGATTTGGTCACTCAGGTTGCCAAGTCATCTTCCGGTTCGCATTGGGATGGGGATGGTTGATTTTGTCCGCTCTCTGCGGGGTCAACAAGCCGGCGCAGGCGAACCATCCGGCCAGGCATCCACCAATTCCAACGGCCAAGCAGCCGCATCGTCGCCGGAACAAGCAATGTGCGCACGATGGTTGCGTCCATCACAATGGCAATGCCCATTCCGATGCCAATCGTCTTTACGACTGTCAGGTCGGCCAGTCCGAAGGCGAAGAACACCGATGCCATGATCGCCGCAGCCCCGGTAATCATCCGGCCGGTGCGTTCCAAACTCCGCGCCACTGCTCGGGTGTTATCGCATGTTAGCCTGTACTCCTCGCGTACCCTGCTGAGAAGCAGCACCTCGTAGTCCATCGAGAGCCCGAACAGGATGCAAAACATCATGATCGGAGTCATTGCCTCGATGGGACCCGGCGTGAAATGGAGCCACGTGCCCAGATGACCGTCCTGGAAGATCCAGACCAGGGCGCCGTAGGAGGCGCTGAGGGAAAGTACGTTCATCAGCACGGCCTTGAGGGGGAGCAATATAGACCCAAGCAGCAGGAAGAGCACTAGATAGGTTACAAAGACGACGAACCCGATCACAAGGGGAGACCTCTGTTTAATAACCTCTATAAAATCGACGTGAAACGCGCTTTCCCCGGTAACCATGAGTTCGCCGTCCACCGGAGGATGGGACTCGCGGATCGTCCGGACGAGGCTGAGCGCCTCATGACTGCCCGCGGACAGAATCGTTTGAGCGACGAGGATAACGATATCCTTGCCAACCGTCTTTTTGAGGGCAAGTTGCACGCCCTGCGGGAGCTGATCCATTGGTTGACTGAGGAGTTGCACGTACTCGCCGCGGCTGATGGCTGGGCCCAGATCCACGATGCTCTCCACGCGGTTGACGGCGGGAAGCTTTACCAGCCAGCGGCTCAGGTCAAAGATCCGGTCGATGTGTTCGGCGCTGAGGGGAGAACTGTCCGGATAGTGGACCACCACTATGATGGGGTTAGTGTCGAATTCCTGAAATTCACTGTGCAGCTGTTCCCAACCCCGGCGGGATTCTGCCGTTTTCGGCAGTCCTGTGACGCCGGTGGAACCAAGCTGAATATGCAGAAACGGCATTCCGAGCAAGATGAGGAAGAGGCTTGCGGGCAGCAGTATCCGCCAGGGATGGGCCATTACAATGGTCGCCAGACTGGACCAGAATCCGGAGCCGTGTCCGTGTTTGCCGGCATTTATGAATGGCAGTCCCCAGGCATCGACCTTGGGCCCCAAAATGGCCAGCAGCGCCGGGAGAAAGGTCATGGCGTAAACAACGGCCAATATCACGACAATAGCTCCCGCCATGCCCATTGAGCTCAGATGGCCTACCCCCAGTAGCAACATGCCAAATAAGCCGATAGCAACCGTCCCTCCCGAAAACAGAATCGCTCGCCCGGTAGTCGTCATGGTGTGTGCCAGCGCGTCAGGTATGGGGCGCCGGTGGACCTCCTCGCGAAAGCGGCTCAAGAGGAAGAGTGAGTAGTCGATAGCGACACCAAGTCCCACCATCACCACGATGTTTTTGGCGAATACTAGGACAGGGGTAATATGGGCCAGCACAAGTGTGCCGGCCATGCCGGCCAGTACTGCAAGCAGGCCGACGATAAGCGGAAGTGCGGCCCCGATCACAGATCCGAACACTAGAACGAGTAGTAGCCCGATCAGAGGCAGCACCCTCATTTCGCCGCGCTTCGCATCGCTCTCAGCCAGGGCCGTGAGATCGTGATTGCGCGGCAATGTGCCGAACGCGGTCACTTCCAGCGTATCTGAATGCACTTTAGCGCGTAACTTCGGATAAATGTCCATTATCAGCACCGTCTCGTTCGCGGTATAGCCCTTGATCTCCACCTCGGCGATCATACTGTGCCCATCGCGGGAAATGGACCGGGAATCCACTGCAGCCCCGTCATATACGGTGCGAACGGATGCGACATGAGGATCATTGCGCAATGGTGTTACTGCTCGCTCGAACTCAGCCTGGAAGGCCGGAGCGGTGGCGAAAAGAGACTGGCTTCGAAAGATCAGGCCAAAGTCAGGCAGAGTAGGAGGCAACTCCCTTGTAATCAGATCGAGGGCTCGTGCGGACTTGGTGTTGGCCGGGATTATAACCGAGTCGAGATGCCCCCCTCGGCTTGTCAGCCACGCAGCAGGTCCCAAGGAAAGCACCGAAATGATAAGTATCCACCAGCGAAAGCGGTATACCCATAGTCCCCATGATATCAACATGAACACTACCTCTATCTAGAACTGAAATCGTACCACAAAAAGTTCACCGGCGTCTTCAATTCAGACTGCGGATGGGGTACTATGGGAGACACAGGTTTCTCTATCTTTCCCTTTCCTGGGCGGATCGTCCGGGGTGCAATCATCACAATATTCTCCTTTAGGCAACAAGGCCGAGCGAGAAATCGCACGAGGATTAAATTCGGAGAAGTTTTGCTCATGATGTTTGGATAGTGTTGAGCCCGGAGAATATCCTTCACAACTTGTTCGGCCGTTCTCTCAGAGGCCCGGAACTCTGTCTGATCTTCGCTGCTTTCAAACGCACGATGAGCCAGAAATCCTCCCTTCCTCAATCCGCCAAATCTGTCCCATAGGTGCTGACAGCCGACAGATCAGGGGCGGCTAGCGTCGGAGAACCGCCAGCACGACGATAATGATGAGCACAAGACCAAGAACGCCGCCAAGCCCGGGCCCGCCATAATGGCTATAGCCATAATAGCCACCCCCGCCGCCGAACAATAGGATCAGCAAAACGATAAGTAAAATTGTTCCCATTTCCATTCTCCTTTCGTTAGCCCCAAGTGACTCATACGTGGCGTCTTGCGCCGTAGGAATGTCGGCGGCTCTGCTTCTCCTACTTCTCCACGACCTTCTTAACTTGGCCGATCTTCTCTTGTACTTTGCCGGCTGTTTTTTCGCCTTTTCCTTCGGCTTCCAATTTGGGTTTCCCGGTGAGTTTCCCGGCGATCTCCTTGACCTTACCCTTTACTTCGTGAAACTTGCCTTTCACCTGGTCCTTCGTGCTGGATTTCATAGTATTTCTCCTTTCCCGCGTAAGGAACCGCGAGCTTTGACTGATGTTAGCTAATAGTCTTTCTGCGTTGCTTCATCATCGTTTTTGTCAGCAGTTGAGAACCCGTTCGCACCATATCTTGACATTCCCCCACCACTAACACCTGTAGATTTAGAGGTGTCCGGTCCAAATAGGGGATGCTCCCTCAGCGGGAATAAGTTACACGATCAGGTCGGAGCCAAGAGTCTGAAAGGTCACAGATGCGCCAAGCATTGCTGTTTCATCCATGCCGGGCAGGGTTGATCTGACAACCTCGGATTCATATTTCCAGGAAGAAACTGACCTGCAGGGAGCAATCATTCCGGCAAACATGCTATAAATCACCACAGCACAAGGATGGACCCTAAACGCCAACTCGCTGGAACCTTCGGGGGAACCAGATCAACTCTTGTGAAACCCGAAGGAGAGCACCGCGTAAAGCACCCGATTCTTTCCGGCGTCGATCGCCAGTTTGTGGATCTTGCCCACATTCTCCTTCTGCCATTTACCACCGCCGCCTCGACCAGTAGTACCCTCCGCCACCGCCGAATATCAGAAGCAATACGAGTATTATCAGGATAAGTTCCATATCTTCACCACCTCTCTATGTTGGACTGGAAAGCAGATTGTCCTCTGACCTCACCTGCATCTATTCGAAGACTCGCTGCTGATGCCCAGACTGAGCGCATCCGTCAGCATCTCTGACCCCGCAAGGACATATCCCATTAGCAATGCGCTAAATGACATTATACTTTGGCAAATTTTATGCCCGCTGGATCGATAGGCGTCACATTTACACTTTAGCCTTAAGATTCAGTCATTTACGGTATGGACAGAGCAATCGAAGGGTGTTAACTTGAGTCCAAGAAATGTTGCATGCAACAGAAGTGTTGCATTAATTCCATGCCACATGCTTAATTTCAATACGAGGGAGTCCTCTGCGATTGCAGTCGATGAAGCGGCTGTAAGAGGGCAACGATGCTCTGATCGTGTTCTGGTTTATCCGCTGCCGGCGGCCGAAGCGTTTAGGGTAACCGGCATGGACTGACACACCCTGATTATTTCTCTTCATCACTTCCCCAAAAAAACGACACCTAAATGCCGTTGACACTATCCACGGCAGGTGCTTACCTTGAGGCAGCAAAAAGCGATTTCTTATCGCAGAGTACTCCTGATGTGACGATCCTGGATATATCCTGCTATGACTAGCGTGCCCTCGAGAACTTGGAGACTCCTCATCAAGAAGGTTTGGGAAGCGGACCAGCTCGTTGCCGACGGTGCGTCATTTAGATGGAAAATAATGAGCCTGATTCATGACCTTGCTTGAAAAAGGGTTCGTTCTCTTTAAATGGAGGTAGTGTGACCATTTTAAAAAATCTCATTATAGTGGGAGGATCAGCCATGATCATGAAAGAAATAGCTGACCGATTACGCCAGGCAAGAACCGATCGCGAGAAAACGTTGCGCCGAAAAAATGCCGGGATCTTGGCGTTAGGCGTTACCATTGGTGCGGTAGCAGGCGTTCTTCTTGCTCCCAAGGCCGGGAAAGAAACACGTGAAGATTTAAGCCAGCGCGGTGGCGATGCTTGGGAAAAAATAAAAGAAAATGCTTCCCACACCGGACACCGGTTAGTAAGTGCGGTAGAGGAAAGAGGTTCTCGTGTGCGCACAGCGGCCAAAGGAGCATTGAAACAACCATCCGCGGAGAACGAAGGAACGGATAAGGAAAATTAAGAACCACCTCCTGGGAAAGGAATCCCTTATGGAAGGATACGTAACCTTCAGTCAGCTGGGACTGCTTATTATTTTTCTGGTGGTGGTGGCGGCCGGCGGCTGTGCTATTATGACGCTCAGAAACGTGAACACCGCAGTTAAGGATATTGGGGCAATCCTGAGCGCAAATAGGGAAGCCCTCAACCAGGCCATTCCCAACGTTGCCATGGTATCTGAAAATGTGCTTGCTATCACCAACGACTTACGGATAGGTCTTGGTGAAACGAGCAAAGCCGTTGTAACCGCCGAACATATTGCAACGTACGGCGTGGTCATCGGCGAGGCAGTCAAAGCTCTCGTCGACCTCTATGCGTCGGCCAAAAAACTTTGACCTCTCCAGCTTCCTTAGCTCCAGCATTCCAGAAAATGGTTCGTAGCTCCGACGGGAGATCCGGAAGGTAATTCTGCCTGGCATCCCTGTCCGAAATTTGCTCGCTGTGCGACTCGATTCAATCTGTTAATTAACTATCTAGTAAAGGGCCAAAGGCGAGGCCGGGGCCTTTGGCCCCGGACAGTCCTATTCAATCAAATCTCGTTACTGCAAGAATTCGTAAGAGTCAAAGAATGCTCCCACAGCCTCTACTTCGGTTATTGCCGACTAATTACATGTATTGAGACACTGCTGTTCACGTTCCCGAGCCCATTTGTCGCATTTGTTATGGTGCGGGTGGCCCGGCTCATTGCACTCGACCAAGCTTTGATTGTAATGGTTACGACAATGACTGACACAATGCTCTGGCTGCGCCTCTGTCGTGGATCTCACGGTGGAGCTCGAAGAACTTTCTGAGGAACGATGCTCCTGCACTGGCGGCGGGGCCTCTACCGTGGAACTCGAAGAGCTCTCGGAAGAACGATGCTCTTCCGTTGTCTGTGCCATTAGAAGAGGGGATTCTGACTGATTCAAGCCTTTGATATCAGTCTGGTTAACATTAGATATCGAGTAGGCTGAAGAAACGTTTGGGTTATCTATGGCCCCAGCGTTGAGATGCGCAGATGGCAACATGAGCATTACTGCCAGGAAACCAATAACGAGTAGCATTATCGAATAAGTCGTCTTGATCATTTTATTCCTTTTTCTTTGATTTTTGTGAGTTTCGCAGCCAATGGGACAGTCCAACGATAGTTTTAGGTAACGCCCTAATGCATTTGCGATACGGTGAGTTTGCCCCACTTCTTCCTGACCACGCCTTTGACTTGCTTCCAGTTCCCTGCGATTTGATCCTAGTTCATGACTTGTCCTTTCTCTTAAAGACGTTTAGTGTTTAATGTTGCCGGACCATGCCCCATCACAGCTGTCAGATACGGCCCATTAAAAGGAGCACGGCCACGATCACAATGACCAGTCCCAGTACACCCCTTGGATAGTATCCCCAAAACCCTGCTGGTGTGACCAGGCAGGGCGTGCACCCACGAGCACAAGAACTAATACAATGAGCGGAATTGTTCCCAAATCACCACAGCACAAGGATGGACCCTAAACGCCAACTCGCTGGAACCTTCGGGGGAACCAGATCAACTCTTGTGAAACCCGAAGGAGAGCACCGCGTAAAGCACCCGATTCTTTCCGGCGTCGATCACCAGTTCGTGGCTCTTGACGGATTCTCATCTTGGCGATTGACCACCTGCCCGGATCTGGGTGCCTAAAAACGGCCCCGCCTCGACCAGTAGTATCCTCCGCCACCGCCGAAGAGCACAACCAATAAGACTATTATCAGGATAGTTTCCATATCGTCACCACCTCTCCAGGATTGGAACTAACCAACTGATATCATATGTTTGCATGTTCTATGCCAGACGGGCCGAGAAGCGCCGTCAATTCACTTGTATACATATATATGTACATTTACGGCAGGGCATGTCCAACTGAAGTATGTGAATTTTGACCTAAGAACTGTTGCATACAACATAAGTGTTGCGTTTTCTCCATGTCACATACAACACTTCAATTCCAGGGAGTACGTTATGTTGCATGCAACACTTTTCCTGTTCAAATCCACAACATTCGACGGGTCTCACCTTGACGTAAGTGTCTACATACATAACTTAAAGGGAAAACATTACGACTTGCAGTACGCCTGGCATAGATTTTGCCCAAGTACTAGACTACATATCGCGTTAGCTAAAGGCAGGATCCGAGTGCCGAAGTGTTTATCCGGCAAGGTGCAGGCAGAAAGGAGTCTACTCCATGCGTGACGCAAAATTAGGTTTATTTGCCCTGATGTTTTTTCTCGTCGTACCAGTCGTGGTCACGTCATACTCCGGCGATACATGTTCGCCGTATTCGGCGGGTTCATGGATGGACGACCTGACCGTTGTCCAGTTGTTCAACAGCCTGAACGACTATAAGTGGGAAGGGTCTTGGGACCCTCGATATGACGCCGACTGGCAGCGACATTACTGTGGCCCGTCCCGAATTCTTGTACCAAGTTCAAAGTTAGATTTCGATTCATCCTCCTCTCCGCAGTAACCTCAGCCTTAAAGGGCGCCGAGAATGGGCCCAAGCGATGGTGCCTATACATGTTGCGTTCTATCAACTTTAAACTAACTCCAAAGAGACAGCGGTCTCGGGGATGGCTCCCTTTTCTCTTTATGGCTATTGTCATTGGCTCTGTGATTGCAGGAGGGCTGTCTTTTGTCGTCTTGTGTATTGAAGTGGAACATTCTCTTCCGAGTACCCAGTCGCTCAAGAACTACCACCCGTCTCTGGTGTCCGGCCTATATGCAGCAGATGGCTCGCTAATCGATGAATTTTACACAGAGCGACGCTAACCTGATGCCACGGCAGGACATTCCTCCACACCTCGTAAAAGCTTTTCTAGCCGCGGAAGATGCCCGCTTCTACGAACACGGCGGTGTTGACCTGCTGAGAATCGTCCGAGCCTCGCTAAAGAATCTTAAAGCCGGAGAAGTTGTGCAAGGCGGAAGCACCATAACCCAGCAGGTCGTAAAATCACTCCTGCTCACGCCAGAGAACACCTGGATGCGGAAAGCAAAAGAGACTATTTTAGCCTATCGTATTGACCACTCCCTGAGCAAAGACAAAATCCTGGAAATCTACCTCAACCAGATCTATTTCGGAGCGGGAGTTTACGAGGTGGAAGCGGCCTCGCGCACTTACTTTGACAAACACGTGAAGGAACTGAGTCTTGCTGAAACTGCCATGCTTGCAGGTCTGCCCAAGGCACCGACACACTTTTCACTCATCCTGAACTATTTTGTTGCCAAAGATCGTCAAGCATATGTCTTGAAGAGAATGGTAGAGGAGACGAGATGAGCGCAGTCAAGATCATGGCAATAATCGCGTTTTCTAAGTTGGCGAGATATGCAATGTTTCCACTGGCGATGTTTCGCTTTGATTTGGCGCAGGTGTCCGGAGGACGGAGGACTGAGGACTGTGAAGAGTGAGGGTGAAAAGGGGAAGAAGCACGGCGGGTCCTAAAATCCGGGTACTGGGGTGCTTAGAACGAGGATTTCGGCATCCAAAATGCGGTTCTAAGCCGAAAAAACGGCTGGTTTTTGTAAATCGATGTGTGGCTGTGGCCGAATTAGCGTGGCCCGACTCCGGACTCCGACCCCGGACTACCAGGGAAGTTGGTGCATTATTCCGGTTAATAAAAGCCGATCACCCAGAGCACTGCCTCCGATCTGAACCGAATAAAGCGGACGGTTTATAACGGCAAAATGTTGCAATTCTTCAGGGACGGATATATTAGAACGACGGAGAGATTGTTGAACCGGTTTCTGGAGGTTCGACAGAGGAGAGTGGACTTTTAACAAATATCATCTAAGGAGGAGATTCGTTATGAAAAGATTATTTTGGTCAGTACTATTTATTTTCCTTTTGGGTATCTCCATGTCTGGCTGCTGCTGTCTCCCCGAATGCCTTAAATTTCAATGCGGACAGCCGGCGGCGGTGGAGACGCCTCCTCCCCAATCTGTGGTAGTCACACAGACGCCACCACCGGCTCCGGCACCCCAACCGGTTGCTCCGCCTCCTAAACAGGGACGCAATTAAATTACCTCTTGGGCCCTGTCTTGCTGTTGAACAAAAACACAAGACAGGGCTACTTACGATTCCTGATGGGCGAAAGAAACATGCAGACCAGGCACACACAATCGTGTGATAAGAATAGAAAAAGGATCAGGTTGCTCCTTTTGGCGGCATTGCCGTTCATAAAAAGCTCAGGGAAGATACGAACACTCGCAGGGGGCATGACCAAAGTGCTTTGTGTTTGCCTGCTGGCAACCAGTTGTGCCAACAACCAAGTTGCAGTTTCCGGCAGACCTGAGCAGCTGTCCAACCCGAGCCCCTCATTGGCCGCGCATCCGGCTGCAGCAGACTCCTCAGCAGTTGATGTGCAACCCGTCGCGGCACCTCACCCCAGACGGGCGAATTTCGAACTGGAGCACACGTCCGAGAAGACCCGGCACATGGCAGATTGGGTCGTAGACTCAGGCGATAATCGCGGCATGCCCTTCGTGATTGTAGACAAGATCGACGCCAGAGTCTTTGTATTCGATGCCGATGGACGACTTCTAGGGGCAGCCCCAGCCCTGCTGGGCCTGGCACGCGGCGATGAGACCAGCCCCGGTATTGGTGATCGTAAATTGTCGGAAATTCGTCCTCAAGATCGCATCACACAGGCAGGTCGCTTTGTGGCCTCGCTGGGCGTCGATGTGCACGGAAAGGATGTCCTCTGGGTAGATTACGACTCTGCCCTTTCCCTGCACCGGGTGGTTACTAATAACCCCAAGGAGCGCCGCCTGCAGCGTCTGGCCAGTTCAAAGCCGCTCGACCACCGTATTTCCTGGGGCTGCATCAACGTTTCGGTGAATTTCTACAATGATGTCGTGACGCCGGCTTTTACCGGGACTTGTGGTATCGTCTATGTGATGCCGGAAACCAAGTCGATCGACAAAATCTTCGAGTCGTACTACGATATCCAGTCTTGTGAGGGAACAGATACAACTGCGAACCTCAACGAGGGAACAAGAAAGAGCAGGGGCACCCATTAAAAGGCTTCGGTCAAGAGCGAAAACTTCTCCATGCGAGAAAAACGCTTTTCCTAAGATCCTTCGTGACCGCTAAACATAAGTAAACTTATATTATGGCGTTCTCAGTGGTTTTCATGCCCATCACAAGAGCCGACAATACTTTATTACTTCCGCAGTTTCTTTAGGTTTGGAGTCAGCCGTTGCTGAACCAGTCACCCATCAGGATTAAGGCCGCCTTGACCACTGCCCCAGGTAATAATCAGCCCAACCGATCGCTGATAAAAGCGCTTTAATTAAGCACCCATGATGCTAATGCCATAATTGACATCAGCTACCTCCTGAACCTTCTGCTCTAAATGATCTGAGTCCTTCCTGTGATCATTTTGAATACAACTTCTTATATCAGGCCGGTTAAGAATTGGGAGTCACGCATCGACGGCTTGGATCAAGCACATTCATTAACACCATTATTTCGGTGGGTTATGTTTGCGGTCGGACCAAGAGGTGCTTGATCCGGCAAGAGAAATAACGCAGGGAATGTCTCCTCGTGGCTTGAAGACCCATTTGGAGCATTGAAATGGGCACTCCAAGAGAATTTGGAAGCGTGATTACGCTGAGTTTCTGCGATGATACATCCCTCCTTTCCCGGAAATCCGGAGAGATCGAAAGAAAGTTCAAGATGTCCGGATCATTCCCGTTATGCTGAGGGTTCTCGATCGCGTTTTCTGAGTTGGCAAGAAGTAGCAACTTTCCAATACATAGAGCAGAAGCCGATTTTCAAGGATTGTTACGTACAATGGCGAGAACATCAAATCGTCCTTAGACTCGATCAGCAGGAGGTTTGTAAAGGTTGAAGCTAGAGTCGTCTATCACGCCCGAAGGTGGTATGTCGATTTTGCGTCCGCTTTTTCACTTGCCAGGTATTACCGCATTCTATTTTCCTGAGCCTGTCGCACGGCGACGTGGCGGAACGGGCTCACCAAACGCGGGGAGGAGCTGAGTCGAGAAATCGCAAAAATCGCTCTGATTCACCTTTCACTTGTGCATTTTATCGGTAAGCTTGTATGCTATCGGGGCTTCACGGGTGCGAAGGAAGTTTTTTCGGGCAAAAATCGGATCTCAACATGCGGTTTGGAGGAATAGCGCAGAGGTTGAGGCATTATTCCGGAACAAATATCACCCGTTTTTGTATCCAACCATCACCGTTCATAACGAGAGGGGGGTCCAGATGCATGATCAAGCCAGGATAAATTCCGAACTGATCGAAGAGAATGCCTTATCAAAACAGAAAATCCAGGATCTGGAGCAATCTGGATTAGAGCGCAAGCAAGCGGAGGAGGCATTGCGAGATAGTAAGGAGCAATACCGGTTTGTTGTGGAGAACTTAAAGGAAGTTGTCTTTCGTACTGATGCAGAAGGGCACTGGACATTTCTGAATTCTGCTTGGGCTGAGGTAACGGGCTTTGCTGTGGAAGAGAGTCTTGGCATGGTATTTTTGGAATACGTTTATCCTGAAGACCGACAACTGAACCTTGAGCTCTTCAGACCATTAATCGAGAGGAAGAAGGACTATTGTCGGCACGAGATTCGGTATATGAATAAAAACGGAGAGTTTCGCTGGATTGAGGTATGGGCACGGCTAACGCTTGATGAGAAAGGTAATGCTACAGGGACAGCAGGTACGTTAACCGACATTACTGAGCGCAAGCAAGCGGAGGAGGCATTGCGAGATAGTAAGGAGCAATACCGGTTTGTTGTGGAGAACTTAAAGGAAGTTGTCTTTCGTACTGATACAGAAGGGCACTGGACATTTCTGAATTCTGCTTGGGCTGAGGTAACGGGCTTTGCTGTGGAAGAGAGTCTTGGCATGGTATTTTTGGAATACGTTTATCCTGAAGACCGACAACTGAACCTTGAGCTCTTCAGACCATTAATCGAGAGGAAGAAGGACTATTGTCGGCACGAGATTCGGTATATGAATAAAAACGGAGAGTTTCGCTGGATTGAGGTATGGGCACGGCTAACACTTGATGAGAAAGGTAATGCTACAGGGACAGCAGGTACGTTAACCGACATTACTGAGCGCAAGCGGGTGGAAGAAGAGAGGGAGAAGCTTATCCATGAACTTAGTGATGCCATGTCTAAAATCAAAACTTTGAGTGGAATGCTCCCTATTTGTGCTTCCTGTAAAAAAATCCGCGATGATAAGGGTTACTGGAATCAAATTGAATCTTATATAAAGCGTCATTCAGAGGCTGAATTCACCCACAGTGTTTGCCCGGAATGTGCAAAAAAATTGTATCCGCAGTTTTATAAAAAAATATATCCGGATTAAGATTTCTCTCCCCTATGGCGTTCTGCTAACGGTTATCCTGCTCCTTTCAATACCTGGACCATAACTGTAATTTCGCTCTTTTCGAAAACCCAAGGCAAGATAACTCATACGAAGTCGCATTATAACGCTCACCGTGTCGACTTCGTCGTCGGCTCTTCGACACACGGCGGCGTACGCCCGCGTCGCCCCCTTGTGATCATTTTGAATGCAACTCCCTATCAGTACATCCCTGCCGGCGAATTTTGCGCCGGACCGTTGCAGGATTGGTTGGGATACGGCGCCTGACCCAGGTCGCGTGTCGTATAAGTGCCGTAGGGCAATGCCAGACCGGAAGCCGACAGCGGATCGCCCGGTTCCGACCACGAACCGGCGGGACCGCAATTGACACCAAGATTGTTGCCCGCCGGGGCTATCGCTCCCTCCATGCCTGCATGCGCGACGGATGCCCAGGCAAGCAGGAGCGCAACTGTAAGCATGATGACAACGAATTTTTCTCTGAGTTTCATTCACGTCTCCCTCGATCAAAATGTCCGCCATCTCACATTTCTGCTTACTTCTATGCTAATTATCCGATTTGCGAAAAACAGTGTGATATTACAGGGATTACAGATACTTACTTCATCAATGCGGCACTGGACCAGATTGAATGTCCGGAATTTGGCAGGGTGCTGCAGGTCTCCTAAAATGTTCACGGCTGATTACATTACAATGCAGAGGCAACCTGAAAAAGCGAGCAAGCCGATCAAGGGCAAACGGCAATTTAACGATCCAAATCTTTCGCCAAAGGAGGACCCATGGATTCACAAAAAGTGCTCCGCAACGAACTTTCCGCGCTCCTGCGGGGAGGAAATGCTCACATGGGCTTCGACGAAATCGTCTCCGATTTCCCCCTCGAACATATCAATAGCAAAGCGCTCAACGTGCCATACAGTTTTTGGCAGATAATCGAGCACATGCGAATCGCCCAGTGGGACATCCTGAAGTTTATCCGCAATCCCAAACACATTTCCCCTCATTATCCGGAAGGCTACCGTCCCAATCCGGGAGAAATTGCCAATGAAGCCAGGTGGGGCAAAACCCTCGCCGAATTCCGATCCGACCTCGACGCGCTTGACCGCATGGTCCGCAGCCCCGATACAGACCTGTTTTCCCCCCTGCCGCATGCCAAAGGCTATAATATATTTCGCGAGATACTGCTTGCTGCCGACCACAACTGCTATCACATGGGAGAACTGGCGATAATCCGGCAGGTATTGGACCTTTGGCCTGCAGACAGAAAGTATTTGACCGGCGCCCCTTAAGTCAGTGAACAGTGAGCGGTGAACAGTGAACGGAAAAGACAAATCTCACCACGAAGAGCCTGGAGCAGCAGAGCCGCAACCAAGAGATCCACCACCGAGAGCACAGAGATCACGGAGAACAATATCCCGGCAAACTAAAAGATGCACCGCAGAGACGTAGAGACGCACTCAAAGAGTCAATTGGGCATAAATCAGGCGCCGCGATGTCGGCGGAAGCCGACATCCAGTGTCTTTTCTCCACTTTTCGGAAAAATTCTCGGCTTTCATTCGACTACGGCACAGCCGCGAAGGCGGGAATCCAGCGGCTTTTCGATCTAGCCGATATTAAAGGCAAATCTCCGGACCCCGGCTTCCCGCCGGGGTGACGATGCATGATATTTTTACTTTAAAGATGGGAATTTCAATCCTTTTTCAAAATCCTGTTAAGCTTCGCCTTCAAATTGATCCAATGCGCTTATCAACAGGGAGGCAGTAGCGCCCAAAGAAGGACCGCCGCCGAAAATGATAGCCATTGCCGCCGCTTCCAGAATCTCCGCCCTGGTACATCCTGCCTGAAGAGCCTTCTGGGCGTGTACAGCGATGCAATCCTCACACCTGGTGTAGATGCTTACCCCAATTGCAATAAGCTCCTTTTCACGAACGGTCAGGGCCCCTTCCTTTTGCGTAGCGTTGATGAACCCAAAAAAGTTGTTTATCGACTCGGGCATCCCCTCAATTAGAGTTCCAACGCCTTTTTGGAAACCATCCAAACGACCCTTGGCATCAAACATCGAATAGCTCCTTTTCTACTTGCAAATAACGGTTTTTGTTCGTCAGCGTTTTTAATTCCGGGAGACAGGTCCCCCTGTTTACACGTTGTACGGTATTACTTGGCGGCAGAATATAGATTGAAATTACCGATGCGTCAAATAGGTAATTACGATTTGATCTCAACCATTACTGAACCATTTCCAAAAAGGCTTCGATCCTCGTTCGCAACTGTTCGATATCCGATTCTGAATAGTCCGTTTCGAAGTGCAACAGGGGCAGGGAGTGAACTTTGCCGACGTGCTCCTGTATGCGGTGCGACTCCAGGTTGTAGGTGTGGCAGCAATGCCACGTGAGATCGACAACTCCCTCAATTTTGAGGTCACGTATGAGCCGGTCGAGCAAGTCGAAACGGCCCTCGTTGGGTGTCATGACCGAACAAGGCGTTTGCAGGTACCTCCATGCCAGCGCGTGGAATGGCTCATCGTCTTCGTCGACCGGAAGGTCGAAGCTCTTGAAACCGGTACAATTTTCCAGGCAGACAACTCTTGCGCCGGATTCTTCGATGAGATTTACGACCTTCTCCGAACCCTTGCCCACAGGGCATCCCGTGAGCAATATCCTCTTCCTGGAGCCCGGCCGGTCTGAGTCCTTCGGAAAACCGCTCACTTCCCGGGTGAGCCTGACGACCGCATCGATATATTCCCGGAGATCGACGGCGAAACTTTTCGACTCCTGCACAATCATCAGATCATAACCGGAGAGCACATCGGGGCGTTGGGCGCAGGCATAGACCAGTTCCTTGAGAGCCCGCCTCATCGCATTGTGTAGGACGATCTGCCGGCGAAGCTCCTCCGGATCGACCCGGATGTGGGTCCGAGATTCCAGAAAAGCCGTGAACCTGCGTATTTCGTTCAACCAGTACGACCGCTCGGCCGGACCGAGTGTGCGAGGCAGGTTCATGAGGAAAAGCGGCTTGATTCTTCCCAGCAGTTCATACATCTTCACTTTTCCGTCACAGGTGGTCTCTCCGACCAGCAGGTCGGAGAAATCGAAATAAGGGCAGGTATCCGTAACGGCGTACCCATAAGAAGATTTGATCAGGGGACAAAGATTGGCAGGCAGGGTCTTTTCCGCTTCGGGAACAGGCTTTTGCTTCTTCCCGCAGAGGCCGACCGGAACAGCCCCGGCTGCCCGAACGAGTTCCAGCGGCGCAAAGGTACAGTAGATACCGACCACCAATTTCCCGGTCTGCTTCGCAGTATCATAGTGCAGGAGACTGCGTTCACTCATACCATCAAAAAACTGCATGGATTCAGGTCTCATTGCTGGATTCCCCTCAGTTCCGCGTAGGCGGCCTGGATGGTTTCTGGACAGAGCGAGCCGTATAATCCTCCGGAGGAGCCGAAAATGTAGCCGGGGAAATCGGTCCACCGTTTCAGAAGGCCCTTTATCTCCGCTTGCACTTCTTCTTTACTCTTTAGCCGTTCCTTGCCTTCGTATTCGAAATTACCCCAGAAGACCCAGTTTCTCCATTCTTCCCCAGTCAATATTTCCGGAGCAATTTTTGCCGAGGGTTGAAGCCCCTGGATGCCTTGAAATCCTGCCTCCATGAGAGGCGCTATCAACTGGACAATGTTGCCGTCGGAATGGAAAATAAAGGGCATGCGGTCGGCGCCTTTTTTTTCCAGAAGGCCGGCCAGAACGGGAAAGTAAAACTCCTTCAGCGATGCCGGAGAGACGAACAGACCTCGGCTGCCGGCGAGATCATCGGCTATGATTACGCCGTCAAATTCACCCTGCTGTGCCAGGGCAATCGAGCGACCGGTCACCTTCGCTGCCGTTTGCATCATCTGCCGCACGTTGAGAGGATCTTTGATGAGCAGGCGGCTTGTCCCGGTCCATCCCAGCTCACGGAGCAAAATGGTAAAAGGCCCGGGACAGAGACCGAAGACAAAATAGCCGGCGTCGATCAATGATCTTGCGCGAGGCATTATCGAAGAGCATTCCTCAATGTGGAGCACGGCCAGGTCGGCCCCAAGGCGGGCCAGAACGCACTCCAGGCCGGCACACTGGAATTTTGCCGCCAGCTCCGGCGCAACGAGGATCTCCCCCATAGCGGGTCTTTCGGTCCTGATGCCCCGCAAAGCGTACCGGACCCTCTCACGTCCCGTCATGGCCGATCATGCCCGGATATGCCCGAGGGTTTTTTGCCGTACCCGTCAGGGCCTTTATATTTTCCAGCGGAGTTTGCATGCTGAGACCGCATGCGGGAGCGATAATTTCAACCCCCTGCTCGATAAGGCGCATCGTGGCCCTTATCACCCGCTCCGGCGGCGCCTGGTGTAGAAGCTGCGTGCTCACGTTTCCCATGAGCGGGGCGCCCTCGATTTTCGCTCGCGCCTTTTTCATGCTCACCACCGAGTCGAAACTGAACGCCGTACCGCGTATCCTGTTCAGTTCGTCGAAGATAAGCGAGGTATCGCCGCAAATATGAAGGATTGCCCTGGCGCCCGTTTCCCGAATTGCGGCCACCAGGCGGGAGAGGTAGGGCGCCGCGAATTCCCGGAAATAATTCCGCCCCAGGATCTCCCCGGTAGCGGATGGGTCGGCGATCGAAATAATATCAGCTCCGGCCTCGACCAGCGCGCTCGCAAAGCCGGACAGAAAGTTCGTCAAGGTTTCCATGAAGAGGTGAAGCCCCATTGGATCCTTCCGCATGAGCCTGAAGTAAAGGAGGGGGTCCAGGATGGAAGTCGCAAGGCTGACGGGGCCGGTCAGGTTGCCGATCACGGGCGCCTCCCCGTTTTGTTTCGAAAGCAGCGAGACGGCCTCGAGCACCACCGGGATGCGGCCGTGGGTCCGGGGATCGGCGTCCGGCAGCGCCGCTGCTTCGGTCAAGCTATTCACCCCATACTCCAGTATACGAGGCTCAACCGATTCGTTCCCTAAATCCACGCTGCTTTTGAAGCATTCGGCCTCGATTGTCATGCAGAAAGGCACCCCAAAGTTCTCGAAGCCGGTGGACCTGCGGACTTCGATGGCGGTTTCGGCCATGGCAATCGGATCGGAATGGACACCTTTTCCGATTTTTCTTAAAACTTCCGTGGTTGCCGCATTCATCATCCCGCCGGGACAGATTACCGCGGCTCGGTCGACGGTCTTGCCGTCGAGCAAGGCAACAAGTCGCTCTTTCTCGGATCTTTGCATTACACTTCCCGCAATACTGGAAAAATTGGAAACAGAGAGGCCCCCTTTCAGTTGAAAATCGGCGATCATGCCGCAATTCCGGACCACCCCTGGAATTAAATCGAGTTTTCTTTTCAGCCCAACTTTTTTTGCATCGCTTCCAGTTTGTCCTCCAGGACCGGATAGCCCACTTCCCGCACGGTATCGAGCATCGCGTGGATATTGGCAAAAGGGGTCTCCGTGGGGAGGCTGCATCCGGATGCCACGATATAGCCCCTGGGGCTGTCGTACGCTTTCAGAATGCAATCCAGGGTGGCCCGCCTGACATCCTGGACCGTTCCCTGAAACATGATTTTGGAAGGACTCACATTGCCCATCAGTCTCGTCCTGTGGCCGACTTTCTGCTTTGCCGCCGCCAGGTCCTCGACGTTGTCGATGCTTATGCAGTCCGAACCCGCATCCACCATGGGCTCCCATATTTTGCTCGTAAGCCCGCATATGTGAAGAGTCACCGCCTTGCCCCTCGAATGGATGTAATCGATGAGCCTTTTCAAATAAGGATAGGAGAATTCGGCAAAATGTTTGGGGCTTATCACGGTGGAAGTGGACACCGGCTCGGTGAGGCTGGGGGTCCCGCCCTGATCGATTATGGCTTTTGCGCAGTTCAGACTGGTTTCGAGGGATACCTCGCACAGCTTGTGGACTGCGGCGGGATTTCTCAGGATCAGCCTCACCAGGGCGTCCGCTCCGACCAGAAACGCGGCGTTGGTGAACGGACCGACCACTGCGCCGGCTACCGGGACCTCGGCCCCTATTTCATCGAGCGCTATTTTAATTGCTTCCAGGTGGTGAGGCAGATTTCCATCCTTGTGCGGGTCAGCCGGTTGCAGCGTGTCGACTTTGGAGATGTCATCGATTGCCGGTAAGTCCAGGTGGGCGGTTTCATCTTCCGGATAATAAACTTTTGCGCCCATCGCTTCGGCCTGGACATAAAGATCGGTAAAGATCCTGACCATGTCGTAGCCAAAGAGCCTGTAGGAATCCACCTGCGCCCGCGCGATGGCTTTCCCGTTGCCTCTGAAATCTGAAATTTTGCAACCGGTCACGCGAGCGGCCCCATTGCCGACAATGGGCACGCAGGGGAGGCGGTCCACCGGTTCGCCGCGGCCGTACGCAGCCAGTCTTTCCATCGGTTTCATCACATCTTTAAGCATTGCTGCCGACCTCCTGTCAGTGATTTCGCAATCTTGACCGCGCCCGCTGCATTTGCCGCATAACCGTCTGCCCCAATCCTGTCCGAAAAGGCCTGTGAGATCGGCTCACCGCCGACCATGACCTTAAACCGATCTCTCACGTTTTCCTGATTGAGCAGCCTCATCACCTCCGCCATTCCATCCATTGTGGTGGTCATAAGGGTTGAAAGAGCGATGATGTCGGCGCCAATGGCCTTTGCTTTATCCACAAACGCCCGAGGGGGGACGTCGCGGCCCAGGTCGAAAACTTCAAAACCAGATGTCTCGAGCATGATTTTTACGAGGTTCTTTCCGATGTCATGCGTATCGCCCTGTACAACGCCGAGGACCACCTTTGCGGCCTCTGCGGCGTCATCCTGCGCCAGATATTTCCGCAATATTTCGATACCTGCAATCATTGCGTCCGCGCACATTACCACTTCGGGAATGAAGTATTCCTGCTGTTCGTATTTTTCCCCAACTACCTGCATCCCTTTCACCAGTCCTTCGTTGATGGCATCAGCGGCGCTGATGCCGTTGTCAATGGCCTCCTGTGCCGCACAGCGTGCCCCTTCTTCGTCCATGGTGATAACTGCGGTCGTCAGTTTTTCAAAAATCTCGGCTTGGTCACTCAATTTTTTCCCTCCAGATCGAAAAAGGTTTGAATATTTTGACGGCCCGGGTCCGGCGTCTTATCTCACTTTGCACCATAACGCGCTCCATCAGGTGATAGGTCTTTCGCGGAAAAAGGAATACAGGATTATCCCGGCGATCAGACCGATAAAGGGGACCCAAAAAGCAGCCTGGTATGCCGCAGCAGCATAAACGCCGGGTTTGATAACAGGATATCTGCCGATGATTATCCCCATAACCTGCTGATAGAATGCCCCGCCCACGAAGATGAAAATATTGAGCGCACCGACGGCCGTACCAGCGAATCTCGGCTCACAGGTCTCCTTGGCGCAGGCAAAGCAGGAGACGAATGCGCCCCCCGAAAGTCCGTACCAGAAGAAGAGTACGTAGAGAAGATTGACGGACAGTCCGTCCGTGAAGAAGACCAGGGGTATGTATGAGATGGTGTGCAGGACACAACCTCCCAGGAGCACACTTTTCCTGGACTTCAGGATCTTGTCGGAAACATAACCGGACAGGGGGCAACCGAAGACCATGCCCAGGGGGAACATCATTATAATGTTGCCGGCGGCCTGTTTTGTCAGGCCGTAGACGTTCTGCAAATACGGACCGGCCCACAACGACCCGACACCCATGAACGTGCCGTAATACGAGAAGAGCAACATGCCCAGCAGGTAAAACTGCGGATTGGCAAATACCGCTTTCAGCGCCGATCCGAGTTGGACTTTAGGCGTGGCTTGCGCGGGGCCCAAACCCATCAGGTCCCGAGGTGTGGGAAGACCGAGTTCGGTCGGTTTGTTGCGGATGACCAGGTAGGAGAAAATAGCCGCCAGAACGGTGAAAGCTGTTACCACATGAAACGAATTGCGCCAGCCGATCGCACTCATCAGTGCTACCAGCGGCGCGGCTGAAACCAACGCGCCAAAATTTCCCACCGCCAGCAGTATCCCACTATAGGTCGCGAGTTCATCGGGCTTATACCAATCCGCTAAAATCCGCACGGCTGGTACGTAAATGAACCCAACTCCAAAGCCGACTAAAAATCGGCCGACAGCCAGGGCATTCACACCCGGGGCAATCCCGAAGATGAATCCGCCTATGGCTGCAACGAGAATGAAGACCGACATGGTCTTGCGAGACCCCCAGGTATCGGCAAGCACTCCCGCCGGAAGCATTGCGGCCGCGTAAGCCCAAAAATACATGGAACCCAGGAAACCGAGCGCGGCCGGAACAATTCCAAGGTCTTTGATAATCTCGGGTCCGACTACCGCCGGGGCTGCCCGATGGAAATAGGACACCAGATAGGCAGCCGAAATCCCGATGAATATCAACGCTCTGTAGTTTTGCATTTTGCGGACGAGATCGTATTTCTTTGCTGCTTCAGCGATCAGCGTTTGCCCCATGATTCAAAGGTCCTTTCCGGTTGAGTAGAAATGCCGCTTTATCCCGATCCATTCGAACGGTAGTCACTTCCGAGCGGGGCGGAGTTTTCCCCGCACCAGCTCTAAATTGCCGGAAACTCAAAAACAGCAGATTGCTTTAACCAGAAAAGCTGTTCCCACGGGTCTTCGCCGAAAGACATCATGGCCCTGATGCCCGTTCGGATCTGAGAAATTCCGGTGCGAACGTATCGCAGCCGTAAACAAATTAACCGTGCAAACAACTCAAGCAGTGAAATTTCCACGTGCCAGCGGGGGAGCATAGATCGACTTTCCCGATATTTCAAATTGGTAATTCCTATCGAAACACGGCGCGGGATAAATTTGACAACTCTTATGAAAAAGAACGTACTCCATAATTCCTAATTCCTCATTCCTAATTCCTAACTGCCTTTCCAGGTTTTGGTCCTTTATCTTTGAACCGGCGTATTTGAGTATGCCCCTTGAAGATTGGCAAAAAAGGTGTTCATAATAGCGGCGGTTTGTTTGGAGACGACGTGGCCGGCGGGTCCTCGACCTGGCCGCTGCAACCATGGCCGGCGGTCCCACCGCCCGGGGGAGTGTCAGCACATCAAGATGAATAAAGAAAGTGTCAATCCAGAAGCTGCTATAGTCATGGAGGCGGCCCATCCGGCAGAAACCGGCCTTTATGCGGGCAGTTCCCCGATCTCCTGTACCGAAGGCACAGTTTATAAGGTGCTGGGCGCGCTCAGCTTATCGCATTTTCTTAATGACATGCTCCAGTCACTGATCCTGGCGATTTATCCTCTGCTCAAGAGCACCTTTTCCCTCAGCTTCGCTCAGATCGGCCTTATCACTCTGACATATCAGATCACTGCGTCGATGTTGCAGCCACTGGTTGGATTCTATACGGATCGGCACCCCAAGCCCTATTCGTTGGCTATCGGGATGAGTTCCACTCTGATTGGCCTTTTGGTTCTCGCTGTTGCTCCGAGCTACGCCATCCTGCTCATCGGCGCCGCTATGGTGGGGAGCGGTTCTTCAATTTTCCATCCCGAATCTTCGAGAGTGGCGCGAATGGCTTCCGGTGGGCGCTACGGATTGGCCCAGTCCATTTTCCAGGTCGGCGGGAATGCCGGGACCGCAGTCGGTCCTCTGCTGGCTGCGTGGTTTATCCTTCCAAGGGGAAGAGACAGCATTGCCTGGTTCTCCCTGGCAGCATTGACTGCCATTGCAGTACTATGGCAGGTAGGCGGCTGGTACAAGGCCCGGCAGGCGAAAAAAGCCAGGGCGGCCGGTTCTCGCGCGGCTGTTGGCCGAACGCTTCCCCGGCCGATCATAATCAGGGCGACGGTGGTTCTGTTAATCCTGATTTTCTCAAAATTTTTCTATCTATCCAGCATAAATAGTTATTTTATATTTTATCTCATGACCAAATTTCATTTGTCCGTTAAATCGGCCCAGCTCCATCTTTTTATTTTCCTGTTCGCAGTGGCCCTGGGTACCATTCTGGGCGGGCCTATCGGAGACCGGATCGGACGCAAGGGCGTTATTTGGGTATCCATACTCGGCGTCGCTCCTTTTACGTTGATGCTGCCTTATGCGAGCCTTGCCTGGACCGGTGTCCTGACATTCATAATCGGGGTTATACTGGCCTCGGCTTTCCCTGCAATTCTTGTGTTTGCTCAGGAACTCGTGCCGGGAAAGGTGGGGATGGTGGCCGGATTGTTCTTTGGGCTCGCCTTCGGTATGGGAGGCACCGGCGCCGCCGTGCTCGGAAGACTGGCAGATGCATATGGCATTGAATTCGTCTACCGCATTTGCTCGTTCCTGCCGTTGCTCGGCATGTTGACGGCTTTCCTGCCAAATATCGGGAAAAGGAGATAAAACCCCTTTGACAGGATTTACAGGATTAAAAACCAGCTTAAGAATTATTTGACGGAGGATCTACTTTTTTAGGATACGTGAGATATTTGCGCTTGACCTGTAAACTGGTTGCTCCGAAGTTGAGAAGAAGTCCGATCTTTATACCGGTGGCCGCCAGATAGTTCACCAGTTGTACCTCGTGTGCCTGCACCAATGCTTTAACGGCTTTGTTCTCAACAAGTACGGTATCCGCAATCAACATATCGGCGAAGAAATCTCCCACTACGATACCGTCATAAACCACGGTAATTGCCCGGTGACAATCTACGCGCAGTCCGGCCTTGCCCAATTCGTGGGTCAGCACCTTCACGTAGACCGACTCAAGGAATCCCGGCCCCAATGTCTGGTGAACCTTCATCGCGCAACCGATTATTTGTCATGTCAGGGCCTCGTATTCCATCCCAATACCCTTTCCATTCTTTTAATCCTGTAAATCCTGTTAATCCTGTCTAAGCTTTTCGTCCTTTGTTTTCTCCTCCATCGCCGCCCTGTCAATCCAGCCCAAGTCCTTGTCCTTTATCTTTTTCTTTTAATCCTGTTAATCCCAATACTGTTCACTTAAGATAAATAATGTGGTATTCTGTCTCAACTTTTTGACAGGAGGACCACAATGGCACGTACCGTTGCAGAGCTTCCAGGTGGCACACGCATTACGGATTACATTAGTTTGGGAGTAATCACCAAAGCCTTTCCGGTAAAGACAATTGATTCGGTTCTCAAAAATACCGGAAAGACAAGTAGACGGCAGAGGGATCTTCCGGCGCATGTGGTTGTATACTATGTCATCGCCTTGGCCTTGTACATGCATTCGTCGTATCGTGAAGTTCTGCGCTGTCTTCTTGAAGGGATAAAGTGGCTTATGGGACCGGGGGCTAGCGTCAAGGTGGCCGGTAAATCCGGTATCTCTCAGGCTCGAAGTCGGTTGGGGTGGACACCTCTTCGACAACTGCATGATGAGGTTGTAAAGCCGATTGCCGGGGAATCCACCAAAGGCGCTTGGTACAGGAAATGGCATTTGGTAAGCCTGGACGGCAGCACGCTTGATGTAGCCGATGAGACGGAAAACGAAAAAGTTTTTGGACGGCCTTCCGCCAAGACGGGAACAAGCGCCTTTCCGCAGTTGCATTTTGTGTCCCTGGTCGAAAACGGGACGCATGTTTTGTTTGGAACCCGGATGGGCGCCGTGAACATAGCAGAGATGGCTCTTGCCAAGGAAGTGGTTCCTTCTCTGTACAAGGGAATGCTCTGTCTCGCTGACCGCTATTTTTCCGGGTTCGAATTGTGGAACAACGCATGTGGCACTGGCTGTGATCTGCTTTGGAGAGTGAGAAGAAACCGCCTTCTGCCACGCGAAAAGAGGCTTGCCGACGGTTCTTATTTGAGCAGGATCTATGGTTCCCAGAAGGACCAGGAAAAGGGCGCAAACGGAGTTGATGTTCGAGTAATCGAATACAGATTGGAGGGCATTGAGGGCGCTGAGCCCATCTACCGGCTGATTACAACGATTCTGGATTATGAAGAAGCGCCTGCAGCGGAATTGGCGGCCTTGTATCATGAACGGTGGGAAATCGAAACTGCATTTGACGAACTCAAAACCCATCTGCGCGGCTCCAGGATAATATTAAGAAGTAAAACGCCAGACTTGGTACGGCAGGAATTTTACGGCCTGCTCATGGCTCATTTTGCTATTCGCGGTTTGATGCATGAGGCTGCCTTGGCGGGAAACGAAGACCCGGATCGCTTATCATTCCTGCACGCGGTTCGCGTGATTCGTCGTAAAATTATAGCATTTGCCTCTATCCCCCCCTCAGGACAGGAAAGCCTTTCATGAGGCAGTATTGAGGGAGATTCTTGAAGAACGAGTCGTGTCGAGCCGTTCACGCCGCAATCCGCGAGGCGTGAAAAGAAAAATGAGCGGCTATAACCTGCGCCCAAGGACACGGTCTGGCACAATACGCATCAAAGTCGAAGATTACATTGTTGTCATTAAGTGAACAGTATTGCTGTTAATCCTGTCTAAGCTTTTCGTCCTTTGTTTTCTCCTCCATCACCGTCCTGTCAATCCAGCCCAAGTCCTTGTCCTTTATCTTCTTCTTTTAATCCTGTAATCCTGTAAATCCTGTTAATCCTGTCTAAGCTTTTCGTCCTTTGTTTTCTTCTCCATCGCCACCCTGTCAATCCAGCCCAAGTCCTTGTCCTTTATCTTCTTCTTTTAATCCTGTCAATCTTGTGAATCCTGTCTGTAGTTTGTATTTTCCGGTGAATCTTTTTGGTTCCAGATAAGTGTCATCTACTTCATTCACTACTGAGGCACTTCATTTTCGTCTAAGCATTAAGCCAATGGATTTATTTATAAATTAGGTACAAGGACGATTGGAATGGAATTTGCCGTAACATGGGTCAGAAGGGAGGCTCAGTTATGCCGAAGATACTTGTTGTCGATGACGATGAGCACATCAGGCTACTGTATTCGGAGGAATTGCACGCAGCCGGATACGAAGTGATCACCGCGGAAAGCCGTTGCCGGCTTCTCGAGAAAATTGAAGCGGAAAAACCGGATTTGGTCGTTGTAGACGTAAAGATGGCTGACTGCAGCGGTCTGGATATTTTCCAGGACATCAGGGATCATTTTTATGAACTGCCCGTTATACTCTCGACAGCATACGATATGAACAGAGAAGACATGCAGTCGATGGAGACCGACTTCTATGTCGTGAGAAGTTTTGATTTAACCGATCTGAAGAAGAAAATCGCTATGGTGCTCGAAGAAAAGTCCAGCGAGTGACAATCCGGGCAATGGTCATTGCCCCTCAGTCATCGCCCACCTCCGGACAACCCGCGGGACCTCACCCCGGCAGGCTTTAAGCCGGGGTCCAGTTGGATTTTACACGGATGCAGAAAAGCAAATTTGACTGAATACGTTCGCTTGCGCTCGCCTTGGGTCCTCATAATTCCGATCTCGCAGACGACATACCCGCTTTGAGTGCAGGATCAAGTCCCCGGTAATCTCTTCCTTAACTGGACAGTGTTGTAATTTGTGTTGCTGGTAAAAGGGATCGTCCATGCTATAATGTTAGACCTTCCAATGACGCCAACATGAGACCGACGAGGCATTCGACATGAAAAAAGGCAAGAAAAGCCTTGAGCAACCGAAAAATGTCGCCGGGGAAACATCCCCAGGCACTTCCAGGAAGAAGACCCCCGTCAAGAGCAATGGGCGCAATTCCCAAAAACCCTTTTACATCGTCGGAATAGGCGCTTCGGCTGGCGGATTGGAAGCGTTGGAGCAGTTCTTTACCCATATGTCGCCGAATTGCGGGTTGGCGTTCGTTGTCGTTTCTCATCTCGACCCGACCCAAAAGGGGATGATGCCCGAGCTTTTGCAACGCTTCACCAAGATGCAGGTCTACCAGGCGGGGGACGGGTTGAAGGTCGCGTCCAATTGTGTTTACGTGATTCCGCCAAACAAGGATCTATCCATACTGCACGGAGCCCTGCAGTTGCTTGAGCCGACTGCCTCTCGCGGGTTGCGGCTGCCGATCGATTTCTTCTTCAAGCACCTGGCTGATGACCAGAAAGAAAGGAGTATCGCCGTCATCCTTTCCGGGATGGGCTCGGACGGGACCCTGGGTGTGAGCGCCATCAAGGAAAAGCTGGGCATGGTAATGGTGCAGGACATCAGGTCCGCCAAATCCGACGGCATGCCCCGAAGCGCCATCGCTACCGGGCTCGTGGATTATGTTGCCCCGGTGGAAGAGCTGCCGACAAAACTGATGGACTACGTGAAACAAGCTGGTATGGCGGTAACCACCCCACGTAGAGCCGACGTTTTGGTGGAAAAGACCGGCGGGATGCTGCAAAAGATATTCGTTCTTCTCCGGGCTCAGAGCGGTCACGACTTCTCTTTTTACAAGAAGAGCACCATTTACCGCCGTGTTGAAAGGCGCATGGCCGTCCATCAAATTGCGGACATGTCCCTCTACGTCCGCTATCTCCAGGAGAATCCGCAAGAAATCGATTTGCTCTTCAGGGAATTGTTGATAGGGGTCACCGACTTCTTCAGAGACCCCGTGTCATTTGAAGCTCTCAAGAAAGAGGCGGGGGCCTACATCCTCGAAGGCAAGAAGCAAGGAAGCACGTTACGAATCTGGGTCCCGGGCTGCTCCAGTGGCGAAGAGGCCTACTCCATCGCGATCATGCTCATGGAGTGCCTTGAAGAGCTGGGGCGAAAGGGCCGCTTCAAAATCCAGATCTTTGCGACGGACATACACAAAGAGGGAATTGAGAAGGCCCGCCAGGGCGTGTACCTTCCTAACATTGCCGCTCACGTATCTCCCGAGCGTCTGGATCGCTTTTTCACCAGGGATGAGTCGGGCGGCTATCGGATCAACAAAGAAATCAGGGAACTGGTGGTCTTCGCCCCTCAAAATCTCATCATGGACCCGCCATTCACCAAGCTGGATATCCTCAGTTGCCGAAACCTCCTCATCTATTTGACCGCCGAACTCCAGAAGAAGGTGCTGCCTCTATTCCATTACTGTCTGAATCCAGGCGGCATTCTTTTCCTGGGGACGGCCGAAACCATCGGCGGCTTCACTGATCTCTTCTCCGTTTCAGACAACAAGTGGAAAGTGTTCAGGCGCACGGAGTCGACCTCAGCCCTCGCGAACCTGACGGATTTCCCGTCGGATTTGTCCTTTACCGATGCCGGTAGGATCACAGTTCCACCCGAATTTCAAAAAGGCGCGGAAAGGACCGTCCCCGATCTGGTTCAGACCATCCTCTTGGAGGATTTCGCGCCTTCAGCGGTACTCATCAATGATAAAGGCGACATTGTATACGTTCATGGTCGAACAGGAAAGTACCTGGAACTGGCCGGAGGGAAAACGAACATCAACGTCTATGCGCTGGCCCGCGAGGGGCTAAAGCAACACTTGGGGAGCGCCATCCGAAGGTCGCTGACGGAAAACGCGGACGTAACATTAAAGGATTTGCACGTTCGAACAAATGGCCACGAGCAAATCGTCCACCTCACCGTAAAGCCTCTGCGTAAACCGGAGGCGATGCGCGGATTGCTGTTGGTCGTGTTTGACGATGCGCCGACTCCCATTCCGACCAAGAGTTCCCGCAGGAAAAAAAGAGGCCCGTCAGGTGTGGAGAGCCCCGCCTTTGAGGCATTGGGGACGGAGCTTCAGGAGACCAGGGAGCTTCTTCAATCCACCATCGAAGAGATGACAACCTCGCAGGAAGAGCTCAAGTCGGCCAACGAGGAGCTGCAATCTACCAACGAGGAACTCCAGAGCTCCAATGAAGAGCTGACCACGTCCAAGGAGGAGATGCAATCTCTCAACGAAGAGCTTATGACCGTCAACGCGGAATTGCAGCACAAGATCGACGAGCTGTCCCGATCAAGCAACGACATGAAAAATCTCCTCAACAGCACCAACATCGCCACGCTTTTCCTGGACAATCATCTGAAGATCAAGCGTTTCACGTCGCCTGCCGCCGATATCATTAAACTTATCCCCACAGACGTGGGACGTCCCGTTAGTGACATTGCCTCCAGTCTGAAGGGTGTGGATCTGGCCGAAGAGGTCCAGTGCGTCCTCGATACACTGGTATTCAAGGAATCAGAGGTTCAGACCTCAGATGACCGCTCATACTTCATGCGCATTGCACCTTATCGAACGATTGACAACCTCATCGACGGAGCGGTGGTCACGTTCACCGATATCAGCGGATTCAAGGAGATGGAAAAGTCTTTGCAGGAGAGCCGCAACTTGATTCAACAGGCACAGAAGTACACCGAAGGCATCGTTGCAACCGTGCGCGACCCGCTGCTGGTACTGGATGCTCAGTTGAAGGTCCTCTCGGCCAGTCGATCCTTTTACCGCAATTTTCTGACGACGCCTGAAGCAACCGAAAACGAGTATCTCTACAGTCTTGGAAACCGGCAGTGGGATATCCCTGCCCTGAGGCAACTGCTGGAGGGTGTTCTTTCGGAAAATAAGTTCTTCGAAGACTATCCGGTAGAACATGAATTCCCTGAGATAGGCCACAGGAAAATGCTCCTCAATGCCCGTCAGATAGAGCAAGCGGATCATGATCAGAAGAGTCCATTGATTCTCCTGGCAATAGAAGACGTCACGGATCGACTTGGGCGATGAAGATTCGGAGGTACGCACTACGGCCAAGGGCCAATCGCGACAAGAACCGCCCGGCTACCTGCGCCGCAGGGCTGAAGATGCCTTGAGCAGGAAAAAGACGGGAGAGCCCTCCACAATGCCGGAAGAAGACGTCCGTGCGTTGGTTCACGAACTCCAGGTGCACCAGATCGAGTTGGAAATGCAGAATGAAGAGCTTAAGCGCGCCAATGCCCTGGTTGAGGAGACACGGAACAGGTATGTTGACCTCTATGAGCTCGCTCCTGTCGGCTACCTTACCCTTGATGAGAATGGGATAGTATTCGAAGCCAACCTTACCGCGGCAGGACAACTGGGCATTGAAAGGAGCAGCCTCATCAAACGCCCATTTCAGGACTGCATCGTGCCTGCGGATAGGGACAAGTTTCGTTCGCACTTGAATCAGGTCGTTACGAGCAGGAAACGACAGAGCTGTGAAATAAGATTGATGACAAAATCGGGCAGCGATTTGTATGCACTTCTCGACACCGTTTTTATACTGGATTCCACTGGACGGAAGTTATGCAGGACAACAGCAACCGACATCACCGAGCGCAAGAACATGGAAGAGGCACTTCGGGAAAGCGAAAAACAGTCGATGGAGCAGGCAACATATCTAAGAACAGTTCTGGACGCTGCTCCTGCTATCATCCTGACAGCACATGACGGGGATTGTCGAACCATATCGGGCAATCGGGCCGCCATCGAGTTTTTGCGTGTTCCGGAGGATGCCAATTTGTCTAAAACCGGTCCGGAAGCCGAACGGCATGCACATTACCGTATCTTCCTAAAGGGCAGGGAACTCACACCTCCAGAGATGCCCATCCAGCGTGTAGTTGCTACGGGTGAACCTCTATTAGATTGCGCTTTTGAATACGTCTTCGATGACGGTGCTAAACACATTCTCGTCGGCAATGTCGTCCCCTTGCTAAAGGAGGGGGGAGAGCTTGGGGGAGCCGTCGCCGCCTACCTTGACATTACCAGGCGCAAGCGGGCGGAGGAGGCGCTGAAGGAGAGTCAAAAAAAGCTCAAGGAGGCACACCGTCTTGCGGGAATTGGTATTTGGGACTGGGCCGTGGATACCGACACCGTGTACTGGTCAGATGAGCTCTACGATATTGCAGGACGGGACAAACAATTACCTGCCCCCTCCTATCGCGAACAACAGCAGATTTTTGCTCCTGAAAGTTGGGATCTTCTTACCCGCGCTGTCGAGAGGGCGTTGATAAGCGGTGAACACTATCAACTTGAACTAAGACTCATACGTCCGGACGGCACCACTCGATGGGTAAATGCATTTGGCGGAAGGGAGTATGACGGAACTCAACGGCTCAGAGGGCTCCACGGTACTGTTCAGGACATCACCGAGCGCAAGTTCATGGAAGAAGGACTGACCAAATCGAGAGATACGTTGGAATTGCGTGTTCTGGAAAGGACGACGGAACTTCGTGAATCCGAAGAGCGGCTCAGATGCCTTTCCGGCAGACTTCTTACGGCACAGGAAGAAGAAAGAAAAAGGATCGGCGGGGAAATTCATGACAGCATTGGATCATCTCTGGCGTCAGTCAACTTCGCTCTTGAGGCCGCAAGGAGTAAAGCACTCCAACTGAATGGTGAGCAACTCCAGGATTTACTCGAATTCCCCTTGTTGATTAACAAGAAAGCCATCGAGGAAACTAGAAGAATACATACGGGAATGAGGCCCCCTATCCTGGATGATATTGGGTTGATTGCCACTATAGGTTGGTATTGCCGTGAATTTCAACAGGGCCACCCTCAAATCCATATCGAAGTGGAGGTTGACATTGAGGAAAATCAAATACCGGAACCACTGAAAATCGTGATTTTTAGAATTCTTCAAGAATCGTTGAACAATATAGCTAAATACAGCAAAGCTGAATTTGTGAACCTCGCTCTCATAAAAACCAGCGGCGCCATAGATTTTGCCATCGAGGACAACGGAATCGGCTTCGACGTCGATGAGATTCTATCGAGGGCTAATTGCGACAGGGGACTCGGGCTCACAAGTATGACAGAGCGAGCGTTGCTGGCGGGCGGGAATTTGACAATACAATCTATACCGGGAGAAGGAACAACTATTCGGGGAAGTTGGTCAATAGTATGAATATAAGCACTGTACGTAATAAACCTCTGGGATAGCCGCTAGCTCGCACTCAGAAAAAGTCCACGTACAACTTGCCAACTCATTGAACTTTTCTTCGGTGGTCGAGCATGACGACGATGATTCGGATATGGAAACCTGGTTGCAGCCTTGATGCACAATGCTGTAGAGGAGAGATGTCTAAACTTTCGCGCTTGCCCAAAGGCTCCTCTGTGATTGAAACCACCTGGGACGGGTCAGGCTGGGATTTCCACACTACAGAATTCAGGTACCCCCTGAGGGCTCTTTCATGATTGAAACCACCTGGGACCATTCCGGCATCAAATCCACATCGGAAGCTCGGCTGATTGCAGCTGAAGAGAGCCACCTTTTACGACAGGAAAAAGAAAAGCACCTGCACATTGAACCGGTTGTCATGAGGCTTTTGACGACGGCTTGCCCAGGGAATGACGAACCCGTCATTACATGGCACTTAAGCTTGGCCTGGAGACAGTCTCCCGCAAGCCGTCACAGGAGACGTTCCTTATCAGCCGAGAGGGCGGCGTAGAGCATTTTGAAGGGACATACATCCCGAATCAAGATCTGGCGGGTCAGGTGGGTGGGCTGACCCGCCATTTCCTTTCACTCCCGGAAGAACCGGGATATCCTGAGTTTTTGTAAATCATCCGCGATTATATACTTGACACAAGGCTTCTCCTGTGCTATCTTGGGTTTGTGGGTGATTAATTTTTCTTTTCCGACGGTTTTTCCTTTTCGGCATCGAGGTTCTGGACATGCCTTTTAATATGTTTGACAGCTTTCGGGTGGAACACGTCAGCGATCAACTCATCGCTGGTCATATTTTTAGGGTGCTTTGGTTCCTTGTTTTTCATGGAGGTGCTCCGTGGACGTTAATTTGATGAGTCTCATTGAACAATATAGCGATGATGCCAAATGCCGCGACAGGCTGGAGGCCCTGAAATGGCCGGATGGAGTTAAATGCCCTCGTTGCGGATCGAACAAGATAAGCCGCATAAAGAAGCGAGGCCAATTTGATTGTGATGCCTGCCGTTACCAATTTTCGGTTACTTCTGGGACAATCTTTCACGATTCCCACCTGCCGCTCTGTAAGTGGTTTCTCGCTATCTACCTGATGTGTGAATCCAAAAAAGGGATTTCTGCCAACCAGCTTAAAAGAAGTTTGGGTATAAGCTATAAGACTGCTTGGTATCTTTGCCATCGCATCAGAAGGGCCATGCTGCAAGATTCTGATTCTCCTCAACTTAAGGGCATAGTAGAAGTAGACGAAACCTACATAGGCGGTAAATATGATAAGCGTAGAAAACGCGGACCATATGAAAAGCAACCGGTCATGGGGCTGATCCAAAGACAAGGTAAGTTTGAAGCAAAGACAATTCCTTCTACGGGGAAGAAGATTCTTTGGGGTGTTATTAATGATAGAGTCTGCAAAGGTTCTGAAATAATGACCGATGAACTCCAAGCTTATACGCATCTTGATAAAGCTGGCTATAGGCATGAAGCCGTAAAGCACAGTCAGGAAGAGTGGGTACGCGGAGACGTCCATACGAATAGCATAGAAAACGCTTGGTCCCTTTTTAAGCGTTCTATCGTAGGTTCTTATCATCAAATCAGCACAAAGCATATGGACGCCTACCTTGATGAATTTGAGTGGAGATTCAATGGTCGTGACAATGCGTATCTTTTCCGTGACACTCTCATGAGATTGCTCAATGCTCCCAAAATGGAGTTTAAAGAATTAACAGCAAAATCAGCCTAGCCTCTCAGTTATATCTATTCCCTGCTACTTTAATTTGCATGAAATCGGGAGGGAATTTCACATCAACTTGGTATAGGGTGCCTTCTATATTAAACTGTGTTTTTAAGATGTCCAATAGTGCTTTCGCTTCTTGAGATGAATGATCGTTCGCCGACGCTGGATTAGAAGATACCTCTATTGCCAAGGAACCAGAGAAAAATTCTGGATCGGAAAAACTATCTCCAGCAACTGTCCATCCCCCTATCCGAAGTCCGGTTTCTAAGTGTTTGGCAAAATCGCGAGCCTCGCGTGTTGTGTCGCTTATGATTGATGCTGAACTAGGTTCAGATTCCTTTAGTATTAATACTAGCCTTTTCACATCAATCACCCAGCCTATGGATACACCATTGGTAGTGCTCTTGCCTTCGAAGTTAGCCGTGAGATTTCTAACGTTGCTTTCGCTTTTCTGATCGGATGAGCCACCAGCCACTGCACCGCCTGAACTAAATGTAGTGTACGTCTGTGTCCTGCTAGAGTTTGGCACTTCTATTGGCGTCTTTGCTAAAGAGTCTACAAGATATTGCTTAGTGTCTTGAAAATCTTGCGATAGTTTTTGATTGCTATTCAATAACTCTTGATTGCTTTGTAGTATTTGCTGATTAGTGAGTGATAGTTCGTGATTACGTTGTTCACTTAGTTCCTTATTAGAAATACTATAATGCATACTAATGAATCCAGCCATTCCTAATCCCAGAAAGATCCATGTCCAAATATTACTATGGTTTTTAGAAGGAAGGCGTGAAGACATAATGCCTCCTAACACACTTATTATCACCGTAATCGTACCCTGTAAATATTCTGGGTTCATGGTTTTCAAATCCCCAAAGGCAAAGCAAGTCGAGATGAGATTCACCGTTCCCATAGAAAATCATAATACCCCTCCTTGTGTCAAGTGCATAATCGCGAAGTTTTTCAGCTCAAACTTTCCGCTGGCCGTGTCGCACGTGACATCCGTGACCCAGAAATAAATCTCGATATCGCCCTTGCCGTTCCTGGCCACTTGATTCCCACCGCTGGCGCTGGCCTGGAGGGAGTAATTCACCTGCACGCGGGTGTTGAACGCTGTCGGGGTTGGTTGCTGGGGCCCGAATTTTTCAAGCCGCCCTCCAAATTCATGTGCACTCTTCCCGGACCCCCACTGCCCCCGGATGTTTGAACTACCCGTGCCCTTCATTTCGCCGTCAACGGTTGAAAGAATACCATTGTCGTCGATGTGAACTTTCAGCGTGCCATTCACCGTCCAGGTATAGTTGCCGGACGTATCGCCCTTTCCGAACGTCGCCGTGATCACCTGTTCGAACGTACCGTCCCAGTTTCCCGGCCCTAAGGCATCCGGTTTTTCCTCTTTGCAATACTGAGAATCCGATCCCGCCGCAGCGATCGGCTGAGCATTCATCAGGAGAATAACAAGGACTGAAAAGACCCAACACATAATCTTGCGGATCATCTCCCAGTCGTCACTACTGGTATTAAAGCAAAGTGCCTGCCGCGCGGTACTCCTCACTCGCTCACTCCCTCCTTTACGGTTGGGTTTTCACTCGCTCTGAGTAAATTGCGGAATAGGACAAATAGCCCGTAAGGTTCGCTCTCTGCCCTCTCGTGCGATCTTCCGGACAAGATAGCCCTGACTTGGATCATAATTGCCCGATTTACTTTTTCTGGAATCGAACCCAGTCTCTTCAAACAATGAGCATTAAAGATCAACTCTTGAAGAGGATTCGCTACGCTATTTTCTCCACTATTCTTTTCCTTCGCGAAGACTATGGTTCGTGCTGTGGTAGCTTGAGTAGTTGAGCTGATAATAAATCGCTTAATGACGATTTTCGTGTAGCAGGTGCGGTGGTGTGAGTCAATGCATTTTCATCTCTATTTTCCTGCAACTGGGGGCAGGGCAGACCTATCCAAACCGAGACAGGCTCTGCTTTTGCTGTAGCGACTACCAACGGCGCTGTAAAATGTGTCAGTGGTCCTGTTTCATTCCCCATTTTCCGCCTGATCATTGCGGCCTCTTCGTTGCATCGGCTGATGCCATAGCCGATTTCGTCTCAGCCCGGCTTCAGGATGTGATAAAAGGACCGTTTAAGGTTGTCACGCGTACCGAGAGGCAACCTTTCATTTTCTCTGCGGCCATTTTGGGTGGTGCCAAGGTGTATTTGATCATAGCCCTGGAAGAGGCTGAGTTGGCTAAGCTCCCGGGGCTTGAGTCTGGCTTAGAGAGAGCGGTGAATTCGGGTGACTGGGCACTGCAGCCGGTCGACGAACCCGGTGCGGTGCAAATTCATACCACAGACGGCACTCTACCCCAAATTGACCAGCTAGTAGTGGTTGCAGTGCTTTCTCGTGCCACGACTGTACCTGGTGTCCTGAAAATCCCGAGAAACAGAGCACGTGTGCTGCCTCTCCCCGACTTCGTTACGATTTTTGATTCCATCAAAAACGTTGAGGAGCTAGATCGATATTGGGCGTTCTTTGATACCTATTCTCCGGCGATCAGTGGATTCTCTGGCCCCGCGGATAGCTTTGCAGCCTTTCGCGATTCCAATGCGCTTTTAGCAGACGGTGCTGTCGCTCCCACAAGGATCATGCTTGACCCTCATTGGGGATCAACATGGCGCTACCGGATGCTGACCGGGTACTGGGAAAACGCTCCGCCATTGCTTCCTAATGCGCTGAATACAGCGTGGGACGTTGAGCAGGATCAAGAAGGTCTGTATAAGCTGCTCGCAAAGGGTATTCCGGCTTTGTGCCGGGGAACGGTTGTCGGCAATTGCGTTGTTCACTTCATGCTGATTGCAGGTCATCAACAGATCGAACTAGACGACGGGCGCATCCTCGAATTGTTGATCCATTGCTTAGCCGACTCGCTCAGCCAGCGAAAATCGATCCTATCCAGCCTGCCTCTGTTCAAGTATCGACAGATTGTGACTACGTGCGAGGCGAAGATGGATTCGCTTGTCTCTCAGGAAGATCGAGATCACTCTGAAAGTCCCCTCTTCTCTGACTGGCAGATCACCAAGGATGCAGCCAATTGTTCAGTTGATATTGTTGTGAAAGCAAATCTCCAAAACGTTCAAAGGCACTTGTCCGATGTGGCCGATGCTTCTTTCGAGGTTGCGGCATCTGCGGCTTGGATCGGTGGGATTGTTGCTCCCTGGCCTTCTTGACATTCCTGACCGCATCACTGGGAAGATCATCGGCCGCTCTCGCGTAACAGTAGTCCAACTTCGGAAGAAATTCAGCACCGCTAAGCAAGCGCAAAACCGCAATTGGGGCGGTCGCCGTTCCGGCTACTTGACTATTGCGCAAGAACGTCAATTCCTCTCGGAATTTTTGGATCAGGCTGCGCATGGCGGTATTTTGGTTGTAAGTAAGATTCAGCAGGCATTTGAGGCCAAGGTGGGGCGCAAAGTAGCCCAAACCACTATATACCGGATGCTGGACCGGCATGATTGGCGAACGATCATTCCCAGACCACGCCATCCTAACAGCAGCGCAGAGGCCCAGGAGGGCCTTAAAAAAACTCCCAAAAACAGTGACTAAATGCGCGAAAGCTCTCGCTCCAGTGAAAGTGCGCTTGCGGTTGACGCTTCAAGCATGGCTGGGGAAATTACTCAGAGTCCAGCCGGTCAAGATTTATGACAAGCAATGCGAGGTGTGCGGGCATGAGTTCCAGGTATGTCGGAAATAGCAAGTTTGAACGTCGGACCTATGAGACCATTGTGACAATTATTATGAACCCGCCGTCAGCTGACTCACAGCCAGGCAGTTGGAGTAGGTGCTTTCCCCCTGAAGTCTACCTTCCTGGGCACAACAATTTACTGTGTAGTGCTTATTTACCCATCCAGCTATAGATTTTAAGTGAGGGATAAAAAATTCGGGCTTTTTTAATTCCGAATAAAAGCTCAAATTACTCTCCTGGAGAAAAAATGTGCCCAGTCCTAATAGTGGAAGATAACCCCATGTTTCGTAGTACCCTCAAAGGCATTTTGACAACACGATTTCAGTCAATCTCAGTCGAGGAAGCGTCCAATGCTGAGGAGGCACTGTCCAAATTCGAAAAAATTAATCCCTTTCTGATCTTTATGGATATCAGGTTACCCGGCAAAAACGGACTCGAAATTGCCAGGACAATCAAAGAGGCCGATCCAGAAATAGAAATCATCATGCTGACAAGCTTTGACACCCCTGAATACCGTGAAGCGGCTTTTCACAGTGGGGCGAGCCATTTCTTGACGAAAGGAAGAGTCACCATCGAGGTTATTACCTCTTTGGTCGCATCTGCTCTGAAGTCAGATAAGAAATGCAGGTTCCGAAGCTCCGGCAAGCGGAGACAAGATCACTCTGGTAGGCTTCGGGACTTTTATCGTAACGACAAGGTCTCAATGTGAAGGTCGAAACCCCAGGACAGGCGAGAAGATCAATATCCCGGCCTCAAAGGCTGTGAAGTTCAAAGCAGGCAAGACTCTCAACGAGAAGGTGAAGTAGCGGAATTTAATCCATTTGCAATCAATAAGATGATCTCAAGGGACTGCTCGTTGGAATGTATGTGTGAGCAGCCCTTTTTCATTTTTCCCTTCTGTGTGTTCCGGCTATCCGGCGTCGTTTTGCAATGTGTTTTCCACGCGGAGAATTGTTCGTCAAATCCCTATCTGGTGCCATTTGGTGAACAGTGACGTAAGGATACAGCCTATCCTGGCCTCGAAATACAACCAAACCTACAAAGAATCTACTGTCTTGACCGGATTTTATTCCCTGTATACTTCTCCTATTCTAGCGAGCATATTGATTCCAGAGGAGGAACTCATGACTATACACAAGGTGAGGCGCCTTATCCGCCTTCACGAAAAGGCCACTCGACATTTAGATGAATATAAACGGTTAGCTGGCGACCTGGGTGCACAATCGAAAGCGCTTAAGCATCAGGAGAAGGCGGAGCGACTTCATTCTCAGGTTCGAGCCTTAATCAGAGATTTCACTCCAGACGCAGCCTGAAACTGAACGGGTCTTCCGGATTGTCACTCAGACGGTTCAATTGTGGGGGCTCGAGATGGTGATATTTATAATCCTGGACATTAACCAGCAAAATGAAGGAGAAAACCGTGCAAAGAGGAACTCCTGTACGCTATATGGCCGTCGAGAGTTGCGATCAGGTAAGACGTAAAGTTTTTTGCCGCAATTATAGCTGGTGCCTTGATTTTGCCATTCAAAATAAATGGCCCAGTTTCTCGTGCCAGAACTGCAACAGTTACCAGCAGGAATTGCTTGCCAGAGACCAACTCAGAGATGAACAGGCTAACTGCATGGCTCTCGCATTCGTGATAGGGGCAGTCGAAAAGAGTTCCGGAAGCGGTCTGCACGTCTGATTAACATGGTATGAAGACCGCTGGGGCGATAAGTAGTCTTTGACTCTTCCAGTTTGTGAATGAACCCTGCTTTTTGTTCCAAATTGGACCTGAAGTCCCATTAGATTCCTAACTATTCCTAATTCCTCATTCCTAATTGCTTTACATGCTCCCTGTTCTTGCCGACTTCTTAAAGTGACATAATCACTTCACATTATTCTTGCATTAACATCTCATAATGAAGTATAATGTTCGAGATAGTCGAGGGCACACGGAAAGTCAGTCTATCCCCCCCTGCTCAACCTGTGGCGGGAGGCTTGCGAGACGGCCGAGGTGACGGCCGCGTGACAAAACTTTTCCTGGCGGACCCTCACTGCGTTTCGGGTCTCCCGCTATAAGCGTGACCTGATGCGACGCTTATAGTCCGCGCCCGATCTTTTGTGAGGGCGGTGTTCCCTTCCTATCGGGGCGCCCGCAGTTTTTTCTACTCGCGGTTCACAGCTCGCTGTACTTGAGAGGTCTTTATGGAATCTTCCGGCAAATGGGCGCCTGATCCTCAATCGTCATTCCTAATTGCTTTACATGTCCTCAGTCCTGTTTTTTCCATGCTGTTTCCAGGATGTTTCCATGGAAGCTGAAAAAACTAACCATCACAATACCTTACCGATGGAAACACCCGGCCTCGGAACCCCTGGTGTTTCCATCTGTTTCCATGGCGGATGAAAAACGAATATCGAACACAACTCACTTTACCCTTCCCTCATGGAAACACGCAGCCAGGTGTTTCCATGGCCCTGAAAAAGATTAATGATGACGTACCCTTGCGATTGATCCGGGGAAGGAGACAGCTCGGCGGAGGCGACGCGATATCTCGGAGTGGGCCGGGTAGCGGTCTGCAAACGCTTGAAGTCGCTGAAGGTCTCGATCATCAGGGATGTCGCCCTTCGTTCTGCCGCCAGGCTCGTCGACCGGGGCATGGACGCCATGGCCCGGCTTAAAAAGATAAACGACTCTATCTCCTCCGAACTCGACCTGATAGAGGAAAGTGCAAGCGGCCTCACCGGAACGGACCGCGAAAAATTCCAGGAGCAGAGGCTGAAACAACCGATGCCTTCCCAGCATAAAGCCGGGAGAACCTTCCAGCCTCGAAGGATTTCCGGCCTTTGTGGCGCTCTGCCTGGCCGTTGTCGCACTCGACCGTATTCCTTACCTTCATCCGGTTACGGCAAAAAAGCCGGCGTTCGCGCTTAGCCAATACGATCCGCTGGGTTCCGAAACGGTGCTTTTGGACTAAAGGTTTCGCGATATATACCAAAAACTCTTACATTCCGTGCCCCATGCCTGTCCGCGATCGCATTTATCTCTAGCTGATGGTTCAGTAGGCTTGCAGAAATCAGAAAGTTAAACGCGGGACAGCGCTCGCCCCGGCCCCGCCCCTCGACCCCAGAGGGAGAGGGAGCCGGGTCGCGTCTTTTCATGGTTTCCGGGTGTCTCTCAGGGACGTGAACTGCTGCGGTGAACCTGTTTGGTTGCGACTTCCCCGCTGCAACTATGGCAGGCGGTCTCACCGCCCGGTCCCGGCGCCCATAAAAAAGTTTGGTTTTTGAGAGCTATTTTTGTTAATCTCGTTAGTTCACATACTCAGGTTCAGGAGGAAAACCGACCGAACGTGATTGATCTGCTGAAACACATTAGCACAAGGGCCTCCGAGATGTTCCGAGGAGACCCCTACGGTCTTTCCATCGACACAAAGCCCCGATTTCCTTTCCAGAAATGGTTTGAACGAATGGTGCGCCACGTCGTTTTTCCCGACGACCGGCAAAAGGCGCTCGAAGAATTGTCCGGCAAGGGGCTCATAGTCTACGCCATGAAAGAATCATCGCAGATCGATTTCGTATACATCAGCATGAAATTGCAGCAACTGGGCCTGCCCTCGCCCGTATTCATGTTTGACCATCACCCCTATTTTTGGCAGCCCCGGTGGTATGCGCTCAAGACCATCGTCTGCAACTTCGCCCACCTGGTGCGCCACGGCGGTTTCCTTGACCCCTACGCCGAGGATTATTACGGCCAAAAGATCAAGGGCGGCTACTCCGGGCTGTTTTCTCTTGTCGGCAAGCGGGGCTATTATCGAAGCACGGTCCATGTCGGAAGCGATCCGCTGGAGCACCTGATAGAAATCCAGAAAAAATGCGATCGGCCCGTTTTTATCGTGCCCCTCGTGCTTTTGTACAGCAGACGTCCGGAGGGGCACCACAGATGGGGACCTCTGGAGCTTTTTCTGGGCTACAGGAGACCTTTCGGTCTTTTGAGGAAGATGATTTCGTTTATCCAGGGCAACCCCAATGCGGTGATGGAGACCGGGGAGCCGTTGAACGTTCTGGAGATCCTGCCCGAGTTGTCGGAAGACCTCTGGCGAAAGCGCAAACAGATTTTCGAACTCCGCCGGACCCTGATTGATTCGGTAGATGAAATCAAAAGGGCGGTTGTCGGCCCTGTTCCCAAGAGCAAGCTGGAGATGAAAGAGATAATCCTGCACCATCCGAGGCTGGAGACGCTTATGCAGCGTCGCGCCCGATCCAGTTCCCAGGAGGTGTGGAGAGTGCGGATGGAGGCCGACGGTTACCTCGAAGAAATCGCTGCCAACTACAATTTCACATTCATTCAGATAGCGGCCAAGTTCTTCAACTGGGTGTGGGATAACGTGTTCGACGGCGTCGAACTGGATTCCGAAAGCCTGCAGAACGTCAAGCGCGCGGCTCGCAACCACACGCTCGTATATATTCCTTGTCATAAGAGCCATATGGACTACCTTTTGCTCTCTCAGCTCCTGTATACGAACAACCTCTACGCGCCTTTCATAGCGGCGGGAAAGAACCTTGCGTTCTGGCCCCTGGGATCGATCTTTCGCTTGGGCGGCGCTTTTTTTATTCGCCGCACCTTCAGGGGATCGAAGCTCTACGCCGAGGTCTTCTCGCTTTATGTAAAGACAATGGTCCAACTGGGCCACAACATCGAGTTTTTCATAGAGGGCGGCCGCAGCCGGACGGGGAAGCTCGTTCTGCCAAAGCTGGGACTGTTGGCCATTCTCATTCAGGCAGTGGAAGAAGGGTTTTGCGACGACCTGGTGTTCGTGCCCACATCGATATGCTACGACCGGATTCCCGAAGCCGAATCCTATCTGAAGGAAATTACGGGAGGATCCAAGGAAAAGGAAAACCTCGGCCAACTCGTCCGCGTGCAGCGGTTCCTGAGGAAGCGATACGGGCGGGCTTACATCAAATTTGCCGAACCTATCTCCCTCAGACGCTACCTGGAGCGCCACAACCACGACCTGGGCAGCATGGCCCCCAAAGAGCGGCATGCCATGTACCGCCATTTTGCATATCGAATCATTAACTATATAAACCAGCAATCGATGGTGACCGCTTACTCCCTGGCGGCCTCGGCCCTTTTGGCGCAGCCCCGCCACGGTGTTTCCAAAGCCGAGTTTCTGGAAATATCGCAGACGTTTCACGATTTCATTGCGGCCCGCGGGGTCGGGCTGGCCAGGACCATGAAAAACCTGGGCGCAAGCCTTCAGGATTCGCTGCGCAATATGGAGCGCAACAAGCTCATCGAAAAGCTCAAGGACGAGGACGACGACCTGGAAGAAGAAGTCTTCACCCTGGAGGACAGTAAGCGGTTGGCCCTCGAATACTACAAGAACAACATCATTCATTTCCTGCTCCCGGCGGCCTACGTCTCCACTTCGATCCTTGCACAGCAGACCTTCAGATTCAGCGTGGGCGAGGTGCTCGAAGACGTAACCTTCATGAAGAACTTCTTTAAGTTCGAGTTCGTCTACGACAACGAACTCGCTGACGAGAAGATGGTGAAGGAAGTGCTCGACATTTTCGAGGACCTCGGGTTTCTTCACCGTATAGGAGACGGCGATCAGCCATTCATCCTGGCTCACAAAGGTTTTCGAGCCGCTCACGCCTTTCACGGGCTGCTGCGGAACTATCTCGAAGGCTATTGGCTGGTCTTGCGCGGCTTGCGCTACCTTCAAAAAAAACCTTTTCCCGAAAAGGATTTCACCAAAAAAATCCTCGGCCTGGGTCAGAAAGCACTCAAGCTGGGGCTGGTCGAAAGGCCCGAGTGTGTGTCCAAGATAATATTTGAAAACTCACTGAAACTTTATGTTGAAAAGAGCATAGTCACAAGAGGCATCGGAGAGAAAGAAAATGAGGAAGGATTGCGTCCCGGAACGGCCAGCCGTGCTGCTATCCAGCTTTACAGCAAGCAGATAAGCCGATTCCTGCGCTCGCCCCATTTTACGCTGCAATAAGAGGGGAATTGAGGAATTGAGGGGTGGCGCGTACTGTTTGGCGAAACCACATCGGCAAGTTGGCCAGCGCCGGACCGAAGGTTGGGGGATTTTTCAATTCCTAAATTCCTGAATTCCTAAATTGTTTTTTTAATTGTTTTTTCCCGAATTCGTTTTTATGGAGGTATGCAGATGGACATTTCCATTCATCCCCTTGAGCCGGCGAAGAGGCGCCCGAAGCCTAAAGATGAAAAGAACCTGGTTTTTGGCACGCTCTACAGCGATCACATGTTTATGATGGATTTTACCAGAGGCAAAGGCTGGCAGAATGCCCGGATCGTTCCATACCATATTCTGGAGATGGACCCGGCCGCCATGGTGCTTCATTACGGACAGGGGATTTTCGAGGGCCTCAAGGCTTACAGGTGGGCAAACGGGAACATATGCCTCTTCAGGCCTGAAAAGAACTGGGAACGCTTTAACCGTTCGGCCAGGAGAATGTGCATTCCGGAGATCGACACCGACTTCCAGATGCGGGCGGTCGAAGAACTTGTCAAGCTGGACAGGGACTGGGTCCCCCACAGCTTTGGATCATCGCTCTACATAAGGCCGACAATAATCGCCACAGAACCACACCTGGGCGTACGACCCGCCGACGAGTATCTCTATTTTGTAATGACGGGACCGGTGGCCGCATATTACGCCGAAGGATTCAACCCGGTAAAGATATATGTCTCGGAGGAGTATGTGCGAACGGTCCGCGGCGGGGTCGGCGAAGCCAAGACTATGGGAAATTATGCATCCAGCCTCTACGCGGCGGAGATAGCCAAAGAGAAGGGCTTTACCCAGGTCTTGTGGCTGGATGCCGTCGAGCGACGCTATGTCGAGGAAGTGGGAACAAGCAATATTTTCTTTAGAATCGGAGACGAACTGGTGACTCCGCCTCTTGGCGGTTCCATCCTGGGAGGGGTTACTCGCGATTCGGTGATGCAGTTGGCGAGCCATTGGGGGATCAAGGTTACCGAGCGTCAGATTTCAATTGATGAGGTTATCGAGACCGCCAGCTCGGGTGAAATGAAGGAGATGTTTGCCTCCGGAACGGCAGCGGTAATTTCGCCTGTTGGCGAAATTTCCTATCGGGACCGAAGGTACGTGATTGCCGACGGAAAGGTAGGCGAGTGGGCGCTGAAGCTATACGAAGAAATCCTGGGCATTCAGTACGGCAAAAGAGAAGATATACTCGGGTGGATACGCCGTCTAAACGTCTAAGGCAAAAGTAAAAAGTAAAAAGGCAAAATGATGGGCCGTTTCTTACTTTTACCTTTTGCCTTTTTACTTCTGAGAGTAGTGTATGACCGACTGTATTTTTTGCCGGATAATAAGAGGTGAGCTTCCGTGCGCGAAAGTCTACGAAGACGAGCGCGTAGTCGGTTTTCTCGATATAAATCCTGTCAACCCTGGCCACACGCTGGTCCTTCCAAAACGTCATTACGCGACTCTATTCGATATCTTGCCGGATGACCTTCATGCCTCTGCGGCCGCGTGTCAAAAAATCGCAGCGGCCGTCTACAAAGCTGTTAAAGCATCGGGGCTGAATTTGTTCCAGAATAATTACCGTGCTGCCGGACAAGTTGTAGACCATATTCATTTCCACCTGGTGCCGCGCTTTCCCCGGGATAACTTTTTAAGCTCCTGGCCGGGCAAACCATGCCCGCAGGCGGAGTTGGACAAAATGCTGGAGAGGATAAAAGCGGAACTGTAGCAAGATGCCTTTTGCCTTTTCACTTCGGAGGATAAGATGCTTTTGTTGGCAATATTCGGATCACCCAGAAAAGACGGCAATACCGACATTATGATGAATAGTTTCATCGAGGGGGCTTTATCGGCTGCAAATATCGAACTGCAGAAGTTCTACATCAGGGACCTCAAGTTTTCGGGCTGCCAGTCCTGCGGGTATTGCGACGAGCATGGAGTTTGCGTGCAGCAGGACGATATGCAGAAGGTCTATCCTGTTTTCGATGCGGCTGAAAGGATAGTAATCGCAAGCCCGATATATTTTTATGGACTGAGCGGGCAGACAAAGCTGCTCGTAGACCGCTCCCAGGCGACCTACATGCGAACGTATAAGAGAAAAGCCCAGGGTTTGGGGCCGCTGACCGATGCGCACAGAAAGGGGTTCTTTCTGTGCGCGGGGGCTACTCGAGGTAAGAGGCTCTTCGATTGCCCGGTTTTGACCGTGAGATACTTTTTTGATGCACTTGACGTGGAATATGCTGGTGAACTGTGCTTTCGTCAGATAGATGAAAAAGGTTCCATACGGAAGCATGCTACCGCGCTGGAAGAGTGCAGGCAGGCAGGGGCGGCGTTTGTGAAGGACTGAGGACGGAGGACGGAGGGCTTGTGTTGCGTCGGCGGGTAGGCCCAAATCAAAAGGCCGGCGTGAACCGGCCTTTTTGCATCTAAGTTATGTTCGACTTGTCTCTATCAGTTCTCAGACCTTTTTGACATTGATCGCCTGCGGTCCCTTTTGCCCCTTTTCGATCTCGAAAACTACTTCCTGGCCTTCATTCAGGGTTTTAAAACCCTGTCCTTCAATAGCGCTGAAATGAACGAAAATATCCGGCCCGCCATTTACTTCGATAAAGCCATAACCTTTTTGCTCGTTGAACCACTTCACCTTACCTTCCGCCATTACAAATTTCCTTTCACTTGATTAAACAATTCATCCAGGCGCGCTATCGGAGCAACTCTCGGAAACGTCTTGCCAGGGGAAAGACCGATTTCCCGGCAAACCCCAGATACCAACCTCATACAGATACACAGCATTTTATTCTAAATGCCTCAGAAACAAAAATCAACATTCAACCGCAGGCAACTATTTGACATCTGAAACACGATCGATATCGGCCCGATTGACAGCTATTTCGAGATCATGTGTTCTCTATACTGGATGTAAGCATCCCGCACTGCGACATAGGGGTCGACGGAAGCTTTTATCATCTCCTCGTATTCGCCGCCGTGCAATGCAGTGTAATTTATGAATTTTCCCACTTGAGCGGTAGAAATCACCCACCATGTAGTAGGCATCCATTCCATGGGATCCATCGCTGTGTCGGCTGCAAAACCCACGAGGTCCCTGGGATTCGACGGACCAAGCACCGGGATGACCAGATAAGCGCCGGAGCATACGCCCCAAATTGCAAGCGTCTGACCGAAATCCGACTCATAATTTTGGAGCTTAAACTCGTTCAGAGCGGTATCGAATAGCCCCCCCACCCCAAGCGTCGAGTTTATGACGAAGCGGGCAGTTTCGTTTGCCGCCTTGTCCAATTTCCCCTGGAGCATAAAGTTGATAAAGCGTGAAGGGAAAACCAGATTGTGAAACCCGTTTGCGATCGACAGGCGAACAAGAGATGGAGTAACGGCCGACCATACCTGGCCTGCGGGCTTCAGTACGTAGAAATAGAGCCCATCGTTAAATATGAAAACCTGCCTGTTCCAGTTTTCAATCGGATCGTACACCTTCTGCTCATTGGGCGCCCCTTCCGGCTCGACGGATTTTTCTGAAGCCGCGAAGGCCATATTGAATCCTGACTCAGCGCTCATGAACGGGAAACTCAGAAAGAGAAAAACCACAAAAGAAATCAGCCCAACCTCGAGATATGTGCCCACTCTCATTAACATCTTCCTCCCCTTCATCAATTGTCCGTAAAGGCACGTATATTAATATTACCGTTTGGGAGTGCAAGCAAATTCTGTGCTTGCATGTGCATTTATCGTCCCGGCGGGGACGATGCCGCCAATCGCACTCATTTAATTCTATATATCGGATTGCATAGGCTCCGAGGTGTAATATATTTGAATGGGTTTTGCCGAAAAAAATTTCGGTCGGCGGAAATTTCCGTTACCGGAGACGATTTCCGGCAAAATAAGCAATTCTTCTGCGACCCATGAAAGAGGGGACCTATCGATATGGCGAATGATGAACAGAAAGATCCGCTGAACAAATTTATGAACCGCCTAAGGGGGCCATCCGGAGATGGAGATCGAAAGCAGGACCAGCGAAAGGTTCATTTTTCGATCTGGTACTTCATTGTGGCACTGCTTGTGATCATGTGGTTTCAGACTTTTCTGACCGAGCAACAGACCAACCGGGTCCCTTATTCAGAATTCAAACAGTACATAAGGAACGGGAAGGTGGAGACTGTGACGATCGGTCCCGATAGAGTCACGGCCACCCTTAAAGATACCAAACAACCCAACAATACAATCAGCGCCGTCAGGGTCGACGATCCCGATCTGGTCAAGGACCTGGAAGCACAGGGAATAAAATTCAGCGGCTCTACTGACAACAAGTGGCTGGGGGTATTGATTTCGTGGCTGCTGCCTTTGGCAATATTTTTCTTCTTCTGGAGTTTTCTCATGCGGCGTATGGGAGGCGGGCCACAGGGAGTGCTCTCGGTTGGCAAGGCGAAAGTGAAAATTTACGCCGAAAAAGAGATCGGAGTAACTTTCGACGATGTGGCCGGGATAGATGAGGCGAAGGCTGAGCTTGAGGAAATAGTTGAATTTCTTAAGGAACCCGCAAAATTTCAGAAGCTCGGGGGAAAAATCCCCAAGGGGGTTTTGCTCCTCGGTGCGCCCGGGACCGGCAAGACCCTGCTGGCTCGAGCAGTCGCGGGAGAAGCCGGAGTGCCTTTTTTCAGCATGAGCGGCTCCGAGTTCGTGGAGATGTTTGTCGGCGTCGGCGCTGCGCGTGTGCGCGACCTTTTCGGCCAGGCAAAGGAACACGCCCCCTGCATCATCTTCGTGGACGAACTGGACGCCTTAGGGAAGGCACGAGGTCTCAACCCGATTGGGGGTCATGACGAGAGGGAGCAGACACTGAACCAGCTCCTGGTTGAGATGGACGGTTTCGACCCCAGGGCCGGGGTAATCATAATGGCTGCTACCAACCGTCCGGAGATACTTGACCCGGCACTGCTGCGGCCCGGTCGTTTCGACCGGCATGTTGCAATCGATAAGCCTGACATTCGGGGCAGAGAAGCGATTCTGCGCGTTCATGCAAAAGAAGTCAAACTGGGTTCGGATGTCGATCTCAAAAAGATCGCGGCGATGACGCCCGGGTTCGTAGGCGCAGATCTCGCCAACCTCATCAATGAAGCGGCCCTGATTGCCGCCAGGCGTGACCGGGAAGAGGTCACGATGGCCGACTTTCAAGAAGCCGCCGATCGAATAATCGGTGGGCTGGAAAAAAGAAACAGGGCTATGAACGCCAAGGAAAAGGAAATCGTCGCCTATCACGAATCCGGCCACGCGCTGGTTGCGATGGTGCTTCCCAATACCGATCCCGTGAGCAAGATCTCCATCATTCCGCGCGGCATAGCCGCTTTGGGATACACCCAGCAGCTTCCGACCGAAGACAGATATCTCATGACCCGCGACGAACTGCTCGCCAGGCTGAAAGTATTGCTCGGAGGCCGGGTCTCGGAAGAAATCATTTTCGGTGACATCTCGACGGGAGCACAGAATGACCTGCAGCGAGCAACCGACATTGCGCGCAGCATGATCATGGAATATGGAATGAGCGAAAAACTCGGCCCCCTTACTTACGTCAGGGAGCAACGCTCCACGCACCTTGACCTTGGTTTCGGTTCCCGAGAAAGGGAGTTCAGCGAAAAAACCGCCCAGCGGATCGATGAAGAAATTGCGGGGATAATCGATGAAACGCACCAGGATGTGAGAAGGATTCTCACCGAGCAGCGGGACACGCTCGAAAAGCTGGCGAAAATCCTGCTGGAGAAAGAATCCATTGACGGTGAAGAGTTGAAGAAGTTCCGTGACGAGGTAACGGCTATGGTAGCCGGGCAGAATTCAAAACAAGTCGCCTGAATCGAGGAAAGATAAACCTGTTCTGCAGCTCGCATGAACAACACGAGGCCCTCGACCGGACATCGAGGGCGCTGGGAAATGATGAGCTGCCGGAGGACTACAGCGCGTTAACTCTGCGGGTCAGGCGGGAGATCTTCCGTGCGGCCGTATTCTTATGGATAACGCCTTCAGAGGCCGTCTTTGCTATAATGGAGGCCGCTTTCTTCAATTCTTCCACAGCCTTTTCGGGCGACTTGGCGGAGATGGCTTCCTCAAGGCCCCTGATCATGTTTTTCATTCTGGTCTTGCGGGAGCGGTTGCGAACACGCTGCTCCTCGCTCTGTCTCGCCCTCTTGATAGCCGATTTATGGTTCGCCAATCTAAATCTCCTTAAGATGTTAAAAACCTGTCGCCAGTCTTCAGTCGTCCGTCTTCAGCGATCCGAAGCGTCTTTTCTCTGACGACCGACCACTGGCCACTGATAACTGTAAAAATTCTTTTATAAACCTCATCAGCTTGAGATGTCAAGCCCCGATGGTCCCCTTTGCCCTTTGTTGCCAAAATAGTTCCAATGCACACGATTTCAACATTCAACTGAAATACCTGAGATAGGGGCGACGTTCAAGTACACTTTCTGTGAAATAACCGGTCACCTTCGTCGTCTGATTATACTCGATTCACAGAATATGTTCCTTGCCCCAAGAGCAGTTGTACGGGCTTCCACGGATACCTCTACCCGGAAATTTCAAGACTCCGTCGCCTCATCCACCTCAATTCCTCAGGCAAAGATTGAGCACCAGCTCTTCGAGCAGCAGCTCGGGCGAAATTCCCGTGCTCTTGATCGAGATGTCGGTCTGGCCGATAGCCTCGACCGCAGCATACAGGTCTGCGTCGGAAAAACGAGAGGCCTGTTCGCGCGCTTTCTTGATCACAAAAGGCTTCGCTCCAAGTCGTCTGGTCAATTCGGCCTCGGGTATACCCTGCCGCAGACCGTCTTTTACCTGCCACACCAGGCGGATCTGCCATGCCATAGTTGAGAGGATCTTCAAAGGGGCTTCGCCGAACAGAACCATGCTTCTCAAGGACCTTAAGGCCTTATCTGCTTGCTGCGCTTTGATGTGATCGAGCATGTCGAACGCCGAGAAGCTTCTCTGAGAGCCGGCTGCTTCTAAAATGTCCTCAGCCTCAATACGTTCGCGCTCCCCGACGAAGGTGCAAATCTTTTCCAGCTCGGATGCAAGAGTATCCAAATCGCCGCCTGCCAACTCGACCAGAAGGAACGCGGCCTTATAGGAGATGTCTTTGCCGAGCTGTTTGGCTCTTTCGACCAACCAGCGCGGCGCCTCCCTGTCTCCTGGAGACCGAAACTGGACTACCTTGCCTTTCGTTTCGACCGCTTTTGCAAGTCCTTCGATGTTCTTCCTGCCAGGGGCTGTCATGACCAGACAGGCAGAGGAAGGAATTCGCTGCACGAAAGCCTCCACCGCCGCCCGGTCCCCTTTTCCCCAGGCCTCGACATTGTCTACCATGACCAGCCTCATCCCACCGAACATTGACATGGTGCCAAGCCGCTCGATCAGGTCTCCAGCTTCCGTTTCCCTTGCCTGGACCCTTTCGCCGTTGAATTTCCTGCCCCCTTTGGGCAAAACGCATGAAAGCAGCTTTTTCCAGGCTTGTTCCATAAGGAAAGCCGAATCGCCCACGAAAAGATAAACCGGCTCTATTTTGGCGGAATCCAGCGCATTGAGGAAATCTTCGGCGTACATCAGAAGTTGCTCAGAAATCTGTCGTGGATGCGTCTGGACATTTCCACGGCCAGAAATTGAATCGCGTCCTGCCTGTTTTGAAAGCCGGTGATCGGATCGGGCTGGAGCGCATTCACGTTGACCTGGTAGACTTTCCAATACTGGAATCTAGCGTCCTGCCAGAGTATTTTGTGAGTTTTCTTATCTTCGCATTTAATACTAATGGTCAGATAAAGCCGGTTCTCGAGTGCAATCCGGTTTGATACCGCACTAACGGCATCATATGCAACCGGCACAATAGATATGGACACGATGGTCCCGATGAATACAGCGTCCGCCTCATCGACCGGGACTACCTTCATACTGCCCTTGCGCATAAATTCTTCTCTTAGCGCCCCGGCAAAAAGCGCACCGGCGTTGGGCTCTGAAGTCTTGTTCTCGAATACCGGGATGGCTATGCACGTCAGCCCCGGCTTTGGCCCGGCGCCTTCACCGGAGAAGTGATAGCCGCACGAGGCAAGGCACAAAGAGAGCGTGCCTATTGTCAATATCAGCTTAAGATTTCGTCCGATCATGGTGAGCACCTCCGCGCTCTGCTGCCGTATGAACTTGAAAGAAGCTTGCTAAACGACGATATTTATCAGTTTCTTCGGCACGACGACTACTTTTTTGACCTGTTTTCCTTCAATGAAATCCCCTATCCTGGGGTCTTTGAGGGATATTTCTTCCAGTTCCTTATCGGTGGCGTCCGCAGGGACCGTTATCCTGTTTCGCAGCTTTCCGTTCACCTGGACAACTATGAGCACTTCCTCGGCATGCAGCGCGGATTCGTCCCATTTGGGCCATGGGGTATTGAGGAGAAGTTCATCATGTCCCATGGTCCTCCACAGTTCTTCGCAAATGTGGGGGACCATGGGCGACGAGACGACTATTACGGCTTCGACGGCTTCCCTCACGACCGGCCATAAAACGGGGTCCGCCGGCCTGGCGTCCAGCACCTGATAGATCAGGTTGACAAGTTCCATGACGGAGGCGATGGCCGTATTAAAATGGAACCTTTCGCGAATATCTTCGGTGACTTTCTTTATCGTCTGGTGCGTCTTGCGGCGCAGTTGGGCGAGATCTCTGTCCGTTGGACCGCCTTTGGGGCAGGCGGCTGCAGATGCAAGCGCCTCCCTGTTCTCGACGACAAGCCGCCAGATTCTGGAAAGGAACCGGAAAGAGCCTTCCACACCCTGGTCGCTCCAGTCGAGGTCCTTTTCCGGCGGCGAGGCGAACAGGCAGAAAAGGCGCACGGTATCTGCACCGTATGCCTGGATCATTTCATCGGGGTCTACAACGTTTCCCTTCGATTTGCTCATTTTAAAGCCGTCTTTTATTACCATTCCCTGCGTGAGAAGGTTCCTGAAAGGTTCATCGACCTCGAGGAACCCTAAGTCGCGCAGGACCTTTACGAAAAACCTCGAATAGAGCAAATGCAGGACGGCGTGCTCAATTCCACCGATGTACTGGTCGACGGGCATCCAGTATCCGACCCGCCCCCTGTCCAGAGGACCCTGGTCGAAGTCGGGGCATGCGTATCTGGCAAAATACCAGGAGGACTCCACGAAAGTGTCCATGGTATCGGTCTCACGCCGCGCATCGGCCCCGCATTTCGGACAGGCGACCGAGTAGAAAGATTTGTGCACCGGCAGAGGGGAGCCACCGTTTTCAAGAAGTTCGACATCCAGCGGGAGGACAACAGGAAGGTCCTTCTCCGGTACCGGCACGACCCCGCATTTCTTGCAGTAAACGATCGGGATTGGCGCGCCCCAGTATCGCTGCCGGGAAATGCCCCAATCGCGAAGCCGGTATTGCACGGTCAGTTCGGCAAGGCCTTTTTTCGACAGGGCTTCGGTAATCGCAATCCTTGCAGCGGCGGAGTCCATCCCGCTAAAGTCGCCGGAGTCAACCAGAACACCGTCTTCTTCAAAGGCATGGGTCAGGTCCCGGGCGTCGCGGGCAAAGTCCCCTCCTACAGGGTTTATTACCACCTCGATGGGCAGGCCGTATTTTTTCGCAAATTCGAAATCGCGCTGGTCATGCGCCGGGACCGCCATGACCGCACCGGCGCCATAGGCCATCAGGACGAAATTAGCGACGTAAACCGGGATCTTTTTCCCGGTGACCGGGTTGATACAGTAGCTTCCGGTAAATACACCCTCTTTTTCGAGCAGGTCTGCTTCGCGCTCGTTGCGCTTGGACCGTTTTGTTTTTTCGACAAAATCGAGTACTGCGCTCTCCTGCGGCTTCCCCCGGCACAGCGATGCAACCATCGGATGTTCCGGGGCGATGCTCATGAAGGTAGCGCCGAAAAGCGTGTCGGCGCGGGTAGTGAACACCGTGATATTTTCTTCGCTCGATTCGAGCGGAAAGTGCAACATGCTTCCGGTGCTTTTTCCAATCCAGTTCTGCTGCATTACAAGGACCCGTTCCGGCCAGCCGGGCAGCTTGTATGTATTGTCAAGCAGTTCGTCGACATAGTGGGTAATCTTGAAAAACCACTGCTCCATCTCCTTTTGCGTGACCGGGGTGTCGCAGCGCCAGCAGGCGCCTGCTTCCACCTGCTCGTTTGCCAGCACCGTCTGACATTTTGAGCACCAGTTAACATAGGAACTTTTTCTGTAGGCCAAACCCCGCTCGTACATCCTGAGAAAAAAGAGCTGCTCCCACCTATAATAGCTGGGATCGCACGTTGCGAATTCCCGCGACCAGTCATAAGAAAACCCGAGCTGTTTCAACTGGTTTCGCATGTAGTCGATATTGTCGTATGTCCATTTCGCCGGGTGTGTCCCCGCCTTTATCGCGGCGTTTTCGGCCGGCATGCCGAAGGCGTCCCATCCCATCGGATGGAGCACGTTGTAGCCCAGCATTCGCATAAAGCGCGCAACCACGTCCCCTATCGTATAGTTGCGAACGTGACCCATATGAATGCGGCCGGAAGGGTATGGAAACATCTCCAACAGATAATATTTTCCCCTACCGCCGTTCTCACCGACCTTGAAAACCTGGGCATTTTCCCAGTACTGTTGCCACTTTTTTTCGATGGACCCGGGACTATATTTTTGCTCCATACGTTACCCTCATACAGAAAATCCGAACTTCCCGATGATGGTTACCACCTTGCTGCCGCTTAGTCTTCGTAGGTTAGGCGACATCGGCCAGGGGCTCCAGTTCCATTGTTATCAACCGCGTTGGGTGGGGTGCCAAGCCCAGTTCGAGCAGGTCCTCACCCTCCAGGTGCAACAGTTCATGAAATCCTGCCGCCGGGCGCAACACCAGCCTCGGGGACAACCAGTTTCAGGTCCTGCCCGTCACGAACGGCAAGGATCATTCCGTGCGATTCGATGCCCATAAGCTTTGCAGGCTTAAGATTGGCCACGAGCACCACCTGTTTTCCGACAAGCTCTTCGGGTGAATGCGTTTTGGCGATCCCCGCCACGATCTGCCGCTCTTCTCCAATATCAACAATCAGCTTCACCAGTTTTTCGGATTTCGGGACTTTTTCGGCTTTCTTTATGAGGCCGACCCGAAGATCGACCTGCCGGAAAAGGTCGATATCGATCTGGCCGGAAGCAGCAAGAGCCGGCACAGGGTTCGATTCGGCTCGAGGCTCAGCCTTTTCTTTCTCGCGGGCACAACCCGGCTCGGACCCCGATCCGGGGGGTTCGATCCGGGTCTCCCCCGCAAGGGATTTACCGGGAGTCTTTCTCGCCTTTTCGACCCGTGGGAAGAGCGATTCGCCCTTAACTACCCTTGTCCCTTCCTTCAGATCCCCCCAGACGGTATCCTCGTCGAGTCTCAGGTCAGCTATTTTTTTCTCGATTCCAAGACGCTCCAGCATTTTGGCCGAGGTCGAAGGCATGAAAGGAGAAATAAGCACGGCAACGGCTTTATTTACCTCCAAAAGGGTCCTCATCACCGTCTGAAGCCGGGGCAGGCTGTTCACATCTTTTGCCAGGGTCCACGGGGCCTCGTAGTCGATATATTTGTTGGCCGCGCCGATGCATTCCCAGATAGCTATGAGCGCCTTGTGGAACCCGAGCCTTGGGATTTCTTCCCGGAATTGACCGATTGCACCGTCCACCTTACCGCGCAGTTCCAGGTCCGATTTCTCCGGTTGCGATCCGAAGGCAGGAGTTTTTTCGTCAAAATAGCGGGCAGTCATTGCAAGCGAGCGGCTGAAAAGGTTTCCCAGGTCGTTTGCCAGGTCGGCGTTCATGCGTTGAACAAGTGCATCCTCGCTGAAATTTGCATCGAGCCCGAAAACCATCTCCCGCATCAGGAAGTAGCGGAAGGCATCGAGCCCGTAGACCGGCGCCAGGTCAAGCGGCCGGACAACAGTGCCGTGGCTCTTGCTCATCTTGCCCTGGTCCGTGTTCCAGTAGCCGTGGACGTTCAGGTGGCGATACATCGGAATGCCGGCGGCCTTGAGCATGGTGGGCCAGTAGATTCCGTGGGGTTTTAGTATGTCCTTGGCAATAACGTGCTGGGCAACCGGCCAGAGGTCCCTGTAGAGTTCGCCGTCCGGATATCCGATTGCGGAAATATAGTTGATGAGGGCGTCGAACCACACATAAGTGACATAATTTTCATCGAAGGGAAGCGGGATGCCCCAGCTTAGACGCTCAACCGGCCTCGAGATGCACAGGTCTTCCAGGGGCTCGCGAAGGAATCCCAACACCTCGTTGCGATACCTTTCGGGCCGAATGCAGTCGGGATTGGATTCCAAAAATTCTATAAGCCAATCCTGGTATTTGCTCATCCTGAAAAAATAATTCGCCTCCTCTCTTTCGACCGGAGGCTTATCGTGGTCAGGACACTTACCGTCGACGAGTTCCCGCTCGGTGTAGAACCTCTCGCACCCTACGCAGTAAAGACCTTTATAAGTGCTGAAGTAGATTTCCCCGGCGTCAAAGACCTTCTGCAACAAGTATTGGACGACTTTGATATGTTCGTGGTCGGTGGTCCTGATGAACTTGTCGTTTTCTATACTGAGCTTGGGCCAGGTTTGCCGGAAAAGCCCGCTTATCCTGTCGGCGTAAGCCTTCGGCTCGATTCCCGCTGCCTGGGCGGCCTGGGCGATCTTATCCCCGTGCTCGTCGGTCCCGGTAAGAAAGAAGGTCTTGAACCCCGTCAGTTTGTGAAAGCGGTTCATCACGTCGGCTACGATGGTCGTGTAGGCATGGCCGATGTGGGGTTCGGCATTAACATAGTAAATCGGCGTAGTTATATAGAATCGACTCATTTATTCATCCGCATTCGCCACGGCAGCAACAGGTTTGCACATCAACATCTATCTCCTTGCCATCATCGAGCTGAACAGTGAAGGACCCGGCCATGACGTTCTGCCGTATGACCTTCCCCTTGCCTTCAGGCAGTTCGACTCTCTTGCCCACCTTAGGCATGTCTTTCTTGAGTTCCCTGTAGGTTTCGTGCTCGAACTGAAGGCAGCACATGAGCCTGCCGCAGGCCCCCGATATCTTTACGGGATTGAGGCTCAGGTTTTGTTCCTTGGCCATCTTGATGGAGACAGCGTGAAAATTTTTCAAGAATGTAGCGCAGCACAACGGTCTTCCGCAACCACCAAGGCCACCGACCATCTTTGCCTGGTTACGAATCCCAATCTGCCGCAGTTCGACCCGAGTCCGCAGCCTCCTAACTAGATCTTTGAGAAGTTCTCTGAAATCGACCCGGCCATCCGCAGTAAAGTAGAATATGATCTTGCTGCCGTCGAAGAAATATTCCACATCCACCAGGTTCATTGGAAGCTCGTGGGCGGCAATTTTCTCCATACAGAAACTTTTGGCGTCCGCCTCAATTTCCGAGTTGGTGTGGAGTTGGCGGATTTCATCCTCGGTTGCCATCCGTTCTATTTTCTTTATTTCCCTGGGATGGACCCGCGGGTCTTTCGGGCAAGGCGGCTCGACGACCTGTCCAAGCCCAATGCCCTGGTCGGTGTTTACAATTACATATTCGTCTTTCCTGGGAAAACATTCTCCGGGATCAAAATGATAAACCTTGCCTCCTTTTCGGAAACGAATCCCAATCACCTTTTCCATAGAGTGAGTCCTTTATGGCCAGGCAGACGCCCTCAAGCGTCATCTGCAGGTTCGCGTTGACTTTCAGGCCCTGCATAGCCTGTTCAACATTATGATACAGAAAGAAAAGACGCTCCGGCGGGACCGATAACACCGCCTCCTTCGTCCTGCGGTTGAGCGGCGAGCCGCTGCTGCCGTATTTGCCGCTGCCTTCGGCGGCGTTTCCGGAATCTTCCGGGTTTTGCGACCCTTCCACGCCCGACGTCTCGCCGCAGAACCTGAACAGGATAAGGTCCCTCACCCAAAGCTTTACAAACTCAAGGTCCTGCTCGGCGGTTTCACGGTTTTTCCCCCATTCGGAAACCATAGGGAAAAAATCGAGGATGGAAACGGTGTCAAGACTTTCCAATTTCTCTACAACTTTTTTCCAGCCCGATGCCAGGGCTTCCTGCGAAAACCACCGCGCTCTTTCAATGCTTCCCGCTGCCATGCGGGCAATTGCCTGCGCCCGGTCGGACGAAAGTCCGCCTTCGCTCATCAACCATTCCGCCACGATTTTGTCCTCAAGCGGCTGAAAACGCACCTGACAGCACCTGGACACGATGGTCGGCAGGAGCATTTGCGATTCGGTGGCAAGCAGTATAAAGATGTTTGCCTTCGGAGGCTCCTCCAGTATTTTGAGCATAGCGTTTGCCGCAGACTCCATTAGCCTTTGTGCATCTTGAATTATAACAACGCGGAATTTCCCTTCAAACGGCCGGAAGCGGAAACGCTTCATCAGTTCGCGAATCTGTTCAAGCTTAATGAAAACACCCTCGTTTTTGATGTGGACCAGATCGGGATGCAGCCCCTCTTCCAGCTTGCGGCACGAGGCGCAGGCGCCGCATGAGTCAAAATCCTGCGGCGATGGACAGTTTAATGCTTTAGCGAACTGCCTGGCAGCGGCAAATTTACCGGCGCCCTCCATGCCGGTAAAAAGAAAGGCATGAGGAACCGCCTCTTTTTTGATAAGCTGCTTCAGGAATCGAATGGCCCTTTGCTGGCCGGGAATGTCGGATAACACAGTTTTCAGTTTTCAGTTTTTAGTTTTTAGTTTTATTGACCGCCGTGTCCGCATTAATCCTCAGTCCTCAGTCCTTCGTCCTTCGTCATCGGTCCTTCATCTTTGGCGTTTCGGTCAGGGAACCCACGGAAAAAATGCCTTCCAAAAATTGTCTCGAAACCGGTCCATCCGCATTCGTCTTCGCCTGCGTTCGCGAGGATCCGGCTGATGGCATTCATCTTGGCATCCAGATCGTCAGCCAGGTGCAGAGCGAATGCCTCCCTGCTGGCAGGCAGCCTGACCGCCCCGAACTGGGTTTCGCCGTGATGACTCAGGATGAGGTGCTTCAGGAGGAGTGAGGTCTGCGCGGAAAACCCTTCAATCCGGCGGATCCTGTCCTCAACCAACTGTGTGCCGAGCACCATATGGCCCACCAGGCGTCCGGCGTCGGAGTAGTCGATGTGCGTATCATAAACGAATTCTTCGATTTTCCCAATGTCGTGGAGGAAAGCGCCGGCGATTAACAGATCTCGATCCAGGTCAGGGTAATGATTGCAGATTCTGTATGCCAGAGTCATAACCGAAACGGTGTGCTCCAGAAGGCCGCCGATGTACGCGTGGTGCATCGATTTCGCTGCAGGGGCAAGTTTAAAGCGGGTCATAATTCCGGGGTCGGCCAGGATTTCTTCACACAGGCAGCGGAGCTGCCCGTCGGCCATTCCAGCCACAAGCTTGTTCAGATTATCGAAAAGCTGGTCCCTGTCGTAGGGGCAGACCGGCAGAAAATCGGCCGGATCGTACGCCCCGGCGGGAACAGGCATGATCTCGGAAATGCTTAGCTGCATCCGGTCCTTGTAAAGCTCCGTTTTCGCACGCAGGTAAACTATATCACCGTGCTGAAAAACCGCCGAGGCCTCAGCGGCTTTCTCCCACACCTTTGCGCTAATCTCCCCCGTTTTATCCGACAGCTTCAAATCGAGAAATGCCGTTCCATTGCGGGCAGTTCTCAGTTGCTTTTCCGAGACGACAAAAAGGGAAGCGATTTCCAGGTTCGGCTGTTTGAGCTCTGAAATGAAGTGTTGCTTGGCCACCGTCCACCTGCCTGTTCTCGTCAAACGATTGGGACCCGAAAAAATACGATCCGAAAAAACTATGGTAGTATATCATGGCCTGACAGTCAAATGAGTGAGCAGTGAAGGGCCGGGTGTGAACGGTTAAATGCAGATTCACCATTGTATGAAATGCATCGGGGGTATTAATTTGCCCGTCGATCCGTGTTTTCAGACTTGCGGGGCCGTGCGCGAAAGTTTATAAATCCGTGAATCGTGAATGATGGATCGAAAAGGCTTCCGGTCACAGATCGCGGGGCATAAATCACGGACCACGAGTTTGCCATGGCCTTTAACCAATTGAACATGCTGATATTTATCGTTATACTGATTATCCCGATAGTTCCGACGTTCTGGGCAATTATGGATTTGCCCAAGCGGCGTTTCTCCAGCACCAAATCCAAAGTGATCTGGTTTGCGGTGGTTTCCACGCTGCCGTGCATCGGCGCGACTATCTACATTCTGCTTGCCCGCCCTAAAACTCAGCCCGAACAAGAAGGACCGGGGTAAGGTAAAAGTAAAAAGGCAAAAATCCATGGGTGGAGAGATGCGCCGGCGGATGGGTAGGATAATCCTTCGAAGCGCAACTGGAAACCCCGAAACCAAAAACTTAAAACTGAAAGACCGTACTTAAAGGAACGGATGCATATGCTCAATATTGTTAGAAAATATTCCAGGTCATGGGGCATAAAAATTCTTCTTGGGCTGGTGATAATAGTTTTCATCGGCTGGGGCGGATATGCCTACCAGATGCGTCATGAATACGACATAGCCAAGGTGGGAGACCACTATATAAGCTCCTCGGAGTATCAAACGACCTACAACCGATTGGTCGAAAACGTCCGCAGGCAGTTCGGGGGGGCGGTGCCGGAAGATCTTATGCGCTCCCTGAACATTAAGGAGCAGGCCCTGCAGGCCCTGATCGAGCAATATCTGGTAGTCCGGGGGGCCAGGGAACTTGGCCTCATTGCTTCGACCGAAGAAGTCCAGCGCAGGATTCTGGAGATGCCGGTTTTCCAGTCAGGGGGGAAGTTCGATCAGAAGCGTTACGAACTCATTTTGCGCCGTGAGCTTGGGATGACCCCCGAGATGTATGAGCAGGAGATGTTCGATGCAATCACCACCCAGAAAGTTCAGTCTTTCATAATGGGCCGCGCTGTCGTCACCGATGATGAAATCCTGACCGAGCACCATCTAAATCGCGACCAGATAAAGGTCGCATATGTCGAGTTAGACCCCAAATCCTTCGAAGACAAAGTAACGGCGGATGAGCAGTCGCTGCGCACGTTTTATCAGAACAACCAGAACCGCTACATGGAGCCTGAACGGCGCGAGGTCGTTTACGTAATGCTGGACAGGGAAGAGATGGAGAAGGCGATACACCCCAGTGAAGCTGAAATCAAGAGCTACTACGACGACAGCGCGGCCCGGTTCACTCATGACAAACAGGTGCGGGCACAGCATATCCTGTTCAAGATAAAACCGGATGCGCCGGAGACTGAAGTGGAAAAGGTCCGGGCACAGGCGAAGAAAGTCCTGGATGAAGCCAAAGCAGGGAAAGACTTTGGAGAACTGGCAAAGAAGTATTCCCAGGACGAGACTAATGCAAAGAAAGGCGGCGAGCTTGGATTTTTCTCCTACAAGCAGATGGACCAGTCCTTTTCATCGGCTGCTTTTGCTCTGAAGCCGGGCGAGATAAGCGACCTTGTAAAAACTCCATATGGGTTCCACATCATCAAGTCGGAAGAAGTCACCGAGGCTAGAACCGCCCCTCTGGAGGAAGTGAAAGGTGAAATCGAGAAGGATATCAAATCGCAGATCGTCCAGGACCTGGCCTATAAACAGGCACGAAATCTCCGCGATCTGGCCTATGCCAGAAAGGACATAGCCGTGGCGGCGCAGGAGATGAAAATGAAGATTTCCGACCCCGTCTGGATAACGTTGTCGGAAAATCAGCCCGAGGCGGTCCCTTTCCCCGCGTCCGTCAAGTCAAAGCTCTTTCAACTGGGCCAGAACGATATAAGTGAAATGCTTGAAGTTCCAAAGGGTTTTGCGGTCGCGCAGGTGAAATCCATAAAAAGGCCACAGCCGATCCCGTTCGAGAGCTTAAAAGATAAAGTCGCAAGCGATTTTCGCGCAGAACAGGCGAAGGGCCTTGCACAGAAACGTGCTACTGAGGTCCTGGCCCAGGCCGGGGAGAAAAAAAGCCTCGCCGACGTTGCCAAAGCCGGCAACATTAGCCTGAGGCAGAGCGAATTCTTTTCGAGGCAGGACCCCGACAAAGACTTGAAGCTGCTCCGGGGCGCAAGTCTAAATAGTGTCGTAAATCTCCAGGAGTCCAAACCTTTTCCGGAAACGCCGCTGGAACTGGGCAACAGGTTCCTGATATGCCAGTTCCTGGAGAAAAAACCGGCCGGTGAGCCTTCAGAAGAGGAAAAGACTGAGATCTCCGGCAGGATAATGCGGCAGAAAGAGTCTGCAATCTGGAAAGCGTGGCTTGCCGAAATAGGAAAGGACATAAGAGTCGAGAAGCTGAAAGAGATTTGACAACTGGAGCGGAAGGGGACGTATGGGCCTGACTTTCATCGATTCAAAACGAGGCGCGTCACGATCTCATGTTTAATCATCGTGTATGGTGTCCTGAGGGGTTACCTGAGGCATCCTCTATGGTTCATGCTCACCACTCTTGCAACTTTGCCCGGGTTTCGCAAAGGGACAAAAAAGGATTTCCCGCATGAATGGGCGATGACCGCATCCTTGCCTGCATGGATGTATATTCGACTCAAAAACACTGTGGGAGGCCCGAAAGCGTTCGAACTCCTGAGGGCCGCGTTTCTGCCCGCCTCAATAGCCGTGTTTGGCGTTACCTTTAGAGTAGTCGAATCCCCAAGAACATTTGAAAACATGGTGCAATTTCATGAAGAGGCGCGTAAGGGATTGTTCAGCAATGCCGAGGAAGAAGTATTAGAGCACACCGATTTGTGCTTTGTTTACAGATGCACCTCATGTGGCTATGTCGATTTTTTCAAATACTTGGGGATCTCTGAACTCACTCCTATGTTTTGCTCCGCAGACAATGCCTTTTATAACTCTTATGCTCCCAACCAGGTAACATTCTCCCGCGGCGGCTCGGCAAATATGATCGCAGAAGGCGCCCCGCACTGTACCTTCATTTACGAAAATCACGGTAAAAAGCAGCAATAGCGAAGAAACGAGAAACAAGAAAAGGGGCCCTTGCCGCCGAAATGGCAAATACGGCTGGCAGGAGCAGTCGAAAAGCGCCCGGAAGAGTTAGCCCCTTTTGGCGAGTGGGATCTCAGATTCTTGTTAGGAAGGCGCACAACGACTTAGTGCATGGCGTTTCGCAGGGCTGAGCATAAGATTTTATCCCGGCCCTGAATTTAGGGTAAAAACCCATGCGCGACGCTTTTCTTTCTTACTTGAAAGATACTCCCGATTCAAATTAACAAAATTTTACTCCTTTTATTCCCGAAAAAACAAAAACAGCTTAAGCATCGCTGCCAAGAGGCCGATATCAAACTCGGCAGCTAATGATTCGAGGGGGCCGAATTTACCGGCGACCTCCCGATTGCATTTTTATACGGCGACCAGGAAGCTAGCGAGGGATCAATTCGATCCGGGAAGGAAAAAGGAGAAAGAGATGAAAAGAGCGGCATTGGTTCTGGCGTGTTTTGGATGTATGTTCATTTTTTGCCTTGGAATTACTGTTGCGCAGGAAAGGGCCACCAAAGAGGAATGCATTGCCAAATGCAAAGAGGCCGCAGCCTTGATCAACGAGGTCGGAGTTGAAGCAGCGATGGCCAAAATCCAGGACCCGAAGGGGCCGTTTGTCTGGAAAGATTCCTACGTATATGCAGCGGACCTGGAAGGCAAAATGCTGGCTCACCCGTTGACGCCCGGGCTGATCGGCAAGGTTTTGAGGGGGCTAAAAGACCCAACCGGCAAGATGTTCGGCTCGGAGATTGTCGAAATCGCGAACAATAAGGGTGAGGGCTGGGTTGAATACGTGTGGGCGAAGCCAAATGAAACGACGCCTTCCCCTAAAGCGACTTTTGTGTACCGAGTACCCGGGCAATCGGTTTACGTGGCTGCAGGTATTTACCTGGATTAGATTTCGTTACGAAAACCGTGGTAAGGAGAACCTGTAATGAAAAGAGCAACTCTAATTCCAGTCGGTTTTGTTTTCCTGTTCATGTTCTGTATTGGTCTTTCAATGGCGCAGGAAAGGGCCACCAAAGAGGAATGCATTGCCAAATGCAAAGAGGCCGCAGCTTTGATTAAAGAGGTCGGGGTTGAAGCAGCGATGGCCAAAATCCAGGACGCCAAGGGACCGTTTGTGTGGAAAGATTCGTACGTGTATGCATCGGACCTGGACGGCAAAGTGCTGGCTCACCCGATGGCGCCCGGCTTGGTCGGCAAAGCTTTGAGGGGCTTAAAAGACCCGACCGGCAAGATGTTCGGCTCGGAGATCCTCGATATCGCAACCAACAAGGGTGAGGGCTGGGTTGAATACGTTTGGCCGAAGCCAAATGAAACGACGCCTTCCCCTAAGGCGACTTTTGTATATCGCGTACCCGGGCAGTCGCTTTACGTGGCTGCAGGTATTTACCTGGATTAGCTTTCTCTAAACAAAAACCTGGGAAGGAGAAATCGAAAATGAAAAGAGGAACTTTTATTTTAGCCGGTTTTGTTTTCCTGTTCATGTTCTGTCTTGGTCTTTCTGTGGCACAGGAGAAGGCCAGCAGAGAGGAATGCATTGCCAAATGCAAAGAGGCTGCAGCTTTGATCAAAGAGGCCGGGGTTGAAGCAGCGATGGCCAAAATCCAGGATGCCAAGGGGCCGTTTGTCTGGAAAGATTCCTACGTGTATGCAGGAGACCTTGACGGCGTAAGTTTGGCACACCCGATGTCTCCCGGAATGGTCGGGCATAACATGAGAGGGATGAAAGACCCAACCGGCAAGATGTTCGTAACCGAACTCCTGGAAGTGGCGAAAAATGCGGGAGAGGGCTGGATCGAATACAGTTGGGAAAAGCCCGATACGAAGAAAATAACTCGTAAAGTAACTTATGTCCTGCGTGTGCCGGGACAGAACATGTACGTGGCGGCCGGTATTTACGAAGAATAACTCTTTTGCGCGCTGAAATTCATGCAGCGCAAGTTGAAGTATACGAGGCCGGTCTCTTTTTGAGACCTTTGAGCGTCCGGAATCACAGCAGCAGGGAACACGTTCTGGACTCGCACCGCACGCTCTTTAGGAGAAAGAAGATGTCAATCATAGGGCGCATTCAATCATTTAGCGTTCGCAGCAAAATCTTCATGCTGGTAATCCTTGGTGTAATCGGCGTGGCAGGCCTTTCGGGGTTTGCAAAATATTCTGCGGAAAAGAAAAACACCTACACCAGCGTGCTTGAACAGAGCCAGACGGTTGAAACACTGATGCTGCAAATAATGATGGCGGAAGAAAAATTCATAAATACGCTGGATTCAAAGGAGCTGTCGGGTTTGGACGATTACCGGCGGGGGCTCAATGAGGCCCTCACCCGGATAAAGTCATTCGATGTCGGCTCCGGGATAACCAGTGACGCGTCTGAGATGTCTCAGACGGAAGCGGAACACGCGCGCATCTTTCAAAACATGGCCAAGGGCCTCGATGACATAAGCAAAGCCAAAGCCGATCTTTTCGCCAAAATCGAATCGGCCAGCGCTAATGGGAAAAAAGTCATCGATACCATAGAATCAGAAGAAGCCCTGCTCAATATGAAGGGTGAATTCCTGCCTTTCGACAAGAATGCATTGCGCAAAGAACTGAGCGACGTCCTGGTGCTGTTTTCAGACAGGATAATGAATATCCAGGACCTTTTGCTTCATGGCGACGCCTCGAAATACCATCAAGCACGGCAGGCCATCGAAAAGAAAGTGGACCTGAAAAAGAAAAATGTCGGATTAACGGTTTCCACCATGAAGGAATTCAATCAATCGTGGAAGGTTTCCGAATCTTTGTTGAGTGAAATCGTTCGCATCGAAGACGCTATTTTTGACCAATGGGGCAAGAATAACGATTATCAGAAGGCACTGCGTCTTACAGCTACGCAGATACAGCAGAAATCAAAAAATATATTTGAATCTTCAAAAACAATCATCGAGAAGAGCAACAAAGCGGCGGATTCGATCAGCCTGACTGTATCTATTTGCGCAATTCTCATCCTCGGCGGCCTCGGCTTCGCCATATCGAAGTCGATCAACGGCTCGCTGCGGAAATCCATTGCCGGGCTCAGGGACGGCGCCGACCAGGTCGCCTCGGCTTCCAGCCAGGTGTCGCACGCAAGCCAGCAACTCGCCGACGGAGCAGCGCAACAGGCCGCTTCTATAGAGGAGACTACCGCCTCTTTGGAAGAAATTTCGACTATGACGAAGCAGAATGCCGAAAATGCCACCCAGGCCAATCAACTGATGGCCGAAGCCAGGCACGCCGTTGGAAAAGCGAACCAGTCCATGATCCAGCTTACCGAGTCCATGGGGCAGATCACCAAGGCAAATCTGGAGACCCAAAAGATCATCAAAACCATTGACGAAATAGCCTTCCAGACGAACCTTCTTGCCCTCAATGCAGCGGTCGAGGCGGCAAGGGCGGGCGAGTCAGGGGCGGGATTTGCGGTCGTGGCCGATGAGGTGAGAAACCTCGCCATGCGCGCTGCGGAGGCCGCAAAGAACACGGCCAACCTTATCGAGGGAACTGTAAAAACGGTTAAGGAAGGCTCTGCTCTGGTTACTGCGACCAACGCAGAATTCAATTCCGTTTCAACGACCGTTTCAAAATCGGGAGAATTGGTAAGTGAGATCGCGGCGGCCTCCAACGAGCAGGCCCAGGGAATCGGGCAGGTGAGCAAAGCGGTCACAGAACTCGATAAGGTCGTGCAAAGCAATTCGGCAAGTGCCGAGGAGTCGGCTGCCGCCTCCGAGGAGATGAATTCCCAGGCTGAACAGATGAAGGCATATGTTAGTGATTTAGTGTCCATGGTTGACGGATCGAAGAAGGAAGGCGCAAGTAGAGGGGCCGGCGGGGCCGAAAGGGCAGATATGGCCGGCAGCAGCGAAATCCATCCCAAGGTGTTTGCGGCAAGGAAGAATACCGGCGGCGCTCATGTTGAAAAAGACGATGGAAAAGAGCACCAGGTCAAAACAGCCGAGAAGCGGCCGGAAGAGGTGATCCCTTTTGATGAGGGGGAACTGACGAATTTCTAAGCCACTTTCCATGTCCCTTCGGGACACCCGGAAACCATGAAAAGACACGCGACATCAAGGTAGGAGCGCGCCGTGCTCTCGAGTGCGTTTCAGCTTTAGGGTTTTCATCGCGCGCATGGCGCGCGCCTACATAAGAATGCAGCTTTTCGTAACAGTTTTTCATGTCCCTCCGCTCTCCGTCTTCGAGATTACAACACACTTAGAATCCGGCGTCGGACCGGGGGGCCTCATTACCAATTCGCGCCCTCTGTCTTTGGGGGATCCCTACCCCCGGCCTCTATTTACGCTCAAGGTTCCAGATCCCGTCCCAATCCCTGCCGGGGTTGCCGAGAATGTCGTGGAGATGGTTGGCGTAGACCCTTGCTACAGGGTCGTCGCTCAGGCTTTCGAACAGTTCTAAGGCTTCGCCCCATTTTTTTTCCAGGCAGCAGGCAAGAGCATGGTCGAATCTTTGGTGGTGTTCGTCAGCTTCCGCTTCAAAACCTGCAGGCTCGAATACCTGTACGGGGGCGCCGCGTCCTACCACCCGGATGAAGCCCAGCTTCCTTCCTGAAAATTTACCCGACGTCTTTGCCCATGTTTGGCCTGAGACCATTGTTTTAGTGCCGAAGAATTTGTTTGCCCCTTCGAGTCTCGAGGCGAGGTTAGCGGCATCCCCGAGCACCGTGTAGTCGAAGCGCCTGGCGGACCCCATGTTGCCAACGACTACGGCTCCTGTATTTATGCCGATCCTCATCCGAATTGGTCCGCCGGCCAGCCTGCCGTACTTGTCATGACGTTCGCGAATCTTCTGCTGGCATCTGAGGGCCGCGCGGCAAGCGCGTTCGGCGTGATCGGGCTGGTCGAGAGGAGCATTCCAGAAAGCGATGATCGCGTCCCCTTCGTACTTATCGAGAGTACCGCCCTCATCGAGAATTATGTCGGTCATGTCGGACAGGACGAGATTCAGGAGTTTGGTCAGACTCTCCGGGTCAAGCTTCTCCGAAATTGTGGAAAAACCTTCGAGGTCGGAGAAGAAGATTGAAAGCTCCTTGCGCTCTCCGCCAAGCTTGAGCTGCGATGGGTCTTCCAAGATGCGTTCGATTACCGCCGGGCTGAGATAGTGTCTGAAAGCCTTCTTGATGAATGCTTTCTTGCGGCCCTCGGTAGCATAGTTGAGGACTACGGCCCCCGCAAGGGCTGCCAGCACGGCGTTTTCCTGGACTACAACAGGCTGCCAGAAGCCGAGTGGATAAACGGCAAAGCCGATCACGACGGGCAAGGGGACAAACAGGACGATCCCGAGGACACTATGCCAAATGCGTGTTGCAAACAAAACTATCGAAACGGCTGCCAGAACAGCCAGCATCCATGTTGACAGGATAACTGCGCCTGGTGGAGTATCACGCAGGAAATCGCCCGTAAGAAGATTATCCAGGAGGGTGGCATGGATTGCGACCCCGGGGGAGTCGCCGCTGAGCGGCGTGGGCCTGAGATCGACAAGGCCAGGGGCGCTGAAGCCGAAAAAGACATACGCGTCTTTAAATGATGCGCCGTCGACTGTTTCTTTACCGCCCGCCCGCGCATCTATCTCCGACTGAATTACAGCGGCAGCGCTGTAGGATTCGAACACTGCAGATGTGCCGCGAAAGCGTAAAATCAATTTGCCGTCACGGTCAAGGGGAATACTTCTGCCTAAAATATCGAGACGGGTCGTTCCAAAAAGACCGGAGGCAAGGCCGGATCCTTCGCCTGTAAGCTTCCCCGAGCATGCGTACGGAGGCGATTTTGAACTGTTTCCATCAGCACTGTTTACGCATGAGGTCCCAAAAGCGGCGAACCCGACAGATGGCACCGTTTTACCCTCGAACAGGCGAAACAGGTTCGCCCTGCGGAACACCCCGTCCAGATCGGGGTCTTCTATCACGTTTGCGAGCACAGTGGCGTTTGAAGCTATTTCTTCGATCGGGAAAGTGGCCGAAAGCCTGCCCCATCTCTTGGTGTCCGGACCTGTGTCGCGATCGTGAGAATTAGCTATGTTAAACAAGGGCCGGTCAGGGACGAAAGCGGGCCATGAATTGGAAAAGGCAGCTTCCCGATGCAGGCACAACGATCCAACAAAGGATGGCGCTCTACCTATTGCGTCTGCGAGCGCCTTGTCGTCGGCCACTCCATAAGGGGAAGGTTCGGAGTAGAGGACGTCGAAGATTACCGCTTTTGCTCCGTGCCTTGCGCAGAAATCGATAAGGGGTGCATAGACCTCACGCGGCCAGGGCCATGAGGACACACCGATCTGCTTCTTGCCCCAATCGAGGCTATGCTGGTCGAGCAGCACCAGTTTGATCCTGCCGGTTGCCGGGCCGGGGGCGGCAAAAGATTGTTCCCGCCAGCTCCAGGTAGCGTGCTCCAGCCTGTCCAGGATACCTGCATGCCAAACGATGAGTGCGGCAAAAGCCGCAGCCGTCCCTATCAGGAAACCTTCGACAAGTTTTCTCTTCATCAAGGCAAAACCTTACTGTCGACGCCATGTAAATCATAGCACGATTTCCCGGGCAGACGATGCTTAATATTTCATCGAACAGGTGCTGCTGTCCATGCCGAGTTCGGCTCATACGAACATGAGCCCCCTACCCCCTGAGGACTGAGGACTGAGTAAGTGATATGCTTCTTTCTCAGTCCTCCAGGGTAGGGCGCTTATGGCCGGCTCACGCGGAGACGCTGAGTCCCCAAGGCGCGGGATTGGTTTTCTCTGCGCTTCCGCGTGAGGAATAACTCTTTCATTCACTATTGACGTTTATCTTTTGCGTCCGCCGCCACCACGACTACCGCCTCCTCTGGCGCCACCACCACGCGCGCCTCCGGAACGCATACCTCCGCCACGGGAACCGCCTCCACTGCGCATAGAACTACGGGACCCGCCACTGCGGGAGTCGCCTCCGCTCCGTGCCGAGCTGCGAGAGCCGCTGCTGCGAGAACCTCCGCCGCTACGCATGGAGCTGCCGCGAGAGCCGCCACTACGAGAACCAGCACTGCGGGCTGAGCTACGAGACCCTCCACTGCGGGAGCCGCCTCCGCTACGTGCCGAGCTGCGAGACCCGCCACTGCGTGAACCTCCGCTACGCGCTGAGCTGTGAGACCCGCCGCTGCGGGAGCCTCCGCTACGCGCCGAGCTGTGAGACCCGCCGCCGCGCGAACTGCCGCCACTGTGCGCTGAGCTGCCGCGAGACCCTCCTCCACCGCGACCGGCATTAGCGGCGCTGCCACGGCCGCCTGTGCCGCCGCGCGATCCACCTCCACGACCGGCATTAGCGCCCTTACCGGCAGCGCCTCCTTTGCCTGCGGCATTACTTGCGTTTGTGGTATTGAAGTTTCTATTGATATTGGTGTTGCTATTGATATTGATATTTCGGTTGACATTGACATCCATGAATCCGCCGCCCCAGTTCCAGGCGCCCCAACCCCAGCCCCAGACCGGTCCCACGGCTACCGCACCCCAAAACCCGAACACTCCCACGGCAACGTCCACCACGGGGAAAGCCGGGTAATAGACGACGGGAGGAAATGCCGGCCACCACCATGCTCCGTACACGACCACCGGGTCGTAGCGGGGCACATAGACAACTTGCGGACTGGCCGGTTCAATTTCGACAGTCTCACCCTTGACCACCACCTTCTGTTCGTCGCTGGATTTGAGATTTCCGGCAGCGTAGGCTTTCGAGCGCAGTCTCTGAATGGAGGCCATAACATCTGCTTCCTGAGCGACGAAAGCTTCCCCCATTCTTTGCGTCCACGCAGACTGTTCAGCCATCATCGAGACCACCTGTGGAAAGGGCGCCAGCGCCTTCACGCTCAGGTCCCAGTCCATCGTATCCAGTGCGTTGTTGAGCTTGTCTCCCGACAGTTTGGCGTTTCGCTTCAACCAGCGGTCCGCTTCCATGACCTGATTCGGGAAGGTCGCAGCCATCAGGATTTGCGCGAGCAGCGAATCCGGATACAACGCGATTGGGGCGAGCATCTGGTCGAGTTCAGCCTCGCTGAATGCCTTGCCTGAAGTTGTTTCCTGTGAAAGCGCTCCGAACGGGACCATCATCACAACGAGTAATCCAATCAGAGTGCGTTTAAGAAATTCTTTGATTCTCATAGTTTTTTCTCCTTTCGGTTGCCCAACCAATTCCAGAGTTAATGCCACAGGTTTATTCCTCTTCAATCTGCGTCAGCCTATATGTCCATGGCGCACAGAGCCGAAGGTTGCCGCCTTCCTGTGTCGAATCACCTCGCTTTCACCCAGTCCCCAGTCCTGTTCAAGCCCCTCCAGCTTTTCCGCCAGCATTAGCGCAAGAGTAGTTACAGAAAAGTTACAGCCGGGTGCGGAAGGCGTTTGATAGAAATCCATAGCCCTGCAAAAAGAAGGAATCGTGAAAAGGATCGCTGTGATTATCATAAATATTAGCTTCCTCATGACGCCTCCTTTTCTGAATCGTGAGACGATCTTAAAATTCCGTTCGCTCACTCGTTTCCCCTGTTGTTCATCGCATGCTGCATGGTAGTGTGAATTACGGTGGAAGGTCTAATTCGGGCCAGGTTACAAAAAAGATACAAAACGTGTGGAAGCAAAAATGCTAGACTGAGTCTTATCGGCGTGGACACGATTTCTGTTCCGTGGGAGGAACGGTATGGATACGGCAATTCAAAAAGTTTTGGAAACCGTGGGCACTATCCCGGGTCAAGGCGGACTGCTTGAGCAATTCGATAAGCGCCTGCGCAAGCGACAAAGGCGGGTGATGTTCGAACTGCTCGAAAGCATAAGCAACGAAGAAGTCGAACAAGTACCGGTCGTGCTTTATAAAGCCGTTCTAATAGTCGGGAAGCAAAGGCCCTCTTTGTATCGCTTATATTTGCCTACATGGCGGGGCTATGATGAAGTTTTCTGGCAAGCCCTCGGCGACTATGCAATCCTTGCGCTCCATCGTGTGAAAGATTTGGAATATAATGCCGCCAAAGGGAAAATCAAAATTGAATATTTTGTCAAGACCGTTGGAAGGGTAAGAAGCCCGGAAGAAATTCGTGGAATTATCCAGAAGATCGCCTTCCTGGTGGACAACGAGACCCTGCCGACGGACTTTACGCGTTTTCGGAGCATGGCTGAGAGAAGGGGGCAGATCGGAGAATTGAGCAAAGAGGAAGCTGCGGCAATCGGGGCGCTGTTCAAACTCATACCGACATAAGAAATACAGAATCAGGGAACTTCCATTATTCTTTTGTATATGGAGACAGTCAGCCTCCCCGGTTCCACTCCAATTTCGCGTTCAAGCGCCTTCCTGCAATCTTCGTAAACCTTCAATGCTTCCGCTCGCATGCCCAAATTTGAGTAGATAAGCATCAACTTCTGGCAAGCCGCTTCGCAGATGGGATCGGTTTTGATTATCATTTTATAGTGCTCGGAAGCTTTCCTGGACTTCCCCTGCGCCTCATACAAAGCAGCCGTGCGGTACAACAGGTCGATATACATAGTGCGCAACTGGTATCTTCTAACTTCGACCCAAGGTTCATAGAGGTCCTCGGCGAGAAAATCCCCCTTGTACAGATCGATTGCCGAGGTGTAACAAGTGATTGATCGAGACTCGTCTCCTGCTTCTTCCGCCTTTTTTCCCTGTTTTTGCAGTGACAGGAATTCATCCACGTCCGTGCGGCAAAGATCTTGTCTGAGCGAGACCAAATTATCTTTTAAGATCACGTAGGACGAGCGGCGGGATGTTCCGATAGAGGGTTCAAGAGCATGCCGCAACCGGTGCAGAGCCACTTTGAACTGTCTTTCAGTAGAATCGGGCGATGCCTGAGGCCAGAGATCGTCACTGACCAGATCCTTGGGGACCCCAGACGCTCCGCGCGCTATCAGCGCCTTCAGCAATAATTTTGGAGGTCTGGCTTTCCAGTCCTCATCAGCGACCTTGGTTTCACCCCGATAAACCCGGAAATTGCCGAAAGTCTTGATCCGAATCGGGAGGGCCCCTGTCCCCTTCCCAGGCTTTTGGTCTTCTACTTCCAAAGGGGGATAATGTCGTTTGAGATTATCGGGCTCGTCTGATTGGCGGTCTCTGGTTGTCGTCAGCGCATGGGCCAGTTTGCGGTCCTTGTCGGCAATCGTTCTAAGAAGCATCATTTCGGTGTCGATCAGCCGCTGAGTTATCCCGCATGCCAACGAATATTCCAAATCAGGCCGCCGGTCCAAAAGGGCCTGGAAATCTTCCGTGGATATTTGCAACAAATGCACCGGGCAGACGGACCTTACACTTGCAGTCCTTGCTCTTTCAGGGTTGAAAAGGTACATTTCCCCAATATATTCGCCCGGTCCGCGAACCCCAAGGACGTACTCGCCCGTTGTGCCGAGGGATTTTAAAATCTCGAGCCGGCCTTCCAGGATGATATACAGGCAGTTTCCTCTATCGCCTTCACGCAAAAGAATGGTATCGGGCGGATACTCAATAGACCTGGCGATTTCCGTCAGAAATTTGATTTCCTTCTTATTGAGAGAGGAAAAGATGGGCAACCGCTGAAGCAGCTCAATCATAACTGCTATCCTCAAAAGATTTTCGAGAGAAATATTAATAAACACGAACCCTGATTTAAATGCAAGAGCTTCGTGCAAGACGCAGGACTGATGACTGAGGACGGAGGACTGAAGGGAGGACTGTGGACTGAGGACGGAGGACTGAGTTTTCAGAGAAACCATTTTCTCACATCCGGAGCTTAACAGTTGTCAGTGACCAGTGGTCGGTCGTCAGAGAAAAAACGTTTCCGACCACTGAAGACTGACACCCGGATTGCTATTCCCCTGCAAGAGCGGGCCGGACGGCTGAGGGTTCGACCGTTTCCTCAAGGGACTCTTCCTTCAGGAACGAGATACCGATTGCTCCGACCACTGCCAGTGCCGACCAGAACAGGAAAACATTGCCGAAATCGAAAGAATTGTCAGGCAGCGTTACGACCAGGTAACCGGCAATCATCGGTGACAAAAAAGCCCCGAACTGCCCAATGCCGTTGGAAACTCCGACGGCGCGGCCGACCAGTTCCTTGGGATAGCGCCACGAGGGGAAGGCATACATCATGCCCCATGACAGGTTGACAAAAAAACCTCCAAGCGCCAGGCATAGCAGCAGCATCGAAGTATTTCCCTTGGCAACATGCCCGATCATGTAAAGTGCCGGAATACATCCCAGGAAGGAAATTATAGTTACCACCTTGGGCTTTCCCCCGAACCAATTGTCGGCCATCCACCCGCCGAGATACATCGAGAAGAAAGCCACGACATACGGCAGCGATGCATAAAAGCCCATGGTCTTCAGATTCAATCCGTGCTGTTTGACCAGGAACGTGCTGATCCAGGTAGTCATTCCCCAGTAAATCATGAGCACGATGAACAGCCCTGTTACATAGAGCCAGAACTGTACATCGGTCAAAAACATTTTGGTGCTGTAGGTTTTCCCGTGCTCGCTTGCTTCCACGTCTACCGAGGAGGTGATCATGTCGTACTCTTCCTTTTTCATCCTTCCTTTTTCGTACATCGCTTTGGGAGAGTCATTGGTGAATTTCCGGAGCAGGAAGATGCCGAGCAGACCAGGAGCGGCCAGAACGAAAAACACCGGCCGCCAGGCTCCGCCGAAAAAACCAGCTGCAAGCTGAGTGACCAGAATAGGAACGATCGCCGGGGCGACTGCCCAGGTGGTGGAAAAGAAGCCGCTCGCCCTGCCCTTCTCATGTCTTGGGAACCAGTTCGCAATCATTCTAAGGGCGGGAGCAAAATGCTGCCCTTCGCCTACGGCCAGACCCAGGCGAAGAAGAATGAACTGCGTATAGTTTCGAACGAAGCCGGTAATAAATGTTATCAGTGTGAAGACCCAGATTGCGATGTTCATGGTGTTCTTCGGCCCGATTCTGTCAGCCAGATATCCAGCCATAAACTGGGCAAGCGAGTAGCCGAAAAAAAATATTGAACCCAGCCACCCGATTTGCACAGCGGTCAATGAGAGATCTTTTTGAATATAGGGAAGGAATGTCAGCACGCTTATCCGGTCGAAATAGTTGATCAGATATAGCAGCCATATAATGCCGAGTATCAGGTGCCGGTATCCCCATACTGTTTTTACGCGTTCAGCCATCTTCGTTCTCCTTATGGGTCTGATGGTTTATTACGACACCCCTTCACACGATCGCAGCGGCCAGCCGGCTATCCGGCTTTTTTTCTACTTGCAATAGATGTCGTGTCAGGTCTGCCTCAGATTGCGGCGCAGTATTTTGCCCGTGATTGTCTTTGGGATCTCATCGATAATTTCGACGATACGCGGATACTTGTAAGCCGCCAGTTGTTGTTTGCAAAAATCAACCAGCTCTTCCGGGGTGGTGCTCCCCTTGCACTCTTCTCTCAAAGAGACGAACGCCTTGACAGTTTCTCCGCGATAAGGATCGGGGATGCCGACTACGCCCGTCTCCTTGACGGCCGGGTGCCGATAAAGAATGTCTTCCACTTCTCTGGGCCAGACTTTGAAACCCGACGCGTTGATCAGGTCCTTCTTCCGGTCAACGATGTAACACCATCCCTGAGCATCGATTTTCGCCACGTCGCCCGTTAGAAAACGTCCGTCTTTAATAGCCATGGACGTCTCCTCGGGCTTGTTCCAATAGCCGCAGGTGATGCCCGGCCCCCGCAGCACCAACTCGCCCTCTTCCCCCAAAGGCAGTTCACGATTTGAATCGGATACATCCACAATCCAGGCTTCATGCCCCGGCACGATCAGGCCGACCGAAAGCGCTCCGGTCTCAGCATCGACGGGTCCTTCCAACCCCAGAGGAGTGATAGTTGCAGGCGAGGAGCTTTCAGTAAGGCCGTACACGTTGTGAATGGTCAGTCCGAGAGCGTCATGGAACTTTTGCACAGTGGCGGGCGATACCGGGGCGCCTCCGCTGTAAGCCTTTTTGAAATGAGAAATATTGAATTTGTGAAGGTCGGGGTAATTCAAAAGAGCTATATAAACGGTAATCGCAGCCACGGTGAAGGTAACCCGATACTTTTCGATCAGTCGAAGCACATCGGCGGCAACGAAACGGTTGCAGATAACCAGCGGGATTCCCAGATGGAAGGAGATGCCTAAATGGCCTACGATACCGGTAATGTGGAAAAGGGGCGCAACACCCAGAACGGTATCGGTTCGATCCAACCGGCAGGCAATCTCATAGACATGGCAGTTGTGGACGACATTGCCATGAGAGATCATGGCGCCTTTGGCCGGTCCGGTAGTCCCGGAGGTATAAACAAGGTAGGCGAGATCATCCGGAGCCGGCTCTAAAACAGAGGTTTCAAGACCCATATTGTCGCGGACCATATCCATAAGGTCCAGTGTTGCGGGCAGCGCGATCTTCTTAGTGTCGCACAATTGGGAAGGAACTGTGAGTCCTTCCTCTACGCCCAGCAGGTCCAGCGGCGAGGTGACCATCACGGTGAGGTCTTCCCGCCCCTCAACAGCCCCCTTTACCATAGTCTGGTAAACATCGTCCTGGCAGATCAGCACCTTCGCCCCGGAATCCTCGATATAGTATTTCAGTTCTCTTGCCGTATACATCGGGTTCACCGGGACCACGATCCCTCTGCGCATCCACACCGCCAGAGGAACGAAGATCGCCTGGGGGATATTTTGCATATCCAGCAGGACCCGGTCCCCCTTTCCCACCCCTATTTTTTCCAGTCCTCTCGCCAGAGCGGCAGCCATATAATGAATTTCCCGATAGGTGTAGACCCTGTCGAAATAGCAAACGCAGGGATTTTCCGGTCCACAGCGGTGAGCATTCAAAAATTCCCCGAGGATTGTGGCCTCTGAAATCGATACAGAAGTCTCCATCCATTCCGGATAGGTCCTGTTCCATGGTCTATGCTCATAAAAAGATTCCATCGCAACCTCGCAAGTTGTAGGAAATTATGTTTTACGCGTCGCTACCAGATCGTCCACCCGCCATCGATGAAGATGGTTTGGCCGGTAATGAAATTAGAACCCCGCGAGGCGAGGAATATTACCAGCCCGGCGAGTTCCTCCGGTTGGCCCCAACGACCGGCGGGAGTTCTGTCCACGATGAACTGATAGCGCTCCGGATCGTTACGCAACTGAGCGACGAGGGGGGTTTCGAAGTACGTCGGGGCGATGGCGTTGACATGTATTCCATGCCTGGCCCATTCCAGGGCCATCACCTTGGTCATTTGCACTACGCCCCCCTTGCTCGAAGCGTAAGCCAACTGAGTAGGGAGGCCGACCGCCCCCAAAATTGAGGCTACATTGATTACTTTTCCGCTCTCTCGCGACAACATTGCGGGGACTACTGCCTGGGCCATAAGAAAGTAGCCGCGAAGATTGGTATTGAGGACCAGGTCCCATTCATCGGGCGAGAGTTCGAGTACCGGCTTGCGAACATTGACCCCGGCATTATTCACGAGAATATCGACTTGGCCGAATGACTCCAGCGTCGAAGCAACGCTCTCATCGATGCATGCTTTATCCAGTACGTCGGTGCAAAAGATTTCAGCCCGGCGGCCCTGCTCCTCTATGAGCGACTTGACGATTTTCAGATCGTCGACATTACGGGCATGCAAGGCAAGATCGGCCCCTGCACTGGCGAGCGCCAAAGCGATGGCTTTGCCCAGACCTTTGGATGCGCCGGTCACCAAGGCTACTCGCCCACTGAGATCAAAGAGTTGGTGGCTCATGTCCGTTCCTCCTCTGACGTTTGGAAATTTTCGATTAAAACCATCTAGCAAGGGACGCATTGCGCCTGCATGGATAGGAAAGCCGGCGTTTTCGGGATTGAATTTTCCCGAACCTGGAGAATGCCAAAGGCTGGTCGCGCAACCCGCACGTGATAATCGATGTAATCCGCGCGGACCTCGCCCTTTAACATCGGGTCAAAAACAATGCAGGAATCGCCGCTTTTGTGGCGTGGATGTCGTAGACTGGACTCGACGCGATATTGAGCCGCAGCTTTGAGAGGGAGATCGAGGGAACGGGATTTATTGAGCAGTCAAGGAAGAATGAGCAATCCCACCTGCACGCGTCGTAATACCGGCAACCGTGGCGATTTGAAATGAAGTTTGAAAAAACTCGGTCAAAACCGATCCCTTCAAGTTATTTCGCCCTTTTGCCGTTAACTGGACACAAAAAAACCGTGAGTAATCAATCTCATTTGTACCATGACGGCGGCAATTGTCAACGAAAACCATGGGGTCCAGGCGGCGGAGGTTAAGCTTCGATTACCGAGGAAATACTACCCTGGCCAAGTTCAAACGTAGTGACCCCGAAGGTCCGCTCAAGCGAAATCTTATTTCACCGCCGAGATGCTGCCGATCGGTTCGCCTCCGAGTTCGCCCAACAAAAATCCGTTGGGGTCTGCAGCGAAAAAGCACTTGGCATCGTTAACTCCGGAGTTCCATCCCTCGATCTACGCCCATTTCAACGCCAGGGCTACTTCCTCCATTTTCATTTTTCGCATGCTGTAAGCCACCGAGACCTTTTATCCCTTCCCTCCCGGGCAGATCCTGTTCCTCCCCGGCCTAACCGCCAATCCTTGAATCTCCTACGCGGGAGCTTTCCAAAAAGCCTGAAAAAGAGGCTGGAAAAGTAGACGGGTATTGTGGTACGTGATATCAGAAAATCTTCGGCGATCCAAAATAATTTACCCTCAAACAGGCAGGTGAAAATGAGATTCAGGAGAATCGTTTTTGCTGTTGGGTTCGTCGCGGCCATGGCCGGGGCCGTCTGGTCCGATTCAGGAATGATGAGCGTTCAGGTAAAAGAAGGACAGCTTCGGTCGGCGCCCTCGTTTCTTGGATCTATCGTGGGACCTGTTGCTTACGGCGAGCGCGTTGAGACCATGCAGAAACAGGGGGACTGGTTTGACGTAAAAAGCTCGTCGAAGAACCTGAGAGGATGGATACATTCGTCAGCGCTCACCACCAAGCAAGTGGTGCTGAATCCCGGCGCACAGACTCAATCCGCTGCGAGCAGCCAGGAAGTAGCCCTTGCGGGAAAGGGCTTCAACTCGGACGTAGAAGCGCAATATAAAAGAAATAACGCGAGAGTTGACTATACCTGGGTCGATCGCATGGAAGGCATCAGAATAACCAGGGACCAGATGATAAGTTTCCTCGACGATGGGAGGGTAAAACCCACGGAAGGAGGCAGGAAATGAGTCTCCTTAAAATACCTTCGAAAGTTTGGCTCGTCATTTTTTTCTGTTTTTTTGCGGTATTACTCTTTTGGCCGTGTGAAAGGGCGAATTCCGGACTCTCAGACGTCGTCGGCGGCATAGGGGGCAGTGTGCTGCCCGGTCCGGCCGGGTCTGCGCTGAAAGCGGCCGTTGAGTTAGGCAAATCTTTTCAGGACATCACCCCCGAGCAGGAATACTACATAGGCAGGGCCGTGGCCGCAAACGTCCTTTCGACATATCCGCCCTATACCAACGACGGGCTGAACTTCTATCTGAATACCCTTGGCCAGACCCTTGCCCAGGCTTCTGACAGGCCGGAAACTTTTGGCGGGTATCATTTCCTCGTGCTGGACTCACCCGAAATTAACGCATTTGCAGCCCCGGGCGGCTTGATTCTTATAACTCGCGGGATGATACGGGTGTGCAAGACTGAAGACGCCCTTGCCGCTGTGCTTGCACACGAAATATCTCATGTCGTGGGCAAACACGGTCTCAAGTCGATCAAGAACAGTCGACTTACGAATGCATTCGCCATAATGGCAGGCGAGGCGGCAAGATCTTATGGACCGGCCCAACTTTCCCAACTCACCGAAGCATTTGGAGGATCGGTCACCGATATCACCTCCACCCTTATGAAGAGCGGTTACTCGCGCGACCTCGAGCGGGAGGCCGACAAGGGGGCCGTGACTATTCTACAGCGCGTTGGATATGACCCCGGCGCCCTCATCGTCATGCTTACGGAAATGAAAAGACAGCTCAAGCCCGGGGGTATGGATTTTGCCAAAACCCACCCCGATCCCAAAGACCGGATCGAAGATATAAGGCCTCTTGTGGGCAGCCCTGCCACGGCGCCCGGTTCGGCTGAAAGGCAGAAGAGGTTCGAAGCCGTGGTCTTTCGACAGGGTTAGAAAAGTGTGTCTACGGCCAGGGGGCATATACGCAACCGGCAATACACTTATTATATACATCCTGCGAGTTTCCGACGCACGTCTCCAGGTCGGCAAAATCCAAAGGGTCAGGGTGGACAAATTGGCATACATGAACTCCTCTTGCGTATTCATTGCCGCAGTCGAGTCTGCAGCCGGCCCAGGCAGAAACATGGAACGCCAGAACTATTGCAATTACCAATACAATGCTTTGCAAAACTCTTTTCACAGCTCCCTCCGCGTAAAATTCATGAAACGGTGGCCAAACTCCCGCCTTCTTTGAATTGATCCGTCCAAAACTTCACTGGAAAACAGTTTCCAAGATCGAAAATCGTAAATCAATGATAATCATTGATTGCCGAGAAAAGCACACACGGTGAGGCATAGCGGGAAAAGACGGACACAGAGAGGGGAGACGGGCCGACGAAAGCTGAAGCGTCACTATTGCCGCGGTTGACTATTTTTTCGGCAATATTCCAAAGCCCTGATTATAGTAAAAGCATAGATGTCCGAAAATATGACTGCTATACGGTACCAGGTTGTCCCCCCAAATTTTCAAAGGTTGTTGAGGAGTTCAAAATGCAGGATCGCGATAAAATCGATAAATTGGAGAAAATAAGCAAGCTTATCCGGTATTACTCTCTTGTTATGACCACAGAAGCCGGTTCGGGCCATCCCACCTCTTCCCTTTCGGCAACCGAACTGATGAGCGGACTTCTCTTTGGCGGCGCCTTCAGATACGACCTTGAAAATCCCGATAACCCAAATAACGACCGGCTCATTTTCAGCAAAGGCCATGCCTCTCCGCTGTTTTATTCCCTGTGGGCGGCGGCTGGGGCGGTCAGCGAAAAAGAACTGATGACGTATAGAAAGTTTGGGAGTCCTCTCGAGGGCCATCCGACGGCTTCATTCCGCTATACCGCAGCCGCGACCGGATCTTTGGGGCAGGGGCTTTCAATCGGTGTGGGAATGGCGCTAAATGCGAAATACCTCGATAAGCTTCCCTATCGAACTTATGTCCTGCTGGGGGACAGCGAAATGGCGGAAGGCTCCCAATGGGAGTCGATCCAGATCGCGTCCTGGTACAAACTCAACAATCTTGTGGCGGTGATCGACGTTAACCGGCTTGGCCAGCGCGGCGAGACCATGTACGGTTGGGATGTTGAGACCTATGCCCGGAAGATCGGGGCTTTCGGCTGGGAAACAGTGATAATCGACGGTCATTCCTATGCCGAGATACTTAGCGCCTTCGACGCAGCGTTTAATTCTGAAAAGCCCGTGATGATTGTCGCCAAAACGATCAAAGGGAAAGGCGTTTCCTTTCTGGAGAATAAGAACGGCTGGCACGGAGTTGCCCTAAAGAAGGACGATCTCGAAAAGGCGTTAAAGGAACTCGGGGAGATAGACCGTTCGGTGCGCGGCGATATTGCCCGTCCTGAAGACCTGCAACCGCCTTCGATTAATCCGGAGCAGGCAGGTTCAGTGAATTATCCCATGGATAAGCCGGTCGCCACGAGGATGGCTTACGGAACGGCCCTCGAGCGCATCTATCCGCAGTTCCCGCAAATAGTGAGCCTGGACGCGGAAGTAAGCAATTCAACCGAAGCTGCAATATTTAAGAAAGCCCATCAGGACCGTTTTTTTGAAATGTTTATCGCCGAGCAGAACATGGTTGGAGCCGCGGTGGGCCTTGCGCGGCGCGGGAAAATTCCATTCGTGTCCACTTTCGCGGCATTTTTCAGCCGCGCATTCGACCAGATCAGGATGAGCCAGTACTCCGATGCAAACATAAAGTTCGTCGGGTCCCATGCCGGTGTATCCATCGGGCAGGACGGGCCTTCCCAGATGGGCCTGGAGGATATCGCCATGTTCCGGGCCATTCTGAACAGCGTTGTGCTCTATCCGTGCGATGCAGTTTCAACCGAAGCGTTGGTCGAGCAGGCCGCGGGACACAAGGGGATCGTCTACATTCGGACCACGCGGGCGGCCACTCCTATTGTATACGGCGCGGATGAGTCCTTCGCCATCGGTGGGAGCAAAATTCTGCGAAAAAGCGACGGGGATGTTGCAACGGTCGCCGCAGCGGGAATCACTGTTCATGAGGCGCTGAAAGCCTATGAGGACCTGAAGGAACAGGGCATTCATATTCGCGTGATCGACTTCTACACCGTAAAGCCGCTGGACGAAGCGACACTGCGCGATGCGGCAGGCAGCACCGATTTTATCATCACCGTGGAAGACCATTACCCCGAAGGAGGGATCGGTGAAGCAGTGAGGAGCGCTCTTGTGCCGTTGACCGTGCCGGTCTATTCCCTGGCGGTGGGCAAAATGCCCAAGAGCGGCCAGCCGCAGGAGCTTCTCGATTACGAGGAGATTTCTCAAAAATCGATAGTCTCCAAGGTTAAAGAGCTCATGTGGAGACATAAGAGCAAAACCTCACAAGGCACTCAATAATTCAGTTGTCAGTGGTCAGCGGTCAGTGGTCAGAAAGAATTCCGCATGAACCTGATATGCCTGGCCGGCCGAGTGGCCGGCTATGAGCCGGCCAATGATCTGTAAGATGAATTCTTATAACGCGTGCTTTAAAGAAGATGAGCGCTTTCGGCGCTGGTTTAAGTATTGGCCGGCGGTCCGACCGCCCAGTAAATGGAAAGCAGTGGAGGAAAAGAAATGAACGAAAATCCCCTACGTAAATTGGAGTTTTTCGGCCAGAGTGTATGGCTTGACTATATTCACCGCCATCTGATCGAGTCCGGCGGTTTGCAGCGATTGATCGAGGAGGACGGACTGCGCGGAGTTACATCCAACCCTGCTATCTTCGACGAGGCAATAGAAGGCAGCGATGACTACGATGACGTTATTCGCGTTCTTGCGTACGCGGGAAAGAGCGTCGAAGAAATCTACCAGGCGCTGACGATTGAAGACGTCGGCAGGACGGCCGATACTTTCAAGCCGACCTTCGACAGGCTGCACGGCAATGATGGGTTCGTGAGCATCGAGGTCAATCCGCATCTCGCCCACGACATACAGGGCACTTTAGGGGAAGCCAGGCTGCTATGGAAGGCCCTCACTCGCCCTAACGTTTTCATCAAAGTCCCTGCGACCATGGAAGGACTGCAATCCATCCGGCAGCTCATCAGCGAGGGAATCAACGTCAATGTGACCTTGCTTTTCGGTCTGTCGCGTTATCGGATGGTAGCCGACGCTTACATAGCCGGCCTGGAGGACCGGGCGGCCAAAGGGCTGCCAATAGCAAATATTGCGTCAGTGGCAAGCTTTTTTCTGAGCCGCATCGACGTACTTATCGATTCGAAGTTGGAAAAAATCAAAGTGGATGACGCCCGCAAACTGCGCGGGCAGATTGCGGTATCGAGCGCCAAGATCGCTTACCAGATGTACAAAAAGATATTTCATGACGACCGTTTCCAAAAATTGGCCGATCAGGGCGCAAGGACTCAACGTGTCCTGTGGGCAAGCACCAGCACCAAAAATCCCGAGTACTCCGATATAAAGTACGTTGAAGCACTTATCGGAAACGACACTATCAACACAATGCCTTTGAAAACGCTGGAGGCTTATCGCGATCACGGCAATCCGGCCCTCCGGCTGGAAAAGAATCTCGATGAAGCCTACCATAACCTCGATCGCCTGGCCAAACTTGGGGTAGACCTGGACCTGGTTACCCGGCAACTCGAAGATGAAGGAATACAAAAGTTCAACAAGCCTTACGACAGCCTGATGTCGAATATCGAGAAGAAGCGTGACAGCTTCTGTTTGGCCGAGGCGTGTTGATTGGAGCAATAACGATATAGGCAAGGGCTCTAGCTATGCAAATGAGGAGGAATGAATCTGATGCTCCAGGGCGGCAAGGCCGGTAATGCGGCGACTGTATTTGTTATCTTCGGAGGAGAAGGAGACCTCACAGGACGCAAGCTGGTACCGGCCCTGTATAGTCTTTTCATCGACAGCAGGCTTCCGGAGCGGTTCAAGGTGTTGGGAGTAGACCGCGGACAATCCAGCGATGAATCCTACCGCCTGCACCTGCGGGAAGCGGTCGACAAGTTCTCGACTCGCGGTAAGATCGATGAAAAAAACTGGGGTGATTTCGTCTCTCACGTTTTTTTCTTCAGTGCAGATCTTAAGGAGGAGGAGGCGTTTGCAGAGATCGGGAAGGACCTCTCCGCCTGCGATCAGGAATGGGGTGAAAAGGCGAACCGGATTTACTACCTCGCTCTTCCGCCAAGGATGATCAAACTTGTGGCCGAGGGGCTTGCCGGAGCCGGGCTAAACAATGACCCGGATGGCTCCCGAATCGTTGTGGAAAAACCTTTCGGCCATGACCTGGATTCGGCTCGGGAACTCAACCGTCTCCTGAGCGAGTTCTTCGACGAGAGCCAGATCTACCGGATAGATCACTACCTCGGCAAAGAGACGGTACAGAACATCCTGGCTTTCCGTTTCGGAAACACGCTTTTCGAGCCGATTTGGAACCGCCGCTACATAGACCACGTGCAGATCACCGTCGCGGAGGAAGACGGGGTAGGGCATCGAGCCGGTTTCTATGAGCATGCCGGAGCACTCAGGGACATTATTCAAAATCACATTCTCCAAATCCTCTGCCTGATTGCCATGGAAGCCCCGGTCACGTTCGACAGCAACGAAATCCGCCAAAAGAAGGTGGACGTGCTCCGCGCTATTCGGGCCATTTATCCCGAACAGGTTCCCCTGAGCGCAGTCCGGGGCCAGTACGGGGCCGGATGGATGAAGAACGAGCATGTCAAGGGATACCGATCGGAGCCGGGCGTGGCGCACGATTCGCCCACGGAGACGTTTGCCGCCATCAAACTTTATGTGGATAACTGGCGCTGGCAGGATGTGCCCTTTTACATGCGCACGGGCAAGAGACTGCCCGCCAGGATTTCGGAAGTTTCCATACACTTCAGGCCCGTGCCGCACCAGACTTTCCCGGCATCGGCGCTCCTTGCTTCACGGCCGAATCGCCTGCTTATAGCAATTCAGCCCGAGGAAGGCATCCTGCTGCGTTTCGAGGTGAAGCACCCCGGGCAGTTCATGTCTCTTGCACCGGTAATGATGCAGTTCTATTACCGCGAAGCTTTCAGGACCCGGTCCCCCGAAGCATACGAAACCCTGCTGCTTGACATCATTAAGGGGGACTCTACCCTGTTCATGCGAGCCGATCAAACCGAGGTTGCGTGGGGGGTGCTCGCCCCGATTCTGGAAATGTGGCAGTCGGTGAAACCTACCGATTTTCCCAACTACCATGCTGGAAGCTGGGGACCGGAAGCGGCGGATGTATTCATTGCCCGTGACGGACGGAGCTGGGCTGTGCCCACTTTTTTGCAATGCCAGGAGGACCTGGCCATATGCCGAGTTGCGAGCGAACCTCTGGAATAATCCGTGTCTTACAGGGATTCCGAATCACTACTTGAGGAGATACATGAGAGCTGAAAACCGCAGCGAAGGGAAGTTTCGTGTCGAAGAAGACGCACTGGGAAAGGTCGAAGTTCCTGCAAACCGCCTGTGGGGCGCCCAGACGGAGCGATCGCGCCGCAACTTCCCGATCGGTGTGGAGCGCTATCGCTGGGGAAGGCCCGTTATCCGCGCACTCGGCATCCTAAAAAAGTGCGCGGCATTGGCAAACGGAGAGCTTGGGCAGTTGCCGCGTGAAAAAGTCGACCCGATCGTAAGGGCCGCGCAGGAAGTGATGGACGGAAAGCTGGACGGCGAGTTCCCGCTCGTCGTGTTCCAAACGGGGTCCGGCACCCAGACCAACATGAACGCCAACGAGGTGATAGCCAATCGGGCCATTCAGATCGCAGGCGGGATTGTGGGGTCGAAAAACCCGATCCACCCTAACGACGATGTCAATCACAGTCAATCATCCAATGATGCCTTCCCGACGGTTATGCACATAGCCGCAGTGGAGCAGGTGGATGCGGTGCTCATGCCGGCAGTCCGAAAGTTGCGGGATACTTTGGACGACAAGGCCGGGGCTTTTTCCAGGGTGGTGATGGTGGGCAGGACCCACCTCCAGGATGCAACGCCATTGACCCTCGGCCAGGTCATTTCAGGCTGGGTCGCTCAACTCGACCAGGCTCTGGAAGGGATCGTCCTGAATCTACCCGGCGTGTTTGCGCTTGCGATCGGCGGCACGGCTGTCGGCACCGGCCTCAACGCGGACCCGCGCTTTGGCGAAATTGCAGCCCGCAAGATTGCCGAGGAAACGGGAAGACCGTTCTTTTCGGCCCCAAACAAGTTTCCCGCCCTGTCGGCACACGACGCAATGATAAACGTAAGCGCCGCTCTGCGCACATTGGCCGGCGCTCTGATGAAAATCGCGAATGACGTGCGCTGGCACTCGTGCGGACCCCGTGCCGGCTTTGCGGAGTTGAAGATCCCGGAGAACGAACCGGGGTCATCGATAATGCCCGGCAAAATCAACCCCACACAGTGCGAGGCGCTGGCCATGGTGGCCGTGCAGGTCTTTGGCAATGACCATGCCGTTGCGTTCGCCGGCTCCCAGGGAAACTTCCAACTCAACGTCTACAAGCCGGTAATCTTGCACAACGTCCTGGAATCGATACAGCTATTGAGCGAAGCTGTCAGTTCTTTTAACGATCGGTGCGCCAAGGGCATCGAGCCGAATGAAAAGCGCATCCGGGAACATCTGAACAACTCACTTATGCTGGTTACGGCGCTAAGCCCTCACATCGGCTACGAAAAGGCTGCTCAGATCTCGCTCAAGGCGTACCGCGAGGGTACCACACTACGCGAGGCAGCTCTTAGCCTGGGTTTTCTGACCGCTGAGCAGTTTGACCAATGGGTGCGGCCCGAGGAGATGACACACCCGCTGAATGTCAGGACTTAGCAGGCTTTGTATGTAGATAATCTATAAGTGAAATCACTGGAATTAGGTATCCAGTCTACCCAATCTCTACCCCCTTTTTTCCCCCTTTACACGCATATCCCCCGGTCTTAATGTCCGAAGAATAAAAATGCGGCGGCTCATCATTGGGGGCAAAAGTTCAGGGCACTTTAGAAAGGGATCCTCCGGAACTACCGAAGCCGCGCAAATGTCGCGAGGGCCACTTTGTAATTTTCGTGTGAATCGAATGTGAAACCATTAGAGATTCAACAGATATCAACAAGATATTGGGACTGACTCAACGTAGTCCGGTATGCGTGAAATACCGATTAAAGCTGGGTGAGTGCATATTTTATCTGCAAATCATCAGCTTGTTGCATTTGTCACTTACGAATAGCCTTGAGCGTAAGGGAGTTGGCGGAGCTATACCGTGAGGCACTATTTGAGTGCAAGTATCACGAGAAGTTCCTCAGAGTAGGTTTTGAAAGTAAACAAGTAAATTTTATCACTGAGTGCAGCTCTAGACAAATGTATTATGTTGACTTATTCTTTGCAAAGAGACTTGGGGACCGGGGTTTTGCAAATCGCGGTCTTACCTCTATCCAAATGTTTCATTTTCTTTCGTCGGGAAAGTTTACAGATTCGAAAATGAATTATAATATGTTTGATATATTGATTATTTTAGCTGTTGTTACGTGCGTTGTCCACTTCAGCGTCGGAAAATTTTACAGATTAGAGAGTGCCGGTTTAGCTTCTCACTTTTTCACCTACGCTGATTTAACAAAGAAAACAACACCCTACAGTACACTGTCACATGCGCGACAAATTGGCATACTTTTTGCGTTATATAGAACAGCAGGTTTAGGTGTCCTTTTGTTGGCCAGAGAACTGGAACCGCATGATAATATGTTGTGAACAGGAAAGACTATCCTTATTTTCTCCAAGGAGGTAGGAGACTTGGCAGATCGGATGACTCTCTTTACGAAAGCGCTCAAGTTTCAAAGTGAATGCACCGATTTTACGGATGTGATAGTAGTATGCCTGCATTCGCTTTTGGTACGGGCCATCCATTGCGCTCTTAAGGTTGGTGTGTTGTCCGGCGCAGGTGTAACCCAGTTGGCGGAGCTGTCCCGAGAGTGGCCGGCACCCCAATGGACAGGTGAGTACGGCAGAAATGAACTTCAAAGTTCGTATTAGGCAAGAAGTTGGAAATTGAATTTAGTGAATAATTACCTTTATCATCGCTGGTTTCTCAAATGAAGATTCCGTCCATACCAAAAAACCATACGGAGCTTTCTATGTTTTCCGATGAACGCTTAACGGAATCCCAATGCACGGTATGGGATGAAGATTGCGATCGTACGTCCGATGGAAATTTTATCCTTACCGATAAACAACAGAAGCGTCTTCTAGGCACCGACAGTCGTTTATCCGAAAATCAATGCATGATTTGGGCTGAAGACTACTTCCATGAGATCCTTTCTCAAGAAAAAAGAAGAACGGAACGATCAGGAAAACCTGTCCTGCTGATGCTTTTGAATCTCAAAGCCATCTTTAACGGATCGAGAGCGAAACGCGATATTTGCTCGGACATTGCATTTCTCTCATCTGCCACAAGGGATAGCGACATCAAGGGGTGGTATGAGTATGGATCAATAATGGGCGTGATCTTCACTGAAATCGGCGAAATCGACATCAACATCGCAAAAGCCAGGATTCTTCAAAAAGTCACCGAGGGCCTAAAGAACTCCACGGGGGTCGACCATATTGGAGATCATGCCATATCGTTTAAAATTATTCCTGAGGAGAGCTGCAAGAATTCCGCACACAAAGCTCCCATCCACTTAAAGAAACTGCCGGAGGAGCCGGCCAGGGGAAATCTCTCGGCCCTCCTGTCCCGGGCCCTTAGCTCCTTCATGCGGCAAAGGTGTTTTCTGTTCCTGGTAGATATCCTGCTCATTGCGCTGGCGCAGGTGATAGGAAGCGGAGGATATTCAGGGTACGAGCCTGACTCCTATTACTTCGGCAACTTTTGGCTTGTTCTTCTCCTGTACCCTGTTGCCCTTTACATATTTGGCCTCTATGAAGTTGAAAGGAAACATCAGCCGGCGAAATCTCTTCTTCACCTTGCAATCGCCGGTGTTCTGGTTGGTTTTGCTTTGGGTGTTTTTTCCTACATCGTTGCCGATTCGCGCTTCGGCCCCGGTCTGCTTGGGCTTAAGATGGTTTTGGCCTTTGTGTTTGTGACCGGTTGGAGAATGGTGTACGGATACTATAGTCTGGCGGCTAATGGGAAAACAGCAACGCTGGTTATTGGCGCCGGTGAATTGGCCATGGGAGTCTACCGGCTGCTGAAGAGCTTTAACTCGCCCTATGAAGTGAAAGGGTTCATAGACGACGATCCCGAGCTTCAGGGAAAGGTTATGGGTTCGCCGGCCGTGGTGGGAACTTCGGACAGGCTAATCGAAGTTGCCCAGGAACTGGGAATCAGATCTGCCATTGTCGCCGTTGACAGGCCGCACACGCCGCGTTTCATCCGAGCCATTCTGGAAGCCCGGATGGCTGGAATGGAGATAATGGAATTGCCGAGTGTATACGAACGATTCAGTGGGCGAATTCCGGTTCAGATCATAGAAGATCAGTGGCTTTTGTACAGCGACGGCTTTCATCTGCTTTCACGGGAATACATTCAGAAGATGAAACGACTTGCGGATTTTGCAATTTCAGGTCTTTTACTCTTGCTGTCATTCCCGCTCATGTTAGTCACCGCTTTGGCCATTCGTCTGGATTCTGCCGGCCCTGTATTTTATCGTCAGGACCGTGTCGGACGGGCGGGCAAGGTATTTAGAGTTTTCAAGTTCCGATCCATGACGCTGGATGCTGAAACCCTTGGAGCCCAGTGGGCACAAAAGCGCGACCCTCGAGTCACCCGAGTTGGAAAATGGATCCGGCTCTTTCGAATCGACGAGCTTCCCCAAATCTGGAATGTATTTCTGGGTGAGATGAGTTTGATAGGCCCACGCCCTGAAAGACCTCAGTTCGTAAAGGACCTCGAAACATTCATACCTTACTATTCGTTACGCCATAGCGTGCGCCCCGGCATTTCGGGGTGGGCGCAGGTCAACTACCCCTATGGGGCTTCCATCGAAGATTCGCGCCGGAAGCTGGAGTACGACCTCTTCTATGTGAAGAATATGTCTCTTCTCCTTGACCTCAAGATCATTTTCAGAACGGTGGGAGTCGTCCTCATGGGTGACGGCGCCAGATAATTCCAGTTTCTTCGCAACCGGCTCTAAAACCACGACAGAAATTGTAATCCATTGCTGCCCAACAAGTCGATTCTCTTGACATTCGATGTCGAAGACTGGTTTCAGGTCGAAAACCTCAAGGATTGCATTCCCTTCACGTCCTGGCCCGAATGCGAATTGCGCGTTGAAAACAACACAAAACGCCTTCTCGATTCTTTGGATAGTGTGCTGTGCGGCAACGACGATTCGCGGGGATCCGCCTGCAAGCCTCCCAGGGCCACTTTTTTCGTCCTGGGCTGGATCGCAAAACGGTTACCGAAACTTGTGAAGGAAATTGCCGCTCGCGGGCATGAAGTAGCATCGCACGGGTTTTATCACAACCTGAGCTATCAGTGCTCTGCGAACGACTTGAGAAACGATTTATCAGACAGCAAGAAAATCCTGGAGGACATCACAGGCCTGCCGGTCTACGGGTACCGGGCGCCCAGCTTTTCAATAACGCAGGAAACCCTGGAGATTATCGCGGAGTGCGGCTACACCTACGATTCAAGCTACAATTCTTTTGCCGGAAACAGCAGGTACGGGCGCATTGATTTCGTTCGAAGCGGCGAAAGTATCGCCGGCCTGGTCCTGCCCTCCCTTTACGAACTTCCGATAAGTAATCTCAAGGCAGGCAACTGCACCATACCGATGGGCGGAGGCGGCTACTTCCGTCTTATGCCGATCTGGTTGTTCAAGAGAGCTGTTCGATCTATAATCGAAAAACAGGGTGCTTACATGTTCTATATGCACCCATGGGAGATCGATCCTGGGCAACCGAGGGTAAGAGGGTTGCCCTTTTTTTATAGGTTCAGACATTACCTGAATCTCCATTCGACTGCTTCAAAGCTGGAGGATCTCATAAGATCAATCAGCGACTGCCAGTTTCTTACATGCCGGAGCTATATCGATCATCTCCCCGCGAGTAAAGGTGCGATCGGCTTTTAGAACATGAACAACTTCGGAAATTATGAAAGACTCCAAGAGAATAAATGCGTGCAGGGGGTTGCAGTGCAATACCTTTCAAATTTATACCAGCTTCCGGCATGGCGTCAGATAATAAAGAGCACATACGGCCACCACACATATCAATTGACAGCAGCAATCACAGAGGGTCCGCAAGCCAAATTCACCATTTCAAATTTGGACCATCGCCTCGATGGTGCTGCCCGAAACGGCGGTGAGAAAGGGACAAGGATCGCCGGAATTCTCCCGCTCGTTCATCTGAAAAGTTTGCTGTTCGGAAACGACCTTATTTCCATGCCTTTTTTCGATTCGGGGGGCATATCGGCTGACGACCCCGATGCGGAAAGGGCGCTATTGTCAGAGGCTGTAAGACTTGGTCGAAGCCTCAAGGCAAAAACTATCCAGCTCCGACAAACTGTTCCGCTTCTTTCCCTGCCCGAGCAAGGAGGGATCAAGTCGAATCAGGTCGTTGACAGTTGGCTCTCCGACCTGGGCTGCGCCGTTCAGAAACGGCTTGATAAAGCGCGCATGCTCCTTGAGCTTCCCGAATCTTCGGAAGCCCTCATGGGGCGTTTCAAATCCAAGTTGCGAAGCCAGATCAGAAAACCGATCAAGGAAGGACTGGAAGCGAAGATTGGAGGGCTGGAACTTCTGGATGACTTCTATAGAGTCTTCTCTATAAACATGAGAGACCTTGGGTCGCCGGTCCATTCCAAGCGCTTTTTGCTGAATGTGCTGGAAGGTTTTCCGAACACCTCCAGGATCTGTATGGTGTTCGATAAAGGTCTTCCTCTGGCATGCAGCATCATCATCGGATTTAATCACGTCCTCTACAACCCATGGGCGTCCTCTCTTAGAGAATACAGCAGGCTCAGTCCAAACATGCTGCTTTATTGGACTATGTTGCAATATGCATGCGATAACGGATATAAATACTTCGATTTTGGCAGGTCTTCGATCGAAGAAAGTACTTATAAGTTCAAGGAACAATGGGGTGCTCAACCCAATCTCCTTCATTGGTACTACATCTCCCTGGACGGTTTTCAATCGGCAATCAATGAAGAGAAATCCAAATTTGATTTGGCTATTACTATTTGGCAAAAGCTGCCGGTACATCTGACGCAAGTTCTCGGTCCTACCATCAGAAAACATATTGGACTCTAAACAGGTCGACTCAAGATGAACATTCTGTTTATCACCCACCGGATACCGTATCCGCCGGATAAGGGTGAGAAAATCAGATCGTACAATATTCTTAAATACCTGGTACAAAAACATAATGTATACCTCGCGTTCATTATTGACGAAGCGAAGGAAAGCAGGTCTTTAGAGGTCCTTACTTCAATGACCAAAGGTTTGTGTTTCGACCAAGTTCATGCGTTCCCTCGAAAACTCCGGAGCAGCTTGGCTTTTCTTCACTCCAAACCGATATCAGTTTTTTATTTCTATTCACGAAAGATCCAAAAGTGGATTGATGAGCTTTTAGGCAGTTCTCAAATCGATGCAGTTTTATGCTCGTCCTCACCCACGGCGGAATATTTGTTTCGATCAAGTCACTACATGTCCAGGCTTAGGCAAATGCCACGTATAATCGATCTGATCGATGTCGATTCTTACAAGTGGGAACAATACGCAGAGTGCTCAAAGGGGCTTATGCAAGCCGTCTACAGCCTGGAGGCAAAGTATTTAAGAAAATATGAAGAACGAATCGCGGCGGAATTCGACCACATTCTTCTGACCACTGAGGCTGAGCGGGAGATCTTCCATAAGCGTATTCCGGCGGCCAATACACAGGCGATCGTAAACGGGGTCGATTGCGAGCACTTTTCGAATTCGTTTCAGGCCGGGATCGCAAGCAACGGTCCGGTCCTGGCTTTTGTTGGTGCAATGGATTACTACCCGAATGTGAATGGCGCCAGGTGGTTTGTCCAAAACGTTTATCCGAGGATTCAACAAAGTTATCCGAACACTAAGTTTTACATTGTGGGCAGCCGTCCCTCTTCGGCAGTCAGGCGACTTGCCCAAACTCATCCCGGGGTCGAGGTAACAGGCTATGTAAGTGACGTGCGCACCTACCTGTCGGCTGCCGACGTGTGTGTAGTTCCCCTTCATATCGCCAGGGGCGTTCAAAACAAGGTGCTCGAAGCCATGGCGATGGGAAAAGCTTTGGTCTGCACGCCACAGGCTATTGAAGGTATCCATGCAAAACCCGGAAAGGACGTATTGACCGCATCGGATGCGGACGCATTTGCGGGCGCTGTGACCCGGCTTCTCGATGACAGAAACCGCATCACCGAAATTGGGACCAGGGCGCGAACATTCGTTGAAGAACATTTTTCATGGAGAAACAACCTGGCCCCGCTGGATTCCATTTTCGATCGATAACAGGCGTTTGACATTTTTTGACATCCCACCTCAGGTTTCCGAGTCAGGAGCCATGCAAGGTTTGAAAGACATATCGGTCCCAATCTTTATCCAGGAATACGCAGGCATTCAAAGGACGAACGAGCCGGTGCGAATCGGCGTTCCGTTTCCTCGGGGAGTCATTGAGGATACGGCTTGTTTAAAGCTTAAGAGCAGAGGCGGGACCGCCCTTCCTTTGCAGGTCCGCGTCATGGACCACTGGCCGGATAAATCCTTAAAATGGGCATTGCTCGACTTCGCCGCTGATGTCGGGGCGGGATCTCAAGAAGTTTTCACACTCGTAAACGACCTCGGCCAGGCATCCCGTGAGTCTGACACCTCAAGTACGATATCCATTTCCGAAACCCCAAAGACATTCGTGGTCAACACGGGGGCGGCAACCTTCACCCTTGCCCGCGACGGACTCGGTCTTCCAAGTTCTGTTTCGATCGACGGAGTCAAAATCCTCTCCGGATCGGAAATAAGTCTAAAAGGCGATGGAAAACGCCAACTTACTGTCAAGAGTAATTCACTTGCCGTAGAAGAATCCGGCCTTCTGAGGTGTACCTTCAGACTGGAAGGTAAATTCGTTCAGGTGCGAAATAAAGATTTTTGTAACTTTCGGGCCCGGCTTACATTCTTTGCAGGGCTGGCGACTGCGGCATTGGAATTCGACGTTCATAACCCCAGGGCGGCCCTTCACCCTGGCGGGCTCTGGGACCTGGGAGACCCGGCGTCGATGTTTTTAGACGATCTCTCTCTTATTTTCCACCTGGCGGGTTCACCTCAGGGTATTGAATGGGTCGCGGAACCAAACGGCAATATCAATAGCTGCCTTAATTCCGACTGGCTGCTCTATCAGGATTCGAGCGGCGGGGAAAATTGGAATTCCCCCAATCATGTTAACTGCGACGACCGGGTTGCCCTCTCCTTTCAGGGTTACCGGGTTTTCGAAGGGAAGGCAGAACTCGACGGAGTGGTCGCGGAAGGCAAACGTGCCGTTCCCTGTGTTAAGATGAAGATGTCTTCGGGCTGGATGGCCGCCACGGTGCAGGATTTCTGGCAGAATTTCCCGAAGGCGCTGCGCGCAAAGGGCAACTCATTGAGTGTTGCAATATTTCCTGCTGAAAATGCCTTCGGGTTTGAGCTGCAGGCCGGTGAAAAGAAGCGCCATACACTGATGCTGGATTTCGGGCAGGGGGAGCACGGCACGCTAATTCCGCGCTTTCAGAATCCGCTGCACGCGTTTGTCGACCCTCAGTGGGTTGAAAAATCGGAGGCGATTTCGTACTTCACGCCTCAGAAGAATGATAAAAACGCGCAATACCTTGCTTATACCGAAAATGTCATCGAAGGCCCGTACAACTTTTTCAGTAAGCGAGAACTGATCGACGAATACGGATGGAGGAATTTCGGCGATATTTATGCCGACCACGAAGCCGTGAATCACCAGGGCCCCGGGAAATTCATTTCTCATTACAACAACCAATACGATTTCATTTACGGAGCGGCCGTTCACTTCCTGAGAAGCGGTGACCGGCGCTGGTTTAAATTGATGCGCGATGCGGCCCTGCACACTATCGACATCGATATCTATCATACCGCCGAAGACAAAGCGGCATACAATAACGGCTTTTTCTGGCATACGGACCATTACCGGGATGCCGGCACTTGCACGCACCGAACCTATACGCGGAAAACACTGGAAAATCTCCAATCGCGAGGTTACGGCGGCGGTCCGAGCAACGAACATGACTATACTTCAGGGTTACTCCACTACTTTTACCTAACGGGAGACCCCGGAGCCAGAGATGCAGTGCTGGAATTGGCCCAATGGGTCATTTCGATGGATGACGGCTCGCGAACCATTCTGGGCTTGATCGATGAGGGTCCCACCGGGTATGCCAGTTCGACGGCAGGCTCAAATTACCACGGGCCGGGAAGAGGAGCGGGGAATTCCATAAATACTCTTGTGGATGCTTACCGGTTGACGGGTTCCCGTAACTACTTCGCTAAAGCCGAGGAACTGATCCAGCGCTGCATTCATCCGGAGGATGACATCACCCGGCGCGGTCTGGACGATCCCGAGCGTCGCTGGTCCTACCTGGTCTTTTTGCAGGTATTGGGAAAATACCTGGATTTTAAAGTCGAACTTGGGGAGAGGGACTACTACTTTTATTATGCCAGAGAAAGTCTTCTGCACTACGCCGAATGGATGGCAGAAAACGAGGTCCCCTATAAAGACGTGCTCCACAAGGTGGAGATCCCCACTGAGACCTGGCCGGCCCACGATGTTCGCAAATGCCAGGTGCTGCACCTTGCCGCCAAATACTGTCAGCCGGCAGATCGCCAAAAGTATTCCGGCCGGGCCGGTTTCTTCTTTGAACGATGCATGCAGGATCTTTTGAGCTTTGAGACGGCCTTTCTTGCCAGGCCTCTTGTGATCCTGACCGTCTATGGCTTTGTTCATTCGTATTTTCAAAACAAAGAGTACACCGATGATTTTCCCGGCCATGCCTATAATTTTGGTCTTCCCGTGGACTTTGTGCCGCAAAGAGCCCGGTTTATGAGCAGCCTGATCGACAGGTCCAGGGTGTTCTACAGACTGGCTGCTCGAACGCTCAAGGGCAAATTCCACCAAATCGTTCACGTCAAAGAGCGCAGAGGTCGCTGAGGAGTACCAGGGATTTTCCCTTGCCTAAAAATGGTAAAGCAGAAACTCCTTCATGTCGTACACAGCCTTAACCCGGGAGGCGCAGAGCGGTTGGCGGTTCAAATGAGTCAGGCTTTCGCGGGTGAGTTCGAGGTTTCTGTAGTATGCCTCGACGAACCGGGGCTATGGGCGGACGGATTGCGCCGCAGAGATATTCCGGTCCATTGTCTATACCGGCAATCCGGTCTGGATACAAGCTGCGCAGTAAAGTTGGCGCAATATTGCCGGAGCCGCCGAGTTGATATAATCCATGCCCATCAGTGCACGCCCTGGTTTTATGCAGCGCTTTCCCGGCTGGTTTACAGCCCGCCCCGGCTGCTTTTCGAAGAACACGGCAGACACTTTCCCGAGGTAATCAGCAGAAAAAGGGCGTTCTTTAACAGGAGCGTCATAAGAAATCTGACCCACCGCTTCGCTGCGGTCTCTGAAGACGTGAGGAACCGCCTGGTTAAATACGAAGGGTTGGATAGCGAGCAGATAGATGTCGTCTATAACGGTGTAACGCCTGATGAGCAGCTCAACAGCAAAAAGCGGGACCAACTGCGGCGATCTTTTGGAACAGGACCTAAAGATTTTCTGGTCGGCACCGCCGGGCGATTTGACCCGGTCAAGAACCTTCCCATGCTCTTGAAAAGCATTGCAGCGGCACGCGAAAAAATTGCTTCGATTCGAGGTTTGCTGCTCGGAAACGGCCCTGCCTTTGAACAAGTCAGGGGATTGCGCGACGATCTGGAATTGTCGGATACGGTCGTAATGCCCGGCCACAGGGAGGATGCCCGCCAGTTGATCCAGTGCATGGATCTTTTCGTTTTATCGAGCTTCAGCGAAGGAACGTCGATGGCGCTTCTGGAAGCAATAGCCGCAGGAGTTCCTGTGGCCGTGACCGACGTCGGTGGAAACCCTGAAGTGGTTGTCAACGGCCTGACCGGGTGGGTAGTAGCTTCAGATTCCGTCCCGGACTTGAAGAATGCTATTCTGGAAGCGGCCTCACATCCGGACAAAGCCATGCAGTTTTCCGACTCCGGGCGCCAGCGATTTAACCGGGAATTTACGCTTGATAAAATGCTCCGAAGCTACCGTAACGCTTACATAGAGATGCTAAAATAAAATGTGCGGAATCGCAGGATTCATAGATTTTAGCGGTCATCGAACCGATGTTGCCCGTAACCGTATCAAGGGTATGACGGATACCATCATGCACCGGGGACCGGACGAAGAAGGTTTTTTCGTCGACGATAATGCTGCGCTGGGGCATCGCCGCCTGAGCATCATCGATCTGGCAAGCGGCAAGCAGCCCATGAGTACGCCAGACGGCAAGGTACACTTGGTCTTCAACGGAGAAATATATAATTATTTGGAGGTGCGTTCCGAACTCGAGGCCAAAGGCCACGGATTCGTTACTCGAAGCGACACGGAAGTGATCCTGATGTCCTATCTGGAATGGGGCGAGCTGTGCGTTGAGAAGCTCTTCGGCATGTTTGCCTTTGCGGTCTGGGACAGCAGAAAAAAACTCCTGTTACTCGGCAGAGACAGGGTTGGGAAAAAGCCCCTCTATTACGTCAGCGACGGCCCCATCTTCGCCTTCGCATCCGAACTCAAGGCCCTTCGGGCAGGGGAGTTCCAACCGGGCAAGATCGACCCCGAGGCCCTCGACTGTTATTTCAGCTTCGGCTACATCCCCGCTCCCAAAACCATTTACGAAAAGGTCAAAAAACTTCGTCCCGCCCACGCTCTGGTGGTTACGGAAAAAGGAATTCGAGAAAACCGCTACTGGAGCTTGAGTTTTGCCGATCCCGCCGACCGGCCGCTGGATGATGCGGCCGATGAATTAGAAGGTCTTCTGGATGAAGCGGTAAAATGCAGGCTTATGAGCGAAGTGCCGCTTGGGGCCTTTCTTTCCGGAGGGCTTGATTCTCCCCTGGTTGTCTCCTCGATGGCCCGGATCGGCAATGGCACGGTGTTGAGTAATTCCATAGGCTTTGAAGATGAGAAATTGAACGAACTCCCGGCAGCCAGGGCCGTAGCCGAACACCTTCGCACGGATCACCGCGAGTTTTTCGTCCGCCCTGACGCGGCCGGCGTTTTGGAAAAAATCGCATGGCATTTCGACGAACCTTTTGCGGACTCGAGCGCGGTCCCCACCTGGTATGTATGCAAAATGGCGAGGGAAAACGTGACCGTCGCCCTTTCCGGGGATGGAGGCGACGAGAGTTTCGGCGGCTACACTTTCCGCTATATCCCGCACATGTTTGAATCCAGGATACGCGAGGCCTTACCGGCATCGTTACGGGGCCTGGCATTCGGCCCTCTTGGCGCGATCTATCCAGGCTCGGCGCGGCTGCCCCATAAGCTGCGGCTCAAAACGATTTTCGAAAACCTCTCGGTAAGCGATGCCGAGGCATTCTATCACGATCTTGTCTGGCTTCGCCCGGATACGCGGGAAAGCCTTTACTCGCACGATTTCATGCAATCGCTGCGGGGGTTCACGCCGTTCGAGACCGTCAGGCCCTTTTATGCCGGCGCCGACGCAACAGATGCCCTTGGCCGCAGTCAGTTCACGGACATCAATTTCTATATGACCGACGACGTGCTGGTGAAAGTCGACCGGATGAGCATGGCCCATGCCCTGGAGGTGCGTTCGCCGCTGCTCGACCACCGGATCATCGAATTTGCCGCCCGCCTGCCGGCCCGGCTCAAGCTCAACAACACCCAGGGGAAATTAGTTCTGCGCAGGGTTGCCCAAAGGCGTCTTCCCTATGATATTCTCAATCAGCCGAAGCGCGGCTTTTCGATCCCGGCGGCTCAATGGCTCAGGTCCGAACTGAAACCGATGGCCGCAGAAGCCGTATTCAGCCGTGATTCCATAATCGCGGATGTTTTGAAGCCCCAACAACTCCAGGCGATCTGGGACCAGCACCAGTCAGGAGCGAGGGATCACAGTGTATTTCTGTGGGGGATCATGATGCTGCACTTCTGGGAAAGAATTCACCACAGAGGCTAAAGGCTGATTCACCGCGGAGAGCACAGCGCAGCATAGCCGGAACCAAAAGATTCACCACAGAGGTCACGGAGACCACGGAGAAAAGCAAGTCAGCAAAGGAAAAGGTTCACCGCAGAGGGCGCAGAGACGGATAAACAAGGCATACGCCGCCTGGTATATGAATTCAAAGGATAGCGTTTCCAGAACATTCACTGCCGAGCACTTAATTGAACTATTACCTCCTCCGCTATCTCTGTGTGCAAATCGCAGGAGTAAGCCATCGTTAATCTTTTTAAGCGTCATGGAAACACGTTGCCAACATCATGGAAACACCTGGCTGGGTGTTTCCATGGGGGAAGAGTAATGTGAGTTTCGTTGGACATTCATTTTTCGTCCGCCATGGAAACAAATGGAAACATTCCGTATTTCCAGGCCGGCTGTTTCCATCCGTAAGGACTTGGGATCGTTAATTTTATTGGTCTGCATGGAAACATATTGGAAACACCACTGAATTTTTGACTGACTATTTTCATCCGATCATGGTGATACGTTCCTCCGTTTGATATTATACTTCATTATTGGATGCATAAGCAAGATAAGTGTGATGTATTATTCCAATTTCCGAAGTGCTAAAATCTTCGCTATGAGTGGTGCATGAAAAGAATTCGCGTCCTCCAGCTTGGCAGTCCAACAGCTCCAGGCGATCTGGGACCAGCACCAGTCAGGAGCGCTAGATCACAGTGTATTTCTGTGGGGGATCATGATGCTGCACCTATGGGAAAGAGTTCACCACAGGCGAAGAGATTACAGAGGCATTCTGACAGGAATAAATTGGTCAAAATGATGTAAATTGTGGGGCACAATCGTTCGGGTTGGCGATATGTAAGGGTGTATTGAAGGAGCATTCCATGTTCATTAGAGATAAATTAGAACTCTTGCAATGTTTGGAAGCCTACTCCCCTGCGCCAACAGAGTATTTCAGACGCGGTGCGGAGCGGTTCACGGCATCGATCAACATGGTTCCTGATGGCACCGGAAGGGTACTTGAGCTTGGTTGCGACAGCCACTTCACTCTGGCCATGTCGCTATTTACCAAGTACACTATGTTGCCACAGAACTCCCCATCCCCTATTGCCGCACCCGAGGATGTCGGAGACCCGGTGGTCACGTTTACCGGTAAAAACGTAGCAAGTGTCCGGTTTGAGCGGCTTCTGTTCGACGTGGAGCGGGACCGCTATCCTTTCTCTAACGGATCACTCGACGGTGTTATGTGTTGCGAACTCATAGAACATCTATTTCAAGACCCCGCGTGGATGTTACATGAGGCGAATCGAATACTCAAACTTGGTGCGTGGTTGCTGCTGACAACGCCGAACTTGACCTCCTACCATTCCGTCCGTCGGGCCGCCCAGGGTATTAATCCACTCGAACACTCACTCTACTTCCACGGAGAGAGGTATCCCGGGTTGCCGATACAACACGCCCGCGAGTACACATTTTGGGAAATCATCGAATTGCTTCGGGCATGCGGCTTCAGGATTGAGTGCATGAGGACATTCACGTTCTCGGTTTCCGAGCGGCTGGGTCTGTGGGAATACCTTGTCTTAGTTCCCGCCCTGACGCTGTACAACGTACTCAAGTTTCGCCATCCAAAGCACTTGCTGTTGCGGTATAGGCGACCGCATACATTGGTGTTGGCAAGGAAGGATGGTTGTCCTACCGATCGTTATCCAGCCCAAGTCTATTTCCAATAATATCTGACGGTTAGATAAATGCAGCATCAGTCTAAGGCATGCTCACGTATGATCCGGGTCTAGCGGTGAATGTGCATGAAAAGAATTCGCGTCCTCCAGCTTGGCAGTCCCACCGGCCTTTACGGGGCCGAGCGATGGATTCTTGCCCTCATTAAGCATCTTGATACCGAAAGGGTTGAAACCACAGTTGCTGTAATAAGGGATGACCCAAGCCTTGAATCCCCTCTTTGTCGGGAGGCGGAAAAGCTGGGGTTTCGCTCTCATATCATTGTAGCAAACGGCCGTGTAAATCTCTCCGCAGTCCATGAGCTGAGAAAGTATATTCGGCAGAACCGGATTCAAGTTCTGCATACACACGGCTACAAGACCGACCTGATCGGACTGCTTAGCACCCGTGGGACCGGCTGCAGAATCGTTTCCACTCCCCATGGATGGACCCGGCAGGCGGACTTCAAGCTCATGTGCTACGAGATTCTGGACAGGTGCGCCTTTCCTTTTTTTTCTTCCGTAGCGCCGCTGTCGGACGAACTGTTCAAGAATTTAGAAGGTATCCCTGGACTAAACGGCAAGCTGTGTCTTATCAGGAACGGAGTCGACATCGGCGAGATAGACAGCGTAAAACAGGCGGCCGGCGAAGTTGCAAAGTTCAGAAATGAAGGGAACTTCGTCATAGGCTATATAGGGCGGTTGGTTCCGTCAAAGGCCATCGACACTCTTCTTATTTCCGTATCACGGTTGAAATTCGAGAACTGGCGTCTTGCAATAGTTGGTGAAGGCGAGTGTCGGTGGGTACTCGAAAAGCAGGCCGAAGAACTGGGAATAGCCGATAAGGTCTGCTTCTTTGGATTCAGGGAAGACAGGATTGCTTTTCTCAGGGGATTTGACCTGTTTGTGTTGCCTTCCCGCTCGGAAGGAATTCCAAGGAGCGTAATGGAGGCGATGGCTGCGGGTGTGCCCGTTATCGCTTCAAAGATTCAGGGTTGCCGGGACCTGATAGAAGACGGTCGAAGCGGGCTTCTGTGTGAAGTGGATGATACGGAAGGTTTTACGTCAAAAATAGAACATGTCCTCAAGGACTCGATTTTCAGAAAAGAGCTTGCCGACAGTGCAAGAGATCGAGTGAACAGGTCCTTTTCGGCGCAGACAATGGCAACTGCTTACTCCAATCTTTACTCAGATCTTGTCGACGGCGTGAGGTCAGCGGCCTATGATTAAAATTCTCTCCATTTTCGGAACCAGGCCGGAAGCCATCAAAATGGCTCCCGTGGTTAAGGAAATCGAAAAATACCCGGAAGTTTTCAGGTCAATCGTATGTGTCACCGCCCAACACCGGCAGATGCTCGATCAAGTATTAAACCTTTTCTCAATCATTCCGACCTGGGACCTGAATATTATGCAACCGGGCCAGGACCTGTTCGACATCACATCGAACGTTATGCATGGTCTCAAGCCGGTGCTTTCACAGGAAAAACCCGATGTAGTGCTTGTTCAGGGCGATACGACTACAACCATGGCTGCCAGCCTTGCAGCTTACTATTGTAAGGCTAAAGTGGGACATATCGAAGCCGGATTAAGAACACTGAACAAGTATGCACCTTTTCCCGAAGAGATTAACCGCAGGCTTACCGGTGCGATTGCCGACATTCACTTTGCCCCTACCCCTTCCGCCCGTCAAAACCTTCTGAGGGAAGGGGTCCCCAGTGATGTCATCCATGTTACCGGGAACACTGTGGTGGATGCGCTTCGCCTGGCATCGGGGATGATATTTGACGACACAACTCTTTCAGGGAGCATTGGAACAGAATTTCCGTTCCTGGACGAAAAGAGGAAAATGGTTCTTGTTACAGGCCATAGGCGGGAGAATTTTGGCAACGGGTTCGAAAATATCTGTAATGCACTGGTTAAGATTGCTAAAGAAAGGCCCGACATTCAAATCCTCTATCCCGTGCACCTTAATCCGAACGTGCAACAACCGGTCAACAGAATCCTGCGTGGCATCGACAATATTTATCTTACCGAGCCGGTCGATTACCTGCCCTTCGTTTACCTTATGAATCGTTCTTACCTGATATTGACCGATTCCGGAGGAGTTCAGGAGGAAGCACCCTCTCTTGGGAAGCCTGTCATAGTGATGCGTGACTCGACAGAACGGCCCGAAGCCGTTGCAGCAGGTACTGCCAAACTGGTCGGAACCGACCTGGAAAAGATTGTGGGCCAGACTCTCAATCTGCTTGACAATGAAAAAGAATATCTTGGCATGAGCCTCGCCCATAACCCTTATGGCGACGGGAAAGCTGCTCAACGTATCGTTGAGGTCCTGAGTACCCTATGATCAAAGATCAAGACTTCCTTGTATTCTCTGACGACTGGGGCAGGCATCCGTCCAGTTGTCAACATATCATCAAGAACATATTGCCTTATAACAGAGTGCTCTGGATAAACACAATCGGCATGCGCAATCCACAGTTATCATTGTACGACATCAAGAGAGGTATTGAAAAAATCAAGGGATGGCTCACTCCCGATACGAACGGCACAAAAAGTGATACCGGGAACTTGAGCGTCATAAGTCCATTCATGATTCCCTACACTGGTTCAGGTGCTGTAAGAGCATTAAACAGCATGTCGGTCATAAACAAAGTGAAATCGGCCATGACACGGCTTGGTTTCAAAAACCCGTGGCTCATCACTACGTTGCCGACCACGGTCGACTACCTGCATTGTTTTGGAGAGAAATGCATCGTTTATTACTGTGTCGATGACTTTACCAGGTGGCCTGGAGTCGATCGGCACCTGATAGCCCAGATGGAAGAAAAATTATTGATTTCAGCCGACCTGGTTTTTGCCACGGCGACGGAGTTGTGCAACAGGAAAATTCGAAATGGGAGAAGGCCGGTCCTTTTACCCCACGGCGTCGATTACCAACATTTCTGCCGAGAATCCAGTAACGAAATCAAGCCTCCGGTTGTGGATAGTATCAGGAAGCCGGTCATAGGGTTTTTCGGAGCGATCAGTCCGTGGCTCGATTATGATCTGATAACCAGGGCAGCGATAGCGAGGCCTCAGTGGTCCTATGTCTTTATTGGACCGGCAGATACTGATGTCAGTCGCATAGCGAAGCTGGAAAATGTATATCTGCTGGGCAAGGTCCCTTACGAGCAGCTACCTGCCTATGCAGCTTCGTTCGACGTGGGAATTATTCCGTTTCAGGTAAACGATCTCACCGCCAGTGTAAACCCCGTAAAGCTGCTGGAATACCTGGCCTGCGGTCTGCCTGTGGTGTCAACAGACATGCCCCATGTCAGAGCTTATGCAGAGGCCGTGTACGTGGCGAAAAACGCGGACGAGTTCGTAGAAAGCCTTGAAAGGGCATTGAAGGAAAACTCGTCAGAGCGGCGAATCAGCAGGCAAAAGCTGGCGCGAGAAAATTCATGGGAAAGCACATCCGAGACATTTATTAGTGGCATCAAAAGTTGCCTGGCTGTCAAATCGTGATGCTCCAGAGTATTCCATTATAAATTCCGATATATATATTATGACCTACACTATGTTCGAATGGTTACGTAAGCGCCTGAAATACTTTGTATTTATTGCACTTATATTATCATGTGCGTGGATAGGCATGGCTAATTTCTTCGGACTGGGGCCGTTTATCTTCATCGATAATGCAGTTAGAGTTCTTGGCGCATCGGTCTTTGCTTCAATCTACAATGACGATGTAAAGGTTGTTAAAAAGATAGTCGAATCATACCGGGTTGGAGACAAACGCCTGCTCTCCTTCTCACCTTCGGAAAGCTGGAGAAACATCGAGGCCAAAGTACCCGGATTCCGTTTTCTTGGAGCCAATGAAGGGCCCGGACCCAGAGTTGAAATACCTTTCGTTTATAAGAGGATCGATTCCTGCAATCTGGCCGAATTCCGTGAAAAGTTTTCCCTGGATCGAATCATAAGCGGTCCCGGTGATGAGTATGATGCGATGTTGCGGCTGGGGGCGTGGCTTGGCACCAGGTGGGACCATGGGACGGACAGAGTGCCGGGCGGTCCCCTGGTTTGCGACCCCGTGAAAGTCATTTCGGCAGGAGAAAAGGGTGCAAAGTTCTGGTGTGAAATTGCTGCGAGAACCGCAGTCGACGCGGCCACGGCTGTCGGTTGGACGGCCCGGCTGTTGACGGCGTCCAGCGACGGATATACATGGGAGCATGCCGTAGCGGAATTCTGGTCGAACCAGTATGAAAAATGGTTCGTAATAGATACCGATTTTAATTGCGTCTACGAATATGAAGGTGTTCCGCTGTCCGGGTTCGAACTATGCCACCGGGGCAATGAATTGCAAAAAAGCGGGAAATTGATCGTCCGGGAAATCGCTCCTTCCAAAAAAAGCCTGCCGATGACCGATCTAATCCCTTATTACCGTTACATCCATATCGATATGCGCAGCGATTGGTGCTCCCGTCCCCTGGCAGAAGGCAGTCCGGCGGGAGGGGACCTTTCGACATGGTGGACGTCGAGGCCGTCCCTCCATCATTTATTGACGGCGAAACGCCGCGTAGACGATGCCGCCCTTTTCAACTGGGCAGTAAACTGGGTATCGATTTATGCGCTAAATGCGGAAAAAGCGTCCGATGGCCGGACTTCCGTGGAGATCGGACTGGCCGGCTACAGCCCGACTTTCGAGGCGTTCGAAGTTAGTTTCGACGGAGATGAGTGGCATAGGATCGAACAGCCGAATTACATTTTGAACGCCGGGGCCGGAGACCATCTTATCAGGGCCAGGTTGCTCACAATTTCGGGGTATACCGGGCCGGTATCGGAAGTATCGTTTCATGTTTCGTCAACGAACGCAGCGTCTCGGGACCTCTAAACAAAAAAACAATAAGCAACGCTTGGGACCTTGAACATAGAAGGTGGCATTGCATATAATGGAGACCTGGATATGTCCGATTTTGAACCTCCCGTACTCAGTGTAATCATACCAACATTTAACAGGCCCGATTTCCTGCGGCAATGCGTCGCTTCGCTCCGGCGGTGTGGGTATCCCAACCTGGAGATCATCGTCGTCGATGACGGTTCGACGGAAGACATTGCAGCGGTTGCGCGAGAGTTCGAGCCGGCCTGCAAATATTTGAGGCAGGAGAACCAGGGGCCGGCCGCGGCCAGGAATTTCGGGTTCAAGCAGGCAAAGGGTCGCTATGTCGCATTTTTGGATTCAGACGATCAGTGGCTGCCTGATACAGCCCGGAAGGTTATCGATTTTTTTGAGAAACACCCTGAAGTGGACATGGTCTTCGCAGAGGCACGGATGGGCAATCCGGACGAAGGGTACCAGCCATGGATAGAGAGCGCGGGGGAAGATGAATTCTTCCAACTTCCATGCCGCCTGGAGGCTGAAGGTGTGCGAATCCTCGAAAAGACAGCGCTGTTTAAGCGGATGCTCGTTCGAAATCCTGTTTTCATAGGCGCGGTGGTTTTGCGCCGTGAAGCGTTCGAGCGGGCGGGGATGTTCGACACCGAGCTCTGCGGCGCCGCCGATTGGGAACTCTGGCTCCGCATGGCCGGCCGGATGCAACTGGCGTTTTTTCCTGAGCCTCTTGCTATCTATACCCGCCACGCGGGTTGTATGTCCAATGATCCCGCCGTGATGGGCGAAGAATTCTTTATGACTCTGAAGAAGATAGTGCAAAAGTCCCCGGAACTTGACCGGGACGGACGTGACATTGTGGATCGACAAGTCCGGATAGTTCTGTTTGATAAGGCCTATCGCGCATACAACCGTGGCGACCTGCGTTCGGCGAGGAAGGAATTTGCGAGACTGCGAAGAGAGTCGGGGCTCAGAGTAAAGGATGCACTGTATTGGTCGCTCTGTTTTCTTCCGCCGGTGGCTGTGCGAATCCTCCGGCAATGCAAGTGGGCCCTGGGAGTCTGAGTATGCAGGCATTATGCCGTGATAATACATCGCCCTCTATTTCACCCACTGTAGCTATCGTTGTGCTCAACTACAACGGGCTGGAGGATTCGCGAAAGTGCCTGGCGTCGCTGGAACGAATCAGCTACAAGCCCCTCATGGTGATAGCGGTGGATAATGGTTCGCAGGAAGACCCGACCGGGATTCTCCGGCATGAATTTCCCTGGTGTATCGTCATTCGCAGCGAGAATAACGAGGGATGGGCCGGCGGGAATAATATAGGGATACGATATGCACTGGCCCGGGATTCGGACTACGTCATCCTGCTCAATAACGATACCGTGGTATCGGAGGAGCTTGTCTCCCGCCTGGTGGATGCCGCCGGGGCGCGCCCGGAATTCGGGATTATAGGCCCGGTTATCAATGATATGGAGTTTCCTGCCGAAGTGCAGACCGACGGGTGCATGTTCAACCGCAAAAATGCTCCCGGCTTTTTCCAGCGCCAACCGATACCGATGAAGCGAGGTTCCCCGCCGGCCATTGCCGAAGTCGACATTGTAAATGGCTGCTGCATGATGATTTCAAGGGGTGTCTTCGATACCATCGGCTTGATTGACGAAAGGTTTTTTCTCATACACGAGGAAAGCGACTTTTGCCTTCGTGCGCGTAAGGCAGGGTTCCGCTGTGGTGTTATGGGGGAGTCATTGGTGTGGCATAAACATTCGGCCAGTTTCAACCGGGCGGGGAACTGGAGGCAGCGGTATTATGACGTAAGGAACCTTTTTCTGCTGCTTCGCAAGCATCCGGAAACCGGCAGGGACAGCCGTTCAAAATACGGGTCATGGCCGGCCTACCTGAAATATGCCTATTACTGGTATTGCCTCGAGCGGGAGGGGCACAGCGACCAGGGGGCGCGTGCGGTCATACAGGGCCTCTGCGATGCCTTCTCGGGACGTTTTGGACCCTTCGCAGCCCGTGAACCGCTCGGCATTCGATTCATCGATCTGGTTTTCGAGGCGGCGTGGAAATGGCGAGGGCAGGTAAGAAAAAAACAGGCGCCTCTATACGAACCTGATAACAGAGCGGATCAATAGTAAGGACGGTTTCTCCGGCCATTTCGGCCCGTGTCTTTTCCGGGCCTTTGTGGTTAAGAAAGTTTCGAAGGTCGACAATATGAGGTTTTTATTCTGTTTGTACGATGCTCCCTGGCCTATTCGAGGGGGCCAGCAGCTCCATACTTATAACATGATCCAGGCTTTGGTGTCCCTGGGGCACGATGTCCACCTGGCGGCGTATGGCGACGTCCGCAGCTTCCCGGACCATAAACATATCGGATGGACTGTTTCCAGGCTTTGCGAGGACGGCAATGACAAACCGGAGCGGGAAGCAAAATCGCTACACCGATGGCTTGCAAAGCGATGGATGAGATATTGGGGAATCGCCTCATGGGTCCCTTCGTCCATCGATGTGACGATACACGGTTTCAAACCCGAGGTTGTTGTTGTTGTTGGACAGCAGGCACTTCCACTGGCGGCATTGATTCGCGGCGTCCCGGCGGTCTGGTATGCTGCCGATGACTGGGTATTGCACCATTTATCACTGGCTGCGACGGGTCCCTTTCGTAATCGCGCACAATCGCTCAGAACGGCCGCCTTATGCTTCTGTTACGAAAGAAGTCTTTCTTCCCGGGTCGGAGGAGCTATCGCGGTTTCAAAGAAAGACCAAAGAGCATTGAAATACCTGGGTGGTTTTCAACAAGTATCTTTGATTCCGAACGGTGTCGATGCCGATTTCTTTTACCCTGGACATGAAGACGAATCAGGGAAACCCTCCACATGCTTTTGGGGCAGGATGGATTTTGAACCCAACGTTGACGCAATGGTATGGTTTTGCCGTGAAGTCTGGCCGTTGCTCCTTGATGATTTTCCCGAAGCCGGGATGACTATCGTTGGTGCCTATCCGACTGTCGAGATAAGAGACCTTGGAGTGGGCCGTAACATTAAAGTAACCGGTGAAGTCGACGACATCAGGCCTTTCGCCTGGAAATCGCAGGTGGTGGTCATGCCCGTCCGAATCGGCGCGGGCATCAAGAATAAACTTCTTGAAGCCTGTGCAATGGGGAAACCGATTGTTGCAAGCCCAACAGCCGTAGCCGGCCTTGAAATCGGAGATTTATCGTTTGAACCATGGATTGTTGCCCGAAACATTGAAGATTGGATAAAATCAATAAAGCTGCTATTCTCCAACCTGGAAATCCGGCAGCGATTAGGCCGTTCAGCTCGAGGCTACGTTGCAGACAACCATTCCTGGCGCAAGGCTGCCGATACCCTGGTCGACTTCACACGGACGATAAAATGAAGCAACTCGTACTAATGTCGGTATTGTTGTTCATCGGAACTGCAGGATCGTTTCTTAAAGGTCCCTTCTACGGCGTCGCCGTCTATTATCTTTTCGCGGTCCTTCGTCCGCAGTACCTGTGGGAGTGGTCGTTGCCCCGCGATGTACAATGGTCGTTTTTCGTTGCAATCGCCGCTATTGTCTCATCGTTCTTGTGGCCGCAAAAAGGTTCGCGCACCAGTTGGCTCAAGCCCGGCAGTGTCGCCATGCTGATGTTTGGCGTATGTGTCATCATGTCGTTCTTTTTTGCGATGGATACTCACGTAGCTTATAAGCCTTTCGTTGAATATTTGAAAATACTCATAATGTTTTTCTTCACCATTCGAATACTCAAAGAATTTTCACAGGTGCAGACACTTTATTTGATCGTGGTTGTCTGTCTCGGATATATTGCCTATGAAGTGAATTTTCTTTATTTATTTGATCGTAGAATGGATATTTATTTAAACGGCTATGGCGGGCTGGATAACAATGGCGCCGGATTGATGATCGCGATGGGGGTCCCCATGGCGTACTTCCTGTGGCAGGGATACCGGAGATGGTGGCGATGGCTGTTCCTGGCATTGGTTCCCCCGATGCTTCATGCGGTATTGATGACTTTTTCCCGGGGCGCAATGGTCTCCCTGCTCGTTGCTACACCGTTTCTTGCGGTAAGGAGCATCAACAGGAAACCGATGATAGCCGCGATGCTTTGTCTCTTGATGATGCTGCCTTTTCTTGCCGGTAAAGAAATCCGCGAACGCTTTTTCACCGTGGAACGATACGAGCAGGACTATAGTGCACGGTCACGATTCGAAAGTTGGAAATCCGCTATCGGGATCGCCATGGATTATCCGATTTTCGGCGTCGGAGTCCGTAATGCAAATCTTTTGTCCCATAAGTACGGATCTGACATTGAAGGCAGGACCATTCACAGCGAATATTTTCAGATTGCCGCCGATAGTGGGCTCCCGGCTATGGGCTTCTACCTGGCTGCCTTTTTTTTAACGTGGCGAACATTGAGACGTTTTCAGAAGGATGTTCGAGGCTCGACATCAGAGGAAGGCCTGTTGGCCTATAACCTGGCATGCGGTATTGAATGCGCCATCGTAGTGTTTTGTGTCGGCGCAGCGTTCCTCTCACTCGAGACTTTCGAGCTGCCCTATTTGCTGATTCTGATTGGGTTGCAGTTGCCTTCGGCAGCTCTCGAAAAAGTAACCGAATCCAGCGCTCCAGAAAATCCGGAACTCGATAATGTGGCAGAAGTGCTTGCTTAATTTCCCGGGCCCGATCGCCGCGTTCCGCAAACGATGCATCCGGTTGTGCCTCTTTTTGCGCTGTTGCATTCGTGGTGGTGCGATGATATAGGATTTGCGCTGCCGGGTTGAATTTTATATGAAATTTCCAAATGGTAATTCGTTTACTAAACACCATGTTATCAACCATGGGCTATATTCCTTTGACTTCAGCAAATTGCTGCCGTTTTCCCGAATTTAATTCGCCGTTTCAGGTTGGCACGCTCGGTGCATTGGGCGTAGGAGAGGCCAGCTTAAAAGGGAGAGATTATTTACAAGCGAATTAAGGAGAGAAAACATGAGTAGGAAAAGTGCCGTGGATGTTTGCGCGCGTGTGTCGGCGCTAATTTTAAGATTATCGATCGTGGTATCCGTTTCGGCGATGCCGCTTTTGCCGACCGGCCCGGTTGTAACAGCCGCTGTCGCTGCAACTGCCAGGTCTCCGCTTCAGGCAAGCCAGTTCAGCTATCTTGGATCGTTCAAACTGCCTGACAATACTACTTTTGGCGATACCAGTTCGGGCGGCAGAAGCCTGGCCGTGAGGATAGTCAACGGCAACGTGGACCTGTTCATCACTGGTATGTCCGGAGCGTGGGGCACACCCATGTATCTTGCCGAAGTCCAGGTCCCGCCCCAGTCCCAGTGGAACGGGACAACGGTGGCTGCCACGGTAAGAGACTGGTCAAATTCTCAAGCGAACAATGTCTTTGCATTGAGTGGCTACACGGTGGGCTGCGTGGGCGGCCTCTATTGGGATGCCGTTGACTCGCGGCTCTGGTATGCATTTACCAGTGGCGACTGCACGGATTACACCTCTGCAACTTACGGCACGGTGGCTTACCTGGATGGAGGTGGAACGGCACTCCCTGCGCCATCGGCCGGCGGATCGATAGTCGCACACGGGCCCTGGAGCCTGGGGTCCAACTGGAAGCAGGCTGACTCGGGGGTGTTTGGCCTTCCCGCCGATTTCGTTCAGCAATACCTGGGAGGGGACGGCACCAATAGCGACACGAACAAGCGGCTTGCCGGCGGCTTTGGAGGTGTCAGGTCTATCGCCGGCACTGGAGGAACAAGTTACGGGCCTTCGGCTTTGGCGTTCGCGCCGGGTTCCCTGGGAAGCGCGGGCAGCGTTTATACTCCCAAACCCCTGGTGGGGTATCCTTACGGAGGTTCGGTTCCGGGCTGCAACAGGCCGGATACTATCTTGGATGATTATGTCCAGGGAGACACGACAAACGATCCATGCCAGAACCCTCAAACGATAACAGATTGCCCGTATAATACGTCTTCTTACTCTTACAATTTCTACAATCAGGGCAATTCCGCGACCGGCAGCTCAAGAAATGCTTGGCCGACTGCCGGCAACTCCACGACTATCACCTCCAAGCACCCTACAGCCGGTATGGCGTATTGGGCCGAGGACAACGTGGCCGGGTGCCAGTTCGTCGAACTGACCAACACGTGGGGCATGGTGTGCATGACGAGCCTTCAGACCGGGCGATCGCGCTACCAGGCAAGCAACGGCGGCTTGGCCAATGGCGTTCAGAACGCGTGGATGATATTTAACCCGTCCGATCTCGGGACGGTCGCCGGCGGTGCAAATGAAAACAGCATACAGCCTGCCGTAACCTCCGTGCAGCTCCCCGGCCTGCCTTATCCGTCCAATCTCTCGCCCGGGTCCGCATCGACCTATATGGGAAAGTCCGGCAACAGCATGACCATAGGCACGGGAAGCCATTCTTTTACGGCCTCAACAGGACTTCCGTATGTCCCGGGGATGGTCGTCGATATTGCGTCAACCGCAGGCGCCGCCAACCACATGATGGGACAGGTGACGGCATATAATAGTTCAACGGGGGCCATGACGGTCAATGCCACCACCACGGGCGGCTCGGGGTCTTTTTCCAGTTGGTACGTCTATGGGTGGTATCAGGCCCTTCCACCTTTTTCACCACCCCCGGCGATTACCCCTCCGACCAACGCAAACGCCATGGCCATGGGCTACGACTCGACGAACCAGAACCTCTATGTCCTTAGCACCTGGGCGGCAAGCGACTGGTCGCCGATGGTTTACGTCTACCATGTGAACGATTCGGGCACCGTGACAACGGACACCGTAACACCGGGTATAACCAGCGGGCAGAGCGGCTACGGCTCAATCAGTCCCAGTACAGCTCAGACTGTAACTTCCGGCAATCCTGTGTCTTTCACCGTGACGCCTGTCACCGGCTATAAGGCCAGCGCTACTGATACCTGCGGATCGGGTGGGGCGTGCAGCGGGTCTCTTTCGGGCACTACTTATTCGGTGCCCTCAGTTACGGCGAATTGCGCCGTGACCGCAAGCTTTGCCATAGATCCCTTCACGATAACGCCCACTGCCGGAAGCAACGGCTCTATCTCACCTTCTACCGCCCAGTCAGTCAATTATGGAGCCAGTCAAACCTTTACAATAACGCCGAACACGGGGTACCAGACGGCCTCAGTGCTTATCGACGGCGTTTCGATTGGCGCGACGGGAAGTTACACGTTTTCCGATGTCACAGCCACTCACACCATCTCGGCCACTTTCAGCGCCCTTCCGACTTACGCCATCACCGTGACCCAGGGCGCCAACGGGACCATAGCTCCGGGTACGACGACCGTCACATCGGGAGGGGGTCAAGCCTTTACCATCACCCCAAACGGCGGATACCAGGTTGCAAGCGTCACGGTGGATGGAAGTTCGGTCGGCGCAGTCACCAGCTATACATTTTCCAATGTCACTGCCAACCAGACGATCACGGCGAGTTTCAGCGCCATTTCACAGACTCAGTATACGATCACGCCCAGCGCCGGCTCAAACGGCGCTATCAGTCCATCCGCAGCGGTCAAGGTAAACAGCGGCAGCACTCAAACATTTACCGTTACGCCGAGTTCCGGATACACTGCCTCCGTCGGAGGCACCTGCGGCGGTTCTTTATCGGGCACTACCTATACCACCAATGCCATAGCAGCCAACTGTACCGTAACTGCGTCTTTCAGTCAGCAGACTACTCAATATACGATCACGCCCAGCGCCGGTTCAAACGGCAGTATCAGTCCATCCGCAGCGGTCCAGGTAAACAGCGGCGGCACTCAAACTTTTACCGTTACGCCGAGTTCCGGATACACTGCCTCCGTCGGGGGAACCTGCGGCGGTTCTTTATCAGGCACGACTTATACCACCAATGCCATAGCAGCCAACTGTACCGTAACTGCGTCTTTTACTCAGCAGCAGCAGGTTTCAGGCTCTCTCATCCAGTCAGGCAACGTAGCGTACCTCGGTTCGTTCCTGGTCCCAAGCACTGGATCGTACGGTGTTGCTGAGACCTACTACGGCGGGCATGCCTTGGGGTTCAACCCCAATGGAAACGGCGGCGCCGGTTCGCTACTTATAGAAGGATTGTCGGGGCAAAACACCAACGGTCTTTACGTGGCGGAAATTTCAATTCCGGGCAGCGCAAACCTCTACACCGGCAGCAGCACTACCGGGTTCACTTCTTCGAGCACCGCCGGCTTCGTGTCGCCAAACAACAGCAGTCCGTACCTCTGGGACATCTCTCAGGGCAAATATACCAACGTCGGCAGCGGCGGGGCGAACGAGAGCGGCAACTGTCAGAACGGGTGGGGTTTGGGAGGCCTGTATGTTGACGGCTCCGGAAAAGTATATGGCACCAGCTTCTGCTTTTATGACAACCTGGAGGAAGCTTCCGGGGCCGAGGGGGCCGGCTTCAGCGTTCTGCCCCTGTTCACGCATACAGACACCACGGCATCTCCTCTGTCCGGTTCCACCTTTTCAGGGATGTACGGCCTGAACATTGGCAGCAAGTTCCCCGGCAACACCGGCGACCTCACCAGCGGGGCACTCGCTTCCATCCCGCCGGCATACCAGTCTCAGCTTGGAGGAGCGATGCTCGTCGGGGCTGATCCCAAGGGTATGGCACAGATTTCCCGCACATCTAATGGGCCCGCCCTGACGGTTTTCAACCCGGCCAATTTTGCGGCGGCCAATACCTTTCCTTCTTCGGTGAACGCCACCGCCCTGGTCAGCTATCCCGAGAACCACCAGACCCTGGGGGCCTGGGGTTCTGTAGTGAACCAGTATACTTCCGAAGCTGATGGATTCAGTGGCATAGCTTTTCCCACCAACAGCCAAAGCGTTCTCGTCGTGGGAACTCATGGGGTTGGCGGCCCCGGGCTGGCGTGCTCCGGGATGCCGACTTCCGGCGTAAACTGTTATGGGGAATTCACCTCCAATTGCAGTGAGGTGTGCATGGCCAATCCTCCTGCCGGTTCCGGGATTCCGACCTGCGGGTCCAAGAACTCCAGTTGCGGCGGCTACTCCAGGGGCTCCTGGGACTGCTGCTACGATCCTGTGGCTTTGTCGGTAGACGGGGGTGGTCACGGCAACACCGCATGGCCTTATCAAAGCTATGTCTGGGCTTATGACGCCGGTAATCCCGATGGGAGCAATTCTTCCGGAAACAAAGTGGCCAGTATGCCGTCAACGGCTTCCGGCTATACCGGAAACACCAGCAGGAACAACCTGACAGCCGTGAAGCTCGGTTATGTGAACCCGTGGGACCTTTACCCCTACGCCACCTGGCAGCTCAACGATCCGTTCAACACCTTAGCCAACAAGGCCCAAAGCGGGTTCCTTACCGGCGGGACCTACGACCCGGTTAGCGGCAAGCTTTATGTATCGCTCGCCGGAGGCCAGCAGTCCACCACACTGCCGATCGTCGAGGTCTACCAGGTAACTGCGCCCGCGGGCACGCAGCAGTACACAGTAACGGCATCCGCGGGTTCCAACGGCAGCATCAGCCCGTCGGGATCGGTCCAGGTAAACAGCGGGAACACCCAGTTGTTCACGCTTGTGCCTGCTTCCGGTTACACGGCCTCGGTTGCCGGAACTTGCGGCGGCACATTTTCCGACAACACGTACACGACCAATTCCATAACGGGAGCCTGTACAGTTACTGCCACTTTTAGCCTGATTCCGATACCCAGCGCTCCGTACCTGGAAAACTGAATATTTCACCTGCCGATAAAGATCTCCACCGCTGCCCCGAGCTTGCCGGGCAGCGGTGGAGAGCGCCCGATCGTTTGTGAGGGCGCAGTGTAGGGATTGGGAAGCAGATATGTATCCTAATCCCTACAGAAACTGCCGGGAACCACGAAGGGATGCCGAGCAGGCTGTTGAAAAAGTGCCAATTGGTGGGAAAAGAGCCTCAAAAACAACAATGATTCGTCATTCCGACGAAAGTCGGAATCCAGTGCCTTCTCGAACTAGCTGATTTTAAAGGCAAAGCTCTGGACCCCGGCTTCCGCCGGGGTGACGCTGCATGATGTTTTTACTTCAAGGGTGGGAATTTCAATCGTTTTTCAGCATCCTGCGAGGCAAGCTGCAAAATAACGGTACCGATTCCCCAAGTCTTCATATTTCGCATACCGTTTTACTCTCTCTGAACATCTAATAGGGAGTTGCGTTCAAGATGGGATGTATCGGGAGGGCATAAAGCCCAATGCTGTTGACCTAAGGCCATTGATTTTGTGGGCGGGCTTTCCAGCCCGCCATAGACGGCAGGCCGGAAAGCCTGCCCCACATCTGATTCCTTCTTAAGTCAATGACATTGGGCATAAAGCCCTCCCCTACGTAGGGGATGGGTTTATCGCAGCCCAATCATGAGCGCAACCTGGTATAATATTGCAAGTGAGCGCAGTTCATCAACTTTCCAGTCAAAAGGAGGTCTATATATATGGAATTTATAAAATATGATCCCGGAATTTCCGTCGTAATTCCAACATATAACAGTGCACGCTTTTTGGCGCGCTGCCTGGCCTCCATCAAGTCCCAAACACACCCTGTAGATGAAATCGTTATCGTTGATGACGGTTCTACTGACAGTACCGACGCCTTATTGAGCGATCTTCGCAACGTGATGCCCAACCTGGTTTGCGTCAGGCAGACCAACCAGGGAGAGTCCGGGGCCCGGAACCGCGGGCTGGCCACAGCGCGGCATGGAATCGTCGCCTTCCTGGATGCCGACGACACCTGGACGCCCGTCCATATTGAAGAGTGCTGTAACGCGTTCAATCTTTTCCCGGATATTGCAATAGCTATTGCCAAATATGAATTGCGGGACGAGAACAATAATAGTTGTGAGGATGAACAAGTAATATATAACCGTAGAGATTCTATCAAACGTATTCCAGGAATGGTAATTAGAAAAACCGGCAATAATTTCCTGATGCATTCTGAATCGATGCTGCACAATATGATAATGGACCGTATATGCTTTCATACTTCCAGCCTCGTTATAAACCGTAATAGGCTCAGTGCGACATTTAACTTTGATATCAGACTCCGTTTTGGCGCCGATCTTGATTTTGTCTGTGAACTCCTGTTCAGCGGCGCAAAAACAATTTATATAGATAATCTGCATACGTTATATTATATTCATTCATCTAATACTGTACGCACTAACAGCGACACTCCTGAAGTGGCCTGCGAAAAGATCCAGCGGAGTACCGCCCACAAGGAAAAACAGCTTATATATTGCAAGTCGTATGAAGAGTACCGTCACGTACTCGAATGCATATCAGGCACACACTGGATCATAGCGTGCTTACTGTCCGATCTGGCACGTTATTCAGAAGCGCACAAGCACTATCAGATCAGCTATCGACTCGTCAGGCGATTTACCGTCTTTAAACACATCCTGGCGTATTCTCTGGTGGGAGACAAGGGAATGCCTTATCTCGTGTGGGTCATGGAGTGGGCTAAACGAGTACTGTCAAAAGCAAAGAAATCGTCCCGGCGCCTCGTCGACTATGCTCGCGCCGGCGGCTGAACAAACGTTTACGTAAAGCTAAAAGGTTATTTGGCACATGGATAATTCCGCCGAATCATATTCAGAAGACAGGGAAACCATCTTTTCGTCCATAAGGGAAATAGTACTGGAAATCATTCAATATCGAGAGCTCCTTTTCCAGATGACGGTTCGGGATATACGCATCAGGTACAAACAGGCGGTAATGGGCTTTGCCTGGGCGGTCCTCATGCCGGTGCTCATCGTTGGCGCGGGGCTGTTGATAAAAATGGTTATGGCGCAAATGGCGGGCGGCAATCTCGAGGCCGCGGGCACCGCCGGCATGATGGTCAAGTCTTTACCCTGGGCCCTCTTCGCCGGCTCGGTCAGCTTTGCAACAACCAGCCTGACATCGAATTCCAACCTGCTTACAAAAATCTACTTCCCACGCGAGGTCTTCCCGCTTTCGGCCGTACTGGCACAGTGCTTCGATACCATAATCGGCTGCATCTTCCTCGTCCCGGTCCTTTTCGTGTTCCTGAAGGTCGGCTTCTCCATGCAGATCCTCTGGTTCTTTCCATTGGTTCTGTTGCTGCTCATGTTTATACTCGGGTCCGGGCTTCTCCTCAGTTGCGCAAACCTCTTCTTCCGCGACGTCAAATATATTGTCCAGGTCCTTGTGACGTTCGGGATCTTCTTTACCCCGGTATTCTACGATGCCGGCAATCTGGGTCCGACCGGGAGTCGTCTTATCATGATCAATCCGCTGGCCCCTATCTTCGAAGGCCTGCGCCTGGCTATTGTAGACCACCACGACCTGTTTCATTCACTGGCCATAACCGCAGCTTCAGGTCACGATGTAGTCGTTTGGCAGCCTTCCTACCTCCTTTACTCCGCGTTATGGTCTATCGTACTTTTTTTCGGTTCCTGGGTGCTTTTCCACAAGTTGGAAAGCGTGTATGCGGAATATGTTTAGGAGAATCGAGATTCAATGGCAGAAGATGCAATAGAAGTTTCCGGTGTCTGGAAAAAATTCCGTCGCGGTGAAGTTTACGATTCCCTGCGGGACCTGTTTCCTGCCATTGCCAGACGAATTTACAGGAAGCCCTCCGAAAGTACGGAGCTGAACGGGAACTCTTTCTGGGCGCTCAAGGATGTGAGTTTTCACCTGGAACGAGGCGAGGCCTTAGGAATTATCGGCCCCAATGGAGCGGGCAAGAGCACAATGCTGAAAGTCCTCTCCCGCATTCTGAAGCCCAATAAAGGGCGCGTTAAAGTAAACGGGCGCCTCAGCGCGCTCATCGAAGTCTCTGCGGGGTTCCATCCCGACCTTACCGGCCGCGAAAATATCTACCTGAATGGGTCCATATTGGGGATGAGGAAGCGTGAAATTGACGCTAAACTCGAGGAGATTATCGACTTCTCCGGTGTTGGATCTTTCATAGACACGCCGGTTAAGCGCTACTCATCGGGCATGCAGGCGCGACTCGGGTTTTCAGTTGCCGCGCACCTTGACCCGGACATCCTGCTCGTGGACGAAGTCCTGAGCGTGGGAGACGTGCAGTTTCAGAACAAATGCGTCGCAAGCATGAAAGATAAGATCAAAAACGGCGCCACGATTATTTTCGTCAGCCACAATTTGCCGGCTGTTGTTGACCTGTGCCCCACGACCTTGCTTCTCCACCTGGGTGAGGCCGTTTATCTGGGAGAGAGCAAAGAGGCAGCCGCACGTTACATGAACCTGGTGTCGGACGTGCGCGTCGACAGCGGTGACGGGGCGGTGGCAATTACCCACACCTCCTGGAATACTTCGTCTAATGATACGCTGCGCCCCGGAGCCGATTTTGAATTCCAGGTCGGATTGACCTTCCTTCAGGCAGTCAGTTGCCCGACCTTCAACCTGGTTGTGAATCGGGTCACTGACAATCTGTCTCTGTACGACGTTGCTGCCCAGGAATTGGGGCTCGCAGCTCGAAACTATGAGAGCGGGGAACAGGTAATGGTAGTTTTCAAAGGCAAAATAAACCTCCTGAGAGGTCTCTACTCCGCTGGATTCAACGTGTATCTCCCGTCACGGGCGAAACATCTTTTGGAAGTACCTTCCTTATACCAGTTTTATGTCCACGAGAGCGCGTCATACAGCGGTATTGCCGACCTTGCATGCAGTGCGTCGGAGTATTCAGCGCAGCCGGACACTTCAGTACGTTCGGCAGGTTGAGTAACGTCAATCCTTGCCCTTGTTTAATCGTTTCATTGCGACGCGGGAAAAGTAGATGAATCTCACCGTAGCAATCTGTACTCGTAATAGAAGCTCGCTGCTCGGCCAGGCCTTGGGGCAAATGACAAACCTCATCATTCCCGACGGAATTGAGTGGGAACTGCTGGTTGTCGACAATAATTCTTCCGATTCCACCGAAGAAGTCGTCAAATCGTTCTCTACAAGCCTGCCGATCAAATATCTTTTCGAGCCTAAGGCCGGCAAATCAAATGCTCTGAATGCAGCATCCAGGAGCGCCGGCGGTGAATACATTTTATGGACCGATGACGATGCCTTCGTAGATCCTGCATGGATGGCATGTTATTGGGAAGCTTTCGAACGGCACCCGGATGCCGGGTTCTTTGGCGGGCCGATCGAACCGTTATTCGAGGGATCTCCTCCAGACTGGGTCAAGAGCTGCCTGGGACAAATCGCAGACATTTATGCTATAAGAGAGTTTGGCGAACAGCCTTTCCTTTTTTCAAAAAAGGCCCAACCTTACGGCGCCAACTTTGCCGTGCGCAGAAAGGAACAGTTGTTATACCCGTACGATTCCTCTTTCGGTCCGCAGCCGGGAAGCTTCATCCGAGGCGAAGAAACGGCTGTCATAAATGCCATGCTGAATGCCGGCATCGAAGGGTGGTGGGTGCCCGGCGCGCGCGTGAAGCACTATACCCCGCGTGCCCGCCAAACCATAAGCTATCTGCGAAGTTTTTATTTCGGCGATGGAGAACGATGCGGGATGGGGCCGGTTGAGGATGGCATCGCCATGCTGTTCGGGGCCCCCCGGTTTCTGTGGAAACAGGCGATAACGGCAGAATTCAAATATCATTTTCATCGATATTTGTCTGACCCCAGCGTCTGGATCGAAGACTTAAAATTGTCTGCTTTTGCTTTTGGCGCCATAAGGACATGGAGACTTCGACGATCGTAGCGTCTGGATTCACAATCATCTCCCATCCCTGCGCCTTCGCGCCCGGTGAACAATTACCGAAATGAAAACAGTATTTAAGCTTATTGTGCTCTCGTTTATGCGGATAATATCCCTGCCGGTGTATCTTTTGTATCGACTGGAATCGATTTTTGCCGGAGATCGAAAAGCATTTGTGCTAAAGGCAGGTGAATGGGTAAATAGGTGAGTAGGTGAATGGGTGAATGGGATAAAAGAAAAAATGGATGAACGGGTGAATGGGCTACCAGAGTTTTAAGGAACTCAGAGTTTGGCAGGAAGCAAAGACTCTCGCAGTGGGGGTTTACAGGATGACCTCTTCTGGAAACATCTCCCGTGATTTCGGTCTGAAAGACCAGATGCAAAGGGCCGCTGTTTCTATCGCAAGCAACATCTGTGAAGGATACGAAAGGCACTCGGATGCCGAGTTTATCCGGTTCCTCCATATAGCCAAAGGTTCCCTGAGTGAACTTGTCACACAACTCGAAATTGCCACAGAAGTCGGCTTGGTTACTGGGGAACTTGTTCCTCAGCTCCAGGATCAGTGCACAAAAGTAGGCTCCATGTTGACAAAGCTCATTCAAGCGAGGAAGGGCAGAATAGGTGAGTAGGTGAATGGGTGAATGGATAAAGGCGAGCGGATTGGTTGGTCGACTCACCTACTCACCCACTCAGCGATTCACCGATTTACCGATTATACCGATTCGTATGATGACATCCGCTATTAAACACATTCTGCTTTTATTTATGCGTGCGCTCTCCCTGCCGGTGTATCTTTTATACAGGCTGGAATCGATTTTTGCCGGAGATCGAAAAGCATTTGTGCTAAAGGCAGGTGAATGGGTAAATAGGTGAGTAGGTGAATGGGTGAATGGGATAAAAGAAAAAATGGATGAACGGGTGAATGGGCTACCAGAGTTTTAAGGAACTCAGAGTTTGGCAGGAAGCAAAGACTCTCGCAGTGGGGGTTTACAGGATGACCTCTTCTGGAAACATCTCCCGTGATTTCGGTCTGAAAGACCAGATGCAAAGGGCCGCTGTTTCTATCGCAAGCAACATCTGTGAAGGATACGAAAGGCACTCGGATGCCGAGTTTATCCGGTTCCTCCATATAGCCAAAGGTTCCCTGAGTGAACTTGTCACACAACTCGAAATTGCCACAGAAGTCGGCTTGGTTACTGGGGAACTTGTTCCTCAGCTCCAGGATCAGTGCACAAAAGTAGGCTCCATGTTGACAAAGCTCATTCAAGCGAGGAAGGGCAGAATAGGTGAGTAGGTGAATGGGTGAATGGATAAAGGCGAGCGGATTGGTTGGTCGACTCACCTACTCACCCACTCAGCGATTCACCGATTTACCGATTATACCGATTCGTATGATGACATCCGCTATTAAACACATTCTGCTTTTATTTATGCGTGCGCTCTCCCTGCCGGTGTATCTTTTATACAGGCTGGAATCGATTTTTGCCGGAGATCGGAAAGCATTCGGAATGGTCTCTCAATGGGTGTCCATAATACCGGGGTTGACCGGAGAATTCTTCAGGCGCGCTTATTTTCAGTGGGCTACCGGACTGAGTCTTCGCGATTGTTGCATAAGCTTCGGCACGACATTTTCCGATCCGCACGTAAGGATCGAAGACGGCGTATACCTGGGCCGGGGATGCGACATAGGTTTTGCCGATATCGGCCGGAATTGCGTTATAGGAAGCAGCGTGCATATCCTTAGCGGCCTCAGGCAGCACGGGTTCGATAATCCGGACACTTCGATAAAGGAACAGCCGGGAGAATATTCTAAAGTCAGTGTCGGAGAGGATACATGGATCGGAAACTGCGCCATCATCGGCGCGGATGTCGGGAAAAAATGCGTGATCGGGGTCGGCTCGGTAGTTGTAAAGCCCATTCCGGATTTTGCGATAGCCGCAGGCAATCCCGCCCGGGTAATAAGGTATCGAGTTGCGGCTGAAGAGAAGGCCACTGATCTAAGGGCTTGAAACCAGGGATTGTGACGTTCGCATGAGCATTAAGATCAACAATCCCATTCTCGTTACAGGGGCAGCCGGATTCATCGGGTTTCATTTCGCCCGGACGATGCTCGGGGAAGGTCTTCAGGAAAGGGTTTGAAGATAGATACGGAAGATGCTGACTTCGATGAGTTGTTAACCGGTCTAGACTTTGCCGGGCCTGTTTTCGTGTGAATTTTATTATTCCATTCCAATAGCAAGGGAAGAAAAATGCCTAAGATCCTGATTACCGGCAACATGGGTTACGTGGGGCCGGTCCTTGTCAAACATCTTCGCAAGTCGATCCCGGACGCCACTCTTATTGGGCTGGATACCGGGTATTTTGGCAACTGCATTACCGGATCTGATGTCCTTCCTGAGTGCAGGGTCGATCTGCAATGCTTCGCGGACATGAGACAGTTTCCGGAGGATATCCTCAACGGTGTCGATGCAGTCGTTCATCTGGCCGGAATTTCAAACGATCCCATTGGGAACCTGTTTGAACAGGCAACCTTCGATATCAATTACTCGGCCAGCGTGAAGCTCGCGGCCGTGTCGAAAGCCAAGGGAGTCGGGGCGTTCGTCTTCGCCTCAAGCTGCAGCATGTACGGGGCCGCAGACGATGCGCCTAGAACTGAGGACTCTCCGCTAAATCCTCTCACTGCCTACGCCAAATCGAAGGTCCTCACCGAAGGTGACTTAATTGGAATGGCGGACACAGCCTTCAAGGTGACGAGCCTTCGATTTTCGACCGCCTGCGGGATGAGCGACAGATTGCGGCTGGACCTGGTATTGAATGACTTTGTTGCCGGTGCGCTGACTTCCGGGCAGATAACGATCCTTAGCGACGGGACCCCGTGGCGCCCATTGATTAACGTCAAGGATATGGCCTTGGCTATAGAATGGGCCATCCGGAGAAAGCCGGCCGACGGCGGAGATTTTCTCGCCGTGAACGTCGGATCCGATGGGTGGAACTATCAGGTGAAGGACCTGGCCGAAGCGGTGGCATCCGTAATCCCGAACGTGGGGGTTTCCATCAACAAGGATGCGCAGCCCGATAAGAGGTCTTACAAGGTGAGCTTCGGGCTGTTCAGACGGCTTGCCCCGGATCATCAGCCTCAACTTGATCTGAGGCGTTCCATAGAAGATCTGAGAGACGGGCTGGAGTCGATGGGTTTCAAAGACTCCGATTTTCGAAATTCTGATTACATGAGGCTCAAGGTCCTCTCAAAACACCTGAACAAAGGGTTGCTCGACAAAGACCTCAAGTGGACTCGAGGTTGACCGCCCTTTGCGCATCAGGTGAAAAGATCTTCACAGACTAATGGTTCTTTCGCAAACATTTACGAGGGGCCTTCGTGTCAGACACATTGGGAGGAAGTAAAGATGTCTAAAGCTGCTGAAAACGGTCAACCGAGTTGCAGATTTTGTGGCGTCCCGCTCCATCATACTTTTGTCGATCTGGGAATGTCACCGCCGTGCGAGAGTTACCTGAGCCACGAACAGCTAAATGTAATGGAACCGTTTTATCCGCTTCATGCTTATGTTTGCGACCAATGTTTCCTGGTCCAGTTGGAGCAGTTTATGAGTCCGGAGGCGATCTTCCGCGAGTACGCTTACTTTTCCTCCTATTCCGATACATGGCTCCAGCACGCGAAGTCTTACACGGAAATGGCTGTGGAACGGTTCAAACTCCACGGCGGAAGCCAGGTGGTCGAACTCGCCAGCAATGACGGATACCTGCTTCAATATTTTGTACAGAAGGGAATCCCTGTCCTGGGAGTCGAACCGGCGGCAAACGTGGCCCAAAGCGCTATTGAAAAGGGCGTCCCAACGCTTGTCGAGTTTTTCGGCGAGGGTCTGGCAAAAGAAATGACCGCTGAAGGAAAAGGCGCCGATTTACTCATAGGCAACAACGTACTGGCGCAGGTCCCCTATCTCAACGATTTCGTCAAAGGCATGAAAATCTTTTTAAAGCCCGGAGGCGTCATCACGATGGAATTCCCTCATTTGATGAGGCTAATGGAAGAGAATCAATTCGACACCATATACCATGAGCATTTTTCCTATTTTTCCTTTTACTCGGTAGAAAAAATCTTTGCGTTCCATGGTTTGAAGATATTTGACGTCGACGAGATTCCCACACATGGCGGTTCATTGAGGATCTATGCCTGCCACAGCGACGATACCACTAAAGTTGCCGGCGATCGGGTGGTTGAGTTAGGGAAAATGGAGCTGGCTTCAGGGATAACCGACCTCGGTTTCTATTCTTCGTTTACCGAGCAGGTAAAAAGGACGAAGAGACTACTCCTGGATTTCCTGATCAAGGCAAAGGAAGATGGCCGGTCCGTAGCCGGGTACGGCGCCCCCGGCAAGGGGAATACGCTCCTGAATTACTGTGGCGTTCGCACCGACTTCATCGATTACACGGTCGACCGCAATCCTTATAAACAGGGGAAATATTTGCCAGGGACGCACATCCCGATCTTTCATCCGGATAAGGTACGCGAGACACGCCCCGATTACCTCTTCATTTTGCCCTGGAACTTCAAGGATGAAATCATTAAACAGATGTCATACATACGGGACTGGGGCGGCAGGTTCGTCGTGCCTATCCCGGAGGCTAAGGTCCTATAATGATTTTCATGGAATCGAAGCTAAAGGGCGCCTTCACCGTTAAAATTGAGCGGATGGAAGACGAACGCGGATTTTTCGGCAGGACCTGGTGCCGGCGCGAGTTCGAGGCCCATGGTCTCGATCCGGGGCTCGTTCAGTGCAGCATCTCGTTTAATCACAAAGCCGGAACGCTGCGGGGCATGCATTACCAGGCGCCCCCTTTTGAAGAAGACAAGCTGATACGATGTACCAGAGGCGGTGTCTACGACGTGATCGTGGACCTTCGTCCCGCCTCTCCGACTTACGGCCAGTATGAAAGTTTTCTGCTTACCTCGGAAAACCGGCTGATGATTTTTGTGCCCAAATCATTCGCTCACGGCTTCCTGACATTGGAGGATGAAACCGAGGTTTTCTACCAGATGTCCCAGTTCTACTCTCCCGATCATTCACGTGGATTCAGATGGAACGACCCGAGATTTGGCATCAACTGGCCGCACGAGATCAATGTCATTTCGGAAAGGGACAGCAATTACCCCGATTTCTCACAGTGATACGAGAGAGGCGGCCTCGCCCATGGATTTAGACTTCGCGTCCGTAACGGTAGGGATCGGCTCGGAAATGTACGCTTTAATTACCGAGCTCTATCCTATTTGCCGAAGCATCACCGGCAAAGGGTTCCGTAAGACCATGGAGATCATACGGAACCACATTCCTGTCGAAATTCGCGAGGTGCCTACGGGAACGGAGGTATTTGACTGGGTCGTTCCCAAAGAATGGAACATCCGGGATGCGTATGTAAAAAACTCGAAGGGCGAAAAGGTAATAGACTTTCAAAAATCCAATCTCCACGTAGTAAATTACAGCACGCCGGTGAGAGGCGAATTCTCGCTGAGTGAGCTCAAAGACCATCTTTTCACTATTCCGGATCATCCCGACTGGGTCCCTTACATGACCAGCTATTACCGGGAGAATTGGGGCTTTTGCCTCAGCCACAACGAGTTACTCAAGTTCGAAGAGGGCGTTTACCAGGTCCTCATTGATTCCACACTCGAGGACGGGTGTCTCACATACGGCGAGTTCTGCCTTCCGGGGGACCGGCCGGGAGAAGTATTGCTCTCATGCCATGCATGCCACCCGTCTCTTTGCAATGACAATCTGTCGGGCGTGGGCCTTCTGACATTTGCCGCGAAGCGCCTCGCGGAGCTTCCGCGTAAGTATACGTACAGGTTTCTGTTCATTCCGGGAACGATTGGCGCCATCACCTGGCTTTTTCTTAACCAGGAAAAGGTTTCGAGCATAAAGCATGGACTGGTCGTGACGGGTGTCGGGGACCGGGGGCCTGTCACCTACAAGAAAAGCAGGCGAGGTGCCGCTGAAATAGATCGAACGGCTGTTCAAGTGCTCAAACATTCCGGCAGGGCCCACAAGATTCTCGATTTTTCCCCCTACGGCTACGATGAGCGCCAGTATTGTTCGCCGGGGTTCGATCTTCCCGTCGGGCGTTTGTCGAGGACCCCTTACGGCGAATATCCCGAGTATCATACGTCTGCCGACAACCTGGACTTCGTAGGGCCCGAACATCTGGAAGGTTCCTTCTCCGTGCTCATGGAGATTTTGTTTGCCCTCGAAAATAACGGGACCTATGTAAGCATGAACCCCAAATGCGAACCCAACCTGGGAAAGCGGGGCCTCTATTCCTCCTTCGGACCCGAACAGCTTGCAATGCTTTGGGTAATGAATCTTTCCGACGGTCAAAACGAGCTGCTTGATATCGTTGAACGATCCGGAATAAGTTTCCGGGACATTTATCGGGCTGTGAGTCTCCTTGCTGAAAACAATCTTATTAAGGCGGAGAAATAAGATGAAAGTGGTTTTATTTTGCGGCGGTCTTGGAACCAGGCTGGGCAGCCTTTCCGAAAATCTTCCCAAACCTATGGTCAATATCGGTTATCGGCCGATTTTGTGGCACCTAATGAAGTACTACTCACACTTCGGACACAAGGAATTCATTCTTTGCCTCGGGTACAAGGCTGACAAGATCAAGGAATATTTTCTAAATTATGATGAATGCATATCCAACGATTTCACTCTATCCAACGGCGGGAAAGAATTACACCTGGGAAACGGCGATATAACCGATTGGAAGATCACCTTTGTAGACACAGGTCTTAAAGCCAATATTGGCGAACGTCTAGTAAAGGTGAAGAAATACCTGGAAGGGGAGGAAATATTCTTGGCCAATTACGCCGATGGCTTGACGAACCTGGATTTCAACGAACAGTTCGACTTCTTCAAGAAGAGCGGAAAGACGGCCTGCTTCTTGTGTTCGAAGCCTTCTCAGTCTTTCCATATCGTCAAGCTGGCTGAAAATAATATTGTAAGTGAACTAAAATACGTAAGAGACTCTGATGTACTCATCAATGCAGGGTTTTTCATATTCAAACACAATATCTTCGACTACATAAAATATGGCGAAGAGCTTGTGATCGAGCCATTCCAAAGGATGATGGAAAAAGGACAACTCATTGCCTATCGTTATGATCAATTCTGGTGCATGGACACATTCAAGGAACACCAGGAATTAAATGACAGGTGCAATAACGGTGATTCCCCCTGGGAAGTGTGGAAAAATCATTAGGTTCCCTGATATCCTATCTTTGATCTATTCTTGATGCTTAACTGGTACGTTCTAAAAGCTGGGATTGGGATTTCCGGCCCAATGAAGGTAAGGTAATCCAAATGTGACATCTGAGGAGATTACTATGCAGGACAAAGGAGATAAAAAACCAGCTTTATCTACCAACGATCCGGTCGAACGGTCTTCCGTTGCGCGGAAGGTTGAACGCGTGGGCCCTGGGGAGTTTGACACCGTGGCTCGAATCCTCGCGATGGCATATAATAATTATCCGTTACATATCTGGGCCATGCCAAATGCTGCCACGCGGGTCGCTGACGCCACGGTCTACTTCAAATTCTATTTGAAAAGGATGCGCCCGGACAATCGGGACGTGTTCGTAACCTCTGACCGTTCAGCCGCCGTAGTCTCGTCAATAGTCCGAAAAGGTGACGGGGCATACGCCGGCCGCGTCCGCAACCTGCCAACACTACTCGGAAAAACGTCGCCTCTGAACGACTATTTCGAATGGATTGAGGCCTTCCGGCCCGATATCGACCACCGGTTCAATTACTTCCTCGGTGCCCTGCCTGACGCTCCTCGGGGGACAGGATTTCTTCTTTTGGCAAATGTATTGCAGATCTTTGACCGGGAAGGCCTTCCAGTATGGGATTGGTCAACCGACCCGCTAATGTTGCCATTCTATCGCCGGCTTGGCTTCGAGATAGGTGACGAGCTCCGCCGGGATGATACCTCGCCGCCTGCTACCATTATTTGGCGTCCACCGTTGCCGCTGAGGGACTAGGGGGAAACGATGAAGGGCCTTAAAGTACATCATTTCGGCCTGGCAACCGATAATTTAGAACGGAGTCTAGAGACTCTGCGTTTGCTGGGGTATCGCGTCGGAGACATTACTCTTGACCCTGTTCAGAGGGTTCGAGTGGCTTTCGCTTCCCGGCCGAAAGAGGCGATGATTGAACTCGTCTGTGACGTTGACGCGAAGGGCCCGACCCATCGTATTGTCTCCAAAACAGGGAACGGTTTATATCACATTTGTTATGAGGTGGATAATTTAGAGGAAACAATGATGAAACTGCGTGATGAGAAGTTTCTTTTAATGCATGCGCCGGTTCCTGCTGCCGCCTGTAACGGCAAGAGAATTGCGTGGATGTATAACCGTTATGTTGGCCTGATTGAGCTCTTAGAGAAATTGTAAAGGGGACATTATGTTTAACGTAACCTACGCTGAAATTCAGGATATTCTTAACAAGGCAAGGATTGACCACCTGCCAAAGCTTAATATTTCAGTCCTGCGCAACATAATGGTTGAATCAATAATCCCCTATTTGAAGTTCCTGGCGTATGAGATGGGTTTTGCGGCTGAAATACGGATGGGGGATTATGACAACATCGTCCAGGAATCTCTTGGAATGAAAGAGGGGGTTTTGAAAAAGGAGACGGATTGCGTCTTGATTTTTATGAAGATGGAGAATCTGTCTTGGAATTTGGCAAGAAATTTTTCTGCTCTCAATGCGCAAGATGTGCAAAATGAGGTTGTGCGCATTCATGAGACTATTGTAAATATTCTTACCGGGATCAGAAAACAGACTGACGGAATGATTTTGTGGCATGGTTTTGAACTCCCGCTTTACCCTGGATTGGGGATATGGGACAGCCAGATTCCTACGGGACAGACTGAGGTGATTTCCGAGTTGAACACTTTTTTGCGGACGACCCTGCGAAGCGTTCCCAATACTTATTATCTCGATCTCAACCTTTGCCTGGCTCGCGTGGGAGGAACAACGTTTTATGACAATCGATACTGGCACATCGGGCGTGCGCCGTACAGTCGGGAAGCCCTGTGTGAGATAGCTTCCGAGGATTTTAAGTTTATCCGTTCACTCAAAGGTAAAAGTAAAAAATGTCTGGTCCTGGACTGTGACAATGTCCTCTGGGGAGGGATTATCGGCGAGGACGGTCTGGCCGGGATAAAATTGAGCAAGGCATATCCAGGTTCTCCATATTACGAGTTCCAGCAGGAGGTGATGAATTTTTACAACCGTGGAATCTTGATTGCCCTTTGTAGTAAAAATAATGCTGAAGACGTATGGCAGGTTTTTCGTACCCATCCGGATATGGTCCTGAAGGAAAAGCACATCGCGGCCGCGCAAATTAACTGGGAAGATAAAGCCACGAATCTTCGGAAGATCGCTGTGGATTTAAATATCGGCCTGGAGAGCCTGGTTTTTATTGATGACAGTGAGTTTGAAGTCAATTTGGTGCGGGGAGTCATTCCGGAGGTAACGGTTCTTCATTTTCCAGGGGACAAAACCGTCGAATATCGTGACATATTGTCGTCCTGCGGCCTTTTTGACAACCTTACCGTATCTCAGGAAGATCGGGAAAGGGGAGCCATGTATAAGGCCGAGGCACAGCGCAAGCAGTTGCAAGGTCAGGCCACGGATTTACAAACCTATCTTCAATCCCTTGAAATGGTCATCGAGGTGAAATTCGCCGACGATTTCACTCTCCCACGGATAGCCCAGTTAACTCAAAAGACGAATCAGTTCAACCTTACTACAAGAAGGTATTCCGAAGCTGATATTAAAACATTTATGGAAGCTACGGATATCGATGTTATCTCTCTTCGAGTTATAGATAAATTCGGAGACTCTGGTCTTGTGGGAGTGTGCATCTTAAAATATGCAGATCGAAAAGCAGTTATTGACACTTTTCTTCTTTCATGCCGGGTCCTTGGGAGAGGAGTAGAGGATGTTTTTGTTATTCAGGCTTTAGAATTGGCAAATGCAAGAGGGTGTGAAGCAGTAATTGGTGAGTTTTATTCAACCGCAAAGAACATGCAGGTTAAAGATTTCTTTGCTGAAAGAGGTTTTGAGCCGTTTCCCATGTCTCCCGAGGAAGCAGAAGGACGTTACGTTTTTCTCCTGAACCGACCCATAGCTGAATATCCATCATATTTCAAAGAAATTGAACGGTTATTTATGGACAGGGAATCTTCTAAAAGGAGAAGTTGATAATGCTTGAGAAAAAGGTATTTAAAATTATCAGTCAAATAATAGATGTTCCATTTGAGCAAATAAATGTCTCTTCCTCTCCGGAGGAATTTGAAAAATGGGACTCTTTTCAACATATGAATCTCATCTTGGCTTTGGAAGAGGCGTTTGAGATTAGATTTACTGATGATGAGATCGTTCAGATGGTGAATGCCGGCATTATCCTGGAGGCCGTGCGGAAAAAAGCCATGAAGGGGGAGCACGAGGCAGTTCTGAAGGAGCGAGGGATGTAAGCGCATCCTTCACATCGCCGAGGAAGGCCCGAAGCACAGCACATCTCGGTGGGGAGGAAATCCTATGGATCTATGCATCGGCAATAGTAATTTTGTATTGGCCAGATGTGCAACACAATAGAAAGGTATGACTGCGATGAGTATTTTAAAAGATCTTGAAACAGTTATGATTACTGAAATTAATGTCGAATGTGGTAAAACATCACTGGATCCTGGTGAAGACCTTCTTGAACAGGGAATACTTGACTCACTCGGTATTATGAAGTTAATAGTATTTATAGAAGATACATTTAATGTAGCTATCAGTGATGATGAGATTATTCCAGATAATTTTCAATGTCTTAATAATATCGCCAATCTTATTCAAAATAAACTTGGAAAATAGACGACTATATTCATAACTTTAGATCGCTCACTTTTGCATTGCTTAGATATTAGAAGTTCATTCTCTCAGTTTTAGAGGATTCCATTGTGACGAGCCTATTGTATCCTCTGGGAAAATCACGGAGGTTTTTACGCTATGGACTTTGAGTTTAGTGAAGAACAGTTAGCCTTTAAAAGGAACGCTGTCACTTTCGCCAAAAAAGTGCTCAATGATGACGTCATAGAAAGAGATCATGACGGTATTTTCTCCTATGAACTTTGGAAGAAATGTGCCGAATTTGGTATACAGGGTTCCGCGGTTCCGGAACAGTACGGAGGAACCGGGGCCGACATCCTCAGCACGATGTTGCTTATGGAGGGATTGGGATACGGGTGCAAGGATAACGGTCTGATTTTCGCCATGAATGGCCAAATGTGCACTGTGCAAATGCCGATTTTAAGGTTCGGATCCGATGCCCAAAAGGATAAGTACCTCCCTAAGCTGTGCAGCGGCGAATGGATAGGGGCTCATGGCATGACTGAACCTGACTCGGGTTCCGACGCGTTTAGCCTGAGGACTTCAGCACGATTGGACGGCGACTGCTATATTCTGAACGGGACCAAAATGTTTTCAACTCTTGCTCCGGTAGCTGATATATTCCTGGTATTTGCCACGGTCGATAAAAGAAAAGGATTTATGGGGGTTACCGGATTTCTCGTAGAGAAGGGTTTTGAGGGCTTCAGCGTAGGTGGGAACGTATCCAAAATGGGTCTGCGAACTGTTCCATTCGGTGAGTTGATTCTTGACGACTGCAAAGTTCCCGTCCAAAACCGTCTGGGCAGAGAAGGCAACGGGGCCGCGATCTTCGACGACGGAGTAGAATGGGAGAGGAGTTGCATTTTGGCAAGCTTAGTGGGCATCATGGAGAGGCAAATCGAGAGATGTATTAAATATGCCCGCGAAAGGAAACAGTTCGACAAACCAATTGGAAAATTTCAATCTGTGGCCAATAAAATTGTTGACATGAAGGTTCGCGTAGAGACGTCGAGGCTCCTGCTTTATAAGGTTGCCTGGATGAAGAAGACCCATGGCAAAGCGACAATGGACGCAGCTATAGCAAAACTGCATGTGACCGAGTCCCTGGTTCAATGCTGTCTCGATGCCGTTCAAATCCATGGTGGTTATGGCTACACGACTGAATTCGAGGTGGAGCGTGATTTGCGGGACTCTATAGCCAGCACGATATACTCTGGAACTTCTGAAATTCAACGAAACATTATAGCTCGATATTTGGGGCTTTAAGATATATCCGAAAGGAGGTCACAAAGCGATGGCTTTCTTATTGCACCAATTGTTGTCGGAAAGCGCAGCCCGATGTCCTGACAGGGTGGCGATAATTTTCAAAGATCAGACAATCACCTATTCCGAGTTGGAAAGTAAGGCGAACAAACTGGCACACCAGCTTATTGCGTTGGGGGTTGAAAATGGCGATCGCATAGGCATTCATATGAATAGAGGAATCAACTCCATCATCGCAGCTTTTGGAATTATGAAGGCTGGAGGAACATATGTGCCGATAGACCCCATGAGTCCTTCTGGTCGTCTCAAGTACGTTATAACAAAATGCGGAATACGATTATTAGTTACCCTTCGATCAAGACTCAAAAATGTAGAAGAAGCGTTTCCAGAAAATTCGCCACTGCGAACTATTATTTTAATGGACGGGTTGCTTCAGGATCCTGAGTCACTGGGCGAAAGTCGATTGATAAATTGGCAAAATCTTCCTGATGAATATGGCTTGAGTACTCCAAATGTAAATATCATAGACTCAGATTTGGCATACATTCTATTTACCTCGGGATCGACAGGGAATCCCAAAGGAGTCATGCTATCGCACTTGAATTCTTTAACATTTGTAAATTCAGCTCATGATTTTTTTGAATTGCGAGAGGGAGACAGGTTCTCAAACATTTGCCCTTTACACTTTGACATGTCGGTTTTCGATATCTACGTGGCGGTAAAGTCAGGCAGTTCAGTGGTTATCATACCTGAGAGCGATGCCCTTTTCCCTGCCAAATTGGCTGAGCTTATCGCTCAGAAAAAGATTACGGTATGGAATTCGGTGCCGTCAGCACTCACACTCATGGCAAGCCTCTCGCATCTGGAAAATTTTGATTTCTCATCCCTGCGATTAGTTCTGTTTGCCGGGGAAGTATTCCCTATTAAATATCTGCGCCGTCTGCAGGAATATATGCCTGAAGCAAGATTCTGCAATATGTATGGACAAACTGAGGCCAATTCGTCTACCTATTATTGGGTCGGACCTCTCGACATGGAGAGGACATCCCCACTGCCGATTGGCAGGCCACTGCCTAACTTCAATGTCTTCGCGCTCGACGAAGACGGCCGGAAAGTAGGTATTCCCGGTCAGGAAGGCGAACTGCATGTGAGGGCTTCTACTGTTGCGTCAGGTTATTGGGATGATTTGGAAAGAACGGAAAAGAGTTTTGTTAAGAACCCTCTCAACGATAACTCTAAGGAAGTAGTTTACAGGACTGGTGATTTGGTTCGTCTGGATTCCGACGGAAATTACGTCTTTGTGGGTCGCAGAGACCATTTAATAAAGAGTCGCGGGTACAGGATCGAGATCGGAGAGATTGAAACGGTTTTGCTGAGCAACCCGCAAATTGAAAACGCAGCCGTTGTCCCGATCCCTGACGAGCTTGTGGGGAATAGAATCGCGGCAGTTATAGTTCCATCGGCGTCGGACCCGATTGGAAAATCCGATGTATTGCAGTACTGCGCCAAGCTGCTGCCCAAGTACATGATACCTGAAATTATTGAATTTCGCGACTCGCTGCCCAAGACCTCATCGGGGAAGATAGATAGAGAAGAGCTGGGCGAAATATCAGCGCGGTAATGTTTAGTGATAGTGCTCGAAGGTCGAGCTTTAGCGATTTCCGAATATTGATATTGACCTGTTCTCTCAACCGCGTCTCGAATCATTGTGACTGAAGCGCTGTATCACGAACTTTCTAAGGAGTTTCAGACCATGGAAAAAGTCTTCAAAAACAATTGGCATCAAAAACCCGGAGAACCTTTTGCGTGTGCCCAGATTCTGAGGCACGAGGTTCATCCTGAGGGTTTGGACATCGATCGAATCAGGTTCCTGGAGGCCGGACGCCTCACGACGAGACCGGATGTCGGGCACCTTATCAGCATTGTTGGAGGCAATGCCACACTATACTCAACAAGTTTAAACGGAAACCGTCTCCAACTGGAAGCAGGTGTCCACATGTATCTTCCGCCCGGCTTCGATGCAGCATTTGAGGCACAGCCGCAGACTGACATTATGCGTGTGTCGAGCCCGACTGCCTCGCAGGCGCGCGGCAATAAATTCCTGCTTCGAGACGAAGTGTTTGTTGCGGCTTGCGCTTCCGGATCTCAGGCGCTCCGTTGGGTACTCACCCCACAGTACTTAAGCCGCCGGATCTTTCTTGAGCACGACCCGATTCTACTGTCCAAAGCGGGGCATCCCGTATCCTGGTTTCGCACTACGATGTTCGACGTGGCCGGGCTCCCCCATAACGAGGAAGGACAGCCCGTGTTCAAGATGTCATATAATTCCAGAACTGAAGTTGATGTCTGCTATGACGTGAAAGGGGCAGCCCGTGTGCGAATGGCTCAGCACCCCTACCGGGAGTCAAACCAACTATGGGACCCGTGGTTCACCCTCGATGACGATTCCACCTATCACCTGAACGAGGCCGCCGGCAGCCGGGAAGAAGAGTGCCTTATCGATGAAAAGTCGCAGGCCCGGAAATTCTTCCGTAATAAGCACGAAGTTCACATCATAGACGGGCACGTGTCACTCTGCTGCATGTTCGATCCATCGCCAACGGGCTTTGAGCGCCATCAACCTGGTGAATACAGTGACTACCCAATATTATCACAGGACGAACGGACTGAGGCGTACGAAACTTACCGGCGAGAGATCGCGAAATACGATGACATGGTGGATCGGCTCTCTTTTGCCAAGGCGATGGGTGAGTTGAACAAGTATCATGGGACTCCAACCTGGCAGATGTATTTGCAGGGGCGGGAGGCCCAAGCGGCGATCGAGACTGAGCTAATGGAGACACTCGCCGCTCAGCGAAACGGACGCGAGCACGTGGTTGCGCACTGGATACGAAAAGAGAATAATGATTAGCAGGTACAAGATAAATTACATCAGTTCTGCTCTTGGTGAGGCCATAAGATTGCTGGGTATGCGGCATGTCCTCCGTTCTGCTGCATGGCTTCTACCGCGGCAGTGGGCTCTTTTGGTCGCTGATATCATCGCACTGATTTTGAGTATAACGCCTGTGCCTGGCTTTTCAGTAATGCATGAAATGCAGCGGGCCTTCGGCGTGAGAAGAACCACTGCATTTCGGCTTTCCTGGGGATGGTTGGCGATACCCCTCCGTGATTTTGTCGTCTACATGCGTGTGATTCTCGGACGCGAAACCGAGAATACAAAGGTAATCGAAAGAAATGCGGAGTCAATAAGCGCACTGCGAACCTCAGGGGAATCTTACATCGTGGCTACCGCACATTTTGCGCGCGAAGCCTCCATAAATATGCATTCGCCGCGAGTTACACCGGGCCATGTCCTTCTGCTCACCGATCCGTTGCCGCCTCGTATCGACTCTATTTATCATTCACGGATTCGCCTTCAACTCGCAACGGTAGTCGAAGCTCTTTATCGTGCTCATGGCGGTAACATGAAACATGTAACCGTCGGATCAGAGCCCCCGGCCGCAGCTACGCTTTATGCCAACCTTCGTAAACCAGGTAACGTCGCTGTCATCACCATTGACACCCCGTGGCAAAGGAAGGGACCCGGGTCTTTTGCCAGGCCGTTTGCCGGTTTCAAAAGTCTCGGGTTTTCACTGGGAGCCATTGGTCTGGCGAGACTGGCTCAATGCGCAATTATAAGTTGTATTATTTGGCGGGAAAACGACGGAACTGTTGTCCTGGATTGGGGTGACCCTATCAGGCCGGCTCTTCGCGGTACCAAGGTCGAAGACATCTCAATCATGAACAAACTCCTCGACAGATTAGAAGTTGCGATCGGCCGCAGACCGACACAGTATCTGCTGGAAATTTGCGGTCAACGGCGCTGGAATCCATACTTGGAACACTGGCAGGATCCATGAAAATTTGCCGCTGTAAATAAACGATTTTTGATGCACATAAGCACTGGTCGTCCAGTATCATCACCGGCATAGAGCGTAGACGAAAATAGAAAGCCTGGAGCCCCTATATGATCAAAATGAGTTTTCGGGATGCAGAGGGAGAAGGTCTTGCAATCCTTTGCCTTGGCGCTCATAGCGACGACATTGAAATCGGATGCGGTGGGACAATCTTGAGGCTTTTGGAGGAGAATCACGATGTAGGTGTCCATTGGGTCGTGTTTGGATCGGATAATGCGAGAGCGATGGAAGCGCGCAAAAGCGCAGATTCCTTCATCGAGAAAGCAGCCCGTAAAAACGTGGTCATTAAAAACTATAGAGACGGCTACTTCCCATACATCGGAGCCGAAATAAAAGATTACTTCGAATTGCTGAAGAATGAGATCCGTCCTGACATTATCTTCACCCACTATCGAAACGATCTGCATCAGGACCATCGCTTGATATGTGAATTGACCTGGAATACATTCAGGAATCATTTCATTCTGGAATACGAGATAATGAAATATGACGGTGACTTAGGAAATCCAAATTTTTTCGTTCATCTAAATGAAGGCCTCTGCCGGGAGAAGGTCAGTAGAATACTCGTGCATTTCAAAAGCCAGGCAGAAAAACATTGGTTCAGCCAGGAATCCTTCTATTCCCTGCTGAGAATTAGAGGCATAGAAAGTAATGCATCTGATAGATATGCAGAGGCTTTTTACTGCCGCAAAGGTGTATTATGAGCATGAATAAAACAAAAGGTACTGGTTGTGAGTGTGAAAATACGGACAGGTTCCGGAAATCGAAAGAACTACAACGGATAAGCCATTCGCTGATTCCCGGCGGCGGCCATACGTACGCAAAAGGGGACGACCAGTATCCGGAGATGGCCCCTGGTTTCATAGCGCGGGGGTCTGGATGCCACGTCTGGGATGTGGACGGGAATGAGTTTATCGAGTATGGGATGGGTTTGCGTTCCGTTGCACTCGGTCATGGATACAGACCAGTTGTAGAAGCTGCATATCAGCAGATGCTATTGGGAACAAATTTTACAAGGCCTTCACCAATTGAGTTGAGCTGTGCTGAGGAATTGCTTGCCCTTATCGAGGGCGCCGACATGTGTAAATTCGCCAAGAACGGCTCAGATGTAACGACTGCTGCTGTGAAACTGGCGCGGGCTTTCACCGGCCGCGATATGCTGGCGATTTGCGCAGAACATGCCTTCTTTTCTACCGATGACTGGTTCATTGGATCGACTCCGATGGCCGCAGGTATTCCCGCCGCCATCCGGGATTTGACGATCAAATTCCACTTTAACGATACCCAAAGTCTTGTCCAGTTATTCAACCGTTACCCTGACCGGATCGCATGCGTCGTCATGGAAGCGGAAACCACAATAGAGCCGGCCGATAATTTTTTACAGGACGTCCAGCGGTTATGCAGGGAAAACGGAGCTCTGTTCATCCTCGATGAGATGATTACCGGGTTTAGATGGCATTTGGGCGGCGCACAGAGACTTTATGGCATAACTCCCGATCTTTCCTGTTTCGGAAAGGCGATTGCAAACGGCTTCGCGGTCTCAGCGCTCGTGGGGAAGAAAGAGGTCATGGAACTTGGCGGACTGTTTCACGATAATGAAAGGGTTTTTCTCCTTTCGACGACACACGGGGCTGAAACTCATGCCATGGCTGCGGCGATCAGGACCATGAGGATTTATAAGGAAGAAGGAGTAGTGGAATACCTGTGGCGCCAGGGGGAGAAGCTGTGTTCACGTCTGAATGCGGTGAGCAGCGAATTGGGTATCGGCGATTTTTTCTTTGTGCTGGGAAAACCGTGCAACCTGGTTTACGCAACCAGGGACAATGACGGGATGCCTTCCCAGGAATTCAGGGCGCTCTTTCTCCAGGAAACTATAAAACGCGGTTTGTTGATGCCTTCTCTTGTGATCAGTTTTTCGCATACCGACGAGGATATAGACAAGACTGTCGATGGTGTAAGGGATGCTTTGCTGGTCTACAGGAAAGCTCTTGAGAATGGCGTTGAAAAATATCTGGTGGGCAGACCGGTGAAACCGGTCTTCAGGGTCCACAATTGAATCAGGAGCAAGAATGACTCGCGTCGCAATCGTTCAGAACGATCCGTCCTTCGGGGCGAAGCAGCAGAATGTTACACAATGCCTGACCATGATGCGGCAGGTCAAGGCCGACTTGTACGTGTTGCCCGAACTCTTCGCAGCCGGCTACAATTTTATAGATAAAAACGAGGCGCGCCAACTAGCCGAGACTTTTCCGGGCGGCTACACGCATCAACAAATCAACAATTTTGCCTCACAGCAGCGATGCTTCGTCGTATACGGTTTTCCTGAATTGGCCGGCGAAGAAGTTTATAACTCTGCGGCCATTGTCGGCCACGAAGGGTCAATCGGCTTGTATAGAAAAGTGCATTTGTACGACCGCGAAAAGCTGTTCTTCGCAGCAGGCGATCTCGGCTTTCAAGTGTTCGATACCACATTCGGGAAGATCGGAATTATGATATGCTTCGACTGGTACTTCCCGGAAAGTGCTCGCACTCTTGCGCTCAAAGGTGCCCAGATCATCGCCCACCCCGCAAATCTTGTTTTGCCCAACTGCCCTGATTGCATGCCGACGAGGTGCCTTGAAAACAGGGTTTTTGCCGCCACTGCCAATCGCGTCGGGACCGAAGATAGAGGCGGGCATTCTCTGCGTTTTATTGGAAAGAGCCAGATAACTTCGCCGAGAGGCGAAATACTTTGCCGTGCTCCCGATGGCAGGGCTGAAATTGCAGTGCTTGACGTAGAGCCCTCACTTGCAGATGACAAGAACTTGAATACACATAATCATCTCCTGAAGGACAGAAGGCCCGAGACATACTTATGATCGTTTTTCTCTGTGCTCTCCTGCGGGGAGCTGGTTACTTTCGCGATAAAAATAAGTAGTTGAAAATAGCACTTTCGGCGACATGCATGCGCGGGGGAATTTCGGCAATGTGGTCATTCAGGAGGCGGTTTGCAGGGTGGGTTAAGCGAAGCGAAGCCTGCCGGAACTTTCGAAGCGGCTTATAAGGAGGGCCGCTATGAGTTCTCAAAACATCTTTAAATTTAATTGTATTCTCGTTGTATTCCTACTCCTGACGCTGTGTGTGCTGCTTGGCACGAAAGCTCGTGCGGCCGGGCCGCTTAGGGTGTGTCCTGCTAATCCCCGTTATTTTACCGATGATAGCGGCAAGGCAATATACCTGACGGGATTACATACGTGGAATAACTTTCAGGACATAAGACCGCTCTCTGCATTTAACTATACCGCTCACTTGCGATTTCTTTCCGCCTACAATCACAATTTTATCAGGTTATGGAACTGGGAGCAGGCTAAATGGTTTCACCCGGTAAACTACTTAGTAGAGTTTAGCCCGATGCCATTCAAGCGCACTGGCCCTGGACTTGCACTGGATGGCGGTTTGAAATTCAATCTTAATTTATTCAATCAAGGCTACTTTGACAGAATGCGGCAAAGAATAATAGAAGCCGGTCAACTCGGCATCTATGTTTCGATCATGCTGTTTAACGGATTCAGTATTGAGACCAAAGATACCACCGAAACGAACAATCCTTGGAACGGGCATCCATTTAACAATCTTAACAATATTAATGGAATAAATGGAGATCCGGACCAGACGCGGGAGGGGACCGAGGTCCATACTTTGTTGATACCCTGTGTCGTGCAGATAGAGGAAGCCTACATTCAAAAAATCATCGATTCGGTTAATGACCTTGACAATGTGCTCTACGAAATTTGCAATGAGAGCGGCCCTGATTCGACAGCCTGGCAATACTACATGATACACTATATTAAGAATTATGAGGCTAGAAAGCCGAAACAGCATCCTGTTGGAATGACTTCCGAGTATCCAGGCGGGAATAACTTTGACCTTTTTGCGAGTCCGGCTGACTGGATTTCGCCGAACTCCGCAAACTATTACCCCGATCCGCAGGCCTCCGACGGGACCAAGGTCATACTTGCAGATACCGATCATCTGTGTGGAGTCTGTGGAGACAGAAGTTGGGTTTGGAAAAGTTTTCTGAGTGCGATCAACCCTGTATTCATGGACTGCTATGATTGGTGCTTGGGGTTCAACGAGTCTACATCGACCAGGGTCGACATCCGAAAGAATCTTGGATACACACGGAGCTATGCCAAGAAAATCGACTTGACCACAGCCCTGCCAAGCGGTGGTTTGTCTTCTACCGGGTATTGCCTGGCGAGCAACTCTGAGTTGTTGGCGTACCAGCCGAGCGGTGGCTCATTTACTGTCGATCTGTCTTCGATGCCTGAGACAGTGCATGTGGAGTGGCTAAATCCGTCCACGGGGGTGACAACGACAGGGATCGATATAACTGGAGGCGCAACGAGAACACTCACTCCTCCGTTTGATGGAGATGCAGTAGTCTATTTGTATGCATCAGAGATTCCTCCTAGTTCAAGTGAAAGCCGTTCGTCTAGTGCATCGTTATCTGTTGATCCCTCAAGCTCAGCTTCAGCTTCGATTTCGACAAACGCAGGAAGAAGCCCTTCCAGTTCAGCTAGTGCCTCGATTTCGCATTCAGCCAGTATTAGTCCATTTAGTTCGCTTGGTTCAAGTCCTGCCTCTTACACGATTGCAGTCACTCAGACATCTAACGGCACAATTTTACCAGGAACTTCAGTAGTAAGTTCTGGATCAAGCCAAACTTTTACTATCGGGTCCAGTCCCGGCTACCAGATTGCATCGGTCACTGTGGACGGCAGCTCGGTTGGGATTGTTACCGAATACACCTTCACCAATGTCACGGCCAACCATACGATCACTGCGGCCTTTACGGCGGTTAATTTGGGCTTTGGACCGCTTAAAGTCAGCACTGCCAACCGATTATGGTTCGAGGATTCAGCTTCGAGCAAAGCCGTACTTCTTGCTGGTTCGGATACTTGGTCCGACCTTCAAGATATGAGTGACATGTATCCCTCCGGGCCTTTCCCCTGGCCGACATATCTATCATATCTAGTCGGCCTCGGCCATAATTATACTTACCTATGGGCGTGGGAACAGACCAGTCATGAATGCTGGACAAAAGGCGCGACCACCATTAGCCCTCCGGTTTATCTTCGCACCGGACCGGGCAATGCCATTGACGGAGGTTTGAAGTTTGACCTAGGGAAGTTTAATCCCGCGTTTTTCAACCGGCTTAGGCAGCGATGTATAGACGCCGGAAACCAGGGACTTTATGTCGCCATATATTTGTTTAATGGATTTTCGATAAGCAATCACAATGGAGGAGATAAGGGCAATCCGTGGTTGGGCCACCCGTATAATGCTTCTAATAATATCAACAATGTAAACGGCGATCCCGATTCAAGCAATGAAGGCTATGCGGTTCACGAGGGAACAATCCCCGCGATCACAGCTCTTCAGGAAGCCTATGTTGCAGAGGTCATCAAAGCTGTAAACGATCTAGGCAATGTTTTGTATATAATTTGCGACGAGGGAACCAACTATACCCACGGCGATTTGCCGACAAGACCTTTTAATTACAACATGTCAACTCTTTCGTGGCAGAACACTATTGCCGGATATATCAAGAGCTATGAGGCAAGTCTTACCAAGCAGCACTTAGTAGGAGTCACCTACGAATATCCCGTGCCCAACGGAACAGATGCGAATGCCGCCATATTCGCTTTGAGCAACGCTGACTTTGTAATGCCCGGAGATGCTCCCGGGATACCTGATGCGGGGCATTATTCGGATAGTGGCGGCTCTACGTCTTACCCTCCTACCCAGACAGGCACAAAGATTGTCGTAGCCGACACGGATCATATTTTTGGCGTCGGAGGCACTAGGGCGTGGGCCTGGAAATCGTTTCTGCGCGGCATGAATATCGCCATCATGGACCCTTATACTACCGCTGACCCACCTGCGAGAATCGCTGACTCTAGTCTGTTAGCAAACGTAGGTTATATAAAGACTTATGGCAACAAAGTAAATTTAGCAGCAATGACTCCGCAAAATTCCCTGGCTTCCACGGGATATTGCCTGGCGGGCAACTTTGAGTTCTTGGTGTACCAGCCCGGCAGTGGCTCTTTTACTGTCGATTTGTCTTCGAAGCCCGGGACAGTGCATGTCGAATGGTTCAACCCCTCAACATACGAAATAGTAACGGGTCCTGATATACAGGGTGGAGTGAAATGGTCGTTTACCCCTCCCTTCAGCGGAGATGCTGTTCTATATCTAAAAGTCGTACTACCAACGCTTGATTACTTCAAGATAAACAATGCTGAGGCGAGCACGGCAAGCCGGGCGGTAACCCTCAATAACACGGCAACCGGCAATCCCACCCAGTATATGGCCAGCCAGTTCTCCAGTTTCCCGGGTGATGCCTGGCAAACATATTCGACAAGCCCGACTTTTACCCTGAGTGAGGGCAATGGAACCAAGACCGTCTATCTTAAGGCAAGGAACGCGGCAGGTGAATCAAACGTCATGACCGCTTCAATTATACTGGCTCAGTTGCCCGCGGTTACCTCTTTCAAGATCGATGGAGGGGCTGCGAGCACGATTACTCGGACGGTAAAGCTCAACAACACGGCAACCGTGTCGCCAACTCAGTTTAGGGCCAGTGAAGATCAAAGCTTTACCGGAGTGTCCTGGCAGGCATACTCTGTTGCTCCAAGCTTTACATTGAGTACCGGAAGCGGAACCAAGACCGTTGATTTTCAAGTAAAAAACAGCGCCGGACCATCAGCGACAGCACGCAATACCATCCAACTGATCGTCAGACCCACGGTTACATCCTTTCAGATCAATAACGGCCTGCCCACTTCGAATCCAACAGTTACGCTGAACAATACGACGACCGAATCTCCCACCTACTATGCGGCAAGTCAGTATCCCGATTTTTTGGGTGCTGCCTGGAAACCGTACTCGGCAAACCCATTGTTTACCCTGAGTACCGGGAACGGATTGAAGACCGTCTATTTCAAGGTGAAAAATGCCGCGGGCGCTTCAGCGGTGCTGAGTGCTAACATCACGCTCGAGTGAGTTTGGCTTTGGAAAAGTTTTTTAATGGGGATCAATCTGATAAACATGGACAGCTTTGGCTGCATCTGAAAGCCTGGCCGTCAACAAAAAGGCGTTTACTTTGGCTCAGAACAGTTCAAGGCGCTCCGATAAATGCCCTCGCCTCGGGCTGATAAGTCCTTACACGGGCAGCAATCTGGGGGACGCGGCAATTATCGAGTCGGCCCGCAGGCAGCTACTCGACCGCTTTGAAAACGCTGAGTTGACATTGCTTGTGCTCGATCCGGCAAGTGTCAGCGAAATCCATGGCTTGAATGCATTTCCGTTGGCGGCGCTGCAGCGGGAGTTTTATTTTACGCCATGGGAAATGTCGACAGGCATCGACGGAGCCGAAGCCTTCTCATCTCAAAGTGGCGCGCGATCTTTTCGTCAACATATACGAGCGGGCCTCAAAAGGATCTGCGGTCACATTCCCTTTGCCCTGCCTGTTGCAAGAAGAATTCGCGGCGGCTTTCAAAAGTTCGAGATCGAAGCGAGACATCTGCTCGATGCTCGACGGATAATTGGGGACCTCGATGGTTTATTGATCGCCGGAGGCGGCCAGTTTGATGATGAATTCGGAGGGCCGTGGGGCCATCCCTACTCAGTGCACAAATGGGTGAGACTGGCTTATAGCCGGGGAGTGCCTGTTTTCATGGCTGGTGTGGGCGTAGAAGGTTTTCGTTATCGTCTCAGCGGCTGGTTTTTTCGTCGCACTCTGGCCATCGCCCGTCGGGTTTCGTTGCGCGACGCAGGCTCAATAGAAGCGCTGCGCAAGCAGGAGATTCGGCGTGAACTTGTACTTTGCCCGGACCTGGCGTTCGGCTTGCGCAATTCTACCGACTATCCGCCCTTAGATGATGCCCGATCGTCGTCCCATTCAACAATGATCGGCCTCAGCCCTATGGCCTTTGGTCGTCCTGGCAGTTGGCCCACAGCCGCGGAGGATTCCTTCAATCGATATTGGCGGGAATTCCAAGCGTTGGCTCATTCTCTTATCAGGGAAAATCATTCAATCAGTATTTTCACTACGGATGACCCCGATTATCATTTGGCGCAAATACTGTATAATCAGCTCACTGCAGATTCGAAAGCAAAGGACCGGGTCCATCTGCTGCCGAAGCTCAAGCTCCCTGACCTCATGGCCGCTCTGGGAAACTTTGATGTTGTCGTCGCCAGCCGCCTTCATGGGGTCCTTTTGAGCCACGTGAGCAGGACGCCGGTTTTGGCCATCTCATATCGCCCAAAAGTGAGTGCCCAAATGGAGGCCATGGGGCATGAACGTTTTTGTCTGGACTTCGAGACCTTCAGGGCGCACGAAGCCTTGCTGGGCTTAAATTCTATTCTGGCGGAGCGTGGAAGGTTACTCGCGGACCTTGAACGAGCGTGCCGAGAGAGGCACAAGGCCGTAGTCAATGAATTTGCAGCCATTTGCGCTGATCTTCCATTAAATTCGGGGTGAAATAACACCAAAGAGGGAATTATGGATTCACATCCTTTTGTTAGCGTAGTCACGCCATTTTATAATACGGAACCCTTTTTGGCAGAATGCATCGAAAGCGTGCTTGGTCAATCGTATAAGAACTGGGAATACATACTCGTCAACAATTGCTCTACTGACCGTTCAATGGAAATAGCACAAAAGTATTCCCGGTTTGACTCTCGAATCAGAATCATTAACAATGAGCGACTTTTGAGCCAGCCGCAAAATTATAACCATGGACTCCGGCAGATCTCTCCTGAAAGCAGATATTGTAAAATTGTGCAGGCTGACGATTGGATATTTCCGGAATGTATCACGGAGATGGTTCGCCTTGCCGAGGCAAATCGTACGGTGGGAATAGTTGGCGCTTATTGGCTCTGGGGAACGGACCCGGAGGGGGGCGGCCTTTCTTATCCCAGCACGTTTATGTCGGGGGCCGATATATGCAGATGGCAGTTGCTCAATCACCCGGACAAATATGTCTTTGGGACGGCGACGTCGATTTTGATCCGCAGCGACCTTATTCGAAACAGGGACCCGTTCTATGATGAGACCAGTATTTATGAAGACCTTGAAGTTTGTTACGAGCTGCTGAGAAATTGTGATTTTGGCTTCGTTCATCAGATCCTGACTTTCACCCGGGTCGACAATGAATCGATATCGACGGGAATTCGCCATTGGTCTCCATGGCTTTTGCATGCGATTCTTGCTTTGAGAAAATATGGACCTCAATACCTGGATGCCGCTGAATATACCCAACGTCTCCAAACACTCACCTATAGATATTACAAAATTTTGGCTAATTGGTTTGTATACCGAAACGATAAAAGGTTCTGGGATTATCATAACGAGGGGATGCGGAGTGCAGGGCACAGTTTAGACCGGACCAGGCTGACAAAATATGTTTTGGTGGAGCTAATGGATTTGTTGCGTCGCCCCGCAACTCTAATTCGGACATTGGTATCGAACCGTAGAGATGACTAAAATAAATACACGTGGTTTTAGGAGTATTTCTATGCCTTTGGGAATTGGTGAACTTATTAAGCATCGAGAACTATTATACATATTTGCATGGCGCGATATTCACATAAAATACAAGCAATCCGTGATGGGGTTCTTGTGGGCGATTCTTATGCCGATGCTCATAATTCTGACCGGCGTAGTCGTGAGGCTGATAATGGCTAAACTCTCAGGGAACCCACTGGATATGACACAGGTCGCCTCGGTATTGGTAAAAGCTATCCCATGGGCGTTCGTCGTTTCCTCCATTCGTTTCGCCACAAATTCTCTCACCGGAAACAGCAACCTCGTCACTAAGATCAACTTTCCAAGAGAAGTTTTTCCGATGTCAGCAATACTGTCCCAATTGTTTGACTTCGTGATATCCTCAATCGCCCTGATCGTTTTTCTGGCAATCGCAGGTGTAGGTTGGAGCGTTTGCCTGTTATGGATTTTCCCATTGCTGGTGACGCTTGTTCTTCTGGTAGCGGCGCTGGGGATTTTTCTTTCTGCGGCAAACCTTTTCTTTCGCGACGTCAAGTACCTGGTTGAGGTCGTTTTGACTTTTGCCATCTTCTTTACGCCGGTATTCTACGATTCCAACCTGGCTGGCAAGTGGCAATCTTTGATTTTGCTGAACCCTGTCGCTCCGATCCTGGAAGGGCTTAACTCGTGCATAGTCCTTGGCCGGATGCCCGATGTCAAGTGGGTCGCCTACAGTTTTGCGGTTTCTGCCCTGGGTTTGTGTCTCTCGATGTTGCTGTTCAAGAAACTTGAGCCCAAATTTGCTGAAAGTATTTAGGGGATACTATGTCTGAAGTTGCATTGGAAATGGATCATGTTTTCAAGAAATTCAAAAAGGGAGAAACATACGACTCCCTAAGGGACCTTGTACCTGCAATGGCCGGTTGGCTCCTGAAAAGAGGTGATAATAAAGCGCTGACCAAGAATGAGTTCTGGGCGCTGCAGGATGTTTGTTTTCAGGTAAACAGGGCGGAGGCCTTTGGTATTATCGGCCCGAACGGCGCGGGGAAAAGTACAATCCTCAAATTGCTAACCGGTATCATGGAACCCACAAAAGGGAATATGAAAGTGCAAGGCACTTTGTCGGCGCTTATCGAGGTAGGCGCCGGTTTCCATCCTGATCTTACCGGCCGTGAGAATATTTTTCTCAACGGAACGATACTAGGGATGAAAAAAGAACAGATCAAAGAAAAGTTCGATGAGATAGTCGATTTTTCAGGCCTGGCTGATTTCATAGACACGCCGGTCAAGCGATACTCATCCGGGATGTATGCGCGGCTAGGTTTCTCAGTCGCGGCTCATGTTGAGCCAGACGTCCTGATTGTCGATGAAGTATTGAGCGTTGGCGACTATGCATTTCAAAATAAGTGCTTGGAAAGAATGCAAGCCTTTCTGAAGAACGATACAACGGTTATATTCGTATCCCACAACCTGAAGGCTGTCACTGATCTATGCAGTCGGTGTATTTTATTGGATAAAGGCACAATCATTAAAGAGGGATCTACCATTGACGTAGTCAATAAGTATTTGAACAGCGAACAAGTAAGTTCAATCGAAGATAAAGATGTTTTTATTTCACACGTTACATTTTATGGAGACAATGCCAATGTTCTCCACTTTGAGAGTGGTGTGAAAGGTACTCTTAAAGTTAGTGTGGCTGCAAGGCGGAGATGTGAATCATTATCTTTGTCCGTTATTATGTTTGACAATGACTTTAACCGCATTTTTGATACCTCAACTCAGAGACTAAATAATCGAACATTCGATCTTGAAGAAGGAGAGACGTATACGTTTCTTATAGAATTGCAGTTAAACGTTACGCCTGGCACCTATCATATTGGAGTCTACATTTACAGATATGATATAGAAACAACTTATGACATGCGTCTCAAAGCTGCAACATTGTATGTACATTATGATAAAGACGTTCGTGGTATTGTAAACTTATATCCGCACCTGCTTGAAGAATCAAAGTGTGGCCCTCATTCAGATTGTAAATAAGGGTATGGAGAGAGGACAAACCATCGAGAATAGATATACCTAACTCTTCTGCTCTGACGTGAGACACGGCATTAACTCAAACGATTCATGTCTGTTCCATCTTTTGAATTTTCTTCGGAAAGAACGGTTCGGTGGTTTTGTGTACCTGCCCGAAGAGAGTTCCTCCAGGAAAAACGAAGCCTTTGGAGAATTTATCAAGAGTTTGGCTTACCCGGATGAAATCCATGATGATTGAAACAGCAAGCAAAGCCAGCTTCTGAGGAGACAAGACCAGATGAACTTGCCAATGCTTAACTTGTCAATAGTGGTGCCAACCTTTAACGAAGTGAGCAATATACACGAATTGATTCGCCGTATTGAGGCGACGCTCGGACCTGCAGGATGGGAGCTCGTTTTTGTCGACGATGACTCCCCGGATGGGACAGCGGCCGGGGTATGCGAAATCGCCCGGGAGGATCTACGAGTCCGGTGCTTGCGACGGATCGGCAGGAGAGGATTATCGTCGGCGTGCATAGAGGGTATGCTGGCCACCTCTGCGTCAACCATCGCGGTTATGGATGCTGATTTGCAGCACGATGAAACGATCTTGCCGAAGATGCTTGCTGAAATCGAGCGGGGCGCGGACGTGGTAGTGGGGACTCGCTACGATGCGGGTGGAAGTACTGGCGACTGGAACGAATCTCGACTGGCAATGAGCCGGTTTGCGACAAGAGCCAGCCGGGCGATTCTGAAGCAGTCTGTCTCAGATCCGATGAGTGGTTTTTTTATGATCACACGGAAAGTTTTGGATACGACTGTCTACGACCTGTCGGCTCTTGGCTTTAAAATTTTGTTTGATATCCTGGCGACAGCCAGGCAGCCGTTGAAAATTGCTGAAGTACCCTACCATTTCCGTGACCGTTTCGCCGGTGACAGCAAGCTCGATGAAATGGTCATATGGGAGTATGGTATGCTTCTGGCCGACAAGATGATCGGTCGCTTTCTGCCCGTGCGATTTCTTGCATTTTCAATTATCGGCGGGTTAGGCGTCTTTGTCCATCTGGCCGTGTTGACCATGGTTTTAAAAGGGCTCGGATTCGCCTTCCCAGCCGCTCAGTCTATGGCCACCGGCATTACAATGGTATTCAACTTTGCGCTGAATAATTTACTGACCTATCGCGACCGGCGACTGAGATCGTGGGCATGGTTCAAGGGGTTATTCAGCTTCATGCTTGCCTGCAGCATAGGCGCTTTAGCTAACATAGGCATCGCTACTTATCTGTTCCACGGCCGGACGCAGTGGATCATTGCTGCTCTTGCAGGTGTGTTGGTCGGCGCTGTCTGGAACTATGCCGTTACTCAATTATATACATGGGGTAAGAAAGCTTAAGAATATGACGATCACAAGTACACGAAGATTCTGGCTTCTTTTTGCAATCTTAAGTGTCGTTTTAGTCTCAATAGCGTCCATTTCCTGGACGAATAATCACCCGCAGGCGACGAGTTGGGACGAGGCGAGCTATTTTAACCTGGTTGTCCAGGATGTTAATAGCTTCAAATCACATGGCCTGCATGGACTCGCATGGACATTACTGATCCTGAACCCCGACTCGTCTCGTCCGCCCGCCTATCGCCTGCTTTCGGTTCCTTTTGCCCTGGTTTTTGGTTTCAGCCCGAACGTTGTTCGTATTGTGAGCACTGGTTTCTTTATAATCACCGCACTGATGGTTTTTTTGACTGCTCGATCTTTAGCGGGAACAAATGCCGGCGCTATAGGGACCGTTTTCTTTTCTCTGTGCCCTGTTGTTATTTGGTGCGATTTGATGTTTGGAGCGGAATTCCCTCTCCTTTTGTCTGTCGCCGCAACACTTTATTTTCTCTTTGTCAACTGGAATAAAGACCATGAAGTGCCCTACTCATGGATAGGTTTGGGTATCGCGCTGGGGCTTGGGGCTCTGAGTAAGGTTACATTTCTCATGATTGCCTTCACTATTGTGTGTTCCTCTTTCATTCTCAGTTGGCGCAAGATCATAGCCAACCCCAGCCCAGGTTTTCTTATAAAAGCGTCTGTGTTGGGCGTGATAATTTCTTCGCCATGGTGGATATTGTACTATGAGGGTTACTTAGGATATACGCGCTACGCGATGGAGTTTACAAGACACTCATGGAACATGCCTCCTTTTGAGTTCATATTAAATTTCATTGGTATAATCTTCGAGAGCCAATTTGGCTTACCGTTAACAATTTTAGTTATTCTCATGATTTCTGCATTAGCTTTCTCCCGTATTCAAGGACAAGACATCGGCATAGATCGCACAAAGAAAACAGCCATGTTTGTTTGTTTGCTTCCCGCGGTGCTATTTCCGCTTATTCAATTGACCAGTTACAATATGACCCTGAAATACTCAACATTCGCGATGATTCCATTGGCGATCATCGTTGCCGTGTTGTCTCAGTCAGCTTCGTGGATTCGGTTTCGATATGCGAATGTGATTTGCGGTGCGCTTTTCATCACCCAACTCACGATGATTTTTGCTCCTACTGTTTACCCTGTAGTCTATCCAGCAAATCCTGCGAGGACCAGGGTCAAAGCCCCATGGCTGGTCATGGCGCGCCTGGAACAGTGGGACCTCGAACCGTTAAGAGAATTGTGCAACGCGCACGGAATTGTGCGCCCGTCGATCTCCTACCTCGGCAACTCGTTCAACTTCAATCCTCCTCAAATCGCCTATCCATGGATCGTGCATGGTGGTTACGCTGATGTAAAATGGCTCTGGCGTTACGAGAACGGACCGATTAATATGGACCGCATCATGAACGAAATTGGTAATAGTGACATCGTATTAACAATCCTGAATTACCAAGGTGAGCGTTTGGACAAACAGGACCTGGATAATCGATATGATAATGAATTCGCCGCGCGACTAGAACACGATGCCCGCTTTACTGGTCCGATTCACCTGCAGGTAGGCCGTTTCCAACCGGTGGATATGGTGGTATTCCTGAACGCCGCAAAATCTGCGCACCGAAATGAATAATGCTTACTGCAATCAGGTGTGGTGCAAATTAGCCGAAAAGATTGAGACGGACATAAGTGTTATCCTTTGCACATACAATCGTGCTGAATTGAACCCGGAACTTTTTAAATTTCAGTCATTTATCTATACGTTTGATATGATATCACAGTGCAAGATGCTAATCTTGAGCCACGTCCACATTGAAGCTGAACGGCTACCGACACGTTTATATTCGATGATTAACCCATACGGGCGAATGAGCCCATGTCTTCGGTAAGTGTGATCATCCCAACCTATAACGGCGGAGAACACCTTCTGGATGCGGTGAACTCCGTGCTTCAGCAGACGCTTGCCCCGCTGGAGATCATCGTCGTCGATGACGGTTCGCAGGAGGATGTTTTACGAACACTTTCTTCCGTATCCCAACGGATAAGTTATATCCGCCAGGATAATGCAGGCCCGTCGGCAGCACGAAATAGAGGAATCAAGGCAGCTCGGGGAGAGTTCATAGCGTTCCTCGATGATGACGATCTATGGCATCCAACGAAAATCGAAGCTCAACTGCGCTGCATGAGTCAGGACCCGGCATGCGGACTGGTGTATTCCATTCCCGATTACATTGATAGCCATGGATCGATTGTATATCATACAAAGCCAGAACCATGTCCTTCAGGATATGTATACTACGACTTTCTCAAACGCAACTACATCTATACGCCGTCAACAACACTTATTAGGGCATCAGTATTTGAAATGATTGGCGTATTCGATGAAAATACATCTCAATGGGAAGATTATGATCTATGGATGCGTATTGCAAAACATTATAATGTATTATTTTGCAGTGTTGCCATAATTTATTACAGACTGAGCGATTCCGGGATATCTAAAAATACTTATAATCATTTGTTTGGCTATCTGTACGTAATGAGTAAAATACTTAAAGGCTGTATCGAGGATGGAACGTATCGTGACAATAGCTTTATAGATGCCATTAGTAAGCATTTGCGCACTATCTATAGGGACTCTGCTTACAAAGTCTGGTGCCAACATGACGACCGGCCTGGTGCAAGGCGTTTGATGACTGCAGCGTTACGGAAAGGCCAATGGAGCGTTAGAGACGTCGCATATTTAATATTATTTTCGCTGCCCGAACCCTGGTTTGAATGTGCCAGGAATGTGAAAAGGATTTTGTCCGGAAAAAAGGTTGCTGAATCCAGAAAATATGAGGACCTTTAATGAGTTCTACCTCGTTTAGACCGGTTTCCATGCCGAACCGGTTCAGGGAAAATACGCAGGCTGTCATTAAAGCGATTATCGTGGCCGCTCTGGTTATCCTCCTCTATTACCCGGTTCTGAGGCCGCTGGTCGCCGATTGGATCGATCTTCCCGATTTTTCTCACGGTTTCCTGGTGCTGCCGATAAGTCTTTATCTTGTGTGGGTAAAAAGAGATAGGTTAATGTCCCCTTCTTCCCCCAGTAACTGGGGACTGCTGCTTCTGGCGTTTGGGCTGATTCTTTTGCTCTCAGGGCGGCTTGCCGCAGAATATTTCACGCAGCGCCTGTCTATTCCGGTGGTGATAGCGGGGCTCGTCCTCTTTCTTTCAGGCAAGGAGCATCTTAAGGCGGTTGCTTTTTCAATCATATTTCTTTTTTTGATGATTCCTCTTCCCTCCATTATCATGCAGAAAATCACTTTCCCGATGCAGCTTTTCGTTTCACACTGGGCTGCCCAATCTTTGGAACTGCTCGGAATTCCCGTGTTGCTCGAAGGCAATATCATTCATCTTCCCAATACTGCGCTTAATGTAGCCGAGGCTTGCAGCGGCATACGCTCACTTGTGTCGCTTCTGACTGTCGGGACTTTATTTGCGTATTTCAAAACCAAAATTCTGTGGCAAAGGCTTCTGATCATTATTGCTGCGTTGCCCATTACCATGGTTGTCAACGTCTTCAGGGTAGCCTTCACGGGCGTGCTGTCGTATAAGTTCGGGCAACAAGCGGCCGAAAGGTTCCATGAATTATCCGGGTTCATTCTTTTCCTGATGGCTGCAGCTATGTTCTATGGGCTGAGTCTGCTTATCTCCAGGCTGAGTCCAACTGAAAAGCAATAAAATGCGCCGATTCATAATAATTTTATCCATTCTTGTTTTGGCAATTATCGTCAACTATCTTCCGCGATCCGCGGAACCGGTTCTCAATCGAGAATCCCTGAAAAACTTTCCGGTCAGGATAGGAGACTGGTCTGTCGCAAGAGAACAAAGGATGGATGAGAGATCATTGGCCTTTCTAAAGGTGGATGATTACATCATGCGGACCTATTCGAACAGCAAAGGTGAGACTGTTTCCCTGTACATCGGATATTTCAAGACGCAAAGAGAGGGAAAGACAAATCACTCTCCCAGGCAGTGCCTGCCCGGGTCGGGCTGGTCCATAGTCGAGGCTGCGCCCGTTATGCTAAGGGTGCCGGACCGGGAAATCCAGGTGAACAGATATCTTATGGAAAAGGACAGTGTCAAAGATCTTTTTCTATTCTGGTACCAGGGACGGGGGAGAATCGTTACAAGTGAGTACCTCGCCAAGGCCTACATTATCTGGGACTCCGTGACGAAAAACCGTACCGACGGCGCCCTGGTCCGGATCAATTCTGCGGCATCCAAGGGGCCAGGCCCGGACAGCGCCCTCAAGACCCAGACAGATTTTGTACGCTCTATTTATTCAATTCTCCCAAAATACATACCGAATTAGGTTTTACGTGTTCGGAAAGCTGTCGCTATGTGAGCCCCTTCAAGGAGAAAACATGAAATTTTCGTTTCGTGCAGCGTTGCTCCTTTTTCCAATTTTGCTGACTATCGCGTGCTCATCGGCTGAGAGTCAGAAAAAAGCGCACCTCGAAAAGGGGAACAAATTCTATTCGGAAGAAAAATATAAAGAGGCCGTGATCGAGTACATGAGTGTCTTGCAGATCGACGCAAAGAACGTCGAAGCCAGCCGAAAACTCGCGCTCTCCTATTACTCGCTCGAAGATTTCGGCGGAGCGCTCCGATATTTTTCTGAGGTCAGGGACGAAAATCCTGACGATCTGCAGATCAGGCTGAAGCTTGCGCGCTGCTGGCTTCATTTTGGGAAGCTCAAGGAAGGCCGTAACGAGCTGAAATTCATCCTGGATAACGATTCCCAAAATATAGACGCTCTCGATTTGCTCGCTGAAACCTCAAACACCCCCGATCAAATTTCCGAGGCTTTCGAACGGCTGAAGTATGTGCCCCCCGCAGGTGACCCGCAGAAATATTACCTGGCGCTCGGCTTGGTTTATGCAGGGAAAGGCGATCTTCCGAATGCCGAAAACTATTTGACCCAGTCACTAAAAGGTACGGCCAGACTACCGGAAGCGCACCTGGCTCTTGCAAATGTCGCCATTGCCGGGAAAGACTTCTCGAGGGCCGAGCAGGAATTCAGGGCCGCCGCCGAATTCAGCCCGGCAATCTCCGCCGAGCGTCTGAGACTGGCTGATTTCTATATTTCGAGGAAAGATTTTGACCGGGCAAAACAGGTGCTCGAAAATATGATCCAAAAGTCCGCCGAATTCTTGCCGGCTCTGAAACGCATGGCCGGAATCGCGCTCGAAAATCAAAAACTTGATGAGTGCGATAAATATCTGCAAACCGTTCTCAAGGCAAACCCATCGGATCTTGAGGCAAAGATGATTCATGCACGGTTGCTCCTAGCCAGGAATGAAATCGCCCAGGCTAAAGACGAGTTCAAACAGCTGACCGATTTAATGCCGGATGCCGCTCTTCCGAGGTATTTGCTGGGCTTTGCCTATATGAGAGACGGGGATGCAGTCCAAGCAAAAATGCCGCTTCAAAACGCAGTCGATCTGGCCCCAAACTTCATGCCCGCAGTCCTGCTTCTGGCGGAAGTCAACCTGCGTACCGGCGCCCATCAGCGCGCAACCGACAGCTTGATCGAGGCTATTGGTAAAGACCCGGAGAATTTTCAAGCTTACAGCCTTTTGGCGGAGGCGGCCAAGACCTCCGAGGAGATCAAAGGAGCGGAAAAGCTCCTGGAAAAGCGGGCCGTCTTTTTTAAAGATAACCCTCAGTTCTACCTGGCACTGGGGCTGCTTTACACCAAAGAAGGGGATTTCCCCAAAGCCGAAGCTTCCATCAAGGAGACACTGGCCAGGGACCCCGATTCGGTGGATGCTCATGTGCTCATGGGGGATTGCTTTCTGAGGAAGGACGATCGTGACCGGGCTGAACGGGAGTACAAAAAGGCGGTCGATATTTCACCCGACGCTTCGATAGCCCATATCAAATTTGCCGAATTCTACCTGCTAGAGGACAAGGTGGATGAAGCAAAGAAAATACTCTCCGAGGCCGCAGCAAGATCGCCCCAATTTTTTCCCGCATCCGTATGTCTTGCGAAAATAGCGTTTGTCGAAAAGGACCTCGATGGATCGATCAAATTGCTCGACGGCATCCTTGAAAAAAATTCAAATTACATTGATGCCCTTGTGTTGAGGGGGCAGGTAAATCTCGTGCGGGAAAAAACCGCCGAAGCCCACGACGATCTCGGGCGGGCGTTGAGAATCAACCCCGATTCAGAGGATGCCCGGAACTTGACGGGCCTCGCCTATCTCAAGGAGTCGGACTTCGCTAACGCGCGGTCTTCCTTCAGCGGATTGGTCCGCCTCAATCCCGATCTCAACTCCCCAAGAGTTCTGCTGGCCGAACTCGACGTCCGCTCAGGTAATTTCCAGTCAGCGATTGATAATCTGGAGGTGTTGCTGGTAAAAGGGGCGAAAGAGCCTGCTCTTTATTTGCTGCTTGGATGGGCTTACGTTGGCAAAAAAGATGACGTCAAAGCAGGTGACGCTCTCCAAAAATATCTCGATAAGAATCCGAAAGATGCTCGAGGCAACTATCTGTACGGCCTGGCGCTTCGCGGCCAGGGAAAACAGGAGGAAGCGGTAAGGTATTTCGAGGATGCCCTCAATGCTTCTCCCCCGATCGGGGATTCCCTGGCACAGCTTGTGTCGATCGATGTTGAAAAGAAAAACTTTGATTCCGCCCTGAAACGCATCAACCATCAAATCGAGACTTCACCAAATGACGCCCAATTGTATCTGCTTCTGGGTAATGTATACGAAATTCAAAAGGAAATGCGTCAGGCTGAGACGGCTTACATCAAGGCTATCGAGACTGGCGCAAAGCTGGTTAATGCTTACATGAACTTAGCGAAAGTATACGCCGTTACTAAGGAACCCGACAAGGCGCTGGCAAGATTGGATCAAGTCATCAAGATGGAACCAAAGAACATAGACGCCCTTATGCTTTCAGGTATTTTACACCAGAAAATGAATGATATTCCCAAGGCGCAGGATGAGTATGAAAGGGTCGTAGCGCTAAATCGCGGTTTTTCGCTGGCGGCAAATAACCTTGCATATATTTATTCGGAATATGGCGGCGACAACTACAAAGCGTTGAAAATGGCAGAAATCGCCAGGCAGAACGCCCCTGACAACCCCAACGTTGCCGATACGCTCGGGTGGATACTATACAAGCAGAACAAGCCGGAGAAGGCATTAACCTATTTGAAGGAAAGTGCCGCAAAGCTGCCGGGCAATGCTGAAATTGAGTTCCACTTGGGAATGACGCAATACAAGCTCGGAAACTATGATGAGGCTAAACTGATATTAAATCGCGTCATCAAAAACAGTAGCGGATTCAAGGGCGCTACTGAAGTCAGGTGTGTTCTGGATGAGATGGCGAGAAAAACCAATGAGCAATGAACGGATTTCAATGGGGCCGGATTGGCTTAAGCAGATTCGTGTCAGGAAATGTTACAGATTGGTCAAGAAAGATAACGAATTGATTTATTTAGATATCATTCTGTTTTATCTCAATGTTCCTGTTCTCTGCGTCGGGATAGTTTACACATTGAAGATGCTGTTTCGGACGCCCGGATTTCATTGCACGTCCCAATTCAACCATGATATCAAGATGTTATGGGCGAATATCGCGCAAGAAACCTCCTGAGCATGGTTTTTGCCTAATGAATCTCGTAACCGGGGGGGGTGGGTCACCAACTGTTGACCCAAAAGACTTCAAGGAGGTGGAATGAGAACCATGAAAAGATTTCTGATTATTTTTGGCATGATAGTGACATTGGTAGGGTTTACGGCGGTGAGTCAGTCCGGGGCAACTGCAGAGCTCGAGTTGATATCCGGTTCGTCTTTCAAGATCATTTCTGAATCATCCCCAGGGGTCGCTAACTTCTTCTCTACAACGTTTGCCGGTTATTCTGTCGTTAGTTCAACGGGCTTTACGGCGCCTGCAGTGGGTTCTTCTGCTCTTCCAGTAATGGACTTGAGCATTTCGGGGACCGGCACCGGCAAGCTCGAGGTTTTGTTCTCACAGTCGGGTTTCACATATTCGGGACCCCTGACGTTCTCCGCATCCAATACGCCGGTTTCGGGAAGTCCAACCTTGACAGCGGCTGCTTATTGGGGATCGAGTGTTTTAAGCACCACCCATCAGATCGGGAGCACCTTGACTCTTCAAGGGTTAACAACCGGTGCTACAACCGGCATTGTGAATTCGACGTCCTCTTACTCGATAACTGAGGAATTTACTGTAGACTCAAACGGCGGCACCGCTTCCTTCAGCGCTGACGGCGCCCTTGCCACACCCGAACCGGCGTCTTTGCTTCTTGTCGGCGGCGGACTGGCAGGATGGGGATTCATTCGCCGATTCAGGAAGGCAGCGTAAAAAGGGTTTCCATTATTCACTGGATTAAGCAACAAAAGGGAGTGAGCTCGGGCTCATTCCCTTTTTAAAAACCTGCACGACCGATTCAAAATCAAATCAATTCAAATCAGCCTTCCGAATTTGCCCATATCCCAAGCGAAATATCTGCCAATGAAATGAACGATCTTATTGGACGGCTACGACTGCTTTTGCCCTGGACCTCATACCGGCATTATCTTTCACGGTCAATCTGAAGGCAGTGGTATTTCCGTATTGTCCCCCGTCAACAGCGATAAAGGTGGTGACCGGGGTCGTCGGGTCCGGTATCAGGTTGACGGGCGCTCCTGCCATCTGATGCCATCGGAACGACGTTATGTCGCTGGAAGCCGTCGAGCTTGATCCGTCGAGCTGTACGACATTGCCGGCGACAGCCTTTTGAGATGCCGCCACGGCAGCTTGTGGCGGTGAATCGGTCTCGGTAATATTTACGTAGCAAATGTCGGTAGATTTCAGACCGAAATTATCGGTTACTGTCAACATGAAGCTAAGGGATACACTGCCTGATCCGACTCGAGGCGCCAGAAACCGGGCACTGGACGACTCTGAGTTTATAAGCGTCACAGCCGGTCCGTCTAACTGTTGCCAGAGGTAAGAGGAAATATGGCCCTTCAGGTCTGATGACTGCGATCCGTCCAGCGTTACCATCGTCACCAGGGGCTCGATTTTGAGTGTTTGATCGGGCCCGGCATCCGCCTGGGGCGGCCTAGCATTAGTTACTGCGTTCACGACACAGGTGGCGCTCGATTTATTGCCGCCCATAGTTGTTGTGGTAAGCTGAAAAAGCAGCGCGCCCTGCCCGGCAGGAGCGGTAAAGGTGGTTTGCGCGGCATCGGCATTCGAGAGCGTTACTGTGGTTCCACCGACCTGCGTCCACTTAAACGATGTTATTCCAAGACCGCCTGCATCGGTAGAATTTGAGCCGTCAAGCGTCACCACGGACTCTGCGGCGACGGTTTGATCGGGCCCGGCGTCGGCGACGGGTTGGTCGTCTGTTGCCTTGCTGAGGGTGACAAAGCTGGCGGTGATCGTATGGTTGGCTTGGATATTGGAAAAAGTATACTTAGTGATCGCTCCAACCGAGACCCCGTCAGCCGTCACACCGGCTGCCCTGTAACCGGCAGCCGGAGCAATGGCATAAGTTTGGCTTGTTCCATAGTTTACATTCCGAGTGCCGGAAGGCGAAATCGAACCTCCGGTCCCGGCAGAGGCGGTAATAGTGTAGGTCTTTATGGCAAAAGTCGCAGAGATGGCGTGGTTGGCTGTTACGCTACTGAAGCTGTAGCTTGTCACCGCCCCCGCGTTTTTACCGTCCACAACCACATTGGACACTGAATAACCTGTATTCGGAGTGATGGTGAAGCCTTGGTTTGTGTTGTAGTTTACGGTCTGGGCGCCGGAAGGCGAAATTGAACCTCCGGTCCCGGCAGAGGCGGTAATGGTGTAGGTCTTTATGGCAAAAGTCGCAGAGATGGTGTGGTTGGCTGTTACGCTACTGAAGCTGTAGCTTGTCACCGCCCCCGCGCTTTTACCGTCAACAACCACATTGGAAATCGTATAGCCTGTATTCGGAGTGATGGTGAAGCCTTGGTTTGTGTTGTAGTTTACGGTCTGGGCGCCGGAAGGCGAAATTGAACCTCCGGTCCCGGCAGAGGCGGTAATGGTGTAGGTTTTTATGGCAAAAGTCGCAGAGATGGTGTGGTTGGCGGTTACGCTACTGAAGGTGTAGCTTGTCACCGCTCCCACGCTTTTACCGTCAATAACCACATTGGAAACCGAATAGCCTGTATTCGGAGTGATGGTGAAGGTTGAGCTGCCCTTCGGGTAAACGGGAACGGAACCCGAGGGCGAAATGGAACCGTTTGGGCCTGCCGTCGCAGTTATGGTATAGTCGGAATTGGGTACAAAGGCAGCGGTGATGGAGTGCGGGCCGGAAATCCCGGTAAGTGTATAGCTGCTGGTGGCCCCTACGGATTTGCCGTCAACCTGAACGTTTGCAATCGTGTAACCGGTAGAAGGGGTAATAGTAAAGGTTTGACTTGCGCCCCGGGCCTGGAAAAAATTCCCGCTCGGCGCAATGGCGCCACCCGAACCGGCAGACGCCGTGAGTGGGCAAATGACCAATTCCGGCGACAAGCCGCTCTGGGTGCCACCTCTTGTGTAATCCGCAATGGCAATATAGTAGGTAGAGGAGGACAAATTTTGAAGCGCTGCGGCGGTTTGGTTGCCGGCATTCAAACTGCTGGTGTAATTTCGGCTCGCCAAGCCGTAGTATACCATGTAGCCCGCCACCTGAGCTGAGACCGGGTTCCATGCAATATTGACCTGAGCCGACGAGGCCGGCTGTAAAAACAAAATTGTAACGAAAGCAAGGCTGAGAATAAGACTGAAAATTAGTCGAGTTGATCGAAATAAACTGATTTTCATAGAGCTAACGCAAGGTGACATGGTAGCCCCCCCCTCCAACGGTCGGTTCTGAAAAACCCCGGCGAGCGCACCCCCAGCGCACCCCGTATCAGATCCGTATCCCGGCTGCACATCATCACGGCCAACTTATCTGACATCACCAATTTGGCCTGATCTTCGCAAAAATGATACCAATCATTGTCAATACGCCGAAATAAGGTAAAGTCCCTCTTCTTGAATACCTACGCGTGGCTGCGGCGAACGGCACCGAGGCTCACAGAGCTGATTGGGAAAAAAACAAAAATGCCGAAATCCGCCTGCAACCAGCCTGCATCAATTTCACTTCATCTGCAGTCCAAACCCTACAGTAGTGCAGTCAAGAAGCTGCACTCGCCTTTCCAAACCAGATCACCGCGAGGCGAAGGAATTTTTTGCCCTATTAGTATAGGCTCGATACCATCGTCAAGGAGAAAGACCATTTTTTGCCTCCTATCGAGTTTTTTATGGGATAAATATGCGAACCCATTTCGCCGGAGTTCACACATTGTGAGCGCGCTGCTTTTTTTCTCCATATTTTTATGCTAATAGAAAACAGCAATTTGACGATTAGATAGAGTGTGTTGTTGGAATATATCGATACCGCGTCCTGGCGCGACAACTTCAACGAGGACAAGGGGCATGCTGCAAAAAATTGAAATAAAACCGTACCTGAGCCTTGGCATGAGAAGAAAGTGGTGGGTAATCATTCCATTTATTTTTACTATCCTGGCGGGAACAATCTATCTATACCTCTGCCCGAAAAGTTACAAGGCAACCACACTTGTCATGCTGGAACCGCAAAGAATCCCGGAGTCATTCGTGAGATCCACTCTTACGGATGCGATTGAAGGCCGCCTGAGCACTATCAGCCAGCAGGTCAGCAGCAGGACCAATATCGAGAGAATCGCAAAAGATTTTCACCTGAGCGACAAAGGGCCCGAAGACAGGTTGACTAAAATGGTGCGAATCGTTGGGGAGAATCTTCCATTTATGCGAGACCAATTCTCTGCATGGCAGCAGGCCACACTCGAGGAGCAGGTTTCGTTTCAAAACCTCATCGAACGAATCAGGAAAAATATCGATGTGCATACACGTACCGGTCCATCGGGCAGAGAACAGGCGTCGTTTGAAATCTCCTTTCAATGGAATAATCAGGATATCGTTGCTCCGGTGACCAATGCCCTCGTGACCAAATTTATCGAGGATAATCTCAGCGCGAGGGAAGAGGTGGCCACCAGCACAACCGACTTCCTGGACTCGGAATCGTCAGCTATCCGAAGTGAGCTTGAAGCTCGAGAGAAAGATTTGGAAGCGTTCAGGAAGAAAAACATGGGGATGCTTCCTGACCAATTGCAGTCTAATATCAGTATCCTGGCTCAGTTGCGGGAGCAGGCGCAGGCGCTTGAAACGAGAATAGAACAGGAGAGGCAGCAGACCATGTTCGTGAGATCTCAAGAACAGATCTCTCGAGCAGAGAGACAGGCTACTGCTGCCGCTGCGGCGGCGACAAGCGAGCGAGGCGCGCCAGGTCACACGCGTGCAGGTCAATTGACTTTTTCACAGCTCACGAGCGGCAGTCTTGAAGACCTGGAAGCTGAACTTGGTAGAATGCGCGCAATGTATACCGAGAAACATCCGGACGTTATTGCACTCGAACGGAGAGTCGGAGAGCTTAAGCAGCAGGGTTACGGTTCTTCGTCAAGGCCGGCCGGCGCCCTGCCGAACTTTTCCAGGGACAGGGCTGACCTGCAAGTTGGGGCGATGAATTCCGCCGTCGAGTCGTACAAAAAACAGATCCAGACGGTGCAGGAACAAATTGAACTTTACAAACAGCGTGTCGAGCGGGCGCCTCAAATAGAAATGGAACTAAACAAGGTTTTGCGCGGCTACGAAACCGTTCGGCAACGCTACGATGCCCTGCTGTCCCGAAAACTCGATTCCAAGATGTCCGAGGAACTGGAGCGGAGGAAGAAAGGGGCGCAATTCAGAGTGCTGGACCCGGCGGTCAGGCCGCCCTCTCCTTTTAGTCCGAACCCGGTCAGAATTCTATTGATGGCTCTGGTGGCAGGCTTGGGGCTTGGTTTCGGTTTGGCCTACGTGCGCGAGATGGTGGACCCTGCCTTCTATAGCCCGGAGGACCTCGAGGCATACCTCAAAACCGAGGTGATAGTGAGTCTGCCGACAGTTGCCAGGAAAGCGCATTCCGAGCAATAGCGAATCGGCAGTCATTATCTCTGGATCTAGGCAACATAATAGGATGGGGAATCTGGTTATGGAAAATATCATGCTGGGTCTGGAGGAGGACACGTCGAATTTGGAGGAATTAGTTGTCTTCGACAGGTCGGATTCACTTTTCGCCGAATGCTGTCGCTTCCTGAGGTCAAAAATAACACGGCCTTCTTCCGGAAATCCTCCTCGAACCATCCTTGTAAGCAGTGCTCTTATGGGTGAAGGCAAGTCGTTCGTCGCGTGCAACCTGGCGGCAGGCATCGCCCAGACCCCTGAAGAATACGCACTCCTGGTGGACTCCGACCTGCGGAACCCAAGCGCTCACAGAGTGCTCGGTATTCCGGCAGACGAACGGGGCCTGTCCACGTATCTGTCGGACAATGCAGGGTTGCCGGAACTGCTAAAGAAAACGGCTATCGAGAAACTTACATTTCTTCCCGCCGGGAATTCAGCCTCCACCCCTGCAGAGTTACTCTCTACCCAAAAGATGCGGGAGCTCATCGGAGAACTCAGGGAACGTTATCCCGACCGCTTCATCATCATCGATAGCGCGCCCCTTGCTTTGGCCCCGGAAACATCCGTGATCGCCAATCAGGTCGATGCGGTTCTTCTGGTTGTCCGTCACGGCAGTACTCCCCGCGATGCCGTTAGGCACGCGCTCAAAGGGATCAAAAAAGAAAAACTCATGGGCGTCGTCTACAACTGTTATGACATGGCTTTAAAATTGTACGATCGTTATGGCTATTACAGGAACGGCTACGGCAAAAGAAAAAAATAGCGAGTTATGCATAAAATGCAAAAATCTTTTGCATTGATTTGGCACTTGCGATTATATTGCACTCGGGATGGGGGATCAGACATGAAAAAAATTCTATTGGGGCTGTTGGTCAGCTTGTCCATTTTAATCTATTCCGGACAACAATCAGTCACATATGCTGCGGAAGCAAAACATGCAGAAGAAAATCCTGCTCAGGCCCAGGGGTCTGCCAGCGTAGTCGGTGGCGATTACGTGATTGGTAAAGGCGACATTCTCGACATCACTGTCTGGCGGGAACCGATGCTATCGGGAGAAACTCTTGTAAGGGGCGACGGGATGATTTCTGTAGGCCTTTTGGGAGACGTCAAGGCTGCAGGTCGAACTCCTATGGATTTGCGTGATGAGATTCAGCGAAGACTCAAAGAATTTGTGGCGACCCCTTCGGTTACCGTGACCGTCAAGTCGCAGACAAGCCAGAAATTCTATGTGATAGGCGAGGTCAACAAGCCTGGAGAATACGAACTGGCTAAAGACCTGACGGTTGTTCAGGCCATTGCCCGAGCGGGTGGATTTACCGAATGGGCGTCCAAGGACAATATTGTTCTGATTCGCAAAGAAAATGGAGTTGAAAAAAGAATCAAGGTCAACTACAAGGATTTCGTCAAAGGGAAAGAAGGCGAGAACCCGGAACTTAAAGGCAATGATACTATTGTTGTACGTTAAGTATCCAAGAAAAACAATTTCTGCCTTAATACTTCTGGCAATATCTTCGCTTTTTCTGTGTTCGTGTGAGGGGACCAGATCGACTCTTCTGCCCTCAATTTCAGTTGGAGAGACCTACACCGACAACCGGGATCTAACCCATACAAGCCAGAGATCCGATTGGCTCTCTACCGTCAGTCCGGAAATCACCTATACCCTGTATGCACCGAAAGGCGAAATGCAGCTCAGCTATAACCCTTCTTTCGTCTACTATGCGCAGGGAGGCGAAGGTGCAGTGGGGAGCGGAGCAAGTAGTTCGGGCGGGCAGTTTGCAGACCGGCAATCTGCAATGCTATTTGGATGGGATAAAGTCCAAATGCATTCGATGGTTACTTTTTCAGACAGCTATACCCGGACGGACGACCCGGTAGCCTTCCAGGAGCCAATTTTCGAAAGAACTAATCAGCCGTTGCCTCCGGTAGATCAAACCATCAGGACGAGCAGGCAGCCCTTCGACACAAACTTTGCCAATGTCGCCTTTCGTCAGGACTTCGGGCGTAATGATTCAATTACTTTTAGCTACACCAACACTTATCTGAACAATGACGACCCGACCATTCCGAACAATGTGACTAGCCAACCTTCGGCCGATTTGATGTATTGGTTCAATGAACTGTACGGGATCGACCTCAAGGCGAGCTACCTTATGGGTGACTATTCCGGGGGAGGAACTACTACTTCTCTTCCCGATATAGACGAGACCGTTATTACAGCGCGACTTATAAGAAAGATCTCGCCCACATTCGATGTGTACCTGCAGGGCTCCGATACCATCATGAACTTTGAGGGTACCGTTGTTAACACGCCTACCTTGCCGGGGGATATTTTCACGAATTACAACGTTTATGACGTCCTTGCCGGCGTTGACTATCATTTCTCCCCGTCAGTGTTTTTAACAATGAGCGGAGGCTATTTTTTTGAGGATGTCGCGTCAGGCTCACCGGGATCGGGGTATGAAGTGCATGCTGATATGGCAAAACAATTCCCCTGGGGAAATATAAGACTCAATGGAGGCGTCGGTTACGACCAGTCCTTTTTTGGCGCGCAGAATTTTGGCATGACGAAGTATTATGGAACCGCTCTGGCTGGAACATACTTTTTCACCCAACACCTTTCCGGCATAGTGTCTGCGGAATATCGAAACAATAGTTACATCGAGTTTCAGAGTCAGAACGCGGACCTGACGACCCTTGCTGCCGGCCTGACATACCAGTACAATCCATGGTTGTCGTTTACCGCACGCTATAGTCATCACATCGCAGACTCCCAACAGACAATAGATAGCTATACTGAGAACAGAGCGACTTTGATTATGACAGTGGTGCCGCGAGCACCGTATCTGCTGGGACGTTAAAGAAGCAGCTCAAAGGTCAAAGTACGTGACGCTCAATCATTTTCTGTGCTCATTGGGGCTGTTGGTTTGCATCGCACTTGGCAGCAGATGCGAAACAGCTTGCGGCAAAGAAGTATGTGAGACTACCGAAGGGGTGCGGTTCTGCGTTGAGATGAAGGGGCAGTGCGATCTCTATCATCTGGTCCCCAGAGAAAAGACTAATATCAAAATGGATATGTTCCATATCGCCATTCTGAACCAGTCCAACCGTCCGATCAGGATCGTGCCGGAGTATTTTTGCGGAGTCACGGCGAATGGACGTATCGTCGTTATGGACCCGCCATTTTATGAGAGCATCGAGTTCAAAGCAAAGCTGAGAACAAAAGAACTTGAACCTAAACAACAGACGGACGGCTTTTTGTTTTTCCCTGCTTCGTCCGGTCTCATTCGGTCCCTTATCTATACCCAAGATCCATTTATCGAAATGCTGCTTTATTAGATACCGTCGAATGACCAGGTTCAATTTTCTCAGGGGTGGAGCGTAAAAGCTCACCCCTGAGTGCGTTTAGAGTCTGTTCGAAGTTGGCATAAATTCGGCTGGCAGTCCAATGTCATTGAGGTTCAATCGTTACGGTACAATTGGCTGTCCCGCTTAGACCATCCCTGGAGTCCGTCACCGTTAGCATGAATACGAGTTCGTTGCTTTGAGAGTCGGTATTGTCGGGCACAATGAATGTCGGGCTTACGGCCGTAGGATCGGAAAGAGTAACCGGCACTCCGCGGACTTGCTTCCACCGGTATGAAGCGGTCGAATTCGCCGCATCGACCGATCCTGAGCCATCGAGAGTGACAGCAGCCCCCGTCGCAGCGCTCTGATCCGGGCCTGCATTGGCGGCGGGCGGCATGTACGAGTCTATAACGTTTACGGTGGTTTGGTCTCTTGTAACCAGGCCTGAGGTATCGGTCACCATCAGACTGAAAACCAGGGATGCGCCGAGAGAACCCGGATATGGGGCCGTAAACGATGCAGCGGCAGAATTTGCGTTGTGGATTTTGACCGAGGGTCCCTGAATTTGAGTCCATGTGTAAGAAACTATATTGCCGTCCGGGTCGGATGATCCAAATCCGTCCAAGGTGACTATTGTATACGGATGAACGGTCTGATTGGCCCCGGCGTTAGCTGCGGGAGCAGAATCAGTTGCACTTACGTTTATCAGCGAGGACGCGGTGCTTGTCAACCCTGCCGCATTCGTGACCGTAAGTTTGAAGGCAAGCGATGTGGCAGCTTGAGGGGCCGTAAAGGTGCATTGCTGCCCCGCCGACAGGCATGAGAGCTCTATGGCAGGCCCCGACGTCTGGGTCCATTTCCAGGAGGCGATTCCACTCGAGAAATCTGTCGAATTGGTACCATCGAGTGTGACCGAAGAGCCGGTTATTACGTCCTGATCAGGTCCTGCATCGGCAACTGGCGGAGGAGCTTTCGAGAAGACAGCCTGTATCGTATGATTAGTGGACACATTCGCAAAGGTGAAAGCAGCAGCTAACGTGGGTGTCCCGCCTGAAACCGCTCGGGTCAATGTCCCGGCGGAAACTGCGCCGGCGGAAGATCCATTGGAGGGAGCTGCGCTATATGATTGCCCATCGATCAGTACATTTGAGATTATGTAATGCGGGGCCGGGGTTATAGTATAAGCCACATCTGTCCCTGCCGAAACACTCGTCGTCCCTGCGGGGGAAATCGACCCGCCACTCTGGGCGGTTGCCGATATCCAGACTTCGATTGGCGTAAAATAGGCGGTAATTCTATGGTTAGCCGCCACATTCGAGAAGGTATAGTTTGAAGCAGCACCGATCCATCTCCCGTCGACATTGACGTTGAAGACTTTATAGCCGGAGACCGGAGTTAACGTGAACATCTGGCTGGATCCTGTTTGGACCGCCACTGAGCCTTGTGGTGAAATCGTTCCACTGCCCCAGACGGTTGCCGATATAGTGTAGGAGGAGGGCACAAAGCTTGCCGTCACGGTGCAGTTGCTGGTGACTTGACCAGTGGTGTAGGTGCTGCCGGATAAGGTCCCCCCGCAGCCTGTTACTGATGAGATGCTGTAGCCGGTATTTGGCGTCACGGCAAAAGAAGTTGTGCTGTTATAGTTTACCGTGCGAGCGGTCGGGGGGCTGAGAGTTCCACCCGAACCGGCGGAAGGCGTGACGGTGTAGGTGTTTGCCGCAAACGCCGCCGTAACGGTGCAGTTGCTCGTGATTGGTCCCGTGGTGTAAGTGCTGCCGGATAGCGTCCCGCCGCAGCCTGTTACTGACGAGATGCTGTAGCCGGTATTTGGCGTCACGGCAAAAGAGGTTGTGCCGTTATAATTTACCGTCTTGGCGGTCGAGGGACTGAGAGTTCCCCCTGAACCGGCGGAAGGCGTTACAGTATAGGTGTTTGCCGCAAACGCCGCAGTCACGGTGCAGTTGCCCGTGATTGGTCCCGTGGTATAGGTGCTGCCGGATAGCGTCCCGCCGCAGCCTGTCACCGACGAGATGCTATAGCCCGTATTTGGCGTCACGCCAAAAGAGGTTGTGCCGTTATAGTTTACCGTCTGAGGGGCCGAGGGACTGAGAGTTCCACCTGAACCGGCTGAAGGTGTTACGGTATAGGTGTTTGCAGCAAATGCCGCAGTCACGGTACAGTTGCTCGTGATTGGTCCCGTGGTGTAGGTGCTGCCGGATAAGGTCCCCCCGCAGCCTGTTACTAACGAGATGCTGTAGCCGGTATTTGGCGTCACGGCAAAAGAAGTTGTGCTGTTATAGTTTACCGTGCGAGCGGTCGGGGGGCTTAGAGTTCCACCCGAACCGGCCGAGGGACTGACAGTATAGGTGTTTACCGCAAACGCCGCCGTCACGGTGCAGTTGCTCGTGATTGGTCCCGTGGTGTAGGTGCTGCCGGATAACGTACCCCCGCATCCTGTCACCGACGAGATGCTGTAGCCCGTATTTGGCGTCACGCTAAAAGAGGTTGTGCTGTTATAGTTTACCGTCCGAGCGGTCGAGGGACTGAGAGTTCCACCTGAACCGGCGGAAGGCGTTACGGTATAGCTGTTTGCCGAAAATGCCGCAGTCACGGTACAGTTGCTCGTGATTGGTCCCGTGGTGTAGGTGCTGCCGGATAGCGTCCCGCCGCAGCCTGTCATCGACGAGATGCTGTAGCCCGTATTTGGCGTCACGCCAAAAGAGGTTGTGCCGTTATAATTTACCGTCTTGGCGGTCGAGGGACTGAGAGTTCCACCTGAACCGGCGGAAGGCGTTACGGTATAGCTGTTTGCCGAAAACGCCGCAGTCACGGTACAGTTGCTCGTGATTGGTCCCGTGGTGTAGGTGCTGCCGGATAGCGTCCCGCCGCAGCCTGTCACCGACGAGATGCTGTAGCCCGTATTTGGCGTCACGCCAAAAGAGGTTGTGCCGTTATAATTTACCGTCTTGGCGGTCGAGGGACTGAGAGTTCCCCCTGATCCGGCGGAAGGCGTTACAGTATAGGTGTTTAGCGCAAACGCCGCAGTCACAGTGCAGTTGCTCGTGATTGGTCCCGTGGTGTAGGTGCTCCCGGATAGCGTCCCGCCGCATCCTGTCACCGACGAGATGCTGTAGCCGGTATTGGGCGTCACGCTAAAGGAGGTTGTGCCGTTATAGTTTACCGTCTTAGCGGTCGAGGGACTGAGAGTCCCACCCGAACCGGCGGAGGGCGTTACGGTATAGGTGTTTGCCGCAAACGCCGCAGTCACGGTACAGCTGCTCGTGATTGGTCCCGTGGTGTAGGCGCTCCCGGATAGCGTCCCTCCGCAGCCTGTCACTGACGAGATGCTGTATCCGGAGGCGGGGGTAATCGAAAAGGTCTGGCTTCCTCCCTGGCTTTGGTAGAAAGTTCCGGCCGGGGAGATCGTCCCCCCTGAGCCAGCCGCAGACGTTACAGAATCAATAACCAGTTCCGGCGAATCGCCACCCTGATCGCCAGAGCTGTCGTAAGCCGAAACGGCGATATAATAAACCGGCGAAGTCATACTTTGCAGCGTGGCAGTTGTGACATTGCCTACGTCCTGGTTACTGGTGTAGTTTCCGCTCGATGTACCGTAATGCAGCTTATAGCCCGCTACCTGACCGGAGTCCGGGTTCCATGCAACCTGGACTTGTTGGGCGAGTGCATCAGGATGGAAATAAGAAATAAGGGAAAGGGTTAATATCAAGGCCTTCAACAAGTATCCACATCGTCTCTTCATCTTGACCTCCCGGGTCGAGGCCGGCAAATCCAGCATCCCGAAGAGACGCCGCATCCGCCCAGCGGTCCTGCTACCATACTCCCGGTTTCCCGAGAGCTTAGGCCAGCAACTTTGCGTCCTGCGCTTTCACGCAGTTTGCCTTTATTGAGTGGTGCAAAAAATGAATCCTGTCGATCAGGACCAAGAGCAAATTCAATGCCACATCAGGGCCGCAATAGATGGCGAGCTCATGAGTGTGTTGCTGTAAGCATCTGACAGAATGTGGATTTAAATTTTGGATGAAGAAAATTGCGAGGAGGGAAGGCTCCGAGTTTCACTTTCTCTCTTAAATTACAATTTGGTAATACCTCCTTTGGACATGCCCCATTTAGTTGCACAACCCGCCGATTCCATCCTCATTCCATGCTGCGCAATCGCCTGATTCTTTTCTCTATCGGCGGATGGGTGCTGAACAGGTTTGCCAGGGTCTTACCGGAGAGTGGATTAACAATGAACATGTGAGCCGTCGAGGGAGATGCGTCCATCGGAATGCGCTCCGATGCCGTCTCCAGCTTTTCCAGGGCTCGCGCAAGACCCTCCGGGTTATGGGTAAGGTAAGCGCCTGTCTCATCTGCGAGATATTCGCGGCTCCTCGATATTGCGAGTTGGATGAGCATCGCGGCAATCGGGGCAAGGATAATCGTTACGATAAGGCCGAGGATGCCGCCACCCTCCGTGTCGTCATCACTGCCCCTGAAGCCTCCGAAAATGGCGGCCCACTTGGCCATATTGGCTAGAATCATTATCGCTCCCGCAAGCGTTGCAGCAATGGAGCTCACCAGGATGTCCCGGTTCCTCACATGACCGAGTTCGTGTGCCAGGACGCCCTTCAATTCGACGGGCGTGAGAATGCTCATGATTCCTTCGGTCACCGCAACCGCGGCATGTTCGGGGTTCCTGCCCGTTGCAAATGCGTTCGGCGCCTGCTGGGGAATAATGTAAATTTTGGGCATGGGCAAGTTTGCCTCACCCGTTAGTTCACGCACAATCTGATACAGTGTTGGATTCTCATGCTCCTCGATCTGCCTGGCTGAATACATGGCCAGGACAATTTTATCCGAGAACCAGTAGCTCCCTGCATTCATTACCAGGGCAAGGACAAAAGCCACAACCATGCCGCCCTGGCCTCCGATCATTTTGCCGATCCAGAGCACAAGAACGGTTAGTGAGGCCAGCAGCAACGTAGTCTTTATTGTGTTTCCAATCATATTACATACCTCGATTCAAGCGGAGCGCCGCAGCTATTCAATCTCGCGCACCTCGATTCTATGGGTGCGGCACCCGGGAGAGCTCTTGGGAACGCTGATCCTTAGCACCCCTTTTTTGAATTCTGCTTGAATTCTTTCTTCGTCCACCGGACAGGGAAATTTGAACACTCGCGAAAATGCGCCTTTGGGCCTCTCGACTCGAACAGATTCCCCTTGCGGAAGATCGTTCTTTCTCATTCCCGAAACCCACAGCCGGCCGGCCTTGCACTCGACCTGGATGTCGTGTTCCATAACCCCGGGCAAATCTATCGAATATACCAGTTCGTTTCCGGAGTCGATGATGTCACTCATCGGTACCCAGTCTTCGGAGTTTTGCGGTTTATCTTTGCGATCCGGGTCGAAATTGCGCACGAAAAGGTCTTCCATTCGTTCTTTCATGGCCTTGAGTTCGTCGAGGAAATCTTTTTTGTCGGTCTGCGCCACAGCCCCCTCCCGTTGGACAAAGGTTTTTGAATCGGTCAATACACTGGACAGATTCCAACATCAAAACTAATATAACTAGTTACCATGAGGACACCAAGCACAATGAGGTAGAAAGATGCGCTATTCGCAAGCCTTTATTCATACCCTTTTCGAAGCGCCTAAGGAGGCGGAAACACCTTCCCACACGCTCCTCCTTCGAGGCTCCTGCATCTATCCGGTGGCTGCGGGGCTCTATTCGCTCCTGCCTCTCGGACAACGTGTGATAAGAAAAATCAAGCGGATAATTCGCGAAGAACTCGATGCGATAGGGGGCCTGGAGCTCAATATGCCTGTCGTTAACCCTGCGGAACTTTGGAAAAGAACGGGTCGTTATTTCGATATCGGCGAGGAACTGATCCGGTTCAAGGACCGGAGGGATCGTGAATTTGTCCTGGCGATGACTCACGAAGAAGTCGTAACCGACATAGCAAAACAGTTTGTGCGCTCTTACCGCGATCTTCCGATCATGCTCTACCAGATTCAGACGAAGATTCGCGATGAAGCCCGCCCACGCGCCGGTCTGCTGCGAGTGCGCGAATTCTTTATGAAAGACGCATACAGCTTTCATCGTGACTTCGAAGACCTGGACATGTATTACCCAAAGATATTTAACGCCTACTTGCGCATCTTTGCGCGTTGCGGTCTGGATTCCGTGCCGATAGAAGCTGATTCGGGGATTATGGGCGGGACCGGCTCACATGAGTTCATGCTTGAATCTCCGACGGGCGAAGACCATTTCGTCGTCTGCCCCGGCTGCGGATACAGGGCCAACACTGAAAAAGCGGTAGGAGTCAAACCGCCGCGAGCACGCGCCGATGCACAGCTTCCAATTGAAAAGGTCGATACGCCCGATGTGAAAACGATCGCCGACCTTATGCGATTTTTTGATCTCTCCGAAGAATATTTTTTGAAAACCGTAGCTTATACGGCCGACGGCAACCTCGTTCTTGCGGTAATTCGCGGCGATTTCAACGTATCGTCCACAAAACTTGCCAACCATCTCAAGGCTATACATCTTGAATACGCATCGGAAAATTCACTGTCGCAAAAGGGACTCCACGCCGGCTTTCTGGCGCCGATTGGCGTGAAAGGCGTCCGGATCGTTCTTGACACATCGATAACAGTTGAGGCCCTCTATATCGCAGGCGCCAATGAACCGGATATGCACTTTAGAAACGTGCTTCCCGGCAGGGACTTCGAATGGACAGACGTGGCAGATATAGCCGAAGTGCGCGAAGGTGACCGGTGTGCGGCGTGTGGATCGGCTAATCTTGAGATTCGGCGCGGAATCGAACTTGGACACACATTCAAGCTTGGCACCAAATACACATCTCCCGATTCCATGGACGTAACCTACCTGGACAGCTCCGGGGAGCCAAACCGCGTGGTGATGGGGTGCTACGGCATAGGGGTCGAACGACTCATGGCGTCGGTTATCGAAAAGTGGCATGATGATTCCGGTATGCAATTCCCATTGGCGGTCGCGCCTTTCCAGATCATCATATCTCAGCTTGGCAAAAAGCCGGAGGTCGTTGAAACGGCTGAACGGATATACTCTAAGCTCAAGACTTCCTACGAAGTACTCTTCGACGACCGGGACGACTCGCCGGGGGTAAAGCTCAAAGACGCCGACCTGATAGGAATCCCGCTAAGAGTAGTAGTAAGTCAAAAGCTCCAGAAGAGCGGAGAGGTCGAACTGAAGATCAGGCAAACGGGTAAAGTAATGGTGTGCTCCGAAAGGGAGCTTGAAGCGACTCTCAAAGCCATAGTCAGCGACCTCCAGTCCTCGCTGGACAATTTACAATATATGCCCGAGTAAGTGGGTATCAGCCACAAAACTTTTTCGGAGCGTCGGTGATACTATCGACCGCGCAACTGAATCTTTGTGCCGGTCCAGGTATTGCGCGCGCCTCCATCCTGAGCGGGTCTGCAACTCCGTACACGTTGCGGTTCGCATCGAGGTCAAAAGACAGCACGGTCCCCTGTACCGTAGCTCCGACAAATGCTCCGAAGCTGCTTACATAAGAGAAAACTTCCGGGGTCGCGGTTGCTACTCCCGCTTCTGCCCCTACGGGACCGGCCGCTACAGAAACGTCCCCACCAAGATTGATAGTTCCGTTCTCGATAAGGTCCGTACTCCTGTGCGAGTTGAAAACCAGCACAACGTCTCTGGTTTCACCCCCTATCTGGAAGCCGAAACTCGCACCTGTTACCGAGATGAAAGCAGGCGGAGACCAGGTTCCATCCGGGAGCCTGGAGACGAGGACCCCCCCTCCAAGTTCCCCACCAAAGATAAAACCGGCTTTTACTTCGCCTGGAATAACCGCTATCCCCTGTGCGTTGTCGAGAACGAAAGCGGGGATCTTTCCCGGCATCTGATCGAAAACTCGAGTTGCGGCGTCGAGACGGTCGATTTCTCCCGGAGTGAGCTGCGCTTTGGCTTGTGCTGTTCCTAATAACAGAAGCAAACTGATCAAAACCGGCACCATGAAGTACTTCATAGACTCTCCTTTCTATCAGCAAAAATATCTTTTCAATGAGGGTACCGTCTTATATGAAAATAATCATCACAGGATAGATGCCAATTAATTCAAGCAGTTGGCTCAATTCTGACTACCGACTTCCCACAAATCAGCCACAGACATCTGCGGGGGCGCCGGTTACTTTGGTAACCTCACAACTGAATTCTGAGGCCGGTTTTGGAATTTCTGTCGCCTTCATTTTCAGCGGGTCGGAAATCCCGTAAAAATCACGATTCGAGTCGAAATCGAACGAAAGCAAGGCCCCACCCACCATCGCTCCGATAAAGACCCCCATGCTCGTTGTATAGGAGTATACTTCAGGAAGATCAGTCGTGGCTGAAACTGTTGCACCCACGGGCCCGGCAGCAACCGAAGCGCCGGCGCCCAACTTCATCCATCCGTTTTCAATGCTGTCCATACTCCTGCTCGTGTTGAAAACAAGGACGATATCCTTGGTTTCACCACCTATCTGGAGGCCGAAGCTCGCACCCGCGAATGTAATAAAAGCGGGTGGAGACCAATTTCCATCGGGGAGGCGGGACACGAAGACTCCGCCACCCATTTCAGCTCCATAGATGAAACCGGCTTTGAACACATCAGGGATTACCGCTATCCCCTTCGCGTTTTCCAGAATCCGGGCTGGAATCTTTCCAGGGACTTCATTAAAAACTCGGGTCGCAGCTTCAATTCGGTCGATTTCCCCGCGAGTGGGCTTTGCCACGATCACAACCGGCACAAACAAAAGAAAGAAACTGACTGAAAGCGGCACCACAAAATATTTCATGTCAGACTCCTTTTGTTGAGTCCTTGGAATGCACAAACGATCATGAAGCGTTTAACCAACTCTCTAAAAAATGTAATCATCCCGGAGTAAGTACCAATAAATTCAACTGAATAACGAATATTTTCAAAGTGGGCGATCCATTGTTGAAGGCTGAGGATGTTAAATTTGGCCCTGGTGACGAAATTTGTCACTGGAGTGTCATTTTTATTTCTCCTTTTTCGGCATTTTTACGAAATATCGTTGATGACCATGCTTTTTAGATCGGTTCCCGAAATCTGAAAGGTGCCGGAAACAAGAGGCCACAAAATTGCCAAGCAAAGCGCACAGGCAATATTTTCCCATTTTTCAAATATTTACAGTGGGACGGCGAAAGGGCCTGCCTCAAACTCTCCACTTTCCGGTATGGCTGGAACAAATTTTGCTCTTCGTTTTGGGCTAAGGAGGACTGACATGACCGGTATAATTCAGATTGTCTCAGGACTGGTGATTGGAGGCGCCGGTTTTCACCAGATTGCCGTGCATCCCATGCAGGGCGCCTGTGCCCTGTTTCTGGCCGGCTTTTTAGTGATGCTTGGTTTTGAAAGGCTGACTGAGCGCTATCGAGAGATCAGGGACTAAGATTTTTTGAATTTTAGTTCAGGTATAAATCAAGACCCTTGGAGCTTAACACTTTTATAATGAGTTCTCATTCTGGACCCGGAAACCGATAGTTAACTCCCAAAATGGCAGCCTGGCTAAGTCCTGGTTTTCCAGCAATTATTTCTGCCGATCAAAATCCCCTGAACATCTTTTGACAGACTAAGCGTTGGATTGAACGCGCTTCCCCATCGAATAAGATTATAGTACTTACTGATCTAGATACGGCGCGAGCAGAACGCTTTTTAACCGGAACAATAAAATAAGGTCCAAGACTCATTAGCCATGGCGGTAAGAATAGCAGTACTGATGTTTATGGCCGGTTTTGCCTCCTCGATCGGGCAGATACTGGTAATTCGTGAACTACTCGTCATCTTTTACGGCAACGAGTTGTCTACCGGGCTTATCCTGGCGTGCTGGCTCCTGTGCACGGCAGTGGGAAGCGGCCTGACCGGGCGCATACTTAGAAAAAAGCCGCCGGCTTTCAGACTCCTGCTCACAGAATTCGCGATCCTCTGCGCCGCACTACCCTCGACAATAGTCTGGGTTCGTGCTGCAAGGGCATTTTGGTCCATTCCGTCAGGGGAGCTGCTTTCACCGGGAATGATGCTGATAACGGGTTTTCTGGCGACGGCTCCCATCTGCCTTTTATCCGGAAGCCTGTTTGCCATTGCGTGGGAACTCTGCCGGGCAGGCACGAAAGGGGCGGAAAGGCCGATATTTGTGTACCTCGCAGAATCACTGGGTGCCGGAGGCGGTGGACTGGTGTTCTATTTCCTGCTTCTCCCTTTATATTCTTCTTTTGCCGCAAGCCTTTGCCTGGTTCTTTTCATGCTTGGCTGCTCCATGGCAGTCGGCGCATGGCCGAAATACCAGGGAAGGGCGTTCTGCTTGATCATTGTTGCAGCAATCTTCATTTCAGCATCTATTTTTTTTGGTTACTCAGATCGAGTGGACTTTTTGACACGCCGGCTGCAATGGGGAAAAAGCTTTTGTCAATCGAGGGACACCCCATACCACAACTTGTCGTTTCTGTCAAATTCGGGGCAATTCTCGTTGTTTTCAAACGGACTGTGGCTTTTTTCGAGCCCGGACCCGCAAAGCGCTGAACCGGCTGCTCATCTTCCACTTCTCGAACATCCCAATCCGGAAAAAATACTTGTGATCGGGGATTATTCACCGGAGTTGCCGGGCGAAGTTCTAAAACATCCCGGCGTATCCGGTGTTGACTGCGTCCAACCCGATGCGCAGTTAACGGCATTTGTGGAGGAGGTTTTGCCCGTCTCCCCCGGGCAAATAAGCGACAACCGGCGAGTGCGGGTCCTGAACATGGATCCAAGGCGTTTCACCGGGAAAGCAGGCATCGGCTATGATGTAATTTTGCTTGGCGGGGGTGAGCCTGTAAATGCGGAAATGAACCGGTTTTACACGGTGGAGTTCTTTTCAAGGGTAAAGTCGCTGATGAACCCGGGGGGACTGTTTTCCTTCGGGGTCCCTGCGGCGCCTGACATAATCGGGCCGAGGCAGGCTGTTCTTTTGAAATCACTTTATGCAACTCTGAGGGAGGTCTTCGACAACGTCGTTATCGTGCCGGGCGAGACTGTCCGTTTCATCGCATCACAGGCCGGCGCAGGAGTTACCTCAGATCCGCAGGTATTGATTGAACGCATGCACGCACGGCACCTCGACCTGAGATACGTGCGGGACTTTTATCTTCTGGACCTGTTCAATCCTATCCGGTTGGCGTACATGGACTCAATCGTCGGCGAGGGCCCGTCAGCAAAGTTAAACAGAGATTTTGAACCCGTCTGCTATCTATATGGACTCGGTTTGTGGGGCGCTCAACTGCATCCTGCTGTCGGCCGCCTTCTCGGTTTTGTTTCCGGAGGCTCTGCTTTCCGGGTGCTGGCGGGTTTTGGAGTGTTCTTTTTGTTGTTGGTTTCAGTGTTGCGGGCAAAAGGCAGCCCCAGCCAGGTGGTTGCCGTGAACACAGGGGTCTGCGGGGCGGCGCTGATAGTCGTCGAGGTAGTGTTGGTGCTTGTTTATCAGATACTGGAAGGCTCCGTCTACAGGGAGATGGCCCTGATAATTTCGCTTTTTATGGCTGGGCTGGCTGGCGGCGCCGCTGTAGTGAGAATCATGCGGGAGGGAGCTCCCCGGCGCCTGTTCAAGATCCAAATGGGACTTGCCGTTTACCTGGGCGCGCTTTATCTGCTGTTTTCCGCTTTCCGCGGTCCTGCGCTCGACTGCCTGGGGCACGATTCGATATTGCTGTTGTTCTCGGCGCTGGCCTTCCTGGCCGGAGTGTTGGGCGGAGGACAGTTTAGTACTGCAGTTTCGGCGGCTGAAAAGATCGGAGGGGCGGGTTTATATGCTGCCGACCTGATTGGCGCTTCCGCTGGTGCCCTGGCCGGCTCGCTTTTTTTTCTTCCTGTGCTGGGAATTCCAAAAACTCTTCTGATCCTGGGGCTCGGGTGCCTGGCGACAACTGGCGCGCTTTTAAAAAGAAGGGGATAGATGTTTTTTCACGGGAACCGGCCGGAACTGAGGCCCGAATCAGCCTCTGTTTCGGGTCAAAATAAGGAAGGCCGGTCCGGGAAAAAACCCGGCTGCCGGCCAACTTAGGATGGAGATTGATCTTCGGCGAGGAGTCACTCCGAAGATCACTATAGGAAAGCGCATTTGCGCGGAAATGGGAACACGCAAGGTACCGGGGCAAAGGGTCTCACGTGCCTCCAAAAAAGGTTAGTCCTTCTGCTTCCGTTCTTCTGGCAGAGCACAAACTAACCGATTTGCTTCATATACAAATCTTCGTTGAATATGGTCACAAGAAAAACAGAACAAGTGAAGTTTCGGAGAAGCAATGTGGACAGGGCCTGAAACCACCTTACATTATTTGGGCGCCTTCATGCGCAAAGGTTTTACCACGTCTTTCCCGGTTCGATCGACCCTTGGGAACTCATCTGCTGCCGATGAGTTACGATTCTGAGGTGGACACATGCAGCATGCATACGTACAGGACCTGGCTTCGTACGTTGCCGACCACTGGAGAGACATAAGGCCGTCAAAGTTGAGCGGCGCGGTCGATGACGACCGCGGGGATTCCCTCCCCGACCGCGCCACCTTGGAGCATCTCATCTCATGTTGTTACCAGGCCAGCCTCATGAGGGAGGAAAAAAGGCCGGTGCGGTTCCGCCTCATGTTAAGGGACCCCGGCCGTTTCGACAACAAGCAGGGGCCGCCTACAGGCATGTATCCACTCCTGCTCAGCGAACCGCGCCAATTTGAAGAATACGAACTGCAGCGTCTGTCTGCAGCGACCGATTTTTATCGATCTATGATCGGGGTGGCGCATGAGGCTCACGGCGCTCTTCAGATCTGGGGCATGGTCCATTCCGGGTCAAGATGGGTTCAAAATGCATATGGCGGAAGAGCCATTGCGCCAAGACTGCCCCTCTCGCTGATAATTTACGTGACCGATCCCGGTCGATTAACCGTCTGCAAAGGTCCCTTGACTGTCGCGACTTTGAATCACGGCCAGATCATCTCCCCCGCGCGTGAGGTGTTTGACTCGGACTGGCTTCCCGCCAGTTTTGCTCCAGTTCGTTCCAGGCTTTGGGAACTGCACCTGGGACGAAGAGAAGCTGCCAAAAAGCCCTGGGCCGATCTAAATCCAATTATTGTGAGGACCATTGCACAGCAGGTGGTAAGGCGCATCATCAGTTCTGTCAGAAATTCCGGTCACGGCGGTACGATCCTGGTGATCCCTGCTGAAATGGTTGAGCAAGTATTCGAGGAAAACCCTTACCTGAAAATTGAATACAGAGTAACCCATGAGGCCACAAGAAAAAGGTTTCAGACCTTGCTGCTAGACCTTATGAATACGCTCGCCGAGGTGTACGGAGGGAAGACGGATAAAGGCAAGTCAGTCGGGTGGGACGAGTATGTGGCCAGCAATGAGGAGTCACTTGCCCGGCTTGACGAAGCCATTTTAGACGTTGCACATCTTTTTGCAGATTTGACGGCAGTGGACGGTGCGGTCGTATTCACCGGGGGTTTTGAATTGCTGGGGTTTGGGGCCATGATATTCGTGGGACTAAAGGAAGTGAAAACAGTTGCCCGCGCATTGGATATCGAGGGGCTGCAGAGAGAACAAGTATACGCTGGAAGCTTCGGGGCACGACACCGGTCTGTCTTCCGTTTTTGCAATGCCGTACACGAATCGATTGCCATCGTGATCTCTCAAGACCGGCTGGTGCGTTTCGTCAAATGGAAAGAGGGCATGGTAACCTATTGGGACCATGTCGCAACAAGCATCATGGATTTCTGACAGGCGAGTGACCACTCTTCGTAAATTCCTCACAGTTGCTCACGCCCCCATGGGCACCCATAAGATAAGCCATGAAAAGTACGCGACATTTTTAGAAGGAGCGGGCCTTGAGCGGGTACGTTTCGGATGCTTTTCTTCCACGCTCTCCGGGTCACCGCGTGAGCCAGTGTTGCCATTCCGCCATTCATTAAATAGTTAATCTTATATTTGTTATAAGTAGTCTATATTATAAATATTATGATTGCCATTGCCTGCGCATCCGTTTAAAATTGAACTAACCTGGAACCATTCGACCCTACCCCCAAGTCCTGGAGGAGTCTTAAATCATGAAGCTTTCGAGGCTGGTATTAGGAACCCTGCTTGTAGTGTCTTTGCAAATGGCTGCGTGCACGGTATTTGCCTCCTCTGTGTGCACCCTTGACGAACACATGCCTTCCTTTGAAAACAGCTATGAGACCGACCACTTCGTTCTCAAATGGACAAACCAGAGCAGGCATTCAAAGGATAACATCAGCGATCCTCAAATTATAAAAGATACCGGTGAATACCTCGAGACGGCATGGGCCAAATATATCGATCTCTTCGGAAGAGAACCGTACAAAGCGCCGGGCCGGGACAAGATAGAGGTTGTTTTCTGGGACACTGACTGCTATGGGGTTTCCGATCCTCCCGACGGACCTATTCAGTTTGGTTCGGATCCCTGGGTAAAAAATCCGGCCATCCGGAAGCCTACCTCGGCACACGAGTTATTCCATAAACTACAATATGCATACGGTTACAAAACCAGGTGGAACCCGAAAGAACCCTACCAGTGGTTCACCGAGGGCACCGCAGCCTGGTCTGAGGCCTTCGTCTGGGGAAGGGTGAGTCTTGACTACAAATTGTGCACTCTTTTCAAGGATACCAGAATGGACCTCTACGACTCGAGCAGTATGGCGATGCCATTCTGGATCTATTTTGTCCAGGGCAATCATGAGCATCCGGACAACCACCTCATGGTGGAGCTTTTGGAGAAATGCGAACAGCTTCATGACGTGCGGCTTGCCCTGAACGCCGTGATAAAAGAAAAGTATGGATCGGTCGAAGGCTTCTACAACACGTTCGCCAGGGAGCGCAGGAACGGGTTTTGGACCTGCGCCTGCGCCGACCCGTATAAGTGCATCCTGGGACCCGACGGCAAGGACCTTGTAGCTGAGGTCAGGGATTTCCAGAGAAAATAGAATAGCATTCCTCACGCGGAGGCGCGGAAACCGTGAGAACAACAAATTTCTCTCTGCCTTTCCGCGTTTCCGCATGAATCACCGCTGCTCTTTCCGTAACCTCACCGGGAGGGCGCTCCCTTCTACGGCAATGTCATCTGCACAGTTCCAGCCTGGCCGGTTTTGTGGTCGACCGCCGTAATTGTCACTTTTTGCTTTGACTTGAGCGAACTCAGTATAATAAACAGGCTGTCCGCGTCGCCAATCGGCTGGTTGCCGACCTGCAGAATTATGTCGCCTTTTTCGAAACCGGCTTTCCCAAAGGGACTGTTGGAACCAACTTCCGTTATTACCACCCCGGACTGTGAACCCAGCCCAAACGCATTTGCCTGTTCGGGGGTCAGCGAACTGACCTCAATCCCGAACTCCTTCTTCAACGAAGCCGCTATCGCCTTCTCCTGCTCTTCGAGGTTTCCGACCTTTACCGTGATGTCCTGTTTAGCGCCATTGCGCACAATCGTGAGTTTTACCTGAGAACCCACTGGGGCGAGAGATACGCTGTTGCGCAAAGAGGACGGATCGTTAACCGGCTTGTCCTGATAGGCTACAATTGCATCGCCCTGCTTCACTCCCGCGAGATCGGCCGGACCGCCCTTAATCACGTTCGCAACCAGGGCCCCCTTGGTGCTGCTCAAGCCGAATGATTTGGCAAGATCGGGAGTTATGCTCTGAAGGCTTATCCCGAGCCAACCACGGGTAACCTTGCCATGTTTTATCAGTTCCTGCGAGATGTGCGTGGCGATGTTGCTGGGGATTGCAAACCCCAGCCCCTCGAAGCCGCCGGACTCGGAAAGAATCGCTGCATTGATGCCGATCACCTCGCCGTTGAGGTTCACAAGCGGCCCCCCGCTGTTGCCGGGATTGATTGCCGCATCAGTCTGCAAATAATCCTCGTAACCGCTGGGGTCCGAAATCCCTGTGCGGTGCATGGCGCTGATTATACCTTGTGTGACGGTCTCGCTGAGTCCGCGGGGTTGACCGATGGCGACCACCCATTGTCCGACTGCCATTTTGTCCGAGTCCCCCAGGGTCAGGTATGGGAACGGACCTTTTTCGACGATCTGAATGACTGCCAGGTCTGTTTTTGGGTCTGTCCCGACAATTTTAATCGACTTTCCGGTAAACTGCCTCCCATCGGCCAGCATAACTTCTATCTTTGTCGCTCCCCCAACGACGTGGTAATTGGTGAGGATGTGCCCTGCATCGTCGATGATTATCCCGCTTCCCAGTCCTGAAATCTCGCGCTGGAAATTTTTGGGCATCTTCGGGTTTCCGAAAAAATACTTGAAAAACGGCTCCTTTTCGAACGGCAGTAATGGGTTGGGGATCGTCTGGCGCTCAGTAACTTCAATGTGTACGACCGCGGGAACGGCCTGCCTGGCAACAGTTTCGATAGCGGTAACCAGGCTGGTTTGCTGGTTTTGGGCCATAGGTGTATGGACCCACAGTGCGACCATAAAGGCGCCGGCCAGCAAGATTATCAAAAACGGATATTGAAGCCCCCTCAGGTGTTCTTTTGGCATTTTCCAACTCCTGTGTGTTCTGCGTGATTCAGGTTGACCCCGGTGCTGGTAAAACCAGACGGCGAGTAACGACCAACTTATACAACTGTAATTACTGATCTACTGATTGCATTGATCCTCCTTCCGTATCAAATTTGGCATCCATGGCAGGGTCGAGGCGCGGGCTTGAAGCCGCGCGACTTGGTACGCTGTGACATTTTTAATTCCGTGTAGGGCGGGCAAAAGCGAAACCCTCCGCTGCGCTCTCCCACCAGCAGGTGGGCACTATGAAACCTGTGCCCACCTGCGGTTGTCCGAAAATATGATCGCTACACGATACTAGTTTTGCCTTGCGGGCAGCGCAATCTCCAAAAAAATTAAAAGAAGGGATTGACAACATACCGACCGGTCTGTATAATATGCGCAACGTTGGGAACAAAAAGTACAGATCGGCAATTATCAGACAGGAGAATGGAATGAAGTCAATTATGAGTGCTTTGGTCGTTTTGATGATGGCTGTCGCCCTGGTTTCAATCGGCGGGGCCGCAATCGGTTCGCTCGACAATCACACCCCGGCAGGCGTTGCCGTGCCGCACAACTCCACTGCGGGCGCAGGTGTAAGAGATGCAGACAACCCCGGCGTCTTCCCGACGGGGACCCCTTATCCTTGCATTGCATCGCCGGCATACCTCGACTATACGAATGCCCGCGCTGTCCCTTGTCCCCTGAACGATGAAGCCAGGCGGGTGCCTGATCCAATGGGTAGTCCGGGATTGTAATAGCGCGATACATACCGACCGGCCGGTATAATATGCGCATTACCACTAACACGAAATTCAGACCGCAGTTATCAGACAGGAGAATGAAATGAAATCGATTATGAGTGCTTTGGTCGTCTTGATAATGGCGTTCGCCCTGGTTTCAATCGGCGAAGTCGCAACCGGTTCCTCCAACGATTACACCCCGGCAGGCGTTGCCGTGGCGCACAACTCCCATGCCGGCGCAGGTGTAAGAGATGCAGACAACCCCGGCGTCTTCCCGACCGGGACCCCTTTTCCTTGCATTGCATCGCCGGCATACGCCGACTATACGGATGCCGTCGCGGTGCCTTGTCCGGTGAACGAAAAAACGAGGCGGGTGCCTGATCCAATGGGCAGTCCAGGATTGTAATAGCGCGATACATACCGACCGGACAGTATAATATGCGCAGTACCACAACACGAAATTCAGATTGCAGTTATCAGACAGGAGAATGAAATGAAATCAATTATCAGTGCTTTGGTAGTCTTGATGATGGCGTTCGCGCTGGTTTCAATCGGCGAAGCCGCAAGCGGCACCTTCAACAATTACACCCCGGCAGCCATTGCTGTGGCGCATAACACCACTGCGGGCGCAGGTGTAAGAGATGCAGACAACCCCGGCGTCTTCCCGACGGGGACCCCTTATCCTTGTATTGCGTCGCCGGCATACCCCGACTATACGGATGCCGTCGCAGTCCCTTGTCACCTGAACGAAGAAACCAGGCGGGTGCCCGATCCAATGGGCAGTCCAGGGTTGTAACAGCGCATGTATCACTGCCTAATAGGGAGATGCATTCAAAATGATCACAAGGCGACGACGGAGGCAACACGGTGAGCGTTTGAATGCGACTTCGTAAGACGGAAGAGGGGGACGGATTGCCGTCCTCCTCCCGTAATTGACAACATACCGGATGGTATGTAAAATACGGCAATGAAAACTACTTCACCCAAAACTCCGGAAGATACGCGAAACCGGATCCTTCAGGCCGCCTTCGAACAGTTCTACCGGAACGGCTTTCAAGGCGGCAGCCTGAACCAGATCGTAGAAGAAGCAAGTACTACCAAGGGCGCGTTGTTTCATCATTTTGACGGCAAGAACGAACTCGGGTACGCAGTCGTCGAAGAGGTGATAGCGCCCCGAATCAAGGCACGTTGGTTTGATCCTTTGGCTGAATCGGTAGATCCGATTACGGATCTGAAGCACCTCTTCGAACAGACTATGAAGCAAGCAGCGGAAAGTGGACACCTGATGCAAGGCTGCCCTCTAAACAATCTGGCGCAAGAGATGTCGCAACTCGATGAAGGCCTGCGCCAGCGCATCCTCAAGGTCTATGCAATGTGGCGGAATTGTCTGACGGAGGCCTTCGAGCGCGGAATAGAAGCCGGCAATGTGAGAAGGGACATTTCCCCCGTCGACGTGGCCGCGTTTATTGTCGCCGCACTGGCCGGCATAATCGGGACAGCCAAGAACTCTCGAAGCCAGGAACTTGTGAGGCAGGCGGGCGAGGCGTTCTTCGGATACCTGGACAGCCTGAGAGCTTAGAATCTTAAATCTAAAATCCGCATTTTTCCGGCAGAATAAACTTCGACATATTCCTCCTCTTTGTGTCCGACCGAGCGGGCACTCGAACGTGTACGGCGAAACGTGGGGGCATAGTTTTTTAAAGATTTATTTAATAGACTAACCGGGAGTGCACTGACCAGATGGATTTGGTACGCATCGTTTTCCGCAATACACCCGGAAGCCAGGAGGCTAAGATGAACAGGAAGCACTATTCGGAAGTGGAAAGGAACGAAATCGGAAGAGAGGGTTTCAAGGGTTTTTTTGCGCGGTATCTCTGGTGCAAGGACGACGGATGCCCGAATTTTGCCATGCGCATGATGGAGATTGAACCCGGCGGTCACACTTCTTATCACTCCCACCTTGAAGAACACCAGTTCTATTTTCTTGAAGGAGAGCCTGTTTACGTTGACGCAAAAGGCGCTGAGACAAATCTCAAGGTCGGCGACACGGTATATATTCCGGCTGGCGAACCCCACCAGGTGAAAAATTCAGGCAACACCATGATGAGAATGATCTGCATGATGCCGATTTTCCCCGGCGGTGACGGCAAATCCCCCGCCCCAACGCCGGACAAAGGCTGACGCGAAGGCGATTCATACCGGGTTGCGTGCAAAACGCATCGTTGCCTCTCCGCGTGCGCAACCCGGTATAATTTGAATTATTTCATCGCGGCTGGCAGAGAAACACGACAGCAGGAGAGATATCTTATCCTTGCTCCAAAGCCTTTCGAATAGTACCTGCGAGTGTACTGATTTCATAAGGCTTCATGACAAATTCGCGGATTCCTGCCTCCTTGGCTTGTTTTTCATTGACCGTATCTGAAAATCCGGTGGACAAAATGATTGGCGTATCCGAACGGAGAGCAATGAGTTCTCCAGCGAGTTCCCTTCCGTTAAGGGACGGCATTGTCATGTCGGTGATGACCAAATCGAATGCATCCGGCTGTGTGCGAAAAGTTTCCAATGCCTCCACACTGCTTTTCTTGGCGGTGACATGGTAGCCAAGCGCCCCCAACATTTCTTTGCCCAAATCCACCAGGGCTTGTTCGTCGTCAACGAAGAGTATTCGTTCACTGCCTGTCGGAGGAGCTTCGAATGCTTTTGGGGCTACCGTGTCCACGTCTTTAAGTCCGGGTAGAAACACGAAAAAGATAGTACCCTGTCCTGGTTCGCTTCGCACGGTGATTGCTCCACCATGGCTCTTTACTATCCCCTGAACCACCGAAAGCCCAAGCCCGGTTCCTTCCCCCGGTCCCTTGGTGGTGAAGTAAGGATCGAATATGCGCTCCAGAACCGACGAATCCATGCCATGACCTGTATCGCTCACAGCAATGCATACATAACGACCCTGTTTCAAATCCGAATGCGCGGGCAGATGTGATGCATCGGTAACTGCCGATAATTTCACTGTCAGAGTGCCTCCCTTGACTCTCATTGCGTGGCCGGCGTTGGTGCCAAGGTTCATCATAACCTGATGGATCTGACCGGGATCGGCCATAACGACATCTTCGCCGGGCATGAGTGCAGTTTCCTCTCGAATTTCGATTGTCGACGGCAATGAGGAACGAAGCAGTTTCAGTGTCTCCTCGACGATTGAGGCCATTCCAAGGCGTTTGCGCTCCTGCGCGCCTTGACGGGTAAAAGTAAGAATTTGCTTCACAACCTCCGATGCGCGCATGGACGCTTTTAGCACCTGCTCCATATTGCTTCGAACCGGGTTGTCCTCCGGAATTTTGAACAGGCTAAGCTCGGTGAATCCCATGATAGCGGCAAGGATGTTATTGAAATCATGGGCGATGCCCCCGGCCAGCCGCCCTATCGACTCCATCTTCTGGGCCTGATGAAGGTCCGCTTTGAGCTTTTCCTTTTCTTCCTCCGCACGCTTGCGTTCGGTGATATCATGCGTGAGGCCCAGGAGATACTGCTGACCGGCCGCCTCGATCACCTCCGCCGAAAAAAGTACGTCCCCGATCTCACCGGATTTCCAACGGAATTTGGTTTCAAAGTCCTTTGCCCTGCCTTGCCTTTGCAGAATCTCAACCATCTTTACCCGGTCTTCAGGATTAACCCATATTCCCAGATCCAATGGGTTCCTGCCGATGATCTCTTCGCGTGTGTAGCCAAATAAGTCCAGGAACACATCATTAACGTCGGCAAATGTGCTGTCGATCAGGCGGAGGATGCTGGTACCGACGGGACTGGCGCGAAAGAATCTGGAGAAACATTCCTCGCTTATGCGCAATGCAATTTCAGCCTGCTTGCGCTCGGTGATGTCGGTGAGCATCCCAAAAGCTCCCATAAACCTGCCGTCTTCAGTCTTGACTACTGTTACAGAAACATTCGTCCAACATTCTCCGCCGTCGCTGCGGCGAAAACGACGTTCGTAAGTCTCACTCATCCCCTGAGTGCGATGTGACCACCTTTCCCGGTGATCGGCCAGTTCTTCCGGAAACATAAAATAGGCCAACGGCTTGCCAATCATCTCTTCAGGGAGATGGCCAACCATGTCAGCCATTTTTTGATTTACGTATGTAATGAGGCTGTCGGCATCCGTCACACAGATGCCTTCACTGGCAGTTTCAACGATCCGGCGATATTTTCGCTCGCTCTTCCGCAGGGCCTCTTCTGCGCGCTTGCGGTCGGTGACGTCGTCGTATACGTCCACCATTTCGCCGGTGGGGAGCCTGTAGACGAAGTTTTCGTACCATGCCTCCATCTTTTGGTCGTGGTAAAACGATGCGGGGTGATGTTCAGGGATGCCCGTTCCGGAAACCCGCTCAAATACATCCAGGAGTCCGAATTCCTTGAAGCCGGGCCTCACCTCATGGATGCTTTTCCCAATGATGTCCTCTTTGCGGGCGCCGTCTATTCGTTCACCAGCTTTGTTGAAATCCTTCAAAACAAAATCTTTTCCGTCGTCTTTTACTTCATAGATCGCCACACCGCTGCTGATGTTGTCAAAAAGCTCACGGTAGCGCGTTTCACTGGCTCGAAGCATTTCTGCCGATCTGGATGTCCTGTAGTTGATTATCATCGGTACTACTACAAGGGTGCATAGCCACATTGATATGATCATGCCGACCAACTTGTATTGTAAAATTCTTTCAGTGGATGTCATTATTACAGTTGACCATCCCTCAGGATTAATGACCTGGCGAGAAGCAAGATAATCCCTTCCGTCGATTTTGATTTCCATCCCGTTCAAAGGTTCCCGGGACAGGACGGGTTCGAACTCTCTTTCACCGAACTGTCCTGATGCAAGCAGGGCAAGCCTGGTTTCACGGCTTATCGGCCACAGGCTCTTCGAGGCTAAATCTTTCCTGCTGGACAGAAAGACAACGCCGTTGGGATCGACGAGGAAAAAATAAGGATACCTGCTCAGATCGGCTTCTTTCTCGTCGATCTCCTTTTTAATTACGACAACACCAATAATCTGTCCTTTGCTGTCCTTCACAGGACAACCTGCATAGAAACCTCTCCTCAAGGAAGTGACTCCGAGGGCAAAATACCGTCCCAGAGCACCTTTTCTCGCTTGTACGAAGTAGGGACGGAATTGATAGGATTTGCCGACAAAGCTGTCCGGCTCATTGCGATTAGAGGAAGCGATGGTAATTCCATCACAGTCCATGAGATAACTAACCGAGCTATCCAAACCTGAATTGTACCTGTCTAAAACTGAGTTCGCATTCGAGATATCCTCATCCCTGCGGGAAATAAGGGCAGGTGCAATCAGCGGAGACCCTGCGAGTACTTTAACCTCCCTTTCAATATGTTCAAACTCATCTGTAAGATGGGAAGAATGCGTCAATATAGTGGATTCATTAAATTCAAGTATTTCCTGTCGGGCCTTATCACCCAGATATGTTGTGGTGAAAAATCCCGCACCGGCAACAATGAATAAGAGAATCAGGTAAAATATTGACGCCTTGTGACTTGATGAGGTTTTATTATTAACGGCGATGCTCATCTGCCAACCTCCGCCCTCGGCAATAATGCATCAACTTCTGCGCTTTGCATCCAAACTGCATATTGGGATTCGATTTTTCCCAAAAACCCGCAAGCCCTTGCCACAATTCCCCAATCGAACTTGCAAAAGAACTCCGAATAATAAATTCGGAAAATCACGATCAGCTCGTTAGGTATAAAATGCAGTGTCTTGCCACTGGTTCGAAAAGTTGGCGGTGGGACCGCCTGCCGGGGTTGCCAAAACTTTCCATGGTTTCAGGGTGTCCCAATGGGACGTGAAAAGCTTTTACGAAAAGTTCAGCGGGCATGGCCCGCTCCCACGAAAATCTCTTTTCATGGTCTCAGGGTATCCCAAAGGAACATGAACAACTGTCTTCTTTAAACAGCGTGGAAAAGGTAGTATATGAATGCGCTGTCCTGATCTACCCGGGACGCTGCGATAAATCCCGCGAATAGGAAAGTTCACTGTATGTCAGATAATCTCGTTTTCCATGCAGGCGCAAAAGCCATGGATGCCATAAGCCGGCAAGGGCTTCGTCCCGATATGGTCAAGGCGGTACTCGGGGCAGCCGGCGGTCCGAAGTGGCTGGTTCTCCCCGGCCTCGATCGCGCCATTTTCTCAACGTGGTTCAAAGACAGGACCGAGCCGCTTTTTTTGCTGGGTTCATCGATTGGCGCGTGGCGATTTGCCGCGGTTTCGCAAAAAGAACCATCGCGAGCGGTTGATCGATTTTTGTCAGCCTATATCGGTCAGCATTATTCGGTCAGACCCGGGCGTGAAGAGGTCTCACTGGAATGTTCGAAGATACTCGACGCCTTGCTCGACAGCAGCGGGGCCGAAGAAATACTTAATCATCCTTTCCTCAGACTCGCCATTTCCACCGCTCAGTGCAAGTGGCCGGCTGCCAGCGACAATACTGTGCTGCTGGCCCTCGGGCTGATGGATGCGGCGCTCTACAATGCCGTTCACAGGAACGGATTGAGATTTTTCTTCAACAGGGCGCTTTTCTTTGACTCCAGGAACCCCCTTCCACTCAACTCAACATCTGATGTGGAAACTCTAAAGATACCCCTTTCAGCAAGAAACCTTAAAGATGCCCTCCTCGCTTCGGGTTCGGTTCCCCTGCTGATGCAGGGAGTGAACAATATCCCCGATGCTCCGGAAGGGATGTATCGTGACGGTGGAATCATAGACTACCACTTTGACCTCCCGATCCTGCAGGATGAGGATAATGCTGAAGGATTGATACTTTTCCCTCATTATACGGATCGCATCATCCCCGGCTGGTTCGATAAACATCTGCCGTGGAGGAAGCCCAGATCGGCAAACGTAGACCGGTTGCTCCTTATCGCCCCATCGAGGCAGTTCGTGGCGCGTTTGCGGTATGGGAGGATACCGGACAGGGATGATTTCTGGTTTTTCAAAGGGCGTAACGAAGAACGTCTCGAATACTGGGATGAAGTCATCGAGGCCAGCGCGGGTTTTGGTGATGAGTTTCTCAATGCTGTCGAAACAGGGGAAATTCGAGAGCTGGTAAAACCTCTTGCGGATCTGGTGTAATATCAGAATCACCAGAGGCAATTAAAAGGCGATCGGGTGAGGCGAATGCAGCCCCGGTCAGGGATTGAGCTGCTTGACAAAAAAGCTCACGACTGCTTTGCGGGTTTCATCCGCATCCCTGGAACTCGGGACAATGCTGACCATCCCGCCGCGTCCGCCGTGCGCTGATTTATCGTAATACCGCCTTGCCCCCTCCTGGTAATCAAAGGCGTGGGTTGCGCCCTCGATGTAGCGGACTGTTACCTGCTGCCGCGCTGCGGCCGGCCACATTGCAATAAGAGCGTCACAGGGACGTTTGCCTTCCTCATAATCGTCATTGGCGCCCACTTGGATGAGCATAGGCGACGCACTCATCCGAGTTTGCGCATCATAGCAGGCACGCCCCGGGTTTTTCACGGTAAGGACGATACTGGAGCAAACCGGGTAAAGCGGCGCGAAAGCCACCGGCTTGGGTACATCCTTTCCCAAAGCTTCCTGAACCAGCTCGCTCGATAACAGCACCGTCATCATGCCGCCCCATGAAAAACCCATTACCCCAATCCGCTTCCCATCAATTCCCGGCTGCGCGCCCAGCCACCTGAGCGCCGCGGACGCGTGCGGCATAGTTTCCTGGGGGCCGGCTTGCGGCCGGCATCCGAACTCAAACATTTTTATTTCGAGGGTTGCGATGCCGGCTTTCTGCAACGTCTTTGCGTAAAAGGCGCCGCGGCCGTCAATTCCGCCACTGCCGTGCAGAATGAGTACAGCGGGCGCCCTGGCCGTCGACCCGGCAGGACGGCCAAAGCGGGCAGAAACCTCACCAACCTGTCCCCAACCGGGGACCTCGGCGCCCGGAATTATAACGGACTCTCCCGAAGCATTCGTCTGCGCCGCGCCGGCGCCGGGCGCCATAAGCGCCGCCGCAACGACCAAAAAGACATGCAGCAGGCGAACACCATGCCTGCGGGCCGCAATCTTAATGTAAAACGATTTCAGATTCATAGTTCACGACGACTTCGCCGCTGCCTGGCGGCGGTTCAAGTTATGGCCGGAGGTCCCACCGCCTAATTGGTCTTCACCAGGCGTAAGCCCAGGCCGCTTCCCCCCTTGGGGCCCCCTATGCCGTGGGAGGAGGGGTCCCAGAAGCCCCGGAACGTACAACGCACCCATGCCGCATCGCGGGACCAGGAACCGCCCCGCAAGACCCTATACGGGCCACCGCTGGTGGAAATGGGATTATTGCGCTGACGATTCTTATAAGCAACGTCCTCATACAGGTCCTCACACCATTGAAATACGTTTCCGCTCATATCATACATCCCCAGGCCGTTCGGCGCTTTGGTCCCAACGGGGTGAGTCGACCTCCCGCTGTTAGCGGCATACCACGCTACAGCGTCTACATCGTTTCCGCCTGCATACTTCTCCGCTTTGCCGCCGCTGCGTGCCGCATACTCCCATTCAGCCTCACTGGGCAGGCGGAACGAGTATCCGCTCTTGCTATTCAGATTTCGGATAAACTCTTTCGCATCTTCCCAGGATACCGTTTCGACAGGATAGTTGTCCCCTTTCTTGAAGCCGGACGGATTGCTCCCCATAACTTTCTGCCACTGGCCTTGCGTTACGGTGTATTTCCCAATCCAAAAACCACTCACCGTCACTTCATGTACCGGTGACTCATTGGATTTGCATTCGCCTGCCCAGGGCCCACACCCCATCTGATATGTACCTCCCTCCACCCATACGAATTCCATCCCCGTGGTTGGATCTTTCCACTCCCGGCGTGTTGAGCCCGTAGGGGTTGATGGCTGTTTAAGCTGGGTTTCCGCGCCGGACTTTGCAGGCGGCGCAACCGTCACCTTCGCCAGCGTGTAATTCATTACCTCCTCTTTACCTGCCTCAATTTGCACCGTGTCTTCGACGCTCTCATACCCATCAAGAACAACTTTCAACCCAACGCTGCCGGGTGAAAGCCCATCGATATTCATGGGAGTGGACCCCTTCCAGGCGCCGTTCAAATAAACAAAAGCTCCTGCTGGAGTTGATTTCACCTTCATCGATCCGGTTCCAGGAGTCTCACGCTTAGGCAGCCCGGAGGCCGGACCGGGCCCGCCGGCTGTTCGGATCGTTCCCTCCGTCTCGCCGGTCTCTTTGAAATAGAATTTCTCCGTAAGACTATCCATTTTCCACGGAATCTGTTCACCTGCCGTCTTGATCTGAACATCTTTGCCCACTTCCCTGAATACATCCTCGATGTCGAGCCCCGGCTCAGTGATGATGTGGGAAAGTGATTCGGTATAGGGGCTGTTCTTTCCAACGCCATCGGCTGCGGTCTTCCCCGGACCTGTTGCATAGGCAATCAAAGTCCCGCTCGGCGCATCCATAACGGCCAGACCCGATCCCAAACCTCGCAATCCCGTATCTCCGAAGGGGTTGTTACGGCAGGCATCCAGCACTATGATATTGACCTTGGTTCCCGAGGCGTTCATATCGTCCAACACGTTGTCGACGTTGACCAGCTCATATTTGACGTCCGTCCTCGACATGACATTGGCGGAGGTTGGAATGAGATAGTTCCTTCCGTCCACCTGGACCCCGTGTCCGGAGTAGTAAAGGAAGGCCACTCTTTTACCTCTTATGGTCTCCCCGAATTTCCGGATAACGTTGTCGAGCGCTACTTTGTCCAGGTTAGTCTGGGCCTTGCCTCCCACCAGTTCAAACCCAAGGCTCTTCAGCGCGTTCGCCATAACAGTTGCATCATTGATCGAATTTGAAAGTGGAGTCGCATTTTTGTAGGCAGCATTGCCGATTACCAGCGCAACGCGGTCCCCTGAATCGGAAGATTGGTGTTTTATCCTTATTCCGCGGTCCTCAGCGGTGGAGGAGGGCGCAAACGACAGCCCGATGCATAACGCCAGGACCAAGATACTCAACGACCTTCCGTCCATGGTTCCAATCCTCGAGGGTTCTTTTCGGTGCACCGCCATGATACTGCATACTAGTCTAGCGAGAAACATACATTTGTGGAAGTCGGCATGTCAAAGGGATAATCAGTAGTCAGCGGTCAGTGAACAGATGTAAGCCTCCTTCGTTTTAGAATCGCACCCCGCAGCTCACGGCGCAGGCAAGTAACCGATCCAGTCAGGAGGCAGACCTTTTGTGCGAGCCTGTCCAATGCGCTCTATCATTTCTTTCGAGGCAGGGTCTGAAGGCCTGAGAAATAATGCTGCCTGAAATTTCTCGCCGGCCCCGTCGAAATCTTTTGCGAGGAAGAGTTCGAGGGCCTCATGGTATGTGCTGTAGTAGGCTTCATCCTCCGGGCTTAGTGGAAAACATGCCTGTCCATATACCTCGAAGACTTTAACCGGCGTCGATTTGCCTTTAACTTTGATTACGTCAAGGACCCGAGTCCTGAAAATGCCGGGCGGCAGGGCCTGATGCGTAGACTCTGAAATCATCAGGTGCGTATCATACTTCTTATTTGCTCCTTCGAGCCGGGACGCGAGATTTACGGCATCTCCAATTACCGTGTAATCGAAAACCTGATCCGACCCCATATTTCCGATAACCATCGGACCCGTATTGATTCCCACTCGAGATTGGATCTCCGGAAGGCCGTCGTTTCGCCAGATCAAACGCAGTTCATTAAGGCGGCTTTGCATGGCGAGCCCTGTCCGCACTGCCCTTTCCGCATGGTCCTGCATGGGAAGCGGCGCTCCAAACTCCGCCATGATGGCATCACCTATGAATTTGTCCACAATACCGCCGTGCTTCATAACGATTTCAGTCATCTCAGTAAAATACCTGTTCAAAAGAAGCACCAGCCTGGAAGCGGGCATGTTTTCCGAGATGGAAGTAAAATCGGCCAGGTCGCAGAAAAGCACGGTCATCACTCTTTCCTCGCCCCGCAGTTGCAGCATCTGAGGGTTGGAAATCAGAATGTCCACCACCTTCTCCGGAACATACCTGGAGAAGGCGTTCTTGATAAAGGACCGTTCTTTTCCAACCGCCAGTTCGACGGCAGCAAGCAATCCAAAGAAGAAAATGAGTACGCTGCCAACCGCTGTCACAATCGGGACCAGGTGAAAATGGATGAACTCAACCCATGTAAGTTCGGCAATTCCCGCGCAAACGGCCATGCCGCTCCCGTAAAACGGCCAGGAAGATCTCAGGCACGCGGCAAGCCCAAGCACCGAGCAGCCGAGCCAGATTAGCGCCAGCACGCCCATTGGGGTCCATTTATCATAAAAGGTATTGGTGAGCATTGCATTGAGCAGAGAGGCATGAAGGAGAAGGAGCGGCTCATTGCTCGCCAGCGGCGTTTGGCCAAGGTCTGAATTCCCGGTCGAAATGTCGCCGATTAACACCAGCTTGCCTTCAAACATATCAATAAGATTTCCCTGTATGTTTTCGGTATTTATGTATTTTAGTAGTGCTTCGGATTCCATTTTCACGAACGAGTCTTCCCAGGTCTGAGGAAACGGAATAAATGCCCGCCCTCGATCATCTATCGGTATAACTACATCCTGCTCCAGGCTGCTCTCTCCACCGGCCGGAATGATTATCCTTCTGCCCCACTCCACTATCACTTTTTCAAACGGCACTTTCACATAATCCAGGAATACGGCAAGGCTAAGGGTCGGGAAATAATAGTCGTCAACTTTGAGCAACATAATTGCATGGCGGTTAACTCCGTCGGGATCGCTAAAGCCGCTGATATGGCCGAAGTTGCGGGCAACCTCGGAAAAACGATCCGAGTGCATAAAGGCCTTTGTGCCGTAATAAGGCCTTGATTGTCCCTGCTCCTTAGGTTTTCTGAGAGCTTTAGAGCGCAATTCCTCAAACGATCTGCTGGTATCCCATTGAAACGGCGAAGGGGTCTCGGCATAGGTGAGGCCAATCGGCAAGTCGACCGACCCGAGTTTTTCGATTGATTCGGCGAGCTTTAAATCTGAATCGGCATCGGTAGATCGAGCGAAAATGATGTCATAGGCGCAGCCGGCCACATCAAGCCTGGACAAGGCTTCGTTTACTTCGGCCAAAAACGCCCGGGAAAGTGTGTTCTTCCCGAAATAGTCGTATGCCTTGTCCGAGATGGTGACGAGGGCCACCAACGGGGATTGTTCCGGGCCGTGACCATATTTTACAGCTTGTCGGTAGAAGAGATCCAGGACCTTGAAATCGTACTGGTTCCAGGCTGCGCCGAGGACCAAAACGGCAAATGACACAGTCACGATCGTGACTGTGGCTGTCACTGCGATGATTTTTAGCAGCCGCTTACTTTTTAACATTAAATTCATACCGCTTCACCAGAAGCGCGGTCCCGCTATAAGTAGGAAGTCCATGGACAAGAGGACCATCCTTACTGCCGATGGGAAACTCCCGCACATTTCCGGTGATGGGAAAAGGCTTGCCGGGTTTCTGGCTTAGATCGTTCTTCCCCTGTTTCAGGAGCTCCACCTCCATGGGGGCCCATCTTTCGTATGACACCTGAGATTCGAACAGGGCTGAAATATCATTGCGTTTGACGGGACTGCAAATGATAGTAAAGGCCTCGATCGAACTCTTACCGTCTACCTCATACCATTCCGAGGCCCCGGGCAGCGCCAGCAGTTCACCGGGGTCCCTCGCTTCAAAGGTCGTCAATAGTGTCACCGTTTTGTGGTCGGTATGGACTACATAGATATGGCAGGCTTCTTCAGGTTGTACATAGATACGGAACCGGTCGCCCGGCTTGATCTTTTCCAGCCCCCTGGCGTGAATGCTCTGCGCACCCGAATCGATTATTATACCTATCCTGGCGCTGGTCGCATTGCCATTGCCGGGGGCAGATGCAGGCAACGGATCGGCCCTTAAGAACGCAGGTTCGGCATAGCCGGAAATCAGAAGAAAAATGCAAAAAACTATTGGCCGGTATCTGATGATCTTCGCAGCAGTTATTCGAAACGCATTCATCGCAAGCTCCTTGACCAGGCTGGTTTCCACGCGGGGAGGGTTTCAATAATCCAGGCAAAGAACGGTGAATATAAAAGGATAGTTACCGCTTACCTCAACAGGAAAGCAAGAAAATTCAAAGAAAATTGGTAAAAAATCGGGCAGGCAAACACCTGCATCATCGATGGCGCAGGGGCAGCGAAAATACCGATCTCTACCGGTCAAGTTCCTTCCTTACAGCCACCCCCAGTTTTTCGAGCACATAGGGTTTTTTCACGTAGGTACCTGCGCCCAAAGCCTGAGCTTTGCTAACCCGTTCCGTCTCGGAAAAACCGCTGACGATGATAGCCTTCTGTTTGGGGTGGATTTCGAGTATTTTCAGATAAGTGTCCAATCCATCCATGCCCGGGTCCATTATCATGTCCAGGACAACCAGATCGACTGGATGCTGCTTCAGGTATTCCAATGCTTCTTCACCACTGGGAACGCTGGAAGCTGTGTAATTCAGCTTCGCCAGCATCGCCGCTGCAAGCTCCCTTTGTTCGCTGACGTCATCCACAATCAGGATGGATTCACCTCTCCCCATGTATTCAGAAGCGGCTACCGAAACCTGCTCTGGTGATATGTCTTCTCTTGTCACGGGGAAATAAAGGGTGAAGGCGGTGCCTTTGCCTTCCTCGCTCGCTACGTTAATATAGCCGTGATGGTCCTTAACCGTACCCCAAACCACGGCTAATCCCAGTCCCGTCCCGCTTCTTCCCATGACTTTCTTCGTATAGAATGGTTCGAAGATACGTTTCAGATCATCAGCCGGTATGCCTCCACCCGTGTCGGAGACGGAGAGAACAACATAGTCTCCTTCCCTTACTGCGTCGTAGCCTGAAACGGGCTTATCCAGATACCGGTTCTCAGTTTTTATCGTAAGGGAGCCACCACCCGGCATCGCCTCTACTGAATTGGAGACAAGGTTTATAAAAGATTTCTCCAGATGAACCGAGGAACCGGAAATGTTAAGCAAATCCGTTTCAAGGTCGGTCTTGACCACTATGTTTGGATGATATGAAAGCACTTTGTCAAATTCAGGAGACCTCTGACTTTCGAGCAGGACTTTATTGAGATTCAGCGGTTTCCTGTCCTGGATTCCCCTCCTCGCAAGAGTCAGGAGATCCTGAACTATCGCGGCCGCCTTCTGTCCGGCCTTCAGGATCTCAGCAGCCCTGGATTTTGTCGAACCGGGGACATCGGCAGTATAAAGAAGCAACTCAGAGTAACCGACGATGACGCCCAGAACATTATTTAGATCATGAGCCACTCCACCAGCCAACGTGCCCAGGGCCTCCATCTTCTCGGCACGCTGTAAACGATATTCAAGCTGTCTTCGCTCTTCCTCGGCCCGCTTGCGCTCTGTGATATCACGGGTCATGATGATAACACTCTTCGGACTACCGTCAGGAGAGCTAATGACCCCGGCACTGACCTCTCCGATAAAGCGGGACCCATCCTTTCTGATCAGTTTAAATTCATCTATGAGTGTTCCTTTTGTCAGAAGAAGTCGCATACTCGCCAACGCTTTTTCATGCTCTTCCGGGGCGACCCAACTCAACAGATTGCGTCCATGAACCTCGTCATCAGGCGCATCTCCGAACATTTGTCTTGCCTTAGGTGTGCGGAAGGTGAGCGAGCCATTGGGATCGACCACAGAGATGGCGTCGGGTGACAAGCTGACAAGCGTGCGATACATCTCCTCGCTTTCCTGCAGGGCCATCTCAGCCTTTTTGCGTTCCGAGATATCCGTCACCATTGCAAACGAGCCCACCTTGTTCCCTAAGCCATCAAAAAGGGGCGTTGCATGGAACAGGCAGAAGACATCCGACCCATCCGGGCGGGATAGGGCGATCTCATATGCCCCTGCTTCTCCCTGTGCCCTCAATCTGATCTGGTGCTCCAAGATGGCCTTACTTTCATCTTTTACAAAATCGAAGAAATTCCTCCCGAGGACCTCTTCCTGATTTCTGCCCAGGATGGCGCACATTCTCGGGTTGAGATCCATAGCCACAGTGTCGTTGTCTACCAGCACGAACCCTTCGTTGACCGTCTGCAAAATAGTTCTAAGTCGAAGTTCACTGTCGCGCAGCGCCTCCTCGGCTTTCTTGAGATCGTTGATGTCGCGGGTTATCGACAGAATCACATCTTCCTGCTTGATTCTCAAAACACAGGCTGACATGAGACCGGTTATGATTCGACCATTCCTTCCGAGGAATTTGGCTTCCAGGTTTTCCACAAATCCAGCGCTCTTGAGGCCGGCCACAAGGCGTTCCCTGTCTTCGGCGTCCTGCCAGATATTTAGCTCAACTGAACTCTTTCCAATGACATCGTCAGGCGTATAGCCCATTATCTTGGTGAAGCTGTCACTTATATCAAGATACATCCCGTCGGAAAGCCGATTAAGATTCATCGAGTCAGGACTGGTTCGAAACGCCAGCCGGAATTTTTCCTCGCTTTCCCGCAGTGTTTCCTGTGCAAGTTTCCGCTCCGCAATTTCCCGGTAAAGCCTGTCATTTACGCTTTGCACCTTTTCAATAAGCTCCAGGTTTTCGAACCTTGAGGCGATGGCAGAGGCGATGAACCTGTAGCTTTTGGCTGAAAAGCTAAGAAGGGTAACCAGGTAAAGGACGATCAGGAAGCAGAGGGTGTACCCAAATTCTCCCCCTATCATGCAGCAACGGATTGCATAGGCCAGCAAGGCCGGTCCCATCCATGCTATTGTACCAAATCTGATGGACGTATGAGATATCGTGGTACCTGCTGAAAGGCCGGCTATTACGAGAGTGAAAAGGACTATAAGCCACGGATTGCCGACCGGAATAGCAAAAGCGGATATCCCCCAGACCGTCCCGGAAATCAGTGCCAAAATAAGATAGATATTTCTCCAGTATCGCCCGGCGAATTGCCCTTCGCTTATTTTGCAAAACCTGAGATAATGCACGCCCCTTACGACGGCAATCAACAAAACCATCAGGACCCACATAATAATGTTCACGTGAGGAACAATATTTCGCGCTTCATAGGAAAGAGCGAAGGCAACGATCAAAGAAGATCCCTGCATAGTAGGAATCTGCTGCATTGCAAGAGCGACTTGCTCTTTCAAAATCTTGTGTTTGTAGTCTTCATTCATTTTTTCTAAACCTTAATTCTATGCGCATAGATCGCGTAGCTGACAGGTTCGGTTTCCAATTGGAACCAAACCTGAATAATGCGCAAATTTGATTCCCGGCGTATCCCCAAGAGTGGTTCGGAATCAAACTCCACCCGAAAAGCTTATTGAACGATGATAGTCCATGAATGATATACGGTATCCCAATCAAGAAACTTATTCAATATTCCTTGCCACAAAGTTAATACCGCGATCTCTCTTCATATGATTCGCTTATCCTAAAATCATCTGAGATCCGGCCAAATTCTGCGGTTATGCCCGTAAAAATCACCTTCTGTCAGCACTTTATGGCTTACGGTGCTTTGAGCTTGTTGGTGCGAGTTAGTATCCATCCGGAAACCCCGGATTGGACCCTTGTAGTTTCCGATTCGGAAAGGAGGCTTTATCTGGTCATCCATCGTACCGCCTTTAGGCGGAAGATTTTCGCCAGGGCAAAGAAATCGAGAGTTTGCGCGGGCTGTGGCACGGGCAGCCGGCTCAGGATAAACTGAGAACCACTCTTGCTAACACCACTTACTTGCTCCCATGTCGATCGCTGCTGCCTGCGGCAGCGGTTTAAGTTATGGCAGGCGGTCCCACCGCCAGAGGGGCACGATTCGTTCATTGCGAATCCACCGCTTCATGATTAATCTCCCCTGAGAATTACGATTCGGTGGTTCATCCCAAGAATATGAAGCAGGGCTATTTTGTCGCGGGTTTTTGCCAAGATGGACATTATTTTTCATTGCCGGAGCACTCAATTCTTTTCAGAGGAGGAAAGCTGATGTTTTCCCAGATTCCCGTGGACTTTAATAAAGTTAAAAAAGAAGAACTGGACAACGTGATTCTCAGGGCCGCCATAATGGGCGAAATGGACGCAATTAACTTCTACGAGCAGATGGCAGCCTTGACCGCCAACAAGGATATCCGCAAGGTATTGTTGGACATCGCCAAGGAAGAAAAGGTCCACGTGGGGGAGTTTCAAACAATACTGCTGCGCCTCGATCGGGAGCAGGTGCAGGCGCTGGAGCAAGGCAAAAAAGAGGTGCTGGAGCTCACGGGCAAATAAGTTTGGCAGGGGCACTGCCTATCCCCTTTAGGAGAAACCAATGGCAACGTCTTTTCCTGATTGGGGGCGATGGCGCCTCAAATTGTCGGTGGTGGCGGTGGCCTTGGTTTTAGCTGGTTTCGGGATGCTGCCGGGAGGGCCGCAAGGCATCAAAAGCGCATTGGCCGGTACAGCCGAGACAGAGCCACAGAAGCTCTCGCCTGTCCCGGTTCCGGGTCCGCTCTCAAAGCCCCGCTCCCTGGAACTCGTTGGAGCGCCGGTCCAGCAAATCCTGGCGGAAATACCGGCAGACAATCCGCAAACCCCAGAGAAAATCGCCCTCGGCGAGAAACTCTTTTTCGATCCTCGACTGTCCGTCGACGACACTGTGGCATGCGCTTCATGCCATAATCCGGACCTCGCCTTTACCGACGGAAGGGCTACATCGGTTGGTGTCAAAAGGCGGGTTGGCCAGCGCAATTCCCCTACCATCCTGAACGCCCTTTTCAACAAGAAGCAATTCTGGGACGGGCGGGCCAAAACGCTTGAGGACCAGGCCGGGATGCCCATTACCAATCCCAGTGAAATGGGTCAGCCCAGCGTGGAAGCCGCGGCCGCCAAAATCGCCGCCATCCGCGAATACAGGCAGGCCTTCCAGCAGGTATTCGGGGAAGCCCCCAGCGCCCTCAATCTGTCGCGCGCGATCGCCGCATATGAGCGCACTCTGATCTCGTTTGATTCGCCCTTCGATCGATTCATCGCGGGCGACCGGAATGCTATCGACGCCGCCGCCAAGCGCGGCTGGGTGCTTTTCAACACCCGGGCGCACTGCGACCGCTGCCATGCCTCCGTGAATATGGACGCCACCTACTTCACGGACTTCGATTTTCACAACATCGGTATCGGGATCATCAGGCATCACGTAGTCCAGTTGGCGCGCCAAGCCGTACGCCTCATCAAGACGGGCGATCTCCCGGCAATCGACAGGGCGGCGATTCAGGCGGACTTGTCGGTGCTCGGCCGTTTTCTCGTCACCAGGAAAGAGGCCGATATAGCTTCCTTCAAGACCCCGAACCTGCGTAACGTGCTTGTGACCCCGCCCTACTTCCACGATGGCTCCCAGCAGACCCTCTGGGATGCCGTGGACCATTACAATAAGGGTGACGGCTTGAAAAACCCCTGGCTCGACGAAGATATCCAACCCCTTGCCCTGACGGAGAACGACATCGATGACCTCGTGGCCTTCCTGGCGTCGCTGACGAGCGCGGAATACAAGGAACTTGGAGTCAAGGAACTCGAACGCCAGCGAGCCTTGTCGCGGGCCAGCCGGCCGCAGCGTGACACCGCCAGGGCCTTTGGTCCGAAACCAACCCAACCCAAACCGCCGCCTCTGCATTAATGATGGCCCTTACCATGGTTTCCGGGTGCCCCAAAGGGACGTGAACGGTAATGGAAAGAATTAAATTGGGTATCAGCACTTGTCTGCTGGGAAAACCTGTCAGATACGACGCCGGCCACAAGCTCGACCGGTTTTTGACAGACACCTTGGGACAATACGTCGAATACGTGCCGGTATGTCCTGAAGTGGAATGCGGTTTGGGAGTACCCCGCGAATCTATGCACCTGGAAGGGGAACCGGGTGCACTTCGTCTCATAACGACTCGAACGAAAAGGGACGTCACGGACCGCATGCTGGCCTGGTCACGTCAAAGAGTGAAAGACCTTGAATCGGAAAATTTGTGCGGATTCATCTTCAAGAGCAATTCGCCCAGCAGCGGGATGGAACGGGTAAGGGTCCTGGACCAAGAAGGAATTCCACACAAAATCGGCATCGGCATCTTTGCGGAGATGTTCATGAAACATTTCCCCATCATTCCCGTCGAAGAAGAAGGAAGACTTCACGATCCGGCGCTCAGGGAGAATTTTATCGAGCGGATTTTTGTTCTTAAGAGATGGCGGGAAATGCTGGAGAAAGGACGGGAGACCGGCCGGCTGATCGAATTCCACAGCCGGCACAAACTGTTGATACTGTCTCACAGTCCCAGGCACGCCGGGGATATGGGCAAACTGGTCGCAAGAGCCAAAGAAATCCCTTCAGAGGATCTCTTCAACCATTACGAAACGATGCTGATGGAAGGTCTCCGGCTAAAGGCCACCATCAGGAAAAACACTAATGTGCTGCAGCACATCACGGGCTACTTCAAGAAGCTGCTCACGGCGGACGAAAAGTCGGAGGTCCTTGAAGTCATAGCCCTCTATTATAACGGATACCTCCCGCTCATCGTGCCTCTGGCTCTGCTGAAACACTTCGTTCGCAAGTACGATCAGCCATACTTGAAAAAACAATTCTATCTGGACCCTCACCCCATCGAACTGCAGTTGAGAAACCACGCGTGAGGATGTCCATCCGCGCTCGACCCGGCAGGTGAAATGCCAGGCCATTGAAATGATATAAAAAGGATGTGAATTCTGATTAGGGAAAAATTCTTATTTTGGCGTGATGATTGCGGTGCGTCTAACTCGGGGACATCCGGATCTTTAACAATTCCGAGTTCCCCCCTCGAATCAATGGGCTGCATGGAACGGGTTGTATAGAGGATCACCTATTAGAACCATTCGCCAGGACAAAAAAGGACTGGACAATGCAAAGCATTCAGCAAGAGTCGCCCTGCCATCCAGGAGGAGACCAAAAAAAACTTCCGGGACGGGAAAAGCCTGCACGTAAGGTTCACCTACCGGACCGATAGTAGCCGCTATTCCTTTTTCCAGCATCATTTTGCACCAGACCGTGCTGCCCGGCTGCCTGAGAGTCTCGCACTCCTGGCTGGCTATATGATAGCCGACGGAGCCGGGCACCCATTTGAATGCGTCGATATACTTCCCCAGGCTGTACCATCCGCAGTAAAGAGCCGCGTCGTCGCATTCGCCGGGCTGGAATAAACTCTCTTTCTCATCGAGGATGGTTTCCATGAGCTTGCTTGCTCTGACAATGGCAGCCGCCTTGTGCAGAGATGCGTCGCAGTAAGCATATCCCGTTAAATCGCTTTTCCCAGGATCGGGCCACCTGGCATCAAAATAAGCTTTTCCCTTCAACCCCTTCTGTTCCGCCAGGAGGCTGTCGTCTATCACTCTCTTTACTATTTGGGCCGTCGGCCCGTCGAGTCTGGAGAAAAGCAGGGCGCTGTCAGGCATGTTCTTAATTTTTTTACCATGAAAGCCAATAAAGAGAGGACTGGGAATCCAGCCGGACAGAGGGTAATCGGTTTCCCGGACCAGTGCCAGCTCTGAATCCACAGCCGCCATCTGATCTGCCTTCGATAAGCGCGAGATTTCCTTGTGGATTTTATCATATTGTGATTTCAAATCGTTGACGAAATCATCAAGATTATTTCCATCGCCTTTCAGTTGTGACTCCAGTTTGTGTGCAAGGCGCCCCAATTTTTTAAGTTCCCTTGCTTCTTCGTCGCGCAGTTGAGGTTCATAAACAGTAAGCGGAACACCATGAATAGTCAGCAGGCAGCGAATATGCAGACCTTTTGCATCAAGCTTTTGCAGGTAAGTGCGGACGGGAAGCGCTATTTCTTTGTCGTACTCTTCCCGGCTGCAACGTTCATCATTAGTAGTGCCGATCAGAATCAGGTTCTGCTCGGGGATTCCTCTTTTTTCCATATAATAATGTGCAAGCTCGCTGCTCTGCGGGAAATTCCGATTGGCTATCACAAGGATCTCATCCGGGACCAATGCAAGACAAGTTTTGGGCAGGACCAAAAGAAAAACAACCAGCAGTATCCAAAAAGCTTTGGGAAGAAATGTGCGAAGGATTCTAAATTGCATAATAAACATCAAGTCTATCCATTCTTAAGCTTAAGAATGAGCAGAGGCAAAGCCAGCACCAACGACCCCGCATTGGCGATTACCAGGGCCGGATCGCCGATCATCAACCCGTGAGCCAACCAAAGAGACATCCCTGCGGAGACACAAACAAGCATGGCGAGCGACACGTCTTTGGTGCTCCCTGTTCGAAGCGAGTGAGCCAACTGTGGCGCCAGGGACGCGGTTGTCAGTGTTCCGGCAATGAATCCAAGCATGTAACCTCCTAAAAAAATCACGGGCAAAATCGCTTTGACGAAAGCCATGCATCCCATGGCTTCTTCGTTCCGGAATTCCCCACATTGACTGACAAAACTGGATCGCGTTTCGATTGGAGGACGGCAGATCGTGTTTTAAAGTTTGGATACATCATGGGCTCCGGTTCATAGTGCCGATTATAACAGCCGAAGGCATGACGGTCTGGTTAATTTCACGTTAAGTTTTGATTTCTATGGCATCAAAAAAGTTTTCACGCGGAAACGCGGAGGTTCGGAGAAAATGACCTTTTTATGTTTCCGGGCGCCCTTCATTCCTAATTCCTCATTTCCTAATTCCGTCCTCCTTCCTCAGTCCTCAGTCCTGTCAGGACCTTTCGAATCAACTCGGCTATCTGCCTCAAGCCGAATGGCTTCATAACCAGTTCCAAACCGAGGTCCACAGCAGTTTCACTTGTGACTTTTTCACTGAATCCTGTACAGAGGATGATTGGGATATCAGGTCGAATCGAGCGGACTTGTTTGGCAAGATCGACGCCATTCAGTTTCGGCATCGTGTAATCGGTAATAACCAGGTCGAACTCGCCGGACCTGGAACGAAAGGTTTCAAGCGCGCGCAGGCTGTCCGTCTCAGGGGTACCCTTATAGCCCAGGCGCCCTAAAATTGCCGTTTCCATTTTAATGACACTCTCCTCGTCATCTATCAGCAAAATCCTTTCCGCACCCGTCGGCAACTCTTGTCCGGCCTCTAGAACCACACTGGCGCCAGCCTCCATGGCGGCAATGTAGACGCTAAATGTAGTGCCTTTCGCCGGCACGCTTCGGACAATAATGGCCCCATCGTGCCGTTTGACTATCGCATTGACGACAGAGAGTCCGAGCCCGCTTCCTTTACCCACTTCCTTGGTGGTGAAATAGGGGTCGAATATACGCCCCAAGTCTGCTGGATCTATCCCGGCGCCCGTATCTGAAACGCACAATTTCAGGTGTGGTCCCGGCATAAGATCAACTATCCCCCAATCGGTCAAATTACTTCTATCCAAATCGACGCGGCACAGCCCAACCTCCAGAATCCCCTTGCCATCCATTGCATGCGCGGCATTAGTACAAAGATTCATCAATACTTGATGTATTTGAGTTGGATCGGCATTGGCCACAACGTTTTCGATATGATGCCTGATTTCGATTGAACTCGGCAGCGAAGCCCTCAACAGCTTCAGAGCTTCTTTGACTATGGCGCCGATCTCCACAGGTATTTGCTGTTGCTCTTTGCCGAGTCGACCGAATGACAGAATCTGTTTCACCAGGTCCCTGCCGCGCAGTGCAGCACTCAAAATCTGCTCAAGCCCAGACCTCATCGGGCTGGCCTGCGGGAGGTCGATTAGAGCCATCTCCACATATCCCAGCATAGGGGTCAGGATGTTGTTAAAATCATGCGCTATGCCTCCGGCAAGAGTCCCGATAGCCTCGAGTTTCTGAGCCTGGCGAAGCTGGGCTTCCAACCTCTCCTTTTCCTCCTCCGCATGCTTGCGCTCGGTTATGTCCCTGGCAATCGTCGAGGCGCATACGGGTCTTCCGGATGTGTCGAAGATTGGGGAGACAGCAAGAGAGACGTGGATATTCCGGCCGTCCTTGCTTCGGCGCACTGTTTCATAGTGTTCGACATTCTCGCCGCGTTCGATCTTCTGAAGAATAGCAGGTATTTCATCGGGGCGATCATCCGGAAGCAAAAGAGAGATAGACTTGCCGACAACCTCCCGGTCGGCATATCCATATAGCTTTTCGGCTCCCCGGTTCCAGGTCAGAATTGTTCCATCCAATGTCTTGCTGATAACGGCATCATCGGATGACTCCACGATTGCTGCCAGCCTGGATTTGGCCTCCTCCGCCTGCTTAAGCTCGGAGATTACCCCCCGGAGTTCGTGATTCACCGATTCCAGTTGTTCAGTACGTTCGTTTACCAACTCTTCAAGGTGATCACGGTAATTTTTCAGCTCCAGTTCGGCTCGTTTCCTCGAAATGGAGTAACGGATGGAACGCTCAAGAAGATCGGAGCTGATTTGGCCTTTAACGAGATAGTCTGCAGCCCCGGCAATCATGGCATCGTTATCGATCCTGTAGTCTCCACTGGCGGTCAAAAAAATAATTGGCGCCGAACAGCCATTTGCGATTGCCTCCCGCAGAATTTCAAGTCCATTTCGTTCCCCCAGGCGGTAGTCGAGAAGGACTACGTCATGCTCTACCCGGTAGATAGCCTCAACCCCTGAATCATAGGTTTTCACCCAATCCAGGTGGAAAGTGAAGAAACAGATTTCCCCCATTAAGTCCTTTATGAAAACGAAATCATCCTCATCATCTTCGATGAGGAGGATCTTTAAGTGGCGGTTCATCGTATTATCCCTTCGACCGTCGGTTCATGTCCCATTAATTACAGACCTGCAGAAAAACAATGAACGGGAGGGAACAACTCCCGGATGGAGTGCAGAAAAGATCGATTTCAGCCCCAATAATGACTTGTCCCATTCCTTAAAACACGTTGGTTTTAATCTATATAATGAAATTAGACAAATGCCGGTGCGAAAAAAAATGCTCTCGAACATAGCATGCTGCAAGAGGATATGGTCAGAGCGCCATCCGACGCATATCCTGCCGTAAGTTCTTATCCCATTCTACCAGGTGTCGATGTATTGCGTATCGATGATTCGCGATTTACGTTGATTGCCAGATCATTTCTTACGACGAAGGCAATACAGTGAGCGTTTGAATGCGACTTCGCATGAGAAACTGGAAATCAAAAGGAGAATAATCATGCCAATAAGTGGATTTCTTAAACGATCTTTGAGCGGGTTTCTCATTGTGATGATGGTCCCGTTCGGAGCGCTTTCACAGGAGACAACAACCTCAGGCGGTGCATTCAGCGGGGCGCAGCTTGACCAGATGCTTGCTCCGATTGCATTATATCCGGATGCGCTGCTCGCACAAACCCTCATGGCAGCGACCTTCCCGAACCAGGTTGCCGAAGAGGACGGTTGGTTAAAGGGAAATCAGGGCCTCAAGGGCGACGCGCTCAATGACGCCCTTGATCGCATGGACTGGGACCTGAGCGTGAAGGCGCTGGCGCCGTTTCCCCAAGTACTCGCAATGATGGCTGACCAGTGGGAGTGGACGCAAAAGCTGGGAGAAGCCTTCAAAGACCAGCAATCCGATGTTATGGCCTCTATCCAGAGACTGCGCTCGAAGGCATATGCAGCGGGCAATCTGAAGACGACCTCAGAGCAAAAGGTGGTCGTCAAAGGTGACGTCTACGAGATTGAGCCGGCCAATCCTGAAGTTGTCTATGTGCCCCGTTACGAGCCGGCGGTGGTATACGGGAGCTGGTGGTGGCCGGCGTATCCGCCATTCGCATACTACCCGGTTTGGCCGGGAGTGGCTTTGGGAGTTGGCGTGTTTGGGTTTTGGGGGTCTGTAGCCGTGGGACCGGTCTGGGGCTGGGGCTGGGGATCATGGCACTGGCACGGCGGCTTCATGAGTGTGAACGTCAACCGGAATATCAACATCAATAGAAATGTCAACATAAATAGAAACTTCAGAACCGCAAACGCCCGGAACGTCGCAGGCCGTGGCGGACAACGCCGCGCGGGCGGAGGAGGCGCAATGAACCGCGGCGGCGGGCGCGGAGCCGGCATGCATAAAGGTGGCGGCGGTCATCGTGGCGGCCATGGTGGTGGTCACGGCGGCGGCCGCCGTAAGTAGTGTGCCTTATGCAAAAAGTACTAGATTCCTTGGGAAGAAACGACATGAAGAAGGTCCTTCTGATAACATTTTTGGGATGTGTCTTATTCTTGGACCAAGTGTGCTATACGGATGCTGTTGAGATTCAAGCTACTCAGAAGGACGTCTTAGGTATAGTCGATGCATTGATAAGAGATGGCAAAGTCCAAAGTAATTGTATCGATGCCCAGCCGGAACGAGATAAAATAGTTAAAGTTACATTAGTTCAACTTGTAAAAAATGAACGCCCTCAATTCCTCGTGAAAGGGACCGCGCCGTGCGCATTCGGCGCAAGGGACCCTATGTGGTATGTTTATGAGAAATCGGCCGGCAAGTTCAAGTTAATCGCAGATTTAGGTGCTGCACACAGTGTTGATGTTTCTAAAAGCGTGACGAATGGTTGGAAAGATCTTATTTGTAATTACACCTATGAAGTTGGGACGCGACTGGCAGCAAATGTATTCAAATTTAATGAGACTATTTACCAATATAGCCAAACAGTTGAAAAGGGAAAAGCGCCGGGACTTTAGCTGCCTGACTACGGACACCACTTACTTGCTCCCTTGTCGATCGCCGCAGCCTGCGGCAGGCGGTTTAAGTTATGGCTGGCGGTCCCACCGCCGTTGAGCAGCGGGTGAACGAGTGAAAGATAGTAACGTGCTTCCCGACGTGTTTTTGCTGCCGGGCCTGCTATGCAACGAGCGCCTCTGGGCGGCGCAAACGGAGGCATTAGCGGGATCGGCGCACTGTCGAATTCCTGACCTTACCGCTTACGAGTCCATCGAAGCGATGGCGAACGCTGTCCTGAGTCTGGTCCCGGGCCGGTTTGGCATGGCTGGATTCTCGATGGGCGGGTGTGTCGCACTGGAGGTGGTTGGCCGAGCGCCGGACCGCGTGAGTCGGCTGGCGCTGCTGAGTACCAGCGCCGGCGGGCTGTTGCCGCCGATTCGCCGGCGCCTCATGGATTCGATCGCTTGCATTGAGGCCGGCGGACTCGACAACTACCTTGAGGATGCTTTCCCCAGCTATGTGGCCCCTTCTCGGATTTATGACCGTGCGCTCCGGGAAACCTTCACTAAGATGGGCAAGTCTCTCGGTCCGGCCGTCGCCGTCCGCCAGATACGAGCGCTGCTGGAATATCGTGGATTCGGCGGCCGTCTTGGGCGGATCGCTTGCCCCACTGTCGTCATCTGCGGGCGAGAGGATCGGCGCACCCCTGTGGCAGCGCACGAAGAATTGGCGGCGTTAATCCCGGGCGCCAGGATCATGGTGATCGAGCGGGCCGGTCATTTTACGCCGCTGGAAGAGCCGGAAGCGGTCACGGAGGCGCTACGCGCCTGGCTGCGGGTACCGACTTAAGACTGGCTTGGCAAATCGTTGAACCCGGTCTGTGTAAAAACGGCGTTCGCCACCCGGTGAATTCCGAAGAAGATTGGAAAAAAGGAGACAAAAAATGAAAGTGTCATTACTAAAGATTTTAGTCGTAGGTATTCTCGCGATCGGGATTGTGTCCACCGGTGTTGCGGTTAATGCCGTTGATGTGGGCCCACGTCACGGGAATCTTAGAGCGGCCCAGAAACTCATTGAAAGAGCAATCAATAAGGTAAATGCAGCGCAGGTGGCCAATGAATACGACATGGAGGGCCATGCTGCAAGGGCAAAGGAGTTACTTGACCAGGCTTATAATGAAATCAAGATGGCGGCGCTGGCAGCTAACAGAAGATGATGGATTGGACCGCTTTCGGCATCCGAACAGATGAGCGGGCAAGCTCGGGAGTCGAGGCGCTGAACCGTCATCAGTGAGACCGAAGATCTGGGCCGGCTGCCGGCAATTCTCCTGGTCCGATCCCGCATGAGGCGCGGAGCTAAACAATCTCGTCCACCATTCCGGCAGCCACCTCGATAACTTTGGCGTTGGCATCGTAGGTCATATGCCCGACTATCATGTTGACGGCATCACGGGATATATCTCCATCGGGCACGGAGTTGGAAGGGGACGTCTTGGGCTTCGGGGCCGCGGCGTTAGCGATACCGGATGCTGCGTTATCAACCATTTTGGATGCCGTCTCCATTCCCAAAACGCCTGTTTGAATAGCGCTGATCATAACTCTGCTCCTCTGGATCATGAGTGAAAAAAATCCATTCATTCTAATCGGCAAAAGCGCAGCAATACTTTAGCAAAAATCAACGAATGAGTAAGGCCTGTGCTCTTGGGCGACCCTGCCTTTCCAGTGTTGATGAGCTTTTTCATCTGCTTCCGATACCCTTCAGACGGTTTCAGGCTGGATGTGGCTGATCCTGATCGTCAACGGGGGGGCACTCATCCTCATGATCCACCTTGTTCCAGGAAGAAGGATCCAATTCGACCCGGCATATGCCGTCCTCGGGCGAAGAGATCTCGAAACCCATCTTTTTCATCAGTCCAAGCATATGATGGTTTTGAGCCAGCACTTCACCGTAAAAGCTCCGTACCCCTTTTTCTTTTGAAATTTCTATGAGTCGTTCAGTAAGCTTTGGACCGAGATGTTCACCCTGCCATGGATCGGCCACAATTACGGCAAACTCAGCCGCATCCAGTTCCGGGACCATCACCAGTCTTCCAACCCCCATCATGGTGGCTGGTCCTGGAGGCAATCCTATGGCGGCAATACCCAATTCACGGTCGTAGTCGTTTTGGGTGAAGCGAATCAGAGCTTCATGGGGCCAATGTTTGATCACGCCAAAATAGCGGAAGTAGATTGTCTGATCGGAGCAGTTCCGGAGCAGGTCTTCTACCAGGGGTTCATCTTCAGGCTTCATGGGGCGGAACAATACCGGGGTCCCGTCTTTTAACACCCACTCACTTTCATACTGGTTGGGATAAGGACTTATGATTAAGTGTCGAGGCGCGGGAACGTCGGATGGTTCAATCACGATACGTGCATCGATGGCCACTGGAGACCCATCCCTGATGACCACGGGGTTGAGGTCTAATTCGACGATTTCAGGAAAATCAGTAACCAACTGTGAAACACGAACCAGGAACTCAGCCACCAAATCTATATTGGCGGCAGGAATATGGCGGTACCCGCTCAGAAGACGATAGACCCGGGTGCGCTCCATGAGGCGGCGCGCCAGAAGAAGGTTAAGAGGAGCCAGAGCGACTGCCGAATCCTTGAGCACCTCCGCCAAAACTCCACCCATGCCGAAAAGAATGAGTGGACCGAACTGGGGATCACGCCTGCTTCCAATTATTAACTCGATATCGGACTTTTTCACCTGATTTTGTACTGTGACTCCATAGATTTCTGCTTCCGGCTTTAGTCTTTTTGCTTCGGCGGTGATCTCCTCGAAAGCTTCTTTGACCTCATCTTCACTCGTCAAATGGAGTCTGACACCGTTCACATCCGATTTATGGGTTATGTCGGGAGAAAAGATCTTGACCACGACGGGAAAGCCTATAGATTTGGCGACCGTGCTTGCTATCTGTGGATTCGATGCTGAAGCGGTGCGGTTAACTGGAATTGCGTACGCGGACAGGATAGCTTTGGACTCGATTTCCGTAAGGACTCTCTTGCAGCGTTTGAGAAATTCATCGATAAAGGTCCGCGCTTCCTTTTTATTGACCTGGATTTCGTATGGCAGGCTTGGAGGCGTCTCTTGAATAAGCTCGAGATTGCGAGTGTAGGAGTACATATGCATGAAAGTATCTACAGCTTCTTCAGGAGTCTCAAAGGTGGGAATCCCCGCCTCATTGAGTATTATTCTGCCGGCTTCCACGTCCCTTCCCCCCATCCATACGGCCATGAACGGCTTGCGCCGATTCCTGATCTCGGTTGCTAAGGCTTTTGCCACACTTGTAGGGTCCGTCATCGCCTGGGGGGTGAGAATGACGATCAGCCCGGAGAGTTCGCGATCCTCCATGCAGACCCGTACTGATTGCAAATATCGATCCGGCGGAGCATCTCCGAGAATATCTACGGGATTTCCTCGACTCCAAAAGGAAGGCAGAAATTCATCGAGTTTCAGAATCGTTTCAGAGCTTAGTACTGCGGGATCTCGATCCCATTTAGTAAAAGCATCCACCGCCATTACTCCTGGACCGCCGGCGTTGGTTATAATGGCCACATTGCCTCCAGTGGGGCGCTGCATCTTGCCAAGGGCTTCCGCACAGCTAAAGAGCTGACTGATAGTGTCTACACGAATGATTCCCGCACGCCGAAACGCTGCATTGTAAGCATCATCACGCCCGGCCATTGATCCGGTGTGTGAAGCCGCGGCTTTGGCAGCCGCTTCGCTGCGGCCTGCTTTGACAACTATAATTGGTTTGACGCGGGAAACGGAGCGCGCCGCACTCATGAACTTGCGATGCCGCGTCATGTTTTCCATGTAAATAATGATGCTTTTAGCACTGGGGTCGTTGCCGAGATAATCGATCATGTCGGCAAAGTCCAGGTCTGCCATGGAGCCGATGCTGACAAAATGCGAAAAACCAATCTTTTCCTTAGCCGCCAGGTCCAGAATGGAACTGCAGATAGCACCGCTCTGAGAGAGCAGCGCAAGGCTTCCCGGTTCAGCGGAATGAGCTGCAAAACTAGCGTTCAGGTTATTGATGGGAGAGAGAATCCCCATGCAATTCGGTCCAAGGTAGCGTATCCCACCGCGTTGCGCTTCGGACCTAATCTCTTCTTCTATACGTGCTCCTTCTTCTCCAACTTCCTTTCCACCAGCCGCGATGATGATGGCCCCTTTTACCCCTGCCTCACCACATTCCTTCATGACCGCCGGAGTATTTCCAATAGGGACGGCTATAACGGCCAAATCGATGCCGGAACCTACTGAGGTAACTGAAGGGTAGGATTTGTGTCCCAGTATCTCCTCGTACTTTGGATTTATCGGATAGATTGGCTTGGAAAACGCGTCCTTTTCCAGATTAGTCATCAGCGTGTAGCCGATGGTCCCCTCTTTGGGGCTGGCTCCAATGACCGCGATCGCCTCGGGCTTGAAAAAATAGTCGAGGACCGGTTTCTTCAACATAATTTTTTTCTCTGCTCGTTCGGGATGATAATAGATTTCTGGAGAGCTCATAGCCCCATTTCCTCAAGCAATGATTATGGATAAAAAACCTCAATGTTTCTCAATTATAGGCTCTTAATATAAGCATAATTCTTCAACCGGTGGGCAGGGCCTGAAAGTGAGCTGCCCCTTTCTGCGTTAGTTCCAACCTGAAAAGGGAAATACCCGAGAAAGGTAAGGATGACAAGAAATCGGACAAGTCCGATGAAGCCATTAGAGTAATTACGCTCCGGGTCGGAAAGCAATTTCGTGCTGATTCCCTGGACCTGGATTGGATTATCAAGTAGCACTCGCCATAATTCGCCTTGAAATTGGGCTCGACAGTCTTGCACTAATTCTGTGGAGCACAGGAGGTCGCGATGGGAAACCTTACTATTGCGGTTGATGATGAATCGTTGAAGAAAGCCCGCATACGAGCACTTCAAGAGGGGACTTCAGTCAATGCGCTTCTCAGGGAGTTTTTGGACTCCTATTCCGGCGTTTGTCGGGAACAGCGGGAAGCAGCGAGTCGGATTGCCCGTTTATCTCGCGTCGCCCAGTCCCGGCGAGGCGGTTTAAAGTGGACCCGCGACGAACGGCATGAGCGAAACTGATGCGCGTGTTTTTCGATACCAACATTCTTGTGCACCTGTCCGATGCGGAAGATGTGGTCAAAAAGGAGCTGGCTTGCGCCCGTTTCGAAGCGGAAGCATCGGCCGGGCGGGTATTGCTGACCACCAGGTGCTTCAGGAATTCTACGTGTCCGTGACAAGAAAGCTCCTGGTCCCTCTCGAACCCGAAACAGCCGAAGCGATTGTTCGCGATCTTGCTTTGTTGCCGACAATCGCCATCAACATTGAGAGAATTTTGTCCGCTACCTACAGGAGTCGCATGCAGAGGCTTTCTTTTTGGGATGCCCTCATTATTGAATCGGCTTTGGCGGGCGGTGCGGACTGCTTGCTTACCGAAGATATGCAGCACGGGCAGATGATAGAAGGCATGCGGGTCGAGAATCCCTTCTTCAAACTTTGACCGAAGACTTGTGTCCTTAGACATAGCGGAAGGTCGTGAACATGCCCGCCGCCATATGATAAAGCATATGGCAATGAAAAGCCCATTTCCCCGGATTATTGGCATCAAAGGCAACCACGACGCGTTCCATCGGCGGGACAAGGATTGTATCGCGCACCGCCCCTGTGAAGCGTTGGCCACCGATTTCGACAATCTGAAATTCGTGTCCGTGCAATTGCATCGGGTGCGACATTGGCGTACGGTTGGTAAGCACCAACTCGACCCGCTCGCCTTTTGAGATCGGCAATGGGGGCGTATCGGGGGTCCATGCAACGTGATTGAGCGACCAGACATAGCCAGCCATCTTTCCAGTCAGATCGATCCGATGCACGCGGTCGGCGATACGTTGCGGCAGGGGCGCGGATGCCTGAAGCCGACGTTCCAGTTCAAGAGTAAGAGCAGGCGCCGCTGTCTCTTTCTTCTCCGTGATGCGTCTGATCGGAGCATTGCCGGTGCGCAATACAATGCCGGTTCTGTTGCGCTCGCCTTGGACAAACGCTAGCACCGGGAACGCAGCAGGCTCCTTGGGAATGACGAGGCGAATATCAAGCCGTTGTGCAACGGAGATCGGAAAGCGCCGAGCGGTAATGGGCTTGATCGCGAATCCGTCAACGGCGATCAGTTCGCCCTCGAGCGCTCCCAGATCGAGATGATAAGAACTCATCGATGAGCCGTTAATCACGCGCAGCAGCACCCGGCCACCCCTATCGACGCGCACTACTTCCGGGTCGCTGAGAGTGCGATCATTGGCTAGAAAGGCGTCATATTTCACATCGTTCAAATCCGGGGCGGCGATGGTGTTCTTGATCATGCCCGACATCTCGGGCACAACGCTCACTGCCCCCGACCTGTCAGACGCAGATTTCATGTTTGCCATTGTATCGTTCTTACGCAGTCGGGCGAAAATCTCTTCGGCCGGAGTAAAGCTGAAATCAGCCAACATCAGCACGATTTCCGGGCTATCGGATTGGTCCCGCGCGTCGTGGATGACCAACGGCGCTGCCATGAGTCGCTGTTCCTGAAAGCCCTGATGCGAATGCATCCAGAACGTGCCACCAAAGCGCAGCGGAAAATCATATTCGGCACTACTCCCGGGTGGGATTGCCGGTCCTGAGACTCCGGGAACGCCATCTTGCCGCCAAGGTGGCGTAAGGCCATGCCAATGAATCAGGCTTGGTTCATCGATCTGATTTTCGACGCGTACGCGGAATGGTTTGCCGACCTCCGTGGTAATCCCGTGTGTGCCATTCGGTTGGGTGATACCGAATACCGTCGCCGCCTTGCCGTTTACCTCAATGCCACGTGCATGCAATCTCAGCACTTTCATGTCGTCCGTTGGCGTAGTCGCCAGAGTTCGACCTGTTTGCGAAAGCGCAATGGGCGCGAAGAGGGCGCTCAGTAAGATAGTTCTGCGTGAGATCATGTAATTCCCCTGGAGCAACAACTGTTCATGTGGGACCAGTTACTTCAATGGCCATCTGAGCAATTAGTGCCGCGAGCCGGCTAAAACTTCATCACTTTTTGCCATTACTCGCATCGCTTTCTTCTTTCCGGTGGGCATTTCCGCCGAGCATGTTGACCGGGCTCCTCACTTCGACGTGTTGAGATAATCACAATCAAAGGAGTGTCAAGGAGTCGAGATGCCTCCGGAAGCTGCCCTCTCATCCGTGCCCAATTGCTTTAAATACCGCATTCCCAATCCCCCATAATGTCTTAGTTTCTACGTTGGCAAGCTGACCTTGAGTTTGTTGATTCAAACGACTCTTGCATGTAGTATCATGAAGGTTGGATGCATTTCAGCCACCTTGCACACTAAAAACTGACAACTAACGACTAAAAACTGTTCAATGCCCGCACGCCCGCTTTTTTGGCTCACAGTGTTCTTTATGCTTGGGATTTCGGCCGATCGACTGATCGGCGAGAGTCTGCCGGGCCAAACGCACTATTTTGCAATTGCCGCCTTCATTCTCATCGCGATTATGGTTTTGGCCCTGTGGGTTCAAAGCCGTAACGGAGGACTGAGACCGGAACGCGCCAGCCGTTCAATTTCGTCCCTTCACCTTTCACTCTTCACCCTTCACTCTTCACCCTTCACCCATTTCACCGTTCCTGCCCTCCTGTTCCTCATCTTTGGCATGTGGGCGTCAAAAGCCGCTACTCCACAGTTCCCTCAAGGTCTTGGGCCTTTCTTTAACGGCCAGCCGGCCACATTTACCGCTGAAGCCGCCGGCTCACCTGAATACTACCCGGATAAAATTCGAATCCCGGTTCGTCTTTTGTCTGCGGTAAAAAGCGACGCCCAGATTCCCCTGGATACAGGGGCACTTCTGAGCGTCCCCAGAAAGAACCCCACAGACCCCGCCGCATTTTTCCTCCCCGGCGACCGCCTGCTTTTCCGAACCTCTCTCAGACGCTTTCGCAGCTTCAGAAACCCGGGCGGCTTCGATTACGAACAATACCAGGCGGGAAAAGGGCTCTATGCCCAGTGTTTCCTGAAGGACGAACGGCTTCTGATAAAAATCGCACCTGCGTCAGGGACATTTTTCGGTTCCATTGCGAAGGCGATAAGAGGCCGAATCGAGCTCTTCCGGCAAAAAACGCTCCTCTGGGCACAAAAATCACTGGACCCGGAGCCGGCGGCTTTTTATGCGGCGATGATACTCGGCTACAAACTATTGCTGGACAGGAACTGGCAGGACCATATTCATCAAACCGGCCTTAACCACCTGCTCTCCGTTTCCGGCCTGCACATCGGAATGGTCGCCATGTTCGTATTCTGGCTCGTTCGCCGCGCGGTCCGCTTTTTGTTCCCCTCCATCCTCAACAGAATAAGCGACAAGCAAATAGCCCTTTGGCCGGCTTTTGCCGCCGCCGTCTTCTATGCCTTTCTGGCCGGATTCGGGGCGCCCACGATCTGGAGGTCCGTTCTGACACTGGCGGTGTGTTTCGCCGCAGCCTTCCGGTTCCGCAAGGCCGATTCTTTGACCGTCCTGGCCCTTGCGGCCCTGTCTATCCTGGTTTTCGACCCGCAAAATCTTTGGCAGATCCCGTTTCAACTGACGTTTGCCTGCGTGCTTGCAATCGTTGTCGTCTATCCCCGGTTTCGCGGCATAAGGCTTCACAGGGTATTTCCGGCCCTCGACCCGTCGGCGCAGCGTTCCGGCCACGCCTGGTTAAGGAGCCTACCGGGCAGGATAATGTCCCAGTTTGAAGACGCTTTCTGGGTTTCGATTGCAATCAATATACTGCTGCTTCCGCTCATAATTTTCTATTTCGATGGATTTGCCCTGGCGGGAATCGTCGCCAACATCTTTCTGGTGCCCTACATAGGTTTCCTGGTCCTGCCCCTGGGGCTTTTCAGCGTGCTCCTGTTCGCGATCTGCGAAACCGCGGCCTGGCCGGTTATCCACATCGTAAACCACCTTCTTTGGGGATGTCTGCGGTTGATAGAATGGTTTGCCGGTTTTTCATGGAGCTATTTCTGGACCGGCAGCTTTTCTCCTGCCTGGCTGTTTGTGGCTTACGCTTCCCTTGGCCTTTTCTTTGCCCCCTTTTCCGGAAAACTGAAGGCTGCCGGTCTCGGTGCTATGGTCCTGCTCTTCTGCGGCGGCCTGGTGCTGAGCAACCACGCCGCGTCCAATGGCGCGGGGGGGCTGAGGGTGGACGTTATCGACGTAGGCCAGGGAACATCCACCCTGGTCAGGTTCCCCACCGGTGAGCTCATGCTCGTCGATGGAGGAGGCGTTCCCGACGAATCATACGATATCGGCCGCTCGGTGCTTGCTCCGTTTCTGTGGCACGAGGGAATTCGCAAACTGGACTACGTTGTCCTTTCGCACGATCACCCAGACCACGGCCTCGGACTTCGCTTCGTCCTTCGCAATTTTAACGTGGGATCCTTCTGGACGAGCGGATTCACGGGGGAAGACTTCGAGGGCAAAGGAACTCATCCCCGCGAGGAGGGTAAGGCAATTCACAGCCGCCTCGACGAAATAGCACTGAAGAGAAATATCAGGATTCGGACGTTCCCGGAACTTTCCTCCGACGTGCGCATCGGTCAGTGTCGAATACGGCTTCTCCATCCAACTCCGTATTTTCTCGAACACGAGTACAAAGGCGACCTGAACCAAACCTCGCTCGTGCTCGAGGTATCATTCGGAGAAACCAGGGTGATTCTGCCCGGCGACATCGGCCGCAAGGTGGAAGAATCTCTCATTCCCGCCCTTGAAGGAGGCATGCAGACCTTTCTGATCTCGGCCCATCACGGCAGCCGGTACTCGAACAGCGAAGAATTTCTGGACGCGCTTCGCCTCCGGGCCATCGCTTTTAGCTGCGGCATGGACAACCAGTTCGGCTTTCCTGCGCCTGCGGCCCTCGAGCGATGCGCGGAGCGAAACATACCGATGTATCGGACCGATTTGCAGGGGGCGGTGCACGCGGTATCGGACGGGCTCAAATGGACGATTACCACGCAATCGGCCAGGAACACCAATATCCGTGGAGGGAATGCGGGTGAATGACTTTGCGGATTTCGTTTTATGAAGGCCTTAACCAGACTGTAGGAGAGGATGCAGTTCCAACAGCGCCCCGGCGCGGGTGTTTCCATAGAATGTTTCCATGAGTGTTTCCATCAGCGTTGCCATGTTTCCATAGCCATTCCAAACGCTGAATCCCAGCAGGTTTGTTTGAAATCGGTGTTTCCAAAAATGTTTCCACAGTTGTTTCCATCGGCGAACTGTTTCCAATCATAAGAGGTTGTCATCATTGATTTTTCTGCTTACCATGGAAACTTTCTGGAAACACTTTGAGAAAAGAAAACCAGTTTTCGGGTACGCATTTGCCGGAAGAACCGAACAGTGAACAGTGAACAGTGAACAGTGAACAGTGAAAACTAAACCGCTGGCTTCGCACCAGCATTATTTTATTACAGGCGGATTCGGCCTGCCAAATGGCAACCAGAAGCGGCAACCAGAAGCGGCAAAAAGGAGAAGGCTGCAATTGGGGGATTATGGGATTGAGGGATTGAGGGATTGCGAGTAGGACGGATGCCGCGGGAAACAATTTGAAAGAAGCCCTTAAGCGGGGGTTCGACTGTTTGGTAAACATGGCAATTCCGAAGAGGTGTTTCGCATCCTATCGCGACGCGACCGGTTCCGGCCTCTGGAATCACTTACCCACGGTGGGCCTTTACTCTTCATCATCTGAGGACGATGGACCCGGTATTAATGGGTCAAGCCGATCAGCCTGCTCGCGCACCCAGGTTATCCATCCTTCATCGACGGACAGTGCAGAATTGCGGACCTTTTCTTCCACCGCATCAGCGAATTGGCGGATCAGGTTACTTTGGCGCCAGTTCTGGATAAATGCCATGAGTTGGGAAAACTTCTCTTTCTCAATCCTGGCTTTTTCCTCTCTCTCGATCCTTTTCCTGCGTTCCTCTTGCCACCTTCTTTCACGTTCCAGCCTTGCCTCTTCCTGTTTCTTCGCTAAAACAGAGTGGTTGATCAGTCTGACGACGAAACTCGCCAGCTTCTCTTCCAACTTTTTCTTGCCGTCCCTCCAATTTTTTCTTGCACTGTATACTTCTGGGTCTTTGATGGATAGAAGCAGATCTCCGGACGGCACATAGGTATAAACGTCAGTGCGACCGATTTCGCGCTCCCATTTAGTAGGCTCTCTCGGTATGGCCTTTAGCTCTTCTCCCAGTCCAAAAAATACCTGTATTCCATTAGCCAGTATGCTAGTCCCGGACTCGCTGATCAGAACTTCAATCCCTTGAAATTCCAAAGCCTTAATGATGGTATCGAAGATTCGGAGGGCGCGTGGCACTAGGTCGGGCGAGACCATAATATCAAGGCTATTCAACGATCTAGCCCTAATTAATCCATTTTCACCTGCTCTGCGCTTGGTCAGTACCGTCTCAGTTTGGGCTGTAAGCGGGTGTGGAGCAGTTAAAGTCTCGGGGACAACGAGCGGGCTTTTAAATGCCAGGGCGGTATTAGGTGCCTGTGACAAAGAAACTGTGTTAGCAGCAGCTTGTGAATTGATTGTTATCGTGGGCTCATACTTTTGACGAGGAAGAGGGATAACCTGGACCTTATAGCCTGCGTGTTTCTGTGCCCAGAAACCACGAGGCGGGGCTGGAATGTTGTTTCGCCTGCAAATCTTCGCCAAACCAACGTCGGAGATGCCGTACTTTCGCGCCACCTTGATCATCGGCTCAGCCCAGACCTGGTTGTAAAGCTGCTGGCGGGATATCTCGACGGCTTCCATGTCTTCACGCAACGATTCTTCGGAAAATAGCCTGGGAATTATACCTCAGCGCACCGACCATTTCACTAATGGATTAAAGGGATTTCGTGGAAAATCGCTCCTTTAAGCGGCCTACCAAGTACCTTGCTAAAAGTGAAAATCCTGCCTGGGCGAGCCTGCAGAACGGAAATAATCTGGATACCCCTGTGGGAGAGCAGGGATGCCTCCATAAGGTTAGTTAGGAGATGTATGAACTCTTCCGGCTCGCTTATTGCCCAGGCAGGAAGTTGAGCGGCGTGAAATCAGGCGACCAGCGAGCTCTCAGAGAGTACCGATCAGTATACACCGAATGGTTTCGCGTCCGCTTCAGGCTGTCGTTTGCCGGTCATCACGCTTTTGAGTCTTATGGACTACAGATATCTTTCGGTGAGGTACCGCACATACTCTTGATGGCCTGTCCGTAATTGACATGCCATGGCGGCAATCAACTCCTGATATGTGAGCGAATGGAATCTGATCCCGTCTTTCTTGGCAATGCTAGCAAATTCCTCAATCTCCTCTCAATGCCGCTTTCCATTGTTGCCTAGAACATCGTACCAGAGGTACAGCAAGCGAAAACCCTGCCGACCGAACTGCCGTTTTAAGCCAAGAATATGCTTCACGAGCTGGGCGGGGTGCAAATGAACGAATTCATTATCATCAGGGGATATGGAATTAGCAAAATCCAGTAAGTTGGGAATGTCTGCCCAGAGCTTCTCCAGGGCGAGGTATTTTGCTTTGAGTCCGCCGTGTCCGTGACTACCGTACGCCTCAGAGAACTTACACTCTATGGCGAACATCTTGATTCTTGATGATTGTGCGTTGTGGATGACCACGTCGATATTCGGGTGGGGAAGAAATGAATCGTCGATTGGTTGCTTCTTCTCAAATTGTATGTCCTTTGAAATCTGTGAACCCTTTTGACAAAGGCCGCAGTAAGCCGCAATCACTGGGACGGCTCCTATCGATTTCCAGTATTGGAAAACATTGACCCCGAGCGCAGAGGAAGAATGCACCGCTTGCATCTTGCCGGGGAACTCGGCTGAACGAAGCTCGCCTCCATCACCGTCGTCGAATGACTTCCGAACCTCCGGCAAAAGTGGCCGAAACAGGTTCTGATCTATCTCGGAAGTGTAAGCAGGCCGTCCGCGTGCGCCCTTACTTCCAACCAATGTTAAACCGCAATTGGCCGCCCACGCCGTTTGCTTCGCCAAAATGTATTCGTATCCGTTCATCTTCATCCGTTCTGAGCTAAAAGGCTGAGTAATAGCGACCCAAAGTACTCAGGGGGCAGTGTACAGCGTAGAACGTTGGTGTCAAGGCTGGGTTGTCTTGTTTTCCCTTTTCAGAAAATCTTGCCAAAGGTGAAAATCCTGCTTGGGCGAGCCAGCAGAACGGAAATTATCCACAGATAGAAAGCGTCTGGATGGCCATCGCAGAACGCCATAGATGAGAGATATAGAAAAGGCCAGGGTTAGTTGAGATTAATTTTATTATGACTCCTCTCCACTTTCAAAGTCTCTTAACTTCTAATAGGCAATGTTCAATGGATCACTGTTCATCGAATCCATAGATGTGATAATCATGTGCGCTCTGCCCCGCTGCAGCGAGTTGCTCCCTCCAATCGATTGGTAGTTTTTGCAGGGACCCTAATTCTTGCTTAACCAGATTGGAGAGGGGCATATCACGCAAGGTCTCCTCTGGGGGCAGCAGATCCATCTGCACCTCGTGCTTCACTAATACAGTCTCACTTCCGCTTGAGTACTGCCGCGAAAGGAGTGACGCAGCACAATAGATTCGAGAGAGCTGAGCTATGGCTTCATGCACATTTACAAGATTCCCGTTGCCCCGCTTAAACAAGTATTGGAAAACTCTAAAGTTGCAGCACTGCGGATTTTCTGACTCAATTCCGACCCAAGGATTGTGTTGGTCATACCAGGTGAGGATCAATGACAGAATTCGGGGGGGCTGATCATCAACCCTGCGATTAAAGATGACGCTGAGTTTCCAAGCACCACTCTTGATCGCATTGGCTGACACGGCGAGTTGGGCAGCAGCTTTGGCGAAGTTGACGCGTTGTCCGACGAAGTTGGACATTTGATAGTTAGTCCGGAAGCGGTCAAAGACGGTTTTGATCTCACAAAGCAGAAGTACGTGTGATCGCGAGTCATAGATGCAAAGATCGATATCACCGATACCTGCCTTTGTCTTTCTAGTCGCGAAGAAAAGTCCTGGAATGACCGGCAACCCAGAGCAAACGGCATCGGCGACTTTGGCAAGCTCAGAGCCGACAGTGTTGTTCCAGTCATCAGGATGTTTCCGCATCAAAAGGCACAGGAAGGTCAGGCTTGGTGGGAGAACATGATGCGCGAAAGGCCAGTAAGCGAACCAATCGCCAAACTGAAGAAAGGGCACGGCGATGCCCCATTCGATGATTTCAGGTGGGGCAGAGAAGAAGTCCAATAAACGGCGGAACCGATCTTCGGTCACTCGGGCAAGTCCTCTCTCTTTGACAAAATCGGTGAATATCTCCGGTAGATCATCCGAGCGGAACCACATTACTCCGACCTCCAGAAGTGCCTGAATGAAAGCCTGGAATCGAAGGGCCTCCTCAATGGCGAACCCGATGCATTCAGCAAGACGGCGCCACGCTTTAGGGACAGCATTGCGGAGGAAGTCGATCTCACGCATACCTGTTTCGAGGACCAGGGGGATTGACTCGGCAGGCGAGCGTGCGTTCAAGACGATCTCACGCATTTTAGGAGGCATGCTTAGGAATTCCGCCTTGTGATCGAGTAGCACCAGTGCTGTGCGTCGCTGAGGCGGTGACAGCGACATCCGGAACGAGTCATCATCCGCATCATATGACAATCGCCAGAAGCGCTCACGCAGAGAAATTTCCTAATTCAAAAGGACCACTTGATTATATTCGGTGTCAAGACAGGACTTGACTGTTTCATCCTCCTGAAGGGAGACGTCGAAGTAAGGCCCATTGAACTTGGTATCCTTGGTCTTCAAGATGCCGTGCACGACAGTGAGTAAAGACTTAAAGATGCTCCCATGGTCCGCTGACGAGTAACGCGGGATTCTATCGACCAACTCGTTACTCATCCCGGCTGCGCAGCGCCACGCCATTGGAAGTGCGTAACCGGGCGGAGGCAGAGCTAGGTAAATCTGTGCCAATTCTTCGCGGAGCGAAGTTCTATCCGAGGAAATGGCGCTTATAATCTGTTCAATTTCAATAGGGTTTCTCACCACGAAATTAGTGCATCCTCCAAAGCCGGGGGAACACAATATTTTCTAGCTTAAAATATAACTATCTTTTTGACCGGCATAAGGGATAACTCCTTCAAGATCACCATCAGCTAAGGTTTAGTGATAGTCAACCTTTCTTGCCAAGGGTGAAAATCCTGCTTGGGCGAGCAAGCAGAACGGAAAGTCACGATGTTGGCAAGTTGTTAACTGTGGGAGGTCCGATTTCTCTAGAATCGGTTGGCGGTAGGAAACCATGCAAGCTCGACTGCAGCCGGAAATCCTTGCGGTGTATTCACCTGAGAGAACGTGAATACACGAGAACTTGAAGGCGTATATTGAGAGGCATGACAGTCAAAACCTCCTTAGACTGCTACGGCAGTTTCAACTCAGGCGGGAGCACCGGAGAAGCCGAGGCGAACATGGGTGCGGAAAAAGAAAGTTGCGCCTGAACCACACCACAATGATAGAATAATATCGGTAACATCGTGCCCAAAAAGGCTTGAGAACCCACTTCAAGCAGGTCAACTGGAATAGAAGGAATAAGTTATGGCGGTTGGCTGGTCCCGCGATGAGGCGGTGCAGGAACAAATAGATGCAACAGTGGAATCCGCTGTCCAGTTGGCAAAAAGCAGGCTTCCGGATGGCGAAAGTTTAACCCATTGTGAGGAATGCGAGGTTGAAATTCCTGAAGCGCGTCGCAGAGCAATGCCCGGAGTTCGATATTGTGTCAGATGTCAATCAGAACGCGAAAAAAGGCTAAAGACAGTTGAATTCTATAATCGAAGAGGTAGCAAGGATAGTCAACTGAAGTAAGTATGGCGAAATCCTCTCGCCATTCCGGTGCATTGAAAACCAGATTTCCCGAGTTGAAATTCTCAGTGGGAGCTAGAAAGATGAAACGCATACCGTATGACGTAAGGGTGGAGTACTGGCGATTCCAGTTTGCAAGCTGTGCTTCACCGGCGCGCAGGATTTGATCCAGAAGATGGTCAAGGAGTCGCTGGACCGTGACAATCCTCTCCTTGGTCCGTTGATGCTATCTGCGATTGTCTACTACGCTCGCCCGTTTAAGCAAAGACGTCCGTTCCGCTTCCCAGAGTCAATTGTCCCAGAAGAACTGATGGGGATGCATTTGTATCTTGTCACTCTGCGCGACAAGACCCTGGCCCATGTGGACACTGATGGTCCTGAGTTGGACGGGAACGTTACCAATAAGCTGGTCATGCAGGTATTGGAGAATGGTGAAATGCATCTCGGGATGGAATCAGTCTGCCCGAGCCCCAAACAGTGAGCGGACATGCTCCACCTGACACGCGTCCTTCGCGAGAAGGCGCAGTACCACGCAAGCAAGATATGGAAGAAGTACATGGCAAAGGAGCCAGTTGCACCCGGACGCTATGAAGTCAACCTCGCCGAAGGCGATTGGGAACTCCTCATCCCGTATGCTCCATGGTGTGACACGTCGCCCCAGAAACTCGGTGGCCAAGAATACAATCCATCAGAACGTTGGCGCCGGGGGATATAGTTTCTATATGATTGATAATATTATGAAATTGATTATACTGTTGCAGCAATTCTAATGGAGATATCTTTTGGCGAAACCGGGGTGATCCTGCCGGGCGATATCGGCCGGAGCGTCGAAGAATCGATCATTCTTGCCCTCGGGGGCCGGACGGCAACGCTGCTGGTTGCAGCCCATCACGGCAGCCGGTACTCGAACAGCGAAGAATTTCTGGACGCGCTTCGCCCCCGGGCCATCACTTTTAGCTGCGGCATGGACAACCCGTTCGGGTTTCCTGCCCTGGAGGTAATCGAGCGCGGCGCCCGGCGCAACATCCCTCTCTACCGGACCGACTTGCAGGGGGCGGTGCACGCCGTGTCGGACGGGCCGCAGTGGACAGTAACCTCAGAAGCGGAGGGGGACAGTTATGCCCAAAAGAACCGAGAAAGATAGGAAGTATCACAAGCAAGAATCAACGATAACTTCTATTACCATTCGCGTTGGTGGAAGAAGTGGTCTTAAGACGAGTTCGCACCATATGCCGTGTCCGGTCTCAGGAGAATGTTGAATATGATAACGAAACCAAACTTGATCATGGCCTTCACCGCGATGTTTCTATTTGTCTTGACGGGCGAGGTATGGGCAGGCGATAAGGCCGGTTCGTTAGACCCCGGCGACGGGCCTATTTACTTTGCAGTTTTCGAAGGCAACTGTAAGAGCCTTACCATTGAAGGGATTCCAACAGAAAAAGAATGCGCCCCCGTCCTCATGGTTTCAAAGTTTCAAAATGGCAGAGCCGTCTTTCTGTTGCAGCAAATCAAAGGAAACGTAATTACATTCCATGGCGCCAAGTTGAACGAATTTGACGGTGCATATCAAGTTGACGAGGTAGATATTAACAAAAAAGGCCAACCTGCCACGGGAAGCTGTCATTTCGAAGTCACATCTCAAGGTTCAGGGGCTTTGAAGTGTGAAGCGACGAGCGATGGAGAACGATATTCAGCCGATTTTGTCATCAACAGGATCAAGAATGTTTTGGATAAGTAGGTTCCGCGATGATGTTATATAACCTTCTATAACCCGTTCGGCTTTCCGGCCGAAGCGGCCATGCAGCGTTGCGCGGAGCGAAACATACCGGTGTGCTGGACAGATTTGCAGGGCGCGGTGCACGCCGTATCGGACGGGCACGAATGGACGATAGGCAGTGAGCAGAGCAGTGAACAGTGAACGGCGGGTCGCGAACTATAGGGGCGGGCAGGAACATCAATGCTCAAAAGAACTAAGAAAAATAGAACGTCACAACTGAAAATCAACAACAGCTTCTGGAGGCTTGGAATGCCTGCTCCCGAACCTTAAGCCGCTTGATTTCAAGACAACCCGTCGTGAGAACCGGTGGCTGCTGTCCCAAGCCCAGCCGGGTTCTCTCTTCAAGAAAAGGCGCTATGCGTAGCGAACCTGCCGCACTGGAGATTCCTCCGTGTATTAACTTTGAAGTTCATCTTGTTCTCAAGTAGACCTTGCATAAAAAAGTGCTCTGGTGTACATTTAAAGGCAAATGGACAGAGAAGGAGGTTCCCATGACCGTTTCTACTCGTGAGGCGCGAGAGAATTTTTCAGATGTTGTCAACCGGGTTGCCTACGGTAAGGAGCGCATCGTTTTAACCAGGCGGGGGAAGCCTGTCGTAGCCGTGGTCCCGATCGACGATGTTGAGATCCTTGAGGCGATGGAAGACAAGATCGACCTTGACGATGCCATCTCCGCACTAAAAGAGGCAGAGGAGAAGGGAACCATTTCGCTAGATGATCTCAAAAACGAGTTGGGGCTTTAAGTGGCCTACGCTGTTGAGATCGCGCCGGCAGCAAGACGCCAGGTGAAAAAGCTCGGCAAAAGCCTCCAGAGGCGCATCATCAAGACCGTTGAGGCTCTTGGAGAGAACCCAAGGCCCGCGGGAGCAAAGAAGATCTCCGCCACAAGGAACCTCTACCGGGTGCGGGAAGGCGATTACCGCATTATTTATGAGATCAAGGATGAAGCCCTCCTCGTCCTCGTGGTGAAGATAGGGCACAGGAGGGAGGTATATAGAAGGACCGGCGGAATTGTAGTCTCCAATGCTACGTAAGCCATTAAAATCCCCCCTCGATCCCCTTTATAAAAGGGGGAAGCAAAGCTACCCATGGAATATAACCTGATATAACCCGTTCGGCTTTCCGGCGCCTGCGGCCCTCGAGCGATGCGTAGAACGCAATATCCCTATTTACAGAACAGACCTCAATGGCGCCGTGCACGCCGTATCCGACGGGCGGCAGTGAGCGGTGAAGGGTGAAGGGTGAAGGAGAAATACGATGCCTATCGCAAAATTAGATATTTTTCGAGAGGATGTACGTCAATTCCTGGAAATTGGCGCGGAGATACAGGCTAAGATCGTGATGGAATACGTAATGAATAAAGCGCCGGAAATAGCTGTGATCTGGCCGAAGGTATTAGAGAACAACGAGAAATTATTTAAAGGCGAGGCGACCTTAGAAGATGTATGGACAGTAATTACCAAGGAAGAATTATTTGCGCTGGCAGGTATATTTCGTCACACGATGGAGCAAACATTAACGATGTGGATGGAACAACACCCGCTTGCGCAAGACGCCAGGATTGAGGGTGTGGAAGCCGACGGCGTGCCCGCAGAATGGCAAATCGTTCCTGGAGCCTCAGCGCAAAAGGCGCTATTGTTTTTGCACGGCGGCGCCTGGGTATTCGGGTCCGCAACCACTCATCGCCGCTTAGCAGTCGCACTTGGCAAAGCTACGGAAATGCGAGTGCTCAGTGTAAACTACCGACTCGCTCCCGAGAATACTTTTCCAGCCGGCCTCGAGGATTGCACGAAGGCATACCGGTGGCTGTTACGTCAGGGGTTCAAGCCGTCGAATATCGTAATCGCCGGCGACTCCGCGGGAGGGAATCTGACCCTGACGACTATCCTCAATCTTCGTGACAAGGGAATCCCTTTGCCCAAAGGGGCGGTATGTTTTTCTCCTGTCACTGACGTAGGCAATATCTCCCTCTGTGAAGGAGAAACTGATCCCATACTCACAGACCAGGGCCTCTGGTGGATTCCCGCCTACTTGGGAATAGAAAATCCCTCGCAAATGAAAAACCCCCTGGTTTCCCCTCTCCTTGGTGATCTTCGGGGGTTTCCACCATTGCTCGTCCAGGCAACGCCGCCCGAATTATTATTTGAAAATGCGCGACAATTTGTCGAAAGAGTGAAGGCGGCGGGTGGTGACGCAACCCTGCAGACTTGGGACGGCATGATCCACGCCTGGCAACTCGTATTTCTCGGCGTTTTTCCGGAATCACGGGAGGCCATCGATAAGGTTGGCGAATGGGTCCGGAAACTTTAGGCATGGATCGTGTGTAAGCATAGGTGTTTCTCGCAATAAACAAAGGTGCCTTATCCAACAAAAAATTATTGACCTTTGCGTGATTAAGTGTATATACATGAATTGAATTCCCGCTCCCGCTCACATGCCCAAATTCAGCTTGCAGCGGGGTCCGGGGGCGCAGAGGGCATGAGGCGCCAAGAATTCTTTTTTTATCGCTCAGTCCAAACTTCGAGGGAGGCTGGAACTTTATGGCGAACGACTCTAAAGCGCTGTTCCCCACCAGATACATGGAGATGGGACGTTCTTGCGCCTGCTTCAATTTGCGGAAGGCTGCGCGCGCCGTTACCCGGCTCTACGATGATTTCCTGAGGCCGACCGGTCTGAGATCCACCCAGTATTCAGTGCTTATAGCGGCGAAATTGAGCGGGCCGGTCACGTTGACGAAACTGGCGGAATTGACCGTAAACGAGCGGACCACACTCACACGAAACCTGACTGTACTCGAAAAGAAGGGACTCGTCCTTATCGAACCTGGAATGGACCGCAGGGAGCATCAGGTGACCATTACCGAGAAAGGCCAGGAGGCGCTCACGGCAGCCTTACCATTGTGGGAAGCAGCCCAGGCGCATATCGAGGCCGGACTCGGCGTCGACAGGATGGGCAGGATGCTTAAGGACCTGTCAGAGGTCGTCTCACTTTCCCGCAGCAAGTAATTGTTCTTTTTGAGTGAACACGCGCAACCACACTTAAAACAAAAGAGGTGCTAAAAATGGAGACTATCCAAATGACGTCATCCCATATGGGTCGGGAGAACGGAATTTTTTCGGCGGAAACGATTCGCAAGATCTGCATCGATGCCGGGGCCGACGACGTTGGCCTGGTGGACCTGGACCGGGAGTCGATGCAAAAAGAGCGCGAAGGGATCCAATACGTCTATCCTCTCACGCGTACTGTCATCAGCATTGTTGCGGCGAATAACCGAGAGAACATTCAGAGTCTGGCCCGTTATGTTGCAAACGCGGAATTTCAACACACCGGAGACAGGATTTCGGACGTTTCTCGAAAGATCCTTCGCAGCCTGAACCAACTCGGCATCCGGGGGGTCGTCGTCAACAAGGGGTGGCCCATGGCCCTGGACCGGTATCCCGGGAAAATCTGGGACGTAAGCCACAAGATCATGGCGGTGGAGGCCGGTCTCGGACACATGGGGATGAACCGGCTCGTTCTCCATCCGAAGTATGGAAGCTGCGTTGCGCTGGAGAGCATTCTGATCAACGGAGTGGTTGACCACTATGACCATCCGCTCGATGAGAGCCCGTGCATCGACTGCAATCTGTGCGCTGTCGTATGTCCTACCGGGGCTGTCACTAAAGACAAACCCTTCGATTTTTTCGCCTGCCTCACCCACACTTACAGAGACAATCATGTAGGGTTTCACAACATGATAGAAGCCATTATTACCTCTCACGACATGGCCGAATACCGTTCTCATTTCGATGAACGGGAGACGGCCCTGATGTGGCAGTCCTTGATGTTCAAGATGAGCTACCGATGCAGTTATTGTATGGCCGTTTGCCCGGCTGGGGAAGAAGTGAAACCTTTTTACCTCGAGAACAAGAAGGAACACGTCGAGAGGGTGGTTAAGCCCCTAAAGGACCGTCAAGAACGCGTATACGTTATGGCGGGTTCCAGTGCGGAATCAAAAGCCGCGAAAAATCCTTGTAAAGAGGTCAGGATTGTACAAGGAATGGCGCGATCCAAGTAGAAGGGATTTGAACGACAACCCGTAAAATCAGGAGAAGGAAATGGCCGAACAAGTCTATCATGAACTGTGCGAGACGCTGGCTGCAAGGCGGGGGAGATACCCGGGCAAGGATATCCCCGAGTTTTATGCGCTGGTTGAAGAGCTGTTTACCCCCGTAGAAGCGGCAGTCTATAACGCCATTCCCAAGGGATATCATCCCGCGGATGCGATTGCCGGGAAAATGGGAAAAGAGGTAGATGAAATAAAGTCCATTCTGGAAAGCATGGCCTTCAAAGGGCTATGCACTGCCGGTTCCATGGAGGGGGGCACCTTTTACAGCGCGCCGCCCTTTCTGCCCGGAATATTTGAATTCCAGTTTATGCGCGGGACCAGGACGGAACGGGATAGAAAGCTCGCGCATCTTATTCATGCATACAAGGAGGCTATCGATGCCGACCTGGGACCGACGAAAATTACCTTCCCGGTGAACAGGGTGATTCCGGTGGACCGTAAGATTCAGGCTCAAAATACCGTCCACACCTACCAGCAGGTGGCCTCTTACATAGAAAAACATCATCCGCTGTCGGTAGCCACCTGTTTCTGCCGTCATCAGGCCAAGCTGATCGATGAAAAGGATGATTGCGGAAAACCCGATGAAGTTTGCATGCAGTTCGGTATGGGGGCCCAATTCGTAATCGATCGAAAGATAGGCAGGCAGATCTCCAAAGAAGAAGCCATGGAAATCCTCAATAAGTCTGAGGAGGCCGGTCTGGTGCATGCGACCCTTAATCGCCAGGAAATCGATTTTCTGTGCAACTGCTGCGGCTGTCATTGCACGATTCTAAAGACCGCACTGGCCCAACCGAAGCCCGGGCTGAACGTGAATTCCGGATTCAAACCCCAACATGACTACGATCTTTGCACATCCTGCGGAGTCTGTGTCGACCGTTGCCCCGCGCAAGCCCTTGCCACGGGCGATGAAGACCGGCCGGTACTGGATCTGGACCGCTGCATCGGATGCGGTGTCTGCGCAACCGGCTGTCCCTCCGACGCCGTCACGCTTGTTGAAAGGGCCGGGATTTTACCGCCCCCGCTTGACCAGAAAGCCTTGGCGGAGGCCGTCAAGGCCAGCCGATAAGAAGTACGCCGACCGCATCGGCATGAAAGTAAAATTACTGGACTCCGGGATGGGTAATATGGTTCTATAGGGTAAGTTGCGAGTCATGCGAACCGGCCATGTCAATGAAGGACCAGTATCTCACTCTCGAGCGGATTGGGAAACGATGCGGTTAGATCAATACTGCCCCAACAAAGTGGTCAGCGCGCAAAGGGCGATTAATGAGATAAAGAGCGGCAGCCGGGTTTTCATCGGTACAGGTTGCGGCGAGCCCCAGTATCTAATCAGGGAAATGGTGGGCAACGCTCGCCTTCAGGATATCCTGATTTACCAGATGCTGTCGAGGACGCTCGCCGAATATGTCGACGATGAATCATTTCTCAACCGTTTTTCGCTGAAGCTCTTTTTCATCAGTGGAGCAATGCGCAAGGCGGCTTTCGAAGGCAAGATAGACTACGTTCCCGCGTACATTTCCCAAATTCCGAGGCTTTTTGCCGGCAAGCAGATCGGTCTGGATGCCGCCCTGATTCAGATAAGTCCCCCGGACAATTTTGGATATTGCAGTTTAGGCGTCTCAGTGGACATAACCCGTTCGGGAATGACGAATTCCAATCTGGTCATCGCTCAGGTTAATCCGAGAATGCCAAGGACGTGGGGCGACGCTTTCGTTCACATCGATGAATTGGATTACCTGGTCCTTCATGAAGAACCTATCTCGGAAGACATCATAAAAGTTTCAAATATCGAGGTTGCGCAGCGGATCGGTCATTACGTTTCACAACTGGTAAACGACGGGGCAACCATTCAGATAGGATTCGGACAGCTTCCCAATGCTATTCTGTTACAGCTCGAGAATAAAAAAGACCTGGGAATCCATACCCAGGTAATCACAGACGCTTTTCTGCCCCTTTTCGAAAAGAAAGTCATCACCAATAAGAAGAAGACCTTTCTCCCCGGAAAGACGGTTGCCTCTCTTTGCATGGGAACTAAAAGGCTTTACGATTACATCAACAACAATCCATCGCTCCTTTTCATGGACTCCGAGTTCGTCAACGATCCTTCCAACATTGCCCTGAATCGCAATCTCATTTCGATCAGTTCCGCACTGGAAGTCGACCTCACGGGACAGGTGTGTTCGGATTCCGTGGGATACCTCTTCTACAGCGGCATAGGAGACCAGGTTGACTTTATTCGAGGAAGCGCCATGTCCAAGGGCGGTTTTTCCATCATAGCCCTGCCTTCAACAGCCCAAAACGGAACGGTGTCGCGCATCGTCTCACACATCAGTGAAGGAGCCGGTGTGGCAACCACAAGGGGAGACGTCAACTTCGTGGTGACTGAATACGGCATTGCAGAGCTCAAAGGGAAAAGCATCTATCAGCGGGTCATGGAACTGGCGCAGATTGCCCACCCCAAGTTCCGCGAGCAGCTTATAGACGAAGCCAAAAAGCATCATTATATATTTCCGGACCAGCTTCCTCCCCATCCCGAAGATCTCATTTTTCTCGAGGGCTATAAGAGCACGCTGTGCTTGAGAAGCGGGGAAACCATCGAGTTCCGCCCCTTGCTTCCGTCAGATGAGTTTGCGTTCCGGAACTTTTTTTATTCTCTTCAGGCTGAGACTGTTTACTTGCGGTTTTTTTACAACAAAAGGCTTTTTTCCCACAAAGCCATTCAGGACCAATGGGCCAACGTCGACTACCGCAAGAGCATGTCCCTGGTTGGCTTCGTTTCCAGGGGCGGGCATAAGGAAATGATGGCCATTGCCTCCTATGCCGCAGCGGAAAAAGAAAACCGGGCGGAAATCGCGCTGGTAATTCGTGAGGATTTCCAGGGCCAGGGCCTTGGTTCCCATCTTCTCGGGCAACTCGAAAAGATTGCGAAGGAGAACAATTACGGGGGCTTTACCGCTGTCGTACTGAAGGAGAACACCAAAATGATGCGTGTCTTCCGAAAGCGTTATCCCAACATGCGGTCGGCATATGAGGGCGGCGAACTTGCGGTTGAAATGGAATTTGAACAGGACGTAGTCCACGAGAGTGATAAAAGTCGATGAGGACTTTTTTTTTCGGTGACCTTCACGGTAATGTCGATGCGCTGGACGCATGCCTGAAAAGACTGGAAGAGGAAAAGCCCGATGAAGTTTACTGCCTCGGGGACCTTGCCGGCTGGCTTCCATTCGGGAATAAAACTTTCAGGAAAATCCGTTCAACCGGTTTTCCCACGGTTGCCGGAAATCATGATCTTTTAATAGCCGGTACGATTACGGACTTTGCCGACCAGGTCGACCGGATGCAGGCGACCGCCTATAACGCCGGGCTTTTGTTTGCAGAAGAAGGGGCCATAGAGTATATACTCGACCTCCCGCTTTCGATCGAGAAGGAAGATTTCATTGTAGTGCACCATTCCCCTTTCGATCTTCCGTCGAAGGGTTTACTTCCGAGCATCGAATGTTTCGGCTACCTGGATACTCAAGCCCTGCAGCGCACCGTCCCTCTATGGCGTGACTACCCCAAACGGCTGATCTTCAGCGGCCACGATCATATTCCTGCTGTTTATGAAATGCCTGAGGACGGAGAAATCAGAGTTCACAGGCCGGAGCGGAAGCAAAGCCTGACACTGCGTCTGAACAAGGGCTCGCGCTATTGGGTCAAGGCCGGCAGTGTGGGCGGCCCTTACCGGGACGGAACGCCCCTAGCCAATTCGGCTCTCTATGACTCGGTAGAGCAAACGATCACGATGTTCCGAATCCCTTACGATACGAAACGATTGTCGGAATCGCTCTCATCGCACCGGTTCTATCGGAACCTGCCCACCATAAAGAAATATATCAAGACCCTCGGTTCAGGCTAGGACTGCGTTATTTTACAAACAATCGGAGGGGAGTTGTGCGCCGTTACGCGCTGATGCTTCTGGTACTCTTTTTTGCTCTGCCCCTTGGGCCTTTTTCCGCTCTGGCAGGGCCTCCTTTCATTACGGACGACCCCGAACCAGTCGAATACAAACACTGGGAAATGTATGTTGCGAGCATGTCGCTGGAAGAGCATGGCGGAGCGAGCGTCACCGCTCCGCACTTTGAAATCAACTATGGGCTGGTCCCCAACCTTCAGATTCATCTTATTGCTCCTCTGGAATACGTCAAGATCTCCGGGCTGCCGTCTCACTATGGGTATGGCGATACGGAAACAGGATGCAAGTGGCGTTTTTATAATGATGAAGGGGCAAAGTTCATGGCCGGGATATATCCTATTCTTGAACTTCCGACAGGTGCGGAATCAAGGGGGCTGGGGCTTGGCGGCACGCAGGTATATTTCCCGCTTTGGCTTCAGAAAGGCTGGGGGCCGTGGTTGACATATGGCGGGGGCGGCTACCTCAATAATCCCGGCCCCGGGAGGCAAAATCTTTATTTTTTTGGTTGGCAGCTTCAGCGCGACCTGAATGAGCACCTGACTATCGGGGCGGAGCTATTCGACGGCAGTCCGGCGGACACGGGAGATGAACGCCATTTCGGGTTTAATATCGGCTCCATAGTCAACATAACCGAAAATGACCACATTCTGCTGTCTGCCGGTAAAGACATAATCGGCCCCACCAGTTTTTATTCATATATTGCCTATCAGCTCACTTTCGGCCCTAAACAGGAAAAAGGTCCGGGTGAAGCGCATTTGACGGATGTAATGAATCGGATGCCGGAGGTAAGAAACCGGTAGTCTGTATGTTGGTTATGTTCTATCGGCCAAAAGACAAGATATGCTGATTTATCGGATGGGTATGAGACGGAAAAAGATTAGAGGCCTCTATGCTGGTTTTTCCCCCGCAAGAAAAAGATCGGCCTTCTTTGAGAATTCCTTTATGTCAGGCACCCTGCTTTTAATAGTCAAAATGTTTTGCCAATTGACCTTCAGATATTCATGAATGGTTTCATTGCGATGTTTTACCAGGGGCGCAACCCTGAGGACTATCTCTCCAAGAAACTCATGGCAGGCGAGAACAGTGTCTCTGTAGGTGTCGGGAATCTGCCTTGAGCCACTCTTAAGGCATTCCTCCGCTATGTCCACCATACAGAGGATGATGTCATTTATGGTTTTGTCAAGAATACTGCGGATATCGCGGTCCGCAACGTAGCGGTCCCTGTCGACATTCTCGACTTTTTTGAGGAAGTAGTCGATGGTCTCATTCATGAAAGCGAGAAGACGCCGCGACCTATCCAAATGTGTGCTTCCTTCTGAATCGGATGCTTTCAGTCTCGTGCAGGACTCTCAGGCTCACTTCGTATAATATTTCTTTATCGGGTTCTACCAGGTGAATCCCTTTTAGGGCCTCCTGGACAATAAAAGGTGATTCCTCCTGATCGTCGAGACGCAGGATGGAAACATCCTTTTCGACCGACATAAGAATCCGGTCGCTCAGATCGATTTCCTCCTCGTGGTTCTGAGCGTTGAGGTAGACGGCGATGTCGATATCCGATCTCGTATGTTGGGTACCTTTCGTAAACGATCCATACAAGACGGCGATAGAGATTTGGCCGTCGTTTTTCATTGCATTGAGAACCGCTCGAAGCCAGTCTATTTCGTTCATTCTAGCCCCATTGATGGATCTCCTGCGAAATTCGGACGCAAGATTTATTACGCCCTTATATACTGTACCACAATTCCAGTATTCTGTAGAACATAACTCTTGAAGACGTTCAGTGCAGCTGCCGGTCCCGGACCCGATCGCCCCTTTGCTCATTCCTAATTCCTCATTCCTGTCCCTATTCCTCAGTCCTGCTTCTTCCCGGCCTTTTGCATGTAGGCAAAAATAGCTTCGAAAAGCTTGTCCCATTCCGCCTTCATTTGTACTGCCTGATGGATATAAGCTTCCATATTCAGGGATCGCTGCTTAACCAATTCCATAAGTTCGGGGGGCATGACAACCAGAAAAGTGTGTTCCTTGATGGCCCGGACCGCAGCCTCAGCGATCCGCTCAGGCGCTATTATGGTTGCAAGGGCGGGCCCAACGGGACCGCTTCGGCTGGAGATAAAGTCGGAGATAAAATCAGGCAGCTTCCCCTGCCTGAAACTCTCCCGGGAGGCATCGATGAGTTCCTGGCGTAATTCGTCGAGTCCGTCTCCCACGGGAATGACGCGCTGACTTGCGCCAATATTGGTGCTGACCATCCCCGGGCAAATAACCGTCACCCCTATGCCCCTGTCCCTCAAATAAACTGCCAGTCCCTCAGAAAGCCCGACCACCGCAAACTTTGTCATCGTATAAGGGATCGATCTGTCAAGGACCCCGGCCAGCCCGGCACTGGAAGCGGTGTTGACGATATATCCGCTGCCTCTATCCAGCATATGGGGCAAGAATACATTAATTCCGTTTACGACCCCCCAAACATTAACATCAACGATCCATTTCCAATCATCTATTGTAGTTTTTTCCACAGGTCCCGTTATGTGAACGCCGGCGTTATTTATCAGGATATCCACCCGGTCCATTTCTGAAATAGTCAGGTCGAAAAGATTTTGAATATCTTTGAGTTTTGTCACGTCGGTGGGTACTGCCAGAGCTTTGCGCCCCAGTGCTTCGATCTCACGGAGCACCTCGGAGAGTCCGTCGCGGTTCAAATCCGCCAGTACGACGTCGGCTCCTTCCCTTGCCAAAGCGATAGCCACAAAACGTCCTATACCGCTTGCCGCACCGGTAACCACCGCAATTTTCCCATCCATGTCCATTTGCGTACTCCCCGATCGTTAAGAGCTATAAAAACTCTGCGGCCTTTATCGCCAGGGCGTCATTTTCTCCATCTTCTATCATAGAGGTGCGCGCGTCGCGGAACATCTTTTCCACGGGGTATTCCCTGGCCAGGCCGAAGCCGCCGAAAATCTGGATGGCTTCGCCCGCAACGGCTGTGGCCGTCTCGGTGGAAAGACACTTGGCGCCAACGGCGTGCGCCACGGAGGGGGAAAGTGGATTGAGCGCATTAAAGACAGCCATTCGCCTCGCATTTGCCCTGGCCGCCTAAACCGCTGTGAACATCTTCATCAGCTTCAATTTGATGACCGCATGCTCAAAGATGGGCACCCCGCCCTGGATTCTCCCCTTCGAGTATCGGAATGCCTCGTCGAAGGCCGCCTTGGCAAGACCCGCAAATACGACTGCCATTCTTCCGTTCACCCTTGCCAATCCTACCCCGCGGGCAGCGTTGATGATGTCCGGGTTCGAAACAACCATATATTTCTTCGGGATCTTAACATCCTCGAAAATAATCGACCCCTGGTTCAAGGGCCGCTGGCCCATCTTGTCCAGCGGCTTTCCCCTGGAAATTCCGGGAAGGTCCAGCGGAAGGATCGCGATTCCCACACCGTGCATTCCCCTGGCAGGATCGAGTCCCACCTGCAACAGCGTATGAGTGGCGATGGTTCCGTTGGAGACCCAGGCGGCTTTTTCGCCGTTTACGATATACTCATCGCCCTTGAGCACCGCCCTTACTGAAGGACCGCACCTGGGGTTATCCCCTCCGAGGCTCCAGTCCGTTCCGTGGTCGGGCTCGGTGACAGCCCAGCAGCCGATCATCTTGCATTCTTTATCCCGGCAAAAATCCCGGGCCAGTTGCTGCATTTCGGGAACCGGGAAATAGGCTGCATAGGCGAAGGGCATGCACGCCACCCCCATGCTTATGGCCAGACCGGCGTCCGCATAGCCGAGTTGCTCCATGATCAACACTTTCGCCATGGGTTCGATATCTTCAGCCATGCCCCCCAGGGCTTTTGGAATCTCCAGCGCATGAAGCCCCAGTTCCCGGAACCCTTTGAATACGTCCCATAATTTCGAATCCCGGGAGATCACCTCTTCGGGGTTGGGCAGCTTATCGAGTTCGATTCCCGCCGGACGAACGACCTGCATGCAGAACTTTTTCACCTGCTCCAGCATTGCCTTAGTCTCGGCATTCAAGTTTATGTCGATTTCACGGACTGTCATGCCAGGCTCCTCATCTCTACTTCATGTCCCATTTCAGGAAGGCGAACGGAGCGAATTCCATGGGATTGACTTCGGCAACAGTCTTTCCAGCCAGCATGGAGTTATCTCCCACTGTGTAGACGGCCCCGAGAGGCTTCACCACCTCCACCTCGGCCCACGGGTCATAATCGGAATGCCTGAGGATAATTTCCGCTTCTCCGATCAGGATCTGTCTAGGTTTCAAAACCGTTTCCTGCCGAACGAGCCGCGGATTGTAATCGAAGCCGCCACCCTCGGGAGAGGGAAAATTCTTGAAATTATACGAAACTGCCTTGGCTTCGCCACTTTGGAAATTGGGGTCTATAATGATCGCCTGCGACTCCGGATGATTGAACTTACCGTTCAACTTCGCTCGAAATTCCATGAACCGGACTCCACGGCGCTCAGTCCATCCGTATGCCGTTTCCTGCTCTTTGGCGAAATGAATCTCAGCGATTTTTTTAGGAAAACCATATCTCTCCCGGCCGCCGGCCATTGCCATATCGTTTGTGACCGGCATGGCCAGGCAGTAGTTGCCCTCCTCGCCATTATATGTGGCCCGAAGAAATATGGCGCTCTCAAGGTAGGTCACATCGAAATTTGTCCTCGGGTAATAGGCCACGAACGCGCGAACCAACGGATAGTCCGTCGGCTTAAGAGGCGGGGGAAGAAGCCTCGCGACTATCTCCGGTTTTGTCTCCCAAAATACGGCAAGCATCTCTGCGTCATAGAAATCTGCAGTGTCTTTCCTGGCGGCCAAAATTTCCTCGAATGATTTTACAAGTCCCATGGGTTGATCCTCCTTTTGAGTTTTTCTGCCATGAGCCGGCAGGACGGCTTGAAGGTAGCATAGGAGATCGACTACGCGATTTCTTTTCCTTTTTTGCTCTTGATGTTTCCGATCTTGCTTTTTTCAGTCTAGGAGGGTTTTATGGGAAGACAAAGATCCACTACATGGCGTCTCAGCGGGTATTCTTCAGCGATGTTGTAGATGATTTCATAATAGGGACGATTATCCGGCTGGTATCCGCTGGGAAGCAACCAATCGACAACGAGCTTCATCCAGGCGTCGTGATGCCCGTCAGGATCGATTTCGCAATGATAAACCGCGAATTTTCCTCCCTGCAAAGACTGAACGTTAATTCTGCCATCACTTTTTACAGATTCGGGAATGGTGATACAGGCGTCATAAGTGCATTTGTCCCTGGGCGTGACACTCGGATCATCCCTTAAAACGCCGAGGACCAGGGTTTTATCGTTGATTAACCCCCTTGGCTCGGCCCATTGCAACAATTGGACAAAAGCCGGCGTGGCTGTCTCCAGGCAGTAAGGTCCGATAGTGCGCACATAAGCTACGCGATAGTTGGGCATCTCCGTCACTCTTACAGCCATGGGCTCCCGTAGTTCTACTATTTTTTCCATTAAAGGCCCGGAGAGCAAACAATCGGGAACCGAATTCGGCGCGATTTGGGACGGAAGACCTTCATGATCGTTTTTCGCCTTGCAGAGGCTGTTTTTCATGCGATCCCAACTGAATTGCCTCCGGACATAAGTGGGAGTGACGCCGAAATGCGCCTTGAAGGCTTTGGCAAAATTCTGGGAGCTCGAGAACCCGCAATCAAGAGCAATGTTGACGATACTCTTATCTTTATCCAAAGTGAGCATCCGTACGGCTCTCTCAAGCCGAATGCGCCGTACGTGTTCATTTACGGTTTCACCCAGCAATGCGCGGAACAGGCGATGAAAATGGTACTTTGAAAAACAGGCGACTTTGGCCAGTACGGAGAGGTTCAACTCCTCCCCGAAATGAGCGCGAATGTAGTCAAGGGAGCGGTTCAATCTAAACAGATACTCATACTTCAATATTTCGCAAGGAAATGATTTCATGAGTTGCGGTTCGATTCCCGGCATTGTGTGCTGCTTGCGGGCCACAGCGACAGGACGGGTCCACAGGCTTTTGCCCCACGCTTTCGGGCAAAGCGGCCCTGTCTTCCGATACGTCCCGTATCCCATAATATGCGGAGAACTTGGAAACTTGAACCGAAAAATGAACGGTTGAGGATCGATACTGTTTATTGGAGGCTACATCGAGAAAGTTCCAGCCTGTTCGAACCATGACTGCGGAGACATTTTCCCGATGGAGTCTATGGACTCCGGACCGTCGTCGTTATACTCGGCAATAATCCTGTACACGCTTGACTCTGAGAGTCCCGTATGCCTGGCGATTTCGGCGAGCGGCCTGGGGTCAACCAGCAGGTTGTATATTACGAGCCATTTCTGAAGCTTGAGAAAGCCGGACGACATCCGCATCTTCATCCTGATTTCGTCGGCAGACAAATAACCGGCAGCATCTACTCCGTCTATCTTCATTTTCCCCTCCTCGAACTTGGGATATCTACTTCGATAGATCCGGTTCCATTAGTGAATATCTATATGGGAAAGTGGATGAAATCTGAATAGAGCAATTTACCTAATATGAATATATTGGTGCGGTATTTTTGACCCCTTGCAGTAGGGAATACTGTATCGAACAATGTAAAGGGCCGTCTTGAAAACGATTCGCCGAACTGCGTGTCGCCGACCGGCCTAAGTTGGCGAAATCCGGGCCGGCCCCCACGGGTTCTTGCCCTTCCGCTCAAAGGAGGATTTTACAAAATTCGCTATTTCTTCGCTTCCGACATCTCCCTTGGTGAAAAAATGACTCGCGCCGCTGTCGAGCGCGGCCGCCCTGTATTCGGGGATGTCATAGCTGGTCAAAATGACCACGTCCACCTCGGAACAGGCATGTTTGATTATTTTAGTGACCTCCAAACCGTTTTTACCCGGCAACCTTATGTCCATAAAGATCAGATCGGGATAAAAGTTGTTTAATTTATCAAGCGCTTCCTCACCGTCGGATGCCTCATCGATCACAATCCCGGGAAATCGAAGCGCCAGCATCTCTTTTAGCGATTTTCGAAAAGTCGAATTATCTTCGACAAGCAGGACAGACATAATCCCCTCTGCAAGTTACCGCGGCATTATTGAAATGAAACTGATCCAGCCAGTATCCTTTTGAGTGTAATGTATTTTCCGCTACCGTTGTGACACCGTAAATACATTGTTTACAGTAATCGCGCGGGGGAAACACTGTATTCTTCGGCTTAGAGGTTAGCTTTAGGAAGGACATTTGGCGCTGCTCAGCAAAAAGTTGTCAAATTCTTGCAAGATGGAGTAAGATATGTAATATAATTAAGCATAAAGTTGATCATTGTTTTATTTATTAGTGAAAATCGTCCATCCGACGAGGCGTTGGGCGGGATCGGAACCCCGGAAGACTTGTTCTGCCCATTGAATTGATGCTCCCGGATTTGACACCGGATTAAACATTCCGGGGCGGGCCCGGGGGACAAGTTTTGCCGGGAGACCGGAGATGCCGCAACATTCGTAAATCAAAGGTCGTAATCTCAAGGAAGGTTTAACTCATGCCGGAGAGAAAAAAGATCTTAATCGCTGAAGATCACACGATCCTTAGAGAAGGGCTGAGAATGCTTCTATCGTCCAACCCCGAGTTCGAGGTGGTTGCCGAGGCGCGGGATGGCCTGGAAGCGATACGGGCAGTCGATGTCCACAAGCCCGATCTTATCCTGATGGATCTGTCCATGCCCAGAATGAACGGAGTAGGGGCTATCCAGGAAATAAAGAAGCAATGTCCATCCATAAAAATCCTTGTGCTCACCGTTCACAAGACTGAGGAGCATATTTTGACGGCCCTTAAGACCGGGGCGGACGGATACATCCTTAAGGACGCTACTCACAGCGAATTGATGCTGGCAATCGACAATATTTTTTCGGGCAGGAGTTACCTTAGCCCCGGTATCTCGGAGAAGGTGATCGAGGGTTATCTTGAAGGAAGAAAAAGCGTCAAATCATCTACCTCGTGGGACACTCTTACTCAGCGGGAACGCGAAATTCTCAAGATGATAGCCGAAGGTTACAGGAACAAGGACATAGCCGATTATCTATGCATAAGCGCCAAGACGGTTGAAAAACACCGCGCCAACCTTATGAAAAAACTCGACCTGCACAGTGCTTCCTCTCTAACTGCATTTGCCATGGAAAAAGGGCTGATAACGAAATAGTATGGTATCAATCCTCAATCCCTCAATTTCCGGACACAGTCCAATTTCTCCAACTCATCCCGCAAGGACCCGGGCTTAAATCCGAGGGCCGCGGCCCTGGAGATGTCGAGCGAGACGTCTGCGGGGCGGGGGGCCGGCATTGTGATGCTTTGCCGGGTGCATGGAGAAAGACCGGCATTGTTCTCACCCAGCACGTCCTTCAACAGCTTTCCGAAATCGAGGCGGGAAATGCGTTCGGGGCCCGCCATATGCAATATTCCGTTCGTTTTGAAAAGCGCCAGCAGGATGCCCTGTGCGGCATTCTCAGCGCTTAGCGGCGTCCTGTATTCATCCGTAAACAGGCTAATCCGCCTGCCGTTTTTCATATCGCTTATCATGGGCTGGATAAAACTGGCAGCCTCCTGTCCCGCATCTCCAAACATCAGGGCGGTGCGGCAAACCAATGCGCGGGGATGGCTTTTCAAAACAACTCTTTCGGCTTCGGCTTTCTGTTCTCCGTAGACTGAAATGGGGGAGACGGTGTCGTTTTCGCTGTAAGGCGGCTTCATGCCGTCAAAGACCAGATCCGATGAGATAAAGACGAAAGGAATGCGCAGGTCCGCGCAAAAAGAGGCCAGGTTGAGAGCGGCTTCGACGTTGATCCTGTGGGAAGCCTGAGGATTGAGCTGGCAAGAATTGGGGCTGGATTCGGCCGCGGCATGAATTAGAGCATCAGGGCGGATTTCGAGAAGTTTTTGCTTTACCACCCTGAAGTCGGTCAGGTCGGCGTTAAGATATCTTATCCCCTCGATGCGATTTCGACTCCGCCGGGAGAGGCCATATACCTCCCATCGCTCCAGCGCCGCGCGGCACAAATTCCAACCCAGAAAACCGCTTGCACCGGTGATCAACAGCTTTTTCATCTCACCTTGCCGCAGCCCTTATCGCCAGGCAGTCGTATAACATACGCTCTCCCTGATAGGCTGTCTCTCCGCGCTTTAGAATACGCCATCCACCGTTTTGATAGACTCCTTCCGAGGCAAGCCGGTCGATTAGCCGTGGAGCGGCGTCGAGATACTCCACAAGCTGGGGGTCTTGAGCAAGCACGACAGGTTTCAGACCGGGGGCCGATATGATCGTAACCGGTTCCAGGATAAGACTGGCCAGGTCATAGGCCGGCATCGTCGCAACGGCCTGCCTTGCCTGCAGTTGAATCATTCGCGCCCGCGTGTCCGGACCGACTGTTTCCCTGCTGGTACTGATAAGATCGAGCAGATGGTCGCGAACTTCGTTCAGTTCCTTGGCCGCATTCAGTTTTTCAAATCCGGGATAGGACTTCAAAGCCTTGGCCAGCATGGAAACCTCTCGAAGAAAATGGTTCCGCTGGTTTTCGGGTACCAGATACAAGGCGATGATTGATACGGGTTTTCCGTCGGGAGCGCCATAGTCTATGCCCGTTGGGCTCCAGCCGACGACGCAAATGAGGTCTTCTTCAAACGGCACGCGCACATGCGGACTCGCCCAGCCATTGCCAAGCGCCGAAGTCGTCGAACGCTCTTTCGCCATCACCAGGCCCACCACGTCGATGCCGGTCGGCAGAGACGGGATCGCCTCGATGATGTGAGCGAGGAATTGCAGCGCATCATCTTTATTATCGTCGGGCAGTTCTATCAACCGTCCTTCCTGCAGCGCATCGAGCAATGTATCCATCACTCACCTCCATAGCGATTGAAAAACCATGTCTTTATCATGTGCGTCAAAATTGAATATGAAAGCAGAAAAAGAGCAATCCAGGCCCAGTAAATGGGAGGCAGCGGGACCATGCCCAGACCTTCCGCAAAAGGTGAATAGGGCAACCATGCGCCGATGCCCATGATGATCAAAGTAGTAAGGGTGAGGTGCAAAGAAGCACGGCTCTGGAAAAAGGGGACCCTGCGGGTCCTTATGATATGGACAATCAGGGTTTGCGTCAGAAGCGATTCGACGAACCAGCCGGTTTGGAAAAGCCTTGCCAGCGCTTCCTTTTGCGCCTCGCCGACGGCCGGGTCTGCATAGGCGCTGCAATGAAAAAAGAACCACATCAGCGCGAAAGTCGCATAGTCGAATATCGAACTTACCGGTCCGATGAACACCATGAACAGCTTGACCGTATTGATGTTCCATTTGAGGGGCTTGACGATCAGTTCCTCGTCCACGTTGTCGGCCGGGATTCCGGTCTGGGAAAAATCATAGAGCAGGTTGTTGGTAAGGACCTGTACGGGAAGCATCGGCAGAAACGGCAGAATGTAGCTGGCTCCGACAACGCTGAACATATTTCCAAAATTAGAGCTTGCGCCCATCCGGATGTACTTGACGATATTGGCAAAGACTTTTCTACCTTCAATGATCCCCTCTTCGAGCACGAGGAGGTTTTTTTCGAGGAGCACGATATCGGCGGCTTCCTTCGCGACGTCAACACCGGAGTCCACTGAAATTCCGACGTCGGCCGACTTGAGAGCGGGCGCATCGTTTACCCCGTCTCCCATGAACCCCACCACACGGCCGCTATTGCGCAGTTCCCGCACAATTTGTTCTTTCTGAACAGGAGTGATCTTGACGAAGACGTCCGCATCCAGGACGGTCCGGCGATACTCATCAGGCGGCATTTGGGACAGTTCAGCGCCGGTAACCATCCGGTTGACTTCCAGTCCGACGTCCCGGCAGACCTTGGCGGTAACCAGTCCGTTATCGCCGGTTACTACCTTTACCTGAACGCCGGCCTGCTTCAGCAGCTCAATGGCCTGTCCGGCCGATTCCTTGGGCGGGTCGACGAAAGCGATATATCCCAGGAGGATCAGTTCGCTTTCATCCGCCACGGTATAAGTGGTGGTTCTCGTACGAGGGAATTCACGGTAGGCGATTCCCAGAGCGCGATAACCTTCTCTGTTCAGCCGTTCGACTTCCTCGAAAAGGTCCTCCCTGATCATGTCGATAAGAGGAAAGACTTCATCGCCAATCTGATATTGGTTGCAACATGAGTAAATCTCTTCGACCGCTCCCTTGCATATCAGAACGTGGTCGCCCTCGTAATCCACGACGACCGACATGCGGCGCCGTTCGAAATCGAAAGGCAACTCGTCCACCAGGGTGCACTGTTCTTCGGGGTCCAGATCGGAGTGTTCGACCACCGCCCGGTCGAGCAGATTGCGAAGACCGGTCTGGTAATAGCTGTTGAGATAGGCGTAGTTCAAAACGTCGCCGCTTGTATGTCCGGTGATGTCCACGTGCCTTTCCAGAATCACTCTGTCCTGGGTAAGGGTCCCGGTCTTGTCCGTGCATAGAACGTCTATGGCGCCGAAATTCTGGATGGAGGGCAGACGCTTCACGATGACCTTTTTCTTGCCCATGGTCAGCGCGCCTTTTGCGAGATTGACCGTCACGATCATCGGCAGCATCTCGGGAGTGAGCCCCACGGCTATGGACAGACCGAACAGGAGGGCTTCCACCCAGTCGCCCTTGGTCATTCCCACTATAAAGAACACCGCGCAAACCATGACCACCATGAACCGGATCATGAGCCATGTAAAAGAGCGCACCCCTTTGTCGAAACTTGTTTCTTCCCGGCGCTCGGTCAGCCGCTCCGAGATGGAGCCGAATATAGTCCCGGTCCCTGTGTTCACCACCAGGCCGCGGGCAGTTCCGCTGGTTACGCTGGTTCCAAGAAAGCAGGCGTTGGGGAGTTCCAAAGCGGTGCCCTCATGGACCGGGCCCGCAGAAACCGATTTTTCCACCGCCATGGACTCACCGGTAAGGGCCGACTGGCTGACGAAAAAATCCTTTGCGCTCAAAAGACGCAAATCGGCCGGAACAATCGAGCCGGCGTGAAGGAGAACTATATCGCCGGGCACAACTTCCGATATTCGGAGTTCCGCTTCATTGCCATCTCGCAAAAGCAGGGTTCGCGACTGCACTCGCCTGCCGAGCATGTCGACTGTATTGCTTGCGCGACGGTCCAGAATATAGGAAAGCCCTACGCTCAGGAAAACCATCGCGCTCACGATGAGCGCCGATTTGATCTCTCCAATAGCTGCTGAAATCGAGGCTATGAGCAATAGCTGTATGACCAGGGGGCCCTTGCATCTCTGGAAGATATCAGCCCAAAAGCCCAGGCGCCTGGTATGGGAGAGTTCGTTTGGACCGTATTCATCCAGGCGTTTCTCGGCTTCTTCCGAGCTCAGTCCGCTAAAGCGAGTCTCAAGAGCAGCCAGCGCATCCCGGGCCGGGGCCGAGCAAAGCTCGATCAACCGGCGCTCATGTTCGGAAGCTTCCTGCAGCGTCCTCGAGGCAGGAGATCCAGCACGGAAAGCCTTTGTGAACCTGTCAAACAAAGTCATGATCATAGCGCATTCTTCCCGGGCCTTTTGCTCACAAGCCGCCTCATCCTCTCAGCGTTCGTCCCGCCGGCCAATTACGTCCTGCGCGCAATCCCCGGGGGGGACCGCATACACAAGGTCCCGGCGTCCGGATCGGATCAGCGGTAATCGGAGCATAAAGACCGGCCGTCGAGCTACGCCGGAATACGCGGAGATACAGAAGCAATCGCTCAATTCAGGTCTTAAGTGTGGGAAATAAGACGCCTCTTATCTTCCGCTTTTGCCATCAATACATAAATGGAAGAAGCGGCCGGGCGAGGCGATAAGGAAGGTAATCGAACCTAACACTTCACAGGCGCAACTTCCATCGAAGAAAATGGGCAACCGCCGCTACTGGGAGGTTGGCCGTCTTCCTGTTTCATCTTGCTGCTTCCTCCAAGGGTGCACTACACAACCGCAGGAAAAACAAAAACCTTTTCCCGCGGCCTTTTTTAAGGCGAAAGGTAAAAGGTAAAAGTAAAAAGTACTAACGGAGGTTTTGCCTTTTTACTCTTTACTTTTGCCTTTCTTGGGCGCCTATTACTCCCCATAGGGCCCCAGTGTCAAACAAAAAAGTAAATTATTACTCGGGTCCCGTCAAGCGGAAGATGAGATAAACGCAACGATGAGTCTCATCGCCGGCTCCGAACGACAAATAGTCGTAGATCCGAAAACCCGGTCCTGCTAGTTAGAATCGGAAACCGAAAAGAATCCCTTAAGCCCGAAATGCTTGCTCCGGCATATCAGGAAGCAACTTACGAGGCCCGAAAAAAAATTAGAATTATAATTTTGGGCTCTTCAGGTATAATCGATCAAATGAATTATGCCTGTCAAATTATACAAGTAAGTATCGGCGTGGGAAGCTATGTATAAGAAATATTTCGGCATGAAAAGGGCGCCCTTTTCGATTGCGCCCGATCCCCGCTTTCTGTACATGAGCGCACAGCACAGGGAAGCACTGGCTCATTTGCTCTATGGGATTAGAAGCGATGGCGGGTTCGTGCTGCTTACCGGTGAGGTCGGCACGGGTAAAACCACGATTTGTCGTCGCATCCTGGAAACGCTGTCCAGGAATATCGTCGTGGCCTTTATCATCCATCCCACACTCTCGGTGGCGGAACTGCTTGCCACGGTATGCGACGAATTCGGCATCACCTACCCTAAAAGGACAAGCATAAAGGTCCTGGTTGACCTGATAAACGGGTTTCTCCTGGACGTTAACGCCAAACGTAAAAAGGCCATTCTGATAATTGACGAGGCGCAAAATCTCAGCCTTGAGGTCCTCGAGCAAATCCGGCTTCTCACCAATCTCGAGACAAACGAACGAAAGCTGCTTCAGATAATCCTGATCGGCCAGCCAGAGTTGAGAGACAAGCTGGCAAGACCGCAACTCAGGCAGCTCTCCCAGCGTATCGTGGCCCGCTGCCACCTGAATGCGCTGTCAAGGGGCGAGGTCGTCAACTACGTGAACCACAGGCTTGCCGTTGCCGGTGGGAGAAGGATGCGGGGCCCCGATGGCTCGCTACCGGAGCGAACGGCGGCAAATGAAGCCGCTAATCGGTCCAATGCAGTTCAAACGAGCGAAGCACTCACACCTGGAGGACCGGATTTCACTGATCCCGTCCAGCTTTTTTCACGTGGCGCCCTGGATAGTATATATCGGTATACCGGCGGAATCCCAAGGTTGATTAACTTAATTTGCGATCGTGCGCTGCTGGGTGCTTTTGTCCAGCAAAAAAAAGTCGTAGACAGGACCATAGTAAAAAAGGCCGCAGGCGAAGTACTCGGGTACAACTACGGGACCGGCCGGAGATGGAAGATTGCAGCGGCAATCCTGATCGGCGCCTGGCTGGGTCTGCTTGCCTACTTTTCCAATGGTTTCGAGCCGCTGAGAAGCCTCGTGGTCAAGAACACCGAACGCATGTCCGGGGTGTCGAAACCTCTGCCGGCAATGCCGAAAGTTTCCGAGCTCAACCCATCCCAGGTGGACGCAGGGGACGATGAGAAAAACACCGCCACGGCGCCGGGCGGTCCGGATTTGAAGAAACCTTCGCCAGGACCCGCGGAAGACGCGGAGAAAAACACCGGGATCGAATCAAACGCTCATGGTGAGGTTCAACCGGCGGCGGCGCCGCAGGGGACCGCAACCCAGGGGCCTAACGAGTAGCCGGCGATAAATTTTGAAGGGCCCAGTATGTCGTACATTCTCGACGCATTGAAAAAATCCGAACAGGCAAGAGGAAGCCGAAAAACCCGCGGGCTGCTCGAAGGGCCTCCGGGAGAATCTGTCAGGCCGTTTAAGCCCAGGCGTCGGCTCTGGCCGTTCCTCATTGCAGCCATTCTTTTTCTCAACGCCGGCTTGTACCTTTCCTGGCTGCGCCGGCCGGCCCCCCCCGGGCCATCCCTGCCGGCAGGCAGGATAAGTGAACAGATTTCTGCCGGGGCAACCGCCGGCGCAAAAGCGCAGAGCGCCGCCCAGGCCCCCCAGGCCGCCACCGGCTTGCGATCCGGCGCCCACGGGTCCGAGGACCAAGCCGCTGCAAAGCCCCCGGCAACAAACGCACATGCGATGGACAGTGGAGGCTCAGGCGCCGTGAGACCCGCCGTGCAGAAGCCTGACCGGTTGATTGCGCCGTCGTCTCCGGCGCAGGGGCATGATAAGCAGGCAGGGGCGGAAAGCCGGCAGGAGAAAGCGGAAAACCCTCCAGTTAATCCTTCAGCCACTGTAAGTGCAACGGCCGTTGCTGACCGGCCGCCTGTGGCCGAAACTCAGGCCCACGATGCCGTTCAAGACCATCTTGTCGACAATAGAACACCTGCTGCTGAAAACAAAGAAGCGGTCCAGGATTTGAAAACCGAACCGGCCAGGGCCGATCAGGCGCAGGCCACGCCCGCTGTTCGAGAATCACCCGGTGAAGGTGAGTCTTCGTCCAAAACACCCGATGCTTCCAAACCCGGTAAGACCCCAAAATCTGCCGAAACTAAAAAAGGCCTCAAGACAGCTAATTTGCAAGAGAACCGGAAGCTCCCCGCTTCACCCGTCAATAAGCCTCCAAGGCCGGCAGCCGGCAGCGGGATCATGTCGGATATTCAGCCTATTGCCGAGCTGGGCGCCAAATCGAGCAGGGCTTCATCCCTCGCCAAATGGCGCGATCTTGCACCGCAAATCCGGGACTCCATTCCGAACTTGTCTTTTTCAATGCTCATTTATTCCAAAGTACCCGACCAGAGATGGATAAACATTAATGGTTCCAAAAAACACGAAGGTGATGAAATTTCCGCAGGTCTCAAACTGGAGGAGATCACACCGGATGGGGCAGTTTTCAACTATTCGGGGACCAGGTTCTTTAAGGGCGTCGTAGGAGACTGAATTAGATCGGAGGACAGAGGGCAGAAGAAAGGCAAGATTTTCGCCATTGCTCCATCTTCCGTTCTCCGTCGTTGGCCTTATCGAGCTATTTGATCGCTAACCTTGTTTTCCTGCTGGTTCAGCGTCCGCTGCTCCTGTTTGGTTATGTGGCCGCCGTTCTGACTGGCCATCGCACGTTCCTCGCCTCGAATCTGACGGTCTTCCTTGTGGACTTTTGCGGCCTTCGCCTTGCTCATTTGTCCGGATTTGACCTTGTTTTGAATGCGTTTGTTCTGATTGTTCAAACGCTGATTCACCTCTTCGCGTCGCGGATGGTCCTGCTGCCATTGTGTTTCCGCCAGAGCGACCGATACGCTCCCCAGCAAAAAAGCGGTCAAAGAAATGGTCATGACAATCTTGCCCGATCTGCTACCCATGAAATCTCTCCTTCCAAAAATTTGATCCTTTGCAATCATGAACAGTCGCTGTTGTGCGGATAAAGACGGGCAACCCGGGAAAACAGTTTACACGTGCATGCGGCCGATGGCGGGTGGCGGAGGAAGGAGAAGGGAGCCGCCTTGCGTTAAGTTCGGGCTGCTCCTATCATTATGTCGACCTCAAGACGATGAAAGGGAAAATATGCCAAAAGCCATCATTATTCATGAAACCGGAGGACCCGAAGTTTTGCGTTTCGAAGACTACGATCCCGGGAAACCCGGTCCCGGTGAAGCGCTTGTTCACCACGAAGCGGTTGGTGTGAACTTCATCGATATCTATCATCGGACCGGTCTTTATCCTTTGCCCCATCTGCCTGCCGTAATCGGAATGGAGGGGGCCGGAACAGTGGAAGCTGTCGGCGAGGGAGTGAGCGAGGTTTCGGTTGGACAGCGCGTAGCCTATGCGGGGCTTCCCCCGGGGGCTTATGCGGATGTGCGGGTCATTCCGGCTCATCGCCTGGTGGCGCTTCCGCAAAACATCTCCACGCGTCAGGCAGCCGGCATGATGTTAAGGGGAATGACGGCCCGATACCTGCTTTTCAGGTGCTACAATGTCAAACCGGGCGATACCATCCTCATTCATGCGGCGGCGGGAGGCGTTGGGATACTAGTGTGTCAATGGGCAAAGCACCTCGGCGCCACGGTAATCGGAACGGTTGGATCGAAGGAAAAGGCCCAAATTGTAAAAAATAACGGATGCGACCATACGATCTTTTACAGGGAGGAGGATTTCGTTTCGCGCGTAAAAGAGATAACTGGTGGAAGAGGCGTTGACGCAGTTTATGATTCAGTGGGCAAGGACACCTTCATGAAGTCCCTCGACTGCCTGAGACCTATGGGCACCATGGTGAGCTTCGGACAATCGAGTGGATCGGTCCCGCCATTTGACCCCGGCATACTCGCCGCCAAAGGGTCCCTTTTCCTGACCCGCCCTTCCCTTATGACCTATACTGCCCGCCGCGAAGACCTTCTTGCGCATGCCAAAGATTTGTTCGAAGTGGTGGGAAACGGGATCGTAAAGGTGCAAATAGGGAATAGCTACCCCCTGGCCGACGCGGGCAAGGCCCATCGCGACATCGAATCCCGGCGCACCAGCGGCTCGATTATTCTGGTTCCCTGACAACCCCTTCCTCCGCTTGAAGCAGGACACATCTGAGGGCCTGTGGAAAGAAGTCCACAGCCCTCGGATAATAGCCAATAACTTCTGTACCTTCCATGACTTAGCGCAGGCGGAACAACCACAAAGTCGTGAGTTTGACACTTGCCGATCAGCCCGCGGGGAATATCTTCACGTTTCTTTCAAGTATACCGCTGCTCTTGCCGATGACACCCACGGGGGTTGGTCAATTTGGTTCCCTCTCGTCAGACTTGATGTTCAGGCTTGCGTTTCATGAATGAAAGAAAGGAAAAGAAACCCCATGGGAGATAATCTTGAAGTAATGCATCAGGTTGTGCAACGAGCCGCAGATCGTGAGGGAAAGTACCTCACTTTTTCTCTTGATCAGGAAGAATACGGGATTGGCATTCTGAAGGTAAAGGAAATCATAGGTATGATGCCGATTACCCCTGTCCCCAAGACTCCCAAATTCGTCAAGGGAGTAATCAACCTAAGAGGGAAGGTTATCCCTGTCATCGATCTCAGGCTCAGGTTCGGGATGGACTTCAGTGCAAACACGGACCGGACGTGTATCATCGTCGTTGAAATCAACACGAGCTCCGGCAGAATTCACACCGGGATTGTGGTTGATTCAGTTTCCGAGGTATTGAACATAAAGAGCTCGGATATCGAGGACACCCCTACCTTCGGCACCAAGTTGAAGACGGATTACATCCTCGGCATGGCGAAAAAGGACGGAGGCGTAAAGATCCTAATCAACATAGATCGAGCGTTGACGGATGAGGAACTTGACTTGTTGGAAGTCGCATAGTTTTAGTCCATAAAGAGTTAAGAATTTGTGTGGCGCGAAGCCTTGCGTAGCCGCTACACAAATTCGGTTTGAACTCAGCCTTGGTAGGGTTTGGAATTATAACGTGCAAAAGCCTTGTGCCGGGGTCAATCGGGCTTTCTTTGATTGGTGGCAAGGGCTGTGAGGTACCGAGAAAATAGTGAAGTGCTCTTTTTTATGATGCTGAAAGCTGCTGTTTGATCTGTTGCTACGGTGCCGGGATGGTGACCGGTTGGCCGTCGGCGCAGGATACCGTTGACGGTAAGGCAGTGTTTTCCGCCGAAGTGGGGAACCAGTTTTGCTGGAGTTACTCCTCTTCTCACGGGGGACCTCTGGTGAAGGCGCGCCTAATGGTTTTGATCAGCCTTAGCTGAGTTCCGCAGTGGGTGCAAAGGATGGCGTCAGGGTGTTGAGCGCCAGGGGGTCTTTCCGGTTCAGACGGTCTCAAGATGGATTGCAGGCTGGAGCCTGTCGTCAAAACTTTCTGAAGGAGCCTGAATGTTTTTCGGTTTGAGGGACTGAGGAGACCGTAATATCGTACTTTATGAAAGCTATCCGGCAGGACATGCTGAAGGAATCTTCGGATGAACTCCATGGCATCGAGCGTCATGCGGCGGGAGATTCCGGTATCGGGCACCCTGTAGTGGAACGTGACCGACGATTCCCCCACATCTTCAATACGATTGTTGGAAAGGGCTACACGGTAGACATAGGGAGCGAGATATCTTAGCGCCGCCTCTCCCGTGCCGACCGGTTTGGAATGGACAACCCATGCCTTTGCCCAAACTTTTTCATCGACTGAGTCAAAAAGACCGAGCTTTATAAGCCCATCGCAGAACTTTGCTTTAAAAATGGTGGAAAGCGCCTTCACGGGGACGAAGAACTTTTTCCCCGAAGAGAGCCAGCGGTTGTCCGAGGAGAGGCCTCCACCAGGGATTATGTAATGGACATGGGGGTGATAGGAAAGATCGCGCGCCCATGTGTGGAGAACACCGACCACGGCGATGCGCCCCCCCACAAATCTTTGGTCCAGAGCCAGTTTTTTCAGGGCCTCGGCTGAAGCTTCGAAGAGCAAATCATAGACAGCTTTCTGTTTGGCTCGGGCAAGCGTTCGAAGCCCCTCGGGAAGAGTGAAGGTTATGAGGAAGTAAGTTTCAGGAAGCAGCAGGTCAAGCTGCTTTTCGAGCCAGAGATCGGTGCTCTCGTTGCCGCATTTCGGACAGTGCCGGTTCTTGCAGGAATGGTAGCTGTAGCGTATCTCACCGCACTGATCACAAAGATATACATGGCCGCCCATGGACTCTGTGCGACAGTTCTCGATATCCTCCATGGCCTTTAGATGCGAAGGGAGCATGCGACCTGCAAATTTGCTTCGGTACTGCGGGCCATGGCGGCGAAAGATGTCCGCCAGTTCCGGCATGGGACCTTCCCTGTCGATCAGAGATCATTCATGAGTTCGTTGATGGACTTGAAGGCCGTTTCCCTGGTCTTGGCCGTGAGATGAGCATAGATGGAGGTGGTGACGGGGGACCTGTGGCCTAGGTACTCCTGGATAAGCCTGAGGTTCACTCCGGCCTCCAGGAGATGAGTGGCGTAGGAGTGCCTCAGCGTATGAACGCAGGCATTCTTATTGAGTTTGCTTTTCTTCAATGCATTTTTGAAAACTAACAATACACCGGACCTTGATGCAGGTCCTGCGGCAGTTGCCGCAAGCTTTTTGGCTCTGGTTTGGCGCGCGGGAAAGATCCATGTCGGATTGCGATGAGTTTTCCAGTGTTCGCGCAGTAACAGAAGTGTTCTGTCTGGTAGGGGAGCATACCGATCCTTGTTCCCTTTACCTCCACGTACGTGTATGAGACCCCTGTCGCTGTCGATGTCACAAACCTGAAGATGTGTTCCTTCCTGCAGCCGCAGGCCGCAGGAATAGATCACGATGAACAACACTCGATATCGAAGTGAACGCACATTGGAGAGAATGCGGTGCACCTCGTCGGGACTTAGGATCACCGGCAGTTTGTTCTCTCGCTTGGCCCTGACGAACTTGAGAATGGCCAGGTCCCGTTTGAGCGTCTTCTCATAGAAGAATTTGATGCCGCATAGAGCGACGGTGCTGGTGCTTCGTGACCACTTCTTGACGTTCATGAGGTAGAGGAAGTAATCACGTAGTTCCTCTTCAGTAATCTTGTCGGGCGATTTTCCGTAATGCTCGGCCAGTAGCCGCACGGCGCGAACATACATGACCTGCGTTCCAGGGCTTAATCCCCTCAACTGAAGATCTTCGATCATGCGTTTTCTAAGGTGAGTCATGGTATATCTCCTTTTCGGGAAAGAGAATCTAAAAGAACGCTCCATCCTAATTGAGAGTTACCATGAACGATCTTGCAGTTAATTCAATGAGAAAGGGCGGGTAGGCTAGGAAGGGTCTGCCGAAGGCTTAGTTCAAACATTATTACGAAACATCAACGGCGGCTTTTATTCCCTGTTCAACTTCTTTTAGGGCATTAAGAGCGAGAGACCCGATCTGCTCGGTAATTTTCCCGCGATCCAATGTGGTGATTTGGTGGCAAAGCGCAACACTGTCTTTCTTCAGTCCGCCTGCTCCCTTTGGAAGATAGACGGCGGTTGGACCGCGCTTCGCCTGGGCTGCCGATGTGGATATAGGGACCACTATTACCGATCGCCACGCAGGGACCTCGTTGAATGCATCGTGGGAGACAATTATGACGGGTCTCCTACCGCCTTGCTCAGAGCCGGAACGCGGCATAATATCAGCCCAGTAGACATCTCCACGCTTCACTTGGACTCCTCTTCGCCGACAGCAAGATACTCCGAAGAAGCAGCCTCCAGTTCATCGTCCAAATCGACCATTGTGCCCGCATGCCGCTTTGCATAATCTCTTATGGCAGAATAAAGGGCGTCTCTTCGCCTTTTCTCCAAATAGTCTTCAATGGCATGCCTGGCTATTTCGGTAGCTGGTTCCTCGGATTGTTCGGCTTCCTTCCTGAGACGGTCGTAAAGGTCCTCAGGAAGAGGAACATGAAAATTACGCGGTGTTGTTTTGGCCACGATAGACCCTCCATGCCATGATATTATGGCATGAAACTTACTATTTATCAAAGAAAAAAAATGATGGGAAGATGGACCGTAAATGATTGACAGCGGCCTATCCCAAAAGTGCCATCTATCCGGATGAAATGCGAGCCGATGTATGGTGGGCACGATAAAACTGTGCCCACTATACCCGGCTGCATCTACATTACAGACTCAGGAGTCCCTAAGCCGGTTCCGGTGAACTTGTCTTAAAGCCCATGGCTTCGGCAAGGCCCACGCCGAAATGCACGTAGACATCCTTCTCTTCCTTTAACGGCATCCAGTAGGTGATCACACGATTCCCGTTCCGTGTTCTCTCGATGCATGCCGCTCGCTGTTCGCCAAGCGCAAAATCCGCTTTGCAATGCTTGCAACGGGCGCCTGCCGCTTCAGGATTGAGGGAAAAGCACTTGATTCCGGCCTGGACTCCCATGCTGCGGGCAAAGTCATTTACCGCCAGGACAGTCCGGTCCCTGTGTATCAGCATGACAGGCTCCGGAAATGGCCCCCACATCATTTCAAATGCTTCGAGAATTCTTTGTTCCACCATGATAAAGCTCCTTATTAAAAAGTTTCTCTATTTGTTATTCTGCTCGCTTTGGCCGCCGGTGAACTCTGTAAAAGATTGCTTTCCCACTTCCCGCCACCACTCCTCGTACTCTCGCCATGCCTCTCGCCGCTGCCATCGGCCGTACCCGTGCCGGTTGCCATGGCGGCCGATTCCCCCGACAAGAATACGGGCTAACAGCAGCATTCCGACACCCTGCCAGTACGTAATTGAGCTGACAGCCATCACCCCGGGCATCACCGCATTCCACAGCAGCATCACGAAATACCCGAAGATGAGCGCAAGCAAGGCTGCCATCGCCACGCCGAACGCGATATGCGTCGCGACAAGAAACGTCCGGCTTCGCTTTGATTCAACGTCATGTCGATGATTCCAAATCATACTACACCTCACTCATCTATCCCGGTAGTCTGAAAGCAGATGGCGCAGCGTCGCCGCTGCGCGGCTCTTACGCGACAGCAATGTCCCGATCGGCTCGCCCCACTCGTCCGCCAGGTCGCGGAAACTTCGCCCGTCCACCTCGGTAGCGAGCCACACGGCCCTTTCCTTCGGCGTGAGCCGGCTGATCGCGGTAAAAAGCCGATCTCTCAGTTCACGCTGTTCCAGCGTCTGCTCAGGCCCCGGCTTTTCGTCGGAAATTTCGACCGGGGCCGTTTGGTCTTCCCCCGGGCCGTCAATCCGGACGGTCGGGACATGGCCTCTTCGACGGTCGATGATCCGATTCGCGAGCGAGCGGTAGATATACGCGGTGAGATTCTCAATCTCCCCGATTATGTCCGCGCGCCGGAGCAGATTGAAAACCACATCGGAGACAATATCCTCCGCGTCTGTCTCGTCGAGATCGAAAAGCCGCTGCTGCGCAAAACGCAGGAAGCGGGTCTTCTCCCGGGCGAATACCTCCGCCAACCGTGTCCATCTTTGTTCCATACAGAACCTGCGCCGTTTCCTCTCACTCTTCAGACGTTGGATGGCTCACTTTTATTGCAAGAAAGTTGCTTTTGATTACGATAACTTGTAGCGAATACAGTTGTGATTACCTTATAGAGACGGATTCAAACGAAATAAAACATGAAATTGGGGTCAAAATAGGAGAATGGAAATGAGATCGATACTGATTGCAATTACGTTGGCCCTTCCTTTTTGGTTGCTGGCTTTTCAGACATATTCCGTGCGCGCTGATGAGCCTGGCAATCAAAACATTCAACAACAGCCACAAGCCGGTAAACAGCAGCCCAAAACGTCTCACAACCGAACGAAGGCGACTCACAAGGCAAAAAAATATAGTCACCATCATTATCGGCATCGCTACCAGGACTACGCACGGTATCGAGATTACGACAGGCCATATTATTACTCCGACTACTATCCTTACTATGGTTACGATCCTTACTACCCTTATTACTATTATGGGCCTGGCTTATCAATTAACACCCCGTTCTTTGGAATAACCATCCCCTAGGGACGGGAATCCGTTCGTATGTTGAGAAGGGTCGCGGCATGGATCACGGCATCAGAGGTATCCGGATTCAGAACCGCTCCTTGCCTTCGGCCCGGCGCTGGGCAATCTGACCGTATCGTTACTCGAAACTGTACGCTTGCCTTCGGCCCGGCGCTGGGCAATCTGACCGTATCGTTACTCGAAACTGTACGCGCCACTCCTAATTCCCCGTTCCTAATTCCATTTGCCCGTCAAATTCGACAGGCGGCAAGCTGACTATAAAATATTTCTTGCATATTCGTCTTTGAGATCGTATGCATCTAAATGACACTTGCTCGTCCCGGAAGTTTATTAGGGGGATTTCCACCCCAAAATCCTTTTCTTAATCCAGAAGTACACAACTTCACTCAATATGCCGGATATACGTCCTCCCTTTAACCAGAGACGAAGGAGCGCTGCCATGTTCGAGAAGAAGCCTTGGGTCAAGTTCTACCCCGATACGCAGAAGAAGAGCGACTATCCCCGCGTGACAATGTATGAGGCCCTGATGCAGACCGCGGAGCAGTTCCCGGACCGGACGGCCTACGATTATCTGGATTACACGGCGACTTACAGGCAGTTCGCCGTGCAGATTGATTCATGCGCCAACGCACTGGCCGCCCTCGGGATGAAAAAAGGAGACCGGATTACGATAGCCATGCCAACGGCCCCGCAGGGCATCATCTGCTTCTATGCGGCCAATAAACTCGGGGTGGTGGCCAGCATGATCCATCCTCTGTCTACAGCCAGGGAGATCGAATTTTATCTGAATGTGAGCAAGAGCACCGTGGCGCTGGGCCTGACCGAACATTTCAATAAGTTCAATGAGGTCAAGGACAATACACAGTTGAAGACGATCGTCCTGACGGGGCTAAACGATCCCCTCGACGGCTCCCCGGGGCCTGAACTTCCCGGGCCGGAGCAAGGGCTCAGAATCGAGAGCTGGAAGGGCCTCATGAACAAATCCTTCCCGGCAGCCCCCAAGGCTTCGATGGGAACCGACGAAATGGCCGCCATTCTCTATAGCGGCGGCACTACCGGACACCCGAAAGGGATCATGCTTTCGAACTACAATTTCATTACCGAAGGGATGATGGCAGTCGAGACGATCTCGTTCGGTGACCGGCAGATGGTAATAGTGGCGAGCCTGCCGATCTTTCACGGGTTCGGCCTGGGTATCTGCTGCAATGCCATGTTCATGACGGGAGGAACCAGCATCCTCGTTCCGATGTTCACACCGGACATCCTGGCCGACATAATCGCCAGGAAGCGCCCCACGTCGATCACCGGCGTCCCCACCCTCTATGACGCCCTTACCAGAAGTCCCATTTTCCAGAGCGCTGACCTTAGTTGTTTACTTTCGGCCACTGTCGGGGCCGATACGCTGCCAAGGACTGTCAAGGATCGTTTCGAAGAGATCGTCAAAAGACAGGGAGGAACGGTTCAATTGCTGGAAGGTTATGGACTGACTGAGGCCGTGACCGGAATCATGGTGACTCCCATGGATGGATACCGGGAAGGCAGCGTCGGGATTCCCTATTCGGACATGCTGGCCAAGGTGGTCAGGATAGGCACGCACGAGGAAGTGCCCCCGGGAGAAGAAGGGGAGCTGTGCCTCAACGGCGCACCGGTCATGCTCGGCTACCTGGATCAGCCGGAAGAGACGGCGAAGACGCTTCAAACGCATGAGGATGGAAAGATCTGGCTGCATACCGGGGATATCTTCACTATGGACGAGGACGGGTATTTCTATTTCAAGCTGAGGCTGAAAAGGATGATCAAATCGTCGGGCATGAATGTCTACCCTGCGCAGGTCGAGGCTGTTCTCTACGATCATCCCGACGTCCGGGACGCCTGCGTTATCGGGGTTCCCGACGAGACCCAGGTACAGCGGGTCAAGGCCATCGTCGTGCTCAAAGATAATACCATGGCCGGGCCCGATGAAGAGAAAGTCCTGATCGATCACTGCCGGGAAAACCTCATCAAGTGGTCCTGTCCGCGGGAAGTGGCATTCCGGGAATCCCTCCCGCTTACCCGGGTGGGAAAGATCGCCTATACCGAACTGGAAAAGGAGGAAATCGAGCAGCTCCGGATGCAGGGAAAGTTCACTGGAGGCAAGTAACTGAATGGGGAAGCACTAAGTGTCCGGTCGAGGTTTCAATGGAATAAGTTGAAAAAAGGAGGGCACAATGAATACTGCAGGTTCAGTGGCTCAGGCAATCGAAAAGCCGACACACGCGAGGCATCAACTTGCCCTGATCCTCCTGGTGACATTGCTGGTCGCATATATTGACCGCGTGAATGTCTCGGTTCTGATTGTCGACAAGCCCTTTCTTGGAGCAATGGGAATTGCGGACAATCCCGTGGCCAAAGGTTCTCTAATGACGATATTCCTGATCTGCTACGGCCTGGGTAACATAATACTCAGTCCCATAGGAGATTGGCTCGGGCCGCGCAGGGCCATGTTGATATCCATCGTACTGTGGGCGGCAGCCTGCATTTTCGGAGGCCTTGCCGCGACCTTCATGGTTATGATTATGTCCCGGGCCCTTCTGGGATTTGGCGAGTCACTGCATTGGCCGATGCAGAGCAAGTTTGTAAAAAACTGGTTTCCGGTCAATGAACGGGGCAAAGCTAATGCCACCTGGCTCATCGGTCTCAGTCTCGCCCCGATGATCGCTATGCCTTTATTCACATGGCTGATTCCAGCCCTGGGCTGGCGGGGAAATTTCTTCTTCCTTGCCGCGCTGGGCGCAATTCCTTTCATTTTGGTCTGGCGGTTTACGGCAGATCACCCGCATATGCATCCCAGGATCAATGCCGCAGAAAGAAACTATATCGAATCGGCGCTCGAGGCGGAAAGGAAAACTGAGGCTAAACTCGCACAGGCAAGCCTTTGGGAAAACATGAAGGTTTTCATAAAAGACTATCGTTTCTGGCTTGTGGTCATTTTTTACTCCGGTGTGACTTCTATCTGGTGGGGTACGATGGCCTGGCTGCCGTCCTATCTGAAAAACGCTCGAGGTTTCAATTGGGGGGCTATGGGCGCGCTGGCCTCCCTGCCCTACGTCCTCTGTTTTTTTATCAACATTTTTGCCGGCCACGCCACGGATAAAGCGGGACGACGGGCGCCTTTCACCATGGTAGGATTGTTGGGCGCTTCCGTGTGCATTTACCTTGGCGCTCACGCCGAGAGCAATATGGCCGCCGCGCTGCTCATTTCCGCAGGCATCGGCTCCCTGGCGATCAGTACGCCGGCCGGATGGGCGCTTCTCCAGCAGATTGTGCCTGCTAAAGCCGTTGGGGCCGGCGCGGGCATGATGAACGGCATAGCCAACGGAATATCCGGACTCGCCCCCGTCCTGATCGGTTTTCTTATAAGCACGACGGGAAGCTACGTCAGCGGACTGCTTTATCTCGTCGGTTGGGGGCTCGTTTCCGCCGTGGCCTGTTTCATCTTGATGTTGAAAGGGCTTTGATCCGCCGAACGCGTTTATCCGAATGAAATGCGAGCCGATACAAGGGTGGGCACGGCTCAGGGAAGCCAACCGGAAGGTCTTCCAGTCGATCTTGACAAGAGAGTTGAGTTCGTTAAGAAAGTTTCCCGTCATTCCTTACAGGCTGGATCAAGACAGGTGACTGTTTTAGCGCCTGTGTTGTTTAACTCGAGCTTTACTATTTGGGGGTCCAAAAGGGCAGTGAAGAGTGAGCGGTAAAAGCCTCGAGAGACTTTGGCAGGATCAACAGGATAGAACCCCGAGCGGGGAGATACTTTTCCGTTCGATACACTTCGCTGTCGGGTGATCGGGGAGATTATACATCATAATTCGATGTAGCATTAAGAAAAATGAAGCGGCCCGGCAAGTATGTGGGCGCTTCGGGTAAGACACCGTTTTGAAAAGCAGCGATGAGACTAAACACTCTGTGGGTTAGCAATTACAAATGTTATCAGGACGTGCGAGTTGAACTGCACAGAACGAATTGTGTTATTGGCGAGAACAGTTCGGGCAAAACCGCGCTGCTGGAGACTCTAGAACTTACATTGGGCCAAAGAAAGCGAAAATCGCTCTCCAAAAGTTGCTTTCACGACATCCAGAAGCCAGTTGTAATTTCTGTTGAATTTATAGAACTTAACGCTCGTGAAGCGGAACTGTTCATGGAATTCGTGCAAGATAGCCGATTATTGCTAACCTGGAAATGGGACGTCGACCATGAGTTGCGAGTCTTTGCTAAGAGCCGACAACCTGAGGATGAACTCCTAAGGCCGTGGACTCTTATAGGCAAACAATCAAAGAGTCTGCGCAAACATCAGGCTTACATGCAAATCTATGGAAGCCGACTGGCTGACTATCTGACGGTAGACCCGAATACCGATTTCATTTCCAGGACCGAATGGGAGAATGCGGCCCGTCAATTCATACGAGCCAATGCTAAAAAAATCCGGTGGGTTGATATTGAGTGCGAAGTGCCAAGCCAATTGTTGGCGAATCTTCCCGCTTTCTATCAGGTCCCGCCATTCTATGACTTCAGCCAAATACTGAAAACCGATGATATGGTTGACCCCATTTCCAGGGGCATCGCTCAAGTACTCAAAGAAGCAAATGATACATTAGGCGAAAACATTCAGGCTGCGATTACTGATTTTATAAAGAAGCGTCCTGTTCAGGGATATGACGAGCTAGAAAATATTGCGAAGTTAGTCGCGGATTTTCAGGCTGTTGAAATAAAACCCAAAATATTCATTCGGGATAAATTCGAGCCTCCTATTATCAATCTCACGCTAGAAGTAGACGACGGCATCAGGTCAGACTTGCAACAGAAAGGACATGGGCTTCGGCGGCTCGTTCTGTATGCTCAATTGATTACGACTATACAAAAGCAAGAGCGTGACAGACTTCTGGCAGAAAAATCCCCACGAAATTATATCATAGGAATGGAAGAACTGGAGCTGTACCTGCATCCTCTCTATCAATCCATAATACTGGGTCAACTTACACAACTGGTGGGGACTGGTCAGTATCAGGTAGTTTTCACTTCTCACCTGCCCAACATGGTTGATGTATTTGACCTTGAGTCGACTATACGAGTATCAAGAGCCGAAAATTACTCTCAAATTCTTCAGATTAGCTATTCAGCCATTGCAGACAAGGTCAATGCCATCATCGGCGACAGTAAAGCCAGCGCAGATTCAGTGCGGGAGAGAGTCGGAGAGGTATTGGACGTTTATAACTGCCAGAGTCTGTTTTCAAGAAAGGTGGTCTTAGCCGAAGGAAACACTGAGCGTTATGCTCTTCCTCAACTCTTCAGCGCAATAGGATATAGATTTGAGCGAGAGGGGGTTTCTGTTATTCCAGTTGGGGGCAAAGGGAACATTGATAAATTCATCTTCCTAATGCAAGAGTTCGGTATCCCACATTTCACCATTTTTGATTTTGACAGAACACGAGCATCAAAAGAGAAGGCAAGCAAAAGTCAATCAGAGAGATTGGCAAGGATCCTCCAGGTACCCAATGAAATATCAGGTGTCTACATTGGAAAGAAAGTGTGTGTATTTGAAGAAGATTTTGAGAATACCTTCAGTCAACTATACGGCGATTGGGCCAAGCTGGATACCGAAGCAAAACGGATAATCGGTGCAAAGCAAGAATCGGGAAAAAGCCTTCGAGCTAAGTATATCAGCAAGCAGATTGCAGGACTGTTAGCGAAGAACGACCCATCCGTTGTAGCATTACGCAATTTCCTTGTATCTCTGAGCGTTGCAATTGCTCAGTGTCATACTTGAAAACGCGCCCAAAACCGCGTGCAGCGAACATAGCTCCGCTTCGCTTCTCGACGCCGAGATCTTTTGCCATCCCCGAAACCAACACCACCACCCCGGTTCTCCGCTTCCATACTTGCCGGGGCGCTTCATTTTTCTTGACTTCACTTCTCATCACGATGGGACATATTGTCCTATCAACCCATTCGCGAAGTGTGTGCAACGGAAGTTGCACAGAAAGGCTTCGCAGGCAACACCGCTCTTCCGGCGCCCTTCCTTGGCCCGCTGCGCCTTCAGTTCAAGGGGACCGATTTATTGTTGGGTCTCCAAATCTTCATCTCCTCGGCAGCTTTAATAAGATCATCCCGGAAATCGGGATGAGCCAGGTTGATCAATCCCTCGGCCCTTTGCCAGACGGATTTGCCCTTGAGGTTGAATTTGCCATACTCGGTTACTACCCAGTGACCGCAAGTTCTGGAGTCGGTGACAATACTACCCGCGTTCAGAGTCGGCACAATGCGTGATTTAGGAGCACCGCCATTGCCATAGGAGGAAGACAGGCAGATGAAGCTCTTGCCACCATGAGAACTGTATGCGCCCATCACGAAATCCAATTGACCGCCGGTGCCGCTGATGTGCTTCAAACCCGAAGACTCCGAGTTGATCTGGCCAAACAGGTCGATTTCCACAGCATTGTTGATGGAGATGAAGTTGTCATGCTGTGCAATGATGCGCGGATCATTGGTATAATCAACAGTGCTGGAACAAACGGATGGATTGTCATCGATAAAATCATACAGCTTCTGGGTGCCGGCGCCGAATGCAAATGTCTGTCGATAGCGGTCCAGAGATTTAGCAGAGCCATTAATCTTGCCGGCTTCACTGATATCGACAAAAGCATCAACGTACATCTCGGTGTGTACACCGAGGTCCTTCAGGTCGGACTTGGCTATCATGAAGCCCACGGCGTTCGGCATGCCGCCGATTCCAAGCTGCAGGCAGGCCCCGTCCGTGATTTCTTCCACGATCAGCCTGGCCACCATTTCGTCCACCTCTGTAGGCGCTTGCGAACGGAGCTGAGGTAGTGCGGGATCATCCGTTTCCACTATGAAGTCAACATTGGAGATGTGAACGCTTTCACACGACCCCCCCAAGCAGCGAGGCATCTTGGTGTTGACTTCCACAACCTTGATCCGCGACCTTTCGAAGGTAGCAATCTGGTGGGAAGCACTGGGGCCGAAATTGAAAAATCCGTGTTTGTCCACCGGGGACACCTGACAGACGGCCAACGCGATGGGGTCGACATTTTCGCGGTAATAACGCGGAATCTCGGAATAACGAATGGGTCCATAATGGCCGCAGCCCATATCGCAGATCTTGCGGTCAATACCTGTGAAATGCCAGGAGTACCACGAGAAATGATTGCCTGGATTCTCGATCTTGAAGATTTCGGGCATCCGAAGGGTGACACCTCCTCTGACTTTGACGTCCTTCAATTCGCCAGCACGGGCAGCGAGGGCCTTATCCACCGCATAGCTATGGCCTACACACCAACCATAGTCTATCCAGTCACCATTTTTTACCATTCGGGCAACTTCGTCGGCGCTTCTCAGTTTGCTGTGGTAGATGCTCAGTATGTTTAGGTTTAACATGATGGAACGCCTCTCTGTGAAATAGATTTGTCGTAATCAACCGCCGCCTTTCACCCAGCGGCTTACCGGTTTTCCACCAATTGGCTCTCCCAAAAACGGTTCGGTTCGGGAAGGATACGCGACGGTATTCTCTAGCCCCTCAGGACCGATAGCCGGCCTTTAATCGTTTATTTTTTCCATGCCCACTTTGAACCGTCGCACTCGTTTCTCAGGGTGCCCCGTTATTTCAGGAAGATTGGACCGACAACATCAACAGGTATTTGCGCAGCGTCAGCGACAGCTCGAGTTCCAGCAGGGTAGTTGGGCACATGTCGGCATTATGCAAAGGACGTGCTCGATTTCATGCCAGGGATAACTATCGGGATGTATTGGTTAAACAGTGATCAACCAAAAATAGCGCCAGAAGAGGGATGAATGAAATAATGCAGTCATTCCATACCACAAGAGGGTTATTCGGGACCGGACGATTCGTGACTGCGCCTCGTGCGGGTCACGGGGACAGATTGAAGCATTTGATCCCCCGATGAAGCATTTCATTCCGGAATAATGCATCAACTTCTGCGTTCTGCATCCAAATTGAATGTCGGGATCGAATTTTTCAGTCCGGCAGCGCCCGCGTGACCGTCAGCGCATGCACCTCGGAGGCCCCGCCTTTTCTTTTCAGGGTCCTTGCGCATTCGCTTAGCGTCGTACCGGTGGTGAAGACGTCGTCCACCAGGAGAATCCGGCGGCCCCGCACTTGATCAGCATCCGAGACCTCGAAGGCGCCCTTTACGTTTTTGAGACGCTCCTCGCGATTGAGGCGAGTTTGAGGCTGGGTCCGGCTCTTTCGCTTAAGGGCATCGAATGAAACCGGCGTCTTCAGCTTATGCGCCAATTCGCCGGCCAGCAGTCCCGACTGGTTGAATCCTCTTTCTTTGAGGCGTTTGGGATGAAGGGGCACCGGCACGATAAGGTCGGGGGGAGGCAATCCCCAACCGGAGTGGGCGATTGCCAGCAATTCAACAAGGGAAGGCGCCCATTCGATTTGCGCCCCGAATTTTAACTGGTGGATACGGTCGCGAACTATTCCTTCGTGAACCACTGCCGACCTGGCCGTGTCGAAATGGAAGGAGGTCTCTATGCATTCGCCGCACAGATGGTCCGAGGCCCCTCCGGAATCTCTAAAGGGTCTTCCACATACGGGACAAAGAGGCGATGCGACCCACGGGATTTTGCTCCAACACGCGCTACACCAGGACCTTTGGGGCAGACTGTCGATCTTCTGGCATCCCGCGCAAATCCTGGGAAGGATTAAATCGACAAGAGCGGGGCCGGCAAATTTGAAACCTGATACGATTGTGAGGAGGGCAGATCGTAAGGTGGGCCTTTTCCCGGCCGGCGGACGCGCGCCGGTCTCGCCCCTTTCTTCTCCGGTTGCTTTTAATTCCCGCCCCATCGCGCCATGTTCCTATGAAATCAGTGAACAGTGAACAGTGAACGGGAAGCTTTCCGCACATTCACTAATGTTAAAACCGGTCCATCGCGTGCATGGCCCGCTCCTACGGTACTACACTCTTTTCATGGTTCCAAGGTGCCCCATGGTCATGAGCTACTGCCTGGAATGTCCCGCGGCTTTGCCGGCGGCTTCCTCACTCAGTTCCCTATAGACGAGGCCCAGTTCCCGGTCGCATTCGGCTTGAGGCGCTCCCGCCTTTTTGGCCGATTCAAGGACATTTTCCGCATCCTTTAGTTTTCCCTGTTCTCTGAGCAATGTCCCAAGCTGCAACTTTATATCGCCCCTGGCAGGCGCCAGACTTACCGCTTTTTGGAGCATCTCCACGGCGCGGTCTCTCTCTCCCCGTAAGATCATGATATCGGCGGATCGCCGGCAGGCTTCCAGGTCGGATGGGTTATAGATCAAGGTCTTGTCAAAGCTTTGAAGGGCAGCCCGGTAATCGCCTTTCGCCTCGGCGAGCAGTCCGAGTCCAAACCAGGCGTTCGGGCAGCGGGGATTCGTTTTTATCGACTGCTCGAAGATTTCCGCCGCATCGTCGCTGCGGCCGGCCCTCATCAGAAAATAGCCGTACTGGCTTGCCGCCGCACAACCATCCTTATCGGCCTCCATGGCGCGCCGATGAGACTTTTCCGCATCTTCGGCCCTCCCCTGCTTCTCTTCAATGGATGCGAGGTTGGACCATGCCGGAGCGAAACGGGGATTGTGCTCCACGATTGCCCTGTAGAGCCTCTCGGCTTCCTCCGGTTTTCCCCTGTCCTGGTAAATCACCGCCAGGTTGAATTTCGGCCTGGGATCGGCCGGGTTGGCCTCGATCGCCTGCCGGTAAGCATCGATGCATTCGTCCATGTGTCCCATGCCGTAGTTTTCGACGGCACGGTTGTAAGGGCCCCCTCCGGAGGAGCACGCCGAAACGAGGAAAAGGCAAATAAAGATGAAGGCGCTATTCTTTCCCATAAGGTCCTATCCTGCCTTTTTCCCTCCACTCCGCCGCGTTGGAGGTGGAATCAAGCCTCCCGTCCGTTTTCCAGACAACTTTCCATGGATGGAGCCTGAGGTCCTCGCTCAAGGCTTCCAGGTGGCGCGAAGTTTCGTTCAAATGCTCCATGACGGAGGCCAGGTTGTCTTCATTCGAACTTACGACTGAGTGGACCCCCTTCACAGTCTGTTCGACTTCCGAGAATCCCTTGTATGCCTGTCCCAGCGTCTTGGTAAGCTCGGTCTCAATAGTGCCGAGCTTTTGCTGCAAGCCCCGGTTAGTGTCGCGCACCTCTTTAAGCAATGCCACAAGCTCTTTGCCGCCATCTCCCGATACATTTCTCAAATTGCTCATTACCGGTCCTAATTCGGCGGTGCTGGCTTTCCACTGATCGAGCAGAGAGTTGGCGTTCTGGATCGTTTCCTTTACCGGGTATTCCGTGCGAACTTCAACGACCAGCTCTTTTGCCTCCTGAACCAAATCTACGAGTCCCTTTGCGACCTTGCCGCCGGTTTCAATTATTTCGGACATCGATGCAGGGCTTTTGCCTTCAAGAGTGCTCCCCGACGCCAATTCGGGAGAATCGGAAGACCCGGGGCTTATCTCTATATATTTTGAGCCCATCATCCCCAGGCTTCTGATTTCGGCACGGGAATCCTCCTTCACTTTAGCCTCCGGGGAAATCTTGACCGTGATCGCTATCCGGTCCGCTACTCCGGAGGCAATGCGAATGTTTTTCACCCCGCCGACTTCAAATCCCGCGTACCACACGGGCGACCCTGCGGTTATTCCATCCGCGTACGGGAAAAGGATGGTGAGCGTTTTCTTCTTATCCCACAGGGAACGCACGTCGCCCACGACAAAGATCCCGACGACGAACAGGAAAAACGCGATCAGGACCAGCAAACCGACTCTAACATCAGAGCGAAAAACCTGCATATCGATACCTCGATTAAGACCAATAAGACCAATTTAGGGATTGAGGGATTTAGGAATTTAGAAATTAAAAACAAATTCCTCAATCCCTAAATCCCTCAATGCCTCAATTCCCATTACATATCCAGCAAATCCTCGAGGTAATCCCTGCTTGACTGTCGAAGCGGGATAGGACCATCGGGGCTTCCATGAATGAACTGCTGAACCACCGGGTCGGATGATTGCTGTATTTCATTCGGGGTGCCATTGGCGACAACTCTTCCCCTGAACAGCACCACCATCCTGTCGGCTATTTTGAAGGCACTGCCGATATCGTGAGTGACCACGACCGACGTGATCCCCATACGTTTGCTCAAGTCCAGAATAAGCTGGCCGATGACGCCGGTGACCACCGGATCGAGTCCGGAGGTGGGTTCGTCATAAAAGACGATTTCGGGGTCCAGCGCAAGGGCACGCGCCAGGGCCACCCTCTTTTGCATCCCTCCGCTCAACTGGGCAGGCTTGAGGTGTTCAAAATCACGAAGTCCGACCAGTTCCAGTTTCATTTTGACCATGACGCCGATGATTTTTTCGTCCAGTGCCGTGTGCTCCCGGAGTGGAAGCGCGATGTTGTCATGGACGCTCAGCGAGTTCAAAAGAGCGCCCATCTGGAACAACATTCCAAATCGTTTCCGATACCCGTCCATCAGGTTTTCATCAAATGAGGTGATATCCTGTCCGCTCACCAGGATTTGACCGGAATCGGGACGCATCACCCCGATCAGATGCCGAAGCAGAGTGGTCTTGCCGCATCCGCTTCCGCCCATGATGGCAAAAACGCTGCCACGCTCCACGGTGAGATTTATCCCATCGAGGACCACTCTGCCATCGAAGCTCTTCATGAGGTTTTTTACTTCTATCAACGATTCGGCCATGCAGGCCACATCCCTTTTCAGCCCTTTTGTCGGTCACGAAGGCCACGCAGAGGGCACCAGGATCACAGGACGAAGCGTTTGATCCCGTTTCTCATTAGTTTGACATTAAAATTAACGAGCAGTCCTTCCCGTACACGCGCAAATTTCATGTAAGTGAGTATCTGCGCCTCGTGGAATTCCATCTCTTATCTCTTAGGCTTCGTGAACTTCGCTCACTTCGTGTCCCGCACGTACTTTTTCAGCCCCGGGGGACACGGCCACAATGCGGAGTTTTGTGTTTTTCCGCCCCTTTCACTGGTTTCTTCACGCTCTTCGTGTCTCCTTCGTGCGCTGTGACCAAAGCTTCGTGACCCATCTTACAGAAACAGGTAGAAAATCGCAGTAAAGAGGCAGTCGGCCAGGATTATGCTGATGAGTGAGGTGACCACGGAAATCATTGTCGATTTCCCGACCCCTTCAGCGCCTCCTTTGACTACGAACGCCATATAGCAGCCCACCATGGCAATAATTACGGCAAAGACCCCGCTTTTCACGAGCCCGCTCACAATGTCCTTCAACAGCAGCGCGTTAATCGTATTCTGAATATAGAGCGCGGACCTGATGCCGATTGCAAGCGTTCCGACAGCGTAGCCGCCCAACATTCCGATGGCGTCGGCAAGCACGGTAAGGCACGGGAGCATCACAATCATGGCGATGAATCTTGGAACTACAAGGTAGGCTATCGGTGAAATAGCCATGACCTCGAGGGCCATGATTTCTTCGGTAACCAGCATCGTGCCCAGCTCCGCCGTGAACGCCGCGCTTATTCGACCGGCCAGAACTATGGCCGTCAAAAGTGGGGCCATCTCACGGGTAAGCGCTACGCCGGCAAGACTTGCCGCATAATTGACCGCCCCGATTTTTTCCATTTGATATGCGGCCTGGAGCACCAGGATAATTCCGATTACAAACGAGACCAGGGCCACTATCGGGATCGATTTAACACCCACCTCATCCATCTGAGTGATGATGGCTCTGAATCTTAAAGGCTTTCCCTGAAAAGGTTTTACCAGGACCCATTTCATCGTTTCAATGAAGAAAAAGGAAATGCTGGTGATGTGTCTAAGACCCAGGATCAATCTGTTGTCCGATTGTGCGGCCGATACGCTCACCTGCCCTGTTCTCCCTCGATCAGCCGATTTGTGTCCGGCGCCATTTCAAAAATATTTTTGAGGTAAGCCAGGTCGAAGATGGATTCAACCCTTTTGCAGGCGCCGGCCAGAGAGAACCGGACCCCGCTTTTGCGCGAAAGCTGGAGCGCTTCCACGAAGGTGGCTATCCCCGAACTGTCTATATACGGAACTTCGCTGAGGTCCACTATCACGTGAGACACTTTCTTCCGGAAAATGGGCAACAGAGAGTTCCTGACCTGCGGGGATGAACTCATATCGAGGTCACCTTCAAGGGACACTACGAATACGCCTGGTTTTGTTTCATTGACCTTAATATTCAATTTTGCGTCTTCTCCTCTCCCGGCAAGAATTTCATAAGCTTTAGCAGCATTCCCCCGCTTGACTGGGCATCATATTCCACCCTGTCCGCCGCCGATTTGATGAAGTGAATGCCAAGTCCTCCGGGACGGATTTCGTTCAAATCACGACCCCGGAATGTCGCCGGGTCGGCTCCGCTCCCGAAATCCCGAATGGCGATTTCAAAACAATCGCGACCCATGCCTTGTTCACCCCCTCCGCCGGCGAGAGGGACAGCGCCCCCCGGCACTACCCTGAAAGTAATGACGATTCTTTCATCGCTGCTGTCTTTATAGGCGTGCCGGATCACATTCGTACAGGCTTCGTCCACGGCAAGGACCAGTTTGTCCGTTTCTTCGGTCCCAAAGCCTATTCTGGCCGATATTTTTTCTACAACCGCCCTAACGATGAACATGGCGGGCGGATCGGCAGGTATGTCGAGAATAACAGGACCTTTAAAACCGGCAAATGTCAACTGTTTCTCCTGGTTATCCCTTTTTGCGGGGCTCGCTTAATAAATTCGGCCCCGCAGCGCCTGAGGCCGACCGCACGCGCTGTCTCAAGTGCTGCCTGGAGTGTCCAGATGCCGCGAACCCAACCAGGACCAGCGTTATATCATCAGACTGAGGGCACTCCCCGGCGAACTGAGAAACCGAAAAAGATATGCGGGATTTTGCAGACTCGACATCTGAAGCCCCTGCCGTCAGGCAGTTTTCGATTCCTTCCCATCCGAACTGGCACCCCTGGTCGTTTTTCGCTTCTACGAGCCCATCGGTTGAAAGCAAAATGCACGCGCCGGGACTAAGCGACAATTTTCCGGACGCGTAATGCAAATCGGGCACTATCCCGATCGGGGGCCCGCCTATTCCGCGCACAGTAACGTACTCACGCTCGGAGCTATTCCAGATAATGGGAGGAAGATGCCCCGCGTTTACGTAAACGGCCTCGCCGCTGCTTTTATTGAGTACTAAAAAAAGTAAAGTTATGAACATTCCCTGGCAGCTTTGAGCGCACACGCTATTGTTGATGCGACTGATAAGCTTTTCAGGGTCCTTTTCACGGACCGCAAGGACGCGAAAATCGGTGGTAAATCTGGCCATAAAAAGTGCGGCTGACACACCTTTGCCGGAGACATCGCCGATGAGCACGCCGATATGATCGTCATCGAGAGGTATAAAGTCATAGAAATCCCCACCGATCTGCCGGGCAGGCTGGTAATGGGCGCTAAACCGAAACCCCCGGAGCTTTGGCATTTCCTGCGGCAAAAAACTCAACTGAATGCTCCTGGCAAATGCCAGGTCCTGTTCGACCAGCCGGCTGCGAACAATTTCGTCGTGCAAGCGCGCATTCTCGACCGCGATGGCAGCATTAGCGCACAGCAGGCTGAGTGTTTCCTTGTCTTCCCCGTTGAAACTCGATCCGTCAAGCTTATTTATTACCTGCGATACACCTATGACCCTTTCCTTGATCTTGAGCGGCACGCACAGGATCGTTTGCGTGCGGTATCCGGTCATTCGATCGAATTCCTTGTTGAATCTGGAGTCCTCGTAAGCATTTTCTATCAAAAGCGGCTCGCCCGTGTCATAGACGCTCCCGGCTATCCCCTGTCCTCTTTTAATTCTCATGCCTCCCTTGAGCTTGTTTGCAACGGGCCCCTGAGCCACTTCGAAAACCAGTTCACCGCTCTTTTCATCGACCAGCATAAGGCTACACGCATCTGCATTGAGGATCGAACGTGAAGTCGTCATGATGTTTTCGAGCACCTGGTCGAGTTGCAGACTTGAATTGATAAGGCCCGATATCCTGAAGCATTCCTTGAGGTTTTCCAGGCGCTCGCGCATCTTCTCGACGTCAGTTTTCATGGAAGCACGACCCCATCGGAATGCAAGAAATTAAAGTGAAAAGACAAAAACCCTGTACGCTCCGTCCTCCATTTTGCGGAGCTATTATTACCGCTTAGGGCAAATCTGTCAAATACGGCTAACTCCATTATCTCATAGCCTTCGTGAACTTCGCCCGCTTCGTATCCGGCGCATACTTTTTCAGCCCCGGAGGGCACGTTCACAATGCTCATCTTTATGGGGGGTGAATTCGGACAGTGGGACGAGTGGTACCACGAGCATAGCCTGAGTTGGGACCTTCTCGATTATCCCGTGCACCAGGGAGTCCAAAAATGGGTCCAGGACCTCAACCGAATGTATGGTGGAGGCCAACTTTACCCCGGCGCCGAGAAAAAACTACCGGTTTGGAGTCCCCCGGGAAGGCCATTGGTCCGAGATTCTCAACAGCGACGCAAAAATTTACGGCGGGTCCTGACTGGGCAATCTCGGAGGGCTGGATCCCCTGCCGATGCCCAGCCATGGCCACAATTATTCGATTTTGCCGACTCTACCGCCGCTCGGCATTATTTTCCTGAAAGGCGAGGTCACCGACACCGAAGAAATTCTCAGCGCGGAGGAAGAGACCGAGTAGTTACAATTATGAATCGAGAATGAGATCGTTCTAAATTTGTAATTGCCTTTCTAATGCAGCGAGTCTTCCGGATTTGATCTAATTTTGTGCCAAAGCGAGAATGAGGCTTCCTTGACGGCTTCGAGCAAAACACGAACCGCTCCGGCGATCTCTTCCTCATTTGCGCCCTTGACCAACTGGTGCTCGGTAACCTCTATGGATCTGTTTTCCGCTATCCCGCTCAGGATACGCTGACTGTCACGGTCCCGTGTAAGGTCTACGCCCTGTGAAAAAAGATAGTTTATCAGGTCCCCTCCGTCGGTAACTACAAAGAGGTCGTCCCTATCTCCGACTCTTCGCACGTGTATTTCGATTCTCTCGTTATTCGGGAGGACCCAATCCGTTGTAATCAGAAATCCTCCGCCGGTTGCAGAAACATTCCAGCCCTGGAAGAAATCCTCAGCGAGTGCTTCCAAAATTTCATCTTCATCCATTTGAACTCTCCTGAATCCTACAGGTTCGATTTTGCTACAAAATTGGCTCAGCAACTCATCATAGTACGTTTTCGTACCGTTTCGGTGCTGCTCATCCAGCTTCAAAATGACGAACGGGACAAATCTCCCATTCGAATATTCTTGCAATTTAGACCACCATTTCAGTATCTTACATCACATGGGACGGGCTGTTGTCATAAATCATATCGGGTGCAGCGCCGATTGGCGCGAAATCTGCTCAACGCAATATTCACCCTCATATGGAAATCTATACTTATGGGTAAAGTTGGCAATGTCTTTGCGATCCGGCCGAGTGCCGTCAGGCAATGACAGGGTGATTTTTTGCCCGGTCGCGTAAACGAAACAAACACCTCGAGGAGGCAAGTTCCATTCCAATTCACATCAAAAAGGGGCTATGAAATGAACGCATTGAACATCAGAAAGACGCTCGTTTGCATCGTTTTGCTCTGCACTATCTTCACTCCCGTCGTGGCTGCGCTGGCCGACGACCAGGTGACAGCGCCGGCGCCGGCGGAAGAAAAACCCACTGTGCCGTCATTTTCGCTTTCCACGGATATCCTGAACCAGTACATATTCCGTGGCGCCGCGCAAAGTAAAGACAGCGCCGTTATCCAACCTTCGTTCACGGCCACATATTGCGGCTTTTCAGCGAGTATCTGGGGCAATTTCGACACCTCCCGCCACAGCGACAATCCGCTTATGACCTTGGAAGGACAAGTGCCGAACCCCGTAGCACCCGGACAAAAAGTGGGCAACGCAAAGTGGACTGAGACAGACTTCACCCTTTCATATACCAAAGAGATCTATCCGAACTTTTCGGTGCTGTTCGGAAATATATACTACGGTCTCCAACAACCGATAAGCAATTTCGACGAGGACGAACTATACGGCGGCGTCAGCTATAATTTCCCGTGGCTCACGGTAGCCTTCACTTCCTACGGGGAAGTAACTCACGCCGCTGATGTATGGCTCGAATTAGACCTCACCAAGAGCATTCCGGTCGATTGTCTTTGCAAGGGAGCCACCGTGGACCTGGGCGCAAGCTTTGGATACCTTTTTCTCCCGCAGGATAACAATAATTTGAACCTTGGCGCTGCTGTCGGCGCCCCCGGGTCGGTCGGGACCTATTCGAATTTCCATACCGCCGAGTTGACCGCCGACGTGAAGTTTCCAATAGGCAAATATGTTACAATTGCCCCGAAAATCGCTGTCTGGCTGCCGTTAACCAGCCAAGCTTCAGACTACCTCGAAGCCAATTCGCTGGACAAAGATTCCACACATGTTGTCGGGGGAATAAACCTGACTGCTACGTTCTAGGAAGTCGGAGCAGGAAGCGAGAAGCGCGAAAAATGCCTTTCCTCATAACTTCTCGCTTCCTGCTCTTTGCTTTGCACTCATGCCTCTGTTACTTGCCTTGTTCCCCGGCACCCTTGTGTTCCTCTTTGACGCGAAGGTATTTGACCTCTTTGCCATTGGAGTCGGTAAGCGTAAGCTCGTCTTTGGAGGCGGAGTATTTGACTGAGACGGTCCCAAGAATCCCCAGGTCCAATTGAAAATCGCCCTTGCCGTTCAGCCTGTATACAGTGCTGATGGTCGCGGAACTGCTCACCAGTTGCACTTTTCCGTCCAATGAGAAGCTGATCGTGTCAGTTCCGTTCTGCCTTTGCCACGTTCCCGCCAACTCTTCTCTGCCCTGCTCGGCGCATGAAACCAATAAAGCGATAACCAAAACGAACACCGCCAAAAAACCTGCCTTCTTCATTGCTCCTCCATTTCAAAGTTTCTCATGAGGTTTGCTCTGCGGGCCACTGAAAAGGGCCTATCCTATGTTCAGGCAATACTAAGCACGCGGTCCTTTCTTTACCACAGAACTTCCACGCGATTATATACTTAACACAAGGCTTCTCCTGTGCTATCTTGGGTTTGTGGGTGATTAATTTTTCTTTTCCGACGGTTTTTCCTTTTCGGCATCGAGGTTCTGGACATGCCTTTTAATATGTTTGACAGCTTTCGGGTGGAACACGTCAGCGATCAACTCATCGCTGGTCATATTTTTAGGGTGCTTTGGTTCCTTGTTTTTCATGGAGGTGCTCCGTGGACGTTAATTTGATGAGTCTCATTGAACAATATAGCGATGATGCCAAATGCCGCGACAGGCTGGAGGCCCTGAAATGGCCGGATGGAGTTAAATGCCCTCGTTGCGGATCGAACAAGATAAGCCGCATAAAGAAGCGAGGCCAATTTGATTGTGATGCCTGCCGTTACCAATTTTCGGTTACTTCTGGGACAATCTTTCACGATTCCCACCTGCCGCTCTGTAAGTGGTTTCTCGCTATCTACCTGATGTGTGAATCCAAAAAAGGGATTTCTGCCAACCAGCTTAAAAGAAGTTTGGGTATAAGCTATAAGACTGCTTGGTATCTTTGCCATCGCATCAGAAGGGCCATGCTGCAAGATTCTGATTCTCCTCAACTTAAGGGCATAGTAGAAGTAGACGAAACCTACATAGGCGGTAAATATGATAAGCGTAGAAAACGCGGACCATATGAAAAGCAACCGGTCATGGGGCTGATCCAAAGACAAGGTAAGTTTGAAGCAAAGACAATTCCTTCTACGGGGAAGAAGATTCTTTGGGGTGTTATTAATGATAGAGTCTGCAAAGGTTCTGAAATAATGACCGATGAACTCCAAGCTTATACGCATCTTGATAAAGCTGGCTATAGGCATGAAGCCGTAAAGCACAGTCAGGAAGAGTGGGTACGCGGAGACGTCCATACGAATAGCATAGAAAACGCTTGGTCCCTTTTTAAGCGTTCTATCGTAGGTTCTTATCATCAAATCAGCACAAAGCATATGGACGCCTACCTTGATGAATTTGAGTGGAGATTCAATGGTCGTGACAATGCGTATCTTTTCCGTGACACTCTCATGAGATTGCTCAATGCTCCCAAAATGGAGTTTAAAGAATTAACAGCAAAATCAGCCTAGCCTCTCAGTTATATCTATTCCCTGCTACTTTAATTTGCATGAAATCGGGAGGGAATTTCACATCAACTTGGTATAGGGTGCCTTCTATATTAAACTGTGTTTTTAAGATGTCCAATAGTGCTTTCGCTTCTTGAGATGAATGATCGTTCGCCGACGCTGGATTAGAAGATACCTCTATTGCCAAGGAACCAGAGAAAAATTCTGGATCGGAAAAACTATCTCCAGCAACTGTCCATCCCCCTATCCGAAGTCCGGTTTCTAAGTGTTTGGCAAAATCGCGAGCCTCGCGTGTTGTGTCGCTTATGATTGATGCTGAACTAGGTTCAGATTCCTTTAGTATTAATACTAGCCTTTTCACATCAATCACCCAGCCTATGGATACACCATTGGTAGTGCTCTTGCCTTCGAAGTTAGCCGTGAGATTTCTAACGTTGCTTTCGCTTTTCTGATCGGATGAGCCACCAGCCACTGCACCGCCTGAACTAAATGTAGTGTACGTCTGTGTCCTGCTAGAGTTTGGCACTTCTATTGGCGTCTTTGCTAAAGAGTCTACAAGATATTGCTTAGTGTCTTGAAAATCTTGCGATAGTTTTTGATTGCTATTCAATAACTCTTGATTGCTTTGTAGTATTTGCTGATTAGTGAGTGATAGTTCGTGATTACGTTGTTCACTTAGTTCCTTATTAGAAATACTATAATGCATACTAATGAATCCAGCCATTCCTAATCCCAGAAAGATCCATGTCCAAATATTACTATGGTTTTTAGAAGGAAGGCGTGAAGACATAATGCCTCCTAACACACTTATTATCACCGTAATCGTACCCTGTAAATATTCTGGGTTCATGGTTTTCAAATCCCCAAAGGCAAAGCAAGTCGAGATGAGATTCACCGTTCCCATAGAAAATCATAATACCCCTCCTTGTGTCAAGTGCATAATCGCGAACTTCCATTATATTTGTCGACCACTTCATCGGCAGTTTCGTCTATAGTGATAAACTTTAGACAGGTGTTTTTCCCAATCGAAAGGAGTGAGTTAATGGAAAATCGGAGAAAATGGACCTGGCCGGCTATTGTGATTGTTGCAGCCTGCCTGGCATCGCCCTTTGCGACCAGCGCCGGGGCTCAGCAGGAGCCTATTCTGGTCGGGCGCATCGCCCATCTCGAAGGGGAGATCCTGCGCTATGTGCCGGAAACCAAAGACTGGGTCATCGTCAGGAAGGACGCTCCATTTGGCTTGGAGGACGCGCTGTATTCCGACGTTTCCGCGAAAGCCGAGTTCGTTTTTCCAAATCGCCTCCTGGTCAGGATTGGGCCGAGCACCCAAATTCAGTTGATAGTTCTCAAGGGTGACGCTTCCGAATTGGATGTGGCATCGGGCGTAGCGCGGTTCTACAACAGGAATTCGGATGGAATGCTCAAAGTCACGACCCCTTTTGGTTATGTTCTGGCAGAGCCCGGTTCAATATTCGATCTTTACGCCGGCGATCAGTCAGTCGAAGTCCTCGCCCTGAGCGGGCGGGTTGATTATTTCCAGCAGGGAAGCAACGCCAGGTATGAGGTCACACCCGGCGGCGCGTCGATACTGGCCGACGCGACTCAGGTGGCGAACGGAGAGGGCAAACTGGACGCTCAGTGGGACGACTGGAACGCTTCCCGTGACGCAACTCTGGCTAAAAGAGTTCAGGTCAAAGGCGAGTCGGTAAAACGGCTGCCGCCCCAACTCGAAGACGAAGCATACGATCTGGATGAGTCCGGAAAGTGGGAACGGGTTGAATACCAGGGCGAAGTACGGGAAGTCTGGCGACCTGCGGCTGTGCAAGAAAGCTGGCAACCGTTTACGGTTGGAAGATGGACCGACTATTATGGAGATCAGGTCTGGATACCCGAAGAATCTTTCGGATACGTTACCATGCATTATGGCAACTGGATACTCGTCGGAAACAGTTGGTACTGGGCGCCGCCTGCCCCGGTCGTCGGAGTCGCGGTAGCCCCGATTATTCCGTGGTATCCGGGGAGGGTCGCGTGGATAAGCTCCGGCCCAAATGCAGGCTGGGTCCCGCTGGCCCCGACAGAAGTCTATTACGCGCACCATCTATGGGGACCTGCGGCTGTTGTCGTCGCCCCCGGAGCCCCTGTCGTGTCAATCTCAATCGGCCGCCTCGCATTCTTATCTGCCGCCGTTGTGGTGCCCCAGGCATCCTTCTATTCCGTGCCCAGCTATAGTTCGGTGAGGGTGACAAATATCAATCAAACGACTATCATCAACAACTTCCATACCGCTCCGGTAGTGAACAATACGGTGATTAACAACTACAATCAGACAACTGCAAAGTATAATTTCGTAAACAAGACGCCTAATGTACAACCATACTCTACCGTGACCCAGAGGGTCGCCCAGAACCAGCAGATTGCAAGCACAGCGGCCAAAAGCGTTACGGCGGCTACGCTAAAGCAGGCCGTAACATCATCCAGGACCGCGGCCCCGGCGGCAAAGGCGACAGTGCCGCCCCCGACAACGCTGACTAACAAACTGGTACCTCCGAACCAGGTAAACGCTCCCAAAAATCAGGTATCTTTCAAACCGGTGCAAATAATGCAGAACACCAAGCCGATTACGGCTTCGCCTGCGATAAAAGCAGGCGGGGCTGCGGCAGGAGGGCCAGTGGGGGGCGCTGGCGTTCGGCCGCCGGCTCCGGGGGTAACCCAACCGCCGCCTCCCGCAACTCGTCCGCCGGCAGGTGGTGGAGCGCCGACAGGAACGCGTCCGGAGATCCAGTCTCCCAGGACTCAACCAACCACTCCGGGTGCAACGAGACCGCCGGGCGCGGGGGTAACCCAACCGCCGTCCCCCGCAACTCGTCCGCAATCCACGCCCGCGTCAAAGCCTGATGTCCGGCAGCCGCCGGCGGCGGCACGTCCCCCTGCAGGAGCGGGTGGCGGTGGAACACGTCCGCCTGGAGAACAACCGGACAAGAAAAAACCGCCGGTGCAACAGCAGTGATTCCGGTGCAAGTGCGATGGGATAAAGTTATTCGATTAGCCTGCAAATAAATCGGGCCGCTTTCCCGCAGTGGTGGTAGAGCGGCCCGAATTGTTTTGCCGGGCAAGTGACCTGCACCGGAATTACTTTACTGTAGAGCCTGTTCCGGATAGTCGCGGATGGAAGCCGCTCCTACCAAGCGTTACGATGACTTGAGCTCCGGAAATTCAGCGTAGAAGTATTCTTGTGATCCCTTCTCATTTTTCTCTTTCTTCTCTTTTTCCAACTGCCTTAGCTGCACTCGCCTGATTTTCCCGCTGATTGTCTTTGGAAGTTCGGGCACAAATTCGATAATCCGTGGCATTTTAAACTTGGCAAGTACGTTCGAGCAGTGTTTAAAAATCCCTAAAGCGAGTTCGCGTGAAGGTTCCAAGCCCGGCTTCAAAATAACAAAGGCTTTTACCAGTTGCCACCTTTGCGGATCGGGACTGCCCACAACAGCCGATTCCGCAACCGCGGGATGCTCCACGAGCGCGCTTTCCACTTCGAACGGGCCGACACGGTAATCAGATGACTTTATTACGTCATCGGCTCTACCGACAAACCACCAGTACCCTTTCTCGTCGAAGGAGGCCCTGTCGCCTGTGTAGTAGTAGTCTTTCTTGAAGACCTCCTTCATTTTGCCGGCATCGCCCACATACTGGTCAAACAACCCCAGCGGGCGCCACCTGTCCATCTTGATCACGATGTGTCCGACTTCGTCATGCTTGGTGATTTCGTTACCCTCATCGTCAGCGAGGGCAACATCGTAGAGGAATGTGGGCCGCCCGAACGATCCGGGGACGACCTTGCCTTTGTACCACGGAGGGTTGCCGATCATCGCCGTGGATTCGGTTTGTCCATAGAAATCCCTGATTTCAGTCCCGGTATGTTTTTTCCATTTCTGAATAATTTCGGGATTGAGGGGCTCTCCTGCACTCACGGATTCTCTCAGGGCCTCAAACTTGAACTTGCTGAGATCGAGCAGCATGAAGGCCCTCCATGCAGTCGGCGGAGCACAGAAAACATTCGCCTTGTATTCGGAGAGGGCTTCCAGGTACCTGCTTCCTTCAAACTTGCCCTGGTAGAATCCGGTTGATGTCGCACCCATATTGAGGGGAGCAAAGAATGTGCTCCATGCCCATTTGGCCCATCCGGGCTGACTCAGATTGTTATGGATGTCCCCCGGCCTAATGCCGATAACGTTTGACGTGGACAGATGACCTACAGGGTAAGAGATCGCGGTATGGGCGACCCTTTTTGCCAACCCGGTCGTGCCGGAAGTAAAGAAGCACAGGATTACATCGCCGCTTTTCGTTGGGGCCGGTTCGGCTGTCGGACTTTCTCTGCCCGCATCAGTGAAACTTTTCCAACCCTCCGCCTCGCCCAGAACGATCTTGACCTTGGGGCGCGCTTTAACGCTTTCCAGCGCCTGGTCAATCAGTTTGGCCGAATTTTGATCTGCCATCACAGCCTGTGGAGGATAGGTCTCAAATCGGTATTCAAGCTCTCTCACAGTCATCGAATCCGCCGTGGGCACAGCCACCAGCCCTCCCTTAATGGAAGCGATGTTTGCGAACCAGGTTTCCGGGACCGACGGGACCATCATGTATACACTGTCCCCCTTTTCCAGACCTTGTGCCCGCAAAAAGTTCAACAGTCTGTTGGCCTCCGCGGCAAGGTCGGAATACGTGTAACGACGCTCCTGACCGGTACTCAAATCAACCCATAAAAGAGCGAGTTGGCTGCCTCGCTCCCTTACATGCATCCCTTCAAAAATCTCAGCAACCCAGTTAAAGCCGGCAGGTATTTCCATGTGATTCAACTTCTCGAAAAGTGCCTGGGATTGGACTGCTCTCTCGTTATCGTCGTTCATTGCGTTTATGGCCATCAGGTCCCTGTAAATGGTGTCGAGCGCCATAAAAAAACCTCCTGTGTCGATTGATGTTGGGATGTGTGTAATTTGCGGCGGTATTGCCGCAGTGCCCTGACCTTCAGACCTGCACAGTCCGGTGGAGATTGCCAATCGATGTAAGGAGAAGCGCAACGCTGTAAATCAAGGAGACGCACAGTTCCCGTTCGAACGGAAGTATGTGAAGTTTCTGCTGGATAATCAGGAAGTTAGCGACGGGTTTTTTGAACTGTTCCTTCTCGACCGGATATACAATATCGGATGAACTATGTCATATGAGAAAGACGCCTGTCAAGCGATTTCGCGCTCACTTACGCGCTGGACCTTTGTCGAGCTGTAACGACAAACTCATCGCGCCAATTCCGTTGTCCCTTGGAGCATTTTGCTGATAGAATTGTACGCAATCACGAGGAAGGAATCCTGGAACATTGCTGACTAATTTGGCAATCCACAACTACGCCATAATCCGCGATCTCGAAATAAGCTTTAACGAGGGATTCAATGTCCTTTCAGGCGAGACCGGTGCAGGCAAATCGATCCTGGTTGGCGCCGTCAACCTCATCCTTGGGGCACGCGCCTCAAGTGAGATGATCCGAACCGGGGCCGCTGAGGCAAGTGTTGAGGCGGTCATGCAGGTCAAACCGTCCGGATGCCTTTGCGAACAATATCTCAGCGAGTGGGGGATCGACTTCAGTCCGGAGTTGGTGATCCGCAGGAGCATCGCCAGGAACGGGCGGAACCGGGTATTCATAAACGACCAGGCCGCATCCGTCCAGCAACTCCAGCACCTTTCACCTCTTCTGATCTCGGTATCCGGTCAGCACGAACATCAACTTCTTCTCGATCCAGAAACTCACCTCGGTCTTCTCGACGCTTTCGCGGATCTCGACGAAGTTCGCTTCGAGGTGCGAAAGATCCATACGGCATGGGAGGAAAAACGCGACTCACTTTCTCGGATGAGGCGCGCCAAGGAGAACAAAGCAGCCCAAATGGACTTTTTGCGGTTCCAGATCGGAGAGCTTGAATCCGCAAAGATTCGGCCAAACGAGGATGCCGATCTCGGTCAGGAGCGGGAGATTCTGAAAAACGCCGCCACATTGGCTCAGTCCTCTCAAAGGGCCGTCAGCGCTCTCTACTCAGACAAGGGCGCCATTTTAGAACGTCTTTCGGAGGTGGAAAAAGACCTGGAGTCGATTTTGAGCGTCGATCCGTCTCAGGGAAGCCTGGGCGAATACCTTCGTCAGGCCCGCATCCACCTGGAAGAGATAACTCACGCGTTGAAGCGCTATGCAGAGCGGATAGTTTTCGACCCTTCAAGGCTTGCCGTCATAGAAGAGCGGCTTGCACTCCTGAGCAGACTCGGGAAGAAATACGGTTTGAACGCAAACACGATGCTGGCCAGATTGGAAGAACTCCGAAAAATGGCCGGCAAAAGCGATGAATCGATCCTCAGGGAAGAGGAATTGGAAAGGGAGATCGAAACCCTGTGCCTGGCCTACACCGAGAAGGCAGGAGAGCTTTCGCGAAAAAGGCGCGCGGCGTCTGAGAGACTCTCTGCGGAAGTCTCAAAAAACCTGATCGAGCTGGATATGCCGCGGGCGCAGTTTTACGTGCGCTTTTCAGGCGAGGACGAAAATCCTCCCTTATTTTCTCCAACCGGGATTGACCGGATAGAGTTTCTGCTCTCCGCGAATCCGGGAGAAGAGTTGAAGCCCCTGGTCAGGATAGCCTCGGGGGGGAGCTATCCAGGATCCTTCTTGCCCTGAAGAGCCTGCTCGGAAGAAAGGAAGAAGCCGAGACGCTCATCTTCGATGAAGTAGACGCCGGAATCGGCGGTCGTACGGCAGAACTCGTCGGAATTCGATTAAGCAAGCTTTCGGAACGTCATCAGGTCATTTGCATCACTCACCTTCCCCAGATCGCATGCTACGGCAGATTCCATTACCTGGTTAAGAAACAGGCTGAGGGAAATGAGACCTCCACCACCATCAATATGCTGACGGATTCGGAGCGCCCGGAAGAACTGGCCCGAATGCTGGGAGGGATTTCCATATCGGAGAAGGTGCGGGAGCATGCCAAAGAACTTCTTAAGCGGAGTTTGCAAGCCTGAGAGGCTGTCAATTAACCAAAAACTAAAAACCAGCGACTAGAAACTCTATGGTTCTTGAAGATGCTCAGATACGCAGCAGGGCACTGGAGCCGGGGGGCAGCTTTCATCTTACCGCCCCCGCCGGTTCGGGTAAAACTTTTCTGCTGGTCGCCAGGTTTCTTCGCCTTCTGGGACTCGTAGGGCATCCTCGCCAGATCCTCGCGCTCACCTTCACGAAAAAGGCTGCTGCCGAAATGCGCGAAAGAGTGAGAGGCTGTCTCGATCGTGCAAAGAGAGGCGCATCTGCCGAAAACCCGTCGGATGCAGAATTGCTCGATTACGCCGCAAAAGCCCTCATTGCCCACAACAAGATTGAAGATCTTCTGCTGGCCGGGGACATTCTCCAGATCCGCACCTTTCACTCCTTTTGCTACGCGGTTGTCTCCCAGGCGCCGTTCGAAGCCGGAATAGCCCCCGGGTCCAGTCTTCTCGATGAAAACGAACAGGGGATTTTCCTTGACGAGATCGTTAATGAGGCGCTTCAGCGAATCGCTTCTCGCAAAGAAGGGGATGCGGCACGTCGCGCCCTCATGAACCGCCTCCTTTATCTGAATAACTCGTGGCGGGCCCTGGCAAATGAGATGAAGGACCTGGTGGAAAGAAGAGGGGCGCTGGCAGACCTGGTGGAGGTGCTCAGCCGCGACCGCACGTCCGGTTGCCTTGCGGCCAGGGTGCGTGAAATGGTTGAATCAGAACTGAAAACGCTCAGGGCCGCCTTCGAGAGATGCGAGCTGGGATGCGGATGGACCGAATTCATAGAGCAGGAGAGAGATGCCGGTGCAGAGGCCGTTTGTGCTCTTCCAACCAGGATTCCCGGACCGCACTGGGAAGACCTTTCCCAGTGGATTTGCCTGGCGGAAACTTTCCTCACCAAAGAAGGCGGCATCAGAGGAAGGCTTGGACCAAAAACGGGGTTCTACAGCGGATTTTCCAAGACCACCTGGGGCTGCGCCATTCAGAATATCCCTGTGGAAACCGCTCAAAGACTCCACCAGGTCCGCCTGCTTCCCTCTTCCGACGCACCGGTGACGGACCCTGACACCCTGTGGGACCTTGTCGTTCTGCTGCATTCGGTCCTCGAAATCCATGAGTCCTCGAGACGCGCCAAAAGGGCGCTCGATTATCCGGCACTGGAGCTTGCCGCTTTGCGTCTTTTTGACTCTGCAGCCCCCTCCGACCTTCAGTTGATATTCGACCAGCAGATCCGGCACATACTGGTCGATGAATTTCAGGACACCAGCCGCGAACAGTGGGATCTCTTACGGAAGCTGTGTTCGGGCTGGTCGGATGGAGACGGTCGAACCCTGTTTCTGGTCGGCGACCCGAAACAGTCGATCTACGCTTTCCGCAAAGCGGAAGTTAAGCTGTTCCTGGATGCAAGGCAGGGGTTGCCACTCGATGAGGGAGGAAATATTGGCCTCGAAGCTCTCGTACTCGACACAAACTTTCGTTCGCAGCCACATCTCATCGACTGGTGCAACGGGATCTTCAAAGAAGCGGTCATGGCTGAACCCAAACCTGAATTCGATGAAGTTCCTTTCAGTCCGGCAAAACCCTCACCGACAACGCAAGTTCGTCCGGACCCTGCGCCCATTGAGCTTACCCTGTTTATGGAATGGCCTGATCGCGAGTGCGCGAGAAAAAGGGAAGCTCAATGGCTGGCAGGAAGAATCGCCCAACATCTAAAGGTAAACGGAGCCGATTCGCAAACGGCAATTCTTCTTTTCTCGCGTACCCATCTGACGTTCTACCTGGAAGCGCTTCAGCAAAAGAATGTCCCGGTCCAGGTCAAGGAAGGATTGAAGCTTCAGGAAAGGCCTGAAGTTTTCTACCTTTGGCAGCTTTGCCGGGGAATAGTTCTGCCCCATGACGACCTCGCCTGGGCGGCCCAGCTTCGAAGTCCCTGGTTTAGCCTGGATTTTGATAGAATCCTTGCCATATCACGCGAGCAACCCGCTCTTTGGATTGAGAAAATTCACGCTTTTTCGGAGCGCGATGAGCAAACGGAATCTTTCAGGGAAGCGCTAACCGGCGCCTGGCAGCACGTCGGCCGATTGCCGCTTGCCGATGTCGTCGAATCGGCGTGGCTTGAACTGCAAGGGGCTCATATAGCGGTTTCGAAATGGGGAAGCCGTGGTCTCAACTGCTGCCGCCGATTTTTTCATCTGCTCCGCGAGGCTGAACAGGGCGAGCCGGTCCGCACTCTTGAACGGCTGGAGCAGCTTCTGGATAAGGCTTATGAACCCGTGGACCCGGACACCGCCGGCTCCGGCATTGTTCTTTCAACCGTTCACGGAGCCAAAGGGCTGGAGTTCGATGCGGTATTCATCCCGTTTATGGACTGGAACCCGGAGAGCCAAAGAAAAGACCTTCCGCCTCCATACATGATCGAGCGGTCACCCTGTTCGGGCGATTATCTACTAGCCTCAAGACCGGACCGTCTAACGGGCGAAAGAGACCCCCTATATGCACATCTCAGGAAACTTCGTTCCAGACGCCGGTTGGGCGAAGCCAGGAGGCTCTTTTACGTTGCGGTTACGCGAGCAAGACACGAACTGGTTATGAGCGGGCTCGTAAAAAAGAAAGGAAACTCCTTTTCAAGTTCCGGGGAGAGTCCACTTGGCTGGCTTAACAAATATTATGGCATCGACAACCTCTGCGGAATAGACCGGATCTCCTGCCCTGAGGAAGCGGAACTGACCGATACGGCGTTTTCACCTTTCGAATGGGAAAGATCGACTCACGGCGGAGATGGTTTTCTTGTGCATCTCGAACCGGATTTCGGCTCACTCCAGATTTGCCGTCCGGATGAGGGCCCACGGCCTGAATTTTCGCCGGCGAAGTTCCAACGTGAAAAACCCGCATTGACCGTCATTTCACCTTCCGGTATGGAAGTCCCGGGCGAGACTCGCCTTGACGGCGACCGGGAAGCTCCGTCGGAAGAGCCTGCATCTGTGCATTGTTCGGCAAAAGAGTGGGGGACGCTGATTCACCGGCTTCTGGCCAATTTCGGCAAAACGGGGAACTTGCCCTCGCTTCAGCGGGTGAGCTTAAGTCTCATCCGGATCGGAATTGAACGTTCCAAGTCCCTGGAAATCGCCCGGCAAGCTCTTGCAGAGGTTGGATCATGTCTGGATGATCCCTGGCTCCAGTCTTTTTACAGTACGCCGCCGGAGCGCCGCAGAATCGAATGGCCCGCGGAGTGTGCACGCCAGGGCGACGTGCTCTACTCGGGCGTAATCGACCTTGCTGCCGTGATCGAAGAAAGATGGAAGCTTATCGATTTTAAGACTTCAAGACCCGTTGAAGGCGAGGCAATTGCAGATTTCCTGCAAAAGGAAATGGAAGCGTACCGGCCTCAAATTCTGGCATATTGCGAAATCTGGACAAAACTTACCGGAACGGACCCCGCACAAATAGATGCTTTTATATATTGGACAGCAATAAAACAGTGGTCAGTGGTCAGTGCCACTGGCCACTGACCGCTGATCTACAGCAGACTTAATACCACCAGAAGATCTAACGACTCACTCAAAGGTGCGTTCAGGTTGGCCCGGTGATTGGCGAAAAATCCATCCAAATCGGAGTCCAGAACTATCCAGGGATCTATGTTCTCGGCGATGGACAGTTCGTGCAGTATTTGGTCCATTATATCAGCGCCGTGCATCGTGGCCAACTGATTCCTGAATCCAACCCGGCAGACTTTCAGGATTTCATAATATGCGTGGGCCACTCCCCTGGCGTAGTAAAAGTAACCCTCCGATTTCCACCATCCGACCGGCATGACCAGGGTCCTGTTGACGTTTCCCATCTGGTCCTTGTAGGTTGACAGGAGCGAGACCAGCGTGTCGCGCCGGTAATAGAAGTTTCTCTGTCCGGTCTCAAGTTTGGTCTTGAATCTCTTCAGGTGCTCGATCGCATGCCTGTATGAACTTTCAGCCGACGGGAACCACCACGATGCGGCGCTGATATAGAGGTCATTGAGCGCCTGCTCCAGGTCCGGATCGTATGAGTCCGCCTCGCCGAGTCTGGTAAGACTGTCTTTGAGTCGAACAATAGTGAACCGAACGGCCTCGAGTACCCCAAGCTGGTAATTGTTTACTTCGGTGGTAAATCTGCACAAGAAGATGCCGTTGGGCCTCCAGCCCAAAAACCTGACGTTAAGCTCATAGTCCATGAGTTGTATGAGAGTATCGACAAAAGTCACGCCGGGAATCGGGGAAATCTGCGGCAGTTCTACGTGCTCCTCTCCATGCCCCCCTGTATGTGCTTCGCCATGTGCCGGTCCGTGCTCCGATACGCCCGGAGGCAACTCAGGAGCGTGCTGTTCCTCTCTGGGCAGACCTGCCCCCTTACGCGCAGGCGGCACCGAGGGCGTCTTGTGCTCCTTTTCAGGAGCAGGAGCTTTTTCCTGGGGCGAAGGCTGTTGGTCCTGAGACGGCTGCTGCAAAGGGGTTTCTTCTGAAAGCCCCGGCTTTTGGAGCGCGAACACGGTTGTTGATGCCCCGAAAATGAGGATGACGGCAATCACAAGAAAGGACAACAAAACCGAAAGCCGCCCTGGAAGGCATTTGTAGCGGTTTCGAGTCCTTTCGTCCATAAGTCCCATCTCAGACTCCTTTGTGCAGCTCAAGAATGTCTCAGGACTCCATATATGTCGCACAAGCATCGGCGGATTCCCACGCGGATACACTATGAAGCCGCCTGGTCCCGGCATTCAGTTTTTCTGAAAGCCTTTCAAACAGGAAATGGGCGATGTTTTCTGAAGAAGGATTGTTCTGCATAAAAAAAGGCAATTCATTTAAATACTTATGATCCAGTTCCTCCAGAACTTCCCGTGTTGCCGCCTTCACTTCGCCGAAATCGACAAGTATGCCGTTTCCTTCCAGGGATTTCCCACGCAGAACCACTTCGACTTTCCAGTTATGTCCATGGAGACTTTCGCACTTGCCGCGAAATTCCCTCAGATTATGCGCAGCAGCAAAGCTGGTGATCACTTTCAGTTCAAAAAGCCCCTGGCTCAACGCTAAATCTCCCTGTAGCCCCCGGCATAGAGTCACAAAAAAGCTCTTCTCATCAATAACTTGAAGACATTTACCCGAAGGGTGGATTTTTGTCAAACCCAATCGGGAACTAGATTATATGGACCTCGCCCGGAGCAGAGGGATTCCATATGAACTGTGAACCGGCGGCCGATCGCGGACGCGCGAATCCTATTGACTCGATTCACAATTTCATTTAGATATTAAAGGTTCTAAGGCGGTGTAGCTCAGGTGGTAGAGCATACGGCTCATATCCGTAGCGTCCGGGGTTCGAAACCCTGCACCGCCATTTTTAGACGGATTCCCGAAGGAAATTCTCTTTCATTTTCTGGAAAGCGATTTTGTCTTTAAAAATGAGGAGTTCCAGCCCAAGGTGTCTTTTTTTTGCTTGAAAACCTGAGAATAATCCTTTAATAGTTTATGATAATTCAATAAGACTGAATAATCCAAACCCGAACGACTCAGCTTCGGTGTCGCGAAGGAAAGGGACATTTATGACTTTGACCAAAGCCCACATCGTCGAAAATTTGTTTGCCAAAAACATTTTTACCAAAACAGAATCGGCCCAGATTATTGATACCCTGTTCGAGATCATAAAGAACACCCTCGAAGATGGCGAAGACGTGCTAATAAGCGGCTTTGGCAAATTCAGCGTCAAAGAGAAGAACCAGCGCCGGGGTCGCAATCCCCAGACTGGCGACCCCATCATTCTCTCACCTCGCAGCGTGGTGACCTTCAAGTGCTCCGGCGTTCTTAGAGAGAAAATCAACGAGGGTTAATAAACCTCCGCTGGAAAGGATATCCTCTTGAACGGAGGATTACCCTTTGAAACAGGGACGTCTTTGAAGGGCGAGATCCTCGTTTCCTTCAAGGCTCCCCTGACCTACGAAAATGCAGCACGAACATGGCAAAGTTTGAGTGACCTTGTCATTTCAAACCAGAACGCCTCATTGGTTCTGGACCTTTCCGCGGTTTCCAAGGTGGACAGCGCCGGGGCGGCGCTCTTGCGGTCGATTCAGCGGCTATGTGACCGTAAGGGCGTTCGGCTTCGCACCGAATCCGTTCAACCCCCTGTAAAACATTTCCTCGAATATCTCGAAGGTGAGGCCCCAAAGCAGCAGGCCGCACCATCAGCCGGCTCGTTCGTTACTCGACTTGGCTCTTTACTGATCGCGCAGGCAACCGAGTTTAGAGATTACGCCCGATTCTGCGGTTCTGTTCTTGCCGTCGCCGGTCGGGCCATTCGCCGGCCCGGACGGTTTCACTGGAAGGAGTCCTTCTATTATTTTCAGTTGGCCGGCTCGGATGCCATGACCATACTCTTTCTGATTATGTTCCTTCTAGGATTGGTAATGACCTTTCAGGCGGCGATCCAGTTGAGGCAGTTTGGGGCAAATATTTTGGTGGCCGATCTCGTCAGCTTGGCCCTGACTCGCGAGCTTGCGCCCGTATTCACCGCGATGCTGCTTGCGGGCAGATCCGGTTCGGCCTTCGCGGCCGAAATCGGGACCATGAAAGTTGGCGAGGAATTGGATGCCTTGGCCGTAATGGGCTTCAATCTGACTGAATTAATAACTCTTCCCAAAGTTATAGCCCTGATGATGGCGGCGCCGCTCCTTACGATGTGGGCCAATTTGGCCGGCATTATCGGAGGAATCGTCGTTTCAGGCGCCTTTCTGGACCTTACGGCTTACAGTTTCATGTATGAGGTTCACTCGGCCCTCACGTTCACGGATATTGCGGGAGGTATCTTAAAGACAGAGGTTTTTGCAATTCTCATCGCGCTCGTCGGCTGCTTTCGCGGATTCCAAACCGGCCTGGCGGCAGACAGTGTAGGGCAACAGACCACTTCAGCGGTCGTAAGTGGGCTTTTCCTCATCATTTTTGCCGACGCCATATTGACTGTCCTGTATTATCTATTAGGATGGTAAGGTTCAGTACCTATCAGGATGGTAGATTTTACATCTCATTGAGAATAGCCCCATGTCCGTAATTTCGTCCGAGAGTTCCCTGGCCGGCAATGCCCTTTGCGTCGAAGATGTCTCGCTCGGCTACGGGGAAAAGACAGTATTGAAGAACGTAAGCTTCTGTGTCGAACATGGCCGGATAGTAACTATCCTGGGAGGCAGCGGCAGCGGAAAGAGCACTCTTATGAAAGGTATGACGGGTTTGCTCAAACCGAAGGAGGGCCGGGTCGAGCTATACGGAAAAGATGTTTCCGGTGCCGGCGCCGAGGCATGGCTCGAGTGGGCGCGAAAACGAATCGGAGTGCTTTTCCAGTCGGGGGCGCTTATCGGCTCTCTCACAGTTGCTGAAAACGTCGCTTTGCCGATCCAGGAATTTTCAACTGTTCCGGAAGAGATTCTGCCCGAGATTGTGCGTCTTAAGCTGGAAATGGTGAAGCTGGGAGGGTATGAAGGCTACTATCCCGCGGAGCTTAGTGGCGGGATGAAAAAGCGCGCGGGGCTGGCCAGAGCGATCGCACTCGATCCCCAAATACTTTTCTGCGATGAGCCCACCGGGGGACTCGATCCGGTCATAGCCGCCGAAATGGACAACCTGCTGCTGGAACTCAACCGGACGCTGGGCATAACCATGGTGGTCATTACCCACGACCTTCCCAGCATCAAAGCAATATCGGACTGGTCGATCATGGTCGATGGCATCGCACAGGGGATAATAGCGACCGGTCCACCGGACGAGTTGGAAAACAGCTCGGATCGACGCGTCCATGATTTTTTCCACAGGCAAGCGGGATAAGGTAAAAGTAGAATGTAAAAAGGTAAAAACGCTTTTATCCTTTTGCCTTTTTATTTTTGCTTTTTTATCGGGAGGAGAATAGTTGGCCCGAACGGTCAGCCCATTCAGAATCGGCATGTTTGCCCTGACTTGCCTGGCGTTGATAGCCGGAGCACTTATCTGGCTCAAGGCAGCCATCCTGTTTGAAAACACAAAGATTTACGCCACCTATTTCAGCGTCTCCGTAAAAGGACTGCAACCGGACGCAGTAGTCAACTACAAGGGTGTTCCCGTGGGCCGGGTATATGCCGTGGATATTGCCCCCGACGGACGGCTCATCGAGGTACTGATGAAACTGAGGGCCGATTTCAGGGTCGACAATACCATTTGCGCCAAGTTGCACGAGCAGGGTTTGACCGGACTGCGTTATCTGGAAATTGGCACCGCCCCTGAAGACATCGATCAACTTACCCCGAAGATTACCTTTGCTACCAAGTATCCTTATATACAGTCATACCCCTCCGAACTGGAGCTTCTGGAGATAGGTCTGCAAAACCTCTACGATAAACTCATATCGTTGGACTTGGAGGGTCTTACGAGTTCATGGAAGCAGACTTCCGGATTGTTCAACAATCTGCTGACACAACTGGGTGCTCAGTCAGCATCGCAGGGAGACCTCAAGGACACGGTTGCAGCACTGAAAAAAGCCTCGCAGCATTCGGAAGTCCTTTTTGCAAGACTGTCCAATGCAATGTCCAAGGAGCGTGTCAATAAAGGAATGCAAGACCTTACGACCACGCTCGCCTCGACCAGGCAAGCTTCGGAACGGCTGAGACAACAGCTTGACGCCTTGCCCCCCGGCACTCTAAAACGGCTTTCGGATCAATTTGACGAGACACTCCAATCTGGTGGGACAGCTTTTTCAGACTTGGGAACCAAAGTTAACGAATCCGCCAATATGCTGGAAACGGACCTCCAGCAGCTTGGGGCCCTCATCGCCCAATTGAATTCTTTGGTCCAGGAAGTCAAGCAACAGCCCAACCGGCTGATTTTTCCGGGCAACAGATCCCAGGAACCGTTCAAAAGTAAGTAGGTTCGAGTTCTTAGTTTTTAGTTTTTAGCTTTTGGTTAACGCAACGGAAGCAGGGAGCCGGAAACGGATAGCGGGAAGCGAAAAGCATGAAAAACAAAAGCGGGAAGCATCAATACCAAGGCAGAAGGAAAAAGGCAAAAGACAGGAATTTTTTATTTTTTACCTTTTACTTTTGTCTTTTATTCACGCTGTCTGGCTGTGAATCGCTTTTCTCAAACGCCCCTGGGCCTGACTATTACCAGATCGAATATCCCTTTCAGCCGTCGAGTTGCGACAAGCCGTTTGCAGGGACATTGCGAATATGGCCTTTCAATGCCGTCGCTCCTTTTGACCGTGAAGAGATGATTGCGACTTCTCCTTCCCTTCAAGTCCGCTTCTCCTCGCATTACAAATGGGTTAATCCCGCCGCAGATATGTTGGCGGGTAACCTAATGCGCGATCTCTCTCTTGGAAAGGTATTTGAAAGTATCGTACCTGCAGGAAATCCCATGCCTGCCGAATATGGGATGGGAGGACAGATCTATCGGTTCGCCCTCGAAGAAAGCGGAGCATCCCCTCACGCCCTCCTTGACCTGGAAGTCAGCCTTTGGCAGGAAAAACCTCGCACTGTTCTTTTTCGAAAACATTTCCATTATGAGAGTCCCCCCTTGAGTTCAAGTGGTCCGAACGAGTTTGCCGGAGCAATGGCAGGCTTGGTTTCTCAGCTCTCTGTAGACTTGAGAAACGACCTGTGCACATTCATGCAAGACAGCTCGCGTCCAGCCGGTGGCTGACATGCTCGACCTGCCTCTTGATCTTGTTCTCCTTCTCCATCCCTTTGGTGAGCTCGTTTATGGCGTAGAGAACGGAGCTGTGACTCCGCTGAAATGACTTTCCAATGGACTCAAGCGATTCGGTCGTATACCGCCGGCACAGATACATTCCGATCTTTCGAGCTGTGGTGAACTCTTTGCGTCTCTTCGATGACTTCAGGTCTTCCATCGAAATGTTGAAAGACGAGCAGACAACCTGCTGAATATGATCGATGGTCAGCTTGGGAAGCCTTTCCAGCATGGTCTCCGTGATATCTTGAGCGAGGCTCAGCGTGACCGGAACACCTTGTATGTTCGACTTCGCTATTATGCCTATCAGACAGCTTTCGAGTTGCCGAATGTCCCCCGTCACCCGCTCGGCCATAAAATGGATCACTTCCGGGGGCATATGGACATTCTCCCCCAAAGCCTTCTTTCTAATGATCTCCATTCTGGTATTGAAGTCCGGAGGTCCAATAGGCGCAACGAGGATACCGCCTAATCTGGATTGCAGTTCGGTAGTAAGTCTCGGAATGTCCTTCGGAAGAGTGTTCCCTGTATACAGAATTCTCTTTCCCCGGTCCATCAACTCGTCCAGGGTATAAACAAGTTCGTTCTGGACTTTTTCCTTGCCGCTCAGAAACTCCACTTTCTCGAGCAGCAAAACATCGCACTCACTGCGGAACTTAGTTTTGAAATTTTCAATGTTGCCGTTCTTTAGTGAGTAGATCATTTCATTGGCGAACTGTTCCGCTGTTACGTAATGGACCCTCAATTCGGGTGTCTTCCGGCATATGTAGCTGCCCACCGCATGTGAAAGGTGACTTTTGCCAAGCCCCGTCTCGGACAGAATATAAGCCGAATTGTTATAGAGCTGCTGACCGTGAGCCAAGCCTCTCGCGGTGGCGAAAGCCAGTTGATTTGACAGCCCCACGACAAATTGGTCGAAAGTGAATCGCGGATTAAAAATCGGCCCCGAGCGCTTGATAAGATCACCGATTACAATCTGCCGTGGAGGTTCAGGCTGGGGAAATTCCTCCGGGTCTTGCCTCCCTTTGACCATCTGATAGTCCAACCGGCGTACGAGCGGGAAAAAATCTCTTACCGCCTCAAGAAGCTTGGCCTCCAGCTTCTCCCTTAGCCACTCGACGTGAAACCGGTTTTTACACCCCAAAGCTACTGTTTCATTTTCCAGCCCCAGGAATTCAATTGATGATACCCAAAGATCGTACTGCCCCCTCGACAAGCACGATTGAAGCCTTTTGGTGATTTCCTGCCACTTGTGCTCCATAGATTTTTCATCCCGTTCCCCGAAAAAAAGCAAAAAACAGCCGGAGTGCAGGGCGCAAGCACCCCCCAGCGCATGCGCCCCTGTCGAAGAACCTGGTGCTGGAAATGAAACGCAATTGGAATAGAAGAAAAACAAAACCCCGGAAAGAAAACTTAGCCCCCATACTGTGGCTGACATTTTTAGTGAATGACCGGGGATTCGTCAAAGCTGATCTTCCCAGTTTTGGGCAAGAAACGCGAGGAAGGAAGTAATGAAAAAATAGCTCAAGGATGAGCGGGTGTTATGCTTCATGACCATCTAAGTCATTGAAAGAAAACGGAAATCTGGAGGCAACCTTTTCCGTGTAAAATCAAAGGTATCCGCCGACCATGCCCGTAATTTGCGAAAAGGCGGTATGTAGAAATCTCCATTTTTCTATCATTTTCGTAAGATTTCGTTAAAATGACCCCTAAAAAATTGGGCACTTACTCATTGACGCATACTCACTGGATTTTCTATAATCGGGATCAAAAATCAATATCAGTCTTCAATTGACGTTTGTTTTCCGAACCAACGACCGCACGGGAGAAGAGTCATGCACGGAAGATTAGCCAATTTTTGTCGATTTCTACCGTTTTTGGCCTTTTTTTTCCTGACGTCTTCCCTGCAGCCCGAAGGATCGCTTGCCGGACAAGGGCCATCCTCTATTATACACGATCCTGTGGTTGCCGGAACATGGTACCCTGCGACAGGTCCGGAACTGAGAAAAATGGTCGAAGACTATCTGGACCGCGTTCCTGCTCGCGATTCAAAGAGCCGGACAGTGGCGATCATTGTGCCTCATGCCGGATACGTTTACTCGGGGCAGGTAGCCGCTTATTCCTTCAAGGCCCTTCATGGACAAAAGTTCGATTCAGTCATTGTAATAGGTCCCAGCCATCATCTTCCTTTCACTGGAGTCGCCACTTACGACTGCGCGGGTTTCCGAACCCCGCTCGGTGATATCCCTCTGGACAGCGCACTGATCGCCGCTCTCATGAAGAGCGATTCAGCCATAAAGGACCTGCCTGATGCTTTCCGGCACGAACATTCTCTCGAGGCGGAACTCCCCTTCCTCCAGGTAATTTATCCTTCTTTCAAGCTCGTTCCACTCGTTATGGGAGATACCGATATCGCAACATGCCGCCGGCTGGCGGAGGCAATAGCACAATGCGCAAAAGGCAAATCAGTGCTGATAGTCGCCAGTTCGGACCTCTCTCATTACCACCCATACGACATGGCGACTGAAATGGATCAGCGGTTGCTGGAGAAAATCGCGGCACTGGACGTCAATGGGGTCGATGGGTGTCTGGCCGGCGGGAGATGTGAGGCCTGCGGCCAGGGGCCGATAATGACGGCGATGCTTGCCGCGGGAAAGCTTGGCGCCGACCGATGCGATATATTGAGATACGCAAACTCGGGGGATGTCACGGGAGAGAAAACGTCTCCCCGAGGAGTGGTAGGGTACGGGGCCGCTTGCTTTTCAAAACCTCAATCCGGCCGGGACCGGGACGAGGCGGAGAAGAAGAAGGCCGGAATCGACCTGGGGCTGAGCAAAGAGGAGCGAGCGGAGCTGCATAAAATTGCCAGAAAGGCCATAGAATCAGGGCTCGCCCGCGGGGCATCTTTATCGCCGAAGGATGCCGGTGGTTTCGAGACTGCCTCGCCCAGGCTCAAGGAACCCCGTGGGGCCTTCGTTACCCTGTATAAAAAAGGTGAACTGCGCGGATGTATAGGACAGATAACAGCCAGAAAGCCATTAGCGGAGGCGGTTCAAACAATGGCAGTGGAAGCCGCCTTCCACGATCCCCGCTTTATGCCGCTTCGTTCAGACGAACTGGATGATATAAAGATCGAGATTTCGGTTCTCACGCCTTTGCAAAAGATTAACTCTACCGACGAAATCGAAGTCGGAAAGCATGGGATCGTAATCGTGAGAAACAGTTCTATGGGCCTCTTGTTGCCCCAGGTGGCCACAGAGTACAATTGGGGCACGACGGAATTTTTGGAACATTGCTGCCTCAAAGCGGGCCTTCCCAGAGAAATGTGGAAGGACAAGGAAACAGAGATTTATATCTTTTCTGCGGACGTTTTTTAAGGGTTGCATATGAACAAGAGTGTTCCAAATCCCAGGGATCGAAGCAGGCGAAATTTTCTAAACGGTTGTTTCCGATGCGCCCTGTTTTGCGCTGGGTCCCAGGTCATTCCGCTAGGCGCTCTTGCCTCCCGTTCCGATGCCCAGGAAGTCAAAAAAGGTTTTATCGGGCGCAGACTCTCACCGTACTTTACCGCGCTCCCCGACAAGCGTGTGCGCTGCGAACTTTGCCCGCGTCACTGCGAGACCGGAAACGGAGAGCGCGGGTATTGCCGGGTAAGGGAAAACAGGGACGGGAAATATTATTCTCTTGTTTTTGGAAATCCGTGCGCTGTGCATATCGACCCTGTGGAAAAGAAGCCCTTTTTCCACGTGCTGCCGGCCACCCGGTCGTTTTCAATTGCTACGGCAGGGTGTAACTTCGACTGCAAATTTTGCCAGAACTGGGAAATCTCTCAGGCCCGCCCGGATGACACACTAAACTTCGAGCTGTCCCCGGAGCAGGTGGTGGGAAACGCATCCCGTTTTGAATGCGCTTCGGTAGCCTCCACTTACGTAGAGCCTACCATTTTCATGGAATACATGATCGAAATCGGCCGTCTGGCTCGAAAAAGCAAAATCCTCAACGTTATGCACTCAAACGGCTATGCAAACCCCAAGCCGCTAGAGGACCTGGCGGACTGCCTTGACGCGGCATGTATAGACCTCAAGGGTTTTACCGAAGAATATTACAGTGGAATTACGGATGGGACCCTTAAACCGGTTCTGGAAACGCTCAAATTTCTCAAACGCCGGCGAATCCATACCGAAATAGTCAATCTACTCGTTCCCGGCAAAAACGACGATATCGATCAAATAGGGGCAATGAGCCGGTGGATCAGAGACGAACTGGGACCGGATGTTCCCCTTCACTTCTCCCGGTTCTACCCTCTCTACAAACTCAAAAGCATCGAACCCACTCCGGTGTCTACCCTGGAGGCGGCATGGAAAAAGGCCAAAGAGGAGGGCCTTAACTTTGTGTATATCGGCAATATTCCAGGCCACCCTGGGGAAAACACCATTTGCCCGGGATGCAAAAAGCCTGTGATCACGCGCGTTGGCTTCAGCGTGACTTCCAATACCCTGAAAGACGGCAAATGCGAGGGATGCGGAAGAGAAATCCCCGGCATTTGGCATGTTTCCTGATCAAAACCAAGGCTCGCGAATCGTGAAGTATTGAGCAACTGTCAGGGCGTTGCTTTTCGAAGGTTTTACTGTGCGGCTTGGGCCACATCTGAGTTTGGAACATCGATTAGTGAACAGAAACCGGCCACCGTACCCCCGCTGCGAATTGTTGACAGGGCCGCCTTGGCGATTTCCTGGTCGGAGAGGCCTTTGCGCTTGCCGGCCACAATCGCCCTGGCAAAACCGCGCTGTTGCCGCGAGAAGAAATTGAGTTTAAAACCCGTGGAGACGATCTCGTCGGATAAATTCCGGTCGAAGCCGAGTTGCTTGAGAGAAGCCTGGATGTGGATTGCTCTCCTGAGAGTGGTGGGAGAAACGGCCGGGGCCTGTTCCATCGTACGAGCCACTTCCTCGCGGGACAGGCCGCTGTAAAGGCTTTCAGCGATCCCTACGAGGTCCTTGGACTCAATCTGATCCTTACGGCCATGTTTTTTCAGGTATTCTGCCGTAAGCGATCGGGTGAACAGATAATCCTGTTTTTTCTGGTTCAACACCTGCTCGATCGATGCCGCCGGAACATGCTTGGCCAATCCTTCATCGATCTTGTCAACGAAAGGTTCCAGGGGCAGACCATCCTTTTTTACTTCACCGACGATGCTCACAAGGCCGGCCATCGATGACGCTTCTACCCCGTTATCGTAACCGAGAGACAGCAACCTGCTTACAGTTTCGTCAGGGACTCCGGCTTTTTTGGCGTCTTCGACAGCATGCGTTACATACTGTGCTGCGCCTGACTGATTATTTTGAGCGCTAACTTCAAACGGAACCGCCGAAACTGCAATTATCGCGAGCAGACAAAGAAATGACCCCCTAAATGTCATCTTCTTTTCCCAAAGCCAGCACACTATTTTGATTTCCAAACCCGTCATCTTTATAGACTGCGGCGCGGGGATGCGGCATATGTTTTCCATCTACAAGGAAGGCATATTCATAGCGGCCGGGCTGGAGCTTCAAGGTACATTTCCATTGAGGCGAACCGTTGTCCTGGCGTAACTCGCAGGGTTGCGGTACCCAATTGTTGAATGAGCCGACCACATGGACCGAATGCGCTTCGGGCATATTCAGTGCGAATTCGACCGGGATCAATTCCCCTGAACCACCCGGGACTATATTATGAAATCCCCTCTCCTGCAATACAAGAACAGAGAACACCAGAACAGCCGACAGAGCGGTAGCGGCGGCCATGCGGAAAGGGGTGAACCTGGGAGATGTTGCCCATCGATAAAAACGCACCCACGGTGAGATCTTTTCTGTCCTGACCGCTTGCATCACAGCGGAAAGTAATTGGGCCGGGGGCTTTGCATAAGGCATTTCCCGGATCATTTTTTCAATTTCGGCCGTCATTTCATCTGAGCCGATTTCCCTTGCCCGCGCACCATCGACCATCTTCAGACGGGTATCTTTCGTTTTGTTCTTTTCCATTTTGATTTTCCTCTAAGAAGTCGCGCGCGTACGCATCACCGAGTTTGGTAGTTCGCATTCTGCCTGGAAGCTAGATGTCAGTCTATTAATCTACACGCAAGCTTGCTTAAAGGTCACAAATTGTTTTGAAGAAAATACGATTTTTTTCCGATCCATTGTGCGGGCCGTTTTAATTAGAAGGGCTTTGCGCGGAATTATCCGGACTCAACAGGCGTGTGAAGGCCGCGATAACGGCTGGTCGAGGCGTACGCACGGGCGGCAATGACTGGTATTGTTCCCATCCGCCTCCGAGAGCCTTATAGAGTGCGACAAATTGCTCTGCGGCCGCTTGCTGTGAAGCAACATATTGTTGTTCGAGATTATATTCCACCCGTTCGGCATCAATAACGTTCAGGGAATCTGTGAGCCCTCGGTCATAGCGCTCGGTTGCAAGATTTACGGAGCGTTCGCTGGCGGTTAAAGCATCGCTCAGATTGCGCAGCCGATCTTGTTGGGCCGCATAAGAGTCAAAGGAGACGTCAACTTCACGAACGGCATTCAGTATCGTGAGCTTGTAGTTTACCAGCAGCTCTCGAGTACGCAAATCGGCAATATCGATGCGGGCATCGATGGTGCCGAAATCCATCACAGGCATTTCTATTGCCGGCCCCATCGACCATATGGTAGCAAGCATATTCGGGCTGACACCAAGACCCTGCCCCTGCCAGCCGGCGGCGCCTGAAAGTACTATGTGCGGGTACAAATCTGCAGTTGCCACGCCAATGCGGGCCGTTGCGCCGGCCAGTTGACGCTCGGCCTCAACTATGTCGGGACGGCGGTGCAGCAGATCGAGAGGTACACCCGCATCTATTTTGTCAGGTAATTGCGGAATCATTTCAGGTTTTTCGAGTTCTTTGGCGAGATGTTCGGGAAAATCTCCAACTAAAACGGCAATTACATATTGAGCTGCATGGATCTGCGCAACCAATGGCGCTTTCTCAGCCTCTAAAGTGGCTAATTGCCTTTTTGCCAGAGTCAAGTCCAATTCATTTGTAATGCCTCGCTCAAACCTCTCCCTTGTCAGGTCGAAGTAATCGAGTGCAACACGGGTGTTTTTTTCCAAAACGGCCAACTGCATTTGAAAAGCACGCATGTCTATATAAGCCCGTGCAACATTGGCTATTACCGAAATCAGCACAGTATTCCGGGCTGCGAGAGCGGCTTCGGAATCGTATTGGGCGGCCTCGATTGCTCGCCGGTATTTGCCGAAAACATCGATCTCCCAGCCGAAGTCGAAACCAAAAGCCCCCGTGATTTCTTTAGTATCCTTGGTGTTTTCTGCCGAATGCAGCGGCGGGGCTACCCGGCCGCGCGCAAGGTCGCTGCCGGTACCGCCGCCACCGCCGGCGCCGGCGCCTGCGAAAGGCAGGTCCTGTCCCATGACGACAAGTTCCGAAGTCCGGGCTTCATGCATCCTGTCGAGGGCAATCTCGATATCCGGGTTGTTCCGGACAGCGCGCTCAATCAGAGAATCCAGCTTCGGATCTCCGAGCGACTTCCACCAATTGGCGGCATCGATAACAGGCTTGCTGTCGGCGGCAGGTTCGGATGGCTTCTGCCCAGCCAATGAAGCAATAAATCTCTCCGGCAATTTCATAACAGGCGTATGATAATCCGGCCCCACGGTACAGCCGGCGAGGCAAAAACAAACCACCGCGCCGGACAAAAAGCTGCAGACGGAAAGCGGGCCGGCTTTTCGGCTTTTAGTTTCCGGCCGGTTGAACATCTGCAATAGCCTCTCCTAATTCACGAGCTTCGACAGCATCGCCGTCCATAATCTGGTTGCTGACGTTCAATGCGACCCTGTCGCCGGCTGCAACACCCGATCCGAGTTCCACTATGTCTCCATTGTCACGCATTATGGTCACGCTGCGAAATACCATACGATTATCGGCCCCAACCAGGCCAACCTCGGGACCGCCTGAACGAAATACCAGGGCAGCAGCGGGAACTTGGACCAAATCCCGGGTCGGTACCTGGAAATTTACATTTACATACATTCCAGGCACCAGCGTGTGTTTCGGATTGGGAATATCGGCCTCCACCCGCAGCGTGCGTGTCTGCGGATTAATGGCGCTGGCGGTGCGAGTTACTTTCCCATCGAACTGGCCGCTCTGAGTATTGCCGGGTTGAATTCGGACCGGGGAGTCGAGCTTGATATCTTCCGCGGCGTTCTGCGGCACAAAGACTACGACACGGATTGGATCGTCTTTCACCATGCGGTAGAGCGGCGTGGTATTGGAACTGCTGACCAGATTTCCTATATCGATGCGGCGCTCGGTAATGGTGCCTTCATAAGGGGCCACGACCTGCTTGAATTGCGTCAGCGCGCTATACTGGTCGACGAGCGCCTGATCGAGGCCGACTTGTGCTTTTGACTGGTTCAACTGGGCAACGGCGTAGTCATAGCCGGCTTTCTTGGCGTCACGTTCCTGTTCGGACACGACGCCCCTCGGCGAATCTTTCCATCGCGCGTAAGTGGTTTTTGAAAAGTCGGCATCGGCCTGCCTGGCAACGACGAGCGCCTGGGCAGCTTTCACTTTGGCCTGGGCCGCCGCGAGCCTCGCGTCCAGGTCGGGAGTTTCGATTGTAGCAAGGACCTGTCCTTTCTTGACATGGTCCCCGATATCGACCTTCCAGGTCCCCACATAGCCGTCTACCCTGGCATAGATCGTGCTCTCATACCATGCGGCTGTTTCACCCGGCAAAGTCAACGCAAAAGATGAAGGCGCATTTTGAACCGTAATCACATCGACCGCCGGCGGAGCTGAGGCCTCTTTAAACGCAACGTTCGCCAAATGAGTCTGATAGGCGGATTTCATGTGTCTGACCACTAAGAAACCGATAATGAGCATTACGGCTACAATGCCTGCGAATAGTTTCACCTTACGCCCGGCATTCGACTTTGTGGTGGACTGACCGACGGAAACAGGCTGGTCAGGGGGGTGTGCATTATTCATTACGATTACCTGTACCTCTGTTCGGGTTTACTTGTTGGCGGAAGTTACCGATACTCTGCGAAGAAGATAGTACACTGTTGGAACGAAGACAAGCGTCGCGAAAGTGGCGAACACCAAGCCTCCGATTACCGCGCGGGCAAGCGGAGCATTTTGTTCGCCTCCCTCACCCACGCCAAACGCCATGGGGACCATGCCGAGGACCATTGCGCCAGCGGTCATCAATACGGGACGTAAGCGAGTGAATCCTGCCGTTTCCGCTGCTGACCGCGCATCATCACCGGCTTTCATGCGCTGATTTGCAAAAGTCACGACCAGAATACTGTTTGCCGTGGTGAGACCTATGCACATCAGCGTCCCCATGAGCGCAGGAACGCTGAGATGTGTCTGGGTCAAAAAGAGCATCCACATGACTCCTCCCAGAGCGAAGGGTACGGCCATTAAAACGGCCAGAGGGTCGATCCAGCTTTGGAAGTTCATCACCAGAAACAGGTAAACCAGCACCACGGCAAGAAACATGCCGCCAAATAACCCGGAGTAGCTTTCTCGCATGGTTTCGACTTGTCCGGCCAAAACGGCGGACATTGCCGTCGACGGATCGGGTTGGTCGGCGGCAATCACTTTGTCTATATCATTAGCGACCGAATCGAGATCGCGCCCCTGCACATTGGCATGAACGTCAATGACCGGCCTGATGTCATGCTGTGACAAAACCATAGGCACAGTGCTTCGGCCAAATTTGGCGACGTTCGACAATAGCTGGCCGTGCGGACTGGAATTTCCGGCGGACACCGGCATTCTCCATAAATCCTGGGCTGAATTTATACGGTAGGTGGGCATCTGAACAGCCAACTGATAGCTGATCCCGGTGTGTGGATTGACCCAAAAGTTCGGCATGGTCTGGGCGCTGGAATTGGTCGCTACCAAAACACTGCTCGCGATATTCTGTTGATCGATCCCAAATTCGGTCGCAAGCGTCCGGTCGATGTCCAAAGCCAGCGAGGGTGCGTCCAGGACCTGATAAACATGCGCATCCACCAACCCCGGCACCAACCGCAGATCATGCGCCAGTTTTTGGGCCAACTCGTAGACATCTTTGTCCCTCGGACCGTAGACACGGATGTCAATCGGGGATGCCTGACCGAAATTTAGCACCTGATTGACAATGTCGGCAGGCTGAAAGAAAAACTGCATTCCGGAAAAACGTTTGGGCAACTCTTCCCGAAGTTTGGCCATCAGGTTGGCAGTTGGTGAATGCTCTTGTTTGAGTGAAATAAGGATCTCCCCATCCATGGGACCGATCGTTGCCGAATCGCTCAGGGCTATGTTGATCCCGCTGTAAGGAAGTCCGATATTGTCGAGAAGAACTTCGATCTGGTCATTTCCGACGATCTGACGGATGGCGGTCTCGACCCTGGCAAAATCACCCTGTGTTTGTTCGAGCCTCGTTCCAGCAGGCGTGCGCACGTGCAAACGCATCTGTCCGGCATCCACCTGCGGAAAAAAATCACGGCCTAAATGTGGAAACAGGAGCAGTGAAAGCACCATCATGGCGACGAAAAAAGCAACGGTGATTCTGGACCGCGATAATGTCCATCTAAGACTGTTTCGATAGGTTTCGCGGAAGGCGCCGAAACCATTCTCGAATTTCTGATGAACGGCTGTGAAAAAGTTTAACCTGGGGTGCGCGGGTATGGGAAGCAGATCGGATTTATTTTGTGCGGCAACCGAGGAACGCATCAGATATTTGAACAGCACCGGCACAAGAGTGAAAGAAAGCCCGAGGCTGGCTATAAGCGATATGCAAACCGACAATGAAAGCGGCGAAAAGAGGTATTTTGCGGTGCCCTGAAGCAGGAAAACCGGGACAAAAACAATGCAGATGCACAAGGTCGCAAGAAAAGTGGGGAGGCCCACTTCTCCGGCCCCGCCGATTATCGCCGTTTCAATGAGGATGCCCGAACGCAGATGCCGTTCGATATTTTCGATCACAACGGTGCCGTTATCGACAAGAATTCCTACGGCAAGCGCAAAACCTCCCAGCGTCATGGTGTTAAGGGTCTGCCCCCCGACATACATCAGCAGGACGGCAGTGATTATCGACAGCGGAATGGAGGCAATGATGATAAGTGTCAGCCGCCAGTTGCCGAGAAACAGCAGGATCATCATGGCCGTCAGGCTTGCAGCCATCGCCCCACCCATCAAGACACTGTTGAGCGCTGCTTTGACGAAAAGCGACTGGTCGAAAATTGCTTTAACGGAAACGCTTTTTGGCAGTATCTTTCGGATTTCAGGCAACGTTTTGATGATGCCGTTAATGACAGACAATGTCGATGCGCCGCCGGTTTTGCGGATCGTCATCAGAGCCCCAGGTTTTCCATTGACGGAAACCGAATTGGTTTGCACCTGGAATCCGTCATGCACGTGCGCCACATCGCGTACGAACACAGGTTTCCCGTCTACCACCTTTACCGGAAAGGTGTCGATTTCCTTGATAATATCGGGGCTGCTGTTCATGGTAAGCGTGTAGTCCCGTGGACCTATCTTCACATCGCCGGCAGGAAGGATTACGTTCTGACGCTGCAATGCCTGACTGACATCCGAGGGCGCCATGCCATGCGATTGCAGGGCCCGCTGGTCGAGATCTACCATAATGACGCGTGGTTTCCCTCCATAGGGATAAGGAACATCGGCGCCGTGAACAACGGCAAGATCGGGACGGATAACATGCTGTCCTAAATCATTGAGTGCGGAATCAGGCAGGCGGTCGCTCGACAGGCTCAACTGAATGATCGGAACATCCGTTGCGCCATAGCGCAGGATCAGCGGAGGCATAATGTTGGGCGGCATACGTTTCATCTGAGCCAAAGCGCTGCTTGCAACCTGGGAAATGGCGCGATTTACATTCGCCCCCTCGTGGAGATAGACTCTTTCGACCCCGACGCCATCGTAGGCGGTCGCCTCTATACGCGCAATGTCATCGACAAGCGAGGCCAACTCCCGCTGGTGAATCGTCAGAATGCGGTTCTGAACATCCTGCGAGTTCATGCCGTTATAAGTCCAGACGACACTGACGACCGGAATATCGATTTCAGGGAAAATATCAACCGGCATGCGCGAGGCCGCGCCGATACCCAACAGACATAAGAGAAGCACGGCGGCTATTATTGTATACGGCCGCCGGAGAGCATAGGCAACGACCGACATGGAACCTCCCATCCCCATCAAGGAATAAAATAGAAGATTCCAAGATTAAACTGTTTTCTACGATGGAGTCAATAACCATTCCGAAGTCGCAGGCAGCTAAATGGAGCGCCGTTCACCGAAAATTGTCTGCTTTCCCGAAAGTTCCATAAAAAGGCTATTTTTCGTCGCGCCCATAATCTCCGCTCAGCCCATAAGTCTCAGGGGTCCAACGAGGCGGCTGGTAATCGGTTTCCCTGCCGGTGCTTCCCCCTGAAGGACTGCTCGCACGATCGTCCCCGAATTGGTTGGTATCGCTTGTATGGTCCTTTCCAAGGTCCCTGTCTACGCGCATTGCGCCACTGGAGTGGCTGTCGCTGCCGATTCGCGAATTCGGGGCCTGAGGCGTACTATACTGGTCCGTCACGGGCCCTGCAGCATTTGCGATGCAAGCCGAAGCAAGTATGAATGAAAGTACAAGTATTATAATGCCCAAGTTCCTTCTCACCTTCATCGCCGCTTCCTTTCTGATCCATCCAGAGAATCGGGATCGGATTCCGATTAATCGATCAGCTTTTGATACCTATACAAGCGGTATGGAAGAAAGTCACATGGAAAAGCCGGGTTTTAGTTTCCGCCCTCTCCCATGCCGCTTCATCTTCCCTTTCCACTCTATGCCGGACACCTTCACGGCTCGTTTCTGATGAACGGGCGAACCGAGGACCTCGCTCTGATGTGACAAAGATGTGACCAACCCTACGCTGTGTGTGTAGAGTTGGAAGGATAAAGGAGGCACAACATGAGTGGTAACCGGACCATTTGAATATTCGTTGAGAGAATGAACTTATGGAATCCATTCAAATTAAAGAACTCGTTGAATACATTGCGCATTGTCTTGCTGATTATCCCGAACAGATTATAGTTAAAGAGATTAACGGGGGCCGGGTATCCATCGTGCAGTTGCGGGGAGCCAAGGCCGATGTCGGAAAAATAATCGGTAAGGAAGGCCGAAATGCTCACGCTCTAAGGACCATCGTAAATGCGGTCGCAACGAAGCTGAAGAAACGCACCGAGCTAAGCATACTCGAATAGTGGGAGCTTGAAGAAAAAAGACCATGCGTCAGTACAAGGTGATAGACATATTCACGAGCGAGCAAGCATGGTGGCAGGGAAAACCTCTCACCGATGCGATTATCGAGTGCGTGCGAGACCTAAAGGTCGCGGCACGAATCATGGCAGTAAAAGGCTTGCAAAGCTACTACGAAAAGTCTGAAATTGCGACCGGAGGGCAAGAGGTCGTCTCCTATGAAATGCCCTTACGCATCACTATAGTCATCCCTGACGCGGAACTGGACAGGGTATTGCCTGTTATCGACCAGATGGTCGAAGACGGCATAGTGGGGTTCCATGATTTGAGTGTCGTTTCCCACAAGACCCACGGCTTACTCCTTCCCCGGAACATGAGGGTTCGCGATATCATGACCGGGGCCCCGAAAAAGGTGGGCCTTTCAACACCACTGGACGAAGTGGCCCGCCTGCTCCTATCTTCCTCGTTCACCGGAGTTCCCGTGGTCGACGACCAGGACCGTCCCGCCGGCGTTATCGCCCAGAGGGACCTGATTTATAAAGCGAACATGCCTATGCGCATCGGCCTTCTTGCTCAAGCCGACCATGAGAAACTGGCAGCGGTCCTCAAAGAGCTTGCTTCGAAACAGGTAAGTGAAGTCATGACGCAACCTGCCGTGATCGTTGAACAGGACCAACTGGTTTCAGACGCTGTAAAAATCATGATCGAAAAGAATGTAAAACGTCTTCCCGTGGTTGACAGGACCGGAAAGCTCGTGGGAAATCTTTCGCGTTTGGATGTATTTCGTACCATCGTGCAGGAATGTGGGGACTGGTGTGCCAGCAAGGAGCAGGGAGTCCGAGGGAACAACTCGCGGTTTGCTTCCGACATCATGCTCCACAGCGCCTATACGGTCCTTCCGGACACGCCGGTGGAGGAATTGATACGCATCATCGGCTGCAACCACATTCAGCGCATCTGCGTCCTCGACAAAGAAGGGCATTTTCTGGGCCTCATCGTGGACCAGGACCTTCTTGTCGCTTTTTCCGGCTACCCTGGAATATGGGATTATTTCACGAACGATTTTCTTTTCCCCGATCGAGACCGGGAGCATACGGAACTCAAAAATCATTTGAGATCGAAAACAGCCGCCGAAGTCATGAAGACAGAAATTGTGACGGTCAGGGAAGATACCCCTATAGAAGAGGTCATGCGGATCATGCTCGAGCGGGCGATCAAAAGGCTGCCTGTGCTCGATGAGGAAGGCAGATTCAAGGGAATTATCAGCCGGGACGCGCTGCTGCGCAAGGGGATTACGTAGGCGGAGGACGGCAGGCAACTTTTTTACGCCTAGTTCTCGACCTGCCGGACATTCGCAAAATCCTTTTCAAATTCGTGCACCCGGACTCTATCGCCATCACTAATCTGATTGCTGATGTTGAGGGCAACCCTTTCACCAGCTGAAACACCCGGTCCAAGCTCCACTATGTCGCCATTGTCGCGCATTATTTTGACCTTGCGAAACTTTATGCGGCTGTCCCTACCCACCAAACCAACCTCCGGGCCACCCGAACGAAATACCAGTGCTGCAGAAGGAACTTGCACCAAATCTTCGGTTGGGACGAGGAACTTGATATTTACATACATTCCGGGCACCAGCGTGTGGTCGGGATTCGGAATATCGGCCTCTACCCGCAGAGTGCGTGTCTGAGGGTTAATGGCACTGGCGGTGCGAGTCACCTTCCCGCTGACTTCTTGATTCCGGCCGTCGCCAGGTTGGATCCGGACTGCATCGCCGGGCTTGATATCCGCTGCGGCGCTCTGCGGTACAAATGCCATAACGCGGATAGGATTGTCTTTAACCATGCGGTAGAGCGGCGTCGTATTGGCGCTGCCGGCGGTGACAAGATTTCCTATGTCGATACGACGCTCGGTAATCGTGCCGTCATAAGGCGCCACTACCTGCTTGAATTGGGTCAGGGCGCTGTATTGGTCGACACGCGCCTGATCGAGGCCGACTTGAGCTTTCGACTGGTTCAACTGGGCAACGGCGTAGTCATAGCCGGCTTTCTTAGCATCACGCTCCTGTTCGGACACGACGCCCTTTGGCGAGTCTTTCCATCGCGCGTAAGTAGTTTTTGCAAAGTCGGCATCGGCTTGCCTGGCTACCACCAACGCTTGTGCAGCTTTAACTTTTGCCTCTGCGGCCGCAAGCCTGGCGTCCAGATCGGGAGTTTCAATGGTCACAAGGACCTGCCCCTTCTTCACATGGTCACCGATATCGACCTTCCAGGTTCCCACATAGCCGTCGACCCTGGCATAAATCGTGCTCTCATACCAGGCGGCTGTTTCACCCGGTAAAGTCAATGCAAAAGTAGACGGTGCGTTTTGGACCGTAACTACATTGACCTCCGGCGGGCCGGATGCTTCTTTAAGAGCTGCGTTTGCCATTTCCACTTGATAGACCGATTTCGTGCGGTGGATGGCCAGAAATCCCGCAATGAGCACTACAGACACTACGCATGCAAATATTTTTACTTTTCGTCCTGCATCAGACCTTACGTTCTGAGTGGTCGATTCGTTTTCAGGATGAGCTGTATCCATGACTGTTACCTCACCTAGCGATTTACTGGTTGATTGGGAGAAACCGGTACTCGACGCAGAAGCGAGTACATCGTCGGGACAAAGACAAGAGTGGCAAAAGTGGCGAACACCAGCCCTCCGATGACGGCACGGGCAAGCGGAGCATTTTGTTCGCCACCCTCACCAACGCCCAATGCCATCGGAATCATGCCCAGGATCATTGCACCCGCCGTCATCAACACTGGGCGCATGCGAGTAAATCCGGCTGCTTCTGCGGCAACCCATGCATCGTCCCCGGCTTTCATGCGCTGATTTGCAAAAGTCACTACGAGAATGCTGTTGGCTGTGGTCAGGCCGATGCACATCAGCGTACCCATGAGAGCAGGCACGCTAAGATGCGTTTGTGTCAAATAGAGCATCCACATGACTCCCGCCAGAGCAAACGGCACGGCCATCAAAACGATTAGAGGGTCGAGCCAGCTTTGAAAATTAATGACCAGAAACAGGTAAACAAGCACTACGGCAAGGGCCATGCCACTGAATAGCCCGGAGTAGCTTTCCCGCATTGTCTCTGCTTGTCCGCCCATGACGATCGAAATGGCTTTTGACGGATCGGGCCGGTCGGCGGCAATCACTTTGTCGATATCGTTTGCGACCGAATTGAGGTCGCGCCCCTGTACATCAGCATCAACGTCGAACACCGGTCTGATGTTATATTGCGACATAACCATGGGCTCGGTACTGCGGCCGAATTTGGCGACGTTGGCCAGGAGTTGGGAATCCGAGCCGCCCCTCCGGGAGATTGTCCCATGGCTTTCTGCTCCGTTGCCCGCATTGTCTCTTCCACCCGCTGCCGGACTATCTGCTCGGATGGACACCGGTTTTCCAGCGGTGACCGGCATTGTCCCCAGGGCCTGCGTCGAATTAATATTATAGGTCGGCATCTGAACTACAAGCGGGTAACTGATGCCACTGCTGGGATTAACCCAGAAATTGGGTGTTGTTTGAGCGCTTGAATTGGTATCCACCAAAACATTGTTCGCTATCTCGCGCTGGTTGATTCCCAGTTCGGTGGCAAGCGACCGGTCGACATCAATATCCAACGAAGGCGCATTCGGAATCTGAAAAACATGCGAATCCACAACCCCCGGCACTAACTCGAGATCGTGCGTCAGCTTGGAAGCCACCTTGTAGGCCTCCTCGTCATTCGGACCGGAAACCCGGATATCGATCGGGGATGGTTGACCGAAATTGAGCACCTGGTCGACAATATCGGCGGGCTGAAAGAAAAATTGCATCCCGGCGAAACGCTCGGGCAACTCGCGGCGGAGCCTGGCCATCAGGGCCGCTGTCGGTGCATGTTTCTGCTTGAGAGAAATAAGGATCTCCCCGTCCATTGGACCTACGGTGGCTGAATCACTCAAGGCAATATTGATACCGCTGTACGGCAGGCCGATATTGTCGAGAATGACATCGATCTGGTTATTCCCGACAATCTGGCGGATGGCGGCTTCAACGTTGGCAAAATCTTCCTGAGTCTGCTCGATCCTCGTTCCAGGCGGTGTCCTGACATGGAGACGCATCTGGCCTGCATCGACCTGTGGAAAAAAGTCACGTCCCAAACGTGGAAACAGAAACAGCGACAATGCCATCAGCACAATGAAAAAGGTGACGGTTTCTCTGCGATTCGATATCGTCCACTCTATGATGTGACGATACGATTGGCGGAAATTCTCAAACCCATGCTCAAATTTTCGATGGATAATGCTGAAAGGGTTCAGAGTACGGCGTTGCGGCCCGGGTGACAAATCGGATTCATTATGACCCTCGACTAACGAGCGCATCAGGTATTTGAACATTACGGGCACAAGCGTGCGGGATAGCACCATACTGGCCAGCAGCGATATGCAAACCGATAATGAAAGCGGCGAAAACAGGTATTTCGCCGTGCCCTGAAGCAGAAACACCGGCACAAAGACAATGCATATGCACAACGTAGAAAGGAAGGTGGCAAGCAGAACTTCACTGACCCCTCCGATTATGGCCGTTTCCAGGGGGCCGCCGAAACCCACATGACGTTCGATATTTTCAATAACGACCGTCGCATCATCGACCAGAATGCCCACAGCAAGCGCAAAACCTCCGAGGGTCATTGTATTGAGGGTTTGTCCGCAGAGGTACATCACCAAAACGGCGGTAATGATTGACATGGGGATGGAAATAAGAATGATGAGCGTCAGCCGCCAATTGCCGAGAAAAAGCAGGATCATAAGACCCGTGAGGCCTGCCGCCATTACGCCGCCCATAACGACGCTGTTGAGCGCCGCTTTGACGAAAATGGATTGATCGAAGATCGCCTTAATGTGAACGCCTTTGGGGAGTACGTTCTCGATATCCGGCAGAGCTTTGCTAATGCCGTCGATGACTGCCAATGTCGATACGCCGCCGGTCTTGCGGATCGTCATAAGGGCCCCGGGCTTTCCATTCACGGAAACCGAATTGGTTTGCACCTGAAATCCGTCATGCACGTGCGCCACATCGCGTACGAAAACAGTTTTACCGTTCACCTCCCTGATCGGGAACGCGTCGATTTCTTTGATGATATCCGGACTGCTGTTCATCGTAACCATGTAGTCCTTGGAACCTATCTTGACGTCGCCCGCAGGAAGGATCACGTTTTGGTCCGCCAATGCGCGGCTGACATCCGAGGGAGACAAGCTCCTGGATTCAAGCGCCTGCTGGTCGAGGTCGACCATGACGACGCGCGGTTTGCCCCCATAGGGATAGGGCACCTCAGCGCCGTGAACGACGGCGAGATCGGGCCGGATAACATTCTGGCCTACATCATTGAGCGTGGAATCAGGCAGGGAATTGCTGGACAGGTTCAATTGAATGATCGGATCGTCCGTTGCGCCATATCGCAGGACCAACGGCGGAGTTATACTCGGCGGCATATATTTGAGGACCGCCAGCGCGCTGCTCGCTATCTGTGAAACCGCGCGGGTCACATCCGCGCCTTCATGCAAATACACCTTCTCGACACCAACGCCGGTGTAGCTGGTAGCCTCAATGCGCGAAATATCATCCACAAGAGAGGCCATCTGCCGTTCGTGAAGCGTCAGGATACGGTTCTGGATATCCCTGGCACTCATACCGTTATAGGTCCAGACAACGCTGACGACCGGGATATTGATTTCGGGAAAGATATCCACCGGCATGCGAGAGGCGGCGCCTATGCCCAATATGCAAATTAAAATGAGCAGTGCAATTATAGTATACGGCCGTCTGAGAACAAGGCCGACAATCGACATAAAACCTCCAGATCAAAGAGCAGAGGGAACATACGACCAGAGAACGCACCTCTCCTCACTTTTGCAGCACGCCCGTGAGAATATTGTTTCGACGGAGGCGATGCAATTTTCCTTTAACGGAAAACGGAAAGAAACGATGTATGTCTGTTGTTCATCCCGACAAATTGGTCCAAGGACGTGAGGATCGTCCTCTGCCCCTTTTGATTCCGTGACGGCCGCGCCCCTCGATTAAATCGAAGCCGGAGATCGCTTCCTCAGACGTGTGGTAAACCATGCGGAAGGGAATCATATGCACTACCCCCTATAAAACTAAAATTTGTACTAACTATACCCTCTCCGAGTAGGGTAAGTCACAAATTTACAAATTTTTCGCGGAAAGCTCGCTGATTTCATTGTATTTGCAGTTCATAACCGCCGCCTCTGCCGGGATTTATAGTTCAAGTAGAAGAAACGCGCCCTCGACGCAGCAGCGAATACATTACCGGAACGAATACAAGGGTGGCGAAAGTAGCGAATGCCAACCCACCGATGACGGCACGGGCAAGCGGAGCATTTTGCTCGCCGCCTTCACCAACGCCAAGCGCCATCGGAACCATGCCCAGGATCATCGCGCCCGCCGTCATCAAGACGGGGCGCAGGCGCGTGAATCCCGCTGACTCCGCAGCAACCCACGCGTCGTCTCCGGCTTTCATGCGCTGGTTGGCGAAAGTCACTACCAGAATGCTGTTTGCCGTGGTAAGACCTATGCACATCAAGGTCCCCATGAGTGCAGGAACGCTCAAATGGGTCCGGCTTAGATAGAGCATCCACATAACGCCGCTCAGAGCAAAAGGAACGGCCAATAGTACGATGAGAGGATCGAGCCAGTTCTGGAAATTCATGACGAGGAACAGGTAAACCAAGACCACGGCAAGAGCCATACCCCCGAATAAACCGGAGTAGCTCTCCCTCATCGTTTCGGCTTGTCCGCCCAAAACGACCGAAATACTCTTTGACTTGGCCGGCCGGTTGGCGGCAATCACTTTGTCTATATCGTTTGCTACCGAATTGAGATCGCGTCCCTGAATGTCGGCGTCTACATCGAATACCGGCCTGATGTTATATTGCGACATCACCATGGGCACGGTGCTTCGGCCGAATTTGGAGACATTGGTCAACAGTTGGCCATGATGGTTGTCTTTGCCCACCGTCACAGGCAATGTCCGCAAATCCTGTGCCGAATTGATACGGTAGGTCGGCATCTGGACAACGAGAGGGTAGCTGACCTGGTTGCTCGGATCGACCCAAAAGTTCGGTGTTATCTGGGCGCTTGAATTAGTCGACACCAAAACATTGCTCGTAATATTCTGCTGATTGATTCCGAACTCGGTGGCGAGTGCCCGGTCGATGTCAATAGAGATCGTCGGCGCATATGGGACCTGAAACACATGCGAATCCACCACGCCCGGGACGAAACGCAGATCACGCGCGAGTTTTTCAGCCACTTGATAGGCCTGTTTGTCATGCGGTCCGGAAACGCGGATATCGATCGGGGAGGGTTGACCAAAGTTGAGCACCTGATCGACAATATCGGCGGGCTGAAAGAAAAACCGCATGCCGGCAAAACGCTTGGGCAACTCACGGCGAAGCTTGGCCATCAGGGCAGCTGTTGGTGAATGTTTCTGCTTGAGAGAAATAAGGATCTCCCCGTCCATTGGACCTACGGTGGCTGAATCACTCAAGGCAATATTGATACCGCTGTAGGGCAGCCCGATATTGTCAAGAATAACGTCGACCTGGTCATTTCCGACGATCTTGCGAACGGCGGCTTCAACCCTGGCAAAATCCTCTTGTGTTTGCTCTATCCTCGTTCCGGGGGGTGTACGGACATGCAAGCGCATCTGGCCCGCATCGACCTGTGGGAAAAAGTCGCGCCCCAACTGTGGTAACAGAAGAAGTGAGAACGCCATCAGCACAACGAAAAAGACAATGGTTTGTCTCGCGTGAGACAGCGTCCATCCGAGGCATTGGCGATAGGTTTCACGGAATGTTTCGAAGCCGCGCTCGAATCTTTGATGAAAGGCGCTGAAAAGGCGCCGCCTGCGGCGCGGAGGCCCGGGACCCTTCATGTGCTTGAACGGCACGGGCGCAACAGTGAAAGTCAGCGCAAGGCTGAACATTTCACGGACTGCATCGAAGCCATTGTGCAATTTTTGATGAAAGGCGCTGAGAAGGTCCCGCCTGTGGTCAGGACCCGGGGAAAGCTCATCGGACTCGCCATGGGCCCCAACCGAGCTACGCATCAGGTATTTGAAAAGGACTGGCACAAGTGTGAAAGACAGCGCCAGGCTGGCTATAAGGGATATACACACCGATAATGAAAGCGGCGAAAATAGGTATTTTGCCGTGCCCTGCAGCAGAAAAACCGGCACAAAAACAATGCAAATGCACAACGTCGCCAAAAAGGTGGGGAGGCCGACTTCTCCTGCCCCGCCTATTATGGCCGTTTCGAGGGGACCGCCCGAACGCAGATGACGTTCGATGTTTTCGATCACGACGGTGCCGTTATCGACCAGAATCCCGACCGCAAGGGCAAACCCTCCCAGCGTCATGGTATTTAAAGTCTGTCCGCCGATGTACATCACCAGAACGGCTGAGATGATGGACAGCGGAATGGAGGCAAGTATGATGAGAGTCAGCCGCCAATTGCCCAGAAACAGCAGGATCATCATGGCCGTAAGGCATGCCGCCATAGCCCCGCCAATAAAGACACTGTTGAGCGCGGCTTTGACGAAAAGCGATTGATCGAAAATCGCTTTAATAGACACGCTTTTAGGCAGTACGTTCTCAATCTCCGGCAGTGCTTTGCGAATACCGTCGATGACAGCCAATGTCGACACGCCGCCGGTCTTGCGGATCGTCATAAGGGCCCCCGGCTTCCCGTTCACGGAAACCGAGTTTGTTTGTACCTGAAATCCGTCATGCACGTGCGCCACATCGCGTAAGAACACTGTTTTCCCGTTTACCTCCTTGATCGGGAACGAGTCGATTTCCTTGATGATATCCGGGCTGCTGTTCATTGTAACCATGTAGTCCCTGGAACCTATCTTGACGTCGCCTGCGGGAAGTATCACGTTTTGATGCAGCAACGCCTGACTGATATCCGACGGTGACATGTTCCGCGATTCCAGAGCCCGCTCATCGAGGTCTACCATGATGACGCGTGGTTTTCCACCATAGGGATAGGGTACTTCCGCGCCGTGAACCACGGCGAGATCCGGCCGGATTACGTTCTGGCCTAAATCGTTGAGCTTGGTGTCCGGCAGGGAATCACTCGACAGGCTCAATTGAATGATCGGAACGTCCGTTGCACCGTAGCGCAGGACCAACGGCGGAGTTATATTGGGTGGCATATATTTGAGCACGGCCAACGCGCTGCTCGCCACCTGAGAAACAGCCCGGGTCACATCGGCGCCTTCATGCAAAAAGACCTTCTCGACACCAACGCCGGTGTAACTGGTAGCCTCGATGCGCGAAATATCGTCGACAAGAGAGGCCATTTGCCGTTCGTGGAGCGTCAGGATGCGGTTCTGAATATCCCTGGCGTTCATGCCGTTATAGGTCCAAACGACGCTGACGACCGGGATATTGATTTCGGGAAAAATGTCCACCGGCATGCGCGAAGCGGCACCTATGCCCAAAAGGCAGACAAGGATCAGTACGGCGGCTATAGTGTAGGGTCGCTTGAGAACATAGGCGACGACCGACATGGGATCCCCAATCAAAAATAAAAAGTGAATATAGCGTAACGCTCTAATTTTACAATATTTTTTATGACAGAGTCAATAAGCATGCCCAACCCCTGCCGGATGAAAAAAGCTTCAACCCAAGAGAGAAAATAAGGGCCTCAACATCTTCGTCAAGGTGAGCGGCCCGAACCTGCTTGCCTCGATTGCGACTAAAAAATTCAAATTGTTGTTGGCTTGATTGGTCGCCGGATTGGCTCGACGATGGAGAAGAGGGGAGGAGGCGACTTTCGGGACGCCTCCGTTCGTCCCCGATGCTTCCATAGTGAAGGCTTAATGGCTGTCCCGTCCATAGCTGCCCATCTGCCCGTAGCTTTCCGGGTTCCAACGATGCGCCTTGGAATCGGCTTCCTTGTTAGTGTGTCCGGTTGTTGACCTGTAAGCCTCGTCACCGCCGAATTGGTTGGAATCCTGGCTGTGGACTGCTTCCAAATCGCGGTCGACACGCACCGCGCCGTGGGAGTTGACATCCTGCTTGTCGGAGCCGATGTTCGAATTCGTAGCCTGTGCGAGTAGCTGGTCCGAGCCGACGCCCATGCCTGCATTGGCTGTGTAGGCCGAAGCAAGCACGAGCGCAAGCGCGGTCATGATAACAGCGAATTTTCCTCTCAACTTCATCATTACCTCCATCTGAAAATAGCCCCAGGATTGCTGGTAAAAGAAAGGAGGCGTCTTCAGGACGCCTCCTTTCTTCCACGATAATGTCTTATCGGGATACTTTCACTTAGTTCCCCGAGTAATACCCATAGTTACCCATATGCCCGTAAGTTTCCGGTACCCAATGATGGGCCTGATAATCGGATTCCCTGTTGGCCAAACCTTGTGAGGAATTGTAGGCCTGGTCATCCCCAAATTGATTGCTATCGTTCATGGTAAACGCTCCGAAATCCCGGTCAACGCGTACTGCGCCAAAGCCGGCCGGTTTGGGCGCAGCCGGTTCCTGATCGTTTCCGGCGGCTATCGCTACGTAAGCCGAGGCAAACACGAACGCAAATGCAAGCATCATAATAACAAATTTCGATCTCATTTTCATGATTACATCCTCCTTTGTGTGTATTCTCATTAAAACTGCCCCGAGACCCGATGATTTACGATCTCTTTGCTAGCTATACAAACAGGGAGGGAGGTTCGTCACAGAAAAAAATACTCTATGGAGAAACTACCTGCTGTCGCGTCCATAGCTGCCCCCCAGGCCGTAAGTGTCGGGAGCCCAATGGTGTGCCTGCAAATCGGTTTCCCTGTCGGCATGCCCCTCATATGAATTGGAAGCCCCGTCATCGCCAAATTGGTTGAGGTCGTCATCATTGTTTGTTTCCAAATCCTGGTCATTGCGCATTGAGCCTTTAAACGAGGGCGATGCGCCCGGATCTGAATCCAACCATGAAACGACAGGGACAACGGTGAAACTATAGTCGCCGGCCAAGACGACATTCCCACCTTGTGCAGCTTGTGCGGGTATGCCGCTGCCCATGCCTGCATGAGCGATGTAAGCCAGAGCAAGCAACAACGTAAATGCAAGCACGAAGACAACGAATTTCCCACTCAACTTCACAACTATCTCCTCTGCGAGGCTCTCGATATTTGGTGATCGAAGCAAACTGACCTATGTCCATGTTACTGGTATATACAAACGGGGAGAAAGATGGTCACAGAAAGAATATTTTCAAACCGATCAACTCGAACTGCTGAGACAAGCCTTGATGGGATTGGCCGCTTTATCTCCCCAGGGTTCTTTCTTTTCCATTTTCGCTGTACCCTAAGATATCGCGCAACTTATCGAGGCCGCGATGCACCCGCATTTTTGCAGCACTGAGTTTCACATTCAGCGCGTCCGCCACATCCTCCATGGACAATCCTTCGCGGTAACGAAGCACGAGCGCCTCCCGGTAATCGATCGGGAGTTGGTTAAGTGCCGCATGGAGCTTCACGTAATCGAGCTTTGCGACAATATTTTCCTCCTGCTGGCCCGGATAGTCCAGTCCCGAGCCCGGCTCGTAATCCTCCAGGGGAACCGTCTGCGTTCTTTTATTGTGGCGCAGGAAATTCCGCGCATGATTCAGGCCGATAGTATAGAGCCATGGGAAGAACTTTTTCCCCTTTTGAAAACGATGCAGTTGCTCGAATGCCTTGATGAAAGTTTCCTGGGCCAGGTCTGTCGCGTCATCGTAAGAGCCGGTCATCCGGATCATAAGGTTGAAGACAGCGCCCTGGTAACGCGAGACAAGCGTCGAATAGGCATTCACATCCCCATCCAAAACGGCGCCTATCACCTGCGCATCGTCCGGGGATGCATCTTCTTCCGGAACTCTCATATTGTCCACACCTCAGTGGGCTAAGTCTCACGAATTACAATTCAAAAATCAATTGGAATTTTCAGTCCCACTATCCGACACCCGACACCTGAAAAAGTAACCCGGATGGAGGTCATCCATCCGGGCCGGGTCAAACTAGGAACCGATGTCACTATTACACGTTCACTATAGACATCTGCCCGAAAGAGAGTCTTTCGGGAGCTTGGTTCGGACTTTAATTCCAGTAGTATCGAATACTTGTGAAAAACATATGGTCGTTTACCGTGACTCCGTTTATGAAACGGCCTGTGGCAGCACCCGCTCCATTGACGGCATTGACGCCGGAGAAGAAGTGGTCTTGAGTATAGGAATACTGCAAGCCAAGCTTCAAAGTCCCGAATTTGCCCTGATAGAAGCTGTACCAATCTCCCACGGTGATCTGATCGACTTGCTGGATTTGGCCGTTGTTGGTTAGCTTACCCAGCCCACCAAAGGCACCGTTAATGGTGGTGGGAACTGACTCATCATAAAAATCACTGCCGTACCCAAAGCCAACCCTGCCTCTGGCTAAATCTTCCCTGTTTGCATTCTCCAGGCCGTAATATGCGTAGAATTGCAATGGGCTGCAGGGCTGCCAGGTAAGGCCGCCGAGAAAATGTATCGCCGAGATCGGGTGGAGGCCGCCCTTTGAATCCTCGGTGACGTCGGCAATCTGGCCGGAGCCGTAGCGTCCGTCGGCGCCGTACATGGCGGTGGCCTGGATATTGAGTTGTTTCGGAACTATCGGGATGTCGAAGCCGCCGCCTACGATATCCCTGACAATTTCCTCATTCCTGACGAATGTTTTGCCGGGCTGGTCTATCAAGCTTGATTCGAAGGTGCGAATCAGGTTGAAGACCTCGAAATGTCCCCAGGGACACTCCCATGCCGCTTTTTGGACAAAGTCGGGAATGTCGTTTACGGATAAGTTGCTGCCGAAAAGATTGCCGGGCGACTGGTTGACCGCAACATTAACACCAGGAGTGGTACCACTCGAAAAAGGTCCGTTTGGCAGGGCTGCGAGAGTAGTCTGCGGGTTTTCAACCGAAAACGCCAGCCAAAAAGTCTTGTCCCAGTCTTTTGTAATGCGGAACTGCGGTTGGCGCGACCAGTTAAAACCGGGTACGTACTGTGCGTCGATGGTCAGCGGGATTTCTTCATTGCGCGGAGTAATGCCTTTGGTATTCTGCGTTACGAGCGACCAGTTCTGGCCGGCCAGGAAATGCAGGCCGCACGTGTCCCAGTCCGCCGTTGTGTAGAGCTCGCGGATCCTGAGGTTGTACGAGTTGGATTCGTTGGAGTTGGCGGTAGGGGCCCCACCGAGAAAGTCCATCTCGTAATAACCGGCCAGGTGGACATCGGGGCTGTAATCGCCCTGCGCAAGGATGGAAAGCCTGGACTGTCTTGCGCTAAACCTTGTTTCGTCCTGAAAATACCTTGTGTTATTGGATAACGGAATAGCATTGAACTGCGATCCGACATCGTTGAGCTCGCTCCTGCTGCGGTAAATGCCCGCGGCTTCTATGAAGCCCCCGACGTTGACCTTGATCCCTTTCATGTTGAACACAATGCCGCCTTCGCCGTTATCGGCCGCTATGCCGGTGTGTTGAATATCGAGCCATTTTGCCGCCTCCGCGCTTTTAGCCTCTGCGGTCTCTGCTTTTTGAACGGCGACCTGGACGGCTGCGGCCTGAGCAGCGGCATCCCTCGCGGCCGCTGTGGCCTTTTCGGCTGCGGCCTGAGCCGCTACGGCCTGAGTTGCTTTCTCTTCTTCCGCCTCTTTTTTCAATTGCTTATACTGTTCTTCCGTGATCTGGTGATTGGCCCTCATAATCTCCAAAAGCTTTTCAGCCAGCGTCTGCTGGGCGACCGCTGAATTTTGCCATGCGATCGAAAAAATAAATACGAACCCGATTGCAAACGATGCAATCCTACGACGATTTCTCTTTCCTCCGGTGTTTGCCATACTACCCCTCCAATTCATTGATGTAACTGTTTCGCGTCTAGCCCCTGATTACTGTTGCCCGTGAACGTAAACCTCCACCCCCCTTTCCTGAGAAAGTCTACAGTATGCCCCTTTCTCTCATTGAGAGAAACTATTCCTGCCCCCAGGGGCGACACATGGTATTCGTCAATTGTGACAGGCTTGAAGGCGGCACTACAACTATCGGTGCCTGGGAAGAAGACAGTTCGCGAAGATGAAATCGTGCCTGACCCGTCAGACTGACTCTTCAGCCCATTTGGGGCGCAGGATACGAAAAAGTTGTCCCTGCTGGCCCGCAGAATAGACGCGGAATGTTACAAAAGCATGACATTTTCGTGACAGATCTGTGGAGAATGACCCGCGAAGGGATTCGTTTCCGGATAAACGCATGGCAAACTGTGGGATAGTGTCCATCCGGAAACCCCGGATTGGACACTTGCAGTTTCCGGTTTCCCGCCGGCTGGTGGGCTCAAAATTGCCATCTCAATGTGTTGGCTTCGCTCTTACTAAAAACTAAAAACTCAAAACTTAACAGCCGTCAGCATCTCAGGGTTTTTCTCGTCTTCGGCCATAAGTTCCTTGAGCCGCCTGAAGACAGGACCCGGCCGGCCGGCTCCGATCTTTTTTCCGTCATATTCCACCACGGGAAGGACATCGATTGAAGTCCCAAAAACCAAAACTTCAGCGGCGTCGTAGGCTTGCTCGCGCGTGATGTCCGCTTCGGCCGCTAATTGCAGTTGCGAGCCCGTCAACCCGCGTGCGAGTTCCATCGCGCGCGTTACCGTGATTCCTTGCAGGATGCGTGAGAAGCGCGGAACGAAAAACTCGCCCTTTTTCGAAACGATGCCTATATTTTCCGTTGCCCCTTCGGCGAGAAATCCCCTCTCATCGAGTGAAACCGGGTAATCGGCGCCCCGATCCACTGCTTCTTTTTTCATAAGCACATTCGGAAGATAGTTACAGTTTTTCATCGTTGCGAAATAGTCGTTTTTAATGGGGACGTCAGTAGTAACAAGCGTGACGCCTCTTTCACACTTTTCAGGGGCTGGGGGCTCGTGGGCGGTCACTATTACATAGAGTTGGCTTCCGACAGTTTCGTATGGGTTTGCGGCAAAGCTTCCCGGGCCTCTTGAAACGAAAAGCCGCACGAGGCAGTTCCCGTGGTTGCCGGCCAATATCGTTTCACGAACTATCTCGATAAGGCGCTCATTATTGACGGGTGACTCCAGGAAAGATGCCGCCATTGATTTCTTCATCCTGTCGAGATGCCTGGCAAGAGCATAGATATTCCAGTCAGCGCATTTGAAAACTTCGAATACTCCATCGCCTCGATGCACCATATGATCGTCAAAGGGCAGCATCAAAAGAGCGGGATCTGTAATGATGCCGCCATACCAGCTTGAGTAGGCGGCAAGATAATTTTGAAAATAAGTTTGCTTCATTGACAGCAATCTGTCGATAACCTGGTCGAAACTCAGTACGGGTAAATTCATGTCCACCTCATTGGATGTGATATTCCATGCCCCGGCAGCTCCATGAGAGCGTCAGGGGGGATAGTTGCTTTATTTAAATTATAATATTATGGTTTGGGCGTCTATAACAGAGCGTCCATCCAACTGGAAATTAAGAATTGTTTGAGGCCAAAAAATTAATCAGACTGAGTCCGAATTGAAAATAGGATCTTTCGTTTTCGATTTTGACGGCACCCTGGCCGTATTGAAGCTGGATTTCGCAGAAATGAAACTGCGGCTGAACTCACTTGCCGAGTGCTCTTATGCATCGACGCCCCCGCCGCCTTTTCTTCCTGTCCTGGAATGGCTCGCCTGGCTGGACAACAGCATACGAAAATCAGGGGGCCCGGCCGACGAATTTCGGCAGAAAGCCCTGGCCCTGATTTCCGAAATGGAGTTACAGTCTGCGGCAAGCGGCGCGCTTTTTCCGTTCACCAGACCGCTTCTGAAGGCCCTGCAAGAGAAGGGCGCAAAAGTCGCAATCATAACCAGAAACTGTGAAGCCGCAGTCAGGTCCATTTTTCCGGATATTTCCGATTGCTGCTCCGCATTTTTATCACGCGATCATGTTACATCTCCGAAACCCGATCCGGCCCATCTCATTTGCGCGCTTGATTCCATTGGCGCAGATTTGCGCAGCGCCATCATGATAGGCGACCATCCTATTGACATTCAAACCGGCAAGGCCGCCGGGGTAATGACCGCCGGCGTATGCAGCGGCAACAGTTCAGAAGAAGAGCTGTTGCAGGCAGGGGCAGACTGGGTTGCAGACAACTCCCGGGAACTAATCCAACGTCTGTCTCGAGACGGTCTTATTTGACGAATTGAGGAAACAACGGAGTTTCGTAATGGATCCGGCAGGCCGATTGACCGAGCACACGATTACAGTGTTGCTGATTGACGATCAGGCAATCGTCGCAAAGGCGGTCGGCCGCATGTTGAGCGGCGAGGCCGATATTGAATTTCATTTCTGTCAGAATCCCGCCAGGGCGATAAAGAAGGCGATCGAAATTAATCCCACCGTTATTCTACAAGACCTCGTCATGCCTAAAATCGACGGGCTGATGTTGGTGAAGTTATTCAAATCGCATGAAAAAACCAGGGATATTCCTCTCATTGTCCTGTCCTCGGAGGAAGAGCCGATTATAAAGGCAAAGGCATTCGAACTGGGAGCAAACGATTACCTGGTCAAGCTTCCCGACAAGATCGAGCTTATTGCCAGGGTTCGCCACCATTCCAAGGGTTATGTCAGTCTACTTCAACGAAATGAGGTAACCAGGCGGCTGGTCGCCGAACTCGCGGCAGCCGCCGATTATGTAAAAGAACTTTTGCCAAAGCCGGTCTCGGGGAAAGCGCTCAGCATCGATTGGAGATTCGTGCCCTCTGCCTCTCTTGGCGGTGACTCTTTCGGCTATCACTGGCTGGACGGGGACCATTTCGCAATTTACCTGCTCGACGTATGCGGCCACGGAATTGGCGCCGCACTCATGTCGGTTTCGGCAATCAACGTTCTTCGGTTTCAGACCCTTGCCGATACGGATTTTCGAAAACCGGACCAGGTCTTTGCGAAATTAAATGAGGCTTTCCAGATGGAAAAGCATAATGGGATGTATTTCACCATATGGTACGGGGTATACGACAAATCTTCGCGCACGCTGGTATACGCCAGCGCCGGCCACCCTCCCGCGCTGCTCGTCGATTCGAGCCGAACGAGAACACTGGGGACGCCAAATATAATGATCGGGGCCTTTCAGGAAGCGCGATATCAATCCGACAGCTTTCAAATGGACGGGCCGTGCAGGCTTTATGTTTTCAGCGACGGAGCTTATGAGATCAGAATGCAGGCCGATAATTCGATCTGGACTTTCGAATCCTTCGTAGAACTTATGACAAGGTCGCCTCAGGGTAAAATCTCCCCTCTCGATCGTCTCTGGGAATTTGCTGTTCAGGGAGCAGGACCAGCGGGGCTGGATGATGATTTCTCGATACTTGAGATTACGTTTAATTAGCGTCTATCCGGAAACCCCGGGTTGGACACATGTAGTTAAGTCTTTGGTCTAAGGCGGTGTTGACCAAGTTTTCGCCATCTGTTATCGTTTTTAGAATGATTTAAACCACTGCCGGGGATGGAATGGACTCTTCAACCGGAAAATCAACAGGCCTGCGGGGAATAGCCGCTCTTTTCGATGACGTAGAGCGCAAGGATCTTTTTCGCAAATATATCTACTTTCTTTGCTGGATCGAACTTGGCATTCTCCTCACCTGCTGGCTATTTCAAATGGGGGACAGCGGGCGCGACGGAGAACCCTCTTTCCCGTGGCGCGTTTATTTTCTTGTGGCTTTCCTGGCTCCTATCGCCATTACATTCATTGTGGGGACTATTGTCGTAGGCTTCAATAAGTATTTTGCGGAACTCGACCCGGAAGGCGCTCAGCGCTTGGAAGGCGAATCCGTTGAGACCCCGGCAACCGGCAGAATCCAACAGTTAACCCGAATGGTTGCCTGGATTCAGAAGCTCCCGTTTTTGGCGCTTTTGTTGCTCCTAGGCGTTGGAGTGGCATTTTTCTACAAGCTGGACGCAATTGTAGCAATTATCGGCGGTATCGGCGAAAAATCGGTCAAGTTCCTGCTGATATCGCTCGTCGTCATTTTGCTGCTTGCTTCCATCTTCGGGTTGATTCTGATCGTCCTCAACTATCGGCTCCGCAAAACGGCGATGGAGTACCAGTACAAGGCCCACGTAGCCGAAAAGTTCGGCCTTGTTATTCTGGAAGACAATACAGTGCTGAACAGCTCGGGAAGGCTTCTCGTTAACGGCTCCAAGTTCAAGAAGGCCGCCCTTCAGCTCCTGCCCGAAGGGCCGGTCGGAAACAAAAGCGCCGAGGGCGAATCGGTCGAAAACCCTTGCGTTGATCAACAGAATGAGCAGAACCCTTAAATCCCTTCCGGCGCGGGCAGCCGAATATATAAGAAAACACAGGCTGATTTCGGCCGGAGATCACATACTCGCCGCAGTTTCCGGCGGCCCGGATTCAGTCGCCCTCCTGGCTCTGCTTATCAGTATCAAAGACATGTTTGGAATCGAGCGGATTACCGTAGGTCATTTCGACCACCGGCTGCGTGGAGACGAATCCGATGGAGACAGGGAATTCGTGCGCGGTCTGGCCGATTCCACCGGCCTTGATTTTCGCTGCGGCGCCGAAAATGTGCGTGATTTTGCCGGAGACCGGAAAATTTCCGTCGAAATGGCTGCCAGGGAATGCCGGCGTTTCTTCTTCATTCGGACAGCCGCCGAGCTCAACGCCGATAAAATTGCCCTTGGGCACACGGCAGACGATCAGGCTGAAGAGGTGATCCTGAGGATTTTGAGAGGGACTGGTCCATCCGGTATTCAGGGCATGCCGCCAATGACCGCTGAGCGGATTATTCGCCCACTGCTTTCCGTCACCCGGGATTCGGTCATGGAGTATTTACGGGATTGCGGCCTGGGGTTCAAAAACGATTCGACCAACCTGATCCCATCATGCCAGAGGAATTTTATTCGCCTGAAGGTTTTCCCGCTCCTGCGGGAGGCATTTCATCCTCAAATCGCGCAAACCATAACACGTTGCGCCGACCTTTCACGTGAAGAAGAGTCATGGTGGACATCACAGATTCGAAACATTTGGGACGATGTATGCCTGGAGTCATTGCCAGGACTATGCACGCTCGATTCCGAAAGATTAAGGCAGTTACACCCGGCCCTCCTGCGCCGGGTGATCCGTTTGGCAATCGACAGAGTTAAAGGGGACCTCTCCGGGGTCGGCCTGGTCCACGTGGAACCCATCATTGGACTGGTGTTTTCAGGCAAAAGCGGAAAATCGGTCCGGATTCCGGGAGGCGTCCAGGCCGAGCATCATGTGGGGAAGCTTCGCATTGAAGCCGGCGAGTGCGCGGTGTCAAAAGATTCACTTGAGGAAACACTGCGTGTTTGTGAAGCCGGGAACTATGTTTTTGGCGAATTCGGCTTTGAGTTCCGCTTTTTGGACGAAGCCGCCAGATGCGAGCCCAATTCAGGCGCCGAATGCATCTGCATGGACTCCGGCAACCTGAAATGGCCGCTTGAGTTAAGGTTCCGAAGGGCCGGAGACCGGTTCCATCCTCTTGGCTTGACCGGCTCGAAAAAACTTCAGGATTTTTTCACCGATTGTAAAATACCGAGGGCAGAACGGCAAAAAGTCCCGCTTCTGTGCGACGGTGAAAAAATTTGCTGGGTGGCCGGAATGAGACTGGACGACCGAGTGAAGGTTAATGTTCACACGCGGCAAATCCTTATGGTGCGGATTCTGCGAGACTCAAAAATCAAAGTCGGCGACTGAGAACTTCCGGCGGCCAAGGTCATCGAACTGCTGGAAGGATGCTCACACTGATTGTATTTGCTCCTGCCAGGTCTTAAATAAGAGAGTAGGTGTCAGACGTTCTTGATTATTAAGTCCGTGTTATGTAGTCGAGATGCCTGACGTTACATACCAGGAGGAGAACCACTATGAATTTCTCGAAATATTCCAGGCTGTTCAGTCTGGCTCTGCTATCAGTTCTGGGCATTGGATTGTTCTTCACCCTACAGACCGATCCGAGTAATGACTCCAAGGAAAACTCGATTCCTCCAAGCGCCATATTTCCTGGAGACCGGGATATCGGAACGCCTTCGATTATTCCCAGCGACAGGGATACAAAGAAGATAGAGTACAGGAACATCTCCTTTACCCTGGATAAGGACGGTGGAGCATTCGAATCGGCCGCCGCTGCTGCGGCGCCGTATGGGCTGTAAAGATTCCGGACAGCTTTTTTGACGATCCCGGCATCGCTCTGTTCCCCTGCCTGAATCGGATGGACCGGAGGACGAGCTATTTGCTTCCTATGAATTGGCGGAATGGGAAATCAGGTTGGAGGATCATGTAGTGAAGAAAGTGGATTACGGCACTTCTGTCAAATTATGTTACACGGGCAAACTTGAAGATGGGATAGTTTTCGATAAGACGCCCAGATGCAAGCCCGTCGAAGTCCAGGTAGGAAGCGGAAGTCTCGTCGAAGGTTTAGAGAATGCGTTGATCGGCATGGGTCCGAATGAAAGAAAGTCCTTTGTCCTGGGACCGGAAGAGGCTTACGGCGACAGAGACGAGAAACTGGAGCGCAGATTTGACAGGGCGAGTCTGCACTTGCGGTTCGAACCTTTTTCAGGACAGGTGCTTCTATTCATAACCGAAGATGGGCAGCAATTTCCCGCCGTAGTCAAGTTTGTCGACGAGCAGGTAATCGTGGCCGACTTCAATCATCCTTTGGCCGGAAGAGACCTTGCTTTCGAAGTCGAGGTTGCGGAAATCAACGACGACGGGGGCGATTCACGGTCCCGATGTGAGGCGGAGTGCTGCTGCGTGTGAGATCTGAGAATCACCGGTTTGACGCCTGCTATGCTGCTTTGTCCAACTCCCGTTTGACAGGCTGATATGTTCCAGGCGTTTTCCGGCCGGCTATAGACAGCCGATTCCACATGTTTATGGTTGCTACAGCCACGGTCAAGTCCGCCAGTTCTTTTTCACTGAAGTGATTCCTGGCTTCTTCATACACATTATCGGGCACGTGGGTCTCGCTGACGAGAGTTACCGCGTCGGTCCAGGCCAGGGCTGCCCGCTCCCGGTCATTGTAGTAAGGAGACTCTTCCCAGGCATCAAGCGAATAAAGCCGTTGCTCGGTTTCCCCGATAGCGCGAAGGTCTTTCCAGTGCATATCCAGGCAAAACGCGCAGCCGTTGATCTGGGATGCCCGCAGCTTGATAAGGTGAAGTAATACCTCCTCGAGACCACACTCCTTGAGGTAATTGTCCAGGCCGATCAGCACGTGAACCGCGCCCGGTGAAACTTTCGCGAAGTCAAAACGCTCTTCCATCATTCCATCCTTTCCACCATCCACTTAATCTTTCGAGGCGCCGGTGATTTCGCGTGGTTTGCACTGGTTGATTCGATCCGGATGAAATAAATAGTCCCAATCCTGCCTCAGGTTGCTGCAAACCCAACCGCATTTTTCTTCCGACGGCGGCGAAGCCGTAGCGGTCGATCCACAATTCGAATATCGAACCGGAAGCAAAGCAATCGTTGAAAGCAAACCTGCCAATACTACGCGCCTTTTTAGATCAAACATTCCTGCCCTCCTTTAAAAATCGAGACAATAAGTTCAGAAGTCCTGCGGTCACAACGCGGCCGGTTATCATTATGATTCAATTTAATCACTATTGCGGGGGTTTCAGATGAGGCTAACGGGATTGAATGAATTGGAGAATGTGCATTCTCTTCGACAGGTTACAATACGGTGACACCAAAATTTATTCTTGACTCCGCCTGCGCCATAGTTTATCAATCCGCCTTGTATGCAGCATGATGCCTGTTTGAGACCCACTCGGCTTTTAGCGCTGCAGAGTAAAATCTTCTTAAAGGTCTTACCAGGACCTGAACAGATTTTTCCGAAAGCCCGCCAAAAGCGGGCTTTACCTTTTTAAAGCGAGCAGGGAATCAGATTGTGAAAAAAGCGTCTACGATAATTCAACTCGTATTTATTGCCGGTATTATAATTTACGGGACAGTCTGCCTTTATAAAGGGTACTTCGAAGGGGCTTATGCGACCTTTCCTTTTCTGCTCTTCTACTATGTCTGGTTTGTAGCCAAAAAACGGCGAAGTAACCTGGAAGAACCCGACGACCGGTAAAACTGCCACTGTCCGGATTTCCCGTAAAAAGAGCCCGCAGCTAAGGCTGACCGGTTGTTCCCCACGCGGGAGCGAATGGAAAAATCACTCCGCTCGGGTCGGCAAAATCAAGCCGTTCCACCGACGGCATCGCCCTGCGTAGACCTTAATTTACAGGTGCTCCGGGCGAAACCCGGAAACAACCCGTTTCTACCTCAAAACGAAAAGCCTATGTGCCCGCCTGCTCTAAAATTATCCGCCCCTGCCTGCGTATCGATGCCAAAAAGGTTCAGGTCTTGCGTCAACTGGTACTTAACGTCGGCGCCGATGAACCAGTTGCTTATCCTGTAATTCAATTCGCCAAAAACCTGGCCTCCCCAGACCCAGTCGCTGTCGCTGGCGTTGGCACTCTGCAGACCGATCTGGCCTTGGCGAAATCCGTTTCCCACAGGGCGGACGTTGATATTCGAGCTGATTGAAAAATAGTTTATCGAACCTCCGCCCCCGAAGGCAAAATTGAGGCAGCGACTGATCGGCACAACATACTTGATGTTGAATTCAATGGGCACATAATCGATGTTCGAATCGGCCGAGGCAAATAACGGTAGAAAGAGCGGATTTTGTACCGTGCCTGAAACATTGCCCGATGTGCCGGCCCAGCCAATCGCAAGACCGAAGAAAAGACTGGGGCAGAACAATTGTCTATAGGCCTCCACGCCAACATAAACCCCATCGGCCGCATTCAGTCGTTTGATTTGACTGTCGGAAAAATGAAAGTAATCGACCCTAACCGAAATGTCGTCGCCGTATGTCTGGGCTTGGGCGCAAGTGCTGGACAGCACTGCCAAAAGGAACAGAACCGGAATTAATACTTTTGTCTTCATAACCCCCCCTCAATGACAGTTAAGAAGCGATGTCACCCTCCTGCTTTCATCCCCACTCTCCGGGACGCAAATTAAACGAACCTGATTCTATGTGCAATCAAATTTCAATAATTTACCGGTGCGAATGGAAAAGCTTGATTCGGGGTGGAAAATAGTCCAAATAGAAATGTTTGAAGATAAAGAGATTCAAAATTGAGAATTCATTCCTGCTGTTAGTGTTTTGCCAACTAAGTTCGAACACGTACAATATGTAGTTCGTCATTCCGGCGGAAGCCGGAATCCAGAAGGTTTTCAAAAGGCTAAAGCACTGGACCCCGACTTTCGTCGGGGTGACGAGGGTTAGATAACCAAATTGCCAATGGTGCAGCTTCATTTTTGGATTGCGGGTGCGACAAAGGACGGATGTTTTTATGAAAATTTACATTGGATCGGATCACGCCGGTTTCTCATTGAAGGAGCTTGTCGCCTCCTCCCTCAGGCAAACAGATATCGAGGTGGTGGACGTCGGCACGAACAGCCAGGATTCGGTCGATTACCCGGTCTACGCCTCTCGAGTTGCACGGGCGGTAAGGGATGGACAGGCGGACCGGGGCATCCTGGTGTGCGGAAGCGGAATCGGAATGTGCATGGCGGCCAACAGGCTGTCCGGGGTGCGGGCCGTAAACGGACACGAGCCGTTCGAGGCGCGCATGAGCCGGCGTCATAACGACAGCAACATTTTGTGCCTCGGGTCCCGTTTTGTCGGGGTTGACCTGGCACTCGAAATAGTTAACGAATGGATAAAGGAACCTTTCGAAGGCGGCCGTCACAAAAAGCGAATCGACCTTATCGACAACCCCGGGGAGAAAGCCGACGCGGTAACACTGTGACACGGTGACACGGGGAAAAAGAACGCCGCCCCGGTGTCTCCGCGTCAATCTTTTCAAATGGGAGTAAAAATGACATTCCAGGAACTTATTCTTGCCCTTAACAAGTTCTGGGCCGACAGGGGATGCCTCATACAGCAGCCCTACGATCTCGAAGTCGGAGCAGGAACGTTCAATCCCGCCACTTTCCTGAGGGTGCTAGGACCGGAGCCGTTCAATGTGGCCTATGTCGAACCGTCCCGAAGGCCTACTGACGGCCGTTATGGGGAAAACCCCAACCGGCTCCAGCATTATTATCAATACCAGGTGATCCTCAAGCCTTCTCCCACCGATTCGCAGGGAGTCTACCTCGAAAGCCTCAAAAGCTTCGGTGTCGATCCGCTCGATCACGATATCCGCTTTGTAGAGGATGACTGGGAATCGCCAACCCTTGGGGCCTCGGGCCTTGGCTGGGAAGTCTGGCTCGATGGGATGGAAATAACGCAGTTCACCTATTTTCAACAGGTTGGCGGCATTCCCCTTAGTCCGGTTAGCCTCGAATTGACCTACGGTCTTGAGAGAATCGCGATGTATCTGCAGGGAGTCAACTCCGTCTATGACCTGATCTGGAGCGGCAACGTCACTTACGGCGACGTGCACCACCAGGGCGAGGTGGAATGGTCCCACTACAATTTCGAAGAGGCCGATGTTGACATGCTGCTCAAGCTCTTCGGCATGTACGAGGCGGAATCGCTGCGCATGAATGAACGCGGGCTGGTTCTGCCAAGCTACGACTATGCGCTCAAATGCTCCCACGTGTTCAATTTGCTCGACGCGCGCGGAGCAATCAGCGTAACCGAAAGAACCAACTATATCGCAAGAGTCAGAAACATGGCGCGCAATGTTGCGAGCGCTTACTACGCCCAGCGTGAGAAGATGGGATTCCCGCTGCTGAAGAATTCCTGATTTTGAGTTTTAAGCTTCAACAGCTTGCACATAAGAACTCTCTTGGTTTTTGACTAAAAACTGACAACGTAACTAAAAACTGAGGTATTGATGGCGCAGACTCTTTACATAGAGATTGGAACCGAGGAAATCCCGGCCGGCTATATTGTCCCAGCACTTGAATGGATGTCTGTGCGGATGGGCCGGGTTCTTGATGAAAACCGCATAGCTCACGGCGCCCCGCAGGTCACCGGCACGCCCCGCCGGCTGGTGGTCAATATCCCGGAGGTGGCGGAGTTCCAGGAGACGGTCAGGACAGAAGTCATAGGTCCGCCCAAAAGCGCCGCTTACGACACACTTGGAAAACCGACCAAGGCTGCTGAAGGCTTTGCAAAGGGCCAGGGCGTAACCGTCGTGGACCTCAAGATAAAAGAGACGCCAAAGGGCGAGTACCTGTGCGTCTCGAAGGAAGAAGCCGGTCTTCCCGCCCGTGAAATCCTGGAGAAAATGCTTCCGGACTTCATCTCCAAGATCCCCTTCCCCAAGTCCATGCATTGGTCGTCCTATAGTGTGACGTTTGCCCGGCCGATTCAATGGATCGTGGCCCTGCTCGGGCAGGAGGTCCTCCATTGCCAGTATGCCCAGGTAAGGTCCGGTAAAAAATCCATGGGGCACCGGTTCATGGGCCCCGTATGGCTGGATGTGCATGACCTGGAAAGCCACCGCGAAAACCTCAGGAAGAACCACGTCATCCTGGACATTGCGGAAAGACGCGAACTCATCCGGCAGGGAACGGGAAAGGCCGCTGCGGGCGTCGGCGGCCTGGTGCTCGCGGACGAAGAGCTTCTCGATGAAATTACGCAACTGGTCGAGTTCCCGCAGCCGCTTGTCGGGCAGTTCGAAAAGAAATACCTCGAGCTTCCCCCCGAACTGCTTATTACGGTAATAAAAAAACACCAGCGCTATTTTGCGATAACCGATGAAAAAGGCTCGCTGCTGCCATATTTCGTGACCGTTTCCAACGTCGTTCCAAGAGATTTTTCAGTGGTTGCATCGGGCAACGCAAGAGTCGTCAGGGCCCGACTCGAAGATGCGCGGTTCTATTACAGGGAGGACCAGAAGGTGCGTCTCGAAGATCGGGTCGAACAGCTCAAGGGGGTCGTGTTTCACTCGAAGATCGGGACCAGCTACGAAAAAATGGAACGCTTCAGCGAACTGGCCCTGATGCTGGCCGAACGTATCGCGCCGGAGCGTGTGCCCGAGGTTCGCCGTGCGGCCCGGCTTTGCAAGGCGGACCTGGTGTCCGGCGTGGTGGGCGAGTTTCCGGAACTCCAGGGGATAATGGGAAAGACCTACGCGCGGCTACAGGGCGAGCCGGAAGCAATCGCGGAGGCCATCTTCGAGCACTACCTGCCCAACCGTTCGGGAGGGCCCGTCCCCGCGCGAATCGAAGGATCACTGGTCAGCATCGCCGATAAAATCGACACAATTGCCGCCTGCTTCGGGGTTGGGATGCTCCCCACGGGAACCGCCGACCCGTTTGCACTGAGGCGCCAGACGCTCGGAATCATTCGAATCGTACTTGAAACACCCCTTAGAATATCGCTGGGAGATCTCCTGGACAGGGCGCTCGCACTGCTCGCGGATAAACTCACTCAACCGGCGGAAAATGTAAAACGGGACATGACGTCTTTTTTCGAAGCGCGTCTTCTCAACTACCTTGCCACCATCGAAGAAGGACTGAGCACCGATGTGATCGAGGCAGCCCTTTCCGTGGGAATAGACGATCTGTTGGAAGCAGTAGAGAGGACAAAAGCACTTGCCCGCTTTACCGCAAGGCCCGACTTCGGCGCCCTTGCGGCCGCTGTCAAAAGGGTGGCCAACATCATCAAGGAGCCCGAGACGACGCCGGTGGACCGGTCCCTCCTGGAAAATCCCGCTGAGCGGCTCCTCTTCGACGAGCTGGTTAAGGCTGAAGAAGCGGTAAGCAGCCTGCTTTCCCGGTCGGATTTCGCAGGAGCGCTCGAATCCATGGCCCAGCTCAAGCCCATGATCGACTCCTTCTTCGACTCCGTGCTGGTCATGGACAAGCAGGACTCGGTCAGGCGAAACCGGCTTGCACTTCTCACCCGGACTAGAGGCCTTTTTGCCCTCGTAGCGGATTTCAGGAAAATTCAAATCTCCTGACTGGATTTAGGATCGGAAAGACTTATCTTTACGAATATTGAGCGCCGGAGAAAACTCCTTGTATGCCAATAACTCTCGGCGACAGTGTCAGATTATGTATTTCCGATTCCTTTTGGAGGGGTTGCAATGCTTGATAAACGCTCGCTGCATGTGAAAGTCCAGGAACACGCCGATTGCTTCGTCACCAGTGATCTTTTGAGTGAGATGGCCGGTCTGATCAAGGAACAGGATTCAGAAGAGGGCGCCCTGAAGTGGCTTGCCCTCGCCGTTTTACACGGCATCGACAAGAATGCCCAGAAAATTTCCCTTCGCCGCGACGCCGACGGGGGTATTTCAGTAATAGCAAAGTACCGCGAATCCGAACTGCCAAAGCCCCCGTCGCCGATCGGACGCAAAGTCTTTGACGTTGTCAGGGACATTACGCATATCGAGGGAGATAAGGGGAAGCTACCGGTTTCGATCGGCATTCGCGACAGCAGTATAGAGCTTGAAATGAAGCTCGACCGCAACGGAGGCGGAGAGGAAGTCGTTTTGAGTTTTCCCGATTAGACAGAAGACGGAGGGCGGAAAACAAATTTACGTTTTCCTCCTTCCGTCTCTCGTTATATGTCCGCTGTATGTCTAAATCGGGACGTTCCATTTTTTTCCCCGCTTCTCACTTCCCGCTCCCCGCTCCCCGCTTCCTGCTTTTGCTTTTCCACTCAGTCCTCCGTCCTATTTACGGGGGTGTTTCCAGGATGATTCCATGGAAGCTGAAAAAACTAATCAGCACATGGCCTTACGGATGGAAACAGTCGGCCTCGAAACCCCTGATGTTTCCATCTGTTTCCATGGCGGATGAAAAACGAATATCGATGGAAACTCACATTACTCTTCCCTCATGGAAACACGCAGCCAAGTGTTTCCATAATGTTCAGGAAAAGTTTCCATGGCCCTAGAAAAGATTAAAAGTCTGCATCAGTGGATATCAAATCGTGCTCCATTCGTCCATGCCGTCCTTGTTCGACATCCGGATGCCGCTGCCGCCGGCTGTCTTCCGTGCAGGAAATCCTTCGGTCCGGATTAATTTCAGACTAAGCCCCTCGGACATCCCCGTATAATTAGCAATTTCTTTAATACTGGTAAGGATCCTCCGTCCATTCATGCCGCTCCCTCCTGTTTCGGTAACTGCATCACAAGTCTGCGGCAACCAGAAGCGGAAAAAAGAGGAAGACTGCAATTTAGAGATTGAGGAATTTTTCTTCTTTGTTCAATCGTCTCAAAATCTCCGCGATCTCTGAGCCTTTGCGGTGGTTCTTTTTGGTTGCGCCCTTCACTGCGCCGTGCTGTTCCAGGTTGATTTTCTGCCGTTAATGCTGATAGAACGTATGGCGCAGAAAGAACGTGGAATAAATAAGCGTCGGAAACTCATGGACGCGATCGCTGAAGACGGGAACCTTTCCTCTGGCTTGCTGCCGCACAAAACAGGGAGGAGCATCATGGCCAAAAGCATGGATACCAAAAAGGATGACAAGAAGAAACCAGCCAAGACCCTAAAGGAAAAAAAAGCCGAAAAGAAGGCCAAAAAGGACTTGAAGGGTAAGTGAGCGGTGAGCCGGTCACCGGGAAAGAGAGGACTTAAAAGGCATCACATGGATATTGAAGACATTTATGCGCTCATACCCCAGATGGAGTGCAAGCCGGGGTGCAGAGAATGCTGCGTAAATTTCGGCGTTCCCTCGAGGACCAGGTTAGAAGACGAGCGTATAAGGGGCTACCTGCGGGAGCGCGGCATGCAATTCAAACAGGCCACCGGGACCACCTGCCCCTATGTATCCGACCTGGGTTGCACGATATATCCGGTTCGGCCTTTTACATGCAGGCTGTATGGCACATCGCCGAACTATCTCTGCAAGATGGGGGCGAGGCCTCTTGAGCTGCTTCACCCCGATGAAGAGGAGGACCTGTTCTACCATTACCGGTCAAACTTCTTTTGAGGAGAGCAACGGGAGTAATTATTCCGATCGGTAATTGGGTTCGTCTCCGGCCCTGCCTCTAAGCGCTAGAAGACCTCCGCACTCGGTGCAGAAGAGGTTGCTCACCAGCTTCATCTTGCTGTCGGCGGCCTCTTCGACGGCAATTTGCCCCAAATCCAGATAAATCGAAACTCCGCATTCGAGGCACATGCATTCCATCAGATTTTCCATAAATCACCTGTTCCCGGAAATGAGGCGGAGAAGTCTCCTGTGCCGCAATATCTTCCCTGCCGGAACCTTTTCCCGCAGTTGGCGCACTCACAATTCCAATCCATCAACTCGATCACCTTGGCCATTGCCGGCTCGCCCCTCATCATTCAATTCCGCTACTCATAATCCGCGCTGGCAGCCAAGTCCACCCGCTCTATTTCCAGCATTCCCGCATAGACTGCTCCGCTCCTGCCGTCGATGCTTATCGAGTCGCCTGTTTTAACGGGGTGGCCGTCGATTGTGCAGGTCTTTTCCGACTCCCGGACTTTCATGCGGCCCACGCCGACTACGCATGTTTTCCCGATCCGGTGGGCGACGATAGCGGCGTGGGACGTGGCGCCCCCTTTGGCGGTCAGGACCCCGTCGGCGGCCGATATTTCGTGTATGTCGTCCGGGACTGTGTCGGAGCGGATAAGGATGACCGGAACGCCCGGATTTTCTTTTTTGGTGATCTGAATCGATTCCAGGTCAAAAACAGCCAGTCCGGCGATAGCGCCACCGCTAACCCCGATGCCGCTTCCCAGGTACCTTGAGGATTGGTCTTCGCTCTTTTTGAAAACCGGATACGAGCGCTTTATCCGGGGAGTCATGTCACGGGATTGCAGGATATGCACTCCCTCTTCTCCCTCTCCCTGGAATGTAAACTCTATTTCCTGAGGCGCCCAGTGGTTCTCATAGACGAGCTTTCTCGCCATTTCCAACAAACTCGTATACACTTGCGGGAAGAGAGCTTCGAGCGAAGTCTCTCTTGGCTCGGAAAACGCAGCAAGCCTTTGTTTTTCGGAAAGCGGGAGCGTTTTGACCAGCCCGCCCACTACATCTTCTCCCTGGTTCCCCCATGTGAAATCGCCCACCAGATCGACCTTGTCCTCCGAGGTGCGCGGATTGTGAGTGAACATGACACCTGCCCCCGAATGAGTGTCCAGGTTTCCGAATACCATTGCCTGGACTGTAACGGCAGTGCCCCAGTTGTCCGAGAGCATCATGATTTCACGGTAGGTCTTGGCTGTGTCCGATTCCCACGATTCGACGACCTTGCTGACGGCCGTGAAGAGCTGTTCCGTGGGAGATTCGCTGAATTCTATATCGTGCGCCTGGAGGACTTCCCGGTAAGCCCTGGCGAGTTCCCTGATTTCAGCAGGGGAGAATTCCCGTTTAACGATCCTGCCATATATTCTTTTGTAATGGTTCATCATGGTACTGAAATCGTCGCGCGGGATTCCGAATGACATTCCCCAGGACTGGATGAAACGCCTGTAGTTGTCCCATGCGAACCACGCTTCTCCGGTTTGGGCAATCAGGCCCTCGACTATTTCCTCATTGATTCCCACATTTAAGAATGTATTCATCATTCCAGGCATCGAAACCGCAGAACCGCTCCGGACGGAAAAAAGAAGCGGATTGCCCGGATAGCCGAACTTGCGGCCGGTTTCAACCTCGACCTGGGCCACCATTTCCAGCACTCTTTGTTCGAAGTCCTCCCGGGATTGCCAGAAACTCTCTATCACCGTCCTGCACCGAAAATACTCAGTGGTTATGACAAAGCCCGGCGGCACCTTGATCCCCATCGAGTACAGAATAGCCAGCTTGTGCGCTTTGCTTCCCATGTATATGGAGTCGTTCGTTTCCATTTTCGGGCGACAAAGGTGAGAAACCGTCTTGCCGGGGTCGTAGCTCAGCATCAGGTCAAGATTGGTGGCGCTCAGTTCTTCGCGTTGTGTGGCCAGCGTGGTCAGGATGCTCGATATAAAGTGGTCGAAATACTGGAGCCCGAAGGTCCTGGCAATGAGGTCGCGAAGAAAGCTCTCGGAGACCCTATGGATCCTCTCAGCGGAAGCTTCTTCTCCTTCCCTTTGATATCTGTGAATCAGCTTGTCGGGTCCGAGTTGCCTGGCTACGAGCTCGATATTTTCATCATGAACCGAACCGTAATTGGTCTGAATTATCTGCTTTATCGCTTCGGAAAAACCTCTAAAGATGTCCATATACTGTGAATAGGAAAACCTGGGGACTTCGAGGGCCTTCACGAAAAGTTCCTGCTGGCTCTGGAGGCGGCTGGATGTAATTCCGTCGATCTCCAGCGCTTTCATAAAAAGCGGAATGAAACGGGCGATTATGTGAAAGGTGGCCCTTGTGATGAAACTCAGGTTGATCGAAAGTATGATTTCCTCGAATATTACATTGGCAAGATTTTCAAGCCTGAAGGTCAGCCCCAGAGCGTCGAAGCGTGGTTCGTTGTAAGATCCGTACATCGAGGGAATGTCTACAGCGATATGGCGCTTATAATAAATATTTTCCATTATCTTCAGCTCGCCGGGGGTCAGGATGACTTCCTTGAGCTCGCCCAGATAGTCCAGAATAGCGTTAAGCAGATGGAATGAGTCGGAGCTATTGTCGAGCGCATCGAGCAGTTTGCCCGGGTCTGGGAGGCCGATGGTTTGAGCCCGCTGAAGGTGAACATTGATGTCCTTGAAGCTCAGGGCATATTTTTCGTGGAGAAGCTGATAGAACTGGATCATTAAAAAAGCGCGTGTGCGTTCTTTTTCGGAAACATCCCCGACCTCGGCGATCAGGGCTTTGGCGTCTTTTTCCGTTAGATCGAGCAGGTCCTGAACGTTGTGGATTGTCCTGATGCTGAAAATTTGCTCGAAAATCCTGTGGATTTCATCGACTACCGGCCCGGAATCGGGGATGCAAGAATACACTTCGTCTGGGATGAGCCCTTCCAGGCGACTTTTGTCCATCGTTCGCCAGTAATCGATTATGCCCTGGATGAAAGATACGATGGCGTTATTGCTTTCTACGTGGCTTTGTTTTCTAAGGAAGTGGATGAGCTTGTCGCCCCTGCCGGTAATCTCGTCAATATCGGTTGAGACCTTCCTGAGCGGTCCCTCGGCCCCAATCTGGCTGAAATAGACAGGAAGCAGCTTTGCGAGTTGTTTTATCAAATTGTAGACTGGCCGGATGGGTGCGTTGAGTAACTGGGAAACGTCTTTTTGGAACAGGTCCGTGTCTCGAACGAAAATGCCGCCTAACGACAGGTTCACTATGAGGGCGGAAAGAAGCGTCCTGGATCTCAGTGGATTGGCTTTTATTATGTCGAGCCATACTCTGACGTTGGGAAGATGGGCGGGATTTACCGATATCTGCCACCGGTCGTTTACCTGCCCGAGCATCGGGGGCTCAAAACCCAACCGTATAATTTTTCTCAGGAAGAAATCTATAAGAGGCCTCTGGTCTGTTGCCGAAATTTCCAGGCCCATAGTACGGATGATCTGCAACGCCGCCTGTGGATAGTTTTGCAGAGAGATCTCGAGTGCCCTCAATGTGCGGTCGAGAAGCGTTTCAAGTTGATCTGTCGGCTCACTCCGAATCCACCTGCCGATCTCAAAATTTATTTCCCGCAGAACATCCTCATGAATAGCCTCAAGCCCCGTTATTTCCAGGATCTTAAGTCGCACAAGCATGCTGATATGAGCAGCGCCGGAAAATTTGTCTCCTTTTTCGTCGATATTTCGAGGCAAGTGCAGATAGAGTTGAACGATATCGTGGAAGTCGGTCATGCCGATGAGCATTTCGACAGCTTTACGATGATTGGGAATAGAAACAACTTCGTTTTCCAGGAATTGCTGCTGTTCGCGTAAGAAATCGTGGCTGATGGCTTCTATGCCCGATTTCGCCGGGAAAAACTTTTCTGCGCCATTATCCAGCCAAAAACACGGGTCCTCCCGACGAAGCCAGAAGTCATATGTATTCCTGAAAAATCTCTCCAGAAACGCTCTTAGTTCAACAAATGACGAATCGTCCTGCCAGATTTTGAGCAGCTTGGCACCTATGCGTTTCGGAGGATAAAAGCTTCGCATTAGAAACTCAAACGCAGCCTCCGGCAGTTCAGCGAGTTCCCGGAAAAAGTATCTCGGAATTCCCTGATGACATGAGGTATGCGCTTCAAAAACCCCCTCGATGCCTCGATCGCTGATTTCGCCCATTGCCGGTTTTGCAAGCTCCGCGGGCATTTCCTCCAGAAGCTTCAGCCAGTACGCAAGAAGATGATCGGCGGCAAGGCTTCGGACTTCAAACCGTTCAGACCCCTTTAAAGCGTCGAGAAATATGTTGGAGAGCAGGTAAATCACCTTCCCGTTGAGAAGGCCGTTTCGATACAGGAGCAAGTTACCTACTGCGTACCTCTGGGTTTCCTGCACAACGAAATGCCAGTTCCTGTATTTGTGGTGGTATTCCATGAGAAGGTCGCGGGCTTGTTTTTCCTTTCCCGCGTATCCTTTAACGGCCTCCTCCAGAGTTTGAAAAGAATGTGGGATAACAACGGCGATATTTGTTAAGTCCAGGTTTCTGGCGAGAGCATCTGACTGAAACTGTTCAAAAATCATGCGGAAAGGCCCCTTTAAAAAGCAATTCAAGGAGTTGAGGATTTTCGAGTTGTGCCCGATCGCCCGGGCCGACCCCGTTGCGCTCCTGCGGAGCACACTGAGGACTCCTCGATCCAAAATTCCTCAATTCGTTCTCAATTCTAATTCCATCAGTATAGCCGATTCCTTCTGAGCACCGTAGTAGCCAGGACGCTCCCCCACTGTTCGAAAACCGAAAGATTCATAGAGTTTACGCGCGGAAAGATTGCTCTTCCGGACCTCCAGTGTGACGATCCGGGCTTTCTGTCTGCCCCCGGTTTGAATCGCCAATTCAATGAGTTTTCGAGCTATCCCCTTTCGCCTCAAAGCCTTTCGGACCGCGATATTGAGAATCTGAATTTCGTCAGCCACCGACCAAAAGCAGATATATCCTGCAATTACTGCTTGATTACGGCTCCCGGATTCAATTCCCCGGATTAAACCACCCGGATTAAGGACTGCCGGGGCAAGTTTCGGTGGCAGGCTTCCGGAACAGGCATCTCCTGAAGGGCGGGGGACACGGGCTGAAGCGCCTGCCGATAGCCTCGCGACCAGCAGTATCGAATTCGACCGGTTGATTTCCTCAACAAATGCCCTTTCACTCCATGGCTCAGGCTGGCTATCGTACTCTATTTCAAGGATTGAGGGTATGTCGGATTCTGCAAGAGGTGAGATGATAAGTTCGCCGGAGTCCAATTTCGATCCACCAAACAAAAGCTGCTATTTTGCAGGGCGTGAAAGAACTTCGCCGGCAAGAGATATATGGCGCTGCCCGTATTCTTTCAACAGCGAAGCCGTCTCTTTAAGGCTGAGACTGTTCCCGCACCCGGCGAGTTTGATAAGCATTGGAAGATTCATCCCGCAGATAACTTCCACCTTCGGCCCCTGGAAAGACAGGCTGATATTAGCGGGCGTACCCCCGAAAAGATCTGTGAGGATCAAAACCCCTTGTCCCTGATCTACCTCCTTTATTGCATCCCCCATGAGCTTGATCAATTCATCGACTGCCTGGGCCGGCTTAAAACAGACGGCCTTGCAGTTTCGAAGGGGGCCGACAATCATCTCGGCGGCCGCGAGCATCTCCTGCGCCAGCATGCAGTGAGATGCAGCCACGACTCCAATGAGTGCTCTTTCGGTTTCCTGGCCCAACTCACACCCCCCCTCATTCCAAATTAATGTCTCTATGGAATACCGTTACATGATAACTATTATTCTTCAGCCTGTCAGCGATTCCCTCTGCGAGGACGACAGAGCGGTGTTTGCCCCCCGTACACCCTAAAGCTATCGTAAGATACCGCTTTCCTTCCTTGATATAGGATGGCAGGAGCTTCAAAAGCAGCGCGCAATATTCGGTCAAAAATTCCTGCACTGACGGCCATTGCAGCACCCAGGAGCGAACAGGGGCCGAACTGCCATCCAGGGTTTTCAGATTTTCAATAAAATAAGGGTTTGGAAGAAACCTGACATCCATCATCAGATCGGCTTCGGGCGGAACACCATATTTGTATCCGAAGGAGAGCACCTGGATGCTGAGTTGTTTGTCTTCCCCGGCGAAAGAATAGGACCTGGTGATCAGCCTCTTCAGCTCATGGACTGAAAGAGCGCCGGTGTCAATGATCCTGGTAGCCCTGGCGCGAAGGGCGCGTAACTGTTCTCGTTCAAAATTTATTGCTTGGAGCAGTTTATGTTCGGTAGGATCAGCAGGATGGAGCCTTCGCGTCTGACTAAATCGTCGCTGCAGTATTTGATCGTCGGCTTCGAGGAAAATAATTTCGAACATGTACCCGGCATCTTCCAGGCCCGAAAATATGCGGTTGTAGTTGGAGAGGAACTGGCGCTCCCTGATGTCTATACCCAGCGCAATCCTCTTCATGTCCGGCATGTCTTTTTCGCATAGCTCGAGAAAATTCCCCAGAAGAGGCACGGGAAGGTTATCAATGCAAAAATAGTCAATATCCTCAAAAGCTTTGATCGCGGTGCTCTTGCCCGATCCGGAAAGTCCAGTGACGACTATGACATGGGGTTTTCGTGCACTCATTTCCCCTCTTGGCTAAAAATCCTCGTCTTCCTGTTGGATGATTGAAAAGATATCTTCCCGGTTATCAACTTTTGCAAGCCTCTTCCGCACGATCCCGTTCTTGAGCAGTCTGGCGATCTTCGCCAGGGCTCTGAGATGAACTCCCGCACAGGTCTCGGGCGCTACGAGAAGGAAAAAGAGGTGAACGGGTTTGCCGTCCATGGATTCGAAATCGATGCCTTCAGTAGAACGACCGAATGAAAGGGCCAAGTCATCAATATCGCTTAATTTCCCGTGAGGAATGGCAATTCCGTCTCCAATGCCGGTGCTGCCCAGTCTCTCTCTTTCGAGCAAGACCTTCATAAACCGATCCCGGTCTAAATCAGGCTTTTTCTGCTTCACCGCATCGATTAACTCTTCCAACACCTGTTTTTTTGTCTTCCCCTTGAGTTCGGGAACAATGGAGTCCACTGTAAGAATGTCAAGAATTTTCATTAGATTTCCTCTGGTCGGGGGACTCCCATTTTGACCGTTACCCGACTGCTTCGATGAGGCCAAGATTGCCGTCTTTCCTTTTGTACAAAACATTTACCCGGTTTGTGCTCCTGTTGGTGAACACCATGAACTCCCCGGTTGACAGGTTCAACTCCATCACGGCTTCATCAAGATGCATCGGCTTGGCGTAAACCTGCTCAGCCCTTATCACTCGAGGATCCTGCTCGCCCCTGGGCGCCTGACCGACAGGTTCGGTCAACCCGATCGACTCTTTGGAACCTCCGCTGGTTCTGCGCCTGCGGACCTTTTCCTTTCCCTTCCTTGCAGCCTGTGTCTCGAGGCTGTCCACCAGCAGATCGATACTCGAATACATGTCGCCGGTTTCTTCGGCACCGTTTAACCGAAACCCGGAGGCGTCCACGGAAACTTCTGCGATGTGCCGGAATTTTTCCACCCTAAGCACTACGTGTGCCTCTATAGGTTCCTCCAGGTATTTTTTTATTCTGGTAAACTTATCCTCAACGTAAAATTTCAGTGCATCGGAAGGTTCGATATGCCGGAAAGAAATTTTGATCTGCATCATCATCCTGTTTCGCAAAAGTAAAAACTAAAAAGCAGGCAAAAGTCAGCAGGCGAAAGCCGCCGCACGAAGCAAGAAGGCAAAAGTAAAAATGACAGGATATTCCGGGGTTTTGACTTTTACCTTTTGTCTTTATCTCATGGGCCCCAAGAAGATTTTCTTCTCCTGTTAGATGGCAAAATCCCAAGCATTTCACGGTACTTAGCAACGGTGCGCCGCGCTATGCTGATATTTTCTCTTTCCAGCAAGTCTACGATTTCCTGATCGCTGTATGGCTTCGAGGAATCCTCTTCCCGGACAAGCTGCCGTATCCGCTCCTTCACCGACTCCGAAGCCACCGCTTCACCCATGACGCTATTTATCGAACTGTTAAAGAAATATTTCAACTCAAAAATTCCGTGCGGAGTGTGCATGTATTTGTTTGCGGTGACCCTGCTGATGGTTGATTCATGCATTCCGACGTCTTCGGCAATGTCTCTTAACACCATTGGTTTGAGGTGAGCGACTCCCTTATCAAAAAAATCACCCTGAAGCCGCACGATGCTCTGGGAAACCTTGTAGAGTGTCCGTTGCCTCTGATGAATGCTTTTGATGAGCCAGGCAGCCGAACGCAACTTCGTTTGAATGTAATCTCTGGTTTCAGTGGGCAGCGAATCACCCTCTCCTAGGGCGTCCTTGTAGTAAGAGCTGACCTTTAATTTTGGCATTCCGTCTTCATTGAGCAATATCACCCACTCTTCGTCGATCTTAAAGACGTAGATATCGGGGCTTATGTATTCGACGGTTTCTTTATTGAAGGCGCTTCCCGGCCTGGGGTCAAGCCCGAGGATAATGTCGACCGCCGCCTTAACTTCTTCGGCGTTGCGCTTGAGGGTACGAACGAGGGCGGCATAATTTTTGGTTTCGAGATAATGCAGATGGTCTTCTATAATTCGAACGACCAGCCCGTCGTCAAGTTCCAGACTTTTCGCCTGTACCAGCAGGCACTCCCTGAGATCTCTGGAGGCAACACCTGTGGGATCGAAGTTTTGTATTCTTCTGAGGACCGCTTCGATCTTTGACGGGTCCGCCCCGGACATTTCAACTATCTCATCGACCGTCGCATCCAGATATCCGTCATTGTTGAGATTGCCAATTATGCATTCCCCGATTTCCCGCTCTTCGTCGGTGAAGTCCGAAAGCCTGATCTGCCATTCCAGGTGGTCTCCAAGAGATGTGGCTTCGGTAAGCCTGCTGTCGAAGCTTGGCCATTCCTGATTGGGATCGGTCTCGGCAAGCACGGGGGTGCTTGTGTTGTACTCTTCCAAATAACCTTCCCAATCAAAATCTTCCCGCATTTTCTCGGAAAGCTGCACTTCCTGGAATGGGGTCTCTTCGGTAGTAAGGGTTTCCAGTTCGGAGTCCTGTTCGGTGGGAAGTTCTTCCTGGCCCTCTTCCAGCAGAGGATTTGTTTCGAGTTCCTGATGGATCGTATCAAGCAACTCCAATCTGGAAAGTTGCAACAGTTTGATCGCCTGCTGCAATTGAGGAGTCATGATGAGCTGCTGGCTCAGTCTTAGTTGCTGCTTTAATTCCAATGCCATCAATCAATCCATCTACAAACTGAACTGGTCCCCGAGATAGGTCCGCCTGGCAAGATCACTTTGAGCGATACTCACGGGGTCGCCCTTCTCCAGGATTCGCCCTTCGTGCATTATATAAGCCCAATCACAGACTTTAAGCGTTTCGCGCACATTGTGATCGGAAATTAAGACACCTATACCTTTGGTTTTGAGCGCCGTGATAAGCCCCTGGATTTCAATCACCGCGAGCGGGTCTATTCCTGCGAACGGTTCATCGAGAAGAATAAAGCTTGGTTGGGTAACCAGCGCCCGTGTGATTTCCACGCGCCTGCGCTCGCCACCCGAGAGTCTGTCGGCCTTATTCTTGGCAAGATGTGATATCCGCAACTCACCAAGGAGTTCCTTGAGCCTGGCATTCCTCTCTTCTTTTCCTATCTCCAAAGTTTCAAGGATAGCCATTATGTTCTGTTCAACGGTCAGCTTGCGGAAAACCGAAGGTTCCTGAGACAGGTAGGTAACTCCTTTTCTGGCCCTTAGGTACATCGGCTGACCGGTAATATCTTCCCCGTTCAGATAGACTGCCCCGCTATCCGGGCGGATTATTCCAACAATACTGTAAAAGGTGGTCGACTTGCCGGCGCCGTTCGGCCCAAGCAACCCCACAATTTGCGCCTCGTGTAATTCGAGGCTGACATGATCTACAACGCACCGTCTCTGGTAAGTCTTTACAAGTTCACGGACTATGAGCTTTTTAGCATCGCGTGGCACAGTTATTCCTTTTTTTCCTGGACAATCTCGCTCTCCACGTTGCCTTCAACAATGCTCTTGCCCTCCTTGAGAAAAATAGTGATCAGATCTCCTTTTACCCGGTCCTGCCCTTTGGTGACCACGGGGTTGCCGTGCATTACAACCTTTTGATCCCGCTGGTAAAATATGGCCTGTTTCCCCGTTGCAACGCGGTCTTGCTGAACATATCTAACATTTCCGTCAAATTGTATGTAGTCTATTCTCTGCGACGGAGGGGGTTCGTCCGGAGCGGTTTTGTTTTGCACTTGCGCGACGTTGTTTTGTCCATCGGTTCCCAGCTTCTGCGCGGGATCATCCGCAGCAGGTTTGTTTTCCACGGGTACGACGGCCTTTTGTCCGTCAGTTCCTCGTTTCTGCGCGGGGTCATCCGCGGCAGGTTTGTTTTCTTCCGGCAGCAAAACTACTGTCATCTTGTTCGATGTGATCGTCACATCATCCTGTTGAACCACTACACGATTTTCGAAAATTATAGTCCTTTCGGTCTGGTGTGCTTCCATCCTGTCTGCAGTGATGTGAATCGGCGATTTGCTAGTAGTCATCTTCTCGTCAACATCCAACGTTTGTTTCGGTGCTTTCGAACCATTCGCCGCATGGGCGAGCGGCACGCAGACCAGGGAGCACGCGAAGACAAAAAGATAAACGTAAAAAGATAAAATTAGAAAAGGTATGATTTTCCTCATCATGATTCCTTAATGCCGCGGGACGGGCGGCGCAGCGCTACTTTTCAATCCTGAGAGCGCCTACAACCAGGGAAGCCTTGACTTTGCCGTCCACGTTAGCCACGTGGTCGGCGATTTTGTATTTCCATCTGTTCCCGTCTAACTCCAGTCCAGGACCCGATATATGAATGGGATCATCTGACTGGACGATTCTGTCGTCGTGATTATAGTGCGCCGTCTGGGTGGTCATCACATATTCCCTCGGAAGCACTGCCCGTACGTTGCCTCTCAGGTCGATATTTTTTGTCCCGGCGTACAATACCCCTTCGTCGCTTACAAGGTCGATCTGTTCGTTGGTTTTTTCCAGATAAAGAATCAGATGCACCGTCTGCAGCAGGGTCCGCTGCTGGTCTTGAAAATACTTGGCCTCAGTGGCATGAAGCGTCCAGTATCTCTTGCCCTCCTGCATCTCCGTGAATTCCATGTCCTTGAGCTTCATTTCCTCTTCAGCCACAGGAGAGTTCTGCGCTTCCTGCCGAACCTGGTGCGACTTCTTCCAGAGACCGGAGACAAGAGCCAGACTTGCCGCCACTATGACTATGATGATTAAAATCTGTGCCAGTTTACCCTTGAAACTCACTTACGCTCAACCTTGCCGTGACTTCCCCGGCCTTCTTTGTCAGGGACAAAAGTTTCTCGTACCAACAAAGTCTCTCCTATATTCGGGAAAAAAGGCAAAAACCTGAAATCAAATGCCCTTTCTCGCAAACCTGCAAATAAGTGCTAAAATCTCCGCTCCAAATCTTTGCGTTAAAATCTTTAATCAAATTAGATGATTAGAGTTCGGCGGGAACTTTAACACGGGGCAGATTGACTGTAAAGGCTTATTAAGTAAAGCTTTAATAACTTGGGAAAAATCCGGCTCCCGCCTGTGAGCGCTGCTCGACCGGTTGATCTTTGTCGATTTTAACCTAAAATTAGTAAAATCGGTCTCATTGACGTTTCACTTGCGCATTCTATCGGGGAAATTGTATGGTGTCGGGGGGTTGCGGGAGTGCAGCGCAAGTCTTTCAGGCAAAAATCCGACCCGACATACAACTTGAATGCACGGCGGGGAAGTTGATGCATTATTCCAGGCTAAACCTGGATGAAAGGGATGTTTATGTGCGTGCTCTCATTCAGATTGCCGGGTTTTTTCGATGCGATGCCTCGTAACTTTCTATCGAAAGGTGTTTGATGATGAGTTTCTCGAGCATACTGTTCGCTAAACCGGAAGATTTCATAAACGATCGACAACTCGACGAACCTTATTTTTTCGCTGATTTAAATCTCGATCAAATTGTAGCCGCCGTCACGGCGGCTTGGGATGAATATAACTTAAAGCCCTTCTTTTATATTCCGCTGAGCCGTCCCGATGAGATCGAATATCGTCATGAGGTAATGCAGGACCTCGAAAGTGGGGCACTGTTCGAGCACGTAAAATCGTTCTCACAAAGAATGCGCACAGTGCGTGAATACCTGGCCCAGGCGGAAGACCTTTATAACAGACATCAGAAAGAAGCCTGGTTTTTGGACGCAGTGGAGATTTATTGCGATGCGGTGAATTGCTTTGCAGACGATTTGACGCATGAAACCCTTAAATCTCGCGGGTTCCTGGCGTTTCACAAATACTTGGTTGACTATCTCCAGTCTGACGGTTTCACTTCGCTTCTTGCGGAAACAAGAAAGGTTAAGGCCGATTTGGCCGCCGCAAAATATTGCGTGCTCATAACAGGCGACAGCCTCAAAGTTCGCAGATATGAATTTGAATCCGATTACAGCGTGGACGTTGAGGAAACATTCGAAAAATTCAAACGGGGGGCCGTGAAAGACTATAGAGTCGAGTTTCCCTGGTGGCCCCAGATGAACCATATTGAAGCCAAGATATTGGATTTTGTGGTCCGGCTGTATCCCGAGACGTTTTCAAACCTGCATAACTACTGCGGCAAAAACGGCAATTTTGTGGATGAAGCGATATCGGCCTTCGATCGAGAAATCCATTTTTACATCGCGTGCCTCAATTACATGGCAATGCTCAAGCGTGCGGGGCTCAAATTCTGTTATCCCCGCGTTGCAAATGATTCCAAGGAGGTTTATGACTACGATGCATACGACCTCGCCCTGGCTCATAAGCTTACGGGTGAAGGCTCGCCCGTTGTCTGCAATGATTTCCACCTGAGGGACGGAGAGCGCGTAATTGTTGTAACCGGTCCAAACCAGGGCGGTAAAACGACCTTTGCCCGCACTTTCGCACAGTTGCATTATCTGGCTGCCTTGGGTTGTCCCGTCCCCGGCAAAGAAGCCAGGCTCTTTCTTTTCGACGGTCTCTTTACGCATTTTGGAAGAGAAGAGGACATTAAGACCATGCGCAGCAAGCTGGAGGATGACCTGGTCCGGATTCACGATATCCTTAACCAGGCAACATCGAACAGTATCATTGTAATGAACGAAATTTTCACTTCTACGACGCTGCAAGACGCCCTTTTTTTGAGCAAAAGAGTGATGGAAAAAATAATGGAGATCGATTTGTTGTGTGTTTGGGTAACATTCATCGATGAGCTGGCTTTTTTTAGCGAGCAAACCGTGTCCATGATAAGCACGGTAATTCCGGACAACCCGGCGCAGAGAACTTTCAAAATCCTGAGGAGGCCCGCTGAGGGGAATTCATATGCAATGTCAATCGCAGAAAAGTACCGGCTTACTTACGAAACTCTGAGGGAGCGCATATAGTCATGAAAGCGTTCCTTATGCATAAAGATCGAGATTTCGACCTTGAGGGAGAACTGCCGCCAAATGAGCAGGCGCTGATTCAAGATTTTGCATTGCCTGTTCTGTTCGAAGCCATGGCGCTCGACGACGAATTTTTATTGCACATGGCAAAGAAGACTGTTTTGTCAAGTTTAAGCGATCCGGACTCGATTCTATATCGACAAAATATTCTTAAGGATTGTCTGAAAAATTCTTCCATTGTCCGGGATATCTACAACTTGGCGGTCGAATCAATCGAAAACAGGCAAAAACAATGGTGGGCAACCAGATATCCCAGCACAATAATGTTTAGCGCGGTAGAAGCGCTAAAGATGTTTGTAGGCCAACTTAGAAAGCTCAGGACTATCGCCGATGCACACGCCGATAAATTTGATTCGGAGGGTTTTGCCCGGTTGTTCTCGGTGCTCATTGCCGAACTCGACGACAACTATTTCACCAGAATCGAAGAATACCTCTCAGAGCTGAAAATGCGAAAAGGTATGCTGATGAGCGCCGAGTTGGGGAAGGGCAATAAAGCTGTCAATTTTGTTCTTCACAAAACCCATGACAAAAAACAGAGTCTACTGGAGCGAATCTTTGGGCAAAAATCTCCCGTCTATTCCTTTCGTATCTCTCCGCGCGATGAAATCGGCGCCAAGGCCCTGTCGGATCTTAGAGATAAAGGTCTAAACCTTGTCGCCAACGTGGTTGCCCAGTCCACAGATCACATTCTAAGCTTCTTTCAAATGCTGCGAACGGAACTGGCGTTTTACGTAGGTTGTCTAAATTTGCAGGCGCAGCTCATCCAAAAGGGGGAGCCTGTGTGTTTTCCCGTGCCCGTAGAGCTTGGTCAACGCAAGAGTTCCTTTCACGGCCTGTACGATGTCTGTCTCGCTTTGAGCGTGGCCCAAAAAGTCGTGGGCAATGACATGAATGCGGACCAAAAAGACTTGGTGATAATCACAGGCGCTAACCAGGGCGGCAAATCAACTTTTTTACGAAGCATCGGTCAGGCCCAATTGATGATGCAGGCCGGCATGTTCGTGCCTGCCGAGTCCTTCTCTTCCGCGGTATGCGACGGGGTTTTCACTCATTATAGACGCGAGGAGGACAACACAATGAGGAGCGGGAAACTTGATGAAGAACTTCGCAGGATGAATGATATCGCAGACAATATCACGCCAAATTCCATGTTGCTGTTTAACGAATCGTTTGCGTCGACATATGAAAGAGACGGCTCGGAAATCGCAAGGCAAATAACGACCGCATTGGTGGAAAAAGGTGTCAGGGTCTTGTTCGTAACGCATTTATACGAATTTGCACACGGTCTATTCGATCACAAAATGACAAACGCGATTTTCCTGCGCGCTGAAAGGAAGCCCGACGGTACGCGAACATTTAAATTAATCGATGGCGAGCCGTTGCGAACCAGCTACGGTGAAGATTTGTATCATAGAATATTGACGAATGTCAGCACAATGCCGAGGTGAAAAATTCTATATTTTCATTCCTGACCGCATCGTCCTGCCCTCCTGCTCGCTTTTGCCTTCTACAATGCTTAGCCACTTTGAGAGGCAGCGGTCGAGTATTTCTTCTGCGCGGCGGATATCCAGCCGGTATTTCTCCGGGATGAATGCTACTGTTGGGGCATAGACTCCATCTTTTTTGGTTAAGAAAGGGCAACTTTCAAGCAACTCGTCGGTCAGCCCCTCCAGGCAGGAGACAGACCTGGCAAATGTGGTGCGGCAGTCCCGAATAGGCACATTCTCCGCAGTACAGCAACTGGCGAAAACCCGCAGTCCTGCGATTCCCGATTCCTCTTTCAGTGCGTCTGGACCGGTTGCCTCTTTTCTGAGCAGGGCCGGAGGGGCTATGAGCGACACCCTGAGCGGCGGGCCGGCGGAATCTCCGAAGGCTGATCTTAGTTCCTTCAGCACGTTAGCCAGCCGTTCTTTCCTCGGGTCAAATTCCCGAATAACGTTTTCTCCGGGCTGCCGGTCCTTTGACTCCGGCTCAAAATCACCGCCGAATTGACGAAGGTGGGAGGCCGGTCCAAGTTTGTTCTGGATTTCATCCCTCAAGTCACTGCGTACCAGGACGACGCACCCGCGGTCATCTGAACAAAGGTCAATGCCCGGCAGTTGCTGATCGGCCGTGCCGGGATCATCCAGGTAGACCGCCCGCAATCCTTCGAAACCGGCTGTGGCGGTTTCGGCCAGGGCTTTTTCCGCGTGCTCCTCAAAGAGGCGATCCAGCGATTCAATTTCCCGCTCCTCGATAAAAGCCACCTCTGCTGCCTGGACAATATCATCGACAGCAACGACCTGAAGCATGTGGCGAGAATAATCGAACGGTTCGTGGCTGCCTTTCCACTGTTCGTAGGTCAGAATCTGTAGTTCCTTCTTAAGAGCATCCGGGAGCCTGTCGATGCCCTCAGTACCGGTTAGATTTTCCCTGGGAATGATCAGGGTCTTACAGCCTGCTGCATAGGCGGTCTCAAGTTTTACCCCCATTCCGCCTATTCCTGTGACGCGCCCCTGGGTATCGATTTCACCTGTTATGGCCACGTCGCGACGTATTTTTCTCATCCCGAAAAGCGACGCCAGAGCAAGCGCGATCGCGGAGCCTGCGGAAGGTCCGTCTTTTTTGGTAGACCCGCCCATAAAGTGCAGGTGAACCGGCGTGGACAGGTCGGCAACGTCTATGCCCAGATCTTCCGAGAGGTGAAGGATGGCGGTCGACGCAACCTTGCGGCTCTCGTCCATCACGCGTTCTATATTTCCGGTCGTATGGACCATGCTCAAGTAGGATTGGCCTCCGTTCTTTCTGTCCTGGCCGATCCGCACTGGGGTTGCCTGAATGGGGATCAATGTTCCGATGCCCATCTCCATGTTGACCCCAAGCGCCATCATCTCTCCGATGCGGTCGTCTTCGTTAATCAAGCGCTGGCGATTAGGCGCTTCGAGGTATTTGTGTATTTTAACCTGGTCGAGCATTACCGAACTCTTACCCTTGGACATGATCTCCTTGCGTTGCGTGCGCAGGAAAAGAGTGCGCATGATACGTTCGAGGTCTCGCACCCCGGCTTCGGAAGTGTAATCGCGGATCAGATGCCTCAAAATCTCGCTCTCCTCCTCCGGGTCGAAGCTGATTTCATTCTCTGCGATCACGTACCGTTCCCTGATTCGCTGGACCAGGAATTCCCTGGCAATGGCGATCTTTTCGTCAACGCTGTACCTATCCAGAAAAATAACTTCACAGCGATTTAAAATTGCCTCGGGGACCGTCTCGACCGTATTCGCGGTGAGGACGAAATGACAGTTCGACAGGTCTATATCGACGGTGCTCTGGGTGTACTTGTCATGGAAAAGGTGATTCTGCTCGGGGTCGAGTATCTCCAACAGGGTGGCGATTGCGAACTTCTCCGTTTTATCCGCCTCGTCCATTATGAACATCCCGTTCATAACACCCATCTTTATCAGACCCTGAACGATAAGACCCGGCTTCGAGCCCTCGTAGGTAAACCCGTAGCCTCGAATGTCAGCCTCGTCTTTCATACCGCCCAGAGAGATCTTATGAAAAGGGATGCCGAGGTTTCTGGCTATGGAGATCGCTAAAGAAGTCTTGCCTACTCCAGGAGGACCAACAAAGAGAAGAGCACTGCCTGTTCTGCGCCAGCGCTTTCTCTCGGATTCTTTGAAATGCTGATATCGCCAGATGAGATTGGCAAAAAGATCCGCTATTATTTCCTTTGGTTTTTTCAGGCCGTAGTGCGAAAGGTTAAGTCCTTCTTCAAATTCTTCCGGCGTTACCCAGATCTTTTTTATTTTCCCCCATGGAATTGCGAGCAGGGTCTCAATGAGTTCCGAGTATTTTGCGCCGCTCTGCCCTGACGCATTCATCTTATTTTTTTCGATCAGTTCTATTACCGATTGCGGAATATCGGGGTCCGTCCGCGCCTCATCGATGCGTTCTTTGAGGCTCTTTGCCTGCAAAGGAGCCGAAACCGTTCCGGAGTGGTGAAATGTAGTTCGAAGCCCGTGTCGATTTATGTTTATGATATCTTCCGGTTCCACGAATACCTCCAGATTCATTTTGAAAATTTCGAAAAGTTGAGGAAGCGGCCTTTCCGGGTCCAAATCCAGGTCCAGTTCTTTCAAAAGCTCGTCGATTCCCCATCGTTTCCTGAATGTTTTGAATAGTTCCAGGCCTTCGTGGGAGTCGTGCTGAATAGTAACGGCAAATAGCCGTAGAACTTTCCTCAAATCCACCGTCTTCTTTGAGGGTGCTTGTCCGGGGAGGAGACAGTTCCGGTAGGTATGGCCCAGGACCCTCATTTTCATCTCGAAGCCAAGGTCCGGAAAGAGATCGATTAGAAACTTTCCGGGCAGTTTGGCAATGTGCCCGGCGTTAGCCGCCACTATTCGTTCCAGCCTGAGATCAAATTCCTCACCGCTTTTAGCGCTGTCCAGCAGTTCGATAAAATTCTTTCCGATTACGCCGTATTTGGGATTGGACAGCACTTCCAGAAATGTTTGGTAACCTCGTGGATCGTTTTTCTCCAAGCCTGCCGCAAACTCGATGTCCGTGTGGATTATTTCAAGTTCATCCGCATTGGGAAAAACAAGATGCTCGAAATGGTGTCTCAAAAGAAACTCGCAAAATTTGAGCGACCCTTCTTCTTCCCGGGCTTCGCCCGATTGTTTGAACTCGGACCGAACCGAAAACACATGGGCCAGGTGATCAAAAAGCCTCTGATGTATAAGAATGGCCCAGCCCTGTTTTTGCCGCAAGAGCAACGAAGGAAGAAATATTCGATTTTCCTCGTCCTCCATGCGGCGAAACACGACGGCCTGGCGAAGATCGGCAAGCTGAAGAAGGCTCACCCCCCTCTCGTTTTTGAAATAGGGTATGATCTTTTGACTTAAAATGGTTTTGAGGGTTTGAATTACCCTGTTGATCGACTTATACTCAGGTGCAGGCGCTTTATTTAGAACTGTGTGATCCAACTCGACAGGGACCATCTCTAACCTCCTCACGCTGACTAACTCAAACCACCAAAATCATCCTCAAGCAAATATAGACACAATGCCACCTTCTATCCAGTACTCTTCCGAATTTATGCCATGACGGCCTTCGAAGGACTGAGCACCCAATCACAACAAGTCACGAGTACTCGGCGTGCCTGTGCTCCCTTTCATGGATTTCACGGTGGCTCGCAGGGCGGCTTCGAAACTATAAGGACAATTTAGAGGCAGTTTCCAGTATCCCGGTTTTTCTCAGCCATTGCATGCTTGAAGATACTATAAATGGACCGTTTAGCAGATTCTGCTTGTTATAAACGAAAGGATTTCCCGACAAATCGAGCATGACTCCCCCCGCGGCGGTCACGATGGCATGCCCGGCCGCGGTGTCCCATTCCCAGGTAGGACCGAACCTGGGGTAGAAATCTGCTTCTCCTTCGGCTACGGTGCAGAACTTGATAGAGCTTCCCCGGTTTATGATCTCATAGGACGGGATTAACGACAGAAGCGCATCCAGCCCTGGAGCGGGATGGGAGCGGCTTCTTACTATCCGCACGGGCCCATTGACGGGGATTTCCGCTACCTTTAGCCTCCGGTGCGTACCGTTCGATAATTCCCAGCAGCCTTCGCGAACATCCCCCACGAAAAGTCGGCCCGTCACTGGAATGTAGATTACTCCAACTATTGGCGTGTGATTTTCCACGAGGGCTATGTTGACGGTGAATTCGCCGTTTCGTTTGACAAACTCCTTGGTTCCGTCCAGTGGATCGACAAGCCAGAACCTATCCCAGTTTCGCCTTATCTCAAATGCCACTTCTTTACCCTCTTCCGAAAGAACGGGGATGTCAGGGTAGCGGTCCACGAGCGAATCGGCTATGATCCCGTGCGAACGCGTGTCCGCGAGCGTGAGCGGAGACTTGTCCTCTTTGCGGCTCACCTCAAAATCCGTGCCGTATACTTCCAGGATGGCCTTTCCGGCCTTCATGGCGATGCCGGCAATAAAGTCGAAGTCAAGCATATAACACCTCAGATTCAGTAGTCAGCGGCCAATAATCCGCGCATTTCGCCACTTCCCGGCTTAGACCGAAGGGCGGTCATTACAGAAAAGCCTCTTCAGAATTCTGAAGACAGGCGATCGATGCCTGCATGACGCTCTGCCTTTACAAAAAGGCTTCGGATAAGTTCGAAATGATTTCTGTGATTGCGGATTTTCCACCAAACCGCTCCGCTGCGAGCAATTTTCCACATGCAGGACATCCCCCTTGCCCCGACCCTACTTCCGGGGAGGAGGGAGACTTCCGTCTGAAACCCGGCTTCATTCCCAGCTAAGAGGGGGGCGCCGGCATCGGAAAGCAGATTTATGATATTGTCGATCCCAAACCCGGCAAATCTGCCGCCGGGCGCGCCTCCAAGCCACTTGTCAGGAGCGCATGCCGATTCGGACCATGAAAACGGGTCAGATATCAGCAACTGGGCCTGCCCGGGAATCGCCATGCGGCAGGTTTCGCTAATGTGGTCAAGCGGCCGGGCGACCTTGTCTAGCAAATTTAGGGAAGCAACACAGGCAAATGACCCGGAGCGAAACGGCAGAGCGCTGGCGTCAGCCACTATGAACTCGACTTTGTTCGAGTCCCATAGGTCAGGCAGAAAGAAGGTCCTCTCCGAGAGAATTCGGCCCTCTTCTTTCAATTGGAAGGTCATTTTGCGTTCCTGCATGATTTTCCTGGCCGTGGATATAAAAGCCTCAGAGAGATCCACCCCGATCACCAAATCGAATTTACGCGACATCTCGAAACAAAACCTGCCCACGGCGCAACCGGCGTCAAGGGCCGCTCCGGTGTCCGTCGAGATCTGCCCGGCCCATTGGGAATAGGCCCCGCTCGCATCGGGATCTTCGAAAAGATCGGCGTAATGGCTCCAGAGGTACGCTGATACAAGTTCAGGAGACTCATAGACAGAGGTCGCAAAACGAGGCAGGGAGTTTTGTTTTCCATCCTCTGGCCTCTGTCCTCCGGCCTCCGTGAGGCGGGCGACCCCGCTTCTTATATAGTATGCCCGCCCACAGCAGCCACACTTCAGGTTTCCCTCGCTTATTTCCCGGCCGGATCTTTGAGAAAGGCCAAGGGACAACCGGTTTTCTTCCGGCAGGCAAGCCGGGCATACCAGGTAATCGAGAATTTCCCGCTTCATTATGGCGCGCCCTTTTTGTGTAAATAGTGAGCAGAGACACAGCGGGGTGTCGTCTCTTCAACTATAATCACTGTATTCGGACCTTTTTTGCAGGCCGACCCAGCCGCTTCTCTTATCGCACAGAACCCGGCATTGAATAGAGAAAAAGTGAACCTAGCTTATAATCACGCAGAGGCGGTTATGAATCATCATGAGGGGAGGCCGGGGGCCGGCAAATGCATGAACCGGAAATAGCAAATCCAAAGGAACTCGAAGAGGTCAGGGGTAAGAATTTTACCCGGACAGTCGCGATGGTCACCTCTATTTTTGCGGTGCTCCTCGCCATAACCTCTCTTGGCGGAAACCACGCAATGAAAGATATGCTCCTTGCACAGCAGCAGGCATCCGACCAGTGGGCCTACTACCAGGCGAAGTCGATCCGGGAGCACCTCTACGAGAGCCAGGCCACGCTGCTGGAAAACCAGCTCGATCTGCTGTCCGGGAACATAAACCCACAGGCGGCCGAAAAGGCAAGGGCCTCCATCAAAGCCTTTGGCGAACAGGGAGAGCGGTATTCAAATGATAAAAAGGAAATTGAGCAGGAAGCCAGAAAACTGGAAAAAGAACGGGACATAAACAGGACTAAAGACTTCTACTTTGAATTCGGAGGAGCGCTTCTAGAGATAGCCATTGTCATGGCTTCTGTGTCGATAATCGCCCTAAGTCCGGCGCTGTTCTCTTTCTCCATCGTGATAGCCTCGCTCGGAACTCTCATGAGCGCAAACGGATATCTCCAGATCTTTGCGCTACCCTTTCCGGGCTGAGATGTTCACAATTATACAACCGATTCGAAGGTCCCATCCTTGTCATGACCGTGCTGGCATCTTGTTTGAGTCAAACCCGCTCGGCATCGGTCAATGCGGCCCTTCCACGGCCGTTCCAGGGCGCAAAGCGTGTTAAAAGCAAGATGCCGGGTATGGCCCCCAGGACGCTAATCGAGAAAAAAACGGGCCATCCGAGCGCCTGCGCGACTAGCCCGGTCGGGGCACCGGCAACGACCCTGCCAACTGCCATAAAACTCGTCAGGAGAGCGTACTGGGTCGCCGTGAAACGTTTGTCGCAAAGGCTCATCATGAAGGCGATGAAGGCCGCGTCACCCATGCCCACGCATACGTTCTCGACGCCGATTGCGGCGATCATCGCGGGGTAGCTTTTGCCGATCAAAGCGAGCACAGTGAACGAGAGGTTGGATGATGCCTGCATGAAACCAAAGACCCAGAGGGAGCGGTTTATGCCGATCCTGGATACGATGCCACCGCCTATCAGAGTGCCCACTATCGTGCTGACCAACCCAAAAACCTTGTTCACCATGCCTACATCCGAACGAGTGAAACCGATGTCCAGCAGGAAAGGGGTGGTCATCGCCCCGGCTATGACGTTTCCCAATTTGTAAATCAGTATGAAAAACAGCATCTCGATCGCCCCGCTACGCTTGAAATAACCGGTCAAGGGCCCCAAGACAGCCTCTTTCAGGCTTTTGGGAGAGATGACCTTTGTTTCAGGCTCCGGTGCTGCGAGCGTAAAGAGGATGTTCACGAGCATAATTGCGGCCATCAGGGTATAAACGGTGCGCCAGGGAAGATGATCTGACAGGATCAGAGCGAGCGCTCCGGAGACCAGCAGGGCGGACCTGTATCCGACGACCGCCGTAGCAGCCCCCGGTCCAAGTTCGGTTTCGCGCAGAACATCCGCCCGGTAGGCGTCGATCGCTATATCCTGGCTGGCGCTTAAGAAAGCCAACGTAAGGGCCGCAAAACCAACGAGGGCGGGAAAGGAAGATGGTGAGCAGTGACCCAGCAAAAGGATAGCCACGGCGAGCAGCACCTGAATGGAGATAATCCACCCTCGCCTTCTTCCAAGCCACGGAGGGCTGAACCGGTCCATCAGGGGCGCCCAGAAAACCTTGAGGGCATATGGTAAGCCTACCAGCGAAAAGACGCCCACTATGCTGAGATCGACCTTTTCGGATACGAGCCAGGCCTGAAGCGTCGAAGCCGTGAGCGCAAGAGGAAGCCCGGAGGAAAAACCCAGCCCTATCAGGCTCAAGACGCGCCTGTTGCCGTAAATTTTAAACCAGTTGCTCATTTTTGGACCTGGTTAAGGTTTTTTGAAGGTGCGGAGCTTCGATAATGTACCCGATGGGGCAGGAAGGTACAATCAAAATCGCAAGGGGAACCTGAAAGCGATGACACCCATCCGGATGTTTTTCAATTATATGGTCCTTCCCTCTTTTTGAGGGCTGATGGGCGGCGTCCAGCAGGGACACTCCGCATGAGAGGGGCTTTGGTGTCCAACAGAGCTCGTTTGACTTGTTGAGGGAAGTTAACGAGCACGAAGTATTTGGCTGGGTACAGGTAATCTTCTCCCTCGTTATCGATTACCCGAAGATAATCTGATTCCGCTGCACTCTCATCGGGCAGCACTTGATATATCATACGTGGAGTAAGCAAATCAGGGTCATCGGTATCTACGCAAATTGCCAATCGCGTTACCGGCTTTGTCTGTTTAGTAGTCATAGATGAAAGAGTCTACTTGATCTTTCTATGAACGCAAGCCAAATTCATGTCTGCGAAATATTCATTTACCCGCAGGTCTGCTCGTGTTTAATTTAGCGCTTTGGCAATCCTGTTTTGGAGATTTCATGGCTTCGCTGGATACTTTCGCTCAGAGATGGCAAATAGACCCTGGTCCCCTGGAACCTGTTATCAAACGGTATCCCTTCAGGTTGAATCCCTATTTTGAAGGGCTCATCCGTGAAACCGGCGACGCTGTATGGAAACAGGTCGTCCCCGATGCAAAAGAGGTTTCGGATCTATCCGGTTTTGAGGACCCGCTTTCGGAAGAGAGCCTGTCGCCTGTTCCTGATCTGGTTCACAGATACCCGAACCGCGTTTTATGGCTGGTGAGCGACCAATGCGCCGTTCATTGCAGGTTCTGTACTCGTAAGAGAAAGTGGCGGAGAAGCCGGTCACCTGCATCCGAAAATGTTCCTGATCCGGGGCCGGCTCTTGACTACATAGCGCGGCACGAACAAATTCAGGACGTGCTCCTGTCGGGTGGCGACCCTCTTCTGCTCCAGGCGGAGGTTCTTCGAGAGATCCTCGGCCGCCTGCGGAAGATGGCTCACGTGCAGATAATAAGGATAGGGAGTCGTATCCCATGCGCTCTTCCCAGCCGGGTCACGCCGGAACTTGCAGGTATGCTTTCGGAATTTCATCCGTTGTTCGTAAACATCCACTTCAACCACCCTGCAGAAATTACAGCGGACTCGGAACGGGCCTGTGCGATACTGGCCAATGCAGGGATTCCTCTCGGCAGCCAGACGGTCCTCCTGCGCGGCATAAACGACTCCGAAGCAGTGCTCTCTGAACTGTTTCACCGGCTGCTCCGCATTCGCGTACGCCCCTATTATCTCATGCAGATGGACCTCACCAGGAGTACCGCCCACTTCAGGACCCCGATCAGCACAGGCCTCCGCATTCTTGGCAAACTCCGAAACCGGATTTCCGGTCCCGCGATGCCCCACTTCGTCGTCGACCTGCCCGGCGGGCACGGAAAAATACCCCTTTTGCCGAACACGATTCGAGAAATCGGGAACGGAAGAATGATCGTCCAAAACTACCTGGGGAAATTATGCCAATACCCGCTTCTCGAAGGCGAAGAAGAGGGACTGAAAGAAGCTCTGGGACTGAGGGGGAATTAAGGACTGAGGACTGAGTGGAAGTCTTTTCCCTGGTCACCGCTCACTGCTCAATGTTCACAGATCATCATCTCGGCCGGCACTGGAGCTTCGAAGCTAATGAGCTTTTTCAAAATGGGATGTTTGAGCGTCAGACGCCATGCGTGAAGGTACAGGCGCTTATCGGGTTTTGCGCCGTAGGCCGGGTCGCCCAATACCGGATGACCCGCTTCCGCCAGGTGAATTCTTATCTGATGGGTCCTCCCTGTGAGGGGGCTGGCCAGGATAAGCGCGCGGTCTTCTTCACGGCGCAATACTCGACAAAGAGTTTGGGCTTGTTTGCCTTCGCCTTTCCCCACCGCCCTGTATTTGCCGCCCACCTTCCCAATCTCCGAATCAGACGTCCACGAATCAACCTTCGGCAAGCCCTCGATCCATGCGAGATACTCCTTTTTCACGCGCCTTTCACGGAAGGCCCTCCCCAGGGGCTCATTCAACCTCTTTTCGAGCGCAAAGAGCAAGACCCCGCTCGTTTCCCTGTCGAGCCTATGGTGAAGAGCCACATAAACTTGAACGGCAGATGGAAGCGGGATGCGGGGAGCCAAAAGAGGATCTGTTTGCTCGCTCCCTGCTCCTTGCTCCCTGCTGCCCTTTTCAAGATAGCGCAGCAGGGCTGCGAAGACATTATTGTATGCGTCGTAAGGGACCTGTTGGCTCGGTGTGCCGGCTTCCTTGTCGTATGCGAGGAAAAAGTTATCGCGGAAAATGATCCGGGCAGGATCGATTTCGTAAAACCTGCGGGTCCCGTTAGGAGGAAAACTGACGGAAATTTCCTCATCACCCGTTAACGTTATCGAGGGATTGCGCTCGATCCGGCCCTGAACGTAAACCGACCCGAAGTCAATCAGGTCCGCTGCGCCATCTTTTGGGATTTTAAGGTACCCGGAAACAGCTTCGCTCAGCGCAAGACCCTTATCCTCCATTCGAGTTCGCCACCTGAAAGAGGCCATTATTAAACCCAATTACAAATTAGGACTAGGAGTTCTCAATCCGCAATTATTGTTTCTAATCGTCCAACTCACCCCCGCCGCCGCCCTCTGCGTCCTTTTCCGCCATGGCTTCATCAATCATCTGATCCACATCGAAGTCTTCGCCCAGGTCGTCGCCCATTTCCCGGCCCATTGACTTCATCCATTTAGCCATGCTCTTTGGATCATTTTCATCGAGGCCCGAAAGGCGGGATGGATCGGCCAGGCGCTCCATTCGCGTCTCTTCAGACATTCGCACCCTTATTCGAGATGGAATCCGTTCAACTTCCCCGCTGCCACAATGGCTGCACTCTGCCGCCACTTCCTCGGACACCCGGAATGTTATTATCTCAGATTTCTTTCGGCATTTCCTGCACCGGTATTCATAGATCGGCATTTGAAAAAAGCTCCCATAGCTGAGAGAAGACGCTTGCGGGTCGCTAATTAAAAAGGACCCGGGACCGGAAGTTTTAGATTTAAATTATCACATATTTTTTTATCGTGTGGACCACATCATCCGGATCGTCCAGAAGAGTTACGATATCGAGATCGCCTGGCGAGACATAATTGCGGATGAGAAGTGTATTTCGAACCCAATCCAGAAGGCCGGTCCAGTACTCTGTTCCGACAAGGATCACCGGAAAAGGCTTTATGCGCCTGGTTTGAATGAGAGTAAGCGCCTCGAAGATCTCGTCCATTGTACCGAATCCGCCCGGCATCCCGATATAGGCCTGTGCATATTTTACGAACATCACCTTGCGAACGAAAAAGTACTGGAAATCGAGCTTCAACGTGGCATAGGGGTTCGGACACTGTTCGAGTGGAAGTTCGATATTGAGGCCAACCGATTTTGCCCCTCCCTGTTTGGCGCCCTTGTTTCCGGCTTCCATCACTCCAGGACCTCCGCCGGTGATGATATTATATCCTTGCAGAGCGAGTTTTTCGGCGATCTGACATGTTTTTTCGTAGACCTCATCGCCCGGATTTACCCGAGCCGATCCGAAAATGGACACAGCCGGGTAAAGGTTTTCCAGTGTTTCGAACCCATCCACGAACTCCGCCAGGATTTTGAAAAGGCGCCAGGAGTTGCCCACGTTTATCGAGTCGATCACGTATTGTTTTTCGAACATAAAAACGGTCTCTCCGAAAATTCGTTGCTTCAAAAGTAAGTTTTCGATGAAACGACATGTTACGCGTTCAACAAGGGATTATATTAAGGAGTTGTAAAATGAACAAGAGAGGACTTGAGGCGCAATCGGGCCCGGTCGCCAGTCGATAAATAGGCTTGAACGCACAGCGCTTATGGGCTATTTTGTCCGGGCTGCAATAATTTGTTAAAGGTTTTCAATCATTTGCTTTTTTTGCTTGGAGCAGGCTGTTTTTATAGAGGAGGGCTTTGAATGGACATGAAAGAGTTTGTCAGGTCTGCCATAAAGAAGGTTGGGCAAAAAGTGCGCGACGGCAGCCTGGATAAGACCGAAGAAGGATACAGCGACCCGGAGGAAATGCTTCTCGATTGGATCTGGATCGAATTAAAGGAGGAGTCTCCCGACAAGGATGCCGTCGTAAACATGGACCTGGATGACCTCTACGAATTAATTGAAAGTTCGGCCGACACTTATGAGGATTACCACATCCTTCTGGACTCCTTGAAGGCAGAGGCTTAATCCTGGAAACCGGATCTTTCGCTAAAAAGCGCTCTTCGCGGAGCGCTTTTTTATTTCAGTGACCAGAGATAGAAGGGCCATGAATACCATATCACTGCATCCCGGAGGCGAACGGCGCATCATCAAAGGCCATCGATGGGTGTTTAGCAACGAGATAGCCGGCCCCATTCACGATTTTGAGCCGGGAAGCTGGGTCGAAGTGGTCACCTCGAAGGGTGTTTCGCTTGGGATAGGCTATATCAACCCCGCATCGCTTATCGCCGTACGCCTGGTTTGTCCTCCAGGCAAAAAGCCAGATGGAGAATTCTTTCGACGGGCGTTGCTCGATGCGGCGACTTTTCGCGAATTCCTTTACCCCGGCGCAGAAAGCTCGCGACTTGTTTTTGGAGAATCTGACGGCCTTCCCGGACTTGTGGTCGACCGGTACGGAGACGTTCTCGTCTACCAGGCCGGAACTGCCGGCATGGCCGGGATGGAAGAGCTGATGAGGGAACTGCTGGTGGATCTTTTCAAGCCCACTGCGCTCGTATTTCGAAACGACTCACCTTCTCGCGCCTTTGAAGGCCTTGCGCTTGAAAAGGGGGTGGCCTATGGAAGTGTAGCGGGGCATATTCCTGTCAGCATTGACGGTATAGACTATCTGGTCGACGTGCTCGGCGGCCAGAAGACCGGCATGTATCTCGACCAGAGAGACAATAGGAAAACCGCAAAAAATTGGATAAAAGGGAAAAGGGTCCTCGATCTTTTCTGCTACAACGGGGCTTGGAGCCTTTCTGCAATTGTGGGGGGAGCGGCGGAAGCGACGGGGGTCGATCAGTCTGCAGAGGCCGTCGAACAGGCGCGCCGGAACGCGGAGATAAATGGACTCAGTGACCGCGTATCTTTTGTCGCAGGGGATGTTTTCGACTACCTGAAAAGAATCAGGCGCTCATCCTTCGACGTAGTCATCCTCGACCCGCCTGCATTCGCCAAAACCAGGTCAGCCCTGCCGGAGGCCAGGAGGGGGTACACCGACCTGAACCGCAGGGCGCTTCTTGCGCTGAAACAAGGAGGAATCCTGATCACCTGCTCCTGCTCCTATCACATGAGCGAAGAGCTTTTCCGGGATGCCCTGATCTCAGCCGGTCAGGCAAGCGGGAAAAAGCTGCGCCTGTTGCAGGTTCGCGGCCAATCGCTCGACCATCCGGCCCTGCTGGCCATGCCTGAGACCAGGTATTTGAAATGCTTCGTGGTGGAAGCTGGATAAATAGGAGTTGGCCTCACGCGAAGATGTTTCTCTTTCACTCACAGTTCATCCTCAAGTTGAGCCGGCTATCGAGATTTTGTGTGTTTTTCACCAATTTTCTCAAGAAACTCGCCCCTGTTGCCGTTTGCCCAGTAGCGAACGGGATCTCCGGTTCGCATTCCCGTCGAGGCGAGATTCCTGACTTTTCCTTCGCGTTCAAGCTCCAGAAATGCCTTTTGAAAATCATCCATGAACCATCCTGTCTCTTCCAGCATATCAGCGAACTCGCTGACCCCAAATCGTTGCGGAGCAGACGACAGCTTAGCCAGCCAGTATTCCTTTACTTTCATCAGATCGACTGCCGGCTCATCTTCAACGAACCTGTCCGCGGAAAAAAGTTCAAGCTGACCGGTGCGCTTGATTTTTTTCGATTGCCTGGCCACTGCCCTCACTTTCCTTTGCTCGATTTCCAGTTGTTCCGAAGCCTGCATAAAAGTCACTATCCCCGACGGGTCCCAGGTCAGATAGACGAGGTCGTTGATGGTGCGGTCTTTTTCGGGATGGACGACTCTTACATGCGCACAGCGCGGAATTGCGCCATCAATCACAGGAGCGGAAACCTTCAATTCCCGGCGATACAGGTTGAACAGCGACCTTCCGCTTTCCTCCAGGCCCATGCGTGAAGTATCCTGAACTTTGCCGAAAATTGCGTTGACGTGTTCTTCAAAGCTGATTTTACCGTGAGCGCGAACGATGGAGTCAAACATGAAACTGATGAGAAACTCCGAGGATGGTCTGCTCAGAAAAGGCTCCAGTGTTGGAATAGCGAGATGTCTCCATTCTGTCGCGTCGATAAAGAAAAAACAAAAATCCCGGCTGCCGCTCCAGGACAGTATTTCTCCCTGCAGGTCGCAAAAATCACCCTTCAGGCAATGAGTATCCACACCGCCCCAGGATTCCGATTCCAGGAAACTCTCAAGCCTGTCAAAAGATGCTTTGTCCCTTTCAATGTACAATGCACGGAACTGAACGTTCTTCCGGAATTTTTCCGACAGGTTGTTATGGCACTTTTCCATGATGCCCAAAGAGTTCGCGACTGAGACCGGCTCGCCGAGGTTCCCTCCGCCTTTCTCCCGGGGACCGGCGGAGCAGTCTACGTAACCGATCCTCAGCTCCCGCTGACCGATAATCATGAAGAGCGGCTCCAGATAGGCTTTGAGCAGCTCATTCTTAATGTATGCCGCCTCTTTCCCGGTATAATTCGCAGCTCTCATTTGTCCCCCCCGGTTAATCGAACTCCTTCCCTGCCCATCTCACTCGACCCAGCACATATGATTTGAGGCTTTTTTCCGGGTCCAGGACGAATTCGAACGGACGGTAGTCAGCGGTATTGTCGGAAAGACAAACCAGCTTGAGCCCGTTCTCGTCCCCGCTGAGAACCAATCTTTTCAAGGCTGCGCTCCCATCGGGCAGGATCACGAGGTATATGCGCCCCGCAACCACTTCGATGCGTTCGCTCTCCCAGGTGTCCACCAGGGCCATCTCGCCCTGGTTAATAGTGGGCGACATCGAATCCCCCCGAACCCGGATAAGAAAAAGACTCCCCTTCCGCTCGGCGCTTTCGCCTACCAGTTTTTCGATCCACCATTTCTTGAATGGATAATGATCGGCGATTTCACCATAAAGGATTTCTCCTTCGGGACCCGCGGTCACACGCGATTCCAAGAGCGGAATGAGCATATGATCATCGCTTCCCGCTGCTGCCGAGTCGGAGGCTACTTCGCAGGAAGCGGTTCCATCACCTAAAAGCAACCAGCAGGGATCGGCCGAAAACTCCCGGCATACCGACTCCAAAAATGAGGCCGCTGGTGATGTAACCCCATCTCGATAGTTTATCAGCGTATTCTTGGAGACGCCGGTTTTTTGGGCAAACCGCCCGAGCGTCAAACCGGAACCAAGAATGATCTTTTTCAGCCTGTCATGGATCAATTTTTTGGTCACCCATTCCAAATAATTGGCAGTTTCGCTTATTCATGATCTCCATTATACCAGAATTCTATGGCAGAATACCCGGTTTGATTCACATGTCAAGCAAAGAGTATAATAGAATTGGTTTGTAACCAGAATTTCACTCAAGAACTTGTTACAAATTATGGAATTTTATGGAGTTCCGTTTTTTTGTTCCGCATTCGCAACATTTGCTGTATAGACGACATCAATCACCTGACAGGAGTCGAAAATGCTTGATCTCCTTTGTGGGAAAGACCCCATCGAATTGGGGATTAAAACTTATGAAGGGTGGAACATCACGGCGTTTCTGGACCACCTGAGTTCGTGCGAGAAATGCTCGAAGTCCCAGGAAAGTCTGATTAAGCAACTGAACAGCATCATAGGGGGAAAAGACCGGGGTGAGCAACTCTAAGCTTCGCGGAGCCTAGTAGATCGTATCCCGGCGCGCGCTGCCCCGGGCCTGATCGATCACCGCAAAGGATTCACGAAGAGCCCACAAGGGGTGCCGTCTTCTTCAAGTGATGCATGACTCCGGCTGATAGTCGTTTGGAGCCTTGCCCTGTCCGTTTTGAAGCTCCGGGACCATGAGACACGCATTCGGAGGCCCGCTGCCTGCCACGAACGAAGCCGACCCAACTAACAGCGTCATCACAAAAAGCACCACGCAAAAAGCCGATTTAGCTAGATTCATTGATCATCCCTCGGGAGAGCTTTGGGTTTTTTTGTTTTTGGTTTCCAGGGAACCATTCTTAATTTTAAGATAACCACAAACTCTTCGAGGGTCATTGCTCGGAGAAAACCAGATGTTTAATTTCTTATGAATCGAACGATACGGGGTTAATATTGAGACAACTTTTCGTTAATCTTTAGACAAAGGAAAAATGAAATGGCCGAGAAAAAAATGCCCCATCCCTATCACGAGGAACACCTTTGTTATCTTCAGAATATCGGGTTCTTAGAATCCAGTTTGGATGAATACAAAAAATTGGTACGCAATTCTAAATATGTGTGCGCCAATTGCGGACGGTCCGCCGCCGAAGAAAAGAACCTCTGCAAACCTGAAAAATTATAGCCGGATGTCGGGTATCAGATATCGGATATCCGCCCTTTGATGCCCGACACCCGCCATCCGTTAAAGCAGTCGAAAAGTCTCCAGCCAGCCGGGACGTTCGGAAAGGGCCGCGTCGATTGAGGCCTGTGACCCCAGCACCTTCACGATTCCGTCTCTTTTCACCTTCTCCAGTACCTCCGCAAAGTTTCTGAAATCTTTTGAGGTGGTGCTCAGCACTTGGTCGCGCATCGTTTGGCGGACTTCTTCAGAATCACCTGTCAAGAGGCGAATCATCGAAACATAGCCTTTCATATCCGGCAGCATGTACGAATCGAGGTCGCCAATGGCCCCGATTATCGCCTTGCGCACTTCGTCATCGGAAAGATCGGCACTTCGAAGGAACTCGGCGGCGCCGTCAAAGTTTTCGACGGTTTTGATCAGGTTAGGGTCTCGGTACGAAACAAAGGTGAAGACACCGGATATACGGTCGAAAAGGCAGAACCCGCCATAGGCGCCCCCCTGCACCCGCACCTTTTCCCAGAGCCAGGTACTGCGAAGATAGCCTGCTATAACCTTGCTCGATCCATGCGGTTTATATCCTTCCCGGTACAGGTCCGCACCCTTTCCGACGTAGTTTACCTGCGAAGGAATCATTACTCCTTCGAATCGCGGAAAAAGGCCGGGCTGCCATGCCTGCGTGGCTGCCGCCCGGTTCGGGCAGGGCAGCGAGGAAGCTATGCACCGCACCTTCGATTGAGTGAAAGTCTTTCCTGTCGGCAGTCAAATTGAAAACCATTGTCGAACGGTTGGAAAGCAGCTTGCGGATTTTCTCCAGATCTGAGAGCACTTTGTTCCAGTTCTGGTCGATCTCAACTGCAAGCTTTCCCAGAAAAAGAAAATAACTTATTCCATCGGTCAGCTCCCTTACCCAATCCGCTTGGTTGAAATGAGCGCGAATACGTTGATTGACAACCTGATGGCCGTTTGGGACGATCTTCCTCTCTTGTCTGGCTTTCTCCGCCAGCACAATTTGCCGGAACCGCTCCCTGTTGTCCAGTTTCACGGCACCGAGCACTTCCGCAAGAATGTCCGCAAGATCGCCCATCTGCTCAGTCATGCTTTTACCGCGCAAAAAAAGCCAAGCGGCAGGGGTACCGTCTTCAACCACGGCCGAGGTGAATACTTCCTGCCGGATGCCCCCGGTCTTACGGCTGATTTTTTGCGACAGGGAGACAAAATCCTGAAAGTCGGTCCCTATCTCCAGCAGCGCCCTGCCGAAAAGAGGTGCATAAGGTAGATACTGCTGAGGAAGGACCTGAAGATTGAACCCAACGTCAAAGTAGGCAATACCGCCTGTAAAAAGGTCGTGGTAAAAACCGGGCACGCCGTCGACAGATCCAGGTTCGATCGGAATCACTTTGTTACGCGTGTCGAGGTCTGAAACCTTGAGGACCGGAATGGTGGCCAGGGACTCCGGTGAATCCGGGCTGGACTGAATCTTCTCAAGTGTCCTGGCGTTTTCGATTATGCGGTGAATTTCATCAGGTGGTAGAGAATGTTTGATCGCCTGGAACTTTCTTGCTTCTTCCTCTATCTCTTTTTCGGCAAAACCAGGCTCGGGGCGAAGCAAGACGGTTGTCCGGTGGGGGTTTTCGAGAAAATAGCGTTGGATGAGGCCCTCGAGAAAGCCTCCCGATCTCAGATTCTCCTTTACCTGGTTAAGGGGCGATTCGAACGCCAGCAGGGAGGTGGGGTCGGCTTCATGGAGCCAGGTCGAAAGCGCACGCAGCATCACAGCCAATCCCCTGGGGAAGCGGCCATAGTTGTTCTCGCGGAGTCCGAATTCAATCGTGTTCACACCGGCTTCAATGGTATCAGGGTCAATTCCGTTCTTCAGAGCTGAAAGGGTGTCGAAAATGATATTTTCAACTTTATCGGCATCCTCGGCACGGATTCCTTTGAGACCGACGGAAAAGAAGAGCTGTCGCAATTCAGTCTCAAGGCCGGCCCCGGCAATATCTTCACCCAGTCCGGAATCTATCAGGGCCTTCTTCAACGGGGAACCCGGCATGCCGATGAGAACATATTCCAGTATTTCAAAGGCAAGGCTAAGCCCGGGGTCGGTCACCTCAGGGAGAAGCCAGTTGACGGCCACCATGCCTTTAAGTCCACCCGATCCCGCCTCGTCAGGACCCACGCCGAAAGAGCGAACGATCCTGCCGGGCACAGTTCTTGGCGGTTGAAGGGGCACAGCGGATTCCGGTTTTGTACGGCTGAAATCCTTGAGGTATTCCTGGATTATCTCCAGCCTTCTGTCCGGATGGTCATTTCCGTAGAAATAGATCCTGGAGTTGGAAGGATGGTAGTGCCTTTCGTGAAATGACTTGAACTTTTCGAAGGTGAGGCTTGGGATAATCCCGGGGTCCCCGCCGGAATCCAACCCGTAAGTCGTGTCCGGAAAAAGGGACTGCTGCGAAAGCTCCGAGAGCCGGCTGTCGGGTGAAGAATAGACCCCTTTCATTTCGTTGTACACAACTCCCTTGATTGCGAGTGGCGCCCCTGGATCATCGATCTCATAATGCCACCCTTCCTGCTGGAAGACGAAAGGAGTGAGGCGCGGGTAAAAAACCGCGTCCAGATAAACATCGATCAGGTTGTAGAAATCCTGTACGTTCTGACTGGCAACGGGATAACAGGTCTTGTCCGGGTAAGTGAAAGCATTTAGAAAGGTCTGAAGTGAGCCCTTGACGAGTTCGACGAAAGGTTCCTTCACGGGGTACTTTCTAGAACCGCATAGTACCGAGTGCTCAAGGATATGAGCTACTCCGCTTGAATTCGACGGTGGTGTGCGAAAGCAAACGCCGAATACCTTATTATCGTCTTCGTTTATGATCGAGAGCAGTTCGGCGCCGGTTGCGATATGCCTATAGAACCGTGCGAGGCCCTTGAGTTCTCGGATCTGCTTCTCGAAAATCAGTTCAAATTTATCTTTTGCCGCCATTAGACTCTCCAGGGGTTAGTTTTTTTCTTAAATTATATACAGCGTCGATCTTTGTCACGCTGGGGCAGTGAGAATGCAATGCTGTTGAAAATTAAGATGTCGCATTCGAGGACGAAAGGGGGGGACAGTGATAGTAAGATTCATCGGTGTAGGCGAAGCATTCGACGAAGAGCTTCCGAACACCTCTGTCTGGGTACGGTCGAGTGAAGAAGGCGATGATATTTCGATTCTCTTTGACTGCGGTTTTACAGCACCTCCTTCATTTTGGAAGAGTTGTCCGGATGCAAACAATCTCGACGCGATTTGGATATCCCACTTTCACGGGGACCATTTCTTCGGACTGCCGGCGCTGCTTACCCGATTCTGGGAAATGAAGCGGAAAAAGCCCCTGCTTATTGTCGGGCAGCGCGGGACAGACGAAATAGTGCCACAAATTATCAAGCTGGCCTATCCGTCCGTTTTCAGCAAATTTGAATACGATATTCGGTTCGTGACAGTTGAACCGGGAGAGGATGTACAAGCGGCTGGTGTCGTCTGGCGAAGCGCGGTGAATGGGCATCCTCAAAGAGATCTGGCCGTCCGGATCGAGGCAGGCGGTAAGTCGCTTTTTTACAGTGGAGACGGCCGGCCGACCGACGGGACGCTCTCGATTGCCCGCGATGCGGACCTGGTGATTCACGAGGCATTCCGCCTGGAAGCGGATATGCCGGGACACGGAAACATTATTGCGTGTATCGAATTTGCCCGCGGGGCAAAAGCCCGCTCGCTCGCTCTTGTGCATATCGAGAGAAACGAACGGATCAAAAGGCGAGGGGACATTTTGCGGCTCGGTGCGGAGGTCCGGGACCTCAAAGTACTGATGCCCGAGCCCGGAGACGAGGTTCAGATTTGAGGGCCGACGACCAGCTCAACCGGTCACTGGCTCACTGGTCGATCACTTTTTCCGGCAAGGGACTACTTTCTCTTGACAAGCCAATTAGCTTCCATTAGTTTTGTCGCGCGCTTTTTGGAAGCCATCGTAATTTCCGGTCATTCAGCATCAGGCAAAAGTCTGAAAGGTTTTATACTTAATGTTTACGTAAGCGATCCCGAATCCGCCTCATCTCCGCGCCCACCTGGCCGATCGTGATAGATCCAGTTCCTCTATAGCAACCTGCCGGAACGAGACGGAAGAACCCGCGCACCATCGTTTTACAATTTTATTGGCCTTTATTCGGCTCGTTGGAGCCAGTCTCTAGGATTATTTTGCTGGAAGGAGGAATCAAAACAATCGGTAACAAAGATCGGGAGGCGGTCCCCAACCTCTCGAAACGTCATCAAGCTCTTTCGATTACATTAAAACAATTCAACAAGGAGGTTTAAATGAACGCAAGTTTGATCGCCATGATTGCCTTGGCATGCGGTGGTCTCGGCGTCGTCTATGCTCTGGTAACCGCAGCGTGGGTTGCCAAGCAGAGCGCCGGTTCCGAAAAGATGCAGACTATCTCGGAAGCCATCCGGGAAGGCGCCACGGCATTTCTAAACAGGGAATACAAAACCGTCGCCGTAGTGGGCGTAATCCTTGCCATTGCACTGCTGTACCTGGGCAAATGGACCGCGATAGGGTTTGTCATCGGCGCGTGCGGTTCCGCGCTTGCTGGTTACATCGGCATGTTGGTAACCGTTAAAGCCAACGTGCGCACGACGGAAGCCGCGAAAAGCGGCCTGCAGGCAGCTCTTTCGGTTGCCTTCAAAGGCGGGTCGGTTACAGGGATCATGGTCGTAGGCCTCGGCCTTATCGGCATTACCGGTTACTACGTGATTGCCAAATCGATGGCGCCCATCGAAGAAGTATTTCACGCCCTTATCGGTCTTGGCTTCGGCTGCTCACTCATGAGCGTTTTCGCTCGTATCGCGGGCGGCATCTACACCAAGGCTGCTGACGTCGGCGCTGACCTGGTGGGCAAAGTGGAAGCCGGAATCCCCGAGGACGATCCAAGAAACGCGGCGGTTATCGCTGACAACGTCGGCGACAATGTCGGCGACTGCGCGGGCATGGCGGCAGATCTGTATGAAACTTATACAGTTACACTGGTCGCTGCAATGCTGCTGGCGAAGACGGTTTTTGGCGCCGACAGCCAGTGGGTGGAATTTCCCCTCCTGATTGGAGCTATTTCCATTGTTGCTTCGATCATCGGCACCTACTTCGTGCGCCTTGGCAAGAACGAATACATCATGGGCGCGCTCTATAAAGGCCTTGCGGTTGCGGGTATTCTCGCGGCGGTGGCTTTCTATTTCGCGTCTGACTGGTTCCTGAAGCAACCGAACTTAAACGCCGGGGGCTTCACGGCGATGAGCGTTTTCATGACCGCGGTCATCGGTCTGGTTTTGACCGGCGCGATCGTTATGATTACTGAATATTTTACTTCCAAGAGCTTCGGTCCGGTCAAGCACATTGCCGCAGCCAGTGTCACCGGCCATGGGACCAATGTTATCGCGGGTCTGGCGGTCAGCATGAAGTCGACGGCTGCGCCGGCCCTGGTAATCTGCGGTGCGATCATGTGGGCCTATCAGCTCGGCGGCGGTTTTGCGGGTAATACCGGCGGCGGTCTTTTTGCAATCGCTCTTTCCGCCGTTGCGATGCTCTCCATGACCGGTATCGTTGTCGCCATCGACTCTTACGGCCCCATCACGGACAACGCGGGCGGCATCGCCGAAATGGCGGAACTTCCCGACAGTGTCCGGGCAATCACCGATCCCCTGGATGCGGTTGGCAACACCACTAAGGCCGTTACAAAAGGTTACGCGATCGGTTCGGCCGGTCTGGCGGCCCTGGTCCTTTTCGCCGAATACTCCAGGTCCTTCCCCGGCGGCGCAGTAGTGTTCGACCTGTCGAACCCGAAGGTCATCGTCGGCCTTTTCATCGGTGGTCTTCTGCCCTACTTCTTCGGCTCGCTCCTGATGGAGGCCGTTGGTATTGCAGCAGGCGGCGTTGTCGAGGAAGTCCGCCGTCAGTTCCGTGAAATCCCCGGCATCATGGAAGGCACCGCCAAGCCTGAATACGGCAAGTGCGTTGACATCGTCACCAAGAGCGCCATCAAGCAGATGATGCTCCCCGCGCTCATCCCGGTGGCCGCGCCGATCATAGTTGGCTTCCTAATTGGTAAAGAAGCCCTCGGCGGCGTGCTCATCGGCTCAATCATCACAGGTCTTTTCCAGGCCATAGCGATGACGAGCGGCGGCGGCGCCTGGGACAACGCAAAGAAGTTCATCGAAGACGGCATGTACGGCGGCAAGGGTTCGGACGCTCACAAGGCGGCTGTTACCGGCGACACAGTAGGCGACCCGTACAAAGATACGGCCGGCCCGGCAATCAACCCGATGATCAAGGTCATCAACATTGTCGCCCTGCTTATCGTGCCTCTGTTGAAGTAATTTGATTTTTAGCTGAAGCGAAACCGGCGGTCTGAGAAGGCCGCCGGTTTTTTTGAGAGAATTACTCCAGTTCCCTGTCGATAATCTGCTGGACGATCGTATAGGGGTCGGACTCCTTGCTGACGATCTTCCTAACCATCTCATCCATTGAATCTGCACTCTCTTCGATCCTTCGAAGGATCGTCTTGAACGCCTGATCTCTGAGAATGGTGGTAAGCTGGATTCTGGCGCGTTTTTCCAAAACTTCGCGCCATTTCTCGGACTGTGTGTCGTGAAGATAGGCCCTGTGCTTTTCGATGGCCTGGTAAAGATCTTCGATCCCCCGACCCTTTACGGCTTCAGTTTCCACGATCTGAGGTTCCCAATCTCCACCGTTGCGTCTTCTGGCGCCCAACTCGACCAGATTCATTAATTCTCGGACAGTCTGACGCGAACCCTGGCGGTCGGCCTTGTTCACCACGAAAATATTGCCGATCTCCATGATGCCGGCCTTGATCGCCTGCACGTCATCTCCCATTCCCGGAACTGTCACCAACACGGTGGTATGGGCGCTGTTTGCAATTTCTACTTCGTCCTGCCCCACGCCCACCGTTTCTACCAGGATCACGTCCTTTCCGGCCGCATCCAGAACGTTTACCATATCGTTGGTGGACCTCGTAAGGCCTCCGAAGTGGCCGCGGGTGGCGAGGCTGCGTATGAAAACGCCGGGGTCGAGAAAATGCCGCTGCATGCGGATGCGGTCACCCAGAAGGGCTCCCCCGGTAAACGGGCTTGTCGGATCGACCGCCAGAATGCCGACTGTTTTACCTGCCTTGCGGCAGTTAATCGCGATCTGGTCGACAAGAGTGCTCTTGCCAACCCCTGGAGAGCCGGTGAAACCGACAACATAGGCTTCGCCCGTGTGTGGATAGAGCTGCCGGAGAATGTCCCTGGCGGAGGGAATCTCATCGTCGATATCCCGGAGGATGCGAGCTATGGTTCTGACGTCGCCGGAAACGATTTGTTCGATGATATTCATGAGTTTAGTAAGTTTTTAGTTTGAAGTCTTAAGTTAACTGAATTCGAAACCGACAACCAAGAGCCGAAAAATCCGACGTGCCGGTTTACCTACTTTTTGAGCACTACGGCGCCGCGAGGCCTGATGTTGCCGTCGACCCAGTCTATAATCTCCGTAAGCTTTGCTCCTGGTTCGAATATTTCCTTTATACCGATCTCCTTGAGCTTTGGGACGTCTTCGAGAGGGAATATGCCTCCGCCTATCACGGATATATCTTCCGCGCCATTCTCTCTTAAAAGCTCCATGATCCTGGGGAAGGAATATGTGTGAGCTCCCGACAGGATGCTCAGTCCGATCAGGTCCACATCCTCCTGAATTGCTGTGCTCACGATCTGTTCCGGCGTTTGATGGCATCCGGTGTAGATGACTTCGTAGCCTGCATCACGAAAGGCGCGGGCAACAACGCGGGCTCCCCGGTCATGGCCGTCCAGGCCCGGTTTGGCTACCAATATTCGAAGTTTCCTTTTGTTATTCATGGAAACCTGCCTCCTTTAAGCATAGCAGGGAGCAAGGAGCAGATAGCAAGCGAGCCGGTTTTTCTTCCGGCTTCTTACTCCCCGCTTCCCGCTCCTGGATTTTTTAGAAAGTCCCTGGGTCCGTATAGGTTCCAAAGACATCGCGGTAGAGATCGCAACATTCCTGTTCGGTCGCTCCCGCCCGGACTGCTTCTATGAGTGCCGGCATAACGTTGTTTTCCCAACGCGGCGGGCCTTCGCATCTACGTCTCAACTCGTCCATCGCTCCTTGCAGTTTGACTTTGTCGCGCCTTTCCTTGAAACGGCCGGTGCGCTCAACCTGCATTTGCTCGGTTTCATCATCTATTTTAAGGACGAATTCCAATTCGGGCCGACCGGAAATATACTTATTTACCCCGATTACAGTTTTCTCGCCTGACTCAAGCTGCCGCTGGAAATGAAAAGCCGCATCGGCAATCTCCATCTGCGGATAGTCCCGTTCGATCGCTGCAACCATCCCGCCCAGCTCATCGAGTTTGCGAATATAGGCGTTTGCCTCTTCTTCCATTTTGTCGGTGAGGGCCTCGACGAAATAAGAACCGGCCAGCGGGTCGATCACGTGAGTGACTCCGCATTCGTCGGCAAGTATCTGTTGAGTTCGCAGCGCGATGAGCACAGCTTCCTCGCTCGGGATCATGTAAACTTCATCGAGAGAATTGGTATGCAGAGACTGAGTGCCGCCGAGGATTGCGGCAAGGGCTTCGGTGGTGGTCCGAACGACATTGTTATAAGGCTCCTGGGACGTAAGCGAGCACCCGGCCGTCTGGGTATGAAAGCGCATCAGCATGGACCTGGGGTCCTTCGCTCCGAAGCGTTCTTTCATAATCCGCGCCCACAAGCGGCGGCTCGCACGCATTTTGGCTATCTCTTCGAAGAAATCGATATGGGAATTCCAGAAAAATGAGAGCCTGCCCGCGAATTCGTCGACTTTAAGTCCCCGTTTGATCGCTTCCTCTACATAGGTAATACCATCATAGATCGTAAAGGCGAGTTCCTGAACGGCAGTCGATCCGGCTTCCCTGATGTGATAGCCGCTTATGCTGATGGTGTTCCAACGAGGCACCTCTCTTGTTCCGAACTCAACCGTGTCTGTAACCAGTCTGAGGCTTGGTTCAGGCGGAAGCATGAGTGTCTTCTGAGCTATGAACTCTTTCAGGCAGTCATTTTGAATTGTGCCGCCAAGCTTTTTTCTCGAATAGCCCTCGTTTTCGGCGTTGGCTATGTACATGGCCCATATTACCGAGGCCGGAGGGTTGATCGTCATCGACGCGGTGACTTGCTCCAGGTTGATATTTGCAAACAGCCTCTGCATGTCGTCAAGCGTGTCGATCGCAACGCCGCATTTGCCGCACTCGCCCCTGGCAAGCGGGGAGTCGGTATCGTATCCCATGAGTGTTGGAAAGTCGAAAGCGGTGCTGAGACCGGTTTCACCGTGATTGATCAGATAGTGGAATCGCTTGTTCGTGTCCTCGGCGGTGCCCAATCCGGCGAACATGCGCATGGTCCAGAGGCGTGCCCGGTACATGGTGCTTTGAACGCCCCTGGTGAAAGGGTATTTACCGGGAAAGCCGATCTCTTCGAAAAAATCTCTGTCAGCAATGTCGAGGGGAGTATAAAGCGGCTTGACCTCCATGTCGGAAACCGTAGAGAACCTGGTCAGCTGCTCGGGCATCTTCTCAAGGGCCTTCCGATACTCCGCCAGCCATTCAGCGTATTCTTTTTCAGTGCTCTCGAGCGCTGATTCAGAAAGAATTTTTTTTCCCATTCCTCTGCCTCCTGGAAGCGATGAAGATGAATAAGGGTTCTTCAAAAATAATAGCTTTCACCGGAAAGGATCGATCACATTGCATTTGCGGAATCAAGCAGCCGAAATTCAACGGACTCGCAATCGGTGCAGATGTTTAATTATAACATGACGATTCAAATCGGGGGCATTTCAAGAGCCAGGTCTGACCGGAGCAACTCCCGAGCCAAAGGGCGCGCGTTGAGGATTGAGAAGCAGGCAGGAGCGAATCACGAACCAAACGAGAAACCCAACATGCAAAGGATCACGCAGGGGCCCCCGTGAAGAGACTTAACCAGAGTGCCAGGGTAATGTCAAATAAATTCCGCTTGACTGTCAAGCCTGATCTGGAGTAGGAGGAAATCGTGTACATTTCAGAGATCTGCCCTTCGCGACTCTAGCGTAATCTCTCGTTCATTTCATCCAAACTTATAGTCTCTCGCGCGGGATATTGTACCTGATCGGTTCTGTTGGAGCATCCTAATCACCAAGGTAAAACCAGGCGATCTCTCCTTTTTTTACCAGTCCCGAACTTTCAGCATTAATACAAAAAGGAGGTTAGATATGGCAGACGTTCTGAAACCGCGCTGGGGTCAGCCGGGAACGGGTATCATTTCAACGGTTGTATTTTTTCTGGTCGCATGGCTTACGTGGTATCTTTTCAGCGACCCTAGGGGGCCGGTAGGATCTTTTCCGTATCCGTTCGTTATGTATCTCGCGATGATGATTCTCGTAGGACTGTGGCAACACATGTTCCTTGGCGACTGGCCCTTTCAAAACCTTCCCCAGCCGGCAAGAGGAATTGTCGAGACCATAGTCAACCTTATTTTGGTCTGGTTCATGATTCATATCGTTTTCTACAGGGTCTTGGGGGCGGGGTTCAACTTTCTCAGCCAATCGGGCATCGAGGCCGTACTTGCTGCCGGACCGATTAAGGGCAAAGCTTCGCTCGATCTGGCGGCATATTTGGATCCGAGCCGCAGGTTTGCGGAACGGGCCATAGTTACGTTCGTACTCATAGGGTTTTTCTCATATCCCTTCGTTACCATTCTTTTCGAGAAATGGCCTATACGTCCGAGCGATCTCACCCAGCCGAAGGCTGGCCTGGCGGAACTCGGATGGACCTCGCTGCTGACCCTTTTCTTCTACACAATCCTTATCGTGCCTTTCTGGGGTGTCGTGTGGGAAACGCTCTTCGGAACGGCGATAGGTTTCGGCCGTCCCTGGTGGACGGCTATAGCGGGCACGGGCCACGTACACTGGGTTTTCGGCTGGTGGGAATGGATGATCGTTATCCTGTTTATGACCCCGAACATATGGCGAATGAAACCATGGTCAGCGATCAGCCTTCCCCAGCCATGGAAGGGTTTGATTTCTTTCATATGCACAGTCATCCTGGGCTACCTGATTGCCCTGCTGTGCATAAAACTGATGCCCTTCTGGATAAATATGGAGGAGCTGACCCATCACCTTCCCGCTTCCGACGCCGGCAATCCCACCCGCTTCTTCTGGTATCACGCCGCGGAGATAGGCGGGTTTACGCTAATCCCCTTCCTGGCATGGCACCATTATTTCGATGATATGTGTCCGATGGCCGACCTGGATTCCTCGGGCGGATTCTGGTACAGGACGGTTGGCGTACTGGTACTCATGGTCATTAACTATGTTATTTTCTATGTAATCAATTTCGGGCACTGGGGCCTGGGTAACCATCACATGGAAGGAGATCTCGCGGAAAGGTTCCTCACCGGCGAGTCCCTTATCTGGAACTTCTGGTTTATCATACCTTTGCTCTGGAACGAATGGTTCTTCCATAAATGGCCGTTCTATGTCCATGAGCACCATTAGTAACTGGAACAGAAAGGGGGAGTTATCCCCAGGTGGTTCCGATAATCGTTTTCAAAAACAGAGGGCGGGCTTAGTCCCGCCCTCGATTATTTGAGGGAGGACGAATTCAGCAGCGCAGTCCTCTAATACTACCGGGTGAGGCGAGTCTCGGTTTTAAACTTGAACAACCAGCTCGGAACGTATTGAATTGAACAGTGAATTCTTGTACATAGAAGTGGAGAAACTCGTTTGAGTTTCAACCGTTGGGTATGAATCCTACTGGAGTCCCAGAGAGAATGAAACGCCTACCTTTCAAGGCGGAAAAGATCGCTATCCTGGCTCATGCCATCGATGTCTCGGAAGAGCTCATAAGCGATTACTACAAGATCTCCACCTCTGAGTGGAAAAGATATCGTTATGATATTCAAAGCTTGAGAAACCTTGACGAAGAAGAAGTGACCGATGCCGCTTTCGCTCAAATTCGGCGTTATCTCAGGCGTCCCGGCGAAAGGATGCGGGGAAGCGAACCCGGCGATTTTTTCAAAATCTGTATTCAAGACCATGTGATCGACAAGGCGGTGAAGCGCGACAAAGAGATCGGTCTTTTCCCTCTCACGGCTTACATAGTGACTCATGAACTGATTCATGTCGTCCGGTTTGCGAAATTTCTCCAGCGATTCGACTCCACCGCAGCCGAACAGGATATTGAAGAAAAGCGGGTGCACGCTCTGACGTACGACCTGCTGCAACCATCACGCATCCAGGGATTGCCTGAAGTCCTTGCCGCCTTTAAAGACTGCCGGACAATGGAAAATTTCCTGGAAAGCTAAAGAGGAAACCCAGTGGACGCAAAGATAACCAGACAAGAAGTTAGACATGTGGCGCTGCTGGCGCGCCTGGAACTCTCAGAGGCCGAAGAAGAACGAATGACGGGCCAGTTGAACAGTATCCTCGATTATATGGATAAGCTCAACGAACTTGAAACGAAAGACATTGAGCCTACCACGCACGCGATTCAGTTGCAGAACGTCTTTCGTGCGGATTTGGTCCAACCTTCACTGGACCGCAAAGATTCGCTCGCAAACGCGCCCGGTAACGACGGCGTCAATTTCGTAGTGCCCAAGGTAATCTAGGCGGTGGGACCGCCGGCCCAATCGGCACTTAAACGCCTCAGGTGCGCCCGGATGAGGCAGGACTGTGGCCGGACCGGCATCTGACAAGCGTCAACTTAGCAGAAAGGCCGTACTAAATGCAAATTCACTCTCTCTCCATCCATGAGATCCACCACCTGCTCGAGAGCGGACAAATCGGGGCCGTCGAAACAGTCTCCGCCTTTCTGGATCGAATTCGCTCAATCGATCCGAAATTGAATGCCTATCTGAGTATGCTCGAAGAGCAGGCCATGGAGGATGCGAGGCTCTTCGACTCAAAAGCAAAGGATTATTCAGCCTCTCCGCTGGCTGGAGTGCCCATTGCCATAAAAGACGTGATATGTATCAAGGGGGCTCTTACCACCTGCGGTTCGCGTATCCTGGAAGGATTCGTTGCTCCCTACGACGCGACGGTTACGGAGAAGCTCAGGAGTGCCGGGGCCATATTTCTCGGAAAGACAAATCTTGACGAATTCGCCATGGGATCGTCAACTGAGAATTCAGCTTATATGAAGACCCGCAATCCTTGGGACCCGGGCCGGGTTCCCGGGGGATCGAGCGGGGGGTCGGCGGCGGCTGTTGCGGCCGGGCTGAGTGCCGGCGCACTCGGGACCGATACAGGAGGCTCGATCCGACAGCCGTCATCTTTTTGCGGCGTTGTGGGTATCAAACCGACGTATGGCCGGGTTTCGCGCTTCGGGCTCGTGGCGTTTGCATCCTCCCTCGACCAGATTGGACCTATAACCGGCGACGTACAGGACGCAGCTATCATGCTCCAGGCTATCGCCGGTTATGACAGGAGGGATTCCACTTCCGTGGACCTGCCGGTCCCCGATTACCGTGCCACGCTGAAAGAAGCGATTCGGGGGCTGCGCCTGGGGATACCCCGTGAATATTTTATTGAGGGAACGGACCCGGAAATCGAAGCGGCCGTCCGGAACGCGATTTCCACCTGTGAGCAGTTGGGCGCACACATCGTGGACATCTCCCTGCCGCACACCGAATACGGGATTGCCGCCTACTACATAATCGCACCTGCGGAGGCTTCCTCCAACCTCGCGCGCTACGATGGCGTAAAGTATGGGCACAGGGCACAGGGCGCCAGGGACCTGATAGACATGTACCGGAAAAGCCGATCGGAAGGATTCGGCGCCGAGGTGAAGCGTCGCATAATGCTCGGCACGTATGTTTTGTCGGCCGGCTATTACGATGCTTACTATAGAAAAGCTTCCCAGGTCAGGACACTAATCAGGCGGGACTTCCTCGACGCATTCGAGAAGTGCGATGCAATACTGGCCCCGGTCTCTCCCATTCCTGCTTTCAAGCTGGGCGAGAAAGTCGACGATCCTCTTCAGATGTATTTGAGCGATGTATTCACACTACCGGCGAGCCTTGCCGGAATTCCCGGGATTTCGGTTCCCTGCGGGTTTACCTCAGAAAATCTGCCTATAGGGCTTCAGATCCTCGGACCTCATTTCCGGGAGGAACTCATTCTGCGGATAGCCTACCAGTTCGAACAAGCAACCGATTTTCATCGGAAAGAAGCGGTGATTCGCGCCTAAATCGAGTCCTCTTTCGGTGGCCCGGGCAAAAGAATCGGAGGGCAGAGTGAAGCAAGCACTCTTTGCGCCCCGATTCACTCATCCAGTGAAATGCAGATCGGGCTTTTTTCTGTTCACTGTTCATCATTTCTATGACGCCTGATTCGCACAAGAAGCAGGGTGACTCCAGGAACGAACAATACCAGGCCGCTTATGAAGAAGAACCATGCGCGCCAGACTATAAGCGTATCAAGCCCTTTAAACATAAGCAGGAAACCGAACAGGACTGCAAAGACTGAAAGAATACTCGCGACCATTGATTTTTCCCCTCGTCAAATTCACTTCCACCTTTGTACCGCAAGGTGAATGCTGATTGTACCCTTTCCGCTGAAAATTCACCGTTGGCGGCTTCATCCCATGGATACGTACTCGGGCCAACATTACGCGATCTTTGCCGTCGCTCTGATCGAAGGGTTTAATACACGGCGCCGTCGCTGTCTATGATTTTGTGCATGTCTATTATTTCTCAGACAGCTTTGACTTGAAGAGTGTCACCCTGCCTGACTCCGTTGAAGTCCAGAAATGAAATTACTCCCTGCTGCCCCATATATCGCGCCAGGATTCGGGGATCTGTTCGCGCCAAATCGACCAGCACCAGGGCATCGAGAGTATTGTTGAATTCCGGGTCGACACTGAAGCCCAGAAATTTTCCGCCGAGTTTCATATAATGCTTGAGTAGAATAGGAATACCCGTTGCGTCCTGCTCTATGTCAGATATCAATTCGGAAAAATCCTGGACGTCATGCACCATGGAATAGGCCAGCCCCATGTTCTTTTTGCCGATGGATCCGACGGGAGGGGGATTCTTCGCCCGGACGAACCTTGCCAGATCGGAGTGGATATGGCCTTCTTTAAGAAATTCTACGATAAGCTTCCGGGAAATGCCAAGATATCCGCTATTTATGCTTACTGCCCCAAAAAGGTACCTGTACTGCGGATGTTTTATCACAAAACGGCCGATACCCGACCATAGAAGCATGAGGGGCTGATAGGTCTTCTGGTGCTCCGGGACTACAAAGGACCTTCCCAACTCCAGGGATGAATGGACTTTGCGGAACAGCTCATCCCTGTACTCAAAAAGAGTGCTCGTATAAAGACCCCTCAAACCGCGTTCCTTCAGGATTGTATCGGAAAGGCCAAGGCGGTAAGCACCGATAATTTCCTGACGCTCCCGGTCCCAAAGCATTACGTGCTGATAGTACTCATCAAAGTGGTCTATATCGATCGGTTTGCCGGTCCCCTCGCTTGCTTTTCGAAATGTGATTTCCCGCAGGCGCCCTATTTCGTGAAGAGAGTTTGGGATCTGCGCGGCAGATGCGCTCACTACATCGAATGCCTTGGAGGAAAAAAGAAGCTGCTCGGGCGGCAGACAGCGGATTTCTTCCGCTATGAGGCCGGCGCTTTTGGCGCTTACGACCGGACGATGATGTGCAGTGCTTTTTAAACGCCGCAACAGAGGCTTCCGGCGCTTTTCATGTTTGCGGTTCTGGAGATTGTAGGTCCTGAGCCGCAGATAATCCATCATTTCCGTATCGCTGAGACCAGACAGTCTTTTGAAGGGAACAGGTTTTCCAATATGTGCGCGAATCGTCCGGGAACGCTCCTTGAGATTCTGCCCCGGCAGCATCAACGTGCGGACCATGGGATGTAAAAGGCCAAGACCGCAAAAAAGCGGGCTGTTATGGCCTTCGAAGTAAACCGGGAGCACTGTCGCTTCGGCCTTTCTAACAATTCGGGCGACCGTAGGGCTCCACTCTTTGTCCTTCACGCTCATGTCGCCCAGGTGCAGGCGGGAGACTTCCCCGGCCGGGAAGATGCCCAGGGCCTGTCCGCCACGGACCCATTCAATGGCTTTTCTTAAAGGCTTGAGGTTGTTTTTTACCGAACTCTGCCTGCCGAAAGGGTCTACGTAAATCATCACTTCGTTGATGTCATCAATTCCCAGTGAGGCCAGCAAAAAATTGGCCATTATTTTAACATCGCTTCTAGCCTTAAGAAGAGTTGCAGCGAGAATCCAACCCTCAATTGCGCCAAAAGGATGATTCGCCACCACAACCAACGGTCCCTGTGGAGGGATCTTTGCCTGATCGCTTGCAGAAATCTGATAACTCACGTTTAGAGCTTCAAGGGCACGATTCGCAACTGACGTCTCACGAGGCAGCGCGGCGAATCGCGAATAGACGTAGTTAATTCTTTTGAGCGGCAGCACTCGCTCAAGAAACAAAGACTTGAAATTCAGGCCCCACGACCGTTTCCGGCCGGTTCCCGTGAAATTGCGAAGTACATCCGTTGCGCCGACGACCCTCTGTTCCATGAATCCCGGGCTCCTTTTTTTTGAACAATTCGAAACCGGACTGTTTTTTATTGAAATTTGCCGGGAGTATAGAAGCGTACTGTGACAATTGTGTTAGTTCCGTGTTAAAAGAAGGTTACAGATTAGATAATGAGCTGCCTGATCACCGCTGTCCATTTTTCCCGATAATAGTCCCTACCCCAAGGTATTGTTTGGCGACCGCTTTAAGCTCCCGCCTTCGCTTCAGAAAGTTTGCCTTCATGGCGCGAAGCCATTCCGCGTGATTGTTTACTTCATCTTTGCTCAGAAAAAGAGGATGCTCTCCCCGGTCGACGTGGAACTGGATAGACTCACCTTTTCCTTTCCATGAGCCTGAACCGGAACAGAGCATGCACCTGACTCTCCCGCCCGGCAGGAACCTGAAAGTATCGCCTCCGCAAATCGGGCAAACGGGAACGCCCCGGCTGAATCTCCGGGCCGGGTCCACGATGGCTCGTGCAAGCTTCTTCGAGGTTTCTCTATTCGCAGACTTGACCAGGACCTCCCCGGGCATCGCCCCGTAAACCACGGCTGACCCGCGCAGATCCCCCAGCGCAATCCTTATAAAGCTTTCCACGCCCAACTTGGTGCTCCCCTCCCTGCCTTCAACACCGGCTATTGCCACCCCGACAGCCGGTTTGCCCCAAAGCTGGTCAACAAATGCATAGAATTGAAGTCCACGGTCCAGGAATACCTTAAGGCTTGCGTTTGCAGCTAGAAAATAAGCAGGAGCGGCGACTACGCAGGCATCGGCTTCGATAAGCGCATTGAGTACGGTGAGGAAGTCATCCTGTTGAGGACACCTCATTTGATCGAAAAGGCACTGATAGCAGGCTCGGCAGGGTTTTATGTTGAGTTCGGGAAGGCGCGCCAGCCTGAGCTCCCAGCCATCTCCCAGATGCCCGAAAATATCTTTTATGAAGAGTTCGCAATTTCCGTGTTTTCTGGGTGATGCGGAGATCCCAAGAAGAGTTTTGCCCATTTTGCGGTCCTCCATATCGCGAGCAAGTTCTATCCCGCTAAAGGCGCGAAACAACATCCTGTACGCTAACGGAAACAGAGTCAACCACAAAAAAAAGCCAACCGGAGGGGCTAGAACCGGTTAGCTTTGAGGAGGAAAGAGTTGGTTTCTCTTTGCCCGTATGATTGAGCAATATGCATGCCACCGCCGGAATTTTGAAATTAGGTAAATATTACGCAGACTTAACCTTGGCACCATGCTTCCAGAATAACGCCATAATCACGCCATGTTTCTCCCAAATAGCGCCCTAATCACGCCCAGGAAAGTAGTGAGGAGATAGAGCGGGAAGCAGGGATCATATCCCACGGAGCCGGAACCGCCTTTTCACGATTCGCGATTCACTCACGCGCGCCGCGCGGGATCACGATTCGGCCAGAATCGACTCCAATTCCGAGGGATCCCCAACGGGATTCCTGCAAGTGAAGTTCTCACACAGATATGCAATGGGGCCGTTTTCTCCCGAACTTATGGGTTCGGTAAACGGGGCAATTTTCGATAAATCCTCTCCCTGTTTTCCAATATCCTTGAGCATCAGCACACGGTTTGGCGAATAACACCGGTGGGCCTTTTCCACCATCTGTCTTGTGGACAGCGATGAAAAATCTCCTGCGATGAGTATCTCACGAGTAGGACCGAGCGCGAAATCGAGCGCGTGCATAAATTGGGTGTAAGCGGAAGGAAGAGCGGCGACCTGTTTGGAGAATGACCTCATGAGCAGATCTGCCTGTTTTTCAAATTCTAGGTTCCCGGTCATCTTTCCGAGACGCAAAAGGTTCATCGCCGCAACCGAATTGCTCGAAGGAAGCGCCCCGTCATAAATTTCCTTCTCTTTTGCGATCATTTTCTCGCCGTCGGCTCCCGTGTAAAAGAAGCCTCCATCGGTATCCCCGAAGATCCTTGACATGTCTTCCTGAAGTCTCACTGCCTCAGCGAGATAATTCACGTCAAAGACGGTTTCGTAGAGTTCGAGAAGGCCCCATATCAGGAATGCGTAATCGTCCGCGTACCCCGGATTGGCGACCTCACCTTGCCGATACCGGCGATAGAGCCGCCCGTTTGGGGTCCGCATTTTTTGCAAAATGAAATCCACCGCTCCAGCGGCCGCACGCGCATATGAGCTTTCTCCCAGGGCCTGTGCCGCTCTGGCAAACGCTGCTATCGTCAATCCGTTCCAGGCGACCAGAATCTTATCGTCCTTCGATGGATGTACTCGCTTCTCGCGTGCATCGAACAGCTTTTTACGGCCGTCTTCAAGGAGCTTTTCCAACTCCGGGAGCCCCATTCCCAATGCGGCTGCGAGATTTTCAAAAGGCCTCGGAATGTGAAGGATACTCGTCCCCTCTTCGAAATTCCCCTGCGCAGTGACGCCGTACGCACGGCAAAAGGTCTCCCCCGCATCTTTGCCAAGAACATTTGCGATCTGCGCCGGGGTCCAGGTGAAAAAAATCCCTTCCTTTCCCTCGCTATCCGCGTCCTGGGCGCAATAGAAGCCGCCTTCCGCGCTTTGCATCTCGCGGCCTATGTATTCGAAAATCTCCCTTATTACCTTAGCGTACCTCTGATCACCTGTAGCGAGAAACGCGTCGGTGTAGGCAAGCGCGAGCAGCGCCTGGTCGTAGAGCATCTTTTCGAAATGGGGGACCAGCCATTTCTCGTCCACTGAATACCTGTGAAAACCGAAGCCGACCTGGTCGAATATCCCCCCCGAGCGCATGGCCAGAAGCGTTTTTTTGACCATCTCCAGCACATTGGATCCCGGATGTTTCCTGTGCCATCTGGTAAGAAAAGTTAGATTATGCGGGTTCGGAAATTTAGGCGGTTTCCCGAATCCACCCCAAACAGGATCGAACGACCGGGACAATTCGCGCCAGGTGCTCTCCAACAACTCGGGGCCGGGCAGCGGATTCGAGCCTTCAACCCTCTTCGGCTCGATGGCGCGGGTTATTTCTTCGCTTATCGTGTCAAGCTGCGCCCGCTCCCTGGTCCAAAGCTCGGCAATTTTACCGGCTATTTCCATCAGGCCCGGCATTCCCATACGAGAACTTTTGGGAAAGTAGGTCCCGGCGTAGAAAGGTTTCCTGTCCGGCCCCATAAAAATGGACAGCGGCCACCCTCCTCTGCCCGTAGTCGCCTGGCACACGGACATATAGACCTGGTCGATGTCCGGCCGCTCTTCCCGGTCCACCTTTATGGAGACGAAGCTGCGGTTGAGCAGGTCGGCAACTTCTTTATCCTCGAACGATTCGTGCGCCATCACATGGCACCAATGACAGGTGGAATATCCAACTGAAAGGAAAACCGGCTTGTTTTCCCTGCTTGCCTTAAGGAACGCCTCCTCTCCCCACGGATACCACTGCACAGGATTTTCAACATGTTGCAACAGATAGGGGCTTTTTTCCCCAGCGAGACGATTGGGCATCGGCATCTCCTCAAAATGGCAATATTGCCTGAAGAAAGGGCGGTTCCAGGAAATCGCACACGGACTATCATTTGATAAACACTAGCCGCTGATATTGCGAGGGGGGGTGAATGTTCGTTCTAAGGCTATAATTCCGAGAGTTGTGAAATGTTGCACATGTTTAAACAATATCTAAACACTTAAACTACCGTTCAGCTAAATGCATGAATGGAGATAATTTCTTAATAAAATTACACCTATCCGAATATACACACTTTTTATGCCGCTTATCATGCATCTCTTGCCGCTATTCTGCCGAGGCATTGCCTTTGCTCAATAACCAAAACGAGTGAAAATATTTAGAGCAAGGGCTTCAATCGCCGGCGCAAATTTCACAAACACTGTGCTCCATGCTTTCTGTGGAGCAGCAACCACCGCAAAGAACGTGAGTGTTTGCAGGATTTTTGCGTCAGCGTCCAAATATAATGCTGGATTGAGCAGGTTGTCGGGAGGCCTCAATGGATTGGAAAGAAGAATACAAGAAAAGACTCGTCTCCCTGGAAACAGCCGCCGGCAAGATCACATCCGGAGACTTTGTCGGGATCGGACTCGGAATGGGCGCCTGCTCGCCCGATTTCTTTCATGCTCTCCTGGACCGTTGGGAGGATCTTCGCGACGTTATCATCTCCGATTCGGTCCCGGTTCGCCCGTCCAGGCTATATGATGTCGATTTGATGATGAAGATTCAGGGCCACATCGGCTATGGCCAGAGTTTTGGGATGCCGCTTTCGCGGAAATTGATCGAAACCCGTCTGCCCGATTTTTATGTCATAAGCGGATTTGACTGTGCAGCACGCTACGCAATGTGGTCGGACGTATTTATCTGCCAGGTTACGCCTCCTAACGAGAGCGGTTATGTAAATCTGGGGTTGACCAACTTTTATTCCATGGAGGCGATCAGGGAAGGCCGGGCTTCGGGAAAACAGCGCCTTACCATTGGAGAGGTCAACGACCGGATGCCGGTAGTATTCGGAGATAATTGGCTGCACGTCTCCGAATTCGATGCCTTCTTCGAAAACCCGCAGCCCATTCCCGAACTGGGCCGTCCCGTTCCGGGCGAAAGTGACAGGAAAATCGGCGAATACGTCATGGAACTGATAAAGGACGGCGACACCATCCAGATGGGTATTGGATCTATTCCCGAGGCGGTGGTGGCGAGAATGGAAGGCAAACACGACATCGGCATCCACACGGAGATGTTTCCAATCGGTTTGCCTCAATTGGTGGAAAAGGGCATCGTGACCAATGAAGCGAAGCCTTTTCACAAGGGGGTCACCCTGGCGACTTTCTGCGCGGGCGACAGCGGCATGTATGAATTTGTCCGCGAGAATCCCATTTGCCAGATGTATCCGGCAGCACACACCAACAACCCGGTTTTCATCGCGCAATTTCCAAATATGGTGGCGATCAACATGGCGTTGATGGTTGATCTGAGCGGCCAGATATGCTCGGAGGGTATCGGCCATCGGATGGTCAGCGGCCCGGGAGGCCAGTTGGATTTTCAATTCGGTGCGTTCCATTCCAAGGGCGGCCGCGCCATAACGGTCATGACCTCTTCAAGGGTTGGCAGAAACGGGAACCTTGTCTCATCCATTGTGCCGGAATTGCCGCCGGGGTCTCCCATCACGGTGCCCAGGACATATGCCCACTACATAGTGACGGAGTACGGCATTGCGGACATTAGATACAAATCCAGGAGACAGCGCGCGGAGGAACTGATCAATATCGCTCATCCCGACCTCAGGGGAGAATTGCGGCAGGGATTAAGGAAGAATTTCTACTGCAATACACTGAGGGTGGCCGCTTAGAAGATGTGCGCCAGCAAGTTGTCAACCTGGTTGTGACGACCTGCAAGGCATTAACCCAGTCATTCCGGCGTGAGAGACCGGCGTGCGCGACCTGGAAATGCTCATAAAAATCCGGTCGGGCCGGTTGCTGCGCCGCTAAGGGAGGGCCCCCTTTATAAGGGGGAATAGAGGGATTTTGATTATTTAGACAGTGTTTGAAGATCAAAATCCCTCGTTCCTTCATCCCAAAAAGGAGGAGATACGAACACGCGGCGTTTGCGACACAGCCTCGCAGGCCGCTCTATGAGTTGTCATTCCCGACGCGCAGAGCGGCCACAATTGACGTGTAGAAGGCAGCAACCTGTTCTACAGGTTCTGCCTTTTTTTTAACGCTCATCCGGAGGACAGGGGATTGTCCCTGTCAGGTGGAAGACTCAGAAATGTACTCGATCCGAGGGAGACAGGTCCATGAACTATGAGAATATTCTTTTTCAGATTCAAGATGGTGTGGGAATTCTGACCTTCAACAGGCCAAAAGTCATGAACGCTCTGAATTCGTCCACCCTGGACGAAATTGCCGACGTCGTGCGGCAAGCGGCCGTAGAGGACGCACTACGAGTGCTGGTGATTACCGGTGCCGGTGACAGAGCGTTTGTTGCGGGTGCGGATATAAACGAGTTTGTGCCATTAAACGTTTTGGGCGCGCGACATTTATCCGAAAAGGGGCAGCGGATTTTCCTCGAGATCGAACAGCTTCCCAAACCTGTTATTGCGTGCGTGAACGGTTTCGCGTTGGGAGGCGGATGCGAAATTGCCATGGCCTGCGATTTTATCTACGCTTCGGATAAAGCCAGGTTCGGCCAGCCGGAGGTCAATCTTGGAATTATGCCCGGATTTGGTGGGACCCAGAGGCTCTCGCGCCTGATTGGGCGCCAGAAGGCAAAAGAAATCTGCATGACCGGAGGAGCTATCGATGCGCAGGAGGCAAAAGCCTTTGGACTCGTAGCAAGGATTTTCCCGCCGGACCAACTTTTCGATGAGACCATGAAAGTTGCGCGCGCACTTGCCTCTCAGTCCGCTCCGACGCTTAGATCGATTAAGAGAGTCATCGACTGCGGCGCCGATATGGACCTTAAAAACGGTTGTGCGCTCGAAGCCGAAGCCTTCGGGGTCTGCTTCGGCACCGACGACAGGCGGGAGGGCGTTTCAGCTTTTCTGGAAAAACGCAAGCCCGAATTCAAGGCCGGCCTGACAAAATAATTCACATTCACACGGAGGTAACACAAATGAATTTCGAGTTGACCGAAGAGCAAAAGATGATTCAGGAAATGGCCCGGAAGTTTGCGGAACGTGAAATCAAGCCCGTTGCCGCTGAATTTGACCGCACCCATGCCCACCCTGCTCAACTGTGCGCCCAAATGGGGGAATTGGGCCTGATGGGAGTGGCTATCCCGGAAGAATACGGCGGGGCTGGAATGGATTATGTCTGCTACGCTCTGGCATTGATAGAGATATCCAAGGCATGCGCTTCGTGTGGGGTCATCATGAGCGCCAACAACAGCCTCTATTGTTTCCCGGTGTATGCTTACGGTACCGAGGAGCAGAAGCAGAAATTTCTGCGGCCGGTTGCAAGCGGTGAGGTTATCGGCTGCTATGGGCTTACCGAATCCGGCGCGGGCTCCGACCCGTCAGGAATGCTCACCACGGCTGTTCTAAAGGGCGACGAATGGGTGTTAAACGGGACCAAGCGATTCATCACCAACGGCAACGTCGCAAAATACTGCGTCCTGGCGGCGATTACCGACAGGTCAGCCGGGTACAAGGGGATAAGCACTTTCGTCGTCGACTTCGAAAATACCCCTGGCTTCAGCATAGGCAGACTAGAGGAAAAGCTCGGGATAAACGCCTCCGGAACGGCTGAACTTGTTTTCGAAGACGCCCGAATTCCCGCTGGAAATTTGCTAGGTAAACAAGGCGAGGGTTTTAAGCAGATGCTCACCACCCTGGATGGCGGACGCATCGGGATTGCCGCGCAGGCCCTTGGCATCGGCAGGGCAGTCCTGGAGGAGTCAGTCGAATACTCAAAGACACGAGAGCAGTTCAACCAACCCATTGCCAGTTTTCAAGCCATCCAGTGGAAGATGGCCGATATGGCTACGCAACTGGATGCCTCGGAACTACTGATCCTTCGGGCAGCATGGCTTGAAACCAATCACAAGCCTTATGAAAAAGAATCGGCAATGGCCAAGATGATGGCTTCGGACACAGCCATGACGGCTGCTATCGAGGGAGTGCAGATCCTGGGAGGATATGGATACTGCAAGGAATACCCGATGGAAAGGCGATATGCGGGATGCCAAGATCACCCAGATTTACGAAGGCACCAATGAAATTATGAGACTGGTGGTCGCGCGCAATCTCCTCAGAAGCAAATAACATATTTGCAGCATTACGGCCGGTAAAGGAGAAGAGATGAGAGAAGTCGTCATCGTAAGTGGAGCAAGAACTGCTGTGGGAAGCTTCCTGGGGTCGCTCAAGGAGGTCCCCGCGGCCCAGCTTGGAGCTGTGTGCATTCGGGAGACTTTAAAACGTGCCGGTCTTAGACCCAGGGCGACTGCAGATATGATTTCCTTTGCACCGGACAGACTGAAGGGAACCGGTCTGATCGAGTTGGAAACGAAATATCGCCAGTGGGACGACTTACATCGAGAAATCGAGATCGATGAAGTAATAATGGGCAATGTAATCCAGGCCGGGCAGGGACAGAACCCGGCCCGCCAGGCCACCATTTATGCCGGTATGCCTAAGGAAACTTCGGCTTTTACGGTCAATAAGGTCTGCGCCTCCGGGATGAAGGCGATTGCGCTGGCTTCCCAGGCGATCGCTATGGGCGATGCGGACGTCATAGTGGCCGGCGGCATGGAGAACATGAGCCAGAGCCCTTATGCAATGCCCAGCTTGCGGGGAGGCGCCCGCATGTTCAACGCGCAGGCGGTAGACCTGATGGTCCATGACGGCTTGTGGGAGCTCTATTACGGCTATCACATGGGTCTAACGGCCGAAAACATCGCAGAGAAATACGAGATCAGCCGCGAAGACCAGGACAAACTTGGTCTTGACAGCCACCTGCGGGCCAGGGCAGCAATCGCATCCGGTAAGCTCAAAGATGAGATTGTCCCGGTGCCGGTGCCTCAGCCCAAAGGGGGTCCTCTGATGTTCGAAGTCGACGAACGGCCGATGGACACAACTTTGGAGAAAATGGCCAAATTGAAGGCGTTTTTCAAAAAAGACGGCACCGTCACGGCAGGCAACGCATCTGGCATAAATGATGCGGCTGCGGCGGTCCTGGTAATGTCCGCCGACAAAGCAGGTGAACTGGGCCTCAAACCCCTTGCCTACATAAAATCATATGCGGCGGGCGGCATCGATCCGGCCTACATGGGATGCGGAGTGATTCCGGCCACCCGGCTGGCGTTGAAGAAGGCCGGATGGACCGTGGACCAGTTGGACCTCATCGAACTCAATGAGGCGTTTGCATCTCAGGCACTGGCTTGCATGCGTGAATTGAAGATGGATTGGAACAGGATCAACCCCAATGGGGGCGGGATTTCCATCGGACACCCCGTCGGATGTTCCGGAGCGCGAATCACTTACGCTCTGGCGATGGAAATGAACCGCAAAAATCTACACAAAGGCCTGGCCACCCTGTGTATCGGTGGCGGGATGGGTTTTGCGTTGACGTTGGAGAGAAAATAGTTTGTTAAAAAAAGGTTGCGAGTTGCGGGTTATGAGTTACGGGTGCGCCCTCACAAAAGATCGGGCGCCGGACTATAAGCGTCAGACCATGTTATGCGTATAGCGCAGACCCGAGACGCAGTGAGGGTCCACCCCGTAACCTTCAACCCGTTACCCGTAACCATTCACTGACAGGGGGTTCGAATGGAAATCAAGACTTTGGGAATTATAGGCGCAGGCCAGATGGGAAGCGGGATCGCACAGATCGCCGCAATTAGCGGCCTTAATGTGATCATGAATGACATCAAAGATGAATTCGTCGAACGCGGTCTCAAGAACATAACGAACCTTCTGACAAAAGGTGTCGAAAAAGGGAAAATGACTGCCGATGAGAAGGCACGCACCCTTTCCAGGATTAAGACCAGCGTCTCTCTTAAGGACATGGCTGCGGCCGATTTTGTCGTCGAAGCCGCGACTGAAAACGAACAACTCAAGTTCGGCGTGTTCCGCGAATTGGACTCTGTTTGCAAACCTGAGGTCATACTTGCGAGCAACACGTCTTCTATTCCCATCGGCCGGGTTGCAGCCCAGACGAAAAAGGCCGATAAGGTAATCGGCATGCACTTCTTCAACCCGGTGCCCGTTATGAAGCTGGTCGAGGTAATTCGTGGGATTGCCACCTCCGATGAGACCTTCAAAATTACATGGGACCTGGCGATCAAACTCGGGAAGTCACCGGCCTCTGCGAGCGATTATCCCGGTTTTATCGGGAACCGGATACTCGTGCCGATGATAAACGAAGCAGTTTTCTGCCTCGACCAAGGCATCGGCACCCGTGAGGACATCGACACGGTCATGCGGCTCGGCATGAATCATCCCATGGGACCGCTGGCCCTGGCGGACCTGATCGGACTGGATGTGTGCCTGGCGGCTATGGAGACACTGTATGCCGGTTTTTGCGACTCGAAGTACAGGCCGTGTCCGCTGCTGCGCAAGTACGTAGAGGCCGGATGGCTCGGAAGAAAAACCGGCCGTGGTTTCTACGAATATTCATAGAATGGGAGCGTTAAGCGGGACAAATAACAGGTAACTTGGAGCCTCTTGCAAAACTACTGCGGAGCCGGCCTGCGGCGTTGCCGCTCGCTCGGAAGCTCAATGTACTCAAATGTACACCTCGCTTCCTCGCTTGCTTGCGCCTACCATTCCGATCTCCTCGTGACGTTTTGCAAGAGACTCTTGTGAGGCGTGATTAATGATAGTTTTAACGATTCACGATTCACCATAATTGGTCGCATCCTCTGTCGGCCTATCCTTTTCATTCCAATCCCGACGTTCCAGCATCAGCATAGGCCTGCTACAGTTTGATCTTAAACAGAACCGGCGATTTTGGTAAACTTTCTTACTGCCTTTAATGCTCCCCCTCTTGCCCGATTTACGACCACCACCCTATGGGCTATTGCGCGATAATTGCTCAATCGGCTCATTGCCATTCCTGAATGAGGTGTTATTGTTTACATTTCCATTGAGAAATCATATGGGTTTACGGCAGAAGTTTTTCGGGCAAAAACCCGCTCCCGATGTGCAGTTAGGATGCATGGCGTATAAATTGCCGCGCGTTATTGTGAGTGAGATCACGGAGCACGCAAACCTTAAAGACCATGATTGGCATAAAGCCCAGAGTCAGATATCGTTCACAAAACAGAGTCAGTATTGAGGGAGAAAAGAAATGAAAAAGCCGGGAAGGATTAAAGTCTTTCTAACTGTTGCCTGGGCCTCCATTTTTTTGCAGTCCAGCTTCGCTTTTTGTGCCGACCCTGCTGAGAAAGAGTCGCAGGTACAGTTCACCATCCCATGCCCTGATTCTGCGCAGACGCAGTCATATCTTGGTCTGGACGCGATGAAGCCGTTTAAAGTCACTGACATAAAGGCGAAGATCGTCATTATCGAGCTCATGAGTTCGCGTTGCCCGCACTGTCAAGCCAGCGCCCCCATCATGAATAACATCTACAAAACGATCCAGGCAGATCCAGGCTTGGCCGACGTAAAGGTTATTGCAATAGCACTGGCCGATAACAAAGCCGGTGTGGAGACATTTAAGAAACAGTTCAAGACGCCCTTTCCGATTCTGCTCGACGAAAACCTTGAGATTAAGCACTCAATGCCTGATATAGCCACTCCAACCACTATGGTCGTTTCCACTGAGGACGCCAAAGTGCTCCTTATCAACCCCGGAGAAATCCAGGACGCCGACAACTTTGTAAAGCAGGTGAAATTTGCAAAGCAGTTGCAAGCTATTGACAAATAAGAACAACGGCGGCAATGAGCTGTATGGAATTGGAAAATATAAGGATTTTGTTGAAGAATTCCGTTCTTAGGGATTTGCCCCCTGAAGAGATCGACGAGCTTGCCCGAACAGTCAAAACCAGGGTTGCGCGGCCGGACGAAGTCATTTTCAAAGACGGGGACCCGCCGGATGCTTTTTATATTATTGGTTCAGGTCGAGTCAAAATTTTCATCAGGCACGAGGGCAAGATCGAGATGAAGCTATCGGTACTCGGACCGGGCGACCACTTCGGCGAGGCGGCTTTTTTGACTGGCGAGAATCGTACCACTAGCGCAATAAGTATTGACGAAACCCACCTCATTTTACTCACCGGGGAGCAATTTGACCGCCTCCTGCGCGATCACCCTGATCTTTCCAGGAATTTCATGCGGGAGGTGAGCCGATGGCTTTTGTTGGCCCAGACAGTCATCGAGGGGGGGGCCGATGCAGTAATCAGATCGCGCAGGGTGTCATGGTTGGACTTTGTCCTTATCATCGGGATAAGTGTTATTCTGGCGGTAACGTTCAACATCTCCAACCCAAACCGTATCCCTTTTGTCCCCGAGCGTCCCGGCCCGGCGCCTTCGATCGGCGCTGTTGCAGCGATGGAGGATTACCGGCAGGGACAAACTTTGATTGTCGACGCCATGCCCGACAATTTCTACCAGCAACGGCACATAAAGGGCGCAGTCAATATGCCTATGGCCATTTTCGATTTCGTCTATCTGATGAGTTTCTCCGAACAAGACAAAAACAAGAAGATAGTGGTTTACGGGAGTAGCATAAGCAGGCCTTATGACCTGGAAATTGCGGACAAATTGATGCTGCGGGGATATAGGAATGTCAGGGTCCTGGATGGCGGTCTGCAGGCCTGGGTGGCTAATGGCTATCCGGTCCAAAAAGAGGCTTCGAGATGATCCGGTCTTTTGTTAAACGGGTGTTAACAAGCGAGTATCTATCTTTTGCGCTGAGGGTTTACGTTGGTTATTTCTTTATCTACGCGAGCTTGAGCAAAATTCCATATCCAGCTCAATTCGCGGAAGCGATAGCTAATTACCGGCTGATTCCCTACATGTTTCTAAACCTAGGAGCTCTCGTACTTCCGTGGATCGAATTGGTCGCCGGCCTTTCTTTGATCGTCGGTTTCAGGCCGCGGTCATCCGCAATAGTAATCGGACTTCTTCTGATTATGTTCGACGTGATGATATTGATCAACATGTACCGGGGCGCACCGATTACCTGCGGATGTTACGACACGGTGGGTGAGCCGATCGGATGGAAAAAGGTTTTGGAAAATGGCCTTATGCTGGTTTTCGCCGTTCAGATCTACTATTTTGATAGACCTGCACTTTTCAGAAGTTTCAAATCGTTGATTGGCACAGGCAACCGAATTACAATTGTAGAATCGTGACAGGTTCATTATGCGGAAAAAGATACGACCTTCGGTTTTTTTGCTGCCTCTTTCATTCTGTCTCCTTCTTTTCTCCGTCGCGTCCGGTTGCAGTCCGGGGACCCAGCACGTCGGGACCTATAGTGCCGAAATCAAGGATTCCCCTCACCGTAGTGAAACCACTTTGGAATTGAAAGAAACAGGGACGGGAATCTGGAAGGTGGGCGACGACGAGGTTACCTTTTCCTGGCACGTTACAGGCAACGAACTCAGGCTCTACACAAAGAACGGTGGAGTAATTGTTGGAAGTCTGGATAACCAGATTATTCACGTCACCTTTCCAGGGTCGAATGGACTCGTATTCAGGAAGGTCAAATAACAGGGTCATTTGTCGATATCAAGGCTGCTGCAGATTTGCAGCGTGTCATTCCGGAAAAACTCATCCCTGTTTAGCTCCATACCATCTCCCCGGCAGAAGCCCCTGCTTTCGAAAAGTGAACTCAATCCCTGCTTTTCACGCTATTTAACAGCAAACGATATTTAACGACAAAATAATACCATATTCCGTGACTTCCAGCACCAGTTAATTTAGATGAATCGGACATGATGCGAATTATTAATAAATATCAACTACATATAAATTCTTTCTCCCTTGGCATCAATATTGCCTTTTCTGTTTGGCAAGTGAGTGACGTTAAAAGCAGAAACGCAAATTCAATTGATTAAGAGGAGAAAGTTATGAAACGAATTATGAGTGCTTTGATTGTGTTGGCCATGGTGTTCGCCCTGGTTTCAGTCGGCGAAACCGCATGTTTTCCTTTCAACTGTTCTTCCAACGACAAAACCGCGACAGTTTCCAACGACGACATGCCATGTGTTGGGCGGGATATTGCCCCGATATGAAACAGTATCGGGAGATGGAAAGAAGAGACAGGGATAAACCCCGTCTGATCACTCCGGACCCGATGGGCAGTCCCGGAATTTAATGGCTCAGGCATCAGTGCCTAAGACAGATGAGGGGGACGGATTCCCGTCCGCCTCCCCACGCCTTCCCTCTGCCGTGCCTGCAGATTGTTCGGCATTCTAAACAACTCGGTTACCTAAGGTTGTTTTTCCTCCTCAACCTCCAGCTTCCCTTTGATCTTGGACCCACAACCGGGGCATAGGATTTCGATTTGGTCTTCAGGGCCGGAGTATTTCTGTCTCATTTCCTTCGGCGGTATAAAGGAAACGTCTCCGCAAGCGCACTGGGGGCATTGCCCCCGGACAATTCTCCTCTTCTTCCCGTCCATGTCAGCCCTCCAGTTCGATTGTCCAGCGTTGCAAGTTAGAAATTCACTCGACCACGATCTGTTTTTCCTCTCCTAGATTGAAGTTGTTAAAATCCGGGTATCCCTGGTCAAGGGCCACAATGAGTGGTACCTGATTGCTGGTCGGGCCCCAGTACTGAATGGCCCCGGGGCTGCTGAAGTAATCTTCCTTTGCCCACTTTTCCCGGTTTTGGATAAATGTTTTGAACGATGGCGATTCCAGTTCGACGAGAGACTTCTGGATCACAAATTCTTCTTTTCCCTTTCGCGTTTCGACCGTGATCAGTCCAGCCAACGGCAGGCCCAAAACTCGCCCGCCTTTGTAGAAGTCGGTTATAGCGGCCATGTAGCCGGTTTTACCGGCGAGCACAAGGGAACCGGCTGCCAGACCGAGCTGAAAGGTGAAAGCAGCGTCGAACCTGGTGGGCTTCGAACTTCTGCCCTCGTATCCGAGAAAATGAGACTGGGTTGCCAGCGTAGTCTTTTTGAAATCCTCCACCTGCTCCGGGGTCGCTTCAATTTTTCCCTCTCCCACCCCGAAGAACCGGTCCGTGTGCCGCTTCATTTCCGACATGCGATAGCGAATTTTTTCAATCAGCAGCTTCTCGGTCTCTATTTGAGAGACCTTCACGTTTCCATGATCGTCGCGGTCCAAAATCAGCATCTCCTGAAGATCGGGCGGAAGGGAGGCCATCAACTGCGCCGACTGCGCAGTCAAACGCGGTAAAAGAAACTCCCTCTTGTTCTCGATCGAGGGCAGGTCGGCTATGTCCGTCTCATATTCGGCAAGTGTTTTATTCAACTCGGCGATCAGCCGTCTCATCTCCGGAACGAACTCCACCAGCCCTTCGGGGACCAGGATCACCCCATGGTTCAGTCCCTTTATGCGCCGCATGGTAATGATGCGCACTATATAGTCTACAATATCGTCCAGGGACATGTTCTTCTGGGCGATTTCCTCCGAGATAAGCGCAATTGCCGGTTTGGTCTGGAGAGCCACTTCAAGGGTGATTTTGCTGGCTGTTCGGCCCATGAGTTTCACAAAATGATAGTACTTAACAGCGGATGCGGCATCCTGGTTCAGATTTCCAACCAGTTCGGAGTATATCTTTGTGGCCGTATCGAATCCGAATGAAATGGGTAGATATTTCCCGGCCGCCATATCTCCGTCGATCGTCTTGGGAATTCCGATCACGCTGCAATCGATCCCCTTTGTTTCGAAATATTCCACGAGAAATGCCGCGTTGGTGTTCGAATCGTCTCCCCCCACCACGACCAAGCCATCCAGCCTGTTGCTGACAACCGTCCGTTCGACTTTTTCAAACTGTTCGGAAGTCTTGATCTTTGTCCTGTCGGTCCCGAGAAAATCGAACCCGCCGATATTGATGATAGACTTAATACTTTCTTTGTCTATCTCGAACAGGTCACCTCTTATCAGGCCTCGCGGGCCTCTTCTTATCCCGAACAGCGTGTTGTCGCTTCCCAGGGCAGCGGAAATGCCGGCCAGCACGTTATGGCCCCCCGCTGCCGGTCCTCCCGAGAAGAGAACAGCGACCCTTTTCCCTTTAGCTCTTTCCGATTCATCTGCTTGAACAGCCTCCAGAACGAAGCTTCCGGTCTTTGAGAGCATCTTTGGAAAGACCTCAGCGATTCTGTCGTGGTCCTTGCACCTGAGGGTCATGTCGGTTTTTTTGAAGGCGGCAGGCCCTATTTTGCCGTCTTTTCCAAGAAAAACGGAGTTGACCGGAATAGGAAGCTTTCGAATCTCTTCCTCCAGAGGGGAGTGTTTACCTGCGGTCTGGCTTACTTTGTAGGACAAATCCATAATTTTTCCTCATTTGCTTTTCATCGGAACTTAGTTTGCGTCCTTTTGTCAGGCGCAGATAGATACAGAATTATTGAGGATCTTTCAAAATAATAATCATCTCGACAGAAACAAGGCTGCGCAGGGAGAACGACGAGCGTCCCTATTTGACCTATGTTCACCAGTCTGGTATTGCTTAAGAGCAGTCGTCAGCAAAAAAGCCTTTCCATTTCCCGACCTGGAACACTGACCACCGACGACTGTTTTCGGACCACGCCAATGGAGGAGATCAATGTTCAGAGACCAATGCATCGGGTTTATAGGTGGGGGGAATATGGGCGAGGCGTTAATCAGGGGCTTGATCACGGCCTCCCTGTTTCCCGCCGAAAAGGTTTTCGCCTATGACGTAGTCCCATCCCGTATTAATTACCTGGAAAAGGAATTTGGAATAAAGGGACGCGACAGCATAAGCGAACTGGCCGAATCGAGCAGCATTATCGTGCTTGCAGTAAAACCACAGGTAGTCTCTCAAGTTTTGAATACGCTTCGCGATCACCTCTCGCGTAAGCCTCTCGTCATATCCATAGCGGCCGGGATCTCACTTTCAACCCTCGAGGGCGGCTTGCCGCTCGAAACCGCAATAGTCCGGGCAATGCCCAATACTCCCGCCCTCGTCCAGAAAGGGGCCTCAGCACTTTCACGCGGGAAAACGGTTTCCGCAGCTCAAATGGAAATGAGCCTCGCTCTTTTCCGCTCCGTGGGAAAGGCTGTCGAAATCGAAGAAAAGCTGATGGATGCCGTAACTGGCCTGAGTGGAAGCGGGCCGGCGTATGTTCTGCTGCTTATCGAGGCGCTTATCGATGCCGGGGTCTTTGTGGGACTGCCCAGACAAACCGCAAGAGAACTGGTGGTTCAGACGGTTATCGGCGCTTCCACGATGCTCGATGTAACAGGCAAGCATCCTGCGGAACTCAAAGATATGATCACGTCGCCCGGAGGAACAACAATTTACGGGCTGCAAATCCTTGAATCTTATTCGGTGCGAGGCGCCTTGATCGAATGCGTCGAAGCGGCGGCAAAACGGTCCGCAGAACTCGGGAAAAGCTAACCAAGCCCGTCGTGGGCGTATGGGCACAATCCGGTATTTAAGCTAGCGGCCAAGCGCAAGAGGCCATGTAAATAACAAGTATCCGGGCCACCCACCGCGTCCGGGCTATTCGGTCGTTTTGCCTTGCTCCGGCTGTCCGGTATAGATTAGCTCGGGCTTCTTCAGCATGACGCGAGTGTCGGGCGGAACGGATTCAGTGAGCCAGACGTTGCCGCCGATTACCGATCTGGAGCCTATGACTGTATTTCCGCCGAGGATTGTCGCTCCCGAATAGATAATCACATCGTCCTGGATGGTCGGATGTCTTTTTTTGTCCCTTAACTGCTCGCCCGCGTCACGCGGGAGCGAGAGGGCCCCGAGAGTAACCCCCTGGTAGAGTCGCACCCGGTCTCCAATTTGTGTAGTCTCACCCACGACAACTCCCGTCCCGTGATCGATGAAGAAGCTCTCACCGATATGAGCGCCCGGATGGATGTCTATTCCGGTTACGCCGTGGGCGTATTCGGTAATAATGCGGGGAATGAGAGGGATTCGCTGTTCCCACAACTGGTGAGCCATTCTGTGGACCGTTACGGCGAAAAGGCCGGGATAGCTGAAGATTATTTCATCAAAGCTCTTGGCTGCAGGGTCACCCTGGTAGGCGGCGCGCACGTCGGTTGCCAGCATGAGCCTCAATGAGGACAGGTCCCGCATGAAATTGACCGTCGCTTCCTGGCCCAACTCTTCGCAATGAACGCAGGACAGATCGTGACGAATGCAGTCATGGCGCAGTGCCAGGGCCAATTGTTCCGACATTAGCTCGAAAAGCGCCGTTGCTTCCTGACCGAAGTAGTAGGCGAGATTGAACTTCTCCAACCGGCCCTTTATGAAATATCCCGGATAAAGCAGCCTCCTCACTTTACCCACGATGTCCATAACGGCCTCTCTGGACGGAATCGGTTCAGGCCCTACATGATCAAAGCACTCTCCGTTCGCGCAGGAGCCGACAAGATTCTCTACTATGCCGGGAATCTCCTCCCGAAAATGCCGTTCCGTCGCGATCTCGGTTTTGCAGTATTGGTCGACAAGTCTATCTTCCATGCTCTTCCTTCGTTGGTTGGCACCTTCGCAGAGGTTCGGGTTGCAAGTTACGATCTTGCCGGGCGCGCAACCCCTGTCCCTGGACTCGATTCTTACCGGCAAACATTGGCGCCCACCTTCCAATACGGTGACATGCTCCTGAGCGTCTCGATTACAGGGGGCAACTTCTCGATGACAAAATCTATTTCCTCGTCGGTGTTGTATACACTGAGGCTGAACCTGATCGATCCGTGCGCCATGGTAAAGGGAATGCCCATAGCCCGCAGAACGTGGGAGGGCTGGAGTGACCCGGAAGTGCACGCAGACCCCGATGAGGCGCAAATGCCGAACTCATCCATCATGAGCAGGATACCTTCGCCTTCGACGAATTCGAAGCTGATGCTGGTGGTGTTGGGCAGCCTGTTCGCCTTGTCGCCGTTTACCTTCGTATTTTCGACGCTTTTGAGGATGGTATTTTCAAGTCTGTCACGCAGGGCCTTAACATAGGTGTTTTCGATGTCCATTTTCTTTTGCGCGAGCTCAGCAGCGACCCCCAGACCAATTATGCTCGGGGTTGCTTCCGTTCCGCCGCGCCTTCCACGCTCCTGGTGACCCCCGACCATGAAGGGTGAAAACTTTGTGCCCTTTCGCAAGTAGAGGACGCCGATACCTTTGGGTGCGTGCAGCTTGTGTCCTGAGAGCGAAAGCATGTCGATGCACATATCGGCCAGATTGATGGGAATCTTCCCGACCGACTGAACCGCGTCGGTATGGAAAAGGATACGACGCTCGCGGGCCATCTCCGATGCCTTCTCGATGGGGAAGATGACGCCGGTTTCGTTGTTGGCCCACATGAGGCTTACGATTGCAGTATCCGGAGTCAGCGCCTTTTTGTACTGCTCCATATCGAGCCGGCCTTCGCCATCTACAGGCAACTCGGTTACCCGATAGCCCTGCGTGGCCAGATGAGCGCAAAGCGCGCGCACTGCAGGGTGCTCGACCCTGCTGGTCACGATGTGCTTTTTATCCGGGTTGCTCGCCAGGGCCGAATGGATTGCCGCATTATCACTTTCGGTGCCGCAACTGGTAAATATGATTTCCTCAGGTGAAGCGCCCAGAAGAGAGGCAACCTGCTCCCGGGCCTTCCTTATGTTTCTCATCACCTGGCCTCCGAAGGAGTGCATGCTCGAAGGATTTCCGTACAGCTCATGAAAATACGGCAGCATTTCCTCCAGCACTTCGGGGGCCACCTGCGTCGTCGCATTGTTATCCAGATAGACAGGTTTCACGCCGATACCTCCTCGACTACAAGTTCGGGCAAGACCAGTTCGCGTAATTTCGCTTCCACGAAATTCTTCAGCGTCTGGTTGGATGCCTGGCAGGATGCGCATGCGCCGCGAGTAGCAACCAGCACATGATTACCCACCACGTCAACGAGCTCAATGTCTCCGCCATCGTGTTTGAGAGCCGGCCTGATTTCGCGCTCCAGCGTTTCTTCTATCATTTTGATCTTCTTGATATTGGACAGCTTCGGCCTTTCAGGAGGGGCCTCGCCCGGTTGGGAAAGCACCTTGTCAATTATTTCCTGGATTATCGGGTGGCAGTTGCCGCAACCCCCTCCAGCTTTGGTGTAATTAGTCACCTCTTCGACCGTCGAAAGCCTGTTCTCGCGGACCGCCCGTTCGATTTCTTCGTAAGTTACCCCGAAGCATTCGCAAACGATCTTTTCCTCCTCCGCTTTAACAGGAGTTCCCTTATAAAATGAGATCGCCTTCTCCAGGGCCTCGCGTCCCAGAACCGAACAGTGCATCTTTTCCTGAGGAAGTCCACCGAGGTAATTTGCTATATCCTGGTTTGTGACCTTAGCAGCCTGCTCGACGGTCATGCCTTTTACCATTTCAGTCATTGCCGAAGCCGAAGCTATTGCGCTGGCGCATCCGAACGTCTTGAATTTCGCTTCTTTTATCTTGCCGTTTTCATCCAGTTTGAAAGTGAACTTGAGCGCATCGCCGCACGCAATGGACCCAACTTCCGCGACTCCGTCCGGGTTTTCAATTTCTCCAACATTTCGGGGATTTAAGAAATGATCTTTAACCTTATCCGTGTAGTCCCACATATTGGTCCCTCCCGCTTTGGCCCCTCGCCATTTTTATTTTGCTTTCTTAATAATGCCTTTTACAGTAGCCCGGTTCGTTTTTTCAGGTGCAAGAAGAACCGACCTTCGGAATTTATTCATTTTGTTATTCATTATAACTATAAAAGCAACCCCAAAAAAACAGAACGGACCTTTTCTCTTATGGCTTACGTCCGTAGAAGGTGCCGCTACTCTCTTTTTTCTTGACAAAACAGGCGCCCCTAATTTAGTTTGCGCGGTGCAGTCCTGCCTATCGCGGACAGTTTCTCTGGATCTGAAACTGCTTACTCCGTTTGTATGACCACTTTCAAAATCCGGAGAGTTTCAATCTGTCGCTTCAGGTTCTAATTTCCAAGCGGCGCATGGTTTGATCCTGCCAACTCAAATTCAAGGAGGTGGAGCGACATCCTTACCTAGTCCTGAGCTGAGTATAAAGTAAAAATTCCAAAACGGAGGAAAATCGGACATGCCCTACGATGCGACAAAGATGAAGGATTGGCAGATCTCTGAGGCAGCGGAAGCTAATATGCCCACTCCATGGGAGTTTCAGGAAAAGCTTGGCCTGAAGAAGGAAGAAATTCTCCCCATGGGCAGGCTCTGCAAGCTCGATTTCATCAAAATCATGGACAGGCTCAAAGACCGTCCGGACGGTAAATACATCGAAGTAACCGCAATCACGCCGACCCCCCTGGGCGAAGGCAAGAGCACGACGTCGTGCGGCTTAATGGAAGGCCTTGGCAAGAGAGGCAAGAATGTAGGCGGGTGCCTAAGACAACCGTCGGGCGGCCCGACCATGAACATAAAAGGAACGGCGGCAGGCGGCGGCAACTCGCTTATCATCCCGATGACCGAGTTTTCCATGGGCCTGACGGGCGATATCAACGACATTATGAACGCCCACAACCTCGGCATGGTGGCCCTTAATGCCCGCATGCAGCACGAAAGAAATTATAACGACGAGCAGCTCCAGCGCCTGACCAAAATGAGGCGTCTGGACATCGATCCGACCAGGGTCGAGATGGGCTGGATCATAGATTTTTGCGCCCAGTCCCTGCGCAATATTATCATCGGTATGGGCGGCAGGATGGACGGCTTCCTGATGCAGTCAAAATTCGGGATCGCGGTAAGCTCTGAAATAATGGCCATCCTTTCGATCGCCACCGACCTAGCCGACATGAAGAAAAGGCTCAATGAGATCACCGTGGCTTTCGACAAAAGTGGAAAACCCGTCACCACGGGCGACCTGGAAGTCGGAAACGCCATGACCGCCTTTATGAGAAACACTATCAACCCGACCCTCATGTGCACAGCGGAGTACCAGCCGTGCATGGTTCACGCCGGTCCTTTCGCAAACATAGCAGTCGGCCAGTCTTCGATCATCGCCGACCGTGTCGGCCTCAAGCTCTTCGACTATCACGTTACGGAGAGCGGTTTTGCCGCCGACATCGGGTTCGAGAAATTCTGGAACGTAAAATGCCGGTACAGCGGGTTGAAGCCTCACGTATCGGTGCTTACCACGACCATCCGCGCGCTCAAGATGCATGGCGGCGGACCCAAAGTTGTGGCCGGTCTTCCTCTTCCCGCTGACTACACCAAGGAGAACCTTGCGCTGCTCGAGAAGGGCATTCCCAACATGGTTCACCTTATCGGCGTGATCCGCAAGTCGGGGATCAACCCGGTCGTGTGCATCAATGCTTTCCACACGGATACCAAGGATGAAATCGCCCTGGTCCGCAAACATGCGGAAGCCGCAGGGGCCCGATGCGCCCTCTCCGAGCACTGGCTCAAAGGCGGTGACGGCGCCCTGGAATTTGCCGACGCGGTTATGGACGCCTGCAACGAAGAAAGCCAGTTCAAGTTCCTTTATCCTCTGGAGATGAAGCTCAGAGAACGGGTAGCCATGGTGGCCAAAGAAGTCTACGGCGCGGACGGCGTTTCCTGGACGCCGGAAGCTGAGGCAAAGGCCAAGATGCTCGAGGCCGATCCCAAGTATAACGACTATGCCACCATGATGGTCAAGACCCATCTTAGCCTGTCTCACGATCCGGCTGTCAAGGGCGTGCCCAAGGGCTGGACGTTGCCGATCCGTGACGTTCTCATCTACTCCGGGTCCAAGTTCCTCTGTCCGTGCGCAGGCGCCATCACCCTCATGCCGGGGACCTCGTCCGATCCGGCCTTCCGCAGGGTGGATGTCGATGCTAAGACCGGGAAAGTCATGGGTCTATTCTAATAACGGCAGAAGCAGGAAGCGGGGAGCGGGAAGCAGGAAGAAAACCTGTTTGCTCGCTTCTTGCTCCTCGCTCCTTCCTACGACCGATACGGGAGGTATCATATGGCGGCTAAACTGCTTAAAGGTGCTGAGGTGGCCAAAGAGATTCGGGCCGAACTCAAAGTCGAAGTGCAACAGTTGCAGGAAAAACATGGGGTTGTCCCGGGGCTGGTCACCATCCTCGTTGGAGAGAACCCCGCGTCTCAGAGTTATGTGAGGGCCAAGCAGAGCACAGCTCACGAGCTGGGCTTTTACTCCATTCAAGACAACCAGCCTGCCGATATCAGCGAAGCCACCCTGCTGGCTCTCATCGACAAGTACAACAAGGACCCGAAGGTTGACGGAATCCTTGTGCAGTTGCCATTGCCCAAAAGTGTGAACGAGAACCGTGTGCTTCTGGCGATCGATCCTTCAAAGGACGTTGACGCTTTTCATCCGGTAAACGTCGGAAAATTGATGATAGGGGAACCCGATTATCTGCCCTGCACCCCTGCAGGTATTCAGGAACTGCTTGTTCGCTCCGGGACGCAGATTTCAGGCGCGGAAGTAGTAGTAGTCGGAAGGTCGAATATCGTCGGAAAGCCCATAGCGATGATGCTGCTGCAGAAAGCGCCGGGGGCAAACGCCACCGTGACCGTCACCCACACGAGAACAAAAGACGTGAAGTGGCATTGCCTGCGCGCGGACATCCTGGTCGTCGCCGCCGGAGTAACGGAATATGTCAAGGGCGACTGGGTAAAGCCGGGCGCTGTGGTGATCGACGTTGGAGTCAACGAGGTGGGAAAAGCAGCCGACGGCAAACGGATCCTCAAAGGAGACGTGGAGTTCGAGGGGGCAGCCGAGAGGGCGAGCGCCATTACTCCGGTTCCCGGCGGAGTGGGACCGATGACCATCACGATGCTCATGAAAAATACGGTGCGCGGGTGTAAGCTACACCACAACATCAAATAAATAGAACCAGGTAAAATATTTCCGGTTATGAGGTGGGCACAATTCCTTTTGGTGCCCACCTTTCATTAGAGCCCTTTACTCGCCTGACAATTGACCATGGCATCCCTCCCACGGTTGCAGGAAACTTCCTCCTCCCCTACGCCCCACGTCGATCATTTGGGCCGGCTCTTTATTAGCAAGGGATACAATCTGCTCGGCAGTGCGCCCGACTCTGCTTCTCAAAACGTGGTTCGACTCCAGCCCATTGGGCCCTTGCGCTCGAGTCCCTTGAAACGGACTTTGCAGTATTCGGTCGCTGCCATAAGGAAAGCCCGCTTTATCAACGGCCAAAAATAGTGCGCAAGAGCGAATCCCTGCTGATCATTCCCTTGAACTTGCCTTCCGAATCGAGTACCGGCAGTCTCTTAATTGCTTTTTCGAGCATGAAAACTATCGCCTCTTCTATCGAGGTGTCTTCCCGGACGGTTACGACGTGGGTTTCCATGACCTCCGAGGCTGTTTTTGCGCGCAAGTGGTTTTTGAGTTCCTTATGCCTCTTGCTGCGTTCCGTGAACGGAATTTTCCTTGCAAAATAATCCCAGGTCCCCGGATGACGGCCGGAAAAGGCGACAAGGAGGTCCCTGTCCGAAATCAATCCCTTGAAGAAACCTTCTTTATCTACTACGCAAACCCGCTGAATATCGTTGCAATCGATAACGCGCATGATCTCCTCAACGGGTGTATCCGGAAGAACCGTAGAGGTATCCCGGCGCATGACATCCGACACATAGCGCAAACCTTCAACACGGATATTTTTCTCCTGGAATGCGCCCCAATCCGGGCATACGTTCATGACTGTTCGAAATATGTCTACACGCGAGACTATTCCGACAAGCTTTCCCGCCTCATCGACCACAGGGAGGCGCTTCACCTTCTTCTTGAGCATGAGATCAACAGCTTCTGTAACCGGCCTGTTTTGTCGGATAACGACGGCTGGGTGTGTCATTACTTCCCTGGCCTGTTTTGGCGCGAGGGTATCCAGGATTGCGTCGACTTTTTTTGGGTCGGCGTGCGCCAGGAGACCAATGCGCATAGGCAGTTCAGCTTTGTAGATCAAGTCACCCTGGGCTATCACACCGGCCGGACGGTCATCTTCGTCAACCACCGGAACTCCCGTGAAAGTCGATGAGAGGAGTAGCCTGGCCACATCGCTCACCGGGGTGGCTGTGCCCACCCGTTTGGGGTTGGGAGTCATGATCTCCTGCACCCTGGTGTTCCTCGGTATGAGAACTCCACAAACCTTGTGGGACACGACCTCCACATCACGGACCGCGACAATCCCATCCGTGACCATCTCGCTGACATTTGAAACAAGGTCTTCGAACTCGGCGGCGGGGACGATAATCGTGACGCGAATGGGCATGTTGTAGGAAAGGACCTCCAGCCTGCCAGTGGAGATCTCGCCACTCTCGTAAGACCCCTCGATCCCCCTGGTCACAATACACCGCGCCGCTATTTTCATGTCGTTCACCCGCTCAACGACCGCAGTATAGAGTTGTTTTCCTCGCCAGCGCGCCTCCTCGCTCGTAAATATCTCGATAACCTTGTACTGCAACATATTCTTGTCCCCTTATTTCAGTCTGCCAACCCACATTCCAAGGAAAACCAGTGTTCCTCCGATAAAGTTGTTACTGAAAGAATTGGCCAGGGTGACCATGTTAGTTGCCGCGCGCATGGAATTGACAGTCTCAAGAGCATAACTTGAAAAAGTCGTCAGTCCGCCGAGATAACCGGTTACAAAAAAGAGTCGGGCCATCGGGTTCATGATATTCATGCCCCGTTCGGCCAGGGCGAAAGAAAGACCGATAAGAAAGCAGCCCGATAGGTTGGCTATAAGCGTACCCCACGGGAAATTAGCTCCGAAGAGCCTTGCTGCAAGCAATCCGACACCATAACGTGAAAGAGCACCAAGACCTCCGCCGATCGTAACAAGAATTACTTTAGTCATCCAATTCAGCCAATCTACCTCACTTCAGCATGCAAACGGAACATACAGTAATTTGGGTCAGGGTTCACTCATAACCCGCAGGCACCATCTAACGCAACAATCCTTGAATCATCAGGACAATGAAGAGACTGATCAATACGTAAGCTGCATACATATTCACGCTGCCGGTATGCATGCGCCCCAGCAGCGAAGCTATCCACTGAATTCCTTTTGCAACCGGTAGAAAGAAAGACCTATCCACAATATGGACTTCCTCCCGCCCGTTTTTAATGGCCATACGGAAATGCTTGGAGATCGTTTCTTTGCGGTCATAGAATGTCGAAGGACGAAAGACGGCTTCGAATATCACCCGAACGGGATTTGAAAAACCCGTCGCAGTGTATGTCATCTCCGGCATCAGCCGCCGCAAACCGCCGTCCCAGGCCGGACCTGGATCACGTTGAAAACTATTCTATTCATCATAAGCCTAATCTCCCGGGTCATTTAATATTGCGGCGACGCAGGACAGATCAAAACCTCAACGAAACACTTTGCATCGTCTATAAGGGCTATCCGTGACTGCAGGATCGTGTTCTGGAGAAGAAGGGTGAGAAAATGAGATCGGCAGGAACGAGCGTTTCTTCCGCCAAATGGGCAACCACCACCCTTCAGATCCCCCTGCGTCAAACATCAAACGAACTATGCAGGAGTCATCAGCCTGAAGGGCAATTTCGGCGGACTCCATCGCCCAATTTGCGGGAAATGACTATCAGGCGGGTCTAAAAAAGTCAAGATTCTTTTAGCCGGTTTTGCACGCGTTCTGGTCTGTACACGTTCACACTTTGGCTTTCCTTAAGGCTATGGATTGAGGATGCGAGTTGACAGGGAACGAATTTCGTTTAACAATAAAATCACTGCAAAAAGGTGATGAAGCCCACCCTAACCGCTACTGCCGTAAGCATGAGACTATGACTTTATGCCTTAGGGCGGAGTTCATTTTTCTGCGACGCTGTTTATAAGTAGCTGCCTCTAAAGAAGTAAGGCCCCTGCCACGGAAACTGGGAGGCTTTTTTGCATATGTAATCAGAGGGAAATGCCCATGCTGCAATTTAAAAGTGAGAAATTTCATTCCCGGATTGTTTTGCCCGGCGGCCTTGGAGCCGATCGCATCATCGAGGTCCGCACCAATCCCATCACGGGACGCACCTGCCGGATCACGTACAGCCGGGGCGAAGAACGCGAACCCGGCACGGAGACTCTGCCCGCGCCACCGCCTTTTGCCGCTGATCGGGACAAATGTCCCTTTTGCCGTGCCCGGATCGCTACGCATACCCCCCAGCTTCCGCCCGAGTTATGCCCGGAAGGCCGCATGATCCGGGGAGCGTCCACGCTTTTCCCCAATTTATTTCCCTACGGGCGCTACTCGGCTGTAAGCCTTTTCGACGATGAGCACTTCGTGCAGATCGGTACGGCGGCTTTGCAATCCTATCTGGACAGTTTCCTCAACTGCCGGGACTATCTTTTACGGGTTTTGTCTTACGATCCTGCAGCGGTTTTCATGGCTATCACTCAGAACCACCTCCCCTCGGCAGGCGGATCTTTGCTGCATCCCCACTTGCAGGTGCAGGCAGACCGCATGCCGGCTAATTCCCAGCGTTTCCTGCAATCCCGCGCCGCTGAACATCACCGTCAATACGGCGTGCGTATTCTCACCGATTACCTGCAATCTGAAAAACAATCCGGCCTGCGCTGCATCGGCGCTACAGGCTCCTGGCAATGGCTTGCAGCTTATGCACCTGAGGGGTTTTTTGAAATCTGGGGTATTCTGCTGTCCGTAACCTCTCTGCGCCAGGTTACGGACGACCACTGGAGGGGCTTGACGCAGGGCGTGCTCAACACCCAGCGTTTCTACCGCAGCCTCGGCCGTAACGGATACAACCTCGGGCTGCTTTTTCTGGAAGACGGCTCGAACGATACAGAGCTGAAAGTGGTGCTCACCGTGCGCAGTAATTATGCTCCCTGGGTGCGCAGCGATTTTACCGGTTTCGAAGTGATGCTGGGCGACATGGCCACTTTCTCGGCGCCGGAGTTGACTTGCGAAAAAGCGAGGCCATTTTGGCAAAAAGGATCCCACCGCAAAGACGCAGAGGACGCATAGGAGATCGCCGTCCGACGTTGCTCAGAACCCATACTGGCAGAACAATCTTACAGCAAGATTACGTCCAGAACAGAACACCTCTGGGCACGAGTGCCAACCGCCTTGACAGATACCTTAGCTTCTGCTTAAATGCATGGGTAATCCACACGGTGATGAGGTTCACCGCAAAGTGCTTTCTCCCGAACGCAGGGATAGAGCTGATGACTTCTACTTCAGTTAGTGTGTCTGAGGTGGAAGTTTTTTTTTATTTGCATCGCTGTCGGGACCTCATTATTAGAGTAGCTCTGACCAGATGGAGGGGGCTTTATGCTTCAATACAGCCAGGCAAAAGAAAGCCTGTTCGGAGTAATAGAGCGTATATCCATGAGTGCGCGAAGTGAAACCGGCAGGTCACTTTCAACCGTCAGGGAGAAGCTCGAGGAAGAAGCTTTCAACCTGGTGATTCTTGGCCAGTTCAAACGAGGCAAGTCAACGTTCATCAATGCTCTGCTGGGTGAGAGCATTTTGCCGACAGCCATCATACCGCTTACTTCCGTAGTTACAATCCTGCGATACGGTCCGGAGCTTAAAGTCCGGATAGAGTACCTGAACGGCCGCTTAGAAGAAATCGATCTCGTGAATCTCCCTGCCTTTATTACGGAGCGCGGGAACCCGCAAAACAAAAAAGCAGTCAAGGAAGTAACTGTCTTTTATCCGTCACAATATCTGAAAGGAGGCGTTCGCATCATCGATACTCCCGGCGCCGGGTCGGTTTACAGCCATAACACCGAGACGGCTTATTCCTATCTTCCACACGTAGACGCGGGGATCTTCGTCATTTCCGTCGACCCGCCGCTTTCCAAAAGTGAACACGAGTTCCTGAAAGACGTCCGCGAGTTTGTGGATAAGATCTTTTTCGTTCTCAACAAAATCGACCAGGCCAGCGACAGCGATCGAGAAGAGTCATTGGAATTCACCACCCGCGTCATTGAAGAAGACGTGGGCGCCGGAAAGGTCAGGGTCTATCCCATGTCCGCTCGATGGGCGCTCGAGGGGAAGAAGGCCGGAGACGATCTTCTTTTGGAGCGAAGCCTTCTTCCCGATTTCGAAAAACAACTTCTGGATTTTTTTGCCCGAGAAAAAGGCAGGGTCTTCTTACAGTCAATCGTCAATAATTTGCTGAAGCTGATCACCGATGAGACTATCTCGTTCCAGCTTGAAAAGGAGGCGATCAAGCTGCCGCTCAACGAGCTGACAACAAAAATTGGCCGGTTCGAACAGGAGATGAAGTCCATCGAAAAGGACCGGGAGAATACTCAGTTTCTGCTCAAAGGCCATTTGGGCAAGATCATTTCCAGTATGGACGAAGAAATATCCGGATTTAAAAAAGAAAAATCACCAGCCCTCCAAAAGGAACTGGAAGCAAAATACATGGAACTGGTGAACCGAGGAGCCGGCGGCCTTAGAGAGCAACTTGAACAATTCGTGTTCGACAGGATCCGGGAAACGTTCAATCCCTGGCGGCAACAGCTCGCAGAAAAAATTTCATCCAAACTCGAGGACGCTCACGGAGAATTCGCTCGCAAGATCAATGAAATTATTGAACGAATTCTCATTCTCACCAGCGATATTTTCGATCTGAATCTAGAGCCATTCACTTCGGTAGAAGGGCTGAGCAAGAGGAGCGATTTTTATTTCATGTTCAAGGACGATCCGGTTGGATTGGAGCTGATTCAGCTCGCCGCTACCTCTGCCTTGCCGCAGTTCCTGGCGAAAAAGATGATTCTAAAGAGCATGAAAGAGTCGGTTGCCGAACTTTTGGACCGTCACTGCGGGAGAGTTCGCTATGATCTTGTAAACCGGGTGACCAAGACCATGAAGGATTTCCAGAACTCGTTGAATGAGAAGATAGATCTTACTCTTTCGGGGATTCGCATCTCATTTCAAAAGGCAATAGCCCTCCACCGGGAAGGAGAAAGCAATGTCGAAAAAAATCTTGGAGAGCTGACTGAAAAGCTGGGGTCTATTGCCCTTATTCGTTCAGAACTGCTGAACTACGCCGCGCTATTAGATCCAGGCGCCCCTGGAAACGGTTGAGCCTTTTGCAAAACTACTGCGGAGCCGGCCTGCGGCGTAAGACCGGCCCGTCCCGGCTTCACTTCTCATACGTGTTCAGTTTCATCTTTGCTTGAAAGTGTGCGAGTAGCTTCTTCCTGTGAAATCAGGCCTTCTATATATTGTTCAACATTTTTCAAAACGGTCTTATTTTCCTTATCGAATTGAAACCCTATTTGATAAAGCTGTGCGTCTTTTTTCATGTGCTTGACCCTGCAGCTTATTACCTGCTCTTGGGCCACTCCCTCCAAATGGAAGGCCAGTTCAATCCTCTGATCGATATCAAGGGATGAAGATTCGCTCACGCCTTCTTCCAGGCAGGCCCTGCAACCTCCAAGGCTGATGTCTTCCAGGACCGCCTTGTAGCCTCCACCTTCCGTAATGACCTTTGCAGACAGGCAGCACGAAACACGCTGCGTTTCGCGCAGGTTCACGGATTCCACCTCATCGGGATAAGCAAGGAAAACTATAAGCGCCGGCTTGTTAGTGAAGGCCAGGATTGTCGAGTTGAATCCATAGACGTTCCCTTCGTAAACATATCTTACTACTACGGGATCTCCTTCGTTCAGCCTGCTCAAGATCCCGGGGATGGCGGGAATACGGATCATAATGTGCTCATAGTGAATTATTCCGGCCACAACACCCGTTGCTCTCAGTTTCTCCAGCTTACCACCCAACTGAAACTGCACCCGAGTGCCGATTCCTGCACTCAGCGTTGGAACAGCAACCGATTTAAGGACTTTTGCCGACATTGATCCCCCTTTCGAATCGAACCCCTGGAAGCGTAGCTGTCGTTGATCATTATCTGTGAAATTCTGTGGAATCTATAGTCAGGCTGTCCAAATATTCTTTCACCTTCTTTAAAACGGCTTGATTTTCCTGGTCGAATTGAAATCCTATTTCGTAAAGTTGCGCGTCCCTTTTCAGGTTCCTTACTGTGCAGCTTATAAGCTGATTTTCAGCCACCCCAATAAACTGGAAGGAAAGTTCCATTGTCTGACCGAGATCGAAAGATAATGATTCGCCGAAGCCTTCTTCCAGGCAGACCCTGCTCCCTCCCTCGCTAATGTCCACAATGACGGCCCTGTACTCGCCCCCATCCGTCTTGATCGTAGCCGACAGGCAGCATGGGATGCGCTGGGTTTCGCGCAGGCTCATGGTTTCCACCTTATCGGGATAAGTGATGAAAGCCATAAGCCCGGGTTTGCTTATGAAAGTCAGGATTGTTGAATTGAATCCGTAGACATGTCCTTCATAGATGTACCTCACCACTACGGGCTCTCCTTCACTCAGCCTGCTCAGGATCCCGGGAATGGCAGGCACGCGGACCATGAGGTATTCCTCAGGAATCATTCCGGCCAGAAACCCCGTTGATCTTAATTTGTCATTTTTTCCGATCAACTGAAACTGAACCGGAACGCCGAGTCCTATTTTTACCCTTCCGATCCCGACAAGTGTCTCTAAAACTTTCTCAAACATTGGTCCCCCCCCAATGAGATTCGAAGAGCCAAGGTCACTTCAAAATGATACGGAAGTTTATCTTATATCACAAGCCGGTTACAAAAAAGTTACAATTCAGGGAGCTTTGAACTCGCATAAATGGAGCTTGGGTAAGGCGATCTTAACTGTGTTAAAAATAACTCACGAATTCAAATGGGGAATTGAAAATTACGAGTTAGCGATCAAAACCAACCTCCACTAATCGCTGGTTTGGGAAACCACCTCGATTCCGTGCTCCTCGAGATCGGCAATGATCGGCTTCAAGTCGGTTTTCTTAAGCCGTATGGAGTAGGAGAATTCAGGCCCCTCATCGACTGGCAGATGGCAGAGGCTGATAATCTCGCCCCCATGCTGCCTGACGATTTGGGTTATCTCCGGAAGAGGGCTTGGAGGACCGGAAACCTTGATGTCCACTCGAGTGGATTCGGTAAGCAGCCCCAGGAAAGTTATAAACGCTGAGAGAATATCGGCAACGGTTATGACTCCGATCAGCTTATCGTCCGCGACGATGGGCAGGCCGCCAATTCGCTTATCCAACAAAAGGCGCGCAGCTTCCTCGAGCGGCATCTCCGGATGTATGGTAAAGGGCTTTCGAATCATCACATCTTCGAGTGTGAGTTCTTCGAGCATCGACGCGATGAGTACTCCCCTCAAGTCCGCGTCGGTAATCCACCCGATCAGATTCATATGCTTATCGACCACAGGAAGATGGCGTATGGATTCGCGCTTCATCAACGCCAACGCTTCCTGAATGGAAGCGTCCTTGCCGATGGTTACCAGATCGCTTGACATCCAGTTACGTACTATCACTGTGCACTCTCCTTAACTTGTCCTTATCGTCACCGGATCGCGCATGGTGGATTCCATGAGTTCTGCTATGCTCACCGTCCGGTCTCCGAGCATGTTCGTGTAGCTTCCCAATTCGTTATCATACCAACCGTAAATTACGGCCTGTGTGACAGGCACCTCGATAAATTTCTGCCGAGATCCCGAAGCCGCTCCCGGCCCGACGATTCCCATATCAACTGAAACCGCACCCTCCGCGCCGGTTGACTTGAGATATTCCACTGCGGAAACCATGCGTTCGATGTCAAGGCGGACTGCCGAAGTGCGCGTGTGACTCTCGTGTCCTTCAATTACAGCAGCAGCGCGTGGCAGTCCAACGATATCCGATGACACATTCTGTTCTTCGGAAAATACGAGATAGCTATCGGGGAAGTGGGAAACAGCTCCCTGGTAAATACCATTTATCAGCTCACGATTGATCGGCTTGGACATGCTCTCGTCCTGAATCATCAGTGCGAGGATTATTAAAGACCCGGTCGTCACCGGGACTCTCACGGACTCGGCGATGAAGCCGATTCTTTTCATCTCGGGGATGACCAGTCCGAGAGCATTGGCTGCCCCGGTGCTGGTCAGAATGATATTGTTGAAGGCCGAGCGGGACTTTCGAAGATCTGTGGCATTGGCCTTCGGTGCGCGGTCCAAAACAGATTGCGTGCTGGTGGCTGCATGAACGGTGGTCATGGCAGCCGAGAGAATGCGCTCGGCCCCGAAATAATCCAGCAGCGGCTTCACCATGTAGGCGAGACAGGTTGTCGTGCAGGAGGCGTTTGAAACGATCAGGTGCTTCTTGGGGTCGTAATCCGAATCATTTATGCCCATAACGGTCGTGACGGCATCGGGCGGCATTTGCCGGCTTTTGTCCTTTATCTTGAAAGGCGCGGAAACGATAACCTTCTTTGCCCCCGAAACAAAATGGCCGCGCACCGATCCTTTCGGATCTTCCGCTGAGGCGGCGGGATCCACAAAAGAGCCGGAAGCGTCTACTACGAGATCGACCCCGTGCTTGCGCCAATCGATATGGGCCGGATTTCTGGCGGTACGCAAAAAAGTCGTCTTTATTCCATTTACCAGAAAACTGCCCGATTTTTCATCGATCTGTTCAATGACTCTTCCTGCCCGTGAGCCATAAAGAAAACTGTGCAAAGCGCCGTAGGCGGAATCCTTCTCGATGAAATGCGCAATGTCCGCAAGCCTTGTTCCCACTTCCCTGCCTATATTGACCACGATCTCCGAGAAATATTTTCTCTCGGCGTGGTGCCAGATCGAGAGCTTTGCAATTCTGCCGAGACCATTGATGCCCAGTTTTCGCGAAACCATAGTTTCTTCGCCCATTAAGGCCTCCTTACCAAGAAGTGAAGCAGCAAAACGCTACGTCTTAGTATTAATGATGAGCAAATTAATGTCAAAAATTATTCGAACGGAAACCGTTTTGCCCACCGGGAGGGTGAAGCGGCGCTGCTTTGTGCCTATCTTTGTGGGATGAGCAAAACCGGCAGAGACGAGGGATAACGAGATGGAGAAAAACGGTTGCACATTCGAAGGTAAAAAGTATCCCGACGGCCACGAGTTATGCATGGGCGACCAGTGCATCCATTGTGACGATGGAGAGTGGGGACCCGGTGAGTTCGAGATAGGCTACTGGTACTGAGACAAGCTGCAATCTTACGTTCGTTTGATATTGACCCGTTGGAACTCATGGTATAGGTTCATAGTTCCTGCCGTGTAAGGTTCCTGTGGTAAATAATGACACAGCGGTTGGGAAATTTCGACGTTGAGGAGATCGCTATGTTCGATGAGAAGATGCTTCAGAAAATTCTGACAGGTAAGGAAAAGTGGGACCAGGGACCTCTTGCAAAGAACCTTTCAAAGTCTCCGGAAGCAAAGCCTGTGTTCACCACGATTTCCGGTACTCCGGTCGAAAGGCTGTATACCCCGTTAGACATAAAAGACGTCGATTACGAGCGCGACATCGGCTATCCGGGGGTGTTTCCGTTCACCAGGGGCGTACAGCCGACCATGTACCGCGGCCGCTACTGGACGATGCGCCAGTATGCAGGATTTGGAAACGCCAAGAGCACAAACGAGCGCTACCGGTACCTGCTGGAGCAGGGCCAAACCGGGCTTAGTGTTGCGTTTCAGCTTCCTACCCAGGCCGGATATGACTCCGATCACCCTCTTTCGATGGGTGAAGTCGGAAAGGTCGGAGTGGCAATCGATCACATCGATGATATGAAGACTCTCTTTGACCAAATTCCCCTGGACAAAGTCACGACCTCGATGACCATGAATGCTCCGGCCGGCGTGCTGCTTTCGATGTATCTGGCGATTGCCCAGGAGCAGGGCGTGCCCCTGGATAAAGTCGGCGGGACAGTTCAAAACGATGTTTTGAAGGAGATCATCTGCCGCGGCCAATATATTTATCCGCCCAAGCAAACGATGAGATTGACGGTGGACCTGATTGAGTTTTGCCAGAAGTACGTTCCGAGGTGGAATTCGATCAGCATAAGCGGCTATCACATTCGTGAATCCGGATCGACGGCTGCCCAGGAGATGGCTTTCACCATTGCAGACGGTATAGCCTATACCCAGGCATGCGTGGAGCGGGGCATGGAAGTCGACAGTTTCGCCCCGAGGCTTAGCTTCTTTTTCAATGCCTTTACAAATGTGCTCGAAGAAGTTGCAAAGTTCCGCGCCGGCCGCAGGTATTGGGCAAAAGTCATGAGAGATCGCTTTAGAGCCAAAGACCCACGGTCGATGATGCTGCGATACCATGTCCAGACGGGCGGGGTCACGCTCACTGCGCAACAGCCGCTAAACAATATCGTCCGAGTTGCTTTGCAGACTTACGCCACAGCCCTCGGTGGAGCACAGTCGTTGCACACCAACTCGTTTGACGAGGCGCTTTGCCTGCCGACCCAACAGGCTGTGACCGTGGCGCTTCGCACCCAGCAAATCGTTGCCGAAGAAAGCGGCGCGACGGACACTATCGACCCGCTCGCCGGGTGCTATTATGTCGAAAACATGACCGACAAGATCGAGGCAGAGATTGACGATTATATCAAAAAGATCGACGCGATGGGCGGGACGCTGGCCGCAATCGAGCACGGTTATATCCAAAAGGAGATTCAGAACAGCTCATACCGGTTTCAAAAGGAAATTGAATCCGGAGAGCGAATTTATGTAGGTATAAACAAATATACCATGGAAGAGCCTCCTCCGACCGGTCTACTCAAGGTGGACATGTCGGTTGGCGAAATGAAATCCGCCGAACTGAAGAAGTATCGCGCACAAAGAGACCATGCAAAGTGGAAGGCGGCGCTGGACAAACTGCGCGAGGTTTCCAGGACGGATGAAAACGTAATGCCGCACGTTATCGAAGCCGTTAAAGCAAAGGCCACCGTCGGCGAAATATGCGACGTCTGGCGCGAGATCTACGGTGAGTACCGGCCCAAAGAATTCGTCTAGGATAAGTGAACGGTGGACAGGAAAGACTGTCCGGCTTCGATCTTCACTCTTTCCATGCACTTTTACAAGGTTTTAACTGGAGACTATTCCATGGCTAGAAAAATCAAGATGATCATGGCAAAGCCCGGCCTTGACGGGCATGACCGCGGCGCAAAACTGCTGGCAAGGATATTTGCCGAGGCAGGAATGGAAGTGGTATACACCGGGCTTCGCCAGACCCCGGAGATGATCGTTTCGGCGGCCGAGCAGGAGGATGCCGACGTTGTTGGTTTGAGCAGTTTGTCCGGCGTTCATAACTATTTTTTCCCCAGGGTGGTTGAACTTTTGAAGCAGAAGGGACTCGACGATATTCTGCTTGTGGGCGGAGGCATTATCCCGGAAGAAGACTACGATTTTTTGAAGAAATCAGGTATGGCGGCCATTTTCGGACCCGGCACCCCGACTACCGAGATCGTCAGTTTCATCCAAAACAACGTGCGCAAACGCTAGGGGCAGTTCACACCGATGTCTCTCGATTATGCTGCCCAAATCATGGAAGGCTCTCATAGAGCGGCCGCGCGCCTGATTTCATGGCTTGAAGACGAGGATGAAAGAGCATACGAGTGCATGGCAAAGCTCTACCCTTATACGGGAAGAGCCTATGTAGTGGGAATTACCGGATCGCCCGGGGCCGGGAAGTCCACCTTAACTGACAAGCTGGCGTGCGTCATTCGAAAGGGAGGGCTCAAAGTCGGGATCATTGCCGTGGACCCTTCCAGTCCGTTCACCGGGGGCGCTTTACTGGGCGACAGGGTCCGAATGAACGAACTCACCAGTGATCCGGATGTTTATATTCGGAGCATGGCCACCAGGGGATTTCTTGGAGGCATAGCCAAGGCCACGGCAGACGTGGTAAAGGTCCTCGATGCTCTCGGTAAGGACTTGATTTTAATAGAGACCGTCGGAGTAGGACAGGATGAGATTGACGTAGTCGGCATTGCAGACACCACCTGTGTCGTCCTGGTGCCCGGCCTTGGGGACGCAATTCAGAGCATGAAGGCCGGCATCATGGAGATAGCCGATCTGTTCGTGATCAACAAAGCCGACAAGCAAGGCGCAGATCAGCTTTGCACCGAAGTTTGCTCGCGAATAGAAATAGATTCTCACATCAAGGAGCGCCACTGGATTGCCACGGTCAATAAAACCATTGCGGTCGAAGGTGTCGGAATAGAAGAACTTTGGCTCGCCATAGAGACGCATCGAAAATATCTGCTCGATTCCGGCAGGTTTTATGAAAACAGGCGGGAAAGGACCCTTCGGGAAACCCTTCGCATGATTCACGGGGAGCTTTTCCGGGTCGTTCGAGAGGAATTGGAGCAAAATGGAAGACTCGAAACCGCTGTCGAGGAATTGATGAATAAAAAACGCGACCCTTATACGCTGATGCGCGACATCGTCAGCGAGTGGCTTTCCCAAAAGCACAAGGAGGCGCCATGAAGGTGCTCAAAGTTGACCACATTGGAATAGCTGTAAGTAGTATCGAGGAAGTAAAGAAGCTCTATACCGATATTCTCGGGCTCCCGCACATGGGAAGTGAGACCGTGGACGCGCAAAAAGTTACCACAGCTTTCTTCCCGGTGGGAGACACTGAAGTCGAGCTTCTCGAATCGACCGCCCCTGACGGCCCAATCGGAAAATTCATTGAAGCGAAAGGACAGGGTGTCCAGCACATCGCCTTCCGCGTGGACAATATCGAAAAGGCCCTCGAAGAACTCAAAGCAAAAGGGATCAGGCTGATCGACGAAAAGCCGCGAAAAGGCGCTGGAGGGGCAAAGATTGCATTTCTTCACCCCAAGTCAACTTTCGGTGTGCTGGTCGAGCTCTCGGAAAGATAGTGCCGGTCCTTTCGGAAAGCGTGTCCTGATCGGCAGGCGGCCCAGGTATTTAAGAGTGTGAGAGCGCACAGCGGTCTAGTGTGAAAGGCGGTACCGGTCCGATGCCGGTTTAAACGCTTTGACTTAGCGCGGATTTTTGGCTATTAAGTAGCGATTCTCCTTCGGGTTTTTTGTTGAAGAACCCCTCTGCTGGAGATCAGACCCCGGGGAAGTTGAACCGGTTTCTATTCGGAAACAGGCTCGTTTCCGTCGGGGGAAACGGCGGCCTGCCGGCATTATCGAAGAGACGCCGCTTAAACAATACAATCGGATTTTCCAATAGTGGACGTTTCCGCCCTGCTCAATTTTGTGCCCGCCGGTCCGGGAAACCTGAAGGGAAAGATTTATACTCAGGTCGGTCAGGACCTTGCCAGGGTCGAAGAGGAAATAAACCGCCTGCTCGACACCGATATTCCCCTAATCTCGGTCGTGGGGCGATATATCATGGGCAGCGGAGGCAAACGACTGCGGCCTCTGCTCACGATCCTGTCTTCCAGACTTTGCGGATATGACGGAAACGACGACGTTGCGCTCGCGGTCGTATTCGAATTTGTCCATGCCGCGACCCTGCTGCATGACGACGTTGTCGATCACGCCGAATTCAGACGAAGCCGTCCGTCGGCCAACACCATCTGGGGCAATCCTGCCGTTGTTCTGGTCGGAGATTTTCTCTATTCGAGATCCATTCAGATTGCGGTTGGATACCGGGATATTAGAATCATGAAGGTGCTGCTCGACGCCACTACCACGATGTCTGAAGGTGAGGTCCTACAGCTCGTAAATTCGGATAATCTCGAAATAAACGAACAGGAATACCTTGAGGTCATTACCAGAAAAACTGCCGTACTTATTAGCGCTGCCTGCCAGACAGGAGCAATCTTCGGCGGGGGACAACCGGCCGACGAGAAGGCTCTCGGGGCATATGGGCACAATCTGGGGATCGCCTTCCAGTTGATCGACGACACTCTTGATTTTACCGGGGAGGCCGAAGAACTCGGGAAACCGGTCGGCAACGACCTGCAGGAGGGAAAGGCCACCTTGCCGCTTATATACGCTTTTCGAAGCGCAAAAGCTGCTGATCGGCATAGGTTAAGACAAATCTTCACTTCGGAGCATATTTCTGAAGAAGATGTGAGAGAGATCAGCGAACTGGTGGTCCGCAGCGGCGGAATAGATTATACCAACAATCAGGCCTGCATGTATTCCTCGAGGGCCAAAGAGGCGCTTCGGGCATTCCCTCAAAGCCCGGTCAAAGAAATCCTCGAAGACATAGCCGATTATGTAATTTGCCGAAGAGCTTAGCAGGACGGTCCCTTTTTTAACATCCTGTTTGATATCGGCGTTTTTGACCTCTAGCTTTTCCCCACTGAAACACAAAGGCCGTATTTCGGAGGACGAGGGTCCGGGTACTCCTCAAAAGCGCCGTCTTTACAAATCATACACTTTCCGTTGTCACAAATCTCAACCTCATCCGGAAAGACCATATCTCCATACGGACAGGGTTTTTTTACCGACAAGCTCGACCACCCCTTCATGACGCGGCTCCGCAATAAAAAAACAAGGCTGCTGGTAATCCTAACGCTAATTATCAGCTAAACACCTTTGAGGTAAGCTTCAAGTCGTCTGCACTGGATTTGGTATTCCTGGCAGTGGTTCCTTGCTTGAGTTCGAGTCCGAAAAATAGGTCGAATCGGAGATCTCATGATTGACGTGTGTACAATATAGTCGTATTAGATTTCAGATAGCGACGGCTACTCAAAAGGCAGAGGATAAATAATGGCACTGAAGAAGGACTTTTTCGTCAACGGAGGTGGAATTAGTGTTCGATCACGTTTCATCTCGTTTTTCTTCCTCGTAATTGCCGTCGCCATGCTGGCCTCATGCGCTGCCCGGAAGGTTTATACCTCGCCGGAAGTTATTACTCCGTCTGTTTTGCTTCCGGTTGCTTGTGGCGGAATCATCGACGGGCGGGCCCGCTTCCGTGAAATTTTCAGGGAGGTCCTTATGGCCCGGTCTCCAAAACTTCCCACAGGCGAAACTTATGGTGACGTGGCTGCCCTTTGGAAGCTGGGCGACGAACCTTCGGCTACAGGCAAACCAGTCGTTTTGGGACCTCCCGAGGGCGATTTTCGCGTAGTGATCGTTCCCGGTCTTTTGGCTGAGTGCGTCGCAGACATATCCCTGGCTTTTGGAGATGCCCGGAAGCAGTTGGAGAACATAGGCTACAAGACAGATTACATCCAGACCAAAGGGCGCGGGGGAAGCGCCCGCAATGCTGATCTGATCCATGATGCAGTTACGGCGATGCCCGCGGGTGAAAGGCTTATATTCGTCACCCACTCAAAGGGCGCAGTAGACACACTCGAAGCACTGGTGAAATATCCCTCGGTAGCCCAAAGAACCGTGGCTGTCATCGCCTTTTCGGGGGCCGTCAACGGTTCTCCCCTGGCGGACCTGTTCCCTGAGTTTCTCTTAAAATTTGCTCATGAGATACCGCTTTCGTCCTGCGCACCCGGGGAGGGAGCCGAGGCGGTGGAGAGTCTGCGCCGCAACGTCCGGATTGCCTGGCTGGCCACTCACCAGTTGCCTGAAAACATACGCTACTACTCACTGCCCGCCTTTGCCACGCGGGAGAACACATCCCTGATGCTGCGTCCTTTTTACGATATCCTCGCGAATACCGACCAGGCCAACGACGGCCAGGTCCTGTGTTCCGACGCCATCATTCCCGGGTCAATATTGCTAGGATATCCGAATGCAGACCATTGGGCCGTGGCCATGCCCTTGAACAAGCAGAAATACCCTGTGTTTGCCGCGTTTGCAGACAAAAATGACTATCCGCGCGCAGCGTTGCTCGAAGCCGCCCTGCGCTTCGTAGAAGAAGACCTGCGGAAAGACAGTGGCCGGCATTAATCCTTCAGCAGCGGGAAGAGATTTTCTGAATATTGGGAACAATCAAATGGCAGCTCAATAAAACTATCTCGGGAGGTACGAAAAATGGATGACAGAATAGCGGTTGTAGCCAGGCTTAGAGCGAAAGAAGGAATGGAAGCGGCGCTCAAGGAACTTCTTTTATCTGTGATTGCACCCGGCAGATCGGACGAGGGCTGCATCAATTACGAGTTGCATCAGACGATCAAAGACCCTTCCCTTTTTGTGTTCTATGAAATCTGGCAGAGCAAAGAGCACTTGGACAAGCATGGCGCCGCACCTCATATGCTGCAATTCAGAGGCAAGGTGATGGACCTGCTTGGAGAACCGCCTGAGATTATTCGGATGAAAATACTGAGCAGTTGAGGATGTGAGGCATGCCTATCCGTGTCTCGAAATGGGAGACAGGGAAGCCGATTAGCGTCCATCCGGAAAGGGCCCTTTCCGGATGGAAACTAATTAGCAAAGGACTTGCATGGACCACGCCATAAGGGATGCTTCTCGAGCCGATGTTTTCATTATCGTTGACCTGATAAGGAATTCATTCAGGGACGTCGCGGATCGGTTCCGCCTCACCGAGGAGAACTGCCCCAAACATCCTTCGAACTGTAAGCCATCCTGGATAGAATCTGCGCTTCATAAGGACGCCCGGTATTTTATACTCGAGACGGGAGGAATCCCTTGCGGCTGCGTAGCCCTTGAACGGGTGCAGCCTGAGTTTTGCTATTTGGAAAAACTGGGCGTGTTGCCGCAATTCAGACGCCGAGGGTTTGGAAAAGCCCTCGTGCAGCACGCGCTTGCGGAGGCGGAAGCAATAGGCGCTTACCGGGTTGAAGTCGGCATCATATCGGCCCAGGCGGAACTGAGAAAGTGGTATCGAAGTCTGGGATTCACAGAAACAGGGACCGCCAGGTTCGCGCATTTACCTTTCGAAGTAATGTTCATGGCGAAAGGGTTGGAGATCGCCGGGTAGCGTAAAGGCAATTAGGAATTAGGAGAGCCTCTTGCAAATGTCCGGGATTTAATTTGTGAGATGGATCATCACGGGTGCATACCCCGTTTGTTGAAAAACCCCACCGAACATAGTGTGCGAAAAAATCAGAGCATTTTCTTATTGGGGTTCGCGAATCGTGGTGTTTCCAGGATGTTTCAATCCAACACAAAAATACTAGCAATCGCAAATCCTTACGGATGGAAACATCTGCCTCGAAACCCCCGATGTTTCCATCTGTTTCCATGATGTTCCGAAGGAGTTTCCGTGGCCCTTAAAAATTTTCTGTCCATTGTCCTGTGCTCAGGGCTAAGATGAGCGTATTTCATGGTAATTTTGACGTCCTTATGTCCGAGCAATTCCTTGACTGCAAAAAGATCTGCCCCACTCCTCGACTAGCGTAGAAGTAAATTAAAAATTTCCCATGAAATTTCCAACAAATTTCCTTTGAACAGATAAAACAACAATAGTGACAGGCTCTTAGGAATGGATAGGCCTCCCTCTTATGGAAACTGGCAATGGAAATAGCTGCAATGTGTTTGCGTGGCCTTGAAGCCGGCCACTGGGCCAGACCTCGCCGGAATGGCGTCGCCGAACCCGCGATGTGAGGTCTCGTGAAAAATATTGGAGGTATGCGTTTGCCGGATGAACCTAAAAAATCATCAACAATCAGGCTATGCACCCGAACATCACCTGTGGCCTGGGGCCTTGTGCCCGTCCGGATAGTAGCCCGCAACGGGCTATTCTACAAGCTCGTATCGCTGAATGGAGTTTTGCAAGAGGCTCAGGAATTAGGAATGAGAGCAGTTGGGAGTGAGGAAATCAAGGGCTTGCGCGGCCCGTGGGACTGGCAGCCCACTTGGCCGCCGCCGTAGGCAGCGGTTTAAGTATTGGCCGGCAGTCCCACCGCCCTACACTTCTCCGATCAATGTGCCCATGCAGGATGAATCATACCCCGGCAGAGACCTCAATTCCTCACGTAAGCCACCTGTGTGAAGCAACTCAAGCACGAGCTTTATTGCAGGATGCTCCATCAAGTCGAAGGGTATCACCAGATCGCAACGGACTACTTCAACCGGAACAAATCCCAGGCCGTGCGCCGCTGCGACGGCCTGAAGCCCGAGCGCGGCGTCAGCCAGTCCAAAAGAAACCATTTTGGCCCCCTCGTTATGGCTGTAGACCAGCCGATCGTAACCGTCAACAGTCTCAGGGGCAATTCCCAGCCGGTTCAGGCGGTCGTCGAGGAGGATTCTCAAGGCTGCACCCTGTTCCCGATTCGCAAATCTCAATCCTCGGGGAAGGTCTTCGATACTTCTGATCCGATGAGGATTGCCCGCCTGAACCATCAATCCCTCTTCGAAGTTGGAAAAAGCGATCACTCTCGCCTTCATCCCTCCAAGTGTTGCACGAGCAAGATCAAGGTTCGATTGTGAATCCGACGTGTTGTGAAGGTGGGTCCCCGCCAGGTGGGCATACCCGGCAGAAATGGCCTTCAAAGCCCCGAGGCTCTGGGCGAACCGACATTGAAGTCTTGCCTCGCCGGGGAAACGCGAGACATGGGTACTCAAAATAGCAAATGCAGGGTCACAGCCCAGCAAAAAAGCCTTCTTATCCAAGGCCCCCTCGGAGTGGAAAAGACGCACGCAACGACAATCTTCCCGGAGCAATCCATCGGCAGACTGGAACCCCTCGCCTGACAACCACTTATCATCCAACGGATAGGCAAAGAGCCGATCGCGCACTTTCCCAAGGGCGACTCGAGGGCTATTCGCCGAGTGCTCTCCGACAATGGTAACAGCCTTTTCGTCCGAAAATTGAGGCGATGCTGAAAAGGTCCTCAACCCTGCAGCCCAAAACTTTTGCCAGCAACAGGGCGACTTGAGTATTGGGGACGTAGCGGCCGGATTCCATATCATAGATGGCCTGTCGCTTTACCCCTACCAGCTCGGCGAGTTCGCTTTGAGATAGCTCTTTTGCTTTCCGGGCTGCTTTTAGATTGCAGCACACAAACTGCTTCATCGTAAAGACGCCTTTTTGGTTTAAACCCCCATTGCGAAAAAGGTGTTACCGAACGATTATGCACTGGATGAAATCTAACTTGACGCGTTTAAACAGACGAATTAAGTTCTAAAAATCGCCGGTATTGGCCCTTAATGCAAGGGTAATTATACCAGGCGTACGCTGGCCTGCAATACCCGATGCCAGGGTTTAAGCAACGAGTTGTGAAAATAAAAGAGAGGAAAATTTGCCGTGAAGTTGAGCACGAGGAACGTCCTAAAAGGCAAGATAGTTGAGGTGAAGGAAGGTACAGTAGCGGCGAAAGTCCGAGTCGATATCGGGGGCGGGAACATACTTACGTCAACGATCACTGTCGATGCGGTGCGGGACCTTGGTCTAAAGGAAGGCGACAATGTATCCGCCCTGATCAAGGCAAGCAACGTAATGATAATGAAAGAATAGCACTTGGGGGACGGTCCGGGCCCGATTCGAAAAACCGATTTGGTTTCCGGGACACTTTTTCACCAAAGCAATTGACGGAAGAGCTAACTTCTTTGTGGAGCGGCGAGCTTTACGCCGGGCCGACAGGGTTAAATTGCGCTTTTGATTGAGAGAGCTTCTTCGGCGATCGGGAAATGAGCATGCTCGATGCAATTGCTGGAGTTCAGCCACTTTTGTTAACTCTGAAAGTGGCCGGTGTTGCGACGCTTTCGGCGTTCTTGACCGGAATCGCACTGGCTTTAGTGCTAGCAAAGGCAAAGTTTCGAGGTAAAGAGTGGCTGGATGCATTCCTGACGTTGCCCCTTGTCTTGCCGCCCACCGTACTCGGATACTATCTCATCGTCCTCGTCGGCAGAAACGGATGGATCGGGCGCCGGCTTTATGAAGCTTTCGGTATAACGCTTATGTTCACCTGGCAGGGAGCCGCGATGGCAGCCATGATTGTGTCGCTGCCGCTGGTCCTGAAATCGGCCAGGACCGCATTCGAGAGCGTGGACCATAATCTGGAAAAAGCGGCAAGAACACTCGGACTATCAAAAACGACAGTGTTTTTTCGAGTGTCCTTCCCTCTCGCCTGGCGAGGCATCCTTGCCGGGACGATGCTCGCGTTCGCCCGTGCCATGGGAGAATTCGGAGCGACGCTGATGATTGCGGGCAACCTGCCGGGAAAGACACAAACACTTTCACTTGCGGTCTATGATGCCGTTCAGGCCGGCAACGACAGTCTTGCAGTTACATTGGTAATGATCACCTCTGTTGTTTGTATGCTGGTTCTTGTTTCTTCGGGAAAAATTCTCAGGACGACTTATCTCAAGGAGCTTGATCGATGAAACGCGGCTACTTTTTTGTGGCAGCACTGCTTTGCTTTCTTCCGCTTTTCGCGTCGTCTGTCCAGGCGGCATCGGCCGATCAGGAACTGATAGTCTCGGCTGCGGCAAGTCTGACAAATGCTTTTGGTGAGATAGGGAAAAAATTCGAGGCCGCCGATCCCGGCGTCAAAGTGGTTTTCAATTTTGCTGCGTCCGGGAACCTGCTTCAGCAAATCGACAAGGGCGCGCCGGTAGATGTCTTCGCCTCGGCCGACGAGAAAACTATGGATCAGGCCAGGGAGAAGAACCTGATCCTTCCTGATACGCGCAGGGATTTCGCCAGGAACGAACTGGTGCTCATTGTGCCCCTGGATGCCAAAATTTCCATTGCGACAATCAAGGACCTCAGCCAAAAAGAGGTCGGCAAGATAGCGCTTGGCAACCCCGAGACGGTCCCCGCCGGTCGTTATGCCAAGGAGGCTTTGACTAACGATGGAATTTGGCAGGAGCTTGTTCCCAAGTACATTTTCGGGGATTCCGTTCGGCAGGTGCTTGATTATGTCAGCCGTGATGAAGTGGATGCGGGGTTCGTTTTTTCAACCGATGCAGCGGTGGCGAGGAACAAAGTCAAAGTGGCGCTGGAAGCTAAAAATCACAAGCCGATCGTTTATCCGGTCGCCTTGGTGAGTACGACAAAAAAGAAGGATTTGGCCGAGCGGTTCGTTTCATTCTTACTGGGCGGGGAAGGCCGGGCGATTCTCGTAAAATATGGCTTCGAGGGACCCTGAAACAGTGATTGAAGTTGATATCGAGAAGAGACTGCAATCGCCGGGAAGAAGTTTCACATTGAAGGCGGCTTTCCATTCTCGGGAACGATTTGTCGTGCTCTTTGGACCTTCAGGGGCCGGCAAGACGCTAACCCTGCAGTTAATTGCAGGGCTGCTGACCCCGGACGCGGGCACCATCGTGCTTGGGAAAAGAGTGATTTTCGATTCGAAGAGCGAAATCAATGTAGCTCCGCAGCACCGCAACATCGGTTATCTCTTTCAGGACTACGCTCTTTTTCCGCATCTTACGGTTTTTGAAAACATAGGGTTCGGCTTAAGGAAGAGATGGCCGCTGCCCCTGTCGGCTGACAATATACTTAAGGTTAAAGAGTTTCTGGATCTCTTCGAGATTGCACATCTCGCAGCAAGCTTCCCTTTCGATCTGTCCGGGGGACAGCGACAGCGCGCAGCCCTTGCGCGAGCGCTGATCAGGGAGCCGCAACTTCTGCTTTTGGATGAGCCCTTTTCAGCCCTGGACACTTTGCTCCGAGAAAAGCTCCGTGAGGAACTCCTCAAGCTGCAGTCGCGCTTCAACGTGCCAGTGGTCATGATAACTCATGACCCTGAAGACATCCGGGTCTTTGCTGAAACGTTGGTTACCCTGGAATCCGGACGGGTTTGCAAAGTGGACTGCTTTTTGAAAGCAAATGAAGAAGATCGTATGAGACGGGCAATTCCTCCATGCTCGGAGAAATCCTTTGCTTACTAATGTTGATCCGGTCCTCAGTCCTCAGTCCTCGTTCCCTTGAGCGTAGCCGCTGTCTCGCGAACAGCCTGGCCGATCGGTTTAAATGTGTGGTCAAACCAGGTGCGCAGATGGCCGTCGTCGGCTACAAGGCGAGGAGGGTCTCCGGGCCTGATCGGCTTCTCTTCGACATTGACCCGAACACCCAGTTCCTTTTCGACTATCGCCAGCAACTCACGCACCGATACTCCCGACCCTGTTCCCACGTTGGACACCAGCCGCCCCCGCCCCGGGAGTTCAGCGATTGCTCTTATGTGCGCCTGGGCAAGGTCCATAACATGTACGTAGTCGCGCACGGCCGTTCCGTCGGGAGTGGCGTGGTTCGTTCCAAAAAGCGAAAAAGTATCGCCTGACAAGGCCGATTTTATCAGGTTGGGCAAAACATGGGTTTCGGGTTCGTGTCTTTCGAAAATCTCCCCTTCGGGATCGTTCCCAATGACATTGAAGTAGCGCAGCATCGCGTATCGAAGCCCCAGCACAGAGGCAGAAGCCGATATGACCTGTTCGCACATCAGCTTTGACAGGCCATAAGGGTTGGTTGGCTGCTGAGGATGATCTTCGCGGATGGTGGGGGTTTGAGCGTTTCCGTATGTAGCGCACGAACTCGAAAATACCAGGGTTTTCGTGCCGGCCCTCTTCATCGCCTTCAAAAGGGATATCGTGCCATTTACATTGTTGTCGAAATAGAGCTCCGGCAACCTGGTTGATTCTTCAACATAGGCCTTGGCGGCGAAATGAATAACCGCTTCGATTTTGAAAGCGCTTAAGGCCCGGAAAAGGGCTTCTTCATCGCGGATATCGCCGTAAGCGAAGGGCCCGAACTTCACCCATTCGGCCCAGCCATTCGATAGATTATCGAAGGCCACGGGGACGTGCCCAGCCTTTTTCAAAAGCTTCGAAGTGTGTGAACCTATATAACCCGCCGCACCGGTAACAAGAATATTCATGATGTCTCCTCGGATGCTGATTCTCAAGTTGCGAATCAATATAAACTTTTATCGAGCGATTAGCCAGAGGAACTGGGCGGATGCTCTGTTTGAGTTTTTACGGATTTGGTAATACAATAATGGTATCGACTGAGTGCGCAGCGAACAGACGGGCAGAGGCCAGGGCCTGGGGCCCCGGAGCAAGGAGCGAGCGGCAGGAAGCAGGCAAACCGGCTCGCGTGCTCTCTGCTCCTGTTTCTTGCTACATGGAGGAGGAAGATTGGCTGAAATACAATTCCAGTACGTAAAAGTGCATACCCTTTCCAATCGCTTCGAAGCCGACGTCATTTCAGATGCTTTGAGGCAGGAAGGAATACCTGTGCTGGTCAGGTCGTTTGAGGAGACGCCATACACGGGCCTGTTCATCCCCCAGAAGGGTTGGGGCAGGATTATGGTCCCCAAAGAAATGGCCGACCTGGCTCGCGAAATCATATCGAGACTGTCTGAGAAAGAAGAAGTCGACCACCTGCCGCTTGCCGGCGACTTTCGGATCGATCCCCTGCTGTGGGAGACATTGCAGCAGGCAGACCCGCCGGAGATAACAACGAGGGCCCTTGTGCAATTCGATCGGCTGGAAAAGGTCTATGTTGTCCCGTTCCTGAACACTGCGGTTTTGTGTTATCCAGACGCAGAAGAAATCGAAGTGCTCGGACGTCTGGAAGGACTTTCAAAGGACCCTCAGCTCCATCTGGTCGTCCTGCACTATCTTCTATACGCTCGGAATAAACCTCTGGCAAACAAATGGGTGAGTGAAAAAGACCTTCCCGGCGGAGCCCTTTTTTTTACTGCCACGCACGCGCTCCCGAGGGAGCCGCTTGCGGCGGCGTTCGACGCTCGCACCGACCTTCTTGCCACCGTGGCGAAAAGTGCAGGCGGAGAAAAGGCAAACTCAGGGAGCCTGTCCTACCGTTTCAAAATTTTGCCCCGAATTCCTATTCAGATAGTATTTTGGAGGCGGGATGAAGAATTTGAGCCTTCCTTCCATTTTTTATTCGACGAGACGATCGTCGCGCATCTTAGCTCATTGGATCTGATCTGGGGCCTTGTAAACGTTTTTGCCGGCGTTTTGCTGGATTCCGCCGGCTCAGTTCCCGAAAGCCTGTAGAAGAGGACGAGCGGCGGAGGTTGGAGCTGAATGAAAATGACAGAAAGGTCCTCACGCGGGAGATAAAAAGTTTATGAACATGGACCGTGCCATATTCGATCAAAACGTCAGTGTTGAAGCAACTTCGCTCTACATCCTGCTTTGCGCGCTCATGGACGGAGGGCAGGCGCCTACTCTGGAAAATGCCATCCCGAAGTGGACCGGGACCGAGGAATCGATCCTGACAGCGGCACGGGAGCTGGTCGGAAGATGCATTATCTCAGGCGCTTTCCCGATTCCCAGGGACATGCACCTGCATCCCGCCCCCAGGGATAAGTGGTGCTAGCAAACAAGTCTGATTTGCCTCTAGCTGGTTGATTGCCTGTTCAAGGAATTATTTTGTCTCAAGTTTTGAAATTGCCATTGCGGAAAGGCGCGGCTTCCAGGATGGTACGAACCCTCAAACATGGGACAAAACAATCCGGCTGCCCGGCTAAAATCGCAATCTGCTTAGGGCGCGGGACGCACGGGTTGCAGCCCAGCGCGAGTTGGCAATGGCGGGGCGGGCAGGCGGCCACATTTCAGGTTCCAGTAAGCCCACGAGCGCGGATCGAAGACTCCGGGCGGGGCATTACCGAGGACCTCGCGGAACTCGTCCCTGCCGACAATACCCTTAAGCGCCTTCAAATCTTCAACCGTGCCGTAGGTCATCACATGAGCAAGAAAATGCACCGGATCGGCAAGCGCCTCTTCCGGTTTTTTGAACCAGATGACACGGCGGGCCACGTTCAGTAAGGCCGGTGTAAGGGGCAAGGGCTTCATGGTGCGTGTCCGTTCTCGTCTCCTGGCTTCATATACGGCGTGAGCGCGGGAAGACTGGCCGGATCGACGGCATCCACGGCGGCGCTTAACCGCTTGCGCACTTCGGCGGGCAGGGCCGGCACATCATCAAAAAAGCTGAGAGCTTTGAGCGTAATCATAGGATTAAAGCCCCGTCAATAAACAATCCGCCCCGCCGCCAGCGCGGTCGGCAAGTCAATGCCGTGCCGTATCAGCACGTCAATATCAAGATAGTCTTTCGCCTCGGCACGCTTCTGCACCACTGCAACCTTGGTTCCAGCAAGGTCGAGCAACGAGGCCACATAAAGCGTTTTCCCCTCGGCCTGGTCGCGCGGCGCGGCTTGCCCAAGGTGCAACGCAAGCGAGGTTCCCCCGTAAAGCGTAAAATGCTCCGGTGTGGCGTCAAGTTCTGGCCACAACTGGAGCTGGGGCCGCGGCAAGGTGGTAAGGTTGGGATTAAAAGTCATCGGCTTCCCCTCATTTCTTACTGTTCACCGTTCACTGTTCTAATCTTCGCCTGTCTCCCCCTGTCAGCATTGAAATAATCAGTGGCAAGCTCGAGATAATGGACCCAGCCGTATTCGATCATATCCCGTTCGACATCTCCGGCTTTCTTTTTTACCCTGGCGGGCGATCCCATTACAACCGAGCCGGGCGGGACTTCGAAGCCGGGCGGAAGCAGGGAGCCCGCGGCTACAATCGAACCTTTGCCGACCTTGCAGCCATCCATTAAGACCGATCCCATTCCTATCAGACATTCGTCTTCGATGGTAGATCCGTGGATAATAACTCTGTGGCCAATTGTCACACGGTCCCCGATAAGCAGCGGAAAGGGATTCCGTGGCCCGGTCGCATGAAGGGTTGAGTTGTCCTGAACGCTTGTGAACGACCCGATCCTTATCTGGTTGACGTCGCCGCGGATCACGGTATTGAACCAGATGCTGCTTCCTCCTCCGATTAGAACATCACCTATGACGCAGGCGCCATGCGCTATGAAAACGTCTTCGGCAATCCTGGGCAAAATGTGTTTATAGGCAATTAAACTCATCCGTTCTTCATCCCTTCGGAAGGCAAGGCAAAGAGTAAAGACAAACCGCCGAGCCTCCGTCACTGTAACTCTTTGCCTTATCCGTTCATGGTTCACGATTCGCTTGGTTTGAGATCCAGGATCCCGGCAATCTTCAAAGAAGTATATTTAACGAACTCATTGAATTGCTCAGGGCTGAGATTGCCTCTGGCCGGGCTGGGAACCGAATCCGGGAGGCTGAGCGACAGTGGAGCGTTCAGCAGCTCAGGTTTTGGGGCTACCTCGAATTCAGGCTCGAAAGTACCGGAAAAGTATTTATCCTGAAAGACGGCAAACTTGAGCGCATGTGCAGTCGCGTCGAGGATAGCCGTTCGATTTTTATCTATCTTGTTTTCGGCCGCCGCCTTTCGAATGCCGGCAAGACATTCTCCGCCCTGAGTACAGGCTATATGTCCGTTGCGGTTCGCAAACAGCATGGAATCCATGATTTCCTGCTCGGATATCTGGACAATTCGGACCGACCCCTCGCCGGCGATCTTCCGGTATTGTTGGACCAGCTTAATCACGCGCGGCATAGAAACGGGATTTCCGATCATGGCCGCCTGGGCGACACTCGCGCGAACGGTTACCGGGTGAAACTGCCTTCGGGCCTCTTCGGGTTCCAGATAATACAGGTAGACAGGGTTTGCATGCTCCGATTGCACTCCGACCACGGTTGGGAGGGCGTCAATTATTTGCAGGTCGTACATTTTGAGAAATCCCGCCATTACAGCGGTTATATTTCCTGCGTTTCCGATCGGCACCACTACCGCCAGCCCGCCCACCTCGTAATCGAATGCCTGGGCGATCTCATAGCTGTAGGATTCCTGGCCCAGAATTCGCCAGGCGTTCTTGGAATTCATGAGCGCCACGGAGTAATTTTCAGAAAGGTATTCGACAACTTTCATGCAGTCGTCAAATACGCCCGGAATCTCGATGACTTTTGCGCCGCTTCCAAGCGGCTGGCTGAGTTGCTGAGGCGTTACCTTCCCCTGGGGCAGAAGGACGGCTGATTTTACATTTCCGGACAGATACGATGCGTAAAGGGCCGCCGATGCCGAAGTATCCCCCGTGGAGGCACAGATCGCCAGGACATCTCGAAGACCCCGCCTGGTTATGAGATATTTCAGGTAGCTGAAGGCGCTTGCCATTCCGCGGTCTTTGAAGGACGCGCTCGGGTTCTGGCCGTCATTTTTATAGCAGAACCTGATTCCCGCCCAATCCTTCATGACTTGGTTCGCTTCGATCACGGGTGTGTGCCCTTCACCTAAAAAAACAATGTCTTCCAAAGGAATTATCGATCCTATCAATTCGTGGAAGCGATATATCCCGCTGAGTGCCGGAATAGTCAGCATTTTCCTGTAATCGAAAATCTCACGCCACTTCGTGCCGGGAATCTCCCTGAAACGCTCCCACTGCCTGTCTTCTATGAGGAGAACCGAATCGCAGTTCGGGCAGGTGTAGAGAAGCTCCTCGATCCCGAAACAGCTCCCGCATCCAAGACAACGGTAAATGTATTCGCCGCCGACTTCCGGGATAACATAAATTTGCATTTCCGATGGAAACTGACTTAACCTCATGAAAACTCCTGGAATCAAAAATGTTATGAATTCGCCTTATGTCCCTGTGCGGCATAAATGGTGACAGGAAGGCGCCCTCGCGTCGCAAGTATCAAATATTCCAGAGAAATAATCAAGCGATTAGGTTTTTGGCGTGGTGCAGTCCCAATAGGCCGGCCTTGAGGAGCGACCACCTGTGGCAAAACCGACACACCACAGGCTCTGTTGTGTTTCATTTTTCACACAGATGAGATTTTACATTCAGCGCTTGTCATTTTTGTCACATACATGTAAAAGTACTTCCCATCTTGTCTGCAGAGGGACGAAACAGGCAGGAAAAAGATTGGCACAAAAGGTGCTTCGGAGGCGGCGGGGAGGATAAAAAGGGGCGTGACTTATTTCAAACAGCATACCATTGGTCAATCCGTTTGGTGCAGTGGGGTGGGGCTTCATTGCGGTCTTAAAGTTGCTTTGGTTTTAAAACCGGCTCCGGTTGGTCACGGGGTAAGGTTTGTTCGCAGTGACATTTATGACAGCCCGTCCATTCGCGCTGACTACAATAATGTGGTCAATACATTCCAGGCAACCACGATCGCCTCATCCGGCGTAGCCGTCTCCACTGTCGAACATCTCATGGCAGCCCTGTACGGATGCGGCGTGGATAATGTGCTGGTGGAGCTGAGCGGTCCTGAGGCGCCGATTTTCGACGGAAGCGCGGCGCCGTATGTGAAGCTGATCCGAAAAGCCTCCATTGAGGAACAGGATGAACCCAGAAATTACCTTACAATCCAGAAACCCTTGACTGTATCATCCGGTGATTCTTTCATAACTGCAACTCCATCTGATGTTTTTCAGGTCCGCTACGAAATAGATTATCCGCACCCGCGTGTTGGGAAGCAGGCCTATTCCTGGGCCTTGAAAAACGGCAGTTTCGGTAGGGAAATTGCCAAAGCTCGCACATTTGGCTTTCTTAAAGACGTTCGCCATTTGCAAAAGATGGGTTTGATCCAGGGAGGCTCGCTTTCAAACGCTGTCGTTTTCGACGACCATGAACTTCTTAATTCGGATGGTTTTCGGTTCGAAGATGAATGCGTCCGTCACAAGATTCTTGACTTCGTAGGCGATTTGGCCCTTATAGGCCTTCCCGTTATTGGGAAGTTCGAGATACGCAAAGCCGGACACGGGCTTCATAGCCGGTTTCTGACCGAGCTAATGAATGGTAACTGCTATGCAGCTCGAACCCAGGTCCCAATCCCGGAAGACTGCCTTTCAGCCTGAATGTCCGCTTGAAACAGTCTTAATGTTCCCTTTGAGTCCCGCTCAAAGTGCATAACCAACCACGTACCGACTGACGACCCTACCATCAGCCTCCGGTTTGGGCTATACCATGAATGAGCCGGCCTCGACGCGAAGACGCGGGGAAAATGAACCTTTCCATGGTTTCCAGGTGTCCTTTGGCTCAAGTGCCCCGGTTTCACCACGAAGGGTACGAAGAGCACGGAAAGAGATAAAAAGCCAAATACAAAGGACGATCCACCCCGGCTATACGAATGTTTTAATTCATACTCGCTCACGAAGAAGAACCGAAGACGGGGTGAAGGAAAATCATTGGTCCCAGACCTCATAGCAACTGGTTCGAATGGGGATGTGAGCACAAGTTAGGAAATTCTACTCCTGTCCCTAATTTGCCGATCCGGCAGCCTCCGGCTCGTAACCGGATCATACAGGCTATCCAGGCGTCGAAATAAGGCGGAGCCTACCATAAATCTACTATATCGACCGTATTCCGATCCCTTTGTAATTCATCTAGATTGTCATTAATTTGTTCCTGCCAAGAGAATGCCTTTAGGATGCGGCATGCACCCGGATGAAATTACCGGCTTGGTGTTTTCGAGCGTGGAGGGCAGAACTCTTTTGCTGAACGCATGGCCCGGTATTTGCAACCATTGAAGGTGTGAGTGCTCGAAGGCTTGTTTGATCTTTAAACAGGAGGGAGGTCCATGAGCAGTCGCATTATCAGACTTGTTATTACCGCAGTTTCTGCCGCGTTTGTTTTCTCGACCTGCCATCTTACAGAGATTGTTGCAGCCGCCGGGGAAGAGACTTTGATGGGGTACGTGGTGAAGAAAGGGAAATGCTTCGTGATCGAAGCCGACGATGGAGACTATATCGTTAAAGGTAAGGACGTCACAAAGCTGGTCGACAAACTGGTCGAAGCGACCGGGATCATAACCGAGAGCAACAAGGGAGATACAATCGCAATAACATCGATAGAAGATGTCCAGAATACGCTGCCGGAATAGGAAGAGCGAGTATGCTCTTCTATTCGGATGTCCGTTTTGCCATATATTCCTGAAGCTTCCGATCCCGGTCGGAGATCACCTCTTCGGCCATTTGCTCTACGAAGGAAGCATATCGCCGCGCAAGCTCGGAGTCGAGCAGTGAAAGGACCCGGACGGCGAAAACCGCAGCGTTGTATGCGCCTCCTTTACCGATGGCCATAGTGGCCACGGGAATGCCCGGCGGCATCTGCACCGTCGAAAGAAGAGCATCCATCCCGTTTAACGTGGATGAGTCGACAGGAACGCCGACGACGGGTATGGAGGTTTGTGCCGCAGCGGCGCCTGCCAGGTGAGCGGCCCAGCCTGCCCCGGCTATCAGCACTTTAATACCCCGCCTCGCCAGTCCTTTTACGTATTCGGCAGTTTGATCGGGTGTCCTGTGGGCGGAAAGGATTTTCATCTCAAAGGGTATTTGGAACTTTTCCAGCAGCCCGGCAGCGTGCTCCATGACGGGTATATCCGAGTCGCTTCCCATAATGATTGCAACCAGAGGACTTTTCATTGGAGGTTTCCTCGCAGAACATAGGTCTACAGGTCAGATACGGCCTGTCGGATTGAACGCTTCAGCCTGATTGGCTCAAACCTCTTTCCCTGTCCAGGCTCGACGGAGCGAGAAGATATTTTCTCTCAGGATCTCTTTGCCCAATTTATCGATAATCACCAGTTCGGGATTTTCGGTTACAACGCCAACCAATCCGTGTGGCAGTCCATCGAACATACTCTCAAAGTCCCTAGCGGCGTCTTCAGGCGCGGTAACCAGGAACCTGCCGCAGGATTCACTGAAAAGGATTTGGTCGTCTCGAAGAGCAATAGCTGACTCGGAGACAGGGACCTTTGCCAGGTCGACGGTCAATCCAAGACGACCGCCGATGGCGGTCATTGCGGCGTGGACCAGCAACCCGCCCCGGTATATGCCGTGGCATGAAGCTACAAGCCCCTTTGATATCGCCTTTTCGAGAGCTTTATACAGATAAAAAAGAGATTTGGATTTTTCTGGTTCCAGGTTGTTTGGATCTTCGAAACCGGCCACTTTGGGAACATTCAGCCCGGTATAACCGAACAGGTCGTAATAGGCCGAGCCTCCAAGCTCATTGCGTGTGGTCCCGACCACATACACCCGGTCGCCCGCAGATTTGGCTTCCAGCGTCTGCGATTTCAGCACGTTCGCAACGATGCCGGTCGCCGTGAACTGCATTGTAGGAATCCCGCTCACCTTGTGCCGCTCGTCAAATGCACCCGGAAGATTTCCGTCCACATACATAGAGTCTTTTCCGGAGAGAAGCGGTATGGAGTAGGCGAGGCACAAGTCGCGAAGAGCAAGGTTGGCCCGTACGAGTTGCGCGGCCTTGTAGCGTCCGTCCGGATTTGAGACCGGATCGAACTGAATGTTCGGCCAGCAGAAGTTATCCACGCCTCCGATCTCGTCTAGCGATCCGCCGACCGCCAGAATCCGCCTCACCGCCTCATCGATCGTCCCGGCCACCATGTGGTAGGCATCTATCTCGGAATAAGCGGGGAGAAGCGCCTGCGCGACCGCAAGACCGGTATTAGAGCCGAGGACCGGCCGAATAACGGCCGCATCGTTCGGGATGTCCCGGTCCCTGCCTGTCATGAACTTGATTGCGCTGCCGCCCTGCACTTCGTGATCGTACTGCCGCTGGATCCATTCCCGGCTGCTGAGATTCGGGGTGGCAAGCAGGGCATGCAGGAGTGAACCGTACTGGGCGGGTTCGGTAAGCGGCGGTTCAGTCAGAGCGCGCACACCGGGCGCAAGCCATTCGGCATCGAACTCCCACTGCGGGAAATCTTCAGAGAAAAGATTGAGATCCAGATACGCACAAGTCCTGCCTTCATAGGTGAGGTGCAGTTTGCCCGTATTTTCATACATGCCGATCACCGTGCTTTCGACCTCGTGTTTCCGTGAAAGCTCCATGAACCTTTCCAGGCTTTCGGGCTTTATAGCCACAGTCATGCGCTCCTGGGATTCGGAAACCCATATTTCCCATACGTCGAGGCCTTCGTACTTAAGCGGCACCTTGTCCAGTTCGACGAAAGCACCATTGGCCAGTCCGGCCGATTCTCCAACGGAAGAGGAAAGCCCGCCGCCCCCATTGTCGGTTATAAATGTAATCAGGTCTTCGTCGCGCGCTTCGAGAAGAAAATCAGCCATCTTTTTCTGAGTGTAGGGGTCTCCAATCTGGACGTGCCCGGCAGGTGTGTTCGCCCCATAGCTCTCACTCGAAGCCGTAACCCCGTGAATTCCATCCTTCCCCACCCGGCCGCCGCACATGACAATGAGGTCGCCTTCTCCAGGCTGCTTGAGTTCTACCGGTTTGCCGTTGATCTCGCGCGGCATAATTCCAAGCGACGCCACAAACACCAGGCATTTGCCCAGGTATGAAGGATGAAAAAAAAGATTTCCAAAGGGTGTGGGCACTCCATGCTTATTCCCGCCGTCCTTAACTCCTTCCACGACCCCATCCAGAAGGCGCCTGGGATGAAGATGAGGCTTGAGCGGTCCGCTGTAATCGCTGGGTCCGACGCAATAGCCGTAGAGGCCCGCAATAAGGCGTGACCCTTTCCCTGTGCCCATGATATCGCGGTAAATTCCGACGATTCCGGTGAGAGAGCCACCGTAGGCTTCCATGTTGGACGGACTGTTATGGGTTTCCCCGGTGACCGAGTAGTTGAAATCAGAATTGAATCGTGCAACTCCGGCGTTGTCCCACAAAACGGAAACAACCCAGTCCTTCCGCCCCTGGATCAGCAGCGTTGGGGCCTCGATACAGGTCTTGAAAAGGTTGTCCAGGGTGAGTTGCTCACCGGTGAGCAGGTCCCGGTAGTGGAACTTGCCCCGGAAGGTGTTGTGGTTGCAATGATCGCTGCGCGCCTGTGAAATCGCTTCCAGTTCGACGTCCGTCGGGGCGCAGAGACCGAATTTTGCGCGGGCCTCCAGCACCTGGGGCCTGAGAAAATAATTCCTGATGACGGGAATGTCGTATAGGTTCAGCGCCAGATTTCTCTCATCGCTAAGCCTTGCAAGCTGCTCGTCGCTTTCGATAGGGATTTCACTAACCGAGGGTGTGTGAGCAAGAAGGACTTTGGGTACAATTACGCCCGTTCCCTCGCTTTCATTCCATTCGGACCGGGAATAAACCCGCCACTGCTGTATGATTTCGTTTGCGAGGAGTTCTCGCGCAATGGTTTCAGCCTGGCCTCGCGAAAGAGGGGCATCCTTAAGCAGGTAGAGCCGTGAGGTATAGGCGGCGGAGCCGGGAGCCGGCGCCTTCCCCAGGTAATCGCCTATGGCCTCGATCGCTACGCTTCCGGCTGTATCGCGGACCCCGGGCCGGTATCCCACCCAGATAGCCCAGTCAAAACCTGCTGCAAGGCTGCGAAAGCCGGATACCTGGGTTACAGGGTTCGTGAAAATCTCGGCGCGCACCGCTTCGAGTTCGGCATCAGACAGGGCCGTATCAAAGGTCAATATGCCAATTACCCGCGCTTCTCCTATCTCCCAGCCAAAGTAGTCGCGAACCCTCCGGCAAAGACCGGCGCCTTCGGGATCGTACAGGTGCTCCTTTAAAGCCGTCTCCAATCTTTTTGCTGCCATTTATAAAATCCCCGATCAGAAGACAAATTCAAGACCCAATGCGATCAGGACTAATCCCCCCGCTGCTTCCACGAAGCGCCCGAACCTTATGGAAAGCCGATTGCCCAGCTTCATGGACACCCAGGTCATTGCTCCCGCAGTTATCCCAAAACATACAGCCGGGGCGAACATTCCAGAACCCAGAATGCCCATGCTGAACCCGGCCCCGAGGGCGTCCAGGCTCGCCGCTACCGAAAGAATCACTAAGCTGAGTCCCCTGGTAGGATCGACGCATTCGGCAGGATCGGCATTTTTGCCCCGCAGACTTTCAGCAACCATTTTTGCGCCTATGAAAGAAAGAAGCGCAAATGCTATCCAGGGCCCCCAAACGCTTACAGTCCCAGGGAGCAGCCGGGCAGCAAACCACCCGAAAATGGGCATAATAAACTGAAACAGGCCAAAGTGAAAGGAAAGCCTGAAGGTCTGCCTCGGCCGGCAGAATCTCGCGCCTACGCCCATTCCGACTGCAAAAGCATCGCATCCCAGAGCTATGGCTATAAGGACTGTTTGAATAAATCCCATTTTCAAAACCGATAGCGGGAAGAAGGGAGATTCCAGGTTGGGTGGGCCAGGTTCGAAAAGTTTTCACGCGAAGGCGCGAAGGCGCGAAAAAAATGACCCCTTTCATGGTTTCCGGGTGTCCCAATGGGACATGAACAAATGGTTCGGAAAGTTCTCACGGTACGCACGGATCTCTTGGCGCCCCGCGCCCCGGATACAAGTATCCGGGCCACCCGGGGGCCGTAATTTTGATGGTCGCGGTGTTCCCCGAACGGACGTGAAAAACTCTTACGTATAATAACAGGAATAAATGCTGCCGAGCGATTCATACCGCGCCGCAAGCTCCGAAAGCACCCTCTCCAGGTCCCTTTCGATGTTTACGAACCTTACCCCCATCCCTTTTGGCGAGAGCGAGTCTCCCACTCCATGTATATTTGTCCAAATCACTTCCCCGGTCAGTTCGATCGGATGGCCAACTCCTGGAAAGTTGAGCGTCAATTTCCCCTTGGCATTTAGTGGGGCCGGGTTCTTGCAGATCACCAGCATTCCCCTCTCGTTGAAATGCATGGATGTCCCCTTGAAAACGCTTTCACCAGCCTCGAAGATAACCTGGCAGGGCAGTTTTCTGTCCATGACAATTTCTTTGGTTATTTCCTGTTCGCTCAATCTAATATTACCTCAGAGAAATACCAAACCTGGATGTTACCTTCCTGACCAACTCGCCATGGAGAACATTTACCTCCTCATCGGTCAGACTGCGGTCGGGAGCACGGTAGGTGAGCCGGTAACCGACGCTCTTTTTTCCCGCCCCTAATTGCTCGCTTCTGAATATATCAAATATCTCGACACTTTCCATCAAAGGTTCATTCAACGTCCGAATAAACTCAAGAGGTTCCTCCACCGGCAATTTCTCGTCGGCGATCAGGGCTATATCACGCGGAACGGGCGGAAATTTTGGCAGCCCCCTATAGAGCGGGGCCGGTCCTCTGAGGGCGAAGAGTCTGTCAAAGTCGAGCCTGAAAGCAAATGCAGGCCTTTTCAGGTCGTACGATTCCAGCACCTCCGAATGGACCCTGCCGAGTTCTCCAACCCGCTCGCCTTTGGCGAAAACAGAAGCAGACACACCGGGGTCCAGCCACGGAGGAAGAGTCTCTGCGCGGAATCGGACATCATCGATCCTCAACAGGCTGCAAAGAGCTTCGACTATTCCTTTTAAGTCCGTATAGTCAACATCCTCATCGCAGTACATAGTCCAGGGGACACGTTTTCCTGCCATTACGCCTGCCAGATGGTGGATTTCATCGGCCTGCGCGTCCTGTTTTCGAGGCAGAAAAACCTTGCTCAACTCAAAGATCCTGAAGTTTTCACTTCGGTGGTCGAAGTTGTAGCGAGCATTATTGAGCAGCCCGGGCACAAGGCTCGTTCGCATCACGGCCTGCTCGTCGCTCAAAGGGTTTTTCAGCCTGATCGGGGCCAACAGCGGATCGCCTTCCGAATATCGAAGCCTCCGGATAGACTCGCAAGAAATAAATGCGTAGTTGATAACCTCGAAGAACCCCGCGCCGACCAGCAGGCTCTTCGTTTCTTCGCGCGTTCTCTGGTGTGGATCAAAAGCGGCGGCTTCAATCGCGGCGACCGGATTGGTGACCGGAATTCCGTCATAACCCGAAAGTCTCGCCAGTTCTTCGCCCAGGTCGACCTCTCTTGTAATGTCCCCTCTGAAGCTCGGCACAATCACATGCAGGCGATTGGAGTCCAGCGCCTCAACGCGCATTTCAATTTGCTCCAGTATCTCTTTCATCTCGTCGAGGGACAGCCGCAAGCCGAGGAATTGGTTGGTCCAATCCACACGGAGTATTATTTCCGAGCCTTTTATCGACTTCGGGTATGCGTCGATACTGCCCGTGGCAACCGAGCCTCCCCCGACCTCGAGCATGAGTTCTGCCGCGCGGTCGAGCGCTCTGAGCGCGCCTTCGGGATCTACACCCCGCTCGAAACGGTAGCTCGACTCGGTTTTCAGCCCCAGGCTTCTGCTGGTCCGGCGAATCGAGACCGGATCGAAGTAGGCGCTTTCAATCAGAACGTCACAGGTGTCAGGCGCAATCTCCGAGTTGAGACCACCCATGATGCCGCCAATCGCAACCGGACCAACTCCGTCGCAAATCATCACGGCCTCTTGGGGAATATCTCGCTCGACTCCGTCGAGAGTTGTAAATCGTTCTCCGGGGCCGGCTTTTTGGACCACTATGCGATGCTCGCGCAAACGGTTGAAGTCAAAAGCATGAAGCGGCTGGCCAAGCTCCATCATTACGTAGTTGGTGACATCGACCACGTTGTTGATCGAGCGGACGCCAAGCGCCTCCACCCTGTCTTTGAGCCATTGGGGAGATGGGCCTGTTTTTACGCCCCGGATAACCCTTGCCGTATAACGAGGGCAACCTTCGGGATCGTCTAATGTGACCGATGTCAGCGTATCGATTGGAGGGCCGGTTTCAGGGACCGCATTGGAAGGATATTTTACGTGCGTTTTACAAAGTGCCGCGACTTCTCTTGCAATACCCACAATAGAGAGGCAATCCCCCCTGTTGGGAGTGATGGCGACCTCCATCAACAGGTCTTTAATCCCGAGGGCTTCGTCAAGAGGAACACCGACAGGGGTTTGGTCCGGAAGAAGCCAAATGCCGCCGTGGTCTTCACCCAGGCCAAGTTCTTTTTCCGAGCAAAGCATTCCCTTCGATAACTCGCCGCGTACTTTCACTTCCCGGACTGAACCACTCGGCAGCTCAGCACCCGGCAAAGCGAGAGGAACAATCGCTCCGGCGCGCGCATTTGGAGCACCGCAAACAATCCTGTGCAAACCGCCAGGACCGGTGACTACACATATCTTCAGACGGTCGGCATTCGGATGAGGCTCCACTGCTTCTATCCGGGCGGTCGCTACGTTTTTCAACTGCGGGTAGCGGAGTGCAAGCGATTCCACCTCGAGGCCCGCCATAGTCAGGCCATCGGAGATCCGCTCTGCGGAAAGAGAGCAGTCTACATAGTCGGAAAGCCATTTGAGACTTATAAGCATGTGTTAGTTTTTAGTTTTGAGTTTTTAATTGTTAGTTGGCAGCGAAAGTGGTGGGTTGAGTTCACTCTACCCATCCTACGAAATCCGTCCTCCATCTTCCGTCATCCGTATTAAAACTGATCGAGAAAACGCAGGTCATTTTCAAAAAAAAGGCGGAGATCGTCTATTCCGAATTTGAGCATTGCAATCCGTTCGATCCCTAATCCGAAAGCGAAACCGGTTACCTCCTCCGGATCATAGCCGACATACTTGTAGACCTCCGGGTCAACCATTCCGGACCCCAGAATCTCGAGCCATCCGGTGCCCTTGCAGACACGGCATCCATGTCCCCGGCACATGACGCACTCAATGTCCACCTCGGCACTCGGTTCGGTAAAAGGGAAAAAACTGGGTCGAAAACGGAGTCCGATCTCAGGTCCGAACATCCGATGAACGAATGTGGTGAGAATGCCTTTCAGATCTCCAAAAGAAACGTCATGTCCCACCATCAGGCCTTCGACCTGATGAAACATGGGCGAATGAGTGACGTCCGAATCCCGGCGGTATGTTTTGCCCGGAGCAATGACCCGGACCGGGGGTTTTCGTTTTTCCATGGTCCTGATCTGCATGGGCGAAGTCTGGGTCCTCAAAACCACATCATCGGAAATGTAGAATGTATCCTGCATGTCCCTTGCCGGATGATCCTTCGGGATGTTTAGGGCCTCGAAATTGTAATAATCCAGCTCGATCTCAGGCCCCTCGACCGTTTCGAAGCCCAGCCAGTTGAAGATCCGGCAAATTTCCATCGTGGTCTTCGTGATCGGATGGAGGCGGCCTGCAGGCGGGAGCCTGCCCGGAACGGTTACATCGATCGATTCACGCCTGGAGGCCTCAAATTCACGGCTTTTCTCCTCGGCCTCGAGGAAAATCTCCTCCAGCCGCGATTTAGCCTCGTTTAGCAATCTGCCGGCTTCCCGACGCTCTTCCTCGGGGATCCTTCCCAACTCTTTGAAAAGTTGGGCAAGCTCTCCCTTTCTCCCCAAAAAACGAATCCGGGCCTGGTCGAGGGCCCGAGGATCCTCTCCCATCCCGGAAAGCGTACGGCAGGCCGTTTCAATAAGTATCTCGACAGCCTCTTTCATTTCTTATGCAGCTTCTTTCGCGATCCTGACCAGTTCGGCGAAAGCCTCCGGGTTTGTGGCGGCGAGATTTGCCAGGGCCTTCCTGTCAAGTGTAACGTTTGCCTTCCTCAAGCCGTTCATGAATTTGGAGTAGCTCAGATCGTGTTCGCGCGCGCCGGCATTGATGCGCATAATCCACAGGCTTCTGAAGTCGCGTTTTCTGAGCTTTCGGTCACGATAGGCGAATTTGAGGGCGCGCTCGACCGTTTCTTTGGCCGTGCGAATCAAAGTCCCGCGTCCCCCACGATATCCTTTTGCAGCAGCGAGAATCTTCTTTCGCCTCTCGCGTGACTTGACCGCCTTTTTGACTCTTGGCATTTCAATCTCCTTTAAAAACAGTCGTCAGTCGTCGGACTTCAGTCTTCAGAAAAAGAGAAAAATTGTTCTGACCACTGAGCACTGTTTACAGATATGGCATCATCCGCCTGAGAGCACCGACGTTTATGGCGTCAACTACTGTGCCCTGGCGCAGTCCGCGTTTTCTTTTCGGGCTCTTCTTGGTCAGAATATGGCTCTTGAAGGCCTTGGCCCTGACGATCTTGCCCGTTCCGGTTTTTTTAAATCGTTTAGCGGCGGCGCGATTGGTCCTGATTTTGGGCATTACGCATCCTTTTTGTTCACTAGTCCACCCATGGGTAAAAATACAAGTTTATTTGGGACTGGTCTTAGCGTCAATAAATTAAGGTAGATATTGTGAATTTTTCAAGACTTCGGCGCCAATATCATAATCAGGTTACGGCCTTCCATCTTGGGCTGCTGCTCGATTACGGTCTCTTCCTTGAGCTCTTCCTTTATCCGGTCCAGGACTTTAAAGCCTTGATCGGAATAAGCGATCTCCCTTCCACGAAAAAGAATCGTAACTTTGGCCTTATCTTTTTGCGCAAGAAAACGCTTAATATGGCGGATTTTCACCTGGAGATCGTGCTCGTCGGTCTTCGGCCGAATCTTTACCTCCTTCACCTGGATTACGGTCTGTTTCTTTTTAGCTTCCTGGGATCGCTTGTTCTGCTGGTATTTGAACTTCCCGTAATCCATTATTTTGCAAACAGGGGGGTCGGCGTTAGGGGCCACTTCGACCAGATCCAGACGCTCCAGCACGGCCAATTCCAAGGCTTTTCTTATCGGAATGATTCCAAGCTGTGAACCGTCATGCCCTATCACCCTGACTTCCGGCGCTCGAATCTTGTCATTCACATTGGTCTGTTTCTCCAGTGTCGTTTCTCCTTCTGATTAGGTTTTTTTTAACTTCAAACTATGCCCAAACCTACGCGCCCCTTGCTTGACTCAAGGCACTCGCTTTCCACCAAATCGGCAAACTGAGGAGGGGTCATTAGCCCCAATTGAGTTCCATCCCGCTTTCTGGGGGCGATAACCTCCTTTTCAACCTCTTTGTCTCCGATAACGAGCATGTAAGGGACCTTCTGCATCTGGGCTTCACGAATTTTGTAACCTAGTTTTTCGCTTCTCAGGTCGACTTCAGCCCGAACTCCCCGGCTCCGGAGCTCCTCGCACACAACCCGCGCGAAATCGAGCTGCGCGTCGGTAACAGTAACGATTATTGCCTGCACGGGCGCCAGCCAGACCGGGAAAGCCCCGGCATAATGTTCTATCAGAACACCCAGGAAGCGCTCAATTGCTCCAAGGATAACGCGGTGCACCATAACCGGCCTGTGCCGGGCGCCATCGGCACCAATGTATGTCAGGTCGAATCGATCCGGCAGCGTGAAATCACACTGGATAGTGGCGCACTGCCAGCGACGGTCGAGAGCGTCCTTGAGTTTGACGTCGATCTTAGGCCCGTAGAAAGCTCCTTCCCCCTCACATATCTGGTACTGGAAACCCTTTTCATCGAGCGCCTGCCTGAGAGCACCGGTAGCTCGTTCCCAATCTTCATCTGCGCCGATGGACTTCTCAGGCCGGGTGCTGATTTCCATCTCGAAATCGAAACCGAAAATCCCCATCACCTCGATAATAAAATCAATAATACCCTTGATTTCGTCGTTCAACTGCTCCGGCATGCATAGTATATGGGCATCATCCTGTGTAAACTGCCTCACCCGGAGCAGCCCGTGCAGCACCCCGGACTTTTCGTGCCTGTGCACCGTTCCAAGTTCGAAGTAGCGAAGCGGCAGGTCCCGGTAGCTGCGGATTCTGGACTTGTAGATCAGCATGTGAGACAGGCAGTTCATAGGCTTTACGCCGTAGGACTGTTCTTCTATCTCAGTGAAATACATGTTCTCGCGGTAGTTCTCGAAGTGGCCGGATTTTTTCCATAATTCGGTCTTGAGCAGCGTAGGACCCACCACTATCTGATAGCCGCGGCGCAGGTGCTCTCGTTTTTCAAAGTTCTCCAGAATATGGCGGATGAGGGCCCCCTTAGGGTGATATATAACCATTCCGGCGCCCACTTCGTCAGAGAAACTGAATAAATCCAGTTCTTTTCCCAGCCGCCTGTGATCGCGCTTTTGCGCTTCTTCCAGAAAGGTCAGATACCTCTTTAGCGACTCTGCATCAAAAAAGGCGGTGCCATAGATGCGCTGGAGCATCGGGTTGCGTTCATCCCCGCGCCAGTATGCCCCAGCCACGCTGGTGAGCTTGAACGCTTTGAGATAACCGGAATGAGGAATGTGAGGACCGCGGCAAAGGTCGATAAAATCCCCCTGCTGGTAAAAGGAAACTTCAGGGTCGGTGAACTCTTCGAGAAGCTCTACCTTATATTTCTCCCCCAGCTTGAAAAAAAACCCGATAGCCTCCTCGCGTGGCACTTCCCGTCGAGAAAAGGGAAGGTTTTGCGAGGTGATCTCCTTCATCCTGGCTTCGATCTTCTCCATGTCCTCCTGCGTGAACGGTCTCGCCACATCGAAATCGTAATAGAAGCCGTTTTCGATTGAGGGACCGATGGCGACGCGAGCTTCGGGAAAGATAGACTTTACTGCCTGAGCCATTATGTGCGCGGCGCTGTGCCTGAGGATTTCAATCCCCGCGGGAGAATCGGTCCCTATCCCCTCCAGGTCCGCATCTTCCTGGACCTTCCGGCTCAGGTCCACCAGTTGGCCATTCAACCTTGCTGCAATCCACCCATCGCCGCCAGGTCTTATTCCACCCAGGATGTCCGAAACAGAAGCCCCTCTGGGTACCTTTCGCTTACTCCCGCCCGGCAGAACTGTAATCTCAATCTCATTTGGCATATTTCACCCTGATATGTAAACATTTCTCTACATGTGAGGCTGCCGGCAATGAAAAAAGGCACCCCCAATCATTTTGGAATGATGCCTTGAATGGAAATGTCGCCCTTCAATGCCGAAATTTTATTTTCCTGATATGACCCGGTTCCGATCAGGCATCGAGCCGACGATTAGAGGGCCACATCCTGACGGCAATTTTCACACAAGTGGTAGGCACGGGCGGTTTCGAACCGCCGGCTTCTACCGCGTCAAGGTAGCGCTCTCCCACTGAGCTACGTGCCTACTAAACTCTTGATCTATAACGATGCACTCTAATTATGTCAAGGAAAAGATGGGGTCTGCCGGAAGCTGGCAGCAAGCAGTTGGGAGAGAGAACAAAAACCCGGCGGTTCACGCTCCCTGCTTCTTTCTAAGAAGGCGCATTCCGTTATAAAGGTATTGGCCTCCACTCAAAATTGCAAAACCGGCGGTCGTGACGAACAGGGCCGAATATACACTCCCCGGGAGTTCCAGGATCGATTGGCCAAGGAGCGTGAAAACTGTCCCCAGTTCAAAAAGAGTGGTCAGCTTGCTCGAGACCAGAGGCCTTATTTCGAATTTCACCCGGCAGTAGGACAGGACAAAAAAACCGCACAAAATCATAACATCGCGGCCCACGACGATCAGCAGGAGCCAAGTGCCTATTTTGTCGAGCTTCCACAGCAGGATAAAGGAGGTTACGAGAAGCAACTTGTCGGCCAGCGGATCTATGAAAGAACCCAGGCGGCTTTTCTGATTGAGAAACCTTGCCAGGAGCCCATCGAGGGCATCTGTTAAACCTGCAATAAAGAAAACCAAAAATGCCGCTCTTATCCATTCTTTTGACAAAAACCAGGCAAGGACAGGTACAAGGAAAATGCGTGCGAACGTGAGCAGGTTTGGTATCGTCATTTCGTTTCCGCCTGGACTTTTTCAGGAGGAGCGAACGACATTTTCATGGTCTGCGTCTCCGTTGAATAAGAATCTATCCGGACCGCAGCGCCGCTCGGAAGCCGGGTCCCGCTCATCTTTAGAATATAGTCTCCGTTGACTCCATCGAGCTTCACGGAACTTTCCGCCGGTCCGATCTCAAGACCGACTCTTTGCATATTTTTGAACTGCCGGCGCAGAACACTTTCCAATTCCATCCAGAGGGAGTACTGGTTAGAAGGGACATAGATCAAAAGCGGACCCACATTTTGAACCTGTGCGGAGGGCCCCTGCTGCTCGAGATTCGAGCCGCCCGTTTCACTACCCTCATGCCCGCCCTTCACATTCGCGGACGGGGGGCCTCCAAGCATGGTGACCAGTTGTGGAGCAATTTTCCTGGCAAGTTCTGCAGCCCCTCCCTGATTGGAAAGATCTTCCATGCTCTGTGACCTGTGAAGTTCGAATTCCGACTTGCCCTGGCCGATCCTGATCACGCGCAAACCGGCGTCAAGCAAAACTTGCCTGCTGTTTCTGTCACGTGTGTAAGAGACTTTGCCGACCACCACATCCTGCACTCCGAGCCCCTCGGCCAGCGATATCACCTGTGAAGGAGGAATATTTCCCGCCAGATCCATCCGCAAAGAACCGGGCTGTGGCAAAAGGACGGAGAAGTCGAGGTCGTCCATTTCCTTGCCGAGACTTCGAGTGAAAAGCGAGCGAACATCCCCGCTATCTGTAGCAAGTACCCATTCCTGCTCCCATTTCTCCGCAACGGCCCACAAGATTTCTCTTTTCGTGGCGGCGATTCCGCGTCTGGCAGCTCCCTGCCCGATTTCCGAGGGCTGAGGCTCGGATAATTCGTCGCGCGCAGCCTCACCCTGGCCCTCCGGCGCAGCGAGAGAGGACGCGCCCGCAGGGGCGGGAGTCGCAGTTCCCTCCTGCGCAGCGGTTTCCGAATCGTCCGGCTCTGCGAACGATTTGGTATTCTGTAAATTCCGGGTGTTTTCACGATCGACTGCCACAGCGGGAGCATTACCATCCTGCGAAATTGCAGGCTGCGCCTGCGGCTTCTGTTGTGCGACCAGGAGTCCCGATTTTACCAGGTCTTCTTTTAGCAAGTCCATGGAAACACTGACCTGCCCGACCACACGGAACACTCCTCCGTTCTGTTCTTCAGAAAAAACCTGGTAAGAGTCGATGTATTTTTCGGGTTTGGAAAGGACCTTCTTCTGAATCTCGGCAAACTGAGTCCCAATTTGTGTTGGGCTTAAAAATGAGGCTATTGCCCGGGTAAGCCCCTGGGCCATAAAGTCCTGGATCGCCTGGTTCCGGGTCTTCTCCCGGTCCTGCGGGTCATTGACTGCCTGCCCGTTACTGAAATACTCCGCTGAATGGGACTGGGCGGCAGCATCTGAGTTGATCCCTATGATGGCCAAAATTGAGATCAGCAGAAAAAAAATGCAGGATGAAACAATTAAGCTGGATTTTCGCATTCTCGATCATCTCCGATGCGCTGGACAACCTTGTCCATTCGGGTCTGTTTTGTTAAAGATTTCTTTGCTATCACACAAGCGGCTCAAGGAAAAGGAGAAAAACTTTGCAAAACCCGCTGCAAGAATGCACCGTGCGCAGTTACCTTATTGCCCCATACCAGATTCACTACCTCAGATTCATAATTGAGGCGTATCCCGGTATGGCCGTCGTATCGACTCTCGATTCAGCGCTGGGACTGGTGTCGATAGCGATTGCCCCGGGCTGCGAGCCGGATGTCCTGCGAATACTCGAAGCTGAACGGGATATCCTTAAACTCCATGAGGTGGCTTCGAATTCTGTCCTTGCTACCGGGGGCCATATTGACTAAAAGTCTCATGTTGGCGCGATGATCCGCCGTTTAATACACTGCAGCCATCGAACGAATAGAAATGAGTTGAAAGTGCAGAACGAAATCTTGAAAGACCCGGCGACGGCCACAGAAGTAGCGGTTTTCCAAAAAGGCGAGGAGATACTCTCCGATGGGCAGGAATGCCCCTTCTTTTTTGTAATACTGAGCGGTCAGGTCGAGCTGAGCAGGGACGGAAAGAAGATCAGGACACTGCGCGAGCAGGATATCTTCGGCTTGGAAAGTCTTTTGTTAAGGAGGCCGTCCCGTTATTCGGCGGAGGCGGTGCAAACTTCCAGGGTGGCGAGCTATGGGCCTGAAGCTCTTGACCACTTTATTCGTGAATGTCCCCGGATGATTCGAAATGTGCTCATTTCAGTTCTGGACCAACTCACCCAGACGACGTCAAATCTGGTGGATTTTCCTCAACGCTTGATTGCAGACAGGGAGCGCATTCTTTTCTGTAAAGACGGCGATGTGATTCTTGATGAGACGGGCTGCGAGACCGAGATCTACCGCCTTATCTCTACTGAAGGCGAGCTGAAGGTAACCTTGGAGGGCCGGGAAGTTGCGCGCATCAGCAAACCCGGAGAGTTTTTTGGCTTTCCGATATTTTGCGCTCATGTCTGCGTGACAAGTATAGGCGAGAGCGTCGTGGAAAAGTATGGCGCCGACGATCTGGATTACATGGTCAGAGATTACCCGGAAGCGGCAGGCCGGATTATGCGCACGATGATCGAACGCCTTCGGGACAGAACTGAGGTATTGGGAGCATAAGCGCTAACTTAAAACTTCATGGGGAGATGACCTCTGTAGGGATGGGGTTTATCCCCGCCCAGTTTATCCCCGCGCTAAAGAGGCCTGATGAGGGATTTGTCAGCCCGAAAAAGAATCCGGCTCTCACATGATATCTATCAACGAGTTTATTACGGATCAGAAGCCGATAATATGAACGTCAAAGAAGGACCGGAAATTGAGAAAGAGCGGGATGTTCTTCCACTTAGTCCTCAGTCCTCAGTCCTCAGTCCTGATAAGTCCTCAGTCCTTAGTCCTGACAAGGGCGGATTGTACATTCGCACATTCGGCTGCCAAATGAATGAATATGATTCGTTGAGAGTCGAACGGCTGCTTGGCGCGATGGGGTACGTGCCTGTCGACGAGATCGGCAGTGCCGACGTTATCTTTCTCAATACATGTTCGGTGCGCGGCAAGGCGGAACAAAAGGTCCACTCTTTCCTGGGAAGACTGCGCCGCCTCAAAGATACGAAACCGCACCTCAAGATTATAGCCGGGGGCTGCGTGGCCCAGCAACTAGGCGAAAAGTTGCTCCACAGGTTCGACCATCTGGATATTGTTATAGGGACAAGGGCGGTGAGTTCTGTGGGTCAGTTGCTGCAAAGGGTACAGGAAAGCGGCGGCAGGCTCGCGTGGTTGCCTGAAACGGAAACGGAAGTCGGGTATCAGATGTCGGATATCGTGCTTCCGACGCCCTTCACCCTTCACCCTTCACCCTTCACCGTGATAGCCCCGGTTACTATAATGCAGGGATGCAACAACTATTGTTCGTACTGTATAGTTCCCTTCGTGCGGGGTCCGGAACGAAGCAGACCGCCCGGTCAAATCTTGGAAGAGATCAGATTGTTGGAGGAGTCCGGCGTTCGAGAGGTTCTTCTGTTGGGTCAAAACGTTAATTCTTACGGAAGAGGGCTCGACGAAAAAGTCAACTTTGTCGATCTTTTGCGGCGAATAGCTGAGCAGACCGGCATTGCGCGCATCCGGTTCACCACCTCCCACCCCAAGGACCTTACCGATCCGTTGATGCTTTGTTTCGCCGAAATGGATTCGCTGTGCAAGCACCTTCATCTTCCCGTGCAGGCGGGATCGGACCGAATCCTGGCCCGCATGAACAGAGGCTATACGGCGGCTGGTTACGTCGAAAAAATTCGACGGCTTCGCGAAATTTGTCCCGAAATTGGACTCACCTCAGATGTTATTGTCGGCTTTCCCGGCGAAACTGAGGATGATTTCCAAAAAACAATGGAACTGCTTGATAAGGTCCGTTTCGATAATCTTTTTTCATTTCGATATTCGGACCGGCCAAACACGCGGGCCGCTGCATTCCCTGACAAGGTCGACAATGCCGTGGCTGCACGACGGTTGCTGGAGCTTCAGAGCTATCAGGCCGATATCACGCTCGGCAAAAACCTGGCCGAAGTCGGCTCGATTCGCGATGTACTGGTTGAAGGGACAAGCAGAGCATCCAACGGCCAGATGATGGGACGCACCACTCAGAACAGGACAGTCAATTTCGAAGCGCCTTTATCGTCGACGGGGCAAATTTGCGGTGTGAAAATCGCCTTTGCATACTCTCATTCCCTGAAGGGGGATATCATCGCAAAATAATGCGACCCAAAGCGCAATAAGGCTTTGCTTCGCCTTGCTTAGCATAATATTTGAGGTTATAGTGCGCGAAGCCAGAGGGTAATCGCTAACTATCAACTCCACTGAAATCCGGACCGGGAAGCCGGCTGCACGTCGTTGGAGGAAAGCATGTTCAAGCAGATGAAAGTCACCGGGCTAGTAATGGACCCCCATTCCAACACGCCGATTCTCGTACTCAAAGATATCGCCGAAGATACAACGCTTCCAATCTGGATAGGCCTGCTCGAAGCCACGGCAATCGCCACCGAACTGGAGAAGATCCAGTTTCCCCGGCCTATGACCCATGATCTGATACGGACTCTTTTTGACCATCTCAAAGTCAAAGTGGAGCGCATAGAGGTCTGTGAGCTGAAGAACAATACCTATTACGCTCTCATACACATTCGAAACGGCGAACAGCTCAGCACTATCGACTCGCGTCCAAGCGACGCCATTGCAATTGCTCTGCGTACAAACGCGCCCATATTCGTCAAAGACGAGGTAATCGCCAAATACTTACAGTCCGACGATCTCAAGCCGGCCTTTGATGAAAGAAACAAGGAACAGTGGGCCGACATGCTCGATAAGCTCGATCCTTCCGATTTCAGCAAGTACAAAATGTAATCAGCGAACAGAACACATGAAGATGGACACGGAGCGTTTGGCGGGTTTGATCGAAGCTGCGCGCGGACAGCGGCCGGCAGACCTTTGCTTAAAGGGATGCCGCCTGGTGAATGTTTTTACCGGGGGAATCGAGACAGCGGACCTGGGCGTGTATGACGGCTTCGTTGCCGGGTGGGGCGATTACGAAGGCAGGGAAACCGTTCGTGCCGATGGCATGTACGTAAGCCCGGGATTTATTGACGGGCACGTTCACATTGAAAGCTCTCTGCTAAGCCCGGCCAACTTTGGCGCGGCCGTGTTGCCGTGGGGTACGAGCGCCGTTGTGGCGGACCCGCATGAGATCGCGAATGTGCTCGGTCTGGAAGGAATCAGGTATTTCCTCGAGTGTGCGCGAAAAATCCCCCTGGACATTTTTTTCAATCTGCCGAGCTGTGTTCCCGCTTCTCCTCTCGAGACGTCGGGCGCGAGCCTTAGAGCGGTGGATCTGATGTCTTTGCTCCCGGACGAACACGTGCTGGGTCTTGCGGAAATGATGAACTTTCCCGGTGTTATCCAGGCCGATCCGCTGGTTACCGACAAACTCCTGCTTTTTCAGGACATGGTGACGGACGGTCACTGTCCGGGGCTCTCAGGCCGTGACCTCAACGCCTACATGGCAGCAGGAATCGGTTCCGACCATGAATGCACGTCGCTGGAGGAGGCGGCCGAGAAACTCGAACGCGGCATGACGGTAATGATTCGCGAGGGAAGTCAGTCGAAAGATCTGAAGAATCTCATCGGAGTCGTGAATGACTTCACCTGGCCCCGCTGCATGTTCGTATCGGATGACGTGCACCCGGATGATCTTCTCGGCAAAGGCCACATGAATGTCATAGTCAATGCTGCAATGACCCTCGGGATGGACCCGGTCCGCGCCATCACTCTGGCGTCATGGACCCCTGCGGCCTATTTTCGCCTCCGAAGGCGTGGGGCTCTTGCACCTGGATTTTTAGCGGATTTCAGCATAAGCCCGACCCTTAATCCGTGGAATCCCGTACGGGTCTTCAAGGGTGGAACAGAAATCGCCCGTGAAGGCGAACTTCTGACCGATCCTATCTTCTGGCCGATGCCTCCCCTGCCGGGAAGCCCAATGCATATCGGCAGGGTCAGCCCCCGGCAATTGATGGTCCCGGCGGAAGCCGGCAGATTGCGGGTTATCGAAATACTGGAGGCAACGCTTTTTACACGCAAGCTGCTCATGGACCCGAAAGTTGAAAACGGCCTCGTCGTTAGCGATCCTGAACGAGATTTGCTCAAAGTTGCCGTCTACAATCGCTACGTCCCCGACCGAGCCCCGTCGGTTGGATTTGTCCATGGACTGGGTTTGAAAAAAGGCGCGATCGCCACTTCCGTTGCCCATGATTCGCATAATGTTATTGCAGCAGGTATCTCGGATGATGATATTGTCGCTGCGGTTTCCGCATTGAAGCAAACCGGAGGAGGTATGGTCGCCGCTTCAGAAGGGGTTATCGAGATTCTGCCGCTTCCAATCGCCGGGCTAATGTCTTCGCTGCCTGCTTCGGATGTATCGGACAGGCTCGGCATGCTCAAAGCACGTGTAAAAGCCTGGGGGGCAAAGCTCGACAATCCATTCATGGCCCTTTCGTTTTTAGCCCTTCCGGTTATACCGGAGTTAAAGCTTACCGACCTGGGAATTGTCGAGGTTTCAAGCTTCCGTCATGTTCCTCTGTTCGAGGCATAAACAATTTTAATTGCAAATCCATATTGTCAGGAGAATGCCGATGACCACGCTTTCATGTCATTCCGTAGACGACGTAGTCGGTTTCGCCATTGAAAAGGAAGAAAAGGCGATGGAATTTTACCGGCAATGCGCCGATCGCGCAAAGAACCCGGGAATAAAGGAGTTCTTCAGGGAAATGGTTGCCGAAGAGCAGAAACACAGGGATATGCTCAAGAACCTGGACTCTCTCAAACTGGATGAGGTAAAGCTCAAGCAGGTAGAAAACCTCAAGATCAGCGACTATCTGGTCGATGTGCCGTTTTCCGAAGATATCTCCTACCAAGAAGCCCTTATCGTCGCAATGAAGAAAGAAGAAAAAGCCCTGGCCTTTTATTCGGGCTGGAAGAATAAGTGTGTTAGCGAAAAAGCTTCCAAGCTCTTCCAACTACTTGCAAATGAAGAAGAAAAACACAAACGGATGCTCGAAAAGCTCTATGACGAGGAGATCCTCAACTGGGACTAGAAATACAGGACTGAGGACCTCCGGTCCGGCGCTGGGCAATCCGGTCGGACTGTTCCTCGAAGCGGTACGCGCCACTGAGGACTGGGGACTGAGTGGAAAAACTGTACTGCTTCCTCGGTCCGCGAAAAGCGGTTTAACCATTCACCGCTTGCTCCCTCGCGAAGCGCATCAGTGCCTGCCCGTCCTCATCCGTGTCTGAGAAGTCTTTGGCACGCCGCCATACATTTATCGGATCGGGCTCTCGCAATGGGATAGGCGCTAGATGCCCGTCATTACTTGACTTTCAAAGTATTTTGGTCATACCGTCTACCCGATTCCTCCCCACACGATTCACCCTTTACAACTTCGGATGCCTTCATCAGAATGAAATCAAAACGGATACGGCAATTGAACAACGAGCTGATGAAAATTATAATTGAATTGACAGGTATTGATTTTGTGTGCGAAAGGCGATTGCGATGCATGGTGAACCACCAAATTTTCCGGACCAGGAAGCTCTTGAAAAAGAACTTAGCGAATATCTTTCGAAAAAGTATGGCTATAGAATTAAGGTCATTTCACCTATGATGGCTACAGAACATGCTCACGAACCTGTAGATGGCGACAAGAAGCCGAGCGGGATCGAGAACATCCGGTTCGATATGAAACCGGAAGAACTCGAGTCCTACCTGAACCGGTACGTCATCCGGCAGGATGAACCCAAGGCTATTTTGGCTACAAAAATCTGCACCCATTATAACCGGATAAGATACCTGAATGCCCTTGCCAGGTTCGGAAGCGAACCGATGGTGGGGAGGATAAAGAACAACATCCTCCTGATCGGTCCGACCGGCGTGGGCAAGACGTATCTGGTCAAGCTGATCGCCCAGAAGCTCGGGGTACCGTTTGTAAAGGGCGACGCCACAAAGTTCAGTGAAACCGGCTATGTTGGAGGCGACGTCGAGGACCTGATCAGGGAACTGGTGATTCAGGCCGATGAGGACATAGAACTTGCCGAGCATGGGATCATCTACATCGACGAGATCGACAAAATCGCATCATCACAACATCTCATCGGCCCGGACGTTTCCCGCACAGGTGTGCAGAGGGCGCTTCTCAAGCCAATGGAAGAGACCGACGTGGATCTCAAGGTGCCGCACGATCCAGTTTCCCAGATGCAGGCGATCGAGCAGTACCGAAAAACGGGGAAACGGGAAAAGCGAACTGTTAACACCAAGAATATACTCTTTATCATGAGCGGCGCATTTAACGGGCTTGGCGAGATAGTCAAAAAGCGGCTGCAGAGCCAGGAGATCGGTTTTGGGGCCCAAATCCAAAGTCGCGAAAACGATGTCCGATTTCTCAAACGCGTCAAGGCCGAAGATCTCATTCAGTTCGGTTTCGAGAGCGAATTCGTAGGCAGGCTCCCCGTGGTTGCGGTCCTCGAACCGCTCGAAGTTGAAGATTTGCTTCAAATTCTGAAGAATCCCAATAACCCCATCATCAACGCCAAGAAAGAAGACTTCCGGAGCTACGGAATTGATATCCGGTTCGATGATGAAGCGCTGAGCATTCTTGCCGAGAGGGCCTATCCGGAAAAAACAGGAGCGCGCGGCCTGGTCAGTGTGCTTGAGAGGGTGGTTTTGCCCTTTGAAAAGAAGCTCCCCTCATCAATGATTCGGCATCTTGCCGTTACCGGCGATGTCGTCAAAGACCCTGAACATGAGCTGGAGCGCATGTTCAGTAACACTGAGGGAACGGAAAACCTTGAAAGCTACCGGAAGCTTATCGATGACGAAAAAACCGCCGTTCGAGACAGTGTCTTCAGGATAAGGAAAGCTTTCGCGGATAGTCATCCGCTCATTTTCAACGCGGACAGGACCGATTTGGTTTTGAATCATCACGTCAAGACCGGAATCGCCGCGGAAGCCGTCTTCAAGGAAGTCGAGTCGCTGTATAATCAGGTCAAGGTGTTTGAGTCCGAGTTCTATGAAAAACACGGCTTCAAGATTCATTTCAACGAGCAGGCGATCAATGAGATCATCGCGCAGGCCCTCGAGGGCAACGCGAGCGCAACTGTCGTCTGTCAGAAGATTTCAGTGGACTATGACTATGGATTTAGACTGATAGCCGATCGAAGCGGACGCACCCAATTTATCATCCCCCGGGAGGCCGTTGCCGACCATCAGAAATATCTGGATGAACTGATCCGCGAAAGCTACAAGCAATACCCCTTGAGGCCCGGTGAAATTATCAAGGAGAGATAGTGGAAAGGCAATTAGTATCTTAGTTGCGAAATTCGTGCTGTTTCCTTCCCGGATCAATCGCAAGAGTACGTCATCATTAATCTTTTTCAGGGCCACGGAAACTCCTTCGGAACATCATGGAAACACTTGACTGCGTGTTTCCATGAGGGAAGGGTAATGTGAGTTGTGTTCGATATTCGTTTTTCATCCGCCATGGAAACAGATGGAAACACCAGGGGTCCCGAGGCCGGGTGTTTCCATCGGTAAGGAGTTGTGATGATTAGTTTTTTCAGCTTCCATGGAAACATCCTGGAAACAGCATGGAAATAGGACTGATTGCCTCCGGCCCGGCGCTGGGCAACTTGACGATGCGGTTGCGCCAAACAGTACGCGCCACTGAGGATCAGGCGCCCATTTGCCGGAAGATTCCATAAAGACCTCTCAAGTACAGCGAGCGGTAAACCGCGAGCAGAAAAAACTACGCGCGGCCGTCAACCCCGGCCATCTCGCAAGCGTCCCGCCACAGGTTGAGCAGGGGGGGATAGATGGAGTTTCCGTGTGCCCGCGACTATCTCGAACATTATACTTCATTATTAGATGTTAATGCAAGAATAATGTGAAGTGGAGCATGTAAAGCAAGCTTTACTTCGCAGCCGCTGAAGGTTAAATACCCTAGACCCTTTAGCTGAGAACTAACAACTAAAAACTAAGAACTAATCCATGATTGGCATATCAAAACTTTACTGCGGTACGGTCGAACCATCGGATGCCCTGCGTTACGGGCGCCACAGCGGCAAGCTGCCTTCTCATCTCCTTCAGTTCTCTTCAGATAAGACTCCTGTTGTCGTCTGGAATGTCACGAGGCGGTGTAATCTCAAATGTGTCCATTGCTATGCGCACGCAAGAGACGAGGAATTCGCCGGTGAACTCTCGACCGTGGAGGGCAAAGCGGTCCTGGACGATCTTGCCGCTTTCGGCTCGCCTGTGGTCCTTTTTTCCGGCGGCGAACCGATGGTAAGGCCCGATCTTATCGAACTCGCACAATACGCAGTCGGCAAAGGGATGCGAGCTGTGATTTCCACTAACGGGACCTTGATCGATTCGCGAACTGCCGGCGAGCTCAAAAAGGTCGGTCTCTCTTACGTGGGGATTAGCCTGGACGGTTTGGAAGAGGTAAATGACAGGTTCAGGGGAGTCAAGGGCGCCTTCAGGAAAGCATTGGACGGTATCATGGCCTGCCGGGAAGCCGGAATAAAAGTCGGCCTCCGCTTTACGATGAATCGGCTTAACGTCCGGGAGATTCCCGGCATATTCGACCTTCTGGAAAAGTATGAGGTCCCCCGCGTCTGTTTTTATCATCTCGTATATGCAGGGCGCGGAAGCGAGTTGATGAAGGAAGATCTTTCACACCAGGAAACGCGCGAGGCGGTCGACCTCATAATAGACAGGACCGCCGATCTGCATGGCCGCGGCAAGGCCAAGGAAGTGCTCACAGTGGACAATCACGCCGACGGTCCCTACCTCTACCTGAGGATGTTGCGGGAGAATTCTCCGAGGGCGGCAGAGGTCCTCGAATTGCTGCAGATGAATGAGGGCAATAATTCCGGGCGGGGAATCGGTTGCATCAGTTGGGACGGAAGCGTTCACGCCGACCAATTCTGGAGACACTATTCCTTTGGAAACGTAAAGGAGCGAAAGTTCAGCGAAATCTGGACAGACCTTTCCAATCCTTTAATGAAACGATTAAAGGACAAGAAACTCTACGTGAAGGGGCGCTGCGCTCAATGCAAATGGCTGTCGATTTGCGGCGGCAACTTCCGCGTGCGCGCCGAAGCCGCCACCGGCGACCTCTGGGGCTGCGACCCGGCATGCTACTTGAGCGATGAGGAAATTGCGAAACAGGAAGCTTGAAGCGGGGGCCGGGGATGTTTATTGATTTCCGGGTACCCCAATTTCTATTTCACATATGATCGCAAAACGGCGTCATTCAGAGTTTAATAGCCCTTGCCTTTTCCGCAGAAGTATTCCATTACGTCCTTGTCAATGCGTATATCCAGTACTGCTTTAGGCTGAGGCATCCCGGGCCGTTGCCTTGTCCCCATCCATGACCATATCGGGTTCATCGGGGTCGGAAGCGACACACTCTTCGATCGGAGGTGTGGCATCATGTACCAATTAGAAAAGCTCATAGACCGCATTATAGATCGGGTGAACATTAACCTGAGAAAACTGGAGACGCCGGCGCTAGACGTTGGTCCTTATGTTCGCCGCCTGATTCCGCTCGATCAGTTCGTCCGGTTTTATGCTTTTTACGGACTGACGCTGCATCACCCGATTCATTTTCAATTCAACCAATCCAGTATCGCAGGAAGTTATTTTCTGGGCAAATGCACCGTGGATCATTCCGTTCTTTACAAGAGCGACGTTCGAGGGGACGAGCTGAAATCAAAAGGGGATATTTTTGTGTCCGAAGACCTTGAAATCCCCCTGCACGCCGACGAGGTCATTCGAATCAGGGACAGTTATTTGATCAAAAACCTGGTGCACAATTTTTCACACGATCCCGAGAGCCCGGAGGTGTTTTTCATCCGGAATACCGCTTCCATGCATTATGCAAACATTCATGGGTCCCCGGTTGAAGGAAGCTTCCTCGGTCCTTTCTCCACGATCGACCTTACCAGGGTACACGACTGCGCAGTCGGCGCCTATGCTTACGTTCAAACCGGCGACCTGGATCACACAATTATCGATCCGGGGCAGATCCTGGTCAGGTCGGGTGATGCTTTCAAATTCATGTACCGTTTTCCCCAGGATGTTTTGAAGAAATACATTCACCTGGAGGCTGGCGAAAACCCGACCGGCATATTCATGGATTTCGTTGAAGAGCGTAAAAGCGACTTCGAGAAGGTGTTCGAAGTGGTTCACTCGGCAAGCCCCATTCCGGTTCCGGAGAGTACATCCCTCAGCCGATATTCAGTCGTCGTCGGCGAGACCCGAATCGGCGAGAACGTGCTTGTAGCTCAAAGGGCCTATATTGAAGATTCGTGGCTCGGCGACGGCTCCAATGCGCAGGAAAACTGCTATATAATTCATTCCCGCTTTGAAGGTCGCAATATCGCCGCGCACGGCGGGAAAGTCATTCACGCAAAATTAGGGCACAAAGTGTTCGTTGGCTTCAACTCCTTTTTGCGAGGAAATCCTGAGTGCGAACTCCGGATCGGGGCCGGCAGTATTGTCATGCCGCATACGATAATAGATTTGGAGGAGCCGCTGGAAATCTCGGAAGGCATGCTCGTCTGGGGCTACATTCGGAACCGTGAGGACCTCGAAATTCACAGCATGCAGCTTGAGAAGATGGCCGCAGTGGAAGACAAGATTCAGATGGGAGCAATGTCTTTTGAGGGAAGCGGCCTCAGGTTCGTAAAAGCATTTGCAAGCCGGATAGAACATATTCTCGAAGCAAACGGCGCCTACTCTGACGGAACCCAAGATCGCGGCCACGCACAGAAAGCCCACATCATTTCTTTCAACACCATCCAACCTTATCCCGAAGGCGTTTTGAAGGGAATCTGCCCGACCATCGATATTTGCCCCTGATCGATCAAAAAATTTGCCAAAAAAAATGTGTGTTGGGAAGTCTCCGCAAGGTTTCGCTTTTGCTTTTATTTTACGAGGACCGCAGCTCCGTGTATTATTAGCAGCCTCAAACAGCGGGGCTCAAAACTACAGCGCAAGCAGGAGCAGAAATCGTGGATGACCTATTCAATGCAGAATCTATTGTGATAATTGGAGTCTCTGACGCCGTTGCCAACCTCGGGAAGAACGTCGTCTCAAATCTTGTCAACCTTGGATATAAAGGAAAAATCTATCCGGTCGGACCTCGCGGCGGAGAGATTTCCGGATTGCCGATTTATCGCTCGGTCTCCGAATTGCCCGGGACCGCCGAAGTGGCTGTCGTTCTTGTGCCTGCGCGTTTCGTAAGCGATGTGCTCGCTCAGTGCTGCGACAAAGGAACAGGCTGGGCTGTTATAAGTTCAGCAGGCTTTCGAGAGCGAGGGGAAAAAGGGGCATTGCTTGAAGAAGAAATAATGAAGACCGCCAAAAGGTGTGGCATTCGGATTATCGGCCCCAACTGCGTCGGCTTTGCAAATACCGCTAACTGTCTTTACGCTCCGTTTACCACTGTTACGGCCCCATTCAGAAGAGGCAAAACCGCCATATTTGCTCAAAGCGGCGGAATTGGGAACAGCCTCTGCGGAAGGCTGTCCACCTCCGGTGTGGGCGTAGGCAAATTTGTCAGCATGGGAAATAAACTCGATCTCGATGAGGTGGACTACCTGTCCTACCTCGTGGATGATCCCGAAACCTCTTTAATATATTTCTATCTTGAAGATTTCAAAAGAGGCCGACTCTTTGCAGACCTTGCCGGAAGATGTTCCAAGCCCATTATCCTTCACAAGTCAAACACCAGTGTCGTGAGTTCCACAATCGCCAGGTCTCACACTGCCGCTCTGGCGGTGGATGACCAGGTCGTCGATTCCGTCTGCCATGAGACCGGCATCCTGAGGGTCAACTCCGTCATCGAGGGGATAAACGTCGCTAAAGGTTTGAGCCTCCAACCGCTCAAGGGCAATAATCTAGCTATCATGTCACGGTCGGCCGGACACGCGGTGGCAGCCGCAGACGCTTGCGCGGCCTTCGGCTTTAATCTCCCTCCACTGAAACGGGAAATTCTCGATGATGCCAGGGAGATGAGTCGTGCAGATATCATCCGGTTGGGAAATCCATTGGATCTGGGAGACATCTACAGTCTCGATTCCCATCTCAGCATTTTGGAAAAGGTCCTCTCACAGCCCGACGTCGACGGCGTTGTGTACATACATGTGTCCCAGATGGTGTTTGAAATAGAGCAGTCACGCGCTCTGGTAAAAAAAATGCCCCAGATCTCCTCACGGTTTGGAAAGCCTATCGCATTAGTATTGGAAATTCCTTTTGACGAACGGGTGTACCAGCATAAAAACTCGGATTTTCCCTTCTTTCAGGATTGTGTGGAAGCCGTGAGGGCCCTTTCTGTTAATTCGAAATGGCAAAAAACCGTTGCCGCCCGCCACTCAAAGCCCGAACCTAAAGTGTTAACCTCGCCATCCATTATTCCCGTTGACGAAATCGGGAAGTGGTTCGAAGACATCAAGATGCGAAAGCGTCAACCGCTTCTGCATGAGGCCCTCGATTTGCTGGATCTGGCGGGCATCCCGGCCGTACCCTGGCGCATGGCAGGAAGTCTGGATGAACTCCTTGATGCATCCGGGGAGTTGGGGTTTCCCGTCGCGCTCAAAGCTGTTTCTCCTTCGCTTCTTCACAAAAGCGACAGAGGCGCAATAGCGCTGAATATTGCAGATGCCGAATCTGTTCGGAATGAATGGCGCCGGTTGCAGAAAATCTCAGATGACATTTCGGGAATCGTTGTACAAAAAATGGCCCCGGCGTCACGGGAACTTGTGATCGGTGGAAAAAGGGACCCTTCCTTTGGTCCCGTAGTGCTCACCGGCCTTGGAGGGATCATGGTCGAGGTAATGAGAGACGTGAGCATGCGTCTTGCCCCTGTGGATGCCGATACGGCCCTGGAAATGTTCGAAGAGCTTTCCGGAAAACGTATGCTCGGTCGCTTCCGGGGCATGCGGGAGGCGGACCTCCAGGCGGCGGCCCGCATTCTTGTTCAAGTCTCCTTGCTCATGCACCACTTCCCACAAATCCGCGAAATGGATTTGAACCCGGTCAGTCTGAACGATGACGGAAAGGGGGCTTTGGCTTTGGATGCGAGAGTGCTGATTGATTGATTGATCGGCTTGATTGTGGATTTCTGCCGATTTGAAAATTAAATCCCTAACTCGGCACCCGCCTCTCAGGCCGGCGGGTAATAAACTTTGACACTCGAATCCTGTGCCTTTTCGAAGGCCCGTTGTATAACTTCTTCAGTCCCGTGGGTCATGTCATACCGGTTGAGGTCTTTTATAGGAACGAAACGGCATTCGTCCGCGTCTGTGCCGGCGTTGAGATTGCCTCCTTCGACTTCACAAAGGAAATCCAGAAGAATATAGTGGTATTCGATTCGACCGTCCTGGTCCAAAATGACACGGTCGAGCGCCGCCACGAGGTCTATCACTCGGACTTCGAGTCCGACCTCCTCCACGACCTCTCTACGGACCGATGCCTCCAAGCTCTCGCCCAATTCGACGAGTCCCCCCGGGATCGACCATTTGCCCAAAGCGGGCGGTCGGCCCCTTTTCACCAGCAGCACTTGAGCGTCGCGGAATATGATCGCGCCTACTCCCGCAAAAGGCCTTTCCGGATAACGTCTGTTCATGGCTGAATATGAATCCTATCACGGTAGATCGAGTCAAAATGTCTCAGTGTGGGCACGCCACCCCTTTTTACTCATCCCCTCGTCCGTCCTTTTGGGCTTGACGAAAACTGGGGGCATGATATTTTTTAGCCTTGGACGGCCTTTTGCCGCCCGATGCTCATTGCCTTCGCATGTATCCTTCATACCCTTCGTAGTGAAATGGGCATAAGATCTTGCGCAACCTGCTGGAGAATTCTCCATGAGGCCATTTACATTACTATATCGGGCGCTTTTTTATATGGCGCTTTTTTGCTTGTCCTGGCAGATTTCCCCGGCCCCGGCACAGGAACAGATGCCGGCCAATGCCGAGCCGGCCCAGAAGCTCAGCCTTAAACAGGCTTTGATGTCGGAACGGGTTGAGAATTTGACCCCGGTTAACTCGGGTCTTGTATTCTCAGTATCGTCCGGCCAGGTTTGCTGTTATACAGCCTTCGATCCGGTGCCGCAACATACGGTTATTTACCACAGGTGGTTCCGGCGCGACGAACTGAGCACACAGACCCGGCTGCGTCTGTATCCTTCGAAGTGGGCCACCTACAGCGTAATACAGCTCCGCGAATCCGATAAGGGACCCTGGCGGGTTGAAATAATAGACCAGAACGGACGCGTTTTCGACGTACTTCGGTTCAGCATAACGGACTGAAGACCGGAGCTTTTGCATGGGCCATTTTCTTATATTCATATCATCCATCCGGTGGCAGGATATAGTCGATATATTGATAAACAGCTATATCCTCTGGAGGGTGTATGTACTTTTTCAGGGGACCAATGCCTTTCGCGTCCTGGTCGGCATCACTTCATTGTGGCTGGCTCAGGAAGTTGCGGCCAGCATAGGCCTGATTCTCCTCAGTTGGGCTATCCGGGGTATAACGGCGGCTGCGGCCATTATCATAATTGTTGTGTTCCGCAATGAAATTCGCTCGGCCCTCCAGGCACGCAACATAAGAACATTTCTGTGGGGATTTCCGAACAGGGAACAGCAAACGCCGGTTGATGTCGTAGCGGAAAGCGTATTCCAGATGGCGAAAAAGCGGATCGGGGCGCTGATCGTTTTTCCCGGAAATCAGGACCTCGGCGAGGTAGTCCACGGAGGAATCCCGTGGAACGGCCAAGTCTCGAACGAAATGCTGATGAGCGTCTTCTGGAAGAATGGCCCGGTCCATGATGGGGCGGCCATAATCGTCGGCGGACAGATCACCGAAGTGGGGGTCCTTTTGCCGCTGTCCCGCAGACAGGACCTGCCCTCAGATTACGGTACCAGGCACAGAGCGGCGGTAGGGCTGGCAGAGGCTTCCGATGCTCTCGTCGTAGTGGTTTCGGAGGAGCGGGGCAGCGTGAATGTAGCCAAAGATCGCACCCTCACTCAAATGGCCGACAGCCTGATGCTCTCTCAGGCGTTAAAAAAGCATCTAAAAATCCAGGACATCAGCCCCGCTCGGCGCCGGGAACGTGAGAGATTCAAGCTGGCGGCAGCCGGCTTTGTTTCCTTCCTGATAATGACCGGGATCTGGTTCGGCTTTACCCGCAGCCAGGATACGATCACGGCCTTGAACGTCCCTATCGAATACGTCAACAGGCCTGCAAACTACGATATCCTGGATACCTCCGTAGATGAAGCCCGGCTCCAGCTCGTAGGGTCAAGCGCACTCATAAAATCGCTGGCGCCCGGACAGGTGGGAGTGCGTGTGGACTTGAGCAAAGCCGCCGAAGGCAGGAATACTTTCCCTATTACGCAAGCTGATATCATTCTGCCACCCGGCGTTTCCCTCAACAAGATACAACCTGCCGCTATAGACGTGACGCTGGATCTCCCTGCCACAAAGGAGCTTCCCGTCCAGGTGGATTGGATTGGCCGCCTGCCTGAAAATACGGTACTGGCCCAAGTGAATGTTTCACCGGAAACGGTCAAAGTGATCGGCGGAGGCAAGACCCTTGAGAAAGTGGCAACGGTTTACACTTCGCCGGTGCGGCTCGACACCCTTCCGAAATCGGGGGCGACCACCGCTCAGATAGTCCTCTCTCCCCCCTCGCTCAAGCTGGCGCCTGCTTCCTCAGACCGGATAACGGTGCAGTACCGGTTGGAAGAAAGAAAACCGCTGCAGAAGAAATAGCCTGGGCAATCACCTGCCATTTTTAGCGCTGCAAAATTGCGTCTGAATATGTTATGGGACAGACCAACCGGTCACGCCAGCCGGAAGGATGGAAAGGCCGAAGTGTGCCCGAGCTGTTTTAATGCCGGGAATTGTCCAAGTGCTCTCAAGCGGACCTGTGCAGAATGAAAAATATGCCGGAGGGGCGCTCGAAAGTTCTAAATAGAATTTGGGCGCCGTTGCAGACTTTTATACCGACTCTGGCTGTTTTCACTATAAGCGCGTGTCTGCTTTGCCATAATCTCGGTGCTCGTTTCCTGTGGCAGGATGAAGCGGATACCGCCCTGCTGGCGCAGAGGCTTATGTCGTATGGGCGGCCCCTTGCATATGACGGCCGCAACCTTATCAGTGCAGATTTCTACGATCCGGGAGAAGCGGAAAAACTTCCGACGGGCGACCCGGCAGAGACAGTCAGGTATGAGATTCAACGCGGGGACCTCAAGGCCGATACCACATGGGTAATGCAACCGTGGGGACAATTCATTGTCGCGGCCGCTTCCCTTGCCCTTTTCGGGGCCGATACAGTCCCGGCCCGGCTGCCTTTTGCTTTGGCGGGCGCCGTGACTGCGGCATTACTTTATTCGGTCGTGCGCAAAAGGCTTGCATCACCGATTGCGGCACTTGCCTCTGTGGCCCTGGTGCTGACAAATTCATTCTGGGTAATGCACATGCGGCAATGCCGCTACTATGCATTATCATCTTTGTTCTTGCTTGTTACCCTGGAGGCTTATCTTCGCTGGCAGGAAGGCAGGCGATGGGGCGGACTGATTTTTATCGGGACCGCCTGGTTGTGGTTCCAAATGGATTATGGTTCCGTGTGGCCTGTCCTTGGGATTCTTGGATTGCACTCTGGGATCTCCGGGGTCCGACGCATCGGAGAAACGGTGTGGGTATTTATCGGGTTTTGTGCGGTGACCGTTCCTTTTTGCTTCTTCTACGAGTTGGCCGGAAGAACCAGGCACTCGACATTTCAGTGGCCAAACGAAATAGGGATGCTTTTCCAACTGAATCAGTTTCAGCTTCCTTTGGTAATTGTCCCGGTAGCTATTTTCCTGTTGTGGTTCAAAAGAGGGGAGCGTTCAAATACCCAATCGCCCTCCCTGGCAGGTTTGTCCCTCGGAGTCGTTGGCGCGCTCACAATATGGATGGCCCTCGTAAGTCCTTTCCCGTATTACCGTTATATCATTCCCGCTACCACCCTCTCGGCCATTGTGGCAGCGTATGCAATCGTCGAATCGGCGCGACTGCTTCCACGGGCAAAGGAAATCCTCTGGCTGGTTCCGTGCGCTACAGCGGCGGCAACGATTCTTTTAATTGTTACGAACCTGCCGTCCTGGCCCGGGGCTGCCGCTTTCCCTCAGGAACACCGCCTGGAATATTATCTTTCATCAATCGTGAGGCCTGAAATCCTGCTTCTTATTGACGATTTGACAGAAAGCGGAAAAGACGACCCCAACCGTACAACCGTGGAGTTTCTTCGCCGGCGTGCTGACCCTGGTGACGAAATCCTGTGCAATTATGAGGACAAACCTTTGATGTTCTATCTTCCAAACCGGATTCGCGGCGGCTGCGCCTGTTTCCGAGTTACTGACGCGGGGAACGTGCGGTTTGCTGTCTTCAGGCGGAGTTTGAATTTTTGCCATTATCCCGTCTATCTCCGGAAGATCCAGGAAAGTCGGTGGCATGCCTTTATTACGAGTGCGCCTGATATACCGTATGGTAATTTCCCGGACCCTCGATTTCACTATGCAATTTTATCGGCCGGATCTCAGCCACTGATGGTCCTGGAGCGCGTCTCGCCATGAAAAACACCTTTCAACCCGGCAACATTTTCCAAGTATGCAAAAGGATGTAAGTGAAGTGTTCAGGGACAAAAAAGTCATCGTCGTCATGCCTGCATACAATGCCGGAAAGACACTCAGGCACACCCATTCGGAGGTGCTGGCCCAGGACTGCGTCGTTTTGGTCATTACCGTAAATGATGTAAGTAATGACAGGACGATCGAGATCGCGAGGGGGCTTCCGAAGACCAGAGTGTATGCTCATGAGAACAACAGGGGCTACAGGTAAATCGAATGGTGGAATCCGAAATAAAAATGAAGACCGGTCTTCGAAGAGGAACTTTCAAGGTACTGCTGCTACTGGCCTTAGCCGTGATTTCGATTTGCATGGTGTGCTTCACCCCCGCGCGAGATTACTTCAGGCCCGATCATTTTCAAAGACTCATCGGCGAAGCCGGCCTGATGGGACCGGCGCTCCTCCTGTTCTTCTGTGCTGTGGGCACCTGTTTCTTTATTCCGGGAACTGTTTTTGTTGGGTTCGGCGCCGTGCTATTCGGACCTTACCTCGGGTTTGCCTGTGTGTGGCCGGGCACTCTTGCCGGGGCCGTGATCTCCTGGTTTGCCGCTCGCATGCTGGGAAGAGAATTTGTTTGTTCCTTTATAGGCAGCAGGCTGACGAAATATGACGAACTGATAGAACGCAATGGATTCAGAGCTGTGCTTCTGCTCCGTCTGATGTTTGTGCCCCTTGGCCTCATCAACTATGGGGTTGGACTGACGAAAGTCCGTTTTTGGGACTATTTTTTCGCCACTGCCCTTGGCGAGGCGGCAACCATTTTCGGGATCACCTTTTTCATTGGCGAGTTAAGGGAGATTTGGATTTCGAGAGACCTGTGCCGATTGCTTTCCGCAAGGATGGCGCTTTCCGTGGGATTCCTTATAGCCCTGGTATTCGTGGCAAAATTGATCCAGAGCAAATACAGAAAATGCGGTTAGGATTAGAAACCAGGGATTACGAGCGAAGGACTTCTCTCGTAATTCCTATTCATAACTCGTGATTAAGCCAGGAGGCCCCCACTGAAAGAACGTTCTATCGGACGAGACTGGCTTTCCGTATTATCTCTAATGGTGCTGGCGGCGGCAGTCGCTGCGGTCATAATCGTTCGGCTGCAGGCTGCGCCGGTACCCCTGGAGCGTGATGAAGGCGAATACGCCCTCATGGGTCAGCTTATGCTGGACGGTGTGCCACCCTACAGTGAGGCGGCCAATATGAAACTTCCAGGCATATACTACGCATACTCCGCAATCCTGGCCTTGTTTGGACAAACTGTCGTCGGCATCCACATGGGACTTTTGGTTGTTAATCTGTTCTCGACCATTATTGTCTATCTGATTGCAAGGCGTTTGTTTGGCGCCGCGGGCGCAGCCCTGTCAGGGGCAGCCTTTATCATCACCTCGGCAGACAATTCCGTCCTTGGCCTCTTTGCCCATGCAACTCAATTTGTGGTGCTATTCGCCCTCGCCGGGACCTGGCTGCTTCAAAAAGGATTAGAATCTTCCCTGCCTCCTTCTGTAAAAGGGGGACCCTTACCCCGTACCTATCCTCAAGGGGAAGGAAAAAGATGCGGCTCGAAGCGAAGGGGGCTGCTTTTGTGGGGTTCGGGGGTTTGCATGGGACTGGCCCTGCTCATGAAACAATCCGGTGTTTTTTTTGCCTTGTTCGGTTTCGTCTGGGTGGTGTACGCGACGTTTCGCAGCCGCCCTGTCGTTTGGAAACGTTTTCTGTTCGATGCCGGGTCCCTCGCTGCTGGAATCGCTTTGCCTCTGGCAGTTATTTTGATGCTGATGGCGCGCCAGGGAGTACTCGACAGATTCTGGTTCTGGACGATTGAGTATGCTCGCGCCTACGCGTCCGAGGTGGACCTGAAGGGGGGACTCGAACTCTTTCAACTTGGAATCGGTCCCATAATCAAGAACAACCCCGTTATATGGTCGATGACCATCGCAGGTATGATAGGCGTCTGGTTCACGGAGTCCGGGCGAAACGCTGCGCTTTTTCTCCTACTGTTTTTACTTTTTTCGTTTCTCTCAGTGTGCCCGGGGTTTTTCTTTCGCCAGCACTACTTTGTGCAGCTTCTGCCGGCAGCGGCCCTTTACGCAGGCGCCGCGGTCTTTGCCCTTGAGAAGGCCGCCGCCAAATATACCGCCAGATCTAAGGCGCTAGAATTTGTAATACTTTTTGCTGTGACGGCCGTTTCTCTGACCAGTGTCTTTTCGGTGGAACGAGTACTTGCGACTTCGACCCCTGACCGGTTCAGCCGCTCGGTTTATGGGGCAAACCCATTCCCGGAATCCGTAAAGATCGCAGAATTTATCAAGAAAAACACCAAACCGGACGATCGTATAGCGATCCTCGGGTCTGAGCCGCAGATATGCTTCTATGCTCATCGCAAGCCTGCCACGGAGCACATCTACATGTACGGGCTGATGGAACCCCAGCCCTTCGCGTTGCGCATGCAGGAAGAGTTGATCGCCCAGGTAGAAAGGAGCGAGCCGCCGTTTCTCGTGCTCGCAGCGGTCTCGACCTCATGGCTTCGGCGACCTGAATCCGAAAGAAAGCTGTTTTCCTGGCTGACGGACTACCTCAATGATTACTACCGGCCGGTTATGGTCGCCGATATCTATTCCGACCTCACCAGATGGCTGGTGGACAAAGAGGCCGAATCTTTCACCCCGAGGCGCGGTTCGAGTCAATTGATAGTTTTTAAGCGAAAGCCCCATGAGTGATATAATGAGACCTGTTTTATGTTAAGAAATAATCAAATTCGGCTGATTTACTTCCTCTTGACAACAGCCGCGCTTATAGCATTTTGGCAGGTTTATCGTTGCGACTTCATCAGTTATGACGATCCCACGTATGTCACTGAGAATGCGCATATTCGACACGGCGTCACGATTGATGCTGTTCGGTGGGCATTCACGACAGTATATGCTTCAAACTGGCACCCCCTGACCTGGGTGTCACATATGATCGATATTCAACTCTTTGCATTGAAACCGAAATATCATCATCTAACCAATCTCCTTTTCCACATTGCAAATACACTGTTTCTCTTTTTCGTTTTTCACAGGATGACCAAAGCGCCCTGGAAAAGCGCCTTCGCTGCCGCTTTGTTCGCCGTTCACCCTCTTCACGTGGAATCGGTAGCCTGGGTGGCCGAGAGAAAAGATGTTCTTTCCACATTCTTCTGGATGCTAACCATGGCCGCCTATATTCATTATGCGGAGAACCCGCGGATAAGAAGTTATCTGGCCGTTCCGATATTTTTTGCTTTGGGCCTTATGGCAAAACCTATGCTGGTAACCCTCCCATTCGTTCTATTGCTTTTGGATTACTGGCCCCTGGGACGACTGCCGGCAGCGGGAAGCAGGGCGCAGGAAGCAAGGAACGAAAAGCAAAATACCGGCTCGGACAAGGAGAAGCTGTCTGCGGATAAGAAAAAGGGCAAAGCGAGTAAAAAGGTTACCTCACAGGGTCCTACTCAGTCCTCAGCATTTGGTCCTCTGCTCCTGGAAAAGGTCCCGCTTTTTGCTCTTGCGGCGTTCTCATGTATTCTGACATACGCCGCTCAGAAAATTGGAGGATCGGTTGTATCCTTTGAACAATTTTCACCGGGTGTTCGCATCGCCAATGGCATCGTCTCATATATCGTCTACATAAGAAAGAGCATCTGGCCATACGATCTTGCCGTGTTTTACCCTCATCCCGGATCTATTCCACTCTGGCAGGTGGCCGGAGCCGCTGTACTCCTTGCTGCGATAACATTTATCCTCATTTCGGAGGCGAAAAGATTTCCCTACCTGGCGTTCGGATGGCTTTGGTTTGCAGGCACACTCATTCCGGTCATTGGGATTGTACAGGTGGGCACTCAATCAATGGCAGACCGGTATACCTATGTCCCTTCGATAGGGTTGTTCATCATGGTCTCGTGGGGCGTGCCTGAACTTTTCGCAAAATTGCGCATTCCAAAGCCGGCTCTTTTCGTGTCATCTGCACTGGTCATTTTATGTCTCGTCATTGTTTCAGGTAAACAGGTCGGGTATTGGAACAACAGCATTCAATTATATAATCATGCACTGGACGTTACCGGAAATAACGACATTATTCTTAATAACCGGGGAGTTGCCTACGCCCAACTTGGCGATCTCAGGCATGCGGTTTCAGATTACGATATTGCCGTTGAAGCAAATCCGAGGAACTTTGAAGTTTACTATAATCGTGGCATAGCATTCGGAAAACTAGGAGATCACCGCCAGGCGATCAATGATTTTGACAAGTGCATCGAAATTAATCCTGAGCACGCAGATGCATTTTTCAACCGGTGTGTAGCTCACGACAAACTTGGCAACTTCAGGCAGGCTATTCAGGATTGTGACAGGGCCATTGAAATCGATCCAGCACATTTCGAGGCGTATCTTAACCGGGGTGTTGCATATGGTGAACTTGGCAGCCATCGGCTGGCCATTGAGTGCTTTGACAAGGTAATCGAGATCAATCCTGAGGATAGCAGAGCGTACTTCAACCGGGGCGTCGCATATAGTGAACTTGGCGACCGAAGGCATGCCATTGAGGACCTGAAAACCGCGGCAAGGTTAGGCGACGAAAATGCGAAGAGCTCTCTACGGAGCGTGGGGACAAGCTGGTAGGTGCATATTCCCGTTGACTTCTATCGATTATTGAGTCACATAGTTAGCTGCATTACACAATCTGTCAATTCATAAATGGGGACTCTCCCATCGCAACTTTTGGAAGCTCCGGGAATTTTCAACAATCAATTGGAGAGGAGATACACATGTCGAAGCGGATGAAATTCGTGGCGATCCTGGCGGTTGTCGGCATCTTCGCAATTGGCTTTACAACTCTGAGTTTTGCCCAGTCCGGCGTTAAACCTGGAGACCAGCCCGCTGGTGAAGTATCGAAGGACACGCAGGGGGGGGCGAAGAGCCAAAAGACACCTGCTTCTTCATTTGGCACACCACAAGGGATAAAGGGTTCCAACCCGAGCGGTGATCTCTCTAAAAGTGGGGTGACGGCTACGCCTCCCGAGAAGAAGAGTTCCTCATTCGGTGTTCCACTTGGAGTAAAAGGTTCGAATCCCAGCGGAGATCTCTCGGGAAACGCCGTACCTGCTACCCCCACCAAAAAAGGTAGCTCTTCCTTTGGCGTTTCACAAGGGATAAAAGGTTCCAATCCCAGCGGTGACCTCTCTACCAACGCAACCGGTGGCGGCAAGTAATTATTGGCGGTCTTCTTCAGGCCCGCCAATAGCCTCAGGGAGGAAAGACTACCTATTAAATGCGGCCTCCCAAAGATTTGTGGTACTGCAAACGACGCCGGGATATTCGGGTTCGAATATCCCGGTTCCCTTTTCGCTGGCATGAATTGGCGGGAGGATTGAAGAACTTACGAACACGGAATTTGGGATTTCCGTCACTGAATTTGCAATCCTTCAATTGTTTTGAAGGGCCGTCTCGATTTCCTCCCGCATGGATTCAATTACCGAAATGGGGTCGGCGGCGTCACGGATGGGACGGCCGACGACGATGTAATCCGAGCCGCCCCCAATTGCCCGGCCGGCAGTTACGATGCGCTTCTGATCGTCTCGTCCGGCGTCGTTTTCCACTGGACGAATCCCCGGCGTTACTATCAGGAAATCGTGCCCCAACTCGCTTCTGAGGCGAGGAGCTTCGGCGCCAGAGGCGACAATCCCTTCAGCTCCGCAGTTAATCGCCCGCCTTGCCCTTTCGAGCACCAGCTCCTCCACCCCGCATCGGACACCGAAAAAATTTTCCACATCTTCCCTGCCGAAACTGGTGAGGACTGTTACAGCCAGGACCTTCACCTCAGCTTTAGCCTGGACGGCCGCCTCGACAATCGGCTCGTTTCCGTGCACCGTTGCGAATGTGACTCCCTTGCCTGTAAGTTGACCGACAGCCAGTTTGACGGTTTGCGGGATGTCGTAGAACTTCAAATCCAACATTATCTTGTGGCCGCGCGCGGCTATCCAATGGACAATGGGAAACCCCCCGGCAAGGAATAGCTGAAGGCCGACCTTGTAGAATCGGATATGGCTCTCCAGGCGCTTGACCAGTTTTTTTGCCTTCTGGGCGGTGTCCACATCGAGAGCGAATATTATTCTTTCGTTTAGATGTATACACTTTGACTGCATGAATCCTCCTTTTTTTTCTTAGCTTGCAGGTTTTTCTTGCTCATTTCCATCTCTATGTCAAAAATAAAATCGCAATTAACTTTAAAGCAGCGTAACACCTGATTTGAAGGCAGCGCGCTCACATTGGAACCCGCCCCGGCCTGCCGTACGGCCGACCGTGGAACGCGTAGAGAGGGAAAAATGAACGATTCGATAAAGGAAAGGGGTGTCGAGCTTCTCCAGAAGCTGAGCCAGGCACACGGGGCGCCGGGGCTGGAGAACGAAGTCCGCAGGATTTTCCGAAGTGAGCTTGGAGAAGGCGTCTTTACCGACAGGGCGGGGAACGTCTTTTGTGAAAGGCAGGGCAGTTCCGGATATCCCCGGATACTCATGCCTGCACACATGGACGAGGTCGGCCTCATGGTTCAGACGATCATGGACGACGGTCTTATAAGGTTTGTTGTGCTGGGGGGGTGGTGGGCGCACACGCTTCTTGCCAAAAGGGTGCGCATCCGTACCGGGGAAGGGGTTGAAATCCCAGGCGTGATCGGCGCTAAGCCTCCTCATTTTCTCTCCGAGGCCGAACGCGAAAAAGTGATGAATATAGAGGAAATGTTCATCGATATTGGCGCCCGTGACGCGGGTGAGGCTCAGGCCTTCGGAGTCCGGCTTGGAGACCCCATTGTGCCGGACAGTCCCTTTGCACGGATGCATAATCCAAACCTGCTTCTTTCCAAGGCTTTCGATGACCGGGCAGGTCTTTCACTGGTGGTGCACGCGGCGCAGGAGACCGAAAGGATATCCCATCCGAATACCGTCATCTTTTCCGGCACGGTCCAGGAGGAGATGGGAATGAGGGGAGCAAAAGCGACCGCATCCTCGGCCAATCCAGACCTGGCCATCGTGGTTGAAGGCGCCCCTGCCGACGACTTGCCCGGTACGAGTAAACAGGAACGACAGGCGGTCATCGGTTCCGGTCCTCAGATCCGGCTTATGGACTCATCTGCGATTATGAATCGCAAATTCACCCAATTGGTTATTGAAACGGCTGAAAAGAATTCCATCCCTTACCAACTAGCAGTAAGACGAAAGGGCGGAACGGATGCCGCCCCTATCCACCTGCACGCATCCGGGGTGCCTGCAGTAGTCATTGCGGTACCGTCTCGTTATGTTCATACTCACAATACTATAATCGACATTTCTGACTACATGAACGCTCTGAAACTAATACTGAAGCTGGTGGAAACCCTTGACCCGGACACGGCGGCAAGGATAAGCTCCTTTACCGATTGATGGGACGGGTTTATTGCAGACATGCTTTTGTTTTATTACAGTTACCGCAATCTCTTCGTTCGGCGGCTCACCACACTTCTAACGGCGAGCGGCATGGGGCTGGTTATTTTCGTCTTCGCAACGGTCCTGATGCTTGCTGAAGGCTTCCAGGACGCCCTGGTCACCTCAGGCAGCGTGGACAATGCCATTTTTATCCGCAGATCGGCCGAAACCGAGGTCCAGAGCATCATCGAGCGACGCGACGCCCCCATTATCGAATCGCTTCCCCAAGTGGCGGTAGACACGGACCAGCGCCGGCTTGCCGCACGCGAACTGGTTGTCCTTATAAGTCTGCCCAAGAAAGGGAGCAGCTCCACGTCAAATGTTCAGGTGCGGGGAGTAACCAGCGGGATTTCACTCGAACTGCGGCCCCGGATCAAAATAGTTGCCGGGCGTGAGTTCAACGCGGGTTCCTCCGAAATCCTGATCGGCCGCAATATCGCCAAAAAGTTCAGGATCGGCGGACTGGGCGGGACTGTCAATTTCGGGGGGCGAACATGGACGGTATCAGGCATCATGGATGCCGGCGGCACTGCTTTCGACTCGGAAATCTGGGGTGACGTGGATACCCTTATGGGCGCTTTCAAAAGGCCGGTGTATTCCTCGCTTATAATTCGGATGAGGGACCCATCGGGTCTGCCGGAATTGAAAGAAACCGTGCTGAAGGACCCCCGTCTCGTGGAGGAGGCACGGCGCGAGGACGAATACTATCTGGCGCAATCCGAATTGATGGCCAGATTCATCAGGATCCTGGGAATAAGCCTTACTCTCATTTTCAGCCTGGGGGCGGTTACGGGGTCTATGATCACCATGTATGCGGCGGTCGCAGCGCGCACATCGGAAATTGGGACCCTGAGGGCGCTCGGGTTCCGCCGGACCTTCATTCTGCTTTCGTTTCTGGCCGAAGCGGTATTTTTGAGCCTGCTGGGCGCTATCCTCGGCTTGGCGGCCGCCTCTTTCATGAATAAGATCACGATCTCCACGATGAACTGGACCACCTTCTCAGAGCTGACCTTCCGCTTTCTCCTGAACCGCCGGATAATTGCCGATTCGGTAATATTTGCGGTCGTTATGGGAATGGTGGGAGGCGCGCTGCCCTCTATCCGGGCTGCCCGCATGAATATCGTTTCTGCGCTACGGACAAGATAGAGTCAACTCTCATAAGCTTATCCGTTTATAATAAGGCTTCCCGGTAATCAACCTGTCCATGGACGCCTTGCCTCCTCCGGCGATCATGAGCGCAAGCGCCATGCCTAATGCCAGGAGGTGATATTCGAATCCCTCTCCCTGCTGTTTGCCATACCAGTTCATGAAAAAGCCGTTGGGCCAGTGGACAAGGTAAATTGCTCCGATCATGTCGCAAAAGATCCCGAATGCACAGAGCCGGGTGACTAAACCTAAAATCAGACCAGCCGCGCCAAGCGATTCGGCCGCAATGACAAGCAAAGTCAAAAACGCGGGAACGTGGTAGCTTTGAGAGAAAAAACCCACAGTGGCCCAAATGCCTTTGCCTCCAAACCATCCCAAAAGTTTCATTGCCCCGTGCGGGAACATAACCGCCCCGAGGCTGATCCGTACAATCAGGTTCTGCCACGTGTCCTCAGTCCTGAATAACCATTCCATCTCACCCCTCCTTGGCAGCCGTATCGGCTCTCTCCTCCGCCCCCGAAATCTTTCAGTCCCCCGTTGAGTTTAATTCCGGAAAATCCCGAACATATTAATCAAAGCGAGCACGCGTGTCTCTATCATTTTTGCATCGTCATCCTTCATCAGTTTCCCTGGCTGGACAGGGCTATCGTCGGCTCAAGGAAGACTATGCCGAATAAGTCCAGAGTACGACCCACTGCCCCGTTGGAGTGTTTGCTTTTTGGTATGCCTTACCTTATGCTGTTACCCTATGGACAGAGAAAAAAGAAGGTCCCTTTTTGAAACGGTCGATATCTATCCGGTAACGTGCGAGCGGCTTTCCTGCGGCCGTTCCGACCTCGAAGTCCTGGCCGGCCTTATTGAAGGCGGAGCGCGGATTGTTCAACTCAGGGAGAAAAACCTTTGCGAGCGGGATTTTTTCCGGTTGGCCGAAATTTTCAGAGAGCGCACCGCAAAGGCAGGTATGCTGTTCATCGTAAACGACCGCGTGGATGTGGCTATCGCCGTTGGTGCTGACGGCGTGCATCTCGGGCAGGATGATTTTCCGGTCCCGGCTGCAAGAAAGATCGCGCCCGACCTGATCATCGGCACGTCCTCTCACAGCCTGGAGGAGGCCCTCAGGGCGCAGGAAGAAGGCGCCGATTACGTCAATATCGGACCGATCTTTCCGACTGGGACCAAGGAAGGTGTAGACCGCTTCCTTGGCCCGGGGGCGATAGCCCAAATAGCCTCCAATCTCCGAATTCCGTTTACTGTTATGGGCGGTATAAAGGAGTCCAACGTAAGCCAAGTCCTGCGGATGGGGGCAAAAAAGGTCGCCGTGGTGACTGCGATTACCGGAGCGCCCAATATTGCAGAGGCCGTAAGATCGTTTCGTAGCATCATTATGAATTTAGGGATTGAGGAATTTAGGGATTAAAAACTTCCCCAATCCCCTAATTCCTGAATTGCCTAAATTCCTCAATACCTCAATTTCCCGCTTGATTTTTCCTGTCTCCGTTTTATATTGATTAGCACTCAGGGAAAAAGAGTGCTAGTATCGTGTGTGCTTTAAGCAAAACCCACCCTAAAGATCAAGGAGTGCAGCACCTATGGCGTACAGACCGCTTCATGACAAAGTCATCGTTCAACGTCTTGAGGAACAGGACAAGAGCATTGGAGGTATCATTATCCCTGATACCGCCAAAGAAAAGCCCCAACAGGGCAAAGTGATCGCAGTCGGGGCCGGAATCGTTCTCAAAGACGGCAAAGTCATCCCGTTGCAGGTAAAACCGGGCGACCGTGTGATCTTCAGCAAGTATGGCGGAACTGAAATCAAGTTCGGAGATGAAGATTACCTGGTGCTGCGTGAGGACGACATCCTGGGTATTCTGGAGTAAAGGCGCAAAGGCAAAGGAGGATCGAAAAAGATGCCGGCTAAAGAAATCAAATATGACACTCAGGCAAGAGACAAAATGTTGAAAGGCGTTGACACACTGGCCAACGCAGTCAAAGTGACCCTGGGCCCGAAGGGGCGCAACGTGGTGCTCGAGAAATCCTGGGGATCGCCCAATATCACCAAGGACGGCGTAACGGTCGCAAAGGAAATCGAACTGGAGGACAAGTTCGAGAACATGGGCGCTCAGATGGTTAAGGAAGTTGCGAGCAAGACCTCGGACGTTGCGGGTGACGGTACGACCACTGCTACGATTCTTGCTCAGTCAATTTTCCACGAAGGCGCCAAACTGGTTGCGGCAGGACACAATCCGATGGCCCTCAAACGCGGGATCGAAAAATCGGTCTTAGCGGTCGTCGAAGAACTCAAAAAGCTCAGCAAACCCACCAAAGACCAAAAAGAGATTGCCCAGGTGGGAAAGATTAGCGCCAACAACGACGCCACGATCGGAAACATCATTGCAGAAGCCATGAACAAGGTGGGCAAGGAAGGCGTAATCACGGTCGAAGAAGCCAAGAGCATGGAAACCACCCTCGACGTGGTCGAAGGCATGCAGTTTGATCGCGGATACATTTCTCCATATTTTGTGACCGATCCCGAACGCATGGAAGCGGTCCTAGAAGACCCCCTGATCTTGATCAACGAGAAAAAGATCAGCAATATGAAGGATTTGCTGCCTATCCTCGAACAGATCGCAAAGATGGGCCGGCCTCTCGTGATCATTGCTGAAGACGTTGAAGGCGAAGCCCTCGCGACCCTGGTGGTGAACAAGCTGAGGGGAACTCTCAAGGTTAGTGCCGTTAAGGCCCCGGGATTTGGCGACAGGCGCAAGGCGATGCTCGAAGATATCGCTGTTCTTACGGGTGGCCAGGTGGTATCCGAAGACATGGGTGTCAAACTCGAAAACGTTTCGGTGAAGGACCTTGGGAACGCCAAGCGAATTAATATCGACAAAGACAACACGACAATCGTAGATGGAGCGGGTTCGCGCGACACTATCGAGGGCCGCGTAAAGCTGATTCGCGCCCAGATCGAGGATACAACCTCGGACTACGACCGTGAGAAACTCCAGGAAAGGCTTGCAAAGCTGGTCGGGGGGGTTGCGGTGATCAAGGTGGGCGCGGCCACCGAAACGGAGATGAAGGAGAAGAAAGCTCGTGTCGAAGATGCACTGAATGCGACCAGGGCAGCGGTGGAGGAAGGGATCGTCCCGGGTGGGGGCGTTGCGCTGCTGCGCTGCCTGCCTGCGCTTGACAAGTTGAAGCTCGAGGGCGGAGAACTCTTTGGCCTCAATATAGTGAGGCGGGCCCTTGAGGAGCCGATCCGCCAGATCGCAAACAATGCCGGCGCGGAGGGTTCGGTAGTCGTTGACCATGTAAAGGGCGGCAAGGGAGCGTACGGCTTCAATGCAGAAACCGATGAATACTGTGACCTGGTGGAAGCAGGCGTAATCGACCCGACCAAGGTAGTTCGCTTCGCCCTTCAGAATGCGGCCAGCGTCGCATCGCTGATGCTCACAACTGAAGCCCTTATTGCCGAGAAGCCCAAGAAGAAAGGTCCCCCCATGATGCCCCCCGGCGGCGGTATGGGAGGTATGGGAGGCATGGGAGGCATGGGCGGTATGGACGATATGTATTAAGCGGGGCTGGAAATCAGTCATCAGTCGTCAGTGGCCGGAAATCACCCTTCTCCGGCCGCTGGCCACCCTATCCCTACCATCTGTTTTATATCCCTGTCAGATGGAGGACCCAGATTTTTCTCGCCTTCATTTTAGACCGTGTCCGTCGTTTTTAAGTCTGTTCGCGCAGCCAATCAGGATCAACACGCAGGCCGTCAATAGAAAACCGACACCATATTTTCCCAGCGCCGGCACCGACTGCGCGAGAGTCGGGTCCGTTCGCTGTATCGTGGTTGGGCATACACAGCCCGAACAGGTGCAGTAGGATTCGAGAAGACTGACGTCACCTGAGTCGATAACGCTGTCTCCATCGAGGTCGCAGGCGGGACATGCCTGGGCAGGCTGCCCCATGTAGCTCAGAAGGATGACCAGGTCGTCATAGTCGACAACGCAATTACCGTTAAGATCGCCCGGAATGGCTGTGTCTATAATATTGAGTGAATTTTGGACGGCAGGGCTGTTTTGGGCGAGAACCGTAATCGTGACCGTGTGACTTCCGTCCCCCGTGCAATTAGCGATTACGTTCAGGTCGAATTGAGCTTGCGTCTGTCCGGCGGGTATCGTGATTGAAGCAGGGACCGTGAGCCTGGTTGAATCGCTCGAAGACAATGCCACCCCAAGATCGAAAAATAACGGCGTCTGGATGGCTACAGCTCCCGCCGATTTCAGCAAGCCCGCATTACCATTTACCGATCCCGAACCCAGAGTCCTCAGCAAATTCAGGCTTACCTGCCAGGAATATGCTCCGTAGTTGGGAAGAATACTCTGCTCGAAACCGGGCGGTACTTGTCCCCCACCGGCCGATAACCCCACTAGTGCATTGGAGGCCTGGATTTCGAGCCATGTGATCCGGATGGCGCCGTCGAAGAATAGTTCCACCTGGAAGCTGTTGCTGTTGGATGTTCCCGCTGGGGGTACGTTCTGGAAAGTTACAGCGACTCTGTCCGTGAGCTGTTGCCATGATACGCTACCCCCGGAAGATGGATCCAGGTCATCGAACAGGGCTGAAATGCGAGGGAGTTGAAATTGAGCTTGCAGGCTCGGTACGGAGGTTGTATCGCCAGCGGTAAAAGTAATGTATCCGTTACTTCCCACAAAAAAAGTCGAATAGGACGTTCCGTAAAGACTGACGGTTGCGCCCCCGGCCAGATTGACCTGCGCATAGCTGTTGTCGCCGAGGTTGAGCAGAGTGCCGCTGGTGGGATCGGTAAAAAAGGTCGATACCGGACTCACGTAAGCCTCATAAAAACTAGCGGAACCGTTCGGGATAAACGACATGGATTGAAAGCTGAGATTGCTGCCGGAAAGACCTTGTTCGGTGAAATAGTCGACGCTGTAATTGGATGGGATGGTGACAACCGCGCTGTTCAATGAGCCTGCATATGTCCCGCTCAGGGAGACGTTAAAGGTTTTCGCCGGCTCTTCGTAGGATTGGATTGTGATGGGAATGGAAATGCTCTGTTGTGTTACCCCATTCGCGAAGGTTACCGTCGTGTTCTGCGCCGTATAGTCCGAACCCGCCTTGGCCGTGCCGTCCGAGGTCTGGAGATTGACGCTGATGGTTCCATAGGTGCCGCCTGTGCGCTGCAGGGTGATCACGGCGCTTCCGTTGCTCGCCGTGTAAGATGCGGAAGAGAACTGCAACAGGCCGCTGCCGGCTTCGAGAACCTCCATCTGCGCGCATCCCGAAACCCATCCTGAAACAGAGGAGCAAATTTGGACCGTTTGATTACCGTTGATCTGCGTATTGGAGACGTTGATGTCGAAAGGCGCGGAAGTGGCCCCTGCCGTCACTACGATTGTCACCGGCACGGAGACAAGATTCGAGTTTGACGAAGAAAGGCCTACCACCAGCTGGGAGGTAATTGCTTTACTGAGAGTGACGGTCCCCTGCCCCGCCAGCAGACCTGCCCCTTGATTTTCCTGGGCCGGGACTGTGACTGAGACTGAAGGGGTTTGCGACGAGAGCTTCCGAATGGGCAGCGAGCAGTCGCCAAAAAGGGACCATTGCCTGTAGAGCGTCTCGGCAAGCGTGCCGGTAAGGCAGCTTACGGCATAGGCCGTGGAGCTGAAGAAAAGCGAGCCGATTGTTTCATACTGTGTTGAATAGTAATAATTTGTGAATGCTATCTGTTGTCCCATGTCACCGTCTCCGGCGTACATATCCTCCGGAGACGCCGCTATGGCCACCGCGCCTGCGGGGGCTGAAACTTTGCCGGCATTGAGAATCGCTTCGGCGAAGCAACCGGGGCTGGTGGTGTAGGTGAAGTCGCCCAAGTCGCACGCCACCGTGTGAACGAAAGGATAAGCCCCGAGGGGATCGGTCAACTTCGCCGCCTGGGAATTCGTAAAACCCAGGCTCAACATGGAGGTTTGGGTGCCGTGCCCGACGTAGGTGAACATATTGATTCCAGTTTCTTCAAACGCGTTGATGACCGTGGTGCTTGGGTTGGAATCGGTTGAAAGGACCCGCTGAGCGGTGGTAAAGTTTAAAGGATGCGACAGCATGGCGCTCACTATCGAGTTTGCTTCTCCGGTATCGTTTGGGTTGGATGCGACCGCGCCCACCAGCGCGTTATTCACCCAGGAGTCGTTACTAAAGGGACCCTGCCCGTAGCTCATTATTTTTGCCAACTGGATTTGAAGTTCCGTCGTCGTATCCACCAGAATCCTGGAAATGATGGCGTCCGCGACTGTGTCACTGCCTGAGAGCAGGACGTAAGAGGGATCGGAAGGCTTTTGAGAGATGAGGGTGACCAATGGGCTTGGCACATCCTGGAGGTTCCCGACCAAAATAACGTAAGTCACCCCGTTCGTGTCGTATGCTGACTGGATTGTGTTTTGAATGGCGCTGACTCCGTCCGAAGCCGAAGTAGTATCCAGTATCACATTGATCCCCTGGGACTGCTTCCACTGGATGAAACACTGTAGAGTCGCCGAGTACTTGGAAGTCGTGATGATCAGCATAGTATCGCCGCTGGATACGGCTACCGCTGCGCCGGCCCTGTCGGTCGCTTGAGGTGCTTCAATCGTGCCCGAAGAAGCGCCTGCAGGTTCCGGCGGCGTCGGGCCGTTCAAAAAAATGCTTGCCTCGATCCGGTCGAAGGCTTGAGAGCGCTTGTGCTTGCGCCCGATCGTTCCCGCAGTTGCGGCGGCCCGGGTCTGGGAAATCGGATCGAAGATTACGTCCACCACAAGCAAGGTGGTTACTTTAAGCTGTTTCTGGACAGGATTGTAGCGGAAAGGCGCGAATACGACCTTCACCCCTTTGGTGTCGCGAATTTGAAAAGGCTCTGCGAGATCAAAGACATTTGACGGGTAAAAACTATCCAACTCGTACGGCGCGCCTTTGGTGAGCTTTATTGTCGAGGGGTCCTGCCCGATCACAATCGGCCCGCGGGACGGATCGATTTGAACATTTTTAAAAGTACGCTGTTTTTGCTCGACGATTTCGAACCTTGGATTGGTCCCATCCGGAATGCGGAGCGCCCGAACCAGGCGCGGCAGGTCCGGGGATCCGGCTTCTCTCATGGATGTAAGGCCGGGCAGGGTTACGCACCGCGTTTGGGTGGCGGATTCACCGGCGCTTTCCAGGTTGAAGCCGTTGATGCCGATTTTGAGCCGCAAAACCGTTGGACCGGTTTCAGTGACCTGAATGCTGTAAGGATTGGCCGAACCGTTTCCTCCAAGGGCAATCCATTTCGCCTGAACAGAGGCGTCGGTCGGGGCGACAATGCAAACCACTGCCGTGAGCCCGACAAACAGGAGGGCCCTTACAAACCTCTTCATGACTTTACCTCTGATCGGCTGCGAACTAGTCCTGAAAAATAACTATAGTTCTGAAAAAGGAAGGCCGCCGCGAGAGCAAATGCTTTCGTGGCGGCCTGTTGAGTTCATTGATATGCCCCTTGGGGAGTTTGAGTTTCAGCCTCTTCCTACTGGCACTTGATATTCGCGCTGTCCTGGTCGGTGACGGTGATCGTCGGCTGCTGCAAAATATTCAGCCTCGGGTCGGCCACCCCGTTCGCCGTAACCGTTGCCGCGTTCGGGTCGTAATTGACCGTCCCGTTCGTTACACATTGTGGAGAAGCGGAGGTGCTCGCCGTGGCGGCCGTGCCGCATTGTTTAGTCAAGATGTTGGCGGACTGGCAGACATTCGCCGGCGGCACTATCAAAGCTGCGATGGTGTTGTAGTCGATGACCTGGGTCGCGCCGGCAGCCAGCGTGCCGGGAAGAGTATAATTAATACCCAATTCGGGGTCTGCGATCTGGACATTTTGAAGGTCTGCCGCGCAGGGGTTGGAGACCGTATAACGATAGTAGAGAGATGTCACCCCTTTCTTGAGAGTCATGTTGGGGGCGTCACAGGGGTTATTGGCGTTCTGATAAGTCTTTCCGCCGTCTTTGCTCACTTCCTCCTTGATGCTGACACAGGCGCACTTGACGAAGGCCGGGCCGAAAACGGATTTGGCGTCGCAACCCTCTCTCAACAGGACGTCGAAAGTCAGGTCGACCGGAGTCGCGGTCCATTGCTTGTGCATGCAGATATTTGATTCCACAAGCTTGGCATACTTCGGATTAAAATTGTTCTGATCAATGAACGCCGTGGCGCCCGGCTGGAGAGTTATTTTCGTTCGATTGCTGCCGGCCCAGGGACGGCCCAAACACAGCCCCTTGCTCTTGATTCTTCCGATAACAGCAGGATTGCTGTCGCAGTCGCTTACGTTGAGGCTGAAAGTCACAGTATCGGCAGCCGAGATGATAGGATAAATGGGCTGTCCATTCGAATCGACGGTATTGAAGGGCTGGGAATTGTCGATAGCCATATTCGTGACCACGCCGGTGCATCCCAGAGGCGTGGGCTGAATGCCGCCGATTCTGGTATCAGAGAAGTAGCCGTAAAATGGAGTGGTAAAAGAACCAGTGAAGGTTTCGTTGTTCCCCGTGGGGTTGAACTGGAAGCTGACGCCCAGGTCGTCGCCATCCCAAAGGAATGCAAGTTGGCCGCCGGTTATGGTGAAACGGAAGTCGAATGAATTATAGGTTATGTCCTGCCCATTGGCGGCTTGCCAGCCAAATTCGGTGGCATGGGCGGTGAGAAGCACCCCGGAGTAGCTTCCCACGCCGGGTATGGTGATGCTCCCGGATATTGTAATGTCGGGATTATCGCTCGTATTGTCAATCAGGTTGCCGTTCTGGTCGACCTGTATCGAGATCGACAGGGGCGCTGCGTAATTATCGAAATAGATCGGCGCACCGCCGTCTTGCGTGTACAAAGCTACGGAAAAGGTCTGGGTTGGATCGGTTGATAATATCCCCGTAGTGGGGTCAAAATTGATCTCTCCGTAACTGCTGATGATCGGAGCGTCAATGCGGTTGTTGAGAAGTTGCGCCCGACCAGTCCCGCAGGCCCCAAACACAACGACCATCAACACGATAGCCGCAGCAAAAAAGGAATTCTTTCCAAATTTCATTTCCGTTCTCCTCTTCGTTATTTTTATTAAAGTTATGTTGGATAGTCTTCGTCGCGCTCGGTGGACCACTCAATTAGACTCGATACGTAGAAAGAGGAATCCTGTGGTATGAGACAAAAGTCTGCTCGCATAATTGCCGTGGGTACGCACATGGAAAGGTTCGAATCAGATAGGGGGCCGAGGCTGATGGTGATTGGCTTCGCGCTTGTATCCTCGGCCCCCGGCGGGTTGTCATACTGAATTCTCAGACTAGGTCCGTGCTCCTCGAAACTTGCCCAGGACCCCAAGGCCGATGAGACCTGACATGAACATGAGGAACGATGGAGGCAAGGGTGTGGTAGCCTCCTCAGCCAAATAGCCGGCGCCGTCCAGCGGCTCCGCCGTCTGAGAGAAGTTATTGCCGTCGAAAGCGAGGTTGACATAGGTGCCGGCCGTATTGAAGAAAATACCGACCGTAGAGTTGACACCGCCAAACGAGCCAGCCATAGCCCCCCCCGTCACCTTGAAATAGAATTCCAGAAAATCGTTGGGAGTGCCGGTGCCGGTTTCACTGACTTCCTTGATTCCAAAACTTTCCAATGTCCCTGTGAGCAGGGTGCCGCTGTACTGCGGGGGATTACTGCCGCCTGTAAACCCGGTTGCGGTTACAGTGAGGTCGTTGCCGGCGCTGCCGGATCCTACCGTCCAGGTTGATCCGTTTTCCCAGGCCGAGATGTTGATATTGAATTGGCCGCCGAGCATGGTGTTGCTTTGGCCGCTGCTCCCTCGATACGTCGTGAGGTCATTGCTGGCCGTGCTGGTGATTGTGAAGATGTGGCCTGTTTTGGCGTATTGGAAATCTACCACTCCGGAGCCGCTGCTCACGTCAAATTGAGGGTAGGGCGTCAAAGTATTTTGAAAGGCGCCCAGATCGACAAAATTAGTGCTCGTGAAATCAGCCCTCGCCTCCCCTGCCGTCATTCCCACAGCGGCCGCAAGGAGTGCCACCCCCATCATCAACTTTGCGAAAATCGTCAAACTGCCCCTCATGATCTGTTCCCCCCAAAATCTCAAAACTAGAAGTACATTATCCATTTTGGTCCTCTGCAACAAAAGCAGGAGACCGTAAAATATTTTTCCTTCTTGGTCCTCTTTAGATGCCCCCAGCAGAAAGACAGGCAGTCCAAAAACTCCGATTGCGACCCTGCAGGGCCCCAAAAAAAAAGCCCCAGCCCGGCGCAAAGAGCGCTTATGGCTGGGGCTTTCTGGTCCCTAATCCGTAGGTCAGCAAAGTACCCCGTTTACCGAAGAGTCGCTTTGAAACTTTTTGTAGCTGCCTCAACCTAGAGCAGTTATGTTACGATTTGATTTCGGAGAAGTAAAAACTTTGTGTCAGTGCCGTATATTTTTATTTTGAGTCTCACGCGGAACAGGGCACATAGTTGTCGATTGACAGCTCTTCCTGTTATGCGGTAGAGATCGAACGGTTAAAATCTCAATTTCTCTTTCTCAGATCCAGCAAAACGCCCGTTTTCGGACCGTTCAATTATTCTGATCTGCTCAAACCAAAGGGGACAGCATGCGGAAATTGGTCTTTATCACGGGACTGGTTCTTATTTTGGCTTTCGCGTTCGCGACTCTTGTTTGGAGCGCCGACGTTATCAAGATTGGTCTTAATATCCCGATGACCGGAGACATTCCCAAGGTCGGTGAATCTTCCCGGTACGCCGCGCAAATCCGGCTTGCGGAAATCAACGGGAACGGCGGACTCAAGGTGGGTGACAAGACCTACAAGCTCGAATTCATTTATGAAGACAACGAGGCAAAGGCCGAATCCGCGGTTGCCGCCGCCCTCAAGCTCATTATCCAGGACCGGGTGCTGGGAATGATCGGCCCACAGGCGAGCAAACAGGCGATACCTGCCGGCGAAGTCGCCAACGCCAACAAAACCCCCATGATCTCGCCCTGGTCGACCAACCCCAGTACGACCGAAAACAGGCCCTATGTTTTCAGGGCGTGTTTCCTGGACCATTTCCAGGGACCGGTTGTGGCGAAGTTTGCCGCTGAGGAATTCAAGGCCAAAAAAGCGGCTGTTCTCTATGACATTTCAAGCGACTACCCAAAGGGTCTGGCAGAGTTTTTCAAGGAAGCTTTTGAAAAGGTGAACGGACCCGGTTCCGTCGTTGCATTCGAAACTTTCACCCATGGAGATAAAGACTTCAGCGCTCAGTTGACTAAAATATCAAAATCGAACGCGGACGTTCTATTTACACCGCAATACTATGACGAAGTTCCCCTCATCGTGAGGCAGGCACGGGAACTCGGGTGGAATAAGCCCATACTTGGAAGCGACAGTTGGGGATCGGCCGAATTGATGAACCTGTGCGGCGACGCCTGCAAAGGGTCCTTTTTCAGCACTCATTATGCCGCCGCGGGCGCCAGGGGAGCCACCAAAGAATTCATTGACAAATACAAAGCAAAGTACGGCGATGTTCCCGACGACGTAGCGGCACTCACCTGGGACGCAATAAATCTTATGTGCCTGGCTATTCAGAACACTGGCGGCCTTACCGGCGATATCGACAATGACCGTGACGCCGTTAAAGATCGACTCACTCAGGTAAAGGATTTCGGGGGTATAACGGGCAAGATGACCTTCACCTCCGGCGGAAACCCAGCCAAATGCGCTGTAATCGTCAAAATCAGCGATAAGGGGGAGTTCGAGTTCTATAAGTCGGCATGTCCCTAGTGAACGTTTGGTGTTTTACTTGCGATTGCAGCTTTAAGGGAGCCAATCTTTTGCTTTTTGAGACATTTTTCCAGGACCTGCTCAACGCCATGCAGTGGGGAAGTTTCTATGCCCTCATCGCCTTGGGATACAGCATGGTTTACGGAGTCCTGCTTCTGATCAATTTCGCCCACGGGGATATATTCATGGTGGGGGCGTACGTAGGCTTTTTCGTTGCCACCCTTCTGCTCGGGCATTATGCCGGTTTTTCCCCCGGATTGCCGCATGTCCTGATTTTCGGCCTGACCGTAATAATCACCATGATAGTTACATCGGGGGTCGGAGTCGCCATCGAGCGGGTCGCCTATCGTCCCCTCCGCCGCAAAGGCGCATCGCGCCTGTATTTGGTCATCACGGCGCTGATGTGCGGGCTGATCCTTGAAAACGGCAATCTGGCCATCCTCGGAGCGAGCCGCCGCAGCTTCCCTCAACTCCTTTCAAATACGGCTCACAACGTTGCGGGCATAACCTTCACAAATATCAAGGTGTTGGTGATTCTCACGACGGTGCTCATTTTCATACTGATCGAGACAATAGTGCGCAAAACCAGGATCGGAATGGCCATGCGCGCCATCTCCTACGACAGGATGGCGGTGCCGCTGATGGGAATTCCCGTCGATACGGTCATTGTCTTTACTTTTGTCCTGGGATCATCGCTTGCAGCCGTTGCGGGTGTTCTTTTCGCCACCGCCTACCCGGTCCTCGACCCCTACATGGGGGCGCTGGTGGGCTGGAAGGCTTTCATTGCCGCAGTTCTCGGCGGAATCGGGGAGATCCGCGGGGCAATCGCAGGGGGATTTCTTCTCGGTTTCATTGAAATATTCGTAGCGGCATTCTTTCCGTCGACACTTCGAGACCTTATCGCCTTCAGCATTTTGCTGGTGTTCCTGAGCATAAAGCCCACGGGAATTTTCGGCGTGGCAAGGGCCACAAAAATTTAGGCATCCATGCGTAATTACAGTTCCGTTCTTTCCTACGCTACTCTTTGCATCCTGGCAGTCGCCGCCTCTAAACTCGGCATCTTGAATGCTTACGTGCAGCTCGTTTTGATGTATGTGGGGATAAATATAATCCTGTCGGCTTCTCTCAACATCGTCAATGGCTACATGGGCGAATTTTCGGTGGGACATGCCGGATTTATGGCCGTAGGCGCCTATGTCACTTCCATTCTAAACGTGATGCTCTTCGCCGGCAGCTCGACTTTCGGGCCGCCCCTGCTTTCACCGTCGAGCGCAATTTATCTCTTTCCGGTTACGCTGATTTTCGGTGGGGTAGCGGCTGCTGTTGCAGGTCTGCTCGTCGCAATACCCTCTTTTAATACGCGGGGCGACTACCTTGCGATCATTACCCTGGCTGTCACCTATATAGTCAAAAGTTCCGTGGAAAACATTCAGCCGATCGGCGGCGCAAGAGGATTCATGGGCATGCGCAACGTGATCGACTCTATGCAGAAGGTCTTAAATCTTCCGTGGACCATGATCTGGATCTTTATATGCGTTGGCGTGACTGTCTGGATAATCCACCGGCTCGTAAATTCCACTTACGGCAAAGGCATTGTCGCGCTCAGAGATGACGAAATCGCGGCCGAGATGATGAGCATAAACACCCGGCGTTTGAAAATCGTGGCTTTCATGCTCTCTTCCGGTCTGGCGGGAGTTGCCGGAGGGCTCTTCGCGCACGTTTTGGGATACATAAATCCGGGGACTTTTACGATTATGAAATCGACCGAGGTGCTGGTGATGGTTTATCTCGGCGGAATGGGATCGTTAAGCGGATCGGTGATGAGCGCGATCATCTTCACACTCGCCCTTGAGGCCTTCAGGCCCCTTGGGATCATAAAATGGGTCGTGGTGCCTCTTTTACTCATACTTCTGATGCTTTTCAGACCGGAGGGGATCATGGGAAATCGCGAACTTCCGGACATTTTTCCAAAGCTTCAAAGGTATTTTGGGCCAAAAGAGGGACGGGCCTTATAGGGCAAAAGGCCAAAAGTAGAAGGTAGAAGGCAAAAGGAAGGCCCGTTTTGCCTTTTTACTTTTTCTTTTGCCTTCACGAAGGGTTTGCCTTCACGAAGGGTTTACCGCGTGGGATTTTATGCATGGCTCTCCTCAAAATAAATAACCTGACGCATTATTTCGGCGGCCTGAGGGCGGTATACGACCTCAATCTGATCCTGGAAGGCGGCGAACTCATGGGCCTGATAGGCCCCAACGGGGCGGGCAAAACGACCGTATTCAATCTGGTGAGCGGGTTTTACCGTCCCTCGGAAGGTCAAATCAGGTTTATGGACCGCGATATAAGAGGCCTGCGGCCGCATCAGGTTACGGCACTGGGAATCGCGCGCACCTTTCAGAATATCCGCCTTTGGAACAGCCTGAGCGTTTCCGAAAACCTTTGCGTCTCTCAGCATCATCAGCTCGGGTGCGGCTTTTTACGCACGGTGCTGCGCACGTCCAGCTTTATAAGCAGCGAGAGGCGAGTCAAAAAGAGGGCTGAGGAACTGATGGACTTGCTGGGGCTTCGGCATTGCGCGCTGGAGTTTCCGAAAAACCTTCCCTACGGGCTTCAGCGGCGCGTGGAAATAGGCCGCGCGCTCTCGCTTCGGCCCAGGCTCCTGCTGCTCGACGAACCGGCCGCCGGAATGAATCCCGGTGAAGTCGGCCAGCTTATAGAGACGATCCGCTGGATTCGAGACGAATTCAAGTTGACCATCTGCCTGATAGAACACCAAATGCGCGTGGTGATGAACGTCTGCGAAAAGATGAAAGTGCTCGATTTCGGCGAAACGATCGCCGAGGGCCGGCCCGATGAAATCAGGCAGGACCTTCGCGTCATTGAGGCTTATCTGGGAGAAGAAGAACCCGGTCATGATCGAGGTAACTGATCTTCACGTAAAATATGGAAATATCGAGGCGCTGCATGGAATATCCTTCCGTGTGGACAAGGGTGAGATCGTCGCGCTTCTTGGCGCCAACGGCGCCGGCAAATCCACTGCTCTTATGAGCATAATGCGCCTTCCACCTCCCGAGGGACCCCGTGTCAGCAAGGGCGAAATTAAATTCAACGGCGCTAGCCTTCTTCCGGTCCCCGCGCATACCCTTGTTTCCAGGTATGGGATTGGTCTCGTACCGGAGGGCAGGCATATTTTCGGAAACCTTAGTGTCCTGGAAAACCTGAAACTGGCAACATATGCGAGGAAAGACCGCGACCGGATACAAAAGGACTTCGAACGGGTTTTTGCACTGTTCCCGCGTCTTGCCGACCGCAAGTCTCAAAGAGGGGACCTGCTTAGCGGTGGTGAACAGCAGATGCTCGCTGTTGGGCGCGCCTTTATGAGCGGCGTCGGGTTCGTCATGCTCGATGAGCCTTCGATGGGACTTTCACCTCTTCTGATGAGCGAACTTTTCAGGGTGATAAAAGAACTCAACGGGAGCGGCACCACATTTTTAGTAGTGGAACAAAATGCACGAATTGCTTTAAAGTATGCACATCGAGCTTATGTTATGGAAGCCGGGAAAATTGTGCTCGAGGGCCAATCACAGGCCCTGTCCCAAAATCCGGACATTCAGAAAGCATACTTGGGGTAATCAGGAATTAGGAATTGGGAATTAAGAATTGAAGGAAGGGTAGCCAATTTTCACCCTCCACTCCTCACCTTTTTGAGGGATTGGGTTCAAAATGCTAAAAATTCTAATTTGCGACGGACTCGATGAAAGCGGTCTAAGGATTTTGCGCTCGACCGAAGGGGTCGAGGCGGACATGCCCGAGGGCCTCGATGCGGCTGAAATCAAGGTCATCCTGCCAGGTTACGACGCAATGATAGTACGCAGCCGCACCAAGGTTACAGCCGATCTTATCGAAAGCGCTCAGCGGCTCCAGGTGGTCGGCAGGGCGGGCACCGGCGTCGACAATATCGACGTGGAAGCGGCCAGCGCGCGCGGGATTTTAGTCATGAACACCCCCGGGGCGAACGCCATGGCCGCCGCAGAGCATACTCTGGCCATGATGCTCTCCATTGCCCGCCACATCCCGCAGGCTACCGACTCGATGCGTCAAGGAATGTGGGAAAAGAAAAAATTTGTCGGCACTGAGCTCTATCACCAGACCCTTGGGATAGTGGGCCTTGGGAAGATTGGTTCGATTGTTGCCGACCGCGCGCTCGCATTGAAGATGAAGGTCCTTGCCTACGACCCGCATGTAGCGCCCGAGATGGCGGCAGTGTTGGGCGTCGAGTATGTCTCACTGGACGATCTGCTCGCAGCATCTGACTTTATCACCCTGCACACGCCGCTCACAGATGAGACTCGTTGGATACTCAACCGCGAGAGCCTTGCCAGGACCAAGCCCGGCGTGCGCATCGTCAACTGCGCTCGAGGCGGCTTAATAGATGAGGATGCTCTTCTCGAGTTTCTCTCCAACGGGCATGTGGCCGGGGCCGCACTTGACGTTTTCGAAAAAGAACCTCCTACCGGAAGCCCTCTGCTCACCGTTCCCAACGTAATTCTTACCCCTCACCTGGGCGCATCCAGTCAACAGGCGCAGGAAAACGTCTCTATGGAGATTTCCTCGCAGATCCTGGACTACCTGCAACGAGGCCTGATCCGAAACGCGGTTAATTTCCCGTCGATCAGCATGAAGGATTATGAAAGGCTGAGGCCGTACCTGGTTCTTGCCGAGCGTCTCGGCCGGCTTCAGGGACAGCTTTGCAGGCCGGTGTTGAAGCTGCAGATAACTTACGCCGGCCCGGACTTTGGGGAACTTCCCATACAGCCCCTGACGCAGACCGTTATCAAGGGGCTGCTCGACCCGATCATGGCCGAAAAAGTTAACCTGATAAACGCGCCTCTTCTTCTCAAACAGCGCCAGATAGAGCTCACTGCGTCCACCACTTCGCAATCCAGGGGATATACAGGGGAGATTACCGTAAGGGTGGAAGGTCCCGGAAAAGTAGAGTATTCCGTTTCGGGAGCGGTTTTCCAGGGACATGGCGTCCGGCTCGTTCGGTTAAACGATTACTTGCTGGAAGCCGGACTGGAAGGAATCAACCTTATCGTTCAAAACCTGGACAAGCCGGGCACCATCGGCCTCATCGGGACAACTCTGGGCAATTTCAAAGTGAATATCGCCAATATGCACCTCGCTCGCAACCGTGAAATGGACAGGGCTTTAGCGATCATCCGGCTCGATAACGAAGCACCCATGGAGGCGCTTGAAACATTGAGGGCGCACCCGAGCATTATTTTCGTCCAGCAGGTGAAGCTGTGACACGGACGGATGGGCTGAAGTCCGTGTTTGAAGGAATCTCATGAAAAAATATTTTGGTCCGGAAGGGGTCCTGGCCTCAAAAGTTCAGGATTTCGAGTACCGCCAGGGCCAGCTTGAAATGGCTCAGGCCGTCTTCGAATGTTTCCGATCCCGGACCCCGCTCCTGGCGGAGGCCGGGACCGGCACGGGCAAAACCCTGGCATATCTTGTGCCGGCAATCCTCAGCGGGAAAAAAGTGATAGTATCGACCGGCACCAAAACACTCCAGGACCAAATCCTCGATCACGATATTCCCTTCCTCAAGAAAAACGTCGACCCAAAACTGAAAGCCGTTTGCCTAAAGGGACGCAGGAATTACCTGTGCCGCCGCCGGTTCCTGGAGTTCTCCTATCAGCCCACGCTCTGGAACAAGGAGGAGGCGAAGCTTTTTCGCCGATTCCAGAAGTGGGCGGCAACATCACAAACAGGGGAACGTTCCGATATCGAGTGGCTGCCCGATAACTTCCGAACATGGAACGAAGTCTGCTCGAGTTCCGAATATTGCCTGGGCCAGCAGTGTTCGGAATTTTCGAGGTGTCATCTTACACGTCTGAGAAACGATGCGGTAAAAGCCAACATAGTGCTGGTAAATCACCACTTGTTCTTCGCAGACCTCGCGCTCCGCAAAAGAGGTATTGGGGAAGTCATTCCGGAATACGGCGCCGTCGTTTTCGACGAAGCCCACCAGTTGGAGGACGTTGCCGGCGAGTATTTTGGGATACACTTCAGCAGCTTCGTTTTAGCCCAGCTAGGCCAGGACATCCTGAAGCATGTCCGCAGCGCCTCAAAGAAGCTCGATTTGAAGGCATTTCAGACTGTCGGTCAACAGATTGAGGTGTTGAGCCGTCTTTTCCACCACAATCTGGTTCAGCCCGGAAAAACGGCAGGGCGCTTTCGGTTCGAACCGGATAAAGCGGGAAGTGATTTTTCCGGTACGTGCCGGCAAATTGCTCACTGCCTGGATGAGCTTCCCGCAATGGCTGAGCCGTTTGCCGAAAAGGCGGAAAACCTTGTCGCCTGCGGTAGGCGCGCATGCGAACTTTCCTCGGCGCTCAAATTGCTGGTCGAACAGAAAGACCAATCTTTCGTGTACTGGCACGAGCTTACTCAGCAGGGGGCGTTTGTCAACGCAACTCCCGTAGACGTCGGGCCATTGCTAAACGAATTTCTTTTCCCTGCTGCGTCCTCCGTGGCGATGACGTCCGCCACCCTGTCCGTAGCCGGGGGATTCGAGTACGTGCGGAACTCACTTGGGGTGCCAGCCGGAAGCCGTGAGCTGTTGGTGCCCTCGCCATTTGAGTATGAGCGGCAGGTCATAGCATACATACCCACGCGCTTCCCTGCGCCCAATGAAGGCGCCTTTTGCGCCCGGATGGCAGAGGAGGCCGCTAAAATCATTGAAAAGACGCACGGGCGGACCCTGTTCCTTTTCACCAGCTACAGGAACATGCATGAGGTTTACAAACTCTTCGAGGGCAGGCTTGCCTTCCCCCTCCTCCTCCAGGGCCAAAAAACCAAACGGGCGCTTCTCCAGGAATTCAAGGACAGGGTCGATTCGGTCCTTCTGGCGACCAGTTCCTTCTGGCAGGGAATCGATGTGCCGGGAGAGGCGCTGAGTTGCGTGATCATTGACAAATTGCCCTTCGAAGTACCTGACGACCCGGTGCTGGCAGCCAGGCTCGATCGTATCAACCGCAACGGCGGCAACGCCTTTTACGATTACCAGGTGCCCAGGGCCGCCATCCAGTTGAAGCAGGGGATAGGACGGCTCATTCGCTCATCGAGGGACCGGGGAGTTATAGCGGTTTTTGATATCCGTATGCTCACCAAAAGCTACGGACATATTTTCATGAAAAGTCTGCCGCCTTGTAAAGTGGTTCATTCTCTTGATGGGATAGACACATTCCTGAAAAGAGAAATGGTCGTACCATGCTGAAATATCACGTTAACCAAATCAGAGTGGTTCTTAAGCCTTCACTGTTCAGCATTGTTGGTTGCGCCTATGCGGCACTGTGGTAAGATGTGGACATAGCCTGACCTTACGTCACATGGTACTCCCTCGGCGAAAGGTCCAGCCTAAATTTAACCGCAGCGAAAGGGGAAGCGAATGCGGAAAATACTTCTGGCAGTGGATGGAACTCAGAGAGGGCTCGAGACGGTGTCGATCGTGGGACGACTGTTCAGGGACCAGCAAGATTTGAAGATAGTGCTTTTTCATTGCGTTCAGCAAATTGCTGTTCTTCTCCCGGGGGACATCTGCATGGACATTGAAGAGAGCCGCAGGCTCCCTTCCGAAGATCAGGAAAAAGTAGGCCAAGCCGTTCTCAAGGCGTCTTTGAGCAGGTTGACCGAGGCCGGTTTTCCGGAAGCCAACGTCGAGCCCAGGTTGAAATTCGACAGTCTGGACCCAGCCACGGACATCATCGAGATGGCTGATGCCGAGAGAATTCGCACGATAGTCGTCGGCAGGCGAGGAAGAAGCCAGGTTGAGGCGCTGCTGCTCGGGAGCATCTCGGGAAAGGTCGCCCAGTATGCGCGAGACAAGGCCGTATGGATCGTAGATACGCCCATAAACGAATCCATGAAGGCAATGATTGCAATGGAAGGAGTGCCGGAGGTCAGGGAGCTTTCCTACTATACGGCCGACCTGCTCGGTCCCTGCCAGGGGTTGGACTACACCTTCATGCACATTATACCCCCTATACCGCCGACGTTCTGGGATGACGGCCACATCCTCAGCCCGGCAGAGCAGCAGGAGAGGCTGAACAGAATCGAAAAATGGCGGGCCGACTGGACCGAATTAGTAAGCGGGTACATGTCGGAAGGACGCGATCTGCTGCTTGAGAGGGGGGTTTCGGATAAAAGCGTGCAAAGGCTGATACTTCAGACTAAAGAGGGTATTGCGCGCGACCTCTTAAACGAAATTGAAGTTCACAAGTTCCAGATAGTTATCATGGGCAAGAGAAGCTTCCGCGAGCAGAAGCCCTTCCTTATGGGAAGCCATGCTTCCAAGATATTGCAAAACACCACGGGGAATATTTTGTGCCTGGTGGGGTAGGCCCGCGGCCATGAGGCGCATTCCGGAGGAAAGAGGGGAATATGGCCCGAAAAAAGACCTGGCGTGAAAAATTGCTGGACAGCAGGGACCTGCCGAAGGTTGTCAGGTTGCAGGAAAGTGCGCAAAAGCACTTGAAAGCCGGCACGATGGCCATTCCATCCCCGATGGAAGTAAACGACGTCATGGCGAAAGTCCCGACGGGAAGCCTGATCACTATCGCGGACATACGCAAAATGGTTGCCCGCAAACACGGGGCGGACATTGGCTGCCCGCTCACCTGCGGCATTTTCTCATGGATCGCTGCGCATGCTTCAGTAGAGGCAACAACGGACGGATCTGCGACGATGCCTTATTGGCGGACCCTTAAAACGAACGGGGAACTAAACCCAAAGTATCCGGGCGGAATCGAAGAACAAAAAAAGCGTCTCGAATCTGAAGGCTTTAGCGTGATCCCCAAAGCAAAAGGGTATGTGGTGGACAATTATAAAAGATACGTTTGCCGCGAAATGGATTAAGAAATTTTGTCCCATGTTGAAAATCGTAGTTCAGGCTGGACGCGGGTTTTAGCCCCCTTACTTTACCTAAACATGAGACAAAACGCGTTGGCTGGTTGGCTTGGTCGCGGCTGGAAGCCTGCACCTCAGCCCTACAAAAGATGGGTTTCCCAATGGAAAACCGGTAGGATAAGTTTGCCCCGCTGTCAAACGGACTTCCGAGCTAATTTCGAGGCACGGTCATGATCCTGACTGTCATGATATCATGAAAACATGATGCTATGATTTTATGATATTACACTTGTAGCCCACGGCGTGAGACGGAAAGGTTCAAGCCATCCTCCCGGTATCCCCCCACGACGCGTACACTAATCTATACATGTAGAGATTCCTATTCATAAAAACTTAACTAGCTATAATCGCAATTAATTGTTGCGTGCGTTCGTGAAAAAGGGTACTAATTGCTGTGCGTTTGCTATTCACCGGGTCTGTGCGGATTTGCCGCCTTGAAATCCCGAAGATCTTTGCGCTACGGTGATTGGGGGCACGGTCGCAAGACGGCTCCCCATCTGGCAGGATACTTGCTTTAAGCGCACCATTCAGAGGAAGTCAATTAGCGACATAATCGTCGGCCAAGTCCAAAAATATCGTAGAATTAACTTTTCGGGCCGCCCCTTCGGACGTTTGCAGACTGTCTGGATAAACGGGGAAGGCAGGAGGATGCGATGGCTTTGTGAAAGGCATTGGTAATGGCAACGACCGAAGATATCGATTCAAGACAAGCAGTGATCCGCGCTTTTAACCTCTCCTGTTGCTTCGCGGGAAGGTGAAGGCCGGAGACCTTGAGGCGTAAAACCGGCAAAGGACGTATCAGTAAAACGAGGACGGAACCAAAAAATCACAGGATGGATTGCCATGGCACATTTCAAAATTAACGAAAAGGACATTTTCTTTATTCTCAAAGATCAGCTTAACTATGGGGAGCTCTGCAAGCTCGAAAAATACAGCGAATTCGATGAAGAGATGCTGGACATGACGGTGACCCAGGCCATCAAGTTCGCCAGAACCGCGATTGACCCTCTCCAGGAGATCGGCGAGAAATGGGGCGTAGTTTTTGAAAATGGACAGGTGAAATGCCCCCCGGAGTTCAGGAAAGCTTTCGCAATGCATGCTGAAAACGGCTGGCTGGCCCCGGCTGGTCCCCCCGAATGGGGAGGCCAGGGATTACCTCATATGATGCACACCGTCGTAGAGGACTTTATGTATGGCGCCTGCCAGGCTTTCAATATGTGTCCGAGCCTTACGCAAGGAGCGGCTAATCTCATCTACAGATTCGGGACCGACGAACTCAAAGAAAAATATATTTCGAATATGTATTCCGGAAAGTGGGCCGGCACGATGGTGCTGACCGAACCGAATGCGGGTTCGAACCTGGCCGCCACTAAGACCATGGCATACAGAGAAGGCGACCACTTTAAAATCAAAGGCGCCAAGATTTTCATCTCCTGGGGGGACCACGACGTCGCTGAAAACATAATCCATCTCGTCCTGGCCAGGATAGAAGGCGCGCCCGAAGGAGTAAGGGGGATTTCACTATTCGTGGTTCCCAAAATCCGGGTCAATGACGATGGAACGCTCGGAGAGCCAAACGACGTGCTTTGCGGGAGTGTCGAGAAAAAACTCGGTTTGCATGCTTCTCCTACTGCCCAGCTCAATTTCGGGGAGAGCGACAACTGTATCGGCTACCTTTGCGGCCAGGAAAACAGGGGTCTGGCGCATATGTTCCTGATGATGAACGGCGCCCGCATCAACACGGGCGTCAGCGGCATGACCCTGGGCAGCACGGCCTATCAGAACGCTCTTGCCTACACTAAAGAACGTATCCAGGGCTCCAGCCTGGCCGGGAAGAAGGGATACGTCCCCATTATAGAACATCCCGATGTACGCCGGATGCTTCTTTGGATGAAGGCCATGGTGGACGGCATGCGCTCGATGATTTACAGGGGGGCCTACTGGCTGGACCTTTCGCATCAACTGCCCAGTGACAGCGATAAGCTTTTTTACTCGAACCTGGTCGATTTCATGACCCCGATTATCAAGGCTTATTGCTCGGATATGGGTTTCCGGGTGTGCGAAACTGCCATCCAGTGCCTCGGTGGATACGGCTATTGCAGCGATTATCCACTCGAACAGTATCTGAGAGACGCAAAGATCATGTCGCTTTATGAGGGCACAAACGGCATCCAGGCTATGGACCTGATGGGACGCAAGATGACCATCGATGAAGGCGCTCCTTTCCGTGCGTACAAGAGCATAATAGAGACATTTTGCTCCAACAATCGCACGCACCCGGTAATAGGAGACAGGGTCCGCGCAGTTGCGGGAGTTGCAGCACGACTGTGGGAAACTGCCGAGGAATTGTCGAAAAGAATGAAAACCGATCCCCTGCAATGGGCATCTTACGCTTATCCGGCTCTTCAAGCCTTCGGCGAAGTGACTATGGCCTGGAGTCTGCTCGATATGGCCCGAGCTGCCTGCGAGGCGTCGGAAAAAAGCGGAGAAAGCGACTTCTACAAGGGCAAAATTCTTCAGGCAACCTTCTTCGTAGATACCACACTCCCGCATACCCTCGCTAATATTGACACGTGCTTAAGACACGGACGCGAAATCGTGGATATGCCGGAAGAGGCTTTCTAAGGAAAACGTGGAGCTATGACAATGGCGAGAGAACTTAAGGAAGTTGTGGTGGTGGATGCCGTCCGGACCGCATTCGGAAGGGCCGGCGAAAAGGGTATGTTTTGGAAAACTCGAGCCGACGACCTGTGCATTCCTCTGCTCCAGGCGCTTATTCGCCGAAACCCGCCGGTGAAGCCATCCATGGTTGAAGACATCATCTGGGGCGTAACCAACCAGATGAAGGAGCAGGGCGGGACTTTGGGGCGAATGATCTCGATGCTGGCCGACTGGGGCTGGGATGTTCCGGGTTGTTCCGTGGACAGGATGTGCGCCGGAGGTCTGACAGCGGTCAACTTCGGCGTCAACCATGTCGCCACGGGTCTTGCCGACTGTATAATTTCAGGCGGAGTGGAACACATGGGGCATTTGCCCATGGGTTTCATGCGGGACCCTCATCCGCGTTCGGAAGAGGTCATGGGCGACGCCTCGGCGTTTAGTATGGGAATGACCGCCGAGAATATCCACGACCGTTTTCCCGAATTCACCAAGGAAATGGCCGACGCCTATGCTTTCGTTTGTCAGGAAAAGGCAGACAAGGCCATTAAAGCCGGCAAAATGAAAGACATGATCATTCCCATCGAGGTAGAACTCCCCGATGGTACCCGGACACAAGCAGTTAAAGACGAGCAACCACGGCCAAGCACCACCCCGGAAGGATTGGCTTCACTTAAGACGCCTTTCAGGGAAAACGGCCGTGTAACCGCCGGCAACGCTTCCGGGCTTAACGACGGCGCCGCCGCCACACTGCTAATGAGCCAGGAGAAGGCCGTAGAACTCGGGCTTGCTCCCAGGATGAGGTGGGTGTCTTCCGCAGTCGCTTCAGTAGACCCCAGGGTCATGGGGACCGCGCCCGTGCCGGCAGTTCAGAAAGCGCTTGCGAAGGCCGGGCTCACCATCAAGGACATAGACCTGATCGAACTGAACGAAGCGTTCGCCGTCCAGGCATTGCATAATCTGAAATATCTCGGGCTTCAGCCGGACGACTCTCGCGTAAACACCTGGGGTGGATCTATCGCGTATGGGCATCCGCTGGCATCTTCAGGCCCGCGCCTGGTAGCGTTCCTGCTGGGGCTTTTCAAGGAAAATACCGGGGCCCGGTACGGGCTCACTGCAATGTGCGTAGGAAGAGGACAAGGGTTCGCGATGATTTGGGAAAACCTCGTCAAATGAGTGAGGCGGCCCGGATCGAAAGGATCGAAATCCCGGTCCCTTTCCCTCCCGGAAACACGAACTGTTACTACATCCCCGATTCGATCCCCACCCTGATCGATTCGGGGATAAATACTCCTGAGGCGCTTCGAAGCTTGCAGGATGGGCTGAAGAAGTGCGGAGCGGAGATATCCGACGTTCGAAGAATAATTCTGACGCACGGTCACGTCGACCACGCGGGGGCGGCTGGAGTTATAGCCGCCGCCGCCGGGGTCCCTGTATTTGTCCACTGCCGTGATAAATACTGGGCCCTTTTAGGGCGCGAGGAATTAAGCAGAGAGAATAAGGCGTTTTTTCATGGCTTCTTTGAAAAGGCCGGTGTACCGGAAGAAATCGCCAGAGAACATACCGGGGCCATTCTGGATCGATTCCGGAACCACTTCGCTCCAGTATCGCGCATGGAATTGCTTAAAGGCGACGAGGTGTTTTCGTTCGATCGGTTCGAGCTGAAGGTCTTTCATACACCTGGACACACGGCAGGTTCGTTGTGCCTTTTCGACCAAACTGAGGGCGTCCTTTTCTGTGGAGATAGTCTGATTAAGGGCATAATACCTCACATCTGCGTGGAGCTTGAAGGTACGGAAGCTCTCCCGCACTATTACGGCCTGGAGCAGTACGAAAAGTCGCTTGAACTTCTGGGTACCCTACCCGTCCGATCGGTCTTGCCCGGCCACGGGGCGCCTTTTTCCGGTCACCGGGAACTGGTGGACCGGTTGAAGCGCAACCGGATGCGGCGGCGTCAGATAATACTGGACATTTTACAGTCGAGGAAACGCAAAAGCCCCGGGGCATCCGGGATAACCGAGTTTGAAGCCGCTCATCGGTTATTCCTGAGTTCTACTGTCCGCGGGGCTATGTTCATGATTATTTCCGAAGTGCGAAGTTGCTTGAAAACAATGGAAAAGGAGGGGCTGGTTACCTCAGCCGTAAAGGATGGAAAACGTTTATACCACCTGAGTGGCGATCAGCATGAAAAGGAAGGGACATGATGACGTACCGGAACCTTGTTTTTGAAAAGGAAAACCACATTGCAACCATCACCATAAACCATCCGCCGGCCAATACGTGGAACCTTGCCACCATGCAGGATTTCAAGCAGGCCATCGACGACGTTGAAAGCGACTCCGACGTGCGGGTGGTCGTTCTAACAGGAGGAGGGGACAAGTTTTTCTCAGCCGGCTTCGATGTATCGGATGCCGCCAACTCAGCCACTACCAGCCCAATGGGACGGGAGATCTGGAGGCGGATCGAGCGGTTGTCTAAACCTGTGGTTGCTGCCATTAACGGTTTTGCAATGGGTGGCGGGCTCGAGCTTGCGCTCTCCTGTCATTTCAGGATTATGGCGGACCGTCCGGATATACGGGTCGGACTCACTGAGCTTAACCTGGGAATCATTCCAGGGTGGGGCGGGACTCAGAGGTTGCCGCTGGTTGTGGGAAAAGCGAAGGCCCTCGAGATGATTCTTTTCAGCAAAACGTTAACTGCGCAGGAAGCGTTACAGATCGGTCTGGTTCACCAGCTTTCCAAACCTGAGGCGCTTTTGAGCGATGCCCTCGCTTTCGCGAATAAATTGTCGGAAAGGCCACCCATCGCGGTAGCCTGTGTGCTCAATGCGATGGCGGCCGGTTTATACGATGGACTCGACGCAGGGCTCCGCATGGAGGCCGAAGGCAGTGCGCGAGTACGTCAGAGTGAGGACCAAAAAGAGGGATTTGCGGCCTTTCTTGAAAAACGCAAGCCGGTCTTCAAAGGGAAATGAACACCCGCACCTTATAATGGCCTATTTGGCTGGGAGGAGAATATTCAATGGCTGCCAATTTTGTCAACGAGTACAAACAAAAACTTGTGTCGGCTGACGAAGCGGTAAAAGTAGTTCAATCGGGGGATCGGGTGGCATTTGGCCATTTCGCAATGTTCCCCAGGCTGGTGGATGCAGCTCTTGCCAAAAGAAAAGATGAACTTCTGGACGTCAAGATCAGGTCTATCTGCCCGATGCAAACGTGCGAGTGTGCTCTGGTTGAGCCCAAATATAAACACTTCATATATCACAGCGGATTTCTCAGCCCGTTCGACAGGAAGCTGGGCGACCGGTGCATGTATCTCCCCGGATTGTTCCACGACGCTCCCATTAAGGTCCAACTCGGGCTCGCGGGGCATATTCGGGCCGTTTTTATGAAGACCACCCGCATGGATAATCACGGTTATTTTAATTTCGGCACTTCCGCGACTTATGTCCGGGCTTTATGCGACATGGCAGACCACGTAGTGGTGGAGGCAAACGATAAGGCCCCTTATTGCCTCGGCGGCGAGCAGGAATGTGTCCACATATCCGAAGTTACCCATATTGTTGAATCCGATTACCCCATGCCGGCTTTCCCGCAGGATATACCGGCGACGGACGTCCAAAAAAAGATAGCCGAATTCATCGTGGAGAAAATTGAAGACGGAGCTACCCTGCAGTTGGGCATTGGGGGACTGGCTAACTACATAGGCGGCATCATAGCACATTCGGACCTTAAAGATCTCGGGGTCCAAAGCGAAATGATGTGTGACGCCTTCGTGGATCTCTACGAAAAGGGAAAGATTACCGGGCGCAACAAGCCGAAAGACAGAGGCAAGATGTCCTATACTTTTGCTTTGGGCTCACAAAGGCTCTATGATTTTCTGGATCGTAATCCTGCCTGCGCCATTTATCCGGTGGATAAGGTCAACGCCCCCGAAGTGGTTGCCCAAAACTATAAGCAGATTTCAATCAACAATGCATTGTTGGTAGATATCAGCGGACAGGTAAGCTCGGAATCGGTAGACTTTGCCCAGATTTCAGGAACCGGTGGACAACTCGATTTCGGATTGGGGGCGTGGCGGGCGCCGGGAGGCAAATCTTTTATTTGTCTGCCGTCAACGCGGACATTAAAAGATGGAAGAACAGTGTCAAGGATCGTTCCTTTTATAAGCCCGGGGAATATGATTACGCTGCCCAGGACCATACCCATGTATATCGTTACCGAATACGGCGGAGTGAATCTCATGGGGAAATCGGTCTGGGAACGTGCAGAATTGCTTATAAGCATCGCTCACCCCGACTTCAGGGATGATCTTATAAAAGCAGCTCAAAAGCAAAAAGTGTGGGTGAAGTCAAACGGGGCTTGATATCTTTCCGTTTAACCGTAGGCACTTCATAGTAGTACCTTGTAACATAAATTGTTTCGTATCGATGCAGGTGGGCACGAAGCTTCGCTTCGCGCCCACCTTTTTTATTCCGACGTCAGCAACTATCCAACTGCAGGAATGGCGACTTTCGCTTTTTCCTTGACCGGCTTCCGGATGAATATGCAGGCCACTATACCCGCCGCGAGAAATATTCCGGACATGTAGAAAGCGTAGTCCATCGAACCGGTAGTATCTTTTATGAAGGCCGCTATTTCGGGCACAAAAAAGCAAATGCCGCCCAGTGCGAATACGAGGCCGTAATTGAAGCCCAGGTTCTTCGCGCCGAAATAATCGGCGACAATGGCCGGCATGAGGGCAAGTTGGCCGCCGAATTGCCAGCAGGCGATCCCGACTGTCAGGAAGAGAATGACGACGTTTCCGGACTTGATGATGTAGGGCAAGAGGAAAAGGCAAAGGACACACAAGGTGGCATTTAGGACAAAGGCATTCTTTCTGCCGATTTTATCCGAATAGAAGCCGGTGCCGACACGACCGCACAGGTTCATGACGCTTGCGTATGAAGCCAGTATCCATGCATTGGCTACAAAAAAGGCAAGACTGTGGGCTGTTCTGAACAGAAGGGGAGCGGCATTGACGATGACCAGCAAGCCGGCCTGGGCGCCGCCGGCGGCCATAACGACCAGGACTATGTACTGCCAGGTCTTTAGCATTTCCGAGGCCGTCCAGTCCTCCGAAGTGGTGTGGGCCGCCACAGAGGCTCTGGCCTTGGCGGGAGGCTCAGGCGGCACATATCCTTCCGGTGGGCCATAGAGCAGTCTTCCTGCCACTACCGCCACAATGGAGAAAAATATACCAATAATATAGAAGCTGTTGCTGATTCCGTAAGCCTTCATGAGCCAGGCGGCCACAGCGGAAAGATAGATCGCCGCAGCGCCGAATCCGCCCACCACGAACCCCACGACCACACCGCGCCTGTAGGCGCTAAACCATTTCACGGCGGCAGGAATGGGGCCGGAGTAACCTATTCCCATCCCAATGCCGCATAAGAAACCGAAACCGATGACCAAACCCGTATAACTGCGCATGTAGCCGGCGATGATACATCCGAGCGCCAGAGAAAGACCGCCGACAGTAACACTAACCCTGGGACCGAGTTTGTCCTGAATGCGGCCGCCGGGAATCATACTGGCACAGAACACGAATCCGCATATAGCCCAGGCCCATGTGGTCTGGGAATCGGTCATATAAGTCCAGCCGGCATTTATACCTGTCATTACCGTTCCCGCGAGGTGGTCCTTGTTCGCCAGCAACGCGGCTTTCCAAACACTGTACGCGTACAGGACGCCGAGACAAAGATTGATGGAAATACCCGCCAGGACGGTAATCCATCCTTTAGTGGGCACCTTATCCCACGGCACTCCTGCTGAACCTGTTTTGCCTTGAGGCGAGTTACTCTGCATCTCTTTCTCCTTTGCTTTGTTTAGGGTTTTTTGCAGACCGGAACTCGCCTTTCACTATCAGTCCTGAATTGAACAAGTATTGCAAACAGCGCGGCGAGTATCAAAAGAGTGTCCAGCGGTCCGAGATCTGCTCCTGCTCGATGACTCTATTCCTGCACGTTCAAGATGCTTCGCTATGAAAAGCGATACTTCCACAGCTCACTACAAAAAATCAGATGATATTGAATTTCTTCATTTTCTGGTAAAGGCCCGTACGGTGGACACCCAGGATCTTCGCTGTCTTCGCGCGGTTGTTGCCTGTCTTTTCCAGGGTCGATACAATCGCGCGTCGTTCGGTCTCTTCAAGCAGGTCTTTAAGAGAGGACGGGGGCGTCCTTTTTACGCCGGGAATGCAGGCAGACTGAACGCGAAGCGCAAGAGGCAAGTCCTCAGGTTCGATGCGGTTGTCTTTAGACACAATCATCGCGCGCTCGGCAATATTTCGAAGCTCACGCATATTGCCCGGCCAGGAATAATTTGCAAGCAATTCGAGCGCCTCCGGCGATACCGTCGGGACGCGCCGTCTTCCGCTGCCGTTCAATTTTTCGAGAAGATGGAGAAAAATCATCGGGATATCTTCTGTTATCTCCCGCAAAGCCGGCAGATTTATTACAAAGACATTGATCCGATAGTAGAGATCGAGGCGGAACCCGCCGTCGCCTGTCATCTTTTCAAGGTCGCGATTAGTGGCGCAAATCAGCCTGAAATCCACAGATCGAGTCCTGCTGCTGCCGATCCGGTCGATTTCCTTTTCCTGCAGGACCCGCATGATCTTGACCTGCATATTGGGAGGCATGTCACCGATTTCGTCCAGAAATATCGTTCCGCCGTCGGCCAGTTCGAATTTCCCGGGTTTGCCCGCCTTGCGGGCGCCGGTGAAAGAACCTGATTCATATCCGAACAATTCGGCTTCGATAAGCTCGCTCGGGATCGACGCACAGTTGACCTTTATGAACCTGTTTCTCCTGCGCCGGCCGGCATGGTGGATGGCATGAGCAAACAGTTCCTTTCCCGTACCGGATTCGCCCCTGATTAGTACCGGCGAGTCTGCTTCGGCTGCCTGGCGGGCCAGCGCGATCGTTTGCCTGACCAGCTCCGATTTGCCCACGACGTCGTCAAAGTTGTATCGAACGCCATAGGCCTCATTGAGCTCATGCCTGTAATAATCCAGGTTCTTTTCCAGAGTATCCAGGCGATCGTGGAGTTCCTTGAGCTTTTCCGGGGCCCAGAATATCACTTTTCCGAAAGCCCCGATGACCCGGTCGTTTAAGGTCAGCGGGATGCGGGCGATTATCCGGTAACCGTCCTTGATCTTCATGGTAGCGCCAATTTCGGCCCTGCCCGTTTGAAGGACCCGTGGAAGCATGGTTTGCGGGCTGACTTCGGTGATATGGCGCCCAATCGCTTCGCGGGGCGGCATTTTATAAACCGCTTCGCTGGCACTGCTCATGAACCGGATGATACCGTCCGCGTCAATCAAAATGATACCTTCAAAAGGATTATCCAGAAGCGCGAACAGGAGCTGCTTAGGTATGTTCCGAAAGACTTTCTCCTGCTCGGATCTTTCGTCCAAACGATCCATGGTTTCCATGGTCTTTTCCGCTCTCTCTTGCATACCAAAGTCACTGAGGCCTGTGAAACTGCCGCTCAGGCTGCCTTTTGCGGATCATACATTTTTTCCCGAATAAATATCGCGGGTATGATCCCGGTCATGAAATAGGCGCCGCCCATTACCAGGAGGCCGAGCCCGATGGAATACTTTGTTGCGATCAGGCCGATTAACCAGGGCGCAATGGCAGCCCCTATCCGCCCGATATTATAGGTGCCTCCCACTGCGGTACCTCGAACCTTGGTTTCGAAGCTTTCCGTCATGTATGTCGCCAACACGCCGTAAGGAACGCCGTAGACAAAACCGAAGACGGTCAGCAGGACGACGATGTTCCCGGGGCTGTGGTAGTTTACTATCAGCGGCAGAAAAGCTGCGGCAACGAAGCCGCCGCATGCGTACATGAAGCGCCGTCCCAGCCGGTCGGCAAGATATCCCGCTACGATCTTGCCCAGGATCATGGCGGTATATGTACCCACAAGGTAGCCGGTCATCTTGGTGAACTTGAAATTGAGTTCGTTAACCAGGTACGTCGGAAGCCAGTTGTTGACTCCATAATAACCGAACTGCAGGAAGCCGGCAGCCAGCGTCCACAGGAAGAACATCCTGCGGTGTCCGGGGTCTGTGAAAATTGCTTTCCACTGGCCCGCCTTCATCGCCTTTTCCGCTCTTGCGCCCTCACCGGAAGCTACGCGTTTTGCAGCAAGCTCCACCCAACTGCGCGGCTCCGGGACCATCCGCTGCAAGAGTATCGCTATGACCACAGGCGCGAGCGCGGTCGCGAAAAGAAATCGCCAGCCGTAGACCGGAATGATCGACCCGGCAAGGACCGTCGCCGCCACGTATCCAACGGACCATCCTGCCTGAAGCGTCCCCAGTACCGTAGTGCGCCTCTTCGTCGGCACATACTCGGACATGAGAGTGTTGCAGACGACATACTCGGCCCCCAGTCCAAACGACGAAATGAGCCGGATGCCCGCAAACTGCCAGTAGGTTCGGCTAAGTCCCAGGGCAGCCGTTCCGATGGAAAAAACGAGTATCGTCATGACCACCGTTCGAACGCGCCCGTACCGGTCGGCCGACCAGCCGCCAAAAATACCCCCGAACGCCATTCCGAGCAGAGAAATGCTGCCCAGATATCCGGCTTGCACTTTTGTGAGGGAAAGGTCATGCATCAGGCTCGGCAGGCTGTAGGCAAGAAACATAAAGTCCATGCCGTCTGCCATGAGGCCAAGAAAGCCGAAGATGAACACGATTACCCAAAGCCGCTCGGATGGAGCAATGTCAACTCCGGCCACCCCGGTCGAGGGTGAAATGGAAACATTAACCGTCTGGTCTTTCCTGTCGCTCATTCAAGTCTCTCCTGCGCCGAGTCAAACCGGACTCACAAGATTTACAAGTCAAAAAGGAACATGAAAAGGCTGTCTCGAAAAATTCAGTTTCTCCTACTCAGCGGCGCCCAGGATCAGCCTCTGCGGATCGACCTCTTCTCTCAGGGTCCGTAGCTCCGTATCCGTTGGCGGATCGAAGGGTAAAGCACGATTGATATCGATGGCAAACCCGGTGTTTTCGGCGACCTTCTCCGGGGGCACTCCCGGGTAGTACTCGGCCAGGTACATTTCTCTGCTCACCTCATCGAACCTCATAACCCCCATATTGGTTACCACTGCTAAAGGTCCGCCCCTCTTGAAGCCGGCCTTTCTGCGCGCATCTCCTCCCGTAAGCCATCCGGGACTGCTCAGGTAGTCCACTTTCTCAACGAACCTTCGCTTTTCATGGGTCATGAAAACCACCATGCCGTAGGCAAAGCTGAACGCGTCGCAAGCCCCTCCAGCGCCCGGGAACCTGGTGCGGGGCCTGACGTAGTCACCGAGGCACGTTGAGTTTATATTGCCGAACTTATCTATCTGTGCCGCGCCTACAAAGCCGATGGTCCTCAGCTTCGGGTGAGCCAGAAGGGACAGTGCTTCGGCCAGACCGGAATTTATCGATGTGCCCGTCATAACGCGGGGGTCGGCAACCGACAACGGAAGCTCCTCGAGCGACGGATCGATTCCGCCCGTTTCGAAAAAGACAAACGACCCGGGCGCATGGATGCGTTTGGCGACGGTGGCGGCCAGCAGCGACACGCCGGTGCCGGCAAACACGATGTCCCCGTCATGGACGAGGCGCCCGGCGCTGATCGCCATGATTTCACGAGAGGTGTAATTATCCACATGCCCCCCTATCGTCTATCCAGACCAGGCGCATATCCGAACGCCGGATTGGCCTTGATGGTTAGAAGTTCTTCGATTCCCACTTTGGCCAGGTATTCCTCCTGGGTCTCAAAGGGATAGACCCACTCTTCCAGGTATCTTTGGAAGTCCTCGTCCTTTTTGGACATCTCGGCGCAGATGCGAAGGTGCTTCGTATCATAGTCGTAGAAATGCTGGCAGGCCGTGGGATGCGCTCCAAACGGAGCGCGCACCACCGCATCTATCAGAAAGTGCGGCAGGCTGTTCTGGTCGGGGTCCCGGCGCAGATATTCGGTCGGAACTATTTCTTCACAGGTAACCAGCACCAGTTTGGCCGCCTTTGCCTCTTCGAGGTCCGCGAAAGTGAGTCCCTGAATGCGGACTGTCCCGTCTTCACCCACGTATTGGGCGTGAAGAATACAAACGTCGGGATTGAGCGGCGGGAGCAGGACCACATTGCCGTCTTCCTCATCCCAAGGGTTTTTGATTACCTTGAGTTTATGATGCGGCGCCCGGCCCGCGGCCCGTAGTTCTTCGGGAAAGCCCATCTTTTTGACTATATCCGTTTCCAACCCGGAGGTGGTCGCGATGAACGGCAGCCCCATCGCGCCGGCCATGAAGCGAAGGATCATCTGAAAATTCGAATAATCTTCAACGCGGATCTCGCCCGAGCATACCGCTTTTTTGAACCGAATGCCGGTGGGAGCAAATCGCGCAACCCCTCCGTAAGCAAGCTCGATCCTGCTGACGCACCCTGCGCCGATAAGAAGTTCCATCCCCTGGCCGTGCGAGTGCAGGACCAGGTAAATGTCCTTTTTTTTCTGCCGGATTATTTCGCGGCAAAGCGCCATTGGATTACGATTTGTGGTGAACCCTCCAAGCGTGATCTGGTCGCCGTCCTTGATCAGGCTCACCGCTTCCCCCAGGCTCATGAATTTCCCGCCCTTTTTCAGTTGAGCTTCGCCCACAATATTGTTTCCTCTACTTTTTACGCAGATTGGACCTTATGTTTGAGAAATGGAATCGAACGCATTTCTCAGCCTTTTCGGGGTCGCGTTCCTTGAATGCCGCCAGAATCCCCGCGTGATCCTCGATGTAGGTAACGACCAATACCGGGTCATGGTAGAAAGAGCGTGAAAGCCTGTAGCATCCCGGCCCCTTTACGATATTCGAGATGATCTTTTTAAGCACGGTATTGCCGGCAATCCTGGTAATCGTCCCGTGAAACTCAAAGTTGATCTGTGAGCAGGAATCGAGATTACCTTTGTTGTATGCCTCTTTCATCTGCTCCAGATTTTTTTCAAGAAAATCGATTTGTTCGCTTGTTATACGAGTGGCGGTGATGCCGGCTGCATAACCTTCCAGGCATCCCAAAACCGTAAACGTTTCCAGCATCTCTTCACTGGTATATTTGCGCACGTACTTTTTTTTGAACGCATTGACCACGACAAGGCCTTCGGATTCCAACAGGCGAATGGCCTCTCTGATCGGGGCCCGACTAACCCCAAACCATTTCTGCAACTGCGCTTCGGTCAACGGTGTGCCTGGTTCCAGCTCATGATTGGAGATCGCTTCCAAAAGGGACTTGTGAATTTGTTCCACTATCGAAGAAGGCTTAGTGAACTCAATGGGCTTCAATGTCAAATCCGTTTCAGAAAAAAGGAGCGACCTTAGCCTTGTGTTGCCGTGGTTACCGACAGCCGATAACGACGGCGGAAGGTGGCAAGCCGGAATTCCAACTGCACAACATAGAGGAGCTAAGTTCCGGCTTTGAATGAAAGAAAGGGTAGATGCGAATCAGGATCTGGCAAACCAGCGAGCATGAAGGAATATCGCATCGCTGCATCTTGTATATTATCTTATTGTCGACAATTGAAATAAACGATGCCGGTGGTTCTGTCAAGGAGAATCTTTGACTCTCCCACGTTTTTAAGCCTGAAATAACTCACAAAACGCCAACCCAAATATTCCACCACAGCATCTCATGTCCCTGAGGGGCACCCTGGAACCATGAAAAGACGCTATAGCTCTGTAGGGTTGAGACCACGCTGCGCTCCCAGGGCCATGCCCGCGAGTTCCTTTCGAATGCTTTTCTCCGCGCTTCCGCGTTTCCGCGTGAGAACGTTTCGTATAAGAATCCACGCTTTCCGCCGGGGTGAGGCTGCATGGTATTTTTATTGCCGAGGTGGGATTTTCAATCCTTTTTCAGCATCCTGCTCAGCGCGTAAAAAAGGATAAAGCCTTGAGGACCCATGGCGCAGTTAGCACGATGAACAGGAGCCGAAAGAAATGGAAGCAGGTCACAACCAGCGGATTACCGCTGCTTTCCATCGACAGGGGGACCAGAGCGGTCATGGCGCCCGGGCTTGTTGCGATATAAGCCGTGGCGGAGTCGAGCAGATTGAGGCGGGAGATCAGGAGTGCGATGAGACCGCCGGCGCATACGAGCATCAATGACGATAAAATGACCGGCAGGGCAATCAACTTGATTGTTTTCAGCATCGCCGGATCAAACGTCGACGCGACCATAACGCCCACCAGCACCTGGATGATAAAGCCGGCGCTTTCCGGCATCACCCACCGCGACTCCAGAAACAGTTTGCAGATGATGACGCTGAGCATGGCGCCGATGAGTGTTCCCCCGGGGAGTTTGAGTTTTGCGCCGATCAGTCCGCCAATGGTTCCCACGCAAAAATATAGGCCAAGTCCTGAGTATCCATTCATCTTCAGCTCTCTTCCAGTTGTCAGTGGCCAGTGGCCGGTCGTCAGAGAAAAACAAAAACAACGGTTGCCGGTTGCCCGTGGTCGGTCGTCAGAGAAAAGACGCTTCAGACGACTGAAGACTGACAACTGACAACTCGGTCCAGTTTAACTCATGTCTGCCTGGCTGTGAATCTTCAGATGTCACTCCTGATCAATCCGGCAGCCATTTTTTCTTGAGGGTTTTTAACCGGGAATGTAATATTGATGAATAACTCAACGAGGATGGTCCAGTGGCGGATCGAATGACGGTGTGGGGAGTGGGTCCGAGGCTTTTTTCATTTACCTTTGTGTACTCCATCGTTCCGGTCCTTTTGACATCACGATATCCGCAATACTTCATCATTTCCCTGGTTCCCCCGGTTTTCTTCAAAACGGTTGGAATCGCCCTTCTGGCCGTCGGAATTCCGTTTTACGCCCTGTCGGCGAAAACCATCCTGAGAGGTTTCAAGCAAGGGACCCTGTGCAAGAGCGGCGCTTATTCCATCGTGAGGCACCCATTGTACTGCGTCATCATTGTCTTCATCATTCCGGGAGTTCTGATGTTTTTCCTGTCCTGGGCATTGTTTACCATTCCTTTTGTCGCATACTTCATCTTCAGAATACTTATCAGAAAAGAAGAACTATACCTGGCCGAGAGGTTCGGAAAGGAGTATCTGACGTATAAATCCAGGGTCCGGGCGATTTTGCCTATTCCAAGATTCTGACAATCTAACCGCTTTGAACCGTATCCTTACTTTCAGCGGCTTCCCAGATTATCTCCAGAAAGCGGTAAAGGGCCGGGTTTTTATCGTCAGTACGCCAGATGGCGGCCAATTCGGTAGTGGGCGCAGGTCCCTCCAGAGGTCTATAAACCACCCCGGACCGCTGCAGGCCCCGCAAAGAGGACGGAACCATCGATATGCCCATCCCGACTGCGACGAGGCTGACGATAGTCTGTGTAGTGAGAACTTCCTGGACTATCCGGGGGAAAAAGCCGGCACGGGCGCAAGCGCTGATAAACTGATCGTAAAACCCCGGCGCCACATGGCGTGGGACCTGAACGAAAGGTTCGCCCGCGAGAGCTTGCAGTGAGATCTTTCTTCGCGCGGCCAGGCTGTGGGTCCGAGGCAAAACGGCCACCAGTTCTTCTTGCGCTATCACTCGCAAACACAACGATTCCGGGACAGCCACCGGAGAGCGTATCAAGCCGATATCCAGCCGATGCTCCTGTATTGCTTCCATCTGCTCTTCAGTGGTCAAATCTCTCAGGACAAGCGAGATTTCCGGGTATCGGGTACGCATGAGATGGAAAATGGAAGGGACTTTACCGTAGACTGCGCCACTGACAAATCCGACCTCCAGTCGTCCCGTCTCGCCGCGGGCAGCCCGCCGTGAGGCGTTCACCGCGCGATCTACCGCCGCGAGGACTTTTCCGGCTTCATGAGCGAAGACCTTTCCGGCTGCTGTGAGTTCCACGCGGCGCTTTGTCCTCAACAAAAGCAAAAGCCCCATTTCCTGTTCCATTGCCTTGATCTGCTGACTCAGCGGCGGCTGTGCGATTCCCAATTTTTCGGCAGCACGCCCGAAGTGCAATTCTTCCGCGAGGGTCACGAAGTATCTCAAATGCCTGAGTTCCATTTCCGGGCCTCTTTTGTGAGCCTCTTGCATAACTACTGCGAAGCGACGTTTTGCAAGAGGCCCTTGTAATATAAAAAAAATATCAAATACCAGATTATAATATATTTGTAATCTTAATATCCCAAAGTTACTATCTAAGCGAGCAGTGAGCAGTGGAAAGCGAGAAGCGGACCGGACGTAAAGAGCGCTTTTCTCCGTTCAGCGCTCATTTTTGATTTTACCGCTTTACCAGGAGGAAACCATTGGTCGTTCCGCGGGCGCGATGTTCAACCAACCGGGAAGACGCAATCACTCTACATGCCGCTCCCAGCCGGGTGGGGGTTCACGTGGCCCTGTTTATTACAGGCTTCGGCACGTTTCTTAACCTTTATGCCACTCAGCCTCTGCTGCCCCAGTTCAGGGAGCTTTTTCGGGCATCGGAACTGATGGTGAGCCTCACTGTGAGCGCCACAATACTGGCGGTGGCATTAGTCGCCCCGCTGGCTGGTTTATTGGCTGACGCAGTGGGGCGCAAGCGTGTGATCGTGGCCTCGATGCTGGGCCTGACTATTCCGACGGCCCTGACAGGGACGTCGTCCGGACTTGGCCAGCTCATTGCCTGGCGTTGCCTCCAGGGATTTTTCGTCCCGGGCATTATCGCCGTTTCCATCGCATATATCAGTGAGGAATCGCCATATGAGTCGCTCGGTTCGACGATGTCAATTTTTGTTACCGGTACGGTTATCGGCGGTTTTTCGGGGAGGTTCATCGCCGGCCTGGTCGAGACTCACTGGGGTTGGCGCCCCGCCTTCTTTCTTCTCGCCGCGATCACCCTGGTCTCGGCACTTATCACAAGACGCCTGATGCCGCGATCCTCAGGGTTCAAGCGCCACAGCTCTGCGGCGGCGGCCTTTTCTTCGATACGCTCCCACCTGCGCAACCCTCAGCTTCTGGCGACTTACGCAGTGGGATTCAATGTTTTGTTTTGCATGGTCGGCGCCTTCACCTACGTTAACTTCTATCTTGCGGATAAGCCCTTTTTCCTCGGATCAGCCGCCCTGGGGTCGATTTTCGGCGTCTACCTGATTGGAGCAGGGATAACGCCGGTAGCAGGACGAATCCTGGACCGTGTCGGCCATCGCCGAGCCCTGTCAGGGGCAGTGGCAGTGTCCGCGACCGGGATGCTGCTTACGATGATTCACTATGTGCCTGTTATCATTGCCGGGCTTGCGCTCCAGGCATCCGGAGTGTTTGCCTGCCAGTTGGTATCGTCCACACACATAGGGAAAGCTGCAGATGAGGGCCGGTCCAGCGCCGCAGGTCTCTACGTCGCATTCTATTACCTGGGCGGCTGCGTGGGATCGATCCTTCCCGGTCTATTCTGGAAACGGACCGGATGGCCGGGGTGCGTAGCAATCATCATCTCCGTGCAGATCATTACTACTCTGATTGCCAACAGATTTTGGCGGGACTGAATTTAACTGTTTGCGGAATCGATCCTTACGCTTTCAGGTGAAGCAAAGTGATCTCCGGCGGGACGTTAAGCCGCACCGGGGTGAATGTAGTGCCGATTCCACTGCTCACGTACAATTGAGAGGTATTTAACCTGTACAAGCCTTGCGGATAAGGGGTCACAAGATTAGCCAGGCTGACTCCCCCTGACGGCAGACTCAACTTTACCTGCCCTCCATGATAGTGGCCGGCCAGGGTTAGCGGGACCCCTAGAGCGGCAGCTTGGGGGAAGACCTCAGGCCGATGAGACAGCAGAAGATCGGGCATCTGAGAGTCTGACCCGCGCAAAGCGGCTGCGAGGCCGGGACGCCCGGATCGAAGATCGTCAATTCCGGCCACCCTGAAAGGTCCCTGTTCCGAGTGAATAACGTGATGAGTATTTATCAGGAGCGGGATGCGGTAATGTGAGAAGACCGCTTCGATACGGCCGATTTCCCCGTACCAGTGCTCATGATTGCCCAGTGCGGCGAAAGTACCGTACGGTGCGTGCACTCTTGCCAACTCTTCTATGCAGCCCGGCAGGAATGCCATCGAGTTCGAGATATAGTCACCCGTGAGCACAAGCAGATCTGGTTGGAGGGCAATGACCCTGTCGGCCAGTTGCCTTATCTCGTCCCTGGTCATGTAAATCCCGGCGTGGATATCGGTGAGTTGGACCACGCGCATGGAGCGCCCGAAGGATAAGGTAAGTTCCTTCACTTCAAATTCCTTTCCGGCATAGAGTGCGCCGTATCCGGAAAGTACGAAAGGTGCTGCAACCAATCCGCCCAACCCGATTTGAAGAAAGTTACGGCGGGCGAGGTTCATGGGGCTGAGTTCCTTACGACGGGAGTTGTAAATTCGGAAAATCAGCCGGCCAAGACCTGTGAATAAATCGAAAAGAAGGAGCATCAGCGCGGACAAAATCGAACCAAAGACCCATATGGGCGGGAGATAGAAGAGGACGAGCTGTGCCGCTGTGGGCTCGTGGGTCCAGGTTATCGGGTAAAAAACAATGTACCGGTTCGCGATAAAGAGCATAAAAATCGTTATGCCCGCCAGAACCACGGCGCCGGATTTGAATAGAGCTGAACCGGGCAGGGACTTGACAGCCCGCCGGATTCCGGCAAGCAGATATAGCTGCGAAAGAACGGCAAGAGCAAGGATAACCAGACGAATAGTCGCGAATTGAATTCCGCGAGTCATTTTACGACTCCTTCACCACAGGGAGGGCGGTGCCTGCGGACGCGAATTTAACTTTCTTATACCATTTTGCTTTCAAGACGGTACAACCAAAAGCCGGTCACGAAGACACAGCCTTTTAACCAAAGAGGCAGCGCCGTTGCCGGCACTGCCTCTATTTTAACAGTCAGCAAAAATGACTGACTGGCTTAGCGGGCGCCGATCCCCTGAAAAAGGCGGGGAATGAGGCGCCCGGTCTTTGAAGTCATTGACTGTGCCTTGCGATCCACTTGTCCAGACGTGCAAATCTGGCATCTATCGCGGCATTGATGTTCGTGCCGATTTTTGACTGCATTTTCTGAAGAGTGGCTTGCTGGTCAGCCGACAATGTGGGACCCAACTGACTGAGCATCTGAGTCGACATATTGGCCACGAGCAGTGTGAGAGCCGCTTGAGCACTCGATACGTTTGCACAGTCGGTGCTGATCTGGCCTTGATTTACGCTCAGTAGGATGTCTTTGGCCAACTGCGCCCTGGCGTTGGCCAGGTTTGCTGCGTTCGTTTTGGCAGCAGTTTCGTTCTGCTTGAGTACGCCGGCGACAATTGTCTTCTGGGCATCTGTCAGGTCAAGCTTGTGCATCAATCCGAACAACGGGTGGTGGCCGAATCTGCCATGTCCGGGGCCGTCAGCGACAGCATTAATTGCCGCAAACGTCGATACAACGAGAAAAACCCCGATCAAAACCGCAAAACCTGCCTTTTTCCTGTTCATTTTCGATCTCCTTTATACACTCGGCTAGATAATTCCCCCTCATAATGGAAGAGCCTCTTTTCGTTACAATGATACAAGACCGCCGGGGCAAGTCGAGTTAAGTATCGTTAGAACGCGTGAAGATTTGTTAAGCGAGCTGCGTGAAAGCAAGTCGGTATTACAGATAATAGGAAGGGATTTGTGGACCAAAGAAAAAGGAATTCTTTCGCCGTTGGGTTTCTCCAAGCCGCTATCTTTCCGGCTTGAACCGGATAAGAACGTCTCCTGTCTCGACCGCCTGTCCTGCGGTCGTCAGGATCTCTTCGATTACCCCGTCTGCGGGCGACGCCACGCCGCTTTCCATTTTCATGGATTCGAGCACTACCAGGTTCTGGCCGCGAAAAACGCGATCACCTTTACCGGCCAATACCTTCACGACCAATCCCGGCATAGGACAGACCAGCACGTTGTCAGGCGGATGCTCAACATGAGCCGGCATATACTTCAACAGTTCCCATTCCTTGGGCATGTAGACTTCGAACAATCGCGTAATGCCGCTGAATGCAACGAAAATGAAGGATTGTTCGGTCCTTATCCGAAACCGGTGAATCTGGCCGTCGATAGTGAGCTTGAACCTGCGGCGGTAAAATTCGAATTCGGGCGTTATTACGTCATGCTTACCACCACTCACGTGAATAATCCACCGGTGGGCCTCCGTGGCTCTTTCCAACAGCACCTCGGACACATAATCTCCTGAGCGGACCATGTAAGAGTGCGCACCGTCGTCGTCTCTCCTGCCGCCTATCTGCGAGACCATGGGGCGCAGCGACTCCCGTACGGCGACCGTGCGGACGTGGTAAATTAGTGTCGCAGCGAGAGCAGCCATTTCAATGTTGCTTGCGTCCGGCGAAATCCTGGGCTTGCCGTCGTCGAAATGCCGGTCGATAAAGCCGGTGGTCAGTCTCCCCGCGGCAAACTCCGGATGACTCAAAACGCTGTTTACAAAGTCAATATTCGTAACGACACCTTCGATGTGATAGCCGTTCAGGGCCTCTATCAGTCTGACCCGGGTCCTTTCCCGGTCTTCACAATGACAGATTACCTTGGCCAGCAAGGAATCGTAGTAGAAACCGATCCAACTGCCGGTTGTAACGCCGCTGTCCACCCGAACGCCTTTTCCCAGCGGCTCGGCATAACGGGTGATCATTCCGGTTGAGGGCATGAATCCCCTGGCGGGATCTTCTGCGCAAATGCGGGCTTCAATGGCGCAGCCGTTGAAAACCACGTCCTGCTGCTCGATTTGGAGAGGCTCGCCGGCGGCAATCCTCAACTGAAGCTCTACCAGGTCCAGACCGGTGACCGCTTCGGTTACCGGATGCTCAACCTGTAGCCGGGTGTTCATCTCGAGAAAATAGAAGCTGCCCTGAGCGTCCAGCACGAACTCCACCGTCCCTGCATTTATGTAACCTGCCTTTCGGGCCAGGTTGCATGCGGCCTGCCCCATGATCCGTCTGAGGTCTTCGGAAACCGCAGTGGAAGGAGATTCTTCGATAATTTTCTGATATCGCCGCTGGATGGAGCACTCTCTTTCACCCAGGTGGATGACATTGCCGTGTGCGTCTGCAAGAACCTGGATTTCCACGTGCCTGGGATCTTCGATGTAGAGCTCGATGAAAACCCGGCTGTCTCCGAACGCTTTGCGCGTCTCCTGCCTGCTGGACGCCATAGCCGTTTCCATTTCACCGGGCCCCCGAACGACACGCATCCCCCTGCCGCCACCCCCGGCCGCAGGCTTGAGCAATATCGGGTAGCCAATATTTTCCGCTGCGACGAGGGCTTCGTCCAGGTCCTCCAGCGCCTTCATATGACCGGGAATGACAGGTACTTCGGCCTCGACGGCCAGTTCTTTGGAGGCGATCTTGTCGCCCATAGCGGCAATGACGCCCGCAGGCGGCCCAATAAATGTCAGCCCGGCAGATACCACGGTCTCGGCAAACCGGGAATTCTCCGAGAGAAATCCGTATCCGGGATGCACGGCCCGGCAATTGCTGGATATGGCCGCCGAAACGATCCTGTCTATGTCCAGGTAAGATTGCCGTGCGTGCGACCCGCCGATGTAGACGGCTTCGTCGGCCAAGTGCCGATGCAGGCTGCGGCTGTCCGCGTCGGAGTAAACGGCCACTGTGCCGATTCCCAGCCGATTGCAGGTGCGGATGATGCGAACGGCAATTTCGCCTCGATTGGCGATCAAAATTTTGTCGAACATGGCATGTCTCACAAAGGAATGTTTCCGTGTTTGCGTTCGGGCCCCTTGCTCTCCTTCCCGTCCAGCACCTGCAGGGTGCGGATCAGGCGATGGCGGGTGTCGCGCGGGAATATCACGTCGTCGATATAGCCGCGCTGAGCGGCTAGAAAAGGGTTTGCGAACGTGCGCCTGTATTGCGCCATCTTTTCGTTCAACATGGCTTCAGGGTTTTCTGCCGATTGAATCTCCCGTCGATGGACCACCTCGGCGGCCCCCTTGGGTCCCATGACCGCGATCTCGGCTGTGGGCCAGGCGTAGTTGACATCACAATGAATGTGTTTCGAATTCATAACCAGGTAAGCACCGCCATAGGCTTTGCGAACGATGACGGATATGCGCGGCACTGTGGCCTCGGTGAATGCGTAAAGCAGTTTTGCGCCGTGGCGAATTATTCCGCCGTGCTCCTGGTCGGGGCCGGGCATGAAACCCGGAACATCCACCAAGGCGATCAACGGGATGTTGAATGCGTCACAAAACCTGACGAACCTCCCGGCTTTGAATGACGCGCTGCTGTCCAGAACACCGGCCAACACGGCCGGCTGATTGGCCACCAGGCCAATGGTTTGCCCCCCCATGCGGCCAAAGCCGCAGATGATATTTCGGGCAAAAGTAGCCTGTACTTCCATGAATTCGGCCCCATCCAGGATGCTGTAGATCAAAACGTTCATGTCATAGGTCTGGTTGGGGTTTTCCGGAATCAGGAAATCCAGGGCGGGATCGGTGCGATCGGTCGGGTCGCGCAGGTCCAGAATAGGCGCGCGCTGGCGATTATTTGAGGGCAGGTAGCTGATCAACCGCCGGATCTCTCGCAGGCAGAGCACATCGTTGGGGGCCGTGAAATGGGCAACACCGCTAACCTCCGCGTGTATCTGCGCCCCGCCCAGCTCTTCCGATGATATGTCCTGGTGGGTTACAGTCTTGACCACACTGGGACCGGTCACGAACATATAAGAAGATCGCTCCACCATGAAAACGAAATCCGTTATGGAAGGACTGTAGACCGCTCCACCGGCGCACGGCCCCATAATGCAGGAGATCTGGGGAACTACGCCGCTTGCCCTCACATTGCGGTGAAAGATCTCCCCGTAAGCGGCGAGCGCATCCACCCCTTCCTGAATGCGAGCGCCCCCCGAGTCGTTCAGGCCGATAATGGGATTGCCTACTCTTACCGCCAGGTCCATCACTTTACAAATCTTCTGAGCGTGGGCTTCTCCCAGGGAGCCTCCGACCACTGTAAAATCCTGGCTGAAAACAAAAACTTCGCGGCCGTCGATGGCGCCGTAGCCGGTAATTACCCCGTCTCCAGGATAGCTCACGGCGTCCCCCATGGGGCCTCCCCGGCCAACCTTGAGCACATCGAACTCTTCGAAGCTCCCGTCGTCCAGGAGAAGGTCGATTCTCTCTCGAGCCGTAAGCTTTCCTCTCCCGTGCTGGGCTTCCCTCTTGTCCTCTCCTCCGGCGGCTATCGATTCAGCGCGCAGTTTTTCCAGGGTTTCAAGCGTTGCATTGTATTGCGCATCCATTGCGTTCACCTCTATCCCATCTTATCAAATAAAGCCAAAGCGGGTCACGAAGCACGAAGCACAAAGCTACACTGAGGAAAATCAAAGAAAAGTAGTGCAGCCCGGGCGGTGGGACCGCCGGCAGGCGGCCCAGGTATTTAAGAGTGTGGGGGCGCACGACGGTCCGGCATGCGAGAAGTAGAAGGATAGGTTCGATGCCGGTAAATTTTATCCAACCTTCATTTACCGCCGGCCATAACTTAAACCGCCGCCGCAGGCAGCGACGATCGACAACGGAGCAAGTAAGTGGTGTTCTATCGACAAGGGAACAAGTGAGGAGTGTTCGCATGAGGGGTTTCCAGTTTATCCTGAGCCGGCGGCCCGCGCCACGGGCCGCGCACGAAATAACTGCGAAGCTCACATTCGACAAGGGATTGACAACGGAACGAGTAGGTAAATCAATCAGAAGGATTTCCAGTCGATCTTGACCAGTGAGTAACGTCCGTTAGAAGGGTTCCCAGCCATTATTTAGACAACACAGCATAAGAAATTGTAGTACGACTTATCTTGAACTGAAGGATTCACGCCGCTCCAGCTCGAAGAATTTCGCCGAAACTGTAATGTGGTATTGGAATTGAGTATCTCGACGCCATCAAAAACCGCCCCGGCTTGTAACTTCTAGGGCATGGCTGCATGGCAGGCCTGCACGCATTGCCGGTAATTGGGATCACAGCCGTTAACGCACGTGCTATATGTTTTTCCACAGGAATAGATGCAGTCCTCGTCGTGCTCACATGCCTTTTGGCAGGTTACATTCTTGGCGGCACATTTATCTCTGCACGAGGTATTCTCAGCCTGGCAAGCCTTCGTACAGGGATTGCTGACTTGCGCTAAAGAGATCGGTTCGTCCACACCCGCCATCAAAATTGGTCCACCAAATCGGGGATCGGCGTAAACATCCACTGCGAATACTTTGGCAAAAAAGCAGAAATTAATTAGAAGCGCCAGGATGAGTATTGTTCCTTTCATTGCCACCTCACAAATTGAAGGGACTAGCCCATTTGAAAAAGGGCATGGTATCAGAGAAAGGTCCAAGGGAGAAATTAAATATTACTGGAGCCGGCGATGGGATTTGAACCCGCGACCTGCTGATTACGAATCAAAAAAATGCCCAAACTTACGAGTAAAACACGGTAACAGAAAGTAACACCAAGTAACTGTTTTCTCAGGGCATTCAACCGCCGAACCTTCGGCTGACTTTCTCATTCTTACCTATAGTTACGCATGGTTTTATCAGTTTTTGGCAAAATTTTGGCAAAACTTTTTTGAGTCTTCAAGGGGGGCTGGACCACAAATTCAGCCCCCATCCTTTCACCATTTCAATCGCCTTCATTTCCCCCAAAGAACCGACCTGTCCGGTATCGACCCATTAAGATGGCCCACTCTCGGCCAAATTTGTCTCGTTTGAGGAAAGTGGTCATTGGGATAGAAAGGGGCGGATGCTTTGGTTTACAGAGCAGTATGCCCCCTTCCAGATTGCCCTGCCTCAAACTCAGTCCTTAATCTTTCCATCAACAGTATCCAGAAATACCTGAATCGCCATTTTCTTGTCCGCGTCCAGTTCATCGAACTGTGGCATTGCAGAAAACGTCCTCACACGTGTTGCGGTTTCCTCAATCGGGATGAACTCTTCAAGTTCTTTGAGATTTATTCTCCAGTTCAATTTTGTGACATAATCTGACATCCCATGACTGAAAGTCCTGCGCAGACAGGCCGCGATGAGATTCACCAGTCCGTCATCGGTCTGGATCAGTCCTGAAACAAACTTTTCTACAGATTCAGCACCCTCCAGCGCCTTCCATGAAAACAAAATTCTTGGCAATTGACTGTGCTCGGCGAGGTTTCGTTCTTCTGCCCAAAAATGCAATTTCTCGACGGCAATCTTCTCCAGTTCATCGAGTTGTTCCGCGCTCACCATACGCTTCTCTTCTGGCGCGATATCCTTCTTTGACCCATCTCTCCCGTGGGCTGCACGGAGCATGTACAGCTCATGAGTGACCGTGTAAATGCTATTTTCTGCCTGACTCATTGCTCTTTTGTAAATCGAAAAGCATTCTGTCTGATTCTCTATGCGCCTCATCAACTGGTAGAATATCCGAATCACCCTTATCGAGTTGGAGGTGGCAAAGAATCCGATGTCTCCCTCTGGAAAGAGATCACCGATATCCATCAGAGCGGAGACTATTGAGTCAATGTTCTGGAGGGGAATTTCACGTTCGGTATAATCCTCAACGAGGGTGAGGAACCGGGTTATTCTGCCATCCTCGATAAGAGCACGCAGAGTGTCACTGAAACTCTCAAAACCGGACGCGGTGTTGAGAAGGGATTTCATCTCTTCTCTTGAAACTTCACCTTTCGGGATTGAAAGCCTGAACATGATATCAAAGTTTTCAGGGCTGCAAACCCGACCTGTTCTCCTCCATTCCGCCAGTTGCCAGTTGCCATGATAGTAGTTGCTGTAGACGGACTGCAACCTTGGAAAAAGTCTTTGCAGAAAATCCTTGATAAGGGTTGATTCCACGTGGCTGACTGCGTTGACCAAGTTGTCGCACCGCATTTTTGCCCGTTCACGGGCTGACTCATCCCTTCCGTAGTCCGATGATTCCCATATTCCGACGAAAAGGTCTTTATTTTCGCGTATACCGGAGTACAGGTCGGGGATGAAAACCTGAATCGCAGTCAGCGCGATGAGGTCAATGGGATTCACCTTTCCCTTTAGAGCCTTGTATCCGAATCGAAACACATTTACGAAACGATTTACGCCCCTGATATTCTGGATAAGGTGCTTAATGCCGCTTTGATAAAGATTTCCCCAGTGAGTCTGGTCCCATTCCTCGTCCGATAATTCGATAATTTCGTCGAGCTTGCTGAAAAAAAGAGTTTCCAATTCAGTCCAAGAGATCGGCGGAATTTCAAATGGAACCTGAATGACTTTCTCAAGGTATTCAAGCCCCGGCCCTTCCTGAACCTTCGCCAAAGCCCTCAAAATAACTTCCTTGTCGAAAGCCAGCAAATAGACAGTGTTGGGGAAATCTGCCAACGCTTTCACGAGTTGGAATATTTGCCTTATCTCAGTGTTGTTAAGGCGGTCAATGTCATCGATTACAATTATGATCTTGTACGGTAACTCCGCCAAAATTGCATTAAGCTCATTCCGAGTGGTACTGATATCCTGTTTCATTGCCTCCGCATATGAAGCGGCAGCAGAGGCAGCACCTTGCAAAAGGCCCAGAGCAAGGTCTGCGTACTGTCCAATTCCCGGCACGAATTTCAGCGGGGAAAAGAACTTCGAATACATGCCGAGTTTCTCTCCTGCCTTTTTTGTTTTGGCGACGTAGTCAGGCTTTTCCAAAACATGGGACAATTGACGGAAGAATTCGGTGATTAGTTGGTTTTGGTCAGAAAAATTCCATGGGTTAAACCTTATCACTATCGGCTTTCTGTCTGCCGGTGCCGGGAGGCTCTGAAGGTGGCCGACCGCCATATTGATTACCGATGTCTTCCCCGAACCCCAAGCCCCGAACAAGCCAATGACGAGGTTATCACATGAATCGTAATTGAGAATTGCCTCGGCAAGGGACCGGGCAAAAGAGTCCCTGCCCAAAAGGTCATCGGCAGGGGTGTTTATCGGTTGGTCGCCTTTGAACATAAACGACTCCGTGGTTTATCGTCAAAATCACACGTTCACGACCACTTCGGTGGCTCAACCGGCGTTTCTGAATAAATCTGTATGAGATTTCTCAGTTGCCGTTGGTCCATACACGATAGCACAACAAGACCCGAATTTCAGGCTTCTTTCTAGGCAATTCATCTAATTTCGCCGAAGTCCCTTTCTTCAGGCAAAACGAAATAACGGCGGTCGGCGAAATCAGGTCCGAATGAAATGCCTTTCACATTTTGGGATATTGTCCCCTTTAGGAGGACGTATTATGGACAGCAAGTGCCCCATCATCTCCAGTACTCGTCACTCGAAATTTCAAGTCGAAATTATCAGCATATATTCTTTGAGTTATATTTATGAGTTTATTCATGTTGGTGTCATTGACTTTCAATCCTTTGTTATCGAACACTGGAGTAAAATACTCTCTAAGTTCTCTCTCTAAAGAAGTCAGTCTTTCCCTTGCAAGTATTTGTTCTTTCGAAGTTAGCATTGTTGTGTCGTCAGGATAATCGAACGAATATATAGAATATGTGATACATGGATGTTTCTCTATAATGTACGTATTAAAATGTTGGATTTTGAAATCATTTGGAGATGATATTAGATAATCTTTGAAATAGTCTAGCAACCTGTCTATTATGCCTTTCCGGCTTGAACAGTTGTCATTTTCACAATTAAAAGCGTCCTTGGGGTCCGCCCTGCCGACATATAGGGCATGTTCATGCTCACCACAATGAAATACAATTAGATATATTCCACGCTTATTGATTTCTCTTTGTTCGCGCTTTTGTTCTAAATCCATTTTGGTTTCTATAAAATTTTTGTTATCGATTATCCGTCTGGCAATTAACATTTTATTATTGACAGATACTGCGTGAGACTCGCCATTCATGAAACGTTGTATTCTGAAATCATAAAAATCCATAATGTCCCCCATTTTTATTATTTGCCTTCTGCCATTGGAAAGAATGCAGGCGAAATTGCCCGTTTCTGAATAAAGTCTATCAGGCAAGTCCGAGAAACCTTGAACTTCCGAGCGACGGCTGATTTTGAAACTCGATATCCAAGTAGTTCCTTGATTTCCCCTTCCTTTCCATCCAACTTATGCTTCCCCAGTCTCCCCACAGGGCGACCGAGTTTTTTCCCTTTAGCCTTTGCATTCGCCAACCCCATCTTCGTCCGTTCACTGAGCAAATCCCTTTCGATCTCCGCGAACAGGCCGAACATGGTAATCATGACCTTCGTCTGGATCTCGCTCCGGCCGTTGATGGTCATTCCCTGTTTGATAGCGATGAACCGGACCTTATTCTTGATAAGGCTATCAACGATCTGAATGATTTCACCAAGGGACCGTCCGAGCCTCGATAGTTCGCTCACAATAAGAGTGTCGCCGGATTCCAGCCTATCGAGAAGTTCCTCGATTCGCCTCTCCTTGAGCGTGCGCCGGGAAGAGATTTCGATGCTGATAAAATCATCGATTGTCATTTTTTCTTTGTTCGCATAGCTGAGGATTTCGAGTTTTTGATTTTGGACATCCTGTTTGGCGCTGCTGACTCGAAGATAGCCGATGACCTTCATCCGTTCTCCTCTTTTTCTGAAGTGACTATTAAAACCAGTCTCTTTATACTAAATTGAACAGTATTTGTCAATAATAATCATATGATTTAATAGTTAATTATGGCCGTCGATAATCGCTCGTTTATATGGCCCGATTTGTCGCCGGTTGAATAGCCCGGTAGACTCTCGTCCTTGTCTTCTAAGCGTGTGGCTGCATCTTGAGGCGGGAACGCCGGTGACCTGCTCGGTCAATTGATGGTACCATGTGGCCAAGTCACGGTCAGGTGCCGCTAATAATCAGCAGGGAGGTACATCGAAGGGAGCACGGGGAAACAGTTCAATATCTCAGTTTGCTTGAGTACTGAAGAGGGGGAGCACCGGCGCTCTAAAAGTTATTAGAAAATGGTAAAAGAGATAGTGCCCCGTACCCATTCACAATATCAGAAAATGATAAGGGCATAGTGCTTTGCCCTCCATTTACATTATCAGAAAATGGTAAAGGTTATAGTGCCCCTGCCACCATTCCCAACAATTCATGTTGCGGTCCTACAAAAAAACACGTCGTAAAAAATACTTGACATCGATTGTGGTTTCTGGTATGATTTAATCTCATATCAAAGGAATGCCCCGGCAGAATCTCTGTCGGGGCATTCCCATTTTTAGGGGTTGCATAACAATGTCACACAAAGGAGTTAATGGTGAAACACGATGAAGTGATAGAAGAATTAAGGAAGGCAGGAGTAAATATTATTCGTGGTTTTACAGTCGAAGTTGAATCTGCTGAACAGGTCCAAGAAATCAGAGAGAGACTTGATAAACTGGCGAGCAAACCACACAAGGTGACCCAAAGCGATATCGACATCCTTCCGACCATTATACGAAAATCCCTACTCAACAAGACAAAAGTCGAGTATGGGGATTATAGTATTAACCATGTCCAAGGGTGTGCTCACGACTGCAAATATCCGTGTTATGCAAAGAATCTTGCCAAACGATTCGGATGGCTCAAGAGCGGTGATGATTGGCGGTACCCAAGGCTGGTAGGAAACGCTTTGGAACTTCTGGATAAAGAGATCCCGAAGCGCAAAGGCCAGATCGATTATGTCCATCTTTCTTTCATGTGCGACCCTTTTATGTACGACCTCGCCAACAACCGAGTTTACCCGCAGGTGCAGGACTTGACCCTCAAAATCATTGAGAAGTTGAACCAACACCGAATAAAGGTCACGGTCCTCACCAAAGGAGTTTTCCCCGACGACCTTTGCGACAAGGCAGTGTACGGCTCTGAAAACTGGTACGGAATCACTCTCGTCTCCCTCGACCCTGCTTTCTTGAAGCAGTACGAGCCATTTGCTGCACCGGTGGCTGACCGTATCAGGAGCCTGAAAACGCTCTCCGAGAAGGGATTGAAGACATGGGTCAGCATTGAGCCTTACCCGACACCGAACATCGTCCAACAGGGTCTCAGCGCCTTATTGGGTGAAGTATCATTTGTCAATACTGTGATCTTCGGACGAATGAATTACAACCGGCTCGTCGGCGTATACAAGGAGCACAAGGAATTTTATGAGGCTTGCGTCGAACAGGTAAGGAAATTCTGTGACGCAAGGAACATCAAATCCTATATCAAAAAGGGTACACCGGGGAGCATGCCTGACGGAAACAAAATGTTCGGGGAAGCGATGTGTCACTAGCCAGATGTTGTAAGCCTTGTGAGTCATGCCCCAATTTGGAATAAGAAGAGTAGAGCAGGACTATGGGTAAGAAATCACGGACAAAAGCAGTTAATCGAGATAAAAGGGATATAGGACTGGACATCCTCGATGACGAATATAAAGAGTTAAACAGTAGGTTTCCCAATTTTCACGAGATGATGACTGATATAATGTCAGGACACGGCTTAGACCCTGAGTGGTTGTTATATTCAGCGAGAACTGTCCTGTCGTTGTACATACCAGAGTCTGAAGAGATATTTTTAAATAGCATGACAGATCCAGTAGGCTCAGTACAATCCACCATATATGATATGATGTCATCATTCCCTCAATATTTTGCGTGGAGGTATGCACAATCTATTTACACTTTTAATAAGGACTTAATCGAATACCTAAAATCCACCATGGGTAACAATTCATTACCATCAGAAGTCTTTTCATCATTACCAGTACCGTGTCCTTTTATTCATACCCCAAATCTAATTCATATTGATAGGCACAATAACCCTTATATAGTCAAAGGTTTTTTGGTCCGCTATTATGAAGTTGGAAACCACCGATGTCTTCATTTTAGCGTTTTTCATTCGAATGGCTCTCGCAAAGGAGTCCGACAAATCCCTTTAGGGACCAATGGCACTATCAACGACTTCAGAGTTATCGACGAGAGAAGATTTAAGGGAGGAAAACGAGATCCAATCGTTGACCATCTTTTAAACATCACTCTTTACCTGTGTGCAAAAAACGCTGAAATCAGACCACGTTTAATACCGATTCAATCACTTGACTCAAAGAGCGTCATATCTCTAAAACGAGTGCATTCTCCTAAGATATGGGAGGTTGGATACCGCATAGGCGCAAAACTTCAATCGTCACCATTTTTACACATAGGTGCCTCGGAACCAACTGATAGAACTGTCAGTCCACATGTTAGACGCGCCCATTGGCATCTTCACCGAGTTGGACATGGAAGGGAAGGTCTGGTTTTGAGATGGCATCTCCCCACCTTTGTCGGCGGTCGTGACATAATTCCGACCGGGCATGGAGTTGAGTGAATGACGAAGGAGTATTCATTTCTAATGCAATTCGAAGAGGCGAACTTGGTTTGGAACCGACGCGAACTGAGCCTTTAAATGGCGGCTGCAACCAACCTCGGAGAACTGAAGGTCCGATGACTGAAAACCGGGGCAGTTTAAAAAATCGTTGCGAGGTTGCCCCACAATCAACGAACTCCCCCTCTCCCCATGTCAGGACAGGGGGGATTTTATTTCCAAGCCGGTAACGGATGATTGACAATGTCAACTCCCCATCTCCAGCGGTCGGAAAAGGTGACTGAGGAATTCGCACCGGTGCCATTCTCATCGATGACCCTGTTGACCTCGGCGCTATGCCAAAGTGAGTGATGTTTTTTGCCAATCTTCGGAAATCTCAATCTTAAATTTTGTAGTGAATACCCTCACATTCGGTCCTGACAATGTAACATCTACGGTGTAGGCTCCAACACCGAGTTTATGTTTATGATACTTACCATCTGCCTCTTTCAGATAAGATTCGTTGTTCCACCCGTATGTGTCCTTTTCCACGTCAAATTTATGGATGCAGTCCAGTATTCGAGGCGCGTGATAACCAATATCGATTGTATCGGGGTAGATTATTCTTTCTTGCCCGTGGTGAACAAGCGAAGGCTCAGGGGTTTTTGCCCACCGTCCCTGCATGGTGAACACATCTTTTCCCTGAGAATCGTAAAATGATAACACTGCCTCACAGTGAAGCGCCGGTTCCCGACTCTTTACCAGTCTTCGCAAATAGCACGGGATTTCAGTTTGCTGAACTTTGATCCTCCATGCGTGGAAGGGCCGTCCGCCAGATTTACCCACCGGGATACCAGAGTAACCGGGACTCATGTTTGCTGAAGTCGATGGAGCGTAACCGCCGCTTATGTTTGCTGAAGGTGCCGTGACAGATGTGACAGGTCCAGAGTAACCGCCGCCAGTGCTTCCAACCGATGGTCCCCATGTGCCGGAGTATGATTCCCCTTCTGGAACCATTTCTAATGAGGGCTTTCTCATCTCAACAAATTTTTGTACGGCCCATTGAGTTACCCCTACAGCCAAAAAAACGGGCCAGAGTTTGTCGGCAATATAAATGAATATTTGACTCAAATTTAATTTCCCTCCATTTCTCTAAGGCGCTGGTTTTAAGAGCGGGTAAATTGTCGGGTATCTTCTTGCCTGTGTCAAGAAAGTCGCGGTGGTTATGCGTGCCAGCATCCATCAAAATCGGTGGTCGTGCTCAATCAGCCCCGACTTGCACCCGACCTGACATACGATGTAACGAGAATCATGAAATCCGGCTCGCCGCTATGACCTACATGATAGAATCTATTATTCATGTTTTTGAGTCTGCCAAAAAACATTGATAATACAAGTCCCCATTTTGTATTATCCATATAAACTACCTCGTAAACCATCTAGTACAACATATTATGACAACCTCTATCCCATTATATGGTTGACATTCAAGCCATTCTATGATATAAGAATACTTAATTGATGCATTACTACTCATGGCATAGGGAGGGGTTATGCAGGACAAAGTCTTTGAGCATGTAACCGGCAAAATCATTCTGGCACTCGAAAAAGGCGTTGTCCCGTGGAAGAAACCTTGGACCTCCATTACTCCGCAAAACATTAAGGGGAGACCATACACCGGAATCAACCGGCTTCTCTTGAACCTTTCTGAATACGATTACCCCATATACCTCACAATGAAACAAGCGAATGAATTAGGCGGCTATGTCAAGAAGGGTGAGAAGTCACATCTTGCTGTATTTTGGAAGGTAATCAATTACAAGGACCGGAATAACAACGGTGAAGAGATGGTAAATCATGTTCCATTACTTCGCTATTACAATGTCTTCAACATAGGTCAGACAACGGTTCCAATTTGCGCCGTGAAGAATGCTCAAATCCGGTCGGAAGAAGAGCCGGATAGCACTGATTCAATCAGGAAGGCGCGGGAACTTATCAAATCGATGCGGGATATACCTGCAATTATGTTCAATGCAAAACGGGCTTCCTACTCCCCCGCGCTCGACCGAATCATGCTCCCGCACCGGAATCTATTCCAGTCCGATGAGGCTTTCTACACTACTGAGTTCCATGAACTCGTTCATTCCACGGGACACGCAACGCGGCTGAACAGAAAGGGCATTCAAGAAGTTCGATTCGGCAGTGAAGAGTATTCCAAGGAAGAACTGATTGCGGAGATCGGCGCGTGTTTCCTTTGCAACCTGTGCGGGATGACCTCCGGTTTGGACAATTCCGCCGCCTACATTCAAGGGTGGATACAGGCACTAAAAAATGACCCTCGCATGGTCGTTCATGCGGCCGGGCAGGCGGAAAAGGCGGTCGGGTTTCTGACTCGACAAGGGAGATAGTATGGAAAACAGAGAAACGCTCGATAGGGTACTCCAAAAATACAGAGTCCTCCGTGAAACTCCATACATGCCCACCGATGAAGTCAAGGACATGGTGGCAAAATTCGACCGATTCGTGAACCACATGGATGTGGCACCGGCGATTGAATTCGGAGTGAACCTCGCGGATGCCGATGGCTATATCAAAAAATACATGGAAGAGGATGGGCTGACCGCGCCCAAGGACGAAATGGAAGGGCGGGACCGGGGGCTTGCTCTGGTCGGCGCTGGATTAGCAGGGCTTCATAGAACGCTCCAGCAAAACATGATGCGCGTATTTTTGGCTTTCGTGGAAGTTGAAGCGGCCATGTACGAAGCCGGATACTATGACCTTAGAAACGAGGATACCGGTCGGTTATGTCATCTTTTATGGAGCACAATCAAGGACCGGGAAGACTTATATCTCAGAATGGTGTGAGGTGGTCCGAATCCCCTACACTGTTCGGGGGTTTACTTTTTAGGACTTCCTTAACGAATCCAAAGAGAGGACTTCGATTATGTGGTTGGCTACACGATTCGGGCTATTTTCTATCGTCCAGAAACCGGGAGAAAAGAATTTGACTATCCGCGCCAGAGTCAGGAAAGATTTGGAGAATTTACGGCAACGATACCTGCCGAAACTGAAAATTGTCGTGGGAGGTGGGATCGATTACCCGTATCGGGCGGTGGTTACGCATAAAGCGTTTGCGAATGCAGTGAAGAAGATGGTTCTGGAGATCGATTACGGAAATTATAAAGAGGTGGTCGCCGGTGAGCAGGGTTTAGGGAGGTCGATGGTCTATGGTCGAGTGTGGAGCGTTCTGACCATGTTGGAGAGGGAGGAAAGGCAGGAAACGGATATGACGGAAGAGGATTCGGAATGGTTGCTGTCCTAAGATGGAGCGGAATTTCCACACTGTGGATTCTCGCTCATGACCCCATCATCTGCTCACCTTCATATTGAAAGTTTCCGAGACCTTCTCCGCGATGAGCCGGTCTATCAGTTCCGTATTGGTTACATTCCCATAGATCTGTTTCAACATCGATAACTTCTTGCTATCGACACGGCACGAAATTCTTTCTGTCTCGATTTTATATTTCGTCTTGTTAACCGTGGACCTCACTGGCGGTGTGTTCGCCTTCTGGTCGAAAGCAGCGCCGAATCTGAGGTCAAAGAACGTCTCCGCGACCAAGGGATATTGATTTTCGAAGTCCTCCATGTAAATCCATGATAAACCCTTTTTGTAACCATCTTTCAAATATCGGTCAGGGTCGTTCTTATATTGTTCGTACACTTTTCCAGAGATACCACGTTTTGTGCAGAACTCTCGAAATGTCATCGAACGAAGAAGTGCGAATTGGTTCGACCATGCAGCCAGTATGTTGTACATCCCCTTGAATGGACTGTTATGATACGCAGAATAGCGCATGATATATGCGGTAGAATCATATTGAGATAAAATAAATATTCGTTTAAATACATTGATAATATCATTCACCCAAAAACCATGTGAATAGGCTTTATTCTTATCGATGTTTTCAAGTGGATCGAAACCGCATAAAACGTATACCATTGTCCGCTTGTCACAATGCCTTCGCCAAAGTTTCAATTTCCGCGATATCAGTTCACTATCATCGATATTGTCGAAGGCAAATATATAATCACCGTGATAGTTAGCATTAGCCAGTTTCTGAGCCTTAGCCTTTGTAAGTAGGCGGCAATCCAATCCTTGTCGTAGTTGAAATGGTTTTCCGGTCGCAACCAATTCATCTAGAAGTGGCTCCCAATCTTTATATCCCAAGAATTGGTCATCAAGCAAAACGATATATTTCCGGTCTTTGTCCAGAAACTCGCTCACGTGAGCATTAAATTCTACCTTCTTCTTGTTTCTATTGACACAGTAGGGGCAACCTCGAAAACAACCTTGGGTTAGCCTGCCAATTGAATAATATGTATAATACTCAAATTCTTTTCTCTTTCTTCCTTTGGCAACCATGCTGTCAATATACTTATCATACAAATGGTAATCCGGCATGTGGTGTTCTATATCAAGTGGCAGGCGCGGCGCTTTGTCATAGAAGAAGCCTGTGCCTCCATAAATCACATTGGGAAGCCGTAAAATCGATTCTGGAACATATGTATCAGTGAAGACCTTGGCGACATAAAGGAGATCGTATTTACCTATGTGGTCATAGTCCGTAACCAACGTGACCCTGTGACCCAATTTCTTGTGGTAACCGGCGATTCTCATGCAGGCTGTGTTGGGAAAGCGATGAGAATCCCGTGAAACCAGATCAGTGTCGATGATTTTGACCTTAACCAAAGTCTCTCCTAAAAGTGTCCGACACTTTGCTATCATGCTTATTTTATGGATGTTTTTTCAATACTTTTCTCTGCCAAGCGCCCTTTACCCATTGCTGGAGGTGCGTCACAACGGTTAAAGTGTCCGACACTTTGCTATCCTCTTATTTTCGTGACTTTTTTTCAACGCTTTTTTGTGCGGACTTGCCTTGTCACTTTTGCGTGACCCGATATCCGTTACCGGGTGCGTTGTGAACCGCCGCCTTTTTTATCCGTGACGCTGCCGTGACCCCATCAAAGGGGGAATCAGACCGGAGATTGAGATTGGAGCGAGTGGTTAGCAGAGGATTTGAAGCGAAATTTGGTGCTTTCCAGCCATTTTCCCAAGCAGTCCGTATTCAGAGTCGTCCGACTCGAATACATTTGAAAGAAGGGCATTCTGGCGTGTTATTTTTCCGCTGGTGGGGTTCGACGATAGCCATTTCCTTGATATCTTCGCCGGTGAGTCGGAATCGGGTCTTGGAGGGGTGATATCCCCGGCATTCAATCAAACATGAAAGCCGGGGGATTCCTTTATAGATTGTCCAAATCGAGTGGCGCTAAATCGACATCTAAATCCAAATAGGGGTTGTAGTCGTCGGCAAGCGGAGTCGTCCCACACCTACAACGGGAACTGTAATTGACAATAAAGCGCTCGATTATTTCGCGCCGCTCGCCGCAGCACTCGCAGTTTTGTGGCATCTACCCCATAATGGTTTCAGTTTTTGTGGCATCCATTTTCGTGCTCCTTTTTATTCGTGGTTGTTTATGGCAGGTTTTTCTTCAATCCCAAGGACTATCTCCCGCAGCATCCCTTCAAGTTGAGGGTCCATTAAATCTATCGCTAGAAAAACTCTCGAAAGTTTTCCCTCAGATATTGAATGTCCAAAATCATCCTAAAGGATTTGCCGGACCTTCCATAGCGGAAGCCGGGACTCTCTCCTGTACCTATCAAGATAGTGTGGCTCTGGTGCGAATTTGCTCTTCATTGTCTGTTCCTACTGTCGGTAGTTGTGGGCATTGACACCGGCATCATCGCCAGCATCAACACCATTTGCTTAATTACTTACGACAAATGTTTGAAACTGGGGGAAAACGGGGAAAGGACACATCCGTAAATGGCGGCTGTTTTCATTGAGAAGAAAAAAGGGTCGTGGCTGAAGGGGTAGCAGTGTTCAAAAAGGCTTCGCTATCAATTCAGACAGGATGTCCATCAACTCTCCACTCGACCGCACAATCCGGTCACACGCACATTCGACCATGGCGTTCACAACCGCCCCGGCGCTCTCACCGGCATTGCGAAAGTCTGTGCGGACCCCGAATATCTTGGACCCCTCGCGCCTGCCTCTGTAGAAATAGCCGACTTCCCATGCCGTGCCGTCATCGACTTGCGGTCCATCGAGCAGGGCAATAAGCATATCGGCATCATCAAGATGGGATTTACACCGAGAGAAAATCTCACCTTTGGCCTTGTCGCCGAGTCGGTCGATCTCAACCTGATCTATGAGGTCGTAAGGGAAAATGATTTCGACCTCCGCGCCCCGGTCCCGCGCAAGAGATTCGGTCCTCGCGATGGTCGAACGTATCCAATCCCGGTCGGCTTCGGTAAAGAGGGGTCCAGCGAAATAGATCTTCATTTTCCCTCCCTTATTGGACGCATGGCAACGCTCAGCACTGTGTTCCGTCCACAAAAAGAACCTGCAAATTCCATTGGACTTTGGGGCAAAACTATCAGATATCATTCGAGGATGGAAGTGGTTGTCACCGGGAGGCTTTGGACAATAGAGAATTCGAAACGGAATTTTGGTGGTTTGCTCGTTGGAACGAAAGGCATCCTATGAAGTGGCTTCACCGGTATTTGCGCGAACTGTGGAATTTGACGTTCAACCGGTTGGCTCCATATCAACGTTTTATCGGACTGATTATCATCGCCGCGACCTTGGCCGGTGCTACTTGGTTGAATTTATACCTTGGATTGACACTCCTTGGCTTACTGTTGTTCCTCTTCTTCTTCGTTGCTCCAGCCTGCATATGGCATCAGTTGGATGAAAAACTACAACGGGTGCAAGGAGAGTTGAATAAGCAAAACGAGATGGCCAAACGTGAGCACGATGTGCTTACGTCAATGCCTCAGTTAATGACGGAGATGCGTTCTGATTTACTTAAGCCAGAGTCTCGGTTCATCCGAGAATTCTTCGTACTTCCAAATCGCAGAGTCTCTCTTGGAGGTAGCACAAAGCCACGGTTTGTATACTACGAGGAGGACCACGAGAATCTTCGGGGACAAATTGATGTCTTGGAAACACATGGTTTCCTTCAAAACGTTACGCCCATGGGAAATAAAGCCTTAATCTATAGCATGACAGAAAAATTGGTCAATCGATTGTGCAACGAAACGTAAAAGAACACAGAACAACTTGAGGATTATTATGGCGCAAAGTCTTTCCGGTAAGTGCCCAGTATGTAGTACTCCTTCAATCTCGACTACGTATCATGATGCTAATCAGGGATACTTCGACAGAGTTGAATGCCCTAGATGCGGAGAATATTTGATCTCGCAAAACGCTAAAAATGCAATTGAACGGTCATTCAGTATGAATGAGCATGAGGTTGAGGTATATGCGGAGTATAATGGAGTCCTTTCAAGTTTAACAGAAGTATTTATTGAGGTTTCCAAAAAAGGTATTAGTGACTCTCAGTGTATAATTAGCCATACGCTTCGAAAAGAACATACAACCGACATCATCGACTTAGACGGTATAGTACATATCATTAAGACAAATCCATTGCCAACGCCAGCCGACCAAGCTAATAATCTTGTCATTTTTCTTGGAGAGAACCTTTCTAGCCCCGGCGATGTTTATATGGTCACTGGAGACAAGAATATATTCGCTATTATTGGTCTGAAATTAAGAAACGAATGGGATGATTTATCGTTTCTAATAACATCCTTGGAAGAGCAACAGGTAATAAAGTCTGAATCTAGAGGGGCATCGATGCAACTTCCTAGCGGCAGAGGAATTCCCGGTGCCATATCTCTTACTTTATCTGGTTGGGAGAAGTACGAAGAACTAAAGGACTCAGTTAAGAATAGTAGGCGAGTCATAGGTCATACCGCTTCTCCCGATGGCAATGCAGATAAAGAGGAACAATGGGACGTATTCATTTCGCACGCAAGTGAAGATAAGAAGGATGTTGTTGAACCTTTAGCAGAAGAATTGAGAAGCCGTGGATTAAAGGTCTGGTATGACAAGTGGGTTATGAAAATCGGTGACCGTCTTTTGAAAAAGATTGATCATGGACTATCCAAATCACGATACGGTATTGTGATTTTAAGCCCAAGTTTTTTGAAAAAAGAATGGCCAAAGAATGAACTCGATGGACTAGTGCAAAAAGAAATAGATGGTAATAAGGTCATTCTCCCGGTATGGCATAATATCAGCCGAAGTGACCTCGTGTCGGATTCACCTGTTTTGGCAGGGAGATTAGCCGGATCAACCAAATCTGGCGTTAAAGCCTTGGCTGAAGAACTCATGCTTGCTATGGACGACTTTTCGACTGAAACCAAAACCGAAATAACATCTAAGTCAGTGGATGTAATAGTGTCGTTCAAGAATATACTTATAACCGGTGATTTGCATAAATACTCGTTGCTTTTTGGACTTACCCTAAACACACCACCAGCAAAAACTGGATTCCTTGCAAGGTTGTATATACCATCCTTCGTATCAGTACCTGCACATCGCGATTTCACTGAGATTAAATCGATTGAAAGAGATAAGGTCAAATATACTGAATTTTCTTTTGATAGCAAACAAAAAGTTTATCCCGGTGATACAGTTGAAATAGTAGCTCCAGAAGGACGTGCTCAACTTGAGTACCAATTCAATCACAATATCTGGTATAAAGTAGATGAAGGCAATTATTGCCTTATGTGGGAAATCTACTTTAATGACCAGATGCCGGTTAAAGGTTCAAAAGACCTGAAGGACTTGAATGTCTTTTAATCAAAAGAGGGTGGGCTTGAATTCCGGTATATTAATCCCCTTCAATCAACTTATACTTTTTGGCAAGCGAAACCAATCTATACTTATGCTGCGAAATTGATGAATCAATTCCAAGGGTGAATACCCTATCAATGGCAGACAGTGAATGAAGCAGGAACTCTATACATATTAGAAACAAGCTGTCAAGGTCTTCAACAGTAGGCTCATTTTTCAACTGTTCGACACTCCGCGCACCATCAAGAACGAGATGGTCTTCTAAATCTCTAACCGAAGTATGTACTGAATCGCTTAGGACTGAATAAATTGTGACATACCATTCGTGCATGCCAGCCTTCATGGACATTTCCTCGACACTCATTCTCTTGGGGTTAAGGGCGGCTATGGATTCCTCGATTTCCTGAAGTTTTTCATTGAGAACCTCTTCGTGGACATCTTTCTTCAGATGGGCTGGCCATGCTTGGAGTTTGTGATAAATCCTTTTCCGCGCCAGCGTATCCGCAGCGATGAAATCGTTTGCAAGTCGAGAATCAAGCGAAATTGCCACTAAAGAAAAAAGGGATTCCAGAGCGGACCTCAACATTATACGGGTCTGGACTCCCATTCCTCTCAAACAAAGCAAAGTTGCAGCCTGAACATTGGATAGCGTGCGGGAATACAGGGTCGCAACTACGATCTCTTGGGGATTATCGGGATGAACCTCAAGCGTATACTGGTTGCGCTGAGCGAATGAATTTACCTCAAAAAGGAATTCGAGCCAATCGCTGTATTTGGCTCTGATGTATTCGATGGTGTTCTCGATGTCTGTGCTCAAGAAACCTTGTTCATCGAAACGAGTCAACGGCTTATCAGGCATGTGTGGTCCGGTCCTCTCGCTGCCCAATCTGCGTTCACAGTCGGGCATTTTAATCAGTGACGAGGCTGTAACTTTTCCCATAAACTCCTTATGACCACCATCGATGCATCGTCAGGGTCTATTGTCGAGGGATGATTTGTCTCCACCGAAGCACACGATTCAAGTAATTCCCGGTTTCCGCCCCATAATCCGAAATTATTCCGTATATATGTCCCCAACCCCATATGGAGCATGATGAGGTCATCTTCACTGGTTTCTCTCACAGACTCCAAATCCTTATGAGTCATCGAATCCATGAGCATATCAACTGCTTCCTCGACTGTCTTTGGGAATTGATTCATCTTCACGCTCCACGGATTTTCCTATTCAAAACAGCCATGCGAAAGCAATCGCAGCAAAGCAAACTACACCGACCAGAGCCAGTGTCACGGCGCAGCCCCGCCCGGTGAGCATTCGTCCGACCTTCCTCTCCCGACCAGACCGTGTCAACGGAATTCCTATCTGCCGAGAAATGCGGCCTTTTGCCGCCGATATTCCGAGTGCCCTATTCCAAGAGAAGGAAAAACCGTACTTGCGGCCCATTATCTCAGATTCCTTTCATTTCACCCAAGCCAATATAGCCTTCAATAAAGACGCACTGTGCCCGATCTGCGCGTATGCCTCTTCCTTGCTCAGCATCCGGTTCTCGGTGGATAAAATCAATCAATCTTATAAATCAGACGAGCAACAAAAAAACCCGGTCACCATGGAGGTGCCGGGGTCATTGTGCTCTTGCGCTCACTGTTTAATATCCAGATTGATGCGATGCGTGCGAGGCGTGAGACGAGTGGGAGTAATGAGACTCGTGGTCGGCGAGAAGAGTGTTGGAGTTGCCGTTATGGAGAGCGGCATGTTCCAAGTATAAAGGTGCTTTTTCGGTTACCTGCTTCCCGTCGGGCACAGATGCATTAACAGTGGCACCACCAAGTCCGACGAGGGCAGCCATAAAAGCCAGCGCTCCTATAATTTTCCCTAACCCTGTGCGCATACTCTCCCCTGTTTACAAAATTATCAAAATTGTTAAAAGCGGTGTAGGAATCCTGACCCTTAGAGCCAAGCGTGAGCAGAACAGACCTGCCGCAAACAACTTCTTTACCAGTCCACCGAAATCCTACTCACTCTCGTCCGAATGTCAAGACGTTTTTTGCACAATTGGCCGGATTTGAGTGCTAAGTAGGTCGCCGGAGGTGCTGAAAAATCCGCAACATTTCTCCTTGACGGAACATCCATCACAAATCTTGAGGTAGCAATTCTTCCAGCCAGAGATTGACTGCCGCGCATATGTCCACGTTTGCTGTTCCAACAGGCACAGCGGCACGTTGTAAACGGAGACTGGAAGGTTGCCGCGATGCAGAAGTGCTACGGCGCGGCCAAGCGCATGTTTGTATTCATAAGGATCGACCCACAGCCGGTCATAATTTGTCACCGCAAATCCAGTCATCTCCATTCCCATAAGAGCGGTGTGAATGGCGAAAGGGAAATTCCGGTAAACAAAATGTGCGAAGTGCTCAAGGCGCGGAGCATTAAAATTGCTAATGACATGGCGAACTTCTACTCGCTGTCGGAAGCGTGCCAGATTGTATAACCCCTGAATTGTCTGATGGAAACTTCCTTTGACTCCAGCGACCTCGTCGTTAATCTCCTCAATGTCAGAGTGAAGAGACACGCAGAGAGTTGTGTTCGATAGTCCGATGTCGGCGAATTCTCTTGCGAACTGAAAATTGGAAAAATTCTTGCCGTTAGTAAGGACCAAGATGTTGGCATGGTCGAACTTTCGCTTGATAGATGTCATAATGTCGATGAATTTTCCACCAAGAGTTGTCGGTTCACCACCGGTAATGCAGATAGTTTCGACTTGCTCCGGTTTGAGCAGTTTCAATATCTCGGCGGCAACCTTATAGGTTTGGTCATGGTGGCGGCTTGGTGGCTGCGGACACATTAAACAACGCTGGTCGCAAGCATCAGTGAGAAAAAGCCCATTCATCGGGGAACGAGATTCCCAAACAACTGAAACGGTTCCATTTGGCGAGAGAGTAACACAGTCGCCATCTGAAAAGTTGCTGATATCGTGTGATTCAATCTTTAATGAGGGCACTTTGCTAGCAATTTGTCTTTCCAGACCAACGATCACGCCCCTATAACCGAACGGGAATCTTATTCCATTCGGAGCGATAAGCACCTTTCCCCTTCTCTGAAGGATGGACTGAGAGGTGCATATCATGCCAGTGATCTGGTTTTTTATATACTTAGGGATGCCTCTATACGACTTCATTACGGATCTCCTGTACACTCCTTCGGGTCACCCACGACCAGAAAACATCCATGACATCATCGTCGTTTTCCCAAAGTTTGCGGAACAGGATTTTCAGCACTGCCATGTTCTTCTCGCAGAATCCGTTGCGGGGGCGTCTACCAACGATGTCGCCGGTCTCAAGATAGTTACGGACAGGATCGGAACCGCAATAGGTGCGAAACATACAGGATGCGCAGCCGGGCATAGATTCGACGCAAGACTTGGCAACAATCTCCTGCAATACCGGACCGCCGAAAATGGCATCGTACCCATCAGTGAAGATGTTGCCCATAAAGAATCGACGATCTCCCATTCTCGCCAACATTCGCCCTTCATCGGCCGGGTATACATCACCGTTGTAGTCGTATATCACGCCGGAAATTCCAGCACCGGAAGGAGATTGGAGATCTACGAAGCCGGTAGAAAAGGGGGTCAGGATGCGCGAAAGAAGTATCGTGGCAAAAAACTCGGCGAACCTGATGCCTTTTAAATTCATCTCGATAATGTGATCGAGAGCCTCCTCATAACGTTCGGCAAAATGCGCCATCGTGTATCCGAGTCGTTCGGCATTCTGCGCAGCAAGACCGTAAGGATTCAAAGCACGGAAGAACACCCCTTGAAACCCTAAGCGTATGTACTCATCAATAACTTCTTTGAAGTGATCCACGTTGTCCGATGTGGTGGTCATCAGCGCGGATACACGGTCGCAGCCGCAGATACTTACGGCTGACTGTAGATTGTCGATAAAGACCGCATGTGTACCGCCTCCTTTGCGCAATACACGGTTCTTGTCGTGAAGGAACTCTGGCCCGTCTAGTGACGTGGAGATACAGACATGGTGGTCTCGCAGGAATTCTAACTTACTTCGCGTCATATTGGTGAGGTTAGTGCATATGACGAATTCGAGGATCTTTGCCGATCTCTTGCTTATCTCTTCAGCCTTCATGACGGCCCGTGTTAGCGCCTCCCAGTTGAGTGTTGGCTCACCACCTTGGAACTCAATTTTGATGACAGGGGAAGGCGACATAAACGCGACATCGACGGCCTTTTCAGCCACTTCAGGTTTCATGTCGAAATCGTAAGCCTCGTCACTCTCGCTTGAGACTTGGCAGTACTTGCAGTCTTGGTTACAGCGAAGCGTAAGCACCATCATATGCAGTGCCGTAAAGTTGGCTAAGAATTTTTTTCGCGTGCGGTAACGTGTTGCGACCATATCAAGAGTTCCGGCCAAGTCGCCCGTGACGATGAACTGTTTGCTGCGCAAGTCGTCAAAAAACCGGCTTGTGCGTGGTAACGTACCCTCTATAATCTGAACCACGTCTTCTCTCGGCAGGATAAGATACTCACCGCTCTCGTTGACAATCAAATACTCGTCATCTTGAAAGCGACCGAACTGAAAGGGGAGGAGGGTGTAGCCTGTATCCATCTTTAGTTACCCAACTCTTTCCGAAGGTCTATTGGAGAGAAGGCATGCTGGACGATCACGTCAAGTAGCCTTGCTGTTTTTTGCTGGAGTTTCAAGCGCAGTTGCTCATCAAGAACATCATTACAAAAGGATAGTAAATCCTCTTTCATGGCGGTTTCAGTCGGTGCATAATCTCCCTTGGGAATGAGCATTGCGATGAGATCATTATCTTCGACCTCGACCTCTATACCATACTTGCCGGTGAAATTATACGCGGCGGCTAGCACCGCAGTGTGGTCGTAAATCTCTTTATTAAATGATGCGGTAGCCATAGTGTCTGACAGTGTGATGCGTTGTTTCATGATACCTCCAGACCAGTGGTTTACTCGTGATCATCCGCAACCTTGTTCACATTATAATGTTTCCGTTTTACGGCTAGCAATTTCACGGTGGCTGCATTACTCTGCAAGGGTCCCACTTTTTTTTCCTTAAAATATTTGATGTCAAACATATCTCTCAATTGTGTCTTAATAAAGCCTTGTCGAGGTAAATGAAGATAATTTCCTCCATGCCCATCGATTGTTTCAATAAGCAGAAGACCGCCACTTTTGATGGACCTTACAAACTTTTCGATTAATGTGGGATGGAAGAAATGAATATTTATTATTGCTCCAACGGACTCATTTGCGAAGGGCCAAGGATCATGAAGTAGATCTAATTTTATGGCAGTAAGTAGTCCCTGAGTTTGTGAGTGGTCAGAAGGTAGGTTTGTATAAGTTCGAATGTATTCCAATGCGTTATCATTGATATCAACACATATAACGGGAACACCGAAAGAAGATATATAAGTTGCGTTTCTTCCGTATCCGCATGCTACATCAACAATTGTACCCACTGAATTCTTGGCGATTTCTTCTGCAAATTGTGTTATGAGTTTTGAAGGTGTAGCATCGATTGGTTTCTTATGAGTTATCATTTTCTTCACTATTTTTACTCAATTTCTCTCTTCAGTGTGCATTATCCAAAATAGCCTTCAATAAAGACGTGCTATGCCCAATCTGTGCGTCCGCTTCCTCCTTGGTCAGCATTCGATTCTCGGACTCAAGCAGCGCACTTGAATTCACTGTCCGGCCTTATGGGCTAAAGGGAGAATCTCGATTTTCTTCTCCAGTGACTTACCGTCACGATTCAAATGAAACACCACGTTCTGACCCTCATATTTGTTAATGATCTGTTGACAATTCTCCGCTGACTGAATCTGGTCATTTTCAATAGCAAGAATCACGTCTCCCGGTAGAATGTCCGCCCTAAAAGCCGGGGAGCCTTCCATGACTTCCTTGACTATAACGCCAGCGTTGGTTTGCAAGCGCTTTCGGGTTTCCTCATCGGTGGGCAGATAAAATATGCCAACCTTTGGTCTAACTTTGGCAAAGAAAATGGCTCCGAAATCTGAGCGTGCAATGGAGTAAGGCATCATTACCGTCTGACTGCCGTAAGTCGTGGTCATGCCGCTGCCATAAGCGGTCGCAGTCCCTCCCGGGCCAAACGCTGTCGCGGTGCCTGTCGAGAAGGAGGTTGTCGTCTGTGGCACTTCAAGAGGCATCGCACCTGAAATTGTGTGGGTATACTTAGAGGAGACGAGCACAGCGTGCGCCCCAATCTTTTCTGCTTGTTCTCGAAGTTGTGCCTCAGTGACCGAATTAGAAGCAGCATTGAAGGAAGCCTGACCAACCGGCGCATAGCCCCGACGCCACATAGCCAGAGTATCTCTATCAAAGTTGTCTGTTCTATAGATTTGAAGTTGACTTTTTACTGGGTCATAGTCTGGTCGTTGTCTAGCATCCGGTAGCCCCTTGTAGAACTGTGCATACGGATTAACGCAAGACGCCAAGAAAAGAGCACAAATAAGAAATACCTTTTTCATTTTCCCCTCCATGAACTTCTTGCCCAATTCAAAACAGAAATGCGAAAGCCACCGCAACAAAGCAAAATCCGCCGACCAAAGCCAGTATCAGGGCACAGCCCCGCCCAGTGAGCATCCGTCCGACCTTCCTCTCCCGACCAGACCGTGTGAGCGGGATTCCTACCTGCCGGGAAACGCGCCCTTTTGCCGCCGATATTCCGAGCGCCCTCTTCCAAGAAAAGGAAAAGCCGTACTTGTTGCCCATCAGTGTAGGCTTCCTTTCATCTCACCCAATCCAAAATAGCCTTCAAAAGCGAAGCGCTGTGCCCAATCTGCGCATACGCTTCCTCCTTGCTCAGCATCCGGTTCTCCTCCTCAAGACGATAGCCCAATTTCATCGAGAGGTTCGCTATCCTCGCTATTTCCCTCATCAGGTCATCTTCGGACGTAATTTTGATCGGATAGATTTTAATCCGGTCGATGTGATCGAGGACTTCATCATTTACGATCCCATCCATAGGGTTATGATGCTGGCGGTTAAAGGCGTTGTAGACAGTATTGTGAAGGGGCATCGAGAGGTCGCCGACGTAATGAGCGCAATAGGCCATGTGGTATTCCGCATATTTCCCTTGCGCCTTAGCCGACCTGTAATCCCGAAGGGAAGCGACTATTGCCCCGTAAAGGTGCCCGTTCTCATCTGCCGGGTCATCGTAACGGTTAATTTGGTCCTGAATCATCTTCGGCGTCACAACGGCTTCAGGCGAGTTGTTCGAGTAGTGATTGAACCCCTCCTTATCTCCAGCCTTCATCTTGGCAATGTCAGGACCGGCTGCATTGTACCATTTTGCGTATCCGGCTGCTTTTTCTATGGCTAAGTGGGTCTCGTCATGCCATGCATGGGAGAGGCTTGGGAAACTGAGGATTAGGAGTAACGAAAATATGTATCTTATTGGTCGAGTTCGCTTCATCTCAGTTCTCGCACTCCTCTATGCAGCCGTTGTATTCATCTTTCGCGTTGTCGATGCACATGCTCAGATCGTCCGAGTCTTCAGGGGCATCGTAGGTTGACTTGCACGACTCGACTTCTGATTCATACTGGTCCCTACAGTCCGATTTACAGCCTGCCCACACACTGGACGTACTTCCAAAAGGAGCATAAAACAAAAGAATAGTCGCCATTGTTAAAGCAAACTTTTTCACAGCATTTCCCTTTTACATAATCTCTTTTCACTTTCTGTTAACAATTACAGGGGGACCGATAATTAAAACTCCAGTCGGGAGTTGGGTCAGTCCGTTTCGACGACTTTGCTGGTCATTGAGAACCATTGCGGATTCGGGGTCTTCAGTGAGGACAACATACGTTTTGTAGGAAAAATTGGGTGAAGCATAAATCCCATCAATACTCCAGTTACCTTCATAATCGGGGAAAATACGAGATTGTGGATAAATCTTCTGTCCATACTGTGCGGCTGTTGACTGGATCACCAAAAATGCTTGCTGATTCGGGGTAAGACCCGAAAGCACCCCCGCTATTGTCTGTCTTCTCGAAACCTCTTGCCTATCCTTTGGGGAGATGATTCTTGCTGTAACCTTGTGAGGCAATCCTGATTGCTCACTGATGATATGTGAACTGGAACTGGGAACGGTTTTGACTTGCTCATTAAGTACGAGCACATGCCGCCTATTGTCCAGTGCCCATGAATCCAGTCTTTCAAGCAGGCTTTGTCCCAAAAGCAGGTCACCAGCAGGCGGCGCAACAGAACCGGGAACATTCAAAATTTTAGTTCCTCCGAGTTCCAATTCTCGAATGATAAACCTCGGACTTTTGAGTTCTGAACCATCAGCCAAGGTGTAAGTTTTACCGGGTAAGAAGTCACTTTCCCTGATAGTTCCGGCTCTGACAAGAGTCAAAACAACATCCACAGGAATGACAACTTCTGAGGCTCCACTGTCCAAAATGAAAGGAAGGGTGATTGCGCCATTAATCCGCACGGGCAAAGAATACACTCCACCATGTTTCTCCAGCGGTATTTCTATAGCACTGGCTCCTACCGTCAAAAAGAGCGCCAGAACGAAGAATAAAATCCCGGTAATCGGAAAAGTCCCGGTTATCGAGCGGCGGCGTAAAGGCTTCATAGATTATTTCGCTTTAATCTGTGAAGGGTCTTTCACAATGATTTCCGGTCGCCCCTGATAACTCGCTATCGTTCCCGTGACGCAAACTTCTTTGCCTGAGTAGAGCGTTTCGGGCGGCTTTTCGAATTTGCCCCTGTCCGACCCCCAAATTAGCACGGTGAAAACCTGATTTGGATAAGGCTTATCGAGGTTCACAAAAGTGGGCTGACCCTTGCTCCTGCTGGCAAAATGAGCGCTGGCAACCGTGCCGCAGACCGTCTTTTGCTGGCCAATGTACTTCCCGGCATCTTCCGGTTTGACCGTTTCCTGAGCATGGGCAAGGGTGAACAATCCGAACAGGACAACCAATACAACCGAAGACTTAAAAATCTGCCTCATCTCCATATCCCTCCCTTTGTATTATTGGAAAATTGGCGACATTCTACACGAGAGGCACTGGTAATGCATCGACAATTTCACGGAAATCTCGTCTCATTCGACCGTCAGCCCAAGATGGCATGGGTATTCGTGATGATGAGGTAACTGGGATGTGATGCAGTTTTGAGACACTTTTCTTCGTTAGGTCGAAAAAAGAGGTTGCCTGACCTGAGAAAGATAGAAGGAAAAGGCTATTCTCGCGGACTAAAAGTGATGCCCTCCCCGGCAACCAACCGAAGAGGGCAACGCTTCAAGTGTCCACCGGGAAAGTCACTCTATGGAAGACCGCAAATTCCGCCGCCGCTGACCGGCCCATGCGCTTCTCTGGTTCTCGCTGCCAGCAAACGAGATGACATTTCTTCAATGACTTCTCTCAATTCAAGTTCTTCGAGCCAGTTCGCAGGGATAGCCTCCCGACCAACCAATGCTCCGAGAATGCTCCCAGTAATCGCCCCAGTGCTATCACTGTCCCCGCCGTGATTTACAGCCAGCAATACTCCTTTTTCAAAATCGCCCTCGGCAACCCATGCACAGTAGATGGCAATCGCGAGCGCCTCTTCCGCAACCCATCCAGCGCCAAACCTTTCGACCATCACGCCTGAAGGTTCTCCGTTTCCTAGTAACCGCCATACACCCTCGATAGCCTTTAGGCATTCTTCGTGTCTCGGTCTCAGTCTCAAGATTTGAGTTGTCACGTGCATCGCGGTTTCCAGACTATCACCCGATATGATAAGACATATCATACAGGCGAGACAGCCTGCCGCGAGGTAGCCGGTCGGATGCCCATGGGTGATTCCCGCCGCTTCGCAACCCCTTTCGAATGCAATTTCATAATCCTCGTAGAATAGTCCGACCGGCGCGACTCGCATGACACCGCCGCAACCTTTGCTATCATTGATTTTGTGATCGACCGTCCCAACTTTCCCTGATGCCAAGGCTGAAAGGCATGTGTTTCCCGGCGCTCGCCGTGAATGAAGTGCGCGGACCCCGGTCAGCCACCCTTTTTGACTGGTGTCATTCGAAACACTCTTTCTGGCAATTCCTTGGGTATCTAGCCATCGCAAATATGCATCATGAACAAATGGAATGATGTCGGATTCGCGTTCGGCTAAAGAGGCTTCCAGTAAGCCTTCGGCGGTAAATAATGTCATTTGGGTGTCATCTGTTATCGCTCCCTTGCGGCCGTAGGCTATATCATAATCGCTGATGCCGCGAACCCCATAGCGTCTTCTAATTTCAGGTAACGACATGAATTCCACAGGAGCGCCCATCGAGTCACCAACTGCACCACCCAGTAGGCTACCGGCAAAATGGTCCAGCGTTCTTTTGTTGTTATCTCTTAGCATATTGCCTCTCCGCTCCTGCTAGCCTTATCGAAACGGACCCGCTTTCAAACGCTATACGATTGAAGATCGAAGATGCGGTGCTCGTGCTTTAAGTCGGCTTGTCAGGGAGATTTCTTTCGAGGATGCCGGTTCCATGCAGGGGCAGGCAAAGCACAACAGGAGACCCCGGTATAGCAAACTGCAACCAGTCATCTTTCTCACGCCTGATACCGGCTCAGTATTGAAACTCTCTCCATACATTTGCACCAAATCGAAAGAGGCATCCTCCACGACAACCTGATACAAATGGCTGGAACCGGTCTTCTCTGCGCACGATGAGAAAGGATCGGAAGTGCCACCAACCTGAACACCGCCCATTATCCCAAGCAGACCGCAAGTGATTATGAGACCGGGCTTTTGCGCCTCCTCTCTGCGAATGCGGATTGCCCAAAGTCGATGTTGCTGACTCATTTGCAGAAGGTCGCTTATTGCCTGACAACCACTGGGGAAAACTTCCTCAAGTCTTTCCATTCGTACTCCCACGTTTACGCCGGTAGCACCCGACCGTAATGATCGGATTTAGCCTTTCTCCTGCTCTGATGCTGGTTCAGTCCCCTTTTCATCGGTGGATGTTTGTTGAGACCTCTCTGATCGCACTCTTATCCGATGCTGCCGCAAGTCCTCTCCGACATTATTTTCTCTCGCCTGATCCCTTCGACGTTGGGTTACATTTTTGGCCGCGAGGGGCTGCTTGGCAGGGATACCCCACTTCTTTTTATATTGCTCTGTCGAAAGAGCATGCTCTTTTAAATGAGTGTGGGTCAGGGTTTTAAAGCCTGCCCCGCATTCAATGCAGAGAATTTTATCCGCCAGTATGGAATTACGCGGGTCCACTTTTGGCTCTGTGGCTTCCGGTTCTTTTCTCGGCTCTTCAACCTCTGGAGCACTGGGCTGGACTCCAATCGATTTATCAATCTCTTCCAATGTTGCGCCACTGGCTTCAAGCGACTCAATTTGCTTCAACTCTCGATACGTTCGCTTAATGATGGATGCGACCTCCTCCTCGTTGAGCCACCGGGACTGGTTAGCCACGAACTCCGTTACAATTTCAGTAACCATTTCCAAGATTGATTTCGGCATCATGAATTCTCCTGTCTCTCATATGATTTACCTCTTTTCAGTCAAAGGATAATATACCAGTTTAAGCCTGTAATGTCAATAGCAATGACATGGAACGTCATGTTGTATCATGTAATAATGAAGATGTTCACGCAGTATCACAACATCCTGCGAGCTATGCCAAGTTATTACCTGATATGCGATTGATTGTATGCTATAAGAAAATCATCTCCCGCAAACCGCTAAAGCACGGTATCCGGCTTCCCCGGCTTGGCATTATCTCGTGTCATGGGGAATATCATCTCTGTCCTTAAATATGGAGGGATGCTTGTGGGGCAGTACATACACTTCTTGCTCAAGTTCTGGACGTTCTGTTCCGATATCCAGATTGACAGGGCTGCTTCCAAAAAGCAGAAATGCGGGTAACGGATTTCTCGATGGAGTGCTTTATGACGCGCACGTCCGAATTGAACATTCTCAAGAGAATTGTAGCGGAAATTAGTCAGTCCCCCTGCGAAACCCTCGGTGAACTTACGGGATTCATGTCCATGGTTGGACTGTCCTACAGCAATGAACTCATGGTGATTGGCCGCGCCGTGAATGGCTGGAGTACTGGCTGGAATCCAAAGTCATGGAATGATGAATGTATCCGAGAGCAATTCGCAAATGATATTTTTGATAGCGTCACGAATGGCGATACTTGCCCAATGCGATGGGTTTCCGAGCATTGGGGTAAACATGACGACCTTCATTACAACACTCGAAAATCACCATTTTGGCGAGTCATTCGCAATGTGGTATCTGAATTGAGGATTGCAGATGTCGAAACCCTCGGTTGGCCGTCTCATCTTGTTTGGTCGAATCTATACAAGATCGCTCCATATGACGGCGGAAACCCTTCGAATAAGTTATGTTCCTTTCAATTTGAAGGGTGTAAAACTTTGTTGCAGGAAGAATTTCGTCTCTTTAAGCCAAAACGGGCGCTATTTTTAACTGGGCTTGACTGGGCTGAACCATTCTTGGCTGAGTTCACCCCACCTGTTGATGCCGTTTCCGGCTATCAATACGTTGAAGCAGCAGGACAAATCATCTTCGGAGAAGCACAAACCTGTCAGGTTGTGGTGGCTGTCCATCCGCAAGGCAAAAGCGAAGATGTTTGGGTCAATGAGGTTACCGCAGTTTTTGGCGGACCTATTTTAATCTGAAGAAACCGCTGGACCTCCAAAAAAGACCCCCACAAATTCGCCAGTATAGGGACTCCCAAAACCAGCCTCCGACATAGCCTTGAAATTATTAAAAATATGACGTTTTAAAACGACCCCCTTTATGGTTTAGACATGGTCATCCCCAGTTGTTGCCACAGCCATCCCGGTCCTTTGAGTCACCTATATCAAGACGCCTTGGATTATAAATGTATTTTGGCGATGACATTTTTGTTATATCATTGTCTATAACAATATTATTTTGACTTATCGCATCGATTCTGATATAAGTTAAAGCAATGAAGGAGGTGTATCTTATGTTCTTATTCATCGTCTGCGCACTTTTCTGGCTGTTGTACTGGAGCGAGAAACCCAATTATGAAGCCATCGAGCGCCATCGCTGGAACTGTAGGCAGTCAGTGCATCATGGTCGGGTTAAGTTACCTCATGGCGGCATTCACCGGCGCAGATGAAAACGATTGGACTGGATATGAAGTCAAATGTGTCTGACACTTTTACAAACTTCCGTCCCGTAACGGTCTTACGGATACATATTTTTGAAACGTCCGACCGATTCTCTGCCTCTATGGTTGGAACAAAGCAATACTATATCATAGTACAACAATAATTCTATTGTTGTAGATGTACTATGTCATTTGCTGAGCGCTGAGGTGATGAAATACATTGATAAAAGAATGATACCTGAGAGGCCACCAATCGATTTACAAGGATTTGTCTCCGGTCCAATGCGGATGAAGGGTGATTTTGCTCGGTCAGTATCGATTTTCGAGAGGATGCAGCGTGGTGACAAGGGATTTTTGCTAAAATAGGACTGGATTTAATCGAAAAAGGCACACAATCACTTGCGGTGTTAAGTCATGGGGCTTTCTTGGAAGGTAATTCAGCCGGTGCGTCTTGGGACCGGAGCCTCCGGCAACTGGTTCAGAAAAGGAGTGCCAAAATGTTTCCGCATCCACTGCTCATGGCCAGACTCGGCGCAGGGTTGAGTGACCTGAGAAACGAAGGTCTGATTCAGGAACTGGAACAAGAGGTACTTGATTGGCAACGTTATTCAGCGGACCTCGAATATCGTTTGGACAGCCTTGTGGAAAGGTACAACGAACTGCTTAAGGAGAACGACAGGTTGTCGAGGACTGTAAAGAAATTGCGGTCTCGATAATGCTGGACGAATTAGCCTACCATCAGATTGTCCCGCCCATCCCCAAACCCAACTCAGGCGCTCTTGAGTATTTCAATGTTATATTTCGGGGCGAGTTCTTTGATCTTCACCATTAACTTTTCAAACGTTGCCTCATCTGGCTCTGGCGCGGGAGTCGTCCGACTCTCGACCGGCGTGCCGACCTGCATGAAGAAGTTCTCCAAACCGGCAGGCGAACAAAGGCAAAGCAAGCGGGCGGGTTTGTTCGATCTGTTATGGAACTGATGCGGCGCGTTCGACGGAATGTTGACCGTATCTCCCGCACGGATCACCATTTTGTTACCGCGAAAAGTCGCTTCAATCTCACCTTCTAAAATAATAAAGGTCTCCTCGAAGTCGTGGCGATGTGGAGGTGGTCCGCCACCGGGCGGAACGTACATGTCGATTAAGCAAAAGCGACCATTGGTATCGTTCCCAGTGAGCAAGATGGTATAGGTATCCCCGGCAATGCCGATATGCGGAAGGTTTTGGTCCTTGTCAGGCTGAGCAAGTGTAAGAACTCTCTGGAGGTCGTCCGGTGGGATTTCGTGACCCGGCCTTCCGCTGATTCCCGAACCACTACTCTGCATTCTCTTTCTCCTGCCTTCTCCTTCTTGCTTCACCATAACGCAAGGTATAGCATCGAGGTACCGTGTCAACGAATGATTGAGAAAAGGAGCATAACGATGGCCGGAAAAGTAACCATCATTCGAGAATACTTCAGCATCAAAGAGTTGTCTCTTTACTGCGGTCTAGGCGAGCGCACGCTCCGTGACCTGATAAACTGTAGCATCACCCCGATACCCTGTTTTCGGTTCGGCCGCGCAATCAGGGTGAAGAAAGAAGAGTTCGACCAATGGGCGAAATCCTTTTGCCGTAATGATAATGACAAGATTGATAAGATAGTGGACGAACTGATGAGAGACTTGGGTATCAGGTCGAAGTCCCGCGCCGGGAAGTTGGGGCGGAAATCCCAAAAGGCAAATGAAAAGAGACAGAAGAAACCGGGAAAGATATCCTCCCCTTTGCCTCAAAAATAAACCGGCACCACCAAAGATGGCAGTGCCGGATGCTGAAATCATGATTTAATTATCATCGTTTTTTGGTTCAGTCCCGGTGAATCACCTTGAAGGTATCGGACCCCATCTGGTCCATCTCGAAGCCGGTTTTCTTGCGGATGGTCGGTTCAAGACCCTTATTGATTTCGATTCCAATGGAGTTGCGACCTAAAGCCATGGCTTGAGACATCGTGGACCCACTCCCAAGGAACGGGTCGAGGATGGTCTCGCCGACATAGGAATATAAACGAATCAGCCGGTTTGGAATGGCTACGGGGAATGCAGCAATTCCCTTTTCGAGGTTGGAGTTCGGAAGAACATTCGTAATCCGCCAACAGTTCAGGTTCCATTTATCCCGGTCAAACTCTTCCAAATCTATCCGTGACCTCTCCCTGACCAGAGGGCTTATCGATTTATAATCAAACTGACCTTTTTGAAAGATCAGGATGGATTCGGTGATGTTATCCGCATACGGATACATGGGGAAAGGAAATTTCTTTGCCGATCCACTTCTCCTGCTCCTACTGGCATAGCCTTCCGGCTTCAGCTAAACGTAATGATCCCGGTACTTGAATCCTGCATCCATGAAAATCCTAATCGTGTCGGCTACTATGGGGTACTTGGTACCATCAACAAGCATATCATCGATGTTTATGGCGGCTATGCGCCCTTGCTGTAGTACTCTGAAGCACTCTTCTGCAAGGTTCTGCAAGAGCCACAGGAAGTCAGGGTAAGATCCGAAGAGTCCCTTATAATCATGCGGGGCATCAAAGTAAGGCGGCGAAGTTACTACCTCGTGGACCGACTCATCAGCAATTTCCGGCATCTTTGAACAATCACCAAAGATAACGGTGTGATGGGTTGGCGGATTTCCACGGTCTGCTGCTGGATCATGGAAATCAGCCTTTTCCGGTTTCTGATTTTTTCTGCCTGCCTCTTCCGTTGCCCCGATGATACTGGCTGGAGACACAAACTTTTCCTCGATGGTCCAGACCAATTCATCGGATTTTCCTGAATTGAAGATGTTGCTTACCTCGCCCATTGCTTTTTCCCCCTCATAATTGGATTTTGTTTTACACTTTTTCCAAAACTACAGTGGAATCTTCGATTTTGATGCGAGAGATAGTCTCCTTTTTCGAAGGCTAAACAGTGCTGCTGCTGCTTCCAAGTGGTTTCTCCTTTGGAAGGCTTAACGATTTGAATACCTTTCTTGTTACCGTTGCTGTTCATTGTCTTTTTTCCTCCGCAAAATTTTTGAGTTTTATTTCAGGGGCTTGAGCGCTCATCACTGAAAGTGATTTATATTTTGTGGACCCGCCGATATCGGCTGATTTGAAAACAATTTTCAGATTAAATGATGAAAGCGTCTAAGGCAGGGCAGGCCGATTCCATAGACGGTGATTTTACTACGACGACCACCGGCACACCACAATGGGTCTGGAATCGATTTTTATTACTAGACCCATATCGGAACATGGGTAGAATTGATGCATGGGCTGGACTGCTTGACAATGCGATACAATTCCGGTTCTCATCGAAAGGAAATGACTTAACCGTGACTACTGGGTGACGAGAAGTACTGGCATTTAATGGAACTGGCAGGGGCTGTGACCGGTTTTCTTGATTGAATCAAGTATGGGCTGTAGCCAAAACATCTGTAATCAGCTTCTGCCCATAATGAAATCGCGGTAATTGAAAGAGGATAAAGCCATCGGTGGATTCTGTTATGGTCAGAAGATTCCAAGGCTATTCTTGAGGTAATAATCCGTCCCCAAAGAATCCAGTAAAGAGGTAATGTTCCGTCTGAACGCAACCCAATCCACCTTGGTGCTTACTTCCTTGTTGTAGTTCAATTTTCCTATTTTCCAGTGGTCTACGATGGGATGCAACGCTTTTACCAGTTCGATGGCCTGCGCCGGATCGATGACCGGTTCCATGCTGACCCATGTTTTGCCCCCCCTACGGTGCGCTGTCTTAATGGCTTCGATTCTATCGGCGATGGATGCAGCATTCGGCTCCCAGTAATCCGCATCTTCTTGAGAGGTGAGGACAAGCGTGGTGCCGAAAGAACACCTCTCATATTTCTCCAGAAGGTCAAAATCTCGAATGGCTCTGGTTCCACCCTTGGTCAGAATCGTAAATCGAAGACCGTTTTCAATGAAGATTTCTATAGCCTGCCGGGTCAGCCCTGTGCTCATTTCCTCTGGTGGATATGGGTCTGTAGCAAAGCTCAGGAGTATTTGCCGGTCGTCTTTATTATCGTGTAATATTTTTGCATCGCGCTCCAGCTTCTCCAGTCCGCGCTCGCGGGTTCTGACGTTCAAGTGAAATGCATCCCTCTTTTGACGAAAAGCCAGCGGGCCGTAGCAATAGCGGCATCCATGTTCACACCCGACCCTTAAATTAACCGCCAACGGCGAATACTCACGCGCCTCTCCTTTCGGTTCGTAGATGATTTGCAATCTTTCCATACTGGTCGTATCCTTTGCCATGATTCTAACCTCCAAAAAGAATTTAAATTCGGGACTCGATAAATCCCTCCGCTCACCTGTTGTTTATATTTTTAAAAAAGCCGAGACCGGGGCGACTGGAAGATTTTTTTCCCATGGGAGCGGGCCATGTGGTTACCGCTGTGAGTGCAAACGAGATAACATTCTCAATGTTGGAGTTTGTTGGACACACAATTCAACACGGAACATGCTGATTTGGCTCTACATATCGGCTTTTGGTTTGCTTGTTGAAATGTTGGCATGGGTGGTTTCGCATATACCTGACATGGATATCGTGTTTGACCCCCGTTTCAACAATTCAACAACCACCGGAGATAGCCTACAACCCTGCGATATTCAAGGATATCTGCTGTTGAATCCGTTTTCCAACAAATTCCAACGGAGTCAACAGGTACCGGTCAATGTGGTCGATATTTTTTCATGATTGATTATCAGATAATAGTTCGATTCCCTTAATCCTCTTCCCATCACGGATGATACCAATCAACCCGGCCGACTCCATGCTCTTAATTACAGATTCGTATTCACTCGCGCCGCCCTTCAGTACCTTGGATTGCGTTAGAGTCCGCCAGTCCAGTGTGCCGCCCTTCTTCTTCAGCTTTTCAATAATTTTCCTTTCCTTCTTTTGATACTCGGACTCACCTAGACCATGTTCCAGTAACCGTTTCGTGGAAGTAATAGCGAAGTCAAGGATGGCTTTAGCGCCTTTCAATGCCTCGGTTGAAATCTCATCGCTCGTATGATCGATAAATATCTGATTTATTATGGCCAGTTTGAGAAGATATGGTGACCACCGCTTGAGAAACGGCATAACAAGTTCCATGGTTGTCTCATCCAGATGCTCTAATCCGACCCTTTCATAAATCTGATCGTGATACGTTTCGAACAGGTCTTTTGCATTATTCGACAAATACATCTTCCGTTGTTTTCCGTCCTTTATGGACATCAGAATCTCGAAAACACGATCTCTCAACTTTCCATCGTTTTGGGCTGATGGCTTTGGAAGGGCCGGTGGTATACCTATACTTATTTGGGGGTAGAAAATAAGAAAACGGGCTAAAAATCCAGATGTTATCTCGGATGCAGTTATCTTTGTATTTATCCACGAGGGCGTAGTAACTCCACATATCGATATGAATGGATAACTTATAGTGGTGCGGCCTGTGCTTGTTGTCCTTTTCTCAAACCTCGCAGGGACATCATATAACTCCAAAAAAAGATTTTGCAGCCCGACATTGTAACCGGCTGTAAGGCTATCAAACCATGTGCTGAATTCGCTACAAAGAATCAAGTTTCCCTTTTTTTCTTCAAGCCCCTCAAGCAAAGCGGCAGTGGTTAGGAGATTAGGCAGAAGGATTCGGTCATCATAGTAAGGTCTGAGGCCCGAAATGTTTATTTCCATCTTATTCTCAAACTGTTCGGCTATTTCAGTTCCCAATTTCAAAGCGGTAGACTTGAAACATCCGCTTGGTGCAATACTCAGATTCCATATATTCGGAAATAGATCTTGAGGGTAACCAGCATTTTGACCGACTCGCGGAAAATAGAGCTTGGTGCCGATGAAAGCTGATGCGCAGCACACGAGCGAACCCAAAATCATGCTCTCGTCTGCTTCTGTTACCCGTGATAGTGTCTGGAGATATTCCCGAAGGAGCGCCGGGAGGGCGTCCGTATCAATCCGCATTGACGGTGTGGAAGTGTTTGCCGGGATTGTTCTTTGTTGCTGTCCTCTCGCGGCGACTCTGAGCGCGGCCGTAGCGTTTCTTACGGCTTGACCACAGCGGACCTCAAATTCTCTTACATTGGCTGCTCTATCACTCATTGTTTATCCTCTCTCAAAATCCTGCTCTGCCGGATGTCAATCTCGCCTAAGCCCTGAGATAAAGCCAAGTAGCATATCAAACTTTGATATGAAACTCCTCGAATCGCGACACTCCCGTGTTTCGACGCAGACCGTTACCACCCCCGGCTTGATTTAGGCGCGTCGGTTCTCATCACTGGGTTATCCCATGCTCTTTTCACTCCTCACATTCACGAAATTGCTCTCCCATGATATCGCAAACCTCATCCAACTCACCCGATCTACGATTTATAACCTTGCAAAGATGAACCATAATTGCCGATACGTTGGATTTCATATCGTCGGGCAGCGGCCCTTCTGAGCGAATAACGAATCTTTTTCGGGCAAAATGTACTTTCGCCTTTATTCCAAGGCTGGAAAACAGATTATTCAAACGCTTTAGACCAGATTTCTTGAATTCAGCATCGAGATTTCTGTAGGCGAAAAATCCAGCGATACTTTCGAGTTCCTTGGATAATTCTTGTATCTCCATAGTAATTCCACCTCACTCTAGTTTTTTGATGATTTACATTGCATAACGTGATGCCTTTATAGCACTGTATCCCTGATATGTCAATCTAGAAATGATATGTCAATGACTTACACTGCATTAGCTCAATTAGTAAAAATAGTATAACAATGTCACACAAATCATGTATAACAATGTAAAGCAGCGATGATTTAAACTATGAATATTTTTCATCAATATTATTTAGGAAAAACATGACCCATCACGATAACAATTCTAGGCGGGATGGTCGTAATAGGAGCCAATGTAGCTGGAGAGGCAAAAAAAAATTACCGTTTGCAGGATAATTCCGACATTTTAATTAACTCCATTCTATATCGACAGTCGAATTCTTCCGGTTTGAGTCCATTTTCTGACCGCACTACAAGGCCGGTACACCACATTTCGAGCAGAAGGGGAATTCCATACTACCGCCACAGACCCTCAGAGGGATTTGCGACCGTCTACAATACCCGTAAAATCGATTTTCTCGACCAGACCCATATCCCGACATGGGTAAAATCGTTTCGGTTGATTTACAATGCGACACAGTGCTCGGATTCACCTCGGAGCAAAACGATATCCTAAAATGAAGACTGGGGCCGCTATCCCGGTGGCGTTCAATCGGAATCCACTTGGGGACGACCGGCCTTTACCATCGAATGGTAAAAATGCTTTAGCCCAAAACCTTTATCCTAAAACCGTGATACAAACTTGCTATATCCCTGCAACGGCATATTTAACGTGGCACACAGTTTTCACTTTTTTGATATCAATGAGGATTGGGGCGGCAATAGCCATGAAACGATATCCCGAAAGGTGTACTTTCATTATTCCAAATGGATAATTTCTTAATATCTGAAGAGGGCGCTATTCCATATCCTGAAAGATGTTCTTCGTAATATCCAGAAAACTGAACAGCCATAACGAAGTAGGTGAAGCCCCTACTCGATAAATCTTTGACCAATCTTTTAACGGATTTATAAAATTCGGTTCCAAAGTGTCATTTTGAACTGAAAAGAGTTGGAACATTTTGGTGTCTCTCTATATAGAATAACGAAAAAATGTTCCAAGTTTCAAAATAGGATTACACAGGAGTAGCAAAGTCCCTAAGACTTTAAATACTGAATTGTAATCCAAAGCAGACTTTAAACTCATTTTTACCAACAAAAGAAAACATCACTATTTCCATTTGACCGATGTAATCGAGTAGGGACGAATTAAAAAATAATAATTGGCATGGATGTTAACATTATCAGTTGTTTTCAGTATCAGTGTATTCTTTAAGTATATTTCTTACATCCTTTGGTAATCTTCCGATACTGATATTGTCCTTTTTATGTTCGGCAATTACGGTATATAGTTCTTTAGGGTCTAGGTAATGCCAAATGGGGCTGGTAATGCTCATATCACGATTTCTCCGTTTTATTACCACCCTATGACAAAGCCATCCCTTTTGGCTATGGTCATCCGCGTCACCATTTTTGGCGTAGAGAATCGATTTCACCGGTATATTGAACCAATTCGGATGATCTGAAAAAAACCATTTCTATTGAGGTCGCGGATAATGTCTTTTGGTATCCAGTAAAGAGTCTGTTCTTGAACTTGGGGTAAAGCATAGTAATCGTGGATGCTCGATACTGATTTTACGAGACTTTTCCAGTCCTCGAAATTGGCCAACCGAGTGAAGGAGCAAATCTTGGATTCGCAGGAGATACTTTGGGTTACGTGGTAAAGTTTCGAGAGATATTTGATAATCGCGTCGGGGGATACGAACTCGAACTGATCCAGTTCTGCTTTCGGATTCTTATAGTGGCTCATGTTCATGATATAGAGAGGATGCATGGTATCCAATTTGTTGACAATCCGCAGCCTTCCCATGCATTGGTAGACGTTCTGTTGATTCATTATCCTACAGGTGAAGACGATGGTTTCAAGCCCTGTGATGTTGAGGCCGCTTACGACAGAAGATGTTCCGATGATGATCCATTTTTCAATTTCTTGAATCTCCTCTTCGGTTCTCTTCTTTATTATGGTCTTGATATCGCTGTGAATCGGGAATATCGTGTGTTCAGGTTTGATATATTGTTCTATAAACGCTTTCAAAAGGTCAATTTGCCGCTTATCATCAATGAAGATGAGTATTCTGTCATGGTTCCTGATAACGTTTTCAATCCCTTCCCTGTCGATTTTTTCAATGCGGATTCTTTTCTGTTCCTTTCGTAGGTACGACACAATTTTGGAGGTGTTCGGATCGCTGAGGGATACAATCTGATTTACGGATGGGGTTCCGGTCAAAAAAAATACCGGCTTTTTGGACGAGATGCGCCTGAGTTCATCGTTTAGTTCAATCATAATCGGCGGCTTCAGGGTGTAATGGAGGTCAAGACAGTGGGCCTCATCGACCACCACCACGTCAGCATTAATCAGTTGGAAGATAAGGTCTGCTCTCTGTTTATGAGGCTTCTCACCACCCCTTATGCTATCGAACGTAAAGACCGTACCCCGCTCGGCATAGCGCTCGATGTTGAATTTCAGCATCAGGGTCGGAACGAGGAACACGACCCTTTTCCCTTGTTTGATGAGCCTCAAGAATCGCTCGGTTTTTCCGATGCCGGTTTCAATGATTCCCTAATGGCTTCCTGCTTTATCGATGTTTTGCTCGACAAAATCATTCCAGCACGATCTCATTTCCTCCACGCTGTTGCCGTTCATGTTCTCTTCGATGAAAGAGAAATACGCCCGGTGAAAACATAGCCGGTCGGTATCATCCTTGATTAACTTGTGAACAATGGTGGCGGGAAACTCTCGTGCCGCCCAGTCCAGCATGGATTTCGAATTGAATTCCGGTTCTTCTTCTGAGCCAACCAGTTCGTCATAACGGTTTAACCATCTTTTCAGGTTGGCCGGGTCACCGCTGATATTTTCGATAAATCTCACGGCATTTTCGATGAACAGGTCCGTGTCCTGCTTTTTCGAAGAGCACTGTTTGATATAGACAGCCAAATTGGGAAAGAGATAATCGTTCAGTTCGAGACCTTCGCGAACTTTGAATACATGGATAATCTCGCTCATCAAATCGACATCGGCAGAGCCTTTGGTGATATATTCGAAGAACTTCCACTTGAAAGTTTCATCACGATGATGAGCGGACTTGTTCGGTTTTGTCGCCGCCTTGACCGGCGCTGAATCCTTTCTCCCGGTGGAAGATTTCCAGTATTTTTCTGCATTGCCGAGCGCGGTTTCGATGGTCTTCTCGCCATAGGTCATGCCTCCCCTATCTTCGTCCCACTTGTCACGAAATAGTCCTGACTCCCTGAAAATCCGGTCCACCTGTCCCTCATCTTCGGTATATCTTGATATCAGCCCACATAGAGCCAAGTCCGCTTCCGATTCGGATTTGTAAGTGCTGGTCTGGCCTTCCCAAAGTGACTGGCCCTTTTTGTGTAGCTTGACCTGCTCGATAATGATTTCATCATTTACCGGCTCTGCATCGGTCGGTTTCCGAGAAGCACATTCATTTTCAGGTGACCGTGCTGCTTTCGTCTTTTTAGCCGGGTCGTCGCCAACTATCAGTGCGAAGATTTCATCGATAACGTCATCGATTTCTCTGATTTCTTTGGGTTGCTCATTCCATCCAGTGATTGTGAAATACCGCTTTGCGATGTAAATCTCGTAGTCACCGTTCTTTCTTCCAGATTTATCACCGGGGAGTCTTTTCCGGCTTGTTTTTGCGATAATCTTTATGCCGGTACCGGAAGGGGAAATCTCATGGTATGAGTTCGCAAGTTCCAGAATGCGGAGCGTTTTTTTGCTCGTTACCTCTCCGTCTGGACCGAGACAATCGTCAAGGTCGATTCCTATAAACGGATCATCGTCAGTAAAAACAAAACCGATTCCGTCCGTCATGTGCTCGTGGAATTTTTGGACGGCCTCAGCAAAGGAAACCTAATGGTTTGCGTCATGGGCATCAACACTTCTTCCAGTGATGGGCGAATGAGGCACTTTCTTTATCTTTCCGTCCTTCTGCGGCACCTTTTGCCAGAGAATCCACTGATTGTACTGCTTTAACTCTTTCGGAATTCTATTAATTTCAATAGGACTAAACATGGTGCAATGCTCCATTGTTCATCATGTTATGGTGCGTATCACATAATTTTCCCGCCTTAGCAGCCCGATACTGCGAAGGCGGGTTTTCTTTTTTCATCAGTTTTTTATCTTTAGTCCAATGTCTCAAGCAGAAGCATGGACGCTTCCAAAGTTGGTTTGTGGTCAACGTCATCGATTGCCGTATTGTGGCTCCTCGCCCTCCTGCAATGGCTGCAAAGCACCTTCAAGAGACATCGCTGCTCAGTTCCGGCCCTGCCGTGTGCGGAAAGTTGCCGTAAGCGATGACATAGCCCACAAACCATGTCTGTATCCGCCAGCAATCCCATCAAAAACTGCTTCATGATGGTTTCAGGCTTTTCATACTGCGTCATCGCCGGTCCTCCTGCCTATCGCTTTCGGCAAGTATTTTTTTGATTCGCTGCTCCAATTCCGGCGACATCTGGTCGATTCCGCGTAGAACCCTATTCAACTTATTTTCGCTCGGACTTCCGCCCAGTGCCAGTCTAAGTTTCTACAAAGGGATATGCCGTTCAGAAATGGTTCTTCTCAAGGGGTGTTCGACTATTTTGATATCGTTTAGATTCATCTTCGTGCTCCTTTTTTCGTTGGCCGGTGACATCAGTCTTTGCTCGCTGGCACCGGTTTTTAATTCTCCATCCTGCGAATTCTTCTCATCCTATAAAGAATTATTTCTGAGGAAATGATTGAATCTATGTCCATGACGACAGAAATTTATTCCCAACATGATTTTTGACCGCGTTTTCCCGCAGCAAGGGTCAGGTATCGATTTATAGGTATATTTTTTGGGAAGGTCCATTGCGAGCGCCGCGCTCAAAAAAGAAGGGATTATCAATGTTTGGTAAACGGATATGTTCGTTCCAAGGGCCGGGTTATCGTCGAGAGGCTTGATGTCACTCATAGTGGATGCAAATTTAGTCTTTCTCGATGGCTTGAAAATGTTGAACGGCAAAAAAAGATGAATAATAGGTGGGAAATATAGGACAATCGGTTCGATGAGACCTATGGGATACAGCGAGGACGTACCCTGCGGGACACGGCGAGTCTGCGGCGTCTCTTTGACGACTTCAGAAGCCAGTTTAGCGACACACGGAGCCAGTTTAGCGCTTCAGAAAATGATACCAAAAATTGAAGCAAATCGGAATCACCGTCACCAAAATCACAAGGATGACAAACCCCACCGTGATTCTTTCAGGATGTTGCTTGATTTTCCAAAACACAATCGTGTCTGTGACCGAGACCACGATGGTGACGATAATTATCATCCTTGTGAGTTGAGACATATTTTTGCCTTTCACTGAATGTTTGGATCGGATTTTTGCCCCGGCGCTCACGGGTTCCTCCGAATGTGGAGCGATGGTCCGGTCATTTCTGAGTTTGGGATAACGTCGTGGCTGATCGGGAGCATGGTACCAATCAATCCGCTTTATTCTGTAACCCGCCTGAACTCGCCACGACCACCGAGTCCGAGTGCCCTCTCTTAATATAATATATTATAGCAGTACTATATAAGTGAACGGTTTCCTCATTCGGTGACAGGGCCGGGATTAAAAAGGTTTGAAGGTAGGATGCCGCCGCCCCGGTAATGGACCCGCCAAAGAACATCAAACCATTATTCTCACAGAATTCCTTGAACAGTGTTTCGATCTTCGCGTTTTTATGCATTCCCCTTCTCATTTTCTTTCATACGGCCCGAATGCCAGCCTCGCTCAAAATATAAGAGAGGATGTAACGATGGAGAACGACCGGGAACACAAAGTAGGAAGATTCGGTAACGTTCGGGATTTACCCTAAGAATTCCCTCCTATCAGAGAAAGGAAAGCGCATGAACGAAGAATACCTGACAACAAATCAAACCAGCGACAGGACCAAGTTTGCCCCGCAAACTATCTACAACAACGTTCACAAGGGAATATGGAAATTGGGTGAACACTATTTGAAACCAAGCAGTAGAAAACTTCTGTTCAAGTGGTCAGCGATTCAGGCATGGCTCGAAGGGTCATGTGGTGAAAAGCCGTGTGGAGAAGAGCAGACCATCGAAGCCAACGGACCTCGTGATGAAGGACCATGTGGGCGAGAGCAAATCCTCAGAGTCAGCGCCGATGACGGAGTGAGGGGGCGGAATGCCAAAAAGGTTTCCGTGAAGCCGAAGTCTAGCATCAATATTTAACCCGTACCAACTTCTGCATTTTTTTAGATTGTGTGGCATAATGATGGGTGAAAGTCAAGCCGAAGGAGGTGTCATATGGAAGGGTCATAGTATGAGTAATGCCGAAGGAACAACGGCAAATGTGCTGGAATTTACCAGACCGAAGAAGCGGACCAAGAATAAGCGAAAATCGGGCGTAAACCGCAACCGGTTTGGCTCCGTTCGGAATGTGAACGGAAAAGTCTATGTTAATTTCAGTTATTTGAACGTGCCGGTCAGGGAGCCAGCCCACTTAGATTGGAATAAGGAAAATGTTCGGGAAGTCAGAGAACAACTCGACCGGATCGGCGTCCAAATCAAATCTGGTACTTTTAGATTCGCCGAAGTATTTCCAAAGAGCAAAAGAAGAGAATTTTTTACTGCCAAAGAGAAAGAGTTGTTCGGATTTAACAAGAGTCCCAAGGATGTGTTGTTCGGGGAATACATTTGGGAGTGGTTTGAGCGCAAATCGAATAACGGCACAGTTATCGGAAGAACTATTTATGGCTATGAAGGCTACATCAGGCGCTACCTCGAACCCTATTTCGGAAAAATGGACTTCGGGTCCATCGATGGCTACTTGATGGACGACTTCATTATTTGGGTAAAGCAGCAAGAGAGCAGAGGAAAAAAACCGGTAAAATTCGAGTCAATCAAGAAATACTTTGTTGTTTTGAGGATGGTCTTGGCGGATGCGGCGAGCAAGTTCAAATGGAAAGAGTTTAATCCGTTCTTTGACTTCAAGGGCTTTAAGCACCGGACGGATGAAATTGTAACGAGCGTTGAGACAGAAGATGGCGACATTGACGACATTTTGGATGAAGAGGGTGGCCCAATTCTCCCATTCAAAATCGATGAAGTCAAAGTGATTATTCTGGTCCTTCCCGACCACTGGAAGCCGTTTTTTTATTTCGCCGTAAGTTCTGGCTTGCGACCGGGAGAGATAATTTGCTTGATGCCGCATGACATCGATTGGGATGATGGAACTGTCACAGTCAGAAGAGCATTGACCTTGAACAAAAAAGGGCGTCCAGTAATTGGAAGGACGAAGAATGAGTACAGCAGGAGAACAATTCGGCTCACCAAGTCGATGAAGGATGCTCTTCTTGAGCAGAAACAGGTTTATGACCAGTTCTGTGGCAAATATTTTTTCTGCTCTCCGATAGGGGGAAGGATTGACCTCAGTAATTTTCGAAGTCGCGTATGGAAAAACACCTTGGGGAGAGCAAAAGTCGATTACCGTCCATTCAGACAAACACGCCATACCTTCGCAACGTTGGCTATCAGCCGGGGCGAAGACGTATCGTGGATTGCGAAGGTCATGGGTCACAAGGGTCTGGTGATGATACACAAACACTACGCCCGATTCATTGAGGCTGCTAACGGTACCATCAACGGGTCGAAGTTGGATGACCTCTTCGGTACCAACGGTAACAATGAGTAATGGGAAGTAAAACAAATTTTAGCAAAATTTTAGCAAAATCGGGGGCTGAAATGCAAAAAAGGCTATCGGGGAAGGATAGCCCTTTTGCAACTAGTCGAATTTGCTTGTAAAATGGAGCCGGCGATGGGAGTCGAACCCGCGACCTGCTGATTACGAATCAGCTGCTCTGCCACTGAGCTACGCCGGCCCAGTGGAAAATCTTCTACCACACGGACCTTTTAAAATCAACTCAGTGACACTGAACAGCGAGCGGTGAAGGTAAGCGGAAAAGAGAATGCTCCGGAAGGAAGCGGGGAGAAGTCCCGCGAGGCGTTGGTTTGGAGCTTTCATTCCCGCTTCCTGCGCCTTGCTTCCAGCTACTTGTTTTGCGACGCGCGTTCCTGTTCCACCCGATCGCGGACTGGACAGTTGGCAATCGCATCCTTCTTTTCTCCCATTTCCTGCATGGTCCGGAAGACCCAGGAATTCGAATCCGAGAAGCAATAGATCGCCAGATTGCACTCTTTGCATTGTTCCATCTTATTCTTGCCTCTAGCCTTTTACGTTTGCCTTATTTGCCGGTTTCCCCGGATATTCGCTCGATATATTCGTCCCATTCGATGGGCAGGAGATACTTCTTGCGGTTGTTGCACTCCTTGCAAGCGGCCACGGTATTTCCGCGGGTCGATTTTCCCCCGCGCGCGAGCGCAACTATATGGTCCATTGTCAGCTCCGACGGCGGCACTTTCCTGTGACAATAATAACACACCTCCTTGGCCGCCTGGCGCTTCCACCATTGCGACCTGCGCAGTTCCCCGGCTTTTTCTTTTTCCTTTCGGAGTTGCTCGGGAGAAACAGATACTGTGAAAAATCGCTGTTCAGTCTCCACTTTAGGCATCCGTAACAGAGATATCGGGTATCAGAAGTCGGAACTGAATCTATGTGTCCGAGATCCGATACCCGACCCCCGACATCCGATATTATTCCTTGGCGCTTTTTATGGCCACATAGAATGTGTTGGCGCCACGTTTTATCAGCAGCAGAAGGGGTTCGCCCTGTTTCATCTTTTCTGTTGCCTGTTTCCAGTCGCGAACATTTTGAATCTTCTGCCGGTTCACTTCCTTTACGAGGTCCCCTTGACGCAGCCTGGCTTCAGCAGCCGGCGCACCTTGTGCAACCTCGGTGATGACCACCCCGGCTTCTTTTTCATCGAGTCCGAATTTCTGGGCCAGTTCCGGAGTAACGTTTTGAACCGTTATGCCCCAGGCGCTTTCCGATTTCGGAGCAGCGGCCTTCTGCCCCGGAATCTCTTCGGGCATGATCCCAATGGTCACTTTAACCGTCACCGGCTTGCCGTCCCGAATGACGTCGAGTGTCACTACGGCATCAGGCTTCATTGCGGCAATCGATCGTGAAAGCTGGTTGGCGTTTTCGACCTGTTTTCCGTTAATCTTCTCAACGATGTCGCCTCTTTTGAGACCGTCCTTTTCAGCAGGGCTATCCGGCAACACGTCGGCCACTATTACGCCCTTTGTCTCGGTTATTCCGAAAGACTCGGCAAGCTCGGGCGTGATGTCCTGGATCATTACTCCGAGCCAACCCCGGATGACCTTTCCGGTCTTTAACTGGTCCAGGATGCTCTTGGCCATATCGATCGGCGTGGCAAATCCGATCCCCTGACCCTGAGCAACGATGGCCGTATTGATTCCGACCACTTCGCCATTCATATTGAACAGCGGCCCTCCACTGTTGCCGGGGTTAATAGCAGCGTCGGTCTGGAGAAAATCGTCATACTGGCCGGCCCCTATTACGCGGCCCTTTGCGCTGATTATGCCGGCAGTAACGGTGTTGCCCAACCCGAAAGGGTTTCCCACGGCAATAACCCAGTCGCCGACCCTGATCGCGTCCGATTCTCCAAGTTTCGCCGGTTTGGGCAGTTTACCCTTAGCTTTTATCTTGATCAGGGCGATGTCGGTTTTGGGGTCCCGCCCGACCACCTTGGCGTCGTATTCAGTTCCATCGAGAGTTTTGATCTTTATCTCTTCGGCTTTTTCCACTACGTGGTTGTTGGTGAGGATTAGTCCGTCATCGCTGATTATGAAGCCCGATCCGAGGGCGTGGGTTTTAAGCTGTCCCTGGGGTACGTCGCCAAAGAATTTCTTCCACTCGTCACCGAAAAATTCGCGAAAAGGCGAGTTTTGCCCAAGGAAAGGCTGCATCGGATTTTCTTTAACCGTCTGAGTGGTAGAAATATTTACTACGGAATCCTTTACCGATTCGACGAGGCCGGCGAAAGATGCAGGGGGCGCCGGATGAGCGCTTGGTCCGTAAAAGAGGAAAACGGACCAGAATAAGACCGCAAAGCTGACAACTCTGGTGGCTCCTGAGAGATTTACCGAACGAAATCGCATGAACGCTCCTTTCTGATACTTGCTAAGCATTGGAAACCACTATAGTAACTTGATAGTCGGCTATCTTGTCAACAAAAAAAGTTGCGCCTTTCACCCTTAAACTGGTTTCTATGGTTTCAGGCGTCGCTCGAAAGTGTTAAAATGGGTACCAACAATAATCATTGCCTGCTAGGTTGAAAATCAATTTTCCCCGAAAAGAAGAAGATAGATTGGAACAAAGCTGATGAAAGCAAAAAAGATGAACTTGATCGAAGCTTGCGACCATGCTTGCGGCATCGTCATCCAGGCGCAGGAGATGGACAAGCTTTATCGCAAGGGGATCCAAAACCTCGGAGAAGGCAAGCTGCGAAACGGCGTGATGAGTCTTGCGACTGAAGCGATCCGAGACGAGAACCTGAGAGAAGAGGTTTTCATCAGTGACGAAAACGTGGTCAGTTTCCTGTGCGGCGTTTGGATTCAGTTCCTGCTGGTAGAGGTGGCAGGGTTAAAAAAAGACAAGCTGAAAAATCTCGCACGCAAAGCATTTGGCGAAAGTCTGGAAAACAGGCTGCTGCACTGAAAACACAAGGACTGAGCACTGAGAAAAGGCTCATTGCTTGCTTAGTCTTCAGCACTCAGTCCTGCTCCTTAGTCCCGCCTTTGAGTTCTTTGTCCGCCTTCCCGCCAGAAATCCTCAATCATGGTCTTTTCATTTGGCAGTTGACTGAAAAATGTCCTGGCCCCGGCGAAATTTTGAAACATGACGCCCAAAGATACGAACTCCCTGTTATGCTTATCCACGCCGCTGGTCACGTGAATTATCTGCACGGCATCCGGCATGCCGGAGAGCACGGGGAGCAGCTCCCGGATGCTGCGATCCACGACCTGAATCTGGAATACCATCGGGTGACGCCAGGGTGCAGCGAGGTCCCAATGGACCTGAAGCATTTGCTGCACCAGTAGGGAGTGTCTTTCCCGAAGATCATGGCAGTCCCGGTGGTGAAAGGTTACACCTCTTTCGCTAAGGGTTGCGAGGACGTGGTCCTGGCCTGGAAGAGGGTTACAGCAGCGCGCAAATTTAAAGACAGCCTTGTCCAGGCCGGAAACCGACAGCATATTTCTCCCCAGGTTTTCCTCTCCCCCCTTTTTTTTGGACTCATCGAACCTCTGGCCCTCGAGGTAATATAGAACCAGTTGCGGGGAAACCAGGTCCTGGCCGATATGGAGATATAATTCCTGGAGGTCCTTTACGTTCAGTATTTCCAGGATCAACCGAATATTTTCTCCCTCCAGGACAGACAGGGAGAGTTTGTTTCTCACAATTTCCTGGAGTAGAATGTCCTTGCCCGCCTGCTGGGCAAACCTGAGCCGTTTTTGATGCAGGCGCCTGTTGATGGCGGTCCGGGCTTTCGGTGTCTTGCAGAGTGCCTCCAGTTCCGTGTCCACTTCCTGAGGTTCCGACGACGTAAGGATTTCGACGGTATCTCCATCCTTCAACCGCCCCGAGATGGGCGTCCATGCGCCGTTTATCAGCGCGCCTTCGCAGTTATCGCCCAGTTCCGAATGTATACGATAGGCAAAATCGAGCACAATACTGGCTTTGGGAAGGTAGTAAACGTCTCCGGCCGGACTGTAGGTATAGATTTCTTCGGATTCCGAGAGCCGAATCAAGTCCTTTCGACGGGTTGCGGCGCCGCCATATTCTCCTATGTCGCGCAACAGTTCGCTTATCTCCTGCCAGTGCTCGTCGGTAAGCCCCTTTTGCGATTCCCACTCAAGGAGATTCCCACCGTTTGCCCAATTCTCCATCTCGATAGTTCGTATTTTGATCAAATAATTGTTTCCGCTGAGATGAACCCTGGTGTGGAGGCTCCTGTACCCGTTCGCTTTGGGATTGGCTATTAAATCCCTTATACTCCTTGGAATCGACGCAAGGTTGTTGTTTACAATCCCAAGCATTCTATAACAGTCGATTATCTCCTTGTTGTGGAGCACAATGATAAAGTCAACGTAATTTTCAGGATAGGCCGAGTCCAAGGTCCGTTTGAGCGGGTTGTAATAGCTTCCGAGGCCTTTGGCGCGTGCGCGGAAATCGGCCGACATCCCGGAGTCGGCGATGATTTTCGAAAGGGAGGCCTCGAGACTTGCAACGTCAGGTGAGTTGCGCAGCTCCCGGCTCAGATGCAGAATCCTCTTGCTCTTTTTCGGATAAAGATAAGAAAGCGCCAGGTGATAGAGTTCCCTTTTCAGAGGATATTGATTGAGGCGCGCCGCGATCGGGGCATAAACGTCGACTGTTTCCTGGGCTACGCGCTGCCTTTTGGTCAGAGGGAGATAATGAAGCGTCCTGAGATTATGAAGGCGGTCAGCCAGTTTTATGATGAGGACTCCCAGTCTGCGGCTCGCGCTGAGAAAAATCTTGCTGTGCGTCAAGTCTTTGAGAGCGGCCCGGTCGAGATGATATCTGGTCAGTTTCGTACAACCGTCAACCAGCTCGGCGACCACCGGTCCAAAGCGGGTTTCGATATCGTCGGTGGTCATCCAGGGAACATCCTCTACGACATCGTGCAAGAGAGCGGATGCCAGCAACACCGGATCTTTGACGCACATCTCTGCGGCCAGGATTTCGGCTACTGCGCAGGGATGACTGATATAAGGGGCTCCGGATTTCCTAAATTGGCCCGAATGCAACTCGGAGGCGAACTCGAGGGCTTCAAAAAAAAGCGCCTTGGTTGTGTCCGCTGAATCCATGATTTCAGACATTCGGACTCGAAACTCGGAAAGATTGAAGAACTGTGTGCCTTCTGCAATTACCGGTGTCGTCACGTCCGACTTTGCGTTAAGTTCAGTCTCAGCCATCATGCCCGCTTTTAAGTCCAGTCTCTTGGCGTCACAATTGGACGCTTTCTCCGGGAATCGAATGATACCTCTCAATTTACCGATAATTCTATCAAATTGACAGGGAAAATTCACCCCGAGCCAACGGAGGACGGTGGACAGAGGACGGAGGACGGAAAAAACGGGTTCATTGTATTTTCCCTCACCCCTCATTCGCCATCCGTTTTCCGTCTTCCGTTTTTCCGCCTTCCGACGTCCGCGCGATTCTTTTCTTTGCTCGCCGCTCTTTTTCCGGCCTTGAAAAGAATTATAAAAGTTATAATGTAGTATTCTAATCAAAAAATGGGACTGCGAACGATGGGTGTTCGGCTTGTGCTAATTGTGTAACATTGGAGGCTTATGATGGATTCTAGCGAATATGTCGAGATCGGTGAAGTTTTCATAAAAACTGACAGAACTCAGGGGAATATGGTCATTCTGAAACGGTCTGAGGAAGACAGCCATTATTTCCTCATGTTTGTTGGGGACGCCGAGATCACAGCGATAGCGAAGGAAAAAGGCCTTGTCGAACCAAAACGGCCTCTCACACACGACATTTACCTGACAATGTTGAGACGCGCCGGTGTTATTTTCGAAAATATCCAGATTTCTGAGATGCGGGAGAATACTTTTTACGCGAAGATTAACGCTCGTATAGACAACGAGCAGGTCGTCTTCGATGCGCGTCCGAGTGATGCGGTTGCACTGGCGCTGCACGAGAAGTGCCCCATCTGGGTCCATAAGAGGCTGCTTCGCGTCGAACTGACTCCGGAAGAAGTCCAGGAGTTCGAAATGATCGTCAAGACCGTAAAGTTTTGATTTTCCGTGTGAATAAGCCCAGCGAAACTATCGTTTGACTTGCGGCGCCGTTTTAGATAGAAACTGGCATCTGCCGAGCTGGCGAATTATGGAATCGCGCAATCAATTTTGATTCTTCAATCCCTAAATTCCTCAATCCTAAAAATTCAATGGGAGATGGTATGGCTATTTCTTCTTCTTCAGCCACTTTTACGCGTTTTTTCGTTCCCGAAGTCGAAGTCGAAGATTTCTGGAGCCACGTGGATGAAAGGATCCGGGAAGGGGCTTTTGCCGAACCGGACGACTCTCAGGTTGAGACCGCCGGTTTTGCATCCTGGGAGGATTTTTTCGATCCGAATTTCTCCTACGGCTCATACCGCAAGGGCGAATACGTGGCGTTCAATTTCCGGTTGGACCAAAAAAAGGTCCCCGGTATGGTGCTCAAACAGTTCGTAAGACAGTCGGTGCAAAAATACCGTGACGAGCATAACGGCAAGTGGCCGAATCGAACGGAAAAGCAGCAAATCCAGGAGAGCATGCAGGAGTATCTGTTAAGCCGGGCTTTTCCCCAGCCAAGCGCTTCCGAGGTGGTTTGGAACCCGGCGCGCAGATCGATGATCCTTGGAACGGCCGGCAACAAGATGATGGAGGCGTTCCTGGAGTACTTCGAAAAGCAATTCCGACTTTTTCCCGTTCCCCTCTATCACGCTCCATGGGCGTTTAACGTGCTTCCGTTGACGCCTGCCCAAAAGGACGTACTCGATTCGCTTGTTTCGCTCAAATCTACTTCGGCAATGAACGACGGACGGTTTCTTGGATCGGAATTTCTCACCTGGGTATGGTTCTACATCGAGCGGTTGGGCGGCTCGATACAGGCCGGAGATAAGGTAGCCAATATTCACCTGGGAGAGCGTATGGTCCTGGTCCTGCCCGGTGACGGGAAAGAACGGGTCGTATGCACCACTCAGACAAATTTTCTTCACGAAGCCCGAACCGGGTTGCGACAGGGCAAAGTGGTCGATGAGGTTCAGCTTTTCATCATAATCGGCGAAAACGAGTATCTTTTGACTCTGGACAGCTTACTTTGGGCAATAAAAGGGTTAAAGACCCCCAAGCAGCTCCCCGATTACGGCCAGGAGGACCCCGATGGTCGATTCCTGGAGAAGATGTATTTTATAGAGGAAGTATTAGCGGCGCTCGAAGCGCTCTACATGCGATTTCTTGCCGAAAGGCTCTGTCCGGGGTGGGAAACCGACACGCTTGTGCAGCTTAAAAACTGGATCAATGAGGGCTAACTCGTTACTCGAGCGACCAATGAACGAGATCGGCTACAACACTTTCACATACGTAATCCATGAACACTGGTTGAGCGCTTTTCTGATACTTGTTTCGCTTACAACCATGTGCGTAGTTTTGATGTTGCGCTGGTACGTGAGGCGGCGCATGCGGGAGATGCTCGACAACCGGTTCGCCGAAGAACACGAGTTGGATCTTTTGCCCTCCCCGGGCGCACTGGAACAGCAGGCGATGGAATTTATCGCCCGGACGCGGGAGGAGGTTTGGCAGCTCCCCGACAGTGAACTTCTGCTCGGGTTTGACGTCTTCAACCAGCGGGCCCTCAATATAGTGCGCAGCATAGGCGCCATCTACCATCCGGAAGCCGCCCAGCCGGAGTATGAAGCCTCACTTTCGGATACCCTGGAACTGGTCAAGCGGGTGAGCAGCCGACTGTCCAAGCTCGCCTCAACCGTCCCGATAAAGTATATCGGAAACCGCAAATTGAGCGATTTTCAGCGCTACTACCAAGTCTATCTCAAAATTAACGACAACGCGGTGTTAAAGCTCTTTAAGAAAAACCCGCATATCTATAAAGCCGCCAAGTTCGCCCTGAACGTAAAGAATATCGCCAATCCGCTTTATTGGGCCGGGCGGGAGCTTACTCGCGAGGGGTACTTTCTCATCCTCAGGTGGTTTTACTTGACCTTTACAAGTGAGATTGGCAGGGAAGCCATACGGTTATACAGCGGGAAGCTCTTCCGGCAGAATGAGGATCGCGACGCTGCGCTTGTCTGCTACCGCATGTTTCACACCATGCGAAAATGGAGCGGACCGACCCCGGCTGAATGGGCCGCGTTCGTGCGCTTTGTCGCGGATCATTCAGCTCTCGATTCCGACAGCAAGCTCCATATCCTGAGAAGGTGTTCGGAGGATCGACTTCCCATTGACGTGGAAGAGCAGACAATATCTACCAGATCCGGAATAAAATGGTATAAGAAGGGTCTTAAGACACTGCTGGACGCTGATGCCGGCTCATCGCCGGCAAAGGTGAAGCTGGTGGAGAAGGAAACCGGAAACAATAAGGCAGTGAGCGGTGAACAGTGAAGGATGAAGAGACGGGCTTAATCCCCCAACAAGTTTCGAAAAGAGAAAGGCATATGAAATCGACTTACATACGACACCTTCGAGTTTCAGGCTTCTGCCTGGCCGTTTTTTTGGTGTGTACCGTTTTGGGCTGCGGATCACACGCCGCAAGCGAACTTGACGGATTCCGCGGCATTAAATGGGGAACAGAAGCGGCTTCCGTTTCCGGGATCAACCAAATTGCCGCCGAAGGCAACCTTCTTTTATATGAAAAGAACGACGATCAGCTTCAAATGGGGGAAGTCAGGCTCGAACAGGTCGTATATGGTTTCTACAAGGGCCGCTTCTACATGGGGATGGTCTATTTCCCATCCGCCGGATTCAAAAGAATAGAAGAAATGCTGACCCGGCAACTCGGCGAGCCGGCCAAGCCGGACAATACTCCTTCCAAGTTGATATGGGACGGCGACACTGTCTCCGTGCTGCTCTCCCTAGGAGAAAGTTCAGATCAGGCGCGCCTGGTCTACCTCTATAAGCCGATTCAACTGGAAGTCGAATTGAAAAAATAACGTCTGACGGTTACGCCCTCTCCCGGGGTGGTTTTATGTCCGGCAGGCGCAAGTTGCTGATATTGAATTTTGCCCCCTGCCCGTCTTAGTTCTTTTCCCGGGAGATGGGTTCCTGCTTGATTTTAAGCAGATCAACTATCTTGCCGTCCCGCCATTCGGAGATTTCCTTCAGGTTCCTGTTTCCTATCGACGCGATGACGCCCTCGACCAATACCTTTTTTGATTCTTCAGGAATTTCAGTCCAGTTCGCCATGTCTTCCCACAGAGAGCCGAATGCCTTTCCTATGTGGTCGATGAAGTACCCGTAACCACCCTCTCCGCCTCCCAAATGATATATGAGGTGCTGGCCCATGAGTGCCCATCTGATCCCCGGGCCGGCGTGGAGCGCTTTATCCACGTCCTCGACGGTAGAGATGCCCCTCATTACTATATCTATTGCTTCCCGCCACAAGGCTGCTGCGAGGCGGTTTGCGATGTGGCCGGGCGCCTCCTTTTTGAGCACCACGGGAGTTTTCCCAAGCTTCTCGAAAAAGAGCCTTACTTCTTCAATTAATTCGGGATCGGTTTGCCGGCCGGGCACCAGTTCCACAAGGGGGATGAGATGCGGAGGGTTGAACGGGTGCGCGATAAGACAGCGTTCGGGTCTTGAGGCGTTTTTCTGTATCTCGGACATAAGAAGACCGGAAGAACTGCTTGCCAGTATGGTATCGAGGGCTGTGTGAGAGTCCAGGTCCCTGAATACCTGGTTTTTTACTTCATAGTTTTCCGCCACCGATTCTTGAACATAATCCAACCCCTCGCAAAATTCCTCGAACGTATCACTTGAACAGATGTTCCTCAACGCGGCGTCGATTTTTGAATCTTCCAGCAATCCGTACTTTGCAAGGGCCCCGAGATTTTCCCGGGCTTTAATGATGCCCGTCTTCTGGGTGGACTTGTCAACGTCGTACATTTTGAGCTGAAATCCTTTGCCGGCATAAAAAGTTGCCCAACTGGATCCGATAGTACCTGTGCCAAGAATGCCAATAGTTTTTATCGCTTTGGATCCCATCGTTTCACCTCGTCATCGACGGTGTCAGTCCACCCAAATTTGAATTCAGGGTCATCCCTATAGGAAATCCGGCTGCAAGTACTCCGGGTTGGGATAGGTGTAAAATCCCTTTCCGCTCTTCACGCCAAGTTCACCCCGCTTTATTTTCTCAAGCAGGGCGTCCGGCGGCTTATCTTTTGGATCTCCTGATTCCCGGTAGTAAACCATCTCTATATCATAAACCACGTCGAGCCCGACTTTATCCATAATGGCAAAGGGGCCTTCATTCATCTTGGTGAATACCATCCAGCCACGGTCAGAATCCCGGTAGTCAACAAAACCGTTTCCCCACATGTAGAGCGTTTCTCTTTTGATTGCCCTCCAGACACGGTTGAAGCAAAACCCGAGGATTTCCTTATTGACCTTCAGAGGAATGCAGCCGATCGATTTGATCCAGTCAACACCGGCTTGGAAGACTTCAGGGAGTGTTTTGCTCCCACCCATGATGTCGACCATATTCGTACCCTGCAATGGGAAGTAGAAGTGGATATTGAGACATCGCTCGGGTCGTCCGCTGCTGGCCTCCATTCTCGACACCGGAATGGAAGAGCTGTTTGTGGCAAGTATAGCGTCGGGGGGCGCTTTTCTGCCAAGTTCAGCGAAAATTTTATTTTTGAGGTCAACATTTTCCGGTGCGGCTTCGATTACGAGCTGCGCATCCTTTACGGCTTCGTCCAGACTCGCCGCCCGTTGGACGGATGATTTGCATCTTTCCCACTGGTCCCATGGGATAAAGGGGGTAACATTCTTGGAACTCAAATCGTTTTTTAATTTGTTGTAGGTCGCCGAAAAAGCATCTGCCTGCGGATCGAAGATTTTGACTGAGTAGCCGCCATAGACGGCCATCATGGCAATTTGAGTACCCAGGATGCCCGATCCGTTAACCGCGACTTTTTCAAGTTTCTTACTCATTTCGGTTCTCCCCGGTTAAAGGTTTGTTTACGGATGACGGATTCCACCCGTTTTCCGTCCCCCGTCATCTGCTTTAATAGATCCCGGTAAGGGAATAAAGGAGAATTATAACGAACACCATCCCCGTTTTGATGATGGTCATCATTCCAATATCCGGATACGACTGTTTGTGAGTTAAGCCGCAGACAGCCAGGAGGGTGATTACCGCTCCATTGTGTGGAAGAGTATCGCATCCTCCGGAAGCCATCGAAGCAACCCTGTGGAGCAACTGTGGTGAAAGGCCCACGGAGTTTGCCCAGGCGAGCCAGTCTTTGGCCATGAGGTCAAGCGCTATCGACATGCCGCCCGAAGCCGAACCCGTTATTCCAGCAAGGGTAGTAACCGATACCGCTTCCGATACAAGAGGAGTAGCTCCGACTTTGATGCCGAGCAGGAAACTTGAAATTGCCTTGAATCCGGGAAGGGCGGCGATGACATTTCCGTATCCGACTTCGGAGGCTGTATTCATGATTGCCAGAAGAGAGCCGATTGCGCCGACATTGAGGGCCTTCTGAAGTCCTCCGGCAGTCCTGGTAACTTTTTTGTACCCGATGGCAAGAGCCAGGGCGATTCCGCAAACGAGGCCTATGACAAGCGACCATATGCCGATTACCTGCTTGATGTTGGAAACCATTAGCGCGAGTTTCATTCCTGCGAAGGGGGTTAAAATGTCGGGGTTCCAGGTGAACACCCGCGAAAGAAAGTAATTGACTATCAGGACAACTGCCAATGGCAAAACGGCGATGTACCATTTCGGCAATACCTCCGTTTCGGTCACTTCCGGCTCGTTCAATGTGTGTTGTCCATATCCTTCGCCTCTTTGAGCGGCTTTTCGACGACGGTATTCCAGCCAGGTCATGCCCAGCACGAGGATACCCAAGCCTCCCACGATACCGGCGATAGGCGCCGCATAAGCGGTAGTCCCATAGAAACTGGTAGGAATGATATTTTGAATCTGGGGGGTCCCGGGAAAAGCATCCATCGTGAAGGTAAACGATCCGAGCGCAATCGACCCAGGGATCAGCCGTTTCGGAATGTCTGCTTCTTTGAAAAGGGAAGCGGCAAATGGATAGACTGCAAAAACGACGACGAAAAGGCTCACCCCACCGTAAGTCAGGATTGCGCATGAGAGGACAACCGCCAAAATTGCATGCTTATAGCCAAGCTTCTGCATGACTGCATGCGATATTCCCTTTGCGAGGAGCGTGTCTTCCATTACCTTGCCGAATACCGCGCCAAGCATGAAGACTGGAAAGAACAATTTCACATAACCGACGGCCTTGACCATGAAGAGCTCAGTGTAGGAGGGCATTACCGGCAGGCCCTGAAGATATGCCGCGAGAAGAGCAAAAACCGGGGCAAACAGGATTACAGAAAACCCCATGTACGCCATGTACATAAGAAGGAACAAACTAAGGACAATTCCTAAGACATCCATTTAACCCTCCTCCTGGAATATGGTTGCGAAAAAGTCGGACCGACAAAAAAATGGTAGCTTCCCGAAAGACCATATAAAATATTTGGTGGAAATTGGATTTAAAAACGAAGTCAGAAAAGAATTGAGCAAAATTAAACCGGTAACGGCTATCCGCTTAACGGCTCAAAATTAGTATACGCCGGTCTTGCTCTGTGTGTCCAAAGAAATGAGGTTGATCCCAAAAATCACTGTCCTATTTGAAAAATTTGGAATATAAGGCAGCTCGACTTCTCAAGGCAGAAACGGAAAGGGAATGGTTTTAAGTTCTACCGATTGGACGAAACTGCGCCGCTTCAGGTGGGTCCCGATCACTGTGGCGGCGATTTGGGTCATTGTTGTATGGATTCTGATAATCCGCCGGCCTCAGGGCGATTTCAGGCTACACTTTGAGCTTGGCAAACGGCTCGCGGAAGGCGTTTATATATATCAGGATTCGCTGGATCACGTTTATCCGCCTTTCTGGGCACTGATCCACGCTCCACTTCATTTCTTAGGCCTTCATCCTGCCCAGATAATAGTCTATCCTTTGGCCGTCGTTGCCATAGTAACTCTGGTCCTGACTCTCCAGCGCCTTTCAGAGAAGAGCTTCCCGCTTTCACCGGACGCCTCTTTCTGGTCTACAACGCTGGCCATTCTACTGGCGAGCCTTTCTCTCGGGCGCGACCTTCCCGAGGTGGGAGTCAATACCGCCCTGGTGGCAATGTCCTGGCTGTCGGTTTACCTCTGGTCAAAAGAACGTGACATTTCCGGCGGGATAATCCTTGGCATGGCCTCGGCCATGAAGTGTACGCCGCTTCTATTTGTTGCCTGGTTCATGCTCAAACGGCAATGGAAAATCGCAGCCGCTGCTTGCGTCGCCTGTGCGATCTTTACTCTTAGTCCTGTCCTGGTAAGTGGTCCCGCCCAGTATGCCCGCATGACAAAGACCTGGATTTCGGGAGTAGTTCAGGGATTGAGCGACCCCGACCCGTCACGCGGTCCTCTGGGGGAGGAGAAGGTTGAAAACCTCTCGCTTCGGCCTGCACTGGCGCGCTATCTCATGCATCTGCCGTACGGACACTGGGGCAGGCCGGAGACATTCGACGACATTCAGCTCACCCGAGATCCTCCCAGCCCATACTATTATCAGTTTCTGGATTTGCCGGTTTTTTGGGCGGGAATGCTCGTCCGCGTTCTTATGACAGCCATTTTATTATGGATGGCCTGGCTGATGCGTCACAAGCCGGCGAGCCGCAATTCCATTGAGATAGTCTGGGAATGCGCCGCCGTATCAGTCCTGATACTGCTATTTTCCCCGGTTACCTGGGTTCAACATGCGGTGGGAGTGCTACCGGCCCTTTACCTGATCTGCCGCGCCTCTTTCGCCGGCTTCAGTCTTTCCCGATGGCAGACGGCTGCCATGGGCGCGTTCACTATTTTCTGCCTGATAATGAACAGGTTTTTTTTCGGACGTGATTTTATAAAGCTCGCAAACAGCTACCGCGTGAAAACGCTGGGGTTCATTCTTCTGTTGGGCGTGGTTCTGGCTTGCTGGCGGCGCTTTTCGAACGCGGATGGAGCTTTGGGCAACAGTCCCGGAGGCGGAAATCCGCCGCCGGGGCCTCAGCTCCAAGCCTGATCGCCGCCGTCTCTCGTTTCGGTTTTTTGCAGACCCTCCGGATTATTTATCCTGCTCCGATCGCTGCTCATATTCTATTTCAAGAGATCCATGAACAATACCGATTAATATGATGATTCCCCAGAAAACTCTTGCTCGCTTAGCTGGTTTCTCTTTTGCTTGGAACGAAGGAATGGGCCGTGTTGGAAAAAGGCCAAACAACTGGTCGAATTCTGCCTGGTTTTTTCTCAAACCTGGGTGACAAGGAACGAATCACTCTATTCAACTCTGGAACGGTTCGCGCCTTGGCTGAAAAAGAATTTCTCTTCAAAAAGGGAACGGCTGGCAAAAACATATTCTTTGTTCTAAGCGGCGCGCTTAGAGTCGCATACATTGATTCGGATACGGCCGCATTCAGGTTCAAAGCCGGAGACCTCATTGGCGAGACATCGCTTTTAGCAGGAGGCAACAGAGTATCGTCCGTTGTCGCAGAAGAGGCATCTACCGTATTTTCGTTTGATCCCGCCGTGATCGATACTCTCGGGGCCGAAACCCGCATAGCAATTCTTAAAAGACTTCATGACGCGATACTTTTACGGACGGAAGCCCTGGGCGGACAGCGAGACTCCGCTCAGCTCCGGGCGGCTGCTCTGACGAGGTTTATCAGAAACTCCCGCAAACAAATTGAGGAGTACGAGAAGTCGGAGATAATAGTAAATATCCTGAGAGGCATTCCGAAGCTACCCCTGCATACCGCACAACTGGTCAAACTGCTGGCCGGCCAAAAAACTTCGGCAAAAGTGGTTGCCGCCTTTGCAAAGCGTGACCCGTCGCTCGTAGTGGATATTCTCAAGACGATAAACTCCCCCAGGTACGCATTCCAGAGGGAAATCACCGACGTCTCCTACGCGATAACATACCTGGGATTTAACGAAGTCTATCGGATCGCCCTATCCCGCGGCCTTATGAAGACAATGCCGAATTCCGATGAGTTCAGAGACGTTTATCGCCACTCCATTTTCCTCTCCTACATCGCATCCGAGTTATGTGAGTCATATGACCGTAACAGAGCGGCGCTTCTCAACACGATCGGCCTCCTGCACGACCTGGGAGAAACAGTTCTTCTACTTCTTCGAAGGCAAAACCCCAAATGGTCCCTTTTTATCGAGATGCTGGACCCTTCCAAGCTGGGGGCTTTGCTTCTGGAGCAGTGGAACATCCCCAAGCAGATCTGCCAGACGATAGAATATCAGGCTTGGCCCGCCTTCTGCCCACCCGCAGAGATACCTCCGGAGCGGAAAGTAAACATTGCCCTTCTCTACATTGCCCACGCCGTCTATGATTTTCTGAACGGCACACCCATCAACGCTCTGGATCACCCCTTCCTTGGCGATTACTTGCGTTTGCTTGGGTTTATTTCATTTGGGATAGACGAGATTTCGAGGGATTTCGTGCTACAGGGTCTAAGGGCAAAGTCGCAGAGATTGCCGGAGTTTGTCCGGAAGCGCCTTGTTCCCGGACGTCAAGTCGACGTGAGCTGATTCCGGTCTCTCAACTCCACTCGCAGTCAACTCTCAGAAGCTAAAAAACAACCTGCGCTTCTTCTTCATGTCGTTGAGTGGAGAAACGCCCCTACTCCGCTTTGGCGTAGTCAGGCAACCGGAAACGCAGGACACGTCCGGGGTCACGCGGGGCCGCTAATTGGCGTTCGTTCCATTTCATCCGAACACCTCCGGCATTGCCGATTACGACCTGCAAAGACTTATCGGCGGCCCACTCCCTATGTTCTCCGGCATGGAGCATCTCGCTCAGGGTCTTTTTATCGTCGATTTTTACCTGAATCCAAACTTTGTCGTCCGCTTCGACGGCAAATTTATTGTGGGAGTGTTCTTCCACATTCTGGACCGGCTCGTCGTCGGCTACGGCATCGGTGGAATTACTAAAAGAAAGGCGGGAATGGTCGCTGTCGTCCGGCCCCGGAGCTTTCTCCTGCGCTTCGCCTGAGCGTTTCACCGTGTTTTCTGCCATTTTGTCTATATCGTTGACCTGCCATCCTATGTCGTTTGCCCGTTCGCCCTCATTGTCGGCTTTTCCGGCCTCTTTGGCTGCCATTTTCGATTCCCGAATGTGAATCTCGGCGTTTCTTATCGCCTCATCAGCTTCACGCAAGGCGGCCCCAGACCCTGGGGCCCGTGCATCCGGGCCGGGGACCTGCCGCTCGTGCAATTCGGCAGGGAGTTCTTCCTGAGTGAGAATCCTGTCTGCTTCCGGCGGGGCGTATAACTTCGAGCGTCGCTCCGATATCCACGTGCCGCCATAGAAAACGGCCGCGGAGATCAAAAACAGGACGAAAAGAGGCAACCCGATCATCCTGCGTTTCTTGCGCAGGATCTTCATTTGCAGCCCATATCTTTTTAGCCCGGCGTCCTGGATGTTGCATGCTTCGATTTGGGAAGAGAACTTTTGGATCAGAGGTTCGGGGTCTATCCGGAGGGCACGACAGTATGCGCGGATCGTATTTCTGATGAGAAGAGAGGCGCCTAATCGCTCAAAATCACAAGCCTCAATGGACCTGAGCATACTAAGACTTATTCCGCTCCGCTCGGAAACGGTTTCCAATGTCAAGTTGCGATTCAGTCTCTCGGTTTTAAGAAGCTCCGCAAGATCTTTCATCTGATGATACTCGTAATAGTGACAGTGACCGGTTGCCAGCGTTCAGTCGTCAAAGAGGGCTTCTTCCGACCACTGACAACTGACGACTGTTTCTCAAAGAGAGATCTGGATGAAAGCTTTAGATTCCAGGTAATGCACCCACTCTTCAAATTTGCGGTTCACTTCCTGATCGTATAGAGTTCTTCTCACTTTTTCGCGCAAAACCGGGTCTGTCTTCTCAATCTTCTTACTGTCGACGCCTAATACCTTTAAGATGTAATATCCACCGGGTCCCTGCACCAGACCGGATATCTGGTCTTTTCTCATGTTGCGGACCGCTTGTGCGATAAAAGGGGCCAGTTCGTCAGCCCCCATGTATCCTAAATCTCCCCCCTCCTCTGCAGCCGGGCCCTTAGAATACTGCTTGGCCATGCTCTGAAAATCGGCCCCGCCTTTGAGCTTATCGAGTATTTCACGGCCTGTTCTCTCCACGTCTTCCGGCTTCCCATATTTATCACCCACCGGAAGTAGAATAACACCCAGGTGGATTTTCTGAGATGTCGATGCTGATTCTCCTTTTTCTCCCTTGAGATATGCCTCAACCTGCTGATCGCTGATGACCACCTTCGACTTGAGAACCCGCTCTACGAGACGGTCGCGCTCCATCTCCTTCTTCATCTGATCGCGGAATTTCTCCAAGGTTTCGCCGTTGGCTTTGAGATTAAGTTCAAGCTGCTCCATGCTTGAATTACCTTGTTCGATAATCTGTTGGATCCGTTGGTCTACCTCTGTACTGGTGACGATAACCTTGAGTCGCTCAACTTCTGCGTCAGCGAGCTTCTGCCGGACCATTTGAGTAAGAACCTCGCGTTCGATTTGTGCTTTCCTCGTCGGATCTGTTGAATCGAGCATAGGCATGGTCTTTTGCAGGCCCTTAATCTGAGCCTGCAAATCGCTGTAGAGGATTATCTGCCCGTTCACATTGGCCACGATGCGGTCTACCATTTCAGCTCGAGCAGGCAAAAACGAAACAACTCCTGCAAGAACAATAAATACTGTGGAAATTGCAGCCTTATGAAAAGGGCTCATATTATCCCTCCAACTCGCTATACATGCTTTCGAAATCCCGCCACATGACGGTGGAACCAAGCGGAGCGCAGCCCGACTGTGGAATTTGCTCACCGCTCCGCACGGCGAATCTTTTTGTCAGTGAAGTTCGCTACCTGTAGCACTTTCATTCAGTTCTTGCAAGATTCTTTTAAGCCGAAGGATTCTTTGTGGAAAATTACGTCCCCAAATTTCCACTTTTATCTTCCGTTCGGATTCAGGGGCGAAGTTCAGATTTTTTTGCTCAAAGTAGGACATCACAGGCCAAATATCCGCTCCCTGGGCAAAATAAAGAATAAAGTTCTCTTGGTCGCCATCCAGGCGGGTAATTTTGAGCCGTACGAGAATCAGCCGCATCATCGCCAGCAAAACGAGGTTTTTCGCCGTTTCGGGCAACGGCCCGTAACGGTCTCGCCATTCACCGGCCAAGTCCTCAATAGACTGCTCATCGGCCAGCGTAGTGAGCCTTTTGTATGCGATAAGCCTTTGGTCCGTGTCACAGATATAGTCTTCCGGCAGGAAGGCGGAGATCGGCAAGTTTATCTCGGTTTCGGTTACATCGGTTTTCGACCCTTCATTTTTCATGCTCTTTATGGCTTTTTCAAGCAACTCCAGGTAAAGCTCGTAACCGATTGCCGCTATGTGCCCCGATTGCGATGATCCCAGAATGGCGCCCCCGCCCCGAATTTGGAGGTCGTTCAGAGCAATCTTGAATCCGGCCCCCAGTTCGCTGAAGTCGAGAAGGGCGCGCAGTCTTTTTTGGGCATCCCTGGTGATCAGGGTCTCGCCGGGAATAATGAGATAGGCATAAGCTTGCTCGCTGGATCTGCCCACCCGCCCCCTGAGCTGGTAAATCTGGGCCAGCCCGAACTTATCGGCCCGGTTGATTACGATCGTGTTTGCCGCCGGGATATCCAGACCCGATTCTATGATCGTAGTGCAGACCAGGATGTCTATTTTTTTATGAATGAAATCAAGCATGACCGCTTCGAGGTCCCGTTCTTTCATCTGTCCGTGCGCCACGGAAATTCGCGCCTCCGGCACCAGAACCGCGAGCCTGGCCGCCATCTGCTGAATGGTCTGGACGTGGTTGTGCACGAAAAAAACCTGCCCGTTGCGGTTGATCTCGCGATAGATCGCCTCCCGGATCGAGAACTCGTCGTAATTCGTCACGTAGGTTTCGATAGCCCGGCGGTCCTGGGGAGGAGTTTCAATGGTGCTGAGGTCCCGTATCCCGGCAAGAGCCATGTGAAGTGTCCTGGGAATAGGGGTGGCAGTAAGTGTTAGCACGTCCACGGATGCCCGCAGTCTTTTCAATCTTTCCTTGTGCCGGACCCCGAATCTATGCTCCTCGTCGATTATCAACAGCCCGAGGTCCCTGAAGACTATGTCCGACTGCAGGAGCCGGTGCGTACCGATCACGATATCCACCGAGCCTTTCTTGAGTCCTTCAATTATTGACTTCTGCTGAGGAGCGGACTTGAATCGGCTAAGGGAGGCGACATTGACCGGAAACCCTTCGAATCGCTCCTGAAAGCTTTCATGGTGCTGTTCGGCCAGGACCGTGGTGGGAACCAGCATGGCCACCTGCTTTCCGTCCATAACGGCCTTGAATGCCGCTCGCAGAGCGACTTCCGTTTTCCCGTAGCCGACATCCCCGCAAATCAGGCGGTCCATCGGGCGCTTCGAGGTCATGTCATCCAGGACGTCTTCTATTGCCTTTACCTGGTCCGGGGTTTCCTCGAAAGCGAAGGTCGTCTCAAATTCCTGAAAATAATGGTCAGGGGCCGTGAAAGAGTACCCTTCCCCAACCTGGCGAATGGCATAGAGTTCCAACAGCTCCTCTGCCATTTTTTCTGCCGATTCCCTGGCCTTGTTCTTGGCCTTTTCCCAGGACTTGCCCCCCAGTTTGTCGACCTGTGGGTCCTGCCCCTCCAAGCCCATGTATTTCTGGACTTTCGCGAGTTTATCCACCGGCACGTAGAGCTTGTCGCCATCCTGGTAGGCGATAAGAAGAAAATCATTTTCTATGCCGCCCGCATTCAAATGAGCCAGCTCTTTATAGACGCCTATCCCATGGTCCACGTGGACAACGAAATCGCCCTGGTGCAGGTCCTGGAATGAACTGAGGAAAATCCCCGCAGCAGGCTTCTGCCCCCGTCGGCGGGACCTCCTCTCGAATATTTCCTCTTCGGCCACTAACGCCAGCTTCTCGGACCGCCAGAAAAATCCGTTGCCAATTGTCCCCTGGATTATCTTGACCAGACTGGATTCGAAGGACTCCTCACCAAAACCGTAGCCGCTTACCACCGATTTTACTCCGTAGTCTTCAAGAAGCTCGGAGATTCTTGCAGCGCGATCCTTTTGGGAACAAACCAGAAAGGGCGAGACGCCTTCTGCGATCCAACTGCGGAACTGGGCGGCGAGGGGCTCGAGTAGCCGCTCCCTGTTCTCGTGGGCCTTTATGGAGGCGGCAAGCTCCGTGTGCGGGGACGTTCCGAGGTCGAACACCGTTGTGGCGCCCCGTTGCTCCGAAAGAGAATTGGAAAGAACCTGTTGGAAACCGAGAGCGGCCTCAAAAGATCTTTCCGGTTCGTCATAGAGTTCATTTGGGTACCTTCTCCATTCGCTCTCCGTTCCTGCTTCATCCCATGCCCGCAAGATCTTTGCCCACTGCCCCTCCATCTCACGACGGACCTGCACCGCATCGGTCCATACAAGGATAGCGTTCTTATCCAGGTATTCCCAAATCGAGGCCGTTTTTTGGAAAAAGACGGGAAAAACGGATTCAAAAGCGCCCAATTGGTATCCTTCCGCAATCCTGTCGAGCCAGACGTTGCCGGAGGCAGGCGAAAGCAGCTCATTTCTCACGTCTTCGTAGACCGCGTCCTGAGCGCGACGTTTTGCTGCAGCATCCAGGATGATTTCATTTGCGGGCAGAATAACCGCTTCTTCCAGCACGCCCATCGAGCGTTGGGTCAGCGGATGAAAGAGACGAATGGACTCCAGTTGGTCCCCGAAGAACTCAAACCGCAAAGGCCAGCGGTAGAGTGGGGCGTATACGTCGAGCACTCCCCCGCGGCGGCTCAGGTCTCCGTAATCCTCAACCAGCGAAACCCGGAAAAACCCGCGCTCGATCAGCCTTCGCATAAACTCCTCCGGGTCCACGTTCTCTCCGGGCAGTCTGTAATCCATATTGGCAATAAGGATTTCCGGCGGAATAACGCGCTCGATGACTGCAAGAGCAGAGGTAACAACAACCGGGGGGGATGGGGCCGCGCGCAGGGCATAGAGAGCTTCGATCCTTCTCGCCGTTATTTCAGCTTTTCCGAGTGCCCGTGCATTGTGGCCGGTGCGCGAAGGCAAAAACCAGACTCGCCGTCCCAAAGGATCGCCGCCGTTTTCCTGCTGACCCCTACCGGAGAAAAAACTAAGCATCTCCGTGAATCTTTCGGCTTCCTTGTCTGTGGGGGCAATCAGCACGAAAGGCTTTCTAATCTGCCTCACGGCCCTGGTGACAAGATACGCCAGGGCTGAAGGCTGGACCCCTCTAAGGATCGTCGACTCCCTGGATTTCTTTAGAAACGAGACAACCTCTGCAGATGTGGACTTAAAATCGGCTGGGCCGGGAACTCGCTCTTCAGCCAGTTCCGAACGCTCTTCTTTTAATCCTGGAGATCTCATTAAATTAATCACGACTGGTTACCGCTTTTAATCAACAACCCGGGAAACCCGGTGAGTTCAATCCAACACAAATACCCGGCAGGAACACACGGCGTCAATTTGGCTCGAGCAAGCCTTGAACCATCTTGAAGGCCCCGGTCCCCAACCGGGAAGTAATACAATGATGATTTCATTATTCGCAATTATACCACACGCAGGTTTATGTTCACCTGGAAAGATCAAGCGGGTTTGGTGCTTCAACTCCAGGAAGAGGCGAACCGCTTACGGTGTACATGGAATCAAGGCGTATGATATAAAGGAGTATTGTGGCAGGACTTTTAACCAACAACTAAAAACTGAAAACTAAAATGACCCAAGACCAGGCGAAAGAATTCCTTAGGCAAATACCGGGCGTGGATACCCTTCTCCAATTGGAGCCTGTCCGGGATGCACTTTCCCGACACCCTCGCAAGCTGGTTCTGGATGCTATCCGCGAGGAACTCGAAGAGACCCGAAAAAGTATATTGCAGACATCCGGGTCTCTGCCGGCGATCGATCCCATGAAGATTGCCCACCAGATCGAACAGCGTGCGAACAGGCTCTCCGCCTTTACTCTGCGGCCGGTCATAAACGCCACCGGGATAGTGATTCATACCAACCTGGGCCGCTCTCTTCTCCCCGATGAAGCGGTCGAGAGGATTCAGAAGCTATGTATTGGCTACAATAACCTCGAATACGATCTCCAATTGGGCCAACGGGGGTCAAGATATACTCACGCCGAGACGATCCTTCGCGAACTAACCGGCTCTGAAGCAGCCCTGGTCGTAAATAACAACGCAGGTGCTGTGTTCCTGCTGCTCAATACTCTTGCCAGGGGCAGGGAAGTTGTCGTCTCCAGGGGGCAACTGGTGGAAATCGGTGGGTCTTTCAGGATTCCGGATGTGATGAGTGCAAGCGGCGCGATACTGAAAGAGGTAGGCACAACCAACCGAACTCATCTCAAAGATTATGTTGCCGCCATTACCGATCAGACAGCGCTGCTCATGAAAGTGCATACCAGCAACTACAGGATAGTGGGCTTTACCAAAGAGGTCTCACTGGATGAAATGGTAACCTTGGGGCGCGAACGCGGTTTGCCCGTGGTCGAAGATCTCGGCAGCGGATGCTTCGTCAACCTGTCGCCGTTCGGACTCCAGGGCGAAACAACGGTGCAGGAGACCATCCGAACCGGTGTCGATCTCGTCGCGTTCAGCGGCGACAAACTGCTCGGAGGCCCACAGGCGGGCATAATAGTCGGCAGAAAGGACCTGATCGAAAGGTGCAGGAAGAACCCGATCACGCGGGCACTTAGGGTCGACAAGATGACGCTCGCCGCCCTGGAGGCGACCCTTAGACTCTACAGAGACGAACGGCAGGCCATTGAGAAAATACCGACTCTCAGAATGATATCCCTTTCGCCTGCGGAATTGAATGGCCGTGCTGAAAAGCTTGCCTCAGCCATTCAAACGGCAGACTGCAAAGACGTGCTCCGAATCGATGTCCGTCAAGGCTTTTCACAGGTGGGGGGAGGATCTCTTCCCGCTCAGGACCTGCCCGGTTTTATAGTAACAGTTAAATCCACCGAGTTCAGTCCGAACCAAATCGAGGAGTTCCTCCGCCGATGCGATCCTCCCATCATAGGCAGAATCGAATCGGATCACTTTGTAATGGACCTGCGCACGGTCTTGCCCGAGCAAATGGAGATAATCACACAGGCATTCAAGCGGCTGGTGGAATGAGCAGGAGACTCCATTATTTGCGGCTGTCCTTTGGCTAAAATACCCTTTTTTCACCACAAACGGACATGAACAACCGTCTAAAAAAACAAAACCTGCCTTCGGTTCCGAACCGAATGGCAGGTTTTGCCTAGCCCTGATTTTCGACGATCTCTCAATGAGGCAGAAACACTGCTTCCTAAATTGTTACATCTTTTCTTCAGACTCTGGTGCTGCCTTCTTCTTCTTGCTGGCCTTTTTCTTTGCAGTTTTCTTCTTCGTCGTCTTTTTCTTTGCAACTTTTTTCTTTGCTGGTTTTGCCGTCTCCTCCATCCCGGCTCCGGTGTCAGTACCGGCCGCCATCACGATGGGGGTTGCCACCATTGTCGCCCCAAATAAAACAGCGGTGATGATCGAGAGAATCTTTCCCTTCATATTCTAACTCTCCTTTCCTCCTTCGAAATATTAGCCCCATTGAGAGAAGGGTCAATCATGGAACACATTTTAAGAACAAAATTTAAAATATACAAATTAGAATTCGCCAAAAATTATTTTTTATTAATTTTTTTCTTGTTGGCGATTTTACTGGAATTTTTGCTCGTTCCTTTCTTTCTCGGATTCTTCTTGGAGCCGCCATTTTTATTCTTGGATTGGATTTTACTCGATTTTTGAGATGCACTTTTCTTCGCTGCACTCTTCTTATCAGATCTCATTCCCCTCTTGTTGCCGGTTTTGCTCGATTTTATTGAAGATTTAGAATTTTTTGAGTGCCCGTTTTTTAGGGACGACCGTGATGCACTCGACTTGCCTCTGGCTGACGCTTTAGCTAAGGCCATATTTTTCCGAGCAGTTTTTCTTGAAGCGCTCCTGGATGTTTTGCCCGCCCTGTTCCTGGCAATCTTTTTGCCTTTGCGCGAGACGTAACGATTCCTGCCCTTCTTTTTCCCAGTCCTTCGGAGCGCCGATTTTTTGCCCTTTTCTTTAGAACTCTTCATCCAACCCGACTCGGAACCGAAAGAAGGCTTGCCGTCAGTTTTCGGCTGAATGGTGGAAGGATTGTATTCGTCTTTCAACAGGCGGCGGTATTGGTCCTGGAGCTCCCGGACTTTGTCGTTTACCTGGCCCTCCTCCTGTTGGGCAAAGCAACCAAATGCAAAAACGGCCGAAATTGAAACAATGGCGGGCAAAATGAGTAATTTTCGCAGTCTCATGTGTACTCCTCTGCTCGAAAGCCGTTTCGATCCCTTGCCGGGAAAAAGCCAGGCCCTCGGTGGTTCTTGATAGGTGTTGATTTATGCTTTTATTGCGGGAGGCAAATATAGCACAATGAAAGATATTTACAACGGCTGGCTGGACATAAGGCGGAAAGTGGAAAATTTTTTGGCAATTGCAATGCCCGGATTCAGCATCTGAATTTCAAAATCGTGCTTCCCGTCGGGTAAACGACAAATACTGGAACTCATAAAAACGGGGGTTTTTAAAACCCCCGTAGCCCTTTATGAACCGTTTGCTGTTCAAACTTGGCATTATCCTTTTATTTTTGAAGATCAACTCACCGATACCCCGGGCAAACAGGCTAAGGCTGAAAAAGCCGACGTCCTTCGCCGGCGCTCATGACTCGCTGTTTCAGTATATCCATCCCGGTAATGGACTGAAAGAGCCGGAGACCAAAGCCGGAAGTCACGGACTCGCTGTTCAGCATATGTCTTTGAACCTGAACCACGAGGTTTTTAGCGTCAGTTGGTCTGCGGGAAAATCTGTCTCACTTGCATCCGCTTCATCCCGCAATCTCAATCTAAGAGAAACAGAGGGGAAGTCAAGATATTGTGTTAAATTTCGGTGAGTTAAATGATATGTTCAGCCGAGACTCGATTTTAACTTCACGGGGGACCTTAACAGAATGAGCGCTGCATACATCGAAGCATATCGGAGCGGGAGGCTAAAAGAATCACTCAGACGAGCATCAGAGTGGATGAAAAAATGCACCCTGTGTCCGCGGATGTGCAGGGTAGACAGGATGGCTGGCGAGAGGGGATTTTGCAGGACAGGTAAACTTGCCGCAGTGGCGAGCTATGGGCCTCACTACGGGGAGGAGCGGCCCCTTGTCGGCAGGGGTGGTTCAGGGACTGTTTTTTTTTCGCACTGCAATCTTCACTGCGAATTCTGCCAAAACTCCGACATAAGCCAAGGCGGTGAGGGCATTCCGGTCGGTCCGGAAGAGCTGGCCGAAATTATGCTCGGTCTTCAAAAAAAAGGATGCCACAACATAAATTTTGTAACGCCTTCCCATGTAATTCAGCCGATTCTGGATGCGCTCCATATCGCTGTCGAAAAAGGGCTGTGCGTTCCACTTATCTATAATTGCGGGGGATACGAGCGAGTTTCAGCGTTAAAGCTTTTAGACGGAATAGTCGATATTTATATGCCGGACTTCAAATTCTGGGACCCTGAAACGGCCGTGGGCCTTTGCAACGCGTCGGACTACCCCGATCGCGCACGCAGGGCCATTTTGGAAATGCACAGGCAGACAGGGGACTTGGTTATTGACAGGGATGGAGTGGCTCAAAGGGGCTTGTTGGTACGGCATCTCGTCATGCCGAACGGTCTGGCCGGGACTGCTGAAATCGCCGATTTCATAGCCACACGAATCTCGGCTGGGACCTACGTAAACATAATGGACCAGTACCACCCTTGCGGTAGATCGATCGAGAACAGGGCGATAAGCCGCAGAATTACCTCCGAAGAATTCAGGGAGGCATTGGACGCTGCCGCAAGGGCCGGCCTGACACGCCTGGACGACCGGCACAGGCACTGGGTGACAATCCAGGCATAATTGTTGCTTAAACCAATGACTGGCTGCCTCGGGACCCCACGCCCCGATGGCGACCTAGATACACGGTCCGAAACCTCAAAGGCGAAAAGTCCATGGCTAAAATAGATGCCTTTTTCAAATTGATGAACGAACAAAAAGCCTCAGACGTGCATCTCGTTTCGGGTCAACAACCGGTGTTGAGGATCCGGGGCGACTTGGAGCGTGTAAAATATAAAGTTCTGGACGACAACGAACTGCGCTCGATGCTCTATGAGATCACCCCGGAAGATAAAATCAAAATATTCGAGGAAACCGGCGACTTGGATTTTTCATATGAGATTCCAGGTCTTGCCCGTTACAGGGCGAATTTCTTCGTTCAAAAAAACGGAATCGGGGCGGTGTTTCGCGAGATTCCGAACGAAATTCTTTCCGTAGAGCAACTTGGTCTTCCTCCGGTCGTAAGCCGGCTGGCTCTTCTGCCTCGTGGGATAGTCATCGTGACCGGCCCTACCGGCAGCGGCAAGTCCACAACCCTGGCAGCGATTATCGACGAGGCGAACCGGAAGAGAAGAGACCATATAATAACCGTCGAAGACCCAATCGAGTTTGTGCATACGAGCAAAAACTGCCTGATAAATCATCGGGAGGTCGGAACTCACACGCGCACTTTTTCAGCCGCGCTGAGGGCTTCTTTACGTGAGGACCCCGACATAATCCTGGTTGGTGAAATGCGCGACCTGGAAACAATGCGGCTCGCCATGGAGGCTGCCGCGACCGGACATCTCGTTTTCTCCACTTTGCATACGCAAAGCGCTGCAAAAACAATCGACCGCATAATCGAGGTATTCCCGGTGGGAGAACAGGCGCAAATTCGTTCCACTCTGGCTGACGGCATTCGGGCTGTTATTTCACAGGCCCTGTTCAAACGCATCGATATAAAAGGACGCATAGCCGTTTTGGAGATACTTGTAGCGACCCACGCGGTGAGGGCAATGATTCGCGAATCCAAAACCCACCAGATTGCGTCAGCCCTTCAGACTGGCAAGAAATACGGGATGCAGACGCTGGACGACGCGATAGCCACTCACCTCAAAGCGGGTCGAATCGGACCTACTGAGGCCTATATGAAGTGCGTGGATAAAGAGAAGTTCCGTCCTTATCTGACGGAGCCTCCCCCTGACTTTACCGAGGTATAACCAGATTATGAGACGAACAGAGCTGGATTCATTTCTACACAGAATTCTGGATGAAAATCCCTCCGCCTCAGATATCAATTTCACTGTAGGCAAATCGCCTCAGGTGGAAGTTGACGGATTATTAAAACCGGCCGTCATGGATTACGGCATACGAACGCTAACTCCCTTTCACACCGAAACAATAGCCCTGAACCTTATCGCAAATGACCGCCGGGGGATCCAACACCTCCTTAACATGGGATCTTGCGACATTTCTTACCATCTCCCCGGTCGGGCCCGGTTCCGCGTAAACATATTCTCTCAGCGGGGCACCTATTCGATCGCCATGAGGCAGCTTCCAACCAAAATCCCTACCATAGATGAAATGGAACTTCCTTCGGTCCTCAAGCTGATATCCGATGAAAAGTTCGGAATGGCCTTTGTGACCGGAGCCACCGGCAGCGGGAAATCGACGACCCTGGCGACTATATTGAATGAAATCAATGCCCGCCACCCTTACCATGTAGTAACGCTCGAGGACCCGGTCGAATTCGTCCATCCGCAGCTCAGCGCCACTTTTAACCAGCGTGAACTCGGTCTTGATTTCGATTCGTTTGCCAATGGGCTCCGTGCCGCGCTGCGTCAGGCGCCAAAAGTGATACTGGTCGGTGAAATGCGTGACCGTGAGACCGTAGAAATTGGATTGAGCGCCGCCGAGACCGGTCACCTTGTTTTGAGTACGCTGCACACCACTGACGCGGGCCAAAGCATAAATCGCATCATCGGCATGTTCGACCTGGAAGAGGAGCGCCTGGTCAGAATTCGCCTGGCCGATGCGATGAAATGGATAATTTCACAGCGGCTTCTGCCCAAGGTCGGCGGAGGTCGCGTCGCTGCCCTGGAGGTAATGGGCAACAGCCTTAGAGTTCAGGAAGCCATAATTAACGGTGAAGCAGAGGGAAAGACCTTCTATGAGATGATGGAGCAGGCCGAACCTTTTGGATGGACCACGTTCGACGCCAGTATCTCGCGCCTCTATCAGCAGGGAAAGATCACCGAACAGACCGCGTTAGCTTATGGGAGCCGACGCGCGATAGTGAAGAGGAACATCGACAAGATCAAGTCCGCCCGGGGCGAAAAGACAACCGACATAGAGGGTCTGAAAATAGACAGCGAATATCGCAGGAGCATTGGTGTTTGAAACGAATCCCTCAGCGGACCACAATTACGGTACAGTGAGCATAACTCAAGACACGCTTGGCAACTGAACCCAGAAGCCATCTCTGGAAAAAACTCTCCCCGCGATGTCCCATAACGATCGCATCGGCGTTTTCATCGCCAGCCATGAGCACGATTTGTTCTGCGGGATGTCCCGCCCTCACCTCGAACCTTACATCAACACCTAACGATTCAGCCGCCTCTTTTAGACGTTTGAAGTACGTCTCGTAGTGTTCAACAGCACTCTCAAGCACCGCCTCCATCTCCACGGCCACGGGAGGCTCGGGAGGACGAGCCACTGCGAGCACGATCATGCAGGCTGAAAACTTTGACGCTATTTCCAGAGCTTGCCTGTATGCTTTTTCAGATTGTTCGGAACCGTCAAATGCGACAAGCAGCTTTTCCATTACGAACTCCTCATGTAATTAAGAGCGGAGTCAGGTCGGAGAACACTACAAATAATAACACACCTGCGCCGGCAAATGCGGTGGTTTTGCCATGTTTACATAAAAGGGATGAATAATTAATAGAATTAGCCTATGGCGCTTGAGAGCAAAATCCCATATCATACGGCTCGTGTAAAGATTACTAAGGGCTTTGCCTGCGCCCATGAAAGGCATGTATTAATGTCGGATGCGTTTCTGAAAATCGTTTTTGTTTTTGCTCTGATACTTATTCTGCCACGTCCGGCTGTGGCCCAGGAAGCGCCTCCCATTCCTGTCGTCGTCAGTATTCTTCCCCAGCGATATTTTGTGGAGAAGATCGGAGGACAATTGGTCAACGTTGAAGTAATGATCCCCCCGGGGGCGGAAATGGAAACTTATGAACCCCGGCCCGGTCAGATGTCCGCCCTGAGCCGGGCGAAGATCTATTTTGCCTGTGGGGTTCCCTTCGAGACCACGTGGCTCCCGAAGATGATCTCTGTAAACCCTAAAATTCTGGTGATACACACCGACAAAAATATTCGAAAAAGGACTATCGAGGGGCATCCCGGCGAGAGCGAACAACCGCAGACCGCAAGCGCCCGTAAGGAATGCGGCAACGACCCTCACACATGGCTGTCGCCCCCCCTGGTGATTCTTCAGGCACGAGCGATCTTTGAAGCCCTTGCCTCAGTAGACCCGAAGGACCTCGCATATTACGAAGCCAATTACAGGCAATTCGTTTCAGATCTGGCCGGCTTGGACCTTTATCTTTCCAGTCTGTTTGGGACAAGTTCAAAATCTCGGTCGTTTATGGTTTTCCATCCCGCATGGGGCTACTTTGCAGACGCATATGGACTCATGCAGGTGCCTGTGGAAGTTGAAGGAAAGGAACCCAAGGCAAGAGATCTGGACGAATTCATAAAGCGTGCGCGGGAGCTGAAAGTAAAAGTAATTTTCGTTGAGCCGCAGTATTCGCCTAAAACGGCCCAGACCATAGCCGATGCGGTCGGCGCCAGGCTGGTGGAGGCTAACGACCTGGCGCCCGACTGGGAAAGAAATCTCCGCCAGGTGGCCGAGCAAATTAAAACGTCCTTTGACGGCGAACAGTGAGGAGAGGTCGAATATGCGCGCTTGGGCTATCGATATCGACAACGTTTCCTTTTTTTACAACAGCCATCCTGTCCTGGCGAATGTGAATCTGAGGGTGGAAGAGCGGGATTTCCTGGCAATAATGGGGCCTAACGGCAGCGGCAAGACCACCCTGCTCAAGATTGTCCTGGGCATTTTGAATCCCGCCCAGGGGACCGTCAAGATTTTTGGCAAAACCCCCATTGAAGCAGCCGGACTGCTCGGGTATGTCCCCCAGGACACGGGAATCAACAAGGATTTTCCCATTTCAGTTCAGGACGTTGCCCTAATGGGCAGGCTCGGCAGGATGGGCAGCGGCCGCAGGTACACTTCCGAGGACAGGGACCTTGCCAGAAAGGTATTAGAGCAGGTTGGGATGTGGGATTACCGGGACAGGCAGATAGGGAAACTCTCCGGGGGCCAGAGGCAGCGTGTTCTCATTGCCCGGGCGCTCACCGTCGAACCGAAAATTCTGCTGCTCGACGAGCCTACAGCCAGCGTGGATGCACAGTTTCAAACCGACCTCTACGGACTTCTCAAAGAACTGAATACCACCATAACCATCGTCATAGTCAGCCATGACGTGAGCGTCCTGTCCGATTACATCAACTCGGTCGCCTGTCTCAACCGGACCCTGTATCGCCACGAATCGGGCGAACTGACCGAGGAAATGCTGCATTCAGCTTACCAATGTCCGGTAGATTTGATAGCCCACGGTGGAGTTCCTCATCGCGTTCTTCGCAAACACGACCATAAGGACCCCTGACAAGATGCTCGAGGCATTCCAATCCGAATTCATGCGCAACGCCCTTTTGGCCGGACTGCTTGCCGGAGTGGCTTGTGGAATCATAGGGACCCTGGTGGTCGTAAACCGGATCGTGTTCATCTCCGGCGGAATCGCCCACGCCGCGTACGGCGGTATCGGATTGGCCATCTTTTTTCGAATTCCGCCGCTTGCCGGGGCGGTCGGATTTGCGCTGATGATCTCGATGATCATGTCCGCCGTCACCTTGAAAAACAAGCAGAGGGCCGATACCGTAGTAGGGGTTTTGTGGGCGGTAGGGATGGCCCTGGGGATAATAATGATCGACCTCACATCCGGATACAACGTGGACCTGATGAGCTATTTGTTCGGAAGCATCCTGGCAGTGCCGCGCTCCGACATAATTATGATGGCCCTGGTTGACTGCTGCGTGCTCGTAGTAGTGGGCGCTCTCTACAACAGCTTCCTGGCAATGTCTTTCGACGAAGAATTCGCGAAGTCCATGGGGGTCCGGGTTGGAATGCTTTACTACGTTCTGCTTGGGATGATAGCGCTTTCGGTAATCATGCTCATTCGTGTTGTGGGTCTGGTCCTGGTTATTGCTCTCCTGACCATTCCGCCGTTCATTGCGGAAAAATTCTGCAAGTCTCTCAAAACGATGATGATAATCTCGGTCTTTCTTAACTTTTTCTTTGCGCTTGCAGGGTTGTGGTTTTCATACAAATTTAATCTGACTTCCGGGGCGACCATAATAATGATTGCTGCCGTCTTCTTTTTCGCCTCGGTAGCCTACGAGAAGGCTCGAGAGCATCTCGGATGGAGCTAACCGAGACGGTCAACGATACCTGTGAATTCTAAATCCAGTCAAATGCGCGCTGGACCGCCTTTTTCCACAACTGGTACATCGACTCGCGTTTTGTTTCTTCCATGCAAGGCTCCCATGTTTTATCAACCGACCAGTTGCCACAAAGATCATCGGTGCTCTTAAAGAACCCAACCGCCAACCCCGCCGTGTAAGCCGCGCCCAACGCGGTAGTCTCCTTGATCGCGGGCCTGACGACCGGCTTGTTTAGAATGTCCGCCTGGAACTGCATCAGTAAATCGTTCTCAATCATGCCGCCATCGGTGCGGAGTACATCCAGTTTGATCCCGGAGTCTTTTTCCATCGCCTCCAATATTTCACGAGTTTGAAATGCGGTTGCTTCCAAGACCGCGCGTGCGAGGTGTCCCTTATTGGCGTACCGTGTGAGGCCTGTGATTATGCCTCGCGCATTGGCATTCCAGTAAGGAGCAAACAAGCCCGAAAAAGCAGGAACGAAGTATACGCCGCCGTTATCTTCCACTGTCTTTGCCAATGTCTCGATTTCCGAACTGGTGCGGATCAGGCCCAGATTGTCCCGCAGCCATTGCACCAGAGCCCCTGAGATAGCAACGCTGCCCTCGAGCGCATACTGTGCGGGCCGGCCTCCCAGCTTGTACGCCACGGTGGTAAGCAGGCCGTGACTTGACTGTACCGGATTCGGACCGGTATTCAACAGCAGGAAGCAGCCGGTCCCGTACGTATTCTTTGCCTGCCCGGGTTTAAAGCAGGTCTGTCCGACAAGCGCAGCCTGCTGATCGCCTAAGTCGCCCGCGATTGGCACACCGTCCACAGGACCGTCCTTGGCGTAGCCGTACACTTCGCAGCTCGAACAGATACGCGGCAGCATGGCCCTGGGTATATTGAAAGCCCTCAGGATATCGTCGTCCCAGTCCAACGATTCAAGATTCATCAGTTGCGTGCGGCTGGCGTTGGTAACATCGGTAACATGAATACCGCCTGCCGGGCCGCCGGTAAGTTTCCACATCAGGAAGGCATCAATGTTTCCGAACATTATCCCGCCGGCTTCGGCCAGTTCACGGATACCGGGCACATGTTCAAGAATCCAGCGAATTTTTAAACCGCTGAAATAAGTTGAGAGAGGCAGGCCGGTTCGAGCGCGAAATCGGTCCTGGCCAACTTCCTTCGAGAATTCAGACACATAATCGGAAGTGCGCGTGTCCTGCCACACTATGGCGTTGTATACCGGTTTGCCGGTCTTGCGATCCCAAATGACAGTGGTTTCGCGCTGGTTGGTGATCCCGACTGCCGCCAGTTCCTTTTCCGAAATCCCCTTTTCCTGCAGTGCTTCGCCGATCACCTCCAAGGTACGCTGCCAGATCTCTTCCGGATTATGCTCGACCCATCCCGGTCTGGGGTAGATCTGCTCGTGCTCCTTCTGAACGATGCTCACAATCCGCCCGGAACCGTCAAATAAAATGAAGCGAGTACTCGTGGTGCCCTGATCGATTGCTCCGATGAATTTGGACATAGGCTCACCTCTTAGTATTCTCATTTTGGAACTTGAAAGCGACTGCTATGGCCCATCCGGGGTTTCCGGATGGAAACCGGCCAATTTCAACGCGATATGATTCCGTTCAAGGCCCAAGGCGTCGGCCGATTGCCCCATGGCGACACCAAGCAATTGCGTCACCAGGACTGCCGGAAGCTCCGGGTACATGCTCGGGAGCTTTTCCTGCCCGCTTCTCACCGTATCAAACTGCAACTGACAGTATGTGCAGGCTGTAATTAGCGCTCCGGCGCCGGCCATTTGCGCGCTTGATAGTTTTTTTTCCATTAGCTTCAAGGACAACCGGTCGTTTTTCCCCCATAACGGGTGGCCACAGCAGTCCAGACGCAACTGCCAGTCGACCGGGTCGGCGCCTGTCGTTTGAACCAGTTTTTCAAAGATTGTGGGGGCGAGGGGATCGTCGAATCGGGTCACTCTTGCCGGCCGCAGGGCATGGCAGCCATAGTGCACCGCAACCGGCAGTCCTGTATAGGGATTCCTGATCTTTTCTCGTATCCGGCCGAGACCCACGTCTTCCACGAGTACGGTCAGCAGATGGCGAACAGGAACGCCAGGTCTCCAGGAAAGGCCCTCCTCCCGCAACATGGCGTCTATTCGATGCCGTAAATCGGGCTGATGGTGCAGCCAGTAATCGGCGTGCTTCAAGCTTCCGAAACAGCATTTGCAGGGGCACAGGACGGAGAGTTCTTTTTTGTTTGCGATTGCGAGAATGCGAGCCGCGGAAAAGACCGCGGCAGTGAAATCGATGTCGCGCACCGGGTATCCGCAGCAGTTAAGCTCCATGTCGTCGAGGGTGATGTCGAAGGCCCCCAGTACCGAGCGCGTGGACCGGTCGTACTGGGGCAGATAGCCGGCTATTTTGCAGCCGGGAAAATAAAGGTATCGCAACGTCTGCTCCATTTGCCGGTTGTCCTTATCGGCCCTTCATTCTGAACCGCCTTCGATCATTCCTAATTCCTAACCTCCGGTTCGGCGCTGGCCAATCTCACTCTAGCCTTACGCCAAGTTGTACGCGCCACTCCTCATTCCTTATTGTTTTAATTGCTTCGTTTCTAAGCTCATACAAGATATCGGTCACGCGCACCCCTTGCGGGCAGTGCTCCTGGCACTTGTAACAGGTGACACAATCCCAAACCATCCGGCAACCCAGGGCCATCTCCTTTAGCTGTAGCCGCAACAGGTTCATTACCTGTTGTGGCGTCATATCCAAATCCCGTTTCGGGTCCTCGCTGGCCTCGACCACCGGACATACATTGGTGCAGGTAGTGCATTGCACGCATTCCGAAAAGGATGTGGGATCGTCGGCAAGGCAGACAGCCGGCCTGTTAGCGGCTTTCGCCGGTTTCACTGCCTTTCGCGCCCGGGCGATTTGTGCCCACTCGGCAGCGGTTTGGGTACGGACCCAGTCATGGACCGATCCTAAACCACTCCTTTTCAGATCGCTCCTGGAGGCTTGCCAGAGATCATGCAGATCGATGCCCGAAGGGCAAAAACGGGTGCACCTCCCGCATTCGGTACAGATGAAGCTTCCTTCCGAGAAAGTGGCGCAGCCTGCCTCGGAAACAGTTCCACGGGCTATTGCGGCCAAAGCCCCGGTCTTTTCCGATGGAAGGATCAGCGGATTTGAAATGATGCGATAAATGGGGGAAACGGCGCAGTGCATGCTGCACACACCGCAACGCGTGCAGGCATCGAGCCCCAAGGCCCGCCGGGCAGGCCGGTTTATAGGTAGATCAGAGGAAGCATCACCGCCTGATCGCATAAGAAGGCTTAATGGTGCGGACAGCATATGGAAAAGTTTGCTGAAGGGCAATAACACCAAAGCTCCACAGGCGATCAGGCAGTGAAGGTAATAGAAAATAATATCCGGTCGGATCCGGTCCAGACGAACGGCCACAGGCTTCAATGCCAGCGACAGAGGATAAGAAAGGACGGCCGATTGAGGTTTCGAATGGCAGGAAGCACAATAACCCTGGTGAAGTTTTTGGCCGGATGCCGGCAAATCATTGCCTCCCGCCGGCGGAGAAGGAGCAAACGCAACGCCGAAACCTTCAGCCCAAAAGACTTTGAGTGCGGCCATCTCATTCGGATCGTCACCCATATAGTCCCTGGCCATTTCTTCGAAAATGGATGGGGATACGATCTGGAAAGCTTCGAGAACCACTCCGGAAACAATCAGGGAAAATAGGAGGACAAGCGCCAGGCGATCGGATGCACTCCTTTTTAAGCGAGGCCCTCCACCGGCCCGATGTCTTACCACGGCCATTGCGACACCGGAAATCACCAGTACGCCCAGCAGGTTTCGAAGAAAAAGAAATGGATTGAGCGTAGAGACGTAATCGGAAAAAATCCGGGCAGTAATCCAGTGGTCGAGGGCGTGCATCAACACCAGGAACAGGATGCCGTAAATAAGCGCCATATGCGTCAGCCAGCGCCAGCGATCTTGTTTTAAGACATGCACATGAAGAAGCCCATCGAGCAACAGGGCCCACAGTGCAAATCCAAGGCGCCGGGGATTCACGATGACGTCGCCGACGGCCTTCGTTCCGGCTTTGAGGCGATCGAGGAAACCGGCTCCTTCAGCCTCCGGACCGATGCGCAGAGTAAACCACCGCCGGACACGATGGAACACGCCGGCAAGACATATGATTAACGCCAAATAAGCGCAAAGCTTAAGAAACATGGCATTCCTTTTTACCCGAGAAACATCTTGCAAGCTTCCACGGCGCTGTAGGCCGTGGCGATGGCAAGCCCGCTTCCGCACTTCTGGCGCATCCAGTCCTGGTGCGCTAGAATCGATCCGGCTGCAAACAGATTATCGGAAAACGGCTGCCCCTGGCCATCCAACGGACGAAACCGGTCGTCGATATCCAATCCGGCCCGGTTGATGGGGTGTCCGTTCCGGTCCAACAGGTCCTTATGATGCCAGAAAGCCCGGTTGGGCGGTTGGCTGACAGGCAGATTAAAAATGGTTTCGCGGATGCCGCCGCGGTCGGCATGCAGTCCTTTGCCCATAAAACGACCGCTCGCTAGAATCACCGCCCTGGAATGGACACGTATTTCAGGTACGTCTCCGCCCACCTCAAGCTCCCACCGGCCGTCAAGAAGCCTGCCGGCATGCACTACTCTCTTTTGGTAAAAGGTACGGATCCCCATGGCCGGCAGATGCCGTTCGAAAGTTTCCCGGAGCCGCAACCCGGTGACGGCCGGAAGCATAGTGGGTATTTCGAATACCGGTACGGAAAGGTCTCTTTGCAGGTCGGCGAGGACCTGGACCGACTTTCGGATTCCCAGCACGGCAGGAAACCCTACGGACTCGGCGTCTTCCATGTACGTCTTGGTTTGATAAGCCAGCTTTTGGCGGATATCCGCTATCTCCAGGGCGCGTGCCATGCGTTCAGTGTGAAGTTCGCCCGATAAACCAGGAAAACAAAGCCGAACGGTGCGCAATTTCTTCCAGCGTCCGGCCAGACACGATGCGATCTGTCGGGCGCTGAATCCTTTAAGACCCATGAAGTCCACAAGCAGACAGGGTTTACCGTCGGAAAGAGCGGAAATCCCGTTGCTCATGGTATGAGGGACAGCGTAGGTGGGTTTCGTGGTGCCCACCGGGGTGATCGCTTCCAGATTGGCATCCGGCATACACACGTAAGGGTACCCGGCTTCTTCCATGAAGGCGGTAAAAACCGCAAGGGCTTCCCTGGCCCGTGCGATACCTGCCCGGGCATAAGGATGCCGGGGCTCGTCCTCCATCAGGCGCGCAATCCCTTCCCATGGGTCTTCAAGCACCCTGTTAGAGGAAAAGGGGTGGACGCCAAGCACATCAAGCATGCCGCTTGCAAAGTTGATCTCTCCTATATGGCCTACCTGAATTGTATCCATGCGGCAACGGGCGGCAAACAAACTTGCGGCCATTCCCGCCATACCACTCCCGATGACGACCAGATCACAGGTTATGTTTTCCAGGTCCTTTTCCATCGCATCGTTACGCCAAATCCAGTCCGAACAGCCCGCAGTGCATGGCTTCGAGGAGCTCGGCCTGTGCCAGGTGTGTACCCCACAGAAGGGGCTGCTGGCCCCTCCAGCGTCCACGCAGGAAGTTGCGCAATTCGGCGATCCCCTCAGTATCGTTCAAATGACTCCAGTCGTACAAGTCAGCTACGACTCTCTGGCTGCAAAATGTTCCCTGGCATGGCCCTTTCCCAATCCGGCTTCTCAGGCCGATAGCGTGCAGGCTTATCCGGCCCCCCTGTTTGCGGAGTATCCGGATGATCTCGTCAACCACGCTACGGGGCACCATCTCACACTCGCACAGCAGCATGTCCTGGGGATCGTTTTTCCGTAGCCAGTAATCGGGTGCAAGCCCGGGTTCGGTCCAGCGAGCATCTACCATGTCCGGGAGGAGTTCCGTCGTTGTCTTGCAGGAAGCCTTGACACCCATACGGTCACAGGCCATGTCAGCGGCCTTTTCGGCCATCAATCGATACGTAGTGAGCTTTCCGCCGGTTAAGGTGATGAGGTTTTCAACTCCTTCCGGCTGCCGGCTATGGTCGATCAACGCAAAGCCGCGGCTTGCGCTGCGGTCGTCTTCGCTCTTGTCGGCGCCGGAACCCAACAGCGGGCGCACGCCGCAGTAAGCGCGGATATAGCGGGCAGTGGCCAGCATGGGCACCATGGCCATCCCATGGTCGATGATGGCATCCACTTCGCGGATCTCGGGGTAAATTACATCAGGCGAGTCTACGCGCTCGGAAGTGGTCCCCAGGATCGATACGGTTCCCCCGGGGACAAGGATATCGCCGTCTGCCGGATGGCGGAGCCGGTTTATCACCCGCCGGGCGATCCGGGTTTGTGTTACGAGAAGGCTCCCTTTGGAATAACGCATTTGGATTCGCGCCCCGGCCATGGCGGCTATTTCCCCGGCCCAGGCCCCGGCCGCGTTAACCACCAACTCCGCCGCAATGCGCTCGGTTCGGCCGGTGACCGTGTCCAGCACCTGGACACCTCGGATCGTCCTGCCTTCCATTTCAAATCCGACCACCCGGCTGTAGCGAATAAGCCGCGTTCCCAACTCCTGGGCGCAGGCGATATTATCCAGGGAAAGCTTGAATGGATCGATTGCGGCGTCATCCACCAGATAGGCCGCGATCAGCTTGCCGGACAGTGCAGGCTCCATTTCGCGCGCATCGTTTACATCAACCGGGACGGCTGCGATGCCACTCTTGGAACAAAGGCCGGGAAAATCGGCTATGTAGGTTTCATCGTCACCGGAGACGGCAACGAAAAGCCCACCGGTTTCTTCTATGCAGTGGTGGGCAAGTCTTCTCAGCAGCTTGCCTTCTTCGCTGCATTCTCGCGCTGCGGACGGATCGGTTGCTATATATCGGGCCCCGCTGTGCAACAGGCCGTGGTTTCCGCCGGAAGCCCCTGCATTTACATCCTTTTTCTCCACAACGACGCAGGCCACCCCGCGCATTGCCAGGTCCCTGGCCAGGCCTGTCCCAGTGGCGCCTCCGCCTATAATGACGACCTGAGTCTCCATCGCTGTGCTGCCTTTCATTGCTTCATTTCCACTCTCATAGACTGCACAAACAAAAACCGCCCAGAACCGCCTCTACGGAAAAATCCGTCTCGAGGCCGGCCGTGGGCGGCTTCTCTTTGTTCTCTGCCGCTGTCGCACCGATACTCGTAACTCTTTTGTGTGCATCAACTGTCGATTAAGCGCGTAACATAAAGCAATCCGACCGTCAAGGCATTTTTGTTTAACCCTGGCTGAACAAATGGGCAGCGCTTGTCGAAACGCCGACCGCTCCGGCTGCCAGGATTTCCTGTATGTGTTCTTCCTGCGTAATGAGTCCGCCTGCGATGACCGGAATGGAGGTAACCGCTCTGATCTTCTTGATAATCTTTGAAACAATCAGGCCCGGAAGGATCTCGACCGCGTCCGGTCCCGACTTTTCAACCACGCCTAACCCCCCGCTAAGAGATTCCGAATCGAGTGCGAATATACGCTCTATGGAAGCCAGCCCCTCACCATGGACGCTCTTTATCAAGTTGCTGCGGGTTGTGATAATTCCGTCGACACGACTCTCCCTGGCAAGAAACCGGACTCCCGCGGCATCTTTCCCGACGCCTTTTACCAGGTCTATGTCTGCGAAGACCAGCTTGTCATATTGACGTGCCAGTTCTACGATCCGAGGAAGATCGAAAATCGTCCCTCCCAAAACGAATAAAACGCCGATGCGGTCCCATGCGGGGATATCCGGGCAAGTAACATCCCTTATGGCGGCAATCACCGGTCTCTTGCGAACAACGCTCAGGAAGTCCACAGACAGCCTTTTGCCCGGCGCCGTGCTCCTGACGTTATGGTCAAGGCGGGGGCAGTTATAGATCTTACAACAGATATCTGCACCATGATTCACTCCTGCTTTTCAGCTAGCCTAAACCAGTTCAGCCGTCAAGAGATATATTGATTTTGTTGAATATATGAGCAATATTAATAATAAACTGGTTGGGGGCTGAATCGGGAGGCTTAATGCTGATCTCTCTAATCGGAATGTCCGGGTCCGGAAAGTCTTATTGGTCGGAAAAGCTCGCCAGGCGGGGATTCACGAGATTTTGCCTTGACGCTCTCATTATGGAAAAACTCTCCGGCGAACTGAGACGGGGTGATGAGAGTACTCTGACTCTGGGCGAATGGATGGGCTTCCCCTTTCAGGAAGGCTACCTGGAAAAGGAAAAGCTCTATCTTTCCATTGAAAAGCAGATCATGGCTGAAATTCTCGACCGGATGGATAAAAGTGCTTGCGCCGGCTCCGGCGAAAATGTTGTGGTGGATACAACAGGAAGCGTTATCTATACCGGCGAAGACCTCCTGGAAAGGCTCAGATCTCTGACCACGATCATATACTTTACCGTTCCGGTCGTGATCAGGGAAGCTATGCTGCGGCAGTACATGTTAAATCCGCGGCCGGTACTGTGGAGGGGACTCTTCGGGATCGAACCGGGTGAAAGCGTAGAGGATGCCCTGTTTCGCTCCTACAACGCGCTGCTCGATTCGCGCGAGGTCCTTTACCGTGAATTGGCGAACATCGAAATAGACTACTTCACGCGAAACAACCCCGATTTCAGAATTTCCAACTTTCTCGAGATAGCGGCAAGCCCGGTGAAAAAATAGACATGGAGTCTAAAATGAGGGCTGTTGTTTTTCACCAGGGCGCACTCGGGGATTTCCTCATGGCTGCTTCGGCCATAGACGGGCTTGTCGAAAACCATTGCCTCGTTCGCGTCGACTTCTGGTCGAAGCCGGAACATGTGTCCCTATTGAGCCAAAAGAGTTACCTGGGTAAATGCTATTCCACTGACACCTCTCTCACTGCGTGCCTCCTGCAGGAGAGCCTGTGGCGAACCGCCGCTCTTCCCGCTTTTCTGCTCGAGGCCGATCGTCTTTTGATCTTCGGTCAGACCGGATCTCGCCTAATGGCCGAAAGACTTTCCGCGCGCCTTCCGGCGAGCGTAAGCTGGATTCAATCGTTTCCACAGGCAGGAGATGACGTCATTCACGTTTCCGATTTCCTGCGAAAGCAATTAAACTGCCTTGGCCTGCCTCCCGGCGGCAAGCCCTTTGCTCTTACTCCACCCGATTCCGAAAAACTGGCGGCAAAGGACCTTCTTCGCGAACTCGGTATCCATTCCAAGCCGATCTTTATTCATCCGGGGAGCGGAGGCGGGCGCAAGACCTGGCCCCTGAGGAACTGGCACGGCCTTCTCCAATGGGTCCGGCGCGCGTTGGCATCTCAGGTTCTCCTTTCAATCGGACCTGCAGATCGATATCTGAACGAGTTTGCCGAGGCCATGGGGAAGGCGGGGGTCTCCATCGTTACAGGGTTGTCGCTGTCGAGGCTTTCCGCCCTGCTTTCTGTTTGCAGCTTGTATATTGGAAGCGATTCGGGAGTCAGTCACCTGGCGGCGGCGGTTGGTATACCCACAGTTGTTGTTTTCGGACCGACCGACCCTCGAGTTTGGACGCCACAGGGAAAGAATGTAACGGCCCTTCGCCGGATATGGAAAGAAGAAGATGTTTTCAGATGGTCGCCTTCAGATACGCCGGATTTTCAAGAAAAAGAAATTGTTGATATAATCACGAATCAAAAGCTGCTGTGAAGGCGGCAATCAAATTGCATAATTGTTGTTGAGCTAAATGACAAGAGTGGACATAAATATGTCTAGCATACTGCAATTTCCAAAAGATAAGCAAATACCGGCGATTTACCTCTTTCTTACAGTTATTACCATCATAGGATTCCGTCAGGTTAGCCAATGCAATTTTATTAATTTCGACGATCCTTTATACGTGACCGAAAACATTCATATTCAAAATGGTATTACAATGGAGGCAATTCGATGGGCCTTCACGACCGGTCATGCTGCCTACTGGCATCCCCTGACATGGCTGTCCCACATGCTCGATGTTCAACTCTTCGGATTAAATCCGCGATGGCATCATCTCACTAATCTTCTATTCCATATTGCAAATACGTTGTTGGTCTTTTTCGTTTTTAACCGTATGACCAAAGCGCCTTACAAAAGCGCTTTCGTGGCGGTCTTGTTTGCGATTCACCCTCTTCACGTGGAATCCGTTGCCTGGGTGGCGGAACGCAAGGATGTTCTTTCGACTTTTTTCTGGATGCTCACCATGGCTGCATATATCCATTATGTCGAGCATCCCCGACTTGGAAGCTACCTGGCTGTTCTTACGTGTTTTGCTTTGGGCTTGATGGCAAAACCCATGCTGGTAACCCTTCCTTTCGTTCTATTGCTTTTGGATTACTGGCCCCTGCGCAGATTCGAGGAGAGTGGAAAAGTTACCGGTCGGGGTGTGGCTCAGTCCTCAGCTTTGGGTCCTCTGCTGGTGGAGAAAATACCTCTTTTTGCCCTTGCGGCACTTGCATGTATCGTAATATTTATTGCCCAGTTGAAGGGAGGAGCAGTAGCACCTCTTCAAACAACTCCTCTGAGTGTTCGTGTCGCCAACGCGTGTATTTCCTACGTTATCTACATAGAAAAGACCATCCTGCCGGCCGATCTTGCTATTTTCTATCCTCATCCGGGATTTTTGCCGATATGGCAGGTTGCGGGGGCGGCGGTTCTGCTTGGCGCCGTGACCTTCGCGGTTATCCTCTTGGGAAAGAAGCACCCCTGCCTGCCATTGGGATGGCTCTGGTATGCGGGCACGCTCGTGCCGGTCATCGGGATCGTGCAGGTGGGAAGCCAGGCCATGGCAGACCGTTTCACATACATACCCCTGATCGGGTTATTCATTATGGCGGCCTGGGGTATTCCGGAACTCCTGGGAAAATGGCCCTACCGCAAAGAAGCGCTTTTTGCGTCCTCGGTACTAATTCTTCCCTGCTTTTTGATTGCTACATGCTCACAGGTAAGGTACTGGCGTAATAACATTACGCTGTACGACCACGCCCTGGAAGTTACAAGCCGCAATGACTTTATTCACTCTAACCGGGGAGATGCCTATTACAATCTCGGTAATTACAGGCAAGCGATTGAAGATTATGACAGGGCCATCGAAATCAATCCAAAACTTGCCGAAGCCTATAACAACCGGGGGGCCGCCTATGACAAACTTGGCAACCGGGCGCAGGCGATTTCGGATTTTGGCAGGGCCGTCGACATCAATCCGAATTATGCTGATGCCTACAATGCGCGGGGGCTTGCCTATGCTGCGCTGGGCCGTGACAGGGAAGCCATCTCGGACTTTGACAAGGCCATCGGGATCAATCCTCAATATGCCGATGCCTATAATAACCGGGGTGTTGCCTATGCTCGTCTGGGCAATTCCAATCAAGCAATTTTCGACTACGACAACGCCATTGAGATAAATCCCCAAAATGCCGAGGTCTATAGTAACCGGGGCATCGCTTACGGTAACCGGGGCAACCACAGGCGGGCGATCGAGGATTTCGACAGGGCGATTGAGATAAGTCCGGGACACACGGACGCATATTTCAACCGATGCGTTGCAGAAGACAAACTTGGCAACCACAGCCAGGCGATTCAGGATTGCGACAAGGCCATCGAGATCGATCCTGGAAATCCCGAGGCCTATTTTAATCGGGGTGTTGCCTATGGCGAACTTGGAAATCACAGGAAGGCGATCGAAAATTTTGACAGGGTCATCGGTCTCAATCCTGGAGATAGAAGGGCGTATTTCAACAGGGCTGTCTCTTTTGGCGAACTCGGTGACGGCGGGCAGGCGATTGAGGACCTGAAAACAGCAGCAAAACTAGGCAGTGAAGATGCAAAGGAATATTTGAGAAGTCGCAGGATAAACTGGTAATCAAAACAGGAACACGGTGACTTTCATCCCTCTGTCAAGCCCTTCCACGTGTTGGGGAATGACCACGTATCCGTCGCCCCTGGCGAGAATGCCGATCGCCCCCGATTTCCCGAAAATCGGAGATGCTTCTGCCGTGCCTTCACCGCCCCAGGACAGGGAAACCGGCACATAGTCGGTCCTGCCGTGCACGGATGGGACCTGACGGCTGAGGACCGCCTCCATTGAGCGTGTTTGCGCAGGTTCAACTTCAGTTGCGCCGTGAAGCTTCAGCAAAGAAGGAAGCACGAATGCCCGGCAGGTGATCAGCGCTGATGTGGGCTGGCCCGGCAGTCCCCAAAAAAGCGCACTGCCCACCCGGCCAAAAATTGTCGGCTTTCCTGGCCTGATTGCGACTCCGTGCACCAAAAGCTCAGATTCGGGAAGTTGTGCAAGTACCCTTGTCGTATAGTCCCGCGCCCCGACAGAGCTTCCCCCTGAGAGCACGATCACGTCGTGGTCCACAAGGGCCTCACGACACGCCGAGACCAGTTCTTCAAGCCGGTCTGAAACCGTTTTGCGCATTCCGACCCGCGCCCCCGCAGACTCAATTTGCGCTGCAAGGCTGAAGCGGTTGATGTCCCTGACCTTTCCGGGAGGAAGTGAGGACGTCTCGACGGGCACTATTTCATCGCCCGTAGAAATCAGCGCGACCAGCGCTGCCCTGAAAACCTCTACCTCGATTATCCCCAGGGAAGCCAGTACCCCTATATCCTGCGGGCGAAGCATGGCGCCTTTTCTGAACAGGACTTCACCCGGCGTAATGTCTTCCCCTGTTTTGAGCACGTTTTCACCCGGCGCAGCAGGTTTCATAATCTCGATTGTCGTGTCATCGAGCACCGTAGTGTATTCGACCATGACCACCGCATCGGCGCCTTCCGGAAGCATTCCGCCGGTGGGGACTTCGACTGCCTTTCCAGGAGCGACCTCGATTTCGGGCGCATTGCCTATAAGCACCTCTCCCGACTTTTCCAAAAGAGCGGGAAGGTTCTCGGATGCCCCGAAGGTATCGCGGGCACGAACCGCATATCCGTCCATGGTCGCGCGTGCGAAATGGGGCACAGGTTCGGAAGCAGTGATGCCGGTGGCAAGTCTTCTGCCGCATGCGCCATCCAGCGAAACCGGTTCGGAGGAAAGCGGCCGAATTCCCTCTAAGATCGACAGAACCTCATCCGCCGTTTTGACTTTGAGAAATTGGGACATGGCAGGGCAGTTTTTAGTTTTTAGTTATCAGTTTTTAGTAATGATAACATAAAGGATTGCAGTCATCTTAAGGAGGAACGATTCCCACGATAAAAAAACCCGGATGGACATCGTCCATCCGGGCACCGGTCAGCTTAAGCCAACCGAACTTTGTTTAGAAGTTCCACTGGAGCCTTGCACCCAGTTTAAAGCTGTTTGTGGCCCCCGCTGAGATGTACTTGCTCGCATCAATGGCGGTTGGATTACCGGCAATAACAGATGACGTCGTTGGCGTTCCGATAACGGTACCGGTGGTCCCGTTACGTGTAGTCGTAACAGTGGTGGCGGTGGTATTGCTGGGCCCGAAGGTGCTTGCAAACGGCAGCGGGCAGAAAGCGTCGTCGGCCATCAAGTAGGCAAAAACAAATGTAAGAGTTAAATTATCGACGATCTGCTGATCCAGATAGAAGTCCAATTCATTACCAATCGAGTCCGACATAAGGTATGTCGAGGCGGAGGCATATGACTCAGTCGCTCTCGTAGTGGTTACTGCCGTTTTCGAAACGACCACACCGCCGGTACCAGTGGTAGTTGTCACAGTCGTCGACGTACTACCGATCTGAGAGTTCGCTGCATGGTGAACTAGACTGGCCGGATTGTAGGCATACGGCACAGGCTCAGAGGTGCCCCAATACCAGTAGGACGCGCTAAACTTGGTCCCCGGGCAGATCAACCACGAGAAACCATCCGTAATCGTCCATACGTTTGTCGGATATTGGTAGGTCTCCCAGTATATCGTGCTAAGAGAACCGTAGCCCGTAAAATTCATCTTGGCTGCCGAGAGACCGTTGGCAAATCCGCGCTGGACCCACTGATCGTCCTGCAGCACACCGCCGCCCAGGATTTCGGAGCTGTACTTGGAAGTGCCGACCGGGCCGGTGAACCACGTGACATTGGTGTCCGTGGTGCCCTTGAAGGGCATGCCTCCGAGGTTCGAAGTGGGATTGGTCGCGCTGGTGGCGCCGGCAGAAGGGACTCCATTCCCGTTGCTGTTCACATTGCTGGAGAAATCGGGACCGGAGGTGTAGAAACCTCCAACATTAAATGTAAACGGAGGGCGGAAATAGGTCACGCCGGAATCGATCATGAAGCCCTCGTATTTCGACTCGGTAATTCTCGTCACATTAGCTCCTGAGAGCCCGCCAGGTGTGCCTATCGTGCTTTGTATGACCGGAATATTGTATTGGACCGAGCCAAAGTTCTGCACGAAGTTCAGATACGCGAGCAGCCAGTCCACCTTGTAGGTCAAGTTAAAGCCAAAATCGAACAGGTCGTTGCTCTTGATGTTTGTCTGAACGGGCATAAAACCTGTGTCCGCAACGCCCGTAAACCAGGAAACCGGGCTGCCGAGAGTGGTCCTGTCAACGCTGTTGTTGGTTTTGTGGCCGTCCTGGTAAAAGCCCACGAATGAGGATTTAAACGGCCCGCAGGAATAGTCGACGGAGATGAAGGCATCGTCGACGTTGAGATCTGCGTTGGTGTAAGCCATGTAGGAATTGCTGAGGCCGTTAGTAGACGATGAGGGAAGGGAGTTCACACCGGTGCCCAACCTTCTCTCTGCGCCATATTGACCGCCAATGTACCCTACGGCGACCCGGAAAGGATCCAGCCTGGTGAGAAGGACGGCGGCTGAGAAGTCGTCGTCTATGATCCACGAATCCAAAAGTGTTAAGGTCTGGATACCGATTAGGCCGGTGGACGGCGTGTTGGGAATGTTGAACTCCATGTACACATTCTTAACCTCTATCGCAACCTGGTCCGCGCCGATATTGCCGCCCCCGTTCTGACCGGCCCGGATGCCTACCGATCCCGCTCCGTCACCAGGGTCGCCCCACTTGGTGTCGCCTACTTCAAACTTCGTCACGACCTTGAGGTTTTTGCTTCCAAGGAAGGTGAAATAGAGGCGTAGACGCTGGTCCAGAAAAGTCCTGTTGTCGTTGCTGTTAAAGTAACCATTCGGCTTGCCAAGCGCATCCAGCGTTTGGTTCGCGTAATTCCCGTAATAACCGGCGCGATCGGTCCCGTCGTAAACGTTGTCGCTTCCACTTACACGGAAGCGGAACTGGCCGCCGTACAGGAATTGCACGTCTGCGAAGGCGGGCGCGGTGATGGATGCCGCAACCAAAATGACGGCAAATATCAGGAGATACTTCCTCATAACTCTTTCCTCCTCAAAACCTTACGTTATATCAACTCTTTCCCTTCTTAGCCCCATCCTTTTGATATTACTACTTCTCATACCTCCTTTCTTTTTGTTGAAGAGTTTATCTTTTGCCCCAATACAAATTGTCTAGTAATTTATTTCAAGTTTTTATTAAATGTCAAGTTAAAATTGTTAAGAGTGAAGATTACAAAAATCAACTTGATAAAGGGACTTTGCTTGATTTATTGTACTGCGCAGGGTAAAATCGCCCGTTTTCCTCAAAGCTTTCTAAAACGACTGAAATTGGAAGCTTTTTGCTGAAAAGCAGGAAAAAGCAGTTGTTCATTTCCCTTTGGGAGACTCCCAAAGCAATATTCAACTCGGAAGGAGCACCGCATGTTCCGTAAAAAAGTCGTGATCTTATCAGTCACCGGGACCCTGGCCCGCCCGGCCGTTGCCAAACGCACTGCCGGAATAGCTTTATTTCTACTTATCCTGTCAGGATTTGCAGCGTATTGTCCTGCCGCTCAAGCCGGGGATGCCGGGACTGCCAGGGTGGCAATTCTGCCCTTTACAATGAACACCCCGGCAAATCTGAACTACCTCCAGAGCGGGGTCCGAGACATGCTCTCTTCACGCCTTTCGTGGCAGGGCAAGGTGCACGTATTGGACAAATCGGAAACGGACAAGGCCGCCAAGGGAACCAAGGAGATATCGCAGGGCGAGGCAATGCGGATCGGCGGAACGCTGAAGGCCGACTATGTCTTGTACGGGAGCATAACCAGCACCGGCCAGTCGGTAAGTATAGACGCGAAGATGCTCCCTGTGTCGGGTAAGACCGATCCGGTGTCCTTCTATGCTCAAACGAAGAGTCTCGACGACATCATGCCGCAGGTGAACCTTTTCGCCCAGCAGATAAATCAAAAGATTTTCGGCAAACCGGCGGATAAGTCCCAGGTGGCCTCAGCAGAGGCGGAGACGCTTGCCACCCGCAATCCCGATCTGCTCCTTCCGGGCGCTGTAGCCCCCGCGGGAGACAAGATTTCCTATCTCAATCCCAATTTTATCGAGGTGACCTCAGAAAGCTCCCTCAGGCAGCCAGGCATGTGGAGAAGCCAGGATTTTCAGGGTGGAATCCTGGGTATGGACGTCGGTGACGTTGACGGCGACGGTAAGGCCGAAATCGTCACCATGCAGATGAGAAAGCTGACGGTGTACAAGAAGGAGAATGCGGGGCTGCGCACGATCGCCACCTTCGAAGGCACTGCCGCCGACCGCTTTGTCTGGGTGTGCGTGGCGGACCTGTATCGTGAGGGAAAAGCTTACATATTTCTGACAAATATACGGACGAGAAACTCCTCGAAGCCCGTTATGTCCGAAATGGCCAAGGACGACCCGAGTCAGGGCGACGATGTTTCCTCTTTCGTTCTGTCGCTTTCGGGCGGCAAGCTCCAGGTGGTTGCCGAACACCTTCCCTATTTTCTCAATGCCGCCTATCTCGGGCAGCGAGGAAAAGTACTGGTGGGACAGAAGCAGGGTGACAAGTACCAGAGCGCCTTCACACAGGGCATATACGAGATGCAGCTTACAAGCAAAACTCTCACGCAGGGACCTGCAGTCAACGTTCCCAAGGATGTCAACGTCTTCAATTTCGCAAGAGTTGACATCAACAACGATAAGCTCGAGGAAGTCATAATGCTGGATGATAACCATAAGCTGCGAATCCTTAGCGCGGCCGGCGACCAGATTTGGAGAGACAGAGGCATATGGGGGGCGACGACCAACGCTTTCGAATCCAAGGTCGAAGACCGCCGGTTCAATATGGTGGACATGTACGCCATCCCGTCTCCTATCCTGATTGCAGACCTGCGTAAGAACGGCATCCCCGAAATCGTCGTCAACAGGAATACCACTGTCTTCGACCAATTTCTGCCCGATTCCATGAAGTATTATGACGAGGGCGAGATCGTATCGCTTTCCTGGGACAACACGGGACTGACCGAAAATTGGAAAACCAGGCAATTGAACGGGCAAATCACCTCTCTTCGCCTCGGAGACCTTGACGGCAGCGGCAGACAGCAACTGGTGATCAGCATGGTGTACGCCAAGGACCTGCTCAAAATCTGGGATGCGAGAAGCGTAATCTTCACCTATGACCTGAACGTGAAGGAAGGGCAGGCCAAACAGGCCGTTGACGAGAAGGAGAACGTTCCGTTACCGGCAAAAAAGTGAAGGGTCAAGGGTGAACAGTAAAAACACGCCGCCCGGTGAAACTCACCTCTTTTCGACATCCGGCGCCCGATATCCGTCTCACATATACGTATACGAGATAAAAGGAAGCTGCCTGCCCAGGGATGTCCCCCCGCAAGGGCTCGAGGGGGTTTGGCCGGAGCCGCCGTTTTATTATCTTTTTTACAGGGATGATTCTGCAGCGGGACCGGTTCTGGAGTGGCTTAAATCGCACCCGGACTGGCGGCTGACCTCCAGATACGATTTGCCCTACCAAAGTTGGCAGGACGTTTCGGTACCTCTAATAAGCATCGGCCTTTTCGACATCTGGCTCTCGGCAGCCCCGGAGAATAACCCCGCCAGGATACCGATATTTATCGATCCGGGGGTCGTTTTCGGCTCGGGCCTTCATCCGGCCACCAAGGGGTGTCTTCTCGCTATATCCGAGATTTTCCAGGATAATGTGATCCACACGGCGATTGATTTCGGCACCGGGACCGGGGTCCTGGCCATCGCATGCGCCCTTGCGGGGGCGGAATTCGTCCCTGCCGTAGACCGTAATCCGCTCGCATTAAAGGTTGCCGGGAGAAACATTCACGCCAATGGCGTCCAGGACAGGATCGCACTGGCCGAGGCCGACAGGCCGGGGTGCCTGGACATTCGCTCTGACCTTCTAATCATGAACCTGGAGTGGCCCATTTTGGAGAACATCCTTTCGGCGGGAGCGTGGAGGAATTCCCGGCGGGTCGTACTGGCAGGGTTTCTTGAAAGCAGGCTCGAATCGGTCAACCGTTTCGCCCGGCCCCAATTCGATGTAGATAATGTGATCGAATGCGGCGGATGGCCGACTGTTATCTTAAGAGCGGTGAACAGTGAACAGTGAACAGAAAAAGATTAAATGCAGTCCTTAATTCCTGATTCTTAACTGTTCCACTGCAGCCCTGATCCTCTCCGCGATTTCACGCATTTGCCCTTCGTCGGCGTACCGGTATCTCGGCCAGAAGAAGCCTCTCAGCCCGTCTTTCTTTTTTCTTGGGACCACATGCACATGCAGGTGGGGAACGCTCTGGCTGATCTTATTATTGATAGCAACAAAAGTTCCATCGGCCCTCATGGTTTCTTCGACTGCGCGGCACAAAAGTTTTGTGTCTGAAAAGAGCGGTCCGATCATGGACTCGGGCAGGGCCGGCAGCGTTTCATAATGGGCCTTTGGCACGAGCAGGCAGTGACCGTGAAACAGCGGTCTGCTGTCCAGGAAAGCCACGCAGCATTCATTGTCCAGCACGATGGAGGCGCTCAATTCGCCCGAAACGATCCGGCAGAATTTGCAGCTATTTACCACTGTCACCTCTCCGCCGCAGGACCGCTTTCCGCCTCGAACACCATCTGGAGAACTTCCTGGAGGGAACGCACGCCTATGCAGCGGAAATCCATTTCCTGAGAAAGCTGCTCGGAGTTGCTTCTGGGCATCAGGCATGCAGTAAACCCGAGCTTGGATGCCTCCGCAGCGCGGAGTGAACTGTGCCCCACCCCCCTTACTTCACCGGCGAGTCCGACTTCTCCCCATACCACAAGGTCCTGCGGAAGGGGTTTGTCGAGATAGCTGCTCATCAGTGCGGTAGTCAGGGCCAGGTCTACCGCAGGCTCAACGAGCCGCACTCCGCCGGCCACGTTAATGAACACGTCCTGCTGCGCAAAGTTGAATCCCAACTTCTTTTCGAGCACAGCAAGCAAAAGAGAGAGCCGGTTCGTGTCAACGCCCATGCTGGTTCGCCGAGGCTGCATCCAGCCGGTTGAGGTGACCAGGGCCTGGAGTTCGACCAGGATTGGGCGCGTGCCCTCGACCGAACAAGCCACAACAGAGCCGGAGACCCCCTTCGGGCGCTCAGCCAAAAGCAACTGAGAAGGATTGGGCACCTCGCCCAGTCCGCTTTCCTTCATTTCGAAAACTCCGACTTCGTTCGTCGAACCGTAGCGGTTCTTTACCGCTCGAAGGAGCCTGAAAGTGTGCGTCCTGTCTCCTTCAAGATATAAAACCGTGTCCACCAGGTGTTCAAGCGCGCGCGGTCCGGCGATAGCGCCCTCCTTCGTAACATGGCCGACCAGAAAAACGCCTATCCCCGCTTCTTTGCCCACCCTCATGAGCCGCGACGTACATTCCCGCACCTGGCTGATGGATCCGGGGGCTACATCCAGCGACCTTGTGTACATGGTCTGGATCGAGTCCACAGCTAAGGCCAGCGGAGGGTTCCTTTCGATTTCATCAAGAACGGCCTCCAGTGAGGTCTCAGAAAAGATAAACAGATCCGGCGAGCGGATTCCGAGTCTTTGAGCGCGGGACTTGAGCTGCTGGGGGCTCTCTTCGGCCGAAACATAGAGGATGGGACCGTCCCTGCTCATGCTTGAAAGCGCCTGGAGAAGCAGGGTGGATTTGCCAATGCCCGGATCTCCCGCCAGCAAAACGAGTGACCCTTTCGTCAGGCCTCCACCCAACACCCTGTCCCACTCGCCGATGCCCGTATGGTAACGCACATCGCCGTCGGACTGGATATCATCGAGTCTGACAGGATGGGTCGAAAGCGTTTTGGCAATTTTCGAAGCCATTTTTCTGGCCCCCGCAGGCGCAACTTCCTCACAGAAGCTGTGCCAAACCCCGCATTCTGAACATTTGCCCATCCATTTCGGACTAATGTAGCCGCACTGCTGGCATCGGTAAATTAATTTCGGTTCGGCCATCTATCGCCTTCTTCAATGCCCCGGAAATTCGAACTATTCTGCCACCAATTGCACCCTTGGTAAGACCTTTCCGCACGTGACTAACGTAATCGCGCGGGACAATCTTACCAGTTTAACGCAGGGATTTGGAATAATTCCTTAAATTTGCGGAGGGTGTTACCGGATAGGGAACAGCTTTATTGACATGAGAAAGCTGACTCAATATACTCGGTGTAGGCTTTTGCCAACACCGGGTAGGGTAATGCCTACATATGGTTTGCGGCTTCTGAAGGGGTCTGTGGACCGGGTAACAGGTCGCCGGGGCATCAGGGCTGCACCAGCGACCCTTTTGCATTTCGTTTCAGATTGTGGCACGGTTCTTGATCTATAAGCGGAGCTTACCGCGGAACCTTGCGAAAATCACCGGCCCATCCTCAGAAAGGCGCGACTGCATTTAAAAGGGATTCGGTTTTGCCTGCAACATTGCCGACCGATGTTGGTATTGACATAATTTAGGAACTTGATTATGGTTGAACACCAGTTCGCGGTTGATAGCCAAACAGCAGATATGCCTGAAGATTCCTCCGCAGAGAAGCCAGGAAAGAGGAACCGATTGACGATTTTTTCCCGTGTGATGATAGCCCAGGGCATCCTGATAGTACTCATAATGGTTTTAAGCGTTTTTGCCGTGGGTAAGCTCCGTCTTGTATCCAGGCTCAATATGGAAGCCCTGACGGTTGACGCCGCCTGTATCAACGAGGAAAAAAGCCTGCTGAAATCGTTTTTGGCCGAGATGCGCAATGCTGAAAAATATCTTTTGATGCGGGACCTGTCTTTTCGGGACGAATATGAAAACAACAAAAATGATTTCAGTGACTCCATTAGCAAAATAAATTCCGCGGTCGACTCGGAGCGGGAAAAAAAACTTGTGAGCGAGATCGGATCTCTTCATGACAGTTACGAAGCGGAAACAGACCTGATTAATTTTGGCGAAAACGGGTCGGAAACGGCGAGAGCCGGTCTAAGTGACGGCATCATGCAGAGGATCAACGAGTTGATCCGGCTGCGGGACCAGGAGGCATCAAATAAGACAGCCATGGCCAGTGACAATGCGGCAACCGCGGCCGAGGTCATACTATGGCTGACGATATTTGGAATCGCAGGCGCCTTCGTAATGGCTTATGCGCACGCGCGCGGAATCAGTCGACCTCTCAGGGTACTGGCGCGGGAGATGCGCCGGATAGGCCGGGGTGAATTTTTTCGCACGGCGGAGGTCGAAGGACCCATTGAGGTTGTAGAACTGGCTGGGTCCTTCAATCGAATGGCGCTGGAACTTGAGCATCTGGACCGTTTGAAAGCGGATTTTACGGCGCATGTTTCCCACGAATTGCGCACCCCGCTCACGGCCATACGGGAAGGCACGGCACTGCTGCTCGAGGGAATATCCGGACCGCTTACTAAAAACCAGCGTGAGATACTGGAGGTAGTGCGAAATCATAGCCAGCGCCTTTTCCAGAGCATTTCATCCATCCTTGATCTTTCCAAAATGGAAGCCGAGATGATGGATTACGAGTTCACCATGTGCGACTTGAAAGCGTTGATTGAGAAATCCGTTCATGCCGTTGACTTGATCGCTCGTAAAGGCGACATTAAAATACAGTGCGGCATTGTCGGGTCAATTCCGATGTTTCTGGCCGATGAGCGAAGGATTCAGCAGGTCCTGGACAACCTTTTGAGCAATGCTTTGAAATTTTCGCCGACCGGGGGGGAGGTTCGAGTAGATGCATTTCCCGTGAGCGGCGATCCCAGGCAGGTTTCCGCTGCAGTTGAAATCAGGGTCTCCGATGATGGCCCTGGTATTCCGGCTGGAGAGGTCCAAAATATTTTCAAACACTTTTATCAAAGCAGCAATCAAAAGGCTAAGAGGCAGCAGGGTACCGGTTTGGGACTGGCGATCGCACGACATATTGTTGATGCGCATAAAGGCAGGATCTGGGCCGAAAGTGAAATAGGGTGCGGAGCGACCTTCCACGTTGTTTTGCCGCTTCGCACAGATTTGGCTTCCAATATAGAATTTTCATCATTAACCAAGCGAGCGAGTAATGGGTAGCAGATTAAGACTTATCCTCGGTTCGGCCCTTTTTATTATTTTTGTTGCGATCGCCGGGTGCGCGGCCTCCCAAATTAAACCGGTTCAGGCGACACCGGCCCTTCCACCCTTGTTTCCACCCCAAGCCGTAATGCAAACCGGCGATTATGCGAGCTTTTTCACTGAAAATTCCGAAGTGCTCAAATCCTGCAACGATCCCGATAAGTGCGCTTTAGCGCTTTTCAACCTTAGTTTTCTGTATTGCTATTCGAAGAGCCCGTATTATGACCCGCAACAGGGTCTGAAGCACATCGACGATCTTATTGCAGCCGTTCCCGGAAGCCAGTGGACCGACCAGGCCAGGGTCTGGAAAGATATTATCGAAAAGGATATGCAGAAGAGGCCCCGGAAGCGCCAGGCATCGCGAGAGGATGCAAAGGCAAAAGAGGCTGCGACCGAATCGCAGGAGCAGCCCGATGAGTCCGGAAGCTCGGCTGAGGTGTACCAGGGAAAAGACTGGGATGTGGACCGGCAGCGCATGGAAGACGAAATAGCTTCCAAAGATGAGGTTATAAAGAGACTGAGGAAACAGCTCGAACGCTCACGGCAAATCGACATCGAAATGGAACAGAAGGAACGTGGACTTAGGCAATGATATCAATCCGAACTGCGCAGTGACAAATGGCTAAAGAAAAAATCCTTGTAGTTGATGACGAGCCGGCTTTGCTGACTCTGATGAAAGCTCGTCTGGAGGCAGCCCATTACGAAGTCTCTGTTGCCGCCGGAGGCGAGGAGGCCCTTGCAGGCGCTAGCGAGAACATATTCAGCGCCGCTATCCTCGATTTAAGGCTCGAGGATATGGACGGCATCTCGCTGATGGAGAAACTGTTAAAAATCCAGCCATATCTGCCTGTTATTATACTGACCGCTTTTGGATCCATCGAACTTGCGGTGGAAGCCACCAAGAAGGGGGCTTACGACTTCCTGACAAAACCCTTCGAAGCCAAGGACCTGTTATACCGTATCGAAAAAGCCCTTGAGGTCGGCCGGTTGAAGGTAGAGGTGGATAGACTTCGGCACATGGTTAAACAGAGGTATGACAACATCATAGCCTCAAGTGCGAAGATGCAGCATATTCTCAACCAGATTGCCCAGATCGCAACAACGGATTCTACAGTTTGCCTCTATGGTGAAAGCGGCACCGGCAAGGAGCTTATGGCCAGGGCCATTCATCTTAGCAGCCCCCGTTCTAAAGGCCCTTTTGTCGCCATAAATTGTGGAGCTATCCCGGAAGGCCTCCTGGAAAGCGAACTCTTTGGACACGTCAAAGGCGCGTTCACCAGTGCTGACTCGCATAAAAAGGGCTTGCTGCAAATGGCTGAGGGCGGCACCCTGTTCATGGATGAGATTGCCGAACTGTCTCCTTCGCTACAGGTCAAGCTTTTGCGGGTTTTTCAGGACCGGGAGTTCTATGCGGTCGGAGGGACCAAGCCCTTAAAGATTGATATTCGCCTGGTGACCGCCACCAACCGCGATCTTTGGAAAGCCATCCAGGAAGGCAGATTTCGAGAGGACCTGTATTACCGCATTCATGTAATACCTATTTACCTGCCGCCGTTGCGCGACAGAATAGAAGATGTGCCGCTGCTGGCCAGCCATTTTCTTCAGCATTTCAACCGTGAGATGAACAAGAGTATTCAGGGATTTTCGCCCGAGGTCATGCAGCGGCTGATGCTCTACGGCTGGCCCGGAAACGTTCGCGAACTCGCTAACGTGGTGGAAAGAGCCGTGGCCCTTTCCACCCATACCGTGATAGCGCCTGACACCCTGTTCCTGGGTGGTTGCGAAAAGGCTATGCAAAAAAAGCTGATGCCGCTGGATGAAGCAAGAGAGGAACACGACAGGGCGTACCTGACCCAGGTGCTCATGGAAACAGGTGGAAACGTCTCAAAGGCCGCCTCCCTTGCAGGCAGGTATCGAGCAGAGTTCTATAAGATGATGCGGAAGTACGGGATCAACCCTGCGGATTTCAAGGGAGGTAACGTCCAGTAAAGACAGGTTTTCTGCCCTCGAGGTCCGCTGAGTTCCGGCGCAGTGCACAACAGCTCATCTTCCCCCGTCTTGCCTTTAAATGTCCTCCATTCCATCCGCCCTGGAGGCAAAACCCTACAGAAAAAGTGATATCCACACCAGCTCACATGGCCTCCAGTAAGCGTTTACAGCCATGGCACATTCGATGCAAAGTAATGGTTCCAAGTTTAATTGAGATTCAGCGAATCTGGTTTGCGGCCCCTGAAACCTGGTTCGATGGACCGAACCTTCAACCAGGGAGTGCATCGTGCAGACAGCCTTTCTCGAGCGACTAACTTATATTTCCGTTGTTGTATATTTTGTGTACATACTTGCAGAAGGCTGGAACAGACTACCTCGTATTTTTTAGGAAAACCGGGATTTTTCCGCGAAGGATCAGATATGCTTAGAGTATTGTTGGTTGACGACGACGAAGACCTCCTTTTCATTCTCGGGGAATACCTCGAATCGAATGGAATCGAGTTTCATTTCACCAAAAGCGCTGCTCAGGCCCGCCAACGCCTGGCCCATTTCCATTATGGCCTGGTCGTTTCGGATTTCCAGATGCCAGGCGAATCGGGCCTGGATCTCTTTCGGTCATTGTCATTACGATACCCTGAGATTCCTTTCGTACTGATGAGCGGAAACATGGATTCACGCCTCAGGAGAGAAGCCCTGAGCATGGGCGTTTGGAATGTGTTGGAAAAACCGTTCGAGCTGAGGCAGCTAAAAAGGCTTATCATCGATTCGGACCAGTTCGATATCGGTAAACAAATCGGTGTGCCTGCCGCATAGAGTGGAACCAAACTGCAGCAACTCAACAAGGGGAAAAAGCCCAGCATTATCGGGGTCTAAAGGAGGGGAAGAAATATGCGGGTGCTAAGGTGGTCGATAATTGCGGTTTTGCTCTGTAGCGTGTGCGGCTGCGCCGGCATGAGCACAACTGACCAGCGCGCATTGAGCGGTGGAGCGATCGGCTCGGTCGCAGGTCTCGGGGCGGCCGCAATCATTGGAGCGCCCCTGCTGGTCGGGGTTGCTGCCGGCGCGGCGGCCGGAGCTGTCGGGGGTATTGTAGTGGACCAGATGGAAAAAAGGTAGTCAGGGCAAAGTTCTCTAACACTTTGCAGTCACATCTTCGCCTCACTCCGCCTCCACGTTTTAGCCCCCTTTAACGCGGCGGGTCGAGGTGCGGCGCCTTGCGGCACACGGACTCCAAAAGCAAGGCTGCACGAATAAAGGGCCGGCTCAAAACAGCCGGCCCTTTGAATTTTCCCAGTAGCGATCATCGGGCGGTGCTATTTTTTCTTAGAGCCCACAACTCTGACGATACAGGATTTGGCATCGCACGCAAGATGGTAAAGGGCTAAAACACTGTAGAACAGCGCAAAAAGTAAAATAAACACTATAAGAGGCATGGTTACGAATACCGGAAGCTTGAGGAAGGAGTAAATTACAATATTTACCCCTTCCCAATCAGTGAAGGTATAAAAGAAACTCAAAAGCTTTGGAGGGGCAATCTTATAAGTCTGCAAATCCAGGATCTTTGCAAAGCGAAGCCAGTAATAGCATTCATATGTAAAAATCAAGATCCCTGGATAAATACATAGCCACCTTACCGAGAACCTGAACCACTTACTCCAGCTTCTCAGAAACCAGAAATTATCCTCGATTAGCTTGACCTGCCCATTCATCTCGATACCTTAGGCCGGGAGGGCGAACCTGTCCGGTTTTGATTTTCAAATAATTTCGTCCGATTTATGAGGACTGTTGATGTTGAGAATCGATCGAAGCGCTTCCCAGTTGGGACCGCCTTTTCTGCGGATCTCGGCAATCTTCTGCAGCAACTGGTAGTCTTCGTTCTCCATCAGCATGCTCCCAAGAAGAGCTTCAAATGATTGCGAGGACGGCAGGGCACTGTTTTCATCAGTCTTGGCTCGCAGTTCCTGAAGATCCTTCACATTGCGGTCGAGGTAATCAGAAATTATTTCCAGGGCCAGCGACTCGTTTAGATTAGTAAGAGAGCCCTTAATGAGAAAACGCAGCTTTTTGCAAAAATCGGAGTAATGATCAAAGATCAGTTTGAAACCGTTTTGAGTCACGATCTTATGTTCACGTAAAAGGTCCCTCATAAGCGAGTCCCTCTCATTGCAACGCGTCCGTAACTCTTTGGATTCTCGAAATCTGCTCGGCCAGTTCATCGGGTAGAGCACCCTTTTCAATGGCGCCCGATGGACCGTCTGCCGACGGTGCATAAGCCGAGTTGTCGTTGAGAACGTCCTTTTCAAACGATAGGTCCAGTTGGACAGCCTTTTTTAATATGTCTCGTCTCAGCGCCTCCAGGCCAAGCCTGCCATACAGAATACCAATGTCGTACAGCAAAGTGGGATTGGCAGGGTCCAGTTCGAGGGCGCCTGCGAACGTTTTTAGAGCATCAGCATATCGATTCTGATCCATATACAGTATTGCCATCCAACGAAGTGCCTCCTGATTTCCAGGCTCAACAGCGATTGCCTTGGCGTAAGCCTTCTTTGCGTCCTCATACTGGTCCTTCTGCTGGTACGCTTTCCCAAGTGCGATGAAAATTCGTGCGTCATCCGGCCTTATGACACAAGCCAGCCGAAGTGCGTTAATGGACTCGCCATGTCCGGCGGAATCAGAAAAAGCGACGCCAACGTTGTAGAGCAGCTCAGCGAATCCATCTTTCATCTTGGACCACGAAAGGACACACAGTACGATTACGACGGCAGCTATCAAGTAGACTTTGAGGAATCGAACAGGACCCGGCGGTCGCTCTTTTGAATGAGCCGCAGCGCCTTCTTCATTCTCGAAAAAAATTCTGTGCTGAAGCGAGTCGGCTTGATAATTTGCCATAATTTGCTTGTAGGCAATGTTGATTCTCTTGAGTTGCTCCTGGGCCCTTCTTTGCAAACGGGCATCCTCGTGGAAAGTGTCGGGGTGCCATACTTTTATCTGGTCCCTGTGAGCCTGCTTCAGTTCGAGAAGATTAGCCCCCTGCCTCACACCAAGAACCCGGTAACATTTGATCAGATCAGCCATGTGATGAAGCTCGCCAGTCGCGCCGTTTAGGGCCTCTGTTCACCGACATTGACAAAGTGCTTTACCCACTTCCAGACCGCCCCTCTTTTTCTTGACTGATTTTCCGCCGGTATCATCAAGTTACTTCCCCCATCATGGTTCCCGGAAGGCAGCAGGTGCAAGTATGACAGATCGCCCCTGGCGTTCAATGAAGACCTCTCCGCAAGGCCCTTCTGTCTTACCTTGTCGAGTGCGTCCAGTTGATCGGCAAGCAGGTCCCCCATCATTTCCAAAGCCAGGCCTTCCATTTGCTCCATTTGCCCCGCCTGTACGAGGAATCTGATTTTCCTGATCAAATCGTATTGATTCTCATAGAGGTCATTGAACACCTCCCAACTGACCAGACCCGATTGGGGAGTTTTGTTTTCCATGCAGGCTCCGAAACATGTTAAAAAAAGAAGATAACCAGCAATTAGCTATGGAATAGACGTCTTTCGTCCGCTTACAATCTGCATTTAACCACAGTGGTTGATTTAATGTCTATAATTCTTTTTTGTCGATTCGCTTGATCCTTTTCAGGAATTCTTGTAGTTTTACTGTAACGGGCTAGTGACTGCTCACCTTTCGTCACTGAAAAACACCAACCGATGAGGGACAGGCAATGGACATTCACATTTCTGCCCGGCAATTAAGGATAGAGCGCCTGAGACGAGGGTGGACATTGAAGCAGGTCTCGGATCTCACCCGGATCAGCATCACTGTGCTCAAATTGCTCGAAGAGGGGAGTTTCGGAAGAATCGGTGAGGAACCCATGATCGAGATGCTGCTTAGGACTTACTCGAAAGCGCTCGGAGACATGGAAGCTTCTCCCGGATCGTCTTCAACGATGCTTTCGGAAAGCGGCGGTCGACAGGCCGGCAGCAGGAAGTTCCGGGCCGGTTCTTATCTCTTGCCGGTTCTGGCATCCAGCCTGATCATAGTAGTTGTTGCGGGCCTGGGGTTGCTCTACCGGGATTATCGGGACCTTAGGCTAGGCCGCAATGACAGGAGTGCACCCCTTTCCTCAAATATTCTCATCCCCGAGGTTCGGATAGACAATCGCACCGACCGGTCAAGGATCGAGAAAAGCGATGGTGCGCCAGGGGATAAAAAGAAAAATGAGGCGACACAGAGTGGAGAACCCACAGTTGTAAGCTCGGCGGGAACTGAGAACCAAGCCGACAAACCATCGGTCGTTAAGAATGACACTCAGCTCAACCGGGAAGAGGGTAAGGAATTGCCGGGTGGGGAAGGCGCAAACGTCGCTACAGCCCGGACCGAACAGCAGGAAGCCTCTTCAGAAGCAGAGACGGTACACAACGGGCAGTCCGGCTCACAACCAACACCCGGCGGTCAGGCATCAGCGCCCGAGGAAAAGTCCGGCCCGGAAGATGCCCTGAAGTTGGCAGCAGCAGATACTCGCCCTATCGACGTCTCCCACCTGCTGGAAATGAATGCAGGTCAAAAAACATGGATTCAAGTCACCATTGATGGAATAAAGCCCGAGAGCGAACTTCTCCAGCCTGGCGAGAGGAGAAAGTGGAAAGCACTGGAGAGGGTGGACCTGGTGATAGGAAACCGGGGTGGAGTACAATTAAAATGGGATGGGAGGCCGGTGGACCTGAGCAACAAGACAGCCCGCGTAATAAGGATTTCATTGTCTGGTTCCGGAATTGTGCTCAAATAAATCAGTGGACAGTCGTCAGAGAAAGCCTCCTTCTGACCACTGAAGACCAAAAAGAAATGTTATGGCAGATTTAAACGAATTCTACCGGATTTTGGGGATCGACCCGGCATCGGGCCCTGATGAGATTACCGCAGCGCGCGATGAACTAACCAGAGTTTGGAACCCGGAAAGATTTCCAGACGACAATCGCATTCGGCAGATGGCGATTGTGAAAATAGCCGAAATCAAGGCGGCTCATGATGTTTTGATCGCATATTCGAACGTAGATATGAATGCCGGAGCCAAACTTCCGGCCGGTAAAGGCAGAGCAGCTATACTGCTCGTTTTGCGGGGCTCGAAATCTTATTAGAACTCAAGACGGCCATGGTATCGCCAGCCATGTCGATTGCCGCGTGCCGTCGAGAACTCATGTCATGGCCTTGCAGCAGAGTTCGCTGAAAAAGAAGGCCTATTTTGTGCTCTTTGTCGTTATAGCTTCTGTGTGCTGGTATTGGCTTGCGTCCGACCAGGAACAGGAAGCTGCTCAGCCGAAAAATACCGATACGGCTGCCGCAGTCTCTGCACCGGGCCATCACTCCTTGAGCGTAGACCATCTGGCCTACTTCATTCTGGATACGATGGCGCAACTGGACTTTTCCAAAGTTTACGCATCCCCCGGGTCGGACGTTCAGGAGCAGATCTCTGCCTACGATCCAAAAATGATGACGGCACTTCTTTTCTATTCCTACTGTACGGGAGTGCCCAGTTCCCGCCAGATAGAGAAAAAAACTTATGAAGACCAGGTTTTCAGGACTATTTCAGGCAACAAGCATCCCCATCATTTTTCTATTATCGATTTCAGGAACCGCCAAATGGGCGCGCTTGGAGATCTATTCGTCCAAATGCTTCAACTCTGCCAGAAAGCGGGGTTTGCCGAAGTCGGCAATGTGGCAGTCGGGACCAATCTCCCGCAACATAAAGACATTACTTCAGGAATGATCAAAAAGAAAAAAGAGGAGCTTGAGGAACAAGTTCAGGCACTTTTCAAAAAAGCTGAGGCCGTCGACCGGGAGGAAGACGAAAAGTACGGTACCGCCGCTAGGGGCTGGGATTTGCCCGATGAACTACAGCGGGGCGGCTGACAGGATCTTTTTGAGTTCCTCGACCCTCTGCCCGGCACTTTTCAGCACAGGCAGAACCCTCCTGTCAGAAGAACGCCCGTCTGTAACCAAAATTGAAGTGGAGAAACGCGAAGTCGAACACTCCCTTTTTGCTCTGCCCTTGACACCTGGACACGCAGCTTGCGTCTCTCATCGTGTATCATTCTGACTCCTCATGTGTCACAAAGGTGAGATTTGACACATGGTTGCTTTCTCTGTTTTCCAGCAGGTCCAACCTGCACAGCGTTCTCCGGACACCAATTATCAACTTCGGGTTGGCCCATTTCCTGCACAGTATTTAAACGACTTCCAAATGTTTCATTTGCACGATGAAATCTGTGCACGCACCTTCAATTGAACGTGAAGCGGAAAACCGTTGGTTGCAACCATACAACCTAACTTGCGGACCTGACATTCGAAATTGTCGATGAGATCCCAAGGGGGAAGGTGCCACGTCGCAATCTGAGACAGAGCTGATGGGTTTCATTGCTGGAGTACACGAGGCATTGGAGAAACGCAGCTTAGTATCGGTCCCATGAAGGAACTACTTTAACTTTCAGAATGGAGGTTACAAGATGAGCTGTAAAGATGTTACCCGAAGAAAGTTTTTCGAGGATGTGGCTAAGTATTGTGGGGCAGGCGTCGCGGCCCTGGGGGTGCTGGGTGCGGAGCGTGCCTTGGGGGTTGCAGACCTGGATGACCCGGCCCAGACAGGTACCTGGAGGATGAGGGATAGTCAGTTGATGCAGTATGGGGAGTTTGTTAAAAATGCACCCATACCCAAGGATTATTTCGATAAAAATCCTGAAAGTCTGATTAATGGAGGGGCTCCGGTCCAGTGGTCTCACCTCCATCCAAACTATTACGGTGATGAGAAAAAATCCCTGGTCGTGATGATCCAGGCTACCCAACTGGATAAAGACCTGACCGGAGATATCAAGAAGGCTGTGAAGCTCGCCGGAGGGTTTGAAAAGTCCCTTAAAAAAACAGATAAAATTCTCCTCAAGCCCAATATGAACACCGGGGACCCCTGGCCGCAGGGGGGGACAGACCCTGCATTTCTGAAAGCTTTGCTTACCGTCCTGAAAGATGATGGCTACCACAACGTGACCGTGGCCGATACCTGCGGACCATGGGGGCCGACGGAGCGGGTAATCAAAATGATGGGGTACGATTCGGTAGGCAAAGACACCGACACCCTTGTCAAAACCTGGGAAATGGAAAAATGGATGAACATCCGCAATGCCAAGGCCGAATACCTCGGCAGGATGGGCGGCGGTGATGGGACCGTGGCCTATCCGGCGGACCTCAGAACTTACGACAAGATCATTTATACCCCGGTGATGAAGACCCACTTCCTCGGGGGAATTACCCAGAGCTTGAAGCTATCGGTTGGGCTTTTGCATCGTGCCGACCGAAACGCGCATCTTCATGCCTTCAATCATATCTTCGTTGCCGAGCAGGCTGCGGAAATCAACCTGGCTTTGCAGCCGGACCTGATCATCATGGATGGAAGAAGGTCCCTTGTGAGCGGCGGTCCTTCCCACGGCGAGGAAGTAAAACCCGGTGTGATCCTTGTCTCCGGTGACCAGGTGGCCAATGATGTCATGGGCATTAGAATTCTTCAGGAGTGGTACCCGAACATGGCGGCCAACAAGATTGGCATGTATGCCTGGTATCAGAAACAAATCGCCCAGGCAGTAAAACTCGGTATTGGATACGCAAGGAAGCAAGACGATATCAAGATTGTTTTGGGTTAATTTTCCATCTATGTAAGTGTCACGGTGGGATTTTTAAGAATCGCTCGATTCAGGTATGTAACTTATAGTCCCTCTTCCCCGTTCCCGGGGAGGGGGGCTTTCAATCCGGAAAAAAAAACGTGGAGAAACGTTTATGACCAGATATGGTGTGCTTTGTTTCACATTGTTTTTTGCTATTAGCATTTTTGCCCCGCTGGCAGCCGTGTCGGCAGATCCAACCATTTTGGAATTCAGGGTCCAGCCCCTTTACCGGTCAGCCAAACTGATCTTGAAGACCAAAGACGGCCTGAAAAACCAAATGTCAGTACAGATTCTAAGGGCAGAGACCTTTGAGGAAGGTCCTTATAAGGAATTGGACGTGATAAATCTTGTCCCCGACAAAAACGCTTATGATTATGTCGATAAAACCGTGGGGAGTGAATCGAAGTACTACTACAAACTGGTTGTTAAAGAAACCGGCGAATCTTTCGGCCCGGTTGTCACGAGACCTTTTTTCTCGCCTCCTGCTACTCGATTGCAAACACCGAAGCAGGATAATTCGGTCTTGGTCCTCAGATAGGAAAGAATGGTAATGGCTGCGGGGATCGACAGGCGTATTTTTCTTAAGGGCCTTACGCTTAGCGCCCTGGCCCTGGGTGAGGTCGTTGCCTTTGGGGACATCCTTTGGGCTTCCACCCTTCCCAACGGTCAAGAGGTGGCTTTAGCCAGGATGGCCATTTTCGTAGATAAGGCTCTATGTTGCGGATGTCGCATCTGCGAAATGGCCTGTTCCAATGCGAACTGCGAAGGCCGGAATACCTCTTCGCTTGCGCGGCTTTCCGTCGAAAAAGAGTATATCAAAGGGGACTTCCAGCCCAAGGCATGCTATCAGTGCAGCGATCCTCCCTGTTTGAAGGTTTGCCCGGTAGGGGCACTGCAGGTGGATACGCAGAGCGGCACATTTGCTCGAATCATTGATGAAAGCAAGTGCATCGGCTGTCAGCAATGCATCGAGGCTTGCAAGCAATATTTCCACCCCCCCAGGCCAAAATTCGATGAGCAAAAGAACCATTCGATCAAATGCCACCTTTGCTTCGGGGACCCTCAGTGTGTGAAGTTTTGCCCCATGGGCGCTTTACGGGTGGAGCGTTCTGAACAGGGACTGCTCGTGGGCTATCCCGTGATCAAAGAGGACTGAGATGACTCCTTCGGGCGGATGGGTTGGAAAAATTCTCAGGGTTGACCTGACCAGTGGTAAAATCTCCGAGTCTTCGACCTTTGACTATGTACCGAAGTTCATAGGAGGTCGTGGACTTGGGGCAAAGATCTGCTGGGACGAGGTGTCTTCGGGGGTGGGAGCATTGGACCCTGAAAATCGGCTGGTCCTGGCTACAGGCCCCCTGCAAGGGACTCTTGCGCCCACATCGGGCCGGCTCACGATCGTGGGCAAATCTCCCCAGACCGGTCCCACGGAATCCTTTGTTCGTTCAGGCATTGGAGGACACTTCGCTCCTGAACTGAAATGGGCTGGATACGATGCTCTCATTATCCAGGGGAAAGCCTCGAAGCCTGTCTACCTTTGGATTACCGACCACAAGGCTGAAATCCTGGACGCCGGCGGTTTATGGGGCCTCGATGTCTATGAGGCCCAACAGATGATCTGGAAGCTTCACGGCAATAAGACCAGGGCGATGGTTATAGGAAAGGCGGGAGAAAAAGGAAGCCGCATCGCATCCATTCTCACGGACACCGGGAATGCATCGAGCCAGGGAGGATTTGGTGGCGTGATGGGCTCGAAAAACTTGAAGGCCATTGCGGTCCGGGGCACCGGAAGTGTGACCGTGGCAAGGCCAAAAGAACTGATGCAAATCACCGAGCACGTCCAAAGACTGTTTTCGCGCAAATCTTTAAAAGAGGATCCCTTTCAGCCCGAAGAAAAAGGTTTTAAGTACAATGTATGGGGCGGCGGCTATGGCCGGGGAGGCCTTACGCTTCTTGACGGCGAGCTTCTCGATCTTTGCAGGGACCCTTCCTCGGGCTATTCGCAAACTCCCGACGGATGTTTTGCCTGCCCTGTCGCTTGCCACTCACGGTTAAAGGGACCCGATATCACTCCCGGTGTATCCTTATGCGTGCGATCTTACATGTATCTCGAGTCTATGGTCAATGACCCTGAAAAGGGCTATAACAAAGTCACCTGGCAGGCTGCCAAACTGGCTGATCTTTTGGGAATTAACTCCTGGGAGTTGATGGCCATCATCCCATGGCTTGCGGACTGCTATCGGGAGAAGCTGATTTCGCAGAAAGATACCGGGCTTCCTCTTGAAGAAATCGGTTCATGGAAGTTCATCTCCGTACTTCTTCAAAAAATTGCCGATCGAGAAGGATTTGGAGAGCTACTCGCCAACGGGGGGCTGCGTGCAGCCGCACAGCTTGGCGGAAAAGCCGAAGAGCTCTCTTATATGTATTATCCCCGCGCGGGGAAGTTTGGCGGCTATCGTGAGCATTGGGCCTATCTGGGAGGGTTTCCCACCGGATATGCGGTCCCTGCCCTGGCTTTGATGTGGGTCCTGGACAACCGGGACGCCATGATCTCCCACAGCTACATCTCCATGCTTTGGGGTGCTGCTTTCACCGTCGGGCAGAACGCGCTGACCGCTGAGCCGGAAAAAATATTTCCTATTCTCAAACCTGTGATGAAGGCTGTCTACGGTTCAGAAGAAGCGGCAGAATTTTTCCAGAAGGATGGAAAGAGTTTGAATTGGAAATGGGCTGCCCCCGTGGTGAAACGCTATCAGGAACATTCCATTCTGAAGGACTGCTACATTGTGTGCGACATCCTGTTCCCTTTTCTGTTCAACGCCAATTCTGCCGATCATGTGGGAGATACCTCGCTTGAATCTCGCATTTATTCTGCGGTAACAGGAGACGAGATGAGTGAGGAGGAATCCTATCGAAGGGGACACATGCTTTGCACGTTGGAGAGAGCCATAGCCGCACGAGACGGTCGAACCGGTGCGGACGACGTTTTCCATGACATCTACTATGAAAAGGAAGACGCAGGAGGCAGGAAATACCTGCGAGAAGATCTGGAACGTTCCAAGAGCGAATTTTATGGTTTAATGCAATGGGATGTCAAATCCGGCACTCCCACCCGTTCAACCTTGGAACGACTGGGGCTGAAAGATGTAGCAGAAGGCTTGGAAAAAAAACCGTAAACTGATTCTCCCATTCCTTAGAGCCTCTTGCAAAACGTCACGAGGAGATCGGAATGCTAGGCGCAAGGAAGCGAGGTGTACATTTGAGTACATTGAGCTTCCGAGCGAGCGGCAACGCCGCAGGCCGGCTCCGCAGTAGTTTTGCAAGAGGCTCCTTAATCAGCCAGTTTGCTTCCTTATAAGTTACTGTTCACGGCAGCGAAATATTTAAGAGCAGGCAGTTCACTCTCACCGCTCATGATGGTACAATCGGTTCGAATCCGGGTCGAAATGATTTCCGTTTTGGGACGTGAAATGATTTCTGTGCGTTCGGCGTAATCTGGCCGCCCCGGCCGTCCCTATGATTTAGGCCGACACCATTGGCAGGTCACCGGTATGAGCAGTGCAGTTACGATTGACAGCATGCACGACAAAGAGGCTTGGAACAAGTTCGTCAGTACGGGAGAGTGTGTCCCTGACGTGGCGCCTCTGATTGCCCAGTCCTGGGTGCGTTGCCGAGCTCTTGGACATGATCCCAAACGGGAACCCGCCGTCGCGGTTGTCGAGCGAGAAGAACTGGAGCGCCGCGTAGCGCGAAACCGGGACCTGTTGACCGTCGCTGTGCCGATCCTCGATGAACTGCAGGCTCTCGTAAAAGATTTGGGCTTTCTGACGTTACTCACCGATGACGACGGTGTGATTCTTGAAATGCTGTCGGGCGGAAAATTGAGAGACGCCGGCCTGGAAGGAAACCTGCGAGTCGGTGGAATGTGGGGGGAAGAACAGGCGGGAACAGGGGCGATCGGACTTGCCCTCCGAGTTGGTCTGCCGGTTCAGGTCGTTGGCTGCGAACACTACTTTGAAAAGGACCACGATCTAACCTGTTCTGCAGCCCCGATCTTCGATCATGACAACCGTCTGCTCGGAACTCTCTGCCTGAGCGGACCCCGCCAAGAAGCCCACCTTCACACCTTGTGTCTCGTGGTTGTGGCGAGCAAGGCGATCACGAATCAGATACGCATCGAGGAGGGCCATCGGCAGATCTGGCTGGCCAACGAATACCTGAGAACGGTAATCAATTCGATCTCAGATGGCATTGTAGCCATTGATTCCAATGGATTAATCAAGGAAATCAATTCGGAGGCAGCCAATATTCTGGCCACGGACACCTTGTACGCACGGGGAAAAGACATTCTGGAGTTTGTCGGCAAGCAGCCGCTGTTCAAAAGAGTCGTGGCCGGCGGTAAACCGGTGAACGACGTTGAAACCGCTATGGAGACCAGGCGCGGTTATATTAACTGTCACGTCAGTGCCAAGCCCATCATTCTGGCCAATGGCCAGGTGGTCGGGGCGGTTGCTACCTTGAAGGAGATGAAGAAACTGCAAAGGGTGGTGAACCAAATCACCGGCGCGGAAGCCAGATTCATCTTTTCGAACATCATTGGGCAAAGCTCTGCGATACAACGGGCAATCCATCTTGCGCAGGTTGCAGCCCGAAACGCGCAATCGGTGCTGATTCTGGGGGAGAGCGGAACGGGGAAGGAACTCTTCGCTCAGGCTATTCATAACGCCAGCCTTGCCGGCCAGCCCTTCGTAGCTTTGAACTGCGCCGCGATTCCCGAAACACTCATCGAGAGCGAATTGTTTGGCTACGAGGGCGGATCCTTTACCGGCGCGAGCAGGAATGGACGCCCAGGCAAATTCGAGCTTGCAAACGATGGAACCATTTTCCTCGATGAAATTGGGGAGATGCCTCTCAACATCCAGACAGTGTTGCTGAGGGTACTGCAGGAGCGATCGGTGGTGAGGATCGGTGGACATCGCTCAACACCGATCAATGTTCGAGTGATCGCGGCAACAAGCAAAGACCTGGCAGTCGAAGTTCCCAAGGGTAACTTTCGCCAGGACCTGTTTTACCGCCTTAATGTGTTCGAGATTCGCATCCCGCCCTTGCGCGAGAGAATCGGGGACATCACACAGTTGGTCGACCATCTTGTAACCAGTATTTCGGCGCGCTTCGGCAAATCTGTAACCGGTGTTTCGCGTCCAGTCTTTAAACGCTTGTGCAGCTATAACTGGCCCGGCAATGTTCGTCAGTTGGAAAATGTCCTGGCGCGTGCTATCAGCCTTGTTGATGGAGGCATTATCGAGGAACAGCACCTGCCCGACTTTCTGTGCGCCGAATCACGCATGCCGGCCGATAAGTTTCCCCACGACGGCAGGCAATCGAATATCGAAGAGGTTGAGAAGGAGGCTATTTTGGAAGCTGTTCGCCGCTGTGGGGAACTGCAACAGGCGGCCAGGTCGCTCGGTATATCGCGGAGCACTCTGTATCGGCGACTCAAAAAGTACGGACGAGAAAGTTTAGATTGACGAGTCCGGCAAAGCAACTAAACGCAACCCAGCCGCAACTGGCAAGCCAAGAAATGCAAAAAGAGGTCAGCCCGATATGAGCTGACCCCTTGAATTTTCTGGAGGCGGCAAGCGGATTTGAACCGCTGTATAACGGTTTTGCAGACCGCTCCCTTGCCACTTGGGTATGCCGCCTCTGCTAACCTGAAAAATGTACTTAAAAACACTAGTTATGTCAAGCACGGATGTCGGGTACGGGAGTCAGATGCAGGTTTTCCGATACCCGGCACCTGCCCTTCACCCTTCACCCTTCACCGCCCCTGTCAGCTTTGAACCAGCCGAAAACCGGAAAGACCAGCGTAGCAGCCGGAGCTGTCAAGCTCCTCTTCTATTCGAAGCAACTGATTGTACTTTGAGAGCCGGTCGGACCTGGAGAGCGATCCCGTCTTTATCTGGCCGCTTCCAACTGCCACGGCCAGATCGGCGATCGTGGTATCTTCCGTCTCTCCCGACCGGTGTGAGATTACGGTCGTATAACCGGCCCGGTGGGCCATGTTTATCGCCTGCATCGTCTCGGTTATGGTGCCTATCTGGTTGAGCTTTATCAGGACGGAGTTGGCGATTCCTTCCGTAATGCCTCTGGAGATTATTCTCGTGTTGGTGACGAAAATATCGTCTCCCACCAGTTGAAGGTTGGCCCCGAGCTTTTCTGTGAGCGCCTTCCAGCCTTCCCAGTCTCCTTCGGCCATTCCGTCCTCGATGGAAATCAGCGGGTAGCGGTCGGCCCACGTGCTGTAGAATTCAATTAACTCCTGCGCGCTCTTCGCCGGCTTTGCCTCGGCTTTGAGCTCATAGACGCCGTTTTCATAAAATTCGCTCGCAGCGGGGTCGAGAGCAATGAAAATATCTTCGCCCGGCCTGTATCCAGCCGCGTCGATCGCCTGCATCAGAATCTCCATTGCCTCCTCGTTGGAACGCAGGTTCGGGGCGAAGCCGCCCTCGTCTCCCACCGCCGTATTCAGTCCCTTGGACTTGAGCACCTTCTTGAGGGTATGAAAAGTTTCCGCTCCCATGCGCAACGCTTCACGGAAACTGGGCGCTCCCACAGGGACTATCATGAATTCCTGGATATCGAGGTTGTTGTCCGCATGAGCCCCCCCGTTCAAAACGTTCATCATCGGCACCGGCAAAAGAAAAGCGGATACGCCTCCAAGGTAGCGGTACAGGGGCAGTTCGCATTCAGCAGCAGCAGCCTTGGCAACCGCCATGCTGACCGAAAGGATCGCGTTTGCTCCAAAGCGGCTCTTGTTTTCGGTTCCGTCAAGGTCGATCATGAACTGGTCTATTCCTGTCTGATCGGTAGCTTCGAGGCCCATGAGCTTTGGTCCGATCTCCTCATTGACGTTCAGCACCGCTTTAAGGACGCCCTTTCCCTGATAACGGTCCGAATCGCCATCCCGAAGTTCGATCGCTTCCCTGGAGCCGGTTGATGCACCCGAAGGCACGGCAGCCGATCCAAGATAGCCGCTGTCCAGAAGCACTTCGGTCTCGACGGTGGGATTTCCCCGAGAGTCCAGGATTTCTCTTGCCTTGACAGAAAGAATCTCACTCATTGGTCTTCCTCCTTTTTGGGCCGGCCGCAACCGGCTGCACGACTCAATCCTATTGATTTAAAATAATTATAATCCGGCTTCATGATAAACCTGGATAACCAAAACTATGTTGACCATTCTGTCAAATTGCCATTAGAATGTCTAGTTTATATAAATTAATGCTGCGAAAGGACCATCTAAATGGCAGGCGTTCTTACTGCGGGCGAATTGCGAAAGGGCGTAAAACTTGAAATCGACGGAGACCCTTATCTCATTGTGGATTTCGAATTTACCAAGCCCGGAAAGGGCCAGGCTCTGTACCGCTGCCGGCTCAAGAACATGATTACGGGCATACAGTTCGACCGCACCTATCGGTCCGGCGACAAATTCAACGCCGCCGACCTCGAAGAGCAGGACATGCAGTATCTTTACAACGACGGCGAAACCTACCACTTCATGAACATGTCCAGCTTTGAGCAGATTGAAATGTCAGTCGCCGCCGTCGGGGACGCATCGAACTTTCTGACTGAAAATCTGAACGTGAGCGCGCTTTTGTTCCAGGGCCGGCCGATCGGGCTGACTTTGCCCAATTTCGTCGACCTGAAAATCGTGACGTCCGACCCCGGAATAAAGGGCGATACTGCATCAGGGTCGACCAAGCCGGCGACGCTCGAAACCGGCTATGTCATCCAGGTGCCCCTGTTCGTTGAAGAAGGTGAAACAGTCCGGATCGATACGAGGACCGGCCAGTATGTGGAGCGGGTCAAGGTATGATGAGAAGCGTCGGTTATGAGTTCATCTGACGAGGATGAAAGGGAGGTCCTTCGCTCCAGGAGGCGCTTTCTTGAAATACGAGGCCAAACGCTAAAGCTGATTCGCGCCTTCTTCGACGGTGAAGGCTTCCTTGAAGTCCAGACACCCCTGCTCACCGCAGCTCCTGCCCCCGAAGTCCACATCAGGCCGATCGCCGCTGATTCCGGCCGTTTTCTTTCCACCAGCCCCGAACTTCATATGAAACGGATGCTTGCCGCCGGGTTTGAAAAAATCTTCCAGATAACCCGCGCATTTCGCGAAGGCGAACGCGGCAGACTCCATCACCCCGAGTTCACCATTCTTGAATGGTATCGGCTCGGGGCGAACTATAAAGACTTGCAGCAGGATTGCCGAAAGTTGGTGCGGTTCACGTGCAATGAGCTACTCACTCCTCAGTCCGAATTTATCCCGACCCGGGAGGGAGTCCTTAGTCCTCGTTTCAGGGGCGTGCTGCTTGACTTTCAAAGCCCGTGGGAGATCTATTCGGTCCGGGACGCGTTCAAGAAGTTTGCCGGATGGGACCCCGGCCCTGATCCGGACCAGGACAGCTTTGACCTGGATATGGTTCAAAAAGTGGAACCAAACCTTGGCTTCCCGGTCCCGTGCATACTGGAGAACTATCCGAGAAACCGGGCCGCCCTTGCCCGAGTAAAACCGGACGATCCCGAGGTGGCGGAAAGATTTGAGCTTTTCTGGGCAGGAATCGAACTTGCCAACGGGTTCAGCGAACTGACGGACCCGGTTGAACAAAGGGCTCGTTTCCAATCTGCAATCGCGGAGAAACAGAAAATGGAGGGGATCGGCTATTCCATGCCTGAAGCCTTCCTGGCAAGCATTGAACATCTTGGCCCCTGTGCAGGGATCGCCTTCGGCGTGGACCGGTTCGTAATGCTCCTCTCAGGCGCCGAAAGCATCGACGACGTCGTGGCATTTTCGCCGGAGATGGAGTGAGGCAGGGGCAGGACTGAGTGCTGAGGACTGAGTCTCCAGTCCCATGCGTGAGCGAAATAACTGCGAAGCTCACGGAGACAACGAGGCGTAAGAAATTGCAGTACGCCTTATCTTGAACTCGAATCGGTTTAAGATACGCACTCCTGGGCCTTTCTGTAGCCCAGTTCAATCATTTCGGATGCCCTGTCAAACTCCAATGTGCGACATGCGTTCCTGGGAATTTCTATGAGTATGTCTGGTGGGTAAGCAGCAAGTTTTTGCCGTGCTATGGTACTCTGCATAGCCTCGAACGCCTGCATGGCGATATCGTACATCCCCCATTGTTTACCCCTGCTGATAGGCCTGGACGGGCGGAGATGGTTTACGAAACTATTGATCTTATCACGCAACGGTGATGGATAAGATGCCGGCGCAGAACTTTTGCCTTTCAGTTTTCCTCGGCTATCCGCGGGGCCGTTCAGGTCTACAGCAATAGTCATATCGGTTTGATCGCAAAACGTTGGAGCAATAGGCACTGGATTCAATACTCCACCGTCGATAAGGTCGATTCCTTTGTGATTAAATGGAGTGAAGAAAAGAGGAATTGATATAGCTGCTCTTATGGCAAAAAAAAGACTACCTGACTTTATCCATATTTCTCTCTGACCTTTTAGATCAGTAGCTACAGCAGTATACGGAATTGGCAGCTCCTCGATCAAGCGTTCTCCAACCAGATTGATTAAGGTATTAATAATTTTATCACCTTTTACCAGCCCGCTTTTTCCCCATGACAAATCCAGCAAAGCTACTATGTCGACTTTCGTTATGGCCCGCACCCATTGCTCGTATTCATCCAGTTTCCCGGCTGCATATATGCCTCCTATCAGCGCGCCAATTGAGCAGCCGGCTATTGAACCTATTTTGAAATCGTTTTCTTCAAGCCAATGGATCACGCCAATGTGAGCCAAACCTCGAGCCCCACCGCTTCCGAGAACTAGAGATACTGATTTCTTATTTATTCCCGGCATAATATCACCCCCCTGGCCCCTATAGAAATGCGCTCATTCCTGTCCATCTGTGTATTGAACCAAGCAGTTTGAATTAACTGTTCACTGCTCACTGCAAAACCGCTCCCCGCTCCTCGCCCGTCGCTTCTTTTTTCAGCGATACCATATCTTCATAGGTAAAACCGGGGCGGCGGCAGGCAAAAAAGGTGTTGTTGTGATAGAGTGGTTCCATCCTGATATCGAATGGCGAGATGGCGGCGGCATGTTCCCACATCGCGGTCCCGGGAATGGGGGAGTATTCGGCGATGTGCGGCTGGACCCCGCTTTGCCGAACAACCCGGATGGACTCGGAGACTTCTTCCGGGGTTTGGCCCGGCACACCGCAGAGCAGGTAGACCCCAATATCATCCGCTGAAAAACCGGCCTCAAAAAGGTTTTCCACCGCTTTCAGGTACATCCCGGTATCGACCTTGCCGCCCCACTCACGGCTCTTATTTTCGATTGCGGTCTCCAGTCCGAGCCGAATCGTTTTGAAGCCTGCCGCATGCAGCAACTCGCACCAGTCTTTTGAAAGCGCGCGGACGTGAAGGGCATTGGGGGCGTGGAACCGGACAGCGGGACCATCGTGCGCGATTCTTTCCAGCGCAGGCCTGAGCGTATGATCGGCGTCGAGCAGCAGCGCGTCATCGTAGAACGCGAAATCGCTTACCCCCATTTCATAATGGTTTCCGGCAATTTCGTTGAAGATGCGCTCGGCCCCGAACCGCACACGCTTCGGCTGAAGTGTGGCGGAAGCACAAAAGGGGCATCTGTAAGGACAACCGACCCCGGTTAGAATCGGTGCGTAATCGAGTCCGTGTCTAAAGAGATCCAGGGCCGGAAACGGCAGGGAAGCAAAATCACCCCATGCGTTTGCGTTTCGTACCTGGAAACCGGTTGCATCGAAGATAGTTTTCGGCAGGCCGGAGATCTCCTCGGTAATGACGCGGTCGGCCCAACTGAATCGTTTGGCATGAGCCGGACAAAGCATTGCGTATATGCCGCCAAGCCAGACCTGTACGCCCGGAAAAATTTCGCGCACGTTCCGAACCGCCTCCGACACTCCCGGATACCAGTAAGTCATGCTGGATGTGATCCAGACCAAATCAGGCCTTCCAATTTCCAAAAGCTTGCGGCGGAAACTCTCCGGGTGAATTCCATGCCGGTAGAAATAACGGGGGAAATCGACGTATGGGCCCGGTTTCGGAAGACTCATCCTGGGGTACTTGCCGGTCCCGAATTTTTTGTCTCCGCCACGCAGGATTTCCGGATGAGAGTTAGTGAAAGGATCCCGCCGGTCCAGGCAGTCGATCAGTTCAACCCCGCAGCCTCCTTCCCGTAACAAAGACGCGAGCAGAAGCAGCCCCATCGGCTTCGTCCAGAGATCGAAAGCCGCAAAGTCGGTGATCCAGGGATTGACTAACAGGACAAAAGGAGCATTCGACATAATGATTGTCCTTAGAATAAAATATCCTGGCGATTGATTCCATCCTAACATCTTTATGCGCCCTCAAGGCACCGGAGAATAGAATCTTATGCAGATTGTCGAACCCGTTCGGGTTAGAAGAAGCTACATCCAGAAGCTGCACGGCAATCCATCTGAAGTTTTCCAGCTTTTGTGCCCGGTCCGTGAACGGGAATGGGCCGAAGGCTGGGACCCCCTGACCGTCTATACCATGTCCGGCTTTGCCGAAAGCAACTGTATTTTTACAACGGGCAGGGAGGAGCCCGAATCCGTTTGGGTAATCACCGAATTTGACCGCGTTCGCCACAGGCTTGAAATAATAAAAGTCTCTCCCGGCATGACTGTCGCCAGGATCACTATCCGACTCACACCAAATGAGGCCGGAAACACGGACGCCGAAGTCGTCTACATGTATACGGCAATCAGCCGTGACGGGGAAGAATTTGTAAGAGGATACTCACAGGAGTTTTTCGACCGGTTCATGCAGTTTTCGGAATCCGCCCTGAACGGTTTTCTGGAAAAAACCAAAACGCGTTAGTCCGACGTTATCAAGATACAGTGCGTTCCCTTTTGCTCTGGAGCATCATCAGGACCGATGCCGAAGCCCGGTCGAGAATTACGGCTGCCAGATAAGTGAGCGGCAGGAGCAATATTGCCAGGAACGTAAAATTGCCAAGGGTATGGACGACCGTTGACCGCATCACGCCCACATAGCTGAAGATGGGGTGGTGAACGATATAGACCGAATATGAATGGCTGCTGAAGTTCCTGACCAGGGCGGGTCTTCCTGCTTCGGCGCCAAACGGCGACATGAACAGCAAAAAGAAGAACATGCAGATCGGAACATCGTAGATATGGAAAAACGCGAGATTCATCACTTTCAAGAAGGGGTGCCCGGCAACCACATAGAAGCCCGCCGCAATGCAAAAAGCCGATAATGCCTTGTTTGAAGCAATGCATCGCCAGTACGAAACCGATGGGGCCCAAACAGAAGCCAGCCACATCCCTATGGCAAACTCGGGCAGACGGCCGGGCAGATTGAAATGCATCACGTTTTCAAGGACGCCCGGATACGAACCCGGAATTTCATGAAAACGCCACGCGATTAAAATCCAGCTTCCCCAGCAAAGACCTATGATCGACAAAGCGGCCCTGGTTGGTCCTATTCGAAGGAAGACGCGGAGTATGAGCGGAAAGACCAGGTAAAACTGAGCGAGAAGGCCCAGGTACCAGAAATGGGAAAAATTCGTGAGCATATTGGAGTAATCCAGGGAGTTCACAAAGAAAAGATGCTCTGCCAGGAGCACGAGCGCAGGGACAAGCGGATATGCAAAGCGAAGCATATTGGCTATCGTGAAAAAGACAAGCGCAAGATAGTAGGGCGGAATGATACGAAAGAAACGCTTTCGCAAGAAAGAGGGATAGCCTTCGAAGGAGCGCTGCTCCCGGCCCAGATGCGGCAGCGCCAATAGAAAGCCCGAGATGATGTTGAAAAGTATGACGCCGTCCGACCCGGTGGTGAATACAGGTCTCAATAGTCTTTGGAGGGTGGTCTCCGGGCTCGGAATAACGGTCAGCCACAGGTGCTGCATGAAAATGGAAAGCATGGCCAGGACGCGCAGGGCGTCAATTTGAGGGATAGAAAGCTTATCGCGGGCAAGGCCCGCTCCTGCCGGGATATCGTGACTTTTCATGGTTTGCGGGTACCACAAAGGGACATGAACAACTTTCTCCACCATCGCCACAGAATGGCGCATCCTTAAATGGCATCATTTTTCTCTCATTTATAAAAGCTACTCAACGTCAAAAAACATGCAGAACTCACAGAAATCTGAAATTTTGGAGAGTTCACGCCGTGGGCCGGAAAAGGACAAGCCTATTTCCGTTGATTCGCCACAGTCGATCGATCTGCAACTCAGGACTTCCGCTTTGAGCTCGTCAACGACTTCGTTATTGGGAAGGCTGAATACCAGGAGGACCCTCAGTCCCATTTTCATGTTTACTTTCGATTTCAGGATCAGGCGACACCCGCCCTTGCTTATATCCGCCATGTCCGCGGAAAGCCAGCTCGGGTATCCGGAAACAGTGAATTTCGCTTCGATATTGACCTTGATCCTGCGATGTTTCCTGATCTGGTGGACTTCTGCTTCTTTGGGATATTCTATACAAACGATATCGTCTACCACATGGCTCCGGTACCGGCTAACAAAGTTGTATCGGTATCCTTCGTTGAAATAGGCGCACTCGAAGTCATGATCGAAAATGGCCAGGAACCTGTCGTTAACCACCACGACGGGCTCTTTAATCAGAATGAGTTTACCGTGGTCCGCGCCTACGATCCTCGATTTGGCCCTGTGCGCGGAGATGGCCAGGGACCTCACGATTATTTCGTCATCTATTCTAAGAGGAATTCTTGTCACTTTGCCTCTCCATAAGAGGCCTTATTATTTTCGAGTTTGCCCTCAAACTGATTGTTCGCCATGTTTTCAGTCCCAACCGGGATCCACGCGCTTAAACCTGGAGAATGCGCCCCCTCAGGTCCGCTGATGACTCGTTGATGTGTGTGCATGGCTTCATTCCACTTCAAAGTATGTGCAAAATTCGCAGAAATCGGCAACTTTTGCAACTTCGCTGCCTTGCCCGGTGAATGACAAGCCGACATCGGTTGTTTGGTTGTCCCTGGAGTATTTGATTCTTACTAAATTTGACTGGAGTCTTTTAATAACAGCTTCGTTTGGGAGGCTGAATGTCAACAAAACGTCGGTTCCTTTTTTCATGGCCCCGCGGTGATTAAAGACCAGGCGGCACCCGCCGCGGCTAATGTCTATCATGTCAGCCAAAAATGATTCACTACTGTCGCAAACAAAAACTTTTGTTTCAATGTTGACCTTGATCCTGCGATCCTTCCTGATCTGGCGGACTTCCGCCTCTTTGGGATACTCTATGCAGACGATATCGTTCATCAGGCGGTTTCGGTATCTGCTGTGAAATGTATAGAGGTAGCCTTCGCAGAAGTAGGAGCACAGGAAGTTCCCATCGAGAACGGCCGAAACTGTCTCGCTTATCTTTGCAGCCGGCTCTGTGATAAGGATGAACTGACCGGACATTGCACCTACAATCCTGGATGAGAAGACTCGCGCCGATCCGGCAATGGCCCGTACTACTATTCCGTCATCTATCCTGAAAGGAATTCTGAGCTCTTCGGCATCGGAGTCCAGATCCTTTTCTCCATCCATATTCAAGGCTTGATTGTCGGTTCTTTTTCCGGTTGCTTCCCAGAAAGTCATCTAACCCTCCGCTCTCGAACATTCTCCACTGAACGGCATTTGCGCCGGAATCTCCACCCCCGTGGACCATATGCACCGGTACAGGCGATTCAGAAAAGAATAGTCCAACGTCAAGATTATCGGGATGGATATGCAAAGACTTGAGAATTATTTCGTCTCTGAATACTCATCTCTGACAATAGCATGGACCAGGCAGAAGAAGAAAAGTTGAAAAGCCGACACAATTTTTGTTCGCAAAATGCATATTGGCGTGAAGTATTAGGACTCTTTTGCCGAATTTCAATAGCAGCACTTGTCGGAATTCTCTTTCGGCAACAATGCTAGGTTTGCATCTTCACGTCTTTCGTAGGGAGTAACTGATGGTGCCGCTTGAAGTGCTTTCTGAAGCATTGATCGATACGCTCAGCGAATTCTCCGCGGTAAAGCGGCCTATTACGGTAGCAACTCTCACAGAGGCTCTTTCTGCCAGAAAAGATATTCTTTCTTTGCTCCGCCCTGAACCGGCGAATCATGAACGTCAAATATTATCCGCTCCGGCCAGGGGACCGGCACGTGTATCACTGCCCAAATCGGAAAATTTGAAAGAATCCGAGATGGCTTACCTCACTACGGATGATATCTCCCCTGCAGACGGATCGTCAAACGGAGGAGATCAGGGACCTGATGCGCTCCGCAGGAGGACGGCCTTTTCCTCATTGCCCGAATCGGAACCTTTCGAAGGGATTCCTGAGCTTCAGAACCTCTTTTTGAAAATACTCGATAGTCTTGGACCTGTGATACCGGGAAACTGCGAAAGCCGATTTTGCAAGTTGCAGAAAGAGATAAGCGAATGTCAATCACTTCGAAGCATGCATCTGCTTGGAAAACAAATTGCCGCAATTGTTATTGAATCGATTAATCGAACTATCGAGCGAGCGCAGTATTCGAATGATTTTCTTGTCGAACTTAGTAAAGACTTGTGTGAAATGGAAGAACAGTTATCCGCATTCCACATCTACAACCAGGAAACCAACAAAATAAGCAATGATTTTCATACAACTTTATTATCGCATACAGATGAGCTGAATAGTACGTTCACTTTAGACAAGAGTCAACAGGATATCCGTACTATAATTTCCTCAAAGCTGGTCACTATTTCCAAAGCAATTGAAATAAAGAAGAAGTCTGACACTGTCCGGCTGCAGGAAGCAGACACTAAAATTGAACGCCTTCAGTATAATCTCAATATATACAATAAAGAAATAGTTCAGGTTACAAAACGAGCCGAGTCTTTGGAAAAAGTAGTAATGCTGGATGAACTAACTCAGATAAATAACCGCCGCGCCTATGATTTACAGATAAGAGAGGAGTTGAGACGATATCACCGTGGCGGGGACAAATTGAGTCTCATTCTGGTAGATATCGATCATTTCAAGAGGGTAAACGACGAGCATGGACATATCGCGGGCGACAAATGCCTGAAAGAGATAGCGCAAATCTTAAAATCCTCTTTGCGTCAATCTGATTTCGTAGCACGCTACGGAGGAGAAGAGTTGATCGCAATCATTCACGGAAGCGATTCCGCAAACGCGTGGAACGTTGCCGAAAAGGTTCGGGACAATGTAGAGAAAACCCGTTTTCACTACCAGGAGAAAATAATACGTGTAACTGTCAGCCTGGGTGTCACCGAGGTGTTGCCCAATGACACTGATCCGGAAGAACCGTTCAAAAGGGTCGACGAAGCATTATACCTGGCAAAGGAGGATGGTCGAAACAGAGTTCGAGTAATTCCTTGTGCAAAACATCTCTTTCAAGGCGAGATTTGATCAGGGAGGGAAATCAATGATTGAGAGAACAGATGTTATAAAAACCATTCTCCCGCCTTCCTCTCCCGGCCTCCGGGACCTCCGTGTGAAGGCATTCACCTGTCTACGCCTTTGACTCGAATCCGCTAAAGTCTTTATACGAAGGTTCCGATTCTAACTTAGGTGGCTAAAGAATATCCATTTATCCGTCAAAGGGGACTCCAGGTGGAAAACCAAAGCGTTCTGAATTTCTCGGAAATTGAGCAGTCCGCTGTCAAGACAGTCGACTTCGAACCGGCACCCGACCCGGAAGAGCAGTCCGCGGTGATATACGAGATGCTGATCAAAAAAGGGTATCTCGACGAGCAAAAACTCAAATATGCAAAAAGAGTTCATTCGAAGCTGGCGAGCGGCAAGACCCTCACCCAGGTCATGCAGGAGCTTAAATACATCACCCATGAACAGCTTCAGGATACCCTGTCCGAAAGCAAGGTCGATGTTAAAATTGGAGCGCTTCTTGTAGAGCTCGGCCTCATCAATGACAATGACGTCGAGACCGCAATTCGTCTGCAAAAGGAAGCCGTCGCAAAAAAAACCATCGGTGAGGTGCTGGTGGAAGAAGGCTTAATTGAAGAACGCAGCCTGCTGGAAGTGCTTTCCTACCAGCTGGGGCTTCCGTATTATGAGCTCGAAATCTCCCGCATGGACCCTCATCTGCTCAGAAAAGTCCCTCCCCAGAGGTACTCCCTTCATCAATTTCTGCCGATTGGGCGCACGGATGGAAAAGTTACCGTAGCCTTTGTCGATCCCGCGAACCGCGAAAGCCTCGATGCTGCAGAGACAATCTTTGGCAAAGTCAAACCTGTCATCTGCTCGAAATCCGATTTCCACAAGATATTAGGCGCCATCGAACGCGAAGCCGCCCTGGCCAAGACAAGCCAGCCCGACGAGAAGTCGGTCGTGGAAGTGGTAAACAGCATCATTCAGGAGGCGATAAAATGCAATGCGAGCGACATCCATATAGAGCCCATGAAAGATAGGATACGCGTCCGATTTCGCCTCGACGGGGTCCTGGTCCACCAAAGGGACTTCCCTATGCAAATGGGAACTCCAATCATAAATCGGCTTAAGGTGCTGTCAGGGGCTGACGTAGCTGAAAAGAAACGGCACCAGGTCGGCAGAATTGACTTCGAGGTCCCACAAACTGAATCTTCGCTGGACATCAGGGTCTCATTCTTCGTAACCGTGTGGGGGGAGAAAACCGTTTTGAGGGTGACGGGAAGGAAAGCACGGCCGATGGGCCTGGATGAGATCGGGATGTATCCGAAAATGCTCGAAAGGTTCAAATTCGACGCTATTGACTCTCCGGGCGGTGTAGTCCTCGTAACGGGCCCGACGGGGTCAGGAAAAACGACCACCCTCTACAGTTCAATCAATTATCTCGAAAATGCAAATACCAGTGTAATAACGATTGAGGACCCGGTTGAACACCTCATTGACGGGATAGCTCAATGCTCCTTAGCCCCGGAAATGAACCTGACCTTTGAGGAAAGCTTCAATCATCTGATCTGCCAGGACCCCGACATTATAGTGCTCGGGGAGATACGCGACGGCTTTTCGGCGGGAAAATGCTTTGAGTCTTCTTTGACCGGTCGTAAGGTACTCGGTACGTTTCACGCCGATGACAGCGTCGGGGGGCTGATCCGCCTGTTGAACATGAACATAGAAACATTCCTGATCTCTTCAACTCTCATCTGTGTGGTCGCTCAAAGGCTCCTGAGGAAAGTTTGTCCAAACTGCTCGGAGGATTATATACCTCAACCTGCCGATCTCCGCAGGCTCGGCTACGGCGCCGGCGATATAAAGGGAACAAGCTTCAAATCCGGCCGCGGGTGTCCGGAATGCGGCTTTACCGGCTATAGGGGGCGGACCGGAGTATTCGAACTTTTAGTTTTGAATGAACCCATAAAGGACGCAATCCTGAATAAAAAGACATCTCACGATATAAGACGGATCAGTACGGAAACTTCGGGTCTCGTGACCCTTCTGGAAGATGGAATTATGAAGGCCGCGGACGGATTGACCACCCTCCAGGAAGTGTCAAGGTTTCTTCCGCGTGTGGGCAAACCCAGACCGACCCCGGAACTTAACCGCCTCCTGGGTAGAGAGTAATGAAAACAATGAAAAAGAACATCTCATTATTGGAAATGGTTGAGGAATACGCCACCTCAGAGACAACGAATCTTCCGGTATTCCCTAAAGTGGCGCATGAGCTGCACGGAATGATCGCAGATGAAAACAGCTCGATCAATAACATTGCGGCAATAATTGCCAAGGACCAGGCATTGGCCGGTCAGATGCTTAAGCTTGCCAATTCGGCATTTTTTGCGGGTCTGAACAAGGTGCGCACTATAAGAGAGTCAATTATGCGGCTTGGCGTCAACCAGGTGTTCAACTTCATGGTTGCAAGCAGCCAGAAGGATTGCTATGTCTCACACGATCCGGTTATAGCCCAGTACCTGAAGGTCCTTTGGCAACACGCCCTGGCCACTGCCAAGGGTTCACAATGGCTCTTGCGCAAAACCGGATGTTCGGAATTAGCAGATGAAGGTTTTCTTGCAGGTCTTTTCCACGATATCGGTAAGCTGCTGCTCCTTCGGGTGTTTGAAACAATAAGGTCCGAAAATCAGGATATAGATATCTCGGAGTCGTTCATACTTGAGATACTCAATTCCATGCACGTCGAACAGGGATATGCCCTGATGAACGAATGGAGCATACCCCAGGTTTACTGCGACGTTGTAAAGAATCATCACGCTGAAGACGTGGACGGTGCAGACGCGCTGCTTATGGCCGTACGCATAGTCGACAATGTCTGTGCAAAAACAGGCCCAAGCCTTAAGGCCGACCCCTCAATAGTTATAGCCGCCTTGCCGGAAGTTGATGCAATGTCTGTCAAGGAAATCTTGCTGGCCGAACTCGAGGTTGTAATTGAAGACGCCCTGGAGATGGAATTATAATTCTTTTTCAGGAACCGCCGCTTTGTGGCCTAGGGACTTTGTCCTGCGGGGTTGAGTTGCGACCTTTCTGGTTATCCTTGTAAATATTCATGTTCTCCAGCATTTTCCATGCCTTGTCTTCCTTTTCCTGTTCTTGCTTTATTTGATCGTCCATTGCCCGTTCCATCTCAGGATCGGTGCCCAATATAATGCGGTCTTCTTTTTCGGTTCGATCTGCAAGGAGCAGCAACTCACGTACCGGCGCACTTTGACACCACGAACAGAGGTAATCAGGCATTCGATCCAGGCATGAAATATGATCGATCACTTCTTGCCGGGTTTGAATCTCAAATGGTGCGCCGGGCGTCTCCGAACCGGAAGCGGCGCACACCCGCCATCCTCCAAAGAGGAGGCCCAAAGTGAGAACGATAGAAACAAATGTGTTCCTTTTCATCAGCCTTCCCCGCGCTTGGGTCCTTTAAGTCTTCTTATGTTCACCCTTCATCGGTCACCGCATTACAAATAATCGCCCCGATTCCACTTAACCGATTCCATATATGCAGAGACCTTGAATTCTTCGGCCAGGTCCCTTAGCTGATGATCGGCGGGAAGGCCGTTCATTTTGTCGTCCAGACCGGCCGTTTGGGCAGATATCTGTTCAATCATGGCGCTGATTTCCTTTGGAGATTTGACTCCCTGGAGCGCATCTTTCAAAGAATCAAACTGCGCCAGAACGCCATCAAGGGTGGAAACCGCCTGGGACAGCCCGGTCGCCTGCGATGGACTCGAGGCCGGGGATTGGACCCCCCAAATGCCGGGAAAATCCGCCAGTCCGTTGACAGTTCCTTCCGTGGAAACCTGTTGCGCCTGTCCCGCGATTTCACCTTGAAGCAGCAAGGCGAAGGAATCGCTCGCACCGGCGCTCTGGGACTCCTCTGACTGTTTGCTCTCCTGTACAGGTTGACCTCCCAGGACATCATCTATTTTCATAGCGCTTCATTCGACCTCCATATGCAATCCAGCCGTCATCTCGGCAGGGTCTTGAGCCGCTACCCTGCGCCGAACTCCTGCATGATATCAGAGCCGAAATAATCTTAAGCAAATACCTTGCCAAACGGAGTAAATTGATGAATGAAAACCGGGGGCCGTGGCTGTTGTGAGACGCCGCATGGGATGAGTCCTGCGGGTCCTTTAAGACGCAATACCAAAAAGGAAACTTTTTCCGGCGCTTGGAATTTTATGCCGATTTGTTTGTCACAGACATGCGTATAATCGCTGCAGTTCCCTCGTCAGTTCTTTCAAGGCTTACGCTGAACCCATAGGGCAAAAGGAGCTGCCTTGCAGCATAAAGTCCGAACCCGAGATGCTGGTCATCGCGGCTTGCATCACCGCCGGTTTTGGGCCATCCCGATTCGAACAGGTCGAAAAGAATGTCCTGCCGCAGCCCTTCCGCCGGCCCCAAACCTGAATCGATTATTCTTACGACTATCTCGCCGCACTGCATGCGACTCTCGACGATCATTTCCTTCTTTGGCGAATCCTTCAGGGCGGTTATGGCGTTCTGGAATAGGTGGAAGACCGCTGGAACGATATCTTTGCCGAGCGCCTTTATGTGTGGAAGGTTTTTTTCCAGACGGAGTTCCAACTTGACATGGTGCTTAAAAAACAGGTCCGACCGGAACACTTTCACCGTCCTGGTCAGGAGCGAATTAATGTCTATTTCCGTTCCGCATCGTTCAATTTCATGAAGCTGCATGAATTCTCGTAAATCTGCAGCCAGGCTGGTTATTTGATCGCGCATCTGGGTCAGCCGCTTTCGCTGCTTGCCAAGAAGCTCAGACCATTTTTCATTTTCCCCGGAGGTACTGCTGAATATTCGGTCCTGGAGATCCAGGCCTGATATTAACATCTCCGTAAGCATGGTAAGGTTCTGAAGGGGGCCGTTGACATTATGCACAAACCCCTGCACAAACCTGCCCGCGTAATTCAACCGGTCCTTTTCGTACAAAGCACGGATGCATCGTTGGATAAGGATCTCTTCTTCTTTCGATTTATCTGCTGCCATACTTTCCTTATGAATCTTTGATGGCGCTGCGCTCCTCAAATGCCGGATTTACGAATACTCGATACTAAAGGGTCCGGGTTCGGCAGCAAAGTTCTCGAGTTAGCGTCCATCCGGAAACCCCGGGGTTGGACACTTGTAGTTCCGGTTATTGGCGCCCGTCCCCAATCTCTTTGACAACTTCCAGAAAAGCATCCAGAGAGCAGGGATCGAATTGTTTGCCACGGTTTCTGTTCAGCTCTGCTATGGCTTCTTCCCGCGACATCGCTTCACGATAGGCCCGCTTTGACGTCATCGCATCAAATGCGTCGACGACGCTCACTATTCTCGCAAGCATGGGGATCTGCTCGCCGGACAGGCCGTCAGGGTATCCGGTTCCGTCCCATCTTTCGTGATGATGTCTTATTATCGACCTTTCCTCGGGACTCAACCCAAGCTCTGAGACGATCGAATCACCAATCGAAGGATGCTTCTTTACGATCTCATACTCTTCCCTGGTCAGGGGACCCGGTTTGTTCAAAATACTGTCGCGAACCCCTATCTTGCCTATATCATGGAGATAGCCCACCGTCCGCATGGATTCGATTTGGGCCCCCGTGCAGCCAAGGATCCCGGCGACCTCGGTTGCGTAACGAGTCACTCTCTCAGAATGCTTCCCCGTGTATAGATCCTTGGCTTCCAGCGCATTCACAAGCGATTTCAAAATTCCATAAAAATTGCTGGTAAGACTTTCGTAAAGCGCCATATTCTCAACGGCCAAAGACGCCTTTCTGATCAGAAAATCAAAGAGTCGCGCTTCTTCGGATGGCAGCGAATGACTCCCGCTTTTGTGGAATGCCATCAACAGGCCGAATGGCTCTCCGCGGATTCGCATGGGCCAGCATGAAAGAGTCCTGTCGATTTGTGGAGGAGCATTTTCAAAACAACTTTGAATTTCGTCGGGACCTATTAGTGAATAACTCGCGCCGTTTCCAAGCAGTTCACGTTTGCGGTTTTCGGACAGGTCTAATTTTTGAGGCCACGAATCATCGGGCTGCCATCCGCAACCAGCCATACCCACGAGGCTGCTTTGGTCCTGAAGGACCAGGAAAAACCTTACCTTTTCGACCGATTCGAGCGAGGACGCAAGCTGAGCGATTCGCGGATAGAGATCTTCGCTTGAGCGGATTTCGTCTATTTCCTTCGAAAAATGAAACAGCCTGGTCTGCTCGTTGACCCTGCTCTCGAGCTGCCTGTTAACCTCCTCCAGTTCCTTGCGCGCCTTGGTTTCGAATTGAAGGCTGAGATCTTTCAGAAGGAGTTCCCGTTCTTTTGTGATTCGCAGAAGTGTGAGCGCTACATCCTGAAGTGTGAACGGTTTGGTGAGAAAGTCAGAAGCGCCCTTGCGCATGGCCTTTATGGTGTAGTCCATGGTTGGATAGCCGCTCATCATGACCACCGGCAGGCTTCGTTCGCGTTCCTTTATTCCGCTCAAAAGCTGTAGTCCGTCAATGTCCGGGAGACGCAAGTCTACGAAGGCGCAATCGAATGCTTCTTCATTGATCGCCTCAAAAGCTTCCCACCCCGTCTGGCAGACCTTTACCCGCTCGTGCTCCAGCCGCAGCAGACATTCCTGTAAAAGCTCGCCGAGCATTACATCGTCTTCAACAATCAAAATTTTCATAACCTGCCGGACTCTATTCTGCTTATGATGAGCTGTTTGAGTCTACCGAGTTCCGAATCTGAAATTATGCCCTCGCGTTTGAGCCCTTTGAGTGCCTCCAGGGCAGAAATCGCCCTGTTCGGATTCCCCTGAGGCTTTTCCAGAAAAGCATCCGGTCGAAACCCGGGGACATTCGCCAGTAGAGGCCCTTTCATCAGGTTGCCTGAGCTGTCGTAAACATTTGACTCCGGATAGCTTTTTCCCTCGAGAGAACAGATCTTTCTGTGCAGATTTTCTATCTCCAGGAGGAGCCCGGCCCTCTCCTTGTATGCTTTGACCCGGTCAACGGCGTTTCGAATCGTTACGCCCACCTGTTCTACCATGAACGGCTTCTGTATGTAATCGTAAGCTCCAAGCCGCAAGGCCTGAATAGCCGATTCCAGGCTTCCGAATCCCGTTATAAGAATATTCAGAATGTGGGGGTAGAGTGTTCGGACCTGCCTGAGCAGCGTCAAACCATCCATCCGTGGCATGTTCAGGTCCGAAATGAGTATATCGAAATCGCCGGCGGACAACTGCTCGAGGGCTGCCATACCGTCGCAAGCGAGTTCAACTGTTGCCCCGGCATCCTCCACAGTCTCCGCCAGGATCTCCAGGAAAATCTCGTCGTCATCGGCCACTAGCGTCCGTACGGCCGTTTCACTCTTCGGTGTCATTGTCTAAGTCTACCATATGGACCTAAGCCTGGCCATCAAATAGGATGCCCCTGAGCGCTTCCTCTTTGCCGCATAATTGCGCAAGATTTTCCAGGGAAATTTCACGTATAACCTTGCCGGTGTTTTTATTAATGATCTGAACGGTAGTTTTGCCCCCATTTGTCATGAAGTTCAGCGCGATGCCGGGGTTGTCCTGCTGAAAAGATTGTATTTGTTCGACGACCTCTGCCGAAAACCCCAACTTGCGAAGAGAAAGGTTGGCGTCGCTTTCCGCATTGAATTCCCCAACTTTTGAAGCAGTGCCGCCTTCTGTTCCGTTGACGCGCGAAACAGACGGGGCATCCTTATTATGGGCCTCCGGGGCAACCCAGGGGCCAACACTTGCGACCGGCTGAATCCCTCCCGTATTTGTGCTCATCGCTGCCTCCGTTGAACCAGATCGTTTATCGCACCATTTCCCGAATCCTGCTCCTTTGATTTCTTTTGTTCCAATGGTTGAACCAGGTACGCAGCGAACTGCTGAGCCAGACAATCGGCCAGCGCATAAAACCTTTGCGCGGGTTGGCCCTTGAATGAGTTCCACGTCAGGTCCACGTCTGGGCCCGGCTCTGAAAACGCATTCTGTTTTATGTCCCAGAGCACTCCGCCTGTTCGCGCATCCAGTATCCTCGTGCGTACGATAAGCTTTGTGGGCAAGTTTCCAGTTCCGTCCATCATATAAATGAGCGATGGACGCATCACGAGTGTGCACCCCTCATTTCTGGCATACCACAATGCTTCGGCATCAGACTTGACTGGACATGCGAGTGCTATGACCTCCCGAAAAGGGCGTCTTTGTTCTAGTCTGGCGTTAAACGCTGTCGTAAGACAGCCGCAGGCTGCGTCCATCTCGGGTGGAGAGGTGAAAGGCAGTACGCAAATTCTTTCCATCGCATGCTGCTCGATTAAAGCCCGGGCAAAGACTTCCATAGTCTCCTGCACCGGCCGGTTCGAGGTGGCTTTCTCCTGAGTGGTAATCCCGAATGCGGCGCAACCGGCCAGGATGACGGCAATCAGTCCCAGCAGCGCTATGGGTGTGAAAGCCGCAGCAGTTCTTCGTCCCATTGCATAATTCCACCGACAGCTTAGAAAACGCATCAGAACACGCTCTCCCGTTTTGGGGCGGTAAATTATCCGCCACGATAGGTCTTGCGCAGGGGGTTTGCCGCTCTCGACACTCCACCGCTAGTAGATAAATCGGATTTAACTTAAAAATTCTTTAATGGAAAGTGGTTTGGCCTGACAAAAAAAACGCCATGACGAACCTGCTGCTGCACAATTCAGAATTTATGCAGCAAAAATGCAAACTGTTGCGCAAAGCGAATCTTTTTGGTTACAGATCAGTGTATCCTGTATTGGTCAGATCTATCATTGCTTTAATTCCATCCTTCGTTAAGCTATTGCAATACCTCCCAAGCCAGTTATCGCGATAAATGGAACGAAATTTGCTTGCCATTTTACCTTTGACCTTTATTTGTTTTTCCGCCAATCTATTATTGTCCGGTGCAAAAGATGATGGGCCGCTTTAAGACCTGCCCGCCGAAACAATATAGGCCTTCAAAAGAACCTAGCGGGGCATTACTGGCCGTTAATTCTAGACGAAAGGGGAGATTGAATGGACTGGAGTGTCATTGGAATTGTTCTGTCGTTAGCGTTCATCGTCGTTCTGGCGTTGAGAGGGTGGCATATTATCGTCATCGCCCCCCTCGCCGTGCTCCTCGTATCCATTTTGTCCAATATGAACATTATGGAAACGTTGTATGGACCTTATATGAAAGGGTTCACAAACTACGCCGGCAAATTTTACCTCATCTTTTTAGCCGGCTGCCTGTTCGGCAAATTCATGGAAGACGGACAGGCGGCGCGCTCCATCGCTAACGGCATTTTGAAAGTGACCGGCAGAGACAGTCCTATGAAGGTGATGCTGGCAGTTGCAGTCGTTTCCTTGTGTCTCACCTACGGCGGTGTGAGCCTGTTCGTGGTCATTTTCGCAGTTATCCCGATCTCGCGGCCTCTTTTCAAGGAAATGAATCTCCCGTGGCATCTTTGGCTTGCGCCGTTTGCATTTGGAGGGTCATCGCTCACCATGACCATGCTCCCGGGGACTCCTCAGATCCAGAACATCATACCGACAAAGTACATGGCCTCAACCACTTTTTCGGCCCCGCTGGTCGGTCTCACCGGGGCGGTCGTTGTCATTATCTTTAACCTCCTTTATTTTCGCTACATTCTGAGAAAGTCCAAAGAGAGGGGAGAAACCTATGAGGATCCCCCAGCCGGCGTCCTCGGAGCGGGAGTAGCCGCTTCAGGTCCCATGCCCAATGTCTTCTTAAGCCTGGTGCCTCCGATTGTCGTTCTGATACTGCTCAATTTCGACATTCCGTATATTAAAAGAGACGCCGTTATCGCTTTGATTGGAGGTGTGCTGACATGTATCGTCCTGTTCTGGAAATATTATGCCAATGTAATCGACACGTTGACTAAGGGCGCCCTGAACGTGGTCGTTCCCGTTGTCAATACCTGCGCCGACGTCGGCTATGGTATGGCCGTTGCGGCTACGACCGGATTCAAGCTGGTCTCCACATGGCTGCTGAGCCTTCCCATGAACCCGATTATCTCTCTTGCTATCGCTACGAACATAATGGCAGCGATCACAGGGTCCGCATCCGGGGGTCTCGGAATTATCATGGAGACCCTGGTGCCCAAGTATCTCGCCATCGGCCTGAGTCCGGACCTGATCCACAGGGTTGCCGCCATGGCCTCCGGCGGTTTCGATGCCATGCCTCATAACGGGGTCGTCATCACCACCCTTGCAGTCGCCGGCCTCACTCACAGGAATGCTTACAAACACCTTTTCTTTGGGCACGTCGTTGCCGATACCCTCGGCCTGATTGTCGCCCTCCCTGTTGGAATTTGGATTTACGGTTAAAACGCTGAAGGAGGCATTGATGAATACATCTGAGTTCAAAAAAATTGCCGTCCTGGGTGGAGGTCTCATCGGTTCGAGCTGGGCTACCAATTTCATCTGGAAAGGTTTCCGCGTCAGTATCTACGACATAAACGACGAGGCCGTAACGACAGCCGGAAATCGAGTAAGAGCAAACCTGGAATATCTCGTCTCGAAAGGCATCATTTCGCCGGGAGAAATGAAGGAGGCCCTCGGTCGAGCAGAATATACGACGAGCGTTGAAGAGGCCGTGAAAGACGCCGGGTACCTCCAGGAATCGGTCCTGGAACAATATGAGGTGAAACAGAACCTGCTTGCGGAGGTGGACAAGTACGCCCCGGCGGACGCGGTCTTTGCGAGCAGCACCTCGGGACTTCTGATCTCGGAGATCGCAAAATACTCAAAACACCCTGAGAGATGCCTGGGTGCTCATCCCTACAACCCTCCCTATCTTATTCCGCTTGTTGAGATCAGCAAAGGGCAAAAGACGAGCGAAGAGACAGTAAAGAGGGCCTGCGACTTTTATAAGTCTTTGGGCAAAGAACCCGTCGTCCTCCGCAAGGAGGCCCTCGGATTCATTGCTAACAGGCTCGCTATTGCCCTCTACCGTGAAGTAATAGATCTGGTGATGAGAGGGGTCTGCACCGTGGAGGATGTGGATAAAGCCGTAAACTTCGGCCCCGGCCTGCGCTACGCGCTGATGGGCCCCGTCCTCATCTACCAGTTGGGAGGCGGCGCAGGGGGGATAAAGGGCCTGCTCAAGCATGTCGGCAGCTCCTCCAGTCTCTGGCTGCAGGACATGGCGGCCTGGAAGGAATTCCCTCCGGAATGGGCTGATATGGCCCAGGACGGCGTAAACATTGAAATGGCCAATCGTTCGCCCGAACAGGGCCGCACTAACGAAGAGATAGCCAGATGGCGGGATGACGGCCTCATCGCCATCTTGAAATTTTTGAAAAAGATATGAAACAAACTCCTTTGCTTTAAACCTCCTGTTCACAGGGCGACCATTCAACCAGAGACCCACTCATGCTGAAAGCTGGATTGAAAAGGAGAACGTATGAACAAACCATTTGAACGTGTAGCAGTCATCGGTACCGGCATTTTGGGCACACAGATCGCCATGGTTTCAGCCCACGCCGGCTATGAAGTCAGCGTCTACGACGCCGTGGAAGGCTCGTTTGATGCCACATACGCTAAACTGCATGCGGATTTGAAGGCAAGAGGGATGGACCCTTTCATTCCCTGGGACAAGTGGGAGGAGTGCAAAAAGAAAATCCGGTTTGAGACTGATCTTGGCCGCGCGCTCAAAAATGTAGATTTTGTAGTAGAAGCGATAACCGAAGACCTCGAAATAAAGAGAAAGGTCTTCAAACAGATGGGAGAACTCGCACCGGCCAAAGCAATCTTTGCAACCAACAGCTCATCCCTTCCCGTTTCGAGGATGGAAGACAGCAGCGGCAGGCCGCAGCTATGTATCAACACTCACTTCTATCAGCCTCTCCATGGATCTAACATGACCGACCTCATGGCGGGGACAAAAACCCTTCCCGAGGTCATGCGGAAAGGCGAAGAATGGATACGGTCCCTGGGCTTTATTCCCCTGCTGGTGAAAAAAGAGGCCCTGGGCTTCTGCTTCAACAGCGTCTGGCGTGCCATAAAGAAACAAACCCTCCATATGTGGGCAAACGGCATCGTTGATTTCCGGGACGTCGACAGGGCATGGATCATCTTCAGCGGCATGAAGGCCGGACCTTTCGCCATGATGGATGTGGTTGGTCTTGATACCGTCTACAATATCGAGATGGTCTATTACAATGAGTCGAAGGACCCTGGGGACAAGCCGCCTGACGCACTGGCGGAGAAGGTCCAAAAGGGTGAACTGGGCGTTAAGTCCGGGAAGGGATTTTACACATATCCAAATCCCGAGTTCCTCGATCCCGGTTTTTTGAATCCCAAGAAATAATGGAGGAAGAACATGAAGGAAAAAGCAGTCGTCACCGCGGCAATTACCGGAAGCATCCACACTCCTACTATGTCCAATTATCTCCCCATAACGCCTAAGCAGATTGCTGACGATGCGGTGAGTGCTTATGAGGCAGGGGCTGCAGTCTGTCATATCCACGCCCGCAATCCCGAGACGGGAATGCCGTCCCCGGACCTGAACCTCATCAAGGAAATCATCACGAGCATTAAGAGCCGGTGCAATATAGTCGTCTGCATCACCACCGGCGGCGGATTCGGAATGACCGTCGAGCAGAGGGTTGCCCCAGTGGTCCAATATAAGCCGGAACTCGCCTCATTTAACGCAGGCTCCATCAATTTCGCGCTCTTCCCCGTGATCGCAAGATTTAAAGAATGGAAATTTGACTGGGAAAAACAATTCCTCGCCGCGTCGGAGGACGTAATTTTCTCCAATACCTTCAAGTCCATGCGGGAATATTGCGCAAAATTCGCTGAGGCCGGCACCAAACCCGAATTCGAGGTCTACGATGCCGGCATGATAAACAACCTGGCGTACATGATACAGGCGGGCCATGTCAAAAAGCCCATTTACCTCCAGTTCGTCATGGGGGTCCTTGGTGGAATCACACCGAGTTCCGAAAACCTGCTTTTCCTCGTGGACTATGCCAAAAAGCTCATCGGGGATTTCGAGTTCTCCGTCTGCGTCGCGGGCAGGGCACAGTTCCCCATATGCACGCAATCGCTGCTCATCGACGGAAATGTGCGCGTCGGCCTGGAAGACAATCTATTCCTTGAAAAAGGTCAGATGGCGAAGAACAGCGGCGAGCAGGTGGCCAAGATCATCCGCATCGCCAAAGAATTGGGCATCGAACCGGCCACTCCGGATGAAGCCCGAAAAATCCTGGGTCTCAAAGGGATCGATAAGGTGAATTTCTAAGATTTGAACGTAACGCATGTTGGATGTCAGGTATCGGAGGACCTTTCCGATACCTGACAAACGTTATCAATCTCGCACTCCGGTATCACTTCATACGCACGAACAAGGGCTTGAATTCCCTTTACCTGGATTTCTCCGAAAAGCCGGGTGGAAACAAAACAGGAGATGAGATCGCGAGTACTCTGAGAGATCAAAATGCCGTCAACCGGAGCGCTCGACTCCAACCGTTTTGCCAGGTTCACCTCTGAACCCAGAACAGTGTAAGAAAGCCTTCGGGAAGACCCCATGTTGCCCACTACTACCTCGCCGGTGTTTATCCCGATCCGTATATGCAACGGAAAACCGCTTTCATTGGCCCATTTTGCATTCAGTTCGCGCGCCTTTTTCTGCATGTCCATCGCCGCCCGAACAGATCTCAGGGCATGGTCCGGCGTAGGTTCGGGGTCTCCGAAAAAGACCATCAGGCCGTCTCCGATGTATTTATCCACCGTTCCCTTATAGTTAAATACAATTTCCACCATGGTCTCGAAATATTCATTCAAAAAGCTGCGGATCCGATCCGGCGAATACGCCGAGGAATGTACCGTAAAATCCTTTATGTCGCTGAAAAGGACCGTCAGCTCTTTTTTCTGACCTCTGCTTATCACGGCCGGGTCGGCAAGTATCCTCTCGACAACCGATGGCGGAAAATAGGACTCGAAAGACCTCCTCAGGGCCTCCTTTTCTTTTGAGTCCCTGAAGTATCTCAAAAACGTGATAAGTGAAGCGACTGCAGCCCCGGAGATAACAGGACGGACGACGTTGAGCATCAGCCCGTCGGCGAGAAAAAATGCGAGCGCTGAGGCGGCGTAGCCGGCAATGAGCAGCGTGGTCGCCCCGGCAGATACTATCAGGGAAAAACGAACTGATAACAATAGGATAACCGCTGCCATCGCCAACTCGATCGCGAATATTCCGGCACGGCTGATCTCCGTCAAAAAGGCCCCGGAAAGGATCGTCTGGATCACGTTGGCATGAAGACCGCTAAGGGGGAAGCCTATATCGACAGGCACCGCTCCGAGATCGGTTGCGCCTGTCGAAATGTCGGAAATCACAACTATTCTACCCGAAAGTGTATCGGTCCACTTCTCGAACTCGTCTCGGTCCCCCGATGCTGAAAGGACCCGGTCAAAATTAAAGTGGAGCATTTCTCCCCATGGCCCGATGAAACTGATTATCATCGCCCCGTTCCGGTCGATTGGGATGACGAGGTCACGGGCTGGCCCCCCGGGAGCTTTTGCGCCTTCCAGGCGGATGAAGCTGCCCGGCTTTATGGTAATTTTTTCCGGCCTCACTCCGAGGTAGTCGCAGACAACGCGGAAAGGCAGGCTGGGATAAAAACCGTCTTCACATCTTACGAGAAGCGGCACACGCCGGTACACTCCGTCCCGGTCCGATTTGAGAGTGAGGAACCCGATTCCCTTCGAGCTCCTTGCAAGGGACGGAAAAGTAATGGTCGGCATTGTCCCGGCGTAAAAGTCTTTGCCATCCCGCTCCACCTTCACTTCCCACCTGGTGCTGTCTATAAATTCGCGAACTTCGGAAGCCGCGCGACCGAGGGGATCTCTACCCTGAAGCCCTGCCGAAATGGTCGAAAAGGTCATGCCGAAATAAACATTCCCAGCCTCACGGGTGGCTTCGATTAACGCCTGGTCATCTTCATGATCGGTGCCGGCGGCAAAAAGAACGTCATATGCCTGGGCCGCAACGTGCATCCCGGCGAGGTTTCGAATAAGCCGAGCGTACTGGGAGCGGTCCACATAGTAGGTGTTCAGTTGTTGGATGGAGCTATCATTGAGGTCCACGTGGACTACGGTCCCGTCGTATGGGGGCTTGAACGCCTCAATTGAGGAACGGATCATTTGAAACCGGTCGAAGACCTGTGAATTCCAGGTATCGAACAATCCGCCAAAAAGCTGGAAAATCGCCTGGACAAGGCCGAATGCAACTAAGGCTGCAAAAAAGTAGGAACGGGAAGCACCAAGCTGGAAGCCGGCAGCAGGCAGTCTGTTTTCTCCCTGCTCCCTGCTTCTTGCTTCCTGCTTCTTATTTGTGCTCAATCGTATAAGTCCTGGCTGCGAAGCCGCCGGTCGAGAGGACTTCGTCGGCAAAATCGGAGATCTCGAACCGATTAGTGTCCCGAGCTTTCTCCACACCCCTCAAGGCCCCCCCCATGGGGGTCGGCCTCTCGGCGGGTGAGGCCAGTTCGCTGTGTGTTCTCCTGAGTTCCCTTATCTTATCGAAAAGCGCTTTTGCTGTCTCCGCCCTGGAAGCCTGGTCTGCAGACTCGTGCTTAAGATATGCGTTCTCGAGATCATCCAGTCGTTTTGCGGATGCGACAAGATAGAATACCTCCCGGCCCGGGTTTTCGTCCAGCCTGAACCACGCCTCCCCGCGAGGGATAAAGTATTTACTCTCGGGCTGATAATCCGTGTCGAATTGCTGAAGTGCGTAAGGGAAAAGCAGTTGGACGTCCCCTTTTTCGTCTTCGTGGAAAAGGTATACGAAGCATCTCCGTTGCAGTTCGACCATCATTTTAATCTGGTCGCCTGACTTCAGGACCATGTTCTGGGTAACCGGCTGCGCGATTGTCTTTCCATCCTGGACCGTAGTGGCGGCAAAGGCCCACCGAAAATCCACATCCGGATAGCGCGCTCGCCCGGAGGTATCGTTGGATGAGGATACCCCCTCGGCCGCGAAGCACAAGCCATGGCTCACCCCGGGCATAATCGCGGGCTGAAAGAAAAACAGCATAAAAACGGCTGGGGCTACCTTCTTTTTGAATCTGACCAGGCTTTCTTTTCTGTTCACTGTTTTTTCCGTTCTCAGTTCACGGTTCAAGGTTTTATCACGGTTCACGCACGATCCGGAAACCCAGATCGTCTCTCCCACTGTTAGGCAGGCCGCTCCCGCGCACGGCGCACCGTATGGATTTTGCCGCACCGCGCCAGCATCCGCCTCTAATCACACGGCTCTGTCCCATGCGCTCATTGTTGTATTGCGGATTGGTCCTGTCGTGGTGAACGTATGAATCCACGCCATAAACGTCCGCGCACCACTCCAGTACATTGCCCAGCATATCGTAGAGGCCAAATGCGTTTTGCCGAAAAGTCCCGACCGGCGCAGTCGCTGCATAGCCGTCGTCACATTCGTTGACCGGCTTGATCCCGAGCTGCTTTTCGGCCGTATAATCTGCGACGTTTTCGTAAATACAGGCCCTGGAAGAATCCTCTCCCCAATACCGGGATGCATCGGAGCCGGCTCGGCATGCATATTCAAACTCAGCCTCCGTCGGCAGCCGGAAATCATATTGTCCGCCGTTCTCGCCGCTGAGCCACTGAGAAAAGTTATTGGCGTCAACCCAACTGACGTAAACCGCAGGCTGACCGTCTCCATTGAGAGAATGACCCGCGACGTCCCTGCTGTCATGATCTTTCTGGAATTGCCTGAATTGAGAGTTGGTAACCACCGTTTGGCTCATCCAGAAGCCGTCTACGCAAACCTCATGCACAGGCCCTTCATCTTCTGAACGCTCTTTCTCACTTTTAGGACTGCCCATGAGATAGCAACCCCCGGGCACCCATACGAATACCAGCCCCGTAACAGGCTCCTTCCATGTTTTGAGCGTCATTGCAGCCTTCTCGCTGCGTGAGGCGGGTTCTTCGGTCGATTCCGCGCGCAGAGGTCCCGTTTCGCCGGAAGGACCCTGTTTAGGTTGTGTGGGGATCGCCTGCACTGTCGGTTGTGGCCGGGGCCAGAGAAAATAAAAATCTCCTTCCAGCGAAGAAGACTCCCATGGGACCTGTTTGCCTGCGGTAGCCTCACGCACGGCCACGCGAACCTGCTTGAAGACATCTTCGATCTTGAGTCCCGGCTGAACAATCGCCTTGATGAGTTCACCCGTGTAGACGCCGTTGTCCCCGGGCCCGTCATTTGCCACAGAACCAGGGGCGGTCGCGTATGCGATCAGGGTGCCGGCAGGAGCGTCTATCGAGGCAAGGCCTTGCGACATTGAGCGGAAACTTCTGGCAAACGGATTATCCCTGCATGCGTCGATGATAACGATATTCATTCGCGCATGGGCAAAGTCCATTTCGCTCAGTACCGATCCCATGTCCACCGCTTCATATTCGACCTGGTTTTCATGCTCGATCGCCGCGCCAACCGGGATTAGATAGTTGCGTCCGTTCACCTGGACCCCGTGCCCCGCGTAATAGAACAGTCCGACACCACCGTCCTGGAGCTTTTCCCCGAAAGCCTGTATCTCGCGCTTCATCTGCTTCTGATCCAGATTTTCCCGCAGAGTGACCTCGAAAGAGAGCTCTCCAAGCACTTTTGCCACAGCCCGAGCGTCATTTACGGGATTGCGAAGATTTCCGGTTGTATAGGCGGAGTTACCGATGACAAGGGCCGTTCGTCTTTCGGGCCGGCCCTGAGCAACCCCATTCTGACTTGCACGGGCAGAGCTGCCGTAAATTGCAAGGCCGCTCAGAAAAGCGGCCAGAAGGAAGAACAAAAGTATCTTTTTTCCGGCTTTAGAGCACATTTGCCGCCACCTATCCGTGTCCACGTAAAAAAGGGAGTCTCCCCTGAAGGCAAAACTCCCCGAAGGTTTATATCAGGCCAGATTACAAAAGATCTCATCGGGAGCGCGATCGACAGCAAAAGTGTCGCCCCCCGACAGTCGCCCGCAATTATAAGTAAGATTATCCTGACCTTCAACAAAAACGTTTGGCGATCCTCAAATTGCGTCGACCTTTTTCGCCGGTGACCGGTATGAAGAGTCCCGGGGGAAACCCGACTCGAAGCGCTCTCACTTATGAGTTTCGGCCAGGTTGATTGCCTGGACCTGAACCTCCTGCTTTCCCTCGGAAACTACATCGGTTTCAACGGTCAGAAGGGTCTGAACCCGGCTGCCGGGTGGAATATTCTCCATTTTCGGCGTGACTTCCAGACTGAACCCCCGAGCATCGGGGAGTGGTTCCTGCCTTACAGCTATAACTCGCTCATCGTAGGTGCATTTTGAGATTTTAAACGCTTTCTTTTTGTTATCGACTACCAGCACCTTGCCGCTGATTATCCCCTGATCGGGTGACAACCGGCCCACCACCAGCGATTTTGGCCTGATTCCGATTTCCCCTTCTATGAAACCGTTTACCCAAACGGTAAGCTCGGGCTTCTCGGCAAAATCTGTGTGAAGCGTGATGGACCCTCTATAGCTTCCCAGGTTGAGTGTGCTGTTTGCGATTATGAGCCGGTAGTGTTTTCCGTCCTCTAAGGTTTCAAGCCTGTATGAAACCTTATTTCCAAGGTCGTCATCCACTTTCCGGATATGAAACGCCTTAGAAGTAGTGACCAGGTCGATTGTTTTTTCAGCAAGGTCACCGGCAACTCCCTGGAAATAAACCATTTTCTCGGGCAGGACCTCGATGAGCGGCTTGACGGTCCCTTCCACCTGGAGGACCACGCGAGGGTTTACCAGATCATCGCTTAAAACCGCAGCGGTTTTTCTGACGTATCCCTGGAAACCCTTGAGTCTCAACTCCAAAGTAACTTTTCCCTCCGCGCCCGGAGGGATCGCCCTGTCAAATCGGGCAATGGTGCAGCCTCAACTGGGCTGAACGTCCCGTATGGTTAGAACAGCTTTGCCGTTGTTTTTCACGGTAAAATTGTGCACCAGTTGCGCCGTTTCGGAGAGTTCACCAAAATTGTAATCGGGTTGCGCAATGACGATGCCGGGGGTCTCCGCCGGGGACGCAAACAACGCAACCCCCATAACGGAGCCGATTCCAAAGCATCCGGCAAGAACTCCCAACACCCATTTGAACAAGTTTCCCATCAATTGCCTCCGATTATTGACTCGTTACAGTTCATGAAACGGCCTGGCGCGAATCCGGACCTTCTTCGTTCCCGGCGTTCAAATCAGCTTGCGGGAGTCCTGTGCTGCCGGTGTAAATGTCCCGCGGGTTGGGGGATATTACTATACCCGCGCTGCTTAAGTCTTCAAATATCGTAAAATTGAGCCTGCTTTGCATGTCGCCTTCTCTGAGTGGGTTACTGACATTTTCGTGAACCATTAGACATTGAATAAGAAAAAAGATATCCTGGCCGATGATGAGTAAATAGCTGCATCGGCAGCCACGGGGATTATGTTTGCTTTACTTGACGAGTTTCGACATGGAATGGAAAAAGTTGCTCGGCAGCTTTATTATTTTTGCTGTTTTGATCGTCTCCGGCTGCCTTTACCTTGACATCAGACTCGCGGAATTCGTGACCGAACTGGTTGGTTTCGGCCGCCTCACCTCGGCGCGTGTGTCCGATTTGCCGGACCTGCTGCTCTTGATGGTATGCGTCGTAACCGTCGTCAGTTGGACTGGACGGCTGGTCCTGTCTCGGAAATCAGTTGAAAGCTTTAATTTGGAGTTTTTGGAATATATCGGCTGCGCAGTCCCGCTGGCGTTTATCCTCAAGCAAGTATTAAAAGAACTGTTCGGCAGGACTAATACACGCTTCTGGCTTTTGCATCCCGACCAATTCGGTTTTCATTGGTTTCACGGCGGGGGAGATTTTTCAGCTTTTCCCTCGGGGCACATGGCGGTTTTTGCTGTCCTGTTGATGGGAGTCAGCCGGTACTTTCCCCGGCTGACTCCCGTATGTTCAGCGTTCCTCTTTGCCCTCGCCCTGGCCCTGGTCATAACGCAATATCATTTTTTTAGCGATATAGTGGCAGGTCTCTACCTTGGCCTTATAGTCGATTCACTTACCAGGCAAGGATTGTCATTTTTGCACCCTAGCCCGGACACGGGCTGAGCATCTGCCACCTATCGTTCCGGAATTGACGATATTGCCAAATGGCGCTGATTCATTCGCTTTTCTGTCTGCGTCGTCTTTTTACGGCAGGTTGCTTCTTTTCCTGTGAAGCCGGTGAGGCGCTTTGCGCCTTGCTCTGTCTTCTGGCTTCTATCGCTTTCACCAGATTCGCGGGTAGACCTCTCTTTTTCGCAGCTTTGCTTCTCGCTTTGGTTAATGATTTTGCGGCCAAAGGAGTTCGCATCGGAAATCCATATTTTTTCTTATATTCTTTCGAACTGATGCCATGTGATGTCAGATGTTTCTGAGTCAACTGTTTCATTTCAGCGCCGCATTCAAGACATACCACCTTGTCATTCTGAATGGAATTTTCAGGTGTGGTTGGTCCAGCAGTTTTTTCCTGTGCGGCGCCCTGTTCCAGTGTCAGGGACAGTTCAATTTCGCCGGATTCTGCCTTTTGCAGTTCCAGCAGAGTCCCGAAGACTTGCCGCAGCGACGTCGTAATTTCAACAGCCGACATAGGAGCTAGAGATACCTGAGTCTGAACGATCTCGGATGCAATTTCGATAATTTTTCTTGTCATCGACCAAGCCTCCATCTTAGAGATAATTAGTTCCATAAAAATCGAGCTACATGAACTTCCCTTAACCTCGAACAATCATGGATTAAAATTATTATAAATATGTTTTGGCTTAATGCAATACCAAATTGCACTGAAGATGATAATAATGATTCCTGTTCCTATTGCCAAGTCGGCCAAGTTGAAAATGTAGGGTGAAAGCCCAACCAAACCGAATTTGACAAAATCAACAACTTTTCCCAATGCTATCCTATCATGTAAATTAGAAAGACACCCACCGCAAAATAGCGATAGACCAAGAACAGGGAGAAATCGAAGTCCATTGCCAAGCATTAGAATAAGAGTGCTCAAACCCAACGTTACGGCGACTGTCGCAGTGACGATTTTCCCGCGCCACATTTCCGGCAGAAGTCACTCGAATGCGAAAACCCCACCTCTGTTCTCTACATAGTCAAGAGTGACCATCCCCTTAGCCAGCGTTATAGACGTTGTCCTGGGCAGCTCCGATCTAACTATATTTTTTGTTAGCTGATCGCTCGCTGCACAAAGGATAATAATTAAAAATGCGAGAAAAATTCTCTTCTGATTCTTCATGCTGTAAACCTGTACTTTCTTTGAACTACATATTAAAGACCGCTCGCGCATTTTGAGTAGTATGAGCGGCCACTTTTTCGAAAGGATCTTTCCTTATCTCGGCGATTTTCCTGGCAGTGTGGACTACGAAAGCAGGTTCGTTCGTTTTGCCCCTGTGGGGAACCGGGGTGAGATAGGGAGAGTCGGTCTCGACAAGCAGCCTGTCCAATGGCGCGCGCGCTACGACATCCTGGAGTAATTCTGCTTTGGAAAATGTCACAACACCGGGCACGGAGAGGAAGAATCCCATGTCCAGGCACCTGCGCGCGGCTTTCCAGTCTCCTGAAAAACAATGCATGATTGAAGGAGGCAGGTCGAGGGCATATTTAGTCACTATTTCAAAGAAATCATCCCACGCATCGCGGATATGAAAAATCACCGGTTTCGCTGTTTTTAAGGCGATCTGGATCTGATGCTCCATACATTCTCTCTGGATGGGACGTGGCTGCCTGTCGCGGAAATAGTCGAGCCCGATTTCTCCAACGGCCACTACCTTCCGATTGGCCGAAATCTTTTCCAGTTCATCCAGAGCACCCGCATCCATTCTAAAGGAGGCATGCGGATGAATCCCGGCTGACGCATAAATACGGTCGAAGCTCCCGGCTATTTGAGCTGCTTTTCGGCTCGTCTCGATATCGATGCCGATCGTCACGATAGTGCTGACCCCGGCCTGCACCGCCCGTTCGATTACAGCCGGAATGGAACCGGCAAATTCAGGAAAATCAAGATGAGCATGTGTGTCGATCAATTCGGTATGTTTCTGCATATTCTTATGACCTTCTGCATTAAAATCGGTTGAGGACGCGTCGAATTGGTTTTCCCTTGCCCGGCGCAGACGGCGAATTTATAATGCCTCCCGTTTGTTCCAGGCAAGCATTACTTCAACTTGTTCAGCTAAGAGGCTAAAAATATGAAGAGATTGCGATCCACACTGGTGTTGACCGTTGCCCTTTCGATATTTATCCCGGCCGGCGCCGCCCTGGCAGTGAAGGCGTACACCACCGATACACAGGAACTGCCGCTCCGTGTCACTCCATCCAGCAGCGGGAAAGTCCTGGTGATGATTCCACCGGCATCAGGCGTTGAACTCGTCAACCCGCACTCATATGCCAAGGTGCGTTTTCAGAAACCGGGAGGAGAGATACTGGAAGGATGGATCTCGTCAAGGTTTTTGAGCCTATTTCCGTCGGATTCGTCATCGGCCAGGGAACTGGGATCGGAAAATGAGGCCCTCAAAGCGAGGTTGGGTGAAGCTGACAACGAAAAAACCGAACTCTCACAAAAAGAAAAAGAACTGACCGATAAGCTCACCAAACTCAATGCGGCCTATGAGGAACTTAAGGACGGCTCTGGAAACTACCTTAAGCTCAAGTCTGAGAACGATTCCGCAAAGGCCAGCCTGGCCAGCGCCCAGGAAAATATTCAGACTTTAGTCCAGGAAAACGAAAGCCTCAAGCTTTCCCGCGACGTTCGGTGGGCAGTGGTGGGAGTGGCTGTCCTGCTTATCGGATGGTTCTTGGGATGGCTCAGTTGCAGGCGAAGGAAAAGAAAAGGCACTTACTACTTTTGAAAATTCATCCAGGGCATGAGGCAAGGTGCATGGGCCGCGGCCTTTGCGTTCATTTTTAACGAAACGTTGACCAAGTTAATGCACTACGGGCCTGTTCTGAAGCTGGTCACAATGGAAGTACACGATGATGGAGGAGCCACTGTAACCGGAGAGATTGGTCCTCACACGGACCCATTAACTGACTTTACACAGCAGTATGTGATTCCTTTCATGACAAAGGCATATTCGTTCATTGCTGGTGCTTGTGTAACTGTCGAAACCGGCAGTCCTGCCGCAGGTGTGATGACATATAATGCCCTTGATGTCGGGTCCAGCCTGCTGGCCGGAAGTAGCGCGGACTTCCCGCTGCCCCGTAATATGAGCATACCGGGTGCATTCAATCCTCCAAACGCTTGGTGAGAAATGGGCGGCTTCTTACAGATTCTTTTTATTCTGCTCTTGCTGGCATATCTAGTAGCATGCTGGTGGCTACAGGCATACTCACTCACGACCCTCAGACGGAAGATGGGTCCCTTTTATTGGACGCTATCATTGGTTGTTGAGATTGCGATTTTTGTTCTAATCGTCTACTGGCTAACGAACCGATAGGTTAAGTGGGCGACGTTGGGGAAATTCCTGCGGTGAACGACAAGGGGCCTTGAAATAGGAAAAACGAAATCCACGGGGCAGGCTACGCGAAGCGCAACGCTCAGGGGGCGTGGACGGGCGGCCTATGGGTTCATTTTTAACTGGGGTCGTCACAGCGGCCCTGCCCTCATGACCGGTGGTGATGATGGTGGTGGGTACTCGACGATACATTTAAGTGACACAATTGGACCTTACGAGTCCCGCCCTGGTCTCTTTGAGTTCGGTGCCTTATGCGTCGTGACTGCGGCTGTCATTGTCTACGGAGGTGAATTTGTTCTCGGCCTTGCCTATACTTATCCGGAGGCGGTCATATTCGGAGCAGGCGTTGCGGAAGGTATTACGCCTACCTATACAGGTGTCACTGTAAACGCGTACGGGTATACAGCCGGTGCCGGTACCTCTCTTTACTTCGGTTGGTAACTGGGGAGTATCTGGGCCATGAGCTTCGATATACAGCCATTTATTGCTGGAGTTGTGGTGCTCATCGAGGGCATCCATATAGTTTTCAATCCTAATGTGTACAGTCCAATACACAAGTACACGTGGGATCTTACTGGTTTCAATGTGCCGCTTGGAATAGCCGGGGCTTGGTTAATCTGGAATGCTTTCAAAGGGAAATCCAAACGGGATGAGTAGCCTTTTGCAAATTTGCGAAAGATTCGGCGGACCGCCAGATAGGGCTGAAATATTTTGCCTCCAATACGAACCGGTCGTTTTTTGGGAAATGGCTTACTTTCAGGAGCGGTGCCTTATCCTTCGAGATACCCATCCTTGGGTGTGTGAAGCGAAAACGATAAGGGGTCACCCATTAAAAGGCGCCGGTCAAGAGGAAAAACTCCCTCCATGCAAGAAAACCGGTTTTTCCTGCCGATCACAACAGCCGGCAACACCCCCTACCATTCCCGCAGTTTCTTTGGTTTTGGAGTCAGCCCTCGCTGCACCAGTCACCCATCAGGATCAAGGCCGTTTTCGAGTGCCTGTCGGGAAACGACCCTTCCCGCCCGAGGCGGGCCAGAAAATCTTCGGTTCCATGCCATGTCCAAATTATTGTTCAGCTCTCATGGTTGTTAACCACCCCTTGACTGGCTCATGGCATGGGCAGCAAAGTTGTTGATGGCTCTATAGGTGCTGGGTGGAACGGCTTTCCAATCAGGCCTCGTGGTTTTGCCAACCCCTTGTCAGGTTACCGTTCCAGCCAGTTCGTTATTACCGCATGATTTTATGCTCCATCCCATGAGATGTGTCGTCCAAGTTCGATAAACCGTGCGCGTTAAGTTCCGCTAATTCGAGTTGGCCTCCGGGTTCAGATTTTTTGTTTTTGAACCTGCACTAACCGGCCAAACCAGCGGAAGGCCGCCGAGAATGGGTCCGACCGTGACTCGTCGGAGGCGGCCCGGAGCGACCGGGTGAACGAGATGACCGCAGGTTCGGGTTTTTCATTTTCCGATGATCACCGGCGCCACCAAGTGATGTGACCCGCCTGGATGCTATGAGCTCGCAAATAGTTTCTCAGGCATAAATGGAGTATCTTCCTTCATGATGCAATAGGCTGCCCTGGCCAGTTTGTGTGCAAGGGCCTGATGGGCGACCATGAAATTAGTCTTCTGCATCTTGCGGTTGTAGTAGCTCCTACATAGTGTGTTGTAGCGTCTTGCCAGTTCGGCTGCTTCCGAAAAAGCCCACGCCAGATACTTATTGCCGTTCTTTTTGTTCCCTTTCCCTTTTGCCTTGTCGTTGCTGGTCCACTTGGATCCTACCTTGCGGCAGTAGGACGCGTAGTCTCCCACCTTGGGGAAGCGACTGATCGGACCTGTCTCCAACATGATGGTAAGGGCCAGGACTTTTCCGATACCGGGAATCGTCAGAAGATTACGGTATCGGTCCTTAAGCTGCACCCTTTGTTCAACCATTGCTTCAACCGCCCAGATTTTTCGTGTGAAAAAATCGATTGTCTCCTTGCTGACCAGGCCGGCCATTGCCAGATCATCATTTGATTCAAGCAATGGGATGACGACGTTTTCTTTGAGCCTTTTGGCATCGTTGACGTTTAGGCCAACACCGCAGTTCCTGGCCACTATGTTTTGCAGGCTCAGAATAAGTGAGGTCCTTAGCCTTACGAGATGTCCCCTTTTTCTCAGCAGATCCCGTATGGGCCGTTCCTCTTTGGGATAGATGTATCCCTCGGGCAGAATGTGAAGCCTGAGCATCTCGGCAAGCCAGAAAGCGTCATGTTTATCATCGGAGTGCTTTAAACCGGAGTATTTCTGTATGGCGCAAGGGTTCGCCAGATGGACCCGATAGCCTGCCTCACTCAGCAGGTCCACGAGCCAGTACCAGTTGAACGTGGATTCAACCACAACTCCGGTCATCCCTTCCTTGAAACTCCCAAGTATCGAAAGGATAATCTCGGCCTCATTGGGAATCTTTTTCTTGAAGACTCTCTTCCCGCTTTCGTCGATCACGGCCACAAAATTGTTGTTTGCATGAAGATCTATTCCTGCATACAATTGCATTCGGCACCTCCTCGTTAAAGTTCGCAGCTTTGATTCCATTACAGGATAATGCACTCCTGGCATGGAGGGAGGTGCCTTTTATATGATTATCAGGCCTTGAAACAGGAAAAACGAAGTCCACGGGGCAGGCAACGCGAAGCGCAGGACTGAGGGCATATAAAGCAATTAGGAATGAGGAATTAGGAATTAGGAGTAGTTGGGAATTTAGTAAATCAACGAAACCGGGGGCCAAGCGATAAACTTTGAGGGCCGAGATATGAATAGAGCGAAGATAACGGCAATATAACCTGGATCACTACTGTCCGGTAAAATTTTGATGAATAGCGCCAAGTAGTTGACTTATATTGTTCTTTTACATAATTTTTCGTTTTCGATTTGAATTTCGACCGGTGGTACCCTTTCCAGAACTTTGGGAGGGTATCCATGAATTCCGGCAAATAATCCAATGGTAAAGAACTTGGTTCCGGTTAGGGTGATAGTGTACCCTCCAAATTAAGAGGAAAGCGCCAATGAAGATAACTTGTCTGGCAATATTGATATTGTCAATGATTATTGTATTTTGGGTGCACAATGGTACAGCGCAAAATACAGATATGTATTCTGTATCAATACCTATTAAGTATTTAAGTATGTCAAGCGATGAACGCATTATAAAATACAAAATAGTTGTGCCGGCTGGATTCATAACAGGGCTTCTGAAAATGCCGCATGGATGGAAAATTACCATAGACGATAATTTATCTGAAGATCCAACGGTCACTGGTACGGCATCCCATGGCGCAGCGTATATGACACTGGATAACGTTATGAACGGAGCATTTGATTCATTCTTGATTATCCATAAGGACAAATATGTGGCTGAAGCTAGCATACCATTGAATATAAGCATGAAATTGACTATGGCATCGATGTCAAAACCGGCTAGTAGAGAAGTGATAATTAAAATGAATGATTTGGATGTTAGCCCTCAGGGAATAAGGGGGCAGGCCTTGAAATAGGAAAAACGAAATCCACGGGACAGGCAACGCGAAGCGCAGGACTAAGAGCATGCCTCAGAAGGTCTAGCCAACCACAGTGAAGTGAGTCTTTGCAGGTCTGGTGAACGACCAAATCGCCTATCCGGACGGCGACCAGGCGAATTATGTGGAGTAGAGTGATGCTTGGCACAAAATATTTAATAATCTACACTATATGTATCGTTTTACCTATGACAGCAGAGCAGATATGTATCATATTGTTCTGTCAGTATCCATTTGTCTTTGGAATACCGATTAAGTGTATATCATTAACTATTCCAAATGTGGTCGCCACAAAAAATATAAATGATCAACTTATATATATTGGAGGCAGTTTATCAAATGATAACTATAAATGCAAGCTAATATATGATTCCAATAAAATATATATACGAAGTAAATATAACAACTTTATGCAACATTCTGGTGTATGGGCCATGTTTGGCACTATTTATTTTAGAGATGGATGGAGGGTGTCTATTCGGGTAGGCATCTTCATGTCTATAATGATTATAGGATTATGCTTAATCGCTATAATTTTCACTAATATAGTTGTAGCTTTATTGATAATGTCGTTTCTGATTGGGGGGCGAGTTGCTGAATATCGAAAGCTCTATAAACATCTTGCCTATGGGGCAGCACAACGGGGCCGAACCGAGTGAAAAGCAGTCAGGGGCCCGACCAAGCTAAGAACGACAAGGGGGCAGGCAACGCCAAGCGTGGGACTGAGAGCCTGCCTCGGAAGGTCTAGCCAACCACAGTGAAGTGAGTCTTTGGAGGTCTGGTGAACGACCAAATTGCCTCACACCTCAAGTCTATTGGAAACTAACGGGATTCTATGACTGTGGCGATGGCCCGGGAAAGATCATTGTACGCATCCAATGGTGATAGGAGGCTGTATGTTTTGGATTGCTCAGACAAAATTACGCAGAAGGAGCCTTGTCGCGGCGCTGATAATTTGCCTATTACAATCATTCGCCTTATTCGCAGCCGATGATGACAGATTGGGCATCTCCATTCCTGAAAGCAGCCTTGGACTCCAAGCGGGAGAACGAATAGTAAGTTTCGAGCTTAATATCCGAGGTGGGGAAATATCAACTTTGCCGAAGATGCCACGCGGTTGGAACATATGTATAGACAATGAACCGGACGGCACTGCAAGAATAGGTGGAAACGCGAGAGTCGGGGCTGCTGCTATAGGGCCAGACTTCTTCGCTAACTTCGCGACCGTAAAGAGAAGAGCCAGTACAAGCACATTCAGTATCGATGTTAAAATAGGAACACTCACCAATATTACGCCGGAACAAAGGGAAATCGACCTTGAAATGAAGGCCCTTCAACTTAACTCGCTCACATCCGATAATGAGTAGCGATAAGGGGTCACCCATTAAAAGGCGCCGGTCAAGAGGAAAAACTTCCTCCATGCAAGAAAACCGGTTTTTCCTGCCGATCAACAACAGCCGACAACAGCCCCTACCACACCCGTAGTTTCTTTGGTTTTGGAGTCAGCCCTCGCTGCACCAGTCACCCATCAGGATCAAGGCCGTTTTGAGAGTTACTTATCGCAAAACGACCCTCCCCGCCCGAGGCGGGCCAGAAAATCTTCGGTTCCATGCCATGTCCAAAAGATTGTTCAGTTCTCATGGTTATTAGCCACCCCTTGACTGGCTCACAGCATGGGCAGCAAAGATGTTGATGACTCTATGGATGCTGGGTGGAACGGCTCTCCAATCAGGCCTCGTGGTTTTGCCAACCCCTTGTCAGGTTACCGTTCCAGTCAGTTCGTTAAAGACGCATGATCTTATTCTCCATCCCTTGAGTGTGTCGTCCAAGTTCGATAAACCGTGCGCGTTAAGTTCCGCTAATTCGAGTTGGCCTCCGGGTTCAGATTTTTTGTTTTTGAACCTGCACTAACCGGCCAAACCAGCGGAAGGCCGCCGAGAATGGGTCCGACCGTGACTCGTCGGAGGCGGCCCGGAGCGACCGGGTGAACAAGATGACCGCAGGTTCGGGTTTTTCATTTTCCGATGATCACCGGCGCCACCAAGTGATGTGACCCGCCTGGATGCTATGAGCTCGCAAATAGTTTCTCAGGCATAAATGGAGTATCTTCCTTCATGATGCAATAGGCTGCCCTGGCCAGTTTGTGTGCAAGGGCCTGATGGGCGACCATGAAATTAGTCTTCTGCATCTTGCGGTTGTAGTAGCTCCTACATAGTGTGTTGTAGCGTCTTGCCAGTTCGGCTCCTTCCGAAAAAGCCCACGCCAGATACTTATTGCCGTTCTTTTTGTTCCCTTTCCCTTTTGCCTTGTCGTTGCTGGTCCACTTGGATCCTACCTTGCGGCAGTAGGACGCGTAGTCTCCCACCTTGGGGAAACGGCTGATCGGACCTGTCTCCAACATGATGGTAAGGGCCAGGACTTTTCCGATACCGGGAATCGTCAGAAGATTACGGTATCGGTCCTTAAGCTGCACCCTTTGTTCAACCATTGCTTCAACCGCCCAGATTTTTCGTGTGAAAAAATCGATTGTCTCCTTGCTGACCAGGCCGGCCATTGCCAGATCATCATTTGATTCAAGCAATGGGATGACGACGTTTTCTTTGAGCCTTTTGGCATCGTTGACGTTTAGGCCAACACCGCAGTTCCTGGCCACTATGTTTTGCAGGCTCAGAATAAGTGAGGTCCTTAGCCTTACGAGATGTCCCCTTTTTCTCAGCAGATCCCGTATGGGCCGTTCCTCTTTGGGATAGATGTATCCCTCGGGCAGAATGTGAAGCCTGAGCATCTCAGCAAGCCAGAAAGCGTCATGTTTATCATCGGAGTGCTTTAAACCGGAGTATTTCTGTATGGCGCAAGGGTTCGCCAGATGGACCCGATAGCCTGCCTCACTCAGCAGGTCCACGAGCCAGTACCAGTTGAACGTGGATTCAGCCACAACTCCGGTCATCCCTTCCTTGAAACTCCCAAGTATCGAAAGGATAATCTCGGCCTCATTGGGAATCTTTTTCTTGAACACTCTCTTCCCGCTTTCGTCGATCACGGCCACAAAATTGTTGTTTGCATGAAGATCTATTCCTGCATACAATTGCATTCGGCACCTCCTCGTTAAAGTTGGCAGCTTTGATTCCATTACAGGATAATGCACTCCTGGCATGGAGGGAGGTGCCTTTTATATGATTATCAGGCCTTGAGTGCGCCAGGCGAAGCCTGGGAAATTGGAAAGAGATTGAATAAATCTCGGAAACTTTTCATTGGAACCCGGCGGGTAGCCAATCCCGTCCGGCAAGTGTGCCGACAGCCGGAACCGAGTGTTGCATGGCAGTGGGGTAACCTCTGACGTGAAGCGTACATAGGGAGTATGCAGCCCGTGTGCTTGAGCCCCGGAAGGGAGCGCTTCTTCGGAGGAGTAAATGAGTGAGTTAACTATGAATAGCAAACAGATAGCATTCGCTGTCATGATTTTCCTTATCTTAATCGGTTTCGGTGACCTGCTTTGGGCGGAATACCTTCCGAATGAAGTTGATATGTCTGCTCACGAGAAAGAAATCCTCTTGGCTTGGTATCCTGGACTCATGGAAATAATGGGAGAGCCAACTTTGTGGTCCATAGGCAAAGATCCAAAAGCGGTTTCATTGTCGTTATGCGCCACGGTCTGAACAGGGTTCTCTACATTGGCAAGTTATATGAACTGCCGGTGACCCTGATCTGGAGCCACTTTCAGGCGATTTGTTACGTACAGTGGCAGAATGCCGAACGTGCCAGAATTCAAGTTGGTTCAAAATGTAAAGTTTTCCGCCACTTTTCAAAATCAACTAAATACTCAATAGATACGATGCCTTATGGCGCACCAGGCAATCTTAGCGACGAAAACCTTCGCTGCCGCTCAACCCACCCTTCTACACGCCTTTTCATGGTGTCCCAATAGGGCGTGAAAAGCTGTCTCGTCAGTACGGGAAGTTTACTTAAAAAGATCCTCGGAGCACCCGGCCGCCTGCGGATCTTGAATTCCTGAAAAACCGAATCCCTTCCAGCGGTAGGCGGCAATTCGCTTTTCGTTCGAGCCCCGCTGTGGAACGATGAATGAATCCCCGCGGTGCTGAGCGCACAAGACGCCGTTATCGCCGGGGAGCAGTACGGCATCGAGGAGCGGCCAGGCGAGCGCCGTCCCGCGCCACTTCGGGACAAGGCCTTCCGGACGCGCTTCGTAGACACACGGCCGCAAACCCTTTTCGCCGTCCATCGTCGAAAAATGCCGTTCGAGCGTTAACAGATACTCGGTCCCCTGCGGGCCGCCTGTTTTCATTTTGTCAATGGATACAATGTTCGCATGAGCTGTCTTCCAAAGGACCTTCCCTTCACGGACGGCTTCCAGCGAAAATCCCGGCTGGTTACCTTGCGCCGAAGAGTTTGCAGGCCTCAGCGTTATGCCGTTTACGACCAGCGAAGGCGAAAGATTGAACGCGCATCCGGACAGGGCCTTTTCAGTCAGGGCTTTTTCAGTATCGCCATCCACTTTGTCGATGACCGGCAAAGTTGTCCCCTCGGGAGTACGCGTGGGAAGGCCGGAGCACGATACGGCGTCACCTCGAATGCGGCAATCCGCCAGGAGGCCCTCGCGGGTCGAAGGATATTTTTGATCGAAAACCAGATTTCCGAGGGAATAAAAGACTATTTTGCCGTGAAGACAGTTCGGCTTTTGAACGAGATGAGGATGATGGCCCACGATGATATCAGCGCCGTTATTAATGATCCATTCGGCTTCCTGGCGCTGTTTTTTGTCGGGCCAGTCAAGGAATTCACTTCCCCAGTGAACATAGACGACCACGAGGTTCGAGATGTTCCTTGCCAGACGAAGCTTCTGTCGAAGGTCCGCGCATGGGACGTCCACCGCCTGCTTGTCCCGGCCCGGTATCATGGAGAGGCTCACGATGCCTATGGTCAGGCCGTGTAACCGGATAAACTGAGGGGATTGCTCGTATGTAAGAGCCGTCAGGTCGTTTTGTTCAAGAAGCCTGCGGGTCGCCTGCCTCGCTGCCTGGCCAAGGTCCGTGCTGTGGTTGTTTTCCTGGCCTATTGCCTTGAACCCGGCTTGACGCAGGAGCGGAATAAACTCTTCCCGGATGGGAAAGCAGGGCGGTTGTTGCACGGATTCCGGGCAGGCATCCTGCGGGCCCGCGGCCCCTTCCAGGTTGCCGATCGCCAGGTCTGCGCCCGACAAAATGGGCCCGAGCGCCCGGCTGAAGGCTTGCGGATCGTGGATCAACTGACGCTCCACTCCGCGCGCGAGGAGAATGTCGCCGGTAAATAGCAAGCGAATCGTTTGCGAATCTTCGCAGCCGCAATCGGCCCCGTATGCCGAGCGGACAAGCGGAAAGCAAGCCGCCGCGACGATCAAAATCGTCAATAGGGATTTTGCGGCGGACATGCAGGTGAACTCCCGGACAGGAAAGGAGAGATCCAGGTGGGATGTTGATGGGATGGAAGCGTTTTGAGCCACTCGGCATCGTCCAGAAGCTGCTCGGAGACGAATTCGTAATAGGAGTAGACAGCGCCCTTGGTGACCTGCCTTCGCCCGAAATACGGCACAATGTGATCCCATTCCATGGGTCTGCCCACAGCCGCCATTAGAAACGGGATTTTGAAAGGCCCGCCTCCTGCAACATCGGCGATTTTGGGCATTGGATCGGGATTGGATAGAGCATAATCTTTATTGGCGAGACTCTTGAAAATGAGAAAATGATGTTCGGCTATCCTGCCGACGAGAAGAATTTCTTCATATTCCTGATTGGACAGCGGTTCGCCCTTGATCTCCTTTTCGGCCATTGTCCTAAAGAGCCGGGCTTTTTCGGCGGTTTCGGACAGCCGGCGAACTATGCCTTCCTTCAGGGCTTCACGAGCCTCCCCTTCATCGGCCGGAATGGTTTCTTCCGATGAGACGTTCCATGATCTCACAAAATCCTCCATTGACCGGAAAAGTGATGCAATCGCATCGAACGTTTTGGGGTCCGGCTCGACATATCCTCTGGGGGGTGTCAGGATAACAGGTTCGAATGCCGCTTCACCGCACTCCGCCGCGGTCCTTTCATTTACCAGGACGGTTGCATGACGAAGAATCGCCCAGGATGCCAGCCCCGTCTGCAATCTTTTGGCAAGCCACAGATCTTTATCCAGGCTTCCGCCGGGTGGCGCCACGCCGTCCGCCCATTGGAGGCCCAGGGCTGCCATCCACCGATCATATAGATTCGCATCGTTCCGAATATCGTGCCCGTTTTCGGCCAGGCGTTTCCGCAGTTCCGCAAGAACTCGCCCGAGAGGAGGGTATTTTTCGATCTCGGCTGCAAGGAACGACGTGGCGAACCGGCTTCCAAGCGCCGAGGCGACATCCAAACCGGATGGAATCAGCCGCTGCCCCGAAAGGCCGACTATTTGTTCGTCCACGGGCAGGTCTTGATGGTAAACCGTCGAAAACAGCACCTCGTTGTCCATGCCCCATGAGAGTGGAAAAAGCCGCATTTCTTCCAGCGGGTGTTTTGCATAAGGGGGTGGCTGGGTTTTGTCTCCCCAGACAAGGGGACCTCTTGAAGGAGCGATAAAGAAATCGTAGGCAGATATCCATGAGAGCGCGCGGGCTTTTATTTCGGGAGTCAGATTTACCAGATCGCCCGACGGCAGCGGGTCGGGGTCGTCAGGCTTCTTGTCAGGCGGCATAGTCAGGTACTTGAACGCCTGGAAGTAGGTCTTCATTTGCTCGCTGGAATTGTAGTGGCCCCTGGGTTTCAATTCGCCGTAATCCACTTTCCGTCCTAAAAACGGCGAGAACTCCTCGCCGCCGGCTTTTTGAATTCGAAGCCGCTCGGACCGCACCTCCTCGCTCTCGCCCGCCGGTTTTTTCATGCTCTCCAGCACGGCGAATACTTTCATCCAGGGGGAATCGGGCTTTACCCGCCGAAAATACGCATCCGCCTCATCGACGAGTTCCCAGAAGGCGGGTATGGCTTCCTGCCTCTCCTTTACGATAAATACGCCTTCGTAGGCGGCCGCCAAAAGTTCCCAGAATACGTCCGTAGTCACCATGTAAGGCCTTGTGGGAGTGGATCGGTCGTATCCGCCGCAGTCGTATGCTTCCGATTCGTACATGGAGTAGAGCTGGTCATCCGGGAGGTCCCTGAGAATTCCCCCTTTGAGGCTGAAAAGATCCCGGTCCGCCTCCTCTCCGGCGAACATCCAGGCGTTGGCGACGTCCGCCAGGGGAATTTGTACGGGTACGTAGGCCAGAACACTTCTGTTGCCTTTTTCTATCAGGCCCACGATCCCTTTGCCGTCCGGGACGGAAGACGGAGTGGAAAGGAAGCTGTAATCGGGGGCAAGGAGATCTTTTTTCATGCCCTGCCGGCTGATGAGAGTGACACCGGCAGATCCGGGCAGCCAGTGAAACAGTCCAAGGCCATTGGGAGCCGGGGTCAGCGTCCCTCCCGAAATCCCGTTGTAAGAGAGCTTTATGCTGTTTTCCCAATGGTCTCTTTCATAGACGGCATATTGAAAGCCCCGTTTTTCATCCTCCCACAGGAGAATGTGACCCGCTGGATGAAATGCAAGAGGAAGCGCCCATCTGGCCTCGATGCGGCTTGGCTGTACGTCACTATCCTTGAAGGTGGTAAATCCTTTCCCGGGGCCGACTGCCTGGTATTCGCGCAGGCCGTCTTCGGTAACCGACTTTATCGAGTAGGCGCCGTCCTGACCTTTGAGGCCGAAGAAAATACGATAGGCGCTGGTGCTTGTGGGTTCATCCGCGCTGAAGTCTTCTATCACATATGGCCTTGGACCGGGGACCAGCCGCCGAATTTCCTGGTGTGTCCTGTAAATCAGCTTTGTCCCCCAGCCGCCGGCCGCCTCGTCTACCCGTATGATGACGTGTTCGTTTCCTTGTTTTCCTGCAAGAAAAAAGCTCTTCGCCGCCGGATGCCATGCCAGCGCCTTCGGAGAGAATCCTTTCGGCACCGGCCACTCCCCGTGGTTTTGCGGCGTGCCCGGGTCCCAGAACAGGACCTTACAGCCCCCGGTCCGTAGTTCTATCAATATAGCCGTCTCGGGGCCATTTTTCGCCACGTCGAAATCCAGGACCTTTTCGGCCTGCCCGAACTCAAGAGAACTGCCTTCCGCCGGAGACGGGGCCACCGTGATCTCCGCGATGTCGAAAACGCCGGCAAAGGACAGACTGCAAGGGGCAAAGACGACAAGCAGGCAGCAACATAGAAGGCATCTGGGCATCGGCAACTCCCCGGTTAAAGGTCCGGAATGGACCACTCCATCAGCCGGCCTGACGGAGACCCCTTCCCCTGAAACGCAATGTTCTTGTGTACAGAATAAGCCGCTGCCGTTTAGCGCGGCATTTAACCGCTTGGTTAATGCTATTCGCTTCCCTCTTCCGAACCACACTTTTGCTTTGTAAGCCCGTATGTCCCGTAATTTCGAAGAGCATTTCGGCCCCAACCCGACTCCTCTCCGGCTCCCACTTCCTCCAAATCGAGAGTGTATTCTTCTCCATTGTGCTCGAATGTCCCCTTGCCTCGATTTCCCCAACTATCCGTGAAGGAAAACTCAAGTGTCCCCTCATCTGAAACTTTGGTGCGAACGTTTGCAGCAGAGAGCGATTGCTGTGAGTCCGGAAAATAGACTTCGAAGTCGATAAGAGGTGCTGACGGCTGTCCGTGCACCTTGACGCATACAGAGTAATAGGGTGGCCCGTCTTCGACGTCCGGAGTCAGGGAAGATGGGAAATGCTCCCTCATGTAGTATTCTTCGGCAGGCGAAGGACCTGACAGCACATCGATCCTTTTCTTGTACACCGCTGCCAGGCACTCCCTGGTTCGGCACCGGTCTCGCTCGGTGCGAATCCAGTTTATTTCTTCCTTCTTAAACGCCGCTGCGCTTGCGGCACTGTGCAGCGCCTCGCTGTAAACGGCGGAGAGCTGCTCGTCCGCCTTCGAAAGTTTGTCGTCGGAACAAATAAGTTTTTCAACCGTTGAGGTCGCTTTTGTGCAATCGAAACCGGCAGCAAAGGTAAACGATGGGAACATGAACAGCGCTCCGATAATGGCAGTGGCAATACGACGGATCATCGTTTCTCCCCGCTATTTGGAAGAAAAATCATCGCCGCCCGTTCACATCCGGCCGGCAGTCCCAGTCCGCGCAGTCCAGCCGCTTCCAGTCCGAGATGTCGGCCGGTTTGCGTGCTTCAGCCGCAGAATCCCAGGCCGGAAAGCCGGTCTCCTGAATATAGACATCTTCTGCCGCGGCTTCCGGCGACGGGTACGACCCCAGCTCCAGGCCCTCTATTCCAAGGGCGAAGACCCCCCTGCCCTGACGCGGTACATACCGTATCCAGAACACACCTTTTTCGGTTTCGCAAATCCACATGGCCTCTATTCCCAATCTTCATGTGCCGTCGGGGAGGATGACAAAATCATTCTACGTAAAAGGAGTCGATTGCGCAAGACCGCTTAAGGCCTCGTGGAGTTGGACCGGCAACAGGAAGCTCGACCCCCGGGTTCGTGCTTTGCGATTTCCTCCATCCGGGACCTGCGGTTTTTGGCAAATTTTATACCAATTTGCCTAAAGATGTGGCCAGCGCGATGGGTTTCGCTCCGCTTCACCCATCCTACACCTTTGTACCGAATGCGTTAATCCGTAGGATAGGTAGAGCGGAGCGTAAGGGCGTTGTGTAACTTGCACCCCCATTCCTCCAGCCTCTTCTCGATGCGCTTTGCGCGAACGGCCGCCACGCCGTCCGGCAAGTCCCTATACTCCTCAAGATACCAGCGCAGATCGTCAAAATCCTTGTCGCTCAAGAATGGGGCGAATGCCACTTCAAAACCAAGCTTTGTTCCCTCGGTGTCGGTTAGCTGAACGAGGTAGCTATTATCGTCCACGGCGGTGAAAAGGACGCGGAGTTCATGCATATCGGGATCTCTTCCTTTGCACCCGAGTCATAGTCCGAGACCATGATAAAATTAGCGGGCAATTACATCTTGACCTGTGTCCATCTGGTTCTAAGAGCTTGTAGGTTCGGAGTAATCCCAAGCTAATAACGACAAGGGGTCACCCATTAAAAGGCGCCGGTCAAGAGGAAAAACTCCCTCCATGCAAGAAAACCGGTTTTTCCTGCCGATCAACAACAGCCGACAACAGCCCCTACCACACCCGTAGTTTCTTTGGTTTTGGAGTCAGCCCTCGCTGCACCAGTCACCCATCAGGATCAAGGCCGTTTTGAGAGTTACTTATCGCAAAACGACCCTCCCCGCCCGAGGCGGGCCAGAAAATCTTCGGTTCCATGCCATGTCCAAAAGATTGTTCAGTTCTCATGGTTATTAGCCACCCCTTGACTGGCTCACAGCATGGGCAGCAAAGATGTTGATGACTCTATGGATGCTGGGTGGAACGGCTCTCCAATCAGTCCTCGTGGTTTTTCCAACCCCTTGTTAGGTTGCCGTTCCAGCCAGTTCGTTAAAGACGCATGATCTTATTCTCCATCCCTTGAGTGTGTCGTTCAAGTTCGATAAATCGTGTGCGTCAAGTTCCGCTGAATTTGAGTCGGCCTCCGGGTTCCGATTTTTTGTTTTTGAATCTGCACTTAACCGGCCAAACCAGTGGAGGGCCACCGGAGTCGCGGAGGGTCGCCGAGAATGGGTCCAACCGTGACTCGTCGGAGGCGGTCCGCAGCGGCTTCGGTGGCCCGGAGCGGCCGGGTGAACGACATGACCGCAGGTTCCAGTTTTCTTGGATCATCACCGGCGCCACCAAGTGATGTGACCCGCCTGGATGCTATGAGCTCGCAAATAGTTTCTCAGGCATAAATGGAGTATCTTCCTTCATGATGCAATAGGCTGCCCTGGCCAGCTTGTGCGCAAGAGCCTGGTGAGCGACCATAAAATTGGTCTTCTGCATCTTGCGGTTATACCAGCTCCTGCACTGCGTGTCATAGCGCCTTGCCGGTTCGGCTCCCTCACAGAAAGCCCAGGCGAGATACTTATTGCCGTTCTTCTTGTTTCCTTTTCCTTTTGCATTATCGTTGCTGGTCCAGGTAATACTTCATATTATTCTTGAGTATGCACCCTTAAATGAAGTACAATATTGAGGGTAGGTAAACAGCGCTTGTCCCGGAAATGTGCTGGACAAAAACAGTCCGAAAAAATTCCCATGGTGTTTCCAGGATGTTTCCATAAAAGACAGAAAGTCCAGCAATGACAGCCCCTTATCGATGGAAACAGCCGGCCTCGAAACCCCTGATGTTTCTATCTGTTTCCATGGCGGATGAAAAACGAATATCGAACGGAACTCACTTTACCTTTCCCTCATGGAAACACGCGGTCAAGTGTTTCCACGATGTTCCGAAGGAGTTTCCATGGCCCTGAAAAAGATTAATGATGACCTGCTCTTGAGACTGATCGGGGAAGGAAACAGCCCGGCGGAGGCGGCGCGAAATCTCGGAGTGGGCCGGGCAGCGGTCTGCAAACGCTTGAAATCTACAGTGTGGCATTGGGTCCGACCCAATGCCCAATGCCGGCACGGTCACATTCTATTCGCCTTGAACCACCCAACTCGGGCAGGCGGGATGCTATGAACTCGGGGGATGGAGGTGCGTCGTGAAATTGCAAAACCTGGTCTCCCTGAGATATCACTCGCATGTCCAATTGGTGAATCGTATATAGCCGGGACGGATCGTGCTTTGCACTCGTTTTTATCCCTCTTCGTTTCTTCGTGTTCTTCGTACTACAATCCGTCATTTTCTTGTCTTTTTAACAATATTTTGGACTCCCGCTGTCTTCTCGCGCTTCGCAGCCCTTCGTGTGCGAGCATGGGATTAGAGCCTGCCCCGGAAGTGGCCTTGATCCGGGGTTCGAAAAGTCACGATGGATCGGGCTGCTACGGTCTTTTCATTTCCCTTCGCGGCTCTTTGTGCGCTTCGTGGTGATAAAAATCATACTTGTGGCGCGAACAGCAGTCCGGAAACAATGGCAGACTAACTGCTTGGAAGCTTTTTGGTTGCGGCTGCCTTTTCATCCTGTTCATCCTGTTAATCCTGTCAAAAGCTTTGCCTTTTTGATTGCGGCTATGCTGTTCCAAGTTCTCCGTGATCAAAAAGGACGCTTTAGCCAAAGGACGCCCGGAAAGAACCAAACGGCTCATCTTCTCCACGCTTCCGCGTTTCCGCGTGAGAACGCTTTTCAGGCCCATGAATCTATTTAAAGCCCAGGATATAGTAGGCGAGCGCTTCCTTGTCCTCCTCGGGCAAGGCCTTAATTTTTTCAAGCTGGCCGCGCATCATCCCCCACTTATCGCTCTCTATGAGCGGCTTCGTCTCTCCTTTAAAGAATTTGACGAGCTTGTCCTTATCGGAGTAGCTCTGGTCAATCTCTTTCAATGATATGGCAGCGGCTTTCTTGTCAGGTTTGTGGCACATGCCGCATTTGAGCCTCGTGAAGACCTCTTCACCGTCCGCAGCCCACGATCCTCCGGCGACCGTCAGCGCAGACGCCAGAACCAAAATAGACAATAACACCCGCATTGGCCTCTCCTTGACCCGAATATGGATTCTTCTTACTTTATAACAGTTGACGTGCTTTTGCGAAAAAATATCCATAGAATTCAGATTTTGCGCATGAGAAAGGGGACAATGGATGAAAGCTGGCATTATTGTTACCGGGACCGGCTCGATACTTGCTCTCACTTCGTGCGATTACTTAGAACATCCCGATTTTCTTGAAGCCCTCAAGGAAAAGGGGATCAACAAATACATCGTGTTCGAAGTTCCCGAAGACCTCGTGAAAAGCCGCTACGGGCAGCACTATTTTGTTACCATGGCGGACCGCAAACAGTCGGATGTCCTGCGGATTGTAGATGTTGACGGACAGCGGATTTTCAGAAACTTCGACCTGAGAGCTCTGGGCTCCCCGATTTTTCACGAGGAGCCGCAGATCATGCCAAAGGCTGCATAGACCGGGGCAGGGGTTGAGACACATCGCCTGGCCCCTGCTCTCTTTTCGAAACTAAACGTGTGGCTGTTCGCGTGCCAACATCCGCATTTAATCCTTTCTGCCGCGTTTAGCGGGCTTTCCGGCAAAAACGCGCGCTTCAAATTTAATCGGGAAATCAACATATGCCCTACCTCATTGATGTCGGTACAGCAGTCCCGGCGTTCAAAGTAGGCCAGGATGACGTCCGGGAGTTTGCCTGCCGAATTTTCAGAGGGGCGTCCTCCTTCAAAGTGGATCGGATGCTTCCTGTCTTTCAGAACACCAGGATACTCGAGCGCCACTTTTGCGTCGACGGAGACTGGTTCGAGACGGAAAAGACCTTTTGTGAGAAAAACGACGTGTACCAGGAGTACGGCGTCCAGCTCGCCGAAAAGGCCGTTCGCGATGCCCTTGCGAGAGCCGGTTTGTCCGCAGACCAAATCGGGCATCTTTTCTTCATCTCGTCAACGGGCATTTCTACCCCCAGCGTAGACGCTCATCTATTCAATCGAGTGTCCTTCAATTCCTCCCTTTTGAGAACGCCCATATGGGGACTTGGCTGCTCCGGGGGAGTCGCCGGTATTATCAGGGCGGCCGACTGGCTCAGGTCCTATCCGGACCGGTTCGCCATGGTGGTAGCTTTGGAACTGTGCGGCCTGACCTTTATCCGAGGTGACCTGTCAAAGAGCAATTTCATTGCGAGTGCACTGTTCGCAGACGGTTGCGGCGCGGTGGTCATGGCCGGAGACTCTGCAGAATGCAAATGGGAGCGTCGAATTTCTGTAGAATCCGCTTCGTCTGTAACCTGGCCGGATACCCTGGACATTATGGGCTGGAAGATCGTGGATAAGGGGCTGAAGGTGGTTTTTTCCAGATCGATACCGCAGGTCGTGAGCAGCGCGGCAAGGCCGGCCATCCTGGATTTCCTTCACAGGCACGGTCTGGAGCCCGCAGACATCGCTCACTTCCTGTCGCATCCCGGAGGGCGCAAGGTCATAGAGGCTTACCGTGACGCCCTTGGGCTCGAAGAGGAAAAGGTTGAGTGCATGCAGCACGTGCTGGGAAGGTTTGGCAACATGTCCAGCGCCACAGTCCTTTTCGTCCTCAGGCACTTTCTCGATTCAAACCGGTTCAGGCAGGGTGATTTGATACTCAGCACGGCACTGGGCCCCGGATTCTGTTCCGAGACTTTCCTGGGCAGGTGTGAAAACGGAGGACGGAAGGCGGAGGACATGTAAAGCAAAAACAAGAAAACGACCGATAGTAGCACGGAGACAAAGTCAAAGGGGTTCGAATGGCATTAACCTGGGCTCATCTATTCCTGGCCGTCATCGTCGTCGAACGTGGGATTCACCAGCTAATTGCAAGTCGAAACGAAGTTCAGATCAAAAAGCTGGGCGGCAAGGAGTTCGGAGCGGGATTTACGAGGGTCCTGATCGGTTTTCACGTATGCTGGTTTATTTCATTCGGCATCGAAGCGGCCGTGAGGGACGCCAAACTACTCTGCTCGCCGGCATTGCTCATAGTTGTGTTCCTGTTGTTCCAGGCGTGGCGGTATTGGTGCATCCACAGTCTCGGACAACAATGGAATACCAGGATAATCGCGCTCCCGGGGGCCGAATTGGTTCGCGCTGGTCCGTACCGATTCTGCAAACACCCCAATTATGGGGTCGTACTACTCGAGATCTTCCTCTATCCGGCCCTGTTCGGGTGCTGGATAACGGCATTGACTTTCGGCCTGTTGAATATCCTGGTCCTGAGAAAACGAATTCGTCAGGAAGAAACCGCGCTTGGGATTTGATCCCGCCCCCGCCCTTCGTTTCTCAGATGCCGCTGTCATTTCTTTTTCGGCAGCCGATCCAGGTACCATTCCATCGGGTCGAGCAGCGTGAAGCCCTTTTCACGCAGGTGATTTTTCACCTTTGAAGGGTTGTTGGTGAGAAGATAGGGGAAAACGGCCCTTTTGCCTTCCTCCCACATGCGCGATACCAGGACGCTCCCGAATGAAACGCCGGTCTCCGTTATCGCGTCCACAATCCTTTTCATCTGACCCAGTTTGTTTTCGACTACAATGCCGAGCAGGGCGCCGGGTTCCTCCAGACCGAGCACATTGGCAAACGACCGCATCAGGTCCCGCACGGACACTATTCCCTTGAGCTTTCCCTCTTGATCGACAACAGGGAATGCGCCTACCTTAACGTTCTGCATCAAGACAAGCGCATCTTCCAGCGTCTGGGTCGGTGAGACAGTCACAGGGTTGACAGTCATGATGTCTCTGACCTTCACGGCCTCCAGTCGTTTTTCTTCGGCCTTTTTTTCAGTTTCCGAAAGAATCGTCGACGGCATGGCGCTTCTTATGTCCCGGTCGGTAACGACCCCGACCAGGAAGCCATTTTCCTCAATGACCGGCAGGTGCCTTATCTTGTTCCGGGCCAAAAGGGAATGCGCTTCCAATATCCCGGTTTCCGGGCCGACGGTTACAACTTCCGTGGTCATCGATCGGTCAATGAACATTTGGTCCCCTTTCTCATTTTTGAGTGACTAAAGGTCCAGGAGTATTTGAATATGATTTCTGATGAGTTCAGGAAGCACTTCAAGCGAATAGCCTCCTTCAAGGACTGAAATAAGCCGGCCGCCGGCATTCCGGTCTGCCATCTGAAAAATCTCTCGCATCATCCAGGAAAAGCCCTCGGTCGAAAGTTGTATGTCGGACATGTAATCGGAGGCGTGGGCGTCAAAACCCGCAGAGACGATAATCACTTCCGGCCGGAATTCGTCAAAAGCCGGGACCAGGTCCCTCATAATCTTCCGCTTGTATTCATCATCGCCTTGTCCGGGAAGGATAGTGGAATTGAGAGTCGTTCCCAGCCCCGGCCCTGAGCCTCTCTCAAATTCGCGCCCAGTGCCCGGATACGAGAACGATGGGTGCTCGTGAATTGAATAATAAAAAACGTTCGGGTCATCCTGGAATATGTGCTGGGTCCCGTTTCCGTGATGGACGTCGAAATCTACGATGCCTACCCTCCCTACCTCCCAGTGCAATTGCAGATAACGGGCTGCAATCGCCACATTATTGAAGTAGCAGAAGCCGAGCGCCTCCGCCATCTCGGCATGGTGGCCGGGAGGACGCACTGCACAGAAGACGTTGTCGATATTGCCCTCCATCAGCATGTCGACCGATTTGAGGATGCCGCCAACTGCCAGCAGGGCCGTTTCGTAGGATTGCGGGCAGATCTGATTGTCTGCGCAGCCGAGTTCGTTAAGTTCCATCGTGCAAGCTTCCGCGAAGCTGTATATGTAGCTCGATGAATGGACTTTCTCAATCCATTCGAGTTCCGCGGCAACGGCCGGTATAAGGATGAGCTTGGAGAGAAGGTCCGCCTCCTCCAGGCCGCGAATGAGCACTATCAACCTTTCCGAAGTTTCGGGATGTTCCGCCCCGGTATCGTGCTGCATGTATCTCTCGTCATAGAGCAACCCTGTTCTTCTCATCCTGTTTCCCCGGCTAGATCTTCTTTCTAGTCTTCTGCTTGGTTTCGGAGGACCTTGCTTTGGTCGATTTGGCCGTCTGCTTCGCCTTGGCGGACCCTGCCTTCGCAAGCTTGGTTTTCCGGTTCGTCTTTGATCCCGCCTTAGCTGTCCCGGATTTAGGTTTTGCCTTGTGAGATCCTGCCTTTGCCAAGCCCGATTTCAGTTTTGCACTGCCACGCCCTGCCACCGCCGAACCGGTTTTCTGCTTCGCCTTAGAAGAACTTGTCTTCTCCGCCTGCATGGCCTCGACTACCCGGATCGGTTCGGGCGCCGATGCATGGGCCAACTCCGGTACGGAAGGATCCGGCGAATCCTGTCCCTGGACCCTCTGGCTTTCCGAACTTGCAGACCCTGCATAAACCGTATTCCCCCCTCTGAAGTTTTGTTCGAACACCTTGCCCGTTCCCGGCGGGAGTTTTATTTCATAATTGCCCGCAGGAATGTCGTCCGACCGGAAAACAGGGTTCAGACGTTTGATTTCGCGATATGTGGTGCCCGCCGAAGAAGCTATCGTCTGAATCGGTACGGGCCTGGACAAAGACACATTAACCAGATCGCTCCTCAATTCCGTGTATCCCCAGCCTTTGGGAAGGTCATACCCGAACTGATTCGGATTGCTCAGGACCGCCTTTACAGCGAGAATTCTAAACACGTAGCGCTCGGTTTCCTGGGGAAGCTTAAGGTCATAGTAGCTGCGAACTCCCTGGACGCGAGATTCATCAAGAATGCGCTTGTCACCGCAATTATACGCCGCAATGGCCAGAGACCAACTGTGATATTTTTTGTAAAGGTCATTCAACAAAAGGAATGCACTGTCGGTAGCACGTTCAAAATCGTACCTCTTATCCACCGAGCCTCTCTGCTCCAAACCATAGGCCGCTCCAGTGCTCCGCATAAACTGCCAGGGTCCGGCAGCCCCCTTGGGAGAACACGCATTCGGAAGCAGGTCGCTTTCCACGATGGCCACGTACTTCAAATCGTCAGGCAAATTATAGTAGCGAAGCCGCTCCTCGATTGCCGGAAAATAGCGCTCCATCCTCTTTAGCCAGAGATAGACCTGAGCATGGTTATACACGACCAGCGTGAATTCCTTGTCGAACCTCTCATAGACGTCTTCCCGATCAAGGGGAACCGGCTCTCCGCAAAGGTCGATGCTGTTGGGCGCCGGCATATAGGGAATCACGACAGCCGCGGCGGAAACGCCGATGGGTGGCGGAGACGCATGAGGGGTCCCCTGGGTTTCGGCAGCACTGGTCTGCTGCACGGTATTGGCGGTTTGCATTGAAGTGCAGCCGCAAATCCATAGCAATAGAACCGCCGCGACCGCAGTTCCAAGTCTTTCTCTTTTGCTCCAGCCTATCATCTTTGGATTCCTCTTAGAGTTTCTCATGCCTGTCTTTGTTGCTAATTCTGAATTTCCAAATCGTTGAAGAAGAACTTTATTTCCTGAACAGCCGTCTCTGGACCGTCGGAACCATGGACGATGTTTTTTTCGACATCGCTCGCAAAATCCCGCCGGATCGTGCCGGGTAAGGCGTCCTTCGGATTGGTGGCCCCCATCAGCTCCCGGTTTTTCTGGATGACGTTTTCCCCCTCGAGAACCATGGCGATGATCGGTCCGGATGTCATAAACTCCGTAAGCGTTCTGTAGAACGGCCGCTCCCTGTGGACCGCGTAAAACATCCCTGCCTGGTCCGCAGTCAACCGTACCATCTTCATAGCACAAATCCTTATGCCGGCTTTCTCCATCCGTCTTATGACCTCTCCGGCCACTCCCTTGCCGACTCCATCGGGTTTGATTATCGAAAGCGTCCTCTCCATTAAACCTTCCTTCCTGTTTTCAAAAAGTTTCGCCGCGGCCAATGCCCTGCGTCCTGACTCTGTCACGTGTTGCTGAAAATCTGTTCGGCCGTTTTTGCGGCCAGGTCCAAGACTTCCCCTCGACCTTTGACATCACCTGCCTCACGCATTCCGCAAGCGTGTATCAGATGCCCCTCGAAGCCTCCAAGTTTAAAGAAGAATTCGTATTTTGGAAATATGTTCGCAAAAGCTTTTTCGTCCGGGTTTCCCTGCGCCAGAACAAAGACAAGGGTCTTGCCGGGCTCAAGGCGGCTTTTCTTCGGATTCGTCATGTAATCAGGAACAAGAAAGGAAAATGTGCGATCGATGAACGCCTTCATCTGGCTTGACACCTCCCCAAAATAGACCGGAGAAGCCATGACCAGGACGTCGCTGGTTCGAACTGCTTCCAGAACTTCAGACAGGCCGTCATCAAGGATGCACTTGTCGAGTTTGGTTTTACAGGCCATGCAGGCCTGGCACCCCCGGAACTTGAGTTCGTTCAGAGAGTAGGTCGTGACTTCTGCACCAAGTTCTTTAGCCGTGTTGCAGAAACGCTCGGCTATCATGGAACTGTTTGAATTCCGTCGCGGGCTTCCAAGCAAGGAGACTATTTTCACGTCTTTTCCTTCCGTTGTTTATTCCAGCGATAAAACCATACTCGCAAATATTACAGGGTAGGTCCCCACAATATCAAGTCCCATTTCCTGCTCAATGACGGCTCTCGGTTATTGGTTGAGGGCTACCTTAGCACTGGCCAAGACGAAAGGATTTACCTGGATAGAACAAGTGTGGTCGGGGACTGTCGCAAACGTTATTTAGTTGTGCCCAGTAAGGATCTGCAATGGAAAAGGAGAGATTATCGTTTCCGAAGTCTTACCTTGAGATCGAACAAAGTCATCACCACTGGAAGGGTTGTCTGGGTTTCCCATGATCCGCGTGTTGGCAAAGACGGTGCGGCACATCCGAGGCTGCTTCAACAATGAAAATAAATTCATGACCCTAAGGCAAATCTTAGCCAAAGCAAATCGCAGTTGGAGATAGTTAGCCACGGGTTCAGTCGGAAAAGCGCAGTTTGATCTCAATGATCGATTTGTTCTAAAAAAGACGGATTAACAGACGGCAAATTCCACAAGCGGTGCCTTGCGCGATTTTATTTTTTTGATTCTTTTCCTTCCGGAGGCGAGGAAACCTCCAGGTCAGCCAACCTGGCACTCACCACTGTGTCCTTGATGGTCCAGTAGATGCTGCGGAATTTCTCATCGAAATTCGTGGGTGAAACAGTTCCCATTTCAATGAATTTTACCAACACTTCCTTGGCTACCTTCAGGATTTTCTCATCATCCGCGTTCATCAAAATCCTCGCCTAAGCATAGAAAACAGAGGACGGAAATATCTGTACTCTGTCCACTGTCTTGCGGTTGAGTCAAAAAGCCCCTGCTCCATGGTAGGAAGGCCATTTCGGTTCGAGCAGAGGCTTTTCGGGCTGTGAAATACCCTCTTTGAGCATCCCGGCGCCCTAGTCAAATCTAGCATAAAAAGGACGGTTTTGAAATTAATGTTTCAACTTCATTAATCTTTCAGCTCCATCGATTAGACCAGATCCAGTCGGTTAGACAGGGGTGCAAATATTTTTGGGGAACTTTAGCAGCGAAAGTGAAAAAAGACTTGACAAACCATTTTTTTAGGAATAAGGAAATATCCCCAAGTGGTAATTTGTGGGTGAAAGGGGCTAAAAGTGGGCATAATGGACTCACCCAAATTCAGGGGCCGCACAGCCACACGGCTCGACTCCAAGGGCCGTCTCCGAATACCGGCCAAATTCCGGGAAGTCCTGCAAAAACATTACTCCGACGCCCTCATCGTTTCCAAACGCGAAGAATGCCTGGTCGCCTTTCCGCCCGAAAAGTGGGCCGATCTGGAGGCCAAGGCGGACAATCTTTCCCAATTCAATTCCGATCATCGGTCTTTCGTGCGTCACTTCATTTCCGGCGCCGAGATATGCGAGTTCGATGCTCAAGGACGAATACTGATTCCGCCAATGCTCCGTAAAGATGCTCACCTGGACGAGGAAGTAGTCATTGTAGGAATGCTTTCCAGCATCGAAATCTGGAACAAGGATTCCTACGAGATCCAGGTTGGGCGCGATAAAGAGAATGAACCAAGGATAATGGAAACCGCAGCGGTTTCCGGGCTTTAGTATGATTGAAAGCCCGATGGAAAGTCAACATATTCCAGTGATGTTGGGGCCGGTGATCGAGTTTCTAAACTGCAGGGCCGGCGGAATTTACGTTGACGGTACGGTTGGGGGAGGGGGATATGCCCGGTCCATCCTGGAACAAAGCGCGGCCGACGGAGTCGTACTCGGCATGGACTGGGACGAGGACGCCGTTGAGCGCGTACGCAAAGGACTCGGCAACTATGGAGAAAGATTTATTCTGGAGAAGGCTGACTTTGCCGACATACGCCGGGTCCTCTTCAAGCACGATATCCATGAGGTCGATGGGATCGTTATCGATCTTGGAGTCTCGAGTTTCCAACTCGAGGACCCGCAACGGGGGTTTAGCTTCTCGAAAGAAGGGCCGCTCGACATGCGCATGAACCGCGGCTTGCCTCAAACGGCTGCAGATCTCGTTAATTCCCTGCCTGAAAGGGAGCTCGCCGATTTGATCTACAAGTACGGCGAGGAGAGGCTGTCAAGAAGGATCGCGCGCACGATCGCAGCGGCAAGGCGAAAGAGCCGCATAGAGAACACGCGGGAGCTGGCGGAATTGATTCGTAAAGTGGTCCCCGGAACCAGGGACTCTTTCCGGATCCACCCGGCCACCCGCACATTTCAGGCCCTGCGGATAGCAGTCAACCGGGAAATGGATTCATTGGAGAGTTTTTTGCCCGAAGCGCTGGAGGTCCTCAAATCCGGAGCAAGACTTTGTGTGGTCTCATTCCATTCGCTGGAGGACCGAACAGTTAAGGAGGCGTTTAGAAACTGGGCCCGGTCCTGCCGTTGTCCGCGCGAGCGCGCTGCGTGTGAGTGTGAAGGCAGACCGCTGGTTCGGCTGCTCACGAAAAAGGCTCTCCGGCCTTCGCCGGATGAGGTCGAGCGCAACCCGCGGTCACGCAGCGCGAAACTCCGGGCGGTTGAAAAATGGTGAGGCGTGGAGGTGAAAACTGGAAACGGTGAACAATTTCAGCAGGCGCCACGGCCTTTTCCCCTCCGGGTTTGAGGGGGCCCGGAGGGGATGCGGCCGTATTCACCCCGAAAGGGGTTAGTAGTAGTAGTGGTTTTCCGGGGAAAAGGGAGTGAAGGGAAAGAGGCTTCCGGACGGTCCGGGGGGGGCCGTCCGGGGACTTCTTCCGCGAAACGTGACCGGCAAAGTTTTGGGGGGAGGACAAGGCAGATAAGAGAGGAGCGCCATCGGATCGCAGGAAAGAGCGGAAATAAACGGTTCTTTAACGACGAGATAAAGGCGCAATTTTTGAGGTTGGGTTAGACAAGTTCACGGCAATTTATTCCGGGAAAGGGTGCATCCATGCAGGCAAACAACTCGAAGAGAAGGTTTTCTAGAAGCGGCTGCCCCTCAATACATTTTCTGTTCAGGCGTGACCTGGCGGAATATTGCGGGCCTAATGGTCTTAACAGGATGGCCGGGGGCGATATGTTCTGCAGGTCAACCGGGCACAACTACGCGCAGGACTTCCATTGCGCCGCCCCCGGCCACAGGAGGCCGGAATGGGATATTTGCTAGCTGTTTTTATCGGATTCGCGGTTGGATGGGTTTCGGCGGCCCTTTTTATTCCCGCCCATGGGCTAAGAGTCACACCAAAGGGCAGGCAGGTCAAGACCAATCCGGGAACTGAGCCGGTCTGTAAAAGCTGCCCACTGATGGGCAACATATGAAAAGGGCCAGGGGAAGCGTCCCGGTTTTCAGCATCAAGCTGGAGAGCGATCCCGGCTTCCAGCAAAAGGCGCGCGCGCCTGTGCGCATCTGGGTCTGGCTTGCGTCATCAATCTTTCTAGGCGCTGTTTTCGTCGTTTGCGCAATCTTTTACGTCTGGTTGTATGTTCAACAAATTCAAAACGGCTACCGGCTTTCGAAAGCCTATGAAGAAAGCGAGCTCCTCAGCAATGTTCAGCGGAAATTGACAATCGAATGGTCTCGATTTCGAGATCCGCAGATGCTCGGAGAGATCGGACGAAACCAGTTCGGCCTGGCTCCGCCCAGGTCCGACCAAAAATTAGTGATTCATTAGCGGGTTTCACAACACGGCCCACCCGAATTCGGGAGAAAAAATGGAACGGCACGAACAGCGAAAATCTTTGAACTCCCGTTACTGGTCCTGCCGCGTGCTTTTCCATTTCATTATCATTGCAGGCCTGTGCGCCATTGTGGCCAAGGCCTTTTGTCTCCAGGTGATCGAGCACTCCTCCTGGGTTGCCCGCGCCAATGCATGTTTGAACACCAAGTTTACAGTCCCCGCCTACAGGGGCACCATCTACGACAGACAGGGAAGAGTGTTGTCTTACTCGGTCCCGCAGCGTTCGCTTTATGCTTTCGGAGGCCAGGTCGAAAACCCGGCCCAAACGGCGGTCCTTCTGGGTCGAATTCTGAACGAACCGGCATCTTGCATTGCCAAGAAGCTCCAATCCTCGAGCCATTTCGTCTGGATAAAGCGCCAACTCACCGATCAGCAGGCGACCGAGGTGGAGAAGCTGAAGACCCCGGGCCTTAATCTTACGGACGAATACAAGCGGTTTTATCCGTATCGGCAGGTCGGCGGGCAAATCGTTGGGTTTGTCAACATTGACGGGGCAGGCATCGAGGGGATCGAAAAATCTTTCGATGAGGTGTTACGAGGTAAACCGATCCCGGTATGTCAATTCAGAGACGGAGGCCGCAAGACGCTATGGCTTAATTCGTCAGCGCCTCCCGAGCCCGCCGAAAGTTGTGGGGTGAAGCTCTCCCTGGACGCATTCATTCAATACGTTGCCGAGAGTGAACTGGAGAAGACGGTCCAAAAATACAGGGCCAGATCGGCCGAAGTTGTGGTCATGGACGTGGATACCCGCGAAGTTCTCGCCATGGCAAGCTGGCCATTTTTCGATCCGAATATGATTCCGGAAAAAAAGGACCCGAACGAGGAGATTGGACGCGACCACGCCATTTCGGATGCCTACGAACCCGGCTCGACCTTCAAGGTGTTCCTGATGAGCGCAGCGCTCGATCAAAATCTGGTCCGGGAGCATGACCGGATAAACTGCGAAGGCGGCAGCTGCCTTATTGCGGGCCATACCATAAAAGACGTTCACGGTCACGGCTGGCTTACCATGCAGGAGGTGATAAAGTACTCGAGCAACATCGGGGCAGCTAAAATCGCACTTCATATGGGCAGTGAAAAATACTCCCGCTACATTCACGACTTTGGCTTCGGATCGCCCACCGGGATTGATTTGCCCGGAGAATTCAAGGGCCTTGTGAGGCCCCAAAAGAGGTGGCGACCGATTGACCTGGCCGTAACCGGATTTGGACAAAGCATTGGGGTGACTACCCTCCAGCTTACCAACGCAGTTGCAGTCATAGCCAGCGGAGGGGACTACGGCCAGCCGATAATCGCCAGCGATGTTCTAGACGGCGACGGAAAATCGATCAAGCAATTGCGATCGATCAGATCACGCAGAGTCATTTCGAAGAGGACAGCCGACCAGGTTCGTGCTATGATGGAATTGGTAACTCAGGAAGGCGGTACTGCTGCCCATGTGGCGCCTGACGGTTATACAGCGGCTGGCAAGACTGGAACGGCTCAGGTAATGGATAAAGCAACGAAGCGTTATGCTTCGAACAAGTATACTTCTCTTTTTACCGGGTTTATCCCGGCCGAGCATCCGAAACTGGTAATTACCGTAGTTGTCCACGAACCCCAGGGTACGATTTATGGGGGAGTAGTCGCGGCGCCGGTATTCCGGGAGCTTGCCGCAAAAGCCCTGCCATACCTGGGTGTAATGCCTTCCGAACCCATTTCCCCACCCGGTCCCAACATCCGCACGGCTGAAACCCCATCCATCCATCAAAAACAGTCCGCCGGCAAGAACGCTGCGGTCGAGAAGCCCGGCGTCAAATCGGCCCAGAAAACGGTCTGGAAGAAGTCGGTTGCCATAAAAAATCCAGGGGCTGTTCCGATTGTTGAAAAGAAAATTCAGCCAAATCCCAAAGCGCTCCCTCGGGAGGCGCCACCTGGAAAATATTCGCTGAAGCTCGACGAGCCAGGAGCAAGAGTTTACTAGAACAGTGAAGGGTGATGAGTGAAGGGTGAAGGGAAAAAGCCCCTTCGACACGCAGGGCTAATTTTAACCCTTCACTGCTCACTCCTCACCGTTCACCCGCGACTGAGGAGCGATATTTTCAAAGGGGGTTGTTGCCTCCGGACAAAGTTTGTTAAATAACCGGCAACCCGGTTTTCGAGAGTCCAGATGAAAACGTTCAAACAACTCATTTCAGGCCTGGAAATACTTGATGCAAGCCACGGACGGCTCGATGTTCCCGTCCTCGATGTGTGCTATGACAGCAGGCAGGCGAAAGAAGGAAGCCTGTTCGTCTGCGTTCCCGGAGCGCATACGGACGGACACCGCTTTGTTGACGACGCCCTATCGCACGGGGCTGTTGCGATAGTCGCCCAGACCGATATGCCCGCAGGCCTTCCAACCGGTTTTGTGCGCGTCAGGGACTCCCGTGCGGCGCTTGCCGCAATATCTGCGAATTTCTACGACCACCCGGCCTCAAAGCTGGATCTCATCGGGATAACGGGAACCAATGGTAAGACTTCGACCTCTCTGCTCATCGAGAGCATTCTTCGGAGCCGGGGTTCAAAACCGGGAGTGCTCGGCACCCTGGCCTACAGGTGGGCGGAAGAGCAAATTCCCGCTCCCATGACTACCCCGGAATCCCTGGACCTTCAGAGACTATTTTCCCGCATGCTCCAGGACGGAGTCTCACATGTAGTCATGGAAGTCTCATCTCACGCGCTCGCCCTTGGCAGGATCGCGGGTTGCGTATTCCGGACGGGGGTTTTTACAAATCTGTCGCAGGACCATCTTGATTTTCATTCGACCATGGAGGAGTACTTCGCTGCCAAAAAGCTTCTTTTCTCGTCTTATCTTGACCCGCGCCATTCCGTGGCGGTGATAAATGAGGACGACGATCACGGCAGAAGATTAATTGAAAAAGGGACCCGCGCTGCCGGAATCATCCGTTACTCCGGTAAGATTTCGCCGGCGCCACCCGGGGGAAAGGAGGCCAATGCCGTTTTCACCAGAGAAGTCAGGTTCGGTCCGCGGGGTATCACCGCGCAAGTCCAGACACCACGCGGGCAAATCAGGGTTGAGTCTCCCCTCATGGGAAGGCTCAACCTTTATAACATTCTGGCGGCGATTGGGGCGGCGGTCTCCCTGGACGTCGAGCCCGGGGCCATCGAGGAGGGAATCCGGACGCTTTCACACGTAGACGGCCGGCTCGAGCGCGTTGCAATCCCTGACCGGTACGGCTTTCAGGTAATCGTAGATTACGCTCACTCACCCGACGCGATGGAAAAAGCTCTCGGCTGTCTTCGCGAAATGACGAAAAAAAGACTCATCGCGGTATTCGGCTGCGGCGGAGACCGCGACAGGGGAAAGCGACCGATCATGGGAAGGGTCGCGGCAGAGCTTGCCGACCTCGTGATCATAACCAGCGACAATCCCAGGTCCGAGCCGCCGGACGATATCCTTGACGAGATCGAGGCGGGACTCAGACAGACCGGGTTGTCTGCATTTGGGTCCACCGGACAAGCACTGCCCGGAAAAGGCTACATTCGGGAAGCCGACAGGCGAACGGCAATCGAGATCGCGCTGGAACTGGGCCGTCCCGGAGACATCATTTTTATCGGAGGCAAGGGACACGAAACCTACCAGATCGTAGGGACCCTCAGACATTCATTTGACGACAGGCTGGTGGTGAGGGACTATTTTAAAACAGTGAACAGTGAACAGTGAGCAGAAGAGACCGTTCACGATTTACAAGAGAGGTCCGATCCGCAATATGTTTATGACTGTAGCGATGCTGGCTGAGGCTGCGGGCGGGAAGATACTTTCGGGGGACCCCGGAGCCCCGGTCAGATCGATATCCACAGACACCAGGAAGATTGGTCCGGGAGACTGCTTCGTTGCCCTTTCAGGGGAAAACCACGACGGACACTCCTTTGTTGCCGACGCCGTTAGAAAAGGCGCCGGGGCGGTAATCGTATCGGAACCGGTCATCCTTTCCCAGGTCGATTCAGCCGCTGTCATAAATGTCGGCGACACCCTTTACGCGCTCGGTGAATTGGCGCGCCACCACCGCATGAAGTTCGACATCCCGGTGATTGCCGTTTCCGGCAGCAACGGCAAGACGAGCACAAAAGAGATGATCGCCACCATTTTCAGCCGGACACGGAAAGTGCTCAAGAACCAGGGCAATTTCAATAACCTGATCGGCCTGCCGCTAACGCTGCTGGGGCTAGGCGAAGAACACAGCATCGCCGTGGTGGAAATGGGAATAAACATTCCGGGGGAAATGGAGCGGCTGGCGCAGATTGGCTCACCTACCGTCGCCATCCTCACCAACATACACCCGGCTCACCTTATGGGACTCGGATCGATAGAGCGCATCATGGAAGAGAAGGGAAGGCTTTGGAAATCACTGGACTCGGACGGTGTTGCCGTTGTGAACCTGGATGACCCGATGCTTTCCCATTTCGCGGAGCAGATAAAAGCGCGGAAAATAACTTTCTCTCTCGGAAATGCTGGGGCCGATGTGTCTGTATGCTCTCAAATCGTGGTCTCAGAAGGAAATACCTCATTTCGAATAAATGCGGGCGGCCTTCAAATTCCCGTGTCTCTTCCTGTTATGGGGGTGCATTACGCGCAAAATGCCCTCGCCGCGACCTGCGCAGCTCTGATTACAGGGGCTTTGGGCGAGGAAATAAGCGCTGGGCTGGCTGCCTGCGCTCCCGTACCCCAGCGCATGAATTGCTTGAAGCTGCGCAACGGGTGGGTCCTGGTGGACGACACATATAATGCCAATCCCCGCTCCATGATTGCGGCCGTGGAAGCTGTCCTGTCAGCAAGCGTGGGCAGCCCGTTGGTGGCGGTCCTTGGCGAGATGCGCGAACTCGGCCCGGACAGCCCCGCTCTTCACTTCGAGACGGGCAGAAGGGTAGGAGCTGCAAAACCGAACAGGTTGATCGCCCTCGGAGACCTGGGCGTTGAGGTCATCAAGGGGGCGCAGGCCGCCGGACTCGATGAGTCGCTCTGTTTTCACGCATCCGACCATGGCGAAGTAGTGGACTATTTACAGCGGGTTGCGCCGGAGAAGGCATGGATACTCGTTAAAGGCTCGCGCGGGATGAAGATGGAAAAGATAGTCGAGGCGCTGATCGAGGAGTACACACTAGAAACAAGCCGAGCGGATGGGTTGAGACCCCGCTGCGCTCACAGGGCATTGCCGCGATAGTGCCCGGAGTCTGCATGAAAGACAAAAAGACTTCCGAAAAAACACTCGTTGTCGGGCTCGGCAAATCAGGCCAGGCGGTCTGCGCCTTACTGCTAAGCCGGGGAGGAGCCGTGACCGCCACGGACCTGCGTTCCCGCCCGGAATTCAACGGTGCTCTCAATGGCATCGAAGAGGCCGGCTGCCTGCTGCGCCTGGGGTCGCATCAGGTCGAAGATTTTCTCGCTGCGGACCGTATAGTGGTAAGCCCGGGTGTTCCACTCGATATCGAACCGCTCAAAGAAGCCCGCAGGCGGGAAATCGAGATAGTGGGAGAGCTCGAATGGTCCTGCCGGCAGATAAGCCTTCCGGTAATAGCGGTAACCGGCACCAACGGAAAGACGACCACCACGGCCCTTATCGGTGAAATGCTCAAGCAGGCGGGAAGAAATCCCTTCGTAGGAGGCAATATCGGCACGCCTCTGAGTCAGTGGATACTTTCAGGTGAAAGGGCAGACATTCTGGTGCTGGAACTCAGCAGTTTCCAACTGGATACCGCTCCCACCTTCCGCCCCGATATTGGATTATTGCTGAACATAACGGAAGATCACCTGGACCGGTATGAAAACTTCAAAGCATACGCGGATTCCAAGCTCTCCATCTTCCGGCGGCAAGACAGCTCAAACCCGGCGATAATCAACCTGGACGACCCAATCTGCAGAGGACGCATCGAGGAGATTCCGGGAAAGGTCCTTTCGTTCAGCCGTTCGGACTCAACTGCAAACGCGCGGGTTGCGGGCGACGCCATCGAGGTGGCCGTCCCCGGTATGGCGGAATTTGAGATCAGCCTGGGAAGAACTAAACTGCACGGCCTGCATAACCGTGAAAACATGATGGCTGCCGCGCTTGCCGCCGCGTGCGTGGAAATCGACGCAGGGGCAATTCAGGCGGCGGTTGATACGTTCGGCGGCTTTGCTCACAGGGTTGAGTGGGTACGCAACTGGAGAGGGGTCGATTTCTACGACGACTCCAAAGCAACCAACGTCGGCGCAGTGGTAAAAGCTATGGAGGGATTCGACCGGCCAATCCTGCTCCTGCTTGGCGGAAGGGATAAACTCGGCGCCTACCGGCCGTTGCTTGAGCCGCTCAAAACACGCGGCAAAGGCGTCTTTGCTTTCGGGGAAGCCGGGCCGAGAATTTACAGTGAGCTGTGCGGGGAAGTCCCGGCCGGATTATATCCGGATCTGGCATCAGCATTCAGGGATGCGATCGACCGGGCTTCGCCCGGAGACGTTGTACTGCTTTCGCCGGCCTGTTCTTCTTTTGACCAGTACGAAAGCTACGCGCACAGGGGAGATCATTTCAAGAAAATGGTGGCTGAGCTTGTATAAGAACAGTGATGAGTGAACGGTGAGCAGTGAAGGGTTAAACCTTGCCCTGCGTGTCGAAATGGGCCTTTTCCCTTCACTCTTCACTCATCACCCTTCACCCATCATCACCCGCGACGGAGGAGCTATTGTCTAGGACCGCATCGGACGCACCCATGGCTGTGACGGCCGACTCGAAGGAAAGGCAGCGCCACACCTGGAAGCCTCTTCCACTGGAAATGCAACTCTGGGTCGAGGTGGGCCTGCTGATTGCCTTCGGATTCATAATGATTTACAGCGCCAGTTCGATTCCAGCCCTGAAAAAGTTCTCCGACGCCAATCATTACCTCAAGCGCCAGTTTTTTTGTGTCTTACTGGGAATACCGATCATCTACATCGTCAGCCGCACCTCATACCGTTCTTACAAGAAGTACTCCGGCGCCATGCTGCTCGGTACGATTATGCTGCTCATCCTGGTGCTTATTCCGGGACTTGGGGTTAAATACAACAACGCCAGGCGCTGGTTCGGGTTCGGCGGCCTGCATTTCCAGCCGGCCGAGTACGCCAAAGTGGTCTGGGTTTTATTTCTGAGCTACGCGCTGGTAAAGAAGCAGGAGCGCATCAAGGACTCGCGGGTGAGCTTCTGGCCCTTCATAGTCCTCTGCGGCATATTCAGCGCTCTGCTTCTCAAAGAGCCCGACTTCGGAACTACGTTCATGTTCGTGGTCCTAATGATCGTCATGCTCGCAACTGCCGGGGTACCATGCCGATGGTTTTTCCTGATGGCCCCTTTTGCTTTTGTTGGACTCTATAAATTCGTCTACCTTGTTCCGTACCGCAGAACCCGCTGGGAGGCTTTTCTCAATCCCGGGCTCGACCCCCTTAATTCCGGATACCAGCTCATCCAGGCATGGATAGCGGTCGGGTCGGGCGGATTTTTCGGAAAGGGACTTGGAGCCGGCCAGCAGAAACTCCTCTATTTGCCGGAATCCTATACTGATTTCATCCTGGCCGTAATCGGAGAGGAACTTGGTTTTGTAGGCATAGTGATGACCTGCCTGCTTTTCTTTTTTCTCTTCCGCACAGGCCTGCAAATTTCCAGAGAAGCTCCCGACTTTCTCGGAAGCATGCTTTCGCTCGGGCTTACCATGCTGCTCTCCCTGCAGGCCCTGCTCAATATGGGAGTCGTACTGGGCCTTGTCCCGACCAAGGGCATGCCTCTTCCTTTCATCTCTTACGGCGGTAGCGCATTTACAGCCAACTGCCTGGCTGTCGGTCTGTTGATGTGCATTGCCAGAAGCTGTGAAAAACGAACGGACACATATTCGGGCTGAAGTCCACTTAAACCGTCAACATAAGAGACGGCAGGCTTGAAAGCCTGCCACGGCAAGGCAAGTGAACGGATTATGTTTAAGCGATATCAACATATACATTTCGTCGGGATTGGCGGGATAGGAATGAGCGGGATAGCCGAGCTTCTGCTCAATCTCGGCTACAAGGTGAGCGGCTCGGACCGGAAGGACTCGGATTTGACCAGGCGTCTTGCGGAATTGGGCGCCGAGGTCTATTCAGGACACGACCCGGCCCACGTCCTGGGGGCCGACGTCGTGGTGGTCTCATCGGCGATTTCAGAGGACAATGCCGAATTACAGTCAGCACGAAAGCTTCCCAAAGTCCCTATTATCCGTCGCGCCGAGATGCTCGCCGAACTGATGCGTCTCAAATATTCGGTACTGGTGGCAGGGTCTCACGGAAAGACAACGACTACTTCGATGGTATCGACTGTGCTGGCGCGCGGAGGTCTTGACCCAACGGTGGTCATCGGAGGAAAGCTCAATGCCTGGGGCACCAATGCCAAACTGGGAAGCGGCGAGTTCATGGTGGCCGAGGCCGATGAGAGTGACGGCACTTTTCTCCTGCTGCCCCCTACTATCGCCGTGGTCACCAATATAGACCTCGAACACATGGACTTCTATCGCGACATCCGCCACATACGCGATACCTTCCTTCAGTTCATAAACAAAATCCCTTTTTACGGGCAGGCCATTCTGTGCCTCGAAGACGAGAACATCCAGGCAATTCTGCCCAGGGTCGAGAAACGGTTCGCAACCTACGGGTTTTCTTCGCAGGCGGATTTCCAGGCAAGGCAGATTGCAACCAAAGGTCTTTGCAGCTCATACCGGGTCTTTCATGGCGGGGAGGAATTGGGCGAAATCGAAATCCAGATTCCGGGCCGCCATAACGTGCTGAATTCGCTCGCGGCGGTCGCCGTGGCCCATGAGCTGGAAATTCCATGGCGTGCGGTCCAGGCCGGGCTGTCTGACATGACGGGCGTCCAGCGACGATTCCAGATAAAGGGAGAAGCCGGGGGCGTGCTGGTGCTGGATGATTACGGTCACCACCCGACTGAAATCCGGGCGGTCCTTGAAACCCTGGCCGGCTGCTACCCCGACCGCCGCCGGATAGTAGCCTTCCAGCCGCACCGTTACACTCGGACAAAGGCCCTTATGGAGCAGTTTTCCAGGTGTTTCTACCATTGTGACGCACTGCTCATATCCGAAATCTACGCGGCGAGCGAAAAACCCATACCCGGTGTTACCGGGCGAAAACTTGTCGAAGAAATAGCCGCCCACGGGCACCAAGATTTACATTTTTGCCCTACGCTGGAAGAAATGCACGATAAACTGCTCTCGATCGTTCGGCCCGGCGACGTGGTCATGACGCTTGGGGCCGGCAGCATCCTGCAGGTCGGAGAATCGCTTCTTCAAAGTATCAGGCGGGGGTTGACAGAGTTTCAGAGTAGAAAATGAAATTTTTGGAACTTTTGGCGTGCGTTTGGGGCGAGAAATTCGTATACTGGAGCAACTCAGTAGAAATCCGACCAAATGAGAAAACCCAGAAAAAAGAGAAAGAACAGGTATCAAGAGAGCACATTTGGGCTTCTCAAGGGGAATTTTCGCGCATTTCGTGGTTTTTTGGCCTTTTTTGCGATTTTTTGCTTTGTCATACTACTCGGTTCCGCTCTCTCACGCGTTTACTACCAACTGGTAAACGGCCGATGGCTCAGGCTGGAGAAAATTGAAATTACCGGGACCAGGAAACTCGATCGGGTTGAAATTTTGAACACGATGGGCCTGAAGAAAGGTCAATGCACCCTGAGCATAAATGCCAAAGAGGCTGCCGAATCATTGAGGAAGCTCCCGGAGGTGAGGGAAGCCGAGGTACGGCTTGACTTACGAGGGCGCGTTGAAGCATCGATCGTCGAACGCACCGCTGCAGCGATTGTCGCGTGCGGAGACCGAAACATGGAAATGGACGTTGACGGCATTCTGTTTTCCGAGGCGACCCCGGATGACGGGGGAACGGCTCCTTTGATAACGGGGCTTTGCGGTCCCGGCGCCAAGAAGGGTGATTCGATCGCGCCGGAGAGCCTTGGACAGATAAAGGAACTGCTGGCAGCGATCGACAATTCAAAAAGCTGGCTCTCGGGGACCGCAATAAGCGAATGCAGGTGGAGCGAAACCGGATTCACCCTGGTTATGGGCGAAAGGGCCGTTCCGGTCGAACTTGGCAAGGACGGCCTGAGGCAAAAGATAACAAAGCTGAGGAAGGTAATATTTACTCTGAACGCCCAGGGGTTAACGGATCTTGTGACAAGAATCGATCTCGATTGTCCTGGCAGGACGTTTCTCGAGGGACATTTTCCGCTCCCTCACCCGGTTCAGGGGAAGCAGCCGGGTTAAGATCATAATGGAGGGTGGGCTTTCAACCCGCCGGTTTAAGGAAATTTAAAGGATCCCCATGGGAAAGAAAGAGGAACTGATAGTCGGTCTGGATCTGGGAACCACTAAAGTCTGCGCCGTGGTGGGTGAGGTCACCTCGGAGGGGATAGATATCGTGGGCGTGGGGACCTATCCGTCGGCCGGACTGAGGGGCGGGGTCGTCGTAAACATAGACCAGACGGTCAATTCCATAAAAAAAGCGGTCGAAGAAGCAGAGCTCATGGCCGGGTGCGATATCTCTTCGGTCTTCGCGGGTGTTGCCGGTACGCATGTACAGAGCCTGAACAGTCACGGAGTGATAGCCATAAAGAGCCGGGAGGTTACGCAGTCGGATGTGGCAAGAGTTCTGGACGCTGCAAAAACCATCGCCCTTCCCTTCGACAGGCAGATCCTTCATGTTCTACCCCAGCAATACATCGTCGATGACCAGGACGGCATTCACCACCCGATCGGAATGGCCGGAGTTCGACTGGAAGCGAAGGTCCACATCATAACCGCTATGACGAGCGCGGTCCAAAACATCGTGAAATGCTGCGAGCGCGCTCAACTGCAGGTTCAGGACGTCGTACTGGAGTCTCTGGCGTCGAGCGGCGCCGTTTTGGACTCTGACGAAAAGCAGCTTGGCGTAGCGCTCATAGACATTGGAGGTGGGACAAGCGAGATAGCTGTTTTCCAGAACAATGCAATCAAGCATTCAACCGTTGTAGGGCTGGGTGGAAATCACATCACCTCGGACATCTCCGTGGGGCTGCGGTGTGCGATGGACGAGGCGGAAAAGATCAAAAAGAAGTATGGGTGCGCCCTGGCTGAGGCGGTTGACCAGGGGGAAATTATCGAGGTCGGATCGGTTGGCGGCCAAAAGCCGCGCCAGCTTGCGCAATCGATTCTTACCCAGATTATCGAGGCGAGGGCCAAGGAGATTCTGGATATTATCGAATGGGAACTGGTCCGGTCGGGGTTCATCGAATCCCTGCATGCCGGGGTGGTTATCACAGGCGGCGTTTCGCTGCTGCCGGGAATCCGGGAACTTGCTGAAAGGGTGTTCGACATGCCGGTGAGAATCGGCGTCCCATGCAATTTCGGCGGCCTGGGCGACGTCGTCAAAAACCCGATCTATTCCACGGCCGCCGGTCTTCTGCTTTACGGAAAGGACCATGGAGGCGGTTTGCCGATGCGGGACTCGCGGGGTAAATTCGGATCTGTTTTGGAAACTTTCAAGCGGTGGTGGAGAGAATTTTGGTAAAGAGGCGGCTCTAACCCATGGAGGGATGGGTGGAGCGGCTTGCTGGCTTGGATAAGGAGAGGCTTTTCAGGCGGAGAGATTATGGCGAGAAAAGCGACTAAGAGGGGGAGTAGTAAAATGGAACAGATGACGATGGAACAAACCGGAGTCAACAGGGCCAGGATCACCGTTCTGGGAATAGGGGGCGGTGGCGGCAATGCTGTTAACAACATGATCAAGGCAGGACTTGAGGGAGTCCAGTTTATCACCGCCAATACCGACTGGCAGGTGCTGGAGAGAAGTCTCGCACCGTTGAAAATTCAGCTCGGAACCAATTTGACCAAGGGCCTGGGAGCGGGCGGACAACCCGAAATGGGCGCCAAGGCGACCCAGGAGGACATCGACAAGATTCGTCAGGCGGTCACCGGAAGCGACATGGTTTTCATAACGGCCGGGTTGGGCGGCGGCACCGGGACAGGCGGCGCGCCGATCATAGCTCAGATTTGCAAGGAAATTGGCGCCCTAACCGTTGCCGTTGTGACCAAACCTTTCATGGTGGAAGGAAAAGTCCGGATACGTCATGCGGAGGATGGTCTAAAAGCACTCCAGGACACGGTGGACACCCTTATCACCATCCCCAACAACCGCCTGCTTTGCCTCGCGGACAAGCGCTCGACTTTCCTCGAAATGATAAAACGCGCGGACGACGTGCTGCTCTATGCCGTTAAAGGCATCTCGGACCTGATAATAAAGCAGGGCTACATCAACGTCGACTTCAACGATGTCAAAACCGTGATGGCGGAAATGGGCCTCGCCCTGATGGGCACTGGGGTCGGACGCGGAGAGAACAGGGCATCGCAGGCAGTACAGCAGGCGATATCGAGCCCGCTTCTCGAAGATATCTCGATCCACGGCGCGCGTGCTGCCCTGATCAATATTTCGGCCGGTCCCGACCTCGGCATGCATGAATTCGAAGAAGCCCTCTCTATCATTCAAAAAGAGGTTACGGACGAGGCCAACATCATCCTGGGCATGGTGATCGACGAGAAGATGGAAGACGAGATTCGCGTCACGGTCATCGCTACAGGCATTGGAAAGATGGAACAGAAAAAAGCCGCCGAAGCGGCGGCAACGGTGCGGCCTATAAGGCGAATAAGACCCGAGGGGGTTGTGCCGGTAATAGATTACGACCTTCTGCAGGTGCCGCCGAGCGTGAGGCAAAGACTCCCCTTGGGTGAAGCTGCGCAGGGAAACGAACAGGTCGACCCCGAATCCGAACCGCAGCAGTCGCCTCAAAAAAGAAGGACCCTCCTCCAGATGATCACCGGAGGGGGCCGAAGTCACGAAGAAGAAGACCTGAGCATCCCCACTTTCATCAGGAGGCAGGCGGATTAAAGGCTAACTTGCCTGTGTTTCGGGGCGGAATAAAAAGGTTGGATAATTCCAATAAAAATGGCCGGCAAGACCGGCCATTTCTTTTTCACGACGAAGAACATGAAGAAAGATTAAAAGCCTCCAGTTCGCGACACGCTCGCCCGACTACCGGTTCGTTTTCTGCGGCTCAACTGGTGACCGCTTCAACTTGAGCGAGATGCTGCCCTTGCCGGAGAGCTTTCCGCCCGTCCCCAGCAGCCCGATCTCGCCCTCAGCTCCGACCTCCAGTGAGAGCTCTATCTCCTCCAGCGCATAGCCGCCCAGCAATTGCGGGATACCACTAATCGCCTTTTCCATCAATCCGAGGAATGCTGTGAGGTTGTTCTGCAACGTTTCGGGAGATACCTTGGCGCGACGCTCGATTAGCCCCCCCATCCAGGACTTGCCCCCTTCCAACATCGTGTCCGAGGTGAACTTACTCCTGGAGGAGGGCTTTGGCAAAGCCTTGCTTTCGTAGACGATCACTGTGATGTCGTCGCTCTTGGTTCCCTTGGTGGATAAGTCGATTTTCTTTGTCATGGTGGGGCTCCTTGGCAGGTCAATCGTCGGCTCCTCGGCGTACAACGGTGTGCGCCTGTGTCGACTCCTTGTGATCATTTTGAATGCTACTCCGTATCAGATACCCCAGTTCGCGGGCACGGCACGTATCATAACACTTTCTCTAAGCCCCGGTTGTGAGAACAACCCGAAACCGCGCCTTGCCGCTCATCATGCGTTCGTAGGCCTCGGATGCGCGCTCCAGCGGGAGGACTTCCGTCATGGCCCGGACGCCGGTGAGTAGACTGAAGGAAAGAGTGTCCTGCGAATCGATGGCAGTACCCGACGGCCACCCGGCAATCGATCGGCGGCCCATAACGAGCAAGGTTGGATTCACTACTAGCGGGTCAGGGGGGACCCCGAGGACTATCAACTTCCCGTTGACGCCAAGTCCGCCCAGGATCTCACTCATCGCTTTTCCGCTCGTCACGGTCGCGATGATGACCCTGGCGCCGCCTAACTTGACCAGTTCCGCAGCAACGTCCTGCGCCTGACTATCAATGTAAAGCCATGCACCAAGATTTGCGGCCAGCGGTTCCTTGTCCCGGCCACGCGCAATGGCAATGGTCCTGAAACCCATCTTTGCGGCGAATTGAACGCCCAAATGGCCAAGGCCGCCCAAACCAAGTACTGCCACCGTATCGCCGGGCCTTGCGCCGCTGTTTCGAAGCGAGTTGTAGGTCGTGACGCCCGCACACATCAAAGGGGCTGCGTCCACCGCGGAAAGCCCGTCCGGGACGAGCGCAACGGCCGCGGAGGGAGCGATCATATATTCGGCATAGCCTCCGTCGAACGTAACGCCGGTGAATTGAGGCGCGGTTTGGCAGGTGACGAAATCGCCACGGCGGCAGGAGTCGCAATGCCCGCAGTGTCCGCCGTACCAGCCCACACCAACCCGTTGGCCCGGAGTCCATTCGGTAACACCGGCGCCGACTGCATCAACAATCCCGGCAACCTCGTGCCCGGGGACCCTGGGGTACTGTATAAAGGGCAAGGCGCCCTCCTTGGTGATGGAGTCGCTGTGGCAGACGCCGCAGGCTTGAATTTTGATACGCACCGATCCCTCGCCGGGTTCCGGGACTTTGCGTTCTACGAGTTCAAAGGGGCCCTTCGGCTCGGGCACTTGCACTGCTCTCATAGTTGCCATGACGGGATCTCCAATCGTATTCCAAGTGGTCTTCGTTATTACAAAAACTGCAATCACACCGCCTCAATACTCGCTATGAAAGTGAGGGGCGTATAGCGTTCCAGTCGGGCAGCAGCATTCCATCAAGAATTTTTTTCGCTTCCAGCCGCCTTTCAGCTTCGCTCTGGTTATACTCTTTCCAGTATTGCACGTGGTTTTCGATAGAATTGGACAGGTTTGCCAGTAATTGGTCAAGATCGGACTCTGTCGCCATCCAACTTTCCTTGTTTCGAAAAGCCGTCAATGTTTTCTCTGATTGCTCTTTGACGGCATTTAACCGGGTCCTCAGCGAGTCATCCCGGAGAGTTCCGCTGTCCATTTCGTTTTCGACCTGTTGGATAAGCAATTTCATCCCGCTCTGAAGCTCCGCATACTCGCGCCTGATGTCCGACAAGTCGGTGTTATGAGTCCCCAAAAGAAATGTCGTATGGGCTATCTGCTTTTCTAAAAGTTGGTTGTTCCGTTGAATCGTATTAAGTTCGTCGTGAATATTCAGGGGCAGTGGAGGGTTATATCGGCCTACTTGGGCCAAAAGTTGCGGACCAATAAAGGCAAGCGTGCCGACACACGCTATCGTTATTATCACGATCTTCATGTTGACCACTCTCATCTCTCTAAATCCTAGTTATCAAAAACATCCTCTTCACAATCTAAATTCTAAAGCACCCGAAAGCGAGAGGGGCGCCCATAAACGCTTGATGGGCAGGTCTTCCCGCACAGCCTCAAGGTCGCAAAATCATTTAATCAAATGATCCGCATGTGGTTGATTTTCGGGAAATGCGACTTTCAACCACCAGGTGAGATTCTTAGGTTGAATACGCTCGAATTATGCGCGAATATTGTGGGTCGCTGGACGGAAAACCTTTATTTGACGGCTGGCATGGTTTTGGCTATCTAGAGATCTGACTGGTTCGGTGTTGTAGCGGGGTCGGAAACCATGACATGTAATTTAAACAGAGGGCTTCTATTCTGGGCGGTCCTGGCGATACTGCTTCTTTTCTCTCCGGCTGCGGCCGCGGGCACGGCTCCTATTGACCGCAGGCTTTATTCCCAGCTTCTTAAATTTCCAACTGACAAAAAAATCGTCGAAGTGGATGGCGTTCCCTGCCTGAAGGTATTTCTGCGGCCGGGGCAGTCACTCAGCTACTTCTGTCGTTTTGTGCCTTACTTTGACGGCAATTTTAACTTTTACCGCCAGCAAATCGCTCTCATAAACCGCCTTGAACCGATGGCCGTCATTGACGGCGCCGATGAGTTGAGCACGAACGTAAAATTCATCTATGTCCCGCTCAATTTTTCCATACGCCCCCGGATCCTGCCGGATCGGATCGGCAGTATTTCTCAATTGCCGCAATTCATTCTGATCGACCTGAGCCAGCAGTGCCTGGGACTTTATGCCTACGGAAGATTGATTGACCTGTTTCCGATTTCGTCCGGCAGAGGCGGAACACCGGCGAGAAAGTTCGTCATTTTATCCAAGGAACAGGACCACTACTCGACGAAATACGACAACGGCTGGATGCCGTATTCATTGCGACTCTTTGGAGATTATTTCATCCACGGCGGCATTCTCCCGAGCTATGCCGCTTCGCATGGATGCATCCGGATGATCTATGAAAATGCCGTTTTCCTATACAATTGGGTCAAAATCGGAACGCCCGGCGAAATAATCAACCAAACAGCCTCAATTCAAAAAGACGTCGTTCAAGATAAGGAGGAACCGGATATTAAAATGCTATTTTAACCTTAAGCGATCGATCTATTTCAGATCGCTTTCAGATTCGTCATCTCCCAGCTTTGCGATACAAGTTCGCGGCCTCTGTGGAATCTTTCGGAACGCCTACGCCAGTGCAGGTCATTACGCATAATGCATCAAGTTTTGCGCAGTAGGTTCGAACCGCTCATCGTGGTTTTTCTGTTCCAATCGCACCACAGCAACTACTTTCCGCCCCAAGGCATAATGGGCACAGTGGAGATGGAATTCTGAGGACTTCCTTGAACCACCTTCGTGCTGATGGCAAGATAGACCAGGGTGTTATGCTTCCTGTCGAACATGCGGATGACTTTGGTGTGCTTGAAGAATATGCTGGTTTTCTCGCTGAAAACATTCTCCTGATCGGGCAGTTTGTTCGGCTGCGAAATTGGGCCGGTCTGTCGGCAAGCGATTGAGAAGCGCGAGGGATCTTCGGTGAGACCGACGACACTGCCCCAACCACCCTTACGGGCCTGGCTGATATGACAGGTCACGCCGGGCACTTTCGGGTCCTCGAAAGCCGACACGCAGACGGAATCGTTGGGGCTCAGTAGTTTGAAGGTAGTATCTAGACAACCGATGTCATCGGCCCAAGCCGCGTTGCCCCCAGCAACCAGTACGCAAAAAACTAGGGCCAGCATCGTTGCGCTCCTCATACTCTACCTCCTTCTGTTTGCATATTCATGTCAGTTCGGAGACTCTGATTCAGAATCACAGTATAATAGTCTGTTCGATCTGAATATGTAAATCGACCGGCAAATGTCATGTGCTACGCTGATAGGAGAGGAAGGTCGAAGTTTGTGGTGCAAGCGGGACTTAATGGCAGCCATAAAAAATTTACAAATTGAATGGGCTCAAATTTTAGGTAAAGATTCGTCCCAGGACTGAACTTTGCTATGTTGTATGAAATGATTTCAATTTGAGAGTAATGATTGCTGCAACGGTAATTTGGAAAGGAATACGTATGGAAACAGCGCTTTTTATTCTTGGCGGACTGATTTTCTGGTTCGTTCTTAACAAATGCGTGTTGCCGAAACTCGGTATCCCTACCTGAATGTCGGCTTCCTGTGGGACTGGACGTTCCACTGAACATAAAAAGCAAGACAGATAAAGCTTCTTAAAGCCTAATGACAAATCGTGGAGAGCTCCTTGCCGGAATAATGCACCAAGTTCTGTGTTATGCATCCGAACCGACGACAGTGACTACAAAGTTATTTGGTAGTTTCTTAAGAAAGTAGGCTGTGAATATCGATCCCATGCTTTTTAATGCGATGCCAGACGGTCACCCGATTTATGCCGAGCAATCCCGCCGCCTGGGTCTGGTTGCCTCGGCACTTGACAAGAGCGTCGATAAGCTCGTCTCTTTCTTCTGAAGGTGGCGGTTCCGGAACGGTCAAGGCTGGTTTTTCTTTTCGCTTCGAACTCGTTATCCGAACTGGAAGGTGATCGGGAGAAATCAGGCCCTTTTCCGCAATGACAAAAGCGTACTCCAAGGCGCCCCTCAACTCCCTTATATTTCCCGGCCAGCTGTAGTTTATGAAAAGATCCAAGGTCTGAGCATCAGGTCCCGAAATTTTCTTCCCGCTCCTTTCACGGAGTTGCCGAATGAAATGATCGATAAGCAAAGGGATGTCGTCAACCCGTTCTCTTAGCGGCGGCAATTGGATTGGAATAATATTTATGCGAAACAGCAAATCCTGCCGGAATTTCCCCTGCAACGCCAGTTGATAAAGGTCACGGTTGGTTGCCGCTATGACGCGAACGTCAGTCTTTATAGGTTTATTATCCCCAACGCGCTCGAACTCTTTGCTCTCCAGGATCCTCAGCAGTTTCACCTGCATCGAAAGCGGGATATCGCCGATCTCGTCAAGAAATATATCTCCGCCATCGGCCGCTTCGAACCGTCCCTTCCGGTGGATGTGGGCACCTGTAAAAGCTCCCTTGACGTGGCCGAAAAGTTCGCTTTCAAGTAGAGACTCGTTCAGGACTGCACAGTTCAGTCGAATATAAGGTCCGTCATGTCGAACCCCAAGGTCGTGGATTGCTCGCGCCACCAGTTCTTTGCCTGTGCCGGTTTCGCCGAGAACGATAACCGGCGCCTGACTCCTGGCGGCTTTCCCGATGATTTCGAAAACACGCCGCATGCCGCTGGATTCCCCCACCATTCCATGAAAGGAGGAACCCTCGTCCAAAAGTCTATTGAGTTGCTCGATCTTTTCATCCCGCTCCCTGATCCCGGAGATATCGGTCAGCGTTTCTACCGCTCCCAGAACGATCCCGTTTTCATCTTTCAAAAGAGAAGCATTTTTGAGAACATTTATATAAGTGCCGTTCTTTCGCATGAGCATGCACGACTTTTTGTTCGCCTTACCGGCGCAAAACAGTTCGCACCATTGACCCTGCCCTCCCGCACGAGCCCTCTCGCAGGCATCACAGTGAAAAATAGAGCAGGAACTGCCGACCAGTTCATTGAGGGAGTATCCCGATATCCCTTCCATAGCGCGGTTAACCATCATAATGGTCCCATCGGGTGCAACGATGGTAACTCCGTCATTCATCGTATTGATGATTTCTCTGAGATATCGGTTTAAGTCCTGTTCTTTCATATCCAACCTCAATAGTTCGTTTAAGCAATCATTTAAACGTTTAAATACCATAGAAAATCTCCGGATGCAAGTAAATCGTTTTCTACGGAACACAAGTAGCTGGAATAAAAGAACTTTTAGGAGTTCATTCTTGCTCCTTCACGGTGGCACCGAACTTGCCTCTCTGCTATGTGATCCGGAAAACACCGGATGGAACACCAGCAGTTTCCATTTCCGTGAAAGGAGAACAAATGTCGAACGTGGATATTAATTCAGTCAAGCCCGCAAACAGCGTCGATGCGCGTGGATGCGCCTGCCCCGGACCTCTTCTCGAAGCCAAGAAAGGCATCGGCAAAGTCAAGGTTGGAGAAGTGCTGGAAATCTTATCCAATGATTCGGGGACTCGAGCCGATCTGCCGATCTGGGCCGCAAAAGTCGGTCACGAATACCTGGGGCACATCAGTATGGATGGCTACGACAAGCTCTTCGTCGTGAGGAAAAAGTAGGGCCGGGCCTTCACAGTATGAGGGAGTTGGATGGAAGCCGCGCATGAGGCAGGAAAAATCTTGATTCTCGCCACGGAAAGCTGTGCCTACCCTGGAGCAAATGCAGTGGGGCAGGCACACTTGAGCTATCCGGCAAACACCTGCATCTTAAGGGTGAGAGCCCCGGTTATGTTCCCCGAGAGGTTCTATCTCGACTGCTTCGAGAAAGGTATTTGGGGAATCATCATCATGTCCTGTGGCGTGGAATGCCCTTATGAAGGCGCCTACCAAGCCCTGGCCGCAAGAATGGATCGTGTATTCCGGATGATGAAAGACCGTGGGCTCGATCCTCAAAGGCTGAGGCTCACATCCATCTGCACGGTCTGTACGCGCTCCTTCCTCAAGGAGGTCCAGCAAATGAACGTGGTCATCTCGGAACTTGGTCCTCCAGGCACGGAACGAAAGAGATCGCCTGTGATCGCCGGGTCCAACTGATACGGTAATTTCAGGAGTGATGTATTGGACGTCATGCAATTTGATGCGCTTGTTATCGGAGGAGGTATCGCCGGATTAGAGGCGGCGTTGAACCTCGCCGAGCAGAATTTCAAGGTGGCGGTTGTAGAAAAGGATGCCTCCATCGGGGGCAAGATGATACGACTGTCGAAGGTTTTTCCCACTCTTGACTGCTCGAGCTGCATTACCACCCCAAAGATGGCCGCCGCTGCTCATCACGAAAACATCACCCTTTTCACCTGCAGCGATCTTGTCTCGCTCAGCCGAAATGGTGAGCGACAATTGAGTTCACTCATTCGGCAAAAACCAAGATACGTCGATCCGGTCAAATGCATCGGGTGCAGGCGGTGTGAGTATGTTTGCCCCGTCTATGTTCCCGATCCCGAACAGGGCGGCTTCTCTGCGAGAAAAGCTATTTACATCCCATTTTCAAATGCGATCCCGCAGCTTGCCCTAATCGATACGCAAAATTGCATGCTTTGCGGCAAATGCGAAAAGATTTGTCCCACTCAGGCGGTCGACTATTTTCAGCAGCCGGAGGATTTCACTATAGAATCGAAAGCGGTCATACTTGCAACGGGCTTTGAGGTCACTCCCCTGGAAGATAAGCCTCAATATGGTTCGGGAACGCTTCCCAATGTGATCACCGCCCTCCAGATGGAAAGATTATTAGCCCCTCATGGACCATATAACCGTGTGCTTCGGCCCTCCGACGGCAAGCAACCCGACTCCATCGCCTATATTCAATGTGCCGCATCCAGGGATGAGACGACAGGCATACCTTACTGTTCGCGCGTTTGCTGTATGTACGCCATCAAGCAGGCCATGCTGCTTTCAGGGAGCCTTCCTCTTGCCGACATAACGATCTACTACATGGACATACGCGCATTTGGCAAAGGCTACGAGCAGTTTTACCAGAATGCGTCGGCGATGGGGATTCAGTTCGTCAGGGCAAAACCGGTCATCACCGGTCCGGGGAGCGAAGGCGGAGTAGTGGTCCGCTATGAAGCTCAGGAGGAGGACGGCCGTATCGTCACAGTCGAGCACGATTTGGTGGTTCTCTCCCTCGGCCTCGTTCCGGGCTGGTGCCCTCAGGGCGGGACCGGAGTATCGACAGGACAGGACGGCTTTATTGCCCTATCGGGGCCCAGGACAGCTCCAACTCTGACGGGCGCCAAGGGCGTATTCGTTGCCGGCGCCGCCTCGGGGCCAAAAGACATTGTAGACACGATTGCCGAGGCAGGGGCGGCTGCTATGGAGGCATCAAATTACTTAACAATGGTGACTCGTGACTCGTGATTAGCGGCTGGTCAAACCGACTTGTCTATTCACGAAGCACGGTTTGCCATGAATTCCTGATTCCCGAAGGATTAACATGGCGGGCGTGAGTAGATACGAGAAAGAGTGTGCAGCCAAAGAGCGAAAGGTCGGCATTTATGTCTGTCACTGCGGCGGAAATATTTCCGATCAGGTCGACGTGGAGAAGGTGTGCCGAAAGGTGAAAAGAATCCCCGGAGTGACGACGGTGCGCAGCAACTCGTTCATGTGTTCCGATCCCGGACAGGAACTGATCATGGAAGATATAATGAGCGGGACCGTAGACCGTGTTGTCGTGGCATCCTGCGCTCCCAGTCTTCATGAAGCGACCTTTCGAAACGCTGTCGCAAGGGCCGGCGGCAATCCGTATGTATATGAGCATGCAAACATTCGCGAGCAGGTGAGTTGGGTGCATCATGGGGCTGCGGCGACGGAAAAAGCCATCCGCCTTATCTCCGCTGCAACAGCCAAGGCAAAGAGGCTTGAGCCTCTGACTCCCACGAAGGTAGATGCTGTGAAACACGCTACCGTTATCGGCGGCGGAATCGCAGGACTCAAAGGCGCTATAGACCTTGCGCGCCGTGGGATTGAGGTGGCCTTGATAGAGAAGTCGCCCTTCCTTGGCGGACGCACGGCCAGTCTGGACAGGCTTGCCCCAACCGGAGAAAACGCGGGACAGGTTGTCTTGCAGCTCGCAGGCGAAGTTTTGAGCCATAAGCTGATTACGGTCCATACGTGCGCTCGGGTATCGTCATATCATGGATATGTCGGGAATTTCAGAGTCGGGATAACAAGAGAGGCTTCTCCCCGTAACGTCGATCGGTGCGAAAACGGGCAGCCGGCTGTCTCAGGCGCAGTTCGCGGCGGCTTCATTCCATTCCTCGGAGTTTATGCCGGAAACGCATCGGAGAGCATTGAAATCGGTACAGCGGAAGAATTTTACATCTCTACCGGAGTGGTTCTGTTCGCAACTGGTTTTAAGCCTTATGAACCAAAGATCGGAGAATATGGTTTCAGGCGGTTCCGGGAGGTCGTCACGCTGCCCGATTTCATACGGATGCTCGCCCAGGCCCGGTGCGAAAGAGACATCCTGGAACTGAACGGCAGAAAGATCAAAAGTGTTGCCATGATCCATTGTGTTGGCAGCAGGATGATCCCGGGGATCCACCAGGAGGACGGGGAAGGAAGGCTCAATGAATATTGCTCGAGGACCTGCTGTTCTGCAACTCTTCAGGCCTCGTCCATCGTTCGTCGGACCTGGCCCAAAACGAACGTCTTCGAATTCTACCGGGACATTCGAACCTATGGACGCGGTCAGGAAGAGCTCTACGTGGATGCATCGAAGCAAAACGTGCTTTTTCTTCGCTTTAGCGCCGAGGAACCACCCGTTGTTGAGAAAAACAATGATAGTGATGAATATGCATTGAGTGTGCAAGTCAAAGATCGGCTGACTTTTGGCGAGGAAATTCAGGTCCCGGCGGATCTCGTAGTGTTGTCTGTCGGGATGGAACCCGGCGACGTCGCCGACCTTGTCGGGATGATGAAACTTCCGGTTGGATCCGACCGGTTCCTTCAGGAAGTTCACCCGAAGCTGAGGCCTGTTGAGCTTTCGGTTCCCGGCATCCTTATCGCCGGAACGTGCCAGGCGCCGATGGACACGGCGGAAGCCTGCGCGTCTGCCTCCGCCGCCGCGGTCAAGGCATCCGCAATCCTTTCGCGCGGCTATGTGGAACTGGATCCCTTCGTCGCCGAAGTCGATATCGAGAAGTGTAAAGGTACGGGGGCCTGTGTTGAAGCGTGCCTGAAGGAAGGGGCTTTGGGGCTGGTCAGAAAGGTTGAAGCCGGCAAAGAAATCGTCATAGCCGAAGTCAATGCTGCTCTGTGCCTTGGATGTGGGGCCTGCGCTGCGGTTTGTCCGGAGGGCGCCATCGACGTTAAAGGCTGGACCTTGAGTCAGTACGAAGCCATGGTCGATGCAATCGTTTCCGAAGAACTTTTTGGCGAGGAGCGTTCCGATGGAACAAGATGCTGATGCGACAATGCCGAGAAAGGAAGCGATGAAAAGGCTTCGCGAGTCTAGAAAGAAAACCGTCGAACAAGCTGCGGCCAGGATGAAGGAGCAAAAGAAAGCGATCGATTCCATCAAGGCTGAACTGCTCAAAACCGATGGAACCATCCCGGAGCTTGCCGCCGCAACCGGCATCCCCTCCGCTTCTGTTCTCTGGTTCATTGCAGCGCTCAAGAAATACGGACAGGTGGTGGAGGGGGGAGTGGACGGAAGTTACATTCGCTATCAATTGGCCGGGGCCGGGAATACTCTCGATCCGCAGGCGGAACAACCGATGTCGGATGAACAATGAGGTTTTAGGACGGTCTGCGCAGTAAATGCAGCGCCGGAGAAACGGTGATGACCAGAGAGGAGATGGGCGTATGGCAGAGAAAGAAAAGATTGTGTACATCGTTACCCACGCCGGAGAAGATCCGGAAAGAGCAACCTTTCCCTTTATGTTTGCCACGGCTGCACAGGCGATGGACGTCGAAGCGGTCGTGACGCTGCAGGGTTCGGGAGTTTTTCTGGCCAAGAAAGGCTATCTGGATCATGTCCATGGCGCAGGACTTCCGCCGCTCAAGGGGCTGGTCGATACCTTCCTCAGTGAAGGCGGAACGCTCCTGGTTTGCACTCCCTGAATCCGGGAGCGCAAGATCGCTGAAAGCGATCTCATCGAAGGGGCGACCCTAACCATGGCGGCCAATGTAAACCAACATATCCTGAGCGCCAATTCCACACTGGTATATTAACGCAGGGGGTGAATCGAATCATGGAAGATGCCAATATCTCTGAGAAATTGTGTGATCACAAGACACTTTTGCTTTTTTCCGACGATCTGGATAAAGTACTTGCCACCTTTGTTATAGCTAATGGAGCTGCGGCTATGGACAGTCGGGTCACTATCTTTTTTGCGTTCTGGGGATTAAATGTGCTGCGCAAGCAGGCGAGTTCGGGAGGTAAAGACCTGCTCTCCAAACTTTTTGAGTGGATGATGCCCCTGGGGGTGGAAAGGCTTAAGCTCTCGAAAATGCATATGTTGGGTATGGGCACCTCCATGATGAAGCGCGTAATGAAGCGAAAAAACGTAAAGGTACTTCCAGAGTTGGTAGCCAGCGCCAAAGATGCCGGGGTGCGGTTCGTAGCCTGTTCGATGTCCATGGACGTCATGGGAATCACGAAAGAAGAAATGATGGATGGCGTCGAGGTTGGTGGGATTGCGACTTTCCTGGGAGCAGCGGAAAAATCCAACATGACACTGTTTATATGAAATGATTCACCGATTCTTATTCTACCGACAATTGAATTGCGGCTTTATTGAGCTGCTTAATCATGTTTTTCAGTGCGTTTCCAGGCTTAAAGGAGAAGAAAATGAAAATCTGCTTTCCGACCTAAGAACTAAAAGGACTTGACAGCAATATTTACGGACATTTTGGGTCGGCTCCGGGTTTTGTCATAGTGGACACTGATTCGGGCGCGATTGAAGAGATAAAGAACGGCGCTGAACACCATGCTCATGGAATGTGCCAGCCCTTGAAAGCTCTCGGTGGGCGCAGGGTTGAGGCAATCACGGTCGGAGGAATCGGGGATGGAGCGTTAAAGAAGTTGCAGGCCCAGGGTGTGAGGGTATCCCGCGCTACAGAGGGCACAGTGGGACAAAATGTCGAATTTGCCAAGAGAAATATGCTGCCTGAGTTCGACCCCGGACACCTTAGTTGTCCGAAGACGGACTTGAGTTGACACATTGCATAAGAAAGGGTGGTCAGGTACCCTCTTGGAGATTGTCGCCAAACAACCCAAGAGAAAGGAACCTTTATGACCACCCAGGAAAAGCTCGTAAAACGTAAGTTAAGTCTACTAGAACTCGCCGAATTCCTCAACAATGTTTCACAGGCCTGCAAGATTAACGGTGTTTCCCGCCAACACTTCTATGACATCAAGAAAGCTTATGATGAAGATGGGTTGGAAGGTTTGGCTGAGAAGACCAAGAAAAAGCCATGCATGAAGAACAGGGTTTCCCCGGAGGTTGAGGAGGCTGTGCTCACGATGGCCAATGAGTTTCCAGCTTACGGCCAAATGAGAGCTTCAAACGAGCTGAGGAAAGCCGGCACTCTAGTATCCGGTGGCGGTGTAAGAAGCATATGGTTGCGCCACGGGCTGGAGACTTTCAAAAAAAGGCTAAAGGCTCTTGAGGAGCGCGCGGCAGCCGAGGGGATCGTCTACACCGAGGCCCAGCTCTGCGCCCTGGAAGCATCCAAGAGGTCTCGTGAGTCCCATCCCGACGAGATCGAGACGCAACATCCGGGATATCTCGTGAGCCAGGATACTTTCTATGTCGGCTACCTCAAAGGCGTGGGCAGGATTTACCAGCAAACAGCCATCGACACCTTTTCTTCGCTGGGTTTTGCAAAGCTTTATACTGCCAAAATCCCGGTGACTGCCGCCGATCTTCTGAACGACCAAGTCCTTCCCTTCTTCGAAAAAGAAGGCGTGCCGGTGCTTAGGGTTCTCACCGATAGGGGAACAGAATACTGTGGCGCCCCGGATCGGCACCCTTACCAGCTGTTTTTGCAGCTAAACGACATCGAGCACACCAAAACCAAGGTGAAAAGCCCTCAGACCAATGGTATATGTGAGCGGCTACACCAGACGATGCTAAATGAGTTCTATCGGATTGCTTTCCGCAAGAGAATTTACTCAGACATCGAGACGCTCCAAGAGGACCTCGATCTTTTCATGGACAGATACAACAATCAGAGGACCCATCAGGGAAAACGTTGCCTTGGCCGGACGCCGATAGCAACATTTATCGAAGGCAAGAAATTGTACGATGAAAAGAACTTGAACGAGAGTTTTGGAATGTAGCTGTCATTGACAATCCCAAGGGGGAACCTGGCCCAGTGTCAAATCAAGTTTCGTTCAGGACACCTTAGTTTACTTGAACCGGCCATCCGCTCTGGATTTTTCCGCGTCTTGAATCCTGCCCGTAAACCATCTGAATTTCTTTAGTCTGCCAGAGGAACCCCTCCATAACGCGACAAGGAGAGAAGGGTTGACTTTTTGTGAGCCGGAGTAGACGGCGATTTGGAAGATTTATTCTGTACAGTGGCAAGAGACGCGAACCTCCGTTACGGCCTTGACCTCTTACCACTGTATAGAAATAAGTCCAAAATTGAATACGTCAAATATGACCATTTTGAAAAGCGTGTTTGAGCATCGCCCTGATCCCTAGGTCGTTTTCGGAGTTACCTTTAATCCTCTGCTTCAGCGCTACCCCTATTATGGCTCCCCTTTTCCTCCTCGTGTCCGTAAGCCATAAAATACACAATAGGTATCACTATAAGCGTAAAGAAAGTCGAAACCGCTATGCCGAAGATCAACGCCCAGGCCAGGCCGGAAAAGATGGGATCCAAAGTGATGGGCCAGGCGGCGAGCATGGCGGCAAGCGACGTGAGGAAGATAGGCCGTGTTCGAAGCGCACCGGCCTCTATGAGAGAGCGAACGAGAGGTTTCCCCTCCTTTTTTCGTTCCTCGACGAATTCGATGAGCAGGATCGAATTGCGAGTGGCGATCCCTGATAGAGCGATCATTCCTATCATGGCCGTAGCAGTAAAGTAGACCGGATTTCCCCAGCCCCCCACCGGATGGCTGGTGATAAGGTTCAAGAGCCAAAAGCCAGGAAGAATGCCGATCACCGAAAGGGGAAGTGCAATGAGTTGGATCGCCGGAAGAAGATAGCTCCCGGTCTGGTAGAGAAGCAGCAGGTAAATCCCAAGCACCGCAACCCCAAAGGCGATACCCAAGTCTCGAAAGACGCTCAGTGTGATATCCCATTCCCCTTCACCGGACCAGATTATGTCGAATCCCTTGAGCTGATCGTCCTTTGCGACCTTGTCTTCGAGAGTAAGCACCGCATTGGGAGGCGGAAGGCCGGCTGTTTCCCCGAAGACGTAAACCACCGGCTGCAGGTTCTTGTGGTAAACGGGCTGGTCGATGACTTCGTTCTCGAAGGCGCCAAGCTCTGAGAGAAACACCCTTTCTCCTGTCACGCCTCGGATCATGAGTTGGTTGAGGCTCGCATCGAGCGCCCTATCCTTCTTTCCGAACCGCAGTTTAATGAGAATGGGATTAACTTCATTGCCCAGGCGAAGTGAGCTCGCAACCGTTCCCATTACCGTTCCCTGGAGAGTCTCGGCGATCTGCTGGTCGCTTATTCCGTGAAGCGAGGCCTTGGTACGGTCCACCCGGAAAACCGCTTTTCGCTCGGGAGCCACCAGAATATCGTCCACATCCACCACACCCTGAGTTGACTCCATCAGGCGCCGGACTTCTTTAGCCGCCTGGACAATCTCTTCATAGGGCTGCCCGATCCGTCCGTACACTTCGGCTACCAAAGTTGAAATGACCGGAGGGCCGGGCGGGCTTTCAACGATCTTGATATTGGCGCCGTAATGGGCGGCAATGCGTTTGAGATCGTTCCTCAGTCTCAGGCCCAGGGCATGGCTTTGTTCGGCCCTCCGTTTCTTGGCGATAAAATTGATCTGCAGATCCCCCACGTTGGCTCCCTGCCTCAGGTAGTAGTGGCGCACCAGGCCGTTGAAGTCGACGGGGCTCGCTGTTCCCGCATGCAGGCTTACATCGGTCACCTCGGGAACGCGCACCAGGTAGTCGGAAAGGGCATGAGCGGCAGCCTGAGTGGTTTCGAGAGTCGTTCCTTTGGGCATATCGACAACCACCTGGAGCTCGTTTTTATTGTCAAACGGAAGCATCTTGAGCGGTACACGCTGGGATAGGACCAGCCAGACGGCGAAACAAAGCAGAACGGCAACAGTCCCCAGAATTCCCAGCCGAAGGCTCCTGTGGCGTATGATGGATTCAATCACGCGGTCGTAGATCTTGAAAAGAGTGCTCTCTTCAAGGGAAAAGGATTTTTCATGCGGTTTATCGTAGACCCCGCCCAGCATGTGGAGCGAGAGCCAGGGAGTGATGGTGAAGGCTACAAGCAGACTCATGAGCATGGCGACAGGCACATTGAGCGCCATGGGAGCCATATAAGGGCCCATCATCCCCGTAATGAAAAACATGGGGATGAAAGAAATGATCACAGCCAGGGTGGCCAGGATAATGGGAGGCCGCACTTCGTTTACGGCGCTCACGACCGCTTGAAACGGCGGCTCCTTTCGCATGGAAAAATGGCGATGGATGTTTTCCACATCCACTATGGGATCGTCCACCACCAGACCGAGGGACAGGATCAGGGCAAAGAGGGTAACACGGTTGATGGTAAAGCCTAGAAAGTAGTTGATGAGCAGGGTGAAGCTGAAAGTGACCGGCACCGCGAGAGCGATGATGATTCCCTCGCGCCACCCGAGGGTGTAGGCCAAAAGCAGGACCACGATGGCAATGGCGATCAGGAGCGCTTCCACGAGATCATTCACCTTCTCATCGGCGGTATTTCCGTAATCCCTCGTGAGACGCAGATGAACTCCCTGGGGCAGGACCTCCCGGGAGAACCGTTCGGCTTCCTTTCGCACCTCTTCCGAAACCCAGACTGCATTGGTGCCCTTCCGCTTGGCCACCGCCACCGTTACCGATGGGTAGTCCTTGAATGGCACGATTTCGGGCGGCAGAACCGCATGTCCGCCTACTGCGGCAGGATCGATGGCAGAGTAGGCCTTTCTGCCAAAAGCAATGGTCGTGTAGGTTTCAGGTTCGGCCGGACCATCCCGGACCGTAGCAACCTCACTCAGATAAACGGGCCGCATCTCCCGCACCCCGACGATCAGGCTCTCGACCTCACGGACCGAAGTCAGAAAACGCCCTGCATCCAGTCGCACCTCCTCGTTACCGGAGACCAGATTTCCCGAGGAGAGCGCCACGTTAGCTCCCCGTATGGCCTGCTGAACTTCCTGGATCGTTATTCCGCGGCCCGCCATGCGCTGGGGCGAGAGTTCGACCGTGATCTGCCGGGGGCGACCTCCAACGATAAAAGTGTGTCCCGCGTTTTTCACCGCCTGTAGCTGAATTTCGAGTTCCTCGGCCATGCGTCGTAAGTCGTAGTCGCTGTAGCGATTGCTGTAGAGCGTAAGCTTTACGATGGGTACATCATCGATCTCGACGGGCTTGACCACCCATCCGGTCACTCCGGGCGGAACCTGGTCGATATTGGACTGGATCTTGTTGTATAGCTTTACCCAGCTTCTCTCCCGGTCTTGACCGACATAGAAGCGCACCGTGATGACGGCCTGGGAGGGAAAACTTGTCGAATAAACGTATTCCACACCATCGATTTGATAGAGAAGCTTTTCAAGATGGGTGGAAACCTGCCGTTCAACCTCGCGGGCGGAAGCGCCCGGCATGTTCACCATCACATCGGCTATGGGAACCACGATCTGAGGGTCCTCTTCCCTCGGAGTGATCCACAGGGCCATGGCGCCCGCAATCAAGCTGATGAGAATAAGGAGGACGGAGAGGTTGCCATGCAAGAAGGCCACAACTATGCGGGTCATCCAGTGGTGCTGTTCGGCTTGGGGCTGGGGTGACGGACTTTGAGGAATCTCGGGTTTCGAGCTTTCGATATCGGACGGTGAGGGGCTCATGGGATGATCACATCCTCGTTTTCAGCGAGTCCGGACATTACCTCAACAAAGTCTCCGTGGTGTTCCCCAATCGTTACGAAGCGGCGCTGGGGATACCCGTCCGTATCGATCGCTTCTACGAGAGGAAGCTGGCCGACTACACTCACTGCTTTAGACGGAATCACAAGTGCATCGTACTGACTGTAAGGAATTCGGATACGCCCGAAAAGGCCGTTTACCAGTCGCTCATCGGCCGGCAGGCTTACCTTCACGATGACCGTCCGTGTTGCCGGGTCAGACTGCGGAGCGATTTCCCGGATTTTTCCCTCCAATGTCAGATCCAGAGCGTCGATTCTCACTTCCAGATTCTGCCCCGTTCTCAGGTGCTGAATGAGGGATTCGGAGAGGGCGGCGTGCAGTTCGGGGCGCGAGGAGGTTTCGAGAAAAAAAAGCGGCTGGCCGGGAGCGGCCATATCGCCCGCGTCGACCATCTTTCGAACTACCCGGCCGGAGAATGGTGCCTGAATCATGGCGTAACTCAGCATGGTCCGGGCTTCTGAAATGGCAGCCTCCGACTGATCTTTTTGAGCCTGGGCTTTTGCGATTTCGCCTTGAGCTGCCTGCACTTCCCGTTGCGCCGCTGCTGCCTGTGCTTCGGCTATATCCTTCTGAGCACGTGCATGATCGAGTTGCTGGCCGGTTGCTGCCTGGTGGAGCTTCAGATCCTGGTAGCGGCGGTAGTCAGAAAGGGCCTTTTCCTTACTGGCAAGCGCGGATTCCAGTTGGGCCCTGGCTGCAGCTACTTTCGCCCTGGCTACATCTACAGACCGGTCCATGGCCATGGACTGCGATTGAGCCTGGCGAAGCTTGGCTTGTATATCCCTATCATCGAGCCTGGCCAGAATAGTCGGCTTGTCATTTTCATCGCTTCCGACGACTTTATCACCTTCGCGAACGAGGATCTCTTTGACCTGAGCCATTATTCGGCTCGACACCTGGGCCTCCTTCTGGGACCTTAGGTTCCCAACCTGGTCTATCACCAGAGGGTAGGTCGTGCCCTCGACCTTCACGGTGTTAAGCCTGCCTGGGTGCAGCTTCGCCTCAGGCGGCCCGGATTCGACTTTCCGGATGAAAGCTCCTGCCAGCCACATCATCATAACGGCCAAAAGAATCAATACGCCCAGTCCCTTAGCTGTCTCTCGCAAAATAGTGCGGTTCCCCCCATGCTTAGATGGTTCACTCATTGCCTGCCTCCGTCAGTATTCCTTCAGCAAAGTCACCCAACGACTGCTTGAGCAGGGCCTGGGAGATCTTTACCTCAAAGAGGGCGGCTGTGTAAGAGACCTCTGCCTGGTTCCATGCTACTTCAGCCTGAAGCAGCGAATCCACCGCAACAACCTGATCACGGTAAAGATTCCTCACTTCTTCCAGGGCTTTTTCGGCCAATCGCTTTCTTTCTTCCGCGACCTTAACCTTTTCCGCAGCCTCTTGAACTGCCAGGACAGCCTGGTTGACTTCGAGGGCAATATCTAGAGCTACCTGTTTGCCGCGAGCCTCTATTTCCTCGAGGTGATCGTGTGCCTCACGAATTTTAGAAACGGTGGTCCCTCCTTCAAAGATCGGCCAAGTCGCTTGAAGCCCAACCATCCAGCTCTCCGCGCCTTTGCCCAAATTCTCCGAATCCCCTTGGTACCAGGCGCTTGCCGCGATTTTCGGCAATAACCCTCCTCGCGCAGACTTAACCCTTTCTTCAGCAGATTTGATCAAGGACTGGGCGGCTGCGATCTCGGGGCGGTTTCTCAATGCCTTTCTTACTAGAGCATCTGTGTCTTCGGGGGCCTTCTCGAAAGACGTCTGTGGCGAGGTAACCTCTGACAGATCGGGAAATTCTTCGGGACGTATCGATCTGGCCAAAAGTCGCTCGAGCCCGGCCTGTAGCTTGCGAGCCCCGGTGCGGGCGCTCACCAGATGCTCATGGGCTTCGGAGCTTCGAACCTTGAGGCGAAGGAGCTCGCTTGGCAAAGCCATCTCCGCGTGGACGCGGGCTTCACCCAGGTGTTCATCCGTTTTGGCCGCATCGAGAGCCTTCTCAGCCACACCAATGAAGCAAAGTCCATTGAGCCAGCGGTAGTAAGTTTCAGATACTTTAGCCACCAAAAGATTGCTGCCCGCCCCCAGTTCGGCCTTTACGGAGCTGAGTTGACCCAGCGCCGCCTTTCGGTCATACCATCGGCTTCCGCCCTGGAAAAGAACCCATTCTCCCTCAATCCTTGAGGCCCAATCTTGCTGTTGTCCTGGCTGGTTGAAATCGATATTGGTGACGAAGCGTCTTTGATTGATGAGATTCATGAGAGCATAAACCGGATTGCTCGTAGAGTTGAAATCCTCGGAGAGGACCAGCCTCGGATAGAAGGTTGCCTCCGCCTGCACCACCTGTTCGGATGCCGCACCAATTCGCTGCCGGATTTGTTCGAGTTCGGGACTGGCCCTCAAGGCCTCCTCGATGGCTCGGTCCACGGTGAGCACACCTGTCCGGGCATCCTCGGATGGAGCTGGAATCTCCTGCCGCTGTTTCATGATGAGGCCCGCAGGCAGGGGCTCTTTTTCCATGACGACAGGCTGATCTTTCCGCGCACAACCCTCCAAACCCATTCCGCTTGCGAGCAACACTAAGAGGGTACCTGGAACAATGCATCCGATTACCTGAAACAAACGTCCACCCACGCGTATTCCCTTCAGGCACAATGAATATCGAAAGAACTTTTCCTATCTTCGCGAATTCTATTCGATCAAACCCCGAGAGGGGTGCTCCGGCACTTCTCGGTGAGATTCATTATAATAATGTGGCAATGGCTTTCGGAAATCAAGGAGCTTTCTTTTGGCGGGGGGGTTCCATGATCGGGGTACATCTGGGGGAGAGAACTGAGGCAAATTGGATTGAGGTGTTCACTATTTATCTCCATTGGCCGGTATTTTTTACTTCTCTGCCCATGTGTCCCCAATCGAAACTTCCACTTCAACCGGCACTTGGCCTTGCGAATAAGATCTGCTGGGCAATGTCCATCTGCGATCAAAACAATGAGCGGCCTCTGCCGAGTTGCCGAAGACCTGTTACGGTCAATTCCAGGCCCGATATGTCTTTTCTCCTGAATTTTAACTTGGCGGTAATTCAACATCGCTTGCCAACATTGAAAACGCGATCGGGGACCGGCAGCATAACGGGAATGATCCGAACATCTTGAACTCTTTGAACTCGATGTGGCGAGGTACTCCCAGGTACCACTCACAACCATTGCGCCAGTTCGACTGTAATACCCTCTGGACCGTAAAGGTATATCAGCTTTCGATTATTGAACTCCATGATTTGGTTTCGAGTCTTGACGCCATTGGCGACGAGTCTTTCAACTTCCGACTCGATGTCTTCTACGGCAAAGCAGACGTGGTTGAATCCTGTCTTCGTGAGGTTGGTGATCTCGGGATCGACGATAGGATCGGGGTGGCGATATTTTAGTAACTGAACTTCCTGCCGGGGATGTGCATCTGCAAGCGCCAAAGTAACATGATCTGCCTCAATGTCATGGACTGCCATGTATGCTCCGAATTTGTCGCCTGAGATTACGGCCGATTTTTCTTCCTTGAAACCAAAAAGGCTGAAAAAACGTTTGGCATTTTCCAAGTCCCGGACAACCACTGTTACGTGATCGAAATTCTTTACCATACAAAGCCTCCTTTCAGTGAGAGCAAAGGACATATCGCTGATGAATGTCCATTTCCGGTTCAGAAGAAGCTTCACCCAAAAAGCGCGCAGTACGCCTGCGGCTATCGAATCGCTCGTTCTATCAATCTGTTGGACTTCTCCCCGGCAGGGTCCAGGACCTTACGGGAGGCTTCAACTCCGGTTACCGGGAGTTGACTCGCATCGATCAAACCTATCTGAGCGAGCACTGAGGCCTGGTCCCAGTAAATACGTTCACCGGCTATCTTTCTGTCCTTAAACTGCACAACCACGATGACGGCAATTTCGACTCGCTTGCCGGTAGGCGGGACACCGGGCAAAATCCATGGCATCTCAATGGTGTGGGTAAACTTATGAATCAATTCGTCCACTACCCGGTCTTCTCCCACTGTGCGGGCGACGCGCACGAATGATGTGTCCGGCGGGTGATGCGGGATGAAATAATCGTTGTAAAAACGTCTAACTTCACTAAAGCCGACGTTGCCTGTCATGACAGGGACATGGTTGACAAAGGGATTCGAACTCATGGTCGCCATCGTGTTGTCGATACTCTTTTCTTTGAACTCCGCAGCCATATGTCGTTCCCACACTTCGACCATCGCCTGCTGTTCCGAATTAAGTCTCTGGGCATGCATGTTTCCATTCTCCTTGTTTTCCAATCACTGCGCATGCAGGGATTGAGAGAGGCTCAGAAGATTTTGCGGGACCACGTGAATAAGGCCGGCGCGTGGGCTGTCTATGTCCGCGATGAGAAGGAATGCGATGGCAACAATAAGCGGCAGAACAATAAGCAACGTAGATCTCCTTTTATGGCTTCTCGCACCAAAGCCGACCAGCATATTGGAGAAGATGGCGATCATAGCCATCAGTGCCCATGCCGCAATCGGGATCCGGTTCCACCATGCTGCCTGCGTGTAGTTCTCCGAGTTCAAAACATCGTTCATGCCTTCGACCGCCAGGGCAATAACGGGTCCCGGCTGAGCAGTAGCCGGAGTCTGGACCGCCGACCACAACTCGGCCTCCAATTTGGCAGTTTGCGCGGTGATATGGGAGATTTGCTGCCTGTCGCGGGTGCTATAGTACAGGATGCGCTGATCGAGGTAGTTTAGAAGCAACGCCCGCACTTTCGCAGCATCAGCGGCAGGCAAAAGGTCAGCCCTGACGTATTCCGTGCCGATCGCGTTGGTCTCCGCCGCCTCGTAGTTCTTGCGCTGATCGTACCGGCTCAAAGCCATCGAGAAGCTGAATCCGATGATGAGTCCGAGCAGTGTCAGAGTAGCGGCCTCGATAACGCCAAAATCTTCACGGGTCTCAGCTTGCATGCTCCTTCCCATGGAAAAAGACTTCCCGATCCGCGCCGAGAGCGACAGACCGAGGAAAGAGATCGCAAAAACAACGAGCGGATAATCCATTACATCAGTCACACTGTTTCTCCTTGAATAAATGCACGAAGCCGCCCGCCGTGCATCGTCCAAACCGCATCTGGGACCGGGTCCCGTCCCGAAAAACTTCCCGAACAACCGCAAACCTCTCAAAATGATAAGTTTAACAATCCAACATGCAAGTGATAAGGGCGTTTGGCCGCTTCCGGCAGAAGAGTTCCTTGAACCGACGTCGCAGAGGGAGTTTACAGAGGTTTTGTATTCCGAAGCTCATTTTTGTAATCCACAGCTATCAATTGTGGGGATGGAGGTATGCCCTCAAACTGTCCAGGTAGCCTGATACGGAGTCGCATTCAACGGGCCTTTCCAGGCGAGACCCGTCTCCATAAATGCGTTTTGGTATCCCTTGGCACACATGTTGATACCGTATCCCGGTCAACTCCTGATGAGGAGAATTTCAGATTATACAGACCGGACTTAAGAAGAGGAAACAATGAGAGGAACAAGTCTCGCAGTATTGCTGGCATGTATTCTTATGTTCGTGTCAGCAGCCACGGGACATGCTGAGGACCAGATCAGCGCTCCTGAGCAGCAGTCCGGAAGCCAGACGCTAAGGTACGTTTACGATGCCGGTTATGGTACAGTATTTACGATGTATATACGTGGTAAAAATATTACCATATCCAGTTCATTCCCCAGGGCTTCCGATAATTTTCGGATAATCGATATGTTCAGAGAAGGTAATAAACAGTTTTTGAAACTTGCGGAAGGTGCTGTACTTACTGTCGATAACGATAAACTGTTGTGGAATAACGCAGTCTATGTGCGACAGAATAATTTGACTTATTATCGACGTATTGTCACGACTCAATAGTATTGATAGAATAATTAACGTTAATGATCCGAATTGGCGCCAGTCCTTTCTTCTCCTTCAGATGCACCGCTGGATTTAGTCCCATTCGCATTTTTCACATCCGGTGTTTGCGTGGGTGCTTGCTGTTTTGACATTAAGGAGGACAGCGATGTTGCCTGTTTTTCTTTGATCCTTTTTAGCACTTCTCTTATTCTGCTCTTTTCCGAACTACTGAGCATAAAACGCCATGCAATCCACCATATGAAAATTCCCACGAAGATACCTATCACCGGGAAAATACTAACTCCCAAAATAATGAAACCAAGCCCCACCACAAACATAGGAACGGCAAGGCTCAAACCTTCCAACCTGTTCGTTATAGTGTGTATTATCTTTTTCATATCCATATTCTGTACTTCTTTCTAAGTTAATGTGAGCAGCATATGGGAGTGTTAAATAAAGCTCAATGGCTGGAATGGATCACAAATAATTGCAGCTTGACTTTCCCCCTCATTCACTCCTTTCTACCAGGGGGGTAGACTTTATGGCGACCGCCTTGACACCGGGAATGTCGCCGACAATTTTCTCCAATTCCAGGACAAGATCGGGGTCTTTAATGATTTTGACGCCGGCGCCAAGAGTAACGACGCCGTCGTGCACGGCCACCTGGATGTCGGGTTTGAGTTCGAGCAGGGTCGTTCTTACTTCGGATGCGAGCACCAGGTCTTCCATTGCCTTCTGAGACTCATGGGTCGTCTTGAAAGTTTCCAGTCCTACAGTGTGGCAGATCACGTCCACAGCATCATCCACCGTAATATTCCGCACTCGAATCACCAGATCGTACAAAATCGGATCGTTGGTGTCAATCCCATACAGGTGCTGACTCCATTTGCGCCTTGCGATGTCATCCTTTTTGATCCGCTCAAGGGCACTTTCAGCGGAGATATTTTCCCGATCCATTACTATTTGAACTCTGTCCTTCATGTTTGCAATAATCCGAACCTTGAGGACGTGGGAGACCCCTTTGACATAGAAGTGTCCGGCCAGGCCGTGATAGACAACGTTGTCCATCCGAAAGGACTTCATAAGAGCGGCCTGGAAGTATGCAATGAACTTCTCCTTACCATAGGAGAACCTTTCCAGAATGGAAGGTGCGTCATGCAATGCCTTCATCAGCTTCAATTCGGGGATATTGAACTCTTTTGAAGCTTCCAGAATGACCTCACGGGCGTAACACTGGTAGCCGAGCTTGCGTGCCACCTTCTCCGCCACTTCTTTCCCGTAGCTGAAAGATCCTCTCGAAATAGTTATAATCGCCACTTTGGCCTCCTCCTTTTGTTGAGCCTGGGGGGTTTGATCCGGAATAATACACTAGATTGACTCAATAATGAAAGCATGAGCCGGTCCTCCACTTGCACACAAAGAAGCACAACCGTATTTGACAGCTCGGCGCTTCATTTCATTTATCATCGTGAGAATAAGTCTTGCGCCCGTAGCACCTACGGGGTGACCGAGGGCAATTCCGGAACCGACTGCATTGAGGCGGCTCAGATCGACCTTCAGCTCACGGTTCACCCCCAAAACTTGTGCAGCAAACGCCTCGTTAAATTCCCAGTAATCGATATCGTCCTGTTTCAAAGAAGCAAATTCAAGGGCTTTGCGAACCGCCGGCACAACTCCCATTCCCATAATCCGAGGTTCAACGGAACCCGGGGCAGAAGCGACGACCCGCGCTAATGGTTTAACGTCCAACCGTTTTGCCGTATCCGAGCTTGCCATGATGAGCGCAGAACCTCCGTCGTTGAGTCCCGAGGCGTTACCGGCCGTTACGGTGCCCCCGGGCTTGAACGCCGGTTTCAACTTGCCCAAAGATTCCAAACTGGTAGTACTCAGAGGATGTTCGTCGGTGTCAAAGATTACCGTTTCTTTCCGGGTCTTGACCTCAACCGGAACGATCTCTTGTTTGAACAAGCCGCTATTAATCGCATGGCAGGCTCGCTGATGGCTCAGCAAAGCAAATTCATCCTGCTCCTCTCGAGAGATCCCGTACATTTCCGCTATATTTTCAGCGGTGATGCCCATATGATAGCCAAGAAATTCGCAAATCAACCCGCCCTTCATAAGCCCGTCAACGATCTGTTCACCATCCCCCAAACGGTAGCCCCTGCGAGCGCCATACAAGTAATACGGAGTATTAGACATACTTTCGATGCCAACAACAGCACCGATATTGATTTTCCCTAACGCGATCTCCTGTGACAACAGTTCTGCTGCCCGCATTGATGATGCACATTGCTGGTGTACTGTAAATGCTGCAGATTCCACTGCACAACCGGATTTCAAGGCAATATGTCTGGCGCTGTTCCCTGGCGAAGCGGACTGGTTGCATTGGCCGGCAATAACTTCCTGAATCGATGCCGCATCAAGGCCTGCCTTCTCAATAGCACCTTTTAGAGCGATGACTCCTAAATCTACAGGATTGAAAGTCACCAACGAACCCAGATAGTTTCCGATGGCTGTTCTCGCGCCGCTGATAATAAATACATCTTTCATTAGTGCATTCCTTTCTTAAAGAGCTTCGTGGACGAGGCGTGTTGGCCAGGCTGCATCGGTCGGAGAGTCCGGCAGTGCGAGGATCTTCTTTCGTCCATCGGCATTTGGGGCCCATCAGATCGATAAAAGCACCTTGCAGATATCGGCAGTGTAAGACATGGGCAGCCTTTCCGGGCCGACTAAAACAGTTATGGATTTGTGAACAAATTCACTAACTACCACTGAAATGTTGCGTTGTCAATCAGGTTTTATGAACAGCGTTTTCAAGATGCTTTTTAGTTAAAGGCCGGGGACAGAAAAACCCGGCACTTTGTGAGGGAGGTGCGAAACTACCGATAAGTGAGGCAGCAAGATCACCGGCAACAGGGGCAATCCTTGCCGCCCCAAAGCCGCTTCTTCATCCCTGGCCGGTCAGCCTGAACCTTTCCCGCAGCGTTTCGGAGAGCGATTTCACGACTGCGAAAGCTTTTACGACTGTTGAGATGCCGTCGGGGTTCACAAGGCAGCACGTTGCTGGCGAGAGCATGCTGCGAGAGACCAGGAAACCAAGGTCGATTCCTTTCTTTTCCAAAGCTCGCCAACAACACAGGAGCCGAGTCTCAAGGGATTGGGTGTTTTCTTTTTCGAAGGGTTCGAAGTTGGTAGGAACTATTCCCCAGACCAGGCGGCCGCCACGTTCCAGGAAACGTCGAATCTGGTCGGCGTAGGAGACGAAAATTTCGCCGTTGGAATAAACGTCCAGCGAAAGGACATCCAGATCGAGGCCCAGGAGAAAATCCCAGTCCGGGTTGCCGCAAAGGTGGACACCTCGGGGCCGCTCGACCTCGGCGAAAAAGTATTCCATATCACGCCGCGCGGTCAGGGCGTCATATCCGGAAAGGGCGCTGAAAATGAACTGGAGCCCCGGTTCATCCACGAACATGAAGGCGTTTGGATTGAGGGCCTTCAGCCGGTTCAACTGGGCATTGATCCGTTTTGCCATAAAATCCAGCATGAACGAGCGGACGGTGTCATTGAACAGGATGGGCCTTTGATCCTGATCGACCACATTGAGCCCGAAGCTGACGGGCCCTTCGAGTTGTCCCCGGATTGCGGGCCTCCCCGAAAGGTCCAGTTCTAAAAAGCGGCGGTAGACAGCCGAATATTTTTCACTTACATCAAAGTATTCCGGTTCTTCAAAATGAGCCAGGGCCTCCTCAAGCTCGATCCCAAATCTTTCAATGGAAAAGCGGATGGTGCGCTTTTCCATATCCAGCACGATTCCGGGGAACCGTTCCGAGGCCTGGACGTACATGTCCTCATAGTAACTCAGTAGCGGCAACTGCGGCCAAAAGGGAACATCCAGGGACAGGGCCGCACGCAGAGCCTGTTCCACATCCCGATGAGGCATGACCGCCATTGCGGTAGTAAGCAGGTTTCCAGGAATACTCATTCAATTCACCCGAGCAGACCAAGCGTCTTTTTCATTGCTTCGATCCCAATCCTCTCGATAAAGCGGGCGGTCCTTTCCCGTTTTTTCCCGTTTGCCTGATAATATTCGACAGACTTCCTTGCAAGATCCAAGACTTGCTCAGTTGTCAAATCCTCTGCCAGTACGTCGCCGATTCTCGGGTGGCCCCCTGAATTGCCACCGAAAATAAAGGTCCATCCATTCTTCTTTCCTTGCACTCCGATATCCCTGACGAAGCTTTCTCCGCAGGTCATCGGGCATCCGGAAACACCTATTTTCACTTTAGCGGGCAGTTCAATCCCGTAGAAGAGCTTCTCCAACTCGATACCTAGTCCGAGCGAGTCCTGAACTCCCAGGCTGCAAACAGCAGTTCCAGGACAAGCCTGCACATAATGGACGCAAAGTTTCGACGCTTTGCCCGGTTCCATCGAAAGCTCGCTCCAGATCCTCTCTACGTCTTCACCCTTTATCCCAACCAGGGCAATCCTCTGGCCGGAAACTATTTTAACGACAGGTATGTTATACTTTTTGATAACAAGGCCCAGTTTGTCCAAGTTCTCCGTCGTTAAGAGCCCTACAGGTACTCTGGGAACAATGGCGTAGGTTTCTTTATCGCGCTGCAAAATGGCTCCTCTGAGTTCAATATTCATGCTGATTCCTTTTGAACACTTAGCTTTGAGTGACACGCCCCGGCTATTTATCAGTTCTACCCAAAAGACTCAAACGTTTAGAAAATGGGATCGATTCATCCGGGGCTCCTTACCGGAGTCTTCCATTGATCGAGGTAGGTCAAAATCGCCGCGACCACCAGCGGGATTACGCCAAACAGGATAAAGACCGTGTCACCGGGCAGACGAGCCCATTCAAGCAGCCTCACAAATTCCTGGTTCAAATAATCGAGTCCGCGTGCGTGCCAGTATCCGTGGCTCAGGACATCGTAAAACTGCATAACGCCTCCAGGGAAAAGACTTCCTGCAAGCATCAGCGCAAGACCGATATTCAAACCCCAGAACGATACACGTACGTATTTTTCAGTACGTGCCCACTGCTCGGGCGACGACACCTGCCGGAAGGCCAAGACCATCAGGGCAACCGCCTCCATGCCGAAGGCCCCCATGAGCGCGGCGTGGCCGTGGTTTGGTGTGAGCACCGTACCCACCTCGAAATAACTCACGATGGGCAGGTTGATCAAAAACCCGAAGACTCCGGCCCCGACGAAATTCCAGAACCCCACAGCCATGAGGAAATAAAAGGTCCATTTATGAGGGATGGGAACAGGCTTACCGGACTCATCCCGCGAACCCTTTGTCAGTTTGATAAAATCCCAGGCATCAAGGGTCAGCAGCGTCAAAGGGACAACCTCCATGGCAGAGAATATGGCCGAGAGAGCAAGATTGACATTGGTCTGCCCGGTCCAATACCAGTGATGTCCGGTACCGATGATCCCGGCGCCCAGAAAGAGAATGGCATCCAGGTAGATTATTCGTGTGGCGGTAAGACGAGAAACCACGCCCAGCCGGTAAAAGATGACCGCCACCATTACTGTAACAAAGAGTTCGAAAAAGCCTTCGACCCATAGATGGATGATCCAGAAGCGCCAGTTGTCGACGATCGAATACTCCGTAGTGCTGCCGAAAAAGAAAGCGGGCAGATAGAAAAACGGGATCGTCAGGGCCGAGAGCATGAAAAGCCACGAAAGTTCCTTACGTTCCGGGTCATGCATGGCGGAGGCAAGCCCTCGAAACAGCAGAACGGCCCAAAGCACCAGTCCCAGGGCGAGCATAACCTGCCAGCCCCGGCCAAGGTCGAGGTATTCCCACCCCTGGTGTCCAAACCAGAACCAGAGGTTGCCGAGGAGTTGATTGATACCCAGGAATTCGCCAAAAAGACTGCCCGCCACAACTATCACCAAGGCCCAAAAGAGCAGGTTGATTCCCCACACTTGCCCCTTCGGTTCCGTTTCTCCCAAAGCGCGGGTCAGCAGTAATCCCCCGGCGACGTAGGCTGTCGCAATCCAGAAGAGGGCCAACTGCAAATGCCAGGTGCGCAAAATATTACTCGGAAATACCTGGTTGAGATCGATCCCGTAGAAGCTCCCCGGTTCGGCCCGAAAGTGCGCGGTGGCCCCGCCCACAAGGACCTGCGCCAGAAACAAAAGAGCCACCACCAGAAAGAACTTGATGGTCGCTTTCTGGCTCTCGCTTCCCGCGCCGGGCAGCATGTGGGGATGTATGGCAGGAGCCGGGCCTTTCCAGCCCAGGTAGTCGAATTTGCCGAAGGCGAACAACACCAGTCCCGTGCCCACAAGGAGGGCGATCAGGCTGATGGCGCTCCAAAGAATGGCTGCGCCGGGAGGAGTATTGCCCACCAGGGTGTCGTAGGGAAAATTGTTGGTGTAAGTTTGATTCTTGCCGGTACGGTCGGCAACCGAGGCCCAGGCGGCCCAAGCGAAAAATGAGGTCAGTTGCTTCAGTTCCGTGGGGTTGCTGATATAGTTTTTCTTCAATCCGCCGTTTCGGGCCGGTTCAGAAAAGTAGTCAGTCCATCTGATTATCTGCTTCCGGTAAGAAGCCGCTTCCGCTCCCGTGAATACCAGCGTTTTGTTTGCGGGGTCGTAGCGGTTCTGTTTCAGGAGGAGCCGAACTTCCTCTTCGACGGTCCCATATTCTCCATGGTTCAATTGGTCCAAGCGGCGGCCAAAGAGTTTCTGTGCCTGAGCTTCGGCGGCATCGACCCCCAGGGTATGCAGGTAGGAAGCGGCAAAATCAGGCCCGAGATACGCCCCATGTCCCCATATGGTCCCGTTTTCCATGAGTCCATACTTGAGAAAAACTTCCTGGCCCGCCATGATATCCTGGCCGGTGAGCAAGGTTTCCCCCGAGGTCGAGACGACTTTATCGGGAATGGGAGGAGCGTCGCGGTAGGAGAGTACCGCAATAATAATCAGGACAGTAAATCCGACCGCCATGGTAATGAGGACCGCTCGCCTCCACCAGGGCGATAATTCCCCGGCCGTTTTTTCTTCGGGTGCCATATCGACTCTCCTTCTATTCGCGGTTCATCCTTGCCACGTATAAGCTTTGAAGCGGGTAAAACGCTCCAGCGCGTGGCTGTAAGCAATGCAGTAAAGCTCCGTGAAATTTCCGGGAGTGATGTCTATCTACCCCGGAACGCATCGATTGGCGGCAAATTAACCATTGTCGTCATGTAATGCATTGACTTATGTCAATCCTTCTTGAGAAGTCCTCAGGTGTCCCGAAGCAGCGTGAAAAACTGCTTTTTAACTATTTACCCGTTGCAAGAAACGTAGTAGGTCTTGTAATACTTATGGGACATGAATCGGGTTTCACCGCTGCGGTTGCTGCCTGACATCCAACGATGCAATTTATTGCCTGACTCTGGAAATTCCATTCAGCTTAAGAAGATTTCTCCAATTCCTGTTCCCATGACCGTCTCGAGACGGAATAGGATCGATCCGGACGGCCGGTTACATCCGCAGCAGGAGTGGATTCTAAAGAGAAAATAATGAGGATAACCAATGCAATTCCAATAGATGGGAGGCAGTATGCCGGTAGCCGATTACAAGACGTATTGTATGATGCTGGATAGAGCCAGGGGAAAACACTTTGCCTACCCTGCAATTAACGTAAGTTCCCTTACCACTGCAAACGCGGTCCTGAAAGGACTGGCCGCAAGTCGAAGCGACGGGATCATCCAAGTTTCGACTGGAGGAGCGGCTTTCGCCTCAGGATCTTCTGTCAAGGATATGGTGCTGGGAGCTATTTCCATTGCCGAACACGTCCACAGGGTCGCCGAGCGTTACAGCATAAACGTGGCATTGCACACAGACCATTGCCAGGCTAAGCTCCTCGACAGCTTTGTCATCCCCCTCGTGGAGGAAACCGAGCGACGTCGTAAGGCCGGGCTCCCAAACCTTTTCAATAGCCATATGTTTGACGGAAGCGCCTTACCGTTGAAGGAGAACATGGACCTCGCCGTTCCGCTTCTCGATCGCTGTCACAGAAGCGATTTGATCCTGGAGGTCGAGGTTGGAGTTGTCGGCGGTGAGGAGGATGGAATCAAAACGGAGGGAGCGCCGGCCGAGAAGCTCTACACCACGCCGGAGGACATGCTCGAAGTGTCTCGCCGCCTCGGCGCGGTAAAAGGTGCCCGCTTTCTCGTGGCAGCAACGTTCGGCAACGTTCATGGGGTATACAAACCTGGACATGTGAAGCTCAAGCCGTCCATTCTGAAAGACGGCCAGGATGCGGTGGAAAAGGAACACGGCAAGGATGCCCGGTTCGATCTGGTATTCCACGGCGGTTCCGGCTCACTTCCGGATGAGATTCATGAGGCCATCGATTACGGCGTAGTGAAAATGAATATTGACACAGATACCCAGTATGCCTTCACTCGAGCCATAGCCGACCACATGCTCAGAAACTACGATGCGGTGCTCAAGGTGGACGGCGAGGTGGGGAACAAAAAAGAATACGACCCCCGAGCCTACCTGGCATTGGCCGAGGAGGCCATGGCCGAGCGCGTCAAGGAGGCAGTCGATACTCTGAGGGGGACCGGAACCACCCTCAAGGGATAGGTGGACCTTTGTGAAAGGCCTTATCCCTTAGCCGGCCTCCATCAGGACCGGGAAGTTGTCAAAAAGAAGGAGCACCGGAATGGCGAAAAAGAGCAAAGTGTCGCAATCAGACGAGAGTATTTCTATTGGCGGCCAAACGGGCATGTCGACCGAGGATATAAAGAGTCTCGATACCCTGGCTGCCGATATCGAGCTTCATATCGTCACAACCTTGGGCGATGAGATCTACGGGAAAGACAAATTTCGCTATTTCATGGGGTTGGCGTACAGTATCCGTGACCGGCTCATCAAAATGTGGCTCGATACTCAGCGAGAGTATTATGACAGCATGGTCAAACGGGTATACTACCTGTCGCTCGAATTCCTGCCTGGAAGATTTCTCATGAACTACATCACCAACATGGGCATGGAAAAAGAATGCCACCAGGTGCTCGACAAGCTTGGCCTGGCCCTGGAGGACATCGAGGAGGTAGAATGGGACGCGGGGTTGGGCAATGGCGGGCTCGGGCGCCTCGCGTCCTGTTACATGGACTCCATTGCCAGTCTCAGGATTCCGGGCTATGGTTATGGAATCCTCTACGACTACGGCATCTTCTACCAGAACATCGTAAACGGCTACCAGGAGGAGAGCTGCGACAACTGGCGCCGTCAAGGCAACCCATGGGAGATAGACCGGCGGGAAACCCTCTACGAAATTAACTTTTACGGCAGGACCGAAGCCTACCTCGATACAGAAGGTCATGAGCGCTACCGCTGGGTGGACACCCAGAATGTCATGGCCATGCCCTGCGATATTCTCATCCCCGGTTACGGCTGCAGTCATGTCACCAACATGAGGCTGTGGGCCGCTCAGTCGAGCCGCGACTTCAACCTGACCGAATTCAACCGAGGCGACTATATCGGCGCCATGCACGACAAGGTGATTAGCGAGAATATTTCCAAAGTGCTTTATCCGGATGACAAACTTGAACAGGGAAAGGAACTGCGTCTCAAGCAGCAATACTTTCTTGTGGCCGCCACCCTTCAGGACATCATGCGCAGGCACAAGAAGCAGCACGGTGTCATGGATGGATTCGCCGACCACGTGTCAGTGCAGTTGAACGACACACACCCCTCGATTGCCATTGCCGAAATGATGAGGCTCCTTCTGGACGTCGAGATACTACCGTGGGAACAGGCCTGGGACATCTGCACCAAGACCTTTGCGTACACAAACCACACTGTGCTGCCCGAGGCACTGGAGACTTGGCCCGTAGAACTTATCGGCCGATTGCTTCCCCGGCATCTCGAGATCATATACGAAATCAACCGACGCTTTCTGCAGGATGTGGCTTCCAGGTATCCAGGCGATGTGAGACGCCTGGAGAGTATGTCCATTATCGAGGATGGCAGTGAGAAAAGAGTGCGGATGGCCAACCTGGCCATTGTAGGCAGTCATTCGGTGAACGGCGTGGCCGCCCTGCACACGGAAATTCTCAAGACAACCCTGTTCAGAGACTTCCACCTCTTTTATCCCCAAAAGTTCAAAAACATCACAAACGGTGTCACACCCCGGCGCTGGCTCCTGCAAGCCAACCCCGCACTTTCAAGTCTCATCACCGAGGCCATCGGGTCCGGCTGGGAGTGTGAACTGAGCAAGCTTAAGGGCCTCATTCCCCTGGCCGACGACGCACAGTTCCGCCAGGCCTTCGCCGAGGCGAAACTCCAGAATAAAAAGAGGCTGGCTCGCTACGTGCTGCGCAAGATGGGCATGGGCATCAATCCCCACTCCATGTTCGACTGCCAGTTCAAACGTATCCATGAGTACAAACGCCAGCTTCTGAACATTTTACACGTAATAACACGGTACAATCGCATCAAGAAAAGTCCGAACGGCCGGTTCACTCCGCGTACCGTCATGCTCGGGGGCAAGGCGGCCCCGGGCTATTTCCTGGCCAAGCTTATCATCAAGCTTTTCAATTCCGTAGCTGAAGTAGTCAACAATGACTCCGATGTACAGGGTCGGCTGCGGCTGCTCTTTTTGCCCAACTATTGCATCTCGCAGGCAGAGAAGGTCATCCCCGCCGCTGACCTCTCGGAACAGATATCTACGGCGGGAATGGAGGCTTCCGGCACGGGCAATATGAAGTTCGCCATTAATGGGGCACTGACCATTGGCACCCTTGACGGAGCGAATGTGGAGATCCGGGAAGAGGTCGGTCCTGAGAACTTCTTTCTTTTCGGGCTAAAAGCAGAGGAAGTGGAACATTTGAGGCTCACCGGCTATAACCCGGTCAGTTTCTATGAGAATGACCCCGAACTCAGGCTCGCAATTGACCAGATTGCTTCGGGCGGTTTCTCACATAACGAGCCAGGCTTGTTTGAGCCCATCGTCGATGCCCTGTTGTCTAAGGGCGATTATTTCCTGCTCTTCGCGGACTACAGGAGCTATGTGGATACTCAAGACAAGGTCGACCAGCTATTCGGCGATACGGAGCAATGGACGCGCAAGACCATTCTCAATACCGCCAATATGGGGAAGTTTTCCAGCGACCGGGCGGTGTTGGAGTACGCAACCGAGGTATGGGGAGTGCAACCGCTCTACAAGTAGCCTCAGTCTGGTCGCTCAAAGAAGGCTGCCCCCCAGTCCCTGGCTTGGCCAAAGATATTCCTGACCTGGCCGATATCCAGGAAGAGATTTTGTGTCTGGACTTCAAGCCCAGGCCAGTCCGCGTCCTCCAGGCATTCCAGGAGTCTGAAAAGGGGCCGGTATTCGTTGTTTTGGTCGCCTGTGAGCGCTGATTTAAGTTTGGCGTCCAACGGCAGTAGTTCAACCAAACCTGTCATGGGCATACCGAGAATAGAGTCCATAAGTGAGAACAAGCCCAACAAAAACAGGGTCCCTGGGTTGAACCCCCAATAATCATATTGTGTTGCTATTAACTCGAAGAACTTGGCTCGCTGAAGTGAGAGTGCCGCCAGTTCCTGGGGCACTTCGTCCTTCCCGGCCATGTCGACAATGAGCACCGCGCGCAGCCAGCTCTTGAGCTTCAGCCAGCCGAGCATCCTGATGGCCTGGTCGATGGACTGGATATTCTGCCGAAGCCCGAACCAGGGGCTGTTCAGGTACGCCAGCAGTCGAAAGCTGATAGAGACATCCGTTCGGATGGCCGCACCCAGCGCCTTGACATCCGGATCGTCGCCTTCCATGAGACGCAGGAGGTTCAAGCGTGAGACCACATTGGAAGCTAGCTTGCGGTCCCTCACATACTCGGGCTCTTTGAAAAACGGGCCTTGAAACAGGTTGAATCCTAAATCCCTGGCAGCCTGAAATTGTTCAAGGCCCTTGACGCCGCGCGCCATCATAATGGCATTGCGGGTTTGCATCTGATTCAGCAAAGCCCCATCGGGTTTACCCAGACTGAGATCGAAAGCAAAGATATCAGCCCCGGCGAAGGCTTCGGCCGCCAAGGGCATGGCCGGCAGGATTTCCAGGACGGTCTGGTAGCCTTGCCTGCGCAGTTCCTGCAGGGCGGCATCGAACCCGGGAGGGCGGGGTTCGCCGGGAAGCACGCGCACCACGCCGTAAGATGGGGGAAGAGCGTACGGAACACCGGTGATAATGCTGGCATCATCGAAGCCCACCATGATTTTCTTGCCGCGCTGCATGGCTTCCTGGAGCCCCACGTATGCGCTCGAAAACAGGCTGGCCACACTTTCCTGTTGGGGGAATATCTCGTAAATGCCTTCCTTCTGTTCCCCTCCCAGCAGTTCGTATCCCCATATGCTGCGTTTGGTGTCGAGAATGGGCTGTTTGGTGAAGAATATGGGGTCTTGCAAGGCTGTGTTATGCTCTTGAGTCATGGAATTCTCGCTTCAATGAAGCGGGGCGATTGGAAATCCCTGCTCTGATAGTCTCTCATACTGAGTTGCATTCAAAATGATCGCAACGGCGCGTACAACCATGCGCAACAGCACTATCAGATTGCCCGGCGCCGCGCCGAAGGCGGTGAGAAGGAGGCCGCGCAGGCGTATAATAATAGTAGGAGCGGCTTCCAGCAGCGAATTCTACGGGCCGACGACGAGGGCAACACGATGAGCGTTTGAATGCGACTTTGTATCAGTAGCACATCCGTTGTGAGAGCGTCAAGGGCATGCGTTCCTGGGTAGTGTCCTAATCCTCAATTTAGGACACTGCCCTTTTCTGACCGGCCAAAGAGCATCGAAATTGGATACGGCGGAACTGTTGTCATAGATCCAAAGGCGAGGAGGACTACAGTGTCCGAATATTGTGCTCGACATCTTCTGTCAGACTCTTGTGGTGGCAGACGAACCATTTCCAAAAGAGAATCAGTTGTCCTCCACAGCACGGGACATGCCGGCAGGCAGGGGGTACAGTGTTTCAATGAGTTTGTCTTTTTCATCCCAGAGCCTATCCAGCCAATCCTTGAACTTTTGGCGAAATTCCGGGTCTGTAACATAATCTCCGAGCAACTCCGCGGTGATGGGTATCTGTCTTACCCGCACCTTGATTTCCATGGAACTGCTGCACAGAAATGTCCACAAATTCGGTATTCTCTCCGGATATACGATTGTCACATCCAGAATGGAGTGAAGTCGCCGGCCCAAAGCGGACACCACAACGGCAATGCCTCCAGGCTTAGGTTTAAGAAGGTGGGTAAAGGGCGAATTGCCATTCTCCCGCTTTGCCGTCGTGAAACGCGTTCCTTCTACGAAGTTCATGATGGTTACAGGAAGCAAACTGAATTTGTCACAGGCTTTCCGGACAGTTTCCATGTCCCTGCCGCCCGAGGACTTTCGCTCCATAAAAGGAAAATCCAGCGCCCACCAGGCGATCCCAAGAAACGGCACCCAAATCAACTCTTTTTTGAGCAGGAATTTCAGAATCGGGGTCTTGCGACGGAAGATGTTCTGCAAGACGACAATATCGACCATTGACTGGTGGTTGGCCACCAGCAGATACCATGCATCGGGCCGCAGCCCATCGACGCCCTGGACATCCCAGCGGATACTTTTGGCAAGTTTCAAACCCAGATTGTTGATCCCCACCCAGAGCTGAGCTATTGCGTTGGCCAGTTTACCACACACAATACGTCCACTGTGGATTGGAAAAAGCAGCTTGGCCAGCGCCACCAGGTAGAGAAGCAGGCAGCAGAAGACGGTGTTGACGGCGAGTGCAATGAACAAGATAGACCCCTGGAGTGGGGCGGGCAAAAATTGCAGCATGGTCCTCATCTCTTCCTTTCAGATCATTTCACTTTGGGCGGTTCTCGATTTAGTTACGCTTATTCACGTATGACTACTTTTCCACCAATGTTCTTCTAAGCCATAACGACATCGGCGGCAAGAGAGTTTTGCTTAGGGTTATTTGGGGGGGGGGGTGGCCTCCCAAATCTTCCTGGTTGGACGTAAGGATTTTGAAAGAGTTTTCGGATGCAATTTCGGCTTCGAGGCGTGGGAAGACGACGCTGTTAGCATCGCCAAGAATGGCAGAGACGCGTTCTATGATGTGGGCTCTCTGGATGTGGGTGGCAGATGGCATCGGGAGCTGTTCTATGAAAATGACGTGCATTTCCACTCGAACTTAAGTCCCACGAGGATTTTTTGCCGGAAAAAGCATAAATTTCAGATTTAAGGCGACCTTACCTCTGTCCGCCTCTCGATCACTGCCGTCGCTTCAAAGTGTGCCGCTATCCTGGTTGCCGCATTCTTTCACAACTGCATCGTGTATGGCATCCAGTTTGGTCTCCATAGACTTCTTCATAACATGGCTTTTGTGAGACATGATTATGAGTTTTACCGAAACCAGAAACACCCCTGATTCAAGTAAAATCTCGTGGGTAATGCCCTTTAAAATAAGGGACAATACAAACAGCACAAAAGTAATGCTGACCACGACTGTCGATCCGATATCTAGTCCCTTAACATGCAACAATGCAATGCTCCTATCTTGGAAACAACTCCATGGTCCCGCAAAACGATAAGATTTCATGATCGAACATGCAAGAGATAGGTCCGGAAGACCGATTTCGCTTAATACCCCTATTTTTAACTGCCCTTCTTAAGAGCTGCCAGTCGATCGAAAACAGTCGCCCCAGCCGGCGCGGTTTCTCCGGAAGCTTTCGCCAGGGCTGCCGCTATATTGGCGTCATCTTTTTCGGTATTCGTGGGCGTCAGAAGTCTCGACCTGGTCATTGCCGCATCGGCTTTGATCCTGCTTTCTTCGGCTTTTTTCTGCATCGCGTCCAGGGCCACGTTGAATGTTCCGCTTCCCTTTTTGATGCCGGCCAGCACCTCGGATGTCTTGGCTCGCTTTTCGGCTCTTTCCTGTTCGATTTCCGCCCTCTTCATTTCGGATTTTGCATGATCGAGTCTGGACCTGGCCTCTTTGAGCGCCCCGGCGGATTCTTCGACAAACACGGTCAACCCGTCCATCATCTGTTTCGCATCGTCAGCGTCCTGTCTTTCGTGCTCCACGTCCGGTTTCATTTGTTCAAGCATTGTTACGAGCTTTTCAAGACTGGCCGAAAGAGAATCTTTCTGGGCCGGATCGGATGCGCCGGCAACCTGCTGTTCAAGGATCGATGCCGCTTGAAGGCGCTTCTGGTAGAGTGCTTCGATTTCTTCGGCCGCTTTTTCGTCCTTCTGGTATTCGGCCCGCGCGTTGGCCAGTTCCTCGCTCGCTTTTTTCAACTGGTCCGAAAATTCGGCAATCTGCGCCTCGGTAGCGGTCTCCGGATCGAGGGTCACCAGGAACTGTTGAACAGAGGTCACCGCATTTTCAGCGTGTTTCTTGAACAGGTTACCCAAAAAACTCATGTGAGACTCCCTTTTATCAGAAGTTTTAGGCAGGTGCAGCGCATCCACCGATCACCCTTCACTGTTCACTCTTCACTGCATTCATAAAACTGTAAGAGACGCAGGATTGAGCGGCACGCCCGCCATTATCCGCACCAGCACTCCCTCATCATCTTCTTCCCTGGAAACCACAAGATACTCCGTCAAGTCTTCTCCGGCCGCCGCATTGATTCCACGACTGTAGAGCATCATTGCGTGGCCGAACGAAAACATTTCCCCGCCTCCCCTAACGGATTCCTGAAACTCGATCGGGCTGGACCAGTCGGGGCCGGGATTTTGATAGACCCGGTAATATTCCACCTGGTCCGTTGTGTGGAAATCTTTGTATCCAATTAGACCTGTCTGCTCGTTCAGCCAAAAATCCCAGTCGTCAGGATAAACTTCATCTATTGTCTGGAAAAGAATCAGTTCGAGGTCCCTTTGGCCCTCAGCCGCCTGAAGCACCCATTCCGCATCTCTTAAATCTTTCAGATAGAACCGGTGGAAAGAAACGCCGAGGCATCTGAATTCGCCTACGGCCATGACCGAAATATCACCGGCCGGCAGATCTATCTTGAAGCTGCCCGCGGCGAGGATAAAGTCAGTGGGATCGAACCTGAGGATAGCGTTCTGGTGAAGCCCCAGGGGATAGTCAGGCTCCTTCTCAGGGCCGGCGGAAAAAACATCTTTCACACGGCTCACAGCCTGCCTGCCCTTTTTTGCCAAAATTTTGGAGACCATCCCCATTATCTTCTCCTGCGCAAAAGCAAAACGATCAAAGCCACAGCCCCGATTCCGAATATCCAAACCCAGGGAAAGCCGCCGGATTTTTTGGCCCCTTTATCGGCAATTTCCGCAGCCAATGCGACCCCGTCTGCGTCTTGTGGCATATACGCCGGGTCCGGCTTCACTCCCTGTTGCTCCATTGATTTGACCGATTCATCCAGCTTCGCAACTTTGGCTTTCAGTTCGCCGTTTTCGGCCGAAAGCCGGTCGACCTCTTGTTTGAATTGCTGCATTCCGGGATCGTCTCTGTGATTGTAGTACATAGCCGCATATTGAGCGTCATTGATGTGATCGAGCATGAACCAAAGCATCATGGCGTCCCAAATGCCGAACCTCCTGTAGCTGCTGTAGACATATACTGGCGGGGACCAGCCATAAGAGTTGTAAAATACAGTCCGTCTTGCATAATAGTCAGAACCGGAGCCATAACTTGCACGAGATTGAATGGAGTTTATCGTGGACGTTTCGCGGCCCGAAGGCGTGTAACCCCCTGGCTTTGAATTCATCTGGAATCTGGCCTGTTGTGCTTTGTAATCTTCGTATGCTTTGGCGCTCTCCTGCTTTGAAAAGCTTCTGTTCATCTGCTGCTGCAGGGGCGTCGTTTTGGACTGCGAAGGTCCTGCAGGTGGGCCCTTGGTTTGAGGTGGGGTCGCAGTGTTGCCGTACCCGGAAGACTGGGCAGGTTTTCCCGGCATCGTTGGAGCGGACCCCGGCGGCTTTAGCCCGGTATTACCGTATCCGCCGGTAACTGGATTTGTGCCCTTGTCGGGCTTTAACCCGGAGTTTCCATAGCCGCCTTGAGGAGGAACATTTACTTTTGAGCCTGAAGGAGCGCCGCGCGAGGGAGAACTCTGGCCCGATCCGCCACTGCTATACTTTTTGGCGTGCACCTCCGGGCCAAAAAGGAGCGAACCGGCCAGCAGAATGCTGAAGACCGCCAACAATGCTTTAGATCGCATCTTTGTTTTCCTTGAGAGGAAATTAGAAGCTATAAATTGGAAATCCGAACCTTTTCCGACAAAACATATTCGTGGCTATTATCGGCAGCTTTTCTGCTTTTTTGAACGTTTTCTATTTCCGTCGGTTTCATCTCGCAAGGCCGCGGCTGCAAGCCGCTCCTTCCTTCATTCCTAATTCCTGATTGCTTTCATACGACCATAGGCATAATCAGGCTGAAATAACCGGGATCATCAGGACCCAGAAAGATTCCTCCGTGGAACTGGTCAACCCACTCGAACCTGATGGTGGAGCTTTCCATGACTGAAATACAGTCCATGACGTATTTAACGTTGAACGCAACGCTGAAATCTTCACCATCGTAGTCGATATCGATGACGTCATTGGCGTTTCCCAGTTCAGGGTTTCCGGATTCGAGTTCAAGGGAATTCTTGGTTATGTTGAATTTGACATGTTTGTACATAATGTCTGTCACCAGGGCAACCCGCTTGAGGGCCGGATAAAGGACATCGGTTGGCACCGAAATTCCATAGGGCCTCTCGGCCGGGATGATCATTTCATATTCCGGAAATTCCACGTCGAGCAGCAGACTGCTCAGGAAAGTGCTGGGAGTTCGAAGCACCAGCGATTTTTCATCCGCGCCAATGGATGCTTCGGTTTCTTTTTCGAGCAACCGGTGTATTTCCTGGACCGCCTTTCGAGGTACAATAACTTCATTTGCCATTTCAAACCCCGGAAATGCAGTCGTGGGCACCTCGTAATATGCAAGCCTGTGCCCGTCTGATGAAACGAACCGGAAGTCGTTTTCTTCGGTCAAATGCCACAGAAGTCCGGGGGCGGAAAACGTTTCATCTTCCATGGGAATGCTGTAAAGTGTCTTTTGGAGCGCACGTTTGAGAATGTTGGCGTCACAGCCGGTGAGCGGCAAATCCTGATAAAGATTTATATTGGGAAAATCTTCGGCAGGAATGGTTGAAAGCTCAAACCGGGAGCGTCCGGCTTTGATAAGAAGCCTTCCTCGCAGAGCGTCGAGATCGAAAGATATTCTGTCCTGGGGAATCTCTCGAACTATTTCCAGAATCTTTCGAGCCGAAACTGTAGTTTTGCCTTCCGTTTTCACCTGCGCTGCCATTTTTGTCCAGAGACTCAGCTCAAGATCGGTTGCTGAAAATTCTACCGTTCCATCCTCGGTCGCCTTTATGAGGCAGTTATTCAGGATGGGCATCGTGGTTTTTTTCTCGGTAGCGCTCTGGATCTTTTGAAGGACCTGGACAAGGCTTGCCTTTTCCACCTGGAATATCATGATTCCCTCTTCGCGTTTTTATTGTTTTTGTTATTTTCTCTTATAAAAGGTTCATAATATTAATAAGGGGTATGGAGATTGTCAAAAAGTTTGTTAACCTGTCGAAATTTCATCGGATATGAGTTAACAATCCATTGACGATCCATGAAAAAAGTGAGAAGGTGCCGCGGTGCCGCAATGGTTTTATACAAAATTTAAACAATGGTGAACAGGTTATTTACCGAAACTGACGGGGTTTTTGAGAATCGGCGAGTGATTGTGATTAAAACAGAGCGGCAGAAACGATTTCCACCGGCCCCGGCCCCCGGCTTTCCTCGTCGGGGTGACGGATGACGAAGTATTCGCAAGTGAGGTTTGTTCCGGATCTTTACAACTCCGTATATAATACACTCCTAAAGAGCGTTGGGCCTCAAATTATAGATCTCCTTTCCCGCAAGTCTCTGAAAGATCCCGAATTCAAAAGAGGAAGGCTCGGATTCTACGACGGCACGGCAACCGGCCCCGGAAGTCCGCGAATATGGTGTCATGCCGTATCGGTCGGCGAGGCAACGGGCGCCATACCCACGTTAACTGAATTAAAACGAAGGCTTCCGGGCGCGGCCGTATGCATGACGACCGGCACACCTCAGGGCCTCAAGTTCGCCCGCGCTCATCTTCCTGCCGAGGTCCCCGTATTTCCATTTCCGCTGGACTTTTCAGAATGCGTATCAAGAGCAATAAAGACGGTTGGGCCGGACCTCTTCATCGATTTCGAGACCGAATTCTGGCCTAATTTTTTTCGGGAGTTAAAAGGCAGAAACATTCCGGCCCTTTTGCTCAACGGCCGCATATCGAGTTCCTCCGAGCGCCTCTACAGGCTTCTTTCGCCTCTTTTTCGGCCTGTTTTCGAGCAGTTTACTTGCATGGCCATGCATTCGCGGGAAGACATGGAGAGGGCGGTGAGACTGGGCGCTGAGCCCGGGAGAGTCCTTACGTTGGGAAGTTCCAAATACGAAGAACTCACCCGGAAAGCGCGCCCGGAGAAGGCAGCTTACTGGAAAAAGCTTTTGGACATAAAAGGTGGACCTGTCATTATCGGCGGCAGCCTTCGAGGGTCTGAATCAATTGAACTGCTGAAGGTATTTCAGCGGCTTTGCGGAGTTTCGACCGGCCTTTTGGCAATTTTTGCTCCCCGGCACATGAAAAATATCCGAAGAATGTGCGAATGGCTTGCAAGGGAAAAGTTAAACTTCAACCTGCTGACACGTATCGAAGACGGCTCTCAAATCAGGAACGCTTCGGTAGTGCTCGTCGACCGCCTGGGAGCGCTTTTCGAACTCTATTCGCTTGGCGACCTGATTTTTTGCGGAGGGACCCTGGAGCCGGTCGGCGGGCACAATATTTTAGAGCCGGCGGCATGGTCCAGAGCTGTTTTTTATGGTCCTCACTTGAAAAAAGTGCTGCATGAACATAGAATCCTCCGCGATTGCGGCGGGAGTTTCATGGTGTCCGATCCGGAGGACCTTTTCTCCAACTGGAAAAATCGGCTGAAAGACCTGGAAAGCCTGAGAAAAAATGGCGAGGCGGCATACAGGGCACTAGATTGTTTTAATGGAGTGGTTGGAAGACAGGTTGAGCTCATTTTACAATCTTTGACGTTGAAGAAGATCAAGGCTGAGTGAAAATTGACAACGGCTTCGGGGCAGGATATCTGGCTGCGATAATCAACGGGCGGTCCCAAGGAGCGTGCAAGAGCTGTAAGCCCGTACTAAAGAATGACCAAGATCGAAAGGAAATCGCGTGGGAAGAGAATACAGACCGAATGTAAGAGAATCCGCAGTGATATCGAAACTGGATCATCAGAAGGAGTCTCAGCGTTATCATGCCATGAATCAGCTTCGTCAGAATATTGATGAACTGGCTGACAGGATTTCGATGAAGTTAATCGAAGAGCGCCTGATTGAAACCACCAGTAAAGGTGACCTGCAGGATCAGATTCAATTTGCACTTCAAAAGGTCCTTGATTTGGAGGAATTCGAAATCCAATACCAGGTTGCAAACATTCGGACACTCGTACCCCGTCCGAATTTCGTCAGCCTGTTCGTTACGGCTTATGTCGTTGAAAAACTTATCGACCATAAGTGCATAGTAGATATTTTCGGGACGGACGAAGAAATTTATGCCAGCGTCAACAGGCAGGTAAGCCGGTTCATTCCGCTTGATTAGGGTGGTGAAGTGTGAAGGGGATTTCGTCGCTCTGATTTTATCCAATAATCATGATCGGTTATAATTGACTATACTCCTATAGAGAGCTTATCTTGGGTTACCTCAATTCCAGGATCTCAGGAGAATAATGTGATGAACGGCGTCGAAATGAAGGTCCCGCCAAATTTTATCCGCACCATAATGGCAGATGACGTGAAGAGAGGGAAAAACGGGGGAAAGGTCCTGACCCGCTTTCCACCCGAACCGAACGGTTACCTGCACATCGGCCACGCGAAATCGATTTCCCTCAATTTCGGGCTTGCCGCCGAATTCGGGGGGCTCTGCAACTTCCGGTTCGATGACACCAATCCCGGCAAGGAGGAAGTGGAGTATGTTGATTCGATCATGAACGACGTTCGATGGCTCGGATTCGACTGGGACGATCGGCTCTATCACGCGTCCGACTACTTCGAGCAGCTCTATGAGTGGGCAATCGACCTCATTAAGGCGGGCAAGGCATACGTTGACAGCCTGAGCGCAGATGAAATAAAGGAATACCGGGGAACTCTCACAGTGCCCGGAAAGGATAGTCCTTACAGGGACCGGCCGATTGCTGAAAACCTGGATCTTTTTCAGCGAATGCGGGCGGGCGAATTCGCCGACGGCGAGGTGGTGCTTCGCGCAAAAATCGATATGGCCTCCCCTAACATCAACCTTCGAGATCCGGTGATGTATCGAATCCGTCATATGTCGCATTGGAAAACCGGCGATAAATGGTGCATCTACCCGATGTATGACTACGCGCACGGCCAGTCGGACGCGCTCGAAGGCATCACTCATTCGATCTGCACGATGGAGTATGAAGACCACAGGGCTCTCTACGACTGGTACCTGGATAACCTCAACGTCCCCAGCCGTCCTCAGCAGATCGAATTTGCGCGCCTGAATCTCAGCTACACGGTCATGAGCAAGCGAAAGCTCCTGCAGCTTGTTCAGGAAAAATACGTGGCCGGCTGGGACGACCCCAGGATGCCGACCCTCGCGGGCATGAGGAGGCGCGGATATACGCCCGAGGCGATCCGGAGCTTCTGCGAACGGATCGGGGTGGGGAAGCGCGAGAGCCTGGTTGACTACGGCTTGCTGGAATACTGCGCGCGGGAAGATTTGAACCTGAGGGCACAACGAGTGATGGGGGTCCTTCGGCCTCTGAAAGTGGTTATCGAAAACTACCCTGAAGACCAGGTCGAACAGCTCGATGCAATAAACAATCCTGAAGATGCCGCAGCCGGTACACGCAAGGTGCCCTTCTCCAGGGTGATTTATATCGAACGAGACGATTTCATGGAAAATCCTCCCAAGCAGTTCTTTCGGCTTTCTCCTGGCCGCGAGGTAAGGCTTCGCTACGCCTATTTCATTAGGTGCATCGACTTCGTAAAGGATGAAAAAGGCCAGGTGGTCGAGTTGCGCTGCACATACGATCCGGCCACCCGAGGGGGGGATTCGCCTCCCGACGGCCGCAAGGTCAAAGCCACCCTCCACTGGGTCTCAGCCGCCCTGGCGATTGACGCGGAGGTTCGGCTATACGGTAACCTGCTCAGTGTGGCAGACCCCTCTGACGAAGAGGAAGGATCTAATTTTAAGGCCTTCATAAATCCAGGTTCCCTCGAAGTGATCGAAGCCGCCAAACTGGAGCCTGGCTTGGCCGGAGCGCCCGCTGCAAGCAGGTATCAGTTCGAGCGTCTGGGATACTTTTGTGTCGACCCGGATTCCACACCGGACAAATTAGTATTCAATCGCACGGTCACTCTCCGCGATACCTGGGCGAAAGTGGCCAAACGCAATGAGCAGTGAACAGTGAAGGCCTGCTGAATTTTTCTTCGTGATGAGAAAAGGCAGCTTCTTTACTCTTCTCCCCTACTTATAGCCAAAGGACCCACCGAGATTCAAACTACCGGTCCCGGGAGTTTCAGGATACCTTGTCTGCGATCTGCCGCTTCCCTTTTTTGCCCTCACGGGCCCCAGCTCGCGGGAGTGTTGCCGACCTCAACGGATTTTCTCAATACCTGTAGATATTTACTCTAAAGTTGTCGAATGGGCCGGCCGATAGCTCTATTAAGACGTAAACTTAGGAGGTTATTATGAATATCGTTATAGGAGAAGCGGTGAGAATAGGCCCGGCGGCACAATACAGGCCGGAGGGCGAAGCATCTTCTGTGGAGGCACGGCTATTGGAAATCAGGGACAGGAAGGGCGGTTCCGATTCGGGCAGCGCGACGAACGGGCGGGTCATAACGCTTCTGGTCCCGGATGGGCAAAAGATTCCACGCGGCGTCGAATCGGGGGAGTATCGCATTTACCTAAGGTTCGTCAGTCGCCGCCAGGCGCGGTTTTAGCTACGAGAGTCTATCGGCTTTGCACCCCGATTCCAAGTAACCGGTGCATAAGGCTTTGCCGAAGTGCAATAGCCCCTTCGGGACAGAGTTCATGACAACAATAACAGCGGATACACTGGTTGTCGTCAATTTGAGCATACTTGCGCTTTTTCTCTATCATCCCGATCGCGTTCACGGGGCATGAATCGCGGCAAATTCCGCACGCCAGGCATTTCTTCCTTACTACCTCAGGTGCTTGCGAAAGCCAGTCCTTGAAAAAGGGTTCCAGCGGCTTTTGCCACCAACTCAGATGTCCCGCAAGACTTTCCATTGTTGCCGGAAGCCGAAAATCAGAGATCCGAATCTGCGAAATCTCCTCGCCTGTTACTTCGATTTCATCGAGACCTGCAGGGGTAAGCCCGCGTTTTGCGGCCGCCATGAGCACTGGGTTATATTCTCGTCGAAGGCCGATGATCTCGCACGCAACAATATCAAGTGCCAACGGATTTATCGAGCCCATCAGCAAACCGACCGGCCGGGGAGCGCCGGCGGTGCCCGGTCCGTCTCCCTCCATCGCCGTGACGGCGTCCATAATGGAAAGCCGGGGTGAAACATATTCGGCCAAATCGAGCAACATATCGGCAAAATGATCGTGGTCGCGGAGTTTGGCGTGATAACCCGGTTTAGCGAGTCCAGGTATTACTCCGAAATTATTCTTGACCGCCCCTGTAAAACTCATGAGCGTATGCGTCTTCAGCTTGCAGAGGTTGAGCACCGCATCAGCTTCTAAAACCGGAGCGATCACATCGAAGTGTTTGATCAATTTCCCTTCCAGGAAAGAAACCGGCTTGTAGGTTGTGTCAAAATTGAGTTCGGCCCCCGACGCTTCCGCCGCGTCGAACATTCCACATTCCCGGTACAGCGTATTGAGGATCTTTTCATTGTACTTGTACCCGGAGCCGGGGCTGTCTGCAATGAGGGCAGACGCGCCCTCCCTCCTGACCATTCGCGCTATTGCAGCTACCACGCGCGGATGCGTGGTGACCGCCTGTTCCGGTTTGGCCGGCAGGAGCAGGTTGGCTTTAAGTACAATTTTCTCGTTCTGTCGGACGAACCTGCCCATACCACCCATCATCGAAACCAGCTCACCCATCTTTTCATCCACATGATCGTAGTCAGGGCAACGTACAATGAAGACCTTATTCATTAGAACTCTCCTGTCTCCGCCTTTGATAAATCTATTTCTTGGAATTTTCACGATTAGAATGTATTGTGCGCCCGAACTCAAGAATGCGACACAAGAAAAAGGCGAAAAAAAGGAGATTTTCACTTTTACATTTTCCGGAGGGGTTCCATATGGCTGTCAAGAGAATCGGCACCGTGGAGAGAAAAACCAAAGAAACTCAAATTTCGGCGGAGATCGACCTCGATGGAATCGGAAAAGCGGATCTCGACAGCGGGGTCCCGTTTCTTGACCACATGCTGAATCTTTTTGCCGTCCACGGACTCTTCGACCTGAAGATCAAGGCTACCGGGGATCTGGAAGTGGACGCCCATCACACGGTCGAAGATATCGGCATCTGCCTGGGCCTCGCGCTGTCGAAAGCCCTGGGCGACCGCAAAAGTATTGTCCGTTACGGGCACTTCACGGTCCCCATGGATGAGGCGCTCTGCTCGGTGAGCCTCGACCTGTCAAACCGTCCGTTCCTGGTCTATAACGCTCCGCCAATGTCCGATAGGACCGGGAAATTCGAAACAGAACTCGCGCCGGAATTCTTCAGGGCATTTAGCCAGAACGGCGGGGTCACTCTCCATATTCGCGTTCTGTACGGCGCCAACACTCACCACATGATCGAGGCGGCCTTCAAGGCATTTGCCCGCGCGCTGAGCATGGCCGTATCGTTGGATCCCCGCCGAAGCGGAATTCCTTCATCCAAGGGGGCTTTGTAGATCAATCGACAACAGATTTGTTTTGCTCAGTCCTTTGTCAAGGTAGCAAGGCCTCTTTCGCCAACGAGTATAATCTCGGTATGGGAAAGACGGTTTCGGATCATTTTTGCTATGGCGCACATAAACTTGAATCCCAGCGCTTTGTCCTCGTTCATTATTTCCCTGAGCTGCGCCGCCTTGAGGGAAATTACTTTCGAATCGTCAAGACAGCGCACGGCCCTGGTATAAAGATAGGGTTCCACGACCGCTGACCATCCAATGCCTTCACCCTTCGTCACGATGTCGACTGTGACCCGTATCGGGGCCCTATGGAGCCCTGTGTCAATATCCAGTGTCATGAGGACCTTTCCCTCAATCAACAGGAGGAGATATTCCGCCGGGTCTCCCTTTTTCCACAGCTCGACACCCGCCTGATAAGACTCTACAGAGGCCAGGTCGGCAAGTTTTTTAAGATCTCCATCACTGAACCCTTCGAACAATCCAAAAGTCTTTAGCTGATCAATCGAAATCATACGTAGTTTCTCCTCTCCCAAAAAGTTACCGGCCAGGCTTGTCGTTATTCTTCGTCTACGCTTCGGCCCCTATTTCTTCGAGCCCTTCCCGCACATGCTCCCTAATGAATATCAGCACGTTCACGTTGTCAATGGGCACTTCACCGATTTCTTCCCTGACAGCTCCCGAATCGAAGATATATTCCCGATCGTCGCGTCGATGGCGGTAAATGAAATCGACATTCGGGTTGCCCGCGATAAGAGCCACCAGAGTACTTGCTATATCCCCAAGCGGTTGTCGATCGATGTGGCTAAGCTTAAATTCGGCCAGGACCTTCGTTCCTTCACCGCTCCTGGATTCTATGGCGAATCTGCCGCCCGCCGTTTCCGCAGCCTGGGCGAGCATTGGTAGACCTAACCCGACATTGCGAACCGTTTTTGTGGTGAAAAACGGGTCCATGGCTCTTTTCAGAACGTCGTCACTCATGCCGGACCCATCGTCGCGCATTTCTAAAGTCAGGAGGTCTTTTTTGGTGTCTTCCGCGACGTCGATATGAACTCTTTTAGCGCCGGCCCGGGTTGAATTTTCCACTATATCCAGAATATGGAGGGAAAGCTCGAGCATCTATTTCTCCAGAATATATCTTCCTTTTTGATGCTCAAAGGCCATCTTCAACTCGGAAATCGTTCCTGTTTCCATAAACATCGTCGTCACTCCCTGCCCGATATCCTTGATAAAATGCGCATCCGATGACTCGACAAACGGGAAACGATTTAATTCGGGATATTTTGACCGGGCATTTTTTATACCTGTCCGAGATGTTACCTCAAGGGCATCAAAATTAATCTCCGGGTCGATAAAACCTAATTGGCCAATCACACTGAAGCTTTCTCTATCGATATGAGACGCTATTGCAAGTCCACCGAACCTATGAATATGTTGAACGATTTCGAGTAAAGACAACTCAGTCGCACCGAGAAGAAATCTGTCGTTAAAACCCTCTACCTCGTCTAATTCGTTGACGATGGCCTGACATCCAAATATCTCCTCTCTATTCGTACCGTGAAGATGATCATGAATGACATCGCGGATTTTCATGAGGTCATCCAAAGTATCAAAAAGAGCGAGCACATGGACTTCTTCGCTGCTTGTTATTTCCATCCCTGGGAGCACAATAAGGGGCTTACCTTCAACATATCTCAATACGTATTGCACATTATCCATGGCATTGTGATCGCATATCGCAATAATATCCAACTGTTCTGCAATGCATTTTCCAACTATGGCGGTGGGGTACATGTTCAGGTCTGCACATGGCGAAAGGCATGTATGTATATGAAGATCGCAACGGAACGCCCTGGACATATGGCATCTTTATTCATACGAAGAAAAGATCGGTCGTCGTGGTCTCTTTTTCTGTTTTTTCGCTTGCCGCTTACTTATTCTTTAAATCTTGTATTGGTTTAAGCAAGTTATATATTCTGCCTGTTACCTCAAAAGCAGATAGATCTGATACGAGTATAGGGACACCCTCCTGTTTTGCTTTATCAAGGGTATCCTTTGCCGGTTCGCAACCCTGGACGAGAACGATTCCTGCGTGATCCTTGAGACTGGCGACGGCAACGATGTTCTGGTGGACCTGGCGGGTAATCCAGATGTCACCCTCCTTACTGTTGCCCATCACATCACTCAGCAGATCTCCCGTGTATCCCCCCCCTACCTCTGCATTGAGCTTGTCTTCGCCGGACCTGATACTTAAATTCAAAGCCTTGACGATAGATTCTAAATCCACGCTGTCCAACTCCCTTTCTCAATTATTGAGAGAGTCTCTAATCGTGTTGATGATCATTTTGAGGTATGTTCCCCTTCCAACTTCGGATGAAATCCTGAACGTGTCGGAAAAACTCTTTATATTGCATAGTCCCATTCCTGCGCCAAATCCCATTTCCCTTACCCTCGGGCTCGCAGTTGACCAGCCGGGCTGCATGGCCAGTTCGATATCCGGAATCCCCGGACCTTCATCGATAGCCTCGAGCAAAATAGAGCCGGCTGTGACGTGAAGCCGGATCATCCCCTTGCGTGCGTAAGAAACAATATTGATTTCAGATTCATAGGCGACCAGAGCTGCTTTCCTGATCACCTCAACGGGCAACTGCATTCGTTTCAAAATCGTCTTGATGCTGCCCGATACTTCCCCTGCTTTATCGAAATTGCCGCCGGCAACCAGAAAACATCCTTCATACAGGGGTTTTTCATCCATGATGACGTTATTTACTCCCCGCCTTTTCTATACAACCTGTGATGCCTTTCGAGTACAGACGCCCGGCAACCTCAAAAACAATAAATTTAGTTGTGAGAACGGGAATATTCAGCACCCTGGCCAATTGGACGGCTTCCGGGGAAGGCCTTTTGCCGTTACCCAAAATAACCGCGGCTGTGTCGGTTACATCTGCCGTTCTAAGGACCTGCGGATTGGCCAGCCCCGTTATCAACAAACTTCCAGGCGTCGCAAAAGCAAGGACATCGCTCATCAGATCAGCCGTAAAAGCTGTTTTTATTTCCATGTCCAGTTGCTCTTCACCAGTGATCACTTCCGCTTCGAGAATGTCTTTTATCTCACTTAGGATCACTTCAATCTCCCGAGGTTAAGATATAGAAAATATCCCAACCCGAGCGGCACTGTCAAGCAGTGAACAGTCTGCGAAAGATGGGTTTCCCCTAAATCCCTAAATCCCTAAATTGCAGTCTTCCCCTTTTGTCCGCTTCTGGTTGCCGCTTCTGGTTGCCGTTTCTCGTTGCCGTTTTGCAGGACGAATCTGCCTATAATACAATGCTCGAGCATTTCATGCGCAAAGGGTTTGGTTTTAGCTCTCCACTGTTCACCTTTTCCTTAGTGTTTCCATAAAGTTTCCATGGTGAGTAGAAAAATCAATGATGACAACTTCTTATGATTGGAAACACTTCGTCGATGGAAACAACTGTGGAAACATTTATGGAAACACCGATTTCAAAAAAACTTGATGGGATGCAGTGATTGGAATAGCTATGGAAACACTGGCAACGCTGACGGAAACACTCATGGAAACATTCTATGGCGTAACCGGGGCCGGGCCGCGCTGGAATGTCGCTGAGCTTATCGGTCAGGCGCGTCAGAAAACCTTTCACGCAAAGGCTAACTTGGATTAGAATTACCTTTCCGTAGCAGCTTTGCAGTCCCTTTGGGGACACCCTGAAACCATGAAAGTACGGTCCCGGGGTGGCCCCGGACCCTCACTGCGTTACGGGTCTGCGCGCTATACGCATTACGTGCTGTGATGCGTATAGTCCGGTGCCCGATCGTTTGTGAGGGCGCATCCCGGCCGCCGGTCCCACTGGCTCCGGGGCGCAAAGCGCCAAGAGGTTCGTGCGTATCATGGAAAACTTTTATGAGTGAAATAATTTTATTCCTCTCTGTTTTGCTGCAAATGATCGCAGCCGTTATGGTATTCAGGCTCGTTAGAACCACCAGAGGCAGCGTGGTATGGATTCTAATAGGCGCCGGCATTGCTCTGACGGCTATAGAGCGCATTATAGACAGTCTCCCCTTCTTTCCTGTTGAAATAACGCATGGAGTAAGTCATTTCAATGAATGGATGGATCTTTTCATATCCATTTTAATGCTGGCTGGCGCAGCATTAATTCAGTCGCTATTCCGCGCAATCAGGAAGTCTGAAAATACTCTTCGGGAAAGTGAGCAAAAATATCGCTCCCTGGCCGATACTGAAGATTTAATATATATGGTGGACGGAAACTTCAATTACATATTGATGAATGAAACACAGGCATCAAGGTTTGGCCTGCCACTGGACAGGATAATAGGTAAAGCCTACCGTGAATTCCACTCGGAAGATGAAACCAAAGAATTTGTGCACTTGGCCGAGCTTGTCTTTGATTCGTCTACGTCTATCCAACACGAGTATAGAAGCAAAAGAGACAACCACTACTTTCTCCGAACGTTCAGCCCTGTGAAAAATTCCGCAGGAACAGCTACAATTGCTGTGACAGTGGTTGCAAAAGATATCAGCGTCCGTAAACGGATGGAAGAAAAACTGATTGAAAGCGAGCGGCGGTTGCATAATGTAATTCATGGTTCCCCCGTCCCGTCATTCGTCATAGGGAAGGACCATAAAGTATTGTACTGGAACACGGCGCTGGAGGAACTTACAGGGATCAAAGCCGGGGAAATCCTCGGCACAACACACCACTGGAGGGCATTCTATGGCAGCGAAAGACCATGTATGGCAGACCTGCTGGTGGATCAGTCGCTGGATACAATTGCCCAATGGTATTCAAATAAGTACATCAAATCGACATTGATCGAGGAGGCATACGAGGCGACAGACTTTTTCCCGGAACTGGGGGATTGCGGAAAATGGCTTCGTTTTACGACCGCTGTTATCAGGGATTCCAGAGGGGAGCTGGTGGGGGCAATAGAAACACTGGAGGATGTGTCTGAGCGGAAGCTCAACGAACAGGCCCTGAGGAATAGTGAACTGAGGCTGCAAAGTGTTATTCAGGGTTCTCCCATCCCCACCTTCGTAATCGGGAAGGACCACACGGTCATATACTGGAACAAGGCCCTTGAAGAACTCAGTGGTGTCAGTGCCCGGGATGTTGTCGGCACAACAGACAGCTACAGACCATTCTACAGCCGGAAGCGCCCGGCTTTGGCCGACCTGCTGGTGGACCAGGCGCTGGATGCAATTCCTCAATGGTATTCGGATAAGTACATCAAATCCGGACTGCTCGAAGAGGCGTACGAGGCAACCGAGTTTTTCCCGGAACTGGAGAATGGCGGGAAATGGCTTCGCTTTACCGCAACCGCGATCAGGGATTTTGAGGGGAACCTGGTTGGCGCGATGGAGACCTTCGAGGATATCACGGAGCGGAAAAGAGCCGAAGAACAGCTCATCGTAGGTAAGAAACTGGAGTCCCTCGGAATGTTTGCTGACGGAATAGCGCATGATTTCAATAATTTGTTATCTATCATGCTGCATAACATATTCGCCGCCAGATTGTGCCTCACCGATGAACAGAACGCGCTTGAAGGAGAAGGACTGGAAATAGCGGAACAGGCCGCGCTTCAGGCAAAGGAATTAGCCCATCGCCTGGTCACCTTCGCAAAAGGGGGAGAACCGATAAGAAAAATCGGTTCCATTTCGCAATTGCTGATGGATTCCGCTAATCTATCCCTGGCTGGCTCCAGCGTCATCTGCAAGTTTTCCCTGCCCGATGACCTTTGGCTCGTTGAAATGGATGATGTGCAAATCCGGCAGGTAATCCACAATCTGGTCGTCAATGCTCGTGAGTCTATGGCCGACTACGGCACCATAACCATCGATGCTGAAAATGTGAACGTAAGCGCAGGTTCCGGTCTGCCTCTAAAGGAAGGCGAATATGTCAAATGGTCTGTAACCGACCATGGCCGGGGCATTCCTCAGGAGAATTTGCAGAGAATATTCGACCCTTACTTTGCGACCAACGCCCCACCGGCCTCGAAAGGCAAGGGCATGGGACTTGCCACCTGTTATTCGATCGTTAAAAGGCATGACGGATATATCGGCGTCAAATCCGAACCGGGTGTCGGGTCTACCTTCTTCGTCTATTTGCCTGCGTCTCCTCAGGGAGACTCTGTTAAAAAGGCCAAAACGGACCGGGTTGATTCAAGGGGAGGAAGAATTCTACTGATGGAAGACGATGAGACTGTGCGCAATGCGACAGGTATTGTCCTCAACTATCTGGGGTATGATATCGTATACGCAAAGGATGGCAGGGAGGCCGTCGATTTCTATAGAGCGACAAAAGAAAAAGGCCTGGCATTTTCGGCCGTCATATTGGATTTATATGTGCCGGGGGGGATGGGGGGCGAGGAAGCATTGAGGGAGCTGCTTGCAATAGACCCGCGCATCAGGGTGATCGTATCCGGCGCAAACCCGGACGATCCGGTCGTTTCGGAATTCGGGAAGTATGGATTTCTCGGGGCTGTGGACATCCCCTATGATATTGAAAAGATGGAACAAGTCCTGAATGACGTCCGAAAATTGAGTGACACGGAGATCAACTGAAAGGAAAAACCCCGGCGCCTTTCATCCAAGTGCCGGGGCTTTTGATCGCTTGTAAAGACTTAGATCAGAATTTTCAGCTTGACTGTTATTCGGTCATCTTACATCCCACCTGGTTCCCAGTCACCATGAAGGCCGTAGGTTTGAAAGTTTTGTTTTACCTTTTTCTCTCCGACCTTGCACATGTCAAGAGCGCCCGAGCATTCGGTCTCCATTCCTTTCTTATCAAGGGCGGCCAAGGTCTCTTTCTGTGCTTTCATCATCATATTTGCACCACGTGTTACCATCGCCTTGCCTTCATCCATTGTACTGCCGGTCATCATGCCGTCGCCCTTGGCGACCATTTCGTAGCCGTCTGTCATCATCTTTTCGACCGCCGTCAACTCTGCGTCTTTCATTCCTTTCTTGGCCATTGTGTCCATTATCATTTTGTTTCCATCCAGCATCTGCTTTGCACCTTCTACGATCGCCTTCTGACCTTGCGGGGTTGGCTGCTCACTTTCCGCAGCCTGTAAACATCCCGTGAAGGCGAAAATGCCGATTGACAGAAACACGATTGAAAAAAATGAGAGATACCTGCTACGACCAGTCATTGTAAAATCTCCTTTATCATGTTGATGGGAAACAAAATGAATTCCGCCACTTGTTATCGAACAGCACAATGAATCATCAGTTTACTGGAATAGCCTCCTCTTTAATTAGTGTATCCAAATAGAAACGGACATCGGTGGAAATAACAGGATGTATAGAATTGACTTCACAGATACCGCAAAAAAACTAGAGACCGGCGATCGGTTTGTCAAGGCTACCGCATAATATCGGTGAAGGGTGATGGGTGATGGGTGATGGGGAAAAGTCTCTCCCCCGGAGAGGACTTGATTCCGGCTTCAGTATCGACTGGCGCGAGCCGGGAGAAAGGCGCCAAAATCAGCCCTGCTCACGGCTCTGTGAAGACGCATGTCATGAGGAATGCTGCATTGGAGATAGCTACAGACGCGATCGCACTTTTGGTTGAGTATGGGAAGTCTCACAATCGGGCCTGTTTCCCTTTGACACCTGCATGCGTTCAAACATTTGTTTTATCTGCGCTTCAGCATCGGCCATCATCCTTTCGATGAGCTCAGCGCATGTGGGAATGTCATGGATCAGGCCTATCGATTGACCGACCATAATGGGAGCACAGTTGATATCACCGGTCATCCATGCCGCTTTTGTTTTCTCACCGGCTATCATGGGGATGATTTCCGCCATACCGCCATCCCTGCGTTCAACTTCGAGAATTTTTTCGACCAGGTCGTTTTTCAGCGCTCGTCCCTGGAGCTCAATCGACTTGCAGATCAAAGTCGTATGATGTTCCTGGCGGTCCACCAGTTCGTTTTTTATATTCTCGTGGATTTCGCATTCAACCGTGGCCATGAACCTCGAGGCCATCATTATCCCTTCGGCGCCCAGCATGAGGGCTGCAGCCATGGTTCTTCCATTGGCAATACCGCCCGTCGTTACAACAGGCATGGACAGTGTCTCAACCATCCTTGCTGTCAGGACCATCGTTGTGACATCGTCATTCAGCGGGTGTCCTCCCTCTTCGATCCCCGCGGCATATACACCGTCATATCCGACGTGCTGTGCGTGAATGGCATGACGCACAGATCCCACTTTATGAAAAAGCTTAACCCCAGCCTTTTTCAGCATATCCACGGATTCGGGGCCCAGTGCTTTATCGATCGGGGCCCCGGAGATTTCCAGCCCTGCAATCCGCTCTTCAGCGCAAACGCGCAAATACATTTTATAATGTTCCCGGGTGATACGGATCGAGGGGAGGATAGTCACATTGACCATGAAGGGTTCGTTCGTCAATCTCCTGGCTTCATGAATGGCCTCGCGGAATTCATCTTCTGATTCGTAGATGCCTGCCGTCAGATTTCCCATGCCTCCGGCGTTCGATATGGCGGCGCACAATTTCGGTTTGCAGATCCACATCATACCCCCGCAAATAATGGGGTACTTGATACCAAACATCTCTGTAATGGCTGTTTTGAGCATCTTAAAATCCTTTCACCGGGAATATGCATCAAGCATGCTCATGCATATTCCAGGATATAGCCAACCGATTTGGCGGCTGGGCCGGGGGCTTAAGAGTCGATGTACTGTCAGTGATCTTTTTGCGGTTCCCTCTTCATCCATTTATGCCGGCAGGCAGCGCACTCACCAGCCGGAGGATACAATCCACCGCCGGCTCGACAAGGGACCTGGTATCCTCTGAAAGGTCCCGGTGGAAGTCGAAGTCGTAGCCGCGGATAGACACGAGGTGTCCGGAAGGCTCAGGATGATTCAGCAGCTTCAACAGCGCGAGAAGCATCGGCGGGGTCAGGTGGTGGGTGAACGTGGACGGAGCGTATTGCGCGGATACGGCTGCGCAATGCAGATTTTCCGCGCCCTCATAAACATGTGCGTCCACGAAGATGACCTGGCGGTAATCAGGCAGCACATCCATTAACTCCGGCGCCAGTTGAACCAGGAAGATGGAATCCACCTTTTCGCCCAGTTCATCCAGGCCGGAGTTCTCCTCGCTCAATACTTTTTGACCCAGGCGCCTTCGCAGAGCATTGACTACGCAAAAAGCGACGCCGTCGTCAGCGCGGTCTATGTTGCCGTAGCCTATGACCAGGGTACGTGGTTGTTTATCATACGGAGTCGCATCCAAACGCTCACCGTGTTGCCCCCGTCGTCCGCTTGTGATCATTTTGAATGCAACTCCGTATTACCCCTGTCCGCATCGGATCAGATTGCATCATTACGGGATATGCGATCCAGGACCGTGCCGTCCGCCGCCACAAGCGTTATTTCCAGCGGCATTTTTCCCATGGCGTGCGTAGCGCACGACAGGCACGGATCGTAGCACCGGATAGCTGCTTCCACTCGATTCAACATTCCTTCGGTCAGCTTTGTACCATCGATGAAAGCTTTTGCAACCATTCCCGAGGCAGTATGCATAGCCCAATTATTGTTGCCTGTAGCCACGATGAGGTTCACCCTGCTCAATCGCCCATCTTCGTCCGTACCGTAGTCGTGGAACAATGTCCCGCGAGGAGCTTCGATGACCCCGACTCCCTGGCCGGGGAGCCTCGCCGGCGTCGGATACGTGCGGATATCGTTCGACATGATATCCGGATCGTCCAGCAACTGAGCGAGTCGCTCAAGGGCATAGACAAGCTCGATCAACCGGGCGTAATGATAATAGAGGGACCCTTCAACAGGTTTGCCGCCGTTGATCTGCTTGAAAAGCTTAAACTCCGCGTTGGCCAGCGGTGTGCCAATCTTGTCCGCAACGTTCAGGCGCCCTAACGGGCCGACTCGATAGGTCCCGTCGGGCCATCCCAATTTCCGGTAGAACGGGAACTTGAGAAATGACCAGGATTCTACATGCTCCCCTACATAGGCGAGGTAATTATCCGGCTTGAACTGTGCGATCGTTTTTCCCCGGTGGTCCTTCATCCGGATCTCGCCGTCGTAGAGCTGAAGTCCCCCTTCCTTATCGACCATGCCCATGTAGTTGGAGGGAAAAGCCGCGAAGGAGCCGGCCAATTCCTTGTTGCTTCCCAGCCAGTCCTTGCCGATGCTCACCGCCACCTTGGCGGTTTCGACCGCTTCACCGAATCCGGCAAGGATTTCGTCGCGGTCTTTTGAAGTGAGGGCCGCGTTCACTCCGCCGGGAACGGCGAAATTGGGATGGACACGTTTTCTTCCCAACCTTTCGATGATCTGCTGTCCGTACCGGCGCAGGTTCACGGCCTTCAACGCCAGTTCAGGGTTCGCCTGGATGATCCCCACTACGTTGCGAATCGCGGGGTCGGCGTCGAAACCCAAAACCAGGTCGGGGGCAGCCAGGTGGAAGAAATGCATCCCGTGTGACTGTATGAATTGACCCATGTGCAGTAATTCGCGCAGCAGCCTGGCCGGCCGCGGCAGTTCCACACGGGCGACGCCGTCGCATGCCTTTGCAGCGGCCAGATGATGGCTTACCGGGCAAATACCGCAGATGCGCTGAGTGATTTCCGTCATCTCAAAATATGGGCGACCTTCGCAGAATTTCTCCAAACCGCGGAACTCATCCACATGGAAGAACGTCTGTTCCACCTCGCCCCGTTCATTCAAATGGACCGTGACCCGTCCGTGACCTTCGATGCGCGTCACAGGTTCGATGGTGATCTTTCGAGGACCCATAGCTCTTCTCCTCTAATCATATTTGAAGTATTGCGGTGGAAGAATCACAGGGACGCGCCCGGCAAGCAGTTCCGTCAACGCAAAGAAAATCGTATCGGCACTCGGCGGGCAGCCGGGTATAAACAGATCGACCTTCACCACGTCGCCAATGCCTGTGACCATGTCGAGGGGCTTCCCGAGCTCCGGGGAATCAGGGATGAGTCCATCTACCACACTCTCTGCATCCAGGTAGGCACGCTTCAAAGCTGCGTCCGTGCCCACCAGATTCCGCATCGCAGGTACATTTCCAAAAGTAGCACAATCGCCAAGGGCGATAAGAATCTGGCAACGCTCCCGCATCATTTTGGCGACATCGATGTTGTGAGTATTGCAGATCGCCCCTTCAAGAATGCCCACAGTTACACCTTCTTTGGGCGGGTGTTTCAGGTCGGTCACCGGACTTGATGTTATCTCCACCGCTTCCAACAGCGTTACGATGCGTTCATCAATGTCCAATAGCGACATGTGGCATCCTGCGCAGCCAGCCAGCCAGTCAGTAGCTATCTTGACTTTAGCCATTATTCATCTCCTTTCACGTGAGTTGCCGGGACGCGTTAATAGAAATCTCGTCCAACGAAGCCCCGAGCCCCTTGCCCAGTTTCTGTGCCAGTAAGGAAAGGACTTCCCAATCCGGCTTGGCTTCTCCTGCGGGCTCGACCGCCTTGTTGACTTTCTTCACGCGCCCCTCCGTGTTTGTCAGGCTCCCTGTTCGCTCCGACCATATGGCCATCGGCAGAACCACGTCAGCCTGCTCGGTCAAGGGAGATATGAAGCTGGCCTGCACGGCGACAAATGCGTTTTTATCGATATCCTTCAGCACATCGCTGCCATCACAGTTTTGCTCTCCGAGCAAAGCATACAGCACTTTGACGGCGGACGGGCTGAAGCCGTTGGCAAATCCGAAGGCCACCGCGGCATGAGTGTTGACACCGGGCTCGAGAGCTACGAAAGAAGCCTTCCCCTGCAACTTTTTCAGCGCGCCGGCAGCCTCCTGCGTGACACCGGCCCCGTACAGCACCACAGGCTGTTCCGCACGCCCGGCTATTTCAACGGCCTTATTGACGTCTGCCATCTCCATATTCATAGAGGCAAACGGCGCCAGGCCATTGTCCTCGCCGCCCACCACAATGAGTCGCGCACCCTTGTCAACGGAGCGCTTAACGAAGAAAGACGAAACCGGCTGATCCTGGACCGGATCGGCGCCCACCACAAGGATGAGATCGCTCCTGGCGATATCGGCAAGCGAACCCTGTGGTTTATCGATCAGTTTCGGTGCGACGCCGTTGAGCAAGCCAACATTGGCTGCCTTCAGTTCCTGACGAAACAACTGACCCATCAAGTATAGCGCCTCGTTGGTGCAGTCGCTGGAGGTCAACACGCCAATCTCGCTGGCATTAGCCCCGCCGATTCGAGCGGCGACCGCCTGCAACGCTTCATCCCAGCTAACCGGTTCAAGTCTTCCCGCCCGCCGGAGCAAAGGCCTGGTGACGCGCTCGCGCTCATCGTAGAGCGGATCGAATCGGCCATATTTACAAAGCCGTCCACCGCTTACTTCTGCGTCCCAATCTCCCTGAATTCGCAGCACATTGCCTGCACGCGTGACGATCTCCGTGCCGCATCCAACACTGCACCGGCTGCATGTGCTCTTGATGCATTCCGTCTGCGCGTCGCGGCCCATGAAAGAGCTTCGGCGATTGAATATTGCGCCTGTAGGACATACCTGTGAACATGTGCCACAGGAAATACATGAAGAGTCGCCCCAGGATAAATTAGCATCGCAATGGATCATCGTCGCATTGCCGCGATTGCGCAAACCCAGCGTGTGATTGCCGACAAGATCGCTGCATGCGCGCTCGCACCGGCCGCAGAGCACGCACCGGTTGTGTTCCATGATTAAATGCTCGTGTGAGGCATCTATCGGAAAGGCCTTGGTATACGTCGGGTAACTCCAGTGATCGAGGCCATAGCGATACCCGAGGTTTTGCAATTCGCAGTTCCCGGACGACTCGCAAAACGGACAGTAATGGTTTCGTTCCGAGAACAGCATGTCAAGGATGAATTTCCGCGCACTGACCACCTGTGGTGTTTCTGTCTGTACTTCCATTCCCTCAGTTATGGGGAAGGTGCATGCCGTTATTAAAGTGCGCTGCCCTTTGACCTCTACAACGCATATTCTGCAAGCACCGATCGGAATCAATGCAGGGTGGTCGCAAAGCGTAGGGATGTCTATACCCGCCTGCTTTGCAGCCTGGAGAATCGTACTACCAGGAGGCGCGCTGACTTTTTGGCCATTCATTGTTATGTTGACCATATCCATCGTTTGTCACTTCTCCCTTTATAATGAGCTGTTGATATATGATGTTATGTCTCTTATGGGCAACAGTTGCTGACTTTTGCGTCCTTATCCAAAAGGATCAGTCAATTTCAGCATCACATCGCAGACAGCGGCTTGCCTCCTTTACAGCCTGCATCCTTTCGAAGCCAAGCTCGACCTCCGCGAAGTCACGCCTCCTCCTTTGTGGATCCATCTCCGGCATCTTCGCCTGCGGCGCCTCTACGGATTCCTCGTCGACGATAAACGGCACCTCGATCTCGTCTTCCGGCGGTTCTACATATGCCGGCTCACCGTTGACCATCCTTATGTAGCTGTCCATATCGCGTGCAGCCTGGTGTCCGGCAGCAATGGCGCCTATCACGGTGTCGGGTCCCGTCAGGGCGTCGCCTCCCGTAAAATATTTCGGGTTCGGCATTTGGGACTTGCTTCCGCGCGCCAGCTCAAAGGTCGACCATTTGCTGACACTGACGCCGCTTTCTTTTGGAATGAAGGACATATCCCCCACCTGGCCTATGGCGGAAATAATAGCATCCACGCTGAGAGTGAATCCGGACCCCGTGATCGCACCGGGTATCTTTCTGCCGCTCTTGTCAAACTCCTTGAGTTGCATGCGTTCACAGGTAATCCCGCAGATCTTGCCGTCCTTTTCTTCGATCTTTAGCGGGGCCACCAGAAGTTCGATTTTGACTCCTTCTTCTTCAGCCGCAAGGATTTCTTCTTCCGCTGCCGGCATGTCCTTTTTCTCGCGGCGATAGAGGATTGTCACATCCGCACCCAGCCGCAAAGCGACACGGGCTGCATCGATGGCCGAATTACCACCGCCGATGACCCCCACTTTCGAACCCAGAGTCTTCTGGCCGCTCAACCAGGCTTCTTCATTGGTATTGAAGTCTCTCAGGAATTCCACACTGCCGAAGACACCCGGGAGGTTTTCACCCTGCACGCGCATCGATTGGCTCTTATGAGCGCCGGTTGCCAGGAACACGTAGTCGAATTCCTTGTCCACCTGCTCGAAGGAAATCTCTTTGCCCACTCGGGTGTTGCATTTGATTTCCACACCGAGGGCTTCGACGTTATCTTTGATCTCTTCTGCAAGAATATCCCTGGGTAGCCTGTAGGCGGGAATTCCCCAACGGAGCATTCCACCGGGTTCAGAAAGTTCCTCGAACACGGTTGTCTTGTATCCTCTGATCGCGAGGTCTCGAGCAGCGGTCAGACCCGCAGGTCCCGCACCGATAACGGCGATCTTTTGCTTTCTTGTAACCGGGGCCGGTGCGGTTTTCGGCTTTGTGGCGTGGTCGGCGACAAACCTCTTCAAGAATTTAACAGCGATGGCTTCATCTAGATTGCCTCTGCGACACTTCTGTTGGCACTTGTGGTCGCACACCCTGCCGCAGACGGAGGGGAACGGGTTGGTTCTCAACATGACCTTATAGGCGTCGTCGAACCGTTCTGCTCGAACCAGGGCGACATAAGCCGGCACGTCCATTCCGGCGGGGCAGGTATGCTGGCAAGGCGATTTAAACAGCGCCGAACATACAACCGCCCTGCACTTCCCTTCTCTTATATGCTCCTCATATTCATCCCTGAAGTAGCGGATAGTGCTGAGCACAGGGTTTGGGGCCGTTTGTCCGAGACCGCACAGAGATGCGGTCTTGATGATTTCGCCCATTTGTTCGAGGAGTTCGATATCGCCTTCCTTGCCCCTGCCCTGGGTGATATCGGTCAATATGTCGAGCATTCTCTTCGTTCCTGCCCGGCACGGGGTACATTTCCCGCATGATTCATCCTGGACGAAATCCATAAAGAAACGGGCCATATCGACGGCGCACTTGTCTTCGTTCATGACAATCATACCGCCGGAACCCATAATGGCGCCCAGTTCCTGGACCTTCTCATAGTCGATCGGAGTATTGAGATGCTCTATGGGGATACATCCACCCGAAGGTCCTCCCAGTTGTGCGGCCTTAAACTTCTTGCCGCCGGGTATGCCGCCGCCGATGTCATAGACGATCTGCCCGAGGGTGGTTCCCATCGGGACTTCGACAAGACCGACATTAGCAACGTCGCCTGTCAGGGCGAAGACCTTCGTGCCTTTGCTTTTTTCCGTTCCTATCGCGTTAAACCAGGATGCCCCGTTTAGAATGATCTGACCGACATTGGCAAATGTCTCAACGTTGTTCAAAACCGAGGGCTTGCCCCAAAGTCCGGCAACGGCGGGAAAGGGCGGTCTGGGTCGGGGCATGCCGCGCTTGCCCTCGATGGATGTCATCAGGGCTGTCTCTTCACCGCAGACAAATGCTCCAGCGCCCTGATAGACCTCGATATCAAGGTCAAATCCCGTATCGAGGATATTCTTTCCCAAAAGTCCATATTCCTTCGCCTGTTGGATTGCAATATCCAAACGATGAAGGGCCAGAGGGTACTCTGCGCGGCAATATATATAACCCTGGCGGGCCCCGATGGCCTTCGCGGCAATGACCATTCCTTCAAGGACGGCATGGGGGTCAGCCTCGAGGACGCTTCTGTCCATAAATGCGCCGGGGTCACCCTCGTCGGCATTACACAGTATGTATTTTACGTCCCCGGGGGTCTGGGAGCAGAACTTCCATTTGAGACCCGTGGGGAAGCCGGCGCCTCCTCTTCCTCGCAACCCCGAGTCCAGGACCTCCTTGATAATCTGCTCCGGAGTCATTTCCGTGAGGGCCTTTGCCATTCCCGCATAACCGTCTCTGGCGATGGCCTCATCGATGTTTTCCGGGTCGATCACACCCCTGTTTTTCAACACGATCAGCTTCTGAAGAGCGAAAAACGGAATGTCATTCATTCGTGGAATGGTTTCTTCCGTAATCGGTTCTTTGTAGAGAAGCCGCTCCAGGATTCTTCCCTTTACCAGATGTTCTTCCACAAGTTCCGGTATGTCCTCAGGCGTTGCCGAGAGATAGACGACGCCCTCCGGATAGGCCACGATAATGGGACCAAGAGCGCAAAACCCGTTGCAACCGGTCTCAACAACTTTGACTTCCCCTGACAGTCTTCTTTTATCAATCTCTTCCAGTAAAGCCCGCCTTACATTGGAGCTTCCGGAAGCGTGACATCCGGTTCCTCCACATATCAAAAGATGCGAACGGAAGACTTTCATATAGATACTATCCTCCTGCTCATATTTTGTTATCCTTTAACAAGGATGCACTAATCCTGCTTCTACGAATCATCCCGCGCGGCCTTAGCCTTTGGCCATCGCAAACATGGTCTGGACTTCTCCCAGGAGAACGTGTCGCCTGAATACCTGGCGCATCTTGTTTGCATCCATTTGTCCGTAAAGGACAGGTTCTTGTCCCAGCATTTCTACCGTGACCATGGGTTCCTTGCTGCACATGCCGGCGCAGCCCGATGTCGTAACCATTATTTCCGTTGCCCCTACTGCCGCGATCTCGCTCATCAAGCTGTCCATTACCGCCCTCGCTCCGGCGGCAATGCCACACGTGCCCATATGCACGGTTACTTTTGCTTTCTGGCCGCCTTCTCTTACGGACATATCGGAGAGGACCCTTTCTTTGATTTTCTTCAAATCTGCTATCGATAGTTTTGCCATAGCCGATCACCTCGTCCCTTCAATCATACTGACCGATCACTTCTTTGACCTTCGCCGGCTTACATCTTCCATGGACGTTTGAACCAACGAAGATCACGGGGCCCAATCCGCAGGCGCCAACGCAGCGCACCGTCTCCAGGGTGAAAAGCCTGTCGGGGGTTGTTTCTCCTTCTTCGACTCCCAGCTCTCTTTTGACAGTGTCACAGATGGCCTTCCCGCCGCGCACATAGCAGGCTGTGCCCAGGCACACGCGCATGGTGTACTTCCCGCGCGGCGTCATGGTAAAGAATGAATAGAAGGTGACAACTCCGTAGACCCGGCTCAGAGGCAGATTAAGGCCGGCGGCGACGATTTTGAGGATGGGCATCGGGAGGAATTCCAGTACAGCCTGAGCCTGCTCCAAGACGGGGATCAATGACCCGGGCTTGTCTTTATTCCTGGCTATAATTTCGTCTAATTCCTTAAGTTGTTCCGGAGTAAATTCCTTGGATATGTCGATTTCACCATTTTCCGCTCGTGATGTCATACACTATGCCTCCTTGGAACACACAATCCATTTTGCGAAAGTGTTAATTTTCACAAGACGTTAGCTAATGATAACCGCTTACCTCTGAATTCGGCTACAACTCTCCTTCCTTCACCCTCCCTTCGAGTTCTGCGATAAAACTACCAACAGTGTTTTCCACGGTCTGAGCAAACATCGGAAGCCCTAACCCGAGGAGCCATTTTCGACAATGAGGAATGGAACCATAATTTCCCAAACGTATAATACGCGATTGTCCCTTGCCGTCAATGTTTTTATGCCGATTTTTAGAAAACTTAATGGTATTGAGACCTTAAGGGGACATTACGATGAGTATCCCAAAAAGTTTCTACGTCCGATTCTGGCTTAAGAATTCAATGACGACGGTTGCAACAGGCGTTGTTATCGGCCTCATGCTTGCAAGTTTTACTCACTTGCTTCTTTTCGCGTTCGCAACGCCCATCTTTGCGCCGGCAGTCTATCAGTTTGCGGTTTATGAACATTTCAACGGTAAACGAAGAGGGCATTTTGAATACGCCTATCAAGAGCGACTGCTCAGGGAAGCTACATATTCATTCGTAATCAAGATTTTAGGTCTCGGATCATACATGAGGCTTTATATGGATGAATTGAGCGCATTAGGAAGTGTACGTGAAGACATCTATAAGAGACTGGAGGAAAAAGAGAAAATATCCAAAATGAAAACCTAAGGTTCTGCATTTATACGGGAATTGCTGAAAATGCCCTGAAAGAGTCAAGTTTTGATAGAACGATTGAGCACTTGGAAAAAGCCTTGTCGATCAGGCCGAACGATCTTGTCGCCAATTGCAGGCTCGGCAAGTCTTTGGAAAGATTCGGCGACGGCCCGGGCGCCGTCCTGGCCCTATGAAGCCGCACTCAAAGATCCGGTTGTCCAAAAAGAACTGAGGGAAGTCATCCTTGGCCGGATAAAAAGGGTGGAGCTATCGGGATCGGTCAAAAAGCCCCCGTGCGCGGCTTTAGCTACATGAGCTGGTAGGCCGTTGCCAGGGGACCCTGGACTCACCGATAACGTTGTGTTGATAGATTCGGCCAATATACGTGACTCCCCGGGAGCGTAGCGGGGTCTCGGCCCTACCATGATATCGCATCTTTTCATTATTTGGGGTGTCCGGCGGCGGTGTGAGTTGCTGCGGTGAGCTTTTCTTCCCAGCGGCCGCGCTGAGCAGCTACTTTTTCTGCCTCGAGTTGATAGACGGCCTGGGTGGGATAGGCCATCTCGATGCCCTCCTCCCGGAACCGGCGCATGATTTCAAGGCAGGTCTTCTGGACCCAGCCCTGGAATTTCCAATAATCCGGCGGGAAATACCATGCAAATATGGAGACGTTGAGGCTCCAGTCCCTGAAGCCGTTAAAGTGGACCCTTGGCGGATAATCTTTGCGCATTCCTTCATGGTCCTTCAGGATTTCCTCTATTATTGAAACCGCCAGTTCAACTTTTTCGGGCGGCGTTTCGCAGATCAGGCCCAGCTCAGTGTTCCAGCGAAGGTACGTTCTTCTGGCTATGTTTTCCAGGGTCGAGCTGATTATCCTTTCGTTGGGAATGGTGACCAGGTTTCCGGCAAGGGTCCTTATGCGGGTACTGCGAAACCCAACCCCTTCTACAAAACCGTCGTGTTTGTCTATGACGATCCGCTCGCCTACGCCGAACGGCTTGTCCAGAAGGATGGTGAAACTGCCCAAAAAGTTCGATATCGAGTCTTTACCCGCGAGAGCGATTGCGAGACCTCCAATCCCAAGGGAAGCTACGAGCGGCCCGAGTTCGATTCCAGTCATGTTCTGGACGACCAGCATGCCCCCGACCACCAACACAAATACCCGCACTGTCTTGCTTACCAGCGGAACAAGCATGTCGTGTATGCCGTTGTCGGAAGAGCCGATCCATTTCCTGATCTTAATATCGATAGAAAAGACAAACCGGTAGATGAACCAGAAGCTCGCCACGGTGCCCCCGAGGTCCGCGGCCTTGCCGGCCAGTTGGTGGACGAGGTTGGTTCCTCCCGGTCCTTCGAAATAAATCCAGACGGGAGAAAGTGCCCAATAGATTCCGTAGACCCGGATGAACAGTGAAACAGGCCCGAAGAGCGCATCGACTATCAGATCCACCCAACTTCGTTCGGTCTTCCGGGATGCCTTCTCTATGCTGCGGGAAAGGACGCGTCGAATAGCTCTCTCGCTTGCCAGCACAATCAGGATCAAGCCGAAGCAGACAAGCAGCTTCAGCCAGGAAATCTCACCGAAGACCCTGCCGTTCATCCAGTTGAATCCATATTTTACGGAAGCTTTGGCGCTAACCGCGTCTATTTTCCTGCTCAGTGCCTTGCCGGCATCATCGATTTTTTCGGCGTCGATCGGTATAGCCTGTTCCAGTTTTTTTAGCTCTGCCGGCCCTGCAGGTTTCAGGACCACGGACCCCTGCTGCTGAATATCCTGCTTCGAATCGGTGTCTCCATTATTTGTCGGGACCTGGGAAAATGCTGCCGGTTTCAAAGCCAGGCTCAGTGCCAGGAGCAGCATGAGGCAAGGCAATAGTCGTTTAAACGAAAACATTGGGTTCACTCCGATTTGATTATTAAACGTCCAGGCGAAAAACGACAGGCGGATTCTAGAAGAAAGCGCGCCTGATTTCAAGGATTGGGGACCGTTTCAGCCGAGGCAGACCTGTAGACACAGATGGACACAGATAGACCAGAAGAAAAAGCTGCCGGGGTAATTAGATCCAGGGCAACGAAGAAGCCGGGATAAAATCTGAGATGTTGCAGGCAATCAATGATTTATCCAAGTTCATCAGTGTCCATCGGTGTCAGGGAAGTCTTTGATTGGGTCAAGCCTGTGGAAATCTTTGCAGAATATCAATCGTTATGGATCAAATCGGCAAAAAAGTGTTAACTTTGGCGTGAACCTAAAGCGCCGGGCAACCTGGCGCAAATCTGTGTCCGCGACCGACAAGGCAAAAATGGCAGGCAGACTCTACCGGGACTATAATTCTTATTTGCGCGAGACCTTCGGTTGCCGTGTTCAAAAAATTTCGCTCGATGCTGGACTTGGCTGCCCGAATCGCGACGGGACCGTGGGGCGCGGCGGCTGCATTTACTGCAACGCGAAGGGTTCCGGGACCGGCGCCGGACGCTTTGCGAGCATCTCCGAACAGATCGGGACAGGTAAGAAAAGGCTGGCCGGAAAATACAAGGCCAAGAAATTCATTGCTTATTTCCAGTCGTTCTCAAACACTTACGCCCCTCTGCCCAAGCTGGCGTCGCTCTACGAGGAGGCCCTCACCGATCCCGATGTCGTCGGCCTCAGCATAGGCACCCGGCCTGATTGCCTTTCCGATGAAACCCTCGACTATCTGGCAAAGCTGGGCGAGACTCATCTCATCTGGCTGGAATTAGGTCTTCAGTCGGCAAAGCTCGAGACGCTGGAGCGCATTCGAAGAGGGCACTCCCCGGAGGATTTCACAGACGCCGTCGTACGAAGCCGCGCGAGGAAAATCCCCGTTTGTGCGCATGTCATACTCGGCCTTCCGGGTGAGAACATTGAAGACATGCTCTATACGGCGGATTTTCTTGCTCATCGGGACATCCAGGCGGTAAAAATTCATTTGCTTTACGTAATAAAAGGGACGGGGCTGGAAAAGATGTACATGTCCGGCGAATACTCGTGTCTTACCAGAGAGGTCTTTGCCGCGGCCGCGGGAGAATTCCTTGCGCTCCTTCCTTCGCACATCATCATTCAAAGACTGACGGGAGACCCGCATCCGGAGGAGCTTGCAGCCCCGCTGTGGGCGCTCGATAAGCAGCGCAATCTCGATGCGATCCGGGTTTACATGGAGAAAAACCTGTTGTATCAGGGGAAGAATTACGGTTAGATTCACTTCTTCATAAAAGGATACCTCATGGACCCCTTGCTTCCTGATTTCGAAAGAATGCGCAAGCGCTTGCTGCAACTTATTCTGGAATACACCTTTCAGTATTCGGAAACCCCCAGGTTCAAGCTGGCGCATGGCGGAACGAGCCAGTTTTATTTCAACTGCAAACGAGTCACCCTGGACCCTGAAGGTCAATACCTGATCGGAAATCTCGTTTTCGAAGCTATTAGCGACCTGAAGGTGCGTGCCGTTGGAGGGCTTACCCTTGGGGCAGACCCAATAGCGAATGCGACCGCGTACAGTTCATGGCTAAGGGGCCGGCCGATCCAGTCATTCGTTGTAAGAAAAACTCAAAAAGACCACGGGATAATCGCTGCGATAGAAGGGAAAATTGAACCCGGAGACCGCGTGGCGGTCGTTGATGACGTGGTTACAACGGGCGGCTCGACGCTTCAGGCCATTTCTGCGTGCAAAGACGCGGGCCTTGATATCGCCTGCGCCATCGCTCTTGTCGACCGGCAAGAAATGAGCGGCAGGGAAGCCATCGAAAAGCAGGTCCCGTATTTCAAGGCCCTTGTGACTCGAGATGATGTCATGCGGATGTACCGAAAAGAGCAGTGAGCAGCGTGGATCTCCCTGTTTTTTTCCTTTTTTGATTTCACGCCCTTTATCACAACTCAGTAATGGTTATCTTCCAGCCATAAAGTTCCGGACGTACTCCTCAGGTTGTCTGAGCCTGGTCGCCGGTATTATCTAAAATAAAGGTCCGGGAGATTGATATGAAGAACATATTTGAAAACATTGATGAGTTCATGGTGAAATGTTCGCCATTCGCAAATAGCAATATGGGCCAGAATCCTATGAATGAACAAGGCGCAGGAAGTTTTGATCAGTACTCGCATACTTTCGGGAAATACGTTTCAGACAGGTCGGGCAAAGAGCCCTCGGAAGGAGAAAAGCTGATCAGAGAACGCGCCAAGAAAGCGAACAAGATTTACAAACAGGTCTGCGAAGATCTCCAGATGAACGCTTGTTTCTTCAACAATTTTGGAGAATGGAGCGAATATGTCGAGGGCAAAATGAGCGATGCTGAATTCCAAGGCCACGCGATCTCACGAGCGCAACAGATGATGGCCGACGAGAACTGAAGGCATCCCTCTTATGACTGGAAAAACAGGGTATAGTCCCACTTGAATAAGAGGTCGTCATTACGCTATGGCTTTCTGGAACGCGAGCCGCAATTGCTGAAACGCAAATGCGGCTCATTTCATTTAGAGGAGGAAGAATCACAACGCCTCGGACCTTGAAAGATGCAAAGCGACCGTTATGCTGATTATAGTTCCCTGATTCCGGCCCTTTCGACCAAGCTGCCGATCGGCGCGTGGCTGTACTCACCTTGAGCATGAGGAAGAATCACAATTGAAGCATAGTGCGCAATACTGGATCGAGCAACTGAATCTGGTCGAACATCCGGAGGGGGGCCTTTTTGCACCGTCCTTCCGCGCGTCGGAACAAATCCTCAGGACCGGCCTCCCAGGATGTTTTGCCGGAAATCGCGCAATTGTTTCTTCCATTTACTATTTGCTCAAGAGAGGCCAGTTTTCCGTCTTCCACAGGCTTAAGTCCGTCGAGATCTGGAGCCTTTTCGAGGGAGATCCACTCACGATTTATATCCTCGATCCGCTTGGCGCTCTGATTGAAAAGAGGTTAGGGCGCAATTTCGACGAGGGAGAGCGTTTTCAGGTGGTGATAGAAGCAGGGAACTGGTTTGCAGCCGAACAGCGAGGCCCGGGAGATTTCACTCTTGTTGGGTGTACGGTGGCGCCAGGCTTTGAATATGAGGACATGGAGATTGGCGGGAGAGCGGAGTTGCTGGCGATGTATCCGCAGCACCGGAAAATTATTGAAAGGTTGACAAGGCTATAATCAATTCGATTTGGGTCGAGCCAATTATACCTCAAAACAGCGAGAGTGAAGTAAAGGGTTGAAGTATGGAAGCTTTTCTTAAAAAGTTGTAGTAAAGAAGGTTGCAGCCGGAGGCTGCCCAGGCCCAAACCAGCATCAAACAGGATCGTTTTCCATGCTCCCTCAGAGAATCAACAAAATCCAGCGCCAAGTCCTTTCATGGTTCGAACGAAACGGGCGAGACCTTCCATGGCGCAAGAGCTATTCGCCCTACCAGGTCTGGATATCTGAAATCATGCTCCAGCAGACGCAGGTCAAAACAGTAGTTCCTTATTTTCTGCGCTGGATGGAGCGATTCCCCGACCCCGCAGCCGTTGCTGCTGCCGGTGAACGTGATATTATGCTGGCCTGGGAAGGACTGGGATACTACACGAGGGCCAAAAACATTCACAGGACCGCACAGGTGCTTGTAAGCAATTTCGGCGGGCGTATCCCTGCCGATTTTAACGTATTACTCGCCCTGCCCGGAATCGGCCGCTACACGGCCGGGGCGATCCAGAGCATTGCGTTTAACCTTGATTTTCCTGCCGTGGATGCTAACGCCGCGCGCATTCTGCGACGTCTTTTCAACGGGTTGAATTCTCCCGGCTCAGCCATTTCCGAGACGGCTCTGCGGAAATTAGCCGCGGAAATCATTCCGAAAGGAAGAGCGCGGCAGTTTAATCAGGCCCTGATGGACCTTGGTGCAACGATTTGTCTGCCTGAATCGCCCTGTTGCGACTGCTGCCCGCTGGCGGAATTTTGCGAAGGCAAAAAACGCGGCCTTTCGGAACTCGAATCCGGATCCAACCGCAGCAGGTCCGCCACTCCCATCGAAGTCTCAATTGGAGTGATAGTGCGGGATGGTCGCATCTTTATCCAGAAACGGCCCGGCAGCGGTCTCATGCCGTATCTGTGGGAGTTTCCCGGAGGAAAAATCAACGAAGGGGAAAGCCCGGAAAAAGCGGTGGTGCGAGAAATCGTGGAGGAACTCGGAATCGACGTCCGCCCGCTTGAAAAAATGGCCCTGATCCGCCACTGCTATACGAGGTTTCGGGTCGCACTGCATGCATACCTGTGCGAAGTCTGCGACTCACTGCCCCGCAAGGAGCCGGTCCCGCGCGCCGCGGTCGAGTGCCGGTGGGTCCTCCCCGCCGAGCTGGCGCTCTATCCTTTTCCCGCCGCCAACCGCAGATTGATAGGGATACTACTTGATCGTTTCGGAAATTCCCGCCTGATCCCGACCGAAACGTGATCTCACCGGCTCGCCAGAGCTTTTTCCCCTTCACGCCTGATGAAATTCCTGATCCTGTTGTGCAACAGGAAGAGGAGTTCCATTTCCGATCCGGTCACTTCCTGGAGCTGCATCAGATCTTCGTGGTCGACGGCTTTTTGCAGCCGGGAGCAAAGGTAATTCAAGCAGAGGATGTCCCGGGCCGAAAGGATGCAGCCGTTGTTTCCCAGAAAATAACAACTGTTTGCGGAATCTCTGGATTCAGGCAAAGCGGTCCCAAGCAGAAGATTCATCAGTAGAAGCTCCGGGGTGTAGCGGTCCTCGATTCCAGCCCCGCAGCAGCTCCCGCCTTCTTCCCGGTCGCACAGCGTGCATGCCTGTGCGACCCCTGAGCTGAGCCTGAATCTGCTCGAAGCATCCACTCTTGCCGAAAGCTCCTGAAGTTGGGCTGATATGTCCGAATCGGACCTCAACGCCTCGCCCCACTTTTCGTACAGGTCCCGGGCGGCGGAGATTTTTTCATTGATACGGGGTGGTTTCATTTTCTGATGTCGAGTTTCTTCATCCTCGAGTCGAAAGTTGAACGATTAACCCCCGCCTCTTTTGCGGCGCGAGTTACATGCCACTTATTCTTTTCGAGAAGATGAAGCACATATTCGCGCTCCAACTCCTTCCATGAGCGTCCATCGAAAAAACTGCCCGGCGGCGTCCTGCTTTCTTCGGCCGCTCCCCCCTTTCCGTGTGCATTCGGGGTTATCGAGATAAAGTGGTTGGAGAGGTCGCCACGAGTTATCAGCTCTCCGGGGGTGATAACGATGATATGCCTGATAAAATTTTCAAGTTCGCGGACATTTCCCGGCCATTCGTATTCCAGGAGAAATTCGAGCGCATCCCGGGAAAAGGTCTTCCTGGGAGTCTCGAGCCGGAACGCCTCCCGGCTCAGAAAGTGGTCCAGGAGCAAGGGTATGTCTTCAGGCCTTTCGCGCAGAGCCGGAATATGCAGCGGCAAAACGTTCAACCGGTAGAACAGGTCCTCCCGAAAGCTTTCCCTGGCAATTTCACTTCTCAGGTCCCGGTTGGTAGCGGAAATGATCCGCACGTTCACCTTTTTGGGACGCGCATTTCCAATGGGCTTAATTTCGCCGTCCTGGAGCACGCGTAAAATGCTGGCCTGGAGCTGAAGCGGCATGTCACCAATTTCATCCAGGAAAACGGTCCCTTCATTTGCAGCTTCAAAGAGGCCCGGCTTAGTTTTGAAAGCCCCGGTAAAGGCTCCTTTCTCATGGCCGAAAAGCTCGCTTTCGAGCAAAGTGTCCGGAATGCAACTGCAGTTTTGAGCCAGAAAGGGACCCCCGCTCCTGCAGCTCAGCCGGTGAATTTCTCTGGCCAGAAGTTCCTTGCCGGAGCCGCTCTCGCCTGTAATGAGCACGGAAAAATCGGTTCTTGCATACTCAGCGGCCCTTTTGCGCGCCCCAAGCAAAGCGGCGCTTTTCCCGATGATGAGATCCTGATCGCGAATCGCTTCAATGGTCTGCCTGAGCTTCATGTTCTCTTTTACCTGCTGGGAGAAAACCAGCGAGTTGCTCAGCGCTATAGATCCAATGTCTACCAGTTGCTGGAGAAGTTCGAGATAGTTTTTCTGAAGGTTGAGGCGGTTTCCACCGGCGCTCGTGTCGATTATCTGGACTGCCCCGTAGACCTCGCCGGTTCTCAATAACAATGGGAAGCAGAGGATTAGCCTGCTTTTGACGTCGATTTTCTCTTCTGCCTGCGAAAAGTGGCGCGAATCTTTGCCCGGTTCGGCAATGGTCATTTTGCCGTTTTCGATAACCCAGCCTACGATGCTGGACTGGCCGAAGTCGATGGTCAAAGACTTAATGCGCTCACTCTGGGCCCCGGCAGCCTCGATGCACGTATAGCCCTTTTCGCTCCTGACCCAAATGGAGCCGCGCTCAACATTTTGCAAATCGAGAAGGGCCGACAGGAATTTTCGCTGCAGTCTTTCAGGATCGAGTTCCTCAGATACGGCCCGATAAAAATCAAAAGACTTGTCAACCATAAACGCTCCCAAAATGGCGGTTGAGCCGGCGGCTTTCGCTCAATCAATTTAGCCTTGCGGCCAATAATATCAACCGGCGGGTGAAAAGAGAATGGTTTAATCCTTATGTCTATCGAAGCAGGTTCAAGGCGAAAAAATGAGTTTGCGCTGACCCCCGGCACGATGTAAAAAGAGACTTAGCTTTCAGTCTGAGTTTAGGCGCCTCAATCGTTGCCCTTTATGAGGAGCTCACCAATGAAAGTGTTCACGCATGAAGACTTCAAGAGTGTGTATACCGGTGATCCGGCGGCGTCTCGAGGAAGGATAGAAGTAATTCTCGAGGCCATTCGCGATGAGGCTGATCTCGAGTTGGCCTTTCCAGCCGGTGAAGACGACATCCTGGCAGTCCACACAAAATCGCTGGTGCAGGACGTGGAAAGAGAAAGGCTCTACAATATCGCGGCGCTCGCCGCCGGGGCAGCCATTCAGACCGCCGTCGCAGGCTTGAATGAACCTGCTTTCGGGCTCGTCCGTCCTCCGGGACATCATGCTTCGTCCGATTATCACTGGGGGTTCTGCTACTTCAACAATATGGCAATAGCGCTTGAACACCTCCGGTCAAACGGCCATATAAAGACGGCTCATGTCCTGGATTTCGACCTGCACTTTGGCGACGGCACGGTAAACATTCTGGGCGATAAGGGTTATGTTTCCATTCATAACCCGGATGAAAGCGACCGGGGAAATTACCTGAGGGAAGTGGCTGCAAGGCTCGATTCTTTGCAGGTGGACATAATCGGCGTATCGGCAGGGTTTGACAATCATATCGAAGATTGGGGCCGGCTGCTCCATACTGAAGACTATCGGGAAATGGGCCGGATGGTTCACGATACGTGCAAAAGACTTGGCATCGGATGCTTTGGCCTGCTCGAAGGAGGCTACAACCACAATGTGCTCGGCCAAAACGTACTTGCATTCCTAAGAGGCCTGCAGGGGCTTTAATCTTTTGCACCTTCCGGATGGTTACTCATTTTCCCATGGTTTCAAACTATTCGATGGGCCCTGAGTTGCTGCTCAACGGAGATATTTCATGGCAGAAAAAAAAACCTTGCCCAAGTTTACAGTAATTTTTCCCGACGACCTCGAAAAATATATCGCCGAACGTATAGAAGGGAGCTACCAGCTTATCGACGTTCGCCAGCCCGAAGAATACGAGGAATTTCATCTGCCGGGTTCCAGGCTCATCCCGCTGCCTCTGATTGCAGAGTCTATTAACGATCTCGATCGCAACAGCGATACGATAGTCTACTGTGCAGTTGGCGGGAGGAGCCTGATGGTTGCCCAGTTTCTGGCTGCGCGCGGGTTTGATCGGGTCTTTCAGCTCCAGGGCGGAATTGAAGCGTGGGAGCAAAGGACCGCAGCAAGCCCTCCCGACCTGCACCTCCAATACATACGTGGCGATGAATCCGCCATAGAGGCCGCTTTGATCGCCTACAAGTTCGAAACGGGCCTCGAACGATTCTACAGGGAAGCTTCAGGGCGGAGCAAAACAGATGAGGTGCGCGACCTCCTGGAGAAGCTCACGGCGGCTGAAGAAAGCCATGCGGGGAGGCTTATGAGATTGCTCGACTCATTTGGCGCTTCAGATCCAAGTGCTGAGTCGAAAGCCCAGGTTATGGAGGGGGGGATCGAGATCGACGATTTCCTTGCCCGGAACGACAGTTATCTTGATTCTGCCCAGGGCTGTCTGGAGATGGCAATTATGATCGAAGTCCGGGGCCTTGACCTGTATTTGCGCATGGCCCATACCTGCCGGGATGCTGCCGCGAAGGAGCTTCTCTACACGCTTGGCGAAGAAGAAAAAATCCATCTTAATTCGCTTGCCGACTTGAGCGCAAAGATTCGACGAAGATAAATTTTACTTTTCTTTGCAGGGAACACATATTCCCCGCTCATCGATACAGTCCTCGCAGTAGGTCCGGTGGCACATCCGGCATTCCTGCACTGCAGTTTCCCTTGCGTAGTCCGCGCCACAGGCGGCGCATGTGAATTGTTCCTTTGACGGGAAATTTGTAGGCATGAAACTACTCCTCTAGGTTATGCGGCTTAAAATTCCTTCTTCTTTTGAAGGTATAAGCTTGCGGTAACTTGTCAATACAGGCTGCAAAACGAGTCCGGGAACCTCGACGGCGTGGCCGGGCGACCTGTGTCCATTCTGAGGCGGCAGGCGGGGAGAAGCATTCAGACCAAACTAACTGCATGGGCAGGACTTGTCCGTGTCCTTCCACGCTTTATTCACTGTCGAAACCACGTGCACACATCGAATAGAGCAGCCGGGAAGAGGAGTGATGGGTTTTCCTCCCTCGCTGCTCCCTTGTTTAATCAGAGCATTAATGGTAAATTATGGCGGCCTGAGCGAAGCAATTCCTGCTATTGACCGATTTCCGGCTGGGACCGGACCGGAATGACCAGATTATATTGTTGATGGAAAAATCCACCCGGGTACCAGATATCGCGGGCAAGACCCGCTCCTATTACCCTCTTTTTCTGGCCATTGAAGGGCGAACCTGCCTTGTCGTGGGCGCGGGGGCCGTAGGAGAGCGCAAGGTCAGGACCCTGTTAAAGTATGGGGCCAAAATTCGGCTGGTTGCCCGTGAACTCTCGGAATGGCTCGAGGAGAAGCGGTCCGAAAATGTGATCGTATGGGCCGGCCGGCGATACGAGAGATCGCAACTACGAGGGGCCAGCCTGGTTTTTGCCGCCACCGACGATCTTGATTTGAACCGAGCCATTGCGGCCGATGCCCTTGAGCTTGGCGTGTTGTGCAACATGGCCACGGAACCGGACCTTGGGTCTTTTATAGTCCCTTCGGTGTTCGAGCGGGGGGCATTGAGCATCGCCATATCTACCTCGGGCCTGAGTCCAGCGGTTGCCAAGCTGCTCAGGCAAAAGCTGGAACAGGAAATAGGACGCGAATGGGATTTTTTTATCCGGTTGCTGGGAGAGTTGAGGGAGCGTTTCAAATCCGGTGGAGCAGCGGAAAAACAATGTGAGAAGATATTCAACAGGCTCGCTGGACTGCCTATCCCCGAATTGATAAGGCAAGGCCGTCCCGAGAAGGCTTTTGAGGAAACGCTTGAGTGCTGCAGCCCGGTTATGCCGGGGGCTGAAATAAAAGCTCTGTGGGAAAATCTATGGAATCTCTTTTCCTGGTAATAGCTACGCTTTGTTACCTGAGCGGGACCGTGGGATACCTGGTCTATCTTTTCAGGGACCAGGAACAGTTGCACCGCATCTCGTGGACCATATTGCTTGCCGGTGCCATATTCCATGGCGCCGCGCTGGTCATGAGAACGCTCAATACCGGACATCTTCCGGTCACAACGGTTCAGGAAGCGCTCTCGCTTTTCGCATGGGTGTTCGTGGTCACTTACCTTATCCTGCAAATCCGGTTGCAGCTTCGTATCCTGGGTTCGTTTGTCTCACCGCTCGCGGTAGTTTTCATGGTTTCGTCTTCGCTTTTGCCATCTCATATAATGATAAAGAGCGAGTTTTTCAAAAGCGGTTGGGTCATCGTGCACGTGGCAAGCCTTTTCCTGGCTAACGCTCTGTTTGCGTTGGCTTTCAGCCTTGGCGTAATGTATCTGCTCCAGGAAAGACACATTAAGAGGAAGAATTTCGGGTTTCTGTACGAACGGCTGCCATCGCTAGAACGGCTGGACTCCATCGCGCATTACTGCCTGATGTCGGGTTTCCCCCTCATGACGGCGGGGTTGATAACAGGCTTTGCCTATGCGGCAGTTGTCTGGCATTCGCCCTGGAATTGGGACCCCAAAGAGATATTATCTCTGGTCACCTGGATAATATACGCTGTTCTTGTCCACGAGCGGCTTGCAGTTGGATGGCGAGGTCGAAGAGCGGCGTGGCTTTCGATACTTGGTTTTTCGGCGACTCTTCTTACCTTTGTCGTGGCGAACCTTCTGCTAAGCGGCCACCATTCAGTTATATCAGGTAAGATGTAATGTCTCACATTGTCCTTTTAGGCATGAATCATAAGACTGCGCCCGTGGAAATACGGGAGCAGCTCGCCGTGGCATGCCGAAAAGAAGTAAACCCTCTGCATATGCTCCCGCATCTGGTACATATTGACGAGATGGTTTTCCTGTCGACCTGCAATCGAGTGGAATTCCTGTTCACCTGTAGATCCCTTGCAGAAGGAATGCGGGAGATAAAGGCGGTCCTAAGGACCCACTTAGGGTTGTCCAGTTCCACATCGCTCGATTCATACCTCTATGTTCACAAGGACCTGGAGGCCGTCAATCACTTGTTCAAGGTTGCATCCAGCCTTGATTCAATGATTGTCGGAGAGCCGCAGATACTTGGCCAGCTCAAGGAAGCCTACCGGGACGCGGTAGAGTACAGAACGGTGAGAGTAGTTCTCAACCGGCTTATGCATAAATCTTTTTCAGTTGCCAAGCGTGTTCGAACCGAGACCTGCGTCGGCTCCTGCGCCGTGTCGGTCAGCTACGCGGCCGTCGAGCTTGCCCGCAAGATTTTCGGCGACCTCAAGGACAAGAGCGTACTGCTGATCGGGGCCGGAGAAATGGCTGAACTCGCAGCCGAACATTTCCTCAGGCAGGGCGTGCACCGAATGATGGTCGCCAACCGAACGCTGGAACGGGCAATGGAGTTGGCCTCCAGGTTCAAAGCTGAAACGGTCCCATTCGATCGTTTCCTCGATGAGCTGAAAGCTACGGACATAGTGGTATCGTCCACCGCCGCCCAGGAGCCGGTCATCGGATACAGGGATGTCCGGTCCCGGATGCGGGAGCGGCGCAATAGGCCCCTTTTCTTCATCGACATTGCCGTACCCAGAGATGTGGACCCCAGAGTTAACGAGATAGATAACGTTTACGTTTATGATATTGACGACCTGCAGGGTGTCATTGACCTCAACAGGGAGGAGCGGCTTAGCCAGGCAAGGCTGGCCGAACACATCATAGATGAGGAAACCATCAAGTTCAGGAACTGGATGAACAGCCTGAGCGCGGTGCCCACCATAGTCTCGGTACGACAAAAAGCTGAGACGATAAGGCGAAATGAAGTCAGGAAGACATTCTCACAACTTTCGGATTTAAGCGACAGAGAAAAGAAGGCGATCGAAGTCCTTACCGAATCGATCATCAAAAAATTGTTGCACGATCCGATAGTGTTTTTGAAAAAGAAGGCTCAAAGAGAAGCACAGGCTATTTTTATGGATTTTACTCAACAGCTTTTCAATCTGGCCGAAGATGGCGAGGAAGCAGGGGCTACCCGTCGGGCGGATTTGCCTGCCCCTCCCCCCAACCTCTCCCCGGATCGTGCCCCGGAGCAGACCACGCCCTCCCACAGCGCGGGTCAGCAGGCCGGGTCTGATAATTCGTTTTCGGAACGTGAAGCGCGCGAATGCGCAGAAGATCAAACTGCATTAAGAACAGCAAATAAATAAGGGGCAATATGGCCGACATCCTCGAATTCGGCAAAAAAGCGGAGAACTTTAGGTCAGAGCGCGAAAACACCGTCCGGAAGTTGAAGATCGAAGCCTTGCGAAAGGTCTTTCAATGTACGCGCTGCGTGGTGAAGTGCTCAAAGTGCGGGGCCCAGATAGAGTCCCAGGAGTACGCCAGGTTTGCCGCTCCATACAGTTTTTGCAAGACATGTCTGCAAGAGTACGAAGAATACCGCGCCAGGATTGGTGGAAACCGGGATGACTCGGATTGTTACTGGCGCAATTCGTCGTGGATGAAGGTGTGGGAAACCTGGCTCCAGCACCAAAAAGCACTCGACCAGTACAGGCAGTCGAAGGAATTCCTTCAACTTATGGATGAAGTCGAACACCTGCTCAGAAAGTAGAACCTCCGAGGGCAAGACCTTAGGAGCGAATCTTGGTCTTGACTCCTACGGCGCGTGACGTGCGGGGTGCTGTAGTTAGAATCCTCCGTGCGCAAGGCGCGCTCCTGGAATAATGTGTAGGAGCGGGCCATGCCCGCGATGTCAGCGTAAGCCGCACTCCTACCTCAGATCGCTCTGTAGGGTCGAGACCACGCTGCGCTTCCGGCCATGCCCGCGAAAAACATGCCCCCGCGACGGAGTACACCTCGCACTCGCCCCCAGTCGCTAGAAGGGTATATCGTCGTCCGGAGGACCCCCTGCATTGGGAGGCAGCTCCTCTACAGCGGAACGCCCTGCGGCGGCGTTTCTCATCTGGTTTTGACCGCCTGCGGGACCCTGCGCCTGTCCTTGTCCCTGACCTTCAGCACTCCCCAGCAACTGTATTTCCCGAGCTATGATGTCGGTAAAATACCGTTTTTGACCTTGAGGGTCATCCCACTGGTTAGTCCTGATACTGCCTTCTACAAAGACTTGCCGGCCCTTCGCCAAATAATTTCCACAGAATTCAGCCGTTTTACCGAAGGTAACTATTCTGTGCCATTCGGTTCGATCCTCCCACTTGCCTTCCCCGACCGAGACGTTGTCGTTGGTTGCCAGATTGAATTTGGCGACTGCGACTCCGTTGGCGCTGTATCGGATATCCGGGTCAGCCCCCAACCTGCCGATTAATATAACCTTGTTGACCGTTCCTCTAGCCATTTCCTACCTTTCTTTCCAGCGAAATAAGCTTTGAAACTTCCATTCCAATCACCATATACCATGAATCAAGAAAGGAGAAAAATCATTCGGGATTTTTTCCGAATCAGATCCAGTTCCAGCGGGACCTCGAAATCTCATGCATCCGGTCTGTCTGTTTTGCCCGGCGGTTCACCCCCCGCCTTCCAATTGACTACCATTTTGAAACGGTTTAGACTAAAAGTTTGAGAACAAACGAAAATTTATCCAATTACGTAAACTCTTTTCTCCCGACGGTGAGAAATGCGATTATCGCGCACGATTTTCTTTTGGGTCATTTTCTTTTTTTCCACCTTGAGCTGTGGCGTTTTGGCCATAGCAAGCTCTTTTGTCAGCCGGACTTGGCCTAATTTGGTGGCCAGTATCTGGGGCAACATAAACCTTTGGGCTGCAGGGGTAAAGGTGAACATTACGGGTCTCGAAAATATAAGTAGACGTGGCCCTTATATATTTGTAAGCAATCACCAGGGGTGGTTCGATATTTTTGCGGCGCTCGGGAAATTGCCGGTCCGTTTTAGCTGGCTGGCAAAAGAAGAGCTATTCAAGATCCCGATCCTTGGGCAAGCCATGCGCAGGGCCGGGTATATATCGATCGATCGCAGGGACCACAGGAAAGCTATAGACAGCATGAACAGGGCGGCCGAAGTGATTCGTCAGGGGACCTCGGTGTTTATCTTCCCGGAAGGCACGCGGAGCGCTGACGGAGTAATCAGAGATTTCAAAAAAGGCGCGTTTGTGCTGGCCGCCAAATCGCAGCAGCCAGTCGTTCCCATCAGCATCAGCGGATCGTATAGCATTCTTCTAAAAAACAGCCGGGCGATTCATCCGGGCGAAATCAGATTTTCAATAGGCAAACCGATTGAGACTACAGGGACAGACGCCGCAAGCCGGGACCTCCTTATTGAAAAAGTGCGGGAAGCGATCCGGGCCAATTTGACCCCTGAGGAGGCCGGGAACGACCTCAAAGCAAGGCCGGAAGCCAGCAATGCCAATTAATACCATGAAGGCAACAACCTCGGCGATGACTGAAAAACTGACCGATCCCATGTTAAAGGTCATCCCTCTCGGTGGTCTGGGCGAAATAGGCCTCAACATGATGGTAATCGAATGTGAGGATACCATCGTGATTGTCGATTCCGGGTTGATGTTCCCCGAAGAAGAAATGCTGGGAATTGACATAGTCATTCCCGATTTCAGCTATCTCCTCCAGAGAAGAGAGAAGGTGGCCGGCCTTGTAGTAACTCACGGCCATGAAGACCATATAGGCGCCATTCCGTTTCTCATCCGCGAACTGGCCATTCCTATATACGGAACGGCACTCACTCTCGCTCTGATCAGCGAAAAGCTCAGGGAACACAATTTGCTCGACAGGGCGGACCTGGTTGAGATCGTTCCCCGGCAGGTAATCGAGATAGGGCCGTTCAGCTTCGAATTCATCAGGGTTTGCCACAGCATTCCCGATGGCGTGGGACTTGCCATCCGCACACCGGCCGGGGTACTCATTCATTCAGGCGACTTCAAGATAGACAATACGCCGGTTGACGGCAAAAGATTCGATATTGCGCGGCTTGGCTCCTATGGCGAAGAGGGCGTTCTGGCCCTTTTTTCCGATTCGACCAACGTGGAGCGAGAGGGATACACTGTATCGGAGAAGGAAGTCGGCGTTACGCTTCGCGAAATCTTCCAGGAAAAGCAGGGGAGGGTAATAGTCGCCGTATTTGCCAGTAATCTGCACCGAATCCAGCAGCTTATCCATATTTCGCGCGAGTTCGGCCGCAAGGTTTTGTTAAACGGCAAATCAATGATAGCAAACGTTCGGATCGCTCGCGAACTGGGCTATCTCGATTTTACCAAGGACGATGAGTTATCGATTCAGGACCTTCAGTACATGCCCGACTCACAGGTGCTGATGCTGACCACCGGATCTCAGGGCGAGCCCATGAGCGCTCTGAGCCGGATGGCGTTCAACGAGCACAAGAAGCTCAAAGTCAGGGAAGGGGATACGATTATCCTCTCCTCGAAGTTTATTCCCGGAAACGAGCGCACCATTCAAAACATCATAAACCATTTGTGCAGGAACGGGGCCGATGTAATTCATGAGCAGGTCAAGGACATCCATGTTTCCGGACATGCGTATCAGGAAGAGCTGAAGATTCTCATCAACGTGGTGCAACCCCGATATTTCATCCCGATCCACGGCGAATACCGCCACTTGATGAAGCACAGGCAACTGGCCATGTCACTCGGTATGTCCGCTGAAAACTGTCTATTGATGGAAAACGGCGGCGTGATGTGCTTCGGGCGGAACACGGTCTGCACGAAAGACAGGGTGGAGGTCGGCAGGGTCTTTGTGGACGGCAAGGGGGTTGGCGACGTAGGGGGGCTGGTTCTCAGGGACCGCAGGCACCTGTCGGAAGACGGACTTGTAATAGCATCTCTTGTCGTAAATAAGGAGACCTTTGAAATCCTGAGCGGCCCGGACATATTCAGCAGAGGATTCATTCACGAAGAGGCCAAACCTGAAATTCTCTATGAAGCCAAATGCATAATATTCGAAAGCCTCGACCGGCAAATGGAGGAAGACCATCAACTGGATTGCGGGCTGCTCCAGGAGGAAATACGCCGTGAGCTGAAGCGTTTTTTCACCAGAACTTTAGACAGAAGACCGGTTATTTACCCGATAGTGGTGGAGATCTAGTGAATCGGAAAAAGCATGAAATATTGGCTTTGTGCGTTTTGACGATCTCGCTTCTGGTCCTGTTCAGCATTTTGTCCTATCACGAAAAAGACCCCACTATTTTTAGTTCTTCCAAAAAATTTACCTTAAACTGGGTAGGCGCATTCGGCGCAAACATTGCCTGGCCGCTGATAGCACTCTTTGGGATTGGCGCTTACGGGATGGCCGCCACAGGTTTGTGGGCGAGCTGGCGTCTGTTCAAGGGTCCATCGTTCGAAAGAGCATGGCTCAGGCTCTCGGGAATCGCGCTTCTGATTACGAGCATAATGACTCTGAGCGCCCTGCACTGGGATTCGGTGGTTTTCCTGGATGAAGAATTCAAAACCGGCGGAATGATCGGAAAAGTTCTCGCCAGATTTCTCGATGACCATCTTTCGGGGCTGGGTTCGCATACTCTTCTGATCGGGCTGTTACTGATAGCGCTCCTGCTTTCTACACCGTTTACACTCCAGGCTATGATGGAGAAGATTTCGGCATTTTGGAGCAGGACGTCCCTGTGGCTTTTGGGGGACGCTGAAGCTGAAGACGAAGAACCTGAGCCGGAAGAGCCCGATTTGCAGGTTCGAGTGAAGAAGAAGGAGAAGCCCCACTCGCCTATGGTCCAGGCGGAAATGTTCACGCAGAAGCAGGCCCGCAAGGAACCAGCCCTGAATGCCCCGGTTCGCGTTGAGCCGGGGCAGTATGTGCTTCCCGATCTCACAATGCTCGACGTCTATGAAACGGAAAGTACCAAACCCGACTGGAAAAAGCTCGAACAAAACGGTGCAGTACTCGAGGAAAAACTGGCCGATTTCGGTGTCCAGGGAAAAGTTATCGGTATCAATCCGGGACCGGTTATTACGATGTATGAATATGCTCCGGCGCCCGGGATCAAGATCAGCCGGATCGTAAACCTTGCCGACGACCTTTCGATGGCCCTGAAAGCCACCAGCGTGCGAGTGGTTGCGCCGATTCCGGGCAAGGCGGCTGTGGGGATCGAGATACCTAATCCAAAAAGAGAACTGGTTTCGCTTAGGGCGGTGATCGATGCGGAGATCTTCTCTCTAGCCGTTGCCCCTCTAACGATCGCACTGGGAAAAGACATAAACGGCCAGGCGTTTGCGGCCAATCTCGGCAGAATGCCGCACCTGCTGATCGCGGGAGCCACGGGGACCGGAAAAAGCGTCTGCATCAATACCGTTTTGAGCAGTCTGCTTTTCAGGAATACACCGGAAGAGCTGAGACTCCTGCTTATAGACCCCAAAAGGATCGAACTCAGCAGTTTCGAAGGTATACCCCATTTGATTCATCCCGTGGTGACCGACGCGAAAATGGCCACGAGGGCCCTGCGCTGGGCCGTCGAGGAAATGGAGCTTCGTTACAAGCTGCTGGCCGATAAGAACGTTCGCAATATCGAGACCTATAATAAAGTGCTTGCGCGCGAAAAGCCGCAAAAGGGAAAAGAGGCTTCAAAGGAATCGGATTCGGATGAGCTTTCCGGTTTTCAGCACTTCAAGTTGCCTTATGTAGTAATAATAATTGACGAATTGGCCGACCTGATGATGGTCGCCTCCCGCGAAGTCGAGGAGTCCATCACCCGGCTTGCGCAGATGGCTCGAGCAGCGGGCATCCACCTCGTCCTTGCCACGCAGAGGCCGTCTGTGGACGTTTTGACCGGAATAATCAAAGCAAACATTCCTACAAGGATTTCATTCCAGGTTTCATCGAAAATCGACTCGAGGACCATTCTGGACGGCTCCGGCGCCGAAGCTCTGCTTGGGGCCGGCGACATGCTCTTCCTGCCTCCCGGCACTGCCAAAATCCAGCGCATACACGGGGCCTTCGTCTCCGATAACGAGATCGTGAGGCTCACCGAACATTGGAGGACGCAGAAGCTCATCGAAGACCCGCTCAAGGAAAGAGTTGACCTGCGTGAGGAAGCGGCGGCCGGCGAAATCGTTGAGGAGGAACTGGACGACAAATATGATGACGCGGTTCAGATCGTCATGGAAACCAGGCAGGCCTCGATATCCATGCTGCAAAGAAGACTGAGAGTGGGTTACAACCGCGCCGCCCGCATGATAGAAGTAATGGAACATCAGGGGATAGTATCCCCTTCGGACGGAATAAAGCCAAGGGAAGTCCTGGGCAGACGGCTGTCGTGACAGAGATCTCGGACATAGGAGAGGGCAAGGGTCTACAGAATAATTCTGGAAACCATGGGCCCGCAACACCCAAATACAATGCTTTAAAAGGGATTCCATGAGAAATTGTACAGCCCATGCGGCTGCAGAAAATAACCATTGCCGGACCGCATTTGCGAACCTTCTTGTTTTGCTTCTCGTTTTGTGCTCAGCCGGCGGGGTCTCAGCCGCCGGGTCCTCGCCGATGCTCGGTGAAATCCTCGCAAGGACGGAAGCGAATTATCAGAACATCCATGCTTTTACTGCAATTTTCCGTCAGAAAACCACTTCGGCGGCAACGGGGACCCTAAGCGCCGGAGAAGCCCGGGGAAGGCTATATTATGCAAAGCCGAGGCTGATGCGCTGGGAATATGATATGCCCGAGGCACAGACCTTCGTTGCCAACAATCAGTTCGCATGGCTATATGCGCCTGCTGACAATCAGGTCACCATGTTTGACGCAGACAAGCTCTTCTCCGCGCCGATGGCCCGCACCTTCTTCGATGGGGCGCTCGGACTCAAGAACCATTTTGACGTGACCCTCGACCCGGTCCAGTCGACCCAAAATACGGCTGTCCTCCAGCTTGTGCCCAAAAAAGAAGACCCCAATGTCAAACTCGCTTATTTGTGGATAGACCTCAAAAGCTACCGAATTTGCCGAATTGAGACCCATGACGTTCTGGGCAACTCCAACGAGATCTCGCTCGATTCCTTCACTCCCCATCTGGGCCTCGACCCCGAGCTGTTCCGCCTGGATGTCGCACCCTCGGCGAAGATTATCGGCGTCGACGGCCGCGAGTTGTCCCCTGCTGAAATCGATCAGTTGAAGGCAAAGATTTTCTCAGGAAATAATCGGCCGTGAACGTCAGGACCGTTCTTGGGAATTCATTACCTCCAGCGATCAAATCCGCCCAACGAATCATTCAAAAAAAATTTATGTCCTCGCTTGGACTGTCCGATTCTAAGTGAGCATATCCGAAAGCGAAGAATCCTGTTTAGGTTCCGTACTGATTTTGAGCCTGAGGCGATCGACAGGAAAAGACTGTTCTTTGTTAAAAGTTAATATTTTCGTCGTGCTCGTTTGATGTGAATCATTCCACGATCGTTCCGTCCAAGGAATGAACTCCTGGGCGGCCGGCAAGGACAAGATTTAAAAGCGGGATTGCATTGATTTCTACCGGGTAAACGATTTCATGAAGAAACCTCTCTTAGTGCTCTTACGGTTGTTCTCTACGCCATTCCTTGGACAAAAGGCATCTGCCAGGGAGGAAATGGATTGGTTATCGCGCTTGTCTTCCCTGGCGACTCAAATCGAAGAGGTGAATAACTCAACTGAAGCTGAGTTTCTCGAAATAGGGTCCAAACTTGAGTATATCTATAAGAATTCCAAGGAAATATCGAAAGAATCCGCAGTAGCGGCAGAGTTGCTCGCAGGCGAGGAGATCTCGGCGGCTATTGAAGGGCTTCGTCGGATTTCCATTAATTTGGAGCGGATTGCATCAGACTCGCAGCATCATTCGGAGCGACTGGGTGACCTGCTCCGGATGGTCGAAGACGTAAATTCAGCTTTACGCGGCTTTCAAAGATACGTGCAGAAGCTCAATCTTTTGTGTGTAGCCACACGGATAGAGGCCGCGCACCTTGGAAATTGTGAAGCGAATTTCGAAACCCTGGCGGACGATATCGAAAAGCTCACCGGGGAAATAGAGACAAGATGCGAAGCGATCCTGAACAGGTTGGAATCTTTGACTGCCTTGATCCGGCAGAGCCACTCGCAAATCCTGAAGATCGAAGACTGCCAGCGCGACCAGACCAAAACTGTCCTTGACCACACTTCTTCGAGTCTAGCCAACCTGATAGAACAATACGAAAAGTCATTATCTACGGTAAAGCGAATTGCATCAGGCTATGATGAACTTTCCCGGATTACAGGCGAAATAGTCTGCTCGGTACAGTTCCACGACATTACGCGCCAGCAGATTGCGCATGCTGCTGAGTCTCTCATGCGGCTCTCAGACCCGCAACACCGGATGGAAAAAGATCTCGCCGACTTGTGTGAGCTCCAATCCGTTCAAATTCGTTTCGCCGGCGAGAAGCTCACCGAAGCTGTAAGACGGATCATCGATAATCTTCAATCCACTGCTGAAAAAATCACGGAGATGACCGAAGAGTTACTAAAGCTCGCCGGAGATGAAGAGCATGGCCAAACCCTCTCAAAAGCGGCGGTCTTGCCCCCGCGGCAGGAAGAAATGGATTTCCTGTGCAGAACGGGGGAGCGTCTATTTAATGCCGGCGAGGTCCTGCGCGGATATGCGGAGAAAAACCGCGACATGATGTCGGCAATGGACTCCGTAAGCGACGCTCTGAAGGACATGTCCTCTTTCGTTGGCAAAATAAGGCAGATCGGGCAGGCAATCAGGCTAATCGCGTTGAACTCCATCGTAAAGTCTTCTCATGTTGGTGACAGGGGTGCCGCCCTGGGAGTGCTTGCCAACGAGATCCACGGCCTTTCAGGGGACACGGGGCGACAGACTCAATTGATTTCCGACGCTTTCGAATCGATCACCACGCTGGCGATGCAAATGAGCAACGGGGCGACGAATGAAAATAGGCCTTCTGAGGAAGGAACAGCCGATGAAATGATTGAGGTCCTTGCTCTGCTGATGAAGTCCCTTTCCGCCGCAAACAGCGGAGTGATATCCCGGATGGCCGAGATCAGAAAAACTGCAAGGGGCCTCGTTGTTGAGATTGAAACCACTGCCTCGGGAATACATGTTCATCAAAGAATTTCGACGGCGATAAATGAGATCGCCTCCCAAGTCGATGCGGCCGTGGTCGACTTACGGGCCTATTCGCCTTCGATCGACGGATCGGCTCCGAGCGCGCGTGCCGAGGAGTTAAAGAAAGAACTCGAGAAGTCTTACACGATGAACAGCGAACGGGAGCTGCATCGACTTGTCAGCGCCGGAGTAGGCAGTGTCCGCGATCAAAGCGCGGAAAATATTGAATCGCCGCAGGTCGACGAGCAAGAGTTTGGGGATAATGTGGAGCTTTTCTAGTCAGTTGTTCACGTCCCGTCGGGACACCCGGAAACCATGAAAAGTACGGTCCTCGGGTGGCCTGGATACTCGTATCCGGGGCGCGGAGCGCCAAGGGGTTCGTGTGGGCCGCGATAAACTTTTCGAACCAGTAAGTCACGTCCCTTTGGGACACCCTGAAACCATGGAAAGTTTCTCGTGTGGGCTTGGCAACCCCGGCAGGCGGTCCCACCGCCAACTTTTCGAACCAGTTGCTCAGAAGGGGAGCGCCAATGCATTTTGAGAGTTCAAAGCAGGGTGACTCGGTTGTTCTAAAAGTTCAAGGTGAACTTACGGTGGAATACGCAAGGGAGTTCCAATCTGCATTAATCGAGGGTTTGGAAAAGAGCGACAAAATCCTGGTCGACCTCGAAAGTGTAGCCGAAGCGGATATCACCTCCCTGCAACTTCTTAGTTCTGCGTTTTGCTCATCCGCCAAATTGGGCAAGCAGATTTCCCTGACCGGCAATCTGCCCGAACACTTCGTGCAGTTGGTGAACGATGCCGGTTATCTGCCCGTATTGGGTCTGGAGGGTACTGCCGCCGAATTGTGGAAAGGAGGGAGACAATGGACAAAGTCGTGATGACGGTTGATGATTCTGCCAGTGTTCGCCAGATGGTCAACTTCACGCTGAAGAACGCCGGCTTTCAGGTAATAGAGGCGGTGGACGGCGTGGACGCCCTGTCGAAACTAAAGCAGACGCAAGTCCATATGCTGCTCACCGACCTCAATATGCCTAACATGGATGGAATCGAGCTGATACGCAACGTGCGGGGTTTAAGTTCAGCTCAGAAATTCATCCCGATAATTATGCTGACCACAGAGTCTCAACCTTTGAAAAAGCAGGAAGGCAAAGACGCCGGGGCCACCGGTTGGATAGTCAAGCCATTCAACCCCGAACAGTTGCTTGCAGTCATGAAGAAGGTGCTTGGATGATCGACAATCTCATGGAAGTCTTCAAAGTGGAAGCGGCCGAACTGCTCACAGAACTTGAATCTGCGCTTCTGGAGCTGGAATCGGCGCCCGATGACAAAGCCGTTATCGGGCGGGTCTTTCGGAGCCTGCACACCATCAAGGGATCAGGCGCAATGGTTGGCTGCAATGAGATCTCTTCCTTTGCGCACGAGCTGGAAAACATGTTCGAGCTGGTGCGCCAGGGGACGATTCCGGTTTGCAGAAAGCTGATGGATTTCACCCTCTCTTCGGTGGACCTTATCCGTACCATGCTGGACGATCCCAACTCCGAGTCCGCGCAAAAGAAGGCAAATGATATCGTCACAGGCCTCAGCAGCCTCGACTCGCTCATTGACTCCCGACAGAGTGGTGTCCGTCCCGAAGCTGCTTTCAAAACTCCTGAAACGAATCCGGAAGAAGAGGTCTACTACGATTCAGCGCTGATGAAGAATTCCAAAAGGCTTGCCACCTATCGAATCATCTTTCACCCAAATCGCGACATCTTCAACAGGGGAATGAATCCCGTACCTTTGCTGAACGAGTTGCGCCAACTGGGTGAATGCGAAGTTTTAGCCTGCGTCGACGCCATACCTGACCTGAAAGAGCTGAATCCGGAAGAATGCCACACCTACTGGAACATCATTCTGACAACTTCTGCGGCCGTCGATTCTATTAAAGACGTGTTCATATTCGTGGAGGATGACTGCGAACTTAAGATCGATGTAATCGGTGAACATGGTGGTACGGATGACCCGCCTTCAAAGAAGCTGGGGGAAATACTGGTGGAAGAAGGCGAAGTGACCCGGGAGCAACTGGCCGAAGTTCTGGGTAAGCAGAAGCGAATTGGGCAGATGCTGGTAGAGGAAGGCCTGGTCAGCCCGAGCAAAGTGCGGGCGGCTCTCATGGAGCAGCAGCATCTCAAGGAAGTCCGGGAAAAAAACGGGGACAAATCGGCTGCATCCGTCAGGGTACCGGCTGCCAAGCTTGATTCGCTGGTCGACCTCGTGGGGGAACTGGTTACCGTCAGGGCGGGCCTCAGTCAGCTCGCCTTTTCCAGAAAGATCCCCGAACTGCGTTCCCTGGCTGAGCACGTAGACAGGCTGACGGCCGAGCTTCGAGACAACACCATGAGTTTGCGCATGCTTCCGATAGGGGTGACCTTCAGCAAATTCAGTCGCCTGATTAGAGACCTTTCTATGGACCTGGGCAAAGAAGTCATTCTGACTACGGAGGGCGCCGAGGTCGAACTCGACAAAACAGTTATCGAACGGCTGCACGACCCGCTGGTGCATATGATCAGAAACAGCATCGACCATGGCATAGAGACGCCGGAAGCCCGGATTGCTTCGGGCAAAAGCAGGCAGGGCTCACTGCACCTGTCGGCTGAGCATTCCGGCGCCCACGTGCTGATAAGGATCGCAGACGACGGGGCCGGCCTCGATAAAGACCAAATCCGGGCCAGGGCTGTAGAAAAAGGTTTGGTCCCGCAGAATTCGGAACAGTCCGAAAAGGAGATCTTCTCGCTTATCTTTGCTCCCGGTTTTTCCACGGCCCAAAAGGTCACCAGCGTCTCGGGCCGCGGCGTCGGGATGGACGTGGTCAAACGCTCTATCGATTCACTGGGCGGATCCATTGAAATCAGCAGTGCGAAAGGCTCAGGGACGACCATCACTCTCAAACTGCCTCTTACTCTTGCGATCATAGACGGTCTTCTGGTCAAAATAGGCGATGCTCATTTTGTCATACCGCTTTCTTTTGTCGAAGAGTGCGTTGAGCTGACGCGGGAGGACGTGAATAACGCTCACGGCAGGAAGCTGGTCTTTCTTCGAAAAAGTATCGTCCCCTACATCCGGCTGCGAGACAGATTTTCCGTCTCCGGTGAAGCACCGGCAGCCGAGCAGGTCGTAATAATAGAAACGGTGGACGATAAGATCGGTTTTGTGGTGGATAAGGTTATCGGACAGCACCAGACGGTCATCAAGAACCTGGGAAAAATCTACCGCAATGTGACAGGTATCTCCGGCGCGACCATCCTCGGCGACGGGACAATAGCCCTGATCGTCGATGTGCCAAGAATAGTGAAAGCATCTGTATCGGAAGAAATCAGTCAGGCTGTTTAGAAGTGAACTCTGAAAAGCTAAGGGGAAAACTATGAGATGGTTCAACGACTTAAAGATCAGAACAAAACTTTTGGGAGGTTTCCTGCTTGTGGCGGTTATTGCCGGGGTTGTCGGGTATGTCGGGGTGAGCAACATCCAGAAGGCTGCCCAGACAGCTACCTCCATGTATGAGTACGATACGGTCCCAATGGGTCAACTGACAACCTTGTCCACTGCCTACCAGCTTATACGAGTGTATGACCGGGAAATTCTCCTGGTGAAAACCGCGGAGGAAGTGCACAAAAAAGCCGCCTCGGCAAAAGAAGCCAGCCAACAGATGGAAAAGACAATGGCCTCTTTTGAAAAGACCATTAATGCCGAGGAAATTCGAAGGGAATTTCAGACCCTTGCGACAACATACGAACGATGGAAACCTTATTTCGAAAAGTTCATCCAGTTGTCTACATCCGGTCAAAAAGACGAAGCCGTTCAAGTGATCGGGGAGGCGAACAAACTGGCCGCTGTAATCGACGACTCGATTCCGAAGCTTATTGAGATGAAATCGAACCTGGCCAAAGAGCGCGCGGAATCCAACAAGGCGGCTGCCGACAGCACAATCAGGACCAGCATCACTATGGCCGTTGCCGGAATCGTGCTCGCTATTATCATCGGTTTTTTCCTCTCCCAGGTGATAAGCAAACCTATCAATCAACTGGCTGCGGCTGCGGAAAAAATTGCCGTTGGCGATATGAGCGCGCAGATTGAAGCAAACTCCAGGGACGAGATCGGACTATTGCTCCAGTCATTTAAGAAGATGACAGGCGCTATGAACCAGGTCACCGATGTCGCTACCCAAATAGCCGCCGGCAACCTGACTGTTCATATAGAGGAGCGCTCCGCGCAGGACAGGCTCATGCAGGCTATGTCAAAAATGGTGACCAGTCTGACCGAGATAGTCACAAATATTCAGGTAGTGGCGAACCAGGTGGTCAGCGGAAGCGAAGAGCTTAGCGCCAGCGCCGAGGAGCTTTCGCAAGGTGCCACCGAGCAGTCTTCTTCGGTCGAGGAAGTCTCGTCTTCGATGGAAGAAATGGCTTCGAACATCAAACAGAATTCGGACAACTCTCAGCAGACGGAGAAAATTGCGGTCAAGGCCGCCGAAGACGGAAAAGAAGGCGGTGCAGCGGTCTCGGAGACAGTGAATGCAATGAAAGAAATTGCCAGCAAGATCTCGATAATCGAGGAAATCGCCCGCCAGACGAACCTGCTCGCGCTGAACGCCGCCATCGAAGCAGCCAGGGCGGGTGAGCACGGCAAGGGGTTCGCCGTGGTCGCCTCCGAGGTGCGAAAGCTTGCCGAACGAAGCCAGGAGGCTGCCGGCGAGATCAACGAACTGGCGGCAAACAGCGTGCGGGTGGCCGAAAAGGCCGGGAGCATGCTGACCAAGATCGTCCCGGACATCAGGAAAACGGCCGACCTCGTTCAGGAAATCAATGCGGCGAGTAACGAACAAAGCTCCGGCGCCGAACAGATAAACAAGGCGATTCAGCAACTGGACCAGGTAATACAGCAGAATGCATCGGCGGCCGAAGAAATGTCTTCCACTTCGGAGGAACTGCTTGGTCAGGCCGAACAGCTTATAACCACGGTCTCCTTCTTCAAAACCGATACAGGCGCCGCCATTACGGCCCCGGGGACAGTTTCGGCCGCCAGGAACGGCAAGGCCAGGAAAGCCGGTGCACAGCCGCAACCGAAGAAAGTCCAGCAGAAAGCTGCACACCCTTCCTCTGACAAGACAAAGGGGGTCGCCCTGGACCTCGGCAAGGGAAGCAACGGGGACGGCGAGGATTCGCATTTCGAGCAGTACTAGGAAGAGGGCGGAGGCTGGAAGACGAGGGCCCGCAATTTTTCCTTGTCCCCCCTTCTTTGGTTTGGCATACGATTTCTTGAAGGAGTAACGCGAATGAATACTGAAGTAACTGAAACAACTCAGTATTTGACTTTCAAGCTTGAAGATGAGATTTTTGCAATCGGTATTTCCGAGGTTCGCGAGGTCCTCGATTACACCACTGTGACCAAGATCCCCGAAATGCCGGATTTCATGCTTGGAGTGATAAACCTGCGCGGCAGCGTCGTGCCCGTCGTGGATATGCGGCTGAAGTTCGGCATGGCCCCAACCGAAAGAAAGGTAAACACCTGCATCATTATCGTTGAAATCGATATTGAAGGTGAGACAACCATTCTTGGAGCACTGGCAGATTCGGTGCAGGAAGTGCTTGAACTCGACCCGGATCAGATGGAGCCTCCCCCCAGGATTGGTACCCGTTTGAGATCGAGGTTCATTAAGGCAATGGGCAAACGGGACGGTCGGTTCATCATCATTCTGGATATAGACAGGATATTTTCAGCGGATGAACTGGCGAGGATAGGTGAGCCGTCACAAGACCTGGCGGCCGTATCGTAATCTTAAAGTGACTGGTGAGTATAGAGTTAATAACCCAATGCACTCCAACGAATCCATCGCCCAGGATCAGCTGATGTCGGAGTCGGCATTTGGCTTTTTTAGCCGCTTCATCAATTCGGAATGCGGAATCAAAATGCCTGCCTCGAAGAAATTGATGCTGGAAGCGCGTTTGAGAAAACGGATGCGCGCGTTGAGTCTGGCATCCTTCGAAGAGTATCGCGACTATCTTCGCAGCATCAAAGGTGCGAGATCCGAGGTCGTCCATATGATGGACGTTGTGACCACCAACAAGACAGACTTTTTCAGGGAGCCCGCCCATTTCGACTTCCTGGTTAAACAGGTGCTTCCCGCGCTGGCTTCTTCCCATCGGAAGATCAGGGTCTGGAGCGCGGGTTGTTCGACAGGCGAAGAGCCGTACACGCTGGCAATGGTATTGAATGAATTCGCCGAACGCAACGGTTTACTCTTTTCCATCCTGGCCACCGACATCTCAACAAAGGTGCTGGAGAAGGCGAAACGTGCCGTTTATAGTCATGAGAGAATCGCACCGGTCCCGCCGGTGCTTCGCCGAAAGTACCTGCTCAGAGGAAAAGGCGACAGGAAAGGGCTTGTCCGAATAAAGCCTGAACTGAGGTCAAGGGTTGATTTCATGCGGCTTAACCTGATTGATCCCGGATTTGAACTGGCCGAGCCGGTCCAGATCATTTTTTGCCGCAATGTGATGATTTACTTCGATCCGCCTACACAGAAGGACCTGGTCCGCAAATTCTGTGCCTGCCTGCCTCAAAATGGGTACTTGTTTACCGGGCATTCCGAGATGCTTCACGGCTTCAATCTGCCCCTGACTCAGGTAGCTCCCACAATACACAGGAGAATACAATAATTCAGGATTTTGCCGCAATGAATAAGGGATAAGTTCAAAATGGGGAAGAAAATCAAAGTCCTTATGGTCGACGATTCCGCCGTGGTCAGGCAGGCTCTTGCGGCTATCCTGCAGACCGATCCGGATATCGAGGTCATGGCAAGCGCTTCAGACCCTTTTGTTGCTGCCGAGAAGATGAGAGAGGAAGTCCCCGACGTTATAACACTCGATATAGAGATGCCGCGTATGGACGGATTGACCTTCCTGCAAAAGCTCATGAGCCAGCACCCGATTCCGGTTGTAATCTGTTCGAGCCTGGTGGCCGAGGGATCGGAAACGTTCTTGAAAGCCCTTGAATATGGCGCCGTGGATATAATTCCAAAACCTCGGTCCGGAACCAAGAAGTTCATTGAGGAATCAAAAATCCGCATCTGCGATGCCGTGAAGGCGGCAGCCCTCGGTAAGCCGGGAAAAAGGCCGGCGCCCAAAATGGTTGAGCCGAAGCTTACGGCCGATGCCGTAATTGCCGGGCCCCAGAGCAGGGCGATGATCCGGACCACCGAGAAAGTGGTGGTGGTTGGGGCTTCCACAGGCGGCACGGAAGCATTGCGGGTCCTGCTTGAAAAACTTCCGCCGGATGCCCCGGGTATGGCAATCGTGCAACATATGCCGGAGCATTTTACCGCCGCTTTCGCCAGGCGCCTCGACGGAATCTGTCGTGTTTCGGTGAAAGAGGCAGAGAATAACGACACCGTGATTCGTGGACGAGTGCTAATTGCCCCCGGCAACCGCCATATGCTTCTCAAACGTAGCGGGGCGCAATATTACGTTGAAATCAAAGATGGGCCGCTGGTTTGCCGCCACCGCCCGTCGGTCGACGTTTTATTCCGGTCTGCAGCACGGTACGCAGGAAGAAATTCAGTCGGAGTGATCATGACCGGAATGGGGGACGACGGCGCCAGGGGCATGCTGGAGATGAAAGGCGCCGGGGCCTTCACTATAGCTCAGGATGAAAAGAGCTGCATAGTTTTCGGAATGCCCCACGAAGCAATAAAACGAGGGGCCGTGGATGCGGTGCTGCCATTGGATGCCATTGGGGCAACTGTAATCAAAAGAGCGGATCAGTGAAACCTACATAACGATCTCCGGCATTTCCAGAAGGTAAGCTGCAAGAAGCCAACCCAAAATCGCCAGGCTTTCCACATCCAGATATCTATTTGCTCGTTTTTCGAAAAGAACTGAACATTGAGCCGGAAATTCCGAATCTTCATCGTTAAAGAGAAGAAGAATAGGGACCGCTGGCAAAGCGTCAAACTGCATAATGAGGTGGTAGGAAAGGTCAATGCCGGGTGGATACCCTCCCAACTTCAAGCACGATTCCTCAAGTTGGGCGAGTTTACCGGCAAAGCTCCTCGCGACGGCCTTCTCCACGTTATTTGCGAATGAACCTGCGAAGGGCGCCGAATCCTTGAAATCCCTGTAGGATACCCACTCTTTGTCAACCGGATGGTCATGAGGGCACAGGAGCAGGTACTTGCAAAGCACTACGCTTACCGAATGGCCCGGTTTTCCACCTGAGCGATCGACAATTTTGTCTGCAGACATCCGGTAAAGTTTATTGAAGAGGGGGATTGTAATTTCATCTCCGTTTGACTGTACGCCAAGATTTGAGAGTTTAGACGGATAATCGCCGCCGAAAATCTCATCGAGGTAGCTCTGCCGGGTCTTATCGTAAACAGTGATCTCGTCCGCCATCTCGGCCATATCATCCCCTGCCTTCAGCCTGCCGGCCTCTCAGCGTCATACACGTGCTGCTCGCTCGAGCAACGAGACGCCGCTTTTCGTCGAACACATCGCACACGACCAGTCCAACTGTCCTGCCCCCGTCTACGACGCTGGCTTCAGCTCGAAGCGTGGCCCGCCAGACAGGCCTGAGGAAATTGATCTTAAGTTCCAGCGTTGCATAAGTTTCTCCATCATTTAACGTACTAAGGTATGCCATGCCCATTGCTGCATCGCTAATGTCGCAAAGAATTCCTCCATGGAGTGTCCCCATAGGGTTGGCATGCCTTTCACCGGCTTCAAACTCAACGACCGCTTGTCCTGAACCGCAGGAGACAAGCTTAAAACCGATCAGCTCGGCTATGGGAGGCGGCGGCAAAGAGCCGCTGAGCAGCGGTTGTATCTGATGCGGCTGATTGGTATTGGATCTTTCATCCATTTAGATAACCTCCGGATCATTGTTTTAGAGTATTTCCAATACTCACTGACCTCAGTGTGCATGTCACCTATTTATCCCAAAAATGAGCACATGTCTTGCGTGAAAAGGACGCATTCTCAGGTAGGCCCTCAGGAAGTGTGTATATACACCTAAGTTACCGCAAGTCAATCAGATTTTTGTTACACTTCTATGGTAAAAGTATCTGATATCCTATAACGAAGATGGCAACCATAAGTTTGAATTCAGATGAGGACAAAATGCAGCCGATTGTGGCCATAACAATGGGAGACCCGTGCGGGGTCGGGCCGGAAATAATAGTGAAAGCGCTGGACTCGGCGAAGCTCGCCGGCGTGTCCGTGGTGGTGATCGGGGACCGGCTTCCACTCGAACGGGCCATTAAGCTCCTCGGTTCCTCCGCTGTGGTTTCGCCGCTGAATGACAAAATGCTGCGGTCGTTTCGAACCGGTGCGGGCATTATCCCGGTGTTGAATCCAGCCAGCGCTCCCTCCGGCCTGACGTTGGCAGACATCGAATTCGGCAGACCTTCACCTGCCGCATGCGAGGCCGTGGTGTCATGGATACGGGGGGCGGTCGAACTTGCCGGTTCCGGGTTGGTCGATGCGGTCTGCACCTGTCCCATAAACAAGGAACAGCTCCATGGGAACGGTTTCCCTTTCCCAGGGCATACGGAGTTCATACGGGAATTGACGGGCGCAGAAAACGTGGTCATGATGCTTGCGGGACCCAGGCTCAGGGTTGCGCTCGCAACTATCCACGAGTCCCTTGCCGAGGTGCCGGGCCTTATCACCAAAGATTTGCTCCGCATGGTCATCCGCGTTACGATGGAAGCCATGCAGCGTGATTTTGCGATGAAATCGCCACGCATTGCCGTTTCCGGTTTAAATCCGCACGCTGGAGAAGCCGGAAAATTCGGGCGTGGAGAGATCGATATAATAAGGCCCGTGATCGAAGAATTCGAATCCGCCCTGCCTGATACCGGCGGAAGTGGCAGCGCTTATGCCGGGGTCAGCGGTCCATGGCCTGCGGACACGGTTTTCCATCGTGCCCTGTCAAATGAGTTTGACGCAGTCGTGGCGATGTACCATGACCAGGGACTTATTCCGGTAAAGCTCGTCCATTTCAATGAAGCCGTCAATGTCAGCCTCGGGCTTCCCATTATTCGCACTTCGGTCGATCATGGGACAGCCTACGATATTGCAGGCACTGGAACAGCAGACCCGGGGAGCCTGATTGAGGCGGTCAGTCTCGCTGCTTTCATTGCCGCGAATAGATTTAATGCGCGAGCTGCAACTAAAAACTGAAAACTAAAAACTTAAATGTCTGACGAATTTATTCATATCAGGGGAGCACGCCAGAACAACCTCAAAAACATCGACCTGCGGATCCCTCGAAACAAGTTCGTCGTGGTTACAGGGGTAAGCGGCTCAGGCAAATCCTCGCTGGCTTTCGACACCCTGTTTGCCGAAGGGCAGAGACGTTACCTCGAGGCCCTCTCCACCTACGCTCGCCAGATGGCGGGAAGGCTCAATGCACCCCTTGTCGATGAAATCGATGGGCTGAGCCCTTCGATCGCAATCGAGCAAAAAGGCCTGCCCCACAATCCCCGATCGACCATCGGCACTCTGACCGAAATCTACGATTACCTGCGGCTTCTTTTCGCACGGCTGGGCACGATCTTCTGCCCTAATTGCAATTTGCCCGTCCGGGCCTGGACTGTCCCCGAGATTCTGGCCGACCTTTCGGAGGCGCTGCAGCCGAAGAGCCGAATATTGCTCCTTGCGCGCCTTGGCGAAGTCACGGAAAAGGAACTGCCCAATCTTTTGAGAAAGCTGAGGCGCGATGGCTTCGGAAGGGTTCGCTCAGATGGGGTGGTCTATGAGCTGGATCCGCTTCCTTCCTTTCCCCGAAGACCTTCCCACTTGATCGATGTTGTGGTTGACCGGCTGGTCCTGGATGAACAGAAGCACAGACGGCTCATCGATTCGCTGGAACTGGCCTTAAGAGTTGGAGAAGGCACGGCCGGGATCTCCACTCCTGAAGGATGGGAAAGGTTCTATTCAGAATCCGCCCGGTGCGAATCCTGCGGCTACACCGGTCCCGATCTTACGCCGGGCCTGTTTTCTTTCCTGCACCCCCTGGGAATGTGCCCTGTGTGCCGGGGCCTTGGGTATGCCGGAGCGGAAGATGAAGATACGGCCCCGGAGGGGTCCGAGGCTGTCTCAGAGGATATGGAGGGGCAGGAGGTCCGCAGGTTCTCTTCCGAACTGCGCCCCTGCCCTGCCTGTAATGGAACAAGGCTGAGCGAAGCAGCCCGTTCGGTCCGGCTTGGGGGTCTTTCGATTGATCGTGTCTGCGCGTTGAACCCGGAAGCTGTAGCCCGGTGGCTCGAAGGACTCGACACTGACGAAACGGGCCGGGAGATTTTGAAGCGCCCCCAGAAAGAAATCCTCAACCGTTTGAGTAACCTGATCGAACTGGGGCTGCCGTACCTCACACTGGATCGCTCCTCTAATACCCTTTCGGGCGGGGAAGCCCAGCGCGTTCGACTGGCTAACCAGATCGGTTCGAGCCTTTCGGGCGTGCTTTACGTTCTGGATGAGCCCAGCGTCGGCCTGCATCCGCGCGATCACCGAAAGCTCCTGGACATCCTGATGCGGCTCAGGGACGCCGGCAACAGCCTGGTCGTAGTCGAGCACGACAGGGAAACGATCCAGCGCGCCGACTACCTCGTCGATATGGGGCCGGGGGCGGGAACTCAGGGAGGAGAGGTGGTTTTCTCGGGGCCGCCCGAAAGAATCCTGGACTGTTCAGCCTCTATCACCGGCCTCTACATGTCAGGCAAAAGGCAAATTCAGTTTCCTAAACGGCGGGAAAAAAGCGGTGATTTCATCCGGCTGACAGGCGCTTCAGGAAATAACCTCAAGACCATTTCAGCCGATTTCCCCTACGGATGCATGACGTGCGTGACCGGAGTCTCGGGTTCGGGCAAAAGTACCCTCGTGCTCGATACGCTCTACCGCGCGCTTGCCCAAAAGATCTATAACGTCGAGACCCATCCCGCCCGTTTCACAGCTTTGGAGAATGCCGAACGGCTGAGGAAAGTGATCCTGGTGGATCAATCGCCGATCGGCAGGACGCCGCGCTCGATTCCGGCAACTTACACGGGCGTCTTCGGCCTTATAAGGCAACTGTTTTCACAAGTGCCTGAAGCCCGCGCCCGAGGCTATTCCCCTGCCCGGTTTTCGTTCAACGCCAGGGGAGGCCGCTGTGAGAACTGTCGCGGCGAAGGGCTGCAACGGATTGAGATGTTTTTCCTGCCGGATATCTTCGTCCCTTGTCCAGTCTGCCAGGGGAGCAGGTACAACCGGGAGACTATGGACATTTCCTACCGGGGCTACTCGATAGCTTCGGTGCTGGAGATGACGGTCCATGAAGCAGCAGCCTTTTTTGCGAATTTCCGGGCGATCCGCTATAAACTCGATGCCCTTATCGACGTTGGAATGGGTTACATACGGCTGGGCCAGCCGGCGACTACGCTTTCCGGAGGCGAAGCCCAGAGGATCAAACTGGCGGCTGAATTGAGCCGACGGGGCCAGGGGAGTGCCCTCTACATCCTGGATGAACCCACTACCGGTCTGCACTTCGAAGATATCAGCAAGCTCTTGCACGTCCTGCGCAAACTGGTGGACCAGCAGAATACGGTGATTATGATCGAACATCATCCGGACGTAATCAAATCGGCTGACTACGTAATCGACCTCGGTCCCGAGGGAGGAGAAGGCGGCGGGCGTATAGTTGCCGCAGGCACTCCGGAGGAGGTGGCACGGTCGAAAAGCTCGCACACTGCACCCTACCTGAGAGAGGCGCTGAGAATATAAAAGAGCGACTAAAATACGTTGCTCTACCGAACGATCGTAATTAAAAAGAAAAGAATCGTGATCATATAACGACAAATACCCCGGTAAATTTAAACGGAGGATTCTGATATGGATGACCAGAAGCAGATCAGGGAAACATTGCTTGAAATATTGGGCGAGGAAGGGTGCGGCATCACGTGCGAAGACGATGCCGACATCCTGCACGATGAGGAAGGCTGGAAGCTCATGCTGTGCGGGTTCATGGAACCCTGGAAACTCGGAACCACGGTCGAGGAGGCCAGGGCCAGCTTGAGGGAGTTCGGTTCTATGGGCTTCGGCTTGTCCTGAAAAACGATTTTGTTCACATCGATACAAAGGATTTTTCCCCGGAGCCGGGCAATGTTAACGTCCCACGTCCGGGGAAATCGGGGCCGATCATTACTTCAACTATTTGAGAGGAGCTTTGACAAATGACTACACCGCAAAATTGTCCGGGGTTCGAGCAATTAAAGAATCTTCAGTCTTTTTCATGTCGATGTCCGCAATGCGGGGAAGAGAAAGAAATATTCTCGGATGAATTCGACCAAAAGCATGTCTGTGGGAAATGCGGCAAGCAGATTGATTTTACGAAATGTTCGATAGATGCTGGAGGTGGGACTTCCGCTCCTCGTTAAGTCCACAACCGTGTCCCCTGTGGTCCACATTCGAACAAAATTAAGGCCCCCCAGATGCGCTGTGCGTCCAGGGGGCCTAGGTCGGTACTTCCAATTCCCACCTCCCCGTGAGGGTTAAACCCAAATCCTGCTCCATCGAATGCTCGCCGAAACCCTTACGATACGGCTCTCGACGCTTTCCCCAACGAACGGACACCCCTGTCCAGAGGACCGCGTAGGAATTCGAACTGAAGCAAGATACTAAAAGTATAACAACTCCCGGCTATAAAAGCAAGCCGGTCGTCGCATGAAGGTTGAAAGTTCAAGGTTTTAAACCCGCAACCCGCTCCCAGAGATGGCGCCGAGTATTGTCAATTACCGTGCCCACCGCTGAAAATACATGATAGACCCTATTGAACAGCTTCAGAAAATGTGGTTAAGTGCTGCTAGTGAGGCTGTGACATGAATACTACTACGGAACTTACCTACCTTCACGATGCGCTGGCTAGACTTTGCAAATTATATATGGCAATGGAGCAGGATCATATACAAAGCTCGGATGCGCAAGATTTGATTTTAGAAATAAAAGATGAGATAAAGGACATCTACTCGGAAATAATAAGTATAACAAGTGATAGATCTGTGTGAAGTTTGAGCAGGTCATCTCTAATCCTCCACCCTTTTCTATATATACCAACCTTCCCTCAGCTCGCAATTCCTCAGTTCGGCCTAAATTCCTTTGTCGCCGACCCTTTGAGTCTTCCGCCTTCACAAAAGATCGGGCGCGGACTATACGCATCACCCGCTGAGACGCAGATAGCGGGAGACCCGAAACGCAGTGAGGGTCCGCCTTCATTTTTTTTGTCGACTAAAATTTTTCGCGATTATGCACTTGACACAAGGAGGGGTATTATGATTTTCTATGGGAACGGTGAATCTCATCTCGACTTGCTTTGCCTTTGGGGATTTGAAAACCATGAACCCAGAATATTTACAGGGTACGATTACGGTGATAATAAGTGTGTTAGGAGGCATTATGTCTTCACGCCTTCCTTCTAAAAACCATAGTAATATTTGGACATGGATCTTTCTGGGATTAGGAATGGCTGGATTCATTAGTATGCATTATAGTATTTCTAATAAGGAACTAAGTGAACAACGTAATCACGAACTATCACTCACTAATCAGCAAATACTACAAAGCAATCAAGAGTTATTGAATAGCAATCAAAAACTATCGCAAGATTTTCAAGACACTAAGCAATATCTTGTAGACTCTTTAGCAAAGACGCCAATAGAAGTGCCAAACTCTAGCAGGACACAGACGTACACTACATTTAGTTCAGGCGGTGCAGTGGCTGGTGGCTCATCCGATCAGAAAAGCGAAAGCAACGTTAGAAATCTCACGGCTAACTTCGAAGGCAAGAGCACTACCAATGGTGTATCCATAGGCTGGGTGATTGATGTGAAAAGGCTAGTATTAATACTAAAGGAATCTGAACCTAGTTCAGCATCAATCATAAGCGACACAACACGCGAGGCTCGCGATTTTGCCAAACACTTAGAAACCGGACTTCGGATAGGGGGATGGACAGTTGCTGGAGATAGTTTTTCCGATCCAGAATTTTTCTCTGGTTCCTTGGCAATAGAGGTATCTTCTAATCCAGCGTCGGCGAACGATCATTCATCTCAAGAAGCGAAAGCACTATTGGACATCTTAAAAACACAGTTTAATATAGAAGGCACCCTATACCAAGTTGATGTGAAATTCCCTCCCGATTTCATGCAAATTAAAGTAGCAGGGAATAGATATAACTGAGAGGCTAGGCTGATTTTGCTGTTAATTCTTTAAACTCCATTTTGGGAGCATTGAGCAATCTCATGAGAGTGTCACGGAAAAGATACGCATTGTCACGACCATTGAATCTCCACTCAAATTCATCAAGGTAGGCGTCCATATGCTTTGTGCTGATTTGATGATAAGAACCTACGATAGAACGCTTAAAAAGGGACCAAGCGTTTTCTATGCTATTCGTATGGACGTCTCCGCGTACCCACTCTTCCTGACTGTGCTTTACGGCTTCATGCCTATAGCCAGCTTTATCAAGATGCGTATAAGCTTGGAGTTCATCGGTCATTATTTCAGAACCTTTGCAGACTCTATCATTAATAACACCCCAAAGAATCTTCTTCCCCGTAGAAGGAATTGTCTTTGCTTCAAACTTACCTTGTCTTTGGATCAGCCCCATGACCGGTTGCTTTTCATATGGTCCGCGTTTTCTACGCTTATCATATTTACCGCCTATGTAGGTTTCGTCTACTTCTACTATGCCCTTAAGTTGAGGAGAATCAGAATCTTGCAGCATGGCCCTTCTGATGCGATGGCAAAGATACCAAGCAGTCTTATAGCTTATACCCAAACTTCTTTTAAGCTGGTTGGCAGAAATCCCTTTTTTGGATTCACACATTAGGTAGATAGCGAGAAACCACTTACAGAGCGGCAGGTGGGAATCGTGAAAGATTGTCCCAGAAGTAACCGAAAATTGGTAACGGCAGGCATCACAATCAAATTGGCCTCGCTTCTTTATGCGGCTTATCTTGTTCGATCCGCAACGAGGGCATTTAACTCCATCCGGCCATTTCAGGGCCTCCAGCCTGTCGCGGCATTTGGCATCATCGCTATATTGTTCAATGAGACTCATCAAATTAACGTCCACGGAGCACCTCCATGAAAAACAAGGAACCAAAGCACCCTAAAAATATGACCAGCGATGAGTTGATCGCTGACGTGTTCCACCCGAAAGCTGTCAAACATATTAAAAGGCATGTCCAGAACCTCGATGCCGAAAAGGAAAAACCGTCGGAAAAGAAAAATTAATCACCCACAAACCCAAGATAGCACAGGAGAAGCCTTGTGTCAAGTATATAATCGCGAAATTTTTTGTCGACTAAAATTGCTTGTCAAACGTCAGACTGGTCAAAACCTAAAAAACGGGGGGACAACGTGATTAATCGCGGGGTTATCATCGGTTTCGGAACGGTTTTGCTGGTTGTTGGGCTTGCAGGTCTTGGACTTTTGCAGACGGGGGTGATGTATCCGCCGGGATCGAGTGAGTCTGTCAAACTGGCGGAACTCGGCCCCGGGCAGCAATCCGGGGGCAATCCGCTTGCGGGAGTCGCCGAATCGACAAGCCCAACGCCACAATCCGGAAGTGTTTCGCCTGGCGGGCGGGTGAATAAGGCAGATCAGGCCGCGTCTCTGGCCGGAGGCCCATCGGCCGAAAAACCGGTCCCCATACCGCAGGTGGGGCAGGGTGAGAGGCGCTATCCCGGCCAGCAGCCCGGGGCCACGGTTCCGGGATTTGCGCAAACCCGGCCGCCCTATTCGGACGGGGCCTCTGCAGCCCGCAAGCCTGGATTTGACGAAAATCGGCTGCGCGCCCGCCTCAAATCCGAATCCAAGCATCATGCGAGCTACGCACGGAAGGCTGCCCCCACTCGCTCTTCGAAGCCGGTTGTGATAAGGTTTGACTTCGACCCGGCGCAATACCGCCGCCTCGATGTAGCACAAGTGCATTTGGGTGACAAAATAAGGGTGAAAGTGCGCAGGGTAGGACCGGTCGACCGCAGGGTTTATTTCACTTTTTCAAGAAGTCTCGATTCACCTCAGGGCGCGATTCTTGAGCTCGGAACGATGTATTCGTTCGAGCGTGTCGTTTTTCGTCCGCGGGACCGGGGCCATTATAAGATTGAGGTGAAAATCTATCCCGGCAACCGGTGGAATATCGCTCCAAGGAGTTTCGTATGACTCGATTCTACCTTACTCTGATGTTTACGGCTGCTTCTTTGGCCGGCTTAGCAATGATCCTTTACGCTTTTCTGACCCGTTCGCGCTCCCATAGTTGCAATCTTGCGGAGGAGAGCTGTGTGGAGCTTGGTTTTTCCGATCCCGCCAGTGGAAGTGGCGCCGGAATACTCGATCTCGATATTGGTCATGAAGGTCTGACACATAGGGGAAAAGAGGCTTTCGACCCGGGTAAGCACAAGCCCCAGCCCCTCTAGACTAGTGCCCATCCTGAAACCTACCCTGTAGGAGCGGCTTCCAGCCACAACTTGGCTCTGGTCGCGGCTGGAAGCCTCCACCTCAGCCCTACAAGACAAATTGGCCACTTTTCGGATGGACTCTAGACTGTGAATTGAGAAAGCCGGGAGTTTCAGGGACTGAGGAAAAGACAAATCTGGAGGTCCCGAGGAGAAAAATTTTTTCGGGATGTTAGCAGCAAACTGCGCGCTTGAATAAGAGTACAAAAATCAGCATGTTACGCCAATACGGTTGTCTTGCTTACAGCGGCGGACTGTAACTTTTTTGTAACCGCTTCATGCATAATATATTTCCAGTCCGTAACATAATTCCCCAAGGTTGAGCCGGGCTGTCCTCCCGAAGCCCGGCTCTTTTTTTTCCTGAGAAGCCGATAAAAATTCTATGGCTCGCGGTTCTTATACCGAGTTGTTTTCAAGAAGCGGTCGGGGATAAACCCCGACCCTGAACGCAACTTCGTATTACAAGAGGATGCTTTCTTCTTCAGAATATCTATTCTTGCCCTCGCTAACCTCGTTTGTATGCAAAATGTTTCATATAAGCGACGAGGTCCTTTACCGCCTCGATGGTTATCGCATTATAGATGGAAGCTCTAAATCCGCCGACCGAGCGGTGTCCTTTCAAACCAACCAATCCTTCTTCATCCGCTCCGGCGAGGAATTCTTTTTCCAGTCCGGCCTCAGCCATCAGAAAGGTAATGTTCATGCGCGATCGTGAATCCGGTCTGGCTGTTCCTCGGTAAAAGCTCTGGCTGTCGATAAAATCGTAGAGAAGCCGGGCCTTCTCCTCGTTTATCTGTTCAATGCGGTCCAGACCGCCAACGGTTTCTTCGATCCACTTCAGCACCAGTTCGCATACGTAGATGGAAAAGCAGGGGGGCGTGTTGTAGAGGGATTTATTTTCGGAATAGGTAGTGTATTTGAGCATGGACGGGATTTCTTTAGGAACTCTTTCCAGCATGTCTTTGCGAACGATGACCAGGGTAACTCCCGCCGGTCCGAGGTTTTTCTGGGCGCCGGCATAGATCAGCCCAAAAGGGCGCGGATCGAACCTTCGGCTGAGTATGTCCGAGGACATGTCACTGACCAGAGGAACGTGCCCCGTGTCGGGGAAATTTTTCCACTGGGTGCCCCGAATCGTGTTGTTCGAAGTAATGTGCAGGTAGGCGGCATCGGCATTGACAGGGACTTCCTCGGGAATACAGGTAAACTCTTTGTCCTCCGAGGTAGCGACCACGCGGACCTCTTTGCCCAGTACCCGTGCTTCCTTTATGGCCTTGGTCGCCCAAGTCCCGGTATTGACGTAATCGGCGGGCCTGCCGGGAACTGCAAGGTTCATCGGGACCATGGAGAATTGCAGGCTTGCACCTCCCTGGATGAAGAGCACATCATAGCTGTCGTCGAGTCCGAGCAGCCGCTTGACCCTCTGGACGGCGCTGTCCAGAACGGCTTCGAAACTCTTGGACCGATGGCTTATTTCGAGCACCGACATGCCGGAGCCACGAAAGTCCAGCATCTCCATCTTTACCTGCTCCAGCACAACCAGGGGCAGCGCAGCCGGCCCCGGATTGAAATTTGAGACTCTTTGGCTCATGCGAATTTCTCCTCTTGCAGATGTAAGATATCGGAATAGAAGATAGAGGGCGGAAAACGGATATATTTCTTTTTCCGTTCCCCGCCCGTAGACTTCCATTAATCCTTTTACCTATTCACCGATGCTTTTTTTTTGTCAATTCCTTTTTCGAATTATTATTATTTAAAAGGGCTGTTTATGCTATGACGCGAAGGAAATTTTAAACAAGGACGAAATTCCAGCCCCGGGTGCGAAGCTCCGGAAGGGCCTGACAGGCTTGTGCTTTACAGGATTTCAAATGCAGATCGAATGGCAGATCGTTTCCCGCAATGAATGGCGTGCTGACGCACTCATCTTCTTCGTTTTCGAAAAGCCCCACGAGTACCTCTCCGGCTTTAGGGAATTTCTTGAAAATGGCGGGAAGTGGCTCGCCGGCTCCGCGGCCCTTTCCGACTTTCAAGGCAAGGCCTCCGAGATAGCCGTCGTGTATGCGCCGGCCGGTGAAAGGGCGGTCCGTCGCGTAATTCTTGCGGGTCTTGGCCCCGCTGAACAATTCGAAACGGAAAAGCTTAAAAATGCCGAAGCGTTTGCTCTTAGAAAATGCTGCGGCATGGGCGTTGAACGGCCGGTGATCCCGATATCGGCGTTCGATGGGTTTCCGTGCAAGGTGGGGGTTGCAGGCTCGTCTTCGTGCTCCGCTCACGTCCTGCTGCGTGAGGGTCTCACCGGCGCGATGGCCGGCCTTCACCGTTTCAACGAAATGAAGACCAAAAATGCCGACGCCGAGCGAAATCCCCAGGCCATCCTGCTTCTTAGCGACCAGGACCCCGGGCCAGCGCTCAGGGAAGCCGCCGCCCTGGCTGAGTCTGAAGTAAGCGGGATTGTGCTTGCCAGAGACCTGACCATATCGCCGGCCAACCGGGTGACTCCCCGATTTATCGCGGAGACTGCATCCGAAGTGGCTTCAAGGTTCGGTTTCAAAATTGAAATAATTGACCTGGATTCGGCGACTGCCATGGGCATGGGGGCCTTTGCCGCAGTCGCCAAAGGCAGTTCCGAACCCGCGCTGTTCATCGTCCTCGAACATGCGCCGCCCGGCGCGCAAAACGATTCGCCCGTCGTTTTCATCGGCAAGGGCATTACTTTCGATACGGGAGGCATTTCGCTAAAACCCCGGGATAAACTGGAGGATATGAAACAGGACATGGCCGGGGCGGCATCCGTGCTCGGGGTCTTTGAGGCTATCGGCCGCATCGGTCTTGAAAAGCGGGTTGTGGGTATTCTGCCCTGTACGGAAAATATGCCGGGCGGCAAAGCATATAAACCTGGAGACGTCTTTCGCACCTATTCGGGCCAGACTGTCGAGATCATCAGCACCGACGCGGAAGGCAGGCTCGTTCTCTGTGATGCTCTGTCATACGCCGCATCTCGGTTCAAACCAGGGCTCATGGTCGATATTGCAACCCTTACCGGAGCCAGCATCATCGCTCTTGGCAGAGAGGTCGCCTCCGTTTTGGGCAACCAGGAAGATCTGGTCGGCTTCATCCAGCGAGTTGGCGCCTCTGTTGGGGAAAGATTCTGGCCGCTGCCGATGTGGGATTTGTATTTTGATTCTTTGAAAAGCGATGTGGCCGACATGAAAAACGTTGGAGACCGAGGCGCGGGGGCAATCGTTGCGGCGATCTTTCTAAAACAGTTCGTACCGAACGAAATCCCCTGGGCACACCTGGACATTGCCGGTACCGCATGGACGGACAAAGACACCGGTTTTTCTCGAAAAGGAGCAACCGGATTCGGGGTGAGGACCCTTTTCGAAATTGCGAGGCAATGGCCTAAAATCTAAGACGTTAACCGTAGCGAGAACACAATCAGGAATTAGGAATTACGATCCTAATTGCATTTCTTGCCCCACTTCCTAAAGTGACATAATCACTTCACATTATTCTTGCAGTGACATCTCATAATGAAGTATAATGTTCGAGATAGTCCCGGGCACACGGAAAGTCCGTCTATCCCCCCCTCTCAACCTGTGGCGGGATGCTTGCGAGATGGCCGGGGTGACGGCCGCGCGACAAAACTTTTCCTGGCGTTTGTTCCCTTCCTTTCGGGGCGCCCGCAGTTTTTTCTGCTCGCGGTTTACCGCTCGCTGTACTTGAGAGGTCTTTATGGAATCTTCCGGCAAATGGGCGCCTGATACTCAGCCCTGTCTTCCCCGCTCCCTGCTTTTTCACTTACTCCTGTCGTCTGTCGTCTGCCCTCCGTGGCGCGTACTGTTTGGCGCACTCTCACTATTGAATTTGCCAGCGCCGGGCCGAAGGCAGCGAGAGAAGAAGGCGACGCAGGCGTACACCATCTTTTTTGCTTCTCACTTTTGCCTTTTTACTCGCTCCATTTCCCCTAAGTGTTTCCAAGATGTTTCCATGCAACACAAAAAACCTTGCAATCACAACTCCTTACCGATGGAAACACCCGGCCTCGGGACCCCTGGTGTTTCCATCTGTTTCCATGGCGGATGAAAAACGAATATCGAACGGAACTCACTTTACCCTTCCCTCATGGAAACACGCAGTCAAGTGTTTCCATGATGTTCCGAAGGAGTTTCCATGGCCCTGAAAAAGATTAATGATGACGTATCCTTGCGATTGATCCGGGAAGGAAACAGCTCGGCGGAGGCGGCGCGATATCTCGGAGTGGGCTGGGCGGCGGTCTGCAAACGCTTGGAGTCGCTGAAGGTCTCGAGCATCAGGGATGTCGCCCTTCGTTCTGCCGCCAGGCTCGTCGACCGGGGTTGAGCTTCCGAGCGAGCGGCAACTCCGCAGGCCGGCTCCGCAGTAGTTTTGCAAGAGGCTCAGGAATTACGAATTACGAGTTTGAAAGCTAACCGTAGCGGTATTGGATGCCGAATCCGCCGCGCGGATAACGCCAGGCGATCGCCCTGGCCGAATGTGGGCAAACCAGCCTGCAAGTCCCACATTCGAGGCAACCGGCGTGATCGAAGCTGATTTCTCCTGCCTTGACAGTGTAAAGCCCCGCAGGACAGGCGAAGGTACAAGGCTTTGTGGCGCAACCCCTGCATACTTCCTTATCGATCTCTATATGTGCTTCCTCGTCGTCGACCATGAATTTGTCGATCCCGAGAAGTTGCTCGACGCTCAGACGTTTCACAGCCAAAAAGCTCCTCTCCAGCAGTCTGTCGCCAGGCCGGTCAGGCTGACTCCGTTTTTTTTCATTTCTGCAAGGCCTTTTTTCAGGAGCCTCTGCGGCTGCGCTCCATCAACGGTGAAAAGGTCCGACATGACCGACGTGACCAACCCCGGGTATTTCTCATAAAGCCTTGGATTATCCATGAACACCGGTACTTTCGAATAGAATTCCAGATCTTTGAGCACGAAGCTCTCTTCGAGGAGCTTTCGGTAGGTGCCGAGGGCCGAACGTGAAAAGTCGCCCCTGGTTTTCGCTTCCAAAACCGCCCTGGCCGCAGCTTCCCCGGAAGCAGCGGCAAAATCCATTCCTCGAACGATGAAGCCGAGGTTGAGGACCAGCCCGGCAGCATCACCTGTTACCAGAATGCCGTCTCCGAAAAGTTGGGGCATCATTGCCATTCCGGCCTCGGGAACGAGATGGGCTGAGTACTCGACGACCTCTCCACCTTCCAGCAGCGGGGCAATATGCGGCCCGTTCCTGAAGTCCTCGATCAGGTCCGGCAGCTTCCGGTCCGAATGCTGAAGGCGGGCCGTATTTATGACCAGCCCGAGGGAAACCGTGTTTTTGTTGGTGTACAGAAATCCGCCTCCCTGCATTCCGGCGGTGCAATCGCCAACGAAAAGTATAACGGCCCCTTCGTTGCCCGACAACTGAAATCGCTGGTCAATGAGATCGGGCGGGAGTTCGACCACCATTTTAACTCCGGTTGCGACCTGAGAGGCCGAAGCCATCCCGGCAAGCCCGGCTTTCTGAGCAATGATCGAGTTTACGCCGTCGGCGGCTATCACCACATCGGAAAATAATTCGTCTTCACCGGCTCGGATGCCTACAACCTTGCCCCCTTCGAACAAAACGTCATCCACCCGCACATTGCAGGCCAGCACAGCCCCTGCCTCTTCGGCTTTGGAAGCAAGCCATGCGTCGAATTCGGCCCTGAGCAGCGTAAAGGAATGGAAAGGCTGCCTCGCCCAGTCCTCGTTTCGACAACTCAGCGAGACACTGCGTCCTTCGTTCAGAAAGGTTATATTTTCACTCACCACCGCTCTTTCGACCGGGGCTTGCTCCCAGAACTCCGGAATCAGCCGGTTCAAGACGTGGCAATACATCCGGCCGCCGAACATATTTTTTGCCCCGGGAGAAGGCCCCTTCTCGACGAGCAAGACATCGCAACCTTCCCTGGCAAGCGTCATCGCCGCCGTGCTCCCCGCAGGTCCTGCGCCTACGACGATCGCCGTGAATTTGTCATCCGCCATCGTAATCCACCACTAAGTCCGTAGGGCTTCTTTGAGTTCTTCGATCAATTTGGGAATAACCTGGTATAAATCGCCGACAATCCCGTAATCAGCGGCTTCGAAAATGGGAGCGTTTTCATCCCGGTTGATAGCCATAATTACTTTGCTGTCGCGGATCCCGGTAATATGCTGGACCTGGCCGGAGACCCCTACACCGATGTAGAGAGACGGTTTAACTTTTTTCCCGGAAATGCCGATATAGACCTCTTCGGGAAGCCATTGGAGCTCCTCTGCAACCGGTCTGGAACACCCGACTTCGGCACCGAGCGCATCGGCGAGGCCGTGCACGAGGTCAAGGTCCTCTTTCTTCTCGAGACCTCGGCCGGCGCAGACCACGATTTTCGCCTCGGTGATGTCTACAGAGTCCCGCTGGCGAGGCACCCGGTCAAGTACTCTCACCGGCGACGGCGGAGGAGCTTTCATCTCATGGACTTCTCCGGTCCTGCCCGGTTCGGGCAAAGCGGGATCAAAAGTCTTGGGGGGCACCGTTGCGATTTGAGGACTTTGCGTACAGACTACAGTCTGGACACCGGCGCCACCGAAGATGAGCCTGTCCATTTTGAGAGTTCTTGTCGAAATATCCAGTTCGAAGCCGATGCATCCGCTGCAAAGACCCGAATTAAGGTTGGCCGCCAATCTGGCGCCGATTTCCTTCCCCCGGGAGCTTGCCCCGATCAGTATTACGTCAGGGTTCTCTTCTCCAGCGGCATCAGCGAGAACAGGGACCACGGATTCGAGCGGCTGATCCTGCTGCATTGCGGGTAAAAGGAAGACTTCATCGGCCCCGCAATCGATGTAATCTCCTGCCTGCCGCCTGTCGGCGGCGAAGGCGACAAGCCGGCTTCCAAAACCATCGGCAATGCTGCGCCCAGCGCTCAGAAGCTCCATGACCCGGTCCCGGTTATCAGCAAAAACCCAAATTCCCGCCATTTGCGATTTCTCCTATGGAATCACCCCGTCTCTTATCAGGGAGTTAACCACCGATCGAATCCCCTCGGCATCGCCGGTAACCCTTATTCGGCGCCGGTCCATAACTGCCGCGAGAATTCTCTCAGTCCTCACACTCACCTCGGGAATCTCCCCCAATGTCTCCAGGGTGACGTTATGAACGGGTTTTTTAGCCGCGCCGAGCACCTGTTTAAGAGTTGGAATCCTAGGTGAATTTATGTCAGGCAAAACCACGACCAGAGCCGGAAGCGGACACGAAACAGTCTCCATGCCCTCTTCCAGCTTCCGGTCTGCGATGATTTGTCTGTTCTTCTCATCGAAGGCGATCTTGTTGACCCATGTTACGCAAGGGATGCCGAGCTTTTCAGCCAGAGCCGGGCCAACCTGTTGGGAGTATAGGTCTCCCGATCCTTCCCCGCAGAGGATAAGGTCGAATTCAATTTGCGGTCTTATAGTCCTGGCGAGTATTTCTGAAGTCTGGCTCGCATCCAGGTCGGCGAAGGATGGATCGTTTACGAACCACGCGGCGTCCGGGCCCCGGGACAGGGCGTCTTTAAGACACGGCCTGGCGGCCGGGGGGGCAACGGTAATCGCCGCCACAGAACCCCCGTGTTGTTCCTGAATCCGCACGCCTTCCTCAATCGCATTGCGATCGTACGTGCTGATCTTATATCCTGCGCGGGCCAGATTCAGTTTCCGCGATTCGGCATCAACCCGGATATCGGCATCATCGATGACCCATTTGAAACAAGTAATGATTCTAAGCATCACGTTTCTTTTCTATGAGGTTTACCGAAGCAAGTTGCCGGAAATGACCATCCGCATGACTTCCGAGGTGCCCTCGTAAATTTCCGTTATTTTGGCGTCCCTGTAAAGTCGTTCAACCTTGGTCCCCTTGATGTAGCCGATGCCGCCGTGGACCTGAATTGCCCGGTCGGTTTGGCGCGTGGCTGTTTCGGAGGCGAACAGCTTTGCCATTGCCGCTTCCTTGCTGTAGGGCATGCCCTGATCGTAGCACCATGCGGCATGATAAGTGAGGAATCTGGAAGCCTCAACGTCGGTAGCCATATCGGCGATCATCCACTGAACGGCCTGGAAGGTGCCGATCGGTTTTCCGAACTGGATTCTTTCCTTCGAGTATTTAACGGACTCATCGAGGGCAGCCTGAGCAATGCCGAGCGCCTGGGCCGCGATTCCAACCCTGCCCGCGTCCAGTGTCATCATTGCTATCTTGAAGCCCTGACCTTCGCCTCCCAGCAGGTTTTCCTTCGGTATACGGCAATCCTGGAGGAAGACTTCGGCGGTGAGGGACCCTCGAATTCCCATCTTGTTAAGGTGCTTTCCTATCTTCAGTCCGGGCGTGCCTGCCGGGACTATGAACGCGCTGATTCCCTTGGTTCCCTTCGATTTGTCCGTCATCGCGAAAACGATGATCATTCCGGCAACTGGTGAGTTGGAGATAAAAATCTTGCTGCCGTTCAATACCCACTGGTTTCCGTCAAGCACTGCGACGGTGGTGGATGCGGCGGCGTCGGTCCCTGCCCCCGGCTCCGTCAGAGCGAACGCGCCGAGCATCTCACCTTTGCAAAGCGGTGTTAGCCATTGCTGCTTCTGCTCCTCTGTTCCAAACTTGAACAACGGATAAGAGGCCAGGGAAGTGTGGCACTCAAGGATAAATCCCGTGGCAGCACAGGCACGGGACAGCTCTTCGACTACGATGACGTAGCTCAAGTAGTCAGCGCCCGCCCCGCCGAACTCGACCGGATATGGAATTCCCATCCAGTCCTGCTCGGCCAGTTTCTTCATCGTTTCGGCCGGAAACTTTGCTTGCTGATCCGTTTCGTCCGCGATAGGGCAAACGTATTTGTCGCAAAATTCATGTACGCTCTGCCGAATCAACTGGTGTTCCTCGCTCAATTTAAAATCCATATGCTTTCTCCTCGTTTCCGGGAACCTGGTGGATCACCAGATGCTTTTCCCAAATCAGGATCGAAAAATAATTTTTGGGGGCCAAATTCCACTCGAAACAGCTCCAGCGACAACCCCATAACCACCCGCCAAACCTTATCACGTCCCGATAGAATTTCAAGTGATATGTCTATGAGACCGGTGCTGCTTCCGGACACCTGTCACTGCACAGAGTGTATCCTGTCGGATATCACTGTCCGACTCTCTGCCTCAGGTTTTGCATCTTCTGGAGGAGTTCGGCCGGCGCCTGGGAAGTTCTCTGGTCTATGACGTGCGGAGTTATGGCCACCAGGAGTTCGGTCCGGTCCAATTCATTGCTTCGAGCGGAGAAAAGCGGTGAAATAAGGGGTATGTCCTGGAGCCATGGAATTCCACCTTTAACGGCTGTGTTCGAGGAGTTGATTATTCCACCGATCACGACCGTGCGACTGTCCTGAGCCAGAAGGGTGGTTTTTACGTCTCTTTCGGTGAAGGTGGGCGCGGTATTGGCAGCGCCAACGGTAGCATTGGCTCCAACGTTTCGGACCGTCATTTGCAACTCCAGCCGAACGAGGCCGCCGGCGTTAATGTGCGGAGTAATATCCAGGATCACGCCTGTTTCGGCGTATTCGATGGTGCTGAAAGCTTCGGTAGTTCCGGTACTTGTAGATCCGATGGGTGCATAAGATCCAGTGGGAATCGGCGTTTGGCCGCCAACGGTAATGGTCGCCTCCGTGTTGTCGGTGGCCAGCAGAGTGGGGGTGGCCAGGACGGTAACGTTCGTTTTTGAGGCAATCAGGCTCAAAAGGACAGCTACGTTCTGCGCGTTCGCCACCCAGGACATGGCGACCCCCGCTCCAGATAATGTGCTGAGAACAGGAGGGAAGCCAGTGGTGGTAGTGGTGCTGGAACCCGAAACGGTGGCTCCGGGGCCAAGTCCTCCGAAAGAGAGGCCGAACCCGCCGCCTTGTTTCTGCAGGAAATATTGCAGCCCGTAGCTGAATTCTTTTGTCAAATCGACTTCGGCAACCATCACTTCGATTAAAACGGCCCTGGGAAGAATATCGAGGGACTCGATCGCCTTCTTTATTTTTCCGTAATCAACGGCGTTTGCACGGACGACTATTGCATTATTCACTTCGTCAGGAATCAGCATCACCTCACCGGTAAAGATGCCGCCGGGCTTGTTCACCGCGCCTGCAGTTCCCGCGGCGCCCCTAGTGGAACCGGTGCTTGTGGCGGCGCCTCGGGAAGCCGTACTTCCGTATGAGCTTCCGGCAAGCCCGCCGGTAGACCCCGAGCTTGACCCCATGCCGCCCAAACTGCCCATACCGCCGCCAGAGGAGCTGCTACCGAGACCGCCTCCGGTGCCTAGGCCACCGCCCATGCCGCCGCCCATGCCACCCAAGCCGGAAGTGCCGGTCCCTGCACGCCTAGTGCCCGATGGGACGATCTGCTGTCCCATCCCGCCAGCGGTTTGTATGCCGAGCACTGAACTTACAATCTGGCCAATATCGCGCGCCAGGCCGTTCTGGACGAAGTAGACATAGATTTCTTCCTGGTTCCCGGTCCCTCGAACGTCGAGTGCCTGCAGCCATTGCCTGGCCGATTTGAGCAGTTCGGGGTTCTGAGCCATGACCAGCACACCGCCGAAATTGGTCAGGGGCAGAAGCGCCAGGCTGTTCTTGAGGGCGCTCTCTTTGAGCCCACCAAGCTTGCCCATAAGGGCCTCCATCCCCTGAACCGCATCCTGGGGAGATATTGAATTAAGGGGCACGATCTCCATGCTGACCTCTTGGAGAACGTTTATGTCGATGGTCTTGATAAGGTTGACCAGGACCCTTGCGTTATCGCCGTCTTCGACAAAGATGACGCTGTTGCTAAGGGGGTCGGATGTGATCTTTCTCCCGGGGGTCAAGAACGGGGTGAGCAGGTTGGTCGCCTGCTTGGGGTCCATGAACCTGAGCCGGTAGATTACTATGAGGGGCCTTGTTCCCTTTTCATCTTCCAGCAATTGCGGATTTGCCACGGGAAGACCGCTGCCTCCCGTCTTTTGGGAAAGCTGGATGAAATAAAACCCTTTCCTGGGAATAACGCTGATCCCATTGGCCTCATAGGCCCTTGTGACCATCTGCAGCAGTTCGTCATTATCGAAATCACCCTCAATGTACATGCTAATGCGGCCCTGGAGGGTCTGGTCCATCACGTAATTGAGTTTCAATTGATCGCTGAATATCTGGCTGGTGACTTCAGCAATATCTGCTTTCTCGAAATTAAGGACAATACGCTGTTTTTCTTTTAGCCCGGCTCCAGGCGAACCGGAGGGGATCTCCTGGGTCGCGGGGCTTAAAAGTCCGGTCTGTACAGGAGAGATCACCGGCTTTATCGGGGACTTTTTCTTTTCAGGGGGGGTCTTGCTTCCAATGGAAATGGTTTTTGAAACCGACTCCTTTTCCCCTTCAGCGGGGACGTCAGTTTTGGATTCTGATTCTTGCAATATGGCGCCAGGCAATGCTTCCGGGGCCGCAGAGATTGGCGCGCGACTTTGCGAGACCGGGACCCGGCCAACCGGGCTTTGCGGCGCAGATTGACATGAGACGAAGACAATTACCAATATTATTGCAAGTATAGCTTGACAAGTTCTCATATAAGGTCCCCTCCTTGTCGGAGAACTTCAGACAGGCACTCTCAAATTAGGCGGTACTTATATCATAATAAGTGGATGCGCAACAGAATTAAGAATTTGAGCAATTGTGGAATTTAGGAATCAAAGAATATGGTTTCTCAGTTCACTATTTACCTGTCGATGATCGATCGGGATTTTCTCCTTTTTCCATGAGAGCTGCAAGAATTACGTTAATCACAAGATCGGGTCCCTTATTTCTTTGAATTTTTTGTATGTTGATTTCCTGCACCAGGATTGCGAACTCGGAATTCTTGACCCTGGCGAGAAAATAGTGCAGTCCTTCGACGTTGGTCATCAGGTTAAATCTGAGATGTACTTCCTGGTAAAGTCCGTGTTCCTGGCTGGCAAGCACCTGATAGGTCTTTATGTCCAGCTTCTCCCCGTCAGCCCCGCCCTTCGACGAAAACAGGTCGCCAAGAGAAGCGGCAAGCTGGTAAGGGTCGCTCCCCCGGAAGAGCTTGCTGTGCATATCCTTCATGTCCGCCAAATGCTTTGCAAGGTCTTCCTGAATGCTTTTGCTCTGGTTAAGCTTTTGTTCGTATCTGGCAATCAGTTCCTTCTGCTGTTTTATTTTCGAACCAAGCGCCTCTTTCTGAGCCATTATGGGAGCTATCAGGATAAAATGGGCTGCAGCCAGGACGACTACCACAACAACTGAAGCCACTATTGGCCACCGCTGTTTTCTGATATCCCCAAATTTTAAATTCGGTCTTTCGAATTTCATTGCGTGGTCTCCCGGGAGGGCGGTTCTGCGGTTGTTTTGCCCTGTTCAGAGGCAGCGTTAGATTCCTGCTCATCCGGCGGCTGCGAGTCATCCTGCACACTCTCTGCTGCGCCGGGCGTCTTCATGGCCGGCACTTCGCTCAAAACTCCAGAGGGCGGTTCAGGCGGCAGTGCTTCGAAGCTCTTCTTCAGCTTCTCCATATCCAACTGAAGCTGGACGTTGAACCTCTCCGCGTCGGTCCCGGGGTCCCGTGTTACTGGAGAAGCAAATTTGACATCTGTCAGGCCCTCGATTTTGGACAGTTCTGCCAGATACTTGAGCGCAGATTTGCTTTCGCCTCTCAGAATGAGCTGCCCTTTGCGAAGAGAGAGGTAATTGAGCCATGTGTCGTCAGGGGTCAGTTGCGAAAGGAAGCTCAAAAGCTCCATGAGTTGATAGTCATCGCGGTTGAACTCTGAGAGCGTTTTTTGGTCTTCCTGAAATTTGGTAACACGCGTCTGCAACTCCTCGATGGGTTTCCACCGGGTTTCGAGCTGGTTGATCTGAACTTTTAAAAGCCTGCTGGTCTGAGCCATGCGTTCTGCCGAGAACGAGTGGTAGAAACCAATCAGAATGAAAAGCAAGACAAGGGCGGCCAGAGGCGCAGCAATGCGGGGAACCTGCCACGGTTTCAACAGGATTTCGGAGTCGAAAGTGTGAATAGCATCCTGTTTTAGCAGGCGGTGGAGCCAGCTTGTGACAAAAGACTCTTGGATCTCGCGCGCCTTGATAGGAAAGCCCATCTCTTCCCATATTGCAGCCGGGTCATGAAATTTGTACTCGCCAGGCGCGCAGACAAGATGAATGTGCGGCTCGATCTGCCCGTCGTCGAGGCATTTGAGGCTCTCGCAGAAAAGTTTCAAACTCTGAGAAGACTTGCAGATAATCGAGGACCCAAGGAATACACGCCCGTAAAAGCGGTGCACCTCAAGATTGTCATCGTCCAGACTGCGGGCAACGATCTCGCACTTCTCCTCCTCCGCATCATCATCAACCACGGGTAGTAAAGTCGAAAATGACAGCGCACTTGGCGCCACGGCAAAGGTGTGAAAGAGCGTTCCATTGAGCGCCTGGTTCAATTTGTCGTAAACTTCCCTCTGAATGGAGAAGACAGGCACCGAAATATGCTGGTTCAACTCGACCGGCGGTCCATGAAAATGCAACGTCCTTTCGTGTTCCTGGAAAATGTTTTCCTGCCAGTCGAAGTTTATCGCATCATCGAGATGGTCCTTCATCGATAGGGGATAGTATTCACTGTGGACGGAATAGAAAACGCTCGACACAATGACCAACAGAGCGCTTCCCTTCCTGCCTTTCGGTTTGAGGTTCATATACTGGATATGGTCGAAAACGGATTCGCCCTTTGGGACATGGAACTGTTCAGGCGCTCCGATTTCCCACGATCTCCAGCGCCTGTGAGCATGCACAACTTCTAACCTGTGAGGTTCCAGATAGACAACGCACAGGTTGGACGGCCTATATTTTATTATGCTTTTAAGCACAAATATCCTCCATGGGCGGTGATTAGCGTATGATGAGTCAATCGTTGCAATGGGTGGCTCACCGCTCCGAATTAGCAATCAGTGTCACATCACCTTCCTGCTCAAAACTTGAAAGGTTTTGTCGCCGGCACCCGCAAAGCGAACGGTGAGCCAAATGCCCACACTCGGAGGCCCGTCCGCCGTTTTCCCAAACGAAAGTATTCGGTAAACGCCTCCTGATTGCCATGACGACGTTTTGAGCATGGCTTCCTGCTGCCCGCCCGAGTCTTGCGGCAAGTTTACATTGTTGCCGTATATCGTCAATAGCCCGAAAAGGGAATTTTTGGCCGGAATAAGAATATCCTGAAAAATCTCGGGAGACTCGCCCATCTCTTCATCCGGTCCCTGATCATAGCCGTAAAAGAGCTGCCGGCTGACACCCGGCACCAGCAGCAACTGATCCAGGCTGGTAAGCGGACCGTTGAACGGAACATAAGTAAGGCCCGCATTGATATAGGCATCTTTTTTCATTCCGTGAAGGCGGGGAAAATTGCCGGGATGGTTAAAATCGAGTATCCGGTCAGTCAGTTGCTCGGAGGCCAATTCATTTAGACCGGCCTTTTGAAGCACTTGCCTGAGTTGAACATCCGGAACATTGTTGACGTTGACCTTTTTATCTTCAGATTCCATAATCACCACGGCAATGCCGCTATTGTACTGTACTATGCGAGGCTGCCCATCCGGCTGCCAGTTCAGATTGAGATTGGAGGATTGGTCGCTAGTGAGGGGAGGCGGTTGGCCCATCCTCGCAAGTGCTTCATAGCACCCTCCAACGGCAAGATAAAAGGCACGCGATTCCCGTATCGCGTGAAGCTGGTCCTCTCCCATCAGGCGGGTCTGGGCGCTTATCTGGAATGCGAACCACATGATGAGAGCACAGCACCAAAGAACCGCGATAAGAACTACACCCCTTTCCGAAAACCGACGCAAAGGAAAAAAGCGACGAGCGGGCGCTTGAACGCTGCGAGGGGCGATGCCGAGTGGAGTCATTGGGCAACACTCCATGAATCGGAATGGGCGAGCATGTCGACTATCCCGGCTTGTGTGGATGCGTATTTTTTCCCAGTAAATTGTCTAATACCAGCCATTTCGAATCCCCGTTTCCCTGCGTCAATTATTCCCCGGGGTCAGGCCGCTGACTCCCGACGGCGCCGGAGCCTTCTGCTGCTGGACATCCGTTGGGATCGGCGAATTGACCATGCATAGTTGAGAGTGAACTGTCGAATCATTGCCTCTCCAAACCATAAGGACTTCCACAGGTAATCCATTAGAGGAATCCCAAGATTGCGAAAACTGCTTTTCCTGTGCGCCGGCATAAACCAGTTCAAATTGCGGGAAAGAGACCCCATAATAATGAATTGCAGCCTGTTTGCCGGAATTCTTGCCGGACAGAAACTTCTCGATGGAAGCCGGATGATAGGGGTCCAGCGGCAGTTCCGAGTAGGAGAGCATCTTTGAATCTGCATCATACGTGTAATGGGCGACAACCGGAACGCCCTGTGAGATCGCTCTTACAGAATGAGATGTCACGAAAGCAATTGAGTTCGGTTGCGCCGAAAACAGGGGATGCGTTTGGGTATCCGAGAACTTGATAGGAGTTGGATCGGATTCGGCCAGTTGACGTTTGATCAGGTCCGCCAGTTGGAAAGTCTGGTCCGGTTTTTGATTCTGGGTGACCTCCCATACGCGCAGAGTAAACGAAAAACAAACCGCCATAATTCCGATCACGAGTGCAGAGATAGCCGTGGCGAGGATCAATTCCACCAGTGTGAAACCTGAAACGCCCACCGGCATCCAACGGCGCCCGCAAAGAATATATCCCTCGCATGTCCCTCCGTTTATCAAAGGGCTTGTATGGGGATTTTCCTGTCTGCGCCTTTCGTCCATCCAGGCCCGCCTCTATTTCAAATCGTTATTGGGAATTATTAAGCTCAATTCCAGAACAGCGGATTTATAGTTAAGCATCACACGACACAGCCGGCCGGATTTACCACCGCCCAACATTTGATCGTCGAGAGGAACGGGGACCATGTAAACGCCCACCTCGGGAGAGCCTTCCAGCTCAGTGAGGCGCACAACCCCCTTCAAAGCACTTGCCGGATCGGCCAGGATGAGCTGTGCGGCGGATTCCAATATAGGCTGAACATAGGCCTTTTCCTTCAAATTCATCCTGTAACGGAGTGACTCGGAAATAACCCCCATCACAGCGCCGATGATCAAGGCGCCTATCGCCAGGCTGACCATCATCTCAAGGAGTGTGAAGCCTCGAACGGAGGACGGGGAACGGAGGACGGGCAATGGAGAACATCCGTCTTCTGTTTTCAGTCCACTGTTTTCTGTCACAGGTCCTCCGCTCATTTTTTCCTCTCCACGCTAACAGAGCCGAACAGTGGATGTATATAAACGTGATAAGTCCGCTCGTGGTCGAATGTGACTTCGAAGTCGTTTCCTGCGAAACTACCGTCGGGATGAAAAACAACAAGGAAATCTCCCGTTTCGGGATCTTTCTCCAAATTGTCGGAAAATATCTCGACATTAAGTGGTATTGCTTGTCTGGGCGGGTTTTCAAAACCGAAAATCCGCGCGGCCCCATTGAGCCTGAATGCGACCGGCCGTCCTCTGTTCATGGAGATGAGGCGCGATCTTTTTATTGCTTCCGTGAACTGCTGGAGAAAGTCGCTGTCTTCAATCTGCTTCCAGTTGGAGCCCACCTTGGGGACAACCACGGCGACAGTCACCGCGATGATCGCCAGTACAACGATCATCTCAAGCAGAGTAAAACCTCGTGCGGCGATCCGCTCATTGTTCACTGTTGGTAGCTCGCTAGAACTTAATGTCATTGATTGCGAAAATTGCCTTGAACATGCTGATCACCATCACTGCGATTATTCCGCCGGTGAACAGGATCACCACAGGTTCCATGAGGGTCATGATCCTCTGAAGAGTCTTTTGAAGTTCTTTTTCAAAATATTCCGAGAGCGCAAGCATGCCGGTTCCGAGATTGCCCTGCTCTTCGGATATGCGCAGCATGGTTCCCATTCGTGCGGGAAAAGCTGACTGGGCGCGGAAAAAATTGCTCATCGACCGCCCGATCTTTATTTCCTGATGCAAGGGAGCAATGTAATCTCTGAGGACCGCATTCATTATCATTTCACGACCGAGATCAAGTGCTTTGAGAAGAGGGACCCCCGACTCGAGCATTGTGCCAAGCGTCCTACAAAAGCGGGTCAACTCGCTGTGCAGGATCAAATAACGCGAAAAAGGCACCCAGAACAAAGCTTTATCCAGAAGTTTCCTTACCTCGGGCTGGCGGAGAAGGTATTTGCCGCCCCAGAAACCCACTGCAATGATAACCGGGACCATCCATCCGTACTCTGTAAGCCACTCGCCGGTGTCGACCATAATCTGGGTGAGGAGAGGGACTTTCTGATTAAGATCATGGAAGATTTGCGCGAATTTGGGAATCACATAAACGAGCAGGACCACCACTGAAACCAGAGAAACCGCCAGCAGGATAACCGGGTAGATCATCGATGAAATCAATGATTGTCGAAACGCGCGCCGCTGCTCCAGATACTGGGCCAAGCGCTTGAGGATAGGTCCCAGAGTGCCGCTGGCCTCGCCGGCCCTTATCATGTGGGCTGAGAGGGCGCCGAATATGTCTCGATATTGACCCAGCGCGCCCGATAGATCGTTTCCGGCCTGAACGCTATCGAACAAATCCTGGACTATGCGCTGAAAGCGTTTGTTGGTCTGGTTGGAGCTTATGAGGCTAAGGGCGCGATCAAGCGGCAGGCCTGCAACGAGAAGGTCGGCGAGATCGAAAAAGAAGCGAATTATGTGCTCTTCGGGGACCCTCCGCCTGACCTGACTTTTTACCGCTTTGATCCTGACCGGGAAAAGCTTGCCGGACTTGAGCTTCCTGGCGGCGTCCTGTTCCGAGAGTGCTTCCATAACCCCCCGGTGGATCTCTCCGCCGGCATCTCGGGCCATGTATTGAAAATAACTCATAAAGACTCCGTGATCGGTGATCCCCGAACTGCAAACGATGAAGCCAAGAATGGGCTTTTCTGTTCACGGTTCGCAGTTCACTCTTCACTGCTCATTGAAAGGCTTGTTACCCTCAGGATCTCGGAAAGGCTCGTTATCCCCTCGACCACTTTTCGAAACCCATGGTGGACCAGCGGTCGATAGCCGAGCTCAAACGCTTTATGGGAAATGCTGCCGGCATCTTTGCCGGCGACGATGGCTGATCTTATGGCCTCATTGACCGGCAGAATCTCGAAGATTCCCTGTCGGCCTCGATAGCCGGTATATCCGCATCTCTCGCACCCCTTGTTCCGGTAGAGGCCGAGGCTGGGCGGCAGATCGGACAAAATTTCTCCGATCCGGTTCCTGTCCACTTCGCGCGCCTCATACTCCTCTTTGCAATGAGGGCACAGCACGCGGATAAGACGCTGGGCCATGATCGTAAGAAGCGAATCCGCCATGAGAAAAGACTCGATGCCTATATCTCGAAGTCGTGTGATTGCCCCCGGGGCGTCGTTGGTGTGAAGGGTGGACAGGACAAGGTGGCCGGTCAGTGCAGATTCAATCGCTATATCGGCTGTTTCCTTGTCTCGAATTTCACCGATCAGTAAAACATCGGGATCCTGTCTAACCAGGGAACGCAGAGCAGTCGCGAAGGTGAGACCAATTTGGGGTTTGACCTGCACCTGGTTAATCCCGTTTACCTGGTATTCGACGGGATCTTCGACCGTGATAATCTTGCGTGTAACCGTATTGAGCTTTTTCAAGACGCCGTAGAGGGTCGTTGTCTTTCCCGAACCTGTCGGCCCTGTAACCAGAATCATCCCATAAGGGCGCTCGATCAGACCGCTGATATAATCAAGGTCTTTGTCATTCATGCCCAGGGTGCCGAGATCATACTCAACGCTTTCCTGCGCAAGGAGCCTCAGGACCACACTCTCCCCGTAGATGGTCGGAACGGTTGATACACGAATGTCCACTTCGCGATTTCCAAACCGTATTTTGATCTTGCCGTCCTGGGGCAGGCGGCGTTCAGCGATATTGAGGTTGGCCATAAGCTTGAGCCTGCTTATGATAGCCGGTTGCATGGCCTTTTGAGGCTGGTCGAGATCGAACAACACACCGTCAACCCTGGACCGTACGTGAAAGGCGCGCTCGAATGGCTCAAAATGAATGTCCGAGGCGCGCATATCCAGTGCCCTGGAGATCAGCACGTTCACCAGGCGCACGATGGGCGCTTCCTGGGCCAACCCTTTGAGATGTTCGAGGTCTTCCTCGAAACCGTCTGTACCAATTGTAATCCCGGACTGCTCTTCGGCCTCGCGGGCCGCCGTCCCGTAAAGACGGTCGATAGCCGTGCGGATTTCCTCGCGCTGGCCTACACAAAGGCTTAGTTCCATTCCACCAAAATAGCTGGACAAGATGTTTAGAATAGGCAGGTTCAGCGGATCGTTCACCACGACCCGCACTCTTCCGCTTTCCATCTGAATCGGAAGAACAGCGTGCTTGCGGAGAAAGAACATCGAAACGCCTTCCAGAAGCACGGGTTTTTCCGGATAATTTTCGCGTTCGAGCACCGGAAGGCCAAGATGCCCGGCCAGAACTCGAAGTATTCGGCCTTCATCGGTGATCTCGATCCTCTCGAAAGCATCCATGACCGGCAGGCATTCGACGAAAAAGGATTGCTGCAGAATCCGTTTTTGTTCTTCCGGCAGATTGAATTCCCGCTGGAACGCCTCCAGAAGTGAAATTTGTTCTTCCATAGGACTTTCCGAGTCTTAAGTTTTTGGTTCCGTGACAAGGCGCATATGCGAGCAGATGTTAGCAGTATCCGGACCAAAAGTAAACGACCCCGGCGAAAAGCTCGTTGTTACCTTCATACAAACGTTTAAAATTAATGTTACGCGGGTCAATAAGAGTTATCCGTTTTCTGTCCGTAGTTGACTTCGTGGAAGATAATTTCTAATGTGAAATTCTTTTACCTTGCGCAAAAATCGGTGCCGCCACCGGGACACGGCACTTTTTCCCCGGCATCCGGCAACCGTCGTTAAAGGAGCGGTTTTAATATGAAATGTGATCAAAAATCGTGCGCTGGCTGTTCGGTCTCTACACAAAAGAAATCCAAAGAAGAACTCATCGGCTGTAAGCTCTCGCGAATCAGGAACAAAGTGCTGGTAATGAGCGGCAAGGGTGGAGTGGGCAAAAGCAGCATTGCCAGCTACCTTGCTTTGGGGCTTGCGAGGCAAAGCCGGTACCAGGTCGGGCTTCTGGATATCGACCTTCACGGACCTTCCATCCCGAAGATGTTCGGGCTGAACGGCCGACTCGACATCACTGCCGAACAGGAGATCGTCCCTCATGAATACAGGCCCAATCTGAAAATTGTCTCAATCGAATCCATGCTGGAGGACACCGATTCGGCGATAATCTGGCGAGGTCCTTTGAAGCACGGCGTGATACAGCAGTTTCTCGCCGATTGCAGGTGGGACGATCTGGATTTTCTGGTGATAGATTCGCCGCCGGGAACCGGAGACGAGGCCCTGAGCATCTCGAAGCTAATTCCCGACGCAAAGGTGGTGATCGTTACCACGCCCCAGGAAGTGGCTCTTGCCGACGTCAGAAAGTCGATAAACTTTTGCCGCAAGGTGGGATTGGACATTCTGGGGCTTGTTGAAAACATGTCCGGACTGTTCTGCCCGCACTGCAGCGAGTTTATCCCCATTTTTCGAACGGGCGGCGGCCGCAGGACTTCGACTGCCATGAAAGTGGATTTTCTCGGAGAATTGCCTTTCGATCCGAAAGTGGTCGAAGGAGCAGACCGTGGGGAACCGGTACTTAACGGGGGTGAAGATACACCCTTTGTGCGGGCGGTCGGAGAGTTCGTCGATTCGGTACTCAAAAAGCTGGCAGATCGAGAGATTTCGGGAGGCGCAAATGTTTAAGATTTCGCTTGACCAGGCTTGTTTAAGCGAACAGCAGAAAAAAACGTTGAGTGATATGTGGCTGAGCTGCATGCGGCGCATTATCGTCGCTACCACGCTCGCCGGGAGCGGTCATCCCGGCGGTTCGATGTCCTCGCTTCACCTCCTGTTGATGCTTTACAGCAGCATCTCTCACGACCCCTGCGATCCGTGCTGGGAGGGCCGTGACAGGCTGATCGTCAGTATGGGCCATATAAGCCCCGGTGTTTACTCCGTGTTGAGCGAGTTCGGCTACCTGAATGAAGACGATTTCTCCATGGAGTACCGACGTGCGGGGTCAGCGTTTGCAGGGCATGTCGAATCCTGTGTGCCGGGGATCGAATGGAATACGGGCAACCTTGGCCAGGGCCTTTCCGCCGGGACCGGAATGGCCCTTGGCCTGAAGCTCAATGGGAAGCAGAACAAGGTTTTCGTGCTTATGGGGGACGGAGAACAGCAGAAAGGCCAGATTTCGGAAGCGCGCCGGTTTGCCGCAAAATACGGCCTCAACAACATGGTCTGCCTCATCGACCGCAACTACCTCCAGATCGGTGGAAGCACCAACTCGGTAATGCCCCAGGATATAAGGGCCGGCTATGCCGCGGCTCACTGGAACGTGGTCTACGTTGAGGACGGCCATGATTTCGAGCAGATTTTCCAGGCGCTCCGAAAGGTCTATTTCCACGAAGCCGGAGACCCGCGTTTTCCTTCGGTGATCGTCGCTCGCACCATAATGGGGAAGGGCGTTTCGTTCATGGAAAACAAGGCAAAATACCATGGCTCGACCCTGAACGAATCGGACGCGGCAAAAGCCCTGGATGAGCTCGGGCTCGATAATCCCATAGCCGATCTGAAGCAAAGGCGCCGAGCAGGCTTTGTGTTCCAGAAGCATTTCGCGAGGCGGTTTGTCTATCCCGAAATCGAGACCGGCGTTCCGAGGACCTACGGCCCTGAAACAATCACGGACAACAGGTCTGCTTACGGTGCGGTCCTTGAGGACCTGGCCATACTCAATAACTCCGGAATGGTCCCCAAGGTTGTCGGCTTTAGCTGTGACCTGGAAGGCTCGGTAAAAATGGATGGGTTCCACAGGACCTCGGATAAAGCCTTCTTTGAATCCGGAATTCAGGAACATCACGCTGCAACCGCTTCAGGGGCGGTCAGCAGGGAAGGCTTCGCCACGTTTTTCAGCACTTTCGGTATCTTTGGAGTAACCGAAGTGTTTAACCAGATGAGACTGAACGATATCAACGCTACGAACCTCAAGCTGGTTTGTACGCACCTGGGACTGGACGTAGGAGAAGACGGTCAGACACACCAGTGCATCGACTATATAGGGCTTCTCCAGAACCTGTTCGGCTTTTCTATTTTCCTTCCCGCCGATCCGAACCAGACCGACAGGATTGTCAGGCACATTGCAGGGCTGCCCGGCAATTTTTTTATCGGCATGGGCAGATCGAAAGTCCCTCCGATACTGGACGAATCAGACCGCCCCGTATTTGCGGGCGACTACCGGTTTTCCCCCGGAAAGGCCGATTGGATCAGGAATGGCGACAGTGCTGCGTTATTGGCCTGCGGCCCGATGATTCATGAAGCGGTGAAAGCCGGAGACGAGTTGGCCAAGAATCACGGCGTCCGAGTGGCCGTGCTGAATTTCGCGTCGATAAAGCCGCTCGATGCCGAATCAATCGTCAATGCTGCCAAAACGGGCTTGATCGTAACTATCGAGGACCATCATATCGATACGGGCCTTGGTTCTTTGGCCGCCGTAATTCTGGCCGAAAACTCCCTCCCCTGCAGGCTTCTGCGGCTGGGCGTGAAAAAATACGGGTTTTCCGGAAAACCCGAAGAACTCTACAGCTCGGAAGGAATCAACCGGGAAGGGATCATCAAGGCTGTTCTGAACGCAGGACGGTATAAACGCCAAGGGTGATCCACCGCCAATTTATTTTTGCCGATGTCCCGCCCCCAACACGTCTTTACGAAAGACATGGTCCTATTTGCGGCAAAATATTCCTTTTTACCTATTTATCCAGCACATTCCCGTTCGTAGATTAGAAACATATTGGAGGGGAGCCAACCGAAAAGGAGGCCCCCTCACCTCAGTCTCTCGCACCTCATACGGGTGCACGGTTTTCGGGGAGAACAGATGTGAACGAAATCAGGGCTTCATGGCGATGATCGGCCGGACCGACGCGGCCCGCATCGACCGGGGCGAAGACGGGAACAACGAGGACGAACCGGAGACCGGTGAGGAGGACGGATATTGATGCTATTGGCCGGAGATATTGGAGGCACCAAGACCTTGCTGGGTCTGTATAGCTCCGAGAACGATGCTCGCCAACCCATCGCCCAGGCGGAGTTCCACAGCGCCGACTACACAAGCCTGGAAGAGATTGTGCGTGAATTTCTGAACCAAGCCGACCAGACAGCGGCATACGGGTGTTTCGATGTGGCCGGTCCTGTGATCGGAGGCCGGGCACATCTGACCAACCTGCCCTGGTCGCTGGCAGAGGAACCATTAGGGCTGGATCTCGGTCTCAAAAAGGTCGTGCTCATGAACGATCTGAAGGCCATCGCCTATGCTGTGCCTCACTTACAGGCGGCGGATCTCCACACCATCAACCCCGGACAACCCGAGCCCAAGGGCGCCATCGCGGTGGTCGCTCCCGGGACCGGCCTAGGTGAAGCGTTTCTCGTCTGGAACGGTACCGAGTATATCGCCTGCTCGTCAGAGGGCGGCCATGCTGACTTTGGCCCTGCGGATAAGATCCAGGCCGAATTGTTGCGCTATGCGGCCAAGCGTCATGGCCATGTGTCTTATGAGCATGTGTGTTCGGGCCATGGGCTGCCCAATATTTATGACTTTCTGCGCGACACCCGTTACGCCCAGGAGCCGCCTGAGTTTGCCGCCAATCTGGCGTCAGCGCCTGACCGCACCCCGCTCATTGTGAAAGCCGCGCTGGAAGATCCGGCCGCTAACCCGCTGTGCGCGGCCACCTTGCAAATTTTCGTGGCCATTCTCGGCGCCGAGGCCGGCAATTTGGCGCTTAAAGTCTGGGCCACCGGTGGCGTCTACCTGGCTGGAGGAATTCCGAAGCGACTCCTGCCCACGCTGGCAGATGGCCGGTTCATGAAGGCCTTTGTGGACAAAGGGCGGTTTACCGATCTGCTGAAGGACATCCCGGTTCATGCCGTCGTATCTCAGGCAGCGTTGCTGGGCGCAGTTCTTTACGGCTTCGACCACTTTGGGGGGACTTGATGGCGGCAGAGTCTTAAACTCCGAAATCGGAGTCAACGAATGCCTGGAGGAAAGAAGAATGGCACGTCACCTCGATATCGATCAGTTGGCAATCAACACCATCCGTACGCTGGCTATTGACGCCATCCAGAAGGCGAATTCAGGCCACCCTGGAACACCGATAGACGCGGCGCCTACCGCTTATACGCTGTGGCAACGGTTCCTGCGCTATGACCCCGACGACCCTCAATGGATCAACCGCGACCGCTTCGTGCTGAGTGGCGGCCATGCTTCCATGCTGCTCTACAGCCTGATCTACCTGGCGGGGATCAAGGCCGCCAATCGATCTTACGAGAAAGTTGGCCGGGAAGCCGTCACCCTGGACGACATAAAAAATTTTCGGCGGGAGGGCAGTCGTTGCCCGGGTCACCCGGAGTACGGCTGGACGTCGGGCGTTGAGACCACCACGGGCCCCCTGGGACAGGGGGTGGCCACGAGCGTGGGCATGGCCATGGCCGGCCGCTGGCTGGCCGCGACTTACAACCGGCCGGGCTACGATCTTTTTGACTTCAATGTCTATGCGCTCTGCGGCGATGGTGACTTGATGGAGGGTGTGGCCTGCGAGGCAGCTTCGCTGGCGGGCCACCTGCGACTGTCCAATCTTTGCTGGATTTACGACTGTAATCGCGTCACCCTTGCAGACCCCATAGATGTCACCTTCACCGAGGATGTTGCTGCCCGTTTCCTGAGTTATGGCTGGAACGTAACGCGGGTCGCCGACCCCAATGACCCGGAGTTGTTGGTGCGGGCCTATCAGAATTTCCTGAACACTACCGACATTCCCACGCTTATCATCGTCCACAGCCACATCGGCTACGGCGCGCCGCACAAGCAGGACACTAACGCCGCCCATGGCGAACCTCTGGGTGAAGAGGAATCGCGGCTGACCAAGGAGTTCTTCGGGTTCTCTCCCGATGAGTTCTTCGTGGTTCCTGACGGAGTGCGGGAGCATATAGCCGCGAACCTTGGCAAGCGGGGCGCTCACCTGCGTAAGGAATGGTTCAAGCTTTTCGAGGGTTACCGGGCCCAGTATCCCGACCTGGCCGGCCAGATCGAGCGGATTCAGCGCCGGGATTTACCGGAGGACTGGGACAAAAAATTACCCACCTTTCCACCGGACCCCAAGGGGGTGTCCACCCGCATAGTATCGGGCAAGGTGCTCAATGCTGTGGCCGAGCAGGTGCCCTGGCTTGTCGGCGGTGATGCCGACTTATATCCGAGCACCAAAACCCGGCTCACCTTCGAGTTTGCCGGCGAGTTCGAGCCGCCCGAAAAAGGTGGAGATTATCGGGGCCGCAATTTTCACTTCGGCCTACGCGAGCACGCCATGAGCGCTGCGATTAATGGGATTGCGCTCACCGGGTTGCGCGCCTTCGGCTCGACTTTTCTCATTTTCAGCGACTACGCCCGTCCCTCAATCCGCCTGGCATCCCTGATGGAGCTGCCGGTCATCCTCGTCTTTACGCACGATTCCATCGGCGTCGGTGAAGACGGACCCACGCACCAGCCCATTGAACAGATTGCTGGGCTGCGCGCCGTGCCGGGGATGATCGTCATCCGCCCGGCCGATGCCAATGAAATGGTGGAGGCTTACCGGGTCATTATGTCACTGAAAGACCGGCCCACCGCCCTGATCTGCACACGGCAGGACCTTCCCATTATCGACCGGGCCAAGTTCTCCGCGGCCAGTGGTTTGGCCAGGGGAGCCTATGTTCTGGCCGATCCTCCGGATGGCCGGCCGGAGCTGATACTCATTGGAACCGGCAGCGAAGTGTCCCTTTGTCTCACGGCCCGGGAGCAGCTCAGCGCCGAAGGCATTAAGGTGCGAGTGGTCAGTATGCCCTCCTGGGAGCTCTTTGACGAGCAAGACGATGATTATCAGGCGAGCGTCCTGCCGCCGGCGGTCACTGCCCAGGGTGTCGGTGGAGGAAGCGTCCCCCGTCGGCTGGCATCGCTACGTGGGCAACCAGGGCCTGGTGCTGGGCATGAAAACCTTTGGCATGTCCGCGCCCATAAAGGTGGTGACCGAGCATTTCGGGTTCGTGGCAGAGCATGTGGTGGCTGCGGCCAAAGAGGTGTTGAGTCGTGCAGGCAAGTAAATCATCACCTCCCGCGGACTGCTGAAGAATCTATATTTTTAATTGGAGGATGGCGATGCAATTAGGAATGATTGGAACGGGGCGCATGGGTGGAAACATGGTGCTCCGCTTGATGAAGGCCGGTCACGAGTGTGTTGTGTATGACCGCCATGAAGAATCCATAAAGGAGTTGGTGGACAAGGGGGCAAAAGGCACAACCGAATTGAAGGAGTTGGTCGGAATACTTACCAAGCCGCGGGCCGTATGGATGATGGTGCCGGCGGCCGCAGTAGACAAAGTGCTTGACGACCTGACTTCGTTGCTGGAACCGGGTGACATCGTGGTAGATGGCGGCAACTCTTACTACCACGACGACATTCGCCGGGCTGCGGCTTTGAAGGAAAAACGCATCCAATATGTGGACGTAGGCGTCAGCGGCGGTGTTTGGGGGCAGGAACGGGGTTATTGCATGATGATCGGCGGCGAGGTTGAAGTCGTCCATCTCCTGGACCCCATTTTTAAGGCGCTGGCGCCTGGCGTAGCTGAGGCCCCGCGCTCCCCCGGCCGCACGGGCGAGCCGACCACGGCGGAGAACGGCTATCTCCACTGCGGCCCCAATGGCGGCGGACATTTTGTCAAGATGGTCCACAACGGCATCGAATACGGGATCATGGCAGCTTTCGCCGAGGGGCTGAACATTCTCAAAAATGCCGACATAGGGAACCGTCAGCAAGAGGTGGATGCTGAGACCACGCCATTGCGTCATCCCGAGTTGTATAAATACGAATTCCATCTACCGGATGTGGCCGAATTGTGGCGGCGCGGCAGCGTTATCGGTTCTTGGCTTCTGGATTTGACGGCCGATGCCCTCTATAAAAATCCGGAATTGGCCAAGTTCGCAGGCCGGGTATCCGATTCGGGCGAAGGGCGCTGGACTTTGCAAGCCGCAGTTGACGAAGGTGTTCCCGCCCCCGTTATCAGCTCGGCGCTCTTCAGCCGCTTCAGTTCCCGGGGAATGGATGATTTTGCTGACAAAGTCCTCTCGGCCATGCGCTACGAATTCGGCGGCCATCTGGAGAAGACCCAGGAAAAGGAGGGAGATGACTGATGGCGGTTCCAAGTTCGGATACGCTGGTCTTTTTCGGCGCTACAGGAGATCTGGCCTACAAGCAGATATTTCCATCACTTCAAGGGCTGATCCGGGAAGGCCTCAACATCCCTATTATCGGGGTGTCCCGGTCGGGGTCCCTTGACAAACTCAAGGAGCGCGCCAAGGATAGCCTGGAACACCATGGCGTCCTGGATCAGGACGCTTTCCAGAAACTGATGGGACTGTTGCACGCCGTTCAGGGCGACTATAATGACCCGGCAACATATCAGAAACTGCGCCAGGAATTGGGAAGGGCAGAGAGGCCGTTGCATTACCTGGCCATCCATCCAACTATGTTCGCCGATGTGGCCGAGGGGCTGGCCAAATCGGGCTGCGCCACCAACGCCAGGGTGGTGCTTGAAAAGCCATTCGGTCGTGATCTGGCCTCCGCGCGGGAGTTGAACAAAATCCTCCACCAGTACTTTTCGGAAGAGGCCATCTACCGTATAGACCACTATCTGGGCAAAGAGCCGGTCCAGAATATCCTCTACACCCGCTTCGCCAATCCCATTTTTGAGCCGATCTGGAATCGCCACTACGTGCGCAATATCCAGATCACCATGGCGGAAGACTTCGGTGTGGAGGACCGCGGCAAGTTCTACGAGGAGGCCGGCGCGATTCGGGACGTCCTGCAAAACCATATGCTGCAGATCCTGGCAAGCCTGACCATGGATCCGCACACCGGTGACGATCACGAATCAATCCGGGATGAAAAGGGACGGTTGCTCAGAGCCATTATCCCCCTGACGCCTAAGGACGTGGTGCGCGGCCAGTTTAATGGTTACCTTTCGGTGCCCGGTGTTAGCTCCGGTTCCACGGTGGAGACATTCGCGGCTGTGAAGGTGGCTATCGATAACTGGCGTTGGGCGGGAGTTCCAATCTTCATACGTTGTGGTAAAGAGCTGGCAATGACCGCCACGGAGGTGACAGTTGAGTTCAAGCGGCCGCCCCGGGAGACTTTTGGGGAAATCGTGCCGGTCCTCTCCAGCCGCGTGCGGATGCGTATCAGTCCGGACATCACCATCTCGATGGGAATGCGGGTGAAAAAACCGGGAGGACGGATGGCGGGCCAGGACGTGGAGTTAACCTTCATCCGTCAGGCTGCCGAAGACATGCCGCCGTATCAGCGTCTTCTGGGCGATGCTGTGCGCGGCTCTGCCGAGCTTTTTGCCCGGGAGGACAGCGTCGAGGCCCAATGGCAGGTGGTGGACGGAATCCTGGGCAACGCGACGCCGTTGTATACTTACGCGCCGGGGTCCTGGGGGCCTGAAGAAGCCTACCAGCTCATTGGAAAAAATGGGCCCTGGCTAAACCCGCGGTCTCCGGAAAGCAAGCCATGACGGAAAAACATGAAAATGTGTTCCTGTTCGACGTGGATAATACGCTGCTGGACAATGACCACGTGCAGGATGATCTCAGGAACCATCTCGAGCGTGAATTCGGAACAGAAAGCCGGGATCGTTACTGGGCGATATTTGAAGATTTGCGGACCGAGCTTGGCTACGCCGATTACCTGGGCGCTTTGCAGCGCTACCGGGTCGAAGCCTGCTGCGATTCGCGACTGCTCACAATGTCTTCCTTCCTGGTGGATTACCCGTTTGCGAACCGCCTGTATTCCGGTTCGCTCGATGTCCTCGAGCACGTTCGTCCTTGGGGCCCGACTGTTATCCTGTCTGATGGCGATGTGGTTTTCCAGCCGCGCAAAGTTCAACGGTCCGGGCTATGGGAAGCGGTCGAGGGCAGGGTGCTGATCTATATCCATAAAGAGCAGATGCTCGATGAAGTCGAGCGTCTTTACCCGGCCCGGCATTATGTCATGGTGGACGACAAGCTGCGCCTCCTGGCGGCCATCAAAAAGACCTGGGGAAAACGCGTGACCACGGTGTTTGTCAAGCAGGGCCACTACGCCAACGAACCGGGGGTCCAGGACCTCTATCCACCCGCCGACATCCGCCTGGACCGTATCGACAATCTGGCGGACTACAATCAGGCGGCGTTCCTGAAGGGATAAATAAGGGATAAGTTAGGAGAGAAAGAATGAACGCGACCAAACAATTACACGATCTGGGGCAAAGTCTCTGGCTCGACAACATCACCAGAGATCTGCTCACCAGCGGCACATTGAAGCGCTATATCGATGAACTCTCGGTCAGCGGCTTGACCTCAAACCCTACTATCTTCGACCAGGCCATTTCCAATAGCACCGCTTATGACGAAGAGATTCGCCGCCTGGTGAAGCTCGGCCATTCGGGAGAGTCCCTGTTTTTCGAGTTGGCCCTGGAGGACCTGACGCAGGCCGCGGATATGTTTGCACCTGTTCACGAGCGCACAGCCGGCGTTGACGGGTGGGTTTCCCTGGAAGTATCGCCTCTGTTGGCCCACGATACCAAAAGCACCGTGGTCGAGGCCAAAGCGCTTCACAGGAAGGCCAGGCGAACCAACCTGTTCATCAAGATTCCCGGCACCAAAGAAGGTAAGGGGGCCATTGAGGAAGCCATCTTCTCCGGTGTGCCGGTCAACGTGACGCTGCTCTTTTCCCGGGAACACTACCTGAATGCCGCGGACGCCTACATGCGGGGCCTGGAACGCCGCTTGGCCGCCGGTCTGAGTCCGGATGTGCGCTCGGTGGCGTCGCTGTTTATAAGCCGCTGGGACAAAGCAACCATGGAAAAGGCGCCCGCCGACTTGCGCAACAAGCTGGGAATCGCCGTCGGCCAGCAGACATACAAGGCCTACCGGGACCTGATGGACTCCGATCGCTGGCAGCGACTGGAGAATCAGGGCGCCCGCCCCCAGCGTCTCCTCTTTGCCAGCACCGGCGTCAAGGACCCTGCAGCCTCCGACGTGCTCTATATCAATGCCCTGGCCGCTCCCCACACGGTGAACACCATGCCCGAGAAGACTCTTTTGGCCTTTGGCGATCATGGCCGGGTGAGCGTCGCTCTGGCGCGCGATGGCGGCGATGCCGAGCAGGTGTTGACGGAGTTCGCCAGGGCGGGGGTCGATATGCGCAAGCTAGCCTCTGACCTGCAAGAGGACGGGGCCAAGTCTTTTGATGAGTCGTGGCAGAATCTTCTGAACGCGATCGAATTGAAGAGCAAGAGTTTAAAAGCGGCATAAAGAAGGGAATAACCATGACCGATACTCCAAGGCCAACAGAAACACGGGCCTGGCAGGCACTTAAGGCTGATTACGAGGAGACCGGGAAGCTCCACCTGCGGCAGCTCTTTGCCAACGACCCAGCCCGAGGTGAGAGTTTTTGTGCGGAAGGCGCCGGCCTTTTCCTTGATTACTCCAAGAATCGAATCACGGCCAAAACCCTCTCCCTGCTGATCCAACTTGCACGGGAATGCGGCGTAGAAGCCAGGCGGGACGCCATGTTCGAGGGTGCAAAGATCAACCTCACGGAAAAGCGTGCGGTGTTGCACGTGGCCTTGCGCGCCCCCAAGGGGGTGTCCATCCTTGTGGACGGCCGTGACGTGGTGCCGGAGGTCCACGCGGTGTTGGACAAGATGTCAGATTTTGCCGACCGGGTTCGCAGCGGTCAATGGCAGGGCCACACCGGCAAACGTATCAAAAACGTAATCAACATCGGCATCGGCGGCTCCTACCTGGGGCCGGAGATGGCGTATCTGGCGCTTCGGCCATTCAGCGAACGCTCCATGACCTTCCGCTTCGTGTCCAATGTGGATGGGGCAAACTTCGCGGAAGCCACCCACGACCTGGACCCCGGCGAGACCCTCTTTGTCGTCTCATCCAAGACCTTCACCACACTGGAGACCATGACCAACGCCCAGACCGCCCGACAATGGGTAGTCAAGGGGCTGGGCCGCGAGGATGCCGTGGCCAGGCACTTCGTGGCGGTGTCGACCAACGCGCAGGAAGTTCAAAAATTCGGCATCGATACCGCCAACATGTTCGGATTCTGGGACTGGGTAGGCGGTCGCTATTCTATGGACTCGGCCATCGGGCTCTCCACTATGTTGGCCGTGGGGCCGGAGAACTTTCGGGATATGCTGGCAGGCTTCCATGACATGGATGAGCACTTCCGCACGGCCCCCCTGGAGAAGAACCTGCCCGTGCTCATGGGCCTTTTGACGGTCTGGTACAACAATTTCTTCGGCGCCCAAACCATAGGCATTATGCCTTACACCGCTTATCTGGGGCGATTTCCCGCCTACCTGCAGCAGTTGCAGATGGAAAGCAACGGAAAGCACGTGGACCTGGGAGCCCGACCCGTAACCTACGAGACCGGTCCCATCATCTGGGGCGAGCCCGGTACCGACGGTCAGCACTCCTTTTACCAGCTGATTCACCAGGGCAGCAAACTGGTCCCCTGCGACCTGATCGGTTTTTGCCGGCCGCTGAGTCCCTTGGCCCACCATCACGACTTGCTCATGGCCAATCTGTTTGCCCAGGCCGAGGCGCTGGCCTTCGGCAAGACGGCCGAGGAACTAACGGCCGAGGGTTCCCCGGCGTTCCAGACGCCGTTTCGGGTATGTGAAGGCAACCGGCCCACCAATGTCATTCTCGCCGAGCGCCTGACGCCCAGGACGTTGGGTAGCCTGGTTGCCCTCTACGAACACAACGTCTTCACGCAGGGCGCCGTTTGGAATATTGACTCCTTTGACCAGTGGGGCGTGGAGTTAGGCAAGGTGCTCGCCCGGCGAATCATACCCGAACTCGCCGGCGGGACCGAGCCCGAGCTCAAGCACGACAGTTCGACCAATGCCCTCATCCGGCGCTATCGCCGCCTGAAAGGCTAGGCGCAAATAAATTATCCGGGAGCCTGCGCCTTTATCAAGGCGCAGCCTGTGCCCGATCCCGGGGAGGAAAAAGCATGACAGTGGGATACAATGAGCCCTTGTATATCCTGCCTTTCGATCATCGCAGCTCTTTTGAGAAGGGTCTCTACGGCTGGACCGGGGCATTGAATCAGGAGCAGATCGGCAAAGTAGCCAAGACTAAAGAAGTGATCTACGACGCCTTCAAACTCGCCCTGACTAAAGGGGTGCCCCGGGAGCGCGGCGGCATTCTGGTGGATGAGCAATTTGGCGCCGACATCCTGCGCGATGCCCGCCAAAACAACACCATCACCTGCATGCCCGCCGAGAAGAGCGGCCAGGCCGAGTTTCAGTTCGAATACGGCGATCAGTACGCGGCACACCTCGAGGAGTTCAAACCGACGTTTGTGAAAGTGTTGGTGCGCTACAACCCGGAGGATGACGAGGCCCTCAATCGCCGCCAGGCAGAGCGCCTGCGAAAACTCACGGACTACCTGCACAGCCATGGGCACAAGTTCATGTTCGAGTTGCTGGTGCCGGCGACACCTGAGCAGATGGACCGTCTCGACCAGGACCACAGTCTGTACGACCTGGACCTGCGCCCATCCCTCATGATAGGCGCCATCAAGGAATTGCAGAACGCGGGCGTTGAGCCGGACGTTTGGAAAATCGAGGGACTGGACCACCGGGTAGACTGTGTCAAGATAGTTGAAACGGCGCGCCGCAATGACCGCGACAACGTAGGCTGCATTGTCCTCGGGCGCGGTTCCAACGAGCAGAAAGTCGTGGAGTGGCTGAGCACCGCGGCCGGCGTGCCGGGTTTCGTCGGATTCGCGGTTGGCCGCACCTCGTTTTGGGACCCGCTTGTGGCGCTGCGGGACGGCAAGGCCTCACGGCAGCAAGCCGTGGAGGATATTGCAAGCCGCTATCTCGAGTGGGTGCGGGTGTTCGACAAGGCAAAAACCGGTTGAGATTGCGGCCTTCACGTCCGAAAGATTTATTTGCAGTCACCGTTCGGGAAGGAAACATGCCCAAGATAACCGTTTACCCAGACAATGAAAGCCTGATCAGCGGCGCGGCGGATTTGATTATCGAGTTGGCAGCCCAAGCCATCGCCGAGCGCGGCCGGTTTACGCTGGCCCTGTCCGGCGGCAACACCCCGAGACCGGTCTACGCCCGGCTGGCGACCGCAGGTTGCCGGGACCGGATCGACTGGTCCAAAGTACTGATCTTCTTCGGGGACGAACGCTGTGTGCCGCCCGATGACCCCCGCAGCAATTACTTTATGGTCAGGACGGCCTTGCTCGACCACGTGCCGATTCCGCCCGGCAACGTATACCGCATCCGGGGCGAGGACGCGCCGGAGAAAGCCGCAGCAGACTACACAGATATACTCCAGCGCACCTTCGGAGGCGATACCGTCACCGGGGGACCACCGCGAGACGGGTTCGACCTGATTCTGCTGGGAATGGGAGACAACGGCCACACTGCCTCGCTCTTCCCGGGCCTTGCCGCAGTAACGGAAACAGTACGATGGGCTATGGCTCTCTATGTCGAGGTCGTGGGCATGTGGCGGGTCACTATGACGCCGGTGATCATCAATGCCGCCCGACACGTGGCATTCCTCGTGTCGGGGGCCGGAAAGGCCGAGGTGCTGCAAAGGGTCCTTGAAGGACCCTATCAGCCGGTGGTGCTGCCGTCGCAGATCATCAAGCCCGTGTCCGGGGAACTGCGCTGGTTGCTGGACCAGCCGGCCGCCGCCAAGCTGAGGAGGGAGACATGAGCGAGGTGGTCCCCGGTTCCGGGGCCCAGGCCCGGTATAAGCAGGAAGCTGCGGAGTATGCGGTCAAATTCATCCAATCCGGGATGACCGTGGGGTTGGGTACAGGCTCCACGGCCATTTATGCCACCCGGCGTATCGCAGAGTTGTATAGGAACGGCCAGTTGCGCGATATTGCGGCGTTCGCCACTTCCACAGTGGTGAGGCAGGAGGCGGTCAAGTTGGGGATTCCCATGCTGACCGAAGACCTCCCTCAGGAGATCGACGTGACCATCGATGGGGCCGACGAAGTGGACCCGCAGTTGAATCTCATCAAGGGAGGGGGCGGGGCCCTGTTGCGGGAGAAGATCGTGGCCCAGGCAAGCCGTCGCGAGATCATCATCGTGGATGAGAGTAAACTTTCGCCGCAACTGGGCACCCATTGGCCGGTACCGGTGGAGGTGCTCCCCTACGGCTGGCAGTCTCAAGCCCGCTACCTGTCATCCCTGGGGGCCGAACCCGCCGTCCGGCTGCTCCCTGACGGCAGCGAATTTCGCACCGACCAAGGCAACATGATCCTGGACAGCCGCTTCGGACCCATCGCCGACCTGGAGGGCCTTGCCCTGAAACTGGCCTCACGAGCCGGCATCTTGGAGCACGGCCTCTTTTTGAACCTGGCCCAGGATGTCATCGTAGCCGGCCCAGGCGGCATCCGTCATCTGAAACGGGAATAACAGCAGCAGTTTGGACACCAGCTCAGCCACGTTCCAGCGCGGCCGAGCCCCGGTTACGCCATAGAATGTTTCCATGAGTGTTTCCATCAGCGTTGCCAGTGTTTCCATGGCTATTCCAATCACTGCATCCCATCAGGTTTTTTGAAAACGGTGTTTCCAAAAATGTTTCCACAGTTGTTTCCATCGAACGAAGTGTTTCCAATCATAAGAGATTGTAATCATTGATTTTTCTACTTGCCATGGAAACTTTCTAGAAACACTTAAGGATAAAGTGAACAGTGAAGAGATAAAACCAAGCCCCTTGCGCGTGAAATGCTCGTACATTGTATTACAGGCAGATTCGTCCTGCCAAATGGCAACCAGAAACGGCAACCAGAAACGGCAATAGAAACGGCAACCAGAAGCGGAAAAAAGGAGAAGGCTGCAATCTAGGGATTTAGGGAAGTCTAACGACTGGTCAAACGCAGACTTGACCCCAATCATGACCCCAATCATGGTCCTGGATCATAGAGTATCCCTCCGACAATTTCACCTGATCTTCACTTGAAGCACACTGTCCGAGGAATCCCCGGTGGTCTCAGTCATGGAATATCCCTCAGAGGTGACGGATCGGACCGAATTTACCAGCCAATAGCCCTATTTCAGGATTTTAATTATTATGGCGGCTTGACGGGCAATGAGAGAAAGCTGCCGGCATTTTTGGCAGGCATTAGTATAATTCCCATTATGATAGTCTCGCTGTGAAATGCACGGTCTCAAAAGCGAGGTTGTATAAGATGAACGTTCGGGTGGTACTGGAGCCCAGCGATGAGGGCGGTTACACGGCCGTCGCGCCTGGCCTTCCCGGCTGCATAAGCGAGGGCGAAACGAGGGATGAGGCTTTGGCGAACATCAGGGAAGCCATCGAGCTCTACCTCGAACCTGTAATGGGAAGATAATCCGGCTCACTCCCGGCGGCTCAGGCCAGGGCATTGCTCACGATCTGCCGGGCCTCGCGAACTATGGCGTCCAAATGACCCTCATCCCTGAAGCTCTCGGCGTAAATCTTATAAATATTCTCCGTGCCGGACGGGCGCGCCGCGAACCAGCCATTGGCTGCCGCCACCTTGAGCCCGCCTATGGGAGCGTTGTTGCCCGAAGCGTTGGTGAGCCTGGCCGTGATGGGCTCGCCCGCCAGGTCCGATTCCTTGACGGCCTCAGGCGACAGTTTTGCCAGCCTCGCCTTCTGCTCAGGTGTCGCCGGGGCGTCAATGCGCGTATAATATGCCGTGCCAAACTCCGCGGTCAGCTCCCGGTAGTGCACGCCCGGATCTTTGCCCGTGCGGGCGGTGATCTCCGCGGCAAGTAGATTGGGAATTATCCCGTCTTTGTCCGTTGTCCAGACAGAGCCGTCCCGCCGCAAAAAGGTCGCCCCGGAGCTTTCCTCGCCGCCGAAGCCCAGGGACCCATCGATGAGTCCTTCCACGAACCACTTGAACCCCACCGGAACTTCCACCAGCTTTCGGTTCATCCGGGCGGCCACCCGATCGATCATGCTGCTGCTCACGAGGGTCTTGCCGACCGCAACCGTTGCCGGCCATTGGGGACGGTTGGCAAACAGGTAGGCTATGGCCACGGCCAGGTAGTTATTGGGGGGCAGCAATCCATGGCTGTGGCTTACGATCCCGTGGCGATCCGCATCTGTGTCGCTGGCAAAAGCGACCGCGAACCGGTCTTTGAGATCGATCATGCGCGCCATGGCGTAAGTCGAGGACGGGTCCATGCGGATTTGACCGTCCCAGTCTATGGTCATGAACCGAAACGTGGGGTCGACAGCGTGATTGACGACCTCAAGGTTGAGTTGGTATCGTTCGGCGATGGCATCATAGTAGGCCACACTGGCGCCGCCCAGGGGATCCACCCCCAGGTGGACCCGGCTCTCTTGAATGGCCTTCATATCCACCACCGAGGGGAGATCGTCCACATAGGACTCAAGGTACTTATGCCTGTGTGTGGTCTCTGCTTTGAGGGCGCGATCAAACGGGATTCTCACCAAACCCCGCAGTCCATCAGCCAGGATGGCGTTGGCTTGCTGTTCAATCCATTGAGTCACGCCGGTGTCCGCGGGGCCGCCATGAGGCGGATTGTACTTAAAGCCGCCAAAGCGCGGCGGGTTGTGGGACGGGGTGATGACGATGCCATCCGCCAGTCCCTGGCTGCGCCCGCGGTTATACGTCAGAATCGCATGTGAGATCACCGGGGTCGGCGTGTACCCGTCCGCCGCATCCAGCATGACATTGACGCGGTTGGCCGCCAGGACCTCCATAGCACTGGCAAAGGCCGGTTCCGAGAGCGCGTGGGTGTCGATGCCCATGAACAGCGGCCCGTCGATCCCCTGCTGCCGTCGGTACAGACAAATAGCCTGGCTTATCGCCAGAATGTGCTCCTCGTTGAAAGCGTTGTCCAGCGATGAGCCGCGGTGCCCGGAGGTACCGAAGACCACGCGTTGTTCAGGAATGGCCGGATCAGGACGGTTGACATAGTAGGCGGTGAGAAGGCGGGGAATGTCGGTTAACATCCACTGCTCCGCAGGCTTGCCGGCATAAGGGGAAATACTCATCGGTTCCTCCCTGAAAAAATCAGTTGTGCCAGAGAATCAGAGACATTTCCAGGGGCACCGCGACCCCGGCGACTTTTGGAATAACGCGCGGGGTGAAATCTCCAGCCGGGCGTGACGCCGATACTTGGGCCGTATAAACATAGGTCCCCTTGCGGTCCGGCAGCTTGTCCCCCTGCGCCATGGCCTGAGGGAAGGGTTGCCCGTCAGGACCCTCGGCGTACAATTCCACCGACACGGCCCCGGGATCGACCCCGCCGAAATTCACCTCGATGCGGAAATGATGCTGTCCATCGCGGGTTTCCACCTGGAAATCACCGAATGACATGGAGGACCATTGTTTCTCCAGCGTCTGCCGCTGGTTCACCATGCCGATCCCGAGGGTACTTTGCTTCGCCCGGCGGGCCTCATAGGCATTCGCCGCCGGCACATAGAACTCCGTCGTGTATTGGCGAACAGCGCGATTGGCGGAAAACCGGGCCGTGAGCGCGGTCATGCTCCGGCGCACTTTGGCCAGCCACCCGGTGGGAAGGCCGTCAGCGTCCCGGTCGAAGAATGTGGGGACCACGTCGTTTTCCAGGATGGTGTACAACGAGTCTGCCTCGGTCGCATCCCAGCCGGGATCGTCCCCGTGCTCATGGCCATCGCCCAGGGCCCAGCCCACCTGGGGCGAAAAAGCTTCCGCCCACCAGCCGTCCAGTTCCGAGAGATTGAGACCGCCGTTGACCAGCACCTTCATGCCGCTGGTGCCGCAAGCCTCCCAGGGCCGCCGAGGGGTGTTGATCCATACGTCCACGCCGTTTACCAGTTGCTCGGTGAGGAGCATGTCGTAATCGCTCAAGAAAATAACGCGTCCCCGCACTTCCGGGCGCCGGGTGAATGCTACCCACTGGCGAATCATATCTTGTCCCGCTCCATCGGCTGGATGGGCCTTGCCTGCTATCAGGATTTGGACCGGGCGATGGGGGTCCGTTAGTAACCGTATAAGACGCTCAGGGTCATGCAACAGTAATGTGGGGCGCTTGTAAGTGGCAAACCGCCTGGCAAAACCCAGGGTCAAAGCCTCAGGATCGAGTAATTGGTCGGCCTGAGCGATTTCCTCGCGGGCAGCCCCGGATTCGGCCAGTTGCCTGGCGTACCGCTGCCGGGCATACTCTACCAGGGCGTGTCGGGAGGTCCGGCGCATGGCCCATAATTCCTGGTCGGATGCTTCCTCCATGGTTTCTCCTACCTGGTCTGCCTCCCCCAGCCAGCGGGCTTTGCCGCAGTGGTGGGTCCACAACTCATCCGAAGCCCGGGAATCCCAGGTTGGGACATGAATCCCGTTGGTAACATGGCTGATGGGCACTTCGTCCAGAGGCCAACGGGGGAAAAGAGGTTGAAAGATGGACCGGCTGACTTTCCCGTGCAGCCGGCTCACGCCATTTACCGCGCCGCTGCCGCGCAGGGCAAGATAGGCCATATTGAAAGGTTCCTGATCGTCGTCGGGATTTCGCCGTCCGAAGGCCATCAAATCTCGAAATGAAATCTTGAGGTTATTCTGGGCATATTCGCCCAGGTGCTGCCACATCAGGTTCGGCGGGAAGCGATCGAAACCGGCTTCCACCGGAGTGTGCGTAGTAAACAGGTTGCCGGCGCGCGTCACCTGGAGCGCCACCTCAAAAGGTTGCCCGGTGGATTTCATGAAATCCGCGGCCCGCTCCAGCACGGCGAAAGCCGCGTGGCCTTCATTGAGATGGCACACTTCGGGATTGAGTCCCAGGGTTCGCAGCAGCCGCCAGCCGCTGATACCCAGCACGAGTTCCTGGGCGATGCGCATCTCCACCCCGCCCCCATAAAGTTCATTGGTGATGCCGCGTACGATGGGCGGATTTTCGGGGTCGTTCAGGTCCAGAAGATATAATTTCACCCGGCCTACCTGCGCCTCCCAGGCGCGCACCCACACTTTGTAGCCGGGCAGGTGTATCTGCAAGCGCACCCATTCGCCACTGGCGTCGCGTAACGGCCTGATCGGCAGTTGCCCCGGATCATTAACGGGATAAAGCGCCAACTGGGAACCGTCCGCCGCGATGGCCTGTCGAAAGTAGCCCTCTTGATACAACAAGCCAATGCCTACCACAGGAACGCCGAGGTCGCTGGCGGCTTTGAGCTGGTCGCCGGCTACGTTGCCCAGCCCTCCCGAATAAATGGGCAGGGCTTCACCCAACATGAACTCCATGCTGAAGTAAGCGATCGTGTTCACGGGCGCCTGGGCCTGCGTTTCCTGGAACCACGATGCCGCGCTTCGGGAAGCGCGCAACTTCTCGGCCAAGGTTTCCACGCGAGTGCGGAAGTTGTCGTCGGCGGCCAAATCTTTCAGCTTGCCCGGCGCAATGGTTTGGAGAATTACCCATGGATTGCGGGTGAGGTCCCACAATTCGGGATCAAGCGGGCGCCAGATCTCGTCAGCGCTGTGGTTCCATGACCACCGCAAGTCGAGAGCCAATTCGATGAGTTCATCCATGCCGGCAGGAACTTGCGGCTTGGAAGCGTAGATGGGTTCAGTCATTTAACCCTCCGGTAACAGGTTCAAAATTCGATCGGCACCATCATCGCGCGCAAAAGGGTGCGTGGCAGGCCGAGAGATTCAAAGTCGACCGAGCGATCAACGATGACTATATAAGACCGGGTCCAGGTCGAAAGCGTATTTTTGTCCATCCTTTTAAGACGGCCACGCAGCCTTTAATGCGTTTATGCTTTCACTGTAATCATGGCTTTGGAAGATTGCAGAACCCGACACGAAAACATCCGCCCCGGCCTCTACCAGATCGCCGATCGTGTCGGTATGAACTCCGCCGTCTACTTCCAACAGAACATTTGCCCGGCTTTGGTCGATCAGCTTTCGGCACTCGCGCACCTTGGAAAGCATCGAGGTGATGAATTTCTGCCCCCCGAAACCGGGATTGACCGTCATAACGAGAACCATGTCCAGGTCGAAAAGGACACTTAGCGCGTGGTCGAGCGGAGTAGCGGGATTGAGGGCGACGCTCGCCTTCACGCCGAGTTCCTTTATCTTCTGGATTACCCGGTGGAGGTGAACGGTGGCTTCCGCATGAACATTGAGCCAGTCGGCGCCGGCATCCGCGAAGTCCTCGATATAGTTTTCCGGCTTTTCGATCATAAGGTGAACGTCCATCGGCAGGGAAGTCGCTTTACGGATAGCTCGCACAACACCGGGGCCTATGGTGATGTTCGGAACAAAATGGCCGTCCATCACGTCCACGTGAATCCAGTCAGCCCCGGCAAGCTCTACTGCCTTGACCTCCTCCGAAAGCCTCCCGAAATCTGAAGAAAGAATCGATGCCGCAATTTTTTGCATACTTTTAAGTTAAACATCATGCGGAATTCTCGTTCAAAAGCCTTACCTTAAAGTGCATCACCGGGCGAATCTCAATGTCTAGAGACGACGTAAGGTATTTCATGTAGTGTAATCAGGGACTTAAGAAAGCGGATGCATATATTCCCGAAGAAAAGAGGAGATGATCATGGCTGAATCGCCATTTTTTCGACCTGGGCAGGCAGACGGCCCGCTGGACGCGGAGGAACTCCGAAAGATCGACGCTTATTGGCGTGCGAGCCTTTACCTCTGCGTGGGCATGATCTTTTTGCAGGACAATCCTTTGCTCAAAGAACCCTTAAAGATGGAGCACATTAAGAAGCGCCTCCTGGGGCATTGGGGATCGGACCCCGGTCAGGCTTTCACCTGGGTGCACCTTAACCGGCTGATCAAGAAATACGACCTGAACATGATTTACATTTCGGGTCCAGGCCACGGCGCCCCCGCCACCCTCTCCAACGCATACCTCGAAGGGACCTATTCGGAAACCTACCCGGACAAGGGGGAAGACGAAGAGGGCATGCGCAATTTCTTCAAAGCGTTCTCCTTTCCCGGTGGCATCGGCAGCCATTGCACCCCTGAAACCCCCGGCTCGATTCATGAGGGGGGCGAGTTGGGCTACAGCATCTCTCATGCCTTCGGGGCGGCTTTCGATAATCCTGACCTGATCGTTGCGGTTATGGTCGGCGATGGGGAGGCTGAAACCGGGCCGCTGGCCACGGCCTGGCACTCCAACAAATTTCTCAACCCCGTACGCGACGGCGCGGTCCTGCCCATCCTGCACCTGAACGGCTACAAGATCGCCAATCCAACGATATTGGGCAGAATACCTCAAAAGCAACTGGAGAGCCTGTTTGTCGGCTACGGCTATAAGCCATATTTTGTCGAAGGTTCGGACCCCAGGGTCATGCACCAGTTGATGGCCCGGACGCTGGAAACTGTGATCGCCGACATCAAGCAGATCCAGAACGAAGCCCGAACCAAAGGGATAGCTCAGTGCCCCGAGTGGCCGATGATAGTGCTGCGCACCCCAAAAGGCTGGACTGGTCCCGAGGAAGTGGACGGGCACAAGGTGGAGGGCTTCTGGCGTGCTCACCAGGTGCCTTTCCAGGTTCAGGAAAATCCCGCTCACCTGAAGCTTCTGGAAGCATGGATGCGCGGCTACAGGCCCGAAGAATTGTTTCAAGAGAATGGAAAGCTGGTCCCGGAGCTGAAGGCAACGGCTCCCGCCGGCCCCCGCCGCATCAGCGCCAACCCCGTCGCCAACGGTGGGCTGGTGCGCAAAACACTGCGTCTGCCCGACTTCCGCGGCTACGCCGTCGAGGTTAATAAGCCCGGCACTACCATGGTCGAAAACACCAACGTTCTCGGCGTCTACCTGCGAGACGTAATGCGTAACAATATGAATAATTTCAGAGTGTTTGGCCCTGATGAGACCGCCTCTAACCGCCTAACCGCGATCTATGAAGCCACTAAGAAAACCTGGATGGCGGAAATCAAACCCGAGGATGCCGATGGGAGCGAACTCTCACCTGACGGCCGGGTAATGGAAATGCTTAGCGAGCATACCCTGGAAGGCTGGTTGGAAGGCTACCTGCTGAGCGGGCGCCATGGACTGTTAGCTTCCTATGAAGCCTTTATCCACGTGATCGACTCCATGTTCAACCAGCACGCCAAGTGGTTGGAGAAGTGCCAGGATGTCCCCTGGCGAACCCCCGTTTCCTCGCTGAACATACTGATCACTTCTCTCGTGTGGCGCCAGGACCATAACGGCTTCAGCCACCAGGACCCCGGATTCCTGGATGTGGTTACCAACAAGAGTGCTAAAGTGGCTCGTATCTATCTGCCCCCTGATGCCAACTGCCTGCTGTCAGTAGCGGACCACTGTCTGCGAAGTACTAACTATGTCAATGTCATCGTTTCGGATAAACAGCTTCATTTACAATACCTGACCATAGATCAAGCTATCCTGCACTGCTCCAAGGGCATCGGCATCTGGGATTGGGCCAGCAACGACCAGGGGAGCGAACCCGATGTAGTGATGGCCTGCGCCGGCGACATCCCCACCACGGAAGCTCTGGCGGCGACCGCGCTGCTTCGGGAGAATTTTCCGGAACTCAAAGTCCGATTCATCAACGTCGTCGACCTGTTCAAGCTGGAGCCGCAGGCCGAGCATCTTCACGGTTTGTCCGAAAGGGACTTCGACAGCCTGTTCACTGTGGACAGACCAATCATTTTCAACTTCCATGGATATCCCTGGCTCATTCACAAGCTCGCTTACCGCCGCACCAATCACTCAAACCTTCACGTTCGCGGCTACAAGGAACGCGGCAATATTAATACGCCCCTCGATCTCGCCATACAGAACCAGATCGATCGTTTCAACCTGGCCATCGATGTGATCGACCGGGTCCCCAAGCTCCAGGTCGCCGGTGCTCATTTCAAAGAGTGGTTAAAGAATCAGATTATCGAGAACACCAACCATGCCCACAAGTACGGCATCGATAAGCCGGAGTTTACCAACTGGAAATGGCCGTACTAGATCAGAATTGTGAATGACGTTTCGCTAATGGCATAAATTCGTTTCTATGAAATCAATTGCCTTTTCCATGAAGCAGTCACTGAAAGGGTTGCCGTCTTCCTGGAGAATTCGTGAGAAAAGGGCTGGCAGGAAGGGGCGCGCGGGCGTTACGAGCGCACCTAGAAACCGGGTTGGCGAAAATGAGAGCAGACGGTCTCTTTGCCTGCCCAATATTCTGTTTGCAAAAAGCCGGAGAAGAAGATTCTGGTTCAGAAAACATCTGACAATCATCTTCTCGGAAACCCCCGGGCCCAGTCCGGCAAATTTGAAGAACCCGCGATACCAGGAGGCTATCTCATAGAGCCGCTCCCGGTCATTCCAGAACTGCTTCAAAAGACGATTGTATTTTTCCGGCGAGGGAGCTCCGGCCAGCCAGAAGGATTCAAGCTCAGATTCGATCAGACGGTGACAATCGATCTCCGAAGTGCAGCAGCGAGAAGCTGGAAGCGGCGTGTGGGGGGAAGAACCCGCTTCAGCCCAAAGGCCGGGTCCACGCCTGCTCATCTCGTTTATTACCGGGTGCCAGGCTGCATCGGCAAGAAAATGGCACGCGAGACCAAGACCCCATAAGGCCTTTCCCGCTCCTGCAGAAAAGCTGCCGACCTCCGCTTCTCCGCGCGCCGGCGAAGACGACCGACCGATCCAGTCGTAGATGATGGAAATGCCTTCCCGGTCGATAAGATCGTGCAGCTCATTGCCAAAAGGCGACAAGGAAAAGCCCGGCAAATCATAGTAGAATATATCCGGTGAAATCGCTCCGACATAAAACAAACTCTGTGAAGCGGGAATGACGCGGAGATTCTCGCATCTTTTCAGAAGCTCATCGGCCAGATAGAGATGCAATCGCTCTTTGGGCATCGGTCAATCTCACGAACTCATACGAAGTTGCGTTCGAGTTTTGTGTTTTGGGAGGACGTAAAGCCCCCCCTACGTAGGGGCCGGGTTTAACGTCGACCGCCTCCTGAACGCAACTTGGTATCACTACCTGTTTTCACTTCCAACCGCCTCGTCGACGGCTTTAGTCCGGTCTTCGCCCAATTTTTGGACCGCACGGGCCTTGTCCATGGGCTTTTTCGCAAAATCCCGAATGGCCTCGGTGGCTTGTTGGGCGACCGGCACGGCGTCTTCCTTCTGCGCTTCCTTTCCTTTAGAGCACCCGCAAAAAGTGAAAAGAGAAACGATTAGCGCAGCAACGGCCAAATAGCGTAATCCCCCGACAATCATGTGAGACGAAGTCGCATTTAAAAGCTCACCGTGTTGCCTTTGTCGTCGGCTTGTGATCATCTAGGTCCCCGAGTCGTCTTCCGTGTCGCAGAAGGTCTTTATCGCTTCCGGAATGAGCTTTCGAATGAAAGAATGGCGGTCGCTTTCAAACTCGGCTGAATATTTTCCGTAGAGCGGGTGGGTTTCGGAAAGGGCGGGGGGGATATTCCCGGCCGCCGAAAATTGGGTCTGGAAAGTCTGGACAAGATCGACCAGGGGGACTTCCAGAAAAGGATAGTCCTCCAGCCAACCCAGCCGGAACATCGCCTCGAACCGAACCAAGTCGAGCAGGAAGAGCGTAATGTCGGTCACGCACATTTTTGATTTTCCGTCGAGGTAATGAAACCTGGGTGCGTACCCGAGTCCTTTTATCCCCATAATCAGGTCATAGAAGGCCGAGGATGACTCCTCGCCGCCCCTTGCCAGGTACCTGATTATCCGATCGTCGAGCCGGCGGATGGAAGCATCCTCATCGAATGAAATCCCGAAAACGGCGGCCCCAGGGGTTTAACCCTTTTTTGGCCGCGATTCGCCGCCTGGCTTCACCAATGTCAAGCACCCTGCCCATTCAAGCCTCGAGGTAACTCAAAAAACATCCGCAGAAAATATATACGTCTCAACATCTTTGTCTTTCCAGGCTTTTTCCGAGAGGCCGGCCTTCCTGCATGTCCAACCAAGAAACTCTTCCCGGTCCCAGCCGTGTTCGGATGCAACCTGCGGCAAAAGAAGACCGGACCGGAATCCCCTTCGGACCAGAAGGCCATGTTTTCCGATTTCTATTTCAGAAGGGTCGCTGATTCTGCGCATCGGAGTCAGGACCGATATCTCTATATCGATCTCATCAAGTTCATCGGATGCGAGGGCACAGAACCTGGGATCCCCGAAAGCGGCTTCAACCGCCATTTTCCTGATCGTCTCCCAAAGCGGAGTGCGGGCTTCGATCATTCCGATACATCCTCGAAGGTCCTTGCCCTTATGGATGCAGACGAAGGCCGCCCCGGGCTCTTTCAGCCTGGGCGCATCCACCACGAAATCGGGCATGGCCTCCCCCATGCAACGACAGCGGATCGCCTGAAAGGCCACCTCGCGGAGTTTTTCCCTGTCTTCGGAGCTGAATCCCAGGTCTATCCCAGCTCGCTCGCCAGTAACGGTCCTAGAGCTTTCGTGATTCCGCATCGTTCAAATCTCTTTGCGGTAAAGTGCTGCAGCGGCATACCCCACGACCCCTGACCTGTCTCCGGTCACGTCGCCCGAATTTGCGTATTTGAGTACTTTACATTGGTCGGCGCCAAGTTTTTTTGCCGCGAGCATCATAGTTACCAACGGGCCCACACCGCAAGCCTGTGTCCTCTGGTTTTGCACTTCAACGGCCAGCCCTTCCGGGTCAAGACAATTCAGCCGTTGGAGACAAACCTCATCAAGCAGCACCGCTTTTTCGTATGGATAGTAGTGCGATAGATCGCTGCTCGCGATCATCAATACCCGCTTCCCGCAGCATGCCTCCGCAACCGCCTCCGCCAACTTCATGCAGAAATCATAGTGCTGCGCGCCCATTACGACCGGCGTCAAACTGAAGGTATTCAAAATTATCTGAAGGAATGGAAGCTGGATTTCAAGGGAATGCTCCATTGAGTCGGCTTGCTGGTTGTATCGTATGAGGGATGCATTTTTGTAGAGGTCGTCGATAAGTTCTTGATCCAGAGGAACAACGCCGAGCGGAGTACGGTATCCGCCCAGATTGTATATGCTCGCTCCGCCAAAAGCCGCGCGGTGGCTGGGGGCCAGTATAAGTACCCGGTCAAACCGGTACTTGACAAGGAGCTTGTAAGACCACGCAGCTACGCCTCCCGAATAGATGTACCCCGCGTGCGGCACGACGAGACCGATAAGATCTCCCCCAAGCGCGGGAGGCCGAGCCCGGTCGAGATGCCTGGTGAGTTCCTTCTTCAGCAGGGCGGGGTCGGACGGATACCAGGTCCCGGCGATCACCGATTCCCGGATTTTTTCGGCGCTCATGTCTGCCTTCCATTTATTCGATGTTGGGCATCAGCGCCCATTTTATGAACCACGATTTCGCTTCCGGGTTTTGGTCCAAACAGACAATGCCCCCATTTTGAAACTTGAAAACAAGCCTTTCGACCGTATCGGTGACAAGAAACCCGGCAAGCCGTTCCATGAAAGGCAAGTGTCCAACAATCATGAGATTATCGCTGGTTTTCAGCGTATTGGCAACAACCGTAACATCATCCATGGGACCGATGCCTGAAATGGTCCCGATCCTGGTCTTTTCCCCTAAAAGCGCCTCGGCGAATATTTCCGCTGTCTGTTGCGCTCTCTTCCTGCCGCTGTGCTTTACAGCAGCAGGACATACACCATACATCGCAGCAACCTCCGCGATACGGCGAACATCGGCGAGTCCTTCGGGGGAAAGACCCTGCTCGGGGTCTTGTTCCTTAGACAAGCTTTTTCCATGCTGAACGAGGTAGAGCGCCATATTTATAAATATAGACAGAATTAAGGAAAAATGAAAGGCGATGAATGCTGTAGTTCGCTATGTGCCCGGTTTGAGTGACTTTATCGCATCGAGCACATCCAGGTAAAGCTGAGCTTCAGAAGGGCTCATAGTCGGATGGCGGCCCGTCAACTTCAATTCACCGTCGCTTATAACTATTCCGAGGTACTGCCCCCCTTTAGGCAGAATGCTGTAGGCGCCCTCGTCCACCTTTGCAAGAGTTCCTATTTCCTGCCCATCCGAATCGAGAATAGCCCACTGGCCATCGCCTGATGCCTTGAGGCTGACTCCATCAGCCATGGCAAGAGAGCCAATGCCGATCGAAAGCAGGACGAGAAATACAAGAGGGAGAGCTCTTTTCATCCAATCCTCCCGTTCAGGCGAACAACTGCAAACCGCGAATAGATGAGGTTTCCTCTTTTTCCACTCAGTGATCGCCGCCCTTTGCAGATTGATAATGGTGTTTGATGTTTACGCCCTTTACGATAAAGATAACACTTTCGGCAATATTGGTCGTCTGGTCGGCGGCTCGTTCAAGGCACCTCGCGGCGATAATCGTCTGGACAGACCTCTCTACGGCGGGAACGTCGGTAGCCATATAGGCAAGAGCGTCCTTGAGGATACGATAATTGAGATTGTCGGCAATATCGTCCATTTGGCAGACGCCGGCAGCATTGTCCGCATTCTGATCCACAAATGAAGATATAACATTGTGCAGCATTACGAGGGCAGTATCGGCAAGTTCCTCCATGGTGCTATTGCGGGGCAGAGGCGGGCGGCTGTTCAGCAGCAGCGCTCTTTGGGCGATGTTTACGGCCTGGTCGCCTATGCGCTCAAGATCCACCGCAATCCTCAGGCTGCCGACTATGAATCGCAAGTCCCGGGCCATAGGCTGGTCCAATGCCAGAAGTCGAAGCGCATGACGGTCCACCTCAACTTCCAGCAGATCGATTTCTCTATCCTCTTTCACTACTTCTCTGGCGAGGTCGTCATTTCTTTCCACAAGGGCCCTGGTGGACTTTTCGAGGGCTTTTTCCGCCAGAGTCGCCATCTGGAGGATAGTCATTTTGAGTTGTTCAAGATCGGACTGGAATCTGCTTTCCATCTACGAAACTCCATTAACCACGACTTCGAATCGGATAGGATTCTAATCTCAGCAAATCATCAGATTCAACCTAAAACTTAACAATGGCTCAAAAGAGATTGCGGAGCTTGAGTTGCGCCTCCAGTTCTCCAAATTTACCGTTCGCTTTTGGATGTACTTTGAGGAATGATTCTGGTATTCAAATACCCCGAAATTGGTTGATGCCAGTCGGAGGAGGATTTATGTCCAGACGCTTCATTATAGTGATCGCAGCTCTTTTTTTGACCGTTGTCTTTTCACCCTCAGTGTCGATCAAAGCCGTTGCAGCGCAGGAAGAGACGATGGTGGGCACACTGGTCAAACACGGGAAGGTTTTCGTACTCGAGACCGATGAGGGCGATTTCATCGTTAAGGGGAAAGACCTGGCCAAAATGGAAGGCAAAATGGTCGAAATCACCGGCACGATAAGCGAAAGTGACAAAGGCGATATGATCGACGCCAAATCGGTCGAGGAGATCGAGGAATAAATCCGGGTGTCTCAAAAGGACGTGAAAAGCTGCTCGGGATTAACTTCGCGATAACCATAACTAATAGTTAAAAACTAAAAACTAATAACCAAAAAAACTCTACAATGCCGCCTTGGTCCGCATCCGGCGTGCATATGTGGCGGCCTCCAGCCCGGCTACGCAACCCTGCCCCACTGCTTTGGCTATCTGCCAGGGAGGACCGCAGATATCGCCTGCCGCATAAAGGCCGGGCAGATTGGTTTCCTGTTTTTTATCGGTCGCAACGAATCGCATGGATTCGCTGTCGAGGGCAACCCCAAGACCCGACACAAGCTCTAAGGCGCCCTTGGCGCCCAGCTCTATGAAAACTCCGCCGGTTTCAATGTTTTGCCCGTCGTCGAGCAAAACAGCCCGGACTTCGCCGTCACCAAGGATGCGGTTGACACGTCGCCCTAAATGGATTTCAATGCTGCTGCTCTCGACCTGATAGCGAAGCCGATCTGATATTTCCAGAGCATCACAAACCAGGTGAGTCTTGTCGGCGATGAGCAGCATCTTCAGGGCGCCGGAAGCTGCAGCACTGCCGTTGCCAACGATAGTGACCACCTGATTCCGGAAAAAATTGGCATCGCAATCGACACAATAACTGACCCCCTTGCCGAGCAACTCCTTTTCACCGGGCACGTTCAGTCGGTTTCGCGACACCCCCATCGCCAGAATTATGGCCCAGGTGCGAAGGGAATCTCCCGATTCGAGTTTGACCATGAATTGGGTGGTCTCAGCCTGTTCGATGTGCAGAACGTCCTCATCCCAAAACACGGCCCCGAACCTGGTCGCCTGGTTTCTCCCCTGGCGCAGGATCGCCTCACCTGAGATCGTCTCGTCCATGCAGCAGTAATTTTCAACGTGAGCCTTATACAGAGCGCTGCTTTGCACATTTCCCAAAACGCTGACCCTGGCCCTGGCCCTGGCGGCATGTACAGCAGCCTGCAACCCTGCCGGGCCGCTCCCCAGAATTACAACATCATATTCAGTTTCCACTCTATTCCTCTCTTGGATTTGTTCTATCCCGACCGACCGATCTAATGTAATATTATACGAAAGCAGGTTCAATCGGGACGACCCCAGGGTAAGGGAAAATTGCAAAAGGCAAAAGAAAAAAGGGCGGCGCAGACCTTACTTTTCGCTTTTCACTTTATTAGATGGTGGTTCTATGAGAGTAACTGCAGCCCTGATAGTCTCGCAGGAACGGCTACTCGTTGCGCAGAGGCCTCCATGGAAAAAATTCGGGCTGCTGTGGGAATTTCCAGGAGGCAAGGTGGAACCCGGAGAGAGTCTTGAAGAGTCGCTCATTCGCGAGATTAAAGAAGAATTGTGCCTCGATATAGGCGTGCTCGCCCTGTTCAAGCGCATCTCCCAACTGGAACAGGACTTTGAGATCGATCTTCATGCGTTCTGGTGTGAAATCCATGGGGGGACGTTGCGTCTGCTCGAACATGTTGCGTTCATGTGGGCCGGCGTGTCCGAACTGAGCCGAATGGATTTAACCAAAGCCGATCGTCTTCTTATCCCGTTTCTGGAAGGGCTTCCAGAGTTTCCCAATTTCCAGAGATAATGCCGGTCACGCCGTGATCTCTAACCGGCGCTCCATGCATGGAACGAATTCTTCACTATTGTCTGAAAACAGTATGGAGGTTATTTTTCGAGACTCACGCGTTGATAATCTCCAAGGACAAAATAGAGAATGCCCAAAGAAAAAACCGCTTCCAAGACCATATTCGATTGGCTCGCATCCCTGAAACTAACTCTGTTTCTTTTTTTTGTCCTTGCCGCCGCTTCCGTAATAGGGACTCTTTTGCCCCAGGGAGCGAGCCTTCAAGAGCTTCAGGGTCATTTCAGTCCCGCAATGGCCTCTTTGATAAACTTTCTGGCGCTCAACAATCTTTACCATTCCATGTGGTTCAGGATTTTGCTTCTGCTGCTGTGCGCAAATCTGGTGACCTGCACGATAGACAGGTTCCCGAAAACAATCGCCCTGCTTCGAAGCGCCGAATCTCCCTTCGATTCGCAAAAGCTGTCCAAGTTTAGTCTCAGCGAGTCCATCACTTCCGGGCTTCCTTTCGAGCAGACGCTGCCTGTAGTTGAAAGCGCCGTTTGCAAATCTTTCGGTGGGATGTGCCGGGTAGAATCGGCCGGTCCGTTTTGCGCCGTAAGTGAGACGGGGAGATGGAGCAGGCTTATGGTCTACGTTGTCCACGTAAGCGTGCTCATAGTCATTGCCGGCGCTCTGGCAGGCTCCATCCTCGGGTTCAAGGGAACTATGAACCTGATTGAAGGCGAAACCTCGGATGAAGTGGTTTTGGCTGAAAGCCAGAGCGTTCATAAGCTTCCGTTTGATGTTCGCTGCGACAGGTTCGAAGTCTCTTTTTATGATACCGGGGCGCCAAAGGAGTTCAAAAGCGAGCTGTCGGTAATCGAAAACGGCAGGGAAGTCTCAACACAATCTATTGTCGTAAACGACCCCATGACCTACGATGGGATCACTATCTACCAGGCCTCGTATGGGACCGCTCTAAAGAACGCAGAGATCGAACTCACCGATGTGGACTCAGGTAAAAAGATCTCGATGACCCTTCCCTACCGTGAGCCTGTGAACATCCCCGGCACCAACGATCAGCTCATGATAGCCGAATACCGGGAAAATCTGATGCGGGTCGGACAGGCGATTGAGCTTGTCTACGGGAAACAGGGGCGTGAATCTTCCGCGGCGTGGATTCTGGTCGACCGGCCTTATCACGGCAACCGGATAGAAAATTACCTGGTTCGCGTCACTCAAACCGATAAGGCAAAATTTACCGGCCTGGAGGTGAAAAAAGACCCCGGGATCTGGCTGGTGTGGGCCGGCTTTTTATTGATGACTCTCGCCATAGGTCTAACCTTCTATTCGAGCCACAGGAAGCTATGGGTTTGCATAGAGCCCGGTAAAAAGGGAAACGAAACGATTGTTACCCTTGCCGGAAGAGCGAGCCGCGATGCGCAGGCTTTCAAGGAAAAGTTCGACGCTCTGCGTACGGTGATCGAAAAACAACTAACAACTAAAAACTAACAACTACAAACTGGAAACCGTTCAATGACCAGTTCTTTTCTGCTAAGCCTGACTACTTTCGCCTATCTTCTTTGCACGGTACTGTACTTGTCAGGAACGATCTTCCGCTTCAAACCTCTGCTTACCGCAGGCTCGATCGCGGGTGCGGCGACCCTGTTGATGCAGACAGCAGGCATCGGACTTCGCTGGGTGGAATCCTACCGAATGGGCTATGGTCATGCCCCTCTTTCAAACATGTACGAGTCGCTCGTTTTCGCATCCTGGGCCATAATGATTATCTATCTCGTTTTCGAATGGCGCATCGGGCAACGGAGCCTGGGGGTATTTCCGGCGTTTTTTTCTTTCCTTGCAATGGCCTACGCTTCTTTTTCAAAGGACGTGGACTCCAAGATTCAACCGCTCGTTCCAGCTCTTAAGAGCAACTGGCTGATAGCTCACGTAATGACCTGTTTTCTCGGCTACGCTGCCTTTGCGGTATCCTTCGGGCTCAGCATGATCTACCTGATCAGGAAAAGATACCCCGAAAATCCGAATCCGCATGGCGGCCGGCTCGTCTTTATGCCACGTGCTTCTCAGCTCGAATGGTTCAATTATCAACTGGTGCTTTTCGGATTCTTATGGCTTTCAGTGGGGATAATCACGGGGTCCGTCTGGGCCAATTCAGCCTGGGGCACCTACTGGAGCTGGGACCCCAAGGAAACCTGGTCTTTGATCACCTGGTTCATTTATGCCGGCCTGCTGCACGCGCGTAATCTGCAGGGCTGGAAAGGCGAAAGAGTGGCCTGGTTGTCAATGATCGGTTTTGGGTGTGTTCTATTTACTTATTTTGGGGTAAACTTTTTATTAAGCGGATTGCACAGCTATGCAAGATAATAAAAAATCGGGGAGGGTCCCATGCTGAACATGACCGAAATGTTGCTTTTGCTTCTGGGTGTTGTCATCCTGGTGGGCGGCAAGAAGCTGCCCGAATTGGGAAGCGGCCTGGGGAAGGGAATCAGCGAATTTAGAAAAGCCGTAAGCGGCGACAAACCGGAGGAAGAGCAAAAGCAGATAAAGGATGGCGAAACCAAGTCTACAGAGGCAACGCCAACTGAGGAAAGAAAAAGTTAAAGTAAGTCAGTCGTCAGTGGTCGGTCTTAGTCGTCAGGAAAGGCCACACCGACTGTTTTTCCCAGGGAGTTAATCCGTTCCGCCCAAAGGCGGTAAGAGGAATGGCCAGATTATGTTTGGGATAGGTTTTGAGCACCTTCTTGTGATTATGGTTGTCATACTTTTGGTGGTCGGACCAAACAAGCTGCCCGATGTTGCCAGGGCACTCGGACGAGGATACGCCGAGTTCAAGCGAACGATGGACGAGTTGAAGAGCACGATGGACCAGGACGAGACGGTTCGCGGACTCAGAGAAGAATTTCGAGCGGCACAGCGAGAGGTTAATCTTAAAAAGCATCTCGCTCAGAATCTGATTTTTGATGAGGGCACCGCGATCAAGGCGGAAATTTACGATGAACCAAAAAAAGAACTCCAGGCCGCCCTGGCTGACGCAAACGTAAAAGTCCCCGAAGGCGCCGAAACCTCTCCATCTGAGCCCGGCAAGGCAGAAACGCCGATCGAAACAGCGGAAAAAGCATAGGTCCCATGGACCTATTTTTTGTGAACAGGAATGGAGATGCCCGACGAAGAAAATAAAATGCCCCTTTTTCAGCATCTGGAGGAACTGAGAACCAGATTGTTGATTTGCTGTCTGGCTGTGGGATTAGGATTTGTGGTCTCCTATTTTTTCAGCAGCAGGATTTTCGAGTTGCTCATCAGGCCCTGGATCAATGCAATGCCTGCGGGGCAGCCTACCAAGCTTATTTACACTGCGCCCCACGAGGCTTTTTTCGTCTACATGAAGGTGTCTTTTATCTCGGGCACCATTCTTGCGGCGCCCGTGATTCTTTGGCAGATATGGAAATTCGTTGCCCCCGGCCTGTATGAAAACGAAAAGAAATATATGCTGCCGGTTATCTTCTGTTCGAGCCTCTGTTTTGTTGCCGGCGTGGCATTTGGATATTTCGTTGTAATCCCGGTAGCCTTCAGATTCTTTGCGTCCTTTGCCTCAGATTACATCACTCCCATGTTGCGCACTACCGAGTATCTGTCGTTTGCGAATAAAATGCTGCTGTGCTTCGGCGTCGCGTTTGAACTACCCGTGTTTGCCTTTTTTCTTGCCAAGCTGGGCGTGCTTAGCTCGGATTTTTTGAAACGCAAGCGCAAATGGGCCATAGTGCTCATTTTTATTGCCGCCGCAGTGCTTACCCCCAGCCCCGACGTCGTATCCCAGCTTTTGATGGCGGCCCCGCTGCTGGTTCTTTATGAAGCGAGCGTGTGGATAGTCCATTTCTTCGGCGCCAAGCCGTTCGAGACTGATGGAGGAGCCGAACACCTCGGCATGATCGATATGGCCAAGCAGATTCTGGTGATCGCAACAAGGAACAGCGGAAAATCCGCTGAGATAAAAGAGATGCTCAAGGATTTCCCCGTTCTGGTCAAGGATTTGAATGATTTCGGTCCAATTCCCGAGCCGGTCGAAGACGGCGAGACTTTCGAGGAAAACGCATACAAGAAGGCCAGCTTTACGTCCAAGGTCCTGGGCCTGCCCGCCCTGGCAGACGATTCCGGCCTGCAGGTGGAGACGCTTTCGGGCGCCCCGGGTGTGCGTTCGGCCCGTTATGCCGGGCCCGGGGCAACAGATCCCGAGAACAACACAAAACTTCTTATAGCTCTGTCCGGAAGGGAGAACCGCAAAGCCCGGTTTTGCTGTGTTTTATCCCTGGCTGTGCCTTCGGGCGCCGCCCTGACGTATGAAGGCTTCTGTGACGGGCTGATTCTGGACGAGCCGAGGGGCAGCAACGGATTCGGATATGATCCGGTTTTTCTTTATCCGGCGCTCGGAAAGACTTTCGCCGAGATGAGCATGGAGCAGAAATCAGGCGTTTCACATAGAGGCTTAGCGCTGCGCGAACTCAAAAGAGAGTTCGATAAGGTCCTTCGGTGGCTTCACCAAAGACACTTAGAGGAAGAGATGCGCCGAGGGGCGGGCGAGATGTGTGTTAAATCAGGGAGCGGGGAGCAGTGAGCGGTGAGCAGGGAGCAGGAAAAGCATTCAGACCACCTCTCGATTCTCACGGCACCCAAGCATACAACTACTCAATTTAACGAAGAGCGACATCCCCAGCGATCGAGACCTTCAGCGACTTCAGGCGTTTGCAGACCGCTGCCCGGCCAACCAGGAGATATCGCGCCGCCTCCGCCGGGCTGTTTCCTTCCCGGATCAATAGCAAGAGTACGTCATCATTAATCTTTTTCAGGGCCATGGAAACTTTTTCGGAAACACTTGGCTGCGTGTTTCCATGAGGGAAGAGTCATGTGAGTTGTGTTCGATATTCGTTTTTCATCCGCCATGGAAACAGATGGAAACACCAGGGGTTTCGAGGCCGGGTGTTTCCATCCGTAAGGATTTGGGATTGATAGACTTTTCGTATTGCATGGAAACATCCTGGAAACACCTGTGGAAAATCTACCGCAGGCACAGAGACATTCAAGGGCAGTGAAGGGTGAAGAAGGCGGTGAAGGGTGAGCGGCGATAAGGGCAAGGAGCAGGGAGCGCTTCACTACCGGGGTAATCAGGAAGATCATACATCATAACACGGGGTGAAGTCAAGAAAAATGAAGTGGACGGGCAAACCGGCCGGCATCAAAGATCATTTCAGAGAACACTCCGGCCCGGCACGATCTTTTCACTGGGGCAGCCCATGCCAGTTTCTATTGAGGGTTTTCAGGCGCTGGAACCGTTCGTATCCGAGCAGTTTTCTCACTTCCAATGAGTAGCTGAAACGGGTCGCGGCCAGAAGAGTTCGGGTGCTTTCCAGTTTTTTCATCTTGGTGATCGCGGATGTTTCGTTTAAGTGTTCCTGGTCGATCGTCGTCAGAAGGTCGTTTCTCTCCTCTTCCATTTGCTTTTTGAGCTCAGAGAGCCTGTTTCGATTATAGTCGAAGAGCTTGTCCAACTCATCTTTCTGCAGATCGTCAATTTTCAACTGATCGGCAAAATACGGGACGTGCCACCATCTTCCCGGCGGGATTTCCCCTGCACGGGTTACCGCCGGGGAAAGCAGCATGGCGATGATTGCCATTGCAAGAAGCAGGGAGCAGGGAGCAGGGAGCAGGGAGGCAGATTTGTTTCCGCTTCCCTCTTCCGGGCTCCCGCTTCGGTCATTTGACTTCTTAAGCATTTAGTGATCCACCATTGAGGGTCGGACCATCGTTAATTCGGGCGCCGGGGGATGGAGTGTCCCCTTCGTCGTCACTGGGGTCTCCTATATCCACATAAATGCGGGGCAGAGGGTTCTCCTCAAGTTGTTCAATTTCAGACATGAACTTTTGATCCTGGGCCATCTCCCGGTAGACCACGTCCTGCGTGAAGAGCTTGTCCTGTTTAATGGTCATCGGGCTCAAAAGAAGGGCAAGGAGTGTTGCGAACGCCACTCCGAGACCCAGGGCAGGACGGATTTGCCATGCCGGTCGGTACACGCGGGCGTCCTGTTCGATAAGGCGCGGTTTCCTGTAATCTGCACGGGCTTCTTTGCGCGAAATTTGTCCAAACCGCTCAAGCCCGCCCTGCAGGGCGTTTTTTCGAACACGGCAGTCGGAGCACTCGAACAGATGGCGGCGCAACGCCTCATCCAGGCCCCTTTCATCAATGACGGCCTCGATAATCTGTTTATCGTCAAGATGGCTAATCTTTTTCACTGTGCCATTCTCCCTGTAAGAAATCGCTCAGAGCCGAATCCTCTTTGAATTTCTTAATCGCGCGGTACAAGTGCGTCTTGACCGCGCTCTCGCTTCTTCCCAAAGTGTTAGCAATTTCTCTGAGATTGAGATCGTCGACGAACCTCAGGAAAAAAACCTCCTTTTCCATCCGGGAAAACCTCTTCGACAATTCTTTGACGCGCCACCAGAATTCCTTTCGAATCACTGTGTCGAGCGCCCCCGGATTCAGATGCGGCTCAATATCGGCCACATCTGTTTCCTCCCTGTGCTCCGTTATACCAAAGTAAGCCAGGAATTTGTTTTTACGATGAAAGTCGTGCACCCGGTTTAGAGCTATTCTGTAAAGCCATGGTCTGAACCTGTCCGAATCCTTGAGCTGGGGCAGGTATTTAAACGCCGCCATGAAAACGTCCTGGGTCAAGTCCTCGGAATCGACCCTGGACCGGGTGCGGAAAAAAACCAGACGAAAAATCTCGTCCTGATGAAGCTCGACCAGCTTTTCGAACGCATCCCTGTCCCCTCCCCTGGCTCGTTCCACAAGCGCTGTAAGCTGAACGGCCTGCGTGGAAGGCACTTTCAGATCAAGGTCTTCCGTCGGATTCATCCTGAATAGAATACATCCTGTTGCGTATGAGATTTCACTCCTCCGGTATTCTATTCATTATTATCCACTTTCACGGGTTATCAAACAGCCAAATCCCGGCTTGATCATCTTTTCATCTAAAATAACGGATGAGGCAGTGAATTAGTTTACAAATCGCAGTTTTTTGTTCCTCTTCACTCAGTTGTTTCACTGGTTTGTATATTTCCCCTCCGCTCCTCTTCTTATCTTCACGGTGAATATTTTTCGCTTGTGAATACTTTTCCACCACGAAGAAACGAAGAAAGACGAAAGGGGACATGAGGTGCTGCGAGGTTAAATTTGACGTGGATGTTGAAATTTCCGTTGCAAAGAGATAAAGATCATATTTTCCTTATGCACTTTGTCGGGCGGAAATAATTTTGGAAGGAGTCAGTTTTGGGCGCAAAGAAAATTAAACCTGTTAAGAGTGTGCAGAAAAAACCGGTGCAGACCCCGGATACTGCTTTTGAGAGAGTAAAAAAATGGGCCGATGAGAATTACAAGCTTGTCATTGGCGTTTGCGCCGCAGTCCTTTTAGCTTCTATATCGTTGTGGGTATTCGTTTCTCACGACCGTTCAAGACTAGCGCAGGCCCAGTCAGATTATGGATTGCTGGCGCAAAAGCTTCCTGCGGAGGGAAAAGGGAATCCGGCTGAGTGGGAGAAGCTCATTCCGGACCTCCAGAAGTTTATCTCGGAGCACAAAGATACGGCGCCGGCCCTGGACGCTCGGATAGAATTAGCAAAGGCATTTTTTGAGGCGAAGCGTTATTCCGATGCCGTCAAAACCGGAGAAGAGGCGTTAAGTCTTGCGCCTCCCGGCCAAAACCTGAGGCCTCTCATTATGTATCAGCTTGCCTATGCATATGAGGCGGCTGGAAAGCCCGATGAAGCCGCCGGCATGTGGACGGGGTTGAAACAACTCGGTCTGCAGGGGTTCGAAAGGGAAACGGATTGGAACCTTGCCAGGATTTTCGAAGGAAAGAAACAGTTCGATAAGGCCGCGGAAATGTATCAGCTTGCCTCTAAGGCCCCGGGTGATTATCCTCCTGCCTCGTTGATCGACCGGCAGATCGCAAGGGCGAAAGCGGGGGAATGAGTTTATTGCGACGGGATTTTTTCAAAACGGGGGGTTGCTTTTAGTCACCTCATATGCTATGTATGAAAGCTTACTTGGAATTCGTGACTCTAAAAGCGGGGCTTTTCCAGGTGAGGTTCCCGAGCGGCCAAAGGGAGCAGACTGTAAATCTGCCGGCGAAGCCTTCGGAGGTTCGAATCCTCCCCTCACCACCACATATGAGATGTAGGAGATGGTGGCAGCCATAAGCGGGTCATTGTCGTTGGAACTACATACGTTGAATTTGGAATGCCGGCTAGTTCCCGGCCGGGGCATCGTCAAGCTCAGGATGATCCCGTACTTCCTTCACGTTATGAACCTTCTCCAATCCTCTTGTTTGGCTGCAATCTTGAAGGCCCACGTAGCTCAGCAGGTAGAGCACTTCCTTGGTAAGGAAGAGGTTCACCGGTTCGAACCCGGTCGTGGGCTCCATTTGGCGTTAGATTGATTCGGGCGGTTTTTTCGGCGCTTCGGGAAACTGTTGGAAACGTAGCTCATTAAACATTTTGCTCATATCATCGAAATCTTTCAGGAGAAAGGGCAATGGCTAAAAAGAAATTCGAGCGGACAAAGCCACATGTAAACGTTGGGACGATTGGTCACATCGATCATGGAAAGACGACCCTTACCGCAGCAATAACAAAGCAACTTGCAAAAAAGGGCAAGGCCCAGTTCGTTCCATTTGACCAGATCGACAAGGCGCCCGAAGAGCGTGAACGCGGAATCACCATCGCGACTGCGCACGTCGAATATGAGACCGACAGGCGCCACTATGCGCATGTGGATTGTCCAGGCCATGCGGACTACATAAAAAATATGATCACCGGGGCGGCTCAGATGGACGGAGCGATCCTGGTGGTAGCGGCCGATGACGGCCCGATGCCCCAGACGCGCGAGCACATTCTTCTTGCCCGGCAGGTCGGTGTCCCCTACGTCGTTGTATTCCTGAACAAGGTCGACATGGTGGACGATCCGGAGCTGATCGAGCTTGTCGAGCTTGAACTTCGCGAGCTTCTTACCAAGTATAAATTTCCGGGCGACGACATCCCGATCATCAAAGGCTCGGCATTGAAGGCCCTCGAGGCAGAGGATCCGGACAGCGCGGACGCAAAGTGCGTCTTCGAACTCATGGACGCCATAGACGCATATATTCCGGACCCGGTGCGCGATATCGACAAGCCGTTCCTGATGCCTATCGAGGACGTTTTCTCCATCTCGGGTCGTGGAACGGTGGTCACCGGCCGTGTCGAGCGCGGTCAGGTCAAGGTGAGCGAGGAAGTTGAAATTGTCGGGTTCAAGCCTACATTCAAGACAGTTTGCACGGGCGTTGAAATGTTTCGCAAGACCCTGGACTCCGGCCAGGCGGGCGACAATATAGGCTTGCTTTTGCGAGGGACCAAGCGGGAAGAAGTCGAGCGCGGCCAGGTTTGTGCAAAACCCGGTTCGATTACCCCGCACACCGATTTTAAGGCGGAAGTCTACGTATTGAAAAAAGAAGAAGGCGGGCGGCATACTCCGTTTTTCCCCGGTTACCGGCCTCAGTTCTATTTCAGGACTACCGACGTTACAGGCGTGATGACTCTGCCCGAAGGGGTGGAAATGGTTATGCCCGGGGATAATATCAGTTGCGAAGTGAAACTCATCACACCCGTAGCTTTGGAGAAGGAACTCCGATTCGCTATTCGCGAAGGCGGCCGTACGGTGGGCGCTGGAGTTCTTACGGAAATCATTAAATAGGGGATTTCGAGATGCGAACTCTAGTCACTCTGGCATGTTCCCAATGCAAGCAGCGCAACTACAATACGACAAAGAACAAACGGACTACACCCGACAAGCTTTCTTTCAAGAAGTATTGCAGGTTCTGCAACGCTCATACGGAGCACAAGGAAACCAAGTAGGCAGGGGCATAAAGCCTGGGCCTGCCATACAAAGGGAGCGAATTTCGGTCGACTTCCCGGATTGAGCGGTTGAGTGAACTATGAAACTTATCGCAAGAAAAGAGCAGAGTTCGGAAAAAAAGCTGCAGAGCGCAGAGACTGCCAGGAAATCTGCGGCCAAACCGGCGAAGCCCAAGAAGACGGACGTGGTCAAGAAGGCGGATGCTTCGAAGAAAGCCGTCAGGAAGCCGGGCGTGAGCACGATAGCCTGGGTCGATTCGGCTCGAAGCTATGTGCGGGAGGTCGTGGTCGAACTTAAGAAGGTGATCTGGCCTTCACGCAAGGAAACAATGGGTTCCACCGCTGTCGTACTGGTGATCGTAGGCTTGTCGGCTGTTTTCCTGGGAATTGTGGACCTCATTTTGAGCAGGCTTGTCAGGGTTCTCATTGGCTAAGAGTCGTGGATTCGACATCTAATGTAAGAGCTCGATTGCGAGCGGGCAGGGTAATTCTGTGGCGGATCTAAAATGGTACATTGTTCACACTTATTCGGGGTTTGAACACAAGGTCAAATCGGCCCTTGAAGAACGTGTAAAGGCCGAGGGAAGGCAAACCTATTTCGGCCAGGTTTTGGTTCCCACCGAAAAAGTGATCGAACTAGTGAAGGGGCAGAGGAGGGCATCTTCGAGGAAATTCTATCCCGGATATATCCTGGTGCAGATGGAACTCAACGATGATACGTGGCACCTTGTTCGCCATACTCCCAAGGTGACCGGCTTTATCGGCAGCCAGGAGAAGCCCACCCCGCTCGCTGATGCTGAAGCCGAGGCGATAATTCAGCAGATGCAGGAAGGCGCTCAGAAACCTCGTCCCAAGTTCAAATTTGAGAAGGGAGATGAGGTTCGCGTTATAGACGGCCCGTTTGCCAACTTCAACGGAACAATTGACGAAGTGATTCCGGAGAAGGGCAAGGTCAGGGTCCTGGTAAGCATATTCGGCCGCTCAACGCCGGTGGAACTTGACTTTGTTCAGGTAAACAGAACATGAGAATAATTACGAATTACGAATTACGAATTACGAATTCCTAATTGCCTTAATTCAAGGAGTCTCAGTCAGAATGGCGAAAAAAGTCGTAACCAACATCAAATTGCAGGTTCCCGCCGCACAGGCTAACCCGTCTCCACCCATCGGTCCTGCGCTTGGTCAGCACGGTGTCAACATAATGGAGTTCTGCAAGCAGTTCAACGCGAAGACCCAGGGGCAGGAGGGGATGATCATTCCCGTTATCATCACTGTCTTTTCGGACCGGTCATTCACGTTCATTACCAAGACGCCTCCGGCTGCTATTCTTTTGAAAAAGGCCGCCCAGATAGCCAAGGGATCGAGTGAACCCAACCGCAATAAAGTCGCCAAGGTCAGCAAAGCGCAGGTCGAGGAAATCGCAAAGCTCAAGATGCCCGACCTCAACGCCCGCGATCTTGCCGCAGCGGTGGCAACCATTTCCGGAACGGCGCGCAGCATGGGAATCGAGATTGAATAAACCAGAGGAAGGGAGTCTCGCGAGCTAAAATGGCAAAGCATGGAAAAAAGTATATCGTAGCGCACGGCAAGATCGACGCGGCGAAACGCTATAGCTTCCAGGAAGCAGTTCATCTTGCGGCCGAAACGTCTTTCGCCAAATTCGACCAGACGTTGGACATAGCCGTTCGGTTAGGCGTTGACCCGCGCCATGCCGACCAGATGGTCAGGGGCACGGTTGTTCTGCCCAATGGCCTGGGTAAGACGGTCAGGGTTATGGTTTTTGCCAAGGGAGAGAAGGTCAAGGAAGCACTTGATGCCGGCGCCGATTACGCAGGCGGCGACGATATGGTGGAAAAAATCCGCGAGGGATGGCTTGAATTCGACAAAGCCGTTGCCACTCCGGACATGATGGGTTCGGTCGGCAAGATAGGCAAGGTCCTGGGTCCAAGGGGTCTGATGCCTAACGCAAAGCTCGGAACGGTCACCTTCGATCTGGCTCGGGTTATCAAAGAAATCAAGACCGGCAAGGTGGATTTCCGGGTCGAAAAAACCGGAATCGTCCATGCCCCTATGGGCAAGGTTTCATTTGGAGAAGAAAAACTTCTCGAGAACATCTCGGCTTTCATCGACACGCTGATGCGGATCAAACCTTCGGCTGCGAAGGGGACCTATATGAAAGGGATCGCCATATCGACGACCATGGGGCCCGGCATTCAGGTCGATCCGCTGGCGGTAAAGTCGATTGTTGCGTAATACGGGGCCCAAAAAGATGGTCGAAAATTACCCGTCATCCCGTTGAACCCCGGATCAGGCCGGGGGCATGCATCACCGGAATGACGAAAGTTAGTGTGTTTAACAATTTTACTGCCGTTTGGTGTTTTCAGTTATCGGAGACCGCGGGTACATTGGCTGGTGTTTAAATCCCTCTGGCGGGGACCCGCACAGATTCCTGAGAGCCAACCAGGCGCAAGGGCTCATGATACAAAATCCTCCCGTTTTGGATGCGTCTCACCCGGAAGGATCGGTCGAAAGCACACCGGCAGAAGCGAAAGGAGGCATACTCTACTTTGGATCGCTCCAAAAAAGGACAAGTTATTGAGGATCTTCACAAAAAACTGGGGCGCGCCAGCGCGGCCATTCTCACTGACTACAAGGGATTGACGGTAGCCGAAATAACGAGTCTGCGCGATTCTCTCGCAGTGGAGAAAATCGACTATCAGGTGGTGAAGAACACCTTGATGCGGCTTGCATGCAAGCAGACAGATATATCGGTGCTCGAACCTGAGCTGTCCGGTACCTGCGCAGTTGTGATCGCCTATGGCGACCCGGCTGTTCCTGCCAAGATCATCAAAAAGTTCAGCAAAAGTAACGAAAAGCTGAAGCTGAAGGCAGGAGCGCTCGGAAGCCGTCTGATCAATGCCGATCAGATTTTGGCCCTGGCCGATCTGCCGCCCAAAGAAGAGCTTCTTAGCAAAATGCTGGGAACGCTCAATGCCGTGCCTACGGGTCTTGTTACAGTTTTAAGTGGGGTTCCAAGAGCTTTTGTCGGCGTGTTGGCCGCTATTGAGCGGCAGAAACAGGAAGAACAGGCCGCAGCTTAAACTATCGCGATAGTTCCGTTAAGCGCGGGACCGAGCCTACAATTGTGGAGGATTTTAGATGGCTGTTTCAAAACAGGAAGTTGTTGATTTTATCAAAGGTATGACCGTACTTGAGCTGAGCGAATTCGTAAAGGAACTCGAGCAGACTTTCGGCGTCAGCGCCGCCGCTCCGGTGGCAATGGCCGCGATGCCGGGTGGAGCTGCGGCTGAAGCGGCGCCGGTCGAGGAGCAGACCGAATTCTCGGTCATCATTACGGCTGTGGGCGAGAAAAAGATCAACGTGATCAAGGAAGTTCGCGCGATCACCAACCTCGGGCTCAAGGAAGCCAAAGACCTGGTTGAAAAAGTTCCAGGCACGGTCAAGGAAGGCATTCCAAAGGCGGAGGCGGAAGCCGTTGCCAAACAGCTTACTGAGGCGGGTGCAACTGTCGAAATCAAGTAAGTACCACTACAATTTGCAAAACATCGGAAATCGGCTGCATGCGCTGGTTTGACCGGCCGGTTTCCGATTTTCTACTTTTTAGCGGCATACCAGCGGAGAGTGACGGACGGATAAGGATTGCAGAAAAAACTGAATTATCGGCGCCGCGTCTTTCGTCACAATTTCATTTGCAGGAGAGAATATGCCCACCGCATTAACCCATGAATACAGGGTTCGCAAGAGTTTTGGAAAAATCCACAAGATAGTGGAAATACCCAATCTTATCCAGATGCAGAAGGAGAGCTACGAGCTCTTTCTGCAAAAGGACGTGCCTCCCGAGGCCAGAGTGGAAAGAGGTCTCCAGGAGGTGTTCAAGTCCGTTTTTCCCATTGAAGACTTCAGCGGGACCGCATCGCTGGAGTTCGTTCAGTATAGTTTCGGTGACGTGAAGTACGAAGTAGACGAATGTCTTGCGAGGGGAATGACCTACGAGGCCCCGGTCAAGATAGTGGTACGCCTTGTTGTCTACGACATGGACAAGGAGGCCAACACACGCTCCATTCGCGATATCAAGGAACAGGAAATCTATTTCGGAACTCTGCCTCTCATGACCGACAACGGGACTTTCATCGTCAACGGGACCGAGCGGGTCATAGTCAGCCAGTTGCACCGATCTCCGGGCATTTTCTTCGATCATGACAGAGGGAAAACTCACTCGAGCGGTAAAATACTTTACTCGGCCCGTATTATTCCGCTTCGGGGCTCATGGCTCGACCTGGAATTCGATCCGAAGGACATTCTCTACATTCGCATAGACAGAAGGCGAAAGTTCCCGGTCACGGTTCTTCTTAAGGCCCTCGGGTACTCGACCGAAGAATTGCTGAACTACTTCTACCCCAGTGAAAAGCTATTTCTCAGCGCAGATAGGCAGATGGAAAAGGAACTCAACCCGGATATCCTTCTCGGGAGCCGCGCTTCGGAGGACATCCTGCATCCGGAGACCGGCGAGATCCTTATCAAGAAAAACAGAAAGCTCGGCAAGCAGGCGCTAAAGAGACTTCAGGAAATCGGAATCAGCAGGCTTCCGGTCAGCACCACGGAGCTTATCGGACAGGTTTTGGCGCAGGACGTAATAGACTATGCCTCGGGCGAGATTATAGCCGAATGCAACGATTCGATAAATGAAGAGATGCTCAAGGATTTCTCGGAACGCGAAATCAAGGAAATCGAACTGCTGCACCTGGAGGGTCCGGACATCAGTCCCTCTTTTAGAAACACCCTGCTAATGGACAAAGTCAATACCAAGGAAGACGCTCTGATAGAAATCTACCGGCGGCTCCGGCCGAGCAATCCACCGACCCTGGAAGTGGCAAACGAATTTTTCAGGAACCTGTTTTTCAATCCGGATCACTACGATCTATCCGAGGTCGGACGGTTGAAGCTCAACTTGCAGCTCGACCTCAATGTGCCGCTCGACTACAGGGTCCTTCGAAAGGAAGACATCCTCACATCCGTGCGCCAGTTGATAAAGCTGAAGGATTCACAAGGGCCTGTCGATGACATAGATAATCTCGGAAACCGCAGAGTGCGCGCGGTGGGCGAACTCCTTGAAAATCAGTACCGCATCGGCCTGGTACGCATGGAAAGGGCCATCAAGGAAAGGATGACTCTTCAGGAAGTCGAAGCGCTGATGCCTCACGACCTGATCAATGCGAAGCCGGTTTCCGCCGTGGTAAAGGAATTTTTCGGGACCAGCCAGCTTTCTCAGTTTATGGACCAGACGAACCCTCTTTCTGAAATAACCCACAAGCGACGCTTGAGCGCGCTCGGACCTGGCGGTCTGACACGCGAGCGGGCGGGTTTCGAGGTTCGGGACGTTCACCCCACCCACTACGGGAGGATCTGCCCTATCGAGACCCCCGAAGGTCCCAATATCGGCTTGATCGTTTCTCTGTCCACATACGCGCGGGTAAATCCTTACGGGTTCATAGAAACTCCATATCGAAGAGTGGAAGGTTCGATTGCCCGAACTGAAGTCAACTACCTTACTGCCATGGACGAAAAGGATTATCCGATAGCGCAGGCCAACGCGGCACTCGACCCGAAAGGCCACTTCAAGGACGAACAGATTTCGGCTCGAAAAGCCGGCGAATTTGTCATGGTTCCACCCAGCGAGATCAGCTACATGGACGTTTCTCCAAACCAACTGGTAAGCGTGTCCGCCTCGCTGATTCCGTTCCTGGAACATGATGATGCAAACCGCGCGCTCATGGGGTCCAACATGCAGCGCCAGGCTGTGCCCCTGGTCCAGACCCGCGCTCCTCTGGTCGGCACGGGAATCGAACGCATAGTGGCCAAGGACAGCGGCGTCACAATTGTTGCCAGGCGCGAGGGGGTGATCGAATACGTGGATGCGACCAGAATAGTCGTGCGCGCAACAGACAGCATCGATGTCGGACGCGGTGTCGATATTTACAAGCTTATCAAATTCCAGCGCTCGAACCAGAATACCTGTATCAATCAGAAGCCGCTGGTAAGGCAGGGTGATTTTGTAAAAAAAGGCCAGATACTGGCTGACGGGCCGTCCACCGACCACGGAGAGCTTGCACTGGGGCGAAATGTGATGGTGGCCTTCATGAGTTGGGGAGGCTACAACTTTGAAGACTCAATCCTGGTGAGCGAGCGCATAGTGAAGGAGGACGTCTTCACCTCGATCCACATTGAAGAATTTGAAGTGGTGGCCAGAGACACCAAGCTCGGCAAGGAAGAGATCACAAAAGACATCCCGAACATAGGGGATGAAGCGCTCAAAAACCTGGACGATAGCGGGATAATTCGAGTTGGCGCCTATATCAAGCCCAACGATATCCTGGTTGGAAAGGTCACCCCCAAAGGCGAATCGCAGCTCACCCCCGAGGAGAAACTACTCAGGGCGATTTTCGGTGAAAAGGCCAGTGATGTCAAAGACACCTCGCTTCGGGTTCCGCCCGGGGTCGAGGGAATCATTATCGACGCCAAGGTTTTCTCTAGAAAAGGTGTCGAGAAAGATGAGCGGACCCACCAGATAGAGGACCAGGAGATCGGGCGGCTTATGAAAGACCAGCGGGATGAGCTGGATATCATAAGAAAGACCGCTGTGAGGCAGATGGCCCAGGTGCTTCAGGGCAAGCACAGCGACGGTCAAATTAAAGACGGCAAAAAAATCTATCTCAAAAAGGCTGAGCTTTTTACCGAAGAGGCCCTTTTGGAGGTTCCCAGCGGAATCTGGGACCAGATTGGCGCCGCAAAAGACCCGGCAGCATCCATGGAGGTCGAGACGATAGCCTCCAATTACAGGCAGCAGGTGCAGTCCGTAAAAGACCTTTTCGAGGAAAAGATAAACAAGTTGAGAAGAGGCGACGAGCTTCCGCCAGGGGTCATCAAGATGGTGAAAGTTTACATCGCGGTGAAAAGAAAACTCCAGGTGGGAGACAAAATGGCCGGGCGGCACGGAAACAAAGGTGTCGTTTCCAGGATTCTTCCCGTTGAGGATATGCCTTACTTCCCCGATGGGACCCCGATGGACATTGTCCTGAATCCCCTTGGCGTTCCTTCCCGTATGAATGTAGGGCAGGTGCTGGAGACTCATCTGGGCTGGGCGGCAAAAGGGCTGGGCAAGCAGCTCGCGGAAATGCTCGAGGACTATCTGCGCAAAGTTAAGGAACGCGAGACAATAAATGAGAAGCTTCAGCGCATATACAATAATCTCGAATACGCCGAGTTCTTTGAAAACGCCTCGGAACAGGAATTTAGAGATCTGATCCCCGATTTAAAAGAGGGTGTTCATTTAGCCACTCCCGTTTTCGATGGAGCCGAAGAAGCCGAGATCAGGGGCATTCTCAAGGAAGCAGGCGTACCGGAAACCGGCCAGTCAACTCTATATGACGGCCGCACTGGTTTGCCTTTCGATCAGGCGGTTACGGTCGGCATCATGTACATGCTCAAGCTCCATCACCTGGTCGACGACAAGATCCATGCAAGGTCCATTGGCCCGTACTCTCTGGTAACCCAGCAGCCGCTTGGCGGAAAGGCGCAATTCGGAGGACAGCGCCTGGGTGAAATGGAAGTGTGGACGATGGAAGCGTACGGGGCGGCTTACGCGCTTCAGGAATTTCTAACGGTAAAATCCGACGACGTGGCCGGACGCACCCGAATGTACGAAAAGATTGTGAAAGGCGACAATACCCTTGAGGCCGGACTGCCGGAGTCCTTCAATGTTCTGGTAAAGGAGCTGCAGGCGCTTGCTCTGGACGTAAGGCTCCTCGAAGAAGAGGAAGGAAATTAAAGAGTGGAGGGTGGTCAGTCCTCAGAGGAAAGAAGTCTCTGTTTTTCTGCTAACAGAGCAAGGAGGTCCATTTGAAAGAACTTTATTCTCTTTTTACTAAACCGAAAGATCCGTTGAATTTCAACGCCGTCAAAATAATGATTTCCTCTCCCGAGAGAATCCGGGAGTGGTCTTATGGAGAAGTGAAAAAGCCGGAAACGATAAATTACCGCACTTTCAAGCCTGAACGCGACGGGCTTTTCTGCGCAAGGATATTCGGACCGATTAAAGACTACGAATGCAACTGCGGCAAATACAAAAGGATGAAGCATCGCGGCGTGGTTTGCGAAAAATGCGGGGTCGAGGTCATTCAGTCAAAGGTTCGCCGGGAGCGGATGGGCCACATCGAACTGGCTTCTCCGGTCGCCCATATCTGGTTTCTTAGAAGCCTGCCCAGCAAGATTGGCAACCTGTTGGACCTGACGCTTCGAGAACTGGAGAAGGTACTTTATTTCGACTCGTACATTCTCTTGGACCCCGGGGAAACGAACCTGGAAAAGGGAGAGCTGCTTACCGAGGAACGCTTCCGCCAACTGGTGCAGGAACACGGGAGCCGTTTTACGGCCGGCATCGGCGCTGAAGCCATCAAGCAGTTGCTCGCGAGCCTCGATTTGGAGAAGCTAGCCACCGACCTTCGTGAGGAAATGGTGAAGACCAATTCGGTGGCAAAACGCAAAAAGCTCGCAAAACGGCTCAAGATCATCGACGCATTCCGCGAGTCCGACAACAGGCCTGAATGGATGATTATGGACGTGATTCCCGTTCTTCCACCGGACCTCAGGCCTCTTGTTCCCCTCGACGGAGGAAGATTCGCCACCAGTGATCTGAACGATCTCTACAGGCGCGTAATCAACCGGAACAACAGGCTCAAGCGCCTTCAGGAACTCAACGCCCCCGACATCATCATCCGAAATGAAAAACGGATGCTGCAGGAAGCCGTGGATGTTCTGTTCGATAACGGGCGGCGCGGTAAAACCATAACCGGCGCGAGCAAACGCCCTCTTAAATCCCTGAGCGATATGCTCAAGGGAAAACAGGGCAGGTTCCGGCAAAACCTTCTGGGGAAACGGGTCGACTACTCGGGGCGCACTGTGATCGTCATCGGCCCCAATCTCAGGCTTCACCAGTGCGGTTTACCCAAGAAAATGGCCCTCGAGCTTTTTAAACCCTTCATATACAACAAGCTCGAGGAAAAGGGATATGTCACCACCATAAAAGCGGCCAAGAAGATGGTGGAGCGTGAAACGCCGGAAGTATGGGACACCCTCGATGAGGTGGTCCGGGAATTTCCGGTAATGCTGAACCGTGCTCCGACCCTGCATCGGCTGGGGATCCAGGCATTCGAACCGATACTCATCGAAGGCAAAGCCATTCAACTGCACCCACTGGTTTGCACTGCCTTTAACGCAGACTTCGACGGCGACCAGATGGCCGTTCACGTGCCGCTTTCAATAGAAGCTCAGGCAGAGGCGCGCGTGCTGATGATGTCGACCAACAACATTCTGAGCCCTGCGCACGGCGACCCGATCATCGTGCCTTCCCAGGACATAGTCCTGGGTATTTACTACATGACCCGCGAGAAGCCCTTTGCCAAAGGCTCCACCTCCCCGTTCGCAAACGCCGAGGAACTTAAACAGTCAATCGTTAAAGGAGAAATTCGGGTCTACAACAGCCCCGAAGAGGTGCGTTCCGCTTTTGATGCTGAAGAAGCCGATCTGCATGCGGGGGTCGTCGTTCGGTTCCGTATAGCTGCAAAGCAGGATGGGGCAATCGATTACATAAACGAAAAAGAGATTACCTTAAAATCCGACGGAAAAAAGCCCACTTACACCCTGACCGACGGACGGTCGCTTGTATCCAGAAAATTGTTGGTTGAGCCCGGAGATGAGGTCCACAAAGGTCAGATCCTCGCTGAGGAATTTGTGAGGACAACCGTTGGCAGAGTGCTTCTGTCCGAGATCCTGCCGGAGGGAGTCGATTTTTCGGCCGTGAACAGAGTGATGAACAAGAAGGCGCTCGCCCAGTTAATCGATACGTGCTACCGGTCTGCCGGGGTGAAAGCTACGGTCATCCTGGCCGACAAACTCAAGGATACCGGCTACCAGTATGCGACCAGATCGGGAATCTCTATTTCTATCAAGGACATGACTATTCCGGAGCGCAAGTCGGAAATCCTGCAGATCGCGTTTGACCAGGTGCAGGAAATCGAGCGCCAGTACAATGAGGGCTTGATAACGGAGGGCGAAAAGTACAATAAGGCCGTCGACATCTGGGCCAAGGCGACCGAAGACGTTGCTGCCGAAATGATGAGGGAGATCGGGGCATCCGAGATTGCCGGGCCAAAAGGCGAGAAGACCCGCGTTGAATCCTTCAACCCTATTTACATGATGGCAGATTCGGGAGCGCGAGGCAGCAAGGACCAGATGCGCCAGTTGGCCGGCATGCGTGGACTTATGGCAAAGCCTTCCGGAGAAATCATCGAGACCCCTATCACGGCAAATTTCCGTGAGGGCCTCACTGTTCTTCAGTACTTCATTTCCACGCACGGCGCGCGAAAAGGTCTTGCGGACACCGCTCTCAAAACGGCCAATTCCGGATACCTGACACGCCGTCTGGTTGACGTGTCTCAGGATGTGATAATTGCGGAAACCGATTGCAACACTATGGACGGAATCGAAGTGGAAGCTCTGTTGGAGGCCGGTGAAATAATTCAGCGGCTGGGAGATCGAATCCTCGGTCGAACGGCTCAGGAAGACATCGTCGATCCGGTGAACGGAGATGTGATTGTCCCCATGGGAGCAGAGATTGACGAGAAGAAGGTCATCGAAATCGAAGACGCAGGCATCGAGAAAGTCAATATTCGCTCTGCCCTTACCTGCCGGTCCCCCAGAGGTGTATGCGCCATGTGCTACGGCCGGGATCTCGCTCAGGGGAAATTGGCTGAAATCGGCGAGGCGATCGGCATTATAGCTGCTCAATCGATAGGTGAGCCCGGAACCCAGCTTACCATGCGTACCTTCCATATAGGCGGCACCGCCAGCAAGAGCATCGAACGGACGTCGATAAGCAATCGCTACGCGGGTACGGTCAAGTTTATAAATCTCAACGTCGTTCGCAACCGTGAGGGCGACCTGGTCGCAATGAACCGAAACGGCGAAATCAGCGTCGTTGCCGAAACCGGTCGCGAACGCGAACGGTATGTGATCGTCTATGGGGCCAAGCTCAAAGTTTTCGAAGGCCAAAAGGTAGAGCCTGAAACCCTGCTTGCAGAATGGGACCCGTTCACAACCCCGATTCTGACCGAAGTTCCCGGCAGTACAAAGTTTGGGGATATTATTGAAGGCCAGACCATGCAGGAAAAACTGGACCCCGTTACAGGCAAGTCCAGCAAGGTGGTTGTAGAATTCCGGGAAGCCGATGTGCGGCCCAGGGTCTCCATCAAAGATGAAAAAGGCAAAACGGCCAGGGTTGGCGAAGGCGGCGCAGCCCGCTACTTTATGCCGGTCGGGGCCATTTTGATGGTGATTGAAGGCGACCAGGTCTTCCCTGGAGACGTTCTTGCGAGAATCCCGCGCGAGACTACGAAGACCAAGGACATCACCGGCGGTCTGCCAAGGGTTGCTGAACTCTTCGAGGTGCGCAAGCCCAAAGAAAACGCCGTGATTACTGAAATTGACGGCCTGGTGGGCTTCGGAAAGGACACCAAAGGCAAGCGCAAAGTGGTTATTACGCCACAGGTTGGCGACCCGCGTGAGTATCTGATTCCCAAAGGCAAACACATCAGCGTGCATGAGGGCGATTACGTGCGCGCAGGTGAGGCCCTCATGGACGGCTCGCCGAATCCCCATGACATTCTGACGGTCCTCGGGGAGAAGGAAGTCGCCAAGTATCTGGTCGATGAAGTCCAGCAGGTGTATCGGCTCCAGGGCGTCAAGATCAATGACAAGCATATTGAGGTCATTGTTAGACAAATGCTCAAGCGTGTGCGGATCACCGATCCCGGCGACTCGGAGTTCCTTTTGGGCGAACATGTGGAAAAGCCGATTTTTGAGGAAATCAACTCAGAGCTGGTCTCCCAGGGGCAGCGTCCTGCAGTGGCGGAACCTCTGCTGCTGGGTATCACCAAGGCTTCATTGAGCACCCAGAGTTTCATATCGGCGGCTTCTTTCCAGGAGACCACCAAGGTTCTTACGGATGCGGCAACCGCCGGCAAGGTCGACAACCTTCTGGGCCTCAAGGAGAACGTGATAATGGGCAGGTTGATTCCAGCCGGCTCGGGCCTCAAGCAGTACAGGGACGTGAGGAAATGAGAAGGGTGAGGGTATCGGATATCGGAAAGGGATTTTTATCGGCTGGACCCGGCATCCTATTTCTGATACCGGCAACCGATTTCTGCCTTGACATTGAACGGGGATTCCTTTAAAAAGAAAGGATTTCCCAGCTCGGAAAGCTGCGATCCTTTGTCCGAGCTGAACCTTGTTTAAATTATTTACCGGAGTCTAAAACAGGAATGCCCACTATTAATCAGTTGGTCAGAAAAGGAAGGGAAGAGGTCAGGAAAAAATCCAGTACTCCTGCCCTTCAGAGCTGCCCCCAGAAGCGCGGTGTTTGTGTTCGCGTATATACGACGACGCCCAAGAAGCCCAATTCGGCCCTGCGCAAGATTGCCCGTGTCCGCCTGACAAACGGTATAGAAGTTACATCCTATATCCCAGGGATCGGGCACAACCTTCAAGAGCACTCCGTTGTGCTTATTCGAGGCGGCCGTGTTAAGGACCTTCCGGGAGTGCGGTATCATATCATTCGAGGCACTCTCGATGCGCTTGGAGTTGCAGATCGCAAACAAGGTCGTTCAAAGTACGGTACCAAGAGGCCGAAGTAGCAGAATCCGCAAAGTTCTGGGCCATGGCTCCTGATTCTGCCATGGCCTCTCTTTTGCCTTAAAAATACTGAATTAGTCGAAGGAAAAGGGATGCCCAGGAGAAGAGAAGTCCCAAAACGTTATGTATTGCCGGACCCGAAGTTCAACAGCAGGCTTGCGGCGAAATTTATCAATAACGTGATGCGCTGTGGCAAGAAGAGCACAGCCGAACAGATTTTCTACCATTCGCTGGCTCTTATCGAACAGCGTTCGAAACAGGACCCGCTTGATGTGTTCCATAAAGCGCTCGAGAACGTCCGGCCGGTTGTGGAAGTCAAATCGAGGCGCGTGGGCGGAGCAACCTATCAGGTCCCTGTGGAAGTGCGCTCGGAGCGGCGCGATGCGCTGGCGATGAGGTGGCTCATATCTTACGCCAAGTCGCGTTCAGAAAAGACCATGACTCAGAAGCTCGCGGGCGAGTTGATGGATGCTTCGCAGAACCGGGGCGGGGCGGTAAAGAAGCGCGAGGATACCCATCGAATGGCTGACGCCAACAAGGCGTTCGCGCACTACCGTTGGTAGCTGGACACCAATTAGGAGGATCCTCTGATGGCTAAAAAGAAATTCGAGCGGACAAAGCCACATGTGAACGTCGGGACGATTGGTCACATCGATCATGGAAAGACGACCCTTACCGCAGCAATAACAAAGCAACTTGCAAAAAAGGGTAAGGCCCAGTTCATTCCATTTGACCAGATCGACAAGGCGCCCGAGGAGCGCGAACGTGGGATCACCATCGCGACTGCGCACGTCGAATATGAGACCGACAAGCGCCACTACGCGCATGTGGATTGTCCAGGCCATGCGGACTACATAAAAAATATGATCACCGGGGCGGCTCAGATGGACGGAGCGATCCTGGTGGTAGCGGCCGATGACGGCCCGATGCCCCAGACGCGCGAGCACATTCTTCTTGCCCGGCAGGTCGGTGTCCCCTTCGTGGTTGTATTCCTGAACAAGGTCGACATGGTGGACGATCCGGAGCTGATCGAGCTTGTCGAGCTTGAACTTCGCGAGCTTCTTACCAAGTATAAATTTCCGGGCGACGACATCCCGATCATCAAAGGCTCGGCATTGAAGGCCCTCGAGACAGATGATCCAGACGGCGCGGACGCAAAGTGCGTCTTCGAACTCATGGACGCCATAGACGCATATATTCCGGACCCGGTGCGCGATATCGACAAGCCGTTTCTGATGCCTATCGAGGACGTTTTTTCGATCTCGGGCCGTGGAACGGTGGTCACCGGCCGTGTGGAACGCGGTCAGATAAAAGTGAGCGAGGAAGTTGAAATTGTCGGATTCAAGCCTACATTTAAGACGGTTTGCACGGGGGTTGAAATGTTTCGAAAGACCCTGGACTCCGGCCAGGCGGGCGACAATGTAGGCTTGCTTTTGCGAGGGACCAAGCGGGAAGAAGTCGAGCGCGGCCAGGTTTGTGCAAAACCCGGTTCGATAACACCTCATACCAAGTTCAAGGCTGAGGTCTACGTATTGAAAAAAGAAGAAGGCGGGCGGCATACTCCATTTTTCCCCGGCTACCGGCCTCAGTTCTATTTCAGGACTACTGACGTTACAGGCGTTATGACTCTGCCCGAAGGGGTGGAAATGGTTATGCCCGGCGACAATATCAGTTGCGAGGTGCAACTTATTACTCCCGTCGCGCTTGAAAAAGAGCTGCGATTCGCCATTCGTGAAGGAGGCCGCACTGTGGGTGCGGGTGTCCTGACCGAGGTAGTTGAATAGTTTTTATTTTCGCAACAGGGCAACCGGAGCCTGGCTCCGGTTGTCTATTTGATAGGAAAGCAAATGGTGACGAATCAAAGAATTCGCATCCGACTGAAGGCTTACGATCACAAGCTGCTCGATCAATCCACAAACGAGATCGTGATGACGGCCAAAAAGACCGGTGCGCGAGTGGCCGGACCGATACCGCTTCCAACGAAGATCAACCGGTACACCGTTTTGCGTTCTCCTCACGTGGACAAAAAGTCGCGAGAGCAGTTTGAGATACGTGTCCACAAGCGCCTGATCGACATCCTGGACCCGACCCAACAAACGGTGGATTCCCTCATGAAGTTGGACCTCTCCGCCGGGGTCGATGTGGAAATCAAGCTCTAGGCAGCAGGAGCGGGCCTTGCCCGCTAAGGGGCAAGACCCAGATCCGTTCCGGGTGCCCGCGAAGGAAAGCAGCATCAATGATTACGGCAATTATAGGACGAAAACTCGATATGACGCAGGTCTTCGCAGACGACGGGTCGGTCTACCCGGTAACCCTCGTCGAGGCCGGTCCGTGCACGATAACCCAGGTAAAAACCCCTGAAAATGACGGCTATTCTGCTTTGCAGATTGGTTTTGGGACGAAGAAGCCGAAAAGCGTAAATCGCCCGATCAAGGGCCACCTGGACAAGGTTGGAAAAGGCTATTTTCAGGTCCTCCGGGAGATCCCCGCTGAAAGTCCTTCAGAACACAACCTCGGCGATCAGGTGCTGGCCGAAATATTCGAGATCGGCGATCATGTCGACATAATCGGGAAAAGCAAGGGCAAGGGATTTGCCGGCACAATCAAACGCTGGAGGTTTCAGCGTGGACCAGACGGCCACGGCTCCAAGAATGTCCGTGAGCCGGGTTCGACCGGTATGGCGACTTATCCGGGCCGGGTCATCAAAGGCAAGAAAATGCCCGGTCAAAAAGGCAACGCACGCACGACCGTTTTGAACCTCCGGGTCGTGGACGTTCGTCCCGAAGAAAACCTGCTGCTGATCCATGGCGCTGTTCCGGGCTCAAAGAACGGGATCGTGCTCATTCGCAAGACCAACCGAATCAAGTAGGCAAAAAGAGGAACGCCATGCCGACTGTGGATGTTTATAACCTGGATAGCGAAGTAACGGGTCAACTAGAACTCAGTGACGCCATATTCGGCGTGCCTGTCAAAACTCATGTGCTGCATGAGGTCGTGGTCTATCAGCTGGCCAAGCGTCGGGCCGGGACTGTGAAGACCAAAGGCCGCAGCGAAGTTTCAGGCGGAGGCAAAAAGCCCTGGCGACAAAAGGGCACCGGACGCGCTCGGGCAGGAACCAGCCGTTCTCCCATCTGGCGGGGAGGAGGAACGATTCACGGCCCCCAGCCGAGGGACTACGAAATGAGAGTGCCCAAAAAGGTCAGGCGGCAGGCGCTCAAGATGGCTCTTAGCCAAAAGGTGCTCGATGCCGGCTTCAAAGTTATCGACGCCTTCAAGCTCGAAAAGATTCGGACGAAGGATTTCGTAGACCTGCTTGATCGTTTCGAACTTGGGAAGACCCTGGTCGTGCTTCCGGAGTCGGACGAAATGATAGAAAAATCCACTCGCAATATTCCAAACGTTAAGGTTTTGCGCTCCGAAGGCCTGAATGTCTACGATCTGCTTAACTATCATGCGGTGGTCCTCAGCAGAGAGTGCGTGAGCAAGATAGAGGAGGCGCTGGCATGAACCCGAAGACATACCACATATTGAAACGCCCCCTGGTAACGGAGAAGAGCACTACTGAAAAAGACCAGAGAAACAAGCTTCTGTTCGAAGTGGACCGGCGGGCGAACAAAATCGAGATCAAGGAAGCGGTGGAAAAGATCTTTAAGGTCAACGTCCTGGATGTGGCCACGCTGAGCATGAAAGGGAAATTAAAAAGGGTCGGCCGACATTTTTCGAAGTCGCCTGACTGGAAAAAGGCCATTGTGACCATTAAAGCGGGACAGCGAGTTGAGTTTTTCGAAGGCGTCTAGAGGATTGAAGCGAGGAGCGAGGGGCAAAAAGCAAGAAGGAAAAGGGTTTCCTTTCTGTTTCCTGCCCCCTGCTGGCCGCTACAAGGAGTAAGGTAGAATGGGAATCAGGAAAGTGAAGCCGACGTCGCCGGGCCGCCGGTTTCAGACATATGCCACCTTCGAGGAAATAACGACCGACAGGCCGCAGAAGGGTCTGATCGCGCCTTTGCGCAAATCCGGCGGCCGCAACAATGCCGGCAGGGTTACGGCGTGGCAGCGTGGAGGCGGTCACAAGCGGCGTTACCGGTTGATAGACTTCAAGCGCGATAAGGAAGGCATTCCTGCCAAAGTGGCCACAGTGGAATACGATCCCAACCGCTCGGCGCATATTGCCTTGCTGCATTATGTAGACGGAGAAAAGCGCTACATCCTTGCCCCCGTAGGACTCAAAGCCGGAGACAAGGTCATGACCGGCCCGGATTCCGACATAAAGCCGGGCAATTGTCTTAAACTCGCAAATCTGCCGCTTGGAACCATCGTGCATAACATCGAGATGCGGCCGGGCAAGGGGGGACAACTGGCGCGTTCGGCAGGTTCAAGCGCTCAGCTTATCGCGAGGGAAGGGAAATATGCCACACTGCGTATGCCTTCAGGCGAGATGCGCATGATTGCCGTTGAGTGCAAAGCCACCGTTGGCCAGGTCGGCAACATCGATCACGAGAACATTTCGCTGGGAAAAGCCGGGCGTACTCGCTGGTCAGGCAAACGGCCCCACGTGCGAGGCGTTGCGATGAACCCGGTGGACCACCCGATGGGCGGCGGTGAGGGAAGAAGCTCCGGAGGACGTCATCCATGTACTCCATGGGGTGTTCCCACAAAGGGATATCGCACTCGTTCGTCAAAACAGAGCGATAAGTTTATAATTCATCGCCGCAAATGATTTAGTTTTCAGTTTTCAGTTTTCAGTTTTCAGTTTTGAGTTGGATTGAGATTAAAACTCCAAGAGGAGGATAAAGTGCCTCGGTCTTTAAAAAAAGGGCCATTTGTTGACGGACATCTGATCGACAAGATCACGAAAGCCAAAGATATTGGCGACCGCAAAGTTATCAAGACCTGGTCGCGCAGATCGACGATCTTGCCTGAATTCGTCGGAATCACGCTTGCCGTGCACAACGGCAAGAAGTTCATTCCGGTTTTCGTCGGCGAAAATATGGTTGGACATAAGCTGGGTGAGTTTTCTCCGACAAGAACTTTCTATGGTCATGCCGGCGACAAGAAGTCCAAAGTAAAAGGGAAAAAATAATGGAAGTGCGAGCCGTTAGCAAATACCTGCGGGTTTCCGCACAGAAGACTCGCCTGGTGGCAGATATGGTCCGTGGCAAGAAAGTCGATGAGGCCCTGGTGCTTCTAAGGTTTATACCCAAAAAGAGCGGCCGGCTTATAACCAAGGTGCTCCGCTCGGCCATGGCGAATGCAGAAAACACGAAAGCAGGCGAGCTTGAAAAGCTTTACATTAAGACAATAAAGATCGACCAGGGGCCGCGGCTCAAAAGGTTTCGTCCGAGGGCAATGGGCAGGGCGACCAAGATAATCAAGCCCTCGAGCCACATAACGGTCGTTTTGGACGAGAAGAAATAGAATCGTTCGCAGCAGGAAGCAAGGAGCGACAAGCAGGATGAGTGGAGTCTGTGACCTTGTGCTTGCCGATCCTGGCTGCCGTATCATGGAGGTGGCGTTTGGGACAGAAAGTTCATCCGACAGGGTTTCGGCTCGGCGTCATTAAGACCTGGGACTCGAAATGGTTTGCAACAAAGGGCTATTCCACGCTTGTGTTCGAAGACAGGCAAATCCGGGACTACGTAAAGGAGCGGCTGTTCCACGCGGGTATCTCCAGGGTGGAGATCGAGCGTGCCGCCAACAAGGTTAAGATCCGGATACACACGGCGCGGCCGGGGATTGTCATCGGCAAGAAAGGCGCTGAGATCGAGGTGCTCAGGCGTGATGTGGAGCGCAGGTTCAAGCGGGAAGTCCTCATAGATATCCAGGAAGTACGCCGTCCTGAGCTGGACGCCACTCTGGTTGCTGAAAATATAGCTCTTCAGCTCGTACGGCGCGTGGCATTTCGCCGTGCAATGAAACGGGCTGTCAGCTCAGCCCTCAAGTTTGGGGCCAAGGGCGTAAGGGTTGCCTCTGCGGGCCGGCTGGGCGGGGCCGAAATGGCTCGGCGGGAATGGTATCGCGAAGGCAGGGTCCCGCTTCACACTCTGCGTGCCGACATAGATTACGGTACGGCCCTTGCCAGGACCACCTACGGCATCATTGGCGTGAAGGTGTGGATATTCAAGGGCGAAGTGCTTCCGTAACGGAGCAGGACGGCCCGGGCGATTTTCCGATCTGTCGCCCGAACCTGTTGATATTATGGGTAGGCTGAGGTGCTGGGCCATGCCCGCGATGATTGTTGCCGGGGAGTATTGAAATGTTAGCTCCAAAAAGAGTCAAATTCCGAAAAGTGCAGAAGGGTCGCATGAGAGGCGCTGCATACCGTGGAAGCGAGGTCAGTTTCGGCGATTTCGGGCTCAAGGCCCTTGAGCCGGGCTATGTGACGGCCAGGCAGATCGAGGCCGCCCGGATCGCGATTACACGGCACGTAAAGCGTGGAGGCAAAGTTTGGATTCGAATATTCCCTGACAAACCCTTCACGAAGAAGCCCGCCGAAACTCGAATGGGAAAAGGCAAGGGTTCCCCTGAAGGGTGGATGGCCGTTGTCAGGCCGGGTAGAATTTTATACGAGATAAAGGGCGTGACCGAAGCCGTTGCGCGTGAGGCGCTGGGTCTGGCCTCTCACAAGCTTCCATTGCCTACGCGTTTTGTATCGAGACAGGATATACTATGAAACCGAGTGCTGTGCGAGAAATGACCAGGGATGAGCTGATTGCGAAGCTTAGCGAGATCCGGGAAGCTCAGTTCAATCTCACGTTTCAACATGCGACCGGGCAACTGGACAACACCGCCCAACTCCCCAAAAACAAAAAGGACATAGCGCGGATTCTCACGATTTTGTCCGAGATGGAAAGTAAAGCCGGAGCATAGGAATAGAAGGGCATCATGGAAGAAGAACTGAAATCTACCAGGAAAACTCGAGTTGGCACGGTCATGAGCAACAAAATGGAAAAGACCGTGGTGGTGAAGGTCGAACGACTGATTCAGGATGCTAAATACCGTAAGTTCGTTCGGCGTAGAAACACCTTTAAGGCCCACGATCCGCAGAACGCCTGCTCAATTGGTGACCAGGTGCTTATCGAGGAAAGCAGGCCGATCAGCAAGGAAAAGCGCTGGCTGGTTGTCAAGGTCCTGGAGAAGGCGGCCTTCTAGGAAATAGAAGCGGGCGGAGGGCGGCAAGGAGTGAACACAGAAATCGGGTCCCAGGTATCCGAAGTCTGACAACCGAAACGCCTCCTGCCCGAATAGATGTGGAGTAAGAGATGATTCAAGCGGAAACTCAGTTGAACGCCGCTGATAATTCCGGGGCCAAGCGGCTTTACTGCATCAAGGTGCTCGGCGGCACTCGCAGGCGATACGCTTCTGTGGGCGACATAATCGTTGTATCCGTCCAGGAAGCCATTCCCAACGCCAAAGTGAAAAAGGGTGACGTGCTCAAGGCCGTTGTCGTTCGCACGAAAAAGGAAGTCCGCCGTCCGGATGGTTCCTATATCAAGTTCGACGATAACTCGGCGGTGTTGATCAACCAGGCCAGGGAACCGATAGGTACGCGCATCTTCGGTCCGGTGGCCAGGGAACTCAGGGCCAAACAGTTTATGAAGATTATATCGCTCGCTCCGGAAGTTCTTTAGCGAAAAGGTCTCATGTCATGAAACATCAGAGCTATCATATAAAGAAAAATGATACCGTGAAGGTGATCGCCGGCAAGGATAAGGGAAAAAGCGGTAAGGTCCTGAGGGTCATTCCCAAAAAGGAGCGGGCGATCGTGGAAAAACTCAACATGGTCAAGCGACATATGAAGCCGAGTCAACAGACCAGGCAGGGAGGCATCCTGGAAAGGGAAGCACCAATACAGATTTCCAATCTTATGTTGACTTGTCCTAAGTGCACTGATCCGACCAGGGTGGGCTATCGAGTGCTTGATGATGAACGCAAAGTCCGGGTTTGCAAGAAATGCCGGGAAGTCATCGACTAGGGACGTCCGCCGAACGCACTGGAGGTAAAATGGCAGTTCTGAAAGACAGATTTCAAGGGGAAATTGTTCCCAAGCTCAAGGAGCAGTACAATTATAAAAGCCCGATGCAAATTCCCAGGATTTCCAAGATCATCATCAACATGGGGCTTGGGGAAGCTATTCAGAACGTGAAGATCCTGGATTCAGCCTCGGCTGAACTTGCGCAGATAAGCGGACAGAAGCCGGTTATCACGCGCGCGCGCCAGAGCATCGCCGCCTTCAAGTTGAGAAAAGGCATGCCGATCGGGTGCATGGTTACCCTTAGAGGCAACCGGATGTATGAGTTTTTCGATAAGCTTGTCAACGTCGCCCTGCCCCGGGTTCGTGACTTCCGAGGCGTTTCTCCGAAAGCTCTGGACGGCAGAGGCAATTACACTCTTGGAATAAAGGAACATATAATTTTCCCTGAAATTGACTATGACAAGATCGACAAGATAAAGGGAATGAATATTACCGTTGTTACGACTGCCAAGACGGACGATGAGGCAAGAACTCTTCTCACCCTGATGGGCATGCCGTTCAAGCGCTGAGAAGGCCTCCAGTGCAGGCCCGAAAGCGCACGGTAGAAAAATGGAAGTGGTGGGCCTCCGCGCTGCGCGCAGATACGCGTGCCGGAGTCCCCGCAAGTAAAGTTCAGGTTAAATTTGTAGTTAACAAGTCAATACGAGGAGGCCCTCTTTGGCTAAGAAGTCTCTGATAGCAAAGGCGAAAGCAACTCCCAAATTTAAAGCGCGCGCATACAACCGATGTCCGATTTGCGGGCGGCCTCGAGCCTACATACGCAAGTTCGGAATCTGCCGTATCTGCTTCCGCAATATGGCTCTCAAGGGTGAACTTCCCGGCGTGGTCAAGGCAAGTTGGTAAGAGCAGGGCGAGTTGAACGAATCCCGCTTTGCGGGAGCACAGGAAACTCTTCGAATTAGGAGAGATCGAAAAATGATGGTATCGGATCCGATAGGCGACTTCCTCAACCGTATTCGCAATGCGCAGAAAGCACGGTTTGACAAGGTGGATATTCCGGCTTCCCGCATAAAGGCGAATCTGTGCCGCATTCTCAAGGAAGAGGGATATATAAAGAACTATAAGTATATCAGGGACGATAAACAGGGAGTGCTCCGCGTCCACATAAAGTACGGAGAAGGCCGGGAGGGCGCGTTGGTCGGAGCCAAACGAGTCAGCAAGTCCGGTCGCCGCATGTATGTGGGTCACGATCGGATACCCAGGGTATTGAACGGGATGGGGATTTCCATCTTGTCTACTTCCAGAGGCGTGATGACCGACAGACAGGCCCGAAAAGAAGGCGTGGGCGGGGAAGTGCTTTGCGCCGTATGGTGAGTTAATAGTGAATGGTGAAAGGTTTTTCCGTTCACTGATCAGAGTTCACTATTCACTGTTTTTAGAAGGAGAAACGGCATGTCACGGGTGGGTAAGTTGCCCATACCCTTACCGAAAGGGGTGGCGGTTACTATCAGCGATTCGGTGATTACAGTAAAGGGCCCGAAGGGGACCCTGCAGAGACCGGTCCCGACGAGTATAGACGTGGAAATCGGGAAGGAAACCGTCCAGTTCAAACGCAAAGACGATTCCAAGGAGGCCCGTTCCACGCATGGGTTGGTTCGCGCACTGGTGCACAACATGGTCAAGGGCGTGAGTGAAGGTTTCACCAAGGGGCTGGAGATTCAGGGAACGGGCTACAAGGCCGAAGTGCAGGGAAACAATCTTAACCTGAGCCTGGGGTATTCGCATCCCATTCAGTTCGCGCTGCCCGACGGGATAAAAGCCGGCGTAGACAGGTCTAACGTTGTCCGGTTGGAGGGAATCGATATCGAGGTTCTGGGTGAAACGGCTGCCCGGATTCGGGCTCTCAGGCCGGTAGAACCATATAAGGGCAAGGGCATTCGATATTCCGGAGAACGGGTCCGTCGCAAGGTCGGTAAGACTGGTTCCAAGAAGTAACGCGAATGTGCGGGGCTTGGCCCGCGATTGAAATTCGGAGGAAATCTAAAATGGCATCAGGCATTACTAATCCGCGCTATACCGCTCGGCTGAAGCGCAAAAAGCGCATAAGAAGAAAAGTGGAAGGTATTGAAGCGCGTCCCAGACTGACGGTTTTTCGCAGCGATAAACATATTTATGCTCAGATTATCAATGACGAAACCGGGACGACCCTGGTGTCGGCATCCTCCCTTTCACCCGAGTACAAGCAAATGGAGCCGGTCAAGGGAAAAGTGGACGCGGCCAAACGCGTCGGGGAACTCGTTGCCCGCAAGGCTATCGAGAAAGGTATTGCAAAAGTCGTATTCGATCGAAGCGGCTTTATCTATCACGGGCGTATTCAGGCCCTTGCTGACGCAGCCCGCCAGAAGGGTCTTGATTTTTAACTCCATTAAGGATCGGAGGCAGTCAAATTGATAGCGGTTGATTCCAGCCAGCTCCAGATGATCGATAAGGTAGTCCATATAAGCCGGGTGGCCAAAGTGGTCAAAGGCGGCCGCCGGTTTTCGTTCAGTGCGATAGTGGTGGTGGGTGACGGCAACGGCAAAGTCGGACACAGCTTGGGCAAGGCGAACGAAGTTCCTGAAGCCATACGAAAGGGAATGGAGTCGGCGAAACGAAACTTGGTCGACGTGCCCCTGAAGGAGACCACAATTCCCCATGAGGTACTTGGCAAGTTTGGCGCCTCCTCGGTTATTTTGAGGCCAGCCTCGCCCGGTACCGGTGTCATCGCAGGCGGTGCTGTGCGAGCCATCATGGAAGCCACGGGCATACACGATATTTTGACAAAATGCGTCGGATCGAGAAACCCACATAACGTCGTCAAGGCGACGATCGCAGGGTTGAAGAAACTACGCAGCATCGATGAGGTTTCCAAGATCAGAGGCAAGAATATTCTCGAAGATGTCTAGAAGAGCAGTTTTTAGCCGTTAGTTTTTAACTCAAAACTAATAACTGAAAACTGAACAGGTGCAATATGGTAAAGCCGATTCAAGTAAGACTGGTTAGAAGCCCGATTGGGCGTCCCGAAAAGCACCGTAAGGTTTTGCAGGCGCTGGGGCTCACACGGATGCATAGACCTGTGAATCTCTACAGTTCGCCCCAGGTGTTGGGCGCTCTCAGGAAGGTGGTTCACCTGGTTAAGATCGTGGAAAGATAATAAGAACGGCAAGTTTTTAATTCCAGGTTATTTATTTCGCAACTGAGAACTAAGAGCTCAAAACTCACAACTAAAGAGATTTTGATATGAGACTTGGAGAACTAGCTCCGCCTCCAGGAGCAAAGAAAAATACGAAGCGGCTCGGTCGCGGTTCCGGTTCCGGCCAGGGGATGACCGCAGGCAGAGGGACGAAGGGACAAAAAGCCCGCTCCGGAGGCGGGACGCCTCCCTGGTTCGAAGGCGGTCAGATGCCTCTGCAGCGTAGAATTCCCAAACGAGGCTTCACCAACATATTCAAAAAGGAATTCTCGATAATCAACGTTGAGGATTTAAATAAATTCCAAGCTGAGGCGGGCGGGCAGCCTGAAGTCGGACCGCTTGATTTCATCGGTGCAGGACTGCTCAAGAAAGTCCGCTATGGAGTCAAACTCCTTGCCAACGGTGAAATTACCAAGGCTGTCACGGTCCGTGTCCACAAGGCAAGCGCTTCAGCGACTCAAAAGATCGAAGCAGCCGGCGGTAAGGTTGAATTGATACCGCTCAGGGAAGGAAAATAACGTGCTTGGCGGCTTTGCGAACATAGGCAGAATACCCGAGCTAAAACGCCGGATACTAGCGTCTTTGCTGCTTCTTGCGGTTTATCGCATTGGAGCGCACATTCCCACCCCGTTTATGAATACCCGCGCCCTGGAAGTCTACTTCAACCAGGCCAAGGGAACGCTTCTGGGCCTCTTCGACATGTTTTCGGGGGGCGCTTTGAGCCACTTTTCCGTATTTGCCCTTGGGATTATGCCTTATATCAGCGCATCTATTATTCTCCAGCTCCTTACTGTCGTTATACCCAGCCTTGAAAAGCTCAGCAAAGAAGGTGAGGCCGGCCGAAAAAAAATCACCCAGTACACGCGTTATGGGACCGTGGTCCTGGCCACCATCCAGGGGTTCGGAATTGCGTTCGGGCTTGAAACCCAGCGCGCGGGCGACGTGCCGCTGGTCCTTATGTCCGGATGGGGTTTTCGCGTCATAACAGTGCTGACACTTACGTCCGGTACTGCCTTTATCATGTGGCTTGGCGAACAGATAACCGAACGCGGCATTGGAAACGGGATATCTCTGATTATCTTTGCAGGTATCGTAGCGGCAATCCCCAACGCCCTTATCAGTACGGCAAGGCTCGTTCAGGCGGGCGAAATGAGTATCTTCGTACTGCTGGCCCTCGCTATCATGATGCTGGCGGTAGTAGCTTTCATCATTTTCATGGAGCGGGGACAGAGGCGAATTCCGGTCCAATATGCCAAAAGGGTGGTCGGAAGACGGGTTTACGGCGGGCAAAATACCCATATTCCTCTTAAAATAAATGCATCCGGCGTAATTCCTCCCATTTTTGCATCGTCCCTGATGATGTTTCCGGCTACTGTAGGTAATTTTATAAAGGTCCCATGGGTCCAGTCGGTTTCGCATGCTCTCAGCCCGGATAACTGGGTCTATTATCTTCTCTACTGCGGCCTGATAATCTTTTTCTGCTTTTTCTATACGGCTATCGTTTTCAACCCGCTGGACGTTGCGGACAATATGAAAAAATACGGTGGCTTCATCCCGGGGATTCGTCCGGGAAGACCCACCGCTGAATATCTCGACAAAGTTTTGAGCCGCATTACTTTGGGCGGCGCACTCTATGTTTCGGCGGTCTGTGTTCTTCCCAGCATTCTATCTCGAAGATTCGGCGTACCTTTCTACTTCGGCGGGACCGCGTTGTTGATCGTAATCGGCGTAGCAATGGATACACTTGCCCAGATCGAAGCCCATATGCTTTCGCGCCATTATGAGGGGTTCCTTAAGAGCGGTCGCATGAAGGGCCGCCGCTAAAAAGACATTGAGCCGGAAGCAGCAGGCAGGTGAGGTTGTTTCTTCCTGCTCCGCGCTCCTCGATTCCCGCTACGAAGGAGGTTTTAGGATGAACGTCATTTTGCTTGGACCGCCGGGCGCCGGCAAAGGTACTCAGGCCAAACGTCTTGTGGAAAAGTACCACATTCCGCAGGTCTCTACGGGAGATATGCTCCGTGCGGCACTAAAGGAAGGGACTCCTTTGGGGCTGGAGGCGAAAAAATATATGGATGCCGGTGGCCTGGTTCCGGACAGCGTTGTGATTGGGTTGGTTAAGGAACGAATTCAAAAGCCCGACGCCAAGGGCGGCTACATGCTTGACGGATTTCCGCGCACGGCAGCGCAGGCACAGGAACTGGACAAAATCCTCAGCGGGATGAACCAGAAGATCGATCATGTCATCAGCGTCGAGGTCCCCAACTCCGAGTTGCTTGGCAGGCTGACCGGCAGACGAACCTGCCGGGCTTGCGGCACCGGATTTCATGTGATGTTCGATCCTCCAAAAAAAGATGGCGTCTGCGACAAATGTGGCGGGGAGCTCTACCAGAGATCTGATGACAACGAAGCCACTGTGAAGTCCAGACTGGAAACTTACGAAGCGCAAACAAAGCCCCTGATTGATTACTACGAAAAACAGGGCAAGCTCCGTCACATAGACGGAGTGGGCAAAATGGACGACATTTTGCAGCGCATCCAGAGGGTGCTTGGTTGATAATCCTAAGGTCCCGAGCTGAAATTGAAAAAATCAAAAGTTCTTGCCAGGTTGTAGCTGAGGTGCTGGAGCTGTTGATTGAGCATATTAAGCCGGGGATCACGACTTTGGAACTCAATGCGATAAGCGAGGACCTCGCCTCGAAAAAGCACGCAAAACCTGCGTTTAAGGGCTATCACGGGTATCCGTTCGCTCTTTGCACTTCGGTTAACGAAGAGGTTGTGCACGGGATGCCGTCCAAGCACCGTCGTCTAAAAGATGGAGACATCATAAGCCTGGACTTCGGCGTCGTTTTGGACGGTTATTATGGGGATATGGCCTTGACGGCCGCGGTGGGCAAGATCACGGAAGAAGCCGCCAAGTTGTGTGCGGTGACTGAGGAGAGTCTCTACGAGGGAATCTCGAAAGCGATTTCCGGGAATCACCTCTCCGATATTTCTCACGCGATACAGGATTACGTGGAGAAGCGGGGATATTCGGTGGTGAGGGAATTTGTCGGTCACGGGATTGGGCAGCAACTACACGAGGGTCCGCAGATTCCCAACTACGGGCCGCCCGGCAAGGGGATCAGGCTTAAACCGGGAATGGTGCTGGCGCTTGAGCCGATGATAAATGCCGGAGGCCCAGACGTTGAGATAATGGAAGATCAATGGACGGCGGTAACGCGCGACAGGAAGTTGTCGGCTCATTTCGAACATACAGTAGCGGTAACCGAGGATGGTCCGCTGATTTTGACGAAGCGTGAAAACGGAGTTTACAAATCTTAGGAAATAGCTTACACTAAAAAGTTCGAACTTTGATTGGGGGGAACCAGCGGGCATGGCGAAAGAGGACGCTATAGAAGTCGAAGGAACGGTTGTAGAGACGCTGCCTAATGCCATGTTTCGAGTGGAGCTGCCTAACGGCCACCGGATTCTCGCTCATATCTCCGGAAAGATGCGGATGCATTTCATTCGCATCCTGCCCGGCGATAAGGTGACTGTGGAGCTTTCTCCCTATGATCTGACCCGAGGCCGCATCACTTATAGGTCCAAGTCGTAGAGCATGTCCTCCTCCAAGTTTGCGGGGAGGGTGAGGGCGGTCGGTGGAAAGGAATTTATGAAATGAAAGTGCGGGCATCGGTTAAGCGCATTTGCAGAAAGTGCAAAATCATCCGCCGCCACGGCAGTGTGCGCGTGATTTGTGAGAATCCCCGGCACAAGCAGCGCCAGGGCTAAGAGGAGAGGACATTGGCACGTATAGCAGGCATCGATTTACCGAAGAACAAGCGTATTGAGATCGCTCTTACCTATATTTATGGTATCGGCAGACCGACCTCCCGGAAAGTCCTCGAGATGGCCAAGATCGGCTTTGATATCAAAAGTGACGATCTCAACGAAGTCCAGGTAAATACGATCAGGCAGATAATAGATTCACATTTGAAGGTGGAGGGTGATCTCAGGTCCGAAATCTCGATGAATATCAAGCGCCTGATGGATCTTGGCTGCTACAGGGGATTGAGGCATCGCCGGGGGCTTCCGGTTCGTGGTCAGCGTACTCACACCAATGCTCGTACTCGTAAAGGTCCGCGCCGTTCCGTAATGGGTAAGCGCAAGAAAGCCTAGGGAAATTAGTCCGCAGGGGCTGAGGTGAAGTGCCTCGCCCGCGATGAACGGGCGTAAGACGGAGAAAAAATGGCAAAAGAAAAAGCCGCACCCAGAACCAAGAAAAAAGAGCGCAAGAATATTCTCAACGGGGTAGCTCATATCCGCTCGACTTTCAACAACACCATCATCACCATCACAGATGTCAGCGGCAATGCCATCTCATGGTCGAGCGCCGGGAGCCAGGGGTTCAAGGGGTCCCGAAAGAGCACTCCGTTTGCAGCGCAGGTAGCCGCCGAGATTGCCGCCAAAAAGGCTCAGGAGCACGGAGTTCAGAACATCGAGGTCTTTGTCAAAGGGCCGGGTTCAGGCCGTGAGGCCGCTCTGAGGGCGCTCCAGGCTGCAGGGTTCAACATCACATTCATTAAGGACGTTACCCCGATTCCGCACAACGGGTGCAGACCACCAAAAAGGCGGCGAGTATGATATCGGGAATCGGAAATCGGATGTCGGGCATTTCATCCGGTACCTGACACCTGATATCGGACACAGGAGGAAAATTTGGCTCGGTATACTGAATCGCAATGCAGGCTTTGCCGCCGCGAGACTATGAAGCTTTATCTCAAAGGCGACCGCTGCTATTCGGACAAATGCGCAATCGAACGTCGCAACTACCCCCCCGGACAGCATGGCCAAAGCAGGGGCAAGCTCTCCGATTACGGGATACAGCTTCGCGAAAAGCAAAAAATCAAAAGAATATACGGTTTGGTCGAAAAGCAGTTCGAAAGTTATTTCGAAGAAGCGGATAGGCAGAAGGGTGTAACCGGTACAAACTTCCTGATTTTGCTCGAACGCAGGCTCGACAATACGGTTTACCGGCTTGGCTTCGCCAATTCCCGCAGCCAGGCCAGGCAGCTCGTCAGGCATAATCATTTTCTGGTAAACGGCAGGAAAGTAAACATCCCTTCGTATCTACTAAGGCCTGGCGATGCGGTTGCCGTAGCTGAGGGGAGCCGTAACCTGCAGATTATAAACGAATCCATGGGGGCGCTGCCGCGCAGAGGCCTGCCTGCGTGGCTCGATCTCGACACATCGAAGTTCGAGGGTATCTTCAAAGTTTTTCCCGCTCGAGAGGAGATGAATCTGCCGGTCCAGGAACAATTGGTGGTTGAATTCTATTCGAAATAGAAAAGAGCAACAAGTTAACAGGGTCCCGGATAACACAGGGCTCTTGGAACAACGGTAGCGGGCAGCAGGGAGCAAGAAGCACGAAGATGATCGATTTTCTTCTTGCTTGCCGCCTCCCGCTCCTTGCTTCGGTTTTTACAGGTTCCAAGCAGCCCGGCTTGAGTTTCCGGACTGGGAGGGGCCTGTGGTGATGTCTCTTTGATGAGGACAAAATAATGCAAAAGAACTGGCGCGAACTCATTAAACCGAAGCGCTTGGAAGTCGAAACAGCAGAGCCGAGCACATATGGAAAGTTCGAGTGCGAGCCCCTGGAGAGGGGGTTTGGCGTTACTCTGGGAAACGCTCTGCGGAGGGTGTTGCTATCATCGCTTCAGGGCTCGGCTATAACCAACTTTAAGATAGACGGCGTTTTGCACGAATTTTCAACCATTCCGGGTGTTCTGGAAGACGTCACCGATGTGATTCTCAATCTGAAGGAAGTTCGTTTCAGAGTGAGCGGGGATGGAAATCTTCGGAAGCTGGTCATCGAAAAGCAGGGTGAAGGCCTGGTCACTGCCGGCGACATCCAGGCCGGGGCTATGGTCGATGTGCTCAACCCGGATCAGCATATTTGTACCCTTGCGAAAGACGCCAAGCTCAGAATGGAACTCACCATCAGGCAGGGCAAGGGGTATGTACCGGCTGAAAAAAATGTTGAAGAAAACCAGCCTATAGGAACCATTCCGATCGACGCGATTTTTTCGCCGGTGCGTAAAGTCAGCTATACGGTGACTCAGGCTCGAGTCGGCCAAATTACCGACTACGACAAGCTGACCCTGGAGATCTGGTCGGATGGAAGCGTTAAGCCTGAGGATGCACTGGCCTACGCTGCCAAGATTCTCAAGGACCAGCTTACCATTTTTATCAATTTTGAAGAGGAAACCGAGGCCCAGGAAGAGGAAGTCCGCATTGAACCGGCTTTCAATGAAAACCTTTTCCGCAGTGTTGACGAACTTGAACTCTCGGTCAGGTCGGCTAACTGTCTCAAGAACGCGGATATCCGCTTTATCGGCGAGCTTGTTCAAAAAACCGAGCAGGAAATGCTCAAGACGAAGAATTTCGGACGCAAGTCGCTTAATGAAATAAAGGAAATCCTCACTGAAATGGGGCTTTCTCTGGGAATGAAGATCGATAACTTTCCCGCCCGCGACGATATCGAACTGAGGAGAAAGGAACAGGAATAATCCATGCGCCACGGAGTCTCCGGCAGAAAACTGAACCGGACCTCGAGCCACCGGCTCGCCATGTTCCGGAATATGGTCACTTCGCTTCTCAATTACGAACGAATTTACACAACGGTGCCCAAGGCCAAGGAAATGCGGCGGTGGGCCGAATGGATGATCACCCTGGGAAAACACGGTGACCTGCATTCCCGAAGGCAGGCGCTTTCGATCATTCGCGAAAAAAAGGTTGTGTACAAGGTATTCGATGAACTTGCCCAAAGATATCAAAACCGGCACGGCGGCTACACCCGGATCGTCAAAGTGGGATTCAGGCGGGGCGACGCATCCCCAATGTGCATGCTGGAGTTGATAACGGAGGGTGGTGGCGAGAAGGCCAAGAAAAAAGCCAAAAAATCCCGTAAGAAGGCCGAACAACCGGCGGCGGAAGGAAGCTCCGAGAGCTGAAAATACGCTGTAGAGCCACAGCGCTCTCGCCTGAGATGTCCTGAACGAAACTTGATTTGACACTGGGCCAGGTTCCCCCTTGGGATTGTCAATGACAGCTACATTCCAAAACTCTCGTTCAAGTTCTTTTCATCGTACAATTTCTTGCCTTCGATAAATGTTGCTATCGGCGTCCGGCCAAGGCAACGTTTTCCCTGATGGGTCCTCTGATTGTTGTATCTGTCCATGAAAAGATCGAGGTCCTCTTGGAGCGTCTCGATGTCTGAGTAAATTCTCTTGCGGAAAGCAATCCGATAGAACTCATTTAGCATCGTCTGGTGTAGCCGCTCACATATACCATTGGTCTGAGGGCTTTTCACCTTGGTTTTGGTGTGCTCGATGTCGTTTAGCTGCAAAAACAGCTGGTAAGGGTGCCGATCCGGGGCGCCACAGTATTCTGTTCCCCTATCGGTGAGAACCCTAAGCACCGGCACGCCTTCTTTTTCGAAGAAGGGAAGGACTTGGTCGTTCAGAAGATCGGCGGCAGTCACCGGGATTTTGGCAGTATAAAGCTTTGCAAAACCCAGCGAAGAAAAGGTGTCGATGGCTGTTTGCTGGTAAATCCTGCCCACGCCTTTGAGGTAGCCGACATAGAAAGTATCCTGGCTCACGAGATATCCCGGATGTTGCGTCTCGATCTCGTCGGGATGGGACTCACGAGACCTCTTGGATGCTTCCAGGGCGCAGAGCTGGGCCTCGGTGTAGACGATCCCCTCGGCTGCCGCGCGCTCCTCAAGAGCCTTTAGCCTTTTTTTGAAAGTCTCCAGCCCGTGGCGCAACCATATGCTTCTTACACCGCCACCGGATACTAGAGTGCCGGCTTTCCTCAGCTCGTTTGAAGCTCTCATTTGGCCGTAAGCTGGAAACTCATTGGCCATCGTGAGCACAGCCTCCTCAACCTCCGGGGAAACCCTGTTCTTCATGCATGGCTTTTTCTTGGTCTTCTCAGCCAAACCTTCCAACCCATCTTCATCATAAGCTTTCTTGATGTCATAGAAGTGTTGGCGGGAAACACCGTTAATCTTGCAGGCCTGTGAAACATTGTTGAGGAATTCGGCGAGTTCTAGTAGACTTAACTTACGTTTTACGAGCTTTTCCTGGGTGGTCATAAAGGTTCCTTTCTCTTGGGTTGTTTGGCGACAATCTCCAAGAGGGTACCTGACCACCCTTTCTTATGCAATGTGTCAACTCAAGTCCGTCTTCGGACACCTGAGATATTCACTGTCTTAACCAAGCAACCCGCCTCGGCGGGTTGCTTGGTTTGAATTGCTTGACGTTTGATTCGGGCTTATGAAGCCTATCGACGAAGCTGCTCGCCTCAGTGCCTCAACTAGTTCTGATTTTCTTCTTCTTTTTGCACGTAGGAACAGCATTCTTTACAGGTAAAACCGGCCCACATCCCTTTGGCGGCCCTGTCCAGGCAGTTGTCGTAATTTGGGCACGCGAAATTGCGAACTCCCTTGCCCTCCTTGCACATAATAGGATAGGGGCCGTCCTTATCCACTCTTTCGGGCTGAACGAGTTGTCCTCTAGATCCTTTTTCCTTCGCCATGAGTACAGACTCCTGATTTACTTCCGCGGCCCCAAAAGGCCTGACTTAAAAAATAATACTCCCGGTGCGAAAGATTTCGCGCTTAATTACTGTTGAGCAAGGCAATTATAATCTTTTATTTTTGGAAATTGACCTGTATTGGACCCTATAATTTAAAAAAATGTTGCCTGAGAATCAAATATTTATTGCCGTGCAATGTAAAAAAGTCGGTTGGGAGGCCCTTTAAGATGAACCCGCGAAACAAACGTACCCTGGCACTTTTTCTAATCATCGCGGCCAGCCTGCTCTTCGGGGTCTCGACCCTGGCGATGCTCTCCGGGTTCGAACCTTTCTATTCAGCCTACTATTCGTTTGCCTGGTGGAGCTATATTATCTTGATCGAGTCTTTGCTCCATCGTCTGGGAGGAAAATCGCTCCTGTATGAAAATCCTCGAAAATTCCTCCTGCTCCTTCCCTTGTCCACCTTCGTGTGGCTCGTTTTTGAGGCCTTTAATTTTCGTTTGTCCGACTGGCATTACATAAACATACCCTCCAATACCGTGGCCAGGTGGACGGGATACCCAGTCGCGTTTTCGACGGTTCTGCCCGGAATTTTTTCCACAATGGCGCTGCTCGAATACATCGGAGTTCTAAAAGATGCCCGGACAAAACCTCTGTCAAATCCCCGAAAGCTATACAAACCCTTCATCCTTACGGGAATACTTTGCCTCAGTTTGCCGCTCGCATGGCCCGAGTACTTTTTCCCGCTGATCTGGCTGGCTTTCATATTTGTGCTTGAACCGGTCAATCACAGGTTCGGAGCGCCCTCTCTTCTGTGTGACTGGGAAAAGGGATCGCTCAGAAACTGTTATCTTCTGCTTCTGGCCGGAGCAATTTGCGGGGGGTTGTGGGAATTTTGGAATTTTTGGGCCGGCTCGAAATGGATATACAGTGTTCCCTACCTTGGCTTCCTAAAAATTTTTGAAATGCCTTTGCTCGGGTTTTTCGGATTTCCGCCCTTTGCAATCGAATGCTACACCATGGCTGCGAGCTTCTTTGTCCTGATTTCCAAAATCAGGGAGAAATATCCTCCGGCCCGCGCGTTCGGCATCTATGCGACTATAGCCCTTGTGGCGCTTTTTTTCGATCTCTTCGTTTCTGCCGGAATAGACCACTTCACGGTCGTATCTTTTCAGGACTTCTTTCCTTTCGGCCCGAGGCCGTGAGTCGCGAGCTGTATGCTGACTCACGAGCTAAATACTTCTCTGTCTTAACTTCGCGCTTTCGCGTCCTCGCGTGAAACGCCGCTGTTTGTCTGATACAATATGATTTCCATTCGATCTCGAAACGGATTGGGAAAATGCCCTTAGGGTCAGGTCGCAGCCAATGAAAAACGCCTCTCTCATCAGTCTGGGATGCTCCAAGAACCTCGTGGACAGCGAGCAGATGGTAAAACAGTTGCTCGATATGGGCTACCGTATGATCGAAGATGTCGCCGAGGCCGATCTCATCGTGGTCAATACGTGCGGATTTTTGGAGAGCGCGGTGCGGGAGGCAATAGAAGCGATCCTCAAAGCGGCGGAAAACAAGGTTTCGGGTAAATGCCGGATACTGGCAGCCGCCGGATGCATGGTTCAAAGGTATGGTAAAAAGCTCTTAACCGAACTTTCCGAAGTCGACCTGTTCCTGGGGACTTCCCATTACCACGCGCTCAGGGCTGCAATAGAATCGAAGCTTGCCGGAAACCCGAGGCGGCTTTGGATCGGAAGGCCGGCCCTTGTTCCGGATAGTGATGCAGGCAGGATAATTTCGACCGGCCCGCATTCCGCGTACCTCAAAATTGCCGAGGGCTGCGGCAATTCGTGTTCTTTTTGCATTATTCCCAATCTGCGGGGGCCTCTTAGAAGCAGAAAGGAAGCCGACATAATCTCGGAGGCGGCCCTGCTTGCAGCCGATGGGATAAAAGAAATCAACCTGGTTGCCCAGGATACTACCGCGTTCGGGCTCGACCGAAACGACTCGGAAGCCCTGCCGGGGCTTCTCGAAAAGCTCGATGAGGTCCCGGGCCTGCATTGGATAAGGCTCCTTTATTCATATCCGGATCGCATCACGGACCGGCTGCTTCAAACATTGGCAAATTCGCGCAAAATTGTTCCCTACCTGGACATTCCCATCCAGCATTGCGCCCCTGGGATTCTCAAGGCGATGGGGCGCCCTGTTGAATCACCTCTACTGATCCTGGATAAGATTCGTTCAATTATTCCGGAGATTGCGCTTCGCACCTCTATTATGGTGGGCTTCCCCGGCGAGACCAGCTCCCATTTCAAGTCACTGCTGACTTTTATGGAACAGGCCCGATTCGACCATGCGGGAGTTTTTGTCTACTCTCCCGAAGCCGGGACAAGGGCCGCGCGCCTGCCCAGCCGGTCCGGCAAAAAAAGCGCCCAAAACAGACGCGCCGAGCTGCTCGAACTGCAAAGGGAGATTTCCGGGCGAAAGCTTGAAGCCTTTATAGGACAGACCCTGCCGGTACTTATCGAAGGCCTGCACCCCGAAACCGACCTTCTCCTGGTCGGTCGCCTGCCAACTCAGGCCCCCGAAGTGGACGGCAACGTAATAATCACTGCGGGGCAGGCGGAAGCGGGACAAATCCGCATGGTGCGGATCACCGCCGCGCATGATTATGACCTGGAAGGACGTGTGTCGGATCAGGTCTCTTGTTAAAAAGAGCCTGAAAAAGCAGTTGACTTGGGGTGGGTTAGGTGTAGATACATGGAATATCGTATATCAACAACCACCCCGGATGAAGAGGAGACACTATGACCTACGATACGATAGTCGCAAGCGTCGAAGATCAAATCGGCATTATACAGCTCAATCGCCCTGAGGCCCTCAACGCATTAAATGATCACATTTTGGGCGAGCTTGTCGACGCTGTGAAACACTTTCTCCAGTACGACGAAGTGCGCAGCATCATCATCACCGGTAGCGAAAAGTCCTTTAGCGCGGGCGCAGACCTCAAAGAAATGATCTCACGTGAACCCGGGGACATACTCGACCGCTTTACGTCTTCCATATTCGGCTTGTTGCGCCAGTGTCCCAAACCTGTGATTGCAGCAGTGAGCGGTTTCTGCTTTGCTGGCGGGTGCGAACTGGCGCTTGCCTGCGATATGATCGTGGCTTCAGAGACCGCTAAGTTCGGCCAGCCGGAAATCAACGTCGGAATCATGCCTGGGGCCGGCGGAACTCAGCGCTGGACCCGCATGGTTGGTAAAGCCCGTGCAATGGAGATGGTGCTCACGGGAGCGCCTATCGACGCCCGGAAAGCATTGGAATGGGGCATTGTCAACCGCGTGGTGCCTTTCGCAGAACTCCTCGATGAAGCAAAGCGATTGGCTGCCGCCATAGCTGCGAAATCGCCGCTTGCGGTCCGTATGGCCAAAGACGCTGTCCTGAAGGCTCACGAGATGACGCTCGAAAGCGGTCTCAATTATGAGAACCGTCTTTTTGCGCTGCTCTTCGGCACGCAGGATCAGAAAGAAGGCATGCGTGCTTTCATAGAGAAGCGCAAACCGCAATGGAAGGGACGTTAGGTCGAGGGTTACTCTATAAACGTTCTGAGGCATGCCTGCCTGTTGGGGTTTTTCAGTTTGCGGAGCGCCTTTTTCTCGATCTGGCGAATCCTTTCCTTGGAGACGTTGAAAATCTTGCCGATTTTCTCCAGGGTCTCAGCGGGCTGACCGTCGAGGCCGAACCTCAGCCGAAGGATCTTTTCCTCCCTTGGCTGCAGAGTCGAAAGCAGGGTCCTGGTGACCTCGGCCAGCTCCCTGTCAGAACATTCATCCGCCGGGGAAAGCGCCCTGTCGTCCTCGATGAAGTCTCCCAATCGCTGTTCGTCTTCCCCTATGGGGGTCTCGAGAGAGATAGGCTGAGCGGCCAACGTCAGGACCATCTGTACCTTTTCGACCGGCAGCTTGGATCTCTCGGCTATTTCAGCGGCAAGCGGTTCGCGTCCCAGTTCCTTTAGGAGTTCGTAGTAAACTTTGAAGAAAAGGTTCTTCAACTCGATGAAGTGCACCGGCAGGCGAATTGTCCTGGTCTTGTCGTAAATGCCGCGAATGATGCTCTGCCTGACCCACCAAGTCGCATAGGTGCTGAACCTGTTTCCCTTGGTGTGGTCGAACCTGCCGACCGCTTTGAGCAGACCGAGGTTGCCTTCCTGAATGAGGTCGTCAAATGTCATGCCTCGGCCCCTGTATCTCTTGGCAATGCTCAGGACCAGCCTCAGATTGGCCCTGACCATCTCCTGCTTGGCTGTGTCCACGGCCTTCATGATAGCCCGCACCCTGGCGAGCTGGGCAGAGAACAACGGATTTTCCGGTTGATCGTTAACGGCTCGCTCAAGAGTGCGAACAACGACCTTGAGCACCTTATCCCTAACTCCCGGGAATGATTTCTCGTGCTCCAGGAGTTTTTTGACCTTGTCGTAGAGGTCAGCCATTATTCGCTCATCGGCGATATGTTCCTCGACGATCCGCACCAGTTCGTCCTGCCCATGCCTGATTATCTGGGCAAGCTGGGTCTCACGCTCCTGGGTAAGCAGGGGGTAGCTGGACACTTCCTTTAAGTAACAGGTAATGTGGTCTTCTTCGAAATCTTCCGCGGGGGCCGCAACAGCTTCATTCTCGGCAGGCCCTTCGTCATCGGACTCCGTTTCGGAGAGCGCAGGGATACCCGCTTCCTCGTCTGCCTCAACATTATCGATCTGTTCCAGGTCCAAATCGGCGTCGTTAAACTGGCTTTCGATGCCCCGTTCTTCGAGAAGACTTTCAAGATCGTCTTCCGATTCCGGTTTTTTCAGGTAATAATCTATAGGCAGGCACTTTTCAGGGCCGTAAGATTTCATATTCTTTCTCCTTCGCGGCGACCGGCTTAAAAAGGCCGATATTTACCGCCCCCCTAGCTATATGCCAAGTATCCATCATACCCCGCATAGGATACACTTCTTGGGTTATGACTTCAATAGGATATAAGTTAAGATATATTAGCCGTTTAGTCAATAGTTAGTAATTGATGCCCCAAATTGGATCTCATTGCCGGCTTTTTGAGCAAGTAAGCAATGCGAGGGGCTAAATGTGTATTTCAACGATATCACCGTCCTGGAGGACATAGTCCCGCTGCACCATCTGTCCGTCGAATACCGACCTGCCCCATACCTTTGCAAACTTCAGCCTGGTAACGAAATCCTTGTGAATTTCCCCGGCAAGATCTTCAAGCGTACTATTTACAGGAAGCACGAATGGAGATTTTAACTCGGGTTCCTTGCCCGGTGATTTCGTGTAGACGCGGATAAGATCGGCCATTTCATAGAGTTTCTTAAGAAAGTTCGACAGATTGTAGCCAGCCAGAACGGAAATGGGGACAACGGGCAAAGGCATTTCGCAGAGTTCCAGAAATGCGCGGTAATCTTCTTCGATCGATTCATCGTCAACCTTATTTACCAGCAGCAGGGTCTTCTTTATAAACGGGGCTTTGTTCAAGCCCGGGGGAATAGAAGTTCCAGGCGGATATATTCGGAGGCTGTTCAGAAAAGCCAAGGCGTCTTCCATCTGCTGGAGCGGGTCGGCCTGAATATCAACGGCCACCGCTATTATGTCAGTACGTCTTAGCAGGTCCGTCATTGCCGGGTCGATGAATTCGGTGGGAACAGGCGCGGTATCGATTAGCTGGAATTGAATATTTTCAAAATCGGCCATGCCCGGGGTGGGCTTCCACGTGGAGTGGGGAAAGTCCGCCACCTCGGGTTTCGCGTTTGTCAACGCGGCTACAATGGAAGATTTGCCGACATTGGGGACACCGACGATGATGACCTGGGCCGCCCCCTCCCTTTCAATGCTGTAGACCGTTATCCCTTTTCCGGAACCCTTTTTCTGTAGAGCATCGGATTTATGCTTTGCTATACGCTTGCGAAGATCGGCCCTTAGCTTGTCCGTGCCCTTATGCTTGGGCATGATCGTAAGCATCTCTTCCAGGGCTTCTATTTTTTCCTCAGGAGTCTTGCTTTCCCTGTAGCGTTGTTCTGCTTCGAAATAGGGGGGAGGAAGATTGGCCGGCATATCCGTCTCGCTTCAAGTTTTCGCAAGCCCCGGACCCGCTTTCCGATTATCCCCTTTGCCGGGACCTGGATTAAGGGTTGAATGCCGGGCCGGTTCGATATAAACTCTTTCTTTGCCGCTGTTTATCATTCAGATCGAGGAGAACCTAAAGTGCTTTGCAAGAAGTGCAATAAAGAACTCGAAATAGTGAAAGGCTGACGTAATGCCTATCTGCGCTGCCGTGAATGCGGCGCAACGTATAACATAATCGATTTTAGTGCAGAACTCACGGACGAACTGGAACGGGAATTATCTTTTTGTAGCGTGGACCGAATATAGGAAACTATTCAAGTTGTTGGCGGATCAGTTTTTCGGCCAGATCGAGAGCGTCTTTCAGCTTATCGGGTCTGTTCCCGCCAGCTTGGGCCATATCAGGCCGTCCGCCTCCGGAGCCTCCCACTTCTTTGACGATCTCTTTTATCAGGTTCCCGGCGTGCACTTTGCCTGTCATTTCCGTGGTAACGCCGGCGAGCAGGAAGACCTTTCCTTCCGAGACAGCCCCAAGCACGGCTATGCCTTTGGTAAACTTTTCTCTGAATTTATCGTTTATCTCCCGAAGGACCTTAGGATTATCTGCTTCGATTTCAGTAATCAGGAGCCTCACACCATCAATTTCACCGGCTTGATCGAAGAGGTCGGCTGAGCGTCTGCCGGCAGCGGAGGCCTTGAGGGCTTCGATTTCTTTTTCCATTTGCCGCTGTTGGGCCAATATCTTTTCGATGCGTTCGGCCACCTCGGATGGAACAGCTTTGAGCACGGCTGCAGCACGGTTGAGGACCTGCCTGTGCTGGTTTATGTATTCGAGCGCCGGCCTGCCGGCAAGGGCTTCGATTCTGCGTACCCCGGCGGCTATGCCGGTTTCCTGGAGGATTATAAAAACCCCGAGTTCTCCGGTCCAGTGGGTGTGCGTACCACCGCAAAGCTCCCGGCTGAAGCCGGGAATTTCAACGAGTCTGACGCGATCTCCGTATTTTTCTTCAAAAAGCGCCATAGCCCCGGTTTTAAGCGCTTCCTCCAGCCCCATTACCTTAACGTTCAACTGCTGATTTCGACGGATCTCATCATTTGCCAGCCGCTCGATCCGATCGAGTTCTTCCTGGGGCACTGCGGTGAAATGGCTGAAGTCGAACCTGAGACGGTCCGGCGCAACGAGTGAGCCGGCCTGCTTTACGTGGTCTCCCAGCACTCTTCGAAGGACCGCGTGCAGGATATGTGTCGCAGTATGGTGAACTTCAGTGTCCTTGCGCAACTGTACATCGACGGCCAGATGAACGGAATCGCCCGTGTGGAAAGATCCGGATTCCACCTTACCGACATGAACTATCAGATTGCCGGGGAGCTTCACGGTATCGGAGACGGCAAATTTGCCCGAATGCCCGGTTATCACACCCGTATCGCCGACTTGCCCGCCTGCCGCCCCGTAAAATGGGGTTTCGGCCGTGATCAGCTCGACATCCATTTCCTGTGAGGCCGAGCCGACTTCTTCGTCTCCGCTGATCATGGCAATGATCCGGGAATCCGCCTGGGTCGTTTCATAGCCTAAAAACGCCGTTGTGAGACCCCTCGAGCTGACCTGCCTGAAAGCTTCAGGGATTTCGCGTTCGCCGCTGCCTTTCCAGGCCGCCCTGGACAGCTCGCGCTGCTTTTCCATAAGACCGTGGAAACCGGCCTCATCCACCGCGAAGCCAAGTTCCCTCGACATATCGGTAACAATGTCGATGGGAAATCCGTAGGTATCGTAAAGCTTGAAGATGAGCGCACCCGGGATTGTTTGCGATTTCTCGTCAGCCAGGCGCTTCATTTCGGTCTGCAATAATCTCAGTCCATTATCCAGAGTTTCGTTGAATCTTTCCTCTTCGTTCTGGATTACGCGGGTTATGAAGCTGCGGTTTTCCAGCAGTTCGGGGTAGACGTCCTGCATGTATTCCATAACCGATACTGCAACCTCGGACAAAAACGGTCTGTCGATCCCCAGGAAGCGCCCGTGCCTCAAAGCACGCCGAATCACGCGCCTCAATACATAGCCGCGACCTTCGTTGCTGGGCAAAGCACCGTCTCCGATCAGAAAAGCCGCCGCCCGGCCGTGATCGGCGATGACCTTTGCGGATACGTCCGTGTCGGCTGACGTTCCATATTTGTATCCGGTTAGCTGCTCGATTTTCTGCATCATCGGCGCAAAGAGGTCGGTGTCGTAATTTGACGCGACCTTCTGGGTTACGGCCGCTATTCTTTCGAGGCCCATGCCGGTGTCGATGCTGGGTCTGGGAAGAGGTTCCAGAACGCCTTGCTGAGATCGATTAAACTGCATGAAAACAAGGTTCCAAAGCTCCAGATACCGATCACAATCACATCCCGGTTTACAATCGGGCCGGCCGCATCCTATCCCAGGTCCCTGATCGATAAGGATCTCGGAGCATGGTCCGCAGGGACCGGTGTCGCCCATGGCCCAGAAATTGTCCTTTGTCGGAAATGCCAGAATCCGGTCCTCGGGAAGATAGCGCGCCCAGAACGCGCGGGCTTCCTCGTCGGCTCCAAGTTTCATTTCCGGGTCGCCTTCGTGAATCGTGGCATAAAGCTTGTCCTTTGGCAGACCCATATTCCCGGTGAGAAACTCCCATGAGAACCTGACTGCATCCTCCTTGAAGTAGTCGCCGAAAGAGAAATTTCCGAGCATTTCGAAAAAAGTATGGTGCCGCGCAGTGCGGCCGACGTTTTCCAGGTCATTATGCTTGCCGCCCGCGCGCATACATTTCTGGCTGGTGGTTGCACGTGAATAGGGACGTTTTTCCTCGCCCAGGAAAGTCCTTTTGAACTGCACCATGCCTGCGTTGGTGAAAAGCAGGGTGGGATCGTCGTGAGGAATTACCGAAGAACTTTTTACAATCGCGTGTCCGCACCCTTTAAAGAATTCGAGAAACGCCTTTCGGATCTCGCTGGCTTTCATCAATACAAATCTCCCATAAAACATCATGCAGCACCACCCCGGCGGAAGCCGGGGTCCGGGGTTTTGTCTTAAAAATCCACTCTCCTACTTTTCGAATACCAGCGGCTTCACGCTTTTGTCTTCCGTCCTCCGTCTTCTGTCTTCCGTCAGTCTGCCGCCACGGACACAGCGCCTACACCCGGGAGATTGCAAGTCTGCCGAATCTTCGTCTCCACTTCGGAAATCAGTTCGGGATGGTCCTTTAGAAAACTCTTGGCGTTTTCTCTTCCCTGCCCCAGTCTCTCTCCATTATACGAGTACCATGTGCCGGATTTCTCTATAAGGTTTGCTTCCACTCCCAGGTCCAGCACCTCACCCTCTTTGGATATGCCGCGACCATAAATGATATCGAACTCAACCTCGCGGAATGGGGGCGCTATCTTGTTCTTTACCACCTTCACCTTGGTTCGATTACCGATAATGTCCTGGCCTTCCTTGATCGGGCCGATCCGACGGATGTCGAGCCTCATGGTGGCGTAGAACTTGAGCGCGTTTCCTCCCGTCGTAGTCTCGGGCGAGCCGTACATGACTCCTATTTTCATTCGGATCTGATTGGTGAAAATAACGCAAGTCTTGGACTTGCTGATAGCGGATACAAGTTTTCGGAGCGCCTGGCTCATAAGCCGAGCCTGGAGTCCTACGTGAGGGTCGCCCATCTCCCCTTCGATTTCAGCTTTCGGCACGAGCGCCGCAACCGAATCGACCACCAGGACATCAATGGCGTTGCTCCGGACAAGCACTTCGGCGATCTCAAGGGCCTGCTCGCCGTAGTCGGGCTGACTGACCAGGAGGTCTTCCACTATGACTCCCAGTTTTCTGGCATATTGAGTGTCCAGGGCGTGCTCGGCGTCTACAAATGCCGCCAGGCCTCCGAGCTTTTGCGCCTCAGCGATGATGTGCAGGGCCAAAGTGGTTTTCCCGGAAGACTCGGGCCCGAATATCTCGATAATGCGGCCCCGCGCTACGCCGCCGATGCCCAACGCGATATCGAGGGACAAAGAGCCGCTCGATATAACGGACACTTCTACGTTGGCCCCTTCTCCGAGGCGCATGATAGCGCCCTTTCCGCACATGCGTTCTATCTGGGAAATCGCCGCATCTATAGCTCTCTGCCGGTCTTCGTTAAGTCCCATGAATCGGGCCTCCTTATTTCGGTTGGGAAAATGGTGATCGATAATGATTTATTCGTCCGCTGTGGCGGGGTATCCGGAGAATTGCGCCTTAAACAAAGGAGTATACCGAGCGCCGTCCGGCCTCAAATCGCTTTTATACAATACAACTTCAGAAGCGTCAAAGGGTTCCGCCGCAAAGTCCTGTTGCGCAAGAAGAATCTGTTGAAGCGCCTGAAGCCGGGCCTTGCCTTTGACGCGGCCGACAGTGAGGTGGGGTTTGAACGGGCGGTCTTCCGGTTTGAATCCCAGGGGGGCCATCGCCGCTTCAACCCGCCGCGCAAGGTCGGAAAGGGGCCCGATCTGCCCGCGGAGCCCGACCCATATCACTCTGGGCGATTTCAAGGTCGGGAAGGCGCCGCATCCCGCAGGCTCTATATGGATAGGTCCGGTTTGGGCGGCTACCCTCTCGATCGCGGGCTTTATCTCCTCGATCAATTCCGGCGCGATGTTTCCAAGGAATTTGAGTGTAAGGTGAATGCCTTCCACCCTCACCCATCCAACCTGGGCATCGCTCTTCCTCAGCTCCTTGATAAACTCCTCGATCCGGCTGCGGACCGGGTTAGACAGGTCGATCGCAATGAAGCTGCGTACGGATGGCTCCATTCGCTGTTCCTAATTCCTTCTCGGTATTCTCGATTCGCACGGCACACCGGTTTGACAAAGCCCGCACCCGTAGCCGTCAAATCCATAGTGCGACTTTACATGGTTCACCGTCTCATTCCTAAGATGACTCAAGCACTTGAATTTGTCATGGCCTTTGGCTGAAACAGCCTGAGCCGGACAGCGTTCGATGCATTTTCCGCAAGCGCCGGTCGAGTAGAAGAGGCAATATTGATGGTGATCGCTGTACGGGCGTGGAGTGGGCAAAATCGCAATCCGCGCCGCCACCGAACCAAGGCGCATTGCCTTCCCCCTGGCGGTAATCAGCCCGTCGCACAACCCGAAAGTGCCAAGCCCGCACGCGTATGCGGCGTGACGCTCGGACCATGTCGAAGCAAACGCAAACCGGTCAGACAACTCACGCTTCCACTCGGGAAGAAGCATTGGAGCAACAGCCTCGCAGCCCTTCGCCATCAGGTGTTCCACGAGATGTTTTCTAACCCCGTTGTTGAACTCTTCGCCAAAAATCCTGGCCCTGGCCCAACTCTCGGCCGGATAGAAATCCTGCTTTCGATTTTCTTTCCTGGTAGCCTTGGTTTGAGGAAGGACCCAGCTTATGACGGTGATCTCTTCGGCCCCGACTTTGAGGTCCGGAAAAGCCAGCCCCAATACTTCCACCGGCGTCCAGTGAAATGGGCCGACGTGTTCCTTGAAATCCCGGTAGATTGGGTCGTCGCCTGACGAAAAGCCTATCAGCGGAGAGTCGAACGCCCTGTCGTTCGCCGAATTTCTGAGACTGTTTTCGGGAGAGTTATCCACGAACTCTCTGATGACCGCCTCTATCCATTCTCCGGAATTAGTCGATTGCTTCATATGCCTGCCTTTTGTCTTGATTGTAGGAATTTCCTATAATATTAACATATCAATTCCTCAACCGTACCAAAAGATATGATATCCGTTCCGGCTATTGGCATCCACTGACGCTCGGGGATTGGCCAAAGTGACTGGAAACTACCCCAGAGGAGATCATGGCGAAATTCTTTGTCATCGCGAGTTTCCTGCTGTTTCTTCCATATGGTTCTGCAGCGGTCGCCGATGTCCCCGGCAGCAGCTATAACTGGACGGGATTTTATGCCGGCCTGAACATGGGTGGTGCTGTCAACGACTCTAAATACACTCTCAGCCCATCAGGCAATTTTCTGACAGATCCAACCGTATCCCCAACCGAAAATCCACTAAGAACGGACCGGGCGGGCCATGGCGGAGGCGCTTTCACGGGCGGAGGCCAGCTCGGCTACAATTACCAGTCCGGATCTCTTGTATTTGGCGTTGAAACAGACTTCAATTACGACGGCATCAACGACTCGGACAGTGTCAATCGTTTACTCCAATCTCCACTTATAGGCAGCTTTGTTCACACTGTGACCCAAAAGGTTGACTGCTTCGGGACCGTTCGCGGGCGCCTGGGCTACACTCCCTGCAATCGATTGCTGGTATACGGGACCGGCGGTTTTGCTTACGGGGATGTCTCCTCGATCAGCGACGCTTTATTCACTCTCGCGGGAGATCATTACGTTGGATCGTCATCAGGTCTTCAGGCGGGGTGGACGGCCGGCGGCGGCATCGAGTACGCTATAACCAGGTGCTGGAGCGTCAAGGTGGAATATCTGCTGGTCGAGCTGGGAAAAACATACACTTATGGAGGTCAGTTTAACGAGGGCTATAGTTATACGACACATCTCGACACGACCAAGCATATATTCCGATTAGGTCTCAATTACAAATTCTAACGTCAATCGCATATCGGTTGTCCATCCTCCGCCAACAACTTCCACATCAGCACCAGGGCCGCCTGAGTTGCGCTTTCCTGGACCTGTTCGCGCGTTCCGCCAAAGGTGTATCTCTCGACTCTTTTTTGGCCTGGGGTGGCGCAGGCGATAAAGACAGTGCCGACGGGTTTGTCGGAGGTGCCACCGGTGGGGCCCGCAATACCGGTGATTGCGACCGTAACTTGCACCGCGGCGTTTCTTTGCGCCCCTTCGGCCATTGCCAGCGCCACCTCCTCGCTCACGGCGCCTCGCGCCTGCAGAAGTTCCACAGGTACTCCGAGAAGCTCTGTCTTCGCCCTGTTGCTGTAGGTCACAAATGCCCTGTCGAGGTAGTCCGAGGCGCCCGGGACCGCCGATATTCTTCTCGACAAAAGCCCGCCCGTACAGGATTCGGCAATGGCCAGGCTCCAGCCTCGCTTGCGCAGATAACGTCCGATCACCTTTTCCAGGCAGTCGTCGTTATGGCCGCTTACGTGGTGGGGGCCGATCAAGGCGATGATTTTTTCCTCGGCGTTCTTTACGAGCGTGCGACACTGCTCTTCGTTTGACGCAGCGGCGAATATAGACACCCAGTTCTCCGGTCCCTGAGGATAATAACCGATGTCCACGCCCTCTCCGGGGTCGAGTGCGCGAAGCTTTTTATTCACCTGGACTTCCAGCAGACCCTGAATGCGGACGATGTGTTTGATGTACGAGCATCTATTGGGAAACCTCGTTTCGAGGTCGGGGATCACATCTTTTTCCATCAGGTGTTTCATTTCATTGGGCACACCCGGGAGGAAATAGCATGGGACATCGTTGTGCACCAAAAAGAAGCCGGCCATATTGAATCCGAGTTTTACCGCCCCTTCGGGCAGTTCGGCCATCCGTTGAAGCCCCGCCGACCACTCCAATCCCCGTTCGACAATGCGGTCCCTGAGCCATGCTGCATAGTCGCGATTGCAAACCAGGGGTCTCCCCAGGGCCTTGGAAACGGCGGAGCATGTTCTGTCATCGTCGGTCGGGCCGAGGCCCCCGGTTGCGATGACAAAATGCGATCCGTTCAGGCATTGGCACAAATATTCGACGATATCATCTTCGGAGTCGCCGACGGTGAGCATCCTGTCGAGAAGAAAACCACGGGCACGCAGTTCGGTTGCGATATATTGAGCATTCCCATTGGGTATGTCTCCCATAAGGATTTCATCCCCAATCGTAAGCAGGGTGCCGGTCACATGAGAAGGCTTATCGGACATATTCCATTCCCCTTTCGTCCGCAATGCCCGCGCTGCGACCCCCGACCGTAGTCCGGAGCAAGCATCGCAGGCCGGGCGAATTGGCAGGCGGTTCCCAAGCCCTCCCCGGGGCCGCGGCCGTATGGTTAATCTCAGCTTCTCACTCAGGTTTCAATCTAAGCATCGCGCGAAAAAACCATGGTGAAAACGGGAGATTATTTTTCGTTTTCCAGTATCCGCCTATAGACGTCGGGGAGCGGGGTGCCCGTCTCCTCGGCAATCCGCCTGCATTCCTCGTATTCCGGCATCAGCCTCTCTTCGCCGTTCGGCAGCAGCGTGCGCTTTACTTTACAGGGGCCGAAAACCGTTGAAATCACCTTTTCTTCGCGCGGAAGCTCTATGCGTCTAACTTCCATCAATCGAACTCCGAGCGAGGTGGTTTCCGAAAGGATCATCTCGGCCGCCGCCGTTTCGAGCGAGGGGTCCACGAGCGCTCTGAGCAAAACTCCCGGGCGGTTCTTCTTCATCTGCAAGGGAACGAGGCTCACGTCCAGGGCCCCCAACTGAAAGAGTTTTCCCGATACATAATTATATAATTCAGGGTTCATATCATCAATATTGGTTTCAATCACAAGCAGATCGCGCTCGTAAAGGGGAGACTTCTCCCGCCCCATCCAGACGCGCAAAAGGTTGGGCGGCTCGCTCGCGGGATCGCCGCCGGCGCCATAGCCGGTGGAGATAAGCGTCATCGGAGGAATTGGACCGTAGGACCGAGCCAGGGTCGCGAGGATAGCCGCGCCGGTGGGCGTTACGAACTCGCGTTCGACGGGCGATCCGTAGACGGGGACCCCCTCCAGAAGAATCGAAGTCGCAGGAGCGGGCAGCGGAATGGTGCCGTGTTGCGTTTTGACAAACCCCCTGCCGAGGGGCATTGGGGAGGCGCAAATCTTGTCTATTTTCAGGTAATCCAGGCAGAATACGACGCCTGCAATGTCCAGGATGGAATCGGCCGCGCCCGTTTCATGAAAATGCACGTCATCCGACGGGACTCCGTGAACCCGCCCTTCGGCAACTGCAAGCCGTTCGAAGATGGCCAGGCTCTTTTCACGCACTCCGGGCTCGAGGCCGCTTTCATTGAAGAGGGCCTTGATGTCCGAAAAACTGCGATGAGGCTGCTCGCCGGCAGAAATTACGACCCGCACTCCCGTAATTGACCCCCGGCGTTCCCTCCGTGTCTCAATCGACCAGTCCTTAAGAGATTTGAGCTGTTTCATCGTGAAGATTAGCGCCTCGGCGGGAACTCCGAGATCTATCAGCGCCCCGAGCGCCATATCCCCGCTCACGCCCGAAAAACAGTCGAAATAGGCGATATTCATGCCGATTGAACCTTTTGAATTAGTGGAATTGCACAAAGTCTTTTGCCGATTGCCGATCCCAAAAGGATTCTAATTGTCATGCCGGTTTTAGGTCAATAGCGAATCGGTGGCCTTACCGCCATTGCAGCGTCGAGTTTAATCGTGCCGCTGCATACACACACACAGTTCGGCCCCGATCTGCGTCTTGACAGTTCAGGGAAGGCACGCTAGACTAACAGGTCTGGCTGGGGATATGGAGGGATGGCCGAGTGGCTTAAGGCGGCGGTCTTGAAAACCGTTGTTCCGTTAGTAGCGGAACCGTGGGTTCGAATCCTACTCCCTCCGCCAATGAATAGTTTTTAGTTTAGTTTTCAGTCGAGCTTTGAGTCGTGACCGTTGTCCACGCCTCATTGCGGTTAACTGAAACAAAAGCTCTTTTTGCGGAGAGATGGCCGAGTCGGCTGAAGGCGCTCGCCTGCTAAGCGAGTGTAGGGTGTAAAGCTCTACCGAGGGTTCGAATCCCTCTCTCTCCGCCACAGACAATAGGATAGGCTCGATTTCCATGTGGCGGAATCGGGCCTTTTTCGTAAGACTAACTCGCGTGCAGGAACCTCGTTGTGTTCTTTTTACATATCGGGAGCATATGATGAAGAACCTGAAATTGTGCATATTGGCAAGTTAGTATGGGCCACTGGGGATGAGAAAGTGGCCCATACCAAATTTCGTTTCCAATCGGCATCATTTCGGACACAACCTACTTGCAGTTCCAATGACCGGGGCCGGCAGAGGCGTGTGATTGCGAGGGCTGGGGCCCTATCAGAGCTTCGCCAGATCCTCCGAAATCGCCTGGATGGCCTGGGGAGTAATTTGGCCCTGGGAGAGCGGCATGATCTGGTCGAGTGTCATGCCCTGGATCATTCCTAACATTGGGTGGCTTGATATCCCCGGGAGGTGCTTTTCGACAGCTTCCTTGCTGCGTGCATCAGCCAATAGTTCCGAGAGTTTCGATTCAACTGTAAGTCCCATCTGTTTTCTCCTCTTCTTTTATAAACAGCTTTGTTAACCCTCACCACGTGAAACCGGCATGAAATAAGAATTTTTCAGCCCTCTTCCCGTATTTGCGTCACCTCACCCCGTGGACCAGGTTCCATTCTACCAGAACCGCCAATGTTTTGCCAAACCAAGTCACTACATCGGGGCGAGAAATATCAAATCCGGCTTCATCGAAATACACAGGGTTGAGGTCATTTGTCGCCGCTGCATAGTTCATGGTGCGGCGCCAGGTGATATCTGTCTGAAATTCTTTTAAACGCATGCCTGCAAAGTCAGCATCCAACTTCACGATTGCCATGCTCCTTCCGAATCGTCTTCAATCCCTGAATTACGCTCGGGCTGGTTTCCCTGAACCTAGCTACAGGTTTTGGGGTTGGGGAGCCCGGCCAGTCTCCTGGCTCCCTGCTTGATCCCTTCGGGAAAAAGTTGCTGCACTTCCAGGGTACTTAAGCCTACCCCTTCTTTGATCTGGCGATTCAGTGGGCCGCGGCCGTGGTAAGCGTAAAACTCGCGTAAAAATCGGACCACCTGCCGGTGTTGCTCCGTAATGCTGACAACCCCACTTTCTCCGGCCAAAATCTCGAACGTCTCTTCAGACCAATCGTAAAAATCGTTAAAGAAACCATCTGCATCGAAAACAATCTCACGGCCGGCAATAGAGCGCACCCGCAGGCCGGTCTCAGCTTTGTTCAGTTCGGAATGCGCACTCATGGCTTCGGCTGTGCTGCAACCGCCAGAGCCTTGATCTTATCCGGTGTGGCCGGCAGATCGCAGATCCAGATGCCGGTGGCATTCTTGATGGCGTTTATCACCGCCGGCGCCGTTGGAACCATACACATCTCACCAACGCCGGTGGCGCCCATCGGTCCCCTGGGACGGGGCGTCTCCCGGATAATCGTCTCTATGTCGAAACTGTGCCTTATGGTAGGGAATTTGAAAGTCAGCCAGTCTTTGGTCTGACCGGCGATGTACTTCTCCCGCAGAGCAAAGCCGACTCCCATGTCCATGCCGCCTTCCAATTGCGCGGTCAAATTCTGGGGGTTGATCACCTTTCCCGCGTCCACTGCGGTAGTCATTTTCAGGACCTTGACCTCGCCGCTATCAGTATCCACTTCCAATTCAGCCATTTGCACGGCATGCACCTGGGATTCGAATGAAGGCCCCTGGCCCGTTTGAGGGTCGAGGGGGCCGGCGTCTGCATTTTTCTTGCTACCGAGGTAGCGGATGGGTTTGCCGGCTGCCGCAAGAGCTTCGGAAGTTTGCGCCCCGGTTTCCCTCATAGCGCCCTGCAACTGTTCGAGGGCATTGATCAAAGCACCGCCTATCATGTAGGTGATGCGGCTGGCCGCAGCCGGGCCGCTGGCCGCCGTCAGATCGGTATCGCGCGTGTGCAGACGCACCTTCTCGAGGGGAACGCCCATGAATTCAGCGGTCAACTGAGTCAACATGGAATCGTTGCCCTCGCCGGGATCGGCGGCCGCGGCAAAGACGCTGACACCTCCGTCGGGGCCGAGTTCAACGGATGCCACAGACACGTCTCCGGGCCCGCCGATACCGAAAGACCCGGTCGCCAGCCCCACCCCTCGCCTCACCTTGCCTTCGCGATGAGCCCCGGCTTCTCTTAGCGCTCGTTCATAATGAGGGCGGATTGCTTCCAGCAGCTCCGGCAGCGGCCATTCGGTGACCACCCGGCCGGTGGATTTGCTCTGCCCGGGTTTAAGTGAATTGATCAGCCGAAATTCCAGCGGGTCCATGCCGATCTTGTCGGCCAGCATTTCCATGGCGCATTCCAGGGCAAAGTTTGCCTGGGGAGGACCTGCGCCGCGGGCTGCACTGCCCCATGGGTTGTTGGTGTAGACCAGCCTGGCCCTGACATCCACATTGGGAATATTGTAGGAGCCGGAGAGCATCAGCAGGGCGCGATTGATCAACACATGGCCGATGGAGTAGTAGGCGCCCTTGTCGACCAGGATGTCGTTGCAATAAGCGGTGAGCTTGCCCTGAGCGTCCGCCCCGAGCTTGACATTCATCTTGAAGGCGTGGCGCTTGGAGGTCATCACCATGCTTTCGGCCAGGCTCGGAATGTAGCGGATCGGGCGCTTGAAATGGATGGCGGCTGCCCCGGCAAGGCCCTCGGAGATGACGTCGAGTTTGATGCCGAACTGTCCTCCTGAATAGGCTTCCCGGTAGCTCATGTTCTCCCAGCCGAGCGCCTCCTGGAGCATGCCGAGATGGGCATGGATGTTGATGCTGCGGCCGATTATAACCAGTTTGGCATCCTCACCTTCATTCTCATCCTCCCAGTAGGCCAGGGTGACCTCGGGCTCCAGAGGCGCCTGGTGGTTGATCTGGGTTTGGAGTTGTGCTTCAATGACCGCTGCTGAGTCGTGCAGGGCCGCCTGCGCATCGCCCTTGATCTGTGGCTGCTCGAAGCAGAGATTGGGGAAATTATCGTGGACCTGGACGGCGCCGGGCGCCAATGCAGCTTCAGGGCTGTCGAGCACCGACAGAGGAATGAGTTCCACCTTGACGGCCTGTAAGGCAGCCTCTGCTTGTGCTCTGGTATCGGCTGCAACGGCAACGATCGGGTCTCCAATATAGCGAACCTTATCGCCGCATAGAACAGGGCGATCGGGCCTCAACAATTTCAATAAGTTAGTGCCCTTAATGTCCGAAGCCTTCATCACGCCGACCACACCGGGCATTGTTTCTGCCCTGGATGTGTCGATGGCGCCGATGCGGGCATGGGGCAGCGTACTCCGCAGCACGGCCAGTTCCAGCGCCCCCTGCAGTTTGATATCGCCGGTGAAATGAGCCGTTCCGCAAGCCTTGGCGAGAGCCGAAGGCCGTGGATGGGAAACACCCATGATGCGCCCGGTCAGGCTGGGCCGCACTGCCTCGGGTGTGGTCTCGCCGCGCAGGAATCGGCTGGCAAGTTGGACGGCCTCGATGATCTTCTTGTAGCCGGTGCAGCGGCAGATGTTGCGGCGCAGCGCTTCCTTGATCTGTTCCTTGTCGGGATCGGAATTGACGTCGAGAAGCGCCTTGGCCGCCAGGATCATGCCCGGCGTGCAGAACCCGCATTGGACTGCCCCGGCCAGCGCAAAGGCCTCCTGGATGAGATGCGGATTGTGGGGTGTGCCCAGTCCCTCTATGGAAATGACTTGTGCGTCGTCCAGAGATGCGGCTTTGGTCAGGCAGGAAAGCACGGCTTTATCGTTCACGATTACCGTACAGGCGCCGCACTGGCCTTTACGATCACAGGACTGCTTAGCGCCCGTGAGACCCAGATCGTCCCTGAGTAAATCCAGGAGCACCCGGTCTTCATCTACAATGAAATGCTTTTGAACGCCGTTTACATGCAACTTGATGCTCTTCATTTTCTCTCCTGTCGGAATTATGAGCACTGAGCGTGAAATAGAAACCAGCTTTCTCATGATTTTGAACGAAAAGGGCTCATCGCTTTTTTTGAGCCCTCGTAATCGTGGTCAGGGCCTCAATTGCCGCGTCGATGTCGCTTCGGGTATTAAACGGTCCCGGGCTGAAACGAACGCCGCCGTCGCGGCCGGTGCCTATATCGGCATGCACCAGCGGAGCGCAATGCAAGCCGGCGCGGATGGCAATATTGAAATCGGCGTCCAGGATGGCGCCCGCGTCCTGAGAGCTGATACCGCTCAGAGTGACTGTCAGCAGCCCGACATGCCTCGAAAGATCGTCAGCGCAGTAGAGCTTTATACCATCCAATTCGGACAAGCCGTCCCTGAGTCTTGTAAGCAGACCCATCTCCCGTGAGTGGATCGCGTCCTGTCCTTCCGACTGGACATAGTCCAAACCCTCGGACAGGCCGATGATGCCGAGAAGATTCAATGTGCCGGCTTCCAACCGATGGGGAAAGGTTTGGGTGTGAATCGGACTCTCCGAATCGATACCGGTGCCGCCGAAGCGCGTGGTCCGAACATCCATGCCTGGTCCCAGGATCAGTCCGCCAATGCCGGTGGGTCCCATTAGAGACTTGTGGCCGGTGAAAGCAATCGCTCCCACTTGCCATTCCGTCATGTCAATAGGGATCACTCCGGCACTCTGGGCGGCATCGACGATCAGCGGAACTGCACGTTCCGCACACACGCGGCCGATCTCTTTAATCGGCTGAATAGCGCCCAGGACATTGGAGGCATGGCACACGACCACGGCCCTGGTATTAGCCCGAATGGCTTTGGCGATTTCATCCGGGTCCACGAAGCCTTTGCCGTCAAAGGGAACCAGATCGTACTCGACGATGCCTTGCCAGTGCATGTGATGCAGCGGCCGAAGCACGGAATTGTGCTCCAGGCGGGTCGACACTATGTGGTCGCCGGGCTTGACGCAGCCCTGTAGAACAAGGTTGAGCGCATCCGTTGCATTGCCGGCAAAGATCACTCGTTCGGGGTCATGTGAACCGAAAAAATGGGCCAGCTTGCGGCGGATCTCGTTTACCAGCGCGTCGGCTTCCACTGACAAATCATAGCCACCCCGGCCCGGCGAAACCCCCATACGCTCATAGGTTGCAATCATTCTCTCCAGAACGGAAGGGGGTTTCGGATAAGTGGTCGCGGCGTTGTCGAGGTAAATGATACCGCTTCCAATCTTCTCATGAACGCAAGCCATGGATGCAAACCTATTAATGACTCCTGACCGGTCAAGGCACTTTCGAACCGCCAGGCATCGATGACCGCCTAAAAGCAGTTAGCATAAATGTTTTCTATATCTTTTTGGGAAAGGTCCCTGGGATTGGTTGCAAAGAGACGCGACTGCTTCATTCCACCTTCGACAAGGTGCGGAAGATCCTGCCTGGGTATCCCGTAGGCGTCCAGGCAGGTAGGAATATGGATTTGCTTCAGCAGGTTCTCTACGGCATCTACTGAAAGGGCGGCAGCCTCATCCACTCCCAGGCCAATCGTTTCACGACCAAGGAGGGCCGCGATCGAGGCAAATCTGGCAGGCGCCCCCGGGAGATTAAAGCGCATTACGTGAGGCAGCATGATAGCATTAGACCGGCCGTGAGGCATATGATAGCGGGTGCCGAGAACGTAGGACAGACCGTGAACGGCGCCCAGACCGCCGCTGGCAAAAGCCATGCCTGATAGAGTTGCCGCCAATGACATATAGTCACGGGCCTCCTCATTGGTTCCTTTGGCGCATGCGATCTGCAGGTAACGGCCAATCCACGCGATCGCCTTTTCAGCCAGAATATCCGAAAATGGAGTTGCGTTCATGGAGACGTACGTTTCAACAGCATGGACCAGGGCATCCATTCCGGTATCGGCCGTGACCGAAGGAGGCATGGTGAAAGTGAGCCTGGGATCCACAATCGCCACTTCGGGAAGACAATAGAGGCTGTAAATCGCATGTTTCGTATTGTGCTCTTCGTCCGTTACGACGAGAACACGGGTTGTTTCCGAACCGGTGCCGGAGGTTGTGGGCATCAGGATCTTGGGAGCAGCCGGCTTATTCACCTTATCCATTCCGGAATAGTCCAGGATGGGGCCTCCGTTGCTGACAATAATTGAAACTCCCTTTGCGACATCAAGAGAGGACCCCCCGCCGACGCCAAGCACAAAATCGCACGATTCTCCCTGAAACTGATCGGCGGCCTCATCGACAACACGGGCCGGGGGTTCGGGTTCGACCTTGCCGTATACCGAGTATAAGAGACCGGCAGATGAGAGCGAGTCGATTACCGGCTTGAGCAGATCGGCTTTGACTACCCCGGGGTCGGTAACAATCAATATCTTGGTTGCCCCAAGGGATTTGGCTTCCGCACCGGCTTGCGCGGTAGTTCCTTGACCAAAGATGATCTTGTATGGCGAAAAGAAGACATGAGCTTTATTCTGCCGAATGGTGACCATATTCACACCTCCAGTTTTCTTTGCCCGCTGACAAAAAACGAATAGAGTCTCCAGAATATCCACTTCTTGTCAGGCTTGCTTTTCCGCAAAAACGCGGCATTCGCTGCAACCTGGTCGGGGGGAAGTTTACGGTATAACTGAAAACTTCACCATGTCAAGCCGAAAGAGACGGTGGAATGGCCTGCTGCTTGCCTCGGGGGGAATATATTCGATTGGGAGATCATATGATCTTGCGGTCTATCGAGTTGGTATTTATATCTTAACATGATTACAAATTGATTCTTTCTCTAATACGTACCTCAATGCCATTTCCTGCGTACAAATCTGATTAAGATTTCTCTTCACAAATCCGCGAATCGGCGTATCATATAAACGGCTCGGGGCCGTACCTTTTATCACTTCATATTTGTACTTCAATAAAAATCATTACTGTAATGTACCGGCAGGAACAGTTATCTGCCCAACCGGAAATCAAACTGCTTTGGGCTTTTGACCTTCCTGAGCCGACGCGGACAACTCCGGGACGGGGCACAGTTATGCCGGGACTGGCGGTTTAAAATTCTCCTTTTGACATGCCTGAAATGTGATAAGAGGGGGATAATGAAAACATAGCCGACAGATATGTCGAAAAGGAGAATGCATTGATGAAGAAACTGGCAGTAGTTCTTGTTGGGATAATGCTGTGTGTGCTCGCCGCATGCAACAAAGCCGAGCCGCCCAAAATTGGCGTTGTGGACGTGGTCAGGGCCGTAAACGAATCCACCCAGGGCAAAATAGCCTATGGGGAACTCGATCTAGTAATCAAGGCAAAACAGGCGGAACTCAAGGAAAAAGCCGATGCAGTCGAAAACCTGAAAAAGCGCCTTGAAAAGGAACCGCCGGCGGCAAAAAAGGCCATAGAAGAGGAACTCGCCAAGGCCAACGATCAGTATCAGCAATTGGCCGCCGCATCGGATGCAGAGGTCAAGAAAAAAGCCGGCGAATTGAGGAACAAGGTTTCGGAAGATCTGAAAAAGGTCTTGGCTGCTATAGGTGAAGAAGACAAATTCCTGTTGATCCTCACGAATGAGAATGTGGCCTATTATAAAAAGACGATCGATATTACCGACAACGTTATTAAAAAATATAATGAATCGACTGGAGGTAAATGAAATTTGCGTTCAGAATCGATGCGCAGCGGTATCAAAGGTTTTATCGGAGGAAATCCGATGAAGCAGCTATGACAGGGAGCATTTGTCTGTTTTCTTTTCACCTTCGCTTTCGACAGCCCTTATTTTGGGGATCAGGTCAAAAGAGAGGGACTCCACACATCTCCTGGTCCTTGGAAATAAGGAAACTTGTGAAAGAGTGATCTTACGAGGAAAAAAAAGGAGAAAGAGATGAAAAGAGCAGCATTGGTTCTGGCGTGTTTTGCCTTTCTGGCGGTTTTTTGCTTTGGAGTCTCGGTTGCCCAGGAGAGGGCCACCAAGGAGGAGTGTATAGCCAAGGCCAAAGAGGCAGCAGCGTTGATTAAGGAAGTTGGTTTCGAAGCAGCGAAGGTCAGGCTTCAGGACCCCAATGGGCCATTCGTGTGGAAAGACACCTATATTTGGGTGGAAGACATGGATGGAAAGGTGCTCACGCATCCGGTCACTCCGAGCCTGGTAGGCAAGACTTTGATCGCTATCAAAGACGTTAACGGCAAAATGTTTAACGCTGAATTGATCGGGATTGCAACTACGGCGGGCGAGGGCTGGGTCACCTACATGTGGCCCAAACCGGGCGAGAAAGAACCGTCCGGCAAGATGTCGTATGTCTACCGGGTGCCGGGAGCAAATCTCGTGGTAGTGGCAGGGATCTATCAATAATCTGGTGTCGCTTCCAATACGTGCGTGCCCTGTTCCCAGCCCCGGCTCGACACGATGGCATGAGCGCGCGGCTGCGCCTTCAATTTACTTTTTTCTTTGCGGACTGAGACGAGTCGTGGTGCGATGTGCAGATTATCAGGGTATTTCCGGGAGCAAGCTTCTGGTTCGAACTCACCTGGTTTTGAGAGCAAAGCGTCTTGAGCGGAACGTGAAACTTACCGGCAATGGAAGAAAGGGTGTCCCCTCGACGTACCAGATAAAGAACAGATTTCTGCTGCGCATTGGAAAGGCTTTTCCTGGCGGAACTGGAGGCAGGAGTACTGTCTTTTCCGCGTTTTGTCCGGACCTTCGAAAGAAATGGGGACGGCGCCCCGGCAGGAAGCTTCAGAGCCTGACCTGCCTTGAGAGGCTGGGACGGCTTCATGCCATTCAGACCAGCGAGAGCGATTACGGAACATTTATGCCTCGCGGCAAGGCTGGACCATGTGTCCCTGGATTTCGCCCTGTACGGAGTGAGAGCAGACGATCGCTGCACTGGAGCGGCCTTGCCCACAGGTTTTTCCTCGTGCTGGGGATGCCTGGCAAGGGCAGCCAGAAGATCATCTCCTGTTCCTATGGGTAAGCAAAGCTCATAGTTGGAGCATCCTGGCGGCGTGGTAGACCGGCACAGCTCGGGATTGCAGTTTTCCAGCAACTCTTCCGGGACCCCGATCTGTTTTCCTACCCATGAGAGCTTCAAGCCTCCCGGGACGCAGACGGTTTCCTGCCGTGCAATGAAGTGTTCCGAGTCCAGGCGGAAACCATAGAGATCGGGGTTTCTTACGATCCTTACAGCGGCAAATACTTTAGGGACGTAATCGCGTGTTTCGGCCGGCAGATAGCCATTGTCCAACAGATCCCAAAAAGTCTTAAGGCCACTTTTGTCGAGTGCCCCTTGAACGGAGCTTTCGCCCGCATTATAGGCCGCAAGCGCCAAAGGCCACGATCCAAACTGATCGTAGAGCAATGAGAGATAATTAGCGGCAGCCTGCGCAGCTTTCATGGGATGGCGTCTTTCGTCGACCCAGCTGTTTTGCTCAAGTCCAAACCGCTTCCCTGTTTTCGAAACGATCTGCCACATCCCCACCGCGTTGGCATGCGACCGTGCAGTGGGGGAAAAACCGCTCTCGATCAAGGCGACATAGATCAAGTCTTTTGGTAGCCCCTCGCGCACGAAGATTTCTTGAGCAGGCGCCGCGTAGAAATGGGCACGATCAAGCTGAGTCTGAAAACTGCTATGGTTTTTTTCGGAAAACCGCCTTACCCAGGTATCGATAGCCGGATGATCCGGGATGGGCAGATCGCATTTGAGAGCGGGATTTTCGAGATGTGTCTCTTCGGAATGCCGAAAACTCAAGGCATGATCGGCAGAGACCTTTGGGGGAGTATAAAAAGTGCCGCACCCGGCAAGGGGTGCAAGGGTTGCCACTACAATCGATAATTTCAGTCTCTTGAGGCATTTTTTCTTATTGCAGGGCATCAAAGGGCAGAGGGGCCAGTCCAATAACGTCATCAGAAACCAGATCATAAACATGGAAAATGTTTTCCCCTTCCGCAAGCAGTTTAGGCTTACTTCAGTTCCAGCGTTTCGGGGGCTTCCCTTTTGAGCCCACGAATCACAGGACGAGTTGCTCGCGTATAGCAAAAAAATTAATAAACCTCCAGAGGAAGTTGCCTGAGAATTTTTCAGCCGGGCGGGACTATAGAATCGGTTCCAAAAGGTGACAGCCCATTCTGGAATCAAAGCTTGGCGAGTGTGCGAAGGGGTGTGAAGTCGCTCTACCTATGCTATGCTCTTTATCTTTAAAGAATAAATTCTCAAGAACAGCCAACGCACTTCGAAACCTCGAAGCGAAGGGAGCCGCAAACATGAAACTGATAAGACTGATTGCATTCACAATGCTTTTAGTGCTCGCACCGGTCCTGAACGGACAGGCCGCTGACCTTTTACCGTCCTGGAACGACGGACCTGCCAAGCAGGCGATCGTTGAGTTTGTTCAGGCGACCACGGACAAGGCGAGCCAGAAGCACGTGCCGCCCGAGGATCGCATCGCGACGTTCGACCAGGATGGCACCCTATGGGTTGAGCAGCCGATGTACACGCAGGTGTTATACTGCCTGGAACAAGTCCCGGCGCTGGCGGCGAAGAAGCCTGAACTGAAGAATATGGAACCTTTCAAGACCGTGCTGTCCGGGAACCGGGAAGCGATAGCGAAGCTCTCGACGAAGGACCTCGAGAAAATCCTCGCGGCAACCGTAAGCGGGATGACGGTGGACGAGTTCAACGCCGAAGTGAAGAAGTGGATTGAGACGGCGAAACACCCTCGTTGGAAGCGGTTCTACACCGAGTTGGTGTATCAGCCGATGATTGAGGTCATGCAGTATCTCCGGGCCAACGGGTTCAAGACCTACATGGTGACCGGCAGCGGCCAGGATTTCGTGCGTGTTTACTCCGAGCGGGTTTACGGTATCCCGCCAGAACAGGTGGTGGGCACCATGGGCGAAACTAAGTACGGCTACGACAAGAATGGCCGGCCGATGCTCACCAGGGAGCCCAGGCTCTTGCTCAACGACACCAACGCAGGCAAGCCGGAGGGCATCCACATGATGATCGGACGGAGGCCGTACGCCGCGTTCGGAAACTCAACCGGCGACCAGCAAATGCTGGAGTACACCCAGGCGGGCGATGGCGCCCGGCTCGCGGTGCTGGTGCTCCACGACGATGCGGAGCGCGAGTACGCCTACGGGCCGGCGCAGGGTCTGCCCATCACAAAGGTCGGCGCCTTCACGCAAGCGCTCTACGATGAGGCAAAGAAGAAAGGCTGGACCGTGATCAGCATGAAGAAAGACTGGAAACGCATCTTTTCGTTCGAGCAATGAGCCTTCGAAATTGAAAAAGACAACCCCCACCGGATTCCAGGTGAGGGCTGCCTGACAGAGGACGTCTTCGCGGAAAGTATTTTAGAAATTCACCTTATCGATCCCTTTAAGACCCAGGATTTTTCGGGCTTCATCGGGAGTTGCCGGGTCTATACCCAGTTCTTTGGCGATGCGGATGATCTTGGCCACCTGCTCGGCGTTGCTTTTCGCCATCTGACCCTTTTCAAGGAATAGATTGTCTTCCAGTCCGACGCGCACATTTCCGCCGATGAGAAGCGATTGCGTGCATATTGGAAACTGTGCCTTGCCTGCAACACACACGGAAAACTCGAAGTCCCCGATGAGCCTTTTGGCATAGTCCACGAGAAAAAGCAGGTTCTCGGAACTGGGTGTGATTCCGCCAAGGACTCCCATGACAAACTGGATGTAAACGGGCTTCTTGACATAGCCCGCCTGTATCATGAATGCCACGTTGTTCACCATTCCGGCGTCATAGATCTCGAACTCAGGCTTGGTGCCTGTCTCGTTGAACTTTGCGCAATACTCCCGCATTGACTTGAAGGTATTAGGGAAAATGTGGTCTTCCGTCATGGCGAGGACTTGTTTCTCCCATTCGAACTTCCACTCCTTGTATCTTGGGATGAGCGGGAAAAGCGCGAAATTGATGGAACCGGCGTTAAATGAGGCGAGTTCCGGCTTATAGAGGTTCACCGGCGCAACTCTCTGCTCAATGGTCATCCCGAGGCCGCCGCCGGTGGTGATGCAGACAATGATGTCGCACCGGCTCTTAATGCTCGTGATGATTTCCTTCATCAGGTTAACATCGGCGGCCGGAATTCCAGTCTCCGGGTTCCGGGCATGGATATGACAGACGGCTGCACCCGCTTCATAAGCCCTCACAGCCTCATCGGCAATCTGCTTAGGCGTTATGGGGAGATAATCGGACATCGTAGGAGTGTGGATACCTCCTGTGATCGCCGCGGTGACTACAGCTTTTTCTTTCATGTTTTTCCTCCATTATTTCTTTGGACTCAAAAAACCGGGATCGAGGAACTCCGGATTTGGATATGTGTAAAATCCCTTCCCGGACTTAACGCCCAGCTCACCCTTTTGGACCTTCTGGGCCAGTGCATCAGGCGGCTTGTCGCCCGGGTCCTTCGATTCATTGTAATAGACCATCTCGATGTTGAAGACGGTATCCAGGCCAACGGTGTCCATCAAGGCAAAAGGTCCGATCTTCATGCCGGTGAAGATGATCCATGCCCTGTCGATGTCCCGAAAATCGACGATGCCGTTTGCCCACATATGGAGGGTTTGTTTCTTTACAGCCCGCCAGACGCTGTTGAAGCAGAAGCCCAACGCCTCTTTTTTTACCAGCAGCGGAACCAAGCCCAGGGACCGTATCCATTCTTCGCCTTTCTGCATGACCTCGGGAAGGGTTTTTGTTCCCGCCATGAGATCAGCCATAATCATTCCCTGGAGCGGTTGGTAGAAGTGCGTGTTGATGCACAGCTCCGGCCTGCCGCTACTGGCTTCCATTCTCGATATGGGAAGGGATGAGCTGTTCGTTGCAAGGATCGCCCGGGCAGGAGCATTTTCTCCCATCTGTTTGAAGACCGTCCGCTTAATTTCCAAGTCTTCCGTTATCGCTTCCACGGCCAAATCAACGTCTTTGAGGGCATTGCTCAGACTCGTCGTAGACCGGATGCTCTTTTTGCATTCCTCCCACTTATCCCAAGGAATGAAAGGATTCACTCCTTTTGCCTTTAAGTCTGCATACAGTTTGGCGTATGTTTCATCAAATGAGCCCTCCCTGGTATCGTAGACGCTGACCTCATAGCCGGCGTAGGCTGAAACCATCGCTATCTGTGTGCCCAGAACTCCCGTACCGATAACTGCTATACGTTCAAATGGTTTCTTCATAATTTCTCCTTTCAATCCAACTTGTCAGCATGAGTGGGTATCTTGTTGATTGGTAGCCTTGTGAACAGTAGGTTTAAAGTGAAGGAGTTTGCTTCATACCTTTTCAAAAATTTCAGGATCTCGATGAGGCCGTCATCGAGATCCTCCTTCAGCGTTTTAGCCGTAAATCCAAATTCCTACAGGGATGGCAGCGATCAGGCCGAGGGAATCGGCGATCACGTGCCCAAAGAAAAGGTGTTTGTAAGCATTTTTGTGAGTGAGCCCGGCGACCGCCAGGGTGGTGATGACCACCCCGTTATGGGGCATGGCGTCGAAAGCGCCGGAGGCCATGGCGGCAATCCTGTGGATCAGGTCCGGACTCAGGCCGAGGGCGAGATACTTGGGCACCAGGGTCTCCATGATAATTCCGAGACCCCCGGATGCGGACCCTGTGATCGCTGCCATTATGTTCGTAGCGATGGCAAGAGAGATAATAGGGTTCATGGGAAGGCTCAGCAGCCATGAGGAGACCAGCTTGAATCCGGTCGTAGCCGCAACGGCCATACCATAGCCGACGTCGGCGCAGGTATTGACAACGGGAACGACCACGTTCAGGGCGCCCTTAGTCAACGTGTCGACTACATTGGCATAATATTTCCAGAACAGGACGATACATGTCAGCACGCCGCCTATCAAAGCGATGACGGCGTCTCTTTTAATATACGGAATGTCGAAATTGAGCAGTATCAGAACGACAATCGGAGGCACCAGGCTTAAGAAGACATTGGGCATGGGACCTGAAGTGGTTACCCCCGCTCCGAGGACGCCGGCTGGGGGATCCTCATAGGTTTCTCCCCTCTCTTTGGATTTTCTCAGAATGTAGCGGAAATAAAAGATGTTAAAGATAATGACAACAACCGCCCCGGTGAGACCGACCAGCGGCGCCGAATAAGTGGTTGAGGCCATGTACTTTGTAGGTATGATGTTCTGGATCTGGGGACTTCCGGGGAGCATGGTCATGGTAATCGATGCCGCTCCGAATATGAATGCCGCCAGCCAAAGATGCCACGGGAGATTCATTTCCTTGAAAAGAGGCCGCGAGATCGGGATAACCGCGAAAATGACGACGAACAGGCTCACCCCGCCGTAGGTGAGACACAAGGAAATTACTGAAACTGCCAGCATCACGCGCATGGGACTGTCTCTGCCGGTCACTTTCAAAATACCGTTGGCGATGGAGCGCGCCGCCTGTCCGTCTTCCATGAATTTGCCGAATAAGGAGCCGCCCAGAAAGATAAGGTAAAATTTGCCGGCGTAGTTGGTGAACCCTTTCATATAGGGTCCATACATCGTTTCCATGATGTTCATATTGGATAAAATGGATACGATGAGCACGGCGAGGGGGGCGATGACAATAATATGCCACCCCCTCAGCGCCAGAATGACGATGAATGCTAACGACAGAATAATTCCAATAACACTCCAGTTCATTTAACACCCTCCTTTCAAGATCAATGAGGAAAAACAAAGCCCTGCCGCAATGATGGCTTGGGCATATTCCATGCCAATAAAAAAGGCCCAATGTTTCCAATAAGATGTCACATCGGGCCTTAATTTCTGCAGTGAATAGCTACAATAATGGAGTGTGGATATTAGCTACATTTTCTCGCTTGCCTGTTTTCGTTCAACATTGATCTTGTATCTACTTATTTTCTTATAGAGCACGCTTCTATCGATCTGCAATATTTCAGCGGCCCGTTTTTTATTTCCCTTGGTCATCTGCAAAACGCTGATGATTGCATCTTTTTCCAGCTTGACTCTCAGGTGGTTTAAATTAGAAAATTTTTCGATTGGCTCGTTGGGGGTCCCATCGACCAATCTCGGTACGAATCGTTCAAAATGGAAAGCGTTCAGATGTCCTGACAGGGCGATATTTGCGGCCCTCTCCAGAAAGTGTTCCAGTTCCCGAACGTTGCCGGGCCAACGATATCGGGCAAATGATTTCATAACGTCCTTGTGCACGCCCTGGACATTGAGGCCCAATCCTTTGTTTATTTTTGCAATGAAATGATTTACCAGCTCGGGGATGTCGTCCAATCGCTCCCGGAGCGGAGGAACCTGGATCGATATCACATGAACGCGATAGTATAAATCCTCGCGGAATTCACCTTTTTCGACAAGTTCCATTAAATTTCTGTTCGATGTGCAGATCAAGCGGATGTCCGTAGAAATGGTTCTTGTCCCTCCTATTCTTTCAATCTCTTTTTCTTGAATAGCTCTCAATAACTTTGATTGCAGCGGAAGCGGAAGTTGATGGATCTCATCAAGATACAATGACCCTTGGTGCGCCATCTCAAATTTTCCGAGCTTGCCGCCTTTTTGGGCGCCGCTGAACGCCCCCTCTTCATAGCCGAACAACTCCGATTCGATCAGGTCTTTGGGAATTGCGGCACAATTCAAGGCAATGAATGGCTGATGCCTGCGGGGACTCGCCTGATGGATCGCATGAGCAAACAATTCTTTTCCTGTTCCCGTTTCACCGGTAATGAGGACAGTCGATTTCGTTTGAGCCACCTTCCTTGCAAGTTCTTTTGCTTCCGTTATCGCTTCTGATGAGCCAATGATATTGTTCAGCGAGTATTTTGCCCCTCTCAATTTCTGCAATTCTTTCTTGAATTGATTCAACTCATCACTTAAACGCCGCACAAGATCCAACGTGGAAATGGTATTCATATAGTTAATAGTATTCATTGAGGTGTAAGATAATACCCCAAGGACATTATTATCTTTGATGAGCGGGACATAGTGTGCGATTACAGTTTCGCCATTGGCCAGCGTAAACAGCTTGCAGGCCGGTTGCCCCGTTTTCCTGATTGTAGGATGCCTGGTAGTAGGGATGATCTTGTAAATAGCCTGGCCAATGATATCTTTCTTCTTGCGGTTCAGTATCTTGGCATAGTGATCGCTTATGGCTATGATTCTATCTTCCGAATCCGTGACAATGGTTATCGCCGTTCTTGACAGACTATCGAATATCAGACTGGTGATTTCATGATCTTCAAAGTGCCGACCCATGACGTTCCCCTCCCAAAGCGAAGTGATTCTTTCTCCTAGAGACGCCTCAACTTCAGGATCACCATTATCAAAAAGTGTTGCAAAAAGCAACACAGGATTATTGGCGGGCAAAGGTGTGACAGACGGTTTTGAGGTCCTGAGAAGGGAGACTAACACTCTTATCACTTGCATGTTGGATTATGAAATCATATGGTTTTACGGGTTCCGGCGTTGCGCCGGAAGTTCTTTTAGGAAGCATACGACTCCAAAATACTTTTTCGATGCATGGCGGACAGCTTTATGCAGTATTCCGGCCTGCATCAAAGGAGACAGCCATGTCGAACGCTCAACGGAAGAGCGCGAGGGCCTTGGGTAACGCGCTAAGAGTTTGTGTCATCTTCCTGCTGCTCAGCGGCCTGGCCTTTGGGCAAGTTCTCCCAGCCGGGTCCCCCGGTTCCGTCGGCCTTTCGGGTGAACGCCTTGGGCTAATCAAGACCGTGCTGCAAAAAGAAGTCGACGCCGACCGTATGCCGGGAGCCGTCGTAATGATTGCCCGCAAGGGAAAGCTTGCCTATTCCGAGGCCTTAGGCTTCAAAGACAAGGCCGCCGCCAAACCAATGAGCAAGGATGCGATCTTTCGCATCTATTCCATGACCAAGCCTCTCGTGACGGTCGCTGCCATGATGTTGGTTGAGGAGGGCAAAATTCAGTTGACCGACCCGATCTCGAAGTTCTTCCCCGCATTCTCCGAGATGCAAGTGCTAGTGACGAACAAGGATGGCAACGTTGTGACCGAACCGGCTAAGCGCCCGATTACCGTGCAGGATTTGCTGCGCCATACCGCCGGCTTGGATTACGGTGAGTTCACGACTATTCCACAAATCAAGGCTGCCTATGCGGAAGCCGGGTTGTTCCAGCCTAACGGCATCCTTGGTGAGTCCCGGACGATCACGCCCGAACAGGAAGTTGCGGGTTTAGCCAAGGCCCCGCTTGTTGCTCAACCGGGCACGAACTGGAAATACAGCATGGCGGTCGATCTGCTGGGGCGTCTACTCGAAGCGGCAAGTGGCGAGCGGCTAGCCGATCTGCTTGAAGAGCGTCTGTTCAAACCGATGAAGATGGTCGATACCGGCTTCTGGGTTCCGCCCGCAAAATGGCAGCGCATTGCCGAACCTCTGGCCAAGGATCCGTTGACCGATAAACCCAACGACGTAATGCTCGACGTAAAGATAGTCCCGGCAAACGATTCCGGCGGGGCCGGCGGGGTGTCGACGGCGGCTGATTATCTGCGCTTCTGCCAGATGTTGCTCGCAGGCGGAACATTGGACGGCAAGCGCTATCTGAGTCCGACTACGATTAAGTGGATGGCTTCCGACCATCTGGGCAATCGTACGACCCTCCCGTTGTCGCCTGGCGAATTGCTGATGGGTGTCCAGGGCTACACCTTCGGGCTCGGCTTTATGGTGCGCCAAGGGTATGGCATCGCCGGAGTGCCCGGCTCCGAAGGCGAGTTTATGTGGGCAGGTGCGGGCGGCACTTTTTTCTGGATCGATCCGAAAGAGCAACTCGTTGTGGTGATGATGGCGCAGACCCCCGGGGCAATCCGACCTTATTTCCGTCGAATGATCAAACAACTCGTGGCGCAAGCCATCATCGAGTGATCTTTGCCGGTGGCTGACCTAACTGCCTACATGGTGCTAAAAGCAAATCCGCAATCCATGCCGGAAGATGGACGGAGCGGGGAGCGACTTTCCACCGGTTTTGATTCATGATCTGCTTTTGCTGATATTTGGTTATTATTAGTCCAATGGCCCACGTGGTTTATGCTTTAGCAGAAAAGGAACCGGACCGGAATGGCGCTGATCTGCATGCGAGACATATGCATCGGCTTCGGAGAGCCCTTATTACTCGACCATATAAACTTTTGTGTCGAGCCTGGAGAGCGTGTTTGTCTCCTTGGGAGGAACGGGACCGGCAAGTCCACGCTGATGCGTCTTCTCAATGGCGACCTCGCTCCGGACGAGGGCGAGATCACTTATATGCAGGGGGTGCGGGTATCCTTTCTGCCGCAGGAGGTGCCGCAGGAAGTGACTGGAACCGTATCGTTCGTCGTGGCCGGCGGATTGGACGAGCGCGAAAACACGCTGTCCGACAGTGGCAGCAGGCTCAATCGTGTAGAGAGAACAATCACGCGTATGGATCTGAATCCCGGCGAGCGATTCGAAACCCTTTCGGCGGGGCTCAAGCGCAGAGTGATGCTGGCGCGAGGATTGGTGAGAGAGCCGGACGTGCTGCTGCTCGATGAGCCGACCAATCACCTCGATATCGATGCAATAGGCTGGATGGAAGATTTATTGCTGCGTTTTGAGGGTACCCTGCTCTTTGTCACGCATGACAGGATGTTTCTTAAAAAGCTTGCGACACGCACCGTTGAACTCGATCGAGGACGCCTGATTGACTGGTCATGTGATTACGAAACATTCGAGAAGCGAAAGCAGGCTGCCTTCGCAGCCGAAGCCGCGCAAAGGGAACGGTTCGATAATAAATTGGCCCGGGAAGAAGTGTGGGTGCGGCAGGGCATAAAGGCGAGAAGAACGCGAAACGAAGGAAGGGTTAGGGAACTCGAGAAGTTGCGCGAAGAAAGGCGGGCGCGTCGAGAACTCATCGGCTCCGTGCGCATGAAAACCCAGGATGCGGCCAATTCCGGGAAACTGGTAATCGAGGCCGAGAGAGTCAGCTATGGCTACAACGGGCAAAAGCCTGTAATTGATGACTTCTCAACCATCATCATGCGCGGTGACAAAATTGGGATAATCGGTCCGAACGGCTCCGGCAAGACTACTTTGCTGCGCGTACTTCTGGGGAACTTACCCCTGGAAACGGGAGTACTGCGCCACGGCGTCAATCTCAAGATAGCTTACTTCGACCAGCTTCGAACGCAACTGGATGAAAATAGATCGGTTGCTGAAAACGTCGCAGACGGGAATGACACCATTCTGTTTAACGGCAAACCCCGGCACATAATTGGTTACCTGAAGGATTTCCTGTTTTCTCCGGAACGCGCCAGGTCCCCTGTCAGAACGCTTTCCGGCGGAGAGCGCAACCGGCTCCTTCTGGCGCGTCTTTTTACGAAGCCCTCCAACCTGCTTGTCCTCGATGAACCGACAAATGATCTGGATTTGGAAACTCTGGAGCTGCTGGAAGATCAGCTTCTGGATTACCCGGGCACGCTGTTGCTGGTAAGCCACGACCGGACCTTTCTGAACAATGTGGTGACAAGTACGCTCGTGCTCGAAGGCGGAGGCAAAATTGGCGAGTACGTGGGAGGCTATGACGATTGGGTGCGCCAACGCGGATCGGACAATCCGATAAATCCGGAAAAGCCCCCTGTCGTATCGGAAAAACAGCGACCCAAACGCCGGTCCAAACAGACGATCAGCTACAAAGAACAGCGCGAGCTCGAAGATTTGCCGGCAACAATCGAAATGCTCGAAGCAGAGCAGAAAGAACTCTACCGATCGATGTCAGACCCGGAATTCTACCAGAAGAACGGCCCTGAAGTGGCCGGCGCCATAGCGAGGCTAAAGTCCATCGAAAAGGAACTCGATGAGACATACCGTCGATGGGAGGTCTTGGACATGAAGGCGAGGGAAGCAGCAACCGGCCGCTGACGAGGGGCAGGACCCTTGCCGCTGACGATACGGCAGCACTTACCTTCGACGTCCGTGTCCGATTTTATCGCCGCGAATCGAAGTAAGTCGTTACTTCGCAAACCTCACCGTCTCGAACCTTTTCGACATTCTCTCCTGCCTGCTGGGCCAGTGCGATCATCCTGGCATTGGAACTCAGTATGATCGCCAAAAACCCCCGAACCCCGTTGGCGACGGCATGCTCTTTCAGCCTGTTTTGAAGAGCTTTACCCAGACCGATCCCCTGCCATTCCGCTGAGACCATGTATCCTACCTCTGCAACATTAGTCGATTGGTCGAGGACATACAAGCCGCTGCCAACGATTTTCTCGTTTTCCCGTTCACCGGCCACTGCTATGAAGGCCACCTCCGTATCGAAGTTCACATTGCAGAGCTGTGCGGTCAGGGAGACCGAGAGGGTCTTGATGCGCGTGAAGAATCTCGTGTAAACATCAATTGAGGAAAGCGCGTGAAAGAGTTCCACAATTGCGTCCATGTCGCTGGCACGGCTGGGCCGGAGCCGGACTGTCTTGCCGTTTTTGAGCGTCACGATGCGTTCTTCTTCTATCAGATATGGTTTTTGGGACTTTAGCGTCATTGAGGCGGGCAGGCAACCGAGGCGTTTAGCCTCTTCCAGAAGCCATGGGCGGAATTTGGGCGCCGCAATTTCGATGAGAGATAGAGCGCGCTCGCGTATGGATTTTCCGAAAAGATAGGCCATGCCGTACTCGGTTACCACGTAGTGAATATCCGACCTTGCAACGCCCACCCCCTCGGAGGGAAGAAGTTGAGGCCGGATAAACGATTCACTGCCGTCTTCGCTTGTGGAACGCAGGCAGATAATGGGCTTTCCTTCGGGTGAACGGGCGGCGCCGCGTAGAAAATCAGGCTGCGTGGAAACACCGCCGTAGAATTCTCCCCTCAGTTGGTCCGTGCAGATTTGCCCTGTCAGATCGACAGCAAATGCCTGGGTTATAGATACGAAACGGTTGTTCCTCGCAATGATGAACGGATCGCACACATACTCTATCGGCCTGAATTCAAACATCGGATTCAGGTGGACAAAATCATAGAGCTTCCTTGTCCCCACGCAGTAGCTTGTTATAACCTTGTCGCAATGAAGGGTTTTTTTACGCCCTGTGATTATGCCGTTCTCTATGAGATCCAGGATGCTGTCCGTGATCACGTCGGTGTGCACTCCCAGGTCTGTGCGGTCATGCAGATAACGTAATGCCGCGTTAGGAACTCGTCCCAACCCGATCTGCAGGGTCGATTCATCTTCAATGATTCCTGCAATATATGCAGCGATCTGATGGGCCACATCGTCTGCGGGCGGGTGAGTGTATTCGCCTACCGGGACGTCGTTGACTACGAGCCGGTCGATATGTTTGAGATGGATTACCGAGTCGCCGAAGGTGAACGGCATGTTCGGGTTAACCTCTGCAATGATCCTTTTCGAGTACCGCGTTGCGGTCTGGCTTATATCGACCGACACCCCGAGACTCACGTAGCCGTAAGGGTTCGGAGCTGAAACCTGGACCAGGGCCACGTCGATAGGAAAGCGGCCGTTTCTGATCAGCTTCGGCAGTTCGGCCAGAGAAACGGGTATGTAGTCGGCAATCCCCAGTTGGATGGCGTCCCGCATCTCCATGCTTACAAAGAAGCACTTGTGCCTGTATTTCGATGTGGGTTTTCCGTCCTTTAAGGGAAGTGCGCCATCGGTGAGAAAAGAAAGGATTGTGACATCGCTCGGGGGATTTGGAAGAGATTCGAGTGCGTCCAGGAGCGCATGCGGAGTCGCGCACGCCGTACCCGCAAAAACATGGCTCCCCGGCTGAATAGAAGCTGCCGCTTGGCCGGCAGAGCATACTTTGGTTGCATAGACGCCAAAGTCCAATGACATAGCACCACTCCTCTCATACAAGGGTTTTTCCCTTGAAGCACAAGAGATATCCGGCACTCTGGTATAAAGGGGGTAGATTTCACTTCGTCTCAAGCTCGCGCGGTGGAGAGCACCAGATCTTGAAATCTGATTTTGTTGCCGGGTGCCGAAAATAAAGAAGCTCCGCATGAAGCAGGTAGCCGCAGTCTCCGGGAAGCGCCTCGGGGTCCCTGATGGCCCCTCCGGCGGCATAAAGAGGGTCACCCACCAGCGGGTGGCCGGCGAACGCTAGATGAATGCGGATTTGGTGGGGCCTTCCCGTTACGATCTCGACCTCCAGCAGTGAAGTATCTCCTCTTTCATCCAGGACACTGACCCGGCTAAGGGCATGTTTTCCACCGGCGCAGGCCGAGTGGACGGTCCCCAGCTTCGGATGCGGAATAAGTCCTATGGGCGCATCTATTGAAAAGTTTTCAGCGGAAGGCACACCGACGGCCAACGCCCGGTAAATTTTGGTTATTTCATTTTCCCGCAAGGCTGCGCTCAGCGTCGACCGGGCACGAGCGGTGCAAGCGAACAGCACTGCGCCTGAAGTGCCCCGCCCCAGCCGATGGACGGGCGAGGCCTCAGGCCGGCTTTTTCGTACGAGCGTGAGGAGAGTGTGATCGAGGAAACCGCCGCCCGGCATGGTCGGGAGTCCGGAAGGCTTTGCCACCGCGAGCAGGTCATCGTCTTCATAGAGGACGGAATATGTGAGCGGCACATCCGGCTCATCCCAGGGAGGACGGCGCCAAAGGAGCCATTGCCCCGGTCTGGGGACCGTATCCCGCTGGACCTGGCTGCCATCAAGGAAAATTTCGCCTCTGTCGAGCCGGTCGCGCCAGACAGTTTCCGGGGAATGGCGATATTTCCGGACCAGGTAGGCCAGAACGCTAAGCCCCCTACCCCGGATGTCTATTTGCTCGCTATACTCGTACCCGCTATTTTTCATCATCATCTTCTTCGGACGTGAAATTGAGTTTCAATTGTATACCGTCAACGGGGAGTTCGCCATGTTCTTGGTGGTTAGCGGGGTAAACTCGTTCAACCTGTTTTTCATCGGGAGACGAAACATCCTCTGCTATCCGCGACTGCGCTAACCTTCCGCCGCCTCCCGGAGCAGTTCGCCCACCTCGCGGTCCAGGGCCTGCGCGTGCTTCAGGGCATCTGCGTTTCCGTACGAGGCTAAAAAACCGGCCATCAGGTCATAGGTCAGGTGCACTCCGTCGTGGCGTTCGTCAATCAGGACGGTTACCGGAGCGTAGGAACCGGCATCGGGCACCCGTCTAACCAACTCCTTCATCAACAACGGATTGCCGATGAGGAAGCGCAAGCTCTTTGAAGTCCCGTTCGTTTCTTCCTTGCGCAATACCGCACCGAGATCGAAGCGCGCCAATTCCATGAACCCTGATTTCCCGAGAGCTGCCTGGATGGCGTCTTCCATCCGGGAGTAAGTCTCCGCTGTATCAATGGCGCTGAACAATTCTTTTCTGTCGGGATGTCCTATGGCCGCTTCAAACGTTGCCACAACATCCTCGAACGATCTTGACGAGGTCACGGTCAACCTTTGCGTGCAATTCTGCGTGGTAGTCATTTCAATTCTCCCTTCACTTGAATTGGCCGTCCCGTGCCTGTTCAAGCCGGTGTTTGGGTCGGTCCCCGGCGGGCGGGCGAACCGCTCCAGCGATAGCTCCTTCCCGTCGCGCCCAGATGTCCCGCCTGAAACAGTGAAGCAAGATGCAGCATAACGCAGATGGGCACCAGGTATGCCGGGATAAGGACAAGGGGCAACCGCGCCATGGGAACCATTGTGACCCCACCTGAAGTCGCTAAGCCCAAAGTTGCACTGACCCCTCCCATGCCGAGAGCGACCACGAGGTCCAGTACGCCCAGCAGGTTCCAAATCAGGAAAACCCTGCTCCGTGCGAAGTCCTTCCGTTCCCTGAGGGCCACCATAACCCATACGGCAGTTATGCCGATGGCCATATCTCCAAGTCCTGCCGGCCAGGCAAATGAACCCGGCAAAACGTCATAAGCATAAAGGGCGATGAACACGAAGCCGGCGAACCTCCATGCCTGTATGGCCGCCGCCGTCTGCAGATCGATCGCCATTATGAAGTCACGAAATGAACCTGAAAACCTGAATGCGGCCAGGAACACAAGAATCGGGACGAGCGCACCGGCGAGGATCGGCAGAGGCGGCGCGCCCGGTTGCCTCACAAAGCTCCCGCCGGCCCCGAGAATGAACGTCAACACGAGCCAGAGAAGGAGCACCGCTCCGACCGTCGTCTTAATCGTTCCGTCGCCCTTTGTATTTTCAGATGCGACCATATCGCACCTCCTTCGATAATTGAGCATGCAATTTTAAGTGTACATACACCTTTTGGCATAAAAATCCTTCCCACTCTAAAATTAGAGTAAATACACTCAATTGGGATGTCAATGACAACTATTCACAGTTTCCGAGTGTACCCGGAAAACTTAAAGAATTGTTTCAAAAAGTTGCGTACTCCAATTCCTAATTCCTAATTCCTCATTCCTAATTCCTATAGGGCCCATCAGCTTGCGTGCACGGTGGCTTTGCGCTCGAGTTTGCCCCAGCCCACCAGTCTGCCCCTCATGGAATTGAGGGTGCTCTTGATGGCCACGTAATACATCAGTTGGCGGTAGAAAAAACGCTGCCAGAACAGAAAAATCAGCAGCGACCAATTTTCGTGGTGTTCCAGGGTAAAGGCCAGGATCGCAGTCAGATAGTCAACAGTGACGAACAAGGCGTAGTAAAACAGCACGCGCCACAGGGCGTCCGGCGAAAAGTCCGTAGGGTGATGCCAGTAATTTATAGCCGTCATTCCGAGGGTGCCGACCAGCAACAGGTCCATCACCGGCGAAATCAATGGGAAAAGTATTTGAAAAATCATCACGTTTGGCAGAGCGACAAACCCCAACGCGCCGTAGCGTGGCCGAAACAGTGTATCGACATGCTTCCAGGCTGCCTGCATCGTGCCGAACATCCATCGATAGCGCTGTCTGATAAACCCCCCCACCGTGTCGGGGGCCTCCGTAAGGGCCACGGCCTCGTCATCGTAGACGATGTGGTAACCCATCTTTCGTATGGCCATGGTGAGATCGGCATCTTCCGCCAGGGTGGTCCGGTCAAAACCGCCGGCGCGTTCTATCAGTTCGCGCCGCCAGGCGCCCACCGCACCGGGCACGACGGTGATGCAGTTCAGAATGCTGAAGGCGCGCCGATCCAGATTTTGGCTCGTGACATACTCCAATGCCTGCCAACGGGTGAGCAGGTTGATGCGGTTGCCCACCTTGGCATTGCCGGCCACGGCGCCGACTTGCGGGTCCGCGAAGTGCCGGATCAGCTTGGCAATGGTGTCGCAGGCGAACACCGTATCGGCGTCCAGCGCGACCACAATCTCCGCCTGGGTATATGAAATCCCGAAGTTCAGGGCCGACGATTTGCCGCCATTTGGGCGGGTGAGCACCTTCACCCTCGGGTGATCGGCAAAAGCTGATTGAGCTGCGCAATAGGTCGAATCGACGGAACCGTCGTCAACAACGACGATCTCGAACTGGCTTGCAAGGTCACAGGCAAGCAGTGAAGTGATAGTCTGAACTATCACTTTTTCCTCGTTGTATGCAGGCACCACGACGGCCACAGAAGGTGAGTAGGCCGGATCAAAAACCTGACGGCGACTGCGCCAGCGCTGGTAGACGGCCAGTACTCCTATGAACATCAGTCTTGCAATTCCCAGCACGATGCCCATCAGGAATAGCCAATGGATGATCACCGCAGCAAGGTTGAGCACGCCGAATGCCAGTCTGTCCGCCCAGATCTGCCACAAGCTGTCCGGGGGTACGAGCGGCATAACCTCATCGCGGGTGCGGCCCATCAGTTCGGAGACAGTGACAAACTGGAAACCGTGACTTCGCAGGGCCTCGATAATCAAAGGAAGCGCCTGGACCGTCTGGCTGCGGTCACCGCCGGAATCGTGAAGCAGGATCACATTGCCTTCACCGCGTTCTGCCATTGACACCGTCCGCTGCACGATCTCGTCGACTCCGGGGCGCTGCCAGTCGTCCGGGTCGATTTGCATTCCGACGAGTAGATAGCCTTCGCTGCTGGCCAGTTCGATTTGATGAATCTGATCCACGGTCTCCGGTTCGCTATCCTCACCGAAAGGAGCGCGAAACATCAGCGACTGGCGGCCGATCACGGCGGCCAGCAGACGTTCGGTGGCGGAGAGTTCCAACTCGAACTGGGCCCGGGAGATGAGTGCGATGTTGGGATGAGTAAATGTATGATTGCCTATTTCGTGGCCTTCGGCCAATTCTCGGCGCAGCAGTTCCGGATGCAGTTCGCCGTTGACGCCGATTATAAAGAAAGTTGCCGGTACGCCTGCTTCGTGCAGTGCATCAAGGATCTGCGGCGTAAAACGTTTATCGGGCCCGTCGTCGAATGTCAGCGCCACCTTGCGGGCCGCACCGCCGTGGCGCGTAATGACATAGGGTGAGGGAAACACCATAAAGCGTTCCGCTGTTATCAGATTTCGCTTTGGGTCGAAACTGACGTCCCGGCTTCCCAGCTTGGGCTGGGCGGAGATTTGGAGAATTTCTCCATTGCCTTCATAGTCCAGTCCATAACCGAATTGAATCTCGCGCAACTGGGTTGCTAGTTCTGCATTCAACTCGCCTTTACGGCCAAACACCTTCCATAAAGCGGGATCTTCGCTTCCAAGCCGCCACATTGCAATGCCGCCGGGAGACACCGAACCGGCGATCACAAGCTGGTTGAATGCAGTCACGGCGTCCAACATCCACACGTGGTGGATATGATCGTTATCATCGGAGTAGTCGAAGGTGGGATTGAGAGATGCCGGATCAAGGCTGATATTGCCCTCCGATTCCTTGGCGGTAAGAACTGCTTCCTCGAAACTGCGCTCTTCGGCGGGGTGGCCAGCCTCCCAGTCATAGGCATAGTTGCCGATGGCCACGATCATTTTTTTAGCGGGCACATCACGCTGACGCCGCTGCAGCACATCGGCGAACCATGGTAATCCGGCGATAGGGCCGGGTAAGCCTGTCGACCAGTGCTCGTCGTAAGCCATAAGGATGAGGTAGTCCACTTTGCGGGCCAAATTACGGTAATCAAAGGCCGGGTCGTTGGCCGGCACGTTCATAGACAATAAAAGACCTCTCGGGTTCAGCACGGCGTAAAGTTCGGCTAAAAATCGCTGAAAGTTGGCTTGTGACTTTGCCGGGATGTTTTCGAAGTCTATGCTGATCCCGGCAAAATGCTGGCGTTCGATATAGGCGAGTAACTGTTGAATCACGCGCTTCCGTGCGGCTGGGTCGGCCAGCACGCGGCTCAGCTTGTCGCCTTCCCATGCTTTACCGTTCCAATTGTTCAACAGAGGCATAATCGGGAAGCCGGGGCGGCGCAAGCGAATGTATTCGCTGATCTGAGCCTGCCGGGCGGGATCGTCTTCACTTAGCGATCCGTTATTATCTGCGAGGTGCAGCCATTCAGGTATTACCATATCCAGGCCGTCCAGGTTCTGTTTGAGCGAACTCATACTCGAGTCGTCCCAGTTCACCAGGAACCCGATGGAGAGCTGTCGCCGCGCAGTGTATGAAGGGGCTTTATGGGCTTGGGCAAGCAGTTTCCGGAGATTGCGCTCTCGTTCATGAGCCAGATTGGTTTTGACATCTTTTAAAGCCCGTTCGCGGCGTGTCAGGGGCCGTTCCGGAGACAGGCGCGGAACGCCGGGCACCGAGTGAACCCCGTGCGGCAGGAAGCTGACACTGGGTAGATTCAGGGTCGGCAGCGCCGGGCCGGCCAGGATACTTAGAACGAGCGTTCCCAACAATAAAGTCAGGACCAGTGCGATGAGCGCCATTCCGAGCCGCAGGCGCGGCCACCGCTTGTTGGCAGGGTCAAAGAAGATGGGCTTCACCTCGGTTGCGACGGCCGCCTGTTTTTGCCCTTTGTTGGGGCCACAATCCGTTTTGATCGAAGACTGGGACATACGCTGATATAATCAGTTCAATGTGACGACGGACGGCAAGAGCGCGTCCGGGGATTTCGATCTTGAGGTTGATTAAGGGACAATTAGCAACCGTTTCCGTGAGACTGAAACATATCTGGGTAGCGATGAGTTGTCAATGAACCGGATGCAAATGAACCGGACGCGCAGCATCCTTTGAACGGCCGAGCTCGGAAGCAGCAACAGGTTGACGATCCCCATGTCATCAGCATAAAATAGGCGAGAGGATACACCGAGGCCGGTTTCCCGGGGTTCCGGCTGCTTCTGGCGAAGCTCGCCATGATGAAGGGAGCGGAAGAAAATGCGTTACGTTATGCTTGGGAAAACAGGGATCGAAGTCTCCGAGGTCGGTTTTGGATGCATTCCTATCATTCGTTTGTCCGCTGCTGACGCGGTGCTGGTCCTCCGGCGGGCTTATGAGGCGGGGGTAACCCTGTTCGATACGGCCAATGCGTACCTGGACAGCGAGGAGAAACTGGGACTGGCCTTTGAAGGCATCCGAAGCCGCCTGGTTATTTCAACAAAAACATTGAAGCGCGACCGCCCCGGGGCCGAGGCGGACATCGATCTCAGCCTGCAGCGGCTGCGTACCGATTACATCGATATTTTTCAGATACACCAGCTCTCCCTTGAAGCCGATTACCAGACGGCAATCGGGCCGGACGGCGTGCTGGAGGCGGCCATCCGGGCCAGGCAGGCCGGCAAGATCAGGCATATCGGCGTGACTTCACACAGCATCGAGATGGCCTCCATGCTGGTCAGTACCGGGCGTTTCAGCACCGTACAATTTCCCTTCAACTTCATAGAATCCAAACCGGTCGAGAATCTCCATCCGGTTGCCCGGCGAGAGGGAATGGGCATACTGGCCATGAAGCCCTTCGGTGGAGGCGCGCTGGATGATGCGGAGCTGTGCTTCAAATTTCTTCGTCAATTCCCGGATGTGATCCCGTTGCCGGGGTTCGATGCGGTCGAACAGGTAGATCAGATTGCAGCCATCTACGAGAAAGAAAACAAGGTCTTGCCTGAAGACCTGGCAGCCATGGAAAGATTCCGGAATGAGCTGGGACAGCGGTTTTGCCGTAGATGCGAGTACTGCCAGCCATGTGAACAGGGGGTTATGATCACGCCGGTTATGAACTACCCGATAATTGCTCGCAGGATGTCTAATGCCAAAGCGGCAGGGTTTGCGGCCAAGGCAATGGAGTCATCGAGAAATTGCACCGAGTGCGGGGAATGTGTGAAACGCTGCCCTTACAACCTTCCTATCCCCGAAATGCTCAAAGAGCATCTGGCCCTTTACGAACCATACGCTGGAGGGGCGAAGAAAAACCTGTAAACCAGGTGCATTATTTCCACGACGATAATAAACACAAGGCAGCGGTACACCCAGATCTTCGCCCATTCCCTGGAGGCTATTCGGGCGCCGGCCCAACCTCCGAATACACTGCCCAGCGCCAGGAGACCGCCAATTCCCCAGTTTACGTCGCTATGCTCCCAGAACAATAAGAGCGATGCAACGACTGCGAACAATATCAGAAAAGCTTTCACGGCAACCGCGCGAGTCAGGTCAAACCGGACACTCAGCACGAGCGCAAGAATCGCGAAAGTGCCGGAATCGATAAGGATGAAACCTGCCCACAGGCCGACTGCGAAGAAAATCAGCATCTGTTTCCAGCCCATTCGGAGAGTTTCCGCCGATGGCATTTTAAGTAACCGGTCAGGTTTGTAGAGAACCAGGAACAAAACGAACACTACCGCGGCAATTACGAACTCCCGCAGCCGTTGCGCCGGGATGATCGTTGCCAGTTCGGCGCCTGCCAGAGTGCCGAGGATGAACGGGACGGATATCCATAAACCACGCCTCCAATCCAGTACTTTTTCCCGAATAAATGTCAGGACGCTGACTCCGGACGCTGCTAGGATTGGAAGCCGGATCGTGCCGTTCGCAACGCTCACGGGAACGCCGAGAAATAAAAGAAGCGGCAATGTGATAACCGAGCCGCTGCCGGCCATAGTGGCAATGAAGCCCGCTGCAAAACCTGCCACGATATAAATGATTGCGTGCGAATCCATAGGCTGTTTCTCCTGATGCTATCGAGCAGTTCTTTATTTATTTGCGACCAGGAAACTCCCGGCGGCTTCCGAAATGCCGCCGGGAGGGCAAACGTCCCTTATTGAACCCTGAGCGATATTTTCGGCACACTTGCAGCACCTGCAATATAATGCCGCAACTGAATTATTTCTCAAGTCCGGGAACTGAAACGGTTGCTCTCATCGGGAACGTTCGTATGCTGAGATGTTTGAGTTTAACGTGAGAACGCAGCCTCGATTCAGATTCAATCCAGGCGGCCCCTTAAAGGATAATATGCTTGTGAAAAAAATGGTTCTTCTTTTCGGTGTATGATATAAACGACCGAGTTTTTCCGAGATCGACTTCATAGCTCAAATGCAGGACGTCAACCGATAATCCCTGCCACTACTGCCGAGTTCAGTGGAGACACGATCCAGGCGACTGCCGGATTATGCTTGCGGGTCTCCGCCGGACGTCTGCGAGCAGGGCAACAGTACTGATTGAGCATAAAATGAGCGCAGTATCCGAAGGAAAGCCGCAGTACTCAAAGCTGGCAGGTCTTCTGCTGGTTTCCACGTCCTTACTGTCCGTTGTGGCGCTTTATGCCCTGGACATCTCCTTCCTTTATGAACCGAAGCACCTGCTGGGAGTTACCAACACCGTCTTCACCGCGATCATTCCGCTAGTAGTATCCTTTTTCGCCGGAAGGTCCTATTTGCGAACAGGATCTTCAAGTGTTTTGCTGATGGGGTGCGGCATGCTCGGATTCGGCCTCTGCGCCGGGTCGGCCGGCTGGTTGAGGGAACTGCAGGGCGGAGCAAATTTCAATGTGACCATCTACAATACAGGGGCCTTGCTTGGCTCACTCTGCCATTTCGCCGGGGCGATAATCAACTCTTCGAGGAAAACATATCAGCGGGAGACGGACCGGCAGAAGCTGACTTTAATCCCTGCTTATGCAGCAATCTTAATATTTGCCGTTCTTTTCTCATTTGCGACCGTACAGCATGTTGTCCCGCCGTTCTTCATTCAAGGGTCCGGACCGACGGCTGTTCGACAGATTGTTCTGGGGCTTGCAATCTTTCTCTATGCCGCCTCTTCCCTCCTCTTCATGAACAACTATCTGCGGATCAAATCGGATTTCCTCTACTGGTATTCTCTCTGTCTGGCGATGCTCGCGCTGGGGCTGTTTGCTTTTTACATCGAAAGAATTGTCGGCAGCCCTATCGGCTGGGCTGGACGAACTTCAAACTACGCCGGAGCAATTTTCTCGCTGATTGCCATCCTGGCGGCAGTTCGAAGCGGGAAGTCAAGTGGATTGCCAGTAGAAGAGGTTATCGCCGGCTTCTTCGTGGATGCGGCAGCCAACTACCAGTCTCTCATCGAAACAGCCTCAGACGCAATTATCTCTCTTGATCCGGGGAACAGGATAATTCTCTGGAATCCCAGCGCTGAACGAATCTTTGGTTATTCAAAGGAGGAGGCAATCGGCTCGCCGGTTTTCGAGAGGATTATTCCAAAAGAGCATGAAGGTAGCCTTACAGAGATGATCGAAGCTTCCCAAGGAACCGGGTCCGGAAACATCATCGAAATTTTTGCCAGGCACAAAAGCAGCGATCTTTTTCCTATTGAAATCTCAGCCTTCGGACGAGAATCTTCATACGGTCGGGTGAGCACCTGCATTATTCGCGACATCACCGAGCGCAGGAGGATGGAAGAGGAACTGCGTGAGAGCAAATCCCGGCTCGATCTTGCGCTGCGATCATCCGAAATGGGTGTATGGCATCTGGACTTGATCAAAAACAAACGCTTCTTTGACGATCAGGTCTGTAATCTGCTGGGCTTGGACCCTGCTGAGTTTACCGGAGAAGCCGAGGAGTTTTTTAGTGCGGTGCATCCGCAGGATCGAAATGCGGTAGAGTCGGCTCTGGCCCGAACCATTGAACATGATGCTCCGTATGAAACCGAGTACAGGGCGATATGGCCGGATGGGAGCGTCCATCACATCGCTGCCCGTGGAAAGTTGGTCTATGATGATGAACGCCGGCCGGTGAGGCTCAACGGTCTTATTTGGGATATAACCCGTGGCAAGCAGGCTGAGGAGGCGCTCCGGCAGAGCAGGGCGAAAATAGACGCGGCTTTAGCCGGCATGACCGACGCTGTGTTCATTTCGGATGCCGAGGGGCGGTTCATCGATTTCAATGACGCCTTCGCGACATTTCACAGGTTCAAGACCAAAGACGAATGCCTGAAGACCCTCGCCGAATATCCCGACATTCTGGATGTCTTTACGGCCGACGGCCAGTTAGCTCCTTTGGACCAGTGGGCGGTGCCGAGGGCGCTTCGGGGCGAGACGGTCACGAACGCCGAGTATACTGTGCGACGAAAGGACACGGGCGAGACCTGGGTCGGAAGCTATAGCTTCAGTCCCATTAGAGATACGGAGGGCATGATAATCGGGTCGGTGGTAGTGGGTCGTGATGTCACCGAACTTAAGCTGATAGAGCAGGAGCTTCGCAAATCGCGTGATGAACTTGAATTGAGGGTCCAAGAGCGAACCACCGAACTGCTCAGCGCAAATCAACGATTACGAGATCAGGCTGCTCTACTCGATTTAGCCCATGACGCCATTATCGTGCGGGACCTTGAAAGCAGGATAGTCTTCTGGAGCAGAGGCGCTCAGGAAACCTACGGATTTAACAGTAGTGAGGCGCTTGGACGAGTGCCCCATGATCTTTTGAAGGCAATATTTCCCATGCCCCTGGTGGAAATTACAAAGATCGTCCTGGAAAAAGGAGAGTGGAAGGGCGAGATTAAACATTCAAAGGCAAACGGCGAACGTATAGTGGTCGATAGCAGATGGGCCGTTCAGCTTGGCAGGGATGGAGGACCGGCGGGATTTCTCGAAGTAAATCGTGACATAACCGCCAGAAAAATTGCGGAGGAAGAATTCCGGAAAGCCAACCGGGCATTCAGTACCCTGAGTGAATGCAACCAGACGATGGTTCGTCAAACAGAAGAAATGGAACTGCTTGAACAGGTTTGCCGGGTTGTGGCGGATGTCGGCGGGTACCGCATGGTTTGGGTGGGGTTTGCGGAAAATGACGAAAACAAAACCGTACGACCGATCACCTCCGCCGGATACGACCATGGTTATCTGGACCAGGCAAGAATTTCGTGGGCCGATAACGAGAGGGGCAGAGGACCGACCGGGACCGCGGTTCGTACGGGGAAAATCGTTGCCTCGCAAAACGCTTTCACAAATCCCGTTTGGGCCCCCTGGCGTTCGGAAGGGATCAGAAGGGGCTTCGCTTCTTCCGTTGCCCTACCTTTAATTGTAGACAGGAAAGTCATAGGCGCTCTTACGATCTATGCTACTGAGCCCGATGCTTTCGACGAAGGGGAATCCAGCCTGCTGAGCAACCTGGCCGAGAACCTCTCTTATGGCATCTCATCGATAAGAACGGCCGAACAGCGCAGGCTGTCCGAAGAAGAGCTTAGAGTCTATGCGTCGCGGCTCGAACTGATAAATAAGGAATTGCAGGATTTTGCTTTCGTCGCAGCTCACGATCTACAGGAACCTCTGCGCAAAATACAGACTTTCTGTGACATAATCATGAAAAGATGCGCTTCTGCACTGGACGCGACCGGTCAGGAATACCTGGATAGAGTCGTCAATTCTGCAAATCGGATGCGGGACCTTTTACGAGACCTGTTGCAGTTTTCGAGATCTGCCGCTAACCCGGAACCGCTCGGGAAAATCGAACTTAATCATTTGGCGCGTGAGGCTGCGGACGTTTTCGAGCCAGTGATCAAAGAATCTGATTGCCGGATCGAGATCGGGAATCTGCCCACCATCGAGGCTGATGAAAGTCAGATGCTGCGACTCTTCCAGAATTTGATCGGCAATGCGTTGAAGTTTCGCAGCGATGGAACTCCTTACATCAAGGTCCATGGAAAGTCCGACAGGAAGGGGACGTGTGAGATTATTGTAGAAGATAACGGTATCGGGTTTGACCAGCAGCATGCCGAACTTATTTTCAAACCTTTTCAGAGATTGCACGGCGGCGGGGCATATCAGGGAACCGGGATGGGGCTTGCCATATGCCGAAAAATTGTCGAGCGTCATGGTGGGACTATCAGTGCTGAAAGCGAGCAGGGGAAAGGCTCGAAATTCGTGGTTCGACTGCCCGTAAAGCAGCCCAGGCTGCCGGGAAGGGGATAGGACTGAGGACTGAGAACTGACACAGGCGGTGGTGAAGCGCTCGAGGAACAGTGCCTATATAAGCCTGTGCAGCTCCTCCACTAAGTCTGCATACTGATCGCCCGTAAAGCAGAAACGCAATTCGCGGAACGGCTCACGCAGCGCTTTGATCTGCTCCAGCCTGTCCGCTCCATCCATTACTATTTCTTTCATCAGATGCGCGAGGGCGAGAAAATCCTTTTCCTCCATCCCGAATCGCGTCATTTCCGAAACCCCCATACGAATGCCGCTTGCGGCCGTGAATCCCTCATCCTCAGGGGTAGCCTGGTAGTTGCAAATGATGTTGTTGGCCTCAAGTTTTTGTGCGGTCTGAGGTCCTCTGGAGTAGCCGACTCTGAATATCACCTGATGGGTTTCGGTAAACCCGGTCTGCGCGTCGCCGGCCACGTCGAAGCCGCAGTCACTTAATGCCTGTGCGAACGCTTTGGCGTTGGCAATCACTTTAGGCTGATATTCGTCCTTAAAACGGTTCATTTCAAAGGCGGCCATGAGAAGCCCCAGCATGGTTCCCAGATGATGGTTCGACACTGACCCCGGGAATGTGCGCCGGCGGATGGCCTTCCACAATTCATACTTTTCCTCATGCTCCGTGAAGCGGCCCCCTATCAATCCCCGCTGCGTGCCGAAAAACGTCTTGTGCGTCGATCCGGTTACCATGTCGGCCCCTTCGGCAAAAGGCTGCTGGAAATGAGGGCCTGTAAGCCCGAGTACGTGCGCCATGTCATACATTATCACTGCATCGATATGCGCGGCATCCAGATACCGGCGGATATCCGCGACAGGCTCTCTATGAAGAACCATGCTTTTGCCGAAAACAATCAATTCCGGCCGACAGGCATCGATCAGTTCGATGGTGGCGGGAACATCTATTTTATACGGGTTTCCCGCGAGGACAGGGAAATTGACCACCGCTGGACGCTCCGTGTGCGGGTCCCGCGCGACAAAGTCCCGGAGCGCCCCCATAGGCTGCGCGCTGAGATGACCGCCCCTGCCGATATGGTTGTTCATCACTCTGCGAATGCGGCGCGGTTCGCTGCGGCGGTCGGCACGATTGATATAGTCCACCATAGCGCTGAACACTGCCGTATTGGCCATCTGCCCGCTTATGACGCGGGTTTCGATTTCCGCGCAGCCGAGGAATTTGCACAATTCTTCTTCGAGCAGCCGTTCCACTTCGGCGATGAAATCCGTCCCCTGATAATAAAAGATCTCGGCGTCATAGAAGGCCTTCGACTCCTTGTGCTCGGCATACCTGAAGGCGGGGTCCATCACGGAGAGCAGGCGCACCATCGGTGAGGCCGTCATCTCGGAGGGAATCAGGTTGATGCATTCAAACTGGCGCCACCGCGTGTTTTCCACCGTCTTCTCGAGGACCTTGCGGACCTGGACATCAGGGCCGGGGTTGTCTGCCGGGACTACCGTCCCCAAGCCGCCGCCGAAGGTTTGAGTGGCAACCCCGGCCGGCGGTCCCACCGCCTCATGGCCGTAAATAATGGCATGGGCCCATGGGGGCGCATCGGACCGCAGATGGTACTCCACAACCACGGCATCTACCATCTTCCCTCGAATATCGATGCTGAGTCTTTCATCCTCTACTATGTCGCTGTCAATGTATGCCAAACAGACAGCGCGCAGCTTGTGCTCGCCGGTTTTTCTGGAAAGCAGCCCTCTGTCTTCCAGGACCCAGTAAGGCGCCATCGTGCCGCTGGTGATATAGCCGACATGCTTGCCTGCTTTGAAGACCCCGGCCCCGGCCCTCGCGATTCCGCGGTCCGTCAACGCCACGCACTTGAACATCCGCGGCAGGTCTGCAATTAAAGAGTAGTCCCGGGCTACGATCCTGGTGTAAGCGGCAAACTGTTTTTCCAGGGCCGCTCGCCCGACGAATTCGCCCTTCAGTGGTGAAAAGCTCACGGCCCCTTTTCCTATTGGGACGGCGAAACATGGGATTTCTTTCCCCTCAGGGTCCGTACCGAACTCGTGTCCGTGGAGTGGAAGCGAGGCTTCAAGGCGCAGGGTGTCTCGGGCCGCGAGTCCAACCGGTCTGGCTCCTTTCTCCAATAGGAGGTCCCAAAGCATCAGCGCGTTTTCCCGTTCAACAAACAGTTCAAAACCGAGCGGTTCGCCTGTATAACCCGTGCGGCCGACCATGACCCCGGCCCCGGCAATTTCGACAATTCCAACGGCATTCCGGAACGCTTCCGGGGGGCAGGGGCAGTGGGACTGCCGGCCGGCTTGAACACCGGTCGCAAACGTTCTTCCAAAAAGTTTGTCGCGGGCAAGGCCTGCTGTCACCACGGGGAAATTGATAACCGCCTCCAGAATCCCGCGTGACTTCGGTCCCTGCAGGGCGAACATGGCTATATCAAAAGTGCAGTCGATCAACTCGACGCCTTTGAACCGCTCAAGATGAATCTGAAAAATGTCCCAGTCCTTTTGGCGGTTGGCGGCATTTACGACCAGCAGATACTCCCCTTCAAAGAATCGATAAAGAAAGGCATCGTCCACAGCCCCTCCCGTTTCACTGGGGATAAGCGTGTACTGCGCTCCCGTGGGCGCAAGGTCGAGCGCTTCAGCGTTGTTGGTCAGTACATGCTGGAGGAAAGGCAGGGCGTTTGCGCCGCGAATGATAAAACGGCCCATATGGGAAACGTCAAAAATCCCTGCGCCGTTGCGCGTACTCAAATGTTCTTCTACGACCCCGGAATGGTATTGAAGCGGCATCTCCCAACCGCCGAATTCAACCATTTGCGCGCCGAGGGCTTTATGCCTGTCATATAGAATGGTTCTCTCAGGCTGCTCCATCGGTCATCCCTTTCGATTTTCATCCCCGTGTGATGAGTCCCTCATTTTTCGGGACAAGTTCTCAGTGACAGCGGAACCGCACCTACTCCTCCCTGCACTGTACCAGATTGATCGCCTTCACGGTCATCACTACCTCTTCATTCTGATTGATCACCTCAATGAAGGATTGGATAATTCCCCGGTTGGGTTTTGAACGCGAACGGCTGGCTTCCATAACTTTAACGCGGACCGATAATACATCGCCGGGGCGCACCGGCCTGGTCCAGCGCAATTCGTCTATGCCTGGAGAACCAATGTTTTCAACGGACCCCAGATAGTTATCGACAAGAAGTCGCATCATCATGGCGGCCGTGTGCCACCCGCTGGCTATCAAGCCTCCGTAAATGGTCTTTTTCGCGGCTTCCGGATTTATGTGAAAAGGCTGCGGATCGAAGCGCCGGGCGAAATCTATCACCTCGGCTTCGTCGACTGAGACAGAACCGAACTGGTAAACCGTATCTATTTCGTAGTCTTCAAAACAGCGGTCCTTCAACGGGGCGTCGGGTCTGGAAGCGCTCATGGTTTTCCTCCTGGTCGAAAATGAATCTCTCCAAAATGTCAACGAACAATTCCGGGGCTTCGGCTGGAATCGTGTGTCCCAGCCCGGGGAGACGCTCATGACGACCCCCGCAAAGTCCGGCAAGTTCATTTGCGCCCTCTTCGGTTACCAGAGGATCGTCGGAACCTGACAGGACAAGGACCGGACAGAGCACATCCCCAACCGCAACGTGCGGCGGAGCAAGGGCCGCTATTGCCTCGAGCTGTGCGACGAGGCCTTCTTTCCTGTTTCGTCTGACGATAGCTTTCACTATCTTATTCAGGATACTTTCGTTTCTCTGCAGGTAATTTTCACTGAAAACGATCGGAAGGGCAGCCCATGTCATGGCTTCGACGCCCTCCAGCTTGAGTGTTCTCAACCATGCCGAAACGCTTAGCCTTGCGCGACAGGTTGGTCTGGCCGTGACGCTGCATAGCGCCAGCCGCTCCACATGATTGGGAAATCGGGATGCGAACATAAGAGCGACGGACGAGCCGTGGCTGAGACCCACAAGGCTGGCTTTTTCAATCCCAAGATATTCGAACAGATTCCGCAGGTCTTCAACGTGGAGGTCCAGTGAAGGGGTCTGTTTTCCCGGGTCGCTGCGTCCCTGGCCCCTGGCGTCATAGACAAGTATCTGAAAATTTCTTTTCAACAGATTGTAGACGGTTGTCCAGTTCACGGTCGTTTGAGTAATACCGTTCAAAAAAACTATTGCAGGTTTTGGTGTGCTCAGTTGGTGGTATTCAAAAAAAATAGTGCAACCGTCGCCTGTTTTGAAATAGGCCATCGAATCCTGTGAGCCTCTTAAAGGATGAGTTTTCAATTAACGCCGATTCCTAAATTCTTCTATCCCTCAATCCTGAATTCTTCAATCTTCAAAGAGGTCCCTGGCGTGATATGAACTCCGCACGAACGGACCGCTTGCGACCTTTGCAAAGCCCATTTCGATCGCAATTCTTCTCCAACCGTCAAATTCTTCGGGAGTGACGTAGCGCTCCACCGGAATGTGATCTGCAGAGGGCTGTAAGTATTGGCCCAGTGTCAGCAGAGTGCAACCGGCATCCAAAAGGTCCCGTAGAGTCTTACCAATTTCTTCCTGCGACTCCCCAAGGCCAAGCATCAAGCCGGACTTGACCGGAAGAGAAGCGTCACGGTCTGTCGCCCGTCGGAACAGTTCCATGGAACGCTGGTAGACAGCTCCAGGCCTGACGGACGGGTAAAGGCGTGCGACCGTTTCTATGTTGTGATTCAATACATCCGGGCGGGCCTCGACAACAGCAAGAAGTGCGTCAGGGGCACCCTGGAAATCGGGAATCAGCACCTCGACCATCGCTTCCGGAATTTTATTGCGAATGGCTCTTATGGTCGCTGCAAAAAGTGCGGCCCCGCCATCCGGAAGATCGTCGCGGGTGACGGAAGTGACCACGACATAGCGCAATCCCAGACCGTGAGCGGCTTCGGCCACTCTAGACGGTTCCTCGGGATCGGGCGGCCCCGGTGGGCCTTGCTCCACCGCGCAAAAGCGGCAGTTGCGAGTGCATCGGGACCCCATAATCAAAAATGTCGCCGTCTGCTTCGAGAAACATTCCCACTGGTTTGGACACTTTGCTTCCTGACAGACCGTATGAAGCTCGCTTCTGCCGATCAGCGACCTGACCATTTCGTATTCAGGCCCGGACGGGAGCTTCAGCTTCAGCCAGCCGGGCTTGCGGGTGCGCGGTTTTTCCTCTTCGTGCCTCATAAATATCCTCAGTTGTCTTAATCCGATCGCTGACTGTCTATTATAATGATTGCGAGCTTAATTTGAACGGCCTGTTTCGAAAAGTTTCGCACGCGAGACGCGGCGCGAAAAAATGACCCTTTTCATGGTTTCCGGGTGTCAAGACGGGACATGAACAACTGTCTGCAAAGAATACCGCAAGCGCTTTCAATTCGAAAAGCGATGTCAGGTGATGGAATTTACCGGCGCGATCCGGAGTTTATTTGGAGAATGTCTTGTAACCCGGCTCCATTAGATGGTTTGCAAAACATTCTCCTGAGAAGGCCGTGCCTCCATGTTTTCGGTCTTACTCCTGGCTTGTACAGGAGGTTTCGGATTCGATTTCCTGAGGCGTTGATTCGATTACCGGAGGCGATGACCGATATTCCACGGATGCTTGCGCGATTGCGCCGTTCACGATGTTTTGAAAAACGAGGTAGTTAACATCGAGATTCGTGGCCGAAGTATTGCCGCCCGGAACGGAAAGCTGCATTGTTTCCGGAGGTGGATTCGGTTGCGTCAAAGGCGTCAAATTACGGAGTTGGTCGAAGCTCTGTGCGGTGTAGTACACGCGGACAAGATAATTTCCCGTTATTTTGGACTGTCGCAGTTCAAAGACGAGCGCTCCGCCGGGAGCACAAAAATCCGGTTGATATCCGGGCAACTGCCAATGCAGATTAAGAAGCCCGGCCAATCCGGCCACGAAATTATCAGAGCTTATAACTACAACCACCCGTGATCGGGCGTTACCAAATGCTCCACTAAGGTTAACCCCAAATGCAGCCTGCCGCATGGTGAGCAATATGTGCGAGGCGGCATTGGAGCTCTGCACCTGGCTCAGGTAGGGCGAACGGTCTTCGATATTAAAGCCAAGGTCTACGAGCCGGGTCAGTTGGGAGACTTGATCCACCGTGAGGCCCCAACCTGGTTCCAGGTTATCGGCGTATTGCATCACGAAAGGTTCGGAGGCAGCAAGGGCAGTTTGCAGTGCCCCGATATTAATAACGCTTCCTGTACCTGGCGTGGTACTGGCAGTGAGGGTGAGGTTGTAGGGGGGCTGGGCGTTTTGGGGGGGGGATTGGGTTGAAAGGACAGGGATCGGGTAAACACAGGCTGATCCCGACGCGCAGGTTTGCGACGGCTCCTGCGGAGGCGGCTGCACCGTGTTAAGAATCAGATTGAACTCGCCGCTGTAGGCGGATGTCAATGCGTCTCCGCTGTTGAAAATTTCCTGAACCTGTTGTGCAGCAACATTCGCGTTGACCTTAGCCACCCCCGTCTCTATTGAAGTGAAAACCGGGTCTTGGGGAAGCGGGGGCTGCTGGATAGGGTAGGAGTGCACGGCGGGGAGAAGTGTTTGGTCCAGGATCAATCCCGTCCAAAAATAGTAAGCGGTCAGGAAGGAGCGCTCGATGCAATTGGAACGGAAATACAATTTTGCAACATTTGCCTGATCGTTGCCCGTCAGAAGTCCCTCTGCGATCAGATATTGGCGGAAATACCGGCCAAGGTAGGTTTCCGCCGTCATCCCACGCGGGGTCAAACAGCCCGGCGCGACCTCGAACGCGGGCCAGGGGTTGACTGCGTACTCGTTCAATATTGAGGTAGGCACTGTGGAGGAGCGTATGCTGTGGCGGCCGAAGATGATGATCTGCTTAAGAGTTGTGTTGTCATTTGGTATAACCGTCTGCGCCATGACCGGGACCTGGACGAGGACAGTGAGCGCAAGCGCAAAACCGATCGGGACAACGATACGTTTGGATAAATTCATGCCGCTCCTCCCGAGTTGATGAACAAAATGGAAAAATCCGCAGTCGATTAGCCGTCCCCTTGCCAAATCGAGCAGATCGGGTTTGTTGTTGATGCAATTTGCTATTCGGAATAAATATCGTTTGGTATAAATAAAAATTTGAGAGTGATTCTTTCAAGCAAAAGGGGGAATGAGATTTCGGGTATGCGGGTTTGCCGCATAGAACGTTTTTCGATGTAAGTGGGAGATTCAAATCAGTTCAGGCGCGCACAGCGTCCCTCGGTCACTTCCTTATTCTCGTCGAGCATACGCGCACAGGACATGCTGCACGAAGCCGGGACCCCCTGCACGAGGTCCACGTCAAAGATATCTTCAATGCTGGTTTTGATCTGCTCGCGAACTTCTTTCATAGATGGTTTGCCGACGGGACCGCCTGCCGAGGTTGCGGATGCCTTCGGCGAACGCTTTAACGCGATCTCCCGCTCGATGGAGGTCATCTTTATACCGTGCAGTCCGCATGGGTTGATCCAGCCAAACGGTTCCAGCGACACATTCACATTGAGGGCGAACCCATGGAACGCGACTCCTCGGCGGATAGCTATTCCCAGGCTGCCCAACTTGCGGCCGCCTGCCCAGATTCCACGGTTGAGCGGACTACGGGAGGCATGCACACCGAAGTGGGCCGCCGTTCGGATCATGACTTCCTCCAGCCGCTCCACATAACCGGTGACCGTCAGTTTGGCGCCCCTCAAATCCAGAATGGGGTAACCTACCAGTTGACCGGGACCGTGAAATGTGATGTCTCCGCCGCGTTCCGCGTGCACTATCGGGATTCTCGCTTCCCTTATAAGAACTTCCGGGACTGTGAGATTTTCCCATCCGCCTCTGCGGCCGAGAGTAAACACCGGCGCATGTTCGGTGAGAAGGAGAATGTCCGAGGCCATAGTCCCCGAACTTCTTGCGGCAACGAGAAGCAGTTGCAGTTCATGGGCCTCTACGTAATTCACCAGCCCCAGGTCTGCACAAAGCCATGCCGGACGTTTGTTGGTTTTTGAGCTATTTCGGATCTCCAATTTCCTGGTTCCTGTTTCGGAAAATATCCTCCCATCCCTAATTCCTAATTGCCCTCACTCTCCGTCTCCGCACGTTAATCGGGGGCTCCGCGCGGCGCTCGTTTCATCGAGGCGCCTCACTTTTGGACGCCAGGGGGCGTTATAGAGCAGCTCAGGATCTTTGCCCGCCTCTTTGACAACTTCCTTGAACGCATCGATGAACTGGTCGAGATCTTCTTTGCACTCCGTTTCCGTGGGTTCGATCATAATGGCCCCATGAACGACGAGTGGAAAATATATGGTTGGCGGATGAAAGCCGTAGTCGATCAGTCTCTTGACCATATCCAGGGTGGTTATCTTAAGGGGCGCCTGAAGTTTATCGGAGAACACGCATTCGTGCATGCACGGCCTGTCGTAGGCAAGATGCAGGGTATCCCTGAGTTTTTCTTTTATGTAATTGGCGTTTAGCACAGCCAGTTGGCTAACTTTTTTCAGTTCCGGCCCAAGACTCAGAATATAGCTGTAAGCCCTGATCATTATGCCCGTATTGCCGTAGAAAGCATGCAACTTACCTATGGATGACGGAAAATCGTAGGATAGCCGGTATCTTCCATTATCATCGATAATGCGGGGAACCGGCAGGAAAGGTTCCAGATGTTCCCTTACACAAATGGGGCCTGCTCCAGGTCCGCCTCCTCCATGGGGGGTAGAGAAAGTTTTGTGGAGATTCAGATGGAGGACGTCTATTCCTATATCACCCATGCTCACAATCCCGAGCAAGGCGTTCATATTGGCGCCGTCCGCATAGACCAGACCACCTTTGGCATGAACGATTTCCGCGATCTCTTCGATGTTCTCTTCGAAAAATCCGAGAGTATTGGGGTTGGTTACCATGATGCCGGCCGTTTCGTCATCCATTGCTGCCGCAATGGTGCCGGCGGAAAGCACCCCTCTTTCATTGGATTGCACATTGACGGGACTGTAACCGCACAGTGCGGCGCTCGCCGGGTTTGTGCCGTGAGCGGTGTCAGGGACAATGATTTTGGTGCGGCGCGAACCTTTGCTCCTGTGATAGGCATTGAAAACGAGCATGCCGGCCAATTCCCCGTGGGCCCCGGCTGCCGGTTGAACTGAAACCGCGTCCATTCCGGTTATTTCCGCTAAAAGATGTTCGAGTTCAAACATCACTCTCAATGCCCCCTGGGACAAATCCGCAGGGAGCAGGGGATGTGCTCCGGCAAAGCCCGGCAGGGCGGCCTGTTTTTCATTTATTTTTGGATTGTACTTCATGGTGCAGGAACCCAGAGGATACATGCCCGTATCTATCCCAAAATTCCAGGTGGACAGCCGGGTGTAATGGCGCACCACTTCGACTTCGCTAAGGTCGGGAAAATAAGGGCCGTCTCCCGTGAGAGCTTCATCCACTTTAGAAAACTCCACGTCCCGTCTGGGCAGGGAAATCCCCGATCTCCCCTTTTTCCCCTTTTCGAAAAGCAGGGGCTCGTTGAGCACCAACCCGGTAGAACCTGCGAATTCTTTCATTGTAAAACCTCGAATCTTTGACAGGATTTACAGGATTAAACATTCACCTTTCACTCTTCTTCACCCTTCACCGACCCTATGGTTTGCTCATGCTTTTACCCTTCACCCTTTACTTATCACCCTTTACCGCTCTTACCAGGGCATCCATATCCCCTTTCGATTTGGTTTCCGTAACACACAGCAGGTAATGGTCGGGGATTTCGGGATAATAAGGCGCCAAAGGAAGGCCCGCTACCAGTTTTCGATCGAACAGACGCTGATAAACAGTCTCGAAGCCCGGCGAAAATTCGACCACAAATTCATTAAAAGTAGGGGCGGCAAAGGGTATTTTGAATCCGGCCCCTTCAAGTTCTTTTTTGAGGTATTCGCTCTTGTCGTAATTAAGCCGTGCCAGTTCGCGCATGCCCGTCCCGCCGAGCGAGGCCATGTACATGGCGGCGGTCACGGCGCAAAGGCTGCTGTTGGTGCAGATATTTGACGTCGCTTTTTCCCGCCTTATGTGCTGTTCCCGAGTGGCGAGCGTTAGAACGAATCCTCTTTTACCGTCTCTGTCTTCGGTTCTGCCTGCCAGACGGCCCGGCATGCTGCGCACGTAACGCTTGAGACAAGCAAACATTCCCAGAGTCGGCCCGCCGAAGCATTGAGGAATACCCAGGCTTTGACCTTCCCCGCAGCAAATATCTGCGCCCTGGGCGCCGGGGCTTTTATAAAGCCCGTAGGCGAGAGGCTCCGTAAAAGTTACAACGGACAGGGCCTGAGTACCGCGAGTCAGGTTGCTCAGGACGCTCAGGTCTTCGATGCAGCCAAAGAAGTTAGGGGACTGAACGGCAACGGCCGCCAAATCTTCTGTGCTTTCAAGCTCGCCAAAATCTGTTCTTCCGTCTTTCGAATAAGGCAGCTCGATTATTTCGAACCCGGCCGGTTGAAGATAGGTTCTGACCACACGCCGATAGTGAGGGTGGATGAGGCTTGATACCGCGACTTTTTTAAGGCGGCTTATGCGGGCCGCCATAAGCAGGGCCTCCGCCAACGCTGAAGCTCCGTCGTAGAGGGATGCGTTGGCCACCTCCATACCCAGAAGAGCGGCTGCGAAGGTCTGATATTCAAAAATCGCCTGCAGCGTCCCCTGGCTTATTTCCGGTTGATAAGGAGTATAGGAGGTGGAGAATTCCGATCTGCCAAGAAGATAGGGCACGATTGCAGGGATGTGATGTTCGTAGCTTCCAGCTCCCAGGAATACCTTATATTCGGGGGTGACAGCCATCGATTGCGCCAGAGCGGCCATCATGTCATTAAGTTCCCACTCCGTCACGGGTTCGGGCAGCCTCAGGTCTGTTTTGCGGCGGAAATGTTCCGGGATGGATGAGAAAAGATCGTCCAGGCTTGAAGCCCCTGTCACCTGGAGCATCTCTTCGATGTCTTCTTCAGTGTGAGGTAGATATCTCATTGCTATAAACCCTTGAGCATCTCGATGTAAGCATCGGGCGTCATGAGGCTGTCCATCTCGGATGGGTCGGAAGGCTTGATATCCGCTATCCATCCCTCCGAATAGGGGGCCGAATTCACCAGACCGGGCGAGTCTTCCAGGGCTTTATTCGATCCGATTATTTCGCCGCTGATCGGCATGAAGAGTTCACCCACCGCCTTGACGGATTCCAATGACCCGCATTCTTCACCTTTTTTCAATTTCCTGCCTATCGGGGGCACTTCCACAAAGACGACGTCCCCGAGCTGGTCCTGGGCATAATCCGTAATGCCAATACGAACCTTTTCTCCATCAAGCCTCGCCCATTCATGGTCTTTAGTGTAGCGTACATCGTGTGGAGTTATCAATTCACCGATCTCTTTCATTTCTCAGCCCCTTTGCTGGGTGGTTCGTGAAATGTTTACGGCGCCCCGGTCCGATTTCGTCCGAAATGCTCCACTGGAATCGGTCTGCGCGGCATGGTTTTGAGATTCTGACAGATCAGCGATACAGTAGGTATTCCATCCGTTTTTTTCAATGCGTTTCTCTGAATATGAATGCGTGCGGGTCACAGATGAAAGGCCAGGTCTTGCGCTGCCGGGGAGCAGTTCAACCTCGCAAATATGTTGACACTGGTGTAGTGTAGGCTTCAAGATGAAATAAGATACAGGGTCGCCGTGCAGTTGGGTTGAGCTGCGGTGCAAACACAACCTGGTGACGAGGAGCGTGCTGCCATGGAACGCATATGGATGAAGAACTGGCCGGTACATGTCCCCAAAGAGACGAGTTATCCTCAAGGCAAAAAGCCTGTCTTTGAATACCTTCGCGAAAACGCCCGGGCTATCCCCGACAGCACGGCCATTATTTTTTACGGCAAAGAGCTTACCTACGGCGAACTCGACCGAATGTCGGACCAGTTTGCCAGGTTTTTGATCGATTCGGGCATCGAGAAAGGTGAGCGTGTTGCGCTTTTTCTGCCAAGTTGCCCCCAGTATCATATCGCTCATTACGGCATCAACAAAATGGGCGGAGTAATCGTGCCGTGCAGCCCCCTGTTCAAAGAGTGGGAACTTGTCTATGAACTGAGCGATGCCGGCGCCAGGGCAATCGTATCCCTCGATCTTTTGTATCCCACTGCGGCGGGCGCCTGTAAACAGTGTAAAATAGAAAAAATCGTCGTTACCAGTATGCATGATTTTCTGCCCGAAGTACCGACGATGAACCTGCCCCCTATGATGAACATGCCCAAAGCGACCTATCCGGGCACGACCGAACTGGTGGATATTCTATCCCGTTTTCCCGCCGACCCGGTCCATGTTGATGTCGGCCTCGATGATACCGTTCAGCTCCAGTACACGGGAGGCACAACCGGACTTCCCAAAGGGGCGATCCTGACCCATGGGGCCAAACTTTACAAAGCGGCCACTAAATCGACCATTCTCAATGCCAACTTGGAGTTCCTCGGACACCGGGGACACATTTCATATCTTGCAACCCTCCCCACGTTTCATATTGCGGGCATGCTTGGCAGCGTGGATTCAATCTTCGATCAGGGAAACACACAGGTCCTCATGGCCATGTTCGATCCGGTTGCCGCCATGCAGGCCATCGACAGGTACAAGCTCCAGTTGTTTCAGGCCACCGTCCCCATGAACGTCGGGATCATGGACCACCCCGACAGGAAAAAGTACGATCTGTCTTCCCTGAAATTATGTCTGACTGTAAGCTTTGGGATCCAACTGACCGAGGAGATAGCCAACCGCTGGCGAGCGGACACCGGCGGCTGCGTTCTGGTGGAAGCCGCCTATGGTCTTACTGAAACCCACACCTTCGATACCTTCATGCCGCTCAACAAGCCGAAATATGTGCCGGGCTGCCAGGGTATTCCCATCCCCGGCCAGAATATCAGGATCGTCACCTTCGAAGACAAGACCCGTGAGGTCCCAATTGGAGAAATGGGTGAAATCATATTAAACAACCCCTCGGTGTTCAAAGGTTATTGGAACAAGCCCGAGGAGACGAAAGCTTCCCTTGTCGATGGATGGGTGTATACCGGCGATATGGGAAAGTTCGATGAAGACGGGTACCTTTATTACCTCGGAAGACGCAAAGAGATGATCAAAATATCGGGGTTCAGTGTGTTCCCCGAAGAGGTTGAAACTTTCCTTGTCCGCCACGAAGCAGTGGGAAATTCTGCTGTGATCGGGTTGCCGGATGAAAAAAAGGGCGAAGTGATCAAGGCTTTTGTTGTTTTGAAACCTGAATTCCAGGGGAAGACAAGGGCCGAGGAGATCATTGCCTGGGCCAGGGAGAGGATGTCTTCCTACAAAGTTCCCCAATATATAGACTTCATCGATGCTCTTCCCATGAGCGGTGCAGGCAAGGTGCTCCGAAGGGTCCTGCTCGACGAAGAACTAAACAAACGCGAGGCCGTGAAGCAAAATTCACCAACGACACGGAAATGACGGAAGAACTATCTAAGAAAGCCGCCGGGAGGACGGAACCTATTAGTTCCCTATTATTTGTGTATCTATATATAACTGCACAAAATCAGCTCGCCTTGAGCAGAGCTTCCTCCTCATCGTAAGAATACATCTTCATCTTTTCTATTACTTCAGGCCAGATAGTTTTTAGTGTATTGCTTCCCATGAACAGTCCGATGTGCCCGGAATCAGCCAGGTACCGGGCCGTCCGGTGGCGCGGCGTGGAAACGTATTTTTCGGCATTGAATACCTGTCCCGGAAGCGTGATGTCATCTTGCGTCCCTGCGATCATCAGCACGGGACAGTCGATATTTTTCAAATCAACCTTTCTATTGAACAGGTACATTTTCCCTTTTATCAGGTTATTTCTCAGGAACAACTGGTCCACTATCTCCAGATACCATTTTCCCGGCAAATGACACACGTATTCATACCAGTTTCTGAAACGATGGTGTCGTTCGAGGAACCCGGCGTCGTCTACATTGCTATATAGATTGTAATAGTCGAGGAAAAATCTCTCGTAAGGGTTCATCATCTTAAATGACATCAACTGGAATTCCCCTCTGTAGATCCCCCCACCGAAAGCAACAAGTCCCTTGAAATAATCTAGCGGCAATGCATCACAGGCGTCTTTGATTTTCCCTCCATCAGCGTGGGCATCTATGGGTGAACCTGCCAGCACCAGAGAGTTTACATTGTGGCTGAACAGCGAGGTGTACATTGCTCCCTGCCAGCCCCCCTGGCACAGCCCCACCAAATTGGCTCTTCTGCCAAGGTAGGAAACGCACTGATCGGTCTGAATCATAAGGTCTTCAAGACTTTCATCGGCCCTCTCGTGAGTAGCGCTCTTCCACTCGATGGCGTACACGCTGTTCACGTCATGATTCAAAAATGTCTTCACGAGGGAATTGTCCGGAGCGAAATCACAAATACTGCTGTGATGCCCGGCCTGCGGAGGAAGGATCAGGACCGGATTTCTATCGCCTCCTTCTGAGAATTGCCTTAATTTGTATGCATTTGTTTCCAGTACAACTTTATTTTCGGTGACAAAGGTTGGCGGAGTTACAGGTTTAGTAGCTTCGAAAACAAACTTCAGCCATTTGTAATATGATGACCACATTTCGTCCCCCCTCCCAAGGGTGTATTTCAAAACAGCCAAGCAATACCAACTCGTGCCGAATGAACCTCCTTTCTGCTCCTGTTTTTTCATGCTTCCCAATGAAAGAATCGGAATAATTTTCCTTTTGCGGAAGGATTTTCTTCTCATCATCTCCAAACTCTGTGATTCGGGGGGAGGGTGCGCTTCTCTGCTTTTCCGGGGCAAACCAATAGCATTCCGCGGGATGAGGGCAGTCAAAAAAATTTTTATTTGTGAGGGGATTTGGGGAACTTAATAAACCGGAATTGAGCAAAATGCAAACGAGAAAGAGAATCAGCAGAGAGAATTTATCTCTTTCCTAACGATTCGAAAGTTGTCCGGATTTAGCCGGGGGAACCCCGTTTCTGTCTTCCGCTCTCCATCAGCTTCGCATTTGCCTGATTTTCATGGCCACTCGCACAAAATCTGGTTTAAAATTAAAAGTCTGGAAAAATGGGGAAGGATAGAAGATGAACGGTTCAGAAAAACCTCGGCGCAAAGGAAGATGGCGGCGGCCCGAAAAGTATGTGTGCTCCACTTGTTCAAAGGAGCAGAGTTTTTGCTGGACCTGTACGTGTGGTTTTATGATCTGCTCGGATTGCATGGAAGAAAACTTTTGGGGAATGACCTGTAACGGGATTCAGTGGACATGTCCGGACTGCGGGGAAATCCGCAGTTTCGGAAACGATTAAAGGCGGTTGGACCGCCAGCCGGGATGGGCGCTGCCTTCGGCGGCGCCGGAGAATGGGAGAAAATGCTCATGGACGGAAAGCGCGTAGTGATAATCGGTGGCGTAGCCCTGGGCCCGAAGGCCGCATGCCGCCTCAAGAGGCTCGAACCCGATGCCGACGTGGTCATAATCGATCAGGACGAATACATTTCCTATGGGGGCTGTGGAATCCCTTATTTTATTTCGGGGGACATAGACAGCGTGAAGGAACTGATGAGCACGAGCTTTCATACGGAAAGGACGCCCAAGTTTTTTCAGGATGCAAAGGACGTCCGTATAAGGACGCGCACTCGGGCGCTGGGGATAGACCGGGCGGCCAAGTCGGTGCGGGTGTCGGACCTGGCGACGGGGGTGGAGGAAGACCTCCCGTACGACCTCCTGGTGATAGCAACAGGAAGCATTCCGAATAAGCCGCCTATTCCCGGCATTGACCTGCCCGGGGTTACTTCGGTTTCAGACCTGCACTCCGCTATCGCCGTAAAGGACAGAATATCGAGCGGGAAAGTGGACAGGGCTGTGATCGTGGGCGCCGGGGCAATCGGCTGCGAAATGGCCGAGGCTCTGGGGGACATGTGGGGGATCGAGACTCACCTGGTAGAAATAGAGGAGCAGGTGCTGCCTGGAATTCTCGACCGTTCTCTTGCCGGTATCGTCAGTGCCCATCTGGAAGAAAAGGGTGTCCAGCTTCACCTCGGACGCAAAGTATCCGAAATCAGGAACAGCGAGGCGCTGCAGCCGATTCACCCGGCCCATTCTCCTGCCCAACCTCCGGCGGCGGGCGTTTCATCCACAAGTGTGCCGAAGCCTGGAGGCGGCCTCGAAGTGATAATGTCGGACGGATCTATCCAGGCAGACCTGGTAATCATTGCCGCAGGCGTGCGTCCTAACTCGAATCTTGCGCGGAGCGCGGGACTTTCCGTATCACCTTCCGGGGCGCTAATCGTAAACGAGATGCTTCTGACCTCGGACCCCTGCATCTATGCAGGAGGTGACTGCATAGAAATTCCACACCTTATCACCGGGAAGCCGATCTTCTTTCCTCAGGGTTCACTTGCTAACAGACAGGGACGGATAATCGGGACCAACCTTGCCGGCGGGACCGCAAAGTTTGGAGGAACGGTTGGAAGTTTTGCGATAAAAATATTCGACCTGGCAGTCGCATCGACAGGAATCACCCCTCAAACGGCGCTTAAGAACGGCTTTGAAGCCGTGCCTGTGCTGGTTGTCCAGGCCGACAGGGCACACTTTTATCCGACTCATGACCTCATATATTTTCAATTGACAGTAGACCGAAGGACCCGGCGCGTTCTGGGTGCACAGGCAGTCGGCGGCGGCGGCGATGCGATCACCGGCCGCATAAACGCCATTGCCGCCATTCTCCCGTTTAAACCGACCGTAGAAGATATTTCGAATCTGGAGATAGCATACTCGCCCCCCTTTGCATCGGCCCTCGACGTAGTCAACGCGGCCGGAAACGCTGCGGACAACATTTTGAGCGGTTTGAACCGGCCGATGGAACCGGCCGAGTTCGAGAAGTGTTTTCTGTTGGAGGAAGATTCGGAGTGCCTCTGTCTGGACGTAAGGGCACCCTCGGAAGCTGCCCCTTTTATCGAGAGATTCGGAGACCGCTGGGTCAATATTCCCCAGGATAAATTGAATAGAAGAATGGAGGAAGTCCCGAGGGACAAACGGCTTCTTTTGATGTGCAATACCGGGGGCCGATCATATGAAGCAATGCGCCAGCTCAGCCGAGCGGGAGTAGGTAACACAGTAAACGTCCAGGGCGGAGTCGGCGTGCTCAAAAAGTCCGGGATTCTCAAAGAGGAATAACAGAATTTTTGCGCCTGACTGAAAACTCAAAATCAAAAACCGAAAACTCAACAGGCTGGAGCGGTCCTCCGGTTGCCGTCCTGTGGACACAGTCGCTCGTGTGGGGGCTCCTCTGCATAGATACGCTCAGGAGGCTCGAGGTTCCCTTTCGGCTGCTCAGCTCATCCGAGATTTGCCGGGACTGCCTGGACGAATTCCGTATCCTGATTGTGCCGGGAGGCTGGGCGGCCCATAAAGTGCGCGCCCTGGGGGAAACAGGCAGGCTAAAGATAGCCGGGTTCATCGAGCAGGGCGGGTCTTATATCGGATTTTGCGGGGGCGCAGGGCTGGCGCTTTCGAGCCCTCCTGCTCTGTATCTTGCCCCGATCCGCAGGATGCCCCTCTCAGAGCGTCTTCCGAGCGCAAGCGGCCAGATTTATGTTTCCGGCGCACCCTCCCATCCAGCCTGGAAGAATATTCCCGCCCGGATTCCCGTTTCCATCTGGTGGCCCTCCCAGTTCCAACTGGACGACGGTCCCGCCCGGCCCGTCTGCCTGGCTTCGTATGCTGCACCTGGTGACGATTTTCAGGTTGCGGACCTGCGAGTATGCGACGTGAATGAAAGCGACGGATGGGAGGAACTGGAAAAAGCATATGGAATCAACCTGGACCCGATGCGGATCTTGGGCCATCCGGCAATAATTGAAATCGAAAAGGGGAAGGGCAGGCTGATTCTGTCATACGCTCATTTAGAGACACCCGGCGACAATTGGGGGAACCGGGTCTTTTCCAACATATTGAATTACCTGGATGAGGTTTCCATCGCGGGCAACCCCTGTGCCAAACCTGCGGGTGAATCCCGGGCAGGTCAGAGTCCCGAGGCGCCTCGCCTCGCTCTTGCCCTCCATGATTGCTGCAGCACAGCCGGTCCCGGTCGGCCGTGTCAGGACAACGATTTATCAGGCTCACCCGTGCTTTCTCCAATTCAATATGGGTCCGGGATTTCAAATGCCAGGCAGGCCGCTGCGGACCTTATCGCCTTTGGAGAGGCAAATCTGCTGTGGACCTGGAGGAAGCCGTGGCTGCTCAACTGGAAGCGGGGTATACGGGGGCTCGAGTACGGTACTCTTTATGTCGCCCTGTGTTATATGGCCGGCCTTGAGCAGTATTTAGCGGCCGAATCGGTTGAGGGGCGTGCAACGTCTATCTGTTGCCCAAACTGGCTGGAGACGACCGAAGAGTTGGAAGAAAAAACCAGGGAGTTCTGCTTTCTGGCAAAGCGGCTTCTTCTTGAAGAAAAAATCGCCGCCGGGACCGGAACGGTCAGCAAGCTCGGGAAAGTGAGCGAAAAGGTCGATTCTTTGAGGCGGTCCTTATTCGGGTACAATATGAATTACGGGGGTCTGTGCGGTACGCTTTTCGACCTGATCGACCGGATGCTCCTGGAATTGATCAGAGATGCGATTTGACAAAAGAGGAGGTATCGAAGAAGACCCTCATGAGTCGGATTCCGCACGGTCTTTCAGGATTTCGCGACTCAAGGAAAGACCCGGAATTGAAAACCGAGGAACTTCCCGTTTCCACGACGGTTCACGCTTTGCCACTGGCACGATCTCGGCAATGGGCTTACCGTATGCCTGAATTAAAAAAAGAACCGGCCGCCTGCAATCGCAGGCGGCCGGTTCTTCGACAATTTCGGAGGAATTTATCGACTAACTCGCTTTGGCGCTGCCCGAAGCCGGCGTCACTGGCGTATCGGCATCGTCCCGGCCGTCTCCTTCCACGGCGGGAGCCGGGACTCCATCGACCGCGCAAGCGGAGGCTTTGATATTGTAGGTCGGGATTCTGACCTTAAGAGTTGACAGGAGGCCAGGTTCATTCTCGTTTATGACCGCGTCGACATCTCTGACGTCCAGCGTCTCGCGTTCCAGCAAAGCATTTGCGATTTTTTCGAGCAGACCGTTGTGGTCCGTCAGAATCTGCCTGGCGCGCTGATAATTTTCATCAACGATTCGCCGCACTTCCTTGTCTATGTTGAGTGCGGTCTGTTCGCTGAAATCTCTCTGGTGACCAAGCTCCCGGCCGAGAAAAGGCGCTTCTTCGCGCCTGCCGAAACTCACCGGGCCCATCTTTTCGCTCATTCCCCATTCGCAAACCATGCGACGTGCAATCTGGGTAGCCCGTTCGATATCATTGGCTGCTCCAGTGGTATTCATGCTGAATGAAATTTCCTCGGCAACCCGCCCCCCCATAAGGATCGCTATGTTGTCCAGCAGGAAGTCCTTGGGATATGTATGGCGGTCGTCCTGCGGCAACTGCTGAGTGAGCCCGAGCGCGCGTCCGCGCGGGATGATGGTGACCTTGTGCAGGGGGTCCGCACCGGGAAGAAGTCTGGCGACCAGGGCGTGTCCCGCTTCGTGGAATGCCGTGATTCGCTTTTCCTCGTCGCTCAGGATCATGCTCTTTCTTTCGAGGCCCATCATGACCTTATCCTTGGCATCCTCGAAGTCGCACATCGCGATAAGCTCTCTATTCTTGCGAGCAGCCAGAAGAGCGGCCTCATTGACCAGGTTTTCGAGGTCGGCCCCGGAAAATCCAGGGGTTCCCTTGGCCAACGTCGTAACGTCGACGTCAGGAGCAAGCGGTTTTGCGGCGCAATGGACCTTTAGTATTCCTTCCCTGCCCCTTATGTCGGGCACCGGAACAACGACCTGCCTGTCGAATCTGCCCGGGCGCAGGAGTGCCGGATCGAGCACGTCGGGCCTGTTGGTAGCGGCGATCAGAATCACACCCTCATTTGACTCAAATCCATCCATTTCGACCAGGAGCTGATTTAGAGTCTGTTCGCGCTCATCATGCCCACCGCCAAGACCGGCGCCGCGGTGCCTGCCCACAGCGTCGATTTCGTCAATGAAAATGATACAAGGGGCATTTTTTTTGCCCTGGAGGAAAAGATCGCGCACGCGTGAAGCGCCGACGCCTACGAACATTTCGACAAAATCCGAGCCGCTGATAGTGAAAAACGGGACCCCTGCCTCACCGGCGATGGCCCGCGCAAGAAGAGTTTTGCCCGTTCCCGGCGCGCCGACCAGCAGGACGCCCTTTGGGATTCTGCCCCCAAGCCGGGTGAACTTTTTCGGGTCCTTAAGAAACTCTACTATTTCCTCCAACTCTTCCTTAGCCTCGTCCACTCCAGCCACGTCATTGAAAAGCACCTTCTTGGAGCTTTCGTTGAGCAGACGGGCGCGGCTCTTTCCAAAACTCATTGCCTTTCCGCCCCCGATTTGCATCTGACGCATGAAAAAAATCCATATGCCGACAAGAAGCAGCATTGGAAGCCAAGTGGCAAGCATACTCAAATACCAGGGGTTTTCATCCTCCGGTTTGGCCTGAATATTGACCGCATGATCCCTCAAAATTTTGATCATGTCCGAATCGCGCGGAACGAAGGTCTTGAAAGTCTTGCCATCGGTGAAAGCGCCGAATACATGATCGCCCTGGATAGTCACCTGGGCGACATCGCCTTTCTGGACGGACGAAAGGAATTGACTGTAGGTAGTCTCGAGGCTGGACCGCTGCGGCTGGTGAAACATATTGAACAGAAGAATCACCATCAGGCTGATTACCAACCAGAGAGCCAGATTCTTATAAAATGGACTCAATTAAAAAGCCTCCTGATAAAACACAGTTTCGACAATCTCTCGAATGGGACCGCCGATCTAACGTGGCGCGAACCGAGCTAACAAAAAATTATCACCCAAATCGGCATTTATGTCCAGTGACTCAACAGCAATATAAGAAAAAGAACGGGATTGACAGCATTAAAAGGACCATCAGGATCGAATGGGAAGCCTTTCAAATTCCGTTCACGGCTCACGGTTGCTTACGCTGTCTGCTTTGCCCGAAATCTTCGTGGGTCTATTCCGTATTTCTCGACCTTGTACTGAATAATTCTTTTAGTGGTGCCGAGCAGGCGGGCGGCTTGAGACTGGTTACCGCGCACGTCCTTGAGGGCGTCGGTAATCAGGTCACGCTCAAAAGCGCTCGTGAGCGCTTCCAATTTTCCACGGCTGATGTTCTGCATGCCTTCGGGTTTCATCTGAAGAGTTGGAGGAAGATGCCAGGAGTCGATCGCGTTATCCTGCGAGAGCAGGACCGCGCGTTCTATGCAGTTTTCGAGCTCGCGAACGTTTCCGGGCCAGTGATAGGACATCAACATGTCTATAGCGCTGGTGGTGACTCTTTTTATGTCCTTGCCGAACTCGCGGGCGTATTTCAGAACGAAATAGTCGGCGAGCAGCAGGATATCGGGCCCTCGCTCGCGCAAAGGCGGCAGATAGATTGGAAACACATTGAGTCTGTAGAACAGGTCCTGACGAAAAGTGCCCAGTGCGATCTCGGCTTCGAGGTCTTTGTTGGAAGCGGTTATTACTCGCACGTCCACCTTGACGGTCCTTGACGAACCAAGCGGCTGGAATTCCCTCTCCTGCAAAACGCGCAGCAGTTTTGCCTGGGCGATCGGCGAAAGCTCCCCCACTTCGTCCAGGAAGATGCTGCCGCCCTGCGCCTCTTCAAATCGCCCGCGACGCCGCGTTATGGCCCCGGTGAATGCGCCTTTTTCGTGACCGAACAGCTCACTTTCCAGGAGCGTATCCGGCATTGCAGCGCAATTCACCTGGATCATGGGTCCGCCGGTCCTGCGGCTGTTGTCGTGTATTGCTTTCGCCACAAGTTCTTTCCCGGTGCCCGTCTCACCGGTTATGAGAACAGTGGTGTTCGTATCGGCAACCTGGTCGATCAGGCGAAGAACCTCCTGAATTACCTTCGATCGTCCGATTATATTGGTGGTTGGTCGCTTGGCCTCGGCCAGCATACGCCTCAAGCGCCTGTTTTCTTCCTCGACGGCACGAAAATAGACTACCTTACCAAGCAATTCCGCAACTGCGCTCATTATCCCGACTTCCTGGCCTATCTCTTCGACCTGCCGAGCAAGCTTGTCGGCAGAGAGAACACCAACGCAACGTCCCTGGTAAAATATGGGAATACACAAAAATGCCAGCTCCGCCCGGTTTAATGATTTGCGCGCTCCGGTCCTGTCCAGAAAATGGGCTTCCTTGCCCAGATTGGCTATTGCCATGGGGCGCCCGGTCTGCGCTACTTTCCCGGTGATTCCTTCGCCCGGCCTGTAGGTGATTTGTCCGGTCTCGACATCGACGCCCCGGGCAACATCCAGCCATGCATCACCCGTCTGCAGGTCCAGCACTGAGATCATCCCACGTTCCATCCCAAGGCGGGCGCTGAGAACGTCAAGTGTTTCCTGCAACTGGTCCTTCAGCTCACTTGAGTGGCAAAGGACCCTCGCTATCTCGTGCAGCGCTCTCAGTTCTATCAAACCAAAATCGTCCGGCATTTTTTCTACCTGCTCTAACATTGTGATTATCCGTGTTTTTAGAGGGAAGAATAACGAATAACAAATGTGAACAAAATTGTCACACAAAATTGTCATTAATTTTAGTGAAGCGCGATAAAGGCAATTAGGAATTAGAGCCTGCCCCCGGAGTGTCTCTGATCGGGGGAATGAGGAATTAGGAATTATGGAGAACGAAACTTTCGAACCAGCTTGCTCATATGTCCAAAATGATGAATGTTTCCCAGCCGCGTGGGGTCTTTTCCACTTTGAACTTATGGAGGGTCACCGCTTTTACGTCGACAATCAGTTGGTGGCGTGCGGGGTCAATCTGTTCACCCCAAGAGGTTGCCTTCACGAGGTAACCTCCGTTCTCACGTGAGATCTTTGCCTCCTCGATTCTAAGAAGAAGTTGCTCGGCGTCTTTAAAGAAGATGATCTCCTGGAGCAGATTGAAAAGGAGCATATCGAGGGCGTCGGAAATGATTTCGATTACACGTTTTTCACGGTGCTCGATTTTTTCGAGGTCAGCGACCATCACGTTCATTGTGGCTTCGGCAGCCGATATGAACATCTCTTCGACAGTCTCCCCCCATGCTTCGAAGGCAACGTCGGCTGTAGCGACTTCATCCAGAAATTCAAACGGCATTTGTCTCACCTTTGAGAAATGCAACCCTTCAGCCCGTTCTCGATTTCCTGACTCCGCCTGTCCATGTCTTCGCCGATGAAGACCAGTTCGGTCCTCTCCACATCAAATTCTTCGTAATCGACACGCCCGACGACATAATTGAAAAGGAGGCCCCCGTCTCGAAAACGCACAAAACCCTTGGCGCGAATCAACTCCGCCGGAAGCTCACGGACCAGTCGATCGAATTTCTCTCTATCGAGCACCTTCTCAGTAGTCCAGATAAATGAGTCAAGCTTAACTCCGGACGCAAAGAGCAGTGGCTTCTCCCTGAGCGAGGACGTTTGTCCCAGGAGCAGATTTGTATCCACGCTGCAGTTAACAGTCCGCAGAAAGGTAGCGCGATCGTTGTACTTTCTGGCCTCGTTTTCGACGCTCCCGGCTTCGGCCGGCGTCACAAGGTCGACTTTATTTATCAGGATGATGTCGGCTGAAGCTATCTGAGTCCTGGATGTGTACCCGACATAAGGATGCCTGGTGCCGAGCCATGCGTCTACGATGCAAACAACGCTGTCAAGCCGGACTTCCGGAAGGTTGTCCTCGACTTCGAAAACCAGAGCGTCCGATTCGGCTACGCCCGTAGCCTCCACGACAATGAAATCAGGCCCGATCGATTCAATGATTTCCCTGACTGCGGCTTCGAACTCTCCGGTCATAGAGCAGCAAACGCACCCGCCTGCAAGCTCTATGATATCGATATTTTTGCCGCTTATCACTCTGCTGTCGATTCCCAGTTCGCCGAACTCATTCATGAGCACCGCAATACGGGCGGCAGGGGCGGTGGGACCGCCTTCCAGGGTGCCTGCTTGCAGAATAGCCGCAGGCGAGGCAGGACCGCCGGCCGGGATGGCGGAGTCAAGCATGTGCTTGAGCAAGGTCGTCTTGCCGCTGCCTAGACTTCCGGTGATGAGCATGATCGGGGTTTTGGGCATTGACCTCACTGCGCCAGGTTGACTTTTGCTTGTTACGAAAAGTTAATCGCGGGCATGGCCCTGGGAGCGCAGCGTGGTCTCAGCCCTACGAAAATGTCGCGACTTTTTATGGCTTCAGGGTGGCCCATGGGGACATGCAAAGCTGTTACCACGCTCTCCATAATTCCTAATCCCTAATTCCTGATTGCCTTTCTTCATCCTTTGACGTTTCCCACCGGCACGAACCGGGCTACCCTTTTGCTGATTCCGGCGGCCTCCGTGGCTTCGACTACCTCGTCGATATCCTTGTAAGCCGGCCCGGCTTCTTCCGCCAGACCGGACCAGGAAGCCGTGCGCACATAGATGCCTCGGCGCTCCATATCCTGCTGAAGCGTTTTGCCATGGAACATCTTCTTTGCCTTGTGTCGGCTCATGGTCCTTCCACTGCCATGAGCGGTGCTGAAAAATGTCTGGTCTCCCGAATCGACACCGGCAAGCAGATAAGAACCGGTTTCCATGCTCCCGCCGATAATCACCGGCTGCCCGCTTTTGCGGTATATCGCCGGGAGTCCCTCGGCGCCGGGTCCGAACGCTCTGGTTGCCCCTTTTCGATGAACCAAAAGACGCTGCTGCCTGCCGTCAACGGTATGGGTTTCGAGCTTGGCCGTGTTGTGGGCGACGTCATATACCTGGCGCAGTCCCAAATCGGAGGGGTCTTTTCGAAGGACGTCCGAGAAGACTTCGCGAATCCTGTGCAGAATCACCTGCCGGTTTGCGAAAGACATGTTGATCGCGCATTTCATGGCGGCGAAATAGTCCTGTCCTTCAGGGGAATTAAACGGAGCGCAGGCAAGTTCGCGGTCGAGGATTTTGATGCCGTATTTTTTTTCCATTACCTTCAGAAATAGTTGGAGATAATCGGTTGCGACCTGGTGGCCGAATCCGCGGCTGCCGCAATGAAACATTATCACGACCTGGTCGGGAATGCTCAGTCCGAAAGCCTCCGCAAGCTCATTATCGAAGATGTTTTCACGCCTGGTTACCTGGATTTCCAGGTAGTGATTTCCGGAGCCAAGAGTGCCGATCTGTTTGTATCCTCTATCGACCGCCTTCTGGCTGATCTTGGATGAATCCGCGCCGCTTATTTGGCCGAATTCTTCGGTGCGCTCCAGGTCTTCCTCCCACCCGTAGCCGTTTTTAACGCACCACCGGGCACCCTTTTCGACGAGTGTCCGGAACTCGTCATGGGAGAGTTTAACAAATCCGCTGCTGCCCACCCCGGCCGGAACCCGCTGGAAGAGCCTGTCCACCAGTTCTTTTATGTGCTCTTTTATTTCATCGTAGGTGAGAGTGGTCAGGACAAGCCGCATGCCGCAATTTACGTCAAACCCGATTCCGCCCGGTGAAATAACCCCGGACCGTTCGTCCATAGCGGCCACACCGCCTATCGGAAAACCATACCCCCAGTGGCCGTCCGGCATGCAGAAGGCGTATTTTTGTATGCCGGGCAATGTGGCGACATTTGTCACCTGGTCCACGACCCCCTCATCCATCTCCGTCACCAGCTTCTCCGTTCCGTAGATGCGGGCTGGTACGCGCATTCCTTGCTTGTAGTCCGCCGGGATCTCCCAAACGTTGTCCGATATTTTTTTGAGCATGCTGATGATGGCCATGATTAATTTTCAGTTTTGAGTATCAGTCAGAGGTGAACCAGGCTCGCGTTTAATATATTGATCGAGAAGCGCATTGTCCATTGGCCGGTGGGATCCTCACTACGCTTCGGGTCTGCGCTATACGCATGAGATGCTGCCACGCTTATAGTCCGGCGCCCGGGATATCCGGGACCATTTTTGCCTGTGGATACTTTTCCACCACGAGGACACGAAGAAAGGAAGAAAGATAAGAGCCAAATGCTAAGGCAGATCGGCCCGGGCTATACGAATTTTTTAATTCATGCTCGCTCACGAAGAGGGATCGAAGGAGTGAAGGAAAAGCATCGGTCCGAAGCGCATGGGTCGCGGCTGGAAGCCGCTCCGACAGAGATGTCGCGTCTTTTCATGGTTCCAGGTGTCCCCAAGGGACATGAACAGTTGTCCCCAATGTTCCGTACTCCGCTTTTACTCAGTCCTCCCAGGTCCGGTTTCCGGCCGTCCCACAGGGATGCCAATAGCTCCTGCGAAAAGTTGCGTTCTCCATAATTCCTAATTCCTCATTCCTAATTGCCATTCAAGCTTCCTCTTTCACTACGGTCCTATAGCCGTCCAACTCATCCGGGATTATTTCCCATGACTGCAATGCTGATTCCGGGAGCTTTCTTTTTACACTAACAACGATCACCTCTTCTCCGTCCTTCTCTGTGACGCCAACCCCCGTGACATTACTCAGAAACCTCAGGCCTTTCTCATACTTGCGCATAACTGTTTCAATGCTCATATTCTCATCTCCTCCCGGGGTCTCAACCGCCTTCACCGTAACAATCAAAAGATTGAACAAATGCTGCACCGGCAAAGACGAAACAAATGCTATAATGGTTTACGAATATCCATATCATCGAGCGGTTACAAAAAGGTTACAGCTCAACAGCGGGGACCGGGATTCGAATGCCCCGCTTTTCCTTATGCACGGCCAATATAGGTACAGGAAGTATGAAGAGGCTTCCGACGCAAATAATATCTTTAGGGAAGAGGCTAAGAAAAAGCTCGGTGCGGTGCGTCGGAGTGAAACCGAACTGGAGCGACTTCCCGGAGGAGGTGCAAAGGGAAATCCTGCTAGCCGAAAAGGTATGCTATCCCGGTCCGGTTTACTGCGAGGTCTTGCAGGCAGTGGGACTCGATGTTTTTCCAAACAACTATTACCATTTTCTTGGTTCCAAGATCGCGCAGACCAATCTTTTCAGCCTGCTCGAAATACCTCATCCAAGAACTCGCATCTATTACGGAAGTAACGCTTCCGAGCGGGTCGAAAGCGATTTCAGCTATCCCTTCGTTGCAAAAACACCTGTTGGGTCTTCCCGTGGCGCGGGCGTCTTCCTCATCCGGTGTCGGGAAGAACTTTCCAGTTATCTCAAGGGGCATAACCCGGCCTACATCCAGGAGTACCTTCCGATCGAGCGGGATTTGAGGGCGGTGGTCATAAGCGGCAAGCTGGTTCACGCATATTGGCGCATTCACAGGACGGGTGATTTTAGAAACAATGTCTCTCAGGGAGGGACAGTCTCCTTTGAAGACATTCCGGCCGAAGCGCTCGATTTTGCGTTGCAGGCCGCCCGCAGGTGCCGCTTCGATGAAGTGGGCCTCGATATCTGCGAGCACGCCGGAGAGTATTACGTCCTGGAAGCGAACATGGTCTTCGGCGTGGAGGGATTCAGGAAAAAAGGGCTGGATATACACGAGATAATCGCGAAGCTATTCGATTCGGGATTGCGGGATTAGATCCACCACAGCATCTCATGTCCCTGAGGGACACCCGGACACCATGAAAAGACGCGACATTTTTGTAGGGCCGAGACCACGCTGCGCTCCCAGGGCCATGCCCGCGATGAACTTTTCGAACCAGAGACCGCAGAGAAAAGCAACTCAGCAACCAAAAGACAAGATCGAACGACTCATATCTCTGCGGTGGGATTTTGAAGAACTGACCATCCATTTCAGGGGTGCAGGTTATGCCTGTCGATCGAGTTCCTTCCTGACAGCTAATCCCAGTTTCTCCAGCACATAAGGTTTCTTCACGTAGGCGCCGACGCCCATGGCCTGAGCTTTGGCGACCCGTTCCGTCTCCGAAAAACCGCTGACGATTATAGCTTTCTGCCCGGGATGGATTTCGAGTATTTTCGAATAGGTGTCCAACCCATCCATACCAGGGTCCATGATCATATCTAAAACTACCAGATCAACCCGATGCAGCTTCAGGTATTCCAAGGCTTCTTCACCACTGGGGACAGTGGCTACCCTGTAGTTTTGTTTTTTGAGCATCTCCAGGGCAAGCTCACGTTGCTCCTTAACGTCGTCCACAACCAGGATGGATTCACCGTTTCCCATGTATTCAGCAGCGGACACGGAAACCTGCTCCGCGGTAATGTCTTCCCGGGTGACCGGGAAATATAGGGTGACGGCGGTTCCTTTCCCTTCCTCGCTTTCTACGTTAATGTAGCCGTAATGGTCCTTGACCGTACCCCAAACCACAGCCAATCCCAGTCCCGTCCCGCTTCTTCCCATGATTTTTTTCGTAAAGAAGGGCTCGAAGATCCGCTTCAGATCGCCAGCCGATATCCCATCGCCGGTGTCGGATACGGAAAGCACAACATAATCTCCCTCCCTTACCGTATCGTATCCCGAAACGGGTTTATCCAGATACCGGTTCCCGGTTCTTATCGTCAGGGTGCCACCATGCGGCATCGCCTCCACAGCATTGCTTACCAGGTTTATCAAGGATTTCTCAAGATGAACGGAAGAGCCGGTGATGTTCAGTAAATCCAACTCAAGATCGGTCTCGACCATTATGTTGGAGTGCCCGGAAACTATTTTGGCAAATTCAGGGGAACTCTGACTTGCCAGCAAGACCCTGTTCAGATTCAACACGTCCCTGTGTTGGACCCCTCTCCTCGCCAGAGTCAACAGGTCCTGAACTATCGCCGCTGCTTTCTGTCCTGCCCTCAGAATCTCAGCAGCCTTGGATTTTGTCGAACTTGATACGTCCGGAGAATAGAGAAGCAGCTCAGAGTAACCGACGACAACGCCCAGAACATTATTGAGGTCATGGGCGACACCTCCTGCCAAAGTGCCCAGCGCCTCCATTTTCTCCGCGCGCTGCAAACGTTCTTCTAATTTCCTGCGCTCCTCCTCGGCCCGCTTGCGATCCGTGATGTCGATGAAGCTGCCCCGCAACAGCCGTTGATCATGGTAAGGCAGTCTCACAAACCTGACCTCGCAAGTCAGGTCCGTGCCGTCATCTCTGTGCAAGGCCTGTTCGAACACCACCTCTTCTCCCGCCATTGCGCGCAAGATTTCATTGTTCACATTCCCGGCAACATTCTCCCCGTCCGGCCGGCCTGGCGAATAAAACATTTCCAGCCCTCCCGGAAGCAGCTTCTCTTTGCTGCGGCCAAAGAACTGCTCTGCCTTGGCGTTGGCGTTGACAATCCTCCTAAGGTCGATGTCGTAGACTACAATCGCTTCGGGAGCGCTTTCCAGCATCACCTTGAAGCGCGCTTCGCTTTCGATTGCGACAACTCTCGTCCGCATCAGGCGGCGGTTAAGGATCAGCAAGACAACGATCAAAACAGCCAGAGTCAGAAAAGCGACCGTCGCCTCGATGACTTCTTTCTTGTATTGACCCCAAAGGGTGGTGGGGACGTTGATCATGATGCTGTCCCCGGGCAACCGCGAAATGTCTGCTTTCCAGCGGGTGAGCTCGCGCCAGTCGAATATCATCTGGGTGGGAGTGTAGAAAGTCGTCACCGGCTCAACGAGTTTGAGACGTCCGCTCAGATAGTCCAGTGCGACCTCGCAGGCTTTTTTGCCGATCTCCTCCGTTTTCAACAGCGAGCCGCCGACGATGCCGTGTCCCAGAAAGGCATCCAGAGTTGCAAAGACCGGAGCGGCGGCCTGCTTACTCACCTCTTCGACAACTTCAGCCGGCACAAACGACCGGCCGGACGTGTCGTTAAAGTAAGGTGAATAGATGATTACGGTATCCGGGGGGAGGGTGGATATTCGCCGCATCATCTCCTCGTAGGTCATGTCGTTTGTGTATTGGAAATCCAGTTTGTCTTTCAACGGGGCGAACGCTTTCCTGGCTTCGTCAAGAAACGGCAGGACGTTGTCATTGGCTCCGGTGACAACAAAAACTCGTCGGGTTTTGGGGAACAGATCGAGCGCCGCGCGCAGTGTGCCGGCAGGATCGACCCGCCAGGGAATGTCCATCAACTTGCGTGGACCGCCGCGCAAGGGACCTATATCCGGCGCGATCAATGTGAGCAACGCGGCGTCTGGGAAGAGGTCCTTTCCCTCCCTGGCCATGAAATCAATTGCCGGATCACCCTCGACGATGACAACGCCGATAGGCTTGCCCGCCAGTTTATGACGCAGCATTTCTGCCATTCTGACACGATGCCGGCTGCCGGGCGTGCGGGCGAGATCGAGGTGTTCGATGTAAATGTCGTCGACGCTGACGCCGCGCTCCTGCAGCATGGCCAGGATGCCTCTGTCGATGCTGTCCGGCACGGGCAGACCGCGCTGGTAGCTCTTGAGAAGCAGTATCTGTCGCTTCTCCGCCGGGACAGACTGCATGGCTTCGGGAATTCCACGTTCGTCTTGACTTTGTCCTACCGTAGGAGGGGACACCAGCAGTATTAATGCACATACTGCCAAGAGCAAAGGTTGCCGCATCGGTTCTCCTTATCAGGGTAACAAACCGATAACCTGCCTTTATGAAGACATTGCATGACATATCCGGCGCTTTGCAGCAAGCGGTTGGATGCACTGCTCAGAACTTGACCGGCAAGATAAAACCCATCATATATGATAGGCCACGGTGGTAGATACCCACCTTTAATTTCGAAGCACCGATAATAATACCGAGTCGAATGGTAAGTACCAATAGAACTATTGACAATAGTAATGTTTGTATAAATCGAAGAGAGTACCATATCAGCTGTCCGGGACTACTACGATCGACCCTGACAAGTGGGAAATGATAGAGCCCGTCATCAACGGCAGCAACAATTTAGTCGCAAATTTTGCGCCTGCTTGATTCTCATCCAAATTCAACAAGCAGATGATATGCAATCTATGCATCGCGACTGGTCGGCTTGGTGATAGGCGTCCCACAAGTCGAGAGCGTTCTGGAGGTTCAGCCACATTTGTGGGTTTGTGTTTGTAAACTTGCCGAGGCGCAAAGCCATATCAGCGCTTATGCTTCGCTTTCCTTTGACAATCTCGTTTATGGTCCTGCGATGAACTTTGAGCCTATCTGCCAATTGCTGTTGGGTCAGGCCAAACTCAACCAGGATGTCTTCCTTGATAAATTCACCCGGATGTATGGGTCTGTGCTTTGGGAGCATCTTAAATCTCCTTGTATCAATGATAGTCCTCAAAAAGAACATCATCGGCTCTATCCCTTGACCATTCAAAAGAGATACGCCGCCACTGGTCATTGATCCAAATCGCATAGCGAGTTGGGCCATATTAGGACAGAGGGCTGAGGACTGGGTGGAAAAACACCTATGTCTTATTGCGTACGAGACCTCTTGGCGCTCCGCGCCCCGGTTACGAGTGCGCCCTCACAAACGATCGGGCGCCGGACTAGACGCATCACAGCGCATAATGCGTATAGCGCAGACCCGTAACGCAGTGAGGGTCCGGGCCACCCAGGGGAGCGTACTTTTTATGGTTTTACGACGCCCCGACGGGACATGAACAACTGTTACGAAAATAAGCGTTCTCCATGATTCCTCATTCCTAATTCCCAATTGCCTTTCCCGCTCACTCTTCACCGCTCACTGGATTTTATATTCTTTGAGCTTTCGCCACAGGGTTGTGCGGGGGATGTTGAGGATCTGGGCGGTTAGGCCCTTGTTGAAGCCGGTCGTCTCCAGGACCCTTGCGATGTAGCGCTTCTCGAATTCGTCCAGGGGAAGAAGTCCCTCGCCCTCGACGGTATCGAACTCAAGATGCTGAATGTCCTGGGGCAAATCCTGAGGCCTGATATGATCGCAGTCGGTCAGGGCGACGGCGCGTTCGATGATATTTTCCAGCTCCCTCACGTTTCCCGGAAAGGTGTAGCTCATGAGGATCTGGAGCGCCTGGGGCTGAATGGTCGTGACATTTTTCCGGAAAGCCGCGCGGTATTTTTCGATGAAGTGGTTTACAAGAAGCGGTATGTCGTCGCGGCGTTCGCTAAGCGAAGGCAAGGGTATGGTCACCACGTTCACGCGGTAGAAAAGGTCTTCTCTGAAGTTGCCCTGCGCTACTTCATGTTTTAAGTCCCTGTTGGTGGCGGCGATGATGCGGATGTCAAGATCGATCGGACGAATGCCTCCGACGCGAAGGATTCGCCTCTCCTGTATGACGTGGAGGAGCTTAACCTGCATAGCGGGCGGCATCTCGCCGACTTCGTCAAGGAACACCGTCCCTTTCGATGCGGATTCAAGCAGGCCGATCTTGGTGGCCGCAGCCCCTGTGAAAGCTCCTTTCTCGTAGCCGAAAAGCTCGCTGCTGATGAGTTCTGCGGTGAACCCGCCGCAATTGAAACTTACAAACGGATGGTCTTTTCTCGGACTCAACAGGTGTATGGCCCTCGCCACCAGGGCCTTGCCGGTGCCGCTTGCGCCCTGGAGCAAGATGTTGCAGTCGACCTCGGCGATTTTTTGAACCATCGAGAAAAGCTCTTTGATTGCCGGGCTGTTGCCTATGATTGTGGCCGAGCCGCCCGAGCTCTTCAAGGCTTCGCGCAGGCGCAGGTTTTCCTGGCGCATGCTTATCCGCTCCAGCGCACCTTTTGCCAGGACCCTGATAATGTTGAGCTTAAGAGGTTTTGTCGCGTAGTGATATGCGCCGTCCTTGATGGCGTCGATGGCGCTGTCTATGCTTCCATGACCGGTGATGATGATCACCTCGGCGTCGCTTCGTATCGCTTTGCACCGGGAAAGGATTTCCATGCCGCCGGTATCCGGCAGCCGCAAATCACAAAATACCAGGTCGAAAGGCTCAGTAAGCATTCGATCCAAAAACGAGCGTCCTGTCGTAAACGCCTCCACCTGGTAGCCATCCTTTGAAAGCGCCTGGCTAAGGCGGCGACACACCACGACCTCATCGTCAACTATAGCTATCCGCACCTGGCTGTTCATCGATAACCAGTGAAGGTTGAAGAGTGAAGGGTGAAGGGAAAAGACAAAAGGAAAGGGAGCAGGGAGCAAGGAACGGGGAGAGTCATATCTTCAAGCTCCCAGCTTTCCGCTTCCGATGGACACACCACGACCTCATCGTCAACTATTGCTATCCGCACCTGACTGTTCATCGTTTTCTTCTCAGTCCTCAGTCCTCCGTCTTCACGCCCCCAGCTTCACGCTTTCCGCTTCCGAGGTTTCGTCTTTCGCTTCCCCCGATGCCGGCAGAAATACGGAGAAAACAGTCCCCTTGCCGATTTCGCTACTTACCTCTATCCGGCCCCCGTGCCTTTTTACGATGGAATAGACGACGGCCAGTCCCAGCCCGGTGCCCAGGCCAGCGCTCTTGGTGGTAAAAAAAGGCTCGAAGATGTGTTCGATCTGCTCGGAGTCCATTCCCGCCCCGGTGTCACGGATTTCGAAACGAACGAAGTCCGGGGGCTCCTCAGCAACTCTTATCGTTATGGTCCCGCCGTTGGGCATTGCCTGTATGGCGTTTAGAAGCAGGTTCATAAAGACCTGCTGAAGATTCCTTATGCTTCCGCGAACGGGAGGAAGGGCTTCAGGAATTTCCGTGTCCAGCTTTATTCCGGCGAGCATAACCTGATTTTTCACCAGGGCGACCGTGCTGCGAACGATTTCCCGGGCCTCCAGGCTGGAGAGGTCCGGCCTTTCGGTGCGCGAGAAGTCGAGGAGGTTTTTGACGATATCGCATGCCCTCTCCGATTGTATGAGGACATCATTTATGAATTCCCTGGCCTCGTCATCCATCCCGTCGCCGTATTCTTCCAGGTAGCTCTCCGCCGTTAGAGAAATGTTATTGAGCGGATTATTGATCTCATGGGCGATGCCTGCCGTGAACGTGCCCAGCGCCCCCATCTTCCTGGCCTGAAGCAGGTGCTCCTGGTTCGCTTCCAACTCCCGGGCCATTCGGTCGAAGGCCCCTATCAGCCCATGCATCTCATCGGTCTTCAATCCTTCATAGGAGGCGGGGCTATAATTACCCTTGGCCACACCCTGGATAGTGGTCTGGAGCAGCGTCAAAGGGCGGAGCAACCCCGCCGAGACCAGCCTCATCACGAGAACCATAAGAAGGAGAAATACCCCGAGGAAGGCGAAAGGGAGGATCGAGACTTCCACGATATCTGAGCGAATTCTATCCTGCTTGATCCTTAGGAACTTATCGGCGAAATCGGTCAGTTCCTTGCCGGTTTGGCGCATCCGGTCGGGGTTTACAGCGGCTCTGCCGCTGGTTTCGGATAAGCTGAGCATCCTCTCGTAGTTGCCCAGAACGGCGCTGAATTTTTCGAAAGTTGCGCGGTCGGTAATATCTACGATATCTTCAGACAGCTCCTTGACAATAGATGTGATATACTTGAGGTAATACCTGCCTTCTTGAAGGCTCGCATCGTCATAGTAAAAAAGGTAATTCTTCTCGAAGCGGCGCATTTCGAGCGTGTTATTAAGGAGGTCGTAATAGAGTTCACCCTTGAGAAGACGGCCCTTTACCGTCGACAGGCTCCAAAGGTTGAGAAGCGTCAAGGCGGACAGGGAGATAAAGGTTACCGCGAAGACGACAAATATCTGCCCTTTTATGGAACCGAAGACCCACCTGAAGACGGGATTGCGCCAGATGTGTATGGACATTCATCACCTCCGATGCTCGAAAAAGCCTGTTCCAAAATGGAATGGGACTCTGCTATTATATAGACTGTTATTTCATTTTGAAACAGTAAAGCTCCGACCGCTGGTTATAAGGCAACCGTCATTTTAAGGAGAGCCGCGTAATTGTTTGCTCTTGCCGTTTTGGCACATTGCTTGCCAAAGGTTTCCCCGGAGGTGCTTACCGAAGGGATTATCATGGAACGCATACTGGTTAGCATGAACTGCTGGAACGGTTCCTGGGGCGCATTGTCAAGGGCGATTTCGCTGGCCGGGCGGATAGAGGCAAAGCTCTATGCCCTCCTGGTGCTGCCGCCTTCCGTAGAGGGCGCGAAAAGCGAGGAGTACGACGTTCCATGCGTTACCCGTGAGCGCCTCGAACTCCTCATTACTATTGCGAAGTCTGAAGGTTCCAGAATCGACTATTTCATTTCCGAAGGCAACTACGAGGAAGAAGTGATCCGGTTCGTCGAACAGAACAGGATCACGCTGGTGATAGCCGAGTATCCCGTCGGGGAAAACCCCAATTGTGAACGGGACTTGGCGCGTATTCGCAAAATTCAACATCGCATCGCGTGCCGGGTCGAGCTGGTAAGCCCCCGAAAGGCGCAAAATCTTCAGACAGGAGAGAGCAACAGTCATGAACATTTTCCACCTTTATCTTCCAATTGCCGGGAATAGTGTCAACACGCTCTTAATTCTGGGTTTAGGAGGCGCGGTTGGCCTGCTGTCGGGAATCTTCGGGGTAGGCGGCGGGTTCCTGATGACGCCTCTTCTGATAATGTTCGGCATTCCCCCGACTGTGGCGGCAGCTTCAGATTCCAACCAGATCGTTGGGGCCTCGACGTCCGGCACTGTTGCGCATTTCCGCCTCGGCAACGTCGACTTCAAAATGGGCCTGCTGCTCCTGATCGGCGGAGTTGTGGGCGGCACGGCGGGGGTGCAGATCATTAAGGTCCTCAGGCAGCTCGGCAACGCCGATTTTCTGATCAATCTCACCTATGTGCTCATGCTCGGAATCATAGGGAGCTACATGTTCGCCGAAAGCCTCCAGTCGATGCGCAAGGCCCAAATAGAAACCCCATCGCATAGGGTCAAAAAAGAATCGCTCTATGGACGCATGTCGAAAATATTGCCCTGGCAGATGGAGTTCCCAAGATCAGGGGTGCGGCTTTCAGCGCTCATGCCGCTCGTTCTCGGAACGCTCGTCGGAATCCTGGCCGCCATAATGGGCGTGGGCGGAGGCTTCATTATGGTCCCGGTAATGGTTTACCTCCTCAGGATGCCCATGCACGTCGTCGTTGGAACGAGTCTGTTCCAGATTCTTTTCACCTGTATCAATGTTACAATCATGCAGGCATGGAGAAACCACACGGTTGATTTCATTCTAGCGCTTCTTCTGCTCATCGGATCGTCCATAGGCGCCCAGGTAGGGGCCAAGCTGGGGAAAAAACTGCGCGGCGACCAACTCAAGATACTTCTTGCTTCGCTGGTGCTCGTGGTGATGTTCAAAATGCTCTACGAACTGCTTGCCAGGCCTGAAGTTCTTCTGGCCTATCTTGGGGGACACTGATGAAGCAAAGTGAAAAGGCAAAAGTAAAAAGTAAAAAGGCAAAAGTGAAAAACAGAACGGGAATAGTTATCTATATTTTCGTCACGTTGTGCATCCTTACAGTTTCTGCTGCCGCGGCTCAAGACGCTGCCAGGGTAACGGGGGTCGAGCCGGCGGCCATCAACATTGGCGCTCTTTATAACGGGACCGTGATTACCGCAACCGGATTCATACCCGCGGACAGCGAAGCAATCGTTCGATTCATAGGGGCTTCCTGCGATCTACACATGAAGGAGAAAGGAAAAGTGGGGGGCATTATGTGGATGAACCTCGATTCGATCACCTTCAAGGGAGCGCCCAGTGTCTGCCTGGTCTCGTCGGCAGTTGACTTCGACAGCCTCGAAGCCAAAGGAGGCGTTTCGATCGGGGCCTTGAGACTCTCCGGCCTCAAGGGGACCGTCCAGGTGGAAGCCAGCGGCGGGAGGCACGAAAATGCCGTCGAGGAATTTCTCAAATTGAAGCAAAAGGAAGGACTATACCGGGAAATGTTTGGAAACATCTCCTATCAGAGCGCATCTGAGGGGAGGAAAACATTCCGGGCAGATGTCCCTATCCCCTCCCGCCTGACTCCGGGCTCCTACGTGGTCGAAGTCGACGCAATAAGGAACGGTGAGATAGTCGCCCGGGCCGAACAGCCGGTTAATGTCAAACTGGTGGGTTTCCCTGCTCTTCTGGCCGAACTCGCTTTCGACCACTCGGCCCTTTACGGGATTCTCGCGACCGTTATCGCCCTCATTGCCGGCCTTGGGATTGGACTGATCTTCCAGAGTAAAGGGAGCCATTGATGGGTGATGGGTGAAGGGTGAAGGGTGAAGGGTGAAGGGAAAAGACGAAAGAGCGGTGAGCGGTGAAAAATGCCGCGAGGCGGGTTGAATGGGTGTCATGCACGGTCTGAAGGATTTACTATCCTTCTGGTCTCCTCAAAAACCTACTCTTCCCTTCTCGGTGCTCTTCAAAAAATTCAGGAGCATCCTGGAGCGGAACAACACCATCCTTGAGCTCATGTCCGACATGGGCGACAAGCTTGGGGGAGAGTACGTCTTTGACCGCCAGTACGTACTGGATATAAGCGAGAACGTCGGCGATCTCGTCTTCAAGCTGATTTCAGACCTGTGTGTTATGACCCAGAACGAGAATGTTGAGCTTTTTATCGCTTTCGAGCGGATTCAAAACGAAATCCAGGAGGAGTTGGCCGGAAGACGCGCCTTTCCCATGACCAGGCAAGCGGTCCTCCTTGACGACCTCAACGGCGACTCAAACGATGAGGTGGGCAACAAGTTTGCTAACCTCGGAGACATTCGGAATACGCTTGGACTGCCTACGATGGATGGTTTCGTCATAACGACCAAGGCTTTCTTCGATTTTATGAAAGCAAACGACCTTGGCAAGCACATAGAAGATTCGCTGGCCGCGTTGGACCAAAAAGACGAGACCTCGTTCGAAGCCATGTGCGATGACGTGCGCGGGCGTATTTTCAAGGGGACCATCCCCAGGCAGATAATTTCGAGCATAAACGGAATGCTGGATACCATCGAGGGCAGGCACAAGGGAAAACCTTTGCGCTTTGCCGTGAGGAGCAGCGCCTGGGGGGAGGACAGTGAATTCAGTTTTGCCGGTCAGTATGAGAGTGTGCTCAACGTCCCGAGAAAGGGCATTCTGGAAGCCTACCGGCGGGTGATAGCAGGCGCCTATGCTCCCGAAGCCTGGAAGTACAGGCTGCACAGGGGCTACCGTGAGAGTGAAACAGCCATGGCGGTCGGGTGCCAGTTGATGGTGGAGGCCGAGGTCAGCGGCGCCATGTACACTTACGCCCCGCTTCCACAGCAAAAAGAAGCGATTATGATAAGCGCCGCCTGGGGCCTTGGTCCGGCGGTTGTGGAGGGACTCGCGGAATCCGACACGATCGTTCTGGACAGGATGCCGCCCCACCAAGTCCTGTCGAAGGATTTAGGGCGCAAGGCCAGCAAATTGGTCATGGAAAAAGACGGCGGAACGGCCTGGGTTGACATTCCCCCGGACCTGCAGGACGCGTCGAGTCTTTCATCCGAACACATCCAGAGGCTTGCACAAACGGGCATAATGATCGAAAGATATTACAGACGCCCACAGGATGTTGAATGGGCCTTCGACGGCAAAGGCAATCTCTATATACTTCAATCGAGGCCGCTTAACATTCGTCCCAATCAGCCTGAGCTCCACCAGCCCGTTATCGATAATGAAGCCCTGTCGGCCCAGGTGCTTTTCTCCGGCAAAGGGACCGTAGTCCAGGGAGGCGTGGCATCCGGAAAAGTGTACGTGGCCGCCTCGGATGACGACCTGAATGATTTTCCCTATGGGTCGATCCTGGTGGCTCGCTACACTTCTCCCAAATATTCGCGGATCATGCGCAAGGCCAGGGGCATACTTACCGATATAGGTTCCGCCACGGGGCATATGGCCACTTTGGCGCGCGAATACCGGGTCCCGACCGTGGTGGACACCGGGGTGGCCACAAGAGTTCTCAAGACGGGTGATGAGGTGACCCTGGACGCCATCCGGAATGTGGTCTATGAAGGGACCGTCAGCGAATTGAGCCAATTTGAGATCACCCAGGAGGAAGTGTTCGAGGAGTCGTACGAATACCGCTTGCTCAGAAGGATCCTAAAGAAAGTGAACCCTCTCAACCTGGTCGATCCACACAGCGAGTCTTTCAAAGCGGCCCGCTGCCAAACCTTTCATGACATCACCCGGTTCGTTCATGAAAAGGCGGTCGAGAGACTCATAGACCTGAGCGAAAACTTCCAGAGATATCACGACAGGACGCCTAAGCGGCTGGCGTCCTCCATCCCGCTTGGCCTGGTGGTGATCGACATAGACAAGGGCACGAGTGTGGCTCCTGAAGCCCGAACCCTGACCGTGGAGCAAATTGAATCCACGCCGATGAAAGCGCTCCTGCAGGGACTTTCGGAAAGCGGTATGTGGGAAACCAATCCGGTTGCCGTGGACCTGGGGAGCATGATGTCGAGCTTCACCAGGACATTCAGCTCATCGCTGGCCAGCCCCGAAGAGGTCGGACGCAACCTGGCCGTGATATCCGACAAGTACATGAATCTCCACCTGAGGCTCGGTTATCACTTCACCATCCTGGACGCCTATATTGGAGACGAACTGAACGATAACTACATCTATTTTCGATTTCTGGGCGGTGTTTCCAATGTTCAGCGCCGCTCCCGCAGGGCCAGGTTTATCGCTGAAGTCATGGAATGCTACGATTTCCGGGTGGAAGTCCATGGAGATTTGATTGTCGGCAGGCTAAAGAAAATGTCCAAAGAATGGATGATCTCCAAAATGAAGGTGCTGGGCGGTCTGGTAGGCTATACGCGCCAACTTGATGTCAGCATGATCAGCGATGAACAGGTCGACCTGCATTTGGCCAAGTTCATGCAAAGGATCCAGACCATTACGGAGGTTAAAGATGCCCCCATGTGCGAACTGCGCCCAAAAGACGCAGATTCTTATCCTGGACGATGAGCCTATCGTTTGTAAACGTCTGAAGCCCGCTTTCCAAAAGGCGGGCTACGACGTGGAAACCTTTAACGACAGTGCATCGGCGATGGCCAGGATCGAGGAAAAGCGGTTCGATATCGTCATTACCGACCTGAAGATGAAGGGAACCGACGGAATGCATTTCCTGGAGCGAATCAAGGAGCTTGCCCCCGATACGGGTGTCATAGTCATAACCGGGTTTGCTACCTCGGATACAGCCAAGGAATCGTTCCGAAAGGGGGCTTTCGATTTCGTGGCCAAGCCCTTCAAATTGAACGACATCCTCGATACCGTCCGGCGGCTGGAAGAGAATCGGCGGCGGTAAGGCGGTGGGACCGCCGGCCATAACTTAAACCGCCGCAGCAGGCAGCGCGGCGGTGGGACCTGCGGGCCGCGCAAACTCTCGATTTCCTCGCTCGCGCGAAAATCTTCCGCCTAAAGGCGGTAAGATGAATGACCGGATTAGACCTCCTTTCCGATAATACTGAACTTATGAAACGCTGGACTTTAACCCGTAACCCGTAACCCACAACTCACAACTGTAAGCCACCATGCGATTTCCCTTCTTCTCAAAGAGGCGACAGAAGGCTGCTCCCGAACAGGGGTTGGAATGGGTGCGGTCTATGTTCGCCAAATTCCAGCGGATTCAAAAGTACAACACCAGAGCGCTTGAAGGGATGGCAGAAATGGACCGGGCCCTTGGCGGCGAATACATTTTCGACCGCGCATTTCTTGAAAGCTCGGTTCGCGAGCTGAGCGGGCTCGCCTACCAGGTGGCGTACAGCCTGAACGCCATGTCAGGGAACGCATACGTGCCCCTCTACGACCGTTATCAAAGCACCAAGGGTATTCTGGACGACATACTGGCCGGGGGGCCGGGACCCTTTGGAGCGAGCCTGGTCCTGCCGTATTCCATCCTCGGCACTGAGATGGAGCCGATGGCAGGCGGTTTGAACGTTTACCTTGCCGAGGCCCGAAACCGTTTGGATATTCCCGCCCCGGACGGTTTTGCGGTGACGGTGACCGGCTGTGCGCGCCTCATCAAGGCTATCGTGGCTAAAGACAAAGATTTTCCACCGGAATTGGCAGAGGCGGTCAATGATCAGGTCGAAGCCCTTTTTGAACGTTGCGGGGGTCCGGTTCCTCTGACCGTGCGAATTTGTTCCCCTGCCATGAACCTGGAAGTTTTGAACAACGTCGAATCCAAGGACCTTCTCCCAGCTTGCCGGAGTGCCCTGGCCAGATACCTGGCTGCGACCGGAGAACCCGAAGATACTCCGGTCGCGCTGGCGGTGCATGAGACGGTGCCGGCATACTTGGCCGGATCGGCTACTGTTATGACCACTGCCGAGTCGCCGGGAGGATTTTTGTGCATCACTGCCTGGCCGGTGGATGCCCCGGATATGAAGGAGAGTTTTTTTCTTCGCCGGACCTATCCCTTCGATCCCGTTGAATCCGAGATCGAAGCAGAACCATTCGAGGGTCCCGTCGATGAAGGTGTGAATCCTCTATCTCACACCACAAAGTATCGAGGCTCGGCCCTGCTCGATCCTTCTTTTCTCAGGAGCATTGCCGAATGCGCTGCCGCTTTCGAGCGAATTCTCGGTTATCCTCAGGACCTGGATTGGGTAAAGGGAAACTCGGAACGGCCTATTTTGGTGAATGTGAGTCCTGCGGGCGAACTTGACGGCGCTGCCGGAATGGTACGCGATTTGGGGGACCTGCTCGAGGGGGCAGAGGTGATCCTGACTGGAGGTGAGACTGTGCAGACGGGCATAGCAGCCGGTCCCGTGGCACATGTTTCTGAAAGCGAACCCGACAGGTTCCCTCACGGCGCGGTCGCCGTGGCCATGCATGCAAGCCCCAGGCTGAGCGCCGTCTTGCGCAGAGCCTCGGCCATCGTGACCGAAATAGGCACCTCAATCGGGCACTTGGCAACCATTGCCAGAGAACTGCGCATCCCTGCCATCTTTGGCGCCGCTGGAGCTATGGACCGGCTGGCCGAGGGAACCGAGGTTACAGTGGACGCGGGGGAAAAAAGAGTCTACCGCGGGATCGTGGAGCCTCTTTTGGCCTCTCGTGAGTGCGGTACTGAACTTTATCCGACCGATCCCGAATACGTTGCTCTACGCCGCCTGCTCCGCTGGATAATGCCCCTGGATCTCATAGATCCTGATTCCAGCTCATTTTCTGTAAGCAATTGCCGTACTTATCACGACATCATTCATTTCGCCCATGAAAAGTCCATAGAGGAACTGCTCAAGATTCAGGACCACGGTCCCGGAATGAAAAGTCAGCATGTTCGTAAGCTCGAGGCCGGTACGCCGATCGACATATTCGTGCTGGATATCGGTGGAGGGATTTCACCGGGTGCGGGCGCCTGCGTCAGAATGGACGACGTCATTTCGAAGCCATTCCTTGCATTTCTGCGCGGGCTGACCCTCAAGGACAGCTGGGACCGCGATCCCGGCTCCCTGAGCATGAGAGAAGTAATCTCAGGGCTTGACCGCACGTTTTCTGCCATAATGGAAGTGCCCGAATATGCAGGGAAAAATCATGCAATCGTGGCGGAAAACTACATGAATGTCGGACTTCGGCTGGGTTACCATTACAGCGTCATAGACTGCTATCTCAGCGGCAATGTTAATCAGAATTACGTATATTTTCGTTTCGCAGGAGGATTTGCAGATGAAATTCGCCGGAGGCGGAGAGCCGAGCTGATCCGGGGGATCCTCGATCGAATGAACTTCAAGGCAACGGTCAAGGGCGATCTCGTCCTGGGCAAGCTCAAGCTGGTGGATGACCAGGAGGTAGTCTCAGCTCTCAGGGTCCTGGGAGAGCTCACGGGATTCACCCGGCAAATCGACATCGAGATGGATTCGGAGGATAAAGTCGAGCAATTGGCCAGGCTGTTTGAAGAAAAATCACGTCGTGGGCGGTGGGACCGCCGGCCATAACTTAAACCGCCGCCGCAGGCAGCGGTGAAAAATGCCTCCTTTCCGAATCGGAAACTATTAGTGCCGAATCCGGGGTTTCCGGATGGACACTAAATAGGAGTTGCGCGTGAGTATCATAGCGGGAATATGTCAAAAGTTGCGCGCGCGGCGGATGGTCCGGGCAGAGAAGTTTCTGGATGACCTCAAAATCCGGTATCATACTTTCCGCGTCCTGCTCGCCAACAATGAGTACTCGCTTGACCTCATGAGGTCGCTGGACCAGTCTCTGAAGTCAGGGACTCCGGATCTTCCCGAGGTAACCGAAGAGCTTCTCAGCGTAACCTATGAACTTGTAGACGGGCTCAACCGGCTCAGTGAGGGCCGTCACGAAAGGCTTTTTGAAACGCACTACAACCTTGCCGGCGCCATCCGGAAGGAACTCGATTCCGTAATGGCGGTTCAATCCCACACACCGGCTTGCGTTTTTCTGGACGATCTCTCAGCCGATCTGCGCGAACAGGTGGGTGGTAAGGCCGCTAACCTGGGCCTGTTGCGCAAAGCCGGCTTTCCGGTTCCCAACGGTTTTGCAGTGACGGCCGTTGCCGGTGAGGAGGTGCTTTCGGCCAACGGCCTCGACCTTTTCATCCGGCAGAGGGCACAGAAACTGGAGGCCGGATACAATCGCGGCGAGGACTTCGAGGCTGACGCCGAAGAAATTCGCCTCCGTGTTCTCGATGCGGTCTTCCCGGAAAGGTTCGAAGAAGAGCTTCACCGCGCCTACGAAAGGCTTACAGGTCCCGAGACAGCGGCGATATCCGTCAGAAGCAGTGCACTGGTGGAAGATCGGCTGGAACATTCCTTCGCCGGCCAATTCAAGACCGTGCTGAACGTGATCTCGTTCAATGGGCTGAAAGATGCTCTAAGGGAAGTTATCGCGAGCAACTACAGTCCCCGATCCATTTCCTACCGCATTGACGCCGGACTTCCTCCCGCCCGGCACGACATGGCGGTTTTATGTCAGCGAATGGTGCAGGTAGAGTCCGCGGGGATAGTCTTCACTGTAGACCCGGCAGAACCGGAAAACGGAAGGATGCTTATCAGCGCAGTCCCGGGGCTGGGAGTTACGGCTGTAAGCGGGAGCGCACCTGCAGACATCTACCGGCCGTCGAGGGAATTAACAGGCGCCGGACCGACGGGGAATAGGGCACAAATTGCCGAAAAGACTCATCAGACCAAAGCCAGAATTGATGGAGGCATCGAGGAACTCGAGCTATCCGAAAATGAGCGAAATCTCCCCGTGCTTTCAGAAGAGCGGACCCGATCGCTGGTTCGTATCAGCCGAAGGATTGAAGGCCTGATTGGAAAACCGCAGGATATCGAGTGGGCGATTTCGCAGGAAGGCGAGATCCTGATCCTGCAATCGAGGGACATACGGCTTTCGCTCAAAAACAGGCAAGTGGCGGAGGCTGCGCGGGGTGAGGTGCTTCTGAAAGGAGGGGTTTGCGCATCGCCGGGTCGGAGCGTGGGAAAGGTCAAAGTAGTACATTCGACCCGTGATTTTGAAGAATGGCGAAAGAGTTCGGCGTGCGAACCGGGAATCCTGGTGCTTCCCCAGAGCATGTCGGATGCGGCCGGCTTCATTCCCGACTTCGACGGCGTGGTGGTGGACCTTGGAGGCCCGGAGGACCATTTGGCAGCAGTTGCCCGGGAATACTCCTGCCCGATGATGACGGGAGCAGGTAAGGCCACCCAAACGCTCCACGACGGCCGATGGGTGATTCTGGACGCAGACATGGCCATGGTCTTCAAAGCACCCGAAGAAGTCTGGTCAGCCGCCCTGCAGACTGAAAACATGCCGGCGCCGAAGGCAGCGGCGAATAGGGCAGGCAGTCCCACCGCCCGCAGGGTTAGGCGCAACGCTGTCTCACGTCCCGAGGCAACCCGGCTTAGACAGTTGGTCGAGCCTCTAAACCTGACCGACGCATACGGCCCGGCATTTTCAATCCAGGAATGCAGTTCACTTCACGATCTTATCCGCTATTCCCGCGAAATGGCTGTCCTGGCAATGTTTCAGACCGGCGACGATATTTTGGAGTCGGCAGAGGTACTGATGCGTAGTCTCGACGGCGCCGTCCCGCTGCACTTCCTGATCGTCGATCTCGGAGGCGGCATTGCTCCCGGCAGCAAGACGTTCAAGGTCCGGATCGAAGACATTCTGTCGATCCCAATGCTCGCGCTCTGGAGGGGCATCCGGACGCCGGGGCTTCCAGGGAACCAGCCACCGCCCGGGGCCATGGCTTCAGGGCTTCTTTCCCGGTCCCCGCTTGACTCGGGCAGCGCCAGACCCATCGGACAGAAGAACTACGCTTTGATCACGCGGGACTACCTGAATCTGAATGCCCGTGTTGACCATAACTTTGCCATGATAGACGCAGTTTGCGGCATGAACCCCAGGGAGAACCATGTCCGGTTCAGATTTAAAGGGGGCGGGACGACAGCCGTCCAACGGGAGCGGCGCGCGCTGTCCATCTCGGAAGTGCTCAAGGCAAACAACTTTTTCGTAGACCAGCGGGGGGACCTGGTCACAGCGTCTATTCTGGAAACCCAGCGGTCCGAAACCGAGGACCGGCTTGTAATGCTGGGGAGGCTGCTGAGAGGTGATGAACAGTGAAGAGACCGGTGAACAGTAACGGGTGAAGGGTGAAGGGAAAAGCGTGAGAGCCTTCACGCCCTGCGTGACCTGCTTTTTGGTTGTACCATCTTAAACGCGAAATGGTATCATCCGCCTTTTTCCTTGCCGATCCGCCTCTCCTTTGGATTCTCAAACTCTCATCGTCACATCGCGGTTCCAAGCCTTACGATATTGTGTGACGGCCTCCTGCGCCACACCGAGGTGTTCCAACTTCCCTGCGCCGGCGAGTTCCTCCGCGAGCACAAATGGAATCAGCTCGCTCAGTTCCACGATCAGAGGCGTAAGGTTTGTCATATGCTCTTTGGCCATGGTCGCGATTTCAGTTTCGTTCAGGGCCAGCGCCATCGTATGCAGCATCCCGTAATTAATGACCGAAAGATTGATCAAAGAGTAATCGTCACGAAGATTTCTCGAAACAGGTTCGTTGGTTCGAAGTTTTTCGTAGACGCCGACGAACGATCCCGCGATAGACGTCGCAGTCCTTTTCAGCCTTGCTTCAATGCCGCCGTTGACGGTCGACAGATACCGTTCGAGTTCATTTATGTGCGAATTCAGGACCCCCTCGATTTTTTGAAGCATCCCGTAGGCATTGGTGAATTTCTTGACCCGATCATCGAGGGTTTGGCGTTCTATGCGCTGAAGGGCATGCTTTTCGACCGCCAGCATATCCGAAAGATTCTCTCGAATTATTTGCATCTTATCCATCGTAAACCTCCGATAGCCATTATTCGATTCCTGCAAGGCGCCACTGGATTTCAGCTAGTCATTGTTTAATGTAAGCAGGTTTGAACAAGGGGAAAGCGTTGCCCTGTCGATGAGGTAAAGCGATCCCTGCTCGGCGGGCCGCACCTCGCTCCAGTCCTCCGGTTTACATCGGTCCTCATGCCATTACCTTATAGATTGGAGCCGTCCTGACCGGGACAGGCAAAGCAACACAGTAATAATTTCCTGGAGGGAGGACACATCGATGTACAGCAAAGTAAAAGTTTTGGGACACCCTGTCCATCCCATGCTGGTAAATTTTCCGATCGCATTCTATGTCTCGACCCTGATAGCGTTCGTCATCTTCAGTATCTCAGGCGACGCGTTCTGGTTCAAAGTGGGGATAGCGGCAAATATCGCGGGTATAGTAATGGCGCTTGTAGCGGCCACTTTCGGGGTCATCGACTGGGCTTTCGGCATTCCAGCCGGTACGGCCGCGAAGAATACCGGCATCAAGCACATGACGCTCAACCTCACTTCGCTGGTCTTGTTCGTGATTTGTTTGATACTCAATGTCGGCCAGTGGAGCGTCTCCACCCCCGTTTCGAGGGGGGCCGTAATTTTGCCGCTGCTTGGCGTTATTTCGACGATCGCGGCCGGTTATTTCGGGTGGACGCTGGTACAGAATCATCATGTCGGGGTTGAGTTCTCACCTGATGAAGAGCGCTGTATGAGCGGTACAGGCGGGTTCGACAGGCGGACGGCGTAAGCTGGAGGCCCGCGTTTGGGACTGTATCGTGATCGAATGGAAGCTGAGAATTCTTCTCAAGAATGGAGAAAAGGCACTGGATGTCGGCTTTCGCCGGCATGACGGCGCCCTAAGTTATGCATGAGTACTTCTCTTCATGCCAAACATTTAAAACGCTACAGGGACTTTGCCGCGTTCCTGATTAAATACGGGCACTCCGACATCATTGTACATGACGGGCCCGGAAGAATCCTGAATGAGGAACGTCCTGCCGAAAGAGTCAGCCCGAAAGCGGAACAACTCCCCAGGGACCTTGAAAAGATGGGGCCTACTTACGTCAAACTGGGGCAGTTTCTTTCCACCCGCTCCAACTTGCTGGCGCCGCAGTATATAGAGGCGCTCTCCCGTCTCCAGGACAACGCTGAAAACTTTCCCTACGAGAAGGTTGAGGAGATCGTCTCTTCGGAGCTGGGTCTGCCCGTAAGCAGGCTTTTTACCTTCTTCGACAAAACGCCTCTTGCCGCTGCCTCGCTTGCGCAGGTTCACCAGGCCATTCTTCCTGACGGCCGGTCGGTAGCTGTAAAGGTCCAGAGACCAGGCATCCGGGACCGGATAGCCATGGACCTCGAGGTCTTGAACGAATTGGGCGGGTTCCTGGACAAGCACATCAGCGCGGCGAGAAGGTATATGCTTCGCGAAACCATCGAGGAATTCCGCAAGGCTATTCTGAGAGAACTCGATTTCAGGCAGGAAGCTCAAAACCTGGTTGCGTTGTCGGAGAACTTGAAAGGATACGTGAAAATTGTAGTACCGCTGCCTGTCGATGCTTACACGACCTCCAGGGTGCTCACAATGGAGCATATAAGAGGGCGAAAGGTCACGAGCATTCAGCCTCTGAGCAGGCAGGGCCTTGAGGGGCCCGAACTCGCCGATGAGCTCTTCGGGGCATATCTCAAACAAATCCTTATCGACGGATTCTACCACGCAGATCCGCACCCCGGAAACGTGTTTCTCACCGATGACGGGCGAATCGCCCTGATAGACCTGGGGATGGTCGCCCGCATCTCCAACGGGATGCAGAAAAAACTTCTCAGGCTCGCTCTGTCCATCAGCGAGGGAAAAGCGGACGAGGCAGTCGAATATGCGATTGAAACGGGCGAAAAAACCCCGGCATTCGACGAGGAAACCTTCGTAAGACATGTGAAAGAACTCATAACGCACTGGGAGAGCGCCAAAATCGGACAATTAGAGGTCGGCCGTGTCATACTGGAGGTGTTGAAGGTGGCCGGGGTCAGCGGTTTTCGTTTTCCGTCCGAACTGGCCATGTTGGGAAAATGCATGTTGAATCTCGACAATATCGGCCGGACGCTCGATCCGGGGTTCGACCCGAATGCCGCGATCCGAAGGCACGCAGGAACACTCTTCAGGCAAAGACTAGCGAAAAGGCTATCGGGCGCGACCTTTTACAAGATGGCAATGGAGTCGGAAGATCTGGCCGAAAATCTTCCCCAAAGATTGCGAAAGATCATCGACACGCTGGCAGGTAATGAACTCAGGGTGGGCGTCAATGCCATTGACGAAAAATACCTTATGATGGGGTTTCAGAAGATCGCAAACCGCATCGCGGTGGGGATCATCCTGGCGGCCGTGATAATCGGGGCAGCCATTCTAATGCGGGTGCCGACGCCACGATTCACGCTCTTTGGATACCCCGGGCTGGCCATAATTTTTTTCCTCCTCGCGGCAATAGGAGGGCTTCTTTTGGCGCTCGCCATGTTGATAAGCGACGAAAGGCAGGCTGGAACGCGGGACAGAGACATCTGACTTTATTTTTCTAGGCTGCTATAGTATCTTGTCACGGTCGAAGTACTTATGTTACTTGCGGGCTCTGGGCTGTGGAAAAACAGGTCCGTTTTGCGCATAATAACGTTAGCTGACAGCAGTCATTGTTGAAAGGAGATTCGTTTAAATGATTAACGTATCAGAAAAAGCCGAAGACGTGTTGAAGGACTATTTCAAGGAAAAACAAATAACCCCGATCCGGATTTTTCTTCAGACCGGCGGGTGATCGGGTCCATCCCTGGCGATGGTTCTGGATGAACCAAAAGAAACGGATGACGTATATAAGGTCAATGGCTTTACCATGCTGATCGATAAGGACCTTCACGAAAAGACCAAAGATGTTACGGTCGACTATGTAACCTACGGGATGGGTTCCGGGTTCCGGGTAGAATCCGAAGTCCCTGTTGGCGGCAAGGGTGGTGGTTGTTCTCCCTCGTGCAGTTGTTGAAACGGTGAACAGTGAAGAGTGAAGGGTGAACGAAAAAAGACCGCAACGAATCAGTGAACCATGAACGGCAAGTAAGGGCGGGAATAATCTCACAAATCAAAACGGGGACTTTGAGTCCCCGTTTTTGATTTACGGCGCAAGCGAAACCCTTTTTTTCGGTTCGCCAATCACTGATCACCGCTCGCGGTTCGCGGACCTATTTCGCAATCCCGATAACTCCGCAAGCTACTCGCGCTCCTGAGTCGCCGGTGGGTTGGGTCTTGCAGTCATCGCCCTGGGCGTGAACGATTATAGAGCGGCCGATTATGGATTTTGGCCCTTCGAGGCTGATGATATTATCGGTTACTTCGAGCCTAGCCTCACCGTTCTTGTCGGCTATGATGTTACCGAGGTCGCCAACGTGGCGCTTTTCGGCATTCTGACATCCGTGGGGCATGTCGGTGGGATTGAAATGGCCGCCTGCGGAATTGGCCTCAGGAGAACTGCAGTTTCCGAATTCATGGATGTGAAATCCATGGGGACCGGGCGACAGTCCTTCAATGTTTGCCGTGATTCGAACCCCCTTGCCGTCTTTCTTGAAATAGACCACCCCATGCACCTTGCTGCCCTCTGTGGGATTCATAACTGCAATCGCAGACTTTACTTCGGTTTCAGCAATTTTCTTTGAACATCCCGCCAGGGCCACTCCCAGAATGATCCCCGAAAGCAGCGCGCCTTTGACGATTCCTCTCATCTTTCCTCCTCCTGAGCCTTGCATGAATTAATCCGGAAAACGTGTCTTCCCGATTGTGCCTCGCACGATTTTAGTGAAAATAAATCTTTGTTTTCGAAAGTAAAATTTTTGAATGAAAAATCCAATCAAAAAGTGTACGTATGGCCCCTAACTTACAACATGGGAATTTGATATGGCCAAATCAAAAATCACGGGGGCGGCGGCGTTTTATATTGCAGTGGCCGTTCTGGTCGCACTCGACCAGTTAACCAAGTACCTGATCGCCGCCGAAATTCCACTGAATACCGGAATTAACGTGATCCCGGGTTTTTTCAACCTCATTCACGTTCACAACACCGGAGGGGCTTTCAGCCTTTTCGCGGCGCCCGGACATCCCTGGCGGCAGTATGTTTTTATGGGACTTACCGTAGCCGTCGTCGCCGCGATTGCCTACGCGTACGGAAAGGTCGGTAAAACAGATACCTGGACCCGAATTGCGTATATATGCATTGCCGGTGGGGCTGTCGGAAACCTGGTCGATCGCGTGAGATTAGGGTACGTAATCGATTTTCTGGACGTCTACGTGGGCCAATGGCACTGGCCGGCCTTCAATGTGGCCGACTCGGCAATTTCTACGGGTGCGGTGATGCTGCTGGTCTCGCTCCTGAGAAAAAAGTAGTTACTGAGGTTCTACTGATTTTTGATTGTCAGTCTTTTTGCTAAGCTTTATAGTGAAATCCTGCGGGAATCTCTTCCTTGCCCTCGCGTCCCAGATCTCCTGCTGAACTACCAGACGATCGTTCAGGATTTGCGTGATTACGCCGCTGTGCTCGCCGGCAGGCGTTCCAACGCTGACTATATATCCCCTCCCGGTGGAATCCTCGATGACCGCCCTTCTGCCCAAATCCCCCCAGGTGATGGCCTTGAGTCCTCTTTCGATTTCGCTCATGGTCATCTTTTGAAGAGGAGTCATAGCTCCGCCTTGTTTCTGTTCTTCCGGCGCGCTTGTTTCAGGCACGAGGAAGGGGATAAACGGGTCGAGCGCTTTTACAGGCAGAAAAGTGAAATGAGCGCTCATAAGTGCGGTTGTTGTTCTCTGTATGAGCGCGGCGTATTCCGGGGGACAATTTCCTGGCGGTTGGGAGCCGGTTTCGCCGGCAGGTTGCGGTGCAACGAGGGACTCGATAGCCACGGTCTGCGCCGCGGCCACAGGGGCCGTTTCGGCAGGCTGCGGTGCGGATGCCTGATCGGGTGGAGTTGACCGGGGCTGCTGCGCATCGCCCGCAGGGGGCGGGGAATTGACGCCCGTTTGCCCTGCGCTTTGTTCTGCCTGCTGCTGGGCCGCCGAAGTGGAAAAAGTCCAGGCCGCCATTGCAAGCAGCAGGACAAAAATCAGCGAAAAACGGCGCGCGATTTTGCTCTTCCTGAAATACGATTTCATAATCCCCCCATTAAAAGCGGTTGTCGGTCAACAGTCGTCAGTGGTCTGTCAGAGGCAGTCTTCAGTCTCCAGTCTTCTGTGGTCAGATCGATAATGGAACAAGTGGATATCGCACGCAAGCAGAGTTTCCATTTGATCTTTAAAAAAGCTTTTCTCTGACCACTGTCCACTGCTTTACTAGTCTTTTTTCTGACGACTGTCCACTGACCACTGTCCACTATCCATTCGAGGCGGATTCGATCTGCTTTCCCTGTCTCAACTGGTTGCAGATCTGGTCTACCATGTTTCGCTTCGGATATCCGGGATAAAGCTCAATTACCTTTTCGAAAGCCGTAACCGCTCCGTCAGCATCTCCCGCCTTGGCTAAAAAGAAACCAAGCGCCAGCCACGCGTTCGAGTTTTCCGGGTCGCTGTCGAGGACTTTTCTTGCCGCTTCTACAGCCTGGCCCGCATCGTCTCTGTTAAAGAAATACCATCCCTTGAGCAGCCGGGCTTCATTGGAGCCGGGAGAAATTTCCAGGGCCGCGTCCAGGCGCCTTTCTCCAATCTCCTCGAAGAACTTCGGCAACTGTTTCTCTTGCACTAGATATGCCACCGCCATGTCAAAGTTGAACCTGGAAAAAGGATTTTTCATGTATTTTTGGAAAGAATTCCATTTTCTCTTTTGCTCACTGTTTTGAGCATCTTCCTTTTTGTAATTTTCAAAGGCCGCTGCAAATTGCGGATCACCAGGATTTTTCGCGTATTTCTTCTCGATCATTTCATGAGCATACGGTTCCTCCCCATGTTTTTTGAATTCCCTGGCTACCCAGATTGCGGGAGGCAGTTCCGCCGGTTCTTGTTCATTATCGCTGACGAGATCGCTCCCCTTGATGCCGAACTCGGAAACTAATCTCAGTAAGACTACCTCTACGAGGTTTTTGTTGTGATAGGAATTGTTGGTCCGCTGCACGAAATCGAGGGCCTTGAGGGCCCATTTGTAAGCATCTTCCGGCTTATTCTCTGAAATATAGTTCAAGGCCACGTTCAGGCAAAGGTCGGGAACAGATCCAGCGTCGGCCCAACTCGGCATATTATTTACAAAGTCTTCGCCGCGTTTGATCGCTTCGTCTGTTCTTCCCAGTCTTTGGAAAGCACAATTCAAGACGTTCGTAGCCAGCGTGCCGGCCTCGCGCCCTTTTCTCCCGAGTTCAATTGCCTTCTCTGCGTATTTTATGGCTTCCTCGTACTGTCCGAGATCGCAAAGGGTGTTGGCATAGTCGGCGTTTGCACGTGGGTTGCCGGGCGCCTTTGTTACAGCGTCGAAATGTATGGTGACGCTGTTTTCCCATGCTTCATTCCGTATAAATGTTAGAAGGGCAAGGCAAGCCGCGCCGATGAGAAGCACTGAGCAGGCGGCCTTTGCAAACTCGGCGACGGGAAGCCGGCCGGCAATCCGCCGGAAAATAATGACAAATAGCGCCGCAGCCGAAAGATAGAAACCCATCGAAGGCAGGTAGAGCCTGTGTTCGAATACCAGTTCCAGGGGGACGATGGTAGACTCTATTACCAGGTTCAGAAAGAACCATGCAAATCCGAATGTGACTATTGGAAATCGCTTTCGAAACCTTATCGCCAGGAAGACCATCGCGCCGATCAGAAGCAACGCCGGTATCGTCGTAAGAGGACTGATAAGCGATGTGGAAATCTGCAGGTCATGTTCCATTGACATCCTGCCAGGGGCGGGCCAGAGGAGGAGCGACATGTACCATACGACCACTCTTGCCTCCGTGACCAGCCGTTCCACCAGGGTGAAATCCCTGAAGGAGTAACTGCTGAGAATTTTAGGTAACACGACAGTAAAGGCGCAAAATGAGCATGAAAGCAGCGCCGCAATCGCTGCCGCGCGGACTGTCCACCCGGTTTTCCGGCACATTGCCCAGGCTTTTTTCAGCCAGGCGGAATCAAAGAACCAAATATCGGTCACGGCCAGCGCTACCGGCAGGACGGCCGAATTTTCTTTAGAAAAGAATGCGCAAAGAGCGGTGATAGCGCAAAAAAAGTAAAAAACTGCGGCACTCCGGGTCTTCTTTTCTGCGACAAGGCGCGCCTTTATGAAGCTGGCGACACTCAGGGCAAAAAAGAGTGCCTGCATGGAAGCCATGCGCTGCACCAGGTATGTCACGGCGCTGGTCTGAACGGGGCTCAAGGTCCATATGGCGGCGACGCACAGGGGGAAAAATCCCGCCATTCCATAGAGCGACGCTTCACCTTCTTTACTTTTTCCCGCAGCCAGCACCAGCCCGACGAGCCAGAAGACGGCAAAGAACGCAAGCAGATGAATCAGCAGGTTCACGGCGTGAAAATAAATGACGTTGCCACCAGCGCAAGAAAGATTGAGCGCGAAGGTGAGCATTGGCAGAAACCGTGTCCGGCCAAACTGGGTCTGCGAGAGTGAAAGAAGGGTGGATGCTGTGACGGAGTGAAAATAGAGCGCTTTTTCATATATGAATGTATGAAAATCGTCGAGATAAGGCGGTGAGGTAAACGTGTTCGAATATGACGAGAAAATCATCAAGACGACGAGAAGGGCGAGAGCATATGGAAGTGCCTTTCTCGTCCGGTTGCCTGTCGCTGTTGCCATATTAGCACCATTAAAGATAGAAAGAATGCCGGTGAATACTCACACCGGCATTCTGTGCGCGGATGTTTTGCCTGAAACCCGATTACTGTACCCCGGATAGTCCCAGGGATGTCGCGAGGGCACCGGAATACTGCCACCCTTTAATGACGGTGCCCGCAGTGTTGCCAAGGGCCGTGCATGTCAAAGTGCTGCCATTGAGGGCATGGAGCGGATTGGTTGTCGCGGCCCCCTTGATATTGATGGAGAACACAGTGGCGCCGTCAGTATAAGTGATACCCCAGTAAGTGCTGTCAGCGTCAGCAACCATTGCCTTAATGGTGCTTGATCCTTTCGGAAAGACCCCGTTAAGGCTGAAATAAGACCCTATGTTGGTCTGTACCGAATGCACTCCGGGCATAACCAGACTGGTCAGACGAGCTTTTTGAATATACCTCTGATAGTAGGGGACCGCAACCGCAGCCAGGATGCCGATGATCGCCACAACGATCATCAATTCAACGAGGGTAAAACCTTTGCTTTCCTTCATTCTGATAAACATACTTTTCTCCTTGTTGGTTAGTGATTCTTATGAGTTCATATTTCTCGATTGGGATTTCCGCCATTCACAATGAAATTATCGTCAGTCGCCTCCTGTCTCTTTAGCATTTTTTCCGTCTGTGTCAGTGTCGGGAAATGGGATGAGCAAGATTGATGCCGCGATTTCCTTCTTTTCTCAAATTTTATTGGAGCAACGTAAATCGGCTCTGAGCTTAGGTTTTGGGCAGGCGAACGGACACGGAGGAGGGCGCGGGGTACGCTGATTTCCAAAAATCGCCTCTCCAACTTACAATTCTTGTCATTACGAGTGACGAAAAGCGGCAATACATTAAATGGTGAACCCTAAATGGTGAGAAACGAAGAGGAAATTCTAAAACTCTTTGAATTAGTCAGTTCCTGAGTTTGTTACGTCTAAATTTAACGCAAATTCAGGCCGCACGGGGAGGGAAAAGCAAGATGACGGGGACGGGGAACCCCTCCGATGATAGAATATGACAGGATTTGACAGAGTTTGTAGGATCTTTTCACGCAGGCGCAGAGAGCGCGGAGTTTTGCACGCGAAAATGCGAAGCCGCGAAGAAGGGAGGTCTCTAATAGTCGCTCTAAGGGGTGAAGGGCCTATCCACGGCTGGCGGTGTCCAGTCCCCGTTTTTCCGAACGGACACCAGCAACGCGATATATAGGGCAACGATAGGGGCTGGAGAAAGTCTCTGACCGCAGAAAATTATCGGCAAACGTGAGTACGGAAGTGAGTTTTCACCCGCAACGGACAATTGCATGTTCGCCTGGGCAAGTTTGCGGCCCTGTCTGCCCTGGCAAGTTAGAAACAGGCGATAGCAGATGAGCGGCTGAAGCAAGACCGTCGGGTCTGGGAGCGAATTATTGTAAACAGCGGCCTCGGAAAGCAAACTTCCGGGAAGCCGTTGAATTGGTGTTCTCAAGATATGTCGTATCAGTCAAACTGGTTTGTTTTCAGTGCTACTGTATCCCCTGCAAGCCCAAGCTCGTGGCTACCGGCCCGGAAAACGACCAACTTATGACCATCCCCATTGGGTCTACGATAGCAGTTGCGACCAAAGGTTCGGTGTTGAGTGACTGTAGCGGGGCGACGTTTTTGAGTGTGAAGGTAACAACGGTGCCTCCAACGGTCGGAGCAAAATATGTTGTATCCGCATCGTTCACCAGAGTGGCAAATGAGTTGGCCCCTGGGAACGACGAGTTAAGACTGTAATAAGACCCGACATTCAACATGATTGAATGTACTCCAGGCCAAACCAGGCTCGTCAGGCGCGATTTCGCAATATACCTTTGATAATAGGGGAGAGCGACAGCGGCCAGGATCCCTATGATCGCAACGACGATCATCAATTCAACCAATGTAAAACCTTTGCTTTCCTTCATCCCTATAAACATGGTGTCCTCCTCCCGCCTATCCGATTTTGCGGGCTCTGATTTTTCACCTGATTTGGTGTGGTTAACATGTTTCATAATAATTATCGTCAGTAACCTCTCACGCTTCAGTCTTTTTCTGTTTGTTCGCCTGCAAATGGGAATGAGCAAAAGTGATGCCTGCGAGCCCGAATTTATGTAAACCTGCCTTGGTACTTGGTCTAGGCGTGTCTGCACATCCATGGAGTGGATAGTGGAAGACCTTTCGTCGCCCAATTCTTGCTGCAGGTTGACAATTATTGTCACCACCCGCCGGAGATTCAGCACAAAAGGCGGTCACGATAAAGGCAGGATGATCCTTCGTCGCGCAAAAGACATTTTTGGGAAGCCGATTGTCCCTGGATCTGGTTTGGGGTAGAATTGCGGCCCAAGGTTATCAGACTCCAGAGGCGAAAATGATTTTTTCGGATTTACTGAAGATCGTAGACGGCAAGAAGGCCCTTTTTATAACGCCTTCAGATGCAGATTACATAAGAAACAGGCAGGAAATAAACATTTTACGGAAATCGGCAAAGAGCCTGGACGTAATAGCTCCGAAGGGCGTGCGCGGTGTAAGTCCAACCGGGGTCATGCGTATCCTGGTGATCAATTTGAGGGTCGTTGCCACAAATATTAAGAAATACGATGTAATTTTCATTGGCGGAATTCCTCAGGTCATACTCCCTGTCATCCAACTACGATTTCCAAGAGCGGTTCTGATAATAGATTTTTTTATATCAATCTACGATACGCTTGTTCACGACCGGCAGGTCCTGTCTCCATCCAATCCCCTGTCCCGGGTATTGAAAAAACTCGACCGGAATGCGCTTATGGCAGCAGATCATGTGATTGTGGATACCCGAGAGCATGCCGCATATTTTTCCAGGATGTTTGGCGTAGACCCAAATAAAATGACGGTCGTCTATCTCGAAGCCGATAAACAGATGTACTACCCTCGGAATGTGGAGAGGCCGAGCGATTTAAAAGATAAATTCGTCGTCTTCTTTTTCGGCGCGATGAATCCTCTCCAGGGAGCGGAGGTTATTCTGGAATCGGCGCGACTCCTGGAAAAGCACGGGAACGTAATTTTCATTATTATCGGCCCTTATGAGAAAATAAGGGGCTTCGATCGGTATGCTAAATTGAAAAATGTGAAGTTCGTCGCGCGGTGGCTTCCCCAGGCTGAAATAGCCAGCTACATTGCAATGTCGGATGTGTGTCTCGCCGGACATTTCAATGCGTCTGTCGAAAAGGCAGCCAGGGTCATTCCCGGAAAGGCTTATTCGTACCTGGCCATGAACAGGCCGGTTATTTTTGGGGAAAATTCCGCAAACAGGGAGCTTTTTTCGGCTGGCGATAGAAACGCGCATTTCGTGAAGATGGGTGATCCTCTGGCCTTGGCGGATAAAATCCTGGAGTTGGCTGGTGTGCGGGAAGGAATTTGACGAATGGAAGACAACTGGCTGCCTATGCCCAGGTACAAATTGCGAAGGGACCTGGTCAAAAGGATACTCGAAAAAGAACCTTTATCCGGCAAGACGTGCCTCGAATTCGGGTATGGCGCCGGAGATATGCTTTTGCTTTGCGCCTCTCTTGGCCTCCAAACGTTCGGTTTTGATATCTCCGAACCTGCTTTCGAAAACGCTAGGCTCAGAATCGCGAAACATTCGGAGCTAGAGAACAAAATACAGCTCCTTCGTGATAAAAACGACGTTTATGGCAAGCGATACGACTTCATCATGGCCTTTGAAGTTCTCGAACATATCGAGGATGATCTTTCCTGCATAAAAGAGTGGTGGGATATTCTAAACGAAAATGGAAAGCTTCTCATCTCCGTTCCGGCCCATCGGGGCAAGTGGGGCGACAATGACGTCGTTACCGGCCACTACCGGAGATACGAAAGAGCAGATTTGAGCAATGTGTTAACGAACGCAGGATTCAAGATTCAGAATTTCTGGAACTATGCTTATCCGCTGTCAATATTGCTGGATCTTTTTCCGCAGAGAAGAGTTTTCGGGGGGCCGGAGCAGGGTCTCACAAAGGAGGAACTCTCGAAGCTAAGCGGAATCAAGAGGAAAAGGAGTCTTTTTAACCGTTTGATATCAAGCGATTTTTTTCTGGCCCCTTTTCTTGTCCTGCAACGCTGTTTTCTTGAAAGGGATTTGAGTTCGACATTCCTGGTAGTTGCCGAGAAGATGCACTTGCCTCCCGGCGTCCCCGGGTCGTAAGCTTCCCGGCATTTCCTATTTTGAGCTTCTTATTGATGTAGATTGAAGCGAAGCCGAAAAATAGGCAAATTACCACGACATTTACAGACCGGTCGAGCAGCGAGACGGTGAGTGCCTGCGTTTGAGTGATTCCCAGAAACTGTGAACTGAACATCAGCAGGCTCTCCTTTATTCCCAGTGCGGCAGGCGTGATGCTTATAAGAAGGGAAAGGGCGCCGATCGCGGAGAAGATAGAGGCTTGAAGAAATCCGATCCCATTTCCATGGGTGTCTTTCATATGGAATGCGGCAAATTCCAGCCAGGTGATCGCGAACCCGAGAAACAGGTTTAGAGCGCTCAACCAGCAAAGTTTCAACACGGTTTTCCTGCTTTTTCTTATGATATTCCATCCGGAAAAGACCTGGTTCGCCGGTTCCCGGATCCATCTCACGGGAATCCATTCCAGGCTGGGCGGGCGGAAAAGAATGGCCCACGACGTTAGGGCGGCAATTCCCAGGAAAGCCAGTGTAATGGGCAAACTGCATCCTTCCGAGCTGACGTAAAAAAGCGCCAGGCAGACCAGGGCGACCATCGAGGCGATGTTGAAGCCGATAAGGTAGGTGGCGGCAAGGCTGGAAACGAAATAGGAATAATCGAGATCGTAGCGGGATTTGAGATAGATCCCTCTAAACCCGGCGCCCCCCTTCATCGGCAGGAATAAATTGCCGAAGCTGGTAACTACCGCTATCGAGAAGTATTCGAAGAAATTCAAGTCTATGTTGAAACTGATAGTGAGGGCCCTTAGGAAGAGGCCGTTAACGACCATGACGGCCACGCACGCACAGCCGATCAGCAATACGTAAGAAAGGGAAATCTCGGATATTTTCGTGAAATCCGAGAGATTGTTTCTGACGTATGAGTAGATGAAGACTACACACGCTAGGAACACGGCTGACGGAAGTATTTTTCGTATTAATGGCATGTATCAGCCCGAAATTGACGTTGGTAATTTTTCCATCCGAAAACCGAATGAGACGTTAACAATTTCATATTCGGATTTTTTGCACCAAAAAAGAAGATCTTTCGTAACGGCAAGGAATTCGGACCTCGATCAATACCCCAAATCCTCCCCAACTACCTTCACATGGATGCTTCCCTCTTCCCTGTGGCCTTCGACAATGCTCCACACGCTGCAGACGCGCTCAGGCCACCAGCAGTCCGTGCACAGGCCGGTGACCCTGCATAGCGTAACGACGCAAAACTAATAACTGAAAACTCAAAACTAATAACTAAGAACTAAAAACTTTACGGCTCAAGAACTATCTTGCCGAACATCTCGCTTCGCTCCATCATTTCGAACCCGCGTTTGCCTTCGCTTAAGGGGAGCACTTCCGCGATGACGGTTTTGACCTTACCGCTCCAGATAAGGCGGGTAATGTCGCGAAAGTCCTGAGGAGTGCCCATCGTACTCCCGATAAGGCTTATCTGCTTGCCGAATATCATGCGGACGTCGATTTCCACCTGGGGCCCGCTGGTATTTCCAACTATTACAATCCGGCCTCCCCTCGCCGCAACAGCCATGCTCGTGGGCAGGGTGGCCGCGCCGACGTTGTCCACCACGACGTCAACTCCGCGTTTTCCGGTGAGTTTCTGGACTTCCCTTCCCCAGTTTACCAGGGAGCGGTCGATTACGAAATCGGCGCCCAGTTCGCGCGCCTTTTCCGCTTTTCGGGCATTGCTCGCTACCACATAAACCGTTGCCCCGGCCAGTTTGGCTATCTGTATGGAAACGCTGTTGACGCCTCCTCCGGCCCCGACTATCAGCACGGTTTCCTGTGCCCTGAGTTTTGCCCTGTTTATCAGCATTCGCCACGCAGTAAGGGTGACCAGCAGCGGAGCGCAAGCTTCCGGGAAATCGATCTCATCGGGCATCGTCACCAGGTTTTTCGCCGGGACCGCCACGTACCTGGCGAACCCTCCCCGGATATGTTCGCCGATGATCTTGTACCTGGGGCTCATGGAGTGCTCGCCCCGGAGTGTAAATTCATCCTCGACCGGATTGATTCCGTGATCGATTACCACCCGCCGGCCGATTTCAAATCCTGTAACGCCTTCGCCAAGGCCGGCCACCACTCCGGAAATGTCCGATCCACCCCAGTGAGGCATCTCGAGATTAAGACCGGGCCATCCCCGCATGACCCATATATCGAGATGGTTCAAAGCGCAGGCTTTGACTTCGACGAGTACCTGGCCCCTTGCCGGAGTTGGATCTGCAACATCGTCATACCTGAGTACATCGAGGCCGCCGTGCTGATAATAACAAAGAGCTTTCATCAATAGGTCCTTTCTGAAGAGAATAACTTTATTGCCATTGCTTCCCGCTCCACCCGGCCTTTCGCTTCTTGCTCTTGAAAAGGCGCCAAGTGCGGCCTATTATTAGCGGCGAAAAAGTGACGGTATTACGTTTGCCATTTATGGTGGCAAATAATATAAACATCACGGCCTTTCCTCCCAGTCCCATGGGCGGGAAAAGGAGTGAGAGATGAAAAAGCCGGTCCCACATAACCGCAGGCCAAAGAGCAGGACCTTTCGTTGGCTCCTCTTCGGCCTGTTTTCCATTTTCCTTTGCTTTTCGCTGCTTGCGGGCATCGCACTGTTCGCTGTCTATGTGCAAATAGACCAGGCGCTTCCAAGCGTAGAAGCACTGAAGAACTACCATCCTGCACTCGTCACGGGCGTCTATTCGGCCGATGACGAACTGATCGGCGAATTTTTTGTCGAGCGCAGATACCTCGTTCCCTTAAACGAGCTTCCCCCGCATCTCATCAAAGCCTTCGTCGCCGCCGAGGACACGCGGTTCTACGAACATGGCGGGGTGGACCTGATCGGAATTTTCCGAGCCATGCTGGCGAATTTAAAGGAAGGAGGAATAGTTCAGGGTGGGAGCACCATAACCCAGCAGGTCGTAAAATCCCTGCTGCTTACCCCCGAGCGCACTTTCACGCGCAAAATCAAAGAAGCCCTTCTCGCCTACCGGATCGAAGGCAGCCTCAGCAAGAATGAGATACTCTATCTATATCTGAACCAGATCTATTTCGGCGCCGGCGCCTACGGGGTTGAAGCGGCCGCAAGGGTCTACTTCGATAAACACGCGAGCGAACTCGACCTTTCAGAAGCTTCTCTTCTGGCAGGTCTGCCCATAGCTCCCAACCGCTATTCACCGATTCATCATTTTTCGGCGTCTCGTGAGAGGCAGCGTCATGTCCTGGGGAGAATGATGGAGGCGAATTTCGTTACCTACGACGAAGCGCGGAAAGCTTTGGCAAAGCCGCTGGAGCTTGCCAAACCCAAGAGATTTGCCCTGAGAAAGATGGACCATTTCACCGAAGAAGTTCGCCGTCAGGCCGAGGCGCGCTTCGGGCGCGATATGCTGTATAAAGAGGGGCTTATTATCCAAACCACCATGGACCTCAGGGCGCAGCAACTCGCTGAAAAAGCGCTCGATCAGGGTCTCCGCGAACTCGATAAAAGACACAAACAGTATCGCGGGCTGCACGTTCATATCCCGAAAGATGACTGGCCGAGCGCGGTTCGAGTCCTTAGTCAATCCAACGGCGAGTTGGAAGAAGGCAAGGTGGTGGCGGGGCTGGTAAAAGATTTTGACGTCGGAACAAACACCATTTCAGTGGATCTTGGTGAAGCCAAAGCGACCGTTCCCCAATCGGGCTGGCAGTGGGCCCAGGTATCCAGTAAGCGCGCGGAAAAAATTTTTCGCCCGGGCGACGTCCTCAGAGTGAAACTGAACGGACGGCAGGAAAAGGATACTTGGATTGCATCCGTTGAGCAGGACCCGGGGATGGAAGGGTCGCTGATGTCCATATCACCCCAGACCGGCCGGGTAATCTGTATGGTTGGGGGACGCAATTTTGAAAAGAGTCAGTTCAACAGGTGCACGCAGGCTGTGCGGCAGCCGGGGTCGTCGTTCAAACCCGTAATCTATGCGGCCGCGCTCGATAAAGGCTACACCGAGGCTTCCATACTGATCGACTCACCCATTACCTATTACGACCACACCGCGAGAGGCTCCTGGAGTCCCTCCAATTACGACCGCCAATTCTGGGGGCCCATTTTGCTCCGAAAGGCCATCATTCATTCGCGGAATGTGGTAACAGTGAAGCTTTTGGAATCGATCGGGGTAAACTATGCCATTAATTACGCGCGGCAACTGGGAATCACCTCTCAGCTAACGCCGACCCTGTCGCTGGCCCTTGGGGCCTCGGGGGTTACGCTCCAGGAACTGCTCACCGCATACTCCGCTTTCCCCGGTCAGGGCGAGCGGGTCGAACCCTACGTTATAGAAAAAGTCTTCGATCGATACGGCAACCTGATAGAGGAACACCAGGTAAAAAGAGAACAGGCGATATCGGCTAAAACGGCATACCTGATGACCGATCTGCTCCAGGGGGTGGTGAGGGAGGGGACCGGGACCAAAGCGAAAGAGCTTGGCAGGCCCGCCGCCGGGAAAACGGGAACCACCAACGAACTCAAGGACGCATGGTTCATAGGCTTTACTCCATCTGTGCTGACAGGCGTCTGGGTCGGCTACGACGACCATACGGTCTCTCTTGGGAAAGGCGAGACCGGCGGGCATGCGGCTTGTCCCATATGGGTTTATTTCATGAAAGAGTATTTGAAAAACAAACTCGTTGAAACATTCACAATACCTGAAGGCATTATTTTCGCCAAAATAAACGGGTCCTCGGGGGCGGTTGCCAGATCGGACGACCAGGGAACGGTTTATGCCGCTTTTGCGGACAAAGTACCGGCGCCTGGTTCAAGACCTAAGGAAGGTGAAGAGGGAGTATCCTCGGAAATTTCGGAAGCAGGGGCCCCGGAAGGTGGCCAGCCTGCTCTGAGACCTGTGCAGCCCTCTCAGGGTGATTCATACTTCAAATCGGAGATGTTTTAATGAGCCTGATAAGAGTTGATGACGAAAAATGTAACCGTGATGGAATTTGTATGGATATGTGCCCTATCAGCCTGCTTACGCCCGACCGTGAGGGCAGGCCGGAGATGCTCCCTGCTGCGGCCGGCTTGTGTATCGGGTGCGGCCACTGTGTTGCAGTCTGTCCCACCGGCGCCCTGGATAATTTGAAGAACCCGCTTTCGAAACACATGGCGATTCCGGAGCAGTTTTCCGAAGACCCTGCCGGATGTGCTCTCTTTCTGCGCTCACGCCGCTCCATCCGCCGCTACAAAGATCAACCGGTCTCCAAAGAGAAAATACTCAAACTCCTGGACATTGCCCGTTTCGCGCCTTCGGGGCACAATTCCCAGGGAATTTCCTACCTGGTGGTCGAGGGTCCCGAGAACTTCGTGCGGCTCCGCGAGATCGTGGTCGACTGGATGCGGCAAATCGTGAAATCTTCTCCCGAGACGGCGAACCTTTTTAATTTTCCTGCCATAATTGATTCGCATGAGGCGGGGGTGGACCGGATTTTGCGGAATGCGCCACATCTAATAGTGGCCCATGCGGAGGCAGGTCAGACTCGAGCCCAGACCTCAGCGGTCCTTGCCCTGGAATATGTCGAGCTGTACGCTCCGGCCTTGGGATTAGGCACTTGCTGGGCCGGATTTGCGCAAAGATGCGCCTGGGAATTCCCGGCTTTTTCCAAGTTCCTCAAAATCCCGGCGGGCAGAGAGATCAAGGGGATCCTGATGGTGGGCTATCCGAAATACAAGTACCACCGTTTGCCCGAGCGGAACCCTCTTGATGTGGAGTGGTTCGCATGAAGGAATGGGCCCTGTATTCGGCACTGGCGCTGCTTGCCTGGGGGCTGTGGGCCTTCCTGCCCAAACTGGCGCTCAGTTGCCTCGATCCGAAAACAGCTTTCATGTTTGAAGTAATCGGCGGTGCGGTAACAGGCCTGCTCGTGCTCCTCATCCTTCGGCCTCAACCGGGCGGGGCTGAAATGCGGGGGATTATACCGGCCTTTCTCACCGGGGTGATGGGCTATCTCGGGATTCTTTGCTTCATGTACGCGATCCGTTCAGGGAAGATCTGCATCGTCGCACCCGTGACGGCACTTTATCCGGTCATAACCGTGGCGCTTGCATTCGTTTTCCTCAGAGAAAAAATTAACATTGTCCAGTTCGCCGGAATAATCCTCGCACTCGTTTCCGTGGTGCTGATTTCATACGAATGAGCCTCGAATAGAAGTCAAATTCTCCTCATGAAGCTGCCGGTTGAATTTTTCAAAAAACTCCTGGCCGAAACGGTGTCGATCAGCTTTACGCTTTTCCGGATAATGATCCCGGTGATCGTCGCGGTGAAGATTCTCCAGGAATTTGGGGTCGTTGAGGTCCTGGGCAAGGTCCTATCACCGGTAATGCGCATAGTCGGGCTTCCGGGCAGCATGGGGCTGGTCTGGGCCGCGACAATTTTGTCGAATATCTATACCGGGATCGCCGTGTTCGTTTCCGTTTCCGCAAACGACCCGCTGACGGTTGCTCAGACCACTGTGCTCGGGACTATGATGCTGCTTGCGCACACTCTTCCGGTCGAATTGCGTATCGCGCAAAAAGCTGGAGTGCGCCTGGGATTCATGTGCCTGCTCAGGATGGGAGGGGCTTTCGTCCTGGGTTGGGTGCTTTTCAGGGTCTATGGCTGGGCAGGTTTACTCCAGGAGCAAAACTCCCCATTATGGCTCCCGCACATAGACGATACGTCGATTGCGACCTGGGCATCAGGCCAGGCGCGCCAGTTGGTAATGATATTTTTTATCATAATGTGTTTGCTGCTGGTATTGAGGGTACTGGAGCGGATCGGGATTGCGACCGTTATGACCAGGTTCCTGTCGCCGGTTTTGGGTCTTCTCGGGATTGGCCCCTCTGCCTGCACTATCACCATTGTCGGAATGACCCTCGGGCTCAGCTATGGCGGCGGGCTGATAATACAGGAGGCGGTTTCCGGCAGGGTGGGGAGGCAGGACGTCCTGTTCTCACTGGCCCTGATGGGCCTCTGTCACAGCCTGTTCGAGGATACACTCATCGTTGCCGTAAGCGGGGCGGATTTTTCCGGAATACTATGGGCAAGGCTGATTTTTGCGCTGATTGTCGTGTTTTTGCTGGTAAGATTAATATCTCGCCTTTCGGAAAAAACGCTCAATTTGCTCTTTGTGCGAGGTACAGAATCAGTGAAGGGTGAGCAGCGAGGGGCATAAGCGGTCAAATAAGGAAGTAAGTGGAGCATCACGGTATTTTACCTTGCAGTTACTCATCTTTATTTGAGCGCATAGGGGGGTGAGGGGTAAACACCGTTCGATATCTCGGCAACAATTTTGTACCTTTTTTCAGCGGGAACTTGCTCAATTTGTTTTCAACACAGTGATAAAATCTTCAAAATTCATTGGACCTCAAGTTTTTTTGAAAAAAATTAAACCTTTTGGGCAAACATTCTCTCCATCCGGCCCGGTTTCGATCGGGTAGTTGAGCTGCGACGCCCCCGCGCTTTAGTTGGCTCAAGCATGGGAATTGCACACTCTGAACCAAAATCTTATTACGAGAGGTGAAAAGTGGGAAATTTCAATCTGCCCCTTGCGGCTTGGCTGGTCTTCCTGGGTTCCGCACTCCTGGAAGTCGGAGGCGACGCGGTAGTACGCAGAGGTTTGCATGGGACCAACGTAGTTATTATCCTGGCGGGGGGTATTATGCTGGGGTGTTATGGCCTGCTCGTCAACACGGTGCGGTGGGATTTTTCCAGGTTGCTGGGCGTCTATGTGGCGGTATTCGCCGTGGTAAGCGTTATATTCGGCCGGTTTGTTTTTGGCGAGAGCGTGCCAAACTCGACGTGGCTGGGCCTGGCCATTATCGTAGCGGGCGGTATGGTGATTCAGTTTGGGAATAGTTTTTAAGAGTTTTTAGTTATCAGTTTTTAGTTTTTAGTAAATAGTTAAAATTCCTAAATTCCTCAATTGGGATTATTTTAGAATGCTTGAAATCGGAACGGTTTTTCAGGATCGATATAAAATCCTGTCCTCCCTGGGGCAGGGAGGATTTGGCGCTACTTTCCTGGCTGAGGACCTTCAATCCAATGGGAAGGTCGTCATGAAGGTCCCACATGTTGCACAGTTGGGAGACCCCGCTGTTTATGAGCGCTTCAGACGGGAAGTTGCCATCGGCAAGCTTTTGAGCCACTCGGACGTTCCGGTGGCGGTGGCGATTTCTGAAGAGGACCCTCCTTATCTCGTTTTAAAATACGCAGAAGGCGAGTCACTGGCCAAAGTCCTGAGCGACAAAGGAAAGTTTCAGGTAGATGAGGCCGTAAAGATTGTCGCAAACCTGCTTGACGCACTCCATTACTGCCATGAACGGGGGGTGTATCACCGGGACATAAAGCCTGAGAACCTGGTGCTGGCCCCGGATGGGCACTTGAAGATTTTGGATTTCGGCATTGCGCTCATGGAAGGGGCGCCCCGTGTGACCTGGCGCGGTTTCTCAGGACTTATGGGGACCCCCGAATACATGGCCCCCGAACAAATCAAGGGAGAACGCGGCGAAGCAAAAACCGATATTTATGCTGTAGGCTGCCTGATGTACCATCTTCTAAGCGGGTCTCCTCCTTTTACGGGAGATAACCCGTTGACGATCATGTACCTGCACATGACAAAGGACCCCAAACCGCTCTCATCCATAAAGAATTTTCATCCGGGGATATGGGCGGCGATTTGCAGGGCCCTGCGGCGGCGAAAGGAGGAGCGCTACGAATCTGCGGAGCAGATGGCCAACGATCTGCGTTTTCCCGAGAATGCCGACCTCAAATGGATAGATAACCCCGACCCTCCACTGGCCGCGGTCCTTCCCACGAAGAAAAACAACCTGCTGATATACGGGGGGGCCATAGTCATTGCCGTTTTACTCGCGTTTTTGCTGCTTTTGCTGAGACGATAAGATTGACCGATCTCCTTTTCCCAACATTTCAAACCGGTTCCGCCTTCTTGAGCGCGAAGGTAAACCTGGCGCCCTTTCCGGGGCTGCTGACTACCTTTATGTCGCCTCCATGAGCATCGACGATTTCTTTTACTATGGCCAGTCCCAGTCCCGACGCTCCTTGCTCTTCACATCCCGGCGCTCGAAAGAATTTTTGGAAAATGTGAGGCAAATTCTCCTCTGGGATCCCCTTGCCGGTATCTTCGACACAAAAAATTACCTCGCCGCCTTCTTCACGTCCCGATAGCGTCACCCGGCCTCCCGGGGCTGTGTACTTGAGCGCATTGTTCAATAGATTTGTAAATACAATTCCCAACCTGAGCCTGTCGGCAAGGACCCGGGGTGAATCCCCCGGTAGGGCCAAGGCAAGCGTCACGCCCCGGTCGGCAGATGCGTTTTTCATTTCATCTGCGGCTGACAGGAGGATTTCATCGGCATTGATCGGGAGAAGCTCCAGCTTGACTCGCCCGGATTCCATCCTGCCCAGTTCGAGCAGGTTCTCGATGATTCTGTAGAGCCGGTCGCTTTCCTCCCTTGCGGCCAGGACAAGTTCGACCTGCTTAGGGTTCAGGATACCCAATTTTTCGTTTAGCAGGGTATGAGCGGCTAGCCTGATAGAGGTAAGGGGAGTCTTGAGTTCATGTGAAACAGTCGAAATCAGGCCGCTTTTTACCTCATCGAGCTGCCGCAGCCGGGTGACATCGGAGAAAATCAGGGTGACGCCGATCAGTTCGCGCTCATCATTGAGGATTGGAATAGCTTCGGGCAGGAAAAACCTCTCATCGCCATCGGAAAACTTCTGGATTGCCGAATCCCAGCCTTTGTTACGAATTGGTCGCATTTCGCGGCTCGCCCGCGCGAAGAGTTCGGCTATTGCTTCGTTGCCCGAATCTTTAATGGAATGCTCTGGAGAAAGGGCGAACATTTTCATGGCCGTCTCGTTGGAAAGCTCAATCCCACCAGCGAGATTGCAAATGGCTATTGCTCCCGGAAGAGTGTTCAGTACGGAAAGCGTCGCCCTCTGAGAGCGGAGGAGTTGTTTTCGGTTCGTTCTCCTGAACTGGCGAAGGCTTGAGGTCATTTCGTTGAATGCGGAGGCAAGGTTGCCGATTTCATCCTTCGAGCGGACCTGGACAAACAGATCCAGGTTTCCACGCTGGATCTCCTGCACGGAGCTTGTGAGTCCGGAAATCGGCCTCACCATTGACTGCCAGATTACTCCGGCGAAGAGCACCGCGAGAAGGGTACCCGAGACTACCAGGAGCAACAAGGTACGGGTGGTTTCTGCCGCCTCCTTTCTTACCTGCCCGTCAGTGGAAACCATATTGTTCTGGTTGACGTCAATGATCCGCTGCGCAGAGAGGGAGATCTGCTGAGACTGCGGCAGGAGTCTGTTTCGATAGAATTCCCGCCGGCCGGTGCCTTCAGCGGAAAGGGCGAAGAACTGCTCGAACACTGCCCGGTATGCGTTCCATTGATTTGTTAGAGAATCGGTCAATTCCTGCTCACCCGGAAGCGTCACGTTGCCCTGCTGGAACCGGAGACGGTCAGAAAATTCCCGCTGGGCTACGAAGCCTTTTTCATCCTTCACACCGTCCCAAAGGAATACTTCCGCTGTTCGATCCATCGCCAGGATTGCGTCTTTCATTTTCAGGCAAGCATCTACGCTGTCGTAGTTTTCCCTGAAAATTCTCTCCAGCGTGTGGCTGGACATCGTGATGGTCCGAACGCTGATCAGGCCGAGTACGACCAGAATTGCGAGCGGCCCGCTGAATGCCAAAACAAGTTTTGTCCTCAAGCTCATAGGAGCCTTCCTGTCTGTCCGGAATATCTAAGCGAATCTGGTGTCCCGCATCGTTTTTTGCAGGTGATGATATCCTTAAACCTCGATGAATTAAAGGAAAGAGCCGCAAAGGGGCAAGAAACTGAGCATTGCAATATGAAAGATCGAAGAGGCCGGTTATTTCAAAATGAAATTCCGGATGCTCTCATTTCTTGACATGTGCTCTAGGTGGGATTAGAGTGCGCTTCGCTTTAATCGCCGAATCCGTTTTAAGGAGCGGGGAAACCAATAAAAAGGGGCGTATCGCCAAATGGCGTAGGGCAACCTCTTAGGCCCGAGCCCGCCAGCTAACCTCGCAGGCGTCGAGAGGGTATTTCGTGAACGGACCGTGTCTGGGACCAGCACGCCTGTAAGCGCCCCGCGTTGGTCTTTCCGGCAATCTTCCGCCCGAACCCTTCCCAGCCTTTCTGCGATCTGCGGTAGCCTCCTTTATGCTTTGGATAGGATAGTGTAAACAAATTATAACAGGTCCTCCGAGATTAAATGAAGCTTATTGTTCTGGTGCTTCTCAATCTGTCCCTTGTGGCAACTTTCATCTACCTGATGCGAAGGCAGAACCTTCTCACCTTCTCCGAATCAGGGAAGGTTTGGCTGACCTGGCTGGCCGTCGCCATCATCACCCTGATGGATGAATTCACATCCATTTTTTACGCTCCTGCAGAGGCGTACAGGTTCATCGGCTTAAGCGCCATAGTTTTTATCGCGATTACCAGCATTCTTATACGGTTTATGAGCACCAGGTTTACCGAGATTGCTGAAATCCTGGAGCATAACGGACTCATAGGGGGAGGGGTCTATTCCTTCTCCTATCTCGTGCTCGGTCCGATGATGTCGTTTGTGGCCGTTGCCTCCATAATGGTCGATTACATACTTACTGCGTGCATCTCGGCCGTAAGCGCCGTTCTTAATGCGACTTCATTTTTTCCTCATGTTGCTGAGTCTCCCGTACTGGTCGTTTTTTTCGTGCTCCTGATTCTCTGGGCCATTGCAGGGCTCAATATCCTCGGCATAAGGGAGAATGCCAGGTTTACCTTTTTCGTTTTCATGCTGGCTGCATTCATTATTCTGAACCTCATCGTCTCGGGAATCGTGGAATTTGACAGCTCCGCTCTGGCCCGCCTCAAAGAATCGGGCGGTGATGCGTTGAAACCGCTCCAGACAGGCTCGTGGACCCATGATTACGGTAATTTCATATCCCACATCGCATTTTGTATTCTCGCATATTCCGGAATCGAGTCAGTCATACAGACCGCAGGCTTCGTGCGGAACTGGCGTGAGATCCGCAAGGCATATCTTTTTCTGGCCGTTACTGTCGGGATCGCGACCCCGCTTGTAGCCGGACTTGTTCTTTGCGCTCCCGTCAAGTTCAGCGAGCATGAAGGCGATCTGGTCACCTTTTATGCGACGATGATCAACGGGACCTTTTTCGGCATCCTGGTTGCGGGATTGGCCAGCATCACTTTGACCATGGCCGTAAATACCGCCTTTGTTGCCTCGAGCGAACTACTGGAGAGAGTGGCGCACCGCTATGGTTTCCACTGGATGATAGTGACAAACCGGCGTCATTCACTCTACCGGATTCACATTCTCAGTGCGGTTTTCTTTTCCACCATTATCATTATTACCAGCGGCTCTCAGAAGATCCTGGCAGATATGTATGCGATAGGACTTGTAGCGAGTTTTTGTATCAACATGGGATCGCTTTTGATCTACCGTTATTTTACAGGCACCAAGGACGTAACGCCCTATTACACGAGCCGCATCGGCACGCTGCTTCTCTGGATCATTCTGGTAAGCTGCTTCATTTTTCTGGCCATCGACAAGCCTCACGGTACGGCGCTTTGGGCAGGCATTACGGCGGTTGTCCTCGTGGCGGGGGGCCTGCTGGCAAAGAAAAGGGCGCCGGAAATCGTTGAGATCGGCCAGGCGGACAACGAGATGGAAATGATATTGTACCTGGCGGAGTCACCCTCGCCCGACATACATGTAATATTTCGACGTCCTCGGGAAGAATCCCTCGACAAACCGAAAGAAAACGAGGTTTATGTAACCTTTTATACGCCGCGGCAGGGGATCCCGCCGAAAATGGCCAGGAACCATTTCCGTTTCCCTCTTCTGCGGGCCGGTCTGTATCAGCGCATTTTACTTCTGCTCAAAATTCTCCAGTACGAATTGCCGGACAAAGAGATTTGCATCCACTTTGGCTGGCCTCTGTCTTCGTGGCTTGACAGGCTGGCAATAGGAGTGATGGTGATGAACCTGATGAAGCTCCCCAGGAAATTCCCTCAATTTAATTTTGAAATCGATTATTTTGGGCGCCGCGCTGATTCGGCAGACAAATGACTCTTCCCCGGGTGGCACCTGCCGGAATACTACTGAGAAACTGCCGACTGCAACGGTATGCCTCTTTCTGCCATAAATTCAACCTCAAGCGAAAGAGCTACCTGTTTGGCAAGTGATTCCAGGAGGTGGCGCTGATCGGGCAGGAGAAACCTTTGTGGATCGCCCGGCCTTAGCGCCACGACTCCGAGCACCAAATCCACTATTTGAAGCGGCGCGTACAAAATTTCATTTTCCGGTGCATGCTTTGTCCCCCATCCCGTTGCCTCGCCGGTTTCGAATGCTCTTCGCAAAATTTCGGGCTGCCTGGCAACATTCTTTTGAAATACCAGAGAAGAGTCGCCATAGGCTGTCGTCAATCTACCGTCCTTATCAGGCAATAGCACGATGACTTTGGAGTCGAAAATCTCCGAGATGTATTCCACGGTGATCTTCAAAATATTTTCAACGGTCCGGGAGCCGGCGAGTTGCCTGCTCAGGCCATGCATGGCCGCCGCCTGTCTCTCCTGCAGACGAGCCGCCCTGGTCTGCCTGCGCATGAGCGATGTCATGTGGCTTATTGCTAGGGCCACCGCAAACATGACGATGAAAGTCACGATATATTGAGCCTCGTCCACCGTGAATGAATACCTGGGGGGGACAAAAAAGAAATCAAACGCTAGTACGCTTAAACCGGAAACAAGGATTGCCGGTCCGCGTCCGCTTTCAATTGCCGTGAGCATGACGGCCAGCAGATAGATCATTATGAGATTGCTCAGATCGAAACGGGGGTACATCAAAAAGCACAACCCGGTAGCCAGCATAAGAAAAAGGAGGCCGGTCCCGTAATCCGACCAGGGAAATTCCTCAGCCGGGACCCGGTATGGCGCCGGCGCCGCTCCCCCGGCATCGCCGGAAGCAACTTCGACGTCGATTTCGCCGCTTAACCGAACCAGGCGATCCACCGGGCTGTTCAAGAAAATGTTCTTAAGGGGCGATCTCCCGGGCTTTCCGGCAATAATTCTTGTTATGTGCTTCGGGCCGGCAAACCTTAGTACTTCTTCAGCAACGTTACGGCCTGTAAGAGTCGCGGTTTCTGCGCCAAGCTGCTCGGCCAACCGCAGATTATCAATGGCGCGGTTGCGCTCTATCTCCGTTTGCATGGCCGCGCGGGGAGTCTCGACGTACACGGCAAACCACCTCGATGTCGTTGCAGCGGCTCTTCTTGCGGCATATCTTATCACGCCGGCGCTGGAAGGACTGGCGCTTATGCACACCAGGATCTTTTCCTCCGTTGCCTTTGAATCATACATCTTTTGTCTCCAATCCCATCTTGAACCGTAACAATGCGTAATACCGGTGGCGATGCATGCCCAACCGCTGTTTCAAAGTTGCGGTTCGCCTGAAAGACTTCGCGGAACGACAAGTGACTTATTTCATTATGCTACTTCGCAATTGATCACGCAAGCTATACTGCAGCAAAAGCTTGGATATCTTCCACTGAAAAGAAGGGTACTACGCTAATGTTACTTTTTTAAAAATCGTCAACAGGTTGAATTTAAAATGAGATAATGCGTAGTCAAGTACGGCGGCAGATAGGGAGTTGACCGGGACCTCCCAGCCATTTTGACGCGGCAGTTGCGCTCATGAATGGGTACGGCTGGAATTAGGAGCAGGTATGCGGCCAATGCAAGCCAGCCTGGCCGCGCCTGTGAAGCCGATCAGGCCGCAAGAGCGCAAAATCCTCTATTCGTAAAAGTTGTCTCTCTGCGGACAAAGATACCAGAAGAGGTTGAAACATTTTTGTATCTTTTGGCAGCATTAAAGTTCTATCAGATGGCGCTTTCACCCGTCTCTCCCGTTCGAACCCGGATGGCATTGCCGATGGGGTAGGTAAAAATCTTGCCGTCTCCGATTTCGCCGGTGCGCGAAATTTTGATAATAGCTTTTATGACATCATCCACCATGCTGTCGGATACGACCATCTCTATTTTTGTTTTCGGAAGCAGATTGATATTGTATTCCGCGTTCCAGTCATCTCGAGTATGACCTTTCTGCAAACCGCAGCCGATCACCTCCGTTACGGTCATCCCCTTTATTCCCAGGTTGCCGAGAACGTTGCGCACTTCGAAAATCCTGTCCGGGCGCAGGATGCATTCAATTTTAGTCATGTTTTCACCGCCTAATGAATTTTGTTAACTTTAATCGTCATGATGGTCATGTTGTCATGGCCGCCGCGCCTGTTGAGTTCGGCTATCAACTCGGCCAGGTCCTCTGTAGACGAACCCTGCTCCAAAAGAAACGATTTTAGTTCGTCATGGGTCGCATGTTCCAGTATTCCATCGGTAATCATGCAGAAAAGGTCCCCCGGCATTGTTAGGCCCGAATAAAAATCGGGCACCAGCAAAGGGCCTTCCCCAACCGCTTTCAATAGCACATTTTTGTTCGGATGGGTACGCGCTTCTTCAGCGTTTATCAGCCCCAGGCGCATGAGTTTTCCGACCAGGCTGTGGTCCTTTGTGAGCGGTATCATTTCGTTATCCCGCAGCAGCATGATTTTGGAATCGCCCACATGAGTGATAAAAAACCGGTTTTGTTTTAAAAGAAGTGTGGACAGGGTGCACTTCATGTGGCGCGCGGAAGGCTGGGCGATCGACAAATCGTAGATGTGCAGAGAAGTATGTGTGAATGCGCTCTTCAGCCTTTCCGGGATTTTCGTTGTATAATCGCCGAAATAATATTCCTGAAGCAAAACATTCACCGCCTCTGCGCTGGCAACCTCTCCGGCAGCGCTCCCACCCACGCCGTCGGAGACCGCAAACAGGCTCCCAAACTGGTTTAACCCCGCTTCGACCGGCATGTAGTAGCCGAAATAATCCTCGTTGTTTTGACGGACACTCCCCTTATCGGAGAGACCGTGCACCAGCAGGGCACCCATCGCATAATCTCTTTTCGAAGCAGATCCGGCTCTCAAGGAGATCCTCCAACGGGCAAAAGGGCGTATTAAAAACGCCCTTTCGCCTAGTTTAACAGGTTGAATCGAGTTAATGAACTTATGTCGGTACACCAATAATTTTCCTGCGGGTCTTGGCGCTCTGAACGAACAGGTAAACAACGCCGATTGCGAGCCATACCGCGGTAGCTATAAGAGACCACATTGCTGCCGTCTGTGTATCGCCGCCGCCAAGGATCCCAAGGTAGAGAACCGCAAACAACATGACGATGTTGGCAATTGCGCCCAGGATCGGGACCACGATATGCGTGAATGCATTTCGCTGCGGATGCCGCAAAAAGGCCACAAGAGCTATAAGGTTTGTCATTCCGTAGAGAATGAACGTTCCGATATTCGACCAGAAAGTAATGGCGGTAAGGTTTACGACCGACAGTACCCCAAACGCTCCGATCACTGCCGATGCAACGGTCATCGCCAGTATGCCCGTGTGCGGCGTTGCATGTTTCGCATGCAGGAAACCCAGGAAGCTTGGCATTTCCTTGTCCTTGGCCATAGCGTATGTGACACGCACTCCGGTGTTCATGCAGGCCAAAGTCGTGCCTATCACCGCAATAGCGACCGTAGTCGCGACGACAATCATCAACGGGAAGCCAATGTTGCCAAGAAGAGCATTACCAAGGTTTAGCACCATGTCGCCTATGGGGGCGCTGGAGGCGGCTGCGGCGTCGATGCCGGTGACCACTGCGCCCTTGGCGTCTTTTGCCGTATAGGCGGTATTGATCCACGCATTGGCGCCGAAGTACTCAAAAAGGTACATAACAAGTCCCTGGATGATGAGCGAGATCATGACGCCGCGGCTGACGTGCTTGTGGGATTTGGATTCGGCCGTCAGCGCGGTCGCAGATTCGAAACCAACCAGGAGCAATATAGCCACGGTGGCCTGGAACATCACGTTGGAAAAACTGTGAGGCATTACAACCGATGAGAGCGTCGAATGAACGAACTCAACATGCTCGGGGTTGGTAAACCGGTAAACCAGCGCCAGAATGGTTATCACTATCAAAGCTATGATCTGGATAACATTGATCACCACACTCGATATGGTTGACCCGGTGATTCCACGATAGGCAATATAGCCGACTGCGAACGCAAACACTACTGCCGTCACTATCTGCCAGAAAGCGGAAAGCTCGACCCCGAACTGCTGGAATATATAGGATATCAGGGTGGCCATCATCGCCACCATGACCCCCGGGTATACCCAGTAATAAAGATGGGAGAACCATCCCACGATAAACTTGGACAGCCTGGCAATACCCGATAACTTCTCTTCCTTCAATAATGCCTGTTCCGTAAAATAGTATGAACTTCCGGTCCCCGCCTGGGGGTAGAGTTCAGCCAGCTTGGAATAGGAAATTGCGGTCAGAAATGCCAAAATCAAGGCTACGGCCAGCCCCGCAAACATATCCATCGCAGTAGTGGCGCCGCCCAAATCCACCTGCGCCGCCTGAACCTGATAGGTCAACCATAAAAATGCCCCGGGGGCGATCAACGCCATTGCGTTAACCGTTACACCGGTAAGCCCCAATGTCTTTTTCATTTCACCCTGTTGTGCCATGAGTCACCTTCCCTATTAGATAGATTAATAAAGCAGCAGTCGTTTTTATAAATCTCGCGAGATATGGAACTTCCGGTGCTGTGCATGCAGTCGACCTTAACAGCAATTTGTTTGCCAATCCTTTCGCGGCGGCGAGAAATGCAGTCTGGAAGTCATTTGCCGCTAGGATGGATTCAAAATGAGCAAAATAATTGGCACAAAAGTGTATCGAAAATTAGTGGCAAATGAACCAAATTGTGCCATTTTTGCGGAAGAACTTATCCGGATCTCGCAATTTCTCTTCAAAAACGGACTTCTTTGAGTTTGGCACGGAAATGGAAGATGTGAAAGCAATGAGGAATTAGGAATTAGGATTAGGGATTATAGAGAACGCAACTTTTCGTAAGAGCTATTCATGTCCCTTCGGGGACACCCGGAAACCATGAAAAGTTCCTCGTGTGGGCTTGGCAACCCCGGCAGGCGGTCCCACCGCCAATTTTTCGAACCAGGAAGGCGATTCGTATGGACAATCTCTGCGAACTGAAACTTAATATTCTTTCAGTGATGCACCGGATAATGGATCGGGCTCTTTACCTCGATCAGGCGATTGACGGTCTGCTGGGGGTCCTGGCCCAGGCTGTCCCCCTCTCGACAGCAGCCGTAATTATCAAAAGCCTGGACGATGTCCGCTTTTTCTTTACCCCCGCCCCGGACGATTCGAACAGCGGCGCCGAACAAAGGACCCGCACTCTTTTCAAAAAGGGATTCGACCTTGTTTTTCGCATTCCTCAGCCCTTTGTAGTTCTTAAGGATAATCCCAACCCCATATTTCTCGACCGCAAAGCTCTTCAATCGATTCAAAGGGAACAGGTCCACCTGTTCGGTTCGCCCGTTATTCTCCATGATGAAGTGGTGGGAGCGATCATGGTCGACCGCTTTTTCGACGCTCCGGTCCCGCTCGTTGAAGACGTTAAGTTCCTTTCGATGCTGGCTTCTTTCATTGCCCGCATCCTGAGCCTGGAATCCCAGGTAAAACGTCGCGAGGAAGCCCTGGTCAAAGAGAATCTGGCTCTCAGGGCAAAGATTTCCGAAGAACGACTCGGGTTGGTATGTCCGGTCAAAAGCGAGGCGGGCCGAAAGCTCGAAGCGGAAATCAGAAAGGCGGCGCCTACCGAAGCGCCCGTGCTGATCTGGGGCGAACCGGGCACGGGAAGAAGCACCATCGCGCGAATCGTTCATGAACTCAGCACCAGGTCGCCATTTCCTCTTATAAAAGTTCATTGTTCTCTTCCTGAAGATCTGCTGGAGAAGGACTTGTTCGGAAACGGCAATGGGTTCCATGACGGAGGAATGGACGAACTCCACCCCCCGAGAGGCGCTTTCGAGAAGGCTGCCGGCGGCACGTTGCTGCTCGATGAAATAATGGACCTTTCCCCTGCTCACCAGGTGAAGCTATTGGATATCCTGGACAGACTGCAGGTGGGGAGCTTTGGAGCCACAAGGCCCAAGGGGGCCGACGTCCGGCTTGTCGCCATCTCCAGCACTGACCCTTCCATAGCGGCGGCAGCCGGTTCCTTTAGAAAAGACCTCGTCAGCAGGCTCGGCACCCTGTTGATTCACGTGCCTCCGGTACGTGAGAGAAAAGACGATATACCCACGTTGATCGGGCATTTTCTCGCTCAGGCCTGCAGAGAGCAGGGAAGAAAGGTCCAATTAAGCGCCAATGTCCTTAGTGCGCTCTGCAAGCATGACTGGCCGGGCAATATTGCAGAAATAAAAAATACGGTGACCCGCCTGGTCATCATGGCTGAGGGGGCGGAGATCGAGACCGGCGACCTTGCATCCATACTCGACCCGAAGCGAACGTCAAATCCAAGGGCAGCGGACCTGGAAGCGATTTCCGCCTGGTCCCGGCTCGATGAAATCGAATGCAAAGAGGTTTCGGCGGCCCTCGAACGCAACAAGTGGATCAGGAGAAGGGCCGCTAATGACCTGGGCCTTACATTCCGGCAAATGAACTATCGGGTGAAAAAATTCGGCCTGGACAGGCTTATAAAGGAACATCGGACCAGGGCCCGCCGCTCGAGTTGACAGGGTGGAAGCTGAAACGAAAAAAGAAAAGCCGCGGCGGCATTCTATAAATGCACCGTGGCTTTCACTATCTCGAAAAGTTGCGTTCCCCCGTAGGGCTGAGGTGCAGGCTCCCGGCCGCGACCTCTTTTGATAGTTTCAAGGTGCCCCAAAGGGAAATGAGCAACTGTCCTTAAAAGTTAAAGCAGTCTGATACAGCACGTTATCTCTCGTTTGCCCAATCACCCTGCAAACCGCGGGTGTCAGAGCTGAAATCCGGAACCGGGGCCCTGTCCCGGTCGCGAGGTCCGAGTGGATTAAGAGCTTCATCTACTCCCAACAGATTGTCCGTGCTGTAGTTAGTATTGTAATTCTCGCTGGCTGCCATTGTTCCTCGGGGCGCAGCAAACATGAATGCCAAGGCAAAAGCGAAAGTCAATATTGCGAATCCGAGTTTTGTATTCATCTTATACTCCTTACTATATCAGAACAATGCGTATATTCTTCTTAACATCAAGACTTCACACCACCTTTGCTGGGCTGAAACTAAAAACGCCCCGAACATTTGTCAACCCTAATACTTCGTATAAGAGTCGAATTCTCAATCAGGAATAAATCTGGAAATTCTGGAAGTATTGAAGATCACGGTCACGCTGCTGGCGAACATGGCAAAGGCGGCGATCAGTGGATTGAGCACCCCGAAGGCTGCAAGCGGTATCCCGAGAATATTGTAGAAAAAGGAAAAGAACAGGTTCTGCCTGGTAATCTTGAAGGAAAAGCGGGAGAGTCCGAGCAGTTGTGTCACCTTCTGTAAATCATCGCCGAGGACCGCCGCATCGGAGCATTCCCGGATAAGATTGGCGCCTGCTCCGAGCGTTATTCCGATGTCAGCGCGGGCGAGCGCTGCGGCATCGTTTATTCCGTCGCCTACCATCGCAACTCGTTTCCCCCGGGCCTGGAACTCTTCGATTATTTTCACCTTGTCCTGCGGGCTTCTTTGGCCGGCGAAGTTATCCGCCCCTGCCTTGAGCGCGAATACCCTGGTGGTTTCCTCCGAATCCCCGGAGACTATCCGGACCGAGGTCCCTTCGGAGCGGAGCCGGGATACGATTTCGGGCGCTTTGTCCCTCAGCCTGTCGCCAAAGACAAAAAAACCTCTGACTGCGCCGTCCCACCCGAAAAAGACGATTGTCGACCCGTCGGATTCAAAGGAGCGCGCCCGTTCCCGGAGCTCATCATAAAATTCAAGTCCACAGTCGAGCATCAGTTTGGATGAGCCGGCGATCACCTCGCCGGACGCGGTCCGGGCCATTATTCCCAGTCCTTCCCGGACGTCGAGGGACAGGAGCTCCTCGAGTTCCAGCGACTTTTGGCGCGCGGCCCTGACTATCTCACGAGCCAGGAAATGATCGGAGTCGACTTCAGCGGAGGCAACCCGGCGCAGGGCCTGATCGGGTGTCGGGTGGCGGGTGTCGGGTATCGAAGGGACATGAACAACCGTTTCGCGAAGAATGTATGTGCCTTCCGTAAGGGTGCCCGTTTTATCGAAAATCATAACGTCGATGCGGTCGGTCAGTTCGATAACGGCGGGATTGCGGATGAGTATGCCGGAAGCGCGGGCCTTGGCTATTGCGGCTACCGTGGCAAGAGGAGTGGCTATTCCGAGGGCGCAGGGGCATGTGATGACAAGCACGGTTATGGCCCGCAAAATGGCTTCGCCCGCCGGCACATGCGAGTTCAAAAGAAAAATGAGGATAAGGGCGGAAAGCCCGAGCACAGCCGGGACCATGATTCGCATGACGCGGTCTGCTAAAAGTTCGAATCGGTTCTTGGCGACAAGGGCCTGTTGGATGAGCGTGATCAGTTGGCTGAGAGAGCTTTCGCTCCCTGCCCGGACGACCTCGAATTTCACATCTCCATGGATCAGCAGCGCTCCGGCCGGCACGTTGGCGCCGGGCCCCTTCTTTACCGGGAGCGATTCTCCGGTCAGTATGGATTCGTCGAGAACAGCCTCCCCGGAAAGGATGCGGCCGTCAACGGGTACGCGCTCGCCGGGGAATACCAGGAATGAATCTCCCCGGGAAGCTTCCCCCGTGGCCGTCCAGATTTCCCTGCCTTCCTTCCGGATGCGCACCTTACCGCTTGCTGCATGGAAAAGGGCGGTGATGGCGCCCGAAATTTTCTCTTTTGCGCGGGCTTCGATGAATCTTCCGAGCAGGACGAGAGTGACGAGCATGGAGGCCGTATCGAAATAAATATAGAGGCTTCCCTGGAGCGTCGCCGCAACGCTGTAAAAATAGGCCGCAAGCACGCCGGTCCCCACCAGCGTGTCCATTGTGGCGGTTCGATGTGTGACGCTCCGCAACGCGCCCCGCAGAATCGGCCATCCGCCGTAAAAGACGACCGGCGTGGCCAATACCCACAGGGTATAGGAAAAGAGGGCGGCCGCTTCCTGCCCGATCTGCCCGAAAAATCCGGCCCACAGGGCAAATGAAATCATCATTATGTTCATGCTGAGGATGGCGGAAATGCCAAGCCGCACGACAAAACTTCTGCTTTGGCCCGAGTCTGTGGCGGGTTCGACCGGGGAGGCCCTGTATCCCAGCCGGGATATGCTTTCCATGATGCTTTTGGGGTCGACGAGGTGGGGCATGTACTTGACGCGGGCTATATCCGAAAAGAAAAAGATATTTGCGCTCAGCACCCCTTCCATTTTACGCAGAAGCTGCTCGATGAGCCACGAGCAGGCGACGCACCACATTCCTTCTATATGGATGGAAAGTTCCTGCGAAAGGCCTTCCAAAACATCGGGTTGAATGTTGAAGGTTGCGGGCTGCGGGTTGCGGGTCGGCTGATCGAGAGCGGGTCCTGAGCCGGCGCCCGCCACCCGCCACCCGCTATCCGTTACGGATGTCGGATGTCTGATGTCAGAAGATCCTACACCCGTAACCCGTAACCCGTAACCCGTAACCCGATTCCCGACATCCGTCGGAATGAGACCGGCGGCAACGCATGCCTTGTAGAGTTGTGTATTCCGGTAGTCTTCGGAAATGCCGCCGGGGCTGTTGCTGAGGATTTGAAAGACATACAGGCAGCCGAGGCAGCAAAAGTGCGCCGTTATCCCCTCAAATGGCTGGGTGATGTTCGAATTCCCTGTGGGAAGACCGCACAGGCGGCAGCTTTTATCGGAAATTTGCGCGGACAAATCAATACCTCAGTGAGCGGTGACCGGTGAGCAGTGAACGGAATAGGGGCGGACTCTCTGGGCCGCCACACATTTAATTTTGTCTTATATAATACGCAAGTGTCTTAAGGGCACTAAAAGATGATGGAATAGTGAAACGTGAAGCGGGGAAACCACCAGAAGATGACGGCATCGAATGGAATGGAGAAGAGTGAGTTGCATGGAAAGCCGGGAACTTGGGCACTCTTCAGTGCCAATTTGAGGTTCGCAATGAACTCAGGAACATGCCGATACCGCCCACCAGCAGGACGAGAATCGTCATCAACTCAAAGGCGCTCATGTTATGAAGGTGAAAGCGGGTCTGAGCGATGACGCCAAACCCCAGCATTGCCAGGGAGGCGACAGTAAGCAGCCAGCCGAGGATGTTCGATGAATTGTAAAAAATGACGCCTACGCCGAATATGAAAGGAACGAGCACCATCCCGCTGGTGATTCCCATCCCCCATGCATTGAAGAATTGATAACCAAGGCCAAATCCGAGGCTAACCTGGATATTCTGTAAGAAAAGGTATCCTCCGCCCGCCATCATAACGAGTCCGAGAAAGAACCGTCCAGTCCCGCCCTGGGAGCCGCCAGCGCCCATAACCGCCTCCACTGTATACCGGTCATATCAACCGCTAAAACCCACGCCGATAAAACTAAAATATTCTCATGCCCTGAGTCGGTATATCCCGGATCATTGATTACATAAATCGAGACGGAAGGCAAACGCAATGAAAAAGGACTGGGGACTGTGGACTGAGTGAGAACCGTGGAATGGTGGATGGTGAGGAGTGAAGCAGGAAGCATGAAGTGGGGAAAAGGTCACAAAAAGGTGGCATGGGATGGAATAGTGAATAGTGAATTGAAAACCATCGTGAAAATTGCCAGGACATTTGTCCCTTCATATTCATCATTTGTCCTGAACGAAACTTGATTTGACACTGGGCCAGGTTCCCCCTTGGGATTGTCAATGACAGCTACATTCCAAAACTCTCGTTCAAGTTCTTTTCATCGTACAATTTCTTGCCTTCGATAAATGTTGCTATCGGCGTCCGGCCAAGGCAACGTTTTCCCTGATGGGTCCTCTGATTGTTGTATCTGTCCATGAAAAGATCGAGGTCCTCTTGGAGCGTCTCGATGTCTGAGTAAATTCTCTTGCGGAAAGCAATCCGATAGAACTCATTTAGCATCGTCTGGTGTAGCCGCTCACATATACCATTGGTCTGAGGGCTTTTCACCTTGGTTTTGGTGTGCTCGATGTCGTTTAGCTGCAAAAACAGCTGGTAAGGGTGCCGATCCGGGGCGCCACAGTATTCTGTTCCCCTATCGGTGAGAACCCTAAGCACCGGCACGCCTTCTTTTTCGAAGAAGGGAAGGACTTGGTCGTTCAGAAGATCGGCGGCAGTCACCGGGATTTTGGCAGTATAAAGCTTTGCAAAACCCAGCGAAGAAAAGGTGTCGATGGCTGTTTGCTGGTAAATCCTGCCCACGCCTTTGAGGTAGCCGACATAGAAAGTATCCTGGCTCACGAGATATCCCGGATGTTGCGTCTCGATCTCGTCGGGATGGGACTCACGAGACCTCTTGGATGCTTCCAGGGCGCAGAGCTGGGCCTCGGTGTAGACGATCCCCTCGGCTGCCGCGCGCTCCTCAAGAGCCTTTAGCCTTTTTTTGAAAGTCTCCAGCCCGTGGCGCAACCATATGCTTCTTACACCGCCACCGGATACTAGAGTGCCGGCTTTCCTCAGCTCGTTTGAAGCTCTCATTTGGCCGTAAGCTGGAAACTCATTGGCCATCGTGAGCACAGCCTCCTCAACCTCCGGGGAAACCCTGTTCTTCATGCATGGCTTTTTCTTGGTCTTCTCAGCCAAACCTTCCAACCCATCTTCATCATAAGCTTTCTTGATGTCATAGAAGTGTTGGCGGGAAACACCGTTAATCTTGCAGGCCTGTGAAACATTGTTGAGGAATTCGGCGAGTTCTAGTAGACTTAACTTACGTTTTACGAGCTTTTCCTGGGTGGTCATAAAGGTTCCTTTCTCTTGGGTTGTTTGGCGACAATCTCCAAGAGGGTACCTGACCACCCTTTCTTATGCAATGTGTCAACTCAAGTCCGTCTTCGGACACATCATTCCTTCCTCGTTCCTGTCTGCGAATAAAAAAAATTTTCGCGCATTTTTGGTTTTGGTCGGTTCTGAATCGAAATTTTTGAGGTTGGCGGTTACAAAAAAGTTACAGTGGTTTAATTGTCCGGCATTTCATTCAGGCCCAAGAGCTTTAATGCGCGCTCTAAGGTCATCGGGGTTTCGGGAGAGTTCTTCCGGGTATCTGGGGTAGACGACATCTGGTTTTCTATCTTTTGCATAGTCCCATCCTTGCGGTGCCTGTTCAACGTCCCACGGGAAACGTTGATCTTCAACGAAGCCAAACTGCATTGCTCTGCACAGTTCGTACTCCAAAACGTACATCCCACCACATTAGCTCGTTCCATGTGCTTGGTTGTGAGGGACTAAAGTTATTTCTCGAGTTCGTGCATTATTTTGATCAATTCTCTGAATAAATCTTCAATCTTGCCACGATGAGGGTCGAAAAGTCTTTGGTCCTCGCCGTATGGGCCTTCGACATATCGGATTCCAGCGTCCGTTATGTGCAAAATCCCATTTTTCTTTCTAATTGGTGGATACGATTTGTCGAATTCTTCCAGCATACTGATTATATAGCTGCCAAATTTAGTGCGAAACATAATTGGATTTGAGCACTTGACCCGGTAATGGGAATCGAAGTGACGGTTATCCGTGTGGACATCAAAAAACCTCGTGATACCAATCAGCCATAGAAGATGTTCTGCCCTGTCCCGCTGTTTTATATCCAGTCCCATGTTGAGCTCATTTTTGAAGCGTATTTCTAAAATGTAATAGAATACGAAAACGCAAGAGGTGCCAGCAACAGTCGCTGTATCCTCGATATGAAACTTCGTCTTATACCCATCAATGATGTCGTCAAAGTCCTCAAGCTCATGAAACTCACCAAGCTTTACCTCTTCAGCTTTCGCTACAAAGAGCAGATAGTATAAAAAATAGAGCCCGAAAATAATGACAAAAATACCGAATAATACCGCTTGCTGACCTTCAAAAACTAGACAGCCATGATAAGTAACTTTAGCTGTTTTTACCATAATAACTCCAAGGCCAACAAACATGAGTGCAACGAAAACCCATCCATAATAGTTATTATTCCGTCTTATGTTTCCTTTGGGTAATGTTCTGAAATGATCTATCTCTAAGTTCCTGGATTGAGGTGATTCTGTATGATGGCGTTCATGATCTTGCGATTTGTCTTCAATTGAATTGTTATTCATCGACGCACCCATATGTAACAATTACTGTTCCCTTTTGTGATGGCTTGTACTCCTTTATCATACACTCTAGTATTCCATCATGTGGTTCAGAACACATGAGTTTACTTTTATCTATTTCCTTATCGAAGTGCATTGTTTTTGGTCGATCATCCTGAGGTAGTGCGGTCGCATCGACTATGAATCTGGATTCACCGATATTTCCCCGCCAATAAGACCCTGTGCCGTAGATGTAGGTCATCCCAGCTTTGCATTCACCGAAATCCTGGTAAGGGGCTTCATATCGAACCCGTGTGGTCGTTATTGTGTTAGATGGGAAAATCACCTTTTTGACCATCCAACGATAATCCTGTGCCCTTAGCTGCAGCGCCTTAGGGTCATCTACTCTCTTAATGTGCTTTATCAACTCAGGAAGCGTATAGTGCCCCTCGACACTGGCACTGTTCGGTTCCTCCGCGAAACTTGCCGGGCTACCATCAACCCAGGTCTCGAATTTGATAAAATCACTTGTGTGACTGAAGCGAGTATCGAGCCAGCCCTCACCATTTTTAGGAAAACCGACATTCAGCTTGACAGTTTTCCCGGTATTGAGAAAGTCAAACATGGCGTCCACAATATAGGAATCTTTTCCGAGTTTGATTGTGACGACCTCTGATTTCATTGAAACGGATAGCGGCCCAGATAATGGCTGCGCTCCGCCTGATTGAAGATTTATGGGGGCATCATTCCCCAAGACCTGCTTTGGCGAAAACACCAGAAAGAATGAAAAGAGACCCAAAACCATCATGCTCAGGTGACGAAGTTCCATACTGGATGAGAAATCCCGACAAACAAGCATTTTATGAATCTCCGGGCGGCTCGTTTTTTCGAACATAATAGCGCATTTCGGGATTCCTGGTCGAGAGTTTTGCTGTGAATCACAGATGCTGAAAGAGTGAACCGTAACACCGGAGAGGGTATGTTACTTGAGAACAACTTAGGGCGGTCGGCAGCCGGCCCAAGTGAAGTCCGCTAATTTACAAATAAATTGCCGGAAATGATGGCATTTGGGGAGCTTATGAGCGCTATTTCGGCAGGGAAATGGGTGGTTTAAGTGAGGCGATTCAAAAGCCGATCCTGTCCGGTCTGCCTTCCTCAAACGCAAACTCCATCGTCAGATCGATAGCCGGAGCTGAGTGGGTGAGGGCGCCGCAGCTTACGAAATCGACCCCTGTTTCGGCTATGGCGCGGACGGTCTGGAGGTTGACGCCTCCCGAGGCTTCGAGGAGGACGCGGCCTTTGGCTATGGCGACGGCTTCCCTGAGCATGTCGAGGGTAAAATTGTCGAGAAGGACTACGTCGGCCCCGGCGGCTATGGCCTCTTCGAGCTGACCTGCGGTTTCAACTTCGATTTCGATACGCAGGGTATGGGGCGCGTTTTCGCGTGCCAGGCGGACCGATTCCCCGATGCTTCCCGCTGCCGCGATATGGTTGTCCTTGATCAGTATCCCGTCGAAGAGACCGAACCGGTGATTTCTTCCGCCTCCATGGGCGACGGCCTCTTTTTCCAGGCTTCGCCACAGGGGAGTTGTCTTTCGAGTATCGAGCAGCCGGCATCCGGTCCCGGCTATGGCGTCGGCCATTTTCCGCGTGAGAGTTGCAACCCCGCATAGACGCTGGGCGAAATTAAGGGCGGTCCGCTCGCCCGTCAAAAGGGCCCGCACGCTCCCCTCCAACCTGAATACCGCAACGTTTGGATCGATTCGCTCCCCGTCGGGGAACGGGCAGTCGATCCTTATTGCAGGGTCGAGAATTTGGAAGATTTTGCGGAACGGCGCCGACCCGGACAGAACGAAAGACTCGCGCCCGAAAACAATGGCGCTTCCCAGCCTGTCTTCAGGGACAACGGAGAGAGTGGTTACGTCTCCGCTGCCGACGTCTTCGAGGAGCGCCAGACGAAGTAAATCAATAGACGGTGGATGGCGGTCGGTGAACAGGGGAAAGCCTCCTTTATTTTCCCACGCGAAGACGCGAAGACGCGAAAAAAAGAGCCTTTTTATAACTTTCGGGTGCCCTTTGTCTCAAGTGTCCTTGTTTCACCACGAAGAAGACGAAGAACACGAAGAATCGAAGACAGATAAAAAGCCAAATACAAATTGTCTTTCCTCTTCACTCTTCACTATTCATCAAGCCGTTCATAATGTCGAGGCGGCGGTTCAATTTGTCGATTTTTTCGCCGAGCCGTGCGTTTTTCTCGCGTTCCTTTTCGATGACCTCGGAAGGGGCCTTCTGGAGGAAATCGCCGTTTGAAAGCTTCCTGTGGGTCAGTCCGAACTCTTTTTCAAGCTTTGCCAGCTCTTTCTGGAGCCGGTTCGACTCGCCTTCAAGGTCGAGAATGTCTTTGAGGACGACGAAAACTTCTACCTGCCTGACCACTGTCCCGGCCGCGTGTTTGGGCTTGCCTATCTCCCCGGTCCGGGCGACGGTCAGCCTGGACACTTTGGCCAGGTCCATGACAATGCGCTGCTGTTGTTCGAGAAGCTTCTGTTCCCGGTCGCGGTCGCACAGGCACACAACCTCCACTTTCAGCGCCGGGGAGACGTTCATCTCGCCCCGGATATTTCGTATGGCGACCACGATCTCCATCAGAGTTTCCATCTGCTCCTCGGCTTCCGTGTCGATCCTTTCGGACTGAGCTTCCGGGAAGGCCGCTCTCATGATGCTCAAACCGGAGGTGTGCGGCAGTTTGTGCCAGATCTCTTCGGTTATAAACGGCATCACGGGATGCAGAAGGACCAGGATTTTTTCCAGAACTTCGGACGCAACCGACCTTGCGAGCGCCCCGGCCTCGGGGTCCTGGCCGTAGAAATCCGGCTTGATGATTTCCAGGTACCAGTCGCAGTACTCATGCCACAGGAACTGGTAGAGCACCTGGGCATACTGATTGAACAGATAGTTGTCCAGGGACTCGACCGTTTCGGCGGCGACCCTTTGAAGGCGGCTCAGTATCCAGCGATGGGCAAGGTCCAGTCCATCGCCATTGCCTCGGCCCTCTTGCCGGGGAACAGCGGGCGTTTTCTCCGGGACATGGACCGGCCCCTCGAAATCCTCGAGGTTCATGAGAAGAAGGCGGGCGGCGTTCCATATCTTATTTACAAAATGCTTGTATCCCTCGATGCGCTCCTCGGAGAGCTTGATGTCCCTTCCCTGGGCGGCGAAGGCCGTAAGAGCGAACCGAAAAGCGTCGGTCCCGTATTTGTCCATCATGAGCAGGGGATCGATTACATTTCCCTTCGACTTGCTCATCTTCTGCCCCTCCGCGTCACGAACGAGGGCATGGACGTAGACTTCATGGAACGGGACTTCCCCCATGAACTGGAGCCCCATCATCATCATCCGGGCGACCCAGAAAAAGATGATATCGAAGGCCGTGACCAAAACGGATGTCGGATAGAATTTTTCAAGCTCCAACGTCTTCTGCGGCCATCCCAGGGTCGAAAAAGGCCACAGGCCGGAGCTGAACCAAGTGTCCAGAACGTCCGAGTCCTGTTCGAGGGGGGAGCCGGGGCAGTTCGGACATTCCTTGGGGGCTTCCATCGAGACTATGACGTCGTTGCATTTCAGGCAATACCAGGCCGGGATGCGGTGTCCCCACCATAACTGGCGGCTTATGCACCAGTCCTCGAGATTTTCCAGCCAGTTGAAGTAATCTTTCTCCCATTTGGCCGGGATGATTTTGGTTTTGCCCTGTTTGACCGCGTCAATGGCGGCTTCGGCAAGAGTTTTTACCGCAACGAACCACTGAAGCGAGAGCATCGGCTCAACCACATTATGGCAACGGTAGCAGTGGCCGACGCGGTGCTTGTAGGGTTCCTTCTTTACAAAATAGCCCTCCTTTTCGAGGTCTTTTAAAATCTGTTTGCGGCAGGTAAAACGGTCCATTCCGGTATAGGGGCGGCCGGCCTGTTCGGTCATTATTCCGCGTTCGTCTATCACCTGAACCAGCTCCAGGTCGTGCTTTCCGGAAAGCTCGAAATCATTGAAATCGTGCGCGGGAGTGACCTTGAGCGCCCCGGTGCCGAACTCGCGTTCGACATATGGATCTGCGATCACCGGGATATGACGGCCCACTATCGGCAGCACCACTTTTTGGCCTATATACGCTTTGTACCGGTTGTCTTCCGGATTTACGGCGACGGCGGTATCGCCCAGCATGGTTTCGGGCCTGGTTGTGGCGACTACCAGCGCGCCTTTTCCGCTCACCAGCGGATACCTGATATGGTACAGGAAGCTGTCCAACTCCTCGCCCTCGACCTCGATGTTGGCGAGGGCGGTCATGCAGCGGGGACACCAGTTGATCATGCGCTTGCCGCGATAGATCAGTCCGGCCTCATAGAGCGAAACGAAGACATGGCGAACCGCCTCCGACAGGCCCTCATCCATGGTAAACCGCTCGCGGGACCAGTCGCAGGAAGCCCCCAGGCGTTTCAACTGATTTATAATGATTCCGCCGTATCTTGCCTTCCATTCCCATACGCGCTGGAGAAAAGCTTCACGGCCGATCCCGTGCCTGGTGAGGCCTTCAGCCCCAAGCTGCCGCTCGACCACGTTCTGGGTAGCGATTCCTGCATGGTCCGTTCCGGGCACCCACAGTACCTCGAAGCCTCTCAGTCTTTTATAACGGCACAGTATGTCCTGCAGGGTGTTGTTTAGAGCATGCCCCATGTGGAGCTGGCCGGTTACGTTCGGAGGAGGGATAACTATGGAATACGGCGGCTTTGGACTTGATGCGTCGGCGCGGAAAAACCCCTGTTCCTCCCAATACTTGTACCAATGCGATTCGACCTCGGTAAATTCATATCCTTTAGGCAGAGCGTCCTCGCTCATAGAGTTGATTCCCCCGGGAAGCAAATTCGATATCTTCGACCTCTCTCCGCATGCCTTCAAACCCACCACAGAGGCACAGAGAGCGCAGAGAAAAGCAATTAACAGACTGTAAGCCTAAAACAAAAGATAATGATGTCCCTCTGGACTTTGCCCTTGGGCATCGGAATTTTAAAACACTCGCCGAAGAGAAGGCTGATATCGCAGAGAAAACGACAATTTATAGCCGGCTGCCAAATCTCTTCCCTCTGCGGTGGATCTTTTTTGGTACGGCTCGTTCGGTTTAGGGGTTGAGCAATTCCGGACCCGCCTATTCCAGTTCTTTCTTGAGCTTTTCTACTTCCTCGCTGATTATCGTCCTGACAATGTCCGGCAGCATTGATCCCACCACATTGCGTATGTGTTCCTGCAAGCTGGAATCGATTCGGTCCAGGAGTTCTTCAGCCACTTGTGAAAGATCGGCGACGGACAAGGCGGGAGCACTTGCCGTGCCGTCCGCTTTCGCAGGTTCCTCCGCAAACGATTCATCGGAAAGCAAAGCATCAGGATCGATATCAGAGGCCAGGGATTCCTCGACTATATTCGATTCCGAGGCATCCGCTGCCTTCGCGTCTGCCGTTTTTCCCTCGCGCAATCCGGTTTCAGGCTCTTCAATTTGATCCAGCAATTCGTCCAGAAGCGACTGATCGAGGAGCTGCGGTTCGCCTTTACCCGAAGCTGGTTTGCCGGTCCCCTTTGCCGCCGGCTGTTCGAAAAGGGCTTCTTCCTCATCCGCTTCGTCGCCAAACGACTTCATCATATCCTCCGCTTCGGCGCTTAACCCTTGAAGCTGTCCTTTCTGCGGAGGTTTTGCGGCTTTTCCGGTCCCTAGTTCGAGCTCCGAGTCCTCACCGAAAAGCTCAACGTCCAGGTCCAGATCCTCGTCTTCGTCTATGGGACTGTCCGGCATTTCGATGATGTCCTCGAGGTCGATTATATCATCGTCGGGTCCCTCGAGTTCGATGTCGAGATCCCGCATCGGATCGGATTTCTCCTCGTAAGGACTTGATTGCTTGGGTCTTTTCATCAGCACCTCACTTAAGTCGGTGAATAGTGAGCAACATCCCGCTCATTCATCCCACCGCCTTCAGGCGGAAAGAACAATGAACGAAAAAAGATTCAAACTCCACCGCCTTTACTGCAACAAGCGGTCCGGCAACAAGAACCGATACCACGCATGAAATTGCCCTGTCAAGGTTTAGCAATATCAATACTATTATACACACTTGATGTCCAACAGGGGAGTACCGTCTACGGCATCGAGTCCGATCACGTCGATAGCTGTGCCGTTGACCCCTGTTACCTCAACGGTTTCGAGGGAAACAGGATTCGGCCGATGGGGACTTCGCGTGGTGAAAACGCCTCGCAACGGGCGGCTGCGATCTCCCCTGGGGTGGACTTGAAGGACATCTCGCTCGGCCAGGTGCATCCAGTAAAGGATAACGATCATCTGGCCTTTTTCCATACCAAACAAAGCGTCTCTGTATTCTTCATCGACAATCAGTTTGCCGCCGATCCGGGCTTCGTGCCCCTGCCGAGGACCGCTGTGTGGTTCCGTAATAGGACTGTGGATTACTCCTATCGGCTTCAGGACAAATTCCAATGGTGCTTCTTTTTTTAGTGTTTTCATTTTCTCCTCACAGGGTTGCTTCAACTGCCAACCTGAAATCCTCCGGCAAGGTGGTCGGCCGGCCCGTGAACCGGAGGCAAATCATATTCAATCGTCCCTCTGTACATAGCTCCAACCCGGTATTCTTTTCGCGATTCGATGGCGCTTCCGCCTGCCTGTAGATAAGTTGGGAAAATAAGACGTTACGTCTGCTAACGGAGATTATGCCGGTATGTATCTCGATTTCATCGTCATAGCGCAGAGCTTTTCGGTATTTGCAATGAGATTCGAGGATAGTAAGATGAACCTGCCGGGTCAAGAATTCACGGTAAGGAAAGCCGGTTTTCCTCAGCAAATCTTCACGTCCCAGTTCGAATATGTGATAATAATTACCGTGATAGACGGCCTGACCCATATCGACTTCAAAAAACGGCACACGCAAATTCGTTATGTTATAGTGAATTGTACTCGACGGGTGTGAATGGCCTCGAGTCATAAACTTTTTGGGTGAGGACTCGTTCATTACCAAACTCCTTGTTATAATATGCAAATATGCGCATCAAACTGTTTTTGAATTATTGACATCAGAGGTGGTCTTTGGCAATCTTCCCGCAAATGAATAATCCGAATCATAAAAGATATCGTTCCAAACGGCACGGAGGCCAGTCGCCGGTTAAATCGCCGAGTCGTCCTTATACTTTCAGGATCTATAAAAGCCTTCGCCCTGTGCTGGACCGGATAAAGACCCCGGAAGCGGCCCCATTTGTGCCGGACCCATTCCAGATTGAAGCTTTGAGCAAAATCGAGGGATCGGACGTTCTCGTCACCGCCCCAACCGGAGCAGGAAAAACTTATATCGCAGTTGAAGCCATTGACAAGGTTTTTCGCAAAGGGGGGAGAAGTTGGTACGCGTCTCCGCTCAAGGCCCTTTCAAATGCCAAGTATCAGGAATTCGGCGAAATATTCGGTCCTGAAAACGTAGGCATACTCACGGGGGACAGGAAAGAAAATTCACATGCCTCTGTAATCGTCGGCACTACCGAAATTTTGCGCAACCAGTTGTATGACACCATGCACCGGGGAGAGGATATCAATATTGACCTGGTGGTCCTCGACGAGGCGCACTACCTCGGCGATGCGGACAGGGGAGTCGTATGGGAGGAGGTGCTGATTTATCTGCCCCCGCGTGTCCGGCTCCTGCTGCTTTCGGCAACAATACTCAACGGCCGTGAAATCAGCAAATGGCTCACCTGGATGCGCGGTTCGGAATGCGAGTGGGTGGCCGCATACGAGCGTCCTGTGCCTCTTTTCCCGCTTTTTCTTTTCCCCGGTGGAGAGTTGGCGCCGCTTGGAACGAGCCGGGGTTTGCTCCCCAGAATCGAAAAGATAGATCCCAGATCGCTTCCCCGAAGTGAACTGGCCGAGGTCCCCAAGATCCTCGATGTGCTGAGAAATGCGAACCTCCTGCCGGCCATATTCTTTCTAAAATCCAGGGCCGACTGCGACAAAGCGGTGGGGTTCTGCTGGACTGCCAATGTTCCGAAGGAGGAAGAAAATTCCCACTTTCGGGAGACGTTTGAAAAAGTGCTGGACGGATACCCTTTTCTAAGGACGCATCAGCATCTATCGGCCCTGGAGAGCTGCCGGGTAGGTTCTCATCACGGCGGGCAGCTTCCGAACTGGAAGCTCTTTCTGGAGAAAATGATGCAAGCGGGGAACCTGGATGCCATCTTCTCCACTTCTACGATCGCTGCGGGAGTAAATTTTCCCGCGCGCACGGTAGTTGTTTTTCAAAGCGACCGGTTCAACGGCAAGGATTTCGTACCGCTTAGCGCGACCGATCTCCTGCAGATGACGGGCAGGGCCGGACGCCGGGGTATGGATGAAATCGGATTTGTGCTCGTCGTTCCGGGGCAGCATCAGGACCCGCGGCTCATAAACGATCTGCTTAAATCGCCGCCAGACCCGATCCAGAGCCAGATCCGGATTAATTTCTCGATGGTTTTGAACCTGCTTTTGTCCCACACTCCGGAGGAGATTCGAAATCTTTTTGTGGCGTCTCTGGCCACATTCCAGAATCTGGGCCGCGATAGTCGCTCAGTTAAGAAGCTCGAGGCCGTACGGGCTGAACTCGAGGAATACAGGGAGCAGATGGGGTGCGGGTCTTTGGATGCGCTCCCGGAGGTTCGCTCCGGGTTCTCCACGGCCCGGGAGCAATTCCGGAAAATGAACAGGTCGCTCAAGCGGAGGCCCAGGTATGGAAAGCTCGATCAGTTCGGTCCCGGCCGTATCTTCTTCAGTCAGCGCGGGACGCCTTACATTTGCGTAGCCTTTCCCGACTTCGAATACAGAAATGTTGAAGCCGTCCGGCTGGCCTATCCGGTCCGGACAAGGCGCGGGCGCATGAGGACTCACCGGGTGGCTTTTCAGCGTGTCCGTGAGCCAGGTGTTCTGCTCGATACCTTCCCGGAACCGGATGGGCGGGAAGAGTGGGAGGAATTGATTCGGCGTGCCGCCAACGGCGAGTTCAGGCCGATAGAAACCCCTCTTGGCCGCACTGCTGAAAAGGACGGGGGCGGAGAGCACACCGCGGCATCGGACGACCTTGCATCGAGAGACCTGGCGGCAACATCCGGAAGACTGCAATCCTATCCCTGCGAAAAATGCGCTCTTTTCGGGCCTTGCCAAAAGGATACGGCCCATCCCTTCTCCTCGGCCCTCAGGCGGTACTTTCATTTATTCGCGAAGGTTGATTCGACTCAGGAACAGCTCTGGCGCTCATTTAGCAAACACTACGGGCTGCTCCAGGCCGAAGGATACGTGGATGGAGGCGGAAGGTTGACCCCCGACGGGATGTGGGCCTGCAAACTCCGGCTCGACCAGCCGCTGCTGATCTCCGAGGGGATTCGCAAAAACGTTTTCCCGCAAGAAAAACCCGAGCTGCTGGCGGCGCTCATCGCTCCTTTCGTGACCGACCGGGACAAACAAGGCGACGTGCAACTGGCTTCTTTTATCTGGAAATATCCGGACCTCGCCAAGCCTTTTTTCCAAATGTTGAAGCAGCTTCAGCGCCTCAGGGAATGCCTGCAGGCCGAAGGCTTCGAAACCCCGCCCCTTCCCTTCTGGGCGTTGGTGACGGTATACCATTGGGCGCAGGGATTGACATGGGAACAGCTTCGCGAGATTTCCGGCATGGATGAAGGAGACCTCGCAATGATTATACTGCGTACCGCCGATCACCTCCGGCAGATTGAGGCCCTTGCCGAAACGCATCCCCAGCTTGCTGCCACAGCGGGTAAAGCCGTTCGTATGCTGCTTCGCGAGCCCGTGCTTGGATAAAATGTGTCAATTTTTCAAAAATAAACTTGACAAGGTGCCCCTCATTTAAATATATAAAGCAGTTCCAAATTTTTTCCTAACAGGAGGCGTCGAAATGGTAAAAAGCCCGTGTGTCAGCTGTACCAGAGCCAACGAGGACAAGAACAAGTGTTTGGATAAATGCGACAGGCTCAAAGAATACCAGGAGATGATTCTCAAACAGGGAATCTACGCTACTATGTAGCTCGGGCGTTCAGCCATTCATGAGCGGCCAGGTTAGAGGCCGCTTTTTTTATCGGATGCCTTATATTTATAAAATCCAGGAGGATTTGAACCAATGTACGCCATCTTCAAGTCCGGCGGCAGACAATACGAGGCCCGGCCCGGGCATGTTGTCAAAGTGGAGAAGATTCCCGGCAAAGTCGGCGAAAACGTCACCCTGGACGAGGTGATCCTTTTCTCTGATGGGGATCAGTTACAGATTGGCCGGCCTGTTGTGGAAGGCGTCAAAGTTGAGGCCACCATAATCGAGCAGGGGCGCCTTCGCAAAATCGTGATCTTCAAGCATAAGCGGCGCAAAGATTACAGGAAAAGGCAGGGTCACAGGCAGCCCTTCACCGCTGTGCGTGTGCAAAATATCGGATAATGCTCGGTAGCAGGATGCTCGGGAATAAGATCGGCTTCTTGCTGCAATGTCTTGGAGGAATATCATGGCTCATAAAAAAGCGGGCGGCAGTTCTCGAAATGGCCGCGACAGCGCCGGCCAGCGCAGGGGCATAAAGAAGTTCGGCGGTGAATTCGTGCGTGCCGGCAACATCATAGTCCGCCAACTCGGTACTCAATTTCATCCCGGAAACAACGTTGGAATGGGAAGAGACTATACTCTTTTCGCTCTCGCAGACGGGCTGGTTACTTTCGAATATAAGGACAAAACTCGCCAGAAGATCAGCGTATATCCCACAGAAGTCCGTTCGTAGGGCCCAGACCCCGCACGAGATCTACGACGCCCGGCGGGTTAATCGGGCGCATGGCGCTAAAGGAGCGGTAGAGATAAGGGACAGGGTTTATTCGGATTGCTTGGCCCCGACCCATTAGCTCCCCTCTCACTTCAACCGGTGAGAGGGGAGTTCTGTTTTGAATTGAGGAAGAATGGAAAACGGTAGTTCCGCGCAGAAATGAAATTCATAGATGAAGTGACAATCACGATCGCCGCAGGCAAGGGCGGCAATGGATGCGTTAGCTTCAGGCGCGAAAAGTATGTGCCTCGAGGCGGGCCCGATGGCGGCAACGGCGGCGAAGGGGGCAGTGTCGTCCTGGAGGCCTCGGAGCGCAAGCACAGTCTGCTCGATTTTCGATTTCGAAATCTTTTCAGGGCCGAGCACGGTCGAAACGGGTCGGGCCAGAACAGGCAGGGGCGGAGCGGAGAGGACCTCGTTGTGGAAGTTCCCGTCGGCACTATGTTAAAGGACCCTGAGCAGGGCGATGTTCTTGCCGACCTGATAGAAGCGGGGCAGAGGTGGATAGCTGCCAGGGGGGGAAGAGGCGGAAAGGGAAACGCCCATTTCACCAGTTCGACCCACAGGACCCCCCGATTTGCACAGGAGGGCCAGCCCGGAGAGGAACGCATCCTTAGGCTTGAGTTGAAGCTCATTGCAGATGTAGGTCTGGTGGGACTTCCAAACGCCGGAAAATCCACTCTTGTTTCCGTGGTCTCTGCAGCTCGGCCCAAAATTGCGGACTACCCGTTTACCACTCTTACTCCCAATCTTGGTGTCGTGCAATACGACGATTCGCCTCCGTTTGTAATGGCGGACGTGCCCGGCCTTATCGAGGGCGCGCATCACGGCGCGGGGCTGGGGGTCCGTTTTCTGAAACACATCGAGAGGACAAGGCTCCTGGTTCACGTGATCGATCTGTCGCGAGTGCCGCTCGGTAATCCTCTGGAACCGTTCAAACAGATCGAGCATGAACTTGAGAGCTATTCGGAGGACCTGCGGAAAAAACCTCGAATAATCGTTCTAAACAAGTCCGACCTGGTAACAAACAGCCAGGATCTCGACAAGATCGAGAAATGCTATCGTGAGCTGGGACTACCTGTCCTCCTGGTATCTTCGCTGAAAAGGGAAGGTCTTCGCGAGATGGTTCGCCTTCTTACCAAGTTGATTGGGGAATTTAGAAAATAGGGATTCAATGGAATCAGAAACGCATTCCTCTAATCTCCCTTCTCGGTGCCTTAATGCCTGAATTCCTCAACTCTCTTTAAATCTTATGATTGAACAAATCGAGCGAACTAATTATATTGGGCGAAGTCTTGCGCACATGCATCCCATTCTAGTGCAAAAGTACCGATTAATCGAGGGGCTAAAATAATGAATTATGATGTCGGGGTTGACATCGGATCGGTCAGCATCAACTGTATTATTTTAGATGAAAATCGTAGAGTCGTCCTTGAAACGCCATATTTGAGACATTTCGGCCTGATCTACGAAGAAACCCACAAGCTTCTGAAGGACGTCGTACAAGGAGTTTGCGCCGAAGGTTCCGGTATTCTCAGATCGGTTAGTTTTACCGGTGTTCATGGTGAGTTGCTCGCAGAAAAGCTCCATGCGCCATTCGAGGTGGAAACCATCGCACAGGTGATGGGTGCTTGCCACGTGACTCCGGGCGTGCGTTCGATCATTACGATGGGAGGCCAGGATGCGGCTGTCTTCCAGGTTTCTCACAGCGGGGACCAGTGGCGGCTGGAATCTTTCAATATCAACGGTCCATGTGCATCGGGAACAGGGTCTTTTATTGACCAGCAGGCCGAAAGACTTGCCCAGTCCATTTACGGGGCAGATTTTTCGATGGACCAGCAACGGTTGCAGCAGACCATGGATGACTTCATCGAACTGGGCATGAAAAGCACCTATCCTGCTCCGGTCGCATGCCGTTGCACGGTGTTTACAAAATCGGACATGATCCATCTCCAGAACAAGGGTGAGAGTCTGCCCAACATCATAGCCGGCCTTCATTTCGGCAACGCCGCGAACTACATGAGCACCATAATCGCAAACAGGGAGCTGCAGGACCCAATAATCTTCATTGGTGGGATGGCCTCGAACCGGCTCCAGGTCAAGGCTTTCAAGCATTATTTCCCTTCTTTGCTGGTGCCGGCCTACCACGCATCGATTGGCGCTCTTGGCGTGGCTATCCAGGCCCAGAAGCAAATGTGGCGCAATGAAGTGAACCTCCCGGCCCTTATCCGAACGGATACTCAAGCTGTGTACAGCTTTCCGAGGGCCGAAAGGCTCGAGCTTTCTCTTACCCGATTCGACCCGGACAATGATCTTGCGCCGTGGGCCAGGAAAAAGGGGAAACCGGTCGAAGCATACCTGGGGGTAGATGTAGGCTCGACCACCACCAAATATGCCTTGATAGGCGAGAACGCTCAAATCCTGCATAAATGCTACGTGCCCACCCAGGGAAAACCTATCGAGGTCACTCAGCGGCTTCTCCGCACGCTGCAGCAGAGCGTGGGGCGGAAGATCAAGCTCATGGCGATCGCCACAACGGGCTCGGGCCGCAACGTGGTCGGGGATTTTCTCAGCGCAGACCTTGTCATAGATGAGATCACAGCGCATGCCAGGGGAGCGGTTGAAATCGATCCCGAGGTGGACACCATATTCGAAATCGGGGGTCAGGACTCAAAGTACATAATGATAGACAATACCTACCCGCTTGATTTCGATATGAACAAGGTATGTGCGGCAGGTACGGGTAGCTTTCTGCACGAGCTTGCCAACAAGATGAAGATCAATATTGTCCGGGAATTCCAGGAAATAGCCCTTTCGTCGAGTAGTCCGATCCATTTGGCCGAACGGTGCACGGTATTCATGGAATCCGACCTGGCGAGCTATCTGCAGAAAGGCGGAGAGCGGCAGGACCTCATTGCAGGTCTTTGTTATGCGATCGTCTACAATTATCTGAACCGGGTTGTTGAAAAACGACGTATCGGAAGAAGGGTCATGTTCCTGGGCGGGCCGTCGTTGAACCAGGGGATCGTTGCCGCCTTCGAGAAGGTGCTCAAGCGCGAGGTGCTGGTTCCCAAACATCGCGAGGTGATGGGTGCATTCGGGGCCGCTCTGTCAGTACGGGAGCTCTTTAAAAAACAAGGGCAGGAATACCGCAGGCGCGATCTCGATCAGCTTGCCTCCATGAAGGTGAACTTTAGCGAGAGCATCTGTAATGCAGACAAGAAGTGCCATAACGAGTGCAAACTCAAGATTTATAATTTCGGAGAGCGGAAGAGCGTGTGGGGGGGCGATTGCGGTCGCTTTGAAACTCGGGCTGCAGGAGGCCGTGAAACTGACTTTTTTAACATCAGGCAGGGCCTTTTCGAGCAGGCGTTGAGTGAAGCTGGAAACCTGCTTACCGAGGCCGAAGCGGGGCGTCAGCCAAAGCCGGTAATTGGCATACCCCTTGCCCTGCACTCGCTGGAGTGGGGCGTTTTCTGGGCGCATCTTTTTTCAGAGCTTGGCTTCCCGGTGTTGTTAAGCCCGAAGACCACCAACAAGCTGGCTTTTATGGGCGTTGAAAATGTGGTTTCCGAAGTCTGTTTTCCGGTCAAGGTTTTTCACGGGCATGTCCGATACCTTATGGACCGGGCGGAATTCCTCTTTCTGCCCAACGTCGTAAATGCCCCTGTTCCACAGCCGGACGAAATCGGGTATTTCTGCCCGCTGATTCAGAGTTCTCAGTTTATGACCAGATCGGCGCTTAATATCCCGGACGGGAGAATCATTCGGCCTTCGCTCTATTTGAAAGAGGACCCGTCAAATCTGGTCTTTGCCTTCCAGCAGGCCTTCCCGGCAGGCTTCAGGCTGGGCAGGACCAGAATCGAGAAGGCCGTTTTCAGGGCGATGGCCAGGCAAAAAGAATTTCGCCGAAAACTTATCGAGACCGGTGATGAAATAATCGCGCGCATAGATCCTGGAGAACCGGTCTGGATTGTTACCGGCCGCCCCTACAACCTCTATGACGACAGGTTGAACCTCCAGTTTGGAAAGCAGCTCGCAAAGCTGGGCATAAAGGCCCTTCCGATGGACCTGATTAACTTGGATTCGGAAGACATGAGCGATTTCAAGCGGATGTTTTGGGGATTAGGGGCCAGAATCATCAGGACGGCAAAAAGAGTACTTCGCACCCCGAACTGGTATGGCGTTCACCTTACAAATTTCAGTTGCGGGGCGGATTCCTTCATCGAGCATTTCTACCGTCACCTGCTCAGGGAAAAGCCGTCTCTTATCCTCGAGCTCGACGAGCATAGCGCGGTTGCCGGCTTGCTGACCCGTGTGGAGGCTTACCGCAACGTGGTGATGAATCTGCAGGAGAAGCTGCTGCCGGGAAATGTGGACCCGGATGACCATGACTCGCTGGATGAGGCGGGGTAGAGAAGTTTTTAGTTTTGAGTTTTTGGTTTTTAGTTGGGGCTCGTTCGGTCTAATTATTTGATGGGGTTTTTTGATGACAGTTTCCGGAAAGCAGCATTTTGGACGCTTCTATGACAAGGTCAAACAGTTTGACGTGACGGGCAAGACCTTGCTCATACCGGACATGGCCCCTTTTGCATCGCGGTTGCTCGCCGGCACTTTTCGCGCCGTGGGGGTAAACGCCCTGATTATGGAAACCTACAAGGGGCTTGCCCTCGGGAAAGAATTTACGTCCGGGAAGGAATGCTTCCCCTGCCAGATAACGTTGGGCGACATTCTCTACTTTCTGCAGCGGGAAAAGGAAAGACTTGGAGCTGCTTTTTCTGCGGGTAATTACGTGTATTTTTTGCCTGAAGCGGACGGCCCGTGCCGTTTCGGAATGTACAACAAATTGCAGCGCCTGGTCCTGGACAGGTTCCCGGAATTTCGGGATGTGCCGATTACTTATCTTTCGACCCGAAACTCTTATTCGTCGGCAGGGATCATGCCGGCCGAGGCTTCGGCCATATTCAGAAAGCTATGTTATGTAGTTATAATTATTTCGGATGTATTTGACCGCATCATATGGCGGGTAAGACCATACGAATTGCGCCCCGGTTTGACGGATTCCTTTATGGAAGAAGCGCTCAGGGCGGTGATTGCCGAGGTTGAACAAAACGGTGCGTCGCTTCAATTTAAAAGGCTCTTTGATATTGTTGAAGACGCAGCCGCGACAGCCGGGACATTTATGGATGACCGGCTGCCGAGGAAGCCGGTTATCGGGATTATCGGTGAAATATATGTCCGTACCCACCCGGACTCGAATCAAAATATAGTGAGGGCTCTCGAACGGTTAGGGGCAGAGGTCGTTGTGGCGTCGGTAGCTGAGTGGATAAACTATGTCACCTATGATATGGCCAGGAACGAGAAGCGCCACATGAAAATTGCCCTGATGAAGATGGATTTTGCATCGCTAAGGAATTCCATTAATAACTTGATTCCCTCACAAATTGAAAAGTATTATCAATTGGGGCGTCAGCGCCAGGTTTACAGCAGGGCGCTAAAATACCTGGACATCCATAAAGATCATAGTATTTCGGCACTTGAAAAGCGGCTCGACAGGAACCGGCTGTTCAGCTTCGATGTCGGGACGGAATCATGCCTGAGCATCGGAGCTGCGTTGGAGCATTTACATGAAGGATATAGCGGGGTTGTAAACGTGTTCCCCTTCACATGTATGCCCAGCGCAGTGTGCACCGCCGTTCTCAAGCCGCTTCTGAACAAAATGCGTATGCCCTACATAGATGCGCCTTATGATGGGGCAACTCAGCCCAACCGGGACATAGCGTTGCGAACTTTCGTCTACCAGGCGAAACAGTACCTTGAATCCCGGATGTCGGGCAATGGAAACGGCAAGGCAGGCAAATGTCATATCAAACCATGATTATCAACGCGGTCCATTCGGAAGAGTTCCGGATCGCGGTGGTAGAAGGACACACTCTCGAACACTTTTTCATAGAAACAGCGACGCGCGGCAAGATTGCTGGAAACATCTACAAGGGTATAATAACCCACATTCAATCCAGCCTCCAGGCCGCTTTCGTCAATTACGGCGTCGAACGCAACGGGTTCTTGCCCTTCTCTGAAATCCATCCCGAATATTACGACTCGGACGTCGAGGACAACGCCAGGATCCAGGATGTGATTCACTCGGCGCAGGAAGTGCTGGTGCAGGTGGTCAAGGAAGAGTTGGGCGCCAAGGGGGCGCTCCTGACCACTTACGTCTCGCTTGCCGGGCGGGATATTGTGTTGATGCCCGGACAGGACCAGCGCGGAGTATCCAGAAAGATCGAAAACGGAGACAGACGGGACCGGATGAAGGAACTTGCCAAGAGTCTCAAAGTCCCGGAGGAGTTCGGGGTCATCCTGAGGACAGCGGCCGAAAATCGAACCAAGCGCGAAGTCATGAAAGACCTGGATCATCTGATAAAGATCTGGGAGGAACTAAAGAAGAGGGTCCAGGAATCCGCGGCCCCGGCCCTTATCTACAAGGAGCAGGACCTTGCAATTCGCATCATTCGCGACTATTTCGCCACTGGGGTGAAGAACATCTATGTCGATGACAGGGAGGTTTACCGCAGGGTTAAGGAATTTTTGGGGATAATCAGCCCGAGAAATCAAAAGGCGCTCAGACTGTTTAAAGAAGAAGGGCCCATTTTCTCCAAGTACAATCTGGAAGAGCAGATCGCTCAGATATTCCGCAAAAAGGTATCGTTGAGGTCCGGAGGTCATCTTGTTTTCGATCCCACCGAGGCCCTTGTGTCGATCGATGTGAACTCGGGAAGAACAAGCGGCGAAGGGGCCGTAGAGGAGATGGCCTTCAAAGTCAACCTCGAAGCGGCAGTCGAAATACCTCGTCAGTTACGGCTCAGGGACCTTGGCGGCCTCGTGGTGATCGATTTCATAGACATGAGGGACCAGAGGCATGCCCGTGAAGTCGAACGCCGGCTCAAAGACGAGATCAAAAAGGATAAAGCGAAGATAACGGTAGGGCGAATCTCCAAATTCGGCCTCCTGGAGTTGTCGCGGCAGCACCTTGGACTCAACATACTGCGCGGGTCCTATCGGGAATGTCCGGTATGCCAGGGGAGCGGCCTTGTGCGGTCAACGGAGGCCACGGCCCTCGACTATTTCCGGAAAATCTGGTTAACCCTCGCGCAGAAAAGACCTGCTGTTTTGAAAGCAGTGCTGCCCGCCGACGCCGCCGGCTATCTTCTGAACCGAAAGAGGGCCGAAATTGCTAACCTGGAGAATACATACAAGGCCGGCATAATAATAGAGCCTTCCGCCACGGCACTGTCAAATGAGGGATATATAGAAACAATTCCCCACGAATTGCAGACATAGTGTCATAAGTCAGAGATTCGCTGCATAACTCCGGTGAGCGCAAGCCCGTCATTCCGGCATGCTTTAAGCCGGAATCAGCACAGAGCAAAATCTTCTTGGCTCACCATTTACCTAGAACTGGAACCATTCGCGAACCGGGAAATGTTTCTTCTATTCACTAATCACGAATCACCACTCACAAGTAAGTAAGAGATTGCCAAACCTTAGGCAGCACTATAATACTGGCCGTCGAAAGCCCAAGCTCACTGGCGGGGCGCCCGGACTTCAAATCCGCTGTGGGGGCGTGAAGGCGTTCCCAGGTGGGTTCGATTCCCATGCGCTTCCGCCAACTTACAAAACATTAACTTTTCACAATGTCTTATTCAGCGTTTCCTGTCCATATCCTGTCCACGAATGCAATTTGAAGCCGTTTTTCGCCGCTCAAACGGTCGGTTGGAAAACGCGAGTTTAGGGATACCGACCTGCTCGATTCGATCAAAGAAGGATTGGAGTTTTCGCCACGATCGAGAAAGAACAATTCATAGATGAGATTGTTCGCGTTGCACGTAAGCACGGCTACACAATTGAATCGAACGCCCGAACTGGACAGGTGCAGATAGATTTTGGGAATAAAAAACTGCACGCAGGTCATTTAAGCGCACTTTATCCCCATGCCCTTCATCCCAATGCAAACATTTCACGCCTGATCGAGAAAGTTGCTCCTGGCCGCCCATGTTCCCATAAACCCATGCGCGAAATCATTTCTCAACTACAGAAGGAAGGCAAGCTGTAGCGTGACCTCGATAATTCCCGAACGACCTACAAAGACGCTAAGTGTAAACAGGCGTGCCAGTTCGCGAGAATGGCCTTAGAATCGACTTTCTCCGGTCAACCCATACCCAACACCCATGTCAATTTAGGTCATTTCAGCTCGATCCACTGTCCAAAAATATTCTTGCGGAACTACGATGTTACTGTAATATGATTTTGCACCCAATTTATCTGCTTTGCCCCCCTCCCCTTGATGGCCCCCAATCTGTGAGGCGAAAATGAAAAGATTCAAATTTCCGCGGCCTTCAATTATCCGCGCGTGTGTTCCTTGCGCGTTCGTTTCGAATGAGAACCCTCCCGTCCCCTCTTCTAACCGCTTCACAAGGAGAATTCACCTCATGAAAATTATGCCTCCGGTCACCTCCATTTTCCTGGGTCTGATCGCGGGTTGGATGTTCCTCTCCGATGTCTCCACAGCCTCAGCTAATGAAGGCGTCCCTGCTCTGCCGGGGGAACATTGCAGTACGAAACCAAGGCGCGGTTGGAGTGAACCGGAAAAGTGGGTCTGGAAGCAGGTTTGCGAAGGAAAAATCGCGAACTTCAATGAGCGCTATAAGAAGGAGCTTAATCCGGGAACCCCTGATGGATGGTCTAAGAATCGTGAGATAGGCCCAGTGTTCTTAGAAACCATCCTGCTGCACGAACCCTACCGGAGCGCTCTGCCCCACGAAGGTGTGCGCATAGTCGGAGCCTGGGTGCGGCATCTTGTCGAAATGGAAAACGCTACCCTCCGCCATATGTGGTGGCTAGAAAGGTCTCGAATCGAAGCTGATGTCAACCTGAGGTTCTTAAATAGCACCTGCCCTATTTTGTTCGCGAAGTCGGTATTTACCGGCACCGTGGACCTCTCTTTATCAAAGATAGGAGGGGTACTCGATATGACCGGAGCCAAGTGCACCGGCAAACTGAATATGAACCAGCTCAAGGTAACTGGTGTTCTGTTCATGCGTAACGGGGCTGAGTTTTCGGAAATTGACCTGGGAGGCGCCAAGATAGGGCAAGTTGACATGACCGGCGCCAAGTGCACCGGTAAACTGAGTATGAACCAGATCGAGGTAGCCGGTAGTCTGTTCATGCGCAACGGGGCTGAGTTTTCGGAAATTGACCTAGTAGGCGCCAAGATAGGGCAAGTTGACATGACCGGCGCCAAGTGCACCGGTAAACTGAGTATGCAGGAGCTAAAGGTAACTGGCAGTCTGTTAATGCGTAACGGGGCTGAGTTTTCGGAAATTGACCTGATAAGCGCCAAGATAGGAGAGGTACTCGATATGTCTGGCGCCAAGTGCACCGGCAAACTGAATATGAACCAGATCGAGGTAACCGGTGTTCTGCTCATGAGCGACAAGGCTGAGTTTTCGGAAATTGACCTAGTAGGCGCCAAGGTAGGGCATCTCGAGATGATCGGAGCCAAGTGCACCGGTAAACTGATTATGAACCAGCTCAAGGTAGCCGGTGGTCTGTTCATGCGTAAGGGGGCTGAGTTTTCGGAAATTGACCTGGGAATCGCCAAGATAGGAGGGGTACTCGATATGACCGGAGCCAAGTGCACCGGTAAACTGAGTATGAACCAGATCGAGGTAGCCGGTGGCCTGTTCATGAGCGACAAGGCTGAGTTTTCGGAAATTGACCTAGTAGGCGCCAAGGTAGGGCATCTCGATATGACCGGAGCCAAGTGCACCGGCAAACTGAATATGAACCAGCTCAAGGTAACTGGCAGTCTGTTCATGAGCGACAAGGCTGAGTTTTCGGAAATTGACCTGGGAGGCGCCAAGATAGGGCAAGTTGACATGACCGGCGCCAAGTGCACCGGTAAACTGAGTATGAACCAGATCGAGGTAGCCGGTGGCCTGTTCATGAGCGACAAGGCTGAGTTTTCGGAAATTGACCTGGGAGGCGCCAAGATTGGGGGCGGACTTTATATCTGGGGCAGCAGATTTGCTTCTATCGATCTAACGGACAGCAGCATAAAGATCGTTCTAAATCTGGGTATCGATGATCGAAGCAAACCAAAATGGTCAGGAAAGTCTCCTCGGCTGCTGTTACGAAATACTGTAGTGGACTCCATGCAGGCCCCGCCTCAACTGGATGCGTTCCCTAACGATCTGGATCTAAATGGTTTTAAGTATAGTCATCTGGGTGAATGGAGGGGCGCGGACGGAGAAAGTGAGATGGCCTCGCGTAAGTCCAAGTGGTTTACGGATTGGCTCGGAAAGGACAGGGGTTATTCCCCACAACCCTACCATCAGCTCGCGGAAGTCCTGCGCACCATGGGCCACCCGGGAAAAGCCAAAGATATCCTTTATGCGGGAAAGGAGCGCGAGCGAAGCGAAGCGTGGAAACGCTGGGAAGTATCAAACTGGCTCTGGCTTAGTCTACTTAACTGCACCATCGCTTATGGATATCACTATTATTATATCACGCATTGGGTTATCCTTCTAATTCTTTTAGGAGCATGGATATATGGTAAGACAGCTCCCGGCAAGGCTTCAAACTGGATGGCAAGATTAATATTTAGCTTTGACTTACTGCTTCCACTTGTTAAGTTAAACGAAAATAATTATAAGATTCCAATTTCTGGTTGGCAGCTCTACTACTTCTACTTCCACAAACTGATAGGTTATGTCCTTGGATTAATTATTATTGCTGGCATTTCTGGCATAATAAAATAATCTAAATACAATAACGCCCATAACTTACATCGTGTTTTATGGAATATTTTAAATGAAATGAGGCGCCAGCCATTGAAAAAGGAAAACAGTAAGCTGGAAGCCGTTATACTTACTCAATAGAGATAACCACGAGCACTTCGCTCACAATGGATTTCTTGAAGCTGCTTTGCCACGCTAAACTTTGCTGCCGGCCAGTTCAATAGTTCAGAAATTCCTGTTTCAAGGTGACCACTTTGCTTCACAGTATTGTCAAGACTCAAACTACCGGCACAGAACTCAGTCGTGCCGATGAAAACAAAACCATAGGAGATACGATGTCACCTGGGCGTGCGCCTTGAGAATCTGGACCGGCATAGCCAGGCCGAAGTCTGAAAACACCGGCGGTCGATCGAAAGTACTTGTCCCGTTTTGACCGGCATATTTCTTCACACGCTGCTTCAGGATAACTGCATCTCCCCCTTTTTAAGAGCTCGGACCTCTTCCACTAACTGCCTGAGGATTCCCATCTGGTCCTGTTGTACCGCGAGCAGCTCACCCAACTGCTCTTGTGTCAGCATGTCCAACTTTTGATGCAGCGACATGATCTCCAACTCCGCTTTCAAGTTCACCTCATAGTCAAGTGAGGCATCAATTCTGTCTTTTTCCGCATGGCGGTTCTGGGACATCATGATAACAGGGGCTTGCATGGCAGCAAGCATTGACAAAACTAGATTCAGGAGGATGTAGGGATAGGGGTCAAATGTGTGGTTCCATTCGGCTAAAATCAATGCATTAATTATAATCCAAGCGACCATAACAGCCAGGAACAGGATGATAAATGCCCATGATCCGCCAAAAGACGCCACGCGGTCCGCCAGCCTCTGTCCCGGAGTCAGTCTTTGCTGAAGTTCTTCTAGAACGTTTCGGCTTATGTGCAAGCCATCGGCAATGCGGCTAATTACGACCTGCTCAGGCGGGCTGAGCTGGTCGAAGTCTTCGTGAAGGAGTTGTTCTGCCAGCCGTTGAACATTCGTCCTCATACTTTTTGTGCCCCCTTAAAATGAATGGACTATGCTTGTTCGAGTATCTTTTTTGTCGTCGCTGTTCAACGGAAGGGGACGGCCCCTTTTCCCGGGCAAGGTGGTGAAATATATCCATGCCCAACGGATTTTTCCAGTGTGGCAACAACGTAGCATGAGCTTGGGTGATTATCTTGGTAATTCATGAAACGTCCATGGCTATTTTTGACTCAGGACTCAGAAAGGAGTGGTTGTGGAAGAAAAAAAAGGAAATTTCGATGAGCGATACCATGCCTCCTATGCTTGTAAATTGAAGACTATTGCACTGGACAAGATTGAGACTGCAATAGCGATGGCCCTGGGGGAATTAACCCACGACAGGGTAGAATGCACAATAATAGATTTCAATACCCAGGGCCCATTGGCGAAACTTCTCATTTCACTCGACATAGGAAGAGACAAACGATATTGCAAGTGACATTATTATCAAGCACCCCCGACAGAGCAAAATGTCAGTTTCGACCTGTCTGAGCCCGACAGACTGACTCTACCTTAACTCCCTCTCCACAAGAACGGGGAAGTTCATACTCGCGCCGTTGCGCTCCACGTCTTTCGCAAAACTAGTAAGGGCCAGAAGCCGGGAAGAGGCCTGGCACGAGGACAGACGCGTGAATACTGACAAGGTACTGCCGATCGATGATCTTTTCAAAAGAGTTTTTGACCTAACCTGTGAATTTTAGCGCGGTTGCTTCCGGTAACATCTGAACCCAAACAGGCGCAGCGTACGAAAGCATTCAGCCGAATTCACATTTTAGCACGTCGTGTCAAATCCAGTGCTCGGTGCAGTATGCGAATTTTAAATGTTTCTGTCCTGTGGCGTTATGGAGGGGGCCGGTCTACCGGTATCCAAAAAGAACCGGTAGAAAGACCCGTTCCTATCCTCTCCGAAGTCGGCATATCAAAAAAGCTTTCCTCAGAGGTTCAAATGGCTGCTAAAATCATCAAACCGAGAATCGTGAGAGCGACGCCGCCTGCGTAAAAATAAGGGTTGATCAAAATGGGAGCGGATAAACCTTTGCGCCAGTACTCGAACTGAAGACGCCAGCCCTCCTTAAAACTGTTGAAGAAACCGCCGCTTTCCTTTTTCAGATCCGGCGCGGGCGAAACAGACAAAAGCAGGAGAGCTACACCCAATATTCCGATAAGGCCCCCGATCACTTTCATTCTAAACCTCCTCGAACAAATTCTTCACCCTCACGTCCAGGGCGCGGTTCTTTTCAAGCTCTCTTCTGATTGTTTTTGATTCCTCGACATAGGAGCGCTCCGATCATGAAGAATTATTGCATCACCAGCGAGGAAACTCAAGGTCGTAGCAACCAGCGCATCCCCGCTGGCGGAGTCCAGGTTTGCAACGTCGAGCGGTTAAGGATTTCAGATTGCGAGGCTAATTCTGTGCCACTATCTTTAGTTCCTTCACACGCCTTCCCGGTGTTTGATTATCCAGATGTCCCGCGATGAGTTCAACGAGAATGACTTTACCTGTGCTCGATGCGGGAAACCTTTGCAACCACAACCGGCCCGGTGATAAGCCGGGCCAATCACGGAGGTTGAGAATGAGTAGGTCTCAAGTCTTTGATGAGGAAAGAAAAAGCGCTGAACTCAAGGCTCGAAGCATACTAAAACGGCTCCTAATCCTTCAAAAGGAGGGTATCCAAATCATTCTCAAGGCAAGTAAGGCGTCAAAGGCTTTTGGTTTCGTGGATTTCCTGTTTAGCGAGGCCGATGTTGATAATTGGATCAAAGACCCTCAGTCGGCCAGAGAGGAAATCAAGAGGATCCGCGCTGAAATCCTTAAAGAGAATTATGCAATTAAGTCACTGAAAGCCATGATCGAAAAGGAGGCCGCGACGACAATGGTAGGCGCCGAGGTTCGTGGCGAGTCTCATGTTGGGGAAGGGATCGGCTCTGTCTGCAATCTTTGTTTGACGGAAGAAGAAAAGGCTCGCATGTCAGATGATAGTGATGTAAAGCCGATTTCCCGTTTTGAAGCGGGCGATCAGAATTTCACCTGTGCTCGATGCGGGAAACCTTTGTAACCACAACCGTCCCGGTCATGAGCCAGGACAAATCACGAAAGGCAAGGCATGTCGGAACTGGAACCAATCCGCCGGGTGCTCCTGGAGTCTTTAAAATCGCTTGATAAAGAAGAACTACTAGTTCAATTGAATCTACTTAGAAAGATCAAAAGAAGTTACCGACTTGACCTGGAATCAACCAATCTGGCCCTCAAAATCTGTGAGAATGGGGCATCCGAAGTTGTGTGTCCGCTTTTATATCCGCTTATTGGAAAAGAACGTCTCGATGAATGGATTAAAAACCCGGAGGTGGTTAAACAGAAAATCAAAGAGACAAAGGAGCTGATTTCAGAGGTTCAGCAGCTGATAGCGCTCTTAAAGGCGCAACTGTAAACCCTATCCGAGCCCGCTTTCTCCGGGCCTTCATTTCCAACATGGATGAATGAAACGTGAAAACCCTCGACTTCATATCACAAGCCTGGATGGCAATCTTCGGATGCGCTGCAATCCGGCTGCTTGGCCGGCGTGAAGAATGGCGCAGATGGGGATGTACTACCGGCCTCATAAGTCAACCTGCATGGCTTTTCTCAGGCTTCCATCATCGACAGAGGGGCCTTGTTGCTGGTAAGCCTCTGGTATACCTATTCATGGATTCGGGGAGTGTTCAATTTTTGGGTGAGGCCTCGAGGTTGAGCGGGGCCATGTCACCGGAGGCTAAATATGCAGGAGGAAAGATCGTACAGTAAAGAAGAGATAAAGGCTATTTTGCAGGAAAAAGAATTGATGAAGGAACGTGAACTCCAGCGCCAGGGAGCGATCCGTTTAATCCTCAGGTATGGAGAAACAGCGTCCTCCGAAACCATATGGTGGCTTCTGGAGAAAGAGAATGTCGATGAGTGGCGCAAGAATCCGGAGCTGGCGGAAGAAGAAATCAAAAAGTCGAAAGACCACGTTGCGGAAATAGACAAAGAAATTTCTGCCTTGCAAGATCAGTTGTGATCGTCCGCCCGAAAAGCGGCGCCGCACTCGTATCTGGGTTGATCCGGAAAAGTAGGGTGCGGAATAACACAACCGGCCCAGCGATGAGCTGGGCCATTACCAGGGAAGGAGACCCATGAAACAGGAAGAAGCCAAACGAATTATTCTTGCTGAATGGTATAAGCTGCCCCCGGAAGAGAGGAAAACGGAGAATCAAGCGGCCGCCTTCGCCTTCAAGCTTCAGTCCCGTGTTCGCTTTAAATATAGCGGGGACCCCTTCGAGCGTATTCTGGGTTGGCTTATGGGGCACATCGGGCGCGACTGATGCGCTCCGGGGTCCGACCCCCCCTCACCCCTTCAGCTCCGTTTACCACACCAACACAGCCAAAAAACTTCAAAAATAACCGAATTCCTTCGCATCACCTCCATTGCATTCATTTCCACCCCTCATTTTACCTCAAATCATAGTTGATTTACGATAAACTATAGTGTATAGTATTATCCAATCACTTCGAAAGGAAATTTCATGCGCTATTACACAGGCTCCGACGTCGTCCGCGCCGTCGGCCTTAGTCAGAAAGTCCTCACCCAGTGGATCGATAGACGTCTGGTCGTCCCTTCCGTCAGGGCGCAGGGGAAAGGAACTAAGCACGGATTCACTCTGGTCGACCTGGTCAGAATTGCTGTTATGGAAAAGCTCTCCCGTATGGGCCTCCCCAGAGAAAACGCCGCTGCAGTTGGTTTCTGCTCGCCCGCAATTGAAATCGGCGCTGACCTTCTTTCAAAAATCGAGCTGGTTATAAATTCCTACCGGGAAGAGGTGAGAACGGCGTCCGACAACAACGTGCCGATTTTGGGCCGCGAGTCCGCCAGGCAAGTCTATCTTGCCATTGTGCCGAAACATGACGTGCCGGGCAAGGTTGCCATAGGTTTCCATATCACGGGTTGGAGCGATTTTGCCGCCCTATACGAGCAATTGGAACTTGAAGATGCTGCTGTTGTTATCAACCTGACAAGGTTGATCAAAAGAACGATGGATGCTTTGGGGGCCGCGTAACTTTTACACGAGGGAAAAATTCCTGAAATTTCCAAATGGATTTCCGATGGCCAATAGAAAATTTAGCGATAACAGACTGTTGCGGCTTTTTAGGGCCGGCAGCTCAGTAAAGGAAATTGCAGAAAAGCTCGGCGTGGGTGCCCCTGCAGTATCTAAACGCCTGAAAGCCCTTAACATTTCCATCACACGGGATGTGACCCTCCGTGGCGCTCCAAAACTCGTGGACAACGAGTTCAACGCCATGAATCAGCTTCGCAAAGTCAACGCCATGATAAACAAGGAGCTGGATCACATCGAACAGGAAATTGACGGGGCAGCCGGGATAGAACGCAAGGACCTGCAGGACCAGAGATTGAAGCATGTCGCTGAAGTGCGCAAGCAAATCTCCCTGGTCTTGCAAATTGCGCAGGTCCTGTACAATGTCGACGAGGTCAAGGCGTTCCAGGAGGAAGTCTTGACGGCGATTGGCGAGGCGGCTCCTCAAGTTCGCTCCGCCATATTGCAAAACCTCCAGCGGCGCAAGGCCATTCGATCTGTCCTGGATATGAAGGTATAGTGCATGACGATAGTAAAAAGCGTCAACAGATACCAGCTTCTCGATCGGTTTTACGATTCTGTCGACCTCAAGTTCGAGCAGGAACCGGAAAACGCTCCCGCATCCCTGGGCCAATGGGCGCAATATCCCCCCATCATCCTGGACGGACGCCCGTTCAGCTTTCACAGGCACGAATACCTCATCACGCCTTACGCCGACAACCATCCCCACGTTGTCGAAATCAAAGCAGCGCAGATGGGGTTGACCACAAAGGCCATGCTCAAGGCCATGTACGCCGCCAGGTACCGCAACTTCCGAGGGATCCTCTACCTGTTTCCCTCCAAAAGCGACGTTACCGAATTCGCCAAAGGCCGCATAGACCCGCTCATCGAAGACAACCCGGACACCCTCGGCAAGTGGCTCCAGGAAACCGACAGCGCAAATATCAAGCAAATCTGGAACTGCTTCCTGTATCTTCGCGGCATGAAATCCCGCGTGGGCCTGAAGTCCATTCCCGTAGACTTCGTGATATTCGACGAGATGGACGAAGCCGCCCCGAGCGCCGTGGACATGGCCATGGAACGAATGAGCCACAGCGAGTTTGGCGAAGTGCTCAAGCTAAGCAATCCGACCCTGCCCGACTACGGAATCGACAAGGCCTTCCAGGAAACCGACCAGCGATACTGGCTGCTTAAATGTGAAAAATGCCGCCAATACACCTGCCTGGAAGATGCGTTTCCCGACTGCCTGGTTGAAATAGGCGGCAGGGTCATCAGGGCTTGCAGGAAGTGCAAGGCCGAACTCGATCCTTCAGTCGGTGAATGGGTTGCCAAACATCCGGGCGTAACCGAAAAACGCGGGTATCACTATTCCCAGCTATTCAGCCACTACGTCGATCCGGCCGATATTCTCCACCAGTTCCGGACCTCCAACAACCTGACCGAATTCTACAACCTCAAGCTCGGCATGGCTTACGTCAAAGCCGCTAATCGCCTGACAGTCCAGGAGGTCCTCGCGCTGTGCGGCGAGCATGAAAACGCATCCTCGGACCACGGTCCATGTTCGATGGGTGTCGATCAGGGCAAGGTCCTGCATGTCGTAATCGGAAAGCGCGAATGGCAAAGGGCCGCAAGGATCGTTCATATCGGCGCATACGACGCCTGGGAAGAATTGGACAGGCTCATGAAGATTTTCAACGTGGGCCGCGCCGTCGTTGACGCGCTGCCGGAGACCAGGAACGCGCGGGCTTTTGCCGAGCGGCACAATGGGAAGGTTTTTCTCAGCTATTACAGTGAGCATCAAAAAAGCGGCTACAGGTGGAACGATGGCGATCTCACCGTCCATAGCAACAGGACCGAATCGATGGACGCTTCGCACGGTGAAATCGCCGCAGCGCGCATAGTGCTCCCGAGGTATTGTGAAATGACGCAGGAGTTCGCCGCGCACTTGGCGAACGTAGCCAAGAAACTCGAAGAAGACGAAGAAAACGGCTCGAAGCGCTATGTCTACGTAAAATTGGGGCCGGACCACTTCAGGCACGCATTCAACTATGAAGCCATGGCCCGGCACTACGGCGCCGGCGGCAGATTTGCAAATAATGACTTAAGCTAAAAGGATGGAATGCGATGGACGTTACGAAGGTTCAACCTCGATCCAATTCCGTGGGCGGTAGAGCGGGATGGTCGGATTTTGAGAACAAAAGGGATTACTTCCGTATTTGCGGGGGCGTAGCATGGCCCCACAAAGGAAGACCCGGATTTCTCAGTCTACGAAGAGGCAAGAGGAATTGACGATGGCGAGGTCCTTCGCATTGCTCATGACGAGCGCCGTGTCCTCATCACGAATGATAAGGATTTCGGGACAAAGATATATCGCGAACGGAAACTTCATAGAGGGGTGATACTCTTGCGGCCTGCCGATGAACGGCCCTCGGTCAAAATTGAAGTCTTGCAAAAACTCTTAGCAACATACTCGGACCGCATTCCAGATCAATTCGTCGGCGTAACGGAAAATAAGGTGCGCTTCGCTCGGCGATACCCACCTGCTGGAGAGTAGTATTTCAAGTTGTCCTGCCTTCCAATCATTGTTGCCATTCTCTTGAAACGCGAATTCGTATGAAACATTGCCGGAACGACGGTGGTGCCTTAACCATCGATATCGCGTGAATGTTCTCACCACATGCTGAATCACCGTCGAGCAGAACGGCTCGTTGATTTTTCATTGCCGGCCTTTCGCGGGAAAAAATTCCCTGGAATTTCCAATGAATTTCCGATGAACAACAGAAAACTTAGCGATAACAAATTGTTGCGTCTTTTTAGGGGGGCAGCTCAGTAAAGGAAACTCAGAGAAGCTCGGCGTTGGTGCCTTCGCTGTATGTAAACGCCTGAAAACTCATAAAATTTCCATCACCTGGCCGGCGCACAACGCACTGAATAATAGCGAATAGAAGGAATATGAAAAGCCGTGAATAGATCGAGGGGCGGGCAAACTGACAACTAAGAACTAAAAACTAAAAACTCTCTTCACCTCCTTCATCATTTCAACCACCCTGTGTTCATATAGATGATGCCTCAGGGTCTTTCTGCGCGCGTTAAGGGCAATCTCTTTTCGCCTGTCCTCATGTTGCAGGTAGTATTCGATCTTTTCGATCAGCTCGGATTCGTCCCCGAACTGAACTACTTCATCTTCAGCATAAAGGGGCGGGAGAAGTTCGCGCCGGTCGGCGAGCTGAAAACAACCCATTCCAGCCAGCTCAAACGTTCGAGGATTTACGAAGTCTCCACCGACGACATGCCGGTCCATCGAAGAGTGAAGGTTCATGTTGATTTCCGTGTTCCTGTAGATAGAGCGGGCTTCAGACTCGCTGACTCGGCGGTTTCCTATGCTCACGCCGTGGATAGGGTAACTGTCCCATCCTTCTCCATATATTTTCAGGTTATAGTGAGCAAGGCCTTCAAACACACTGATGCGGTTCGGGTAGGGGGCGCCCACAAAGGAGATCGGCATCCGGGCGCCGGCCTGGACAGGGAAATCCTCGAAACTATTGTCGAAGGCAACAGGAAGATAATAATGATTGTTCGCTCCGGCCCCCGCCAGCGCTTCGACGATGGCCCCCGTTTGAATGCAGAAGAATATGTCGAAAAAGGGAGCCATCCACTTCCAGTATGTCAGCACTCTGAAATCCTCCACGAACCAATATAGTGTGATTACTCCGGATTTCCTGAGATTATCCAAAAGGCCTTCGTGTAAAACAGGAGACTGGGCTATCCCGAGTAAGATATCGGGTTTGACTTTATTGATTTGATCTACCAGCACCCTTTCGAGGCTACCGATAAAGCTAACAGAGTCTTCGCCTTTTCCGGAAGCGCGGGCCCGTCGGAATTCAGCAGCAAATTGAGAATAGTCGATGAACCTTGATTCATAACCAAGGGCGGTAAACGCGGCCGCCGTAGCTCTGGCCACGGGAAGCGATCCTCCTATAACCGGGCCTGCAATCAGCACTTTCATTTCAGTCTCTCGTCAGATGGAGGTTTGTTCCATTCCGGGATGGGCTTTCCTGTTAGCGTTGAGTGATAAAATTCGGCCTCATCGAACGAGGGCTGACCTGAGTAGCTCAATGGTTTTGCCAAATGACGTGACCAGGGAAAGCAATCGGCCATAAGCGCCGCCCTTGGCTCGAACCAGTTCCTGATGGCTGTGACAATCCATGTCGGCCATTTGGAGCATGTGATAGTATTTGAGTATCGAGTCCTCTGAGGAGAGGATGGCTGCTTCTATCGTTTTGAGAATGCCATCGATGGAGACGAGTTGCTCCGCACCCGACGGCAGATCGGCGCACTTCGCAGCCTGCTCGAGCAGACGGGCTGCCTGCGAGTACCAGTTAAGGAAACGACCGTTTTTCTCGGACGCCTCGTCAATCTTTTCAAGGACTGAGTCGGACCGATAGGGATCGAAGAGGTTGAGCACCGGCTCATTTTGGACGAGGCCGAGGGCCTTCCCCCATAGTGCCCTATACACCAGACCCTTCAGGAAACGATCCGATACAACCTCGGGTTCGGCAGGGGCGTACAGCAGAGGCCCATTGGGGGTAAAATCTGAAATGTAGACTGAAAGGCCCGGCGAGGTAACTCCATTCAGCGAGTGGCGGTATCCAAGAACTTTTTCTACAACGGCTTCCACCGCTTCAACTGTAATTACACCCCTGCAGATCGGATCATCGCACATCTGGTCGACGTGACAGGGCGAGCAGGGCAGCTCGGCCTGCAAGGCGGCATGTCCTGCACCGTAGGGCGCGGTTTCCGCAAAATAAGCAGTCGAGAAGAACAAACCCACCGTAGCCGCTCCGGCAGCAGCGGCCAGATGGATGGTCCCCGTATCGTTGCTGACCAGCATAGAGCATTGTTTGAGAATCCCCGGAAGTTCGGATATCCTGGTTTTACCGACAAGGTCAATCACCGGAAAGTCAAGGCCGCTTTGAACTGCCTGGGCGCGTTCTTTTTCACCGCCGGTCCCAAGAAGTACGACTTCAATTTCGGGTCGCTGCAAAAGCCGTTTGGCCAGGGAACAGAAGCGCTCAGGCGGCCAGGCCCTGTGGAGCATGTTTGCCCCCAGTTGGAACGCGATCAATCTTCCCTTTTTTTTGAAGCCGTTTTGAACCAGAAGAGCGTGCCCGTCCCTGATTTCATCGTCACCAACCCGCATATAGTTCCTGACGGGCTCCGGAGTGAGTCCCGCCAGCGCGGAATGGAGGTCGACCAAGTTAAAAAGGTTCTCGATTCTACATTTTTGAGAGGCGAACAAATACTTTGCCCAGGCCGATTTGACCTGTCCATTCGGGAGATCGCAATTCATCAAGCCCGATTTGGATATCCCCTTCGCATTGCCGCAGAAATAGCCGCCAACCCAGTTGTGAGTAAAGTTGATCACTGAGTCATATTCCTCGGTTAGCTCAGGGTAGTCATCAAACTTCTGAAAGGCCACTCTGTTCCGCATCGGAGCGACATCAACCGCCGGCAGAGCCACCAGACGGTCATAAAACGGCGCCCGGGAATAAATCCCGCTGAACTCCTTTACGCACAGCACCGTAACGTTGCTCTCTGGAAACCGCCTCTTGAGCAGCTTCAATACGGGCAGCGTCTGCACGCTGTCTCCCAGTCGCGTCAACTGGATGATGAGAACTCTCTTCACCATTTTCCCTCAGCATGAATAACCGGAAAGTCCAACATTGCCGATCAATTAACAGAGGCTGGATAAGTTTTCAATAAAGACACTGGAAAGACCGTTGCGTTACTCTTGCAAAGGATGGCCGAGGCATTACATTTAATCAAATTAAAGATAGTGCCCGGAAAGGGGCGTCCATTCCCGGAGCGGGCGATTCTCAAGCGAAATTTCGACAACTGAAAACTCACTTATCTTTCTTGAGCAGGGCTTCCAGACCGGCGAACGGCTTGAAAGTCGTTGTAACATCCGGTCTCTCGCCCGGCATTGGTTCGTCATAGTGCTCAGAGTTCAAATCCCGCGAATGCTCGTTATCATGGCAAAATAGGCACAGTAGTTCCCAGTTGCTGCCGTCGGGAGGATTGTTGTCATGGTTGTGGTCCTTGTGGTGAACCGTTAATTCTCTCAGCCGTTTTCCCTGAAACTCACGGCCGCATCTCGCACAAATCCGGGGAAACAGCTTAAGCGCTTTCTCCCTATAGGTTTCCAACTGTTCCCGATTTCGACTGGTTCCTGCATTAATCTGGTTCACCTTTCCGGGCATTCTTTGCATCCTTTCATCAAAATCGGCGCTACTTAACCTCGAGCACGTAACCCACGCGTGCGAAGGCGAACTTGCTCCTGAATTCGCCGGCCAGCCTCGCGGCCGGTAGCTGGCCGGTGCAGTGGCTAACCGCCAGGAAATTAACGTCGAATTCCTTGAGCGCCTCGATAGTCGGATCTAGTTGCGGCTCAGGGGAAAGGCCAAGGTGAGTGCCGCCAAGAACTGCGTAAATCCTGTTTTCTCCGGTCTGATCCTTGGCATGATTGACAATGTTCACCATGCCGGCGTGCGCACACCCAAGCACTATCACCAATCCTCGAAAGGTCTTCAGAACAATCGAAAAATCATCGAGAAAAGAATCTTGGACCCAGTCGCCATCACGATGGACAACCAATTTGGGATCTCCCAACTCGAAAAGCGTTTTCCTGGGCACTTCGCCCGTTACGAAAACACCCGGCAGAACTTCTGTGAAATCCCGGCGCCATTCGAACTTCGCCCCGCTGCTGGTAAGCTGTGCCTGAGGCCATGGCATGCCTATGAAGGCCGGCTTTTTCTGTCCGTCGGAAGAGGGCATGAGCCGGAATCTTTCCACGAAAATATCGGGGTGAGCGACGATCGGGCACGGGCCTTTTACTTCCAGGAAGGCCATGAGTCCTCCTGCGTGATCGCCATGGCCATGACTCAATACGACCTTTGAAACTTGCTTCAAGTCCTTTTGAAGCCGCAGGGAGTTCTGAATGAGGCCGAAGCCCTGGCCGGTGTCAAAGAGGATATTGCCCTCAGGGGTCTCTATGAATGCAGCAAACCCGTGCTCGCCAATGAAGCCTGGGCCCAGGACCGTATTATCGCAGAGGACCGTGATTCTGCATTCCATTTTTCCTCACCTTTAGCTCAGGTCATTCGGTTTGGCTGACACTTGATCTTCATTATAATCACATCTCGAAAGATTTGTTCAAGCCGGGCAACGCCTGAGGGTGACAACTGTGACTTCTCCCCTGCAGTTAAACCGCACCGGCACGCCTGAAACTCCCGCTCCGGCACTGGTATAACCCTGCATGCCTTCGTAATCCCATCTCCCGCTGCAAAGTCGCCTGGGGGCCTTGCTGTGAGTAAATATCGGACCAAAAGGAGGAATCAATATCTGACCGGCATGTGTATGACCGCATAAAAAAAGATTTGGCCTGTACTTTATCGCCTCGCGGCAAATTTCATTCGAATGAGAAACCAGGATGGTAAAAGTTTGAAGAGGTAATTTCCCGAAAGCGCCTTCCAGGTCGTGGGCCTTATAGTAGTGACAGTCATCGGTGCCAACGATCCATATGCACTGCTCGGAGCGTTGAACCATAACCGAATCGTTTACGAGAAAGGTAATTCCCAAATCCTTCAAAGGGCCTACTATCTCCGGGCAGTCATGATTTCCGAGCACACCAAAAATGCCGTCCCTGGCGTTGATTTCGGGGAGCAGGGAGACCAACCGCTCAAGCGCGGCATCGAAGGGACCATAAGTCTCCATCCTGAAGTCGCCTCCAAGAATACACATATCCACAGGTGTTTGCCGCACTATTTCAACCACCTTTTCAGTAAGCCCGTCGAGGCCGTCGAGATGCAGGTCTGTGAGCAGCAGGATCTCATAGCCGTCAAAGGCCGGCGGCAGATCGTAAAAATGAAAGGAGACTTCACGCTTTTCGATAGCCAGCGCATTGCGTTTGCCGCGTTCGTAGATACCCAATGCCTTGAATGCTGATTTCATAATCAGGTGATAGTAAACTGCATCTTCAAAATTCAGAAGGTAACTATATGGTTGAGCGGTTATCTTACATGAGACGAGTTCACGAAGCCGCGTCAGTGCCCGGACTCGCCTTGGATATGACTCGAAGGGCTTCTCAAGCAGCACTTTTTTCAGGAACGCCGATCCAAAATAGGCCCCAAATCCGAATACCATGCCGAACAGCAAGACATATCCCACCGTAAGCGAATAATAGGGTCCGATCAATATAAACGGCAGCAGGCCCTCGGGGATTTGATCCAATCCCGGGACAACGGAGCCGCTTGTAAACGCCATGCGCCTTTTAACAAAACTTGTGACCAGGTCCCCGGCCATGCTCAAAGACCCGGCGGCCAAGCCGAGCCAGAGCGGAAAACTCAATGCGAGGCCGATTGATCCTCCGCAGATTATGCCGGCCAGAACGCCCCGGATGGTCTTGTGTTTTCCGAACAGGGGCCGGCCATCAGGAAGCAGATAGCCTCCGTCGATCGGTGCCGTCCATCTGTAATCAAACAGGACCACAAGGAGAGGCGGGGCCAGGTTGACGAACCAAAGCAAAATCATCAACTTAACAAAAAGTATCATTTTCTGACTTTCTTAATATCACTCTGTCTGCTCCTGTCGCGAATCCGACCGCCATGTCCGATGCGCCCCCCCCCACCGAGGGGAAGCAGGTTTTGACCCATAGCAACAGATACGGTAAAAGTGAAAATAAGGATTAGTCCAAATAGAGCAGCATTGAAAAAAGAGAGATTGAGATTGTCTCTAAGGAAAGGAAGAACCGCGGGCAGCGCCCCCTGGAAACTACTTACCGTCATGTGTCTTCTTGAAAGCGGCAAAAGCACTTTAAAATTAAATCCGGTCACTATAGAATCCCGTGAATAGAACACTATCCCCGGCTTCCCGGTAAAAAAGTACTTTACCGGCGACGTCCGGGCAGAGAATTTAACCTCTTTTCCGGGAAATTAGAACCGAATAGCGTTTGCAATGCGAAAAGACCATACCAAAATGCGCGCCGCCATTCTAATCGTGTCCGTTATACTGTTGGTGTTTTTTCTGACTCACTCGCATTGGAATACGCCGCTGCGCGCGCGCGACCCCTCCGCCACAGTTGTTGTTGAGGTGAAAGGAGATGTATCAAAGCCCGGGATATACTTGCTCGACGCGCCCACAGCCACTATCGCCGCTGCTGCAGCCACGGCAGGCTGTCCATGGGAAATCCCCCCGGATGTCGCGTCGCGAAAGCTCATCCCCGGACAATCCGTTGAGGTTCTTGGTCAAAGAGAGAAGACCACGATAAGGATGGGACCCATGCGCGGCGGCGCCCTGCTGGCATGCGGGCTTAAGCTCGACTTGAATTCAGCCTCCATCGAAGAGCTTCTTCTTGTTCCTCGGATGCGTCAGGAAATCGCCGCCTCTATAGTTGAAAGACGCAAAGAAAAGCGGTGGGAAAGTGTCGATGAATTGGCCGAGATCAGCGGAGTAGGTTCAAAAACCGTGCAAAATCTTAACCATTATGTGGAAGTGTCTTATAATAATGATAAATAAGGAATAATGAGTGAGGAGTTTGCTCATTGAGCTTGCCTAAAATGAATATTTTTGCGATTATCCGTTACTTAAGTATTCGACTAAAAAGAACTGGAGTTATTTTTGTCCCTCCCCAAACTTAAAATTGGAGACTTGGTTGCCAGGGTCCCCATTATCCAGGGCGGCATGGGTGTCGGAGTGTCTCTTTCCGGTCTGGCTTCGGCCGTAGCAAACGAGGGGGGAGTCGGCGTTATAGCGACCGCCGCGATGGGTGTTTTATGCCCTGACAGCGGACTCGGATACCTGGAAGCAAGCATCAAGGTCTTGCGCGAGGAGATCAGGAAAGGCAGAGAGGCGACAAAGGGCATTCTCGGCGTAAACATAATGGTCGCCCTGACCAATTTCGCAGATATGGTCAAAACTTCGATCGCCGAGGGGGTTGACGTTATCGTGTCCGGAGCAGGGCTTCCGCTTGATCTTCCCAAGTATTTGAGCAAAGGGGTCAAAACCAAGCTGGTTCCCATAGTATCTTCCGCCAAAGCGGCGCGAATTATCTGCAAGAGGTGGCTTTCGCGCTACGGCATGCTCCCGGACGCCTTCGTCGTGGAAGGGCCGATGGCTGGAGGACACCTTGGTTTCAGTTCCGAACAGCTTGACGACCCGAGGTATTCACTTCAAAAGATCATCCCTGAAGTCGTCGAGGCGCTCAGCGCATTTGAGCGGGAAAATGGAGTCACAATCCCGGTGATAGCCGCTGGAGGCATCTACACCGGCGCCGATATTTTTGAATTTCTCAAGCTCGGAGCTGCGGGAGTGCAAATGGGTACGCGATTCGTTGCAACCCATGAGTGCGATGCCGATATCGAATTCAAGAAATCCTATATAGACGCTAAAGAAGACGACCTGATAATTATAGAAAGCCCTGTAGGCCTTCCCGGCAGGGCTATAAAAAATGCTTTCATAGAAAGCATCCAGAAGGGGCTCAAAAAACCGTTTAAATGCCCCTATCACTGTATCACCTCATGTAACTGCATCGACAGCCCTTACTGTATAGCCATGGCCCTAACCAACGCCAAAAAGGGTAAGCTGAAGGGCGGATTTGCTTTTGCGGGGAAGAACGCCTACCGGATAAACCAGATCCTCTCGGTCAAGGAACTGATCGAATCTTTGGAAGAGGAGTTCGACAGGGCAGAAGGTCAGACTGAAGGATGATCGGTCTTCATGGAACTGATCGACGGTAACAAAAAGATTTACCTCTCACCTCTCAGAAAAGAATACGTAAGTGCGATAAGTGTGATTTTGTGCGCGATGGATCCCTGGCTCACCATGGAATACACGCCGGAGGCTTTCGAGCACTATCTGCTGCATTCCGATCAGGCTCTCAGCCGTTATGCTGTAATGATTTCCGGAAGCGTCGCCGGAGTCTTGTCATTAAGATCTCCCTGGCTTTTTGGGCCCTTCATCGAACTCATGGCACTCTTCGATGGGTTTCAGGGCAAGGGCGCAGGGGGCCGGATCATAGAGTGGGCCTTCGACCGTTACAAATCGGCAAACTTGTGGGCTACGGTGTCCTCATTCAATCTTAAGGCTCAAAAATTCTACAGCAGGACGGGTTTTGAACAAATGGGGCTTTTAGAGGACCTGATAAAGCCCGGTTGGAATGAAATTTTACTAAGGAAAAGAGCGGTTGTGAAGAATAATGGCTGATGTCCGGGCGCCTTACAAAAAAAAATGGCCGGTGGAAATCCGCCGGCCTTTTTATTTCTAGAAAATAAATGCGGTACTTACTTCTTCATGTGTTTCTTGAACATCGCTTCGCACTTATCAGCGGCTGCTTCAGCCCTGCGAGCTGCATTTTCAGCTCTCATCGCGGCAGCCTCGGCTGCTCTGGCGCTGGCTGTACATGACGCTTCGATTGACTGAGCCTTATCCAGGGCTGATTGGCAAAGCTCCGTGCATTTCTTGCAATCGTCTTGGCAGGCGCAGCCGGAGATCATCGTAAAAGCCAATGCAACAACAAACAATACCGCCACTATTCTCTTCATGCTCTTTCCTCCTTAAGGAACCGATAAGATTAATTACTGTGTGACTATCAAAACCCTCCTATTGTTGTCTGCGGCGCTCCCACCTCCTCTCGGATTCAAAATTCGCGTAATCGATCTTTTTGTAGTGTATTAGACCACCTATGCTGCCTTCCTAGTGGAAAACAGTCCTGATGCTACGACACCTGTATGACAAAATCAAGAAATTTTTCGTCCAACCATTGCCCCATATACACTGTAGGGCACCCTCACTCTTGGAATGCCTGCCAACTTGGCGGGACGGCATAAAAATCTGGCCATTCCACTTAGCGCCTTTAGCTGGAAGCTCTCCATCTCCGCGCCATTCCCTCACTGAGTAATCTCACCAAATTTGAGCGAGTCGTCTTCATTGGCGTTTCGCGTCACATCAGTGGGAACTCCATTTTGCAGGCTCATCGCCACCATGAATTTCCTCTGATCCACATCCTGTGCAAACGGATACTGCATCAGTTTATCGAGTGCATACCTGGCGTAATCAGGAATTTTTTTATAAACATCCGGAAAGGCCTGCACAAATACACGCCCGTCCTTTCGTCCGAATTTGATCGGTTCGTAGATGATTTCTATCTTCGTCCCAAGCGGCACCTGGGGGTACAAGAGACGTATGTGCTCAGGGTAACAGCGAATGCAGCCATGGCTGACCAGTCGTCCCACGCCCCAGGGCATAGCTGTTCCGTGAACCCCGTAGGCGCCGGCTGAAAATTTCATTACAAATTCTCCCAGCGGGTTCTCCGGTCCGGGCGGCATGACCGACATGCCATACTTTTCCTGGAGTGAAGCCGGGACATACCATGATGGATTGGGCCTTTTCTCATTTATGTGATAGCTGCCGAGCGGACTTTCCCATCCCTCGTCGCCTATTCCGATCGGATAGGTCTGAACGGTTGAGCTGCGCTGGTCGAAATAGTAAATCCTCAACTCCGGGATGTTTATCACGAGTTGGTAATGCTGGGAGGGTGGAAGGACCCAGAAGGTGGGAAGAAAAATCCTCTTGCCTTTGGGCGGAATCCACGCATCCATTTTCGGGAAAAGGAGTTCAACCGAATTAAATCCCAGGCCGTTTCGCCTCGCTATGTCCAACAGCGTGTCCTTGGGTTTGATATTGTACCACCTCGGAGACCCCACTACGGTCATGTCCGGGACGCGATACTCGTATTTTTGAACACTTGCTGTAAATACCTCTTCTTCTTCCGCAAACGCCAGGCAACCAAAAAACAGGACAAAGAGAAGAAGCGAAATCTCCACAACCATTTTAAATCTCATAAGCTCTTTCCCCATTGCGCTCAAATTCTTAACCGGTCTCGAACCAGTTGCCGTACAATAAAGATTCTCAGATTCGATTAGTTTCCTTTTGATACCGAAATCGCTCTCGCGTCAAGCACAAAACGAAATAAGGGGGCAACCGGCCAGAGAGATCCCTCTTTCAGGGGAAATCGCGGATACAAAATTCGTGCAATCCTTTCCTTTTGCTGGTTTGATGCCTAAATTAATTTGCTGAAGTACTTCGGTCTTTTGCGCCGAATCCTAAGTAGTTTTTTGGCGCAATCTGAGGTTGCGAGCTGAAAAAGCTTGATTTCCTACCACAATTGCACAAAAGGATAAGCACGAACAAGAGTGTGTAAAGGTTGAGCGAAATAAATTCAGGCTATTATCTTTTTGGAGGAAAGCATGACGAGCACAAGAGCGGACAAACGTCCTGAAAACGTGAAGAAAAGATTCCCCGGCAGCATCGCCCCCCTGGTGAATGGAAGGGCACTGATAAAAGCGGCCCGCAAGCATACCGCGATGATTATGGCTACCAATATTCGTTGCAAATTGCCGGTTGAAGGGATCGTGCTTGCCTCGATGGCGTGCAGGGCGCCCGTAATATACGAAATAGCCAAATCTGAACTTGGGTATACCGAATTTACTCCGCAGACATTCGCGGAATTCATAGTCGAGGAAAATGAGCGCCTTGGGAACACTGATGTTCCGTTTGCCGTTCATGGAGATCACATAACCGTGGCAAAGCCCGAAGATGTGGAACCGGTGAGAAAGCTGATGGCCCAGCAACTGGAAGCCGGATTCACATCCTTTGCCATAGATGCTTCTCACATGGAAAACGACAAGAACCTCGAAGCCACCTCAGTGCTCGCAAAACCGATTATCGAAGCTTCCCTCAACCTGGAAATCGAACTCGGGGAAATCGGGGCCAAAAGCGGCAGCTCCGAGGGGTTTACCCAGCCGGAAGAGGCCAAATGGTTTATCAGTGAACTGGACAAGAGGGGGATTCGCCCGAATCTTCTTGCCATTAACAACGGCTCGATTCACGGCACTTACTTCGGCACCTCTGAGGAGGGAATTCAACTTGACCTTACCCGCTCAATATGGGAGGTGATCCAGCCGTGGTCGGTGGACATCGCTCAGCATGGAATCACCGGTACCTCACTCGACAAAATTTCTTCGTTCATTCAGTACGGCATCAGAAAGGGCAACGTGGGGACCCTGTGGCAAAATATCTCCTTCGGCCTTGCTATGAACCAGAACGGAAACTGCCTTACCACCGCGGACAAACAGTACGTAAAGCGCCCCTACCGCGGCATCCCCGATGATCTCTGGCAGGAGATCGTGAAATGGGCGGCCGAGACCAACAACGGCGGCGGAAATATCAAGAAGGCCAACCAGCCTTTCGCACCATTGTTTAACGCGCTCCCGCTGGAATACAAAAAACGAATTGCCGAGCACTGCTACGAAGAAGCTGTGCGCCTGTTCGAAGCGACCCACTCGATCGGGCTTGCCGACAGTGTATGGGAACTTATGTAACGGATGGCGGAGGGCAGAAGACTGGATTTTCTTGTCTTCGGTCCTCCTTCAAAGCAGTTCAAGCAGTTCGGATGGCTTTGCAACGAGTTTTTTGGCGCCGCTGGCGAGGAGTTCTTCTGAGTCACGAAACCCCCACAGCGCTCCAATTGCATACATTCCTGCCGAATTTGCCGTTTTCATATCGGTGGCCGTATCGCCCATGTAAAGAAAGCAGGCAGGCTCAACTCTCAGCCGATTCGCGATTTCCAGCGCTGAAAAAGGATCGGGCTTGCGAGGGATCGGCGGGCTCTCACCCACGACAGCATCGAATCGCCAGGCAGGCAGAAATCTCTGTACCGTCTTGCGCGTAAATTCGTCGGGCTTGTTGGAGAGTATGGCCATCTTCAGGCCGCGTGCAGACAACGCGTCTAGAAGTTCCGGAATTCCGGGGTAGGGGCGGGTTTTTATTGCCCAGTTGCGCCCATAAATCTGGCGCATCATTTCGAAGGACTTTGATACTAGATCGGGGTCGGTTCTCGCCGAATCGGGAAGCGAGCGCCTGACAAGATTTTCCATACCTTCCCCGACGAAATACCTGTACTTTTCCAGGGCATGAACAGGAAATCCGAAGTGTGCGAGAGTACTGTTCATTGAATCGGCGAGATCCTGGAGGGTATCCAGAAGCGTCCCGTCCAGATCCATCATTATGGCCTGAAAAGCCTTACTGCTACTCAAATCCCTATTTCCGTCCGAAGCTAAGGGATGTTCCGGGTGCATTACCCGCCGGGAGCCGCTCAATTATCGCGCGAAGCTCCTCGGATGTCTGCAGAAACATCACCCCCACATTATACAGGTCTCTCTCCTGGTCAGTGCTGTACCAAACTATTCTGACCGGAGTCCAAAGTGCTGCATCGGGCAGGCTGACCTTCAAGGTAAACCGGCTCGATTCGCTTCCGATCACTATATGATACGGGCCGACTTTCAGCGTTTTTAATTCCAGCCGCGCACCGTGTGCCGAGACTTCCGTCACCAGGACGTCGACATTTTCTTCGTAGTTCTGGAAAAGACAGGTTAGCGTCCCGGCCCATCCGACCTTGAATCGCTCCGAGTGTCTCCTTTCCCTGCTCGGCTTAGGACCGGCCATTTACAAATCTCCTTTTAGGGAGCACGCCTGAAGCCTGCCTGCGCGGGCGAAGAGCTTTTGGCCATCGCCGTCTCGAGGTATTTGTAGATATCGCCATGGTCCAACGCGGAAGCGTAAATAATAGGTCTCATATTATGAATATCTTTGGTGTAAACGTTTGCTCCGGCTGAGACCAATATGCAAACCACCTCGTACTGTCCGTAAATCGTCGCTATGGTCAGGGCAGTTCTGCCGAACTGGTCCTTTATTTCCGTTTTGGCGCCTCTGGAAAGCAAGAGGCCGACTATCTGAGGGTATCCTCCCTCGGAGGCGTACATAAGTGCGGTCCGCCCTTGAGCATCCTGTTGATTAAGGCGGGAGTCCGCATTGAGAAGAAGCCTTACTACTTCGATGTTGCCGTTCATGCAGGCCCCCATAAGGGCGTTGACACCCGCTTTTTTGAGGTCCGGAAATTCCAGGACGCTCTGCAAATTCGGGTCCGCTCCCTGCGCCATGAGTATCTCGACTACCCTGACATGGCCCGCCCAAGCCCCCTGCATAAGGGCAGTCACCCCGAAATTGTCAGTCGTGTTAATCAAAGCGCCCTTGTTGAGCAGCAACTCGGTCAACTCGATACTGCCATGAAGCGCAGCGTGCATCAGCGGGGTCATCCCATCCCGGTCTCTGGCATTCACACTTACGCCTGCGGCGAGCAGTTTCATGGCCGGCCCGATCTCTTGCTCGTCAATTGCTGCAAACAACTCTTCGTTTAATCTTTCACGCCTGGCTGCCGCATCCCGCGCCTTGATCTGGGCCGCCGACAGGGTCCCTGATTTTAAACTATCCTGTTTTTGCTGCCCAAGTGCAGGCGCCGATAAGGCCAGAAGCAAACACAGGGAGCAAATCAGAAAAATACATTTGCTCTCTTTCATATCTTTCCTCCCGATTCACCGGTTCATAAGATTTAGCGCTCACGCCTCGCGCCGCATCAGATCTATGCAAAACACAGGCCGTCAATAACTTGGGCGTTTCCCTCTATTACGAGGATACCCGTCCAGGCAGATTTTAATCTAATCACACTTTATGCAAGAATTTACAAGAGTATTTTAGCATAGTGCTAAAGCTCGTCGCTGATGCAGCCATCATTGCAAGCTGGAACTCGGTTTTGTAATTCGATTCCGTTTAGCAACACTGCGATCGGATCTACCCGGACATTCAGCGAAAAGGCCGAGCTGTATATTGAATAAAAAGGGAAGACATTACGGGGTGAATTTGAAACGATCGTGCGGAATTCACTGCGGAGCGCCTCTTCAATAAAAAATAGTCCGGCAACGGTGGAACGGTCGATTGCGAAAGGCATCGAACTGGCCCAACTGCCACAGCCAGTTGTCCACCTGCGTGCTCATGAGTTCGCTCCCGCGGCTCTGGAAATCTTTCTTAAGTTGCTCGACCGACCATATGGTCATTGCCCGAATTTCTACTTCTTCTTCGGAGCCGGGTTGAAGATTCTCCATAGCGTCAACCCTGGCTGCAAGCCGTGGGAGATATGAAATAATTCCAAGTTCCCGGAGTACCTGTGGAAGCTTGTAATCCGCGAATGCGGTGAGTCGTTCGATGTCGTTGAATCTCCCCCATTTCCTGCCGCCAAACGCATTGAAAACGTCAGACACAAAAATTTGGGCCCTCTTCCAGAAGTGGACCCTTTTACCTCCGTACATCGTCTCATCGCGGAAGCTCGGGAAGTGTGAAACGATCGTCCTGACAAGCTCGACGGCGCTCGAACCGGATGCCGAACAGAACAGGGACATTAAGTCGCCGCCCAGTTCCGTCAATATGATCGAGCCTGCCTCTCGCAGGTTTCCCAGCCTCTGTTCAAACATCGGAATCCTGCCCCTGCCCGAAAAGATTTCGCCGAGATCTTTTGAGCTGACGGCGGCCAGAAAGTGGGGATCGGTTATTGGAAAGCCGGATTCTCGCGCCCGTTTTAGACCGGCGGCAAGGCCCCAATACCCCGAGTAAGGCTGATCGTTGTAGATGACCGTCCAGACCGGTTCGCCCTGGTCCGGCCAAAAGCAGTGGTTCAAGACGTCAAGAACAAAAATCCAGCGAACGCTGTCTTCAGTGTCGTCAAAGAAATGACAGGGATGTTCCCACGTGGATGATGGTTCGACCGAAGATCCCCAAGTCGATATTGCGGGGCCGATCCGGTCCGGATGAAATATGACCGAGCGGCTTTGAGCAACCACTCGCTCAGCCGAGTCAAGGACCTGGAAGTCGCTCAATCTAAACCCCTCAATGCATAGAAGCGAGGACTGAGAGAAAAAACTTCCACGTTTTCTCAGTCCTCGACATTCAGTTCTGCTTCTTTCTAAGCTGCAGCCTTTTTCTTCATGTAATCGAAGATATCCTGAACTGTGCGAATTTTTTCGGCTTCTTCATCCGGAATTTCAGTATCGAATGCTTCCTCGAGCGCCATTACCAATTCTACGACGTCAAGAGAATCTGCACCCAGGTCGTCAACTATGTTTGCGCCGGCAGTTACCATTTCCTTGTCAACCCCGAGTTGGTTGGCAATAATATCGATGATTTTTGCCTCTTCCTCTGCACTGCTCATTTAACCCTCCTGGTCAATTCAGTTTTTGTATCGATCTTTGTTTCATCTTTAACAAAGCCGTGAAACAACACCTCCAACACACCCGGGAGCTCTTCTACCAGCGGATAGGAACAGTCCCGGGCGAGCCATTTCTGTATCACGCCGTGAGCGAAGCCCAAGGTGCCGTAAAATACCGTCTGGAAATCCACGTCTTTGAGGATTCCCTGCTGAGTTCCTTCGTACACTTTCCTCTTCAGATTCGGAATGGCCCTCATGACCTTTCTGAAGTACTCGTCCGGGGAGTATTCGCCCAGGTCGAGCTGTTCCTGGATGATAAGTCTGTAAAGGCGCTGGTGCCGGTCGAAGAACTCGAAATAGATGCGGATGTACTTTGAAATCATCGTGAGGACATTGTCCTGGCCTTCCATTTCGGAAGCTGCCTTTTCCCCTAATTCATCCAGTCTGATCCGCACCAGTTCGGCAAAAAGCTTTTCTTTGGTCTCGAAGTAACGATAAAGAGTCCCCTTTCCAACTCCGGCCTTTTCGGCAATCTCATCCATGGTGGCGTGATGAAAACCTTTAACGGAAAAAACCTCCAGGGCCGCCTCCGTGATCCTGTCTTTTGCGCCCGGCTTGGGCATAAGCGGACCGGCTTCCTCTGTCAGGATTTTTTCCAGCAGGGTCGGGAAAAAACGCGAAGCCGGTATACCCTTTGTTTGAGCGATCTCGCCAAGAGCTTCGATCAGAACCGAAAGATCAATCTTGTTTTGAACAGGCCCACTCTTAAGAGTTGCCCGCATGCTGAGCAACCAGCGCGAGAGCTCATCGGTAAAGCTTTCAGCCGAGCATCCCGACATCTGCTCGGAAATGGCCGTTATCACCCCCTGCCTGTTTCCTGCCTGGGCCATTTTTTTTACAACCGCGCTCAGAACCTGCGGATTCGAATATTTACGCAACGAAGCGCCACCTCCATGATACGGACTGGTCAGTCATAAATCACACCGGAAAGTCAAAGTCAAGAGGTTCTCAACAATCATTTTCCATGCGGATCAGGCAATTCGGCTTTTTATGTTTTATAAAAACTTATCGGGATGTTATGAAATAACCTGCTGGTCTCCTAACAGCGCCCCCGTGGGAACACCTGAAACCATGAAAAGATGATAACATTGTTGAAGCGGGCTTTGCCCGCGATGAACTTTTTGGTAACTGGAAAAATTGAATGCCCCCTCCGCCGACTGATTCTTTTCACAGGAAGATCGATTATCTCAGATTGTCCATCACGGACAGGTGCAATCTTCGCTGCGCCTACTGTATGCCCGAAGATGGCCTCCCAAGGCTGGAGCACGCGGAAATCCTGCGATTCGAGGAAATCGTAAGGCTTGCACGGATCGTGATTTCGATGGGCATATCCAAGATCCGCATCACGGGGGGTGAGCCTCTGGTCAGGAAAGGCGTGCTCAGTCTATGCGAGAGCATCTCGAGGGTGCCGGGCCTGAAGAGTCTGAGCCTCACGACAAACGGCGTCCTGCTGGCTGATTTTGCCGATGGGCTGTTTAGAGCGGGTATCAGGCGCGTCAATGTCAGCCTTGATACCTTGAAGCCGGAAAGATTTGCTTCGATCTCGAGAAGAGACCTTTTCGCCAGGGTGTGGGCAGGGATAATGGCCGCCCGTGAAGTGGGCTTTTCGCCGGTAAAGTTGAACACGGTGATTATGCGCGGGGTCAATGACGATGAGATTGAAGATTTGGCCCGCCTGACTTTCCGTTTCCCGTTTCATGTCCGCTTTATCGAGTTTATGCCTTTCCCGCTTGAGACTGATTACGAGACCCGTTTTCTTCCTGCCTCCGAAATCCTGGAGCGTTTGTGCCATGTTGGGTCTCTGGAGGCTGCGAATGCGGACGACAGCAACGGTCCGGCACTGCACTACAGGTTTGAGGGCGCGCCGGGCAAAATCGGAATCATCAGCCCGGTGTCCGAACATTTTTGCTCTAACTGCAACAGGCTTAGGGTGACCGCCGATGGAAAACTGAGGACATGCCTGTTTTCCCGAGATGAGACCGACCTTCGGGGGCTGTTGAGGCAGGGCGCCTCGGACGAAGAGATTGCCGCGACAATGCTCGCGGCCATAAACAACAAACCGGAAAAGCACCAACTGAGCAGCCCGGTTTTTCGCAGGTGCATCTCCCGGCCGATGTTCTCGATCGGCGGTTGAAGGATTCAATCAGGAGCAGGCTGAACAAAAGTGGCTGAAGATTTCGATAAGTTAAGAGAGGAAATAGACGGCATAGACTCGGAAATGCTCCGCCTGCTTAACAGGCGCATGGAGCTTGCCATTGAAGTGGGTCGCATAAAGGCATCCAGGAGTCTTCCCCTCTTTCACCCTGAACGCGAGCAAATCATTTCGCAGCGACTCTCGAGGCTGAATCCCGGCCCCCTGTCCGAGGAATCGCTGCGCTCGATCTACCGGGAAGTATTTGCCGCGTCGCGGCTTATCCAATACAGGCTTCAGGTCGCATTTCTCGGACCCGAGTGGACTCAATCCCACTTAGCCTCGATGTCCATTTTCGGCCATTCCGCCGCCTACCTGCCCTGCGGGTCTCTCGAAGAGGTATTTGACTGCTTTCTTAAAGGGAAAGCGCATCTGGCTGTGATCCCGATTGAGACCTCACTCGAGGGCGGGGTCGGCCACAGCATGGATCTTCTCTATGAGCGGGAAGTGCAGGTAATCAGCGAGTGCTACCTGGAGATCGCCCACCATCTTTGCGGCAATGCGCAGGAACTTGCCGATATAAGAAATCTCTACGGACCTCCGCATGCAATTGAGTTGTGCAGAAAATGGCTGCTCGAGAATCTGGGACATGCCGAACAAACCGAATGCTCTTCCACTGCACACGCTGCGGCGCGCGCCAGGGATGACCGCACAGGGGCTGCGATTTGCAATCTATATGCGGCACAGCGTTACGGGCTCAGCATTTTGGCCGAACGCATCGAAGACGTGCCGGGAAACACCGCCCGGTTTCTGGCGCTGGGCAACTACTCAAATCCACCGACCGGAGATGACAAGACCTCGCTGCTCTTTGCGGTTTCAGACAGGCCAGGGGCTTTGCTCACTGCTCTCAGCGCTCTTTCAACGACCAATATGACTCGCATTGAGTCGCGCCCCAACAAGCTTTTTCCCTGGCAGTATCTGTTTTATACAGATATAGAAGGCCACCGGGAAGACAGCCATATGCGGGCAGCCCTGGATACCCTCGCGAAAAATGTGACCTTTTTGAAAATTCTGGGATCTTACCCGAAAAGCGATCCCGCCCATCCTTTCCGGATTGAGAAGGAAAAGATGCGAATGGGGCGCGATCATGGGGGTGGCGGGGCATGAGCGGCTCTGAGACCGAGAAGACCATTGAGCGCAAGAGCAGCATTTGCGGGTGCCTTGTCGGGTGCTCTTCTCAAGAGTTTTCGAGATGGCTCAATCACCCGGAAGTCGATCTGGTGGAGTGGCGAATCGACTTATTCGCGAACAGGTACTCGATGGAGGAAATGAAATCTTTCTTCAGTACTCTGTCGATAAAAAACCGGCTGCCGGTAATAGCCACCAACAGGCCGATACGGGAAATGGGCGCTTTTTCCGGCCGGGAGGATTTTCGGCTGAGCATGTTGGAGGAAGCCGCCAAATGCGGCGCCGAATGGATAGACCTTGAACATGACGCGGACCTGGACCGTATCTCAGGTCTTCGGCAGGCCGGGGCGAAGGTGCTGCTTTCGTGGCACGACCCTGTTGAGACCCCTCCCAGAGAGGTTTTGCACGCAAAGCTGAACCTCATGAGAAAAACCGGGGCAGACGCGTTGAAAATGGTAACACTGGCCAAATCGAGCGAGGACAACCTTAGGGTGGCGGAACTCATTCCCTTGGCCCGGGAAGAGTTCGGCATCGGCCTGATCGCTTTCTGTATGGGCGAGGCCGGTAAGTGGAGCAGGCTGGCGAACATATTTCTCGGCAGTCCATGGACTTATGCCCAGTTCGATGAACAGTCCGCAACCGCCCCTGGTCAGCTCACCGTTTCCGAATTACGGATGCTTATCCACTTTTTCGGACAGCATTGAAGAAAATAAAACCAGTCAGAAAGGAGCCGGCCTTTGATTCACAGTATGACCGGGTTTGGCCGCAGCCGAAAAGAAGAGGGGGGCTATACTGTCAGCGTTGAGATGCGCGCTCTTAACGCAAAGCAGTTGGACATCTCCATTCGTATTCCCAAAACCTTCTTCGAGTTTGAGGACTTGTGCAGGAAACTGATAGCGAAGAAAGTACGAAGAGGCCGCATAGACGCCTTTCTCCAGATAGAAAGTACCGATATAAGGCAGAAGGCCCCGCATATAAGTTTGGAGCTTGTGAGATACTATTGGTCACAACTCCAGGAGATTCACCGCGATATCGAAGGTTCGGAAGGACCTACACTCGATCACCTTTTGAGAATACCGCATATCTATGAGACCCCGGAACCGCTTATAGACTTCGAAGGGCTACAGGACCTTGTTTCGTTGGCCGTGTCCGAGGCGCTGGACCAGGTGATTCGGATGCGCACGCTTGAAGGTGAAGCCCTTCTGCGCGACTTTCTGGAACGGCTGGCAACGCTCAAAGACGATCTTTCGATGGTCGCAAGCCGCAGAGAGGCTGTTATAGAAGAATACAGAACCAAACTGCACGAACGGATCAAACAACTGCTCGGAGGCACGGATCCCGATGAGAACAGGCTCTTTCAGGAGATAGCATTTATCCTGGACCGCGCGGACATAAACGAGGAGATCGTACGGTTGGGAAGCCACCTTGAACAGGTTCGATCCATATTGACCGGGCCAAGACAGGCCGACGGTCGAAGGCTCGATTTCCTTATCCAGGAACTTCACCGCGAAGCCACCACAATCGGTTCCAAGACTACGGACCTCGATATCGTGCAAACGGTAGTCCGGATGAAAACCGAGATAGGGAAACTCAAGGAGCAGTCGCAAAATATTGAGTAGGGTGTCACAGGTTTATCCCACCCGACATGAAATTACAAACGTTACAGCGTACTGGCGCGCAAGGTATAATTACCTGTCAGGTCCAATACATAGGCTCCTGTAAGCGCAGGCGCACTGGTCGCAGTAGTCGGATGCCTTTCCGAAACAATCAAAGTTGCCTTCCCGAGCCTGCCGTTTGCGGTAGAGAGGCGCCAGGGCCTCCCTGAGGCATTCTGCGCAAAGCCCGTGCGAGTAGCCGTCCTTTTCCGGATTGCCTGTCCCCCAGGTTTGAAGGCATCGTATGCATTGATACATCATGGTTCACTCCAGGGTTTGACCGTTGTTAGACTGACTGGCTACTATATTGAGCAACGTTTATGCCATTCATCGGCGCAATATGTCGTTTCAGAAAACCCAAGGATAAGGTTGGGCTGCGTCTTCTCATTTATCTTTGAGTTTTGACGCATGGCCGCCACGTTTCTCCCTTGGATTGAGTATCCGTCCGCCCTGAGTTCTCCCCGGCTTTGATTCAATAATTCAACATGGGTTGTCAAAGTTTCTTTGCCCCCGATACTACACCTTTGCCGGGCTTAATTCAATATTGCGGCCCAACGGGCCGCAACCAACGCCGCGACGGCCACAGTAAGCCGCGAAGCGGCGCGGGGGGCGGGAGGCACCGGTCCCCGCGCTTTGTGAGGCTCTACTCGCACGAAAACGCATTTTGCCCGGTGATATCGCGTCCGATGGCAAGTGTATGGATGTCCTCTGTGCCCTCGTAGGTATTTACCGTTTCGAGGTTGAGCATGTGGCGGATCGGGGGATATCCGAGGCTGATTCCGTTTGCGCCCAGTATGTCGCGGGCGGCCCGCGCGATTTTGAGCGCTTCGGAGGCATTGTTCATTTTGGCCATGGCGATTTGGGTGTGGCGCGCGCGGCCCTCGTCCTTGAGTCTGCCCAGGCGAATGCACAGGAGCTGGGCCTTGGTGATCTCGGTCAACATCCGAACGAGTTTTCGCTGCACGAGTTGGAAGGATGTAATGGGGGCGTTGAACTGAATCCTGGATTTTGCGTAGTTGAGGGCCGTCTCATAGCAGGCAATGGCGGCCCCTACACTTCCCCAGGCTATGCCGTAGCGAGCTTCGTTGAGGCACGTCAGGGGTGACTTGAGGCCGTGTGTGCCGGGCAGAAGATTTTCCTCGGGTACCCGCACTTTCTCGAAGTTCAGAACTGATGTGACCGAAGCACGCAAAGAAAACTTGCGCTCGATCGGGCGGGCCGAAAAGCCGGGCATGCCCTTTTCGACCAGAAAGCCCCGGATTTGTCCATCTTCGGTCTTCGCCCACACTACCGCGACATCGGCGATTGATCCGTTGGTTATCCACATCTTGCGTCCGTTGAGAACATAACCGGCCTTGTCTTTTACAGCGGTAGTCCGCATGCTTTGGGGATCGGAGCCGGCTTCGGGTTCCGTGAGGCCGAAGCAGCCTATTTTATTGCCGCTCACGAGCTGCGGGAGCCAGCGATCTTTCTGCTCCCCCGTGCCGAAGGTATAAATAGGAAATATTACCAAAGCGTTCATGACCGATACGAAAGAACGCAGACCGGAATCTCCACGTTCCAGCTCCTGGCAGACCAGGCCGAAAGCGACGTTGTTTTTTCCCCGGCCGCCGTATTCGTTGAGCTTGAACCCGAACAGGCCCATCTTGGCCATCTCGGGAATCAGTTCGACCGGAAAAATGGATTGCTCGAACAAATCCGCCGCTCTTGGAAGATATCGCCTGTCGATCCAGGCCCGAATCTCATCGCGGATTTGCTTCTCATCGTCTGCAAGAAGATCTTCACACAGATAATAGTCGGTATGTGATGAATTCATTTGGTCCTCCAAAGATTGGCGTGGAAACGAGGCGTCTGCTCCACACGGCTGCCGTCACTTTTATAAACACTGCTGCCGATTATGCATCGTTTTTTATTTAAACGATCTTTTGTCAAAGATATCTTTAGATTCGGCTTGAAATAATCTGCCGGAAATTGTACTTATTTTTTATACGACTGCCTTAAGTTATTAACCCCCTTGTTTTTGTTGAGAATATGGACATTTCATCCCAAATCCAAAGTATTTTTCATATCCATGATGGCCTTTGCGGCGGATTGAGCCGCTATTCAGGTCCCAGTCGCGCCGCGTTGATTTACGCAGAAAAGCCGGAAGATCCTCCCCGACTCTATGATCCTCAGGATTTGATGGAGGGTTGGGAAGATCTTCTCGATAGAATTTACCTTAAATCTGATGCGTGGCGGAAACACAATCCCAATATTATGCAGACGAAGCTTTTCGGCCAGATCGCCCCGGAGAAGGGGCATGACCTTGCCGGACTGATATCCAGGGGCGGCAGGGCCAGGTCGGTGTTTTATCAAATGTGGTTTACCGAGGAGCACCCGACCATGTGTTCGAGCGGCCCGACGGAGAGGTGGCTCGAACATGCGGCTTGCCTCCTGGCGCATGACTGGTCCAATGAAGAATGGTTCTATACCAGAAACTCATCTTACGTTGTTCGGGAATATGCGACCCATGCGATCAGGGATTACATCCGGGATCGGCTCGACTATAAATTCGGTCTTGACGCCCGCATCGAAGTCTATCCGATACTCGATGCGGTACTGGGAATTTCAAAGACCAGGGAGGAGGGCGCCTGGCCCCGTGGGACGCTTGTATTTGTCGAACCCGGCATGATCGACACCGTGCCTTTCATGGTAAGGTTTCCTCATCCTGAAAAGCTCAGACTGACCAACTACAAGCACGTGCGCAAGCTTATCCTTGCGGTTGAAAATTCCGACAGAAGACTAATCTCAGACGGGCGAAAAATTATCGGAGTCGCCCGGGGGGATATGCCCGAGTGTCGCATAACCGGCGATTTCAGAGGCGGGCATGGGTTTTTGCGTTTTTCGGGCAGCCTGGTGTGCAGTTTTTCGGATGGGAATTTTCATTCGTCTAACCGCAGGCCCAACTTGGTGTTTCTTGAAGAACTCCTTCTGACCATGCCTCTTGAAGAGCACAAACGGGACGCTCTTTTCAATATCGCCTCGAGCATCGTGGACAGGGCCGGACAACAGCGGCACGGGGCAACGGTGGTGATAGATCTTAACCCGGTCCCTATTGCGATCTCCGGCCAGCGGCTTGAATCCCCGGTCGATCTGACCGATGAAACGATGCTCGACCTGGCCAAATCTCTCTCGAAGGTCGACGGGGCGCTACATGTCGGAGCAGACCTCCACCTGCACGGGTTCGCCTGTCTGCTCGACGGGAGGACGATTCCGAATGAGAACCGCGCCAGGGGCGCGCGTTTCAACTCAGCGCTTCGGTTCACCTCAGACCATGAGAACCTCGTTGTCATAGTCGTTTCATCCGATCGGCCGGTTTCGGTAATACACAAGGGAGTCGACCTTAGCGCAATACCGACCTGGGAGCCCCTCTCCCAATTGCTCATTCAGCCTCCTACCCTGGAACAGTGGCTCAGGGTCCCGGCGGAGACCGACGAGGCAGTTTCTGGTTGTTAGTCGCCAGGAAGGCTTCTACTTCCGCTTTGGTGGGGATGGCTGTTCGCGCGCCGATTTTGGTGCACCCCAGAGCGGACGCCGCGCTTGCATATCGCAGTGCCAACGCCGGCGCCTCTCCACGGGCGGTCGCCAGGGCGAATGCCCCGTGAAAGATGTCTCCGGCCCCGGTGGTGTCTACGGCATTGACTGCGAAGGCGCCAAGGCTTCCGCTTTCTCCTCCCGACGCCCAGATAGTACCTGACTCGCCCAGGGTAATGACCGCCACCGGGGCGATTTGTGAGAGAAAACCCAATGCCGCGGCGGGGTCCTTTTCGCCGGTAAAATCTCGAGCGAATTTCTGTGAAGCCACAAGATAGCCGCAAAGGGGCGCGAGTTTCCCGGTGCCGATATGAACAGACCCGGCGTCCAGAATGACCGGGATCTTTTGCTCTCTGGCCCTTATCGCCAGGGGAACGGAGATCTCCGGCTGGTGGCCGTCGAACACGATTGCCCGTGGCTTGAGCTTTGTAAAATCCGCCTGGTCCGGCTCGAGGACCGGTGTTGCGCCTTTATGAGACACAACGGTCCTTTTCCCGTCAGGCTTGATGATAATAGAGGACAGCGGGACGGGGTGATCGCCTCGGACCACCAGGTTCGTTAACACGCCTTCCGAGAGCAGTTCCAGGAAGTGCATTTCTCCAAAAGCATCCCTTCCCAGGTAACCTGCGAAGGCGGACGTGCCGCCAAGTCTTGCAGCCGTGACCGCGGCGTTTGCCGCAGGTCCTCCCCCACACGTGATTAAATCGGTCGCAAAACACTTCTCGTCTGCCCCGGGATGGTGGTCCACCACATACACCAGGTCGTATGTTGCGAGTCCGACACAAAGCACATCAACTTGCACCGGTTCCATTTGAGTCCTTCGTTTGATTGTCTATCTGCAGGCCCTGTATCAATTCAGTCCATCGAGGTTATAATAGCGAAAATCAACTTGCGGGTATATAGCGGTTATTTCTAAAGCTTATGCCCCATAGACATCTGTACGCCCGGCCATTATTATTGATTGGAACGGCTGCGATTTGCTGCGGCTTCCATATTTAACGTCGTAAAAATTGTCGGAGAGAAACGATGAGAATAAATCCTAGAGGCGATGATCCTTTCAGGGACAAAATCATGGAAATGCTTCTGGACTTTTCTGCTTCGAGCGGAAGAGGCTATTTCAAAAGCAGGGTTTTTGCCGAGGTGCAGAACTATTCGAGAGAGGTTCAGGAAGCCGACTTCGATTCCGATTTTTTCTTTAGACTGCTGGAACTGATCGTCGATTGCCAGTCCCTGAGCATACCGGATAATTCGTTCAGGATAATTGTGGCCGGTCTGCTCTGTGAATTTATAGACTCGAGGAGCTGTCCTGACGACGAGGTTCGACAAATGACCGGGATGGACACGGAAAGCTTCGATCGGGCGAAAGAACCCTTGAACGACAGGCAGTGCATCGTTTCCGTTTTGAACAGAGAAAAGACCGGCCGGAAGGGCAGCATAATGGTCGGAAAAAGAAACTTTTCCAGGGTCGAGCAAACAGTTTCTCAATAATCGTGATTCGGCGAGCAGCGAACAGAGTTTTTTCTGCTCACCGCTCACCGATCGTTGCTCACCTCTTATTGCGGAATATTGCCGTGCTTTTTGGGTGGAAGCGCCTGCCGTTTATTGCCAATCACGCGGAAGGCTTCGATCAGGCGCGGCCTTGTCTCGGAAGGCATTATCACGCCGTCGATATAGCCCCGGGAGGCCGCTATGTAAGGATTGCTGAGCGCGCTGCGGTAGTTGTCGATTACCTCCTGGCGTTTTGCCACCGGGTCTGCGCTTTCCTGGATCTCGCGGCGGAAAATGATGTTTGCGGCCCCGTCCGCGCCCATGACCGCAATTTCGGCCGTTGGCCACGCGAAGTTGAAGTCGGCCCGAAGGTCGCTCGAACACATGGCAAGGTATGATCCGCCGTAATCCTTGCGGGTGGTGAGGGTAACCTTTGGAACGGTCGCCTCGGAGTAGCACCAGAGCAGCTTTGCGCCGTGCCGAATGATGCCTCCCCATTCCTGCTGACTGCCGGGCAGATAACCCGGGACATCCGCTATGGTGAGGATCGGAATATTGAAGCAGTCGCATGTGCGGATGAAACGGGATGCCTTGTCCGATGAGTCGATATCCAGGCATCCGGCGAGCACATTGGGCTGGTTCGCGATCACGCCGATTGTCTTTCCATCGAGCCGGGCGTATCCGATGATGATGTTCTGCGCGAAGTACTGGTGCACTTCCAGGAAATCCCCGTTGTCCACGATCGCGCGAATTATCTCCTTCATATCGTATGCTCCCATCGGGGCATCGGGAATGATGGCGTCGAGTTGCGGGCACAACCGGTTGGGATCGTCTGTGGCATTAGTGCATGGAGGGTCTTCCATGTTGTTGTCGGGGAAGAAGGAAAGCAGCCGCTTGACCTGGTCCATACAGTCGGCGTCGCTTTCTGCCGCAAACTGGGCCACGCCGCTTTTGGAATTGTGAGTCATCGCCCCGCCAAGCTCTTCCTGGGTAATTACCTCGCCCAGCACCGACTTGACGACGTCGGGACCGGTGATAAACATCAGCCCCGTTCCCTTCACCATGTAAACGAAGTCTGTCATGGCCGGCGAATATACGGCCCCGCCGGCACACGGACCCATTATGGCCGAAATCTGAGGGACCACGCCCGAGGCGATTGCATTTCGGTAGAATATCTGGCCGTAGCCGGAAAGCGCGTCCACCCCTTCCTGGATGCGGGCGCCCCCTGAATCGCAAAAACCTACGATCGGCTTCCCGGTGCGGAGCGAAAGGTCCATAACCTTGCAGATTTTTTTAGCGTGCATTTCACCCAGGCTGCCCGCGCGGGCCGTGAAATCCTGTGCGAAAGCGAAAACCTGCCGTCCGTTCACATCACCAAAACCGGTGACGACTCCGTCTGCGGGGATATCAACTTTATCGATCCCGAAAAGAGTCCCCCGGTGGCTCACAAACATGTCGATTTCACGGAAGCTGCCGGGATCGAAGAAATAATCCAAACGTTCCCGGGCGGTCATCTTGCCGCGTTCCTGCTGCTGGGCCACGGCCTTTGGCCCCCCCATTTCCCTGATCCTGGCTTCTTTGGCTCGAAGTTCTTTGAGTTTGTCCGCGACTACTCCCATACCAGTCGATCCTTTTCCAGTGAAAAGTGAGTACCGGCTTAAGCCGGAAGATCATTTTACCGCCTTTATACCGAAGGAACAGCGAACGGGAAAAACATCCCGTCGCTTACCCGGCCATGGGCACGGAGTGTAGGACGTGGTTTTTTCCGCTCGCTACCCGAGGAGCGCTTTGCGCAACCGGGCTATTCTAGCCGCTTGCAGGGTTATGTCAAGTAAGCAGTGAATTCCACTAATCTTGCTATGCCCTCGATAGTCCACAGGTGGTCCGCGACTCCTGCTTCCATTGCAGGGGTAACGCGCAAGCTCTGATGAATTACGAATTTGTAATACATGAAGTGGTGCGAAGCCGCACCGGATATCCCGGCCTCCGGTGCGCCCTCAGAAATGATCGGGCACCGGACTATAAGCGTGGCGGCATCTCATGCGTATAGCGCAGACCCGAAGCGTAGTGAGGGTCCCACCGGCTCCAGGGCGCAGAGCGCCATGACGGTCGTGTGTGCCGTGAGAACTTTTCGCACCCCATTGGGACACCCTGAAACCATGGAAAGTTTCTCGTGTGGGCTTGGCAATCCCGGCAGGCGGTCCCACCGCCAGGTGTAGATCTTGCAAATGACGAAAGTAATTTGTTGGCTTGCGTCAGAACTATATGTTAAATTGCTTTCCATTTGTGAACGGCAGCCTGTAGATAGACCAATAGGTGCCTGATACGTGCTAGAGATTTAGGAATTTAGAGATCTAGGGATTTAGGTATTTAATGGTTGAAAGATTGATGGCGAATTAACTGATATTCATAAGAGGTCTGTATAAGACCTTGTATAGGAAATCGGGTGGTGCGATTAAACCGGCATATTGGCGAAATCGATTCGACATGTGGCATAACAGCATGATATCTCACTGTGTTTTCAAATATTGGGTGTCGCGGATACCCGCTTTGTCCCCCTTAAAATACTGCTTGACTGAATAACATGTCGCTGTGATAGTGCCTTTTGCCTATATTCAAAGAACCACCGATAGTCCGTAGATCGGTATTTCCGGCCCCATGCCGGGACTCTTGGAACGTCACAGAACCAGTTGAACAGAGACGAAAAAACCAAAAACAGGTAAATGATACGCGAATGACGAAGGAGCTTTGAATGAAACGCCTATTCCCGTCGTTGTTTTTGCTTTCGGTTTTGCTGCTGTTGGCCTCTTTGACGCTCACGGCCCGGGACTGGGCGCAAAATCCCTACTCCAGCCCTCAAAGTCCCTACTTCGGCTTCTGCAACGTGAAATCTTACACCACTCCCGAAGGCACAAACACCCTGATTACCGCGCAGATTTACGATCCGCAAGGCTCGCCGCCTTACCCGAATTGTACGATCGCAATTAATGGGCCGAACGGAAGCGACTTTAACACCCAGTCGATGTCGGCGGGTAACTACGACCCGTTGACAAACACGTTTTGGGTGCTGGTGTCCGGCACTACCCCGCCGACCGGAGAATATGTATTTACCGTTACCGACAGCACCAACTCCAACAACCCGCTATCCGCGACGAGTTATTATTACCTTGCGAATTTCAACCCGCTGCCGGTAGTGGATTCGTCAACCCTCAATGCCTACCCCGGCGCAAGTTCGAGCACTCCAACATTGACCTGGTCGGATAGCGTCGCTGGCAACGGATACTACGGAAACTATTTTTTCAGGGCCAGGATATACGATCCCAACGGCAACATTGTTTGGACTTCCGAGCCGACAGGGTCTACCAGTGTCACCGTACCTGCCGGGGTCCTGCCTGCCGGGGTCCTGTCTTTGGGGACGCCCTACAGTTGGAGTGTCATTGCGCTCGACAATGCGTGGGGGCAGCCGGCAGACACCGGGGAGGTGGCGGACAACGGTTCAGAGAACATGTATCCGGATTCGGTCCCTCTGGTGGCAGCTACCATCCCCGGGTTCATGTATACCAAGGTCTATAGTCTCATCACCGGCAGCGCCGCTGCATCTTTGTTCCTGGACGCCAAGGTGGTCCTCCCTGCAGGCGATGGTGTCAGCTCGCTGACAGTGAGTGATTCGTATGGCAACTCTTACACTCTCACTCAAGAATCGCCCGGCGCCGATTATACCTATACGCTTTCCGGGAAGACGGTCCCGTCCGCGCTTTCGTCCGGAAATTACGACGGACTGTACACTTTTACAATCGCAGATTCGAATGGGACCACGCCCTCACCCCAAAGCTATCATAATTTCCAGTTCGCGCCCGTTCCCCAGGTCGCCGGTTCAACCCTTCAGGCCTGCGGCGATTCCATTGCTCCAACGTTCACCTGGGCGGCCCCTAATACTTCGAGTACGACCCCGCCGATCTTTTACACGGTCACGGTCAACGTATTTGACGGCTCGGGGAATAGCGTGTCCCAGTGCAACCCTCAGGGAATGGCAAGTCCCTACTGGCAAACCTCTTCGGCGTGTTCGCAAAACATACAGGGCGGAGGCCCCTACCAGTGGCAAGTCAGTGTCCAGGATACCCGTTGGCCTTACCCGCCCAACAACGTAAACACAACGAGCCCGGTGACTCTTTCGCTGAACAACACCACGCCGAATTTTCTGTGGGGCGCGAACGTGTTTGTCGAAAACACCACCAACGGGACATTTACCGGCATTGAAGTCCCTGTCAACAATCCGGGCGGGGCGGGACTGTCTTCAACGGTGACTCTTTCCGCCAAAGGACCGAGCAGTTTCAGCCATTCGTTCGCGCTGGCGGACCTCCAGCCGGAAACCTGGCCGCTTCTGCCCTGGCTGCCCGGGCCGTATGAATACTATCATCAAATTTCCGGGGTCAATCCCAACGGGCTCTATACCTTCACCCTTGCTTACCCTACAAAAAAATCGCTGCTGACCTATGATTATACGAAATATGACGGCACGCCGATCCCGATCGTCGATGAGACCACGTTTCAGGTCACCAATGTCACAGGGGACCCATCTTCTCCCACGATAAGCTGGACCGCAATCCAGAACTACTCCGACGTCGAGGCCTACACCGCTGCCCATCTTTATTATCGGCTTCAGATCAGGGACTCCAATAACGTTGTGGTCTACTCTTCAGAGAGGCAGCCCTATACGTCGCAGACGGTACCGCCAAATATCCTGCAATCGGGACAAAGCTACCAGTACAGGGTCCAAGCCAGCGACGATCCGGGCTGGCCGGTGCTGACCAAGATGTCCAATTCCGGTTGGCAGCCGCTAACCTTGATCGGCGTTCCCGGTCCACCCACAGGAGTGCAGGCGGCGGCCGGCGACTGCGGATCGAATGACGGTTACTGCGCGCTGATCAGCTTCACTGCCCCGGCAGACGGTGGAAGCCCGATCACTTACTATACCGTGACGGGCAGCGACGGTACGATAGCGGGCTATGGAACAAGCAGCCCGGTGCCGGTGACTGGGCTGACAAACGGCAGCTATTACTCGTTCACGGTAACGGCGACGAACGCTAACGGGACCGGCCAACCCTCCGCCGCTTCCAATGTTGTGTCGCCTTCGACGACCTGTACTTCCAAGACGGCGGGCACCTGGAACATGAATTATTTCATGACCGCCCCCGGCGGCTTTGGATGGTGGGCAAGAGGCCAGGAGATAGTGACCGAGGATGGGACCTACTCCGGTTCATACACCGACAGTAATGGCACCCCTGCCGGTTTTAGCGGCACATTGTGGAGTTTTCCGTACGGTGATTGGCCCATGGACAATGGCAGCTCCACCGATTCCAATCTTCTCCATCCCGATCCCAACCTCCTGTGCAACAGGAACCCGGGCGATACGGTGTTCGTGTGCACAACCACCACCACGAACGGCGCCGCTATGATGATTATCGGCACCAAACAGGCATCTTCATACTCAGTGCCCACCGACCTGGCCGGCAAATGGAGAGCCAATGAATTCGATGCGACGCTGTCCGCCTGGTTTACATCGCTTTTCACGATCGGGACGAGCGGGAGTTGGTCAGGGACGGCTGCCTCATCTGCTTTTAAAGGATCACAAGCCGTTGGCGGGACCCTGACGATTGACCCGACGACCGGCGCGATAACGGATAGCTCCTGCACCCCGGCTGGTATTTGCCCGTCTTCGGGCCTCAGTTACCTGGACTCCGGTAAAACGATCTCCGTCGGGACGGCCGGCTCAGATACAGGCGATCATTACACACTCACGGTTTTCACCAAACAAGCCTCATCATACGCACAGGCCAACCTGGCCGGGAACTGGGAACTCAACCAATTGTCCTCGAGCGGAAGTTGGACAAGAGGAAGTGCGCAGGTAAGCTCGAAGGGCAGTTTTACGTTCACGGGCGTCGACAGCAGCGGCTTGACGGAAAGCAAAAGCGCAGCGTTTTCTATTTCATCGGCCGGGGTGATAACCTGCCCCAGTTGCGGCTCAAACTGGTACGGCGCCATGGACTCGACCAAGACTGTCTGGGTCGCAACAAAAGGCAGCACTACAAGCGACTATCAGATCTACATATTTACTAAAGCGGTTACGACCCCGGGTGCTCCGACAGGCGTATCGGCGACGACGACCGGAGTGGGCGCCGGCCAGGTGAAGGTGACCTTTACAAACCCGGTTTCAGACGGCGGAAGTCCGATTCAATACTACACCGTTACGTCGAGCGAGGGAGATACGGCCCTAGGGACCAGTTCCCCGATAACCTTGAGCGGACTGGCCGTCGGCAATTCCCTGACATTTAGAGTAACGGCGACCAACGCTATTGGGACCGGTGTGGCATCGACCGCTTCCACTGCGGTGAAGGTCCCCGGAACGGCAACCGTTCCGCTGATTCCGACGATCACGTCCGCGACCCCTGGCGACAGCCAGGTGACTGTTGCCTTTTCGGCGCCTGTATCCGATGGAAGCACGATCAGTTCATACATCGTGACAGCCAACCCCGGAGGCAGAGAAGTTTTCGGGGCGGGCAGCCCGGTAACCGTGACGGGACTGACCAACGGCACTCCTTATACATTCACGGTAACGGCGGTCAGCGCGAATGGGCCGGGCCGGCCCTCGAACCCTGCGACCGCGACCCCCGGCGCGCTGCCCGGCGCGCCGACAAACGTAACGGCGTCGGCGTGCAGCACGGAGGCGAGCGTCAGCTTCACTCCTCCGCCGGACGGTGGAAACCCGATCACTTCCTACACCGTGACGCCCTACATCGGCAAAACAGCCGGCGCAACAGCCACGGGGGACGTCAGCCCGGTGATAGTGACGGGTATCACGGGAAACTTATTCGGTGACTATGAGAACGACATTCGGTGACTGGGAAGAGCATTCGGTGACTAATTCACGTTTGCGGCATCAATAGAGGGTGTGGGCGAAGGGATATTTTGACAGGTAATCTCGGGAAAATGGATCGAGTAAAAAAAGGAAAACACTTCACCTGTCCGCATCGAGAGCGGCTCGGAAGGGGCCGGAAGTAGGATCGGACTCTGGATGTGTCAGCTCAGATTCTCTTTAAAGCCCCCCCCCCGTCTTTGGCCTTAATCCTGGTCTTAAGAACTATAGCGGATCATTCTGTTCTTTGATGGACAGTTCAATCCATCGCGCCAGGAGCCGCCTTTGCTTCCTCACCGCCGCCAGGTAAGCGGATATAGCCGCATGAGAGATTGAATACCCCTTTTCCTTCAACAACACGGAAGCGCTGGTAGCGGAAATTCGATTGTTCTCTAAATCTGCCACCAATCTGTCTTGTAGATCGTGAGGCAGCTTCGTAAAAGCAAACATTGGGTGCTTTGCAGAGCATAGAATAAGATCTCGATGGTTCATGGCTTAGGCCCCTTTGGCGTGTGATCTGTCTTTAATTTATGAAAGAGTCTATCAATCCGATATGGAATTCGGGATTTCCTTCCCAACCTTTCCACGATCACCTCGCCCCGCTCAATTCGCAAATCCATCACCATGCTGAAGGCATTCATCCATCTACGGGCAGTCCTAACGCTGATATTCGCCCAGGCGGCGATCTCCTTCAGATCCATCCGCCCTTCTCTGGACAGGATTTTGTACAAGACAAGACACTCTTTAACCATCCTTGCCCGCGTGCGGCCTTCATTTATGCCGGTCATAGGGAAGCCTCCGCTGCCGGCATGGGCGGCATCATCCCTAAGCCGAAAACAACTGCAATCAAAGACGCGCAGGCCAGGGAATCATCAAACCACTCCGCGCCGGATCGGTCTTGCACGCGGAAAGACCGGCATCTGGAACATGAGAAGCTCGGCCACCCATTCAGGATCGTCTTGTCCAAGCATGCGTCATAATGCCTGCAAAAGAACTCACGCCTAAGCTGCTGGGCTTCTTCTACCGGTCGATCCTCCACAGGATTCACTTGACATCCCCCACCCGTTCATGCCAATGACTATCTATGAATCCTGTTCCACCAATCTATCCAACAAATCCGCCCCGCCAAGGCGGTTTTGTTGTTTTCAAGCAAATGAATGAAAGAGTGCTGAAGTGGGAGCGAGGTATGACACCTCTGAGCAGCTTCAGCCTGAATGCGCCTGCTCCTCGCAAAGTTTTTCAAAATCCATCTCCACTTAGAAAACACAGCGCGATTTTGCCACTCCCTTCAACATTCCCGGAGTGCCCTGCCGAATTCATCGCGCCATCATCAGGGCAAGCCAAAAGCCCCAATAGGGCTATTTAAAAGCATTTCTCCTAAAACGCCTGTTCACCGTTTCTCCCACTGCATCTTCTCCAGGGCCTGAGTGACAGCGGACAGGATGTTGTTATAGTCTCCCCGCGCGATCTCCGGCCCGGATTGCCATCGCGCAACCGGCAGATTGAATCTATAAAAGCCCGGCTTCTCTGGCGTTTTTTAAAATCCGTTCCAGCACAGACATTTTCCCCTCGATATCCATGATTGCGTGGTTGTAATAGTGCATTTCATTCTTGAGAGCGTCATAAATATGGAAATCCTCGGGAATTGTTTTCAGCGCATTCTCGTAGCTTTCGACTCGCTGCCGCAGTTTCTCGTAATCAGATAACAGCCGCTCGGTCCCATCTATCTTGGCCGGTATGGAGGCGCAATCTCGTAGCTTGTCCAAGGGCCCTTTGCATTGGGTTTTCAGGTACGTCAATCGTCGTTTAATGTTCTCGCGCTCAGACGGGAGATCTTCGATGTGTCGATAGGTCGCTTTTTTCCCTGCCAGAACGTCGCCCGCAAAACTCTCTTCAAGCCGAGCCACTTCTTTTTCGATTCGCATTTGGCGATCTTCCAGAGCTTGCACTGCCCCATCGAAATGGCCTTCGATTTCTTGGACGGCCTTCTGTATCGGCTGGGCATACTCTCGCATTTCGGCCAGGCGCTTTTTAATCTTTGGCACCTCCAGGGTCTTTTCCATCTTTTGCGTCTCCTTTACCTTGCACGCGCCCGATTAAATGCCTGGACCAGCGGGTGATTGCCCCATTTCGCTTCAAAGTCGGAGGGCGTCATTTCTTCCAAGTCACGCAGTAAATCTTCCTGTTCCTGGGGGTCTGCAAACCCCATCCAATCCCGATCCCGATCCTCGTCGTCGGGGCCATCGGAAATGAGGCTTGCACCTGGGCGCTCTGGCGGGGGAGCAGAGATCGAACTATCCAAGCCAAGAAACTTACGTAAGTTCGCGAATTCCTTACGCGCAGACGGCCCATTAAGAAAACTGTCGACGCGCGCCTCGTCTCTATGTCGGTCCAAATCAAGGATGGTTGGAGCCGGTCTGTTGTCGAATCCATGCTCGGTCCTAATCCTCGAAGCCTTTCTCGGAAGGTCCAGAAGGTCGTTTCTACTCATTGTGACTCCGCCATGCTCGGTCCTGATCCGTGAAACTTCCCCCAAAAGGTCGCTTTTGCTCATCGTAAATCCCTCTTTCTGTTTTTGGTTTGCCGTTGCCGTTGCCGCCCGCTTTTGCCACCATCCCGGCCCGGAGGATTTCAACGCTGCCTTCGAAGTCGGCCAGTCGATGGAATCCTTTCTGGGGTTTTTCATTCCAGCTCCTTGCAGTTTGCCCACCCTACCTTTTTGCTTTCGGCTCCACGTGCACTTTTTCTTCCTCTTCCACCTGATAGTACACGTTGTTCAACATGATCCCCGTGTCGATCAGCGGCTTATCATATTTAAATTTCTTTTTCTTTTTCGTTGCCTCTGAAAGGCCAGGCGTCGTGAAATCGTTGATGCTCTGTATGAGCGCTCCGCCAATTTCTTCGCCCATAATCGCAAGCACCTTTCGGCCGCCGTAATTCGTCTCCTTCGCGAGTTCAGCTATCTTGCCGGGCCAGGTCGGAATTCCTTCTCGATCATCTCGCGAAAAAACGGACGGGGCGGCTGGTTGTGCTCCGGCACTCCGAATTCGTTCCAGAAGGCGACCGCCGCGACTGGCGTCCCGTCTGGATGATGGCACCTTCCATAAAGCCCACCGACAGCTCACCGCTCATTTTCGCGCCGATCTCAGCCAGCGCTTTTTCAGCTTGTCGCCGCCGCTCAAAACCTTTTCCGCCATTTGTGTCTCCTTTCCATGCGTTTGAGTTCTGCTCGTTTTTATTCCGAGAGCAATGAATATCGACCTGGTCACGCTTCAGTTTTGGTCCGGGCTGTTTCGAGTAATTCCTTAATCTTCGGATCGAGGGGGGGGGGTGATTCACCCGCCGCGTCCTGTAAATATGCGGTCGCCATGTCAGCAAGCCCCTCCGTCTTCCCTTCAACGAGCCGCGTCAGGATCTCCACGGCTTTTATTTCCCTCAATATGAGAGACTTAACCCAGGCGAGAGATCATCGCGCGAGAGTGCCCCTGATGCCACTCGACTTTGTTGAGCCGTTGGCCGGCGCGTTTTGAGCAATTCCTTGACCCGTAGGAAATCAGTACGTCCTACCTTTTTTGGAGCCGCAAAATACGAAAGAGCCCTGTTCTTCAGCCCCTTTTCTTCTCCTCCCACATACAGATGCAGGATCTCTCGGGCCTCTGTAATCTCTTCTTTAGCGAACGGCGGAAGGTCTCGCAGTTCATCGTCAGAAAGCAGTCTGCTTTCTCCTCCGATGCCGCACCATTGCATTGCTGGAGCGGCATCTCGTGCAATTTCTCCTGTTTTTTGATCTCTTGCGCGAAGTGCCGTATTGCGAAACGGACATCAGAAACAAGGTGACCCGCTCCCCTGAACGCCCCTTCATCTAGACCCCCATCCCATGCCTCATCAACGTTGGCAAACAAAAGGCCATGGACAAGAGCCAGGGCATCCTCCATTTTTCCAAATTGCACTGAACGCCATTTTGTGGATCGAAAAATTGTGACATCAATCTGTCTCCTCTTGGCTGTGTACCTTCATGTAACCGAATTGACACATTGCAGCGCCAGGACCTTGCCTGATTATGTTATGATCGGCCATGAGGCGCTTCTGCTGAGTTATGCCTCAAAACAAGAAGGGGCTGATGATCCGTATGGAAGCGCCAATTTCCCGGATCGCCAGCCCCCTCGCCGACTGGCAGCTTGAATGTTTTTGCATCGGCAGGGCGTTCGAGCTACGCCTTTCACGTCGCCACTCCCTGGCCGATGCAACCCCACGTTCCCGTTTTCTCGCCGGATGTCATTGCCGCCAGCTACTGCGCTCTGCTCCTCTTCTTTCCGGACAATATTCCCCAGGACTGCCAATAAACGCTTCATTTTGGCAATATCCGTGGACCAGCCAACCTTTCGCCACCGCAAATCGATTTGCAAAGGCCCCTGAGACGCTCATCCCCGTTTGGTATCTGTGAAGCCATGACCTTGATTCTCGACCAAGGCGACAACCTGCTCGTCCATCTCGCCTGGCTTCTGCCTCGGCTTCCAGCCTCGTCTCTGATCGAGGCCATAAGCGCCCGAACTGCTCATTCGACAAAGCCGCAGAAGTCGAGAGGCCGAAACAGTTTTCAAGCAGGTTTCGGTAATAATCATCCGTCCACCCATATCCTTTTTTGCGATATGGAGCTTTGCCGAGAAGCGATCCTCTTTCGGCTTCCGACCCTTCCCGGTCTGGACTCCTTGCAGTATGATTTCCGCCCAAGATTTTCATCACGTTCCCTTTCCGCGCCGTTTGTTGTTTGGTTCAATGAGATGCTTCAAATAGAAAGCATCTTGGTCTTTAACCCTTCGTATCACCTCCCATCGACAGTTGATATTCTTGCGCTTTCCCGCCGTCACAATGTCTCCCGACTGCATAAGTTCTTGAATCAGCATCAGGACGAATCTCATCGTGGCATCGGTAGTTTTGACTATATCCTTGGCCGAAAATGTCCTCAATTCGTGCATCGCTCTATATATTCGCAATGTTACCGGACTTGGCTTCTTCCTGAATCTTGAGACTCCCTTATAGCTGTAGCGCCCTGGGGCCTCCTTAACTATTTCGCCGCGAGCCAGGAAGACGGCAAGGATATTCTGGACCAGCCCAAGCATCAGGGCTCGCCGATCATTCGAGCTACCGCAGGAGCCGAAAAGATCCTCCTGCTCGAAAAGCCGCTTATGCAGCCCCGTATCCTGCCCGAAAGCCCCTTAGTCATCAGCAAATCTCCCGGACCAGGTTCTCGGTGATTTCGGCCAGGCCGCTCGCTTTCATGGTCCGCTCGATGCGGAGCGCGTCCTTAAGGATCAGCCTGAAATCCCCCTGCGCGTGTCTGGCCAGGTCCACGGCCATTTTAGGCGAAAGGGCCAGATTGAGATTTTTCCTGTAGAAAAGTGTGACATCGGCCGGGCCGGCCGGCTGGAAAATCAGCTCTTGAGACGTGCGGCTAATCAGCCGACGTTCCTGCGAAAGCTTCCCCTTTAGCGGCTCCTCGCCGATTAATACGATTGGAACGCGGCAGCGGTCGTGAACATCCCCTCAAAAGGTTGAGACCTTTGAGAGACAGCCTGTCCGCCTCGTCGACCAGGATGATGCGCCTGGAATCGCTAAGACTCCTCGCCAAAAGGTCAAAACATGCTTGCGTCGCCCTCGGCCTGGCGCCTGCCGCCGCGAAGCAAATTTCTCAAATAAATTACGTGTGAGATAGCCAGCCCGCAAAACTGACGTACAACACGTAGTCATACATGGCCACAACGCGGTGACAAGCCGTCGTTTTCCCTCGCCCCGCCTGGCCCAAGACAATAGCCATCTCCAAGCCGAGCTGATGACTCATGAGATCGGTGATTAGCGA
>CAVYEB010000001.1:745000-1058179 GCA_963767585.1 uncultured delta proteobacterium | reverse complement strand
CGGCTGGAAAATCAGCTCTTGAGACGTGCGGCTAATCAGCCGACGTTCCTGCGAAAGCTTCCCCTTTAGCGGCTCCTCGCCGATTAATACGATTGGAACGCGGCAGCGGTCGTGAACATCCCTCAAAAGGTTGAGACCTTTGAGAGACAGCCTGTCCGCCTTGTCGACCAGGATGATGCGCCTGGATCGCTAAGACTCCTCGCCAAAAGGTCAAAACATGCTTGCGTCGCCCTCGGCCTGGCGCCGCGCCGCGAAGCGAATTCTCGAATTATTCCCGTAGATAGCCAGCCCGCAAACTGACGTACAACACGTAGTCATACATGGCCACAACGCGGTGACAAGCCTCAGTTTTCCTCTCGCCCCGCCTGGCCCAAGACAATAGCCATCTCCAAGCCGAGCTCATGACTCATGAGATCGGTGATTAGCGATAAAAGTTTTTGGAAATCCTGAGTCGGAATAAATTGATTTTGCATGTGCGTCCCCTCAGCTATCCCACTTGTTCGGCTGGCACTCGCACCTTGGTCTTGAATTCCGTTTGTTTCTTTATAAATAGCCCACATAGTCCGAAGATCACATCAAGACAGCCTAAACTCAATCCCGAATTTGCAGTCTTCGGCGGTGGCAAGGCCCTTCTTTTTCTGATGGAGCACAAACTTGTAACGATCCACCTCATTCTCAAAGACTGGACGGTTGCCGGAACTCTCTACTTCCACAAAGGCTGAATTAGTCGGGCAGCTCTCCGCTGCCTCATTAGCGCAAATCTGAGCCTCGATCTCTTCGGCCGTCTGTCCGTAGATACGCTTATCGCCAGATATATGCTCTGTTTCGAGCTTTTCCCGGATTATGATTGCTGTTACTTCTAATGGGGGAATCGTAGAATGTTGCGTCAGGTCAGGAATTGGGGACGTAAGCTGCTTATATTCTGTGACAATTTGCTTCCTGTCCTGGGCCTTTTCCTGGATTTTTCGCTTGGCAAGCGACATATCCTTCATGCTGGAGTACTCAACGGGCAACGCACGACAGATAAATTCCGAGTTGTGAAAAACGAGAATCCATCCGGGCTCGATCGGATCAAAACGTATCGAAACCTGCCGGCCATGAAGGGCGGCGAGAGCCGAATGTTCATAAAGGTCTGCAACGGGCGTCCGAAAGCGGATTCGGCCCCGGTCAACCGTTCGCGTCTCTTGGGGCAGAAATGCCAAGTCCAAGTCGTCACTTGATATTTTGACGGGGCGCCAGCCTTCCTCATAACAGGCAACAAGGCACTTAGCCGGTGTAACCTCGGTGGGCCTGGGCCTCCACGCCCACTCCTTCAATACCCCACGGTGCGGCCGTTCCAGGTTGTAATAATTCGCTGCCTCGATTACGGCGCACTGGAACTCGGAGAACTTGAGCAGCTTGCCGGCCTGGGCCAGCTTCTTAATCTCAAGCTCGTCGATTTCTTGCTCTTCGCCCGAAGCGGACAATCGCTTCGCGTGGCCAGGGACCTTGAATTGGTCCCGCATAAGAGCTTCGAAGTGATGGAAGAAGGACTCGATCAATTTTGCCTTGGCGTTTTTTACAATCGCTCTGCGCTGTTTGATAAGAACGGCGCAGGCTACCTCTTCCGGATCTTCATCTGAAAGATCGACCGGAAGGTCTATTTCTTCCCCGACGCACCCCCCAAAAAGGGTGATTTCGTTCACTATACCGGCTACATACTTAGATATCTCCGGCTTGCCGTTATCAGTGTAGATCGATTTAAAGCCCCCCCACCATCGGCAGCCGGATCGCAGCGCCAGACCTATTCCGTGGCTGTTATATCTGCGCCCTAACCATAAGCCGTAAATGAGCCTGGTACGAAGATCTACGAAGAAGTAGCCCTCCGGCCGGAAAATGGCGCCTGTTTCAACGTCCTGTACCCAAAAATCAAATCGGTGCTGATCGCCGCACACGATTTCAAAGGGCGCCAGGTCTGCATAACTTCGCAGTATTGGCGGCAGTATATTGTCAAGAGCCCGCGTGCCGCCGTCTCTAAGCGCCAGAAGGAGCGGATTGAGCCTCTTGGCGAGATATCCTGTAAAGCTTCGATACCCAGCGATTGCCCATCCCCGCTGATCGGCCTCCACTTTCAGAGCTTTATAAATTGCCTTCTCGCTCATCTTTCGGTGCTGCCGTTTAAGCGCCAGGCCGATTCCGAATTCCAGCGCGGCCTCATCCCAAAGCTTAGGTTTTCCTTTGTTCTTCTTCGTGTGACGATGCGCGGCCAGGCCGCCGTGTTTCTCTCTGGCGATAAAAGCATAAACCGTCTTAGGCGTGAGATTATGCTTCTGCGCGACATGCTCCACCCACTTCCTTGCCAGCCAGCCGTCCGGAACATTGGACGCCTCCCGCACGATCCGGGCGCAGTATTGCACGCGGGAATCTTTTAAGAGATCTTCCCGCAAGCCCTGAGGACAGGGATCTGCGACTGCTTGAGCCAAGGATGCCGGAATTAAACTGTTGTGACCTGGTGTCACGGGGACGATTCCCGTCGAGACATGGCAGCCCTTAACTATGCGTTGCTGAGCGTCCGGCGTGAGGTCTTTTGAATGGTAGAGACGGCTCCTCCCCTCCATCACAAATGGGATCTTCTGCTCGGCAAGAAACCGTTGCGCCGATCTCTCAGTCATTCCGCAGAAGTCGCCATATTCACGGGAGGTAAACATCGATTTCATGGCTACGCCGCTCCTCCTGGATACGTCGAATTATCTACAGGGTTAGATTCCGTCCAGATTTTGTCAAATTCCACATCGCAAGTCCCAGTTAGTCACATTTAGATTTGAACGTCAGGATATTCTGAGGCGCCTTTGGGGCGTTCCGAGGCGCCCATTTGGCGTCCTGTTCCTTCTGAAACTTTTCGTGCGCATCCAAGAGTTCTTTAGTCTTCAGTTTATATCTTGTTGCAACGCTCAGTGCCGCCATTAAAAGTATTATTAATGTGCGAGCATCCATCTCCGCCCACAATCAGAGTTCTCCGATCTCCGCAAGAGTCAGGAGAATTTCCTCCTTATCGATCCCCTCAGATTCGTAATATGCGGACAGAATCTCTTTGGCTTCCTCGCAAAGTTCTTCGGTACTCTTCATGCCGACCCCTTAGGCGTTAGACAATAGTGACTGTGGAATCCCATATTTGATGAGGACCTGTTCCACCTTCTCACTTCTTTTTGTACCCTTAGAAACAGCGGAAACCATCTGCCTTGAAACTCCGGCTTCCTTTGCGATCTCCGAAAGGGTAATACCCCTTAAAGTCAGATATCCCCTTATAAATCGATGCCTATCCTCACCCTTCCTCATTTGCGGCTGCATCTTTTACCTCCGATAAAATCTTATTTTTCCGCCTGTTTAAGTTTCTTGATCGGATTTCCATTTCCGCCCAGGCGAGGAGCTTCGCTTCTCTTTTCCCAATCACATCCGCTTCGAGCGGAGCAATTAGAACCTTAAGTGGGGCAAGGTCGCGGACCACATGACAGAATAAGGGCAATATCACCAGTGGCATTTGGTTAACCTTCGCTGCGGCCAACCACGCATCCAGATTCGCCAAGCTAATTGTCGCTCCTCTCCCGGTGCCAATCCCGGCCTGCTTAGCGAGCAGGGCCATTTCGTCAACAATTTGTTCCCGAGACAAACGGCACTTCCGGACGCATTCCCGCAGGGCAGCCTTCAGCTTTGTCCCCACATCTATTTGTGGTCTAAAAGGATCAATTTGGGGTCTTTTGTCCGAAAAGATGCCTTGCATTGACAATCCCTTCAGTTTACAACCATATCGACAGGTGGCCTTTCATTGCGTTCGATACATCCAAACGGATGCAATGTCAACTGGAAAATAAATCCATTTGGATTTAACGCAATTTATTTCGCACGTGAGCCCTCTCATTTTTGCATGGGGGGGCTAACGCGGGACATTCTGGGTGATTGATGTCATGACTCTCGGGGAGCGACTTAAGATCATTAGGGGTACAAGGACCCAAACGGAATTTTCAACCGAATTGGGCCTAAGCAAAAATACTTACGTGCGATACGAGAGAGGCCAACGTATTCCTGATACTGCTTTTTTAGAGACCGTAATCAAGAAATTCCATATAAACCCAGTATGGATTCTCACCGGCAATGGATGGATGGGAATAAAGACTGAGGAATTCATGGATCAGCAATTGGAAATTGGCCGGGAAGTGTTTTGTACTAAATTGCGAATGTTAAACATGTTCCTCAGTAGCCCAGTTTTTGCGATAGTTGATTCACTGGAACTCTCTGCTAAAGCAGCTAAAGAGGGGACCTTAAAACCATATCCGCCAGATATGCTGAAGTTCCTCCTTCACATAAAGTCTTTCCTTGACCGGATCGTGGCGGCTATAGATGACATAGTATCTCGGACCAAATTAGAATAAGTTCGGCATTCAACTTAACGCCAAAAAAGGGGATAAAACCCCCAACCATTCCATCCCACGCTTCTCTAATCGAAGAACTATTATTATTCCATAATCGCACGATTTACTTTTCTCGGTTCCCAGCAAACACAAAATTGGTCACCGAATGTCGTTCTCTTGCTTCCCGCCAGGGCGACGCGCAAATCCCCCTTTTTTATGTCGTTTTGTCGCGACATTCCCCAAACATCTCCTTTTCGTCTGTAATAGCCTCCATATTGCTTTTATGCCATTCTATTGATTAAATTAGTCACCGAATGCTCTTCCCGGCTCTCCATTTTTTGGGAATTAATGTCGGTGACTAATTTCTCCCCCTACCACCCGCAACCCATCGTTAATATTACATTTCGGCCTTTTTAATCTTTTTTCGGCCATATTCGCTTTTTTCTTTCTTCTCATAACGGGGCTGACACCCGGTAAGGCCTATACATTCACCGTAACGGCGAAAAACGCGACGGGGGCCGGCGCTCCTTCAGGTCCGTCAAACAGCGTAACGACCGTTAGATCTCTTTCCGGCTTGACCATCTCGGGACCGGCTTCGGTCAATTCGAGCGGGTCGGGGAATTCGGGGACCTATACCGCAACAGCCACCTACTGCGACGGGTCGGACGCAACGGTACCCGCCACCTGGAATGTTAACAGCACCACTTATGCTTCGATCGGCTCAACGACCGGCGTGCTCCATCCTGTTTCCGGGGCCATTACCTCCGACCAGGCGGTAACCGTAGAAGCAAGCTATACGGAATCGGGTATAACCGAGAACGCCTCCATGGTGGTCACTCTCCGGTTCGTTCCGTCTCAGTCCTCCCTTGTCATCGCGGGCCCGAATTCGGTGCCCATGTACGAATCGGCGACCTATACGGCAACCGCTTATTACACGGACGGCAGGAAACTGGCCGTGACGCCGAGTTGGTCACTTTCAGACTCGACTTATGCCTCGATCGACTCGAACGGCAACCTGACGACCCTTGCTGTCCCCTCCAGCCAGGGAATAACCGTAAACGCAAGCTACACGGACTCAAGCGGGAATACACTGACCGGCTCATCGAACGTGAGCATAGTTTATGTGGCGCCCCCGGTCCTTACCGGATTGTCCATATCGGGGCTCGACAAGTCCCTCTGCCCCTACGCGGTCCCCATGGGAGGCTCGGCGGCATATACCGCGACCGCCTCCTATAGCGACGGCTCGACTAGTGACGTAACGCCGGCTACCACCTGGTCACTTTCAGACACGACTTATGCGTCGATCAACTCGACGAGCGGGCTGCTCACTGTCAACAGCATTGCCAATAATGTTTCCTCCGACCAGGCGGTAACGGTCATTGCCGGTTATACGCAGGGCGGAGTGACACAAACCGCGTCGTATCCGGTCGCCATTGTCTATCCGAGAGGCTGGGGCCAATGGACTGCTCTGGGGTCCGGAATATCGGTCTCGCCCACCGTCCCACTCGCAGCCCTTGCAGTGGGTCCGGACGGCTCCTTGTATGCGGGCGGAACTTTCGACGCGTCTGAAAGCATCAGCGCCAATATTGCCAGGTGGGACCCCGGCACCAGCACCTGGTCTGCTCTGGGGAGCGGTGTCAGCATCTCCAATTCGTCGAATCCGTATCTGCCTGCTGTCTTGGCCCTTGCGGTGGGTAAAAACGGAAACATTTATGCGGCGGGATCTTTCGACACGGCCGGCAACACCTCCGCTAACAACGTCGCCATGTGGGACCCCAACACCGGTGCCTGGTCTGCTTTGGGGAACGGAATCACCTTGGGTTCGGGTTATGCTGTTGTCTCCGCCCTGGCGGTGGATGCGAACGGAAACCTTTATGCGGCGGGAAATTTCGACACGGCTGGGACTGCGTCTGCTAACAACGTCGCCGTGTGGAACGGCAGCACCTGGTCTGCTTTGGGGGGCGGAATCACCTTGTCCGGCTCTGGCCAGTCGGGCGCCTCGGTGTCTGCCCTGGCGGTGGATGCGAACGGAAACGTTTATGCGGGAGGGGCTTTTGATACGGCGGGGACCGCATCTGCTAACAACGTCGCCTGGTGGAACACCAGCACCCCCGGCACCGGCACCTGGTATGCTTTGGGGGACGGGATCAGCTTAAGTTCGGGTTCGGCGATCGTCAACGCCCTGACGATTGATGCGAATGGAAACGTTTATGCGGGAGGATCTTTCGACACGGCGGCCGACGCCTCCGGCGCCGACAACAACGTCGCCATGTGGACCCCCAACACCGGCACCCCCGGCGCCGGCACCTGGTCTGCTTTGGGTACCGGAATTGGGCCAATCACTTTAGCCCTGGCATTTGGGCCTGACGGCTATTTGTATGCCGGGACCCCCACGGTCGATCAGTATGGAAATCCGACTTCTGAGGGGAACGCTGTATACAGGTGGAACGGCTCATCATGGACCCCAATGGTGACAGTATCGGTAACGTCACTCGATGTCGAGGGGCCCCCTTCGGTCAAAGTACTGGCCCGGGGCAACGGCACCCTGTACGCCGGAGGACTTTTCGATACGATAGGGGGAATTGCTGCCGGCAATGTCGCTTCCATGGTGTTCGGGAGTATTTCCGGGTCCATTTCGGGGCCGGGCGCCATCGGCTTGAATCAAACCGGGGCGTTTACGCTGCCCCTCACTTTCTACGACGGGACCCCGGAACCTCTAACCACGACCTGGTCTCTTTGGGGCAATACTTATGGTGCTTCGATCGACCCCGCGACCGGCGTTCTGACCGCGCAACCCGTTACCGCCAACGAGACGGTGACCGTTGTAGCTACCGTTACATACGACAGCGGGTTGACGCAGACCTTCACCAAGACGGTGACCTTGTCCGATAACATGACATTGAATATATCGGGACCGTCCTGGGTCCCGATGGGCAGCAACTGGGCGACCTATACCGCGACCGCCGGCTATAACGGCGGCACGCCTAAGACCGTAAGGCCTACCTGGTCTGTTTTAGACAAGACTTATGCTTCGATCAACTCGTCGAGCGGCGTGCTCACTGCCAATACCGTTACCACCGACCAGACCGTAAATGTCAGCGCCAGTTACCCCGATCAAAACCGCGTGACCGTGACCGCTCCTTCCCAGACCGTTACCATAGGTTTTGCGTACGGTGTGGGCCTGTGGTCTAAGCTTGGGTCCGGAATAACGAGAGTCAACTCTATCGGAAATGTGGGTATAATCGATGCCTTGGCGGTGGATACGACCGGAAACCTTTATGCGGGGGGACTGTTCAACACGTCGGGAAGCCTTGCGCCCGCCAACATTGCCAAGTGGAACGGCAGCACCTGGTCCGTCTTGGGCAAGGGAATCAGCTACACTAACCCTCCTGCGCCCGGGGAGAGTGCCGACGTCTTCGCTCTGGCGGTGGATAAGAACACGAACCACCTTTATGCGGGGGGATCTTTCGACACGGCGGGGACAGCATCCGCTAACAACGTCGCGGTGTGGAACGGGAGCGCATGGTCTGCTCTGGGGAACGGTATCACCTTCTCCAATTCGAATGTGCCTACCGTCAACGCCCTGGTGGTCGATGCGTCCGGAAACCTTTATGCGGCGGGATATTTCGACACGGCGGGGGGCGTTTCGGCTGCCAACGTTGCCGTGTGGGACTACAGCACCAGCACCTGGGTTGCTTTGGGGAGCGGAATCACCTTCTCCAATTCGAATGTGCCCACTGTATACGCACTGGCGTTGGATGCTAATGGAAACCTTTATGCGGCGGGATATTTCGACACGGCGGGCGGAAATCCGGCTGCCAACATTGCCGTGTGGACCCCCACCCCCGGCAGCCCCCTCGGCACCGGCGCCTGGTCTGCCTTGGGGAACGGGATCAGCTTCAGTACGGGTACGGCCACTGTCTACGCTCTGACGATGGACCCCACAGGCGTCCTGTTGTATGCGGGAGGAACTTTCGACACGGCGGGCGGAAATCCGGCCGCCAACATTGCCATGTGGGACACCGGCACGACCGCCTGGTCCGCATTGGGGAGCGGCATCAGCGGGTCGGATGCATCGTATCCGGCGGTGTGGACCCTGGCGTCCGGTCCCGGCGGCACCCTCTATGCCGGCGGTTTCCCCCAGGTCACTACAGCATCTCCAGCATACGTCGGGTTGAAAAGGACGTCTTCGGCCAAAACGGCATCAACGTCAGTGGCCTCCGTGAGCTTGCCGCCGGCGGTGGGAAACGCCGTTTACCAGTGGAACGGCTCCGAATGGGTCGACATGGGAACGATATCCGCTACCAATCCCACGGTCACCGCCCTGGTCCGGGGCAAAGACGTCCTGTACGCCGGAGGAACTTTCGACACGATAGGCAACATTGCGCCCAGTAATATTGCCGCGGCCAACCTGCCGACGATCTCGATCGGCGCTCCTTCAGCCACTAAGGCCGCCGGTGGTCCGATCACATACACGGTAACCTACACCGGCGCCTCCGCCGTCACCCTGTCTTCTGCCAATATAACCCTCAACTCGACCGGTACCGCCGGCGGGACGGTTTCGGTCACCCCCGGAACCACCTCTAACACCCGGATTGTAAAGATATCCTCGATAACCGGAAACGGTACTCTGGGGATCAGCATACCGCCGGGGACGGCAAGCAACGGTGTTGGATTCGAAAACACCGGGGCCGGGCCGAGCAAGACTTTTGCCGTGGCCAACGTGCCGACGGTCTCAATCGGCAATCCTTCGGTCGCTACGACATATGGGGGGCCGGTTACATACACGGTAACCTACACTGAAGCCACCAATGTCACCCTGTCGACGGGAAACATAACCCTCAAACCTGGATCAGGTAGCACGGCCACCGGGACGGTCTCTGTAATCGGGACCGGAAATACTACCAGGACCGTAACCGTATCCAATGTAACCGGCGACGGCACTTTGGCGATCAGCTTAGCGAAGGGAACGGCAACCAACGCTGTGGGCAGCAGCCCCGCGGCCACAAGCACGACGTTTACCGCGACCAACGTGCCGACGGTCTCGATCGGCGCTCCTTCGGCAGCTTCTGTCAAGCCGGGAGGATCGGTCACATACACGGTAACCTACACCGGGGCCTCCAACATCGTCCTGTCTAATACAAACGCTAGTACATATATAAAGCTCAACAAGACCGGAACTGCCGCTGGAACAACGATCACGGTCAGCGGGAGCGGGACCAGTACGCGAACCGTAGCGTTGTCCGGGATAACCGGAGACGGTACTCTGGGGTTCAGCATACAGGCAGGGACGGCGAGCAATCTTGCGGGGCTGGAAGCCAACGGGGCCACAAGCGCCACGTTCGCCGTTGAAAGCGCTGCACCTCAAATCTCGATCGGCTCTCCCTCTGTCTCTCCGACCACTGGGGGGCCGGTTAAATACACGGTAACCTACACTGAAGCCGACTCCATCACCCTGTCGACGGCAAACATAACCCTCAACCCTGGATCCGGTAGCACGGCCACCGGGACGGTCTCTGTAAGCGGAATCGGAAATACTACCCGGACCGTAACCATATCCAATATAACCGGCAGCGGCACTCTGGCGATCAGCATAGGGAAGGGAACGGCCACCAACGCTGCGGGCAGCAGCCCCGCCGCCACAAGCACGACTTTTGCCGCGACCAACGTGCCGACGGTCTCGATCGGCAATCCTTCGGCAGCTTCTGTCAAGCCGGGAGGATCGGCCACATACACGGTAACCTACACCGGGGCCTCCGCCGTCAGCCTTTCGACGGCCTCAAATATAGCTGTGAACACGGGAGGCAGCGCCACCGGCACGGTCTCAAAGGTCACTGGAAGCGGAAATACCTGGACCGTAACCGTATCCGTATCCTCGACAAGCGGAAACGGCACTCTGGGGATCACCATACCGGCCGGGACGGCTACCAACAATAACGGTGAGGGGATATGCCCCGCATCCAGCCCAAGCACCACGTTCAATGTGGTCAGCACTGCGCCGACGGTATCGATCAGCGCTCCCTTGCCGGCATCGGCGGCGTCGGGTTCGTTCATTTACACGGTAACTTACACTGGAGCCGACACTATCAGCCTGTCCGCGGCCAAAATAACCCTCATCAAGACCAGCACCGCCACCGCCAACGCGACGGTTGCAGTCAGTGTGACCGGAAATACTACCAGGACCGTAACCGTATCCAATGTAAGCGGCGGCGGCACCCTGGGGATCAGCATAGCGGCAGGAACGGCCAATAACGCTGCGGGCGGCAACGCCGTAACCGCAACCAGCAAGAACGACAACAACATGTTTACCGCGACCAACCTGCCGACGGTCACGGTCGGCGCCCCTTCGGTGGCTTCTATCTTGTCGGGAGGAACGGTCACCTATACGGTAACCTACGCCCTGGAGGACCCCGGCAGCATCAAGCTGGATGAAATAAGCCTCAACTTAGTATCGGGAAGTATCACAGTAGACAGCAGCGACATTTCGATTGCCCCTGGAGCCACGGCTAACAGCCGGAAAGTAACGATATCCGGGATAACCGGATCCGGCACTGTGGGGATCACCATACCGGCCGGGACGGCGAGCAACAACAACGGCCTCGGGGAGTGCCCCGCATCCAGCCCAAGCGCCACGTTCAATGTGGTCAGCAGTGCGCCGACGGTATCGATCGGCGATCCTTCGACGTCATTGGGGACGTCGAGTTTGTTCACGTACACGGTAACTTACACTGGTGAACCCGACTCCATCACCCTGTCGACTTCAAATATAACCCTCAACAAGTCCGGCACGGCCAATGGGACGATTTCGCAGGTCGCCAATGGAAGCACCTCCAACACGCGTATTGTAACCATATCCAATGTAACCGGCAGCGGCACTCTGGAGATCAGCATACCGGCGGGAGCGGTAAAGAACGCTTTTGGCAAAAGCGCCGCCGCGACAAGCCCGACTTTTACCGCGACCAACGTGCCGACGGTTTCGATCGGCGCTCCCTCTCCTGCGACTCCGACCAAGGCGGGTCCGGTCACATACACGGTAACCTACACCGGGGCCTCCGCCGTGAGCCTGTCGAGCGGTAACATAATCCTCAACCCCGTCAGTAACGGTAATGGCACTACGCCCAACGCGACTTCGATCACAGTCAGCGGAAGCGGAACCAGTACGCGAACCGTAAAACTGTCCGGGATAACCGGAGACGGTACTCTGGGGTTCAGCATACCGACAGGGACGGCGAGCAATGCCTCGGGGCCGGAAGCCAACGGGGGCACAAGCGCCACGTTCGGTGTGGTCAACACTGCGCCGACGGTTTCAATCGGCGCTCCTTCGGCCAGCTCGACCTCGACGGGTCCGGTCACATACACGGTGACCTACACCGGCGTCGATGACACCTTCACGACCCTGTCGGCTTCCAATGTAACCCTCAACAGGACCGGCACAGCCGATGGAACGGTTTCGGTCAGCGGAAGCGGAGAAACCGTGACCGTAACCGTATCGTCGATAACCGGAGACGGCACCCTGGGGATCACCATACCGCCCGGGACGGCGAGCAATCTTGCGGGTTCGGATACCAGGGGGGCCGAAAGCTCCACATTTACTGTGAGCAACACCGGGCTGACGTTCGGCGTTCCCACATTCACTTCGACCACGACGGACCCGGACACGGGGACCGAAGGCGGCCTCATTTTTACCATGGTCACTGTGCCCCCTGTAGCCCCAACCGCGACCGGCAGCGGGACGGAGGAGTAATCTAACCGGCAATGTCGCGACCGTAACCATATCTTCGATCAAGAGGGGCCGGACCGAGCTCGACTTTTGAGCAAGGTTCGGCCCCTCTTGATCGGTTTAGCCAACGAGGCGAACTCTCATACGAAGCCGCATTCAAACGCTGACTGCGTTGGCTTCATCGTTGGCTCCTCGACGTACTATAGCGTATAGTGTACGCCTTCGTCGCCTCCTTCTCCCGCATTATTATCATTTGGAATGCAACTCCGTATTACAATCCACCATTTTTTTGCAAAAATATCCCCCGGATGTCAGTATTTTCTCTGCGATCTCAGTCTCCTCTGTGGCCCATTTAACTCCAACGCAGTGCCTCAGAATACGCAGACCTGATTTAACTGCCTCTTGGTTTTTTCTTCTTTGTTCAATCGTCTCAAAATCTCTGCGGCCTCTGCTTTTCTACGGTTGACCTTTTTGCTTGCAGAGTTGCTTTTCTCCGTGACCTCTGTACTACAATCCGTCATTTTCTTGTTTTTTTAACAAGATTTTGGACTCCGGCTGTCTTCGTGCGCTTCGCAGCCCTTCGTGTGCGAGCACGGGATTAGAGCCTGCCCCGGAAGTGGCCTTGATCCGGGGTTCGAAAAGTCACTATGGATCGGGCTGTTACGATCTTTTCATTTCCCTTCGCGGCTCTTCGTGCGCTCCGTGGTGATAAAAATCATACTTGTGGCGCGAACAGCAGTCCGGAAACAATGGCAGACTAACTGCTTGGAAGTTTCTTGGTTGCGGCTTTGCTGCTCCAAGCGCTCCGTGGTGGAAACTTTTGGAGGTTTCACTCCCCATAGGGAACATGGATCGGGCTCAGCCCCAGGTCGCGGGCCTTCTGCCACAGGACGCGGCTTTGCTGTTTGCGTTCCGTATCGTCTCTCAGGATGAAATGGACGGCGCTGTCGAATCCGCTCATAAATTCGATATCGGCCGGATAATCGCAAATCACTGCATTAAACCCGGTTAGCTGGAATTCTCCGGGGGTGATAAGAACGGGTTCGTCCGGGGGCGCCTCTGCCCCGGGGCTTGAGATCGCGTGCGGGATAAAGCTTGACTGTGAAAACGACCACAGCAACTGGTCGATGAACTGCGCGGCAGCCATTGAATCCACCACTATCCGAACGCGCTTTTTTTCCAAGTAAAACCGCTCGGTCCAACCGCAAAGGACCTTCCTTTGCTCCGCCACCGTGGTTTCGACAAAATAGATGCTCATATGAGACTCGAAATACTCCGGAAACTTTCCCTATTTGGACCGTGTCTGTCCTCTCGGTCAATCTGGCCAAACCGGCCGGAAAAAGTATATCGTTTCACGGCCGCAGCACAGAAAACCATATACTAAATTACAGGCTGTTGTAAACTTCCAGGCGGCGTCGGACGTCTTAGGTAGTGTCCAATCGATAAATTATCAATAAAACAAAAATCAGGCATGAACTCACATAAGGGAGTCAGCGTCATGGCCGGAAAATCCAGGAAAGTTTCATTGGGCAAACGAAGCTTCGTCGCTTCTCATTCATTTTCTTTCGTTCTCAGCTCTGCGATCGCCATCGCAGTTGCAGGTTTTGCGGTTTTCCTGATGAACTCGCAAGCCTTGGCGGTTGGAGGCGGCGCAGGGGGCGCTTCGGGGTCCTTTGGTGTCCCTGCCGACCTTCTAATGCCAAGTCCGCCGAGAAACGTGACGGCAACCGCAGGCGACCGCATGGCGACCGTGAATTTCGAGCCGCCGAAAACGGACGGCGGGAGTCCCGTCACCGAATACATGGTAATATCACATCCGGAGGGCATGAAAGCAAAGGGTAAAAAAAGCCCGATAGCGATAAGGGGACTTACCAACGGAAAGGCCTACACCTTTACGTTGACCGCCACCAATTCGGTCGGGACAGGGTTGGCCTCAGAGCCCTCCAACTGCGTGACACCCGGTGAGTAATACCGATCGAACGGTCATTTTCACCACGAAGAACGCGAAGAAAAAGCGAAGAGAGATAAAAAGCCAGTTACAGAGGATGATCGTCGGGCCTATACAATTTTTTATTCATACTCGCCCACGAAGAAGGATCGAAGGCGGGGTGAAGGAAAATCATTGGTCCCAGCCGTCATGAGCAACTGTTACGAAAAGTTGGCGGTGGGACCGCCTGCCGGGGTTGCCAAGCCCACACGAGAAACTTTCCATGGTTTCCGGGTGGCCCAATGGGGCGTGAAAAGCTGGTTGGAAAAGTTTATCGCGGAACGGCCCTCACCCCCAGGGAGAGGGGGTCGGCGCAACACCTTTTCATGGTTTCCGGGTGGCCCGAAGGGACATGATAAGCTGCGATGGATCTCTCGCTTCTTCAATTCTCCTTCACGACAACGGTTTTCATAAATCTGTCGAGTTCGGACTGCATTTCTTCCTGGCTGACCGTACCGTTTTTAGTATGCTTGACGCTGTAGAGCACGGAGCGATCGCTGTTTGCCCCGGTACTCTGAGGTTTTTTACACACGGCTCGTATTATAGTGGTGTCGTCTTTGATAACTACCTGCCTGTCAAATGGTTTTTTTTCCTCAATTATCCTTGCCCACCAATTGGAGCTTTTTTCATCATTACCTCCAGGCTTTGCATGCCTATGTACGCCAAAGTCTGTCTTTTCGAATTTTCCTTCCCTAATCCAGATGTCTTTGACATCCCAAGCGACCGAGTCACCTTTCTTTCGATATCCAAATATTAATTTAAGCATACTATTGTCGGTTAGTTTCATATCGTTGCAGTCGCATTTGGATTGAAAGTAATTTGAACTATACATTAGGGAGCCATTGTCCATATTGATTTGAATGTTATTAAATGCCGATGGGGCAATATCCTTCATCTCAAGGTATTCGCGCCATTGTTTGAAAGTCCCATAGTATGGAACGCTGACAAAATCAGCAAGTATCTTCATGTCCTCCAGACATGTCCCAAAGACATGCCCACTCTGCCCTGCCTTAAGCATTACAGCACACCCGTCAGGAAGCGGCAAAACGAAAGCAATCATTTCCTGATCCAAATATGAAGGCCAAGTTCTTACCAACCACTTTCTGCCGTAAGCATCAATATGACTATATTCATTATCGGCTTTCCCAAAAGAGGTAATTCGAATTATTTCCTGGCCAAACTGTCTGTGCATTGGCATAGCCTTTAACATGAGATCCATGAGTAGTTTTGAATCATTGCATATACTTTTTAAAGGGATATTATCCGGTTTATCAAGTTTTGCATATAAGGTTAGCTTCGTTATTCCGTAATAGATTTTACCATTATTATCCAGATCGACGTTCTTGATCTCTCTCGGTTGGGACGGTTCCCAATTACCATTTTCACCTCTCATTATCAATTGTGGAAAATTACGATCCAAAGACGAAGTGAATACTTTGTCGGACCCGCTGCCGTTAGGGAATGTATTTGCCTTGTTCTCAGCAAGCAATTCCTTTGTTGTTTTTGAATTAAGATCTTGTAATGAGGTTGTGCAAGCTTTCTTCAAATCGTCATAAGACAAAGGCAGGCCGACTTTTGTGTCGAGTTGCGCCTTTTTTACAAAATCGAAGATTTCAAGGCCATACATGACTTTGAAGAATATCTCCGCATTATTCCCGTAATCCCTGTTGACTTCGGCAATCGGCAGCGCATAGTTCAGGTTTTCGTTTGGCGATTTAAGAAGCACTATGCCAATGACTTTTCCATTGCTGTCGAGCAGCGGCCCTCCGCTGTTGCCGGGCGAGGCGGCTGCCGAAAACCTGATCCAATTCCACTTGCCGTCGATTTCTTCGGGAGTATTGGACGTATATAGGCCGTCCCGGATGACCACGCCCTGTCCGAGCGCATTTCCGACTGCAAAAACCTTCCCTCCGATCTCTGTGGCCTGGTTTGCTTCGAGATATTCGGGGTTTTGCCTTCCCTTTACGGTGAACACTAGAAAATCCCGCCTGCTCGAATATTTCATTATTTTGTCAATGCCGAATACGTTGCCCTTGCTGTCGCGGATGGAGACGTCTTTGAAACGGCTCCTGGAGGCTATATTCATAACATGGGCAGCGGTGGCGAATTCGGTGGCGCTGTAGGCAAAAGCAGTCCCTATCGACCAGTACTTGTCGTTTCGAACCTGAAAAGGAAGCTGATCCAACGGCAAAGGTTTTTCATAGGTTATGGATTGATCGGGAGGTTTAGGAACTATAATCTCGTAGACGCAATCATTGATGTGTTTGACGTCGAGGTTGGCGTCTGCATACTGAGCGCGCGCAATACCGTTATTTTCAGCTTTCGATCCGGATGCCCCGGCGTTATTTGCCACGCAGCCGGTTGTTACGGCCATAAGGAAGAGAACCAGGACATTAGCGTACCGGCGACATATCATCTCATCCACCTCCCATGTTTAATTGAAGATTCTATTTAACGGCCCTGCCCTGCGGCGCTCGGAACGGGTATCACCAGGTTCGTCGAACTGCCGCTGCCGGCAACTATCTGAGGCTGTTGGCCATTCCAGTTGAGGGCGGCCCTTGCCTTCAGGTATTCGATGTATTTGTCGGGAGAGCCGAAGGGTTTGATTTCGGCGGCAAGGCGAGATTCCATGCCTTCTCCCTCGAGTACCTGCCTGGTCTTATGGGCCTGTGCTTCCAGCAGGACCGACTGCGAGCGGCCTCTTGCCGCTTCGATTGCCGAATCAGCCTCGCCTTTAGCCTTGATGACAATCTGGTCTGCTTCGAATTGCCTTATCCTTTTTGTATTTTCAGCGGCCACAGCATCTTCTTGGCCTTTACGGCGGCTTCGTTTGATGCCATAAATGCCGCAGATGGGATGATCCCCGCGATTTGAAGACTGTGTGGTTGGATGCCGAAAAGCTCTTCTACGGACTGAAATACAAATTTTTCTATATCGGCTTGAATGGCCGGGCGATTGGCGTTTATCGTAACCATGTTCTGGCCGGCCAGAATGCGGGCCGTGCGATCTTTGACTACAGGCACGACCTGAGACTCGAGATCTGCATCTCCCGAGCGTCCTATCTCGTACATGATGTGATACACCTTGTCCTCGGGGATCGTATAATTGAAGTTTTCATCTATGGCGACCTTCTGATTGTCCACCGTGGTCACGTTGAATTGGGGAATGTGAAGAGTGGTGAGGGATACGCGAATTCTGTCGACGGTTTCGACAAGAGGCAGTTTGTAGTGAAATCCCGGCTGTACCGGTTTGGTGTACAAGGCTACGCCAAAACGCCGCACGTTGCCCCGCTCGGTTTGGTCGATCTTGTACCATGTGCCGTTCAGGAGATAGAGCAGAACCAGGAACAACGCCCCCCACCCGGCGTATCGAACGAGATTTGTGCCGGCAAAAGCGAACCCGTGGTTCAATGGAGGACCCGGCCCGGCATCTACTGTCGTAACGTCTTTATGTCCGCTGCTCGTACTCATTAATACCTCCTTTGATTGAAATTGCGCTTGAAATGACGGCTTGCCGCCGGCAGGCGGCCCAGGTCAAAATGTGAGTGCGCACCACGGTCCAGTGTGAAAGGAGTAATGGTCCGATGATGTTAAATTTAATCGAACCGAGTTTCGCCGCCGGCATTACATCACACTCTTAATTTGAACTTTTATAATGGGAACACCGCTAAGATATCAGAAAAAGGTTACAAAAGGGTTACATTCGGAGTGGTCGTAAGTAGAGATAGATGCGCGTCCCAACTGCATTTGAAAAAAACATCAAGCGGCAATATTTTTTTATTTTGCTTGGATGAGGGATTGAGCAAGCCGGTGGGACCCTCACTTCGTTTCGGGTCTGCGCTATACGCATGAGATGCTGACACGCTTTATAGTCCGGCGGCCGGGATATCCGGGCCACCCGGGGACCGTCTTCTTTATGGTTTCCGGGGGCCCTTTGGCTCAGGTGCTCTTGTTTCACCACGAAGAACATGAAGAAAAAGCGAAGAGTGTTAAAAAGCCAAATACAGAGGACGATGCGCCCCGGCTATACGAATCTTTTTATTCATAGTCGCCCACGAAGAAAGATCGAAGGCGGGGTGAAGGAAAGCATCGCACCGTTCCATCTTTTCTGTCCGCTCTCTTAAAGATTAAGTCAAACAATTCAGTTTCGCGGTTTTCAATGAGTTTTCAGGCGTTTACATACGGCGAAGGCACCAACGCCGAGCTTCTCTGAGTTTCCTTTACTGAGCTGCCCCCCTAAAAAGACGCAACAATTTGTTATCGCTAAATTTTCTGTTGTTCATCGGAAATTCATTGGAAATTCCAGGGAATTTTTTCCTGCAAAAGGCCGGCAATAAAAAATCAACGAGCCGTTCTGCTCGACGGTGATTCAGCATGTGGTGAGAACATTCACGCGATATCGATGGTTAGCCGCTTATGTCGATGCCACCGAACAGGCTTTTGGACTGGATGTAGATTATGGCCAGATCGTCAAATGCTATGAGGCTGAACCTGTCGGACCGGGGCGATATAGCCCTCCTCATTTCGTAAGCGCGAAGCGAACCCCGGTTAAGGGTGATCCAGACGCTGCTCTCATTTCCACTAGCCTTGTGGAGAGGCAGAATCTTACAATGAGGATGAATATGCGAAGGCTTACTCGACTCACCAATGCTTTCAGTAAAAAGCTGGAAAACTTCAAGGCGGCAGTCGCGCTCCCATTTCGCGCACTATAATTTTGTTCGGGTTCACAGTACAATCCAATGCACGCCAGTTATGGAGGTGGACTCACGGACAAGCTGTGGACGATTGGGGTTTTACTTCGAGAGGCAAATTAAGACACTAACCGCGTCCCAAACTGCATTTGAAAAAACATTGTTTCCAGGTATTTTCAAATGGCGCCGTCCGAACTCAGCAAGTAAGGTGAAAGGCCCCCGCCACTTTTTTGCCCGATTTTTTCAGCCTGTTGAACGTGCCGACCGCCTTGGGCGTGGGTTCATCGATCAGGGAAATCCCGTCGGCTTCAAGGCGTTTACGCAATTCGTCCCTGACCTGCATGCGACCCGGCAATCCCATCCCCACGACGAGGACCTCCGGATTTTCAGACAATATGTCCTCTATATCGGAAACAGCCAGTTCATGTCCTTCAGAGCGCCACCAGCCGGAAACCACCGAGCCGTCAATGACCTTTATGTCTCCGGTGTACCTCTTTCCGTCCACCTCTATTTCGCCGAACCGGTAGTTGCCTATTTCAGTCATTTGAAACCTCACAACTGGAAAATGGCGGCAGGGCCGCCGACAGGAAGCGAAGGGACCATCTCCGGATCGCCCCCACGCCCCTTTCATATAAGATAAGATTTCGGGAAACCGGCGCTGAAGGGAGTTGAAGTATAGTAGTACCTTGTAACATAAATTGTTTTGACCTGTGCAAACCTGCCTCTGCTCACTGGTTGCCGTTCTTATAAACAGGCTCCGCGCAGTCGGGACCGAAATATTGACGCATGTCCTCGAAGAACGAGTGGGTGGGGTTGACCGGGAGTTTGCTCAAATCGAGCAGGGCTTCCCCCTTCTTGTCGACCGAGAGGTGGAGGACGGCTTTGCACTCGCCGGGATGGCTCATAAGAAGGTGTCTCAGGCGGCCGAAGGCGTCCCTGTCCATCCTGGCCGCATCGAGCATAATGCGCACGGAGTCCACCGCCTGGAGTCCGGCCTCCTCCATGGTCATGATACGGTTTGCGATCAGCTTTGTCGATTTTTCGTCATGCTGGATTTTGGCCCAGAGCGCAAGCGGTTCATCGCCGGCGAAAAGCCCTCGAGCCTGAGTGAAAGGCTCGGCGAAGGCAACCACCTCTATTGTGCCCTCCCTGTCTTCGAGATTGAGGAACGCCATCCGGTCGCCGCGTTTTGTGGTAATTTCCTTTATGATCGAAAACAGGCCGCAAAGCACCACTTCGGAACCCTCACGTCTTTCTCTGACCGATTGAGTGTCGGCGGTACATACCGATCGGATCTGTTCCGAGTAAAAGTCGAGAGGATGGCCGGAAATATAGAACCCAAGCGATTCCTTTTCGAACTGAAGCCGCATTCGGCTCTCCCAGTCCGGAACATCGGGAAGCGGAGGAGCACTCATCTTTTTTTGCGAGCGCAGCATTTCAAATAAGTTCATCTGTCCGGCCTGGCGGTCTCGCTGAAGGGCTGCGGCCCGGTCCAGCACTTCGTCAAGACCCGCCATGAGCTGGGCGCGATTAGGGTGCAGGGAGTCGAAAGCGCCGCATCGTATAAGCTGTTCAATCACTCGCCGGTTTACTTTCTGAGAGTCGACCCGGTCGCAGAAGTCATGGACCGTTGTGTAAGGCCCCTGCTCCCTGCGGCACTGCAAAATGACCTCGACCGCCATCTCGCCAACGTTTTTCACCGCTCCCAGCCCGAACCGGATCATGCGCCCGACGACCTGAAAGGTCCTGCCGCTCTCGTTGACATCAGGCGGCAAAATGCGGATATCCATTTGAGCGCACTGGTTTATCATCTTTACGATCTGGTCGGAGTTTCCAATGAAGCTGTTCATGAGGGCCGCCATGAATTCGACCGGATAATGAGACTTGAGCCAGGCGGTCTGGTATGCGATCAGGGCGTAGGCTGCGCTGTGGGACTTATTGAAGCCGTATTCGGCGAATTTGGCCATAAGGTCGAAAATGTGGTTGGCTTTCGAGGATTCGATGCCGTTTCCCACGGCCCCTTTGACGAAGCGGTCTCTCTGAGCGTTCATCAGGGCCCCGATCTTTTTCCCCATGGCCCTGCGCAGAATATCGGCTTCCCCTAACGAATAGTTGGCCAGGGCGCTGGCAATTTTCATCACCTGTTCCTGGTAGAGGATAACACCGTAGGTTGATTCCAGTATGGGCTTCAGGATGTCGAGGTCATAGACGACCTGCCCTCCGTGTTTTCCCTGTATATAGTTTTCCACCATCCCGCTTTCCAGAGGGCCGGGGCGGTAGAGTGCTACCAGGGCCACTATATCGGCGAAGTTTTCCGGGCGCATTTTTACCATTATGTCCCGCATCCCGGAACTTTCGAGCTGAAACACCCCGGTGGTGTCGGCCCGGCTGAGAAGCGCGTAGGTGTCCGGATCGTCCAGGGGGATGTCATCGATGTTGATTTCGGTCTGGTGGTTTTCCGCAATCAGCTTTACTGCATCGGCGATTACAGTGAGGTTTCTCAGACCCAGAAAGTCAAACTTTATCAGTCCCGCCTTTTCGACGTATTTCATCGGATACTGAGTGACGATTTCACCTTCCGGCCCGACGCACAGGGGCATGTATTCGACGATGGGCTTGTCGGACATCACCACTCCGGCGGCGTGGGTCGATGCGTGGCGGGTGAGCCCCTCGAGGGCAAGCGCGACCTCGAACAATTCCTTTATCTGCGGGTTTTCCAACTGCATTTCGGTGAGGCGGGGCTCTACGGTCATTGCCCTGCTCAGGTCGATCCCAAGAGTGGGCGGGATCAGCTTCGCAATCCGGTCCACGTCGTTGTACGGCATGGCAAGCGCGCGGCCCACGTCACGGATGACGGCTCGAGCCTGCATCGTGCCGAACGTGGCGATCTGCGCGACCCGGTCCTTGCCGTATTTATTGGATACGTAATCGAGGACCCTGTCTCGGCCGTTGACGCAAAAGTCCACGTCGATGTCCGGCATGCTGATGCGTTCGAGGTTGAGAAAACGCTCGAAAATGAGCCCGTGCTCGATCGGATCGAGGTCGGTTATTCGCATGACATACGCTATGAGACTGCCGGCTGCGGACCCTCGGCCGGGACCGACCGGAATTCCATTGCTCTTGGCGTAGTTTATGAAATCGGCCACGATCAAAAAGTATGCGGGAAATCCCATCTGCTTTATGACGCCGATCTCATAATCGAGCCTCTGGCGGTATTCCCGGAGCTGCTCTTCACCAAATCCGGGGTGCTTGCGGCGTATGGACTCCATCCGCAGCTCGAACCCTTCCCGAACCTCGCGCTCGAATCTTTCCTCCAGGCTCTCGCCTTCCTCCAGGGGAAATACCGGGAAGTGATAGTTGCCAAGGTCCAGTTTCAGGTCGCATTTTTCAGCTATCTCAAGCGTATTTGCGAGCGCATCGGGAACATAGGCAAACTCGTTCGCCATTTCTTCAGGAGATTTGAAGTAGAGCTGGTCGGTCTGGAACTTGAACCTTTTTTCATCCAAAATCGTTTTGCCCGTCTGGATGCACAGGAGGATCTCGTGTGCGCGGGCATCGCTTTTGCGCAGATAATGGCAGTCGTTTGTCGAGGCCAGAGGAAGCGAGAGTTCCCGCGCAAGACTCACGAGCCCCTCATTTGCCACTGCCTGTTCGGGGATGCCGTTTGCCTGGATTTCCAGGTAGAAATTACCCGGCTCGAATATTTCAGCGTACTCCCCGGCTGTCTTTCTTGCACTCTCGAGCTGGCCCCGGATCAAATGCGAGGAAATCTCCCCTTTGAGGCAGCCGGAAAGGCATATCAACCCCTCGCTGTGCTTGGTCAAAATCTCCCTGTCAATACGCGGCTTGTAGTAGAACCCTTCGATATAGCCGAGCGAGACCAGCTTCAGCAGGTTCTGATAACCAGCCCGGTTGCGGGCCAGAAGTGTAAGGTGAAAACTTCGATCCTCGTCCCCGTTGGTCTCGCCGGCCTGATGGCCGGGCCCCGCCTCGGACCCCGGCGCCTTCCATCCGCGATCGTGGCGGCTCCTGGGGGCAACGTAGGCCTCGCACCCGATTATCGGCTTTATCTCGTATTTTTTTGCCAGTTCAAAGAATTCGAGCGCGCCGAACATGTTGCCGTGATCGGTTATGGCCACTGCGGGCATACCGTAGGCCCTGGCTGTTTCGAACAGGTCCTTGAGCCGAATTGCACCGTCAAGAAGACTGTATTGGGTATGGACGTGCAGATGAACAAAAGGCATTTGCGGGTTTTCTCCTGGATTTCAAAATGAAGGATAAACAGGCCTCCAATCTAACACATTTGACGAACAGACGGAAGAAGGTTGGCCTCAATCGATCGAATCGCCAGGGGAAGACGAGGCCTGTGCGCAGCCTTTGCCCCACCCTTTTATTTGGGCATAGATTCGGTCTCAACCGGCTTAAATAAAGATTCAAGTTCTTCAGAAATCAGCCGATCCCTCCATAGAGCATGAAATCTTTATTTCCTGATTCAACAGGCAAATACGGGGTGGCCGGAAAAATGACGCGCCGGTCCAGCCCTTCTGATTGACCCTGTTTTTTATAGAGGTCACTGAAAATGAAACAACAGGAACTGATTACGAAACTGATCGATTTGGAAGAGCAGATTAAAGTTCACTCTTCCGAATACCTGAATCTCATCCGGATGCCCGGAAACATGACCAAGGCATCGATTCACAAGCGCAAAGTGCTGCGGCTGCGCACCAGGATCAAGGGCCTTATGGCACAAATCGCCTCACTCTGACATCTCGATTTTCATCTTGCTGTCGGATGGTATTGGGATTAACATCTGTCCAGATTCAGTGATCGTGCTTAGGCCGCAAAGGACTACCAGTTCACTGTTCGCTGATAACCTGGACACCGTTTTCGATAACTCAACAGGCAGGAATGAAACCTATGTGTGGAATTGTGGGATATATCGGCCCTGATGAGGGTCGCGACATTCTAATGAATGGACTGTCGAGGCTGGAATACAGGGGCTACGACAGCGCGGGAATCGCGATGGTCGGACCCGATTGCCGCCTCCAGATCGTTCGGTGCGAAGGCAAGCTGAGCGGATTGCAGGGAAAGCTCAACGAGCAGCCTGTAAACGGGACCGTCGGAGTGGCGCATACCCGTTGGGCAACCCATGGCAGACCTTCCGAGCAAAACGCTCACCCTCATCGCTGCGGCCCCTTTGCCCTGGTCCACAACGGGATAATCGAAAATTACGCAGCTCTCAAGGAAGAACTCGAAAAGGAAGGACACAGCTTTGCGTCCCAGACGGATACCGAAGTCATAGTCGTTCTGCTTGACCGCGAATGGCGAAGGGTGAACGACTATCAGCAGGCGGTACGCAATACCCTCAAAAAGTTGAAAGGCTCCTACGCACTGGTGATCGTCAACGAGCAGGAACCCGACGTCCTGGTTGCCGCCAGAAACGAAAGCCCCCTCATTATGGGTCTTACCGACAGCGCCTACTTCCTGGCATCGGACGTTCCGGCCATACTGCCATATACACGCCGGGTGGTTTATCTCAATGACGAGGAGATCGTCTTCATTTCGAGGAATGGCTACCGCCTCGAGTCGCTGCCGGATGGAAAAGAGCGCAATCCAGTGCCCCATCAGGTGGACTGGAACCCGATAATGGCCGAGAAGGCCGGCTACAAGCATTTTATGCTGAAGGAAATCTATGAACAGCCGCGGGCCGTCATCGACACTTTCCGCAGCGTGATAGACCTGGAGAGCAAAGAGATCAGTTTCCCCGAACTCAACCTGGACAGGGAGCTGCTCAACAAGATCGAACGAGTCTTTCTCGTGGCGTGCGGGACATCCTATCATGCCGCGCTGGTTTCAAAGTACATGATCGAAAGCCTGTGCCGCGTCCCGGTCGAGGTGGACCTTGCATCGGAATTCCGCTCCAGAGTCCCCATCCTCAACGATAAGACCCTTCTGCTGGTTATAAGCCAGTCCGGCGAAACCGCCGACACCAGGGCCGCCCTGAAAGAAGGCCTTGATAAAGGCGCTCATTGCCGGGCAATCGTCAACGTGGTCGGGAGCAGCATAGCCAGGATGGCCCAGGGAGTTATCTACACCCATGCCGGACCCGAAATCGGGGTGGCTTCGACAAAAGCATTCACCACGCAACTGGTCGCACTCTATCTTTTCACGGTCTACTGGGCAGCCCAAACCGGCAAGCTTCCCGGCAAATTAATCGAACAGTACGTCCAAGACCTCATAGAACTGCCCCACAAGATGGAGACAATTCTATCCGATGCGTCCAGGATATCCATTTGGGCCCGAAAATTCAAAGACTTCAAAGACTTTCTCTACCTTGCCCGGGGCCCGCTCTATCCTATCGCGCTGGAAGGCGCGCTCAAGCTCAAGGAAATCTCTTATATTCACGCCGAGGGCTATGCGGCCGGCGAGATGAAACACGGCCCCATTGCGCTTATCGACGCCGAAATGCCGGTCATGGTGCTGTTGAAGCATGGGCCGCTCTACGAAAAAATGATCTCCAACATCCAGGAAGTCAAAGCCAGAGACGGCATTATTCTCGCCCTGATAGAAGGTGAACCCGACGATGTGGTCGGTCCGGCGGAAAACCAGTTCGTCATCAATGCTGCATCGGATTGGCTCTCGCCCGTGCTCTTCAGCCTCCCGCTCCAACTGCTGGCATACCATGTGGCGGTGCTTCGCGGCACTGACGTCGACCAGCCGAGAAATCTGGCCAAGAGCGTGACGGTTGAATGACCGGTGAAGGGGGAAAAAGGCGGTGAAGGGTGAAGGGTGAAGGGGAAAAGCGGGAAAAGCGTGTCGGTGAAGGGTGATGAGGGCGGTGAAGGGTGAAGGGAGAGACATTAAAAAGCGATGTGCGGCGGTGAAGGGGGAAAACCGTGTCAATGAGGAGTGAAGGGTTCACTCTTCAACCTTCACTGTGTGTATATACAGAAGGCTCCCCTCTTTGATCCTGTCAATCACCGATGCTGCGGCTTCCATGGGAATGGCGGGGCACCCCAGGCTTCGCCCGAGCCTTGGCAGGCCGTAAGCTCGGTTGGCGGCAATAGCTCCCCACCCGGCGTAACTGGCGCCGTGCATAACTATCCCCCGGCATGCCGAATTGTCGTTTATTCCCTTTTGCAGACCGAAGAGTTCCAGTGCCGGGCCGTGACTGCCGTAATATTTCCGCCCCGTTCGAAAAAACCCCAGAGGGCTCTCAAACGATTCCGGCCGGTTGGAAAACCTTCTGGCATAGAGCAATCCTGAATTCTTTCCGTGGGACACCGGAAACCTCTGCACCTCTGCCGATTCCATGTCTATCAGAAAGAGCCTCCTGCTGGTGGAAGGCTTGGTATAATCAATGATGGTTATGAACCGCTTGTTGTCGAATGTTGACGAGTTCTCCCTCAGGAACCTGACGGCCTTACTGAAGGCATCGTAGGGGAAGCTCCTATCCCTTGCAGGCGGGCGGGGCGGAAGAGGCCTTTGAAGAGATCGCATGGACCGCTGCTGGCGGTCAAAGGACCATGGAATAACGATTATGGAAAGGACCGCAGCCGAAGCAAGCAGGCGGCATATAATCTTGTGCATGTTTCGTGTTGGTCTCATTGTCTCCCCGCGTCAGGCTATTATAAAGCGGTGAAGGGTGAAGAGTGAAGGGTGAAGGGGAAAAACGTGAGAAAACCATGGGGGCTGTGAAGAAGGAGGTGAAGGGTGGAAAAGGCGGTGAAGAGTGAAGGGTGAAAAAGGCGCGCCCTCTAGTGGCTCGCAAGAAACCTTGGCCACTTGTAGGTGAGGTCGACCCAGGTACGGTATCGTTCCAGATTTAACTTTGATGATAGACCGATACCGGCGGTTTCGGATTCATGTTCGTACGATCCGGACAGCCTGAGGATGAGATTTTCTGTGAGGTTTCTCTCAATCGAAGGGCTGAGGCTGTAATAGTCGATATTCGACGTTCCCTGAGAGAGCTCATCGTTCATATTGTACCTTGCGGTGAAATTGACGGTCGTACGTTCCGACCATTTGTAGCTCGCCGTGCCGGAAACGAAAGTCGAAGCGAAAGCGTTCGCCTGTACGTCATTATATTGCTGCCTGCCCGCCGAAAAAGCCGTGGTGAATCTCTCCGTCCAATCCTTGTTCAGGTCCGCCGAAAAGACCAGCCCGCTGTCTGACGCTGTCTGCGGCTTATTGACCAGTTTGACCCCGTAGATGGGGAAGGGAGGGAAGCGTTCGAAACGCTCCGGCACCTGGGCGGTAAAATCTATAGTCGAAAAGTAATATCCTCCGCCCAGCTTGCCGCTCATAGTCTCTGAAAAACTCCTCTGGAAGAAGAGCATTTCGGTTAGCGTTTTCATTGTCGTGCCGGTGCCGGTGACAGACCCTCCGGCGCTATAGTCGGTATAGGTATAATTGCTGCTTAGACCTATACTGTTGAGTTCGTTGATTGACCAGACCGGAGTAATCGTGCCCTGGTAAATATCACTGTCCTGGAGCGCTCCGGACGGGTAAATCACTTTGGAATAGCTAAACGATGAAGACAGGTTCAATGTTTCACTCAGGGCGTACGTACCGCTCAACGCTGAGTCGTACGCGTAGCGCTCAGTTCTTAGAGTGACAATTCCGGACGATGCGAGCTGCTGCTCGATGGTCTGGTCATGCATAAGCCCGATAGTTGCCGTGGTCGAAAACCTTGGCGACCACATCTCTGTCAGTCCGGCTACTGTGTCGGTGTTGATAACGTCATACCTTGGATTATTGATGTATGCCTGCGCGGAAGTGGTCGTGTCGAAGTTAAACTTCGTTTGCTCGGTCTCCCCATTGATCGAGACCACTGGAGTAAAGCTGGTTATAAAGTCGCTCTTGCTTGTGCCGGGAAGAGGTGTCGTAATGAAGCGAAAATTGCTGTCATAGGCTTCGGAAAGAGTTGCCGATGGCGTGAAAGACCAATCCGCTGCAAAAGCAGATACTTCGGACAGGATTAACAGGATTAACAGGATTAGCTGGATGAAAGGGAGCCTGAGGTATGGAAATTTCATTGAAACCCTTGAATTCCCGGTGTATCGAGATCGACCGTGGTTCCCCATTTGTTGAAGTCAACAGCATGGGGACGTGATCCGCAGATTAATGGAATTAGCCGGACAACGCAGGAACGAATTGCCCTTCACTCTTCACCGTTCACCGTTCACTGCCTTATTTCGTTCCCTGCAGTTCGTTGTACCGCTGGATGACCTTTTCGGTGATGTCGATGCTTTTCTGGTAGTAAGGGGCGCTTTCGGCGGAGACTATCAGGATATATTTCTCCTCGGAACCGATCGTATCCAAAATGCTTTTGATTTCCTTAATAAGACCCGTCCTTAGTTCGGCGGCTTTTTTCTGGACCTCCGACTCGTAGGCAGCAACCGTCTTCTGATAATCGGCGCCGATCCGGACAAGATCGTCTTCTTTGCTCTTCCTGGTGGCGGCCGGCTCTTTGTCGAGGTTTTTCCTCAGCTTGTCTATTTCCTCGGCCTTCTGGCTCACCGCCGCCCTCTTTTCCTTGACCATGGCTTCAAGGTCGGCGTTGGCCCTTTTGCCTTCCTGGGACTCGCTTATTACCCTGCTCATATCGACAACGGCAATTTTAGGCGGCCCCTCGCTGCAACCGTTCAAAAGCAAAACTACCATCACTCCCGCAAGAATAAGGCCCGCCACTTTTCTCATATAAGCTCCGAAATGCAGTTTTTAGTTATTAGTTGCCGGTTTTGAGTTTTGAGCAGTAAGTTTTGTATTAACTAAAAACTCAAAACTCCTACAGAGAGCCGATCATATTATTGAGTTTGCGTTACGAATATGTTGCAGGAAGGTTGCTTTTATGTTTCGGACAAAGAGGGATTGGAAAGGCAATTAGTATCTTAGTTGCGAAATTCGTGCTGTTTCCTTCCCGGATCAATCGCAAGAGTACGTCATCATTAATCTTTTTCAGGGCCATGGAAACTCCTTCGGAACATCATGGAAACACTTGACTGCGTGTTTCCATGATGGAAGGGTAAAGTGAGTTGTGTTCGATATTCGTTTTTCACCCGCCATGGAAACAGATGGAAACACCAGGGGTTTCGAGGCCGGTTGTTTCCATCGATAAGGAGTTGTGATTGCAAGGTTTTTTCTGTTGCATGGAAACATCCTGGAAACAGTAAGGAAATAAGACTGATTGCCTCCGGCCCGGCGCTGGGCAACTTGACGATGCGGTTGCGCCAAACAGTACGCGCTGCCTTCGGCCCGGCGCTGGGCAACTTGATGATGCAGTTGCGCCAAACAGTACGCGCCACGGAGGATTGAGGATTGAGGATCAGGCGCCCATTTGCCGGAAGATTCCATAAAGACCTCTCAAGTACAGCGAGCGGTAAACCGCGAGCAGAAAAAACTGCGGGCGCCCCGAAAGGAAGGGAACACCGCCCTCACAAAAGATCGGGCGCGGACTATACGCGTCGCATCAGGTCACGCTTATAGCGGGAGACCCGCAACGCAGTGAGGGTCCGCCAGGAAAAGTTTTGTCGCGCGGCCGTCACCCCGGCCATCTCGCAAGCGTCCCGCCAAAGGTTGAGCAGGGGGGATAGACGGACTTTCCGTGTGCTCGGGACAATCTCGAACATTATACTTCATTATTAGATGTCAATGCAAGAATAATGTGAAGTGATTAGGAATTAGGAATGAGGAATTATGGAGAACGCTGCTTTTCAAGGCAGAATTGGGTATTTGCCTGGTTCCTGTTTCTCGGCCCCCGAAGGGCGGTGAAGGGTGAAGAGTGAAGGGTGAAGGGGAAAAACGCGAGAAAACCATGTGTGCGGTGAAGAGTGAAAGAGTGGGAAGAGTCTTTTTCTCTTCACCGCCTTTTTCACCGAATCTTAATTTAAGTGTCACGGTTACGTAACAATTGCCTGCTAGTCTCTGGCCTCGTAAGCATTGGGAGCAATAATCAACAGTCTAGTTAACTTGGATTCCACCGCAGGGGCGCAGCGTGCGCAGAGATCCGAAACAGATATCGATTCAAAGATGTTTCGCGGCTTCGGTACCCACTGGTTTCGGTCCTTTAGACACTCTGTACCTTCATTTTTCACTATTCGCCGAATCTTAATTTTTGCGTAACGGTCACGTAACAATGGGCCGGTAGTGTTGGGCCGGCCTTCATGGTCGCATCAGTCGACTTCAGACCGAGTTTTCGGATTTCACATTAGAGGGGCTAGAGAGTGCGTAGAGAGCAGGGACAGATTACCGGGTATGGGATATCCGGGTACAGGAATTCCGGCGCCCGATTTTTCTTCGGTCCGGCTTCTCTGTTCGGCCTCAGCGCCTGCGCGGTTGATTTTGCCGGGTCACCTAATCTTAATTTGCGCGCCATTGTTACGTAACAAACGGCTGTTAGTCTTGGGCCCGTCAACGTCGGGGAAACCTTATCAGCATACACATATTCGGAAAGCTTTCAATGCAGCAGACGTGCCTTGAGCAGAATCTTGACTCGAAAGAGGTAAAGAAAAAGACCGACAAGCTCACAAAGCTTTGGACGGCAATAAACGGCCTTATAAAGGGCGAGTTTACGGGCTACATCAAAATCAATTTTACCCAGGGAGTCATCGGGAGGATCGAAAAATTTGAAGAAATTCTAAGAAAGTAAAAGAGCAGACGTTCAGTGGCCAGTCTTCGGTCGTCAGAAAAGCTTTTTATGACGGCAGGCCAATGGCGACTGTGAAAAATAGTCAGCGGTCAGCGGAAGCTTTTTTTGACGACTGGCCACTGAAGGTTGCTTTTCAGGGTACTTTGCTGACGGCAAGAATTGTTCGGACCAGAAAGCCCTAATCATGAGCTCGCAAGAGCGTGGTTAGGGCTTTTTCTTTTGGCCCTGCCAGCGGATTCGAGGGGAGGTGATAAGGGATACATAGGCTTGTAGGCAAGAGGAGAATAGGTATCTGGTGCATGACATCCGATGCCTGACACCTGTAAGCAGCCTTAGACAAAGCCAAAACCCGGGAGACCGGGTGACGGAAAGCCAACGGGTCCGAAGATTTCCGGACGCAGGAATGATGGAGCTCAAAGCTCAAAAAGTTAACAAAAGCCTGCATGGGAGTACGGGGATAAGGACGGCCGGGTTGCCTGGGGAGAAGTGAATTTTTCTTTCTCAGGAGGAAATGATGAAGAAGTTTCTTGTAATTGCAGCAGCAGGACTTTTGATGATGGGAGCGGCAAGCCAGGCAAACGCCGCTTTCAGCGACGTGGACCTGATCCAGGTTGTGTTTGATACCGCTACGGCCACCGGCGCTTCCAGTCCGGTCGAAGTTGCGACGGACCTGGGCCAGCTCAACGTTTCGAACGGTTCCGTGTCGCTTTCCGGAACTTTTACCACGGGCTGGACGCCGGCTATGTTTGGTCAAACCGATACGACCAATTTGAAGGTGTTTTATTTTGCTGAAGACGCGACCAACACCGGTGAGGCCTGGCTTAGCGATGTCACGGGCGCCAATGGCAAAAATAATTCAGGCCATGGCCCCGTAACCTCCCAGCTTCAGCAGGTTATGCAGGCGTTTGGGGTCGCAGCGGGCACGGGTTCGACGGGAAGCATCTCGTCAGGAAACACCCTGGTGTCCAAGGTGGCTACTACCGGCGTCTTAAACGGTGTTTTCAGCGCCCCCAATAACGGTTATGCCTCCCTGCTCTCTCTGGTCGGCCAGCCGTCCACCTCCTTCATCGATCAGCAGCTGCTCTTTTTCCCCAATCTAGTTGCTGCTGGAACGGGCACCGATGTCGCGGACATCGAGACTTTCGCCAATGGTAACGTGGTCATCAATCCTGCCGGCGGGGCTGCAACACCCATCCCTCCGAGCGTTTTGTTGATGGGTTCCGGGCTTCTCGGGCTTGTGGGCATCAGGAGAAGGTTTAGCGCCTAACGGACCGAACCGGGTCCGGATCGATCGGGACCGCCTTGCCTCTGTGCGGCGGGTCCCGGATGCTGACATAGGTTTTGAATGTATTAAAACCATCATTAATTACAGGAGTAAAGAATCATGAAAAAGATATTGGGAACTCTGGTTGTAGGCGCTGCGATCTGCGCCATGGCTGGATTCGCTCATGCGTCCTGCGACAGCGCTGCTCATCCAGGCCAGAGCAGCACTGGGGACGCCAACTGTTTGGATGTTAATATATACGGCGCGTCGGCGCAGTACCTGTTGTGGAACGCTGTTGCGCCCGCTTTCCTCCATGCGCAGTATGGCTGCACGATCACCGGCGGGCAAAGCTTTCAGGACGGCACAGCAAAGAACGGCATCACCGAGGGGACCGTTTGCTCTGGCGTGTCGGGTGGATATACCTCGATTCAAATCCGCTATTCCTCCAAGGCTTCCTATGACGGAGTCAACGCTCTTGTAAACAGGGACCCCACAGGCGTTGCATGCAACCCCGGCACCGGACTCGACAATCATTTCCGGACGATGAAGGCTTACCCTGACGCTTCAGGTACCTTGGACTGCGTGAGAATCCACGGCGGCGCTTCGGACGTCAGCCCCGACACCTTCCTCGAGGACAGCACGGGCGCAGACCTGGGACCCAATGGTAACGGCACCGCCGGATGGCAAGTCAGGACCGCTGCCACCCTAGCTGTGGACCCCGGCAGCCTCAATCACTATAACCCCGTTGTGGTGCCTTTCGGCTTCTTCGTGAATAAGGCGGTCACTTTCGCCCAGTGTACAGGACCAGCCGGCTCGGCCAAGGTAACACTCGGATGGGGATGTGGCGCCGCTTCCGATTGCAACCCCCCTGACGGCGTTTGCAACCCCGTCACCAGCAAGTGCACCGCCCCTGCAGGCAATGCAGGAAACGCTTGCTCCGTCAATTCCGATTGCAACACTAATTCCGGCGTTTGCGGAACCCCGGCTACTATCACCAACATCACCAGGCTGCAGGCTGTCCTGCTTTTCTCCGGTGTGGTCACAAATTGGAACCAGTTCGGCCCCGGCTACCCCAATCTGAATGTTTGGGCCTGTTTGCGCCATGCCGGCTCCGGGACTCACGCCACCTTCGACCATGCGGTGATGGACGGGCAGGACGCGCCATTGGGTGGCGGACTGCAAACTCCTCAGTTGAGGGACGGTTTGCCGTACACCGCTGTGGCTGACCAGCCGCCCTACAACTTTGCCGGTCTCGCTCCTGCGGCACATGCCTACCTCTGGTACAACGACGGCTCCGCCGACGAAGTGAACTGCATCAACGGCAACGTCCAGGGCGACGCCGCACCGGCCGGGCACCTCCTTGGCGGGATCGGTTATTGCGATGCCGACCAGGCAACGGGCGCATCGGGCACCAGCCAGAACGTGGTACAGATCACTTACAACGGCAAGATGCCCACCTCTGAAAACATCCAGAATCACAGCTACGATTTCTTTACCAACGAGTGGCTGTTTGACGACACCACCACCAATCCGGCTCAGGATCCTATCATTAACGACCTGAGTAATTATGCCGGCGCTGCCGGAGGTGTAAACCTTCCTACCGCCAAGGCGATTTACTGGTCCGCTCAGCAGGATTTCACGAGCTTCAACAAGACGAGCGACCTGGTCTACCCCGGTAACTAAAGGTCGCTTAGTCGATTCGTTAAACTGAGAACGGGCCCCCGCAAGGGGGCCCGTTTTTTATGGCGCGCCCGGTAGGGCGCGCATCTGCTTTGAGGTGTAAGTCCTCTACAGGAGCTGTCTTATGTGGGGCAGGCTTTCCAGCCTGCCGTAACTGGCTGAGGAACTCAATAGATGTTTTTTGAAATGGAGGGTGCTGAGGAGGAGTTATCGGCGTGAGTTGATTGACAGGCTAAAAGGCTTGATTGGCAGGGTTAAAGTTAGTAACGGCAGGCTGAAAAGGCAGTAAACCGGCAGGCTGGAAAGCCTGCCCCACATGAGATGAGATGGCTGTGTGGTGTGGCTGGCTATGAAGGAGTTAATGGCAGGCTGGAAAGCCTGCCCCACATGAGATGAGATGGTCCTGTGGTGTGGCTGGTTATGAAGGAGTTAATGGCAGGCTGGAAAGCCTGCCCCACATGAGATGAGATAGTCCTGTGGTGTGGCTGGTTCAAAGACTTAATGGCAGGCTTTCCAGCCTGCGTCACCTCCTCACACATATTGAGCTTAAGGGAGCTGTCTTATGTGGGGCAGGCTTTCCAGCCTGCCTTCGCTGTACATGGTCACCAGGCTGACAAATGGGTAATCCTGGGGCCTGTCCACAAGCCCGGCTTTCACAGGGTTGTTGTGAATATAGTCAAATTTATCCATCCAATCTCGTTCATTTCTTATCAGATGATCGAAATTCTCATCTTGCCAAAAAGGACCCTTACGACCAAGGACCTTGTTGATCCCTCTTGCAGTGAATCCTTTAATTCCCTGTAAGATCCCGGCAAGACTCCAGCTTGGTGCAGGTTGCATAAGGAGATGAACATGATTCGACATGACGGCATATGCATAAAGTAGATACCTCTCTTCGTGGTAAAACCATAATGCCTCCTCAACCATTCCTGCCAGGCATGGGTCACGCAATGGACCTTGCAGTTGTTCCAGGGTCCTGAAAGTTATGAAATAGGAGGACCCCTCCAACTCCCAATGAGGCAACCTTCTTTGGTAGCGGCTAACTGATTCGAGGTCTTCTTTTGCAAAGGGCCTGATCTTAACGGCAGGCTGGAAAGGCAGTAAATCGGCAGGCTGGAAAGCCTGCCCCACATGCTTGGTTGCAAGCCATTTTCTGATTAGCTCCGTTCTCAAAACAGCAATTTCCTAAGCACAGAGGTCCATGGGTTGAGTGGAAAGCCCTCTAGTGACAGGCCGGAAAGGCTGGTCTTTCACAAAGTAAGCGGTCGGTAAACACCATCTTCTCGGAAGCTTTTTGCCGTGGCAAGATCCTTTGCTAAATCCCAACGGGATTATAACTTCAGCTACCAGCTCACCCCACGCCTTATCAAAAACTTCTTCGCATATTCGTTGTCGAGTCTTGCCGCTGTTGTCATATCCTCGATCTCCTGCCTGTGGTTGCCAAGATTGTCGTAGGCGATCCCACGGTTATAATAGGCTTCGGCAAATTTTGGATCGATCTCAATGGCCTTGCCGCAATTCTCGATCGCCTGCCTGTGGTTGCCAAGGTCCTCATATGCAGCGCCCCGGTTGCTATAGGCGGCAGCACATTTTGGATTTATCTCTATGGCCCGGCTATAATCCTCAATCGCCTGCCATTGTTTGCCAAGGCCCTGATAGACGGCACCCCGGTTAAGATGGATAGTGTCATTGCGATCGGTAACTTTCAGGGTATAATCGAACATGGCAATGCTATTACGCCAATACCCGACCTGTGTCGATGTAACGATCAAAAAGCATAGAATGATTAATGCTGAAGATGCAAAGAGTGCCTCTTTCCGGGGTGGGTGGGCGAGTTGCCACTTTTGCAGGAGTTCCGGAATGCCCCATGCTACCATAATAAACAACCCGATCAGGGGTATATAGGTGAAGCGGTCGGCCATGGCCTGGTCGCCTGCCTGCACAATCCCTATAACGGGCACCAGTGTGCCTGCAAACCAAAGCCATCCCGTTGCCAGGTAGGGAAATCTTCTTGCCGCCAGGATGAGCGTTACAGTTACAGCGCCAAGAAGGAGAGCGGCTCCTGCGGCCTGCCAGAACGGCCATTGCCCGGGGTGAGGATAAAAAACGGCAAGACCGGTTGGCCAGATCATCTTTGCGATGTAGATGACATAGGAAACGAAGGCGTTCGCGATACGAGCACCCAACGAAAACGCCTCAACGGATCGAACCGCTCCTCCCTTTTGTTGGGCGATGAATGTAACGATGCATGAGAGAGCCGCCAAAACGAAAAATGGGATTTTTTCAAGGAGCAGAGGGATGAAGACGAGGGACTGAGGACTGAGGACCTCCGGTCCGGCAGGTCTTTTAGTGTGCTCGAATCTACGCAGGGGCCAAAAGTCCAAAAGCAACAGGACGAAAGGAAGGGTTACCAGCATGGGCTTTGCCATCAAACCCAGTACAAAGAGTGCTAAAGCAGCCAGGTAGTTCTTGAGGCGAGGACATTCGACGTAGGAGAGATATGCCGCCAGGGTGAGCATAAAGAAGAAGGTGGAAAGTACGTCCTTGCGTTCGGCCACCCAGGCGACGGATTCCACGTGGAGAGGGTGAACCGCAAACAAAGCCGCCACGAAAGCGCTTTTCCATGGCGCTTTGGTCATGCGGTTAATGACGTAGAAGAGCAGCAGGGTGTTTGCAATGTGGAATAAAAGATTAGTGAGATGATGCCAATGCGGGTTCAACCCGAATAGTTGAACATCGAGCATGTGGGACAGCCATGTCAGGGGATGCCAATATCCGGCGTAACCCACCGTCGTGAACGCCCAGCGCACCGCCTCTCCCGTAATGCCATTCTGAATATGAACATTTTCAGTCACGTAGAAATCATCGTCCAAAGCAATAAAATCGCACCGGGTAACCTGCCGGAATGCCACGACGGTAATAACCGCCAGAAAAAGGTAAATCGCCAGGATTTGCTTTTTATTTGTTAACACCAACCTCATCCCATCATCCGGAACAATGGATCAGATGTGCGCTGTGCATCCACGGGAGCGCCCTACCCCTTTGCATGTTCGACTGAGTAATCGTATGGCCTTGCGGCCGATGTGTTTTCCCGGCAGTATTTTCGCAAAATCCGACGATCGAATGCGGTTTCCGGCTATTCAATCCCCTTGACCATGTTCCGCAGCTTTTCGGCCTTGGCCGGGTCGAGGACCTTGATACGGTCGTATTCCCGTCGCGCGGCTGCCGAGTCGCCAAGGCGGCTGTAAGCCATCAACAGGTTGCTATGGGCCCCGGTATAATCCGGATCGATCTCTACGACATCGGTCCAGCAGCGAACCGCGTCTTCGATCCTGCCCTTTTGGGCGAGCAAACTCCCAAGATTGTTCAGCGCTTTTACGTAATTTGGGCGGATTTTAAGCGATTCTTCGTATTGTTCGATGGCCTCATCGATCCTTCCGAGGGTAGCAAGCTCAAATCCCATATTGTAGTGGGGAATTTCACGACTCGGGCTTAGCTTGAGCGCCTGGGCGAAATGATCGAGGGCTTCCTGGTGTTTGCCCTGCCTGGCGAGAATCGATCCGATATTGTTGTGGGCCAGAGATGATTCCGGGTTGCTTGCGAGGGTTTGGTTCCACAAGGTCCACGGGTCTGCAAAGATTTTTCCCTGGCGCCAGGTTTTCACGGCGAGGAGGGACACAACGACGACCGCCGCAACTGTGAAGATCTTCAGCCTTTGTTCGTGGTGCTTCAAAACATACCCGGCGATGCAGGCAACGACCAGGGTTATTGGACCTATGCTTGCGAGATATTGAAAATGGTCGGCGACATAGGAATAACGAAACGGGAAGACATCGAAAAAGCCCAGGGCCGGAAAAAGAGATGCGGCAAAAAAAAGCGCCGCAGCCAGGGGACCTCGACCGATCCGGCTGCAACCGGCCCAGAGCGCCAGCAGAACGGCTGCAGCGGCGAGCAGGTACAGGTATTGCCACCAAGTTCCGGCGTTTATGGCCCAGCGCTCGTAGTTGAAGCTCAGATGGAGGGGCCAGAGGAGCTTCCATGCATAGAAGCACAATGCCCTTCCGGCCACAAGAAGGCGTTCGGCAAAACCGAGGCTCCAGGCCGCACCGCTTGCGCCAACATGCGTTTTTTCCAGCCATGCGGTAAGCAGCCCCATTCCCGCCCCGAGAGCGAAGAGCGGCGCGAGGCTGAGCGCCTCGGTGCGGGTAACTCTTCCCCGTTTCCACCAAAGCACTATCAGCAGCGCCGCGGGCAGCGTGCAGGTCACCGTCTTTGACAAGAGGGCGCATATGAAGAACGCCAGCCCGGCGAAATAGTAGAGCAGATTCTCACGCGAAGCCGCGAAGCCGCGAAGAAGGACAATACAATTGGCCCGCGGCTCCTCAACCTGCGTCTTTGGTTTTTCATGTACTCCCTTAGAGTTGTGCGTACCTCTCACCCTCTCGGCTGATGGGGTCTTTCGCATTTTCGCGTCTTCGCGTGGGAAAAGCTGCCCACGATCCCAAACGCCGAAAAAATGCAGAAATGCGATAGCCGACAGCATGTAAAAGACTCCGGAGAGTACATTTTTTCGTTCGGAAATCCATGCCGCCGTCTCGACCTCGACTGGATGCACCGCGAACACCAGCGCGACAAACCAGGCCCCGGGAACTTCCAGCCGGAGCAGCAGGAAATAAAGCAGGCAGGCCACAGACGCGTGGAGTAAGACATTGACGAGATGATAGCCGAAGGGATTCAACCCCCACAGGTGGCGCTCGATCCAGAAAGTTGTGAACACCATGGGATAGTATTGAGGGCTTGCATTGGGCGTGGTCCAAATGCGCGCCAGTCCATGAACCGATGTGAGGGCTTTGTTTTCGGTCAAATACATGTCATCGTCCCATATGTAGCCGCCGGTCAGGGCGGAAGAATAGGACAGGACGGTGATTGCCAGGAGCAGCAAAATCTTCCAAAGTTGAGGACGGATGCGAGGGTTTGAATGAGTGCTCATATAAGATCTGCTTAATCCGGATGATGCCATAGAATATATCGCCGTCGACAATCCTATTAAAGCGGCGGAAGTGGCGCAGCGAATCTGGAATGCTTCACAACAGTTGGCTAATCGGCCCGGTATGAGACGACCAGGCCGCGTGGCGGGTACCCGTGAACTCGTGATTTCCGGTTTGCCGTTTATACTTCCGTACGTTGAGAAAGAAGGGGCCGGCATGATCTTGCGGGTGATGCATGCATCTATGAAATGGTCTCAAAAGTTCTGAACAGGCGTCTGCGAAAAAGCAGCACTCCAAGCCCCGCAGGCGCTAAGAGGAGTAAGGTTGGCGGGATCGGAGCGGATGTGCCAAGCGGATTGCGGTTATAGTCGCCGGCGGAGAACGTTCCGTTTGCATTCTCGATCAGGGTCCCGGTGGGGCTTGCCCAGTGGCCGCCAAGCCATTCGAATTCCTGACGCTCGGTTACCGTGTTGCCGTTCCACAGGACAAAATCGAGATCGAACTCGGAAGAACGGGGCCCGGTAAAGAAGACCGTCAGATAGGCCGTGTTGGCTTGAGTGCCTGTCGAGGTCAACAGCGAATACCAGGGATTAGGGGTCGTGCTCACCCAGTTGTTGCTTGACCTGGGGCAGGGAAAGATTGAGGTGGGCTCGGCAAATGTAACTGAGTCGGCAGCTCCGGGCACGGGCAGGATGAAAAACTCCATTTTCGTAAAAGGGCCGTACGCTTCGGGAGGGTAATTCTGCGTAAATCCCTGGCTCCAACATCCATACGCAAGGCCGGCCCCGCTGATGCCAATCAGGGCGGTACATATTATCAACCAAAATCTTGTTATTCTGCTCATATACGGTCCCTTCAGGAGTTTTGACATTCAAAGGCGCTCGCAGAGGTCGAAACCTGCCTAATTTGAGATTATAGGAACTATATTACATATCAGCGACGATTTGGTTAAATTTTGGAGTACAAAAACGCGCTCGCGGGTAAGTCTGTTACGAAAAGTTGGCGGTGGGACCGCCTGCCGGGGTTGCCAAGCCCACACGAGAAACTTTCCATGGTTTCAGGGTGTCCCGAAGGGACGTGCAAAACTGTTACGAAAATGTTATCGCGGACAAGGCCTGCTATTCACTGTTTATCCTTCACTTTTTCCTGCTCGATTTTGTCCTTGTACTCCTGCATGAACTTCTCGATCTCGACTTTGCCCAGTTGGGTGAGAGGTTCGCTTCTGAGAATGCCGCCCACGTTGCTCCTGGCTTTCTCCCTTGCCAGCATTTCGCCGGCTATCAGGCAGAGCCTGGCGTTATGACTTTTGCAGTTGTCCAGGTCCTGGTTAACCCTGGCTAAAGAAGTTTCAAGGGTTTGTTTGCCGGCCGCCAAAATCTTTGCCTGCCCTTCGAGTTCCTTTGCCGCCTGGAAGACCTGGGCGAGTTGCGCGCTCACTTCGTCGCGGGCCGCCTTCATCCGGGCAGATTCATCGGTCATCTCTTTTAGTTTTGCCTCAAGAGCCTGCTCTTCGGATTGAAGTTTCTTTATATCTTCAGCCTGGTCTCCGTTCTCTTTGTGCAGCCTGTCAATTTCCGCCTGGAGAGCCCGGTTGCGGCCCTCGGCGCTTGACAGGACCCCGCGCTCTTCGGTGGCTTTCTTGCTCAGCAGTGAGATTTTTTTGTCCAGTTCGTTTACCTTGCTTTGATGTGCCTGCTGCTCCCTGCCGAGCAAAATATATCCATAGCCGAGACCGGCCCCGAGGCCGGCGGCCAGCAAGGCCACTATCACCAACACTCTGACTACAATGCGAACCACTTCTCTCCTCCAAAGACCTCAGACACAGTTAATCATTCACCACGGAGAACACAGAGAGAAAAAGGTCAAAGAATTCTCCGGCGTATGCCGTCTTTCAATATCGGCACATTGAAATTGATCAGAAGGCCAAGTTTCCACCCTCCCAGTTTCAGGTAGGTCAGCAATTGCGCCTCATGAATTGGTTCCAGTCGATTTGCCCTGTTATATTACTTAAGCCCTCAGTGTTCTCTGTGGTGAAGGCATTGGCTCTTCCAGCCGTGTCTCAGAATTGTGCATTCGTATCAAATTCGAACACATCCACGGAAAACCGTCCGGTGCCGACCGCATTCTGGAAAGGCGAAATCTGGTCTGAGGTAAACCAGCGGGCAGTCAGCCAGACGTTTTTCGTCAAGCCGAGTTCCGCTCCCAGGATCCATCCCTTTGCGTTCGTGCCGCCATAAGCAAAATCCTGATCGTCGAATGCATCGACAACCGAGTCGGTACCAACGTACTTGTAATAAGCGAACATGTTCCACTGCAAAAATCTTCGCGGCGCGGGGTAGCCGACCAGCAGGCCCGCGCGGTATGCGTAGTCCTGCATGTCTTTAATGGGTCTTCCGGACAGCGCCGATACCTGTTGAGCGTTAAAGGCGATATTCTTTATATAATCGCCCGACAGCACCACGTGGATGGGGTCCCAGCAGGACACGTCCAAAACCCCGAGAATATCCACGTCCCTGAATTGCGCGGCCAGGGCGTTCTTAACGCTAAGGGGGGGGGGTTGGTTGCCTTCGATATTGAAAACGGTATTGCCCTTCTGCATGTAAAGGGGCGCCGTCCAGTCATAGATGACCTGGCCGGTAGGGTTTTCGACGCCGGTGATCTTATTATAATCATACAGCGCGACGCCCAGTTTGGTCGAATACCCCATGTCGGGCTTGTATTCTGCAACGGCCTGAGCGCCAAACAGCCACTTTTGTTGTTGCGGCGTTATATTAGATATTTGCTGCATTGACTGCAGAGGGAAAGCTCCCGCGGTAAGATAGCCTGTCAGTTCACAACTGATATCTCTTTTGTAAGCAGCCGCGACACCTTCGAAATTCAGGTCGTTGGCCCAGATAAGGTCGGTATAAAACCAGGGGTTGGGAATCCGCCCGCCCCATATAGTGAGGTCGGAGACAGGGCGGTAGCGGAGATATGCCTGGTCGAGCAGAAAACCATCCTTGATGAAATAATCGCCCAAAATGGCATTGTCTGAGCCGGGGTTTGTCTGGTTCCCGGTAGCGAGTCTCACCCCCACGGTCACCTGATCGGTGATGGGATCTTCGATTTTCAAACGAAACCGCAGATACTCCGCAGTGGTATCACGAGTGGTGTTCAGCAGGTTGGGCGGATTGAACGGGTCCTGAACTCTTCCGTTCGTGACAGGATAAAAAACAGGCTCGAAACGCAATCGCGCATCACCGCTAAACTGCAGATTTTGGAGCCAGGCGGGAAGGTTTGCGGCAAGCTTGTCCTGCAGGTAGCCCTGTTCGGCGACCTGGGTTTGGACCTGGTCGTGGATATCTTTTTGCACCTCGGTTTTGACATTTTCAGTGATCTTCTGAACGTATTCCTGATCTCTTGGGACGACCAGGATGGCCTTAGCTGCCGCCTGCTCGGGCGTGGGCCTTTTGGCAATCGTCTGGTTGAACCGCTCCGCCTCGCCTTCGCTGACCAGCCCCTTTTTCTTCAGAAGGTCGACAAGCGCCTTCATACCCTCAGGCGATTCCCCCCCGGAAGTTTTGGCTTTGAGCGCATCCGCTTCTTCAGGGGTGATGACCCCTTTGGCCTTCAAGAGCTCCGAAAGCAGTTCCATACCGTTTGGTTCAGCAACAGCAGGCTGGGAAGCCTGCGCCGCCGGTTTTTGTTCCTCACAAAAGCCGCTTGCTACGCAAGCGCAAAAGATGAAGGCAACAATCCCCGAGACAACTATACCCCTCAACATGAACTCCCCCCCAAATACAATGATCCTCCGCAAAGGCGAAGAGAAAAGCAACTCAGCGAATAATCACCACAGAGGCACAGAGGACACAGAGGACACAGAGAGGAAAAAGGTCACAGGCGTATGCCGTCTTTCAATACCGCCTATTTAAGTCTCTGCGCCTCTGCGGTGAATGCTTTCAAGTCTTCCTCTGCGGCCTCTGTGTTCTCAGTGGTGAACGCCGGATTTTACCCCTGTGACGATATACGAATGTTTACACCCCCGGGCATTCCTTCGGGGGGCGCCTGAGTGATGACGCCGTCGTGCTTCAATGTATCCTTTACCGCCCCGTCCAGCCTGGTATCGCCCGAAGATGAAATGATCCTGAACCTGATAATTCTTCCCTGCTTATCCACATCCAGTTGAACCATGAGCTTAAGATTTCCCTTGGGGATTCCCCCGTTTGCCTCGAGCCGTTTTTTGATCCTGCGGTTGAGGTCATCTTCGATGAGCCTGCCATATCTGCCAAATGGCGATCCGCCCCCTCCTCCGCCTTCGCCGCCGCCTATCAGGCCTGAGCCGCCCTTGTTTCCGATCAGGCCGAATGAGTCGCCCCCGGCGGTCCCTTCGGCATCCAGGCCAAGCTGTTTGCTTACAGGTTTGTCATCGGCTTTGCTTGTGTCGACCGGGCGCGAGTTGTCCTGGGCAATGTCAACGACTTGCTCTTTAGTCTGCTTCTTCGGCTGTTCGATCTCGGGAGGCTTTTCCTTGACCACCGGAGGCGGAGGCGGGACCAGGGTGACAGTGGAGATTTGAACTTTCTTGGCCGGCCCCACGTCAGACATAACCAGTTTCGCCATGAAAATACCGCCGCTCAAAAACAGGACCGCGATGCATGCGGACACAATCCAAATGCTTTTCTGGGAGGTTTTCTTATTGGGCTTCATAACTCATCTCCTCAGGCAAATAACAATTCACCACAGAGGGCACGGAGAACACAGAGAAGGAAAAGGTCATAGAACCCTCCTACGTATGCCGTCTTTCAACACCGGCACATTGAAATTGATTAGAAGGCCAAGTTTCCACCCTCCCAGTTTCAGGCAGGTCAGCAATTGCGCTTCATGAATTGGCTCCAGTCTTTCAACTGCCTTCAATTCAACGATAACCCTGCCTTCAACAAGAAAGTCGGTAACCATTCACCACGGAGAACACGGAGAACACAGAGAGAAAAAGGTCAAAGAATTCTCCGGCGTATGCCGTCTTTCAATATCGGCATTGGACGATCGCCGCCCCGATAATCTTCTCTGTTATATTATTTAAGTTCTCTCTGTGGTCTCTGTGGTGAACGCTTTCCATCTGTGTCTCACTTCACCAGTTTTTGCGTGACCAGGCCCAACTGCGTGATCTCGAGCCTCTGCAAAAGGTCCAGGACTTCTATGACGCTCTTGTAGGATATTTTTTCGTCGCCCTTGATCACCACGGGCAGATTCGGGTCCACCGCTTTGTACTGCCTCAGCCTCGTTTCCAGGTCGGCCATCGTCACCTCGAAGGTGTCGAGGTAGATCTTTCCTTCGCCCGTTATGGTGATCGCCTTTGTTGTGGGCTTTACGGAGCTTGTGGCAGCGCTCGCCTTGGGCAAATTGACGTTGATGCCCTGAACGGAAGCCGTAACCACTATCATGAACACGAGCAAGAGGTTCCAGGCGAGATCGAGCAGCGGCACGACGTTGATTTCGTCAATTACTTCGTGTTCCCCGTAAGGGTTCTTTTTCATTGTTCCTCTCCCTCGATCTTGACGACGAACTCGCTTGCAAACTGATACATATCGGCATTGATGTCCTTGATGCGTTGCGTAACGTATGAGTATGAAAAAAGCGCCGGGATCGCCACGAGCAGACCGCACAGGGTACAGGCAAGCGCGGAGGCGACGCCGGGCGCGATGGCGGTGAGGTTCGCTTCACCGGCCTCGGCCATTCCCGCAAACGTATTCATGACGCCCCATACCGTGCCGAAAAGTCCCAAAAACGGTCCACCTGAAATTCCGAACGTCAGCACCATCAACCCCGTGCCCAACTGCCTGCTTTCGCGCATTGTGGCCTTATCGAGCGCCGATTCGATTGATTTCAGGGCTGATTTGGAGATGCCGTTTTTTTCGTTGCCCGTTTTCGACTGTGTCAACTTCATTTCTTCAAATCCGGCATTGTAAATCCGGTATAGCGAGGAGCCGGAGAATTCGTTGTTTTCGCCGTGATAGAGCGTGTCGAAGGCCGGGGCTTCATTCAATTCCTGTGAAAAAGCATTGTTCTCACGATTGATCTGGCGCAGGCTCAGAGATTTTGTCAAAAATATAACCCAGCAGAACGCCCCTAGAATTGCAAGGATGCCTATAACCAGCCAGCCGTCGAGAGTGATCGTTCTGGCTACCACTTTTAGAAGGTGAATGGTAAGACTTTCTCCGGTTGCCGCAACACTTTCTTCCTCCGTTACGGAGGCAAGCACGTTATCCGGCCCTTGACCTTTGAAGGCGGCCCGGAGCCATTCGGCAGACCTCGCGGTCCTTGACAATTCGATTTCATCGAGGTCACCGGAAAAAAAACCGTTTCCTTTGAGGGATGCTCCGATGCAGATATCGGCAGCAGGCTCCGGCAGAGGCCCCGGCAGATTCACCGAGGCTGTTTCAGCTCCGTCAATGTAGATTGCCAGTCGCTTGGACGGTTCGGCCGTTACGGCCAGCAGATGCCACGACTCGAGGGGCAGATCGGTGGTCTTTGGAGTTTCGAATGCCTGGCCCCCTGCAACCGCTTTTGCAAATATTTTCGTTTGATCCACTTCTATGACCAGCGATTGATTCTGGTCTTCCCATGAAAGAATGCGGGTGTTTTGCTGCGGGCCGAACATCCTGATCCAGGCAGAGAAAGTGAAGCCTGTCGAAAAATTCAGCGATGAGGACCTCGGGATGACTATTCTGTCGCTCGAACCATTGAGCGATATCCCTGCGCCGATGACCGCCGGTGTCCCCATCCCGGACGAAAACTCCGAGGGCTGGTTTCCGTAGGCGGTTTCGTCCTGCGGTTTGCCCTGATCTTCGTCCAGGTGATAGACGGCAACCTGGTTGACATCATAGACGCCGCCCCTGTCCTGGCCATCCGGGGCGTTTTTGTTCCCGTAGTAAATCCAGATGAAGTCCTGCTTCGCTCCAGCCATAATTCGCGGGACCTTGACCCAGAAAAGGGCGATCTCATTAGCCGGATCGAAGGCTTCCCTCTGAAACTTCAGCGGCAGCTTGTCGTCGCCGCTCATAAACCGGATATCGAAGCCGTCATCCCTTGCGCCGGCAAAGTTGAAATTGCCCGTATGAAGCCTGATGAGAACGGCGGCATCGTTCAGGTTTTCTTTGATGTCGGCTCCGGCCGGGGTGGAGTCGAAAACGATTTTTCTTCGGAACTGCCATTTATCGTCCCACCAGGCATGGGCCTGGAGCGCACCGCAGAAAATGGTGAGAAGTACAATGGAAGCAACAACCAAGAACTTCCTGGACACAGATGGACACGGATGAACACGCACGTTGAGACATAAACGCATATCAGGACCCTTCATACTCCACAAAAGTTTAATTAAGTAACCATTCACCACAGAGGCACGGAGAACACGGAGAGGAAAAAGACCATGGAATTCTCCGGCGTATGTCGTCTTTCTATACCGCCAAATTGGACAATCGCCGCCCCAATACTCTGCTCTGTTAATTTTTCTCTGTGGCCTCAACCCCGCTTCGCTCCTCCTCTGTGGTGAACTGTTTAGTTGTCCGTCTTTTCCCATGAGCTTTCGCCCGGGTCTACGTCGAAGACGCTCAATACCTTTACCTCGAGAGCCGTTGTGATAAAGCCTGCGGCGGTCGCCGCGATGGCCTGCGCGAGCTTGTTGCCCGCAGCGGCCGACATCGACGCCTCCTGGGTCTGCATGGTCTGTGTGACATTTCCCACTCCTGAAAGGGCCGTCAGTCCGGAGATGTTTGCGGCGCCCGAAGGCACTCCCACCGATCCGGCAGAAGCAATTATGTTGCCGGCGTTTAACACTGCCACCGCCACAATGCGTATCTTTCTCCCGGCGATCCCGGCCTCGCCGGCGTCGACTGTTCCCTTCGGAGCAAACAGGTTGATGTTTCCGGCAAGAGGCGCCTGCTGCCCGAAGCCTGGTGCGTAAGTCACCGCGCGGATGCCGCTGCCTACCGCCGGCGGGGAAAAAACAAGATTGTAGGTGCGCGTCGCAGAGTTATATACGAGCTTTGGAGGTGATGCATTGACGGTGGTTTTGGATCCCCTTCCGGCATTGACGTTTCCCTCATCGCTCCACACCGTAATATCTCCTCCAAAAAATGTCATAATACGCGATTCGTTGACGTTGAGATTGCCTACAGAAAAAATATTGATGCCTCCACCGCCCGCTGTATAGATGCCGGTGCTTTGCACCTGGCTTTCATTAGCGAAGAATGTAGTCAAACCCACGTTCAGGGCTCCCTTGTTGAATATGAAGATGTCGCTATTGGCGGAAGATGTGCTTATCTGGGATGAGACCATATTGATGTCGCCGGTCCCGTTGGTTTGAGCGCCACTGAAAAATTTGGCGATGTATTGTTCCGCCTCTTCGCTCATGAGCAGGCTGAAATTCGAACCTGCGGTCTGCAATTCGTTGAAAAAGGCGGTCTCCTGGTCGTTAGAAATGTCCGTGTTATAACCCGAGATGACGGTGATCGAGCTTCCGTCCGACCCAAGGGCAGGATTATAGGCGTTCCCTACGGTTCGAATTCCGCCGCTGGTCCCAAGGTCAATGGAGCCCCCGGCCTGCACCTCCAAAGAACCGGGCCCTGCAAGCTGGATCCCCGTGTTATTGGTGCTCCCGCCGAGAATGTAACTGAACTCGATGTTTCCCGCAGCCATGATTTTGGTTTCGTCGGTTGGAGAGACGTTCTGTCCAAAGTAGTAAATGTCCCTTATGTCTCCTCCAGCGGTGACCACACCACTCTTTGGAACGAAGAACTGCACATCTTCGATATTTCCGCCGGCATGGATTTCGACGGGAGAAGCATCACCGGCGTGAAGCGGGCTGGAATCATGCAAAAAGGCATTGAACAGATTGGCGACCGCGAGTTTCTTTTGATAGCCGTAGACTGAGTTGGGATCGAGGTCGGAGACATTGATGCCGGCCTGCGTGATCGCCCCGTTGGAGGCCGTATAGCTTCCGTCAATGTTCCCTCCTGCAACCATAACCAGGTTTCCGGAGGGCGAAGGAGCCAGCGCCAGGCTGTTTTCCAGGTTGATGTTCCCGCCGGCGTAGATTTCCAGGGTGGCGGGCAGGACCTGCTGCAGTTGCACGTTTGTACCTGTAAGATGGGTAAAGGGGCTTACCCCCGTAATCGTCACATCCCCCGTCACGGCCGTAAGGCTCACGGATGAATCCGGCGAGTAGGTCATATTCAAATCGCCACGCAGGGCATAAGAAGACCCAACCAGGGTGGGGTTGAGGACGGTGCCGAGCAGGACGCTTCCCTGAGCGCTGACGTCGATCCTGGCGTTGAATGCTTCGATGCTCTCGAATTCTTGCGCCTGGACTACCTGACCCATCGCGTTTTTGATTAGGGGATGGCCGAAATTTGCCATGGCGTGAAGCTCGGCGCTGCCATCTTCAACCAGGAACCTTCCGCGGATGTCTCCTCCCGAGTAGATCGTGAGGTCTCCCGTTCCAAAGGTCCCGGCCTGGCAGTAGAAACTCCCTCCGCTGTAAACGACAAGGGACCCTCCTCCCATGGTGGCAAGCCCTTCGGTAGCAGTGGAACCATTGTAGTTTGCGGACCAGACCTTCGGCGTAATTGTCCCGTTGGCATAATCCCAGGCATTTTGGTTGGTATTCGTGAGGTTATTGGCGCCTCCCGCGACCATGCCTCCTACCTGGAGAGTGATGTTTCCGCCGCCCGCATACTGATAGAAAGTGTCTTCAACAGGCTGACCGGTGGTTCGGATGGAACCGAGAGAAGTGCCTCCCGTGAGTGCCAAATCGCCGCCCACATCGATATCGATATCGCCGGTTGCCGTCTCGATAGCTCCTCCCATAATGGAGAGTTTGCCCCCGACCACGCCCTGGATCGAGCCATTGTAAGTGCCCAGGTTGTAAGGGATGGTAGAGAGTACGATGTAGCCGTTATTGGCCCCCTGCCCGATGGACATATTATTTGCCGCGGCAAACCGGATGGGTGCGGACTCGCTGTAGACCATCGTACCGTTGGCGATCGCCAGGTTTCCCGTGCCGGTACCCGTTTTGATGGAGAGTGCATTGGCACTGGAAAGGTCGGCGCCGGCGACGAGGTTCAGCCCCCAGGAATTCGTGCCGGGCGCGCTGGTGAGCACTCCGCTGGGGTGGTCCACCAGGTTTGCATTTATGTTCAGATTGCCCTGGGCCCTGAGTGTGACAAAGCCAAAACCCGGGCCGATGTTGTCCCAGCCGGTGTTGGTGAAATCCCAGGCGGTCCCCAAGGTGATATCGCCGGTATTGGTAACTTCAACGCCGGACACAAGCTTAAGGGACCCGGTGTTGGATGTGAGGTTGTTTTGCGTGAGGTTGGCGGAACTCATGTATGTAGCGGCATCGGTTTTCCACGCACCAATATAGGTATTACTGTTGGAAATGTTTATGGTGAGGCCGTTCGAGATGTTATAATTGTAAGCCCTGACGGCTTCGGCTTCTATCAATGAGGCGCCGTTGACGATTCCCTGGAGGTTGAAGTTCGCATCGCTGCCGTTCTGCAGCGCCCTGAAGTGTACGGTCCCCCCCGTCTGGCCGGATTGTCCTGTAACATCTATCAAGCCATAAAAATTTACGTACCCGGACTGACCGGGAGCGCCGTCAGCGGTGTTCAGCAATACCGTTGCGCCCGGACTCAGGATTTGGCTTGTCGATGTCAGTGTTAGCGTCCTGCCCGAGTTGAACTGGATGGTCCCGCCGCCGCCGAGCGCCGTCGAATCGATTTTTCCGGAGAAATCTATGGACCAGTTGTCTGCCGTCAAATTGAAGTTGCGGACATTAATGGTATCTCCTACAGTCATTGTGCTGCCCTGGCTGTTCATCCCGCGCAGCCTGACATCAATGTTCTCCGTAAAGCCCCCGTTCGTGAGTATTGTGCTCAGAGCGGAGAACCCTTTGTCGAGCGAAGAGTTGCTGGAGAGGTCTTCGGCGTTCAGGGCGAAAGAGCCGCCGGAACCGTTGATGACGGAAGTCCCGTTACTGGATTTCCAGTATCCCGCAGCCCCATTGAGAGTTCCCCGGAGTATGGCGGAGCCCGATGAATAAATGGAAAGGGTCCCTGCGTCCAGCAGACTAGTGTCGCTCGGGGCAGTGTAGACACTGTAGATGACCTTGTTTGTTTGATCGTAGGCGTAGTTATCCGCCACTGCTCCGGAGACATCCACGCTCCCGTTTTTGACGGCCACCACGCCGGATGTGGAGTTCAAATAGATACTGCCGCCGGGACTGTACACAGTTTGGCCGTTCACCTGCTGGAAGCTCCCTTTGTCAAGTATCTGCGCCGAAGCTCCGGAAGGGTTGTCCACCGTGATCCCGTTGACCCCGTTAAGCCTGAGTATCCCTGAGGCCATTTGAATCACGCCCGAGACGTCGATGCTGTTTCCATCGATTTCGAGGGTCCCGCCGGGTACGGTGTCTCCGGGGGCGGCAACCCCATTCTCGGGCGGACCGATATTCACGTTCCCTGCCGTCGAGACTTTAAAGTTCGCAGCCGTGTAGGGGGTAATTGCATCCGTGTAGTACGAAGTGGTAACGCGGGCCGACAGGAAGTTCAGGTCACCCACGGCGGAAAGAGACCCGTTGCCCAGGAAGGTGATGTCGTTTTGAGCCTTGAAGCTGACGGAAGAAAATCCGTCAAGCAACATCGGTCCCTCTCCCACCCAAATTTCGCTCGCGTTTAGAGTTAACGAGCTCCCGTTTTTCGCGTTGGGGTTCCCGGGGGTTACGCCGGTCGTGTTCAGAAGCCAAATGCTCGTGAGATTCGGACCGTCAATAACCACCCCGCTGCTCCCCGCGTTCGATTCTGTAATCGTGGCCGCGTTGATCTTGATGGAATTGGTGATGATGGAATTGGTGATGGAATCCTGGATCAACAAACTCATGTCACCGAGAAATCCCACCGTGCCGCTGGTAGCAGTAAGATTTACGTTATTGATGGAACCGAACTGCTTCCAGAAATCGTAGGGGACATAAAGGCCCAAAGAATCGGGGTTCTGCGGCAGCGATGCATACTGCCGCATGAAGTAGACATTCTGCCCCGTCAGGTTCAGCGTGCCGCCGCTTCCGATATTCACGCCGCCCCAGAAGCCGCTCTGAAGAAGGTTGCCTTTGAAGTCTCCGCGACCCATCTTGCCGATTTGCATCGTCGCATGGTTGGAAGCGTTGATCACCGAACCCTGCTCCATGTCAAGCACCCCGGTCGGAGTGAAAACGCCGGCCGAGGCCGTATTTATGGTGGCCCCCGAGTCGAGAGTTATTTGGGCCTGTGCAGAAAGAACCACATTCGCCGCACTGAGGACGGTGTCCTGCACCATTTCGATCGTGCTGGTTACCGAGCCTTTGGTTGAATCGATGTTTCCGATGTCGATTTCGGCGAACCCTTTTCCCGAAAGGCTGCCTGCTGCAATGTGCAGGGTCCCTGCGAGCCCGGGCACATTGGTAACGGGTGTATCAAAATTGAAGTCCGAGGGAAGCTGGCTGGTTGAATTCTCAATGAATGCGTTGGTCCCGCTTAGAGAAATGAGACCGCCCTGGAACACGGAAGAAGTCGCAAGGGCGGTCCCATCGATTGAAACCCCGGTTTTCCCCGCCAAGGGCTTCGCCATGATTGTTCCATCCACGACCGTGGTTTTCCCGGTAAGGGAAACTTTCCCTGCGTTTCCTGCAACAATCCCGCTGATATTGAACTGCCCCTGCGTCAAAACATAACTCGCAGGCTGCACTTCGAAAGCCTCCATGAGGGGCGGCCGGGCAGATGTCCCCGAGTATGTCGTATAACCGGCGACCACGGGAAAACCGTCGGAAGAGACCTCCCTGGTCCCTGACGTAACGTTTGTGCCCAAAGGGGTAACGATCATCGCTCCCGGCAGGAAGGCGTACTGTTCGGGAAGAATGGAATAGGTGCCGGCCGGGATACCTGGAACGCCTTGCAGGTAGACTGCCTGGCCCGGAAGGGAATAAGCGCCGTTGGGGACGATGACATATTTGCCCTGGAACGGGTCAGAGGAGCCCTGGATGCCCGCCAGGAACTGGTAAGAGAATATGCTGCCCCCTCCTGAGACGTTAATATTTGCACCGTTCCGAACGATTACCTCCTGGCCGTTGATCGTCACGGACTCCGGCGGCACAGCCTGCACAGTGGTAACAAGAGAGGAATTGTTATTTGCAGTTTGGCCGGCCTTGTCGGGCACGGTCCAAAAGACGTCGTTAAGGGTGCCGTAGCTCACGGCCGTATTGCCTTCAGTCGTGAGCGTGCTGCCCTCTGCAATGTAAACTCGACCGACCTGACCGTTGCCTCCCACAGCGGTGAGCGTGATGCTGCCCATGGGCGCAGCAAGAAACCCTTCGTTGTCGATAGCCGCAGCCTGGATGGTGAGGCTTCCTCCGGCCGAATAGATCGGGTCTTGACTTCGGTTATTACCGGGCAGCGTTGTAACCGTCCCGCTGGATGTTATTGTGAAATCAGACGGGGTGTTATCCGGCTGCATAGCCGGATAGATGCGGTCTGCAAGCATTGTAAGGTTGGCCGCCGTATTAAGGCTCCCGCCCCATTTGAAATTCGTGCCGATCTGATAGAATTTCTCGGTCAGCGTCAGATCGTGTGCGGAACTGAGCTTAACGCTACCGAACCCGGACAGGTTCAGGCTCCCTGAAATGTCCAAATATGCGCCCGAAAGATTGAGTTGCGCCGATCCAGCGCCAGCCTGGCCTTGTGGGGGAAAGTAGCTGTTGGTAAGTTCGATCTGCGGCGCCTGCAAATTGATGCTGTCGCTTCCCAAGCCTATTATCGCAGGGGCGTCGAAGGTCAGGCTCCTTCCTATGCTCAGGTTCATTGAACCTGACAGGGTGAGCGACGAATCGCTTACGAATTTCAGTGCGTCAAAACCGTCGGCTATATAACGACTTAGATCATTTCCGTAGATAGTGAAGGTATCGCCCAGATTGCTCTGAGCGATTGTAAGGCTTCCCCCTTGAAGGCCGGCCAATTGCGCGCGGCCATTCAGATTCCCGTCAAGAGTCAACCTGGTTGAAGCCGAAAGCGATATGCTGCCCGGGTTTCCCGCAACGGTGACCGTCACGGGCGTCCCATTGGACGACAGGACGTAGGTAGTTACCGGCGTGGACCCCGAAACGTCCACCAGAGAACCCGACTGGAGAATCAATTCATTCCCCGCGGCCAGAGTGACAGCGCCCCCGGCAAGGGCTGTAAAACCAAGCGGCATTCCCTTTATAATGGGGCTTGTGTCCTGCCTGTTATACCCCCTGGCGAGAATGCTGCTCCCGCTCTCCACGGTCAGGTTGTTCGAAGCGGAAACGTTGATTTTTCCTGACGGCGCACTCAGGAGACCGGCCAGGTCGATGATCGGAGCAGAGATGGAAATGCTTCCGTTGCCGGGGCCGACATTGATTGTGCTCCCGGCTTCAGTGGCGACCTCGGCAGCTCCATTGGCACCGGCGTTAGGGTCATGATTCTCAAATAAAATGCCTGCTGCAGCTTTAAAAGAGGAAACGCCGATAAGATCGGGGGAAACCGAGACCAGCCCGGCCGGGACGGTTTGCCCGGGGGTCGGAGTCGCAAGTTTCATTAGAGACGGGGAGACGGTCGTGCCCGACTGAACGGTCAGATTGTTCATGCTCCCAAACGCGATTTGGGTGAACCCGGTTTGATCGAGGCTGTTGGAAGCGAAAACCAGTTCGCCTTTCAGATCGGCAGGCAGGCCCGAGTTCGAGTTGAAATTCGCCGGCAGAGAAGGGGCTGAAGGCGCTAAAATTACGTTCGCTGCTGTCAAGGTTATCTGGCCGCCGTTATTGCCGATAAGTGAGTAACCCCTGAGATTGCCATCCAACAAAATTGCCGAACCCTGCACTCCCAGGGACCCGGCGTTTCCACCCGTGAGCTTTCCCTTTGTGTCGATCTGATAACCGCCGCTCACATCGATAAGGGCGCCCTGCTTCATGAAAACACCCTCTCCCTGCCAGGAATCATCCTTGACATTAATCTGGCCGCCCTGAATGAGACTGGACGGGAGCGGCGCTCCTCCGGCGTTAGATCCGGAATAGCTGTTGTCCACTGTTTCCCCGGCCGCGAAAAGGACACTTGCGTCGCCCAGGTATACCCTTGAGGGCGTCGATAAAGCGATGTATGCCGGATTAATGCTTCCGTCGAGTTCGTTCGTAAATGAAGTGAAGTTATCAATGGCCGTCAAGTTGATCTTCCCTGCCGGGACAACGATTTTTCCTTCGTGATCGATAATTCTGGCGTATGCGGAAAAACTCCCGCCGGGCTGGAGGGCGATCAGGGCGCCAGGTTGGGTCGTAATCGAGGTGTTCGATGAAATCACAATGGTGCTCAACCCAGCCGCACTCAGCTCGGCCGCAGAAAGGATCGAGGGGCTGAACCCCGTGTAAAGGTTGTCAGTAGGCCCGAAACCGGCCGGCAGGGTGGCGCCGCTTGGTTTGATAATCACCTGGTCGATGTAGAAATTTTCAATATATGGGTCAGCAGGGTCGTCCGGCTGCCCACCGATGACCAGGGTCCCCCCGACGGGTCTTGCAGCCCCGAGGGTCTTCTGTTCGCCCATACTGTTCGTAAGCTCCGATGTCGCCGTCTGATAAACGCCCGTGGTCGCAGACCCTTTAATGCTGCCGTCGAGGGTGACCTGCTTTGCCTGAATTATGTTCAGTGAACCGGCGTTCGATCCCTGAACATACGCGCCAACGTGTCTGGTGACATTAAGCATATTGTCGTAATGGAGGTATTCAGGGGCGTTGCTGATATCGTATATTTTGCCGCCCGATATCAGTTCGGTGGTTGTCACATTCCCGGCGCTAAAGCGAATTCCTCCACCGGAAAAGTTGACAGAAGCTCCTTGTTTGACAATCACATCGCCCGAATAGGAATTAATATTGACTGTACCGCCTTGAAGACTTCGATCGAGCGCTGTCGCCGACTGAGTAGTGAGGGCGCCGACCACGTCTCCGATTGAAGAGCCAAACCGATTATCAAACGTGATGTATTTGCCTTTGAGGATGCCGTTTTTTTGACCGTAGTCGTCCCGGAGGTTCACACTGTTTAACTGAACCGTGGTTGTATTGGCTGCTGCAGATTTATTATCCCAACTGCCGCTTACGTCGATGCTGCTGCCGTTGTCGACAAACACTCGTTGCTGCGCATTCAGGTTGACCGTGCCCGAGTGCGCCACGATGGCCCCTTGAAGGTCGATCATATTGCCGCTCATAGTGATCTGGCCGGGATTAAACGTAAACGACGGGTCAGCGGTCTCCGTTGAACCGGAGATCGGTGAACTCGTGATACTATTTGCTCCGGTGGACACCGTATCCGACGCTATAAGTTGAATTTGTCCGTTCAGTTTGAGTGCGGTGACCGCGCTGATTGTGCCATCCTGGTTAACATCTTTACCGTACATGCCTATCAGACCGGTATTGGCGGACAAGGCGCCGTTTTCAGTGTTGATCGCATCCCCGGCCGCCGTATTCACCGTAACGGCCAGTGTCGTGGTCGTTCCGCCCGAGACGTACGACAGATCAATGTCGGCACCGGCCGCAAGGCCGATCTGGCCCGAGGTAGTATTGATGGTGCCATCGTTTGTGACGCTGGGACCCAGCAGGAGAACGGTACCCAGGGTGTCGGTGGTTATATTCCCCTGGTTTGTGACGGAAGCGTCGAGATACTTAGTTGTGGGACCGTACACTGGTTGGCCGTCCGGACCCAGCAGGTATTGCTGGTAGTCCTGGGCCTGGAAGTCGAGCACCCCGCCCATAAAGTTCGGATCTGAGATATTGAGCGATGACGCTAACAGCGTATGAAGGTCGACCTGCGATCCCGGTTTGAACAGGATGCCGTTCTGGTTTATCAGGTATACTGAGCCTGAGCCCGTCTCGGTGATCTTGCCAAAAATCGTGCTCGGGTTCTGGTCCCATATTCGGTTCAGGATTACCCAGTTAGTGGCCTTCGGATTATTGTTATATCCGAAGTTTACCGTCCAATTAGACGCGACATTGAAGGATAACCAATTCTGAATCGCCTTCGGCGCGTTCTGTTCAACGTCCAAAGTGCCGCCGCCGTTGGGATTGGTAGCGTAGGTTATGCTTGATATGTTTACGTTATTATAGCCGTTAGGGACGCTACCGTCGGGCATAGCCTGTGGAGGACAGTCCTGGGCGGAACATGGAGCGGTAGTGGAAGAGGAAGCTTTAGCAGATGCGGCCAGGGCAGAGCTGGTGCGTACGGCGCCCGAGGTTGTCTTCTTCGCGGCCGGTGTCAGGTCGAGTTTCGGTTTCGCCGGGGAGGAGGTCAAACTCGGCAGGGCAAGACGGGCCGAAACTTCCTGCAGCTTAGTATCAAGCGCCTCGAGAGCGGGTTTGGCTGAAACGGTCCCGGCGGAAGAAGATGCGCCCACCGAAGCAATGTTCAATGAAGCAGCTTCCTGCGGCTGGTCCTTCGGTGCCACCTTGAGGTCGAGTTTCGGCTGGGTTGGCATTCGGCCCGGCAACTTGGGTGCTACTGTGAGATTGAGTTTTGGATGTGTTACCGATGGGCCCGGCAACCTGGGCTTGGGAAGCGGTGGCAGAAAAGACTTATCGAAGCCCGGGATCTTCGTTCCCGCCCCGGCACTGGCGATTGCCGGCAGGAAGGCAATGCATAAGCATAAAAGAACGGCAAGTCCCTTTTTCATTTTCCCCCCCTCGAAAAATTCTACCGCAGAGGCCAAAGACGCAGAGAAAAAAAGCTGGATTCGGAAAAACCAGGTCGACCAAGAAACAAGTGAGTCATGCCAACCGTAGGGGTTTCCAGCCGGTCTTTAATCTTTTTTCTCTTTACCTAACCCGGTAATTCTCAGCGTCTCTTCGCCTCCGGGGTGAATCTTTGTTCCACTTAGTAAAGGTATTTAACCCTGAAATGCACCCTGGTGGCGCCGGGCTTGGTGTGTTCGGTGCCCGAAAGCGCCGTCGCCCAGCATGTTTCATATTCAACGCATTTATCGTAAAGTCCTTTTACGCCGATGCCCGTCCCTTCCAGGTCGAACAGGTCCCGCTGACCGGGCAGCGGATCAAGCACATAAAGGTGGGCCTGATCGTAGAAAACATACGGCGTACACTGTAGTTTTCCATTTGCTGCGTTGTGAGACGCAGCCACTTCGGGGCCAAGCAACTGGACAGTGCAGTGCTCGGCACAGTCGCCAAGAGCTTCGGTTTCCCTGTACCCCCGCACGTTATCGATTCCCCCTCCCGAATATTCCTCATTGTTTATGAGCGGGGAATCGGAAACCTGGCCGTCCGCTTTGACGAACAATTTCGTGCCGGCAAACAGGTCCTGGGTCCTTTGAAGGGAGCCGGTCGCATAGAGGTAGTTCCCCCTGGCATCGGCCCGGTTCTGGGTAAAATCTTTCTCATTAGAGATCACCCCGCGAAAGGCCATGTTCATTCCGGCGGTAAACTGCGTTACGCCGAGCCGGTCGGTGAGATATGAACTGTAGGCGAAGGAAAGCGGGAAATACGTCACGGGCGGGTTTTGGCCGTTGCTCTGGCTGCTCGGCAGGCCCGTCAACGAGATTGGGAGATTTCGGAAATCCTTGTAGTCGACCCCGATGATGACATTCTGAGAATAGTTCGTCACACTAGGCAGGGGCAGTACGTAGCGCATGCCGAACTGGTGGCCGTTGCCCACTGTGGCGAACCCCTCTCCTGTCGCAGTGTTGCTGTCGCTCCAAATTCCTGTGAACAGAATTAGATGGTCCCTGTTCCATGGAGCCGGCAGAGAATATGCCACAGCGCCTACTTCCACTTCGTTGGGGTCTTCGGGCGAGGTTTGATATTGCAGCGAAAGGGAATGGTCCCTCTGCCAGAAGTTATCGTAATGGAGAACGGCGTTTAGTCTGAGATCGGTGGTATTGGGACTCGACCGGTTGTTCAGTTCGAGGCTCGCGTGCAGGGGCAATTTATCTTCCACGTTCAGGTCCACATCGACTGTTCCCGGTTCGCTTCCCTGGGTGAGTGAAGGGGTCACCTTGAGATCCGCGTTTTCATTTGCCTTGCCGAACTGCTTTTGAACCTCGGGGACATAGGGGACCCCGCCGGGCTTTATTGACGGAAGCTCTTTCAAGAGTTTTTCGGCCGTCGCATAGCGATTTCCGGAAACGGTCACCTTCGCGATCTTGCTTTCCGTGACGGTTAGCCGGATTATCCCCTCCTGGACGCTCTGCTCCGGAATGCTGACCAGAACCGTCGGATACCCTTTGGAATGATAGAGTTTCTCAAGGGCCTCTCTCGCCGCTTCGACGTCGCTTGAGTTCTTGTCCGGCCCGACGATGCCTTCGATGGCCTCCTGGATGGCCGCAGGCGGCAGGAGCGTGTTGCCTTCGACCAGAAAGCCCTGGATTGGGAAAGCAAGCTCCTGTGCCTGCTGCTGAGCACGGCACAGGCGGGTGACACCGGGCAGTAAGCAGATCAACAGCGCCAGGGCAGCGATCGGGATAAATCGTTTCTGGAGATAGAATGGGCCCATTGTTTCCGCGTTTATGATTTCCAACAATCAAGCATGAAAATTAGAATTACCGTGTGCAAGTAAAGGCCGTCTATCTGAGTGGGCACGCACCAGGCCCCGGTTCTTCGTCAACTAAAAACCAAAAACTAAAAACAAAAAACTCACAGCGTTTTTGACGTTTTTACCAACTCGTCATGTAAGGCTGCCGCATCCCGAAAACCGTCCATGCGATCCATCGGATGTCCTTCCGGGTCCAAGATAAGGATCAATGGAAAGCCTTTTTGCGCATATAGTTCTCCGTACTTTTTCTGTGCATCGGAGTCTATTTTGATCCAGACGAACCGGTCTTTGAAGGTCTTTACCCTTGGGTCCTTAAGAGTTTCGTTTAGAAGCTTCTTGCTGAAACCGCACCAGGCTGCATAAAGTACGAGGACTGTGGGTTTTTTCTGCTCACGGGCCAAAGCAATGCCCTTTTCATAGTCGTCGACCCATTGGATCTGAAGAGAGTCCAACTGGACGGCTTTGGTCACCGAGGCGATCTCGATGTCGACCGTCAGTGGAATCCCCGCAAGAGGGTTGTTTGCATCTACGGTAAAAGTGGTCCCGGTGGTTGAAGCTATTTTCCACGATTTCCCATCACTCATGGGGAAGTTGGACCCGAGGCGAGGGGTCAGTATTATGGAGACGTTTTGCTGATCGACCTTAATATCCACCGTACCGAAGCCCTCTTCAAAACGCTCACCGTCTTTGACTTGACACTCGAGAACTGCGAATTGTTCGGAAACTTCGACGACAGCCGCTTTGAAGTAAGGGGTGATTGGGACCTCTTTCCCGACGACGGGAAAGGTGCGGAAATCTCTCACGTACTCCTGGGGAGACAGCCGGATGGTTTTGGGCATATTCTTTACACAGGGCACTTCTTTTCTTTTTGCAGGGTCTATCGACCCGGATGCATTATCGGGCTGTAAAGAGACTTTTTTCTTTTCGCCCGCAGTCATGCCGATCACGGCTTCACTCAATCCTGGAATCGACCCGCTCCGCCCGGCGATAACGTCTTCGGGTCCGAACACTGCGCCGGTTTCGAAGTAGGCAGACTTTTGCAGACCCGGGTCCTGGGCCGTCTTCTCGTAAGTGGTTCTGACTAGTTCGCCTTTTTCGGTCATTGCCGTAAAGTTTACGGAGACGAGGTCGCCTTCTTTAATCTTCGATGAATCCTGTGCCGCGCCGGCCTTGACCGCACCGGCATTGGCTGATGACGCCTTTGCCGGGGGGTCGGTTTGGGCACAGGAGGCAGTACAGGGGATACTTAGAGCGCATAGCAATGATAAAATCGCGAGCGGAGAGCGAAAAACTATTCGTGGCATGTGCTATTTCTCTTTCTTTTTCTTAGTGAGCTTGTCTTGGGGAATGCTTTCAGCTTTTACTTCACAGGCCAGCGGCTCTCCTCCAAACGGGTTGCCGAAATCTATGGTGAACATCTTGTCCAGCGCGCCGGAAATGCGGCCGACGAGTGGTCCCATCCTGACCAGCGTCCCCTTGGCGGCATTTGCAACAATCTCAACCTGATTTCCGTTTTCACGGATGGTCCCTTTTCCGAAGGGCGTATCGACCACTGATCCCGGCCGTGCTGAAGAGCGAATCAGTACCTCGCTTTCCGAAACTGAAGCCACTTTGGCCGGCAGAAGTGAGTCCTGGGAGTATTCCGCGCCAACCTCGGGGTCTTGTCCTGTGCGTGATTTGTATTCATCCCTGGTCATCCTGATTTCCTTGGGCTGTTGTCTGATTCTAGACAAATCCAGGAATTGTTCCTTCTCCGGCACATCGGCGGGCCTTTCGGAACGAATCTCGATGGTGCGCGTTTTCCCCGGCTTAGTTCCGGGAAGAGATGCCGCAATACGGGCGACTATTTCATCCTCGAAACGAACCGGGAAGCTCTTCGCAGCGGCGCTCGGACCCGCCATCACTTCTATGGGGTCGTCCTTGGAACTGGGCAGATAGACCGGCGACTTGGGCAGCGATGTGTCTTTAGCGACACCAGTCGACGTACTGGCGGCAATATCTCCGTTCGGGAAGCGGCAGGTAAACTGGATCCCTACCTTGTCTCCGGGTTTTATGGCGTCTTTTTCCGCTGCAAGTGAGTCCGAGTGGTGGAAAGGAAACAATAGACACAAAAAAAGCAGTACTGCGAAAAAAAAGCTGAAGCGATGAAACATTTTGGAACTTCCTTTCAATTTTTCAAAACACTGGATTATTCAGGCGGATGGTCCGGGCAAGCGGGCCTCGTGATGGTCCATGACAAACGCCGCCACTTGGATATCACGAGCATGCTACAGACAGTTTGTTACGTGTTGGTGGCAATTTCATGAAGTTTCGGAGAACGAAAAGTGAACCCTTATCCAACGATTATTGCTATTGAAGTATATTTAAGTATATTTTCTATTAACTTAATGCTTTCTCTTAACCTCACTATTAATTGATAACCTTTCTTTGCTTACTCTTAAGATTATCTCAGTGTTGCTCTTTGTTCAAAATGAAAAAAAGCCCCTAAAACTTACAATGGCGAGAACGCAAACGAAACCAAGGGCAACGTAGCGGTAATCACCCCTGAGTTCTCCCATAAGGACCTCGTAGCCAAAGAAAAACACTATGACCTTTGCCGCGATCAGGCTCATGTGGGGACTTTTGACGGGTCCGCCGGGAAGGTTCGGAACAATGAGCGCGATAAACAAAACGATGAAATCCATGGGGCTGGTTTTGAACCCTTTTTGCCGGCGGGTGAACTTCAGGGTCAGGATGATGAACATCACCAGCACTGCAAACGACAGGTTGTAGACGTTTGCCAGTCTTGAGCCCAGTTGCGAAGCCGCGTCCATTTCGCTCAAATAAACCGCATACGGGATGAAAAAGTAAAAACCAAGCCTTAAGGCCCCCCCGACCCATTTTTTTTTCATAAACCAGGTTGCAACAATAACGGACGCCAATCCGGCCGATAAGGCGGAGACATAAATCGGCACATCGATCGGCAAAAAGGCCGTAACGGCCAGCAGAAGAGTAATTCCCGTTTCGAAGACTTTGAAGGAGGTCTTGATGATTAAGTAACGGTTTTTGAGGCTTTGAGTCAGATTGTCCAGGACAGCATGGCGTTTATAAAGCCATCCGGTCCTTTTGGCCTCTGCCAGTCCGATTAGAACAGTCGCCCCAAAACACAGGCTTGAAGCCAGAACGAGCCATTCCGTTCCTGAGCGCATCAGGTAGGCTGAGGTAATCACGCATGCTTGAAGAGTATAGACGAGAAAGACCGTTTCGGAATGTGAGAGCCCGAGCTTCATGAACCTGTGGTGGAGGTGATTTTTATCGGGCATGAAAGGAGATTTTCCTTTTGCGATTCTTTCAAGCATAACGGAAAGGGTATCCAGTATGGGGATCCCAAGCAACATCAATGGCAATAGCCTGTTGAATCCGTGATCCGCCTGGGTGATCTTCAATGAAAGACAAACGGCCCAGAAGCCTAAAAGATAGCTCCCCGCGTCGCCCATGAACAGGGTGGCCGGATAAGTGTTGAATCGCAGAAACCCGAATATGGCCCCTATCATCGCGATGGACAACAGAGCCACCATGAGGTCTCCCCCTATCCAGGCCAGGTACGCGATACATATGAAACTCATTATCGAGATCCCTCCCGCCAGTCCGTCAAGGCCGTCGGAGAGGTTGATTGCATTGGTTGCGCCCACTATCACTATGACGGTCAAGGGAATCCCGATCAAACCGGGAAGGTGAACCCCTTGAGGCAAAAGAGCTCCCAAATCGTGGATCCAGACGCCCCCATAGCAAGTCACGACCAGGGCCGCCGCTGTTTGTGCGGCAAATTTCCACAAATAAGAGAGTCCCTTGGAATCGTCTATAAACCCAAAGAGAACCACAATTGCGGCCCCGATGAGGATAGCTTTCAAAGAGGTGTCAAAGGGAAGCCAGAGAACGATGGGTATGAGGGCGCCCAAAGCCATGGCAAGCCCGCCGCTCCTTGGAATGGGCCGCGAATGCACCTTCCTCTCATCCGGAATGTCCACTATATGCAGATGGACCGCAAGGCTGCTCAAAACCGGTATGAGGGCTATGGTGGTGAAAACCGAAATGAGAAGGGTGGATATGAAGATCATTTGGGTAAACAGTGAATGGGTGAAGAGTGAAGGGTGAAGAGTGAAGAAAAGAAACGACTAAAAACTAAAAACTCAAAACTGAAAACTATTACGCGGTTCGCGCCCCGGGATGAATGGGTCGAGGATGGGCATAACTTGGTTTAGAAATTCATTGAGGCGGGCGCCGGCCTCATCCACCGATTCTGTTCCGGACATGGGCGTGAGGACCCGGACAAGAGCCCCGTCGGTCCGCTGTTGCGTCAGTGCATCCCAGAAGTTATAGAGCTTCAGTTGATAAATGTTAGTAAGGTCGCGCCCCCTTTGCTGAAACCAGAAGTAACCAAGCATCTTTTTGCCGAGCTGCTCTGCTACCGTGCGGTTCACATTGAGATAACCCCGACCGTACTTCACCGGGACCCTCAAGCTGGCAGATTCCTTAAAAATCCATCCGTGGCCCGGAAGGCATGTTTCTGGTGAGTGTATGGATCCTCCTTTTACTTGCGTTTCGAAATACGCGACGTAGAAACCGATCTTCTGCCCGGTCTTATTCCGATAGTCGATCATGATGTAATCACTTAATTTCAGTTGCTCTCGTTCCATGGGATCCATGAGGCCATGAGTACCGCGCCAATCTGCGATATCAAGGGGGAATTTGCTCAGTGGTTCCCGGATCGGTATTTTTTGGCGAAAATCGATACCCTGGGCACAAATCAGTGTTGCTCCGAGCAAGACGAGGACTGTCAGGGAGCGCGGCAGGTGTGACATAAAATCTCCCCTGCCCCCCTTAAGGAAAGTGGGGCGGGGTGGGCTTTCCCCGCTCTGCGTGCTTGCCGCATCGGCCACCGCGGTGTTTCCTTCGGACTGGTCACCTGGCACTGAGAGCGCCGAAGAGGACCGACCCGCAACCCGTGCTACTGGTTTGCCGATTTTGCCGAGGACCCACATTTCTCCGAGAAGCACCACCAGCGATACCAGGAATATCACAAAACCCGAGAAGTCATGAAGAAAGCCCTCGGCTACAGTCGGTCCCCATTTTATCCACAGAATCCCAGTCAGCGCGATCCGCATGCTGTTCCAGAAGATGGTGAGCGGAACGGTCGAAACCACCAGGAAGGCCCGCTTCCAGATGGATGCCCGGAAGAAATAGGCAACGATAAGACCAAGGACGAGCAGCGGGAAAACGTATCGAAGACCGCTGCACGCCTGGACAACCTGGAGCTGAGTCACTCCGATGTCGATGACATTGCCTTCTCTATGGGCGACAACACCCATTAAATCAAGCAGAGCCACCCCAATCCTTGATGAGATGAGCTGAAGCTGAAACGATATCCTGTAATAAAGAAAATTGGGGAGCGGAAAAGTCGTCAGTACAAGAGACAATGGAAATGCGAGGAGCCTTATCTTTCGCCAGCCCAGGTGCAGCCACAGGATTCCGACAAGTGTGCACCACGCTGACATGTACAGGGTGTAGTACTCCCCGCCCAGTTCCCCCAACCAGAAGAGCGTGATCCCAAGGACCAAAGGAGCAATCCCCCACCACTCCCTTTCCACCGGCTCGGTGCTCAACCTTTCGCGTTTCTCCCATACCAGGTAAAGAATTACAAAAGGGATGAGCCATGCGTAGGAATAATCGCCTTCGCTCCAGTGCGTGAATAGGATGTCAAAGGTAGACCTGTAAAGGTACCAGAACAGGATTCCGCAAGTGGATGCGAAGATGCCCCACGCGATTGGCAGCTTTTGAAAGGTGAGAGTAGCCCTTGGATTGTTCACAAATCCCCCGTATCGACACCGAGTGAGTAGAGTTAAACAGGTACTAGGAAAGCAAAATCGGGAAGCGGGAGTGGCTTTTTCCGTTCCTGCTGTCCCCCCGCTCGACCCCAATTCCTGTGTCACAGCGCTCCGAAGCCGACTTTCTTTGATCTGCGACAGATGCAATCATTTCCAGATAGCGTTTCGCCAATGCGTCCCGATCGAAGTGCACTCTGACGAAGCGCCCGCCATTTAACCCCATTTGTATTCCTGCTGCGGGATCTCTATAAAGCCGCAGCACCGATTCGGCCAATTCGCGTTCGTTTTCGGGCTCAATGCAAAGCCCGCAATTTCCCTGCTCGATAATACCCTTGCTCTCGCCCTCAACTGCAAGAATGATAGGGCGCTCCATTGCCATGGCCTCGAAGATTTTAGAGGGGATCACGGTTTTGAAGAGATCACGTTTTTTGAGCAGGACCATACACGCATCCGAGGCCGCAAGAATAAGGGGCATTTGCTCCTTGGGCTGCTGAGGCAGCATCAGGACATTTTCGAGCCCCATTTCGTCCCGCCGGGCGAGCAAGCGATCTCGCTCGGCCCCGCCTCCGACCAGGAGGAAAACAATATCCTTCTCACTTCGCAGCAGATCGGCAGCCTTCAGCACGGTATCGAGACCGTGGGCCATTCCGTGGGTGCCGATGTAGGAGGCGATGAATTTCCCTTCCAGGTTTAGTTCGGTCCGGATTCCGTTCTCCCTGCAAAGCGGCTGGTATTGGGATAAATCGGCCGAGTTCGTCAGGACGCTGATCCGCTCGGGATCGACTCCCCGGGCCGCAATATGGTGCTTGAAAGACTGGGTAGTCGAGACAAGGTGGTCTGCCCGGCGGTAAAGGAATGTCTCAACTGATTCCAGGGCTTTTATGACGTTCCGGTTGCTTATGGCCCCCAAGGCACTGATGCTTGCGGGCCAGAGGTCCCTGATTTCCAGTATCCACGGGCGTCTCTTCAGCGCTGCGACCCAGAGCCCAGCCATACCGCAAAAAAACTGCGGCGAGGTCGATATGACGATGTCGGCTCTGCGAACCAGAAGACTTAGCAGGGTGGCAGAGATCATATATGAAAAGTAGTTCAGGGTACGTTTCAAAAAGGCTTTATTGGCGCTCAAATAGGTAATTACTCTGAGCACACGTATGCCCGCTATTTCCTCCCACTGCCAGACGCGGTTTTGGTAGCCGGGATAGAGTACCCCTTCCGGATGGTTTGGCGCACTGGCAATGACAGTGACCTTGTGGCCGGCGCTGACCCATCTCTGGGAGTGCTCGAAAGTGCGGGATGCCGGCGCGTTTACTTCCGGCGGGAAATAGTGCGTCAGGAACAGAATGTGCATAAATGGCGACTCGTGAATCGTGAGTGGCGGCTAGTGAATCGTGACCTTCGGTCCGCCGCCGGGCAATCTGTCAGTGCTGTTACGCCAAGCTGTACGGGGCACTCGTAAATGATGAACGATTGCCGGATTTCGGTTCAAAACCCTTGCCGGAGTGGCAATGCATGATAATGTCAAGTAGCAAGGTGATCGTCCACTATTTTTAGCCTCCAGCATAAGCTGTAGGGCAATTTAACGTGATTCTCCAAGACTCTCAGCACGGTGCATTTCTTCTGGATGCCGAATTCCGGGCAGTACCAGCCCTGGGTTGACTCGATCTTGCCGCCCAAGCAGACAAAGAATTCGACTAGTCCGTTAGCCCCATCGCTTACGAGCACTGATCCGTCTTTTGGCAGAACAGAAAGATCGGGGTTGATATGGATACGGGACTCAATCCTGTGGGCGCCATTACCGTCGACATAGTCCCGTATTTGAATCTCATTGCCTGTCCACCGGATAGACCTGTGATGGGTGGGATTTCCAGGGAGTTTTCTATAACCATCGTGCGCCCCCTCGAACAACATCGAACCGTCGTCGAGTTCTCTCGCCCGGGCATAAATGGGCCGTGCACGGCGCCCGCAGCGATGAGCCCCCCACACCTCCGACTGGTCGCAACCGTCAACGGTAACGGCGTTGTGCCCCAGGTTGCCGCGGTTGTACCTGCGGATCTCTCCTTTCTCGTATAGGGCGCATCCCGAATCTACGATTACTCTTCGCCCCATAAGTGAGAGCTCGAAACTCAGCAGGTCGCAATGGGCATGTCCGGGCTGATAATCCGGTCCGATAGGTCCGCAGTCGGCGATAAGGCGGTCCTCGGGGCGGGGCGCCATGACGAAATATCCTGATTCGGGAAAAGCCCGCAGGTTGCAATCTGGATTTTCCGTCTTCCTGCCGGTTACCGCTTCGTAGTATGAAAGAAGCTTGTCGGGGTCGTGTTCGATCCCCAAGGCGGCATCGTTGAAGAGCGGTATCTGTCTATCCGGATGAATCATGCCTTCTAGAAATGCGGCCATCTTAGCGGTGAGATTTTCCAGGTGGACAGTCATTTCATTGAGATCGGGCCACTCACGCCGTCCCTTTCCCCGACGGAAAGGCAGCACCCTCACCCCGCCCGTCTCCTCCATGGAGGGGGAGCATCCTCTCTCTCGGCCCCGCCCTTCAGGCGCGCAAGCTGAAGATGAGACACTAGAAGCGCCCGACATGCCCAAAAGAACGTTCAGCAGGTCGAGGCAGTCTTCGAAGATCATCGAGTGATACATTGGACTTCGCTCGAAATGCCCGCCATCGGAAAGTACCTGCTCATCCAGCTCTTTTCGAAGAATTCTGATGCCTTTTGCGAACCATCTATCGGCGTGTCCACCGCAAAAGAAAAGCCCTGCGAATATGAGAGCCTTTGCATTTTTTAGCAGATGATTTCCCATCAGATGATATTCGAGGTAGTTTTCCAGCCATAGGGCCTGCACCCGTGCGGATAAGGCCGCTTGATCGGCCCAGTCAGCAATTGAGGAGGTTGAGCTGAGGTATTTGATCCAATTGACGAGGCGAAGAGACGTGGGGAAAGGGTCCCATGCGTCTTCAGCCCCCGGAGGGTTTTCGGCGATCCAGCTCTCGATTAAATGCCGGGCGGCTTGTTCGGGAAGGCCCCCATCCGTCATTAGATAAGAGAAATAATGCAGGTTGTAGCGCCACAGGCGGTCTTTGCTCTTCGCAGCCCAATCCGGGTTTCTTCCGAAATCGGCAGCATTATTTAGAAAACGAAAGCGACCCTGGAGAATATCCGAAGCATCGCACCCGAAGCTCGCAAGGAAAGGCACTGCGGTTTTAAGAGGTTTCCAGCTTTGAGTCTCCGTCCGGTCCTCCCCGTTCCACGAGCCTGTCAAGGAGGGGCGAAGGATAGATGGGCGGGCCGAGGACGATCCGGGAGAGGGCAGGGGTGACCGTGTAACTCCGGCTCCTGAAAAGCGGAAAAGCTGCGCCCGGCGACGAAGAGCGTACCAGGTCCTGTAGAGCAGTTGCTCTTTTTTGAGGTATGAAACGGTCCTCAAGTAGAGGAGCAGTGAAGAGTGATCAGTTATCACTTACCATTCACCATAATGGTTTTCGCCGTGTTGAGCGCTTCATGAATCGCAAAGGTGACTCGGGTCGTCTCGATTATTTCATCGAATGGAATGGGAAAGACGCCGTCTTCCACAACGGATTTGACCAAAGCATCGATTTCCGCCTCGAATCCCTTGTCCTGCCTGCTTTTTAAAGTTTTCCTGTCGCGCCCGATAATGTCGAGACGACAATAGTCGTCAAGGAGGGCCACAGCGCCTCCGGAGGCTATTTCGAGATGCTCCTTGGGATAGGCGCTGCTTCCGCAAGCGTAATAGAGGATCGTGCCCAGCGAACCGTCGGCATAGGTCAGCGTGACGGCCACCGAATCACGGTTGGTATGAAGAGCGTCTTCATTTTGAACGCATGCCGCCCGCACGCTTCGAACCGGTGCTCCGACGAGGTATCGCAGGGTGTCCACAAAATGGCAGACTTCTCCGATGATGCGGCCCCCCCCTTCAACAGGGTCCTGGATCCAGGAATCTTTTGGAACGAAGCCGGCGTTTATTCGGTAAGAGGCCACCATGGGCGCGGACCTTCCGGCAAAAAACGACTTTAGTTTTCGTATGAACGGCGAGAACCGGCGGTTGAAACCCACCATGACAATTGACCCGCCCCCGTTTTGGGAAGCGGCTTCCCAGTTGTCTACGATCGCTTCCATTTCCTCGATGTTGAGACACAGCGGTTTTTCGACAAAAACGTGTTTGCCTGCTTGCAGGGCTTTGAGGGTCATCGGTCCGTGGAGGTCGTGGCGCGTGGCGACAACGACAGTGTTGACCGAGGGGTCTTCGATGATTTCATCGACACTTTTCGCGCAATATGAAAAGCCGAACTGTTTGGCGACTGATGAGGCCGTCATCCCCCTCGCAGTGGCAACCCCCCGGAAGGAAACTTTGGGGTTTTTCTTGAAGGCCGGGAGGAGAACGCTCCTGGCGAAGTTGCCGGCCCCGACAAGTCCGATATTCAGACCGTCATCGCGGGCAAGGCCCGCTCCTACAGCCCTCACCCTGGCGCTATCCTCTAATGAGACGGGGAGAGTGTTACCCGCAGCCCGATACACATCGCGGGTCAAATTGTCGGGCTGGGGCGGGTACTCGAGGATCACGCCGAGATAGGGCTCGCTCCCTTTCAGAATCATACCGTACGCATCGAGAGCGCTTTCGAATGGAAACCGGTGTGTAATGAGAGAGAGGACGTCTATGCGTCCGGCGGCAATGAGATCGAGGAAGGCCTGCATATTTCGCTGTTCGGTCCACCGCACGTAAGCGACGGGGTAATCATGGCCACGCTCTTCGAACTCGGGGTCGTACCTGCCCGGCCCGTATGAAAGAGAAAGTCGAATATCGAGTTCCTTCTTATAGTAAATGTCCCGCGGGACTTCCATTCCTACCAGCCCTACCACCACAATCCGCCCCTTGACGCGGGAAATCCGGCCTGCAAGTTCGATAAGGCTGCTGTCCCGGGAAGAGGCAGTTATGACGACGGCATCTGCACCCACTCCACCGGTGAACGGGGAAACCGCATCTTCGATGTCCCTGCTGAGAACAGCTTCCTCCGCTCCGAGCTTTTTTGCCAGTTCCAGCTTTGTTGGGTCGATGTCAACGCCTATAACCCGGCAGCCGTTTGCCGCGCATAACTGGGCTGTCAGTTGCCCTAGAAGCCCGAGCCCTATCACGCAGACCCTTTCGCCGAGGGTGAGACCCGCCTGCCGTACTCCCTGGAGCGCGATTGCCCCTACCGTCGCGAATGCTGCTTCCTCAAATGGGTGAGGGGTGAAGGGTGAAGGGTGATAAGGGCGGTGAAGGGTGAAGGGTGAAGGGTGGCGCGTACAACTTTGCGCCCCATCACCGCCAGATTGCCCAGCGCCGGATCGAAGATTAAGGGAAGATCGAGTTTGAGGAATCCGGACACACAGGTTTTTGGGGACCAGGTTATATTCGGCGTGGTTGGCATATCCCGCGCCTCCGCAGGCCACAAGGTCGCCCGGCACAAACTCGTCAACGCCCGAACCGACTTCCCGGACGATCCCCGCGCATGAATACCCGAGCGGAATCGGGGTGTCCAGTTTGCTCCGGACTTTTTTGAGAGTATTTAATACGCCCTCGCGTTTTGCCGTGGAAATGACCTTTTTGACGAGGTCGGGCCGGGCCCTGGCTTTTCCGAGCAGAGACTGTTTTGCCAGATCGATCAGCATTTTTTCGGTCCCCGCCGAGATTACGGAAGCCCTGGTTTCGACCAGCACCATGCCGCGCTGCGGCTGAGGACGAGGCGCCTCTGCCAGGGTCATTTTTCCGCTTTTGTAGGATTGGATGATTTGTTTCATATTAAACAGTGAACGGTGACGCCATGGTGAGCAGTTAGAAGTTCACAATATATTGGGGAATATCTTGTGGCCCGGCGGGGGCTGCAACTTTTTGAGCAGTTAAACCCCAAGCTTCTTCAATCAACCTCTTCGTTTCAAGAATGTGAGATCGGCTTGATGCACCAAAAACAATGGATTCGATCTTTTTCCGATCAGCGATGTACTGGATGGCTTCTTTGGGGTGAATAGCCCCGGATGCCAGAATTGACATGGCGACAGGTCGAAATTTCCGTTCACTGATGGTTTGCTCGTAGCTTTCAATGTCTGGGTTCATAAAGTAGCCTGCCTTGTTAATCGACGAGCAGACGACAGGGTTCTGTATGCCCCAATCGCAAAAAGCGGATACCAGCTTCGGCATGTTCATAGTTATATATCCAGGTTCTGCGTCATATTTAGTCCTGATGTAATTGTCGAAACCGAGGAAAAAATCTTTGGCGTCGAAACCCAGCAGCAGGTCTGTCACAATATTTTGAAGGAAAACAACCCTGACATCGTGGCCTCGAAATATTTTCATTTCAACGTCTATGAGGATCTGCATTATTTTTAACATATCGCCTCCGGCCAATAGTGATGATCCGCCCTTGAGGACCATCCCGGCGATATCCGAGGCTGTATTTTCTGAAATTAAGGTTTCTGTAAGAGCGGCGAACATACCCTTCTCAGTGATCATATTGGCGTACTTGTGCGGATATGGGATCGATGGATACAGCCTGAGTTCGGCGTACCTTGAGCTGTTGTCTCTGAAGTAGTTGCAAATTTCCCCTGCCCGCTCATTGGCATTGAGCATGAATCCGCGAATACCGGCTTCATAGGCGATCTCTAATACGCCGGTGATGGCATTTATGTTCTTGAACCGCTGAGAGAGTTCGTCTGCCTTATCCTCGGACATGTGATTAATTCCGAAGAACTGATTATCGCCAAAAATGATTCTATCCACTAACAACGCTCCTTCCCGAACAGCCTTTTTAGCCAGCTCCACAAGCCCCTTGCCCGAGGCTTCCCGGTTTTTATGAAATAGTTAGGCAGACCATCAACTTTTGAGACCCCGCAACCGAGGGCGTCGTTGCGAATGTCTTCCATCAGGCAGTCGGTTATGAAAGCGTCCTTGAGAGTGCAAATCGTCTCGGGCGAGCGCGCCTCGATACAAGATATGAAATGGTCCAACTGATTGGTAAACTCGTTTCCCCTGAGGTAGTATCGAACCGGCCCGGCGATTTCGGTTATGTTCCGGTGATTCCAGCCCGTCTCGAAGTTTCGTGAGCCATTTTGCTCTCTCAAATACAGCTTAAATCCATAGCGCCCTGCGATGATCTTACCCTTTTTACCTATAACCTCTATTAGGTTCCCTGCTTTTCGACAGGACTCATCGCTCCAGTTCACCCTTACGGACCCGGTGATACCTTTGTCATAAATGAGGGTGGAGCAAAGGATGTCCTCCACCTCGGAAGAGTAGATGCTTTGCATAACGCTTCCGCAAACTCTGTCAGGCTTGCCGATGAGAAAGACTGCCAGGTCCAGAGCATGAGACCCCAAATCATACAAGACTCCGCCCCCTGCTTCCTTTTTCCCCCTCCACATGCCGCTTGACTCTTTGAGGACGGTCCGTCCATACATTTCCGACCGGAAATTCACCACCTCCCCCAAAAGGGAATCATCCAGAATGGATTTGACCTCCTGGAAAACCTCGTTGAACCGATTTACGTATCCGACTTGAGTAACCAACTCTTTTCCATCCAGAAGATTTAAAATCCGCTCGCCGGCAGACCGGTCCATGACAAAAGGTTTCTCGACAAACACGTGAAGCCCGTGCTCGATTGCAAATTCAATAAGTTCCGAGTGTGAATCGTTGGGGGTACTGATAACAAGGCCATCCAGTTGAGTTTCCCTGCACATCTCCTGATGACTGGAGTAAACCTTCTTTTGGAGATAACTCGCGGCCAGGCCGCGCATAATTGAAGATGAATCCACGACACCGGAGACTTCGACGCTGGGATGTGAATTGAGAACGGCAAAATGAGTTATACCCATTCGGCCAAAACCGACAAAACCCAATCTGATCACTTCCATTTCCTCCTGTTAGCCATCGATCGCAAAGCAGGGCTATGCCAGTGCTCTAACTGTCAACGTATTTGATCTGCCGTGCCACAAGAGACCAGCCGGCCTTGCTTGCCCATGCTGTTCTCTGAGCAGTCATTTCTGGGTAGATTATTTTTCAGGAATAGATTTTGAGCAGAATTTCCCAGATTCTTTCAGATGCTCGGCCGTCCCATTTCGGAGGTGCCGAGCTAGCCTCAGGTTTTAAAAGAGAGAGTTTGTAGGCTTCCCAAATTGACTCTTTTGTAGTCCCGCCCAGCATATTTGTACCCATTTCAATCGTGATAGGGCGTTCGGTATTTTCCCGCAGAGTTATGCAGGGTATTCGCAAGGATGTGGTTTCCTCCTGCAGCCCGCCGCTGTCGGTCATAATCATCCTAGCGTCCTTCCAGAGGTACAGTGCTTCCCTGAAGCTCAAGGGCGGAAGTTGTACGATATTCGACGATAGTGGTACCTGGAACTGATCAAGTCTCTGTCTTGTCCTCGGGTGCACAGGAAAGATTATGCGATGTTCTTTTGCAATAGTGTTCAGTGTGTCCGCAATTTCAATGAGTTTTTCAGGTCGATCCACGTTGGAAGGCCGGTGCAAGGTAAGAAAAATATAAGCGCCGCTTTTCGCCTTGAGGTCCGATATAGCGGCCGGCGGCTTGTAACCGTTTTCGAGACGCTTGAGTTGGTGGAACAGGTTGTCGATCATCACATGACCAACAAAATGGATGCGTTCTTCTAACTTGCCCTCTCGGATAAGGTTTTCAACCCCACTTTGCTCCGTAACGAAGAAGTGATCTGTGATAGAGTCGGTGACTATGCGGTTGATCTCTTCAGGCATGGTCAAATCATGACTCCTGAGACCAGCTTCGACGTGGGCGACTTCGATGAGAAGTTTCTTGGCCACGATGCTGCACGCAAGTGTGGAATTCACATCGCCTACAACCATGACCAGGTTGGGTTTTGCTTCTCCACAAACCTTTTCAAATGCGGTCATGATTTTCGCGGTCTGTACGGCGTGTGATCCGGATCCGGCATCCAGGAAGAAATGGGGCGTCGGGATCTCAAGGTCGCCAAAGAATGCCTGCGACATATCATAATCATAATGCTGGCCGGTATGAACAAGCTTGCAATCTATACCGAAGTGCTTCATCACTTCCCGGTAAATTGGGGCGATTTTCATAAAATTGGGCCGTGCGCCCGCGACGAGCAGCACTTTCATCATTTTCTCCCCTGAAAGTAGCCTCAATTTTCCCCTAATGAGTTTCTCGGCCGTTTGACAAGATAGCATTCATAACCAGATTGTAGGCTTGCTTCCCCTTACGCATCAACTCCGGGTCTGCAGTCCTTTTGCCGCTATTTTCGAGGAATTTGGCGACAAGGGATACATTCGGGTGACGCTCATGAATCATAGCGCCCTTTTCGATTAAGTACCTGTCAACATCCAGAAGTTCATCCTGGTAAATGGAAATGGTAGGAATGCCGAGCACCGCCGCTTCCCGAGTCATCGTTCCTCCCGCTCCGATGAACAGGTTACAGTTTTCCATGATCTGCGTTAGTCTTATAGGCTTATCCGGCACATGGATCCCGGCGAATTTTTGCTGCCTATAGTAAAACTCCTGGGCCTTGCTTCGGGGCAACACAACAAGACTAAACCTTTCTCTGAGCCCGACAAGCAGGTCATCCATAAAATTCACCCCGCCGTTGTAATATTGCGCCGTCAAGGGTTCGGGGCGGATAAAAATGGTCGGCATGCCGCGTTTTTCGGGAACAGGATTGGCGCCGAGTTCCGATGGCCTGTATCGCCACAGGTAGATGCCTTCCTTGACTCCAGGGTAGGCAGTGACATTTAGGGGCTTTGCCCACTGCCGGAAAACCTTGCCAGGGTCCAAGAACTCCGGGATCAGGATTCGGTCAGCAAAAAGGAAGGCGATCCTGTTCCCCTCCGCATGCTCATTATCGTTCATGTATATGCTCCGGATTCCAAGGAGTCGTGCAACCAGTGGAGCGTAAAAAACGCTGTGTGAAATGCTGACGTCAATCCGGCGGCCTTTCAGGAAACGACACAATTGAGCGGTTTGGATACACAGCCCGGCAAGTTTATTGACTGCGTGCCGTCCATAGTGCCTGCCGACGGTGTGATAGGAAAAACCCGTTTGTTCCAACAGTTCAATTGTATTTGCATGGGGGCGGCAAGTCAGAAGCACCGTGTGTTCCTTGCGCAATTCTTCGATCATCCCTGCGAAAAAATTTACATGCGGGGAGTTTGAAAGGTCGATCCAGATTTTCATCTCAGTTCATCTCATCCGGCTGGGTTCGAATATGCACAGGGCCGTAATGACGGCAAATGCAAAAAACTGCCTGCTTCGGTTAAAGGTACCTAATACAATAATCTATTGAGACATACCGTATGCGATTATGTGCGAAATAACACACTAAAATGGTAATGTTCTATACCCACTTGCTAGCACTTCACCCTATTTACATAATGATAAATCGTGTAAATTATAATAAGCCCAATTACGGGTAGTGTTACATTAAACATCCGAGAATATGCACTCAATAAAGAGCTCTCTGCCAAGTATATAAAAGTAAATGCCAGCAACATAAATAGTTCCACTGGCATAGTCACCTTACGTGTGAACAGTAAAACCAGGATTATTAACAAAAACACACAAATGAACATGTTCGGGAATAAATAAAAATAAGTAGTAGGTATCTGTTCAGCGTATGAAAAAGGGTAAGAAAAGAATATTCTTCCAAGGTTGCATAACACATTGATAGCGAATTTGCTTGGCTTCTTGGCTATATTGTCAATTGCTTTGTCCTTGAATTTGGCATCAGCCTCGACTTTATTCAGGCCCTTTAAGCTGTCGAAAAACTCGTGATGGTGGTTCCAAAGGCTGGGATTAGAGTCGAATGCCTCTTCTGCCTTCCAATCCCCATATTCCTTTGCATACGGGGTTGACATCCAGTACAGCGACATTCCCCCAGAGTTCCCCCAATAAAAGATTTTACCTGACACCGAGTATGTGTATATTAAATAGGGCGAGCACATCATCAACGCAAATGCAGCTATAATCAACGAGCGCTTGTATGCATAAGTGCGATATAGCAAGTATGCTGCAAACAAGCATATCAACGCAACCACTAAAACATAACCAAATATAACCTTGGTTAAGGCCAGCATCGCCAGAAAACTACTACAATAAATAGTGCGTCGCATCGATGCAGCACTTTTAGAAATTGTGTCTGTGAAATAATATACAAAGCCAGATGCTAAAAACAAAGAGAATGATTCAGTTAACAAACAATAGGATAGGATAATATTGGGTGGGTATAAACCAAACAAATACGAAAACAATAGAAGGTGGTTACCATCAATATATTTGCATAACGTACGATAAAAATACAATACAGCACAAAAGAGGAAGACTGCATTTACGAGCCGCATGAGAATCACGGGTGAGTTGATGGCTACAAAAGGCATAAGGATAATCGGATATCCGGGGCCCCACCACAAATTAATGTCCTGCTTGTCAGCATAAAAGCCGTGCGTGAGATTGCCAGCGAAATGTACATATCCACTCTCATCGAACTGTAATGTGTCAGAGTGCAATAAAATTATAATAACAACATAGAACAGAAACAATGGAAAAAGTTTTATAGCGTCTTTCATTATCCATCCGTTAATATTATTTCGGTGAGCGGGTTTCCGGAAACACTACGTAGCGTCTTCCCGCAAAATTCAGCACCAGTCCGATCAATGTTGCCAATGATTTGGAAACTGCCGGCGAAAATCCGCCTAGTATAAGGGATTTGGTGATCGCAATGTCTACTAGACCGATTGCAACCACCACCACCGTGTACCATAGCAGCTCGAGAGGTGTGTTCCATCGTGCGTTTCTTCGAAATAATAAGACGATGCACAAATAGTAATTCAGCAAAGCGGCCAGCACAAATGCCGCACCGGCGGCAACAAGTGTCCCGGCTGTTTTTAGCAACAACAGAAAAATAAGAAGGTTGGCGGCGCCTGCAATGCCTCCAATTAGCAGGTATATCATAAACTGTATAGGCAAAGGCACTCTGTAAGCATTATACCGAAAAATGCAGTAGAGTGCTCGAAATCCATCCTTAACACCTATTTTTTTCCCCTCGGAATAAGTACGACCATAATAAGAAATTCCCATTTCGTAAATTGAGACACCCATATGTGCAACCTTTGCAACAATTTCGGGCTCAAAACCGAATCGATCCTCCCGTATATCCACTTTATCGATGATTTTTTTCTTGAATACTTTGTAGCAGCTTTCCATGTCTGTGAGATTTAGATCGGTAAACATATTGGAAAGGAATGTCAAAAAGCGGTTTCCAAGATAATGCCAAAAATAGAGTACCCGATGTTCCCCATAAGAGAGAAAACGTGAGCCAATAACGACGTCGGCCTTGCCATCCCTCAATGGACGAAGCAGCCTTTTTAAGTCCATAGGGTCATATTCCAAATCAGCATCTTGAACGGCGACAAAATCGCCGTTTGCTTTGGAGAAACCTGTCCGCAGTGCAGCACCTTTCCCTCTATTGACCGGATGTTCAACAACGGTAACTTCGGGATGAACGCTCTCAAGTTCTTTGGCTATTGCCAAACTACCATCTTTTGAACAATCATCGACTATTATTATCTCAAGTGATAGCTCTTGATCCATGATAGCAAGAACTCTATTTATACATGACGATAAAGTGTTTTCTTCATTATAGCATGGTACAACGACAGTCAACAAACACACCTTAAGCCTCCTCAGAAATTTACCAAGTGTGGTCGTTACTCTTACAGGAATAACGAGGGTGCCGGCCAAAAAGCAGCGAGGCGAATGTCAACACAATTATTGCCACATACATAACCGAGATTCGCGCTAATGGTGTGTGTAAAACGTGACTGCGGGAAAGAGTTAATATAGAGTGATCGATCTTAACCATTAATATTGTCTCCCTGGCGCCGCGCCAGGTTCGGACCTGAGGTTTTAAGCTTTGTGAACTGCGGCCTTTGATATCAGAACTCACGACAAATATTTTTCAGATTTCAAGCAGGTTGCAGCCCCTGTCGAACACACGCTTTTTCAGTGGCAATTGGGAAGCTGAAATTAGCTTCTTCTTTGCGCAATTACCTAAGCCCCTGCATAAAAGAGACATGATTATATATGCCTCTGATTCTTCCGGCTATGTTCTCGATATTCATCACTTCGAGACAGTTCCTATTATCCAGCGATTGCCGCTGCTCGATTCGCGTCATGAGGGCAAACGCCGCATCTGCGATAGTTTTCGGGTCTCTATCTGACGCCACCACTCCAAAGTCGACCATTGCCGCCCACTCCTTTACGTCACCCACGTCAACGGAAACGAACGGAAGCTTTGCAGCTATCGCCTCTTTTATCACAGTGGGGGAGCCCTCGGAAAAAGATGTAAGAAGCATGACATCGGAATTCCAATAAACCTCGGGCACACTCGCGCGGTCGATGTTCACGAGATGAATCGGTTTTATCCTGCCTCCTCTCCCTTCCAACTCCTTACAGACATCTTGAAAAAGGCCGTAGTTTTTCTCTTTTCTTCGTGGATCAGACGGGAATAATACCTTGAGTTTGCCGGGCAGCTTCGGACCGGACCCGTTTCCGCAATAAGACGGGAGTGCGAACTTCTTCACGTCAATGCCGCATGGAACCACCTCTCCATAGCCGAGACATTCCCTGAGCCTTTGCGCGACGACTATGACTTTCGATGCCGTTGGCGCCAGGAGTCTGGAAACATGCCTGGTATGGTTCACCAATAAGTCGGAGCCGTGAAACGTAACTACCACGGGAACACGGACAAAGAGGGTCGAAACGAGAGTCAGTCCGAAATGGGCATGGACAATGTCATATTTGCCCTTCTTCACGACAAAGGGCAGGCGAAGCATCTCCCGCAGGTATGCCCCTCTTGGCCTGTCCCCTTCGATGACATGAACGTCTATGGTAAGATCGTGATAAAGTTCCCGCATTGACTCGACCTGTTCCCTTACAAAAGTACTCATGAAGGGCCTCTCGCGAGTCGGATAAATGTTGGTCACTACCAGTATTCTCAACCTCTGCTTGCCCAAAGTTTCACCTACGGGTTGCAGCTTTCCTGGGGAAATCCCATTGCGCCTCTCACTGAGTTTCGCATGATATATATCTAAGATCTGGATACTACAACATATCGATTCTTACTGGAGCAGACTCAACTGTTGCAATCGTACTGTTTCTTATTTTAGATGGAAAGTGAACGATAAGATATCTTAGGGCCTTGTGTAACACGACAGATAATATAACAACTAAAGCAATAAAAACAACTATTAGATACTGACTCTCGCCAAATGTATTAATGACGTGAGGATTAATTACCTTGTTGTGAACAAGATAGAGTTCGTATGATATGATACCAAGGGCATTAAATAATCTACTTTGTAACCGATACGTTAAAAGAATACACAATACAATAAGAAGGAAGCTAAACGAAGAAATATAAGTGCATATAAGGGCATATCCATTAATATTCATATAAACTACGTAATAACTTATCATAAATGTGAATGCGGCCGCAACGATGAGATGTGGTCGATATCTGCGCGCAAAATGTACAGTATACTTATTATAATACTCTGTGATTATGCCGATTGGAAAAGCGAATGTTGTCATGAACCAATATGTATGAACATGGAATAGATAACATGTTACACTGTAATTCATTATAAATATAACCAATACTATATGGGATAGTGGTGTATCTAGGTATTTGTAGATAAGATAAAATGCCATGTAAAGCATGAGTGTGACAACAACATACCACATTACGCAATCCAATAATTTGAGACCCAAAATATATGCAATATCTAGTACATTAGGGACCATGTCGCCACTGTAATAGTTATAGATAAGAGTCAGTATATTTACTATTACAAATGGTATGACAACACGAAAAAGTCGCCTTTGAATAAATCCTTCCAGCTTGTTGCCGTTAATCAAGTACGATGAAGCAAGTCCATAACCAGATAAAAAGAAAAACATACTGGCGGATAAGTATCCACTTGCTACAAATAATCTCATATGTGATCCAGGAACTGCCTGGGCAAAGTGATGTAAAGCGATAAGTAGTATAGCCATGCCCTTTATAATAGATGTATTGTTCAGAGAAAATGGATCATCTGATGATGGTCTTTTAAGTGAGATAAATATTAGAACTGGAAAGCCAATATACATTACCGTGTAAGCAGCGGTATGGTCAGAGAAGGTAATCATTATATCTATCCAATAAGAATAATATTGCCACCCACATTTCGCATCAACATATTTGTTTATGACTTTTGGTCGCCTGTCTGAATTATGTTTTATTACAGTTGATTCCTTAATGATTTAGACAGACCAGGGAAGATGTTGTCGACATCTACAGCAATGTTCTACCCGTGTCGGATATTAGATTTGATAATTCGTGCGGGATTGCCTGCAACTATAACATTAGGAGGAACATCCTTGGTAACTACAGATCCTGCCCCAACTACAGAATTATTCCCGATTCGCACACCAGGTAATATAATCGCACCAATGCCAACAATACAATCATCGCCTATATACGTATCAACATGACCGACGTTGTGACTCCCATCTACCTGCACATAGTGGCTGAGAATAGTAACCTGTGATGTTATAAGAGTATTTCTGCCAATGTGAATGCCTTTCGCATTCACTCTGTCAAGATTCAATCGTCTTTCCATTCTAGTAGATATGTGAATGTCATACCCTTGAGTCTTGTAGTAGAAATAGCGAAATCTTTGGACAATCCTGCTCAATTGATGCCTAATGGCGATTTTAACAGTTTTGATGGTTCCGAACTCAGTCAAGGTCGTTCCTTGTGTTGCTCACCTACTCGGCGCCATCTATTTGCAGGGGACGGCTGCAAAAATAACTGTACCAGACAATGGACCATATCAGGTTAAAATAGCATCGGCTTTCCGTCATATGATCAGTCATGGAATTCACGGCGACTGCGATACAAACGCCAAGGCCGGCCAGATATACGGCAAGCGCGGAGGGGTCATGGATTGTTTGGCTTCGCACTCGAAAAAAAGAGAGCAGCAATCCTAAAACGAATGATATATAGGCCAATCCTCCTGTAAGACCATAGCTTACGGCATAGGCTAAGTAATCGTTGTGCGTGAAGGATTTTACTCTATCTCCGACTGATAAGGTGAAGCCGACACCCTCGGGATGCCTAAGGAATTGCTCCACTGCGCGAGCCCACAGCCCAACCCTGTCGGTATCCGCATTAGTAACTCGATGCTCGTACCGTTTGCCCAGGTACGCTTTCACGTTCGGGGGCAGCAGAACGAATGTCAATCCAAGCATGCAGCAAATAACGGCCCCGGATGCGAACACCTTTGCCAAACTGACCGTACGGACCTGAAGACAGAATATGGCGGCCAGACCGCAAAGGGTGGCAAAAATGCTTCCGAAACTGGCGGTGACAAGCAGAAGATACACGTTTGACGCCAGGCATGCTCCTGATATCAACCTGTACAGGTTTCTGACCTGGGAAACCGTTACCGCGGTCGACGCACAAATCAGGGCTGCCAGGATAAATCCGATATCCGTTCTCATGAAGCTTATGTTCACCTTGCCAAGTTTATACTCGATGTAACCTTCAGCAAGGCCAAGGTGCTGAGAGGCTTCCCAGGCGTTCGTCACGGTCCCGAACAATTTTGCCGAAAGAAGTATCAATGTCATGGGGACTATCAAGCAAAATAACAGGCCCATCAGGTTGGCCGCAGGGTCTCGAGTTTCCTTCATTCTCACGTAAATCATGGGTAAAAATATTATCGGCCCCAGAAGGAAATTGCACGCTAATGCCCCCTGACGCATTATGCCTTTTATAATACCGACGGACGTCCAGTTGATCGAGCTGCTAATAAGGCCTAATAACGCCATGCCGAACAGAACATAAATCCATTTGGGAAGCCGAAACAAATACCGAGGGTTAAGAAATGTAAACCAAAGAGCAAATATGAAATTGCATGTGAACTGCTCTTTGGATACAGCCACAGGGGATGCCGCGGCTATGGAAGTCAGGAATATCCAGGGGAGAGCTGCTTTCCTCCAGACAAGGGTCATAACAATCGAGAAAGCCACAAAAGAAAAGAAGAAAACGAACGAACGCCCGAGAAAGATGGAGGCAGCGATGAGTGCCATCCCCACGAGAAAAGCAATGACTGGTTTCCTCTCGCCTGCATTCCGGGAGTAGGCAGCGGGGGCCTGGCATGGAACGATTTCCTGGTCATCTGGAGCCGGAAAATTAGTCACAGTTTGGAATCTAATCCTTCACGTCTCGTCAAGACAATCAGGTCCAGATATCCGGCGATCGTTCTGGCGGCGCGCCCCAGCAGAGACCCTGCCGCAACCGCGAGAAGCCCGCCGATCGCGGGTAACAGCAGATAAGTGGCTATGGCAAAAACGATGATTCCGGCGATCACGCCGCGGCCGTAAAGCCATTGCCTCCCTGTCGCGAAAAGGGTATTCATCGGCAGAAACGCCGCCTGTATAACTGGAAACCAGAGGCACACCTTCATTACCGGAATACCGGCAACGTATTTGGGGATGAGATGAGGAACGAGTATATCCAACAAAAACGAGCCTGCGCATGCGAGCAGAATCATGAATCCCGTAAGCCCCGCAGTAACCCAAACGATCCGTGCGTTGGCGCTGCGCACGCTTCCCTCCCGCGCAAGGTTTGTGACAACGCGTGGAGTCAGGACCTGCCATATTGCATTGGGCAGGGAGTTCAGCGCCCCAGCCATAACGATTGCAACCGAAAAGAGCCCCAGGTCGGATATACCTGCGAGCGAAAGCACCAGGGCGCTTTCCGTTGCAGTCCAGACGGATGTATAAAGGTTCCCCCAGAAACTGAAAGGAAGTCCTATCCTGATAAGCTCCCAAAAGGCTTTTTTATCGAAGCGATAGTTTACCTCGAGCGGCCGGGATCGATGATAAAGCCACACTGACAAGAACGCCGGAAAGCCTACGCGCGCGCACAGGCCATAAAAACCGATGAAAGGCAAAGAGAAGACCATACCGAAGTTCAGCAGTGTCTGGTATACCTGAATCCTGGAGAGGGTAACGAAATGATGCAATGTGCGGTAGGTCGAGGTGAGATAGCCGCCATAAAAAATCCCCCAGCAACAAAGCACCTGAGAGAGCCACCCGGCAACACCATAGAGATCATGATGAGCCAGGCTATATGCCGCGCCCAACAAGAAGCCGCAGGACACGACAATCGAAAGGAAAAGATTGAAAGCTCCGGCGGCGGAGGCAAGTGCGTCAACCCGTTCCGGCATTCCCATGCCGACGTAATAGGGGATTTGGCGCCAGAGTCCGTCCCATGTGCCAAGGTGCAGGAATACCAAATATCTTAAAGGAATTGTATAAGCGTTGAATGACCCGTTCACCTCCGGCCCGATGAAGCGGGCGACCAGCAGGCCGCCGACGGCGGCGAGTACCGACGCGGTGATATTGCTGCTGAGAAGCGCGAGAACAGAGCGGATCGTCTGTTGGCTCCCGGACATCTTCGATCCGATAGCAGCGATCCAATCTTTCAGGATCGTAGCGTTCGCACGGATCGCAGCGCTCGGCGGTGTGCCGTTAACCTCCACTTTCAACTGATTTGGCCTCGCCATCTAAACAATTATAAGTTTTCAAGAAAGGAGAGCAGCGCCTTCCCCTGCCGTTTGTAGTCAAAAAAGGTCCTGGCGACTTCACGTCCCCGCATGCCTATGGCCGCTGCGGAGTCCGGATTATTAATCAGGAACTCCGCTGCTTCGCATATTTCCACACTCGATCCGGGCTCCACGAGCATTGCATTCCGTCCGTTCACGAGAAATCTGTCGACGTCGGAGACACGGGAGGCGATGACGGGTTTTCCTGTCGCAAGAAATTCACCCAGCTTGAAGGGAAATCCGGCGTTGGCGAAAGGAACGTTCACTCTGGTCATGCAAGGGATATCAACGTCATTCAGCAAGGAATAGTATTCCTCTTCGTCCAGATAACCTTTGAATTCTATTCGGCCTTTATGTGGGGATGACTCCCGGCGCGAGAAAAATTCCTCCATTGCCTGCGCATCGCCCCGGCCGGTGAGAACCAGACGTATATTCCCATAATTTTGCGCCAATCTGTCGAATGCATCGAGCAGAATCGGGACTCCGTCTTTTTTGCCAAAGCTGCCCGCATAAAAAAAAGAAATCTGGTGATTCGTCCTCGATGTTTTCTCGGGAAAAGACGCCATATCGACGGAAATAGGCAGGTAGTGAACAGGGACCTTTCCCTTGGTAAGCTTTCTGCAATTTTCTTCCAGGTAGGAACTGATTGTGACAATCCCGGATGACAGCTCCCTGATGTGTGACGAAATGCAGTTTGTCAGGCTGCCCCTCAGATATTGATAAAAAGAGCGGGAAACCTCCTTTGTAAGTCCGAAATCTTCGATGACGTCGAAGACAATCTTGTACCCGAGTTTTTGTGCGCAGCGCAGAGGAGCGACACTATCCAGAAACAGAGGGCCGTAGAAATAGATCACATTGTTGGAGTCAGGTCTGAACGCCCTTTTTAGTGCAGCACCGGTTCTGTGGCAAAGCAGCGGTAGCGCTATAAACATCTTTACCCGAAAGAGGTCCCCCATGACCGTCTCATACGGAGTTCCCCGGTATGTTCCGTAGAGAACGTTATCCTTACTGGACTGGCGCTGCAGGATGACCCGCGCCGCCACGTCGGGATACTCCTTGAGCGCGCTGATTACGTTCTGAACCCGTCTTGTCGCCGCCATGCCCTTAGGGTAGGTGAATCCTCCCATAAAGACTACATTGAGTTTATTGTTCACCGCTTGCCCTCAGTTTGCGTGCGTCGATTTCCCTGAGAACCTTTGCGGGAACACCGCCGGCCATCACGTTAGCCGGCAAGGAACCGGTCACCAGGCTTCCGGCCGCCACGAGGGTATTTTCCCCGATTGTGACGCCCTTGAGGACAGTGACATTGACACCCAGCCAAACCCCCTTCTCAATTGTCACAGGCGCGTCGGGGCCCGTGCGCGGGTCATCGGTGTGCCAATCCGTATCGGTAATCGTGGTGTTGGCGCCGCACCGGACATTTTCTTCGAGAACGATACTGGTTGCACATCCAATAACCGTCCCGCTGAAACCGCAATTTGGCCCTATGTGAACCTGGGCGCTTTCCTTGAGCGTCGATACGATGCATGGTCGGTTTACACCGATCAGATTAGAAGCAGGGGAAGAGTTGAATATGCAGCCCGCTCCGATGGCGATCATACTGCGCGGATGTCGGCGAAACCGGGGAAACCCGTTAAAAATACAACCCGAACCAAGGCTCACACCCCACCACCGCGCGGCCAAACGAGCCCAAAAAGAGTACCATTGCCTTTTAGCAAGGACTCGAAGACATTCCACCAGGTGGGGAAGGCTGTCGCGAGTTATCTGCCTCATTTAGGGTTGTCCTGCAATGGTTCCGACGAAATAAGGTATGATAACGTCCTTTTCAACGGGACTGTCCCAGAACCGTTTCATAATTGGCAAATAGTTCGTGGACGACTGTGGTCGGATCGTGCCGCTTTACGGCAACTTCGCGCGCTTGAGCGCCGAGACGCGCCGCAAGGCAGTCGTCCTCGAACACCTCCTTCAGCCTGGCCGCAAGCATCGGCGCGTCGCCGGGCGGAAAGAACAGACCGGTTCGTCCGCTGTCGATCAGGCTGGGGACTCCTCCGGTGTAGGTTGCAATAACAGGCATGCCTAGTAATTGAGCCTCACAAACCGCATTAGGACTGTTGTCGATATAAGAGGGGGAGACAAATACATGCGAATTGACCAGCTCGCTGACCATTTCCTCTGCACTTAACGGCCCAAGTTCAACTGCGGCGTTGCCCAGCTCTTTGATTCGACCACGCACATACCTACCATAACCATTCTTATGGCTGACCGCTCCGGCGATGGCCAACTGGGCATCGGGGTAATAGGGCAGCAGCAATTTGAGAGCCTCCGTCAAGATCGCGGTGCCTTTTCTCGGATAGCCGCCGGCGTTTGTAAAAATGATTCGATGCCGCCGCGCTGGTCCCAAGCTCCATTGGTCCTTCCAGAAGGGCTCCCGCATAAGCTCTCCCCCATGAAAATACCGCGCAGACGGATTCAGAGCGCGTACATAGGCTCGGTCCCATTTGGTGCGCCCCAGAAAGAAGCGGTTGCCTTTGATAATCTCGCGCTCCCTCTTGCTCGATCTTCGCATCCCGACAAATGCACCCAAGAGCCCACGCATACTCATGATCTCCAGGCAGCGGTGCATCCTGACGATTTCCATGATGCTGGGCTTTCCAAAAAAGTGATACCTTTCGGAATAAGGTCCCAAAAGCCCCTGAAGGCTGATTATCGACGGACATGTCGCCAACTTTCGCGCAGTGAGGAGGCCATACAGAGATTCAGTGCCATGTATGTGAATGAGATCCGGTTTCCATCGATCAGTCAAATCACGAATCACGCGCAGAGCGTCACCCGGCGATCTTTTGTTCAGAGAATTAGGCAATGTGATGCAGTCTAACCGATGATCGCGCGAAACCTCAACCTTGTCTACTCTCCCAAACGCCGCGCAACCATACTCGTTATTTGAATCTCTCAACATTTGCGCCAGAAGCGTAGCCATCCACCCCCCGGAACCCTTAAGTTTCGCCCCGCCGGATCTGATCTCAGCAACGCTGAATGGTATATTCATAAAATGCAGTACGCGCATGAATGCCTCATAACTGGCAGAACTGAGCTCGCTTAGGCCACACCAATAATAGATATTCCCGCGGTTAAGACCCCGATTAGTCACGCAAAGAAGCCGTGCTGAACTGCCTCTTCCAAATCTCGATGTTTTTTTGATTTATTTGCAGTTGCGTTTTGAACGGTGTTTGTATACGTCTAGATAAACGTTCAATCTCTGCACGTGGAAGAACCTCCAACTTGGTGTCTTTCCCTATCTCCTCCGAACGATTGTCGACTGATAGAATAATAGACCTTTTTTTATGCTGCATGGCTCTAATTCCTGCATGAAGCCTTGTTCCAACATAATCAATATCACTATGTATCGACAGAAGATTATCATATGCCTTCAAACCTTGATTTACAACAATAATACCATTGTTATCTAGTTCGAGTGCTGCGAAATACTGTTTGTCGCCAACGCCTTGAGGCCAAAAATATGTCTTTTCATAGTTATTAATAATGGTATTAATAACCTGCACGTCAGCGTTCTTATTCTGCTTATAATCAGTTAATGTAAATACACACGAGTTTGCCTTATTGGTTGGTATGGTACTGCAATAATCTTCTGTCAGCCGCCACATAGTTGGACATCCAGTATTAATTACATTTGTAATCCCAGCGCACTTTAATTTGTCAACTGTGTACTCATCTCTAGCTGCATGTAAGAATGATTTATTTAGAATTTGTCTTAGCAATATTCGCGTGTATAGGTTGCACCGTCTTTGATATTGCCACCAGCCAACACCCATAAGAATAATGTCACGCAAAGATATAGAATCGAATAAATTAATCTTCCATTGATTATAATAGTTCATATTTGACGATAATAAATTAGTTCCACATACAAACGAGTAGTCAGCATCATTAACTAACCTATATGTCGTTCTTCCAATAACTTCGTGAGTTGCAGTATTCACGAAACATGCATTTGGAAACATCTCCGTCAATTCTCTAACAATAGCATCCATAATAATGACATCACCTATATTTGTCGATGCAATAGCTGTGTCAAATAAAAGAATATTCATGTGACCCTGCCATATTGTAACTCCCTATTCACTTCTCTTATAATTGAATGTACGTCATTTGCACATACTATCAGAAAGGAAGGACTTCACGGAGATATACCAACGCCCCCAAAACGCGGCGCAATACATACATACATCGACTCTTTGCAGGAAGGCGACTGTATACCTTTCTTTCTAAACTTCTTTCCGGTTGGCTGTCCGCGTACACAAAGCTGGGGTGACGTATGGGAAATCGGAGCGGCTGAACATGAAGATTTTCGAAAACCGGATTGATTGACCTAGTATGGGTGCTGTCTGTGTCGAAACCGATATTGTTCATCAAGTTGTTTTCTGGCACTATGTTCAGCCCATTTTGGGATGCACAAGACATACCCCACTTAACGTCCCATGCGCTCCAATGTCTGAGGGATCCTTTTTTGAATTCCTGTAGTAACTTGTATTTTTGGCGACAGACGGCACGATCCTGCCGAGAGGCTTGCAAAATTGCCAGTGCTTCACGGTCACTGTATCGATGCAAGTCCATCGTGAAATGATTCCAAGCGCGTCGCCAAGTGGCCCAGCCTCCACTGGGGCGGAAGATCCGGCTAAAGTGATAGTCATAATGATGTGCTCTAGGTGGATATGGTGAAAGCGAGGACAACTGCATTATACGTTCATCATTTGAGTATCTAATCAACAGTTCTCCGCAAAATGCAAAAAAGTGAGGATGAATTATACAATCGTCCTCAAGAATGATACCATGCTCAACATGTTGAAAAAACCAGTCTATTGCCGAAGGAATAGCCTGATCGCAACCTATGTTATCGTTCAGGAATCTTGTTTCTACGTGACAATCCCAGTCAACGTTCGTTCCTTCTAGCCTTGCCCGCTGACATTTTTCAGCATCTTCCGAGTGATCGCGTCGGGGACCGTCGGCAGCCACGAAAAGACGCTTCGGCCTGATCTGTCTCAAATTCTGGACAACTGCTCTTAGCTTTTCCGGCCTATTAAAGACAGTCAAAAGTACAGGGATGTCTTCATCACGAATACATTTACTTGAAGTGTTTGAAGCCATAAGCAATCTCATATCACCCTATTGAACTAAAGTTATCGAAATTGACCAGTCGTATCGACTCGTAATCAGATCATTTGTGTTTCATCATAACCACTAGTACTTGTCAATATGTGGAAAAAGCTTTATCTATCTCTAATAGAGTAGGTAATACAAAGTGCACGCGAAATGATACTCATCTGCCTGCAATTATATTCATCCATTCCAATAGATATTGACTTGTGTAATTTATACCTGTAACAAAGTGGATGATATCATCAAATGTCCGTATTCTTAAATCATCTCCGTTAAACCTTCTAAAATGGAGCTGTCTACCACGAAAGTTACCGAACCCATATGCGGAGAATATAAATTGGCTAGACTTATGTGTAACATTCTGTACTGCACTGGTAAGATAGCTTTTGGGACCGAACGGAATGGAAAATGGAATTGGTCTGTTCAATCCAATGTCGTTAATAAAGTCATTACATTTACTAAACTCGTTGTTCAGGTGTTCACACTTCAGGTTGGCGACATTCGAATGACTGTGAGTGTGATTACCAGGGGTACAGAGGTCTCGCATTTCCCACAAATCATCCCTGGAAAGATATAAATTCGCTTTACACGCTTCATCTTCCTCGGATATGCCCAATTCTTTCAAAAATAAATCGAATACATCATTGTAAATGTGCAGATCATAAAAATGAATAAAAGGAACCCTTACTTCCGAGAAAGATGAAACGTTGATTATGGGAATTTTATCGCATCCACGCCAGCCTCTGCTCCTCAAGGCCTCTAATAACTGACCCAATTTATGTTTTTGTATTATCAAGGATAATTTTTGCATCCAAGATAGTCTCGTGTTTTCGCAGAGACTCGAATTTATAAAAATAATGAACGGGGTACGAGTTTCCTTCATCGGTCCGTAGAGGTCCTGGTAAACCGACTTAAATCCGTCGTCAAAGGTTATCAGCGCCGACCCACGAAGGCTCTTACCTCTGTGAGCGCAATCCGCAAACTCCTCAAAGGACAATATCCTATAATGCTGTCGCAGAATGCCAATGAGTTTTAATATGCGCTGAGGAGAGGAATTGCAGACCCCCAGACCTTCGAGAGATCGATGCCTGCGGGCCGAATTGCTGTGAAATAAAATGATAACTCCGGCATTGCGAAGTACATAGGATGGAGGAATTAAAACCCGATTGACAATATTCAGGGAAAATCTTAATCCTTCTTTCAGCATGCCGACACCGGACTATGTCCTCGTTCGCCTGACTAAAGCGCTCAAAATCGTATCTGCAAGCGCCGCAATTGGGTGTTGATGAAAGCACATCAAGGGAAAAAACTGAAAGCTTTTTTAAACGACAAATCCTTCTCCGCTGTGGAATAATGCCCCAGTTCTTCCATGGAATCAGGATGTAATGATGTCCTATTTAGTTAGACCGCCCGACAATACTCTCATAATTATGAAGTATTTCCTGAACCACAGCGGCTGGATCGTGCCGCTTGACGGCGACTTCGCGCGCCTGCGCGCCGAGCCGAACGGCGAGGCCGTCGTTATCGAACACCTCTCGTAGTTTATCCGCAAGCATAGCGACATCACCAGGGGGATAGAACAGACCTGTTCGTTCGTCGTCGATCAGGCTGGGCATCCCCCCCGTGTAAGTCGAAATAACAGGCATACCAAGCAACTGAGCCTCACAAACGGCGTTGGGGCTATTATCAATATAGGAAGGGGAGACAAATATGTGCGAATTGAGCAGTTCTTTGACCATTTCTTCAGCAGTTAAAGGCCCAAGTGGAACTGCTGCACTACCCAGTTCGGAAATCTGATTAAGAACAAACCTGCCGTAACCGCTCCTCCGGCTGATGTTCCCGGCGATAGCTATCTCAATATGGGGGTAATAGGGCAGCAGCAACTTGACTGCATCTAGCAAAGTTCCGGTGCCTTTTCGCGGATAGCCACCGGCATTAGTAAAAATAACACGGTGTCGCCGGCTCCTGGTCAAACTCCATTGGCTTTGCCAAAATGCCTCACGCAGGAGTTCGCCGCCACGAAAGTACTGGGCGGAAGGATTCAAAGCGAGTATATTGGCTTGATCCCAAACGGTGCGCCCCATGAAGAAACGGTTGCCGGCGATGATCTCCCGCTCCCTTTTGGCCAGTTTACGAATCTTGCGGAATGCCGCCCATTGCCCACGCATCGACAGAATCTCAAACCACCGATGCATCCGAACGATATCAAGAATGCTGTTATTGCCAAAGTAGTGATACCATTCGGAGCAAGGGCCCAACAGCCCTTGCAGGCTGATCACCGCAGGACATGCGATCATGCCGCGCGCAGGCAGGAGACCGAAAGAGCCTTCAGTGCCATGGATGTGAATCAGATCGGGTTTCCATTTACCGACCAAATCGCTATAGCGAGCTAAAGCGTGATGGAGCGGATTATCGAGCAGGTCCCCCGGCACCGCGAAAGAGTGTATGCGACCATTATGCGATTCCTCGACTCGATGGACTTTCGCAAACCCGACACAAGCGAACTCGTGGGCGGTTGCGTCTGCCATTTGAGCCAGAAGTGTGGCCATCCATCCACCGGATGAACGAAGGGACTTTCCGCCGACTCTGAGCTCATCGGCGCTGAGAGCCATATTCATGAAATGAAGTATGCGCATGATCTTTAAATCTTTACATGCCAGATCGCTGTCCTGCCGAGACAGTTGTAGCACATTTGATAGGTGATGATGCCAAGGCTTACAAAGAGTTCAGGCCCTTAGCAGATCGGGGAGACGATGGTGCACTCTCGTTATCTCTTGATTAGGTGCACCCACTGAGATTGCCCCATTTCAGAATTCACTTTTCTAAGTGCAGGAAGAGCAAGCAGCGTATTCACTGCGAAACTGATCACCCGCATTATCTTGCGTATGTACCTATTCTGCATTGTCTGTATTCTATTCTCGAAACTACCCTTCCGTTGTGCATTCCTCAAATAACGATAATTGATGAATTGTTTAGCCATAGGAATGAACTCAAAAGGTTGTATCTTATAAGTATCAACGCTAAATCCATATTGCTCGGCTACGACTTCAAAACATCTTATATTCCAACGACCAATATGGCTTGGAGGCATATCCAGCAAGGCTCCATATTCTTCATTAAATGCTATTCGTTTTGGGTTCGATAAAGCGACAAAAAGGCTACCACCTGTTTTCAGCAGGCAATTCAGTTTATGGAATAAGATATCAAGCCCATCCAAGTGTTGAAGAACCTGAAACATACATATTATATCAAAACTGTCGGATAGATCTGGGTTGACGTCGCATATAGATCTTACATCTTCATTTAAACATTTTATGCCATAATCAAGTATTTGTTTTCGTCCATAATCGGGGAATTCTATACAGGTGATATTATTTATTGGTAATATACCTTCTGCAAGTCTTTTCACAAATGCACCGTCACCCGCGCCTATGTCCATCAACTTGAAGTCTGATTTATAAAGCGTTTTAATTACTTCATAGGTTTCTTGAAACTCCCATTTCCATTGCGGGTACGACGCCAGTTCCCCATAAGCGAGTTTGAAAAAGCGGGCATCACCGGCAACATATGGATTACTGAAACAAAATCCGCAATTACCACACTGGACGACCTCGCATACGTCTTTCTCCCAAAGGGCTTCGATGTGAGACGCCAGCTCCAAGAATCGAACTGGATACTTTTCGTATAATACGAAATGCTGAGCAGCTTCCTTGCTGCTCACTCGCCTTAAGTGAGATGCAATGTGGCGATTGCAAACAGGACACTGAATTTTGGTCGAGGATCGGGCAGAGTTTTGCATATGCTCACGCTTTACTTTCTAAACTGGCAGCGATAAATACTATTATCCCTTGGGGGTTTCTGTTAATTCCCTGCCTCTATTTTGGCGATAACCTTAAATCCGTTGGAGGCGGCAAAGCACCACGCTGAAATTCGAACGCCCCGATGCTCGGTGGGTTGTGCGCTTCATTGCCCGCACAGTCCGTATACTTCCCGGCCCCCGCGCCGATGCACCCCATAAGGGGAGTGTCGGCCCCGGTGCAGATATTCACCCCTGCCCGGATGGCGGGCGAGCCGCTTTCCAGGTGAAAATCTCCCGCCGATTGGTTTACAAAAAGGGGATTGGCAACACGTGAGCCTGTCGTGTCGTATCCATTTTGCTGCCAGGTGCTAAATGTCATACCTGCAGCCCCGATCATGAAAGGGCCTACGTTACTAGTATTATATATATTATGGTCAGCCGTAATATTCCCAATATTATTGATTGAATTCACTAAAAACGTATCATGGGAATTCACGATATTGTTTCTAAACACCCAGCTCCCAATATTATTGGCTGTCACATTTATTGCAATCCCAGCATTATCGTTAGAAATCGTATTGTTAATAAAATAATTGGTCCCGGTAATAGGATTGTCATACAGAAAACGTGTGGCAAATGATTGTTGGCTTCCGTCGCTACCGGTATAATGAAGCAAGTTATACGCAAATACATTTCCGCTAAATGGGGCGCAACCGGAAAATGCTGAGATATAAATAGCAGGAGCAAAATGCCCTGAAATACTATTGCGCAGAAAGTTAATCCCGGTCGTTGGCGTAATTGCGCTGGTTTGACAAATTATAAATGCTCGCGTCCACCAATCACTGTTGGTGAAAGTCCTATCAAAGGTAGCGATTATAGTGTTATTCTCTATCACTGAGTTTTGAACGTCTTGAAATGATATTGCCTCGTGGTCTGTCCAAATATATGAGGTCAACAAAATATCACTCCACGTCATTGCATCAGTTGCGGAATAGTGATGATTAATGGTGTTGTCATGAATATGGTACCCAGTATTATACTGTGTATGTCCCGGCGTCTGATCACTTTGTGACCACGCGCTTATTCCGCTGTTACAGTAGTCAATGGAATTATTGTAGATCGATACGTTTGACTCGATCCCATTGCAGCATACCTGGCTCCAGATTGCCCAGTATGATTTAGTGATCGTATTGTCGTGAATAGTGATATTTGTAATGGGAGTAACGGGCGATGTCAGGTTCTGGCCGTGATGAATGCCGCTTGCACTCCTGGTGACAGTCAATCCCTGTACCGTAATATTGCTCTGATTTCTTAAATCGATACCGGCAGGGGTATTGTCAGGACCCATCCACATTGTCCTTACGGTGTGATTCGAGGGCGTTCCGCCTGTCGGCTTGTATTGGATTATCCCCGACCCGATAGAGTAGTACCAGTTTCCATCCGCCAGTGTCTGGCTTGACGCTGGGGGTAGAGGCACGTCATCCTCCCACAGGACCCGCCCATAGCCGGATGCGGTGCACACCCCATTGGCCGGGCCGGACCACCCGGAAACCACCATCGAAAGATCAATTACAGGCGCAGCGCCGGGAGCGTTTGCGTAGGTTATGGGATGGCCCTCGGTCCCGCTGGAAGGGACGATTATACTGGAGGTAAAAGTTCCGCCGCTGCCGCATAGGTAAATGACGTCGTCGGGGCTGAATGTTTGCTTATTATGGGATGCAACCGACATGGCCGTAGTCGCCGAGGAGCATGACGTAGCCGCTGACTTGCCGGCCGCCGTACCGTCCGCTCTCATATAATATGTTCCTCCCCAAACCGGCGCGACGAAGAGACACATGAGCAGGCTGGAAAAACCAATTGCTAGGGCTATGGCGGCCTCCGCCCTACGGCATCCCGGATCACTTTTGAATCCATTCATATTCTTCTCCCCTCGAAAAAGGCTTCCTCATGGGCAGATTAACCCGAAATGTCAAGCTTGGTCCCAAACTCCTTCGGGTGATACCCAAGGTAATGGACACAGATTGCCGGCGCATCACCAAAATAATAAATAGAATACCCTTCCTTGAGAAGGATCTGAATGTTCTGTTTCGACATCGCGTAAACAAGGTATGTATCCTTCACCCCGTTATCGATTCTATAAACATTGTCGCCCTCTTCGATTCCATGAGGATCGATCTCAGCCGAGATTTCGCGCCAGTCTGCTTTAATCAGATTTGGATTATGATAAGTCAACATTTCACCCATGCCGCTAAGAACAACGGACTTTGGATTGATGCGGGGATCTGCTATATGAGTCCTAACACGTTCTATTTGTTCTCTTAATTTAATATCCTCATAGATAAGGCCATGTGCAGCTCTAAAGGCCAATTGCCTCCCCCCCGATTGTCCGCCTTTTAGATCAACAGTGACGATTCCAAATGATATGATTGCCATACTAACGACGATCAGATCTTTGTTTGAAAACCATCTGGTAATATTTAGATAAATAAATGGAATTATTGGCAACAAATATCGCGTTTTTAAAGAATGTCTTATAAATAGTATGGAAAATAATGCAATGGTTACTACTTCAACCATTGCCTCAGGAGTCGTGCGCCTAATAGCATCTATGAACGATATTTTCAGGTTGAAAATATTTTTTATAACACATATTAGTAATATCACTGTTGCAATTGGTCCAAATAACATCATACTTCTGTATACGGTGGTCACAAAATACATACGTGCATCAAATGGACTAATGGGCATTTTGAACATTCTTAGTCCATCGTGTATAAGTATTGGAACATAGAATAGGAATCCTATAGACAATGCAATAAATATATAAACAATAATCCTTCGAATACTGAACTTATTTAGATATAGATAAAGTGAAGCCGGAGCCAAAAAAAGGACCCCGGTAATGCGAACACCTATAGATAAAGCTAGAAATATGGCAGATAGGTTAAGTATTCCCATTTTCAAACATGCATATGAGCATAGCAAAAATGATAACGCCGGGATATAGTCAACTGTAGAATTAGAATTAATGAGTATTACTGGAGTAAGGGCGTATAGCACTGTTATTAAATACCGACATTTCGTGCCTTTTGCTATACTCCAGAAGGCAATGACAGATACGATATATGTAATTATAACGAATAAGTTCGATACTATTGGAGAACCAAATAATGAGAGGAATCCCACTATGTACTCGAAGAGAGGATCGCCGGGAGTTCTCGAGGGGTGGTATACGCCGGTCGAAAATAAGGACTGTCCGGCGCTGTACTCTCTCCATCCGTCCGGGTCTGAGCCGATTCCCATGAACAGTCCAGGCGCTAGAGTCAAGGCGGCGCACACGGCGACCAATATAAAGATCGCCTTATGATAATCATGTTTCTTAGGAAGGCAGTTACAGTTCACGTCAAACCCCCAGGTATCTTTCTATGCGGAATTTCATTCAAAATCGGACTCTCGAGTGCCGATTAGATTTGCAACAGACCGTAGTCATCGACACTGAGAATCGGCCATTTGGCCAAGCCCAATCGTTGCAACCGAAACTGCAGAGAGGTCGTGAGGACGCCTAGTCCGTAAATCGTGCTGCGGTGAGAATTAATCGACGAGGCTTCGGCAAAATAGCTTGTGGGGCAAGAAATCTCGCTGATTTTGAAACCGAAGAAAGTGGCTTGTGCAATCATTTGATGAATCGAGGCCATGCCTGCCGAAGTTGTCGATATCTCCTGCGGAGTTCCATCTCTACTCGGGTTCGCGTCAAAAGTGATTGAAATCGCTTTAGATCCATGTCGCGTGTGATAGTTAATCGGGGAAGAAGATACATATTATCGGCTGTGAGTCGCGTCTGTTCCCCCACCGCTAAGGCGCATTCATATCCGGAATCCTTCACAGCGTCCACAACCTCATTCGACCACTGGCCCCATGGGTATGAAAAAGCGCAGAACGTTTCACCAAGAAGAGTAAGCCTGTCATGAGAATCCCTTAGTTGCCGCACCATCTCCTCATGGTTCAGGAGCGGCAGGTTCGCATGCGTAGCCGTGTGGCTGCCTAGGCTGATACCTTGCGCCTTGATGCGGCGGACTTCATCCTCGGACATTAGCAGTGCATGCGTTCCGGATTCATTGCCATTCCACGAAGCACTGCCCCCCAGCAAATCGGTTACCAGGAAAACCGTTGCAGGTGCTCTGTGAACGAGGAGAATCGGCAGAGCATTGTCGAGAAAGTCTTTATACCCGTCATCAAACGTTATCGCGACCTTTTTGCGCAAGTTCCAGTAGCTTCGCCTCTGAGTCTCGCGGACCAGGAATGATAATGGGACAACTTCGAACCCGTGTTCATAGAGCCAGGAGATCTGCTGCCGGAAAGTATGGACAGGCGCCGAGTAAGGGTCATCCGAATCGTCGGCAATCGAATGATACATGAGGATGAATGGTCCAATAAGGATATCGGTTATCATCCAAGTTTCTGTTTTTAGACGCCAATTGCAATTGCGAGCCATGTGCTCCTAAGGTTCCAGTTTGACCGTGTCAAGCAACGGCTGAGCCTGTTGGAGACCTTGTATAGACTTAGCCGTAGACCATCCGCCCGACAAAAAACCCACCTTCAAGGCGATCTTTCCGACATAGAGGGTAAGAATCAGAGTAGCAAGACCGCCTGCGACAAAAAAGGCAGACTTGTATGTAAAGGCGCCCGATGTTGCAGCGAGCAGAGTGGAATCCGCAACGGCGCCCATAAAGACGTAACCGACCAGTGCCGGCAGGGACGCCAATGTCCCAATAATGTAGTCCCTGAAACGGATCGATGAAAGGCCCAACATAAAGCCGGTTGCTGAAAACGGCATCAACGGCGACATTCTAAGTAAACAGGCAATCTTCCAACCGTCACGTGCAATTGTCCGATCGAGGTCCTCAAGCCGTGCGTGCCTGCTCAGCATCCGTTCTATAGTGACCCTGAAAAAGGACCGACTCAGAGCGAAAGCCAATATCGCACCCGCCATTGTGCCTACAGCGGCTATAATTACACCGAAGCCGAACCCATAGGTCGCACCCGCCAGAACACAGATCATCGAAGCGGGAAGGACACCGGTCAATGCAATCACTATCTGCGCGCACATGAACAGCACGCCCCCCGTGGCCCCGAGGTTGCGACTGGCACGGAGCAGTCCTTCGACCCGAGCAAGAAGCATGTGCGGCCAGATTACAGCAGAACTCAGGCATAGAATTAAGAGCGCTGCCGTGCCCAAGAGCAGAGCCGTTTTGAGTTTGGAACTCGATGATGGCATCAAAAGCTCTCCTCCGAATGCGTTTGCAGCAGCCCATAATCATCGTCGCTGAAAATCGGCCATTTAGCCAAGCCCATTCGCTGCAACCGGAACTGCAAAGAAGTCTTGAGGACGCCTAGTCCGTAGATTGTGCTACGGCGAAAATTAATCGACGAGGCTTCGGGAAAATACTTTGTAGGGCAGGAAATCTCGCCAATTTTGAAACCGAAGAAAATGGCCTGTGCGAGCATTTGATTATCGAACACAAAATCTTCGGAGCAATGCATCAACGGCAACTTCGTCAAGATTTTGCGGCTCCATGCCCTGTATCCCGTATGATATTCGGACAGCTTGTATCCAATAAGAAGGTTTTGGGTGGCGGTCAGGAATCGGTTAGAAACATATTTGTACAGCGGCATGCCGCCGTCCAGAGCGCCTCGCCCGAGAATCCTCGACCCAAGCACCGCGTCGAAATGCTCGGATGCGATCATGGACGCCATGGCAGTGACCAGTTTCGGGGTGTACTGATAGTCCGGATGCAACATTACCACGATGTCCGCGCCTCGCGATAATGCGGCGGCATAGCAGGTCTTCTGGTTCCCGCCATAGCCACGGTTATTGTCATGGCGAATCGTATGTATACCCAGCCTCTCAGCGAGTTCGGCAGTATTGTCCCGACTCGCGTCGTCTGTCAGGATAATATCGTCAACGATATCATGAGGCAGTTCATCGTAGGTCCATTGCAGCGTTTTCGCGGCGTTGTAGGCGGGCAACACAACAGCAATCCTTTTATCGGCCAGCATTTTTAACCCCAAGCATAAATAAAAAGTTATTTTAAAAGCAGATTCTAAGACCCGGTGAGCAGTGAACAGTGAAGAGAGCAGTGAACAGTGAAGAGTGAGCGGTGAAGGGATAAGAACGGGCTCCGATCAGTGTACCACTCCTGTCCACCGTTTACTGTTCCCTTATGTACCACTCATACGTCCGCCTGATCCCGTCAGGCAGAGCGATTCGCGGGGTCCAACCGAGGGACCGGATGCGGGAAACATCGAGAAGCTTTTGCGGAGTGCCGTCCGGTTTTGCAGAGTCAAATGAGATGCCGCCATTATAGCCGACCGCTTCGGCCACCATCTCCGCCAGTTCCTCTATGGTCTGGTCTTCACCAACTCCTACGTTCACAATTTCTTCGGAATCATAATTGGCCATCAGGAAAACGCAGGCCTCTGCAAGATCGTCCACATGGAGAAATTCCCGCCTCGGTGTTCCACTTCCCCAGAGAGAAACCAGCGGCACGGGGGACTGAGGACAGAGGACTGGAACAGAGGACTGAGGACCGCCGGTCCGGCGCTGGGCAATCTGGTCGGACTGCTGCTCGAAGTGGTACGCGCCACTGAGGACTGAGGACTGAGCCGTGGGACTAATTCCTAAATCCCCAAATTCCTCAATTCCCAAGTTCCTCTTATTCTCTGCGCCTCTTCGGTGAATGCTTTTGGCTCTTGTGGCCCACGCCAGAAGATTAATGCGGAAGGGTTCAGGAATCAACCCGAATCGGTTCTCATCTTTTGCAATTCCCTGCGAATCTCCATTCATGGCCAGCTTTGCCAGGTGGAATTTGCGGATGAGGGCCGGGAGGACGTGGCTCTTTTCCAGGTCGAAATTGTCCCCCGGCCCGTAGAGGTTTATCGGCATAACCGATATGGCGTTAAAGCCATACTGTTTTCGATAGGCCTGACACATCTTGATTCCTGCAATTTTGGCCACGGCGTACCATTCGTTCGTCGTTTCAAGAGGCCCGGTAAGAAGATATTCTTCCTTCATCGGCTGGGGGCACATTTTGGGATAGATGCAGGCAGAGCCCAGAAAGAGGAGTTTGGCGGCCCCGAACTTGTAGGCGGCATCGATCACATTGGTCTGTACCGCAAGGTTGTCCCGTATAAAGTCGGCGGGGTAGGTGTCGTTGGCAAAAATTCCACCGACACGCGCGGCGGCAAGGAATATGTATTCGGGTTTTTCGCCCTCAAAGAAGCGATTGACTGCGCCCCGATCGGTCAGTTCCAGTTCCCTGTGGGTCCTCACAACCAGGTTCTCATGGCCCTCGTCCCTCAGTTTGCGCACGATCGCCGACCCTACCAGGCCCCGATGTCCGGCAACGTATATTTTGGCATTTTTATGCATAATTAGAAATTCCAGTGAGCAGTGAGCGGTGAATTCCGGTCACCGTTCACTGCCCCTAAAGATTGGCTTCGCAGCTTGCGGGTGTGGTAAACCCGTTTCTTCTGCAGACCGCATCGCGTGCGGCTTCATCGAGGTCGCTGACGATCATCTCACCAACCAGTTCGTCAAAACCCACCTCAGGGCGCCATCCAAGCTTCTCACGAGCTTTGGTTGCGTCTCCCAGCAGAGTCTCAACTTCGGTGGGACGAAAATATCTCGGGTCGACGAACACAACCGGCTTCCCAAGGAGGGCCGAACTGTTTATGAAATGGGCGTTGTGCCTTTCAAGGAGATCCGAGGCGCAAAGACCGGCCACAACGCCTGTTTCCGCTACTCCTTTCCCGCACCATTCAAGCTCGAACCCTACCTTGCGGAAAGCTCTCTCGCAAAACTCCCTGACAGAGTGCTGTTCGCCAGTAGCGATCACAAAGTCATCAGGCTGGTCCTGCTGGAGGATAAGCCATTGGGCTTTGACAAAATCCCTGGCATGGCCCCAGTCTCTAAGGGCCGAAAGATTTCCCAGGTAAAGCCCGGACTCCAGTCCCATGGCAATCCTCGCGGCTGCGCGGGTTATTTTTCTCGTTACGAAGGTTTCTCCCCGAGCGGGCGACTCATGGTTAAAGAGTATCCCGTTGCATGCGAAAAGTTTATATGCCTCCCGGTAATTCACGGTAATCCAATAAGCGTAGAGTTTTGCGACAGCATATGGAGACCTCGGGTAAAATGGCGTGGTCTCCTTCTGGGGGATTTCCTGCACCTTACCGTAGAGTTCCGATGTGGACGCCTGATAGAAGCGGGTCTTCTTTTCCAGGCCCAGGATACGGATAGCTTCGAGCAGCCTGAGGGTCCCGAGTCCATCGGCGTTGGCAGTATATTCGGGAGACTCAAATGAAACTTTAACATGGCTTTGGGCGGCCAGGTTGTAGATCTCTTCCGGCTGGACTTCCTGGATTATCCTGACAAGATTGGTCGGATCCGTGAGATCGCCATAATGGAGAGCGAACAGGCGGTTTTTCTCGTGCGGGTCCTGGTAAAGGTGATCGATTCTCTGGGTATTAAAGAGAGAGGCCCTTCTTTTTATTCCATGGACAAAATAGCCCTTCTCGATCAGAAACTCAGCCAGATAGGCCCCGTCCTGGCCGGTAATGCCCGTGATAAGTGCAACCTTTCTCAACGAACTCTCCTTAAAAGTCCTGTCCCGCCACCTTCGGTGCGGCGCTGGCCAACCTGTTAATGTTGTTACTCGAAGTTGTACGCGCCATTCCTAATTGCTTTCCCCGGCATAGCTCCGCCAACTCTGTTACATTTTTTTCAGAGCGACTGGAGCCTCGCGCCAAAACATTCGCCGTATTCATACCTGAAAACCCGTGCGCTTTCCTTCCGGGAATGTGAAGATCGTGTTACGAGATGGAGGCAAGCTTGCGGAGCCTTTGTTACCGCCAGTAAAAACATCACTCACCAGGCGCGGGAGATCGCGGAGAAAGGCAACTCGGCAAACAAAAAGACAGGATCGAACGACTCAGACCTATGTGCACTCTAAAGGGAGGGCGGACAATTCCCGGCACAATCTGACAACCGCGTAGGAAGGTCCGCCGTCTTCTTCGCTTACTCCAGGGACAATATGGATCACATGGGCAGGCCGTGCGGCATTATTCATAATGACTATTCTGCCCGAATCCGGTTCTGCTTCATCCATCCGAGCAGGACGAAAATGGCCCAGATTCTGCTCCAGCTTACTTGTCCTGTCTGATATTTCCCCCATAACCCGGTAAGCGCCCCGGGGTCGAAGGGCCTGCACTCCAAAGGATCGGCGTCCGTCATGGTCTTCAGCATCTCAGTTTGCAGGGCGCCACTTAGCCAGAGTTGAAAAGGAAGTACGAAACCCTTCTTGGGCCGGTGGACGCAGGCCGGGGGTAGGAGATGACTCAATGGTCTTGTTAGAAGCGGTTTGGGTTGACCATTCTCTATTTTGTGGTTTCCCATCACGGCAAAACAGAACTCGACCAACAAGGGGTCTATAAGAGGAACGCGTACCTCCAAGGCGTGAGCCATGCTCATCTGGTCGGTGTCCCTCAGCAGAGTGCTGCGCATGTAAGTCTGAAGCTCAAAGGCCGAGATTCTGTTGATGGGGTCATAACAGCCAACCTCCGCCTCCAACCGAGCGAATGCCTCGTCTTCCCACGCGCCGGCTGCCGCGATGTCAGGAGATAGGAGCCGGCTTGACTGCACGTTACTGAACAGGCGGCGGGATAGCAGGTATGGATGACGGGTGGTCACAAGAGTCTCCGCAATTTTGCGCGTGACTTCGCCGCGGCCCAGCCCGGCGAGTGCACTGGAGAGTATGCTCCGGGCGAACGACGGGACCATTTGCATCGCTGAGTGCAATCGTTCCATAAACAGGGGCTTCCGGAATCCCCCGTATCCACCAAAGAGTTCATCGCCGCCGACACCCGAAAGCGCCACTGTAAGCCCGGCCTCCCGTACCGCCTTGGAAACGAAGTAGGTGTTGAGTCCATCCACGCTCGGCTGATCGAAGCTGCCCATAGCGTCCGGCAGATCGAGTCGGACATGCTCACCCGTGAGTTCAAGTTCGGTATGTTCGGTCCCGATTTCGCGCGCGGCGAGTCGCGACCACTCTCTCTCATCATATGCGGTCTCATCGAACACGATAGAGAAGGTGCGGACCTTCCCCCTGTTCGATTTCCGCATAAGCGCCGCTATGGCCGTAGAATCTATTCCGCCGCTTAAGAACGCCCCAAGTGGCACATCGGAGATAAGCTGGCTGTCTACGGCGTCGAAAAGGCGGTGCGCGGCCTCTTCATAGAGTCTGGCAGGGTCGGTCGAATCCGGTCCCGGCCCGGGCTGAGGCAGCTTCCAATAACGTTCAGTTCGTATCCCCTTTTTATCCCATTCCATGAAATGCCCGGCCGGCAGCGAGCGTATTCCCTTCACCATCGTGAAGGGCTCCTGGACAGAGCCATATGCGAGGTAGGAATGCAATCCATCGTAGTCCAGCTTGGTTCCTGTGACGCCGGTGGCAAGCAATGCACGCACCTCGGAGGCAAAAAGGAATGTCTTATTTTCGCGCCAGTAGTAGATCGGCTTTACGCCGAGGTGGTCGCGAGCTGCAAAAAGAGACTGCCGGGCAGAGTCCCAGATGGCAAAGGCGAAAATCCCGCGTAGACGTCTTACCGATTCAGTCCCCCATTCTGTATATGCTTTTAGAATGACTTCCGTATCAGTTCCGGTTCGAAACAAATGCCCCTTTTTCTCGAGTTCGCGACGCAGTTCTCTGAAGTTGTAGATTTCTCCGTTGAAAGAGATCCAGTTGCCTGTAACGGCATCGTTCATCGGTTGATGGCCTGCAGCCGAAAGGTCAATAATCGCGAGCCTCCGGTGTCCAAAACCCAGCCATCCGCCTTGCGCCGGGACGATGACCGATCCCTCGTCGTCAGGTCCCCTGTGTTTTTGGGCGTAGTTCATGGCAGGAAGGACCCGCTCGACCAAATCTTTGTCAGAGTGCAAAATGCCTGCTATGCCGCACACTATAAGTTAGCTCCAGCATCTCCTGACAGCCATGGTGCTTTGGGCCGCTCCGAGCGGATTCCTTCCAGGTAATCCATAATTTGGATAAAATAGCGCGCCACCGCCTCGCCTTCCGTACAGCGGGACCATGCCTGTATTTTTTCCCTCTCCGAGACCGGTAACGGTCCCTTGACGATCCACCTGTTGAGGACTTGAGTCAGGGAGTCCAACGAATCGCATTTAAAGAGCTCCCCGTTCAGGCCGGGAACGACCAGGTCGGCGGCCCCAAGGTAGTCGCTGCATATCACGGGCACGCCGCTCATGAGGGCCTCATTGACTACAGCGCCCCAGCCATCCTCTCGGCTGGTGAAGACAAAAACGTCGGCGAGGCCCAACGCTCGCCTGACCTGCCGGTTGGAAATACCGCCCCTGAAGGTCACCTTTTCCTGCAGCCCCAATCGTTTAGACATGGCCTCAAGGGAAGCACGCTCCTCACCTTCGCCGATAATCTCCAGCTTCCATTCGGACGCCGACACCTTTGCGAGGGCTTCCAACAATAGATCAATCCTTTTAAGGCGAATCAATCTCCCCACTGAGGCTATGGTCACGGCGCCGTTGATCCGGCTTTGGGCGGTTTCGCACTGCTGCTTTTCTACAGTGTAGCAAAACGGAAACAGCTTTTCAGAATCAAACCCGCATTTCTTAAACCATTTAATTCCAACTCGGCCGATAGCCAGGACAAAATCAACCTTTCGATGGTAACTGCGCTCGTGGAGGATGCTGTGGACCTGCCGCAGCGCTCCCTTCCAACCTCTCGAGTCACGGCCTTCTGACAGGATGCCAACGCTCGCACTCGATGAAAGAGCATGCCTGAACGCCGCATTCAACTCTGAAATGTGCACCATGGAGGAAAAGAGGTGAACCGTGCGCTCTGTTTCACAATGCAGGAGTTGGTCGACAGTGGAGCGGTCGGGCGCCATGAGGACCCGGGCCTGCCCGTAGTCGGGTGGACTCCAACCCATCGCCAAACGCTGGGGATCGAGCTCCTTCAGGAAAACCCCGGTCACCTCACCATCAGGCATAAGGCCTGCCAGCGCACTAATCCACGGGGCCTGATGAGGGCTTGGCATTTCCTGCCAGAATAGGATACGTCTACGGCTCACTTTAGGTTTTCCGGTCTGTTGGCACGTACAATCCAATCATTTTCATTTAACGTACATTTTGCGTTCCGGGGTGGGCGAAAGGAGGATATCCGGGAGGGCGGCCGCCCCGCAAAACACGTCGAACAGTCCAAACGTACAGGCCAGCGTGCCGTCGTAGACCGAATGGTTCATATATTTCAAGCCCGCCAGAATTCGCCCCATCGGGAGAGTGACCACCGCGCTCAGAGCGATTCTAAGTCGAGGGAAGGCGCCTACGGAGTTGCCGGGGAACGCGCTGAACCCATAGCGCCGCGCAAGAATGACGACATATTTCCAATATTTTTTGTATCTCCAATGAGTTTGAAGTGTAATACGGCGTAAAGGATGACGCGCGACCGCTCCCGGAACGAACCCGATGTTCCCCTGCACGAGGATTCTTGCCGCCAGTTCCGCGTCTTCACACGCCGGAAGTTTAAACTCCTCATCGAAGCCGCCGGCCTGGACCAGTGCCGCACGCCTGTATGCGATCGCGGCAGTATGAAATCTTCCGCCCTCCACGCAGACGGGAGCGTCCCATAGCGGGCCGGAACCCTCCCCGAAGGGAACCAAGGTGGCTTCTGCTCCCATCGAAGAGGGATTGTCTTTTAAATGCTGTACGAGTAACCGGACCATTTCGCTTTCGGGCAGAACGTCGCTGTCAACGAAGACAACGATCTCGCCGCTGCTGTTTCTGATGCCAAGATTTCGCGCGGCTGCCGGTCCTGAAGGCTCTTGCCGCACCAGCCTAAAGTTTGGAAAACCCTTCATGCGTTCCCGAATGGCGGACTCAATGTCGACACGGCTACCGTCGTCGCAGACAATCACCTCGCAAGAACCATAGTCTAGGTCCTGCCTGCTGAGAGCGTTCAAACACCCGGCAAGAAGATCGGACCTGTCACGGACCGGAATAACTATGCTCACTTCAATCATCCCTTACCTTTCACCACGGAGGGCACAGAGAACGCAGAGGTAAGACGGCTATGGAATTCTCAGGTGTATGCCGTCCTTTTGCTTAAATCCATCTCTGTGGTGAGCGTTTTTTCAGTAAGGCGGGCCATAACTCTCATCCGGTTCGCGTCCGGCCAGTATCGTAACATACGCATTTATAAGTCGTTTTGTAAACTTCATGTAATCAGCAAAAGTTTCACCATTCCTGTTGAATGGAATGAAAGCACGAATCAGCATCAATAGGGCAGAGAAAATGGCATAACCGGCAGCATCAAATTTATTTCCGATTTTGTTAAGATAGTACACATTATTTCTTTTGAGAAGAAAGCCTGCCAGGCTTGTCATATGATAGCCGGTTTCCTTCTGGTCGTGGATAATGCTGTCGACAGGCAAATACTGAACGCGCCAGCCCCTTGCATGGGCCCTGTGCTGCATATCGATATCTTCTATATACATAAAAATCCTATCGTCAAACAGGCCTATCTCGCGCAGGCATTGCGATCGGATTAGTAGGCAAACGCCGTTAAGGACCTCAGCATCCACGATACTGTCACTTGAGAGTAGTCCAGACTTAGGATCTGTTCTATAACGAAACCAATGTTTAATTTTCATCCTAACGTTGGGTTCGAACAATATAGTATTCTGTATATTACCACGCTCACGCAAAAAGACCCTGGGTCCTACGAAACCAACTTCGCAGTTGTTAGATAGGTAATCTACCATTTCCGTAATGAAGTTGGGATTTATTACTATAGTATCGGGATTAAGAATTAACACATAATCAGCATTGTGTGAAATGGCATAGGCCATTCCTGCATTGTTGCCGCCGGTATATCCGATGTTGGCGTGAGTTTGAATAAACGTAACGTCTTTGTATTTATTTAGGATGGCATCCTCTGTTCCATCTGACGACCCGTTGTCTACTACCACTATGATATGATTCGGGTAAGTGACATTTTTCAGGGATTCGATGCACCTTAGAGTCAGGTTACGAGTGTTATAATTTACTATTACGGTATATACGGATGGATGCATGCCAACAATCCCGGCAGATGATTTCGGAATTCAGGAATTCAGAAACGACCGTCGTGAGTTGCGAACTAATGCGCGTTCGCGGTTCCGTTTCTTCCGGATTTCGTTTCGCCTGCACCAAAGGCCCGTGACGAGCCGGGCCGTGACATGAGGAAAAGTGGGTTGCCGCCCGGTAAGCCAACCCCATCCCAGTCCCCCCAACATATATGCGACACGATACGAATTGGCGGCAATGCTTTTTGAAGGCTCTGTCATCGTGTAGATCAAATGTGACAGGCCGCACCGGATATTGCGCTCCAGCGCGTGATTGCCTCCGAAGCTCGCGCTTCCGTAATGATGGTATCTGCTTTGGGGCACAACGCCGATCCTGTAGCCGGCGAGACGAGCCCTTCTGCATAAATCGCTATCTTCAAAGTACATGTCGAAGATCTCGTCAAAAACACCTATCCTTTCAATAACCTCGCGGCGAATAATCATCGCCGACCCTTCGATCCAGGGCACATCAACCGGCAGGTCACCCGGCCGCCATGTCCGGACCCTCTCGATGCCAACGATTTTTTGTGCCCACTCCGAGAGCGCGTCTCCTTCGTATTCCAATTGTAATGGGGCCAACATCCCATACTCGGCGTGGGAGGCAAACGCCGACAATATCGGTTCCAGCCAGGCGGGTTCAAACCAGACGTCAGGGTTGATTATCCCTATAAAGTCAGCGCCTTCCTTAAGAGCATATTCAATGCCTATGTTATTAGCTTTTCCAAAGCCGATATTTTCCCCGCATTGAATATATTCCAACATTGGATCGATTTGCCTGAGAGCGTCCAGCATAAGAGGATCAAGCCTGTCGTTATCCACCACTATGCAACCCTCCGAGCCGCCGGTATATAGGGACTCCACGCATCTTATAAGCCATTCCTCACTATGGAAGTTAACAATAATCGATATCAGCGAAGGCATTGGCCGGCACAATCCATAAAGTGTAGGCAGTGGTAGTAGTTTGTAATACCTACAAACAATAACGCTTCCTGAATATCATGTCGGCGCGTCATTTCCGAGATATATAGCGGTCTTGCCCCTGCCCAGTGTATGATGACCGGAGTCATTTCATCTACCATATGGACCATTTCGTTTTTTACATCTCAATCTGATCTTATCTTGGAAAAATCCAACTGCGCAAGCCCAGTTTTCCCCATTCCAGGCTGGCATAAATGAGATAATCGATCCATTTCTCTGGCTTTGAAAATAGCCTATGCATTTGGTACTTTATCTCTGATATGAAGGCCATTCGCCACAAGCGGGGCCTTCCAGGCGGACTTGTTGCCGCATCATCGGCATTGAGCATGGCTAACGCCTGGCCTTGCCCGATGAAGAAATTACGCAGATATTTGACGCTCTGTCGCGATCTCGGTATCCAATGGCTGACCTTGGCCTCCGGAACCCACCATCCAGTGCCGCCCGAATTCAGAATGCCGTTTATGACGGTGGTCTCCTCTCCGCGGAGGTTCAGCCCGGGGCGCAGACCGAGCGCGGTGTCATATAAGTGCCGGCGCTGGTCCTGCATTCTTACGGCAAAATTAGCCCCGAACGGTAAAACATCGGAACTGAGGGGGCTGGGCTTATCACCCGGGTCACGTACGGCATAGGCGCCTGTTATCTTGGCCCAGACTCTTAACAACCAGCCCGGTGGCGTCCCTTCAAACAAGGGGCTGATCGGTCCTCCGAAAACAGCAGCGTCAGGCCGGCGCCTAAAAGCGTCAATATATGATTGAATCCAGTGCCGATCGACCAGTACATCATCGTCTGTCCAAATGATGTAGTCGCCGATTGCCTCCCTGACAGCGGCATTTCTGGCGCTTGATTGGCCGGGTCGAGCCTCGAAGATGGTCCGAATCGGAAGATGTCCAGAATGGGTTGCAATCACTTCCTCGGTATTGTCAGTGCAATTGTTGTTTACGATCAGCAATTCCCACCCGATCTCATGGGGCGCCATCATCTTCCTCATGGATTCCAGCGTCTGACTTAGCAGTTTAGCGCGATTCCAAGTACAGATAGCGACGGTTATTTCCATACTAGGTCCTTAATCCTGAATTATGGCGAGCGGCGACCAAACTCTACGAAAGCATTATGAGAATTGACTACAGGAAGGACGTCGGGCTTGATCTCTCGCATCTAAAACGGTCCAAATTTGCACGGCCAATTTGGGCGGGAGAATCAGGATTTAGAATTGCTGGATTAAATTTGATTTACGCACGTAAGCACTAATCGGTTTTCTGCCAATATGCTCCTGAGTCATCTATGTTGATAACGTTCGCTTTACACGGGATACCTCTGAGGAAATCATCAACCGCACGGCGGCAATTGGGCCATGAATAATAATCATCAATGATGACGAAACCGCCTGGACTAACTTTGGGGTACAAATTTGTTAGGGAATCCATTGTGGAAGTATACAAATCGCCATCCAGCCTAAGGAGGGCTATTTTTTCTACTGGGGCTTTGGGGAGAGTGTCGCAAAACCACCCTTTTAGAAATATAACCTGTTCATCAAGCAGTCCAAATTTTGCGAAATTGGATTTAACCTGTTCAAGAGAGACATTGAGATATGACATGTGACTTAGATCAGCTCCATCCGATGAGTCTTTCGGTTTGGGCATTCCTTCGAATGAATCGGCCACCCATACTCTTCTGTCTTTTATCCCGAACAATTTTAGTAGAGCCCGCATAAAGATGGTAGCGCCACCCCGCCATGCTCCAGTTTCAATGAAGTCTCCCTCTATGCCTCTTTCCAAGATGCTGCGGACGCAGTCTTCTATGTTCTGTAAGCGCTGCTCGCCAATCATCGTGTACCCTATGAAGGGCCAGTCTAGTCCGCTCTTTCTGGCTTCTTGGTCGATCTTGCTAGTTCGTATAAGAACTATTGATCGGCTCCTGAACGCTTTTATAATTGAATTCCGCAGGAAAATATGTGTCTTGTCCCATATTTTCCGTGGCGTTATGGGATTATATTCATCTGTGGTTTTTAGAAGATCCCATGCACTCTCGTCATATATTGAGCCGTTCAAACTTTTTTTAAGAAGTTCCAAATACATTAACTCAGGGGTTGAGAGGCCTATCACTGACACGCCGTCCTCCTTGTTACGATGACTTTGTCCTGAATAGTGCGTCAACTTGACGGCCGATGGATTCCGCACAGTATTTCCGGTCGTATTCTGCCCCACAAAGCTTCTTAAGTGCCCAGATTATCCATTTGACCGGAATAATGCATAATATTTACTTAATGGCGCCGGTTTATAATATGTCTACAAGTATTCAATTTCTACTTTAGCATTAGAACTAGTTATTAGATGACTATTTTGGGCGTCAATTGTCAGCGCTGGTTTCTATGGCTGACCGGACAGTTGAGTGACCGAGAAGGAGCATGTGACAAGTCCATCATGGTCGCCCCTGTGAGCGATCCCCTGGGCTTCGTAAGCTATAACTTCGGTGGTCCCGCCAAGCTCGATAAAATCAAAAACGTGTGGAGGGTTTGCAAGCCAGAATCCCATGTGGTAGAGGCCGGGGTTTAAATGAATCTTGTCAATACGAATCCTTATAACGTTTTGGCCCTGCTCCAGGTTCAGGCTGTTCCCCAACGTGATGGTATCGGCATTCACAAGCTTTGTGCCCACTCGATCGTAGAATGTCACGCCAAGGCTGCCTACTTGCCTGTGCGAATCCGAGTTCAGGATAATATCGATTTCGACAGGTTCATCGGAATAGAGATGGCGCTCATCAGGTCGATCAGGTGGGGCGCACTTGAACGCCACAAATGTTGCTTCGCCGGTGCCGCTACGAAGGGCATTTGTCAAAGGGAACCAGCCATCGGTCGATTCGGGCTGCGAATACGACGATAGATAATGGCTGATGGCCTGAGCTGCAGGCCCGTCAAAGACCGACCGACCATTATGCAAGGCGATGCAGCGAGAACAGAGCCGCTGAATAGCGGCCATGTGGTGGGAGACGAACAAAACGGTCCGCCCTTGACTCGCGACGGTTTCCATTTTCCCCAGACATTTTCTTTGAAACTCCGCATCTCCAACGGCCAATACTTCATCGACAATGAGGATCTCCGGTTCCAAATGGGCAGCAACCGAGAAAGCGAGACGGACCTGCATGCCGGATGAGTAGCGTTTGATCGGAGTATCGAGGAACCTTTCCACGCCTGAGAAATCCACTATTTCGTCGAATTTGAGGTCGATCTCTCTCTTGGTCATACCGAGAATGGTGCCGTTCATATATATGTTTTCGCGGCCGGTCAGTTCGGGGTGAAATCCGGTGCCGACCTCCAGCAAACTGGAGACACGGCCCCGGATGACAGCCCGGCCGCTGGTCGGTTCAGTAATCCGGGAAAGGATTTTCAGAAGTGTCGACTTGCCTGCCCCATTGCGACCGATGATTCCGACCACATCACCCTTCCGGATTTTAAAGGAGACATCCTTCACCGCCCAGATGATGTCTTCGGCATCGCCGTTGTGGCTAAAGGTGTTAAGTCTGCGCAGACTCAGGAAATTCTTCAAAGGCGACTTGACCCAGCCAGTGAGCACTGACATCATGGTGTCGGGAATTTGCTCTTTCAAACCAATGCGATAGGCTTTGGAGAGCTTTTCGAGGGTGATTATCGCAGGCATTTTTCCTCTTACGCCACGTCCGCAAAAAGGCGTTCTCGACGGCGAAAGTAAAGCAAGCCAAAACAAGCAATAGCCAGGGCGGAAGGGATGCCCACGGCGAGAAAGTCCCATGGGATGGCACGGGTACCGAGCAGTGCGGCACGGAAGCCTTCTATTACCCCAACCATGGGATTGAGCGCGTAGATAAGTTGATACCGTGTGGGGATGAGGCTTGCCGGGTAAACTACCGGCGCGGCATACATGAGGATTTGTACCACGAAATTCATGGCATGCTTGACGTCGCGATATTGGACAGCCAAAGCCGTCAGCCACATGCCAAGACCGGAGGCGGTCAGGACCATAACGCCTACAAACAGCGGCAGAAGCAGCGTGCCCCATGTCGGGACGATCCGGTACCAGGCCATAAGACATCCCAGAACGACAAGCCCGACACAGAAGTCAATAAGCCTTGCCGCAACAGCGGACATCGGCATGAGCACCCTGGGAAAATATATCTTGGATATCATGTTGACGTTGGAAACCAAACAGTTAGCGCCATCTGTCACGGCATTGGAAAAATAGGTCCATAGGACGAGGGCGCTGAGACTAAAGACCGCATATGGGATGCCATCCGAGGAGACCTTGGCCAGATTTCCAAAAACAACGGTAAATATGATCATGGAGAAGACAGGCTGAATAACCGCCCATCCAATACCTATGGCGCTTTGGGCGTAGCGGACCTTGATTTCCCGCCAGACCAGGAAGCGGAACAGGTCCCGGTATTCGTACAATTCCTTCCAATTGATCAGGCGCCAGGCGGAGTGCGGCTCGATGACCGTGACATGGGTCCCGGACAGCATCCCTTCATCGGCAGTCTCTTCGCAAATGCCGGATGCATCGATCGCTGATTCGGGGACTTGCTCAGAAATATTCATTTCGATCAAAGGGTCCATTCTAACCTGTTACGGCGCCGGCTGTTCCCCGGCCGATTATCGCGAATACGCCGCCATGTTCGGAGAAATGCACGGCCCATATCCACGATATGTCCAAGGGTGTCGTAGAGGTGCAATTTATTGAGGACTCCCAGGACCTTGTCGTGCTTAATAAGTATGAGTTCGCGCTCGATCCTTACTCTGTGCGCAATTAGTATTCGCTGATTCTCGGTAAATAACTTCTGGTGGTTGTAATATATTCTTTCTGCCGCCTGAATCAGTTTTTCCTCCGAGCGAAGGAATGTGTACGAGCGGGAACCTTGTGATAGTCTGCAGTAGAAAAGCACGTGAGGTAATTTATAGACACCGACCCCAAGTTCAACGAGTTTAAGCCAGAACTCATAGTCCTCGTCACCAAAAATCATCCCTTCGTCGTAACCGCCGGTCCGTTCCCAGTCAGAGCGTCTGAAAAATGCAGAATTGTGTATTATTGCGCGGACCAACATGGTTTCGAATGAATAAGGCGGGAGATCCCACGTTGTTCTAGAGGAATTACCGTCACTAAAGAATTCCGCCTCGCAATAGACAATTCCGATGGAAGGATCGCGATCAAGGACTTCGACCGCTTTTTTGAGGTACTCTTTTCCGATCTTGTCATCGGCATCAAGCGGCAGAATGTATTCGCCTCTTGATTCCCTTATTGCAACATTGCGTGCATGGGAGGGTCCGCCATTCTCGGTATGAAGGACGCGCGTCCCGGGTCTTTTGTATTCTCTGAGAAGTTCGATGGTCACCGGATCTGTAGAGCCGTCGTCAGTGATTATGATCTCGAAATCCTCAAAGGTCTGGGCCAAAACTGACTCGACCGCGTCGTCAATGCATAGGCCCGCATTATAGCAGGGGATAATGACGCTGACTTTTGGGCTGCCTTGTAATCTTTCGGTTGCAATTTTATTTACTTCCACCCATTTTCTCCCTGATTCGCTTTCCTGGCGGAGGTCACTATTTCAAATCCAAAAAACTCTTTGAAATACCCTTAGGTCATGAGGAAGCCTCGGACAGCAACGGTGTCACGGCGTACTACCATTCGACGGGTAGAGGGCAAGCGACTGGTAAAGGAGGCTAGGATCCTGCACTCGTTTGGAGTTCGTCTTTCGCCCTAAGGCTAGATTAACCATATTAAAGAAGTGCCAGCGAAACATGGGGTAGCAATAATGAGTCACTATCGTGCAGTTGGTTGTAATCGGCAGTTGTGACTTCCACTTGCGACGCATAAAAAAATACGCCTTCCAGAATTGCAACGGCCGATGTTCAATGGCATTGTGAATACAAAAGGCACTGATGACGTAAGATTTAATTCCCCGCTTCCTGGCTTCAAGGCAGATGTCGGCCCCGTACATGTGGTATCCACTTAAAGACTCATCGAACGATAACCCGGATGACCGGCGTACGATCAAAAGCAACTCATCGAGCGTGGAAACTTCAATGCCGCCTTCGAATTGTTCACCCATGATCCGGTGATAGTACACGTGTCCCACGTGGCCGCCGTCGTCTTTTACCCCATAGAGGCCCATGACACCCCAACCGGGATCGTGAGCGGCTATCAGATCTATGGCCTTGCGCGCGCGGTCGATCCAGCCTTTGGGCAGGTAAACGTCCTGATGGACAAATACCACGATTTCGCCCCTGGATTTGCGGATACCGTCGTTGTATGCCTCGGCCGCGCTGGCAAACCCTCTTTGCAGGATAATGTCCGCAGCCAGTTCAAGATCGGGAGACCTTAGCAGGCAGGTGTTCAGAAGCTGTTCATCATTTACTGCCGCAATAACCGACCAAAGCATAGGAAATGATTTCTCCTGCAACGATGCGAATTGGTGCGCTTAAAGCTGCTTCGAAAAGTTCCACGCGAAGACGCGAAGGCGCGAAGAAAAAGACCCTTTTCATGGTTTCCGGGATTAATAAAGATCGGCACGGCTGCAAATCATTTGAATAATTTTTTCGCCGACCTCTCCTTCTCGGTTACGTGGTAAAAGCAACCCGACGGTGTTACGTCAGCGACGACGGAGCCGTAGCCCGGTAGATCGATATTGACTTTGTCCATATTCTTTAGCGGGGAATGGGCATATATCAGCCACTCCCTGTTCGGAGCATCCCCCAGGACCAGGGCAAGCGAGAAGACGGGCAGGGTGGTTTGGAGGCTCCAGGGTCTTTTGGGATTTGCATCGGCGTCAAGTAGGTACCAGCGGACGACTTTTTTAAATTCATCGGGAATGTTGTCCTGATAAGGATGCAAGCCGTTCGGGTTGGCGACAAGTTCCCCTTTGCGCCAAAACCTGCGAAGAACCGGGTTGGTGTGCACCCTGTCCACCGAGTTCACGATGCTGAGAAAATATGGGGCGCAGTTTGCCAGAGTTTCCGTCCAGCCGCGAAATTCCCGGGCGACCCTGGGCCGCAGGAGCCACATGCCGAATTGCACCATGCCCTGGTAGCGCTCGGGGCTGTAGGTCTGACCCAATCGCTCATAAAATTTCCTCTTATCGTTATCTTGCGATGGCTCGTGTCCGTCCCAGATCGATATTTCGAATCGGAATTCCGGGTTCAGCCGTTTTGTTTCCTCCAGCATGAAAACCCAGTTCATAGCCTGAATCTGCGGGCTCCAGACCGTATAGTCGGTGCTGCCGTCCCAGTTGTTGACGTAGTATGACGGGGAGGCGCCGTCCCAGGCCAGGGGCCACGGCTCAAAGCGCCCCGGCGTGTAGAGGGAGTATACGATCCAGCCGCCCCACCTTCCGAAACAGCTCACGCCGAAGGCATCATATCCGATAAACTTGGAGTTTTCCTTCCATGACTTAGCGTCCAGTCCTTCAATAATTCCCTTTTGCAGTGCGCGATATCGTTCGATCCACCCGTCACCCACCACCTTGCGCTTGAACTCGCCGTCTTTTCCGGGGCCGAATTTTTGGACGTAGCGGGAGGATTCCTCCACGTCGCCCCATCTGAGCAAGGTGTGTTCGTTGTTGGAGATGAAGAGCACCAGAGGCGGGGACGGATACCGGCTTTGGATTTTTCGCAGAGTTGCCGTTGAACCCCATTTCTGTCCGACCTCTTTCCAGAGTCCTACAGGGCCGAAAGGTGACAGTTTCCTTTCGACGGAGCCATTTTTGTCGACCACATTGGGGTTCCGGTCGGGAGGCAACGAGAAGTACTCGGGAGAATCTGTAAGATAATGCTCCCACTGAGTGCTTAAAAAGGTGATTGGAAGCCCCTCCTCGGCGGCCCACTTGATCGGTCCCTCATAATAATCGTTATCGACCTGCTTGTCGTCGGGACCGGCCAATTGGAACCAGGGCAGAAGAAAATGGCCTCTTTTGATCATTTCCATCTGGTACACCGGGCTGAAGCCGTCTTTCGCCTCGCCCGAGTTCCAGTTCGCCGCCAGGGGCAACGGGCGGCCCAATTCACTTTCGTTTGGCAACAAAGTTTCGTGGCGGATTTCCTCAGGAACCGGAAGAAGCTTGTCTTCGGCGGACGCCGCATCGGAATAGCTTCCAAGCCGGCAGAGCACAACCATCACAATGAAGAATTTCAGCACTAAACCATGCTTAATTTGCATTGAGGTCAGAGTACGATCCCTTTGATGCAGCATTTATTATTTTGAAATAACCATCCGTATTCATGTATGAATAGTTGTCATCTTGTCCCGGGTGCACCATCAATTCGACGTTTTTCGACCGGGCCGTCGATATTTTCTTTGTGAGATTGTCATCTTTCATGGGTTCAATGGAGTAAAGAAAATCGGTAGTGACGAACCGGCTTCTTAAATAACCGGCCATTCGGCCCCTGCAAAAGGAGTCCAGCAGGCTTCTTCGGCAGTCCAGATCGCGTATTTTCCTGATTTTGCCGCCCTCTGGCAACACGCTGCCAAATATTACGTTTGCAGCCAGATGGATATGATGGTGTCCGTCGATATGGGTCGGGTGCTTTTTAAAGACGCGAAGAAATTCATCGTACTGAGAATGGAAACAATAGTGGATGCTTTCACGGATCGAAGGGTTATACAGATAACGCCAGTACCGCCATGACAGGAAAACTCCGATCAATTTCCGATGGTGATTGTAGAGGTCCCCATCTATGGGCGGGCCGTCAAAAGGCGTCGTAAAATTCAAATGAAGTCCGATTCCGATATCTCTGGATGAAGCCAGCTCGGCAGCCCTGGCTGTATCCCGCATGAAAACCATGGCCGTGGCGCTCGTGATCAATCGCTTGTCACAGCAGGCAATTATTCCATCCGTAGTTTGCTCGTTCATTCCGAGATCGTCAGCATTAATTATAAGCATAAGCCGTCTGAGTTGAGCTCCATTCAACGCGTTCCTTCTACGTATACACTTTCTGATTCTCTTTCCCGTAAATCTAATCCTTCAGGATTGACGATCCTGGTCGATCCAGCCGGGAGTATTGTGCAGTTCTTGAATCCAGCAGATGAAAGGAGCTTCACAAGAGAAGCTCCATCATATATCCACTGGCGTCTCCGGAATCCGCAGACTAGATAAACGAGTTTACCGGCGAGTGTGGTATTTACATCCGCGGCCAGATCAGTTCTCATAACTAACGTATTGGCGTCGCCACCCAGGATGTATTCCTCAACGTGTCGTTTTAGATCAGGGGATGCTATCCTGATAATACCGTTGGGAGCAAGCACACGGTATGCCTCTGACAAAAATTGCGGCACCTCCCGTTTATTCAAGTATTCAATCATATGTGAGGTATACAGTACCTCAACCGACCGGTCAGAAAGGGGTATATGTTTAGCAGCATTCGCCCATAAAATGTCACTCTGACTCACAAAATCCATGTATTTGATTTGAGACTTCTGTAAAACTCCCAATATTTTCAACGCCTTGATGAGAACAGGGTATCTGGCAATGCGCACACTGAGAGAATTATCATAGTTATACCACCCCGGAACGGGAGTTTGGCCACAGCCAACATTTATCCTCTTCACCTATCGACCTCTACCTACTAGTGACCGAACTCGATACAGGTATGATAGAAGATCTGCCGAATCCGGATCGATATGCTAATAACTTGGGCGGCTACCATTCAAAAGGGAGGCGTTGAATGGGAAATATGGAATGGTATGGTGGTTTACAGGATCGACTCATCCCGCGTAGTCACCATTTAAGAGGGCGGCGTGGAAAAGGTTAACGTTTCGCTCGACGGCTTCTACGTTGTGCATTTTAGATAGGGCATAGTCTCTGGCCCGCTTTGACCACGGCAAAAATTCTTCCTGATCCATATCCGCACAATTCTCGATAGTCTCTCGAAAGCCGTCGGGATCGGAGAGCGGCAGGTCCCAGCCAACGCCGAGTTCCCGCAATCCGCACCACGGAGTGCGGTCGCTGATCAGAACCGGGCAGCCGGCTGTCATGGCCTCCCAGATCGCATGACCGAAGTTTTCCCCCAGTGACGGCAGGAAGAACAGATCATACTTCCCAATGACTTCGATAACTTCGGTATTCTTCACAACACCCCGGTATTCGGCTGTGACATTCTCCGGAAGGTGATAAAACATTTGTTGGCACCGTTCCCAATAATCAGGGTCGATGACGGGTCCGTAAATATGAAACGATATACGACGTCCTTTCACCTTACGGAGGACGTCCAGCGTCATTGCAAGATTTTTCATCCTGCAGATTCGGGACAGGAAAATTATGTTCAAGCGGCCCGGCTGTTTTGAAACGGCGCTTTCCGGAAGGTCGCCATGCGCGCCGGGCAAGTTTTCGGCAATGTTAATCTGCTCTGCTATCAACACGCGGCTTACGTGCACCATGTTATTAATTATCTCGTTTTTCTCATTCAATGTAGAGGCTTGCCACGTGATGGGGAAGTAGAGATCGAGGGACTTGGCCGCAAACATATACGGTTTCTTTTTCCAGGCTTTCAGTTTCAGAGCCGGAGGGGCCAGTTCTCCTCTTGGCGCCAAAACTGTCGGCTTCCGAGGGACCAGCTTGAACCGTCGAAGCAGCAACGGCGCCACGGTGAATTTTGGAGAAAAAAAACTGTTCAAATAGAGTATGTCGTATTGAGTTTGGGATAATATCTTATAAATGGTAGACAATGACAGATTCTCAGGCGAGCAGTAATAAACCATCGCTTTTCCGACTCGATTCCATTCGTTTATGCGTATCCCTTTGTAGGGTTGCGTGTCCAGCCGGTCCCTGTCCGAAGTGAAGATTTTAAACTGGAAGCTTTCGCCTAAATGATCGATAAGGTTCGTTATAGTCCGAATCGGGCCTCCCGATTTGTAGCCCGGCAGGTAACAGGCTAAGAATATGAGGACGACGGGGGGCGCCGTTGATTTGATTTGATTCAATAGAAGCCCTTAATTAACCTGAATAGCGAATCGCGATCGGGTAAATAGCCGCTGCTTAAGTCTTCTTACGGCTATAATTGAAAAAAGTTAAATACAATCCATCAAGGTGCGGATGGATTCGGACGAAGGACCGCAACGGGACATGCCGGGAGGGTTGAGCCCTCAGCAGTGGGTGCGTCCCAGCCCGATGCCGTGGAGAGGCCGATTAAAAGCCAAAGGTACCCTCCGAGGTGCCCAGTCGAGAAAAAGACCGCTTCACCGACATTTACGAAAAGGCAGGCGAAAAACATCGCCACGAGACCGATATCCACCTGGCGTCTCGCCCCTTTTAAGAGGGAGAGAACGAAGGGCGCCAGGAACACTGCACCCAAGACTCCCACCTGTTCCATGAAAGCCGCGGGCAGGAACCCAAATTCGGTGCTGGATGTTACTGGAATGCCGAGAAAAGAGCTGACATTCGTCTGCGATTGCTGGGTAGCATCGATGCCGAAGCCATGGCCCGTAAAGGGGGCCTGGAGAAAGCGATGCCAATAAGAAGAAATTCCGGTGCCACGCGAGTGGTAGAAAGCCGCCTTAATGCTGCCCTTCTCGCCCTTCAGCAGGAACCCCTTTACCGACTTGGACAGGCTTGGGGAGGCGAGGACCGCTGTTGCGAACACCGCAGACACAATGGCGGCTGCGACAAGCGCGCGGACCGGCGCAGGTCTCAAAGAGGTCTTTCTCGAGCTGAACAAACTTGCGACCATTGTGACCCCAAGGCTCAAAAAAAAGGCCAGCAGCGCCGTTCGCGCCCGAGTAAGCACCATCAAGACCATTACAGTCACCCAGATCCCCCATGTAATGGGAGTCTGAGGGCAGCTCCTCAGCAGCAGGCAGGCCCCCATGTATGCGGCTACAGGGGCGAGGAAAACTCCCATCGCCTGGGGATGGAGGAATATTCCCTGAAAGCCTTCTCCGTTCAGTAAGAAACCTATTTTAGGAATCGCAAGAGTGGGTAGGGACAACAAAACTACTACTGCGGTCATAGCAAGAAACCAGGTCTTCAACTCGTCCAAATCGAATCTGTCAAGGGCGTTGAAAGCGACTAAAACTGTTGCGGTAGAGAATGCAAAGGCGGTTATTTTCCAAAATGAGATTTCAAAACTGGGGCTCTTCCACCAGGAGAGCACTGCGACCATCGCAGAGAAAATAAGAAGGGGAGCGATCATGCGCAATGACCTCCATGATATGGCCGGAATTACTCGAAGACCGGCAACGAAAAGGACGACCCACCGCAGCAGCGCCGTCTCTACCGGAAGTGGATGGAATGCCGGGCTCAAGAAAATCATGATGTAGTTTAGAGAAAGCGCCTTGATGGCCTGTTTAGGCCCTATCAGCGCATACATACAAAGGGCCGCATAAGCGCACAGGATTACATTGCCGTGCAAGGCGGCAGCGCATATAAAGCCTGCTATCAGCAAAGTCGTTGACAGAGGCAAAACAAAAGGCCAGGTCTCAGGTCCTTCCTGGAACATATGACCACCCCAAAATCCGCCGCAAAAGCGCAGAGCGCGCCGAGGTTTTAAGACTCGTCATTTCGGGACAATTAGAAATCGGGTCAAGTACGGGGCAATTGGGACTGTTTGAAACCTCTTGTATCCCTCAACCCGCCAGAGGAGCCGGCCTTTCCCTCGATTAATTTCTCGCAAGCTTGGCTTATTTGTTTGAATTTGTGCTCTTGAACACTGCGAACCGGTTGATCAGGAAATTAACGCCGGTTCCGGCAACGATTCCTATGAGCGCAGCGATTTGCGGGTAAAGGCCGGGATACCGAGCGACAAGAGCAGAGGCGGTGAAGTAGTTGAGGAACGCGCCAAACGAGCAGGCTGCAACGAAGCCGAGGAACTGCCCAACGATAGATCCGTTTCGGGCATAGGCAAAAGTGAACCGCCGATTCAGAACAAAATTGAAAACCATAGAGATAGCAATGGCGGCGCCGATGGCCCCGTCAACTCCGACTCCAAGCGCGACGAGCAGTGTGAGCACGGCAAGATTGACCACAGCGCCGAGCCCGCCGACTACCAGGAACTGCGCAAGGTGGGACCAGGTTCCATACTTGTGAATGAACAGGCTCCGAATATGCTTTATATAGCGGGCCTGCTCGGCAATGGAAAGTTTGCTTTCGCCGAATTTGCGATCGGCGAAGTGGATGGGTATTTCCTTGATTCGCTCGCACCCGCACTTGACGATGAGCTCAAGGCCAATTTTGTAGCCGATCGGGTTCAGGCGGCCCGCTGCGCTTTCATAGGAAGAGCGGCGAAGGGCGAAAAATCCACTCATAGGGTCCCTGACATTGGTAAAGGGCATTGCCAGAAGGGTTGCGACCCTGCTATTCAACCATCGAAAAAATCCCCAATCGTCCGAAGTCGATCCTCCCTCGACGTAACGGGACCCAAGGGTGAAGTCGTAACCGTCCAACAGCGGGGCAACCAGCGCTGGAATAGATTCCGGCGGATGGCTGAGGTCCGCATCCATAACAACGATCACATCACCCCGAGCTCGTTCGAGTCCATCGCATACCGCCTTGCTCAGTCCTCTATCCGTTGTCCTGATGACCAACCGTATCCAGGTTTGGCCAAGGCCTGTAACCAGTTCCTCAGTTCCGTCCCTGCTGTCGTCGTCCATTATGAGAAGTTCGAGATCCATGCTGTAATCGCGGCGCAGATTGCTTAGGCTGTCAATCAGCAACGGAAGGTTCTCCACCTCTTTGAACGTCGGTACAATCACGGAAATTTTGGGCCAGGGGGACAGCCGGTCTCCACGACCGGACGCGGACGCCGGTTTCGATTGAAGGTTTAATTCTGTTGAGGCGGTCAACATCTCAACATTTCCTCACTTTGCCGCCCTGAGACTTATAAGACCCACAGGGCTTGCATGCTTTAAGAAAGAAGGCAATAATGTTTTTTAATTCGGATCGACTCCGGGGCTAGTTTAACCTCTGAATTCCCCGATATGCAATCCCTCATTTCGTATTTGCAGGCAAAGCTCCGCAAACTCGGTTACACGAGTTTTTAGTCGAGAGTTCTATTTAGAAGGCGGCAAGCACGGTGAAGCTACCCCGAGCCCTTACCGCGTTTCCCCGTCCTAAATGGTCAATAAATCAAAGTATCCAGGAATTTTTGCGAATTCGGGAATTCCAATTTGTTTTCAATCCCTCAATTCGTCTTTATGCTGCACGCTATCACTACTTGAAAATCAGGGTCCCGGTCATGCCGGGGGCCGCGAACTTTGTGCTACAAGATCAGTTGCCGGTATTGAGTTCTTGCTTTTCCCGTTCACTCTTCACCGGTCACGGTACCACCACAACGTCTCCTCGCTCCAGCGTTACGTTTTCCTCAACGCCTCGACCCTTCTTTATTTTTTTATAGTTAAATGGAAGGCGCACGGTTTCCTTTCCGGAATTGCGCAGAATCACTATGTTGCCTTCCTGGGCAAACGGAGTCAGGCCGCCCGCCATTGCAAGCGCCTGGAGCACGGTCAGTGGTTTGGAGACGTTATACATGCCGGGCTTGTTCACTTTTCCAACGACGTAGTACTGCAGGCTTCCCAGTTGGATGATGCTGACCGCGGCAACAGCGTCCGGAACATATTCGTGAAGGCTTTGTTCCACCGCCTCTTTCGCCTGAAGCGTAGTCAGGCCTCCAACCTGCACATCGCCGACCAGGGGGAAAGATACTTTTCCATCCGGCCTGACCACGAGGTCCTTTTTGTTGAGCGATTCTTCGCCATAGACACTGATTTCGAGGATATCGCCCGGCCCTATTTTGTAGTCGCTGGATAGCTGCATGCCCAGCTCGTCCGTTGTTGGCTGCTCCACGGCTATTTTAGCCTGATCGGTCCGGTTGCCCCATGGCGCCCAGTCAGTCCAGTTTGATGCACACCCTGATACGATGGCCGCAATCAAAAGAAGTCCAAATGCGTTTTTCATCATTACCCTTCCAGTTGTTTCTTCAGGTCCAGGGCTGTCTTCCGGGATACGGAATCTAGATTTCCCTGCAGCGCCTTTTCCAGGTACCGGCTCGCTTCCTGTTTCTCTCCTCTTGTGTTTGCGATCACGGCTGCGTGCAGATTCAGCGAGCCGGCATTCGGGCTCAGATTCAAGGCCGATTTGATTCGATACCAGGCAGCGTCAAGATCGTTCTGCTTGAACGACACCCACGCAGCGGTATCCAGAAAGGCAGGGTTGTCGGGCTGTTTGGCGAGGGCCTGGGTGGCGAGGTTTGCCGCTTTTTCAAGGTCCTTCGGGTCGGTCCTGTATTCGGCATAGAGGTACGCCAAATCATTCATAACCCCCGGCGCCCCACCGGATTTGGAGAGCAGTTCGTCGAGCAGACGGGTTGCATCCTCAACGCGGCCTTTCTGCTGGTAAAGCATTGCCAGACTGAGGGCATTCGATGGAGACGAATTGATGCTGTACATCTTCTCCATCTCAACGATTGATGAATCGATCTTGCCCTGGCTTGCGAATACGATTGCCATCGCCCGGTGCGGATCGCTCCATTCGGGCGCCAATTTAATAGCTTCGGTGAACGCTTTTTCGGCTTCGGCAAGATTTCGGTGCTGAGCATGTATTTGGCCTATATAATAAAGAGCAGCAGGTGAGGGACTCCTTTTGGCGGCTTCCGATGCGACCAGGTCGAGCCCGCTCTTGTAATCCCCCTTTTTGTCATATTCGGCAACGAGGACCGGGATCGCCATTTCCCATCCATTTTTTGCAGACAGTGCCCGTTTGAACCACTCAAGGGCTTTATCGGGCTTCGACTGAGCAATCGTGAGCTGTCCCATTTCGATGCAGCCTCCAGCGGCATCGGGGGCGAGCTTGACCAGTTTCAGAAAATCCTGCTCTGCCTTTGGAAACAGCGACTTTGATGCAAGCGTCTTTCCTCGAAGTTCGAGAAATGTCAGGTTCTCGGGCTGGAGTTCCAATCCCTCGTCCAGGATCTTTATTCCCTGATCCACGTCGCCTTTCGCAACAAGCATTCGAAAGTACTCCAGTCTCAGGTCGTTGCTGGACGGGTTTGCCCTGATTCCTTCATTCAGAGTGTCCGCAGCCATAGATTCCTTTTTGTTTATAAACTGGCTCCTCGCCAAGAGAATCCTGGCCCCGGCATCTTCCTTCCGGCCGGAAACCGCCTGCTGCAGGTGTATTTCGGCTTCTTCGAACTTGCCTCCATCCAGCATGAGCCTGCCGAATAGCAGGTGAGCATCAGAATTGCCCTGGTTTTGCTTGAGTATCCCCTCGCAGATTTTAATGGCCGCTTCCTTTTCGCCTTTGTCGGCCTCGATGGAAGCTTTCGTTAAGAGGAGCCTTTCCTTGTCGGCGGGTTTGAGGTCGAGCTTGAGCGCCGCTTCGATCCGTTCCAGAGAAGCCGCTGTATCGCCTTTGCCCTGTAACAGCCGGACCAGTACCAGCGTCGACTCTACATCGGTCGGTTCCTTAGCCAGAATGGACTCGACAAGGCTTTGCGCTTTGTCGTTTTTTCCCTGGCGAAAATAAAACCCCGCCTTGACCTTGAGCATTTCCGGTTCGTTAGAAAGCTTTTCATAGGCGCTCTGCGCCTCATCCTGCATCTTCAGTTCTTCTAAAGCCCTTGCGCGCAAAAGCATCGATGCATTGTCCCCGATGGCCTCGACCATTGCGTCGAGTTCTTTGGCCGCGCGCGCTTTGTCGCCGCGACCTGCGGCAAACCTGGCAAGAAACAGGTAGGCGAAAGGCGCCTTGGGTTCAAGTTGCGAAGCCTTAAGGGCAGCCTCTTCCATCGCCTTGAAATCGCCCGCCTCCTGGAGAGAAATGGCGAGAAGCTTCTGGACCTCCGCATTTGCATCCGCGTCTTTGACTTTTCTCAAGATTTCAATTGCCTTTTCCTGCTGCTTGAGGGCGAGGTCGGCAGTTGCCTTGGCGACAGCGATCTTGGTCTCGAAAGGCTCGGGATTATGGATTTTAGAGATCTCCTCGAGGGCCTTTTCGGGCTGCCCCGCCGAAAGCAGTGTCGCCACCTCCACCCTGGCTTCGTCCAGATTGGGGTTTAACTCCAGGGCCGCATTCAGGCTGCGATAGGCTGGAACATATTCTTTCCTGGAGAGGTAAGCCTTGCCCAGCGCAAATTGAGCTGCCGAGCTTTTTGGATCGAGCTGTAGAGCGTTTTTGTACTCGAGGATGGCCCTCATCGAATCGCCTGCTTCAATGAGCCGGTCTCCACGGGCGATGTACTTAACGGCCTTTTCCTCATTGCTGCTGCACCCCAGAAAACCAATCAGAAGAGGAATACAAAAGAAAATTGCAACTATGCGGGTCCTCATGTTCATACCTCAATCCTGTCTATCGCGGCGGATATTCGCCATTTAGATCGTTTGACTTCACATCATTGAAGATCAGGCCGAGAACTTTTTCTCGAGGAAGCAAGTCCACCGCCTTTTCCACACTGGCCCGGCAGGTGTGGCCGGCCCTTGCAACCAGGATCATTGAATCCACATATCCGGAGAAGACGAGCGCATCAGGAAAATCACTCATGGGAGGCGTATCGAAGATGATATACCGGTCATGGTAGCGTTCCTTGAGTTCTCCTACCAGGGCTTCCATTTGATGAGAGCCCATCAGTTCAGGGGCCTGGAGGAGCCTGCCGCCGGCCGGAAGGACGGTAAGTTTTTCGATCCCCGGATTTATCATAATTTCTTCAAGTCCCTTCTCTCCGGCAAAGTACGAGACCAGTCCCGGCAGCCCCGGCCCCAGGCCGAGAAGGTTGTGAATGGAGGGATTTCTGAAATCGAGGTCCACAAGGAGAGTCGTCTGTCTTGAATCCCTTGCAATACTGATCGCCAGGTTTGTCGCGACCAGACTTTTCCCTTCGCCCGAGTCGAACCCTGTGACCTGGATGGTAGACCAGCATTTAGGCCTGGTTCGATTGAAAACCATGGTCCTTAGCATCTTGAATTGCTCGGCAACCCTGCTCTGTTCATCGACAATTATCCTGTTCGCCGATAAAGCTCCCGGATTGAGCGGGATCACTTTTGTCGTGGAATAGACAGGTCCTGAACGTGCCAGTTGAGTAAGTTTTGGGGCCGGCATTTCGCGGACGGATTGCTCCACCCCGTCATTGCCATTGATAATTAGCCCGAACCATTGAGATAGCCTGGTCTTTAGGGATTGCCGGTCGGCCTTCGGGATTGCGAGTCGCGCGTCAAATTGCATATCGGGTCCTCACGAAAAAGGGTCAAGAGTCACAGGGCAAAAGTCACGAGTCATGGGTTGCGGGTCGGGATTTTGCCCTTGGTCAGATATTGAATGAAGCCTCCAATGAGGTTTCCAACCTCGTTTGCCATCTCTCTTTTTATGGAATTTTGTTTTGAACCAGACGACCCAGCTTTGCGTACATGATGTTCAGATCCATAAAAAGACTGACGGCCACGACCACGACGATAAGGCAGCCGATGCCGGCAATCCCGGCGGCCATCCTTCGTCTCCGCATGGCGGCAATGTCCGCGTCAGTAATTATTGACGGGATGATCGAAATAACAGGGAACCTGCTTATCTTCTGAAGTTCCTCAAGGTCGTGGATTCTCTTATCCGAAAACTCCCGAACCACGGCGGTCCCCACCGACAACCCCAGCGCCAGGACTGTGCCCACGAGCATAATGGCAAGCCGGTTGGGTTTGTCGGGTTTTTCCGGCAGAAAAGCCGGCTCAACCACCTGGAAGGATTCCCCCTTCTTTTCTTCTTCCATCCCCTGGGAAACTTTAGCAGCCAGCAACTTTTGTTCTATCGAGCCGTAATTGCTCCTGGCAGTCTGGTATTCCAAATCCATCTCGGTAAACTGCTTCGCGACCTGAGGCATGGCCTGCAGCTTTTCCAGAAGATTTTTGGTATCCTTTTCGAGTTGCTTTTTTTCGGTCTGAAGCGATGCAATGGAAACAGAAAGCTTATCGAGTTCTGACTGGAGAGTAATATAGGCCGTGTTCGTCGGGGCTCCGGAAACCGTCGAACTCTTCGAACCTGACTGTTTTTCATTCTCCACCTCGGCCAATTGTTCCTTTATCCTTTTTATTTCCCGTTCGGCGCTCAGGACCTCCGGATGCTTTTCCGTGTAGGTGGACTTAAGGTCGGTAAGTTTGCTCTCGGCGGCCTTGAGTTTTTCCATCATCAGATTGGATCCCTTGCCGGTCTTACCTCCCGATTCCAGCAGGGAGATCTCCTGGTCTTCCGCTTTGGCTGTGGGATGGCTTTTCGAATACTTCGACAAGGTATGAGCGCGGTCCAACTCGACCTGCCGCAGCCTCTCCGCAGGGGTCAGCACCTTGGAGGCTGCGCCGCCCGAATATGGGTCCAGCATTGCCTGGTTTCCCTTCAGAACAGAGCGCTGTTCATCGGATGAACGAATTTGCAGTTCGATGTCACTCATCCGCTGATAGGACCTTTCCAGCTTTTGCATGTTGAGGGCCATATATTCGGGAAGTTCCTCCACATGTTCCTTCTGGAAGGCGGCCCGCCTGCTTTGAAGGTCATCCATCCGCATTTGTTCCTGTTTTAGCTGCTCGGTAAGAAATTCCGTGGTGCCCCGGGCGACCTTTTCGCGAGACTCAAGGTTCTTTTCCAGATAAAAGGAAACTATCTCGTTAGTCACCGCCTGGGCCTTCTTTGGGTCCTCATCCTCGTAGGACAGGGTGAAGGCTATGGTAAGTTGCACCGGTGAGCCTCCACCTCCCTTGTTTGCTTCAGCATTGATAGTATGAAATGAAATCCGCTTGCGGATTGCGTCTACTAATTCCTCGGTAGTGAGCTTTTTGACCTTCTCCGGAAGCAGATTGTATTTTTCCACCAGTTTTAGGACCCTCGAACGGGAGGTCACTTCCTGAGTTATGGCCGAAATCCGCTCCTCAGCATATGTAGTAACCGTCGATGGCACCAGGGCCGAGGGTATCTGCTGGTTCAAAATGAGAATGGTTGCGGTTGATTTGAAAGTATTCGGCAGCACATGAGAAATTATTGCCGCCAAAGCCGTCAGGGCTATGAATGGCCACAGGAACCAGCCCAGTCGCCTCAGAATGACTTTTTTAATCCTTTCAAGTTCTTGTTCCTGCGCCATAGTTTCTTTCAGTCCTTAGTTTGAGAGCATCTCAGCACAAAAACGCCGTCCGCGCGGGAGTGTGGACAAGCCTTAGTTCCTCGACATACGCCTTTTTTTCTCCCACAAGGCGACTATGTCTCGATTAGCGATTATGGCCGCTTTTGGCCTTCGTGTTGGCAGAACCCCAAAGTTTCAACTAAAACTGATTGCTCTTCGAGGGCGTCCATCAAAACTCCAGAATTAACGGAAGATTGGACCCGACAGGGGGCCGGCGTCATCAAAAGTTGTTCCCAGCAGGAAAACCGGGGATCACTTTATTAAGATTAGTTTACGAATTGATGTCACTTGTGTGGAGAATCGGTGAACTTAAGAATCATCTTCGCAGATACATCCTAAAATGCCGCATCACCTGGTTTGGTGCTATCGCTTTTCGGCCCTCCTTCTTCCGGGGCCAGCTCGGGTTTTTCTTCTTTGAGACTGCCGATCCCCTTCTTGAATTCACTTATGCCCTTGCCCAGGCCTCTTCCCAGTTCGGGCAGCTTTTTGCCGCCCACCAGGATGACCACACCAAAAAGCAGAAAGAGCATTTCGGTTGGATTTAACAAATCATGCCTCCGTCTTTGTAATTAGACTGCGGATTCTACAGGAAGATCCGTGCGGGTGTATGACGCGATGGTGACTTTTCAGTTACGGATAGTCGCGCCGGGGGGAACCTTTCACGCATGCTAAATATCCGCTTCCAGCAAAATCGGTGACGCCGGGCAAAAATTTTTGACCTCATTGAAAAGTCATTTTCCTGCCATCAGATTGTAATGTCTTGCTGATAGCGTGCCTGAAAGCTTCTGGGGGGATGCCGCTGATCTGCACGCCTTTGCAGCAGGATAGTGTGTTTTACCGGCGTTTTACGTTTGGCCGGCCGGCTCACCTCACAAAGCGATTTTTCTCATTTCCGGATGAATAAGCCAGACCTGCTTGTTGGTTCGTCGTAGTCATTCGTAAACGTATCGTTCAACGGAGGAGAATGATCATGAAAAGAAGGGATTTCTTAAAATTCGGTGCGTCCGGCCTGGCCGGCGCAACAGTTGGGGGATTGACTCGGTCGCCGATCTTTACAATCGGCGATGTTTTTGCCTGTTCGTCAAGGGCATGGAAATTCGGCGTTATGGGCGACACTCAGTGGACCACCACAAACTATGCCGACCCCATGGGAACAAATCCAAACAGCGTGGCTGCCTCTATTATCAGCCAGATCAATCCTCAGTTCATTGACCTGGGAGTCGAATTTGTAATCCAGGTAGGCGACCTGACCGACGAGGGGATCGACGCAGGCATCGTAACCCGCTACCGCCAACCAGGATCTATACGCTGCCGGCATCGGCTTCTTCCCGATCCGGGGCAACCATGAGACTTACGGCGGAGAATACGGGCCTCTTAACAGTTACGCCATACCGGCCATCCAGGCTAACTTCCCGCAAACCCGGGGTATTGGGACAACATGGGGCGCCCACAACTTCACAAGCGCGACCGATTCCAGCGGCAACCCGATCTCGGACCTGGAGGGGATAAGTTATTCCTTCGATTACGGCGCCACCGGCAACAACGTGCGCTTTCTGATGCTCGACTTCTGGGCAACGCCCAACAGCAACCCTCAAGGCGCTTCGGCCACCACGGGCACGGTCAACGCCGATGGCTATTCTTATGGTTACACCGTTGCCCAGCAGCAGGCATGGATCAATAGGCGACTCAATCGCCTTACTCGCGGCACTGAGCACGCATTTGTGTTCACCCACCAGCCGCTCATGGCCGAAGACCATCAGGATACGATTTTCAGCGGCTACACCAATGCCAACCAGTCATGGCAGAACGCCTTCTATTCAAGCCTCATGACCAATGGCGTCGGCTACTACATCAGCGGGCACGACCACATGCACCAGAGATCCATTATCCAAAGTCCCGACGGCTTGTCAAACGTCGAAGAGCTCATCTGCCAGTCGTGCAGCAGCAAATTCTACACGCCGGTAGCCTTGGCGAACAGCGGCTGGTACGGCCAGAAGTATCGTGAAACCTCAATTTCGCAGGAATTATACACTGTCGGTTTCTATATCTTCACAATCGACGGTCCGACAGTTACTGTCGATTATTATTCCGACACGCAGGGCAACTGGTACTCGAGCGCAGACTATCCTAACAATCCGAGCGGCAGCGGGCCGGGATTATTCATAACCCCCACTTTCAACTTCACCAGGAAGGAGACCTGGGGTTACAGTCTCAGTCCATACGGCGTTTCGACATTCACATTGACTCAGGGATCAGGCTTCACGATGAAGTTCGGCGATACGACCGCTCAGGTTAACAAGACGAGCTTCACAGCACAGGACTATACCGGCCGATCCCTTACCAAGGACGTTGCGGCCTGGTGGGCAAAGAGGGATTCCGTCGCGAACGCCTGTCTGGCCAGCGATGTTCTGACCCTTTTGGGAGCTGCCTCCGCGGCCATCAAGGAAAACCAGGATTCAGTAACATACAATTCGAACGATCCAGCGGCGATAATCATGACGTATGATCGGGAATTCAACCGCGACGAAATGTTCATGCTTGGCGCTATGGATGGTGAAGGCAAATGGGTCAATGCGGTGGACTTGAATTTTGGCGGCACCAAGAGTTTCGTTAACGGCCCATGGAATCAGAGTTATCCTCTTGGCACCTACGGCTTTGATCACAAGACACGCACGGCCTGGGCTGTCGTTAACCACGACAGCGACTTCGCGGTCATCAAGACGAGAGGTTAGGCGTAATTAAAAGGTCCTCTCGCCGGTAAAATGCACAAATCTGAGTAAGCTCGTGGGAAATGAGGCGCGGGACGAACCGGGTATACAATTACAAAGGGGCTGCGGTTGAAATGCTGCAGCCCCTTGAATTTTCCGGCGGGGTGGAAAGGGACTTGAACCCTCGGCCTCCCGCGTGACGGAACAATTTCGAGGAACCCTTCAAAATCGCAAAACCCAGTCTTATTGGCTTATTACTTGCTTGTTCGATCGGGAAATCGTATGGTTTTAATGACTTTGCGGATACATTGGAAGTTTTTCGGACAAAATCCGATTCTAGAATCCTTTTCGGGCATGCAGAGCGTACATTTTGATGGCATTATTCCGGCCCAAAATTCTACAGGACCAGCAGACCATGGAGTCGGCAGGATCACGCAGATTCAAAAGTGTGAGCTTTCACGCCATGATGCTGACGGCTTTCGTTTTTTTGCTGCTTGCCGCGGCCCTGCCTATCATCTTCTTTAGTTACCATGAGGACAAGACCATCATTTCGGTCCTTAGCGATGATCTTGTCGAACAAATTTCCAAGACTACGATCGAAAGAACAAGCAGCTATTTCATGCCCGCGTCGATTGCGGTTGAAATGACTTCGAAACTCACCGAACTCGGAGCTGTCTCATGCAGTGATTTCAGCCAGATTGAAATGTACACGCTTGGGGTGTTGAGGTCTTATCCGCAGGTATCGATGTTTTATCTTGGGGACGAACAAGGGAACTATATAAGCGCGCGCAGGTTGCCTGACGGAAATACGGTAAGCTGGATAGTGAATGCTTCCGCTTCTCCCCCGACCAGTTCATTTATCTACAGGGACGCCACACATAAAGTGACCCGAATGGAGAAGTCAAATCTCATCGACTTCGACCCCAGGGTCCGTCCCTGGTATGTGGGAGCAAAGAAGACGGGGGCAAACTTCTGGGCCGATTTGTATATCAGTTTTAGCAGCCGAAGGCCGACAATTACCTCCTCTTGGCCTGTTTTCGGCCCGGATGGGAAATTAGATGGTGTCTGGGCAATGGATATAGAGCTCGATGACATGTCCAATTTTCTGAAAATGGAAAAAATCGGCAAAAACGGCTTCGAGCTGATCATTAATCATAAGGGTGAAGTAGTGGCCCACCAGGAACTATCGTCGCTAATAAGTAAGGAAAATGAGGTCCTTCGTCCGGTCAGGGTTGACGAACTGGGGTTGGAACCCCTGAGCGCCGCCTACCGGGAACATGTTGGCACAGGGAAAAGCAGGGTCGTGGTGGAGAGCGGGGGAAAGACCTGGGACGCATCCTTTATGGAATTTCCCAAGCGATTTCCAAAGAGATGGACAATAGCGCTGGTGGTCCCCGAAGATGATTTTATGGTCGGCGCCAAGCATGAGGTAATAATAATGCTTCTCATCTCCGGGGTTATGCTTGTGCCCGCCATCCTGCTGGCCTTTGCAATCTCGCGGGGCATCACCAGCCCCGTTCGCCTCATCGCGGAAGCCACCGTTAAGATCAAGAGCTTCAACCTTGAGGAAAAAATCCACATTCCCTCCCGCGTGAAGGAAATCCAGTTGACGCGGGATGCGATTTCGTCCATGCAAAAAGGACTTCACGCCTTCAGGAAGTATGTTCCGGCCGAACTGGTGCGCCAACTCATAAGCACGGGAGAAGGGGCCCAGTTGGGTGGGCAAAAAAAGCAACTGACCGTATTTTTCACCGATATATTTGGCTTTACGTCCATCGCGGATCTGATGCCCCCCGAAAAACTGATGCTGCACCTGTCGGAATATTTCGATGAGCTCACCAGGATACTCAGCTTTCATGGAGCAACGGTGGACAAATATATCGGAGACGCCATCATGGCTTTCTGGGGAGCGCCGCTCCAAGACCACGATCATGTCGTTCACGCCTGCGAAGCCGGTTTGGCCTGCCAGGAAAAAATCGCCGAACTTAATCGCAAGTGGGAAGACGAAGGAAAATACGCCCTTACCACCAGAATCGGGATCAGCTCCGGCGAGACCCTGGTCGGAAACGTAGGGTCGGCCGAAAGGATGAACTATACGGTCATCGGCGACAATGTCAACGTTGCCAGCCGTTTGGAAGCGGCAAACAAATTATATGGGACCCGAATTATTGTCTCCAGGGGCACTTACGAAGTGGCCTCGGAAAAATTCCTCTTCAGGCCGTTGGGCCTGATCGCGGTGAAAGGAAAGAGCGAGGGACAGGCGATTTATGAGCTGGTGGGCAGAAGGATCGAAGGGGAAACCGGCCTCGCCGAACAGTTGTGCGAAGAGTTCACTCGAGGGCTGAACGCCTATTTGTCCCAGGACTGGGACCAAGCCTGCGAGATTTTCACGAGCCTGTCCGCAAGATTTCCTGAAGATGCCCCGACAAACTTTTACCTTTCCCGCTGCGCTCGATTTCATGATTCCCCCCCCGGAAAGGACTGGAAGGGAATAGAGTATCAAACGTCCAAGTAGCGCATCGAGCAAATCCGGGAAGAATGTTGGAAACGAACTTGGCGGCAACTAAAAAGGGGCTACGTTCATCACGTAGCCCCTTGAATTTTCTGGCGGGGTGGAAGGGACTTGAACCCTCGGCCTCCGGCGTGACAGGCCGGCGTTATAACCAACTTAACTACCACCCCTGATTAGTTTTTAGTTTTCAGTTAAAAAAGTTAAGAGTTCCTGGTCGGAACACTTAAAACATCTCAATAGGCGGAACAGGGCTCGAACCTGTGACCCCCGGCTTGTAAGGCCGATGCTCTCCCAGCTGAGCTACCCGCCCTCTGCGAGTCCGTAACTGCCGGTTTTTAGCCTTGAGTCAACTTACCAGGAACTCAAAACTATCGAACGGTCTCTGCCCCTTGGCGCCCCAGGGAACGTTCATTATGCGTGAAATTGGATGCAAAAGTCAAGCTGAGTTTCTTGCTTCAATGCGCACGAATCTCATCGGAGGCCTGTTCTTTTGGGAGAATGACCGGGGCCTCCACCTCGGGTTCTTCAAACAGTTTTACCGCTTCTTCGGGCGCCAGCGCGTGCTTGAGCACGTCATCCATGTGGGTCATCAGTTCGATATTGATTTCCTGGAGAATCTTTGCCGGGATCTCCTTGAGGTCCTTGGCGTTTTCCTTCGGAATCAGAACGGTCTTGATGAGCGCCCGGTGCGCGGCGAGAATTTTTTCCTTCAGGCCGCCGATTGGAAGCACCCGGCCTCTCAGGGTGATCTCACCCGTCATCGCCACGTCGCTTCTCACAGGAATTCGGCTAAGAGCGGACACTATCGACGTAGCCATCGTAATGCCCGCTGACGGGCCGTCTTTTGGGATTGCCCCTTCAGGGACATGAACATGGATGTCGAGGGTCTGGTGGAAATCGGGGTCCAGTCCGAGCTGTTTTGCGCGCGACCTCACGTAGCTCAATGCCGCCTGCGCCGACTCCTGCATCACCTCGCCAAGTTTTCCGGTAATGGTCACCTTACCCTTGCCCGGCATGGTAGCCGTCTCGATCCCGAGAATGTCGCCTCCGAATTCCGTCCAGGCAAGACCCATGGCAAGGCCAATTTCGTCTTTTTCCTCTGCGCGCCCGTAGTGGAATTTCGGAATTCCAAGGAATTCCTGCACGTGGTTTTCGGTAAGCTCCACCCTGGTTTCAGGGCCGTTGCGCACGACTTCCTTGGCCACTTTTCGGCACACTGAGCCGATCTCGCGCTCGAGGTTCCGCACTCCGGCTTCCTTGGTATAATGGCGGATCAAATAGAACAAAATGTCGTCGGTGAAGTCGATGTTGTCCGCGCTTATGCCGTTTGCCTGGGACTGCTTTTTGATTAGAAAGTTTCTGGCTATGTTGAGCTTGTCGAATTCGGTATAGCCTGCAAGCTGAATCACTTCCATTCTGTCGCGAAGCGGGGCGGGAATGGAGTGCAGGGTATTGGCGGTTGTTATAAAAAAGACTTCCGACAGATCATAGTCCAGATCGAGGTAATGGTCGTTGAAGGCGAAATTCTGCTCGGGGTCGAGCACTTCAAGCAGCGCAGCGGACGGATCTCCACGGAAATCCATGCTCATTTTGTCGATCTCGTCGAGGCAGAAAACCGGATTATTGCTCTTTACCTTCTTGAGGCTCTGGATGATCTTGCCCGGCAAGGCGCCGATGTAGGTGCGCCTGTGGCCGCGGATTTCAGCCTCATCGCGCACGCCGCCGAGCGACAGCCTGATGAAGTTGCGGTTCATCGACCTTGCTATAGAGCGAGCGAGCGAAGTTTTGCCGACACCGGGAGGCCCGACAAAACAAAGAATGGGGCCCTTTATTTTCTTAACGAGCGCCTGAACGGCGAGGTACTCGATAATGCGTTCTTTGGGTTTTTCCAGTCCATAGTGGTCTTCGTCCAATATCCGTGTGGCTTCGTCTATATCGAGCTTGTCCTTTGTCTTTTCATACCAGGGCAGGGAAAGTATCCAGTCGATATAGTTTCGCACCACGGTTGCCTCCGCGCTCATAGGAGACATCATCTTGAGTTTTTTGAACTCAGCGCGGACCTTGGCGGCGGCTTCCGAAGACAGCTTCTTTCTTTTTATGCGTCTTTCGATTTCTTCGAGTTCGGACTTGAAATCGTCCTTTTCACCCATTTCCTTTTGTATGGCGCGCATCTGCTCGTTGAGGTAGTACTCGCGCTGGGTCTTTTCCATCTGTTTTTTCACCCGGCCCTTGATGCGCTCTTCTGTCTCTATGATCTCGATCTCAGACCTGATGTGTCCAAAGAGCTTCTCGATGCGCTGCAAAACGTTGAGGGTCTCGAGCAGCTTCTGCTTGGTCTCCAACTTGAAAGGCATATAAGAAGAAACGGTATCGGCGAGCCGTGAAGCGGAGTCGATCGCGGCAACCGTATCCAGGATCTCCTGGGTGATCTTTTTGTTGTGTTTTGAATAAGACTCGAAGGAAGATCTCACCCCTCGCATCAGAGCTTCGGCTTCGACCGATTTTTCATCTGTTTCTTCCAGGGCTTCGAGTTGCGCCATAAAATGGTCGGGATGAGGAACAAAATTCATTATCCTGGCGCGGTAATCGCCTTCTACAAGCACTTTGACGGTTCCATCCGGCAGGCGAAGTATTTGCAAAATATTCGCCACGGTGCCCAGACGGTAGATGTCGCCTTCTCCGGGCGTATCGGTTTTGGCTTTTGTCTGTGCCGCCAGGAATATCTTCTTGTCCGATCCCATGGCCTTTTCGAGGGCGTTTACGGACTTGTCGCGTCCCACGAAAAGGGGAACCACCATTGATGGGAACACCACAATATCTCTCAGCGGCAGAAGAGGCATGGTGAAAACGTTATTCTGTTGACCGTCTTTCGTACGCGTTAATTTGAACATTTTGCCTGTCACTCTCATGCTCTTTTCAAAAAGTAAGGACCGGCCGGGAGATCAAGCGGATTCCTGGTCCTGGCCACGGTAAAGGAGCAAAGGCTGCGCGCTCTTGGTAAGCACGTCCTCGTTTATAATGCACTCCTGAATCTCAGGGTGGGATGGAAGATCGTACATAATATCCAGCATGATATTTTCCATGATGGACCTGAGGCCGCGTGCCCCCGACTTGCGTCTTATGGCCTCCTTGGAGATAGACCTCAGGACTCCGTCATTGAATCGCAGCCGCACGTTTTCCAGTTCGAACAGCTTCTTGTATTGCTTGACCAAAGCATTTTTAGGTTCGGTGAGAATGCTCACCAACTCATCCTCGGTTAGCTCGCTAAGGGTCGCAATAACGGGCAGGCGGCCGATGAACTCCGGAATCATCCCGAACCTGAGCAGATCTTCGGGCTGAACATGCCGCAGCACTTCCCCGATGCTCTTTTCGTCTTTGCTCCGGATATCGGCCCCGAATCCCATCCCCTTCACTCCCACCCGGGAGCGAATGATGTTTTCGAGGTAGTTAAAGGCGCCGCCGCAAATGAAAAGTATGTTCGTTGTGTCTATCTTTATGAACTCCTGCTGCGGATGTTTCCGGCCACCCTTTGGGGGAACGTTTGCCACCGTGCCTTCCAGAATCTTGAGAAGGGCCTGCTGAACTCCCTCACCCGAAACGTCACGAGTTATGGACGGGCTGTCGGATTTTTTGGCGATTTTGTCTATTTCATCTATATAGACGATCCCCCTGGACGCCTTTTCAATATCGTAGTCGGCAGCCTGGATCAGGCTTACCAGTATATTCTCCACGTCCTCGCCTACGTAACCCGCCTCGGTGAGCGTGGTGGCGTCGGCTATAGTGAAGGGCACGTTCAGAATACGGGCCAGGGTCTGCGCAAGAAGAGTCTTGCCGGAACCGGTGGGACCGATCATCAGGATATTGCTTTTCTGTAGCTCAACTTCGTTTTTGTCGACTTTAAGCTCAATGCGCTTGTAATGATTGTGAACGGCAACCGACAGGACCTTTTTCGCCCTATCCTGGCCGATCACATATTGATCCAGAACCTGTTTGATTCCTGCGGGCTTGGGAATCTGCGTGGCCCTTGCCGCCCCCTCCCTTTCATACTCCTCGGCAATGATGTCATTGCAAAGCTCCACGCATTCATCGCAGATATAAACCGTAGGGCCGGCAATCAGTTTTTTGACTTCATCCTGACTTTTTCCGCAGAAAGAACATCTCAGTTCTCCACCTCGGTCGTCACGTTTCCTCGCCATCAAGATTCCTCCTTAACCGCTCCTTCCTCGTGAACATAAAAATAATATCGGGTCAAAACCAGTCTAATGTGAATCAAATTTTACTTCAGGAAGGCAGGCGTGGTTATTATAACCACCACAAAAGAATTAAGCTACTTCAATTTATGTTCTCGAGCGGTGCCGCCTGTTGCGGCTCGATCACCCCATTCATCCTGAGGGCCTGAACTGGTTAAAAACCAATCACTTCTTGAACGGCAACACAAGATATATCAGATTCCCGTTGGGTTGAGGTATGCAGCCTACCATACCGCCGTGGATCTCGACTACGTTCTTTACAAAATGAAGGCCATGCCCGCTCCCGGTTTCGGAACCGCTTCCCGCACGGAAGCCTTCCTCGAAGACTCGATCGCACTCCGCGCGGGTCAGAGGCTTTCCTGTTGTGAAGAAGTTGAATCTCACGCCGGGTTTGTCCTCCCCGAAAGCCTCCTGTATGATCTGACGGTTCAAAGAGAATAGCTTATCGGGGCGGCCCGACTCGCCTTTCGCTTCCCCGGTATACTTTAGCGCATTCGAAAAAAAGTTGTCAAATACCTGAGATATTAGTCCCTTGTCGACAAACAACGTCACCTGTTCGTCCGGAACGTTTTCGATCCGATCGTCGACCTTTATTCCTTTCTTTTTAAACTGGTCTGCGTACCGGTCAATAAGGGGCTTGATTATTTCCGTGCGAAAATTGCAAGACTGCTTCCTGAGCACGTAAGTACCTTTCTGGAAGTGGTCTTTGCGGAAAAGGGTCTCCAAAAACAAACTGGTATGCTCGTAATGTTTGGTTAGGGCGGAATGCTCTGCCTGGAGTCCGCAGTTGGTCTCGTGCAGGATTTCGGCGGCATCTTGCAGGGACTGAGCAACGGCCCCGCAAACCGAAGAGTTTTCGATCATCTTTGCGGCCATATTTTCAACGCGTTTGAAGTCTTCGATCATTTTTTTGAGCCTGATCAGGAACAGCTTGTAATAAAGGTTCGGTGTGATGACGTTGTGCTCGATATCGGACACAATCTGATTTATGAATTTGATATGGTCGATATTCTGCTGGACCAGCAACTTCTGGTGGAGGTTGTACCCGATCCGGTTGGTGTACTTTTCCAGAAAAAACTGCTTTCGATCGTCTACTGCGTTTTTCGGGAAGACCTCAAAAAGACCCAGGATAGCCCTGTGACCCAACAGAGGCAGCGAATCCAAAAGCGCATGGTTTGCCCGCACGGGGAAAACCCACGAATCTTCGGTTTCCATAATGCTTTCGACGACTACCGCGCTATGATCCCGCCGCTCGGCGGGCGCAATGATGCCTCGCCTGCTGGAGCATACCAACTCCAGTACCGAGTGCTTTGGCTCGATGATGTAAATTCTGCTGTCAAGCCCGAAGAATTCTTTGGGTACGGTCACGCAGATCTGGTAGAGACTATCGATCGAAGTAAATTCCTGGGCAAGATCGAAGAAGGTCGCAAAAGCCTCTTCCTGGGACCGTTCGAAGCCGTAACGCCTGTAGCTTTCCTTTTTTTGTCTCACCCTTTGTTCGATGCAGTATGCCTGTTCCTGTGAGGACACGCTGCCACCGCTTCTAAAAACCGTGCAGGACGCTGCTTCATTCCCGTTCATAATCGCTCCACGACCGCCAGTGCAAGCAAATGATAATTGCATCCCGGGAGGCGACAATAAGCGAGTGCTCGAAGAAGAGAAAACCTCCAACCGGATCGGATTGACAGTCCCACGCTTCGCGGGCTTACAGGAATGAAAAACTGTCTGTGACGTTTAATCTCCTGACACCTGTCAAATATGATTTACTCGCCTCATTCTTCACGCTTCCTGCAACAATATTTCTGTCCCTCCCGCTCTAAAAAACCAGGACACTGACTTCGACTAAATCGATAGAAAACCTGTCAATTACATCCCTATCTTACCAGCAGTTTAAGTATTCTTTACATAAACGTCACGTGGCTGCAAGCTATGATCGAGCTTATCGCGCATTTTTTTCGCTCTCAAGGTTACAGAGAAGTATTTCGTTTCTCCCATTCGGCATTTCCTTGCTTTGCGGCAAAGGAGTCGGCTAAATTCAGGCAGACTTGAACCGGGCATCTTTCTGAAACACGCCAAAACAGAAAAGGAGGAGAAATCATGAAGAAAATAATCGCGTATTGCGGGCTGGTTTGTTCGGGATGTCCTGCCTTTCTGGCCACCCAAAATGATGACGACAAAGCCAGAGAGGAAACCGCTGCTCTGTGGTCGAAAAAGTTCAATCTTCATTTCAAGCCCGAGGAGATCAACTGCGACGGATGTCTTGGCCAAGGCAAGAGGCTCATAGGATATTGCAGCGTCTGTGCAATCCGGCAGTGTGCTCTGGCCCGAGGGGTCGAACACTGCGTGAGCTGTGCAGATCAGCCGTGTGAAAAGCTTTTGAAATTTCACTCGTTTTCACCGGAAGCAAAAACTTCTTTTGAAGCCATGAAGGGATGATTTCATAAGGTAAAAGGGTACAGGATGAGGATACCGATTTACCAGGTCGATGCATTCACTTCCGATGTTTTTTCGGGGAATCCCGCAGCCGTCTGCTTCCTCAACGATTGGATTTCCGATTCGATTCTGCAGGCAATAGCCGCCGAGAACAACCTCTCCGAGACCGCATTCATCGTTCAGGACGGCGACGAGTTCGAGCTAAGGTGGTTCACGCCTGTCACTGAGGTGGCGCTTTGCGGACATGCCACTCTTGCAAGCGCCTATGTTCTCTTCGAGTCCCTGGGATGGCGGGAGAGGACCGTCAACTTTAAGACGAGCAAAAGCGGCCGGCTCATCGTCGAGAAAAAGGGCGACCTGTTCGAGATGGATTTCCCGTCGCGCCCGCCCGCCGTTGAGGCGCCCGGAGGATCGGACCCCGGGGCAGGATTTGACTGCGGGAGGAGGCCGGGGTTCGCAGAAATGCTTGGCGCGGCGCCAATAAAGGTGCTCAGCTCAGAGGAGGATATTCTGGCGGTGTTTGAGAGCGAGCAAATTGTAAGGGGACTGAAGCCCGACTTCAACGCGCTGGCCGGCTTGGACTGCCGTGGAGTGATTGTGACGGCCAGAGGCGAGAGGGTCGATTTTGTTTCACGCTTTTTTGCCCCGGCATTTGGAATTGCCGAAGATCCTGTAACCGGGTCCTCACACTGTGTGCTGACCCCCTATTGGGCCGGAGTGTTGAAAAAGACAAGCATGCATGCCATGCAAGTTTCCAAAAGAGGAGGAGATCTCTTTTGTCAGGATCGTGGGAAAAGAGTCGGCATTGCAGGTAAAGCTGCATTATACCTTGAAGGTACTATATCGATCTGAGACGAAGTCGCGGCTGGAAGCCGCTCCTGCGGATAAGAGGGCTCCTCGACGTGCTATGGTGTACGCCTCGACTCCTTGTGCTCATTTTAAATGCAACCCCGTATGAGACAATGCTTATCCATTGCCGCGATTGATTCAGTAAGTTATTAAACATTGCTGTTGCATCTATCGATTACGTGATGTATCTCTAACTAACTCCTTATTTGCAAAAATATGAGTGTTTGATCTGTGAAGAAAATGCAGGTAAACAATAGGAATATTCACCATTACCTATATATGGCGTCATATTAGACTTTTGTTATGATTCGACGCCCCTGGTTTGAAAACAGGGTATAGGTATCAGGGAGGAATGGTTTTTAGGCACCATAATGGCTATTCGTGTCTTTAGTACAATTTGGGGGAGGAATTTTCATGAAATGGGAATGCCCTAAATGCGGCTCAGTAAATCCCGGGGACGCCGCAGCCTGCTCATGCGGATCGGATCGCGACCGGGCGCCCGATGTTGATAAGTGCCCACAGCAGGCGCTAAGCACCGGACAGGGCCAGGGTCTGGAAGATGCCGGGCAGGCCGCGGAGACCACCGCACGAGGTCCCGTTTCTCAAGCTATGCCCCTCGAGTTCCACGGTTCGGCACGGGAATATTTTCGGATTTGGATCGTGAACAAGTGCCTTACCCTCCTTACCTGTGGCATCTTTTCGGCGTGGGCGAAAGTGCGCAGAAAGCGATACATGTACTCCCACACATGTTTGGGAGGCACGCCGTTTCAGTACCTTGGCCAGCCGATTCCGATCCTCAAAGGACGGCTGATCGCAGCAGCGGGTTTTCTGCTTTATTACATGTCCAGCCATTTTTTCACTTCCCTGCTGCCTTACGTTGTGGCGGCAGGGGCAGTCGCCGCCCCATGGATTATGGTCCGTTCGGCTGCTTTTAACGCCCGCTATTCAGCTTTCCGGAACATGACCTTTCATTTTGACGGCGGCTATCTCGATGCTTTCAAAGTTCTTTATTTCTGGGGTGTTGTCCCTGTCTTCGCGGCCGCAATCTTCGTGGCGGCGAAGTTCGGCGACCCGAAGCATGTGGCCATTGCAGCCGGCGTTGTGGTCTTTGCTTTCATGCCCCTGTATCCCTGGTGGATGAAGCGGCTAAAGAAGTTCATTGCCGAACGCTCTTCCTATGGGGGCAGGAAGGGGGTTTTTTCCGCCAGAGGCATACAATTCTACAAGATATATCTAATCTCGGGTTTGATCGTACTGGCGGTTGCGATCCCTTCAATCATACTCGCTACAAGGCTGGCCGGCCATAAAACCCCTATCTTTCCCTTTGCCATGATGGTCCCCATGTACCTCGGATATGTCCTGGCATACGCATTCGAACGATCGCGAAGCGGCAATCTTGTCTGGAACCATACAGTCCTTGGCCCGATTCGCTTTCAGTCAGTTTTGAGATGCAGAGATCTTTTGGGCCTCTACGTGACCAATGCCCTTGGCATAATCGCTTCATTAGGCTTGCTGATCCCCTGGGCCGTTATTCGAACGATGAAATACCGGGTAGACACCATGCATGTTTCATCGGCAGGGGAACTTACCGAATTTGAGGGGAGCGACCTGACCAGGGTCGGGGCAACGGGCGCTGAAACAATGGACATCTTTGACATGGATTTCTCATTATGACAACGCTGGAAGGTCATTACTTCGACGGTTTGAGACCGGTCTGCATACCTGCCGGAATGGATTTTGGGGGCGAGGAAGCCACACTGACCGCCGGGATGGTCTCAGCGCGCTTCGCAATTTCAGACCTTAAAGTATCTCCCCGCATCGGTTCAACCGGCCGTTTCATCACCCTCCCGAATGGCGGACAATTTGGGTGTGCGGACAATGCCTTCCTGGATTCGCTGCCCCAGGAAAGCCGGTCCGAAGGTCCTGTCGCATGGCTCGAACAGCGGTGGTATATCGCGCTGGCAAGTATAGTTATCGTTTTCGGCACGCTTCTGGCCGGTTACTTCGTCGGCTTGCCGGTCTTGGCCGAACGTATTGTCGCCCACATTTCGATGCAGGCAGAGCAGTCGCTGGGCAGGCAGATGCTTAGCTGGTTTGATGAAAAAGGATGGCTTAAACCGACCGGCCTCGACTTTGTCACTCGAACAACCATAAGGGACGGCTTCGAGGGCCTTTGCAGGGATTTGCCGTCCAAGGACTGCTACCGGCTCGAATTTCGCGCGAGCCAGGTTTTCGGCCCCAATGCCATTGCTCTTCCCGGCGGCATTGTCGTTATTACGGACGAGATGGTGAAAGCTGCGGTCTCAAGAGAGGAAGTGCTCGCGGTGCTTGCTCATGAGATCGGGCACGTGGAACTTCGTCATACGCTGAGGGGAGTCTTGCAGAATTCCTTTACAGGCGCCGCAGTCGCGCTGGTCACCTCCGATGTCTCATCGCTTAGCGCCGTGGTGGCGGGCCTTCCGATGTTGTTGGCCCGAACGAAGTATTCCCGGGAGTTCGAAACCGCGGCGGATGAATATGCATTTAGGCTGCTCAGGCAAAAAGGATATTCGCCGGCAGCATTTGCTTCGCTCATGGAGAGACTGGCGAAAGGAAAGGACACTAAGCAGGCAGGTCTGTTCGCCTATGTCTCATCACACCCGGTGACAGAAGAGCGGGTGGCCCGCGCCCGCGCTGCTGCCGAAGGGGGACTTGAAAGTGACGTTGCCAAATTGCTTCAGGGCGACCATGTGTTAATGCGCAGTGAAATAGATAAGGTGATTTCATTGGCAAAGATTTACGAAGGAAAAGGTAAAGATGATGAGGCTATTCATCTGTATGAAACAGCACTCGAAGTCAATGCTTCAAATGTCCCGATGCAAATGCAGCTTGCTACTTTACTGGCAAAACATGGCAGGACACGGGAAGCCATTGATAAGGCGAATCTTGTCCATGCATTGGCCGAAGACGGCGATTTGATCCTTAAGGCAGAAGGGCTGTTAAAGAATTTAGGATACGCCGAAAAACCCCCGGAGCCTGTGCTTGAGGTGGACAGAAATGTCGAAATCGAATTAATTCTACTGGGTAACGTAAATGCTCAAGTTCTTATGAGCCTTCGTGAGAAGCTCCAGGAGGAGATGGGAATCAGCTTCACGATTAGCACAAGGACCATAGAGATCGGGGGTCCGGACCGAACGTACAAGGAAATTGTTGCGAGGGATTACATAGAGTCGTTGAAGAAAAAAATCGGCGAGGAAAAATTCACGTCTTTGGTTTCGGAACTTGGCTTCAAGATAGACGGTTTGAATACGTACGAAAATCGTCTAAAGTTCATCTATGTATTGTTTGACCACTCCGGCCTTGACGGACAAAAAGCCAGGGAAAAATTCGATGCTGAATTAAGAAGAGCCGAATCTTTGACTCAATATGATGAGGAGCGCCTTCTCAAGGAAATTCGAACGGCTTTTCCGTTGACTCAAAATTCGAGCCTTAAAGGCTATTTGGCCATAACCAATGAAGATATTTTCGAAGGCAAATCGAGATTTCTTTTCGGTTGGGCGATGCCTGGCTACGGCGTGATGTCTCTGCGAAGGTTTGCAAGCGCATTCAATAACCAAGACCAGAACCGTCCGAGATTGGTCAAGCGAGCCCTAAAACAGGCGCTATCGAGCGCAAATTTTATACTGGGAATACCCCGGTGTACTAACCCGGACTGTGCCAGGGCATATCCGAGCACGCTCCAGGAACTCGATCAAAAGCCCGATGCCCTGTGTCCTCTTTGTAAGGAGCGACTCCTGGCCTATCGGCGCGCAATGGCCGACACAGGGAAGTAATTCTGCGAATTTCCTTATAACTGCGACGGTCTCAGGCTTTCCGGTGATGCCGTTTCCCAGGCTTGACCGTTTTTGCCATTTTTCGGCTTTTGAATTGCCAGCCTCCTTGTGAGGGCAAGGAGGTGACAGGCTTGACATATCGTACGCGATGGCGTACATGAACATGGTGAAGCTTTGAAAGAAAGGAACAGATATGGCAACACTTACGGCCAGCGAGGCTCGCTCGAAGCTATACCGTCTAATCGATGAGACGGCTGCTTCCCATGAGCCTGTTGTCATTACCGGCAAACGCGCTAACGCAGTCCTTGTTTCCGAAGAAGACTGGAGAGCGATACAGGAAACGGTGTATCTGCTTTCCCTGCCAGGCATGCGCGAGTCTATCAGAAAGGGACTGGATACACCCGTCGAGGAATGTGAGAAGGACCTTGACTGGTGAAATGGGAGCTTGTCTTCACGAAACAAGCCCGGAAAGATGCCACAAAGCTTTCCTCTGCAGGATTGCGTCCTAAAGCGGAACAGTTGTTGGGCATCCTTCGGGAAAACCCTTACCGGAACCCTCCACCTTACGAAAGGCTGGTTGGTGATCTTGCTGGAGCTGTCTCTCGCAGAATCAACATTCAACATCGTTTGGTGTACCAGGTACTTGAAGAAAAGAAGGTGGTGAAAATCATTAGAATGTGGGCCCATTATGAATGACCGGGTGGATGCCCCCGGCTTGGCGAAGAAGGATGATTTCAGGATTTGAAAAGGAGATTTTCATGAGGACACGAAGCATTCATCTACCTCGCGGGCTCGTGGTTCTGATCGCGCTTGTTGGCGTGGCGCTGAGCGGGTGCGCGACAAGGTCTATTTCCGATTCTGGATACCGGGGTGAATCGGGCTACATGTCCAAAGGCTCGCCCAACCCGTTCTACAAGGGGGAGTTGAGCGAGTTCCAGGTGCTCGGGATTGATCCGCAGGCCAGGGTCACGCAGGAGGAAATCGACCGGGCACTGGAGTCGAAACAGCGGCTGAGTCTGTCCAAAGGCGCTTCCATCATGCTTATCCAATCCGGCGCCATGATCCCGGATGAGCCGATGGTCAAAGCGCTGGAGAAATATTACAACGTGTCGGTCTTCTCGGGTATTCCCGTTTCACAGGCGGGAAACGAGTACGCGATGTCCCTGCGCCTTGCGGCGGCAAAGGGCGGCTGCGAAAGAATCGTCGTTTACTGGGGTCTTCTCGAAACTGCACAAAAGGGATACGCTACAAAGGCGGTGTCCTGGGTGCCCCTGGTGGGAGGCGCGATTCCCGATGAAAACCAGCAGATGCGCATCCGGTTGAAGGTAGCCGTTGTTGACGTAAAGGACGGCCGGTGGGAGATGTTTTCTCCGGAACCTTTTGAAGACGCCGCGGTGAGCGCCCGCTACACCCGTGCGTCTTCCGACCAGGGGCAGGTTTCGCTGCTGAAAACGAGGGCATACGAAGCAGCGGCCGAGGATCTGGTGAAAAGATATTCCAAATAACAGAACGAGTCCGCATTGCATGCCGATCACTCAATCGGAAAAGGTGCTGAAATGATTATCGAGCACGCATCTTTGCAGGACGCAGCCGAAATTCTGGAGCTTCAGAAGCTCGCCTATATCAGCGAAGCAGCGATCTACAATGACTACTCCATACCGCCCCTGAAGCAGACGTTTGACGAGATACAAGCCGATTTTGAAAGACAGATTGTCCTGCGGGCCATTGTTGACGGTAGAATCGTGGGTTCGGTCAGGGGATTCGTAAAACAGGAAACATGTCATATTGGAAGGCTAATAGTCCATCCGGACTTTCAGGGACGTGGCATCGGCACCCGGCTGATGAGAGAAATTGAAAGGTGCTTCGATAAGGCTGAACGCTACGAGTTATTCACCGGGCACTTGAGTGAACGCAATCTTCGGCTTTATCACAAACTTGGATACACGCCCTTTCTGTCCGAACCGGCCACGGACATTCTTACGATGGTATATTTGGAAAAGAGGCGTGTACGTGAAAGCGAAGGGAAAATGAATCGACCGGCAGGCTGAACTCAGGTGGAGAAAGGGGAAAAATGATGCGGGACTTGCGGGATTTGTTGGAAGGATTGAAACGAACCCCCGTGATATTGTCGGAACTGGTAAGATCAATTCCCGAAGATAAAATACATCTGCGTAGAGGCGAAGGCCACTGGACGGTTGCAGAACACGTCATTCACCTGGCCGAAGTGCAGCCAATGTTATTGGATCGCTTTCAACGATTCATGAACGAAGAGCATCCACAATTTATCCCCTACATTCCCGGAAATGGCGAGGATGAGCATGGCGGCCCTCCCCGCTTCAGCATAGCTGATGCCCTCGACCGTTTCGCCATTTATCGAAATAAAGAGCTTGCGCTCCTTGAAAGCTCAGATGATATCACGTGGAAGAAGACGGGAAGCCACCCTGAATATGAGAGCTACTCTCTTTACATTCTGGCAAGGCATACTCTGATGCATGATTACTGGCACATGTACCGGATTGAGGAGCTTTGGCTGACCAGAGACGCCTATTTAACGAAGCTCGGGTAAAGGTTTCAGCCTTATAGGCTCCGGAGATCAAAGGAAGGCCGCCCCGCCACAGTTCATAGCACTTCTGACCACTGTTAACTATTCACTCTGCTGTTTTACTGTGATATTTCCTTATATCGCAGTGGGGAAATGAACGACGATCTAAACGTTTTCAGCTCAAAACTGTTACGGGGTATCCATGAAATCTTTCGATCTTTCCGATTTCAAGAAAGTCAACGCGCTTGTAATAGGCGATGTAATGCTCGATCGCTACCTGTGGGGACGGGTCGGAAGGATATCTCCTGAAGCTCCCGTTCCGGTGGTAAAAGTTGAGGGCCGGACCTACCGCCTCGGCGGGGCCGCAAACGTGGCTGCCAATCTGGCTGCCCTTGGCTGCCGAGTGCGTCTTGTGGGGACTAAAGGGGGCGACAACGCCGGTGGACGCCTTTCGCAACTCCTGGCCGAAACCGGAATAGAAGACCACCTTATTGCCCTCGTTCCCCCTCGGCCCACAATCGTCAAGACGCGGGTCATGTCACAGGGTCAGCAACTCCTGAGGCTGGATGAAGAACAAAGCGAAGCGATAAGCCCTGCGGAGTCAAAAGCCCTTTTGGGCCGGGTCATGGAACTCATTGCCGATGCGAGCGTGGTAATTCTTTCGGATTACGGCAAAGGGACGTTGGACGAGGCTTCCTGCTCCACCATTATCAGCAGCGCGCGGCAGAGGCTCCTGCCCAGCCTGGTAGACCCCAAAGGCGGGGACTGGACCAGATACAACGGGGCAACCTGCATCACCCCCAACACGTCGGAGCTTGAACTGATTGCCGGCAAACGGCTGAAGTGCGAAGAGACCCTTAAGGAGGCCGGCCTTCAGATTATCAAGGCCCTGGAAATAGACAGGCTTCTGGTTACCCGCGGTCCCAAAGGGATGGCGCTTTTTAACCGCAATGAGCCTCCCATGCTCATTGTGACCCAGGCGCGCGACGTCTTCGATGTATCGGGGGCGGGGGATACCGTAATAGCCACCGTGGCGGCTGGAATAGCTGCCGGGTTGGATTGGCCCCATGCTGCGGAACTGGCCAATATCGCCGCGGGAATAGTAGTGGGAAAAGTTGGGACAAATCCCATCCGGTCTGACGAGCTTGCGCTGGCTCTGAGGCAGGGACATAACGGGACTCAGAGAAAAATCTGCGATCTGGCTTCGGCTGAATTGACTCTAAATACGTGGAGGGCCGGGGGGAACAGTATTGTCTTTACTAACGGGTGCTTCGATATTCTCCATGCCGGTCATATACGGCTGCTCCATGCCGCGGCCGACGAAGGAGAGCGGCTTATTGTCGGCCTGAACTCGGACAGTTCGGTAAGGCGCATCAAAGGCGCACATCGGCCCATATTGCCGCAGCAGGACAGGGCGGCCCTTCTGGCCGCGCTGGGCTGCGTGGATATGGTGGTCATCTTCGAAGAGGACACTCCCCTGTCCCTGATAAAGGCCCTGAAGCCGGACGTGCTCGTCAAGGGGGCCGACTATAGCCGTGAGGCCATTGTGGGGCATGAACTCGTGGAAGGATGGGGAGGCAGGGTCGTTCTGGCCCCCCTGGTTGAAAACCTGAGCACCACGGGAATAGTCGAAAAGGTAAAAAACAGAGGGTGAGGAGCGGAAAGAAGGTCGCGAAACGGCGAACACTAAAGGACCTTGAGGTCGCGGGCCTTTCCACGCTGTTCACTGACTATTGACGAGCAGGTTATAATTTCAATGGAAAGACCACTCTTTCCTCCTGGGAGAGTCAGGTTCCCTTCCTCCTCCTTTCCTGACTCTCCTTTTCCTCTGGTCACTTGCATACACACCGTAGCTTATCAATTCCCACAGGCAGTCGATTCCGGGGTCATGTATTTTTTGGGCTCCTCCATATACTGCGTTCCTACCTCCTGAATGGGGTGCTGACCTTATTTGATTCTTTCATTTCGGAAGTATACTGACATCCAAATTCGTCGGCTCAACCTGTCGAGCCAAATCCCATGGAAGGTTCTTCCGCCGCGTTTTCCTTTTCAATCAGGAGTTTGCTATGGCAATCACCAACAGCAACTCTTCCGTCACAAGCTTCTATAAATGCCGGGCACCCTTTGTCGAGGGACCTCCTGCAATGGGTTGGGAAGAATACAGCGGTTACCCGATTTCAGCCCTGGAGCAAAGATATCGTATTATTTGCGCTTATTTGCAGGTGATCGAAGACATAAAGGAACCTATCGGTGTCGATGACGAACTTCCCTTTCCAAAAGAGCAAATCGCGCAAGCTATTCTTCGTGAACTCGAGGACGATCCGGATTGCGATTCGAGGCGCCGGCTTGAAATTGCTTACGTGCTGCTGGAAACGTTCATTCCTATCGACGAGTACCGGATAATCGAGGATTTTAAGTGTGCGAGCATCTGTGCCCAGCAAGTCGCCAAGATCGGGGACCCGACATCCATACTGAGGTCTGCCCGAATAGTGAGAATGGGCAAAGGAGACAGAGCTGTAAGGCTGCAGGAGAAAATTTACGAAAAAATGATGGAAAGACGTCTGCAGATTCAAGAGCTTGAGAAAAGCATGGCTTTCTAGGTTATTGAGAAAAAGAAGGCGCAGTCTGGGTTTGCGGAGTAAAATCTACGGAGACTATCCATATTTCTCGTATGGGTAGTCTTTTTTTTGACTTGTACGGGCGCGCGAACTAAACTCGATTAGACAACGAGGCACAAGAAGTTTGACTCATGTTTGTCGCAAATCGGTTTTACAGCGGGGGAAGGGAGACGGGTTATGGTTTCTGTCGTTTGGGAAACGTGGCTAAAGGCTGGAGGCGAAGAGGAAGGGCTGAATCTCACGCGCCGGATATGGGCGGACATGACCGGCTTCGAGGGCTATATATCCCATTTTATTCTTCGAGATGAGGATGCAAGCGGTCATATTTTGGTTGTGAGTACATGGACGAGCAGAGAAAAGGCTGACAGAATTCGTGACGAATACGCCCAGGCCGAGCCGGTGCGTCTGATAACGCCGCTGCTCGCCAAGCCGCGCAACAGGTGGGTCCTGTCGAGTGTGGACGGCTGAAGTTTACATGCGCTGTTAACTAATAAAACGAGAGGTTCAAATGGCCGAAAGAATACTTGAGGGAATCGAAGGTTGTGTTTTCGATGCGTATGGGACCTTGTTCGACTTCAACGCTGCTGCTGCGCACTGTCGTGCCGACTTGGGGGAACACGCCGATGCACTTTCGAAATTATGGCGTGAGAAGCAGCTCCAATACACCTGGCTCCGTTCCCTGATGGGAGAACATAAGGACTTTTGGCAGGTCACGGGGGATGCCCTGGATTTTGCCATGAAATCTCTTGAAATTCACAATGGAGGCCTGCGTGACAGACTCATGAGTCTTTACAAGACCCTGGACATTTTTCCCGAAGTGCCCGCCACGCTCGAGCGACTCAAATCGGGTGGGATCAAAACGGCCATTCTTTCCAACGGGTCCCCGGAGATGCTGATTTCAGCCGTAAAGGGAACCGGCATCACACATTTACTGGATGCGGTACTTTCGGTTGAAGATGCCGGCATCTATAAACCCCACCCATCTGTTTACAAGCTCGCCGTCAATTCTCTTTCTATCCCGGCGCAGGCGGTCTGTTTTGTCTCTGCCAATGCCTGGGACGCTCACGGCGCTGCGGCTTTCGGATTGAAAGTCATCTGGTGCAACCGTTATGGACAAGGGAAAGAAATCCTCCCCGGCGCTCCAGACGTCGAGGTCTCCACTCTGAGGGAAATCCCCGCTGTTTTGGGTCTCAAGAGTTAGGATGTCGCTGACGCGCTGTGGCGAGATTCACCGAAATCTCCTCCTCAAGATGACTCCCTTTTATCACATCGTAAAACCCTCTGACAATCAGCCAACGGGAAGTGACAATCCGTTCTGCTCACCTTTTTGAGATCCGGTATAGCTCTTTGAACGGAAGACCCTTTTGAACTCCCCGAGGGTTCACAATCAAACATTTTGTGCTTAGAAAATAATAAGACAAGGGATTCGCCTCCCAAAAGAAATAAATTGATTTACCCTTCTGTTCAAGTGAAGATCGATGACGGGATTAAGCGGACATGGCATGGGGGCCGGGAATGACGAAACTTCGGCAAAGCTGTGGCGTATGTATCTTGCCCTCGAGTTTGCCACCCTCTTTATCGCTGTGCCGTCGCTTTACATACGTTTTCGTCATCTGGTCCATCCGATCCCTGTCATATGGTGCTTTGCCGCTTTAACCACCTATTTACTCAATCGCGACGGCTATTTTACCAGCTACCGATTCTGGGGTGAACGTCCGAACAGAAAAGAAATACTTTTCCTGATCGTAAGATTTGCGTTAGCAGCTGTCCTTATCGGGTTATTCACGATTTTGTACGATCCCGGTCGCTTTCTCTCTTTTCCAAGAACGAAGCCGGCGCTGTGGCTGATGCTCATCTCCTTCTATCCCATATTTTCTGCTGTTCCTCAGGGAATCATATTTCGCGCGTTCATCTTCCACAGGTACGAGGAACTCTTCGGGAAAGGCTGGGGAATGATAGCTGCGAGCGGGCTGGTGTTTTGTTATGCTCACATCTTTTATCTGAACCCTGTCGCAGTCCTTCTGACGCTGGTCGGGGGCATCATATTTGCCCATACCTACCTTAAAAGCGGCTCACTGTGGCTTTCTTCAATCGAGCACGCCCTTTACGGCAACTTCGTTTTTACAATAGGATTAGGTTACTACATTTATAGCGGCGTGCTTCGATAAGCCTTTTAGTCTTCCCTGCCGGCAAGCACTTTCTCGATGCGTCGATCCGGCACCAGCCAGATTAATGCCACCAGCACGTACAGGCCCTGGGAGATCCAGTGCGACCAGAATGCGGCAGGAATGGCGATCATGTACATCAGGGGTGATGTCTTTCCTTTCCAGTCGCTGCCGATGGCCTTCTTTAAGAGCGACTCACTACCCTGCGAAGAGATAATGACTCGCTGAAGTATCCAGTACGCTAAAGCGGCCATTAGCAGAACCACGCCATAGAATGCAGATGGCGCCGAGGCAAAGTGATTTTCCCCCATCCATCCGGTGGCAAAAGGAAAAAGCGATAACCAGAACAAAAGATACAGGTTGGCCCAAAGCATCGGTCCCGTCGCCTTCCGGCACGTTTGCAGCATGTGGTGGTGGTTGTTCCAGTAAATGCCGACATAGAGGAAACTCAAGACATAGCTCAAAAACACCGGGATCAGCGGCGCAAGAGTGCCGATGTTTTCGCCGTGAGGCACCCTTAGCTCCAGGACCATAATGGTTATGATGATGGACATCACACAATCGCTGAATGCCTCTAGCCTGTTTTTGCTCATTCAGTCTCCGTCCGGTTCATCACACGGGAAAAGAAGAAGCGAGAAGCAAGAAGCAGGCGGTGCGGTTATGCTTCCAGCCTCCAGCTCCTTACCCCTGTCGTCTCGCGACTCGTCTATCAATCTATACACAGGGGACCTAAAAGACCAGATTGCGTCAATCTTGCAGACCGTATCGCCCGCCTTACTTTAAACTTGAGTTGTGAGCATGATTGGAAACGGCGGGTGAAAAAAATCCGTTCAACCCAGCCAAATTTCACCGGAATGCATCGCGAAGACGCCAGAGGACCAATAACGCCAGTAAGGCCCCGATACCAAGCGGCAACGGTGTATACCATGCGGCCAGCCACGCCGCACCTCCGGCGCATGCCGCGAACCACCTCCTCCAGGTGAGCTTGCACAAAAGAATCAATAAAAGTGCTGCAAGGAAGATCAGAAGTGTTGCTACGTACAAGCCAAATTCGGCATTTTGCCGGATCATCGGCTCCCTGTGCCCTTCGACACGATTTTTTATTCCCTGAAGCACTTTCCGTACAGCAAGATGATCGGTGAACTCCGTGAACAGGTCGAGCATAAGCAAGCCCGGTTTCGCCCAGTGATGAGTCCAGCGGATCCGGCTGACTAATCGGGTATGGCCGCCGTCGATGGGGTATAATGCCCAGGGAAGCCGGCCCCGCCCGTCTTTCCGGCCCAAATTATTTACCGGTCTGGTTCCAAGTCATGAAAAATGAGGCCGGCAACCGCGCTGATCGGGACATCGTCGCCGGGCTTGAAGTGCTGAAACTCCTGCAGGATACTCTCCGCGCTGCGGATACCCCGAGGACTTCCTAGGTTCTCCAGAACATCGTACCCGTAAAACCCTGCACGGCCATACCCCATTTGCACCAGCCAGGGCCAAATGTCTTTTGCCGTTGCCTTGATGGTGATTGCACGTGTGGCAAGAAACGCAGGGTCGGGGGCCAGTTCGTCTCCAGGCATCGTTCGTTTGATTTCTTCCTCTTCAGAGCCCCAATTAAGCTGGTATGGCCTCGCCCAAAGCAGATAGACAGCCATCGTCAACCCAAGGAGCGCCAAGGCAGCCATGATTCTATGAAGGCGGATCATATCTGTTCAATCTCCGGCACTTTGGCCATAAAACGGAAGAGAGACCGCAGGGCGAATGGTCTCATCGTTTTGCTGAAATTTCGATGGATTCCCTTATGCCAGGTTATGATCGTTCCTTTAAATTGAAATCTTTTGTCAAGTGAGAAATCAAGCCTTTCGTTGCAATCCTAAATATTCCCATCTGAATAGAATTCTTGCCTGGTCGACCTTCTTTTTTTTGACACCAGCCTAAAATTTCGTTACAGGTATAGGGAAGAAACCGGCTTTTTAAATCCAACCGGCCCGCCTTCCTCCAATCTTTCAATGGAAATGCTTGTGAGGATACTCTCGCGCCCGGACCGGGCGATTGGGTGGGAGATGGGGCTTGAGGGAAAGAAAAAGATATGGCGAACGTCATTATAGTAGGCACTCAGTGGGGCGATGAGGGAAAAGGCAAGGTTGTCGATCTGCTTGCCGAGCGGGCGGATTTCATTGTACGGTTCCAGGGAGGAAACAATGCAGGGCACACTCTGGTCGTAAACGGTCAGAAGCATATCTTCCACCTGATCCCCTCAGGCATCCTTCATAAGGGCAAGAAGTGCATGATCGGAAACGGAGTCGTACTCGATCCCGGCGTGCTGATGGAAGAAATGGACCGCCTCGCAGAAGCGGGCATGCCCGTCACGCCCGACAACCTGGTCATCAGCCTTTACACGCATATCATCATGCCCTATCACCGTGCGCTGGACCTTGCCCGGGAAAAAAGGAAAGGCGGGGGCGCCATCGGCACTACGGGCCGAGGGATCGGTCCATGCTATGAAGATAAGGTGGGCCGAGGCGGGATTCGTGTTCACGATCTGCTGGACCCTGCTGTTTTTTCGGAAAAGCTGGCGAGAAACCTCGAGGAAAAAGATTTTATACTCCGGAATTTCTTTGGAGAAAAACCCCTGGACCCCGCTGAAATCAGGGATGAATACCTTGCCTACGGAGAGCGGCTCAGACCCTTCGCCGGAAATGTATCCCAACAGCTCCAGGAAGCTGACGCCCGGGGCCGCAACATTCTTTTCGAGGGCGCCCAGGGCACGCATCTTGACATCGATCACGGGACTTATCCTTACGTTACATCATCCAATACGGTAGCGGGAAACGCCTGCTGCGGGGCAGGGATCGGACCCACCCGAATTGGCATGGTGGTCGGGATAGTCAAAGCGTACACAACACGTGTTGGCGGTGGACCGTTTCCGTCCGAACTTCTCGATGAGACCGGGGAACGCATCCGGAAAATCGGCGCCGAATTCGGGGCCACTACCGGCCGGCCCCGCCGGTGCGGCTGGCTGGATATGGTGGTCGTAAACAGCGCCGTCAGGCTCAACGGTCTCGGCAGCCTGGCAATAACCAAGCTCGATGTTCTTACGGGGATTCCGGTGCTAAAAATCGGCGTTTCTTACATGTGCCGTGGTTGCAGGCTCGATCTTGTCCCTGCGGAACTCCATGCCCTGGAGGCATGTGAGCCGGTTTTCGAAGAATTTCCAGGCTGGGACGAAAGCCTCGGTAAAGTGAGGACATGGGCCGATCTTCCTCAAAACGCCAAGAAATACCTCAAAGCGATTGAGGAAATCTCCGGCGTTCCCATCCAGATAATCTCCGTCGGTCCCGGTCGTGACGAAACTATTGTTCTTGGAAACCCCTTCTCAGGTGGTGGGTCTAAGAACTAAACAGGGATTGAGCTTTCAGAAATCAAAATACTGCGCAGGGGAGGAGATCCTCTCCAACTCGTCGATCTCCCCATCGGTGAGAAGTGAGTCGAATTTTACATTGACGGCGCAGTCATCGGAGGGGTGAAAGCGAATCCGCACGACTGTCTAATCTGCATGAAATATTTCGGCGGTGCAGTCCCGCTCACCAATCCGGAAACTGAGAAAAGATCTGGGTCCTGCCTAAGACTGATAACCTTTTGCCACCTGTCATAATATTTATGGCCTCTATATTGCGTTTCTCCCATGGGATTCATAGTATAGGGCGAGGCTGAGGTGGGAATTGGATTTTTCCATCAGTTCCGAGGCAGGTGCCCAAAATTCAGTACTGGCAACAATGTGATGCGGGCATCACCGGGATGTGTAAATTTTTGTAAAGGTTTAAATCCGCGACTCGTTTGAACATAGCAATTATCTGGGTGGATTTACTTATTTTTATTAGCTTAAGAGCTAGATTTATACCCTATATCTACCCCAGGGAATCCCCCTTTCGCTGTGAACCAAAAGGCCTTAGAAGTTTATTTATGGTATAACTTATACGAAGGCAGTTATTCATGGCCGTTCGAAGATTTACAGCTTGGCTGCGAGTGGAAAATGTCTGAGGATAAAAGAAAATTCAAGAGATACAAGGGTAAAGAGGGAGCATTTGCCGCTTTTGTAAAACCCAATGAACTAGTCAACATGGGGCAGATACAGGATATCAGCTTAGGCGGGCTGTGTGTCCAGTATCTTGCGACAGAAAACCGGGATGGTGAGTGCTCTTCAATAAAGATATTCGGCAGTAACGACCGTTTCATTCACGTGGACAAGGTCAAATGCCGAGTTGTGTATGAACATGAAATTCCCGAAGGCTCCTGGGAGCAGATCAGCACCAGGCGCTGCGGGGTGGAGTTTGAAAGCCTGTCTGTCAAGCATCTGACCATACTGCAGGAATTTATCGATGTTTTCGCCTATGAGGAATGCGAATCCTCAAAAACTCAATAACTCCTCTGTATTTGGGTTCGCCACACGGTATTTTCGATTCCCCGTGAAACGTTTCCTCCAATTTGCCTGGCGAGTTCCGACTAAATGCAACTCCGTATTAATGCTTCCTTTCTTGACATAGACGTCATCATAGCTATCTCTTAGGCTGAACGTAATTTGAACGATCGAAACGCATGACTTTGCGACATAAGCTGTTAGCACGAAACGTTTTCCCTTCGTATTGAGGATTGCTTCGCCCATGAATTACTCTTTTGACCTGCAGGCAGACTTCATAGATTCGCAATATCAAAAATGGAAATCGAACCCTCAGAGCGTGAGCAGTGAATGGCGGATTTTTTTCGAAGGTTTTCAGCTTGCGTCGTCCCGCACCGAGCAAGAGGGCGCCGGCTTTTGCGACAAGAAAGAGATGTTGAAGCTGTGCGGCGTGCAGGAGCTAATCTATCGCTACCGCGATCTGGGCCACATTCTGACCTGCCTGGACCCGCTTGGCAGATGTGAGGACACTCCTGCGTTGCTCGCCCTTTCCAGTTTCGGTCTATCTGAGGAGGACCTCGACCAGCCCTTCTACACGCCGGCAACACTGTTCCAGCAGGAAACCCCGCTCAGGCAGATTATATTGGCGTTGCGCCAGACCTACTGCGGGGCGGTAGGGGTGGAGTACATGCACCTTCAGGACCCTGACGAACGGTTCTGGCTCCAGGAGCGCATGGAACCATCGCGAAACAGGCCGCAGTTCAATAAAGATGAAAAGCTCGAAATCTTAAATAAGCTCTGCCAGGCGACTCTTTTTGAACACTTCCTGCACACCCGGTACGTCGGACAGAAACGTTTCTCGATAGAAGGCGCCGAAGTCGTCATCCCGATGATTGATGCGCTCCTCAGGCATGCCTGGCGCGGAGGCTGCCGAGAAGTCATAATGGGAATGGCGCACCGGGGGCGCCTCAACATACAGGTAAACGTTCTAAATAAGCTCTACGAGCATCTTTTCTGTGAATTCGAGGAGCATTACGATCCTGAGTCGCTTTTCGGCTCCGGAGACGTCAAATACCACAGGGGATACATGGTCGATCTGGAGTTGAGAGGCGCGGGGCAGTTAAAGGTACTGGTCCCAAATAATCCGAGCCATCTGGAGGCTGTTGACCCGGTACTCGAAGGATTGGCTTACGCTAGGCAGGAACAGCTTGGAGAAAAGGGCCGCCAATTGGTGCTCCCCGTTCTGATTCATGGGGACGCAGCCTTTGCGGGCCAGGGAGTGGTGGCCGAAACGCTCAACCTTTCCCAGTTGGAAGGCTATTCTACCGGAGGGACGCTGCACCTGGTCATCAACAATCAGATCGGGTTTACCACTCTTCCCGAACACGCCCGCTCTACCCGGTACGCCACAGACATAGCCAAGATGCTCATGGTGCCGATCTTTCACGTGCACGGCGAGGACCCTGAAGCTGCACTCCACACGGTGGAATTGGCCCTCGATTATCGCAGCAAGTTTGAGAAGGACGTGGTAATCGACCTGGTTTGCTACAGACGCTACGGGCACAACGAGGGAGACGAGCCGTACTACACTCTGCCACGAATGTATGCACGGATAAAGGAGCGCCCCCCTCTTTACAAGATTTACTTCAGTTCTTTAAAGGATGCCGGGATTGCCTCGGATGAGGACCTGAACCGATACGTCGAGGGAGTAAATACCTGCATGGACCTGGGCTACACGAGAGTGCACGACAAGCTCTGCAAAATGCCCGAGGAAAAGTTTTACGATGTTTGGCAGGGTATAAGTACGCAATATTCCCATAAAACTGTTGAAACAGGAGTGAGCAGCGAGAGACTTCTGGAACTGTCGCAAAAATTGACTTCTTTCCCCGAAGGCTTTGCCGTTCACTCGCGTCTTAAGCGCATAATGGATCGAGGACGTCGAAACGTGGAGGAGGGCCGGGGGATCGACTGGGCCAATGCTGAAAGTCTCGCCTTCGCATCGCTTCTCACCGAAGGCACACCGGTTCGCCTTGGCGGACAGGACAGCAGCAGGGGTACATTCAGCCAGAGGCACAGTGTCGTTTTCGACATGAATACCGAAGAACGCTATGTCCCGCTAAACCATCTTTCACCTGGCCAGGCCCCTTTCATGGTTTACGACAGCATGCTTTCCGAGGAAGCCGTGCTGGCCTTTGAATACGGCTATTCTCTAACCACGCCCAACACTTTGACCATCTGGGAAGCCCAGTTCGGGGATTTCGCCAATAACGCGCAGCCAGTTTTCGACCAGTTCATAGTGAGCGCCGAGTCCAAGTGGCACCGGCTAAGCGGTATGACGATCCTTTTACCTCACGGCCTGGAGGGGCAGGGACCCGAGCATTCGAGCGCGCGTTTAGAAAGGTTCCTGCAACTTTGCGCGGACGATAACGTGCAAGTCTGCTACCCCAGCACGCCGGCCCAGTATTTCCACCTGCTTCGCAGGCAAATGAAAAGACATTTCCGCAAGCCACTGATCGTCATGACTCCCAAAAGTCTGCTCAGGCATCCCGCGGCTGTTTCTACATTATTGGAACTCTCTTCGGGTCATTTCCGGGAAGTCATCGACGACCCTGATTTCGAAGAAGCGCGAAAGATATATCTTTGCAGCGGAAAAATATATTATGAGCTGTTCGAAAGGCGTAAAGCCTCGGGCGTGAAGGACACCGCAATCCTGCGGATTGAGCAGTTCTACCCTTTTCCGGAATCGCAACTGAAGGACGCTCTGTCCAAATACGCATCGGCCGGCAGCTTCTGCTGGGTCCAGGAAGAACCTGAAAACATGGGTGGTTGGGATTTCATTCGACCCAGGCTGAGAACACTCACCGGTCAAGAACTGACCTATATAGGAAGAGCGCCGGCAGCGAGCCCCGCCTCCGGTTACCTTGCCACATATAGACAAGAGCAGGAAATGCTGCTTGAAATGGCCTTTGGATAGTCTGCGAGGAGACACTATGGTTGAGCTCAAAATCCCCGAGGTTGGCGAATCGGTCCTGGAAGCCTTGCTTGCACAATGGCTCAAAAAGGACGGAGAGTCGGTCAAAAAGGATGAAGTCCTCTTGGTTATAGAAACTGAGAAGGTCACACTTGAGATTTCGGCGCCGGCCGACGGTATTTTGAGAATCCTCGTCCATGAGGGTGAGACCGTGAAAGTCGGTACGGTGGTGGCCCAAATATATGAATCGGAAGGTGAAAAAGCAGAAAAACAGCCCGAAAAGCCTGGAGAAGTACGCGAGGAAGGCAAAGAAACCACGGGGCCTGAACCCCACGGCCCCAGCCTCCCTGAACGGCCTTCCCCCCAACCCTCTCACCCGCCCGGCGCTGAAAAGGCCGTTGCACCCCAGGCGGAGGAGGCCCCCCAAAGGCCCATAATCACCTCATCTGTCCGCGCCTTGGCTGAGGCAAAGGGGGTAGATCTTTCCGCCATCACGCCGACCGGCCCTGGTGGTAGAATCTCTGAGGGAGACGTGCTGCTGTATGTCGAAAAGCCCGGCGCTGCAGGAGCGGCCCCCCTGATCGATCCCCGCAAAGGTCCTGCCCGTGAAGAACGCGCCGAACGTGGATCGGAAAAGGATGCCGGGTCTGAGGCTGTAGCCGCGGGCCTTGCCCGCGATGAAACCGTCCGCAGGACAATGTCTCCTATCCGGCAGCGGATTGCTGCAAGGCTCCTTGAAGCTGTACAAAATACGGCCATGCTGACCACGTTCAACGAGATCGACATGAGCCGGGTACAGGCGCTGAGAAAACAGTTCGGGGATCAGTTCAAACAGAAACACGGTATTCGTCTCGGATTGATGTCCTTCTTCATCAAGGCAAGCGTAGCCGCCCTGCAGGAAATACCCGAGGTCAATGCTTTTATCGAAGGAAATGAAATCCTTTACCACAACTATTATCACATAGGGGTGGCGATCGGAGCTGAACGCGGCCTGATCGTGCCGGTAATAAGAAACGCCGAAAGGCTTGGGTTCGCCGCTCTTGAACGGGCGATCGTCGATTTCGCAAAAAAGATCGAGCAAAACAGGATCGAGATCTCCGATCTCGAAGGCGGTACGTTCACCATCACCAACGGAGGGGTTTTCGGCTCTCTCTTGAGTACGCCAATTTTAAACCCGCCCCAGAGCGCCATTCTGGGCATGCACAAGATAGAGGACAGGCCCGTCGCGGTGGCCGGACAGGTCGTCATCCGGCCGATGACGTATGTTGCCCTCACCTACGATCACCGGATAATCGACGGCAGACAGGCGGTTACCTTTCTGCGCAGGATCAAGGACCTCGTCGAAAATCCCGAACGCATCATGATGGAGGCGTAGAATCAGTTTTTAGTTATTAGTTTTTAGTTGCCAAGTGGCGGGTTTTTCGCCGGAATCCAGGGCGGTTAACATGGAATGTCGATACAACTGAATCTTCGGAGTTGCGAATGGCTGACAAATTCGACCTTATAGTTATCGGTGCAGGACCGGGGGGATATGTTGCCGCCATCCGCGCGGCCGAACTGGGCATGAAAACCGCCTGTATAGAGAGAGATCCCCGCCCCGGGGGTGTCTGCCTCAACGTAGGATGCATCCCCAGCAAGGCACTTCTGGAATCGACGGAACAATACAGCGTTGTAAAGAATCGCCTTGGCGAGCACGCAATCAGCGTGAATGGGGTCTCGCTCGACCTCGCCGCTCTCATGGAGCGAAAGGAAAGAATCGTCTCAGGCCTTTCTGAAAACGTTCGCAAGCTTTTAGAGGGAAATCGCGTGCGGCTGATTCGCGGTTCAGCGCGTTTGATCTCGGCTGGAGAAATCGAGGTCCTCGACCCGGACGGCGCCTCCACACGATACGGAGCAAAAGCGGTCATGCTTGCCACGGGAAGCGAGCCGGTAGAGCTTCCGTTTCTGCCCTTTGACGGCGATCTGGTCGTAAGCTCCACAGAGGCGCTCGAATTCAAGTCGGTCCCCAAGCGCCTGGGAATTATCGGATGCGGTTATATCGGCCTTGAACTCGGTTCTGTCTGGACACGCCTTGGGTCTGAGGTGACCGCGATAGAAGTCCTGCCGAGAATCGCCTATACGCTTGACGGCCAGACGGGCAGACTCCTCGAGCGATTGCTGAGGTCGGAAGGCCTCAAGTTCAGACTCAACACCAAAGTTACCGGCGCCGAAATTAAAAGCGGCGCAGTTAAACTGGTCCTCGATCCGGGCGAGGGCAGGACCGAAGAAGCCGAATTCGACCGGGTACTTGTCGCGGTCGGCAGAAAACCCCTGGTCCGGGACCTCGGGATTGATGAACTTGGAATTCGGCTGGACCGGAAGGGCTTTGTCATTGTCGATGAAGACTACCGTACAAACTTGACAGGAGTGTGCGCCATAGGGGACCTGGTGCCCGGCCCGATGCTCGCCCACAAGGCGTCCGCCGAAGGGATTGCCGCTGTCGAACGAATTGCGGGGCTTGACTCAGAGGTAGACTACGGTTCCATTCCCGCCATAATTTATACATCTCCGGAAGTGGCATCGGTGGGGAAAACCGAGGAGGAACTCAAAAGCCTGGGCATCGACTACAAATCGGCGGTTTATCCTTTTCGCGGGGCCGCGAGGGCACAGTGTATGGGTGAAACGGACGGATTTGTTAAAATCCTCTGCCGGTCCGGATCCAACCGTATACTTGGGGTGCACATCATCGGTCCGCGCGCCTCGGAATTGATCGCCGAATGCGTCATCGCTATCAGATCGCATATGAGCGCTGAAGATCTGAGTAGAACCGTTCATGCCCATCCAACGCTGTCCGAAGCGGTGCACGAGAGTGTCGGCATGCTTCTCCGAAGATAATCGGGACCTTGGATCTGAATCGATCACCCCTCGGGCCGCCAAACCGGCGCTCTTCAAAATACCGGGGACTCATTTGATAGATTCTGAACTACAGTTGTCTCAAGTCATAGCTTAGCCACGTCTATACCGCTCACTATTCACTATAGTAAACCTACTTCTTTTCCGATTTTAATGATTATCCAGGAAACAGTCGTGAGTTTAGTGGAAGAATGCGGGGAACCTGAACTGGATTTTTCAAAGCGCGGGCGTATAGACAGGTCCGCGAGAGGAGACCGATGAAACTCAGGTCAAAACTGATCCTGTCGGGAATTGCGCTGGTCCTGATTCCAATAGCGTTCGCGAGTTATTTCTCCGTTTACGTATCGACCATGGCTCTGGATTCGTCCGCCAGAGACAAATTCGTCTCGGTCGCCAGATGCCTTGCGCACATGACGCAGGTTGCCCTGTCCGAAGAGATCAAGATGTTAAACGGCCTGGTCGGCAGACCCGTTGTCGCTGAATTGGCGACGGCGGTTGCGAAACAGGGAGCTTCAAATTCGGCGAATGAAATAGCTCAACTAAACAGCGAACTTGCAAATTTCTGGAAGCTTAGCGGAGCAGACTGCGAGTCTGTCATCATCACCGGTGTGGATGGAATTGTCTATGCCGATGCAGTCCACGATACAAGCAAGCAAGTTTCTTTAGCGGATCGCGCATATATCAAAACTGCTCTCCAGGGCGCCGCCAATATCGGGGTAGTGGTCAAGTCGAAGGTGACCGGAAATCCTGTTGTCCCTGTGTGCAGTCCCATATTTTCAATCTCGGGAGAAGTCGTCGGGACCCTGACCATTCTTTTATCGACGGACTTCTTTGGGCACATAATCGCCAATACAAAGCTGGGCGACACGGGATACGCGTTTCTGGTCGACCAGCAAGGCATTGTAATAGTCCATCCCGTCAAGGAGCTTATCCTTAAAGCGGATGTTAAGGCAATCAGGGGAATGGAAGAAATATCACGCAAAGCATTGGGCCATGAAACAGGTTCTGAGACATATTTTTTAAACGGAGTGGAAAAAATAGGCGGTTACGCTCCGGTCGGGCTGACCGGGTGGACGGTGGTTGCGTCGGGTTCTGTCGGCGAGCAATTAGCATCCGTTTACCGACTGAGAAAAACCCTGATCATCTTTGGGATTGGCTTCTTTTCTGCCGCCCTGGTACTAATATTCATAGTCGCCCGGAGGCTTACCGAGCCAATCAGCCGCCTGGCAACTGCGGCTCAAAGGTTCGGAGATGGCGACGTTGGATTCCGTACTGGCTTGCAGCACACTCATGACGAATTGGGGAACCTTGCAAAATCTTTTGACAACATGGCATCCCTTCTTGAAAAGAGAGCCGATGAACAAAAAAGGGCTGAGGATGCGCTGAGGGAAAGCGAAGCTAAATACAGGGATCTCATTGAAATCACTGGTACCGGTTATGTGATTGTAGATCCGGGCGGGAGAGTTCTTGATGCCAACGCGGAATATCTCAGGCTTTGCGGCCATACCACGATCGAAGAGGTACTGGGAAGGAGCATGCTTGAATGGACAGCGTCACATAATGTGGAGAGAAACAGCGGGGAGATAAGGAAATGCATCGCAACAGGCAAAATGAGGGATCTCGAAATTGATTACGTGGATAGGGACGGCCGTATTACTCCCGTCGAGATCAACGGTACTCTGACACATACTGCTGAGGGCCAGGTAATCGTTTGTTTGGTGAGGGACATCACCGAGCGCCGGAAATTGGAATCCGAGCTTCAGGAAGCGTATGAAGGCCTCGAGGTCAAAATAGCGGAACGGACTGCGGAGCTTGAGACGGCTAACGAATACCTGGAGAACATCTTTGACAACTCTCCCGATATTATTTCAATAGCCGATGAAAACGGTCGATACATTAAACGGAATAGAAAAACAGCCGAATTCTTTGGGTACTCTCTTGAAGAATTTCAAAGATTAAGCCTACATCAGTTCTATGCTGATAGAAGTCAGCTTGACCGGATGGTCGCGGATTTAGAACGTGATGGTCATGTAAAGAACTATATTATCGATATGGTTAAAAAGAACGGGGAGATCGTCTCCTTTGACGTTTCCAGTTCTCTGCTCAAAAACAGCGCAGGCAAGGTTATCGGCAGAGTTTCAGTGGCCCGGGACCTCAGTCCTCTCAAAAAGGCCAACGCCGAGCTACAAAAAGAGGTGGAACGCCGCATCGCGATAGAATCATCCCTCAGGGAATCCGAGGCCGTCTACCGCGAGAGCGAGGAGAAATATCGAACTCTCTACCAGGAGTTTTATGCTCTGGTGAACGCCATTCCCGATAGCCTGGTCCTGCTTACGCCCGATTTCGAAGCAATCTGGGCGAATCAAGCCTATGCGGCCAGGGCCGGGAAAGAGATAGACCCTTCATCTCTTACCGGACAGCTCTGCTACAAGGAATTGCACGGCAGGGAAAGACCCTGTAAGGGTTGTCCCGCGCCGGAGACTTTTGATTCCGGAGAACCCGCCGCTTCGGTTATCTCAACGAAAACAGGCAGGGTCTTGGAGGTCAGAACAGTACCCATCAAGAATGATGACGGCACGGTAACTAAATTGATAAACATTACCAGGGACATCACCGAGACCCGGAGGGCCGAGGAAGAACTGCAGCGCAACCATACCGAAATGGCCCAGGTGCTTACTTCGATCCCATCGTTTTTGATCGGCTTGACGGCCGACAATAAAATAATGAGGTGGAACGGCGCGGCGGAAAAAACCTTCGGCATCGAAGGCAGAAATGTTTTAGGAAACCCCTTTCATCGCTGCGGAATTCAGTGGGATTGGGAGAAGGTCACGGAGGCGGTCTCCGCCTCTCAAAATGGAGAAAAATGTGCAAAGCTCGATAACTTTCGTTTCATAAAGGCTGACGGCAAGGAGGGGTTTCTGGGAGTTACATTCAGTCCGGTCGAAGGCCCGGTAAGCGGTTCCACAGGGGTGCTGCTTTCAGGAGCTGACATAACGGAGCGAAAGATCCTTGAAAGCCAACTCGTACAGGCACAAAAACTGGAATCGATCGGCCAACTGGCAGCCGGAATTGCCCATGAGATAAACACTCCGGCCCAGTATGTCGGAGACAACGCCCGCTTTCTCCATGAAGTTTACGGAGACCTGGAACGCATCTGCGATCTTTATGGCCAGCTGCTCGATCATCTTAAATCCGAACACCTGGTGAAAGACCTGGTGCAAAGAATCGATGAAGTCGCCGCGCAGATAGACCTGGAATACATTAAGGAAGAAGCCCCGAAAGCCATCCTCCAGTCCATCGATGGAATCGAGCACATAAGCAGGATCGTTAGGGCCATGAAAGAATTTTCCCACCCTGGTTCAAATTCCAGGGTAACCATTGACCTCAACAAAGCAATAGAGAGCACTATCACGGTTGCCCGAAATGAGTGGAAGTACGTAGCTGAAATGGTGACCGACCTGGACCCCAATCTCCCGCTTGTGCCCTGTCTTCCCGCGGAAATCAACCAGGTGATTTTGAACATGATAATCAATGCCGGCCATGCCATCGCAGAGTCCCTGAAAAAGAACGGTTCGGAGGGGAAAGGGACAATCACGATAACTTCCCGCGTCAGGGAAGATTATGCTCAAATAAGCATAGCCGATACCGGGACCGGCATTCCGGAAGACATCAGGTCCAGGATCTTCGACCCTTTTTTTACCACCAAAGAGGTGGGAAAAGGCACCGGCCAGGGACTGGCGATATCGCGTTCGGTTGTCGTGGACAAACACGGCGGGACCATAACGTTCAATTCGGTAATGGGCAAAGGAACTGTGTTTGTTATTAAACTGCCGCTGCAGAACGGCGTAGAGTGATGATGAAGATGAAGAGGATACTCTTTGATAATGAAAGGCGGGGAGAAAACCATGCTCGTTAAAGTCCTCTTTGTTGACGACGATGCCAATATACTGGCCTCTTTCCTTCGACAGTTGAGAAAAGAGTTTAGTGTCCATACCGCGCAGGGTGCAGAGGAAGCGCTAAATGCGATATCGGAGAAGGGTCCCTTCCCGGTCGTTGTTTCCGACCTGCGTATGCCGGGCATGGATGGGATACAGTTTCTGTCCGAAGTTAGACAAATAGCACCCGACAGTGTCCGGATCATGCTCACCGGAAATGCAGATGTCTCTGCTGCCATCGATGCCGTCAATCAGGGAAATATCTTCAGGTTTCTGACCAAACCATGCGAGCAGCAGATCCTTACTAACGCCATCTCCGACGGAGTTCGGCAATATCAGTTGATTACCGCGGAACGGGAACTCCTCGAAAAAACTCTTCGAGGCAGTATCAAAGTCTTATCCGAGGTCCTCCACCTGGTGAATCCCGAAGCCTTCGGGCGGGCTACTCGAATAACCCGCTATGCAAAAGACGTCGCCTCGGCAATGAGAGTGCCGGACACCTGGCTCATCGAGACCGCGGCTGCACTCTCGCAGATCGGATGTGTTATTTTACCGGAGACTGCAATCAAGAAGCTCTATGACGGGCAGGACCTCTCGGGAGAAGAATCTCAGCTTTTTGCGATGCACCCGCTTATTGCATCAGATCTGCTCACTCATATTCCCCGAATGGATTGCATAGCCGACATTATCGCGCACCAGGAAAAGAACTTCGACGGCTCGGGTTTTCCCCATGAATCCAGAGGGGGTAAGGACATTCCCCTGGGGGCGCGGATACTTAAAGTCGTTCTTGATTTCGACACCTTGAAGGGCAAAGGCCATTCCGATGGGGAAATAGTCGGCAGGTTGGCAAAAAAGCCGGGGTTATATGACCCGGAGGTGCTTCAGGCTTTTCGAAAGACCCTCGCCGGTGAGAAACCGGATGAGGAAAAACTCGTCATGGCGAATCAGCTCGTAGACGGCATGATTCTTGCGAAGGACATAATGATGATGGATGGCCGCATGCTCGTTGCAAGGGGATACGAGGTTAACAGGACGCTGCGGGAGCGCATCAGGAGCTTCTCCGAGAAGCCGGGGATAAAAGAACCGGTTCGGGTTATCGTTGCTAAAACGGAGTCCGAGAGCGTCTGAGGGGCGGCACTATGAACCGGACTATTCCGCCGGATGATGATTACACACTGGTTATTGAAATACTCAACCGTGCTTCGGAAATTGAGAGGAGCATCTCTTTTCCGGCCTGAAGTTCGGGTGCAAAGAAATCATGAAGAAAATTCTGTTCGTAGACGATGAACCCAAGCTGCTCGAAGGGCTCCAGAGGATGCTGCGCTCAATGCGCCGCCAGTGGGATATGACATTTGTCACCAGCGGTTCGGATGCCCTTGCCGCCCTCGAGAACCAGCCCTTCCATATTCTGGTGACGGACATGCGGATGCCCGGCATGGACGGCAGCGAACTGCTCGAAACAGTAAAGGAGCTTCACCCGCAAATCGTGCGAATAGTACTCTCCGGGCATACCGACAAAGAAATGATTCTAAAGTCAGTGGGGCCTGCACACCAATACCTTTCCAAGCCCTGTGGGGTGGAGATGCTCAAGGCGACCCTGGCTCGCGCCTGCTCACTCTCAGAGATCCTGAGCGACAAGGGCCTGGTACAGGTGGTCTCAGGAATAGAGTCACTGCCCAGCATTCCCTCACTTTATTCAGAAGTGATTCAGGAGATAAACTCACCGGAAGGATCTCTCAACAGGGTCGGAGAAATCATTGCAAGAGATTCCGGCATGTCCGCCAAAATTCTTCAAATGGTCAGTTCCTCATTTTTCGGACTTCCGACGCATGTGTCCAATCCCGTTCGAGCGTGCCAGTTGCTCGGGCTCGAGACCATAAAAGCGCTTGTTCTATCCGTAGGCATCTTTTCGCAGTTTTCAAAATCCCGTGACTTTTCCGTGGATTCTCTATGGGAACACAGTATGGCCACTGCTCTATTAGCCAGGGAAATAGCCGCAAAAGAAGATATGGGACAAGAGAGCATAGATGACGCCTTCATGGCAGGCCTGCTGCACGACGTCGGAAAACTCATCCTGATGGACAAAACCCCGGAAGAATTCCTTGAAATTCGCGAACTGATAGATTCGTCAAGTTGCGGCGCCCTGGAGGCCGAACAGCGTGTGCTCGGGACCACGCACGCCCAGGTTGGCGCCTATCTGCTGGGTATATGGGGTTTGCCGGAGTCCATAGTCGAAGCGGTAGCCTGGCATCATTGTCCGGAGGTCCGTCGTAACAGGACTCTGGACGCACTCACCGTGGTGCATCTTGCAAATATCCAGGCGTCCGGCAACGGAGGAAAACACAAATGAAATCCGATGCAAAAATCCAATTGCTGCCGGATGTCATAAAGCAATATTCGGCTTCAATGCAATTGAAACTGCCCGTGTTCCCCGGAGCTGCATTTGAGCTGCGGCAACTGATTACTTCTGATGATTCGTCAGTCGATAAGATTTCCAAGGTTATCAGCAAGGATCAAGCAATAGCGACCAATATATTGAAATTGGCTAATTCACCTTTCTATTCGGGAACGGGCAGAAGCATCCGAACTATCCCGGACGCAATAATGCACCTTGGTTCAAATCACATCCTCAATTTTATTATATTTAGCTGTCAGCATAATTATTACAAATCACAAAACACAATACTGGCCAAATATCTACAAACGCTCTGGCAACATGTTTTGGGTGTGTCTGTGGGTTCTAAATGGCTTATGCATGAACTTGGATATCGTAAACTTGAAGATGAAGCGTTTCTGGCCGGATTGTTACATGACATAGGTAAGCTATTCATTGTCAAGATAATCGAGTCAGTATATTCAAATGTAATACATTTTTATCTCATCAATCCATCTATTTCGCACACTATCGAATCAATGCATGCTGAATATGGACATAAACTACTCGATGCGTGGAGCATACCACTTGTCTACTGTAATATTGCCATGAATCACCATAACCAGGAGTTCGATTCAAATGATGTTCTATTAATGGCAGTGCGGATTGCAAATCAAGTATCCTGGCAAACAGGCATAACCGTCAATATCGAACCGCCTGTCAATCTGGCGGCTTCTCCGGAAGCTCAGGCATTGGCCATCGACGAGTATGTTCTCTCTGACCTGGAAGCGGTTATGTTGGATGTCGTGCAATCAGAGTACAGTATGCTCAACGAATTGAGTCTGGATAATTCCACTCCGTACGGCATCTATCTTTGATAGAGTTTATAATCTTTCCCGCCTGTTCTCACCAAACAGGCCCCCAAGTTCGCATACGAATTCGTTGAGTGCTTCGGCCAGAGAACTCATCTCCTGCGAGGCCGAGGCCGTTTCTTCAGCATTAGCAGCATTACTCTGCATAACTCTGTCCATCTCATTTATAGCTTTGTTTATCTGATCGATCCCCTGAGACTGCTCGCCTGATGCCTCTGCTATTTCGCTGACAAAATCCCCCGCTTTTCGGACGTTGTCTACGACCATGGAAAAGGCCTCATTTGTCTTTCCTACTAGTTCTGCTCCTGCGCCTATTTTGTTGACAGTGTCCTGGATTATGCCGGCGGTATCTTTAACCGCTTCGGCGGCCCTCATCGCCAGATTTCGCACCTCCTCCGCCACTATGGCAAAACCCGCCCCGACCTCCCCCGCCCTGGCTGCTTCAACTGCAGCGTTTAACGCGAGCAGGTTTGTCTGAAAAGCTATTTCATCTATTGTCTTGATTATCTTCTGGGATTGTTCGCTCGACCGGGAAATGGAGTCCATGGAGACAGTCAGTTGGCCCATGTTCTCGTTGGCCCTGCCAGCAATATCTGCGGTTTTTCTTATGAGCTCATTGGCCTGGTCGGCGTTTTGGGCATTTAGCCCGATCATGGACGCCATTTCTTCTATCGACGATGAGGTCTGCTCAATTGCCGCAGCCTGTTTTGAGGAGCCTTCCGCAAGCTGTTGACTGTTGATTGAAACCTGGCCGGCGACGCTTGCCACCTTTCCGGCTCCGTCTGTGAGCCCTCCATTAATAACACTAAGGGGTTTCGTTATTGCACGAGTAATAAGCCAACAGATCAAGATCCCTGCGGCTAAAGCCGATGCCATTAGACCGGCAGCCATGAGCTTCGCTCTGTCTGCGACTGACTTTATATTACCTTGGGTTTCCGCCATCTTTTTGCTGCTGTCGGTGGCGACCACCTTTGCCACATCTTCTAATCCGTGGATTGCCTCTTTAAACTGATTGATGGCCGCGTTAGCGTCCGCAGGGGTCGCTATTTTTCCTGCAGTTATCTGGTCCAGGACTTTGTGGAAGCCAGCCTCGTAAGCGGCGAATTCAGTCCTCATCATCGCTACGCTTTTTTTGTCCTTCTCCCGGGTGGCCGCCTTTTCAATATCATTCAAATCTCCGACCAGGTGCTCCCGTTCCTTTTTCCATTTTTCATAATATTGGGAGACTGTGTCCTTGGAGGCTATATTGAGATATATGTCTTTTTCAAAACGCCTGAGGCCTAAAACGTCTGTATTTGCGCGTATGGAATGCTCCATTACCGCCGCATCGGTATAAAATTCCGATACTGCTCCCTCCGTGATTTGGTTTGTACTCCAGTAGCCCGCGATCCCAATCGCAATAGAAATCAGCAATACAATCCCGAAGCCGGCGTTTACTTGTTTTCCAATAGTTAAATTTCTTCTCCCCATGACCAGTCTGCCTCGATTCATGATTTGCTTTGTAATTTAGGGTCTGGACATTACTGTAGATCGGCAGCGAATGTCGCGGTCTTGAAGGAAAATTGCTGTGTCCCGGACGAATTGATAGGACTATAAGATAAGATTGTCGCTTAAGGCGGAAGAAGACTTAGCTCTCAGTCCCCCACTTCCATTCCTCATTTCAATCTTTCCACGGGTATCAAAACCAGAGGGTAAAAATCGATCAGCAAATGAATCACTATCGGCGCAGCCAGGCTTTTTCTCCAGAGATAGATGAGAGCCAGAATTATGCCTAGAATGCCTATGGCTGCGACGTTGGCAAGCCCTTCATAGCCATGGCCAAGGGCGAATAAGGCAGACGAGAGGATGACCGAAGCTGTCCGGCTGCCTGTAAGGCCTTTAAGGCGCAGAATAAGGTATCCGCGAAAAATGGTCTCCTCAGCAATTGCGACAATGATTACCAGGACGCATGCAAGCAAGATTTCCATTGGACCTTTGGCGGTGAGGAACTTAGGGACATGGCTCATATGGGACTGCAGTCCGAGGCTTCCAAAGGCTTGTTCGATCGCCGAAATACCGACCAGCACGGGCAGAAACAAACAGGCTCCAAGAGCGGCTTCTTTTTTTATGCCTCCGAGTTCCCACCCGATTTGTGAGAGCGGCTCACCGTTGCGCCAGAGAAAGAAAACGACAAGGGTCCCAAAAGCCAAGTCCTGGAAAATGACGGAGGATGCCAGGATCGGAAAGGATGGATTTGAAGTTTCCAAGGAAAAGAAAGAAATTATTATCGAAGGCACAATAAAAAGGAGCAAGACGAAGAGTTCGAAGAGGTCTCTTTTGCGATTTGTCCCATTATCCAGGTTATCCATGATCATCCTCCCTGACAAACGGTTTCAAGTTAATCCCCCTTCTCTCCGGTCGATTCAACGCCCCCTGAAAGGGGCATTTCTCTCTATAAGTTTGAACTATTTAAGAAGAGACACAATAGCCTGCACAAAAAATTCCATCATTTATCGGGGGAGGCCGGCCGGGTAAAATCTGCGCTGGGGCGGCAGGACAAACCCTCAAAACATGATTGACTTCAGGACTCAGTTTGTGTGAAAAAGGCTGAACATGGAGGTCATGCGTTTTAGCGCGATATCCGGTTTGGCCGACAACAGGTTTTAGAATTGATTCCTTCGCGACTCTCATTCACGGTGTATCTGCGGAAGCCTCACAGCGATTGCCTCGGATTCTCTCCGGTTGGATCAATAAATTAAACCCGGATCCAAATAGTATACCCTGTACCAGGCCTATGCGTAGGATATCGGAAGATCTCCTTAGTTTTGAACCGATGTTTCAATATCTCGATGAAGGAGAATTCGCAATGTCCGCACATCAGAAGGAAGTTTTTTTCGATGTTCTTACTCCTGTCAATTCCCTGAGCCGCTCCGCCTCAATCTTTTCGGACAAAACTGCAGTTGTCCATGAGGACAAACGGTATACATATCAGGAGTTCTACGACAGGGTCAATCGGCTGGCCAGCGCGCTTACAAACGCCGGAATAGGCAAAGGGGACAAGGTTGCCTTTGTGTGCCCGAACATTCCGCCCATGCTGGAAGCTCATTTCGCGGTACCCATGATAGGGGCCGCGCTCGTGAGCATCAATATACGGCTTTCTCCTCGGGAGGTGGTATATATAATAAACCACTCCGATGCAAAAGCTATTTTCGTGGATAATGAATTTGCACACATAATCACACCTATCGTCAAAGATCTTTCCAATGTCAAAACTGTGGTCAATATCTGCGACGCGAGCAATGAAAGACCGCTGGACGGAATGGAATATGAAGAATTCTTGCGGACGGGCTCTTCAGATCCTATAGCTCCCGTTGTTGACGACGAATATCAGATTGCAACTATTAATTATACGAGCGGTACCACCGGGCTGCCCAAAGGCGTGATGTACCACCATCGTGGAGCCTTCCTCAACGCGTTGGGAGAAGCGGTCGAATTCAGTTTGAATTCGCAGTCGACCTATCTGTGGACACTGCCCATGTTCCACTGCAACGGGTGGTGTTTTACCTGGGCGGTTACAGCGGTAGGCGGAACTCACGTCTGCCTGAGAAGGGTCGTTGCGGACGAGATTTACCGCATTGTTGAAAAAGAGAACGTATCCCACCTGTGTGCCGCACCGACGGTCCTGATCGGCATGGCCAACTTTCCAGGCGCAAAAGATGTAAAATTCAAGCGACAACTTCAGGTAATAACCGCCGGCGCGCCGCCGTCGCCGACTATCATCAGGAACATGGAAGAACTGGGAGTCAACATCATCCAGGTATACGGTTTGACCGAAACCTACGGACCTCACAGCATATGCGAATGGCAGACCAAATGGGACGGTCTAACGGCCGACGAGAGGGCAAAAATAAAGGCTCGCCAGGGAGTAAGCTATGTTAGTGCCCTTCATATGGACGTAGTCGATCCCCTCAGCATGGCACCCGTCTCGAGGGACGGCAAGACCGTCGGGGAAATAGTCATGAGGGGCAACAACGTTATGCTCGGATACTACAAGGACCCGAAGGCAACAGCGGATGCGTTTTATGGAGGATGGTTTCACAGCGGTGACCTGGCCGCAGTGCATCCGGACAACTACATGCAAATCATGGATCGCAAGAAAGACATCATTATCAGCGGAGGTGAAAATATCTCGACTGTCGAGATAGAAAACGTCATCTACCAGCATCCGGATGTAATGGAAGTAGCAGTTATCGCGATACCCGACGAGAAATGGGGGGAAGTCCCAAAAGCTTTTGTGTTGCCGAAGCCGGGAAAGTCCCCTTCGGAGAAGGACATCATAGAGCATTGCAAGCAGCACCTTGCGCGTTTCAAAGCTCCCAAAGCGGTGGAATTCGGAGAACTGCCCAAAACGGCCACCGGAAAAATTCAGAAGTTCAAGTTGAGAGAAAAAGAATGGGCGGGCCGTGAGCGAAAGGTGAATTAAAGCCTTCCGTTTTTGGAAACTTTTTTCCGGTGCGAAAATGGGATGGAATAAAGATAGAGGGCCGGTGAGCGGGTGAATAGGGCGAAAGCGGAAAAACTGATAGTCGTAAGCTTTTCCGGCTCGCCTGTTCAGCCGCTCACCAATTAACTTGAGCTTTTGGTCTTTTTGCTCTTTTCGGTGTACCTGGGCGCGTGTCCAAAAATAGGCCCGAAGTTATTCTCTCGTCCAGTGTTGCTCCCGGTCCAGCAGCCGCAGAATGGATTTGGCGGAAGGACGGTCTGCAGGACCCCTCCCAACGTGATGGAACCTCACGATTCCTCTCGGATCTATGAGGACGTCACCGCCTCTCTGACTAATGTCGCCTTTGGATTTTCCGGGGAAGCGTCCGTGCGCCATCTCCCTGAAGTAGGCCCACCAGGTCGCCGGACCCCATATATCGAGAAAGCTTGCTTCGAGCATGCCGTAAGCCTTGAAAAGCTCACGATTTGTATCGACCAAAAGAGGCCAGCGAAGGCTCGTGTCCTCGATACAGGCCCTGGCAAGAAACCCGGCCTCGAAGGTAACGACTGCAACCCTTACGGCTCGCCTCTCAAGTTCAGTCTCATGCTGCTGCAACTGCACCAGGTGCCCTCGGCAGGGCAGTCACCCGAGGTGCCGGTGAAAGACCATCAGAAGCCATGAGCCCAGGTAATCGTCAAGACGGTGAATCTTTTCCCCTGCATCCGGCAGAGTAAAAGGTGCGGTAGACCCTCCAACGAGACCGGGCATAGACGTTTTCCTCTTATTAGCAAATTCTCTCGCCCGCCATCTAAAGGAAACAACTGCCGGCTCAGCTTCTGTACGATGCGTTTATCTTGATGTAATCGAACGATAAATCACTGGTCCATGCGGTGAAAGAGGCGTCTCCCAGTCCCAGTTCCAGGCGGAGGCGTATTTCTTTCTGCTTGAATATAAGGCAGGCTCTCCGTTCGACCTCTTCCCCCAAAACAGGTTCGCTGTTCCTGAACACGCAAAGGTCTTCGAAGAACAGGCTTGCCCGCTCGGGAATAAGAGGCACGCCGGACCTTCCCGCAGCGGCTACGATCCTGCCCCAGTTTGCGTCTTCACCGAAAAAAGCGGTCTTGACGAGTGGCGAATTGGCTATTGTAAAGGCAACCTGCCTGGCGCTTTGACGGTCGGCCGCGCCGCTGACTTCTATTTGGATCAACTTGGTGCTCCCTTCTGCGTCCATTACCACCTGGATGGCCAAATCGCGTAGGACCGAGGTGAGCGCGTTGCCGAAAGCCTGGCTTTCACTGGACCCGATATCGGTTATGGGCGGATTTGCGGCCGCTCCGCCGGCAAGTACGATGAGGGAATCGTTGGTGCTCGTATCGCCGTCGACCGTTATGCAGTTAAAGGAGCCTTCGGCCCCGCTGCGTGTCCAATAATCGAGGACGTCAGGTCCGACGTTGGCGTCAGTGCAGGCAAATACGAGAAGGGTCGCCATATCGGGCGCTATCATCCCGGAGCCTTTGGCGATGCCTCCGACGCTAACATTCAACCCGTGGCCGAGGTCCACTTTCGCAAAGGCCATCTTTTCGACGGTATCCGTGGTCATTATCGCTTTAGCGGCGTCCCGCCATCCGTCGGGTCTGAGTGCCCGTGCCAGCGCAGGCATACAACGGGCAACCGGGGCCACTTCCAACTGCATTCCAATGACGCCGGTCGAAGAAACGAGCACCGAATCATCTGGACAGCCCAGCGCATCCGCGGCAATTCGGGCCATCTCAACGGCGCGGTTTTTTCCCTCCAGGCCGGTGCATGCGTTGGCGATCCCCGCATTGACCAGGATTGCCCTCGCACTGCGTTTTTCAAGGCGCTCCCGGCAGAGTTCCACCGGCGCCGCGCGAAAGGAGTTCCGGGTGAAAACCCCGGAGGCGGCGCAGCCGGCGGGATTTGGAACATAGATCAACGCCAGGTCAGGCCTGCCGGAATAGCGCATCCCGGATTCAGTCGCGCCTGCAAGAAAACCTGGAACTTCGAACGGACCTCTATTTACCGTGACATTTTTTGTATTTTTTGCCGCTTCCACAGGGACAGGGGTCATTTCTGCCAACCTTTCCATCTTTTCTTACCGCCTGCTTGGGGACCGCTGCTTCGGCCGGCCCGTAAAACATCGGCTGGTCTTCCTGTTCCGCCCTCATCTCCTGCAACTGCTCCTCCCGCTGAATCTGGATATGGAAGAGCTTCTGGAGCGTTTCTTCCTTTACTCGGTCTATCATCTCCTGAAACATCTCGTGGCCTTCGCGCTTATACTCTACCAGCGGGTCCTTCTGTCCATAGCTGCGAAGGCCAATGCCCTCCTTGAGGTGATCCATGTTCAACAGGTGATCTTTCCAGAGCGCGTCCACACTCTGCAGGAGGAGGTAGTTTTCCAGGTCGCGCATGATCGGTTCGCTGAATTCCTTTTCGCGGGCATCGTAGCGCTCCTGCGCAAGTTCGAGCAGATGCTCTCTCAACTCCTCGCGACCCATGTCTGCAAGAGACTCCACCGTGAAATCGGTCTGAATGCCGAAAATACGCGCCATTTCCTTGTTCAGTCCTTCCAGGTCCCAATCTTCGGCGTAGGTCTTTTCCGCGGTGTGAGCTTCGACGGTAGTATCAAGTATGTCTTCTATCATATCGAAGATAGCGGGCTTGAGATTTCCGCCCTGGAGCGCTTCGCGTCGCTGCCGGTAGATGATCTCGCGCTGCTGATTCATCACGTCGTCGTATTCGATAATGTTTTTACGGATGCTGAAGTTATGGTCCTCAACACGGCTCTGCGCATTCTCGATGGCCTTGCTGATAAGCCCGTGTTCGATCGGTTCGTCCTCGGCCATGCCGATCCGCTGCATCAGGCCCGAGAGCCTGTCGGCGGCAAAAATCCGCATCAGGTCGTCTTCGAGTGACAGATAAAACCGGGAGGAGCCGGGATCGCCCTGGCGTCCCGAACGGCCTCTGAGCTGATTGTCTATCCGGCGGGCCTCGTGGCGTTCCGTACCTATGATGTGCAGCCCCCCCAACTCCACCACGCCAGGCCCGAGAACGATATCGGTGCCTCGGCCGGCCATGTTGGTCGAGATCGTGACCGCGCCGGGCTGTCCTGCCCTGGCAACTATTTCCGCCTCTTTTTCGTGGTACTTGGCGTTCAGCACCTCGTGCGGAACGCCGGTGCGCTTGAGCATTTCGCTCAACTTTTCCGACTTGGTGATACTGATCGTTCCTACCAGGACAGGCCTGTTTATGCTGTTAAGTTCCTTGATCTCTTTGGCCACCGCCCTGAACTTTTCAGCTTCGGTGCGGTAAATGCAATCGGGAAAGTCCTCCCGGATCATGTTTTGGTTAGTCGGGATGACCACTACATCCAGCTTGTATATTTTGGCGAATTCAGCCGCTTCGGTCTCCGCTGTTCCAGTCATGCCCGCAAGCTTATCGTACATGCGGAAATAATTTTGAAAGGTAATCGAAGCCAGGGTCTGGTTTTCGTTTTCGACCTTTACGCTCTCCTTGGCTTCCAGCGCCTGGTGGAGTCCTTCGCTGTAGCGCCTTCCCGGCATGAGCCGGCCCGTGAACTCGTCGACTATAATTACCTGGCCGTCCTTTACGATGTAATCCACGTCTCTGGTGAAAAGAACATGAGCGCGGAGCGCCTGCTGCACGTGATGATTTATAGTCATGTTGCGGGGGTCGTAGAGATTTTCGATGCCGAGCAGCCGCTCGACCCTTGCCACGCCATCCTCGTTCAGAGCAGCGGTGCGGGATTTCTCTTCCTTGGTGTAGTGCACCTCTTCCTTGAGCTGCGGAATGATGCGGTTTACCCGGTAATACAACTCGGTCGATTTTTCCGCCGGACCCGATATGATGAGGGGGGTCCTCGCTTCGTCGATCAGGATGCTGTCCACCTCGTCCACGATGGCGTAATTCAGGTCGCGCTGAACAAGCTCCTCCAGGCGGAACTTCATGTTGTCCCGCAGGTAGTCGAACCCGAACTCGTTGTTGGTCCCGTAGGTGATGTCTGCGCTGTAGGCGTGCTGCCTCTCATGATCGTCGAGCCCATGGACGATACAGCCTACCGTAAGACCCAGGAACCTGTATAGCTGCCCCATCCACTCGCTGTCGCGCTTGGCGAGATAATCGTTTACCGTTATCAGGTGCACGCCTTTGCCGGCCAGGGCATTGAGATAAATCGGCATTGTCGCGACAAGGGTCTTGCCTTCACCGGTCTTCATTTCGGCGATTTTGCCCTGGTGAAGGACAATGCCTCCTATCAACTGGACGTCAAAGGGTCGCATACCCAATGCCCGGACTGAAGCTTCGCGGGCTACGGCAAAAGCTTCCGGAAGAAGATCGTCCAGTTCTTCTCCCTTCTCCAGGCGCTCCCTGAATTCGAGCGTTTTGCCTCTAAGCCCGTCATCGCTCAATTTCTTAATGTCGGCTTCAAGGCCGTTAATTTCTTCCACGATGGGCCAAAGACTCTTAAGGACCCGTTCGTTGTGGCTTCCGAATATACTTTTGAGAACGGCGGTTATCATTTTTAGCAATCCTTAAAACCGGTGAGCAGTCAACAGTGAACAATGGGCAGGACAAACATAAGTACGGCTTTCCGATGGCCACTCTTCACTGTGCTGCTGCGAGCGGAAAAAACAAAAATAATAAGAAAGGCACGCAGGACGTGCCTCAATTCGATATTATAATTCGTATGCGGTCTGACTGCCATCAATTCTCGTCTGAAATTCCACTGTGGGTCTTCCGATATTAAAAAGCAAAGACAAAAGTAAAGAGGCAAAACTCTCTTTCTTTTTACTTTTGCCTTTCCTTTTCAGGCAATATCCAGCACCAGAGCAGATTCGTCGCAGTAGTTGGGGTACTTCGGGCAGTTCCTGCAATCCCACCAAACCTTATGAGGTAAGTCCTCCTTATTCTCCAACCGAAAGCCCAGCCGTTTGAAAAATTCTACCTCGATTGTCAAAGCAAAAATTTTGCGAATTCCGAGTTCCCTGGCTTCCGATATGCATTCCTCCACCAGTTCGCGGCCAATCCCCTGGCGCTGATGGGACTCGAGAACGGCCAACGAGCGGATTTCGGCAAGATCTTCATCGACGATATGCAGAGTGCAGCATCCGGCGATACGCCCGTGCTCATCCTGGAATACCACCATGTCACGCACAGTCGTATAAAGCTGGCTCAAAGAGCGGGCCAGAAGTCTTTCGGCCTTTGCAAAATGCCACAGCATTTTATGAATCTCTACCACATCGGCTGTTCTGGCCTTACGAATCATGAATTATTCATCCTCTCCGCGTAACTATCCAGCGAAGCCCGTTAAGGAAATACTCGATGTTATCTATATTTGTAGAAAATCCCGGTGAAACCCGAACGGTCCCATCAGGGAATGAGCCAAGTGTCCGGTGGGCGAGGGGAGCGCAATGAAGGCCGGTCCTCACTGCAACATCGAATGCCTGGTCCAGGATGGTGCCCGTATCGGCAGGATTCATCCCTTCGACTACAAAAGATACTGCGCCCGATCCACGCGTTTCAGTTTCGAGCACCCGCACGCCGGGAATTTGCCATAACTCGTTTTCAAGGAAATGCGCAAGTCCGATCTCATGGTTTCGTATATGGTCAATTCCAGTTTCCATGATGTAGCCGATCCCTTCGCCAAGACCGGCCAGGCCCGGCAGGTTCGGCGTGCCGCTTTCGAAACGGTCGGGACAGAATTCAGGCTGTTCCAATTCTTCCGAGCGGCTGCCGGTGCCGCCTTCTATGAGGGACTCCACCTCTAAATCGGCTCTAACGTAGAGGATGCCTACCCCGGCGGGTCCAAGCAGGGCCTTGTGGCCGGAGCATGCGAGCATTCCGATCCCCATTTCTTCGGCCTGAATCGGATGAAGGCCGGCGCTTTGCGCTGCGTCCAAAAACAGGGGCACTTTGGCGCGAAAGCATGCGTCAGCCACTTCTTCAAGGGGCATCAGCGCTCCATTCACGTTCGAGACGTGCACCATGACAACAAGCCTGGCTTTAGCGCGAAGCAACCGGGTAAGGGCATCGAGATCGAGGCCCCCTTTGGGACCGCACGGTATCATTTCGGCGTTTACCCCTTGAGATGCAAGTTTCATCAAAGGGCGAGCCACCGAGTTGTGTTCCATTGCGGAATACAGGACCCTGTCCCCCTGCCGGAGCCATCCTTTCAAGACGATATTGATGCTCTCCGTAGCATTCTTGGTGAAGACCACCCGGTCCGGGTTCTTGACTCCAAGAATCGCGGCGGCCTTTTGCCTGCAATCGGAAACAACTGCCATCGCCTCCATGGCGTGTTTGTGCGAGCCTCTGCCGGGTGAGGCGCCTACACCCTCCAGCACCCTTCCGGCCGCTTCGATCACTGCTTTCGGCTTGGGAAAACTGGTCGCAGCGTTATCCAGGTAGACCGACATCTATTCTTTCCTGCCCGCTGTAAACGGCGAATTTGCCTGCTCGAGCGAACCCGATGAGAGTGACTCCAAGAGAGGCTGCAAGCTCGACCGCCAGGCTCGTGGCGCTGTTGCGGCTTATCAGAATGGGCAAGTTCACCTTGGCGGCCTTGATCAATAATTCTGACGTGAGCCTTCCGGTTGTGATCAGCATCTTGTCCGCAAGAGTGATCCCGTGCAGAAAAACATGGCCGACTATCATGTCCACCGCGTTATGGCGGCCTATGTCGTCCCTGAAAAGAATGACCCTGTCCGAGTCTGCAAGGGCAGTATTGTGGACGCCATGGGTGCGGCGGTATGTTTCGCTGAGACGGTTCAGGTCCTCCATCCGGTCCAGTATGCGGCCGGGGGAAATCCGAACTTCACTTTTGACCGGCTTGCTCAGAAGGGCATCGATGGAAAAATAGAAAAGAGATCCTTTGGCGCAACCGGAAGAAATTGTGCGCTTCTGCCACAAATGTTCGGTGATCGAGTCGTCATGCTTTGCTGAAAGCATCACTCTCCCGGTTTCATCGTCTACTTCAATGCCCAGAATATCTTCGGGAAAACGGAGAAATCCTTCCGCGTAGAAAAAACCTGCGGCAAGCTCGTCAAGATGATGCCCGGCGCACAAAAGCGTCACCATCTCTTTGCCGTTCAAATACAAAGTGACCGGCCTTTCCCTGATAACCCACTGAGGCTGTTCGAGCTTCTTGCCGTTCCTGTCATATATGCCGACCATGGCAGGTGTAGACTGCTCGATAGCCAAATTCTCGGGATCTTCCTCCAAATTTATCCGCTTTCTTTCAAAAATGGTTTCATGCGAAGTCGCATTAAAGCGCCCACCGTGTTGCCTGCGAGGAAGTCGCGGCTCGCTCACTGATTATACCCGGCTTTCAAGATATGAAGAATAGTCTGCTAAAATTGAAGCATGATCGAACGCCAGGTTCCCGGGCAACCCATCGAGCGGGAATATTTGCAGATTTTTCGCGTCGTCGGCCGCACGTGGGACGCCGTTTCCGACGGCCGTGAAAACAACGCTCACCGTGTGCCCCCGAGGATCTCTTTTCGGGTCTGAATATGCGTGAAACTGTCTCAGATCCACAAGTTCCATGCCCGTTTCTTCCATAGCTTCCCTGATCGCAGCGGCTTCAAGTGTTTCGCCGTAATCAACGAACCCTCCTGGAATTGCCCAGCCGAAAGGCGGGTTTTTGCGCTCGATCAGGATGATCCCTTCTCCCATGACCTTAATAATGATGTCGACCGTAAGGCGCGGATTCCGGTACAATCGGACCACTTCACCGCATCGGGGACATCGCTCCTCGCCTGCTCCTGTTTCGCTCATCGCGGCATCTCGCTTTTTTAGTTCCAGTAGAATATATCCCTCGTGCATACCTGCCTGCTGAGCGCGTTCAACGTCGCAAACAATAACATTTCAATTTATTCCCCTGCTCGGTCTCGCCAAGGCATCGGTTGCATGACACGCATTTGGCCGGTTGCAGATCGCCTTTTAGCCACCTGTTTGGCAGGCCGGGTTCACGGACCAGGGGCCGCGCCATCGACACAAGGTCTGCAGAACCTGCTTCGATAGCCTTCTCCGCTGTTTCAGGACTGCGAATACCTCCTACGAGGATGAGAGGGATATCTAACATGGGCCTCAGTCTTTTTGCATAGGGGAGAAAGTATGCTTCCCGGAACGGTAAGAATAGTTTGGCTGCACCCAGTGCCAGCTTTAAATAAAATTTTGCCGAAAGACTGCGGCCCCGTGCCATAATGTCTGCAAAACTATCTCCTCGCGATAAGGCAAGCGCCGACTCCCAAATCCCTCCGCTGATTTCGACGGCGTCGAGGCCTAGTTCGGCAAGTCTCAATGCGGCAGGGAAACTGTCTTGCGGTGTGGTGCCAAAGGGGACGAAGTCATTTACATTCAGTTTGCACAAGACGGGGAAATCCGGGCCGACTGCGCTCCTCACGGCCTTATAGACTTCGGTCAAAAAGCGGATGCGACCTTCGAAATCGCCGCCCCATCCATCACGCCTTCGATTCGTATAAGGCGACAGGAAGCTCGAGATCAGATATCCATGTGCGCCGTGAATCTGGACGGCGTCGAATCCGGCCCCTTTTACACGAGCGGCCGCGTTTCCGAAGTCCTCAATTGTCCGAAGGATTTCTGCCTCCGTCATCGCTTTTTGTGTGGAGAAATAGGCGAGATCGGTTACAGCAGAAGGCGCCAGGGGCCTGCGACCCCCGAGTGCACTTGATTTTATCTGTTTTCCTCCGTGCGCGATCTGCATGGCGATTTTGCAACCCGATTCATGCACGGCATCGGTGATTGTTCGCCATCCGGATACCACTTCGTCCACGTGAATGCCGTTTTGCAATGGTAAGGACTGCCCTGGATCATTGACATACGAATACCCGGTGACGACCAATCCCGCGCCCCCGCGTGCAAGGCGCTCGTAGAAGCGTCGGGTTTCATCGGTGGGCAGCCCCCCCGGGGTCGCCATATTCTCGAGAGTGGCGGACTTTACGATGCGATTCTTCAGCACCATGCCTTTAAGATTGAAGGGAGTAAATAATTGCAATGTCGTTTGTCTCCCGTCCGGTTATTGAATAAGGGGGCCAATCCGCCTCCTATATCATACACTCAATTTGTTTTGGAAAATACGAAAGCGAGCAGCTTACGCTTATTTTTCACTTTTCGGCGCTTTTCCGATCATTTAGTATTAACTTTTAGCATTACTGCCGATGGGGACTAATGCAAGCGAGGGGAAGAAGGGGCGGCTAAGGTTCAGTAAGCCCCACAAGGTGCGGATTTTTACGCCGATGAGAATAAAACTTGGAATACTGGTCAAGCTTTTTGCCTGGTATCTTTTGGCCTGCCTTATTTTTTACGGGACTATCCTGACTCTTTTCGTCCATATCAAGGAACTCGGCACGATCTCCGAGGATATCGTCAGCCGGAATTATAGGATTTCAACCGCGGCCAAGAAGATGATAGACACCCTCTGGTGGATGGCGGAAAATCAAAAAAAATACGATCTTCTAAAAAAAGAAGAGTATAAGGAATACTTTGCATCCGGCCAGAAAGAATACGAAAGTAATCTGTTCGAGATCCTGTGGCTCGGAGCTGGCGGAGGTGGCGAAAACCCCTGGGACGGGCTTTGGCGGGAATACCAGGAACAGTTCGCGCCAGGCAGGGAACAGGCCGATGCCGAACATTCGGACGTCCCCTGGCTCAAGGAAGAGCTGATAAACGAATGGGTCGAAAAGATTCAGAAGGCCAGGGCGGCGAACGAACAACAGATCGAGAGGCTGGTCCAAAGACTCAACACCGAGGGTCGAAGAGCGGTTGAGTGGGGCGTAGTCGGTGTTTCGGCTTCTCTGGTAGTCGGCTTGTTCGGGGTAATCGGTTTCAGCTTCGGAATGATCCGGCCGCTGCACGAGTTGAGACGCGGGATCAAGTCGTTGTCGAGTTCGGGGGTCACCGCCCCCATTCGAGTGCATTCGAACGACGAATTCGGCGAACTCGCGGGCGCTTTTAACGATATGACCGCCCGGCTTACCGCAGAAGAACGAATGAGGTCTGATTTCATCTCCATGCTCAGCCACGAAATACGCACGCCTCTGACCTCTATCCGCGAATCTGTCAATTTGATCGCCGAAGAGGTCATGGGAGACATAAATGAGAAGCAGAGGCGCTTCCTTCTGATAGCCAGCAATGAATTGGAACGCATTACCACCCTGCTCAATCATCTCATGCAGATATCGCGCCTGGAAGCAGGAGCGGTCGAAATTCGTCCGCGCCAGATGGATCTTTGCGAATTCGTCCAGGGGGCGATATTGCGAGTCATTCCCGCTGCGGAGGCAAAGGATATCTCGATCCAATCGGAAATCGCTTCCGGAGTGTCTGACTTGTATTGCGATCCCGATAACTTGCAACAGGTTTTACTCAATCTGCTGGGAAATGCTATAAAGTTCTCGCCGCACGGCAGCGCAATTTTGATTTCTGTAAGGCGGGAAGACTCGGTCAAAGCGCCCTTTCTGGTTTTTTCGGTCACAGACAAAGGCCCGGGGATTCCCGATGCCGAGCAAACACTAGTTTTCCATAAATATTACAGGGCATCCGGTGTTCGAGACTACGTTGACGGCGTTGGGCTGGGACTCAGCATTTCCAAGCACATTGTCGAGGCGCATGGAGGAGAAATTGAGGTTTGCAGCGAACCGGGCGAAGGCAGCACCTTCAGCTTCACACTTCCTTTACATCCGAAAGAATGAACTATGCTTCTGAAGATGCGGAATAAGCGCAAATTTTTAATGTCTGGATTCTTCATTTTTTTGTCGATTTCTGCGGCGTTGGCTTCCTCGCCGGCTGCTGAAGAACAATCCTGCAGGGCCGAGTCGATTCGTCGGGAAGTCGAGCAGGATGCACTGCAAAAAGCGATCAATGCATTCGAAGCACGCGATTACAACAAGGCGAAGATAGACTTCGAGATGCTGAGCGAGAGCGCGCAAAATCTTGAAATCAGCAGGCAGGCCCTCTTTGGCCTCGCATCGGTCAAGCTGGCCCTCGCCAAGACCTCGGAGGAGTACGAGGACGCGATGTCAAGTTGGAAAAAATGGGCTGGGCAGTCCGATTCCCTGAAAGGGTGCGAGGACCCGAGAATGATGACGCCCTTCTTGCTGCGACTGCAGTCCTCAAACACGGGGGGCGAAGGAAATATGTCGATTATTAAAGAGCGCAAATCCGCTAAAGAAGCTGAGTCGAGGGGGGTCCTGCTGACTAAGGAGGTGCAGACTCTTCAGGCAAAGCTCGAGATGCGCGATCGTGAGATCCGGCGGCTGCGCCATCAGCTTGAATCTCTCGAAGAAATACATCGCAAGTATCAGGAGAAAAAGCAGGAAGCCACGCCGTAAGAGGGCAGTGGTCTGTGGTCAGTCTTCAGGGAAAATCTCTTTCTGACGACTGACTATTGACGACTGTTTTCCGGAGATAGAGTTGTCCAACAAACCAATAATTCTTGTAGTAGACGATGACCTGAACATCCTGGCGGTTCTGGAGGCAAGGCTTTCTTCCTTCGATTACCAGGTTTTGACCGCTTCTGGAGGTGAGCAGGCCCTTGAACTGCTCAAAAGCAGGCCGGTAGACCTGATGATCACTGACGTGAAAATGCCGGGTATGGGGGGCATGGACCTGTTTTCCGCCGCCCAGACGACCCGGCCGGGTCTCCCCGTGATGTTCCTGACCGCTTATGGGACAATCCCGGATGCTGTAAAGGCCGTAAAAGCAGGCGCCATTGATTACCTGACAAAGCCATTCAACGGACGGGAACTCATCTCGAAAGTCCAGGAGGTGCTCAAAAAGAGCGCGCCCAAACCTACGCTCGATACCCTTCCGCCGTTGAGCGAGTCGCTCTGGGGCGGTAAGAGTGCCGCCATGCGCGAATTGTACGACCTTATCGACCGCATCGGCAGAAGCGACGTAAACGTATTGATCCTTGGCGAAAGCGGGGTGGGTAAGGAACGGGTTGCGCGCCTGCTGCATCAGCGAGGCGCGCGCCGTGAGCAGCCCTTCATCGTTGTAGACTGCGGTTCAACCCCCAGCGGATTATTGGAAAGCGAGCTTTTCGGGCATGTTCGGGGGGCCTTTACTCATGCGATCAAGGATAAAAAAGGACTAATCGAAGCTGCCGACAAAGGCACCCTTTTTCTCGATGAGATAGGAAACATCTCCCACGACATGCAGGTGAGGCTCCTGAGGTTTCTGGAAGACAGGAAAATAAGGAGAATCGGGGACCTCAAGGAAATACCCGTAAACTGCCGGGTAATTTCAGCCACCAATAGCGACCTCGCCGAGGATGTCGCCGCAGGGAACTTTCGCGAGGACCTCTATTATCGGCTTCGCGTAGTAACGTTGAAGATCCCGCCCCTGAGGGAACGGCGCGAGGACATACCCGTCCTTGCGCAGCAGTTTGTTGAAAAGTTCTGCAAGGACCAAAACCTTCCGCCGGTCAAGCTGCCCGCCGAAACGATCAAATGGCTGTGCGAATATCCGTGGCCGGGGAATGTGAGAGAACTCAAAAATGCCCTGGAGGGCAGCGTGGTCTTGTGCAGCGGTGGTGTCCTGTACAAAAGCGACCTGCGTCTTTCCGGGCTCCCCGATACGCCCCGGAAGTCTCGAGCCGCCTCCGGAGACAGTTCCTCACTTTCTCTTGAAGAAAGCGAACGGAACGCTATTTTACGAGCTCTGCAGCAGGCGGGCTTCGTGCAGAAAGAAGCCGCCAACCTGCTGGGAATAAGCCGAAGAGCTATTCATTACAAGATCAAAAAGTACGGTATAGAATGCGGAAAGCACTCAGGCAGAGGGGATGAAGAGGATTAATCAGTCAGATATTGTATCCATGAGGGACTTGTGCTAGAAGCAAATGCACGTTTTTTCACATCCGCTTTCACACTCATATAGCTGGAGAAATACCGATGAACTGGGCATGGCGTTTTGGAATGATAGTTCTTTCTGGGGTCCCGGCAATTATCGGCGGTGGGATTACTTATGGGCTGACTGAGAGCTGGACGGCAGTCGTCATCTGGGAAGCCATCCTTCTCTGTTTGCTGGTGGCGGTCCTGATCAAAGGCGGGAAAGACGGTTCAAAAAATCATACGGCCGTAGCTCACTGATGGAATGCAGGAAAGAAGAAAACAGCTCCAAATGCAATTGTACTTACAGGGGATGCCCCAGAACGGGCATATGCTGCGAGTGCATCCAATATCACCTGAAGAGCAGACAACTTCCCGGATGTTGCTTCCCGCCGGACGCTGAGAAAACCTACGATCGCTCATTCGAGCATTTCGCCCGGCTGGTTGCCGCAAAGAAGGTTTGATCTCGGTCCCTCCCCCTCATTCCTAATTCCTGATTGCTCTATCTAACGTCCTCTTTTCACACCGGAATTGCCTCCTCCTTTGAATAGTCCATTTTTTCGCTGCATGGCGTGCAGTATCCGGCTTCGTTGAGGCACTCGTCACAATGCAGTGCTCCGCAAAGGCTGCACGTTTTTGCGGTATATTCTCTCATCTCGGGAGGCAGTGTTTCGCACATCCTGCACTCCATCCACATATCTCCCATTTGACTCCTCCCGCAAATTTCCGTTCGTCGTTTGTCTTATATCAATGGTAAGAATCCTGCGGGGTTATTCAACGATAGAGGCGTTTCGCGCATCGGCAACCGCCCGTACGTGAAAACGGCAGGTAAAATCCGCACATCCTGCAAAACCGAGTTCCATGTTGACGTACCATCCACTTACGAAAGCGCATCTGTCGCAACTCCAGAGGATCGTCTGCCTGGAATCGAAAGCCTGAAGAAAGCAGTCGCCGACCCCGAAGCCCGGCCTGCGAAGCAATGAAAGAAGTTCGTCAACTGTTGGCAGACGCCAGCCCCAAAATCCTCCGAAGGCCTCCGCGCTCAGGGACTCACAGTAGCCTTGCGCTTCTGACCGGTCGAGAGGGTCTTCGGCCCCTGACCTTTGCCAGACCAATCCTTTTGCACAATCGAACACCACTTCTTTTTCAACCGTGAGGCTCGAGATGTCGTCGTTATAAGCAAGGGGCCGCATAAGCCTGTCGCAGCCGAAGAGGGACGAGGCCTCCTTTGGACTTACTTTGAGAGGAGTGTTTCTAAGTCTTTGGTTTTTCAACCCGAAGCCCGCAACCAGCAACTCGTCACTTGGTTTAATCTTTTGCCTTCTGTCTTTTACCTTTTGCCTTCCATCACTTAGCCGGCAGACGTCCAGTTTTTTCTTTTCCCAGGCCGCGCTCAGTTCCTCAAGGGCCGCAAGCATCTCTTCGGGTGTGGTGAAGCGGTCTTCTGGGTTTTTTTCCAGGGCTTTCCCTACAAATGGCCCCCACGCCGAGTCGGCCTCCGGGTGATAGTTTTCGGGATTTCGGGCCCCATCTTCAGGAAGAAAGCCGGTCAGCATTCTGTGGGCGATTACGCCCGCTGAATAGAGGTCGGCGCGATGGTCCACCGCATCCGGTTCCTTTTCCTGCTCCGGCGCGGCATAAAAGGGCGATCCGACCATGAGGTTCGAAGGAGTGCCGGGCCTTTCCCCCCGCAGCCTCGAAAAACCGAAGTCGCATATCTTTATGCAGTCGTCGCCGGTAATCATGAGGTTGGCGGGTTTTATGTCCCTGTGGACGATGCCGGCGCGGCGAAGGCGCGCGAGCCCTGCAAGAAGTTGACGGCAGTAATGGATTGTCTTGTCAAGGCTGAGGATTCGGCTTGGCATCTCTGTCCGGCACGTTTCACCGATCAGTCGGCCCAGGTCGTTGTAATAGTATTCCATCGTGAAGAAGGGTCTGTCTTCATCAAAGTCGAAATCAAGCAGGTCGATAATATTGGGATGGCGAAGCGAAGCTAATGTGGCCGCTTCGGAAATGAACCCGGTCCTTATCGCTTCCGGGCCGAGGAGGCTTGTCAGGTTCGGATGAGGGGAAAGCAGCTTGAGGGCAACGATCTTATTCAAAAAAGGGAGGCCGGCCTTATAAACGACGCTCATGCCGCCCTTGCCGAGCAATCCGCAGACGACGTATTTGCCGACTCTTTTCACTTATTGTTTTTTTCGGCCTTGTACATCTTGTAGTTTATGCTGTCTACGAGCGCCTGCCAACTTGCCTCGATGATATCATGGGAGACGCCGACTGTACTCCAATGGTCATGACCGTCGGTAGATTCGATGAGCACGCGCACCTTTGACCCGGTGCCGGCAAGGCCCGGAAGGACCCGCACCTTATAGTCCATGAGTTCCATAGTTTTCAGTTCGGGATAGAATTTTTCCAGGGACTTTCGCAGCGCTTTGTCCAGGGCGTTTACCGGGCCTTTGCCGATTGCGGCGGTGTGTTCGAGCTGGCCTCCCACGCGGATCTGTATGGTCGCCTCGGCCACGGGGTCCTTGTCTTCGCTCTGCTTCTGGTCGATTACGCGGAAGCCTACAAGTTCGAAATATTTCTTGGTCTTACCCATCGTCTTGTTGATAAGAAGTTCGAAACTGGCCTCCGCCGCCTCGAACTGGAACCCCTCGTTTTCGAGTTCCTTTAACTCTTCGAGCACCTGCATGGCTACAGGGTCGCCCTTTGAAAGCTCCAGGCCGAATTCCTCGGCCTTTTGCTTTATCGTGGCGCGCCCCGAGAGATCCGAAACGAGAACTCTTCTTTTGTTGCCAACCAGGCTTGGGTCGACATGCTCGTATGTCCTGGGGTTTTTCATGACCGCACTGATGTGAACGCCTCCTTTGTGGGCAAAGGCGCTTCGGCCGATAAATGGTTGATAGCGGTCTGACGGAATGTTCGCCAGTTCCAGTATAAAGCGGCTCACCATCCGCAATTTTTTCAGGTCGTCCGGAGCGAGGCAGGAACGACCCATTTTAAGACAGAGGTTGGCCATGATCGAGCAAAGATCTGCGTTTCCGCATCTTTCGCCGACCCCGTTGATCGTTCCCTGGACCTGAACGGCCCCCATCTCGACCGCGGTAAGAGAGTTTGCGACGGCAAGGTCCGAATCGTTGTGAGCGTGAATTCCGAATGTAATACCGGGGAACTTATCCTTCACTGCTTTTATGCTATTCTGGATACGGCTCGGAAGGCTTCCTCCATTTGTGTCACAGAGAATGATGCACTCGGCGCCGGCATCCATCGCCTTTCCAAGGGTGGCAAGGGCATATTCCGGGTTGTCGTTGAATCCGTCAAAGAAATGCTCGGCATCGTAGAAAACGGTTTTGCCCTGCTGCCGCAGAAAGCTCACGCTGTCGGAGATAAGCTGAAGATTGCGATCGAGTGTCGTGTGCAGGGCGTCTTTTACATGCACGGTCCAACTTTTTCCGAATATCGTAACCAACTCCGTGTTTGCATCGAGCAGGGCCTTCAGGTTAGCGTCGGATAAAGCGGCCGAATCGGGATGGTGGGTCGAGCCGAAGGCGGCAATTTTGGCCTGTTTGAGTTGATAGTTCTGAATTTCCCTGAAAAACCCTGCATCTTTCGGGTTGGACCCGGGCCAACCTCCCTCGATGAAATGAATGCCTATATCATCGAGCTTTAAGGCTATCCGTACCTTATCTTCGGCCGAAAAACAAAAATCCTCGGCCTGTGTGCCGTCCCGCAGCGTAGTATCGTAAATTTTCAGTTCCATAGCTATTTCCTTCGGAGCGGGGCGGAGGGACCTCCGGCCATAACTTAAACCGCCGCCCCCGGATCAGGTCCGGGCAGGCTCTGGCAGCGGCGAAGTCGGCTGCCCGTGCCACGGGCCGCTTCCTGAGTGACTATTGCTTTTCTTCTTCAGTCCGACATGTTGTACCTGCCCGCTTGAGATTCTTTATCGAGCTGGAAGGCTTCATGCAGCACCCTGACCGCGAGTTCGGTATATTTTTCGTCGATCACGCAGGAGATCTTTATCTCAGAGGTAGCGATCATCTTAATATTGATGTTTTCTCCGGCAAGCGTTTCGAACATCTTGGCCGCAACCCCGCTGTTGCTTCTCATTCCGATGCCCACGATGGAAATCTTGGCAATCCCGGTGTCTCCCTCGACTTGGCAGTCGCCCAGCGTGGGCGCTATTGACTCCAGGATGCCAATTGTCTGATCGTAGGAGGCTTTGGGTACTGTAAATGAAATATTTGCCCTGCCGGGAATGCCGCTTGCCCCCTGGACAATGAGGTCCACGTTGATATTAGCTGCGGAGATAGGCTGGAACACCTTCGCGGCGACCCCGGGCTGATCGGGAACGCTTCTGATCGAGACCCTGCTTTCATTTTTGTTGTAGGTGATTCCAGAGACCACCACCTTTTCCATGATTTCATCCTCCCGTGAAACAAGGGTGCCAGTGGCATTTGTGAACGAGGAAAGCACCAATATGGGTACGTTGTATTTCATGCCGAATTCAACTGAGCGACTGTGAAGGACCTTAGCCCCTAAAGAAGCCATCTCCAGCATCTCTTCGTAACTTATTTTGTCCAGTTTGCGTGCTTTGGTGCATATATTGGGGTCCGCCGTGAATACCCCTTCCACGTCCGTGTATATCTCGCACACGTCGGCATGAAGCGCCGAGGCAAGAGCCACCGCCGTTGTATCGGACCCCCCCCGGCCCAGTGTGGTGATGTTCCCGTCATCGTCAAACCCCTGGAATCCGGCCACCACTACTATTTTACCTTCTTGAAGACTGTCCATAATCGGCTGGGTCTGTATCCAGCTTATACGGGCCTCACCGAAATGGCCGTCCGTCATAATTCCGGCCTGGTATCCGGTCATGGAAACGGCCTCGGACCCCATGGCTTTTACAGCAATGCAGAAAAGAGCAATAGTAGTCTGCTCGCCGGTCGCAAGCAAAACGTCCATTTCTCGGGCATCGGGCTGAGCAGCGATCTCGCGGCCGAGCTTTAAGAGCTTGTCGGTTTCACCGGCACGGGCCGAAAGAACCACTACCAGTTGATCGCCCTGTTCCTTCCTTGCCAGCACCTTTCTGGCTACCGCAGTGATTCGTTGGGCGTCGGCAACCGAGGTCCCCCCATACTTCTGCACGACAAGAGCCATTTGCTTTTATCCCCTCCCTGTTTATTTCAAGAAACATTGACACCCTGCAATATGTTGGGCAAGTAACCAAAATGTACGGAATTGTCCACAAAAAAGCAATAATAGAGCGGCATAATAAGTAACCTGTAAGGATCCACTGTTGACCTGGAGGATATCAAGCTATAAACTTCGACGCAAAGGCAGTTCCCCTCCAAAGAATAAAGGACCCGAATGAAGATTCTTTTCGTGTATCCGATGGTTTCCGAAACCTTCTGGAGCTTCAAACATGCCCTTAGAGTAGTGCGAAGAAAGGCAGCTTTTCCGCCGCTCGGGGCCCTGACCGTGGCCGCAATGCTTCCGGGGTCATGGGATAAGAGGCTGGTCGACTTAAACGTCAGGGACCTTTTGGACGAAGACCTCCTTTGGGCGGATTATGTTTTCATCAGCGCAATGATCGCACAAAAAGATTCCGCCAGGCAGGTTGCGGACCGCTGCCTCAGGCTCGGCGTCAAAATCGTCGGAGGCGGCCCTCTTTTTCGTGCATATCCCGACGATTTTTCGGATTTTGACCACCTGGTTTTCGGGGAGGCAGAGGCCATAATTCCGGAAATTGTCAGGGACATGGAGGCGGGGCGGTTCAAAAGGTCATACCATGCCTCGGACTTTCCGTCTCTGGACGTCGTCCCCGTGCCTATGTGGGACCTCATAAATCTAAACGACTATGCGTCGATTTCCATTCAATACTCCCGTGGATGTCCATTCAACTGCGAATTCTGTGACGTGATCGTCATGAACGGTCGAGTGCCAAGGCTCAAGCGGAACGAACAGGTGCTGGCCGAACTGGAAGCGCTTTATACCCGTGGCTGGCGCGGGTCGGTCTTTATTGTCGATGACAATTTCATCGGGAACAAGGAGAAGGTCAAAAGCCTTCTGAGTGCCCTCATCTTGTGGCAGAAGGGGCAGCCGCGCCGCTTTAACTTCTTTACGGAAGCTTCGGTAAATCTTGCGGAAGACCCTGAATTGATGGACCTGATGGTGCGGGCCGGGTTCAACAAAGTGTTTCTCGGCCTGGAGACGCCGGTCGAAGAAGGCTTAAGAGAATGCGGCAAGGCGCAAAACCTGCGGCGCAGCCTCTCCGAATCGGTAACAACGATACAACGGCACGGCCTCGCGGTAATGGGAGGATTCATAATCGGCTTCGACAGCGATCCGCCTGACGTTTTCCAGAGGCAGGTCAATTTCATCCAGAAAAACGGGATTGTGACCGCCATGATCGGGCTTCTGACCGCCATTCCGGGAACGCGCCTCCATTCGCGCCTGGAGAGCGAGGGGAGGATGCTTTTCCAATCCTCGGGAGACAATACGGATGTGGGCGGATCTTTGAACTTCGTCACCAGGATGGACCGTACCAAGATAATCGAGGGCTACCGCTGGGTCATGAACTCCGTTTATTCTCCGGAAATGTATTACAACCGGATACTCGCATTTCTTCGCACCTACCGCCCCAAAGCCGAGATATACCTGGAAAGGGCCGATCTTCTGGCTTTTGTCCGCTCGATCTGGTACCTGGGGGTCGTCGATCACAAATCCAGAAACTATTACTGGAAACTCCTGAGAAAAGCGCTCTCCGGCTACCACGACTCTTTCGGCGATATAGTCACCTATTCCATATACGGCTACCACTTCCGAAAAATGTTCTGGTCCCCCAAGCTTCCTGTGAAATTGGAAGAATGGCTGAGCGGGGTCAGGTCGTAGCGCGTTGGGAACTCACGAGGAAGCGGGGGCTTACCACAGAGAACACCGAGAGCACGGAGAAAAACAAACCTGGTCTCACGCGGAAACGCGGAGGATTTAAAACGTATAGGTGATGTGGGGCGTCGTCCGTGTTGCGTTCGGGGCTCTGTAGGAGCGGGCCATGCCCGCGATCTGCGTTCAGCTTAGGGATTATCATCGCGCGCATGGCGCTGCACCTCAACCCTAGGAGAACGCAACTTTTCGAACCAGCTTTTCACGCCCCATTGGGACACCCTGAAACCATGGAAAGTTTCTCGTGTGGGCTTGGCAACCCCGGCAGGCGGTCCCACCGCCAACTTTTCGAGACTGACAGACGGAAAAGGCAAAAGTTAAAAGTAAAAAGCTTTTGAGTTCAGCCTTTTGCCTTTTTCCTTTTGCCTTTTGCTTTCGATAGGACCTTTTGCTTTCGCGTTACTTCTCTCCGGCCTGTTCAAAATAAGACTGGGCCTTGGCGAAGTTATCATCGACAGCTTTTTTGAATTCGGTGCAGCTCTTCCTGAACATGGCAGCCATATCGGCCATCGCCTTTTTCCCCTCGCCGGGAATCCAGTCCGCCTTCTCCATGTAGGTGTTCATCATCTTTTCCGACTGCTCCTGAAGCGTGCACATGGCGCCGAAGGTGTTCTCGAAAGTGGTCCGGTTAAAATCGAGCATCTGCTTTGCCAAAAAGTACTGATTCATTTCTGTCTCCTTTGCGTTCTTTGCGATTGATGTCCCCCGCCGGAAATGCCGGTGGGCAGTTTCCGATTCGGGGAAGGAACCTCTCTGGGATTGTGCCGATAATTTTGCATCTCAACGGTCTGGTCTGAAGTATAATTACGCGGACCGAAGAGTCAAGTGGAAAATTGTGCGTTGCACAAACACTTTTAGAGTGGCATAAATCCACATTAAGTCTTAACTTGTGTGGTGGTTATTGCTGCTTTGCAGCAAACCGGGGATCGAATATGGCTGAAAAAATCGTTCTCAAAAAATACGCGAACAGGCGAATCTATGACTCCGAAAAGAGCGCCTACATCACCCTCGATCAGGTGAGCGAACTCATTCGGGGCGGCCGGCAGGTTTCGGTAGTCGATGCGAGGACTTCCGAAGATGTGACAGCTTTCATTCTATCCCAGATAATAGTAGAGGAAGCAAAAAACAGGAACATACTTTTGCCTGTGCCCTTTCTTCATCTTGTCATTCAACACGGTGCTGTGCTGACAGAGTTTTTCGAAAAATATCTGGATATCACCATCAAAAACTACCTGCTTTACAAATCTGCCTTCGACGATCAATTCAAGAAATGGCTGGACGTTGGAAAGGATTTCTCCACGATTGCCCGGAAGACCCTGCCGGTTGCGGCGCCCTGGGAGTCACTGTTCGATCTGTTCTTCAATCAGGAAAGGGCCGGGAAGACAAGCGGCGGGAAAAGGGAGGCAACGAGCGAGGAGATCTCCGGCGGAGGCTCGGAAAAGAGATAGATGACCGCAGGAGGCTGGGATCGCGGAGATTCTATAATAGCCTCCAAATCTCTTTCCTCTATGCTCACTGTCCCCTCCGTGGTGAAGTCTTTTTTCCCCAACTTGCCGATCCTTCCCGGATAGATTAAAATACTTGCATAATTTCTGTTCGCTCGTAATTTTATTCTAGCTCGCAGTTTTTCAGTGTGCGGACAAACGCAGATGAGGCGGGACCACCCAAAATCCGTTACAGGATGCCCGCAGTGGCATCAGGAACTGTTCCCGGGATAAGACAGATGGCCGACTCAAAACCGGAAGACAAATCCTTCGCAATTCTCATGATCGATGACGACAAGGACGATTTCACCCTGGTGAAGGACGCCTTGGAATCGAAGCAGACCAAAGTGGACCTCTATTGGGCCGAAGATGGAGATGAGGCAGAGAACTTCCTGTTCAAGCGAGGCGAATATTCGGACGCTCCAACTCCGGACCTGATCCTGCTCGATCTGAATATGCCGGGAAAAGACGGCTTCGAAGTGCTCAAAGACCTCAAAGGCAATGAGCACTTTCGAAAGATCCCCGTCGTAATACTCTCCTCTTCCAGGGACCAGACAAATGTATCTCACGGATATAAAATCGGGGCCAGTTCATTCATGCTGAAGCCCCTGACCTTCGATGAGATGGCCGATGCGATGAAGTCACTGTGCGAATACTGGTTCGCCCTGGTGCAACTGCCGAACGTCACTGCCGAACCACCCCGAAAAACCATTAAAAAGGCCCATTTGGCCTGACACCGGTTTGGAATCGGTTTTCACGAATGCAAGGTTTCCGGATGCACGTTGAGCAAGACTTCCCGTACTGCTTCGTATTCTGCCTCCATATCAAACAGTATGTTCCGTGTTGTTTCAGTTGAACTGCCAAGGCCTGTTTGCTCCAGTTCTTTACAGAGCTCGGCAAGTCTCAGCGCACCAATGGTTGCGCTGGCGGATTTCAGCGTGTGAGCCTCTTGTTTGATTTGATTCTCGTCGGACGCACTCAGAGCCTTGCGCATTTTCTCCATATGCTTGGGAGAATTGTCAAGGTATAGAAAAATCATCCTCGAGAGCAGGTCTGGCTTATCCTTCCTTTGCATCAGGCGAATGTTTTCGAATACCGTCCGATCGATGGGGTCCCGGCGTATAGGATCTTGCAATAAAGAGCCCCCCGGTGCGGACTGCTGGGTGCTTGTCGCCGCATGTTGCCGAGTCGAAGCCGGCTCCGGGCTTTGCTCGGGATTTGGAGACGATAAAAGGAGATCGTTTTTTGAAGCCGCATTCAAGGCTGCTTCCATTCTGGAGGTCTGAGGCAACCAGCATTCCAGGACCGCAATCAGCCGGTTTCGATTGAAGGGCTTGCTCAGGTGGTCATCCATTCCCGCGGCCGAACACTGTTCAAAGGCGCCTTCCATAGCATGGGCGGTCTGGGCTACGATCGGAATGCGAACGGGGCGATTTGAACATTCGTACCCCTTTCGCTCAGTATCCTTGCTTTCCCTTTGTCTGATGATCCGGGCGGCCTCATAGCCATCCATCATCGGCATCTGGCAGTCCATTAAAATCAGGTCGTAATGATTATTTGACAAGGCATCGAGGACAGCGTAACCGTCGGCTACCACGTCCACCTGGCATCCCAGGCTTTCAAGCATGCCTCGAGCGACTTCCTGGTTGACAGGATTATCCTCGGCTACGAGTATGCGGCAGCCGAAGAAACTGGCCTCATCTCCTGGAGTATGGCCGGCGATGACCTGGCGCCTGTCTTTTTCCAAAGAGAGTCCCATTACCTTGACAATGTAATTGTAGAGTTGTGATTGGCGCACCGGTTTGGTCAGGTAAGCCGAGAAGCCGGCCTGATGCATTCGATCCGCATCGCAGTGAAAGCCCATGGGCTTCATCAGGATCAGCCTGACGTCTGCAATGGCGCGATCAGATTTGATTTGCTCGGCAAGTTCCATTCCGTTTATTTCGGACATGGTCATATCCAACAGGGCCAATTCATAAGGTTCACCCGTGTCGGCAGCCTCGCGAAGCATTCTCAGAGCCTCCCGGGCGCTCCCGGCCATGGCGCTGCGCAAGCCCCAGGAAATCATCTGGTGGTGTAAAATGAAGCAGATGGATTCATTGTCATCGACAATTAAAACACGAAGACCCTGCAGACCATCGAGCCGAACTGGTGCGCTCAGAACCTCTCGCGGTTGTTTCTCCATGCGAACAGTAAACCTGAAAACGCAGCCTTCGCCAAGTTGGCTTTCAACGCTAATTCGCCCCCCCAGCAATTCGCAAAGTTGTCTCGAAATGCTAAGCCCCAAACCAGTGCCGCCGTATTTTCGGGTGGTAGAACCATCCCCCTGGGAGAAAGCGTCGAATATGTCGCTTTGAAGGCCCGGAGAAATGCCTGGCCCGGTGTCATGGACTTCAAATCCGATCAACACCGTCTGTTCGGTCTGTTCGAGCGCTGCCGCGCGCACCATCACCTCGCCCCGGTCAGTGAATTTGATGGCATTCCCTATCAAATTGTGAAGTATCTGACGAAGGCGGACTGGGGCGCCGCGCAGTGCGACCGGTACATCGGCGCAAATCTGACACCCGAATTCCAGTCCCTTTCTCTGAGCATGTTCCGCAAGAAGCTCCACAACTTCCTCGACGCACTGACGAAGATCGAAGTCAATGGATTCCAACTCCAGCCTGCCTGCCTCGATTTTTGAAAAATCCAGGATATCGTTGATGATGGTCATCAGTGCTTCGCCGGCATGAAGCGCGGTTGTTGCCATCTTGCGCTGTTGATCCGTCAGGTCTGTGGCCAACAGAAGTTCCGTCATGCCCATTACGCCGTTCATCGGAGTACGAATCTCGTGACTCATGTTCGCCAGAAACTGGCTTTTAGCCCGGGCCGAGGCCTCGGCTGCCTCTTTAGCGAGCTTGAACTCTTCCGCAGCTTTTTCCTCGGTTTTGTCCACCAGAAAGCAGAGACACTTCTTGCCCTCTACCGGCACCCACGACATTTCCCAGGTCCTTCCAGCCGCCTCGATATCATGCGCAGTCACCGGTTTTCCTTGTGCAATGGCTTTGTCCGCCAGGCAGAAGGCGCATGCGGTTTGACCGGTGGAAGCGCAATTTTCGTGTTCGATGGCTTGTGCCGTACCCTCTTTGCCGGCATACTCGCCTTTGCTGATACCCTGCCAGCAGTAAGCTCCAGTAATTGTGCCGAGCTGTCGAGCCGTGTAACTGGCAGCCAGCACAATCTTATCCTTGTCTATGAGCATCGCTGAATGCGGGAGACTGTCTACAATAATTTCATTTAGCTTTGTTCTCTCTTTGAGCGCCTCCTCGGCTCTATTACGCTCACTGATCTCGCTCTCCAGCTCCAGATTCTTCTGCGCGACCACAATCTGCGCCTTCGAAGTCGCTTCAAGTCTCGCGTGCAAAACCAGGTTGCGGGTATTGGTCCGCATAACAAAAGCCATGGTTCCAAGAATGAAAAATGAGAGGAGTCCCACGGCCACAAGCAGATTGCGCAGGGTGGTTTGCCCAAGCACGTCGTTTATCGGAGAACTCGCAATCAGAAAAAAGGGTGTCCGGGGGATATCGACGCGAACGGCAATCATATCCAGGGCGGCGTGACCGGGCAGGGTACGAGTATAGCAGAACGCCTTGCCCGAAACTGCACTCTCCAGGGCAGATGACAAATCAGAATCGACTTCATGTTCCAAGGTCCTGCCGTAATGAAGAACTTGACCTTTCCCGTAGAAAATATCTACCGAGCGCTTGGAAGACGCGGTTGTAGCATCGATGAGGTTGCGATGAACAGCGTCCATTGAAATCCATGCTACTATCTGAGCGGAATAGATTTCTTTGTGAAAATAAGGCATTGAAGCTATCATCTGCAAATCGGGTCCTTTGCCCTGGCTGATAATGGAAAAATCCCGATGGTTTTCATCGACAAAATCTGCAATGGCCCCCTCATTTTTCCCCTCGAGACGTTCAGATGACTGGTCGACAATCGGTTCACCGTTGCTCGCCACGAGCGCTATTCTGGTATAGATCGTATCTTCGCCAAGCTTTCTTTCCTTCAAAAAATGATCGAGAAACTCCGCTATCGAATACAGACTATCGGAGAAACCGTATTTGAGCGACATCCCGAGAGCTTTATTCTCGAAATACGCGGAAATCACACGGTGCTCCAGAATGTTTTGTAGATCGTTCTCTCGTTCGGAGAAAAAGTAGCTCACAGCCGTTGCGCGTTTTTCGGCGTCCTGTACCAGTTGTTCAACCGAATTCTTTTGCAGTTGGACCTGAGATAAGTAGTTAGAGATGAGTAAGAAGGCAATACAACAGATGAGTCCGACACCGATTAATGCAGTGATAATATTAAGTTTCTTCTGGTGCGATAAAGGACGAGGCATTCGTGCGATCCCTTCTCCGCCGTACCGTCATTGATCCAGTACCAGTCGAAAGAACTCAGGAAACAAGCAAACCTGCCAGGAAGCAAGCGCCCAGCAAGTGGAACCGCCTCTTTTTCATAGCTACGTAAACCTCCTCCAGGCAAATTAGCTCGACAGATCTTTTGAACGTGAAAGCATTTCCCGGTTGAGCAAAGCATCTGCAAAATGGTTCGACATGATACTTAATCGTCTGAAAGTGGAAAAACTTGAGGAATTGATATGCGCAGACATGTGGAAGCGGTGGCAAGGCAGGAGCCGTTCCTGGGCGATAATGGCGAGCCTGTGGCGAAAAGCTCGTGGCGGGCAACGCCACGGGAGCGGAGCGCGGTCCCGACCCTGCGTGAAATGGCTAGTATTCGGGTCGCCTTGGTACCGTACTTTTCACGGTTTACGGGTGACCCTATTAGGACATGGAGAACTGTCTTATCATTATTTCCTTTTGAATATACAGGATGCATATGTCTTTTTACCTATGTCGTCGTGACAGTAGGAGCAAGATTTCACTTTCCAGGATTCGCTCGACCTGCTGTTTAGAAAGCTCGTGAATTCCTGGTCAAAAGAACTCGCATCGGCCTTGAACGTTTCAAACTTATATTCCTCTTCCATGAAGGGGCCTCCTTATCTAAAGTCACTCTTTATCCGGGATCACACTATAAACGTAAAATGGAGAGGGAAGATGTCAAGTCATCAAGGCGGGGTGCGGGGTACAACCGGAAAGCAGGTAACGAAGGGCGTGGAGCAGCGAAGCCGCAAACAAAAAGATTGTGCCCCGAGCGAGCATGAAAAGCTATCTCGAAAAGTCGGGTTGCTTTAAGGTTGTCGCTATCTTTTCGGCAGGCACTCGGGATCGTGGGGCAGACTGCCCCGGCTGGATCGGAGGAACGCAGTCGGAGTTACGTGCAAAAAGTTGGAAACGCGCGCGGTGTAGATATCTGCGTAACGCTCGATCTGTCTTGCCAGGTGGCTTTTGTCTATCCCGGTTCTCATGAGCAGGCCCCAATTCTTATTTAGAAGCTGACCCGAAGCCTGTGCAATAGGAGCGATCCTGGAGTCGATTTCGACTATCCTGTCGTGCAGTCCGGACATTTGCCGCTGGAGTTCATTGACTTCCAGGTTCTCATTGGGTCCGTACCCGTACTGAATGCGCTGGGCGGCCAGCCTGAGCGAACAGTATTCGGACTCCATGCCTTCTTTGGTCTCCATCATCGCGTTCAGTTCACCCTGTTTCGGCAGAAATTGATCGACAACGGCTATCTCATCTTCAAGCTCACGAATCACCAGTGCGGTTCGCCATTTTGAAATGTTCTTCGAAATATTCACATCGGTAAATATGTGGTCCCCCACATACATAAGCTCTTCGCCGGAAAGCCCCAGGCTTGCCTCAACGAGCTGGGCGTCTCCTCCCAGGTAAATGTGGCCCGGAATCAACGGGCCGCGGTGCACTCGAAGCAGGCCCTCCTCGTTCACCACCTCGAAAACCGGCATCGAGAGAGTGAAAAAATTCGGCTTTCTTGCGCCGATAATTATAATGTCGAACAGGTCTCTCCACCTAAGGGGTTTTGGCAGGAAAGGGTTGAAGGCGTGGCTCAGTATCGGTTCCACATAGGACCACTCGGAATTGGTTATCAAAAGCAACTTCTTTCCGGACTTCTTTTGATCCAGAAGGGCGAGAGGCGTTTCTTCGTCGAGTTCGACAAACTGATGCGGATCGGCCAGGATTTCCGCCTTCAGTCTCCCTTCCATGTGAGCATCATCGGACGCACGGCGGACCATCCTGAAGAGCTGTTCGTAGCCCATGCAGCCCTTCAGGTCACCCGAATCGAGCAAGTCGACAAGCTGCATGAAAAGGCACGCCTCGGAGATGGAAAAAAGAGTGTTTAGAAAATACCACCGCGATTCGCTAAGGTCCACCAGAGTGCGCTGATAGGCATTGCGCAGCTCTCCGAAAACGAACGGTCTCGTCCCGTGGAATGCCCGCTTTATGTACCCGAACCGGTTTGCCTTGACCACGTTTCCCATCTCGGTGTCTATCACGAGTCCGCGCACGGCCAGTTCAGGGTCGAATTCCAGGGCCTCCAGATTCCATCCCGCCCGGCTAATCCCTTCCTTTATGTAGATGTAGGCGCGATGCTCCCACGCACTCATTCGGTAGTGGACGAGCGTGTAGTCCATATCGTAGCCGATCGCCCGGATCGCGTTCAGATTAAGCGTGCGATTGCAGAAGATACCACGAGTGTCGAGATTGCAGGTCATTGCCGCTCCTGTATTCGTAAACCGCGCTGGAAATGAGGACTTATACGCGGTACAATTAGGCTTGATCAATTTAAAACTAATAACTAATAACTGAAAACTGGAAACTAATAACTCGACTATGAAAAATCCAACTGAGACAAAATACGTTTGCGTGCACGCACATTTCTACCAGCCTCCCCGCGAAAACCCCTGGATCGAGGAAATCGAGCGTGAAGATTCCGCCGCCCCGTATCATAACTGGAACGAGCGCATAAACCTCGAATGCTACAGGGCAAACACAGCGGCGCGCCTTGTCGATAATCAGAACCGAATCCTCGATCTGCTGAATAACTACAGGTATCTCAGCTTCAACTTCGGCCCCACGCTCATGTATTGGCTCGAACGCCACGATCCATGGGTTTACCGGACAATTCTGGACGCCGACGCACGAAGCCGGGAGGCGCTCGACGGCCACGGCAACGCCATAGCGCAGGTATACAACCATATAATTATGCCCCTGGCAAATCAGCGGGACAGGCAAACCCAGATCCACTGGGGCATTCGCGATTTCGAACACCGTTTTGGAAGGCGCCCCGAAGGGATGTGGCTGGCAGAAACGGCCGTAGATCTGCCCACGCTTTCCCTTCTGGCGGAGGCGGGGATAAAATTCACCATTCTCTCTCCCCACCAGGCGTCACGATGGCGTTTTCTAAAAGGCGACAGCGGTTGGAAGGATGCCCCGGATGGAACGATACCCAACGGACGCGCCTATCGTTGTTCCTGTGGCGGAGGACAATATATCAACATTTTTTTCTATGACCCCGGAATGGCGCGCGGTGTCGCTTTCGAAAGGGCGCTCGAACACAGCTCCAAGTACCTCAATCAAATCGACAGGACCTGGTCTCTTCGCGATCCCCTCAATGATGAACCATGGCTGGTTAATGTGGCTACTGACGGAGAATCCTACGGGCATCACTTCAAATTCGGCGATATGGCCCTTGCCGCAGCCTTTGACGAACTCAGCCGCAATCCTTCGGCTGAAATAGTCAATTACGGGTGGTTCTTATCTAAATTTCCGGTGGTTGCCGAAGTTGAAATACTGGAACGGACTGCCTGGAGCTGTTCGCACGGCGTTGGACGGTGGAGCGACGATTGCGGCTGTCATTTGGGGGGGGCGCCGGGTTGGAACCAAAAGTGGAGGGCGCCTCTGCGCAAGGCGCTCGAATACGTTCGAGACGGCCTCTCTTCCCACTTCGAAATTCAGGCGCAATCCCTGTGCGACGACCCCTGGGGCGCCAGAGACGAATATATCGATTTGATCCTTGACAGAAAAAATCAGTTTGTAAGGTATTTGGAAAAACACCTTAGAGGAGGGACGCGCTCGCCCGACGTCTCCAAATTCCTGAAGCTTCTGGAGATGGAGCGGTTTTCTCTGTTGATGTTCACCTCATGCGGCTGGTTTTTCGATGAAATAAGCCAGCTCGAATCGCTTCTTCTGCTCAAGTACGCCGCCATGGCAATCGAACTTGGCGAAAAGACCGGATCGCCCCCCCTTAAGCCCGAATTTCTCAGGTTGTTGGCCCTGGCGCCGAGCAACGTGCCCGAGTACGGAAACGGCGCAAACGTTTTTCTCCGGGAGGTTGAGCCTAAGGCCTTCGGCAGGGCAAGGGCGGCGGCAAATTATGCCATACAATCTTTGGCCAGGTCCGAGGAAAGGGACTACCGGATACACGCATACAGCATCCTCCCTCAAAAGGAGGAGGACCTGGGGTCGATGCCGGTAAGGTGCCTCTATGGGCTGATTTCCGTCAGGGACGACAGGACGCTGGACAAGAAGGATTTCCTTTACGCAGCGACTCATTTCGGAGGGCTCGACTTCCGATGTTCGCTTAAACCCTCTCCGGGTGAGGGAGAGTATGAATCCGTCCTTGCCGCGCTCCAGGAATCCATAGAAGAGCAAAACACAATCAAGATGGTCCGGGTGCTCGACGAAAAATTCGGGACCGATTACTTCGGACTCAAAGATGTTCTGAAGGACCTCAGGGGCTCGATCGCCACGGACATGAGCCGCAAAACGCTTAACTCTTATACGGACCTTCAACGGAGCCTTTTCAATACATACAAACCACTCCTCCTGTCGCTCAGGCAATTTGGAATAAGGATTCCAAACGATCTTCGGGTTTCGATACGGCGTATCCTGAGCGAAGAAGTGGAGGGCCTTATAGAAGACGTCATGACGCGCGAGCTGGTTTCTGCCCAGGCGGATGCGCCCTGGGATTCCACCGACTTCATTTTCCGGGGATACATGACGAAGCTCAACTCCCTCCAGGAAGAGGCGAAATCATGGGGCGTTTCCCTCCAGTTAGCGGAAATTTCTGAAAAGTTGGGACGCTTCCTGGTGAGGCTTCTTTCCAAACTTCTCAGGACCTTCGATGAGGGGGATGCCGGACGAATCTTCAGACTGCTTACGCTTTGCCGGGCGATGGCGTTTCGGCCTGAGGCCTGGAAACTGCAAACGCTGTTTTTCCAGTTTGTAATGAAAGGGGCTGAAAACCCGGAACTCATGGGACAGATTGACCGGATAGAGAAATTTGTGGATGAACTTGACGGAATGTTGAACTGCCGGTTTGGGCAACTGCTGCGCCGTAAGTCCCAGCTCGGAGAATTAGGAATGAGGAATTAGGAATGAGGAAAGAACGGCTTTCCCGGACACTGTATAGGAGCAGGAGGCTCTCGGTTCTTGTCTTTTTAATTTTGCCTTGAGCTGAAAACCATATTAGTATTGATACAAAAGGCAAAAAGGTAAGAATCGTTTTGTTTGAGGCATTACCTTTTGACCGTTGCCTTTTCACTTTTGCCTTGTGAAACTGGAGCTGAACAATGTGCGAAGCAAATGCTTACCTGGTAAAGGAAGGGAAAGAGGAACTCATTCTTGAAGCGGTTGACAAGGTCGAGAACGAGGGAGACCACATCAAGATCGAAAATATTTTCGGAGAACAGAAAGTGGTGCACGGGCGAATTCGCAGCATGTCTCTCGTGAATCACAGGATAGTGATCGAAGGATAGAAAAAGCAGTGGTCAGTGGTCAGTCGTCAGAAAAAAGCTCTTTCCGGCCGTTCGGGCTTGGCGACTGACGGCTGACGTACCAGTCTATCTGCCTGCAAATACCTCGAATCAACTGCACGTCGCGCCCGCGAAGCTTCATCCGGCTGAAAAACCGCCTGACGCTCCCCATCCAGTAATCGGGATTTTCGGGGTTTATGAAGTTTATTTTCGTCAGCGTGTCTTTGAGATGTACATACATGGCCTCGAGTTCGCCTCGGTTTGCAAGACGCGGAGCGAACCCTTCTTTCTTTTCGGAAGCCGCGGTGAAAACCTCGTAGAGTATTATCATAACCGCCTGCGCCAGGTTTATGGATGAAAAATCGGCAGTCGGTATGGTAACCAGTGCGTCACAATACCTGAGATGCTCATTGGCAAGTCCGCTGGCCTCGGGACCAAAGAGAAGCGCAACATTGTTTTTCCGGCTGACAGGTATAAGGTCCAGGGCCAGCTGGCGGGGAGTTTTGACGAACTGGCGGTGAGATCCCTTTCGCGCGGTGCTTCCGACCACGTACTGAAAGGGCTTGAGGGCCTCCTCCAGGTGGTCGTAGACTTCGATGCACAAAACGAGGTCCTCTGCATGGTGCGTAGCCATCTTCAGGACCCGGGCAAGATCGCAGTCAAACGGATTTACGAGCAGAAATCGCGAAATTCCCATATTCTTTGCCGCCCGGACCGCTGAGCCTATGTTTTCAGGGTAATGAGGCTCCATCAGAACGACGGCTATATGTTCAAGGTTGATTTTCATTCAAGTCGTATAACTTTGGCTGCTGACACGATGTCCCGATTCCGGATGGAAACTAGATCGCTTCCTGCATTCTGTCTACGGCTTTTGTCAGCAGCTCGATAACACCTCTTGAAACAGGTTCGAAGCAGTCAATGTCTTCTACCTCGAGACAGGTACGCGGCGCGGGCCGCTGGCCCTTGAGTATCCGCACGGCATCGATACAGGAAATCCAATTGGATGAGAAGTATTTTTCTCGCTTTTTTTCGATCCAGAACCAATCCCTGGTCAGCCTGTCTTCCCATAATCCACCACCGTTTCTCATGCCGGCCCTCCTTGTTTGATCTGATTTCGATCATGTTCGGCCGATGTTCGACAGCCTGGGGCGCAATATAGACCGGGTGGGGTTACAGATAAGTTACAGCCCGACATGCGGGCATTTCCTTCAAAGCCGCTTGCAACCTCACTTTTTATTGATTAGACGAACAAGAAAAAATTTTGCCGTTTCGAAAATTCCCGCGCGAAGCCGCGAAGGCGTGAAAGAAATGAGCCTTTCCGCGGTTTTCGGGATGCCCCAGTGCCTTCAGTCCTCCAGGCCCATAAGCTTCTTTGCCATCTTCTTTTTGGACTCGAAATCAGTGAGGTAGTTGAGCATTACGCGTTGGGCCTGGGGCGCACCCGCTCCGTGCCAGGTGCCGGGACCGTGCAGGCCGGCTGTCCAGTGCTGGAGAAATTTGGCTACCTTCAGCCGTTTCCGCGCAGGTGCGGCGCTCTGAAAGAATTTCTCGATCAGGGGTCCGACCTCGGGGTGGTCGAGGTCTTTTAACCGGGGCATAGTCACAATCAGGCCGCCTCCGACGTCACCGGCAAGTTTCATGATTTCCCAGAATCCGTCCGCAATGCTCAGCTTGGCAACGTTGCCGAACAGGTCATCGGGCATGAAAACGCCCGAGCCCACAGGCTCCTCCCTGCCCTTGACGGCGGCCGCGATTGTGCACGCATGCGAGGTTTCGCTCAGCCGCACCATTTCGACCAGCTTGTCCTGGATATGGGGTATCTTGTCAACGCCGGTGTATTCGGCGGCAAGCAACGTCGCACCGATTATCAGGTCGGCAAATCCCACCTTACATGCCCCTCCGCAGTTCATCCGGTGCGACTTTGCAAACCGGGTGATCAATTTTCCGCAGTACTTCGTTTCGCCGCAAAGGAAAACCCTGTCCCAGGGGATGAAGACATCGTCAAAAACCATCGTGGAGGTCTCGCGCTGGCCGAAAACCGGGTTTCCAAGTTCCGATTCGTCTTCGGCCATCTCCCTTTCGGCCGAGTATGCGTTGTACTGGCAAATGTAAGTCAGCCCGGGAGAGCCGTTCTGGACGGCAAAAGCCACGGCGAAATCCTCCTCGCCCTCCTTGAGCGCCCCGCCGGGAAGCACGAGCGTCTCGTGTGCCCCTATTGCGCCGCTCTGGCTGGTCTTTGCGCCCCTGACCACGATCCCGTCGCTGCGTTTCTCGGTAACGTGAACGTATACGTCAGGATCGTCCTGCTGGGACGGGCGTTTTTTCCGGTCGCCCTTGGCGTCGGTTATCGCCCCGGAAACGGCCAGGTCCTCCTTCTGAATACTCGCAAGCCAACTGTTCAATCGTTCATTGTATTTCGTCCCCAGGTCTCTATCCATTTCCCACGTGGTGGAAGCGAGGCCGTTTATTGCGTCGCAGCCGACACAGCGGTAGTTGCAGGTCCCGACCGTCTGGCTGGTGAGCAGCGCCATTTCCTGGCGCATATCCAGGTCGTGGTTGCTGCGGATGACGTGCACGTTTCGGCTGATCGGGTTTCCGGTGAGGTGAGATGCGGCTACCATAACACTTTTATGTTGTTCGTCGTTCGCCAGGTCGTAAACGGCCGCATTGGCCATGACCATCGATCTGGTGACCGGGTTGTCAAGCAGGTTCGATACCCATTTCCCGCCCACATAAACCTTGGGGGTGAGTTGCTTAATGCTTTCCAGGTATTCCCGGGAGGTCTTGAGAGCCATAAAAAGGTCCTTTCGTTTAGCGATGTGGATCACCCACTGTTCGTAAAGCGTCACTTACGATATTAAATGATTTACAATGCAGGGCCAAAAGAAATATTGTTTGTTCAGCACCGGTCTTTTTCAACTTGGGTCCTTTTCGGATAGCGCGTAGCTAAATAAGTTTCCAGCAACGATCGATCCTGTCGGGGATCCCGTCCACCGGAGGATAGCCTGCTTGTGAATTTTCGCTTCTGTCCATATTGCGGTACTTCTCTCACGAAAAAAGAAGCCGAAGAAGGCGTAAGGTCATTGTGTCCCGATTGCGGCAGGGTTTTCTATCGAAATCCCACGGTAGGAGTCGCGGTCGTGCTGGTCGAAGGGGGAAAGGTCCTTCTGGTGAGACGCAGAGGCACTTATAACGGGCAATGGTGCATTCCGTGCGGCCACCTCGAGTGGGACGAGGAAGTGCGGGAAGCCGCCGGGCGTGAATTCTTCGAAGAAACCGGGATAACCGTCCAGGTTGGACCGGTTTTTTCCGTTCACTCCAACTTCCACGATCCTGAACTGCAAACGGTTGGCATCTGGTTTTGGGGACATAGAACAGGCGGGGAACTTCACCCCGGGTCCGACGCCGGTGAGGCTGCTTTCTTCAGCCTGGACGATTTGCCGGACCTGGCCTTTCCGACGGACAGAACAGTATGCGAAGAATTGAAGGACCTACAGTCAAAGGCAAAAGGCAAAAGTAAAAAGGCAAAAAAGTGAAAGGGCTGGAAAAGTAAACCGGGTCATTTTGGGGGCGGTTTTATTGGCGCTGACTATGATCGCACCGAATCTTGAAGCTCCATATGTGTTACAGTCCAATCTTGCAGACCACACCTCCAGTTTCCGATCTTATTTGACGTTTTACCCGTTTCAGGAGAGTTCACAAATTGAGATCATAAGCGCTATGCACCGGCCTACCATCCGACGTAATGTAGTGGCAAGAAACGCGAGTTTTTGCTGAACTGAGGTGCCGTTAATTTTAAATGGGATAATGTCATGGCTGTCAGTGACCTGTACAGCTATCAAACTACCGTCCTGTTAGTAGCAGAATACATTTTCCACCCTATTGAAATTCCGGATCAAAGCGATTGAAATAATGCAAGGTTAAGACCTCCCTGCAGCGAGGTTGAGAGAGACGATGCAACCGATGAAAAAACCTGTCGGGTGGTGTACTGTTTTTGCTTTCCGAATTTTGGGCGCTCTTCTTTTGCGGCAAATATGGAATTATCAAAAAACGCTGCCCGATCTCCCCGGCTCCTAAATTTGGCTATTTTCCGCCTATCCTGTTCTCCTGCGAGTGCTGAGTTGCTTTGTTTCTCCGTTACGGAAATTGGCGCTCACTTTTTACCTTTCCACATCTTTTGGAAAATGGAGGGTGCAATGGAACGGGAAATCTACAAGAGACTGGCCAATCATTTGGACAACCTTCCGGGCGGCTTTCCACCTACCGAAAACGGGGTGGAAATGCGTATTCTGAAGAGACTCTTTACCCCGGAGGAAGCACAGCTCGCCGTTCATCTCACCATGACCCCAGAGGAGCCCCAGAGCATTGCAGGCAGGATCAAGTTGCCCGGGGATGAGACCGCTCAGCGTCTGGAGGAGATGGCGAAAAAGGGGCTTATTTTGAGGCGGACATCCGAAACCGGTTCCTCAAAATACATGGTCGCTCAGTATGATGTCGGGATCTGGGAGTACTATCAAACTTGAAGCCGACGAGGTGCGGATGGATTTAGATCGCTGCATGGTTGCGGCCTCTGCGTTTCCACATGTCCCCTTAATCTCTCAAGAGAAATGAATTCGTCTTCGCCGGTGTCGATCTTTCTTTTTGTCTCTTCGAGGACATCCTGATGCCACTCCGGGGATTCGGGAGTTTACATATTGAGATCATTCATGTGTGACTCTTCGGCGCCATCTCTTCGAAGAAACCGGGATAACCGTCCAGGTTGGACCGGTTTTTTCCGTTCACTCCAACTTCCACGATCCTGAACTGCAAACGGTAGGCATCTGGTTTTGGGGATATAGAACAGGCGGAGAACTTCACCCGGGGTCCGACGCCGGTGAGGCTGCTTTCTTCAGCCTGGACGATTTGCCGGACCTGGCCTTTCCGACGGACAAAACAGTATGCGAAGAGCTGAAAGAGTTCATTAAAAGACAAAAGTAAAAAGGCTCAGTTGTGCTCCCGTGTGTTTATAAATGTTATGTCAGGCCAATTTTCAATAACACAATCAAGGCGCCACGCGTTGGGAGCAAGGTAGGCCAGGTGCCCTTCTGAATCATGGGCCAGGTTGGCAAGGTTTTTCCTCTCAAAATCCTCATACCTTTTCTTGTCGCCGTAACCAATCCAACGGGCTACAGAAAAGCCCGCCGGCTCGTAATCGGCATCTACGCCGTATTCGGCCTTGAGCCTTGCCACGGTCACATCGAACTGCAAGGCGCCGATGGCGCCGAGTACGTAGTCCGAGCCCGTGAGGGGGCGGAAGTACTGTACGGCCCCCTCCTCAGCCAACTGGGTCAAACCCTTTTGGAGCTGCTTTACCTTCAAGGGGTTCTTGAGGAGCACTCGCCGGAAATGCTCCGGGGCGAAACTGGGGATTCCGGTGAATCGCAGCGGTTCTTTGTCCGTGAAAGTATCTCCAATCTTGATGGTTCCATGATTGTAAATACCGATTATGTCACCCGCATATGCTTCTTCCACATTGGTCCTGTCCTGGGCCATAAAGGTAGTGGCATTGTTCAGGGTGATTTCCTTCCCGAGCCGATGATTAATAACTTTCATTCCCCGGGTGAACTTCCCGGAGCAGATCCGCAAGAATGCAACCCGGTCCCTGTGAGCATGGTCCATATTTGCTTGAATCTTGAAAACAAATCCTGAAAAAGGCTCTTCAAAGGGTGAGACTTCTCTGGTCACCGCGGGTCTCACTCCCGGTGCGGGGGCCATTTCAATGATGGCGTCGAGCAATTCCCTGACCCCGAAATTGTTGAGAGCGCTGCCGAAGAAAACCGGCGTCTGGTTTCCCCTGAGATAATGGTCCATTTCTAACTGGTTGGCAGCCCCTTCGAGTAACTCCACGTCTGCGCGCAGATCATCCGCCTGGCGTCCCAGCAGTTTTTCCAGCTTTGGGTCAGCCAGATCTTTGATCACAACTCCCTGTTGTTTTCGAGTTTCCTGGCCGGGTGTAAAAAGGTGGAGTTCCCTGCGGTAGAGATTGTAGACACCTTTAAAACTCTTTCCCATGCCGATAGGCCAGGTGAGCGGCGTACACTCGATCTGGAGCTTGTCTTCTATCTCGCTCAGGATATCCAGCGGCCCCATACCTTCCCGATCCAGCTTGTTTATGAAGGTGATAATGGGAGTGTTGCGCATTCGGCAGACCTCCATCAGCTTCTCTGTCTGCGACTCCACCCCCTTCCCGCTGTCAATGACCATGAGAGCGCTATCGACTGCAGTGAGAACCCTGTAGGTGTCTTCCGAGAAATCCTGGTGCCCGGGCGTATCGAGAAGGTTCATCTCAAACTCCCTGTGGGAGAACCTCATTACCGAGGTGGTGACGGAGATACCTCGCTCTTTCTCGATGGACATCCAATCGCTGGCGGCGTGACGAGCGGCCTTCCGCGCTTTGACAGCCCCGGCTATTTGAATAGCTCCCCCAAAGAGGAGCAGTTTTTCCGTTAATGTTGTCTTGCCGGCGTCGGGATGACTGATGATCCCAAAAGTCCTGCGCCGTTTGATCTCTTTGTGATTGGGTTGATTCATTCGATCTTTCTCCCGGAAAACGGCTCATTTAAACCAGCGAAGGGCGCCAGTGTTTTGTTGTTCCACGGTCAGGAGACGGCCGCGGCGTTTTCACCGCGTGCTTTCTCGATCCATTTTGGCGTCCGCGCATTGGCTCTTCATTCTTGGGGCCGTCCAGGGAGCGTTTCCTACCAAAGCCGGGTTTGCGACCGGCAGTGGGATTGGAACCATTCGTGTTGCTCCAGAATTTGCCGGGCACATAATTACCTCCCTGACGCTGGTTTGAACGATTTCCACCTCTGAAAATCGGTTCGGCCTTTATCGATGGGTCGGGCTCGTATCCTTCGATTATTTCCTGGGGGATTGTGCGCTTGAGAAGACGTTCTATTCCTTTTAGTTGCTCCCATTCGTCAATGCAGACCAGTGATATGGCGATTCCTTCTCGCTCGGCACGGCCGGTGCGGCCGATACGGTGCACGTAGTCTTCGGATACGTCGGGCAATTCAAAATTTACCACATGCGGTAAACGATCGATGTCGAGCCCCCGTGACGCAATATCGGTGGCGACCAAGACCCGGACCGCGCCACGCTTGAAGTCCGCCAATGCCCGGGTCCTCACCGACTGGCTCTTGTTGCCGTGGATGGCCGCCGCGCTGATCCCGTCGTGTTCGAGTTGCTTTGTCAGTTTATTGGCGCCGTGCTTGGTTCGGGCGAATACAAGGACCTGCCGCCATTTTTTGGAACGGATAAGAAAAGAAAGCAGTTCGCGCTTACGGACGCGATCGACAGGGTGGACCAACTGTTCGATCGTCTCCGATGCGGTATTGCGAACGGCCACCTCGATCAGGACCGGTGAGTTCAATAAATCTTCGGCAAGTTCTTTGATGTCATTGGAAAAGGTGGCGAAGAACAGCAGGTTTTGCCGCCCTCTGGGCAAAAGTGTCAATATCCTGCGGATATCCCGGATAAATCCCATGTCCAGCATACGGTCCGCTTCGTCCAGGACCAATATCTCGACTTTCGAGAGGTCCAGGGTCCGTTGCTGAACGTGGTCAAGCAAACGCCCCGGGGTTGCCACCAGAACGTCGATCCCTCGGCGGAGTTGGCCGATCTGAGGATTGATACCGACTCCCCCAAAGATGGCTGTCGATTTCAACGGCAAATATTTACCACAGGATGCTACATCCTCCTGGACCTGGGCTGCAAGCTCGCGTGTCGGGGTGAGTATCAGGGCACGCACGCTATTCTTACCCTTTGTGATGCTGCGTTTGCTCAAAAGCTGCAAGAGCGGGAGAGCGAAACCCGCTGTTTTGCCCGTGCCGGTTTGAGCACCGGCCAGGACGTCCTTTCCTTCAAGAATTACCGGGATTGCCCGGCTCTGAACAGGAGTTGGTTTTCTGTACCCTTGATCGGCAATAGCACGGAGTAATTCGGCCGAGAGGCCGAGGTTTGCGAATGACATATTTAAAGGTTGCTCCTCGATTGGTCAGATATCATCGGGTTAGAGGTTGAGTTCACAGTGGCCATTGCACAATTCGTTCCTGAACCCGGCTACCTCCCCATCATTGAGGTATTCTTCAAACCCCATCGACCGATCGATGATCCCGCCGGGGGTAATCTCGACTATCCTGTTTGCCACAGTGGCAACGAATTCGTGGTCGTGGGAGGAAAACAACACCACCCCCGTGAATGCGATGAGTCCGTTATTCAGGGCGGTTATCGATTCAAGGTCCAGGTGATTGGTCGGCTCATCCATGATGAGGGCATTGGCGCCGGCCAGCATCATCCTGGAAAGCATGCAGCGGACCCGCTCTCCTCCGGAGAGGACACTGGTCTTCTTCATCGCCTCATCCCCTGAAAAGAGCATCTTGCCCAGAAACCCCCTGGCGAAGTGTTCTCCCTCGGTGGGGGGAGAAAATTGACCCAGCCACTCGACAAGGTTCAGCTCGTTGTCGAAATAGGAGCCGTTTTCTTTTGGAAAATAGGACCGGGTGATGGTGACGCCCCAGCGGAAACTGCCGCTGTCCGGCTCGAGTTCCCCAGCCAGGATCTGGAACAGCGTCGTTTTGGCGAGGCTGTTGCCGCCGACAAAGGCAATTTTGTCCCCTCTGCCTACCGTAAGGGTAAGGTCGTTCAAAACGGACAATCCATCAATGGCCTTGGACAGGTCCGTTATCTCCAGAATTATGTCGCCGCAGGGTCGCTCGGGCTTGAACGCCACGTGGGGGTACTTCCTTGAAGAGATCGGCATATCGTCGAGCGTCAGCTTTTCGAGCAGCTTTTTGCGCGAAGTGGCCTGCCTCGCCTTGGAGGCGTTGGAACCGAAGCGCTGGATGAATTCCTTCAGCTCGTTTGCTCTGTCAGTGTTTTTACGGTTCTCATCCTGCCTCTGCTTGAACGCCATTTGGCTCGCCTGATACCAGAAGTCGTAATTGCCTACGTAGAGCTGTATCTTGCCGAAGTCGATATCCGCCACATGAGTACAGACCTGATTGAGAAAGTGCCGGTCATGGGAAACGACGACGACGGTATTGGGAAAGCGGATGAGATACTCTTCAAGCCAGGTAATGGACTTTAAGTCCAGGTGATTGGTCGGCTCATCCAGCAGCAGAACATCCGGGTTGCCGAACAGGGCCTGGGCAAGCAGCACCCGCACTTTATCGCCGCCTTCCAGTTCCTTCATCTTTTGGGTGCGCATCTCTTCAGGTATGCCAAGACCATTGAGCAGCACCGCGGCCTCAGACTCCGCCTCATAGCCGTTCATCTCGGCAAATTCTCCCTCCAGTTCCGCCGAGCGAATGCCGTCCTGTTCGGAGAAATCCGCCTTTGCGTAGATGGCCTCCCGCTCTGCCATGATTTGGTAGAGTCGTGCATGCCCCATGATGACGGTGTTGAAAACCGTCTCCTCGTCGAATGCGAACTGGTCCTGGCTGAGGACCGCCACACGCTGCCCGGCCCCGACGATGATTTCGCCCTTGTCGGGTTCCATCTCGCCGGAAAGGATTTTGAGGAAGGTCGATTTGCCGGAGCCGTTGGCGCCAATGAGCCCATAGCAGTTACCCGGGGTGAATTTTATGTTGACGTCTTTGAATATGACCCTCTTCCCATAAGAGAGGGCAACGTTCGAGGCGCTGATCATTCTTGATTGTCTCCCTGCTGAAAAACAAAAAAACCACAGGGATTGCCTGTGGCCAACATGCAATGCAATCCATAACTATAAACTTTAACGCTTTCATTGGCAAGATAATTGAACTTGACACGTTATTTTGGACGAACGGCTCTTTGTGCGGTAAAATTCTCGAACTCGCAGAGATATGGTTCGATGGAAATTATCGGATTTGGAGGCGCCCTATGCACGATTGCTCTAAGCTCGGGAGACCGATCTACCTTGTGACAGCCCTTTTCATCGCTGCCGGCATATTTGGCTGTGCAATCACGGAAAGCACCCCGGCCACAGGACCCTCCGCTCAGGCGCCCGGTCAGGCAGAAAAACCGATGGCTTCCGGACAGGTCCAGCGTCGCGTGTATCAAGGCCCCGTCACGGCCACCTATTATCCTCCGCCCAGGATCGATTTCTGCGGGGAGCCCGTCCCTCTGGAAAACCAGGACGTCTTCGAGCGATTCGACAAAGAGTTCACTCTCGTCGTATATAACCATGCGCAGGTTTACTGGTGGTTAAAACACAAGATGCGCTACTTCCCGAGGTTTGAGGAAAGTCTCCGGCGCCTCAATCTGCCCGATGATCTGAAGTATGTCGCCATTGCGGAAATCGAGCCCCCGCTAAACGCCCCGGCAAAGAGGAAATCGGTAGAGACGGGCTATGACTTCCGGATCTCCCCCGACAGCGCTTTCCTGTATTTGGGTGATCTTTACCGCAATTTCAGGAGCTGGTCTTGCGCGATAGCGGCTTACAACGGCGGTGAGAAACGCATTATGGACGAATCCCGCGTGCAGGGCGTTATGGACTGCTATCAAATGATGCTGCCGCAGGAGACTGAGCGCTACGTTTTTAGGATCTTGGCGATAAAGGCTGTCCTGAGCGACCCGGCGCGGTACGGGTATGAACTGCCCAAAGGCGCCGGATCTCCCTAGGTCCGGCAGGGCCCCACCGGGAGTTCAACATCTTTCCTCTGTACGTGATGGAGGGCTCCCCTCGCAGAGTTAAGAAGTTCAAATCATATTCGTTATGCCCTCGGGCATGGGCGGGACTTTCCACAATGGCAAGATAAATTGTTCCTTGATTATTTCCTTGGCGCCGATGTATCAGTATGTTCAGTGGCTGCAAAAACAGCACTCTACCCAAATCAAAACACTAAAGGAGGATTTGATGAGACTGAAAGATAAAGTAGCCATCGTGACCGGATCAGGTCGTGGCATCGGCGAAGGGATCGTGATGCGTTTTGTCGAAGAAGGCGCCAAAGTCATCGTCAACGATGTCAATGAAGCTGACGCGAACAATGTGGTGAATCAGGTCAAGGCCAAGGGCGGGCAAGCCATCGCCGTCCTGGGCAGTGTAGCGGAACGGTCTGTCGTTGAGAAGATGGTGGATATGGCCGTGAAGGAATTCGGGACACTCGACATAATCGTCAACAACGCGGGCATTACCCGCGATGCCATACTGCACAAGATGACCGACGATCAGTGGAATGCCGTAATAACGGTCAACCTGACCGGCGTATTTTACGGCATTCAGTGCGCGGCCCGCTACATGCGAGAAAAACAATCCGGCAAGATCATCAATATTTCATCGACCAGCGCGCTGGGAAACGCGGGCCAGCTCAATTACTCGGCTACAAAGGCGGGTGTCATCGGCATGACCAAAACCGCCGCCAAGGAACTGGGGCCGAAGAACGTAAATGTCAATGCTATCGCCCCGGGCATGATCTGGACGGACATGATGAAAAACATGCCGTCGGAATCCATCAAACAGATGGACGCCATGCTGCCGTACATCGTGCCGTTGAACAGAAAGGGGTCGCCCCGGGACATTGCCAATCTGGCACTTTTCCTGGCATCTGACGAAAGCTCGTTCATTACGGGACAGGTTATATTCTGTGACGGCGGAATGAAGATATAATTTCGGGTCACATTATTAATTTTGAAGAAACTCTTATTTTATTACTACAAGAGCATCAACAGCGACGGGCTGTCCGTCTCCGGTAATTATGACAGGATTAATATCAATCTCCTGTATGCAAGCATAATCATGAGCAATTTGTCCTACTGCCACTATCATATCAGCTATTTTGTCCGTATTGGCTGCTGCCATACCTCTAACGGCATCGAGAATTTTATGACCTCGGATTTCCCGCATCATTTCCATGGCATCAAGGCGATCAAGAGGCGCCTTTCGGAAAACAACATCGTGCAAGACTTCCGTAAATACCCCCCCAAGTCCGAACATTACACATGCGCCAAACTGAGGGTCCCGGGTAACGCCCAAAACAAGCTCGCGGTTGCCGCGAATCATTTCCTGGACAAGAACCCCATCCCCCTCATCTCCCATTTGAACACAGATATCATTAAACGCGTTCAGAGCTTCTTCTTCAGAGCGAATATTTAAGCGAATTAAGTCTTTCTCTGTCTTATGGGCTATGGTGGACGAACAGCCCTTCATTGCTGCCGGAAATCCAATTTGTCTTATAGATGTCGGAATTTCCTCACGCTCTGTAATAAGTATTTCCTGGGTTACTCTAATGCCGTAACGGGAAATGAGTTTCTTTGATTCATATTCGGAAAGGTTGGACCGTCCCTCTTTCACAGCTCGTTCTATGATTTCCATGATTGCATCCAAAAGGTATGATTTAACTCACTATTAATCGCAAGACCGCCTTCGGCGGTAAGATGATACGTGGCTAATTGCTCGTAATGCATCCGAAAGAGAATCAAATACAGGTATCCCACGTTCCAAAAATGACATTCTTGCCTTCCGCATTATTATTTCAACATCTATAGCATCTAGACTTTGCCTCGCATTTGGCAGAACAAGAACCACAGGCTTTCCAGACTTATCAACCACCTCTTTTGCCCCTTCAGCCATTTCAACATATGGAATTATGTTTTCAATAGCAGGCTCTCCCATCATCAGAGCGAGAGACTTGTAATGATATAGTAAAGGGACCTGAATCTGAATATCCACACGCTCATCCCGGGCGGCATTGAGCATAATATCCCTGAGTTTTGACGGAGCCACGTGAGGGTTAGCAACATCTATGGGATTGGCAGCGCTTGAGCCCGGCTTGGGAAGGATTTCCGTGATACTGTCATAGATTTCCCCCGAAAAAGGCGGAAGAGTCAAACCGTAAGATTCTGCCGAATCACAAGCCGCAACGCCGAGAGCCCCGCCTCCACCAATGATGGTTATGCCTTTATAAACCCTATCGGGAAGCATTGAAAATGCCAAACATGCCTGGGCTGTTTCGAGCAAATCCTTTGTTTGAATGGCTCGTGCCTGGCGCAGGATGGATTCCCATATTATGCGGCTGCCGCCCATGGAAGCAGTATGACTGGCAACAGCCCTTCCGCCTGCTTCGGAAGTGCCTCCTTTATACACGATGACAGGCTTTTGGGAAGATACTCTACGAAGGGTTTGGTAAAAAGATTCTCCGTCATCTATTCCTTCAATATACATTGAAATAACATGTGTTTCAGGGTCCTGGCCCAGGTAGTTGAGGAGTTCCGTTTCTCTTAGATCGATGCCGTTTCCAAAGCTGATGACCTTGCTGAAATTGATTCCCATCCATTTACCGATATTGGCTAAATCTATGGACATTCCCCCGCTTTGAGAAATAAATGCCACGTTGCCGTTTTTGCGGGATAAGTCAGGCCCCGGCAAGAAAGTGAGACCGCTCTCGGGACAATAAATACCGAAACAATTTGGACCGATTACCCGTATTCCACGAGCGGCGATTTTCTTTATCTCTTCTTCCAGGTCTGAGCCTTCAGAGGTTCCAAGTTCGCGAAAACCTGAAGACATGATTTCAGCGCCGGCAGCCCCTTTCTTGCGGCATTCCTCGAGAGCGGCAGGCACTAAAGAAGCTGGAACAGCAATAATTGCAAAATCAATTTCGCAAGGTATGTCTTCAATCCTCTTATATGTCTTCAGCCCTTCACATGTTCCGCCACGAGGATTTACGGGGAAAATTGCGCCCTCATAATTCATGGCGAGAAGAGAAAGAAGAATGCCTCTGCCAAAACCGTAGCCGTCGGCTGAAACGCCTACAATAGCTATATTTCGAGGATAAAATATCTTTTCAAAGTTTGTTGATTTCATATGCGTGCTGAAGGTCCTTCGAGTCATCAATAGGTAAACGCCACAGACCTTCCAACATCGAAGAAGGGATGAATTACCGATCGTTCCTGCAATTCGCGCGCAGGCCTACCGGATTGACCGTATCATACCTGATGGTATTACCTGAATAATTCTTCAAAGCGGTCGCCAACGGATGCCGGAGAGCCTTTCGGGGTCAGATTCTGCCCGAAAACTTCTTCGGATACGCTGAAGACCGGTTGGACCATAGATTATCCATATAGAAAACGCAAGGGAAAGGTCAACGGGACCGTTTTGGCTTTCGCAGGACACACCTCTGTCACTACACCTGAGGGCCTCTTCCCTCCCCACCATGTTGGATGGGGTTCAGGCGAGTAGCATGCGATAGTAACGGTCGAGAGAAAAAGCCGACGCAACTTATTAAACGCTTTACAGGTAAGGAATATGGCGACACTTTTTTCGGGTCATACGTCAAATACTTCCCTCACCAACTCTCTGTAAGCTTTGGCTCCGGTTGACGACCGCGCATATTGCGTTGCTGAAACCCCGCTGCGTGGAGCTTCGGCCACTCTGGTGCAGGCAGGTATCACGGTCTTGAAAACCTTCTCCCCATATCTTCTCCTCATGTCTTCAACCGAGAGCTGGGCCTCTTTGGTGCGAAGGTTTGACATGGTGCCGAAATAGCCAAGTATCCTTATCTCAGGATTCAATCTGCGCCGGACTTTTTCGACGAGTTCATTGATATCCTCCGCAACTCTGAGGTCCAAATAGGCTGTTCTAAATGGAACGAGCACCTCCCTGCTCATTCGTAACGCATTCACCATCAGGAATGGCGATATGGGAGGGAGATCCATAACTACGAAATCGTACTCGCTCGCATGTCCGGCAAAGCGCTCTGAAAGGATACTCTCCTTGCCGATCTCTGCGTTGAACTCCGATTCACAGCTTGCCAGGCTTTCGTCGGAAGCGGCAATATAGAGGTTTGCCGTTGCGGTCTCGTATATAGCCTCCGAAATATTTCCGTTCGGATCGCACAGCACATCCGTGACAGTCCTGCTTGTGGGTTCGAGTTTGATTCCCAGATGGGATGTCGCTCCGGTGTATGGATCAAGGTCCACCAGGAGCGTCTTCTTCCCTGCTTGCGCGAGGCAACACGCGATGTTTACGGCCGACGTGGTTTTACCTACTCCACCTTTAAGAGATAATATGGCGACTATTCTCGTATCGGACATCATGGTCCTCCTCCTGACAGCCTGTGTGAAGAGCTGGCTGCATTTCCAGGCTCGACCGTTCAATGCAGTGAAAAAGTTCCGGCACGAATAGCCGCAACAATGGGGAGAGATTAATTTTTTAGCACGCAGTACCGCCCGAGGAGTTCATCGATTCTCCTCTCCTTGACCAATGTCTTCAGGAGTGGGAGAACACTTTTTTTGTCCATTCCCAGATGTTCCGCTACCTCCCGGACTGTTGCGCCCCGCCTCGCATATTCCAGAAAAGAGATGATCCTCGGAATTATGTCGGCTTCAGCTTGACCTGGGACCATGGCCGTAGCGGTGTCCCCATTTTCAGATACCGGTGCTTTCATTGCGCCGAGTCCAAAGATCGCTCGGGTCAGGTTCAGGCCAAGTTCAAACTGATTCGAAACGAGCTTTACCCATATATCCAGCATAGCGACTCCTGTCATTCCGGATGGTGCTTCCGTCGTAATGTCCCTTTGAATCGGCCCATCGGCGAATACCAATGCAGGGTCTTTACGAAAACCTGATAATCATCATGACAGTGGATTCAAGTCGCCTGCGGTTAGTGCTTCCGATTTGTATCGGGACGGTTTCCTTCTTGTCAGTGCCCGTTTTTTGGGGCGGGTCCCTCTTTCACGTTTAAATCATAAATAAAGATGACGCTTCTGGAATCATAGAGTTTGTGCAGGTCTTTCGCATATACCATGCTGATCACCAACTGCCGCGTGGCGTTGCCCTCGATGTCCCCGATACGCAGTGAAGTAATCTGCCCGTTCAACTGTGTCGTAGTCCAGTTTTCGGTAAGGTTCGGGCTATCCCATGAAAGGGATACGACCTCTCCGCGGTCACAATACTTTTTGGAATTGGCCTCCCATTTGCTGTCAGAGGTGGTATTCCGGGTCAGGACGATTTCAGGGACCCCGTTCTTGCGAAGGCCGGCAACTATAATAGGGGAAGGAATGTCATAAGATTCCGCCTTCTTCCACAGGAAGCCCCCGACATTGTCCTTGAAGGAGTTGGTCGTGACGGCCCAAAGGCCGCCTCCTTTCCACACCAGGTCACCGGCCGCCTTCAGGACGCGCAACTTGTGGGTATCATCCACCATTACGATTTCATTGTCTTTATCGTTCTTGATGTCAACCTTTACGAAATTGAATATATTAGCTCCCTTGGGCGTGCTGACCGCCGGCCCCGGAACGAGTGAGCCGCCTCGAAACTGCATCTCGAATATCTCCCCGTCAAAGAGGCTATGGGATTTGGCTCCCTGCTTTTGTCCGACAAGGACTTTACCCCGCTGCCCGAGATGAATAGCGTTCAGAAAGTAGGGAACTCCCTCAGCGGCCACCTGGATCTTGCCGCCGGAAAGCGCCAGCACATAGGAGGAAATGACCTCGTCTTTGCCGGTGGCGTTCCCTTTCCGCAGGCTTGTCAGATAGATGTAAGATTTCCCCTCCCCGGAAATGTCCGCCACGCTCACCCAGACAAAGCGGTCGACAGGGCTGCCCTCGAATGTAGCGACCGGGTGCAGCCCTTCATTTTCCTTTTTATATACGATCAGCTTGTTCATCTGCATAGCAACGATTTCAGCCTTCCCGTCGCCGTCAACATCGCCAATGTCCATACCGAGTATTCCGCCCTGAAAGTCCTGGCTTTTCCACAAGTCCGGCTGCGTGAGGGGACCCTCACGGGTTGCATCGGCAAAAAGGGGGTTGACGTAGGATATTTTGCCTCTCGTGGCTGCAAGGCCGGACAGCAGCAAGTCGGGATTGCGAGTAGCCTGCTCCTCGGCCTCAGCCGTTGCCGTCTGCTTCTTTTCCTCCGGTTTGCCGAAAACCTTTTGGTTTATCTGTTGGGCAAACAGGTTTACCTGGGGCGTAACGTCGTCGAGACTCTTCGTTTGAGCAAAGAAGGAGACAGGGTCCCCTTTGCCCGATACCGGCGCCATCGTTGCATCTATACTCACCGACTGGCCCGTGCTGGTTATACTCCCGTACAGAACATAATCCGCCTTGAGGCCGGCGCCGATCCTCACGGCTTCGCCCTGCGATATTTCCTTTTCTCCCCTGGCGGCCTTGTCCGTTTCTAACTTATCTACCACCTGCACCTTGCCCTGCAACGAAAGCCGGGAAGTCAGCATGTCGCGGATCCCGCTTTGAAGGTAACTTAGGTTTGCCGGGGTGTTAATGGCAAAGGGCAGAATCACCACCCTGACCGGCCCGGCGTCCCCCGTCCCTGGGGGCTGAGCGGCTATGCAGGGCGCCACGAGCCGCGAAAAGAGAAGAAAAAATGACGCAAATAAAATCATGGTCTTGCTGCGGGTCATGCCATTCTCCTTATACCATTCGTTTTAGAATATCCGAGCGCAAACGGTAGGTTTTCTCCGGTGGCGTACAATAAATCAGGAGCGGTCCCCTTATCAACTGGAATAATGCATCAACTGGCCCCAAACCGTGCGGAACCGCATTTCAGGGTCGGATTTCGCCTGAAAAGATCCTGGAACTGTGTTCATGCCTGCTATTCCAGCCTTCCGGCCCTGAAAGCCCGGATGAAGTCCATGCAGAACTCATCCCTGCCCCCAATTGCCACGGCAGCCTTGAGCGAGCTGTAAAGCTGTTTATCGGTCGGGTCCATGATTGCCGCATCCAGGCCTCGAACGATTGCCGCAACGAGGAAAGTGCGGTTTACCAGCCGGCGGTTGGGCAGCCCGTGCGATACGTTTGTGAGCCCACAGACTGTGTGTACCCCTGGAAACTCTTTCATGATGAGACCGATTGCTTCCAGGGTGGCCAGGGCCGACGACGTGTCAGTGGCCAGAGGATACACCAGGGGGTCTATATAGAGATTATCCGGAGGAATTCCGGCCGGCTTTATTTTTTCTATGAGCTTGGAGGCCATTTCGATTTTGGCTTCCGTGGAATCGGCGATCGAGTCTTCCGACTGACAGAGGCCGATGACGCTGGTCTTGAAGTCAGCGATCAGGGGCAGCATCCCATCGAGCCTGGCCGGCTCCAGCGTTATCGAATTTATAATCGGGGCGACTTTGGCCAGCGGCAGAACTTGCCGGATGACCTCCGGGTCCGGGCTGTCAATGCAAAGCGGCAGGTCGCAGATTTCCTGGACCGCGTCTATGGTCCATTTGAGATTTTCGGCCTCTTCCCCAACGAAGGCCCCGGCGTTTACATCAATGTAGTGTGCTCCCGCCTCTTCCTGATCTTTGGCCTCGGACTGGATGAAGCTCTTGTCGCGACACAAGATTGCCTGTGCAATCGATTTGCGGGAGGAATTTATTCTTTCGCCTATTATCAGCATGATGACTTTTCAATAACCTTCATGCACCGCCGCCACCAGCGCTTTCAGATTTTCCATCGGAGTTGACAGCGGGATGGCGCATTCCGGGGCTATTATGTCTACCCCGGCCTCGATGGCGTACCGGACTTGTTTTCGGACCTCTTCGGGGCTGCCCTGGAAAAGGGTCTGAGCGTTATTGACATTGCCGACCAGGCACATTCGATGACCGACCTTTTCGACCGCGACCTTCGAGTTCACCTGCCATTCAAAGTGGTAGCCGTCAAATCCTCCGTCGGCGAACAGTTCGAGCCTGTCCGTGCAATTTCCGCAGACGTGAAGAATGAGAGGGCCTTCGATCGTTGCCGTCATCTCCTGGTGTATCGGCAGCAGGTATTCCTTGTAGTGATAGTGCCCGACAAGATTTCCCGTGGCGTGATCGGCCAGGACCACGATGTCGGCCCCGGCCTGAAACTGTGCCCTGGCAAACGCCGTGGTCACGGGCATCAGTTGGCGAAGCATCCTGTCTATTTTATCCTTTTCGCCCAGTCCTACATTGAGCAGGAGGTTCTGTGTTCCGGCCATGTGATAGGCAAGGGTCCACGGCCCCATCACCTTGCCGACAATTGCCGCCTTGCCGCCCACATGCCGCCTCAGGATGGAGAGGGCGTCAAGGACGACGCGCATCGAGGGTTTTTCGAGTATATTTTCCGGGACAACGACATCGGAGAAATCAGCATACGGGAAGTTGCGGCTGTCTGGCATCTGGTCCCGCGACCCCCAGTCCACTTCGCAGCCCAATGCGGCGGCTTCCTGGTGGACGCTGTACTCGGGCATTACGGTGTCGAAACCGATTATCTCATGTCCCGCCAGTGCAAGCTCAGCCATAGCATTGGCATCGACATGAGCCTGCGGAAAAGAGACGCCGCAGGCATCCATCAGATCGTTACAAACTATCGAGGTAGGATTGCCCGCCGGAGGGCGTGAGCCCTTTTTCCCGTTGTACAGGGCCGACATTACCAGGTTGTAGGATGTGGATTTCATGCCTGTTAATCCCAATACTGTTCACTTAATGACAACAATGTAATCTTCGACTTTGATGCGTATTGTGCCAGACCGTGTCCTTGGGCGCAGGTTATAGCCGCTCATTTTTCTTTTCACGCCTCGCGGATTGCGGCGTGAACGGCTCGACACGACTCGTTCTTCAAGAATCTCCCTCAATACTGCCTCATGAAAGGCTTTCCTGTCCTGAGGGGGGGATAGAGGCAAATGCTATAATTTTACGACGAATCACGCGAACCGCGTGCAGGAATGATAAGCGATCCGGGTCTTCGTTTCCCGCCAAGGCAGCCTCATGCATCAAACCGCGAATAGCAAAATGAGCCATGAGCAGGCCGTAAAATTCCTGCCGCACCAAGTCTGGCGTTTTACTTCTTAATACTATCCTGGAGCCGCGCAGATGGGTTTTGAGTTCGTCAAATGCAGTTTCGATTTCCCACCGTTCATGATACAAGGCCGCCAATTCCGCTGCAGGCGCTTCTTCATAATCCAGAATCGTTGTAATCAGCCGGTAGATGGGCTCAGCGCCCTCAATGCCCTCCAATCTGTATTCGATTACTCGAACATCAACTCCGTTTGCGCCCTTTTCCTGGTCCTTCTGGGAACCATAGATCCTGCTCAAATAAGAACCGTCGGCAAGCCTCTTTTCGCGTGGCAGAAGGCGGTTTCTTCTCACTCTCCAAAGCAGATCACAGCCAGTGCCACATGCGTTGTTCCACAATTCGAACCCGGAAAAATAGCGGTCAGCGAGACAGAGCATTCCCTTGTACAGAGAAGGAACCACTTCCTTGGCAAGAGCCATCTCTGCTATGTTCACGGCGCCCATCCGGGTTCCAAACAAAACATGCGTCCCGTTTTCGACCAGGGACACAAAACGCAACTGCGGAAAGGCGCTTGTTCCCGTCTTGGCGGAAGGCCGTCCAAAAACTTTTTCGTTTTCCGTCTCATCGGCTACATCAAGCGTGCTGCCGTCCAGGGTTACCAAATGCCATTTCCTGTACCAAGCGCCTTTGGTGGATTCCCCGGCAATCGGCTTTACAACCTCATCATGCAGTTGTCGAAGAGGTGTCCACCCCAACCGACTTCGAGCCTGAGAGATACCGGATTTACCGGCCACCTTGACGCTAGCCCCCGGTCCCATAAGCCACTTTATCCCTTCAAGAAGACAGCGCAGAACTTCACGATACGACGAATGCATGTACAAGGCCAAGGCGATGACATAGTATACAACCACATGCGCCGGAAGATCCCTCTGCCGTCTACTTGTCTTTCCGGTATTTTTGAGAACCGAATCAATTGTCTTTACCGGAAAGGCTTTGGTGATTACTCCCAAACTAATGTAATCCGTAATGCGTGTGCCACCTGGAAGCTCTGCAACGGTACGTGCCATTGTGGTCCTCCTGTCAAAAAGTTGAGACAGAATACCACATTATTTATCTTAAGTGAACAGTATTTCTGTTAATCCTGTCCAAGGCTTTGTCTTTTTGCTTCAATTCAGGTGCAAGAACTTTTTTGCCAGTTGCACAGCCTCACCGGCGTCTTTCCCGTAGCCGTCGGCCCCTATCTTATCGGCAAATTTCGAATCGAGGGGCGCGCCCCCAACCATGACCTTCACACTGCCGCGCAACCCTCTGCTTTCAAGTGCCCTGATAACCTTTTCCATCTCGGGTAGCGTGGTGGTAAGCAGGGCGGAAAGACCAAGAATGTCCGGCTTTAGTTCTTCCACTTTCGAAACGACTTTTTCGACGCTCAGGTCGACCCCCAGGTCCAGCACGTTGAATCCGGCCCCTTCCAGCATCATTGTGACAAGGTTTTTCCCGATATCGTGAAGGTCGCCTTTGACAGTCCCGATGAGTATGAAGCCCCTCGGTTGACCGCTGCTGCCCGTCAGAAGCGGCTTTATCAGCGCCAGTCCCTTCTTCATGGTTACAGCGGAAACGAGCATTTCCGGGACGAATATCTCGCTCGCCGCGAATTGTTTCCCAACAACGTCCATAGCGCCTATCAGCCCTTCATTGATAAGAATGTCCAGATCTATCTTCTCGTCGAGAGCTTCCTGCACCATTTTCTCGATCTCGGCATGTCTGCCGTCCACAACCGCCTTCTTGATAGACGCGATACGCTCGTTCATCGTCTTTTCTCCGGTTCAAGCGGCAGCAGGGGCCGCAGCCGCCTCTTTTTGCTTTTTATCCACGAGAAGGGAAGCCGCTGCAACTCCGATCAATGCAGTGCACGCCACCCATATCCACGCCCAGAAATAGCTGGGCGCCTTGGTCACGGGATTTTCTGTTATGAGCCATCCCATGATGTAAGGACTGGCCGCAGCCGCTATGTAGGCAAAGCAGTTGACAAACCCCATGGCCTTTCCGTAGGACTCGACGGGAAACATGTCCGCCGGAAGGCTTATGGCCGGCCCCCAGGCCATATTCGAGAAGAATCCCGCCCCTGTCAGGGTCAGCAGCAGGATGAAAGGAGACACCCCTTTCTCCAGCGTGGCCAAAACTACGATAAACGGAATCATGCAGGTGAAGCAGGCCACGATCATGGGTTTCCTGCGCCCGTTCAAGACGCGGTCGCTTATATGGCCGGCGAGAAAGGCGCCAAGCATGCCTCCCACAAAATACAGCGAAGCCCAGAGGCCCATCTTCATAACGGCAAAACCATGGACCTTGGTCAGATATACAGCCGACCAGGTCATCACTCCCCAGTAGGCTAACTGGCAGGCAATGTAGACAAAAACCAGGGGAATGTACCCCGGGGTTTTGAGAATGGTCGAAAAAGGAACATCCAGGGCCCTGGTCTGCCTGGAGATAATGGCGGTTTCTCCTCGAAGGACGTCCTCTTTGCGGATGATTCCCTGTTCGATTTCAGGGCAATAGGATTCAAGGGCTTCTTCCTTGCTGACGAACCTGTTCTTCTCGGGTTTGTCATGAACGAAGACAAGAATCAGAATCAACGGGACAATGCCGCCGAATGCCAAAATGTGAAATACATCCCGCCAGTTGTTGCCAAGCGCCGTATACATGAAGGTGGCAAGAAGGGGCGCCCAGGCAGGTGTTATAATCCATGACCATGAGAGCACGCTTTGGCCTCTTGCCCTCTGGAGAGGCGGGAAGTAGCGCACGATAAGCCGGGTGGAAGGAATGAACTCGGTCCCGATCATGATCCCGAACAGGACCATCCGGAAATACCATTCCTGGACGGATCTCACCTCACCCTGCCAGTAAGTCAGAAAGCTCCAGGATATGATCGAGAAGATCATGACCCGCCTGGATCCTATCCTGTCGCAGACCCAGCCCGTCACAAGCTGTGCAGGCCCGTAGAACATCAGCATCAGGGCGGGCCCGATACCTATCTGAACATTGGTCATGCCGATGTCCTGGCTGATAAAGGGCATCAGCACGTTAGTCTTGACGCGGTCGAGATACTGCATGGAGTAGCAAATAGTAAGAGTTGCCGCCAGAAAATAGCGGAAACGGTAGACGGAGGATTTAACAGCTTCAGTCATGGCATGGCTCCTTTCGATGTGTCGGCTCTTACGAGAACAGGGGCCACAATTGATAAAGTCCATCTCTTCCGGGGCAGGGCATCCCACAATGGTGAAAAGTGACGCCGGAACGACGCCGGTTTTGTGTATCAGCGCCCGGCCATCCGGCGATAAAGCCAGCCAAGCCGTAACCCAGCATATCACATCAAAGAAAAATTTCCTCGGCAATCTTTGAACGGGACAGATTGCGAAGGCAAAAGGCAAAAGTAAAAAGGCAAAAGTAAACCGAGTAATTTTCAGGATTTATTACGTACAGTGGCAGAATGTGTTATCGTTAATTTTGCTTGGTCTGAATGTTCACTCTATTTCAGGAGATATGATCATGGCCGACTCAATGACTACGATCCTTGGTGCCGGCGGCCCGATCGCAAACGAACTGGCAAAGATCCTGGCGGCGAGGAACACGTCCTTCCGATTAGTAGGTCGCAACCCGAAACCATTTGCCGGGGCGGCACTGCTCGCGGCAGATCTTACCGATCGGGAGCAGACCATCCGGGCAATCGCCGGGTCGACCGTGGTACACCTGCTCGTGGGTCTCAAATACGACCACAGGGTTTGGCAGGGACTCTGGCCGCGGATCATGGCCAATACCATCGAAGCCTGCAAGCGAGCGCAGGCGAAGCTTATCTTCTTCGACAACGTCTATATGTATGGGAAAGTCGATGGTCCGATGACGGAGAACACTCCGTACGCTCCCTGCTCGAAGAAGGGAGAGGTCCGCGCGCAGATTGCGACAGTGCTTATGAATGAAGTAAAGGCCAGCGGACTGAGCGCAATGATCGCACGCTCGGCGGATTTCTACGGACCCGATGCCCAAAACGGTTTACCAAACGTTCTGGTCTTCGAGGCTTTCGCGAAAGGGTCGAGGGCGTCCTGGTTGGTCAACGTTGCCGTGCCTCACTCGCTGACCTTTACCCCTGATGCGGCACGCGGCCTGGCGATGCTGGCAGAGCGGGAGTCGGCATGGAATCAGGTGTGGCATCTGCCAACCGCGCCCGATTCGCCAACCGGTAAAGAGTTCATCGCAATTGCCGCAAAGGAATTCGGTGTAGCCCCGAAATACCGGGTGTTGAGCAGGCCGATGCTTCGGGTGGCCGGTTGGTTTAATCCCCTGGTTCGCGAGTCTAACGAGATGCTTTATCAGAATGATTCTGCCTACCTGTTCGACTCGACGAAGTTCGCCAGGGAATTCGGCTTCGCGGGCACTCCCTATCCGGAAGGAATCCGAATCTCCGCCGATTCCTATAAGCGCAAGGCTTGAAATGTCCCCGACCCCTGATTCCATGGCTGACTTCTAAATTGTGGTAAAATATAATTGCTTGCGTTGGATTCCGAAATGAGGCAGGAGGCACAGAGAGATATGGGACAGGCAGTAGAAGAGCTTCTAGCATCCAAACGCGATGAAATCCTTCGTATTGCTGCAAAACACGGAGCAAGCAACGTGCGTGTGTTCGGCTCGGCGGCACGGGGGGAAGCGGGACCGGAGAGCGATGTGGATTTACTGGTTCAGATGGAGCCTGGTAGGAGCCTTCTAGACCATGTAGCGCTGCTCCAGGATCTGGAAGATATGCTTTCGCGGAAGGTGGACGTCGTCAACGAGAAAGCCCTTCACCACTCCATCAGGGATAGAGTGCTGCGGGAGGCCACTCCAATTTGAAAGATCCGCTGCTCTACATCATTCACATTCATGAATCCCTGGAAAAGATTCTTGCCTACACGCGAGACGGCCGCGACGCATTCATGTCTGACCCCAAAACACAGGATGCGGTCGTCGGGAAAATCGAAGAAGAAGTCAAACCTTAGAGGGATGTGGCATAGCTGGGAGGGGCATTTGAAAAGGCAAAGGGCAAAAGCAAAAAGGCAAAACACGGCGAGTAGGATCATTTTGGATCTTTCCTTTTAGCGTTTATGATGATCGCGCCGATGACTTTGGAAATTTCATGCGCCTTCCGAATTAGCTTTTCCAGTTCGATATCCCTGGCGGAAAAGGTTGCCTGGATTAGGCGGAGCCAATAAATTGTTTCTCGGGCTTCTTTCAGCGCGATTGCATACTTACTGATGAAATCGGCCCTGCTTTGCCCGGACTGGGCTTCTTCGGTATTCGCGCCGATCGATGTGCCCGAACGCAGCAACTGCCTGCACAGGACCCGGTAAATATCGGAATGTTTCCCGATCTTGCCGCATAGACCCACAATTTCCACTGCAAACGAAAATGATCTTTCCTTGATGTCCAGCGGCTTATGCGGCGCCATCTCTTTTCCCCGTTCTTATTTTGCCTTTTTACTTTTTACTTTTGCCTTTTTATACTTTTGCCTTTCTTATATTCCCAGATAAGCTTTTCGCACCAGATCGCTTTGAGAAAGCTCGCTGCCCGATCCCTCCATGACGATGCGGCCGGTCTGGAGGACGTAGGAACGGTGGCATATCCGAAGCGCTTCGAACACGTTTTGCTCGACAAGTAGCACAGTTACCCCCTCCGATACGATGCGTTCCACGGTCCGGAAGATTTCCGTTACCAGTTTGGGCATCAGTCCCAGGGAGGGTTCGTCCAGCATGAGCAGATCGGGACTGGACATAAGTCCCCGTGCGATCGCCACCTGCTGCTGCTCGCCTCCTGAAAGCGTTCCTGCCCGCTGGTCGTCCCTTTCCTTCAGCCATGGAAAGAGGCGTTGGACCATATCCAGGTTCCGTGCAATCTGTTCCTTCGACTCGATGGAGTAGGCCCCGAGCAACAGGTTGTCCCGAACCGACAGGCGGGGGAAAAGCCGGCGCCCTTCGGGCACCAGAGAGATTTTTTTCTTGACCACCTGATAAACTTTCAGACCGGAGATCTCCCGGCCGTCCAGGCATATATTGCCTTTAACGGGCTTCAACAGACCCATGATTGTCTTGAGCATGGTGGTCTTGCCTGCCCCGTTCGAGCCTATCAGCGAAACGATCTCGCCGCGCTTTACTTCCATCGATACGTCCTGGATGGCCAAAAGCCCTCTATAGCCCACGGATAAATTATTGACCGACAGCATAACGGTCTCCAAGATAGGCCCGGATGACTTCGGGGTCCGAAACCACTTCCTTAGGCGAGCCCTCTACGATCTTGCGTCCGGAGTTGAGCACGATCACCCGGTCGGAAAGTTCCATCACTGCCTCCATTACGTGCTCCACAACCACGACGGTGATTCCCCTCGATCGCACATTACGGATCAGTTCCATCATGTCCCTGAGCTCTACCCGCGTTAGTCCCGCCATGGACTCGTCCAGCATCAGGAGTTCGGGTTCCATGGCCAGGGCCATCGATACTTCGAGCCGCTTTTTGTCGGAAATGCTCAACGCCGGCGCGTTGTAGTCCCGCTTTGCGGTCAAGTCCGTGAAGGCCAGCACTTCCTCGGCGTTGCGGCGCACCTCAGCGACGCGGGAGTGCCGCAGGAAACCCCCGGTCATGACGTTTTCCAGAACCGTCATATCGCTTATCACCTGCGTGATCTGGAAAGTGCGAACGACGCCGAGCTTGCCGATCACGTGCGGTTTCCTGTTGGTGATGTCCCTGGAATTGAAGAGCACCCGGCCCCTGTCGACGTGATGGAACCCGGTAATGCAGGAGAACAGCGTGCTCTTGCCTGCGCCGTTGGGGCCGATGATACTGACGATTTCCCCCTGGTTTACCTGGAAGGAGATCTCTTCATTAGCGCGCAGCCCGCCAAAATATTTGCTGACGCGCTGCACGTCGAGCAGCACCGAACCGTTCATTTACCCCTCCGCGCCAGGGAAGCGATGGAGCCCCACAGGCCGTTGGGCTGATACATGGAGATGATGGTTATCAGAGCGCCATAGATAATCATGTCCGCCCCGGTGCCCTTGTAGCCCAGCCATGCCCGGCTGTACTCGGAGAGCGGGATCAGGACCGCCGCCCCCACCACCGGTCCCAGTACTGTGTTGGCCCCCCCCAGCATAGCTACCAGCACGATTTGGACTGAAATCGGCATGATCATCACGCTCTCCGGATCGATATAGAGGATGTACTGGGCATAGAAAGTCCCGGCCATGGACGTGAGGAAGGCGCTCACCATGATGGCGTATAGACGGTAGCGCACCACGTTTACCCCGAGTACTTCCGCGATTTCGTGACTCTCCTTGATCGCCCGGAGGTAGTAGCCCATCCTGGAGGTGGACACAAAGTAGCAAACGGTCACGGCCAGCAGCAGGAAGGCCAGTATGATGTAGCAGTAAGGAAGCTTTGAGGAATGGAACATGAAATTGCCCAGGGACTCTTTCAGCATGGGAATAGTGAGTCCTTCGGCCGCTCCTACCATTTGCCAGTTGTTGAAAAAGATCCGAATGATCTCCGCGAAGGCGATGCTTGCGATGGCGAAATAGTGGCCGCGCAGGTTGGAACAAGGGTAGCCGATTGCCGCAGCCATGCAGGATGAAATGATCCCGCCGGCCACCAGGCCGATCCATGGGCTCAGGTGGAAAGTCAACAACAGAAAGGAAGAGGTATATGCCCCGATCCCGAAAAAAGCCACCTGCCCGAAGGAGAACATGCCCGCGTAACCGCCCATGATGTTCCACGCCACTCCGCACATGGCGAAAATGAACGTGAGGATCATTACATGCCGGCCAAACGGCGAGGCGATTATCAGCGGCAAAATTATAAACAGCGCCAGCACAGCGCCGCCGACGGCGAGTTGTTTGCGGGTTATGTCGCGCATTCCTACCACCCCCTGAGTCCCTGGGGCCTGATCCAGACCGTGATCAGGTACATGAGGAAAACGATGGCCAGTTTGTAGGCAGGGTTAAAGATATATCCGCCCAGCGTCTGGACTGCCCCGACCAGGATACCCGCTATGAACGCCCCTTCGATGCTGCCGAACCCACCCAGGGCCACGATGCAAAAACAAATCAAACCGAATGTCCCGCCAACGAAAGGATAAATGTAATAGTGAGTGGCAAGCAGGGCCCCGGCCACCCCCACCAGACCCGACCCGATTGCAAACGAAAGCGAGTTGATGCGCTCCGTGTTGATCCCCATGATCGATGCGGCTTCGCGGTCCATCTCAACAGCCAGGATGGCCTTGCCGGTGCGTGTAGCGCGCAGGAACCAAATGAGCCCGAAGGAGGTGAGGACGCTTCCGACGGAACTGACGACCTTGGGGATGCCGAGCCTTATGCCGTAGAGGTCCCAGGTGCCGGACAGGACTGTATGGCCGATGGAGCGGAAGTTTGGGGTCCAGATAAGGGCGGCGAAGTTCGAAAGAAAGATGCTGATCCCAAAGGTCACCACCAGTTGGGCAAGAGGGGGCCCGGTCATCACCTTGCTGATGATAAAACGGTAAATGAACATTCCCAGCAGGAAAAGCGCCGCCGCGTTGAGGGGTATGGAAAGCAGGGGATCGATGCCGGCCAGCGCGTAGAGCCAGTAGGAGAGGAACATGCCTATCATGAGGAAATCGCCGTGCGCAAAATTGAGCACGTTCATGACTCCCCATATCAGGGTGAGGCCGATGGCCAGCAGCGAATAAACGAGACCGATGAGCACGCCATCGACAAGTTGCTGCGCTAATTGCTCCATGTGCGAGTCTCCGGGACAGAGGACTGATTTCCCGCTCTTTCCGTTATCCGTTATCCGTCCTCCGTCCTCCGTCTACAGTTTTTACTGCCGGCCTTTCCAGGGAGGGAACGGCCAAATTACTTCGTGGCTGGCGGCGTCCCAGGGCCAGACCGTGTAATATTGCTGGTCCTGGATCTGCACTATCATGGCCGAAGCGTAGATATTCTGATGGGTCTTGGGATCGAACTTTATGCCCTTCCACGGATTGATGATCTGATCGCCGGGGATGTCAGTCTCCTCCAGGGCCTTCTCGACGGCCTCGGGATCGGTGGACCCTGCCCTGTTGATAGCGTCGGCCACTACGAAAGGCGCTGAGAAACTACGGGCAGTGTTCTCGCCCATGTCGATGCCGTATTTCTGCTTATAGAGTTCAGCCACCTGCCCGACCATCGGTTTTTTCTTTGCCAGTTCAAGAGCGAAGGTGGAACGCACCAGGAAATAATTACCGTCGGCTTTCACCGTTGGCAGGTAATCGGACTCGACATAGCCGGTCATGGTCAGAAAGCCTTTGGGCACGAGATTCATTTCCTTGAAGGTCCTGGTGAAAAGAATTGCGTCCGTAATGTAGGCGGCGTGCATGACAACGTCCGGCTTGGCGGAGATGAGCTGGCCCACCTCACTGGTAACGTCGCTCGAATTTGCCGGGTAGGCAATGTCGGCTGCCACCTTGTAGCCGGACTCTTCAGCGTATTTGCGTTCTTCCTTGCCTACGTTTGCCCCAAACTCGGTATTTTCGTAAATCAGAGCAACAGTGTTGACCTTCACGCCTTTTTTCTTCTCGAGGTCTTTTAGGAACTCGAATTGATTGCGGGCCATTGTCCCGTCATGGGGCGACACGCGGAAGAAGTATTTGAAACCGCGTTCGGTCAAAGTGGGCGAGGAGGAATCCGAACACACGAAGGGGACCTTCAGCCGCTCGGCGGCCTGGCTTGCGGTTTTGGTTACCGCGCTCTGATAAGAGCCGATGAGGGCTACAACCTTCTCCTGCGTGATCAGCCGTTCGGCCTCAGCCAAGCCGTTTTTGGGGTCGCCTCTGGTGTCGGCGTAAACGATCTCAATCTTGGCGCCGTCCAGCCTGGGAAGCCCTTCCTCCCTCGCCAGGGGCAAGTTCAGGTCAAACTTGCCGTTGATGATCTCCACCGCCAGGTCCACGCCACGCTTGCAGTCCATGCCGGTAGCGGCCAGGTTGCCGGTAAGAGGGTAAAGCGCGCCGATTTTGATAACCTTCTGCTGGGCCAACGCCGGGCCTGCCCAGAGCGCTATGCAAACACATGCCGTTAGAATTGAAAACCGTCTCATCTGCATATTCTCCCCTCGTGTTGGTTGCCGGCTTCCTGTTCACCGGCCCCAGGATAGCAGTGGCCTGCTTGCCGGAGTGCAAAACGAAACATTTCGAAAACGCTTATCCGACCTTTTGGTGTTGCTTGCAAGACATTATTTTGAGGCATATTATAAAGCTTCAACCGGAAAGGAGGATGTCATGCCCGGCAACCACGGCAATGTTCCCGCTGTTTCCATGAAAACCCGCATCGGCTGGATCGGTACTGGCGTGATGGGGGTTTCCATGTGCGGACACATAATGGGAAAAGGTTATAGCACCATCGTGTACAACCGAACGAAACAAAAAGCTCTGCCGCTTATAGAAAAGGGCGCCGTCTGGGCTGGTTCTCCCGGGGAAGTCACCGCCGGGTCGGACATCATTTTTACTATGCTGGGTTTCCCCTCTGACGTGCGGGAGGTTTATTTCGGAGAGGAGGGTATTCTAAAGGTCGCCCGCCCCGGTATTATTCTCGTGGACATGACCACTACCGAGCCGGCGCTTGCGGCTGAAATCTACCAGGCAGCGAAAGGAAAAGGGGCTTTCGCAGCGGATGCGCCCGTTTCAGGGGGAGACGTTGGAGCGCGAAACGCCACGCTTTACATAATGGTCGGAGGAGACCGGGAAGTGGTAGGGGCAGTCCGGCCCGTCCTGGAAATAATTGGAAAAAGCATTGTGCACCAGGGACCTGCCGGCTCCGGCCAGCATACCAAAATGTGCAACCAGATCGTTATTGCGGGAACAATGGTCGGCGTGTGCGAAAGCCTCTTGTATGGTTTCAAGGCGGGCCTCGATCTGCCAACCATGCTGAGTTCGATCCAGGGTGGGGCAGCTCAGTGCTGGAGCCTGGACAATCTGGCCCCTCGCATCCTGCGAAGGGATTTCGCCCCCGGTTTTTTCGTAGAGCATTTTATCAAAGACATGGGTATTGCCCTCAAAGAGTCCGCCCGAATGGGTCTGTTTCTTCCCGGCCTTGCGCTGGTCCATCAGCTCTACATTGCGGTAAAGGCCCAGGGAAAAGGCAAAGCGGGCACCCAGGCACTCATGCTGGCCCTAGAACAGATGTCCGGGACCGTAGCTGAAGGGAAAGGACAAGAACCTCGGCAGGATTGACAGGGACTGAAGACGAAAAGTTTAAACAGGATCAACCAAAAACTAAAAACTCAAAACTAAAAACTGGACCTGGGTTTGACATGCGTATAAAGATGAACTACGGCAAAGGTGGATTGTTCCTGGATTTTCCGCAATCCTGGGACGTGACGGTAATCAAAAAACCAATCATGCCCATCCTTGACGATCCGGCAGGGGCTGTTTTCAAGGCGCTTGCTCATCCCGTCGCATGCGGCGCGCTATCTGAAATCGCCTCCGGCCGCCGTAGCGCCTGCATCCTCATTTGCGACATTACCCGGCCCGTACCGAATTCGGTTATCCTGCCGCCGCTAATCAAAGAACTGATTCAATCCGGAATCGACCCCGGCGCGATTACGGTGCTTGTTGCGACAGGCCTGCACAGACCCAACGAGGGGCAGGAACTTCGCGAGCTGGTCGGCAGCGATTGGGTGCTCGACACAGTCAAAGTGGTGAACCATTTTGCCCGAAATGACGAAGACCACGTCTTTTTGGGAAATACTTCGCGGAACACGCCCGTAAAGCTCGACCGCCGTTTCGTCGAAGCGGACCTGAAGATTGCGACGGGGCTGGTCGAGCCTCACTTTATGGCCGGTTACTCGGGGGGCAGGAAGGTGGTCGTTCCGGGGGTCGCTCACCAGGACACCATCACGACACTTCACAATGCAAGCTTTATGGAGCACCCGAAGGTCGCCAACTGCGTTCTTGACGGTAACCCTCTCTATCAGGAACAGATGGAAATTGTCGGCATGCTTGGCCGGATGTTTGCCGTAAACACGGTCTTGGACGACGAAAGAAATATCTCCTTTGTCAATTTCGGAGACATCGAGGCCGGCCTGCTCGAGGCCGTTGATTATATGTGCCGCTATGCCGAGATCCCCTCGTCCGCCGGATACCGCACCGTTGTGACCAGCGGAGGCGGCTACCCCCTGGACAAGACTTATTACCAGACCGTTAAGGGCATGGTAGGGGCCATGGGACTGCTCGAACAGGGCGGCAACATCATTATTTTTTCGGAATGCTCCGAAGGGATGGGTTCCAAAGAATACGTGGCAGCCCAGCGGTTGCTGGTGGAGCTTGGGGTCGATGGCTTTCGAAGATCGATCTTGTCCAAGTCCAGGGCGGCCATTGACGAGTGGCAGACGGAAATGCAGCTAAAGCCGATGGAGAAAGGCAGCATTCACCTCTTCTCGGACCGGTTGTCCAAAGAAGACAAATTGCTCACAGGGGTCTATTGTCACGAAGACGGGGCCTCGCCGATCGACTTCATTCGGGGAATCCTCGGTTCTCATGGCGGACCCGTTGCCGTGATACCCGAAGGACCCTACGTTATTCCGTGCTGCATTGGAAAGTAAAACCAAGTTGCATTAGCTGAATTTTTTCCCTCTGCATTGCTAACGTGCGGATTCCTGAAATTTTGGCAAGCAGGTGGCCATAAATTATCCTTTTCTCCGTGTTCTCTGCGGCTCCGCGGTGAATGTTTCTGCTTTTTGCCGGTTCTGGTTGCCGTTTCTATTGCCCCTTGTGGATGCCGCTTCCGGTTGCCGTTTGGCAGCCCAGATCACCCCCGTGGTATAATAATGACCGATTGGGGCTTGAAGCACCGGAGGGCGAGGCTTTTAGAATTTACGACCTGGCTTCTGACTGCCTTTTGCCTTAGCCCTTCCTGCTCCCTGTTCACTTTTTGCATGGTGTTTCCAGGATGTTTCCATAAAAGACAAAAAACATAACTATCACAGACCGTTACTGGTGGAAACACTCCGCCTGTGGAAACACTCATGGAAACGTTTATGGAAACATTTTTAGCCTTATGGAAACACTTTTGGAAACTTATGGAAACAATCTTGGAAACGCTTTGCGGAAATACCCGTAATAGTCTGGCTGCTGCTCTTGAAAGTCAAAAGAAAGGAAAAGAGAGAACCCCCTTTTGCCTTTTGCCTTTTTACTTTTGTCCTTTTACTCTTGCCTTCTCCCAACAGCGGCCTACCTGTAATACTTTTGGAAATACTCCATCACCATCCTGTGGGTATTGAACTGGGGGGTTAAATCGGAGATGGACCGCCTCATGATGGAGACCCACTTTTTGGGGTTGGCGTAGTAGGTAGTAACCATGTCTTCGAGGTCACGGTAAAGGTCGGCGGCGGCCGCATCGTCTTCCTGGTCTTCGTCGTCTCCGATGGCCCACCCGTTAACCCGGTCTTTGCAGGCTTCCCTCCACCATCCGTCCAGAACGCTCATGTTGACCCCGCCGTTAAAGCAAACTTTCATGCCGCTTGTTCCGCTCGCTTCCCTCGGACGGCGTGGAGTATTGAGCCATACGTCCGCCCCGGAAGTCATAAGGCCGGCCACCCAGATGTTGTAATTCGGGACGAATACCAGCCGCAGCTGTTTTTCGTATTGCTTTCCGGTATTGACGACTTCGCGGATAAGTTCTTTTCCGGGAAAGTCCTGAGGATGAGCTTTGCCGGCGAATACGAACTGAACCCGGTCATAGGATAGATTGAAAAGAAATTCCAGGTCGCTGAAAATGAGCGTTGCCCGTTTATAGGCGGCCGCCCGCCGCGCAAAGCAGATCGTCAGTCGTTCGTCGGTAAACCCGGCGTCTGACAGCGAATTTATATATTTTATGAGCCGATTTTTGGCCTTCTTTTTGGCTTCGATGATATCGCTGTCCGGAATTACGGAAAGGTCGCCGAGTTGCTTGGGGTCGTGCCTCCATGTTGGGATATATTTGTCGAACAGCTCTTTGAAATCAGGGCCGGTCCAGCTCAGGTGGTGCACGCCGTTTGTGATGGACCCGATATTGTAACCGGGAAACATCTGCCTTGATACTTCCCCGTGCAGTTCGCTGACTCCGTTTGCGGAACGCGACAAATTGAGGGCCAAAACGGTTGTGTTCAGAATACCTTCGCCCGCAAGCTTCCTGATATTAGAAGGCATGTATTCCCCGATTACCTTATATGCCAGGTCGTAGTCGAATTTATCGTGGCCGGCAGGGACCGGAGTATGCGTGGTGAAAGTGCACCTGGATCTGACCTGCTCTTCGTCTCCTCCAAAATCCTTGAGCATGGCCAAAGTGAGGAAAACCGCGTGTCCTTCGTTCATGTGGTAGGTGGTGATCTGCGGCTCCAGGCGCTTGAACGCGAGGTATCCGCCGATCCCCAGGACCGCTTCCTGCGCTATCCGGGTATGGTGGTCGCCACCATAGAGATACTGGGTTATGAGCCGATCTTCGGGCGCGTTTCCCGGAAGATCGGTGTCGAGAAAATAGACCGGGACGCGTCCCGATCCCGTCTCGTTATGCATCCCGACCACGTTATGCTTCCAAACGCCCACCTGCACATCACGGCCTCCGATCCTTACGGTTACCTTTAGTGGGAGAGGCTCCATGAAGGCGCGAGGGTCGAAGTAAGGGTACAGTTCTTCCTGCTGCCCAAAAGGATTTATATTCTGGATGAAATAGCCCCGCTTGTAGAGAAGCGTTACGGCAACTATAGGAATGTTCAGGTCAGCGGCGGATTTGATATGGTCCCCGGCCAAAATGCCAAGGCCTCCGCTGTAGGTCGGAATGCTTTCATTGAGCCCGATTTCCATGCTGAAGTACGCGACTTTCATCTGGTAAATTCGCTCCTTTATTCCGTTTCCCTTGATTGTATCAACGTATAAATATTATAAAACCTCTGGGTCTTCAGTAAGATCAGGCCGCAAGTCGTGCAAAAGTGCTGTATCGCTGCATTCAAAACGGATTGAAGCCTTATATCACAGCTTGAAAAAATATGCCGCTATAACCTGACAAACGGGGAAAAGCCATGCGCGCGCTTCTCATTTCGGCCAATACTGAACAGCTCCAGATGCCCGTCCTGCCGATGGGCCTGGCCTGCGTAGCCGCGGCCGCCGAACGTGCCGGCCATGAAGTCAGGCTCTTGAATTTGATGACCAAGGACGACCCCGAGCAACTGAACCTCGAAGGCGCATTTTTGGATTTTAATCCCGAAGTTGTCGGCATTTCGGTCAGAAATATCGACGATCAGTGCATGAACTCCCCTAAATTTCTCCTCGATGCCGTAAAAAAAGTAGTAACTGCCTGCCGCGGGCTGACTTCTGTCCCTATCGTCCTGGGAGGAGCCGGATACAGCATTTATCCCGTAAGCTCACTCGCATTTCTTGGGGCCGATATGGGGATAAAAGGCGAGGGTGAAGCTGCTTTTGTGAAGCTCCTGGCCTGCCTTTCCAGTAAAGAAGACCTGCGGAGCGTTCCGAACCTGGTCCTGGCAGGCTCTGCTCTTGAAAATAAGCGCGCGGTCACGATAAGGCTCGACGACTATCCTTTGCCTGCACCAAACGGCCCATTTTCGTTTCCCACCGAATTCAAAAATCAGAAAATCTGGCTTCCCTTCCAGACCCGAAGGGGCTGTCCGATGGAATGCAGTTACTGTTCGACGGCAAGTATAGAAGGCCGGATTTTGCGGACAAGGTCCCCTGAAACTGCTGTCGATTCAATTTCAAGGTTCGCTGAAGCAGGATTTAAAAACTTCTTCTTCGTGGACAACACTTTCAATTTTCCTCCTTCATATGCCAGTAAGCTTTGCGATCTGATCGCCGCAAGAAATCTCGGAATCCAGTGGCGAGGCATCCTTTATCCCTGGAAGGTCGATGAGGGGCTGATCGAAAAGATGGCCGAAGCGGGGTGCGTAGAAGTGGCCCTGGGTTTTGAGAGCGGGTCGAGAAGAATTTTGCGTTCGCTCAACAAGAGGTATTTGCTCGAAGATGTGCGAAGCATTTCGGAGATGCTGGACAAATACCGGATAGGGCGCATGGGGTTTCTGCTGCTGGGAGGGCCGGGAGAGACGAAGGAAACCGTAAAGGAGAGCTTTGAGTTTGCGGATTCTCTCGATCTGGAATCAATGAAGATCACTACCGGAATCCGTATTTATCCTTATACAGTCCTGGCCGCAGCCGCAGTGGCCGAGGGGGTGATTTCCGCCGCGGACGATCTCATGCGCCCGCAATTTTACCTGGCCGGAGGACTGCAAGGCTGGATAGAGGAAACGGTTTCCGGTTGGTTGAAGAAGAGGCCGAATTGGTTCTGTTAAATGCGGTCTCACGCGGAGGCGCGGAGGTCGCGGAGATTGGGACATTGAACCATAATCAGAGCCGTAGGGATTTAGAAAAGGAGATGCGTATGCCAAAAGTCATGATCCACCAAGCCGACTATACAAGTGTCCGGGAAGCCGTTGACCGGGCGTTCGACCTATTTCCGCTCGAGATCAAAGACCGGAAAGTCTTGATAAAACCCAATGTACTAAGGGCCTCGGAAGCAAGGGAAGGCATTGCTACCCACCCATCGGTGCTGCGCGCGGTAATCGACAAGGTCCAGGCCCTTGGCCCGGCTTCCCTGGTCGTCGGAGATAATCCGGGCCTTTTCAATTACGGCGATAATGAGGCGAGTTTTATTAAAACAGGCCTGATGGAAGCTTCCGGTGGCTACTATCGCAACATTGGGACCGATTCGATCAAGGTCGATTTCAATCCGGACTTCATGCCGGCGGTGAGTGTCTCCCGCGCGGTGATGGAGGCCGACGTCATCATCAGCCTTCCGAAGTTCAAAACACATGGCCTGACCGTTGTCACCGGGGCGATCAAGAACAGCTACGGAATTTTGCCGGGCGCTCAAAAGGCGATGCTCCACAAGGCAGCCGGTAGTCCAGCGAGGTTTCATGAAATGCTGGTCGATGTCTTCCGGCTTCGCATCCCGGACTTTTTTCTCGTTGATGCAGTGGTAGGCATGGAAGGAAATGGGCCGGCCTCGCCCGAACTAAGGAATATAGACCTGATTCTGGCCTCCGACAACGCCGTAGCGATGGATGCAGTGATAGCAACCATGATGGGTTGCGACCCGGCCATGCTCAGGTTCATGCAAAGAGCCAGGGAACTCGGCCTGGGGGACTTCGACATAAAAGGAATCGACGTAATAGGAACGCTTAAACCAATTCCCGATTTCAAGCTTCCCCCGCTTGGAGGCGAAGGTATTATTAACAACGACAATGTACAGGCGATCATTCACAGCCGTACGGTCCTGCGGCCTGTCGCCGACCCGGACCTTTGCACGGGCTGCGGAACGTGTATCGACCAATGCCCGGTTTCAGCCCTTGCAATGGGTGAGAGCATCCCGGTTGTCAATCCCGAAATCTGCATCACTTGCTTTTGCTGCCAGGAAATCTGCCCGGAGAAGGCCATAGCGCTAAAGTAAGAGTCTCATGCGGAGAACAAAGGAGGATGAAAATGAAAGGTCTTATGATCAGATGGCTGCTCCTCACTATTTCAATTATTCTTACGTCTTATCTTATCGACGGCATAGTGGTGAGGAGCTTTAGTTCCGCTCTTTTCGCCGCGCTGGTCCTCGGTATACTGAACGCTCTTTTCAGGCCGATTCTGCTCATCGTCACCCTTCCCATCAACATCCTTACCCTGGGCCTCTTTACATTTGTGATAAACGCCCTGCTTTTGAAGATGGTCTCGGGCGTAGTGCCGGGGTTCCACGTCTACGGGTTCTTCTCGGCGGTTTTCGGATCTCTGCTGATAAGCCTCGTGAGCTGGCTGCTCAGCTCTTTTGTTAACGAGAGAGGAAGGATCAGCTATATTGACCTGAAGAAGGACAAGGGTATCTGGCAATAAGGCAGTTGAATCCTGTCAATCCTGTCTAAGATTTTATCTTTCCCGCGCATTGCAGCGCTTCATCCAGATGCGAGGCGGCCGAGATCATTTCATCCTCGATTCTTTGAAGAATACTTGCCGGGAGGTCGCGGCCGGGTTTTGCAAGAAGGCCCCTGAGCGCATCGGCTTTTTGGACCAGCTCTGAAATGTGCCTGTCCCACGCCGTTAATTCCACTTCGATCCCGGCCGGCTTTTCCGCCCGTTCTATCGCCGTTGCCGTAATCCGGTCACCGATCGAGGGCACTTGAGCGTCGAATCCGAATTTCCGCCGCACTATGCCGGCAAATTCCTCGCTGACACTCGGTTCACCGTGTATCACATAGACCCGCATCTTCGGATTTTTGAAATGGCCGATCCATTCCAACAGGGCATTCTGGTCTGCGTGGGCCGATAGTCCGCCAATGGTGAAAACCTTTGCCCGCACGATCACCCTTTCGCCAAGTATTTTCACCATGCGTGCACCTTCGACGATATTTCTGCCAAGGCTGCCCGCTGCCTGAAAGCCCGCTATTACAAGTGAACATCCCGGCCGCCAGAGGTTATGCTTGAGGTGGTGTCTGATTCGACCGGCGGTGCACATGCCGTTTCCCGCGATCACTATTGCCGGGCCGGGCCGGGTGTTTATATCCATGGATTCCTGGGCCGAACGGGTCAGCACAAGTTGATCGAAATTGAAGGGACCGTTTCCAGAATCGAGCAGTGCCCTGGTTTCCGCATCATAATACTGTGTCATGCTGCGGAATATGTTTGTTGCGGCTATCGCAAGGGGGCTGTCGAGGTAAACCGGCATCGGCGGTATCAGCTCTTGCCGGAAAAATCTACTGAGGATGAACAGCAACTCCTGGGTGCGTTCCACGGCAAAAGCCGGAATAAGGACTTTCTCGCCGTGTTCGAAACTGTGCCGGATTGCCTTTAGAAGTTCATGTTCGCTTTCTTCGAGCGATTTGTGATTGCGGTTTCCATAAGTAGACTCGATAAAGAGGATATCCGCCTCTGAAACTATTTCGGGGTCTTCAAGGATAAGCTGCCCCGGGTGCCCCAGGTCGCCCGTAAACACCGTTTTAAGGGCGTTTTGCTCAGGCCCGTCCCAGATCTCCAGGAACGAAGACCCCAGAATATGCCCGGCATTTCGGAACCGGATGGTCAAGCCCTCATCGTAATGAAGAATTTCGTTCTGCGGTACCGGTTCAAACAGAGCGTGACATGCCTCCGCGTCCTGAATCCGATAGAGAGGTTCTATAAGCGGCTCTCCCCGGCGCTTGTTTTTCCTTGTATGCCACTCTGCTTCCATTTCCTGGATGTGAGCCGAGTCCAGGAGCAAAATTCTGGCGAGCTCGACTGTTGGTGCGCTGGCGAAGATTTTGCCTCGAAAGCCATCCCTGACCAGCTTGGGTATCCTCCCGCAATGATCGATATGGGCGTGAGTCAAAAAGACGGCTTCGATTTCTGAGGGGTTGAAGCCCCAGGGAGCGCGATTTAACGCCTCCATTTGGCTTCCTCCTTGAAAGAGGCCGCAGTCAACCAGGTATTTTCGGCCCCGGTCGATGAGAAAGTTGGAGCCGGTAACACAACGCGAAGCGCCCAAACATGTGATCTGCATTCAAGGTACCTCCGGTAGTCGCATGCGATGCAGGATCGGTATCCGGCTTCGCATGCAAACAGTCCGTCCAAGCGCATGCCGGAAGACCCATAATTTTTCAAGATGCCGGGACCTCATTGTCTTCTATTCGGCGGAGATCGGCAATATACTTAATGTAAAGGAATTATTCTTGACAATTCCCGAGACAGGGAGGAAACAGAAAACCTCTCAAGGGGGCATTGGTTTGCAGGTTCGATCAAATAGCGGCAGAAACGATTCGAGGCTTCGAATAATAGTAACCGGGCTGGTTGGATTGTATCCTCTCGGCGGTGTGGCCTGGGACTATCTTCAGTATCCGATAGGGTTATTGAAGCTAGGCCATGACGTCTATTACCATGAAGATACATGGAGTTGGCCTCATCACCCGATCGAAAAGACATATACGCAGGACCCGGGTTACTCGGTGAAGTACATCCGGGATTTCATGGAAAAGCACGCGCCCGGTCTGCGTGACAGGTGGCACTATCTCCACCTCCACGAGACGAGCTTCGGCATGAGCCGGAAGAAGTTCGACGAAGCTGCGGCCTCAGCCGACCTTTTTTTGAACGTAAGCGGCGCATGCATGATTCCGGAAAACCTTCCCGGCGGATGCGTCAAAGTCTTTCTCGATACCGATCCGGGCTACAACCAGATAATGCTGTCCGAGCGGTTTGCCTGGTCCGAAAACGTCGAGCGGTGGTGTTCCATGGTCGACGCCCACGACCAGCACTTCACCTATGCGGAAAACATCCACGGGACGGATTGCATGGTCCCCAAACTCGACTATGACTGGAAGACCACCCGGATGCCGATCTCAATCGAGCATTGGGAAAATTCGGCTGCCCTCAGGCATAAAGGAGCGTGGACGACTGTCATGACCTGGAACGCCTTCAAAGGAAGGCTTATATACAAAGGAGTGGAATACGGAAGCAAGGGGGCGGAATTTGACAGACTGATGAATCTTCCCGCCATGGTCGATGTACCGCTTAAAGTGGCCGTGGGGGGCGTACAAGCCCCGCTGGAAAGGCTGGCACAGGCGGGGTGGCAGGTGGCCGAAGGTCCGAAAACGACTGCAACGCCCGATATGTACCGGGATTTTATTGCGTCTTCGCGCGGTGAAATATCGACCGCCAAACAGGTATACGTTGAGCTGCGGACGGGATGGTTCAGTTGCCGATCGGCCTGCTATCTTGCGTCGGGAAGGCCCGTGGTGGTTCAGGATACCGGTTTTACGCCGATCATTGCGCCAGGGAAAGGGATTATAGCATTCAAGACGGTGGAGGATGCGGCTCGAGGTCTGATCGAGGTCGAGAACGAATATGAGGAGCATTCGGCGGCGGCCGTCGATAGCGCAAGGCAGTATTTCGATTCCTCGAAAGTACTTCTGAAGCTCATAGAAAATATTTATGGGAGCTGAGATGGGTAGAAATATGGGGACAAACGGGAGCAAGGGTAAGTTGATAGTGTTCGGAATTATGTTCTGGTATCCACTTGCCGGGGTGACCTACCAGTTTTTGCATTACCTGATCGGACTTCGGCGGCTCGGGTGGGATGTTTATTACGTCGAGGATTCGAGCCGGTGGGTCTTTGACGTCAAAGACTTCGAGCTAACGCCTGACGCTTCCGTCAACGTCGAGATGGTGGCTCCGGTACTTGAAAGATTTGGATTTTTCGGGAAGTGGGTATTTCGCGGCCAATATGAAGGCGGCAAATGCTACGGAATGAGTGAGGAAGAGTTGATGCGGCTCTACAAGGAAGCTGACGCCTGTCTTAACGTGACAGCCTCCCAGGAACTTCGCGAAGAGCATATGTCCATTCCCCGGAGGGTTTATGTAGAGTCTGATCCTTTCCACGTCCAGGTAAAAGTTTTGGAAGGGGACGTGAAGACCTTGAACGCCCTTGCTGCCCATGACATACATTTTTCTTTCGGGGAGAATCTCGGACAGCCGGACTGTGATCTGCCTATAGATCTGGTGTGTTGGCATCCGACCAGGCAGCCGGTTGTAATGGAGCTTTGGGAAAACCCCTATCCTCCTTCCGCAGATTCGGTATATACGACTATTACCACGTGGAAAAACAAGGGCAAGGACCTGGTTTTTCGAGGCGAGACATACTACTGGACAAAAGACCGGGAATTCCGGAAAGTCATCGATTTGCCCAGCCGCAGACCGGTAGGTTTTGAACTTGCGACGCATGTGGGCGATGATGTGCATCGGTATCTGACTGAAAACGGATGGAGAATTGCGCCTTCTTTTCCAATCTCCAGGGATATCGATAAATACCGGGAGTATATTCAGAGGTCGCGGGGCGAGTTCACGGTCACAAAGGATCAGGTGGTGCGTCCCCGGACCGGGTGGTTTTCCGACCGGAGCGTTTCTTTCCTTGCGTCCGGGCGTCCGGTCATAACCCAGGAAACCGGGTTCAGCAAGTTCCTGCCTACCGGGAAAGGGCTTTTCGGATTTATGACAATGGATGAAATTTTGGCGGCCATCGACGTCATAGAAAGCGATTACGAGGCAAGCTGCAGGGCAGCGCGCGAAATTGCTCAAGAATACTTTGCAGCCGAGAAGGTGCTTGGCAAATTGATGACGGAAGCGGGCCTGGGGTAGAAAGTTTTTAGTTTTGAGAACTCAAAACTCTTCGACTCACTTTCAATGGATCGACGGCGTAAAGGGTTTGGCTGTCCTCTGGATCGCCCTTTACCATTGCCTGCTGGCCTATGGAGGCAGTATCCCCTGGCCCATCACCCCGGGTTCCTTTTTTGATTTTGTGCATCAGTGCGCGCGGGGGTCGCCAATTGGAAGCCTTTCCTGCGCCGTCGAGGGGATTGTTGCCGCCATTATACAGAGGGGGGCGCAGGGAGTCGGCGTATTCATCCTGTTCAGCGGGTTCGGCCTCACTTATTCAATATTAAGACGTGGAGGAGTTGAAACTTCCTGGACTGTCTGGTACCGGCGGCGCTTTAAGAGGCTTTTCCCGGTCTACTGGCTGGCCCATATCGTATTCCTGGTCTCGCCTCTCGCTGTCCTGCACGATAAGGTTGACTACCGATTCCTGTTAAGCTTTTTCGGCGACAGGATTTTTCCCGTCGACAAAATGTTTTTCTACCTGGTGCCTGCCTGGTGGTTTCTGGGACTATTGATCGAACTCTACATCGTTTTCCCCCTCTTGTTTAAGCTCATGCAGCGAATGGGGTGGGTAAAGTACCTGGTGCTCTGCATCTTGATGGATTTGGCGGCGCGATTCATTTTGATGAGCCTGGAAGCAAACGGATATTATGAGATGGGCGCCTTATTTGTCTGCAGACTCTGGGAGTTTGCGGCCGGAATGGCGCTGGGAAAACTAATGGCGGAAAACTCCTATGCGACCCTCGATCGGTTGCTTTCCCGGGAGTGTTTTCTTGCCGGGATAATTGTTTATACCCTCGGAGTTTATGCCTACCAGCCCAATTTCCTGTACAGTGTCTCGGACGGACTCACGGCCATGGGTTTATCGGTGATATTGATACATGTGGCGCACAGGTTGGACAGGGTGCCGTTATTGGGGAGGACGCTTGGCTGGGCTGGGGTCTTTTCCTATGGGATCTATCTTTTCCACCAGCCATACGTAATGTATGCGGGCGAGAAGTTGCGCCCCTATAGTCTGGGGGTTTTCCTGGTTTTTGCCACTGCTGTGACAGTCGTGGTTGCCTGCGTATCAATGTGCTTGGAATTTGCGACGAACCGGACCCTAAATCATTTCGGGCGGTCGGAGCGCCGGCCGCTTTCGCCGGCGCCGTAGGCAGGGGCGATCGACAAGGGAGCAAGTAAGTCGAGTTCTATCGACAAGGGAACAAGTGAGGAGTGTTCGCATGAGGGGTTTCCAGTCGATCTTTAAGAGTGGTTTCCAGTTTATCCTGAGCCGGCAGCACGTGCCACGGGCCGCGCAAGCCCTTGATTTCCTTGCCGGAAGGGTAGAATTCTTCAACGTTCGAACGAAAAATGCCTCCTTTCCGAATTGCAAACTGTAAGCGCCTCATCCGGAGTTTCCGGATTGACACCCCTTTCCCACGGATTTTTTCGAAGAAATCAAAAAGATTTAAAGTTTTTTCTCTCGTGTACCGATGTATGTCGTGGGGATATAGAACCAGAATAAGCGTGACCCCCGAAAAACCTTGTTAGGGGAGCTCTTCCCGATCGAGGGGAGGATGCTCTGAAACACAACTCTCAAAGGTAGATAATATGAGGGTTCAGACATGATCCGAGAGCTGAGTGGACACGAAATTGATGCTCTCCACTACGAATTGCTGGTCAAAGACATCGTTTCTGCGGCCGAAAAACTGCCTCCTTTTCCTGACATTGCTGGGAAAATTGTATCTCTTGTGAAAGCAATGGCCCCGGTGAAGGACATAGAGGAGCTTATCGGCTACGATCAGGCAATCGCCGCAAGAATTCTTCGGCTCGCCAATTCCACCTATTATGGCAGGCAACACTATGTCAGCTCGCTCAAGGACGCCATCCTTCTACTGGGGGACAAGCGGCTCATTCAAACGGTAATGGCGGCCTGCGCCGCAACCTATTATGTGAGGGGCAGTTCGCGTGACGAGCGGGAACTTTGGGAACATTCGGTGACCACGGCGCTCATCTCGGAAATAGCGGCGCGTCGACTGAACTACAGTGGGATTTTTACTCTTTACACAGCGGCGTTGCTGCACGATATAGGAAAGACGATCCTCGACCTCTATTCCAAGATCTACCTTCAGTCGAGCCTTCGCGAGATAAGTGACGAGAGTGATGCAGTCAGGGCCGAGCGGCGGGCGCTCGGGATCGACCACCAGGAACTGGGCGGCATTATCGCCCGCAGATGGAAATTTCCGCCCGACATATCAGCGGCGATTGAGCATCATCATAATCCGGGAAAAGCCGGTCGATATGAGGAAGTCACTTCCCTGGTTTATCTCGCGGACATGGTTTCCGTCTCCTTTTCCAAAAAAAACGGCAGTCAGCGGAAGGGGGGAATCGATCCGGAATCCGATCCCATTCTGAAAAAATTCTGCATTACGCAAAAAATGATGGGCGATTTCCAAAAGGAGCTTGAAATCGGCATGTCGGGGGTCGTACAGGCTTTAGTGGCGGCGTAAACCAGTTTGAGGCCCCCCCGCCGGAAAGGCGGGGAGGATGCTCCGTTCAGCGCCCCGGGAGAGCATCTCCCGGGGCGTAGTTTTTGTCTCTGTCTTCATGTTGAATATTGAAAGCTTCTCACCTGGATGTTCGTTCACCCAGTTGTGCTTTGTTACTTTGCCGATGCCGCCGCCATTTCCGGCGTGGCGGAAGGTCGCTTCGTAATCCTGGCAATGATAACTGCAACGACCAACACGCAGGCGGACATGTAGAAGGCGTAATTGAGGCTTCCAGTTATGTCCCTGATGGTCCCGCCGAGTTTCACCATGAAGAAGCCCAGCCCCCAGCCGATGAACACCAGGCCGTAATTGAAGCCCAGGTTCTTGGCGCCGAAGAAGTCTGCGGTGAAAGAGGGCAGAAGCGCAAGACCTCCACCGTACTGCCAGTAAGCTATACCCACAGCAATGAAAAGCAAAACAGCGCTTTTAAGACCAAGAACGCTGGGCATGAGGAAAAGGCAGATGGCGGACACTATGCAATTGAGCGTATAGGCGTTCGTGCGCCCAATTTTATCGGAATACAACCCCGTGCCCACACGGCCAAATGCATTTACGAGTCCTCCGAAGGATACCAGCCAAAAGGCGGCCGCCCCAAGCACCGGTGCAGCCATAGGCATGGCGAAGCCGATTATAAGAAGTCCGGACTGAGTCGAACCTATGAACATGAGGACCAACGCGTAGAACTGCCAAGTCGACACCATTTGGGAGGCCGTCCAGTCTCTTGACGTCAAGGCTCCCTTGCCCGGAGTCCCAAAGACAGCAGCCGCAGCGGGCGCGGGGGGAACGTATCCGGACGGAGGCCATTCCAGGAGCTGGCCTGCCACTACGATAACCACTGCGAAAATGATACCGAGTATAATGAAGCTGCCGCTGATGCCGTAATCGGCAATGAGCCATTTTGCCAGGGGCGCGATATAGAGAGCTGCGCCGCCGTAGCCCCCCACTACAAGCCCTGCGATGAGGCCGCGTTTATGGGGACCAAACCATTTCAGAGCGGCGGGAGTGGGAGCGGCGTATCCGATACCCATGCCTATTCCGCCCATTATTCCGAAACCAACGATCAAACCGGTGTAGCTCTTCATCAGACCGGCAACGATACATCCAGCGGCCAGGAACAGTCCACCCAGGGTGGCTCCTACTTTCGGACCGAACTTATCTTGAATCTTTCCGCCCGGGATCATTAAGAGCGCGAAAATGACGACGCACAGCGAAATCGGGTCAGAAGCCTGAGAATTGCTAAGATAAGTCCAGGCCGAATTGATCCCTGACATGTGCGTACCAATTAAAGCCTCGTTGAATTTGCCATCCGGCAGTTTGGGTACGATCAGCTTTCCGCCCCACACACTCCACGCATATAGAATTCCAAGGCACAGGTTTACAGCTGTGCCCGCGAAAGTTACAACCCATGCTTTCCCGGGTACTTTTTCCATTGGTACAGCCATTAACTATCTCCTTTCAGGTTAAAATACAGGCTTAGCAAAAAATGCGGGTTCCCGAGCAGGGGAAAGGAATGCAAATGGGAAAAGATCTTTGTCCAGAATCAATTCAACGGGGCAGGTCGGGCAGTAATGATGAAGAGCGCGATCTGGAAAACGGACGGACTCAGGATTTGAGCGGTGAAATGTAGTCTTGATAAATAGAAAGAATCCCAAAACCGAATAAAAAGATGAATCTGCTCATTCAGCTTTCAGATTTTTGTGCTTCCTCTCCAATCACCTCCTTTCAGGCTAGATAACTACACGCCTAGCTGTCAGTATCATGATGCAATCAGGAGAATCTGCTGGAGAATCACCTTTAGATCGGCAAAAAGACGTTCACAATGATTGCTTGACTTGATTTAAGCAGTGTGAGGGCACCTGGCAAGCTCGATTGGCACGGATCTTTATGCCATTCATGAAGAGGAGTCTAGCTGCCAAAAGGTTCAAAACCACAGCGGGAGCAGGTAACCCAATCTCCCTATGGCATAGCTGCTGACACCTTGTCAAGATAATTTCCCGCATTCATTCAAGTACTTAAAGTAACAAGCTCGATAATGCACGTTCTAAAGTAAAAACGATCTGATGAAAATTATCCCGGTTAGACGCGGAGGGTATCTTCCGCATTACTTTTCAGTCCATCTTTTGAAGACAAGAGTCCCGTTGGTCCCGCCAAAGCCAAATGAGTTGGAGAGCGCTACTTCGATCCGGGCCTTGCGCGCCACGTTTGGAACGTAGTCGAGATCGCAGTCTGGGTCCGGAAATTCGTAGTTTATTGTTGGGGGCATAATCTGATTATATAGGGTGAGTACTGTGTAAGCAGCTTCGACGCCGCCCGCGGCGCCGAGTAGGTGCCCGGTCATCGACTTTGTCGAACTGATGGCCATTTTATAAGCGTGATCGCCGAAAATAGTCTTTATGGCCTGTGTTTCATATTTATCGTTTAGGTCGGTCGAAGTGCCGTGGGCGTTGATGTACTGAACATCTGAGGGCATTATCCCCGCATCGTCGACAGCAGTCCGCATGCATCGGGCGGCCCCTTCACCGTTCGGAGCGGGAGCGGCCATGTGAAAGGCGTCTCCGGATGCGCCAAAACCGATTATCTCTGCATAAATCCTGGCATTGCGAGCGAGTGCGAAATTCAGTTCTTCCAGGATCAGTATGCCGGAGCCTTCACTCAGTATGAAGCCGTCCCTTTCACTGTCAAAAGGCCTGGAAGCATGCTGGGGATCGTCGTTGCGCGTCGAAAGCGCACGCATGGCGCTAAAGCCGGCTATCGCCAGATGGGTAATTGTCGATTCGACCCCCCCGGTGATCATCGCTTCAGAAACGCCGTCCCTGATGAGATGATAAGCCTGACCTATGGCGTGAGTTCCAGCGGCGCATGCAGTCTGCAAAGACAGGTTGGGACCTTTGGCGCCATGGTAAATTGAGATAAGGCCAGGGGCCATGTTGCCGATGATCATCGGAATGAAAAAGGGGCTCACTTTCTTTGGGCCGAATTCCAACATCAACTTGTGGGAGTCTTCGATCGTTTGCAGACCGCCAAGGCCGCACCCCATTACGACGCCAACTCTGGATGAGATCTCCGGCTCAATCTTCAGTTTGGCGTCTTCCATCGCATAGTGAGCGGCGCCGAGAGCAAACTGAAGAAAAACATCCATTTTCCGGAGTTCTTTTTTATTTATGAAATCCTCGGGATGATAGTTTTTTACTTCTCCGGCGATTTGGCTTGAGAATCCAGAAGGATCGAACCGTGTGATAGGCCCGATTCCCGACCTCCCGGAAATCAGATTGGACCAATTCTCTTCGATGCCCACCCCAACCGGGGAGACCAATCCTATTCCTGTAACAACCACACGTCGTCGATTATTCTCTGATATCATCCCCGCTGTCTCCTGTCGAACTAGCCCATGAACATGCCGCCGTTGACATGTATAATCTGTCCGGTGATGTAGCCTGCTGCATCGGATGCAAGAAAGATAACAGCCGCGGCGACGTCCTCCGGAGCTCCATACCTTGCCGCCGGGATCTGCGCCAGCAGCGCCTCTCGTGACTTTTTCGGAATAGCGAGCGTCATATCCGTCTCGATGAATCCCGGAGCGACGGCATTTACGGTTATATTTCTGGAAATAACCTCGCGGGCAAGGGACCTGGTAAGGCCGATAATTCCGGCCTTAGCGGCCGAATAATTGCATTGTCCCGGATTTCCAGTCAAGCCGACCACCGATGTGACGTTTACAATACGACCATGGCGCTGGCGGATCATTGGTTTTATCACCGCCTGGGAGCAAAGAAAAGCGCCTTTGAGGTTCGTGTCCATGACCAGGTCCCATTCAGCGGGATTCATCAGGGCGAGAAGGTTGTCCCTGGCTATGCCGGCGTTATTGACCAGCACATCGACTCGTTTGTGCTCGTCCAGAATATGCTTGAATGCAGTCTTAACCGCAACAGGGTCAGCCACACTGAACTGCATGGCCGTAGATGTTCCTCCCCGGCTCTCGACGAGGCCGGCGGTCTGCTGCGCCGCCTCCGGACTGGAGTTGTAATTGACGATAACATGGGTTTTTTGATCCGCCATCTCCACAGCGATGGCGCGCCCGATCCCGCGACTTGCTCCTGTTACCACGATGATGCGTTTTTCGCTCAATATACAATCCCCCGTGCAAAAGTTATGGGTTGCGGGTTACGGGTTCGGGGCTATGGGTTACGAGTTGTTCGGTTTCCGACATGATTAGTCGGATACCTCATGAAGCCTCCAATCAGGTTTCCAGCTTCGGTTGCCGTCTTGTAAAGCGAGTCGAATTCCGCCTTATCGATCAGTCCACTGTCAAAAGCGACGTAAAGTTGTGCCCTTACTTCACCAGCCGACCCTTTGGCGATGGAAAGAAAGCGCTGAAACTCGACATTGCCGCCGCGTTCGAAACCTTCCGCGATATTGGGCATCACGGAGACAGCCGCACGACGTATCTGGTCGCAAAGTCCGAAATCGCGAGAGAACATGCCTTGGTTCGAGACTCCATAGACGGCGCTTGTCAATTCCCTGGCTTTCTGCCCATGCCTCTATATCCTCGAATCTTTCAATCTTCGCCATATCACTTAACCCTCAACCCTTTTCATGCGCTCCGCGCGCGCTTTATCCGCTTAATCAATGCCGGTATGAATTCGAAAAGGTCAGCAACTACCCCGTAAGTGGCGACGTCAAAAATCGGAGCGTGCGGATCTTTGTTTACGGCGACGATGACCTGAGATCCCTGCATTCCGACCAGATGCTGAACAGCACCGGATATGCCGACGGCCATATAGAGCGTTGGCGCAACGGTGCGGCCGGTCTGGCCGACCTGGTGAGAGGGGGGAATCCACCCCTCCTCGACTGCCCCGCGAGAAGCGCCCACCGCCCCGCCCATGAGTGTAGCAAGCCCCTCGATTATATTGAAATTGTCCCCATTTCTCAACCCTCGACCACCTGAGACAATGACGTCGGCCTCAGTCAGTTTTGCAGTTTGGTCTTGTTCTGCAATAACTTCCAGGACTTCAACCCGCGCCTCGAAGCATTCGCCGGGGAGCTCAACGCGCTCGATGCGACCTTGCTGAGCCTCGCTTCTGATCGGTTTCATGACCTTGGGCCGCACAGTGGCCATCTGAGGCCGACGGTTCGGACATATGATAGTCGCCATGACATTTCCACCGAAAGCAGGTCGCGTCTGGAGCAACAGGCCTTCGTCGCTGATATCCAGCTCTGTGCAGTCGGCGGTAAGTCCTGTTTGAAGTAAAGCCGCAACACGTGGAATGAAGGAACGCCCCATGCTGGTCGCCCCCGCGAGCAGGATTTCGGGGCGCTTGCGGTTTGCCAGTTCGACAACGCATTTTGAATATCGTTCATCTGTAAAATGAGCCAATTCCGGGCGGTCTACCACATAGACCACTTCTGCGCCGTAGGAGATGAGTTCCCGGGCGACTTCGTCATCTATGTCGGAACCCAGCAAAACGGCCCCAAGTTCAGCACCCCGCTTGTCCGCCAAAACCCGGCCGGCGCTCAAAAGTTCGTGGCTGACCTTGTGGATTTTTCCTTCACGCCATTCCGCGTATACCCACACTCCCCGGTAGCTCTGCAGGTCCTCCGCCGGACCTTTCCCAACCTCAGGAAGAGATATTGCCCCAAACTCGCATGTATCCACGCAAATGCCGCAAAGCGAACAATCATCTGAGATTTCGATTTGGTTTTCACGGAGCGAAATGGCGCCCAGCGGACATGCATCAGAGCAGACTCCGCAAACCGTACATTTCTTTTTGTCAACAGTTGCCTTCATAAACCTGGCACCCTAGCATCCTTCAGATATTTGAAAAGCTGCTCGACTTGATCCTCTACGGACCCTTCGAGCTGAATGCGGTTACTTCGTCTCGGCGGGCTGAAAACGCGCACGACCTGTGTAAAGGAGCCGCACAAGCCGGTGCGATCCGGGTCGAGTCCTAAATCGGCCGTTCCCCACACCGGAATTTCGGCCTTTTTTGCGCGCATTTTGTGCCTGAGCGACGGGATCCTGGGTTCACCGATTTCCTTGATCACCGTTAGAAGGGCGGGCAAGCGAAGCCGCCATGCCTCAGTACCCTCATCGGTCTGTCGAACTACCTCCAGCGAACCGTTAAGCGCCACTTCAATTTTCTTTACGAAGGTTGCGTAGGGGATATCGAGCAATGCCGCCATTTCAGGTCCAACCTGGGCGGTATCGCCATCGACCGCCTGTTTCCCGCAAAGAATTATATCCACATCTGCCATCTTACGGACGGCCGCTGCGAGAGTTGTTGAAGTAGCCCATGTATCCGAACCGGCGAATGCCCTGTCGCTAAGCAAGACCGCGTCATCGGCCCCCAGCCCCAGAGTGTCTCTTAGCGCCTCGGAAGCCTGGGGCGGTCCCATAGTAACTACCGTAACTCTTGCGCCATTTTGGTCCTTGATCTGGAGCGCTGCTTCCACTGCGAACATATCGAATGGATTTATTATACTTTCGACTCCCTGCCTGACCAATGTGTGAGTGTCCGGATCGATTCTGACGTTCTTGGTGTCAGGCACCTGCTTGATGCATACTACTATGTGCATGTCTGCCTACAACTCCCGTTATCTCGTAAATTCGAATTCCAATTGCTCTTCTTCCGCCATTCCTCATTCCTAATTGCTAAAAGAAGCTGTCTTTCAGCCTGCTGTATTCCTTATTGAGTTCCTGGCCGATTATATTTCTCTGGATTTCATTTGTACCCTCGTAAATCTGCAAAATCTTGGCGTCGCGCATCATTTTTTCAACCGGATAATCCTGCATGTATCCATAACCGCCGAGCACCTGGACGGCGCTTGTGGCCACCTCCATAGCTACGTCGCCTGCGAATACCTTAGCCATCGCGGCGACTTTGCTTGCGTCGTGGGGTTCGGAGTCCATGTACCGGGCAACGCTGTACACCAGGGCGCGGGAGGCTTCGGTTTTTATGGCCATGTCCGCAAGTTTGTGTTGAACGGCCTGGAAGCTTATAATCGGCTTTTCGAACTGAACCCTCTTCCTCGCATATTCAACCGCAATATCGAGCGCTCCCTGAGCGAGGCCGACTCCCAAAGCACCAATGCCGGGCCGGGATTTATCGAAGGTCTTCATGGCTATGATAAAACCCAATCCTTCACGGCCGATCAGTTGGTCGGCAGGAATTCGGCAATCCTGGAAAATCAGCTCACGTGTGGCGGATGCGCGTATGCCGAGTTTTTTTTCCTTCTTTCCGAAAACAAATCCGGGATCACCTTTTTCCATTACGAAGAAACTGGCGCCCCTCGGCCCCTTCGCTCGGTCGGTTATGGCCAGCACGGAATAAATTTCGGCTTCGCCCCCATTGGTGATCCACTGCTTGGAACCATTGATGATATAGTGGTTTCCGTCCCTTACGGCCGTGGTCCGGATTCCGGAGACATCGCTTCCCGCCCCGGGTTCAGTGAGCCCGAACGCTGCAAGTTTTTTCCCGCTTGCGATCTGAGGCAGGTACTTTTGTTTCAGTTCCTCGCTGCCGTAGAGCAGAATTGGATATGCACCGAGTCCGCTTGCCGCAAAACTGGTGGCTATCCCGATGCAAGCTTCCCCAAGCTTTTCTACCGCCAGGCAGTTCTCGAATATTCCTCCACCCATTCCACCATATTGTTCCGGTATATAAAGGCCGAACAGATCAGCCTGTGCGAGTGTCTTCATGATGTCCCACGGAAATTGCTCGTTTTCGTCCAGTTCAGCCCTTATTGGACGGATTTTCTCCCTGGAGATCTGGGCGGTTAGTTCCCGTATCATTTGTTGTTCTTCAGTCAAAAAGTAGTCCAAATTATTCCCTCCGTAAAAATCCTCAGCGGATGTATGGCTTCAACTCTATATGTCCAAACGGGGAAAAATTGGAAGCAGAGAATCTAGCGCCTGATCGTTTAACACATAAAGCGAGGTTTAGCCAATTTCCGTTCCGGTCTTGGCATACAGAACCTGCAGGAACAGCAACCGGCCGAATCCATATGGCAAGGGGAGCGTCTGTCACTTCCGGGGGTAGACGGCGCCCTATCGACCTTCAATCACTTGATTTACAACCGGCTCGTTCCCGACCGGAACCCACTTCCACCCGGCAGATTGACCGGGAAGGAAACGTCCCTTTGCCAATGGGTCCGGGAGCATGGTCCCGCCCACAGCATCAATTCCCGAATCACCCCGGCAGATTCACCTTAAGCCTCGAGTGCCGCTCTACTCTTCCTCGAGTTCAAGGACCAGTCGACCTTTATAATACCCGCAATTCGGACAAGCGCGATGCGCCAGGCGTATTTCATTGCACTGAGGGCATCGGGCCAGTGCCGGCGCGGCAATGCCGTGGTTAGCCCGTCGTTTGTCCCGCCTGGCCTTGGACGTTTTTCTTTTCGGTACACCCATCGTTTGACTCCTGTCTCAAATCTGCCCGCAAAGACCGGGCTTTGCAAACCGGTAACGGAGAATCTATTCGGGGGACTTTCGCGGGCCGGTTTTAATTAATTTAAGCTTTGCAAAAGGAGACTCGCTGCTGTCCGCCTTGCACCGGCAGGACTCTTCATTCAGGTTTGCCCCGCACCCGGGGCATATGCCCTTACAATCTTCGCCGCAAAGGACTTTCACAGGCAAAGCAAGGAAGATCTGCTCCGCTACGAGACGATCCACTTCGATCACTTCACCGTCAAAGAATTCATAGAGGAGTTCATCGGGTTCGAGCACCTTTTCTTCGCCTCCGGACATCCTCTCGTTTGTGACCAGGTAGATATCCAACTTCTCATTGAGAGGAAACGGAAACGGCCTCAGACAGCGGTGACAGATAACCTCCAGGGACCCTGCAATTATTCCGGTTATTCGTACATGGTCCGGCCGTCTGTTCAGGTCCAGCATGACGTTGACAGGGCGAAGAAGTTTGAGGTTAAAAGGGTCATCGGGTGGAACGAACTGCCTCAGCCTGTCTTCATCCCAGTGGAACCTGAGAGTGCGACCTGATTCCGGTATTTCATCAACGCGAACGCGCATGTGCCACTCACTCTCCAAGTGGACAGAAACTATCAAGTATAAATATATTTGCCGAACTGTCAATTAATTTCGAGGAATTTGGAGCGATGTCTTTCCCGTTAGAACTTCTTGACGGCCTGACTGACTACATCTTCTGAAACTTCCTCGAATACCTTTTTCCAGGCCTGTGTTGTCCAGGTCCCCTTGCCAAACGCGATCTTGCGCTTCGACTCAATTGTGGCTATGTGTTTGCCGCCCTGGCTGAGTTCGACTCTCACCGACACCATTGTGTCGCCCAGGTAAGGCAGCATTCGCTCGGGTATTCCTCCCTCTCTAAAGGATAAAACGTGGCCTTCCAGGACGTATGGATCACCCTCGGCATCCGGGGTCCAGAGCATTCCCCGCTTTTTTAACGAATCTTGCATCCCGTTCCACAGAAGACCGATGATGTCCACGTCATAGACTTGGTGGGTATCGTTGTAGACCTCGGCCACTTTGACATGGTAAGGTGAAACGATGACCGGCTTGGGCGTATAAACGTCGCCCCCCGACTCGATGGTCCCGGACCCCCTCCGGCTGCTGCATGCGAATAGGAAAAGTGCTATTGAAAGCAACGCAAAAAATCGGATTTTCTTGTCCATGAATAAACCTCTCAGCCAAATTTTCGGGCGAATTTATCCGAAAACATCGAAATGGGCAAATTATAATAAAGGAGAATGTCCCCGCCTTGCTGCTCAATGGAAGATATGACAGAGTCCTGTGAAATCGGCAAGCCCCGAATCTCTGTTTTCCAGTATTTTTATGTGCTGGAGTTTAATTGAGTTTGCAGGAATATTATGCTATTCCTCAAATCCCTCAATTCTTAGAGGAGTTCATAAAGATGGTGCCTGTGATTACCAGATTTCCCCCCAGCCCGACTGGATACCTCCATATCGGAGGGGCGCGAACAGCTCTTTTTAACTGGCTTTTTACTCGGAACCTGGGCGGCAGATTCATCCTGCGGATCGAAGACACCGATGTTGAGCGTTCAACGGAGGAGTCCGTCAAAGCAATTCTTGATGCCATGGAGTGGCTGGAGCTGACCTGGGATGAAGGCCCTTATTTCCAGACCAAAAGACTGAATCTGTATCGCGAATATGCTCAAAGACTCATCGATTCCGGCCACGGGTATTGGTGCGAGTGCACTCCCGAAGATCTGGAGATCCGGCGAAACGCCGCAATGGCCGAAGGGCGCAAGCCAAAATATGATGGAACCTGCCGATCGAAGGGTCTCGCTGCGGGTCCTGACAGGGTGCTCAGGTTCCGGTCTCCGGATGCCGGAACGACTCTTCTAAAAGACATCATAAAGGGCCCTATTGAGTTCGAAAATTCCGAACTTGACGACCTCGTGATCTTAAGAAGCGACGGAATACCTACATATAATTTCGCGGTCGTCGTGGATGATATCACCATGGGCGTCACGCATGTGATCCGCGGCGATGACCACGTGAACAATACTCCACGCCAGATTCTGATCTACAATGCATTAGGGGCAAAACTCCCCGAGTTCGGCCACGTGCCGATGATCCACGGCGAGGACCGCTCACCCCTGTCAAAGCGGCACGGAGCGACCTCGGTCATGGAGTACAAGAAGATGGGATTCCTTCCTGAAGCCTTGGTGAACTGTCTGGTCAGGCTGGGTTGGTCCCATGGGGACCAGGAGATCTTCTCGCGCGCTGAGCTGATAGAGAAGTTCACGCTCGAAAACGTCGGAAAATCACCAAGTATTTTCACGATGGAAAAACTTCTATGGTTGAACGCTCATTATATCAAAGAAAAACGTCCCGAAGAACTCGTGGCCCCTCTAAGACCATTTCTGGTTCTACGAAACTACCCGGATAAACCGGACGCCTACATAGCGGGGGCAGTCCGTACTCTTCAGGCCCGCTCGCACACGCTGGTCGAGATGGCCGATTCAATGAAGTTCTACATGATCGATGAGATCGAGTTCGATCCCGAAGCGGCAGGCGAGTTCCTTACTCCCGAAATGAACAAGATTTTCGATCGACTCATATCAGAATTGTCCACACTGGATTCCTTCGACGAGAAGGGTCTGGAGCCAGTTTTCAGGAATATCGCCGGCGAATTGGGAGTGAAACTGGGCAAAATAGCTCAGCCGGTCAGGGTGGCGCTGACTGGCGCGACCAAAAGCCCAGGACTCTTCGAAATAATAGAAGTGCTTGGTAGAGAAGCCGTACTAAAACGCCTCCAAAAGGCCCTGAAATATATCCAGTGGCGGTAGGCATTAATGGGGCGTTACCGCTTGGGCCCCGCCGCGTAAAGTCCCAAGTCGTCCGGCTGGTAGGAATCCAGCTCGGCGCCTGATTTATCCAGCGCCTCGACTACGGAATAGACTTCTCTACCTTCCTTTTCGTGGCCGGCCTGGGATTCCATAATTACCACCGCCAGATACCCGGCCTGCACAGCCAGCAGCTTTTCACGCGCGGCCAGTCTTTTGGCCTCCAGTATAGTACATTTGTCCACAAGGCCGTGATAATCATCCAGGGCTTGCTGCCACCCGGTCTTCCACTTCACGCTCCAGTCCGTAAGCCTGGACCCCATCTCCGGGGTAATCCCCTCATTGTCAGGATCTCTGAGATACGGATATTCCAATAGAATCTGCTCTAACTCTTCCCAGTAAGGCCGGCTGCGAAGTTCGCGGATCTCCTCGCTGACTGAATTCAATTGGGCATAGAAGGTCGAGGACTGCTCGTTTGCCTCGTCGAGCGCCTTGTTGATTTCCATGAGTTTGGCTTCGGCCCGGGAAGGGCCGGTAGCAACGTTGCCTCCGCCGTGCAGCCCGGCGCAGCCTGTAACCGCGGCAATCAAGAGAATTGATCCCGTAAAATGGGCAATGTTTCTAAACATCTTTTTCACTCGTCTTTTTCCCCATCGATTTTTTTCAGGGGCGAAAACACGTATTTTCATACTTCCGTGCACATACACTGTAGAATCGATCCCCATTTTATACTGTGCCATGTAAGGTAAAATACATTCTAGACCTGATTTGCAAAAGGAAAAAATCTGCTAGGATGCATCTCCAGAGGAACACCCTCCCTTTTAAAGCTTGGTTCTTTTGAAGCCTAAGTAATTCGCCCCGGAAAGCCAGGAACCCCCCGCCCCTGGCTTTCTCCTTTTTTATCCCGGACATTTTCTTCCAAGATCCGGCGCACGCCTGCATACCTTATTATAAAGCAGCGGTTAGCCGATAAGGGAAAATAATTCTAGGGCATGCGCCGCCTGATCCGGATGTTTATCTTCAGATTAGAATTTCATCAGGAGAAGAAGATGCCGGAGACATTTGAATATATATTTGAGAGATTTGGTTGGTTGACGGACAGAATCCGGGAGTTAGTCGAAGAACTCACCGGATACAGGTTGGAGAAGGTGAAAGCACCAGTTCCGGACGTTCGGAGGGTCATTGGTGTCCATCTTGCTCAGCGTTCTCAGCGTTCCGTTAACCGGTGCGATCGATACTAGAGACGTACTTGAGCGGGCTGCAGCGCCGTGGCGTCCGCCGAGACCGTGGACTTTCGAGCAAGCCGAATTGAGGGAGTTCGCCTGTGAACTTAGGGTTCAATCCCTCAAGACGCTTGCTTTATTTCCTGGTTTTCGTGCAGTCCGCTTCGTTTACTCTTGCGGAAAGGCTCATGCAAGGTGATCCGGCCTCGGCTGGATTCACCGCGCATGCCCGATTTTGCCTCATGAGCCGGAAAAGGCCACCTGTTCGAGAAGCGAGTCCACTGCCTCCCTCGCTTTGAACCTGTCCCGCACACCATTTAGCATTATCGCCGCGGCGTAAGTCTTGCCGGACGGTCCCGAAACATAACCGGCAAAACCGATAACGTCTTTGAGGGTGCCGGTTTTGCCCCTCACTGTGAGACCCGGCTTGTGCATCCTTCTCATAAGTGTTCCTTTCTCCCCATTGGCTGCCAGGGAGGATATAAATTCTTCTCTCACGGAGGCATCGTGCCAGGCGGCTGTAAGCAGCCGGCAGAATGTTTCAGGGCTTATTCTGCAAAAACGGCTAAGTCCCGATCCACAGTCCAGGGTTGCAACTTCGTCCGGAACGCCGGCTTCCTGGAGGGCTTTTCTGACAACGGAAATCCCCTTCTCAGAGTCGCCCGGGGTACCGTTCACATATGCGCCAAGTGACCTGAGAAGCATCTCGGCCATGAAATTGTTGCTGTATTTGTTCAAGCCGGATATCAATTCGGCAAGCTGAGGCGAATCGTAAGAGGCAATCGTTTTGGAGGTTTGCGGCGCCGCCCCCTCTTTAGCTGCCGTCCCCAGCACTCTTACACCCGAACGCTCAAGGGCCGTCCGCATCGCATGAGCGAAAAGTCCGGCAGGATCGGCCGCGTTGAACCGAAACTCTCGAAAGCGACCTCCGCGCGTCCGCCCGGAGAGCTGGAATTGCTCCTGGCCGTTTCCGGCAGTTCCAAGCGTACGGAGCCTCAGGGAGTTCTCACCTTTTCCGACCGGCCCCGCCTGGCCGCTCACCCGCGCATAGCCATCGGCCAATCCCGAATCGACGCTGAACGACTTCCCCGCCTTCACAGGGAACCCGATCTTCACGCTCAGTATGTTGTAGTCGATTGCCGCCGCCGAAACTACGGGGTTGTATACCCCCACGCAGTCACTATCAATGCAGATATGCTCCGACAACGGCTCAAAAAGGCTGCTGTCTACAAAAACGTTGCCGCGGATGAGTCTTATGCCGCTTTGCTTGACTGCATTCGCCAGCTCGAGGGCATTCTCCGAAAGGAAACGAGGGTCACCACTTCCCTTTATCCAGATATCTCCCGCAACAGTCCCATCTATGGGCTCTTGAGCCGCAAGCACCCTGGTCGTAAAGCGAAAGGAAGGGCCAAGCTCCTTGAGGGCAGCGTAGCTGGTCAGAAGTTTCATAAGCGAAGCGGGTACGAAGACGTCTTTTGACCTGGACTCGCAGAGGATCTTCCCTGATGAAAGAGAAACCACAAGGACCCCTGTGGACCCGGCGGCCCTGCCGATACGATCCAGGGCAGGTTGGAAAGCTGCGGCGTCATGGGCTTCAGATGTCACGGCAGGAGGCAGGTTTCGTTCAGACGCTTGCATCGCAGACTCGGTCGCGAATACAGCCGCGTTGACGAATAAAACGGACATGCACAATAGTGGTAATATTTTCATAACTGTCTGTCTCTAAAGGTTGTGTTCTCTCGCAGGAGCGCGCCATGCGAGCAATGGCAATTATCATCCCTAATTCCTAATTCCTCATTCCTGATTGCTTTCCCCAAGGCCCTCGAAAACCTCCCAGAATTCCGGATAAGATTTGCTGACGGAGTCAGCTCCCTCTATAACCACGCCATCCAGGCGCAAACCTGCGAGTGCAAATGCCATTGCAATCCGGTGATCGTCGAATGCCCAGATCGGCTTCGATGGCCTGATGGGTTTTCCTCCATGGATTATCATCCCGTCCGGCAGTTCTTCAGTCTCAACTCCGAGCGCTTTCAGGCCGGCGGTCACCGTATGGAGCCGGTCGGATTCCTTTATTCTCAGGTGCGCAACGTTGCGGATTCGCGAAGTTCCGCTTGCGAACGCGCTCAAAACGCCAAGCGTCGGCACCATGTCCGGCATTTCGTTCATGTTGACATCGATGGGCCGGAGCCGTTCGGGTCCTTCCACTCGGACCCCGTCTCCGCTCCATTGGATACGGCAACCCATTTTATCCAAAACATCAAGGAAACGGCAATCCCCCTGAAGACTGGAAGGCAAAACCGGTGAGGTCAGTACGTCTCCTCCAGTCAGCGCGGCGGCCCCCCAGAAATATGAAGCCGAAGAACAGTCGCCTTCAACTGTAAAACTGCGAGGCGCATAGACCTGCGGGGCAGGGACCTCTATCCTGTTGGAGGCTTGCCTGATAAACCGGACCCCCGCCTCTTTCATCATCGCCAGAGTTATCTCGACATAAGGCCAGGATGCGGCAGGCTCGGACCATTCCACTCTTATCTTTCCGCACGCCGCCGGAGCGGCTATAAGGATTCCCGACAGGAACTGGCTGCTTTCCGAGGCATCTATAAAGACATCTCCGCCGCTAAGTCCCTTGCTTTCGATTTCCACCGGAAGAAACCCTTTTTCCCCGATCCAGCGCATTTGCGCTCCGAGTATTTCGAGGGCTTCGGCGGCTGGGCCCACGGGGCGTTGCCGAAGGCGGGGAGTTCCGTCCAGTAAGAACTTTCCTGTCCCCGCTGAGAAGGCTGCGAGAAGAAGACGGGCGCTCGTGCCGCTGTTTCCGAGAAAAATAGGCCCGGCCGGCTGACGCCAGCGGTGTTTCGGCGGAGCCACCCGGACCGAATTGCCGCTCCATTCGATCGTTGCGCCTAAAGCTTCCAGCGCCTTAGCGGTAAGAAGCGTATCTTCGGCCCGCAGCGGGTTATCTATCTGCGCAGGTCCGTTGGAAAGAGCGGCCATAATGAGTGCGCGATGGGTTATCGACTTGGACCCCGGCAAGCGAATCCTGGCATGTATTTTCGAAACTGGTTTTATGGCTTTAGAAAGATGTTTCATTCAGGGCTTCTTCCAGTGCCTTTCTCATCGCGGCGATCGCCGGGCTTTCGAAAACCGGGCGCTCCAACCACCATTCGAGCTGGGCGGCCCCCTGGTAAAGCAGCATTTCAAGACCTGATACGACGGTGCATCCTGCTTCCCTGGCAGCTTTGGAAAAAGCGGTCCATCGCGGGGTGTAAATAAGGTCCATCACGGTCATCCCGGCTTTGAAAAATGAGTCGAAGACGATGGGAGAAGCTTCGGCGTCATCGAGTCCGACCGAAGTGCATTGAATGACAATGTCAAAGTCTCTGGAAGTCTTTTGAAGCATATTCAGTGGAATGAATGCGCTTTTTAGCTGCGCTGACAGCGCCTCGCCCCGTTCGATGCACCGGTTTGAGATCGTAACCGATGCTCCGGCTCTTTTCAGCCCGTAGGCCACGGCTCGAGCTGCCCCTCCCGCGCCCAGGACAAGGGCATCGCGGTTAGAGACCTCAACAATAGCAGAAAGGGCACGTAAAGCACCGATCCAGTCGGTATTCCGGCCCTCCCAACCCAGGTTCGTCCGGCGCAGAGTGTTCAGGGCGCCGATTTCCTCGGCCGTATTGTCGATTCGTTCGGCCAGCCGGCAGGCAGTCTCCTTAAATGGAATGGTCACGCTCAACCCGCTGAAGCCCGTTTTGTGCAAAAGCTTGAGATCACTTTCAAGCTCATCGACATGGAAAGCCGCATAAAGCGCAGGAACATCAAGCGAATCGAAGCACGCTTTCATCATAACCGGACTAAGGCTGTGGCCTACAGGGTTTCCGATAACGGCGAATAGTTTTTTTTGTTCCGGTCTGATCATTTTCCCAGTTTCGATATGGGCGCTACGCTAATGTTTCGGCAATATCCCGTTCCTCTGAAACCTAAGCTTCTTTCTCAGGACCTCAAGGAAATGCAAAAATTCGGCTTCACGGCAGTCGGGAAAAGTCCATGGAAGGGGACGGTACGCTCCGTTCTGATAAATGAGAGTGAGATCGGCATAGATCCCGTCGCGAAGATAAATTCTGTGAGTAAAGTTCTTTCCGGTCGCCAGAACAAAACGCTCCTGGCTGAGAAGGCCGGGATCGATATTAACCCGGCGCTTGCCTTCGCGCGAGAGGCCCAATTCAATTTCATTGGTTCGCAGCTTGATGTCGGGCAAAGACCCGCGCGCAACCAGGTTTAAGAAACCTGCCGTCTGTCTTTGGATTCCCTGTCCCATTTCGTTATCGTAGTATGTTGTGTAGGGAAAAGCCCCGGGCATGGACAAAAAATCCATCGGTCCGAAATCCGATACGACTGCATCGAGAGCTTGTCGCTGACTTTCGAAATCGGAAAATAAGAACCGGATGACGAGCTTCACCGGGTCGGGTTGTTTGGGCTGACTCATAGCATAAAGAATGAAGCGGGAACCAAGAAGCAAGGAGCAGAAACCACTACTCGCTGTCGCCGTTTACCCCGCTTTTACTCCTGGCTCACGAAGTCGCCTGATATAGGCGGTCAATTGTCCAGCGACTACACTCAACGCTTCGCTTAGCTTGGCTGTTTCACCATATCCCAGATCTTGAGCCGGAATGCAGTAATATCTACATTCCTCAAGGGATCCCTCGGCGGTATTCAGGAATCGCGCCTTGTCAGCGGATGTGTACTTTCGGAAACCTTCCGCTATGTTTGCCGGTATAGAGACAGCCGAGCGGTGGAACTGGAAAGTGAGGCCGAACCGTTCATGGTCCGGAAACGTCTCGGTCAGTGGATACACCTCCAGCACGCAAGCATGCGAATTCTTCCAGACGTCCAGGTCGGTAAAAGATCTCGCCGGAGTTTTCATTCCAGCTCCCCGCTCCCTGCTTCCCGCTCCGTCTTTATAAGGGTTTTGCTTCCTCGATCAACATGATCGGGATGTCTTCGCGGATTTCGTACATAAGCCTGCACTGATCGCAAATCAACCCGGTCTCGTCCTTGTTAGGATATATGGTCCCCTTACATTTAGGGCACCTCAGGATTTCAAGAAGCTCTTTCTTTATAGCCATCGGGCAGACTCCATCATATTAGGGGTTTACTCGGGCAACTCCGGTTTTTCTTCCAATTTAAGCGGAGTCTGTTTCCCGTCATCATCGAGCATCTGGCGGAATGCGTCAAGGAGCGAGCGCATTCTGGCCCCAAACTGGATTCGATTCCGCCTCATCTCGGAGATTTCCTGCTCCATCCTGGAAAGGCGATTGGCTGCCTCGTTGAGAATCCCTTCGGCTTTGACTTCGGCTTCAGAGATAACCACCTTGGCTTCGCGCTCGGCGTTCGCCTTGATCTGCTCCGCGCTCTTCTGAGCGGTGACGAGGACGGCACGAATGGTTTTCTCCCGCTCCCTGTGCTCTTTTATTTCCGATTCAAGGGTCTGCACGTCCTTTTTGAGGCTTCCGTTTTCCTCTTTAAACCGGCGAAACTCTTCGATCAGCTCCCTCAGGAAAGACTCCACGTCGTCGGGATCAAACCCCATCAACCGCTTGCGAAATCTTTTCTCCTCAATATCGCTAATTTCCATCTCACTCACTCCTGCCCGAGGGCACGCAACCCGAAAGGTCTATACACCGCCCAGATAAGCAGCCATCGTGTACAGGATCGGCACCATGAAGCGGTCCAAAAACACGATCACAAGGATAAGTATCATGGGAGTGAAATCGATTCCACCCATGTCGAATGGAAGCAGTCTACGAATGCGATAAAGGACCGGTTCGGTCACGTTGTAGAGGAATCGCACTATAGGGTTGTAAGGGTCCGGACTCACCCACGACAGGATCGCACGAGCGATCACTATCAACATATAAGTATAAAGCACGATGTGTAAAACGTCTGCAAGCGCCTTTAAGAAATAGGCGATAACGAACATGTCCGACTCCAGGTTCGGGTTTCGAATAAACTATCTGCAAAAGTCGAAATTACTTTTTTTCAAAGAACGTGTCAACCCGGCACTCAGTTGCGTATTACCTTTTTAACCATGTTTTCCACCTTTTGTCTTCCGTCTTGACATTGTTCTCAAAAACAGGGATGTATGGGCTGGCTTGGAGACCGGGGCCGCCGGCCCGTGATCGCTGCCGCCCGCTTCGCTGGCGGCTAAGGGGGTGGGATGAGTAAATTTCAGTTGAGCGAGTGGGTGCTGCTGACTTCTCAAAAAGGGAAAAAATGGCTGGTACAGGTTGAGGATAATCAGTTTTCGTCCCATCTTGGTGGAATTCATCTTGGAGATATAGCGGGAAAAGAGGAAGGCGACTGGCTGGTTACCAGCAAAGGAGCAAAGCTGATGCTCTTCAGGCCCGCTCTTCAGGATTACATTTTCAGCATGAAAAGGCGCACCCAGATCATTTACCCTAAAGACCTCAGCGCGATGATCTTCTACGGTGACGTCTATCCCGGATGTGAAATCCTCGAAGCAGGGATCGGTTCTGGAGCGCTCACGCTTGCCCTGCTTCGCGCCATGTGCGGCCGGGGAAAACTGATTTCGGTAGAGAAGCGGGTTGAATTCGCGGCGGATGCCCGCGAGAATATCAGTCGTTTTTTCGGTGCGATGCCCGCGAATCACGAGATCGTCGTTGCCGATATAGAAGGGGTTTGCCTTGCCTGCGAGGTGGACCGGATTTTCGTGGACCTTCCCGAACCCTGGCGCGCGGTTGGAAACCTTTCAGGGATGCTCCGAATGGGAGGCCTTCTGGTAAGCCTTAGTCCCAATGTAGGCCAGGTTCAACTCACCCACAGGCAGCTTAATGCAAGCGGGTTCGGGGACATAGTCCATTTCGAACTTCTCAGGCGGGATTGGAAGGTAGACCAGCTTCGTGCTCGCCCCTTCGACAGAATGGTGGCCCACACCGGGTTCATCACGGTTGCAAAGAGGGTGTCCGCAACGCGGGGAGAGCAGGAAGATTCAGAGGATGGCCAGGGCGAGGCGCAATCCGTCACCGCGTGAGATTTGACAGGGTGGATTGCATGGCACCATCGATGGAAGGGGGTAGCTATCGAGATCTCAGTAGTGATTCCGGTCAGAAACGAGGCTGAAAATGTCCTTTCACTGGCCAGTGAATTAGATTCTGCAATGGAGAAGGAATTTTCACAGTGGGAGTGCATATGGGTCGATGACGGATCGACCGACCGGACCCTGGCTGTCCTGCGTGAACTTGCTCGTGCCAACCGGCGTCACAGGTATATCTCCTTCGAACGAAACGCCGGGCAGTCGGCCGCTTTCTGCGCCGGGTTCGGCGAGGCAAGGGCGCCTATAATCGCTACCATCGACGGAGACGGCCAGAATGACCCGGCGGACATCCCTGCGCTGTTTCGAACAGTCGCGTCGGGTGCGGCCGATATGGCCAACGGGTATCGAGCCCAAAGGCAGGACGACCTCAAAAGAAAAATCTCTTCCATTCTGGGCAATGGATTCAGGACCTTTCTAACCGGTAAGACCGTGAGAGACGCCGGATGCTCCACCAGGGTCTTCCGTAGAGAATGCGTCCAGTGGATGCCCAGATTCGCCGGAATGCATCGTTTTATTCCAACATTGGCTGCCATGCAGGGTTTTAAACTCACGGAGGCGCCCGTAAACCACAGGCCGAGACTCAAAGGGCGATCCAAGTACACCATCGGCAACAGGTTGTGGGTCTCACTGGCGGATATGTTTGGAGTATTCTGGCTGAAAAAGAGGGCCTTTCACTACAAGATCAACACGAAATCGGAATGTGAATTTATCACTCAATCGCGGGAAGCCTGCCCCGAACAGCGATCCGGGAACGCCGGCAAAGAAGAAACCAAGAGCGTGTACATATAGAGTGGTCCAGCCTCGGAGGGACCTGTCGCCTCGTTAAGCTTCCCTGCCGGCAACCTGACAATCAGCGGAGAATTCAATTCATTGCGGCCGATCCCGCCAAGCGCGGGATTGGAGCGAAGCGCGGTCATAACCCGCGGGAAACTCAGTCCGCCCCCCGGATTCCCATCCAGAATTTCATCAAGTTTCGAATTACAATTCCGATATTAAAATTGCGGTCAAGGCATTGACAATTTACGGCAAAGACCCGTTCTATCTCTGCCCTTTTTTGGCGCCGGCAGGAGGACTTGCGGGTTTAGCGCCCCAGAAAAAGTGAGTTTCTATATCAGCTTATCAGTAATCCTGCTGTGATTTGCAAGTTGGAAGAAAGTTTCCATTTTGTCTGCCCGTTAAGAGGCACAAATCGTGCATTCCGCATCCCGAAAGGACTATGCCGTGGAAATGAAAAACAGGTTGCAGAAGACCTTTAAGAAAGGACGATTCCGCATGTACGGCAAAGGTGGTTTCACTCTTGTCGAACTGGTGGTGGTTGTCGCCATCGTGGCTATCCTGGCCGTGGTGGCAACGCCTGCGTACATAAATTACGTTAACCGAACGAAACAGGGTCAGGCGGTCAGCATGCTGTTGACCGCGCGGCTGGAGGAGGAAGAATTCTATACAGATAATGGGCATTATGCAAGCACCATACAATGCCTGCCCTCCTTTGTCGCCGCTGGAAACACTACCACTTGCCTGGGCAATTGCGCCAATTGTACGGCCGTCAGTTCTACGGTCCAATATTATAACTTCATAGTGTCGGGGTTTCCGACCGCCAACACGCAATACTACCAGATCACCGCGGGAAGGAAAATTTACGCCGGCGCGGCAACTGATATTTTGACAGTCAGCGCAAGTACCGCGAACCCGATTGTTCAGAACACGAATGCGCTGAAATTTTCCGTTTTTCAGTGGTTATTTCAATAAGGGCGAAGAGATCGCGATGGTTTCCGGAATACTCTACGAACAATAGCAGGCAAGGTCCCCGGGAGCGAAACGGGGTTTCGATCCCGCAACCCGGTGTAATGCCTGAATTAAATGACAAAGGGGTCCACATGTTCGGGTTTTTCAAGTTTTTTCTGTTCACTCTTCACCGTTCACATTTCACCGTTATTTTGGGCGCCGTCATTTTGAACCTGGCGTTGTTTTCACCATGCACGGCGTCGCAGGCGGTGTTGGGAGACGGGGCAGTTCAAAAAGGCACTCCGGCCAAACCTGGACAAGTTGTCGCATCGCCGTCAACCGTGCAAAACAACACTGTCAACGGGGGGGTTCTAAATATCCTGGTGGACAGGATCGAGGGCGGCGCCATCTATTCCAGGGATGGTGAAAAATATGAAATTACCGGTTCCACCAGGGTCATCGACAACAGCGGCAGCCATCCCGGTAAAAGGGGCAGAGCAGCCGAGCTGTTTTTCTCAAACGGCAGCCTGGAGTCGCTGATTCTGAAATGAGCCGTCTGTTAGCTTACGTAAAATCAGAAATTACAGGAGCATTTCATGAGGCGGGCCATATTGATTTTAGTTTCTCTATGTTTTTTTCCGCTTGCTCTTTTGCCCGGAGTCGTCTCCGGCGCCAGCCCGTGCAGCAATTCGCTTTCTCCTCCGTTTATTTCCAGCGGGGTCAAACCGAACATACTCATAATCCTTGATAACTCCAACAGCATGGACGAGGACTTCTACGGAAACGCCGTGGGGTCTTATTCTCCGGCCAGCAAATCAGTAGTTGCGAGAACGGCGCTGCAGCAGATTGTGACCGAACTTCAAGTTAAGGCAAATGTCGGGGTAATGACGTTTACGCTGCCTACTGACGTGAAACTCTGGTATCTGCATCAGCAACTTGATTTTGCTTCCTATCAGTCCTCTGCGTACTGTCCGAACCCCGACCCGGTCAATAATACCACATGGCCTCCACCTGACTGCGTCTCGTATTGCACGACGGGCGTAACCGACGGCAGTTGCGAGAGCCTGTGCAGTCAGGGGAATTCCGGGTTTTCGACAAGCTTTACCGATCTCATACTCCAGACCCCGCAAAACGGCGGTCTCTACAACTGGAACGATCCCACGAGAGCCAGATATTGCGGGCTTGCTTACCCCAAGACTAATGAGTGGCAGGACCCGGCTAACCCGCCCAGTGGCCCTCAGGTTTATTTTAATCAGGCCGAGGCGTTGTACACTGGCGGCAGTTGGGGGATACAGTACGGTTACTGTTCATCTTATAGTACATCGGAAAGCCCGCCTAACAGCCCTAACATTTATAACTTCTTTAAGAAGAAAACTAACCAAAGCGACGGCAATTCGGGCTATTCGACTAACGGGAATCAAAACGTAACATTTAATCCGACCGATTCCGACTGGGCGCTTGGATTTTATAATTTCGGCCAGAGACTGGGGGTGTATTACATAGGCCCGGCATGGGCAAGCTCCAGCTCGGTAGCCGGCCCAGCTCCTCCATCAGTTTCCGGCACTTTTCAGGGGTACCTCAACTCTGCAATAGGGGACCTGACAGGCACGAGCCAGTTTAATACAGTTTACAATTTGTTCAATCCAAACGTGGACACAACCGTGCCCGCCCCCACTAACACTCCTTACATGAGCAGTTGCATAGCGTCCAACAAGAACACCTGTTCCTATATTATCAACGCCGGCAATACGCCGACCGGCGGCACTCTTTATTCTGCGTACAACTACTTCAGCGGGAAATTAAAGCAGGGCGGCACCACCTTGCCCACCCCTGTTACTTCGGTTTGCCAGAAGAATTACATAATCTTCGTAACCGACGGATTGCCGGACACTATGTTCAACGGCACGATGTCCCAATACTGCTTTAACAACGCAGGGAAAACCAACAATCAGACATGCAGTTCGACCTCGAACTGTTCGGCCCCTTACAACGCGAGCTGTTCCACCTCCACAATTCAATTCTGCTATAACAGCGCAGGGCAAACCAACAATCAGACATGCAGTTCGACCTCGACCTGCCCGGCCTCTTACAACGCGAGCTGTTCCACGCCCGCTATGAGCCAGGTCCTTACTCAACTCAACGGACTTCTGGCGGGAGTGAACCAGCTCTGCAACTCACAAGGGACAAACTGCACCGACTTCCCCATCAAAACCTATGTCCTGGGGGTTGGCCTCACTAACGAGGCGCAGGCGCAGCTCGATTCGATGGCGGTTGCGGGCGGAACGGTACAGACTAACGGACATGCCTATTACGCCAATGACCCCACCCAGATGTACGACGCCCTTGAAACCATCATTACGGACCTTCTCGGCCGCGTCGCATCAGGAAGTTCAATCTCGATTCTCTCCGAAGGGCAGACCCAGAACGGCGACAACATGCTGCAAGGGGTTTTTTATCCCACCAAATTCTTTGGGTCCAGCGCCACCGTAAGCTGGCCGGGGTATCTGTACAACTGGTGGTTCTACAACGGTACGTCGTCAAACAACAGTGTGGCGTACAATAACATTAGAGAAGATACCGTTCATGACTATATCCTCGAACTCGATCAGGACTACGGCATTTCCTTCGTATTCGACCCGCAGAATGGCCTCAGTGTGAACCGTTACCAGGACCCGAACGGCAGCGGTGATCCGAATGTTTTCATCAATAACGTCGGGCTGGATTCTCTTACCCCCATATGGGAAGCAGGAAAGCTTTTGTTCCAGCAAACCGCCGCCAGCAGGCAAATCTACACGCCGGGAAACAACGCCAACGGAAGCGGCCTGGTGAACTTTAATACGTCCAATACAACGCTGACTTCGACCACCTCTTCACCCTTGGGATCGACCTCAAATTTGGACCCATGCCTTAACGGATCACTGTCGAATCTAATAAATTATATTAGCGGGACCGATATAAAGTATTGCTCAAACGGGACTACATTTAATTCTACGGCCTGCTCTCAAAATTCTGACTGCAGCGGGCAATCGAACGGGTACACTTCATGTGCTAATGCGTGCAGGAACAGGACCGTGGGTTTCTGTTCCAATGGGACCTCCTTCAACAACACTCCCTGCGCCAAGAACGCAGACTGTTCTGGCACATCTTATCCGACCTGCACTCAGAATGTTTGGAAACTGGGCGACATCGTCTATTCTACTCCCAAGGTCCAAACCAATTACAGTTATTGCTCGACCCCTGGTACTACTACTTTCAGCAGCCAGGCATGCTCGAAGGACTCCGATTGCACTACCTCCCCGTATACGGGGACCGGCTCCTGCCAGCAGAAGGAAAGCATAATCTTTGTAGGCGCTAACGACGGGATGCTTCACGCTTTCAAGACGGGAATTCTTACCACCAGCGGAATGAACCCGACAAATCACCAGGTTGAGACATTTACCGGAATTCCCGACACGGATATGGGCAAGGAATTGTGGGCGTTCATACCCCAGAACAGCCTTCCCTACCTCAGGTGCCTCGCCGTTCCGCCTCCGAGCAGTTGCCACCTCTATTACAATGATTTGAGCCCCTACGTAACGACCATGGTTTCAAACGGGGTGACAAAAACTGTCCTGATCGGCGGAATGAGACTCGGGGGCGGGACGGTGCAGGCTTCCTCTGCCGCGAATTACTGTTTCAACAGCTCCGGGGTGTCCAACGGAGCGACCTGTGCGTCAAAGACCTTCTGCCAATCCCCGTACAACTCGAGCTGCTCGCCCGCATATCCCACAAATATTCCGGCGGACACATGTTCCGGGGCAAGCACAATTTCCACCGGTCTCATAGCGAGTTCCAATCCGGCCATCTGCACTTCTTCGCCCTGTACTGTGTCGTGCAGCAATTCCACCACCTGCTACTCGTCTTCACCTTGCACCGGGCTCTCCTCATACTACGCTCTTGACATCACTGACGTCCAGAACCCCAAACTACTCTGGGAATTCAGCCACCCGTTTCTGGGTTACGCCTATTCAGGACCGGCGGTTATTCACAAATGGAACTCCACCGCTTTAACCGACCAATATTACGTAATGTTCCTGTCCGGTCCGACAGGGGCATCCGACGGCAGTTCCATTCTGGACGTTCGGGCTTTCGTCCTTACGCTCAATTCCAGTCTTGGACTCAGCAGCGTATATACGAAAGATTTTGGACCGCAGGACGGGTTCGGCGGGAGGCTTTTCACCAACGGTATGAGCGTTAGCAATCCTCCTTTTACGGACTTTGTTTTCTTCGGTTACAGCTCTGCCTCAAGCGGCGTAACCGGGCCATGGACTGGAGGGATTGGAGTTCTCAACGCCAATTACCCCGACCCCACCAGTTCGCTGAACCCGGCAAACTGGAACTGGGACCTGTCGACGTACTCCCAGATAGCCAACCTTCCCGTAACCGCTCAAGTCGCACCCGGGCAATGCTTCAACAATACCTATCTGTTTGCCGGAACGGGGAGGTATTTTTTTCCCCAGGACAATTATGGGCAGAATTCCGGTGCGAACTATATCATGGCAATACCCTTTGTCAGATATTGTTCCAATGGTCAGACGACCAACAACCAACCCTGTAATCAGAACTCCGACTGCACAAACGGCCTGTTCACTTCCTGTGTCACCGCAGTCCCCACTGCCACTACTCTGACCCAGGCAGCCACCGCCTGCTCGGCTTTGCAGTCAAATCCAAGTAATATCGCCAAAGCGGCCTGGCTGTTCGATCTGGATCCTGCGGCTGCGGACGGGAGTTTTCTCGCGGAAAGGATGGTTACCGATCCCACGGTCCCGGTCGTCAGCAATTACGTCAGTAACGACATCGCGTATTTTGTCACTGCCGAACCGACCTCGGATCCATGCGGCTATGGCGGTCAGAGCCGCGTGTGGGGCCTCAACTGCGCCACGGGTGGAGCGATTTCAGACCAGACGTGCAATGGATATGCGGTTACCAATAGTTCCGGCACCCTCTATCTGCAAACCTCGACCGGGGCAATTTACAAGATCGACAACTCCAGTTCGTTCACCAACGATGGCAACAGGGCGACACAGTGGTTTACAGGCATGCCTCCCGAAAACGCGCCGCCCCCGGTTCAGGCAGCCCAGGTGCAGCCCAAAGGGGGGCAGGTGATACAATGGATCGAAAGATGAAAAAGCAAGGCGGATTCACCCTGGTCGAACTGATGGTGGTTATTTCGATTACCGTGCTGCTGCTGGCGTGGGGCATACCCTCCTATTCGACCTGGAAAAAGAAGCACGATATCGAAAACCAAATGATCCAGCTCTACAGCGACCTTCAGTTTGCGCGCATGACCGCTTACGGAAATAAAGTTGTGACGGGCGTGTGGTGGGGGGGCGGCGCGACATTTGCCTCTTACCAGATAAAATATGATGCAAACGGAAACAATGAGATCGATGACAACGCGGACCTCCAGCTCCCCGGCACCGTGATCGTGAATCTGAACCCGCAACACCCCCTTACGCCTTCCGCCAGTGCGCAGAAGAGCGTGAGCTTTGACGGCAGGGGATTACTGGATCCAGCCAATCCGATCACATTCAGCGTCGCTTCAAGCTACGGGGCTGCAATGGATTGTGTGCAAGTTTCAACGACGCAGATAACTCTGGGAAAAATGAATGGAGCCAATTGTAATCAAAAATAAGAGTTCTCGATTTGCCTCCCGCACTGAGCGGGGTTTTACACTCATCGAGGTCATGGTCACCTTGATGATACTGGCATTGGGCATGATGGCGTCGATGATAGGCATCATGGCCGCGCTCGATCACAGCCTGATGAACGAGATGCGTAACGACGCGATGAAATTGGCGCAGGGACAGTTGGAAGTGATCAGAAACATGCCCTGGGGCAATGGCGGCATGCCGTTACCCAGCCCCAACCCCCAGAATATCCCCATTCAGGTACGAAAAACCACCGTCAATTATAACGTCAATATCCAGACTCCTGCCATTGTAAATAACACGAATCCAGCAAACCAGGCAGGCGATGCATTGGCGCTGTATCAGTGCACGGTGACCTGGAAGCACAAGGGGCCGATGGACAGTGCGCCCCGTCAGTACTCTTGTGTGCTGCAGAGTATAGTGAGGCAGACGAAATGAACAGGAACCGCGGCATGACGATGATAGAGTTGATGGTAAGCCTTGCGATTGTCATGCTTGTCATCGGGACGGCAACCACGGCCTACCTGAAGCTGCTCAGAAGTTACAGGACCCAGGGCAGGCTGGCCGAAAGCTATATGGCCAATTTGGCCGGGCTGGAACTGTTGCGCTACGATATCGAGACGGCCGGATTCGGGCTGCCGGCAAATATAAATGGAATCAATTATACAGAAGCCGCTGCGGCTGCTGGAACCACTATAATAGAGCCTTACAATCCAGCCAGTCTCAATGACTCGAATAATACAGCAAACGGCAATAATAACGTGCCGCGGGCATTCGCGCATTTAGACAGTCCCAATCCGGCTTTTCCGGGAGGAAATAACTATGCAGCTTCCGATGTGCTGTCCATAAAATCTTGCTCCGCCAACATCAATTCCACGAGCAAAAAATGGTCCATGATAAGCAATGTCAGCGGTGCCCAACCCAAGGTCAAGGCTTGGGGAGGTACGGCGAACCTGGACCCGGTTATGGATTTTACAAATGCCCCGAATCCGGACTTCCTCATCGCCCTGGACAGTAATGGCAAGCTGGTAACCAACGCCGGGACATGGGCATTTCAGTTTAATTCCGCAAGCCCCACTCAAGGCTTTTATTCGGGCGCCTCTGGAATTACCGGTAGTAACAATCTTCCCGACCAGGGGCATGTCTATTACATGTATGGCCTTGATAATAACGCCGGTGCGCACAATATGCCGTTTAACCGCGTGGATTATTACCTGGCCTCAAATCCGAACGCTCCGAGCAGTTGCGCGCAGAACACCCTGACCCTGTACCGGAGCACCGTCCTTCAGACCGGCCAGAATGGCGGCGGGCTCAGTGCGACTCCCCTGATCGACTGTGTAAGGGATTTCCAGGTGGCCTTCGGCATCGACACCGATCCTTCCGGGAACGTCACCGGAACATCTGTCCAGTGGCAAAGCGACCTGCGGCAAAACGCGCTGTTCGCGGCCGGAATCAATGGCGCCGTCAATAACGCCCAGATGACCGCCGCGCAAATACAGCAGTATCTGCGTGAAGTAAGAGTATTTGTGCTCTACTCGGAGGGTCTGGGCGACACGAGTTCGGCGTCGCTCGCTTCCGCGAATACCAACTCAAACTTCCGGTTTACCGGCACTTTGACCCTGGGTAACAGCAATGGGGTCCCTCAACTGAGCACCTTCACTCCAACCGGCGCCCAACAGCAATATCGCTGGAAAATTATCGAAATAGACGTTAAACCGAATAACCTGCTGAATCTGCCCAACACGATAGGCGGCATACCGGTGAACAGATGAGATCAAGCCAAAAAATAATAGCTCCGATTAGGAACCAAAAGGGAATAGCGCTCGTTGCCACATTGATGCTCCTCGTGCTGGCGCTTGGAGTGGTGGCGATTCTGTTCAGGCTCGTTACCCAGGAGACTAAGCTTACACGTCTGGAACAGAGCTACACAACCACCCTGGATGCCGCCAAGGGCGGGGCCGACATTTTTATGGACATGGTCCAGAGAGGGGGTGTTGCACCACCTCAGCCCAATATCGGACCGGTCAACGCTTTCGGTACGAACTTCAACAACACCAGCAGTTGCCTCCAGGTCAAGATGTTAAACGCGACAACGGACAATTTGGGAAAGACCTGGGATCAGCAATCAGGTTGGGGCGGGAACTGTCCTTCATTGGCTGATGCCACAAGCAGCGACCCCACCGACAACCCTGACATCACACTTACCTTGAACAGTGGTGGGGCCGTTCCCTGCACTATCAGCCTCAAAGTCATCGATACCTACGTAAGTGCGGCGCTTAATGGGGCGCTCAATCCAAATCAATGCCACGATGGCTGTTATTATTACACGGTCGTCTCAAGGGCCCAGGCGGCGGGGTCCTCCCAGTACGCCGAAGTTTTTTTCGTGTACCGCTACGACAAATAGTGCCCGCGATGTCGTGATTACGATGATCGTCAAGGCCGCGCAGAGCACAGCAGATCAACCATCTGCCGGCACAAACTGTTCATTTGAAGAGGACTTGCCGCTTCCGCCCAGGTCCTGACTCATGAATTCAACGTAATCGGCTACCGCCGATTTCTGCCGTTGCGCGACGTCAACGGGGTCCTCTCCAAGGTACGCGGAGAGCCTTTCATCTTTGCCGCTCTCGTGGCCTGGACCATTGTTTTCCCGGCAATGCTTTACTCCTATGGGGTTTCCTTGCGAAACCGCGATTCCGCGCCTGCCTGATCCGGTGGCGGAAAGCCTGTTCGCAGGCGAGGAGACTGGTTCGAAAAGTTGGCGGTGGGACCGCCTGCCGGGGTTGCCAAGCCCACACGAGGAACTTTCCATGGTTTCAGGGTGTCCCAATGGGGCGTGAAAAGCTGCCTCGAAAAGTTTATCGCGGGCATGGCCCTGCACCTACAAAATTTCTGTCCGTTGTCCTGTGCTCAGGGCTAAGATGAGCGTATTTCATGGTAATTTTGACGTCCTTATGTCCAAGCAATTCCTTGACTGCAAAAAGATCTGCCCCACTCCTCGACTAGCGTAGAAGTAAATTAAAAATTTCCCATGAAATTTCCAACAAATTTCCTTTGAACAGATAAAACAACAATAGTGACAGGCCCTTAGGAATGGATAGGCCTCCCTCTTATGGAAACTGGCAATGGAAATAGCTGCAATGTGTTTGCGTGGCCATGAAGCCGGCCACTGGGCCAGACCTCGCCGGAATGGCGTCGCCGAACCCGCGATGTGAGGTCTCGTGAAAAATATTGGAGGTATGCGTTTGCCGGATGAACCAAAAATGTCGCGTCTTTTAGTGGTTTCAGGGTGTCCCGAAGGGACGTGCAAAACTGTTACGAAAATTTCCGTCCTTACTTTTACCTTCTTTCGTTATCAATCATCATCCGGTTTTTTCGGTAAGCAGGGCCAGGGGGAAACGGGAAAATAGCCGGTGGAGGGCCAACTGCCCTGAACGCGAGACGCGCAGAGTCTCTCCCGTGAAAACATTTGTCCATGACTGAGGAGCTTCCGCCGGAACTTCAAGCAGGCTATCCCCCCAAACACGCTCTCCAAGGGGAGCGCCGGAAACGGCCATCTTCGCGGTTAGCCTGGGAACGGCGACAATAGCCCATTGGTCTCCATCGCGCCTCGAAAAAGCCACGACATTGTCACTTCTTTGGCCGGAGGCGGGCAAGGGGATATATTCTCCTTTCAGAAAAAGATCTCTATTTTGTTTTCGAAAATGGAGCGCCTTGACCATCGTGTAGAGTTTGATCCGTCCGTCTTCCCAACGATCAAGAAGTTCAATAATAAGGGTGTCCGGGTCTTTCGCTTCGCGCTTTTTCAGGGCTTTCAAAAGGTGGATGCGCTTGGTGAAATCCACCGGCCGCCGATTATCGGGGTCAACCAGGCTGAAGTCCCACAGCTCGGTCCCCTGGTAAAAATCGGGAACACCAGGCGAGGTAATCTTTAAAAGAAGCTGGGACAGCGAGTTCAAGGCCCCGTGGTAGGCCGCGCGCGACTGAGTTCTTAAGAAATCTTTCAAAAATTCATTTTCGCCGGACTCGTGCAGAATAGCCTCAGCAAAGCTCACCAGGGCATCTTCATGCTCGGCGTCGGGCGTAATCCATCTGGTGTGCACCATAGCCTCCCGGGCGGTCTTCACGATATATTGCCTGAGACGCTGTATGAATTCAGGGACTTCATCCGAAAGAAGCGGCCATGCGCCAATCAGTGTCTGGTAAAGAAATATCTCTTCGTTAGGGTCCGGCACCGGCTCACCGCCGACCGCAGTCTTTTTGGCTTCGTTCAGACTTCTCGACCTGTGAAGTAAATAATCCCATTCTTCAACGATTTCAGAGAGCGTGTTTATCCGGGCCCGCACATCTTCGCTGCGCTTCGTGTCGTGAGTGGAGGTGGCGTTCATGGTGCAGGGCATGGACTTCTGCCTGGCCTGGTTAAATTTATGGAACGCTTCCACGGAGGTCAGTTGAAAACTCGTTCCCACTTCATTGAGAGAGACCAGTGGGTTATAGACATACAGCGTGGTGTCCTCCAGCCCTTTGGCCATTATGGGGCCGCTGAACTGCTGCCAGCGCATCACGAACTTGAGTCGTTCATCCCTTTGTTCATCGCTCAGATACGGCTGGAAATCCATGAGAAGCAAGCGGCGCATAAAATCCAGGGTCATAGGGTTGAGGCCGGGATTTCTTTTGCAGACCTCCTCCATGGTCCCTGCAAGATAGAGCTTATCCCGTTCAGACACATCATAGCTGCGGACATATGTTCGGTAGACCGGCAAACAGGCTGTAACCTCCACCAAAACTCGGATCAGGTCGCTTCTGGGCAGGTCGCGGGCCTCTCGGTCATGCGAAGCCAGCAGTCCGAGATAGAAACCCAGATTTTCAATTTCGCCGCCGAAAAGGGTTTCCATGACAAGCTTTTTCTTCTCATAGACCATATCGGCTACAGGCAATTCAAGGGAGGTAAAGGAGGCAAATATCCCCTGCAGCTTCCGGTAACCCTCTTTGTCAATGAACAAACCGTTCACCACATTGACAAAATCATAACCCGTGGAACCCGAAACGGGCCATTCAGAGGGCAATGTCTCGCCTTGGCCCAGGATCTTTTCAACGACGACATATTGTCCGGCATCATTGGCGTTCCCGTCGTAGCCTGCCGAACCTTTCTGCAGACGGCTAAGATATTCAGCGGGATCGTAAAGGCCGTCTATGTGATCGACTCTCAACCCGGAAACCTTTCCTTCCCGGGCAAGATCGAACAGGATGCCGTGCTTAAAGGCTTCAAAAACGTGGGGGTCTTCGATTCGAATACCGATCAGATCGTTTATACTGAAGAAACGGCGATAGTTGATCATCTCGAGGGCAACCTGCCAAAAAGCCAGGCGGTAAGACTGCTCGAAAAGAAGCTTGTCCAATAGATCGAAGCTCGCGGAATTTCCTTTTTTTCCATTGAAAATTGTCAGGTTCCCGTCGATAAATTCCTTTACCGTGGGGGTCCCCTGATAGAGCAGCCATAGACTTCTTTTGATTATTTCCTTGTCTCTTTGCCGTTCTTTAGCCTTCTTGCGACTGGTCAGCCGATGAGCCGGCAGGTGATCGCTCATGGTCACCAAGCCCTTAAGACCTATTACAGCCGGGTCCGACGCCCCGAGGTCATCCTCCAGGCCGGCCAGGCGTAATGAGAGAATGTCCCTGTAGGATTTGGGGTCGACCGAAAACTTGTGTTCGAAATATCTTATGAAGAACCCGCCTTCTTCAAGGGTGAGTCTAATTTCCTGCGCTTCCAGGGCCCGACCGTAGTGCTTTCCCAATATAGGCAAAAGCACTCTCCCTTCAAGGACCCTGTTTGGCGGATGCCAATCGATATCAAAGAAAATAGCGTACGGAGAGCCCGGTCCGTTTTCCAGAACGTCCATCCACCATGGATTTTCATAACTTAGCGCCATGTGATTGGGGACGATATCGATTATCAGTCCCATGTCCCGGGACTTGAGCCTTTTTACCAGGGAGTCAAAGGAGGAGCGGGCGCCAAGTTCCGGATTTATTGCCATGGGATTGGTCACCGAGTAGCCATGAAGGCTGCCCCGGCGAGCCTGGAAAACGGGAGAGGCATATAAATCGGTAATGCCAAGTTCGTAGAGATAGGGCACTAAGTTTCGAGCGTGGTTGAATGTAAAATTGCGGTTGAACTGAAGCCGGTAAGTGGCGGTGGGAACTCTAGCCATAATGCGTGACTCCGGGAAAGAGGCCTCCTGGGATCGCTAATCCACGCGAACTGAGAGTTTGCTGCCCAAGTCAACGAAAATCTCCACCCATTCGCGGGCTTCACCATCCCCGTGCTCAGCCTTCCAGCGCCGTTCCGGAAGGATCGTTTTCATCATCTCGAAATAAATGTTTTGAAAGGCCCACGGGTTAAGCTTGAAAGGCATCTCGTTTCCAAGATTAACAGCAACGGCCAATCCTTTGAGAAGATCAAGATCGTCCGGGTTTTCGCTGAACGTTTTCATCATGTTTTCAATCTGTTTTCTCAATGTATATTCCAAGCCGGTGTACTCCAGTTCCATATGTAATGTTTGAGCATCATTGATAATATTATTAACGGCATCGGGGGACATCTCGGGTTCCTGAAATTGAAGCTTCAAGTTAGAGTTCAAAACAAAGTCGGCCAAGCACGGGAAAGGTTCCGGCAAGGGAATACCCAAGTCGATGAGGAAACGCATAAAAGCCGCAAAGTGATCGTAGGTCCGGCGAAAAATATCTCGCGTGCCTTCCAGGGACGATTTCATTATCTGGTTCAAGACCTTGCGCAACTGGTCGCGAAAAAGCGACCGGAGAGAGTAGGTAGATGCACCGAAGTACCGGTCCATGCGGCGGATCGCCTCCTGGAAATCACCGGCGTAGAAAGAATCCGTCACCTCGCGGGACATTACCCCGTACCTTTCTTCATCCTCAGTCACTTGAACGCCCGCCGAGAGATTCTGCTCTCCGAAGTACAAGGCCGCAAAAGCCATTACAGCCGCTTCCCGCGTGATCTCGGAGGTGATTCGCACGCGACCGAGCGCCAGTTTCGCTTTTCCGACCTCATGGAATGAAAAGTCCTCCAGATCGGCAAAATAGCAAAAGATTTCATCCCGCGGAGGGTGTTCTTCAAAAATGGAACTCACGGCATAATGCGCGCCGACCCCCGTCAAATCGACCATACCCGGCTTTACAAACTTCTCATAAATAAGGCGCCCGTCCCTATGCTCGGGGAGGTTGCTCTTCGCGCGCTCGAGTTTCTCCAGAAAGCTGGGCTCCAGAATAACGCCACAGGTTTCCTCGGCCAACCGGACAGCGCGTCCGGCATACTGAATGACCTGGACCGTTTCGATGCCTGAAAGTTCATCGAAAAACCATCCGCAACTCGTGTACATTAACATTGCGCACCTTTGGACCCCCAAAAGCTTGAGGACGGTCACCTTCTCCGAGGCATCCAGGTCCCTGGATGCGTGTCTCATCAGGAACTGGTCGACGTTTTCCACAGAGCGGTCGAGGACAACGTTTAAGTAGTCGTTGCGAGCGTCCCATGGGTCTTTCAGGAATCGGCCTGCATATTCTTCATAAAGGGGGGCAAGAGTATCGCGCAGCCAATCAAGTGCTTCCCTCAACGGAGCTCGCCACGCCTGGTTCCAACCGGGATGGCCTCCGCTATTGCACCCGCAGTTATTTCGCCACCTGTCCACGCCGTGAACACAGCTCCATGCGGTATTTTCGAATATCCGCACCTCAGCCTTCGGCGGATATTTTTCGAGGAATTCTCCGTAATTGGTAAGCTTGACCATTTCATCGGAGGTCATGCGCTCGAGGGCGTAAGACAGGGCCATGTCCCCGAATTGTTGGTGGTGACCGTAGGTCTCGCCGTCAGTTGCGATATTGACCAATTGCGGTTGTGACCCATCTTCGGAAAATGCGCTCATCAGCCTCTGAAAAAAATTGTCCCCGGAAGAAAGCAGGCGTTCGAAAGCGATCGCCTTAGAAATCGGACCGTCATAGAAAAAGAGGTTGATTTTTCTCCCCGATGGCAAGTTGAGTTCGTAAACCTTCTTCGGGTCAATCCTTCCGCCGCTCACGTCCGTCCATGCCCCCTGGTCCGCTGTCTTCACTTCCCTGGCCTGGTAGGGAGACAGGACAGAGAAGCGAATTCCAAGTTCGGCCATGATATCCAGTGTCTCGAGATCCACAGCGGTTTCGGGGAGCCACATGCCTTCGGGAGACCTGCCGAAACGGTGCTCAAAATCCCGAATCCCCCATAATACCTGGGTATATTTATCCCTTCTGTTTGCCAGCGGCATAATCATGTGGTTATAGGCCTGGGCCATTGCAGAACCGTGACCGGAGAAATGCTTCTGGCTGATCCGGTCCGCTGCCAGGATAGCATTATAGGTCTGCGGGGATTTCTCCTCTATCCAGCTTAGAAGCGTGGGGCCGAAATTAAAGCTGATCTTCGCATAATTATTCGGCAATTCGATAATACGGCCATCGCTGTCCAGGATACGGGAAACTGTATTGGGTGCGTAACACTGGGCCAGAATCCTCTCATTCCAGTCATGGTATGGATATGCAGAATCCTGGACCTCTATGGTTTCCAGCCAGGGATTTTCCCTGGGGGGCTGGTAAAAATGGCCGTGAATGCAAATAAATCTTTCCATTCTGTATTCTCCAGATCGAGAACTGACCGAGAAAGTATGTAATCAACGGGGCCCCGGAGTATGGGGGAAGACTTCCCGCCTCCCGGCCTCAGCTTGTTGCTTTAAAACGCGATGGTTCGTTCACCGGCTTTGTCGCAGAGAATCATCAGGGCGAGGTAATCCCTGAGATTTCGCGTTATAAGAAAATGATTGCGTACGAATTCCCTGGCCTGCTTGCCCATGCGGTGTCCCATCTCCGGATGATGAAGCAAGTACCGGATTCGAAGAGCGCAACCTTCGGGAGAGTGAACAAGAAAACCCGTATGAAAGTCTCTAACCTGCAGCACTATTCCTCCCGCCGCCCCACCTATCACCGGTTTACCCTTCCACATGGCTTCGGTTACCGTAAGTCCAAAGCCCTCGCGGACCGATTTCTGAACAATGATGTCCGCGGCCCGCTGCAAGGCGTTGATTTCGTGGTGGCTTTCAGGGTGAAGGAGCAGAATGTGAATATCGGGGTCGCCTTCGGCTGCCTCCTGGACGTCTGCGAGAATTCGCGGGCCTTCCGGATCGTCGGTCGCCGCGCCTCCGACCAGCAGGAGCTTGCAAGGCGTGTGAACCCGCACCATTCGAAATGCCTGAATTACTCCCAGTGGATCTTTAAAGGAATCAAATCGTGAGACCTGCAGGATGATCGGTTTATCTCGCTCTATCCCCAATCGCTCCATTACCGCAGAGATCTCTTCATCAGACAACTCGCGGTTTTTTTCACTCAGGGGATCAATCGAAGGGTAGACAAGATACTGGGGATGCGCGAGGTTCTGAGCGAAGCTGGGCATCGAAAAGATGGACGCGTCATATTGTTTGACAGCTACCCGCAGGAATCTCCAGATTTTCCGATCCGGTCTGGAGGCATCTATGTGGCACCTCCAGATCCACTTTCTAGCCCGCGATCGCATGTGCTGAATCAAAAATGCCGGCTGTGGATCGTTGACCACCATGAAATCGGCATCAAATTCGAACCTGTCGGCGTTATGTCGATTAACTTCCAGGTAATGATCAAGCATGCCTTTGGTGATGTTTACTTTGAAACCCTGCAAGGCGTTATGCATTGCCTTTGTGACTTCGAAGAAGCTCTGGTCTCCTTCTATGACTTCCCAGCGCGCGTCAATCCCCAGTTCATTCCACAAAGGTATGATCTGAGACAGGATCTCAGCCACTCCGCCCCCGGAGCGGGTCGAATTGATATGCACAAGGCGCTGCCTGCCCAACTGCTCCGCCATGTGTTTCAGCAGTTCGATGACTGTCGAGCCTACGATAGGCTCAAGTTCACTAAGACGTGTTGCCATCCGGCTTCTCTATATGCTGGGTAACCAGGTCCAGGATTGTGTCTCGGACTTCGTCCAGAGTGTAAAACCATACGTCGATACCTTGGATAGCCGAAACAAGATCCGGCAAATCATAGGAGTCTATTATCCAATTGGAAAAATCGTCGGTTTTTATCGACCTTAATCGCCAGCGTGCGTCCACAAAGTGGTAATAAATCGAACTCAGCGGGACTTTCACTATCTCGGAGCGAAACTCGGAAAGGGTCCTGGCCTGAATCTGCGAGCGAAGTACAACCATCGAGGCTTCACAGAAATTGAACTCGAAACCGGGCCTGGTCGACGGAACTGAAGGCAGGTCCCACAAATATTCATCCAGCATATCCACCAGGGATTCGCGGACCTCTTCCAAACTATCAAAACTGAAGGGATCGATGACGCTCAGTTTCTCCGCCAGCCGGCTATCCTGCAGGGCGACGGCGGCCCAGGCGGCGAAGTCGTTTGGATACTCAACGTCGGGATTAGCGATGGCCATGCGCGATTGCCATAGATGGTAGGACAAAACCGACTCGTGGGCATCCCGCAGAATCAGTAAAAGATCCCGGAGGTTGGCCGCCGTCATGCCGGTTGGCATCGTCATGACCACACATTCGTGAAACCAAAATGGACTCCGAGCGGGTTGATCCGCATTGACCATAATTATGAACCCCTATATTCAAAATATAACAAGGGGAAAATCGAACACAATAAGCCGATGGTGGGAATGCCTGCCGGGCAGTTTTTAGTTCGCTGATTTCAAAAAGATTAAAGTTTTGGACGCAGCATGTCGATTCATAAATCAAGCGATTTTGAACTGTGTGGAATGGATTTCAGATTTTACCAACAGGGAAGTTAAAAAACACATCAAGGAGGATTAGTTATGGCAGGTTTAGTAGTCAACACCAACATGAACGCCGTTAACATCGAGAGCATCCTGAGCAACACGAATGGCGCTGTAAGCTCATCACTCGAGAAGCTTTCGTCAGGCCTTAGGATCAACACGGCCGCAGATGACCCGGCCGGCTATGCGGTAGCAAACTCTTTCAAGGCGAAAATCGCTTCTATGCAGGTAGGCGCACAGAACGCCGGCGAAGCGCAGTCGATGCTGCAGACGGCCGACGGCGCGTACACCCAGATCAATGACATCATGGTCCAGATGAAATCTCTGGCCACCGAAGCAGCTTCCGGTCAGACCAGCGACAGCAACTTGACCGGTGAATTCCAGGCCCTTCAGAGCGAAATCGATAACATCGCCACTTCCACACAGTACAATGGCAAGGATTTGATTGACGGCACCTTGAGCTCCGGCAACGGTGGCGTCACATTCCAGGTCGGCGCGTTAAATGTCGCGAATAACCAGCTTAACATCAGCTTCGACAGCGCCAAGACGACCGATTTGAAGGTGGACAAAGGTACGATCCAAGTGGACACCCAGGCACATGCGCAGGCGGCCATGGATGCGCTCGACACGGCCCTTACCTCGATCAACATGTACATGAGCAACGTCGGAGCACTTCAAAACGAACTCCAGTACACGGTCAACAACCTGACCACAGGCATCGACAACTTCACCTCCTCGGCATCCACAATCGAGGACGTGAATATGGCGACTGAAGTCAGCACCCTGACCAAGAACCAGATTCTGCAGCAGACGGCAATGGGAATGCTGGCGCAAGCCAACTCTCAGCCGCAGTCCATACTCAAGCTGATCCAGTAATTTAAGCGAAACCCATTCCTCGGTTCGAAGGCGGCCCATCTGGGCCGCCTTAATTTTTAGAGTTGTCAATCCCCTTTATGCTTCAGGCCGGACAAGTCCACTTTTCGCCCGTTAACGGCCAGGACCCCGTGCTTGTAAGTCGCGTTCGATTTGAACGAGCCGCCGTCCGAATTGATATATTTTGCCGCCACCAAGCCCATGATAATCGCGTCGGCGCTCATCTTCGCGGATTCAGGGTCTTTTGATTTATCACGTAATGCATTTTCGGCGACAAAGTGCAACAACGGCTCCGACACTGAGAGTTCCAAGGTTGCCTCGACGCTTCTGAGAAGGGGAATAATATTTTGGGCCGGGTTTCCGACGGGGCCCGCGAACCCGAGCTTAGCTCTGCCGCTGAGATCTCCCTTATCCGTTTTGAGTTTTAATTGTTTTATTTCGAACTCCGGGGATTTTGCAAGCAGATCCAGCAGGACTTCCCCGGCCAGTTTCTCCATCTCTTGTTTGGCTTCCTCTTTATTCTCCGCCGCTTTTTTCCGTAACTCCGGGGCAAGCCTTTGAACGCGAGCAAGGACTTCCGCGTCGAGCTTGCGCGCCTCGAACTCCATCGCGAAAGGTCCGAATCCCAAATCGCCTGTTTTGAGCTTATCGAAACTCAACCATAGCGAGCCGCCAACAGTTTCGCCTGAGACTCCCGATTCTGCTTTGATCCCGAACGAGGCCAGGTTGAATGAGCTGTTGTCTTTTTCGCCGCCCTCGATAGTGCCGATCGTAAAAGCAGCCGAGCCAATGGACATGCCTTTTATTCCGGGATGCGAATTGAAGTTGAATTGAACATCTTTTAATCGCAGAAGTTGATCTTTTCGGGTGATTTCCAGGGATGGAGAATTGCAGGAACCGGTAATTTCACCAAGCCGCAGGTCGAATTTGGAGTCGCCTGAGAAGCCTGCCCATTGGACGTTGAATTCTTCGCCTTTGGCGTCGGGGAACTTTTTTTGGAAGGACGGAACATCGACATACGTCTCACCGCTGCCATCGATAAAAAGGACCGTCAGAATCTCTGAAGATTCAAGCTCCGGAATTTTTGCCAGCACTCTTTCCCATGCGTCTGTGGAATCGCCGGGTGCCAGCCTCGTTCTAATTACGGCCAGAACAGGCCGCAGCCAGGTTTGCCGGTGCGGACTTTTCAAAAAGACGAATGGTCCGTGATAAATGGTACTGATAACGTTGAACCTGATCGAATCCTCCTTCTCCGGCCCGGTTAAAGTAAATGTGATCAGGGCCGTGGAGTTGAAAAAGCGGCGTTCGTACTTGCCGGTCGAAGCTTCCAGGTAGTTCGAACGATTGATCTGGGCTATTAACTGATCGTGTTGTTTGAGGGTCTGCCCCCCTATCCAGTACACCGCGCCGACATAAGCGCTCACCAGCATCAAAGCTGCGAGCAAAGAAATTATCAGGGTTTTTTTCATGAGCTTTTTCTCCTTGTTAGCGCTAGTGAATAGCCTAAATCAGCGCGCAAGAAAACCAAAAATGATCGATCGAGAGAGGCAGGGAGTTTATAGGGGTGGTCTGTTTTGCGGGCCGCAACGATCTCCGCAGAGCTCGACGGAAGCATTTGCCGACCTGACCGGCACTCTTTGCAATCTTCTGTAAAAAATTTGCGCCGGAGGCCATTTCGAGCGGCTGTCAAGCGTGAGTTCCATATTGAACACCAAAGCTTTAGACGGCCGCTCAAACGTTTTCACATGAATTTCCGAATCGGCCCAATTATTGCAAAAAACAGAAATGATTTGTGGAATTTTCAAAAAGAACAGGAAACCAACAGACGTTATGACCGAATTTACGCGCAAATTCTTTGAGCACAGAGGTTTAGGCATGCTTAAAACTCAATTGTCTTTTTATGTGCGAGCACCCGTGATGGGAGCGGCTTTTGGTTTGTTGCTGGTCTTGGGGTCGATTTTAATCAGCGCACACGGTTTCCTGATCTTTTTCAGCCTTGAAGGGTTGATAATCGTGGTGGGAGGCGTGATGGCCGTCGCTTTCATGAGTTTTCAGGCAAGCGATGTGAACAAGGCGTTGAGAGCCATTTCGGCAATGCTCAAGGAACCTTCCATAACGCACGAAGACCTTCGCAGCGACATGATGAACATCTTGAAATGGGCTCGTTTGGTGAAGGCAAAGGGAATGCGTGAGCTGGAGGCCAGTATCGGAAAAAGCGGGATCGACGATACCTTTGTGAGATATGGCCTCAACATGGTGGTCAGTGAATACACGCCGGAGGAAGTCCGCTCGATGATGGAAACGGCGGCGGATGCCTGTTATGAGCGAGACAGCATACCGGTTGACATACTGGAAGCCATGGCCAGCCATGCGCCGGCCTTTGGCATGGTCGGCACGCTTGTGGGCATGGTGACCACGCTCTGCCACCTTAGCGCCGATACTTCCAACATAGGATCAAATCTTGCCGTAGCTTTTCTTGCAACACTGTATGGTGTGGTATCGGCGCGGATGGTTTATATGCCCGCGGCGTCAAAGTTGCGTCAGAAGGTTGAAAAGAGCCGTTTTCGGAACCAGTTGATCACGGAAGGCCTGGTGATGCTGGTCAATAACAAAACGCCCATGTACGTTCAGGATCGTCTGAACAGTTTCCTGCGGCCGGAGAACCGCGATTATTACAACATCTTCGGGGAGTCTGCTCAGTTCCATAGGAAGTTGCCGTATCTGCAGGTTGATTAACGGCCGCTCGGACACCGGGCAAATCCTTGTGCGAGCGGGTATGGGACCTCGTCACATTCAGAGATCGTGAAGGCATGAAGTATCGCAGACAAAATAAACGAAACAGGGTCAGCCACGCCGATGACTGGCTCATGACGTATGCGGACATGATTACACTGTTGTTATGTTTCTTTATCCTGTTTGCATCGACTTCGATCTTTAAAAAGAAAGATGCGGCGGATCATTTGGCGCAAAAAGAAGAGAAAGGGCAGTACACCCTTCCCCAATCAAAATCGGAAACAGTTGTTGATAAAAAATCGGAGGAGACCCCGACAGAGGATTCTCTGCCCGAAATTGTCGATAATCTCAAATCGCAAGCTGGGGCGAAGCTCGAGCAAGATGGCGACAGAATTACTTCACTCGAGATAAACAGCGCTGCGTTTTTCGGTAGTGGTTCAGCAACACTGAGTCCGACAGGAAAGGCGATATTACGCGACTTGGCGACAAACCTGAAAGCGGAAAAATTCCAGGACTATGAGGTCACCGTTGAAGGGCACACCGACGATGCGCCGATCAGCACGCCCCTGTTTCCCTCCAACTGGGAGCTATCGACTGCACGCGCGGCAGCGGTCGTGCGATTCTTCCTGGACGAAGGGATCCCGGCGTTTAAACTTCGCGCAGCCGGCTATGCCGATACCTTTCCCAGGGCGCCCAACCGGGATGAAAACGACAATGCGATCCCGGAAAACCAGGCTCAAAATCGCCGTGTCGTCATCAAGCTGGAAAAAATAGAAAAACAAACGGAAGATAGAGAACGGCAATTAGGAATTAGAAATTAGGAATTAGGAATTGAGGAACGGACATGAGGAATTACGAATTGAGGGACGGACAAAGGCAATTATGAATTAGGAATTGAGGGATTTGGTCAGACCCCATAGAACTCTCACCGCGAGATATCGCGCCGCCTCCGCCGAGCTTTTTCCTTCCCGGATCAATCGCAAGGGTACGTCATCATTAATCTTTTTCAGGGCCATGGAAACTTTTTCGGAACATCGTGGAAACACTTGAGTGCGTGTTTCCATGAGGAAAGGGTAAAGTGAGTTGTGTTCGATATTCGCTTTTCATCCGCCATGGAAACAGATGGAAACACCAGGGGTTTCGAGGCTGGCTGTTTCCATCGGTAAGATATTGTGATTATTAGTTTTTTCAGCTTCCATGGAAACATCTTGGAAACACCGGGGGAAAATGGAGCGAGTAAAAAGGCAAAAGTAAAAAGGAAAAAGGCAAAAGTGAGAAGCAAAAAAGATGGTGTACGCCTGCGTCGCCTTCTTCTCTCGCTGCCTTCGGCCCGGCGCTGGCAAATTCAATAGTGAGAGCGGGCCAAACAGTACGCGCTGCCTTCGGCCCGGCGCTGGGCAACTTGACGATGCGGTTGCGCCAAACACTACGCGCCACGGAGGGCAGACGACAGACGACAGACGACAGGAGTAAGTGAAAAAGCAGGAAGCGAGGAGCAGGGAGCGGGGAAGACAGGGCTGAGTATCAGGCGCCCATTTGCCGGAAGATTCCATAAAGACCTCTCAAGTACAGCGAGCTATGAACCGCGAGTAGAAAAAACTGCGGGCGCCCGGAAAGGAAGGGAACAACCGCCAGGAGAAGTTTTGCCGCGCGGCCGTCACCCCGGCCATCTCGCCCGCGTCCGGCCGCGTCCGGCCGATAGATTGAGCAGGGGGATAGACGGACTTTCCGCATATCCGCGTGACGGCAGCGACTGTCGCAAACATTATACTTCATTATTAGATGTAAACGCAAGAATAATGCGAAGTCACACGTCCGGTATAAACCAGATCGTCAATTTACAAGGGATCGCCAGGAATAGCGGAGAAAGAGTCGCGGCTTGGAAAAGGGACGTAAAAATCAGGGCCGTAAGTGTAAGCAAGCATCACCGCTGTCAAAGGCTGAAACTCGTAAGGGTTTGAAAGGACAGATGTTTCACGGTAAGTTAACGGCATCGGGCCAGACTTCAGTCTTTTTCTGTCCACTGCCTTTGATGAGGCTGGAGCTGTCAGGTTTCGGAGATCGGTCTCACATTCTTTGGATGAGTGGTCCCTGGAATGGTCCTGCGTCGTTTGCCTCTCCGAGGTATCAGCCTTTTCGAACGGGTATCCTCAGGCAAATCAGTTGCCCCTTTCGGCGGCAGCCAACGCTTCAAGATAGTGCTCAGTTGACTCTGGTTGAAGGGTTTGCCCAGGTAATCGTCCATCCCGGCGGCAAGGCATTGTTCACGATCGCCCTTCATAGCGTGCGCGGTCAATGCGATGATTGGCGTGCGGCGAAGGTTCAGACCCTGCTCGATTCGAGATTTTTCTTCTTCTTTTTCTTTTTCCCTGATGATCTGTGTGGCCTCGTAACCATCGAGTTCCGGCATCTGGCAGTCCATGAGCACGAGGTCATATGGGGTCTTCGAGAAGACTTCAACGGCTTCTCGTCCATTTGAAGCCACTTCGACGCGGCAGCCAAGGTTTTCCAGAATGCACCGTGCGACTTCCTGGTTTACCCGGTTGTCCTCGACAATGAGCACCTGTGCTCCCAGAAGCGCTTTGGTTTTGTCCGACTTTCCGGACCCGGAAGCCGACCGCGAGCGTTTCCCGGGTGAAGATCGCATCACATCGGTGATGGCGTTGAAAAGCCGGGACTGCCGTACGGGCTTGGTGAGATGGGCGGAAATGCCGTGTCGGTGCATTGTTTCGGTGTCGAAGTCCTGACTTACAGAGGTGAGCAGAACCAGTCGAAGAGGCGCTATAGCGGAATCAGCCTTGATCTTATGGGCCAGTTCCAGACCGTCCATGCCCGGCATCATCATATCCAGTATGGCCAATTCATATGGATCTCCGACCGCGGATGCATTTTTGAGCATTTCCAGAGCATTTTGACCGTTCTCGGCGCTTCCATTGCGCATACCCCATGAAACGACCTGGTGATGCAGGATGTCGCGGTTAGTCGCATTGTCATCGACGATCAGAACGCGTGTACCTCTAAGGTCATAAGGCAGGGCGACGGTGGTCCGAGGAGAACCGGAACAAGTCCTCAAGAGCACTGTGAATCGGAAGACACTGCCCACATTGGGTGTGGTCTCCACGCTAATTTCTCCACCCATCATCGCGCACAACTGCTTGCAGATGGCCAGACCCAGGCCTGTACCGCCGTATCTTCTCGTCGTAGTGCCGTCAGCCTGGGAAAAGGCTTCAAAAATGTGTTCCAGGATTCCGGGCGCCATCCCGATTCCTGTGTCACAGACTTCAAAACACAGGCGTACATACTCCCCCTCGTTTCCCAAGGCGGTTACTCGAACGAAAACCTCTCCGCAATCGGTGAATTTGATGGCATTGCCAAGAAGGTTTACCAATATCTGGCGCAAGCGGCCAGGGTCGCCCCGGAGCGTCGCCGGAACATTGTCGCCAAAACTGCAGAGAAGTTCGATACCTTTCTTTAAGGCCCTTTCGGCGAAAAGTTGCGTGATTTCTTCAACCGACTCGCGCAGGTCAAAGTCGATGTTCTCGAGTTGCAGTTTACCTGCTTCGATTTTGGAGTAATCCAGGATATCATTTAGCACCGTCAGAAGCGCTTCGCCCGAATGCAGAACAGTTTCAGCGATATGTCGCTGCTTGTCATCCAGACGCGTTCCCAGCAAAATTTCCGTCATGCCGAGAACGCCGTTCATGGGGGTACGAATCTCATGGCTCATGTTGGCGAGAAATTGTGACTTGGCTCGACTGGCCGACTCGGCTGCTTCCAGCTCAGTGGTGCTTTCCGCCAGTCGTTCGAGGGCCAGTTGGAGCTCGAGTTTTCGTCGAGAAGCATTCGAGCGCAATATGCTGCCTAAACACCCGAGCGCGACCATACGGGCCAGCGCCAGTGCGAACCAGATACCGACAATAATTTTCTCGGTCGGACTTGAATACGGGACCCAATTAACGTCTCCCAGTTTATAGACAACGGCGCCGCTCACAAGCACCGTTACGGCCCCCATGACGCAGGCCTGTCGCCATGAGAACGCCAAACTGCCGAAGCCGGCGACCATGAAGAGTCCTCCAACAAAAATGAACCCAACCGACGGAGCGCAGGCAAGAAAACCGAAAAGTATTGCCGATGAGACGCAGACTTGGGGCAGCGTAGCGTATTTATCCGAGTAGCGCTCGCTGTAACCGGAAACTATCAGCGCATAGAAAATCGCGGCCTCCGAACATGTGACAGCAAGGAATGTGACGGGAACCCAGGCAGCTATGGTGCCTGCGGAGGCAAACAGGGCGAGGACCAAAGCATCCCCGAGATAGGATGGCGCATACCACAGCGGAAACCGCGCGCGAAAACGCCTGCGCGAACGAAGCTGCTCCGCTCCAACTTCTTGGGTCGGCCCGGGTTTCATGTCCTGTGCACCTCTGGATGTCAGAGTCTTTTATGCCGCTTCCCAATTCAAGGGGCGCCGGTCTGTGCAGATGAGTAAGCCGCCGGTCGATTTCCTGCGATGACTTGTCGTTCGCCCCCTCTCCTTTCAGAATCGGTACAAGACTAAGAAATCTTTAATTCATTTCTTTCAAGGAGGACGGTGAGAAACTTGTGCTTTTTGGTTCAAATATTAAACCTGAAATGAATCACGTCTCCGTCCTGAACGGGGTAATTTTTACCTTCAAGCCTGACGGCGCCCTGCTTTCGCGCTGCGGAATAATCGCCCGCTTTTTTCAGATCTTCATATGCGACTACCTCAGCTCGGATGAATCCCCTCTGAATGTCGGAGTGAATGGCCCCAGCCGCCTCCAGGGCATGAGTGTCCCTGGGGATCGTCCAGGCCCGCACCTCGTCTTCGCCTACCGTCAGGAAGGAGATCGTGTCGAGCAAGGCGAAGGAGCTTCTAATGACTCTATCCAGAGCGGATTCAGCTATTCCGAAGTCCTGCATGAAAGATTGAGCCTCCTCTTCCGAGAGTTGAGCCAGTTCCATCTCGAGCTTTCCTCGCACTACTATCGCCTCGGCCGATCTAAGGGAAAGAGGCGGCATGAGGTCGTCTTCATCCGAATTGTTGACTATAATCAGCAGGGGTTTTGCGGAAAGGAAAGTGTAGCCCCTGAGCTCCGGAGCGTTTGCAAGATCGGGGTGTGTTCGGAGCGGCTGCTCCGTGTTGAGGATCTCAGTGCATTTTTCGAGGAGTTCCTTCTCTGCGCCTGTCGGTTTTTTGCCTCGCTTGAGTTCGGCGTCCAATTTCTCCAGCCGCTTTTCGACCGATGCCATATCAGCGATAAGGAATTCATCCTCGAGTTCCCTCAGGTCCTTTGCCGGGTCGGCTTCTCCCAGCACGGAGTCGGGAAAATTCCGCACCACCATGATGAAGGCATCCATCGGTCTCATGTGAGTCAAAAGAAGCGACATATAGTCACGCTTGTTGTCAGCCATGCCCGGAATGCCCTGGAGATCCATGTAGGTAATCTGCGCGTGCGTGGTCTTTTTGGGACGGTATAGAGCGCTGAGCCAGTCGACCCTTGGGTCGGGCACTTCAACGACCCCAAGCGCCGGGACAATCTGCCCCCCGGTGGGGACCGATTCGCCGCTTCTTCTTGTCAAAGCGTTGAACACGGAGGTCTTGCCGGCCCTCCCCAATCCAGTTATTCCCAGTTTCATCGCGACTCCACTCATCCTGCAGGTTAAACCACGACCGGGACCTCAGCCGTCAATCCCTCAAGTTTCAACTTCGCCGACCCCAATCTCTGAATTCCCCAATTCTTTAATCATTTCTATGTATGTCCTGGGAGATTTTTTGCAAAGAGCAATTTATCATGCCGGTGTGAATATTTTTGTCTCGAACGGCACCGGGAGTCCGCATAAGTCCGATATCAGGCTTTATGCACTTGGAATAGACGTGAATTGTAGTATTCTTACGGTCACCAAAGAAACCAAGAAAGAAGCGCATGCCATTCTGGAAGACACGCCAGCAAATTGGGCCGGCAGCTATAATCGTAGGTGCGGGCATCCTGCTCTCCAGGTTTATGGGGCTTTTCCGCGACAAGCTCATCTCGCTCCTGTTCGGTGCCACCCAGGAATCGGACATCTATTTCGCTGCATTCGTGATCCCGGATTTCATAAACTACATGCTTGCAGGCGGTTATTTCTCGATCACCCTGATTCCCTTTCTCACCAAATATTTCGAGGAAAACGAAGAAGACGGGTGGCGGTTCTTTTCAACTGTTTTTCTCTGGGTGGCTGTTTCAATTTGTGTGCTTACCTTGCCGGCCTTCCTATCTGCGCCGAGGCTGGCCCGCATTGCAGCCCCGGGGCTCACCGCCGAGGCCGTCTCCCGTCTGGCCTTCTTCCTGCGGATCATCCTGCCTGCGCAAATATTCTTTCTCTGGGGCTCGTGTTTGAGCGCGATTCTTTTCATGCGCAAGCAATTCTTCGTACCTGCTCTGGTTTCGATAGTCTACAACGTGTTCATAATAATCGGGGGCGTCCTGCTCCGTGCAAGAGGAATGGAAGGTTTCTGCTGGGGAGTCCTCGTCGGGTCCTTTGTGGGGAATTTTTTGCTGCCTCTGCTCGCAGTGAGGTTCGGAGGCGGGTTAAAAATCAGGTTCTCTATCTTCCACCCAGGATTGAAAAAATATGTTCTCGTTGCGCTTCCGCTCATGATCGGACAATCCATTACCGTTGTCGACGAGCAGTTCGTGAGGATATTCGGCTCTCTAGCCGGGGTCGGGGCGATTAGTTGGCTCAGCTATGCGAGGCGGCTGATGATGGTGCCTGTGAGCGTAGTGGCACAGGCCGCCGGGGTGGCTTCCTATCCTTTTTTGGCTGAACTGTTTATAAAAAACGATCTTTCGAGGTTTTACCGGACAATAAACTCTGCTTTGCAAAACGTACTGACACTGCTGGTCCCGCTTTCGATATGGATGATGGTTGTCGCAGAAGCGTGCATACGACTGATTTTTCAGCAGGGCCGATTCGGGGCTTCAGATACCGCTCAAACTGCTCGACTGCTGGAAGTTTTGCTTGTCTGCGTGCCCTTCTGGGGCTACCAGCAGGTACTGGGGCGGGCTTTCTATTCAAAGCTCGATACGCTTACTCCGGCCGTTCTTGGGACCTCCGTGACCCTGCTCATGATTCCGGTTTTTTATATGCTAACAGCTCACGCCGGAGCAATGGGAGTGGCTTGCGCAAGTGCCGCCGCCCTGTTTTTTTACAGCGCAGCCATGACTCTGTGGTGGAAAGCCAGGTCGGGCAACGCCGCTTTTACCGGGCTGCCGTCGGGTACGGCTAAAGTACTCGTTCTGTCGATAGTTTCGGTCCTGCCAGCCCTGGCCGCCGGGAGGGCCAATCCTTTCGACCCGCATCTTTCCCCCTACCTGGCTGCATTTTCAGAGATAATCCTCAGCGGATTGGGTTTCGGGGTCGTTTTTGCCGTGCTCTCCGGTTATTTTATCCCGGAATTGGCGAGGCCGTTTCTAGACCGAACCGGCCCAATCGGAAGGCGGCTCATGAGAGAGTAGGACCTTTGTTCGCAATGAAGCACCATCACAAATCACATATGAGGAGGAGGTCGTAAGCGATGCCAAAAATTTCTTTCAAAACTCGCGAGCAGGTTGTCGAATTCCACAACCCGATCAAGAATGGAGAGTTGGACCGGCAGAAGCTCGAGGTCCGGCTGGACCCGCTGACCGAGCATCAGAGCATACTGTGCGAGGCGCTGAAAGGCAAGGTTGCGGTCCTTTTCCCTGAAACTGATTATGCATACCTGCAACAAAGGTTCGAGGATACGAAGCAACAATGTTTCATGTGTGACGGAAGGTGGCGAAAGACTTCACCCCACTACCCCGAGCGCCTTATCCCGGGAGGGCGGCTCACCAGAGGGGAGACCGTTTTATTTCCCAACCTCTTCCCTTTGGCGACCTATCACGCTGTGGTCATGGTGGGAGAAAAACATGGGCGAACACTGGATGACTTTTCCTCCGCGCTTCTTTTCGACGCTTTCTCGATATGCCTGGAGTTTATCAAGAGGTGCTTCGAGGTTGATCGTGAAACCCAGTTTTTTACCATCAATGCGAACTTTATGCCTCCCGCCGGGGGAAGTATCGTACACCCTCACCTCCAGATAATCGGGTCTCCGCTTCCTTCAACTCACCACCAGTTGCTGCTCGAAAAGAGTCTGGCCTACTATCGGGACACCGGTTCGTGCTACTGGCTGGACCTTGTCGAAACCGAAAAGGAATCCGGGCAGAGATGGCTTGGAGAAATAGGGCCGAGCCGATGGTTTACCGCCTTCTCCCCGATGGGAGTAAACGAGGTGAACGCAGTGTGGCCTCATAATTCCAACTTCCTGGAATGGGATGATGAGGACATTCGAACGATGGCCGAAGGTGTGCACCGGGCGCTTATTACCTATCATGAGTTGAAGTTCTCCACTTTTAACCTATCTTGCTTCAGCGGGCCTCTCGAAAGAAGCGCTCCCGAATTCCGCTGCCTTTTGAGGCTGATCAACAGGCAAAACATGCATCTGCACTACCGGACAGACGATTTTTATCTTCAGAAAATGCTAAAGAACGAGATAATCATCTATCCGCCCGAGCAATTGGCGACGCTAATCAAAAAAGCGGATCTCGGGGAAAGGGGATGGGAGTAAAGATAAGCGAGGACGGAGGACCGAGCGGAAGAAATAAGAGTAGAGAGCGGAGTGAAGGTGGTGGACGCAAAACAGGCAATTGTTCGATAGTATAGAGAAAATCCTCTTCCGATGCAGTTTGAAAAACAGGCGCGCAAATACATTTATGCTCGATGCTGATGTGCATTGACAAATGCGGGGACGTCGCTATACTTTTGCCCCCGTCAGCCGTGCTGATTTGCCGGAATTCGAAAAGCATAACTGGAGGACCGAAGGGTGCGATATCGAACAAAAGAGAGAAAGTTTTTATTGATGCTGGGGGTCCTGCTCCTATTGTTTGTTTGTCCTCAATTCATTTGGGCAGCTCTCCCGAGCCAATCCAACCCGATGGCGCTCATACAGAGCGGCACTGAAAGGGCCATCGAGATTCTGCACCAATCCCAAATGGGACAAGCCCCCTCTTTGCGGCAGAGGAAGGATGAAATTCTCGTTATAGTGAGTGAGTATTTCAACTTTGAGGAAATGGCCCAGAGAGCGCTGGGCCGCCCCTGGAAAGATCAGCCTCCCGTTAAACGTCAGGAGTTTGCCCAACTTTTCAAACAGCTTTTATTCAACACCTATATCAACCGGCTCGAGAAATATACGGTTACCCACGATCGGGTCTTCTATGATTCCGAAAAACTCGACGGAGACTACGCGCTTGTTAAAACTCACATCCGTTATCAAGGCAACAGTGACATCGCTATCGATTACAGGCTCCACTGCGTGGGGGGACAATGGAGAGTATACGACGTGGTAGTCGAGGGGATCAGCATCGTCGAGAATTATCGGAGCCAGTTCGCTTCGCTCCTTACTAACGGATCGTTCGACTCCCTGCTACAAAAACTTCGCGAGAAAATCGATCAACCAAGCTTAGGTTTCTCTACGGCCCAATGAACTTCCAAGCCCCAGCCCCGAAGGTCCGAACCGACCAATGAGGACCTTCGGTTCGGCGCCGGGTTTAATACGAAGTTGCGTTAAGATGGGACGTATCGGGAGGGCGTAAAGCCCAATGCTGTTGACTTAAGGCCATTGATTTTGTGGGGCGGGCTTTCCAGCCCGCCATAGGCGGCAGGCTGGAAAGCCTGCCCCACATCTGATTCCTTCTTAAGTCAATGACATTGGACATAAAGCCCTCCCGTAGGCAGGGGCCGGGTTTATCGTCGACCGTTTCTTGAACGCAACCCGGTATAAGTCACCGCTCAGTGTTTACCGCTATTTGTTCTGGTAATTCTGTTTGGAAGAATCTAGAATTCAACCATGAAAAACTTTACAGATCGGGAGATGCCCGAAAATTCAACTGCCAAACCAGGCCTTGAGGGCCATCGGAAAAGGCTGCGTGAGAGGTTTTTGAAAAGTGGTCTTGCCGGGTTCCACGACCACGAAATCCTGGAGCTTTTGCTCACTTATGTGATTCCCAAAAGGGACGTCAAGCCGATAGCAAAAGACCTTCTCAATAAGTTCGGGAACAATCTTGCCGCGGTGTTCGACGCCCCGGCAGAAGAGCTTCAGCGTGAGGTCAAGGGAATAGGGGAGCGTGCCGCCCTGTTGATCGGCCTTGTTCCCCGGCTATTCGAATCTTACCAGTCGAGCCGGTGGGTCCGCCAGGAAACTTTCGCTTCGACTCAAAGCGCGGTCTCATTTCTACGGGCTTCTCTGGGAACCCAAAGGAATGAGGTTTTCTGCGTTCTCGCGCTGGATAGCCTGAACCGGCTAATCGCCCTCGAGCATGTTCAGAGAGGGAGTGTCAACCGGACAGCTGTTTTTCCAAGGATGGTCGCAGAGGTCAGTCTGAAGCATCGTGCTACCGCCGTAATCCTTGCCCACAACCATCCCGGAGGGAGCCCACAGCCCTCGGCCGCCGACAGGCAACTGACCAGGAAACTAAAGGGCATACTCGGCGAGCTTGACATAGTGGTCCATGACCATATCATAATAGCCGGTCACGACCAGTATTACTCATTTGCTGAAACCGGAGCACTGGAATGAACGCTCAATCAATGCCTGCCGTCATAGTGAGCAAGGGGGCAACCAGGGGTGAATGGAACGAACTGAGCCTTGAGATGGTGCAAATCCCCGCACCAGGTGCGGGAGAAGCACTGGTTCAGGTCGAAGCCTGCTCAGTTAACCGCGCGGATCTTCTTCAGAGGCGGGGCCTCTACCCACCCCCGCCAGGCGCCTCACAAATCCTGGGAATCGATTTTGCCGGGTTTATCGCCGAGGCGCCTGCAACTTCCTCTTTCAGGCAAGGGGACAGGGTATTCGGAATAGTCAGCGGCGGCGGGTACGGAAGATATGTGGCCGTTCCGGTTGACCATCTGGTTCCTATTCCCGAAAACCTGAGTTTCACCGAAGCGGCGGCAGCAGCAGAGGTTTTCTTCACAGCCTGGTACAATCTTTTCGTCCAAGCCGGTATTAAAGCCGCAGACACGCTCCTTCTTCACGGAGGGGCCAGCGGGGTTGGGAGCGCCGCCATACAACTCTGCTCGTCGATCGGGGCGGTGGTTATAGTGACCGACGGCACGGAAGAAAAGGTGAAACGGGCGCTGGATTTGGGGGCTTCCGCCGCTATTAATTACAAGAAGGAGGAGTTCGTCGGGCGCGTCATGGGTATAACCCATGAGGAGGGCGTAGACGTTGTACTGGATTGGATCGGGGCCCCTTATTTGCTTAAGCACCTGGAGATCCTGAAGACAAAAGGCCGGCTTGTCATCATAGGATTGCTCGGCGGTAACTCGGGTGAAATAAACCTTGGCCCGGTCGTCACCAAAAGGCTAAAAATCATCGGCTCTGTTTTGCGCAGCCAGTCTAAAGAAGAGAAAGCCGCGATCACCCGGGGATTCATCGGAACCGTGCTCCCGCTGCTCGAATCAGGTCGGGTAAAGCCCATAATCGACCGGATATTTCCAATATCGGAAGTGGAGAATGCTCATCTGTATCTCAAAAAAGGAGAGCATTTCGGGAAAGTTGTTCTTACCTGGGAGTCGATTTAGCGATTGCAGTATGGAAAAACCCTGGATCAGCATCAATAACGTCCGGTTCATGAGGAACCGGAGGTTAATTCTAGACGACATTTCATGGCAGATAAGGCCCGGTGAGCACTGGGTCGTGCTCGGAGCAAACGGGTCGGGCAAGACCACCCTGCTTCAGATTCTTGCCGGATATCTCTGGCCGACTTCGGGCGATGTGACCGTATTAGGGGAACGCTTCGGCGAGGTGGATCTTCGCTCTTTGCGAAGAAAAATCGGGTGGGTGGGATCTTTTCTCCAGGCCCAGGTGCCGCCATCCCAGATGCCCCTGGAATTCATCGTGAGCGGAAAGTATGCCACTCTTGGGATATTCGACAAGCCCGAAGCAACCGATTTCGAGGAAGCAGCCAGTCTTGCGGCAACGCTCGAGTGCGGCCGAATACTCGATCTTCCCTATGCGGTGCTCTCACAAGGAGAAAAACAGCGCCTCCTGATTGCCAGGGCACTCATTCATAAACCTCGCCTTCTGATCCTGGATGAGCCCTGCGGAGGATTGGACCTCGTTTCGCGAGAACAGCTGCTCGGGACCCTTGAAAGTCTGGGGCGCATGCCGGAGGGTCCTTCGATGATCCTTGTGACCCACTACCTCGAGGAAATCATGCCGGCTTTTAGCCATGTCTTTTTGCTAAAATCCGGCTGTTGCGCGGCCCAGGGTGAAAAAGACCGGATACTCAGGCGCGATCTGCTTACCCGGGCTTTCGGAATTCCCATTGAAGCCGGCCGGGAAAACAGCCGCTACTGGTCTCGAGTACTCGCAAAGAATTAAACGGACCATCAAAAAACGGGAACCTTGCGTGCTCCGGATTCATGATTGCCCGGAGGCGGGGAATCAAACCCCGCCCTGCCGGGCTGATCGTCAATAAATACAGCGAGCAGCAATAACCGGTTTTTCTTCCCGATCACTGCTCCCACTTTCCATGCTAATCGATCTGCTCCACCAAGTAATTTGCCACTCCCATCATTTTGATCTGGTCGAGTTGGGCTTCAATCCAGTCGATGTGATCTTCCTCATCCTTCAGTATGGATTCCATGAGTTCGCGGGAGCCGTTGTCGGCGAGTTCCACGGCGAGCCGAATCCCGTCGTTATAGCTCTTGATGGCCCCATCCTCAGCGTCCCAGTCACTCTTATGCTGGGCAGGCACTTCAGAGCCGATGGTGATCTTTTTCAACTTGCTCACTATCGGTTTTCCTTCCAGGAACAATATTCGGGCGATCAGCTTCTCGGCATGCTTCATCTCCTGGATCGATCGCTCTCTGATTTTTTCATGAAGCCGCTCATATCCCCAGTTCTCGTTCATCTCAGCGTGAACGAAGTACTGGTTGATAGCGGTCAGTTCGTCTGAAAGCAGGTCGTTGAGCTTGGCAATCATTTTGTCGTTACCCTTCATTTCGTGCTCCTTTTTGAGTGAGTTGACAGATACGGCAAAAGGCAAAATTTCATTTTTTCTGCGGAAGGATATGAGTGGAGCTGCCCAGGAAGGCTTCAGCCGCCTCCTCCTCCGATTCCGAAAGTGTAGGATGCGGGTGTATGGAAAGGCCCACATCCTCGGCGAGCGCGCCCATTTCGACTGCAAGAACGCCCTCGGATATCATTTCACCGGCTTCCCTCCCGACAATGCCCACCCCCAAAATCCGCTGCGAATCGGGGTCGATGATCATCTTGGTCAGTCCGGCGGTGACTCCCATGGATACTGCCCGACCGGACGCCGACCATGGAAAACGTGTCACCTTGACACTGCGCCCGCGCTTTTTTGCAGCCTCTTCGCTAAGTCCGCAAACCGCTATCTGGGGATCGGTGTAGAGAACTGCGGGAATTGCCTGGAATTCGAATGCCGAGGGCAAACCCGAGATGACTTCGGCGGCCACTTTTCCTTCATGCATGGCCTTATGGGCAAGCATCGCCCCGCCGGTGACGTCACCGACCGCAAAGATTCTTTCATCCGTTGTGCGCCTCTGTCGATCGACTGTAATGAAGCCCAGCTCATTAACCGTTACTTTTGAGTTCTCGAGACCGATTCCCTGCGAATTTGGGGTCCTCCCTACAGCCACGAGGACTCGGTCAAAGCGCTGATTCTTCTCCTCGATCTCTCCGTTGAAAGTCACATCGACGCCGCTCTGGTCCTCCTCGATCCCGGCAACACTCGAGTTGAGGTGAATGGATTCAAAAAGACCTTTAAGCCGGCTTAGAAGAGGCCTGGCAAGATCCGGATCGATTCCTCGCATAAGATGTGCGTCGTTCTCGACCAGGACCACTTTGCTTCCCAGCGACGCGTAAACAGAACCAATTTCAAGCCCAACGAAACCTCCCCCGACTACCAGCAACCGCTTCGGGATATCGGCCAGCTCCAGCGCGCCTGTTGAGTCCATGACCCGGCCTCCCGGTCTGAACTGTGCGCCTGCAAGGGGACGGGTGGAAGAGCCTGTTGCAACGATGGCATGCTTGAATTTTATATGGCTTGACGCCGCGTTCTGGACCCTTGCATGGCTGGAGTTCTCCAGAGTCGCTTTCCCCTGGATGTAGAGGACCCCGCGCCTTTTGGTCAGCTCGACCAGTCCTCTGGCAAGCCTATCGATGACCTTGTCCTTCCATTCGCGCAACCGGTCCAGGTCAATTGCAGGTTCGGCGAAGGTGATGCCCATTTCATTCGAACGCCTTGCGTCATGTACGAGTTCAGTCACGTAGAGCAGGGTCTTTGAAGGGATGCAGCCCCTGAACAGGCACACTCCTCCCGGTCCGGGGTCCTCCTCGACCATCGTTACGTCCATCCCCAGATCCGCCGCCCGAAAAGCCGCAGCATAACCCCCCGGACCTCCGCCGATGACCAGCAGGTCGGTTTCCTGTGTAAACTCGCCCATTACCATTTGATTGGAACTCCCTATTGCGGGTTTTGGTGACCCGCAACCTTGCTTTTAGCCTAGCTCATCATAAGCAGCTTCTCGGGGTTTTGCAGTTCCTCGACGATCATATTCAGGAATCTTGCCCCTTCAGCGCCGTCTAGAACGCGATGATCGAAAGTGATGCCGAGCGGCAGCATCAGGCGTGGGACGATTTCGTAATGCTTTTCATCTCCGGTTACCACCGGCTGCAATCGCGCCTGAGCCATTCCCAGGATGGCGACTTCCGGATAATTGATGATAGGAGAAAGTCCCGTACCGCCCATGGGGCCGATGTTCGTTATGGTAAAAGTACCCCCCGACAGGTCTTCCCTGGTGGCTTTGCCCTGACGGGTCTTTTCCGAAAGCTCTTTGAGTTCGACGGCAAGGTCGAAGAGACTCTTGCAGTCCACGTCTCTAATTACGGGAACGAGCAGCCCGCGGTCGGTGTCAACCGCAAAACCGATGTTGTGATAATGTTTAATGATGATTTCTTCGGATTCCATATCGACGCTGGAGTTGAAAAGGGGGAATTTTTTCAGCGCGGCAGCCACGGCCTTGACAGCAAAAACAGTCACGCTCAAAACGCCTCCCTGTGCCTCCACCTGTTGTTTGTGTTTGCGTCGAAACGCCTCGAGTTGAGTAAGGTCTGCAACGTCGGTGTGGGTGACGTGAGGAATTTGAGACCAGGCAATGGCAATGTGCTTCGCAGTGGCTCGGCGCACGGAACGAAGAGGGGTTCTCTCCACCCGACCTTCTCTTTCGAATGCAGGAAACGCCGGGGCTTCAGGCGCCGGAGACTTGGGGGGAACCTCCTCTTCGGCCTTTTTTAAAGGAACGCGCGGGGGTGTTTTGCCTTCCGGCGGCTTGGACCCTTCCGCGAATGCATGCACATCCTCCGGGGTTACCCGGTCGCCCGGGCCGGTAGGCTTAACCTGGTTAATATCTATCCCAAGCTCTCGCGCCAGGCGTCTCGTGGAGGGCGCGGCGGCCACCGGACCCCGGGAAGGCTTGGAAAGGGGCATCGCTGCGGCTGTCGTCTGTCGACTGTCGGAGGCCGGAGGCGTGCCTTCCACCTTCTTTTCTCCTTCCTCTTCCTTCTTCTCTCGTTCGCCCTCTTTCAGGAAAACAATGAGCACTTCCCCTACGCGGACCGTCTGGCCGGGTTTTACCCTTATCTCTTTCACGGTTCCGGTGACCGGGGAAGGCACCTCTGCGGTAGCTTTATCCGTTTCGATTATCAGCACCGTTTGTCCGTCTTCGACCTTATCTCCTTCATGAACGAGAACTTCTATTATTTCACCTTCATGAATTCCTTCTCCAAGGTCCGGAAGCTTGAACTCAACCGGCATACGATCCTCCAAGTTCCACTGTTCACTTCTGTCACGAAAAGTTGGCGGTGGGACCGCCTGCCGGGGTTGCCAAGCCCACACGAGAAACTTTCCATGGTTTCAGGGTGTCCCAATGGGGCGTGAAAAGCTGCCTCGAAAAGTTTATCGCGGGCATGGCCCTGCACCTCAGCCCTACAAAAATGTCGCACCTTTTCATTGTTTCAGGGTGTCCCGAAGGGACGCGCAAAACTGTTATGGATGTCAAATGAAGCAGCAGGTGGACGAGACCTCGGTCTTCGGTATGCCCACTCTCGCCGTTCACTGCTCACTGATTTAGAATGCAAGGGTTTCGCGAACCGCGTTTTTAATCCTTCTCACGCCCGGCAAATAATCCTGCTCGCGCTGATAAAGCGGTATGACGATATCGAAGCCGGTTGCCCTACGGACAGGGGCTTCAAGATAGAGCAGGGCCTTTTCCACTATTCTGGCGACGACCTCGGCGCCGGCTCCGTACGTGCTGTGTGCCTCATGCACTACAACTGCCCGGCCGGTTTTTTTCACCGACTCAATGAAGAGTTCGTCGTCCAGAGGCGATAATGAGAGAAGGTCTATAACTTCGCATTTCACCCCATCTTTCTCATTCAATTCCGATACGGCTTCAAGCGTAGGTCTCAGACTCGCGCCATACGATATGAGGGTGATGTCCTCACCCTCCAGGACTATTCTGGACTTGCCGATAGGATAAGTTTCCTCTTCTTCGGGCACATCTTCCCTGAATGCACGATAAACCGCCTTCGGCTCGTAAAACACAACCGGATCGGGGTCACGAATCGCGCTTATCATGAGCGCGCGCGCCATGCGTGGAGAAGAAGGGATAACCATCTTCAGCCCCGGCGTATGCGCCCAGTAAATCTCACGGCTCTCGGAGTGGTGTTCGAGCGCCCTTACTCCTCCCCCGTAGGGGGCCCTCAAGACCATAGGGACGCTGTAGCGGCCCTGCGATCTGGCCCTCATCCTGGCCGCATGAGCTTCCATCTGGTGGAATGCGAAATAGCTGAAACCGGAAAACTGCATCTCGCACACTGGCCGAAGCCCGAAAATAGCCATCCCGATCGAGAATCCGGCGATCGCCGATTCTGCCAGCGGAGTATCCAGCACCCTCTGCGGCCCGAACTTGTCAAACAATCCGTCCGTAACGCGGAACACCCCCCCATTTACTCCTACATCTTCGCCCAGCAGGATAACGCTGTCGTCTTTTTCCATCTCCTGGCGCAGGGCCATGTTTATGGCCTCAACCATGTTTATTCTAGGCATCGATGAAATCTCCATTAAAGAAGCGGGAAGCGCGAAGAAACCCGGTTTGTTCCGCACCTCACCCTACGCTTCCTGCTCCTCGCTCCCTGCTGCTGCTTTTTCTTCCAACTCCCTTTTGAGCATTTCCCTCTGAGAGCGAAGCGCCGGCGTAAGTTCCGCATAGGCGTTCTCGAACATGTCCAGCGGGTCGATTCCATTTTCGACGATTTCCGACCATCGCCGCTCCGCCGAGCTAATTTCAGCTTTGACTTCATCGGCGATCGACTGAATTTTCCGCTCGTCGAGAATTTCCTTGCCTCTCATGTATTTCTCAAACCTGACGATAGGGTCGCGTCTTTCCCATTCCTGAACTTCTTCCGGAGTCCGGTACTTTTTTGGATCATCAGCCGTAGTATGCATGGCCATCCGGTATGTCAACATCTCTATAAGAGTGGGGCCGCCGCCTTTTCTGGCGCGTTCCGCCGCTTGGCTGGCCGCGCTGTAGACGGCAAGAACATCGTTTCCGTCCACCTGAAGACACGGCATGTCGTACGCAATCGCTTTTTGAGCCAGGGTCCTCGAATTGGTTTGCTTGCTCCTGGGCAGGGAAATGGCCCAATGGTTGTTCTGGCATATAAAAATGACCGGGGTCTGATACACCGACGCAAAGTTCATGGCTTCATGAAAATCTCCCTCCGAAGTCGCCCCGTCACCGAAAAATGTTGCAATTACCGCCCTTTGACCGCGGTACTTTATCCCGTATCCTATTCCTACCGCATGCAGCATCTGCGAGCCGACCGGAACGGATAGGGGCAGCAGGTTCAATCCGTCGGGCATGATTCCGCCTTCGATGTAGCCGCTGTAGAAGAGAAGTACGCGTTCCATGGGTTTGCCACGCCAGATTTCGACGGCAGTTTCCCGAAAGGACGGCACGATCCAGTCTTCCGGGGTCAGAGCGGCTGCCACACCAGTTTGCGCCTCCTGTCCTTTGATAGGCGCAAAAGTCCCTATCTTGCCCTGCCTCTGGAGGATCAACATCCGTTCATCGAATTTTCGCGCGAGCAGCATGGCCCGATAGAGTTTCACGAGCGTTTCCCCGGAGAGTTGCGGATCGAGCGAGTCGTCAACTTGCCCCTCCTGGTCGAGAATCGAAAGCATCTTGACGCGATGTGGAAGATCGATTTCTGTTATGGGCATTATTCTTTCCGTGACCTCGAAATTTTCTTAAAGGGGGTACGCAAATGAACTGAAAAGATGGAAACTTGTACAAACATAGTCAGTCATTGAGCCACCAATATAAGTACAGGCTTTTTTTTCGCCAGTGGGCAGTATCTGATCTGGAATTCAAAACGGGAGTACCTATTTTAGTAACTATTCTGACTTTTATCCGGGTCCAGGATATGAAAGGCCAGCAAGGCAGCGTGTCCACAGACTCAATCCAATCCAAGCGCCACAGACTTTCGGAAAGCAGCAAATATGAAAACACCGCTAATCAAAACACCCCTTCCCGGGCCGAAAGCTTCGGAGTTCATCCGCTCAGACGCTGAGTTCGTTTCTCCGTCATATACCAGAATTTATCCGCTGGTTGTTGAAAAGGCCCTGGGGCTCTGGGTCCAGGATGTAGACGGAAATGAATTTTTGGACTTCACGGCCGGCATAGCCGTCAACTCCACCGGACATTGTCATCCTCAAGTCGTCGAAGCTATCAGGGACCAGGCCGGAAAATTGATCCACATGTCCGGAACTGATTTCTACTACACTCCCCAGATTGTTCTTGCCGAGAAGCTGGCCGAGCTTGCCAATTTGACAGGCGGGACCAGGGTCTTTTATGGAAACTCCGGCGCGGAGGCTGTAGAGGCGGCATTCAAACTCGCCCGCTATCACACCCGGCGCGAACAGATGATTTCTTTTTTCGGCGCTTTTCATGGCAGGACCATGGGGGCTCTTTCCCTGTCGGCCAGCAAATCCTATCAGAGGAAGTATTACCATCCGTTCGTACCGGGTGTTACCCACGTGCCCTACCCGAACTGTTACCGGTGTCCCCAAGGTGTCTGCTATCCCACGTGCGGCTCGGCTTGCGTAAAGTGGATAGAAGATCCGCTCTTCCGCACCAGCATTCCGCCGGAGGAAGTTGCCGCCATATTTGTCGAACCGATTCAGGGAGAGGGCGGATATATCGTACCGCCGCCTGAATTTCACGTGGAACTGAGCAAACTGGCAAAAAAATACGGCATCCTCCTGGTTGCCGATGAGATTCAAACCGGGATGGGGAGGACCGGAAAAATGTTCGCCATGGAACAATTCGGAATTGAACCGGACATAATGACGCTTGCCAAGGGAATTGCTTCGGGCATGCCGCTTGGGGCCATGATCGCCAATGCGAAACTTATGGACTGGCAGGCCGGATCACACGCTTCGACTTTCGGCGGCAACCCGGTTTCATGCCGAGCGGCCCTGGCGACTATCGATCTTCTCGAAAAGGGTCTGATCGACAATGCGGCCGCAAGAGGTCAGCAACTGATGGCTGCGCTCAGGGAAATGCAGAAGAGCTTCGAGTGCATGGGAGACGTGCGCGGAAAAGGACTTATGGTGGGTGTGGAATTAGTAAAAGACCGTGTTACCAAAGACAGCGTCCCGGACTTACGCAATACGGTGGTTCAGACCGCGTTTAATAGGGGTTTACTCTTGCTCGGCTGCGGCGAAAGCACGATACGCTTTTGCCCCGCCCTCACCATCAGCGCCGAGGAAATGGACACGGGGCTTTCCATTTTCGAAGAGACTCTAAGAAAGCTAAACCTATGAGAGATCTGCTCGTGAAACTCGGTATCGGCGAGCTGAATCAGGGCGCTTTATATGGGCTCAATAGTCTGGAATGCAGGGGAGAGACCCTGGAGTCCGTATCGCCGATAGACGGAAAAATTCTAGCCAAAATAAAGCAGGCCGACTCGGCCGCCTATGACGACGTCGTGAAAAAAGCCAGGGCGGCTTTCATGCGGTGGCGGGATGTTCCCGCCCCAAAGCGAGGCGAACTCGTCCGGCGGATCGGGGCCGCCTTCCGCGAGAAGAAGAAAGATCTGGGCGAATTGATCTCCCTCGAGATGGGGAAAATACGAGCGGAAGGCGAAGGGGAAGTACAGGAGTTGATAGACATGTGCGATTTCGCCGTAGGTCAGTCCCGTATGCTCTACGGATTATCCATGCACAGCGAAAGAACCGGACATCGCATGTTCGAACAGTATCATCCGCTTGGCCCCATAGGGGTTATCACTGCGTTCAACTTTCCGGTTGCAGTATGGTCCTGGAACGCCATGCTGGCGCTTATTGCCGGCGATACGGTCGTTTGGAAACCGTCCAGCAAAGTTCCCCTTTGCGCCATCGCAGCAAACACGATAGCAGCCCGTGTGATTAATGATTGCGGCTATCCGCAGGGAACCTTGAACGTAGTCATCGGCACCGGAAAAGAGATCGGCGAGCGATTGGCCGCAGACAGGCGGCTGCCGCTTATCTCGGCCACGGGCAGCGTGCTTATGGGTAAACGTATCGGGGAAGTCGTCTTATCGCGGCTGGGGAGGCCTCTGCTCGAGCTTGGAGGAAACAACGCCGTCATCGTTACACCAAGCGCAGACTTGAACCTCGCCGTCCGGGCCGTCCTGTTCGGGGCCGTTGGGACCGCCGGGCAGAGATGCACCACTATCAGGCGACTAATCGTGCAGAATTCGATCTTCGATAAATTAAAGGAGCAGCTCATTTCAGCCTACAGGCAGGTAAAGATCGGCATCCCGCTGGAAGATGGCGTGCTCATGGGGCCGCTCGTGGACACGCAAGCCGTCGAATCGATGAGAAGGGCGCTGGAAGAAATCAGAGAATCGGGAGGAAAGGTCCTCTTCGGAGGCGAAATCCTGTCCGGAGGCATTTATGACGCCGGGACTTACGTTTCCCCTTGCATCTGCGAGGTGGAAAACGACTATCCTATAGTTAAAAAGGAAACCTTTGCTCCTATTTTGTACATGATTCGCTATGAAACCTTGGAGCGGGCAATCCAATTTCATAACGACGTTCCGCAGGGACTTACTTCGTCGATCTTTACGAACGACCTGCTCGAGTCCGAACTGTTTCTCAGCAGCCGTGGGAGCGATTGCGGGATTGCCAACGTCAATATGAGCACTTCCGGGGCTGAAATCGGGGGCGCCTTCGGAGGTGAGAAGGAATCCGGAGGCGGCCGGGAATCGGGGTCGGATTGCTGGAAAGCATACATGCGCCGTCAAACCTGCACAATCAACTGGTCCGGACAAATGCCCCTGGCGCAGGGAATAGAGTTCAACGGAGGAAACAGGACGGAGGACTGACAAGGATTAGGAACCAGGAATGAGGAAGGAACGCTTTTCCTGAACGCTGAGGACGGAGAGCGGAGTGTAGGCGCCGGAAATTGCCGATCGACAACGGATCGACATGGGAACGAGTGAGGAACGCCAACCGGAAGGGTTTCCAGTCACAGGTTGTTTGCGCCTATGCAGAGGAAGATGACATGCTTATCATAATGACCATCGATGGACCAGAGTTGCGGGTTTGAGGAAGTTTGACGGGTTTTGAGCAGCTTCGCTTCCCGTCAATCCTGTATAAAGTCATGTGAGGAAGCCTAGAATGACCTTGCGAAAACGAGATCCCTCAAAAAAATCCTGGGCAGAACCGTGGAAGGTGAAGATGGTCGAACCCGTCCGGTGGACGAGCCTGGAGTATCGCCGGGCTCGCATGCAGGAGGCGGGGTATAATACCTTTCTGCTCAAGTCCGAGGACGTCTACATCGATCTTCTGACCGACTCCGGCACCGCCGCGATGAGCGACTACCAATGGGCCGGACTCATGCTGGGAGACGAAGCTTACGCGGGGAGCCGCAATTTTTATCATCTGGAAGCCAATATCCAAAAATTTTACGGATACGAATACGTAGTCCCCGCTCACCAGGGGCGCGGCGCTGAAAACCTGATTTCCCAGATCTATATAAAGAAAGGGGATTTCGTACCCGGCAACATGTACTTCACTACGACCAGGATCCACCAGGAACTTGCCGGCGGAACTTTCGTGGACGTGATCATAGACGAGGCGCACGACCCGCTAAGCGAACTCCCGTTCAAGGGCAACGTCGACCTGGACAAGCTCGAAGAGCTCATAAAAAAGGTCGGACGAGACAAGGTCCCCTACGTCAGCCTTGCCGCTACCGTTAACATGGCCGGAGGCCAGCCCGTTTCAATGCAAAACGCGCGGGAATTGCGCGAGCTTTGCAACCGGTACGGCGTTCCAATCCTTTTGGACGCGACCAGGGCGGTAGAAAACGCCTATTTTATCCAGCAAAGGGAAGAAGGGTACCGGGACAAAAAGATCGCTGAAATTCTGCTTGAATTCTGCTCGTATACCGATGGGTCGTGGATGAGCGCAAAAAAGGACAGCCTCGTCAATATTGGCGGATGGCTTGCTTTAAACGACCGGGACAAGTTCGAAGAAGCGCGAAATCTCGTGGTGGTCTATGAAGGACTTCATACCTATGGGGGGCTTGCGGGCAGGGACCTGGAAGCGATGGCGCGAGGCATCGAGGAATCCGTAGACGATGATCATATTCGGGCCAGGGTTGGACAGGTCGAGTACCTGGGAAAGAAGCTCATCGCCTGGGACGTGCCGATCGTTGTCCCGATTGGGGGGCACGCCGTTTTCCTGGATGCAAAGAGGTTTTATCCCCACATCCCGCAGGACCTGTTCCCGGCCCAGACGCTTGTGGCCGAAATCTACATCGAAGCCGGAGTTCGGACGATGGAAAGGGGCATCTTGTCGGCCGGCCGCAATCCCGACACCGGAGAACACCGCCACCCGAGACTCGAACTCGTGCGAGTCACCATCCCCCGCCGGGTCTACACCCAGGCGCATATGGACGTAACCGCCGAAGCAATCGAGGAAGTCTTTTGGAACCGCAAAAAAGTGAAAGGCCTGAAACTGGTTTACGAACCCAAATACCTGCGCTTCTTCCAGGCGCGCCTGGAGCCGGTCTAGTAAAAGCAGTTGTCAGTGGGCAGTCGGCGGTAGAAACCGGTCGTCAGTGGCAGGGAACCCCCCGGTGGAATTTTTTTTGCCTCTGATATCTTTCCCGTTGACTCTCCCCGGTTGATGCGGTAGATAAGCTCTTTACTTTGGGGGGGGAAGTTGGGTGAGAGGGTAGTGACATCGCCCGGTCAAGTGACTATGTTCCAATTTGAGTCTTTTCCTCTGGTTCACGGTGATCTTTTAGAATCCTGATTTTGAATTCCCTGTTTTAGTGTGCTGCTCTGGGGTCGAGTTTGCTTAAAAATTTTTAAGGCGGGGCAGTTTTTGAGGTTGATGTTCCGAAGATTTGTGGTATTCTTAAAAGATTGCGCCAAGGACGGCGGGGAAAGAAAGGGATTGACAGGTCGGCAGTAGTTGCTGTATGTTAGAAAGTCCCGGA
>CAVYEB010000001.1:0-740000 GCA_963767585.1 uncultured delta proteobacterium | reverse complement strand
TCCCGCCAGGGGCAGCGCTGGGTAGCTACGTTCGGAAGGGATAACCGCTGAAAGCATCTAAGCGGGAAACCCACCCCAAGATTAGAATTCCCGCAGGGCAACCTGCCTGAAGGCCCCTCGTAGACTACGAGGTTGATAGGCCGGGTGTGTAAGGGCAGTAATGTCTTAAGCTAACCGGTACTAATAGGCCGTGCGGCTTGACCATCCTCTATCTGGCAGGACAACGGGTTAAAATCAGGAAAAAACTTCAAATGCAGTCTTCAGTGGTCAGAAAAAACTCATTACCCCTATATCGGTCGGTTTTTCACTAAAAAGTGAAAACTCAAAACCAGAAACTGCCTTTGAGGCGGTGGTAATGGCGAGGAGGCCACACCCGTTCCCATCCCGAACACGGTCGTTAAGCTCCTCTGCGCCGATGGTACTGCACGGGCAAACTGCGTGGGAGAGTAGGACGCTGCCGCCTCATCTTAAAATAAAAATCCCCTCGATCCAAATTGGTTCGAGGGGATTTTTTTGTTTAACAGTCTTAGCAACCAACTGTTTCCTTTAGTTCTTCGGCCAGAGCTTCACGAACTCTTTCATATTCCACTTCAAGGACGGGCAGCAGAGAAGTGCTGCCGGCAGTGGTCCCTGCTCGGCTCATGCTCTCCAGTTCTTTACAGAGTTCTGCCAGCGCCATGGCGCCGAGGTTTCCGCTGGCAGATTTTAGGCCGTGGGCCGCGTTTTGAATTTCAGATGCGTCACCAAGGCTTATCGCTTGACGGAGAGTTTCCATCAGCTTCGGTGAATGCATCATGAATATTCCGATGACCTTTTTGAGAAGGCTGGGTTCTCCTATTCGCGGAGGAAAGTTCAAGGAGTCCAGCACTTTCCGATCGAGCGGTTCCATCTGAGAGAGTCGATCTAAAGACACACCGGCAGGCATGCCGGATTCTCCGTTTGTTCTATCCAAAGGGGTGCAAGTCTCATATCGGTCCTGAGTGGTTTGTCTTTCCTGAGTACCACTGGCGTCGAGGCGAGTATTCTCGGGCAAACCGGCGATCGATTTCGGCGGCAGCCAACGCTTCAAGACCGTGCACAACTGGTCCAGGTTGAAGGGTTTGCTGAGGTAGTCGTCCATTCCGGCAGCAAGGCATTGTTCACGATCTCCCTGCATGGCGTGTGCAGTCAGGGCAATGATTGGTGTGCGGCGAATGCCAGGACCAGACTCGCTTCGATGCTTTACTTGCTGTATTTCTTTTTCCCTGATGATCTGAGTGGCTTCGTAACCATTCATTTCCGGCATCTGGCAGTCCATGAGCACAAGGTCAAAAGGAGTTTTTGAGATTGCTTCGAGGGCTTCTCGGCCATTTGAAGCCACCTCAACACTGCAGCCAAGGTCTTCGAGCATGTAGAGCGCGACTTCCCTGTTTACGGCATTGTCCTCGACCAGGAGCACCGGTGCTCCAAACATCACTTTGGTCTTGTCGACCTCTGGAAATGTCGATGGGGGGCATTTCACAGATGAAGGTGCTATTACAGAAGTGATGGAGTTGAAAAGCTGGGACTGCAAAGCGGGTTTAACGAGATAAGCAGAAATGCCGTGCCTGTTCATGGTTTCTGCGTCGTTGTTCTGGCCGATGGAAGTGAGCAGGATGAGTCGAACGGAAGAAATGGCGGAATCCACCTTGATTGCGCGCGCCAGTTCGAGTCCGTCCATCCCCGGCATCATCCTATCGAGTATCACCAAATCATACGCTTCACCCACCGAAGCTGCCTTTTTAAGCATTTCGAGAGCATTTTGGCCGTTTTCGGCACATCCGTTGCGCATGCCCCAGGACAGGACCTGACGATGCAGGATATCGCGGCAGGTAGCATTGTCATCGACGATGAGAACACGCAGGTCCTTAAGATGAGGATGTCCGGCAACTTCTGGGTTCAGAGGATGGGAAGCGATTTTCAAGCGCACCGTGAAGCGGAAGACGCTGCCCTTGCCGAGCGTGCTCTCGACCATGATTTTCCCACCCATCATCTCGCACAACTGCTTGCAGATGGCGAGACCCAAACCCGTGCCCCCGTATTTGCGCGTGGTAGTGCCGTCTGCCTGGGAAAAGGCTTCAAAAATATGCTCCCGGGCTTCCGGGGCAATACCAATCCCTGTGTCACGGACTTCAAAACAAAGGTGTGCATAATCTTGCTCTTTTCCCAAGGTGGTTATGCGGACGAAAACCTCTCCATACTCAGTGAATTTGATGGCATTGTTAAGGAGGTTTATCAATGTCTGGCGCAAGCGGCCCGGGTCGCCCCGCAACGCCACAGGGACATCGTCGTGCAGATCGAGCGCCAGTTCGAGACCTTTCTTATGTGCCTTTTCTGCGAAAAGTTGTGTAGTTTCTTCAACGCACTCGCGCAGGTCAAAGTTGATGTCCTCCAGTTCCAGCTTGCCTGCCTCTATTTTCGAGTAATCCAGGATATCATTCAACAGACTTAGAAGCGCTTCGCCTGACCGCAATACAGTTTTAGCGATATTACGCTGTTTATCATTCAGATCTGTTCCCAACAGCACTTCCGCCATGCCGAGCACACCATTCATGGGGGTGCGGATCTCGTGGCTCATGTTGGCAAGGAATTGTGATTTGGCCAGGCTGGCCGCCTCGGCTGCTTCTTTTGTTGCAGCAAGTTCTCTGTGCTGTTCCGACAACTCACGGTGTGCCGTATCCTTCACGTACTCGAATATAAACGAAAAGATTGCCACAACAATGAACGACAGGGTGAAGCAAGCAAGGAAAGGCGCGGAATAGACTGCCACCGACGGGGAGAATTCCCTCAAACACAGCGAAAGAATGAGCGAGGTGGCCATGAGAAAGGCACTGGCCATTAGGCCTGTTCTACTACCGAGCAAAAAGGAGGAAGCGAGCGGGAAGATAAATAGCCAGACCGTGTTTTCAATGCCTCCTATGACGAAATAATATACGAAGAACACCCCTGCAATGGCGAGGCTCAATTTGCTTGCCCGATCGACATTGCCGCCGCGGCGGAGATAGCAAGTTACGCCAGAAAGAAGAAGAGCGAGGCAAAGGTCCAGTATGAAGTTCACTGTGCCCTGCATATTCCGGTGTGCGGCCAGGTCTAAAGAGCCGAATACAAGCAGGTTGGGGATGCTGACGAGGCACATTAAATTTGTCAGTATGGCTCTGTAGACAACCTGCCGCGGGGCGTCCGCACTCAAATTTCCAACAATGGTAGATCCGAACAGCTTCATTGGTTCCATAAATGATGCCAGCTTAGAATCGAGAGAGTTACAATGCACAATATTCTTCGTCGAATAAATACTCGGAATAGAGGAAGTAAATGATTAGATAAAACTGCGGTCAAATAGATGTATAATGAGATTGCAGGCGGAGATTTCCCCCGAGGGGTGGACACTCACTTCGCTACGTGTCCCTGCTATCCGCCGGGCCGTCACAAAATGCGTCCAGTCCGCGCCCGATTTTTTGTGAGGGCGGCCCGGTGTCCCGAGGTAGAGATGCAAAAGCCGAACCTTTTGTGGCGGAATCAAAAAATATTGTCCGTTCTGGCCCTGTTGGCTACGCTGGCGGTGATCAGATTTGTGGATCGATCTCTATTGGCGGCCGCCGTTGTTTTGCCGCTGTGGTTTGTAATCTATCGTCCATTGAGCCGCGTTGAAATCATAACCTTCACCATCTCCGCCGTGTTTTTCCCAATCCAGGACTATGCCATGGGGAGGTCCGGAGGATCTTCCTTCAAACAGCATGACGTATTGCTGATGCCTTGGTATGAGCTGTTTCTGTGGGGATTTTATTACATCAATATGAAGCGGTTCATAGGTGAAGGGGACAACAGGGCGTTGCTCGATAAAAGAAGTCTCTTTGGCTTTTTGTTAACAGCCCTCGTTTTTCCCCTGTTTTCGTGGTCGTACGGCCTGCTTCTATTGACGACTACCGGCTCTACGGCAATTCTTTTCATCATGTTTCACGACCTCCCGGATATTTATTTCGCTGCTTACGCGCTGGGACTCGGTTTTGTCGTGGAACTTTTTGGAGTTTCCTCCGGGCTCTGGTCATATCCCCAACCGGATTTTCTGGGTATTCCTTACTGGTGTGCGACGATGTGGCTGAGTGCGGGGATACTGGGGCGGAGATTTCTATTCCCTTTGGCCGGATGGATAGACAGAATGCTGATGCATCAGAACTAAATCCTGGAGTATCTTCCCGGAGAGAGAATTCCCTGCGGGTCCAGGGCCTGTTTGAGCTTTTGGACCACGTCCCAGAAAACATCTTCTCCGCCCACCAGCCCGGCCATGGACTGAATGCCCAATCTATAAGGAATGTAGCCTTTGTCCATGCATGCCTTGAATAATTCATCATGGCATTCAGCCGCACGTTTGGTCTCGGCCGGATCGCTCTTGTCGTAGAGGATGGGCAGGGTGCAGTCGAAGCATCGCTCGTTTACGGCGGTAAAGGTTATGCAGTCCTCGAACCCATGCCTCGCGAAAATAGGGCGAATTATCCCGATGAATTCCTCTGCGTTTTCTTTTGTCATGGGCACGACAGGACTTAGCCAGATAAGTCCGCAATTGTCTTGGGCAGGATCGATGTCGCGAGGCGGGGCGGGTTTTTTCATCCTCCAGTAAGGGGTCGGAAGAGAAACTTCCCCCGGCTGCCCTTTCATCATCGCGAAGGATGGCTTCAGCACCTTGAGTACCTCGGAAATGTTCATGCCTGTCAGGAGCCCGATAAGTTTTGGAAACCGTTCAGCCATGCGGAGTTTCTGCTCGGAAATAAAATTGATCCTTGCCACTTTCCCGCGCAACAATCTCTTTATGATCTTTTTTGCTGCGCTTACCTCTTCACCGGCGCCGTAGAGCGCGGTCACCCCGTTCCATGCGCCCACCTTTCTTTCATCTGCCATTTGGCTGTAGACGGCCTCGCTCAACGGGGTTTTTCCGGACATTTCTTCCCACGGATAACGAGTCAGCATGGTAAGTGCGCGGTTTCGGTGAACTACGTTTATGGAACCCTTGACAACCCGGTTGAGCAACAGCCATCTCAGGGCATCTATCAGCCGGCCCAGGTCGCTCTCTTTGTCACAGGAAAAATAGCAGGCCACGAACCGCTCCGGCTCAGGCATAAGCCAAACGCCAATTTTGGTTACAATCCCAAAATTTGACTGGGTAAAAAGGCCGTCAATGTAAGGCCCCACACCGTATTTGTACACGTTGGCGGCCTTGGCCGCTCCAAAGTGCCCAAAACCGGTCCGAAGGACCTCTCCATTGGGCAGAACGATCTCCATGCCACACGTCGAAGCGAAATGGTCGCCGTAGGGGGTGATCCCATATCCCCGCTCAAGGGCGTTTCCCAGCACACTGCAGGCAGGACCGGAACCAGTCGGGTCCATCATAAGTCCCGTTTTTGTCGAGGTTAATTCATGGTGGAGTTGGCGCTGTGTAACACCGGGCTCAATGACTGCGTAAGCAAGTTCTTTGTTTACCTCGACGATCCGGTTCATCCTGCTGAGGTCGAGGATGACGCTGCGGTCCCGGACCGGGTTTGCGGAACCATATCCCCAGTTTTTCCCGGTGCTTATTGGATAAAGCCTTATGTTGAACCTGTTGGCGATGGCTACAATACGCCGTATTTCTTCTACCCCACCGGGCAGCAATACCCCATCGATCAGCCGTTCCACGGGAATAGTGCAGCGGTGATATGCTCTGATTTTTTCAACGCTGTCCAGGGCGAACCCTTCGCCCACTACCTTCTTAAATTCATCAAACGCTTGCTCCGCCATTTGCAACTTTCCGGGAGCCTGTCCAGGCACATCCATCTCCATATCGGGACCTCGGTTGAAGAAACCCGGCCCGGCAGATTCAGCGATCACTCGCAAACTACAGGATTGTCAGATCCGGATAGCTTCTTAAGAGAAATTCCTTCTGGCTCCGGTTCAGCCCATCCGGGATAGATTTTTCAAGAAGCAGGAAATATTTTACATTTTTGGGAATCCAGTAGCTGTTGCCGTTTTCGGGAGAATCCTCTCCCGGTAGGACAGCCGATGTTTTCTCCGAAGCCCTGAACCCTGCTTCCTCATGGAAATAGGCATGCACATTGCGATCGAGATCGATCCCGTCGTACGCGTATTTTGGTTTTTCACGGACGCAATCTATATTTAAACGCAAGGCCACTGCCGGGGCATTAACCTTCGGGTAATAACGCTCCGGCCCGAGGTCTTCGAACAGCAGTTCGTGTTTGTAGAAACGGACGTGCCTTGGGTTCACGGCGATGCAGATGTCGTTCACGCCGCGATCTAACGAGTACAGATACATTATCTTGTTTATGTACATGAAAACATTCTTCCATCGGAAATCCACGGGAGTCACCAGCGACGAGACTTCCACAATTTTGCGACCCTTAGACCTGAGCGCGTCCAGCTCCTTCCGATACAGTTCGTCCATCGGGAGACCAAACAGCTCAGTGTCGAAGATCTCGGTGAGAGTGGAAATGACGGTTAGATAAGACTTGGCTACAAACATTACTGTTTCAGGCAGCAGAGTATGGATAGTGTAAAGCATGCCATGAGGCTTTGGAGTGCTCAGATACCCCATTCGCAGGTAAGTATCGTGAACGAGAGAAAAAGCCTGCTTATGCTCGTCAATATCCCCGGCGATCTTTACAGCGGGCCTGTCAACCGTACCAAGTCGCGATTTTAAGAGCTCCGAGGGTTTAAAGCGAATCGTCCGCCTTCTTTCCGGCGAGAAAGTTTCGTGAGACATTGTCCCTTGTCCTTCTTATGTATCCCCCAAAGAGAGTGCGTTACGTATATACCATAAAACAGGATAAACACAATTTTTTGTGGCTTTTCACCTCGAAAAACGCGGAGAAACACGGAGGGCCATTGCATCCCCGCGGCGCCACTCTCCTTGGCCAACTGAGACAGATGATGTTTCCGGCAAGATACAGCAACCATTTAGAGTGAAGAGATTAAATGTGATGAGACCGTAATGAAAGCAGCTATCACGGGTATTTTCAGTTAACAAAAACAAGCAGTTAGATGGGAAAGGGCACAAATGGACTAAATCGTAATAACAATATGAAATCACACAGAAAAATAGGCTGTGTGCCGTACTCCTCTCCTCCTTGTCGATCGGCAGGATGTCGTCACAGAATTTTTATGTTCGGATCACTGAGCGCTTTTAGCCCTCTTGCAATCAGGTTCGATCGAGGAACTCAATCAGCTCCGCTTCGACCCCGGATGCTTCAGTTGCCGGCGGCAACAGGCGGTAGATACGGTCGGCGTATTCCCGGAACAGATTGACATCGTGGTGACTGATAACCAGGACCTGGAACTGCAACCTTTGGGCGATAGTGTGAATGATGCGCATGAGACGGGGCACCAAGTCGGGACGGAGCCAGCAATCCTGTTCATCAAGGACCAGAAAACGGCGGTGTTCTTTTTCGGGGACCTGCGAAAGAGCAATAAGTCTGAGCCCCACCGAGACAACGTTACACACCGAACCTCCCTGACCCGTGAGAATGTCCTCCCGTTGCCCTTTCCGCTCGATTCCGAAAGTGATGTTAACCTTTCCCTTTTTCACTTCCCGTGTAGTGATCACTTTCAGTTCCTGTTCGAGGACTTCCCGCAAGGCATAAGTAAGGTTTTGCTCGACCTCGTCCAGGATGTCGCCGAACATTTGTTGGGACAATTGATCCAACCTGTCGGCAATCTGGGGCGTCCGGCTCAGGAAGGCTTCGATTTGCGCCATCTTGATCCGGTTTTTTTCAAGTTGTTCGGCAAGGACACGCTCTTGCCAGCGAAGTTCCTGGAACCGCCGGCGAATTTCTTCAGGGCCGGCCGGCAGCGGCAATTCTTGTGACATTTCGACATTCATGAGGATTCAGACTCAGTCTTGCTTTCAATTTCAGCCAAATTCTTTTTGATGCCCTGTATGTGCTGTTCATATTCAGTCACCAACTGCTCGTTTTCTCTGCGGCGGGCTTCAAGAAGATTCCTCAGCTCCTCCAGGTCGCTGGTGCCGTAACTTTTCTCGGCCTGTTCGCGAAGCTTTTTCAGCTCAGTTTCCAGGTTCTTGATATTGGTTTCGGTTTGGATCTTTTTGGTTTCCAGCTCCCTGTAGTCTACTTTTAAACTCTCCAGCCTATCCTGAACCGTTTTATCCCAAGGGTAAGTTGTATCGTCTGCTTTTTGCCCCGGTGCTTTACTTTTCTGCATTTACTACCTCCTCGTATAATTCCCAAATGTCGGCATCCAAGGGGTCGCCCGGAACAAGATTTGCCTCCAGAAAGGCTTTGATCCCAACACCCTCGGTGGTCTTTCGTATTAGCAAGTTCTCCAGCCCCTTGATAAAAAGGGATTCAGGATCCTGGGCTGGAGCGGGTCCCTCCGGACCGGCCAGGTCCGGGAAGATTTCTGAAAACGGGCTATGAGGCAACGACACAGGCGCCAACTCCATGATCGGAGGTCTCCATATGAAAGCCGACGGCGTTATGCTCCTGTTGAAAGGACTCAAAGTCAAACGCGCAATATTACCCGGGTTGAACCAGAGCGTGGCGCCGCATTGCTGGGGTGGTTTAGGAGTGTGCAGGTGACCGTTGACCACCATATCGACTCCGGGAATCTCTTTGAGTGACACATGCGAAGCGTCATAGCCCGGAAATCCGAGATCGTGGTGCGTCAGCCAGATAACAAAATCATTTGGCCCTTTTTCGACACGGGACGGAAGAGGAGTCCAATCGGGGGAAGCCCCCAAAAGCACATGATAATTCCCTACCTTAAGGGAACATACCGGTCCCGGCCGATCAATGAGCCTGATGACCCCGGCCGCCTGAATTACGGACAGGGACACGTCCCGGGTGAGCCTGGCCTCATGCTTATCATGGTTTCCAACCAACACAAAGGGATTGGAGGGGCGGAACAGCTCGATCAAATCTACCAGCAAGGAATTGGGGTTGTTGCGCGGCAAATGAAACAGGTCGCCGAGCACAACAGCAAGGAGGTTGTGTATCCGGGCTGCTTCCAATGAAAAGGCCAATTTTGCCAGGATAGCCCGGTTGTAGTTGTCCAAGCGGTAACCCGGCGGTGATGCCGCCACATGCGGATCGCCAATGAAAAGCAGACCGGTATAAGAGTGAGGGTCCGGCGAGAACAAATGGTCTTCATCCATGCATGCCCTCCAGAATGTGGGAGATATCCATGGGGCTTCCGCACAATGGGCAAATGCCCGTTTCCCGGATAAGCTGTTCCAATTCCTGACGCTTTTGGTGCAGAGTCTGGTTCACAGAACTGTTTTTCTGCTCCATTTGAAAGATCCGTTCGTTTATCTCGCCCATTTCTCTGATAAGATCTTCCAGATGCCCGGTCGAGACCGCCTCCGGAACGGCGCACAGGCTTGCCATTGCCTCGTATGACGCCGTTAAAAACCTATGGCCGGCATGGCTGTAAGCAAGATCCTCGATTATACCGGGAAGGTCGGAAACGTCACCCAAATCAGGTGGTAAAGCGAGATTAGCCAAGCTGTCGCGGTTTTCGCGGAGCCGCTTTCCACGCAGGTCACACGAGAATACTTCATTCAACAGGCGCTCGAGATCGGTTAGGTCATCTATTTCAGGCGGCCCTTCGAGACCAGTCAGGGCATCGTGGTCTTCCCTATACAGTTCAAGAATCCTCCCTGCGTCTGCAACCTGCCTGACCAGGGGAGCCAGGTTGGCCGTCTCCAAGGCCACAGGAGGAACGCCAAGAGGGACAAGCACCAGGGACAGGTCGGCCGCCATTCTTGCTTGCGCTTCTTTTTCCCGGCATTGGTCGAGCAAGGACTCCAAAACGTCGACCTCCTGAAGTCGAGGAGGCGGCTTAACGGTTTCGAGCATCGCTGCGCTTTGGCCGCGCCGAAAAAGATGTTCTTCCCTGTCCGCCAGAATTCTAATGGCCCCGTCGAGTTCAGGAATCGATTTTTGGCTTCGACAGATTGACTCAAATAACCTTTCAGCCTTTTCCACCTCCGGTTCAAGAAGGTCCAGCGGTTGATAATGAAGAAGGCCGCTTTCAGCGATTTTACTCTCGGCGGCAAGAGCTTTGCCGGTAGCTTTGGCAACATCAACACGGCTTTTCAGGGCCTGGCGCATTCGCAGCAAATATTCCGCTTCGGTGGACGCAGCGAAAAAACTTGCGGCATATGATCCAGGAATGGATAACAGGAAGATGGGTTCGCGCTGATTGCCGATATGGATATCGATCTCACCGCTTTCCGTCTGCACCGGACCCAAACGCAGCAGGGCCATAATGTCTTCGGGCACGCTTTGGCCGATCTTATGAAACTCTTCTATACCGGCGGTTTCATCTTCACTTTCGGCGGCTCTCACCAGACGATAAAAAGCCGCCTTTTCAGAGCGCACCCACTCGATAATTTCTCCGGAATCAAGCTCCAACCTGACAGTCGCCTGCTTTGCGCCGTGACGAATGGAGTGTTTGGGACTGGGATTTTGGACCAGGGACCTGATTGCCTCCACCACTGCACTTTTCCCCACATTGTTAGGGCCGGTTATCACCGTTACTCCCGGGGCCAGCTCTATCAACGTGGCGTCGTGCGACATGAAATTCTCTATGCTGATGCTTTTAATCATGAGTTCGCTCGGAAGGTTTATGACTTGCTTCGAATTCAATCATGGTTCTCCGCCATTGTCTAATGTATTTTGGGATTGAACTGGTGATGACGATCCGGTGGGACCGGCGGCCGGGATACCCGGGGCACCCGGGGGCCGTGCTTTTCACGGTTTCCTGGTGTACCAAAGGACGTGATCGGAAACATTGCCGAGCCTGGTGGTGCATCATGCAACGCGTTCGGATGGTGCAGGATGCACCACATAGGTGCAAAACGCATCACTCTCATATCTAGCGGAAATAGCTAGCAATACCAGACTCGGCGCAGGTATTGATGCAGTTTGCCGCGTTGCTTTGGATACTTTCATGTGATTTCTTGACCCGGCCATTTAATCCGCAAAGGCAAAAATAGTATAAAAACGGCCAGTTGAAAAAATTCTTACCGGATCTGAGCTGTTGGCTCGAATAATGCTGCATTTTCAGTGCGGGCAATATCGAAATAGACCAGGGGACCTTCAGCTTTTTCAGAATAGAAGGGGGTTATCATGGACACAAGAGATCGAAAACCGACGGGGCGGCCGGTGGTATTTTCGATGCCGAACGAGGAGTGCATCTGGAGTAAAGCCGGTGTGATCGAATCTGCTGAGTGCGTGAACGCTTTCGACTGTCTTGGTTGTTCGATCGAGAAGAAGGTCCGGGCCTCCTTCGAAGAAAAGGGTGCTGCGTCCGGGAAAGGCGGCACACGCAGTTGGATGTGGGCGATGTCGAAGGGCAAGTGCAGACACATGCTGAGCGGCCGGATTTCCTACGGCTTGTGCACCTCACAGGACTGTTCAAAATGCCCGGTCGAACAGGCGATCGAAGATGAAGGCCATCTTACACCAGGCCCCGGGCGCACACTGCACGGCAACGCATCGGGATACGATATGGCCCGCAATTACTACTATCACAAAGGTCACAGCTGGGCTCGGATAGAGTATGGCGGGATGGTGCGTATGGGAATCGATGATTTTGCCCTGCGACTGCTCGGGCATCAGGATGAGATTGATGCGCCCGCACCGGGTTCGACGCTGCAACAGGGTAAACCGGCCGTGGTCCTCAGGCGATCCGGCAGGGAAGCTGTAATTAACAGCCCGGTGGACGGCGTGGTGGTAGCAGTGAACCACAACATTGTTGACAAAGCTTCCATGGCCAACGACGCGCCCTATGAGGACGGCTGGCTTATGGTCATTCAGCCTTCAAACCTCCAGGCGAACCTAAGCAACCTGCTTTTCGACTCGGAAGGCCTGTCATGGATTGACGATGAGGCCATGAATCTAAACGCCGTGCTGGCCGTGGAATCGAAGCTTTCACTGGTTGCTCCCGATGCCGAGCCTGCCCGGGATGTTGTCGAAGAAGCACCTGAAATCGGGTGGAAAAGACTGGTTGAGGATTTTCTGGAATAAATACGAAGTATTCCGTATAAGAACGGTCGGGCGCCAACGCATCAGGCGCCCCTGAGTCTTCTCACCTCCCCCACCCTGATTGTAACCTTCTGGCCGTCGAAGTATTCGAGAAGCGGAATAGTATACTTGCGGCTTACGGAGGTCATCTCCTTGAACTGGGGGGTGGTAATTTCGCCGTGTTCTTTGAGCCAGGCTACCAGCCGGTTTTGCAGTTCGGCCATTGCTGAGGCGTGAAAGTAGATTTCTTCCTTCGTTTTCACCAGGGTCCCTTTTGCCAGCATCCATTGGAGTACTTCCTGGTGCTGTTTGGCGGTGCCGGGCAACCCCGATGCAACTTCCTTGAAGAAGGGAGGCTGCAAGCCCGAATCACGAAAGGCCTTTTCGATTTTTTGACGGATGGTGTCCTCGTCTTTATTCAGAGCAACTTTGTGCGTAGTCAAGCGCACCCATTCCATTTCCTGGGCGACCTGATCCGCTTCGGCAAGCTGTCGCAGAACAAAGTTGTAGATCTTTACGTCTAAAGGCTTTGAAAGAAGGGCGGGGATTTCCTCCTTAGGCATTCCGGCTTTGAGTGGAAAGCGGCCATGATAGTCGGCCAGAATCTCCATGACGGAAGATTTCATTTCTTCCAGGGCATCCGGGTGAATCAGCCTCCTGTTTTCCTTATCGTAGAGCACCACTTTTTTCGTGCTGGTAAATTGCTGCAGTGTCTTTTCGAGGAACTTCTGAGGCACATTGGCCCTTATACGGAGATCGGCCTCGGAAAGTCCAGCCCACCCGGCGTCGTGCAGGTGCCAGAGGATAATTTCGGGATCGGAGCTGGTATAGAGCTGTTCAAGGGCCCTGGCAGCCTCCTTTTTAGCCGGTCCTTTGTGCTTGCGGGGGAGCGGATTCAGGACGGCCCCGCCTCCAATCGTCTGAACCGGGGAATAGGAGCGCAGGACAAAACGGTCTCCGCGCAGGACGACGGTGGGCAGATCGAGTCTTACCTGTGCGAAAGTTTTATCGCCCGGTTTCAATTCCTCCCGGTCAAGCAGGATGATCGTGGCCAAGTGCTCGGCTGTCCCGCTGTGAAACCGGATTTTTGCTCTATGTTTTAGCGGCCGCGGAGCGCTTCGCAGGAGTTCGAGCTGAACGTCTACCATGTGGGAAGGCGAGAGCGCGCCTGCAGAAGCCAGAACATTTCCGCGTTCGATGAGCGCCCGTTCCATCCCCTGGAGATTCACAGCGGTCCTCTGGCCCGGAAGAACTTCCTGTACGTCGTTTCCGTGGACCTGGATTCCCCGCACTTTGCTTTTGAGTCCGTTCGGGTAAATAACTACGGGGTCTCCGATCTGAAGCCGCCCGGAGATGCTCGTCCCAGTAATAACCGTCCCAAACCCGCGCATAGTGAAAACCCGGTCGACGGGCAACCGGAACGGGCCTTCCGAGCTTCTCGATTCGACTTCGGCAAAAAGCCCGGCAAGCGAATTTTTCAACGCGTCGATCCCTTCGCCGGTTGCCGCCGAGACGGCAATTATTTCACAGCCTTCCAGGAAAGTGCCTTTAAGAAACTCTGCTATGTCCTCGCGGACCATATCCAGCCACTCCGGATCATCGACGAGATCGGTCTTGGTTAGAACAACGAGACCCTTTTTCACGTGGAGAAGTTCGCAAATCTCCATGTGTTCCCGGGTCTGAGGCATGACGCCTTCATCGGCGGCTATCACCAGAGCTACCAAATCGATGCCTGTTGCCCCAGCGACCATGTGTTTGACAAATTTTTCGTGGCCGGGCACATCGACAATCCCGAGGCGTTCGCCTCCAGGCATTTCCATGTGCGCAAACCCCAGTTCGATTGTGATCCCCCGCAGTTTTTCTTCTTTTAGACGATCCGTATCGATTCCGGTGAGTGCCCTTATAAGCGAGGTCTTTCCGTGGTCGATGTGGCCGGCTGTTCCCAGAATCACCTGTTTCATAGGTTGTCTTTGCGCTCCAGCATTTTTAAAATGAAAAGCACTGAAATTAATTTAGCAGACCCGCACGGTTACGCACAAGTTTTTAGACCGGGGCACCTTATTAGAACACTTTGACTGTTTTGAATAAAGACCATGTTATGTTTGACATTTCGGTCACTAAAATATTATCCTTTCAAGATTCAATAGCCTGAATTGGAGAATACCTATCATGAGTTTCAACATCGCAGAACGAAGCCGAATGCACCGGCTGCCGCCTTACGTGTTTGCCGAGGTAAACGCTCTCAAAATGGAGAAGCGCTGGGCAGGTGAAGACATTATAGATCTGGGAATGGGAAACCCGGATCAGCCGGCCCCTAAACACATCATAGAAAAGCTTGTCGAAGCTGCCAGAAAGAAGCACAACCACCGCTATTCGGCGTCACGCGGGATAACCCGTCTGCGTGAGGCAGTGGCCGAATGGTACAAGAGAAATTATGATGTTGACCTCGACCCTGACAGAGAAACAGTGGTCACCATGGGCGTCAAGGAAGGGCTATCTCATCTGGTGCTTGTGTTGATAAGTCCCGGGGATGTCGTGTTTGCTCCCAACCCCACTTACCCCATCCACCCTTACTCGGCGATTATAGCAGGGGGAGATGTAAGATCTGTCCCGATCGGGCCGGACCGTAATTTTCTGGAAGATCTTCAAATAGCCATAAAACAAACATGGCCCAAGCCGAAGCTGATGGTTATCTGTTTTCCTCACAATCCGACAACAACTGTCGTTGACCTAGACTTCTTCAAGAAGATAGTCGAATTTGCACGTGAGAACAGGATCATGGTAATCCATGACCTCGCCTATGCCGATCTTACTTTCGACGGGTACAAGGCCCCGAGTTTTCTCCAGGCCCCTGGTGCAAAAGAAGTCGGCGTGGAATTCTTTTCCATGTCCAAGAGCTACAGCATGGCAGGATGGCGGGTTGGCTACTGTGTTGGCAACGCCGAAATGATAGGCGCTCTTACCCGCATAAAAAGCTATCTGGATTACGGGGTGTTCCAGCCCATACAGATTGCGGCCACCGTGGCCCTCAAAGGCGACCAGTCATGCGTGAATGAAATTGTTTCGGTGTACAAATCCCGGCGCGATATTCTCATTGAAGGCTTGAACCGTGTAGGGTGGCCGACCGAAAAGCCCAAAGGGACCATGTTCGTATGGGCGCGGATCCCAGAATCTTTTCGATGGATGGGTTCGGTGAATTTTTCCAAATACCTCATCGAAGAGGCCAAGGTAGCTGTATCTCCGGGATTGGGGTTTGGAGAATACGGGGATGAATTCGTGCGTTTTGCCCTGGTTGAGAATGAAATGCGGACAAGGCAAGCTATACGAGGCCTTCGCAAGGCATTGCAAAAAACAGTTTCTCCTAAAAAGCGAGCGGTCGGTTAGAGAAGAAAGTAAAAAGTAAAAAGGCAAAAAGGTAAAAGTTCAAGCGTTCATTTCTTTTTTGCCTTTTGCCTTTTTCTTAATTTTAGGGGGCTTCAATGCGAAAAATTGGCGTCGGTCTTGTGGGCTGGGGAACTGTCGGCTGCGGGGTCGTACAGGTGCTTCGTGAGAACGGTGAGTTGATAGAGAGCAGGCTTGGGGTCCCTCTGGATCTTCGACGTGTTGCCGACCTTGACCTGGAGCGCGAGAGGCCGGTCGCGGTCTCGCCCGAAACTCTCACCAATAATGTTGAGGATATTCTTAAAGACCCTGAAATCGACATAGTAATCGAGCTTATAGGCGGGTTGAACGCTGCCAGGAAAGTTATCTGCTCTGCGCTTGAAAATGGAAAACACGTAGTTACTGCGAACAAGGCACTGCTTGCCCATGACGGCAATGAGCTGTTCGGGCTCGCGCAAAGCAAAGGGCTTTCGATTGGCTTTGAGGCCTCCGTAGGGGGGGGGATTCCCCTTATCAAGTCTTTGCGCGAGGGGCTCGCTTCCAACCAGATCAGCACCTTCTTCGGTATTCTAAACGGTACTGCAAATTATATCCTCACCAGGATGACAGACGACAAACTCTCGTTTGGCGAGGCGCTGAAGGAAGCCCAGGCGCTCGGCTATGCCGAGGCCGATCCGACTCTTGACATTGAGGGAATTGACACCGCGCATAAGCTTGCCATCGCGAGCGCGATAGCATTCGGCACCCCGATTCAGTTCGACCGGGTCTATGTCGAAGGGATCTCGGCAATCGATCCGCTGGACATCCAATACGCGGAAGAGTTCGGATACCAGTTAAAGCTGCTGGCAATCGCCAGGAATAAGCAAAACCGGCTGGAAATGCGGGTCCACCCGACACTCATCGCCAAAAATCACGTGCTTGCCAGTGTGAAGGGCGCTTATAACGCGGTGCACATAGTAGGTAATGCGGTGGGTGATGTAATGCTCTATGGCATGGGAGCGGGGATGATGCCTACCGGCAGCGCCGTGGTGAGCGACCTCATAGACGTTGCCCGGGACATTCTCAACAAAACCCCCGGAAGAATTCCTTCGCTGGCCTTCCTGCCGGACAGGCTCCAGAAGATAGAGATAAAACCTGTTTCCGATGTCTTCACTTCCTATTACTTTAGATTTCTAGCGCTCGACAAGCCGGGTGTGCTCTCCAAGATCTCAGGCATACTGGGAAAACACGGGATCAGCATTGCGGCAGTAATTCAAAAGGGACGCCACGCGGACTATGTCCCCCTTGTGATGATTACCCATGAGGCGCTGGAGAGCAGCGTAAGAAAAGCCTTTGAAGAGATCAATAACCTGGACGTCGTACTCGCCCCGACTGTGCTGATACGGATCGAGAACGACGCACACTAGCCATTAAAAATATACTGCACTTTGCCATGGATGACAAATTCATTATTCTTGTCGGCGACGGGATGGGAGATTACGCTCTCGATCAGCTTGGGGGGCTCACTCCCCTGGCGGCCGCCCGCACTCCGAATCTGGACCGGCTTGTCCAAATGGGTTCTCTGGGGACGGTACAGACGGTCCCTGCGGGGATGGAGCCCGGGAGCGATGTGGCTAACATGAGCCTTCTTGGCTATGATCCGGCTATTTATCACACCGGAAGAGGACCGTTGGAGGCGGCGAGCATGGGAGTGCGGCTCGATCCCGATGATGTCGCTTTCAGGTGCAACCTGGTTTTTCTCGGAAGGGACGAAGCCGGAAAGCTCATAATGGGAGACTACTCAGCCGGGCATATCTCCACTCGGGAAGCCCACGAGATAGTTGCAGACCTCCAGGGTGCAGTATCGGGCACTTCTCTGAAGCTATACGCGGGGGTGGGCTTCAGGCAGCTTGTTGTTTGGAAGGGTGGACGGGAGGATGTCCGCACAACTCCGCCCCATGACATTCTTGGCCAGCCCGTAGCGCAATACGATATCTCCGAGCAGATTCTGCGTGACTTTACGGAAAACGCCGCCCGGGTGCTTGAAAAGCATCCGGTCAACATCCGAAGGGAGAAAGCAGGAAAAAGTCCTGCAAACGCCGTCTGGCTGTGGGGGCAGGGGCGAGCTCCCTCTATGCCCTCACTTGAGAGGTTCGGACTGCGCGGTGCAATGGTCTCTGCCGTGGACCTTCTAAAGGGCATCGGAGTTTATGCGGGTTTGGAGCCCCTGAAGGTTGAAGGCGCAACCGGTTATATAGATACCAACTATCGCGGCAAAGTTGAGGCGGCGCTTGCGGCGCTCGATCAGGGAAATTTCGTTTTCCTGCACATTGAAGCGCCGGATGAAGCTTCGCACACTGGAAGTCTCGATATCAAGATTCAAGCCATTGAGAGTTTCGACAGACACGTTGTGGGACCAATTGCAGATGGGGCGAGGAAATTCGGCAGGGTACACTTGCTGGTTGCAACGGACCATTTTACCCCCATATCGATTCGAACGCATTCTTCAGATCCGGTCCCATTCCTACTCATAGACGATCTAAAATCCGGTGGTCCGGGATCGGGCAAAGGCTTCAGATATTGTGAAAAGGACGCGAGTGCGGCCGGTTTGAGGCTCAAGTCCGGTGAGGATTTGTTCAGAATGTTCATAGGTGCAAAGGGCCAATGATCATCTTTCCGGCCATAGACATCAAAGGCGGACTTTGCGTTCGTCTGATGCAGGGAGACCCTGAGCGCGCTACTGTCTACGGCAAGGACCCGGTTGCGGTGGCGAAGCACTGGGAGGCCGAAGGCGCAGAGTGGCTTCACCTGGTTGACCTCGATGGAGCATTCGCGAAAAGGCCGGTAAACGAGGCGATTATTTTAAGGATAGCCCGGTCCGTATCTATCCCGGTCCAGGTTGGAGGCGGCATAAGGACCCTGGAAAACATCGATCGCTACCTTTCATCAGGGGTGGCCAGGGTAATTGTCGGCACGGCCGCGCTGAGGGAGCCGCAAGTGATCGAGGAGGCTTGCCGGCGGCATCGAGGCAAAATTGCCCTCGGACTGGATGCCAGAGACGGTTATGTCGCGGTGGAAGGATGGAAGGAATCGACCCGGACAGAAGCGGTGAGTCTTGTACTGCGGTTCAAAGATTTCGAACTTGCTGCGGTCATCTACACGGATATCCATAGAGACGGAATGCAGACCGGTGTGAACATGGAAGCTACGCGCCGGCTGATGGAGGAGACAGGGGCGCCGGTCATTGCTTCGGGTGGGGTTTCGACCATGGAAGATATAGAGAAGCTTCTTCCACTCGCTTCGATCGGACTGCTCGGTGTTATAACCGGCCGGGCAATCTACGAGGGGACACTTAATCTGAGAGACGCGATAGAAAAAGTTAAGAGAAAAAAGTAAAAGGTAAAAAAAGAAAGAGCCGGATAATTTTTCGCACTGAGGTCGAATATGGAACTCTACCAGAGAATTGAAGAGACCTTAAGGAAGTCAATTCGGGAGAAAAACGATACTGCCAAAGACGCCCTGCGGATGCTCCTCACCTCACTCAAACTCAAGGAAAAGGAAATGAGGCGGCAGCCGAGCGAGACCGAGATCCACCAGGTGATAGCGAGCCTTGTGAAACAACGCCGTGACTCCATTGAACAGTTCAAGGCCGGGGGGGCGTGCGGACCTCGCCGAGAAAGAAGAAAACGAAATCCAGGTCCTCCAGGATTTCATGCCGCAACAACTCTCATCAGAAGAACTGGAACAATTGGTCGAAGAAGCTGTTTCTGAAACCGAGGCCGCTTCTCTCAAAGACATGGGGCGCGTGATGAAAGTTCTCATGCCCAGAGTGGCCGGTCGGGCTGACGGCAAAATGGTCAATGAATCGGTCCGGCGCAGACTGGAGTAATGGAAGCCGCAAACGGGCGATGGCGCCCCTTCCGCAAATAAAACTTGATTTGGCGGCTGCCAGAGGCTAAATATCCGTGATTTTTTACTCTTTGATTTTCCTGTCCGTTTCCTTTTTCACCCATGGAAGGCTTGCTGAGTGACCGGTTCCGGAATTGCCACTCTTGTTAAGCAGGCAGTGGACATTGTCGAGGTAATAGGCCGAGCGGTCCAGCTTCGCCGGTCCGGCAATCGTCATGTTGGATTGTGCCCGTTCCACCAGGAGAAGACGCCTTCTTTCCAGGTGGATGCGGATAACCAGCTTTATTACTGCTTCGGATGCGGAAGCGGGGGCGATGTCCTCAATTTTGTTATGAAGCATCAGAACCTTACTTTTGCTGATGCCGTTAAATATCTTTCCGAACGCTACAATATCCCATTGCCTCAGAAGGACAACGCTGTCCGAGACGATTTGCTGCTGGCAAGTCAACAAGAGCGCAGGCGGATTATCGAGGCCGTTGAATGCGCGGCTGATTTCTTCTACCGCCGGCTTCATGTGGCCCCGGAAGGCAAAATAGTGCGCGATTATATAGTGGCGCGCGGGCTTCCTGAAGAAGTCGTCGAATCTCAGAAGCTGGGATATGCCCCTATCGGGGGAGACCGGCTGCTGGAACATCTGAAAAAGAGTGGAATCGAACCTGAGCTGGCTGTTAAGGCTGGACTGCTGATACAGAGTTCAAATGATTCTTCGAGATTTTTCGACCGCTTCAGAAATCGACTGATTTTTCCCATACGGGATGAACGCGACACCATTGTTGCCTTCGGAGGGAGAATCTTATCCCAGGATGAGAAGAACGAACCGAAGTACCTCAATAGCCCTGAGACTCCCGTGTACCACAAGGGGAAAATGCTTTATCAGTATTCAGTGGCTCGGCAGGCGTGCGGCAAGGTCAGGCAAGCGCTGCTTGTGGAAGGCTATATGGACCTTTTGGCGTTCCATGCACAGGGTTTCTACCGGGTAGTCGCGACTCTGGGGACGGCCCTCACCAGCCAGCAGGTGAGGCTTCTGTCCAGGATGTGCGAGGAAGTCGTGCTCGCCTACGATGGCGACGAGGCGGGTGAGAAGGCCATGTTGCGAGCCCTGCCCTTATTTTTGTCGGATGAGCTTTCGGTTAGCTGCATTCGTTTTCCGGATGGGTTGGACCCGGACGATTTTCTTAAAAAATTTGGCCTGACGGAGCTTGAGTGTCTTATCGAGCGCAGGGAAGAGCTTGGAGTTTACGCTGTTCGCAAGGCCGTTTCGTCATGGGATGGAAGTTCAGCCGGAAAAGTGAAGATATTCTCCCATCTGCAGCCAATTTTCCAGGAAGTGAGGCAGCCGCTTCTCAAATCGGAGTATCTGAACATTATAGCAGACCGGTTTTCGATTACCGAAAAAGTGGCCGAGGCGCAGCTTTTGCACGACAAACGCGGTAAGCAGGAGTCCCGACATTCGCATCCGTGGTCGCCCGACTACTCAAAACAGGCGCAAATCGAATCTCTGGAGGAAAAGGTACTCAGGCTCATGATCAGGTACCCCGCACTGATTGAATGCGTGCGAGAGTCTGATGTAATTTGCTGTTTTGAAGAATCCAAGCTCGCCGCCATGGCTGACCTGCTCTGCCAGGCAGGGGTCTGCAGCGCTGAAGAGTATGACGTGGCTTCCGTATACGATGTACTTCGCGAGTCGGATTTGCATGAACTCTATACGCGATATCTCCTGGAACCCTATGAACTCGAAGAGCCGGAAATTCAAATGCGGCATTGGTGTCAAGCTTTGACCAAAAGGATGGCAAAGAAGAGGACCAAAGAATTGCAGCAGTCGCTGCGAGAGGCCGAAAGAAACGGAGACCGTGCTCAAATGATGAACCTTCTCATGGAGATCAGGAATCTTAAGGCCAGAACCAACGTTAGTGATTTTTCCGATAACGTTTAGGAGTTAGCTGATGACCGAAAAGGATGCCAAGCAGAGGCGCGACCCTGCGTTGGGCAAAGCGGAACTCGACGATCTGAACCGTTTGATCGCGGTGGGCAAGGAGAAGGGATTCCTGACGCTGGACGAAGTTAACGAAGCGCTGCCTGAAGAAATTGTCACCGCGGACAAACTCGATGAGATGATGATAATTTTCGATGAAATGGAAATCGAAATCGTCGATTCCGACCGACAGGTGCGGGTAGTCCCGCCGACCTCCGACTCGGAGACTCTCATGGAGGAAGAGGAAGACGACCTGCAGCTCGAGGCAGATACGGCCAACCGGATAACCGATCCGGTTAAGATGTACTTGAGGGAAATGGGGCAGGTTTCACTGCTTACGCGTGACGGAGAGGTCGAAATAGCCAAACGGATTGAGGCCGGGGAGCGCGAAATATTTAATGCCATCATGGAGTCTTCGATTGGCATAAAGCAGATAATGAGCCTCAAGGACAGGCTTCAGAGTGAAGGCTACCGCATCAATGAGATAATCCGCGAGGTAGAGGAAGAGATCAGCGAAGAAGAAGAAGCAGCACACAAGAATCGAATCATAGGTATCCTCGATGAGGTGCAGCGCCTTGACCTGGAGAATAAATCCCTGCAGGCGCTTCTATTGGACGGAAGCATCGATCAGGAGAAAGAATTCGAGCTCAAGAACCAGGTCCAGCAGAACAAGGAACAGATTGTAAACCTTCTCAAAGGGCTCCAGCTAAGCCGTCGTCATATCGACAGCATAATCGAGAAACTCAACGGCCATCTTATGGCTATTGAAAATGCCGAAAAAACCCTGAAGGATTGCATGCATCGCGTTGGCAAGAAAGATTGCAGTCCAAGACAGGCTTTCGTACAGTTCGGCCTGGAGGAGGCCGGGGACTGCCCGAGGGATACGCATGGGCTCTCGGGACATGAATTCGACAGGCTCCGAGCCAGGGCCGCAGAAGCCAGTGAACGCATAAGCGCCCTGGAAATGGAAGCCAAAATGGATTGCGGGTCTCTCAGGCAACTTTTGAGCCGAGTGAAGGATGGAGCCATTCGCGCCAAGCTGGCCAAGAGCGAGTTGATTGAGGCCAACCTGCGTCTGGTTGTAAGCATAGCCAAAAAATACACAAATCGCGGACTTCAGTTCCTGGACCTCATTCAGGAAGGAAACATCGGGCTGATGAAAGCGGTGGATAAGTTCGAATATCAGCGTGGATACAAATTCAGCACCTACGCAACCTGGTGGATCAGGCAAGCTATCACCAGGGCCATCGCAGATCAGGCGAGGACCATCCGTATACCGGTGCACATGATCGAGACCATCAACAAGCTCATCCGTACGTCTCGCTACCTGGTCCAGGAACTTGGGCGGGAACCGGTGCCTGAGGAAATCGCCGAAAAAATGGAGTTCCCGGTCGATAAAGTCCGCAAGGTGCTCAAGATTGCTAAGGAGCCGATAAGCCTGGAGACGCCGATAGGCGAAGAAGAAGACAGTCATCTGGGAGACTTTATCGAAGACAAGAGGGTGGCTTCGCCTGTTGATGCGGTAATTAACCTCAATTTGAGCGAACAGACCCGCAAAGCCTTAGCCACGCTTACCCCACGGGAAGAAAAAGTCTTGCGGATGCGGTTCGGAATCGGCGAAAAAGCGGACCACACTCTGGAAGAGGTCGGACAGGATTTTACGGTTACCAGAGAACGCATAAGACAGATTGAAGCCAAGGCCTTGCGCAAACTTCGCCACCCCAGCCGCCGTAAGGAGCTCAAAAGCTTTATTGAAACGTAACCGGGTGTCGGGTGGCAGATGCGGGATGAGGTGAGCAGGGCTTTTTCTTTGGATACCCTGCTCCTGCAACCTGATTCCGCTTGACACCTTTCCAAATTGAAAATTATACTTAAATTTTGGATGTTTTGTGTAGCGGGCCCATAGCTCAGTTTGGTAGAGCACCCGGCTCATAACCGGCAGGTCCCTGGTTCGAGGCCAGGTGGGCCCACCAGGTAACCCCGGATTGGCAATATCGTCCTATAGGCAGGTCGCTCAGGAGATGGTGTATTCGTTAATTGGAGGTTTCATCTGCGCCAGAAAGATTCCCGGCGCCTTCAGGATACCGGAACCACGGGACCAGTATGAAGCAAGAGGGGTGTTCCAAAAGGAACACCCCTCTTTATATTTATTTGCTCGTTCGCATACGGGGATTTTTCGTTTCTCAGGTCGAGTTCGAACATGGTCAGGATAAAAGACATTTTCCGATGGATAGATTCATGGGCGCCTTTCCGTTATGCGGAATCATGGGACAATTGCGGTCTGCAGGTGGGAAATCCGGAATCACAGGTTAGCAGGGTCCTTGTTGCACTTGACCCGGCCTCTTCCGTGCTGAACGAAGCCCAGGAACTCGCATGTCAATGTGTTGTGACGCATCACCCTTTGCTCCTTCGACCGATAAATTCCGTCCGAACTGATTTATGGCCTGGATCGATCATCAGACAGGCCCTGCTTCTCGGGATAAGCATAGTTGCGGCGCACACAAATCTCGATGCCGCCAGTCAGGGCACAAACGCACAGCTAAAAGATTTGCTGAAGCTGGAAGGCACGGAGCCCCTGGACTCTGAGGCGCTCCATCGGGGTGAGGAGCAATACCTCGGCGTTGGATTGGTTGGGGCGCTTCCTCACAAAGCTACATTGGAGTCGCTTGCGGCCACATTAAACGGAGTTCTTGGCGGGGCAGTCGTCCGAACCACCGGCGACTTGCAAAAACCGGTTACCAGGGTGGCAGTTTGCACTGGAAGCGGCGGCAGCATGATGGGAAAAGTCCTTGCAGCCGGGGCCGAGGTTTTCATCACCGGAGACTTGAAATACCACGATGCAAGATTTGCTGAAGAAAGCGGCCTGGCGGTTATAGATATTGGGCATTTCGCGTCGGAGAAGCTCATTCTCGAGCCCTTTGGCGATTATTTACGGTCGATGGCAAGAACAGAGGCCGTAGAACTTGAAGTTTTCGTTTCAAAATCGGAGAAAGATCCGTTTAAGTTGGTCGCTTGAGTGGATAAACTTATGCGCAACGTCAAAAGCAGTTGCGATGTACGAGGTTGGGCACAGCATGGGTGTCCGCCGATATAGAATATTCAGGGTGGGAGAGCGGATGGCCGCATTACCGTGCCCACCGGTGTAGGGAGGTAGTGAATTGCTTGACCAACTCAAGTGTCTAATCGAGTACCAGAAGATTGAAGACAAGAAGAACCAGTTGATTCGCGGCTACGAGGAAGCCCCCCGCCGCATCGCCGAGATGGAAAAAGAATTCGAATATTTCGAGGGACAATATCTTTCGAAAAAAGAAGAGCACGACGATGCAAAGAAAACTCACCGCTCGATCGAGCAGCAGATCGAAGATCTTCGAGCGCGTATGGGTCGTCAGAAAACCAGATTGGGCGAGGTAAAAACAAATAAAGAATATCAGGCGATGCTCAAAGAGATCGATGACACCAAAAAGGAAGTCTCCAAGAACGAAGACAGCGCCCTGGAGCTTATGGAAAGAATCGAACGTCTTGGCAGCGAAGCCGCCGAACTGGAAAAGGACCTGGCCGAAAGGCGGGGGAAGCTGGAGGAAGAGAGAGCAGTTCTCCAGCGCGAGAGCGACGAATTGAAAGGCCGGCTCGATCGTCTCGAAGCTATTCGCCAACTGGTGCGTGACAAGGTAACCCCTGAACTTTTAAAGAAGACCGAGTTCCTCTTTTACAAACAAGCCGGAATTGCAGTTTCTGCGGTGGAAAACGGCGTTTGCAAAGTATGCCACATGAACATCCCGCCTCAGAAATTCATAGAACTCCAGCGTGATGAAGAGATTCTCCAATGTCCCCACTGCCATCGCTTCCTTTACTGGCCCGGCCATGAAGGATATTGTATAACCGAAGAGGACATAGACAGCATTTAACTCATGGATCGTGAACCGGGTCCTGGTTTTTTAAACTCTTCACGATTCATGATTTAGGATCCACTGGCAACGATTCATCATTCACGAGGTATCGATCATGGCAGTATATGGTATGAAAGTTTTCGCCGGCAACAGCAACCCGTCGCTGTCGCAACGCATATGCGAGATCCTTGAAATCCCCCTGGGCAAGTCCATGGCCGGCAGGTTCAGCGACGGGGAAATCAGAGTGGAAATCGGCGAAAATGTGAGGGGGGCAGATGTTTTCGTCATTCAAACGGGGGCATCTCCGGTTAACGATAATTTAATGGAACTGCTGGTGATGATCGATGCGTGCAAACGCGCCTCTGCCCACCGGATCACAGCCGTGATGCCCTACTATTGCTATGGGCGGCAGGACAGGAAGAATAAACCGAGGGTCCCGATCACGGCGCGTCTGGTTGCAGATCTCATCACCCGTGTCGGAGCGGACCGGATCGTAACCATGGACCTTCACGCCGGGCAGATTCAGGGTTTTTTCAACGTGCCGGTCGATAACCTGTATGCATCTCCCATTCTGCTGCCTTTCATCAAGGAGCATTTTGGCCGCGACCTGGTTATAGTTTCACCGGACGCGGGCGGAGTGCCCCGTGCGAGGGCTTACGCAAAGCTGCTCAAATCAGGGCTGGCAATGATAGACAAGCGGCGCAGCGACCCCAACAAGGCCGAGGCCCTGAACATCATAGGCGAAGTGGAAAGTAAAACGGCGGTCATCCTTGACGATATGGTGGACACTGCCGGAACGATCGTTGAAGCCACCAGGGCCCTACTCGAAAGGGGCGCCAAGGCCGTGTACGCCTGCGTAACTCACGCGGTGCTCTCCGGACCGGCAATCGAGCGCATCACGAACAGCTCCCTTGAAAGCCTGATTGTTACTGACACGCTTCCCGCAAGGGAAGGAGCATGCGGAAACGGGAAGATCACCTGCGTGTCGTCGGCAAGGCTTTTTGCCCAAGCCATACGCAGCATCCATAACGAAGACTCGATCAGCACTCTTTTTGAGATATTGCACTAAACAGAAGCGAGCTTCCGACACCTGCCCGGGCGTTTGCCGGCAGGACACTAGGATATCGGCCAAGTACGGGCTTGGCGAATGTGGTCAAACTGCCCGTGTCGCACGTCGACAGCGTGTGTGGGACTCGGTACAAATAACGCGCTCGGGTTCTCAGAAAGGCAAAAGCCCCACTTAAGGGGCTTTTCGAAGCCAAGGAAAGATTCCTTGGAGAATTGCAGATTCGAATTGCGGCGATCAATCGCTTTAGATCAGCCCTGCCGGATCAACTGCACTTCCTCTTTATCGGTTTTTATAAGACCTGCGCCCTCGCCGGATAGAAAATCCGCATATGAGATGCCCAATCCAAGGCTTTTGGCCAGATCGCGAGCGTCTTTGGACATCTGCGGCTGGGTGATGAGGACAATCAGGTCGAACTCTTTTGTCTGCCCTTCTCCAAAGGCCACCTTGACCGACGATCCGCCATTGGGGGCTACCGATTGAACCGGGGCGCCCATCACTTCGACTCCTGCCGAACCCAGAGCTCTTTTCCCTTCGGCAAAATCGTCAAGCTCCCCGGCAAATATTGCGACTTCAGCCCCGGGGAGTTTTTGCCGGAGAAGAGAAGCTTCATTAACGGCGAAAGTCAGGGCCGCCCGATGCATGGCGGGCGCGGCCTTGTCATATGCCTGGACAAAAGCGATGCTTGCGGGTATTTCACCGTCATAGGGGCGGATGACGAGTCCGGCGCTTGGGCCGGATTCGCTCAGCATCCGTTCGAGCTGGAGGTCCGTTATTATATTGGTGTCTTTAGCCAGGCCGAAACGCTTGTCGATCCTGTCGAGCGCTCGTTCAACCCCCGGTGAAATGATCACGGAATCAGCCGAAAGTTCGATCATTTCATCCTGCAGTTCGAACTGGATGGCTTCGGGCTTGCACTCGGCCCAGCATAAGGCGCACCCCAGGCATCGGCGGCAGCTAAGGCACCTTTTCGCTTCGCTAAGCGCTCTTTCTTCGTCAAACCCCAGTTCGACCTCGTTGTAGTTGTTCCGGCGTTGTTCAACCTCGATTTCGATAAACTGCCGGCGCGGGGAAGGAATGTCCCTGAATTTTACTATGAATCGGCCTTTGTTTTCGTACTGCATCGATTTCCTCATCTAAGAAGGGCAGCAGGGAGCAGGGAGCAAAAAGAGCTGGATTCCGGCTTCCGCCGGAATGACGACGCGTTACTTTCCGGCTTCCCGCTTCTTGCTCCTCGATTCTTGCTACTTACGTTTAGCCTCCAGGTACTCTATTATACCCCTTGCCGACTTGCGGCCTCCTGCGCAGGCGCGAATCGCTATGTCCGGCCCGGTTTCGACGTCGCCCGCCGAGAAGATTCCCTCGACGTTTGTCATGTAGTTGCCCTTATCGACCGCAAAGGTGCTCCACCTGGTGATGTTGAGTTTACTGCCCTCAGGAACGAAGCTCACATCCGGCACCTGGCCGATTGCAGGGATCAGGGTCTCGGCTTCCACAACGAATTCGGAGCCTTCGATCGGGACCGGGCGGCGCCTTCCGCTGGCATCCGGCTCACCCAACTCCATCCTGAGGCACTTGAGGCCGGTCATTTTTCCATCCTTGCCCACGACCTCAACGGGCGCCACGAGGTACTGGAACTTTACGCCTTCGTGTTCGGCTGCGTCGATTTCCCACGGACTGGCGGGCATCTCCTTTTTCGTCCTGCGGTAGACCACGTGCACTTCATCGAAACCCTCGCGCCAACTTACCCGCGCCGCGTCCATCGCTACGTTTCCGCCGCCGACCACGATGACTTTGCCTTTGGCCGGCCACTTATTGCCGGCGTTTACCTCGCGCAGAAAGTCGACCCCGTCGACAACTCCGGCCATGTCTTCGCCCGGGATCTGTAGTTTCATTCCCTTGTGCGCGCCGCTGCCTATGAAAACGGCATCGTACTGTTTCATGATTTCATCGAAAGAGATGTCTTTGCCTACTCTGGTATTGCAGCGCAGCTCCGCCCCATGGGAAAGTATCCAGTTGATTTCGTACATAAGAGTGGGGGTTGGGAGCCTGTACTCGGGAATGCCGTATCTAAACATGCCTCCCGGTTCGGCAAGGGCTTCAAAAACCACGGAATGGTACCCGGCCTTACCAAGAAAATAGGCGCACGAAAGTCCTGCAGGGCCGGCGCCGATAATAGCGACCTTTTCACGATGGAACTCATCGGGGACTTCCACCGGAGCGGTGAGGCCGTTTTTCATCTCATAATCGGCAACGTATCGCTTGAGCGTGCAAATGGAGATCGGTTCGTCCATGTATCCCCGGTTGCAGGCGGTCTCACAGGGATGAGGGCAGACACGGCCGATCGAGAGCGCAAATGGAAGCTGCTGCCTTATAATGGCAAGCGACTTGCCGTAATCGCGGTCGGCGATATTTCCAACGTAAGATCGAATATCAAGGTTGCCCGGGCAGGTTGCCTGGCAAATTGGCATGTCTTCCTTGAAGATGTTGAAATCCCCGGTATCGGGGTTGAAAAAATCAATGGCCGTTCGGTACCCGACGCCCTCGTTGAAATCATCATACATATTGATCGGGCAAACCCGGATGCACTCGCGGCATCCGTCGCATTTTTCGAGGTCCACCCGGGTGGCTTTGCGCCGGATGCGAAAAGTGTACGATCCATCTTTAGCGGCTGCTTTTTCCACCTGAGCGTTCGTGACGATACGGATGTTCGGGTGCTTTTTTGCCGCTTCGTAGTTCGGGTCGGCCGATACAGGACCCCCGTTCAACAGATGTGTTTGCGGGATGCGCCCCGCACCGAGGGCCGGGGAGGTTTCCACCAGTACGACCCGCCTGCCCGCTTCCGCCTGTTCGATTGCAGCGGCAACTCCTGCAGGATCGCCTCCGAAAATTACTACCTGTTTATCCGACACTTGCGTCCTCCGGGGGCGGTGGGACCGCCGGCCAAATTTTTAATAGAAGCAGGGAGCAGAGCGGGCAGCAAAAGAACTGTATTCCGGCTTTCGCCGGAATGACGCGTTCTCTGCTTCATGCATCTCGCTTCATGCTTCATGCTTTTTCTCAGGCGGCGGCTTTCGCAGCCCGTTCCAACACTTTATAGGTGGGCGTGCCGCCGTTTATGCCGGCCACTCCCACCAGCCCGCGCCTCTGCAGGGCCAGAACGTACTTGAGAACCTCGGGAGGCGCAATCTCGAGCTTCCCGGCAAGTTCTTTGACAGAAGCCGAACCTTTTTCCATTTCCTTTAAAATGCCGTAGGTGGCAATTTCGTCAATCACGATGGTGTCAAGAGTCCGCCACATTTCGTGTTCGGTAAACTTCTCACCGTATTTGTTGCCTTCGTCCTGGAAAACGGTGAATTTGCCCGCCACCCATCGCAGTTTCTCGCTGCTCAGAGCGGCCTTGGCGGTTTCAAGCCTGTCTTTAAGGACGGGAAGGGGAAATCCTTCCGCCGACCCAAGGGGGCCCATTTCCTGGATTCCAGATTGAAAAGCGGAAACCAGGCTGACAAACCTGTCGCCCTCCGCGGACGAACACTGATTGAAGGCAACCCGGTCCGGATTGAGACCCACGTAGCCGAGGGTCCTCCGGGCGAGGCCGATCTTTACCTTTGCCTGGTAATTGCCGGAAATATAGTGGCAGTCGCCAAAGTGGCAGCCCACCGCCATAATTCCGTCCGCCCCCTCTACGAAAGCGTCGACCACCATGGTCGGATCCACCCGGCCCGTGCACATGAGACGGATGATTCTGATATCCGTCGTATATTGCATCCTGGAAACTCCAGCGAAGTCAGCCGCTGCGTAGCCTCACCAGGTGCAGCACATCACCAGAATTTTTGGTGTGAAATCAGGCATTCATTGCCTCCTCAAGCCTTAGTTCATTTATGGCGGGCAAGGCCCGCCGGTACTGTTCACTGACCCTATGCCGATTCTTCCAGGAACGCCCTCATTTGTTCGCCAATCTGGTCGTCAGAGTAAGAATTGACGCTGAGAGCGTGCTGATAGCAGGTGGCGGCGCAAACGCCGCATCCCTTGCAGGCTACCGGTATAACCCTGACCTTACGACCCTTCTCGCCACGAACGATCTCCAGTGCCCCATAGGGACAAAGGGCCGCGCAGAGTCCACAACCCCGGCACGCATCTTCATCCACGAGCGTGGAGACGATCGGCTCGACCGACATCACTCCCTTGGACAGAGGAATGGAAGCCCGCGCGGCAGCTCCAAGCGCCTGCGACACCGCTTCCCGAACGCTTGCAGGATAGTGTGCGTTACCGCACAGATAAATGCCGTCCGTTGCGAAGTCGAGTGGTTTGAGCTTTACGTGTCCTTCCAGGAAGAACTTGTTAGCATCGAGCGATACGCGGAGCAACTGGGATATAGCCTCATTGTCCTCGCCTGCCACGAGCGGAGTGGACAGGACCACCAGGTCCTGCGGCAGCGCGATTTCGCGTCCAAGCAGATCATGGAACACGGTCACCTTGCCATCCTCGACTTTGGGCGGACGGGCCGGGTCGTATTTTATAAAAACTACACCGAGCTCTTTGGCATGCTGGTAAAGCGCTTCGTTCTCCGTCCCGTAAGCCTGAATATCGCGGTAGAGAATGCGAACGGCGGCTTCGGGGTCCCTCTGCTTGATTTCGATGGCATTCTTTATGGCCACCATGCAGCATATGCGCGAGCAATACTTGCGCTCGTCGATGCGCGCGCCCACGCACTGAATCATAACAACGTTTTTGCCGGCAAAAGTATTGGACGTGAACAGGTTTTCCAGTTCAAGCTGAGTAACGACCTTCCGGCCGTCGTAGCCGTACAGCCCGGCCGGCTTGAAGACCTGCGCCCCGGTGGCCACCACGATGACGCCTATGCCGAATTGAGTAGTTGAACCGTTTGTCGAAGCAGAGACCTTGAAGTTGCCGATATATCCCTTTACTTCATCGATAACAGTGGAAGTGAGCAGGTGAATGTTCGGATTGCTGCGGACAGCTTCTGCCTGTTTCTGCGCAACTTTGACAGCGTCGGCCCCTGAAGGCGCAAGTTTGTCAAGTTTCAGCAGGAGGCCTCCGAGTTCGGCCGATTTTTCCACCAAAGTGACTTCATAGCCGCGATTGGCGAGTGTGAGCGCCGCAGTCATACCAGCGATCCCGCCTCCGATTACGAGCGCCCTCGGATCCATCTCGGACTGGATCGGTTCCTGAGGCTTGAGCAAAGCAGCCTTGGCGACACCCATGCGGATGAGGTCCCTGGCCTTGGCGGTGCCTTTGTCCTTCTCCTGCATGTGCACCCACGAGCACTGGTCGCGAATGTTCACCATTTCGAAGAGGTACGGGTTCAGCCCACCTTCCCCGCAGGTCCCGCGGAAAAGCGGCTCGTGGGTTCGAGGCGTGCAGGACGCAACGACAACCCGGTTCAGGTTCTGCTCTTTTATTGCGGCTTTGATTTCGTTTATGCCGTTTTCCGAGCAGGTGTAAAGGTTTTCCTTTACATAGACAACGTTGTGCAGGGTTTTCGCGTACTCGGCCAGCGACTTGACGTCAAGGTAGCCGGCTATGTTGCTGCCGCAGTCGCAAACAAAAACTCCTATCCGGATTTCTTCTGCCAATTGAACACCCCTTAAATTAATTAGGAATTACGAATTAGGAATTACGAATTATTAATTATGAATTCCGAATGATAAGGTTGCGTTTTAATTCGCAATTCGTAATTTGTCATTTTCAATTGCCGTTCCAATGACCGTTTCAGCGGCGCAGGCGGCTGCACTGCTGGCCTGTGCGACCGATTCGGGAATGTCCATCGGCCCCTGGGCACACCCGCACACAAAAATTCCAGGCCTGGTTGTAGCAAGCGGCATGAGCGGGTCGGTTTTGATGAACCCGTTCGTGTCCAGCTCAACTCCGACAAGCTCCGCGAGATTCCGCATCCCGGCGCTTGGCACACAGGCTGAGGCAAGCACGACCATATCGAACGCCTGACTCTTCACTTGCCGGTCCGTGGTAGATTCATACCAGACGATCGGATTCCCGGCTTCGTCTTCGGTAATCTCGGCCACACGGCCGCGGACGTATTCGATATTGGCCTGCAGACCACCTCTTAATTTATATTCTTCGAAACCGCGACCGACCGCGCGAAGGTCCATACAGAATATCGAAGAATGTACATCGCGGTCGTGCTCATTGGCGATCATGGCCTCTTTTACCGAATGCATGCAGCAGTAGGAAGAGCAGAACTTGTTGAACCGGAAATCCCTGGACCCAACGCATTGAATGAAGGCCAGTTTTTTGGCGGTTGTAGATGCTGCCTTCTTGCGATGCATGGCCGCAACCCGAGCTTCGAGTCCTTCCAGCGACTCGGCCTGCCCGGCCCATTCAAGGAGCGCCTCATCGGACGCGCCGGCCTTTACTTCTTCGATTACCTGCACGGACGTTTTGCCCTGTTTTTCTTCAAGCTGCTTAACGCGTCCGGAAAGCTTCCGGACTTCTTTTTCCGTTTCTTCTATTTGTTTTTCCAGAGCAAGTTCCGATGGCCGGTCCAGATGGCCTGCAGTCGGCCCGGAAGCGCTAAGGAGCCTTTCGAATTCGAGGGCCGTGACAACGTTGTCAATACGTGCGTAGCCGTACTCGGGAATGACCGACGGGTCGAAAACATCGTAACCGGTAGCCACTATGATTGCCCCGACTTCGACTTCGACCGTCCTGTCCTTCTGCTCGAAATCGATCGCTTTTGCCTGGCAGGTCTTTGCGCATACTCCGCACTTTTTACCCTGTCCGAGCTGACGGCAGTTGGGCGCATCAATAGTGAAAACCGACGGGATGCCCTGGGCGAAATATTTGTAAATGGCCTTACGCTGACCGATCCCGGCATTGAACACGTCAACTGCCATGGTCGGGCATTTCTCTGCGCATGACCCGCATCCTGTGCATAGATCTTCGTTCACGTAGCGGGCTTTTCTCCTGACGGTAACTTTGAAATTACCGGCTTCACCGCTGATAGCCTCGATTTCGCTGTAAGCAAGAAGATTTATTTTAGGATGCCGACCGACATCCAGCAGCTTCGGCGAAAGAATTCAGATGGCGCAATCATTGGTCGGGAAAGTTTTGTCAAGCTGAGCCATTTTCCCGCCAATACTGGGCAGCCTTTCTACCATATGGACCTGGATTCCCATTTCCGCCAAGTCCAGGGCGGTCTGGATTCCGGCGATGCCTCCGCCGATCACCATTATCTCTTTACTCATGGTTCACCATGCCTTCCGTAATCAGGGTCGTCAGGTCTTTTATCGCAAGCTTCAAATCATCCAGATTTGAGAGTGCGCAACTCAAATGAATCTGGCACTTCGGGCAGGCGGTGACAAGCGTCTCCGCGCCGGTGGCCTTGGCTTCCTTGATACGCTCGACCTGGATTTGCTTGGAGCAGCTCGAACAATTTGCCCAACCGGTGGTGCCGCAGCAGACAGCGTTTTCCCGGTTTCGTTCCATCTCTTTGAACTCACCCGAAAAATTTTTCAGGATCGCACGAGGGCTGTCGTAGATCTTGGCCATGCGTCCGAGGCGGCAGGGATCGTGATAGGTATATGCTTTTGCGCCGTTTGCCAGTTTAATAGCGCCATCTGCGAGCATCTTCTCAAGGTAGTCGTAGAAATGGATCACTTCGAAGCCGAGGTCTCCAAAGTATTGGGGGTAGTGATTTTTAAATGTGTAGTAGCCTTCCGGACAACTGAACACTACCTTTTTCGCCCCGCTTGTCCGGATAAGCTCGATGTTTTTGGCGGCGAGCTTTTTAAAGACCTCCGGGTTACCGTTCCACAGCATGTCATGTCCGCAACAGGCTTCTTCGTCTGAGACAACCGGAGTAATACCTGCCGTATTCAATATTTTTATTACATTTTTGCCGATCGTGAGGTCTGTCTACGCCCAGGTCGCGAAAAATAACGTTGAAATAAGGCATACAACCCACGAAGTAAAAAACGTCGCCGGTATCGGCAACTTTACCGGCTTCTCTTGCCCATCCGGTCTTTTTCTGGTGCACCCCCCGGGTCTGGAAATCCATGACAGCCTGGAGCATGCCGTGGTGAGTAAGAGTGGGGGCCAAGCCTCGTTTCGCAGCTTCTTCCCTCAGATTCCGCATGAATTCCGGGAAATTGATGCTGGTGGGGCATCGTTCGAAACAACGCCCGCAAGTAAGACATGACCAGAGGTCCCTGTCCTTGAGCAGTTCGTCTCCCATCTCAAGGAGGGCCTTTTCCACAATCAGGCGTGGAGAAAAGGTGGGCAACACCCGCGACACCGGACAGCTTCCGGTGCAGACGCCACAGTCGAGGCAGTAATAAGTCCTGTGCAGCTTTACGGATTCGGCTATATTCATGCAGCCACTCCAAGGGAGGATTTCCCGAGTTCTATTATTCGATTGGTGAACGTCGTTACTACCTCGGCAAAGCGGGAGCCTTCGGCTGAGGAGACCCACTGAAGCTCCAGCCGCCTGCGGTCGATCCCGAGCAGATCGAGCAGTTCACCAACCATTTCGATTACCTTCGATGCCTTTACGTTACCTTCCAGGTAACGGCAGTCACCGATGTGTCAGCCGCTGACCAGGACGCCGTCAGCCCCCTTCTGGAACGCCTTCAAAATGAAGTCGGGAGACACCCGCCCGGAACACATCACCCGGAGGATCCGGATATTGGGTGGGTACTGGATTCGGCTCACCCCGGCAAGGTCAGCGCCGGCGTAAGCACACCAGTTGCAGCAAAAAGCGATTATTCTCGGCTTGAAATCCGCACTCATTTATATTCCTCACGTTTTTATTGTGTCAGCGCCGCATCGATCATGGTGAGCACTTCTTCATCATTAAAATGCCTGATGGAGGCCGCGCCGGTCGGGCATGCCACCACGCAGGCCCCGCACCCTTTGCAGAGCGCCTCCTGGATAGTGGAAAACACAACGCCGTCCGCTGTCTGAGTAAGCTGGGGGGCGCCATAAGGGCAGGTCGCAACGCATTTGCCGCACCCTCGGCAAAGCGATTCGTCCACGCTGGATACGACCCCCTCGACCTCGATGCTTTTGCGCGCAAGCACTGTTGCAGCGCGGGCGGCAGCGGCCTGGGCCTGGGCGATGCTCTCATCGATCGGCTTCGGGTAGTGCGCGAGTCCGCATACGTAAATGCCGTCGGTTGCGAAGTCCACGGGGCGAAGCTTCATATGTACTTCCAGGAAGAACTTGTCCTGGCTGAGCGGGACTTTGAAAAGCTGTCCCAGTTCCTCGGCCCCCTCAGTGCGGATAGCGGTAGCCAGGTTGATAAAATCCGGCCTGAGGACAATGGGACGGCGAAGGACATGGTCGAGGATGCTCACCTCGAGCTTCCCGTCCGGGGTTTCCGTCACAACGGGCTTATCTTCCAGGTCGAAGCGAATGAAAATCACTCCCAGGCTGCGGGCTTCCCGGTATAAGTCTTCGCGCTCCCCGTATGTGCGAATGTCGCGGTAAAGGATGTAGACATCCATTTCCGGGTTGCGCTTCTTCAGTTCTACGGCTTTTTGCACCGAAAAGGTGCAACATATCTTGCTGCAATGAGGCCGCCCTTCCTCGCGGGAGCCTACGCACTGGATGAAGACGGCACTCCGGGCGTTCTTTACCGTATCGGTGTCCCAGGCATCCTCGAGTTCGTGCCATCGGAACACGCGGCTGTTCTTCCCGTACAGGTACTCAGCAGGTTCGAGCGCCTGGGCGCCTGTGGCAATAATTGTCGCGCCGTGAGAGATCTCGGTTTCCCGGCCGTTCGATGCAACCCTGGTATTGAAGTTGCCGATGTAGCCCGAGGTGGCCTTGATCGTGGAGTTGAGGAAAACCTTTATCTTCTCGTTCCGGTCGACTTCTTTGAGCAGATTTTGAACATACTCGGAAACGTTTTCGCCCTTCCACGTGGTGTGCAAATGCAAGGCATTGCCGCCGAGCTTATCCTTCGCCTCGACGATGTATGCCTCAAAGCCCTGGTTTGCCAGTGTGAGGGCGCTCACCATCCCGGCCACTCCGCCTCCGACCACAAGCGCCGCCGGGGTGACGGAAACCGAAGGCATCGGAAGAGGTTCGATAAGTTGGGCGCGGGAGACGCCCATCCGAACCAGGTCTTTGGCCTTTGCGGTAGCCTCTTCAGGTTCACCCGAGTGCACCCACGAACACTGGTCGCGGATGTTGGCCTGCTCGAAAAGGTACTTGTTAAGGCCGGAGTTGCGCAGCGTCTCCTGAAAGAGCGGTTCATGCGTGCGCGGGGAGCATGCCGCAACGACCACGCGGTTGAGGTTCTGCTCTTTTATAACTTGAACGAGCCGACCCTGGGCGTCCTGGGAACATGAGAAGAGGTTTTCCTGGACGTAAACGACGTTCGGAAGTGATTTTGCGTACTCTACGACTTCCGGCACTCTGACTACGCTGCCTATGTTTACGCCGCAATTGCAGACGAAAACGCCGATCCTAAGCGGCTCTGAGCTGACGTCGCGCTCCGGCGGGAAAGTCTTTTCACGGACCAGCGTGTTTCGCGCCGAAGATAGATTGCTTGCAGCAGCGCCGGCGGCAGCCGATGCTTCCATAACTGAAAGAGGAATGTCCTTGGGACCCTGCAAAACGCCGCAGACGTAGACTCCGGGCTTCGTGGTGGCGACGGGATCAAAACTCGACGTGCTGGCGAAACGATAGCGGTCAAGATCGAAACCAAGCTTTTCGGCAAGCTGCGTTGCATCTTCGGCAGCTTCGAGTCCGACGGAAAGGACAACCATATCGAATTCTTCGGCCATCGTTTCCCCGGCTTCGGTCACATAGTTTAGCCGCAGATTGTCGGAACCCGGAACGGGGTCGACCGTGTGAACACGGGAGCGCAAGAACCTGATTCCGTTATCCCGGGCCCGCGTGTAATACTGCTCGAACTCCTTGCCGTAAGTCCTCATGTCCATGAAAAAGATTGCCGCATCGAAATCGCCCTTGGCATGTTCCTTGGCTATCACGGCCTCCTTTATTGCGTACATGCAACATACGCCGGAGCAGTAGCCGTTATCGCAGCGGTTTATTTGGCGAGACCCGACACACTGGAGCCAGGCGATCCGCTTTGGGTCCTTATGCGTCAGAAGCTCGCGCGTTCTCGCGATCTCGGCACGCAGGTTTTCGATCTTTTCCCCATATTCCGGCCTGGCCGTCTTTTCCAAGCTTTTGAGCTCTTTTTCAGCAGACGCGATCTTTGCCTCACGCTGCAAATCCGATGGCCTCACCAGGTGCCCCATGGTAGGACCACCCGCGCTCAGAAGCCGCTCAAATTCGAGCGCAGTCACGACGTTCGGATGATTTGCATAATTGTAGACATCGAACCGGGTGGGATCGAAAGCTTTAAAGCCCGGCGCGGCTATGATGGCGCCGACGTTTATTTTCAGTTTTTTTGGCTGCTGGTCGTGATCGATGGCCTTTGCAAGACACGCATCTACACACTGGTAGCATTCCGAGCAGATGCCGCAGCTTAGACATCGCCCAGCCTCAACCCTTACCTGTTCTTCGGTGAACCCTAACTGGACTTCTTCGAAATTACGCGAGCGGATTTCCGGCGGAAGGAGGGGCATACGCGCGCGCGGGATTCTATCGTAGCCTTCGGTGGCAACCTCCGCGACAGCGTCCCATTCTCTTTCGCGCCCTTCGGCAAGATCTTCTCCGCGGATGAACCGACCAATCGAAATTGCGGCCTGTTTACCCGCTGCAATCGCTTCGATTACGGTTCTGGGGCCGGTTACGGCGTCGCCGCCCGCAAAAATGTCGGGATCGTGACTTTGCAACGTGAGCGGGTCAATTCTCATCGTGCCCCAATCAGTAAGTTGGCAGGCGCAATCCTCGGTGAGGCAAGCCCAGTCCGTTTCCTGTCCGATTGCAGGCACGACGGCGTCAACTTCCACAGCGAACTCTGAGCCGGCAACGGGCACCGGCCGCCTTCGTCCGCTTGCGTCCGGCTCCCCGAGTTCCATCCTCACGCATTCAATGGCTTTTACGCGCCCGTTTTCCCCGATTATCCGCCCAGGGTTGGTGAGGGTCATGATCTCGATGCCTTCTTCGCGGCACTCGAGGATCTCTTCCTCATTGGCGGGCATTTCCTGCTCGCTTCGGCGATAAATGATAAAGGGCTTGGAGCCGTTGCGGAGGGCGGTTCGCACCGTGTCCATTGCAACGTTTCCCCCGCCTATGACCGCGACGCGATCGCCCAGGGGGACTTCTTTGCCAAGATTTATGTCTCTTAAATATTCAACCCCCGGGACCACTCCTTCGAAATGTTCGCCGGGGATGCCGAGCGCCTTGCATTCCTGGGCGCCTATGCCCATGAAGAAAGCTTTATATCCCTGGTCTCTCAATTGAGCGATTGTAAAATCTTTACCGATTTCCACCCCCGTTTTGAACTCTACGCCCATGTCGCGAATTACCTGGATTTCGGCTTCGATTACGTTTTTCGGGAGCCTGTAGGATGGAATGCCTACGGTCAGCATGCCTCCAAGCACCGGCAGCTTTTCAAATACGCTCACCCGGTAGCCTTCGACAGCCAGGTAATAGGCGCACGTTAAGCCGGCAGGACCCGAACCGATGATCGCAACCTTCTCATCACGTTTCTCTTTTATCTGCGGGACGAACCTTGTTTCGGAGTTCAAATCCTGGTCGGCCAGAAAGCGCTTGATTGAATCGATTGCCACCGGCTCATCGAGTTCGCCTCTCATGCAGGCGCTCTCGCATGGGTGATGGCAGACGCGGCCGCAGATGGCAGGCAGGGGGTTTTCTTCCTTGATGAGCTTGAGGGCCTCCTGATACTTGCCCTGGGCGGTCAAGGCCACATACCCCTGGACCGAGATGTGCGCCGGACAAGTGGCTTTACACGGAGAGGTGCCGCGTTTTTCAATGGCGTAAGCCCCGGGGACTGCCTGAGCGTACTTGCGATAGGCGGCCTTGCGGGCATTAAGACATTCGTTGTATTCGTTCTCACGCTCGATTGGACACACCTTGGCGCATTCGCCGCAACCTGTGCAGCTTGATGGGTCCACATAACGAGGGTTCTGCAAGAGCTCCACCGTGAAATCTCCCGCCTCACCTGAAACCTGCTGAACTTCCGAAAGGGGCAGAAGTTCAATGTTGAGATGCCGGCCGACCTCGACCAGCTTGGGCGATATAATTCACATTGCGCATTCGTTTGTGGGGAAAGTCTTGTCAAGTTGCGACATGCCACCGCCTACGGCGGAGGACTTTTCAGCCAGGTACACATAAAAACCAGTGTTGGCAAGGTCGAGTGCCGCCTGCATGCCGGCTATACCACCGCCGACGACCAGGACCGAACCGACCGTGCTGTTATCAGACGCTTTGCCTGTCATACTTCCTCCTGACGGACATTGAGGGAGGCTACAAATCGAACTAATGGAATCCATTTAGAATCGGAACTCTTCCAGACGGCCAAAAATGCTTAATGCCGGGGAAAAACGCGCTCCTTTAATAACCCTAATACGTTGATTCGTCAAGAAAAACTGACGAGAGAGGGTTTGGGGAGTCTATGCCGGTTTTTAACCGTTGAAGACTTAAGCAAAATGGCTGAAGAAGGCAAGAAAAATCTTAATGCGAATGACCGATGACGGGGTGGAAGATTTTTTCTCAGTCCTCCGTTTTTCGTCCTCTTACCCCGTTGCGGCTTTTTTTCGGTACCCTGTCCTCCATTATCCTATACAATGCTTGCATAAGAACGCAAATCTCTCATATAGTGCCTGGGATTGCTTAGCAAAGGGAGACCCGAATACGATATGGCAGTTTCAGAAAAGATGAACCAGTTTATAGAAAAATCCTCCTGGATTCGCAAGATGTTCGAGGAGGGGGGGCGCCTGAAAAAGATCCATGGTGAGGACAAGGTCTTTGATTTCAGCCTTGGAAACCCCAATGTGCCCCCTCCTGAGATAGTTCGCGAAAAACTGATCGACCTGGTCAAAAGCGATGAGCCCGGGATGCATGCCTATATGCCGAACGCAGGGCTTTTTTCAACCAGATCGGCCATTTCCGCCTATTTTTGCCGGGAGTTCTGCATCTCTATGGCACACGAGCAGGTAGTGGTAACATGCGGGGCTGCCGGCGGTCTCAATATAATTTTCAAAGCCCTGCTCGATCCCGGCGACGAAGTGCTTTGTCCTGCCCCCTATTTCGTGGAATACGGCTTTTATGCGGACAATCACGGCGGGGTGCTGAAAACGGCGCCCACACTCCCGGATTTCAATCTGGATCTGGGCCGGGTGGAGGAAGCAATCGGGCCGCGCACCAAGATCGTGCTCGTCAATTCTCCGAACAACCCGACCGGTCAGGTTTACCCAGAGGAGTCCATAGAGCGGCTGGGACGGATTCTGGAGACCAAGAGCAGGCAGTTCGGCCACGTGATTTACCTGGTTTCAGATGAACCATACCGGAAGGTCGTCTATGACAACTGTTTTGTCCCGTGCATCTTTGTGCACTACCCGAATTCCCTGATCGCAAGCTCATATTCCAAGGACCTTTCTCTGCCCGGGGAGCGAATCGGTTTTGTGGCCCTCAGTCCGTCCGCAGAGGATGGAAGTAAAATCATGGACGCGCTCACGCTGGCAAATCGGATTTTGGGATTTGTGAACGCGCCCGCGCTCATGCAGAGACTGGTAGTGGAGCTTCAGGGAATTTGCGTGGACGTAAATATCTACAAATCCAAAAGAGACCGGCTTGTAAGCGCTCTCGAGAGCTTTGGCTACGAGCTGACGGTCCCTCGGGGAGCCTTTTACCTTTTCCCCAAAAGTCCGCTCCCCGACGATATCCAGTTTATTCGAATCCTTCAGGAAGAAAACATTCTATGCGTGCCGGGGAGTGGATTCGCAGGGCCGGGCTACATTAGAATAGCCTACTGCGTCGATGATTCCACGATCGAAGGTGCTCTGCCCGGGTTCGAAAGAGCGATAAAGAGAGCAATTAGAAATTAGAAATTACGAATGAGGAGTGCAACCAGTTGTGCGAGACAATGTGATTCGGGAAAAAAGTTACTCATTTGCTATCCGTACTGTAAAACTGCATCGCTGGTTGTTCGAAGAAAAGAAAGAGTCCCTGCTGTCAAAACAGATTCTCCGTTGTGGAACATCGATAGGTGCGAACGTGGAAGAAGCCATCGGCGCACAATCTGAAAAGGATTTCTATTCGAAAATCACCATTGCGTACAAGGAAGCGCGGGAAACGCATTATTGGCTGCGCCTTCTGCACGATTCGGGTTACATTGACGAAGATCCGTTCCGGTCCATCATTTCAGATTGCGAAGAGTTACTGAAGATAGTTGGTTCAATAACAAAGACCATGAAAACAAAAATTACAAATCGTGATTCATGACATTTAGTTCGTTTAGTGAATATCCGACTTTTGTTCGCAATTTTTAATTCGTGATTCGTAATTGTAATCAGGGGGGGAAGGATGCGAAAGAAGCTCGTTTTGCAAAGAAATCTGCGGAAAGGGGGGGCAGGGGGGCCCCCGCACTTGAAGTTTTTGGTCATCCTGGCAGCGTGCCTCACCATCCTGGTGATTTTAACTCACTATCTGTTTAAGGAAAAAAGTGAACAAGTTACAAAGAGGCCCGTTCCCGAACAGGGATCGCTCACAAGAGAGCTTCCAAGACAGGCAGAGCAGGCGCCAATGAAGCTGCCGGAGCCCCCGAAGCCTGCCGAACAGGCCGGCGCTCCGCAGACAAAACCATTGGAAACTGGAATGGAGGCTGAGTCCACAAGACCGCCGGAGACCCAGTTGTTGCCCAAAATACCTCAACCGAGCCCGGCCCCATCTCAAAATCCGCCTGCGGTGGCGCCGGCGCCATCCCAGGGAATAGCCGCTGCTCCGGAAAAGGCACCCCTTTCCCAGCCGGCCACGCCTTCCGAACCGGCGCCTAAAGACCTCTTCCCCAAGAAAAAGGCCCCCTCCGTGGTTTCTTCGACAACAGCACAGAAGGCGCCCGTCAAACCTGAAGCAAAAACCGTCGAGCCGGCCCCTTCTGCGAAACCAGCCCGTCATGCTGAAACGGGCGATTACGCGATCCAGGTGGGGGCGGCCTACACCGACAAGTCGCAGGCGCAGGCAGCTATAAAGGACCTGTCAGCGAAAGGCTACAAGGCGCAAATTCGTCCGGCTGCTCGTGGGTGCGGCTATTTGGTGACATCGAGCCTGCTCTCCCAGAGCAAGGCGTACACGCTTCTGGAGCAGATGAAAGTACAGGGTTTGAACAACGTTAAAATTATAAAAGCAGTCCCGGATATAAAGGGGCCGGCCGGGAAAACCGTTCCACAAGGTAAGGTCACTGCACCGGGCGTAAATAAAGGTCGGAATTGAGAAGCAGGAGAGCTGCATGAGAAACGGATGGTTTCTTTTGGTGGTTTTCTGCTCTATCAGCGTCGCTGCATGTGCAGGCACAAATAAAAGCGGAGCATCCGTGCCGGAATGTTTGAGGCCGGATTATTTGGAGAGGCAAAGAGTCGAGTTGCAGTCGAGCCTTAAGAGTTTTGACGGAACCCGAGTCGAGAGGCGTGAAAATGGCGTCTGCATAATAATAGGGAGCGACTCGCTTTTCGAGTCCAATTCCGACTGTATGACGCAGGTCACCTGTAAGGAGATCGACACCGTTGCCGAGGTGGTAAAAAAATACCCGGATACGAAAATAAAGGTAGATGCTCACACAGATTGCATTCGCTCGGAGGAAGAAAACCTCGCGTTGTCCGAGTTGCAGGCGTGGACCATAAAGAAAGTCCTGGTAGATAAAGGTGTGGCTTCCTCCCGGGTCATTGCCCGGGGATGGGGAGAATCAAAACCCGCCGCCTCCAACGCAACTGAGGCGGGCAGGAAAGTTAACCGGCGTTTGACCATAACGTTGAAAAGCAATTAGGAATTAGGAATGAGAAAATAGGAATTAAAAATACTTCCGTTCCTAATTCCTCATTTCTAATTGCCCATTGCCTTCTCTTCGGCCCACTCAAACAAAGCTATAGCCGTGGCGACTACCGCGTTGAGTGATTCCACTTCCCCGGAAATCGGAATGGAAACTGCTGCATGTCTAAATCTGTCAGGCAGCCCCGGTCCTTCAATCCCCGGCAGCAGCCCGAATTTTGACGGAAATTTGAAATCAGTAATTCTCCTGCCCCCCGTTGAAAGGGGCACAACCGGCAAGTTATCCGGCAAATCCCGTATCGAAGGCCCTTCGCGTAGTTTCGCCCTGAAGACTGCCCCCCCGGATGCCCTGATAGACTTGGGATGATAGGGGTTCGCCGCTTCGGCAAGCAGTATTATCCCTGCGGCGCCGAACGCAACGGCCGAGCGGATAACGGCCCCTACGTTTTCAGGGTCCTGAAACGGGACAAAGACCGTGCAGCCTTCCGGAAGGCCGTCGGAAGGAGACCACTTCGCGATCTCTTCAATCTTTACCAGCACGATCGGGAATGATGTCCCAAAAAGGTCCAGAGCTTCATAAAGATCGTGAGCAAGCTGATACCACATCAGGTGCCCCGGCGCACCGTCAGGAGGCGGATTTCGGTCTCCACGGCTGATCCACGCCACACATTTTTCAGGAAGCCGGGCCAGTGTTTCAGATACCTGCTTTTGACCGAAAACGAGCGCCTGCATCTGCTTGCGTATACCCCGAGCAGACAAAAGCTTCTTTAGGTTTCGAAAGGTCTCGTTATTTTCGCTCTCGATGATTCTCACCAGTTTTTCCTTTTCGAGTTCGGCTTTTCTGGCCCAGGCAGGTGAGTCCAGTCGCTCGAATACGATAAGTCTTCGTTCGTCGGAGGAATTCGGCAAGTTATAATGATGGTCGCCGATAAGGCGGAAACGGTAGCCAAAGCGTTCGACTGCCTCTTCAATTTCTTCGTCGCAATTCGGGCCTTTCATAAAGATGGCCAACCCGCCTTTGGCAAGCGACCCGGTAATTCTTTCCAAGGTTTTGCGAATCGTTTCCACGGCCCTGGTTATTATCCCGTTTACAGGCACATCAACGGAGGCGCTTACGCTGCGGCTCAGGATACTCATCTTTTTTATGCCCAGCTCCTCGATGACTATCTCCAGGAACTCAACCCGGTTGCGCCTGCTTTCGGCCAGGATTATCTCCACCTTGGGATTTACGATTTTTAGAGGTATTCCAGGCATTCCTGCGCCGCTTCCAAGGTCCATGAGAGGCGAGGGCAAGTCTATGATGCGTCCGGGCATGATCGAATCTACATAGAGCTTCCGGACCATGCTTTGAAAGTTATATAACCGCGTGAGGTTGAGTTCTCTGTTGTATTGCCTCAGTAACTGGTGATATTTCCAGAGTTGCGCTGCCTGGTTGGGCGACATTGGAATACCCGAAGCGCGCAGAATTTTTGAAAGTTGCCCGGCATCGGGTTCGGCGCCGTGACTGCGTGGCGGTATTAGAGGCAAAGTAGCTCCCTGTCCTTTCCGACCTGGAAACTGCAAGTATCCAATCCGGGTTTCCGGATGGAGACTAACTTAAGCCTAATAACCCAAAACTAAAAACTCTCAATGGACTACTTCTTCCATCCTTCGTGGCCGATTTTCCACCGTGACAATCACCTGCTGGTTCTCTACAAGCCGGCAGGCCTCCTGGTCCAGGCCGATGAAACAGAAGAAATCTCGCTGCTCGAACTGGGCAAGCTCTGGATCAAAGATGTTTATAAAAAGCCGGGCCGGGTTTTTCTCGGAATGGTCCACCGTCTGGACAGGCCGGTTGCCGGAGTCGTTCTTTTTTGCCGCACTTCGAAGGCCGCCGCAAGGATCAGCGAGCAGTTCCGCACCGGCACGGCGGAAAAATATTATCTAGCGGTCCTGGAAGGCGAATTAAAGGAAAAATCGGGCAGCCTCGTTCATTTCATCGAAAGGAGGGAAAAACGGTCGACCCAGGTGGTGCCGGAGAGAACCACCGGCGCCCGCGAGGCCCGGTTGGCGTTCAGCGTGCTTGATTCTGCGAAAGGCCGCACGCTTGTTCGGATAAAGCTCGAGACCGGACGCAGACATCAGATACGCGTCCAGTTTGCGCACTTGGGTCACCCGGTTGCCGGAGACCTTCGCTACGGCGCGCCCTCCCCTCTCCCGCAAAAACAGATCGCGCTCTTTGCAAAGGAACTCATAGTCGATCACCCTGTACGAGGCGAAAAGATGAAATTCGAATCGCCGCTTCCCTGCGGCTGGCCCTGGCCGATATTTGAGGATAAAACCTGTCTCCCGTGGGACTGGAGGGATCTGGAGAAATCCGTGCCAGGGATCGGGGAGCGTGCAGCAGGGAGCAGGGAGCACTAAAACCAGCATCGGGGAGCAGAAAACAAAAAAAATTCTCGCTCCTCGCTCCTGTGGCGGTTCTGTCATTCTTTGTCTATGGCTACGGTTGTTTTGACAGCGTTGGTCGTTCTCAACTGCCCGCCGGAAATATACTCGACCTGGCCCACGAGCTTGGTGTAGCCGCTCTGAAGGTCGGTTGGCCGGATCCTCACGACCACTCTCCCGGGGACGTCTGTCCTGATGGCTGCCCCTTCCACACAAAACGAAGAGGAACCGCCACCCGATACGGAAGTCCGGGCGGAGCAAACATTTCCAGTCCCGAAATCTCCGTTTGCCGCATAGCAGTTAAGAGAGGGCATTGGGGATGAAATCTGCTCGGAGAGCCACTGGAAGCATACCCTGCTGATTTGAGGCGTCTCCTCGGAATTGAATCTTAGGATGACGTCATAGTCCAGGCCTTCACGAACGTAGTCAGGCATCTCAATCGCTGTCAGCCTGGCTTCGCCTTCCTCAAGCGGCCTCAATTGAGAGAAGGGCGACTGGACAGAAGAGCATGAGGCGAGCAGCAGGATTGCGGCGATAATCGGCATACAGCTCAGAGACCTTTTCATCCTTTACCCTTTCATAATAATCGGAAACTACAAATGTCGAATCCGAGGTTTCCGGAGGACACTAGGATAGAGATTCCGGAGACGAAAGTCAAATGACAGACTCATTGCTTTTGTCGTGTGGTCTCAGGAATTTGATTTGAACTCTCAGCTCTCGGATTCCCTATTCAAAATCGCTATTTTCGTTTATAAATATTAACCTAAGATATAATGAAATTAAGGAATTTGGAAATTGAAGAATCAGGCGGATACGGGAAATCAGGTGAATTTGAAAGGTGATGTGGCAAAAACCAGGAAACAGGGCCGCAAGCGCTTTGAAATAGATATCTTTCGCGATTGGTGCAAATGCTGCGGGATTTGCGCTGCGTTCTGTCCCCGTGAATGTATCGCACTTGACGAAGAAGGCGCTCCCACCATGGTCGAGTCAAACCGGTGCACGGGGTGCGGATGGTGCGAAGTGCATTGCCCGGATTTTGCCATAAGCGTCCACCATAGAGACGGTGAACAGTGAGAAAGAGCGGGAGGCTCGTTTGAAAGCGAAAAAACCACCGGGACGCCAGCTTCTTCTCCAGGGCAACGAGGCTATAGTTGAAGGCGCGCTTGCCGCAGGCTGTCGTTTCTTCGCAGGATACCCGATCACTCCGGCCACCGAAATAAGCGAGGTGATGTCGTACAGACTGCCTGCTGTCGACGGCGCCTTCATACAGATGGAGGACGAGATCGCAAGCCTCGGGGCGGTTATTGGGGCCTCCCTTGCCGGTGTGAAATCGATGACCGCCACCAGCGGTCCGGGTTTTTCCCTGATGCAGGAGAATCTCGGTTTTGCCTGCACTGCCGAGGTCCCATGCGTGATAGTGAACGTGATGCGCGGAGGTCCAAGCACCGGTTTGCCCACAAGGGTCAGCCAGGGCGACGTTATGCAGGCGCGATGGGGGACACATGGAGATCATCCTATAATCGTCCTTGCCGCGTCCACAACTCAGGAATGCTTTACCGCTACGGTTAGAGCATTTAACCTGTCCGAGAAGTATCGCACCCCGGTAATCCTTCTTGCCGACGAGGTTGTCGCCCACACGCGTGAAAAAATCTACCTGCCCCGTTCTGAGGAGGTAGAAGTGATCGACCGTATAAAACCGAATATGCCTCCCGACTGGTACATTCCATATGAAGACAACAGCCGAGGGGTCCCGCCGATGAGTGTGTTCGGCGACGGCTACCGCTATCATGTGACCGGGCTCATCCACGATGTTCGGGGATTTCCCACCGAGCGCCGGGACGAGATATCCGGGTTCATCAACCGCATTTTCAGGAAGATCACTCAGCATCTGATCGATATTCAGCAAATAGAAGAAGAAATGACCGAAGATGCGGACGTGCTGGTGATCGCTTATGGCTCGGTTTCCCGTTCGGCACGCAGGGCGGTAAGAGAGGCGAGGAAGCTTGGAGTAAAGGCCGGACTTATCCAACTCGTTACTCTCTGGCCCTTTCCGAGGCAGGCGGTGGAACCGGTGCTACGGCGGGCCAGGATGGCGCTGGTCCCGGAACTCAACATGGGGCAGATATCGCGGGAGATAAAAAGAATAAGCCAGGGGGCGACCAGGGTCGAGACGTTGAACCGCATAGACGGCAATCTGATAACTCCGGGCGAAATCCTGAGAAGACTTGTCAAGAGTTTTTAGTTTTGAGTTTTTAGTTGTTAGTTGGCACGCAAAGTGATGGAGTTCTGTTTAGATATAGCTGGTTCAAGAAACTATAGGGAGTTGATGGTTTGCTTCAGTTCTAACTGAAAACTAAAAGCTCAAAACGGATCTCACAAACCGGGTGTCAGCTTTTAACTAAAAACTAAAAACTAAAAACTGGGTTATCATGGCTGAAGTCACAAGATTGATTCATAAATATCTGCGGCACGATAAAAAATTCCCTCATGTCTGGTGCCCTGGATGCGGGAACGGAATCCTGCTTGGTTCCCTTATTCGTGGAATTGACAGGACCGGTCTGGAAAAAGACCAGATAGTCATAGTATCGGGTATCGGGTGTGCTGGAAGGATATCGGTCTATGTCGATTTCAATACCCTGCACACTACCCATGGGCGCGCTCTTACATTCGCGACAGGAATAAAGCTCGCCAACCCCGGGCTGAACGTCATCGTGATAATGGGCGACGGAGACGCAACGGCGATCGGCGGCAATCATTTCATCCATGCCGCCCGGCGCAATCTCGATCTCACCGCCATTGTGGTCAACAACAGCGTTTACGGTATGACCGGCGGGCAGTATTCGCCGACGACTCCATATGGAGCGTTGGCTACGACAGCGCCTTATGGAAATATAGAACATGCCTTTTCGATTGCCGAGCTGGCTGTCACCGCAGGGGCAGGCATGGTGTCCAGGGGCACCGTCTTTTACGCTACCATGCTGGATGAACTGATAAGCAAGGCGATTCTCAAACGCGGGTTTGCGGTGGTCGAGGTAGTCAGCCACTGCCACACTCAATTCGGAAGAAGAAACAAAATGGGCGGGGCGGTGGAAATGCTGCGGTGGCAGCAGGAATCCGCCGTTCGGGTCGAAAAAGCAAAGGAGATGTCCGAAGATCAGCTCCGGGGGAAATTCACCGTCGGCATCCTGACAGACCGGGACCTTCCCGTCTACACTGAAGAATACGAAAAAATGCGGCAGGAGGCAAAGAAGAGTCTCATAACTAAAAACTAAAAACTAAAAACTGGATTTTTGAAAATGTCGCGATATGAAATACGCCTTAGCGGTTCCGGCGGGCAGGGCCTGATTTTTGCCGGAATTATTCTTGCCGAGGCTGCGGGCATACATGACGGCAAATATGTCTGCCAGACTCAGAGCTACGGTCCGGAGGCTCGTGGAGGGACCAGTAAGGCTGAGGTAGTAATAAGCGATGAGCAAATCGACTACCCGAAAGCGATAAAACCCGACCTTCTGCTGGCCATGAACCAGAAGTCGTGCGACGCTTACTTTTTCGATCTCAAACCAACTGGAATGCTTATAGTTGATTCTACCTTCGTCAGGCAACTGCCCACGACGAAGGCCGTTGCAATCCCATTTACGAAGATTGCGCGCGAAAAGCTGGGTAAAGAAGTGGGGGCCAACATTGTCGCCCTTGGCGCCCTGGCCGTTCTTTCGGGGGCCGTCTCGCTCAGCAGCCTGGAGGCGGCTGTCATGAGCAGGATTCCGAAGGGGACCGAGGATTTCAACAGGAAAGCCCTTGAACTTGGCATCGAATCTGCCAAGAATTCACTTAAAATTAATGCGGAACCGGAAGTAGAGGATTATGAAGATTCTTCTGACCAATGATGACGGTGTGTTTTCGAAAGGAATAGAGGCACTATATATGGTGTTGTCCGTCGAGCACGAAGTTACGGTTGTCGCTCCTGAAACCGAACAGAGCGCCGTAGGGCACGCCATCACCTGGCTCGACCCTCTGCGAGTCAACATGGTAAACAGAAACGGTCATTATTTTGGGCACGCTCTTAAAGGGACACCTGCGGATTGTGTAAAAATCGCTGTAAGCGAACTGATGGACTCGCCCCCTGAAATCGTAGTATCGGGGATCAACCTCGGAGCGAACGTAGGAGTAAATGTAATCTATTCAGGCACAGTCTCTGCGGCTACCGAAGCGGCCGTTCTCGGCATTCCGGCGATAGCCGTTTCAATCGATTCATTTGCGCCGGCCAGTTTCGGCGGCGCAACGGAATTCATCCCAAAACTGGTAGCAATGGTTGGAAAAGAGGGGTTGCCGCCCGGTGTATGCCTGAATGTGAATGTCCCCAATCTTCCCGCAGAAAAGATTCGCGGAGTGCGCGTAACCAAACAGGGCAAACTCAAATTAGTGGAAAAATACGACCGCCGGATGGACCCGCGAAATCATGTTTACTACTGGCTCAAGAATGAATCCATTCAGCAGGACCAAGACCCGGAAGCAGACTCGTGCGCACTGGCATCCGGATATATTTCCGTAACCCCAATCCATCACGATCTCACCAACTATCAGATGCTGGATCGATTGAGGGAGTGGGGTTTTTAGGGACCGCGAGTTTATCCAGTCCATCCGTTTTGTTCGATGGCGCGTCTCAACCGTTCGAATTCGATTTCCAGACGAGGCAGCGTCTCCATGGCATCTCCCAGTTTGCCCGCTTTCCCCATCTGTTCCAATTCAAACGCCACTTGTCGAAGGGCAGGGGCCCCGAGGTTGGCCGCAGCCCCTTTTATGGTGTGCGCCTGCCGTTGGGCCCCGGAATTGTCGCCGTTGCATAGAAATTCTTTGAGCTTGCCAAACTGGATCGGAATATCGTCGAGGAATCCGGCCAGCACCGTGCGGACCAAGTCCCGATCGTTCATTAGGCGGTCCAACAGTTCGGGTTCATTGAATACGTCATCATCCTCAGCAAGTGCGGCGGCTTCTGTTTTCGAAGGTGTCTCTTGTGCGTCTGTGTCATCGCTATCACGAGCGGAAAAAATCCAGCGATGGATCACATCTGCAAACTCCTGCCGCTGAATCGGTTTGGATAGATAGTCGACCATTCCCGCATCCATACAGCGCTCTCTGTCGCCTTGCATGGCATTGGCGGTCATGGCTATGATCGGCACCCTACGGTTGAGTACGCCTGATGAGATATCGCGGATGCGCCGGCTGGCTTCAAAGCCGTCCATCTCCGGCATCTGGCAGTCCATGAGGACCAGGTCGTACGGGATTCGGCAAAGCGCGGCGACCGCTTCCACCCCGTTTTCAGCCACATCCGCCCGGTAGCCGAGTTTCTTGAGTATGGCCAGGGCCACTTTCTGGTTTGTGGCGTTATCCTCGGCCAGCAGGATGCGGACGTTGCGCCGGGCCGATTCGGCCACAGTATGCCGAGTGATGATGGGCTGCTGCGTGCCCTCCGCCGACTCTTTTCGGCCCATGACCAAGGACAGCACCTCTCTCAAGGGGGCCTGCCGCAGCGGCTTGGTGAGGTATCCCACGAACCCGGCCTGCTCCATCCTGGCCGCGTCCCCACGCAGGCCCAACGAGGACATCAAGACCAGACGCGTGTCGCTGATCTCCGGGTCCTCCTTGATCCTTCGGCCGAGTTCTTCTCCGTCCATTGCAGGCATATCGAGGTCGATCACTGCAATCTGAAAAGGATCTCCGCATCGGGCCCCTTCTTGCAGCAGTTTCAGTGAAGTCTGCCCATCCGGGGCCTCCTCGGATCTGCAGCCCCACGACCTGAGCAGGGTGCTAACCAGGCGCCGGTTCGTCTCATGGTCGTCTACAACCAGCACGCGAAGCCCCGCGATGTCGACGCGACTTTCGGACAAATCGGATTTCTCCTCCGGCTGCCTGTCCAATGTCGCGGTGAACCAAAAGGTGGATCCCTTTCCAACTCCGCTTTCAACGCTTATCGTCCCGCCCATCAACTCTACCAGTTGCTTGGAAATGGCCAAACCTAAACCGGTGCCGCCGTATTTTCGCGTCGTAGAGCCGTCCAACTGCATGAAGGCGTTGAAAAGCATGTACTGGCGGTCGGCTGGAATGCCGATTCCGGTATCCCGGATTTCAAAGCGAAGGGTAGCATTTGAATCGGTTTCCTTTTCCAGGCTAACCCGGATGCCGACCTCTCCCCTGTCCGTAAATTTCAAAGCATTGCCCACCAGGTTAACAATTACCTGGCGCAACCGCCCCGGATCTCCTCTTAGAAATGCGGGTACATCGGGTTCAACCATGCAGGTGAACTCCAGTTTCTTCTCGTGCGCTTTGACCGCGAGCACCTCCACAACTCCTTCCACGGTCGTGCGCAAATCGAAATCGAGAATTTCAAGATCGAGTTTTTTCGCCTCGATCTTTGAAAAATCCAGGATATCGTTGATCAGGTACAGCAGGCTCTCCCCACTGGAGTAGATTAGCTCGGCGTACTGCCGCTGTTCGGCCGTAAGGTCGCTATCCAGCAGCAGCCCGGTCATCCCGATCACCCCATTCATAGGCGTACGAATTTCGTGACTCATGTTGGCCAGGAACCCGCTCTTGGCGCAATTGGCGAGTTCGGCCTGAACGGCCATCGTGTTCGCGCGCGCTATGGCGTCTTCGAGTGCGTGATTCGTGGCCTCCAACTCAACCATGGCACCTCGGAGAGCTTCCTCGACACTCTTTCGTTCGGCAACTTCCTGTCGCAGCCGCTCATTTGAAGCTTCAACCGCCTTCAATGCCTTTGTGATGTTGCTCAAGTCTCTGGTAACGGTTACGCTGCCGATAACTTCGCCCGAATCATCCCTCAGCAGGCTGATAGAAAGTTCTAAAAGAGCCGCAGATGCGTCTTTGCGCAACATGCTTATCGGGTATTTTCGTATAGCGCCTTTGGAGCGCAATTCTGTCAGCATCCTGTCAAGTTCACCGGCATCCGAATACAACCCAAAAACTGATTTACCCGCCAGAACTTCGGAATCGTACCCTAAGACTTCGGCTGCCGCCGAATTCCATTTGAAGAACTTCCCATGCCTGTCCACGATGGCAATTCCTTCGGGTGAACTGGCAAAGATATTTTCAAGGAGATCATGGGCTTTCTTCATCTGATCTTCAGCCCGCTTGCGCTCAGTGACATCGTGACAGACATGGACACTTCCTGCCAGTTCTCCCGCCGAGTCCAGCAGCGGGGAAACACTTATGACGAAATCGCCGTTCAAGCTGTCCACGCAGGCTTCGGCAGAGTGGTCCGTGCTGTCCTCGAGTAATTTCGTGTTCGGGCAAAACGAAGGCGGCTCGCTCGTCCCATGAACAACGCTAAAACATTTCCGCCCTATACACTCTGCAGGCGTTAAACCTAATCTGGACGCCATGGCCCTGTTCGTGCGGACAATCCGGTAATCCTTGTCAAGTATTGCGATCAGCTCAGGTACTGCGTTGAAGGTCCTCTCCCAGTCTTCTTTCGCTCGCAGCGCCGCCTGCTCAGCCAGCTTGCGCTCGGTGATGTCCATAAATGACTCGATCAGGCAACGTCTGCCGCCCAACGTTATCGGTACTACGGTCTTGATTACGGGAATCTTCCCTCCATCTGCGGCGATCAGCACACAATCCGAGTTATCGACAGTGCGGCCATAATAAGTCATAGGACAGGCGTCTTGCTGATCCGGGCAGACAAAGCAGTTGCAAACACTGCCTATAATATCGTCGTTTGATGCACCGATCATTTGGCATGCGGCAGGATTGGCTTCGAGGATCGAGTGCGTCTCGGCGTCGACAATCATCACGCCTATTGGAAGGGACTGGAGGATCGTTTCCCACTCGCCGGGCATGTCCTGTTATCCCCCATTACGCAACTGGTAAAAGACCGCGCGTAGATACCGGTTGGCCTCGAATTCCGGGCAAATACCGGTAATGGACTCTGTCGATCCGATCATCAGGTATCCGTCAGGGGCCATGGCCCTGGAGATCGATTTGAACAGCCTGATTTTGTCCGCCTCGGAGAAATAGATTGCCACATTGCGGCAGAGAACAATATCGAATCTGCCGGGCAGGGCAAAAGGCTCAAGAAGGTTCATAGTCTTGAAAGTAGCCATGGCTCGAATTTCATCGCGGATTTTCCACGTCTGTCCCTCGCTGGTGAAATACTTGGCCACTTTATCCATGCCCATGCCACGGTCCATTTCCAGTTTGCTGTAGTGGCCGTAACTGGCGTGGCCGACGGCTTTGTCAGAAATGTCCGTACCCAGTATACGAACATCGTAACGATTAAGATCGAGCAGAACTTCCTTGACGGCAATAGCGAGGCTGTAGACCTCCTGCCCCGTCGAGCAGGCTGCGCTCCAGATGCGAATAGGGATTGGACTTCTATTTCCCAGGATTTTTGAACGCTTGTCGATGAGGTCCGGCAAGACTTTGTGTTTGACCAGTTCGAAGGGAGAGGTGTCTCTGAAAAAAGAAGTCTCCTGGGTTGTGATAGCATCAATGATCTTTTTCCTGATCCCTTTGGTAGGATCAACCTTGGCTTTGTTATAAAGGTCGCTGAAATTGGAACTGCCCGTATCGCGGAGCAGCGGACCCAGGCGGGTTTCGATCAAATAGCCCTTGGAACTGTCTAATTGTATGCCGCAGATATTGTGGATGAAACTCGACCAAAGGGCCAGTTCATTTGGTGAAACACTGCCCATGGTCATACTCCCCGCACTGAGGCGACGATCCTGGGGGCTATCGTCTCGATCGGAGCCACAACGTCTACAACTCCGGCGTCAATTGCCGACTTGGGCATGCCGAATACGACACATGTAGCCTCGTCCTGTGCAATTATGTGACACCCGTTGCGTTTTAGAAGACGCAGTCCCAGGGTCCCGTCGCTTCCCATGCCGGTTAAAATGACGGCCATGGCGCGGCCCGGGAAGCGGTTGGCCACGGAACGAAAAAGATAGTCGACTGCCGGTTTGCAGTTGTTTTCAGGAGGATCGTCCGTGATCTCGATCGTCTTAGAGCCGCCATCTCCCGAGGTAACGCGCATCTGCTTGCCTCCGGGGGCTATATACACCGTATTGGGCGTCACCGTCTGATTGTGTGAGGCCTCACATACCTGAAGCGCACATTTTGCGGAAAGACTCTCTGCGAGAGACTTGGTAAAAATAGGCGGCATATGCTGCACCACCAGGAACGGGACCCCAATGTTTGCGGGAATGGCGGGGAGCATCTGCGCGAGTGCATTGGGTCCTCCCGTTGACACGCCCACCAGCACCAATTCGGGCCTGGCAGCGCATGCAACGCGGGACATGCTTTCCGAAATTCTGCCCAGATCTGCTGCCATACAGGCCCGGTCGGGTTTCTTGGAGGGCAAAGGCTGCGGAGTGGCCTTCAAAATGTTCCGGATTTCCCGCCGATGCGCGAGGGCGCGCACCCTGGGCGCAAGTTCTTTCAGTATGGTCTCTTTGCTTTCCGCCGCATTACGAGTTTCCGGTTTGGTTATGAAGTCAACCGCCCCTTTTTCAAGTGCCTTAACAGTCAGACGTCCGCCTCGCATTGTGAGAGCGCTGACAACTATGACCATCACGTCTTCGCGGTTTTCACGCAGCGAGTCCAGAACTGCAATGCCGTCCATCTGCGGCATTTCGATGTCCAGTGTCAGAAGGTCGGGTTTGAGTTCCCGAACCCGCTGGACGGCGAGTTTGCCGTTAGGCGCTTCACCCACGACCTCAACTTCTCGAATGGATTTCAACGTTTCAGTCATAACTCTGCGAAAAAGCGCAGAATCATCTACAACCAGGACCCTGAGAGGCAATTTACTCTCCTCGCGTTGAAGGTGTTTCCGATCCATTTTCGCCGGTTAGAACCGCTGCCGTATCGAGCAGGGCGATAAGCATTCCTGAGACATGACAGACCCCCCTGAATTGTCTGCCCTGTATATTGCGTACATTCTCGGGCGGAGGCTTGAGATCGGACTTATCCAGCAGGACCGGATCGGACACCCGGTCTACTAAAAGCCCGATCTGCTCGCCCTGCCAGTCAACGATGAATATTCTGCTGTCTGCCCCGACTTCTGAGCTGTCGAGTCCCAGTTTGACGGCGAGATCGATTACCGTGGCGATCCGGCCGCGCAGGTTCATTACCCCGAGAACATAACCGGGTGCATGATGAACCTGCGTAATATTGCCCACTCGTACGACCTCTTGCACTTGTGCCGTATCAAGTCCAAAGGCGGCGCTGCCCAGGGAAAAAGTCGCAATAAGCACCTGTTGCTCGTCGATTGTGGCATTATGCTCTGTCATGAGAAGCCCTTTCAGCGCTATACCTTAAATTGGCCCACCAGGGACCTGAGTTGTTCGGCGAGATTGGAGAGTTCGACCGCACTGGACTGTACATGCCCGCCGCTGGTACCGATTTCGCCAATAGTATCGTTGACCAGGGCAATGTCGGAGGCGATCGACTGAGACACGCCCGCCGTCTGGGCTATGCGTTCGTTGGAATCCCTCACGCCTGTCGAGGCTTCGGCGATGTTAGACGCCACATCTTTTGTAACTACTGCCTGCTCCTCTATGGCAGCCGCGATCGTCGATACGATTTCGCCAACCTGGTTTATCACCTCTGCGATCTTTTCGATGTCCTCTATTGTCCCGCCTGTGGATGCCTGAATGGATGCGATCTTGCCCTTTATGTCCTCGGTAGCCGAAGCGGTTTGCTGGGCCAGTTCCTTTATTTCGTTTGCAACGACGGCAAAACCCTTGCCCGCGGCGCCGGCTCGAGCGGCCTCGATGGTTGCGTTCAGGGCCAATAAATTAGTCTGGGCCGAAATGCTGGTGATGGTTTCCGTAACCTGGCCAATCTCCTGGGCAGCCCTTCCGAGGTCCTTCATCATGCTTGATACCGCACGGGCCTGATCGGTAGCATCGCTGCTGATTGCCCTGGCCTTCTCGGAGTTGGAAGCTATCTCGCCTATGGTAGCGCTCAATTCTTCTGTAGCACTTGCGACTGAAGAGAGGTTGCTGGTTGCCTGCTCCATGCTTGCTGCAACCGAATTCGTGTTGATGCTGGATTCTTCGGCAGCCGCCGCGACAGTCCTGGCCCTCTCCGATATCTCTTTAGTCCCGGAAGCCATTTGGCCTGAAATGGAGGACAGCTCGGTAGAGGATGTCGCCAGCATTTGAACCCCGCCGTTTATGTCTGTCACCATCCGGTGCATGTTCACCCGCATTTCGTTGAGTGCAGCGGCAAGATCTCCAATTTCGTCCTTCTGTGAAACCTGGAGGGTTTGGGTCATATCCCCATTCGCCATAGCCTTGGCAAAATCGACTCCCTGCTTTACAGGGTTGACTATGACACGAGTGGTGAATAGAGCTAAAACTACCGCTAGTATGACGGCGATGACTCCCCCTGTTATCAGCAGCAATCGCAAATTCGAGTAGACCGAATCAGCTCGTTCCCCGATTTGGCGCATGGACTTTTGACGAAAATCATCCAGGCCGTCTACACTCTGGAAGATCTTTTCCATCATTTTGTAACACTTTTCGGTGAATAGACTGCCTGCTTCGGCATCTTTACCGGCCATCGAGAGTTCCAGAGCTTTGTTATTTGCATCTTTTGCTTCAGCAATGGCTTGATCTATTTTCGAGAGCACATCGAGGGTCTCCTGCCTATGCGAGCCTGATTTAAGCTCTTCAAGACGCTTTCGATAAGTTTCTCTTAGTGACTGGATATTTTTTAAGATCTCCTCCTTCTGCGATTTGTCCTTGTGCAGGAGAACCGACGCAAGAAGAACGCTAAGCTCACGCAGGTTCGAGTTGGCGCCGGATGCAAGACTCGTTTTATGAGCTTCGTTGGCGGTATCATTCCTGAGCTGATCTATCGAATGAATTCCCCATATGGCAGATGCCGTCATTGCGAGGAGCAAAAAAACGACGATACCGAAGCCCGTGCCTAGTTTTTTCCCTATTTTCATATTTCTGAAGCTGTTCATGACCTGTTCCCCTTCTTGAATTGAAAAATGATTCGTTGCCCTTTATTTGTTAAAGTCGCCTGCCTCTTCGTCACTTCATCTCCAAAATGTCTCGCAGCCCCTCCAGGAGACTATCCCGGTCCAGTTTGACCTGGTAATCGGTTACGCCTACCGCTTTGCCTGCGGCAATGTCTTCATCTCCAGCAAGAGAGCTCAGAGCGAGTATGGGTAACGATGCCACACGAGGGTCGGAACGGATACGCTGGGTAAGACCAAGGCCGCTCAGACGCGGCATTTCGATATCTGTTACAACAGCTTGTACTGTGTCGACATTTTGGACCAGAAGCTCCCAGGCCGCCTCACCGTCCGGAGCAGCCAAAACAGAGTATCCGTCTTCCTCCAGGAATCTTTGCACCTGGGCACGGAAAAAATCCGAGTCTTCGGCCAGCAGCACTTCACTGGCGGCCTCTTTCTTGGCACTCGCCTGCATTACATGCTCCTCCCCCCACTCCGGATAAACCGCCTCGACAAGTTCATAAATATCGGTAATCAAGACTGTCTTGTCGCGGATGATCGTTGAACCTGCTATTCCTTTCTGGCGGTGTGTCCTCTGGTCGACAGCGGAGCGCGTTTCAATGACATCCACAGGCATGGCGCCCATGAGTCCCACCTCCCGGCCGCGAACATTGGAGACAATGACAGCCAGGCCATCTGCCGCTTCAATCTGTTTCACCTGAGCTGCGTCCGACAGGGTGACAATGGGAAGGGAAACCCCGCGGTACTGCATAGTTCGTCTACCGCCTGCGGTCTCTATCTGGTCTGCGGAAATTTTTTCGATGCGCAGAACCATATCCAGGGGTGCTGCGCAAACCTCGCCGGGCGCATTGTGGAACAGGAGGAGCGAAAGGGTGTCCTGAAGTCTTTCTTTTTCAGCCTCCTGAGCCAGTTCCATCGCTCGCGTGGAACCTGAAACGGGTCTCAGGTCCGCTGTCGCCGCCAATCCATTTACATCCAGGATCAGGGCAACCTTCCCATCGCCCATGATAGTTGCCCCTGCGTATTCCTGAAGACCTTTCAGGTGGCGGCCAAGGGGTTTCACTACGATTTCCTCGGTATTCTGAAAGGAGTCGACGACCAGGCCGTATTTCATTATGCCGGTGGTGACCACGACAATTTCAATATCACTGCTCGAGCTGATCCTCCTGCCGTCTTTGATTCTCCGGTCTTGCCGCGTCGCGGAAAGTTCCACACCGGCATCATCACAGCCGGAATCTTCGACCATGCGGCTGCGAGACGAGCGCCTGTCCGCAAGGCTTGTTCTACGGCAAATCTCGGTCTCGCCGGTATTGGGGTCAATATAAGTGGGAGTGATCCCCAGAAAGTCAGCGAATCTAACAATCGGCACTATCTCATCCCTCAGCTTCAGCACCTCAGCATCGCCGACCACCTCGATCCTTTTTTTGATCTGTTCAGCTCGAATGCGCAGCAGCTCCACCACGTTAATCTGGGGGATGGCGAACCGTTCTCCCTGTGCGATCAAAACCAACGAAGGAATTATGGCCAGAGTCAGTGGAAGCTTGATTCGAAGGAGAGTTCCCACCCCGGGCTCGGATTCGATTTCGATTTTTCCGCCCAATCGGTCCAAATTGGTCTTGACCACGTCCATTCCGACGCCGCGTCCGGAAAGATCGGTCACCTCCTCGGCGGTGGAAAGACCGGGCAGGAAGACCAAACCAATCTTATCCTTGTCCGACATCCCCTGAAGCTTATCCTGTGTGATAAGACCTCTTTTCAATGCGCTGGCGGCTATTTTCTGCGGGTCCAGGCCCTTGCCGTCATCTGCTATTTCGACCACAACAAGGCCGGCTTCATGCCTGGCTTCGAGCCTTATTGTGCCTGCAGGCTTTTTCCCCGCTCGGACACGAATTGCCTGAGGTTCAATGCCGTGGTCGGCCGCATTTCGAACCATGTGCGTCAAAGGGTCGGAAAGCCCTTCGATAAGGCTTTTATCGAGTTCGACTTCCTTTCCTCTGATATCGAGGCTGATTTCTTTGTTCATTGCATGCGCAATGTCTCGCACTACCCTTGGAAATTTGCCGAAAACGTTGCCAATCGGCTGCATTCGAGTTTGCATGATTGCGTCCTGCAACTCGGAGGTGACGAGATTAATGCGTTGGGAACTGGCCGCGAGCGCGCGATGATCCCCCTTCGACACGGCCTCCCGCAACTGATTGCGACTAAGTACGAGTTCACCTGCCAGATTCATAAGGGATTCGAGCAGTTCAACATCCACTCGAAGGGTGGCTTCTGCCGGGGATGCAACTGTTTTGTTCTTTGTCGCGGCATCCTGTTGACCGTTATTTGGACTGACTTGAGCGCTCCCGGCCGGTTCAGTGCGAGCTTCAACATAAGGCGGCTCTGAAACCTCAGGCTGCCGTTGAGATATGCCTTCATGGACAGACAGGGCGGGCTGCGCCAATGCTTCTGCGGCCTGCGGCGCCGGTTGGAAAAGCTCATCGCGGGCAAGGCCCGCTCCTGCGAGGATATCGGGTCCTTCCGTGGTTTCAGGGTGCGTCGAAGGGCCATCAGGTACTGCTTCGGCTGAGTTTTCCCCCTCGGCGTTCGGATCGAAAAGCAGACGGATCTTATCGCTGTCCACCTCAAAAAGGCTCCCGATAACTTCAGGATCGATAATGGTGGAAAGGATGAGGTGCATGGGGACCTTGTTGCATAAGGGATCATCGAGATCGCCAACGGCCTTGAAGTCAAGGATGCAGTCAAGAATTTCTCCTGATTCGTAAAGCCCGTTGAATACCTCCAGGACGTTCTCGCCCTTGCGCTCGATGTCGTGTATAAGGTCGTATTCCACTGCATAGATGAACCGTCCGGATCTTTTTGCTCTCTCCAGATCGATTTCCGGAATGCTTATCGGCGAAGACTTTTTTTCGTCGTTAAGCAGGGCCATGCGATTCAGCGAGTCTTTCTGCTTATCAGCCAAAAATGATGTTGCCAACTGGTTCAGACTCGCCACATGCTCCGATATGTCGGCGTTTTCACTTTCGGCGGCATTGTTGAGCAAGTCACGCAGCTTGTCGAAAGCAGCAAGAAGGATATTCGTGACCTCCGGGTTGGGCACCATTTGCCTCGACCGCACCATATCCAAAACAGTTTCCGCCTTGTGGGCGAGTTCCTTGATCTTGTCCAGGCCCAAAAAGCTGCTGCCGCCTTTGATGGAATGCGCCGCCCGAAAGACCTTGTTTACAAGTTCCTCATCGATATCGGCTCCGGCGTCCTCTATCGCCAGCAGATCGACTTCAATGTCGGAGAGGTGCTGGCGCGCTTCCGCCAGAAACTCCGGCATCAGATCATCATCCTGATAGGCACTCATGACTGACTCCCGTTACCTGGTTTCCCCTCAATTTCAAAATGACGGTCCAGATGCATTACTTTGAAAAGGTGCTGTATCTCGGAGGACGCCCCGACCACCCTCAAGCCTCCGCCCATCCTGGAAAGCGTGTTCCGGGTTGCTATGAGCAGGCCGATCCCGCTGGAGTCTATTAGGTCGACAAGAGAAAGGTCGATGACCATGTTAGACACCTCTTCGGCGATAAGCTGCTGTAGCTGTGGCCGAAGCTCGCTTGCAAAAGCCAACGTCAGCGGCTCCCGAAGTTCTATATGTGCGTGGTTTTCGTTTTTCTCAATTTGGACTGACGACACCTTGCCCTCCTTCATTTACTCGGCGACGTAAAGGCACACGATTTCCGAGCCGGTTGAAAACAACTTCATCCGCATAAATCTTGAATATTTCGAGACCTCGCTCATTAGTATCCTCACAATGGGCTCGATGTTTTCGCAGCCGTGCCCAATTAAAGCCGCAGCCGCAATCTTCGACATTGACTCCCGCTACCTGCTTTCCCCTCAATTTCAAAATGTCGGTCCAGATGCATTACTTTGAAAAGATGCTCCATCTCGGAGGACGCCCCGACCACCCTCAAGCCTCCGCCCATCCTGGAAAGCGAGTTCCGGGTTGCTATGAGCAGCCCGATCCCGCTGGAGTCTATGAGGTCGACAAGAGAAAGGTCGATGACCATGTCGGACACCTCTTCGGCGATGAGCTGCTGAAGCTGTGGTCGAAGCTCGGTTGCAACAGCCAGCGTCAGCGGCCCCCGAAGTTCTATATGTGCGTGGTTTTCGTTTTTCTCAATTTGCACTGATAACACTATGTCCTCCTTCATTTACTCGACGCCGTAGGAGCACGCGATTTCCGAGCCGGTTGAAAAGGACTTCATCTGCATAAATCTTGTATATTTGGAGACCTCGCCCGTTAGTATCCTCGCAATGAGCCCGGTGTTTTACCAATCGCGCCCAGTTAAAGCCGCAGCCGCAATCTTCGACCGTGATAGTCAGCCACCTGCGCCCACATTTAAGTTCGCAACATACGCACAATGCCGGATCACTTTGACTTCCGTGAACCACCGCGTTGTTCAGGCTTTCCCTCAACAGCATGGCGACAGCAAACCAGTCTTTTTCAAGGCCGTTCTCCAGCACCCATGACCTGGCGCAAATGCACAATTCGTCGACTGCGCTCAACGTGGCTGGAATCCTAAAACGCACGGCCACTGAGTCTTTCATACCTCGATTCCCATTAGAGCGACGTCGTCGGCGGCCGCTCCGTTCACCGTCGCCAAACTTGCAAGTTCAGACACCTCCGTGGTCAGATCCACTTCTTTCAACTGACCGCAGGCCCCTATGAACTTTTCGATCCCGGCATCCCAGTTGGTCCCTTTTCTACCTTCAATGAGCGCGTCGCTGAACAGGAACAGGCGATCGCCCGGCATTATGGTAGACTCCGATATCCCGAATTCAGGAGTCTCAAAGGCGCCGATGACATCGCCCTCCAGCCACAACGCGGATGTCGATCCATCGGTTCTTTGAACTACCGCAGGCGGGTGGCCGGCGCTTGCTATGATCAGCCGGTTAGTCTTTCGGTTAAGGCGGGCGTAAAGAACTGTTATGTATTGTTCCTCGGGAAGAACCGATAGCGCCACGCGATTGATGATGTGCAGGGCCTCACTTGGAGAGTAGAGAACAGAACAGTTTTGTCTTAAAAGCGCGTAGAGAGACCCCGTTGTCATGGCGGTCCCTACGTCGTGCCCGCAAACATCCGCCATAATATAGTCGTGAAGATTGGGGCCGAGCCGAATGACCTGGCACAGATCGCCTCCGGCTTCGTGCAACGGCAAGTAGTAGAGATGGAACTTAGCTTCGGGCATCTGCTCGGGATGCGGCATCATGGCCTGTTGGGCCAATGTGAGCTGGGAGAGCTTTAAGGATTGAAGTTCTACGACCGATAGGTAGGCTTTGTGCAAACGCACGTGAGTCCTCACGCGAGCCAGCACTTCCGTTCTATTGAAGGGCTTGGTGATGTAGTCGACGGCGCCCGCTTCAAAACCTGCAACCTTGGTCTCAACATCGCCATCCGTGGAAAGAATTAGAACGGGCGCATCCGTTTTTAATGACCCGTGTTTCATTAGACGGCACAGATCGAGTCCATTTCCGTCGGGCAGATGAATGTCGAGGACCGCGAGGTCGAAGAAAGGCGCCTGGGCAATCAGGGCTTTCGCATCCTGGATGGTACCGGCCTGTAAAGTCTCAAAGCCCTCCTGCCTTAGCATTCCGCCAAGCATGGCCAATGCGGTCGGGTCATCGTCGACTAACAGGACCAGAGGTAGCGCGTCCATTAAGCTCTCCTCTTTTGCAATTCCTCGAGGCGCTTCCGGTTCAATGCAGGGTGATATGGTTTTCGACTGTTTCTAAGCAGTTGTGACTAACGAAAGGAGACAGGTCTAAATCGCTTTGAGTTGTGAACACCCGCGCTATTCGGCGGTGGTTCGGCCGTCACTGCTTCTGCTTGTCAAAGTACTCCTCAATGAGGTCGTGCCCTTTATCACCCAGTTTGAGGAGCACGTTTTCAATCTGTTTCAATGCTAGTGGGGACGGCTTCGCTCGCCCATGTTCCCATCGACTGACAGTCGGAAAGGTGACGCCGAGTTTGGCCGCGAATTTCTCCTGAGTAAGCCCGATTCGCCCCCGGATTTCGCGGATGATTTGTGATATATCGGCAGCAGCCTTCAATACTTCGCTCCTTTGAAGCTGGGTACGCCAAGTGTTATCTTGATTTCTACACACGACTTATCAGGTGATATTCTTTATCGGTAGGAAATGAGTAGGGCTTAAGAAGTTTTTAGGAAGTAGTTAATTTCAACAGACAATCACTCTTTTGGTTCAACGGGACACAGAACCGCATGAAATCCCATAATAGAAATGATTGTGTTCACTACCAGTCATGCGTCAGGTTGGGCTCCCCCCATCCCTTACGTGCAACAAAATCCACAAAGCTGCGAACTTCTTGGCCTGCAGCAGCCGAGTTATAGAGATAGTATGGACGTCTGAGCGGGTAGGTTCCATCCGCGATCGTGGCCCTCGATGGAATGACCGGCGGGGAATGTTCATCTTTTTTTATCATCAGGAGCTTGACCGTGGAGGCAGGACCGGGGAAAGGGTCCCGCATTCTGACGTAGCCGATCGATCCGGGTGTTCCTGCAACTTTCTTAAGAATAATCGGAAAGTCAGCCAATGTAATGGCGCTCCTGGTAATGGGAACTCCGCCGAGGACGTCGTTTTCCACAAACAACAGCGTCCCCGGATGTTTGTCGCCCGATTTGAAAACCGTGATGGCTTGATTTTTTCCGTTGACGTCCTTCCAGTTTACCATCTGACCTGTGAATATCTTTCTTACATTGTCAATAGCGAGTTCATCCAGGGGGTTTCGCTTATCAGTAACTATGACAATCCCGCCGTATCCTATCAAATGCTCGTCGAGTTGAAGCCCCTTGAGCTTTGCCTCCTTGCTTTCCTCATGGGTGATTTTGCGGGAGGCCATCGCCACGTCAGCTTCACCGGCGATCACCGCTTTAATCCCTTCATCGAACATTGAGTTGCCTGATACAGTTATATCAACTTGGGGATGACTTTTCATATAGAGCAGGGCGAGGCTGCGGACTCTTCCCCACATGGAAGCGGAGCCTGTCACCTTGATGGGGACCTTTGTCCCGGCGGCCGGGGACAGGTCGCCTGCGATAAACAATACCACCGCAATGAGGGCGATTGCCAGAGTCTTCTTCACCGGCTCTCCTTTTGTCTCGAACTGATCTTAAGCACAAATCGAGGGTTCGACGCAGAACATAAAACTAAAAACTAAAAACTTACAACTAAAAACTCACTCATCAGTAGCGGAATATGGCGGCCGCCCCGCTGTGAGTCGGCATTTGCGCTGAAGTGAGTCCGTAGACGTTTCCACCATTCAGGTATGTCTGGCGGAAGGCCGAATCGAGCAGGTCTTCATCCCCCTTAAACCGTTCAGGATGAACCTCGATATGGCCCAGACCCTGATCGAACTTCCCCCATTTCTCTGCGCCGATGTCCACAAAAAGTGTATCGATTCTCCCCTCGGACGCCCCATGCACAATTTCATCAATGCTCTCAGATACGAGCGGTCCGCCCAACATGTCCCTATAGCGCGCTATCTCGTGCTCCCTTTCCCTGTGAAACCAGGGGGACACGACCGGCAACGCCCGTTTGAGCAGCTCCGGCGCATCCAATTCGTCCGGGTTTCCTTCGATGAATTCGCTAATGGTATTTCTATATACATCCACCAACCTGAACATCGGAAACAGATATTCAACCCCGGCGAATACAAGTGGAGCATCCAGTTCTTTAAGATATGGATGAAGGGTGTCTTTCAATATTTGAAACCAGTGCCACAGATACTCTTTTTCCGTTTCAGCGCCACCTCCGTGTCCGTGGAACATCGCGACCCCTCCGGGGTTTTGTCCCTGCCGGACCGACCGGACAAGAAGAGTCGATTCCTCGTCAACCCCTATTGCCTCACGCATGCTCTGAGGTACGCCTTCCAGTTCGATCTCATGGGCCCCAAACTCCGTGCACTCCAGCAGTCGAACCGATTTCCTGCTCACCGCCAGGATGTAGAACCTTCTGCAGCAATGCAGCATCGGCGCAAGCGGCTTGAGATAAAATTGCCCCCCCACAAAGAGTTTTTCATCGAAATGAACCGGGAGCCGAAAATATCTGAAGAAATCCCGGGAGATGAAAATGCTCAGGCCATCGGCCAAACGGCGGGCAAAAAAACCGACTTTTACAAGATTCAGGGCAGGTTCGAGCATGTCCCTGGCTTCCGGGGAACGCATTCCCCCGGCTACCAGTTCCTTCTCGGCGCCCCTTAGAAGGTTGTCCAGCCGAATCGGGTCCTGTAAGGTCTCCCGCCCGGCCCGATGCGTTGGCAGGTAAAGCGAGACGCTGTAATCGCGCCTTCTTCGCATGAGTTCAGTTATTTCGTCCTGTAAGACAAAATCCATATGCGGCCTCCTTCATGGAATATACATGGAGAGATAGGAATGAAAGTTTCCCTTTAAAAGGTAAGCATTGAGGGATTGGAATTTAGGGATTGCAAATTGAGGAATTGAGGGATTGAGTTGTTCTGGGATTCTTCTGACTCTCCTATTGCCCTCGTTGTAGACTGCTTTCCCTGTTTCAGGGTTCCTAGACCCTCGGCAGCCACATCAGGACCTTGGTTTGGCAGTATGGTATGAATTGCTGGAACCCGGGTCGCCTCCTCGACATGTGCCTGTCGACCCAACAGGCTCCTGAGGGAGACGCGGTTGCCCGCGCAGTGATCATGGATCTGCCCCCTATCGATACTAATCTGAATGACTTGGAGAAGTTGCTACCAGCTAAAAAGTTTTCGTTCGGTGCAGGGGGTCTGTTGGTCGAAGCCGCCGGCCGAAGAGCTTTTCGCGTTTGATGACTTCGGCGACGGCAGGCGGGACGAGCTCTTCCCATGAAGCGTCGCCGGCTTCGATCTTGTCCAGCACGTCACGGGAGCGGATGCGCAGGAGGTCTGTGTTCATGTTTGTCAGACCCTGGATGAAATGGTTTTCGGTCAGGTGCGCGTAAAGATGCCGCAACTGGGGCGCGACACGATAGTTTTCCACCGTCACGATTTGGCCAGTCTGGAAATCAAGGCTCGGATAAACGTAGAGCCGCGTGGGATTCTTGAACAACTGCCCCAGGCCCCCTAACATGCCTCCCTCGCCTTTATTATAGTAACGTTCGTCGAACACCTCAGGCAATCTCGGGGCGCCCAGGGCCACTCCGATAGGCCGGTCTGTATAACGTCCGAGATAGGCGGCCAGACGGTGCAGCCGTAGGAAATTCGAGATGAAAACGTCCCGTCCCAGGGCCCTCAGCATGTCGGCTCGTTGAAGGAAGTCCTTGTGATCAATCGCGTCGCCCAAGGTCAGATGCCGAAGGGTCATTTCCATTAGAACCACCGGCGGCTCATTCTTCAGATCCGGATCTTGGAGGAATTGTTCCAGTGCGCACTCCAGCACGTGAACCGTGGCGTTGGTCACCGGGCGGAAACTCCCGCGTTGGACCAGGACCGGCTTCCTGTAAAGGGCGTCGTTCCATTGAACGGTCTCACCCTCAGCAGTAAACATCGCCGCCTCGGTGAGGTCTTGCTCGACAAGTTGCAGCGCCATCAGCCGATTGTCCACATTGGCGAACAACGGTCCTATGAACCGGATCATGTCCACCTCCACGCGTTCCCAGGTGAGATTGTCGAGCAGGGAGTGGATAAGCTGGTCCGGCTGGTAGTGTAAGTAAAACGCGCCGTGAATGAGGTTCACACCAATCACGCCGAGCGCCTCCTGCTGGCGGGCGTTTTCTTTGTCCAGCAACCGGACGTGGATGATGATTTCGGATGGTTCCTGTCGTGGCGCAGCTTGAAACCGAATGCCCATCCAACCGCGACCCTCTTCCTGACGCGAAAAGCTCCGAGTCGCCACTGTGTTCGCGAAGGCGAAGAATCCGCGCTTGTCGCCGTGTGTCTTTTCGAGCCGCTCTTGCAGCAGATCGAACTCGTATGCCAGCATCGCCTGGAGGCGCTGACGGCTGACGTAACGTTCTGCAGGGCCGTAAATGGCGTCGCTCACCGCCATGTCGTAAGCGGAAATGGTCTTGGCTACCGTACCAGCAGCACCACCGACGTGGAAGAACCAGCGGGCGACCTCCTGGCCCGCCCCAATTTCGGCGAACGTGCCATATTTTACCCCATCGAGGTTGACCCGAAGCGCCTTGCGATCTGTACTCTGAGTGTCGTTGTTCATAAGGGTGGAGGTGCAGCCAACCTGGTTGTTTGTCGTTGGAGAATCCAAGCCAAAGGTTCTATGAAGATGGCATTCCTCGGAGCTTTGGGTAACACAGTTTCCGGTTGCCGTCAAGGAACGACCATCTACAGAGATCCCGCCGCTCTGCCGCCCTGTTAATCAGGGTGCTCTGAGTATTCACCCGCGTATTCACCCACCGGCTATCTTTCTCCATCACCATTATTGCCATAGACTGCTTTCCCTGTTTTTTCTGTTCTTGGTCCACAATTTCACAATTCACGGGTTTTTTTGCTTTTTGCCGCTTCTGGTTGCCGTTTCTCGTTGCCGCTTTCCGTTGCCGGATCTGGTTGCCGTTTGGCAAGGCGGGATCGGGGCGTAGTACGATATTGTGGAAAACAAAATGGTAGGAGGGACCCTCACTTCGTTTCGGGTCCCCGCTATACGCGTCACGTGATGAGATGCGACTAGTCCACGCCCGATCGTTTGTGAGGGCGGGCCACGGAGCTAAATCCGGTTCTTACCGTTCACTGTTCACCGCGAAGCCGTTGCGACTTCGCGCAGGGAGACCAAGATGTCCATTACCGTCCCAACGAGCGATATGTGGGTTCAGTCGGTGATGCCCCAGGGCCAGCTCGCATACCAGGATATCCACTCCAGCCCGGGGGATTTCGGAGCACAGGTCGGGGAAGCCGAGAAAAACCTCGGGGGCGCGATACAGCAAACCGGAAACACTCTCGCCGAACATGCGGCGCAGCGGCAGGCGCTGATCGATAAGGCGCGGGCGGAAGATCTTTTTTCAGCTAAGTATATGCCCGCCATGACCGAGGTTACCAACCAGTTTTATTCCCTTAAAGGGCAGGATGCCGAGGACAATTACAGAGATTACGCTCAGAAGCTGATCGACCTCCAGCGCGAGTATTCATCACAGCTTACCGGCCCCGTAGCTCAGAATGAATTCGATACCATGTCGAAGAGCTGGAACGGGCGCGAGGTCGAGAGGATGAGCAGACACGCGGCCGAGCAGAGCAAGGCGTGGCAACTTCAGGCAAACGATTCCCTTCTTGACAGCTTCGTACTCGACGGTCAAAACCACTATAACGATCCGAAATCCCTACAGCAAAACCGGAATAACATAATCCACCACGCGGAATTTTTCGGAGCAACACACGGGATCGATTTCCCCACAACCGAGACCAGGTGGCGGAGCGCACTGGACAAGATGTATTCCGGGGCCGTCAGGAACCAGGCGCAGTCCGATCCAATCGCCGCTCAGACGCTCTATGACCGCTACTCACCTTACATGTCCTCCGATGAAGTAAGACAACACGTTTTAGACAATCTTCTTCCCTCGGTGCGCCAGGAGCAGAACGCGGCAGTATACAAGGACGTTTTGAACAGGTTTGACTTCACCGGGCCCAATTCGGACAGCTCAAACATCGATGCCGCCATTGATTGGATAAGGGACCCGGAAAACTATAAAGACCAGCTCTTTGACCCCGATCAAAGAGACGACATGGCGAAGATGATCCAGGGCGCCTGGAACCGTGCGAGACAGTTCCATAACGACAACCAGTTACAGGCCGACAGCAACTTTACGGATGCGGTTGCAGGGAGGGAGATTGCGGGTCTTCGGCTTCTAACGTGGAGAGATCCCAAAACCGGCCTTCCGCCTTCAAGCGATATTGTCCAGGCGGCCATGCAACATGACGCGAACCTGGTCGAACCGAGTGTAAGCAACACAGACACTCTCATAGGTCTTACGAACGATATATCGAACAGGCGCATGAGCGGCAGGGGGCCGGTAAATCAGGCATATCTTGACAACCTTATTACTGGTCGGGACTTCAGGGACCTTGCCGACCTCTCTGACGCATACCGGGACCCGGCAAAATCGCGCTGGTTCGACTACGTAATGGACGCTTTTTATTTCCGCTTCAGGGATTCGTCAGATCCAAATGGCGTAAACTCTGAGGCGATGAAGCTCTTTCCGGCGTACCTGCTGGGGTTGAACGGAGCGGTGCGCGACGAGGATTTAAAGGGTGCACAGATACGCGATCTGGCGGACAAGATGCTCGATGATTTGGGGGGAATGATCCCTGCCGGCGCAGATGCTCATCGCATCGAAGCCGGCGTTAGCGGCTATGAAGGCCGCGACACCGACGCTGCCCCTTGACTCGGTACCGGGTCCATCTCTGGGGATCACAGGAAAAACTCAACCGAACGACGATAAAAATCCCGGAACAAATATTAGCGCGGACACGAATATGGTAGAGTCAAAGGGCACGCGGGGCCTGACCGGTGGCGGTCACACGGAGAGCGCACAGATGCAGGAAAATTCCTTGGAAAAATGGACCGATGGGATGCAGCCTCCCGAGCGCGGGTTGGATGTACACCATGAGTTGCCGGCAGACGCTGTGCCACATCTTTCTCCTGAGGGCCGCACATTTTATGCACCTCCAGATGCAGATTTTTATGATGTGTACGAGGCAGGCAGGGCTAATAGCGAACAGGACCCTATACAAATCTGGAGGGATGTTGGGCATTTTGGGAGGTTTGACTTTCAAAGGCAAGGAAGTAAGAATCGCTTCATTAATGACCTCTTCTTTAGTGAATATACAAACGCCTCGAATTTTGCGGTAGGCGTCTACATGAATGCAGCAGGGTTTTCGCTGGAACAAACCAAGAATATCGCTGGACTTTTTGCGCGCTTCAGATCCTCGAACCCTGGAGACCTGGAACGGACTTCTTGGTGGATCGACGGCTGGTATGCTGCTGATTCAGGGATGTACTCGAAAAGGCCTCATTGAGGAGCAGATGAGATGAAGGCGTGGCACAATTATTTATTCGAGGTTTGGCTCCTGCTGCGAATACTTCTGTCTGTTCTGATGACAACTTGTCTGTGCTTTATGTGCATGGGACAATTACTGTTCCCCGGCTATTGCGGATATGAGAGCCGTACGATAACTCCCAAACAGGGACATTTTCGCGCCGTATGGGTACGCAAATATTGCGAGGGGTTCATGCAGAAGTCAGGGTACACTGATATGGTTGTACTCCGCAGGATAGAATCGGATGGACCCGACACCAGAATATTCGTTTACGAACCGTCTAATGGTATCGATCCCCCTGCGTTAGTGTGGTTGAGTCCAAATGAGTTGGAGATAAGTTTGCGACAGGTTATCCGCATCTATACCCAAAAGAGCGAGGCGCTTGGCGTCAGGATTATATATCGCATCGGGGGCGTGGATTTCCCTTAAAGAGGCGAGAAATGGAATGCTTTGCCGAGAGACAATTTATCCGGTTAAATAAAAACTCAAATCTCTTCAGTTAGGGAGCTGCTTGGCATGAAGAGCCGGCGAAAATACTTACATAGCATCTGGACCCCTGTGGTTATAATGATGATAATTAATCTCCTTCTGTGGTTCCACTCATACCTTCACCTTGAAAACAATTGCGGGTATTCCGACCTAAGAGCGATAAGCCCCAAACAGGGAAATCTCGAGGCAGTCGTGCAGCGGGAATGTTGTGACCGGGGGTGTACCGAAAGGGTAGTGCTTCGCAGCGGGCAACTCGACACAAAAGTATTTGTTTACGAACCGGGCAGCCAGTATCCAGATATGCCTGTTATAGCCTGGTTGAGTCCGGAGGAGTTAGAGATAACTGTGGGCCGGGTTAGCCACATCTATAGCCAACTGACGGAAGCGCCTGGGGTCAAGATCACATATCAGGTCGGGAGCGTCGACGATCCGTAGCTTAATACTAGTCGACCGCGAGGGCGGCTCTACCTTGGGCTGTTTTGTTACCGACAAGCCCACATATGAACAATTGCATCAGATGCTTCTGGAGAACCACGCTAATGATGGAAAGGCCTACGATGCCTCTGTCAATAAGAGGTGAATGAGTATGAAATACTAAATACATTACCGTATCGGAATAAGCACCATTGATTCTTGAAAAGGGGACCGGCAGTGGATTAAACTATTCTCTCGGCCTCTTCACTGGACGGCCGGCAAAAAAGCTGACTTTTACAAGATTCAGGGCCGGTTCGAGCATGTCCCTGGCTTCCGGAGAACGCATTCCCCCGGCTACCGGTTCCTTTTCGGCACCCCTGCCATACCGTAAGAGTTTCAACCGCAGAGCTTGTCATTTGCCGGCGTAAATCTCGGGATCGTACTCCATCTCGTGCTTGAGATCGCGTTCCGTCAATTCACGTACAACGAGCAGCGGGTCTTTTCCTTCATAGAGAACGCGATAGACCCGCTCGCTTATGGGCATCTCCACGTCCATTTTGACGGCAAGCGCATGGATGGATTTGGCAGTGATGACCCCTTCGGCGACCTGGCGCATTTCAGCAAGGATATCGGGGAGCTTTCTGCCCTGTCCGAGCTGCATTCCGACAGTGCGGTTGCGGCTCAAATCCCCGGTGCAGGTGAGCAGCAGGTCTCCAATTCCGGCGAGACCGGAGAAAGTAAGCGGGTTGGCCCCCATTTTGACGCCAAGCCTCGACATTTCAGCCAGGCCGCGCGTAATGAGTGCAGCTCTGGCGTTGTAGCCAAAGTTGAGGCCGTCGCATGCGCCTGCCGCAAGAGCTATAACGTTTTTTGTTGCCCCGGCGACTTCAACGCCAACAACATCGAGGCTGGTATAGATGCGGAACCTGGGAGTCGAGAGGGCCTGCTGAACCTGCTGGGTGGTTTTCAGATTGGGACCGGCCAGGGTTACGGCGGTAGGGATGCCTCGAATTACTTCACGCGCGAAAGAGGGTCCGGAAAGACAAAGGTATTTCATTCGGTTGTGCTTCGGCAGCAGCTCTTTCCAGATACCGGACATAGTGAGCAGCGTGTCATTTTCGATGCCCTTGGTTGCGTTCACCACAATGGCGTCTTCCCGCAAATGAGGGAGCATCCGCTTGACGACCCCGCGATAGACGTGCGAAGGAACCACCATGACGAGCAGACGGCTTGCCGCGACTACTTCCTCGACCGAGTTGCCGGCGCGAACGCCTTCATGGAGGCGATGTCCCGGGAGATAGAAGCTGTTTTCACCGGTCCTGCGTATTATGTCGCACAGGTCTTCTTCAAAGACCCACAGATTTACCGTCAGACCTTTGGATGCGAACAGATGCGCAAGGGTGGTCCCCCAGCTTCCCGCCCCGAGTACACCCACCGGCCCGATATCTTTAGACAATGCTATTCTTCCTCTCCTGGATCGTCTCGTGCTTCTTCGGCGTCGATTACGGTAAGGTCTACCACTCTTTCGCCTTCATCCAAGCCCATTAATTTGACTCCCTGGGTTACCCGTCCGATTATGCTTATCTGGGAAACGGGCATTCTTATCAGACGGCCAGTATCGGTGATCAGCATTATTCCGTTATCTTCTCCAACCTGGCGAAAGCCGATCACCTTTCCGTTGCGTTCGGTTACCTTGATATTGAGCACGCCCTGGCCTCCGCGGCCCTGGCAGCGGTAGCTTTCTTCGGGGGTGCGTTTTCCGAATCCCTTTTCCGTAACCACCAGCATGCACTTGTTCGGATCGATTACGTCCATCCCGACCAGTTCGGTCCCCTTGACGTTCATTCCCCGGATTCCACGGCTGACTCTTCCCAGCGGACGAAACTCGTCTTCCTTTACCCTTATGCACTTGCCCTGGCGGCTCATAAGGAAAAGATCGCGCTCGCCGTCCGTGATTACCACCGAGATAAGCTCGTCGTCATCGTCGAGATTAATCGCACGGATGCCGTTCGATCGTGGGTTGGCGTATGCGGAGAGATCGCTCTTTTTGATTACGCCGTTCTTTGTAGCCATCACTGCGTAATGGCCGGGTGAAAACTCGTGCACCGGCAGGATGGTTTGAAGCTTCTCTCCCGGCTGAAGTGGAAGGAGATTGACCACCGCCTTTCCAAGCGCCGACGGTCCGACTTCGGGTATCTCATAGACTTTCAACCAGAAGACCTGCCCGCGATTGGTGAAGAGGAGGAGATAATCGTGTGCCATTGCCGAAAAAAGAGAAGTCACAATGTCTTCTTCGCGAGTGCTCATCCCTGTTCGGCCCTTGCCGCCACGGTTCTGATTGCGGTAGACCGAGAGCGGAGTTCTCTTAATGTAGCCGGCCCTCGAGATGGTCACCACCATTTCCTCATTGGGAATCAGGTCCTCCATGCAGATATCGCCCGCATTGGGTATGATTTCGGTCCTGCGCGGCTCGCTAAACTCGTCCACAAGTTCCTGGATTTCCTCACGGACAACCTGATCGACGAGGGCGGGGGAGGCAAGAATCCCCTTGAGACGTTCGATCTCCTTTAGAATATCCTGGTATTCCTGAATTATCTTTTCGCGCTCGAGACCCGTCAGGCGCTGGAGTCTCATGTTGAGTATTTCCTGTGCCTGAATGTCCGTAAAATCAAATTGCTCCATGAGGCCCCGTTTAGCTTCCGGCGGATTCTGCGCCGAACGGATGAGGGCGATCACGGCGTCGAGATTATCGAGCGCCTTTTTTAGCCCTTCCAATATGTGGGCGCGCTTTTCAGCCTGCTTCAGCTCGAACTGTGTGCGCTTTACGACCGTTTCCCGACGGAAATCGAGAAAGTGTTGCAGGAGGGACTTGAGGTCCAGAACCTCCGGCCTGTTATCCACTACGGAGAGCATAATGACCCCGAAAGTGCTCTCAAGCGCTGTGTTCTTGTAGAGCAGATTTTCGACGACTTTGGGATCTTCGCCCTGTCGCAATGTAATGACGATACGCATCCCGTGGCGGTCGGATTCGTCGCGTATGTCCGTGATTCCCTCGATTCGTTTCACCTTTACCAGTTCGGCTATGCGTTCCTGCAGCTTGGCCTTGTTCACCTGGAAGGGAAGTTCGGTGACGATCAGGTGCTGCTTTCTTCCCGATTCCTCTACATCGACCCGGCCGCGCATCTTTATTACGCCCTTGCCGGTCTCGTAGGCATCAACGATTCCCTCGCAACCACAGAGAAATCCTGCGGTCGGAAAGTCCGGACCCGGAATGTGCCCCATGAGTCCCTTCACTGTGATACCGGGGTCTTCAAGGAGCGCGAGAAGGCCTGAGCAAAGTTCGCGCAGGTTATGCGGGGGGATGTTTGTCGCCATTCCGACCGCAATGCCCGAAGAGCCGTTCAAAAGCAGATTCGGCACGCGAGTGGGCAGGACGACCGGTTCAAGCAACGTGTTATCGTAGTTTGGCTGAAACGGGACTGTTTCTTTTTCGATGTCCCGCATGAACTCCATGCCCAGCTTTGACATCCGGATTTCGGTGTACCGCATGGCAGCCGGGGGATCGCCGTCTACCGAGCCGAAGTTGCCCTGGCCGTCTACAAGAGGATGGCGCATGGAGAAATCCTGGGCCATGCGAACGGTGGCATCGTAGATGGCCGCATCTCCGTGCGGGTGATACTTACCCATGACATCGCCGACGATGCGCGCCGACTTCTTGTAAGGCTTATTGTAGTCGTTATTGACCTCGTTCATCGAAAAGAGGATGCGCCGGTGGACAGGCTTGAGGCCGTCCCGTACGTCGGGTATGGCTCGCCCGATGATGACGCTCATCGCGTAGTCGAGGTACGAAAGCTTTATTTCGTCTGCAATGTTTATGGTTTTAAGATCCATGTTTTTAAAACCCCAATTTAGGAATTGAGGAACTTAGGATTTGGGAATTATGAACGATCTGCGCGATCCACCTTCACCAAATTCCTCAATTCCTGAATTCCTCAATTTCATTAAATATCCAATTCCCTGAAATCGAGTGCGTAGGCCTGAATGAATTCGCGCCGGGGTTCCACCGGGTCTCCCATAAGAGTTGTGAAAAGCTCGTCCGCGAGCACCTGGTCATCCACTCTCACCTGAAGCAGGGTCCTTTTTTCAGGGTCCATGGTGGTTTGCCAGAGCTGTTCGGGGTTCATTTCACCGAGACCTTTATATCTCTGGATAGTCGCACCTTTTCGGGCCTCGTCCATAAGGAACTGAAAAAAGGCCCTGGGATTGTCGAACTGCTCCTGCCCCTGGTTGTCCTGCACAACATAAGGGGTAGCGTGCAGAAGGGCCAATTGTCTGTAAAGCGAGAGCAGTTTGCGAAATTCGGCGGATGCCAGGAAATCATAGCCGATCCGCTTCTTCTTGCGGCCGTTGGAAGTTTCCAAAACATCCAGGTCGTAGCCTCGATGTTCCTCTTCAACTTCGATGGAAACCACCTCGTAGCCGGACTTTTCCAGCTTCGCCTTGAGAATGGATGCCCATTGCTCCGGTTCAGCCTCATCCAACGCGTCTTCATCGAAGATGCGGATGATCTGTTCGAGCAGTTTCTTGGACATTCCTTTCTGTGCCTGGCGTTCGAGCCATTCTTCATACCGGGAAAGTGTCTTAAGAAGGCCTATCAGTTCCTCTGGCGGAAGCGGTGTTTCGCGGCCCGCCAAAAACACTTTTTTCTTCTCGGAGGCGCGTTTGAGGAGAAAAGCGTTGAGACTGTCGTCGTCTTTGAGGTAGTGTTCGGATTTACCCACCGCAAGCCGATAGAGCGGCGGCTGCGCTATATACAGGCGGCCGCGTTCTATGAGTTCGGGCATCTGGCGGAAGAAAAACGTCAGCAGAAGGGTGCGGATATGCGCTCCATCGACGTCGGCATCGGTCATTATGATAATATAGTGATAACGCAGCTTCTCAGGATTGAATTCGTCCTTGCCGATGCCTGTGCCCAGGGCGGAAATCATGTTCCGGATCTCCTGGTTTTCCAGCATTTTATCGAAGCGGGATTTTTCAACGTTCAATATCTTGCCCCTGAGTGGCAGAATAGCCTGAAAAGCCCTGTTTCTGCCCTGTTTTGCAGAACCTCCGGCCGAATCACCCTCAACAATGAAAATCTCGCTTTTTGAAGGATCGCGCTCCTGGCAGTCGGCAAGTTTCCCGGGAAGAGAATTATCACCCAGCACACTCTTTCTACGGGTAAGCTCTTTTGCGCGCCGTGCAGCCTCACGCGCTCTTGCAGCCTCCAAGACCTTATCGAGGATAGCGCGAATGATTTTGGGATTTTCCTCGAAATAGATTGAAAGCTTCTCGTAGACGAGATTTTCGACCAGCCCCTTTACATCGCTGTTTCCAAGCTTTGTCTTGGTCTGGCCTTCAAACTGAGGTTGCGAGAGCTTGATGCTTACAACAGCCGTGAGACCCTCGCGCACATCGTCTCCGGTCAACCGCTCCAGGTCCGGCTGCTTGAGCGTCTTGTTCTGGAGGGCATACTGTTTGATCGACCTGGTAAGGCCGGCCTTGAAGCCCACCAGGTGAGTCCCGCCCTCTTTGGTGTTGATGTTGTTCGCAAAGGTGAAGATCTTCTCGTTATAGGTGCCGTTATACTGGCAAGCGACCCCGAAGGAGACGCCCTGCTTTTCGCCCGATATTGAAATGACTTCGGGGAATATCGGCTCCTTGTTCCGGTTCAAATACTCCACAAACGAAACGAGACCGCCTTCATAATAGAACTGCTGCTCCTTTGGGACGCGCTCGTCGATGAGTTCCACTCGGACACCGCTGTTGAGAAAAGCAAGCTCCCTCATCCGTTCGGCAAGTATGTCGAAGCTCATCTCCGTTTCTTCGAAAATGAGCGGGTCAGCCTTGAATGTTACGCGTGTCCCCCGCTTTTGGGTCTCGCCCTTTACGCGAACCTCGGTTTTAGGCTCTCCGCGCTCGTAGCGTTGAAAGTAGACTTTGCCGTCGCGCCGGATCTCGACCTCGAGGTACTCGCTCAGCGCGTTTACCACGGATACGCCGACCCCGTGGAGACCGCCGGAGACTTTGTAGGTCGAATCGTCAAATTTTCCGCCCGCATGGAGCTTTGTCATAACGACGGTTACGGCAGGAATTTTTTCCTTTTCATGAATGTCAACTGGAATGCCGCGCCCGTTGTCGTCTACCGTAACCGAACCATCCAGGTGAATCTGCACCCGGATGTGGTTGCAGTGACCAGCGAGAGCTTCGTCGATGCTATTGTCGACGACCTCGTAGACAAGATGATGCAAGCCTTCGGTGGAGACATTCCCGATGTACATGGAAGGGCGCACGCGCACCGCGCTCAGCCCCTCGAGCACCGTTATCTGTTGCGCGGTGTATTCGTCTTCTGGAAAACCGGGCAGCGTATCGATATTCTGCATAAATTGATGATCCCTTCGCTCGATCCGAGGCCCGATGGTTCTCACCGGGCCCGAAGTTCGGCGCCGACAGGTAAGCTATTGAAACGGCTACTAAAACGGTTATTTATACCACTTTTGCACACCTTTTTCAATGCAAATCGGGAAAGATTGTATTCAGCGGGGCGGGAAAGGAGAATGAGTGAAGTTTTTGGTTCATCACGCAAACGTGACCGCGATATTTTGCGCGCGAAGCCGCGAAGTGGCGAAAGAAGCGAACAGCAGGATGCGACCCGGGCTATAGCCTTCGAGGTTTTCCGACAAGGTCAGCCGGGCAAAAATTCTTCTATCCCCAGTTCCTTTGCCCGATCCCTGACAGTTTTTACGACTTCGGGGGCCATTTCTATGTCGTCAGGCCATGGGCGTGTATGGCCGTCCTCGACTCCCTTCCTGGTTGCGTCGATGACAATTCGTGCTCCGTGCCTAAGGATGTCTCTTTTGGGGTCCACGTTGTTGAACACCTTCCAGAGCACGAGCGAGTAGTCCCGGAGGTCAATGCCGGCGTCCAGCAGAACCAGTACAGAGAATGCCTTTAGAGCCCGTTTTCGGAGCAGTTTGTCGGACAAAGTCCTGCCGGATGTACGGCCGTCTTTGGTGAAATTAAGAAGCAGCACTCGATTTCGGACATCGAGAGGGGGTGGGTGAAAGGCGGAGAGCAAATTGGATACGTCAGGTAAGCATCTTTGGATATCTTCGTCTTTCGGAACCGGCCCCGCGCCTCGCTTGGGTCGTTCCGGTTCGTCCGGACGTCTGCGGGTGGCGTCGATTCCGATCTTGGCCCCAAAAAGAGGGCCGGGGGCGCTGTGGTCCAGGACGTCCAGGATGCCTTCGGTGATGAATAGGTCAGCTTCCAGGTCAACCTGATCAAGAATCGTCTCAAGGACATTCAGAGGATTTCTCAGGTCGACTCCACCATCCACCAGGGCCACTGCCTTGGAAAAGCTCATCTGTCCCTGTCCCCAGACGGCGCTCATGATCCTTCGCGCATGCCCCGGGTATTCCTTATCGATTGCCATAACCACGATATTGTGGAACACCCCTTCCCAGGGCATCCAGAAATCGAGCACCTCGGGATGGATTGTACTCAGGAGAGGCAGGAATATCCTTTCGGTGGCCTTTGCAAGCCAGCAATCCTCCATCGGCGGCCGCCCAACGACAGTTGCGGCGTAAACGGGATGCCGGCGATGAGTTATGGCCGTCAGGTGAAAGACAGGATATTTGTCAATCAGTGAATAATACCCCGTGTGATCTCCGAACGGTCCCTCCGTCCGGAGTTCTTCCGGGTCGACGTATCCTTCGAGCACGAATTCCGCCTCGGCTGGAACTTCCAGGTCAATTGAGACGCAAGGGGCCATGCGGACAGGTCTTCTCCGAATAAAACCCGCCAGGAGCATTTCGTCTATTCCCCTGGGGAGGGGGGCAGTCGCTGCATAAGTTACGGCCGGGTCGGTCCCCACGGCGATCGCGACCGGCATGCGCTTGCCCGTCGAGCGGTATTCCCGGAAATAGTGAGATCCATCCTTATGTATATGCCAATGCATTCCCGTGGTATTCCGGTCGAAAACCTGGAGGCGGTACATGCCGGCGTTCCGCCTGCCGGTTTTGAGACTGCGGGTAATTACCACCGGAAGCGTAACGAAGGGGCCGCCGTCCTGCGGCCAGCACTTGAGGACAGGCAGGATAGAAAGGTCTATATCTTTTCCCCTGGTTATGACTTCCTGGCATGGGGCATTAGACACCCTTCGCGGCAGAAATTTTATGGAGTCAAGCCCTATTGGCAGAAGATTTAAAAGCTGGCGAAGTGATTTTGGAGGCTCTATGCGCACGAAGCGTTCCAGCCTTCGGGCCAGGTTGTCAAGCGAGTCCGTTCCAAGCGCCATGCATATTCGGCGCTCACTTCCAAAAGCGTTTGTCAGAACCGGGAATCGAGATCCACGGACCTGCTCGAACAGCAGGGCCTTACCTCCTTGCGGCGCTTTGGACGCCAGGTCGGTAATCTGCGTGATCTCCAGTTCACGGGAAACAGGGGCCTTTATGCGCAGCAACTCGCCGGCTTTATCCAGCTCCGATATGAATTCTCCCAGGTTTTGGTATGCGCTTTTCATCCAAATCACCAGTAGTGAATCAAGTCCCTGCAAGGACCCCCAGGAAGAGCAGGATGGATATGGCGCTGTTCAGGTGGAAAAAGGCGACATTAATCTTGTCCAGGCAATCGGGCCGCACCAGCTTATGTTCGGCAAAGATCAGAACGCTGATGACCAGGAGGAAGAGGAGATAAATTCTCCCAAGATCGAAGGCGAAATAGACCAGAAGCAGGAAAATCAGTGTAAGCGAATGCAGTCCGGTAGAGAAAATCAAAGCTTTGGCAACTCCCATGCAGGCAGGTAGTGAGAGCAGGTTATGTTTACGGTCAAATTCGATGTCCTGGCAGGAATAAAGAATGTCAAAGCCTGCTATGTAAGTCATGAGCGCGAAGGAGAGTAAAAATATTTTCCATTCCAACTTGCCGCTTACAGCTACCCAAGTCCCCGCAGGCGCCAGTCCGATGCCGAAACCCAGGACCAGGTGGCTAAGCGAAGTGAACCTTTTTGTGTATGAATATAAAAACAGGACCACAAGGACTGGTACGGACATTATCAGACAAAGACGCCCCAGTAGAGCCGCCGTCCCCACGAAAACGGCCGCCGAAAGGGAAATGAGAACCACCACCGAAAGCAGGTCGACCTGTCCGGTGACGTGAGGGCGATTGGCCGTGCGAGGGTTCAGGCGGTCATAGTGATAGTCGGCGAACCGGTTGAAACCCATGGCAGCCGACCTGGCCGAAGTCATTGCAATCATGATGAGAGCAAAAGTCCAAAGACTTACCGGGTAATGTCTATTTGCAAGCAGCACGGCCGCCAGAGCGAATGGAAGGGCGAATACCGTATGACTGAATTTTATGAGCCTGCCGTACGTTCGTATTTTTGCGAACAACATTATCCTGGACCGAATTTAGCTTGTTCTCAAGGTAAAATGTCTGCCTTCCCTGCAGGCGAACCGGCATCTCTCCGGTTGCCAACGGATGAATATACTATTTTCAGAATTGATTTTCCACACCCTATGGATCGGATACTCAGATAATTGCCACCATGTTTCTGCCGGTCTTCTTCGCTTTGTACATGGCTTTGTCCACACGGTTAAAGACCGCCTCCTGCGATTGGTCGGTCTCCCGAATCTCAGTAACACCGATGCTTACGGAGAAGCTGATTTCCTGCTTGTGGTAAACAAACCGGGTATTCTCGATCAACTTTCGCAGTCTTTCCGCGACCGCTGTCGCACTATCAAGATCAGTGCCCGGAAAGATCACCATGAATTCATCTCCGCCCCACCGTCCGAGGAAATCGGTTTCGCGGAGAATGGGCTTTATGCGTTTTATGATCTCCTTGAGGCATCTGTCCCCGGCCCAGTGGCCGTGCTCGTCGTTTATCACCTTGAAATGATCAACGTCAAACAGGAGCATTGAAAAGAACTGATGATACCGCTGGTAGCGATACAATTCGCTCTTCAGGCGTTCTCTCAAGGCACGCCTGTTGGCTACACCGGTCAAGGGGTCGATAAGGATCTCCCGCTCGAGCGCCTTCCGTTTCTCATGGACCTGGTCAACTTCCTTTTTCATCCTGCTCAGGTTTTGATTCAGTGATTCCATTTCTTCTTTGAGCCTTTCCTGGCGGAGGACCTCACTTTGGCGCTTTTCCTCCAGGGCTGCCCGTATCGCGGCCAATCTGGACATGACAAGGCCCCTGAACTCGGCGAGGGTCGTGCTGAGCTGCGCTGATTTTTTCATGTCTTCAACGTGATTTTCGAGCAGGCTGTTGAATTTGGAGTTTTCGTTATGGTTATGTCCTGTCTGGGTCATCGTATCGAGGTACTGCCGTTCCACTTCAAGAAGGCCGTCGCCGATCTCCGATATGAAATCGGTTATAAGGCTGCGTTCATCATTTATCATCTGGTTATAAGCTTGGGCGAGCGTGATGATATCGTCTCTAAGCTCCACGATATCCTCAATTTGAGCGCTACGCTCGATCTTTTCTCTTATCGCGGCAAGGCGCCCGGAATACTCTTCTCCAAAATCATGGTCGAATTCGGAAATCAAACCGACAAAAATCGACTGGAGTGTTTTGCCGTGACCGTTTGCCCCGATCAGCGGAGCCCTTTCCGCAGGCGCGCCGAGGGTCCCGTGAGAATCCTGCCCGGTCACAGCCCCAATCTTTTCGCTATTGGCTATCGCACTTCTTAGCGCTGAGAGGCTTTTCTCCATTTCCTCGATGGCAGTTGCTCTTTGCACCGACTCCTTAAAGTCTGCCAACTTTTCATACACGGCTGCACTTTCATCCCTCACCAGCGTGGAAAGGGCGGCAATTGAGCGTCTAAGCAAATCGCGCATCCTCATTGCCTCTTCCTGGTCCTCAACCGCCTTTCTGAAGCTGGTCCCCTGGTCGGAAATTTTTGCCGAATCAACAGAGGCATTTTTTCCGGGTCCGGCTGTCCCCAGCCGATCGCCGTTTGGATTACTCATGTCTCCCTCTCCCTTTTTCTCCTGGTTGCCTATGTCCCCTCAAGCTTGCTGCAGCCTCGGACTTCGGCTTGAAAAGCTGGCATTGGATGCTGGACGAAGCATAAACGGCATTCTTTGGATGCTGGGGAAACTTAATACCCCATGCAGAGCAGCCGTATGGCGCTCCAACGTCCCACGTTATGAAAAAGTGGCTGCAACGTGTGCAGTCGACCCTTTCCATCGAGCTCTCCTGTCTTAGAAATTCAACTGTCTTTTGGATTCCAACCAACTCAGTAACAATTTCCATGCCAGCAGAAATTGAAGGAAATTAAAGCTGAGCCCGGCCTGGAAATAGGGGGAATTGAAATTTCAGTTGCCTTTGATGAGGTTTTTAACTTAAGTATTGGATGGCTTTTACCGATATATTGGTCGGAGGACAAGCAACATGGTGATCACGGACTATCGAGTACAAAGTGTTTTGCGCACCTATACTCGAGAGTTGCAGCGTTCGAAACTTATGGACAAGAGCAGCCGTGACACAGGCGGAGCCGATGCCGGCACTGAGAAAGTTTCAATCTTCGGCGAAGATAAGCTCAGGCTGATGATGAATCGGCTGACAAGTCAGGTATTGGAAAAGATGTACCCTAAACAGGATGTTACTGTCGGCCCGACAGGAAAGGAATCCATCGACGGCGGACCGGTAGCGGAAGGAAACAAATGAACGTAAGCAATGTCCCGCCATATGTGACAGATGCAGTGCAGAATTCCAATGCGGCGCAGAAACAAGGTTCCCAGGAAAAGACCGCGGTTGGGAACAACGGGTCTTCGGACCGCGTGCAGCTTTCAAAAGATTATCAGGAGCTGGCTAGCGCTCAAAAGGCTATTGTGGGCCCGCCTGAAATCCGAGCAGAAAAGGTCGAGCAGATCAAAAATCAGCTTCAAAATGGAACGTACCAGGTACGACCCGCAGAAACCGCAGGGAAAATGGTGGACGAAATAATTTAATAACCGACAATTAATTGACGCAGCTCGCAACGGCCCGGCACGGAAGTTTTGACGCAATGTTCGGGCCGTTTCCTTTATTTATTATACTCGTCACCCTGCGCCCTCACACACGATCGGGCGCCGAACTATAAGCGTCTCACCATGTGATGCGTATAGCGCCGAGCCGAGATCAGCGAGGGTCCGCATCACACCATGTTATGCGTATAGCGCGGACCCGAAACGCAGTGAGGGTTCACCTTGATCGGGTGCTTCTTCCCATTGAGTTCGATATAAAATGCATGCTCCGCAACATCCTCACGAATGAACTCGGCCAACTGATAATACGCGGGGCGGGAGAACCTGGCCCGAAAGCGTCCATCGGCCAATCTGCAATAGAGAACATTATCCCTTCCTGCCGCCAGCGTATCCGGATCAAGGACCTCGGAGCGTGAAATATTTTTGAGCAGAATTAAGATTCGCTCGGCGCCCGATTTATCTCTTTCAAGGTCCACTCTGGAAACAACAAAAGGGGTATCGTCAACATCCAGCAGGCAGGGCCCTCTGATATCGTGCAGGATGAATTCGCCCGTGGACAACCGGTCCAGTTTCGCATAGAAGATTTCCAGTATCTCCGGTCGAAAGATCTTGTTACCCTCGTAAAACCAGTCGCCGTTTTCATCGACGTGGATGCCGCATTGCTCAATCTCGTTCACTGTTCACCGCTCGCTTTTCTTGTAAAACCTTTCTATCTCGGAGTAGATACATCCGCAGTACTGTTGTCTATACATTCCAAGGGCCTTTGCCTTTTGCTGGCCCCCGCGCCATCCTGACCTGAAATCCCTGTAGAGGAAAGCGATCCCATGTTTTCGTGATGTTTCTTCTGCGATAGAGGCTATCAAATCGTGTTTTTGATGTTTGCTGTAAAGAAGTGTTGTGGTGAACGCGTCGAAGCGGCTCTTCTTCGCCACTCTCGCCGCCGCATCCAATCTCAGGGAATAGCAGTAAAGGCAGCGATTGGTTTCGCGAAACGCTACCTGTCGAAAGAAAGTCTCCACATCGTAGTCAGTCCTGATTATTAGCGGCAGACCCTCGTTTTCCGCGAATGCTTTCAGTGTATTGAGCCTTCTTTCAAATTCCTGGTAAGGCTGAATGTGAGGATTATAGAAAAATCCGTGTACGGCAAAATCCTCGCCGCGCAGGGCTGAAAGCGGGTAGATGGAACAAGGACCGCAACAAATATGCAGCAGAATTCGTGGCATTTGTGTGCTTATCCACAATGTTTCGGATTATCTCTAACTCAGGACACCGGTTTTCCTAATTCTTCCGTCAATCTCTCTGTAAGCCTATCGAAGCTCCCATTACTCATGCACACGATCAGGTCGCCGGACCGAGCGGACTCGATCAGAAATTCAAGCAATTCGTCCGTTGTCTGAAAGAATCGCGCATCCTTACCCCCTTTGCGGATATCGTCAACCAGTCGCTGAGCGTCCAGGCGTTCGGGTTTCGGAATGGAACCCATCGCAGGGGGCTGTTTGATACAGATAATGTCGGCGGCGGAAAATGCACGCGAGTAAAGCTGCTGGAAGACGTTTCGCCTGCTCGAGTTGCTCCTGGGCTCGAAAGCGGCGATCAATCGGCGCTCCGGATAGAACAGCTTGAGACCAAGCAGCGTTTCGTGAACGGAGGTCGGATGATGAGCAAAATCGTCCATCACCAGGATGCCTCCAAATTCACCCAGGACCTCCTGGCGTCTCTTAATTCCCCTGAAAGCCCACACAGCCTCCTTAATGCTTTCCATGCTCATTCCGACAACGGCAGATGCAGCGATCACAGCCGTGAGGTTCCATACGTTGTAAATTCCCGGAAGCCTGGATCGAAACGTCTCGGCCTCAGACGTCCCGGGATTTCGAAGTTGGAAAATCACCTCGCCGGAGTGAAAGTCCACCGATTCGATGCGCCAATCGGCCCGATTAGAGCGGCCGTAGGTTATCAGGCGTCCTTTGCATTCGGATGCGAGCGAAACGCAGTTTGGGTCGTCAGCATTGATGATTAAATATCCCTGCTCAGGGACCAATCTGACAAAGCCTCGGAAAGCTTTTAAAACTGCATCGAGGTCGGAGAAGATATCGGCATGATCGAATTCAATGCTGGTAATAATACCAATATGGGGCTGATAGTGGAGAAATTTCGGTCCCTTATCAAAGAAAGCCGTATCGTATTCATCCCCTTCAAGCACCATGTATTCGCCCGATCCCAGCCGATAGCTCCTGCCCCAGTCCCTGACGAACGCCCCGATAAAAGCGCAGGGGTCTTTTCCGCCCCGTTCGAGGACCCATGTCAGAAGAGATGAAGTAGTGCTCTTTCCGTGGGTCCCGGCAACGACCACGCTCTTTTTCCCGTTTAGAAAAAGCCTGGAGATCGCCTGGGGCATCGAAAGACAGGGCTTGGGCTGAGCCATGACGAATTGAGCCTCCGGGTTCTCTCGCCTTATGACATTGCCCATTATGAAGAGATCGGGAGCGAATTTCCGGGGGTTTTCCTGCGAGAATCCCTCAAAGAGCGGAATGCCCAAGGTCCGCAGATGAGTGCTCATTGGCGGATAGAGATTTTGGTCAGATCCGGCAACCTCGAAGCCGCTCTGTTTGAGCATAGTTGCGAGCGTCCCCATGGCGATCCCGCCGATTCCCACCAGGTATATTTTCTTGATTCCGTCAATTTCCATTATTGTTCCCCGTCAGCGATTCCATGATAATATCGTGAAGAACAGGCCTGAACTGCCTGATTTGATCGTTTTCCCGTGAGGGATGGACACGATTGGTGAGCAGAATTACCAGGATCTTTTTTTCCAGATCCAACCAGAAAGAGACGCCGGTAAACCCGAGGTGTCCAATGGAGCTGGCTGAAAAATACCGTCCGGTGCTCGTATAACCATTTTGACTCGGTGTGTCGTAACCCAAACACCAGTCGCTCACACCTTCGGCGGTGTTTGCCCTGGTCCAGAAAAGCCGAACGATTTCCCGGGTCCAAAGTGGGTCGGCACCATTGCCTTCGTAAACATTCCACAGGAAGGAAAGAAGCTTGAAGACCCCGCGAGCCGTTCCAAAAAGCCCGGCTTGCCCGGCCACTCCGTTTAACGTCCACGCATTTTTGTCATCCGCTTCACCGCGAATAAGCCGCTTTCTCCATGGACAAAGCTGAGTGGCGGCGAAGGAGAGGACTGAGGACTGAGGACGGAGGACGGAGGACAGAGGATGAAGGACCGAGGAGAGAGGACAAAAATGAAGTTCGTCTATTCCAAGCGGGTCGAAAAGATAATCCCGTGCGAGACCGTCGAGCCTGCCACCCATTTGACGCTCGAGGATCAACCCCAGCAGCATGAAACCCGGGTCGCTGTACCTGGCTGTTTTCCCTGGAGGAGTTTCCAGTGGTGTTTGCAGAATCATTGACGCAAGGGTGTTTTGTCTGGCTTCAGGGGGCAGTTTTATCAGATCCAGGTAAAAAGGCTTGTATGCCGGAAGGCCCGATGAGTGCGAAAGCAGGCTTCTTACAGTTATTTCCTCTTTAGCCGCGGGCACGGAACCCGGGAAAAACCGGGAAAGAGGATCGTCAAGATCGAGAAGCCCGCGTTCAACCGCAGCCATACAAAGAGGCGCGGTAATGAGGGGTTTTGTCAAAGAAGCCAGGTCGAAGCGAGTGGAAAAAGTCACCGGAACGCCGTGCGATTCGACTGTTCCCCACGTTCGTTCAAAATCGGGCCTAATGCCTCCGGAAATAAGAATAGAGGCCCCTGAAAAGACGCCCCGGCAAATGGCCTCCATGATTTCGGCATCCAGGCGGGATTCTAAATCAGGAGGCAATCGGAGCTTCCTGGATTTTAAGCATACGTTCATTTGTATCCAATACAAAGTGCGCGCCCAACGGAATCACCTCATTGCGGCGGCCGTGTCCGAAGGGCAGGCTGTGTACGACCGGAAAGTCATAATCTCGCACGTGATCCATCACCATCGTGCATATGTCAATATTTTCGGCGCAGCCGGTAAACTCTCCAAGCAAGATTGCCCCAATCGAAGAAAATATGCCTGCCAATTTAAGGTGATTTATCATCCGGTCGAGCCTGTAGAGGGCCTCTCCACAGTCTTCGATTAGAAGCAGCGCACCGGCGGTGTCGGGCATATAAGGCGTTCCTATAAGGCGGGTGATGCAGCTAAGATTTCCCCCAAGCACCCGGCCTTCAGTAACGCCGGACCTCAGGATCTGTTCCGTATCAAACATCCATTCGTATGAAGCCTCTCCCGACAAGACCTTAAGGACGCTCTCCGCCCTTTGAGGAGTCCCGCTCATGCCGGTGAGGTTGGGACCGTGCCAGGTGGTCCAGCCTGCCCCATTAATGAGCCCAAGGTGTAGGAAAGTGATATCGCTGTGCCCGATGAAAAGTTTGGGATTACGGCGGAAGCTGGAGAATGGAATTTGTGGCAGGAGCCGCCCGCTGCCATATCCACCCCTTATGCAGATTATTGCTTCGACTTTGGGGTCAAGGGCAGCTTCTGTCAAGTCCTGGAGCCGATCCAGGTCCGTTCCGGCGAGGTAGTTGTCCTTTTTGAAGATATTTTTGCCTGGCGCCACGTCGTACCCGGCAGTCCGAAGGATATCAACGCCTCTTTCGTATTTGCCGGCATCGAACGGACCCGCAGGCGCCACGAGAGCTACCACGCTTCCCGGGCCGAGGCTATGGTATTGAGGTTTATGGCTCATTTCAGTGAAAAGTGAACAGCAAGCAGTGAACGGTGAACAGGAAAACAATCACGGTTCGCTGCTCACCGGTTTTTTATTCCGGTCGAAAATTATTTTCAGACCGTTGAGGGTCAGATATTCGTCCACGGCGTCGATCAACGAGCACTCGCTTGCTATTAACGGGGCCAGCCCGCCCGTTGCTATCACGTACATTTCGCGATCCACTTCTTTTTTCATCCTGGAAATGATTCCCTCGACGAGACCCGCATAGCCGTATACGATTCCCGCGTTCATCGAAGCAATCGTATTCTTGGCCAATATGGAAGGCGGCCGGGCGAATATCTCGACTCTTGGCAGCTTGGATGCCTTCTGAAAAAGCGCTTCACACGAAATCATGATACCCGGACTGATCACCCCGCCCATATATTCTCCGCGCTCGGAGATATAGTCGAAGGTTGTCGCTGTCCCAAAATCGACCACGATAACCGCGTCTTTGCGCTGCTCGTAGGCCGCCACGGCATTCACAATCCTGTCGGCGCCAACCTCCTTCGGATTGTCGTAGAGGATAGGCATGCCTGTCCTGATTCCCGGGCCGACCACCAGAGCAGTGGTTCGAAAGTAAGTTTGGCAGAACCGTTCGGCAGAGTTTAACACAGGCGGCACTACGCAGGATATGATCACGTCCCTCACGCTGTCCAGGGCAATGCGATGCACCGAAAACAGACTTCGAAGAGTTATCGCGTATTCGTCGATAGTCATATTGACTTCCGTGCGAATACGCCAGTCGTGCACCAGGGTCCCGTCTTTAAATAGACCCAGCACTGTGTTGGTGTTCCCAATATCAATTACGAGAAGCATGGAAAAATCCCGATTTTTAAGAGCCATGAACCGTGAACGGTAAGTGCTCACTTGTTCTTAAGATGCCGGATAAGGCCACAAATCATCCGCTCATATGCTTTTCTATGCATGACGCCATGGAGTATGCAACTTCTTCTATCACATCGCGGTCAGCCCCTTCAACCATGACCCGGATCACCGGTTCGGTCCCGGAGGGGCGAATGACCATCCGGCCCTGCTCTCCCAGCCGCTGTTCCATGGCCACCTTGAGCTTCACTATTTCCGGGACCTGGTCCAGAGGTTTCCTTATGCCGACGGGGACGTTAACAAGCTTTTGAGGGTATCGCTCCATGACCTTCTTGAGCTCGGACAGGGGACGCCCTTCGCGGAGCATAACGGCAATCACCTGAAGGGCCGAAAGAATGCCGTCACCGGTGGTGCCGTGATCGAGAAAAATCATGTGGCCTGACTGTTCGCCCCCGAGGTTGTAGCCATTTTGACGCATTTGTTCCACTACGTACCTGTCTCCAACCGGAGTTCGCACCAGGTTGGCGCCAAATCCCCGCAGGGCCACCTCGAACCCCAGGTTGCTCATGATCGTTGCGACAACCGTTCTATCTTTCAGCCGGTCACGTTCGAGGTAATGCTTTGCGCAAATGGCCAGCATCTGATCGCCGTCCAGAATTTCGCCTTTTTCATCGGCCAGAATTATCCTGTCCGCATCCCCGTCAAGGGCAAAGCCCGCTGCTGCTCCGTTATCTCGAGTGACCGACGCCATGTGTTCAGGGAAGAGAGCGCCGCATTGCCTGTTTATATTTTTCCCGTTCGGCCTGTCGCCCGTAAGCACCACCTCCGCGCCCAGTTCTTCGAGAACTGCGGGCGCAACCCGGTATGCAGCCCCATTCGCACAGTCAACTACTATTTTGATCCCCTCCAGGGTGAGGTCCCTGGGAAAAGTATTCTTCAGGTAGACTATATAGCGCCCCTGGGCGTCGTCGATACGCCTGGCCCTGCCTACTTCGGACGCCGAGGGCTTGGGCAATCTCTCTATTTCGCCGGTCAGGATAAGCTCTTCAATGTAATTCTCGGTTTCGTCGGGAAGCTTGAAACCGTCGTTTCCGAAAATCTTTATGCCGTTATATTCGTATGCATTATGCGAGGCCGAAATGACTATGCCGGCGTCGGCACGCATGCTGCTCGTAAGATACGCAATGCCGGGGGTAGGCAGAGGCCCGACCAGCATGACGTCGACCCCCATGGCGCAGATCCCGGAAGTGATGGCATTCTCGATCATGTAGCCGGAAAGCCGCGTGTCTTTTCCGATTATGATCTTAGGCCGGTGGTGGTTTCTTTTGAAGATGTATGCGGTGCTGAACCCGACTTTCATCGCCAGGTCCGTCGTCATCGGAAAAACGTTTGCAATACCTCGAATTCCATCGGTGCCAAAAAGCTTTCCCATATTACCTCCAACTAAACTCAAAACTAAAAACTATAAACTTAAAACTTAAAACTAACCACGGCTTCGGCCATTTGAACCGCTTCCCGTTGAAATGCAACGTCGTGCACCCTGAGGATGTGTGCCCCCGCAGCAATGCCGAGCGTATTAACCACGGCGGTCCCCAACTCTCTTTCTTCTTCGATGCGATCAAGAATCGTGCCTATAAATCTTTTTCGAGATGCGCCGAGCAAAATAGGGCGGTCCATGCACGAAAAAGAATCGAGGTCCCGTATGATATTTAAATTGTGCTTAACAGTTTTGCCGAAACCTATGCCGGGGTCGACGATAATTTGACTCCGCTCTATCCCGTTTTGGACGGCGAATTTCATCCGTTCTTCCAGAAATGCCGTTATCTCCGAGATCACGCTGTGATAAACAGGGTTGATCTGCATCGTGCGGGGAGTGCCGAGCATATGCATAAGGATGACAGGCGCTCCGGATTCGGCGGCGACCCTCGCCATTGCTGGATCGAACTGCAGGGAACTTATGTCGTTGATTATGTCGGCGCCTGCCTCAAGCGATTGGACGGCAACTTCGGCCTTGCAGGTATCAATCGATATGGGAATGTCGCTTTTCTCGCGCACTGCCCGGATGATCGGAACAACCCGTTCAATTTCCACCTCGAGGGGCGCCGGCGCCGACCCCGGCCTGGTCGATTCCCCCCCGATGTCCAGGATGTCCGCGCCCGCCGAGATCAAATCCAGGGCATGGGCCAGGGCCAGATCGTAATCGGCAAATTTGCCGCCGTCCGAAAAAGAATCGGGAGTAATATTGAGAATCCCCATGACGAGCGTTCGCCGGCCAAGCTCCAAAGCTTTGCCCCTCAGCTTGACGGTGTAGATCTTACGCTCGCATATCGCCATCGAGGTCCCCTTGATACCAATCCGAAGGCCCGCTCGCAAGGTCGCGTAACGCCCTGCCGGGCGGGCGCTGCATTCACCGGAATAAGCGCAACAACTGCGGCGATTTTGCACCATTTGGCAAATAATTTGAATAAAATTCTCACTTGATAGAATGTGTCAGACGTCAGACCCCGCCGCTGCTTCTCGACCGTTCGATGCCTCTTCATCCGACACCCGATATCCGACATCCGATACCCGTTTGGAGGCCCGATAACCGTTACCCGCAATGAATGTTCTAAAATAAAGCATACCACCGAAGATCAGGGCCGATCCCATTGTAAAGTAGACAACGGCGTCAATGTCCTTTGGGACAGGACTGTGGCGGATCGTATAACCCATGAGGACCATGACCAGGATAAGAAAGTAGCTCCTCCGTCCCTGGAAGGCGAAAAGGCAGACGGGATCGGGCTTATCTCCGATACGGAAGAGGTTCTTTCTGACGATTCGCGAGAACCCGAAGGAGTACACGATAATCCCGAGAACAAGGCTTACCGCAGCAAGAATAAGGTTCAAAGGCCACGATGAGCGATAGAGCCAAAAACAGGCCGCCGCCGTCAGCCCGATGCCCACCCCCAGCCACATAATTCCCGCGGCGAAAATCAGCCAGTGCCGGCGGACTGCGGGCTTATAATTTTCAAGAGCTTTCTTCATAACCTGGTCCGTATAGAGAAATTGTGCGCCAAATCCAAAGTAAGGCACAGATCGAATAGATGATAATACCTGTGAAGTCGTTAAAAAGCAAAATTTGCTTCATAAACCAATTAATCCTTCCCAAACATGTACGTCAGTCCGGAGCTGTCGGCCGGGCCTTGCTTTGATTCCGGGCCTGTGCCAGAATGCCGGCATGAGAGGAGATTTTAGTGGCGTAAGCAAACCATATCGTTAAAAAAGTCTCCTACTAAAAAGTTTCCGCGCGAAGACACAAAGAAAATGAGCCTTTTCATGGTTTGCGGGTGTCTCGAAGGGACGTGGAAAGCTGCTGCAAAACTCTTAAAAGGACTACAAATGTCTCAAGCAAAAATGGTTTGGCTCCAAATCTTGATGTTTGTTCCACTTTTCTTCCTGCCTGCCACCGACGTAATCATTCATCCAGCCTACGAGCAATGGAAAAGTGAAAAGGCCGAAGCGCAGAAGACTGCTCAAAGGCTGGTTCAGTACGTAGCCGCATCCGACGGACAACTGATCGAACAGACACGGCTTCTTTCGACAGCTTTATCGAAATCGCGCCCGGCGATCCTTAATTCTGAATCGTGCGGAAGCCTGGTTGCGGACCTGTTGAAGAATCAGCCGTTTTTCATCACCATCGGCGCGGCGGACGCCACTGGTGATGTTTTCTGTAATGGACAAGGCCCCACCGGAATCAATATCGCTGACAGAGATTCTTTCCGGGAGGCCCTCAGGACCGGCCGTTTCGTTTTTGACGGCTATTCGGCGGCGGATGTCGGCGGAATTCGTGCAATCGACCTGGACTGCCCGATTCTAAACGAGAGCGGTCAGGCGCTGGGCGTGATTTTTGCCTCTGTGGACCTTAAAGCGTTCGGCCGGGTTCCGCAAGGTCATATGCCTGAAAATATCGTGCTTTTGATTGTTGACTCAAAGGGGACCATTCTTTCCCGTTATCCAAGCGTCGATGAGTGGATAGGGCGCTCAATGCCCGATGCTCCCGTGATCAAGGCCATGCTCGAAAAAAAGGAAGGGGTCGTGCAGGAAAAGGACCTGGATGGAGTCGAGCGAAACTTTGTGTTCGGCAGCGCAACGGGAGGCACGCAGGCAGAACTGCTCATAGCAGCCGGAATACTTGAAAAGCCTTTCAACTGGCTGTCCGGGGAGATGATCAAAAACGCAGCGACCCTGCTCGGAATCATCGCTCTTTTTGGCTTTGCCGCAGGATGGCTGGCATCGCGGCATGCTCCCGAAAGAAAATGATCATGCCCTCTGCCTCATAACGTGCGCTTGAACAGCCGGGTGGCCGCAGCCATGGCGATTATGGTAAAGACCCCAAGAAAGAGCAGGTCGCCGGTGATCGCCCCCAGGCCCGTGTTTTTCAGTATAAGTGACTTGAATCCGTGCACGGCGTAAGTGAACGGGTCTATCACGGTAATGACTTTCATCCAGGCCGGGAAAGCGTTGATCGGGTAGACCGCTCCGCTTGGGAAAAACAGGACGGTGTTGAGCACGCCGAAAATGGCTCGCGGGACCAGCGGGTCGCTCACTCGCACCATGATGAGGAACATCATGCTGATGAGCGCCAGTGCGGTCAGGGTCACAAGCACCATCATTCGCATGAGGCGCATTGGGTCGAGCGGGTTAGGAATGCCGGCGATAATCGAGCCGAAGGTTATCAGGACCAGGCCGGCAATCAGCGCCTTGATGGCTCCTGCCAGGTTGAAGCCCAGGATGAGGTCCAGCTTGCTGAGGGGCGTCACGAGGTAACCTTCGTGCAGACCGCGCGCCTTGTCATCGATGAAGATGATGCCTCCGCCGATCATGGCGGAAACAAATATCGCCAGCACGATGGTGCCGGGCAGTAGAAACTGGATATACGGCACGTAAGGGTAGATTTCGACCACCGACAGTGTCGCGACGCTGCTCCGGCGGGAGGCGACCGGTTTCATATCGTGGGCGTCAAGGAGTTGGGTGAGGCTTTCCGTGAGCGCCGAAGAGCTGAACTGGTCTGTGTTGTCGATGATCAGGGCAATACGGGGGGCGGCGCAGGAGAGCACCTTGCGCGAAAACTCCGGTGGAATGTTCAGCACAGCGTTTATACGTCCATTGCGCAGATCGCTCAAGGCCGTCCCCATGTCGTTGTATGAGACGGTATCGAAGGTCTGTGCATTGGCCGCCACGGCGTTGAACATCCCCTTGAGGCGAGCGGCTTCAACCCGGTGGTCCTGGTCGACCACGCCCACCTCCAGGTTCTTGATCTTGCCTCCGAAGGCGTAGCCGAGGACTACGAGCTGCAGCAGAGGCATGATCATCGATACCACAATCAGAGTGGGACTGCGCCGGAAGCGCCGCAAATCCCGCTCGATCAGAGCTAAAATCCTGTTTAAAGATTCTTTCATTATCTTTAGCCTCGCTTCATGATATACGGGCTTTCCGCGGCGATGGGGGCCTGCAGCGCATCGCGCAACTGCCGGCCGGTGAAGTGCACAAAGACATCGTCAAGGGTCGTGCTCTGTACGGAAAGAGAGGCTATGGCGACATCGGCTCGCCGTGCGACATCCACCAGGGCTGCCGTCGTTTGGGACCCGTTATGGGAGGCGATCCGGAAAACATGGTCCTCCGCCTTGATTTCAGCGACGTCGGGCAGGGCTTCGAGGGTTTGCATCCAGCCCTCCGGGGCATTTAAAAAGCTCACCTCAATCACGTTATTGCCTGGAATGGACGTTTTGAGTTTCAACGGCGAATCCAGGGCCACCAGCTTGCCGTGATCCACAATAGCGACGCGGTCGCAAAATTTGTCAGCCTCGTCCATGTAATGGGTCGACAGAAGGATCGTGAGGTCCCCTTCGTCTTTGAGCCGCGAGAGCATCTGCCACACCGAGACGCGGGAGACCGGGTCCAGACCTGTGGTTGGTTCGTCTAAAAAGAAGACTTTTGGTTCATGTACCAGTCCACGGGCAATCTCTAGCCGGCGGCGCATGCCTCCGGAAAACATCTTGACTGGTTTTTCAGCCCACTGCGACAGGTCCACTGATTCCAGAAGCTTTCCGATAATCATGCGGCGCTTATTGCGCGGAATATTGTAAAGCTTTGCGAATATCGACATGTTCTCGACTGCGCTGAGGTCGAGGTCGGAAGTCATGGCCTGGGGGATGACTCCGATGACTTTGCGGACCTCGGCTGGAGAACGCACGACGTCGTGGCCCGCGATGCACGCGCGGCCGGAAGACGGCGCAATGAGCGTTGTGAGCATACGAATGAGTGTGGACTTGCCGGCGCCGTTTGGCCCGAGGAGACCGAGAACTTCGCCGCGACCTACATTGAAGGACAGACGGTCAACGGCGCAAAAATCGCCGAAAGTTTTCGTCAGTTCGTCGACTTCTACGGCAGATGAGGAAAAGGAAGAGTCTCGGGATACGGCGGAAGACATCGGCTACCTCAAAGGCAGGGCGACGTAGGCCGTCATCCCCAGGGCCAGGCTGCGGTCGCTGTTGTCGCATCGCAGGCGGATTTCGAACGTCTTAATGTCGCGCTTTGAACGGCTTACATCGCGCTGAGTAGCATAATCGGCATCGATCCCCCGGAAAATAACCTTCCCCTGCCTGGCGGCGCCCGAGGGAAGGCGCACGGACAAGGTGTCGCCGAGATGAATGCGGTCGATATAGCTTTCCGGTATGTCCGCCCGAACCCAAAGGTTGTCGGGGTCGATCAGGGTGATGATGGCCTGGCTCGGAGTCACCACCTCTCCCTGAAGAGCGACCCGCACGTCGACGATGCCGTCGATAGGGGCACGAATCTCGGTGTAGCCGAGAACCACATTGGCTTTTTCAGCGTGGGCCCGGGTGGCGGCGAGGTGATGGATAGTGGAATCAAGGGCGGCCCTGCGCGAAGCTATCTGTTCGGTATTAGCATGCGCCAGGGCCAGTGCGGCCTCCGCCGCCTTCACCTGTTTTCGCAGAGACTCGACATGAGCTTTTGCCCCGGCACAGTTGGTGCGCGTCTGATCCAATTCCTGTACTGAATTGGCGTTGCTCGCCCGCAGCACTTTGGCTCGCTCGAAATTTCCACTGGCGTATTCGAGATCTGCCTCTGCCTGAGTTACCTGGTAGTTGTACATGGCGAGGTTGGCTTCCGCCTGGCGAATCTGCTCCCGTGTCTGGTTTTCAAGGAACTCGAGGTCCGCCTTCGCCTGCTCTCCCTGCGAGGCCGACTCCTTTTCGCTGTTTTCATAAAAGAGCCTCTCGGCCTTCAATTCTTCCGGCTGGATAACTGCCAGTAGATCGCCCTGTTTTACCGTATCGCCCTGACAAACGAGGAGTTTCTGAAGCCGGCCCTGGATCAAAGGGCCCACCTGCACCTCATCGGTATTGACTATTCCCGTAAGCTCGATCGACTCCGGAGTGCGGGTTATCCAGTAAATGATGCTTGCCGCGACGATGGCAAGAATTGCTACGATTGCCGCTAATCGGCCTTTCATATTCAACTTCGACACAGATCTACCCGTCCCGTTTCAGTAGTTTGGAAGAGGCCCTCAAATACCGGCGCAGTCATCCCCGGCCCCACGCAGTCGGCAAGTATATCCCTCCAATGGATTAACGGAAAGCTTTTCCGGGTCGTTATGCTCCTTTTTTCATAGTGAGATCGCCCCTCACTTTCTTGTCCTCATGCCATGGAATAAGGGAGGATTATGGAAATGCTCTGAGCGGTTTTGACAAGGGCGTGCCTCTCCCTGTCGCGGCTGGAAGCCGCTCCTACGCTCGTCTTGCAGCTCAAAGGCCGTGCCGTGCGGCTGCAGGATGAAGGAAAAGGATTGGAGCACAATCTGCTGGCGACAGGAAAAGCCGGCGGAACGTTTGGCGTGAGGGAGGGGACTTATTTCTCTGTGATCTCTGTGGCTCTAAGAACAAATGGAAAGCTACTCCATACGATCCCCATACCGTGTACCAGGTCCGTATCAAGCCAGCCGCCACCCGGGTTCGTCTATTTTCCTGATAACACACTCTATCTCATAGCATCCGTTCGAGTGAATCTCCGGCGGTATATCGTATACGAATCCTTCGTCATTATCTCTCAAATGAACTATCCGGTACGTATTTGGAGAAAGAGAGCCTTCTATTTCCGCGAGCAACGATCCGGGCGTGTAGAAGCGCTTATGACCCGGATTCCATGCCGACGGCAGGCGCGTTCTTTTTTCGTACAGAAATTGATGTGGGACAATAATTATTATATGCCCTTCGGATCTTATGACCCTATGCCAGTCCCTGATTGCGTGCCTGTAATCCGGTATGTGTTCCAGCACATGTGAAGAAAAAACATAGTCCTGGGAATTATCCGCAAACGGCAACGTTTTCCCGTCGTACCCCGGATAATCAAGATCGACGCCTACTGCTCCGGGGAGGATGGACGCCACTCCTTTGCCATAACCCGAGAAACCCACATCGAGTCCTTGCCCGGTCATATATCTTTCATAAAAACCGGTTTCAAACCTCTTGCCGTGGGTTTTTCTCGCCTCCGGCCCAACCGAGGGAGGACTGAGGACGGAGGACTGAGGACTGAGGGCTGAGGACGGGAACAGGATTACTCCTTCGTGAGTAACCTTTATGAAATTTACACTCTGCCCAAAGCAGTCGTAGATAGTCTTTTCTATAAACCCGTCATTAGCGCCCGGATTTTCCGGGCCAAAGCCGTGGACGGCCACCGCATAAGGAACTTTGTCCATCGTGCGAACGGCTTTCAGGTCCTCAACGATGCTTCCGCACTGTCGGTTACCGTTAATGGCGAGTAGAAGTGGCTTATCGAAAAGGCGCTCATCTCGGGCAAAAGACGCCAGAGTGCCCTGGTGATACGAAGCATGAGTGTTAAGGTGCAACTCTTCGAGCAGCGATTTCGCCTGTGACAGCCGTTCCTGCGAGATATCGACTATGGACACGTGACTGCCGAGTGTTTTAGCCATGAAGGCCAGTTGGGCAGTCAGCACATCTCGTTGGTATCCCACATCAATTATTGGTCCGCCAAGCTGCCGGTTGCCGAACACAAATCGGGCAATCGCTTCCTGGTACATGGTGCCGGTCCGGCACTCAGAGCCTGCTTTAAGCAGAAGTTCTCTTATTTTACCCAGAATTCCAAATAGTTGGTTGATTTCCGGCTTCATCCGGGGCGCTCCATTGCAGGATAAGTGTTCATGAACTCAGCATGAATCGTGCCGAATAGAGAGCAATGAGGAATTAGGAATTAGGAATGGAGGATGGAGGCTTTCTCCATGCGGGGATAAATTCAAACTGAAAATTGGGGACGGGAAATGGGGATGTTCGATGAAGAGCCAATCTTTTGACGGGATTGGGGTGGTGATGCGATTGGCAGGAATCGAAGTTACAGCGGGTGGGAAGATTGATTGCGCCGAGCGTTGGGAAGAGCTTCATCCGGCGCGGAGAATGCGGCGATTTTACCATAGATAAGGGATAAAACGGTACTTCACGCGCGCCATATACTCATTATAGCCTTCGAGTTGTTCGCGCAACATACGTTCCTCCATGATTGCCCTTACGGTCAATCCCCCTACGAATAAAGGCTCGAAAAGCAATCCGTACCAGGAACCGAGCAAGAGGGGGGTCCCCAGGCAGTAGAGAAAGGCGGCGGCATACATTGGATGACGCACGCGGCTATACGGTCCGGTTGACACCACTTTTTGGCCTCGGTCCTTCTGTATGCGTACTGCGGCGGCGGCATAGGGATTTTCACGAAATGTAAGGAAAGAAATATAGAGCGAAAAGAGCACGAAAAGAGCGCCGATCGCTTGAAGCCATGCCGGCATCCGGGACCAATGAAATCTAAGGGCGTCCAGCGGCATCAGTACCAGCCATCCAAGAAAAATGGCGTAAAACACCAGCACGAAAATCTTATCCCACTTTTTTTGAAAGGACTTGACCCCGATGCGCTCTTCGAGCAAACCGGGACTATTTTTGAGCAGCCATAAAGTGGTGGCAATGCTGAAAGCGACCAGAATAGTAAAGTAGACCCATCCGGCAAACCAGTCTATGGCGCCGGCCGGGACGAACAGAGCTAATGCCATAATCGGGAGGGTGACGGCCAGGTACAAAAACGCTTTAGTCTGTGTGCTCATCAGTTGTTAAGGCTCTGCGTCGGGGCGGGGATGCGGCCGCCAAGGGAGATGAATTCCGCCGAATTGTCCTTTCCCGTCACCGGTATAATTGTCGCTTCGCCGAGCAGACCGCCGAAATGGGCTTTGTCCCCTGCTTTTTTGCCGGGGACAGGAATGAGCCTGGCGGCAGTGGTTTTTTTGTTTATTACCCCTATTGTCATCTCATCGGCAATTATTGCAGCAAGAGTTTCGGCTGATATATCCCCCGCCAGGGCTACCATATCCAGCCCGACCGAACATACACTTGTCATTGCCTCGAGCTTCTCTATTGAAAGGAGTCCCCGCCTGGCGGATTCCGCAATATTGAGATCTTCGCTCACCGGGATGAATGCGCCGCTAAGACCTCCGACGTAGGAGCTTGCGAAGGCGCCTCCCTTTTTCACCGCGTCGTTTATGAGCGCAAGGGCGGCGGTTGTGCCGGGGACGCCGATGCTGCCCAGCCCGAGACTCTGAAAAATTTCCCCAACGCTGTCGCCCACGTTTGGAGTTGGAGCGAGCGACAGGTCCACCACTCCGAATGGGACCCTGAGACCATCGGCGACACGCCTGCCGATGAGTTCGCCGACCTTTGTCACTTTGAAGGCAGTATGCTTGATTATTTCGGAGATTTGTCCCAGGTCAAGCCGGGGATTTGCCTTGCGCGCGCGATCCAAAGCTTTCTTCACGACACCGGGGCCGCTGACCCCGACGTTTATGACCGAATCCGGCTCACCCACACCGAGAAAGGCCCCGGCCATGAAAGGAATGTCTTCAGGGATGTTTGCGAACACACATAACTTCGCGCACCCGATTCCGTCTCGCGCCTTGGTGAGATCGGCGGTCCTTTTTATCGTTTTCCCCATCAGGTAGACAGCATCCATATTGATGCCGGCGCGGGTGGACGCCACATTTATCGAAGAACAGACATGCTCGGTGGTTGCAAGCGCCTCCGGGATGGCCTCGATCAGGGCGCGGTCCCCGGTAGTGAATCCTTTTTCGACAAGAGCGCCGAATCCACCGATGAAATCCACACCGACTTGCTGTGCCGCGCGATCCATCGCCCCGGCTACCTCGACCATTTGGTCGGGCGAGCAAGAACATGCGGCGACTGCAATCGGGCTTACGGCGATCCGCTTGTTCACAATCGGGATGCCGTAATGAATCGCCACCTCATCGCAAACTTTTACCAGATCGCGGGCAACCGCGCCTATCTTAGAAATCATCCTGTCGATAAATCTTGCCGGCTCATCGCTCGCGCAATCCAGAAGGCTTATTCCGAGAGTAACGGTCCGAACGTCGAGATGCTCGTTTTTGAGCATTTCGAGCGTGGAAAGGACTTCCATATGTGTAAGCATGGGAGAGTTTTCTAGTTTTTAGTTGATGGTTATTAGTTGTTAGTTGTCAGTTATGGTTAGAGTCAAATTCTATGGATGGCTTCGAAAATTTCCCTGTGCTGAAGACTCACTTCGAGGTGCAGTTCTCTACCCCGCTCATAGAGCGCCTCTCGGAAAGAGTTCTGGTCTGCAGCGACGGGAATGTCCACTTCGTAGATCATCGTGTTTTCGAGTGGATTGTCTCCGCCTCTGAAAACCGCTTTCAGATTCGAGATATTGATGCCAAACTGCACCAGCAGGCCGGTTATGCCCGCGACGAGCCCAGGGCGGTCAGGCCCCATTGTGGTTATCACGAATGGGTCGCTGGGGGGAGGGTCCCATACACCTGAAGCCTCCATATCGCGGAGAAGGGCCGAAAGGCCCATGGGTTCGAGCTTTTCCTGCAGGCCGGCCCTGAGTTCTTCGGTTTTCAACGCGTCGGGACGCGAGGCGATGAAGACGCCGGCGAATTCGGTCTGAAGTATAGTCTGACTAACGTCTTCTATATTACATTCATTGAGGAAAAGAGCTTCGGCAACTGCGGCTATAATACCGGGCCTGTCGTGGCCGAGAACTGAAACAATGATTTTTTTCATGCAAGTTCTTCATCCGCGAAGGAAGCCAGTTCGCGTATCAGGCGAAGTGACTCCATGGCTTCGGCGGGGTCAAGCACGTTTAGAGCGAATCCCGCATGGACTATCACATAGTCTCCAACTTTGGGCTCTTCGGGCAGCAGCAGTAGCGACGCCTTTCTGAGCGACTCTGCGATCCGAACGGTTGCAACTCCATCGTCGATTTGTATGATTTCACCCGGAATGGCCAGACACATGATACTCTCCATTATGGTCAGTGTTTGTCGGTCGCGGCTGGAAGCCGCTCCGACTATTAATTCGAAATTACTAAACTACCCGTACGACTTTGACCGGTCGTTCGATTTTTTGCCAGGAACCCCCCGCTTTTTCGATTTCCTTCAGGACCAACGCGATCACATCCTGCATTCGGTTTCTGACGGGTTCCGTAAGTTCCGTGCTCCAAGAAGTCCATTCTCCCGGTTCGATGCCTATCACAACCGTCTCGGGCTTGTTTCCAAGCTCTTCGGCGTAGATAAGGGTTTCGACGACGTTCAGTTCGTGGAGCGAGCTCTTGTAGGGGATCTTCTTGAATAAATCCTTCTCCTCGATGCGGTATATGGCGCCCGGGGCGCCGCCTGCGCGCACTATATCCACCACTATGGCGTAATCCGCCCGACAGATCGGCTCCAGGAGCTTGATCCCAAGCGTTCCTCCATCGTAGAGTTCCACATTTTCGGAAAAGACGTATTCGTCTTCGAGCCTCTGGATTACCCGAACCCCAGTCCCCTCGTCGCCAAGGAGGATATTTCCCACCCCGAGCACAAGTATCATAAATGCAGTCTTCAGCGGCCAGTCTTCAGTGGCCGGAAAAAGCGTTTAATGCAATAAATGCAGTCTTCAGCGGCCAGACTACAGTGGTCAGAAGAAGCTTTTAAATGCAGTCTTAAGATCAACCGCGAAATATCATCTCCAGCGTATCAAAGGTTTACTCCGGAATCAAGCCTTCCAGTTTTCTAACGTGCCATTGAGACTGCGACGGCAGGAAAGTCCTTTGCTGCGGCAAAGTCGGCTGTAATAAACGACAGCGGCCGGAAAAGATCTCTTCTCCGGCCGCCGACTATGGATACCTGATCAATATCTTAGACAACTTCAAACTTATAGACTTCGTTGTTCTCGGTATCGATCACATGCACGCCGCAAGCGATGCAGGGGTCAAATGCGTGGACGGTGCGAAGGATTTCCACCGGTTTTTTGGGATCGAGGACCGGTGTCCCGATCAGCGCTTCCTCCAATGGGCCCATCTTATCTGAGGCATCACGCGGGCCGAGATTCCATGTGGACGGGACTACCATCTGGTAGTTGGCGATTTTCTTCTCTTTTACGTCGATCCAGTGCCCCAGCGCGCCGCGGGGAACGTCGTTTAGACCCGCGCCCATGCCTTCGGCGGGCATCTGGTCCCAGGGCCGATCGTCGCAGATGTTGAGATCGCCTTTCTTCAGATTATCGACCAACTGGCCGAGCAAAGTCCCCATAGCGTCGCCGATCACCTTGGTCTCAATGGCCCTGGCGGCAACCCTGCCTAAAGTGGAGTAAAGCGCTTCGACGGGTATGGTGAGTTTTTTAAGCACCGCGTCAACATTTTCTTTGATGGCGGGCACGCCCTTGGCATAGGCAACCAGGCAGCGCGCAAGCGGCCCTACTTCCATCGGCTCGTTCTTGTAACGGGGCGCCTTCATCCAGCTATACCTGGCATTAGTGTCGTATTTGTCAAACTTGGGTTTGGTTTCACCGACAGCCGGGTTTAGCCCCTTAGGATCGCCTTCATACCAGCTATGCTTGATCTGTTCGGTGATTTGGGTAATATCGACCGGTTCGACTTTGGCCAAATTGCGGTTGAAAATCGCTCCGCGCGGCAACAGGAAGCTTTCGGGTTCCTTCGGTCCCATCGGGAAGTCGCCGTAGGCCAGGAAGTTCTTCGTTCCGCCGATCTTTCCCCAATCCTTGTAGAATGAGGCAACCGCAAGCACGTCTGGAATATAGACATTGTTTACGAAATCCATTGTCTCTTTCCACAGGTACTTGAATTCGGCGATCCTGTCCGGGGTGAGGTCCATAGCGCAGGTTACGCCGCCATAAGTCATGCTCTGAATATGCGGGTTTTTGCCTCCGAATATGGCCATCAGCCTGGCAGTGCGGGCCTGCTGGCGCAGGGCTGTAAGATAGTGCGCAACCGCCATCAGGTCTGCTTCGGGCGGAAGTTTGTATGCCTTGGAATCCCAATAGCCGTTCGCAAAGGGACCTAATTGACCGCTGCTGATAAGCTTGTTGATGCGTTCCTTCACCGCCTTGAAATCGTTTACACCGCTGTCGGGGCAGTTGGGGGAGACCTTTGCAACGAGGTCCGCGGTTTTCTTCGGGTCGGCCTTCGATGCGCTAACGATGTTAACCCAGTCGAGCGCATGCAGGTGATAGAAATGCACCATGTGGTCGTGCAGGTATTGCGAGCCATGGAGCAATGTGCGGATAATCCGTCCGTTATCGGCTAGTTTAGCTCCGAGAGCGGCGTCCACGGAGCGGATGGAGGCCAGGGCATGTATATAGGTGCAAACGCCGCAGGCGCGCTGTGTAAAAAGGGGAGCGTCCCTGGGGTCTCTTCCCTGAAGCATGATCTCGATTCCCCTGAAAAGGGTCGAACTGCTCCATGCGTTTGTTACCTTGCCATTCTCCACTTCCACTTCTATTTTGAGGTGACCCTCAATCCTGGTGATCGGGTCTATTACCACTCGTGCCATAATGGTTTCTCCTTATTTGAAAAACGATTGCTCATGGATTTTCTTGTCGTCAAAACGTCCCAATCAATCAGGATGATTTAAAGAAAGGAGTGAACTTGTCCCAGAAGTTGGGTTCACTGCAGCCGATACAGGGATGTCCGGCCTGAACGGGCCAGCTCGTCCCATCGTTCCACTTGACCAGAGGGCAATTGTTATAGGTTTCAGGTCCTTTGCACCCCATCTGGTAAAGGCAAAAACCTTTTCTGGCTTCCTCAGAGTTGAAATTGGTCACAAATTCGCCTGCTTCGAAATGACCCCGTCTCGGGCACTGGTCATGAATGAGCTGGCCGTATGCAAAAAGAGGCCGTCCCTTGTCGTCGAGCGTCGGCAGCTTGCCAAACAGAAGGAAATTTACAACCGTTCCCACGAAATTTATCGGGTTTGGCGGACATCCGGGGATATTGACGGTCTTTAGTCCTGTAACTTCGGCTACGCTCTTGGCCTGCGTGGGATTGGGGGCGGCTGCGGGAAGTCCGCCGTACGAGGCGCAGGTGCCGATGCAGATGGTGGCCATGGCCTTCGGACCGATTTCCTTTACCAACTCGAGCATCGTCTTGCCGGCCACAGTTCCGAAATTCCCGTTGTCCCCGGTCGGAACGGCGCCGTCCACCACGAGGATGAATTTACCGGTATTCTTGGTGACTGAGTCATGCAGAGATTTTTCCGCCGCTTCACCGGAGGGGGCCATGATGGTTTCATGATAGTCGAGCGAGATAATATCGAGAATCAATTCATCGATCCATGGATACATCGTTCTAAGAGTGCTTTCGGCGCAACCGGTGCATTCCGCCAATGCCAGCCAGATAACCGGGGGCCGTGGAGCATTTGCCAATGCAGCGGCCACCTTGGGTACATAAGCTGAGGACAGTCCCATTGTTGCGGTAAGGGTGGTGCAGTACTTCATGAAATCTCTTCGTGAGATTCCCTTCCGTTCTAATCTTCCCAAAAGACCTTTTCCTTGACTCATGAGCTCCTCCTCCAGGCCATAAAACAAAAGACAGTATATGGACGGTTCCGACACGCGCGTGCCACGCAATTCAAATCTTTTAGATGATGTTTGTATGGAATGCAATGAATTTTGTTATATAGCTGAGTTTGCCGTGATGAGGTCGAGCGGCTTTCGAAAAAGCAACGTCACCAGTTTTTACTTTCCCTTTTGTGCAAGCCGGATTAAATAGCCGGTCGGGGGACTGAGAACTGAGAAATTAGGACTGATGGCGGGTAGCTAATAGCTGGTTGTCGAGCTAGATTGGTAAAGAGAATTTTCCCATGTTCAAAAAAACACTCAAATATTTATGGCCCTATAAACTTCCATTTCTGATTGCCCTCGTTCAGGTTTTCATTATAAGCGGCTGCGAGCTTCTCAAACCCTGGCCGCTCAAAATCATAATAGACAATGTGCTCAGCGGCAAACCAGTTCCCTGGGGGTTTGATAACGTCTTTACGCGGGGCGCCCTATTGTTTTATGCCGCGATCGGCCTGGTCATTATTTATACTGTCCTGGGCGGCTTTACGCTCCTGAACAACTATACTACCATCAAGATAGGCCAGAAGATGGTAAATGACATGCGCCGTGACCTCTATGCCCACCTTCATCGGCTCTCCCTTGCCTTCCACAATCGCCGTCAGGTTGGAGATCTCCTGTATCGGGTTACCGCCGACACCTATGCTATTCAGAGCCTCACCATGAACGGGGTCTTCCCGATTATTACCGCCGTGATTCTGCTGTCCGGTATGTTCTACGTGATGATAAAGATCGACTGGCAGCTTACGCTTCTCTCCCTTGCCGTCTGCCCTGCGCTGTTGGCATCCATACTGGTGATGAGCAACCGGATTTCAGAGGCGGCCATGCTCGCGCGGCGGCAGGAAAGCGAGGTCTATTCGGTCGTACAGAGGGCGATGTCCGCCATACGCATCATCCAGGCCTTCACCAAGGAAGAAGAAGAGCAGCGCAAATTCATGAGCGCGAGCGGCCAGAGCCTGGGAGCGAGCCTCCGGTTATATACGCTTCAAACGTTTTATTCGGGGATTGTCAACGTGGTGATGGCAGTTGGGACGGCGCTGGTAGTCTGGGTGGGCGCCAAGCACGTTATGTCCGGACGGATCACGATAGGAGAGATAATAATTTTCACCACCTACCTGGCGTCGCTTTATGGCCCGATCAACTCCATTTGCCAGACCTGGGGGCTGATCCAGGGAGCCAAAGTGGGTGTGGAGCGCGTTTTCGAGATTCTCGAAGTCGAAAAAGATCTAAAGGAAGGTACCCAGGCGTTTCCAAAATCCGGAACCAGGGGTGAAGTGATATGGGAAGACGTTTCCTTCCATTATGCGGCCGAGCAGCCGGTGTTGAAAAATATCGATCTGAGGGTGAAGGCGGGGGAAAAGATCGCGTTTGTAGGGCCGACTGGTGTCGGAAAATCGACACTGGTCAGCCTGATTCCTCGCTTTTATGACGCACGCGAAGGAAGGGTCCTAATCGACGGCGTCGATGTCCGCGACTATCGATTGAAATCGCTTCGGAGCCAAATTTCGATGGTGCTTCAGCCCCCCCTGGTTTTTCCGGTTTCTGTTCGGGAGAACATTGCTTACGGGAAGCCGGAAGCGGGGATCGAAGAAGTCATTTCCGCTGCGAAACTTGCCAGGATCCACGATTCGATAGACCGACTCCCTGATAAATATGACACTATAGTGGGCGAGCAGGGCGCAACACTTTCCGAAGGAGAGCGGCAACGTATCACTATCGCTCGAGCCATTTTGCGAAACTCACCGATCCTGATTCTCGACGAGCCGACTTCTTCAGTGGACGCGGAAACAGAAGCACTTATCATGGAAGGATTGGAGCAACTAACCTCAGGTCGAACGACATTCATCATTGCCCACAGGCTTTCGACGGTGCGCAAAGCTGACAGGATCATCGTGCTGGGAAAAGGAAAGATTGTCGAGCAAGGCGTTTTCAATGAGCTGATCAGGGAGGGAGGGCCTTTCGCGGCGCTCTACGACTCTCAATTCGGCTTGAACGAACCGGGAAAATCGGTTCAAAATACAGGACTGCGGACTGAGTGCTGAGGACTGAGGCGAGGGTGGCCCAAGGGGACATGGGGGACTGCCTCGAAAAGTTTATCGCGGGCATGGCCCTGGGAGCGCAGCGCGGTCTCAGCCCTACCCAAATGTCGCGTCTTTTCATGGTTTCCGAGTGTAACCAAAGGACGTGAGAAGCTCTTAGGTTAACGGCATCGCCCCGGAGCCGGCCCGGAAAATATATTTTTCAAAACGGTAATGAATTCTTCTTTTTTGCCGTATAATTGTCAACGAATATAAAAAGTATCTGTTAGGAGCCCCAACATGGCTGGCGTGTACCTTGCATATTTGCCTCCAGGGCGCGATGAGGCCCGTCTGAAAAGGTATAATTGACATAGGGGCACTGTGTGAAGCTTACGAGCATATTATTGTCTCTCTTCGTCGTTGTTTTCTGCGGGCCGATTCTTTGTTCCGCCGAAGAACTCACCGCCGAAAAGTACCTGCAGAACATGTCGGTCTTTTCCGAGGTCTGCCCACACTCGGCCAGAGATATAATCCAGCAGGAACGGCATCCGGCCCTGTCGGCCGTCTCTGACTATGACCCCTTCTCCTATATCAGGCACGGCCAACTATCAGTCCCCCCCGGTATTCGCTTGATGGTTTTCGTTCCCCATCCCGACGACGAATCGATCGCAGCTTCAGGGTTGATTCAAAGAGTGCTCGAAGGGGAGGGTAAAGTGCGGGTAGTCTTCGTCACAAACGGAGACGGCTACACTTACGCCGTTCGACTCAGGGTAAAGAATGCCCGCGTCACTGCCAGGGATTTCATCGAATACGGAAAGAAGAGGCAGGAGGAAGCGGTCCAGGCTATGTGCGAACTCGGTCTTCAGCCTGAGGACGCCACTTTTCTGGGTTTTCCCGATGACGGTATAGATGACCTGTGGGAATCCTACTGGTCCAACGTCCAGCCTTTCATATCCCCGCACACGCTCTTCGACCGGCCGCACAGAAAAGGCATGAAGCGATGGGTCAAGTATTCGGGCGTAAGTCTCAGGGATGAGATAGCGCGGGTGGTCAAGGAGTTTTCGCCTGATTGGGTCGTGCTTCCGGACCCGCGCGACTATCATCCGGACCATGCGGCAGCCGGGGTCTTCGTCCTGGATGCGCTCGAATCACTTTACTCCAATGAGGGCACCCTTCCGTCGAAAGTGCTTACCTATCTGGTACATTACAAGACTTATCCGATTAAGGATGGGTGGGCCAAGGAGATTTCCGGCACGGGGGTCGGCGGCTACTGCAAGGTTTCGGGGAAAACCCTTGCCGATACGAACTGGTTGTCGTTGCAACTTAGTCCCGAGGAGGTTGAGGGCAAGCGGCGGGCTTTGATCTCGCACGCCTCCCAGCTCCAGATGCTGCAGTGGTTCTTTCGCAACTTCCTGCTGCCTGCCGAACTATATGGCTGCCTTAACTTGACGCAGATAATCACAGTCCCCCAGGAGTACGCCGCGTACTACAAGCACCTTGATTCGGATGAACCCACCGCAAAGACTGGAAGTGGTCCGTAAGCTGTTGCCCATGACTCGATTTATTTTTCTATTGCTGATCGTTGTATTGGTATGCCAGCCGGTTTGCGCCCGGGAAGAACCAATCTCTGCTGCCCCTTCTCCGGGAAGGGTGGAATACAAAGGCAAAGGCTGGACCACGGCCGACATAAACGGGGTCCAGTGGCTGATCGATCCGGATGGGAAACCTTTTTATTCAAAAGGTGTCAATATCGTCACTCCCGGCAGAGATAACGAAAAAAGCAGGGCCCGTCGGGCGTTTTGCTGGTCCAATTTCTACTCGTCCGTCAGCGAATGGCGCATTCAGGCTGCAAGACGGCTCAGAGAGTGGGGCTTCAATACTCTTGGAGGGTGGTCCGACTGCTCGCCCGACCTTGGGTTGCCGCTTATGGTGGATTTGGAACTGGGCAGACAGTCTCGATTCCACTGGTTCGATCCCTTCGATCCGCTGATGGAAAAGAAGACACTGGAAAGAGCCAGGGAGCTTACGGCCCCTTACCGGGACCTGCCTCAACTCATTGGATATTTCAGCGATAATGAAGTCGGCTGGTGGAACTCCTCACTTTTCATATGGTTTTTGAAAGCGCCGTGGGAAAACTACACCAAGCGTTTTCTCTGGAAAATGATCCATGACAACTATGGGGGAAAGTGGGAGGCTTTCCTGGTCGATTGGTCACCTCAGGGAGGCGCCAGGGATTTTGAAGACCTGAAGAGAGCAGGAGCAAGTCTGAAGCTAAGGCCTGGTGGAAACGGCATCCGCCTGGTGGACCGGTTCATGAGCGCCTGCGCCGGGCGATATTACGAACTGATGTACAAAGCCATTCACGCCGCTCACCCGGGCGCGCTGGTGCTCGGCGACAGGCTTCCACTCTATTATCATCAGGACGCTATATTGGCGATGGGCGACAATGTCGATGCAATCTCGACCAACTATAATGTGGATGTTCCCGACGGTTGGGTCGCTCCATATTTTTTTGAGGGTTTGCACAAACTCAGCAACAAGCCGGTCCTGGTAACGGAATTCTTTTTTGCTGCGGCTGAAAACAGAAGTGGCAACCTGAACTATACTGCAGGAAATATTCATGCAAAACCCGGCCACCTTATGACAGTCGCTACTCAGGCTGAAAGAACATGGGGAGCGGGCAACGCCCTGCTTAACTTCGCGCGGTTCCCCAACGTGGTCGGCGCCCACTGGTTTCAGTATTATGACGAGCCGCTTGGTGGACGCGAAGACGGTGAAGACTATGACATGGGCCTGGTAGATACATCGAACCAGCCGTACCAAACACTGACGCACGATTTCAAGGTCCTGAATCCTGGACTGGAGTCGGTACACGCAAAGAGTGCCTGGAGATCTGAAAATACGGTTTCCAATTCTTCTAAAAGGGGGCGAGGACAGCCAGTCGGGGTTGAGCCGGTCAGAATAACCCGTGCAGATTACCGAATCGATGTTTCCGACCAGACCCTTATCGAGTGGGAAAAGGATAAGACGCTCCTGTCCGGTTTTACCGCCCCCGCTCCGCATGTCCCCTTCGGGGACGTGCACCTGGCGTGGAGACCTGAAGGCTTTTACCTCTTCAGCCTGTCGGACACTTATGTTGACCCGAATTTCCTGGATTACAAGGATAGATTCCCTTTATCCGAAGCATTTCAGCTTCATTTTACGGTCGAGACTGAAGGCAAACGAAACCATTTTGCCACATTTCTTGTGCCCCGTGACAATCCTGCATACCCTGACGGGTTTGAGATAAAAGCCGAGCTTTTTCATATGGAAAAGGGGGTCCTCGGACAAAAGCTGGCCTCGGAGGGGCACGTACAGAGGATAGAAAAGTCTTTGCCTCACATGGCTGTCGAGGCGTTCTTTCCCGCAAAGTGGTTCGGACTCGATGAACTCAAGACGGGGATGCGCCTGAGGGCTAACATCTCGCTCGTGAGCTATTTTCGTGAATTTGCAATGACCTGGTCCGGAAGCCCTGAAATGAGAGACATATTGGAGCCGCAGGATTTCAGGGAAATTGAGTTGGAGTAATCCGTGATCTCTTTGAGGGTAATGTCGGCTTAGCCCTTGAAGATTGTGCCCACATGCGTTAATTAGAAAAGCTGATCCTAAAATCTTCAGGACGATCTGCAGAAAAATGTTCGACAATCTTTCAGATAAATTTCAAAAAATATTCAAGAACCTGCGGGGCCAGGGAAAACTCACGGAGGCCAATATAAAAGAGGCGCTTCGCGAGGTGAGGATGGCCCTGCTGGAGGCCGACGTCCACTATAAGGTGGCGAAGGATTTCGTTGCCGGCATCGCTCAGAGGGTAGTGGGGCAGGAAGTGATGCAAAGCCTTACGCCCGGCCAGCAGGTAATAAAGATAGTGCACGAAGAGCTTTCCGCACTGATGGGCGGCAGCGCGGAACCTCTAAAGCTTTCCGGGCGCCCGCCGGTCCCGCTGATGCTGGTGGGGCTGCAAGGTTCGGGCAAAACGACGACTGCGGGAAAGCTCGCCAGAAAGCTTTCCAATGAGGGGAGAAGGCCTTGCCTCGTTCCTGCCGATGTTTACCGACCTGCGGCAATTGACCAGTTGATCACGCTTGCCGGCCAGCTAAAGCTCCCGGTCTACTCTTCGACATCCAGGCAGACACCCGAGCAGATCGCGAAAGAAGCTATGAACTTCGCACGCCAGGAGAACTGTGACACTCTCCTGGTGGACACGGCGGGGAGGCTTCACATAGATGCCGAGCTGATGGAGGAACTTTCACGGTTGAAAGGCATACTCCAGCCGGCGGAAATTCTTTTGGTAGCCGACGCCATGACTGGTCAGGACGCAGTCCAGATTGCAGGCTCGTTCAATGAAAAGCTCGGACTTAGCGGGGTTATTCTAACGAAGCTGGATGGCGACGCGAGGGGTGGTGCGGCGCTTTCAATCAGATCGGTCACCAACTGTCCGATAAAGTTGATAGGCGTCGGTGAGAAGCTCGATGCTCTTGAAGTTTTTCACCCGGACAGGATGAGTTCGCGAATTCTCGGGATGGGAGATGTTTTGTCCATGATCGAAAAGGCCCAAGAGGCTTTTGACGTGGAGCAGGCCGAGGAGATCGCGCGCAAATTCAGGCAGGACACATTCAGCCTCGAGGATTTTTTGGGCCAGCTTCAGCAGGTCAAAAAACTGGGTTCTTTCGAACAGATACTCGGCATGCTTCCGGGTATGGGGATGATGAAAGAACTCAAGAAGGCCCAGGTCGATGAGAAGGAGTTCGTGCGCATAGAGGCCATCATCAAATCGATGACCAGAGATGAGCGCAGGAACGCAGATATATTGAATGCAAGCCGCAGGCGCAGGATTGCGGACGGAAGCGGAACAAGCGTACAGGATGTGAACCGGCTTCTGAAGAGCTATGAGGAGTCGCGCCGTATGATCCGCCAAATGATGGGCGCCGGAGGCGGTGGCAAGAAGAAGAAGGGAAAATTAAGGCGAAAAGGATCATTTTTCCCTTTCTAATGCGTCCATTTTGCGTTAAATAAGAAATTTTACTGTGCAAGATCAAAAGGAGATTTGCGTTTTCGGTCTGCGCCGGGTAAAAGAAGTAATTTTACTGTGAAAAGCGCCCTGAAAGGAACCGATTGCCTCCCGGAAGCGGGGGTTCACAAAGCAGGAGGTCTAGAGTTAATGCCGGTAAAAATTCGTTTGGCACGTGGCGGGAGGAAGAAGAGACCCTTTTACAGGATTGTTGTCGCTTCCTCTGAGGCACCTCGCGACGGCAGGTTTATAGAGCGAATCGGGACCTATGATCCGCTCCCAACGGAAACGCAGGTCCAGATTGACAGCGAAAGACTCCAGTACTGGCTGGGTCAGGGTGCAAAGCCTACCGACACCGTCCGCAATCTAATTCAAAAGCATGGGAAGCTGAGCTAGATTTCCTATTATTGACGCAGCGCATTCATCCGGAGGAAATCATGTTGAAGGAACTGATCGAGTTTATGGCGCGTGCATTGGTTGACAATCCCGATAAGGTTAGAGTTTCAGAGATTGAGGGTGAGCAGACCTCTGTCATTGAACTTCGGGTGTCGAAGGAAGACCTGGGTAAAGTGATCGGCAAGCAGGGGCGCACCGCCCGCGCCATGAGAACGATCCTGAGTGCTGCGTCGACGAAAATTCGTAAGCGGGCCGTTCTGGAGATAATCGAATAACGCAGATGGATAAAGCCTTTCTGGTTGCCGTTGGAAAGGTTGCAAAAGCTCATGGGGTCCGAGGTGCGCTCAAACTCCTTCCTTACGGCGAGACCCTTGGCGAAATCGAAGCCGGAGAGAAGCTGTACTTAGCCGAAGGCGGGACGCAATCGGAATTGACCCTTGTAGACATTCGTCCGCAAAAACGCGGTTGGATCGCTCAGTTCGCAGAAATTGCGAGCAGAGAGCAGGCGGAGGCGTTAACAGGAGAAGATCTCTTCGTCGATAAAGAACGGCTGCCTGTGTTGCCCTCTGGGGAATACTATCAATTCCAGCTCCTCGGGCTTTCGGTTCAGACAAAAGAAGGAAATCCGCTGGGGACTTTGAGCGCCGTTTTGCAGACCGGGAGCAATGACGTCTACGTGGTGGAAAGTGAAGGAAATGAATTGCTAATCCCGGCAATCGAGGAGGTCATCATTGAGGTGGATCTCCTGAATGGAAGGCTTATAGTAGATTTGCCGGAAGGTTTGCAATAAATGATCTTTGAAATCCTGACTATTTTTCCCGGCATGTTTTCTTCCCCGATGGAGGAAAGCATCGTGGGGAAAGCCCATGACCGCGGACTGATTGAGGTTCGGGTGCATAACGTTCGTGATTTTGCCGTAGACAGGCATCAAATGACTGATGACCGGCCCTTTGGAGGCGGAGAAGGCATGGTCATGAAACCCGAACCGATTGTCAGCGCTCTTAGAGCGATAACCGACACCGGCCCTCCCGCCAGAATCGTTTTACTCAACCCGCAGGGACGGTTGTTCAACCAGGAGATTGCTCGAGAACTGAGCCGCCTTGAGCGGCTCATTCTTGTTTGTGGCCGGTACGAAGGGGTTGACGAACGAGTAGCCGAGTATTTCACGGACGATCAGATATCCATCGGAGACTATGTTTTGACGGGAGGAGAGCTCGCGGCGATGGTAGTGGTTGACGCCCTCACCCGACTGCTTCCCGGAGCGCTCGGCAACGAAGGTTCGGCTTTCTCTGATTCTTTTAGCCAGCCGATTCTGGAGCATCCTCAATATACGCGCCCCCAGAATTTCGAGGGCATGGGCGTTCCGGCAGTCCTGCTGTGTGGTAATCATGAAAGCATTCGCCGCTGGCGTCGGGGACAGGCCCTGTTAAGGACCAGGATTCGGCGTCCGGACCTTTTCGCCCGCCTTAGCCTCAATGAAGAGGATCTGGCCCTGCTCGAGTCGGCGCGGCGGGAACATGAAGAAGCAAGGCAAGAGTAAGAAGTAAAAAGGCAAAAAATCCCCCAACTTTTGCCTTTTGCCTCTTACCTTTTTACTTATTGGAATCGATGATGGCGCAACTTTTTTTAGCGCTTCTGCATTATCCTGTCTTGAACAGGAAGGGTGACACAATCGCTTCGGCCATAACGAATCTCGATCTTCACGATCTGGCGCGGTCGTGCCGTACGTACGGCGTGCCGGCGTGTTATATCGTGACCCCGCTCAAGGACCAGCAGGCCCTTGCAAACCGGATCACGGCCCACTGGATCGAGGGCATAGGAGGCGAAATCCTCCCGGAAAGGCGCGAGGCAGTCAAGCTTTTGAAAGTGGTGGAAAGCCTCTCTTCTGCGGTGCAGGATATCACTCGAAGAAGCGGACAAACCCCGTTTCTGTGGGCCACTACCGCAAAGAATGGAGAAGGCGCCATACCCCATCGCGGGGCCAGAAGGTTGCTCGAAAGTGAAAGCCGGCCCTTTCTGCTTCTTTTTGGGACGGGCTGGGGTCTGGCGCCGGAGATTTTTGACACTGTGGATGCCGTGTTGGAGCCGATTCCGGGCGTTAACGGCTATAATCATCTTCCCGTTCGGGCTGCGGCCTCTATCATGCTGGACCGGCTGCTGGGACGAAGTTAAACAAGTTAAGGATGAACGATGAAGGGGACCCGCCCGTTCACTGTTCACTGACTATTTGTGGAGGAATAAAGATGGGAATCAGTTTGCTCGAGAGTATCGAAAGAGATCACATGCGCTTCGATATCCCGGCGTACAGGATCGGCGATACGGTGAAAGTGCACGTGAAAATCCGTGAAGGCGATAAAGAACGCATCCAGGTGTTCGAAGGCCTAGTGATCCGCACCCACAGGGCCAAGATGGGCGCCACCGTTACGGTCCGGAAGGTTTCGTACGGGGTCGGCGTGGAACGTATTTTCCCAGTTCATTCCCCGCAGATCGAGAAAATAGAGATACTACGTCGAGGACGCATCCGCCGGTCGCGGCTCTACTACCTGCGCCACAGGGTCGGCAAGGCGGCCAGAATACGCGAGAAGCGAGAGACCGTAAAGTCGTAGGGGTGGTTTTTGGTTGCTGGTTTTGAGATAATCGATCAGGAACTCAAAACTTTATAGGCAAGCCATATGCAGCGGCAGTTGATCGAAACCCTGGCTCTCGATATGCGTCTCCATGAAAGGGATGCTTACAGGCGGGGTTTTCGTTTCGTTTGCGGCATAGACGAGGCCGGCCGGGGGCCACTTGCAGGGCCGGTGGTCGCGGCTGCCGTGGTTTTGCCCAAGACTGTCCGTCTGCCCGGGGTCACCGATTCAAAGAAGCTTACCGCCGAACAGCGGGAACAGTTCTTCAAAAAAATCAGATCGAGAGCGCTCGCCATCGGTATCGGGGTTGTGGACAACGTCGAAATCGATCGGATAAATATTCTTCAGGCTACCTTTCAAGCCATGACCGGCGCGGTCGGGAAGCTCTCCATAGATCCCGATTTTCTGTTGATCGACGGCCCATATCAGCTCCCCCTCCCCATAGATCAGAAGGGAATCCCGCAGGGGGATAATCTTTCGATCTCCATTGCCGCCGCTTCCATTATTGCCAAAGTCCATCGCGACCGCCTGATGTGTGAGTTCCACGAACAATTTCCTCAATACGGATTTGATTCCCATAAAGGCTATGGAACTGCGCGTCATTGCGAGGCGCTACGCAGATACGGGCCCTGTTCGCTGCACAGGGTGACCTTTAACGGAGTATTGTCCGGTACGGAATGCCGAGCCGATGATGATGAACCGTTATAGAAAAGGAAGAGATGGAGAGAGAGCGGCGGCTGAATACCTCTCCGGAAGCGGGATCAAAATCCTCGATAGAAACTTCCGGTGTCCGCTTGGAGAAATCGACCTGGTCGCAAAAGACGGACATACGATCGTGTTCGTAGAGGTAAGGTCCCGTCAGCCGGACGGGATCTGTAGCCCCGAGGAATCTATCAGCATGCGCAAGCGCGGCAGGTTGACGCGCGCAGCCCTGTGGTATTTGAAACAGAGGGGACTTCTGGGCTCCTGCGCACGATTCGATGTTGTCGCGATCAGGTGGAACGGCGAACAGCCGGACATAAACTGGATAGTCAATGCCTTTGAACCCTGGCGATGAAAGAGAGGCAAAGAAAGGGAATCTTTACGTCGTCTCAACGCCTATCGGAAACCTTGCCGACATCACCCTGAGAGCGCTCGAAACCCTCCGCGCGGTTGATCTGATAGCGGCGGAGGACACGCGCCGCACAAGAAAACTGTTGTCCTATTACGATATCCACAAACCATTGGTCAGCTATCATGAACACAATGCGCGGCGGCGCGGCGGCGAGCTGCTGGAGAAAATCGATTCCGGGCTCAGCGTGGCCGTGGTTACGGATGCGGGAACACCCGGCGTATCGGACCCGGGAACGCTTTTAATTGAAGAGGCCCTGCTGCGCGGAACGGTACCCGTGGCCATCCCCGGTCCGACTGCCCTGATATTGGCCCTGGTCCTCTCGGGTCTTTCAACCCAACCCTTCGTCTTTCTGGGTTTCCCCCCTGCCAGAGGCGCCGGAAGAAAGCGCTTTTTCGAAGAACACGCGCGTCTCGCGATGACTTTGATATTGTACGAGTCTCCCAAAAAACTCGCAAGGACCCTCGAAGATATCCTGAGAAACTGGGGCGCAAGGAGGATAGCAGTCGCCAGGGAACTTACCAAAATTCATGAGGAAGTCTTCAGGGGATCGATCTCGGAGGCGATTGAACATTTCACGGGCGAAGTGAGAGGAGAATTGACTTTGGTCGTAGAAGGAGCAGGGCCGGGAGTAGATATGGGCCACCAATCGTGCGGAGGGCCTGAATCAGGGAGTACCGGTCCCCAGAGTTGGAGAGACGAGCTAAAGGCGTTGCTCCAGGGCGGCGTTTCATCAAAACAGGCCGCGTCAGTCATTGCCGGCCGCTTCAACCTTCCAAGGAGGATGGTGTATCAGGCGGCTTTGGAGGCGAAGAGGAACTGAAGAATTCACCTCTTCATTTGCGGAAAGTAGCCGCTGACAAGGTGATTTACGATTCACCGTCAAATTTTGAGTACTTCGATTGCCTCACGAAGGGTGCGGAATTGATCGCTCCGCATTTAGTTCACTGGGAGGTCGGGAACGCCTTCTCGGCAATGCTGAGGCGAAAGAAAATCACCCTTGACGAGGCATTAAAGGCTTTGGATGCTAACGGTAAAATTCCGATAGGTTTTCTCCACGTCGAACTTGAGCTGTCGTTGAGGATTGCGGACCAACTGGGCATCTATGCTTATGATGCTTTTATTTTGAGATGCTCTGAAAAGTATCGGGCCCCCCTGGTATCGCTTGATCGGTGCCTGGTAGATTGTGCAAAGAGCGTGGGCATACGGGTCATGGAGGTATTCTAATGGCGGCGGTTTATAACTATTCAAAGGCGAGGCAAAACCTTGCAGCCGTGCTGGAGCAGGCGGCAAGAGAGGGTGAGGTCAGGATAAAGCGCAAAGACGGGCAGGTCCTTGTGATCAAGCCGGAATCCGGAAAGGACTCCCCACTGGATATCGAGGGCGTCTGCCTGAATATTTCGACGGATGAAGTGGTTGCGATCATTCGTGAAGGCCGCGAAGAGAGAATTTAAACTCAGTTGAGAAGGCAAATCGGCCGCTGCGCAGGGGAATGACTTGGAGCATCCAATGCACCCTTACGCCTATGGTGGCCGGAACTTTGGCTTTGAACTTCCCCCGTCGTTGCCAGGTGACATTGCAGATATCGGGCTTTCGCTCTCGTTGGATGTTTATCCCTATTCCCCCCGATGGCAGTAGCCCTCTGTGGATAATGTGCGTTTGGCCCCAGTTTCAAATGGCAAAGCCGTCAGGTCCCCAAGCTCTTATACTGCGCCTGGGCCTCACTCATGATACGTTCGAAAAGCTCTGCCACCGTCGGGATATCATGCGTCAGACCGATGCTTTGGCCGCAGGAGAGGATACCGGCGTCCAGGTCGCCGGTTTCGAACATTTTGCGGGCTTTTGTACCGGCAACCACACCGAGCAATTCTTCCAAAGTGCACCCCGCCGTCTCTACTTGCAAGCATTCTTTTGCGGCGCTATTGTTCCAGGCCCTGTGCGTGGAGCCTACGGTGCGCATGACCAGGGTCGTGTCGGTTTCCGTTGCAGCAAGGAGGGCTTTCTTGAGGTTGTCGTGGATGGGGCATTCCCGGGTGACCAAGAGGCGCGTTCCTATAATAGCCGCCGACGCACCCATGGAAAGTACCGCAAGCAGGCCTCTGCCGTTTGCAACTCCACCTCCGCCGATGACCGGCACCTTGACAGCCTCTACCACCCGAGGGACAAGAACCAATGTTCCGATGTCCAGTTTGCCCGTGGCCCCGCCATTCTCGTACCCCACGACGGTTATAATATCTGCGCCCATGTCCTGGACCTTGAGCGCGTAGCGCGGACCGACGCACTTGTGAATCCAGGTCAGACCGGCGGCTTTGAATCGCGCAACCAGGTCCTCGGGAGCCGAGTGGCCCGAGGTCTCGACGATCTTGACCCCCTTTTCGATCATGACATCGAGGTAATCGTTATTGTCGATGGGCCGCATCGCTGGGAAGAAATTAAGATTGACGGCAAAGGGTTTGTCCGTCAGTTGGTGTACGCGGTCGATGTCAGAGGCAAAATCTTCACGAGTCTGGTAAATGGCAGACGCCATGATACCCAGCCCCCCGGCGTTGCTGATGGCAGCTACAAAATCGGCCTTGGACAGGTGCATCATGCAGCCGCCCACGATAGGATACTTTATGCCCAACATCCTGGTGACTTTAGTTTCAAACATGAGGAATCTCCTGATGGTTAAACAGAGATTGAAGCAGCATGAATTCGGCATTAGTGAGGGTGTTCTTCCCCCCTATCAGTATACGATTTACCCTATAGAATAAGCAAGTGAAACAAAGAGCAATGCCTAGGCGAGGGTGATCGAGTCTCAATTACCAGGCGGAAAGCCCCGAATGGTTGCGAGTCGACTGGCAGGATGCTGAAAAGGGATTGAAATTCCAGCTTTTCGGTAAAAACATCATCCAGCGTCACCCCTGCGGTCAGGCAGCCCCGGAAAAATCCCCGTGCGATTTCTGTAGCATCCTTCTTGCCTATACTCAATAATTCTGGTATCTTAACCGGGAGTAACCAGACGGGATCCCTCAAAGCAGCGCCCAGTAACAAGTTAAACGTGTAAGCCACGGGTCCTGACCGGGAAATGCAGGTTATCGACGGACTATTCAGCCTCTCTTTATCATCAGATATAGTTCCTTCTTGCGGTCGCTACAGAATAGGTTCACCGCGTTTTCCCGGGTGGGCAACTACCCGGGAAACTTATGCGTACTGGGTGAAAGCAACGCACTAAATATTTCAAAGGAGTCAGGTCGTCATGTCAGGAGCGAGAGAATCGAAATTCGGCAAAGACACCAGGATGGCAATGATATCCCAGTTTTTGGGCTTCATGCTCGATGCCTATGATATGGGCCTTGTGATTGTCATGGCCCCCATTCTGGTCAAGGTGTTTACATCCCCCAAAGGATCTGCGTCATGGCAGTATATTACGATCATGTTCACCTATTCGATCACAATGGCTGCCAGGCCGATTGGTTCGGCGATCTTCGGACATTTTGCGGATAGACTCGGCCGTCGGCTTTTGCTGGTGATTACCATAGGCGGAGTCGGCCTCATGTCGCTTATTTCCGCCATTCTCCCGACGCAGGAGATGGCCGGGGTTTGGTCGTACGTGTTGTTTTGCGTGCTGAGATTTGTGATGGGGTGTTTTTTTGGTGGAGAATACGCGGTGGGACACACCTTCGCTATCGAGCATGCTCCTGCCGGGAAGCGCGGCCTTGTCGGCGGCTTCATTCAATCGGGATTTCCGCTGGGGTATGTCTTTGCCTCTCTGATGTTTGCCTTTATTTCACATATCGTGGGAAGCGACGCGATGCTTCGATACGGCTGGCGTATAGCGTTTGTGACCGGGATCATGCCGGTTATTTTGGCCCTCTACATAAGGAAGTCCCTGCCGGAATCCCCCGAATTCAAGAGAGTCCAAGCGTTGGGGCAGATCGAGAAAGCGCCGTTCCTAAGCATGTTCAAGCCCCCGGCGCTCTGGGATTTCCTGCAGGTCTTCGCGTTTATGACCGGACTTTTTTTGACGGATTATTCAGTCTATGGGTTCCTTCCCAAGATCCTTACCCTTGACGGCAGAGGCTTCGATCCAACCACGTACAGCCTTATTTACGGTTTTGCCCTTTTCCTGGCGTTCCTGGGCTATATCTTCTACGGATGGGTCTCCGACTTTTTCGGAAGAAAGCGTCTTACCCTGTACTATTGCGTTTTCCTGGTCCTGTTTGGCGTTCCCTCATATTACGTCCTCTATAACGCCGCCGTTGCCCGCAATATCCTGTTTGCCGTCGTGGGGGCAACAATGGCGGCTATGCTGAAGTTGGCCTGGGGGGTGGTGCCGTCTTATCTATCGGAACGATTCCCCACGAACCGGCGAGCGGTCGGTGTTGGTTTCGGGTACTCTTCGGGGGCGCTTTTAGGAGCGTGGTTCAGCATTTATGTCTGGTGGGCCCACAAAATTCCCGCCATTGCGGCAATCGAAAAGCAGGACATGTGGCTATCCCCTGCGGTGATCCTTACAATCGGCGCAGTCATGACCTTCGGAAGTCTGCTGTTCAGCCCCGAAACAAAAGACATTAAACTTTCGGATGTTGGCGTCTCAGATGCGGTCGTAGAGCCGGTCGCAGAGTGATCTTCCCCTTTACAGACCCCGCGCCCGCAAGGGCGCGGGGCGCCCTGCACCGTAACGGCAGACCCGTCGCCGAACGACTTCAGCCGCGCCATATTCCCGTAACTTTAATAGGTTAAACTCAACCAGCCCCCTCCCGGAAGTCATCCCGCGCAGTTCCTCTGGCATGCTTCTCGCCATACTGAGGTCCCCGAGTATTCGAACCAGTCAACTTAGCGCCATAGGTTGATCCTGTCCTCCCGGGGGGAGCAGGCAGCCGAGCATGTACTTCACGACGACTCGTCAAGAACTTGACCCTGACTGAGGTCGATTTTTCCCAAAGGCAGAGATCCGGTCCTTTATTATCTCAGCCCCTGAGCGTGGTGCGCATAAGTTCGTAAAACATTCCTGGTTGAGGTTTCGCGGTTGGCCGACATCTTGCAAATACAGCATGTATCGGCAAATTGTCGACGCTTCGTCGAAAAGTTCGGAAAACCTTGCGGGGCCTTATTTGCTGGGAAAAACCCACGATGGGTCCCCATTGGTTTGATCGATGGAATCAACTTCGTGGGGTCGGATAGAGGGGAGAACAGCATGGAAACAGCCGGTTGGAACAACGGCAAGCAGCATTCCGCTCAAGGCTGGTTTGAAAAGGGTGAAGCCGCTCTTTGCGAGAGCAGGCATTTGGAGGCCGGCAGGTGTTTTGGAGAGGCGCTCAAGGCCGATCCGTTCAATGCAAAAGCACACTGCGGGTTGAGCAATGTTTACTGGGCGCAGGGCCAAACCGAAGACGCTCTCAACTCACTCACCAGAGCGCTGGAATTGAATCCCGGCGACAGGAATACGGTGCTGACGTGCAGTCGCATTTTCAGGGCGCTCGGGAAGGAGGACTTCGCCAGGGAGGTCCTTCAGGCTTATTTGACCAAAAATCCGCAGGACAATGAAATTATCTCGCTAATCGAGCCGATCTCCGGGCAGTCAGATGAGAGTCATTCCACTGACACAGCAGAATTTTTTCAGCGGCAGGGTGAAATTCAATTTGAACGGGGAAATAAGGTCCATGCCGAGGCCTGCTTCGAAATGGCGATCGAGGCAAATCCGGATATGGCCGGGGCATACAATGGTCTTGGCATGATAGAACTCGAGAGCGGAAAGATTACCCAGGCCCTGGAACACTTCTACAAGGCGCTGGACCTTAATCCCGAGGATGTCGAAATTCTCGGAAACAGCGCCCGGGCCCTTGCCAGGGCGGCCCAGGTAGACTCCGCCATAGACGTGTACAGGGAATACCTGCGCCGGATGCCAAAAGACAGCCAGGCATGGGCGGAGTTCGAATCCCTGGTTCGCCAGACCGGCGCATCGGGGTGGAGTCCGAAAGACCTCTCCGTCGAGGTGGCTGAAATATACCTGCGCACGTCCGAGAATCTGCGGAAAGCGGGCGACCTGAGGGGGGCGGCCGAAGCCATCGAAAGGTGCCTCAAGATCAAACAACCCGAACCGGAATCCCTCTACGAGCTTGCGTCGCTACACCTCGCTATCGGGCAGGAGGATGAAGCCAAAAAAATTCTCGACCAGGCGCTGGCGATTGATCCAACACACGGGCCTTGCTGCAACATGATTCAATCACTCAATCGGATCAAGGAATTTCGAGCTGGAGACAACTGATGGCTCGATCCCCCGGCCTCTCAGTCTGCATGATCGTAAAAAATGAATCGGCAAATATTGCTGACGCGCTGGCCTGCTTCGCCCCTTTTGCAGATGAAATCATCGTCGCGGATACCGGCTCGGATGATGGCACCAAAGAAATCGTGGCCGGGTTTACCTCGAAGATTTTTGATTTCGAGTGGATCGATGATTTTGCCGCCGCAAGAAACTTCGCCGTGTCAAAGGCCACAAAGAGTTATCAGCTCTGGGTGGATGCTGATGATAGAATCTCTGGGCAGAATCAAGGTTACATCGAATCCTTGAAATCCTGCTTCGACGGTAGGAAAGCCTTTTATTTTTTGTTGGAAAACCATCAGCCGGATTCGGCCCCCAGTTCCTGCTTGCAGTTGCGTTGCATTCCCATCCTGAGCAACGTGCAGTTCCAGGGGCGAATACATGAACAGATATTTCCAAGCGTCGTCAGGGCCGGGCTCGAGTTGGTCACAACGGACATCGTAGTCGCTCACTACGGCTACCCAACGCGCGAGGTCCGAATGGCCAAGGCATGGCGCAATTTGGCAATAATGGAGAAGGAAAGATCCGAAGGAAGGGACGATGGAGGGCTGCATTTTTTTCTTGCCGTCACCTATGCGCCGCTGGGCAAACGGAAGGAAGCCATACTGAGCATGGAAGCGGCATTGGAGAGATTGGAGAAGGAAAACTACAATCATCATCTTATTCCTGAAGGTTATCTTTTTCTGGCAAAGGTCAGCCTGGAGATGGGAGATCAGGAGAGGAGCGTCCGCTACCTGGACACAGCCATGAGCCTTGTGAACGGAAATCCGCTGCATAACTTCGAAATCGGAATTATCTGCCAGCGGATGGGAAGACACGGCGAGGCGCTTAAAGCTTTCAAAATCGTTTCCGGGGGAAAGCACAACCCCGGTCTGTTCCCCACCAAGCCGCTGCCAAGCGATTCCGAGATGCTCCTTCACATGGCGTACAGTTTTTATTGTGTCAATGACCGCGAAAACGCCTTAAAAGCGATAAACGCCTCAGCCCCGGGAGGGCAGGAAATCGGCAAGAGCTGGGAATGGCTGGGCACGAAGGCTTTTTTGCTCGAAAATACGAGGCTTGCAACCATAGCATACGAAACAGCCCTGAGATTCGGCACACTCGGTCCTGCCAGTTGGGAGCGTCTTGGCACCAGTTACAAGCTTGGGGGTTTTTCAGAGAAGGCAAAGGAATGTTTTTTGCGGGCCGGCAGCTAAGGCGCAACCAAAAAGATCCACCGTTCGCAAGTGTTATCGCGCTCATTAGAAGGGTTTCCAATGGAAACCCTTCTCGATTATGAATCGTCGGAATGACAAACCATCGGTTCTTTTTGAGGCTCGTTTCCCACCAATCGGCACTTTCCAGCAGCCTGTGGGCGCGGTCCAAGGTCGATTCTATTTCTCGCTTCTTGCCGGGTCAGCCAGGTAACGCTCCATTACGCCTTCCCACAGTCCCTGGGCCTGGAGGATCATTTCGCAGACCTCTCTTGCCGCTCCGCGCCCGCCGTCCGCCCTTGTTATGTAATGGGCGTACGGGAAAATGTGAGGCGCTCCGTTTCGGACCGCTGCGGCAAACCCTGCCCGGCGCATCACGGGAATGTCTATCAAATCGTCCCCCATGTAGCCGGTTTCATGCTCTTTCAAACCCGTCTCCGCCAGAATTCGTTCGTACGGTTCGGTCTTGACAATCGATCCCTGGTAGACCCTGGAGATTCCCAGACCCGAAGCACGGTGTTCAACCGCGCGGCAGGCGCGCCCGGATATAAGGGCAACCTCTATTCCTGCACGCTGGAGAAGTTTTATCCCGTGTCCGTCCCGAGCGTCGAACTCCTTTAATTCGGAGCCGTCGTCCGTATAGATGACACGCCCGTCGGTGAGGACCCCATCGACATCGAAGATCATCATTTTAACGGGAACGATCCGATTCTTGAGATCACGGCTTCGCAGTGATTGGTGAGCAGAAATGCGGTCATTCTTCTTTACGCCTTTAGGCGTAAGGAACGGCGGGCGGTTGAAAACCGGGTTCTTCAAATTCGTCAATTCCTCACTATGTCGAAAATGCGCACGAGGCTCTCAATGAGCATGGCCGCTTCTTCCAACCGAAGAGAATTCGGGCCGTCGCAAAGGGCCCTGTCAGGGTCAGGGTGGGTTTCGAGGAAGATCCCATGCGCTCCTGCCGCCACTGCCGCCCTAGCCAGGGCGGGCACGAAGCGCCTCTCACCGCCCGATGAGGTCCCCTCAGCGCCCGGAAGCTGTACACTGTGAGTGGCGTCGAATACGACCGGGTAGCCAAAATCCGCCATGATCCCAATGGAGCGCATATCGACCACCAGATTGTTGTAGCCGAACTGGGCGCCGCGCTCGGTAAGAATGATTCGATCGTTTCCGGTGTCCCTTATCTTGCTAATCACCTGTCCCATGTCGCGCGGTGAAAGAAATTGGGCTTTCTTGAGATTGACAGGCTTTCCTGTCCGGCCCGCGGCCGTCACCAGGTCGGTCTGGCGAGCGAGAAATGCGGGTATCTGAAGGATATCTGCAACCCGGGAGACCGGCTCGACCTCGGCCGGCGTGTGGATATCGGTGAGGATCGGAACTTCATACCTTTCCCGAATACGAGCCAGAACACTCAGGCCCTTCTCAAGACCCGGACCACGATAGGATTTGGAGGACGTCCGGTTAGCCTTATCATATGAGCTTTTGAAGACGAAAGGGACTTGCAGCCGCGTGCAGATATTCTTTAAATAGCCGGCAACCTCGAAAGCAATTTCATCGCTTTCGATTACGCACGGACCGCCGATCAGGAACAAACGGTCCCGCCCGATTTTCTGTCCGAAAACCTCAAAGTCCACGACTGCCGCCTAACAGATCTTAGCGAACGATTCAGGGTTCTTTCGCCGTGCTTCCTCGAGAGCCTTGCCGGTGAAAGCCTTGAAAAGAGGATGGGGTTCCCTGGGACGCGATTTGAATTCAGGATGGAACTGACAGCCCAAAAACCATGGATGGTCGGGAAGCTCGATCACCTCTACGAGGTTTTTGTCCGGAGAGAGTCCCGTGAAAAGCATTCCATGCCGTGCGAGAACTTCGCGGTACTTGTTGTTAAACTCGTACCTGTGGCGGTGCCGTTCGGAAATTTCGACCGCCTGGTAAGCTTCAGCGGCGAAGGTGTCGGGTTCGAGCACGCACGGATAGGCGCCCAACCGCATCGTGCCGCCGTAGTCGAAATCTTCGTCGCGTCGTATGATCGTATTGCTCTTATAATCAAACCATTCCCGCATCAGGTATATGACTGGATGGGGAGTGTGCTTGTCAAACTCCATACTGTGCGCTTTTTCAAGCCCGGCAACATTTCGGGAGAATTCCACAGTGGCAAGCTGCATTCCGAGGCAGATGCCGAGAAATGGGACCTTGTTCTCACGAGCATACCGAATCGCCTTGATCTTGCCTTCGACTCCCCGCTGGCCGAAACCGCCGGGCACGAGGATCCCATCGGCCCCTTCGAGCAGCTCTTCGCCACCGTCCTTTTCAACGTCTTCCGAATCCACATAATCAAGCTGGAGCCTCACGCCGTGAGGCGCAGCCCCGTGCATCAGAGCTTCATTGAGGCTCTTGTAGGATTCTTTGAGGTCGATGTATTTCCCGACAATCGCAATCCTTACGTCGAACATCGGATTTTTCATCGAGTCTACCAATTTTTGCCAATCATCGAGAATGGGAGCGCGCGTCCAGATATTGAGAAGCCTTACGATCTTTTCATCCAGCCCTTCCTCGTGAAAGAGCAACGGGACCTCGTAGATGCAATCGACATCTTTGGCGGTTATCACTCCGTCTTTGTCTACGTTGCAGAAATGTGCAATTTTGCCCTTTATCTCAGCGGATAGCTGCTTTTCGGTCCTGCAAAGCAGGATGTCGGGCTGAATACCTATGCCGCGCAGTTCCTTTACGCTGTGTTGAGTCGGTTTGGTCTTCACTTCGCCAGAAGTCGGCAGATAGGGCACGAGCGTTACGTGTATGAAAATGGCGTTTTCCCTGCCCAAGTCGTTTCGAAACTGACGGATGGCTTCGAGAAACGGCAAGCTCTCAATGTCTCCTACGGTCCCGCCGATTTCAACTATTACGATGTCCACATGATCGGCAGACCCGAGAATGCATGACTTGATTTCGTCGGTAATGTGCGGAATGACCTGCACGGTGCCGCCCAAATACTCTCCTCGCCTCTCCTTCATTATCACCGAATAATAGATGCTGCCGGAAGTGTAGTTGTTTCGCTTGCCCAGTTGCGCGCGGGTGAACCGCTCGTAGTGGCCCAGGTCCAGATCGGTCTCGGCCCCATCGTCGGTAACGTAGACTTCGCCATGCTGAAATGGATTCATCGTCCCCGGGTCTACATTGATATACGGGTCGAGCTTAAGAAGCGTAACGCTCAGGCCCCTGCTCTCCATCAAAGCCCCGATGGAGGCGGCGGCAAGACCCTTGCCGAGTGAAGATAAGACCCCGCCTGTAATGAATATAAATTTAGTCTGGCGCAAAGGATTCTCTCCTTCTGAACAAGTCTTTCGACGAAATTGTGTGACAACCGTGACGCGACAGGAATTTATGGGTGATGGTCGTACTCAGTATAGCAAAAGGAACTCTAAAGTCAATCTCGGCGGATTTTTTTATCCTATTGAAATTTAAGCCTTTTCAGGTAGCAATGCGCCTGTGGGAAAATGAAAATGCTGAAACATTCGTTCTCGAAAATTCTGGATCACCGGGTTTTTGAAGCAAATATAATGTCTTGGAACCGTTGCAAATACGTGAAAAACTGTATTTACCCCTTCTCTTTTCAGGTTTAGTATTTTGCGCCAAGAAGGGCAAAAGGCCGGGGGGGTGCCCGATTGTTATGCCTGGGCTAAAGAAGGGGAGGCGAATAATGCCATCGGTTCTTATCGTAGAAAACAATGATTTCTTCAGGCGTTCCTTCAAAGAAATATTAAAGATGTACATCCCAACACTGTCAGTCGAAGAATCTGCCGACGGTTCCGATGCTCTCGCCAAAGTCGATCAAGGTTCGCCCGATGTTATTTTTATGGACATACGCCTTCCGGGGAAAAACGGCCTCGAGTTGACCCGGGAGATCAAAGACCATCACCCAAACGCCGTGATAAGCATCTTCACGAGCTATGACCTTCCCGAATACCGCAGAATTGCAGAAGAATACGGGGCAGACTACTTCTTTCTCAAGGACGCCCTGACAGGCGCCGAAATCGCAGCCATGGTGAAGGCCGTCATAGCAAAGAATAAGGGAAGAACCCGGGGGTCCAATCGGAGAAGAGGGACTTGCGCGGGAAGCACTTTTATAAATTAGGCGGCGCCTTTGAGGGCTTCGGCCTGGAAATAAGTGTTCAGAGGGTCGATGAGTTCGTCCAACATCCCGGTCATAATGATCTCCAACTTGTAGAGTGTCAGATTTATCCGGTGGTCGGATACCCGATTTTGGGGAAAATTGTAAGTGCGGATTCTTTCGCTCCGGTCCCCGGTTCCCACCTGACTTTTGCGGTCCTGGGCGATTTTGGCTTCCTGCTCGCGTTGAATGGAGTCGAGAAGACGTGCGCGGAGCACTTTTAGCGCCTTGGCTTTGTTCTTGTGCTGCGATTTTTCGTCCTGGCAGATTACCACCAGTCCCGTAGGAATATGAGTTATTCGAACGGCTGAATCGGTCGTATTGACGCTCTGGCCCCCGGGGCCCGACGAACGGAATACATCCACGCGGAGATCGTTTGGGTCAACGAAGACGTCTACTTCCTCCGCCTCGGGGAGCACGGCCACGGTGACAGCGGACGTATGTATCCTTCCCTGACTCTCCGTCGCTGGAACCCTCTGCACCCGGTGGACACCGCGCTCGAACTTCAGCCTGCTGAAGGCCCCCTTACCATTAATAGAGGCAATTATCTCCTTGAAACCGCCAATACCCGTGGCGTTGGAATCAAGGACCTCGACCTTCCATCTGCGCATTTCTGCATACCGTGAATACATCCGGAAAAGGTCTGCAGCGAAAAGGGCCGCCTCCTCACCTCCTGTTCCCGCCCTGATTTCCAGGATGACGTTTCTGTCGTCATTGGGATCTTTGGGGGCCAGCATCAGCTTCAGTTCATTTTCGGCCGTGTCGAGTCGATCTTTGAGGCCGGCAATCTCCTCCCGGATCAGTTCGCGCATCTCCGGATCTTCTTCACGCTCAAATAGACCCTGGTTTTCCTGCACACGTTCTTTCAACTTTTTGTAATTTGCGTACTTCTCCGCAACAGGTGCTAGTTCGGCACGCTCCTTTACAACCTGTTGATATTCCCTCTGATTATTCAATAGATCGGGGTTGCCGAGATCCTGTTCCAGTTTCTGAAATTTTTGAACTACGCTTTCGAGCTTATCAAACATTTGGGCTTGCCTCGGACCTGGTCAGCCGACCATGAACCGGAACTTTCCAGTTGAAGATGAAGAGCCTGTACTTAGCCGGTTCGTTTTCGCCCGTATTAGCGTGACGTAATGGCAGGCAGGGACAGGATCCTGCGACGGAGAGCGGAGATGTTGCGGAAAAAGCTACTCCTTGTCCTCCGGTTTCTGGAATTTTTCATACTTTCGACGGAACCTTTCAATGCGCCCGGCCGAATCTACCAGCTTCTGTTTCCCTGTATAGAATGGATGGCACTTGGAGCAAATTTCGACCCTGATTTCCTTTTTAGTCGAACCAGTCGGGATTTCGTTGCCGCAGGCGCATTTAATGACCGTCTGGTGATACTGGGGATGAATATTTTCTTTCATCTATTTTCCTTCCCTGGTTGGATAAACAGCCGAACTTAAAATTATACATCCAACCGGCGGACTTTGCAATCATCTGTTCATCGAAGCCAGGAACTCCGCGTTATTTTTTGTGCCCTGCATTTTGTCGAGTAGAAACTCCATGGCGTCCACCGGGTTGAGGGGCGACAGAAGCTTTCGTAAAATCCAGATGCGGTTGAGGTCGTCGGACTGGATGAGCAATTCTTCTTTGCGCGTTCCGGATTTGTTAATATCGATAGCCGGAAAGATGCGCCGGTCGGCCAGCTTGCGGTCGAGCACGATTTCCATATTGCCGGTACCCTTGAATTCTTCGAAGATGACCTCATCCATACGGCTTCCGGTATCGATCAACGCAGTCGCGATAATGGTGAGGCTTCCTCCCTGTTCGACATTTCGCGCCGCCCCGAAAAACCGTTTCGGACGATGGAGCGCGTTTGAATCAAGACCGCCGGAGAGGATCTTGCCGCTGGGCGGGACCACGGAATTGTAGGCGCGGGCAAGCCGGGTAATGCTATCGAGCAGGATGACCACGTCCTTTTTGTGTTCTACAAGACGTTTTGCCTTCTCGATGACCATTTCAGCTACCTGCACATGCCTCTGGGGAGGCTCATCGAAAGTGGAACTCACCACTTCGGCACGTACGTTGCGTTGCATGTCGGTGACTTCTTCAGGCCGCTCGTCGATCAGCAGCACTATAAGGTACGCATCCTTGTGGTTGGCCGCAGTGGCGTTGGCAATGTTCTGGAGGAGCATGGTCTTGCCGGTTCTGGGCTGCGCCACGATAAGGCCCCGCTGTCCGGAGCCGATAGGAGTCAGCAGGTCCATGACCCGTGTGGACAAGTTGTCAGGGTCCGATTCGAGCTTGATTCTGCGGTCCGGATAAAGGGGCGTCAGGTTGTCGAACAGGATTTTATCTCGAGCTATCTCGGGGTCTTCATAATTGACCGCCTCGACCTTAAGCAGTGCGAAATAGCGTTCATTATCCTTCGGGGGTCTTATCTGGCCGGAGATGCTGTCTCCGGTGCGCAGGTTGAAACGGCGGATCTGGGAAGGTGAAACATAGATGTCATCAGGGCCGGGCAGGTAGTTGTAGTTCTGGCTTCTCAAGAAGCCGAAGCCATCGGGGAGAATCTCGAGCACACCCTCGCCGTAGATGAGACCGTTCATCTCCGCCTGCGCCTGAAGGAGCGCGAATATGAGCTCCTGCTTTCGCATCGAGCTGGCCCCGTCAATATTGTAAGCCTTGGCGATAGCCACGAGTTCCCGGATATTCTTGTTCTTCAGCTCGACCAGATTCATCTCATTGCGCCTCTCGCGCACGGGCTCTTTACTACTGGTAAGCTCAGCTGAGTTTGATGATGCGTCAGGCATGGTCTATTCTCCAAACAAAGTATTTAACAGTTGATAGTTGATTTTTCTTTCTGCTTTAAGGGACCTTACGTCAGTTTCCGGAAGACAAGGGACACAGGTTTTCGGGAATGGAAATTACCGGCTCTGTCAACCCGATAATATTTTTACTCAAACTTTGCCGGTAGCACTCCGGGGGTAAGAAGGCAGGTTCGCTCTCCTCTTCAGGCCACACTAAAATGCAGGAAAGCAGTCCCGTTTGTCAATAATTTTATCTCAAAATCCGAAAGTATCCAAAATTAACGTTAGTCACCGAGGTGACAAAATCAACCCCTGCCCATAGTCTTTTCAATCCCATGTTTCCGCATGGACACAAGCTAGAATCCAACCCGGGTCCAGAAGTCGGGTTTCTTGGGTCCTTTGGCCATTTCCTTATCGCATTTGGCACGCATCTTTTCCACAGAGGGACCGTATCCCAGATCGGCCATTGCCTCGGGATACTTCTCTGCCATGGCATTCAGCCGAGTCTGTGCGGAGGCATAATACTTATTGATGTAATAATGTTTGGCAACGCTGAACATATGCGAAATGATGCGCTTCTTACATTCGATTATCTGCTGTTTTGATTTTGTCGCGTATTCCGAGTGCGGAAAATTCTGGATCACCTTCTCAAATGTCTGCATCGATATTTTGGTCTCTTCGGGGTCACGGTCGACAGTGGTGAATGTCAGAAAATGGCTCATTCCAGCCTGGTAGAGAACATACGGGATCACTTCATTACGAGGATGAAGGCGCACGAATTCCTCATAACTCATCGCAGCTTCGTTGTATTTCCGATCGGCGAAGTAAGCATCACCGAGCTTTAATTCAGCGAGAATAGCGTATTTGCTGTATGGGTAGTGTTCCTTTAGCTTCTTGAATTCCTCTGCCGCTTTAGCATAGTCTTTTTTCTCAAGCTTCGCCATGCCGGAAAGAGCGAGCTGTTCAGCGGTCTGGTCTATCGTCTGCGACTTTTTCGAAAACAGGTCGCCGAAATAGTATTCTTTCCAATTGAAGCTGCTGCATCCGCTTAGGGCCAAAAGGCTGATCAGGAGCAACAGGAGGCCCAGAGAGCGAAACATCGGCTTAGAGCCGCCAGGGACACGAACCATAAAACCTCCGTAAATGCTTAGGGTCAATAGCGGACGACTAACCTATACGACCTTATTTATTGCGGTCGTAATCTGAGATTTGGCAACAGCCCCGGTGATCTGCTCGTTCACATTCCCGCCCTTGAAAATAATGAGGGTGGGGATGGCGCGGATACCATATTTAGCAGGTACTTTCGGGTTATCGTCTACATTGCACTTAACCACCTTGAGCTTGGTTTCGTAATCGGCCGAAAGTTCTTCAACAACGGGGGCAATGGCACGGCAGGGACCGCACCATGGAGCCCAGAAGTCCACCAGGACGGGTAAATCGGACTTTAGGACTTCCTGCTCGAAACTGCTGTCTGTAACTTCCATAATGTTGCCGGCCATCGGATAACTCCTCTCGTGAAGATGCGCCAATGAGCGCCCTAGCTTGATCCAGTATTTCTGCAAGGTGATTTCAACCTTATAAAACATTTCATCCCGGCTTGTCAATTTGCAATCGAAGCGAACCTCTACTTCCCGATCAGGTCATCTTCTTCATGGTCGCAGGGTCGTGTCGGCAAAGCGAATGTCCTCATTTCACTTGTATTCGCATGACTGGTTCGCTAAAATCGCAGGAAATCGAAGCGAGGAACAAGCGAACCGTTTTATTTCTTCTTCATACTTAAAGCGTGCTGTTCAAGCGCCTCTGGGATCTCGCTTTTGCGGATTTGGCCGTACGTTCTGGAAAAGATGTGAAAGCTTGGGTCAACACGAAATCTTTGTTCTTTTTTTTTCTCACAGTTCTGGCTGTATGGCCTCATATCTGCCTTTCCGCACCTAATAAGGCCCAGATATCCAACATCGAAATCGATAAAGAAGGCAAGAACGTGGAGGTCAGTTTTCGCCTGGTCGATTGTTTCAATTCCGACATGGAAGAAGCAATCCTCGATGGGGTGCCGACTTCCTTTAGAATCATAGTGTTTATTGAAAAGCCTTCCATGTTTTTAAAGTCAAAGGTCGCCGATTTTTCTTTTCGACATACGATCAAATATAATCGCTTGAACAATGAGTTCCAGGTGGATCTGCCTGAGAACCCGCAAAGAACACTGGTAACCAGGGACTTCGAGGAAGCTAAAAAGTGGATGGGCACGGTGGATAAATTACCTGTAATCCCGACTTGTTGGCTTGACAAAGACCAGAAATATTACCTGGAGGTGAAAGCCGAGCTTTCGAAGGTGGAACTACCCCTGGTTTTCAGGTACATCCTTTTCTGGGTCTCTTTGTGGGACTTCGAGACCGAATGGCAAACGGTGGTATTTCTCTATTGAAGGCGATCATGAATATCCCGGATGCGAGTGATTCAAAATGGACTGATAAACGCCGTTTTTGGGAGCGAGTTCTCGTTTGCGCTGCTTTCATTCTGATTCTGACGCTCGGACTGGCGCAAGGCTGGTTCTTTAAGCCCCCATCCGATGGGCCTCTTTACGGCAACATTCTGCTCGTTATATTCATCAATCTTAATGTCCTGCTTCTTTTGCTTCTTGCCTACCTGGTGGTTCGCAATTTCGTAAAGCTCATTTTCGAGAGAAAAAGAAACATTCTCGGATCGAAGCTTAAAACAAGACTGGTCGCAGCCTCCGTTGGCCTCACGCTAATTCCCGCAGTTCCCCTTTTCTGGTTTGCAAGCCACTTTATCTTCTCGAGCCTGGATAATTGGTTCAGTGCGAGTGTGCAGGAGTCGCTGGGAAATTCGGTCCAGCTCGCCAGGGAATACGTGGAGCGGGAAAGGACCAACCTTGTCTCACAGTGCAGCGCCCTGGTTCCGGAAGCCGCCCGTATGATCACCGAGCAACAGGGAAAGGCCCATTTGGAATCAGGACTGGCGTTCCTTTTCGCTGCCAGAATTGACGCCGCATACGTGTTCAACTCGTCCGGGGATTTAAGGTGGAGCTTCAGGCAAAATGCCGCCGAGCAAATCGATACCGATCTGCTCAGGCGCAATTTTCAGAAAGCCGGCGGCACAACTTCCAAAATCATCAATTTTTCCGATGGATCACTCGGGGCCATTGCCGCTTATATACCTCTGCAATCGCTGACAGGGGACGGATCTGTTCTTATAGCGCTGCGTTTCCTTCCTGGAGAGCTTGCGAGCAAACTGGGATCAATTGCTGCGGGCTATGACAATTATCTGCAGCTCAAAAAGCTTCATGGGCCCCTTAAGAAGAGCCATTTGATCACATTCTCGATCGTTACGATGCTGGCGATATTTTTGGCAGTCTGGTTCGGTTTCTATCTTGCCAAAAACCTTACCGGGCCGATCCAAAAGCTCCTTACTGCGACCCAGCAGATAGCGGACGGGGACCTGGACGTTCGTCTGGACCCCGACAGGCAGGATGAACTCGGTATGCTCATGGCTTCGTTCAACAATATGATCGAGGACCTGAGTGAGGGACGCAAGAAATTGGATCGTGCCTACAACGAGCTTCAGAGCACAAATGTCGAACTCGAAGACCGCAGGCGATATATGGAGGTAGTGCTCAAGAATATAGCGGCCGGGGTGGTGAGCGTTGACGCCGAGGGTCAAATCACGACCATGAATAATTCGGCCGAGGTCATTTTCGGAGTGAAGGCAGAGGAGGCCAAGGGCAAACATTACTCGACATTTCTGGACCGGTCCCAGATGGAGATAGTAAATGGTTTTATCAACTCCCACAAGGATGGCCGTCATACATATCTCGAACAGTCTGTCCTGGTGAAAGTGGCCGGGGTGCCCATGTCTTTATTCATAAAGGTGACGATTCTGCGCGACGACCAGGATCAATTCATGGGTATTGTGGCGGTACTGGACGATTTTACGGAACTGGAAAAGGCTCAGCGGATGGCTGCGTGGCGCGAGGTGGCCCGTCGAATCGCCCACGAGATCAAAAATCCGCTCACCCCCATTCAGCTTTCGGCCCAGAGGCTCAGACGCAAATATAATCAACTGGTCGAGGGAGACGGCTCGGTTTTCGACGAATGCACGCGCACAATAATTCAGCAGGTCGATCACATGAAGAGCCTGGTGAATGAGTTCTCCAGGTTTGCAAGGCTGCCCAGGACAAAGCCCGAGCTTTGCAGCCTGCATGAGATCGTCGAGGAGGGGCTGAGACTTTACCGGCATAACTTCAGCCACATTTCGTTCTCTCTTGAAAAAGATGATGATATGCCTGATCTTCGCCTTGACCGAGATCAATTCAGACAGGTTATCATTAATTTGCTTGAAAACTCGGTGCATGCGATCGGTCGGGGACCGGGAGAAATTTCGATCCGGCTCTCCTACGATCCGACCCTCAAGATTGCCCGGCTGGAGTGCAGCGATACCGGGCACGGAATTGCCCCCGAAAACAGGCAAAGGATTTTTGAGCCATACTACTCGACGAAAGAAAAGGGGACTGGTCTGGGACTCGCCATAGTATCGAGCATTATCGCCGACCATAACGGCTTCATACGGGTGCGCGGGAACGAGCCGCGCGGTACGGTGTTTACGGTGGAATTGCCGGGGTAAAGCAAAAGGCAAAAGTAGAAAGGCAAAGCGCCGGCTAAAGCCGGTGAGAATGATTTTTCTAGTTTTGCCCTTTTATTTTTTACTTTTGCCTTCCCAAAGGGTGGGGTTGATGAAGCAGAAGATTCTAATAGTGGACGACGAGATAAGCATTCGTCAGTCGCTCAACGGGATTTTGGGGGATGAGGGTTATGGAGTAATCCAGGCGTCCTCCGGCGAAGAGGCGCTGGAGAATGCCAGGAAGGACCCGCCGGACCTGATTCTTCTGGACATATGGATGCCGGGTATCGACGGCATGGCCGTGCTCGACGAGGTGAAAAAGCTATACCCGCTGATCCCTGTTATAATTATCTCAGGCCATGGGACCATAGAGACAGCGGTAAAAGCCACACGCATGGGTGCTTTTGATTTCATTGAAAAACCTCTCTCGATCGAGCGTGTGTTGGTTTCGATTCAAAATGCCATCGAGTTTTCCCGCCTGGAAGAAGAGAATCGCCAGCTTAGAAAAAAATCAGACCGCAGCATAATCGGCGAAAGCGCGGCTGTTTCCAACCTTCGCGACCAGATCCGGCGCGCCGCGCCCACGAACGCTACCGTGCTGATCACCGGAGAAAATGGAACGGGCAAGGAACTGGCTGCCAGGATGATACACCTTTTGAGCCGCCGAAACATGCGCCCAATGGTGGAGGTCAACTGCGCAGCGATCCCGGAGGAACTGATCGAAAGCGAACTTTTTGGCCATGAAAAAGGGGCTTTTACCGGGGCCTTCGAAAAACACAAGGGGAAATTCGACTCGGCGAATGGGGGGACCCTGTTCCTCGATGAAATCGGAGACATGAGTCACCGGACACAGGCCAAAATCCTTAGAATTATTCAGGAACAGGTTTTCGAGCGCGTGGGGGGGTCTCGCCCGGTGGAAGTGGACGTGCGGGTTGTGGCGGCAACCAACAAGGACCTTCAAAAGGAAATAGAAGTGGGAAGGTTCCGGCAGGACCTCTACTACAGGCTCAATGTAATTCCAATCTTTGTCCCGCCGCTAAGAGACCGGCTCGACGACATTCCCTTGCTGGTAGAACATTTCGCAAACGAGATCGCAAGCGAGAGTGCGCTAGGCAAAAAAAAGATCGATCCGTGCATCTATCGTGTCCTTGCCGATTATTCATGGCCGGGAAACATCCGGGAACTCAGAAATTTCATTGAAAGACTCATGATAATGACGCCGGGCCACCTGATCGGTCCGGGTGACCTCCCTGCGGATTTCAGTAATGTGCCGCCAAAGGAAAACGGGGGATCCGACTACTTGCAGTGCGCAACTCTCGAAGAGGCTCGTTCATGTTTCGAGCGCGGCTACCTGAACAGGAAGCTGGAAGAAAACGGCTGGAATATCTCCGTTACCGCGGCAAAGATCGGGCTGGAAAGAAGCCACCTCCACAAGAAGATAAAAGCGCTTGGGATCAAAAAAGCAGTGATTGGTGAAAAGTGGCCTGAAGCCGATTAGCAACCGGGGCACTTCGATCTGTCGGGCGCTGTCAGGGCGCAAGGGCAGGCTCCACGTCCTCTAAATCGAGTTCGACGCTTACTGATTTCTTGATTATGTCTACGCTTACGATCAGTCTGCCTTTCCTGGGGTCCATCCTGTTGAGGATACCGATACAACCGGTAAGGGGCCCACGCACAACATGGACCCAATCGCCTTCTTTCAGATAAGAATGAATTTGAAGAGGCTGGACCGACTCTATCATGGTTTGAAGGTTCTCTACCTGGTAGGAAGGAATTGAGAGCGGACCTTCCGAATTGTGCAGGAGGCTGAGCGCTCCTGGGGTCTTGACGATAGTCAAATTAGCATAGCTATCAAGAAGCACGTGGACGAAAACATAGCCGGGAAACATCGGAAGCTGTATTTTTTTCCTCCGGTCTTTCCTCTTGCTCCATGTTTCCATGAGTGGAAGGAAACAGTCCAATTCCTTCTGCTCGAGCCTTTTCACAACTTCCTTCTCATGGTTTACCTGCACATAAAGAGCATACCATTCCCTTTCGTCGGGCGTAGGAAGCAAGCCGTTTCCGGCTTCTGAAGGTACTAAGACGTTGTTGCCATTATCGGTCATTTGGAACCCTTCCGATCAACGAGATCGTCTATCTTCCACGGAGTTGGAATCCGCAGCATTGAGCTGCTCTTGTCGCTGTATACCAAGTACCCCTTTTCTAGACCATGATAGAAAAGATCGCGTGTAATGACAACGTCCTCGGTACAATATTTTATAAGATTTTCCCACTCTCCCCGACGGAACCAGGCGACGGCCTGCAGACCGTCGCCTCCTTTCGGGCGTCCGAGCGTTCTTTCCGCAAGATGTCCCAGACTCAGACGAAATCCCAGCCCCTTTTGAATTTCACCCAGGATGTCGAAGGTCGGGAGTCTATCGAAGTCGAACGGTGTATAAGCCTGCAGGACCCGGTAATCGAAACGCGAGATGTTAAATCCTACTATGAGGTCGAACTCCTTGAGGTCTTTGATGAGTTGCTCGATTTCGCCCTCACGGTATACCTTGAACGTATCGGCCGGGACCTCATACAATACAGCCACCGATACACGCATCAGGTGCACGTTTTGCCATCCGCCGACCTCGTTAGCCAGCTTCTGAGTTTCGAGATCGAAAAAACCTATCCGGGGGGAGCAGCGGGAAGCGGGAAGCTGGGAGCCGGAAGAAGGACAATTCTCGCTCCCGCCTTCCGGTTCTTCGCCGCACACTTCTTCTCCCAAATTTCTTTCCGCTGAAAGGAACCTCAGCAGTTCTAATGCGGCCGCCTTGTCCAGCGGTTTGTTTCCCGAGCCGCACTTGGGCGAGTGGATGCAAGCCGGGCATCCTTCCGAGCACCCGCAGGACTTTATAAGCTCCTTAGTCCTCTCGATCAAAGGCAGGATGATGTCATAGCCGCGAGCGGCCAGTCCGATTCCTCCCGGATAACCGTCGTATACGAAAATAGCCCCCTTCTCGATCTGCGGGTGCAGCGGAATCGAAATTCCGCCTATATCATTGCGGTCGCAAACGGCAAAAAGAGGGAACATACTGATCAGTGCATGCTCGATGGCGTGGATTCCACCCATGAAATCGAGGCCCGCCTTCCTGATTTTGGTTTCAAGGACCGGTTCGATTTCAATCCAGAAACCAACCGTCTCAAATGTCTGCGGTGGAAGGTCGAGAGGATTTTTGGAAAGCAGAACGTGAGTGAACAGCCGCCGCGTCTCATAGGCTGTTATGTACTCTGTAACCCGGAGCCTGCCCATTCGAATAATGAAATTTCCGGCAGGTTTGGATGCAAGGTATTCCAATATCTCGGTTTCCTTGGAGCTGACAGCGCGCGTGAAGTATGGGACATTAGCCGGGGTCGCATGGATCGTCTTTTTCTCCAAATCGAGCGATTCGACCGCATAGGTTTCTCCCCGATGCAGATAGATTGCCCCGGGGTGGCATTCCTTGAGGGCTCGAACGCCTTCATTTTTGCCGAGGGCCGTCGTCTTGCCGTCGCTGGTCTTGGTGATCGTATACGATGGGCCCACAGAGCGAATGTCTATGAGGCGATGGGGCCTGGTGGCGGAGCATATCCACTTGTCGCCTTCCAGGGTTTGAATGAGGCGTCCGCATAGGGTAAGCTCGCTCAAAGCTTTTGAAAACTTGTCCTCGCCAATATCGTCGTCGGATGAGCATATGGGCAGTTCGGCCGCCGCGCAGGGCAGATGGGCCTTAAGAATTTCGGAATTGAACGGATCTATTACCGCGTTTTCATACCGGCTTTCGAGGAACATGTCAGGGTGGTTGACAATGTACTGATCGAGTGCGTCCTGGTCCGGGATCAGCACAATGGCGGATTCGCGTCCGGCCCTCCCCACGCGTCCCCCGCGCTGCCAAGTGGTCATTATGGTCCCCGGGTAGCCGACGAGAATGCAAAGGTCCAGCCCGCCTATATCTATTCCCAGTTCGAGAGCGCTTGTGGATATAACCGCGCAAAGGCTCCCGGCTGCAAGTTTCTGTTCGATCACTCTTCTTTCTTCGGGCAAAAATCCGGCCCTGTACGAGCTGACCTTGTTTCGGAGTCCGCGGTCAGTCTCAATCACGCTCATATGCACCAGTTCGGTCAACTTTCTGGATTGGGTGAATGCGATGGTCTTCAGGCCCGATTTTGCCGCCTGGACAATAAGGCGTGCCGCCATACCGGTCGAATGGCCGATGCTGCCTTCGGCAGGGCGCAGGAAAACGAAATGACGTTTTGCCTGCGGCGCTCCACTTATTTCGCTCACCGTCGCAATCTCATCTTCGGGAACACCCGTTAGACGACCGGCAAGTTCGCCCGGGTTGCCGATGGTTGCCGAGAGTAAAATGAATCTTGGGCTGCTTCCGTAATAGCTGCAAATCCTGCGAAGCCTGCGAAAAACCTGGGCGACGTGGCTGCCGAAAATCCCCCGGTAGGTGTGCATCTCGTCAATGATGACGAAGCGGAGTCTTTTCCAGAATTCTTCCCATTTATGGTGGAAAGCCAGCAGAGCATAATGGAGCATATCCGGGTTAGTCAAAAGAACATGGGGATGGTGCTGCCGGATCTTTGTCCTTTCGTAAGGCGTGGTGTCTCCATCGTAGATGCAGGACGTAAAAGAACAACCGGCGTCCGTGCCTGGAAAGGAGCCGAAGAAATGCTGCAACGAATCCAATTGGTCACGGGCGAGCGCTTTGATGGGGAAAAGATAGAGCGCGCGACCGTCCGGATCGCGGACAAGCGCCTCGGCAACGGCCATATTGTATATTAGAGACTTACCGCTCGATGTCGGGGTCGACACAACCGTGTGCCGGCCTGACCGGATGTGCTCCAGGGCCGTCGCCTGGTGACTGTACAAAGAAGATATTCCGAGCTTGAGGAGGGCCTCCTCGACCGGCTGGGGAAGCGGGGATGGGAGGTCCCCGAAAATCGGCGGCCGAGCCGGAAATTCGGCATGATGGGCGATTTCGAAATCCCTCAGCCGATTACTTAAAAGCCTGTTCAAAAAGTGCTGGATCACGGCAAATCCGGCCAAAAGTTTCTGGATGATCGATGTCGGGAACGTGGATTCTTAGCCTGAGCACATTAACCCAAAATCAGTTAATAGTGAATGGTGAAGCGTGCGAAAAGCAGAACATACCATAGATCGTTACAGTGGAAATGAAAAGCGTGGAAAAATCGGGAAATCCGGTATAACCTGATTGACAATGAAGCAAGAAGGCATTTTCTCTTACGAAAAGTGGACCCTCACTACGTCTCGGGTCCGCGCCATACGCATAACATGATGTGACGCTTATAGTCCGGCGCCCGATCTTTTGTGAGGGCGCACGCAAAGCCGCGAAGCCGCGAAAAGGAGGACCCTTTTTCATGGTTTCCGGGTGGCCCGAAGGATATGAAAAGCTGTGAAGGCAAGTTTTATGGAAGGAGGAAAGCATGGATCTCAAGGAAGCTGTGAAAAAAATCCACTGGCTCGGGCACGATGCGATGCGAATCGACGGAAGTACGGTCGTTGTCATCGATCCCTTTCAGATTTCGGTCACGAAGCCCGCCGATCTTATTCTGATCAGCCATGAACATTTCGACCATAATTCACCGGAGGACGTCGCCAAAATCCGGAAGAAGGATTCGATCATAGTAACCGATTCAGCTTCGGCGAAAAAACTCAAAGGCGAGATAAAGGTAGTGGCCCCTGGCGACAAGCTGAGCGTAAAGGGCGTTGAGATCCGAGTTGGACCGGCATACAATACCAACAAGGACTTCCATCCCAAATCCGCCGGCATGCTCTCATTTGTTTTTACACTGGATGGGGTCCGCTATTATCACGCAGGCGACACTGACGTCATTCCGGAGATGAACCATCTCGATGTGGACATTGCATTTTTGCCCGTTTCGGGAACTTATGTGATGACGGCTGATGAAGCTGTGGAGGCCGCAACGGCGATCAATCCGAAGATTGCGATCCCGATGCACTACGGCGCAATAGTCGGATCGGAAGATGACGCGGAGAAGTTCAAAAAAGCCCTGGAGGGCAAGATCGAAGTCGTGATTTTGCACAAAGAGACCTCGTGAAAGAGTGCCGGCTGCCAGTGGCCGGTCGTCAGAGGAAATGCGTTTCCGGCCACTGGCGGCTAAAGACTGACCACCCTTTTACTTATGTCTGATCTGTTTTCCGATTTCGAAAGCGGGCGCAATTTTTTCACCGACCCTGTGGTAAGCTTTATTGGCGCCCGTTATATACATGAGCGGATCGATCCTTGCCAGGTCGGGCTGGCCTTCGGACATGCAATTCTCGGATACGTGGACCTCCTCGATCTGGCCTACCACAAGTGTGTGGGAACCAACCGAAAGAGTATGTACGACCTTGCATTCCAGGTTGACCGGACACTGTTCGAGCAGAGGAGCGTTTTTCAGTTTGCCGTAGAATACAGCGAAGCCGCAGTCTTTTACCTTGTCTGCTTTTGTGCTCCCTGAAACCATGCCGCAGTAGTCTGTTTCCCTCACAAGGTCAGCGCCCGGCACGTTTACCGAAAACGTGCCATTTTCCCTTATGCCTTTCAGGGTGTACCTGTGATGCTGAAGCGCCACCGTGATCATAGGAGGTGTGCTGGCCGCTATCCCGCTCCAGGCGGCAGTCATGAAGTTCGGCTTTTCGCCGATGTTGGCGCCTATCAAAAACGCCGGCATCGGATAAATCAGGGCCTGCGGGCCCAAAGCGATTTTTTTCATTTTGCTCCTCCCCGGATTCCGTTTGGTGTAACGGTCAACATGGTTACCGCAAAGCCGATTTTCACCGTCATGCTAATAATACCATCTCGTTATCTGTGTCAAGTTGCTCGGCGCAGCAGGGTGCAGCCCAATTGTCCGGGTCCGGCCACAAGATTTTGAGTGGAAGTGACGAATCCGGAGCCACTCCCGGTGGCTATTCACATTATGCGGTATTAAATTATGGACCGCCTCAGAACTGTTGCGGGTCGCGGCTGGAAGCCGCTCCTGCCACATCATGCGGCATTAAATTATGGACCGTCTCAGACCTCTCAATTGAATTAAGATTCTCCAATTGACTCTTTGTGTTGACACAAAACGAGAGGAAATGGTACTAGGGACGGTCTGATCAAAGAGTATGGGGGCCGTTAACTCAGGAGGTAGAGTATCTGCCTTTTAAGCAGAGAGTCGCCGGTTCGAATCCAGCACGGCCCAATGCGATGAAAGCAATTAGGAAACTAGGAATTAGGAATGGCGCGTACGACATGGCGGCATGTGATACACAGATTGCCCAGCGCCGCACCGAAAGTGGCGGAATAGTTAACGTTTCTCATCCGTTCCCGGTTCGCATTTTCCAATTCCTGATTCATCACTGTGTCCTGAGGAAGTCCTCAGCGGACCTTGACAGCATATCGGCTGAGTGCTAGAAGAGGCGCTCCGGGGCATTACCCTGGAGGACGCAAAATCTATTGTTTCCGGTCTTTATGTCCCCATCGTCTAGTCCGGTCCAGGACACCGGCCTTTCACGCCGGCGACGCCGGTTCAAATCCGGCTGGGGACGCTGGTTCCAAAGGAAGCGGGGTACTTTTGGGGTACTCCGCTTTTTTTCGCCTGATCGCTATGGGCGGGACGATCCGGTGTAGAGGTTTTCCCTATGCGAGGGTCCTCAGACGGGAAATGGGTCAACCGCTTCAAACGCCTTCCATCTCCACGTAAATCGGTGCTAGCCCCAAGCCGACCCGAAGTGATGTGCAATCAGATAGCCAATCAGCAGGAAAACCGAGATTGCCACGGTCTAAACTCATACAAGAGTTGCAAAATTTTTTTTTTGATATAAACATGGACTTCTATTTTTCTATATATCTCGGTGAACATTTTTTTCGTTTTATCTAAACCACGAAGTCTCAAACAGCTCCAATCCTTTGTCGCAAAGGGAAAAATAATGTCCAGCCCAAAAGAAAATGCTCAAATGAATCAACTCCCCAAAACACCGACCGGAATAGGCGGCTTTGACGAGATCACCGGCGGGGGTGTCCCGCAGGGACGGCCAACCCTTATCTGCGGCGGACCGGGAAGCGGAAAAACCCTCTTCGGGATGGAGTTCCTGGTGCGTGGCGCAAGAGAGTTTGATGAAGCAGGCGTCTTCATGTCCTTTGAAGAAAGAGACACCGATCTCGTTCAGAATTTTTCTTCACTTGGGTTCGATCTGGATGATCTGACGGCACGCAACAAGATCGCTCTCGATTACGTCCACATCGAACGAAGTGAAATACTGGAAACCGGAGAGTTCGATCTTGAAGGTCTTTTCGTGAGGCTTGGCTATGCAATCGACTCGACAGGGGCCAAACGTGTCGTTCTGGATACCATCGAAGCCCTTTTCTCCGGTTTTCCAAACGAGGCGATTCTAAGGGCGGAAATCAGAAGGCTCTTTCGCTGGCTCAAAGACCGGGGGGTGACGGCGGTAATAACCTGCGAACAGGGCAAGGGAACTTTAACCCGCCACGGTCTGGAAGAATATGTTTCCGACTGTGTCATTTTACTCGATCACCGCATGATCGAGCAGGTTGCAACGCGCAGGTTACGCATAATCAAATATCGGGGCACGACTCACGGCACGAACGAATACCCCTTCCTGATTGATGAAGGGGGCATCTACGTCCTGCCTATTACTTCAGTGGGGCTTACTCACGAAGCACCCAAGGAGCGCATTTCGAGCGGGATTCCACGCCTTGACACCATGCTTGGCGGGGAGGGATATTTTCGCGGCAGCAGTATTTTGGTAACAGGAACTGCCGGGACCGGGAAAACGAGCATTGCCGCGCATTTTGCAAACAGCGTGTGCTCGCAGGGGGAGCGGTGCCTCCATTTGGCTTTCGAGGAATCACAAAGCCAGATTATACGCAATATGCAGTCCATCGGGCTCGACCTTCAGCCTTGGGTGAATAACGGGCTTCTCTTATTCCATGCCACTCGCCCCACTCTATTCGGGCTTGAAATGCACCTGGTCACCATGAATAAGTTGGTAAGGGATTTCAAACCTTCAGTCGTGATCATGGACCCCATTTCCAATATGGTGTCGGTTGGCAGTGCCGTTGAAGTAAAATCCGCGCTGATGCGCTTCATAGACAGCCTCAAAATGGAGGGTATAACAGCCCTTTTCACGTGCCTGATTTATGGGCAGCATCAGGATTTGACTGAGATTGGCGCGTCCTCGCTCATGGACACATGGATGAGCGTGCGCGACATGGAAAGCGACGGAGAACGGAACCGTGGACTCTATATTATAAAGTCTCGTGGCATGGCTCATTCGAATCAGGTCCGTGAATTCATCCTATCATCGGATGGTATCAGGCTTGTCGATGTGTATATCGGCTCTGGGGTGGTATTGACGGGTGCTGCGCGGCTTGCGCGGGAGGCAAAAGACAGGCAGGAAGCAAGAGAGCTGGAAGAAGAATTGGAACGTAAGAAAAGGGAGTTCGAAGCCAGGAAACTGTCTGTGGAAGCGCAAGTTGCCGCAATGCAGTCTCAATTGAGCGTTGAGGAAAAGGAATTGGAGAAAATTGCTGCCGAGGAAGCTGAAAGAAAAGCCAGACTTGAGCGCGAGTCTGTGGAAATAGCGCGTCAGAGGCATGCGGATTAACGTACGGGGAGAAATCGAATGACGAAGGAAGCGGAGTGTGCGAATCAGCCCAAAGAAGAAAGCCACTTTAGCCTGAGACTTTATGTGGCTGGGCAGACCCCACGATCGTTGGAAGCTTTCGCCAATTTGAAAAAGATATGCGAAGAACATCTAAAGGGGAGATATGAGATCGAGGTTATCGACCTCCTGGAGAACCCTAAGCTGGCAAAAGGCGACCAGATTCTTGCGATTCCCACTCTGGTGAGAAAACTACCGGAACCGGTTCGAAAGATAATTGGAAATTTGGCAGATACTGAACGGGTCTTGGTCGGATTAGACCTGCGTGTACGCAGACCCTGAAGGCTGTCTTCAGAGAGCCTGTGATCTGAATTGTCCTTCGAAGTAGTTCCAAAGGAGGGACAACATGATCCAGCGTGTAAACGAGCCTTCTTATGAACTGAAACTCTACATTGCCGGATGTACTCCCCGCTCGATGCTGGCCATAGCGAACTTCAATGCGCTCTGCCGGGGATACCATAAGGACCGGTGCGTTGCGGAGATCATCGATCTGCTCAAAAATCCGGAAAAGGCGAGAAGCGCTCAGATAGTTGCCACTCCCACTTTGGTCAAGGAATCTCCCGGAACGATCAAAAAGATTGTCGGCACACTGTTCGATGCCGATAGCGTCCTTGCCGCCCTTGGCTTGTACCCGGATAGAGAAGAAAGGGTGAATTAATGTCCGAGCGTAAAACTACAACCGAACTTTTTGAAGAGACTGCTACTAAAGACCAATCGCAAAAATTCATTCTGAGCCTCTTTGTCGCTGGTATTACCCCTAAATCATTGAAGGCGATAGAAAACGCGAAGCAACTCTGTGAGGAACATCTCAAAGGCAGATGTGAATTGGAAATAATAGACATATATCAGCAGCCGGGGTTAGCTAAGGATGCACAGGTGATCGCCGCTCCGACTCTCGTTAAGAGTCTGCCGCCGCCGCTCCAGAGGTTTATCGGCGATCTTTCCGACTCTGCACCGATTCTGGTAAGGTTGGCGTTGAAGAAGGAAACCAAAGAAGAAGCCTGAGCCACGAACAGTTTGGAGATCGAGCATTATGGAAGGGAAAGAGCCGACCAGGGAAGAACTGGCCGCCGAAAATGAGGCTTTGAAAGAGCGCCTTTTGGAAGCCGAGCAGACCATCAAGGCGATTCGAGGTGGGGAGGTTGATGCTCTCGTCATCTCTGAGGCCGGGGAAGAGCGGATCTTTACGCTCAAAGGCGCCGATCTCGGATACCGCATTCTTGTGGAGTCCATAAATGAGGGTGCGCTGGTATTTGCTCTTGATGACTCCATTTATTATTGCAACCACTGCTTCGGGGAAATGATCCAGAGTCCCATTCAAAAAATCATTGGGACGACCCTCAACTCCTACATTGACCGGAAGGCACAGGCGGAAATAACGGAACTAATCCGGGAAAGCCGCAGTTGTGGAAAGGCTAAAGGCGAGTTCCTGTTACAGCGTGCCGATGGGACACCGCTTCCGGTCAACGTTTCGTTTAACTGTGTCGAATTTGATAATTTCAAAGGTGTCTGCGCCGTTGTTACTGATTTGTCCCGGCAGAAGCAAACCGAGGACGAGCTTAAATCTTATGCCGCGCGGCTTGAAGCACTCAATGGCGAGCTACAGGAGTTTGCTTTCATCGCCTCTCACGACCTTCAGGAACCGCTCAGAAAAATTCAATCTTTCGGAAATATGCTTGCTAAAAGATGCACAGATAATCTGGACGAAACCGCACGAGACTACCTTACCCGGATGCAGAACTCGGCAAGCCGTATGCGGCAGCTTATCCACGATCTTCTCAAGTACTCCCGTTTGGCTACGCGAGCCGAACCTTTGGACAAAGTCGATTTGCGAAATGCCGTAGTGGATGTCATTTCGGATTTGGGCCTCAATATTGGACGAACCGGAGCCGCCGTTGATATTTCCGATTTGCCGACCATCGAGGCTGAACCAAGCCAAATGAGGCAACTTTTTCAAAACCTCATAGCCAATGCTTTGAAATTTCGTAGCGAAGAAAAACCTCACATAAGAGTTTATTCGCGCCGCAATGATCACGAGTGGCAGATATTCGTGGAAGACAACGGCATCGGCTTTGACGAACAGTTTCTGGACCGCATCTTTAAACCTTTCCAGCGTCTGCATGGCAGGAGTCTATATGATGGAACCGGGATGGGTCTTGCCATCTGCCGCAAAATAGTTGAGAGGCACGGGGGTAAGATTACCGCCAGGAGCACGCCGGGAAAGGGATCGACATTTATCGTTACTTTGCCGGAAAACCGCGGTGGGGTTGGGATTTAAATCAGTTAACTATCGAGGTTATTTCCGAATACCGGTTTTCCCCGGATTTTATTTCTTGCAAGCTCGGCTGAGACATGGAATAATGGGGAAACAAGCGCTCGGTGAAGCGAAGAGAGCCTTTTTGCCCTGAGCTTTACGGAAATATTGCGGTTTTATCGGTGTATAGAGAAAAAGCGCACGGGGATAATGAACGGAAGGCCATGAGCTAAGTTTCACAAGCTGAAAGGAAAATCCTGGCTGAACGGTTGCGGCAGGTTCACTGTTCGGTTCAAAGCGAAAACATCACCAAAAGAAAAGGTGGCCTATGGCTTTTGAAAAACGGCTTTTGTCAGGCGATTTCGTGATCCTGGCCGAGATGAATACACCCAAAGGCGTCGACACCTCGGAGTTCTTGTTCAATGCACGCAGGATCAAAGGCCGTGTGGACGCGGTCATTGTCCCGGACATGGACAACGGCATCATGCGAATGAGCGCCCTCGCGGGAGGCGTTCTAATGCAACAGCAGGGTGTCGAAGCAATCATACACCTTTACTGCAGGGACAGGAACAGAATGGCCCTGCAGGGAGACATCCTTGCGGCTCACGCTCTTGGAATCCAAAACCTGTTGGTGGTTTCGGGTGAGGACATCATCAGCGGCGATCATCACGATGCTCTGGCGGTCAACGATCTCGACGAACTGGGGCTCCTGACTGCCATCCGCTTGCTCGAAAAAGGGCGGGACCTTGGGGGAAGCGATCTTAGCGGATCGCCGGCTTTCATCGTTGGATGCACGATGGATCAATGTTGGGATGAGAAATCGCTCGAAGGCGAGCTGGAGCTTACAAAGAGGAAGGTGGAAGCCGGGGCGAAATTCATTGTGACGCCGCCCGTTTTCGACGTCAACCGCTTTGAATCTTTCATGGAAAGAGCAAGGGGGCTGGGGGTTCCGATTATTTCCACGGTGTTTGTCCTGAAGTCTGTTGGGTCGGCCCGCTACTTTGCCACCAATGAGCCTGATTCAGGCATCTCTGAAGAGCTGATCAACCGTATTCGCAGGGCGTCAGACCGGGAAATGGAATGCATTCGCATAGCGGGCGAGACCATTGCGGCACTCAGGAAGCTTTCACAGGGAGTGCGGATCGTATCCCTCGGATGGGAGCACAGGCTCGGCGGAGTGCTGGACTGTGCCGGTCTTTGATCTGAGGCCCGTTCACAATTATCCCGGCTGATCATTCAACCTTAGAGCGAGGATCAGGGTGGCAATGGAAGAGCGAGACAAGTCCCAATTCAGTAACAAGGTTCTTATAGTTGGCGGCGGCATGGGCGGCATTCAGGCGGCCCTGGACCTGGCTGAGTCAGGCCGGGACGTCGTGCTGATAGATAAGGCTTATTCCATCGGGGGACTTATGGCCCAGCTTGACCGTACCTTCCCCACCAACAATTGCGATCTGTGTACTTTATCTCCCCATCTGTCGGAAACCGGCCGCAGTTTGCACATTGAACTTCTGGCCATGACCGAACTGTCCGATCTGGAAGGCGAGGCAGGCAGCTTCAAGGCGACCCTGGTGACCCAACCCCGGTTTATCGACTTGCAGAAGTGCACCGCCTGCGGCGAATGTTATCGATTATTTCCCCGGTTTGTTCGTTTCACGCCCGGGTTGGACCATCGGGCGCCCACCTGCATGCGGTATCCGCAAGCTACCCCTCATGCCTTCTCCGTCGACAGGGACGCCTGCTCGAATATGGATGAGCTTGTCCAGGCTTGTCCGGTCGGAGCGATCCTGGCGCAAGATACCGCGAAGGAGCAAAAAATCGAGGTGGGCTCGGTCATCTTGTCCCCCGGAGCAGAGGTTTTCAAGCCGCTGGGTCTAGAAAATTATGGATATGGGGTGCACCCCAATGTTGTTACGAGCCTCGAGTATGAGCGGATTCTCTCAGCGTCCGGGCCGACCCTTGGACAGTTGCAACGACCCTCAGACGGCAGGAAGCCTCGCAGGATCGCCTGGATTCAGTGTGTAGGGTCCCGGCGAGTCAGGGAGGGCTCGGTTTCCTATTGTTCGAGCGCTTGCTGCATGTATGCTCTCAAAGAGGCGATCATCACCCGGGAGCGTTTCCAGCAGGATACCGAGACGGTTATCTTTTACATGGACATGAGAACTTACGGCAAAGACTACGAGCTATACTTGCAAAGGGCCATAAACGAATATGGGGTCCAACTCGTCCGAAGCCGGCCCAATACTATCCAGGCCGTCAAAGAAAAAGGCGTTCCTACGGGAGACCTCAGCATATCCTTCCTGCCTGATTCGAGCAGCGGTCTGCACACTGAAGTTTTCGACATGGTAGTCCTGGTGACAGGTTTCAGGACCACCCCGGAGGCAAAGGAACTGGCCGGCAGGATCGGCGTCGAGCTCAACGAGCACGGTTTCGCCAGGACCCATAGTTTCAATCCGGTGGCTACGTCCAAGAGCGGCATATACGCGTGCGGGTTGTTCGAGAGTCCCAAGGATATCCCCGATACGATGGTCCAGGCCAGCGCAGCAGCCTGTAGTGCTCTCGGGAACCTCTCTCCGTTACGTGTCCTGCCTGAAAACGGAGAAGACCTCCCGCCGGAACGCGACATTGTTGGAGAAGAACCCAGGGTCGGGGTATTTGTGTGCGAGTGCGGGATCGATATCGGAGGACTCGTTGATGTCGGGGCCTTGGTGGCAGGGGCATCCTCCATTCCCGGTGTAGTTGTCGCCGAGTCCGTTGGAAGAGGATGCAGCCGGGAATCCGTGGAGCACATTCAGGACATTGTTCGCAAAGAGGGGCTAAATCGGGTAGTGATCGGGGGCTGTTCGCCCAGGGCCCGGGAGGCCCTGTTCCAGGACACGGTGCGAAGGGCAGGACTCAACAAGTATCTCGTCGAGATCGCCAACCTGAGGGACCAGGACACATGGGTTCATTTGGATCGGCCCAACGCCGCCGCGGAGAAGGCCATGAAACTTCTGCACATGGCTGTCGCAGCCGTGCGGATGGCGCGTCCTCTCGCCGAGCACATCCTGCCGATGAATAAGGACGTCCTGGTGGTAGGTGGAGGGGTCGCCGGCATGACGGCTTCGCTCAACCTGGCCGATAGGGGCTATCGCGTCCATCTGATCGAGCGATCGGGACAACTGGGGGGAGTGTCGAGAAGCATTCGAAAGACACTCGAAGGAGAAGACGTTCGTGCCTATCTCGATGAGCTTATAAATCGAACAGAGAAGCATGAGAACATAAGAGTCACGAAGCGCGCCATCGTTGTCGATCACTCGGGCATAGCCGGGATGTTCAAGACGGGCATCCAGGTGGGACCTCAAATGTTCTACCGCCAAATCGATCACGGCATTACTATTTTGACTACGGGCGCGCTGCCCAATCGTCCGGGTGAATACATGCTGGGCCGGCACCCTGCGGTCACCACCCAGCTTGAGCTGGATGCAATGATAGAGGACGACCCTTCGAAGGTTAAAGCATGGAGGGACGTGGTTATGATCCAGTGCGTGGGCTCACGCACTCCGGAAAATCCGAACTGCTCGCGCGTGTGTTGCCAGTCAGCCATAAAGAATGCATTGAGAATAAGCAGCTTGAATCCGGAAGCCAGGATTTATATTCTGTACCGTGACATGCGCACTCCGGGATTTGAGGAGGATTTCTACAGAAAGGCCCGGGAGCAGGGAGTGATTTTCGTTCGGTACGACCCGGAGGGCAAGCCCCGTGTTGAAGCTGATGGTGAAAAGGCGGCTGTTTTTTTCAATGACCTGGTCATGGGCCGTGAGATCGAGGTTAGCGCAGATTGCCTCGTGCTCAGTACCGGCTTCAGCGCCGATGAGGAGTCAACGGAAGACCTCGGCATGATTTTCCGCCTTCCCAGAACTTTCGATGGATACTTCCTTGAGAATCATATCAAGCTGGGACCGGTAGATCTGCCCTCCCGCGGTTTTTTTGTTGCCGGGACCGCCCATGCTCCCAAGACCATTCGCGACAGCATTGCCCAGGCGCTGGCCGTGGCTGGCAGGGCGCAGACATTCCTGTCAAGAAATGCCATCAACCTTGGGGCCCAGGTGGCCCAGGTCGATGCGGAGAAGTGCGCCGCATGTCTCATATGCGTGCGGGCTTGTCCATTTAATGTACCCCACATCATTGAGGACCATTCTGAAATCGATCCTGCGAAGTGCCACGGATGCGGGATTTGCGCCTCCGAATGCCCAGCTATGGCCATTCAGCTAATGCAGTATGAGGACGATCACCTATTGGCCAAGGTGGACGGACTTTTTGAAAGGATATCGTGATGGACCCCTTTGAACCGGTTATCGTCGCTTTCTGCTGTCACTACTGCGCCTACACGGCCGCCGACAGTGCGGGCAGCAAGAGGCTCCGTTATCCTCCCAACGTGAATATCATCAGGGTGCCTTGCTCGGGTAAGGTGGACGCCATACACGTCATGAGAGCGCTCCAGAAGGGCGCAGACGGAGTTTTCGTAGCAGGATGTCTTGAAGGAGACTGCCATTTTAAAACCGGAAACGTGCTGGCGGTCAAGCGGGTGGCCTACGTGAAGAAGCTTCTTGATGAAATCGGCATAGAAGGGGAACGCGTCGAGATGTTCATGATGTCCGCCGGCATGGGCGAGCGGTTCGCCCGGACCGCCTCAGAGTTTACGGAAAAGATACGGGGCCTGGGACCCAATCCCGCAAAGGTTGGCATGAAATCCAGGCTTGCCGCAATTTGATTTAAGAAAACATGGGGAGAACTAACCGACATGATTACAGCAGAACGAAAACCCATGGAAGAGCTCATCGAGTGCGTTAAACCCTTCCAGCGCATCCTGCTTGCCGGCTGCAACGAGTGCGTAACCGTGTGTGCGGCAGGGGGCCGTAAGGAGGTCGCAAAACTTTCTTCGGCTCTCCAGATGTATTTCATGAAGGAAGGAAAGCCCATCGAAATCAAAGAGATTACTCTCGAACGCCAATGTGATCCCGAGTATATCGAAGAGCTCCTCCCATACATCGACCAAGTTGATGCCGTGCTCTCAATGGCCTGCGGATGTGGTGTGCAGGAAGTTGCCAGACGTTATAAAACAAAACCGGTGTTCCCGGCAGTGAACACAAAATTCATGGGAGCTTCGGAACAGCAGGGAGTGTGGGCCGAACGGTGCCAGGGATGCGGTGAGTGTGTGCTTGGCCTGACGGGCGGGGTCTGTCCGATAGCCAGGTGCTCGAAGCGGCTCCTGAACGGCCCCTGTGGCGGATCGAGCGGCGGCAAGTGTGAAATCAGCAAGGATGTCGACTGCGCGTGGCAGCTTATTTGGGACCGGCTCAAAGTCCTTGGCATGACGGAAAAATACGAGGAGAACCTTGCCGCCAAAGACTGGCGGACTGAACGGGGTTCCGGGCCTAGAAAAATCGTAAGAGAGGACCTGGCATCGTGAAGACGGATAGCATACTGGAAATGATACTGGCATCGGGACAACTGGCAGTAACGGGCGAATGCGGTCCTCCACGCGGCTCCAGTGCGCAGAAGGTTGTAGAAAAGGCCGAGATGCTTCGGGGCTGTGTGGATGCAGTTAACGTCACAGACAATCAGACGGCGATGGTAAGAATGTCGAGCTTCGCCGCGGGCCTCCTGATCAAGCAGATGGGACTCAACCCCCTTCTCCAGATGGTGACAAGGGACCGGAATCGGTTAGCCATGCAGAGCGATATCCTGGGCGCCTACGCGCATGGAATCGATAATATGCTGTGCCTGTCGGGCGACCATCCTCATTTCGGCGACCATCCAATGGCCGCCAATGTGCACGACATAGACTCCATTCAGATGATCGGCATGGTTAAAAGAATGCGGGACGAGGGTCTGTTTCAGGGCGGAGAAAAGATCGACGGCCCTCCAAAGATGTTCATCGGCGCAGCCGCGAACCCCTTTGCGGACCCCTTCGAACTGCGTGTGGCCCGGCTGGCGAAGAAGGTCAAGGCCGGGGTCGATTTCATTCAAACCCAATGCATTTACAATGTTGACAAATTCGAGAAGTGGATGGAAGGTGTACGGGAGCGTGGCCTTCATAAGAAAGTTTACATCCTGGCGGGCGTCACCCCCATGAAGTCTGCCGGAATGGCCAAATATATGAAGAACAGCGTCCCTGGTATGGATGTCCCCGATGATGTGGTCAAGCGGATTGCCGGGGTACCCAAGGAAAAACAGGCTGAGGAGGGAATCAAAATGTGCCTGGAGACCATTGAACGCCTCAAAGCAGTCGAAGGCGTCAGTGGATTTCACCTCATGGCCATCGAATGGGAGCACAGAGTTCGGGAGATCGTGACCAGGGCTGGGTTCCTGCCCAGGCCTCAGTTTTTCGAAAAGACTCCTGCAAGCTCGACACAGGGACCAGCGGGACTAAAGAAGACGGGATAAGTTTTAGAATTATAGAGAATATTTTAGTGTGCCCGGTTACCGAAAGAAGGACCGAACTCAAGACCTGTAATTTAACACACTTTAGGAGGTGGTATCGTGAGTGACAAACAGCTCATATTGGTAGTCGACGACGACCCGGATCTGGTGGACTCGGTTTCAAGAAAACTTGAGGCCAACAACTACAGAACGACGAAAGCCTATGATGGCGTCGAAGCATGGACCAAGATCAAAGAGGAGAGACCCGACCTGGTCCTGCTGGATGTTATGATGCCCGAGAAAGACGGCTATCAACTCTGTGATGAGCTAAAGAAAGACCCTAAGTTCCAAGACATCACTGTAGTCCTTCTGACAGGGGTAGCCGACAGGGTGCGGGATACAAAGTACACTCACCAGGGCGGCATGACGACTCTTGCTGACGATTATATTCCCAAGCCCATTGACCTGGATAAGCTCGTGGTAATGGTGAAGGAAATCCTCGCACGCTGAGCAAAGCACAGTGAAATGGCGTGACGATGCCCTTTAGCCGGCGGACTTGAGCGCGGCATGCCCAGGGAGTTCGAAACCTGCTGACAGGCGCCGTGTTGGAATCGAAAGGCGTAATCTCTGCCGGCAGATCACCCGAATAGCTATCAAACAGGCGATGGGAATTGGCTGAATTGGCTGCAAATGTCCGACAGACCACCTCCGGGGAGAAGAGCGAGGATTTCGACTGGAAGGCGAGGGTTTTCGACTCCCTTACGCTGCCGGCCTTGATTTTTGCGCCGGACAGAACCGTACTGACCGTTAACAAATCATTCGTAAACAAATACTGTGTAACAAAAGACCAAGTCGTCGGCGGAAAGTGCTACGACTTTTTTTATCACTCCGAGAATTCTTGTTCTCCCGATGACTGCCCGCTTGCCGAAGTGCTGGCAGACAGGAAGGGCAAACGCGTTCTCCGGCACCTGGAAACACAAAACGGAGAGGAGAGGTGGGAAGATCGAGTTCTGTCGCCTATCCTCGATGACGAGGGTGAGGTCCGGTACGTAATAGAGAACATGCGCGATGTTACCCGAGTCAAAACTCTGGAGAAAGAGCTTGATGAGGTCAGGGGGCTTCTTGAGAAGATCGTCCAGAGTTCGACGAGCGGGATAATTGCTGCCGACCTAAAGGGCAATATCTTGCTCATGAATCCGACGGCTGAAGAGCTGACCGGCTACACTCTCAAACAGGTGCAGAAGAGGAAAATCACCATCAGAGACATTTATGCCCCGGGACAGGCACAAGAGGTGATGAAGAAGCTGAGGGACCCTCATTTGGACGGAAAGGGCAGGTTGCCGCTTTGCCATGTCACCTTTATCAATGCCCAAGCGGAGGAGATTCCCGTTGAAATGTCGGCCGCCATCATCTATGAAGATGGCCATGAAGTGGGCACGATGGGGATATTCAATGACATCAGAGAAAAACTTGTCCAGGAACAACGGATGCGACAGATGCTGTCGAAGGTCGCCCAGGCTGAGAAAATGGCTTCTCTGGGGCGCCTGGCGGCCGGTGTGGCCCATGAGATAAACAATCCGCTTACCGGCATCCTTCTATACGCAAGCTTGCTGTCTGAAGCTGTCGAGGAAACTAATTCCTTGGCAGAGGATATAAAATATATCATCGAGGATACCCAACGGTGCAAGGACATCGTTAAGGGTCTTCTCACGTACAGCCGCCAGACAAACCCCAACAGGGAGACCTTGGAGCTTAACGACCTGGTAGCCGAGAGCCTGAGTCTTATCCGGGATCAGAGGCTTTTTATTCAGGTGAACGTCGTCAAAGATCTCTCGGATGAATTGATGCCGATCTACGGGGACAGAAACCAGCTTAGCCAGGTTATAATCAATCTGGTGATGAATGCCATAGACGCCATGGACAGGGTGGGAACTCTTACGCTTCGGACCTATCGAAACCCCAATGATGCCAGGGCCTGCCTGGAAGTATCCGATACCGGATGTGGTATTCCCAGAGAAAATCTTCCGAAAATATTCGATCCTTTTTTTACGACCAAGGAGCCTGGAAAGGGCACCGGCCTTGGTCTAAGTACCGTTTACGGAATCGTAGAGAGCAACGGGGGCCTGGTCAGGGTTAAAGAAACAAGCGAAGAGGGAACTACGTTTATCATAGAGCTTCCTATCCATGAGGATTCGCCTCAGCTACAGAACCTCTAGCCCAACGTGTTTTTCCGTTCCCAACGATAAGGATACAGATCTCATGACGACTGAAGAAACGCCCAAAACTTTTGACAGGCCAACAATTTTGGTCATCGACGACGAGAAGCGCATTCGGGACGCCTGCCGAAAAGTTTTGAACGAGCGGGAGTATGAAGTGTCAACCGCCGAAAGCGGCGAGGTCGGGCTGCAGATGATAGAAGAAAACTGCTACGACATCATCTTACTGGACCTGATGATGCCGAGTCTTTCCGGCTTTGAGGTGCTTGAGCGGGTCAAAACGCTTCATCCTGACTCTGTGATCATCGTCATATCCGGCTATGTCACGGTCGAGAACTCTATAGAGGCTATGAAGAAAGGGGCCTTCGATTTCATTCCTAAACCTTTCACCCCCGATCAACTGAGGGTCCTCGTTTCCAAGGCCCTTGAATATATTCGAGCCCTTCAGGACATTGCCAATGAGAAGACGCGAATGCGGGTGCTCATCGATCACCTCAGAGACGGGGTCATGGCTGTGGACAGGCAAAAAAGGGTTGTCCTGGCTAATCCAGCCTTCCTGCAGATGTCGGGCTGTCCAGAGAAAAACCCCGTCGGCTGCATGGCGGATGAGGTATGCAATAACAGCCAGATCGAGGAACTCATTGAGAAGGCGATCTCGATGCCGGCCGATGAGTTAGCTGAGTTGACCGGAGAGAACTGGGAAACCTCGCAGGGCAGTGTTGTCAATGCGCGATGCGTTCCTTTCCGAGACAGACGCGGTCGGAACGTTGGAGCGATTGCGGTCCTCCATGACATAACCGACATTAAGAGGATGGAGCAGATCAAATCGTACTTCGTTTCCATGGCCTCACATGAGGTTCGTGGACCTCTGAATGCGGTTATGGCCCAGCTTAACATGGTTACGAGCGGGTTGGCCGGGCAGGTGAATCAAGAGCAGAAAGAGATCCTTGGCCGCGCTTCGGAAAAAATCGGCTCTGTCCTGAACCTTACCATGGAACTCCTCGACCTCACCAAGATCGAGTCCGGCTTGATGGGCCTGGAAAAAGAAGAGATCGACATGGCCGGGATCATTGAGGACCAGGTGGCGTTCCACCACGCGGAGGCCCAGGCCAAACAGATCGCTCTTGACCTGGAGCCGCTGCCTTCATTACCCCCGGTGGTCGTCAACAGGGACAATATTGTGGAAGTGCTTTCCAATCTCATCGGAAACGCATTGAAGTACACTCCCAAGGGCGGGAGGGTGGTCGTTTCCGCAGGTTTGGAAAACGGATACCTCAGAGTGAGCGTGCGCGACAACGGCCTCGGGATAGCGTCCAAGGAGCTGGAAAAGATCTTTTCCCCTTTTTACAGGGTGAAAAATGATAAAACCAGATTCATCATCGGCACCGGTCTTGGGCTAACCATCGTCAAAAGCATTCTGGAAGCCCATAAGGGTTTTATTCGTGTGGACAGCATACCCGATAAGGGAAGCGATTTTTCTTTTTTCCTGCCGCTCACTGCTTCATGATCTCTAATGAAGCGACATGCCCAAAAATATTACGAGCAACTTTACCGGGGGAAAAAAGGCGCCGGATTTCCCGGTCTGGGCGGGAGGATTCTGGCGGTAGAACTTGGTTATCCTGCCGGCATCATTGACGGTTTTCCTGATGAAATCTGGAAAGAATTCCTGTCTTGCGGGAACGTTCTTCCCTTCCTCCATCCAACGCCGCGTGAGAGGGTCCTTAATCTCGGCTGTGGGGCAGGAGTCGATTCGATTGCCCTGAAGCTCTTAGCCGGCGATCAATTTGCGGTTGTGAACCTGGATGTTGCAGCGCTTGCGCTCTTGAATGCCCGCGGCTATTCAAAGCGATTTTTCCCGGGCTTCGAGTTCGAATTCGTCTGCGCCGATGGAGACAGCCTTCCATTTAAGTCGAATTCGTTTGAATGGATCATCCTGAATGGCGTGTTCAATTTGTTTCCTGAGAAAGGCGAACTGATCGTCGAGCTTAACCGCGTTTTGAAGCTTGACGGTGCAGTTGCAGGGGCCGATCTGTGCCGAAGGGCGATGTTGCCGGATTATTTTGCATCCGAGCCGGACGCATGGGCCTGGTGCATGAGCGGCGCTCTACCCCGGGATGAACTGAGCGCCCTGTTTGCGACTTATGGATTCACGAAGTCGGGTTTGGTCTCTGAGAATATGGATGAGTATTTTGACCGGGTTGTTTTTGCATTTCGGAAGGTCGGCCGGCAGTAAGATCCAGTGCCGTTTCATCTCAAGACGGTACAACCGGAAAGCAGCTCGCGAAGCTCACGCAGACAACCTGATTCTGCCCTCAGAAATCCTCAATGGTCCGGCTGATCGGTGCTTTGCTCTTCAACCATCCGGATGGCTTTGGCAGGACACTCTGCTGCGCAGATGCCGCATCCCTTGCAGTAATCATAGTCGATTTTTACAGGAATGGACCTGGTGATGATCCCTTCCGGGCAATACATCCAGCAAAGAAAACAGGACTTACCCCCTGGTTTTGACAGAATGCATTTCGAGCTTTCCAGTTCAGGACGAGACGACCGCCAGTCGCCTGTTTTTCCTGCTTCACCCACGCAAAGTTTGCCTCTTGCGACTGTAAATGGGTCTTGATGAGCTTTGTCGTATCCCATACATCCTTCCTTTTATTCTGAAGCGCCCGCTGAGTTGTTCGGCGTCCGGAAAACTACGGTCCCCTCACAGGCCAGTCTTGCGCCGAGCACGTTTCTTTCGGCGGCATCGCCTTCGAAATGATCCCTGAGAGCCCTTTCTATGCTTTCCATGCTGATAAGGCCTGTGGCCTTCGAAAAGCCACCCAGGATAGCTGTATTGAACAGGACCGTCCCGGAGACAATCAGGCCTGCATTCGTGGCGCTCTGTGTCGCGTCGGTTACCGCAACCCGCACAGAGGGGGGCAAACCGATTTGATCGGGCGATTTTTTGCTGTTTATGATAACGATACCGTCCGGTTGGATGCCTGCCGTGACGTTGACTACTCTTAGAATGGTCTCGTCAAGCACTACCACCACCGATGGCTTTTGAACAAGAGAGAAGGTCCTTACCGGTTGGCGGGCAAACCTGTTTGTGGCAATGATGGGGGCGCCTCTTCTCTCGGCCCCGAAGAATGGAGCGGCCGTTACTCCCTTGTATCCGTCATAGAAGGCTGCCTGAGCCAGAATCTCCGCTGCCGTGACAGCCCCCTGACCGCCGCGCCCGTGCCATCTTACCTTAATGTACGTGTTATTCGTTTCGCCGGCCACTTCGTTCTCCTCGATCCCTCGGCTGTTAATTTGGTGATAATTAGCTTTTTAACGCTCGCGAGTCAAGCACCGTGCGCCCATTCTGTGCCGAAACACTTTTCCCGCAGTTCATCTCTTTTGCGGTCCCCGATGCCGGTATGAGTTTAAAGGTGGTAAAATGGACCGTCTAAGTGTTGTACATAGTAGAATACATGCTTATCGCATCGGGAAAGTATGCCTTATCCCCCCTGGACATAACATTGTAAATCCAACGCCTTTTATCTTTCTTCCTCAGCAGGGGATCGGCATATATATACTGCATGACCATTAACTCTATAATGAGTGGACTGAGGTTACTGGCGAACCTGGCCTTATTGGCGATTTGATGCATGCTGTTGAGATCTCTGCTCGCCGCTTCGTGGGCAAACGGTCTGCAATGTGCCTCATCGGTGAGATTCTCGACGTCCACTGAATTAATTATTTCCATAAAATATGATTGATAGCTTTCCTCTTCTCCATGCTTCACATTGCAGTAAACCGGGTTTTTCCCCAGCATTAATCTGACCAGTGACTTGAGGCCGCACAAAGTACGAACTCTAACCAACAGTGCAGTAAGAAAATTTCCAGCGCTTTGGAATCAACAAAAGTGATTTCCCGTCATGACGCATCCTCCACCAGGCTCTTTTCGAACAACCTGAATCAGAGTCCATGCGGATGACCACAACTACTATACATCACTCCTGACCGGACAGCAAAGGTTGTATGCCGGCCATCATTTTTTCCGGGACGGCCCAATGTCAGAGTGCCGAAAAACTTTTCAAAAGCAGCTTGCATGTCTTTCGGGACACCCGGAAACCATGAAAAGGTTTGGTCTCTGGGTGGCCCGGATATCCCGGCCGCCGGTGCGCCCTCAGAAATGATCGGGCGCCGGACTATAAGTGTGGCACCTCCAAGCTGGAATCCGGCATTATATTTGACAATTTGGCGGGCCGCCGTTAAGATTCATATTACTGACAGCCATTAGGGGCGCCTGGGCGATAGCCGGGCTGAGACAAAACCCTCAATGCACCTGATCTGGGTAATGCCAGCGTAGGGAAATGGCTTGGCGAAAAATTTCGGCTCTTATTAAGACCGTTTCCCAGAGTAGAGGGTGCGGTCTTTTTGTTTTTAAAGGCAGTATCAACATGGACAAACCACTAATCATAGCCGGGCGCCCTTTCCGTTCCCGGCTCCTTATGGGAACCGGGAAATTTTCCTCCCCGGAGATCATGAAAAAAGCCATTGAAGCCTCCGGAGCGGAGATCGTAACGGTTGCGTTGCGTCGAGTCGAATTGGAGAACCCTCAGGACAGCATTCTGAGCGCTGTAGACGCGAGCAGGTACCTGCTCCTGCCGAACACCTCGGGGGCAAGAGACGCAAGTGAGGCCGTCAGGCTCGCCCGGCTTGCCCGCGCGGCGGGGTGTGAACCTTGGGTAAAGCTGGAAGTGACTCCTGACCCCCGCTACCTTTTTCCGGACCCGGTCGAGACGCTCAAGGCAGCGGAGACGCTTATAAAGGAGGGGTTTATCGTCCTTCCCTATATTCACGCCGACCCCATTCTGGCAAAGCGCCTTGAAGACCTGGGGGTGGCAACGGTAATGCCGCTCGGCTCTGCCATAGGCTCCAATCGGGGAATACGGACCAGGGACGCGATCGAGATTATAATAGAGGGGGCAAATGTTCCGGTAGTCGTGGACGCAGGCCTTGGCGCTCCATCTCACGCCGCGGAAGCGCTCGAAATGGGGGCCGACGCCGTACTGGTAAATACGGCGATCGCCGTGGCGAGGGACCCCGTCGGAATGGCCGGTGCGTTCAAAAAAGGTGTTCAGGCCGGCAGAGAGGCTTATCTGGCCGGGTTGGGGCGCTCCCGTAAGAACGCTGAGGCTTCCAGTCCGCTAACCGGCTTTTTGAGGTGATCTGGTATAGTAATGAGCTTCTATGATGAAATAGAGCGCACGAACCGGGCCGAAATCGAAAAAGAAATCGAAGCCCGCACTGAGGCGGATGTCGAATCGGCCCTTCAATCCGTTCGTCCGGGTGGTGTCGACTTCGACAGCTTCGTAAGTCTGCTTTCGCCTGCTGCCGAACGCTATATCGAAGAAATTGCCCGGCAGGCGCACCTTGTTACGCAGCAGCGGTTCGGTAAAACCGTTAGTCTTTTTGCGCCGCTGTATGTCTCAAACCTTTGCTCCAACAGTTGCGCCTACTGTGGTTTCAATACGAAAAATCCTGTCAGGCGGCTGGCCCTGACACCTGAGGAAGTCAGGAAAGAAGGCGAGTTTATCCACAGGCTCGGCTTCAGGCATTTGCTGCTGGTTTCCGGTGAGGCCCCCGGAGTGGCGTCCGTCGATTATTTCGTCAGGATAACCGGTTTGCTCAGGTCTCTTTTTTCATCCATTGCAGTCGAAATCTATCCAATGAGCGTGGAGCAATACCGCGCCATGGTCGCTTGCGGTGTTGACGGCCTCACGGTTTTTCAGGAAACCTACAGCGAGGAACTTTATAAGCGATTCCACCTTGGCGGAAAGAAGCGAGATTACCGCTGGAGGCTCGAAACACCGGACAGGGGAGGCGAGGCCGGTTTTCGGCGAATCGGGCTGGGGGCTTTGCTCGGTCTTGCAAACTGGCGCATGGAGGGCTTTTACATGGGCCTCCACGCGAAATACCTGATGCGAAAATACTGGAAATCGCAGCTTTCCGTCTCCTTTCCGAGGCTGCGGCCCGCAGCGGGGTTTTTTCAATCCCCACACCCCGTATCGGACCTCAATTTTGTCCAATTGCTTACCGCCTTGAGGCTCTTTTTGCCCGACACCGGTTTTACACTTTCCACCAGGGAGCCTGCGGATTTTCGGGACCACCTGATTCCGCTGGGTATCACATCGATCAGCGCCGGATCGAAGACGGATCCCGGCGGCTACACCCGCCCTCAACCAAACGGGGCCGAGGCCCAGTTTGAAATCGCCGATCACAGGGACCCGGATGCCGTCGCCGAGGCCATCCGGCAGCAAGGCTATGAGCCGGTATGGAAGGATTGGGATGAAGCGTTTTTACAGTGAGCAGCGAACAGTGAGCAGTGAGCATGAAGGTTCACCTGGATTTGTAGTCGCGCAGGCCTTCTCGGGGTGGGAGTTGAATGCAAATAAACGTGAACGGAAAAAGCACCGATTATCCGGGGCAGCCGACTTTGGGCGAACTCCTTCGCTACCTTGAAATCGATTCGAAAAAGGTTGCGGTCGAGCGCAACCTGAAGATCGTTCCACGGAGTTCGATTGAAAGTGAGCCCGTCGAATCGGGAGACGAGTTCGAGATAATCAGACTGGTCGGAGGGGGTTAGTGGGAGCAACGGCGGGTACGGGGGTGGCCGGCAATCTGGCAGCGGTCCGCGAGCGCATAAGGGCCGCATGCGCGCGCGCGGGGCGCGATCCGGGTGGAGTAAAGCTGGTCGCCGTGACAAAGACGGTCCCGGTTGAGAGAGTCCGGGAAGGACTGGATGCCGGAATAGATATCCTGGGTGAGAATTACATCCAGGAAGCGAAGAAAAAAAGAGAGATGCTCGCCGGCATTCCGGTCTCCTGGCACTGCATCGGACACCTCCAGACAAATAAAGCGCGGCTTGCCCTCGATTGCTGCGACTGGATCGAAACGCTCGACCGTGAGGCCCTCGCCATAGAGTTGAACCGCAGGGCCGAGGGCGCCGGTAGAAAGGTCCCCGTCCTGATCGAAGTAAATATCGGAGGCGAGGAGACCAAAAGCGGCGTAGGACCCGACGATCTGATTTCTTTCTTCAAATTTGCGTCCGGTTTAGAATGGCTGGATGTCAGGGGACTGATGGCCCTTCCCCCTTTTTTCGACCAGCCGGAGCGCGCAAGGCCCTACTTCAGAAAGCTGCGCGAACTTCTGGATAAGCTTAGAGAAATATCCTCCGAACCACATAAACTGACCGAGCTTTCCATGGGAATGAGCGGCGATTTCGAGGTTGCCATAGAGGAAGGGGCGACGCTTGTTCGTATCGGTACGGCTATCTTTGGGGGCCGGAATGGATAGTTCACGAGGAGTAAGCTTGGATAATGATTAGAAGATTTCATTTGAAAGCCAATTAATTTCGACCGGGGCCAGCACAGTCTCATTATGACTCTAACCATATGATATTACAATACAATTCTAACACCTGGTTTTCCAGGTGATACATTTCATTCAACATTGCACATTTTAACAGTTGACAGGAAGTTAAGCAGCGTTACGTTTTTAGTAGTGATTCTTTATAAATGCTACAACCGTAGCGGTTCTTAGTTAATGCTACAACCATTTGTTATGTGGTTTAAGAAGTTAAGGATAATTGGACTTGCGGAGATATAAGATGAACAAAAAACTGATTCTTGCAGTTGCTTTATCATTGGTCCTTTTCAGCGGGAGCTTTGTTACCGCCAGCGCTGAATGTGGACTGTGCGGGATAAACCTTAATCCCTGTAATTGGCACTTTCCTTGTTTTTCCTGTGGTTGCGGAGAGCCCGTCAGGCAGGATTATGACAGACCAGTGACCCAGCCACCACCACAAGAGATGGCGCCTGCACCCGACTTTGATCGGTATAAGCAGGAACGCAACTAAAATATTTCAGGCGCCCTGCCTTGGCGTTGATAAAGCACAAGGCAGGGCCACCTGGGATAATTCCGGGACAATAAAAACATGCCGATTCGGCACGGACAATCACTGAAAACAATAGAAAAGATCAGGCCATGTTTTTGGCAGCATGCAGACGCACAAAGCCTTCAGGCAGCTCATGCTCGCTCGCAGAGATTATTGCAAAAGGAATTTGCCTTGGCCTGATGGCCATCAGTTTCAACCCGCACCAAGTTACCGCTGCGGAGGACACCGCGCAATTCTACAACCTGTCATCATCTGCACGTCAACTCGCAGGGACCCGCCTGACTGCTAATTCGCAATCTGCCGTGGCGCCTCACCCCAAACGGGCGGACTTCGAACTGGAACGCAGGTCCGAGACAGCCCGGCAAGTGGCAGATTGGGTCATGGACTCAGGCGACAACCATGGTATGCCGTTCGCGATCGTAGACAAGGTGGGCGCCAAAGCTTTTGTATTCGATGCCGACGGACGACTTCGTGGTGCAGCCCGGGTGCTGCTGGGCCTGGCTCGAGGTGATGACCCAATCCCCGGTATTGGTGACCGACCCTTGTCGGAGGTGCGCCCTGAGGAGCGCACTACGCCGGCGGGCCGCTTCGTGGCCTCCTTAGGCCACAATCTCAAGGGAAAAGACGTGCTTTGGGTGGACTTCGAAGATGCCGTTGCCCTGCACCGGGTGATAACGACCAACCCCAAAGAGCATCGCCTGGAGCGCCTGGCCAGTCCATCGCCGCGCGACAGGCGTATATCCTACGGTTGTATTAATGTTCCGGCAGATTTCTTTGATGACGTCGTGAAACCGACTTTTACAGGAAGGAGCGGCATAGTTTACGTGCTGCCGGAAATCAGATCGATCGGCGAAATCTTCAAGTCGTACTATGATGTCGAGCGGAGTCGGGAAATAGGTGCAAATGCGAATTTTGACCGATTTTCCGGGGCAAGCTCTTCTAATGGTTTCTCCCCCAAGTAGAAACTCACAATCGAGTTCAGGTCGTACCGCTTACTGGCAATACCGGGCGTTTATATCCCAGCGAAGCCTACGTCGAGATCGAAGGCAAGCAATGCAAAGCGATGGCGGATCAACTTACAGCTGTCGGCAAAGCCCGATTCATCGACTCGATGGGACGGCTTTCAGGCCTGGATATGCGAAAAGTGGAGAGAACGATCAGGGTCCAGCTTGCCTTGGGGAATCCTTGACTCAGTCTTCAGTCTTCAGCCCCCAGTCCTCAGTCCCTTTGCCTCCGGCTCTTTGCCTCAAAACTTCATAAAGGGCCACAGTTGCCGCCGATGCGGCGTTTAGCGAATCAAGAGGGCCGGCGGCCGGAATTTGAACCAGCAAGTCACACTCGCCTCTTACCAGCGGACGGACCCCCTTCTGTTCGTTTCCGATCACCAGGCAGAGCGGAACGGTCAGGTCCGCCTCGTAGAGATTTTTGTCACCGCTGACTTCGAGGCCCACAATCCAGTAACCGGCCGATTTGAGCTGTTGAAGCGTCCTGGCTGCATTGGTAACTATTGCGACGGGAACATAGGCGGTAGCTCCGGCTGCGATTTTTATAGCGGTGCCGCCCACGCGCGCCGATCTGTCTTTGGGGATAATCACGCCTTTGGCGCCCAGAAAGCAGGCGCTTCTGAGGACCGCCCCAAGGTTCTGCGGGTCCTGTATGCTGTCCAGGAGAACAAGCGGCTCCCGGTCTGCAATCGGCTTTTCAAGCAGGGCATCGAGTTCCGCGTAAGGGAATTCCGATATCCTGAGGACCACCCCCTGGTGATGCTCGTGGCCCGCCAGTTCCGTGAGGCGGTCGCGGACGCTCCTGGTAACAGAAATCCCCCGCTTCGCTGCAAGTTCCTCGATCTCTTGCCCCCTGGAATCACTCCTGGAAAGCACAAGTTGGTCTGCAGCAACTTGACCGCCGCGCAGGGCTTCCCTGACGGGATTTACTCCTGAAATCCAGATCTCGCGCTCGGGGGAATGGGTCTTTTTCATGGGCGTGAATGATTGAGGGATTGAGAACTTCAAAGATCGAGGAACTTAAGAATAAAGGCAGTCCCTGAATCCCTCGATTCGTAATTCCTAACCCCGGATTTCTAATTGTTTTACCAGGAAGCCTTTCACCCGGGGCGCCTGGATTGCCCGGGCGGACTTGCACGCCCGCAGGATCGCCTTGAGGTCTTCGACCGCCTCCTGCAAGTTGTCGTTGATTAAAATGTAATCGTACCAGGGTGATTCCAGGACCTCACGCCGCGCGGCCGAAACCCTGATGGCGAACTGGGCCTCGGTTTCTGTTGCCCGGTTGCGCAGGCGTTCCTCGATCACCTGCATCGAAGGCGGCAGAATGAAGATCGTTTGGGATGACGGATAGGCGCAACGAACCAGTCGAGCTCCCTGAACGTCTATGTCCAGGATGACGTCGTCTCCGGCTTCGAGCCATTTTTCGATAATGCGCCCGTCAGTTCCATAGAGGTGGCCGTGGACTTCCGCCCATTCCAGGAATCGCCCGGAACTTATTCCTCTCTGAAATTCTTCCCTGGACAGAAAATGATAATCTTTCCCGGCAGTTTCCCCGGAGCGCAACGGACGGGTGGTGCAGGAAACTGAAAACCGCAGCGCAGGGCAGGATGCCATTACTTGCCGGATGATTGTGGATTTTCCGACTCCGGACGGGGCCGATATGATGAAAAGTTGCCCGGCAGGGGCTGAAAGGGACATAAAACCTGTCCTGAGGCATCGAGGATTTTAAATCTGCTTTAGCAGGTTGGCCTCTTTAGAGTTTCCGTCCATGAGAAGCCGTTGAGCAATGGTTTCGGCCTGAACGCCGGACAGTATTACGTGGTCGCTGTCGGTGACGATTATTGAGCGGGTGCGACGGCCCATGGTTGCGTCTATCAGCTTGTTTCCCTGCCTTGCGTCTTCCTTTAGCCTTTTCATGGGGGCGGACGCAGGTGATACAATCGCCACCACGCGGTTAGCGATCACTGTGTTGCCAAAACCGATGTTGAGTAATTTCACTTCCATGTTTTCTCCTGACGCCAATTGCAAAGGAACGATAATTCTCCACTGCTTCTGTCGACGGGCACGACCATCGATCAGTTCCCAAGTGACGCTGAAGTCGGCAGTTTTAGTCTGAGGTCCTCCGGATAGGCATTGCGCCCAGCCCCTGGGTGGTCCTGTCAAACAGAGATTGGATTTTTATAGAACGCTATAGAAAAAGCAAGAAAATTCATGCAAGCGGCTTGAAATTTCTGTATTTGGGAATAATCATGGCTCCTTGGCGGGAAAAAAGAAAATCAATCGATTCGCAATGAACTGAGGACATAGGACTGATGTAGCAGTTGCTGAAGATGGATTAAAATTCCCGCTTTTCAGTAAAAACGTCACGTAGCGTCATTTGAGCAGTCCGAGCGGATTTTTCAGTCTTCTACAGTGCTGACTATAATTTCCTGTTCGACCATCTTGCCCTTGCTAAGGGCGGAATACCTTTTGAACATCCAGAGTTCGGGGATAATCTCGGAGACTATTTTACCATCGTCGATGATCCGAACTACCGAACTCTCCGAGACCACCACGGCTACCGACTTGGTCACTTTGGTGATGGATGCGGCGGCCATATGCCTGCTGCCAAGGCCAAGCGGCAGGTCGATTCCTTCTGAAAATGAGTCCAGGTAACGGCAGGCCGAAAGGACCGTTCCATTATCAGCGACTACGAAAGCCCCGTCGAGTTGCGCCAGTTCTTTGACCGTCTCGCGCATGTCGGAGCTGGAAATTTTCTTTGCTTCGACGGGATGTCCCAGAAGGGGATCGAGAATCAGGCTGCGAGAATGCTTCATGACGTTTTCACTGTCGGAGACCACAAACATTGTGCCGATTCTCCTGCCTTCCCTGCCCTCACGAGCGATTTCCACGGCCAGGATGATCACTTCCTTGAGGGTATCCGGATTTATGCCTCTTTTCTCGGAGCATATCTCGCAGAACATATCCTCCGGCATTTTCATAAAGTATCTTTCCATCCTGCAGTCCTCCCAGGCAATGGTCAAAAGCAGCGGGCAAGCTGCAAAAATTATCTGGAAAGGGGAAGATAAAGTTTATAAGATCACAAAACCAATTCGGGAACTCGAGCCAATGCTGGTCCCGGAAAATTGAAAAATCCCCTTTTCCATTGCAATGTACAGTTTCTTTTAAGCTAATCATTGAATGACGGATGGAAACATGAGGCCGGGACTAATACCAAAATGAAGTTTATAGCTCTCTTGCTGTTTACCTTCCTGCTGTGCTTCCCTCTGGAGCTAAACGCACATGCCGGCTCGATCGAACCAGACATCTCCTGGAGCGAGCGAGTGATCTCCGAGGATGAACTGCTGCGTATCGAAAGATCGGACCGCTCGCTCGATGTCAATACTTGCAGAGAGATACTGGCCAGACTGAATACGAAGGAAACCTTTTATGTTCGCGAAGACATGCGGCTGGGCAGGAAACTCAAAGTTCCACATGACTTCAGCGCCTACAGGCGCTGGACGCCGCTGCCGGCCAGGCTGCCTGCAAAGCTGCAGACGCCCAGGTTTATACTGGTGGCAAAAGATCTTGGTTTTATCGGATGGTATGAATATGGGGTGCTCGTTGGTGATAGCCAGGCATGCACCGGCAACCCCGGACAGGAGACCGCGGACGGGCTTTACCGGATCGAAAAAAAAGACGCCGAACACACTTCAAGCTCATACCCTAATGACTTCGGAAATCCTGCCTGGATGCCGTTTTCGCTCCACATCTACGGGGCCGTGTGGATTCACGCCGGAAATGTCTTCGGATCGCACTGTTCCCACGGTTGCGTGATTCTGCCGATAGAAAAGGCGGAAGAGCTGTTCCTGTGGGCTGAGCCGGGGACGCCGGTCCTTGTGGCTGAGGATACCGCCATGGCAGTGACTTATCATTATTAAAACCGAGTTGCCTCCATTCTGCTAACCATTGGTGTTCGAGACCCTTTTTCCAAAAACCTGGCGCGAGGCACGGGGTGTCCAATAGCTCAATCCTCAGTTTTCACACTCAGTTCTAATTTCACAAGCACGCCTTTTGCATGGTTCAGTCGCACAAACATCGGGAGGCGTGTAATTATGGCATTTAGCGTTGATCATTCCGGGAAGACCGGCGGGGTTGAAGCTCACGGGAAACACACTCAATCTAAATCCACCCCTAACAAAAAAGCGGAAAACTCCAACATCTTTCAAGTCCTCCTCAGCAGGCTGAAAGCCAATGAAAGCCCGCCTGCAAGCGGCTTCAAATACAAACCCGCCTCCGCAGATACCGTCAAAAACGACCATCACCGGGCCGCGACGAAAAACCCCGGGGTTACCAGGGGACTGAATTCGCAGAACGTCAATAATCTGGCAGCATCGACTTTAATTGCCATGGCAGCCATGTCATCCGGTCCTAACCGAATGGGCATGTACTCGCCGGGATTCGGCAGACGCTGTATGCCGGGCCTCGCTTCAGCCGTTGCCGGCATTTGCTCTTCGGAGACCGACGTCAGGAACAGCCTGTGTAAAGGGCGGGAAATCGGCGCCCTGTCCGCTCATTTCGAATCGGGCGAAAAAGGGCCTGGGGTGGTGGGCTATGACAATAATGGAGGAACTTCATACGGGACTTACCAGATTTCCTCACGAGCAGGTACGATGAAACATTTTATCGATTACCTGTCCGAACAGGCGCCCGACATAGCGGGTAGACTTAAAGCCGCAGGGTCTGCAAATACCGGCAGCCAGTCCGGCAAAATGCCCGAAGTGTGGAAAAAAATCTCGGCCGCCGATCCCGCGCGGTTTGGGAAACTCCAATACGACTTTATTGAAAAGAGCCATTATCAGCCGGCACTCCGGGAAATTTCGGATCGAACCGGGCTGGATGTATCGAAAGCCCCCCGAGCCCTTCAGGAGGTACTCTGGAGCACAGCCGTCCAGCATGGTCCAAAGGGTGCGGTTAAGATCTTCACCAAAGCGGTCAGGAACGCTATGGACAAGAAGAACGGGATCAAAATGGCCCAATTGATCGGTTCCGTCTACAATATGAGAGCGGACCAGTTCGGAGCCTACGGGTCCGATGTCAGGACGGCCGTCCAGAACCGCTTTAAAGAAGAAGGAAGGATCGCTCTTGCCATGCTTTCCGACCCGTTTCTTAATACTGAAAACATGAGGACTTAAGGTCAGTCGTCAGCCAATCCCGTCAACCGCGGGACTGGTCACAGAGGCCTGCCGGTCGACTTTCTTTTTACCTCGCACGCTTCACGTCTAACTTTCTCTGGCCTGCCCTGAAAAGGAAATATTTGCGCGCATGATGAGAAAAAAATTCCCGCCAAAACCAGGAAAATTTTTCCCTGGGAAATTCTTGTGTTGTAAGTAGCTGATTTAAAGGCTGTTTTTGCATTCGTAAAGTTTGGTATCAAGTTTGCTCACCACTCCCTTCGCAATTACATATCGGCTGAAAGAAAGATCGTGATTTCTACCTGAAACACTTTATCAAGCCTGCATCGGATGAGAGAATGGGATCTGTTAATGTAAACGCTTCGCAACTGCTTGCGTCTTTTCTTGGAAGCGAGAAGGAAAAAATCGGGCAAGGAATTGTCCAGGGCGACTTTACCGGCGAACTCAAAAAGCTCATGCCGCCGCCTTCGGATGTCTCGAAGCCCGGCGCCGGGACCTCAGGCAAGGACGCCGCATCAAGTCCCGTGGGGAGGGATACGGCTGATTCGAAACAGCCGTCCCTCCCGGCCGCGGCGTCTAATGCGCCGTCGCCGGCCACTCAAGGCTCTCCGGGAACAAAGATCTTTTTGCCGCCCCCCGTCACTGTCCAAAAGACTGTGAGTGATTCCAAGTCGAAGATAAACGCGATCAAGGAAAAAGCGCAGAAAGAAGAAAGCCTCTACGTTACAAACCCGGCTATGGCGGCGACAGTGTTATCGGACCTTCAGTGCCCGGCGGAAACCATAAAGGCATGCAAGGACTTTCAAAATAAAGACGGCCGGATTTCCATCAAAGACCTGAAATCACTGCTGAGCTCTCAGCCTGCGACCGGCTCCGAAAGCAGCGCTCAAGTTCCTGCCGAACACGCGCGCGCGCTGGTGGAATCGATAGTCGTCGGGAAAGCCGGCGCAAGCGGGAAAGACGCTGCATCGGGAGTAAACTTCAAGGCTCCGGTCCGGATAAAAACGGAGGGATCGTACAGTCCGGAAGAGTTCCGGGGGCTTGTAGAAAAGGTTTTGCAACAGGCGGACACGACGGGGTCGCAGGCGCCGGGCCAGGGATCTCGGCATGCCACCGGGGAAACGGCCCAAACTTCCCAAACGGCGCAAACAATCCAATCGAGTCAAACGATCGAGGGGGCGCAAGCTCTAAAAACGGGCCAGACGGAAAGACTGGTGGCAACCGTTATCCCTTCTTTTATCGCAGACCGGGAAAATAGTTCGACTGGAAAGATTTTCGCCGTAGATCCGGTCAATCCAAAGGTTGAAACGCCAAGCGCAGAAGTGAGTGACGTCCGCGACAGCACCGTTGAAAGTGTTTCAGAGAGCTTGAAGTACAATATGAAGCAGAGCGCTGAAAAAATCGCCTTCGGGGCTGAGGAACCCCAGGCAACTGCACCGATTAATAAATCCGTTTCGACCGCAGGAAAAAGCGAAACACTCGCGGCTGCGGCCGCCGTTTCGTCCGTTGTCGCGGAGTCTACAGCTATTCCGGTCAAAAGTCTTGACCCTGTCTTGAAGTACTTCGACGCAACGATCGTGTCCACCGCGCCGCAGCAGTTGGAGGAAAAAGCGGCAGACCCTCCCGCGCCGGGCGGGCCTCACGATGGCCTTGTCGCTCAAGTCCAAAATCTCGCTCCACAGCTCAAAGGGGTGGAAAAACAGGCGGACAAACCTCCAGAGGCGTTGAGTTCGGGTAAGATTACGCAGGACATGGTGCAACAGTCTGACGCGGCCCGGATAAAAACCGTTTCGGCTGAATCTTCCTCGAATGATTCGAATGAAAGTTCGTACGGAGGCGCCCCGAAACAGTCTGCCGAATCTTCTCAAAAAACTCAGACCCAGGAGCCGACGGCAAAACTCGAGTCATTAGGACCTCGGGCTGAGTTCGGAGATGGACTGCGAGCCGGGGTCACAGATGGAACGGAGACAACGCCGGTGACGATTGCGGCGGAAACCCGGCTCCAGGCTGAGAGCGACGCCATCAACGCCCGGAGCCAGACTGAGAGCGATGCCATCAGCGTCCGGAGCCAGACTGCGGACTCCTCTGAGAAAACTCAGACTCAGCCGCCGATGACAAAACTCGATTCGAAAGGACAGAAGGCTGAATCAGGAGATGTACTGCAAACCGCGGTGGCGGATATGAAAGAGATAAAGCCGATGACCATCGCGGCAAAAACCGGGCTCCAGGCAGAGACCGATACGGATGGAATTCCGCTACAGCAGCAGGGAGATTCCGACAGAGAAACCGGGAGAGCTGTCTCCTCCGTCGGCAGTGATACCCCGGTGGAGGTGGGACTCGATTCGCTGGAAACTGCGCAAAGCAACGCAGCGCATCAAAGTCAAGACACGGAGGCGGCCTCGAAACTGGTCGAAAAGCAGGTCGAGAGCAAGGATTCGGCTTCGGAAAGCGTCATTTTCCAGAACCCCGCCACAGCCCATCAGGGCAGCGATGCGAGTCCGCCCCAAGCAGACAACTCAGCCGTGAACGAATTTACCTATTACGATCCACACCGGTCCGCAGAGCTTGTCCAGGACATGCGCGAACAAGCTGCCGGCGCCCCGGGCGGTCAACTGGTGCTCGATATGGAACCAGACGGACTCGGGAAGATCAACATAAAGGTGGGGTCAAAAAAAGATGAAATCTCCGTGATGGCGACGACCCAAAGCGAACCGGCAAGAGAGATGCTTATGAAGCATTCAGCCGAGCTTCGCCAGGACCTCCAGGAACAGGGACTCATGCTCGGGAAATTCTCGGTCGACGTGAATGGCGATAAATCGAGCGGGGGAAATTACCAGGAAGCCTACAAAGCCGGCATCAAAATCACGCCGCCCCCAAAAGAAACAAAAGCTAGCCTCCAGGCGACCGATATCCCGGCCTACAAACCGAGAAAGGTAAGCAGGACGTCGCAGATCAGCATTTTTGCGTAGGTCAAGGGTCGTGGGCTAATTTTGCCTTTTGCCTTTCACGATGGGCCTTTTTCGATTTATATTCACTATCGTCGGGATCATCATTCACGATTCAATATCCCTCATCGCCGTTCCGCAAAAAAATTGTTGCGGACGCTGACATCTTCGTCGAACGACGACTATGCCTATCCTTAAAGAAAAAGTCGTAAAGAATAATTGCTCATAGACCGATTTTACTCTCAGTTCCACAGCACCGGGGGGTAGTTTCACTGGTTGCAAGGTGCGGGCAGATCTACTCGGTGGATTGAGAAATCAAAAATTCAAGGTTTATTTGCTAGGATAGCCTCGCGTATCAACACAAGGAAAGGGGAGTTATTAGATTATGAAAATCATAAAAAATGCCAGCATAAGACATAAAATGCTTTTTCCAAACGTATTATATGCAGTGTTACTTGGCGTAATTGCCTATTTTTTCGTGAATTCCAATTCTTTAATTAAAGATCTTTCAGAAATACAAAGGCAATCCGGTATATCAGTTGATCTCATACGGAAAACGGCTACCGGAGTCGAAGAATATATAAATAAACGCATCTCCTATTCTGAACTTGAAAAGGGATACCAAGAGCTGCTTCCTGATTTAAAGGCGCAAAACCTGTCAGAGGATTTTGAAAAGCTCCAGGCTAAAGTTGGCGAGATCAAGCGCATCCGGGACGAAAATGCAGGAATATCAAAACAGGTCGATGACTTAGCGGATTTTGCCATTGAACAATCCAACCAATTTATCAAACAAGTGGTCCCAAAGTTGGCAGATGAAACTACAAGAGAGAGTGTCAGCAAGCTGGAAACCTTGGTAATCGCTGGCGCGAACATTAATACATCTTCGAACTTCCAGTTGAAAGTGCTCTTTGGCCGGTTGCAGTCCGATCTCAACGAAAAGCAGTCATTGCTGGCCCTGTTTTCTACTCTTCTCGAAAACGTGGAGAAAGACGTGAAAGGCCTGGCAGGGACACCCTTTGAGGAATTGCCGGTAAAATCGAGGCAGAGCATCCTCAAAATGAAGGACCTTACAGCCAGCTATGTGAAGAACGCTGAGGCCGCCCGGTCCGTTGAACAAGACATTTCCGATAAGATCAGCGCCCGTCTCAAAGAGATCGAAAATATCAAGAACAAGAGCAATGCCGAACTGTTCGGCCGGTTAAAATATCATTTCCGCAATATCCTGGTCATCATGCTCATCATTTCTGTCATCGGATTTTTGACAAGCATATTCACAGTCAAGTCCGTTTCAGTATCGTTGCGGAAGATTATCGAAGGGCTTTCAGGAGCATCCCGGGAGGTCAACTCGGCGGCCAGCCATTTGTCTATTGCCAGCCAGTCCCTGTCCGAAGGTTCGTCCGAGCAGGCTGCTTCCATTGAAGAAACTTCCTCGTCATTGGAGGAAATGGCGTCGATGACGAAGCAAAATGCCAATAACGCCGCCCAGGCCAATAAATTGATGGACCGGACCACGCAGGTGTTCTCGGCAGCCAACCAGTCCATGGAACATCTCACTGCTTCGATTATGGAGATCTCAAAGGCATCGGAGGAGACTTCAAAGATTATAAAGACAATTGACGAAATAGCGTTCCAAACAAACCTCCTGGCCCTCAATGCTGCCGTAGAAGCGGCTCGAGCGGGAGAGGCGGGGGCTGGATTCGCCGTGGTAGCCGATGAAGTCAGGAACCTTGCAATGCGGGCAGCCGAAGCGGCAAAGAACACCGCCAGTCTCATAGAAGGCACGGGAAAGAGGGTCTCAGATGGATCGGCGATGGTCCAAAAGACAAATGCCGCATTTTCCGAAGCTGCCGTGAGCATTGCGCAGATGGAGGGCTTGCTCGGCGAGATAACGGCCGCATCTAACGAACAGGCCCAAGGGATCGAGCAAATCAACCTGGCGGTCAGCGAAATGGACAGAGTGGTCCAGCAAAACTCGGCAAACGCTGAAGAATCTGCCTCCTCCTCTGAAGAGATGAGCGCCCAGGCGGACCATATGAAAGATATTATCGAGCAACTCATGGCAATGATGGGTGGCGCAAGCGGTTCGGCGGAGGAAGTGAATCGGAGTGCAGCCAAAGAGGCGAAATCTCATTGGGCAGGCTTGAGCAAACTTGCCGCCGATAAAAATAACCACAAAAAAGCAACTTCAAACGGCGATGGCGCCCGTATGATTTCGCCTGATCCTGTTCCGGCGAAGAACACCGAAGCTAAGTCCCTTATCCCTTTTGATGATGAGGAGATGAATGCCTTTTAGCGCTTCGATTCCATGGTGCGCAACAAAATCACTTCTTACGAAAGTTCTCACGCGGAAACGCGGAGACAATGACCTTTTCATGGTTTCCGGGTGTCTCATCAGGACGTGAAAAGCTGTTACGGAACGTTACGTTCTCCTGTCGGAGCCCGCCATGCGCGCGATGACAATCCTAAATCTGAGAGCAAATCGCGTGCATGGCCCTTGCACATCAACCCCGCCAAAATGTGTCTTTTGATGGTTTCCGGATGCCCTCGAAGGGCATGAAAGAATGTTTTGAAAAGTTTATCGCGGGCATGGCCCGCTCCCCCATGGCTACGACCTTTTCATAGTTTCCGGGGTGTCCCCAAGGGAGGTGGCAACTGTCTCTAATTAGCTCGATCCATTATTCTGACTGAAGCGTATGAGAATTCAGGCTCGAAGCAATCCGTTTACCGGGTTTAAAACTAAGGAAGGCGGCTGAAGCCGCCCTCCCGTACCTGCTCTCTGCTTTCCTGAAAAACCGCCCTGTTTTTCTATTTATGGGCTTTCTCCGTTCGCTCTTTTCCGCCTTTCGCCTGGTGTCCTCAATCCTGATCTTTACCCCGGTATCAGGCCTACCACCGTCTGGAGCAGGGTGCTGCCGGTGGCGATCGATTTGGAGTTCGCCTGGTAGTCGGCCTGGTAGTCGATCAGGTTGACCATCTGCGTTGTCAGGTCAACGTTTGAACCTTCCAGCGAGCCGGATATTATCGTGCCCGCCTGACCCGTGCCTGCCGTCCCGACAATGGGGGCCCCGGCACTGCCACCCTGAGTGTACAGATTCGCCCCGTCCCTGATAAGGCCGTTGGGATTATTGAAGTTGTCCACCTGGAGTTGGGCGATTTGAATTATATTACCGTTTGCGTCGGTCCCGGTAACATTTCCAAACTTGTCGATGGCGTAACTGTTGTACGGAGCAGCGGGATTCACCGCTGTGTTATAGGTTTGAATTTTAGCTCCTCCACTGTCGAGTACAAAATCACCAGCCGAGTTAGTCAGGAATCCATTGGTATCGACCTGGAACGATCCATCCCGGGTATAATATTTTGCCCCGCTGCTATCCTGGACACAGAAAAATCCATTGCCCTGGACCATTACATCCGACCACTGGCCGGTCTGTATCTCGTTGCCGGTCCCGAAGTTTGAAGTAACTCCGAGAATTTCCGAGCCCACGCCCTGCGCCGTGGTGTTGACACTGACAGTCGGCATCAATCCTGCCACGAGGTCGCCAAAGTCCACGGTGTTCGATTTCCATCCGGTGGTATTCGCATTGGCGATGTTGTCGCTTACGACCGACAGCGCGTCGTTGAAGGTATTCAAACCTGCAATTGCCGTGTACATCATGTTGGCCATTTGCTTCTCCTTTTGTCGTTTAGAGAGTTCATCGCGGGCAAACCTGCGAAGCCTGTCCCGGACCCGGGGACTCGATCGGGGGGCCCGCTTCCACCTTTTAATAGCTCCGTAAATTCTCAGCGGATTTCACTTGCGCACAGGCGCAATGTGCCGCCCTAACTGCCGCTGTTCACTCCAGATACATCCGATACCGAGACCGTGATTCCGTTTGGCCCTGAAAGCAGATATGTAGGAGGATTGGTCGTCAAGTTACATGAATAAATCTGCCCCTGGACAGTAGTTGGAACGGTCGCGGCGGTTCCGTCGGACGGAGTCGCCGTCACAGTGCATGTATAGGCGCCGTCGGATACGGTGCTTCCGCTTGAGCCTGTGCCCGTCCACGGTATGGTGTAGCTGCCCGCGTCCTGAGAGCCGATGTTTCCCGAATAGACCGTATTGCCGTTGGAGTCCTGTATCGTGTAGGTGACCGTAGCCGGTGAAGCGAGCGTGTAGCTGAGCGCAGTGGGCGTGCCCGAGCTCACGTTGATTTGGCTCGTTTGCGCCGTAACATTTTGCCCAACCAGCGACGCTATGTCTCCATTGTTTATGCCGGCCGCATATTGCTGGATGTTACCCAATTGCGTCGTTGCCTGCGTCAACTGCTCTACGGTGGTAAACTGCGCGAGTTGTGAAGCCAGTTCGTAGTCCTGCATAGGATTTGTCGGGTCCTGGTTCTGCAACTGGGCAAGAAACAACGTAAGAAAAGAGTTTGCATTCAGGGTATTTGACGATGTTGCGCTGGAACTCGTAGTCGAGCTTGGGATGAACATGGAACCGATTCCCGGCATCGACTGAGTGGTGGTGGCTGCTGTAGTTGACATTATGATCTCCTCAAAAGGATAGATTCACAGCGCTGGTTTGACCAGGCGCAAATAGAATGAGCAATAGTGATACCATCGGCGAGTTTTTTTAAAAATGTAGTTAATACGGTATGTTAGCTTTTGAACATTTTTAGTGCGGCATGGAAAGTCGGGAAAATTTTTCTCCAGCGCCATGCATATTTTTCCCGATGGCCATCTTGAGAGGAATAATTTTCACCAGGAAGGGAAACGAGGAAAATCTTGCTTTTAATCATCCGAAAAGATCCTGGATCGGCGATCCGGCATCGTGGTAAGTACCCGAGGACGTCAAAAGCTTGACTTGGGTGGTTCGCTGCGGATAGACGCGGCGGTGAGGGCGAGGGCTTTCCGCACAGCCTGAGCGAGCGCCAAAATGCTGATTTCGAGCGGCCGTTTTGAGCCCGCAAATCGAATCCGTATTCGACGCTCATTGTTCTGGCATGCTCATTGCTCATATCGGGGTAACGCAGACCTCAATAAGGTCGATGAACATTTCTCGTTCATTACAGGGAGGATTTTGAAGAATGGCTCCAGAGGAAGAAAACAAGGAAAGCCAGGAAAAGCCGAAATCAAATAAGTTATTGATCGTCATAGCGCTCCTGGTAGTGCTGCTGGGCGCAGGCGGGGCGGGAGCATACTTCAAATTCTTTAAAGCTTCCGACGAGAAGACGGAGAGTAAAAAACACGAAGAGAGCGCCATTTATGAAATGGACACCTTCATGGTGAACCTTTCCGACCCCGGCGGGAAACATTTCCTTAAAGCCGTAATGAAGCTCAAGGTGAGTTCGGCTGAGACGTCGGAAGAGTGTAAGTCGCGCACTTTCGAGTTGAGGGACCGCGTTTTGACGCTGCTTAGCGGCAAAGAATCCGAGGAAGTCACCAGTGCAGATGACAAGGCGGCTTTGAAACGACAGGTAATGGAAACTATCAACAGCGTCCTCCAAAAAGGCAAGGTCCTGGATGTCTATTTCACCGATTTCCTAGTCCAGTGAAGGCGGTCAGTACACACTATGGAGAAGATACTTTCCCAGGATGAAGTCGATGCGCTGCTGAAGGGACTATCCGACGGCGAAATCGAAACCGCGAGTGAAACAGCTCCGACACAGGAGAACATTCGTCTGTTCGATCTGGCAAATCAGGACAGGATCGTACGCGGACGCATGCCTACCCTGGACATAATTAACGACAGATTTGCCAAGATTCACCGCATATCCCTTTCCGGCTCCCTGCGCAGAATGCTCGACATAAACGTTTGCCAGGCAGAGATGATCAAGTTCGGCGAGTTCATCCGGACACTGCCTGTGCCGACGAGTCTTCACATTTTGAAGGTCGAACCGCTCAGGGGACATGTCCTGTTCATGATTGAAAGCCGCCTGATTTTCAACCTTGTCGACTGCTTTTTCGGAGGCACCGGCAAGGGCAGCTACAAGATAGAAGGCCGCGATTTCACTTCGATTGAATACCGTGTGATAAATAAAGTGGTAAAACAGGTCCTTCACGACCTCGAGCAAGCATGGCAGCCGATTACCTCGATTTCGTTCGGATTCGTCAGGTCTGAGGTAAACCCCCAGTTTGCCACTATTATTCCGCCCACCGACGTAGTGATAGTCGTCCGGTTCGAACTCGAGATGGATCGAATGATGGGAAGAATGGCCCTGGTGCTCCCGTACTCCACCATCGAACCGATCAGGGCGAAGCTTTACGCGAGTTTCCAGAGCGACCAGCTTGAAGTTGACACGGAATGGATCGAGCGCCTGAAAAAGCTCATTCGCGACATTCCTGTGGAGCTTTCCGCCGAACTTGGCACCACCACATTAAAAGGGGCTGAGCTGATGAATATGGAAATAGGCGACGTCATAATGCTCAACAATGAGGCCAGCAGGCCGATTCTGGTGAAAGTGGAAGGAATTGGGAAATTAAGAGCTACTCCCGGAATCTGGCGTGGAAATATGGCCTTCCAGGTGCAAAGCGACGTAAATAACGACGAGTAGGCGCAAGGCCAAAGTAAAAACTAAGAAAGCAAAAGGTGGCGGAGGTTTTCTATTCACGATTCACCACTTTGCCTTTCGTTGAGTCTGAAATCAAAAGCAGGAAGGGTGAAACAAAAATGGAAAATGAACAAGCTCAATTTCCAAAGCTGGAAAAGGGTCATGGACAAAAGAGCATAAAGGACCTGGATTTTCTGCTGGACATACCCCTTGAAATATCAGTTGAACTCGGCCGCACCAAAATTCTTGTCAATGATTTGCTCCAGCTCGGCCAGGGCTCTGTTATCGAACTGACCAAACTGGCGGGAGAGCCCCTTGAGATCCTGATAAACCAAAAGCTCATAGCGCGCGGAGAGGCAGTTGTGGTCAATGAAAAATTCGGGGTAAGAATTACCGACATAATCAGCCCGATGGAACGAGTAAAACAATTGGCATGAGGCGGGAAAAGGGTCTCGGGTATCGGATGTCTGAGTGTGCCTCACCGATTCTTATTCGATCCCGTAAGCAGCTCTGACACCCGATACCCTGTCTCGGTTCTGTAGAAAGCTCATCGAATGGAATCAGGATTGCTGTTATTGAAAACTGCGGGCGCCCTGGCGCTGGTCCTTGGGTTTCTCTTCGCCTTGATGTACGTCCTCAGGCGATGGGGAAACCTGGCGAAAGGACCCTCGTCGCAGTCCATGATGGAAGTTTTGTCCAAGCAGTCATTCGGACCTCGCCATCACCTGATCCTGGTCAAAGTTGCCGGCGAGCGCAATGTCTTGGTCGGGATTTCGCCTCAAAACATGAGCCTTCTATCAGTATCGCCAGCTTTGCAGGGCGGCAATGACAGTGAGCGGAGGCCTCTTCTAAACAGGGCCGAAGGAGCATAGCGCGGTGAAGAAAACATTGCTTTGCCTGATCGTTTTTCTTCTGATTTGCCTTATTCATCCGGTCCATTCATTTTCAGCGGGAATCAACCTTCCCGCCGTCAATTTCAACCTGGATGACGCCAAAGGGCCCCAGCAGATATCAGGGGTGCTTCAAATTATTTTCCTGATGACAGTCCTGTCTCTTGCGCCCGCTGTTCTCGTTTTAATGACCAGCTTTACCCGTTTCGCAATCGTATTTTCTTTCCTGAGATATGCACTCGGAACGCAGCAGTCGCCTCCCAACCAGGTCATAATCGGCCTGGCGCTGTTCCTGACTTTTTTCATAATGCAGCCGGTATGGCAGAGGATACACCAGGAAGCAATAGTGCCGTATGAACAGCACGAGATTTCAGGCGAACAATTGATCAACCGGGGCATAGCTCCTCTTAAGGAGTTTATGCTCAAGCACACCAAGAAGCAGGACCTCGCGCTGTTTGTTTCGATGTCGCAGAAAGAAAAACCGCAGAACGCCGAGTCTCTTTCCATCTCGACCGTGATTCCGGCTTTCGTTATAAGCGAGTTGAAAACGGCCTTCCAGATAGGTTTTATGCTCTATATCCCTTTTATAATACTGGACATGGTCGTAGCCAGTATACTTCTTTCGATGGGCATGATGATGTTGCCGCCGGTGATGATTTCTCTGCCATTTAAGTTAATGCTTTTCATCCTGGTGGATGGCTGGAACCTGTTGATCGGATCGCTCGTAAAGAGCTTCCAATGAGATAGCAGGAAGCGGGGACGAAAGAGTGCGAATAGCAGGGAGGCAGGGGGGAGCGCGGGGGGCGAACAACTCCCCCCTTTCCTGGAACCTGTTCGGATCCCTGATTCGCGAGGGGCAGGGGATTTCGAGCTGAAGGCTTTCCCGGACCTCTGTTCCGTCGGACCTGAAGACAGTGAGCGTCCATCGTGCAGAGATGAGTGTTCAAGCTTCTCGCTTCCTGTGATGAGGGATTTATGAGCTACGAGTTCGTAATAGGGTTCGGAAGGCAGGCCATAGAGACGATGTTGCTCGTGAGCCTTCCAGTGCTTGGCCTCAGTATGGCTATCGGGCTGATAATAAGTGTTTTTCAGTCGGTCACTCAAATTCAGGAAATGACGATAACTTTCGTGCCTAAAGTCTTCGTAACTTTTCTAACGCTATTGATTTTCGGTTCCTGGATGCTTGGCAAGCTCGTTGGTTTCCTGCGCGAGGTCATCCTCAACATTCCCAACCTTGTGGGGTGAGATGAAAAAGGCAAAAGGCAAAAAGGAAAAGTTTCTGTTTGTTACTTTTGCCTTTTACCTTTTTACTTTTTACTTCCAAACGGAGTGAGGTGTGTTGTCTTGTAACATCAATATCACCGAGTTTGCCATCCTTCTATCGATCCTGCTTCGCCTGAGTATCGTTCTTTTTATGCTGCCCGTTTTCAACACGGCTGGAGTGCCGTCAGCTCTAAAACCGCTGATAGTAATTTCCCTTTCTGTAATGCTCTTTCCTGTTATCAGGCAAAGCATCCAGCCGGTCCCGCTCGATTTGGTCTCACTGCTTTCAGTCGTTATAGGCGAGCTGATATACGGGATACTGTTTGCCCTTTCAATAGTTCTTATAATAAGCGCTTTTCAGTTGGCGGGCGAACTTATCGGCTTCGAGATGGGATTTGGATTTTCGCAAACCGCCGACCCACTGACCGGGACCAGATTTACGGTTTTGTCCGTATGGACCCAACTGTTTGCGACCATGGTTTTTCTTTCCGTCAATGGGCACCATATGGTCCTGAGAATTCTGGTCGACAGTTTCAGGACAATTCCGATCGGCTCATTTGCGCTCAATGCGGGCCTCTTTACCAAAATGCTCCTGCTTTCGGGCACCCTGTTCACTCTTGCAATAAAGATCGCCGCGCCGGTCCTGGCCGTCCTGATCCTGACGCAGGTCGGCCTCGGCCTTATGTCGAAGTTTGCCCCGCAAATAAATATTCTTGCCGCGAGCTTTCCCCTGACCATTGCCATAGGAATGTTCTTCCTGAGTCTCACCATAGTTTCCTGGGGTCAACTGGGAACCGAGTCGTTTTCCCGGCTTTTCTCTTTTCTCTACAACATCTCGAAATAAATTCCTCAGCACAAATTGGAACGGTTTAAGCATGTAACGTCAAAGATCAACTGGCGGGTCAATTTTTTGTCGACGATGCATCGACGGTCAAAATGAATGCCGCCGAGGAGGGACCGCCTATATGCGCAGCGGTGGGCACGACGAGTCCGTACCCGCCCTGAATACCCAGGAAGCAGGCTATTGGCACAGACGACGCAGGAAAGAACAGAGCTGCCGACCGGAAAACGGTTGACTGAAGCGCGAAGGAAGGGCCAGGTCCCGAAGAGCCGCGACCTGACGGCCGTATCCGTTCTTATCACGGGCGGAGCGGCAATCTATCTGTCCCGGAACCTCATTTTAGTCAATTTTCGACACATTGTGGAATCCGCATGGTCCAAAGAGTCCTTTTTGGGTACCGGCGTCTTTGCCACCACCGCATTTTTCACGAACATCCTGGCCTGCATTTTCATGATGCTCGCGCCCATTGTGCTTGTCATAGTCGGCACGGCAGTGATCCTGAACCTGGCGCAGATGAAGGGATTCATCCTATCCTTTGAGGCGCTGCACATAAGCTTCGGGAATATCAATCCGCTCAAAGGCCTCAAAAGGATGTTTTCTCTAAGATCTTTGACCGAGCTGATTAAATCGGTTTTCAAGATGGCGATAGTTACCTATGCAGTTTACTCGGTGCTGTGGCCCGAACGCGTTGCACTATCAGAAATGGCGGGGCAGGAGGTATCGGATTTTTTGAGCCTTACGGGAATTCTGGCGCTCAAGCTTTTGTTTCGCGTTGCTGGAATCATGCTCTGCCTGAGCCTGCTCGATTTTCTCTATCAGAAATGGCAAACCCGAAAAGACCTTATGATGACCCGGCAGGAGATCAAGGAAGAGCACAAGCAAAGCGAGGGAAACCCGCAAATAAAATCCAAGATCCGCAACATTCAGAGGGCGCTCGCCAGGCGACGGATGCTCTCGAGGATACCCGAGGCAAGCGTGATCATCACCAACCCGACCCATTATGCCGTTGCGCTGCAGTACGAGTCAGGAATGGAGGCGCCCAAAGTGGTAGCCAAGGGCGTTGATTTTCTTGCCCTCAAGATCATCGCTCTTGGCAGAAAGTACAATGTTTCAATAGTACGCAATCCTCCTTTGGCACGTGCTTTGTATAAACAGGTTAAGCTCGAAGAAACGATTCCGGTGGAACTTTACAGAGCTGTGGCAAAAATACTGGCCTACATCTATCAACAAAGACAAGGGACGCAGCGAAATCAGAATGGCTAACGACGCGGGCGGGAGACAAATACTTTTAGCCGATCGTCTGAAGGCAGCTACAGACGGAGACGCCCTGATGGGCATCGGGATGGTCGCCATCCTCTCCGTCATGCTCTTGCCTATGTCCAGTAGATTTCTTGACGTTCTCCTCATTGTAAATATCTCCGCAGGCCTGCTCATCCTTCTCACCGCCGTCTATAGTAACAGGCCTTTGGACTTTGCGGTTTTTCCGTCTTTACTGCTGATTACAACCCTTTTCCGCATTGCCCTTACCGTGGCCAGCACCCGGCTTGTGCTTCTGCATGGACATGAAGGAACCAAGGCCGCCGGGCTGGTTATTCACGCATTCGGAAATTTCGTTGTAGGCGGCAATTATGTGGTCGGCTTCGTAATATTCATAATACTGGTAATCGTAAATTTCATGGTGATCACCAAAGGTACGGAGCGCATTTCGGAGGTCGCAGCCCGGTTTACTTTGGACGCCATGCCTGGAAAACAGATGAGCATCGACGCCGATCTAAACACCGGATTGATCAATGACCGTGAAGCGCGCAGGCGGAGGGAACAAATCCGTCAGGAAGCCGATTTCTACGGCACAATGGATGGCGCGAGCAAGTTTGTCCGGGGAGACGCTATTGCCGGCATTCTAATCACTATCATCAACATTTTCGGCGGCCTCGCTATTGGGGTGATTCAAAACGGGATGCCGGTATCGGAAGCATTCCAGATCTACACCCTGCTTACGGTTGGCGATGGATTGGTTGCCCAGATCCCCGCACTGGTAATTTCCACTTCGGCCGGCATCCTGGTGAGCCGCGCCGCATCGGAAATGGGCATGGGCGCAGCCATCGGCAGGCAGTTCAGCGTGCATCCGAAGCCGCTCACGATCACAGGTGCGATGCTCTATTTCTTGAGCATCGTTCCAAGTTTCCCGGCGATGCCCCTGATACTGGTCGGTACGGTCATGTTTTTGCTCGCGGCACATGTGAGCAAAAAAAATAAGGGGGAGAAGGAAAAGCAGGAGATTGAGGAGCAGGAAGGCGCAAAACCGCAGGAAGGCTCGGACCTCCCGCCACTGCTGGACATCCTCGAACTGGAACTGGGCTATGGGCTTATCCCTCTGGTCGATGAGTCGCAGAACGGTGACCTGCTGCAGCGGATCAAGGCAATACGGCAACAACTTGCTCTCGAATATGGGATACTGGTTCCTGCCCTCCATGTCAGGGACAATCTTCAGTTGAAACCTGCCGAGTACAGATTGCTTCTGAAAGGTAATTCGATCGGAAAGGGCGAGATAATGGTCGGGCATTTCCTGGCTTTGAGCACAGGGGAAAGCACCATAGAATTGAAGGGTATTCCGACCAGGGACCCGGCATTCGACCTGCCGGCCGTGTGGATCCCGGAAAACAGACGTGAGGAAGCCTCCAAGGCCGGCTACACAGTGATAGACCCTTCGACCGTTGTCGCCACTCATCTAACGGAATTGTTCAAAAAGTACGCGGACCAAATGCTGACCCGTCAGTCAGTACAACAGTTGCTCGACAACCTTGCGCTCCAGCAGCCTAAACTGGTCGACGAACTTGTTCCCAACATACTTTCACCCGGGATCATTCAAAAGGTGCTTCAGAACCTTATCCGCGAGGGAGTTACGGTTCGAGATCTGCAAACCATCTGTGAAACTCTGGCAGATTACGGTCCGATCACTAAAGACCCTGATATCCTTACGGAATACGTCCGGTCCGCCCTGGCGCGCACTATCACGCGGCCGTATGAGACAGACGACCAGAAGTTTCCCGTCTTGTCACTCCAACAGTCCCTGGAGGAAAAACTCACACGCGGAATCCAGAAGTCCGAGCACGGCACTTTCCTTAGCCTTGACCCGGGATTTTTACAGCAGTTCCTTCAGGCCACCAGCGACGAGGTCAAACGCGCGATCAGCCTGGGATATCACCCGGTGCTGCTCTGCTCCCCCGCCATAAGGCGACACCTAAGAAAGCTGCTGGAGCGGTTCTTACCGGATGTTACGGTGATCAGTCACAATGAGTTGGGCAATTCCCTTGAAATCCGTTCAATCGGCATAATCAGGATGGACCATGCAGGTTAAGACCTTCAATGCCTCTACGATGGAAAAAGCGCTGGCCCTGGTCAAAAAGGAGCTGGGACCGGACGCTATTATCCTGAGCAGCAGGAAGGTACCTGCAGGCTCCGGGGAGTCCGGGTTCGAAGTGAACGCCGCTCGTGAGCCGCAACACGGCCCGGCGCCCGTCAATGGGTCGAACGAGGGCGAGAAATCGTCTGAAATATTAAATGACATTCAGGAGATAAAGAGCTTCCTCTCACTCCTGATATCTTCGAAGGACCATCTTGCTCAGCTCCAGTCAAACCAGCCTCTGGCCGAGCTCTATCACTCGCTTCTTGTGCGAGGCCTTGACGAAAAACAGGTTTTCATTCTGCTGAGCAAGGCGATATCGGACCTGAACGGTGATCCGGTCGACAGACCACGGATATTCAACGCCTTCTGCAAACGGTTCGTCGCTAAAGTCAGCTTCTCCAGGCCGTTCAGGGGGATTTCCACTTCAGGCGGCCCTGCGGTTTTCACCTTTCTGGGGCCAACGGGAGTAGGAAAAACCACAACTCTTGCCAAACTGGCTGCTTATCTCAAGATAAAGCGCCAGATCGAGCTGGGAATCATTTCGCTGGATACGTACAGGATCGGCGCAGTGGGTCAGCTTCAGACTTACGCCGGCATTCTGGAGGTCCCGTTCAGCGTGGCTCAGAACAAGACCGAACTCAAGGGGGTCCTCGATGAATTCAGACACTTTGACGTGGTCCTGATAGATACCACCGGCAGAAACTATCTGAACCGCGAGCATGTGCGGCACCTGCACTCATTGTTTCATGACGCTCGAAGATTCAACCATTTTTTAGTCCTAAGCGCCGCGGCCAAGGATGAAGACCTCAAGCAGACAATAATGCGTTTTCGCGAAATTGATATCAACAGCCTCATCTTCACCAAACTAGACGAAACGGTTTACCACGGGAGTATTCTAAACCAGTTGCTACGGTTCAACTACCCGATTTCTTTCATAGGAACGGGGCAAAGGGTGCCCGAAGATATTGAACCGGCCTCTCAGAAGCGGCTGCTTTCATTCCTGCTCCCGGCGACCGGCAATGAGACCTCATAGGAGGGGAAAAATATGGATCAGGCGGTGGGACTTAGAAAAAGGGGAAATCAAGAAATTAAAACGGGCGGCGCCTTTCCCGAAGCCATATCAGCGCAGCAAAAGCCGGTGAGAGTAATATCCGTCGGCAGCGGAAAGGGCGGGGTCGGTAAGAGCAACGTAGTGATAAATCTTTCACTCGCCCTGACTCGGATGGGGCTCCGAGCGCTGATAATGGATGCCGACCTTGGACTGGCCAATATCGACGTCCTTCTCGGACTTACCCCGAAATACAACATGAGTCATGTGTTGAGTGGTCAAAAATCGCTCGAGGAAGTACTTATCGATGGTCCGGGCGGTGTGAAGATCATGCCTGCCAGCTCCGGGATACAGGAACTCACCAGGCTTACCGACGATCAGAAGCTGCTTTTTCTCGAATTGCTCGACACCCTGGAAACTGACATCGATGTTCTACTCATAGACACCGGGGCCGGCATCTCCGACACAGTACTCTATTTCAATCTGGCGGCCCACGAAAGAATCATAGTGGTAACGCCGGAACCGACTTCGCTCACTGACGCATACGCTCTGATAAAGGTGCTCTATTCCAAACATGGCGAGCGTCATTTTCGAATCCTGGTCAATCTGGCAGCGGAGGAATCAATGGGGAAATCCATTTTCGCAAAACTGAGCAAGGTTGCAGATCACTTTCTCGATGGACTCTCCCTCGACTACCTGGGGACAATTCCCCACGATAAATTGGTAACCAGGTCGGTACTTCAGCAAAGACCATTGCTCGAGGCCTTCCCCGAAGCACCGGCGGCCAAGGCGTTCATGCAGATAGCCGAGAGTATCTGCAGGACCCCTCCCAACGTCAATCAGGGCACGATTCAATTTTTCTGGAAACGACTCCTCCACGTCTAGGGCAATCGAGGGGGGGATGGAAGAGGGAGGACGGAAAGACAATGGAACAAACCATGTTTACGGTTCGAAAGCATCCATATGGTAATCAGGGGTCAGAACCACTTGCACCTCAAAGTGACAGGGACAGGGCTGTAATGGAGCACAGCGACCTCGTCAAGTATATCGCTTTCAGACTCATTTCGCGCCTGCCGGACCATATTGCTGTGGAAGACCTCATAAGCGCCGGGGTCCTGGGTCTGATCGACGCCATAGAAAAGTACGACTCCGGTCAAGGCATTCCATTCGAGTATTATGCAAAGATCCGCATAAAAGGGGCTATGCTCGATGAGATTCGATCTATGGACTGGGTGCCCAGGTCTTTGCGGCAGAAAAGTAACGTCCTGGAGAAAGCCTGCGTGAACCTCGAACAAAGGTTAGGACGCGATCCAACCGATGAAGAGATTGCTCGCGAGATGAACGTGGGCATGGATGAATTTCATAAGCTCCTGGATGAAATAAAAGGCATTTCTTTTTTGCCCGAAAATATTCATGACGTCGTCCGCGAAAACAGGGAATCGCATATGCTTTCCTCCGCTTCAGAGGAACTCTTCGACTCTGCCTACAGGGAAGAAATCCGTAAACATCTGGGTGAAGCCATTACCGGTCTAGCCGAAAAAGAACAGTTAGTTCTGTCGCTTTACTATTATGAAGAGCTGACGATGAAGGAAATAGGCGCCACCCTGGGATACACGGAGTCGCGAATCTCCCAGATTCACACAAAGGCGATGTTGAAACTAAAAACAAGGTTGTCGCGAAAACTCAAAGCTGACGATCTGCCCGAATTTATCCAGGGTGAGCGCAGACCGCCCCAGTTAAAAAGCGCTCAACTCCAGCAGGCCTTCATGATGAAATAGGCACAGGGGTCCGCCCTCACAAAAGATCGGGCGCGGACTATACGCATCACCCGCTGCGACGCAGATAGCGGGAGACCCGAAACGCAGTGAGAGTCCGCATGGAAGACCGGCAAAAGGAACTAAAACGAAAAAAACTGGGAGAGGCCGCAGGGCATGAGCCTGGAGAAAAGGGGGGCTCGCCGGCCGAAAAGAATGTTTCCGGTCTTAAAGGGGGGAAAGGACCGCCATCCTCCGGTGGCGAAACGATATCAGGAAATACTCAAACCGGCGCCGGGCTCGATGATGGCAACCCTGGTAATTCGACAAAAAGCCGGAAATCAAGCCGGTTACGGACGATGCTCGTGTTTGCCGCGGCAGTATGCATGCTGGTGGCGTCCGGGGGGTATATCGCCGGCAAATTCAAAGGTTATCTCACAACCTCAGGAAACAACGTGCAGAAACTTGAACCGGTAACCAGCATCATGCGTCCGATTCCTCTCCCCGACTACCGGGAGATGCTCGATTTTCTGCTTGTTTACGAAGTCGGGGGACAAAGGATGATAACCGCCTTGAGAATGGAGATCGGATACCAGAATCCGTCACGGTATCAGTACTTCAAAGAACAGAACGTGGCTTTCCGCGACACAATTTATACTTTCCTGCTCAAACAGAACCCGTCCGGAAACACGGTGAAATACTGGCATTCCATTCTTGAGAAGGACCTTGTCGACTTCCTGAGGGTGAAACTGCCGCAGAGTTTTCCTGACAAAATTCGTTTGACTCAGGTGGAAAACCTGCTGAGTCAGTGAATAGTGAATAGTGAACAGTGAATAGTGATTTGACAATAGCAAGGTCAATGAATCACTGTACTTGAGGGGCGCTATGGAATTTATCTCGAAGATCTTTGAAGCGCATGTCTCCTTTGACAGCATGCTTCAGATCGGGGTCGACGTTGTAATACTCGGCCTCCTTATCGTGATTCTGATTGTCAGAAAGCCCCGAATATCAAAGAAAGATGAAGCTGTAATCAGGTCCTTCGAGAAGATAGTGGAAGAGACAGCGGAAATATCAAAGAGGTTTGAGATCAATCTTGAGAAAAGGCAGGAACTGCTCCAGCAAATAATCGTCAAGCTGGATCAGCGCATCCAGGAAGCACAGGGCCTGTGTGCCAGGATGGAGCAGCTTCCCCGGCCAAACGCTCCCCGGCCGAACTCCGAAAAACTCACCACTACGTATTCTCCGGGTACCGGTACCGGCCCGCGTGTCCAGGGCGCCGAACAGCAAAGGGTGCTCGCGCTTGCCAGGAAAGGACTGGACGCCTCTGAAATAGCCAAAAACCTCAAAAGACCTGTTGGAGAGGTTGAACTGATTCTGAACCTGCAGAAGATAGCTTCTTAAAGAATTGGGCAATTTAGAGATTCAACGACGCACCTGTCCCCCATGCTCGACGGCAAAATTAAAGGACAACATTCAAAACCGGCAGCTATTACAAAAGTCTCGGACCGGCTAATGTTAGCGTAACGGAGGGCCGTTTTCTTCTCAGTGTGCTGGGCGAGCAGGGACGGCGATCTTGCCCGCTGGTAGGCCGCCGTCCCTTGCAGAACTGATCTAGTACGAACGTCGACCGCCACCGCCACCACCGCCGCCGCCACCGCCGCCGCGCCGGTCCCTGCCTCCGCCGTAACCGCCACCACCACCGCCTGGCCTGCCTCCACCCGGACGGCCGCCACCAGACCCATAAGACCTGCCTCCACCGCCGCGACTCTCGCGCGGCTTGGCTTCATTAACGGTCAGAGCCGACCCACCCAGTTCCTTGCCGTTCATTTCAGTTATCGCGGTCTGCGCTTGGTCCTGATTCGGCATCTCTACAAAACCGAAGCCGCGCGACCTGCCGGTGATATTGTCCTTGATGATCTTTGCTGTATCGACTTCACCAAAACTCTCGAAAGCTTCGCGTAATTCTTGGTCGGTGGTCTTTGCAGACAGATTCCCAACGTAAATGTTCATATTGCCTCATTTCTCCTTTGGAAAAGCAGATGCCGGTCTCGAATCTGAAAACCCCGTCCCCTGAGGAATCAACTCAAGCCCATGCAAATTAAATTAGTCACTCCTCGTAAATTTGGGGAGGGAAGGCAATAGCCGCATCCACACTCACCAACGGCGGGGATTCGCTTTCGAGGGACCACCCGGCCGAAACGGGGCCATCAATTATAAAACTCCTGCAGCATACACTCTTCTACCAAAAAATAAGCATGCAAATCTGCTTTTACCGGAAAAATTTTCCATATTCCCGGAAAACAGGCGGCAACGGAAGGCACAAGCTTTCTTTCAAATATTCGCTCCCGGCTTTAATTACAACAGGCTGCACGTCTGGATCTGAAGCAATCGTTCCGCTGGCATCTTCGTTGCATCACAAGAGACCAAAAGGAGTGATTCTATGAAGCTGGATGCCTATTTCCCGACCCAAGGGTCCCTGGAAGAGCAAAAAAGGTTGGATATCATATCAAATAACGTAGCCAATTCCAATAGCGCCGGCTTTAAAAAAGACAGCCTGAATTTCAGCTCCGTTTTGGGAGATGTCTTCTTTACCAGCATGTCACAGGGGCCGATTCGCCAGACCGGCGAAAATCTCGACATAGCCCTGTCGGGAGATGGGTTTTTGACCGTACAGACCAACCAGGGGACGCTTTACACCCGGGCTGGAGACCTCGCGGTAAACAAAACAAATCAACTGGTCACCAAGGATGGTTGGCCGGTCCTCGGAAAGAAAGGGCCGATCCTTATAAATGACATAAGTAGTTTTCACGTCGACCCCGATGGTCAGGTTTTTGACGAAGATAATCTGGTGGACCAGCTCCAGATTGTCCAGTTCCCACCACGCAGTTTGCAGAAGGCACAAAACGGGTATTTCCAGCCTCAGACGGCAGATATCCAACCGGGAACGGCTACGAACTGCAAAGTTCGACAGGGGGCCCTCGAAGGTCCCAATTTCAATGCAGTCGAGGAAATGACCAGGGTAGTTACAGCGATGAGAAATTTCGAAAGCTACCAGAAAATGATCCAAAATACCGAAAACCTGGACTCTCAGCTCATTTCAAAGACGTCCGGGTGATGGAAAAAAGAAGCTGGGAGCAAACCCAGAAGCGGCGTAGGGTATTGTTAATCCAAGATCAGGCATCCGCAGGAGGAGCCCTGTTATGAGTATGAGAAGCCTTTGGACGGCGGCCACCGGCATGTCTGCGCAGCAGACCAACATGGACGTTATCGCCAACAACCTCGCGAACGCGAACACTACCGGCTTTAAGACCAGCCGGGCAAATTTCCAGGACCTGATGTATCAGACCACCGTCGCGCCAGGCGCCGAGACAAGCAATAGCGCACAGGTGCCGGCCGGCGTTCAGATCGGTATGGGAACCAGGACTGCGTCGGTCGAAAAGATTTTTCAGCAGGGAAATTTTACCCAAACAAGCAATACTTATGATTTGGCGATTCAGGGGAACGGATTTTTCGAGGTCCTTCAAGGAAATCAGCAGCTTTACACCCGTGCGGGCAACTTCGGGACCGACCAGAACGGAAATATAGTCGATGCATCTGGAAACATGCTGCAGCCTCAAATCACCATACCGCAAACGGCCGTTACTATAACTATTAGTCCCACCGGAATATTGACTGCTACGGATGCAACCGGGAAAACGGTCTTGAGTACACAGATGCACCTCTATAACTTTCAGAACCCTGCCGGGCTTCAAGCCGTTGGTCAAAACTACTTCATTTCAACCGAGTCCTCAGGGTCGGTGTTAGATAACCCACCGGGCGGGACGCAAGGCACGGGAACGATTCTTCAGGGGTATCTGGAAGCCTCCAATGTCAACGTAGTCAATGAAATGGTGAACATGATCCTGAGTCAGCGGTCCTATGAAGCGAGTTCCAAGGTCATCAAATCCGCTGACGACATGCTGCAGTTGGCGAATAATGTCGTCAAATAATGCCATAAGGTGATGAGATGAAGACTGTGACGCTTGCCGCGCTCCTTTTCCTGGGTCTGCTTTTATCGGCAGTGACCGTCTGTGAGGATTCGGCCTGGAGTGCTGCGGATCCGATACATGAAATTCGGATCCTTGGAAACATCGTGGTTAATCAAAAAGAGGTCTCGCTCCTCGAAATCTGCGATCCGGAAACTCTGCCCGGCGAGTGGAAAACGATTATGGACGGCCTCAACATCGGGGAGGCCCCTCCAGCGGGGTCGGAAAAGTTCATCGATCCCGGACAGCTTCGCACATATCTCGACGGCCTGCTCGATTCCAAAGGGATCCATTCTTCCGATGTAAAACTCGACATCCCGGAAAAAATCGTCGTAAGGCGTCAATCAACCAAGGTCTCACAAGAACGGATCGAACAGATTTTCAAGGAGTTCATTTTCGGAAACTCCCCCTGGCGACGGGAGGACATAAGCATTGAAAGAGTTCGTTTCTCGGGTGTCCCGCTCGTTCCGACGGGCAATATGACCTATGATGTCAAAACATATTACCCCAGGGAGCGTTTCATCGGCAATGTGACCTTGACCGTCAATCTCTACGTGGACGAAGAAAAGGTGCGCACTCTGAGCGTTACAGGCAGGGTTGAGGTTTATGCAAATGTTTATCACGCCTCGCGGCCCCTGAAGCAAAACGAGATGATATCTGTCGCTGACCTGGAAGTGCACAAAATGAATATCACCGACGCTGCCGACCGTTTTGCAACCCTCCCCGACCAGGCTGAAAACCGGCGCGTGCTGCACAATATCGGGGTGCATCAGCCTCTGGAACTGAAAGATCTCGATAAGCCGCTGGTGCTCAAACGGGGCGATCCGGTGAAGATAGTCTACGAAGAGCCGGGACTGTCAGTAACCGCGGCAGGACAGGCCAGCGCAGATGCAGGTGTCGGAGACACGCTTGCCGTAATCAATGTATCGTCGAAGAGGACGATTTATTGCAAAGTTTTGGACGCTCGTACCGTAAGAGCAGTGCATTAGATGTAGTGAACACTGAAAGGTGAACAGGAAAGCGAAGCGAACATGCCTGACAATTCAAATCTTAACGCCAAACGAACCGATGCCGACCATCCCTCTTTACAAAAAGGGAGCAGGGGGAATTTCCCCGCTGTTCACCGTTCACTGTTCACTGCACACTGTTTAGCGGCCGTAATGCTGGTCCTGGTCCTTTCGGGCTGCGCATCCATGAAATCGCAAAACGCTCCGCCCGCTTCGTTTACTGCTCCGAAACCGACATCGAGTTCAGGAGCGCTCCCCTTGCCGGAAGCCGGGCCGCCTCCAACGTCTCTTGCGCCGACCGGTTCTTTGTGGGCGCCGGCCGATGGATCGCTTTTCGCCGACGTCAGGGCCGCGAAGATAGGCGACATTCTCACCATAACGGTCAGCGAGACCTCTACGGCTTCCAAGCAGTCGACAACCCAAACCGACAGGGCACAGAACTTTACGGGTAGCTTAACCTTCGCCGGAGTGGGCGCAGGAAATGGATCGGGCGGGGTCCAGGCTCCCAAGGGCGCGTTCTCTTTCGGTCCCTATACCGGTGCTTTTTCGAGGTCGTTTAAAGGAGACGGCGCGACCTCCGCGAACGATTCTATGACAGCCTACATGACGGCAACGGTCGTAGATGTTCTTCCCAATGGGAACCTTCTCATCCGAGGCTCGCGCTGGACAAAAGTATATGACTCACTGCAGCAGATCGTTCTCGAGGGCGTGGTCCGCCCCGTCGACATCAGCCGTAACAACACGGTACTTTCGCAAAATGTGGCGGAAGCCAAAATTTTTCTGATTGGAAAAGGACCGGTGGCTTCCAATCAGAAACCGGGATGGCTGGGTCAGATCTGGGACTTTGTTTCTCCTTTCTAAACTCGGTGGGGTACATGAAAAAGAAAGGCCTTATCTCTTTTGTTTCTGTCGGCATTTTGACTTTTCTTCTCTCGGCCGGTGCCACCAACGCGGCCAGGATAAAAGACATGGCCTACTTTCTGGGTGCACGTCCCAATGAACTCATAGGGTACGGGCTTGTCGTAGGCCTTAAGCAAACCGGGGACAGCACCAATACGCTGTTCACCATCAATTCGCTTGCGAATTTGCTGCAAAACATGGGCATCAACTTCGATCCAACCCAGTCGAAAACCCTAAACGTTGCGGGAGTTATGGTGACGGCCAAACTGCCTCCTTTTTCCAGGAGCGGGTCGAGAATAGATGTTCAGGCCTCTTCGATAGGCGATGCCAAGAGCATAGAGGGAGGCACACTTTTGATGACCCCTCTCAAAGGGCCGGACGGAAAAGTTTACGCGGTGGCCCAGGGACCGATCTCGACCGGAGGCTTTTCCGCATCGGGCGCAAGCGGAAGCACCGTCCAGAAAAACTTTCCGACAGTTGGATTCATAAGCGGCGGTGCGATAGTGGAAAAAGAGGTCCCGGTGCAGTATGCGAACCTGCCTTCGCTTGACCTCGTTTTGAAGACCGCCGACTTTACAACGGCCCACAAGACTGCGGCAGTCATATGTAAAGCCATTCCCGAAATAAATGCCCATGCAGTGGACGCCGGCACGGTCAGGCTCGAAGTGCCGTCCGCCGAGCGTGGTGAAATGGTAGATCTGATCACCAGGGTGGAAAATCTGGAAGTGCAGCCGGACGTTATTGCTAAAGTCGTCGTTAACGAAAGGACCGGCACCATAGTCATGGGAGAACACGTCAGGATAGCCCCCGTGGCCGTGGCTCACGGAAGCCTCACTGTTCAGATAACGGAAAAACCCACCGTTTCCCAACCGCTTCCTTTCAGCCAGGGCACTACTAAAGTGGTGCCTCAGACAAGCATCCAGGTCCAGGAGGGCAAGGGTCACCTGGCGGTTGTCGGTGGAGGGGTGACTATCGGACAGGTAATCGAAGGGCTTAACGCCATAGGGGCAACGCCCCGCGATCTCATAAACATCCTTCAATCCATAAAAGCGGCCGGAGCGATGGATGCCGAACTTGATTTAATCTAGAGAATTTCGATTCGAAAGGAAATTAAAGAACCGGGAGGCAACATGGTCGTAAATCAACCAACACCGGCACAGATAGCATGGGTAATTGAGAAACTGCTTGAACACCAGCGCCGTGGAGGCACTCTTCGCGCCCTTGTCTGCAAAAGATTTGGGCTTGAAACAAACAAGTGGGCCTATCCCATTCTCCAGGATGCGGGCGGGGCTGAACTTTGCGAGATATTGAATGCGGCCCGCAAACACGGTTGGGGGAACAAAGCGGAAACTTAAAAAGGCAGTGCAAAAGGATTAAGGAGCTTTTGATGGAAACTAGTGTCAACCCGGTTCTTCAACCGGATTCCTCAGTGGAGCTTGAAAAGCAGAAAAAAAAGCTGAGGGATACTTGCCGGGAATTCGAATCCGTAATGGTTTCCATGATGATGAAAGCCATGCGCGAGGGAGTTTCGTGGACTGATGAGCACAACAGCGCACGGGAAATGTATGAAGGTATGCTGGACGGGCAGGTGTCCAAAGAAATCGGCCGATCTTCCGTTATGGGAATCGGGGACATGCTCTACTCCAAACTTGAGCATCTGCTTAAAACAAAGCCGGCTTCAGCTTTTTCCGACATCAGCAGCGATCCTTCTCTAAATAATACGAAGGAATCCGGCGATTAATGGTTACCGGGTTTCCGGCTTTTTCTCACAGCCGGTTCCCGCCATATGCAAGGGAGATTAACCGATGGAATCAGGCGCTACGGTGTTTCAAAACCTTCCACATCCGGGTGGATTGCCGGAGGCGACAGCTTCTTTTCATGCAGACTGTCTGACGAGCGTTCTCGAACTTCTGGGGGTTCTCCGGGAGGAAGCTCAAATTCTCAAGCGGTTCGCAGGGGCTGAACTCCTTGCGCTTGTCCCGAAAAAAGAGTACCTGGTCACCGAACTGGAGTGGAAACTCAAATCTGCAAGGGAAGCAGGGGAAGACTCTTTCATGGGTTCTGACTATTTCAGCGGCCTTCTTAACGAGATGATTCAGTTGAATGCTTCCAACGGAGTTTTTATTAAGAAATCCCTTTCCTACTGGCGTGACCTTCTGTCGATCCTGCTGCCCCCGAGCTACGGGCCGAGCGGAAAGACGGCTGCAGTGCGGCGGCACTCCCTTCCGAAGGGAAGGGCATTCAGAAGAAAGGCTTGAGAGATGGCCGGAGGACTTACCCTCACACTCGACACCGCTGGGCAGACCCTGCTGAATACGCAGACGGAATTGCAGGTCTCCTCGAGCAACATCTCCAATGCCGGCAATACATGGTATGCTCGAGAGGTCGCACATCAAACGGATAACCCCGACATCAATACGCTTTCGGGCTGGATCGGCACCGGAGCATCCGTCAGCCAGATTACGCAGATCAGGGACCAGTTCCTCGAAGGGCAGCTAATGGGCGCCAACTCCGACTATTCGCAATACTCAACCCTTAATTCGCAGCTTCAAACCATCCAGTCCGCAGATTCAGATTCAGGCAGCACCGGGATCACGCAGGCCCTCGGATCATTTTTCGATTCCTGGGACACACTGTCACAAGACCCGTCGGACTCCAGCGCACAGTCTACGCTCACCCGGGCGGCGCAAAACCTTGCCTCCACCATACAATCCACCTACGGCAGCCTCAATCAGATAGCCACCAACGGTATTCCCGACCAGATTAACGATACTGTCAGTCAGGCGAATTCGTTGATCGACCAGATCGCCAGTCTCAATATGTCCATTGTCCAAGCGCAGGCTGACACATCGGGCGCCCAGGCAAACGGTCTTATCGACCAAAGATACCAGGCGCTGGATAGCCTCTCTCAGCTCATCCCCGTCAGTTTCACCACTGGAGCGAACGGCATGATCAATGTAACGACCAATGATTCGGGCGGCCCGGTGCCAATCGTTACGGGGGGAACTGGCACTCACCTTGCGACGCCTTCGACGATCACGGGCGGGCAGCTAGGGGGGCTTCTGCAAGCCCAGACTGACCTCACAGGCTATATGAACCAGCTCAATACCTTCACCTCATCGCTGGTCTCTCAAGTCAACGCCCTTTATACGGCAAACGGCGCGCCGGACTTTTTCACCGACACGGCAGGCCAGGAAGCCTCAACCATCACGGCATCCTCTACTTTCCCTGACGGCCAGTCAACTGGAGACCTAAACTCGATCGCCACCAACATCGCCAATCTTCAGGGGACACAGCTAACCTTTTCCGATAACACGACGGGCACACTGCAGGATTATTTGAGCAATATGCAGCAAGGCATAGGAAACGACGTGGCGCAGTCCAACACCAACGCCACGTACAGCCAGGCGCTGCAAACCCAGTTGCAAACGCAGCAGCAGTCGGTTTCCGGTGTCTCGGTCGATGAGGAAATGGTCAACATTATCCAGTACCAGCAGATTTACGAGGCTGCCGCCAAAGTCGTCTCAACGGTCGCCAGCCTCATGAACACCGCAATTAGCATGGCGGGACCAGGGGGTGCCGCTTAGCAATTGTTGATTGGGACTTTAACCTCATGCGCGCCTCAATGGCGCAATAGGCAGACAAAAGTATGCGGATCACTCTCAATATGAGTAACGGTCAAACCCTGCTCGATCTGAATAACGATCAGGAACAGATCAATCAGATCTCGCAGACTATAGCTTCGGAAAAGCAGCTCTCGACTCCGTCTGACGACCCCTACACATGGGCGCAGTCAATGAACGTCCAGCAGGTTGTGCGTCAATATAACTCCATTCAGAGCAACATCAGTTTCGCTACCGGCTTTGGACAGACCACAAGTTCGGCTTTGAGCCAGCTTTCGGACCTGGTTAGCCAGGCCAAGCAGGTGGCTATCTCCGCCACCAGCGCAAACGAGCCGGGGGCTGGTTCCGAGTTGGCCTCTGAAGTGGGTGGCATTCTGCAACAGGCGCTAACCGACACCAACACGCAATACAATGACCAGTACGTCTTCGCAGGGGCCCCTATTTCCATCGATAGCTCCACCGGGGACGTTACCTACAACGGAGATTCAACCCCCATAAACGTGAGGACAAATATCGCCGGCGGCTCAAGTGGCAACACCTCAACCGTCAACGTGACCGGCAGCGATCTCTTGACATATACCAGCGGAGGAACCTCTTGTAACGTCCTCAACCAGATCTGGCAACTTAAACAAGCGTTAGCTAACGGAAACACGACCGCAATAACCAACTCGATCACCACGCTCAGCGATGCATTCGATCATATAAACGAGGAGTCTGCCATCGTCGGAACGAACCTCTCGGAACTAAGTACTCAAAGCTCGGCTATCAGTTCTGTTCTGACAACTACCCAGAGTGAGTTGTCGAACCTGCAGGATACGGATATGACCCAGGCGACTACCCACTTGCAGCAGGTGCAAACGGCCTACCAGGCGGCCCTCGATGTCACCGAAAAACTCGACAGTCTCAACCTGGCTTCCATCCTCACGAGCACAGGCGGCTGATAAGGTCGTGCGCTCAGGGCGCTCCTCTTTCGATCCATTTGAAGTACCGGCTGTAATGTTCCCTGATGCCGGCGGTAGTGCGCCTGAGGGTTAGGTTCATGCCGATATAGGCATAAGGGTTGACGCGAAGTTGCGCAGGCAGGCGATGAAGAATGCCTCTGATGCTGAACAGGGATTCCCTGAATCGGATGTATCCATCGGCCAATTGTTCCGGACTCATCCTGGCGGGCCTGAAGACCGGCATGCAATGGTCGTAGAATCCCCAATTGCGGTGAAGAAGCCGTCCTTCGTTCGACATACGTTCAAAAAGCGGCGTTCCGGGGTAGGGCGTTAAAATGAATGTGCTGATGGAAGGTATGCTGTGAGTTTTGATGAAATCCAGCGTTCGATCGAAAATGGAGCTATCGTGTTCATCCATGCCAAAAATAAACGAGGCGTTAAGAAAGACTTTGGCCCCGAAGCAGTTCCGAACGGCCCTGGCGCAGTCATCAGCCGAGACCGATTTTCTTAAATTTCCCAGAGCTTTTGCATCGATCGTTTCGAAGCCGCAGAATATTCCTTTGAGGCCGGAGCCTACCGCCGCCTGGAAAAGCTCCTCGTCCAGTATGGAACGGACTGGAATCTGGGCGATCCATTTTTTGCCCAGCGGCCGCAGGCCGGAAAAAAGCTCCATCGCGAAGTCCCGGTTTGCGGTCAGATTGTCGTCAAGAAACGCCACATGCCCGGCGCGGCTGAGCCGCACCTGTTCGACCACGCGGCCTACGGGCAGCCGGCGCACCCGATGGCCGTAGAGCCCGGGTACACAGCAGAACTCACATCCATTCGGACAGCCACGGCTTGACACTACGGGATCGACTCGCGGGGCTGACCGCCCCTTCTTCGAGAATTTGTATCGCACCAGAGGGACCTGCATCTCTTCGGGTTTGGAGTTCAAATAGAATCGAGCCAGCCTGTCGGCTTCGGCATCCTCCAAGATTCCGGCCCATAGCGATTCCGCTTCTCCAACCACCACTGCATCGGCATGTTCGGATGCTTCCTCCGGCATAACCGAAGCATGCACCCCGCCCAGGACCACTTTGACGCCTCTCCCCCGAAACTCGTCCGCCAGGGCGTACGCGCGGTTGGCTGTCGCCGTCATGGAGGTTATCCCGACGAGGTCCCAGCATCCGTCCATGGGAACGGACTCCAACTCCTCTTCGACTATCCTGACTTGATGCTCATCTCCGGTGAGCGCCTCCAGAATCAGCAAAGACATCTGCGGCACAAGAAGCCAACCAGGTGTTCCATCGGGAAATTCCGAGCGTGGCCCAATCAGCAGGATTCGCATGGCAATCCTTTAAGACGGTCCGAGGGACTCCAGGATTTCCCTGGCCCTCTTTGCGTTTGCCTTGCTGCCGCATTGCTGATAAATCCGGACGGCTTCCCGTGTGCACTGTAGGGCCTCTTCCGCTCTTCCTTTGAGCTTGTGCAGCATGCCCAGTTGAAGATATGGCTCTCCAAGAAACCCATTTGCCCCGGCCTTCGTTAAGAGCTGGATCGCCTTTTCCAGGTGAGCCTGTGCTTTGTCCGCTGCAAATGGGCGGCTGGATACAAAAAATACAAGGTTCCTCAGAACCGTGGAGAGTTTCTTGTCCCCCGATCTTTGCAGTATCTGCATGTATATACTGCCAAGAACGATTTCTGCCACGCAGTAAAATATGTTTCGCTGACAGCGAAGAAATTCGTGCGCCGATTCTTCAACCAGCCCGACTCCCTCGTTTAAACGGCCTTGAGCAGATAAAGCCAGTCCGAGAAACAGGTTCGCAAATGTTTTCATATACTCTGTGCCGGTCTCATCACCGAATTTTATCACTTCCGTGAGTACTTTTTCTGCGTCCTCCGGTTTGCCAAGGTGGATGTAATACATGCCCAGCAAAGCCCTGCCAAACTGTGCATGGTAAGGGTCCTCAGTGGTCTGAAGCACTTCCAGCAGACATGAGACAGCCGAATGGGTGTCTGAGTTGGTGTGGTGATAAACGCTGGTGATTATCGAGCCGGATAAAAGAATGCGAATGTTGGATTTGTCCCGGCCGTAATCCACAAGGGCCTTGCCGCTCTCAAAGAGCATCTCCTGGTTACCGGTAAACCATGCGATATATGCCTTACCGGTAAAATAGTGCAGGTAGAGGTATGCATCGGACGGGAAAATCCCGATTAGTTCGCGGCTCCTCTCCTCGTAGCGGATCGCCTCTTCGATCTCACCAAGCTCCGCGCAGATCTTGATGAGGAAAGCGCACGAATATGCTATGATCCGCTTATTGCCGCAAAGTTCGCCCAGTTCGAGCGATTTGTGAAGGCATTGATAGGAATCACCGAGGTTCTCTCCCCGGCCAAAAATCGCGAAACCCAGCCACGCATAAAAAATCCCGGTCTTCGCCTTGTCATCCAGCAGTTCGACTATTCCCTTATGCGTCAAAAGCAATTCGGCAAGGTCACTGAAACAGCCCCTGTAATAAAACACCGAAGCCCATTCGATAAGCAGCTCGACCAGAAGGATGTCTTCTTCCCTCGATCTGCAGGAATTTGACAGCAAGAGATCGAAAGCTTCCTTGTAGTGCTGGTGAGACTCCTCCAGGGCGCACTTTCTGAAACTCTTCTCGCCCGATTTCATGAGGTAATCGATGGCCTTTGTCATCGACCTGCCCTGTTTGAAGTGAAGGCCCAGTGTTTCCCAGAATTCCGGAAGCCTGTCGCGGAACACGTGTTCCATAGCAAGGCCTACGCGTTCATGGATGTCTTTTCTGTGTTTTATGAGCAGTCCGTTGTATACCGCCTCCTGGGTAAGAGAATGCTTGAAGGAATACTCCCTGTCCGGATGGACGCCTGTGGCTCTCACCAGGTCCAGTTGTTCCAGTCTCTCAAGCAATTGATCGGGGGATTCGAGTGTAGTGATCCTTTTCAGCACGCCGAAAGGAAAGGTCTTTCCTATAACTGAAGCCTCCTGAAGCAGCAATTTCGCGGCGCCGTTAAGACGGTCGACCCTTGCCGAAACTATACCATGTACCGTCGCAGGTATATCGGCTTTGCCAATTGGCTCACAGATCTGCCAACCGGTCCCCGACCTGAGAATTTCAGATTCGATCAGAGAATTGATTACCTCTTCGATGTAAAACGGGTTTCCTCCCACTTTCTCCTGGATAAACTGCTTCAACTCTTCGGGAACGTCCTCGACACCCAGAAGAGATTCGACCATTTCCATCATTTCAGAATTGGAGAGGTCCTGGAGCCGGATCTCATGGTAATCATTGACCATGACCCGCAAGTGTTCGTCCGATAAAAGACGTAAAGGGGGCCTGTATGCACATAAAAACAAGGCGGGGTAATTCGTTTCACAAAGAAGGGAACGCAGAAGATCCAGTGATGAAGGGTCTGCCCAATGAAGGTCTTCAACGCAGACAATTGTCGGTGTCCTGTTCACAAGGGCGGAGAGGACCCCCTGGATCGCCTTGCGCAAACGATGTCTCCAGTCTTCCGGGCTTATCTCCTCGGTCTCTGAGTAGTCGATGGACAGAAGACCGCCCAGATAAGGTATGATGTCGCGTCTGTCACCTATCAGCGCCTTGATGTTGGCTTCCGCTTTCCCCCTGACTACCTCGGGTGAGTCGCTTTCATCGATCCCGAACGCGCGATTCAGCAGATCGATCAGCGGATAATAGGGGTTGCTTTGAGTGTATGGATACGAGTTCCCCTCGAGCCACTGCAGAGAACCGAGGTCCAAAGTTGACTTGAACTCGTCGATAAGCCTGCTCTTACCTGTTCCGGCATCACCGCATATGGCGAAAATCGCCCCCTCGCCGCACACGAGCCGGTTAACGGCTTCAGTGAGAAGAGTCAATTCCTGCCGCCGTCCAATGAGGCTGGACCTTAGACCTGACAGCCGATGGGTTTTACTGGGCAGCTCCCTCGATGACAGGACCCTGTAGATCACGACCGACCCTGTCCTCCCTTTGACTTTTATCGGCTGCAACTGTTCAAAATTGAAAAACCCTTCTGCCTGCGTGTATGTGCCATACCCGACCAGGGTGTCACGAGGTGCGGCAAGGTCGCACAGTCTGGATGCGATGTTTACGGTATCTCCGGAGACGCCGAGCATTCCCTTCTCTACGCCGATCTGACCGGTCACCACCAAGCCGGTGTTGATGCCGATGTGCATCGATAACGGATTCCCGATCTTCTCTTCAAGCCCGCGATTCCCACTACCCAGCGCATGGTGTATCTCTCTTGCCGCTTTAATGGCCCTGACCGGATCGTCCTCGTGGGATTTCGGAACGCCGAAAACGGCCATTATCGCATCGCCTGCATATTTCTCGATGGAACCTCCATACTTCGATATGATCCCCACCACCTCGGCGAAAACCTGGCGAACAATATCTCTGACCTCTTCCGGGTCGAGTTTCTGTGCAATCGCCGTATAGCCGGAGATGTCAGCAAAGAGAACACTCACGTATTTTCGTTCGCTGCCGGGCTCCGGGAGTTCGTGTGCATGCTTTTCCTCGCTTTCCAGCCTCTGCCCGCATGCGCCGCAAAACCTGTCGCCCGGAAAGGCCGGTGTTCGACAATGAGGGCAGATCGCCAAAAGCTGCGTCCCGCACTGGCGGCAAAATCTGTCTTTGTCGGCATTTTCACTGTTGCAACTGGGACAGTTCATTTTCTCCTCGGCGCAAAATAGAATTCAAGGGTTGCTTTACCTTCTTTTTGCATTCGGAGTATCGGGCAAGAAAGAGCTTGGAAACTATTATGTAGAATAATCGATTCCATGCTGAGACACAAGCTATAATAATATGTGGAGAAGGCTTATTAGAGGAACTCAGCTATCCAAAAAGAATATATGGCAGATCCCAGAGTATGCCGCAGGAACACGTATGAGATACGAATGACGGCATGTAACCCCCTCTATCGAAATAGAGGAGGTTACAGCCCTGACAGTCACTCATTAAAAAGCAATATGCGTTGCCTCCGACGCTACAATATACCAGGTGATGAACATCGCGTTGATAAAAGCGCCGGCATATACAAGACCGGTCTTCTCAAAGAAATAGGCCGATATAACACTTACTAAAACGAACAAGGGCAGCAACTGCATAGCCACGATAACGTAGAGCGTCATGTGTAGTGCATCCGGAACCGGGACTGCGCCGCCTGACAAAAGAGGTATATAAAGGACGAGAAGCAACGCCAGATAACCAAGCGATGCGACAACCGCGCTCATGATCATTCTCTTGGCTGTGCTTCCCGTAAGGGACCGCATCTGCCCTTGCAAAACGATTGCAAACATGATGTAAAACAGGGCGAAGGGTATGAGGTATCTAAGTGCAATCTTCGTCTGTAAAAGGCTCATGGGTTTCAGCGGCATGATCCAGAACCTGAAGTCCACATTGAAGAAATACGCCACGAGCACCACTGACAGGTAGACTGCCGCGGTTACAAGGAAGGCAAACCAGGCGGAAAGCCCGATCTTTTTCCAGTCCATGCCTGCCGGGGCCTTGATACCGTAGGATATTAAATTGCCCCCCTTCTTCCTGTTCGATGTGAAATGCCATATCGAGAACAAAATAAGGGAGATAAGTGAATTGACCACCATCCAGAACAGGATGCAGTTCGTAACCTGTTGCGGAAAGACCGGAGAAGCTTTCGCGAGGAGATTTCCGAAAAGCGTCAAATGTAAGTAGGTGAGGGTCGGAACGAAAAACATGAGCCCAAAGCCAATCCACCATCCGGCGCCGGTCGCGGGCTTGGGGTTTTGAGGCGTCCCTTTAAGCGAGCTGAACCGTCCTGTCTGCAGCAGCAGGTCGCCTGCGGCAAACAGGAGCAGGATGGCTCCGATGAAACCGACAAGAGTCGCCGCCTCTTTCCAGTACCATATCTGATTGCCGGGAGGAAGCGTATTTTCCTGGCCCAGGGTTTTCTGAAACCACTGAATCGCATAACCGATTGCCGCAGTAGACAGATGATCCCCGGGGTGGGTAGTATTCGGCTGATAGAGAATGCGGGCCGTTCCGGCTTCGATTGACCCATATACTTTTTCCGGCTCTATAGGTTCGGTTGTGCCGAATACGCTCTTGAGTTTCTCGCTTTTTACCACCTCGCCGGCTGTGGGCACTCCCCACATGAGCATCGAAAACTCATCGTGGGTGCTGAATACCAGGGCCATGTTTTTGGGATAGGCAGTGTCTCCTTCAGGCGCAAACGGTTTTCCGGTGCTCGATCCCTCCAGCACGATCGCAGTATAGTCGTTGGGATGCACTTTTGCCGCGGCCAGACACGCCCAGCCGCCCATCGAGTGGCCTTCGAGGCCGATTTTGCTCTTATCCACAAAATCGAGGGTTCGCAGATAGGCGAGTCCGTCGGGACCGCCATAACCGTTCGAGAACGCCGGCGGGTCGGAGTAGCCGTGCCCGGTCTGATCGAGCTCGAGGACAACCCAGCCGCGCCGTGCGAATTCGATGGCGAATCCCGACTGTGTCTCCCTTGAGTTGATGTACCCGTGGATCGCGAGAATGCCCGGGGCCGGCGTTTTGGGCGTAGCGTTTTTCGGGATGAACAGAAGGGCGCTCATGATTTTACCCCCTGTCCCCGCAAAACGAATGTCTCGTACCTGGACATTGCAGGAGTCATTCTGGACTACATTCGCGACGATCCCTCCGAGAAGGATCAGGAGAATAGAAACCACCAAAAGCAATTTCCCTTTCATAAGATTTACCCCCTCTCGTCTGTTTGAAACAACCGCCATTTAAAATTGCTCTCACCTGAAAACGAAGATGAACTCACTCGCATCGAAACCATGAAGGCTTCGAACATTATTAAAGCCGCTCCAGGAGATTGCGCGCGTACCTGAAAGATGTCCGGCTAACCGCTGAAACGGCCCTGGATAATTTGTCGGCTAAGTAAAAAAACCAAGGGAAAAATAGAGCCCCGGAGGCCGGAATCGAACTCGCATGTCCATGATGATACTGACTATAGAGCCCGAAAAAGCCTCCTCCACCGGATTCGAGTATAGAGCGGAAGCGCGGTCGGAGCAAGGGAAAGCTATCAATTATTTAATTGACAAATATCGGCAACGTTTATCCCAATACCTCGGCAATTTTGGTTCCTATGATCTCTATCATTGCGCCGGGCATATTCTCAGGGTTTCCGGTCAGCACGAACTTGTCCCCGGACCTTTGCCCGGATAAAGAGAGCACAAACTGTTCGATAGGCCCAAGCACATTATTGAGCGGCCCCTTGTAATGTTTGACTTCCACCGAAGCCTTGAGCCGGTCCCCGGAGTCACTATAAGTGCCGCGATAAAAGTAAGTCAAATCTCCGCCATTTACGAATCCATCTTTTACAACGGCTATTCCCTCGCCAAAAGTGGCGCCCGCGGCAGTAAAAGACAAAACATAGATCCCGGATGTCATGATATTCGACTCCTTTGAGCTCATTTTCGAGTATGTTGATATAGTTAGACGTAAACACACTCAGGCGCCAAACGGAAGCGGACATGGGCCAACAATGGGCGAAGTATTGAAACTGATCAGGCGAAAAGGAAAGGGGTAATCCGACCTCCATTAACCTCCACAGCTCGATCTTCAGCCCGAAACAAGGCGGCGGCTTCGACCTGCAGGGCAGGTCCCGAAGACAGGCAACATCTCTAAAACGAGTGCCGAAGGCGGGAATCGAACTCGCACATCCTTGCGGATACCGGATTTTGAGTCCCTCCAACCGACCCGCCATCTTTACCGCAGTTCCGGATGGTTGTAAAGTTTCATCTTTTGATAAGTTTTCGGCGAAGGCATATACCTCCGGCAAAGCCGGGGGCCTGGAAAACCCTGGACCGCTCAAAGCGGTTGAAACGTTGGCACGCTTCATACTATCCGCTGGGTCACACGCCGCGTACGTCACCCCGGCAGGCTTTAAGCCGGGGTCCAGTCCTTCTTTTGGCCGTAATCTAAAAAGACATTGGATTCGGACTCAAAAACAATCAAACACGAATGACGACATTAATGACCGTGAGGAAATTATTATGACCACGAATAACTTTCATACTGCAATAATAGACCGGCGCTAAACCGAATGCATTCATCGGAGGCTAAACCTCCTCGAACAAATCCTTCACCTTCACGCCAAGCGCACGGGCGATAATCTCAAGGGTCCGGATACTGCAAGATGGGAAAGTATCGTCTTGTCTGGCGCGGAGAATGGTTTCTTTCGCCAATCCCGATCGATCGATGAGCGTCCCGACCTTCATTTTCTTGTCCAGCAAAATGTAGTTGATTCTGCTTCGAAGCATCTGCCCCCCCACATTAATGAACGGATCGAAATTTTAGACTGTTTGCTTGATATCTGTAAGGCCCATAAATTAGGCGAATACTCGACATATTAGGTAAAAGCTCGATATCTTATATAATCCGCTGGTCTTTCATGGCCCGGAGCGCCGACCGTGACTTCTCCTCACATCCGTGTCCATCCACACTAATCAATAAGGATGAACACGGATGAGGCGAAAAACTCACAAGGCCCTCTCTGTATTTTAGTTGTTTCACAAAGACCAGGCGTTAGGCAGAAGAGTGGTTGCTTCGATTTCACGCCGTTTGCTCTCCGTACCCGGTTGGGTTTTGCTATCTGCACTACAATCCGTCATTTTCTTGTTTTTTTAACAAGATTTTGGACTCCGGCTGTCTTCGTGCGCTTCGCAGCCCTTCGTGTGCGAGCACGGGATTAGAGCCTGCCCCGGAAGTGGCCTTGATCCGGGGTTCGAAAAGTCACGATGGATCGGGCTGTTACGATCTTTTCATTTCCCTTCGCGGCCCTTCGTGCGCTTCGTGGTGATAAAAATCATACCTGTGGCGCGAACAGCAGTCCGGAATTTGGTTCGGGCCGGCATCCCTGAGCGTGTGCCGTGACGATCTCAGGGCACAAGACCAGCTCAATCTTTGACCGCTGTAACATTGTCGGCGAGGGCGATCTGGAACTTGCCGCCACCAGGCAGGAAGCCTAACCTGAATTCCGTTCCGGGCACAAAAACGGGCACAATCACAGAAATGAAAAAGCGGGCATAGCCCGCAAAGTGAGTGCCGGAGGCGAGAATCGAACTCGCACATCCTTGCGGATACTGGATTTTGAGTCCAGCGCGTCTACCAGTTCCACCACTCCGGCTTCGTCGAATTCTAAACAGGCGATTTGTCCGCTGTCAAGGGAAATGCGAGAACGAAGGAGGAAGGACTGAGAGCCTGCCCCCGAAACGTATTTGATCGGGGGACTGGGGGCTGTGCGAAGAGCGGGACGCGAGGAGCAGGAAGCAAGAGGGCGGGGGACGGAGGATTGGGCTAATTGGCTTTAATGAGCTTGACAGCTCCTTATAAATTGGATACACAAGAACATTACCGCGAGGCCTGGATGTGATTCTGGCTGGACGGTTACCCGGGGCTGTAGCTCAGTTGGGAGAGCGCTTGAATGGCATTCAAGAGGTCCGGGGTTCGACTCCCCGTAGCTCCAATCCAACATCGTAATATTTAAGGATTTTTTTCTCACCTTCCCATCTTCGACCACTTACACGAACCGCTTACACAAAGCGGCGAGGGCGAGGATGGGAAAATTTTTTTCTTCATGCTACCTCATCAGAAATCCGTATTCCTATTGTGTCAGGGTTGTGGTCCCTGCCGATCTCAGAAAAAAAATCGGTAAGACCGAGTTACGCTATTCTCTTCGCACAGTATCATTGGGCGAAGCAAAAAAACGTGCTCATTCCATAAGTGCGTTCATTTTTGAACTTTTTCTGAAAATAAGGCGAAACGGGGATATGGAGAAATTCAGGGAAATCAGTCCAGACGATATAAAAAAAATGGTCATGGATCATGTTAAAAGACTGTTGGACTTGCATGAAGAGATGAGCGTTATTTTCCCGGTGCGTGTGGAGCGCCGTGGGTATGCCCACGCTCTCACTAAATTGGAAAACTCCGCTTACAAAGATGGACTCCTGAAAAACGACCACAGTGATGTCACGCACATTGCGGATGACATACTAAAAACGGAGGGGATAATTCTCGATCCTGATTCACCAGCATACAAGGTACTTTGCCGTGAGGTGTTGAAGGGCGAAATCCTTGCCAATGACATTATGATGAAGAGAGAGTTGGGAGATTTTGAGTTTGAATTGCCATATTTCCCAACTAAACAAACGCTTCCAAAGGTCACCGCACCGGATTCGATTCCGTTCAAAGATGCGGTTCGCAAATTCATCGACGGTAAAAACACTGACCGGGGCAGAGAATGGAATCCAAAGACAAAGGATAAATTCGAAAGTTCGTTGGGGTTGGCTGTGGAGTACTTCGGCAACGTTCTGATCAGTGAAATAACCAATGAGAAATTAAGAGAATATCGGAATGCTTTGCTGAAATTTCCATCAAATAGGAATAAACGTTCACAATACAAAAATCTGACCATTCACGATATAATCAAGATGAACATCCCCAAAGAGCATTTGTTGGATATTACGACCATTAATGACCATATCTCGCGGCTGTATTCTCTGTTTGAACATGCTGTGGTAAATCGTTGGGGTGTTCCAAGTAACCCTGTCAAGGACTTGAAACTTGTGAATCCTAGAGCAAACGGCAAGAGAAAGGCTTTTTCAAGCGAACAATTAACCAATTTACTCCGCTCAACGCAATATCTTAATGATGAATTCCAGAAACCCTTTCATTTCTGGACCCCCATTATCGCTCTTTTTTCCGGCATGCGGCAAAATGAAATTGCCCAACTATATCTTAATGATATCCAAGAAGAAGATGGTATCTGGTTCTTTCGAGTGGAAGAAGATGAACAATCAGACGGAAACGATAAGAGCGTAAAGACACCACGTGGTTGGCGAGATGTCCCATTTCATCCAATTCTGTTCCAATTAAATCTTCATAATTATTGCATATTCCTCCGTGAACATGGAGAAGAAAGACTTTTTCCAGAGATTAGTAGGAAAAAATATAATTATGGTGATACTGTGAGTCGTTGGTTCAACGCAAATTACAAATTGAAGTGTGGAATTCCAAAGAACGCTAAAGGGCTTGATTACCACTCTTTCCGTCACACTTTCATTAATTGGTTCAAGCAGAACATTTTAAATTCGAACCAACTCAAAGTTGTGTCGGAGATCGTCGGTCATGCCGTTAGCAAGGAGGAAGATGAATTAAATCCTGAAACTATGAAAAGATACGGGAAAGAGTATATCATAAAGACAAAATTAGAGGTCATCTCTCAATTGGATTACGGTATCGATTTATCTGTCCTGAACGAAACTTGATTTGACACTGGGCCAGGTTCCCCCTTGGGATTGTCAATGACAGCTACATTCCAAAACTCTCGTTCAAGTTCTTTTCATCGTACAATTTCTTGCCTTCGATAAATGTTGCTATCGGCGTCCGGCCAAGGCAACGTTTTCCCTGATGGGTCCTCTGATTGTTGTATCTGTCCATGAAAAGATCGAGGTCCTCTTGGAGCGTCTCGATGTCTGAGTAAATTCTCTTGCGGAAAGCAATCCGATAGAACTCATTTAGCATCGTCTGGTGTAGCCGCTCACATATACCATTGGTCTGAGGGCTTTTCACCTTGGTTTTGGTGTGCTCGATGTCGTTTAGCTGCAAAAACAGCTGGTAAGGGTGCCGATCCGGGGCGCCACAGTATTCTGTTCCCCTATCGGTGAGAACCCTAAGCACCGGCACGCCTTCTTTTTCGAAGAAGGGAAGGACTTGGTCGTTCAGAAGATCGGCGGCAGTCACCGGGATTTTGGCAGTATAAAGCTTTGCAAAACCCAGCGAAGAAAAGGTGTCGATGGCTGTTTGCTGGTAAATCCTGCCCACGCCTTTGAGGTAGCCGACATAGAAAGTATCCTGGCTCACGAGATATCCCGGATGTTGCGTCTCGATCTCGTCGGGATGGGACTCACGAGACCTCTTGGATGCTTCCAGGGCGCAGAGCTGGGCCTCGGTGTAGACGATCCCCTCGGCTGCCGCGCGCTCCTCAAGAGCCTTTAGCCTTTTTTTGAAAGTCTCCAGCCCGTGGCGCAACCATATGCTTCTTACACCGCCACCGGATACTAGAGTGCCGGCTTTCCTCAGCTCGTTTGAAGCTCTCATTTGGCCGTAAGCTGGAAACTCATTGGCCATCGTGAGCACAGCCTCCTCAACCTCCGGGGAAACCCTGTTCTTCATGCATGGCTTTTTCTTGGTCTTCTCAGCCAAACCTTCCAACCCATCTTCATCATAAGCTTTCTTGATGTCATAGAAGTGTTGGCGGGAAACACCGTTAATCTTGCAGGCCTGTGAAACATTGTTGAGGAATTCGGCGAGTTCTAGTAGACTTAACTTACGTTTTACGAGCTTTTCCTGGGTGGTCATAAAGGTTCCTTTCTCTTGGGTTGTTTGGCGACAATCTCCAAGAGGGTACCTGACCACCCTTTCTTATGCAATGTGTCAACTCAAGTCCGTCTTCGGACAATTTATCCCATCTCGCTACCTCAAAATATGCCAGACCTGAGATATACCCATCTTTCTACTGAAGGGGCGGCCTCAGCCGTGAACTCATGACCACGTCATTGGTTTTACCCCACTACATTTACTGCTTCTAGTGTGGTCTCTCTATCCCAACTCCCACCAGCAAAACCCTCAACGGAAACCGGCCAACCGGAGATTTTTTTTGAAAATTGATAAATCACGCCGGTCCTTCACTCTTTAAAAACATACTAATCTATATAGAAGAATAATGATGATAAATTGGGGTGCAGTCCATGGCGTTTTATGGATGTGCAACGATTACCCGAAAACACAACCAAGGAGCAATAAAATGAAACTCAGCGAGATCGAAGTCAGCAACCATCCCTTGCGGCAGCGAATCATCGAGAAAAAAATTACCTTGTAGCAATTACGGCTCTTGCTTGGCGGCACACCGTCCGAGAACTCGTTATCCCGTGCTCTGCGCGGGATTGACAGGATGAGTCCACAACTCGAAAGACAAATCGAAAGGATACTGCGCGAAAACGAAGCGGATGAAGGGGAAAATACCCATGAATGAAAAATCGGAAACTATCCCCATACAGTTCTGGATGCAGGTGGCAGCAGACACTGATTTGATCTGTAGCCTGTGCCACCGTTTTCAGGAACTTTCAGCGCAAGGTATCACCGGAAAGATGCCGGGATGCCTTCTGGAGATGCTCTAGAACCGTTGTAAGACCGGGACTGATGGAAATAATGCGGAACAAATGTTGAAGGTATCGGCGCTATTGCCGGAGGCATTGGAATAAGGGCAAAAAATATAATGAAAAAAGAAAACCCACCTTTCTGCCAGCAAAGCGAAGAAGGTAGGTTTCCTGAACCACGAACTCTTGAGAACCACCGGAGCATCGGCCATGCAAGCCAAAAGTCCAATACTAACTGTCGGGTAGGACTCCGAGTTCTATTATGATAAATTAGTACAAAAACAAATACCCATTTCGCACCAGTTATATATCTTCGAGACGCAGGAAGAGGTCTTGATCGACTGCATCGAGTCCGGTTCCGTAACGTCCTCCGACCTAATAGCCGAAATCCAAAAACTCCATCCAGATACCACCGAAATCGTATTGGTCACACATTTCGGAAAGGCTGAGCTTTCCACCATCGAAGATGGAAGGGAGATGATTTTAGGGAGCCATGCCATTTATTCGTCCAAATCAATATCTGGAAAATTTACCATAAACGGAATCACAGTGGACCTCTACGATACTTTCCAACTGACTTTGATGTCGCTGGAGAAAGTGGGCAAGATTCTTGGAATTGAAAAGATCGATATCGGTGAGTACCGAAGCGACAAGATCATTGATTTATATCATTCAGATAGAGAACTATTCCGGCGCTATGCGCTCAATGATGCGAAGATCACAGCCATCGCCTTTAAAAGAATTTAGGAGATAGCTCAGGAAATCGGATTGGAAAGATTATCCAAGACGGTTGGCGGTATAGGGGCGGCTATCCTTGCCAAAAGGATGAAGGATAATCCCGGTGAAGCGAAGAATTTAGGATACTACACTGAATCCAACAAAACGTTCAAAGGCGGGAAAACCAGACGTTCCAAAACGCTGAAATCAAAGAAGGGGATCGAAGAGATCTTCTCAGGTATCCTCTACGGCGGCAGGAATGAAGTCTACATGAGAGGTTATATCCCGGACTGCACTGTCTTTGACTACGATCTGCGGTCAGCCTATGGGACCGTTCAAACCACCATCGGTCAATTTGATTTCTCAAACCCCATTCTTTTTTACTCGGCAGGTGAATGTTTTAAATATCTCACGGAGAATGCGTTCAGTTTCGGCAGGGTGTATGCCGAAAAGTGGCGACACAAACCGGAATGTCGATACCCTGTTCTCATTCATAAAGTCAACGATGCCGGGGTGTTTACCCGCGAAACTGAACAGTACTGGATGTCGAGTTTTGAATTTCTTGCCGCATATAATTCATTTTCGGAAATAACCGGCTTCTATGGAGTGATTTACCCAAGGATATCTTCCACAAGTGTCATCAGTGAGTTCCAGAGTGATATCGGGGATAGACGGAACATGGCGCGTGGCAGGGATGAGTTTAAAGAAAAGTTTATGAAGCTTATCGCCAATTCGACATATGGAAAATTTGCCCAAGGCTATTCTGGAAAGAATACCCTGAACCTGAAAAAAAGCCGGAAGGGCGATCTGGTAACCGGAGTTATCCCAAAATCTCAAATATCGAATTCCTTTATTGCTGTGTATATCACCAGTTTGGTCAGAGCCATCGCCTTTGAAATACTGAACTATTTACAGGATAACCTTTCAACACGTCCTTTATACTGGACAACCGATGGATTTGCGGTGACCCAAGCAGTACCAGATGAGATCATCGAAGGAAACTTCGGAATTATTTCCAGAGCAGTTGCCGATCATGTTGAAAGGATCAGGGGAAAAAGAGAAATTTTTGAAAAAAAACACACCGGCAGAGGATGGTTGTCAATCAAAACCCGCGCCTACACGATGCTTGAACGGTCTGGAAAAGAAGACTTACTCTCATCCATCACTGGCGTCCAGTTTAAGGGAAGTACCAACAAGAAGGCAAAGTTCATTGAATCTGAATTCCGAAAACTTGAGCGGTTTAAAGATACCAAATATCCCCAAAATCGGATTACCTCGATGCTTGAATGGCTTACCGGGGAAGAGTACAGAAACATAGAAGAAGAGCGCAGCTTTAATTTTGATTTTGATTTTAAAAGATTGGCTGACCTGAAAACCATATTCACGAAGAACGGATTTCTCTATTTCGAAACAATACCATTTGATAACATCCATGTTTTTGCCAGATACAAGGATCACTACGAAAACTTCCAGCGGGGTCGAAGAACAAAGGAAGAAGATCCAAGAGATCGGAAACAGTTCGCAACGAAGAACAAAATCGTAACTGAAAAGGACTTCCGAGAATTTTTTCAGTATACCAACGCCAAGAATATCCAATTGAAAACGGAAAAGGACAAATCCCTGTCCACCATCAAGCGGGAACACCTGAGAATTCTAGCGAATTTCATAAAATACAAGGCAACAAAAAAGCTTGGATTCAAAAACATAGCGAAAATTCTCAAGGTGCCTCAAGATACCGTCAGACACTGGACAACCGTCGAATTCCAGATATTACACCGCAAACAAACACTGGAATATCTGATAGATAGATTTGAACTTGATTTCTTAAAACCGAAAGACCGGGACGCGGGTGTCATTTGTGAATCTTTTAATACCTATATATTCACAAGCATCTTGCCCCGGCTAATGAGTTCCATTGCCTTTTTGAATTTCCCGCTCATAATTTCCGGTATCCCTTTCAGCTCAAGCGATCTTCCAATTCTTTATGCTGCGTTCATTGGCAGAATCTCAGTATAACGTCCTGCTAGGAATAACGCCCCTCACACCGCCCCTTGGATTCGGGGTATCTCCGTTTTCCACCCCTCCGTCCCTGCCTTCTATGCTCATCCCACCAAGTTCGCCGCCGCTATCGGCCATAATACCGTACTCTTTTGCCTCTCATCAAAGATATTTTTGTATTAATTGATTAAACATGACGATGCCGACCATGATGCCGGTGTCGATAAAACCACACTGCGAACAGGAGGACACAAAAAATGAAGAGCAAATATGCACCAACTCCGCATTATCTGGACACACATCGAAGAAAGTCCCGGCTCCCCCTTTAGAAGGTCCGGCAAATGCTTTAGGAGGAATTTGGACATTCGATATCTGAGGGCAAACTTTCGAGAGTCTTTGGTGGGATTGACCCCATGGACCCCCAACTTGAAACGATGCTGCGGGAAATCGTGCTTGGGATTGATGAACAATCGAAGATGACCGACCATCACAAAATTGAAGACAAAACAGACAACACCGTTGGTCCGTTTATCATTGGGTAGACAATGGAAGGATGTGAACAGTGCGGAGAAAGGTGTGAGATCATCGACCTCGCCAATCGCGGCAACAAGCAAGGCCAATACATTTCCCGTTGTAAATGTGGAATCAGGCCGCTCGAAGGGGGCTGCAACCCTATTTTGGATCTTGACCTTGACCTAACCCCCTTGTTGACAGAGGTTGATCTGAGTGACCTCGATCAGCAGGGGTGACCAGAATGAATTATCTCCGGCTTTCGCGTTTAGTGGATGCCGGGGAATCTTCCAAGACTCGATCCAACTCACCGGCGAAGATACTAAGTGGACTCCGCTCCGCCACAAAAAATGCCACCACAACCATGCCACCATTCCCACTTTCTCAGGTAAAGATGACTTCAGGTATGGGCGACTTAGGGAAAATGGCTGGAAAGGGCAAAATTTCGCTTTGAATTCGCTGCTGACCCTCCCGGTGAATTTCACTATTCATAATGAGTCTCAATTAAATGATCGAGGGCTACATGTTTTTTCAATAAACTGGAATGAATCCTATCTTTTCTCTATTACTTAGGATTGAGAATGTGACATGCTGCGGATTGGCTATCAGTAAGGGTTTGATAGAATGTCTTTTGTCGTGTGGATTTTCGACTTGACTTTAATCCCAACTATATGGTATAAATACATATATTAGTTAGGATTATTTATCGACGATTCTACAAATGAACAAGGGAAAGAAGATGAGCACAGCCAAGGCGATTCGAAATCCTAACCATCCGCAAAAGGGTGATTCCATTGCCGTTGATCCGATCAGGGACTTAGCCGCAATCGGTGCAATCAAGAAGATGCTGGTTGGGAAGCCTCGTGATCTGCTGCTGTTTGTCACCGGCGTGAACAATGGGCTTAGGACAGGTGATTTACTTCGGCTCAGGGTGGAGGATGTGAAGAGCCTTAAGGCGGGTGAGTCGGTAATGGTGAAAGAATCCAAGACAGGCAAAACTAACGTCCTCATGGTTAATAAATCGGTGTACAAGGCGCTCCAAGGCTATCTGGAGGCTGCAAGGCCGCTGGAATGTGATTTCCTGTTCCCTTCAAGAAAGGGCGGTAAGGCGTTGACTACAGCATCGGTGAATGGCATGGTCAAATCTTGGACAAAGGCAATTAACCTTCGTGGTAATTACGGTGCGCACTCATTAAGAAAAACATTTGGGTACGTACAGCGCACCCGCTATGGTGTGGGATGGGAGATCCTGATGAAACGATTCAACCATGCCTCCCCAGCCGTCACTATGCGGTACTTGGGCATATCGAGCGATGAGGTGGTTTCGATACTCGGTAATGAGATCTGAGTTTGCCGTGGTGGTTGGTATTCGGAAAACACTTAATTTACATTCTGCTTTCCGATTGACAATGTTACACAAAAGACTTACACAAACCGGGAAATTTGGTCGAAGGTGGGTCTAGGGATTTCGGCTACTTAGCCTGATTTTGGTGGAGCAACAGGAGCATCCCCGTAGCTCCATAAGTGAAATCAAAGGGTTACAGAGGCTACTTTGTAGCCTTTTCCTGCTACGTACCTATTGCGTACCGCAATTTTTCTTGAAGCCGTTTTCGCCGCTCGAATCATCGGCCTGGAAATTTGGCGTTCGAGAACACCTTCCTGTCCGCCGGCGGCCGAGGGTTCAAGTCCCTAGACAAAAAGATTCACTCGCAAGCGGACAAGGTGAAGCACCAAGGTTTAGCTGTGATTTCTGCCGTAGGAACTACTCTCCTACCAACTAAATACGGGCAACTATCTCTTGGCAAAAGCCAAGAATAACAGCAGAACACGGCTGGACTCGGTCGCAAATCGAAATTACAAGCTCGATCGCCTAGCAAATCGTCAGACTGCAACCGTGAGCCGCAAGCGATTCGTGAGAGGTAAAAGAATGAAAGCAAATGCTGTTCCTCTTCTTGCCGTCTTCGAAAAGAAACTTCGTCTTGAGGTTCCCTTGTTCCAGCGTCAATATGTGTGGAACCTGGAGCATCAATGGGAGCCGCTTTGGGAAGATATCTCGCGCAAATTCATGGAATATCTTGAGGGCAGGAAAGACGGCCCAGTTCACTTCCTCGGCGCAATGGTGCTTGACCAAAAGCAAACCCCTACTACTCATGTTGAAAAACGCCAAGTCATCGACGGCCAGCAGCGTTTGACGACGCTCCAAATCTTTCTGGCTGCACTCCGAGATTTTTGCCAGGAACAGGCATGTGAAGAACTGGCAAAAGAGTGCGATTCATTTATTCTCAATAAGGGGATGATGGCTGATCCTGAGGTGGACAAGTTCAAGGTATGGCCCACCCAACTGGACCGCTCTCAATTCAGTGACGTCACTGCTTCCAGCTCGCGCAGTGCTTTATTAGAGAAATATCCCCTTCATTGGCGCAAATATGCCAGAAAGCCTGACCCCCGTCCTAGAATGATCGAAGCATATCTCTTCTTTTACGACAAATTGGCTGAATTCTTCATCGGTACCGATTCTGATCCGCCAATGGCTGGAACTCATCCCCTCGATTCTCGCGTTGATGAGTGTTTCCAAGCCTTAAAGAACGCTTTGCAAGTAGTAGTAATTGATTTGGACCACGATGACGACGCGCAAGTCATTTTTGAAACCCTGAACGCAAGAGGAGAACCGCTACTTCCAGCAGACCTGCTTCGCAACTTCATCTTCCTCCGTGCCGCGCGTCAAAACGAAAATCCCGAGGCCCTGTACCAAGAATACTGGCGGCCCTTCGATGACCAATTCTGGCGTCAGGAGATTCGCCAAGGCCGACTTTATCGCCCTAGAAACGACCTTTTTTTGCAACACTTTCTGGCCAGCCGTAAGGCTTCGGATATACCGATTAAGCACCTGTTTGTAGAGTATAAATCCTGGATCAACAAAGAGCACCCTTTTCAGACCGTCCGTGAAGAATTGGCAACCTTGTCGAGGCAGGGAGATGATTTCCGCCGTATAATTCAGCCGAGGAAGGACGATTGCCTCTACCCACTATCAACTTTTCTTGACTGTTTCGACGTTGGAACAGCCTATCCCCTCCTTTTGCTCCTCCTAGATGCAGGTACTGCCGAAACAGATTGGAATTCAATCTCCGTTACACTTGAATCCTATTTGCTGAGGCGTGCCGTTTGCGGGCTGCCAACTAAGAACTATAATCGAATTTTCTTAAGCCTCACGCGTTTTCTGCGCAAGGAGGCCCCGACGCCTGATAACATCCGGCAATTCATGTCTGAACTGGAAGGAGAGTCTTCGGAATGGCCTAAGGATGAGACTTTCGATGACGCGATTAGAAGCCGCCACGCTTATCAGACTCTTAATAACCCTAAAATCGTCCATATTTTGCGGCGGGTTAGTGAGTCATATTTGGGAAACCGAACCGAGCGGATCAGCATCGAAAGTCCGTTAACTGTAGAACACATCATGCCTCAAAGCTGGATCGAGAACTGGCCATTATCTGACGGCTCCAAGGGGCTCACAACATACGAGCTTTGGGAAATTGAGCCGGGGGATTCTACAGCAGAAGCAACCAAGCGGAGGAACGGATTGGTGCAGACGATGGGCAATCTAACTATTCTAACCCAGCCACTTAACTCGTCTGTCTCAAACTCCTCCTGGGAGACAAAGAAGCCTGAATTACTGCGCTGTTCGTTACTCCCAATCAACCAAAGCCTCCATGATTTCGATTCTTGGGATGAGGAAACAATTCTAAATCGTGGAAGAGAGCTTGCCCGGCGTGCCATTGCTATCTGGCCGGGACCTGATCTTGCTTACAGAGATCGTAGTTTTCTTGCGTCTGTATCACTCAACACTTAAACGAAAGGGGAAAAATGGCCAATCTCCCCGGACCACAACCGGATATAAAGTTCTGCCCGATATGCAAGGCTGATCTTAGGAACGTACCCAGGAACGAGATGAAATCCAGGGGCTACTTGCGAAGGGACGGCACAGTTACCGAGCACACACATACTTACGATTGCGTCCGTTGCAGGACAAGATTCGAGATAAACCAGGACAGATAAGCGTGAATTACCGGAATTTTCTCAAATCAGTTATTAAGGGAAAAATCGGGGCGAGAGGATTTGAATCTCCCTCCCGTTTTCCGTTTTGAGGTGGGACTGGTGAATTATTTTTGTATGCTTCTTCGTGTGCCTCTTAATTTCATTTTCGATCATCCAATCATCCAAAATCGAGTCAAATCATGGGTTTAAAATCGGGATACACCCCCCTCAAATCGTTCTGTCAGAGGGAAGCGCCAGGATAGGCTTCCGGTGAGAAATCGGGAAACGCCACGCCGTTTTCTCGCTTCCACAATCCCGATCTCGCCCCACTAATTACCTATTAGTATAATATTTATGGTATATAGTTAGCGAAAATTTCGAAGGGTCATAGCGGGAACGATAGCTACTATTGATGTTTACCAGGGGGAGCCATGGCAACAAAAGGGCAACTCACAGGAATGCGTGGTGTTTATATGGTGGCGGCGGAGCTATCCCGAGGGGGTCTCATTGCTTCGCCTACGTCCCGTAGCGCAACCGGGGCGGATATACTGCAACCGATCAAAACTGCTCAAATGCGTTTTCTGTCCAAGTCAAAACGAACGCGAGGGTTTTTAATTTCTGGCTCATGAGTAAAAAGACGAAAGACTCTCACTCGCCTTCCCACATTTATGTCTTTGTAAACCTCCGACCCAGTAAAACCGGCGAGGCAATCGAGTATTACGTTGTGCCAAGCGCAGTCGTCGCCGCCAAGACGAAGAATGACTCTGAATGGTATTCCATCGCCCTCCAGGATGTGCTGTCGTACAAAGACAGATGGGATTTGTTTCTTCCCGAACAAGGGCATGCAAAAAGTCCCACAAAGCTCAAACAATAGCCCCCGGCCTTAAATAGTTCATCCCAAAAAGATTCTTACAGAAAGGGCAAGAACAAGGAATAATGACAGTCGAGACACATTCCCAACTGGCAAACTTCATATGGAGCCCCTACTACAATGCGACCAGTCTCCATGAGGGTTCGGACCCCAAGCAACTGGAAAAACTCAAACTGGAACTGGACGAGGCCCAGGTCTATCATTGGGTCGAGGTCCTTGCCTTTGCCCAGGTGTTTTATCTCCCCCCCGACAAACAGAAACCGTCCGACCATGCCCGCATGGAAAAGCTCTTGCAGCCAGCCGTTGACCGGTTTAATGCGATCCAAGAGGAAGAAAAACGCGGTTCTTTTCGGGATAAACTGGGCAGCTATGTGCACTTGTATGCATTCCTTAGCCAGATCATGCCCTATACTGATTCTTCCCTGGAAATGCTTTACAGCTATGGACGGTTCCTGCTCCCTCATCTACAAGTCGAGCGGACAGGTGTCCCTTGAAACTGGGTGATGAAGTCGGCCTGCAATACTACCGCCTGCAACGGATGTTTTCCGGGACGATAGACCTGAAACAAGGTGAACCCGAAGGGGTAAAGAGTCCGACCGAAGTGGGCACAGGCAGGGCAAAGGACGAAAAGGCCCCTTTGTCGGAAATCATAACGGTATTAAACGAGCGCTTCGGCACAAACTTTACCGAGGAAGACCGGCTTTTCTTTGAAAAGATCAAGGAAAGGGCGGCGAAGAACGAACAGGTCATCCAGCTACGGCGGGCGAACCCGTTTGACAAATTCCAACTTGGTCTTCGCAAGCTCATCGAGGAATTCATGATGCAGCGCATGAGCGAAAACGACAAGATCGTAACACGCTACATGGAGGACCAGGACTTTGAAAGCGCCGCCTTCTCGGTACTATCCAAAGAGATATATGACGCAATCCCGGAGGCGGACGCGGTCTCGGCACATGCCTAAGATTCTGTTTCGGAAAGAAGGCAGGCTATTGGTGTAAGGACTTGCAAGGTGAATGGAAAATCTTTGCGAAAGGAAACAACTATGGGAGATGCTGCTGATTTGTCTCTATCAGAGCTTGCAATTCTTGATTTTACCAATGATGGATTTATAGACTCTAGAGACCACTATTGGTTAAAACATGAGACACCATTAGTATTAACAACTAAAACGGCCTACATATGGCCTATGACCGTTGCTAAATTGCTTGACGTACAAACAGACTTTGACGCCGATAAGATCATAAATGCTTATAAAAATGTACTTAAATATCACACGGAAACCATATTGTTATACTATAGCCAATTAACTCCCAGAAACGACGATCATAAAATACTATTTGCAATATACTCCGATTTCTTATTCCATTTAGGGTTGCCAGACGATATAGACGGTATCAATAACATATATAAAAGTGTCAATACTACATATGAGTCACTTATCAAGAAAGGTCTAATTGAAGACCCTGTTTTTACAACAATTTTTGGCGTGTCTGTTGCCATCTTGGGCTTTTTCCCGTACGGATTCACGCAAAGGACGCGTCTAGGAAAAACAGTTTATCGCAAAATTGATGCGGCGTTTTGGTCATATGAAATGAAAGAAGAGCGCGGGCAAAAAATTACCAAGGTCCAATTCCGACTCCTAAAAATACTAAGAGCTTTAAAAACAGCCCTTGCTGAGTCAATGGAAGAAACGACAGAAAAGCCAAAGGGATAAAAACGATAAGGAAGGGAAGCTACGCCCGGAAGAAGACCCTCGCGCCCTGGAAGGAGCTTCTGGACATCATCGAAGCCAAAGGCCGGGAGGTAGTCGAGGCGCTCAAAATTCTGCGGCGGCTGTAGCTCGTGGCGTGAAGATGGGCCGCAAGCGCCTGCTATCCGCGCAACAGGTGGTCCATGTCCCCAAGCTGATAGGGCAGGGGGAAGGCCCGGACAATGGTGGCGAAATCCCTCAGCGTCTCGCGGCGAATGCTTTACAGGGCTCTAGCAGTACACCGCTACGATAGATCACGAGAGAGTGAAAAGCACTTATGATGATCGATTATCAAAAGGAATCCGTAAAGTATAGACCCCGCGTGGTAAGGACACTGCTCATTGGTGAGGCCCCACCGGCGAATGGCAAAAGCTATTTTTATGTACCTTGTCCCATGAAAATAGGCCTTTCAATCGAAAATGACCGCAGTTTACCAGCCACTATTTTTCACCATTATTTTCAGGAAAGACCTACCAATATCGAAACTTATGTCACGTTCTTACGTAGATTGCAAGAAGCGGGTATATTTTTGATCGACATTTGCGATGACCCCATTAGGGTCAGAAACAACAAGGGGATTGTTCCTGACGCAATAGATCGGATCAAGAAGAAAGAAATACCGAAGCTGCGTGGGAAAATTGCCGAGATCGGAATCACCGTTCCTGATCGTGACATTACTTTCCTGCTCGCACGAAAAAATTACTCGCAAGCCATTAAACAGGCATTCCCTGAGTCACGACGTATACAGTGGAAACATTTCAGAATATCGCCCGAAACTCTATAGTTTCCCGTTTGAGGTCGAGAAATAGGCCGCCAAGTTCTTGCCAAATTGTCCAGTTTTCGGAGTGTCGGCCAGCTCGCAACGTTAGGCGTGGGGCGAGGGTGGTTTTCAGAATATGAACAGTTTATGCGGGAAATGGCTTCCATATAACCTCGGGCCTTTTGATTAAACCGTCCAGCATTCCAGCAACGGAATGGGCATCGATAGCAGATAGAGTTTCATTTGGTGGCCAAGCTATAGGCGCAGTTGTGGGGTGAAGAGGAACAAGCCCTAATTTTTCAACTTTAATATCAAGTTCTAAAACTGTTGTATGAAGAACGTGGACAAGCAAGTCGCCGATACCGAAAGTAACGCTTTGAATGTTCTTGCAACGTGTGGGGGGATCGACAAGAGATAAACCCATCGTCGCTGCATGGCGCAGATATGCCGTTTGCCAGCCCCGAACGCCACATTTTGCAATCCATATTCTGAAATTTTCTGGAATGTCTCCTGCGCATTTGAATTTTACGCGATCTTCTGAGGATGTGACGACATCATTTGGGTGATTGTGTTCTCCGACCATTATTTTAAGAGCAATCCATCTAGCAAGAGTGCGTGACGCATCAATAGGTATAGTGTGTGGCACAGATTGAATTAACTTGATAAGTATTGGTTTAGAGTCATTTTCTAAATCACTCATCCAACTGTTATTGCAACGCGCACAAACAACTCTAATTTTCTTTGTCCAAACATGACCTTGGCTTGTTTTGATTTTTGGAGGCAATGCGAGCTTAGTCTTTTCGGTGTGGGTGAGGTGTTGCTCGACATGTTCATTTATCGGATACTTTGGCAAAAGTGGTGATGCCCATTCCGGCCAGAAATGTTCCTTACTGAGATTCCCACCCCCGCAGAAAATGCACTTCCCAGCGGGCTTTAGGGGGTTGCAACGCGGGCGATTCGACACACATAACTCCTGTCAAATAGAGACAAGATGCGGGCATTTTGTCCAGTTTTCCATGAGAATAGAAGGAAATAACGGAAAAAACAGATTGTTTCTAACGACCTGTTTGCTTATCTGTCTCTTCCTTGACAACCTTAATAGCTTCTAAAAGACGCTCCCAGCGTTTCTCTGTAACATTACGTTTGGGGTCGGGCCCAATGCCGTTAACTTACCGTGAAACATCTGTCCTTTCACACTCTTACGAGTTTCAGCCTTTGACAGCGGTGATGCTTGCTTACACTTATGGCCCTGATTTTTACGTCCCTTTTCCAAGCCGCGACTCTTTATTCGATATTCCTGGCGATCCCTTGTAAATTGACGATCTGGTTTATACCGGACGTTTGACTTACCATTATTCTTGCATTTACATCTAATAATGAAGTATAATATTTGCGACAGTCGCTGCCGTCACGCGGATATACGGAAAGTCCGTCTATCCCCCCTGCTCAACCTGTGGCGGGACGCTTGCGAGACGGCCGGGGTGACGGCCGCGCGACAAAACTTTTCCTGGCGTTTGTTCCCTTCCTTTCGGGGCGCGCGTAGTTTTTTCTGCTCGCGGTTTACCGCTCGCTGTACTTGAGAGGTCTTTATGGAATCTTCCTGCAAATGGGCGCCTGATACTCAGTCCTCAATCCTCCGTGGCGCGTACTGTTTGGAGCAACGATACGATCAAGTTGACCAGCGCCGGGCCGAAGGCAGCGAGAGAAGAAGGCGACGCAGGCGTACACCATCTTTTTTGCTTCTCACTTTTGCCTTTTTACTCGCTCCATTTTCCCCTGTTGTTTCCAGGATGTTTCCATGGAAGCTGAAAAAACTAACCATCACAATACCTTACCGATGGAAACACCCGGCCTCGAAACCCCCGATGTTTCCATCTGTTTCCATGGCGGATGAAAAACGAATATCGAACACAACTCACTTTACCCTTCCCTCATGGAAACACGCAGCCAAGTGTTTCCATGATGTTCCGAAAAAGTTTCCATGACCCTTAAAAAAATCAGCAGCAATCAGGCTATGCACCCGAACATCACCTGTGGCCTGGGACCTTGTGCCCGTCCGAATAGTCGCCCACAACGAGCTATTCTACAAGCTCGTATCGCTGAATGGAGTTTCGCAAGAGGCTCTCCTAATTCCTAACCCGGACAAGCCGGAACCCAAAAGAATCCACCGCAAAGGCGCACAGACGAAAAATCAAAATTCACAGTTTTGCCCCTCCGCGTTTCGCCAGCTTCCCGCTCGCGTGCGCTGCACGCGGGCGGATCCCGTGGGGTGCAGGGGGCGCCCTCACCAAAGATCGGGCGCCGGACTATACGCATTACATGATATCTCTGCGTTAAGCGCGGGACCCGAAAGAAAGTGAGGGTCCACTCCCCTGCGCTTTTCCTTATTCCTAATTCCTTTCATCGGATTGCTTTCACCTAATTGCTTTCACCGGTAGTATCACTATAAAAGTCGACCCCTTTCCCGCGGTGCTCGTGGCCGTGACGGTCCCGCCGTGGACCTCGGCGATTTTTCTGCAGATAGTGAGCCCCATCCCGGTTCCTTCATATTGGCTGCTGCGGGCATACAGGCGTTTGTAAGGCATGAAGATGCGGTCCAGGTACCTTTCGTCGAAGCCGATTCCGTTGTCTTCTATCGTGATCCGGCAGAATTCATCGGGAAACCCGGCAGCGGCGGGCGGGCTGGAAAGCGGAAGTCTTTTGCCTCTCACTCCCCGGCCGGAATAAGGGCCTGTTGTCTTCTCACACTCGCTTTCTTGCAGGACCCGGCCGTTGATTTTTAAGATCGGGGCCTCAGCCCCCCGGAACTTGAGCGCGTTTTCGACCAGATTTTGCAAGAGCAGGTGGATTTGACCGGGATCGGCTTCTATAACGGGCAGGTCGCCTGTCTCGACCCTGGCGCCGGTCCTTTTGATATACACCGCAAGTTCTCTAATGACCTCCTGAATCGCCAGGTTCAGATCGATCGTCACGAAAGGCCCGGCTTTCGTTGCTATTCTGGAGTATTCAAGAAGGGCCTGGATGCGATCCTGCATCCTTTTCGCCTCGCTCTGCATCTTCTCGAGGTTCTGCTTTCCCTTCTCGTCGAGCGGTTTACAGTAGCCGGATTTGATCCTGTCATTGAGGATTTGGATCTTTCTCAAAGGCTCCTGAAGATCGTTGGAGGCGGCGAACAGAAATTCCTGAAGATCTCTGTTGATCCGCTCGAGCCTCACGTTCGACGCAGAGAGCTGGGCGGTCCTTTGCCTGACACTTTCTTCGAGTTCATCCTTTGCTTTCCTGAGTTCTTCTTCCGCTTTTTTTTTCTCCGAAATATCGCGAACGATCCCCGTAAAAAGCCTTCTGTCTCCCACCAACACTTCACCTACCGCAAGGTAGAGAGGAAACGTAGAGCCGTCCTTTCTCCTGCCGGAAACTTCCCGGCCTATGCCGATGACCTTAGGGTTCCCGGTCCTGAGATAATTATTGACATAGGAATCATGTTCTTCATGGTAGGGCGAAGGCATGAGCATGTTTACATTCTTTTCGATCACCTCGTCCGCGCGATAGCCAAAAATAGTTTCGGCAGCTTTGTTGAATGATTGAACGATTCGGTGCTCGTTGATCGAGATGATGCCGTCGACCGTGGCGTCCAGAATAGCCTGCAGCCTTGCCGCCTTTTCCCGATAGGCTTCCTTTTCCACTTCATTCGGGAGGCATTCCCCTGTGCGTCCAACTGCTGATTTGTGCTCGTCGACCATCCGAATCCGCCTCCGCCTTCTGTTTTGCCGCCTTCGTTCTTCCTTTTCCTGCTTCGCGTCTGATTATAACCATTAATTCAGATGTTTTAGGGCACAAACTGTCGACAGGTCCGCAGACTGGTTATAATTCTATAATAAGGGGAGAAACCGGTCTCCTTCCGGAAAGGGTCCTTTCCCGCCCCCAGATCAGGTCCGGGGCTTGCCCCTGGCGTTGCGGGAGCAATGACATCGTTCGGAATCGATTAATCGGCTAAATTTGTGCTCCCGGGGGGTAATAGCATGGATGTTTCTGACAGCGTCGATGGAATCAAGCGTACGGGAGGCAGGAGATCCCCCGTACGGAGCATTTGTGAAGAGTTGCTGAAAGATAGCGCGCCGTCACTTCCCGGGGCAAAGAAGGCCCTTTGCGAGCAGGCCGCTCTTCTGGAACTGGCTCACGATGCAATCATTGTCCGTGACCTCGAGGGCAGGATCAAGTACTGGAACAAAGCGGCCGAGAAACTATACGGGTGGAAACGCGGCGAGGCCAAGGGAAAGAGGATCTATGACCTGCTCAAAACCCGGTCTAAAGTATCCCTTCAAGAGGTAGAAGAGATCGTCCGGAACAGGGGGGAATGGCAGGGTGAACTCATTCACACGACGCGGCAAAAGGCGTCGGTAGTGGTAGAGAGCCGCTGGGCGGTTCAGCGCGATAAGAATGGAAATCCGGTGGCGATGCTTGAAATCAACCGTGATGTTACCGCGCGCAAGGTTGCGGAATCAGCGGCGAAAGACTACGCGTCAAAACTTGAGGACAGCAATCGGCAATTGCGCGATTTTGCTTTTATAGCTTCTCATGACTTGCAGGAGCCGCTCAGAAAACTCTCCACTTTCGGCAGCATTCTGGAAGCCAGGTTCTCCGAGGGTCTGGGGAAGGAAGGACAGGCGTACCTGGTCAAGATGCTGGAGGCCACTGCCCGCATGAACGATCTCATTGAATCTTTATTGATCTATTCCCGGGTAACCACCGGGTCTGAGCCTTTCGTTTCAGTAAATCTCGGCAAATTGCTCATAGAAGTGGTCCAGGATCTGGAGATACCGATCGAGGAGACCGGGGCGACGGTGGAAACCGTTGATCTGCCAACGGTCCAGGGCGATCCGGGCCAGATCCGGCAATTATTTCAAAACCTGATCGGAAACGCACTAAAGTTTCACGGCGGCAGTCCGTTCGTCAGGGTCTATGGAGAAGTCTGCTTGAAAGGAGCATGCAAAATATTTATCGAAGACAACGGAATAGGCTTCGATGAAAAATATCTCGATAAGATCTTTCAGCCGTTTCAGCGTCTGCACGGTAAAAGCAGTCCCTTCAAGGGGTCGGGAATGGGGTTGGCTATTTGCCGCAAAATAGTCGACCGTCACAATGGAACAATTACCGCCAGAAGTGTACAGGGAAGAGGAAGCACCTTCATTGTCACTCTGCCGCTGAAGCAATGTGATGAGATTGAAGCATGTGCGGCGTAGGAGCAACGGGTAGAGTGGGGATAGGGTATAACCCGGGACAGACAACCGGCAACCGGGAAATGCCGACTATTTGTCATTTGAGGACTTGTCCGATCCATGCGGGACAACTAGAGTTTTATTATGGATTTTTTTCAAGAACTTGCGGGTAAGAACCGTCGGTTCGGAATACTCCGGCATCATGCCGGAAGGGAGGCGGGTCGATCATGAATGAGAGCGAACTGAACCCTGTGGTCATTCTGATGGCGGATGACGATCTCGATGATGTAATGCTTGTCAGGGATGCCCTCAAGGATAGCAAATGCGAGGTTGACTTCCGTTACGTGGAAGATGGGGACGAGGCATTGGACTATCTCACCAGGCACGGTCGTTATCGGGACCACCGGCTTTCGCCTCGTCCAAGCCTCATTTTGCTCGATCTGAATATGCCCAAAAAAGACGGAATGCAGACGTTGCAGGAGATCAGGAACAATCCGGAAATACGAACGATTCCCGTTGTAGTTCTCACCACTTCGAGAGACAGGGAACTCATGGTTCGCATCTACAGACTGGGAGGCAGCGCTTTCATCACAAAGCCTACTGTCTACAAGGACATGATCAGGGCCATGGAACGTCTTTGTGCTTATTGGTTTCATACCGTATCCCTGCCCGATGGGTCGATCGGTAAAAACCATATGTCGGACGCTCTCGCCCAATAGGGTCAATGCCGTTGAGCTGAGGCAAAAATGAATTGGACGAAGATAAAGCGTCTTAGGATTTGTCTCTGTTTAGGGCGCAAAGTAAGGCGGTGGAGAGCTGGCGCCCCTTGTTGCCGCAGCTTTTCACCCTGTTAATCCTGTCTAAGGCTCTGTCTTTTTTGGTTGCGGCTCTGCTGAACCGTGTTGATCCGCGTCAAAGAGCTTTTTGCTTTTAGCACTGCGCGGATCATCGGAAGTCTTTGTTTTTACCGGTACGTCTTTCGATTTCGCTGAAATATCTGGTCCCGAGCCACGCTGCATTCTCAGCTGCCCACTCGGTGAGGCGGGTTTTTCCAAGGGGCGGCGAGTCCACATACAGGAGTTCGGCCATGAGTCCCTTGATCTCATCCCGGGTAACGAGTCGATCCCGGAGCACGGCGCCGATGACGCTTGACGCCATAAAGCCGATGTAAGGCGGAATGGAAATAATCGGCCTTGGTTTGCCGATGATTCGCCCGATCGTCTCCACCAGTTCACGGTAAGTGAAAGTTTCCGGTCCTATCGCATCGAAGATGGCGTTTCTTTCCTCCTTGCCAGTTTTGACGGCCAGTTCGGCGAGATCGTCCACGTGTATCGGCTGCAGCCGATACCTGCCGTCGCCAAAAATACAAAAAGCGGGGAACCTTCTTAGGAGCCAGGCAATGTTATTGATGAGAATCCCTTCATCGCCGAAGAGAACCGCGGGTCTCAGAATAGAATAGGAAAGCCCTGAGTCCGCCAGCAGCCTTTCGATTCGCGCCTTGCTTCTAAAGTACTCCAGCTCTGAGTTCTCCGAAGGATTGGTTATGCTGATGTGCACGACTCTTCTTATTCCCGCTCTTTTCGCCGCCTGAAAAAGTATGCCGCTGTTTTTGACCGCATCTGCGAACGTGAAGCTGACCTTCCCCCGATAGTTGAACCTGACGAAGAAGGTATTATACAGAACGGAAACGTTTGTCAGGGAGTCCGCTATCTCATCGGCTCTGTCAAAGCGCAACGGGCGCACGGTTATCATTTCTCCGAGGGGATCGGGTCTGCGTGCGGAATTAGTAAGAGTCATCACCTTGTGACCGGTCTCAAGAAGCCGCCTGGCAATGTATCTTCCGAGAAAGCCGAAAGCCCCCGTTGCTGCATGAATTTCCGGCATATTCCACTTTCCTGATTGCTTGAAAATATACTGTGCGTCCGCTTCAAAACTACTGTCCTCACCTGATTTCGGAAGAAAGGGGAAGGCTGTATATTCCGGATCAGATTAACTCACCAAAACGTTCTTCGTTTTATGAGCCCCCTTACTTCCCCGGAAAGCCAGGTCTCCCCCGCCCTGGCTTTCTTCTTTTTTCTTCTCATTACTCATTCATTTAGCGGCAGCCCGGTCAAGAAAGCTTTGGACTTCCTCGTCGGTTGTCTGTCTAAAATCCTCGTACCATGACCCAATGGCCCAGAAGGGTTCGGGAGTCGTAGCGCACACTACCACCTCTACTTCATCCTGAAATTCTTTGCATGTATCCGAGGGGCCGGTTGGCACCGCGATAACGATACGCGACGGATTGAACGACCGAAGAGCGGTGATGGCCGCTCTCATCGTTGTCCCTGTTGCAAGGCCGTCATCAACCAGGATGATGGTTTTGTCGGATATCTCCGGCATGGTGCGGCCATGTCGGTAAAGGCGCTCGCGTCGCTCCAATTCCCGCTGTTCTCTTTGCGCCACCGATTCGATGGTACTCTGCCGAATGCGGTTCCATCGCACCACGTCTTCGTTTAGCACACGTACTCCGCCGGATGCGATTGCCCCCATGGCAAGCTCCTCATCCCCGGGAACGCCCAGTTTGCGAACGAGAAAAACGTCCATCGGCGCTTGAAGAGCTTTTGCGACCTCGAACGCAACGGGTACTCCACCCCTTGGCAGTGCAAGGACGACCACGTCATTGCGCCCCGCGTATCTCCTGAGTTTGCCCGCAAGCATGCGCCCGGCTTCGATACGATCTCTAAACAGCTTCGCATGGCTCATAACTATACAAAAATAATCATGTTTTTGCTCAGGTGAGGGCGCGTCCCCCGTCCCGGTTCTCACGCATGGGCTTCGCAAAAATGATTCGGCCTCGAGGAGAACTTGCTTTACAATGAGTCAACATAAGTCGTTCTAACTCGCGAAAGGACCTCAGATTTTCAGCGTATACAACTTCCTTGACGCCGGCGCAGGCCTTTCGACCGGCGGCCAACCCTCGGAGGAAGAACTGGCCTCTCTCGCCCGGGCCGGTTATCAAACCGTCGTCAACCTCGGTCTTCATGATGACCCCCGGTACTCTCTAAAAGACGAGCCAGGTACGGTAGCCGCCCTCGGCATGGAATACATCCATATTCCCGTGCAATTTGCAAATCCCACCCGGCGCGACCTGGAGTCGTTTTTCGATGCCATGAATCGCCGAAGGGGAAAAACCTTTATCCACTGTGCGGCAAACAAGCGTGTTACCGCCTTTCTCGGATTGTACAGGGCTATAAGGCTCGGCTGGCCTCCGGAAAAGGCCTTCGAACTTACGCGCGAAGTCTGGGAGCCTGATGAGGTCTGGTCTTCCTTTATTGACGAGATGCTCTCTCAGTATGAATGCGGAGCCTGAATTAATTTGAAAAGAAAAGGGGCGTGAGAATTCTTGATTAGCGGGATTGAAAACCGGGTTATATTTTATGCAAAATATGCTTGTGAACCTGCTGAAAGGAAATTTAACCCGATGGCCCATCGAGAGACTTTGAAAAACCGTGTCGCTCCCCTTGAGCTCTACAAGTGCACTCCGCGGACAAACTGCGGTGAGTGCGGCCAAAACAGTTGTCTTGCTTACGCGACTCAGGTAGTTGCCGGCCAGCAGGCAATTGACTCTTGTCCCTACCTCGACGAACAACAGGTGCGGCCTCTTCGGGACCGGCTGGGGGAACAGCTCCGGGCCGGTATAGGCGTCAGCCGTGAGGGCTTCGAAAAGTCAATGGTGTTTCTTCACGAAGAAATCAAAAAGTGCGATTTCCGAGTGATAGCTGAGAGCCTTGGGGCGAAATTCGACCCGGCCGATGATCAGGGCGCTATGGTTTTCCCTTACTTCAGCGAATACGTTTCGGTGACCGGGTCCGATATAAGAAAACTCTCCGGAGGAGAACTGTCTGCTTGGGAAAAGATTTTTATCTATAATTACGTGATCGGCGGTGCGACCGAACCTTCCGGCATCTGGGTGGGGATGGAGAGCCTGCCGAATTCGGTGTCCAAGATTAAGAGTTTGAAAGCCCATTGCGAGGAGCCGTTGAGCCGCCTGAGCGCAGGGAAAACTAATGCTCTTTCGCGGGCAATCCATCCCTGGGGGCGCGAAATAACTCTAAAAGACCACGGTGTAGACTTTGCGGCCGAAATTCGCGTTTTCCCGAAGCTTACGATTCGCATGCTGTTCTGGGACGAAGTCAAGGAAGAGGGGTATGCGTCCAAGGTTAAATTTTTATTCGACAGCAGGGTGTTGCAGGTTTTGGATATCGAGTCCCTGATCTTTGCCTGCGAGCAGATTACGGACAGGCTTAATCATGCCGCAATTAACTAAGTACACGCAACCGCACGCTGAGAGGTCGGCCCTTGTCATCATCGATGTGCAGCGGGATTTCACGCTGCACGGCGCAAAATTTCAAATTCCCGGCACGATGGAATGCCTGGATCAAATCAATGGCCTTCTCCATGCTTTTCGAAGCACTGGGCGGCCGATATTTCACGTGGTCCGCCTGTATCTGCCCGATGGCGGAAACGTGGATTTATGCCGCCGGGAGATGATCGAGCAGGGGGAGCGAATTGTAGTGCCTGATACTCCCGGAGCGGAACTCGTCGATGAGCTGAAGCCGGACAAAGATGTTCTCCTTGATGCGAACATGCTGCTCCAGGGCCAGTTTCAACAACTGGGTCCGAGTGAATGGGCAATGTATAAACCCCGCTGGGATGCGTTTTATGAAACCGGGCTTGAACGGCATCTTCGACAGCGTGGGGTCGACACAGTGGTGATTTGTGGATGCAATTTCCCAAACTGCCCGAGATCTTCCATTTATGGAGCCAGCATGAGAGACTTCCGCACCGTGATGGTCACCGATGCCGTCTCCGGCGTGTATGAAAAAGGATTAGAGGAACTGAGCAAAATCCAGGTTGCCCTGATGAATACGGCTGAATGTGTGGCCTGGCTCACAGGGGCGATGAATGGTGAACGGTGAAGGGTGAAGGAAAAAAGCAGTCAATAAATTGGCCGGTAGTGCACGCATAGGGGCAGTGAACGGTGAAGGGAAAAAGACGAAGGGAAAAACAGCAATGACGGATATGACGAGCTTTGGCAGGTCGGTCCTCACCACCCAGCCATTCAGCAGGCATTTGGGCACTGAGCTTGTTTCGTTCGAACCGGGGCGAGTTGTGCTTGCGCTGAACACTCGCCCGGAGTTTCTGCAACAACACGGATTCATACACGGTGGAGTCCTCAGCTACCTTGTCGATAATGCGCTGACGTTTGCCGGGGGCTCGGTTCTGGGAGAAAACGTGGTGACCGTCGAATACAAAGTCAATTACCTGCGCCCGGCTCGATGTGAGCGTCTGATGGCAACGGCCGTCGTTGAGAGCTCCGGCAAACGGATCGCGGTCTGCCGTTGCGAAGTAGTTGCCATAGAGGAACAAAAGGAGGTCCCCTGTGCGATAGGCCAGGGGACCATAGCAGTTCAGGGCTGATACGGAGTTGCGTTCAAGATGGGATGTATCGGGAGGGCGGACCCTCACTATGTTTCGGGTCCCGCGCTTGACGCGGTAACCTCATGCGATGCATCCAGTCCGGCGAAACCACGAAAAGTACGGCCCCGGGGTGGTCCGGATATCCCGGCCGCCGGTCCCGGTTCCCAAGGCTCCGGGGCGCGAAGCGCCAAGAGGTTCGTGTGGACCGTGAAAACTTTTCGAGACAGCTTTTCACGCCCCATTGGGACACCCTGAAACCATGGAAAGTTTCTCGTGTGGGCTTGGCAACCCCGGCAGGCGGTCCCACCGCCAACTTTTCGTAACAGGCTGTTCCTGCTGGTCTTCAAATTCTTTTTGCCAGCAAATGCCAGTAATTCAGTCCAATGGTTTCATGCCTGCGGTCGACCAGGTCGACAAAGTCAAATCCTTCAAACAACTCTGCCAGATCTGTGGCGTTACAGTAGACGTGGGGATGTGCCTTATCATCCTGAGCCCCTTCCAGAACATATGTGTCGGGTGCTATTTCACGTCCCCGGCCGCAGCGGTCGTTGCTTTTCGAGAGCAGGGTACCCTGGAAAAAACCACCGGGTCTGAGTACCCGCCGAATTTCCCCAAGACTTCGACTGACAATGGTCCGGTTCCCGTGATAAATGACATTCCAGGCAACCAGATAGTCAAAGCTGAAATCCTCGATCGGAAGCTCGGTCATTAGACCGATCGCAAAATTAATGCTGTCACCTTTCACCTGGGAGCGGGCAAAGGCAATGCCGGAGATACTTGCATCGAAAGCGAGGACGGAAAAACCCAGAGATGCGAGAAAGATGGAATGGCGGCCCGCTCCACACCCCAGGTCCAAGGCCCTTGAAGCTCCTGCTTCGCGCAAAAGGCGCGCCGTTGCCATCACCTCCGGCTCCGGCTCCAGCCAATCACTCCTGCCGTTTTCGGTCTTCCATCGCCTGTCCCAAAATTGGGCCGATGCAGTCGTTTTGTCTTGCAGCTTTTTGCTCCTTTCCCGTGTAAACAGCGGCTTCAGAAGGTACTTCAGGTCGAAAAAGCCAGGTCCTCAAAAATTGCAGGATTATTGCAGTCTTATTGCGGCGCAGGGCCGGTCGTGTCAAATGCACACGTCGTGCTTCCAGGCGCAAAGTACTGGACTAATGGAACCCCCGGTATCATAATGCCGGCGTCTCCCCGATTTTATCAATAACATCGCCGAAGAATGAATCACTATAACGCATCCGGAAGGGAACCCGATATGAAATTGCAGGACGTTAAGGAAATCGTCGTAGTAGGCAGCGGGGTCATGGGGCCGGGAATTGCTCAGACTTTTGCCAGGTACGGTTACCGCGTTCGTCTTTGCGATCAGAAGGCCGAAGCGTTGGAAACGGCTCGATCCGTCCTGCGCGCCAGTCTGGAAATCCTCGAAAAGCACGGGATTGTGGAAGCCGCGAAAATCAAGGAAATTGAGGCCCGCGTAGAGTTCACCTCTTCTGTAGACGATGCCGTGAAAAACGCCGATCTTATGGTGGAATGTATCGCTGAAAACAGCACCGTCAAAAGAGAGTTGTTCCATCATTTAGGCAGGCTTTGCCCGGCGAAGACCATTTTTGCGAGCAATACTTCCTACTTGAATATTTTCAAACTGGTTCCCGAGGACCGCCTGCCAAAAACCATCATAACACATTGGTTTGCACCACCGCATATTCTACCGCTGGTCGAGGTGGTCCGGGAATCGGGGACTTCCGCGGAGACCGAAAACATTGTCGTGGAGCTTCTCAAGGCTGTCGGCAAGACCCCCGTTATAATACACAAATATGTGCCGGGCTTTGCCATTAACAGGATACAGAGGATCATCGGGCGGGAGGTCTTCTTCCTTCTGGACAACGGCTATATCACTCCCGAACAGCTCGATCTGGCAGTAAAGGCGAGCATTGCTCCTCGAATGATGCTGCTCGGACTGGTTCAGCGCTATGATTTTGGCGGTCTTGACTTGAGTGTCGCCAGTCTTGCGAACGAAGAGTTCGTCGAAGCCCCGGTCGACAATCGCCCGAAGGCCCTTTTCGACCGGTTCAGGCAAGGTCATTTAGGCGTGAAAGCGGGCAAAGGTTTTTATGACTATGGCGGCCGGAGCCCGGCGAGCGTCTACGCTGAACGGGACGAGGCTCTTTTGAAGATTCTTGAGAGTGCCGGCTTCTGCTTAACGGAAGTTATCGGCCAGGCAAAGAAGTAAAAAAACCCGAACATGGAACCTGGGGAAGCAAAATGTCAGACAACTCAGTAGGGACCCAATTTGATGAGGGACTAGACATCAAACCTGACGGCGGTCTTTATCGCCCGGTAGGTCCCCTTATTCATGTTGACGTTGATGAGTTCTCTATACTGCTCTATCGGAAAGGTGTGGGTGAGCATGTCCTCTACCTGGACCTTCCTGTTGTCCATTAGTTCGAGGGCAATTTCAAAGGCGTGTTTCCTGCCTCCAGGTGTATCATTGTATCCATGACCATAGCACCCTTTGATAGTTTGGAGCTTCAACCACAAAGGTGTGGGATCGAATGTTAATTTGTTGCCGATGCCCACCAGGCTTATGGTCCCAAGGCCGGCCGTGACTATGAGCGCCATTTGCAAAGTAGGTGAATGGCCTACGGTATCAAACACCCGGTCAAAGCCGCCCTGAACGATTCGCTCACCCATCATGGGCTTGTAGGCCTTTGCCCCGGCGAACTCCTCGGCAGCCTCTATGATCCTGCCGGAGATAACGTGATCGGCGCCGCATCCTTTGACATATTCCGCATTGAAAGCTGACGGCTCCGCTACGACAACGGTGCAGCCGATATCAAGTCCACGGATCGTCTTCACTATCATGGAGCCGATCACGCCGCCGCCTATGACAAGAACCCTGTCAGTTTCGGCAGGTTTATTGTCCAGAACTGCCTGGACCCCGACGGCCAGAGGCTCGGTGAGCGATGCCGACTCGGCGCTCACGCCAAATGGGACACGATGTACATGACTCTTATGCACAACCATATACTCGGCAAAACCGCCGCCGATATCTTTGCATATGCCGGCGAACATCCCCGGCGCGAAGACGCCGTCGGCAAACCTCTCGCAGTTGCCGTGCCTGCCTGCGGCGCAGACAGGGCACTCCGGCTTGACGCCCCGGGCATTGCAGCTCAAGGTGGGGTTAACGGTCACCAGATTGCCGACAGAGCAATTATCCACGGTACTGCCCGTCTCCACGACTTCACCGCATACTTCATGCCCGAAGACGCAGGGGAAAGAGGTAAAGGGCGATGCCATCACCGAGTCTTTCATAGTGAGGAGATTAATGTCACTTCCGCAAAACCCGCAGAATCGCGTCTTGATCTTCACCCAGTCCTGGTTCGGGAGCTTTGGTTCGGGGACATCCTTCAGTCGGACCGAAGCGAAAGGTCCGCTAAAGAAGAACTTCCTGCTTATCCTCCCCAGAAGCTGGAGTGCCACGTAGTTGAGGACTGTAGCGTTGAACAAAAGCGCTTTCATATCATCACTCCATCTTAAGGGACTGGTAGAACAGGGGGGTAGCCGGGCTTGTCACCGTAGGATCTGTCATGACGTTTATGCATGCAGGTTTACCCGACTCGAAGGCCCTCTCGATCGCTGGTATGATCTCCTCATCTTTGGTGACAAACTCACCATAACCGCCGAGACCCTCGACCATCTTCTCATAGTGACGTTCACCCAGTTCAGAGCATCGGAGACGGTCGCATCCAATGGAAAGCTCCTGGCCGTGCTTGATCATGCCCCAGGCCGTATCGTTGTTTACAACGCATACCACCGGTATGTTATGCCTCACCATCGTGTCGAACTCCATGCAGTTGAACCCGAAGGAGCCGTCTCCGTTCAGTAGCAGGACCTTTTTATCCGGCCGCACCAATTTGGCGGCCATGGCAAATGGAATGCCAGTGCCCAGGCACCCGAGCAGTCCGGCGGCAGTTGCCATGACCCCTGCCTTCTCCCTGGAAGTGAAACCTACAAGGCCGAAATACTGGGTATCACCGCCGTCAATAACATAAATGGCGTCATCGCCTACAGTCTTCTGGATCTGGGCCACCAGACGGATAGGATGAATTGGGCTGGATGGCGCCTCCCTCAATTTGAGTTCAGGACCGATGAATGCACCGGATGCTGCACGCAGGGTCTCGATCCAATCGCTGTGGTCGCCTTTGTCGACGAGCGGGAGCAACTGATTGAGCACGGAAGCGACATCTCCGACAAGCCCCACGTCCGCAACCCTGTTGCGATCGATCTCATGCGGGTCGATATCCACGCGGACAACTTTGGTCTGGGGAGGTATTATGGCGCCGGACTGAAGGAGCCAGTTGAAGCGGAAGCCCACAGCGATAATCACATCCGCTTGTGCGATGCCCAGTTGCAATCCAATGTTTCCTATGTCCCAAAGGGAGAGAGGATGGTTGTCAGGGAGTTCTCCTCTCCCGTAGTTCATAAGGATGAAAGGGACTCCTGACTTATCGATGAACTGGCTGAGCTCAAGGCTGCAGCAGCTCAGCCCCACGCCGCTGCCACCTAAGAACAAGGGTTTTTTGGCCGCGTTAATGACATCGGCAGCCTGCTGGAGGTCCCAGTCATCAGGATGAATCGTATATCTCCGCGTCATTTGCGCCGGCATGGGCGCCTTGTCCAGGGAGATCCTGACATTCAATATATCCGGAGGCAGTTCCAGAAATACCGGGCCGGGCCTTCCCGCAACGGCATGTCTGAATGCCGTGTTGAGGTATTCAGGGATGCGCCTGGTTTCAAAGCAGGTCGCGGCCCATTTGACGATGGGCTTGACTACGTCCATCTGGTTCATCTCCTGCAGCGCCCCTTTCAGATCGTCCCTCAAAGGATGCCTGCCGGACAACACGACCATGGGTGCATTGTCCAGGTAGGCGTTTGCTATGCCGGTCAGAGCATTGGTGAACCCGGGTCCTGCCGTCACAAGGCATACTCCCGGGCGGCCGGCGTATATGGACCAGGCATGAGCCATCATTGCCGCAGCCTGCTCATGCCGAACATCTATGGTTCGTATGTCGTATTCGGTAAAGCTGTCGAGGATTGCTTCAATGTGTCCTCCGGATATGCAGAAGACTGTGTCGACTTTTTCCACTTCCTTCAGATATTTTCCAACCAGGTGACCACCTAGAATCTGTGTCATAGCATCCCCCTGAATTGAGGTTGACAGCATTCACATCCGCTCATTACTACAGCCCGGAAGGGTGTGCGGCGCTCAGGCCCGCTGCATGACGATCTTCACTCCGTCGTTGAACCACTGTATGAAGTATGCCATGCCCTCGACCTTGAGTTTGCCGTTGGCGGCAGCCAGGAAAGTTGCTTCATCGCTGCCCTTTGTCATCACCCTGAAGGCCGTCTTGGGGTCGGCCCATACAAGGGCGGCATCACAGCGGTGATCGGCTCCGCTTAAGGACGACACCTTTCCCTTGTCAAATACGAACAGCCTTCCCCTTTTCCCGTTTGCCGTTTTAATGAGAATACGCAACTGGACGATCCCGATGTAGTTCTGAAAAGCCTTATTCTTTTTCGCAGCGCTTTTGAGCTTCAGGGATAATGCGAGCAAAAGAAGCGACAATCTCATGGACTCCTCCTTGGTGACAGGTTTAGCACTCCTTTCTTGCTGGTATGTAATCCAGAGAACCGGCCAACGAATAACGCTTATGCTTCCAAATATGTAAATTCCCTTAGGCACTAACAGGCGGCAGCATGTCTGAAGAGATCGGGAGCAGGGTGAGGACGCCTAAGGTCGGGCTGAAACGATCGCATTTTACAGGTTACAACCGGGCGCCGTAATAAAGCGGAGACCTGCTTTCTCGCTCCTCTGACCATATGGTCAGGTTTGAACGCAGACCATGCCATTATATAGATTTCTGCGGGAAAATGTGAAAAAAGAGGACTCAGGGCTGAGGACTTGGGACTGAGGCTCCAGGCCAATTCGCAGGGAATTACGCCTGTTTGATTCAGTCCGGTAGCTTCCCCGGTCGGTCCGGGAGCTTCCTCCCGGTCTTATCCGATTGTGTTTCAGATTTAAGCTTTCCGTGTTAACCTGTTTGCCCGAAAGATGGGACAGGCCCAGTTGGCGACTCGAGCGCGGTTATTCCCTGGAGCGGTCACTGAAACTGCGGGACTAATGCCCGCGTGGGAACATCGCTGCCGGCATGTGGAAGGCCGCCCCTGACAAAAAGTGGATGAAAGAGAGGGTTTACCTTGGAAATACTTCCTGGAGTGCATTTGGTTGATAATGTCATTATGCCCCGACCGGGCGGCAACATGTCCCTCAACGTAGGTCTGCTGGTCGACGGCGGCACAGTCACCGTCATCGATGCAGGGCCTCCCGGGTTGGAAAATACAATCTGCGAATATGTAAGGCAAATCGGCTGTTCCCTGTCGCAGGTGCGCCGGATTATCGTGACCCACCATCATGTGGACCATACCGGCGGTCTGAACGGCCTGGTCAACCTCACCGGGGCCGACGTATGGGCTCATATGGACGATGCCGGCTTTATCGAAGGTTCGACTGCCCGTCCGGTACAGGAAATGTCGGCAAAACGAATACAGGCCATTATACCGGGCGCCACGGAGGAGCAAATTGCCGCTTTCCGGGCGCGGATGAAGGAATTCATGCAGGCCCGGCCGGCTAAAGTAGACCTGCGTCTTTGCGGCGGTGAAGAACTATCGGTGCTGGGGGGTTGCCGGATAGTCCATACTCCCGGCCACACACCGGGACACATCTGCTTGCATATCCCCGCCCGGTCCCTTTTGATCGCAGGGGACGAGTTGCGTTACGAGCAGGGCCGCCTTGAGGGGCCGATTCCCGAGTTTACGGCAGACCGGGAAGCGGCGGCGGAATCCCTGCGAAAGGTGGCCCGGCTGACATTTGAAGCCATGTACGGCTACCATGGCACATTTCTGGCCCAAGGGGCCGGCAAGTTGGTCAACGCTCTGCTCAAGCAATAAGCAGCAAATCCAGGACCGAAAGCGTGAAAGCGGCGACCCCTGTCCGGATAGTGCGTTCACGGTCAGGCGCAAACAGCGGGCTGTGCGGGCCGGGCAAGAGCTTTCCCGCAGCCGTCGCCTCGGCGAAAATGCCCGGCTCGACTGCGCCAAGAGCGAGAAAGATCGCCGGTGCGCCGGCAGCGCTCCCGAAAGCGCCGAAATCCTCGGAACCCGTGACGGGCGGGTGTGGAACCACGTTCGCCTCTCCGATCCCTCGTTGCAGTGCTGTTGTCAACCGGGCCGCCATCTCGGGGTCGTTGTACACCACCTCCGATGCTTCCATCGGGTCAACGAAGACCACAGGCTCGCGCGGAGAGTCTCCTGCCACCGCCTCGGCCCTGGCAATACGATCGATTGCCGTAAGGAGCTGCTTCTGAACTTCCGGCTTAAACGAGCGCACAGTCAGTTGGATCTTCGCATGGTCGGAGATGATGTTGCGTTTGGTTCCCGCATTGAAAGTCCCGACTGTGACCACCGCCGGCTCAAAAGGGTTTACCTCGCGCGAGACGATCGTCTGAAGCGCCACCACGGCCCTTGCCGCTATCAGCAATGGGTCGATGGTGAATTGAGGTGCGGCCCCATGCCCCCCCTTGCCGTAAAACGTAATGTCAACGGCATTCGACGCGGCGAAGGCCGGTCCCGCCATAACGCTGATCTGACCTGCGGGGATCAAAGATGTATCGTGCATTCCAAGCACGAAGTCCGGCTTTGGGAAGCGTGTCAGCAGCCCATCCTTAATCATAAGTTCAGCGCCCTGAACCACCTCTTCCGCTGGCTGGCCCACGAACACCAGCGTTCCGCTCCATCTTTCTTTAGCCCGCGCCAGCAATGAGGCTGCGCCTACCCAGCAGGCCATGTGAATGTCGTGGCCGCATGCGTGCATCACGGGCACTGTTTCGCCGGCATCGTTTTTGATCGATGTCGTGCTGGCGTAAGGAAGCCCGGTCTGTTCTTCGATCGGGAGAGCATCCATATCGGTGCGAACCATGACGGTCGGGCCGGCGCCGTTTTTGAGGACAGCGACTATGCCGTACCCCCCAACGCGTTCCGTCACCTCGAAGCCGAGGGCGCGCAGCCTTGCCGCCAGTTTAGCAGAGGTCTTCTCCTCGTGGCCCGAGAGTTCCGGGTTCCGGTGAAGGTCCATATAGAGAGACTCAATCTCCGGGTAAATCGCATCGAGACCGGTGAGCTCCGGAGGGGTGCCAGCCATTACTTGCCTCCTTTGAGGGAAATTGTGTTGTGAGATTCTTTGATTTTAAGAGCTTGGCCGCTGTAAGCTTCCGAGCCAAAGGTCTTCAAGATTGATTTCGATCTCCCCATATCAGTGATCCTCAGATTAATTCACTCCTGTTCCGGAACACGCTCGGATTCGGTCGGTTGTCCTCTTCCCAAGTTCTTGGCAATCATGATCCGCAGGATCGTCTTGTCAGTTCCCGCCATCCCCTGTGTGCTGAGTTCGCCAACATTTCTCACCGTTTGTTCGGTGGTAGAGGCTATGATGCCGTCGGTCGGCTTGACGTCTATGCCGTGCAGCGCCAGCAGAGCGGACTGAACTGCAGTTCCTGCTGCAGTTGCCAGCTTCAGGGAGCAGCCCGCCTTCGCTCCGTCACAGATAACGCCGGCCAGGTCCTCTATCAGGTTCTTGATTGCACAGGCAATATGATTGGTGTTCCCATTCATCAGATAGACGATTCCGCCCGTCGCTCCTGCTCCGGCCGCGACAGAGCATCCACATATTGCCGAGAGGCGGCCGATATGGGCCTTGATATAAATTGTCAGTATGTGGCTCAGGGCGATGGCGCGCAGCACGCGCAACGGGTCGTCGCAGTCAACGTAGTCGATCAGGGCCCTGATGGGCAGTATTGCGGTAAGTCCGTGATTGCCGCTTCCCGCGGTGCTCATCGCGGGAAGATTCACTCCGGACATTCGCGCATCGGACGCGGCGGCGGTAAGAATCCGGGCCGCCAGGATCATGTCCTTTTTGAGTAAGCCCTCGCTCACAAGCCGTTCCAGGGTCGTGCCGATCCCAAGTCCTGAGCTGTGTTTCAGTCCGTGGGTGGCAAGCGCCATGTTGTACCGAATACCCTCTTCGATGAACTGCAAATCCTCGGCATCCAGTTCATCCAGCAGTCCGACCATTTCGTCGAGAGAGAGGCTGGAGATCCATGGCTCCAATTGACTCAAGCTCTTATCGGAAAGGCCGCCTGCTGAAAGAAGCGGGTGGTCGTAGACGGGGACCCCGTTAAAAGCAAGCCCCGACAGGTGATCATGAGCATTCCGGACAACCGCCTCGGCCCGATCGGAACCGCTTTTGATAAGCACTTTGATAAAGACGGGATGGTCGGTTTCGACTACGTGGACCTTAACCTTTCCTGCTGCCGTGAAGTCCTTGGCCAGATTGAGGTTTTCATTGTTGATGGACTTGAAGACCTCAAGTTTCAGGTAGGGATTGCCACCGAAGGCTCCTAGTGCGGCCGCAAGGTCTACGCCGAAATCACCCTGCGTGCCGGGTATTGCGACTCCCATGGCGTTTTTGAAAATATTCGGACTGACCCAGAGTTCGATGGAAGACAGTTCTTTTTCTTCGAGCAGGGCGGCGGCCGCAGCCGCACAAAGGGCCACAGCGGCCGGTTCGGTACAGCCCAGAGCGGGCAGGACTCCGAGTTGCAGGATATTCTTGATTCTGTATTTCATCTAGTTCCTCCTGGTCGCAGGCAGCATTTTATCGACGGCATACCCACGACCACGAACTCCGATCACTCTTCTTCCATCGAAAAACGAAAATCGCAAAAAGCCGCCCCTTCCATAATCGTCTGCGTCCGTCTGAACCTGATCTTCGGGTTGAAGCCCTCCATCAAGGCAAAATCCCGGCCACAGGAAAGAAGGGCCCCGAATTCTTCCAGACCATGTTCCCGGTACATCTCCGCATACTTGCAGCGGGTCACGTTAATCGCCGCCTCGGCAGGGGTGACCCTGATCACCTCGAACTCCAGGGCGCCTCCTTGGCCGAACAACGGCAGAACCTTCTGCAAGTGATCCATGCCGTTGCCCCCTGCCGCCACTTGAAGCAGCTTACCGGCCTGGCGGGCCAGGGATTTAGTCACCTCCTCAGCCGCTTCAAGGGCCGGCTCCCGGCCGAATTTCTCGATAAAGCTTTTGATGAGCGGCGCTGCAATCAGGGCCTCGATCTCGCGGCGGATGATGAGGGGCACACTGTTGATGTCCGGGACTATCATTCCCGCTGATTCAGCCTTCGTCTCTTCCGAATGATTCGCTGTCTCCTTCTTCATCACCAGATCCTTTAGGACTCTTTCCTGGTTTAGCGGCTCCACCGTGATATCGCCCTCGACTGGCGTCTGACAAATAAGGCCGGGCTTGCCGTTTACTTTTCCCATACAGCGGCCGCAGATTCCCAACGCACAGCTGGCATGGTCATAGTAGGCAAGGGTGCTGTCCTGGTTCTGATAGATGTGATCGAGGGCGTTCAAGGCGCTCATGCCTTCCTCAAAAGGCACTTCATATGTTTTGTAGTCCGGTTCTTTGTCGACAGAGGGGTCAAACCGGAAAACCTTCACCTTGATCGAGTCGTACGACATGGTCGTTCACCTCGCTCCTTCTTAATGTTTGCCACCGGTATCCGAATGTGATTCCATCATCTTTCTGATAAATTCCAGGTATGGCGTTACTCCTGTTGGCGGCGTCATGGTGGTGACGGTCACCGGTCTCCCGATCACCTCCAACCCATTGCTCTCTCTTTTTACGATGCTTTCCCGGAGCCAATTGTCGTTGTCAACGTTGGGATAGTCCTCTCGATAATGCACGCCACGGCTTTCAGTACGAAACAAGGCGCTGCGAGCCGATATCTTAAGAAGTTCAGTTATATTAACCAGTTCTAAAGCATCTATCCATCCTTTATTATATGTCCGGCTCTTGGACGCAGTAGACAACCGGGGAATCTCATCTTTCTCCACTGAAATTAACAAGTTGATAAAAGACTCAATTTCCTCTTTGTTGCGGACAGGACCCATATGCTTGTGGGCCGCCTCCTGGACACGCCTCCTGACTTTGGGAGGATCTAGCCCTCTCGGCCTGAGTAAGGGCGCTTCGGCCCTTTCCTGAAGCATTTTGATGGCCTCTTCATCTGACTCTGCTATTCGCGCTTTCCTGGCGTATTCTCCCGCATTAGCTCCGGCGTCCGCTCCTTGCACCAACATTTCGGTTATCGCCGCAAAAACCCGGTTGGCCCCAAACGTGCCTAAGGCGCATTCCCCGGCCGCGAAGAGTCCTTGCAAGGCGGTTTCAAAACGCTCGTTGACAACGATCCCGCCCTCGAAATATTCTACGGCCGGCCCCACCTCTACCGGTTCGTTCTCCTTAAGCTTCCTTCCCCACTCTGAAAGGTCTAAGGCCTTGTATTTCCATTTTGGAAATGCCATCGAGGCCACGAGTTCGACCGTTTCCCAAGGCACATCGCCCCGACCGTAGTTGATCCCGCCGTTGGGCAGTCCCTTGCCGTCCCGAACTTCCTTCATCGAGGCATAGGAGATGAAACTCTTGTTCCATTCCGTAGAGGAACCGATCTTGACGACAATCGGGTCATATTTGTTCAAAAACTCTTCTCCAAGGCTGTTCGTCAGCTTGCCGCCCGCCACCAGACCCATAATGTACGGCGCGATGCTGCCCTTCCAAATGGGAGGGTGCAGGAAGACATTGCAGCAGAAAGTAATAAATTCCATGTTTCCCAGGTCCGCGCCGGCCCGGTGGGCCATGGCAATCCCTTCGCCCGAAAGATCCCGCATGCCCGTATTCGGCCAAAAGGCTTTGTGCCAGCCTCCTGTGGCCATTACCACGGCTTTGCATCGGAACTGTACGAATTCTCCGGATCGAGCATCCAGGCCGACAGCGCCGGTTACCCTCCCCTCGCGGGTAACCAGGTCAAGGAGAAAAACGTCCTGAAGCAGATCGACCCCGACAGACCTGGCCTTTTTCAGCAAGGCGTCCATAATTCCTGTTCCGGTGGTGAAAATCATTCGCTCATCCGAAAGCTTGATCTGTATTCCCCATTCAATCAATTCTTTCAGACACTGCGGAGCCATCCGGATATACCGCTCCACCAGCTTCTGGTTGTTCAGGAAGCATCCCTGGGTGACGATGTCATTGAACACCTTTTCGGGGCTGTCATTAGGGTCCCCCCTCAGCCCCTCCATCTGGCTCATGCTCCGGCCGTCGAGGGTAAAGTCCGCGCCCGCCATCGGCGTTGCCCCGCAGCGTCCCAGAGGGCCCTTGCTCAGCAGAAGGACATCCGCTCCTTTCTCTCTGGCCCCTATGGCCGCCCTGAAACCGGCCCCGCCGCCGCCCACCACCAAAACGTCGGTTTCTATTTTCGTGGTCATCTCTGTCCTCCCTTCTAAGAGGGCGATTGGTCGCTTGACACTTCCCGGTTCCTTTCTTCAAGGATCTGGTCAAAATACAGCGCCATATCCTGGAAGATTTCGGTGAGGAAATCGGATTCCCGGCCGGTGAGCCGGCTGAACCGCTCTACGGCCGCGGCATCCATCCTGGCATGAAACTCCTGGTGGCCGAGAAACGCGACTTCACCCTTTTCCGTCAGCCTCACCAGTACTTCCTTTCTGTTGTGTGCGCTTTTGTACCGCCGCAGGAGCTTTTTCCTGGCAACCTTTCCGACGATCTGGGTAACCGCAGGTTTCGATACGCCCAGCTCAGCGGCGAGCTCGGTCATATTGACTCCCGGATGATTTCCTATCGCTTCAATCACGTGGATTTCGGACGGGAACAGTTTATCGCCGGACCCAAAATCCCGTGGAGATTTTTCGACCGCAGCGAATTTGTTCAGCACCACTCCGAATAGGTTGATTATTTCGGCAGTTTTGTCCAGCTCTGCTCTCATGGAAATATTATTAAGCAGGTTAATAAAATTTTGTCAAGTATTTTCCCTTGAAAGTCTCAGTAACTCTGGGCATCTTTTTGACCTTGTCGGTACGGAAGGTATTTGGTGAAGGGATTTCGCACACCCAATCCGGAACAGCACAAATCCAGTTGTGGTCTATCGGTAATCGTAAACGCCTTTCCCCGTCTTTCTTCCCAGATGGCCTGCCTTGACCAGCTTTACCAGAAGAGGAGCGGGTCGGTACTTGTCTCCCAGTTCACGTTGGAAGGTCCTCATGCAATCAAGGAGGATATCCAGCCCAAATGCATCCGCAGCGGCCAACGGGCCGATCGGGAGTCCCAGGCCTTTCACGGCGCATCGGTCGATGTCGGCGGCGGCGGCTTGAGAAGCTTCGAGCATGGAAAACGCTTCATTGACCATAGGGAGATAAAGCCGGTTGATGACGAAACCAGGAGTGTCCTCAACGGTGACGGTTTCTTTGCCGCACCTTTCGAGAAAAGCGATCACGGTGCTGTAAGTCTGATCTGAAGTATTCAGACCCCGCACCACCTCGACCATGGGAGTGAAAGCCGCCGGGACCAGAAAGTGAGTTCCGATACACCGGTCGGGCCTTTGGGTCGCCGCGGCGATCTCCGAAATAAGAAGAGTGGAGGTATTGCTTGCAAAGATCGCATGCGGCGCGCATAAGCTGTCCGCTTCCCGGAAAACCGCTCTTTTTGATTCGACGTCTTCAAAAACCGCCTCGATGACGAGATCCGCATCTTTCAGGGCCGCTTCCGGCTTTACGGTTGTCTTGATCGAATTAAGGACCCGGTCCCGCACGCTTCCGTCAATCTTGTGATTCCTTACCTGGCGGTCGAGAACAGCCCGCGCCGAATCGGTTCCCCTGGTCAATGCGATTTCCGAACGATCCAGGGCAGTCGTGGAAAAGCCCGCCTTTGCGCAGACGACCGCAATCTGGCTGCCCATAGTTCCCATTCCGATAACCGCCACTTTCTCTATACTCATGCCGCCGGCGCCTCCTGTACTCGGATTAGGCCCGCATCAGGCTACATATCCGAATCGTTCCGGTCATATAAATGACCCGATTTATTTCCTGAACCTTGCGAAGTCCGGGGGCCGCTTATCAAGAAAAGCCTGAACACCCTCGTGAGATTCTTCGGTGTGATAGTAGAGGCTCACGGCGTGCCGGGCCATCGCCGTTACCCCTGCAACGTGGTCGGTGTCGGCATTGAACGAGGCCTTGAGGCACGCGAGTGAAGTCGGTGCTTTCTGAAGAAGCTCACGTGCCCAGGTCTCGACTTCCCGGTCCAGCTCGCTTTGGGCCACAACCTTGTTGACCAGGCCCATCTCAAGGGCTTCCGCGGCGGAATACTGTCTGCACATGTACCAGATCTCCCGGGCCTTTTTCTCCCCGACAATCCGGGCAAGATAGATCGTCCCGAAGCCCGCATCGAAGCTGCCCACTCTTGGCCCCGCCTGGCCGAATCGGGCGTTGTCGGACGCGATGGTAAGATCGCACACTATATGTAGGACGTGTCCGGCGCCAATCGCGTAACCGTTCACCGCAGCAATCACCGGCTTGGGAATGGATCGGATGATGGAGAGAACCTGACCGTAGATGTCAAGAAATTCGAATTTTGCCTCTCCCTGGCCGTACCCTTCGTCGTCTTTGGTTTTCTGGTCTCCGCCGGTACAAAACGCCTTGTCTCCGGACCCGGTTAGAACTACCACCCCCACAGTTTTATCCGCCCAGGCATCCCGGAACGCCAGGAACATCTCCTCACAAGTAAGGGCTGTGAAAGCGTTGTATCTTTGCGGCCTGTTTATGACGACCCTGGCAATTCCTGCGTCCTTTTCATAAACTATTTCCCTGAATTCCATACCGGCGCCTCCATGAGATTGAGATCTACGGCCCACTATCCAATTGATTTTGACACTTTACATGAATATTTTCAAAATTCACGGGAAAATGTCTTCTTGCGGAAGCGGACAAAGAGCGAAAAATCGGCGCCGTGAAGCGCTTATCTTGTGTGCGGTGAATCGTTGACCAGGGATTAGATTTCAACGGCGGTCTCATGATACCCATTCAACAGCTCTTGAACAGAATCCTGTGGGACAAACAATTCGGAACTGGCTATTTCGAGATCGGATACCTGGACCATAACGCAAGGGAGATCGTTCGTATTCCCTTGATCAAAATTCGTTTCGTTGAAGGAGATCAGTTCTCGTTTTATTTGGAAGACGAAACCGGTGAGACCCTGGCGATCCCTTTTCATCGGATTCGACAGGTTTTCCGGGGCGGAGTTCTAATCTGGAAAAGATCGGGCTAAAACATGCCTCTCAATACGGGAATAATCGCTACGATAACCGGCGCGACTCCGATGGCCGGTACGAAATTGGCCAGGGGCAGGTCTTTGAGATCGAGAAGTTTGATCCCGATCCCGATTATGATCAAACCGCCGGTCGCGGTCATTTCCGTAATCATTTCCTGGCTGAGCGCACCTGGAAGATGGCCTGCAAAAAGCGTTATCGCTCCCTGGTAGACCAGGATGGAAATTGCAGAAAGCCCAACGCCCCATCCCAGGCTGGCTCCGAAGGCAATGGAGGCGAATCCGTCCATTACGGCCTTTATTGAGAGAAGACTATAGTCACCGCTGAGACCGTCCGAAATGGACCCGAGAATCGCCATTGGACCAACGCAGAATACCAGGCTCGCGGTCACAAATCCTTCTGCGATCGACTGTCCCGTGCCTTTGGAGAACCTGGCCTGAAAAAACTGTCCCAGTTGCTCGAGTCTCTCTTCAATTCGCAGGAGTTCGCCGATTAGGCCGCCGATCAGTATCGCCGCGAGCACGGCAAGGATATTCTGCGTTCGAACGGCCATTTGGAATCCCATTAGCAGGACTACCATACCTATTCCGTAGAGAACGATCCGGCGCATCCTCGAAGGCAGCCTGGAGCCGGCCAGAGAGCCAATGGCAGTCCCGGCGGCAATCGCACCGACATTTATGAAGGTCCCGGTCATTGAGCAACTTTTAGTTTTAAGTTTCTAGTTTTGAGTTCCCATCTACCCATTTCGCCTTTTTACTTTTGTCTTAGCCGAGGCTCCGTTTTTCCAAAAGAGCGACCCTTTCAACGACCGGTGGATGGGAGTAATGAAACCGGACATAGAGGGGATGCGGGTTAAGGTTGGAAAGATTATCGGCGGCAAGCCTTTTCATCGCGCCGACCATAGCGTCACCACTCCCAAGCATTTCAACCGCGAAAGAGTCTGCCTCCCTTTCAAAGCGTCTGGATACCGCCATGTAGAGCGGCTGAAGGAAAAATCCGGCCCTGCGCCAAAAGACCGCTGCCAGGAAAAGTCCAACGTATGGCAGCGGTGCGCTGAATCCAAAGGTCGTGAAAAGAAGCCGCCACTGAATGAAAAGCCACGTCCCATAAAACGCCGCCAACGAGAAGCACGCAAAGATAAAAAGCTGCTTCAGGACGTGTTTTTTCCTGTAATGACCGGCCTCGTGCGCCAGTACCGCAAGGATCTCTTCGTGGTTGTGCGATTCGATGAGCGTGTCGAACAGCACGATCTGTTTGGTCTTCCCGATCCCGGTGAAGTAGGCGTTCGTGTGGCGGCTCCTGGTCCCGGCGTCCATCTGCAGAATCTTTTTCACCCGAATGCCGCTTTTTTCCATCTGTTCCCTGATCTTTGCAGAAAGTTCCTGGTCCCGGACTGGTTCAAACCGGTTAAAAAGCGGCGCCAGAACCACTGGATAAAGGATCGCCATCACCAATTGTACGACTGCCAGAAGCAGAAAACCCCAAAACCACCAGAAACGGGGCGACCATGAAATGAAGAGAAGGAGGAGCGAGAAAATAACCGCAAAAAGAACCACTCCAATCAGCCCACCCTTTATACGGTCTACGATCCAGAGTTTCAGGGTGGACCTGTTGAAGCCGAATTTCTCCTCTACGACGAAGGTGTGAAAGTAGCTGAAAGGAAGCTCGATAAGGAATTGAATCAGGCCGGGAATAAAAAAGAAAAAAAGCCCTGCTGTAATTAAGGACAGCCCGAGTTTATCGAACCAATGGACCAGGAGGGGAAGAAGTCCGGAGAGCAGAATCGCCAAAAACGCTGCATCGGAGGCTATTTCCTCGACAATTCCAACCGTGGTTTTTGCCCGTGAGTACTCTGCGGTTCTTGCCAGCTTAGCCGCGTCGATGAATCCTTCAAACCCGGCGGGAGCTTCGTGAGAGCGTTCCAGCGAATAAATCAGATTGGTTCGCTCAAGCCAGATGTTGAACGCGCTTTGTCCAACGTACAGAAAGAGAAAACAAAACATCAGCCAGTTTAGTTCTATCATGATAGTATATGATTTCCAGTTCCTGGTCTAGAGAATCCAATTGTAATTTTTATCTGCGTACCTGACACTTGAGATCTGTTTGAAGTGTCGATCCTGTGTCCAAATAAGGGCGTCATAAACTCTGACTACTTTGTCATACGATAGCGCAATCGATCTTTTGATGCAAGCGGGCGCGGTGGAAACTGCACCGAGGGAAAATTGCCTCACATTTCCTATTATCGCCCTTACGGCACATGCTATGGAAGGGGACCGTGAGAGGTGTCTTGCTGCAGGAATGGATGATTATCTCAGCAAACCAATCAACCCGTAGCAACTTGATTCGGTATTACGGGCCTTGCTCCCACGGCTGCAAGAGCAATGAGACGGTATTCCGATCGACTTGGGATTGCGCTCGGGCTTGCATACCTTTATGGTGTTTCTTACATTCCTTTTTCGCCATACAAAAATTGGTATGGGGTTGAGGCCCATGCAGGCTTTGGAGCGTACCCGCTGTCAAAAGGAGAGAAACGATGGAAGTCTGGAAATGTAATAATTGCGGAAATACGGTCACTACTCAGGCCCCGCCGGAGATTTGCCCGTCGTGCAAGTCAAAGTGCGAGTTTGTAAATGTCAGCTGTTACACGCCGGACTGCGGAGGCGCCGATTCGGGTAACGTCGACGAAAAGGTCTTCCAGGAGAGCTACAAAACTCAAAAGTAAAGCCTTGGGGTTGGCTTGGACCTATTTTCGGTTCTCCTTTTCCTTTTTTATGACCTCGTCGGCGAGCCCTTTCGGGACTGTACTATACCTGGAGAATTCCATGGTGAATTCGGCCTTGCCCTGGGTCGACGAGCGAAGGATGGTGGAGTATCCGAACATTTCAGAAAGAGGCACCTCGGCCTCGACCGCCGAGAATACGCCGTCTTCTGACGTAGAGAGGATTATTCCGCGCCTCTGGTTCAAGCTTCCCAGCACGGCCCCCTGGAACTCGGAAGGAGTTTCGACCACCACGCGCATGATAGGCTCGAGGAGTACCGGGCTTGACTTTTCGTAGGCTTCGCGAAATGCCCCGATTGCGGCCTGCTGGAAAGCCATATCCGACGAATCTACTGAATGAGAAGCGCCGTCATTTATGGTGACGCTAGCCCCCACGACAGGAAAGCCGGCGAATCCGCCCTTGGCCAGGCACTGCTTGAATCCCTTTTCGCATGAGGGTATGTATTCGGTGGGGATCGCTCCGCCGGTTACCTTGTTGACGAACTCAAACTCCCCCTCTGAAAGCGGCTCGAGGAAACCGGCAACACGCCCGAACTGGCCTGCGCCACCGGTCTGTTTTTTATGTGTGTAGTTGAATTCCACTTTGCGGGTAGGGGATTCGCGATAGGCTACCTTCGGCATGCCCGTTTCGATTTCGGCGTTGTACTCGCGGCGCATTCGCTCGACATAGACGTCGAGGTGAAGCTCCCCCATCCCGCATATTATGGTCTCGGACGTTTCGCCATCGAGGTAAACCTTGAACGTCGGGTCTTCCTTTGAAAAGCGGGCGAGCGCCTTGCTCATGTTCATTTCAGCCTTTTTGTCTTTGGGCTTTACGGCAAGCGAAATAACCGGTGTAGGAACATGCATGGAGGTCATGGCGTAGCGTGTCCGCCCATCAGTGAAGGTATCTCCCGAAGCGCAGTCGATCCCGAACAGGGCAACAATATCCCCGGCTGTAGCAAAGTCGATTTCCTCCATCTCATCGGCGTGCATCCGGACCAGGCGTCCCGCCTTCACCTGCTTGCCCGTCCTGGTGTTAACAATGGTGTCCCCCTTGTTAAGGCTCCCCTGGTAGATTCGAACATATGTAAGCTGACCGTAGCGGCTCACCTCGAGTTTGAACGCAAGCATCACCAAGGGAAGATCGTGAGAGCTTCTAAGGATTATCCGCTCCTCTTCCCGGTCCAGGTCGAGAGCATCATTCTCAATATCGAGAGGGCTCGGGAGGTACTTAACTATTGCATCCAGAAGGGGTTGGACCCCTTTGTTCTTGTATGCGGAACCCATTAGAACAGGCGTGAGTTCAAGAGCAAGCGTGCCATTCCGAATTGCCTGCTGCACCATCTCTTCCGATACCGGCTCCTCAGAAAGGATTGCCTCGGTCAATTCGTCTGAAAATAGAGAGACCGCGTCGAGCATTTCCTCCCTTTTTCCCAGCGCAAGATCCATAAATTCCGCTGGTATTTCAGACTCCGTCAATTCGTCGCCGTGCTCTCCCTCAAAAGTCAGGGCTTTCATGGACACCAGGTCGATCACTCCCCGATGATCCTTCTCGAGGCCCATCGGCACCTGAAGAAGCACCGCATTGTGGTTAAGTTTTTCCTGGAGCTGCCGGGTTACGCGGAAAGGGTCTGCCCCCGTCCTATCGCATTTGTTTATGAAGGCGATCCTGGGGACTTTGTAGCGCACCATCTGCCGGTCGACGGTAACCGATTGGGACTGCACCCCGCCGACGGCGCACAGAACCAGTACGGCTCCATCGAGCACCCTGAGGGCACGTTCCACCTCAATGGTGAAATCGACATGACCCGGCGTATCGATGATGTTGATCGGGTGGTCATACCAGGAACAAAAGGTAGCAGCGGATTGGATGGTTATGCCGCGTTCCTTTTCGAGTTCCATGAAATCCATCGTCGCGCCCACTCCATCTTTTCCCTTAACATCGTGAATCGCATGAATGCGCCGAGTGTAGAAAAGGATTCTTTCAGTGAGCGTCGTTTTTCCTGAATCTATATGTGCGCTGATGCCTATGTTTCTCAGCAACGCGATTTTCTCTGCAATGTTGTCGGTCATTTGAACTCCCCGCGGAAAGACCGCCGGCCTCCCTGTTCCGCTTCATTTCGCGGTTTATCGATAATCTACTATATGTAACATGTTCCGTATAAAAAAGAACGGGCACCGAATAGTGCCCGTTCGAGCCGCTATTTATATCTTATGATATGAAAAAAGAAAAGCCCGGTCCAGGGGGTTTTTACTCACATTTCCCTACCGGCCTAAAACATACTACCTCTTTGCAAGTGTCGCGTCTTTACCTGGCTTGGTTGCAGTCTTGACCTTGGCCTTTGACTCGGGCGTATTTTTTCGAACCGTAGCCGGAAGGGGCTTGGCCGATTTTTGCTTTTGGCTTACAGCCGCTTTAGAGGGTACCCCCTTAGAGGATACTGCTTTCATGGGCGATGTCTTAACGGAGGCAGCTTTTGTACGACCTTTGACCTGTTTGGAATCTTTCGAGACGCCTGACTTGGCGACCGGTTTCTGAACCGCCTTTGTCCGGTCAAATTTTAAGGATTCTTTATCTGCCTTGTTGAGCTTGGACGGCGCAGATCTTTTGGCGTTATCTTTGACCGGGCAGGAAGCTCTGCCAAAAGACGGCCTCACCGGCAAATTTGCCTGGGTGAGCTTGATCCTCTGGCCGGCCTTAAGATGGGCATCCCGGCCAAGCCCATTCAACTGACACAGGGATGAAAGCGAGATCCCCGTCTTTTTCGAAACGTCTTTCAAGGTCCCGCCGTTGTTCACAGTATAAAAGGCGGCAGTAGGCGAGTCGGGCTTTTTGGAATCCGAAGCAAAGCAGATCGATGAAGATGATCCCCCTTTGCGCCCAACAGCGGCAGCGCTGCCCGCACTGGCGTAAGTCTTTTCCGTCCCGGTTATTACCGTCTGGCCCGGCCTGAGATGCGCAGATCTTCTAATTCCGTTCAATCGGCAAAGCAGTTCCACATCCAGCTTGCTGCGGCGGGCAATCTTTTCGAGAGTATCGCCTTTTCGGGCTTTGCAAGTTCGAAACGCCGAGCCTGAACCGGCCGGACGCCCGGAGCTTTTTTCTTTCACTTCAGGGGTGGAGTCCGAAGAAAAAGTTGAATCGGATACACTAACCGGGGTCGGTTCGGGCTGTATAGAAGCCACCCTTACAGGCTGGGTCTGAGCAATGAAGCCGGGTTGCAGAGAGCGCGCCAGAAGGACGGATTCACTCTCAAAGCTCCTCTTGTAAAAAACGAGGCAACTGCCGGGGACGAGCACGCTCCACTGGCTCAAATGATTCCACCTGCACAGGTCGGACGTAGTGACGCCGAAACTGTGGGCGAGTTCATCAAGTCCCTTTTCGGAGCCGGTCACGTAGTAGTTGACCTTTCTGGGCAGATATGACTGCTGGGCAGCCTCTATAACCTCTTGTTTTTCTCTTTCGTCTGCGCCGATGTGAGCCGCAAGAGTGGACCAGGGAGTAAAAAACCGAACGTGCATATGATCGACATGATTTTTGACGTGCTGGATCAAAGATCCTCGAACGTTTCCAAAAACTCTCTCCAGATAGGCCTTGTCATAGCCCTGGGTGAGCGCATAATCGTAGATCACCCTCTGTACTCGCCGGTCCAGAAAAATATATTGCACACGCTGCGAAGCGATCAGATTCTCAATGAGACACCAGGTCTTTGCGGGATCGAGATTTTCCTCGCCCATCGGGACGAAGGTATTCAGCGGACGGTTGCCCTTTGCGTACAGCCCAATGTCGACGTCCCTTCCATTTTGGTGGGAGCGGTGATGGATGGCAGGCCCGCCGCTCTGGCAGGTAAAATCTCCAAGGAAAACGTCACACGTGCCGGGGAACTGAGTCCTAACTGCCTCTATTGCGTCGAGCAGCGCGCCAACCACTTCGGGGGTCGTATAGGACCTGCTCTCGTCACGCAAATGATAACCGGGAAATTGATTTGGAAACACGACACCATTTTCGAGGTGTCCCTGGTAGGGACGTCCGTAAGAGGCGGTAAGCGCCTGGCATGTTTGGATAAAAAATAAAGAGCTGACTGAGAGAACTATCACCAGGACCAATGTACAGAAAAGCGCCCTTAAAGATACCCCCATAGAACTGCCCCCCCTATTGTTGACCCCCCGGAGCCATTGTCCTTGCCTAGAGTGCTGATATCGACTGTTTGAAGAATGGGAATTTACTACCAAACAAAGGTCGTCCGTGTCAAATGGTTTTTTCAGTATCGGTCTAGTTTATTTCAGATGCTAAGGTAACTTATTGAAATAACAGAATAAAAATCTAAACAAAATGCGTATGAAATTAAATCAGGGCAGATGTAGTGATGTTTACGAATTAAAGTATCATAAGTGCCTTATATTTCAGCGGAATAGGGTTTGCTTAAATACAATAGCCTAACAGATTATGTACAAGATAAATCTTTTAAAAATAATAACTTAAAGTAAATCTGAATTTTTGAGATAAAGGAAAACTATTAAGAGTCAGATTTTCGTCCTCTCGGATTGTCCATCTTCTTTGATAATTCCGTACGGATCGCCAATAAAAACGGCCTGCCCACTGCCGTCGGCAATGACCGGAATATACTCCAAAGAGATGGGGACCGGTTGTGAGAGCTTCACGTAAGCCTGCCGGGACCCTTCGAGTATTGATTTCATCTTGTTGGCATACGAACTTGAGTCATCTTTTAGAAGCGTCTCGGCGAGTTCCAGTGCTTTGTCGACCCGAATGCATCCGTGTGAGAAATCCCGCCTGGATCTCGCGAACAATTGCTTGAGCGGAGTATCATGCAGGTAGACTGCGTAGGGATTAGGAAATTCGAATTTGACGCGGCCCAAAGCATTCTTGGGTCCCGGGCTTTGAAAAAGCCGGGGGGCGCCCCAGGGATATCTTGAAGTCATGTTCACGTAGCCGTGCCTGGTGAACCACTCCGGGTCCGATTTGGATTCAGTCTCCAACTCCAGCCTTATGCGGTCCGAAACATACCAGCGCGGATTAAGGATTAGCTGTTCGATAGAGCTGACCAGAGTCGGAGTTTGGTTCTCTCCCACCATTTTACCTCGAAATTTTACTTTCTTCCCGGTCGCCTTTCCGACCACGATTCTGTGGGCTTCCTGTAATTGCCCGTCTTTGTAATACTCCAGCAGAAACTGAGGAATGTTAATTCGGATGAACCGGCTGCCGTCGCGCGAATGGCTGTGGCGCTCAGCATGCAAAGCGTATGCGATCAAGTCCGCTTTTTCTTGAAATGAGACGTTTAGCCATTCTTTTGTGCGCTGGCCTACGGTTCCATCGGGGCCAATCTGGTGTGCTGCCTGAAAGTCTTTCACAGCACGCTGGGTCTCCGTGTCGTAGATACCCGTGATATTTCCGGAATAGAAACCCTCCTGCTGAAGCCTTTTCTGTAAATCGCGGATGTAATTGCCCGAGTCTCCGCGAACCGCTTTTGACGGAAAACTCACTTTTTGCTGCGTACCCTTGGCGGCGAGCTTTTTATACTTAACATAGGCCGAGCGCAACGCTTCATAATTGAATGTTTTGGGCTCGAGTTCCTTGAAGAACTCCAATATGGAGATTTCGCCGGAAAGGGCCTTTAATGTTTCTCCCTCGAGTACGTAAGGGTCCATCTCCTGTACGAAGAGGAAAAAAGCGGCGGTAAGCCGGATATCCGTTTCGCTGGCTGCCCTGAAGGTTTCCCGGTATCTTTCCGCTATTAACTCGGAGTTGGCTTCCGGCGGAGATCCGGTAGACTTGTTTGTGGCAACGGCGGATTGCTCTGCGCCTAAAAAGAACTCCGCCCTGCTCTCATTGACTGCGGGATCGGCGTCACACAGAGCCGATCGACATCGATTAAGCTGCTCGACGATTTTGGACAATTCATCGAGCCCGAAAGGACGGGGGTCTATCGCGTCGCTTTCGATCGTAAGGAGGCGCGAAAGCAGTCGCGCTCCTCCAGGGTTCAGCTTGAATGAAGAGGTTATGAAGAAAGGTCTCCAGTCATTTTTCTGATAAGCTTCGCTGACAGGGTCGGGGTCTGGACCATGTGAGTTATCCGTGGGCAGACTCTCCCATATGTAGCTGCGCCAAAGCGTCGACGATCCCCTTTGGTTCCCGTCATTTTCCGGGCTGGCTTTTTCGTGTTCGGCGGATGGAACTATGGCAAGCTTTTGATCCTGCAAGTTGTTCACCTGCCCCGCCCCTGTTTGGCAAACCGCGACGATTGAAAGAAAAATAATCGCTGCGGAAATGGAACAATGCCGTAAACGAGATGAAACTTTTTTCGAACTCATTTGCACCTTTTTCTCAGAATGGGGTCGTTAGCGTTAATTTGGTCATAGAGACGAATCTGTTCGCTAAAACTCATCTTTGAACGGCTTCCCGAATCCTTTGGGCTCTTGCAGCAATTACAACGGGCATCGCTGCAAAGCTGGCAAACACGGCAGTCGGGACAGACATGTTTCCTTGGCGTCCGTCGATCGGTTTGCGAGTGAGCCGGCTCCGCTTCATTATTCGAACACCCTGTCATGAACAAGTGCTCCTTCCTGTACAGACCAATCGAGTACAACATTAGCGGGCCGCCGCCCTGGCAATTCAACTGACGCAAAAGAACTTTCCTATATACCAAAACTATGCTATTGGCAATCGGCATGCTACTGGAGCGGATGAAGAACGGCCTTGGAACGCGATGATTTTTTCATGGGCCTTGCACTTGAGGAGGCCGAAAAGGGTTACCGGCTGACTGAAGTTCCGGTTGGAGCAGTGCTTGTGGGGGCGGATGGTCAAATCCTCTCAAGGGCACATAACATGCCGATTACATCAAATGACCCCACAGCGCATGCCGAAATCCTGGCAATCAGGAGGGCTTCGGCCATGGTCGGCAACTACAGATTGCCTGAAACCGTAGCATATGTAACCCTTGAGCCCTGCGCAATGTGTGTCGGAGCAATGCTTCACGCCAGGGTAGGGCGTTTGGTTTTCGGCGCTAGCGACCCTGGCAGCGGGGCTGCGGGAAGCGTACTGGACCTGACGGGAATTGGTCGTTTTAACCATCGGATAGATGTTACCGGAGGGGTCCTGGCTGAAAAGTGCGCTGAAATTCTGCGCAGGTTCTTCAAAGAGCGCAGGGTAAAAAGGTAGATGGCAAATAGACAGATTGCCGTTTAATTTACATTGCGGTTGCATTAAAATTGAAGTTTTCCCCTTCAAGGGGGAAGAACGATTGCTGTTGCGGAGAGGTACCGAAGTGGCCGTACCGGGCTCGACTCGAAATCGAGTTGTCCTGTGAAGAGCAGGGCACGTGGGTTCGAATCCCACCCTCTCCGCCAGTATAAACAGTTGCCGGTCGTCAGTCTTTGGTGGTCGGAAAAAGCATTTCTGTGACCACTGACAACTGACCGCCACTTTGCGGAGAGATGTCCGAGAGGCTGAAGGAGCACGACTGGAAATCGTGTGTACGCCCAAAAGGTGTACCGAGGGTTCGAATCCCTCTCTCTCCGCCATTTGACCTTACCCTGAGCCTCTTGCAAAGCGTCGCGAGGAGATCGGAATGCTAGGCGCAAGCGAGCGAGGAAGCGAGGTGTACATTTGAGTACATTGAGCTTCCGAGGGAGCGGATTAAGTGCCGCAGGCCGACTCCGCAGTAGTTTTGCAAGTGGCTCCTCTGACAAGGCATGCTACAGCCGCTTATGTCTGATGAACAATATAAAGTCATTGCCCGCAAATTCCGGCCCGAGACTTTTGAAGAAGTTATCGGCCAGCCGCACGCGACAAGGACGCTTCAGAACGCGATTCGCCTGAAGCGCATCGCTCATGCATATCTTTTTTCCGGAGCCCGAGGGGTGGGGAAAACATCCGTCGCGCGAATTCTGGCCAAGGCCCTTAACTGCGAAAAAGGACCTTCGCCCACGCCGTGTAATCAATGTTCCAATTGCCTGGAAATAGCGAAAACCAACTCTGTTGACGTCATAGAGATTGACGGCGCCTCAAACCGGGGAATCGACAATATACGAGAGCTGAGGGAAACTGCACGGTACAGGCCCGCGAAGGGTCGCTATAAAGTCTATATTATCGATGAAGTACATATGTTGACTACGGAGGCTTTCAATGCTCTGCTGAAGACCCTTGAAGAGCCTCCTGCCCATGTGATCTTCATATTCGCCACTACCGAGCCTCACAAAATTCCGGCTACCATCCTCAGCCGCTGCCAAAGGTTCGATTTCCGCCGTTTGAGCCTGCAACAAATCGTTGAGCATCTTAAGAAAATCACCTCCATGGAAAATGCCCAATTCTCCGAGGGTGTCTTCTACGCCATAGCACGAGAGGCCGATGGAAGCATGCGGGATGCGCAGAGCCTGCTCGAACAGCTCCTCGCCTTTAGCGGAGACGATCTTCCAGAGTCGGAAATACTCGATGTGCTTGGTGTAATCGACAGGCAAAGCGTGTTGCGTACTGCAGAGGCCATCCTTGCCGGCGACGCGCCCGGCTGCCTGGAACTGGTCGGGGACGTTTACCGGCGCGGAATTGACAGCAGGCGCTTCTGTCAGCATTTATGCGATCATTTTCGCAGCCTGCTCTTTATAACTGTTTCCTCCGGCCGCGAAATTCGGCTCGATCTGCCCGAAGACGAAAAGAAATTGTTGATGGATCAGGCGGCCGGGTCTAATTCCGAATCGCTCCATGTCTATTTCCAGATGCTGCTTAAGGGGGAGGAGGAAATCCGCCGCTCGAGCATGCCGAAAATCGCGCTGGAAATGCTTCTTTTGCGTATGGCGCAGCTCCCGAAGCTGGAATCCATCGATGCCGTGCTGGACAGGATCGCAACGATCGAATGCAGTCTGAGGACGGAAGACGGAGTACGGAGGACGGAAGACGGAGTACGGAGGACGAAGTACGGGACGCAGGAAACGGACTTTGGAGGAGAGAAGACGGGGGAGCAAGTGCGGGAGCCGGACCCGTCCCCTGTCCTCAGTCCTCAGTCCTCAGTCCTCAGTGGCGCGTGTGACGTTGAGCAACCGGATAGCCGGATTGCCCAGCGCCGGGCCGAAGGCAGCGCGTGTGACGTTGAGCAACCGGATAGCCGGATTGACCAGCGCCGGGCCGCAGGCAATCAGTCCTCCGTTTCTAAAGCTGTCGAGGATTGGCAATCTTTTGTCGCCTTTCTCGAAGGCCACGACCCCGTTGTGGGGGCTAAAATTTCACATTGTACCGTTAAAGTCTCGGGAGAATTGCTTGAACTGGAAGTGCCGGACATCTTTGAGAATAGTGCCAATGGTCCTGAATTTATCCGCAAACTTGAGGATGCCTCCCTGGCCTTCTTTGGCTCCAGGCTGCAGTGGCGTATAATTAAGAAATTGCCCCAGCCCACCCGGAGCGCCCAGGGGCACAAAGCCGGCAAACCGTCGGGCACAAAACAGATAGTCGGCCATCCGGCCGTTCAGCAGGCAATCGAGATACTGGGTGCTGAACTGATCGAGGTTAAACCGGCAAAAGGAGCTGATCCCGGCGGGTTTCACGGTGGAAAGAATAAATAGGGGTTTGCTTTATTGCCGTCTCATGATTTAAGTCTTGTGGGTTAGATTTAAAGTTGAATCACTCAAATTCCGATTCGAAGGGAAAAAGACAATGCCAAAGGGATTTAACCCGCTCCAGCAGGTTAAGGCGCTGCAGGAGAAGATGGCCAAAATGCAGGAAGAGTTGGCTTTCAAGAAAGTCGAGGCGAGTTCCGGGGGAGGTATGGTGACCGTTGAAGTTAACGGCAGGCAGGAGGTTCTTAGTATCAGAATAGACCCCCAGGTGGTTGATCCTGAAGACATCGAGATGTTGCAGGACTTGATCGTGGCAGCCGTAAACGACGGTTTAAGAAGGGCCCAGGAAATGGCTGCCGCCGAAATGGGAAAGCTGGCAGGCGGACTCAATATTCCAGGGCTTAACATACCGGGGCTTTTTTGACACTAAATGAACGCATATCCACCGACTTTGAGCAGTCTTATCCGTAAGCTGAGCAGACTTCCCGGGCTTGGAGAAAAGAGCGCCGCCCGGATTGCCATGTATCTTGTAAAAGCACCGGCAGGTGAGACCGAGTCGCTTGCGGAAAATATCCGGCTGCTTCGCAGCAATATACGAACCTGCTCAATCTGTTTTCATTTCACGGACGAGCCCGTTTGCGGCATTTGTGGCGATCCAGCCCGAAATATCGGACAAGTTTGCATCGTGGAGAGTACGGCCGACCTCTTGGCCATCGAGCAATCCGGCGCCTTCAAAGGCCGTTATCACGTGCTCCAGGGTGTATTGGCCCCCCTCGATGGAGTCGGTCCCGATCAAATCCGAATCAAAGAACTTTTCTCCCGATTCGAGTTCGAAAACATCAGTGAAATTATCATAGCCACCAATCCGAGCAGCGAAGGAGAGGCTACCGCTCATTACCTTCTCCAGATCCTCAAAGATCACCCCGTGCGTGTAACACGCATCGCTTACGGCATACCGATGGGCGGCGACCTCAAATATACCGACCGGGTCACTCTCGAAAGGGCCCTTAAGGGAAGACAACTTTTCTAAGGCCGCCGCAAGCCCACCCATGCATTTCTCCAGAGCAGACGCCTGCGGCCTGCGCAGGCCCGTCATTGCGTCGTACGCGCCCCATTGTTCTGCCCTCGTGAAACGGGTCCAGTGAAAACGTAATCTATAAACTACATCTTGACAAGTATAACATACTGATATAATAACTTCCAAAGCTGGCACAATGCCGCGTATGGGCAAAACCTTCTCCTTCTTCGTTCTTTGATCAAAGCGGAAAACCCAGCCCGCTGGCGCCATCGACTTCGGTCGACCTTCTTACCTCTGATCTCGGCTCGAATGGGAGCTTTCCGTATTTGTTCTATTGGGAGCCTACATTTGTTTTGCGTTGGGGGGGACACAATTCCTGATCACAAACAGCGTTTGACGGAAACGGCATGGAGAGTGCCGTGAGGTGCGCGGCGGCCTCTCGTCTCAAAGAACAATGGTAACAGTCAATTCGCAGCGTTCGAAACAGTGTCACACTCTTGACACGTTTGGGCCTGCCCCGCGAGGACGACATGATCCAGTCGAAGACTCTGGTTGTGGAAGATGATGGCGATATAGCACAGCTTCTCGCCATCACCATGAAAAAGGCGGGAATCGAACCGGGGGTATCGGAAAACAGTTATGATGCGCTCAACCTGACCCGCAGCCATCAGCCCGGTCTGCTTATTCTGGACCTGATGATCCCCGGGATCGACGGTCTCGATCTCTGTGAGGAAATCGATCGCGTCATCGGCCTCGAGTTGGGGGCCGACGATGTGGTCAAACCATTCAGCCCGAGAGAACTTCTTTTACGGGTGCGATTGGTCCTGCGCCGCGCCGGGCAGGAGCATCAACCGAGGGCGGTCTTCAGGGAATCGGGGCTGGAAATAGATTTCGAAGGCTGTCGAGTCAGCTTGGACGGGCATCAGGTAAACTTTACCGCCAAGCAGTTCAAGTTGCTCACGGTGCTGGTGCGCAACCGGGGGAGGGTAATGACTCGGCAGCTACTCCTTGACAAGGTGTGGGGATATCATTTCGAAGGATATGCCCGCGCCGTGGACACCCAGATTCTCCACCTCAGACGAAAGCTGCCTTCATGCGCCGACCTTATAGAGACAGTGCGGGGTATCGGATATCGGTTTCGGAGTTGAGGTGAACCCGGGAAGCGGCGTTTTCAGGGTACCGTTATGCTTTTTTTAACATAGCGATGACGTAATGATTGGCGTTTCTTTCCTGCTCCGGTGTTGAGGTCGTTACGGAAGGGACAGGTGCTTCAAGATGCTCCATTTTCAAGCTTCGGGTTTTAGCAAGGGATTTTGGGGTACTTTGCTGACGGGGGGTAGTCCGGACCAGAAAGCCCTTATCACCAGCCCGCGCGAGCGCGTGATCGCGGCTCTTTATTTGGCCCCGCGGACTGTGATGGGGAGGAGGTGATTGAGAGTACATACGCTTATGAGCGTTTGGAGAGCGGGTATCGGGTATACATCCGGCATCCGCAAGCAGCCTTAGATAAAGCCAAAACCCGGGAGACCGGGTGACGGAAAGCCAACGGGTCCGATGACGGCAGGACGCAGGAATGCGGGAGCGCATGAGCTCGCAATATAAGGAGGGGCCTGCACGGGAACAAACGGAGTGTCGGACGGCCGGGTTGCCTGAGGAGAATGCGGTTTTTCTTGCTCAGGAGGAAAAGATGAAAAAATTTCTTGTGGTTTTTGCAGCGCTCCTTTTGATGATGGGTCTGGCGGTACAGGCGAATGCCTATTTTGGAGCCACCGACGTGATCCGCGTTGTCTATGATATTACATCTTCAACAAGCACAAACAACACTGCCTATGCGTGGGAACAGGCAACCGACCTGGGCAGTGTGTCCTCGATCATTGCCAATCCGAGTCTTCTTGGCAGCGGCACGGGCGGCACTATTGTTATCGGCGGCACCACGTACACCGATCAATACAACGTTTCCACTGGCGCCGGCAGCGTTAACTCAGCATATGCGTTCAACAGCGCCAATGGCTCCAACAGCCAGCTAGTGGTCGCGTATTTTGCCGCGTCCAGCAGCGCTTTCTGGGGCAGCGGCCTTCAGAACGGCACTCAGGCAAGCATCGGAAGCTCAACCATCGTAAGCAATACCATTAGTGTTCTGGGCGAATACCTGAACGCCAACACCAATGGCGGCGGCTACAACGATGGCAATGGAAACGTTTGGCTCAGCACAAGTAATGGGGATAGCTATTTTAAACTTCTTGACATGGGGCCTTCAAAGTCTAATCAAGGCGGCTTCACCAAATTTTATGCATCAGGCGCATACAACGGCGATGCGTCCCTGATCCAGGGCACCCCTACATTCCAGGGACTGTACGCTTTTTCGAGCCCCAAAACTGCACAAACTGTTCCCAGCGTTTTGACGTTTGAGACCACCATTGACTCGAGTGGCAATATTCTAACTACAGCGGAGTTGCCGCAGACAGCCACGCCTGTTCCGCCCAGCGTTCTGCTGTTCGGAGCGGGGCTGTTCGGGCTGATGGGAATCGGGAGAAAGGGCCTTTTCAATTCGTGACGGGCTTTCCCGGTGCTTGGCTGCATGAATCTCGATCAAGACGGCTTCACCCGGCGAAGTCCGGAAGTGTTCGGATTCCCTCGAAACGAGGGAGTGAATCCCGGTTAGCGGGGGGATGACGGCAAAGGCGCAGGCAATTGGACGCTTGTTAATGCAGCTTAGCACCAACAAGGTGATGGGATTTCCGGATTTCGGAAGCGCACACGTGTATCCGTTTTAGAGGTCTCGTCATTCCGGCAGGTTTCGGAGCCGGAAGCCGGGCTTTTGGTTCTCTTCGGATACCTGATGATGCTGATGTGTATTTCATAATACAGGAGAATGCGCGATGAAGTCGAAATTATTCAGAACGATCGCCAGGGGTGTGATCCTGGGGGTTTCAATTTTAATTTTTGCCGGCGTGTCATACGCCGCCATCAGTTTCAACGAATATGGAACCAGTGAGGAGTTCACCTTCTGGGGCAACGCGGCCCCTACTGTGCTTCAGACCCTGGGCTGTACAGGGACTGCCAAGTATGCGCCCACTGGAGTGACGACGAGCGGGGTCGCTGTAGGCACAGGCTGTCCCGATTCGCTTTCGAGCGAAAACGGAACACATGACAATACCATCTATTTCAGCTACACCAACAAGCCGTCCTGGGACGCAATCGGCGCCGTTAATGACTTTTATGACTCAAACAATTGGGGCACCTGGGACACCACTGGTTTTTTCCCGGCCTTCAATCCAAACTCCGGGAATAATCCCTGCACTACAGACATAACGGTAGCCGGCGTCACTTATCACCCCGGCTCGCAGCGCCAGGTGGCGACCTGCCCCAGCGGAGGCTGCAGCAGCACCAATCTCCCGACTTTGCAATGTCAACCTGTTCACGTCGGCTCGGCAAATCTTGAGTCCACCTCCATTATTCAGCAAACCAACGGGACCTTGAAAGGCCCTCTCGACCAGCAGGATGCAGGTACCGCCGCCACCGTCAGGAATTTTGGAGCTAACGGTCCTCCTACCAATAATTTAACACTGGGGACGCCGGCGTTTACTTTTACCAATACAGACTTGGCCGGCTTGCCCACGGCGGTACAATTTACAAATTATGCGATCGACAACCCAGCCAGGCCCTTGGCCTACCCTTTTGGTTTTTATGTAAATCCGGGTGTGCAGGCCACAATGTGCAACACTGGAGCCACTAATCCTGCACTGATCGGTTCGTACTGCACGACGGCCACCGTCACCACCGACTGCGGCGCCGGCAGCGCCGCTTCGGCATGCACCCAGCAAACCATTACCAACCTGTCGAGGCTGCAGGTTGTAGCGCTTTTTAGCGGCAAGATCGCGAACTGGAGCGACTTCGGCGGCTATTATGTTAATAAACCTGTCACCCTCTGCCTTCGCCATTCAGGCGCGGGCACTCTATCCGTAATCGACCTCGGCGTCATGAATGGACCTAACGGAACCAACTGGGGAGACGGCCTTGTGCCTGTCGAGAACCGCGCGAGTACTGCAAGCCCTCCTTACATCTACTTTAACGACCTGGCGGGTGACGAGTTGAATTGTCTCCAATGGTCCGCCGGCGGGTACACCGCCAGCAGTTCGGTTGATACGCTGGCTACAGGCGAGCAGGGCGGCGGCGTGGGTTTCATTGACGCAGACACTGCCAACAATTCTTCATACTATGTACAGGTCAAATACAACGGTGTGTGGCCTAATAGAGTAACCATGCGAGACGGCATATACGACAACTTCTGGATGGTCGATGCGTTGTACATACCCAGCCATCTCACCGAGGTACAGATGACGGTCTATGCTACGATGCTTTCACTCTTTAGCAATCCGGCCAACATCAACAGCAGCACCGTCGGCAGTAAGAGCGGTTTCTACGGGGTTGCTTCAGAGCTAAATTTTCAAAAGTCTCTGGGCGCTACTTATCCGGATGCATATAGCCCCGCGGCGACACCCGTGTCGCCGTAGCAAGGCGCGGGCCTCTCTCCCGTGTGAGGTTTCCCTGACGGGTTTCGTTACCGCGTGAGAGGGTGACTTTCTTCCCAGTAAAAAAGGGCCTGGCGTTTTGTGCCAGGCCCAGTTTTTTTGTTGGGACATTTTGGTTGAAGCGCTTTCTGAAACAATAAAATGCGGTAATTTTCCTTGAAGGCACATTTACATCAGCGCATCCTACCCTTCACCCTTCACTCACTATTATTGTCCGTCTTCTCCCACGTGCCGTCGTCGGGCTCAATATCGAAGACGCTCAACGCTTTGACATCGACCAATGGGACGGTGAAGGACTCTGCGATCGAGAGGCTTTCGGAAGGCTTGCTGTTTGCGGCAGCGCTCGTGACCGTAGCATCCACTGTTTGCATTTGCTGGGTGACCGATCCTGTTCCTGCCAGGGCCGCCAACCCGGAAAGGCTTGTCGAACCGGTTGGCACCCCGATCTCACCCTGCGAAAAGACGATATTGTTCGCATTTAGCACCAGCGGGGTCCCAAGGATGACGACCCGTCCCGCGATGCCGGCCTGTCCGGCGTCGATGTCCCCCTGGGGGGCAAAGAGATAGATGTTGCCGGCGAGAGGGGTTTGGAGTTCCTGTTCGGGGGCGGGATTGTACGTGAGCGCGCGGATACCGCTCCCCACGGAAGATTCACTAAACACAAACCTGGTTTCCTGAGTAATGGGATCAAATACTAACGCAGGTGGAGACGTATCGACAGCGGTTTTGGAGCCGCGGCCGGCTTTGATGCTCCCGGTATCGCTCCACACGGTGATGTCCCCGCCCAGAAAGGTCATGACCCGCGACTCATACACGTTGACGCTACCGTTTGCGAAAATGTCCAATGCCCCGCCCTCGGAGGTTAATATCCCGGTGCGCTGTTGCTCTGCGGCCGTTGTGAAGGCGGTGCCGCCGACATTAAGGTTGCCGTTGGTGAAAATGAAAACGCCCGAGGAAGTATTGCTGATCTGGGAAAATGTCATATCGATGTCGCCTGACCCGCTGGTAGCCGACTTTCCAAAAAACGGAGAAATAACGTTGGCCCTGGCGTCAGCCACAATCTTTTGGGCCTGGGCGGTGTCGCCCGCGGCGAGATCTATGCCGTAAGTGACGCCGTCAGCACGGAGGGAGTCGAAGAATTGCGAGTCGTTTGTGGTATCGGAAAAGTCTTTGGCATACCCTGATGCTACGATCAGCGTTGCGCTGGTAACGGGCAACTGCGTAGGGTCGTAGATATTTCCCACGACCTGGATCCCCGCGGAAGTTCCCAAATCTATTGAGCCGCCCGCCTCTATGACCAGCGCTCCCGGTCCGCCCGCCTGTATTCCAGTATAGTTGTTATCTTCGGTGTTCGAGCTGAACAGAATACTGCCGCCGGCTTTGATAAGCGTGACATCGTCCGAGTTGTTGTTGTGCCCACCGTAATAAATATTGTCTATGTCTCCACCGGCCGTAATCTGGGCTGCTTTTGGCAGGAAAAACATCAGGTTGCTGATATTTCCGCCCGCGCTTACCACGACAGGGTTTGTATCGTTGGCGTGAAGAATACCATCAGGATCGACGATCTCTCTTGTGTTAAAAAAACTGGTGCTGATCGACGAGTGATATCCATAAACACTGCTAACTGACATTTCCGGCATGAATATCGCCGCCTGATTGCCGTTGCCGGTTATTGTCGCCGGGTTTGTGCCGTTGATGTCTTCTCCGGCAATCAGGGTAAGGTTTCCGTACGCGTAAGGGGCGAGGGCAAAGTAGTTGAGGACGTTGATGTTCCCGGCTGCGGTAATCGCCACGGTAGGGGGGAGAATAGTCAGACCCGCGTGATTGGCGTTGTTGGTGGGGTAATAGACGTCGTCGCCGTACAGCGTCACGTCTCCGGCTGCTGAAGTAAGGCTGACGGAGGCGTATGTGTTGGCTCCCGAAGCGGTTGTGCCCGCATATTCGAGGTCCCAGAAAGCGCTTCCGTTACTGCTAAGGGGCCTCACTATCGTCGGATTGAAGATCGCCCCGGCGTCGATATTGCCCTGGGCGCTCACATTGACGCTGGCGGCAAACATCTCGATGGTGGGATGCCTGTCGGCAGTCCCGAAGTTACCCATGGAGCGCAGTTCCCCGATGCCGTCGGAGATGAGAAACCTCCCCTGCATGTCGCCGCCCGAAAAGATCGTCAGGTTGCCGGGATCGTTCGCCGGGACGGATGTGAGGACGCCGTTGATCGATTTATAGGCAATGGGGGAGAAGGTGCCGGCCTGGCAATTGAAGCTGCCGCCGGCATAGACGGTCAGGTTTCCTCCCGCCATGGTCGCCAGTCCCTGGGTGACCCTGCCGCTGGTGCCGTAGCTTGCCGACCAACCCTGAGGGGTGCCCTTTGACAAGTTGTAGGAATCCCATCCGTCGTTATCGATGTTTATATTCAGTTCCCTGCCGTTCACGCTTCCCTGGACATAAATTGCGATACTGCCGCCATTTCCGTAGGTCCAAAAGTGAGGACCGTTGCCACTTCCAGTGGGTACACCCGTCGTTCGAACGGACCCCAGGTTACCGCTGCGGTCGGTAGCCAGTTGGAGGTCGCCTCCCGTGTGGATATCGATGTCTCCCGTGGCGGACTGGATCGCGCCCCCGGTGATATTGAGATCATTCCCCGTATCGACGCTTATCGATCCGCTGTTTGTGGCTACATTGTAGGGAACAACGGTGTTGTAGGTCCCCGCAGCTACGGAAAAGATGTCGATGTCGCCGCCGGAGGCAAGCCGAATTGGAGCGCTCGTGCTGTAGACTTGTATCCCGTTAGCAATGGTGAGGTCGTTGACATTAGGCTGGAACACGCCGGTTTGTTTAACGGTCTCAGTGGGATCGGCGCTCGTGAGGTCTGCGCCGGAAACCAGGGTCATGCCCCAGGAAGCACTTGAAGGGGATGGATAGTCTACCAGGTTGGCGTTGACCATAAGATTGCCGGCTGCGCGAATAGTCAGAAAACCGGGGCCGAGGCTGTCCCAAGTGCTGTTGCCGCCGTTGGTGAAATCCCAGGTGTTTGCGAGCGTGAGATTGCCGTTTGAGCGGACCTCAAGGCCAGGGACGAATTGAGCCGGCGTGCTGCAGTTTTGCAGCTTGAGACCGGAAAAAAGGCTGCCCTGGATTACCTTACCCTGGCCGTTCATGAAACTCTGGATGCCGTTCTGCCAATTCGAAATGGTAGTGCTGTCTATATTTTTAGTCCCGTACGTATACGGTTGTGCGGATATGGAGAGTGGTGCGGCGGTTGAGGAGTTCGTCCCGTACACAACGCCTTCGGCCAGCACCTGGTTTGCTCCGTTGATGATGCCGGTGAGGCTCATGTTGGCCTTAACGTTGCTGAGGTCTTGCGAAGAGGACAGGTCCGAAAGGGACCCGCGGAAATGGACTGTACCTGCTACCACCTGGCCGGACAGATCGCTGAAATCGATCTTTCCGGAGAAATTCAGAAAGGATTGGGCGGGGTCGCCTGCCGCATTGAGAAACACGGTTGCGCCTGGACTTAGGATTTGGCTTGTCGATTCCAACGTGAGCGTCCTGCCCGTGTTGAACTGGATGGTCCCGCCTCCGCCGAGCTTCGTCGAATCAATGGTCCCGGAGAAATCAATGGACCCGTTGTCGGCAGTCAGGTTAACGTTGTTGGCGTATAAATTGTCGGAGGTCTTGATGACCAGATCGACAGGGCTGGACTGTCCCCGCACCTCGATATCTATATTTTGAGTAAAGCCTGTCGGCATCAGGCTGGGTGAAACAGGCGCCTGTGTCAGCGTGGCGAGCAGCGCGGAGAAGTCAAACGTTCCGTCCTGCTTGTTGATAATGTTGTCCGCGTTCAGGACGAAAGAGCCGCCGAGACCTGAAGACCCGTTAATGATTCTCGTCCCGGCCTGCCCATTCAGTGTTCCCAGCAGTGTGGCCGTCCCGGATGAATAAATAGAAATGAGGCCCGCGTTCACTCCAATGTCGTTCGGGTCGCTAGAGTGCGTAGTGTCCACACCCGAGACATCGACCTTGGCGTTGTTGCCGATAGTTACCGGTCCGTTTGCGGAACTTAAATATACACTTCCACCGGGAGTGTAGACATATGTCTTTTGCCCGTTGCCCCCTATTTGAATCTCCTCACCTGTATCAATGATCTGCGCGCGCGGCGTAGGGTTGTCCACGGCAATACCTGTGGTCCCGCTAAGCGTAAGTATCCCCGCTGACATTTTAATCACACCCGAAACGTCAATGAAATTCCCATCGATTTCGAGGGTGCCGCCGGGTGTGACCGAGGCCCCCGGGGCGGCTGTTCCGCCATCCGGCGGGGCAATATTTACAGTCGTGTTCTTCGCCGAGACGGTGAAGTTCGCGGCTTGATATGGGGTGCGATTGTTATTTGAGTTCGGGTTGTAGTCCTGGTCCTGGTAGTAGGAAGTGGTAACGCGGGCCGATGCCATGTCGAGATTGCCGGCCCCGGTGACCAGAGATCCGGTCCCCTGGAAGGTGATATCGTTCGCGGCTTGGAACTTAACGATAGAAAAGCCGTCGATCAGCAAGCCGTTGGAATTCGTATTGCCTGGAGATTGTGTGGAGCTGCCGAGGGTGGACCCGCCGATCCAGGCGCCTTCTCCCACGTAGATCTCATTCGAGGCGTCAAGAAGTAAGGTACCCGTGTTCGGGAGGTCCGGGTTCGCAGAAGCTCCGGCGCCCCTGTCCAGAAGGCTGATGGTCGGAGCGGTTATAGATACTTTGCCGTTGCCGGTCGCATTCAAGCCTTTAATCGCGGCTGCGTTGATGGTGAAGGAATTCTTTGCATTAAGGGCCATTGCGCCCAGGAACCCTACAGTGCCTTGAGTAGAGCCGTCAGAAGCGCCTCCGGAAGCGGAAATGTTCACTTCATTGAAATTATTGAAGTTGCTCCAGAATGCGTTGCTAAGGACAAGACCGGAGGGAGCGGTTTGCGAGTACCCCTGCGGCTCGAAATAGACATTCTGCCCCGTAAGGTTCAGCGCGCCGTGGTCGATCAGCACGCCCTGCGCGCCGGCCTGATAGTTCAACCCTCCGATTGTCATTGTCATCGCGTCCGATGCGTGAACTACGGAATTCTGACTCATAGTGAGGGTGCCATTCGGAGTGATAAGGCTCGTCGAGCCGCTTCCGCTTGAATCGATAGTGTTTATCTGAGCACTATTGTCGAGAGTTATGGAGTTCTTTGCAGAGAGAACGACCTTGGTCGCATTGAGGATTGCGCCCTGCTCCATCACAATCGACGAGGTGACCGAGAGGCTCCCGATATCTATTTCGCTGAACCCGTTTCCCGACAGGGCGCCGGCTTCGATATACAATGCATTATCGGGATTGGAAGGCGCTTGTGAGGGGGAGGCCAGGATGTAAGCTTCCGCCCCGCTCAAAGAAATGGTTCCGCCCTGGTATCCGCTCAAAGCAGCCGCCAGAATTGTCCCATTTACCACAGTAGTGGTCGCTGCAACGCTTACGCTGCCGGCATTTCCGGCAACGAGACTCATTTTAGTGAAATCCCCCAGTTGCAAAACAGCGGAGGCAGGCTGCACTTCGAAAGCGTCCATTACAGAGGGCTTAATTGATGTTCCGACGCAGGTGAGGTAACCGGCAACAATGGGGTAACCACCGCCGGACGTTTCCCGCGTTCCCGGCGTAACGGGTATGCCCGTATCCGTGATTACCATTGCCCCGGGCAAAAAGGCGTATTGTTCGGGAAGCAGGGTGTACACACCGGCCTTAAGACCCGGAGCGCCTTGCAGGTAGATCGCCTCGCCTGCCTGCAAGCCTGCTGAGGCTGAGGTACTTGCGGGTACCGAGTAATTGCCGCCGGGAACGATAACCCATCTGCCCTGGAATGTATCAGAGGACGTAGCGAGTCGAAAGGAATCGATCTTGGAGTCATATACCAGGGAATTTACATTTTGCAGGACTTGCGCGCCATTATAGACGATCTGATAAGTTGCCTGCGACGTCAGCGGGTTTTGAAGCGGATCGGCGGACCCCTCCACATCCGCCTGGAACTCGTAGGCGAATATGCCACCGCCGCCCGAGACGTTGATTTTCGATCCGGACTCGATAGTCACCTCGTTGCCGGAAATCGCAATCGATTTTTGCGGAACGCTGGATATCGTAATGCCCTGAAGGCCGGTATCCTGGGTGTTTGAAGGATTTGTAACGGTCCAGAATATTTGCTCGTTAAGTGACCCGTAATTCACCGGAATCGACCCTGCGGTAGTTATTACACTTCCTCCGGCAATGGTGACACTCCCGGTAGCGGCTAGAGAGATTTCCCCCATTGGGGCTGCCAGCGTGCCCCCTTCCATGTCTATGTTAACTGCGTCGATGGCAAGATAGCCGCCTGCCGAATAGACTGGTGACGAATTATGCGAAGTACTCCCCCGGATAGTGATGTTACCGTCGGATTGGATCGTGAATGGCGAGGTGGGCGTTCCAGTGCTTGTGGTCGGGTAAATGCGGTCCGCCTGCAGGGTCAAATCGCCGGACGTCAGCATATAGCCTTGCAACGCGTTGGAATAATTCCCATCGTTCAACGTGATGTCATGAGCCGCGGATAACGTGACGCTCTTAAACCCCCCGAAGGAAAGGGCTCCCTCAACGTCGATCCACTGGCTCGCCATGGTCAGTTGGGCCGAGCCGCCGGCTGGCGTCGTCGGCCCCGGGGCTCCGACGTCATTCCACAATTGTATCCAGGGCGCCTGGAAATTAACGTTGCCGGACCCGGTAAAATTAAAACTGGGCGCATCGAATGTAAGGCTTCTGCCGGCCGCAACATTCAGGCCGCCCGAAAAATTCAGGCCGGCGTAAGCTGAAAAAGTGTATGCATCGAAGCCGATCCAGTTTGCGAAACTTGAACTCGACAGGGTGTAACTGCCGCTCAGTTGTTTTATCGATAACGTCCCGCCCTGCAGTCCGGCCAGTTGCGCTTGACCCTGGAGAGTTCCGTTCAGGGAGAGCGTTTTCCCGGAAATTTTTATGCTTCCCGGATTGCTTGCAACAGTCTGAGCTACAGGCGCCTCGTCGGCGTTCAGGAGATACGTCGTGATCTGAGATGACCCTGAAACGTCTACCAGTGAACGCGCATCCGTGGTCACGGTGCCTTCGGGTGCGCTAATTGTGACGTTGCCCCCCGCAAGAGGTGTGTAACTCACGGGGAGGGGCGGCAACAGTGGTTCCAGGCCAGGCAGATTATAGCCGGCCGCGGATATTGTTCCCTGCAATGTGATATCGCCTGCGGAGTCGACCGTGACCGTGCCTGCGGGGGCCTCTATGGACGAGCCTGCCTCGATTATGACAGAGTAATCATTCGTCGAAATATTGGTACCCAGCGAGATCGAACCCTGGGGAGCAACACTGATGTGGGCCCCATTAAGGAGTTCTATCGTAGCGCTGGTAGGAGTATTGCGTCCCTGAGGATTATCCAGGTAGGTCAAATTCGTTGAGGGCAGGGTATAGGGCACTCCTGTCGTGACGGAGATAGAGGAGCTGCCTATAAAGTCGGGCGAAAGAGCGATCAGGCCGACTGAGCCGGGATTTTCTCCTGCAAAGGGCATAGCGAGCTTTACAAACGAGGGAGAAAAAGCTCCAGCGCCGATAGTTGTATTGTCGAAGCTCAGCAGATTGATACGGGTAAAACCGGTATCGTCCAGCGCATTGGAAGCCAGGGTAAGCCCAGGCGCCGGCGGGCCCCCCTGCATTACCGGAGCTGAGGCTGCGGATTGACCTACTGTGACGCTCTGAGCGTGCAGATTTATCGTGCCTCCATTATTGCCCAGAAGGGAGTATGCCCGCAAAGCGCCATCGAGAACGATTCCCTGTCCCTGGATGGTCAGAGTTCCGGCATCTCCACCCGTGATCATGCCTTTCAGATTGATGCCGTATCCTCCGCTGACATCGATCATGCTTCCGGCGGCGGAGATCACCCCTTGCCCCTTATCGAGAAGCCAGCTTTGGTCCTCTATGTCAACAATGCCTCCCCCGATGAAAGTGGTCGGAGTAACGCCTCCTATGCCATTCGTTGCCAGCAGGGAATTATCGATACGCTGTCCCGCTACGTTGATTTGGCTGCCCGGTTCCAGTTCTATTACCGAAGCCATCGGTACATAGGACGGATCGGGAGTCTGGCCGTCTTGCTCGTACTCTTCTGCAAACTTGTTATCCGTGGCGGTCAAAAAAACTCTGCCGGAGGGTATGGTGATGTCTCCATATAAATATATTGCCCGCGCCGTCAGAAACAGAGTCGCCGGGTAATATTTTCCGCCGATCGACGACGACGACGGCGGCGCCAGTCCCGGACCCAGGGAGATATTGGCATCCGCATTCAGCGTGATCGTTCTGTTGGAGGCTATTTGCAGGTTAGTCAATCCCGCCGAGCTCAGTTGTTGGGCGGACAAATACGTTGTGCGCCAAGAGAGCGGCGCATTCGGGTCATAGAGTTGGTCGTAAGGACCGAAATTGGACGGCAAGGGCGTAACCACGGACTGCAGGACAACGTTGTCGATCATAAAATCCTGCAACTCAAACGGACCGCTGCTCAAGTTGAAGGGCTGCGTCCCGATCATCAGCGTGCCCCCCGCGGGCATCTGCAATCCGAGGGTTTTTTGGTCTCCCATCTTATCGAGCAGTTCGGAGGTCATGGTTTGATAAATACCAGCGGTCGCTTGTCCCCGGATAGTCCCGTCCAATACGATCTGCCTGGCCTGCAATGAAAGAAGGCCGGCGTCAGCACCTTCCACATAACTGCTCAGGTAACTGGTAATGGTCGTCATGCCGGTGTACTGAAATGTTTCGGGGGCGTTGCTGATGGCATATACTTTGTTATCCAGGATCAGTCCCGTTGTCGTAACATTACCGGCGCTGTAATTGACGCCTCCGCCTCTAAAATCGAGCGTGGCCCCCTGCTTGACGATCACGTCGCCGGATTGGGAAGTGATAGAAATTGAACCGCCTTGAAGGCTTTGTTGGATCGCGGTTTTCTGCTGTGAGTTAAGGTACTGCGAGATATCGCCTATGGAGGAACCGAGAAGATTGTTCACTGTAATGTACTTGCCTTCGAGGATGCCGTTTTTCTGGTTGGGGAAGTCTCTGAGTTCCACGCTGTTAAGTTGAATGCTGGTGGTATTGGCTGAGGCGGGTTCGTTTATCCAGAGGCCGCTGACGTCGATGGCGCTGCCGTTTTCGAGATAGACCCTGTTTCCGGCTTTCAGGTTGACCGCGCCGTGATTGGCCTGGATGAGTCCATTGTTCACTATTTCCTGCGGCTGTTGCGTTGAGCTGAGGCCGCTCAGTCCGCAAATGTTGATCGTTCCGCCTGAAAAAGAAGACGATTGAATCACCGTGTCCGTTGAAGCGGATATGGGCGTGCCGGTGATGCTGCCGGCTCCGGTAATGACCGTGCCCGACGCCTCCAGATCGATCTCTCCACCTTTGTCCAGCGCCGCTACTGCACTGACCAGGCCGTCCTGGGCGACATCCCGGCCGTACATGCCGATCAGTCCGGTATTGGCTGTCATTGTGCCGCTATTGGTTGCATTTCCGGCGCCGTTTGGTTGGAGTTCCACGGTCAGTGTGCCGGCGCCGGCGGCATGAGGCGTAAGACTGACGGCGCTTCCTGCAGCAAGGCCGATCTGACCGGCAGTTGTGTGGATGGTCCCTCCATTACTGACGCTGGGCGCGAGCAGGAAGACAGACCCCAGAGGGTCGGCGGTGATGGTCCCCTGGTTTATGACAGAAGCGGCGAGGTAATTAGTCGTGGGACCATACAGTAGAGTCTGGTAGTCCTCGGCCTGGAAATCGAGCACCCCGTTCATAAAGTTTGGATTTGAGAGATTGAGCGATGACGCTATCAGCGTATGAAGGTCGACCTGCGATCCGGGCTTGAAGAGGATACCGTTCTGATTTATCAGGTATACCGAACCTGGGCCCGTCTCGGTGATCTTGCCAAAAATCGTGCTGGGGTTCTGGTCCCATATCCGGTTCAGGATTACATAGTTAGAGTTCGTCTGAACCTTCTGCCCCGTAGGCTGATATTCGAAGTGCACCGTCCAATTGGAGGCCACATTAAAGGACCACCAATTCTGAATCGCCTTGTTCGCGTTCTGTACAACATACACAGTGTCAGTCTTGGTATCGGGGGTTGTGCTTTGTATATTTTCGTTATCATACCCATTAGGGACATCACCGTTGGGTATAGCTTGCGGACAGTCCTGGGCGGAACACTGAGTGGTAGTGGAAGCTGAAGCAGATGAGGCTGCTAAAGAATTTGTGCGTATGGCTTCCGTATTTCTCTTCTTCAGGGCCGGCGCCGGATCAGGTTGCCGTTTTGCCTGCGAATAGAGCTGGATTAATGAGGCAAGACGGGCGGAAGCTTCCTGCAGCTTAGTATCAAGCGCCCCAAGAGCAGGTACTGAAACGGTCTCGGCAGAAGACGGCGCGCCCAACGAGGTAATGGTCATTGAAGCAGCCGCCGTCGGTTGGTTCTTAGGAGCTACCTTGAGGTTAAGTTGCGGCTGGGTTGCCGTTGAGCCCGGCAACTTGGGCTTGGGAAGCGGTGGCAGAAAGGACTTATCGAAGCCCGGGATCTTCGTTCCCGCCCTGGCATTGGCGATAGCCGGCAGGAAAGCAATGCACAGGCACAGAAGAACTGCCATCCCTCGTTTCATGATTTTCTCGGGGCACTTTTTCATCGTTATCGCAAGCCGGATTTAAAGCATTTGCTGTTTAGCCGCGACCTCATAAAGCATCAGCTTGGAATCTTTGAAATCTTCTCCTTGCGAGCAGTAGCAATAAACTGGCGTCCGCCTCGCTGGCAGCAGGCCTTCCGATGACAATAATCCCCCGGCTTCTCTTCCGCAATGGAAATGTACTGTAAAGATTACATTTTAGCTGTCATAATTTACATCGTTGTTGAGGGAAGGAGGAAACTGCAAGTTGCCCAATTTCGGGGTTCCCGGATGGACACTATCTAATCCGTTTTGACTGCTCATTCTTATTGTGATATTCGTCTAGCCGCGAACAAATATTACCCTGCGCAAAATCTGCTGATTTCTCTGGAGATTGAGGAACTATGTTTTCTGTGGAGCTGAACAGGCTCGTCCCGATTTCATTTCTCATTCTGCTTTGCGCGTGCAGTTCTCTACCGGCGGGCGAGACAACGGCTGACGGACCTCAATACGTCATTCCTTCGTTTGAGAAACAAATCGAGACAGAACACTTTGTTTTGAAATGGACCAATTCAAGCTCAAATGCGGCCGACAATCTAAACGATCCGGAAATCGTAAGGCAAACAGCAGGTTATTTCGAGGCTGCCTGGGACAAGCTCACCGGCCTTTTCGGCAGGACACCTTATACGCCGCCCGGCAGTTCCAAGATATCGGTCATCTTTCACGATCTGGACTGCTACGCTTATGCCGACCCTCCTGAAGGTCCCATCGAGTTGAACTCCGGTGTCTGGATGAGGATGCCTTCAATACGACAGTCCACTTCGGCGCACGAACTCTTCCACAAACTCCAGTACGCCTATGGCTACAAGACCCTCTCGGGGCCGCCGAAAGAACCGATACTCTGGTTTACCGAAGGGACAGCCGCCTGGGCTGAAGTTTTCGTCTGGGGCAGGGTCAGTAGAAACTGCAAAATTGAAGCTATGTTCAAGGATACAAAAATTAATGTTTTTGATGCCGAGGACATGGCGCTGCCCTTCTGGATTTATTTCGTATCCGGAAATAGCAGCGCCCCCAGAAATCAGCTTATGGTAAAGCTATTCGAAAAGTGCGAAGAGGAGAAGTGGGACGTAAAGAAAGCCCTCTTCGATGTTATACGGGATACTTATGGGACTGTGGACTCCTTCTTTTTTCGCTTTGCACTCGCGCGCAGGGATTGTTTCTGGCAAGATCCCGTCAGCGAACCGTCCAATTACACTCGCATTTTGGGTCCGGACGGCGTAGACCTTGCCGCCGAAATCAGAGAATATCAGCACAGCCGTCGCTGGTTGCCGGTAAAGTCAATTAAAGAGTTGTAGCAGCGAAGGTTTTTAGTAATTCCCACCGCTGTTCGTTCCCTCCTTTTTCAGGAGTTCCTGTGAACTTTTGCCTTCGCGCTGAGCATTCTTCAGCGCACCTGTATCGGGCTTTTCAGACTTCATGCCTTGCATGGGTTCGCCCGTTTCGCGTTCTCTCGTACTTGGAGTAGTAGATTCCACATTGCCGGCGGAGGTTTTCTCCTGAATTAATAAATTCTCGTGCTCTCAGAAATTTTCTGCCAGAAAAAGCACGAATTTCGCAACTAAGATACTAATTCCTAATTGCATTACATGTCTCTTCCTAAATTGACATAATCACTTCACATTATTCTTGCATCGACATCTCATAATGAAGTATAATGTTCGAGATAGTCGCGGGCACACGGAAAGTCCGTCTATCCCCCCTGCTCAACCTGTGGCGGGACGCTTGCGAGATGGCCGGGGTGACGGCCGCGCGACAAAACTTTTCCTGGCGGACCCTCACTGCGTTTCGGGTCTCCCGCTATAAGCGTGACCTGATGCGACGCGTATAGTCCGCGCCCGATCTTTTGTGAGGGCGGTGTTCCCTTCCTTTCGGGGCGCCCGCAGTTTTTTCTGCTCGCGGTTTACCGCTCGCTGTACTTGAGAGGTCTTTATGGAATCTTCCGCCAAATGGGCACCTGATACTCAGCCCTGTCTTCCCCGCTCCCTGCTCCTCGCTTTCTGCTTTTTCACTTACTCCTGTCGTCTGTCGTCTGTCGTCTGCCCTCTGTGGCGCGTACTGTTTGGCGCAACCGCATCGTCAAGTTGCCCAGCGCCGGGCCGAAGGCAGCGAGAGAAGAAGGCGACGCAGGCGTACACCATCTTTTTTGCTTCTCACTTTTTCCTTTTTACTTTTGCCTTTTTCCTTTTTACTTTTGCCTTTTTACTCTCTCCATTTTCCCCCGGTGTTTCCAAGATGTTTCCATGCAACAAAAAAAACCTAGCAATGACAATTCCTTATCGATGGAAACAGCCGGCCTCGAAACCCCTGGTGTTTCCATCTGTTTCCATGCCGGATGAAAAACGAATATCGAACACAACTCACTTTACCCTTCCCTCATGGAAACAAGCAGCCAAGTGTTTCCACGATGTTCCGAAGGTGTTTCCATGACCCTGAAAAAGATTAATGATGACGTACCCTTGCGATTGATCCGGGAAGGAAACAGCTCGGCGGAGGCGGCGCGATATCTCGCAGTGAGAGTTCTATGGGGTCTGACCAAACCCCTCAATTCCTAATTCATAATTGCCTTTGTCCGTCCCTCAATTCCTAATTCCTAACCCGGACGAGCCGGAACCAAAAAGGGACGATATGACCAACATTGGTTCATATTCACCAAAAAACTCAACTTCATTCAATCAACCATTGGTGTTTTCTTGTCGGCAGTTTTCTGGATAATCGGATTGTCGTGTTTTTAGAAATTTTCTGCCAAAAAAAGCACGAATTTCAGATTTAAGTTACTAATGTCTTCTGCTGTAAACGCAAAAAAATCAAAATAATTGACTTTTTTTTCACAAAACAGGATAAAATCACCAACTTGCTTGGCGGATGCGTGCCGTTCGCCGTTATCAAACTTTAAAGGTTAGCTGAGGGATTGCTTGCAACGTAATTGTGGAGACAAATTATGATTGAGATCCGATTTCATGGACGAGGAGGCCAGGGGGCTGTGACCTCTGCTGAACTCACTGCCCTGGCGGCAATCGAAGAGGGGAAATATGCTCAGGCATTCCCAAGCTTCGGTCCGGAAAGGCGCGGTGCCCCTGTTATGGCATTCGTCCGGGTAAGTGAGGCCCCGATAGTTACTCGAGAAAAGGTGTATGAACCGGACATTGTCATCGTTCTCGATCCCAGCCTGCTAAAGATCGTCAATGTTGAGGCGGGACTGAAGAATGGTGGAATTGTGATTCTGAATACTTCAAAGAGTGTGGAAACGATCCGTGAGGAGACAGGCATAAAGGCCAGGCTTGCCTTGGTAGACGCTACCAGGATTGCCATGGAAACCATGCGCGTTCCCATCACAAACACCACGATGTTAGGCGCCCTTGTCAAAGCCTCGGGAATTGTTCAGATGAGCGGTTTACAAGATCCGATCAAGCACCGTTTCGGACCGATTGCCGAGAGAAACATGAATGCATGCACCCGCGCTTACGAAGAAACTAAGGTGGTGGAGGGATAACTGTGGCTAAAGAAACAGGAATCATGAGCTGGAAAAAATTGAACCATGGGATTGCCATTACCACTCCGGGAAACGCGGCAGAACTGAAGACCGGGGATTGGCGGTCCATGCGGCCCGAAACTGATCGCGAAAAATGCATCAAGTGCGGCCAGTGCTACATTTTTTGTCCGGATATGGTTTATAGCAAGGACGCCGAGGGCTACTACGCGCAGAACTATTATTGGTGCAAGGGTTGTGGAATTTGCTCCAAGGAATGCCCCGTTGACGCCATAAAGATGGTTGAGGAGGTCGACTGAAATGTCCAAAAGAATTGGTATTGAAGTCTCCATTGCTCTTGCCGAGGCGGTGGGACTTTGTGATGTCGACGTTGTGGCGGCTTACCCCATCACCCCTCAGACGCACATTGTGGAGCACCTGTCTGAGCTGGTGGCTGACGGCCACCTGGATGCCGAGTTCGTTCCAGTCGAATCCGAACACAGCGCGATGAGCGCCTGCATCGGCTCTTCTGCCTCCGGCGCCCGCACTTTTACTTCAACTTGCTCCCAGGGCTATGCCCTTATGTCGGAGCTTTGCTATATGGCTTCAGCCCTGCGGCTTCCGATCGTGATGGCGGTCGCAAATCGCGCGTTGAGTGCTCCTATCAATATCTGGAACGACCATGCGGACCTGATGTACGCAAGAGATACCGGCTGGATTCAGCTTATCTCCGAAAATGGGCAGGAGGCCGTCGATTTGTCTGTCCTGGCTTTTCGAATCGCTGAAGACAAAAGGATATCTCTGCCTGTTCAAGTTAACCTGGACGGCTTCACGATGAGCCATGTGATCGAGCCGTTGATGATGCCGGATGCAGAAGAAATCAAAAGATTCCTGCCGCCCTTTGAACCGGTGCTTCGCCTCGATCCGGTCAGGCCTTTGTCAATGGGTCCGGTGGGCATGCCGGACGTCTACACTGAAGCGCGAAAGGCCCAGGACGAGGCGCTCAAGGCGTCAAAGCCGGTGATCCAGGAACTCTTCAATGATTTCGCCAAACAGTTCGGACGGCATTATAAGTTGGTAGAAACTTATAAAACCGAAGATGCCGATACCATCATCGTGGCATTAGGCAGCATAGCCCAGACCGCCATGAGCACTATAGAAGCGATGCGAGCAAGGGGCCTGAAAGTCGGAATTGCACGTATACATGTTTTCAGACCTTTTCCTGCAGCTGAGCTTGTCGAGGCTATCAAGGGCGCAAAGAACCTGGTCCTGCTCGACAGGGTCACGTCCTTTGCCGGTGGAGAAGTGTCCGGACCCGTCGCCCTGGAGATAAAGTCTGCTCTTTTCGACAAGGGTGTCGCCCCGAAGGTGGGGAACTTCCTGGTCGGTCTTGGCGGTCGCGACGTAACGCAGCAAAACTTCGAAGAGATGGTCGAAAGAGTGGCATCGGCGAAAAACGGCGACCTTCCGGCCTACGAATTCATCAATGTGAGGGAATAAATGGGAATCGCATCTGAAGCTCTGAAGAATTTCAAGGGATTTAGCCTGAAGAATCTGCCCGAGGGGGAGCCTATGTCCCCCGGTCACCGCGCATGCCAGGGATGCGGAGAGGTGCTGGCCTTGCGGCAGGCAATGAAAGCAATCGGAAGCAACGTTGTTGTGGTCAGTGCTACCGGGTGCATGGAAATTATATCTTCTCCTTTTCCTCAAACCGCTTGGCGCGTTCCCTGGATTCATGTGGCGTTTGAAAACGCCGGCGCGGTTGTAAGCGGCGTGGAAGCGGCTTATAAATCGATGAACCGCAAGAAGATAATAAATCAGCCCGATGTAACGTTTCTTGCCTACGGTGGTGACGGCGCAACTGCGGACATTGGCCTGCAGTCGCTTTCGGGCGCGCTCGAGCGCGGTCACAACTTCATCTATCTGTGCCTGGATAACGAAGCTTACATGAATACAGGTATTCAGCGGTCTTCTTCGACTCCCTTCGGGGCAGCTACTACAACGTCTCCAGCCGGCAAGAAAAGTTCGGGCCAGGCAACCTGGAAGAAAAACGTGGCGGAAATCGCTGTTGCGCACAGGACACCTTATGTCGCAACGGCGTGCCCGGCTTACCCGATCGACTTAATGAACAAAGTGAAGAAGGCTTCTCTGGTTCCCGGGCCCGCCTATATCCACATCTACTCCCCGTGCCCAACTGGATGGAGGTGCGGGATCGACGAGAGTATCGAAGTGGCAAGGCTGGCCGTTCAATCGAAAGTCTTTCCGCTTTACGAGGTAATCGACGGCGAATACCACCTCTCCCGCAAGGTGAGCAAACCAAAGCCTGTTTCAGAATACTTCAAACCTCAGCGCCGCTTCCGCCATTTGACCGAAGCCGAAATTCAGTTCATCCAGAAACGGGTGGATGAGCAGTACGAAGATCTGCTCATGAAGTGCGGCGTGGCAGACGGCAAATAATCAGTTGTCAGTGGCCAGTGGTCGGCCGTCAGAGAAAAAGCGCTTCGACCACTGAAGACTGACGACTGACGACTGTTTTAGTATACTGGAGGCGGCATGAGCTGATAATGGTTCATGCCGCTTTTTTGCGATGATGGACGATCGGCGCACTTCTTCATGGAAAGACACAAGTCGGTTGAATTAATCTCGACGGGAATGTAATATCGAGGCCCAACAGAAATGGGCAACAGCCTGCCCGATGTAAAATGTCGAATAGCTTGCAATGGAAACGGAGACATTAAACAGCCGGTCAAAGGGGGAAGTCTATGTTCGCAGGAGTATTTACATCACGGCGCCGTTTTTTGCGCCTCACCGGCAGTCTGGCTGCCGGTTTGGCTCTTCCGGCAATTCCACACGCCGTTTCAGCTGCCGAAAAGAAAGATGGAAAAGAGAAGGGACCCGAGGTAAACCCCGTGGAAGATCTCATGCGTGAGCACGGGGTCCTGCGTCGTGTGTTGCTGATCTATGAAGAATCGATAAAACGCATCAACGGGGCAGGACAGCTTCCACCCGGAGTGGTTGGGGATACAGCCGGCATTGTCCGCCGCTTCGTCGAGGACTACCATGAAAAACTCGAAGAAGATGAGATATTCCCACGCCTTGAAAAGGCCAGAAAATTAAGCGATCTTGTCCAGGTGCTCTTCGCGCAGCACCAGGCGGGACGGCGCCTTACAGATTCCATTCTAAAATTATCGGAACCCGAGGTGCTTAAAACTGCCAAAGTCGGACAGGAGGACTCTGCGACCATGCGACAAATCTATGGCGGGACACCTCTGTTCCATTTTAAAAAAGATACAAAACAAGGACTGGTTTCGGCCATGCAAGAGTTCACTCGGATGTACCGGCCTCACGCAGCCAGGGAAGATACGGTGCTTTTCCCCGCTTTTCGCTCGATAGTGTCGCCGAAAGAGTTCGATGAGTTGGGCGAGAAATTCGAAGACAGGGAGGATGCGCTTTTCGGAAAAGAAGGTTTTGAGAAAATGGTGCGGTCTGTGGAGGAGATTGAGAAAAAGCTCGGCATTTATGAGCTCGAACAATTCACGCCAAAGCACAGTTAGGCCATGTACGGAGTGACGACATCGGACAAAGAAAATAAGCACCGGCCATGCAGACTTCGGTCGGGTCTATTTCCCGGAATCTGAGAGCAAAAATTCTTTCAGCTCTCCAATCATCCGGCCTAGAAGGCTTTGCGAGAACCTTATGCCTGTTGCGGCTATCAAGGAATGGCGCCGGAAGGGGTCTATTTCGAAGTGCCATGGTCTGAGGGGCAGATCGATTGCCTTTTTCCTCAGGTGAATCTGGAAGCGGTCGACTTTAAGGTTCAGAGTCTCGTATTCCGCCTTGCCGTAAAACTGTCCTTCGAACTCCCCGAAAGAGCAGTCGCCGAATGAAATGAAAAGCTCCCGTGAAGATTCTTCTGCCTTTATTTGCCTTGTAATCTTGAATTCGGGGTGGGAGGCAAAGAAGGGATCTATCCTGTAGAGTTCGATGAAGCCGGTCTCAGGCACCTGGCTCAATGCGTCTGCCGGGTGGTTCTGAGTCGAGTCCAGAAAGGTCCTCAAATAGCGGCATACCATTGTAAAGTCGACTTCCGGAACTGCCAGTCCGATACTTACGATTCTAGCATGCCCCTGGCCCAGCGGCGGCTCTCCGCTGATGATCCGGACACGTCCCCCGAGAGGCCCGTTGACGACTTTGAGATATTCAACGAAACGTTGTGCAAGAAGGTCCTTCTCCATGTAGTTGAGGGCGCCGGGACCTACCCGGGGGCTGCCGAGGTCCTGCTCGTACTCGAAGTTGCTGGCAAGCACCAGGAAGCTGAATCCCGGCGTTTTCATCAGGTGAAAGCCTTCTTTTTCAAATTCGGACAGAAGGCTCATCGAGCGGTTTTTGAGGTTTATGTCTCTGATTACGTCGTTTTCCGTTTCTCCCCTGGCGCGGGCTTTTTCCACCAACATCTCGTGTATCCAGTGAGTCCACCAAGTCGTCGAGAGCATCAGCGTGCTGATGATTTTAAGGACCTCGCCTCGAAGATCGTCTCCATGATAGACAAGAGGCGGACCCAGTTCGAAATCCCCGGCCCTCACCTCCTTCAGCCGCATCGCTTTTACCCTGTCCGCCGGCCTGAAGCACCTCAGCCAGGTGTCAAATGCATGCAAAAGCTCGACTCTGGTGACCTCCCGCCCGGCCGTTAGCTTGAACTCCATCGCACGGTAGTTTTCCAGTTCCATCTCCCATTCATAATGAACGTCAATGAGCTCGGGATAACCACAGTTGTTGTAGCCGCCGACATCAAATTGTTCCTTTAGATATTCCCAATCTACGTATAGCTTTTTTCTTATGCGCCTGTCTTCGAGGAAATCAGACGAGCAGGTATGCCCCAGAATCCCTTTTTCTCCATCGAGAAACACTTTCTTCCCTATGAAGGAACTTACGATACTGTCTGGATTGAGCATGGTTTCTTCTTCTCCGAACAGGAGCAGGGGCTTTCCGCCGATGTCCTGTGTCTTTATCAGGTATGGTTTCCCGTAGGCAACTGCGGACACCGCCTCATGGGATGTCGTATGTCCGTCCACTCGCACGATGCCGCGGACGAGCGGATGATTTACGGCGAGATCTCCGGCGCCGAAGGTGCTCCTGCGAAGCAAAATAACCTTTTCTCCTCGTGAGGCTAGTTCCAGTGCGGCCTTGCTCCCAAAGGCCAAAATACCGCAATCGGCGCTGTCCGTAATCGGTTCGCCTGCAGCAAGTATCCGGAAATCGGTGAAATCTTCCCGCAGGACCTTTTCAGGTTGCGCCAGGGCCTGATTGATTGCCATAGATGCAAGCTGAATGGTGGTTTTCCCCTCGTCGAGCATGTCCCACATAGCACGGACCATGGCGCTGCTGGTGGTGCGCATCGGACGGCGCTGCAGAAGATAAAGCTTGCCGGTTTCGACGGTGAACTCGATGTCGAGCGGTCGCTTTGCGCGGGTTTCCAATGCATCGCGCACCATGAGCAGCATCTCATAAACCTTGAGATTAGCCGCACTAAGGTCGGCTGCCTGGAAAAGTTGTTTTCTCAATTTGCCGGAGACTATTTTGTCACCCTGGACCTTAGGGGCCCACTCAATGATAGGCTGATCTGCGCCCGTTCGCGGCTCGCGTGTGAAGAGCACTCCGCTGAGGGAGTTGTGGTCTCTGTGTCCGAAAACCATTCGTTGTATGACAACAGCGGTTCCCATGGTATCAGGAATTGCTTCTCCAGGTCGCTCCCGGCTCCTGCGGGCCTCTACGGCAACTGGGGACATCCATGAGTCGAAGACGGCCTCTATCACGTTTTTTAGCTGCTTTTGCAGGTTTTGCTCGAAGCCTGAGGGGAATCGCGGATGGGACGCCCTGTCAAGTATTCGTTTGAAATCGGCGATGAGGGTCCTCAACCGTTTAGCCGGAATCGCGCCTTCGACCCCGAAATCTTTTATTACGTGGTAAAAATTCTCATAGGGGATATCGAGAACCACTTCTCCGTACATCCGGATGGCGGTCAGGTAAGTCGTGAGCACGAAGGATTCGTCTTCGCCTGCCTCTATCATTGACGTAGCGATATCGTCATTAATGCCGACGTTCAACGCCGTGCCCAGCGCGCCCGGAAGCGACACCGGCGCCCCGCCCCGCACAGCCACCAGAAGCGGCATTCTGCCGCTGGGGTCGGCAAACTTGGTGCCGGTCCGCTGTTCAAGTGAAGCTATCTGGGAGAGTATGGATGCAAAAAGTCTATCCGGGAGGCGGTTTCCAGACCGGTTGAAGATTCGACACGCTTGAGTGGTCAGGATAAACCCGTCGGGAACGGCAATCCCGTCCCCCATCCCGGGGAGGATTTCGCGAAGATCCCTGTGGTCTTCGGCAAGTCTGGCCCCTTTTGCCCCGAGCAACTCTATGTTTCCGTGCTCGGCTTTGCCAAACGGGACGATCTGGGGTCTTTTCATGGGTGATCGCAAGATTCACAGTAGAGACGCAGAGGACGCCGAGGAAAGGACTGAACAACGGCGAAGAACCAAAACCAGATCAGTCAGACGGCTATGCGCTCTGCGTCCCTGCTGTGTGAGTTCTGTTCACTGTTCACCTGTCTAGAACCGATATCGCTCCGCAACGATGCGTTCCACCTCTTCTTCTGCCGGCATGGTATCGCGATAGCCGGCCAGGTACTGGTTCCTCAGCCATCGGAAAAGGCTTACCGTCTCGTTCACCTGGATGATCTCAGGGATGAGATCGCCCTCCTGCGTCTTGATGTGCTGACTATACTGCCCCAGCATGCACGCTACGTCATAGAACGTCGCCGCATCGCGCTTGATGCCCTTCTTGAATGACTTCCCTTCAATCGGATAGGGTTTGTCGGGAGCTGGATTGGCAGAAATGTCAACGCGCTGGAAAGGTCTCCTGACTGCAATCTGCCATTTCCTGGATTCGACCATCATCCTCGAAATTAGCGGTCCGACCCAATCTGGAGACTGCTGCCCCTGGGGGCATGCCGAGAAAAACTCTACAACCGAAGGACCGTTATAGGCGATGGCTTCCTTAAGAATTTTGATCGCATATTGCGGATTGTCGATGCTCAGCTTTGCTGCGTACACATGCGAGATCGACATGGCCTGAGCTGTAATTCGCCGGTGCAGGGTCGTCTTTCCGGCATACCGGTATCCGATGGGCGAGGTGGACCGTTCGGTCCCAAACCTTGTCGCTCCGGATTTCTGCGCGCCGGTGTTCATGTAACCCTCGTTGTTCAATATCACCCAGGTAATGTCGAAATCCTCGCCAAGGGCATAGTTGAACGGGCCGTTTCCGATATCGTATATGGCGCCGTCACCGGCGAAGACGATAATTTTGGTGAACACGTCCTTGAACCCGTTGATATATGCCTGATCCAGGCTGAATTTGGATCCCAGCGCCGCGGCAGAAGCCGTGCCAAACCCATAGTGCCCTGACTGGTAGACCCGCGAATTAAAGGGATTGGTCAACTCGGATACCTGATCGCAGCCTGTCGAATTGATGAAATAAACGTTGAACCCGTGATCGAGCATGTGCTCGACTGCGTGTTTATGCTTTTCCGAAAGGACTTTTATACCCTGGTAGAACGTAGCGATCCCCTGGGGGTGATTTCGAAGAGACTCGGCTGCAAAATAAGTGAGCAGGGTGATGTTGCCCTCGCTACAGCCGGGACAAAGGGTGTGCCTGCCGGGATAGATCTTCGAGAAGACGAAGAGCACCTGCTGCATTATGGGCAACTGGTCGACAAAACGGGCGGCCTCATAAGTTTTGTCGTAGTCTTTATAAGCCTCAGGCAAAAAATCGGCGTCTTTCAAATCCGTTTTTGCCACCATCTTAAGGGCGTCGGTCGGGCAGACCTGCTCGCAGATGCCGCACCCCTTGCACCTTTCCGGCATCACATCGATGTTTATCGAGAAGCTTTCCCAGGGAACACCCTTTGGGGCCTTCTTGATCGATTTGAAGTACCGCTCGGCTTCCCGCGGAATGGACCGGTCGGTGATTGTGGAGTAGAGCGCCGAATCGGGACAAGTGGCTGCGCAAAGCCCGCACATGGTGCATTTGGACGCTTGGTACACCGGAAGCTGTGCCCCTATGTAACTCATGTCTCGATACCTGCTCGTGCCGGCGGGAACTATCGGAAGGAAACGGTCCCAGGGAACTTTCCTGCCCTCGGAGATCGGCTGCACCATTTCGCGACGGAAAAGCTCCTCATAGTCATTGAAAAGATTGGGCGGCTTGATCGTTCCCAACTCATCCTTTTCGGTCAATTCAGCAAGCAGGCCCGAAGATCGCGGACCTTGGCCGAAATCCTCCGGAAGCGGCGGAGCGAAAGGTTCAGGACTGCAGTCAAGGGCATTCGGGGCCAAACCGGCCTGAGCGCCGCCGGCCACGGAAAGCGAGGCCCCGTACCGCAGGAGTGCCAGGTTGGACTCGATGATATCGACGCCTTTCTTTTTCCCGAGCTTTCCACGGAAGATGTTGCCAACGCGCTCCTCGAAGTCCTCTTGACCTAGAATTCCCATTTGCCTGTTAATCAGACCCAGGATCGCCGAGCCTGGCAGGTTGCGATTCAAGTGTTTGAGCGCCGCAGATGTAGCGTCTATGGCGACGAGCCGGATTTGCCTATCCTTTATCACTGCCTGGATTTGCTCGGAAAAGGATGCCAGCAGTTCAGCAGCCGGCCTGGGGCTGTTAATAATAAAAAGACCATTTTCCTTCAAACCGCCGACATACTCCCGCAGTATCTGTTCCAGGAGGAATTTCTCGTTGAAAAACACCAAGACGTCGCGCTCGGTGAGTTCAGAACTGTTCCGAATGGGGTCATCGCTTATCCGCAAATTCATGAATATGGCGCCGCCTTTTCTCGCGGCTCCGTAGCGGGCCCCGGACTGGATGAATTTGCAGCCCTCGCCCCCCTCGGAATAAATGTATGCGGCTGTTTCCAGCGCTGTCTTGACGCCTTCGGCGCCGATTCCGATGAAGGTCATTCCCAGTTCACGTTCCTTGTAATCGGAGAGGGGCTGAGGCCTAAGAGTGTATGGCCCCTCGACGCCGAGGAAAAAATCCCGGTGGAATTGACCGGATTTCTTAAGGCTTGTATGCATATTTTCAATCACGGCGCCCGCGTCGTATTTGTTGAAATCCTTGCTGCCCAGACCGTACACGCCGTGAAGAAGCGTAGGCATGTCCTCGCGGCTGTAGATCTGGTGCTCGGCCCTTCCTTCACGGCCGGCGCGCATGGAGATTTGCAGAGCTGCCTGAACATCGGCAAGCAAAAGCTGGTTGTGAGCCATGCCGCTGCGTTCGAGGACGGTCACGGCTTTCGCCTTACGCATGCCGTAGGCAATTTCCTCGTAACTGGGGGGAGAAAAAAGCACCGGGCGCACGACACCGACCTTCATGCCTCTGACATCCCGGTAGTAGTCGACCACATCCTTCACCACACCGGCGGCGGAACCCATTATGACGACCACCATTTCGGCGTCTTCGGTACGGTAGTTTTCAACTATTTTGAGATTGGTCCCGAGGATCTTATTCATGGCATTCATCGCCGCGACGTAAGCCCGTTTGAGGAATCTGTAGGCAAAGTCCTGGGAGATCTGGCCTTCCATGGTCAGATCGGCGTCGGTGAAAGATCCCATCAAAGTGGCCTGACCGAACCTCGGCTGGTAGAGCCGGTTCGGGAATCCCACGAAGTAACGGAGAAAATCGTCGGAGAGTTCCTTGATGTTTTCGAGCGCATGGCTCTTTACAAAACCGTCCCCTATTACCATACAGGGAAGCATTACCTGGCGCAGTTCCGCAACCTTGAAAGCAACCGGCAGAAGATCGTGAAGCTCCTGGTTGTCGCATGAGACAAGCTGAGCCCACCCTGCGTTCCTGACGCCATAGAAATCGGTGTGTCCGCAGTGAATGCTCAGAGACCCTTTGTTGACCTCCCTCGCCATAACGCTCATGACTACGGGAAGGCGCTTTCCGGCTACGGAGAACAGATTTTTCATCTTGAGCACCAGGCCCTGGGAGGATGTGTTGTCAACATAGCGGCCACCCTGGCTCGCCATGGCTTCTACGGCCGCAATGGCGGAAAGCTCGTCGCTCGGCTGGAAATACATCAATTCATGGCCAAACAAATTACGGACGCCGTTCGAGGCCGCCTTTGCGAAGTCCTCGGCCACAGGCGTCGAAGGAGTAATCGGATAGCCGCAAAAACCATCTACCAGACGTGTCAGGACGGAAAGCACGGCATGGTTTCCATCCATGACTGAATCATTTCGCTTCCTTATGGTCTCGAGCCGGTCGGCCGGGATCGAGGCGAGGTCGAATTCGAAAAGATTTCTGGCGTCAAATCTTTTCCATTCTTCCTTCCAATCCAATTGTACCTTGCTTTCCCTTTCCTGCTGCAACCTGTAATAGGGAAGCTGCCCCCGCAATCGATCCATGTCAATTCTTTCGCTCATCTCGAATACTCCTCACCGAAGTTAAACTCTGCTGGATCTCAAGAAATAGAATGGGTGCGAACCGGGTCGCATTTGAAGGTGTGCAGCTCGCCTTGGAGAGAGCACCCTGGTGCAACAGTCTAACAATAAAAGTTTTGTGAGAAAAGGAGTACATCCATTTGTGAATAGTTATACAACTTTGGCTTGACTTTAACGGGTGTCGTGGTAGAAAAGGGCGTTAAACAGTTTAACCCAGAAGGGGGTCATATCAGAATGGATAAAACTAAATCGCGCATCGTTGGCGTCAGGGTCAACAAGGAGCAGGAAGCCATGCTATCAAAGCTCCAGAAAAAATCCAAACTCAACAAATCAGAGCTCCTCCTCAAAGGGCTTGAGACGCTGGCTGAGTATTCCAACCTCGGCCCCGAGCAGGAGCCGATGCAGACCGCCCTGCAGCGTCTCGAAAAAGAGGCCGTGCGTCACATGGTCAGCTTCAAGAAGATTCGGCGCAAAGAGGAGGCGATAAAGGATTTTGTACGTGAAATAAGAAAGGTCGATGAGATTATCGATAAGCACGGCTGCAATCCCAGCATGTTGATCCAGATTCTGCTCGACGTGCAGAAACAGAATAACTGGCTGTCAAAGTCCGCCCTGGTGTGGATATCCGAGCGGCTGGGCGTTCCGATGACCCGGATCATGCAGATCGCGACTTTCTATACCATGTTCAGCCTTGAACCCCAGGGCCAGCAGACTGTACAGGTATGCACGGGCACCGCCTGCCACGTGCGGGGGTCAAACGAACTTCTTACGAGGACCGAATCCGTCTTGAAGCTGAAGCCGGGAGAAACCGATCCGGACATGAAATACACTCTGAAGACCGTTAATTGTCTGGGCTGCTGTGCACTCGGTCCAGTAATGACAGTGGGCGGAGCCTATCACAGCAATCCGTCTGTGGCCGAATTGCAAGAACTGGTTAAAGAGCATGAATAAAATCAGGGAAAATACAACCATGAAGAAACTCAAATCTGTTAAGGACCTCAAGAAATTCCATAAGGCGCTGCTCGCGGAGCGAAAAGGGATAAAGAAATCCGTCGCTATTTGCGAGGGAACCGGCTGTTATGCTTACAAGTCTTCCGCAGTCGCCGATGCATTTGTCAAAGAGATAGAGAAGCGCGGTTTGGAAAAAGAGATAGTCGTTCGCCGCACGGGATGCCATGGATTTTGCGAGCGCGGACCTATGGCAAAGATTTTTCCGGAGAAAATTTTTTATTTTCAGGTAAAGCCTGAAGACGTCGCCGAGATAGTGGAATCGACGCTGCTGAAAAACGGGCTTGTCGAAAAGCTGCTTTTTCTGGACGAAAAAACCGGCAAACGATGTGCCTATCAGCACGAAATTCCTTTTTATAAGCTCCAAAACCAGGTCGTCTTCGGTAACAATTTCCTTATCAGCCCCAAGGACATCGAAGACTATATTGCTGTCGGCGGCTACTCGGCGCTTGCCAAGGCGCTTTCGGGCATGACGCCGGTTGACGTTCTCGAAGAGATAAAGAAGGCGGATCTTCGAGGCCGAGGTGGAGGTGGATTTCCCGCGGGCGTGAAGTGGGAAACCACCCGCAATGCGCCCGGAGAACCGAAATATGTAATCGTAAATGCCGATGAGGGCGATCCCGGCGCATATATGGACAGGTCAGTGCTCGAGGGCAATCCGCACAGTGTTCTGGAGGGATTGATGCTCGGAGCCTATGCGGTCGGCTCCAGTCAGGGGTCCGTTTATGTGCGCCAGGAATATACTACAGCCATAGCGAACCTTCCGATCGCCATTGCGCAGGCAAAACAGCTGGGGTTACTGGGCGACAATATACTGGGATCGGGCTTCAGCTTTGACGTGGCTATCCACCAGGGGGCCGGGGCTTTCGTCTCGGGAGAATCGAGCGCTTTGATGAGCGCTATCGAAGGAAGAGTGGGCGAGCCTCGCCCCAAGTACATCCGCACTGCCGTGAAAGGAGTGTGGGACAAACCGAGCAACCTGAACAACGTTGAAACCTGGGCTAACGTTCCTTTGATCGTTAACAACGGCTCCGACTGGTTCCGGTCCCTGGGCACGGAGACAAGCAAGGGCACCAAGATCTTCTCCCTTGTCGGCAAGGTCAAGTACACCGGCCTGGTCGAGGTCCCCATGGGGCTTACGCTGCGCCAGATAGTCTTCGATGTCGGCGGAGGGATCCGTAACGACAGAAAGTTCAAGGCAGTGCAGACTGGAGGACCTTCCGGCGGTTGCATTCCCGAGCAATTCCTGGATCTGCCGGTGGATTTTGACGAACTGAGCAAGGTCGGCTCGATGATGGGGTCCGGCGGCATGATCGTCATGGACGAAGACACCTGTATGGTGGACGTTGCCAAATACTTCACCAACTTTCTTGCAGACGAATCGTGCGGAAAATGCGTGCCTTGCCGGGAAGGACTGCGGCAGATGAAACGCATTCTCACGAACATCACCGAGGGAAAAGGCAAAGAGGCCGATCTGGGCACCCTCGAGGAGCTTGGCGCCTTCTTGAAAGAGGCCTCCCTTTGTGCCTTGGGGCAGACGGCAGCCAATCCGGTTCTGAGCACCCTTGAGTACTTCCGGGGTGAGTATGAGGCGCATGTTTTGCACAAGCAATGCCCGGCAAGGGTCTGCCAGAGCCTTATCGTATTCCATATCGACCCGCTCAAGTGCACTGCCTGCGGGACCTGCCGAAAACAGTGTCCCACCGAAGCGATTTCAGGGGACAAAAAGCTTGTCCATATTATCGATCAGGCCAAATGCATAAAATGCGGGACCTGTTTCCAGGTTTGCCCGAAGCGATTTAACGCCGTGGTCAAACTGCCGGGGGGGCCGGCGCCCGAGACGGTGGCCTACGGAACCAAGGTCGTACAAAAAAGTAAAGGGGAAAAGTAGATGAAAGAGATCACCCTGAAAATCAATGGCCAAAAGGTAACCGCAGAAGAGGGCACAACTCTTCTTCAGGCTGCAAAGGCGGCCGGGATCGATATACCCACTCTGTGCGCCCACGAGGAACTGGAGCCCGCCGGTGTGTGCCGGTTTTGCATGGTCGAAATCAAGAAGGGCACGCGAAGCAGGTTGGTGACGTCGTGCGTCTACCCTGTTGAGAACGGCCTCGACGTTCAAACAGATACGGAGAGGGTAAACAAACTAAGGAAAATGCTGGTCGAACTGCTCTTGCCTGTGGCCCCCTCGGGTCCGATCAGCGCTTTCGCCAAGCAATTCGGGATAGAGAAATCCCGCTTTGAGCTGGCGGAAGGTGAAGAGCCATCAAACTGCAGCCTCTGCGGATTGTGCGTCCGTTATTGCGAACAGATCGGCGGAGAAAATGCGGTAGGCTTTTTCGGCAGGGGAGTGAATCGGAAGGTCGCCCTGATGCCGGATAAAGGCGAGGATTGTGTCTTTTGTCGTCAATGCTATAAAATCTGCAATTCGGGCCGATTCGTGGAATTGTCCGAAGTATTTCCCGAACAAATCTAATACGTTCCCCGCTCGATCTCGAAACTTATAAAGCGGCAGGCACGGAAGTGCCTGCCGCTTTATAGCTTTAGTCAAGTTAAGTATCTCTCATTACAGTAATTACGGCCTGATATGTACCGGGGTCCCGGTGGAAGCGACCTTAAAGAGCTCGTTCATGTCGCTGTCGTAAAGTGCGACGGACCCATGTGTCCAGTCCTTGTGAGCCCCACCGGCGTGAATACAGAGCTGTCTGCCAAGTTTTGTATACAAGGGAGGAACTGCCCTACGTTCGGCCGCTACCAATATTTCCTTGAACTCGGGCATGGAAATGATGCCGGCGAAAAGCGCCCGCTCCGCGTGCCGGCTGTCCGGGTAGTTCAGGATGAGCGCCTGTTTGAACGGGCTTGCAGGGTCCTTGCGCAGGATAAGAAAGTCACCTTCGGGCGTGCGGCCGTCTCCCTCGCTTTCTTTGTCTCCGGAGGGATTAGATCCAAGCCCTATTGGGTAATCGCGTACCATTACATTGGACTGGACTACGTAAAGCCGCCGCTTTTCCTTGTAGATATAGATTTCGGGACTTATAATGTCGGGTAGGGCTGTGAGATAGTCGACCCTTACGGGTTCCTTTTCTGCGGATGGGAGCTTTTGCGCCGAGCTTCCTGTGATTTGTTTATTTTCGCCTGACTTGGACGATTCGAACCGGCTGTCCGGTTTCTGGACAGAGCATGCCGACATCGCAAACAAAGCCACGCAAAGGAAGATCCCCCCGAACCTTCCCCACAGAACAGGTCCGTGCATAGCTGAGCCCCTCCGTGATGTTTCTCTCTTCTCTAACCCCTTTCCAATTGATACTACACGCCACTGACTGCTTGAGCAAGCTTAAAATCAGGCTGCCATCAGCTATTGTCGTAAGGCTTTGAAACGTCTACTATTTTGGGGCTTATAAAGATCAGCAGCTCGTTTCGCTGGTCATCACTGGAATCGATTCTGAACAAGCGCCCGAAAATGGGAATATCGGCCAACCCGGGAGTACTCGACTTGGTTACCGTAGACTGGTTATTGATAACGCCGCCGATAACGACCACATTCCCGTCGTCAACAAGAAGCTCTGTTTGTATCTTTCTTGTATCAATGGCCGGTTCACTGCTGTTACCGATTTGGAAAATGGTCGTGGAGACCGAATCCTGCTTGGCGTTTATCAGCATCCTGACTTTACGGTCCGGTGTGATGTGAGGCGTAACGGCAAGCTCCAGGACGGCATCCTTGAATGAAGTGGCGGTAACGTTGGCCGCCGTATCGCCGACCGTGAGGTAGGGGACTTCGGTGCCCTGGGTTATCACGGCTTTTACATTATCAAGGGTCATGACACGGGGAGCTGCGACAATCCTTACCAGGTTGATCTGCTGGAGGGCCTGTATTTCGAGGTCCACGTGGACCAGGGTGCTGCCAATCAGAGAGGAAATGACAGCGCCGAATTGATTAAGAGTTGGAAGGGGAGGATTGACAAAAAATCCCTGGGAATTTTGGGCTGGGTTAGTCGCAGTTGACGTAGGTTGGTTACTGGAGAACGAAAGTTGGGTCCCGAGGTTCCTTTTTGTTTCGCTGTCGAGCGTGATAATGCGTGCTTCGATCAGCACCTGCGGCGTCGGACGGTCAAGCCTTGCGAGTAGTTGCCGGGCAGCGGAAACCCTTGCAGGGTAATCGCTGTAGATGATAAGGCTGGTGCGCTCGTCAACTGCGACTTTTCCCCGTTCGCTTTTGCCATCCGAAATTTTAGCTGCCATTTCAGATGGTTTACCAAAATTTACGGGGAGATACACCGTTGCGATTTCACCAAGGTCGCGGGTTGTCTCGGCAAGGCTCTGCTTAGCCTTTATGGCCTCCGCCTGCTGGAGATACTCCTGGCGCAGTTTGGACTGTTTGGCTATTCGTATAACGTTGCCCACCTGTTCTTTGCCCAGGTCGTTCATGGAAAGCACCATGTCGAGCACCTGGTCCCAGGGCACCTGTTCGACTTTCAGCGTCACCTTGCCGGTAACGTCGGGCTCTATGACTATGTTCGTCGAAGTGAGGTCGGAAAGGAGCCTGAGAACATTTTTAAGGTCGGCGTCCATGAGGTCGAGGCTCACAAGTTTTCCCGAGTACTGCTTCCTTGCCGCTGCCGGGGTGCCGATTCCCTCGCCGGGCGGGTCGGCGGCCTGCGCTGCAACAAGTTTGGAAGCTTTAGACCTGGGTTGCGCCTTTACCGGTTTATTCAAGGCAGCATCGGAGGCCGAGTCGGACCCAGTCGGCCCCTGTAAAGTGTCCTGTTGCGACGTCTGGGCGAACACTTCCGCGGAGCGCCAAAGGCAACCGAGGAGAATCGCCAGTACCAGGATAAAAGGAAGAGTGCCGGTCCAAATGTTTCCCTGCCTTCGCATGCGTTCCTCCCTTGTAGACCCGCATCAATTTTAGTTCATCCCGGCACGCCTTTTAGGCCGTGATCGAGAGCCGGTATCCGGTTGTTTATTTTGAGTAAACCAAAAACCAAAAACTATAAAGCTAAAAATTAAAAGCTTATCATTTCTTTGCGCCGGGCTTCGCGCCGGGCTTCTTCGGCGCGGGATTTTCCAAAAACCTGTATGTAACGATGTTGCAGGCTACCTGAAGCAGCGAACCCTGCTTGTCCTTCTGACGAGTTAAAGTAAGCGACTGAACTTTTAAGATTCGGTCAAGCTTGGAGATGCTGTCCAAAAAGACCCCGAGGTCGTTAAAGGAGCCGAGGAGGTCAAGCCGGACAGGAATGACGGCGTAAAATTCCTCAACCACCTCAGGTTGGGGTTGAAAGAGGATGTTCTCCAGACCCACCTTGGAGCCAATCTTGGAAACGTTTTCCAAAAGCCCGGGGATTTCCTTTTGGTCCGGCAGAAGCATAAGAAGTTTTGTAAGTTCTTCTTGAGACTGGGCGAGCTCTTTTTCGAGCAGCGCGACCTCTTTTTCGGCCCGCTTTAGAGTGACCAGTTTTTTTTGCTGCTCGCTAATCTGGCTTTTGAGCCCGTTTAGCGTGTCCAACTGACTCTCGAACTTCAGATAATAGAAAGCAGCGCCCAAGAACAGAAGAGTGCCGGCAAATAACAACACCTTGTGCGCCGGGCTAAGGGCCGAAAGTTTTTCCTGGAACTTTTTAAAGCTTTCCTTAATTTTTTTCATGGCGCCTACATCTTCAGCTTCTTTTGAACTGCGGAATAAGAATAAAAATGGTATGTCAACTGAAATTCCCTCAGCTTCATTTCCTTTACTTCCATCTGCTTCGAAAGAACCAGATTGATACTTCCTTTTTCGATATATGGAGAAGATTCGAGATTGCGCATGAACTCGACGATGGCTTCGTTGCTTTGTGCCACTCCATCGAGTGTGACCGAGTTGCCGGTCTGAGACAGCTTGTTGAACCACATTTTCTCCGGCGGAACCTGGATCGACAGAAGTGCCAGCATTCGCACCACGGAATCGCGGTCGTTCTGGAGATCTTTTATGATCTCCCGTTTCCTGTCTACGAGTTCCTTATCTGTCTTGAGTTTCTGGAGGGCAGCCTCAAATTTTGCGTACTTGCCCACCTCCTGCTTGATTCCAGAGAGTTCGGTTTGCCTGGCGTTTATCTCGTTATCGTAGGTAAGCCACAAGGCACCGATGACGGCCATGGCGAAAACGATGGTCAGAAGGTAGATGGAGGCAATTTGCCTCGCCCCCTCCTGCCGCTTTTGCACCCTTACCGGAAGTAGATTTATCTGGATCATTTTTCCTTCGTCTTTCTTAAAGCGAGTCCCAGTGAAATGGCCATTTGCGGGCCAATATAGTCGACGTAAGCAGGGTCAAACTGTTTCACATCGTACTGGATACGGGAGATAGGATTAAAGATCTCCACGGGGACCTCCAAATGTTCATGCAGTACTTTATCAAGGCCGGGAATTCTGCTCGAACCTCCGCTGAGATATATCGCAGCGACTTTTTCTTCCGGAAAGTTATGAAAGTAAAAATCTATCGCGCGTCGGCACTCGGTCACCCAGCCGCTTACCGTGGAGACAAAAATATCTTCGAGTTCCCGCACCGGATATTTTTCCACCGATTCACCCAATTTGACCGATTCAGCCTCTTCAAAGGATATGTTAAAGAAATCCTTTATTGCGTCCGTCAACTGGTTTCCGCCTATAGAAATGCTCCTGGTAAAGATGGGCAGTCCCTTGTGGGCAATATTCATAACAGTCTTATTGGCGCCTATATCGAGCAGAGCAACCCTTTGATCGCCGAAACCGTAAGTTGCCTCAAAGGAATTGCTAAGAGCAAAGAAGTCCACATCAACGACAAACGGATCGAATCCGGAGAGTTTTAAAATGTTGTTAAAATCGGTTACCGATTCCTTTTTTGCGGCGACGAGCAGCACATCCATGAAGTTGGGACGGTCTTTTGCGACATCGATTATCTGATAATCAACGTCGACCTCGTCGATATTGTAAGGAATATACTGGCCGAGCTCGGAATGCATTCTTTCCGCCAGTTCATCTTCCGTCATGGTGGGGAGTTCTATCTTTTTGATCATCACGTCGTAGCCGGATATGCAAACGGCGACTCCCTTTTCTTTTATTTTCAAGTGACCGGCGAGCATCCGAATGACGTCCGCGACCGCCTGGGGTTTGGCCAGCCTGCCCTCATTGAAAGCGTCCTGGGGCAGAGGTGCGATGCCCATGCTTATCAGCCGCGTGGCATTAACGGAGTTGGCCTGCATAAGCTTCACGCTGTGGGAACCTACGTCCAGGCCGATAAGGTTTTCTGATTTCGAAAATAAAGAAAGCATGTCTAACAATTTCCCTTTTCGACGCCCAGCAGGCCATGTAGGGCGGACACCACCTCATAGTGCCCGCTGGCAAGCGTCTTCGCGGAATAATTTGGAACTTTTGGATCAATCATCTTTTTGTTGAAAAAATAAAAAAAACCACCTACGATAAAAATTTGTGTCAATAATTCCATCGAGAGGAGCTCGAGTTGAAAAAAGCAGTTGAAACCCCCGGCGACAGAATCAAACGCAAAAGCGTTGTTCGCGAATATAGTGAGGCCATAATCATAGCAGTAATCCTTGCTCTTTTCATTCGCGCTTTTGTTGTTCAGGCCTTTAAAATTCCCTCCGGCTCGATGGAGCCAACTTTGCTCGTCGGGGACCATATCCTTGTCAACAAATTCATTTACGGTATCAGGTTGCCTATTGTCAACAAAGAGATTATCCCCGTTAGTTCCCCCAGACAGTTTGACATTGTAGTGTTCAGATACCCAAACGACCGTTCAAAAGATTACATCAAAAGAGTAATTGGGCTGCCCCTTCAAAAGGTTCAAATAGTAAATAAAAAGATTTATGTCAACGATGAACCTCTAAACGACCCTTACGGCTATTATGACGATCCTCACGTAGTTCCCGGCGTAAGGGATAATTTCGGGCCTGTCATTGTTCCTCCACATAGCTACTTCGTCATGGGCGACAACCGGGACCATAGCGCCGACAGCCGTTTTTGGGGCTTCGTCGAAGATGGCGACCTGGTCGGTGAAGCTTTTATCATTTACTGGTCCTGGCGACAGGAAGGCGCATTCACTGTCGATCCCTCCGAAAGTTTTATTCGCTGGAAAAGGTTCGGTAAATTACTACTGCATTAACCAGTGAGCAGCGAGCGGTCACTACTCACTGTAAATCAAACAATTCTCACGCTTGTCCCTGTATTCGTGCAGCCGCCGTTCCCAGGTCGCTTCGATGTTGTTGATATCATTGCCTTGTTCGACATCGCGGCGCACGGTTTCGCTGCCGATTAGTATATCTATAGGCAGTTTTTCCAGCTCGTATTCATAAGGAGGATCGAGCCATTTGAACAGGTCCGGATGAGTCCGGCCAAGGGCCTGTAAAAGAGTTAGGCCCATTCTGTAAGGCTTGAACCTCTCGTTGTCGGTTATATGGATCTGAAACCCTAAACAGAGTAGCCCCTTGTACTTGTCGAAAGCAGGCTCATATGTAACCGGCCTGAAAATTACGCCTTGCAAACCGTGTTTTGTGAGTTCTTCAAGAAAACTCGTCCGGTCCAAAAAAGGCGCTCCGAAAAGTTGGAACGGCATTGTCGTTCCGCGTCCTTCACTGATATTTGTCCCCTCGAGGAGCACCATGCCGGGGTAGAGTAAAGCCGTCTCCCACGTCGGCATATTGGGGGAGGGGTAAACCCAGTGAAGGCCAAGCTCATAGAACCGGTTGGCTCGCCTCCAGCCTCTCATTGAAACAACTTCCAGGTCGCAGTCGACATCTGCTGACAAGCAGACAAATCGTGCGAATTCCCCCGTGGTCATTCCGTGTCTCATCGGGACCGGGTACCTTCCCACGAAGGAGCGGAATGCCGGTTCGACCACATTACCTTCAATTTCCGTACCATTTATCGGATTGGGTCTGTCTAAAATCACCACCTTTACGCCGGCCCGAGCCGCCGCCTCTATGCACAGGCCCATCGTGGAGGTATACGTATAAACCCTCGTCCCAACGTCCTGGAGATCGATAAGCAGTATGTCGATTGTTTTGAGAGCTTCCAGCGATGGTTCACGGGTTTCGGAATAAAGGCTTACCACAGGGACGCCGGTGTCAGGGTCGCGCCAATCGGCTGACTCGATCATGTTGGCCTGTTTTTCCGAATAATATCCGTGCTGCGGAGAAAAAATGCAGGCCAGTTTTCCCCCGGCGGCCAAGGTCAGTTCCTTGACCCCCGCCAAGGACTTGTCGACGGAGGCCTGATTAGCCAGAAGCCCAAGCCGCGCCGACCGAAACCACTTAGGCGGCGACTCCAGCAAAACTTCACACCCCAGGCGAAACTCATCGCCTGTTTCGATTTGATTTTGACCGTTCACCTGGTTGTAGTTCCCTTGCTTTTAGCTGTTTTCACACCATCATCTCATCCGCCTGATCCAGGCGAAATTATGAGTTATCTATCCCCGCAGCGCGTAGCTCCTGCTGCCGGCTCCGCGCTTCCTGCCACATTCCTATAACAGATTAGCAACTCCGGCACCATCTAATTACAAATCCGTTATCGAAAATCAATAGATTGCAGAGAGGCTTGAGGGGACCTGCTGACAAAGTTCGAGGTCGTCCTTTAGGACTGGATTATCGCAGGATTATTTGAGCCGAAATGAAACAAAGGGTCTTGGAAAGAAAAAATGGACCTTACAGTTGAAGAAAGCCGGACCGGTTGCACAGTCCGGCTTTTCGTGGGCAGTTCTACGATGACGGCTGAGTCAAAGACCCTACAAACTGGCTTCCGTCGTTGAGACTTTTTCCCTTGATGTACATGGTGGTGGGAGTTGTCGATTTTTGGCGCCACCCCCCGCGCGGATAAAAAATGTCGGCATGGATTATGTAGCCTTCCGCCACTATGGAGAGCGAGCATCCTTCTCTGATAGCCGAGAAGGGAACGGCTGCGTTGGTTCCTTCGGTAAACGTCCCACTCAGGAAGTCGGGGTTCGTATCGCTGTCGAATGTGAAGCTGATGCTGAAGGTGCTTGCAGATGTCGCGGCGCCGCCCGCTGTCATCAATGTGATATTTCCACTCCATGTTGTCCCGTTCAAAGACGAGGACGTCGTTGTGACGGCGAAAGCACTGCCGACGCCCGCCAGAAACAGGACCAACAACCCAAAGATGAAAATGCTTCCGGTTCTTTTCATTCCTCATTCCTCCTTTAATGATGATGGTTAAAATGAAGCTCACGAACTGCCGCGAGTCTACCCGTGGTTTTTCTTCACCAACCACCTAAACGGTACAATATCCATGCCGAAAATCATCACTCGGAAAAGGTCAAGTGAATCCAGGTTTTTAAGAGCAAATGAAAACATGGGATACTACGATTGTGTCTGATTTTTCAGTATGCTTTTCTATGCAATGATGTTGGCAAAAGACTGCATTTACACCCGCGCGGCATCTCTAATACCGTTTCGCTTTCAAGATGATACAGCCAAAAAGCAGGTCACAGAGGGCACGAAGTCGACACGAAGCCACTTGGAGCAGCAAAGCCGCAACCAAAAAACTTCCAAGCAGTTAGTCTGCCATTGTTTCCGGACTGCTGTTCGCGCCACAAGTATGATTTTTATCACCACGAAGCGCACGAAGAGCCGCGAAGGGAAATGAAAAGACCGTAACAGTCCGACCCATCGTGACTTTTCGAACCCCGGATCAAGGCCACTTCCGGGGCAGGCTCTAATCCCATGCTCGCTCACGAAGGGCTGCGAAGCGCGAGAAGATAGCGGGAGTCCAAAATATTGTTAAAAAAACAAGAAAATGACGGATTGTAGTACGAAGAACACGAAGAAACGAAGAGGGATAAAAAACGAGTACAAAGCACGATCCGTCCCGGCTATATACGATTCACCAATTGGACATGCGAGTGATATCTCAGCGAGACCAGGTTTTGCAATTTCACGACGCACCTCCATCCCCCGAGTTCATAGCATCCCGCCTGCCCGAGTTGGGTGGTTCAGGCGAATAGAATGTGACCGTGTCGGCATTGGACATTGGGGCGGACCCAATGCCACACTGTAGATTTCAAGCGTTTGCAGACCGCTGCCCGGCCCACTCCGAGATGTCGCGCCGCCTCCGCCGAGCTGTTTCCTTCCCGGATCAATCGCAAGAGTACGTCATCATTAATCTTTTTCAGTGCCATGGAAACTTTTTCGGAACATCATGGAAACACTTGAGTACGTGTTTCCATGAGGGAAGGGTAATGTGAGTCCTGTTCTATATTCGCTTTTCATCCGCCATGGAAACAGATGGAAACACCAGGGGTTTCGAGGCCGGCTGTTTCCATCGGTAAGGAATTGTCATTGCTAGGTTTTTTGTATTGCATGGAAACATCTTGGAAACAGCATGGAAATAGGACTGATTGCCTCCGGCCCGGCGCTGGGCAATCGGGGGCGGAGTAAAAAGGCAAAAGTAAAAAGGCAAAAGAGAGAAGCAAAAAGATGGTGTTCCATAAGGACCTCTCAAGTACAGCGAGCGGTAAACCGCGAGTAGAAAAAACTGCGGGCGCCCCGAAAGGAAGGGAACAGCGCCCTCACAAAAGATCGGGCGCGGACTATACGCGTCGCATCAGGTCACGCTTATAGCGGGAGACCCGAAACGCAGTGAGGGTCCGCCAGGAGAAGTTTGCCGCGCGGCCGTCACCCCGGCCATCTCGCAAGCGTCCCGCCACAGGTTGAGCAGGGGGGATAGACGGACTTTCCGTATATCCGCGTGACGGCAGCGACTGTCGCAAACATTATACTTCATTATTAGATGTAAATGCAAGAATAATGTGAAGTCACACGTCCGGTATAAACCAGATCGTCAATTTACAAGGGATCGCCAGGAATATCGAAGAAAGAGTCGCGGCTTGGAAAAGGGACGTAAAAATCAGGGCCGTAAGTGTAAGCAAGCATCACCGCTGTCAAAGGCTGAAACTCGTAAGGGTGTGAAAGGACAGATGTTTCACGGTAAGTTAACGGCATTGCATTGGGCCCGACCCCGGCTGTGTACCCCGGCTGCGTGCTCTCAGCCCCTGAGGGAGTGGGTGCATTTGGAGACCTCCAGTCTTCCGGTATCCTGCAAATTGTCATGATATACAGAAGGATGCCCATAGCCCATCGGAATGCTCTTGCAGGAGCCTTGCGATTAAAATATTATGTGAGATCAGGACGATGGATGAATCCAACGCCACCGAGAGATTCTATGCGAGACCTCTTTTGGCACGTTGCCATTTCAACGCTGCTTCCCACGTCCTGGAGATGGACAGAAACGGTAGAATCACTGGTTTCGGCTTCCCTCTCTTGCATAGGAGGATTAAAATGCATACTGTGCCAGAAGCAGATTTGCGGAGTATTCTCAGGAACGTCCTTTCGGCTAGTACGGGCGACCAGGGCGCGCGTAAGACGGCGGCCAGATGGTTTAACCGGCTGTACTATGATGTTCGCAAGTGGAATAAGGGCTTTATCGAGTTTCTCCATTCCTATCCTGGGTTCAGTAACAGCAAATCCGTTGCAAAGTACCGCACTTTCGATAATCAATTGAAAGAATACCGGGAATCGCTTGAAGAACACTATGGAACGGTGAAGGGTGATCTTTGTACAAGTCTCAAAGTTCTCTCTGCTCGGTATCCCAATGATTTCGACTGGTTGTTCAGACAAGATAAGGGTCTATACTACGAAGTCCGACAGCTGATAGATGACACATACGCATCGGAAGCTCGAGTTGTGGGTATCGCATACGGCGTTTGCGATTTTATTTACAGCCTGAGCGACGATCCCAAGTGGCACAAAGACAACCATGAAGTAATTGTGGCCCGCATCGGTGAATACGAGAAGATGTCGAAGCGGGAGGTCGCGGCCATCAAGGAGATGGCCGACAATGTGGGTATCCACCTTCTTGACATCGCGGAATATGAGGCGATCCTCAACTATGAAGGTTCGTCAAATCCCGAAGTCATGGTCATCGGGGAGGTGACTATGTCCCAAGACAACATCAGCATCCAAAACGTCATCGGGCCGGTCAATGTCAAAGCACAGCTGGAGCATGTAACACAGATAGTCAGGAATGCGTCAGCGGTGCAGGCAGAGAAAAAGGATCAACTTTCTGAACTGCTGGAGCAGTTAAAACATGCCTTGGAAGGAGCAGTGGAAAGACAACCGGAAGACTCCCAGCGAGTAATTCAGGCCGCTGAAATGGTCGCCTCTGAAGTCAGCAAGGAAAAACCAAACAAATCGTTTCTCGGACTTTCGGCGGAAGGCCTGAAAGAAGCGGCCAAAGCAGTCTCAGGCATCGCCCCCACGGTTCTGAGTGTTGCAGCTCAGATTGCAGAGTTTGTCGGCAAGCTTTTCTAAAGTAGATTGGAGCTTGCCGAACTCTTGCTGGAGCTGACGTCCAAAAAGCCGGGCGCGGCCAGGGTAGCTGTCCGTTGGGCATCAAGCTATACCGAATCGATTAACTGTCTTTTCCCGTGTTGGATCTGAAATCTGATGCCGTATGCTGCGGTAGTTCGTGCTTGCGAGGGTAATGCATGCAGTTGATCTATTACGCACACAGCTATAGGCCGATCGACAACACGATCAACGAGTTTTTTCAAGAACTCATGGTCGACGAGGCATTAACACCCAGCCTCGACCCGCAATCCGACCGCCTGAACGCAGCAAAGCCGGAGAGACACCTGCGCAGCACCGACGCTATGGTGGTCGTTTTTCCGCAACGCGACCCAGCACCGTCCGAATACATCCGATGGGAGATAGGATTGGGCTTGCGAGCCAGGCGGCCGCAGTTAGTGTTCGTGGAGGACACATTGGCCGATGACCTGGTGCCGCAAGGAGTTCTGCAGCGGCGCTTTTCGCGGCGGCGGCTCCTGCGCGAAGTGCGCGACCATCGCGCCGCATTGCGAATCCTCAAGAGTTATATCGGCACCGAGCCACCGCCCACCTATCATCCCACAAGCCTGCGCCGGCGCTGCGCTGTCATTGGTGTGAGCCAGTTGGGTCGTGGGCCACTGAAGGCATTGCTTCGCTATCTGGAGAAATGCAACTATAGCCCGGTCGTCGTCAAACCTGGCGCGCGCTTGCCGGACGAGATGGCGGCGGAAGAATCCGTACGACGAGCTTCCATGTGCGTGGCCCTAGTCGAGGGATTGACGCCGGCCGAACTTTACTTGCTGGGGGCCGCGCGAGCATCGCTAACTCCGACCATTCCCATTACGCTGGACGCGGCGTACCCATACAGCAAAGTGACGCCCAAGGAGTACCAGCCACGCCTCGTGCCCAAAGGCGATACTGCTGACCTGCTGCGCACTGTCGAACAGGAAATCGCGATCTTCGAAGAGGACTATCTTGAGCTCAAGGAGGAATGGCAAGTTCATCGCTATCGAAGCTATCGCGACGCACTCATGCGAACACGACCCAGCGACGGCAACTACTCACACGAAGAGCGTCAGCGGGCCTTTATCGTTATAGAGAAAGCGGAGGTTGATATGTCAACCAATAAGGTTCAAGTCTCGAATGTGGTAGGGCCAGTCAACATCCAATCCAGACTGGATTATGTTACGCAAACAGTGCAACAACTGCAAGGTTGGCCCGATGCTCGCAAGGAAGAGCTCACCAAGCTACTTGTCGATTTGACCACTTGTCTTAAGGACGTCGCAGACACGAGGCCTGATGACGCAGAGCGCGTGTCCAGAACGGCAGAGTTGGTGGTGTCAGAAGCCACAAAGGCAAAACCCGACAAGGGGTTTTTATCCATAACCACCGACGGGCTGAAGAAGGCCGCCGAGGCGGTGGCAGACATCGCTCCAACAGTGCTCACGGTAGCAGGCAAGGTGGCGACATTCGTGGCTGGCCTTGCCTGACGAACTCGGCCAACATTACTGCGACTTGTTGATATTGACACGCGTGGCCGCGAGATTCCTGGGTCTGATCCCACCGCTCCGCCGGGAATGCGGACGAACCAAAGCCGCCCAATAATGTGACCTGCAGGTGGACACCCGTTTCGCTCGTGCCCTTGAGGCCGGGCGTTCTAAGTTTCTTCATCTCTCCTACGTGGCGTTATGGGGTGGACCGGTTACCTGATTAACATATTAGTATCATTGTCGTTATGCACCTCGGTCTGAACAGGGTTCTCTGCATTGGCAAGCTGGGTTGAGGTATCCTCATCCGGTACTTTTTCCGCCCTGCGAGCATCTTTTGAGTTACACCATAACGGAGATAATTCAACGGAAGCTCTTGGCTTCTGTATGATTGAAATTCGGCATTCTTTGTAACCTGCCGATTATAAAGAGAATGTATTTGCAACCCTCTCGAATATGTGCTTAACTGCTAAAATACCTTGAATTTCCTGCAGCGGCTACCAAAAGTAGGATTTTTAAATGGGTCACACACGATTAGGGAAAATTCCTAAATCAGCTAGGTGGTCCTCCATAATTGGAATAATCGCAGGAGAAGGAGGGGACGAAGGCGATCTTCCTCTTTGTGAGGCGGTGGCTCAAATAGCTCTGGATGCGCTCGAAGCTGCCGAAACCGGCCTAGAGAAAGCCTCAAATGATATTGGCCTCTGCTACACTTTCTTTCTGCTGATTAAGACCATACTCGCCGCACGCGCAGACCGATGGACGGATGAACTCGAAAGACTAGGGATCCATCTTTCAGAGCAGCATGGGCTTCTGGACCTCACCTCTGAAATCCAAGCTCGTATCGACGACCACCTATATTCGCATTCATGTAATACTGATATTGCCGAAATGGCCCAACAGGCAGCTTCCGAAGCTCTTTCGCAGAAGGCTGCAAGCCGCCAAATGTCTCTATTCGGCACAAGCAAAGACCTGCTAAAGGAAAGTCTCAAGGAAGTATCGACCAAGAAGGGTTTTGGTGAGCTAAGCCAGAAGTTTTTTGGCCTTTTTCTGTCGAGGTATCTCAATTTTTATATAAGCCGGGCAACGGCAAGCAACGTCGGCGGTAAACGGCTGAACCAGGTTGGTGATTTAGCGAAGTTCAATGAGGCACTCAGAAGACACTGCGAGCAGAGTGCTCAAATTTTGACCGAATTCAGTGGTAGCTGGTACTCAAAGGCAAATTTCGAGGGCGGTATCGACTTCAGTAAGACAAGAGGATTCATAGGAGTAGCAATTGAGAAACTAAAGAGCGAGCTGAAGCAGCAAAGGGGCGAATTGTGAGTCGCCGTAGGCTGTTTCTTTGTGAGAACGAAGCTATTTTTGATGTCCGTGCCGCACAGACAGCCGATATTGATGTTACTGAGCTTCGCTCGTTTGGTGCTAAACAAAATGTCTTTATAGGTTTGGACAATGTGACAGATTCCATCAAAGGGAGCATTGCGCCTAGACTAAAAGATCTGCTCCTAATCGGAGCTTTTGTGTACACAGCCGATTGTGCCATGGCCCGTGGCTCTAAATGGGAGGATGGCAATACTACGGAGCCCTGGGGTAGAGAGCTTCATTTCAAGATTCCTGTTCGCGACATCGGATTTTGGAACCGACCCGATGTTCAGTCCTGCTTGACCAGAGTCCTGGGTTTTTTGTCCAATGACCAATACTTCTTCGAATTCCTGCCGGTCCAAGCCGATTCGCCTGAGCAGCTTCAGCTTGGAATGATAGATAAACAGAAGTGGCCATTTTCTGGAACAGACTCAGTCGTGATGTTCTCCGGCGGGCTTGACTCACTTGCGGGGGCCGTCCAAATGGCACGCAACAGAGAAAACCTAGTTCTTGTGAGCCACAGGTCGGTGAGTCATATGAACAGCAGGCAAAAACAACTGGTCAAAAAACTAAATGAACTCTTCCCAAATCGTGTAATCCACATTCCCGTATGGGTGTATAAAGAGGGAAGCTTCAATCGTGAATATACCCAGCGAACCAGATCTTTTCTTTTCTCCTCAATAGGCCTTCTTATTGCTACTGCATTCAATGCCAGAGCGGTTCGTTTTTTCGAAAATGGAGTCGTAAGTCTCAATCTTCCTATTGCCGACGAGGTACTTCGAGCCAGGGCATCCAGAACTACCCACCCACTATCGCTCAATATGCTTACCCAATTACACGCGCTAGTAACCGAGAGGAATATAAATATCGAAAACCCATTTATCTATAACACAAAGTCTGAAATTGTTTCTATTATTGCTGACTCAGGGGCTGCTCGACTGATTCCATATACATGCTCGTGTTCTCACGGATTCTTCAAATCCAAAGACCAGCGACACTGCGGCACTTGTAGCCAGTGCATTGACCGTCGCATTGCGACCCTTGCAGCGGGACAGGCAGAGCATGATCCTTGGACCGACTATGTCTCAGACGTATTTGTTGGCCCACGTAAAGAAGGCCAAGAGAGAAATATGGCAGTCAATTTTGCTAGACATGCCCTCGAATTGAGCACGATGAGTTCGGATGAGATCGGCACTCGGTTCAACAACGAATTGAGTCGGGCCGTCAGGAGTGTTGAGAATCGTAGCGAAGCAGCATCGAAACTCATCGAAATGCATCAACGGCATGGTGAGACCGTGATGCGTGTTCTGGAGGGTAAATTATCGAACCACGCCGGCGATTTGGCTAAAGGGCTACTGGAAGAGACCAGCATGCTCGCGATGATTGCGGGCCAGAAGCATTTGAAGTCATCATGAAAAAGATACGCTGAACGAATCTGTAGCATACTCTCAAGAGGAGTACCTATCGCATGCCAAACCCAAAAGCCTAGTCATGAACGGCATCTCCAGGAAATCTGTGACGCACTCCTTATTGCGGAAGATCCCAAACTCGCCCGAGAATTCCCATTCATGAGGTGGTCTTCATCTTTGACGAAGCCCGATTGGTCATCTGAGAACCACAATCTACTGATCGAGGCAAAGTATTTTAATACAAAAACCAAGCCTGGGCGGATCACGGAAGAAATTGCGTCCGACATCACCAAATACGGCGACAATCAACGCTCCGTACTGTTTGTTGTTTATGACCCATTCCATAAAATAGTTGATGAGGATGCTTTTTCCGAGCCAGTTCTAAAGCGAATAAACATGTTTGTGAAATTCATCAGGTAATTAATCTGACTTAGAGTAGATATCATCGCGTGATCTAAGTCTCTGATTTCGAACATGAAAGCATGGCAGTGGGAGAATGGGACCTTGAAAAAGAAAAATGTTGTAATTGAGTGTAAGAATGGGTGACCCCTCAAGGTCTGATGCGGTGTTATATAGACAGGGGGGGACAGCATGGCGCTACTGTTTTTCGAAATTGGCAAGATATTTGGGCAGGTTGAATTCAAAAGGAGAATGGTGTAAAGTTGCATAAAGCCTCATTGCGTGACCATAATGATTTCACTGAGTAGTAGTGAGTTGGCGGAACGTCAAAAAATTGCACAAGTGTCCAGGAGGTCGGCAGATTCTCAAGCTTAAGAAAGATGGTGCTCCCAGTTTTAGATCGCATATGAACATACTCCAAATAGACAGTTTTGGTTGGATAGCAGATGGATAATTGGTCATTCCTTGCATTACTTCATAACCTATCCCTTGATGAATCGGTTGACGGCAAGTATTTAGCGATTGTCCCTGATGATGATTCTAGGGCTATGCCTCTTATTAATACGTCGCCAGCTCTAATGCGGTTAGTAACACGTTTTTCTGATCAGTTTGGTAGAAGGACATCGCCAAGCCTTATGCTTGTTCATCCAAAAGCTCCTAAGAGAATAATCAGGCAAGATGCAGTAATAGGGTTCCGGAATGCCATCGCGATTTGCTCGATAATTCAGGGATGGGAAGATTCGTTGGTCAGAAGGCAAAGCCTCAATGTCCTCAAGTACAGCAACTATTTTGATCTTTATCCTATATCTATTGGCAAAGACGGAGATTCGATGATCATCCGATCTCCATCGATACTAGGGATGGATGACCCAGAGGACTTTACGGGACAGATCTCACCCGAACTCGCTTCCACCCATCGGGAGAAGTCATTTTATGACACAAAATTACTGAAAGCTATACTACGAGTCTGGGAGGAACGCTTTCTGAACTACGGTTTAAAGGACTGGTCTAGCCGAGTTCTTTTCAGATCCCTTGAGATGGCTTTCCATGCAAGCACCATCCCCTTTGAGAACAGTTCTACTATATATGATTATGGGGCGAAAATAGCTCTTTGAGTTAGCTCATTCGAAGTACTCGTCAGGTCGCGGACAGAGCAAGCTAACCTATCGAAAGTCCTGGATCTGCTAAGTGGCTGGAGTATCTATGCGTCACAATTATACCACAAAGTTTACACTGTACGATTTTCAAAAAAAAATAAAAGACGCTGCACCTTACCTCAGAAGCTTTATCATATGGTTTACTTAGCTAGAAATGATTTCCTACACGGAAATCCGGTCGAACCCAGGAACATGTTTATTAAAAACAGCGCTGAGTTCTATCCACTAGTAGTTGCGGCCCCTATTGTTTATAAAATAGCATTGCAATCTTTTTTGCAGATGTCCAGGGCGGATGACATTCCTGACGATGACATTGGAGGATTCATAAACACGAGGAACTTTGAAGAGGGCTTGGGGGCACTCATACAAAAGCGTCCACAGCGGAAGAAGCGTGGCCCAAACGACACGTAAAGCTGTTGCGCGGTCGAAAGGAAAGCCCTGTCACCCCCCCCTCGGCACTAACAAATTAGGTGCTCAAATCCTTGCCATTCCTGAATTATTGCGTAAACAGTCGCAAAGGAGAGAAAAATCTTGATTCTGGCAAGCGCTTGACTTTTCTGCATGAAGCTCTCTCGCAATAATTATGCGATTGCTTCTCTGTGAAACCGTATCGGGTTTACCCATGTTTAAGTATTGTTGGATACCGCGTTCTAGGTGGGAGTGTGAGGCCATCCATAGACTCGATAATCAGGCGGCTTGTGAAGGTGGGAGCCAGGGTGGTCTACCATGCCCGGAGGTGGTATGTCCATGTTGCGTCGCCTTTTTCAGTCGCCCGGTATTACGGCATTGTATTCTCCTGAGCCTGCAACCCGGCGTGACGGGGACAAATTAACCAACTGCGGGGAGGAGGTATGTCTAAAACTACAAAAACTAGTCCCATTCACGTTGTACTTGCGTATTCTACGGGGGAAATTGCAGTGCGACTTATCTTGCATGCAAATTGTCGTAAAACCATGACAAGTATTTCGACAAGGCGATGGAAACACACGGACGATAGCGACTCACGCCGGAAACCTTTTTCTATTTTCTTATCCTGTTAATCCTGTTAATCCTGTCTAAGGTTTTGCCATTGCTCGCCGAGAAAGGAGATAGTACACCGTCGATGCCTTTGCCGTTTTCGCAAATTGCGGCCGTTGTCGGCGATGAAAACCTGTTGAGATCGCCGGAAGAACTGCACTGTTACAGCTTCGATGCCAGCAAGATGCGCTCGCCTGCCGAAGGGGTGGCATTTCCGGCCGATGCCGCCCAGGTATTGGCCCTTGTCAAACTGGCCAATGAGTATCGGTTCCCGGTGTACCCCAGAGGATCGGGGTCCGGGATGGTCGGCGCCTGTCTCCCCATGGGCGGGCTGGTAATTGTTGCCAACAGGCTGAACAGAATCCTTGAAATCGACGCCGACAATATGACGGCTATTGTGGAGCCGGGGGTAATCACAGGCGATTTTCAAAAAGCCGCATCAAAGTTCGGGCTGCTTTATCCCCCCGACCCGGCCAGCCTTGCTTTTTCTTCGATGGGCGGAAACGTCGCGACGTGCGCCGGAGGCCCCCGGGCGGTAAAATACGGCGTCACGAGGGACTATTTGCTTGGCCTCGAAGTGGTGCTTCCAACCGGCGAGATCGTTCGAACCGGGACACGCACCATGAAGGGGGTAGTCGGCTATGATTTAACTCGTCTCATGGCAGGGTCGGAAGGCACGCTCGGGATTTTCACCAAGATAACCGTGCGGCTTGTTCCTGCGCCTGAGTCAGTGCGCACTTTGACAGCGGTTTTTTCAAACCTTGATTTTGCCGTAAACGCAGTTTGCGAGGTCTTAAGGGAGCGTATCATTCCATCTACAATCGAGCTGCTGGACCAGGCGACGATATTGGCGATAGAGAACCACATCGGAATTGGCCTGCCGGTTGAGGCGGAAGCGTTCGTGCTGATAGAAGTGGACGGACCGGGCGTCGTGCTGGACGGCCAAGTCGACAGAATCATTGGAATTTGCCGGAAAGCGGGAGCGAGCGCCATAGAGGCGGCGCAATCCGACGAAGAAAGGGACCGGCTGTGGCAGGCGCGCAGGTCGATTTCCCCGGCCCTGGGACATATCAGACCAGGCAAGATAAATGAGGACGTTACGGTACCTCGCACCAAAATTCCGCAGTTGATCAGGTCCATACGGCAGCTTGCCGAAAAATACGATCTTCCGATAGTCTGCTTCGGTCACGCCGGGGACGGCAATATCCACACGAACATCATGCTCGACAGAAAGAATGAAAGCGAGCGGCAGCGCGCGTCAAAAGCAGTCGAGGAGCTTTTCGAGATGGTACTTGGGCTTGGCGGCACCATTTCCGGAGAACACGGCATAGGAATAGCCAAATCGCCTTTCATAGAGTTGGAGGTGGGGACAGGCGGCCTCGACGCCATGCGAAGAATCAAACAGGCGCTCGATCCGCTAAACATAATGAACCCCGGAAAGATGTTCGTCCCGGACAGGACGTTTTTGGATGGGTCTTTTGTTTAAGCCCGTGAGCTTATACTTGAGCCAGGCCCTTCTACAGTATATCCGTCTCGAAGCAGTTAGTCTGCCATTGTTTCCGGACTGCTGTTCGCGCCACAAGTATGATTTTTATCACCACGAAGCCCACGAAGAGCCGCGAAGGGAAATGAAAAGATCGTAACAGCCCGATCCATCGTGACTTTTCGAATCCCGGATCAAGGCCACTTCCGGGGCAGGCTCTAATCCCGTGCTCGCACACGAAGGGCTGCGAAGCGCACGAAGACAGCCGGAGTCCAAAATCTTGTTAAGAAAACAAGAAAATGACGGATTGTAGTACGAAGAACGGGGCTCAGCAGAGCCGCAACCAAAAAAGACAAAGCCTTAGACAGGATTAACAGGATTAACAGGATGAAAAGCCGGCGGCAACAAGGGGCGCCAGATCTCCATCGCCTTGCTTTGTGTTTTAAACGCTGATATCAAAAAATCTTACGGACCCTCCCTCCAGTTTCCGACCTCTTCTGACATGACGCCGCAGGCCGGAGATTGTCACAATCCAAGTTCGATCTCAGAATCAGGTTTGCGGGCTTCTTCATTTGTGATTGTGCCTATTTTCACTTGCTATTTAATCAAGAAATGCTAGACTGCTTGCACTCTTCCCGTTCAAGAGTTGGTATGAATTAATTGCGTTATGCTCCGACCAACCCGAATTCCAGTTGCCTGACCAGCTGAAGCGAATCGCCAAAAATGGAGGGTCCATGAACAAAACTCACGATGCAGGCTGAGCCCGGGAGGCATTCCGGCCAGCCGGTCCCATGAGCGACAAACATGTTTTTTCAAAAACATTATCCCCCTGAACCGGGAGCGCGAGCGAACGCTCAAATTCAATCACCGGTGCTTTGATGTGTGGGAGTGGAGAAAAAAACACTCTTATGAGTAAAGAGCAGGCCATTTACCAATGATGGCACAAAAGCAAATTCTTATCAAAAGAGGGAGACTGAAGATGATTGACAAGAGCAAGCGATACGTAAGGCCGGTTCTGGCCCTGGAGGAAGCTGAAACCCTGAAAGGCAAGCAACTGAATTTCGACAGTGTTGCCGAGATGTTCGCAACCCGCGCCTCGGAAATACCCGATGCGGTCCATGTTTTATACTACGACGAAACTATTACATACGCCCAGACAAACGAGCGGGCCAACCGGGTTGCCAATTACCTCAAGCAAAAGGGCATAAAAAAGGGGGACATTGTTTCGGTGATGATTCTGAATTCGCCCGAAATATTTTATACGATGTTTGGGGCACAGAAATTGGGGGCCGTCGCCTGCGGTGTGAATTACATGCTGAAGGGTCCGGAAATTGCGTATGTTTTGGAAGATTCCAAGCCTAAGGTGGCATTTGTAGGCAGTGAATACATGGAAGAGTTCGCAAGAGGGTGGATGCTTTCGAGCCACAAGCCAGTTGTTGTCGAGGCGGTTACCGGGGTCGACCACAAGGCGCGGATAGCAGAGAACACATTAAAGGATATCCTGGATAAATATCCCGCTGATGAATGCCTGGTCGCGCAATCACCCGATGACCCCTTCATGCTCCTCTATTCTTCAGGGACGACGGGCATGCCAAAAGGCATTCTATTGACCAACAAAAACGAGCTGAATATCTGCTACTCCATGACCCGTTTGGGCGGAAACAAGCCGGGAGATGTCTTCCTCATGTTACTACCCATGTTTCATGTGAACCCCCTGTCTGTTTTTAACTATCCGTACGCTTATCAGGGCCTGACCATCTGCATCCGCAAGTCCTTTTCCCCCGCAGATTTCTGGCCTTCCATCATGCAGTACGGAGTCACAATCGTGATGGGCGTGCCTGCAATGTATTCCTATGTTTATAATCTCGCCGATCCTGAGACAATTGATCACAGCAAAATGAAACTGAGATACGCCTTTGCCGGATCCGCCCCGTTTCCACTGGAACTGGTGAAGGGTTTCAAGGAAAAGTTCGGAGTGAGCGTTATCGACGGTTATGGTCTCACGGAGGTCACCGGCGTATCGACTTCGAACTTCAACACGCCTGAGAACTGGAACTCCATCGGTATGGCCATGCCCGACCAGGAAGTTGAGATCATGGATGAAGACAATCGTATTCTGCCCTATGGCGAAAAGGGTGAGATTTGCATCAAAGGCGATGCCGTGATGATAGGCTATTTGAACAAACCGGAGGCGACGGCCGAAACCATCAAGGATGGTTGGCTCCATACGGGCGATATGGGCTATATGGATGAGACCGGTTACGTCTATATTTCCGGACGCAAAAAGGAAATGATCAATCGTGGCGGTGAAAATATTTATCCCCGCGAGATCGAGATCCCCCTGGAAAAACATCCGAAGATCGCTGACGTTGCCGTTATCGGTAAGCCGGACCCGGCCCTGGGGGAACGTGTGCAGGCCTGCGTTATCCTTGCAGAGAAGGACTCTATGACCTCAGAGGAAGTCGTGGAGTACCTGAGAGACAAGATCGCCAAGTATAAGCTGCCGGAATTTGTGGAATTCATGGATGAGTTTCCCCGCAATCCGACGGGCAAGATTCTCAAACACGAGCTGAAAAAGAAATTCAGCTAACAAGGCCTGGATTTAGATGAAGGCGAAAAAGGGGGAACTGCAATAAGTTGGGTGATGCACACCAGATTTTTATCACCACGAAGAGCCGCGAAGGGAAATGAAAAGATCGTAACAGTCCGATCCATAGTGACTTTTCGAACCCCGGATCAAGGCCACTTCCGGGGCAGGCTCTAATCCCATGCTCGCACACGAAGGGCTGCGAAGGGCGCGAAGACAGCGGGAGTCCAAAATCTTGTTAAAAAAACAAGAAAATAACTGATTGTAGTACAGATAGCAAAACCAACCGGGTACGGAGAGCAAACGGCGTGAAATCGAAGCAACCACTCTTCTGCCTAACGCCTGGTCTTTGTGAAACAACTAAAATACAGAGAGGGCCTTGTGAGTTTTTGGCCTCATCCGTGTTCATCCTTATTGATTAGTGTGGATGGACACGGATGTGAGGAGAAGTCACGGTCGGCGCTCCGGGCCATGAAAGACCAGCGGATCATATAATATCTTGGGCCATACCCAGTAATCCAGGGAGATTTTCCCCCGGGTACTCGTTTCCCGGATGAACCTTTTTCTCGATCTGAAGGGTATCGTCTGAGGGATTCTGGTATCCGAATCCTATACGAGCTTCGCGTGCAACCCCCCCCGGCATGAAAACAGACTATGGAAGTCTTATAGTTTCAGGAATAAAGCCTTGTGTTAAGAAGACCGCGCGCCGATTCTATTTGCGATACAACGGAGAGCCATGTGCAAAATGCAATAGCGGAAAATGTCATCTGGAAGCTGGGCGATCTTTACTCAAGCCCGACCGATCCTGAAATCCAAGCCGATACCCAGTGGATCAGGGAGCGGGTTTCCGATTTTTCTTCGTACAGGGGCAGGGTGGCCGGCCTGGGTCCGGAGGACCTTCTCCATGCCATTGAGAGACTGGAAGAGATAAACGAGCGGGCACAAAAGCTGCTGGCGTACGCATATCTTAACTTCTCCACACAGACGCTTGACCCGCGAGCAAGCGCCTTTTTTCAATCCCTGCAAGAACTCTACAGCGAAATCCGCCGCGACACTCTTTTTTTCGAGCTCGAATGGACGGACCTGGGAGACAGCCCGGCCGAAAGCCTGTCAGCCTCCCCCGTATTGTCGAAATACGCTCATTATCTCATTTCGCTCAGGCGTTACAAGCCGCACCTTTTGAGCGAGCCGGAGGAGCGCATACTGGCGGATAAGGAACCTGCGGGGGCATCGGCCTGGGGGGCGCTCTTCGAGAAGATGCTCGGCCAGCTCAAGTTTGGAGAGAAGAAAAGGACGGAATCGGAGGTACTGAGCGAACTATACAGCGCCGACCGCCAGGTCCGTAAAGGCGCGGCACATGAGCTGAGCCATGGGCTCCAGTCGATTTTGGTTCCGCTGACGCACATTTTCAACACAATCCTTCTGGATAAGTCCATAGACGACCGGCTGCGCAAATACCCCGACTGGTTGAGTTCCCGGAACCTGAGCAATGAGGCGGACGACACAATGGTCGCGGCCCTGGTGCGTGCGGTTTCCTCGAGGTACGACCTGGTCCAACGATATTACCGCCTCAAGGGAAGACTTTTGGGATACGACGATCTTTTCGACTACGATCGTTACGCCCCTGTTCAGGGGGCGGCCGAGGCAAAGACTTCATGGGAGGAGGCAAAAAAGATCGTGCTCGCCTCCTACGAGGATTTCTCCCCGGAGATGGCGAAGATCGCCTCGCTGTTTTTCGACGATCAATGGATTCACGCTCCTGTTTTGCCCGGAAAACGCAGCGGCGCTTTTTCGCACCCGGTGGTCCCTTCATCGCATCCTTTCGTGTTGCTCAATTTTACCGGCAGTCGTCGAGACGTAATGACTCTTGCCCACGAACTCGGTCACGGCGTGCACCAATATCTGGCAGGGAAGCAGGGGCTTTTCAACTCCGATACGCCTCTTACGACCGCTGAAAGCGCATCGGTTTTCGGAGAAATGCTTGTTTTCCGCAGTGTCCTCGGGAGAGCTGCTTCACCGGTTGAACGGCTGGGACTGCTCTGCTCGAAAATAGAGGACATCTTCGCGACGGTTTTCAGGCAAGTGGCTATGAACCGGTTCGAAAATATCGTCCACAATGCCAGGCGGAGCAGAGGTGAACTGGACCCGGACTTCATTTCCACTGCGTGGATCGAATCGCAGACCGAAATGTTCGGTGATTCGGTTCGACTGCTCGATCACTACAAAACCTGGTGGTCCTATATACCTCACTTTGTCCACTCACCGGGGTATGTTTACGCCTACGCATTCGGTGAACTGCTGGTGATGGCCCTGTACGATCAGTACCTGCATGAAGGGCCGGACTTCGTGTCAAAGTACATGGAATTTCTGGGATCGGGAGGAAAAGACAGGCCCGCGGAACTGCTTCGGCCCTTTGGAGTCGATCTGGCCGACAGCGGGTTCTGGGACCGCGGCATAAGAATTATAGAAGGTCTCGTAGCCGAGGCCGAAGGAGAAGCCCCTAGATGATGCCCAAGGCGAAATTCAGAAAAACCAGGATAGTCTGCACTATCGGTCCTGCGACCAATTCACCGGAAATGATAGTCAAGCTTATTTATGAAGGCATGGACGTGGCGCGCCTCAATTTTTCCCACGGGAACCGCGACGAGCACAGGCGAACGATCCGCACCCTTCGTTCGGTTTCCAGTCAGACAGGGAAAGAAATAGGGATTCTTCAGGACCTCGGCGGGCCGAAGATCAGGCTAGGTCAGCTCAACGGCAGAAAAAAGAGATTGAAGCCCGGAGAGATCATCAGACTGGTACCTGGAGAACACGCTGAAGAGGATGCTATCCCGGTGAACTATCCTGACCTGATTCGGGACATAGAAGAGGGCAATCCGATTCTTCTGGCAGACGGTACGGTCCAGTTGACGGTGTTGGAGAAAAAAGGCATGAGCGCCGTTTGCGAAGTCGTGGTCGGGGGAGTGATCTACTCACGCAAGGGAGTGAATCTACCTTTGAGCAAACTGAGTGTGCCTGCATTTACTGAAAAGGACCGCGACGACCTCAAGGTGGGCATTGAAGAACAGGTCGATTTCGTTGCGCTTTCCTTCATTCGCAGCCTGGAAGATATTAAAGACGCCCGCGAGATAATATCGATGGCCTCTTGCAGCCCGATGCTCGTCGCCAAAATCGAAAAACCGCAGGCGGTGGAAAATTTCGAACAGATATTGTCCGCTGTTGACGCGGTAATGATAGCAAGGGGAGATCTCGGGGTCGAAATGCCTCTTGAAGAAGCGCCGATGATCCAGAAGAGAATAATAAAATTAACGAGACAGGCCGGGAAGCCGGTTATCACCGCGACCCAGATGCTTGGCTCCATGATCGAAAGTCCCAGGCCTACAAGGGCCGAGGCTACGGACGTGGCCAACGCCATACTGGATGGAACCGACGCCCTGATGCTCTCGGACGAAACCGCTATGGGCGCTTACCCGGTGGAAGCCGTTTCGACCCTTGACCGGATAGCCAGGACTACCGAACCTTACCTGGATGAAAGGGTTTTCCTCGAAGAAAAAGTCTCCGGCATGCTGCAAACAGCTTCGGCAGGAATCAGCCGCGCCGCATGTCTGTTGGCGCTCGACCTTAAGGCCGCAGCGATTGTGGCGGCTACATCTTCGGGCAGCACGGCGCGCCTGGTCTCCCGGTTCCGCCCCTGTTCGCCGGTAATGGCCCTGACCAACAACATCTCGACTCAGCGTCAGTTGTCTCTTTCGTGGGGCGTGATTCCTCACCGGGTAAACCTGTTCGTCGACACCGACCAGATGTTTTCATCCGCGCGTTCCTGGGCGACGGAAAAAGGAGTGGCCGAACCGGGAGACTTTATTGTCATCACGGCCGGCGTTCCAGTCGGAGTAACGGGAACGACTAATCTGCTGAAAGTGATGGAGATTAAAGGTGGTGAGTAGCGGGTCCTGGAAGGAGCAATAGCTATCACCATCATCGACGGTCATCCTCGGTAAAACCTTATCGCACAAACCAGGGTCCCGATGAGTGCTCCGCCAAGCACCAGCCATAACGAGTTCAAACGAAACCGGATCAGCAGAAAAGCGCTTCCTGCTGCCAGCAAAGCAGTGGGGAGATCGACGATCGCCCCTCGGCCCAGATCCCACGTGACCGCGGCCATAAGCGCCAGAGAGGCCACAATGACTCCGTCCAGAAACGCTCCGGCAATTGCCGACCTGCGCAATAGCGGCATCACCAGGCTTCCGACCGCCACAAAGATAAATGAAGGCAGAAAAATACCGGCCGTGGCAATTAATGCGCCCGGCAGTCCGGCAAGCAGATAACCGATGAAGGTCGCAGTGGTGAAGACCGGGCCGGGGGTCACCTGCCCAACGGCGATAGCATCCAAGAGTTGTTGAGTGGTCAACCAATGCCAATGATCGACAAGATCTGTATGTAAAAAGGCCAACAACACATAGCCGCTTCCAAAAACGACCGAGCCGATTTTGAGGAAAAACAGGAAGAGCGGCAGCAAACCGAGATCGACTTTGCCGGTAGAGTAAGATCCCGAGGCGAGATAAGCGCCCGCCAGGAACAAACAGGTCGATATAAACATGATCAGCATCGATACCCGATGGGTTCGCCAATCGGCGGTGAACCCCTGTTGCAGTCCTATGACCAGCCCGGTTCCAGCGAGCAAAACCAGCGGGTTGATCCCCAGAAAACTCAAAATGATTCCGACGGCGGCCATGCCCCCCATGAACTTGTTCTTTACCGCTGTACGTCCCAGGCCCAACAGTGCCTGCAAAACAATGGCGATTACCACCGGCTTGACCCCGTAGAGCAGCCAGGCAACCTGGGGAAGATTCCCGTACCTGGCGTAGGCCCAGGCAAGCACCAGGACCATAATCATCGCCGGAAGTATAAAACAGACGCCGGACAACAGCAGCCCCATCGGGCCTCTGAGCAGATAGCCTGTGAAGATGGCCATTTCCGTTGAACTGGGACCGGGGATCAGGTTGGCCGCGCCCAGCATATCGAGGAATTTATCCAGCGGGACCCAGCGCCGCCGCCTGACAAGTTCGTCTTCCATCATGGCAATATGAGCTGCAGGCCCGCCAAAGGCCATAGTCCCAAGACGGAGGAAGAAAAGAGACAGCCTGCTCAAATTCACCTGTCCGGTCGCTGGAGGGCGAACCTGGTGTTCATCGTCCATTTATAAAATCCTTTTACGGAGAGTCCCCAAGCGAAGGCGCGAAGGCGCGAAGAAAATGAGCCTGTTCATAGTTTCCGGGTGTCCTTTGGCTTAAGTGCCCCGGTTTCACCACGAAGAACACGGTTTCACCACGAAGAACACGAAGCACGGAGAGAGATAAAAAGCCAAATACAAAGGACGATCCACCCCGGCTATACGAATCTTTTAATTCATACTCGCCCACGAAGAAGAACCGAAGGCGGGGTGAAGGAAAAACATTGGTCCCAATCGTCATGAGCAATTGCTTCGAAAAGTTGGCGGTGGGACCGCCTGCCGGGGTTGCCAAAGCCCACACGAGAAACTTTCCATGGTTTCAGGGTGTCCCAATGGGGCGTGAAAAGCTGCTTCGAAAAGTTCCCACGCGAAGGCGCGAAGAAAATGAGCCTGTTCATAGTTTCCGGGTGTCCTTTGGCTTAAGTGCCCTGGTTTCACCACGAAGAACACGGTTTCACCACGAAGAACACGAAGCACGGAGAGAGATAAAAAGCCAAATACAAAGGACGATCCACCCCGGCTATACGAATCTTTTAATTCATACTCGCCCACGAAGAAGAACCGAAGGCGGGGTGAAGGAAAAACATTGGTCCCAATCGTCATGAGCAATTGCTTCGAAAAGTTGGCGGTGGGACCGCCTGCCGGGGTTGCCAAGCCCACACGAGAAACTTTCCATGGTTTCAGGGTGTCCCAATGGGGCGTGAAAAGCTGCTTCGAAAAGTTCCCACGCGAAGGCGCGAAGAAAATGAGCCTGTTCATAGTTTCCGGGTGTCCTTTGGCTTAAGTGCCCCGGTTTCACCACGAAGAGCTTGGAGCAGCAGAGCCGCAACCAAAAAACTTCCAAGCAGTTAGTCTGCCATTGTTTCCGGACTGCTGTTCGCGCCACAAGTGTGATTTTTATCACCACGAAGCGCGCGAAGGGCACGAAGGGAAATGAAAAGACCGTAACAGCCCGATCCATCGTGACTTTTCGAACCCCGGATCAAGGCCACTTCCGGGGCAGGCTCTAATCCCATGCTCGCACACGAAGGGCTGCGAAGCGCACGAAGACAGCCGGAGTCCAAAATATTGTTAAAAAAACAAGAAAATGACGGATTGTAGTACGAAGAGGACGAAGAGAGACAAAAAGCCAACTGCATAGTCCAATTCGCCCCGTCCTTACGGATTTTTAATTCGATGCTCACTCACGAAGGAGAAGCGACGCGCACCAAGGATTACAGGACAAGCCGTTTGATCCCGTCCTTTAGCCGAACCACATTGAAATTAATGAGTAACCCTGTCTTTATGCTCGCAAGCTTCATATAGGCAAGAAGCTGTGCCTCGTGAATTCTCGCTATCCGTTCTACGCATTTCAGTTCGAGGATAAGGGAATCCTCAACGAGAATGTCCACCCGATAACCGCAGTCAACCTGGACCTCCGCGTATCGCACGGGAAGCGGATGCTGGAGTTTAAATCGGATTCCACATGATTTAAGTTCGTAGGCGAGGCATTGCTCATAAGCAGATTCAAGCAACCCTGGTCCAAGGCCGCGATGTACTTTTATTGCGCATCCTATCACCTTGTTAGAGAGCGCATCGAATTCCATCTTCGTCCCTTTCGGTACTTGCGCGCCAATCCTGAGCCTGTCCTATATAGTTCCCTTCGCTCTTCTTCCTCTCTTCGTGGTGAATATTTTTCACCAGTCAATATTTTTCACCACGAAGAACTTGGAGCAGCAGAGCCGCAACCAAAAAGGCAAAGCTTTTGACAGGATTAACAGGATGAAAAGGTAGCCGCAACCAAAAAAAGTTGCTAACGCTACGAAAAAGAGCATCCTTTCAGCTCTTAGATCCGCCAAGATCCAAAGTCGAAAGGATGCTCTGATGCAATTGTGGCAAGTATACAAGGAAAAGGTGTTGGGTACAATCAAAGGGAAAGTTAATCGCGGGACAGCCCTCACCCCAGCCCCGCCCCTCGACCCCAGAGGGAGAGGGGGCTGCGGCGCGTCTTTTCATGGTTTCCGGGTGTCCCCAAGGGACGTGAACAACTGTCTGGAAAAAGTTGGCGGTGGGACCGCCTGCCGGGGTTGCCAAGCCCACACGAGAAACTTTCCATGGTTTCAGGGTGTCCCAATGGGGCGTGAAAAGCTGTCTGGAAAAAGTTCTCACGCGAAGACGCGCGCGAAGCCTTCTCATGGTTTCCCTCAGTTCTTTTCATTATTTTAAGGGTGTCCAGACAGAGGCCGTTGGCGCGAGGCGATTCCCAATGAACACCTTAAAGTTTTTCACCGTATGCTCCGATCTACATTGGCAAGGTTTGGGAGTTGGTATCCCCCTCCCCCGGCTGCCTTTGTGGTTCTTTTTCGACAGTGAGTCGGGGTGAAACACCCGACGCACATTTCAGGAGAGTATTTTTGACGGAATAATTGTGAGCGTCGATCTTTTCCACCAGGAGGTTTCAGTGAAGAACAAAATCGCTATTTTCGCTTTAGTAGCTGCTCTATTAAGCAGTTTGGCAATCGGACGCGCTTGGGCAACACTGGATGAAGCCAAAGAAAATGTCGCCAAAGCGGAGAAATTTTATGAAGCAAACGGTAAGGAGAAGACGATCGAGGAACTCAATAACCCGAAAGGCCAGTTTTCGCAGGGCGAGGCCTATGTGTTTGCCTACGACCTTACCGGGACGGTCATTGCCCACCCTGTCAACGCCAAGCTGGTGGGAATGAATAATGTCGATGTCCCCGATGTGGACGGCAAGCTCTGGAGGCAGGAAGTCCTTGCGAAGGTGAAGGCGGACGGAATCGCGGTGGTCGACTACAAATGGAAAAATCCCACCACGAACAAGGTTGAAGAGAAAACAAGCTATTGCAAGAAAGTCGGGGATATCATCCTGGTTGCCGGGACCTACAAAGCAAAATAAAATGAAAAGATTAATGTGTAACTTGAAAATGTGGATCAAGATGATGATAGCTCCATGCGGCGCTATCTTGTTCCTGATACTGCTAGCTTATGTCTCATATGGGGGCATTTCCAGGCAGAAGGCCGCCATAAACGATTTGTTCAACCGTCGCTATGACATTTCCATGCGTACCGCGCAGATGATCGAGCAGGTTACGACCATCCAAAAAGATATGTTCAAGTTCCTGGGGATGCTGGATGCGGGCACAAACGAGAAGGTGGTAAAGCAGGTTGAAGATGAGGTGGTAAAGAAAGTCGCGGGCTTCAAACAATTTGTCGGAAGCACTGTGGGATCGAACCGGCTTAGTGAAGAGGAAAAAAAGTCTTTTGAAACTTCCATGAAGGACTTCGAAGGCTACGAGGCTCTGCTGAATAAATCCAGGTTTATGGCTACGACCGATACAAGCGTGGCGCTGACCATGCTGCTTCCCATGGAAAACAAGTTCAAGGTCGTTTGCGACAGTATGAAGCAACTGCTCGAAATGGAGCAGAGACTGAGCCAGGAGCAGTATCAATCATCCCTGAGCAGTCATGCATTTGTGCTCAAGGCGCTGGTTACAGTTCTGGCCCTGGCCGCACTCGTCTCTTTTCTGCTCTCGATTTTTATGGCTCGCATCGTCACATCACCCATCGGACAGGCGGTTAAAATCGTCAGGAAGATATCCGAAGGAGATTTGACCCAGGAGTTTCCCGTATCGAGCCGGGATGAAATAGGGGAATTGGTAACATCCGTCGATAACATGCGCATCAGAATGGGTGATGCCGTCGGGCAGTGTACTGTGATGTCGCTGAATCTTTCAGACACTGCCTCCCGGCAGGCTTCGTCTATCGAAGAAACATCGTCCTCACTCGAGGAGATGGCCTCCATGACGAGGATGAACGCTGACAATACCTCACAGGCAAGGACTTTGATAGCCTCAGCCCAGAATGTGGTAGAGGAAGCAAATGCTTCGCTCAAAAACCTGGCTGAATCCATGGCCGAAATTGGTCATGCCGGTCTGGAGACCCAGAAGATCGTAAAATCCATAGACGAGATTGCCTTCCGCACCAACCTGCTCGCACTCAATGCCGCCGTTGAAGCGGCGCGCGCCGGAGAAACAGGATCGGGATTTGCAGTGGTTGCCGAAGAAGTTCGCAACCTTGCCATGCAGGCGGCAGAGGCGGCCAAGAGCAGCACCGGCTTGATTGAAAACATCGTGAATCGAGTAAAACGGGGCAATGAGTTGGTCGGCACAACGTGCGGCGCCTTCGATCAGGTTTCAAACAGTTCGAGAAAAGCCGTTGAGCTGATGAACGACGTTGCGGCGGCTTCGAGCGAGCAAACGCAAGGAATCGATCAGATCAACGCGGCTGTAGCCGATATCAGCGTGCTGACTCAGGGAAATGCTGCCACTGCCCAGGAACTGGCTTCGGTAATGAGCCTGTTCAAGACGGCCCGGAATGGAAAGGGCGAGTCGCTTCCTAAGGTGAAATCGTCTGCTCCGAGCGCTCGGCCCAAGGGCGGGAAGCAAATCTGCCGGCAATATCCAGCTTTACAACTTTTAAAATAGTAACTTAAATCTGTAACGTCGAGCCGGCAGAGGATGTCCAAGAACTCAGGCCTCCGTCGTCAATCGTCATTACTCAGTCCCGATCAGCGGGGCTGGGGGGAGAGGGAGGGTCTCGCCACTTTGGGCGCAATCCAAACACAAGGAGCCGACGAGGAAAGGAAACTCGCCGGCCCTCCGTCGGTTCCGGGAGGGCCGGACCGGACCATAAGAAGGTTCAACCTTGAAGCAGAAGCGGAATTAGAGAAGGAAGCGGAATTCGAACCTTGAACATCGAAAGCAACGTTGAGTCGGTCATGAGCATCAGTCGGAGAAAATCACGCGCGCCGAGATCCTATTAGAGGGCCCGGGTGGACTGCAAAAATGTGAATTTAAGAAATTTATCGCATCATTGAGATTTTCAACAATCTCCTCGTCCGTCCAGCCATACTTCCTGTATCGCCTTATGGTTTTGACAGGCAAATCGGAAATCTTTCTTATGTCTTTGATCACCTCGCGTCTGACCTTCCGTCGTTTGGGATTCTGAACTGGAGAACAAGCAGCACCAGATTTAACCTCAAAAGCTCAAAATGTAGCAAACTTCGTTCCACCTTTTTCAAATCCATATTGCCAAATAATTCTAAATAGTTAAGCAAGACATCAATTTAGGATTGACTCCCCCGCGAACACTTTTGATTACATCGAGTGTAATCAGAAAGTTTCAGATGAAAACTTATCGGCTGTTTTTTTCAAAAAATAACTGTAAAATTTCGATCCAATATGCTTAGCCCATGTGAATCCTCTTTCGTGGTCTCAAACGAGCAAAGCGGGCAAAGGGTCGACCGGTTTTTGAGCAGGATGATTCCCGAGCTTTCGCGCAGCCATTTCAAAAAACTGATCAAGGAAGATCAGGTCCTGGTAAACGGAGTTCCCGTAAAGCCGAGCTACGAGACCAGGGGGGGAGACCTCATTATGGCCAGGTTGTCCGCCCCGGGACCCGATGAGGTCCTGAAGCCCGAGCGGATGCGCCTGGACATTCTATTTGAAGATGAGGACGTGCTCATCGTGAACAAGGCGCCTGGCATTGTGGTCCATCCAGGGGCGGGCCACGAGGAAGGGACACTCGTACACGGCCTTCTTGCCCATTGTCCGCGCCTGGCTGTCCAGGGCTCGCCTCTTCGGCCCGGAATCGTTCACCGTCTTGACAAGGATACATCCGGCGCGCTTGTGGTCGCAAAAAGCGAGCGGGCATATTTGAATCTGATAAAACAATTCAAGGAAAGAGGGGTCAGGAAGGAGTACCTTGCCCTGGTTTACGGAATTCCGGCGCAAGGTGAGGGAGAGATTTCTTCTCTGCTCGGCAGACATCCCACGCACCGAAAGAAGATAGCCGTTCTCGAGAATAGGGGGCGCGAGGCGCTGTCTCGATGGCGGATCGAGAAACATTGGGGAGAGACCGCACTGCTCAGGGTCAGGATTGAAACGGGCAGGACCCATCAAATCAGGGTCCATCTCAGCCACACAGGGCATCCGGTCGTCGGCGACGAGATGTACGGAGGCGGCAGGAGGCGGGCGAGAAGCGTGAGGTCTGGCCCGCTGAGGGAACTGCTGCTGGGGGTACAGCGCCAGATGCTGCACGCAAAAAGGCTTGAATTCACCCATCCGGTCACCGGCGCCGCCGTTTGCGCAGACGCCCCTCCGGCTGATGATTTCAGAGGCCTTATAGAGAAACTGGATTGTTTGAGTAATGACGACTGAGCGCTAAATTCAGCGTTTAATCCCGCATTTGCTTCACAGCTTCGGGCCGGTATTGCAGGCCAGTTCCGAGCGGCAAAGCACGGGATATTTTTTGTCAGCTCCTGTCCCGGTTATCTTTAGCAGGCGCAGCCCATTAAAGATGACAATCAGCGAAGTACCCATATCGGCGGCAATCGCTTCCCACAGGGTTGCCACACTCGCTGCGGCCAGGCAGATGAACAGGGACTTTACAAGCAGGGCAAAAAAAACATTCTGCCTGATTACGGCCATTGTTTTTCGGGAGTGGTGGATCAGCCATGGAATTTTGGAAAGATCGTCGGACATAAGTGCAATGTCGGCCGTTTCAATGGCCGCATCCGATCCCATGGCGCCCATGGCGATCCCGACGGTTGCAGCGGCCATTGCAGGAGCGTCGTTGATTCCGTCTCCGACCATCGCGATCGAGCCGAATTTCGTCCTGAGTTCCGATACGAGCCGGACCTTGTCGCCGGGAAGCAATTCAGGATAAAATTCATCTATTCCGACTTCTTTGGCTATGAGTTCTGCAGTCTTGTGATTGTCTCCGCTGATCATCACAAGTTTCTCCAGACCGAGGGCTTTGAGTGCGGCAACCGCCTCTCCGGCTTCCGGGCGCACCTGGTCGACGACGCTCACCAGTCCGCACACATGGTCGTCACACCACATCACCATCACAGAATTCCCCGCCACCTCTATCCTTTCGATCTCGTCATGAAAAACAGGGCTTTCCCGCTGCCAACTTTCGAGCATTCTGTGGCTGCCGATCCAGAAAGTTTTTCCATTTATCGAACCTTCTGCTCCCTGACCCGGTAAGATAGTGAAATCGTCGGCGACTGCGGCCCGAATCCCTTTGGATTCCGCATGTCGAATAACAGCTCGAGCCACCGGGTGAGTGCTGTGGGCTTCAAGCGCGGCTGCGTTTGCGATAAGGCCGTTTTCGCTGTGGTTGCCTACCGGGATGACTCGCTTGACGGCGGGCTCGCCGTAGGTGATGGTCCCCGTCTTATCGAAAGCAATGGTTTTGAGGCGGGCCGGGACTTCGAGATAGGCGCCTCCTTTCACCAGGACGCCGTTTCTAGCGGCCGAACCGAGCCCTGCGGCAATTGTCACCGGGGTGGATATTACAAGGGCACAAGGGCAGGCGATTACCAGCACGACGAGGCCCTCATAGAACCATCCGGCCCAGCTTCCTCCCGTAAGAAGGGGAGGGACTACAGCGATGGCAAGCGCGATCAGCATCATAAGAGGAGTGTACACCCTGGCGAATTTATCAACCCACCTCTCGGCTGGAGCGCGCCTGGAGTGGCCCTCCTCCACCATGCGGATGATCCTCGACAAGGTAGTGTCCGATGCGAGGCGAGTCGATCTGAACTCTATGGTTGCCTCTTCGTTGATCGTTCCGGCAAACACCTCGGAGCCCAATCCTTTGGCAACAGGCACGGACTCCCCGGTTATGGGCGCCTGGTTAACGGTAGTGGCCCCCCGGGTTATCACCCCGTCGAGCGGGATGCGCTCGCCGGGCCGAACGACGATCGAAGCGCCGACCGGTATCCCGCCCACCGGTTTTTCTTCGATTTGCCCGTCATCCGGGCAAACAAAACGTGCCGTAGGGGGGGTAATATCCAAGAGCGCCGTTATTTCGCGTTTCGCCTTCTCCAGGCTCCACGATTCAAGCAACAGCGCCAGGGCGAAAAGAAAACTGACGGAAGCAGCCTCCAGCCATTCACCCAGGATGATCGCCCCGATGACCGCCACGGTCATGAGAAGGTTCATATCCGGGCTGAGCTTTCTTGCTGCATAAAATGCTTTTGGGAAAATAAACCAGCCTGCGGCAAGAATCGCCGCAAGGTAAAGGATGACCGCAAAAGCTGAAGGGGCGCTCTGCCCTGCGAGTGCGGCAAGTATGTCCCTGCTGTGAAACGCATGGAAAACAAATGATGCCAGCAGCAAGATACCGCTCGCCAAACATGCGAAAAGCTTCCCGTAGCTTTCCCGGACGCTCTCACTTTTCGCCGCGCATACACCTGCGGCACAGGTATCCTGGGTGGGGACCGCCTCCATCCCGGTCCTGGCAACCGCGGTCTTGACCATTTCAGCAACGTTTGGATCCAAACTGCCGCTGATTGTCATAACGCTCCGCAACAGATCGAAAGAAATCCTGTCATCGCCTCCGACAATAGGCGCTACTTCAGATCTGAGCAGCCCAACCTCTTCGCCGCAACACATGCCTTTTATTTGGAAGGAGTATTTTTCCATTTTACCTTGCAGTTTAGAGCAATTTATCGTAGTCAAAGCGCCCCTGCTTGAGGCAGGAACCTGTCCCTCAGCGTTTTTTTACGCTCACCCTATATAATAAGCCTTAAGCTGTCAGGATTCCAATCAGATCGACAATACACACCGGAAGCAGAAGAAGGTGAGCATTGATTTTTGCCCGTTCACGTTTCACTCTTTTTGGGCATTAGACTGAAAGATATCTAACGGAAGTTTGAACACCCTTTTCATGACTCCGAAGAGTTCCTCACCCACGGCGGTGGGGGAAAGAAGGACCACTGAAGGGTCGGCAAGGTCTCCGCTTATGTGGACCGGCAAAGTTACGAACGCCTCGTTGAGGACCTTCCCCACCAGGGGTGTGGCGTCCACCACTCTTTCCACAGTGCGCATGGGAGCGACAAGGGCAGTTACGTCCACTTTCTGCGCTGCCAGATCAATTTCTCCATGGAAAACCGTTTTGATGCACGGGCCGTCAATGACCGAATCGGACAGGACGAGCTTTCCGTTGTTTATTTTTCCTTTTGCTTCTATGGACTTGTATGCACAGCCCTCACCAACGAGGTCCGGGATGACGCCCCTGTAGATTTCCGAGACGCTTAGCAGAGAGATTATTTTTCCCAGCGTTTCGAACCGATAAATGCGTCCGCCTTTTGCCTTGAACTCGACGTCGCCTTCGAGAGAATTTGCGAGGCCGGCGCCGCAGTCTTTTGCCGAAAGAGTTCCGGTTAGCGTATAAGTGCCGGAAAGAATATGCTTTTTATTGAAAAGGCAGGCAAGGGCAGATTCGAGGTCCTTGTCCTTCGCCGATAAATTCAGGGAGAAATTCAAGCCTTCGGGTGTGATCTTGATGGTCCCGGGAGTGGAGATTCCACAGAGATTTGCCTGATTCAACCGAACGACGATGGAGCCGGGGCTTAAAACCACTTCAGCGACAGCCGGGTTCCAGCTTATCTTGCCATAAGACAGGTGCTCGCTTCTCATCCGAATGACGCCCTTGAAAGGCGCTTCCCACGCTTTTCCCGGGAACCGGAGGCAGGATTGGCCTTCGCTATCGGGCGAAGGACCAAGGGGCTGGGGCTGGGGGCAAACCTCCTCCTTCAATTCCCCTTCATTAGTTCTGGGTAAGATGCTCTTCAGGTCAAGACTATCCGCAAAGGCGTTCATATCAACAAGATAAGCGCCGTCGGAGATCGCGATACTCCCAATGAGGCTCATCCGGCTTCCGTTGCAGCTTATCATGGCCGACTTCACACTTAGTTTGTTTCCACGAGCCTCGATTTCCGCCTTTTCAATTCGGGCGCTTCCCGAAGCAAGGTTGAGCGGGAGTTGGAAACCGGAAATACTGACCTCTCCCTGAGCGCTGGATTTTTCAGGAGTGTCATTGTACAGGTCCGTCTTGAACTTACCGGTTATTGGTCCGGTAAGGACCCTGTTATCCACCAGTAGCCTGTCGGCAGTCTTGTTGCTCAGCATTCCGGAGAATTCGACCTTTAATCTGTTCTTCCGTGCGTGCATGGAGATTGTGGCATTAGAGTCATCATCCTTAATGAGGAATTCTTCAATAGAAAGTTCTTCAGGTGTTTTGACCAAATCGATCGTGATCCGGGGCCCGGAGGAAAGTTCTATTTGACCTTTGAACGCTGTTTTTAACTGCCTGTCCCAAGTCAACCGCGAACTTATCAGGTTTAGATTTGAGACGGCCCTGAGCGAGCGCGGCAATCCGGCGAGCGAAGCGAGTGCTTTGTTACCCTCCGGGCCCAGTCGCCCGCTCAGTTGCAGGTCTACCTTATTCGCATGATCGATGTAGCCTGTAACGATCCCCGAAATGGACAACGACGAATCAGCCACAGCAGCATTAATCTCTTTCAAGATGATTTGGTCCCCCTCGATCTCAAAAGAGCCGGTCTTAACACTGACAAGTCCGTTTAATTGTCTGCTTTTGAAAACAATATTCTCCAGCGAGCCGTTTGCGTGAAAAACCCATTTAGATCGGTCTGCCGGCGGGCCGACGAACCGAAGGGAGTCGATAGTCAACCGCCCTTTGGGTGCAGAGTCCAGAAAATCTTTCCAATATTCATGCTCTCTAAGTTGCGGGCTCAGGAGGTCCATAGAAACGACAGCCCTGGCCTGAGAATTGACCCCCAATATTTTTGCCTCGCCCCAGTCGAAGCTCAGGTCCGTGCGCTCGAAGCTGGAGTTTCCACTCTTCCCGGCCAGGGATGCTACAGATACTTTGGTCCCCTCCATCAGGAATGAGTCGCCTTTGAGTTCAAGCGGCTCAGAAAGGCGGCCATATTGACCGGACAACTGGAAAGGCCCGGAGTCCACCCTGGCGGTAAGGTCATGGAGGTTCTCCCCAAGCACGAGTCTGCCCTGGGCTTTGCCGGCAACATCTTTGACCTGGGACAATTCCTGCCTGAATGCCCGGTTTTTGACTACCCTGTTCAAGACTTCGGGCAACTCGGAGAGATCGGCTGTAATTGGAAGATCGAGGTGGAACAGGGGATCCTGGCGCCGCAATCCGATCTTCAGTACTCCGGCGCTTGTTGAAGAACCGGGAGTTTGGCCGGAGAGATGATTTGCGATCAATATACCATCCTGAACCATGACGTTTCCACTGACGTTGGAAACAAGCAGTTCCGCTTTAGGGGCAAAAACAACCCCCTTTTCGATCGAACCGGTCAAGGTGAAGTTCTCGGGTTTCAATAAATCAGACGCTTTGTTTGCCCGTGCACTGAACAGGATCGCCGGCACCTCCGCTTCACGAATTATTTCAAAGACCCGCCGGGTGACGGGATTTTCCCGATTGACTGCGAGCATAAGGTTTTTCACCGTGGCTGCGTCTGTGTCCTGCCCGTCGATTTTGAGAGTCACACTCTGATCGGAGTATCTTTCGATGTAGCTCGCAGTGAAACTTAGACGTGGATACTCCGACTGAAAATGCGAAATGAGAAAATTGACGCCGTTGGCATCGATGCTCAATGAACCGTTCAGAGCGCCGTTGCTCATGACGATGCCCTGCATCTCTGAGACCGGACGCGGAGAGGGAGCGATGCGGCGGGGAAGAGACGGCTTTGCCCCAGTGTCCCCGTTTCTCGCTGTCCCTGTATCTGTCTCTGAAGGGGGGTGATTTGGGGGACCGCCGTCGAGGGTAAAAAGCGGGATCGAAGCCTTGAAATCTGCACTGGCGCTTCCCGGGCCGCTGGAAAAAAGGGTTAGCGTCAAGTCTACCTGAGAATCGCCGCTCCTGGAGAATGCGGACTCATTCAAGTATCGCAGCAGGTCCCCCGGGTTGCCTGCGCTTAGATTCAATTCTGCCCAACTCTTCATAGTGGCCAGGTCAAACCAGCCATTAAGAGAAAGAGCCTGCCAGAGATTGGATTTGCCGCTCGTCAGTTCGAAATCGACCCTTCGGTCATGCACCGAACTCGTGAGATCGATCTCTTCGAAAAGAAAAGCTTGATCGTTGCCACAGTAGAGATCCAGCCTGCCGTTGCGAGCCTCGATAGCGACAGCAGGTATTATTGCAGGTAATATTGCCTGGAACCTGGAAATCCTTTCTTGCAGGCGCCGAAGCTGCTGAACAAAGGACCTTGCCGAGTTTTCGGGGGACTGTTCGGGAAGTCGTGCGGTGAACCTGGGATTGTGAAGCTCAACTTCGGCAGGCACCAGTCTGCCCGTAAAAAGCGGCATGATCTTCGGATAAATGAGCACTGCATCGGCAGATGCGGTGAGTGTCTCGGGGACAGTGGTCCTGACGTCGTACATGACCAGGCGAGGAAAAGGTAAGAAACTTATCTTGATTCGTTGCGCATGTATTCTATAACGGGCCTCGAGATCGGCCGTCAGATTGCGGCTGATAGCTGCGGTATCCAGGACACGAGGCAGGATAACCCCCGCCGCCGCAAGCAAAACCAGGAGGATCGCCACCGCTGAAGCAAGCCTCGTAAATATTCTTATGGTTTTGGTCATAGGTCTCTTCTCGGGAAATCCGAACTGCCAACCGGGAATCGGACCGATCGAATCCGGCATCTCAGGGTGCAGAGCTTACCAATTCGAGAAAATAAGGGCAAGGGGAGAGAAGAATTACGGAACTGATGAACCGGGGATTGAGGGATTTAGAAATTAATCGTTCAGCCCTCGAATCCGCCTCAAAAGCTCATTTCGGTCTTACCTCGAAGCATGACTGGGCCATATCCGAAAAGAGCATTGAGGTGGTGGAGAAAAGCATGGCCGCCTTCTTTGTTCCAAGTTGCTTCAACCTCCTGAGCGATCTCACGGTAGAAAGCCCGCATTTCCGTTATGGAACCCGGTTTTTTACGACCGTCTTCGGCGTACTGGGAAATAAGGTCAAGCCATGTCTGGCTGACACCCATAATAAAGAAAGGCCAAGCTTTCTGGAGGGGAGTAGACCAGTGCGGGTCACTGGTTTCCTCAATGCCGGGCCTGGCAATGACGTGCGTATCGTCCAGGGTGACCCGTTCGATCACACCTTCGGCTTTCAACTGGCCGAGAACGGCGTTGGACTCGATTGCCTTATAGATTTTGCGGGCATTGGCCGCAGTAGTGTAGAAGATGAAACTGAAGCGATGTCCGGCTTCGTCTCTAGCGGCTCTCCTGTGAAATCGCCACAGAACGATCTCCTTTTTATAACGGTCCAATACAGGACTAATGACTCCGTGGGCAATCAGCAAATCCGTGTCCATCGCAGGGTCTTCCTGATCCTGTGGCCAGTTTAATTTAAAGCTGGCATACCACCAGGCATTGACTGTCTTCTCACGTTCGGCCTCTCCAGTGCCCTGGAGTATAGTTCCGCCCATCGAAGCACAGCCGGCAGTAGCCAAAATGATAAGACAGGCCGCCAGACCCCGGATCCAAACCACAACTCGCCTCCTACTCAAGCCGATCATATATTCATCAGCATAAAGAATTCATAAGAGACAAGGACAAGGTAGAGAAAAGGGAGGACGAACAACACGGCCGCTGTCCTGACCCTTCCCTGCCACAGATAATAGTTCTTAAGAACCAGCAGTGTAATCAGGCCCACAGCGGTCATGAACCACTTAATCATTATAAATTGAAACGGACCCATCTTCAGGAAGAAATCCATAATGGGGTTCGCCTCACCAATACCTTCCCCAACCAACCTCAGGGTGAGAAAGGCGTCAATTATCGACAGAACCATTGTGCTGACCACGAGCGCCACGGAAGATCTGCTGTAGAGGTCAACAAAATAATATTTGCGGGCATCTTCTTTTCGCCGGTACTGTCCCCTTGAGCCTATCAGACTCTGGAGGGTAAACGGCGAAGTGGGCCTGGAGCGCCGTTCTTTGCCCGTGCGCCGTTCCTTGAATTCAAACTCGTCCATTTCGTGGGCTTCCAAATGTTATGAGAGAGAACCTGTCAGGTCATTCCATGAAATTATCGGCAGGCCGTCCCGGATTCATGAATAAGAATTCGCTTGTTACTCTGCGTTGCCGTTGAGTTCAGGATCAGAAGCCATAGGATTTCCGGGATCGATTCCATATTTCTTTAACCTATGCCAGACGGTTACGCGGTTGACCCCGAGCATCCTGGCCGCCATGGTCTGATTGCCGTTGCATTTCAGCAGAGCATCGATAAGGGCTTCTTTTTCGGTTAATCGAGCTGAGGCTGAGTTAACATGCAGGTTTCCCGGACGTGTCAGCCGGGCCGGCAAATGTTTGAGCAGGATCTGGCCGCTTTCCGAAACAACAAAAGCATACTCCAGGGCCCCTTTCAACTCTCTCACGTTCCCAGGCCACCGGTAATGCATAAAAAAGTTCATAGTTTCCGGGGCAACGCCGGAAATTGCCTTCCCGCTCCTCTGTTGCAGTTGCCGCACAAAATGCTCAACCAATAACGGGATGTCATCGGTGCGGTCCCTGAGGGGCGGCAATTGAATAGGAACGATGTTGATGCGGAAGTAGAAATCTTCCCGGAATTTTCCCTGAGCTATCAACTGCTCAAGATCTCTATTGGTCGCAGTTATAATGCGGACGTCCGTTTTGACCGGCTGATAATCTCCGACGCGTTCGAATTGCTTTGTCTCGAGGATCCTAAGAAGTTTTATCTGAATTGAAAGCGGGAGATCTCCTATCTCATCAAGAAAAATATCACCGCCGTTCGCAGCCTCGAAACGGCCCTTCCGGTGCATGTGTGCGCCCGTAAAAGCCCCTTTGACGTGACCGAACATTTCGCTCTCGAGAAGATTCTCGTTGAGCGCGGCGCAGTTTAACTGGATATAAGGCTTGTCCCGCCTCGGTCCTAAAGTATGGATGGCGTGGGCCACAAGCTCCTTTCCCGCGCCGGTTTCGCCGTGGATAATTACGGGCGCCTCACTCTGCGCCGCCTTCCTGATGACTTCGAAAACCCTCTGCATGACCTCGGATTTTCCGACCATTCCCTGAAAATTTGTGCCGCCCTGCAGAAGCTTTGAGAGATGCTCTATTTTACGATCCCGTTCTTCGATTTCGGAGGTATCGACAACGATTTCAACCGCGCCCAGAATGGTCCCGCCGTCTTCTCTCAAAAGAGCGGCGTTTTTTTGCACATGCAGATACGAGCCGTCTTTTCGCACTAAAGAGCACAACCGCCTGCGGACATAGCCAACATCGAACAGTTCGCAAGAGCACCCTTTGCCTTCCGAGAACCCCATTTGGCACGTATCCCAATGAAGGATGGAGCATGGCTGTCCTATAAGTTCTTCGCGAGAGTAACCCGAGATCTCTTCCATGGCCCGGTTAACCATCAGAATCGTTCCTTCCGGTGAAAGCAGCAGCAGCCCGTCGATCATCGGGTTGATAATCTCCCTTAAATACATAGGCAACTTTTGAGCGTCCATCCTGTATCTCCAGTCGTTTACAGTCTTTAACACTTAAACACTCTTTAACACTTTAAACTATACGGTCCGCTAAGACAAGAGTGGAGAACCTTTCTTATGTAGTTCTAACTAATTGAATATACATACATTTTAGCCTTTATAACCTGTTAATCCACCGATGGCATCACGTTTGCTCAATGATACAGGCGAGGCTGACGTTAAAGCAACAGAGTTAATGTAAGAACACCAGTAATTGTTAGAGAGGAGAAAGTAATGAAGAAGATGATGAGTGTTTTGATTGTGCCGATCATGGCGTTTGGATGCCCGCGCAATCCCCTGTGCTTCGAGAGGGCAAGTAAGAAGGGTACCGGAGCCGATGGGCAGCCCGGGGTTGTAACAGCTCAAGTGTAACTGCTTGATGCGAGAAGGGAGACGGGATTCCGTCTCCCTCTCTTCGTTAGATCAGGGTGTTTTCGAAGGGGAGATCCCTTCCGCTTCCATTTTCTTGAGATATTTTTCAGGGTCTTTCTTGAATTCCTCCAGGCAACCGGTACAGCAAAAATAAATGCGCTGGCCCTTATAATCGGCAAAGATTTTTTCGTCAATTTTTCCACCCATGACCGGGCATGTAGATTGAGATGCCGCATGGACAAGCGCGGGCATGTTCCAGCCAAAAGTGAGCAGCCCCAATGAAACACCTAAGAGCACGATCAGTTTTACCTTTCTCATTTTATCTCCTTTTCAGGTGAAAGTGCCACCGCCACACTTCGTATACGGCGGGATAAACCACCAGTTCCATAATAAACGAGGTAAAAATGCCGCCGATCATAGGGGCAGCGATGCGTTTCATCACATCGGAGCCGGCGCCCATGGACCACATTATAGGCACCAGGCCCATAAACATGACCGCGACCGTCATGAATTTAGGGCGGAGCCTTTTTACCGCTCCTTCGACAATGGCGTGGCGCAGGTCATCCTTGGTTTTCATGAGCCCTTTGTCACGCCTGGCGTAATAGGCGAGGTCCAGGTAGAGGAGCATGAATACCCCCGTTTCGGCGTCGACGCCCATGAGCGCAATCAGGCCGACCCAGACGGCAATGCTCAGATTATAGTGAAGCAGATACAGAAGCCAGATTGCCCCCACGGCCGAAAAAGGAACCGCCAGGAAGATGATAAGGGTCTTTGCCGCCGACCTGGTATTGAAATAGATGAGCATGAATATGATCAGGAGAGTAACAGGAACGACGACAATGAGCCTGGCTCTTACCCGAAGCATGTTTTCATACTGGCCGCTCCAAACGAGCGTATAACCTGGCGGCAGAGAAACGTGAGTGCCTACGACTTTCTTAGCTTGCTCGACATAGCTGCCGACGCCCCGTCCGGCGATGTTGACACTCACATACCCGCTTAGCCTGGCGTTATCATCCCGGATCATTCCGGGGGCTGATAAGAGCTTTATGTCCGCCAACTGGGCAATGGGGACCTGGGTGCCGCTCTGCGTGGCGATCATAGTCCTGTTCAACCGGTCGACCGTGCTTCGATAATCACGCAGGTAGCGGATGTTTATTGGATAGCGCTCACGGCCTTCGACCGTGGTGGAAACGTTTTCCCCTCCGATTGCCGAAGTAATGGTGCTTTCGACCTGGGCGACGGTGAGACCGTAGCGGGCGAGTTCTTCCCTTTTAAGATCGAGGTCCAGGAAATAGCCCCCGGTTGTCCGCTCTGCGTAAACGCTGGAGGTCCCGGAAACACCTTTGAGTGCGGCCTCGATTTGCAGTCCAATTTCCTGGATTTTGTTGAGGTCGGGACCGAGGATCTTGATACCGACAGGGGTGCGTACCCCGGTATCGTTCATGTCCACCCTGCCTCTGATCGGCATTGTCCAGGAATTTACCACTCCCGGGATCTGCATGGCCATGTCCAAGTCATGGATCAGGTCTTCGGTATTTTGGTGGTCGGGCTGAACCCTGCGCAGAATATTTGTGAGCCACTCGGGCGCCCAGTCAGAATACCAGGTTGGAATTTTCGGCCACTCGGACTGCGGCTTTAAAACGATCACCGTCTCCATCATCGAAAGAGGCGCAGGGTCGGTGGCCGTTTCGGCCCGCCCGGCCTTGCCGAACACCCGTTCGACTTCCGGGAATGTTTTTAGAATTTTGTCCTGGATCTGGAGCACCCGTTGAGCTTCTGTAACGGAAATACCGGGGACCGTGGAAGGCATGTAAAGCAGCGTACCCTCGTCGAGGGGCGGCATGAACTCTGAGTCGATTTTCTCAAAAACTCCGATGCGAGGGGCGAACGTAATCGCGACGACCAGGACGGCAGCCGCGATTGTCAGCCACTGATGTCTAAGCACAAATTCTACGACCGGATGATAGATTCTCATCAGCGGACGGCTTATCGGATGGTTCTCCTCGTTGTGAATCTTGCCGACCAGGACGGCGTTCGCTAAGCGCGCGAGAAATCGCGGGCGAAACGAAAAATTTTTCATGTGCGTAAAAAGCAGTCGAATGGCAGGATCCAGAGTGATGGCCAGAACGGCTGCGACGATCATGGAGAAATTCTTCGTGAATGCGAGGGGTTTAAAGAGTTTGCCTTCCTGGGCCTCAAGGGCAAAAATCGGCATGAAGGAAACCGCTATCACCAGAAGCGCGAAAAAGCTCGGTCCTCCGACCTCCTTTACTGCGCTAACGACCACGTTCTTGAAATCTCCCGGCCTTCCTTCAGTGTCCCAGTGCTCGAGCTTCTTATGGGTCTGCTCCACAACCACGATGGCGGCGTCCACCATGGCGCCAATCGCTATCGCGATCCCGCCGAGGGACATAATGTTGGCCGTAAGATTCATCCCGTACATTGGAATGAACGAGATTATCACCGCAACCGGGATGGTGATAATCGGAATGATGGCGCTTGGAATGTGCCACAGGAATATGAGGATCACCAGACTGACTATTATCAGTTCTTCTATCAGCGTATGTTTCAGATTATCGATAGACCGATTGATCAGGTCCGATCGGTCGTATGTGGTAACGAGTTCAACTCCCTTGGGCAGGTTGGGAGTGATTTCGGCCAGCTTGGCCTTGAGCCTTTCAATTACTTTCAAGGCATTTTCGCCGTAGCGCATGATGACGATTCCGCCCACAGTCTCGCCCTCTCCGTCCAGTTCGGCCACGCCCCGGCGAATGTCGGGCCCCAAAACAACCTTGCCGAGGCTTTTGACCAGAACGGGCGTGCCTGTCGACTCGTTGGTCCCGACGACCACATTTTCTATGTCGCTCAAATTTTTTACATAACCGCGTCCCCGCACCATGTACTCGCGGCCGGAGAACTCGACGAGTCGCCCCCCGACGTCGTTGTTGCTCTCCCGAATCGCGTTCATCACCTTGTCGATCGGGATTTTGTAGGAAAGCAGGGCATTGGGATCGAGGTTTACCTGGTATTGGCGGATAAATCCGCCCACGGGGGCCACCTCGGCAACACCAGGCACCGACTGGATTTCGTATTTCAAAAACCAGTCCTGAATCGAGCGCAGTTGGGCAAGATCGTGCCCGCCGGTTTTGTCGACGAGCGCGTACTCAAATACCCAGCCGATGGACGTCTCGTCGCGGGCAAGCTCCACCTGGACGTCGCGCGGGAGTTTTGGGAGGATATTGTTAAGATATTCCAGCGTCCTGGACCTTGCCCAATAGAGGTCGGTCCCGTCTTCGAAGATTACCTGCACGAACGAATAGCCGAAATCGGATGTGCCGCGTATGTCTTTTACTCTTGGGACCCCAAGCATAGCGGTTATCAGGGGATAGGTAACCTGGTCCTCCATAATGTCCGGACTGCGGTCCCATTTCGAATAGATAATCACCTGCGTGTCAGAAGGGTCGGGAATGGCGTCCAGGGTGATGTGCCGCATTGAATAGACGCCCGCTGCAACCGCCGCCCCGACGAACAGGAAGACGATAAAGCGGTTATTAGCGCAAAAATCGATGATTCTGTTGATCATAATCTATTCAGCCGGGCTACCCTGATGCGTGCTGCGATCGGTTGCCGGCGATTGGCTCGCCCCATTGGCGCCGCCTCCCATCCCGCCTGTAGCGGACTTGAGCTGGCTCTCCGAATCGATAAGAAAGTTCGCCGATGTTACTACCTGTTCTCCCGCTTTAAGGCCGTCGAGCACCACCAATCGGCCATCCACGCGAGGACCGGCGGTTATTTTACGCGGCTCGAAATAGCCGCCCTCTTTTGCGACGAAAACCATCTGGTTCGCACCCGAATCCAATACCGCTTCCCGGGGAATTGAGAGTTTTTTTCCATAATCAAGTTTCAGTTCCACGTTCGCATACATATCCGGCTTGATCTTGAAATCCGGATTGGCCAGTTCCACTCGGATTTTCAGGGTCCTTGTCTTTGGGTCCATTTCGGGAGAAATGTAAGTAACCTTGCCCTTGAAGGTCTTTCCCGGAAAAGATGGAAAGGTGACTAAAGCCTTTTGCCCCAGGCTGACCGACTGGGTTTCATATTCGTACACTTCCGCCTGTATCCAGATATTGGAAAGGTCTGCGACCACAAAGAGGTCCATCTCGGGGGAAACCTGCTGGCCCGCATATACATTACGAGCAACCACAAAGCCGTCCAGGGCCGAATAGAGCGTGAGCGTTTTGAGCGGAGTTCCCTGGCGTTCGATCTGATTTATCTGGGAGTCATTTATGTCCCAGTACTTCAAACGCTCACGAGTCGCGCTGTAAAGCGATTCGGACCTGGACCCGATATCTTCGAATGCGCTGCTCTTAAGAATGTCCCTCGATTTTTTTGCGATCAGCAATTCCTGTTGTGTAGAGACCAACTCAGGGCTGTAGATACTGAACAGAGGTTGCCCTTTTTTGACCAGCTTTCCGACGAAATCTACGTAAACCTTATCCACCCAGCCTGGAAACTTCGTGTGGACATGGGCGACCTTAGTTTCATCATATGTCGCCAGACCCACGGCGCGAATGGTTTTGGATATCTCAATTTCAGCGGCTTCGCTGATTTTTACTCCGATCATCTGCTGTTTTTCCGGACTTATTTTGACTGTCCCGGCAGGGAGATTGGCCGCACCGGGCTGCTCCTCTTCGTAGACGGGCACGAGGTCCATGCCACATGGTGCTTTTCCCGGCTTGTCGGACTTATTGGTGGGGTTCATGGGATCGACGTAGTAAAGGACCTTGGGCTGCTTTTTTGCCGCCGCCGGCTGTTCTTCTTCATAGACAGGGACGAGGTCCATGCCGCATGGAGCTTTTCCCGGCTTGTCGGACTTATTGGTGGGGTTCATGGGATCCACATAGTAAAGGACCTTGGGCTGCTTTTTTGCAGGGGCCTGCTCTTCGGTCCCGGAAGATGCCATCTTCATCGGACCGGCGTACCAGCGAAAGTAGCCGAAGGCGCTCAGTACTCCCAGCGCAAAAAACAGCAGTGGAACGAAAAAGGAACGCCGTTTCCCGGGAACGGCAGGCCTTGGTTCAACTGAATTATTGATTTTACCGGTGCTCATCTGGCTGAATACTCCTCAGTCGGGGATGCGGGAATGGGAACTCTGGCAAAATACAGGCCAATTGGAACAAATCCCTTTATTTATTTCAATCCCATTTCTGACGCTTTGTCGGGCGAGGTTTTGAGATGAGACATCGCGGCGCTGGAAATGATCCGAATGGGGCGAGGCCGTCCGGCATAATTATATGAACTGAAAATCATTCATAAAATGCTAGACCTTGTTCGATCAGACCTGCGATATGATCTCTTGTGATGATGCCGAGGATATCTTCTAAACTCGCTTCGTTTACATTGTGGGCTACGAGGGCGGTGGTTGCTTCTTCTTCTCGCATGCGGCTTAAAATCTCAAAGACAGGCGACTCTTCGGAAACGACGATATACTTTTTTTCGGCAAGATCGCCCAGAGTCACACCCGAGGGCGCATCAAGCGCCTTAAGCGCATCCTTGGCGCTGACTATGCCTAGAATCGATTTCCGGTCTTCAACCAGGAAAACCGGACTGTCCTCCAGTGAAGCCAGCCTTGCAAAATCACCTATCGGCATGGACGCCGGAAGAATTGCGGGAGGACTTTCCATGATGTTTCTTGCCTGCCTGAGGTACTGAAAATTGGTCCTCAGGGCATTTGGCATAAAGTGGTCGCGGCGAGCCAGTTTCAAGGTGTAGATGGTCTCGCGGCAGAGAAGTGCCCTAATGCCATAACTGGTCGCAACAGTCACCGTCAATGGAAGGACGGCGTTATAGTCCAGGGTCATTTCAAACACCATGACAAGAGCGGTAATCGCTGCTCCCGTCGATCCGCCAACCATCCCCGCCATGCCTGCAATAGCAAAGACCGGCGGGTTTACAGGCAGGAAGGGAAATATCGCCTTCAACGCCACCCCGTAGGCGCCTCCGGCCATTGCGCCCAAGAAGAGCGCCGGTGAAAAAATTCCGCCCGAAGCCCCGGAGCCAAGAGTCAGGGAGGTGGCAGCCAGCTTCAAAAAAAACAGCAGGATCAGCAGGTTGAATCCAGAAAGTTTTCCTGTGAGTACATCTGCAATCCCGGCATAACCTACCCCCTCGAGATAGTAATGCCCGAAAAAAGTCATTGACAGGTATATAAGGAGGCCAACTATAAACATCCCGGCCATGTGCCTGATGTAGTAATTACCCGATATCTTCTGCTCGAAGATATCCTCCATAAAGTAAATGGAGTGAATATAAATCGCAGAGCCTATCCCAGTGACGATGCCTACCCCGAAAAAAGAACCGACCAACAGCGGGTTTAGCAGTTGAGAAAAATGGGTCTGAAGTTCGGGGATATTGAAAGCGGGATGCACGCCGAAAAAAATCTGACCGATATAGGTAGCGGTAGAGGTTGCAATTGCAACAGGTACCAGGGTCCTCACACTGATCTCATGGAGCATTATTTCCGTGGCGAAGAGCAATCCGCCAATGGGTGTATTGAAGGTGGCCGCGATTCCGGCCCCGGTACCGGCAGAAATCAGGGTAATCCGTTGCCATGTCGCCATTGGGATGAATTGACCCAGGGTCGAACCGAAAGATGATCCGATCTGAATGATTGGACCTTCGCGCCCAACAGAACCTCCACTTCCGATGGAAAGCCCTGATGCCAACGACTTAACTGCGGCTACCACCGGCCTTATTATTCCCCGGTTGTAATAGATGGCATCCATAACCTCCGGAACGCCATGCCCTTTTGCCTCAGGCGCGAAGTGGGTAACCAAAAACGAAACCCCTGCCGCCCCAATGACCGGCACCAGAATTACAAAGGGTCCCCAGGGGCTCGGCAGCGTATGGATGTTCGCCTCATAGTGCAGCGATAGTCTTCCCAAAAAGAACAAATTATGAAAAAAGGCAATCAGTGCCCGAAAGGCAACCGCTCCCAGCCCGCCGGCGACTCCCGTCAAAACGGCGCAAAGCGCCAGAAGAAAAGGGTTCAAGGGCGGATTTTTTGCCACTGTGCTCTCCATGTGAGGCGCGATCTTCGGGGCCTGGTGACGTGTCGCTATAGAATTAGATAAGTTTTGCGGAGCGAGGTGTAAACATTCACTCCAGGATCTGACCTTTAACTTCATTCAACAGTTCGTTGTCTTTCCGCAGCTAAACATTTAAAATCACTCTAATTCGAGATCAACTTCCCGGGAGACAAAGATAATGAAGTTTTCGAGGCTTCGAGTGGCGATCCTGCTTTTGATCGGAATATATATTTTCGGTTGCAATGGTGTGTCGTTCGCGACGTCGTTTTCCACTCAGGAGCGCACTGCCGACAGCGAAATGCCCGCCTTTGAGAACCACTTCGAAACGGACCACTTCGTTCTTAAGTGGACAAATAGGAGCACTCATTCGGCCGACAATATCGGGGACGCTCAAATCATAAAAGACACTGCACAATACCTCGAGTACGCGTGGGCAAAGTATGCGGAACTGTTCGGAAGACACCCTTACACGGCGCCGGGCAAGGACAAGATAGAGGTGGTTTTTCGAGATATGGATTGCTACGGCGTTGCCGATCCCCCGGATGGGCCGATTCAATTTAATTCAGTTGCCTGGGTGGACAGAAATACCGTGGGAATCCGCAGGCCTACTTCAGCTCATGAGCTGTTCCATAAACTACAGTACGCATATGGTTTCAAGACCAAGTGGCGCCCGAAAAAACCGTACAGATGGTTTTCGGAGGGCACTGCTGCATGGTCGGAGGTCTACGTCTGGGGAAGGGTCAGTCGTGCCTGCAAGGTGGACGAACTTTTCAGGGATGCCGATATGGACCTTTACGAGGCCGAGGATACCGCGATGCCTTTCTGGATCTATTTTGTCCGTGGCAATCAAGAGCATCCGAATAATGAGCTCATGCGGAAGTTTTTCGAAGCATGCGAACGGCTTCATGATGAAAACCTTGCCCTGAAGGAGGTGGTAGAAGAAACATATGGACCGGTTCACAGCTTTTTCAAAGAATTCGCCAGGGAACGGCAAAGCGGATTCTGGAGCGGCCCCTGTGACGCGCCTTACAACTCTATCATCGGACCCGAGGGAAGGGACCTAGTGGCAGAGGTCAAGAATCTGCTGATGAAATTGAGCAAAAATTCAGGAAGAACCAATTCAGGAAGAACTGTATTTTGAAACATAGTGTCCTATCGAATCGAATGATTCAGCATCCAGGTTCCACTCTCGCACGGGTAAGCTTTTCAACCTAGGGACGTGAAGATTTAGCCGGCAATGGAATATTTGCGCATGGAGGATTGTGCGTAAAGGTGTTATAAACGCATTGCCCGGCGGCCTTTTCGCCCCGGATATTTATTTCCCAAGCAGGTTTGAGGATTGAAGGACGACTCTACATTAACTGAAAATCAGGCTAAAAGCAGCACGAGGGCCATTTGGACTGTCCCGGGAAATTGGGGGCCTGCTCTTTCCAGGGCACTGGGAAAATACAGGTTCTTCCGCTGGCTTGTTTACGGAACGGCAATCGGGGCATTGAGCGCACTCGGGGCCGCCGCCATTTTCTATCTTCTTGAATGGACCAGTTTTTGGGCCATGGAGTATCTTGCCGGTTATGCAACGGCAAAGCCCGCCGGCGAGCATATAGTGTCGCTCGTGGCCGGGACGCCTCTTCGCCATTGGCTTTTGTTTTTACTTCCTGCCGTCGGAGGACTGATTTCCGGTCTCATCGTCTATACCTGGGCCCCCGAAGCAGAGGGGCACGGAACCGACGCCTTCATAGACGCCTTCCACAATAAGCAAGGGTTCGTAAGGACTCGTGTTCCCTTTATCAAGGGCATCGCTTCAGTAATAACGCTTGCGACAGGGGGTAGCGCCGGCCGGGAAGGCCCCATAGCACAAATTGGATCGGGAATAGGCTCCTGGCTTGGGCGTGTCCTCAGGCTCAGTATCCATGAAAGAAGGCTCCTGCTGCTGGCAGGGTGTGCCGGAGGGCTGGGCGCCATTTTTCGCGCGCCGTTAGGGGGCGCCCTGACCGCGGTGGAAGTTCTCTACCGTGAGGACCTCGAAACCGAAGGGGTCGTGCTTTGCATCATTTCATCTTCGGTTTCCTATGCCATTTTTACAGGTATCTTCGGCCATCAGCCGATATTTGCGATTCCTTCCATTGGATTTTTCAGCGGCTGGGAGCTGTTTCTCTATGCAATCCTTGGGCTGGTTTGCGTTCCTTTTGGATACGCGTACGTCAAAACCTTTTACGGTTTAAGAGACCATTTCTTCCGGAAGCTCCCGATCAGACGCGCATTTATCCCTGCTTTCGGCGGTCTTCTGGTCGGAGTGATTGCGCTGTGGCAGCCTCTGGCCATGGGCGGGGGCTATGGGACCATTCAAAAGGCGCTGATGGGGCAGCTCCCTGTAGCAGTCATGTTCACTCTTGCCTTTCTTAAGATTGCATCGACCTCTTTCACCATTTCGTCCGGGGGAAGCGGAGGCGTCTTTGGGCCGTCGCTTTTCATAGGGGCCATGCTCGGAGGGACGGTGGGACAGTTGGCGCACGCATGGTTCCCCGGAATTGTGACTTCTCCCGGCGCATTCGCCCTCGTCGGGATGGCCGCGTTTTTTGCTGGAGTTGCAAAGGCCCCCATAGGGGCACTGCTCATGGTCTGCGAAATGACCGGCGGGTACCAATTGATAGTACCGATCATGTTCACCTCAGTTGTGGCAATCTTACTCTCGCAGCGTTGGAGTTTGTACGAAAAACAGGTCCTGAACAAGTTCGAGTCCCCTGTGCATCGGGCCGACAGGGTGATCAATATTCTTCAGGATTTATCGGTGAGGGATGTGCTTCGAAAAGACGCTGCGGTTGCCATTCTGCCCGAAGATATGTCGCTGGGTCAATTGAGGCGCCTTATTGCATATAACGGCGAGTCTTTCTTTCCGGTTGTAAATGAAGATTTTCGCCTCACGGGCATATTATCGGTGCGAGAGGTAAGGCCGGTGATTTTTGATGAATCGGTTCTGGACCTGCTAGTCCTGCGAGATTTGGTTTTGCCGCCGGTGAGCGTTGCGCCTGATGAAAGCCTCTATGATGCCCTTCCGAAATTCCTTGAAACCGGGTATGGACGAATTCCCATAGAAGACAATGAGGTGGGAGTCATCGGCTTGCTCGGCCTCGAAGACCTTCTTGCCAGATATCAACAGGAAATACATCGACTTAACGTAGATGAGTGTGAAGCGGGCATCGCGATGTGAGGGCGACCTCTTTGCCATTCAATTTAGAGTTCTTCCCTCCGGCGTCGCCAGTCATGCCGATGGTGGTGGGCAAACGCAGGACCTTGTCGCGACAGCACGAATAAACAAGCGGCGACCGCTCCAAAAATTATATTTAGCCAAAACGTATAGTTGATCGCGAAGTGAGTCACTTGCTCCCGGATGTCGAGATTTGGATGAGGCACCAAATCGAGTGCCGAGAATACGCCATCCATAACGACCCCTGCGAGCACCATCGTGATGTAGAAAACAATCCCTATATAAGCGGCCATTTTCCATCCAAAATACCTCCGGTAGACGTCGAGCAGCGGCAGTACGATCAAATCGGCATAGAGAAAAGCAAGAACGCCCCCGAAACTGATTCCGCTTGCCCATAACACTGCGGCCATCGGCACATTCCCGATTGAACATACAAAGCTGATAACGGCGATCAAGGGTCCGATCAGGGCATCGAGAGGCATTTTCAAAGCGGGAGTCAAGCCGGTAACGAATAATGTCCGCCAGGCATTGATGGGAACGAAAACCGACAGGAAACCCGCGATCAGAAAACCGGCGGCGAGATCTTTCCACAGCATTGACCAGTCCATAACGAAGCTTCGGGCAATGGCAGCCATTGCTTCACGGCTGAAAAGCCTCGCCCAAAAAGAGCTTTCGTTCGGAACCGGGGATACGGAGTCCTCGTGCCCGGCAGATGCACGTGCGGCATGTTGTCTGGCTTCTTCGATCAAATGCCGTGGACAGGTCAACCGGACCAGAATGCTCATTATAGCAACCAGTACCACGCCGCCTGTCCATTCAGCGGCCGTAAACTGCCATCCCATGAGCAGGTAGAGAATAATTCCGAGCTCTATCACCAGATTGGTCGAGGAAAATAGAAACGCAAGCGATGGAATAAAGCCTGCACCTTTCCGGATCAAGGTGCGAGTGATGGCAGCCGAAGCATAAGAGCAGCTTGAACTGGCCGCTCCAAAACCCGTTGCCAGTGCAATTTCTTTGGGGCCGTTGCCTCCCAGTAGCGTGCGCATTTTTTCCTTTGAGATGAAGACTTGAAGCACAGCGGAAATCAAAAATCCCAAAACCAGACTCCATCCCACAGCCCAGAACATGCCGAAAGCCATTAGCAAAGCCTGGCCAAAGGTTGCTAAAAACGAATCCATAATCGGTTCCCGCTTAGCCCTGCGGACGGCAATCGCTCACCATCATCTTTTACGTCAAGGTTTTTGCTAATCGCGGATGAGTTTCCATCATTCGGAAAAGCATTGTTCGCCCAGGCAAAGTTCCTGACCTTTTTCCAGTTTGATTCGCATGGCGTGGGCAACCACTATGGTGGTCAGGCCGCTGTGGAGCAGGTCGATACCCACTATCACTCCTACCAGGGGAGCACCGGGAGGAATCTCCCAGACTGCAGCGCCGACGATCACGGAAAGGGCCCCGCTGATTAGAGGCCAGGTCCAGTCCAGCTCAGGGCGCAATTCCAACGAATAGAAGATTTTCAGTATTCCTTCCAAAACGAAGAAAATGCCGAGGAACAAAGTCAAACGGTGGGCCCCCGCTGCCCCAAATCCCACAAGAAGCGCGAATAGAATGTATAGCGCTGCAATCAAAAACTCAGGGACAAACCTCCCTTCCTGCCGGGACCCGAAAGCGTCGGCCATAAACATTGCTCCGCTGAGCAGGAAAAAAGATCCGATCAGGCTTTGAAGCGAAAAACTTGAATAATAGGGTGCGCAGACTGCCGTCAAGCCAATAAAGATTAATCCGAACCCGATGGCGACGAGCCATCCCAGTCGATAATGTATCGGCTCCGTATCAACATGCCTGATGTTGCGTGTTCTATCCATTACGTCGTCTCCTCTCAGACCAGACTATCCGGCTCCCATCTTTTTCCGGCTGGACGATCCATCGGTCTTCCTTTTTCTATGATAGGAACTATGTGGGTGTCTGCAATACACGGGTGGAGTGCTTATCGAATAATCAATCTATTAAGGTTGACCCTTATACGTTTTGATCGTATTACACATATATTATCAATGACTTCAAGATGTTATCTACGATATAATCGACTGGGGCGTTTCTTTTCCAAAATCAAGGTATTTTCGGTATTGATTCAGTTCGGAGTATGATTACTTTTGGCGAATGATTACTCTGACCGAAAGGAGATATTGAAATGAGACAAATTATTGCAATCAGCTTATTTTTAGTCACATTACTCATATCGGGATTTGCATATGCGGCAAGCGATCAAGTGAACTCACAGTGTGATAACGTTCGCCATTCGAATGTAGTTAACCACTCAACCCCAACCGCTGTTTTTGCCGGTCCTAAGGTAGGGTGGGTAAAAGTGCCTGCGGAAGAAACAACTTCAAGCCTGTTTCAAGCTACCAGGTAGATTTGAACGGTCTTAGGCAACCCCGCTTGGCCCACTGCCGGTCGAGCGGGGTTTTCCGTTTTGTTCATAACCTGGCCATAGGCAGGGAATGAATTACTCTCACTGACATATCTCCTCACAGGTTGACTTCTGCGGTTATCCCAACTTAAATAAGGACTCCCAGTATGTCTCCAGCGTCTTTGCATCTCTCCGCACAGGAAAGGAGAACTCGATGAATCTTGTCATGGACCGGCGAGATCTGTTGAAACTTGCCGGGGTTGGCACAGTAGTGCTTGCCTCCGGCCTTTGGAAAGGTGAGGCCTTTGCCAAGGCCGACGATTTTCTCTTTCTACAGATCTCCGATACTCACATTGGCTTCAATAACCCGAAGGCCAACCCAGATTTTGCGAGCACTCTGAAGAAAGAAGTCGAGTCGATAAACAGTCTTAAGACAAAGCCCGATTTTATCATCTTCACCGGCGATCTGAGTCACGTTGCAGACGACGATCAGGAGCGGCGAAAACGCCTGAATGAGTTTAAGCAGATAACTTACGGACTCAAAGTGAAGAATGTTCATTTTATGCCCGGCGAACATGATGCTGCACTCGACGGCGGGGAAGCCTACAAGGAAGTCATCGGCGGACCGATGCACTACTCTTTCGACCACAAGGGCGTTCATTTTATAGCCCTGAACAGCGTATCCGACCCGAGAGGGATTATTGGGGAGGACCAGCTCAAATGGCTGGAGGATGATTTGAAAAAGTACAACAAGTCTGCCCCCATTGTCGTTTTCAATCACCGCCCTCTTTTCGATCTGGCGCCGGATTGGCAGTGGACTACAAGGGATGGAGGGGAGGCCGTTAAGCTGTTAATGCCTTATAGCAACATCATTGTGCTTTCCGGTCATATTCATCAGGAATACCATCACATGATAGGGCATATCCCGCATCTTTCCTGCAAAGGGTCGATGTACCCGCTGCCGGCCCCAGGTTCGACCACTGTACTGGCTCCGGTGCCATGGGATCCCCAGGAGCCTTATAAGGGTCTTGGGTATCGCAGCGTTGATATACACTCAAAGCCGGTTAAATTCGACGTGACGGAATATTCTGTAAAAGGAGAGATTACGAAATGAAAAAGGGATCATTGTTTCTAATGCGACTGACCGTAATCGCCCTGGCTACGGTATTTATCTGTTCACTCTCTATGGCTCAGGAAGCAAAACAGGTAATCAAAGTGAGCGCAAAGCAGTTCGAATATTCACCCAGTGAGATCACGGTTAAAAAGGGTGTCCCGGTGGTGCTCGAACTCACCTCATTGGACAGGCTTCACGGCTTTGACTGCCCCGGACTCGGGATCCGAGGCGACATCAATCCAGGGAAAGTAACCACCATCGAATTTACCCCGAAAACAGCAGGAACTTTTCCCTTTCACTGCGACAACTTTTGCGGGAGCGGGCATGGCAATATGAAGGGAAAAATTGTTGTGACAGAATAGCGGGACATAGCGGCACGATTATACACGATGGAACAGGGGGATGCGGGGGCAAATCGGCTCTCGCCGCGTCCCCCTGTGTATGTGTCGATCTCCTCCAAGAGAAGCTACCAGGTAAAAACTCGGTTTCCAGCCCTTTTCAACTATCCTCGGTTGTCATTACTGAGTCCTTTTTACGTCCTCCGGATTCATTGCCCGGTTTTTTGATTGCGGACCGAATGGAAACTTAGTAAACTAAAATAGTTTCCTGTGCGCTACATCTCATGAATGCTCGCAACGGCTGTTTCCAATGATTGGAATATTCAAAATCGCGCTGAAGCTCCTGATAAACGACCGCGCAAAATTCGCCGCGCTGGTCGTGGGAATAACTTTTTCGATTTTCCTTATCGTTCAGCTTACCTCCATATTCGCAGGCATACTGATCAAAGCGTCTGCAAATGTCATAAATATCGGCGCAAGGATCTGGGTCATGGACCCGTCGGTCAATAACCCTCTTAACACGGTTCCGATGCCTGATAACGTTCTGGACGAGGTCCGCAGCATGAACGGGGTAAAATATGCGGTTCCTCTTTATTCGGGCGTAACCCTGATCAAACTGAAAAGCGGTATCTACCAGCCAGCGACCATAGTGGGGCTCGACGATGCCACACTCCTGGGAAGACCTGAACTGTTGGAAGGCAGAATCGAAGACATCTATGGAGAAAACGCCTTTATCGTCGTCAAGGACCAGGAATATGGCAAGCTGGAAAACCCAACCGTCGGGACAAGCTTCGAAATAAACGACCACAGGGGATTGATAGTGGGCATCGCGAAGGTGGCGACAAGCGGCCTTTTCGGGATCCCCAGCCTTTATACCACGTACAATCGCGCAATCCAGTATGTGCCGAACACCCGGTTTACCATTGCCAATATCCTAGTTGAGCCTAAAAGTGAGGCGGATATTCCCGAGATAAAAAGCCAAATAGCAAAAACGGGGTATCTTGCTCTGACCGATCGCGAATTCGAGAAAAAAACCGCCAATTTCTATATTTTTCAGACTGGAGCAGGGGTCAACATCCTTATGATGACTTTTATAGGCTTTTTAGTCGGACTCTCCATTTCCGGCCAGACTTTCTATACTTTCATCCTTGAAAACCTCGATAAGTTCGGAGCGCTAAAGGCTATCGGGGCCAAAAATTCCGAGCTTGTTTACATGATCCTTTTCCAAGCCTCGTTTGCATCGTTTATCGGATACGGTCTGGGGGTGGGTTTCAGTTCCCTGCTCATTTTTCTTGGAATAAGATACGTACCCAGCTATACGGCCGCTTTGGGCTACTGGAACCTCGCGCTGGCGTTTTTTATGGTGCTTATAATTGCGGGCGTCTCGAGCCTGCTGGCGGTGAGAAAAGTAATAAAGGTCCAGCCCTTTGAGGTCCTGAGAGGTTAGCATGGCCGACACGGCGATGACAGCTACCGGGCTGGAGAAATCCTTCGGGGAGGGTGCGGCCAGGACCTATGCCATAAGAGGCATCAGTTTCGAAGCTTATATGGGAGAGATACTCTACTTCGTAGGTCCTTCGGGCAGCGGCAAGACTACCCTGTTGAGCATGATCTCCGGCATCCTCAAACCCGACTCCGGCAAGGTCATAGTCGAGGGTAAGGACATCTGGGAACTTAGCGCCAATCAAATCGCCAGTTTCAGACTTAACAAGGTCGGTTTCGTTTTTCAGGATTATCATCTTTTCGGCAGACTCAGCACCGTGGAAAACGTCGCGATTCCGCTGATATTAAAGAAGCAGGACTGGGACCAATCGATGAAAAGCGCCATGGAGGTTCTGGAAGTGGTGGGGCTTACGAGCAGGGCCTCGTTGCCGCCTGTCAAGCTGAGCGGAGGTGAACAGCAGCGTGTGGCAATAGCGCGGGCCATCGTCGGCCGTCCGGATATTTTGATTTTCGATGAACCAACAGCTTCTCTGGACGGAGCCACAGGAAAAAGGATCATCGAATTCGTGAAGGATAACATCCTCAACGACCAGAGGTGCATTTTGATAGTGACGCATGACAGCAGGATATTCGAGTTTGCAGATCGCATAATCGAGATGGAGGACGGGAAGATAGTGAATATCAAGAGGAGAGGCGAAATTGAAGGCTAAACTGCTGGTCATTTTAGCTGTGGCGGGCATTCTGGGGGGCCTTGCCAGCGCATATTTCGGCGGCGCCAAGGGACAGGCCCCGCCTCCTGTATTTCCCCCTGCCCAGAACCCGTATGCAAAAGGCGTATATGCCAACGGGATCATCGAAAGCTACCAGTCAAACGGTGAAAATATCAACGTATTTCCCGAAGTCTCCGGCCCCGTCACTCAGGTGCTGGTTACCGAAGGCGCAAGGGTTTCCAGGGGGGACCCGATTTTGTTGATAGACGATTCAGTCCAGAGGGCTACCGTCGAGCAGCAAAAGGCGCAAGCCGAAGCGGCCCTGGCTTTGCTCCAGGAACTCAAGGCGCAGCCGAGAAAAGAAGTCCTTGAAGTCTCCAAGGCCCAAATGGACTCCGCGGCTGCCAGCCTCAAGACTTCCGAGGACCAGTTCAACAAACTTAAAAAGTCTTTCGGGCTGGATCGCCAATCGGTGAGCAAGGACCAGTTGGACAACGCTGAAAATGCCCAAAAGGTGGCCAAAACCAATCTGGAGACCGCAAGGAGGCAGTATGAGCTGACCAGGGCAGGCGCCTGGATCTACGATATCCGGAACCAGCAGCATCAGTACGAGGCGCTTACAAAAACCTACGAGTCCGGCAAGGCCCTGCTCGCCAAATACACTATTGTGGCGCCTGTTGACGGCGTGGTCCTCGCGGTGAACACATCCGTCGGAAGTTATATATCCTCGCAAGGCGCTTACGGGAGCTACACGCAAGTTTTCGGCCCCGTAATAGTGATGGGGTACCCGGAAGCACGCTATCAGGTCCGGTGTTTTATCGATGAAATTCTCATCCCCAGGCTTCCCGCGCCCTCGCAGATGAAGGCCCGGATGTTTTTGCGGGGCACCGATATAAGCATCCCCCTGGAATTCGTGAGGAGCCAGCCTTACGTGACTCCCAAGATTGAACTCTCTAATGAGAGGACTGAAAGAGTGGACGTAAGAGTGCTGCCGGTTCTGTTTCAGTTCACTCCACCCAAGGATTTGCACGTCTACCCCGGACAGCTTGTAGACGTTTATCTCGAAACAGGCTAAGGCCTGCAATGAGCGCTCACTTGCGGAGAAGAAACTCCCGACTGGCTCAAAAAAACATAGAGGATTTCAGTGAAACTTCACAAGCGGCGAAAAGAGTTCGAAGGACAGATGACCGGGGAAAGAAATTCTTCGACTCCTTTCCGCCGTCTTCTGCCTTATGCCCTGTTTATCCTGACAGCCGTGTCAACAATAACCGGCCTGGCGGGGTGTGCGGTCGGGCCTGATTTTGCGCGCCCAAAGCCGCCTGAGGTGACTCGATATACCAATGAACCGCTGCCGGCGCAAACGGAGGCTGGAGGCGGCCAGACTCAGCGCTTCGATATGGGCGCAGGAGTTGCCGAAGAATGGTGGCGCCTTTTTAACTCGCCCGAACTCGACGCTGTGGTCAGAAAGGCGATCGACGAAAATCGAAATCTTCAGTCGGCGCTTTCGCGTTTGCGCCAGAGCCAGGATACTCTGCGGGCGGGCTACGGCGTATTTTTCCCTCAGCTCGATTCAAGCTTTAACGCCGCCCGGGAGAAGTTCTCGCTGGCGCAGTTTGGAATCTCGGGACAAAATCCCATTATTGGACAAAGTTCGCTTTTCAACCTCTACACATTTCAGGGCAGTGTTTCCTATGTCATTGACGTGTTCGGAGGGGAGCGCCGCCACGTGGAAGACCTGGCCGCACAGGTTGAATATCAGAAGCAAACCTTCCGGGCAACCTCTCTGACCCTTGTGAGCAATGTAGTGAACGCCTGCATCGCGGAAGCCGCCTACAAGGCTCAAATCGAGGCAACCCAGCAGATTATCGCGTTCCAGAAAGAACAGTTGTCGATTACGAAAACCCAGGCCAAGGCCGGAACAGTGCCATATTCCAATGTCCTCGCAATTAAGACCCAACTGGAATCAACCGAAGCCACACTCCCGCCCCTTCAGAAGAACCTGGCCCAGGCGCAGCATCTGCTGACGGCCCTGGTGGGGAAAACCCCGGAGCAGTGGGCGCCGCCAAAGTTCGATTTAACCGGCATTACTCTTCCGGTCGAAATTCCGGTGAGCCTTCCTTCAGAGCTGATACACCGGCGCCCCGATATCCTGGCTGCCGAGGCTCAACTGCACAGCGCGAGCGCCAATATCGGCGTGGCGACAGCAGCACTTTTTCCGAAGCTTACCCTGAGCGGAGAATACGGCTGGACCAGTACGGATATCGCCAAACTCTTCGTTCCCGCCGCAAGCGTCTGGTCAATAGGCGCAAATGTCGCCCAGCCGATATTTCACGGCGGCACGCTCTGGTTTCAGCGACGCGCCGCCATCGACGCTTACAAGGCGTCGCTATCCGATTACCAGCAAACGGTTGTGGGAGGGTTCCAGCAGGTGGCTGATTCCCTTCGCGCCCTGGAATTCGATGCCCACAGCGTTGAAGCCCAGTCGCAATCGCTTGCCACCGCTCAACGGAACCTCGAGCTTATAAATGCAAATCACGAGGCCGGACTGGTCAACTATCTGCAGGTCATTTCCGCAGACACCCAGTACCAGCAGGCAAGGCTTGGTTTGATTCAAGCCCAGGGCATGCGCCTGCAGGACACCACCGCCCTGTTTGCAGCCCTTGGCGGCGGATGGTGGGAACACTGCGCCGCGCAGTGAAAAGCAGGCACTTAGTGGCGAAGTGTGATTATCTTAGTTTTGTCGCACGCCAAGATTCCTGGAGATGAGGAGAACCGCATGGCCCAGATCATGAACAGGGAGATCCGGCTGAAGAGGCGCCCGGCCGGAATGGTTTCAAAAGACGATTTCGAGCTTGTAGAGGTAGGGATTTCCGAACCCGGTGCGGGGGAAGTTCTGGTAAGAAACATTTTCATCTCCGTCGATCCTTATATGCGGGGGCGTATGAACGCAATTAAAAGCTATGTGCCGCCCTTTGAGATGCACAAGCCATTGGAGGGGGGATGTGTCGGACAGGTTGTAGCCTCAAACAACGACATGTTTCGGCGAGCTGATTACGTATTGGGCATGAAAGGGTGGAGGGAATACTACATTTCCGACGGCTCGGAACTTAGAAAGATCGATCCTTCGGTCGCGCCTGTTCAGTCTTACCTGGGACCGCTCGGCATGGCCGGTTTGACTGCATATGTAGGACTGCTCGATATCGGCAAACCCAGGGAAGGCGATGTGGTCTTTGTTTCCGCCGCATCCGGCGCTGTCGGCTCTATTGTTTCGCAGATCGCGAAAATTAAGGGATGTCGTGTGATCGGGAGCGCTGGGTCCGACCAGAAAACTTCATGGCTTCTTGAAACGGCAGGGATAGACGCTGCCATTAACTATAAGAGGGTAGACGATCTAACCGGCGCGCTCGGCAAGCTTTGCCCCGACGGGATCGACATTTACTTTGAAAATGTAGGCGGAAAACATCTGGAATCGGCGTTGGATAACATGAAGGCCTTCGGCAGAATCGTGCTCTGCGGCATGATTTCGATATATAACTCCCGTCAAAGCGAACCCGGACCGGCGAACCTCTCCCTAGCGATCAGCAGAAGGTTGACGTTGAGTGGGTTTATCGTGAGCGACCACACGGACAGGCTTGAACAGTTCCAATCCGATATGAGCCATTGGATTCGCGAGTGCAGGATAAAATGGAAAGAGACGGTTCTCGATGGAATTGAAAGCGCTCCTGATGCCTTGATCGGCCTCTTTGGAGGCGAAAATTTTGGGAAGATGCTCGTAAGAGTAGGTCCGGACCCTGCAGTGTGATCCAGGAGAGAAGAAAGATCCGCCGCAGAGTTCTCACGCGAAGACGCGAAAAGGACGCCCTTTTTTCATGGTTTCCGGATGTACCCTGGGGACATGAGTAGCTGTTACGAAAAGTTGGCGGTGGGACCGCCTGCCGGGGTTGCCAAGCCCACACGAGAAACTTTCCATGGTTTCAGGGTGCCCCAATGGGGCGTGAAAAGCTGTCTCGAAAAGTTCCACAGCACACACGCACCTCTTGGCGCTTCGCGCCCCGGATACGAGTGCGCCCTCACAAACGATCGGGCGCCGGACTAGACGCATCACAGCACATTATGCGTATAGCGCAGACCCGTAACACAGTGAGGGTCTGGGCCACCCCAAGGGAGCGTGCTTTTCATGGTTTCCGGGTGTACCCAAGGGACGTGAAAAGCTGCTATGAAAAGTTCTTGGTGGCTGCACGGCGTTTAGCCCACCAAGAACTTCTCATGGTTTGGAGTGTGCCGCAGGGATATGAATTGCTGCGGTGGATCTTGCCCGGCGCCTCACTATTCCTCGTAACTATAGACAGCGCTGCAAAAGATCAGGTCATCTTCTTTCTGATAATATGCCAGCTTGGGGAGCACCTTATTTCTTCTGGGGTGGTACCACTTATAATTCACCCAGCCTTTGCCCTGACTGTTGGCATCCTCAACAATCTGTTTGTTAAACTGCTTGCCGTCGGAATCCTTCACGCCGGAAAAATCCAGTCCCACGAACCTGTCATTGACCCCGTGAGCGAGCATGATCCCGACGGGGCTCAAAACGAAAACATACAGATCGCTCTGGACAAACATTCCGTTGGGATTGGAAAACTCAGCCAAAGCAACTTCTTTACCAACCGTCTTATAAAAGTCTATGGCCTGCTCCACCCAGTATTTTGCATACTCCTCGGGTCTCTCGTACATTTAGTTCTCCTCTGGCAAAGTTTTCTTTTTCATTTCTACATCGGTGTACGAGGCTTTTTGCCTTTTGCCTCGTGGACTTCCACCGGTTTGTGGGAAAAGGGCGCGCGCCATTTGTACATCAGGGTGATTGCATCGCTGGGGCAGCCCTGCACGCAGACCTCGCACACTATGCACCGGGCAGGCTCAAAGGTGAGCGTCCTGGTTTCCTTGTCCGTTGAGATCGCATCGGCGGGACATCGCAAAGCGCACACGCCGCAAAGCATGCATTTGTCGCCATCGAAGACGACATGGCCCCTGCTCTTCTGGAAGTCCTGCCGCACCTTGAACGGATACATCCTGGTTGCCGGTCCATCCAGCAGGTTCCTCAATACTGTGGGTAACATCACAGGCATTTAATGCTCCTTTTTATCTGGTAACAAGAAGGAGTCACACGGTTTTCCCGCTTCCCGCTCCCTGCTTCTTATCTTTCCGTACAGGAGATGCACGGATCGATGGAAAGAACATTTACCGGCACATCCGCCATCTGACAACCGGGCAAAAGGACCAGCACCGACGGAAGATTGGCGTTGGTCGGAGTGCGTATCTTCATGCGCTCGAGTTTACGGGTCCCGTTTCCTTTCGCATAGTAGAAAAGCTCTCCCCGGGGGGCTTCGGTTCGCATGACCGCTTCATTTGCCGGAGGATTGCCCTTTACCTTTACCGCTATCTCACCTTCGGGCATCTTTGAGAGCGCCTCCAACTGCAAATCGATTGCCTGGATAAGCTCCCTGGCACGGACCGCCGCTCGCGCGTAACAGTCCCCTGCCTCTTCCACTATCGGTTCAAACTGCAGTTCCCCGTATGCGTGGTATTTGGTCAGCCGGACGTCTTCTGATACCCCGCTTGCCCTTAGCGTCGGCCCTACGCACCCAAGTCCGATCGCCTGCTCTTTGGTTATTACCCCCACCCCTACGGTCCTCTTTTTGACCGTGTAGTCGCTTACCAGCTTCTTTATCAGCGACTGGCTTTCCTTGCGAACATCTTTTAATACATCGACGATCATCTTCTTTTGTTGTTCATCGATGTCGCGCCTCACTCCGCCAACTATGTTCACAGACTGGATCACCCTGTGCCCGGTGGTTCGCTCCAAAAGATCGAGCACTTTTTCCCTTATGCGCCAAAACTGCATGAACATGGACTCAAAGCCGAACGCGTCGGCCAAAAGCCCAAGCCACAAAAGGTGGCTGTGGGTCCGGGCCATCTCAGACCAGATGGTGCGAAGATAGTCGATCCTGGGGGTCAGCTCCAGCGGCCATAACCTCTCCATTACCTCGGTCACCGTCGCGCTGTGCTGATAGCTGCATATCCCGCAAACGCGTTCGCAAAGATAAATATTTTTGGCATATTCATTTAATTCGCAAGCCTTCTCTATGCCTCGATGGCCGTAGCCGATAACCGGCGTAACCTCCACCACCTTTTCATCTTCGTAGGTGAGCCGCAACTGTACGGGTTCGGGAAGCACCGGATGCTGGGGGCCAAAGGGGACTACCGTGCGTGTGGCCATTAGTTCTCATCTCCTTTCGGCAAAGCCTCGGGCAATGGCGCCTCAGCCTTCTTTTCCTTCAGCATTGGCGTTATGGGACTGTCATGGGCCAGGAGCATATGGCCCCCATAGTCTATGGCGATCCCTTTTACCTTCAACCCGAACAGTTCCTGAAGCTCGTTTTCAATGAGGACCGCGGCCAGAGTTACACCCGATATCGACTGCACCTCTTCATCTTTTCCCACCGTGCACCGCAGACCCTTCATTTCCTTGCCCCTGTCCGAACTGAAAAAATAGGTCACCTCGAGCTCTTTATCCAAATCGTTGCATACCGCGGTTACAAACTTGGCTCCGGCTTCCATCAGTTTTTTGCCTTCGCCCGCTATTGCGCTCTTGTCTATTTTTATTAGATTTTCCATCGCTGGTCAGTCACCTCGTGATCTTGTTGGCAGTGCGGACATTTCACCCACATATGGCGCCGCTGACTGCTCAGTTCCTGGAGCGCCATAACCACTCCGTCGATAATGGCCTCCGGGCGCGCCGCACAGCCCGGCACGTAGACATCTACCGGAATCACCTTGTCTACGCCGCCAAGAACGTTGTAACAGTTGTGGAACACCCCGCCCGATGAAGCGCAGGTCCCCACCGCTATTACCATCTTGGGGTCGGGCACCTGCTCGTAGAGGTTTTTGAGCACGCGCGCCGTGCGCCTGTTCACCGGTCCTGTGACCAGCAGGATGTCGGCATGCTTGGGGTTTCCCATGTTGACGATGCCGAAGCGTTCCACGTCGTAGAGAGGAGTAAGACAAGCCAGTACTTCGATGTCACAGCCGTTGCAGGAGCTGTTGTCGAAGTGCATGATCCAGGGCGATTTCACTCGTGATGTTTTTATGAAACCCATTTGTCTTAAAATACCCCCTTCGTGATATAGAGATATGCAATATTTCCGATCCCAAGAATAAGTCCCACCGACCAGCTAAGACGCACCATCCACCGCGCCGTCATTCTCGCGGTTATGTTGTCGATGACCAGCTCGAGCAAGAAGGCGCCAAAGGCGATAAGAAGTCCTACCCACAGCGGATTTGACCAAAAAAGGGCTATCACCCCCAGCACCAGCACGATCTCATACCATTCCGCCAAATGATAGAGCGCCAGGAAGGGGCCGGAGTACTCGGTGGTGATCCCCTTTACTATCTCCTGGTGTGCGTGGTGCGAGGTCGCTATATCGAAGGGGGATTTGCGCATCTTTATGGTCAATACATAGAGGACCGCGATAAACAAAGGCCACAGAGTCCAAAGAAGCGGTTCGGGCCGGCTAACGATCGCGTCTATCATAAAGGTGCCGTTTTGCGCATAAATCCCGATTGCCAAAAGCAGCAGCACCGGTTCGTAGGCAAGTATCTGGAGCAGCTCCCTATTGGCCCCAAAATGCGAGTAGGGGGACTTGGTGCTAAAGCCGCCCAAAACCAGTGAGACACCCGCAAAGCCAAGAAGGAACACCAGCACTAAAAAATCCGACTGTAAAATCAGGCATACAAGGCTTGCTATCATCAACACCAGGTAGCAGTAGATCCACACGAACTGCATCCTGCTCACCGCTATGCTCTCTTTTCCCAGCAGCTTGAAAAAATCATAGAACGGCTGCAAAATGGGAGGGCCAAACCGGCCCTGGAGCCTTGCGGTAATCCTGCGGTCAATCCCGAAGAGCAACCCGCCGACAATGGGCGCCAAAACTATCGTTGCGATAACCAGTGTTAATTGATTCATTTGGAGATCACCCCGCATCCTATCATGACGGCCAGAAGCAAAATGGCTACCGTGTTAAACCAGGGATTCAACGCCGTTTCCCCAAGTGTTGCCTGGAAGTAGTAGCCGCCCAGTATGAACTTCGTCTTGATATCGGCTTCAGCTAACCATTCGTCGGTGTCCGTGCCCCCGCTTTGCTCGCCGCAAAGGTAGACCTGCCGCAGTTGAGTGGGCTTGAGCCGGAAAAACAACATGGGGAAAAGCAGGGCAATAGCCAACACCACAAATAGCGCCCACACCGGGAAAGATCCCACGGCCGAAGCCGCCTTTGCGGCCGTTGAGGTGAGCACTATGCCCGACCAGTTCGAAGCGACAATGTTGCTCACACCTCCTATTACGTTGCTCGTAGCCGATGAGATAAAGTACTGGTAAATCGGCCCGATTCCGAAACCGACCGTAAAGACGCCTACAAACAAAGTCCACAAGGGTACGGAGTAGCTGGGAGAAAGCTTCTCGATGGGCCATCCCAGTTTGGGCACCACCTCCAGGAGCCTTCCCAGCCACTTTGTCCAGAACACCATGGTCAAAGCGCTTGCCAAAACAAAGAATATGGCAGCCAACGGAACTTTGTAGGCCGCCTCGATCGCTATCCACTTGCCAAGAAGCATTCCAAAAGGAGGCAGGAACATGGAGAGCATTCCGACTGCGGTGATCAGAGTGACAAGAGGAGCTTTGGCTGCAAGACCTTCCATGTCCTCGATATCACGGCTCCAGATCTGGTGCTCGATCGTTCCGGCGCAAAGAAACAAAAGACCCTTGGAGATGGCGTGAAAAATTATCAGAAGAATCGCCGCGGCAATGGAGAGCGGGGTGTTTATGCCGGCACAGGCCATGATCAGCCCGAGGTTTGCGATCGTTGAGTAGGCGAGCACCCGTTTGCCCATCGTCTGGCTTATCGCCAGGGCCGAGGCGCCAAAAAAGGTGAATGCGCCCACCATGGCTATGGCCGTGCTAAGGTAAGTCCCCGCATAGGCGGGAGCTAACCTTAACACCAGGTACACACCGGCTTTGACCATGGTGCTGGAATGAAGCAGCGCAGACACAGGGGTGGGCGCAACCATTGCCCCGAGAAGCCAGCCCTGAAACGGCATTTGCGCCGCCTTGGTGCATCCGGTGAAACAAAGAAAAGCTACCGGAATAAGCATCGCCGCGCTATGGACGTTTCCGCTAACGATGTTTTGGACCGACAGGGCCGAAGCACCGCCCTGGGTCGCGTAAAGATAAATGATGGCCAGGATGAAGGCCGTGCCTCCCGTGGCGTTCATCCACAAAGCCCGCGAGGCGTTTTCCAGCGCTATCTGGGTCTTGTCATGGGATATCAGCATGAAGCAGCAAAGCGTGGTCACTTCCCAGAAAAAGTAGAGCCAGACAAGATTATTTGCGAACACAAGACCGTTCATGGCCCCCAGAAACAACACCAGCCAGAACAAAAACCTCGACTGCCTCGACTTTTCCAGATGTGCGTGCTCCTCGTGGTCGCGCATGTATCTGATGGCATAAATGCAGATAAGAGAACCGATAATGGAGATGATCATGCTCATCACTATGGCCAGATTATCGACCACAAAAGCCGGCTTGGGCTCCACGTGAGCCTTCATGACGAGCTCGAAGTATGCAAGCGGTATGATCTGGGTGAGCGAAAAAATCAGCACCAGCCGGTTGCGCAGCTTAAAGCCCAGGATGATGTAGGTGATAAGAATGGCAAAGTCCAGGATCGATATGAGCACTGCCCAGTCGAATCCGGGAGGTGGAGAATAGGTGAAGGGGCCTTTTGAGGCAAAAAGAATAGCGTTTGCGATGAGCAGCGCGGCCGTTAAGACCACAACCACGCCCCGGGCAAAATAATTGCGAATCGCCAGTATCAAAAACCCGGCGACTACAGGCAGCAAGATGGCAATCGCCATCATTCCATCAGTCATACCCCTATCTCCTTGTAAGTTTGTCCATCTTGGAACCTGAAACGACGCTCGATCGGAAAAAGCGCGTGAACCATGAAACTGGGGCCTAAAACCGATGGACCGCCACTGCCTTTGGCCCTTAAAAAAGCCACGGGAGCAGCTCCAATCCATCCCGGTCCAAGGCGCATCCCAACAACAGGAAAAGACACAAGCACCTGAACGCTTCATCCTCAGGTGGATCAAAACAGAGATAGTTTTCGAAAGAACGATTCGCTTTGTTGCCGCCGTCTATTAAAAAATACGCTCTTTCAAATGTCAAGTAAAACATTTCACACAGTGAAGACTTCCGTGTATAATTGAAAAGCAAAAAATCGCAAACGTGGTCCTTGTGTGCGATGAGCCCGGCAGGGTCCGGGCGTCCGCAGGGTCCTTGGAGTCTTGCATCGCGATTTTTCGTCACGTATCGAGTTCACATGCAGAAGGGCGTTGCACCTTAACGCAAAGTATGCACAAAAGGTTCGCTGTGAAGAATACAATCAGGGCTGATAAATTTTTTGAGGCGTATGAGGAAATTGTCTCGGTCGTGCATTCCAGTACGAATGTGCGGGAAGTTTCCGACCTGATCGTATGGAAAATAAGCGAGGTCCTTCGGGCAAAGGGGGCTATCCTGAGGATCTTGAACCGGGCAAAAGGCGAGCTGGAATTTCGGGCCGCCTACGGCATGAGCGAACAGTATCTCAGCAGGGGCCCACTTCTGAGCTCGAAATCAATAACGGAACTCTATGGGAAGGACCGAGTCTTCGTAGTCGACGACATCTCTCAGGACCCGCGTGTTCAAAATGCCCGCGACATTTTGGAAGAGGGTATCTCGACAATAGTGGACCTGCCTGTCACTCTGCAGGAGAATCTAATCGGAATTATTCGTATCTTCCTTAGTGAAGAAAGGAAATTTTCTCAGAAGGATTTGGACTTTCTTCTCGCAATATCGCGGCAGTGCGCATCCACACTTGAGAATGCACGTCTTTTCGAAGAACAGCGAACCCGGTACGAACAACTCGTCGTTCAGGCGGAGAAGCTTTCAGCACTGGGCAGAATGGCTGCAGGAATCGCCCACGAAATAAATAACCCTTTGACCGGCATGCTGCTTTTCAGCACTCACATAAAAAAAGAGATCAAAGAAGATGGACCGGTAAAGGAATATCTGAATGTCATTATCCGGGAGACTACCCGATGCCGGGAGATTATTCAGTCTCTTTTGGAGTTTGCGCGCGAAAAGCAGCCCAAACGATCCGCAACGAATATCAATTCCATCCTGGAGCGGGCACTGGGTCTTGTGGAAAATCTTTTCCGGGTGAATCGTATCAAATTACATAGAGATTTACGGCCGGCACTGCCGGATTGTTTTGCGGACGGAAACCAGATTGAACAGGTCTTTCTAAATCTGCTGCTCAATGCAATCGAGGCGATCGGCCAAGATGGGGAGATTAATGTCAGGACCCGTTTTAATCCTGATTCCAGTTGCATAGCGGTCGAAATCGAAGATAGCGGGTCCGGAATACCCAAAGAAATTATGCCCAGGATTTTCGATCCTTTCTTTTCCACGAAACCAACAGGACATGGTCTTGGTCTTTCAACGGCTTACGGGATAATCAAAAACCACGGCGGAGAGATGAAAGCATTGAGCGGCAAGGGCGAAGGCACGCGGTTCATAATGGATCTTCCGGTTATGCATCAATAATTGGCTTTTAGGGTACGAGAGGTTGTCCAGATGAATTCGAAGAACGTTCTTGTTATCGATGATGAACCTGTCGTGCGTGATGGGTGCCGCATGGTGCTCACCAAAGAAGGATATAAGGTGGCGACATGTGAGACAGGCAGAGAAGGTTTTGCAGCCGCCCGGGGAGGTTCCTATGACCTTGTTATCCTTGACCTGAAACTTCCCGACATCGACGGCATGGAAGTTCTGGAAGCCGTTATGAGAGAAAAGCGTCAGAGCTGCATAATCGTCATCACCGGATATTCTTCAGTTCAAAACGCCGTGGCGGCCATGAAACTTGGCGCCTCCGATTACATCACGAAACCCTTTTCGGATGATGAACTGATTTCCAGTGTGGAGAGGGCAATAGAGAAGCATCCTGGTGGACAAAACCTGTCGTTGCCTGTGATGGTCTCCGATATGCCCGGCTTTTCGAGAATAATAGGAAACAGCCACAGGATGGTCGACGTGCTGGAGAAGATCAGAAAAGTCGCACCTACCGACTGTTCCGTATTGATCAATGGAGAGAATGGAACCGGGAAAGAACTTGTTGCCAGGGCAATCCATGCGGCAAGCCAGCAAAGCGGCAGCAAATTCACGGCAATCGATTGCTGCACCCTCTCACCAAGCCTGCTCGAAAGTGAATTGTTCGGGCATGTAAAGGGTGCCTTCACCGGCGCCTGGCGGGATAAACCCGGAATTTTCGAATTGGCCGACGGCGGTACACTTTTTTTGGACGAGGTGGGCAATTTGAGCCCGGACATACAGGGAAAGCTGCTGCGTGTGTTGGAAATGCGCGAATACAAGCCTGTTGGCGGCAGTTCCTTCAAAGAGTTCAATGCAAGGTTCATTTCAGCCACCAACCGTGACTTGAAGGAAATGGTGGAAACCGGGAAGTTTCGGGAAGACCTTTATTACCGTTTGAGCGTTTTCCCAATCTACCTGCCCCCTTTGAGGGAAAGGAAAGACGACATTCCCCTTTTGGCGGACCACTATCTGGCTCACTACTGCGACAAAACCGGCAAATGCATCGAGGGCTTCACAGAAGAAGCGAGGGAAGCTTTGGTAAGCTATGAATGGCCAGGCAACGTACGGGAGCTTAGAAACTTTATCGAGCATCTGGTCATAATGACTGACCAGGAGATGGTCGATGTGTTGGGTTTATTTGAAAATTTGAATGTAAAAGGTTTTTGGCGAGAAGATTCCGTTCCGAAGACCCGACGGGAGCTCCTGGAGGTGAAAAGACGAATTCTTGAGCAGACCTTCAGCCAATTTGAAAAGCTTTTCCTCGTACGGGCGCTGGATGACAGCAACTGGAACATTACTTCTGCAGCCCGCAACGTCGGCATGAAAAGGCCAAATTTTTCAGCGTTGATGAGAAAGTACAAAATATCACGAAATACAGTACAATAACGCATAACAGCGGACGCGAGGGGATTTTCCGGGATGAGGGGCGCGAAGGGAGGGGCGCCTGAAGGCGACTGTAGACAAAGAGCATGCGACCGTATAGGATAGGTGGTTTAACGTATCTATAATTATACGCAACGCGATTCCTTTGTCCGGGTGGTATTGACCGTGTTGGCTGCGATCAGACCGTATAATCAAACGTACTATCAACTGGTAAATCAGCACTTTTAATAAGCAAGTCGCTCTTTCCCTTTTCCCAACAAAGGTTTAAAATATTTGCGAATTTTCTAACGATTAGCTCTTCTCGTGCATTTGGGCACAAAGTTTGCTCAGGGATACGTTTCGGCATGTCTGTTTGCATGAGTCGAGCAGGTCATGCCTCCGGCAACCGGCGGGATCGTAAGGTCTTCTGAATCCTACCAAAAACTAATTTTGCAAAAAGCAGGAGATAGTATGTCTAAAGCTAACATGGTCTACATCGCGCTTCTAATCTGCTGCGCTGGGACCGCCTTCAAGGTTTCGACCTGGTTCAGGTACTCGCTTGGGTCAAAGAAGTTCACAGCCTTAGAGAGAGTTTCCGCTGCAGCGAAGGGTATTTTACTGACCTTGTTCAGCCGGAAATTTCCGACTATTCTGAAGGCCTTTTTTGTTGACGTTATTTTTCAGGGGAAGCTGCTTCGCGTGTCCCCACGCAAGTGGATAACGCACTTCCTGATCTTCGCCGGGTTCACCATGCTCCTTTTGATGCATGCTTTGGGCAACTATGTGAACCCCCTGTTCTTTTCAAACTACTATAGCACCCTCAACCCGTTTCTTTTCCTGAGGAACTTCTTCGGAGTGCTCGTATTCATCGGGCTGGCAATGGCGGTTTACAACCGGTTTCGCCGTGACCCGGGCCGCCCTCCGACAAGCGCGATGGACATATACACGATTGCGATCTTCGCCGCGATTATCGTTTCGGGAATTTTCCTTGAAGGTGTGAAAATCACGTCCGTTTCGGCTTTTCGGGATATGACCGAGGAATATGCCGCCGGAGAAGACGAAGACTCACTAAAAGCGCTGGAAGCTTACTGGGTTGAAAATTACGGGGTCGTCTCACCCCAGCTTGCCGGGCCTTTCAGCCCTGAAATGCTGGCAGCGGGGAAAGCTTCTCATGCAGCCAACTGTGCACAATGCCATGCGCCGGCTCAGTGGGCTTTCATGGATTACGGAGTTGCAAAACTCATAAGTCCGGTGGCCGGCCGGTTCGACAGCGCCGCCGCAAGGTCTGTATTATATTACGCTCATTTCCTGGTATGCCTTCTCGGCCTTGCCTACCTGCCTTTCAGCAAGGTTTTTCATCTCTTTACGTCTCCGCTTTCCATAATGGCGAATTCGGTGATGGACCGGGCGCACTCAGATCCGGCAAACCTGGTGACAAAACAGATTCTCGAACTCGATGCCTGCACGCACTGCGGCATGTGTACACGTCAATGCTCGATGGCGTTCATCAGCAGCATAATGCCAAAGGGGTTCACTCTGCCTTCCGAGAGGATGTCTCCTTTGAAGTTGCTTGCCACCGGCCGGCCTCTGAGTGTTAAGGATTCTCTGGTCATCCAGGATGGATTGAGTCATTGCACCAATTGCACACAGTGCACTCTGGTATGCCCGGTGGGAATCAACCTGCAAGACCTGTGGTTCAGCGTGCGGGAGACTCTCATCGAGAGGGATATTCCGAATTTGCAGATGCTTTCTCCTTGCTCGATATACAGGGCAATGAGAGAAGACGAAATTGAGGCTGCCTGCTACAACAGACCTGTAATTAATGCCCGCAAGGAAATAGCGGAACAGTTTGGAAGCTTCCATTGGCCCGGTACCGTTTACACTCCGTCCGAAGAAAAAGTGCTCGATACGGTCCCATTACACCTCAAACACAGTGCAAACGCCGCTTGTTTCTCTTGTGTGACCTGCACCAATGCCTGTCCGGTAGTCAGGACTTATCAACAACCGGGAGCTGAACTCGACCTTATGCCGCATCAGTTGATGCAGGCGGTGAAGCTGCGATTGTGGGACGTTGTGTTTGGTTCAAAGATGCTCTGGGAATGCCTTGGGTGTTACCAATGCCAGGAATACTGTCCGATGAGCGTGCCGGTGGCCGATCTGATCTTTGAGCTGCGAAACCTCGCCGTTTCACGTACTGCCGGAAACATCTCACGAAAAGCACTGGAGACTTCATGAGTTTGGTTTTTTTCCCCTGCTGTGTATCGTCGTCTTTCATGGACGATTGCGAATCTGCTGCCAGAGTTGTTGTCGATAAACTGGGAATGCAAATCGAGGACGGCAGCGGGTTCAACTGCTGCGGATATCCTTATAAAGGTACTGATTTCAAGGCCTTCGTCCTCATGTCGGGGAGAAACCTGGCCCTGGCTGAAAAAAAAGGCGCAGACCTGGTTACGAATTGCGGATGCTGCTTTGGCACGACCAAACAGGCCGAGAGCATTCTCAAAGAAGACGGCACATTATCGGAGTATGTCAATGATTCTCTCAAAAGGGAGGGTCTGGCTTATACGGGGAAGAGTACGGCCAGGCATTTCATTGAAGTCGTGCTTGACAATCCTGGAATTTCGGGCCTGAAGGCCAGACTCAACGGGGTCTTCAGCGGTAAGAAAGTAGCGACGCACTACGGGTGTAAGCTCCTGAGGCCGAGCAGCGTGGTCAAATTTGACAACCCCTTTTCTCCCACTAAATTTGACGACCTGGTGGAGGCATCAGGAGCCGAGTCTGTTTCCTGGTCCCAGAAGCTCGAGTGCTGCGGCGCGCCGTTAATGGGCGTAAATGACGCCACATCGATGCAATTGGCGAAAAATAAGCTCGAGAGCGCCAAACAGGCCAAAGCAGACCTTATATGCACTGCATGCCCCTTCTGTTACCTCCAGTTCCAAAAAACCGGGGATGCTCTCAGCCGTGAGTCCGGGAACGGTTTCAATGTGCCTGTGCTTTCTTTTGTGCAGTTCCTCGGATTGGCCCTGGGGATTGACAAAGAAATTCTGGGTATTGATGATGGGCGGTGGCACCGGCAGCCATAGTCGGCGCCGCCACAGGCAGCGGGGCGGTGGGACCGCCAGCCATAGTGCCGCTGCCGTTGGCAGCGGCTGGTCTGATTACAATTGGTTCGAGCCGTCCACAAAAAAGCTTTTGCCGAAAAAGTGTACTCGAAGAGTTATGATGTCTTTATTTGCAGTGGTATTTACAATTTGAACTTGACCTCGGATGAGACCTGGGCTCTAAGGCAGAAGATCGCACCTCTTCAGGTCGGGTGTGAAAGATAGACTGACTGGGTAAGAAAAAGCCGCTCGGTTGCCGAGCGGCTTTTGTTTAATGTGGGGAAAGGAGCCAGCGGGTTATGATCGAACACGATCAGTCAAAGAAAGTGATCGGCGCGGTAATGGTCGTCGGAGGCGGCATTTCAGGGATGCAGTCCGCGCTCGATCTTGCCGATTCCGGCTATTACGTCTACCTGGTCGAAAAAGAGCCTTCGATCGGCGGCGTTATGTCACAAATCGACAAGACCTTCCCTACGAACGATTGCGCTATGTGAATTATCTCGCCCAAGCTGGTCGAGGTCGGCCGGCACCTTAACATCGAACTTCTGACCCTTTCAGAGGTTCAGGAGGTTACCGGCGAGCCTGGAAATTTCGCGGTGAAGCTGCTTCAAAAACCCCGGTACATAGACATTTCAAAGTGTACTGGCTGCGGTGAATGCGCAAGCGTGTGTCCGGTCGTACGCAAGAGCGGCTACGACATGGGTATGAGCGACCGCAGGGCCATTTTTCGCAGGTATGCGCAGGCAGTTCCCGGAGCATTCGCCATTGAAAAACGCGGCACTGCCCCATGCAAGGCAACCTGCCCGGCCCATATTTCGGTTCAGGGGTATGTTGCTTTGACTGCTCAGGGTAAATACGTGGAGGCGCTCAAACTTATCAAGGAAGAAAACCCCTTGCCTGCGATCTGCGGCCGCGTCTGCCATCATCCCTGTGAGGGTGAGTGCATGCGGGGCAAATTTGACGAGCCTGTGGCAATCGATTCAATCAAGCGTTTTCTGGCCGACTTGGATTTGGACTCCGAAACCAGGTTCGTACCGCAGATAAAAGAGAAACGTGACGAGAAGGTTGCGATCATCGGTTCGGGTCCTGCGGGCTTAACGTGCGCTTATTACCTGGCTGTCGAAGGCTACCGGGTGAGCGTGTTTGAAAAGCTGCCGGTGCTCGGAGGCATGCTGACCGTGGGCATTCCCTCCTATAGGCTCCCGAAGAACATAATCGAAGCCGAAATTCAGGTAATTCGAGACATGGGTGTTGAGTTCAAAACGGGGGTTGAAATCGGCAAAGATTTTACGATCGCTCAATTGAGGGACCAGGGATATAAGGCTTTCTTCATGGGTATAGGCGCCCAGGAATGCAAAGCGCTTGGCATCCCCGGCGAAGATCTCGAGGGGGTGGTCCCCGGGGTTCAATATTTAAAGGACATAAATCTGGGCAAAAAAGTCCCCCTGGGCAATCGCGTCGCGGTCATAGGCGGTGGGAACGTCGCCATGGACACAGTTCGGTCCGCCCTTCGAAGCGGATCGAGCAGGCCTTTTATCATCTATCGTCGAAGCGAGCAGGAGATGCCCGCCAACGAGGAGGAGATCCACGAATGCCGTGAAGAGGGCATCGAGATCATGACCCTGACAAATCCTACTCGAGTTATTGGGGAAAATGGGCTGGTTAAGGCTGTTGAATGCGTGAGGATGGAACTCGGAGAACCAGACGCGAGCGGGCGAAGGCGGCCGGTAACCATCAGAGGGTCCGAATTCATAGTGGAGGTGGACGCGGTCGTGCCGGCTATCGGCCAGGAATCGGACTGGGCGTGCCTTACCGATGAGTGCACGTGCCGGCTCACCGATTGGGGTACGATAATAGTTGACCCGCTCACCCTGCAAACTCACGATCCTGATATTTTTGCCGGCGGTGACGCTAAGACCGGCCCCGCCACGGTAATTGAAGCTATTGAAGCGGGCAAGCAAGCCGCGATTTCGATTGGCCGGTATATTAGAGGGGAAGACCTGAGGGACGGGCGCGAAAAAGTATGGGAAGCAGTCAAGGAAGTCTCGACCGAAGGCTATGACAGAATTCCCCGCGCGCGAATGCCGGTTCTATCTTCGCGCATTCGCACCGGCAATTTCGATGAAGTCCAGTTGGGATTCACCGAGGAGCAGGTGAGAGCCGAAGCGGCGCGCTGTCTCAGTTGCGGCGTGTGCTGCGAGTGCTATCAGTGTGTCGAAGCCTGTCTTGCAAATGCGGTCAATCACGAAGATCAGCCCAAATCCATCGAGATAAACGTGGGGGCCATAATTGCCGCTCCCGGCTTCCAACCATTCAACCCTTCCAATTTCGATACCTATTCCTATGCGAACCTGCCAAATGTGGTGACCTCTATGGAATTCGAGCGCATCCTTTCGGCTTCAGGGCCCACTCAGGGACACCTGGTGCGGCCTTCAGACCATAAGGCGCCCGCCAGGATCGCCTGGCTTCAGTGCGTCGGTTCCAGGGACCTCAATCACTGCGATCATAAGTACTGCTCTGCCGTGTGCTGCATGTCTGCCATTAAAGAAGCCGTAATCGCCAAAGAGCATTCGGGAGCAAATCTCGATGCTACGATTTTTTACATGGATATCCGCACCCACGGCAAGGACTTCGAGAGGTACTTCAACCGCGCACAGGTCCAGCACGGAGTCAGGTTTATCCGCTCTCGAGTGCATACGATCGATCCGGTGCCCGACTCCGGTGAGGTGCAGATAAATTACGCGAGCGAAGATGGTTTCGTAAGAAGCGAACAGTTCGACATGGTGGTGCTTTCGGTGGGGCTGGAAGCTTCAGCATCTTCAAAAGAGCTTGCGCGGCGGCTCGCTATAAAGCTCAACGACAACGGCTTTGTCGAAAGCCCGTCATTCGATCCCGTTTCCACAAGTAAACCCGGAGTATTTGTCTGCGGAGCTTTCCAAGCGCCCAAAGACATTCCGCAGTCCGTGGTGGAGGCGAGCGCTGCCGCTGCCGCTGCCGGAGGCTTGCTTGCGCCGGCGCGCGGAAGCGTAGTGAACGAGAAGGTTGTCCCGCCCCAGGTGAACGTCATCGGCGAGCGTCCCAGGATCGGTGTGTTTGTTTGCAAATGCGGCACCAATATCGCCGGGGTCGTAGATGTAGGGGCCGTTTGCGATTACGCGAAATCGCTGCCTTACGTCGAGTATGTAAGCGATAATCTGTATACGTGTTCCCAGGATTCTCAGACTGCGATGCGCGACCTTATAAAGAAACACGGCCTCAACCGGATCGTAGTTGCGGCATGCACTCCGAGAACCCACGAACCTCTTTTCCAGGAAACGATGGCGGAATCCGGTCTGAATAAATACCTGTTCGAGATGGCAAATATCCGCAATCATGATTCCTGGGTGCACAGCGCCTCGCCCGATCGGGCAACCACTAAGGCAAAAGACCTGGTCAGGATGGCGATATCCAAGGTCGCCCTGCTCGAACCTCTGCAGGAACCGGAGCTAAACGTCACCCAGAAAGCGCTGGTAATCGGGGGCGGGATCGCCGGCATGAGCGCCGCAAAAGCAATTGCCAATCAGGGCTATCCGGTGCACCTTATTGAGAGGACGGATAAACTGGGAGGCCAGGCGCTCAACATCTACAAAACGTGGCGTGAAGAAGATATTCAAACTTTTGTCAAAAGCCTGACCGATGAGGTGGCAGGGCACCCGAATATCACCGTGCATCTGTCCACTACCCTGGTAAACGTGGAAGGCTTTGTAGGCAACTTCAAGACGACCATCCAAAATGGCGGCGAATCCCGGCTAATCGAGCATGGAGTCGCTGTGATCGCATCGGGCGGAAAGGAACACGTCCCAACCGAATATAGCTACGGCACGGACCCAAGGGTGGTTACGAAGCTCCAACTCGAGCGTATGTTTCTGGAAGGCGACGCATACCTGAAGGAACTCAACTGCGCTGTATTCGTTCAGTGCGTCGGCTCGCGCGAACCGGAGCGGCAGTACTGCAGCAGGATATGCTGCACTCACTCGCTGGAGAGCGCGTTGCAGTTGAAAAAGCTTAATCCTGCCATGGACGTCTACGTGCTCTACCGCGATTCGAGGGCATACGGAGAGCGCGAGGCACTTTACCTTGAAGCCCGAAAAACAGGTGTCGTCTTTATACGGTTCGTAGTCGAAAATAAACCGGTGATCACTGCAGTGGACAGTAAGCTCCATGTGACGCTGATAGATCACGTGCTTCGGAGGCCGGTAACAATTGCACCGGACCTGGTAGTGCTTTCAACGGCAATTGTGCCGAATGAGACCGAAGAGTTGGGACAATTTTTCAAGGTTCCTGTAAACGAGGACGGCTTTTTCATGGAGGCGCATGCAAAGCTTCGTCCTGTCGATTTTGCCACTGACGGGGTTTTCCTATGCGGCCTTGCGCACTATCCGAAGCCGATAGACGAGAGCATAGCCCAGGCCCAGGCAGCCGCCTCCAGGGCGACAACCATTCTGACGAAGCAGACCATTCGTTTCGCCGGGACGGTCGCCTATACTTTTCCTATCGACTGCAGTGCCTGCGGCACTTGCGTGAACATCTGCCCTTACTCTGCCCCCGGGTTTAACGAGAAGACAGCGAAGGCGGAAATAAACCCGGCTCTTTGCAAAGGGTGCGGTTTGTGTGTTGCGTCGTGCCGCTCCGGGGCTATAGGGCTTCGCGGCTTTGATAACGCACAGATTTTCAGCGTTATCGAAAGCGTATAGATAAATACCAGGGGGCAAGGTTAATACGCGCCCGCCAACAAGACATTTCGAACCGGACAGGAGAGTGCAATATGTCCGACTGGGAACCGAGAATAATCGCCTTTTTGTGCAACTGGTGCTCTTATGGTGCGGCAGACCTGGCAGGAGTGAGTCGATTCCAGTATCCGCCCAACATCAGGGTCATTTGCGTGCCCTGTTCCGGCCGAATTAACCCGAAGTTCATTCTGGCCGCTTTCAGGCACGGGGTCGACGGGGTGTGGGTTTCAGGTTGCCATCCGGGAGACTGCCACTACATCGAGGGCAATTTTTACGCAAGGCGCAAATTCGCTCTTCTAAAAAGCCAGCTCGAATACACGGGCATCGTGGAGCCTGGCCGTCTGCATTTCTCCTGGATTTCGTCCGCAGAGGGGACCAGGTTTGCAGAAATGGCCAGTCATGTAGTTGAATCGGTAAAAGCGGCCGGGCCGGCCCAGCACTTTGTCAAAAAGCAAGCTGAGGTGGCGTAGATGCAACAATCCTATACTGAAAGAATAAGAGAGGCTGCCAAACGGCTGTTATCGACAAAGCGGGTAGAGGCAGTAATTGGATTTCGCAAGGGGACGCTCCCTTTCATGAACGAGCCGTTTTTAGCCAGGACTCCCGAACAGGCCGACCTGCTTGTCTGGGACGGAAACTGTGCAATGAACCTGGCAAATTACCTTCCGAAGATGACCGGCAGCGTGGCCATTGCGGCGAAGGGATGCGACTCGCGCAGCATAGTGATCCATTTGCTGGAAAATCAGATCAAGCGCGAGCAGCTCTATGTCCTCGGAATTCCTTGCCTGGGCATGACCGATAAACGCAAGGCAGCCGAAAATCTGAATGGCAGGGAAATTATCGAGGTCGAGGAGACGGGCGAAAAGCTGCGGGTGATAGGTCGTGATTTCGAGCAGAGCTTGGAGCGAATGGAGTTCCTCGAGGAAAACTGCGCCGTATGTACGCACAAGAACCCGGTCCTCTACGACGAGCTGCTGGGAGAACCCGTTGAGGAGCAGCAGATCGATCGCTATGAGGAGATCAGGAAAATCGAATCCTGGCTGCCTGAACAAAGACGACTATATTTCGAGGAGCTTATCAAACCCTGCATTCGCTGTTACGCCTGCCGCAACGCGTGCCCCGCATGCTACTGTCCCACCTGCTTCGTCGATGAATCGAAGCCGCAGTGGATTGGAAAGACCACGGACCCTACGGATACCAGCACCTTTCATTTCATGAGAGCATTCCATGTGGCCGGACGCTGCACTGACTGCGGATCTTGCGAAAGGGCATGTCCGGTTGGAATAAGGGTGCGCCTTTTCACCAGAAAACTGGAAAAGGAAGTCAAAGAACTCTATGGCTACGAAGCGGGCGTCATCCAGGATGAACGGCCTCCGCTCGACGCCTTCCGGCCCGACGATCCGGAGCCTTTTCTCGGATAGGGCCGTCGCGTAGGAATCACCGGTTTTGACCGGATGGAGAAGGAACATTCAATGCCTAATATTTTTATCTCGAAAGAGAAATTTCCAAGGGCGATCGAGCAGTTGATTGGCCGGTACGGGGTGTATGCACCGGTTAAGAACGGCCTCCGTCACGAGTTCGCCCTGCTTCAAAACGCGGCTGAAGCTGACCTGGGCTTCAGCAATACCTTCCTGTCGCCCAAAGGACTTTTTCAACCGCAGGCCGAACGGATGTTCGAATACAGTACAGCCGGCAATGACCCGCACGCCGGTATCCTCAAGGAGACACAAAAGGATTTTTCCCCACGCGTCATTCTGGGAATCCGGCCGTGCGACGCAAAAGCTTTTCAACTCGATGACGCCAACTTCGACACCGCAACTATGAAAGACCCCTGGTGGGTTAAACGGCGCGAAACTACTACCTTGATCGGTCTTGGCTGCGAATCGCCCTGTTCGACCTGTTTTTGCACCTCTATGGGAACCGGTCCCTATGATACCGCAGGACTCGATGTGCTTCTGGTAGACATTGGCGAGGGTTATGCGGCTGAGGTGTTGACCGAAAAAGGCAAAAACGTCCTTGAAGTCATCTCCGGCTGTTCATCACCGGCCGGCGTCTCTTTGGCCCTTAGCGAGAAGCAACAGACAGCGGAGCGGAGTATCGGAAATGCTTTCGATCCGGCCGCCATTGCGAAAAAGGAGATGCTCGAGCTGTTTAGCTCACCTATGTGGGAGGAAGTGCAGTTTGCCTGCTTAAACTGCGGCGCTTGCACGTTCGTTTGCCCCACCTGCTGGTGTTTCGACATCCAGGACGAAGTCTGCGGAGATAGAGGTGACCGGCTGCGGCTCTGGGATTCCTGTATGTTTCCCCTGTTCACGCTTCACGGATCGGAGCATAATCCCCGAAGCAATAAAACACAAAGAGTGCGCCAGCGCTTCATGCACAAGCTCAAATACTACCAGGACAAGTACAACAGCGGCCCGGCCTGTGTGGGTTGCGGCCGGTGTGTGCAAGCATGCCCGGTCAACATTGATATCAGGCGAGTCGGACATAAAATGGCCGCATCAGACTGTTCGTGTCCGATTTAAGGTATTTTTACCGCTGGAGGGGAAAAGGTGGACAACCCTTACCTGCCATACCCGGTCCGAATCGATTCAGTTGTAACCGAGACGGAAGATCGCAACTTAAAGACGTTTACCCTGGTCTTCATCAATCCGGAAGATGAGAAAAAATTCAATTTCATTGCGGGCCAGTTCGGAATGCTGTCGATTGCCGGTTTTGGGGAAATTCCGATCGGGATAGCCTCCTCGCCGACCGAGAAGGGCTTTGTCAAATTCACTGTTAACAAAGTAGGAAAAGTAACCACCCGCCTGCACAACATGAAGGCTGGTGAAATAATGGGTTTGCGGGGCCCCATGGGAAACAGTTATCCGTGGGACCTGCTTGAAGGCAGAAACGTGGTTATAATCGGTGGCGGCTTTGCATTCACCACCCTTCGTTCCTCGATCATTTATATGATCGATCCTGAAAACCGCTCGAAGTTTGAAAAAATCGATGTTGTTTACGGCGCCCGCACTCCCGGCCTGCTTCTCTATAAGGACGAACTCGCCGAATGGGAAAAACGCTCCGACATAAACATGCATATAACGGTTGACGGCACGAACGATCCGGACTGGAAATACAATGTGGGATTCGTTCCGACAGTTGCGAAGCAAAAGGCGCCAAGTGCTGAAAACGCTTACGCTATCATTTGCGGGCCTCCGATCATGATCAAATTCACCCTGCCGGTGCTTACCGAGCTGGGGTTCCCGCCCGAGCGGATCATTTCGAGTCTTGAGATGCGCATGAAATGCGGCATAGGCATTTGCGGCAGGTGTAATATCGGGACCGAATACGTTTGCAAGGATGGTCCGGTATTTACGCTGGAACAACTGGCAAAATTGCCCGCAGAGTATTGACCGGTTCACAAAACGTTTGGCCCTGGCTGGAAAAATGTTACAACAAAATCGCCGAGTCAGCTTTCCTCTTCTCCCTGGGGGAGGGGAGTGACACAAGGTTTTCTGGGAGCTACCCGTTCACCGCTATCGCCTTTGAGGTTCTCAGTGCAGATTCTTCCAGAATAGTCCACCTCTGTTAATAACCTTTTAAGAATAATAATTGAGTAATGAAAAGGACCAGCCGAATTATTCTCTGAGTAAATCGCTGAAAACAGCCTCGTTCAACAGACCTGTAATTAAAAGGAAATAACGTGCCACGATTAGGAGCATTGGCCTCATTGCAGATCAGAGAAAAGCTGCTTCTGCTGGTAATTTTTGTCTTTGTCTCCACAGGCGCTGCACTGGTTTTGCTGGGGGTGAAAGAAGGCAGCAAATCGATCCGCAGAGCTGAAAAGGACGTATCTCTTCTCGTCGAAAGCATAGCGGCCCAACAAGAGCAAGTTGCCAGCGGAACGAAGTATCTTCTCAGCACCCTGGCCCGTTTTCCCGCGGTGCAAAGCTTGGATGCGGACGCGTGCAACACTCTTTTCCGAGATATAAAGCGCGAACATCCGTTCTACTCCTTTATCGGGACTGCTACGGCAGACGGGAAAGTTTTTTCCGCCTCCTCTGCTTTTGATCCCGGCACCGTCGATTTGTCGGACCGCAAGCACTTCAAAGAAGCTTTGAGAACGTTGAACTTTTCGGTTGGGGAATTCGTAATGGGCAGGGTCAGCAAGGTCCCATCCATCAACTTTGCCTACCCTGTCGTGGATTCGAACAAAAATCCGGTCGCAGTACTTCTTGCGGGCTTTAAGTTGAACGAATATGCCGGTTTTGTGTCCCGGATGAGTTTACCTGAAGACAGCGTCGTGATCGTAACCGACTGTAAGGGTGTGCAATTGTCACTTCATCCCGGTCAGGACGACATTGTCCCGGGCGGGCCCATCTCCGATGAATTGTATAGCTTCATCTCCGGAAAATCCGAGCGGGGGATTGTCGAGGCGGCCGGCGCGGATGGCATAAAACGTATCTATGCCTACAAACAGGTTTTTCTCAACGCAGAGGCAGTTCCTTATCTTTATGTGATTGTTGGCGTTCCAAAACACCTGATAATCCACGAGGCGGTCCTTGAGACGCGGAGTAACCTGCTGATTCTTGGCGCTGTGGGGATCATTGCATTTTTTCTGACCTGGGTTTTTGGGAATTCAATGATTACAGGGCCCATCAAACGGCTGGTTATGGCTGTAAAGCGTCTGGGCGAGGGTGAACTGGGAGTCCGGACCGATCTGCCTCATACTGCTGATGAGCTGGGTCACCTGGCGGAGGCGTTTGACCATATGGCGTCGCTTCTGGAGAAAAGAGAAGAGGCCCTGGAAAGTGTATATTCCGAGATGGAGCAGCGCGTGCTGGAGCGAACATCCGAGCTGTCGACTTCCAATGACGCCCTGCGAGCCGAAATTTCCGAACGCGAGCTGGCTAAGAGTGCATTGAAAGAATCTCAGGAGCGATTGTCTCAAATTTTTGATTTTTTGCCGGACCCGACTTTCGTAATCGATCTGAGCGGGAAAGTCATAGCCTGGAACAAGGCCGTCGAGGACATGACAGGCGTAAAGGTTGAAGATATTTTGGGAAAGGGCGACCATGAATGTGGGGCTGCCTTTTATGGAAATAGAAGGCCGATCCTGATCGACCTGGTACTTAGGCCCGACGAAGAAACCCAGGAGAAGTATTCTTTTATAAGGAAAGAGAACGACATTATTTTAGCTGAAACCGATCTGCTTTTGAGGGGATGGGAGACGCGATCCATTGCGGCCAAGGCCCGGCCGCTCTATGACAGCGCAGGCAATGTCGTCGGCGCCATTGAATCTATTCGCGACATCACCTTACTTAAGAAGACCCAGGAGATGCTGAGGGACAGTGAGTCTCGTTATCGGAGCGTGGTTGAAAATATACAGGACACTTTCTATCGCACCGATAAAAACGGCATCATGACCATGGTCAGTCCCTCGGCGTCCAGGCTTTACGGCGCGCCGGCGGACAAAATCCTGGGCGAGCCTATTGAAAACTTTTGGATGTGTCCAAGCGAACGCGCCGAGTTTTATCAACGGCTGGAGAAAGACGGCGTTGTAAGAGATTATGAGGTTGTCGTCCGCAGAAAAGACGGCTCGCCGCTTCTTACGTCGGTCACAAGCGTTCTTCGACGAGACAAAGACGGGAGTATCCTGGGAGTCGAAGGCGTGATACGCGACATAACTGAACGTAAACTGGCCGAAGAAGAGCGGGTCCGCCTGCAAACGGCCATCGATCAGGTCGCCGAAGGCATAATCATCACTGACAAAAATTGGGTCATCCAATACGCCAACCCGGCCCTTGAGCGCATTACCGGCCATTGGATGGAAGAAATCATCGGCCGGCACACCAGTGTAATCTTAAGCGACCAGCACGATAAAGACTTCTATAAGCAGTTGCGGAAAGATCATCTGATAAGTGGAGAGGGGTGGACCGGCCGCCTCGTTTGCAAAAAAAAGGATGGCGTGTTCTACGATGCCGAGGTGACAGCTTCGGGGGTTAGAGACAAGTCCGGTGAGTTAATTAATTACGTCTGCATTTACCGGGACGTCACCCGTGAGGCGGAGTTGAAAAGAGAGCTTCATCATGCGCAGAAGATGGAGGCCATCGGCGAACTGGCGGGAGGTATCGCTCATGATTTCAACAATATCCTCGGCGTTATCATAGGTTATACCGAGTTGAGTCTTCTGAGGGTCTCGGAAAAAAGCCCGGTGCGCGGCAACCTTGAACGAGTGCTGAAGGCTGCCTCCAGGGCTTCGGACGTAGTGAAGCAGATCCTTGCTTTCAGCCGCAACAGCGAGCAGGAGCGCAAGCCTGTGCAAATAGTCCCTATTGTCCGGGAAGCTTTGGGCCTATTGCGTTCATCCCTGCCGTCAACTATCCGGATCAAGCAGGACCTGAAAGTTAATCCTGAGAACGGAATAGTTCTGGCCGATCCGACGCAAATTCATCAGGTGTTGATGAATTTATGTACTAATGCTGCCCATGCGATGCGGGCAAAAGGCGGGACGCTGAGCGTGAGGATATCGGAAGCAAAGGAGGTATCTGTCGACCCGGAGCATCCGGATCTCAACGGAGGACCATACATATCTCTGAGCGTAAGCGATACGGGCATTGGTATGGATGCGGCTGTTATGGAACGGATTTTCGACCCCTATTTCACCACAAAAGTCCAGGGAGAGGGGACCGGGCTGGGGCTTTCAGTAGTTCAGGGTATCGTCAAAAGCCATGAAGGAAAGATCACGGTCAGTAGTACGCCCGGACAGGGAACCACTTTTCGAATTTTTCTGCCGAAAATTTTGGAACAGGTCGAGGCGGATGCGCAAGATGCGGAGCAGATTCCTCCTACAGGCAGCGGGCGGATACTGTTCGTCGACGATGAGCAAGCCCTGGCGGATTTAGGGAAAGAAATGCTGGAATCCCTGGGCTACCAGGTTACCGCTCTGACAAGCAGCCGTCATGCATTGGAGACCTTCCGCGCCTGCCCCGATGAATTTGACCTGGTCATTACCGATATGACGATGCCGGACCTTACCGGCAGAGACCTCGCAAAACAAGTGATGGAGATCCGTGCTGATATCCCCGTGGTGTTGTGCACCGGATTCAGCGATCAGATCAATGCAAACCAGGCTCAAGGAGCGGGCATTTGCGATTTCGTCATGAAACCTTATGTTTGCGCTACCCTGGCAAAGAGCATTCGTAAACTTCTCAACAACGATGACGTTTGCCAGGACAATCAGCATCCTTCGGTGTTATAAAAGCTTGTTTTCTACATTCTTTGGATAAGGTATAAAAAAGACGGGACTGGAATCTTAATCTTTAACTTGAAGAATTCTCTTTTGACGTTTGCTTTCCAACCTGTGTTCCAGGCATCTATCAAGGGAGAGAAATAGATCGAGCCTTTATAGAATGGATGATGGAAGTTCTTCTCAAGTAACCTGAAAAACGAATCAATGTGTCTATGCGGAAGATCAGGTCCGAAGACAAAATTTGAGGTGATCTCAATTCGATCAAACTTTCTATTGATGTCAACAATCTTTGCAAATGCTATTTCAACCGCTTCCTTCGTGATTCGTTTCCCAAGTTTGTCAAGTGTATCTTGATCTGCCGATTCAAATCCTATATTAATATATGTCTGAAAAGGAAGTTTATTTATTCTTTCAAATACTTCGTAGCTGGATTTTATCACGGATTCCACACTGCCGAAGATAAAAAGGTTGGCAGCTTCAATATTTGAATTTTTCAATTCGAAAGTGTCAAAGGCATACGTTGCAGCGAAATCCACCAGGTCAATGGAACAGTTTATGGCATCATGCTGACCTAAAAATATAGAATTATAATTTGAGATGTCAGTACTTAAAAAGTCTTTCAACCTTATTATTTGCTCTTTTATATTTTCTCTTGAGCGCTCTTTGAAATTAAAATGAGATTTCACTCTGCAAAAATCACATCTGAACAGGCAACCATCCGCTATAATTATTGGGATCACATCGTAATCGACGTGCCTGGTATCCGGGGGAAGAACCGTTATGTTGTCTCCGATTATCTCATGTATCCTGTGTGATCTTTTATGGAGTTCATCCGGCGAGTGTAATAGTACGAGATCGATGAATTCTGTGATGTCTTTGGGAATGGAATCTGAATCCAATTCAATCAACTTCTCATGCAAACGGCCCCAGGCCTTAATCGCGGATAGTACGGCATCTTCATTGAAAGGGTCCCGTGAATTGATGCTGTTACTGGGGTATGACAGATACGGGACATAATATTCGCCGAAACAATCATAGTGGCCGTCGTAGCCGCCTGTCGAATAATATGTCCAGTCATCTGTTATCGTTCTTTTAAGCCATTCGGAGGGATTCGGCCAATTTTTGCCCCTCCCATGGATGAATTTCAATTCTCCATTCAGGTTGAACTGGAAAACGTGCTCAGGGGTCTTTATCTCTGCGAAGCGGCCGTATCGCAAAGGATAGCTGACCTTGGAATAGGCGCGGGCCCCTTCTTTATCGAGGGTTATATGGAGGTTACTTATCTCAAAGGTCTTAGTGATTTGCCGTTCCATACGTCAACGCGAGCAAGCGCCATCCGGAAACCCCGGATGGATCAACAAGAGTTTGAACCTGGGAAAAGGCCAACGTTTCCGGGCGAAAAGGAGCAAAGGAATATGGCTCGAATATGCGCCCGAATCCACTCGTAGCGCCATATAAGACACGATTTGGCGTCACTTTCAAGTCTTTTGTCGGATGCGCCCTGTAAGCGGCTCAGCCGATCAATGCCTTCTCGATAAGGTGTGCGGCCGGTTCGATGTTGGGCACAAACCGGTCCGGAAGCCCATGGCGTCTGAGAAGGTATTGCGTGGAGTTGAAGTTGACCAGCACCTCGCCGGGATTCGCCTCCGAGACGAGCGCTTTTAGAGGCAAATCGAGCCCCGAAAGGGGCTTGGCCACCATGAGGGGCGTCCCTGCCTTCGGGTTGCCGAAAAGTATGAGCACCATAGGAGGCATGTTAAGCCCCGCGGCCTTCGCCTCCGCCTGCTGGTCGATTACTGCGAACACCTTTATTCCATGAGACTCAAAAGCGGACTTCAGCCGTTCCACCGTCTCAGAAAACGGCAGTGGGCTTTTGATCGTGACAATACCGCTGTCGGTGCTGCCCGGGTTATCTTCGGTCATGGAAACCTCCTTTACCGCTCTCCTTATGTCTACCGCGAAGCCACTGCTACCTGCGAAGTCCTTTTGTCTCCTCTTTTATGCGGTCCGCCAAATAGACTTTCAGCAGAGACTGGTAAGGTATATCTTTTTTATTAGCCAGCATTTTCAGATCGTCAAGCATCGAATCGGGAAGTCGGATTGAGATTGTCCTGGTAGATGGCTTCAAATTGGGAAATGATACCCGCTTTGCTTTTCCCCAGTCGACATACTCAGCAGAATCCTGCTTAGCCCAAAAATCCCGTTCGTGATCTTCACTCTCAAACCTCGGGACCTTCTTTTTCATCGTATATCCTTCTTTCTACCCGATTCATATCCCGGGCCGAGACTACGCGAATTAGACTCCCCCGGACTGTGAACACCACAAAGAGCTTCCGCCCTCTGTCAGTTTGGCCCAATGCGAAGTAGCGCTGTTCGTCCTGCGAGTGCTTCTGGTCGTCTGCGACTACAAGTGGAAAGTTGAAAAAGACCTGCTCACATTCCGGACGCGCTACCTGGTGCCTCGCCCAGTTCTTCTCGGAATTCCCCTCGTCCCACTCAAAACCGCTGCTTGCCGAAAGTCGTTCGATAATCACAATATCCCAACTTTTCGATTAGGAGATCTTTTATTTATGTATATAATCAACCCATACAAAATTCAAGTCATTCGACCCGAGATGCCAGGCGGACCGACTGATGGGAGCAAACCTGGCTTTCCTCTTCACTACCCTTTGTTCCCTCTGTATTTACAACGAGAAACCTTGTGTGCTAATGAAAATCAACGATCCTGGGGCCGAACGCCGCGTCGCGCGAGCCTACCGGCCTTTCCTTTCACCCGTTACTCCGTCTCTTCGGGCTCATGGGGGACGTGAGCGGGTATTTGCCGGGCCAATGAGAGGGGGATGATTCTGCAACCGCAGGTTTCACCGACTGAAGCCGCTCAAAGCCGGACAATTCTCGGGCACCCGGCCGGCTTGTTTGTCCTTTTTTTTACCGAGATGTGGGAGCGCTTCTCCTACTACGGGATGCGTTCCCTTCTCGTCCTGTACATGGTCGACCACCTGTTTGTGCATCCCGATGCCGGGCAGAAAGTGCTCGGGTTTGGCGTGGTCAAAGGCGGGCTTGAGGCGATTTTCGGGCCGCTTGCGCCTCAACCGCTGTCTTCGCAAATCTATGGACTATACACCGCGTTCGTCTACTTGACTCCCTTCTTTGGGGGTATGCTCGCCGACAGGGTAATCGGCCGGAGGCGTGCGGTAATCCTCGGCGCAGTCCTTATGGCGATAGGCCATTTCCTTATGGCCGTCGAGGCGCTTTTTTTCCCGGCCCTGCTGTTCCTGATTCTTGGTAACGGCGCTTTCAAACCGAACATTTCTACACAGGTCGGAAGCCTTTACCCCCAGGGTGATCCACGGCGGGACCGGGCCTTTACGATCTTCTACATGGGGATAAACCTCGGGGCTTTCTTCTCGCCGCTGGTCTGCGGCACGCTCGGGCAGCGCCTGGGATGGCATTACGGCTTCAGCGCAGCAGGCGTCGGCATGATTGCGGGCCTGTGCATCTATCTTTTCGGGCAGCGAATTCTCGCCCCGGAGGACAGACCGGCGCGGGGACCGGCCGTGGAGAGAACATGGACGGACGCCGGGAAGCGGGGAGAAAAACAAACTTTGACGCGCGATGAGTGGAGTCGAGTCTGGGTCTTGATAGTTCTTTGCGCGCTAAATATTATCTTTTGGGGGATCTACGAGCAGCAGGGCAACACTTTACAACTCTGGGCCGAGCGGAACACGAACTGGAATTTTTCGGGATTAGACATCCCCTCGACGTGGTTCCAGGCATTCAATCCGTTAATGATCTTTCTTTTAGCCCCGATCATAAACATGTTCTGGTTGCGACAATCCAGGCAGGGATCGGAGCCTTCGAGCATAAGAAAAATGGCTTTGGGATGTCTGCTGGCGGGCGTTTCCTTCCTGGTGATGATAGCCGCGGCCCACAGCACGGCGCCGGGGGAGCGCGGCAGCGCCGCCTGGCTCATAGGGACGGTTTTCATCCTTACCATCGGCGAACTTTATCTTTCGCCGATAGGCCTTTCGCTCGTAACGAAAGCAGCGCCTGCGCGCATAGTTTCAATGATGATGGGCGTCTGGTTCCTTTCGAGCTTCTTTGGGAACTACTTTGCCGGATTCCTCGGCACGTTTTGGGAGCGGATGCCGCACGAAGCCTTTTTCCTGATGCTGTCCGGGCTGGGCGTGGCCGGAGGGGCGGCGATATGGGTGTTGGGGCGCCGGCTGGAGCGGGTGGTGGAGGCACGACGGGAGGGCATTCCATAGCAATTAGGAATGAGGAATTAGTATCTTAGTTGCGAAATTCGTGCAGAAAAGCGCAGGGGAGTGGACCCTCACTTTGTTTCGGGTCCCGCGCTTAACGCAGAGATATCATGTAATGCGTATAGTCCGGCGCCCGATCTTTGGTGAGGGCGCCCCCTGCACCCCACGGGATCCGCCAGCGTGCAGTGCACGCGAGCGGGAAGCCGGCGAAGCACGGAAGGGCAAAACTGTGAATTTTCATTTTTCGTCTGTGCGCCTTTGCGGTGGATTCTTTTGGGTTCCGGCTTGTCCGGGTTAGGGATTTGGTCAGGCCCCCCTAGAACTCTCACTCCGAGATATCGCGCCGCCTCCGCCGAGCTGTTTCCTTCCCGGATCAATCGCAAGGGTGCGTCATCATTAATCTTTTTCAGGGCCATGGAAACTCCTTCGGAACATCATGGAAACACTTGACTGCGTGTTTCCATGAGGGAAGGGTAAAGTGAGTTGTGTTCGATATTCGTTTTTCATCCGCCATGGAAACAGATGGAAACACCAGGGGTCCCGAGGCCGGGTGTTTCCATCGGTAAGGTATTGTGATGGTTAGTTTTTTCAGCTTCCATGGAAACATCCTGGAAACAAACAGGGAAAATGGAGCGAGTAAAAAGGAAAAAGGCAAAAGTGAGAAGGCAAAAGTGAGAAGGCAAAAGTGAGAAGCAAAAAAGATGGTGTACGCCTGCGTCGCCTTCTTCTCTCTGCCTTCGGCCCGGCGCTGGGCAATCGGGGGCGGAGTAAAAAGGCAAAAGTAAAAAGGCAAAAGTGAGAAGCAAAAAAGATGGTGTTCCATAAAGACCTCTCAAGTACAGCGAGCGGTAAACCGCGAGCAGAAAGAACTACGCGCGCCCCGAAAGGAAGGGAGCACCGCCCTCACAAAAGATCGGGCGCGGACTATACGCGTCGCATCAGGTCACGCTTATAGCGGGAGACCCGAAACGCAGTGAGGGTCCGCCAGGAAAAGTTTTGTCGCGCGGCCGTCACCCCGGCCATCTCGCAAGGGTCCCGCCACAGGTTGAGCAGGGGGGATAGACGGACTTTCCGTGTGCCCGCGACTATCTCGAACAGTATACCTCATTATAAGATGTCAATGCAAGAATAATGTGAAGTGAATATGCCAATTTAAGAAGTGAATTTTAGGTCGACCGCCCAAAAAAGGAAAAAATATTCTCAACAGGGTCCTTTGGAGCGAATGCGCTCAGGACGCCACTCCAACCATCGGGAACCATGGGTGGGATGTAACCTTTTTGTAACCCTCTTTGTGATATGAGGTTTGTAGTGTCATTCAAAAGTCTCAGATTCAGATGGCGTTGACTTCCCAAGAATGAGGGTATCAGGAACCCGTTTCGAACAACCCCTACGCTATTTTCGGCGATTTGAACCAGCAAGGTACCTTGAAGGACAAAAATTGCGGAAGGAGCCAAAACGGCCGGGGAGGTACATTCTATGTCGTGAAAGACCGGGGATTGTTTAATGGCTTGACGAGCCTGATTAAAGGTGGAACGGCTGAAGAGGCCCCGGGAAATCAATAACTCATGAGCCTCTTGCAAAACTACTGCGGAGCCGGCCTGCGGCACTTAATCCGCTCGCTCGGAAGCTCAATGTACTCAAATGTACACCTCGCTTCCTCGCTTGCTTGCGCCTAGCATTCCGATCTCCTCGTGACGTTTTGCAAGAGGCTCTCATGTCAGGGAGATTGGCCATGCTCGTATTTATCAGCGATTTGCATTTCATCGATGGAACGGCCGGGGCACATAATATATCGGCCAAAGCCTTCAAAGGGGCTTTCGAGGACATCTGTAAATCCTGCGACCAGCCTGAGGAAGTGAGAATCGTTTTCCTGGGAGATGTTTTCGATCTGCTCAGAACCACTTATTGGCTTAACGTCCCGCAAGCCGAGAGGCCGTGGGGGACCAACGTGAGTGCGGTCGAAGGTCATGCCAATAAAATAATGGATGACATCCTGCGAAAGAATTCAGCCACCTTCGACATATTCCAAGACTTGACGAAAGCGTGCGGCTCACCGGTGGAAGTCGAGAAGGTCTATATTCCCGGCAATCATGACAGACTTTGCAACCTTTTCGACAGCCTTAGGGGCAAGGTCCGGGCCAGTCTCGGAATGCCTGCAGGAACGGCCCCATTTCCGCATTTATACGACGATCTGCAATATGGCAACAAGTACGGCGTCCTTGCAAGGCACGGACATGAGTTTGACCAGTGGAATTACGAAGGGACAAGCCATTACACCGATTCCGACTATGCCCAAGTCCCCATAGGAGATCCTATTACTACGGAACTTGTCGCCGCTTTGCCATACACGATCATGAATCATGTGAAGCAGATGAGTCCTCAGCTTCAACCGGATCTCACAGCCCTTGAACGTAATCTACAGGAGATTGACAACGTAAGACCGATTCCTGCTGTTTTGCACTGGCTCTTCTATCAGGTTCAAGAGAATCCGGACATCCGGAATGAGATCAACAAGGCAGTCCAAGAGATCGCCGAAAACTTCAATAATCTCGATATGGTCAAGAGGTGGTACAAAAGGCATCGCACCCTGAATCCATTTGCCTCAGATTCCAGCGATATGCTTCAGACCGCCATAAGAATGTTTGGACGGTTCAATGTCGGCGCCGCGGAGACTCTGGTTACAGTATTCGATAAGATTTTCGGGTCGTCTGACAAGGTTGAACCGGGCAAGGCGGATGAGGCTTTGATCAACGCGGCGCAGGATTTCCTGACTCATACTTCCGACTACAGATACGTTGCAATGGGACACACGCACAATGCGCTGGAAGTACCCATCCGGGTCACGTCAAGCGATATTGACCAGGTCTATTTTAATACCGGAACGTGGCGGAAGAGATATACTCAAGGAAGATCGAACGGGTTCATAGGCACCAAATACCTTACCTACACGATTTTTTATACTCAGAAGGAAAACGGCGACCAGAGCTTTGAAACTTGGACGGGATCGCTCCAGGAACCCTAATACGAATTCGCGTTCAAGCGCTCACGGCGTTGGCTTCGTCGTCGGCTCCTCGACGTACCATGGCGTACGCCTGCGTCGCCTCCTCCTCATGCCTTCGGCCCGGCGCTGGGCAACCTGGATATGCCGGTCCGCAAAGTTGTACGCGCCCCTTGTGAATCATCTTGAACGCAAATCCGCATAAGAGGCCGGTTGCAGAACGCCGATGGGGCATATTCTTACTGATTGGGGGGGCAGCGATGAGAATGCTATTCCGATATGGCGTTGTAGTTAGACTGCTGCTTCGAAACATAGCGGAGCCCAGGAAGATGAAACGATTGTTGCTTTCGTTGGTACTGGCCTTCAGCTTGCTATCTACTGCAGGAACCGCTCTGTACGCTCAACAAGCGGGGCAGTTCGACTATTATGTTTTCTCGCTGAGTTGGCAACCGGCCTTCTGCGCATCACACCCGGACAAGAAAGAGTGCATATCTGAGACCCCGCAGAGGTTCGATTCCCAAAACATGGCGCTCCACGGCCTTTGGCCAAGCGTTAAGGGAGATAAGCATCATCGGTATGCTTATTGCGGTGTATCGAAAAGAATCAAACAGCAAGACGACAATGATCAATGGTGTCAAATGCCGTTTCCCGATATCCAGCAGAGTACTTTTGAGAAGCTGGGGGAAGTGATGCCGGGCTGTCAATCGTGCCTGCAAAACCACGAGTGGTACAAGCACGGAGTATGCTCAGGTATCCGAGCTGACGATTATTTTGCTACCTCGACGCGTCTCGCGCAAAGCATCGCCGAAGCTAACCTGGGCAGGTTCGTTACCGACAATATCGGAAAGAATGTCCGACTCGGCGACATCCAGGCGGCGGCAGCACAAGATTTCGGCGACAAGAGCAACATGATCCGGTTTATCTGCGAGCACGGCATGCTTTCCGAGGTCAGGCTCTACCTTGATAAGACCCTTCCGGTTAGAGGAGGGATCAAGCCTGATATGCTCGTTTCCCCGGACGCTTTCGAAAAGAATACCTGCTCGGGCAACTTTAAAATCCAGGCCGTAGATTTGCAAGGGGGACAGCCCCGGTAAGGTGGGCTTATACCCAGCCACATTAACCAATGTGGTTGGGTGATCCGAGTGAGTCATGCTCGCTCTGGACGACCGGCTTATTCGACCGCCGAAACGACCAGGTCTCCCTCAACGAGGTCGAGCGGATTCTCATTTAAGGGGCTGCTCACGAAACAGCCATCGCCAACAATTTGCATTCCTTCTTTTAAACTTAACTTTACCGTCACGGTCCCGTAACAGTCAGTCGGCTACTGTCACTTGCAAACCGTCTGGGTATGGAATAACGGCAAAAAATTCGGATCTGTGGATTTCCGCCGATAATGATGCGGGTACTTCGCTGACGGCATTAATTTGTTCGGACCAGGAAGCCGGGACTTGAGCGAATGCTCTTGTCCGGGCTTTTTGTTTTTAGGGAAAAACGCGGCCATCCATAAGGGGGTCAACTATGCCACTCGTATTACGAATGCTCGTTATCGTCGCACTTGCGCTTTTCACAACGGAGGCACGGGCTGCAACCCAGGCTCAGGTCGATTCGGCCCGTTCCGCAGGCATCGGATGGCTCCTAATGCACCAGAGGGGAGATGGCAGTTGGCAATCCGCTCCGGGTACGGAGGTCCAAACAACCGCGCTCGTGCTCGATGCCTTCATGAATGCAGGCATAGCCTACGGCCCGTTTTACGGGTCGGCGATCTCGTGGCTTAAAGCCGCCGATGCTCCAAGTGTCGATTCGCTGTCGCGAAAGATTAGCGCATTATCGGGAGCCTATGCCTTACAGTTTTTCCCGGTCGGCCCAACGTCTGATTTGGGCCGTCTCATATTGCTCAAAAACAACGCATACAGCGCCACTTGGGGTACATATTTCAACTACGGCACAAGCTTTCCGGATACACCGCTCGCCCTAGCCTCAATAAGGATTTCCGGGTACACCTACACAAACCAGCTCCAGGACTTGGCCAATTCCGTATACTGTAACATTCTGTCTTCTCAAGGAACCGACGGCAGTTGGTCCTACACTCAGTCGGTCACCGGTGCTCCTGCATCCGGTTCAAAGGGTGCGATCCTGCCCACGGTAGAAACAATTATCGAACTTAATGAGACAAAGAAAAACACTGGATGGGACAGCAACAGTTGCGGCGGCCCAACCTATAGTATCACTACAGCTATAAACAACGGTGTTTCATGGCTCTTGACAAAGAAGAACTCCGATGGCGGTTTCAGTGATTACGGACAAAGCACGATTTTTGAGACTGCCCTTGCTTACCAGGCGTTAGCAGAAGTGAACTCCACAAATCCCTCCATGGGAGCGGCACTGGATTACCTGGTCAATCATCAGGACCTCTTAGGAAGCTGGGCGTCCGACCCGCTTCAGACTGCCATGGTATTAAAGGCCTTTAACAAAACGACACTCACCGATAGCAATTCTGATGGCATTCCTGACAGCGTGGTTCCCATTGTGGGCAACAATCCCCGAAATCTCATCGGGAGCAACGGTTTGGCTGTATCGGGCGTAACGACTTCATCATCGCTCGCCCCGTGCACCGATTTCCAATCCTGCAGCCAGACCCTGACGGTAAGCGGCGGGACGGGCCCGTATACGTGGACTGTGGTGGCGGGTGTGTTGCCTGATGGGTTGAGCCTGAATAAATCAACCGGGGCAATTTCCGGCACGCCGACCACAACGGGTACTTTTGATTTCTCGATTCAGGTCTGCGACGCAACCGGCTCATGCAGCACAACCCCCGACCAGATTACAGTCAACGGCCCGGCGTCCCCGGTGCCAGCACTGTCTCCGGTCGGCATGGCGGCCTTGATGTGTCTTCTCCTTGTGGTCCTTGCCATCGGTCGGCGAAGACGAGCAGGCGGAACAGGCGCTTAAAACAATTCTTTCAACTTGCGATAAGGCGGAGAGGACTTGCGATGGTCCGGCGAACTTCAATTCCAGCACAGAGGATAGCGGCCCTTTTCTTGGGGATTATGGTTGTCTTTCTTTTTGCTTCCGGCGCTTTTGCAGGTCATGAGGACGTTGCGCCGCTCCCCGACGACGTGGTGAAGACACTGGTGCAAAACGCTACGCCGCACCATGATATGGCGTCAGAGCGGCTGCACCGCTATCTGGACGACCTATCCGAGGTTTTGCGCGTCATGGCACCTGAAGATGCATGTATGCCGGAGAAGGGCAGGCTCGACGACCTTGAGCTTGTGCATGAGGATGTTCGATTACACTTCGATACTATTCGCCAAAAACTCTTGGTGCTGAACCTGCCTGAAAAGGTGAAAGCGTGGGACGAAATCGAAGCTAGAGTCGAGGATCGTTTCAATAGTTTGCGAGGCGTACTTCAAGAACTTGGCTCCAGCCCGAACTATGAGGGGAAGAAGGCGGCGCTAGAAAAGGCAAGGGGTCTCCTCCACGAGCTTCACGGTAGGGTAAAAGAGCAAGACGCGGATACAAAGCCGTTTCCCACATGGAGAACATGGCCGGAACGAGCCGTATCCAAGCAATCCGCAAGTGACAAGGTCCCGCAGTATAGTTTGGACAATCTTAAGAGCGCAAAAAGCCTTTTCGCCTCCCTGGGCAATTCCGGACCGCCGCCAATCCCAAATGATGCTCAATGCTGCACTTACACGGCTGCGGATCTGGCTGCAGACGGGCAGGACATACAGTTCACCACTGATATCAAAAACCTTGCCCAACAGCTCGGATACTCCCCCGCCAAGATATACCAGTGGGTCCATGACAACATCAAATTCGAAGTCTATTACGGCTCGCTAAAAGGAGCACAGGGAACGCTCATCTCAGGGGCGGGAAACGCCACCGACCATGCCTCCCTTCTTATTGCGCTCCTTCGTGCTTCCAACATCCCCGCCAGGTACGTGAAGGGGCAGATCGGAGTCGATGATACGTCTCCATCTGGCGCAAACGGCAAGGGACCACTCTGGATCGGGGCCAAGGGCTACCATGCCGCCGAATCGATACTAAACATTGCTGGAATATCTGCGGGCACTGATACTGACTCCAGCACCCAGCAGGTAGTCGGCATTTTCCTCGATCACGTATGGGTTGAAGCATGCGTCCCATACGGCCATTATCGGGGCGCTCCTTTCGACACCAAAGGGTACCGCTGGATTCCCCTCGACGCAAGCTTCAAAGGGCCGACATACCAGCCGGGCATTGCTACAAATGTAACCTTCGATTACACTACCGGCAGCACCGGGTACTTCCATGCCCGAACCGACCAGCTTCCCTATGAGATATATTCCGGCCAGGTGGAAACCTATATAAAGGGGGTTGGGCCGAACAATAACAACAATACCCTCGCTGATGTCGGATATACGGGCACACCGGATACCCTCGATATCGATATTCTCCCGGCCTCTTTGCCCTACACGGTCGTGCAATTCTACAACTGGACCAATACGGGAACGCCTGAGACGGCGGTCCTTCCGGACACACATCGCTATAAGCTAACCGTCACTGTCCAGGACGCAAACTCCAACCAGTTTCTTTCAACGGTCCTCTCCTATCCAACTGCCACACTCGGACGCATCAGTCTTTCCTATACTCCGTCCGACCAACCCAGTCAGACGCTTTGGAACTCCTGGGGCGGGGACCTGGGCTCGCTTCCGGCCGGGACGGTGAATGTCCTCCCGGTAGTAAAACTCGAGGGGACGACCGTAGCCACAGGCGCCACTCCAAAAGGCGTTAACCCACTCACCCTCAACACTGCTCACAAGCTAATCCTGAAGCTCGACATTGCCGAGGAGACGTACACTCCGTCATGCGTAAACGACTCAGGCAACACCTTCGATCCGGTTGACTCCGATACCCATTGCATCAATAAGACCGTTTACACAAACATAAAGGCGGGAAATTACCACGCACTGCAATCATACGCGCACCAGGCATCCGATACTTTGATCGCACAAAGGGCGCAAAATCTTATTGCCGCCACCCGCGCAAATCCCGCCCCGACCCCGGCCCAAGCCACGGCCTACGAAGCAACCCTTGGCGAGTATCTAAACGTGGTTCTCCTTAAATACCTGCGCTATACAGAGGACAGCTCGAAAACCATCGGTCAACTTAACGGCGTGTACACTCTTTTTGGCAACAGCATCGGACTTACCTCCTCCAATATGAAGGTCTCCTATATGTTTGACGTTCCTTTCGCCGTGAGTCCCGGCGGACTTCTGGTGGACGTAAAGGGAGGGATGTTTGAGACCATAAAACTCGACACCACGCAGACAACTGTAAAAGGAATAATGCAGGAGAGCTGGCCCACCTTCAAGCTGTGCTGCTATGACAATTCAGCCTTCGAGCATTACGTGTGGCAGGAAAACGCACGCCTGGACGCGGTATCTACCGTCCGGGGCATCCAGTTTGCCAATGAAACCGCAATTCCCATCGTTACCCTGACCTCGGCGAATATCGGTAGCTGGAACAGTCTCATGGACTCGACCATGGCTAACTACAAGACGCAGATCACAAACTACGTCAATGATGGGGCCACTGTAACTGTGCCGAAAAATACCATCTCCTATTCCGAAGACTTCTCCGGGCAGAACAGCAACATCAAGTGGAACGGCGCGGTTTTCATGGTGGAAAACGAAAACCCTGTTCATTCAGCCATGAGCTACATAAGCGCTCCCATAAACGGAAGTCTTGGGGGAGGATATCCGCTGATCGACGAGGAACCGCTTACAGACATTTACACGCCCGAATCTTCAGTGCCCCAGGGCGTCATCAATAACACAGGCTTCTCAAATTCCACCACTGAGACCCTCGGCCAGACCCCTAACACCCCGTCTGCCGGTGACCCTGTAAACGTGGTTACCGGGAACATGTACCACAATGAGCGGGACATCTCGATCAAGGGACGCGGAGGATTCCCGATTGTTTTCGACAGGTGGTACAACAGCAAAAACCCGGTGGACGGCCCCCTTGGATTTGGCTGGACCCACAGTTTCAACCACTTTCTCACATTCTACGGCTTGGAGAACGGGCTGGTCAAGGCAAGCTGGACCGACGGCACGGGGGCGGAGAAATTTTTTGGCTTCTCAAGCAGTACCGACGGCATTCCGGTAAATTCTACTCTGACCAACTCGCCGGGTATCTTCGTTGTCTTCAAGCGACTGTCAAACGGCACCTACACCGTCACAGAAAAAAACGGGATGATTTACACCTTCCAAAGCGTCAATGGCACCGTCGGCCAGAAGGCGAATCTCCTCTCCATCCAGGACCGCAATGGCAACACCTTGTCGCTTGCTTACCCCGGAGGAAATCTTGCAACTGTCACAGACGGCCTGAACCGCGCGCTCACCTTCACATACTCCGGAAACCATATAACCCAGATCCAGGATTGGACCGGACGCACCTGGCAGTACGGATATGACCCGAGCGGCAACGGCAACCTGACCACTGTCCAGAACCCGCTCTCCCTGGCCGGAAAACAAAACCCCGTGACCTACGCCTACTACTCTTCCTCAGACGGTCAAACGGGGAACATTCTCAATCATTCGATGAAAAGCTACACTCTCCCGCGTGGAAATGGCATGAGCTTTGCCTATTACAATAACGGGCGCGTTTTTCAACACTCGGCATTTGGAAGTGGAGGAGTGGACCTCGGACAAACCAATACATTCACTTATAACGATTTCAGACGCGAAACCGTCCAGATAAACGAACGCGGAAATACCCGACTTTTCTTTTTCGATCAATACGGAAACCCCTTAAAGATCGTCGAGGAAAACGGAGCAGAACACATTTATACCTACGATACGGTCCAGGTCCACAATCGCCTTACGAAAAAAGACCCGGAAGGCTATCTTACCCAGTATACATACGACAGCAACGGCAATGTCTTGCAGGTGACCAACCCATCGACCTCAACGGTCGTGTACAGCTACTATAATTCTTTCAATAAGCCTGGAAAGATGAAGGACCCGAACGGGAACTATATACTCTACCAGTATGACTCCAAGGGGAACCTTCTCCAGGAGTTTCGCCTGACCCTTGCCAAGAGCGACAGCGGCGGCTCGACCATAAACCCTGCAACCTACACCCCGGCAGCGGGCGATCTTGTCTTTTGGAGCGTAAAGGCATACGACTCTTTTGGCAACATTACCTCGTCGGAGCGAGTCCGGAATTTTGCCGGACAGATTTCAAACCCCACCGGCAAGAATGGGCCGACCATGCAGTACGGCTACACCGATAACGTGAATAACGTGACGGGCCTTAACGTAACCAACATTACCCGTTGGGGCGATAAAGACGGCGACGGCGTAATCGATCCTAATGAATTCGATACGGCAAACCTTTCCTATGACGGCCTTGGCCGGGTTACTACCGGCATCGATGCGGACTGGCAGGTAACTCAGTTCGTTTATGACGCCCTTGACCGAGTGACAAGCGGTACCGATTCGTTTGGAAATCTCAGGAATTTTATTTTCGACCCCAACGGGAACACCATCGAGCAGAGGCTTGAGCAAAACGTCTCCGGCTGGCCGACTTTGATTGACAGCTCCGGGGTGCAGTTCGACCAATCGGACCGCAAACTAACCATGACCGGCGCCGGGGGCTTTGTGACGGCCTATCAGTATGACGCATCCGGGAATGTCATTAAGATAACCAATCCGGACAATTACAGTCTTTCATTTGAGTATGACGAAAATAATCACGTAATCAAAGCCTTCGACCAGGAAAACCACGCCGTCGCAAGGACCCTGGACCTGGAAGGAAAGCCGCGCACCGTAACAGACCCGAACGGCAACACTACAACTTACGTATATTATGACGGGACTCAGGATGGAAGACTCAAGACCGTAACGCAGCCCATGATCCAGTCCTTCACGGCCGGACATGCCGTCCAGTACAGCTACGACAGTAACGGAAACGCCACGACGGTTACAGACATCCCAGCAGACGGCTCAGCCTCCCGCACGACGCTTACTACCTATAACGAGCTAAACCGTCCGGCCAGGATCGCAGGGCCTTCTTATACAGACGCCACATACGGCACCATCCGTCCGGTAACGAAGTACACATACGATAATCTTGGAAATCTCATCCAGGTGCAGGCGGGCAGGACCGATTCCACCGGCACAAATCCGGCAAGCGATGTTGTGACCACGCAGACGACATACGTCTTGGACGATTTTGGCCGAAAGATAAAGGAAACCGATGCCCTGGGCAAATCCTGGGCTTTTGTTTATGATGTAAACAACAACGTCATTCAGACAACGGACGCCAAAAGCCAAAGCACGGGCTACACCTGGGGCTACGGCCACCAGCTTCTGACAAGAACGAGCGCGGCGGGAAACCTCGCCTGCACGCGAAACGTCCTGGGGCAACCGCTGACGGTCACAAACGACAACCCGGCCATGACCTATACCTATACTTATGACTCCGACCACAGGCTTTCCTCGGTAACCGATAGCCGTGGGGGCAAGGTCCTAAACTACACTTACAGCCCCGGAGGACTTTTGAACACGCTTGTGGATTCCGAGGGCGATAACACCAATTATCTGTATGACCCGGTTGGAAGGCTTTCGGGAATTTATGCCGCAAACGGGGACTATATCAGCTACCGCTACGACGATGGAGGAAGGCTGACCGAGAAGTGGTTCCCGGAGGGCGTTTCCTGGGCTGTGGGCACAAGCTATACCTATAATGCCGACAATTCCCTCGCAAGCCTTACAAACCTTGACTATTACGGCAACACCCACACCAGCAACGCTTACACTTACGACGCTGTGGGAAACCGCACCCAAAATGTGGAAAATGTCAATGGAACCACAACCACCTGGAAGTACACTTATGACAACTTAAACCGCCTCACGCAGGCAAATAACGGGACCGCAGCCCAGCTTGAAAGCTACACCTACGATGTGCTTGGAAACCGCTTGACGAAAAAGGTGGGGACGACCTCGCCGGTAACGACCACGTTCGTTTATGACGCTGCTAACCAGCTTACGCAGTTGAAAAACGGGAGCACTGTCCTCGCAACGCTTTCATACGATTTTAACGGCAGCCTCACAAGCAAGGTGCAGGGGGCGACCACGACTACCCTCACATACGATACCTTGAACAGGCTTTCGCAGGCATCGGTGACCGGCCTCGCTGCGCAAAGCTACGCCTATGACGACCAGGGGCGAAGGGTAAGCAAAACCGTCGGGACTGCCGCCACAAGCTATGTGTACAACGGCCAGAATATAGCGCTCGAATATGACACAGGCTGGTCCTATGCCACGGCCCAGTACACCTTTGGTCCGGGCACGGACGCTCCCATCATCAGGTGGTGGACCTCAGGTTCTCAATACTATCACCAGGACGGCCTTGGAAGCGTTGTAATGATAACGGACGGCAATGCCGCTGTAACCGGCACACAGCGCTTCGACGCCTGGGGAAACCAGGTTGCCTCGACCGGCACCGTCCCTCAGTACGGCTACACGGGCCGTGAACTCGATGAGACGGGCCTTGTTTACTACCGCGCAAGGTATTATGATCCAACAATCGGGAGGTTTGTGCAAAGAGATCCCGTAGGGCTTAAGGGCGGGATTAACAGGTACGCGTATGGGTTGAATAATCCTGTTCGCTTTACTGATCCAAGCGGGCTCCTGCCACAGTTGACGGCCAACCCGAACAGCCAGTACTATGGGATGTCGAGCAACTCGAATCAAACCAGTCCCGGAGACCAGAGCCTCAACAGTTTCGCAAACAATTCGCAGACCAGCGATTCTGGAGCCTTGGGCCTGCTTGGTTTCCTTGGCAACCAGGGAGGCAAAATTGCATTCGAGAATGCTGAACAATATTTGATGCAATTGGGGTCCGACACTTGGCAAACCTTTCAGCAAATCCCAAAGGAATCATCGTTTGTCGGCCCTCTACTCGCCGGGGCCGGAGCATTTGTTGCCGCTTCCTGGCCGGTCCAATTGGAGGAAGATCCCGCAGGCGAGGGAACATACATCCCAAATAAAGGGGCAGGATATCAATCGTTTGACGCATTCAAAAGCGAATATGGACCAGCTGATCCGGGAATGCAATGGCATCATATCGTTGAGCAGACTCCGGATAACGTTGATACTTTTGGCGCAGAGGCGATCCACAACCCAAGCAACCTAATACAGGTGGACACGCCGGTGCATCAGCAAATCAGCGGATTTTACTCCTCTAATCAGCCCCAGATCACCGGCTTTACGAACATGACCGTTAGGCAATGGCTCGGTAATCAATCTTTTGACGCGCAGCAGCAATTTGGCCTACAGGTCTTGAAGCAGTTTGGAGCCATACCATGAAATATGAAGCTCTTGTAAAGAAGTTTGCAGATGCGGTGGTGGCCCAAAATGAGGCCATCGAAAACGGAGATGCGGCAACTGGTAACAAATGCGCCAAGCAGTACATCAGTGCTTTTGAGAAGCTCCGCTCTCATGGGAATGCGGGACGAGAGGAATTAGCGGTACTGCTTGCGCACGAACGGGCAGATGTTAGGGTAATGGCGGCGGCTTTCCTGTTAAGACACTGCCACGACAAAGCGCGGGTAGTCTTAGAAACAGAGGCAAAAGGCAAGGGCCTTGTCGCTTTTGGAGCCTCACAGGCATTGCAACGTTGGGTCGAGGGAACTTGGTCGCTAGACCCTGGAGATCCTCTCTGAACTCTGTGCATGCAATGAGAGGAACACACATCTGTCATACGCACTGCACCTGTCACGACAGTTCTATGATTTTAACATCGACCGACCGCAATCTCCGCCGCCCGCCCCGGCGTTTCCGGTGTCCCTTCCGACGGCTTCGGGACCCGGTCAGCTCCGCTTGGGGGAAAGTCGCTTCGCTTCGGCACGTCCGATAAGGCGCCTTATCAGACGTGGCCTTGCGGTCACGGCGCTTGCAAACTATGGGCAAGCACGCGCCCGGAAGCCTTCCCTCACTATCGCTTTACATAACTGGTTAGTTATATAAACTTGCCCGCCCGGCTTCGTTCCGTCCCCTTCGCCACACGAAAGGCCGCCCTTTAAGCTCCTCCCATCCGCCCCCTCGAAGGGGGGCTCCCAGGACAAATTTTCCCCTGCATAAGCATGGGATTGAAAAAGTAAGCCGTCAGTATCCTTTCTTTTATGGCCACCTTTACGAAAAGATATTTATCCAATACACAGGACACAAGGGCCGAAGCCATTCTTCCGGCATTTTGGACTCCTCTTCCGGCTTGTACGGGCGATCTGGAAAATCAAGATTCGATTTGTGAGCGGTTTTCCTGGAAAAGCAAGCCGCAACTACTAAAGGATTACTGCGAGAATTTTACAAGAATATATAGGACCTACCGTTACGACGATGGAGGAAGGCTAACAGAGAAGTGGTTCAATATCATGATTTCATAAGATCATAATAAGTGACGAGGGCTAATTTGCCGTTATTTAGTCCCTTGATTCTTCTATTGAAAAGCGCATTGAAATGTCGTATTTTTGTAGGGCTAAGGGGTGTGATATGAGAGCGGAAAACCTGCAAACGCGCGTCATGAAGCGGATTGCCCGCAAACGCGGCGACGTGTTTTTGCGCGCGGATTTCCGCGACCTCGGCGGGTATGACCAGGTGGGGCGGGTTCTTCGCGGGCTGGTCCGCAACGGCCGGCTGCTCAAGCTCGGTTACGGGATTTACACGAGGGCCGTAAAATCGCCATTCACTGACAAACCCGTGCCGCCCAAAGGACTGGCCACCCTGGCGGAAGCGCTCAAGCGCCTCGGGGTCGAGATCGCAACCACCAAGCTTGAGCAAGACTACAACGCCGGCCGGACAACCCAGGTGCCTACGGGCCGGGTGGTGGGCGTTCGGGGGCGCGTCAGCCGCAAGCTCGGCTATGACGGGGTCTCTTTGAGTTTTGAACGTGCTCGCCCGGCACCTCGTTGAACAACTCGCGACCGCTCTCGGCACAAACCCCGGTTTGGTCGAGAAGGACTGGCACGTCGTCCGCGCCCTTGGCGTCCTTGCATCGCTCGATCATAGGGGTATCTTTTCCGTACTGCGCCGCGTCACGCACGGGGGCTCACCGAGCGGCCCATGTGTCAAGAGGACGTTTACAGGATGATCCGCCGGCGGGCAGTTGATGCCGGCGTTCGCACGAAAATTTGCTGTCACAGCTTCCGCGCGACAGGGATCACGGAATATTTAAGAAGCGGCGGGAAGCTTGAGGTGGCGCAGCAAATGGCAAACCACGAATCCGCCCGCACGACCGGCTTATATGAACCGCCGAAACGACCAGGTCTCGCTCGGTGAGGTCGAACGGATTTTGATTTAATAGACATATGGAGCTTGAGGAAACGAAGGACGCTTAAGTCGCTTCCTGCGGAAGCCCTTTTCGATTTGGTGAATGCCGGCGCATTGAAACCAAAGGTCGTATTCATAACACGTAGATATGGGATGCTCCCCGCGATAGTCACGCACGACGATTCGCAGCACATCTTTTTTGACTGTCAGCCAGGCGTCAAGATGTTTGCCGCGCGCTTCTTTTTGTTCGGCAAAGTGTTTCTTATAAACGGCCTGGGCTTCTTCCAGAGACTACAAAATCATAATCCCATTGCTTGCATGGGATTAAGGCCGAGTCAACTGCTGGCGCATAAAGGGATTGCATGCTATAGCGTTATGATGACCTTCCCCAATTGCTATAGTGCCAAAAATTAAGATTTTTGACACTGCACAGGGCGAAAGACTTTCATTCTTGCTTATATCCCGCAGGAACTGCAGGCCCAAGTTCAGCATAGAGACCGGAAAGTTTACTAGTATCAGGGGGGGCAATCCAAACGTCTTTCATTTGGTCAAGCGCAGGTAACATAGTGTCTTTGAGTCCAGGATATTCGATATCGTCCATTAACTGTCTTCGGCTTTTTGGATGCACATAAACCAAGGTTTTGGTAAATGTGCTTATTAAACAAAGTAAGTATTTTAGTAACAAATCGAAGGTAACTTCACCAGTTTTGGTAGTTTTAGTCTGTCGCTCGTTAAGTTCAATTTTCATCATGTCAATTTGCTTCTTAGCAATGTTGTCTACTAGCTCTTAATATGTTTTAATATGCTTATTATATTTATCTACATCAATAACTTTGGCTGCCAATTCCATAGATTTTACAACTTTTTCTTGAGCTGAAACTGAACTTTCTAAAGAACACACATTTTGTTTTAATGCGTCTATTTTCTTTTTTTGAAACCATCCTGTTATTACAAAACCCAAAACAACAATTCCATCTGTAATCAACGGTGATGACCAATCCATAAGTCTCCTTTGCTGGACTTTACGAAAGTTTGGTTCAACGCCACAACCGTTCAAACCTTGCCGGATTGGTCGCCGTGTAAATGACAGTGTGCCGAATGTCGCGGTGTCCTAGGTAGTCCTGAATTAACCGCGTATCCGCTCCTTGATCCGCAAGGGCGAAGCCGCAGGCGTGGCGTAGCCGGTGCGGGTGGGTAGGCAATTCCAGCCCCGCCAGGTCGCCATATTTGCGAATGGTCAGCCATGCAGTGGCCGGTTAAGGGCCTTGCGGTGCTGGCTTACAAAAAAAGCCTTGCCGGTCGCCTTCATGGTGGCGCGGTCGGCCAGCCATGCCTTGATAACGCGCAGCTCGTCGCCGCGTAACGGGTGCGTGGTGGACAATCCTTTTTTAAGCCGCGCGACACGTGCATCACGCGGCTTTCGGTGTCCACTTGGTCAAGCTGCAAGGCGCAGGCCTCCGACACGCGCAAGCCGTGCCGGAACATCATCAGCAATAAACAACGGTCGCGGGCTTCAAATGGGCTGCCTTTGGTGGCGGCCATGAGCTTTTCAACCTCGCGCACGGTGATGTGTTTTCGGTCGTTCGTCATTTTGTCCAGTTTCCGGGGTTTTTCACAGGGCGCAAACCCGCGCCAATCCTCAAGGGTATTTTTGGAATATGGACAAAATCCGCTCAATTGTCCAGTGTGTGTTTTGTCAATTTATCGTTCGTTCGAGACATAGAAAATATCTGGACGCTCCATATGTAGCTTAATTTCTGGACCTTTTTGATCATCCGAGCTAGGTATTGTCATATTTAATATGTGTAGGCGTTGCTCTGACGTTTTCTTGCCATTAATAAAAAAGTTTATATCAACTGTTCCCGATTTTATCAAGCCATCTACTAAATCTATATGCCTAATATACGGAAGCAATAAATTACATACATCGTAAATGTGCAAACAATCAACACTTGCCCCCAAAGGCCAATTACCGGCTTTAACTTCGGACATATAATGTATAATTAGGCTAACATTATCTTTATCTTTACTATAAGTTGGTGGTACTAAAGAATCTAAAGTAAATATTAATGGATGTCCAGACGTATTTTGTGAACTCGAAATAGTTGCAACGTCCCCCGAAAAAAATAAATATGACATGCCAAGTATTCTGTTTTCGTCCCATTGTTTTTGAACCCAATCTCCAGAGACGGATACATTTACTTCCATTTGACATCTGATAAGTCGTTCCTTACTTGTATTAAATAGAATGAATGATGAGACAATGAAAACTACAATAATAGCGCAATCAAAATAGTTACTACTGATACATGGAACTTTATGTAAGATGATATTTCTAAGTGATCCTAGTCCTAATATTAGCAACAAGAAATTAATAAGAATAATAATCCATACCATAGCTGATCTCCGCCCAAAAGGTCATCTTCTCTATTTAGCCTTTCCGTGTGTCTAATGTTCATAGTGTATCGACCCACCCGCAAATTGGAGTATTTTCCATAACTGGACACTTTACAACACTGTACGTAATGAAGGCCAGTTTTTCTAGTGAAAATGGTGTGTTATCGAGAGTCTGCCTCTAGCTATTGGCTTCTTCCTATCTATCTAATTTTCCATCTTGGCAGACTTCTTGATCTTTTCTCGGCTATCAGTATATCCGGTCCGAATCGTTCCGCGCAATAGTGCCCTTTGCAAGGTGTTCCTCGGCAGGTTCTTTTGTGGGCCATACAAGAGCCGTCTTCGTGGACGTTAGCCCAGCAATCGACCTTGACCCTTAGCTTTTTACGTGTGCCTACCGGCATATTGAAGTTGCATGAGGCCCGCTTCTTTGAGCAGATCCTCAAGTTGCCTTGTGAAACCATCTGATTCCATGGAACGGTCGAATTCTCCCAGCCACTTTCTCGTATACTCGCGATCAAAGCCAGGGTTCTTGAGGATGATGGAGCGCACGTCTTCGATATCTCTTGGCCGTCCGGCAAAAATTTTGTGGATAATGACGTCTTCCACAGATGCAAACATGACTGCGGCGCCATGCAGGAAAACTGCATTTGCCCTGTCTATGGCCTGCCTTCCGTAAGGAGTGAATGAAAAGATAAGATCAACTCTTATCCCGGTGCTTTCATCCTTTGTGGGCAGGACGAACGTTTGTTTCACAAAAGCTTCAAACGATTCCGGAATGATCTCTAAACCGACTCGTCCGACAATTTCAACGGTCTTTTCCAGGTCACCGACACCCACGCCGAGCGTGATATCTATATCTTTGGTCATCCTTGGCGTGCCATACAAAAGCACGGCCTGCCCACCTATTATCATGTAGGGCAGACCGCTCTCTTTCAGCGCCCGTGCAATTTTGGCGAGCAGGTCTTCAAACACTATTCAATATCCTTGCTATTCTTACATCCACATCGATGCCTTCGAGGGGGTCCTCGAGGGGCAGAACACCAAGCAAAAGTCCTTCCTTCCACATCGCTTCAAAGATTTTGAGACCTTCAAAATAGTCGGGTTTTTCCGAGGCGGTGCAGGCCCTTTCGAATTGGGCAAGAAGTTTGCCGTCCTTTACCATAGGTCCTCCACTTAGAGAAGTGAACGGTGAGGAATGAACAGTGAACAGAATGAAAGATACCTTTTGCAGGTCAACTTGTCCACATTTGGCCGAATTATCAGAATGCGAATGCCAGTTTAATAATGATAGCGGGCCTGCAAAAAGTCTATCCGATCATTCCTCACGAGATAGACGAGCCGGTGCTCTTGAGTGAGGCGGCGCGACCACGTGCCTGGAGCGAGGTATTTGAGGGGTTCCGGTTTTCCGATGCCGGAAAAGGGACTTCTGAGAATGGCTTCAATGAGATCAAATGCTCGCAGTGCAATGCGGCGATCCGTCTTCACCCAGTAGCGCAGATCTTCTCGGAACTCCGGGTGAAATATCGCATCATAAGTCATCCGGAAGCCCTACATCCTGGCGCAGTTCTTCTATCGTTTGCGGCTTCTCAGTCGCTGCAAGCGCTCGATTGAGAGCAGTGAGCAGGCGCTCGGCATTCTTCGGTGAGCGGAGAAGGTGCGCAGTCTCGGTCAGGCTGGAAAGCTCCGCCGCTGAAATCATAGCAACATCCTCCGCGCCGCGGCGACTGATGATCACAACCTCGTGATTCCCTGTGACTTCATCGAGGAGAGCTGCCAGATTAGATCTTGCGTTTGTGTAGGTGGTTTGGATCGGCATAAGTTCCTCCTTGACATGTACAGAAATAGTGTACGGAGTTTTTTCCGAAATGTCAAGTTTCGCGAGTTGGCACAGCGTTGGAATTATACAGATTTAATCTTCACATCACGGTAAACTGGGATTTAAAACGAAAGATAACCGCGACAGGGACTTTATCCCGGAGGAGCTTTGAGCAGCAGAGCCGCAACCAAAAAAGACAAGGCCTTAGACAGGATTAACAGGATTAACAGGATGAAAAGCTAGCGGCAACAAGGAGTGCCAAATCTCCGCCCGCTGGACACGGATAAACTTTGAGCAGCAAAGCCGCAACCAAAAAAGACAAGGCCTTAGACAGGATTAACAGGACTAACAGGATGAAAAGCCAGCGGCAACAAGGGGTGCCAAATCTCCGCCCGCTGGACACGGATAAACTTTGAGCAGCAGAGCCGCAACCAAAAAAGACAAGGCCTTAGACAGGATTAACAGGACTAACAGGATGAAAAGCCAGCGGCAACAAGGGGTGCCAAATCTCCACCGCCTTACATTGCGCCTTAAACGCTGATAGCAAAAGGATTCCTGAGTTGGCGGCATGAAAACGATGCAAAAAAAACAAGAAGATGATCGATAGTAGTACGAAGAGCCGCGAAGGGAAATGAAAAGATCGTAACAGCCCGATCCATCGTGACTTTTCGAACCCCGGATCAAGGCCACTTCCGGGGCAGGCTCTAATCCCATGCTCGCACACGAAGGGCTGCGAAGCGCACGAAGACAGCGGGAGTCCAAAATCTTGTTAAAAAAACAAGAAAATAACTGATTCTAGTATGGAGTGACTATGCGTATCCTGTCAATGCTGCTTCCCCTGCTTTTCGTCTGCTGTTCGATCTCCGAGGCCACGGCGGGCGGGGTAACCGAGCGGGTCAAAGCGCGCGGCTTCGTGCGCTGCGGAAGCGTCGCGCGACCGGGCATGGCGAGCGCCGATGTTCACGGTCGCTGGACAGGCCTCGAAGTCGACGTATGCCGCGCGGCGGCGGCCGCAGTCCTCGGCTCCCCCGAACGTATAGAGTACCACGCATACGGGACTCCGAAGGACTTTGACGCCGTGCGCAACCAGCAGGACGATATCTATTTTCTAACGGGTTCCGAGATCGACGAGCAGAAGCTGGCCGGTAAGGTGCTGCCCGGCCCCGCCGTCTTTTTCGAATCCCATGCGGTGATGGCGCCCGCCGGCTCAGCCGAGCAACATGTCGACGATCTTTCCGGGAACAGTATCTGCTTTCCGACCGGCAGTCCGGTCGAGCGGACCCTGAATGCGTATTTCGACAGGACCCACAAGAACTGGTTCCGCAGGGGTTTCACCGAGGACGGAGAAATGATCGATGCCTACAACGCGCAGAGCTGCCACGCCCTGGCCGGCGAGATTACGACGCTCGCCTCGGTCCGCCTCGACCCCGGGGTGAACCGGCTGTCGAGCCGCATCCTTCCCGAGACCCTGGCGGTCTTCCCCGTGATGGCCGCCACGGGAACAGAGGATGCGCAGTGGTCATCGATCGTCGCGTGGACGGTGCATACGCTGGTAAACGCGGAGAGGCCGGAAACCCGATGGTATGCAGGGGGTGCAGGGGCGATGCCGGTCTTGGCGCCCGAACTTGGCCTCGACAAAGACTGGCAGCGCCGCGTCCTCGCGGCCGCCGGCAACTACGGCGAAATCTTCGAGCGCAATCTCGGCAAGCGTTCAGCACTCAAGATAGATCGCGGCCCCAACGCAAACAATATTGACGGGGGGCTTCTCCTGGGTCCGTTCATCGAGTGAGGGCGGCAGATGCGATCGAGGGGACCCCTATTGTTTCATGGATTTCCACTCATACGAATTCGCGTTCAAGCGCTCACTGCGTTGGCTTCGTCGTCGGCTCCTCGACGTACCATGGCGTACGCCTGCGTCGCCTCCTCCTCATGCCTTCGGCCCGGCGCTGGGCAACCTGGATATGCCGGTCCGCAAAGTTGTACGCGCCCCTTGTGAATCATCTTGAACGCAAGTCCGTATCACTTCCGGGTTTCACGCCATTTGACAAAAGTGTGATATGTAACAAAAAAACATATCGCATTTCATAAATTCCAGGCCGGTCTATTTCGGTAAATCACCCGTTGGTTTAGATTATCAATAAATACAATTACATATAAAAGCAATCCAAATTTTCACGCCTTGGCACCAACATTGCCATATCTGTCTGGTAACTGCGGAATTCGAAAGCAGAAACAGAAACCCGATTACCAGAGAAGGAGAAAGTGATGAGATCGATTATGAGTGGTTTGGTTGTGTTGGTCATGGCGTTCGCCCTGGTTTCAAGCGCTAACGCCGGTTGTTGGTCTTTCTGCAACGACAACCCGGCAGTTTCCGCCGACCCGGTCGGCTTCAAAGATGCGGACAGGCCCAGCCAGTCCCTGCCAGGGGCCCCTTATCCCTGTATAGCATCGCCTGCGTATCCGGACTATACGAACGCGCGTGCGATTGCCTGCCCCGCTAATGAGGAAGCCACGCGGGTCCCGATGTTCATGGGCAGCCCCGGACTTTAACATCTCAGGCATAACTGCTTAATACGAATTCGCGTTCAAGCGCTCACTGCGTTGGCTTCGTCGTCGGCTCCTCGACGTACCATGGCGTACGCCTGCGTCGCCTCCTCCTCATGCCTTCGGCCCGGCGCTGGGCAACCTGGATATGCCGGTCCGCAAAGTTGTACGCGCCCCTTGTGAATCATCTTGAACGCAAGTCCGTATAAGATGTATGAGGGAGACGGATTTCCGCCTTCCTCATCCGTTTTATTCCGATCAAGAATATTTAAAGGGAATACCCAGTTTTCTCATCCGGCTTCGGAGGGTATTGGGATTTATTCCAAGGAGTTGAGCGGCACCTTTGGAACCGCTTATTTTTCCCTTGGACTTTTGAAGGGCTTGACGGATTTGCGCGGACGCTGCTTCATCAAGTGTGAGCTGATCGTGGCCTGTTTCCTGCCCTGCCCCCGAGACTTTGGTTTTCTGCAAGATGTCTAAATGTTCGAATGTCAGCCGCTCAATGCTTCCCTTGCCGTGTATATGGATAAGCTCACGCTCGATCAGGTTTTCCAGTTCCCGTACATTGCCGGGCCAGCGATAAGCCTTCAGGCGCTCGATCTCTTCGACCGAAGCCGAGGGTGGCGGGTAGATTTTGAGGTCCTTCGATTTTTTTTCAATAAAGTAGTGAACCAGGGCCGTAATGTCCTCCCTGCGGTGGCGCAATGGGGGAATCGTTATAGGGAATACATTGAGGCGAAACCACAGGTCCTCCCGAAATGCGCCTGCCTGGACCAATTGTTCCATATCCCTGTGGGTAGCGGCAAGTATTCGGACATCGACGGGGGTGGTCTTTGTGCTGCCCACACGTTCAATCTCTTTGTGCTGAATCACTCGCAGGAGCCTGACCTGTGCCTGGGGTGGCAGTTCGCCGATTTCATCGAGAAAAATGGTACCTCTGTCGGCGCGCTCGAAGCGCCCTTTCTTTGGGTTATGGCCCCTGTAAACGCACCTCTCTCGTGCCCGAAGAGTTCGCTGTCTATCAGATTCTCGGGGATAGCGCCGCAATTTACCTTGACGAATGGCCCCCCTCTCCTGGGTGAGGTGTGGTGGATGAGGTTGGCAACGACTTCCTTGCCGACTCCAGTCTCTCCCATGAGAATGACCGGACTGTCGAGGGGCGCAACCTGCCGCACCATCACCATTGCTCCCTTTAACCCGTACTCGGCGCCAATTATATCGGAGCTTGAAAAGCCCCTTATTTCCCGGCTGAGTTCCCGGTTTTCAGCGTCGAGGATATCTTTAAGCTTCACCAGTTCCTCATAACGGAGAGCATTGGACATGGCTATTGAAAAAGGTTCTTTCAAAAGCGAGAAGAGGTCGATATGCTCCTGGGTGAACCCTGTTTTCCCCTCCGCGAAAATGGAAAAGAACCCCAGGCGTTTGCCTTCTAAAGTAAGATCCATAGCCAGAATGGAATGCTTCGACAGGTCAAGGTAAGGGCGAAGAATCTTCGCCATTGCATCTTCTTCTTTCCAGTCAACGATCCTGGTGTCACCATACCTCTGCTTTGATTCCAATTCCCGGATTGCTTCCCTGGACAACTGAATGGAAGGCAAAGACTGTTTGTTCCCGTCGCGGTCAAATATGACAAGGCCCCTGAGAGTACCGGTGCCCAGTTCAACCAAAGAGAGACCCACACCGAATACCGGCAAAAAGGGTCGAATATATTCAAGGAAGTTTAACAGGGCCTTATCGATATCGAGGCTGCTGCAGATTTGCAGTGTGGCCTTTCGGAAAAACTCATTCTCGTCAAAATTCATGGCCCTTATCCTTTGTTAACCTGCGGGCAATTTACCATATTTCACAGATTTAGAAAAGGCAAGGTGGCGGCATGAGACGACAGGCGTTCGCATCGCCGGGTTGTACGTTGCCGCAGCTCACAGATTGGCGCCGGATCGATCGAGGACGACCCTTATTGTTTCATGGATTGATAGCTGAGAGTGTCTTGCTGGTTTAGCGGCTTGCCTGGACCCTTACTCTGTACTGGCCCCCGTATTGAAGCTGAGCATCGGAGGAAGTGCCGTCCCGACGGGAGTCCCCGTCGTCTTTGAAAAAGGTGGTGGAGCAGCCTGCCATTGCCATAACCAGAATGACAAAAAATATCGTCCCCGAGTAGCGCTCGCATCGATACCCTCCTTATATCGGCTGCCTTCGAACGCTCACACTATATAGCAGACATACCCCCATGTCACGTGACAAAAAAGGGCGGCGCCCGAAAATTCTCAGACGCCGCCACGCAGTGAACAAAAACGACAGCCGGACCTATTGCGTCGCTTACAGGTCCGCAAAACTCAATTCAGGCTAATCGATTTAGTGAATTTAATCTTGCCCTTGGGGTCGTTGGACGGCACAAATTGACGTGACTTCAACCGATCGTCACTATCAATACACCTGGTTACGTCTTTATCCCCTACACGATTGGGATCTTTAAGAATATCCATAGGACACAGATGCCTGTGTCCAGACTTGTCTTTTGCCCATACGAGCGTATCCGGTTTCATGTTTAATTCTCCTCGTAGAAATCACTTTATCAGATTGACTAATAATCATCTAATCATCGAGCCGCCTATAAACATCCTCTGCGGGAGAAAGAAGCTGAAATCCGTCCGGGCGGCAAGTCGAGATGAAGAGCAGGGGAGAACACCTTATTAAACCGGCTTCAGAGGACGCTCTGCGCTTCTTTCCAAGATGACCTCGTCTACCAGTCCGTACTCCTTAGCCTGTGCTCCGGACATGTAGAAGTCCCTTTCGGTGTCGCGATGAATCTCTTCGACGGGCCTTCCAGTGTGAGTTACAAGTATCAGGTTCAGATCTTCCCGGAGCCTCAGGATTTCCTTGGCCTGGATTTCTACATCTGTGGCCTGCCCCTGGAAGCCGCCCATCGGCTGATGAAGCATTATGCGGGCATGAGGAAGAGAGAATCTTTTGCCTTTTTGTCCGGCTGCGAGCAGAATTGCCGCCATGCTGGCGGCCTGTCCCATGCAAAGGGTTTCGACTTTTGGTTTTATGTACTGCATCGTATCGTAGATCGCCAGACCGGCGGTAACCAGACCACCCGGAGAGTTGATATAGAAATGGATGTCCTTGTCGGGGTCTTCGGATTCGAGAAACAGCATCTGGGCGATAATCACGTTCGCAATATCGTCGCTGATGGCGGTCCCGAGGAAAACGATCCGGTCCCTCAACAGTCTTGAGTAAATGTCCCACGCCCGCTCACCGCGGCTGCTCTGCTCGATTACAATTGGAATGAGTCCCACTGAGATCTCCTCACGTAAGGCCCCGTACCGGGGGCGAATTATCATCGCGGGCCAAGCTTACCCCGAACTCGATCCGGAGGCCCCGCGCCATGGGTGTGTTCAGGGCGAAGCAACGAGATCAGATCGGCCCCGCCTTTCAATCAGCCATTGCTCTCGGCTTCTTCGGTATCGGCGTCCTGTGCAGGCCCCTTTGCCTGTTCGGGCGTATCCACCAGGGAGGCTTCGTTTTCAATGAACTTGAGCACCTTGTTTTGAAGACTTCTTTCTTTTTCCTGCTCGACGATGCTGCTGTCCGCGTATTCAGTCCTGACCTTCACCGGGTCCATGCGGTAGGCGGCCGCTATCGCCCTGAAAACCTCTTCCTCTTCCTCGGCATCGAGCGATATCGCTTCGGCTTCCGCTATCTTTTCCAGCACCAGCCGGGTTCGAATGTCCCTTTCCGCCTGGAGTCTGGTGCCAACCCTGTATTCATCCTTATCCAGGGAGGCGGTATCAAACTTGAGCCCCTGGCTTTCGAACTGGCGTTTGAGGTTCTGGAGAATCATGTCGGCTTCTCTTTCGACCACCTTCGGCGAAAGTTCGAAGTGAACTTTGTCCATGAGCTTTTGAAGGATCTGATCGCGGGCGGTTTGAGATGCCTTTTGCTGTTCTCTTTCCAGGAGTTTTTTGCGGAATTCCTCCTTCAACGCCTCAAGCGTCTCGAACTGGCCTGAGGCTAGAGATTGGGCAAACTCGTCATTGAGCTCAGGGACTTCTTTCTCCTTGAGCTCTTTTATGGCCAGGTCGAAGCGGACCGTCTTGCCCGCCAGTTCCGCAGTCGGCGCATCCTCGGGATAGTCAAGTTCAAATGAGAAATTCTCTCCCTTCTTGTGTCCCAACAGATGTTTGTCGAAATCGGGGTGAATGCTGTTTTTCCCGATCTCTGCCATAAAGTCCTGTGTCTTGCCCTTCTCGAAGACCACGCCCTCTACGGAAGGCGTGAAATCGACGATAGCCACGTCTCCCTCTTCGATCGCCCGATCGGTCTCAATGGCGCGGAGTTGAGCGTGGCCTTGCGCAAGCTTATCCATTTCGGCCTGTATCTGCTCGTCAGTGACTTCGACCTCGGGCTTGTAGATCGTCAAGCCTTTGTATTCAGGCAGCTCGAAAGGCGGGCAGATATCGACCAGCGCGGTGTAGGAAAAGGAGCCGCCCTCTTCGAAATGCGATTCGCCTACGTCAGCCTGGGTGAGGGGTTTGAGGTCGACTTCCTTGAGTGCATCCCCAAACGTGTCTTGAATAAATTGGGTAGAAACTTCGTGTTCGACGGTTTTCCCGTAATAAGACTTAATTATGCTCAGAGGTACTTTCCCCGGCCGGAAACCTTTGATTTTGGCGTTTTTTGCCAGATTGCGATACTTCTTGTCCAGCTCTTCGGCGACCCTGGACTCCGGAATTTCCACTCGGATTTTCTTCTGGCTCGGACTGATGTCGGTTAAGGAAACGTTCATTTCCACTCTTCGTACCTTTCTGATGAAAAGATAACCTCGAATTCGTGATTCGTGAATCGTGGCTCGTGATCAGTGATTGGTGACCTCGGTTGAGGCGTATTTTCTATTCACTATCGACCATTCACGATTCGCCATAATCAGCCTTGTGTCTCAACGTCCGTATTCTGTGGTGCGAGAGGGGGGATTTGAACCCCCAAGGGTTGCCCCGCCGGCTCCTAAGGCCGGTGCGTATACCATTTTCGCCACTCTCGCTTAGCTCCGAGAGCCACTCTGCAAGCCACGCTCAACGCGGGTAGGCCCCCGTTAGCGCGGGGCGGGGCGATGGGCTGTGGTCCAGAGCCCATCAAACTATCCCCTAAACTTTTTAATTTATCTCTTTAATGCCCGTTTGTGAAGCTATAAATGGTTGTCAGTTATGGGCAGAAAGAAGAGTTTGCCGATTACGGGTTTCATTGCTCAGTGCCGACCAGCCGGTGTGACCCGTCAGGTTACTCCAGAACCCTGAATCCAAAGACGGGGGTCAGCCGGGCGAAGCTCCTGCCCAGCAAAAGTTCCATATTTTGGGGTGGGATATTGAACTTGACGCTCACGAACTGCCTGAAATGACTTTCGAATGAAAGAAGTCCAAGCACTTCATCAATGTTTGCTCCATTGCTGCGGCCAAGCTCTTCAAAGGAGGCCGAAAGCGCTTCGAACCCGCATCGGCTTTCATGCTCGGCAACTATCTCCATCAGTACATCGACGCCCTCGAAGATGTGCTCTCTGAGCAAAAAGGGCATCTGTGCGGCGTCTCTAGCGGGAATGGGGTCCCAACATGCCTGGGCCCGGCACTGAAGGGGACGATCGCTATAGATGGAGCACTCTGCCGGCTCGCCCTCAGATTTGCCGATCAGGAATACACATTGGCTGGCGCCTTCCTTTTCCATGATCTTGATCCGCTCTTCGGAAAGGACGAAAGCACTGCCGTCGAAGGGCGAACGCGCCGGTTCGCCTTTTCTCAAAGTAACAAGCTTATCCCACGGGATTCTGCCGGACTGAAGAAGCGGCAGGTCTTCCCGATGAAGGGCAGGGCTTCCCGTACGGCAGCATTCACCGCACTGGACGCAGACAGGCAGAATCGTTCGGCAGGCTTCTTCAGCGGCCACCAACAAGCGCTTCCAGGCGTCAAGCCGCTGCGATTGCCTGATGTCGGTCCAACTGGAGGCAATTTCCTGAAAGGCCGGGGTCTGCTCCACCTGGCAGCGGATACGCCGGGAAGGGATGAGTGAGCGCGCTTCCTCTTTGATGAGCGCTTCCAGAAAGGAATGCCAGTTAGCGCGAAACTCGTCGATGTCCCACATGGAGGGATGACCTATTGAAAGGTCTGAAAGGTTGTTTGCGAGTGGTTCTTTTTGCATTGTTGGCACCTGTACAACAGTTTAGTGAATCGCAAATAAATCTTAGCCGATCGGATCGAACAGGTGAAGAGCGGCGAAGTGCTTTTATGTTGACTGCCCGCTAAACTGGAGCATCTGAAAACCGGTCTTGGGGTCTTTTTTTCGAACTCCGCCGATTCCCGAAATTTCCAAAAGGACCACTTCGCCGATCAACCAGACGTCAACCCCCGCCCTGGTACAGCCGACGGTGGCCCTGCCTTCCCTGCCGGCAGCGGCGTGCATGTGTAATTCAGGCTGCCCGTTTTCATCGGGAAAGAGCGTGCCTACTGCTGCGACCTCGTGAATGCCCCCCAATTCGTGAATTACAGGTATAATGTCATCTCCCCTGTTTTCCTCGGGTCCGACGACAAGGCGGCTCGTTGCCCCTGCACCTCCGACGAATACTACCATTGCGCTGCGGACTGCATGTTCACGGGCAAAATCCACCACTGCATCGGGCAGCCTCTCTCCTGAGTCCAGCTTAAGCGCAAAAACGCGTCCGATGGTTCCTTCGCTATACTGCATGAGCATATTCCCTTTCAGGCGAGCCTCAGGTGGAAACAAAAATCCCGGGCCGAGGCCCGGGATTTGCACTTTCAAAGGCAGGATTCAATATTACCGGCACTATGCGCTGCAAAATCATGCAGTACGCATCATACGGCGTTCCCGGCGCTGAATGCGTTTTATCGCTTTTTTCTTCTTAATACGCCTGCGCTCCCCTTTGGAGAGGTAGTAGTTGTGCCGGCGCAAGACGGGTTGAACGTTTTTTTGAAAATCTTTGCGGAGCTTGCGAATCTTTTTTTCTATATTTTCCCTTGGTTCAGCCTCCGTGCTCACCAATAAATTTCACCTGCCTTTCAAAGAAGCCCCATACCGCGGGCAATAGGATAATCCAGCCGGCCGATAGCTCCGCCTAACCAGAAGTAAATTAATCTATACCATGGTATGAATTAAATCAAGCAAAATGCTGAGGAGGGAGGCCCGTCTATTGGGAAGCGGCATCGTAGTGAGAAAAGTGCATCGTGAAGGTTGCCCTCCCCTGGGTTGAAGATCTCAGGGAAGTTGAGTAGCCGAACATCCTGGAGAGAGGCACGACCCCCTTAACCACCTGGATGGCTTTCCGCGTCGTTATGTTTTCAACCCTTCCTTTCCTCATGTTGATGTCGCCCAGCACTTCTCCGAGGAATTCGTCGGGCGTGAGGATTTCGACCGACATGTATGGTTCGAGCAATACGGGAGCACCCTGGTCGAAACCGTTCTTGAAGGCCATCGACGCGGCCACCCGAAAGGCCAGTTCGCTGGACGCAGCCTCGTGGAAGGTACCGGAGAAGACAGTGGTTGCAACGTCTACTACAGGATAGCCCGAAATGGTCCCGCTGCCCATGGCCTCCTTTATGCCCTGCTCGATCACGGGGAAAAACGTCTCAGGAATAGTGCCGTCTCGAACCCTGCTCACAATCGTATCGCCTTGTCCCCTCTGCCTTGGGTCCATATGGAGCTGAACCTCGGCAAAATGCCTTACTCCCCCGATTTCCCGGTCGAAAATGCCAATCCCCTCCGCCGCCCGGGTGATGGTTTCGCGATAGACAACCTGCGGCTTTCCGGAATTCACCTGGACATGATAGTCTCGTTCGAGCCTGTTGAGTACGATCTCCAGATGCAGCTCGCCCATACCGCTAACGATTATCTGCCCCGTATCGGAACTTTCGGCGAACCGGAAAGAGGGGTCCTCTTCGGAAAGCTTGGCAAGGCTGTCAAAGAGTTTTTCCTGGTCCGCCCTGGTCTGGGCCTCGACAGATATCGAGATCACAGGCTCGTAGGCTTCCACGGGTTCGAGCAGCACGGGCCGGTCCACGTCGCAGATGGAGTCGCCGGTTGTAGTTGTCTTGAGCCCCAGTACGGCAACCAGGTTGCCTGCCCCGGATTTTTCAATCCGCTCCCGCTTGTTTGCGTGCATCTGGAATATGCGGGACACTTTCTCTCGAGTTCCTTTGGAAACGTTCAACACCTCAGCGCCAACCCGAAGGACCCCTGAGTAGACCCTGAGATAGGTCAACTTACGGCCCTCGTCCATAAATATTTTAAAGGCGAGCGCCGCCAGCGGTCCATGTTCGTCGGAACTGCGCTGCTCCACGGCGCCGGTATTGGGATTTGTGCCCTCGATTGCCGGCACATCGAGCGGCGAGGGGAGAAAATCGACGATTGCGTCCAGAAGCGGCTGAACGCCCTTGTTTTTCAGGGCGCTGCCACAAAGCACCGGAACTGCTTTGAGTTCGAGCGTAAGACGCCTTATCGCCTCTATGAGCTGCGCTGCCGGAATCTCGTCGCCGCCAAGGTAGCGTTCCATAAGTTCGTCGTCGAATTCGCCCAGCTTGGCGACCAGGTCCTCCCTGGCCTCCTGCGCCGCAGGCATTGAGTCCGGGTCGATCTCCTCGACCCTGAACTCCTCGCCCAGAGTCTCATCGAGCCAGAATATCCTCTTCATGGAGACCAGGTCGACCACGCCCCTGAAGTCCGATTCGGCGCCGAGGGGCAACTGGATGGGCAGCGGGACCGTTTTGAACTTATCAGCGATCTGTTTTACAGTGTTATTGAAGTCCGCCCCTATTCGGTCCATTTTGTTCACAAAAGCTATCTTGGGCACGTGATGGCGGTCAGCCTGGTGCCAGACGGTCTCCGATTGCGGTTCGACGCCGTCTACTCCGGAAAATACCGCGATGGCGCCGTCCAGGACCCGCAGCGAACGCTCGACTTCTATGGTGAAATCAACATGTCCCGGGGTATCTATAAGGTGGATCTCGTGGCCGCGCCATTCGCAAGTTGTCACAGCCGAAGTGATCGTTATGCCTCGTTCCTGTTCCTGTTCCATCCAGTCCATCACGGCCGTGCCGTCGTGGACTTCTCCCATTCTGTGGGATCGGCCCGTATAGAACAGAATGCGTTCGGTGAGCGTGGTCTTGCCCGCATCGATATGCGCGATAATTCCGATATTTCTATATAGTTTCACCCGCTTTGGGTCTGCCATAAAGCTTCACTTTCCCGAGGGCAAGTTTTCAAGGTCATCCGAATAATTTTAAACGAGCGCGTAAGTTTAGGGAATCAGCCCGGATATGTCAACTTGGAGCAGCAGAGCCGCAACCAAAAAAGACAAAGCCTTGGACAGGATTAACAGGATGAAAAGCCAGCGGCAACAAGGGGTGCCAAATCTGCGCCCGCTGGACACGGATAAACTTTGAGCAGCAAAGCCGCAACCAAAAAAGACAAAGCCTTAGACAGGATTAACAGGATTAACAGAAATACTGTTCACTTAAGATAAATAATGTGGTATTCTGTCTCAACTTTTTGACAGGAGGACCACAATGGCACGTACCGTTGCAGAGCTTCCAGGTGGCACACGCATTACGGATTACATTAGTTTGGGAGTAATCACCAAAGCCTTTCCGGTAAAGACAATTGATTCGGTTCTCAAAAATACCGGAAAGACAAGTAGACGGCAGAGGGATCTTCCGGCGCATGTGGTTGTATACTATGTCATCGCCTTGGCCTTGTACATGCATTCGTCGTATCGTGAAGTTCTGCGCTGTCTTCTTGAAGGGATAAAGTGGCTTATGGGACCGGGGGCTAGCGTCAAGGTGGCCGGTAAATCCGGTATCTCTCAGGCTCGAAGTCGGTTGGGGTGGACACCTCTTCGACAACTGCATGATGAGGTTGTAAAGCCGATTGCCGGGGAATCCACCAAAGGCGCTTGGTACAGGAAATGGCATTTGGTAACCCTGGACGGCAGCACGCTTGATGTAGCCGATGAGACGGAAAACGAAAAAGTTTTTGGACGGCCTTCCGCCAAGACGGGAACAAGCGCCTTTCCGCAGTTGCGTTTTGTGTCCCTGGTCGAAAACGGGACGCATGTTTTGTTTGGAACCCGGATGGGCGCCGTGAACATAGCAGAGATGGCTCTTGCCAAGGAAGTGGTTCCTTCTCTGTACAAGGGAATGCTCTGTCTCGCTGACCGCTATTTTTCCGGGTTCGAATTGTGGAACAACGCATGTGGCACTGGCTGTGATCTGCTTTGGAGAGTGAGAAGAAACCGCCTTCTGCCACGCGAAAAGAGGCTTGCCGACGGTTCTTATTTGAGCAGGATCTATGGTTCCCAGAAGGACCAGGAAAAGGGCGCAAACGGAGTTGATGTTCGAGTAATCGAATACAGATTGGAGGGCATTGAGGGCGCTGAGCCCATCTACCGGCTGATTACAACGATTCTGGATTATGAAGAAGCGCCTGCAGCGGAATTGGCGGCCTTGTATCATGAACGGTGGGAAATCGAAACTGCATTTGACGAACTCAAAACCCATCTGCGCGGCTCCAGGATAATATTAAGAAGTAAAACGCCAGACTTGGTGCGGCAGGAATTTTACGGCCTGCTCATGGCTCATTTTGCTATTCGCGGTTTGATGCATGAGGCTGCCTTGGCGGGAAACGAAGACCCGGATCGCTTATCATTCCTGCACGCGGTTCGCGTGATTCGTCGTAAAATTATACCATTTGCCTCTATCCCCCCCTCAGGACAGGAAAGCCTTTCATGAGGCAGTATTGAGGGAGATTCTTGAAGAACGAGTCGTGTCGAGCCGTTCACGCCGCAATCCGCGAGGCGTGAAAAGAAAAATGAGCGGCTATAACCTGCGCCCAAGGACACGGTCTGGCACAATACGCATCAAAGTCGAAGATTACATTGTTGTCATTAAGTGAACAGTATTGGGATTAACAGGATGAAAAGCTAGCGGCAACAAGGGGTGCCAAATCTCCGCCCGCTGGACGCGGATAAACTTTGAGCAGCAAAGCCACAACCAAAAAAGACAAAGCCTTAGACAGGATTAACAGGATTAACAGGATGAAAAGCTAGCGGCAACAAGGGGTGCCAAATCTCCACCGCCTTACATTGCGCCTTAAACGCTGATAGCAAAAGGATTCCTGAGTTGGCGGCATGAAAACGATGCAAAAAAAAACAAGAAAGATGACCGATAGTAGTACGGAGGCACCATTCCTAATTTCTAATTGCTCCATTACCTTGCCTTCTTTCTGCTCCGATTATCGCTTTTTGAAACCATTTGCGTTATAGTAATTGCCGTTTGCCGGCTCTCTTTCTTAATATCGTTCGCTTTTTCCCTCGATCCCTCCCGGACCGGGATTAACTCTTTGCAAATGCCTCCGTTAATGGTAAAATCAAAACGCTATACATGTTGGCCTTTTTTCTTTGAAGCATGGAGGTCCTATGTTCAAAATCGGCGATCTGGCGGTGTACCCGGCGCATGGTGTTGGAAAAATCGAATCTATCGAGTCGAAAAGTATCGGAGGCAAGAACCAGGATTTCTATGTAATGCGCATCCTGGAGAACGGGATGAAGATCATGATCCCTGTGCCCAATGCCCAAACGGTGGGGTTGCGAGGCCTGATCACGCAGACCGACATTCCCAGGGTCTTCGACATCCTTCTGAGAAGAGAAGTATCGGTCAACGGCGGTACCTGGAACAGGCGGTACCGGGAATACATGGAAAAGATCAAGACCGGATCTATTTACGAACTTGCCGAGGTCCTTCGTGACCTGACTGTCCTAAAGGGAGACAAAGAACTCTCTTTCGGGGAAAGAAAGATGCTCGATACGGCAAGGACGCTGCTCCTAAAAGAACTGTCCATAGTTCAGGACGTTACGGAAAACGAAATCGAGCGATCTATCTTTGAGTTGTTGAGATAGCCGGGTTTCGCCGGATTTTCGTCCATCCCGAAATTTTGTCATCAGAGATTTCCTTCCTGGAACTGGCATTTTTTGCAACTTACCCGCATATTAATATCAGAGAGGGGGTGAGAAATGTGAAATGGGGTTGGCTCATTTTGAAACTTGCTCTGATAGTCATTTGCGTCTCTGGAGGGTATCTAATAGCTGTAAGCCTGAACAATGAAGCCGTTGTCCGTCATAACTGGGCTCCATGGGCAGGAGTTGTTGGCGGCCTGATCGTGGGCACAGCGGGCCTTGGTGTCGAGAAGCTGATCAAACGCATCCCATTGAAGGTCCTCGCCGGCGGGACTATCGGGCTGGTTCTGGGCCTTTCGGTCGCAAAGCTGTTAGGCGTGGGATTTGCTTCGATACAGAATACCACGGTCAGCGTTGTAATCTATATCATTTTATCTTGCATTTTTGGCTACATAGGGATCGTGTTGGGCACTATTAAGATCGAGGAAGTCCGAGTCCCTAACTGGGCGTGGTTCGTCCGGGGCATGCGCGGCAATCCACTGACAAAGATACTGGATACAAGCGTAATCATTGATGGGCGAATTGCCGACATAGTGGAGACCGGCTTCATGGGAGGCGTGCTTGTGATTCCCGAGTTCGTGTTGCAGGAACTCCAGCACATCGCCGACAGTCCGGACCCTACCAGAAGAGTACGAGGGAGGCGAGGACTCGACATCATCAAGCGTCTTCAGCTTGAAAAACTCGTTGAGGTTCGAATCGACAGGCAGGATTTCGAAAATCTTAACGATGTGGACGCAAAGCTTGTGGCCCTCGCTTTGAGGCTAAATGCCAAGATAGTCACAAACGATTACAACCTGTCAAAGGTGGCTGAGGTTCAGGGGATCCGAATCCTGAACATAAATCAGCTTGCCAACGCTCTGAGGCCGGTGGTTCTGCCCGGAGAGGTCCTGCGGCTCCATATCCTCAAGGAAGGCAAGGAGCAGGGACAGGGGATAGCCTATCTGGAAGACGGGACCATGGTAGTCGTGGAGAACGCCAGCAGGCATCTGGGCAAAGAGGTGGAGGTCTCTGTAACCAGCATATTGCAGACCACCGCAGGCAGGCTGATCTTTACGACTTTGAAGGACGGAGAGATGTCGAGGCAGCATTAAGGATCGGTATCCGGGAGCGGGGGGCGAGTCCTGCGAAGCGCGGCGATGTTGTTGAAGCTTCCCGCTGCCGGCTTCCAGCACCGCCCTCTGTCCCTCAGTTCTGAATGCCGGCGCACCTGGCGCTGACTGCAAAGCCGATGCGCTCGGCGAACGCCGGCAGCTTCCAAGCGAAAATCAAAGACCCTACGATACAACATGACCCCCCCAAAAGCAGGGTGTTTTGAACTCCTATCTTCGCCGCGAGGCTTCCGGCAAGGAGACTTCCAAAGGGTGTGACGCCCATGAACGACATTGCGAAAAGGCTCATAATACGACCGCGCTTGTCTTCATCTACGATCGTCTGAATGATGGTGTTGCTGGAAGCAATATGTGTCATCATTGAAAACCCCGCCAGATAATTAAACAAAACGCACATGGCGAAACTGTGCGAGAGGGCAAAGGCTCCAATGGCAACCCCGCACGCCACAGCGGCCGCCGGGATTATCTGTATCAGTCCTTGTGCGTTTTTGCGGGAGGCCAGGTACATCGTGGCCGACAGCGCCCCGATGCCTGATGAAGACACCAGGAAGCCGAACGTGTGCGCGCTTCCATGGAGAACGTCCTTGGCATAGGCCGGCATGAGCACGAGATAAGGAAAGCCGGCTAAGGCGTATAAAGAGAGTAGAGCCATTATTGCTACGATCGGCTTAAAGTCGCGGACATAATCGAGTGCTTCGCGGAATTCTCGCCAGATCGGACCGTTTTGTCTGCGGCGTTGTTTTTTCGCCACCCTGACCGCCTGGAGAGCGGCCAGAACGGCCAGGTAGCTGATTCCATTGACTAGAAAGCAAACCCCCTCTCCAAGTGTGGAAATCAGGATCCCCGCAACGGCGGGGCCAATGAAGCGAGCGCTGTTAAACAGCGCGGAATTCAGCGCTATTGCGTTTCCAAGATCGTCCCTGCCTTCGACCATCTCTATCACGAACGACTGCCGCAAAGGTATATCGAAGGCATTTACAGCCCCAATGAAAATGCTGAGTGCAACGACATGCCACGGTCTGACGGTCCCGGTCAGCACCAGCGAGGCTAGCAGCAGCGCCTGCACCATGGATAGTCCCTGAGTCCAGAGCAGCAGTTTTTTGCGGCTTGATCTGTCCGCCGTTACGCCTGCTAACGGGCCCAGAAAAAGCATGGGGATCTGGTTGCAAAAGGCGACCGCGCCGAGCAGAAGAGTCGAGCCGGTAATGCGGTAGACAAGCCAGCTAAGCGCGACCTGCTGGGTCCAGGTACCAATAAGCGAGATGCCCTGGCCGAAGAAAAAAAGGCGATAGTTTCTGGACCGGAATGCCCGGAAGACAGTTTTGACATTTGCTGCGAAACCAAACTTCATTGGGCATTACTCTGTCGGTGAGTTCCTGTTTTCAATACTGGCCAACCATTATAAGCTGAGAGCCATCTTTCATCAAGACCGGGTGGGCGCGGCAATATCGTCGAGAGTTGCGGATCCATACTTCCCCTGCCTCAGTTTCGAAATCATGGAGGTGCGCGAGATCACAACGGCCTTTACCTTTGACAGTCATTTCACCGAACACGGCTTTGAACTGGCGGCCTTCGGTGAGAATGATTAGTAGAAGGTAAAGATTTGCATATTAAAAAAAGGGGTAAATTATGGACTCAACCCAAGCCAACAATTGTTCATTCGAGGGAAGGAATTATCCTCAGGGGCATGAGCTTTGAACAGACCATGGGTGCAAGGTTTGCGCTGATGGAAAGTGGTTGGCGGACAAAGAAAGAAAAGAGAACAGGAAGTCTTGAGCCGCTCGAATCTGAGTCTTCCCCAGGTCGCCGATTCCTATTTGCCGGCAGCCACAGGCCCGCGGTCCACGGTTGTCTTGTTCTTCCACACCGGCTTTCTTTTTTCGATAAAAGCGCTCATTCCTTCAAATGCGTCTTCTGCCATGCAGTTCATTGCAATGACTTCTTTGGCGTATCCATATGCGGACCTTTCGTCGAGGTCCACCTGGGAGTAGAAGGCGTTCTTACCGAGCCCGAGGACAAAGGGACTTGCCTGTGCGAGTTCCATGGCCCAGTTGCGGGTTTCATCGGCGAGTTTCTCAGTTGGAACAACCTTGTTCACCAAGCCGAACTGCATCGCTTCTTCAGCGGAAACGAACCTGCCGCTCAGGAGCATGTCCATTGCGCGACGTCTTCCAATTACGCGGATCAGAGGGATCATTGGAGTCGTGCAAAAAAGTCCTATTTTCACTCCGGGTGTGGCGAAGCGGGCCTCGGTGCCGGCGATTGCCAGGTCGCAGGCTGCGACAAGCTGGCACCCTGCGGCAGTTGCGACCCCATGCACCTGGGCCATCACCGGTTGCGGCAGGTCATGAAGCTTAAGCATCATCTTGTTACACCGGGTAAAGATTTCCCGCAGTTCGTTCAGGTTTTGATGCTTGCGCGCCATTTCCCGGATATCGTGGCCGGCGCTGAACACCGGGCCATTGGCCCGGATGATTAGAATAGATATCCCGCTATCTCCCCCAACCCTGTCAATGGCGTCGGTGATCGATTCGATCATCTCCAGTGAAAGGGCATTCCTTGTTTCAGGCCGATTCAGGATGAGCCAGCCAAGCGGGCCCTCTTTTTCTACCAGTACTGATTCACTCATCGGGATTTTTTCCTTTCCCTCCAGAGATAAGTAAAAAGTAAGAAAGTTTGCCTTTTTACTTTTGACTTTTGACTTATTCCACTATTCCCACTCTGATTCTCCACCGAGGCAAAAGCGAAGGGCTTTCCTAATCTCATCGATCTGTTCGGGGTCGGTGACCTTCTCGCGTTTTTCGTTCCTGATGTAGAAAGCGTCAGCGGCCCAATCGCTTTTGGTCGTAATTTTGGCTACCGATATCGGGACCTGGAGCTGATGCAAAGTCCTGGTGATGGTGTAGAGAAGTCCCATGCGGTCGGCGGTGTATACTTCCAGAATGGTGTACATGGCCGAGGATTCGTTGTCGATGACGATCTTGCTCGGCTCGGCCCGCAACGCTTTCGGCTGTTGTTTTCCGGCCGAACGGGCCGCCGCCAGCCGCAAGTCCAGGGCCAACTTTCCCCGGAGCAGGCGGTCCATATCCTTTCTCACCGCGTCCCAGTCAGTTGGCGTCTGGCCATCGGGAAGCCGGCACTGAAACAGGAGCAGCGAAATCTCGTTATTCATTGAAAATGCCTGGGCGCTTATAATGTTTAGTTCGTGCAGGGTCAGGATCCCGGCCGCCTTTTCAAGAAGCCCCGGCTTGTCATAGCTCATGAATGTGATCTCTGCGGTTTCGCGCCCGGAGGATACATCCCAGATGAAGGAATCTTGCGATTCCTGGAGCTTTCTGCTCAACCTGATGTGTTTGACTATCTCCTCAGGGGATATGGAAATCAAATACCTTGGGGCAAGCTGAGAGAAATAGTCTTCCACTTCGCTGCTGCTCAAAAGATCGGAAACACGGGTCTCGATTTGCTTTTTTACCCTGGTCACACGGTCAGCGATTATTTGTGAACTCGGTTCTCCCTTTTCCAGCATGCCCCGGAGATTACGGTAAAGAGCCAGGACCGGAGTATTCCGCCATTTGTCCCTGGCGCGAGGGCCGGTGGCCAGCATGTTGGCGTAAGTGAGCAAAGCAAGCTGATCGAGGTACTCCTTTCTGCCGACCGCGGCCGTACAGCTCGACAGCATTTCCTGGTCGGCCAGATCGCGCATTGACGCACTGTCAAGAAGCAGCAGGTGTTGTGAGACTAGAAACCGGACAGTCTCGGCCTCCCTTGATGAAAGTCCGAGACGCCCTGCAATAGCGGGGATCATCTCGCCGCCCCTGGCCGCATGCCCGCTGCCCGAACTTTTTCCCACATCGTGGAGGAAGCCGGCGAGCAGCATGGCGGCAGGGTCTCCCAAGTCTGCGGCAGCCGCGGTAAGTTCAGGTTCTTCGGCGGAGTATGCTCCTGCCATAATCTTTTTCAGCTCGGCTACGGTGCGCAGGTGGTGCTCCTGGACGGGGTATAGATGAAATTCGTCGTGCTGGACGAGCCCGTGTGCCGGGACGAGCTCAGGAATGAGGGCGCTCATCAGGCCGTAGTCATAAAAACGACGCAGAACCGGGACCTCGATGGAGTCGTCTCGTAGCAGATCCAGAAATTCGTCCTTGACGCAAGTGTCACCGGAAGCCGTGTCCAAGACGTTTTTGTTATGGGAGATCCACTGTCTCGTGACGTTTGCCAAACCAAGGCCGTGCCGGGCGGATACTGCAAACAGGTGAACCAGGCTCTCCGGTGTTGCCGGATAGCGCTCGGTCTGGATGTAAATTTTTCCCGACCTCACAACGATCCCTTCCTCTATGCTCGTCTCCATCCCCTCGGCGCCGGAGAAACGACTCTCATCCAGTCTTTCCCAGAATTCCCGCGAAACCTCGGCCACTCCGTGAAATAACTGGTGAACATGCTGCATAAAGGTTTCGACCGGAAGAAAACCGGATTTTTCCGCATACCCCAATTTGCGGGCGAGTGTCTCCTGATCGTCGAAAAAAAGCTTGGCTCCCTCCCGTCCGGATGTTGTACGCAGCAGAGTCAGGTACCGGTAAAGTGTTTTTTCCGCAGCCTGAAGCAAGTCTGCTTCCTGCCGCGTGAGATAACCCCTGAAAATTGCCTCCTCAAGGCTCCGGACCTTGGACTCGATTCGGCACCCCGCGCGCACGGCGCGAATCTCGGAAAGTCCCCCGGGGTTCTCCTCGATGTCGGGCTCAAGCCAGTTCTGAGGATTTCCGAGCAGCTTATTGCGGGTGTTAATCGTCTCGCGTAGAGAGCCGAATAACGCCTCCCTGTTCGCAACGATGTATTCGTTGATTTCCCGGTCGAGTTGGTCGACGAGGTTACGGTTTCCGGAAACATAGCGCAGGTCCATAAGCTTTAATAAAAGACCGAAGTCTTTGCGTGCCAGGTCCATTACCTGCGCCACCGATCCCTCAAAGGCCTCAACAGACCACCCTGCTTCGACGAGCGGGCCGGAGATCTCATCGATCAAGGCGTCACTCACCGGCGAAACATTGGCCTGGAGACATACTACGGGAACGGCCCCTGTTGGAGACGACACTCCGCGTCCGAAGGAACCGATCGCCGCGATCGCGCCGCCGGCCCTGAACGTTTCCGAGTCTGCGACACGATTTGCGAGGTTGTTATATAAGGAAATGACAGCGATCTCCAGCAGGCTTGTGTGGCGATCAAGCGCTCGTTCGCTGCTTTCCTGAACAATCAGTTCGCGCTGCCTTTTCAAGGATTCGGTGATATTCCCTTGCATGCCTCATTCCTCACTGATAAATGTTCTTCCAGTTGTTCCCTGGTTTCCAAGAGTTCAGTCCTGATTCGCTCGGCTTCAGAGAGCCGTTTGGTCAAAACGGAGCGCATACGGGCTGCTTCCTCTTCTCCCTTCAGCCGAAGGTCAATGCCGCTTTCTATGGCCCGGGCGATACCGGCGGCCCCGGTATCGATATTGCCGATTATCCGGGAGCGGAACCGGGAAGCGCTGCGGTTGAGCCTGTCCAGAAAATCCGCCCTGAGTCTGCCCGCCTGCATCTCTATCATCTCCAACATGTGGCGTCTTCTCTTGCCAAGAATCATTTTGTTGGCGGTCCGCACTGCCCACTCTCTGAAGCGCTGGAATTTCCACCTGCGGCTTATGAACCCCGGGACGACCTGGGTCAGGGAATCGGTCAGCATGTCGAGACCGACCGCATCGCCGCGCAGTTTGTAGTAGAAGGTTGAATCCGAAGTTCGGACGAATTCAGCCTCCACTGCCTCGAAAGGAACGCAAAAGAGCCGTGAGGAAAAATCGAGAAGCGAATCCGTCATCTGGTTAACTTTTGTCGCAAACCGGCGGCAAATGGAGTCGAACGATTCCGAAAGCCGTTCGTCCTGGAGTTGACGCCATGCGGAAAATTGCTCCTGGATCTTTTCCAGAACGAACTCCTCGAGGGCATCGTTGAGCTCTTTGAGCGAGAGGTCCTTTTTCGACTCATAGAACAAATCGAACTGCTCTTCCATGTCGGAGGCCAGTCCGGCCTTCAGGTCCGCGATTCGATGATCGAGGTCCCTGATGATGAGGCGCTGAATCTCCGCGTTGAAAAGTGCATCGAACGTCTGCCTCTGTTCGATAAGTTCCTGTTTCCTCTTTTCAAAAGCAGCTATTTTTTCCCGGATTTGCTCGATCGGCGTTTCAAGCGACCTCAGCTCGAGTTCGGTCTCCAGCCGAAGTTGTGAGAGGAGCTTGAGGACGTTTCTCGACACCGAGTCGAGCAATACCTGGCCCTTCTCCTTTAGCAGAAAACGATCGAGGGACTCCGTGAAGCAGGGAAGCCCGCTGGCTGCAAGGTCTTGTGGAGATCCGTCGAATTTTGCCTGAAGGCCGAGCTTGGCCGAAATGGGAAATATCTTTATATCATCGGGTCCCATGATTGCTTCGACCGCCTCTTTTGCAAACGACAGCGCACTGTGGACTTCTTGCGCCGAAAGATAGTCGGTTTTGTTAAGCAGGAAAAAAATTCTGCCTGCGTATTGGCGCACGTCTTTGAGGAAGTCAATTTCGGCGCTGCTCGCCGGCTGGTCTACGGAGAGCAAAAAGAGGGCCGCGTCGGATTTTGGGAGGTAGCGGTAGGCGACATCAGTGTTGTGAATGTAGACCGACCCAACCCCCGGAGTGTCAACCAGCCGGACGCCGTCCTTCAGGTAGGGTGAAGGATACATGAGGACAACCTCGGATACTGCCTTTTCATTTTTGGGGTTTCCAGTCTCGGTAACGTAATCGGGCAGGGATTCCACCAAAATATCCAAGGTCTTTCCATTTTTGAAAAACACCCTAGCGGCCGGCCTGTCACCGTAGACCAGTATCGTAACCACAGACGTCAAGGGGATGACCGAAACGGGAAGGATGTCCTCGCCGAGCAAAGCGTTTATCAGGCAGGTCTTCCCGCGCTTGAACTGGCCAACCACAACAAGATTGAATGTGTTGGTTTCGAGCTTCTCCTTGAACTCCAGGCATAAGTCGCGGTTGGAGAGGCCCAGGTCGAGCATCCGCCCTATGGCCTCCAGGATTCGGTCTCGTAAATGTTTGAAATCGCCGATTCCCTCACGCGTTCGGGAAAGCGGTTCCTCAACGACATACATAAAATCTCCGGTCATCTGGCGACTCTACTGGGCTGCCAAACCATTGGATCGGGTTACCCGGACCGAGACAAAGGCAGGCTTCGAGAGCAATTTTATAACCGCGAACAGGGAGCACACTGGGTGAGGAGCCACGAAGAGACGAACAAATTTCGACACCCGACACCCGACATCCGTTTTGCATCCAAGGCCATGATAAACTATAATAAACATTTCCTTAATCTCAAGGCAAAATTCAGTTAAGAACAAAGGGTGAAGAGTGAGCAGCCAAGAATCAGGAACGGGTAAATGGTTTAGCGGGTCAAAGGCAGGAAAAGAAAAAGCAGCAATGAGAAGCAGTTTCGCGTTAGCTATTTTGATTTCCATGGTCCTCATATCGGAACCGGGGATTGCGCACGCCGCTGCGGAGGATTACGGCAGTTTAAAGCAGAAGCTGGTGACAGACGGTTTTGCGAGCCGGCAGGTCGATGTTGCCTTTAAGTCGCTGCCGTCTCCCATGTACAAGCTCGTCTCCCAGACGATGAGAATCCGAAAAGGCGAGGCTAATTACGACCACTTCCTGGCGCCATCGGAAATAGCAGCCGCGCGTCAATTCATAGCCGATCACCGCAGTTGCTTCCGGAGAGCGCAAAGGGCCTACGGAGTAGAGCCCGAAATCATCGCGGCCATCCTGCTTATCGAGACCCACTTCGGGTCCTGCACCGGGAAAACTCCGACTCTCGCCGTATTTTCAACGTTTGCCGTGATGGATCGCAAAGTCAACAGGGATAGAGTGTGGAGGATGCTTTCTCCGCAAGATCGCCTAATGTGGGAGCGTGACGCGTTCGACAGGAAGCTGCTCGACCGTTCAGACTGGGCCTACAGGGAGCTGTCCGCCCTCCTCGAGCTGGAAAATACTCACGGCATAAGGCCGGAGTCGCTAAGAGGGTCCGTCATGGGCGCAATCGGCTGGCCGCAGTTTCTACCCAGCAGCCTGGTGAAATTTGGCGTTGACGGCAACGGCGACGGGCGCATCGACCTCTATAACGCGGAGGACGCTATTTTCAGTACGGCCAATTATCTTAGAGCACATGGGTGGTGTGAGGCAAGATTTCCATCCGACAAGGAAGCGGTAATCTGGGACTATAACCACAGCAGGGCATATGTACGCACGGTTTTGGGAATAGCGGAAAGAGCGGGAAGGGATGGAGAGTGAAACTTTCATACCGGAAGGGAGCAACTGATGCAACTCATTACCGTGAGGATCGAAAAACCTGAAGAGATCAACTTCATTTTTGGCCAGACTCATTTCATTAAAAGCGTGGAGGATATCCACGAAGCCCTTGTATCTGCCGTGCCGGGCATCAGGTTTGGCATGGCCTTCTGCGAAGCCTCCGGCAAATGCCTGGTCCGATGGTCCGGGACCGATCCGGAGATGATCGAGCTTGCCCGCAAAAACGCAAAAGCCGTCTCCGCCGGTCACAGCTTCATTATCTTCCTCGGACCCGGCTTTTATCCTGTAAACGTTCTCAACAGTATCAAAATGGTGCCGGAAGTGTGCCGGATATTCTGCGCCACTGCCAATCCCACGGAAGTCATTATCGCCGAAACGGAGTTGGGCCGGGGTGTGCTGGGCGTTGTGGACGGTTTTTCACCCAAAGGCGTTGAAGACGAAGCCGAGATCAACTGGCGCAAAGACTTGTTGCGGAAGATCGGCTACAAACTGTGATTTCAGGAGACAGAAAACGGCAGTAAGAGGACGGATATCCGTCATCCGTGGGCTCAACTTGTTTTCACGGAAATCTTCTTCTCTTTTACACGCTCGGACTTTGGAATAGTTAAACTAAGGACCCCGTCCTTGTACGCGGCTTCGGTTCCATCTTCCCTGACATCGGAGGGAAGCATGAAAGAACGGCTGAAAGAGCCGAATTGCCTTCTCTCACTGCGTTTCTGCCTGAGCGATCATTTAGACTTCTTGATTCTACTGTGTCTTCAGTAGTCCTCAGTGGCGTTGCCTCCTTAAGCACGATTTTTCAAGGGGCTGCATTGCATTTCTGAATGTATTAAATTATTAGCAAAATCATGCTCGATATCAGCCTTTACTGAAAGGATCACGATTATGGAAGGCCGAGTGAAATGGTTCGATGACAACAAGGGTTATGGTTTCATCGAAACTGACAGCGGAAAAGACGTGTTTGTTCATCATAAATGCATCGAGGGGCAAGGATTCAAGAGCCTGAACGAAGGCGATCGTGTCACCTTCGATGAAGAGCAGGGGAGCAAGGGGCCTATGGCAGTCAACGTAAAAAGGCTGCATTGATGTCGTTTTGTGAAGAATGAACCCCCACTGCGTTTCGGGTCCGCGCTATACGCATAAGATGGTGTGATGCGGACCCTCGCTGATCTCGGGTCCGCGCTATACGCTTAAGATGCTATGATGCGTATAGTCCGGCGTCCGATCTTTTTGTGAGGGCGCAGGGTGAAAAGAGGTTATCACCCTTCGCTCTTCACTAAGTTGAAGTCCTTTGAAACCCGGTCCGGGAACAAGCTCATCATCGCTACATAAAGCCTTGCATTCATTCTCCTCCACTTGTAACATTCAAACTATCCCAGATTCACTCGACTCTCCTTGGTACCATCAATCTTCTCCGATCGCTAAGGGATTCAACTCAACTCAACTCTATTTGCTGCCGCAAGTGGGCTATGAAAGAGCTTTGATTCGTGGGTTGTCAAAACACCGGAAACAACAGGAACGGCTATAAATGTGAGGGGACGCATATGCATGCGTTGACCAAGATGCACGCAGAGGAGAAACTCCGAGAGAGTGAGGAACATTTTCGCGCCATGTTTGAGCAATCCACTGTGATCACTACGAGAGGAACTCCCTCCTTGGTCTCATTCTATGGCAAGGCTGACCGGGGTCGGGTTACAATGATATTCGGTTTTCAGGCATTTCTCATGGGATTTGTGAAGAATGCTACAGCAAATTGATGACAGAAATCGACTCCATTATCTAATATAAATTCATAAACCATAAGACATATTGCCATCCAGCAAATACTGATATATATCTTCCGGCGCAAAACAATGGATGTAATGAAAATTCATTGATATCAGGCAATGGAGGCTGTTACATGAACTCTTCATTACCGTAAAAATAAATTACCATATTTACTAAAAAATAAATAAATCACGGAATTCTCGGAGTATAAGTCAATACAATTATGCCCATATATAATCATCTCCGAACGCAATCAGGCGTGAATGGCGAGATGGCTAATCCAAGGTCTCATCTCTATTCTACCGACCTATAGTGATGAAACATCACTGATTCTTCGCTGATTATTCACTATCAAGCATTTTCCGTCCTAAGACGATAAGACATGCAACGGCTTAAAGCCGAGGGGCGATTCACGGGCATGGGTAACAGGATATTCTGCGTTTGAAAGCAGTCCATGTATGCCTTTGTCTATGAGTCAAAACTGGTCGCAAGGCAATAGGAGACGATAAGAATGGCTGAGAATATGGACATAGCAGGGTCGCCTGAATCGCGTATTCTAAGACTGGAAGGCAGTTGGACCGTTGAGCGCGCGCATAAGCTGAAACAGGCCCTGATCGAGGTACTGAATAGCGGAGATCATGTCGTGATAGAGCCGGAAGATCTCGAGGAGGCGGACCTGTCCTGTTTACAACTGTTCTGTTCGGCCCATCGTGTATCCTTGAGACTAGGCAAGAGTTTAGCATTTGGTGAGAAGAAATCGGAAAACTTCAAACGGCTGGTGCGTGACGCAGGATTTAAACGCAACCTGGGCTGTCACAAGGACCCCCAGACGAGCTGCCTGTGGATTGGAGAATGGGGATCATGAGCAAGATCATTATGACGGTGGATGATTCCGCCAGCGTTCGCCAGATGGTGAGCTTCACACTCAAGCAGTCGGGCTATCAGGTAATTGAGGCAGTGGATGGCAGGGACGCTCTGTCAAAGTTGAATGGCAGTTCGGTCCAGATGCTTCTCACCGACCTGAATATGCCCAACATGGATGGCATCGAACTGATCCGCAATGTGCGGGCAAATTCTTCATGCAAGTTCATCCCCATAGTCATGCTGACCACAGAGTCCCAGGCCGAGAAAAAGCAGGAAGGCAAAAGTGCCGGAGCAACGGGATGGATTGTCAAACCCTTCAAACCGGAGCAACTCCTGGCCGTAGTCAAGAAGGTCCTGGGATGATCGAAGAGCAAAGAAAAATATACAGGGAAGAAGCATTCGAACTGCTCGCGGAACTGGAGGTATCGCTCCTCGAATTGGAAGAAACTCCGGATGACATGGAACTTATCGGTCGTGTCTTTAGGGCGCTGCACACGATCAAAGGCTCCGGTTCGATGTTCGGGTTCGATGACATTGCGGCATTTACACATGAAGTCGAAACGGTCTTCGACCTGGTTCGCAATGGGAAAATTGCCGTAACTAAAACACTCGTCGATCTGACGCTTTCGGCGGCCGACAGGATTCGCATCATGCTCGAGGGGGCAAGCGACGATGCCGCTGCCGGTGCGGCCGAAGACGGGAAAATCATCGGTGAGCTAAGAAAACTTGTTCCGGCTTCAGAAACGAGTGCGCCGAAAGTCGCTCAGCCGGCTGAGACCCCGAACGACGGCACGGGCACGGAGGCCACATATAGAATCTCATTGCGCATGCAGCCCGACATTTTTTCAAGAGGGACCAATCCGATACTCTTGCTGAACGAACTCCGTTCGCTTGGCGAGTGCCAGGTTTTCGCCCACACCAGGGCGATTCCCGAATTAGAAGACTTCAATCCGGAAGAGTGCCATACCACCTGGGATGTTTTTGTCACCACCGACATGGGAATCAACGCCATCCGGGACGTTTTCATCTTTGTCGAGGATGAGTGCGAACTGACAATCGAGGTCCTCGAGGAACCGGGCGGCCCGGATCATGACACCCCGCCCAGGAGGCTCGGCGAGATACTGCTCGAACGCGGCTTCGTGGCACAGGAAGATCTGCGGCGGGCCCTGGGAGAACAGAAACGTATAGGCCAACTTCTGGTAGATTCCGGAATCGTGGAACCAAGCCAGGTCGAAGCTGCCCTGTTCGAGCAGGAACACATCAAAAAGGTTAGGAAAAAGCAACAACAAGAGGAGCAATCGTCAGGCATCAGGGTGCCGGCCGAAAAATTGGACACCCTCGTCAATCTGGTCGGCGAAATGGTAACGGTTCAGGCCCGGCTCAGCCAGACGGTTGCTTCTCTGGAGCACGCCGAATTGCTCTCCATTTCCGAGGAAGTGGAGAGGCTCACCGCCGAGCTTCGCGACAACACCATGAGTATCCGCACAATGCCCATCGGTACTACTTTCAGCAAATTCAAACGGCTGGTTCGCGATCTGTCAAACGAACTCAAAAAAGATATCGCGCTGGTAACCGAAGGGGCCGAGACCGAACTCGACAAGACCGTGATCGAGCGGCTGAACGATCCCCTGGTGCACCTGATAAGAAACTGCATCGATCATGGCATCGAGCGGCCTGAAGTAAGAGAGGCCGCCGGCAAACCGCCACAGGGCACGGTTCATTTGTCGGCAGCGCATTCCGGGGCCAACGTGCTGATCCGTATCGAGGACGACGGGGCCGGTCTGGATGTTGAAGCCATAAGGGTCAAAGCCATGGAAAAGGGGCTTATAGCCGACGGCGTTGAAATGACCGAAAAAGAGATCTTTGCGCTCATCTTCGCCCCCGGTTTTTCCACGGCCACGCAGGTAACCAGCGTCTCCGGCCGCGGTGTCGGAATGGATGTCGTAAAGCGCAGCATCGATGCCCTGCGGGGGTCCATAGATATCAGCAGCCGGAAGGGAACCGGAACGACGATCACCCTTAAGCTGCCACTAACACTCGCGATCATCGATGGGTTGCTGGTGCAGGTCGGGGACGGGCACTTCGTCCTGCCTCTTTCCATTGTCGAGGAATGTGTCGAGTTAACGCGTGAGGATGTGGCCAGAACTCATGGGCGGCAAATAACCTTCGTCAGGGACGAAATCGTCCCATACATCCGCCTGCGCGAGCGCTTTGTCACGAATGGAAACGGCCCTGATGTCGAGCAGATCGTGATTACAGGCTCAAGTGGGGGCAGGGTGGGTTTTGTCGTAGACAAGGTCATAGGGGAACACCAGACGGTCATCAAAAATATGGGCAAGATGTACCGGCAGGTGGACGCTATTTCCGGCGCGACTATTCTGGGCGACGGGACCGTGGCGCTCATCGTGGATGTTCCCAAACTGGTGGAAGGCGTCGAATCGCAGGAATTTGCGAGAAATTAGACTGGAGGGGTGTCCAGGTTGGCATTCACATATTTTTTCAGAGACCTTCAGACTTTGGAAGTCGTGATAAAGCATGTGGTCCCCTACATCACCGGCAGAAGCCATATCCGGGTATGGGATGCCGGGTGTGCAATGGGACAGGAGGCATACACCCTTGCCATGCTTTTCGCCGAGAATATGGGAGGCTTCTCGTTCAAGAACCTGCGCATTCACGCAACGGACATCGATGAGTGCAGCCTTTTCGGCCAGATCATCTGCTCGGGTGTCTACAAAGAAGAGGAAGTGAAGCGGATGCCCACGGAAATGCTGGACAAGTACTTCGGCCCTGACGACAGGCCGGGATTTTTCAGGATCGCAGATAATCTCAGAAGCAGGATTCTCTACCAGAAACACGACCTTCTCACCCTCAAACCCATAGGACAAGGCTTCAGCCTGATCGTATGCAAGAACGTTCTCCTGCACTTTCAACCGGCAGACCGGATCGAGGTCATCAGTATGTTTCACCAATCGCTGGCGCCGGGCGGGTATTTCGCGACCGAACAAACCCAGAAAATGCCTGCGGAGGTTGCTCACCTCTTTGAGCAGGCAAGTGGTGGTGTGCAGGTATTCCGGAAAGCCGGATGAAACAGGCTCGAGTAATACGATGTTCACGCTTCCTGATGTGATGACATGGGAGGATGTCGGTGAAGGATATTTGTTTAGTCAATGGATATTTACCAGTCGTTTGAAACCTCATTTAACAAAACGAAGGAGACAAAATGTTCAAGAAAATGAAGATGGGAACGAAAGTAATCAGCGCTTTAGGGCTTATGGTCGTTTTTTTGGCCATCGTGACCTCCATAGGTGTCATCCAGGCAGGTAATACCATGGCAGGAAAGCTGATTCTTGTCCTGGGCGGGGCAGGCATGGTTTTGGGTGTGCTCATATCATTCCTCTTCCGCCGTAACGTGGCGGGCGTGATCAAGGAACTGACTGACGAAACGAACAATCTTGTCGGCGCCGCTGTAGATGGCAAACTTGCCACCCGAGGCAGTCCGGATAAGGTCAATTTCGAATTCAGAGGGATCATTGAGGGGGTAAATCAAACACTCGATGCCGTCATCGGCCCGTTGAACGTGTCCGCGGAGTACGTTGACCGCATCAGTAAAGGAGACATTCCTAACAAGATCACAGATGAATACAAAGGAGATTTCAACGAGATCAAGAACAACCTGAATGTATGTGTCGATTCACTGAATTCATTAATTGCCGACATGGCTCACATGTCCAAGGAACACGATGCCGGCGACATCGATGTAATGATCCCCGAGGATAAATTTCAAGGGGCTTATCGGACCATGGCCAAAGGCGTCAACGACATGGTCAACGGCCATATCAACGTGAAGAAAAAGGCTATGGCGTGCATTGCCGGGTTCGGCAAAGGGAACTTTGATACGGAGTTGGAAAGATTTCCAGGCAAGAAGGTTTTTATCAATGAAACCATAGAGGCAATGCGAGAGAACCTGAAAACTTACGCCCAGGAAGTAAACACCCTGATCGAAGCAACTAAAAACGGAAAATTGGATACTCGCAGTGATGCAACGAACTTCGTAGGAGACTGGAGTAAACTGGTTACCGGGTTAAATGAATTGATTGATGCGTTTGTGGCTCCCATAAACGTCACGGCGGAATATGTGGATCGAATCGGCAAGGGAGACATCCCGCCCCGGATCGTCGATGAATACAAAGGCGATTTCAACGAGATCAAGAACAACCTCAACAACTGTATCGACAACATCAATTCCCTGGTGGCCGACGCCAACATGCTGGCTCAAGCCGCCATGGAAGGAAAGCTTGCAACCCGCGCCGATGCAACAAAGCATGCCGGCGATTACCGCAAGATCGTCGAAGGGGTCAACAGCACTCTCGATGCGGTTATTGGACCCCTGAACGTGTCCGCAGAGTACATTGACCGGATAAGCAAGGGAGACATTCCGAACAAGATCACCGATGAATACAAAGGCGATTTCAACGAGATCAAAAATAACCTGAACGCCATGGTCAAGATGATGAACGAGCTTCTGGCCGAAACTGACAAGATCATTCTGGCCGCAGCCAATGGTGAACTGGATAAAAGGGCCGATGCATCTCTTTTTGTAGGCGGCTGGAACAGGCTGGTGTCCGGGGTAAACGACACGATCACCAACATCGTCGACCCCCTGATGGTCACGGCGGACTATGTGGAGAAGGTTTCCAAGGGAGTCATCCCACCTGCCATCACCACCGAGTACAAGGGCCAGTACAACGTTATCAAAAATAACCTGAACGCCATGGTCAAAATGATGAGCGAGTTGCTGGCGGAAACTGACAAAATTATTCTGGCCGCAGCCAATGGTGAACTGGATAAAAGGGCCGATGCATCTCTTTTTGTTGGCGGCTGGAACAAGCTGGTGTCCGGGGTAAACGACACGATCACCAACATCGTCGAGCCCCTGATGATTACGGCGGACTACGTGGAGAAGGTATCCAAGGGAGTCATCCCGCCCGCCATCACCACCGAGTACAAGGGTCAGTACAACGTTATCAAAAATAACCTGAACGCCATGGTCAAGATGATGAACGAACTTCTGGCCGAAACCGACAAGATTGTTCAGGCGGCAGCCAACGGTGAACTGGATAAAAGGGCCGATGCCGGCATGTTTGTAGGCGGCTGGAACAGGCTGGTGTCCGGGGTAAACGACACGATCACCAACATCGTCGATCCCCTTATGGTCACGGCGGACTACGTGGAGAAGGTTTCCAAGGGAGTCATCCCACCTGCCATCACCACCGAGTACAAGGGCCAGTACAACGTTATCAAAAATAACCTGAACGCCATGGTCAAGATGATGAACGAACTTCTGGCCGAGACCGACAAGATTGTTCAGGCGGCAGCCAACGGTGAACTTGATAAAAGGGCCGATGCCGGCATGTTTGTAGGCGGCTGGAACAAGCTGGTGTCCGGGGTAAACGACACGATCACCAACATCGTCGATCCCCTTATGGTCACGGCGGACTACGTGGAGAAGGTTTCCAAGGGAGTCATCCCGCCCGCCATCACCACCGAATACAAGGGCCAGTACAACGTTATCAAAAATAACCTGAACGCCATGGTCAAGATGATGAACGAGCTTCTGGCCGAAACGGACAAGATCATTCTGGCTGCAGCCAACGGTGAACTGGATAAAAGGGCGGATGCCGGCCTGTTTGTGGGCGGCTGGAACAAGCTGGTTTCCGGGGTAAACGACACGATCACCAACATCGTCGAGCCCCTTATGGTCACGGCGGACTACGTGGAAAAGGTTTCCAAGGGAGTTATACCGCCTAAAATCACCACGGAGTACAAGGGGCAGTACAACATCATCAAAAATAACATTCATATGCTTATCGATGCCATGGAGGAAGTTACCACAACCGCGCAAGAAATTGCCGCCGGAAATCTCACGGTCAAAGTCAAGGAACGCTCCGCACAGGACAAACTCATGCAGGCAATGGCATCCATGGTCACCGGCCTGACCGAAGTTGCTTCGAACATCCAGTCTGTGGCGCACCAGGTCATGGCTGGAAGCCAGGAGATGAGCAGCGGTTCGGAGCAGTTGTCCCAGGGAGCAACCGAACAATCGGCATCCGTGGAAGAGGTGTCATCGTCCATGGAAGAAATGGCAGCCAACATCAAGCAGAACTCGGACAATGCGCAGCAGACCGAAAAGATAGCGATCAAGGCCGCAGAAGACGGCAGCGAGAGCGGCAAAGCGGTGGCTGCGACCGTAGGCGCCATGAAGGAGATTGCCGGAAAGATTTCCATCATCGAGGAGATTGCGCGCCAGACCAACCTGCTGGCCCTGAACGCGGCGATTGAAGCGGCGCGTGCAGGTGAGCATGGTAAGGGGTTCGCCGTGGTTGCATCCGAGGTGCGCAAACTTGCGGAACGAAGCCAGACGGCGGCGGGAGAGATCAACAAGCTTTCGGCTTCCAGCGTTCAGATCGCGGAGAAGGCCGGAGAGATGCTGGCGAGAATCGTGCCGGATATCCAGAGGACCGCAGACCTGGTGCAGGAGATCACAGCCGCCAGCAACGAGCAATCTTCGGGAGCGGGCCAGATCAATAAGGCCATTCAACAGTTGGATCAGGTGGTGCAGCAGAATGCCTCGGCATCCGAGGAAATGGCTTCCACATCCGCTGAGTTGCTTAGCCAGGCTGAACAACTGCAGAGTACGATTGCATTTTTCAAAATCGACGGAGGGAATGCCCTGTCCAAGGCCACCTTGTCGGCAGACCACCTCTTGAACAAACCCGGCAGTAAGGTCAAAGTGGCACATTCGACGCACGGTATGTCAAAGATGATCGAAAAAGGCAAAAAGTCCGGTATCGTGAAGAAGGCGTCCCTGGTGCATGAATCTGCCGAAAGTCCGATACATGCGGGTGTTGCCCTGGACCTGATGAAGGAAGTTAAGGGAAACGGGGAAATGGCCGATGAGGACTTCGTGAAATACTAAGAAGGAGATGACATGAGTGGTTCCTCAATAACCGAGACAAACCAGTACCTGACCTTCAAACTGGAAGACGAAGTGTTTGCGCTGGATATTTCCAAAGTTCGTGAGGTCCTGGACTTCACCGTTGTGGCCAAAGTGCCGCAGACACCTGCTTTCATGCTGGGGGTTATCAACCTTCGCGGGAGCGTGGTGCCGGTAGTGGATATGCGTTTGAAATTCGGCATGAGCCAAACGGAGACGACGGTCAATACCTGCATCATCATCGTGGAGATCGAAATCGACGGGGAAATAACCGTTTTAGGTGCTCTGGCAGATTCGGTGCAGGAGGTCATGGACCTCGATCCCGACCAGATTGAACCGCCCCCGCGCATCGGGACCCGTTTGAATACGAAGTTCATCAAAGGCATGGGGAAACGGGACAATCAGTTCGTCATCATCCTGGAGATCGACAAGGTATTCTCTGCGGACGAACTTGCCGTGGCCCAGGACGTGACGGAGGAAGCCGTCTAGTAAACCGCGGTTGAAGGTTACCGTAAAGTCTGATTCGGAGAGATCGCAGACATCCGAACATGAAAGCTGGGCAGTGACAATCAGGCCGCAAGAACAAGAAAAGATCGCCACGCAACAGGATGATTGCGTTTCCGTGTTCCAGGAGAGTAATTTCGAAACCTCTCCCGCCATGAGACACGCGACGGCAACCATGTCGAATTCGGACTTCATCCGGTTGAGCAGACTGATTCATGATTATTGCGGCATCAAGCTGCCTCCGGTCAAGAAGATCATGTTGGAGGGAAGGCTCCGCAAGCGGTTGACTGCTTTAGGCATGGACTCGTTTGCCGATTACTGCGATTATCTGTTCGACTCGAAAAGAGTGGGCGACGAGTTTGTCCACATGTTCGATGCGGTCACCACAAACAAGACTGATTTTTTCCGGGAACCGACCCACTTTGAGTATCTCCTCCAGTGGGTCCTCCCTGAACTTGTGAGTTCGCAGGGTCTGGGTGTCAGAAAGCCCTTCAATGTGTGGAGTGCAGGGTGTTCGACTGGGGACGAGGTCTATACTTTGGCAATGGTTCTGAGTGAATTCGCAGAGAAAGTTCCGGGGTTCCGTTTTTCGATCCTCGGAACTGACATTTCCACGAAAGTTCTCACTAAAGCCATGTCCGGGACGTATGAGCACGAAAAAGTGGACCCCATCCCCATGGAGCTTAGAAAAAAATACCTCCTGAGGAGCAAATCCCAAAACGGGGGACTGGTGCGCATAGTGCCGGCGCTCAGGGCCTTCGTGCGATTTGGAAGGCTCAATCTCATGGAGGAGGATTATGGATTGCGGGAGCGAATGGCGATTATCTTTTGCCGCAACGTTATTATCTATTTCGACAAGCCGACACAGGAAAAGTTGCTATTCCGACTCTCGCAACAGTTGACTCCAGGGGGGTATCTGTTCATGGGACATTCAGAGAGCCTCCATGGCATGGATCTGCCCCTGGTCCAAACGGCAGCGACCGTTTACAGGAAGGTTCAAGGCGGGTTGACATGAATGCCACTGAAACCAGGAAGCTGATCCGAATTCACATAGGCGGGCTTCATGCCAGCAAAGAACCTGTTGTCATAGAAACCGTTCTAGGGTCTTGTGTGGCTGTTTGCCTCTACGATGCGGTAGAGCGGATCGGTGGCATGAACCACATCCTGTTTCCCGGAGAGGCGGATCTGACTCATTTTGATAACGCGGCGCGCTACGGCATCAACGCCATGGAACTGCTGATCAACAGGATTGCCGCTCTGGGTGGGAACCGCCGCAGAATTACGGCGAAAGCTTTCGGAGGGGCACACATCCTCCCGGGGATTTCCCAAAGCAACCGTATGGGCGGCAAGAACGCGGAATTCGTACTCGAGTTCCTGCGAATGGAAGGTATCGGCCTTGCCGGTCATGACCTGGGAGGGAATTCCTCCCGCAAGGTCATATTCCACACAGATACCGGTAACGCTTTCCTGAAAACTCTTCCATCTGCCAGTCAGACAGTAGCTGTGCGCAAGGAACTCAGGCACATGGAACGGGTGAGGAGTGAGGCTGGAAAACCAGGGGAGATTACTCTTTTTTCCTGAAAAAGGCGTGGAATGCCCCGGAGTTCGTGTCATCGTACACCGGACATGGCCTGAGTTGACCTGTCAAAGAAAGACCTCGCATGAATAAGAAGATCAAAGTCCTGATCGTTGACGACTCCGCAGTTGTCCGCCAGACACTGGAAGGAATTCTATCCTCAGACTCCCAGATCGAGGTCATGGCGACCGCTGCGGACCCCTTTATCGCAGCGGAAAAGCTCTTGCAGGACATCCCCGACGTCATAACCCTGGATATCGAAATGCCCCGCATGGACGGTATCACTTTTTTGCAGAAGCTGATGGCCCAGCATCCCATCCCTGTCGTCATATGTTCGAGCCTTACGGGCAGGGGTTCCGATACTGCTCTCAAAGCGCTCGAGTACGGGGCGGTCGAGATTATTACGAAGCCACAGCTCGGCACAAAAAAATTCATAGAAGAATCCGCCGTGCGGATCTGTGACGCCGTGAAGGCGGCAGCTCATGTGAGCGTCAAGCGCACTTTCGAAAAACGAAAAGTCGAACCGAAACTTTCCGCCGACAGTGTTATTGCAAAGCCGAAATCGCACGCCATGATAGAAACGACCGAAAAGGTCGTTGTCGTTGGAGCCTCAACGGGGGGAACCGAAGCCCTGCGGGTTTTTCTGGAAGCACTACCTTCCGATACTCCGGGCATAGCAATCGTGCAGCACATGCCGGAACATTTCACGGCTGCCTTCTCAAAGCGTTTGGACGGGCTTTGCCGAATGTCGGTCAAAGAAGCAGAGAACAACGACACTCTTATCAGGGGCCGTGCCCTGATAGCCCCGGGCAACCGCCACATGCTTCTGAGGCGCAGCGGCGCACGCTATTTTGTTGAAATCAAAGACGGACCCCTGGTGTGCCGCCACCGTCCTTCCGTGGACGTGCTGTTTCGCTCCGCTGCCCGGTATGCAGGGAAAAACTGTTTGGGCGTCATCATGACGGGCATGGGAGACGACGGTGCGAGAGGCATGGTTGAGTTGAAGGAGGCAGGGGCCTTAACCATAGCGCAGGATGAAAAATCCTGCGTCGTCTTCGGCATGCCGAACGAGGCCATCAAGAGGGGGGCTGTTGACCGGGTTGTCTCTCTGGAAAACATCGCGCGGGAAGTGCTGAAGATCTGTTATGTCTAACTTATCAGTTTTACTTCCACGTGGTCCGGCGCTGCTTGGGTCCAATGGATTGTGGTCCCCGGTTCGAGACACCTCAATTCCAATTGACCAGGACCAGGCCGGGAATTCGTTCATAGTGCCTGGCGTTGTTTGTCACTAATGCAGCTCCAGTGGCTAGAGAATGAGCGGCGATCATCATATCCATTTCGCCGATTGGCTGTCCGGTTGTGACAAGCCTATGCCGGATATCGGCGTAGAAATCCGCGGCATCGGCTTCCCACGGCAGCACTCGAATGATTTTAAAGAACCGGCGCACCGCTATGTGCAGCCGATGCTCGGGAGGCAATTTTTTCAAGCCGTAGACGAGTTCGGCGCGTGTCATGACCGATATGCAGATCATTGACGGCAATACCTCGGTGAGCTTTCCCCGGACATTGGGAGAGCGCCCCCTGATTATGTCGCTTGCAATGTCCGTATCCAGCATGTGCAGCATTTCAGCTACCCTTCTTCACCAAACAGGTTCCGTTCCGCCGGTACCAGGTTCGTCGGCCGATCTGCCATGAAATCCGGTGGTACGTCAATAGAGTTCATGAATTCGAAAAAGTCTTCCCATGTCTTGAAGCCCGGGTGCCTGGACAAAACAACATCACCTGTCACTTCATCGCGGGTCGCATAAACCTCATTTCCCTCGAAGCGGAATTCGGCGGGGAGCCTTACGGCCTGACTGCTTCCATTTTTGAACAGCTTCACAATTCGTGTTTCGGGCATAGCAAACTCCATAATAAGTATAATCAGCAGTATAGACTAAAGTATATACTAACTTCGGGCTCTGTCAACAGAGTTCAAAAAACAAGGAACGGCACTCACCAAGGTCTTCGCTAAATGGCTGGAATAGCAGGCGGCGAGGCTCAGAATCGAACTGAGGAACTACACTCTGAAGTAGTAGCACATATTACAGAATTTCCTGATCTTTTGTATCCAGGAATCCGGTTTCTGAAAGCTCAGCCCCACGAAAGTCTTCTTTTCATCCACGTCCTGACGCGTATTCATAACCGCGCATTGGAGGTTTTCAATCAACTCGTCGGTTGGAAGCTCGAAAGTTACTTCGATTGGAGTTCCCGTCGTGGGCGCAATCAGGCATGGCAATTCGAGGCAACAGCCACCCTCGCTGATGTCAGTGATATTACAGTGGGTCAGCCTGTGGTCATTCCCGATGTCGCTTACGGCTTCAAGCAATACTTTTATCCTTGGAAATGCCCTCAGTTGTCGCGCTTCAAATTTCTTAGGGTAGTCGAGACAAACAATTTCGTTAAGGACGATCTCGCCGAACCTGCTTTTGAATTTAAATAACCACCCGTCATCGGTGAAGTAGGCGCAAATAATGCCGCCTCCGATCCTGCCGGTTATGCGGTCGTCCTTCGCGAACCCGGGTTCATCGACCAGGATGAGTTCGCTGCGGAGCACACCAACTATCGTGGTCTGGGATTTCAGCGCCGGGTCTACGATAGATCTCAGCTTAAGAAACCGTCCCAGTTGAAAGGGGATCGACTCGGGTTGAGCCGGTTTGTCCTCGGCTCCTTCCGTTTCCGGATTTAGATTCGTGGAAGTTTCCATTGCTTGCTCCAGGACATTGACGGCCTAGTCCTTAAGGCAAACAGGATATCGATGGCCTCATACCTACAATCGGCAAGTCAAACAATTCCATAAATAAAAATTTCTATATACGGTCAAAATAATTGCGAAATATCTCCTGTCGGAAGTGCCTTGGCTTTCCAGGCTATTTCCCTTAGCGAGCGTGGAAGTGGGGTGGGGGATGGCTCAGAAATAATCTGCAGCGACAGACCCCTGTTTGGATGCGCTGTGTTTTGCAACCGGGGTCTATCAATGCCGGTTATGAAACAACAATTATGCAGCAGGGTTCAAGGATTGTTCAGGAACATCAGAACTACAAAGCAGATTGCGGAAATGCCAATAATCGACAAAAGAATGAGGCTGGAGACGCGAGATGAGGAATTGCCGCCAAAATAAGCGTATCCCGCGATGGCAACGCATGTCAGAAATATAGTACCGGCGAGTACCCTGAGAGCATCTGTGTACCAGGGGGTAGCTCGGAAGGGTTGGACAAACTGACAAAATCACCAAAAAAGAAAGGGCACCCGGCGAGGTCTTCGCCGAGTGCCCTGAATATCTGGTGGCGAGGCTCAGAATCGAACTGAGGACACGAGGATTTTCAGTCCACTGCTCTACCGACTGAGCTACCTCGCCAACGAGCTGCGAATGGTAGCGGAATTGAGATTGTGTGTCAATGCTTTTCTAGCCTCATCGGCCGTCCGTCAGTCGTTGTCGTCAGTCCTGATAATCATATAAAAGGCACCTCCCTCCATGCCAGGAGTGCATTATCCTGTAATGGAATCAAAGCTGCGAACTTTAACGAGGAGGTGCCGAATGCAATTGTATGCAGGAATAGATCTTCATGCAAACAACAATTTTGTGGCCGTGATCGACGAAAGCGGGAAGAGAGTCTTCAAGAAAAAGATTCCCAATGAGGCCGAGATTATCCTTTCGATACTTGGGAGTTTCAAGGAAGGGATGACCGGAGTTGTGGTTGAATCCACGTTCAACTGGTACTGGCTCGTGGACCTGCTGAGTGAGGCAGGCTATCGGGTCCATCTGGCGAACCCTTGCGCCATACAGAAATACTCCGGTTTAAAGCACTCCGATGATAAACATGACGCTTTCTGGCTTGCCGAGATGCTCAGGCTTCACATTCTGCCCGAGGGATACATCTATCCCAAAGAGGAACGGCCCATACGGGATCTGCTGAGAAAAAGGGGACATCTCGTAAGGCTAAGGACCTCACTTATTCTGAGCCTGCAAAACATAGTGGCCAGGAACTGCGGTGTTGGCCTAAACGTCAACGATGCCAAAAGGCTCAAAGAAAACGTCGTCATCCCATTGCTTGAATCAAATGATGATCTGGCAATGGCCGGCCTGGTCAGCAAGGAGACAATCGATTTTTTCACACGAAAAATCTGGGCGGTTGAAGCAATGGTTGAACAAAGGGTGCAGCTTAAGGACCGATACCGTAATCTTCTGACGATTCCCGGTATCGGAAAAGTCCTGGCCCTTACCATCATGTTGGAGACAGGTCCGATCAGTCGCTTCCCCAAGGTGGGAGACTACGCGTCCTACTGCCGCAAGGTAGGATCCAAGTGGACCAGCAACGACAAGGCAAAAGGGAAAGGGAACAAAAAGAACGGCAATAAGTATCTGGCGTGGGCTTTTTCGGAAGCAGCCGAACTGGCAAGACGCTACAACACACTATGTAGGAGCTACTACAACCGCAAGATGCAGAAGACTAATTTCATGGTCGCCCATCAGGCCCTTGCACACAAACTGGCCAGGGCAGCCTATTGCATCATGAAGGAAGATACTCCATTTATGCCTGAGAAACTATTTGCGAGCTCATAGCATCCAGGCGGGTCACATCACTTGGTGGCGCCGGTGATCATCGGAAAATGAAAAACCCGAACCTGCGGTCATCTCGTTCACCCGGTCGCTCCGGGCCGCCTCCGACGAGTCACGGTCGGACCCATTCTCGGCGGCCTTCCGCTGGTTTGGCCGGTTAGTGCAGGTTCAAAAACAAAAAATCTGAACCCGGAGGCCAACTCGAATTAGCGGAACTTAACGCGCACGGTTTATCGAACTTGGACGACACATCTCATGGGATGGAGCATAAAATCATGCGGTAATAACGAACTGGCTGGAACGGTAACCTGACAAGGGGTTGGCAAAACCACGAGGCCTGATTGGAAAGCCGTTCCACCCAGCACCTATAGAGCCATCAACAACTTTGCTGCCCATGCCATGAGCCAGTCAAGGGGTGGTTAACAACCATGAGAGCTGAACAATAATTTGGACATGGCATGGAACCGAAGATTTTCTGGCCCGCCTCGGGCGGGAAGGGTCGTTTCCCGACAGGCACTCGAAAACGGCCTTGATCCTGATGGGTGACTGGTGCAGCGAGGGCTGACTCCAAAACCAAAGAAACTGCGGGAATGGTAGGGGGTGTTGCCGGCTGTTGTGATCGGCAGGAAAAACCGGTTTTCTTGCATGGAGGGAGTTTTTCCTCTTGACCGGCGCCTTTTAATGGGTGATACCTCTGGTTCGAAAAGTTAATCGCGGGCATGGTCCTGGGAGCGCAGCGTGGTCTCACCCCTACCAAAATGTCGCGTCTTTTCATGGTTTCAGGGCGTCCCCGAGGGACGTGAAAGGGTGTTACGAAAAGAAGCGGGAAGCGAGGAGCAAAGGAGCGAAGATCCTCACTGCAAAGCTTTTTGTGGTTTCCGGGTGCCCCAAAAAGCCGTGAAAGGCTGTCTCGAAAAGGAACGTTCTCCCTAATTCCTCATTCCTAATTGCCTTTCCAGGTCAGGCTGCTCCCTTTGGAGTGGTGCCGCCCAACTCCTCGAGAAGGGCATCAAGGTCATTATCCGAAAGCTCGATTACAAAATCGTCTGTGGAATCGTCGGTCTGCGGCCGGGCCGGATCGAATGCCGGTTCCAATGCAGCCGGAGCTTTAGGCGCTTTCTCGATTCCAGCCGGACTGTCGCTTGATTCGGAAATCGGCTCGAGGGCAAATGTGAGTTCCAAATCGGTATCCAGATCCAGTGAAGGATCGTCAAAGTCCAGAACCAGCTCGTTCGCAGCCGGTACTGCCGCGGATGGTATTTCGCCCTCGAGGTGCGAAGTACTTGGACTCTTGGGTGAAGGCTTGGCACCGAGTCCTTCAAGAAAATCGTCTACGTTAAGAGTTGGTTTATCCGTCTCCGGTCCCGCCGGCGTTTTGACCTCGGGCAGTGAAAACTCAATGGCCGGGGTGATCGGTTCAATGGCCAAGGGAATGGGTTCAGCGGCCATGGGAATGGGTTCAACGGCCATGGGGATGGGTTCAACGGCCGCAAACTGTTCCCGGGGGGGTTTTGCAACCTCAGATAAACCCTCCGTCAGGGTCGCATCGGTCTCATCGTATCCGAGCGCGTCTTTATCGATAAGTAGTTCGAGTTCCTCGTCGGACAGATCGAGAAGGCTGAAATCTTCCTCCGCCGCCTCGGAGGCAGCGTTCGCCGAATTGGGCGTGTCAATTTCGCTTTGTGGAGTTTCCAGCCTGAATTCATCGCCGGCTTTTTCGACTGGATCGTTGGAGTGGGTTAGTTCTTCAGGGAAACTGAACGAATTGAGCGTTTGAGTCTCCACTACCACGGGGTTCTCGGGTTGTGGTGCAGGCGCCTCCATGTTGATGAGCGATCCCAACAGGAACGGAACAGCCGGTTTTGCCGCGATAAAGCCGATACTCTCTCTGGCGCCCGCCAGGTCGGTTCGGCACTTCTTGCATTCGGAAAGGTAATCGAAACTGACATAGCCGCAATTAGCACATCTCATTGGTGACCCCTTGAGAGTTTTGAGTTTTTGGTTCTGGTTTTTTGTTAAATACAAAACCCCAAGAATCTAAAGACTTTCATCCATGTCGCCCCACAGTAGCTGAATAGAGGAAACAAGGGCGACAGCAGCAGTTTCTACGCGTAATGTCCTTGGTCCAATGCTCACGGGCCTGAATGCCGCGCCGATCAAAGCAGAACTTTCCGCCTTGTCCCAGCCGCCTTCAGGGCCAAGAACGGCCAAAACCCGGTCAATGTCCGGCCCGGTTCCACTCCTCAAGCTCATCAGGCCGCCGCACGGTTCGCTTTCAAGCGCAAATATCTTAAGTGTGCGTTCCATCACACTTTCTTCACGTTCGAGCGAGGTTAAAAATTGGCCAAGGTCCTCGAAGAATCGAAATTCAAGAGATCTCGTCCTGCCGCACTGGCAGATAGCCTCGTTTGATATCTTGGACCAGCGCTCCTCCTTTTTTGCGGTCTGGGTCCCGCTAAGCCCGTACTGGCTCCTCAAAGCCCGGAAGACCGCCAGGCGCAAAACGCCCGTTTCGGTTGCCTGTCTCGCGATGAGATCCATCGTATCAGCCCGGCAGATCCCTACCGCAAGAGTTACGGCCAGACGCGGTTCGAGCGCCGGACGATCCAGTTCCCTTATCAGGGAGACGCTGACTCTTCCCCGGCGAACCCCGGTAATCAGACACTCCCAAGCCGATCCACGACCGTCAAGCAGTTCTATGGACTCTCCCGATTTCGCCCGCAACACGCTCTCCAACTGGCGCGAAAGGGCAGGCGGGAGATCAAAATCCCGTGGTCCTGCGGCAACTTCCGGAACGAAGAAGCGCCTGCGCGTCATTTTTCCTACATCCCGAGCAGATCGGAAAAGTACCAATGACAGATAGGCCCGCCCCAAAAGATGTATGAAACCGCCCCGAAGGCCAGAAAGGGTCCGAAGGGCAAAGCTGAACCGAGGCTTTTTCCCGATCGCCACATTAAAGGCAAAGCAATAATCATGCCCGAAATCGACGAAACGAAGATCGTAATTGCGACCCCCTTCACCCCGATGAAGGCCCCTATCATTGCGAGCAGTTTTATGTCGCCGCCGCCAAGACCTTCTTTATGCCTTACAAGCGCATACCCCGCGGCGATCAGGTAGAAAATCCCCCCCCCCGCAAGTATCCCCAGAAGCGATCCCAGGGGCGACGCCCACCAGGGGTGGCCGTATGTGAAAAATCTGAGTATAAATTCGGGTGGCAGGGGTCTGAGTGTAAAGAATGACAGCGCCAGGCCCAACCCGATGCCGGGCAGCGAGAGGATATCGGGTATCAGGAAAGTATCGAAGTCGATCATCGTGATTATCAGCAAAAGCGAACAGAAAATGAATTCGATTACCAGTTGAGGGTGAAGTCCATAGCGGCGGAACAGAAACAGCGCCAAAAGGCCGCTTAACCCTTCGACGAGCGGATACCTGGGTGATATCGATGTCTTGCAGCGACGGCAGCTTCCGCCCAACAGAAGATAACTTATCAGCGGTATGTTATCGTAAGCCGCAATCGCATTCCCGCAGGCCGGACACCTGGAAGCCGGCCGCACAATCGACTCACCTGATGGTAATCGGTAGATGACCACATTGTAAAAACTGCCAAAGACGCAACCTAATATGAATGCGATAATCTGGCCGCCAATCAGCGGGATCGATTCGATAAGGGGTTGACTCATATTCCATCACCTCGGAGGTCCTGCTTTTCGCGGCCAACTTCAAAAACCTCTTTCACAAGGTCATCCGTTCTCAGCCAGTTCCTGCTCCTGTTCCTCTTTTTTCTTGAACTTACAGGAAGGGTTTATGCAAAAAAGGGTCCCGCTCCCGGTTTTCCCCTGCCTGCGAAAGAGCACCGGCGCGTTGCACGACGGGCAACTTTCCTGAACCGGCTCGCCTTGAAAGATCATTTTGCATGCAGGAAATTTATTGCATCCGTAGAAGCGCCCCCGCTTGCTCATCCGTTCCACAAGCTGGCCGCCGCATCCTTCGCGCGGACATGGTACGCCGCTGGATACGGGCTTGGTGTTTCGGCATCCGGGATATCCCGTACAGGCTAAAAAAGCACCGTACCGGCCGCGTTTGAGCACCATGGGCTTGCCGCATTTCTCGCAGATCTCCCCGGTAGCTTCGGGCTGCTTTTGCTCTAAGGGCTGAATGCGTCCCTTTTCGTCCCTTTCATAATCCGAGGTGAACGAACATTTCGGGTAGCCGCTGCAGGCCAGAAACGCGCCGTTGCTGCGGCTCAAACGGATGGTCAACGGTTTTGCGCAGCGCGGGCACTTGAGGTCCGTTGGCCAGCCCGCGCTCTTAAGGTTGGTCATTCCCTTGCGGGCGGACTCCAGGGTCTTCGAAAAGGGGCCGTAAAAATCGTTCAGAAGATTCTGAGACCGGCGCCCGCCGCGTTCTATTTCATCGAGGTCCTTTTCCATGTTGGCGGTAAACTTCACGTCAACTATGTTTGGAAAATTCGCCGAAACCAGCCGATTGATTATGATTCCAAGTTCGGTTGGAGACAGCCGCTGCTTCTGGCGCAAAACATATTCCCTCTCCAGTACAGTGGATATTATGGTCGCATAAGTGCTTGGTCTTCCGATTCCGAGTTCTTCGAGGGTCTTTATCAGAGTCGCTTCCGTGTATCTTGGCGAAGGCTGGGTAAAATGCTGCCTGGGTTCGATTCCCAGCAGGTCCAGTAGCTGCTCCGGGGAGAGGTCCGGAAGGGTCTCGTCGGCCTTGCCGTTTTCCGCAGGCTCATCTTTGCCCTCCTCGTAGAGGGCCAAAAATCCCTGAAAAACGATCACCTGGCCTGTCGCTCTCAATGTGTAGTCGCCCGCCGAAACGTCTATCGTGGTTTGATCTATCGCGGCAGGGCTCATCTGGCACGCTACAAACCTTTTCCAGATAAGGGAATATAAGTTCGCCTGCTCTTTGGTGAGGTACTTCGCTACGCTTTCGGGAGTCAGGCCCACGTCGGTAGGCCGAATCGCCTCATGTGCCCCCTGGGCGGTTTGCCTGGATTTGTAGGCGACCGGTTTTGCAGGAAGGTACTTTTCTCCCCACCTGTTGGAGATGAACTCTCGAGCCCCCTGAACCGCATCCTGGGAAAGCCGCGTCGAATCGGTACGCATATAGGTGATTAGACCCACGGCGCCGTCCTGCCCGATTTCGATTCCCTCATAGAGTTTCTGCGCGATGCTCATAGTATGCTTGGCGGAAAAATGAAATTTGCGCGCGGCGTCCTGCTGGAGGGTGCTGGTAATAAAGGGAGGAGACGGACTTTTTTGCCGCTGCTTCTTTTCTACCGAACTCACGCGATAGGCGGAGGATTTTAGCGCCTGAACGTGCCCCTCGGCTTCGGCTTGCGAGCCGATCTCGCATTTTTTCTTCTTGCACTTGATAAGTTGGGCGGTAAAAGCGACAGCCGGATGTGCCGGCTCGCCTGCATTCGTGATGGGGCTCAACCGCGCTTCAATACTCCAGTACTCCTGCTTCTCGAAGGCCTGGATTTCCTGTTCCCGCTCGCAGATCAACCTCAGGGCAACAGACTGTACCCTCCCTGCGCTGAGTCCGGCCCTCACTTTTTCCCACAAAAGAGGCGAAATCATGTACCCAACGAGCCGGTCGAGGATTCGCCGCGCCTGCTGTGCCTCGTAGAGCTTTTGATTGAGCTCGTTCGGCTCCTTGAGGGCTTCCATGATCGCCTTGCGCGTAAGCTCGTAGAAAAGAACTCTCCGGACTGGTTTGTCAGTGGCGCCGATCTCTTCGGCGATGTGCCACGCGATTGCCTCGCCCTCCCTGTCCGGGTCAGGGCCCAAATAGACGGCATCGGCCCTGGAGGCTGCCTTTCTGAGTTCTTCTATTACTTTTTTCTTGCCGCGCATGACCTGGTATTCGGGCTTGAATTCCCCATCGAGATTTATCCCCAGCTTGTTGCCGGGAAGATCTTTGACATGGCCTACACTGGCTTTGACAATAAAATCTTTTCCCAAATAGCGCTCAAGGGTCCTCGCCTTGGTGGGAGATTCAACGATCAGGAGCGATTTTGACATCTAAATACCTTGATTAAGTGATTTAAGGCGGTGGGACCGCCTGCCATAGTTGCCGCCGGGCGGTGGGACCGCCTGCCATGGTTGCCTCCGCCAAGGGCAGCGGCCAAGTAGGGTCCCGTCCCACGGGCAAATTATTCCTTAAGGCCGCCAATTTCTCAATCCCTGAATCCCTGAATTCTTCGATCCAGGATAAATTACAGTCCAGAAATAACATACTAGCCCGGCAACCGCGAGACAAGCCCCCCGGGTGCGAGTTCGAGCAGAATAGCGTCAGCAGGCTGGACCGGCATATTTGCCCCCTGAGCTATTTCACCAATATGTTTCGGAATTTTATCCACAATTATCAAAAGAATTATTTCCTTGGGGGCCGGCGGGATTTCCACGTTGCGTGGGTAAGGCCCACCTCGCGGGGAGTTCCTTAACACATCGGGGCAAGATAGGTAACTGTTTTTGTGCCGGCGTTACTGAACTCGATCTTAACTATTGCTGGCGTTAAAAAGATTTTGAGGAGGTTAACAGGATGGAACTTGGCAAATCGGAGAAGTTACAGGGAATCTATGATTTATCCGTGTTCATCAGTGTCGATCTGTGCCAAGGAAGTCTTTGGTCGGAGCGGCAGCCCGTCCGATGACACCCGAGAGATCGGCAATTCTTTTAAGTTAACGGCAATGGTCCGGCCCCATTTGCGGAGCAAACGTATTCGCCGGGTTTGACCGGTGGCAGCTCGTAATCTGCCTGAGTAGCTTTCACATTGCTTTCGACAGCAGCGGTTTGTAATCGATTGATGCTCCAATTGAAGAGCTTCGTCACCTGTCCGTTCCAGTTGTCTGCGACCTGAGCGAACAGCACACCAGTCGGCGGGCCTTGGCGTTTTTTCATCGTCTTCTCCTCGTTGAGAAGGTGACTTGCCTACATCGCATTTCAACTGTTTCGGCGCAAGAATTCAATAAGGTGAAGAAGGTATTCGGTTGCGGACGGGACGGTATCTTGATCATGTCAAAGAACGGCCATGAATCAAGGTCGGGAAATGGTTGCCATTGCGGAAGCGCGATCAGATCTACGCATTATAGAGCAGTGAACGGTGATAGGAGCGGTGAAGGGTAAAGGGTGAAGGGTGAAGGGCGGCGCTCTTTCAGGGCCGCCCGTCAACAAAGGACGAAGGCCACGGCAGACCTTAATTGTCAGGATTTGAACCGGTAAGCTTCTCCGCGAACCACGGCTAGAGATTATCCGTGACGGCTTTGATCATCTTCCTGATGTCTTCGCTGCTGAGTTTGCCGTCTTTTCTAAAAATCAATTTTCCTGTTTTGTCAAACACCTGGATATCATTGCTGTAATCAGCGACCTTCCATGCCTGGACCAGCACTTTTTTATAATCCCGGACGTAAATGGTCCTGGGATAGCGCTTTTGCTTTTCACTTAAGGATAAATTGATCGTAAATTCAGGCAGCCAGGTAGCTGCCATATTGATGATCCCGTAAGATTGGAATTTATCGGCGGGAAATTTTTCTTTATCCAGGGCTTCGCTGGCCGGGTTATTAGTGTCCCCTTCATCGGGACTGACATAAAATACCACGAAAACCTTCCCCTGTAGTTCTTCGCTGCTCCAGGGAGTGCCGTCCAGCCTACCCCCAATTTTTTCCTTCAATTCCACCTTCGGAGGAACTGACCCCATTTCCAAAGCCAGGACCATCTGATTGACCAGAAAAACAGCGGACACAAAAATCAAAATCTGAACCAGGCGTTTCATAAAGAAGCCTCCTTGTTTTGTCCACAACATCTCCTATCGATTTCAACCGCGTCCTCAACTTTCCTATCAGTATGCAAATCCAATTGTGCAATCCGGAAGTCCAAGCAGAATACAATTTTCGCAGCAGAATACACAAGTGAAATGCAAATGACACGTTCACCACGGAGGGCACAGAGATCGCGGAGAAATGCAACTGGCTTCAAAGCATGAGAGAACGAACTATTTCCGGATTGAAAGCATGCGCAGCCCTTCGATTCGCTCAAAATGGCTGACATTGTTGGTAAGAAGGATAAGATTGTGGCAGAGGCAAGCAGCGGCACACAAAGAACCATGGGGTGAATTTGTCGATGTTAAAATTAATGCCACCGATCTTTTAGGGGGGAGATAAATAAGAAGAAACGGGGGAGTGCGTGGATAAGCGGAGTATGTGATCCTTAGCAGCCCCTGGAAGTAAAATATAAGTTGTCCTGAACGAAACTTGATTTGACACTGGGCCAGGTTCCCCCTTGGGATTGTCAATGACAGCTACATTCCAAAACTCTCGTTCAAGTTCTTTTCATCGTACAATTTCTTGCCTTCGATAAATGTTGCTATCGGCGTCCGGCCAAGGCAACGTTTTCCCTGATGGGTCCTCTGATTGTTGTATCTGTCCATGAAAAGATCGAGGTCCTCTTGGAGCGTCTCGATGTCTGAGTAAATTCTCTTGCGGAAAGCAATCCGATAGAACTCATTTAGCATCGTCTGGTGTAGCCGCTCACATATACCATTGGTCTGAGGGCTTTTCACCTTGGTTTTGGTGTGCTCGATGTCGTTTAGTTGCAAAAACAGCTGGTAAGGGTGCCGATCCGGGGCGCCACAGTATTCTGTTCCCCTATCGGTGAGAACCCTAAGCACCGGCACGCCTTCTTTTTCGAAGAAGGGAAGGACTTGGTCGTTCAGAAGATCGGCGGCAGTCACCGGGATTTTGGCAGTATAAAGCTTTGCAAAACCCAGCGAAGAAAAGGTGTCGATGGCTGTTTGCTGGTAAATCCTGCCCACGCCTTTGAGGTAGCCGACATAGAAAGTATCCTGGCTCACGAGATATCCCGGATGTTGCGTATCGATCTGGTCGGGATGGGACTCACGAGACCTCTTGGATGCTTCCAGGGCGCAGAGCTGGGCCTCGGTGTAGACGATCCCCTCGGCTGCCGCGCGCTCCTCAAGAGCCTTTAGCCTTTTTTTGAAAGTCTCTAGCCCGTGGCGCAACCATATGCTTCTTACACCGCCACCGGATACTAGAGTGCCGGCTTTCCTCAGCTCGTTTGAAGCTCTCATTTGGCCGTAAGCTGGAAACTCATTGGCCATCGTGAGCACAGCCTCCTCAACCTCCGGGGAAACCCTGTTCTTCATGCATGGCTTTTTCTTGGTCTTCTCAGCCGAACCTTCCAACCCATCTTCATCGTAAGCTTTCTTGATGTCATAGAAGTGTTGGCGGGAAACACCGTTAATCTTGCAGGCCTGTGAAACATTGTTGAGGAATTCGGCGAGTTCCAGTAGACTTAACTTACGTTTTACGAGCTTTTCCTGGGTGGTCATAAAGGTTCCTTTCTCTTGGGTTGTTTGGCGACAATCTCCAAGAGGGTACCTGACCACCCTTTCTTATGCAATGTGTCAACTCAAGTCCGTCTTCGGACATATAAGTTGACTCGAAAATGCCTGGAAATATAACTATGCCCACCGGGTTTACAAGAAATATGATCTGTGGTTAGTTAGAACAGAGTCATCGATTGCAATGTGAACGCTTTAATAACGTTCGCCTTGAGGCGCGTGCCTTAACCAGTGGCAAAACTCGGACTTTGATAATTTATTGTTTTTACTCGTGTTGGCGCCCAGAAAAGCACTATGTGCGCCACCGATCTCGTCACGGCCCATAGTATTTACTCTATGCCCTGAGTCTGCCCAATACAGTTCGAAATCAGTCTCGTTCATGAATCCCTTGTTACCGGCATATTTTTCGAAGAGCTGCTCACATGACAATTGTGCTCCTCCTTGTGCATAAGAGGAAGCACTTCCAATCACCACAAATGATAAAACTACAAAAATGGTCAGAAACGATCGTAAATTACGCACTATTCTTTATCCTTTCTTTATAAATCCCTAATGAACCTACGCATCAACATACCCATCGTAATTGACGAGCTGCTCCTCTTGCATTGACCAGCTTACAACGGAAGAATATTTCTTTCAATACGTTCCTTCATGGAAACCGGCCTACTTCCTGCGATAACGATGGTTCCATGAATCCCGCTATAGTTTGTTTCCTATACAAACCTCGTGCAGAAGGTCACAACAAAATTACGCTATTTAACCTTTTCGCTGAGAGTCTTGCCTGCTTTAACTTGACCACCTTTGACGCTGGAATCTTGATTTTGTCCCCGTAAAACGAGAGTGTGAAAGGGTCAAGTGCAGAACCCGGCTTGGAGTGCATTTAGAAGAATCTCTGCCGGCATGGGATCGCATGCATGTTCGATTGGGGAATCGTATGATTTCTCGTGCTCCGCTGGTGCAGCGGAGGTTTTTCGGGCAAAAACCCTATCGCGACATGCAGTTGGGAGGCATAGCGCCGAAGTTGATTCATTATTCCGGGCCTCATCATTGCATTTTCATTGCATTCCTAATTGTGAAACTGTACTGAGGTGGCTTGGTAATTGTCCGTGGGTTGCAGCCGGGCATAGCTCTGCCGATGGGGCAAGTTATATCATATATAGGCAATTGATAGAATACTTGATGAGGCTGAAGATCTATCCAGGATGGGGACGGAGCAATGAAAACGAGAAGGCAACTATTGGTAATCGCGGCAATCTGTTTACTGTTTACATCACACGCGCTTGGGGCCCAAACTTCAACGCCCGCAGACAGTGCGAATTGGAACGGGTATTATGTCGGCATCCACGGCGGCTATGGATGGGGAGGGGCCGATTATACGTTCGCACCCGGAGGAAGTGGAGGGGGAAACCTGTTCTCTCCTGATGCCACAGGAGGAAGCTTCAGCAAGGGAATCGACGGAGGGATCTTTGGAGGTCACATCGGCCTCAATCATCAGGTAGGCTGTTTTGTCGCCGGTCTTGAAGCTTCAGCCGACTGGTCCGACTTGGGCGGCACGGCCACGAATCTTTTCGCACCGGTCGTTGTGCCGAACACGACCTACGAAACGAAGCTGAGATGGTTGGCCACCGTCACCCCACGGTTCGGATACGCCGTTTCCAACTGGCTGTTCTACATGAAGGGCGGCCTGGCCGCCGGAAGTGTGGACAGTACGCTCGCCGGCCGCATTGCTGAGTTATTCCCGGCGCAGTTTCTCGGAAATCAAGATCATATCGGCTGGACGATGGGCACAGGCATCGAATACTTATTCTGCAGAAACTGGATCATCGGCCTGGAATACAACTATTACGATCTGGGGACCCAGCGCTACGGCGGCGAAGCCACGCCCAACACAACGTTTCCTGTGGACTATACCTTGCATCCATCGTTCAACACAGTGCTTGCGAGGGTGTCCTACAAGTTCTGGTGATGGTTTTGAGGATTGAAATTCGTACTTTTGGAGTACAAACTTTATGCAGCGTCACCCCGGCGGAAGGCGGGGTGCAGAGTTTTCTCCTTAAAATCGTCTAGTTCGAAAGACCACTGGATTCCGACTTTCGTCGGAATGACGAATTACCGGTTCTTTTTGATCTCGTTTCCCGCCAATTGGCACTTTTTCAGCAGACTGTCAGGATACGCGCGGGCGGTGGGTATGAGAAGAAAGAAAAAAGCGAATATGGCCGAAAAGGGATTAAAAAGGCCGAAATATAATATTAACGATGGGTTGCGGGTGATAGGTGGAGAAATTAGTCACCGACATTAATTCCCAAAAAATGGAGAACCGGGAAGAGCATTCGGTGACTAATTTAATCAATAGAGCGGCACAAAAAGCAATATGGAGGCTATTATAGACGAAAAGGTGATCTTTGTGGAATGTCGCGACAAAACGACATAAAAAGGGGGATTTGGGCGTCGCCCTGGCGGGAAGCAAGAGAACGACATTCGGTGACTAATTTCATGTTTGCTGGGAACCGAGAAAAGTAAATCGTGCAATTATGGAATAATAATAGTTCTTAGATTGGAGGGGCGTGGGATGGAATGGTTGGGGGTTTCACACCCGTTTTCGGCGTTAAGTTGAATGCCGAACTTATTCTAATTTGGTCCCAGATACTATGTCATCTATAGCCGCCATGATCCGGTCAAGGCCACAAGATTTTATCTGAAGGAGGAGCTTAAGGATATCTGGTGGCAATGGTTTTAAGGTCCCCTCTTTAGCGGCATTAGCACAGAGCTCCAATGAATCAACTATCCCTGAAACTGGGTTACTGACGAACATTTGAAAAATTCGCAATTTAGTACGAAACATTTCGAGGCCAATTTCCAATTCTTGGTCCATAAATTCCTCAGTATTTATTTCCATCCTTCCGTTGCCATTAATGAGCCAGTCCGGGTAAACAGCATATTCATGTCCAATCACCCTCAAAAGCAGTTCAGATGGGGATGCGTGGCCAGATTCTATTCTGGAAATATGAGCCCGTTTAATCCCGAGGCGCTTTGCGAATTCAGCTTGTGAAAGACCGATCTTCTTCCGGAGCAGCTTAATCCTTTCACCTAAAGTCGGCGGGGTTCCCCATATTCTGACCATTTGTTTTCCTATCAACCATTTAAAATTATTTTATGTGCTCTGAAGAGCATATTTTCGCTTGACTCACCTTCGGCCGGTATGTATCCTACTCGTACATTGGTCTTATTGGCAAGTGTTATTTGGGCACACATGTGAGGGAGTGAAATGGATAAGGTCATCAAAAAGCTTCTGATCGACAGGGACATGAGCATTACCGATCTTGCCCGAATAACAGGTTATGGCCGCACTCATCTCAGTGCCGTGATTCACGGTCGGTTGGATTCCAGGCGGGCCAAAAGGGCAATAGCACTGGCTCTTGGAGTGGAATTCAGCTCATTATGGCCAGAATCTGACGGTACAGATCAATCGAGGTCTCCACGGGGAGTAGCATAGTATGGAACCCGCTTTTACCGCCCGCGAATACGCCAATTGGTGTGGCATGACTGAGAGATCGGCGCAACGGTTTCTTGCCGAGCAGAAGATCCCATTTGTGATGGAGGGGAGGAGCCGTCTCTACCATTCAAAAGACCTCACGCCGGACGCTCAGCAACGCATAGTTAAGGGCTGCCATGTTTCGACGGGAATTGTCCCCGTGACACCAGGTCACAACAGCTTAGTTCCGGCATCCTTGGCTCAAGCAGTCGCAGATCCCCCTCCTCAGGGCTTGCGGGAAGATCTCTTAAAAGATTCCCGCGTGCAATACTGCGCCGGGATCGTGCGGGAGGCGTCCAATGTTCCGGACGGCTGCCGGGCAAGGAAGTGGGTGGAACATGTCGCGCAGAAGCATAATCTCACGCCCAAGACGGTTTATGCTTTTATCGCCCGAGAGAAACACGGCGGCTTGGCCGCGCATCGTCACACGAAGAAGAACAAAGGGAAACCTAAGCTTTGGGATGAGGCCGCGCTGGAATTCGGAATCGGCCTGGCGCTTAAACGCCAGCATCGGAAGATGAGCGAAAAGGCGATTTATAAGGCGTTGAAGGCGGAGGCCGATCAGCGGGGTTGGGCCGTTGGCGGCTATCGAAGCTTTACATTGCACCTCGCCAAGAGGCTCAATCCGCTCCTTCTAGCGCTTAGAGACGGCGGTACTCGGGCTCTTGACAATATACTGCCGCCAATACTGCGAAGCTATGCGGACTTGGAGCCCTTTGAAATCGTGTGCGGCGATCAACATAAATTTGACTTTTGGGTGCAGGACGATGATACAGGAGCCATTTTCCGACCGGAGGGTTATTTCTTCGTGGATCTTCGTACCAGGGGGATCTATGGCTTATGGTTGGGGAAAAGGTACAACAGCTACGGAATAGGCTTGGCATTGCGGTTCGGTTGCCGATTCTGCGGCGCTTTCAAGTCGGTATATAGCGATAACGGTCGGCTGGAATTATCGCGGTATATATCCGGTATAGTTAACGAAATCACGCTTTTCGGCGGGTGCGTAGGGGAAGAAATAGACCTGCCGGTCGATCTTTCAGACGAAGATCCGGAAGAGGCCGCCTGCTCCGTTCTTGTCAAACATCGGAGAGCCATTGTAAAGAATGCCAAGGCAAAACTTATAGAGTCCTTCTTCCGTCACTTCGAAGCTCTTTTGCGGGACGAATTCAAGGTTCCCGGCCATGTGAAGCGGCTGTCCGCTTCCGGCGAAGAGCAGGAAATCGACGAGCTTGAGATCAAGAAACTGGCCCAGGCCGGCAAGCTGCTCAAGTTCTCCGATTTCCTGCACACCGTCTTTGAGGCAGCGCGTTTCTACAATCAAAAGCGGCCACATCGTGGAGTACTGAAGGAATGGGCGTGGAACCCAAGGCCCCCGGAAGTGACGCCTTCTCAATGTTTAACAAAATGCTACGAAGAGGGCTTCACGCCGGTAAGGATTTCAGAAGAAGCCCTAGACCTGGCGTTTCTGCCCAAAGAGACGCGAACGGTTGACCGAGGCAGAATCCGCTTCCGGACGCCCCGTGCAGACCTTTACGAACATTCGGCCCTCGCTGCCCTTCATGGCCAGCAGGTTTCGATTCGCTTTGATTCGCTCGATCCGGGCTGGATTTTAGTTTATCACAACTCCGAATTTATCTGTCGTGCCTTACCCGTCGAGTACTCCTCGATGAAGGACATGGGAGTCGCCCTGCGGAAAATCAAGGAAAAAGCTCAGGCTAAAAAGATCGTTATCGCGAAATATAAACTGTTTGAATCTGCGGCCCCCGACTTGACCCAATATCCTACTATTCCCCGCCTGGAAACGAATGCAAAGGCAGTCCGAGAAAAACTCGAAACTGAGGGAAAATACGGCAAAAAGCTTATCGGCGAACCGTCCGCCGAGCAGATCGAGGCCGAGATCCGCGCTAATGAGGCAGTCGAGAGCCACCAGGCTAATTCGGCCTTTGTGGAAGTAGAGAGTTCCGGCAACCGTCCAGTTTTTGAGAATGAGGTGGATCGTTACAAGTTTGTGCTCCATCAGGAAAAGCAGGGAGTTTCACTTTCCACTGCAGACCGCAAATTCAGGATGGAATTTGAGGCCGCTCTTGATGGCGATCTTCGGATTATGTGGGCTTGCTATAAGGAAACGAATGAAATTCAAGGCCAGGATGCAACGCCAGTCGCACGAGTGGGATAGCCGAAAATCAATTTATTCCGACTCAGGATTTCCAAAAACTTTTATCGCTAATCACCGATCTCATGAGTCATCAGCTCGGTTTGGAGATGGCTATTGTCTTGGGCCAGGCGGGGCGAGGGAAAACGACGGCTTGTCGCCGCGTTGTGGCGATGTATGACTACGTGTTGTACGTCAGTTTTGCGGGCTGGCTATCTCACACGGGAATCATTCGAGAAATTTGCTTCGCGGCGGCGGGCGCCAGGCCGAGGGCGACGCAAGCATGTTTTGACCTTTTGGCGAGGAGCCTTAGCGATTCCAGGCGCATCATCCTGGTTGATGAGGCCGACAGGCTGTCTCTCAAGGGGCTCAACCTTCTGAGGGACGTTCACGACCGCTGCTGCATTCCAATCGTACTAATCGGCGAGGAGCCGCTGAAGGGGAAATTGGCCCAGGAACGCCGGCTGATTAGCCGGACATCTCAAGAGCTGATTTTCCAGCCGGCCGGCCCGGCCGATGTCACACTTTTCTACAGGAAAAATCTCAATCTGGCCGTTTCGCCCAAAATGGCCGTGGATCTGGCCAGGCACGCGCAGGGGGATTTCAGGCTGATTCTTAAGGACGCACTCCGCGTCGAGCGCACCATGAAAGCCAGCGGCCTAGCCGAAATCACAGAGGACCTGGTCCGGGAGATTTGCCGATGACCAAAGGGCTTTCGGGCAGGATACGGGGCTGCATAAGCGCCTTTTCGAGCAGAAGGACCTTTTCGGCTCCTGCGGTAGCTCGAATGATCGGCGAGTCCGACGCCCGGGCGGTCCAGAATATCCTTGCCGACTTCCTGGCTCGCGGCGAGATAATTAAAAAGGCACCAGGGCGCTACAGCTATAAGGGAGTCTCAAAATTCAGGAAGAAGCCAAGCCCGGTAACATTGCGAATATATAGAGCGATGCACGTATCGAGGACGTTTTCAGCCCAGGATATAGTCATACTATCTGATGCCACGATGAGATTCGTCCTGGTGCTGATTCAAGAACTTATGGAGTCGGGAGACATTGTGACGGCGGGAAAGCGCAAGAACATCAACTGTCGATGGGAGGTGATACGCAGGGTTAAAGACCAAGATGCTTTCTATTTGAAGCATCTCATTGAGCTAAACAACAAACGGCGCGGAAAGGGAACGTGATGAAAATCTTGGGTGGAAATCATACTGCAAGGAGTCCGGATCGAGGGGGGTCGGAAGCCGAAAGAAAATCGCTTCTGGCCATGCTTCATATCGCCAAAAAGGATATGGGCTGGACTGATGATTATTACCGAAGCCTGCTTGAAAACTGTTTCGGCCTCTCGACTTCTGCGGCTTTGTCCAATGAGCAGTTGCGGGCGCTTATGGCCTCGATCAGAAATAGAGGCTGGAAGCCGAGGCAGAAGCCGGGCGAGATGGACGAGCAGGTTGTCGCCTTTCGGTCGAGAATCAAGGTCATGGCTTCACAGATACCGAACGGGGACGAGCGTCTGAAGGGACTTTGCAAATCGAGTTGCGGGGTTGCAAGTGTTGGCTGGTGCACGGACATTGCCAAAATGAAGCGTTTATTGGCAGTCCTGGGGAATATTCTCCGGAAAGAAGGGGGGCAGAGCGCAGTAGCTGGCGGCAGTTGACCTCCGGCGAGAAGATGGGAACTTGGGGTTGCATCGGCAGAGAGTCAAGGGATTTCGGCTCCTGTCGATGCAAAATATCATGGAGGACAAGGCGAATAAATCGCAATGTACAAATAAGGAGCAGGCGAAAAGCATGGAGAAAACACAAGGCGCAGTGGTTTCGGGCAAGAGATGTCTTGCGGTCGTGCCGCCCAAGCCGGAATCTGTCCTCAAGGAAGAACGGGAAGCAGATGAGGAGGCCCGATTGTGGTGCATTGAAAGAGACATGGAACTCGGTTTCACCCGGTCGGAAGTTGAGGCTGCAATAGAAGGAATGGATGCCATTATGGCAGACTACCTGAATAGACGCGCTCTAAGGAATAGGCTCCAAATCGGGTGTGTACTGCTACCAGGCGAGTGAAAAGAGCGGCGGCCTCCCCGGATAGAATATTATTGGAGCTGACGCCTCCCCACCGACCCGCAGCGCCAACTGCGGATCACGACCTGCGCTGCTACTCCTACCCGCGTGGGCATGCGGAAAGTAGCAGCATTATAGGCAGTTAACAAGTTTGCATCGGCTAGCGAGTCGCGACGTGAAAAGGCGTAGCTCGAACGCCCTGCCGATGCAAAAACATTCGAGCATGTCAGTCGGCGAGGGGCTGGCGATCCGGAGCTATTGCGGAGCTTTCCGGATCATCAGCCCCTTCTTATTTTGAGGCACAACTTGGCAGAAGCGCCCCAGGGTAGGGCAGACAAACTGCTGATCGGGCCATCGGTGGTGGAAACGGTAGCCATTATGATTCGAGAAGGAGCCGGAATGAAAAATCCCACCAAGGATTGCATCAACTTGCCGAAGGCGGCGTTCAAATCCCCTGCGCCGCGATGGTGGCAAAAGCGGATAGAGCAATTGAAGCAACAGCGAACCAACAAAACGAGAAAGAGAGGATCACAATGAGCATGGCCGACCTTATGAAAAAAGTTTCGAGAATTAAAATCCAGCATGGATTCGATAACAAACCGGCGCCCACCACACTTGATTGGGAGCGACATAGAAACGAGGCGCGCATCGACAGTTTTTTTAATGCGCCGTCTACCCGTAAGGAATTCACGAATTTACGTAAGTTTCTTGGCTTGGATAGTTCGGTCTCTACCCCCCCGCCAGACCGCCCAGGTGCAAGCCTCATTTCCGATGGCCCCGACGATGAGGACCGGGATTGGACTGGGTTTAAAGACGACCAGGAGCGGGAGGATTTATTGCTGGACCTGAAAGAAATGACGCCCTCTGACTTTGAAGCGAAATGGGGCGATCACCCGCTAGTCCAGGCATTTAATCGGGCGCATGCAAAATAAAGGAGATGCAAAAAATGGAAAAGACCCTGGAGGTGCCAAAGATTAAAAAGCGCCTGGCTGAGATGCGAAAGTATGCCCAGCCGCTACAGAAGGCCATCCAAGAAATCGAAGGCCATTTCGATGGGGCAGTGCAAGCTCTGGAAGCTCGCCAAATGCAAATCGAAAAAGAAGTGGCTCGGCTTGAAGAGAGTTTTGCGGGCGACGTTCTGGCAGGGAAAAAATTGACCTATCGACACATCGAAGATCTCCCGTCTGAGCGCGAGAGCGTTGAACGACGATTGACGTACCTGAAAACCCAATGCAAGGGGTCCTTGGACAAGCTAAAAGATTACGCCTCCATATCGGCCAAGATAGATGGGGTCGAGCGGATGTTATCTAATTACGAGAAACTGCGGGAGCGAGTCGAAGCTTACGAGAATACGCTGAAAACAATCCCCGATGATGGTCATATTCATGACCTTCTCAAGAATGAAACGCACTATTACAACCACGCAATCATTGATATCGAGGGGAAAATATCTTTGCTGGAACAGATTTTAAAAAACGCCAGAAAAGCCGGGCTTTTATAGATTCAATCTGTCGGTTGCGCGATGGCAATCCGGGCCGGAGATCGCGCGGGGATCGTTCGCCCTCTTGGCCCTCCGGCCATTTATCAACATCATTCTTAGAAGGATCAGACTATGCCGACCATAATCGACGCTCTCGTGGTGAAATTGGGATTGGACAAGAAGGACTATGACAAGGGCAAAAACCAGGTCAGCCAGTCCTTGAAAGACACGCGCCAGGAGGCCCAAAAAACCGGCGATCATTTCAAGAAGATCGGAAAAGACAGCTCCGCGAGCTTCGAGAGGATCACCAAGAGCGTGGTGGAATTTCTGGCGCTTCTCGGCGGCACGATGGCGGTCAAGGCTTTTGTCCGCCAGACCATCGAGTCGAATGCCGCTCTGCAGCGTTTTTCCCAAAATCTGGGGGAAAGCGCCGCGACGGTCTCCGAATGGGGAAACGCAGCGGAGATCGCCGGCGGATCGGCGAGCGGCCTCCAGGGTACAATGCAGATGCTTTCCCGCGCCCAGACGGAAGTTCAGACCACCGGGCAATCGTCGATTCTCCCGTGGTTTAATAAGCTCGGCATGTCCATGCAAGATTTATTTGATCCGGCCCGATCCGTTGCTGATGTGCTGTTGGATCTTTCAGACCGATTCAGCCACATGGACCGAAAACATGCCTTCAATATCGGCACGATGATGGGGATCGACCCAGGGACCATGAACCTTCTCCTGGAGGGACGAAGGGCGGTCCAGGCAGCCATACGGGACCAGGAGCAATACGCCAGGACAAGAGAAAAGCTGGCTAGAGAATCGGAACCTTTCCGGCAACAGGTAGTGCAACTAAGGCAGAAGTTTGAGGATCTCGGGAATCAATTACTTTTGGAAACCATGCCGGTGCTCGAGAAAATGCTAGACATCTTTACCGGCATCGGCAATTGGATGCGGCAGAATAAAGAGGTCGTGAAGGTATTTCTGGAAGTGCTCGCGGCCGGGATCGCGGCGGTCGCAGTTGCGGCGCTTCCGTTCAAGGGAATCGCTGCCGCAATCCTGGGCGTAGCAGCGGCGATCCGGCTTCTCTGGCAGGATTATCAGGTATGGAAGAGCGGCGGGAAAAGTCTCATCGATTGGGGCGAATTCGGAGCAGGTGTTGAAACGGCCTTAAAAAAGCTCGGAGAGTTAAAGGGGTTGATGCTCTGGCTCGAAAATCATACGTTTGCCGGGCTCGTGTGGAAACATTTCCACGGAGGGGAGAGCGGCGGGAACGCAGGCGGGGAAAGCCCGTCGACGGCCGCGCCTTCAACTCCGGGTTTTTTCAAAAGACAAGCGCTCAAGTTTGGAAGATTCGCGGGAGGCTCCAAGATGGCCCGCGAGCAGGCCATGAACTATTTTATGGCCCAGGGATGGACCAAGGAGCAGGCGGCCGGGATCGTGGCGAACCTCCAGGCTGAATCAGGCTTTAATCCCAGCAAACTCGGAGACAGCGGCGCTGCATACGGCATCGCCCAATGGCACAAGGACCGGCAGGCCGAATTCGAGCGCGTCTTCGGCAAGCCCATTTCGCAGGCCACATACGAAGACCAGCTCGCGTTTGTGCAGTACGAACTCACGCAGGGCAAAGAACGGGCTGCGGGAAACGCTCTTAAGGGCGCAACTTCGGCCGAGCAGGCAGGCGCGATCGTATCGAAAAAATACGAGCGGCCGGCGGCTGTGGAAGGCGCGGCGGCGCAGCGCGGCGCACTGGCCACTCAAATAGCGGGCGCTTCGCAGTTCGCGCGGGGCGCGGGGGCTTCTGCCGGTGCTTCGACACATGTTACACATAACAGCGTCCAAAACTACATCGGGCCTGTGGAGGTAAATACCCAGGCCACGGACGCGGAGGGGATCTCCAAGGATATGGCGCGGTCGATGGATTACCTGTTCACGGCTCAAGCAAATTCCGGGCTGATCTGATATGCCTCCTGTCCCTTTTCCGGTCGTTCCAATTCTTCCCGGCGTGCCGACTCTTCCCCGCGTGGTGGGCCAGGTTATCCCGACTAAGGAGCCGTTAGATTATGCCGCAATCTTTTGAGAATAAGAAGCAGCTTAAGTTTGTGATTACGCTCGGGACCGGAACGTTCGGATCGTCGAATAAAAACACCGTCACCCTATCCGGTTATTGGGCGAGCGCCGATATCGATAACGCGGGCGGTATGATGGCCCCGACCCTCCGAGCCAAGATCTATGGCGTCTCTCAATCAGACATGAACAGCACTTGTACTTTGCAATGGCAGCCCGGTTCCTCGATTCGAAATACCGTAATGGTCTACGCTATCGACGGCCTCCAGTCGGTTTTGGTTTTTTCCGGGATTATCGTAAATGCCTGGGGCGATTATGAGACGGCGCCGGCGACATATCTGATGATCCAGGCCGTTGCCGCCTATGACCAGAAACTCAATCCCGTTCCTCCTCGAAGCTATAAAGGACAGGTGGATGTCGCAACCGTGGCCGCGCAAATCGCCAAGGACATGGGATATTCCTTCGAGAATAATGGCGTAAATATCCAAATGTCTGATGTTTATCTCGCGAATACGAATTTCAAGCAGCTCGAAGGCCTTTGCGACGCCGCCGGCTGCTGCATGGGGATTGACAATAACACCATAGTTATAACTCCGAGGAATACTCCTCGAACGGGTCTTGTTCCGCTCGTTTCCAAGGATAGCGGCATGATCGGCTACCCCATTTTCGATGGAATGGGCGTAATTTTCCGTACCCTGTTCAACCCAGCCATAAAATTCTTGGGAGCAATAACGATCCAGAGCGACGTTAAACAAGCGTGCGGCCAATGGGTAGTATCTTCGATGTCTCATCATCTCAACACCCAGCCGGCCGGAAGCTGGTTTTCGCAGGTAAGGGGAATTAAAGGTGGGCCTCTCATCTCAAAATAGCCAGGCTCCTGCCGGGCAACCGGGCCTTTCGTCGACGCGGGGAGACTATAACAACATCCTATCCGCAGGTCACTCAGGCCCTGGCGAAGATGCAGTGGGAGAAACGGTGAACAGGCGTTTAGAAGAAATGCTTTTAAATAGCCCTATTGGGGCTTTTGGCTTGCCCTGGCGATGGCGCGATGAATTCAGCAGGGCACTCCGGGAACATTGAAGGGGGTGGCAAAATCGCGCTGTATTTTCTTGGTGGAGATGGATCTTGAAAGACTTTGCGCGGAGCAGGCGCATTCCGGCTGAAGCTGCTCAGAGGTCTCATGCCTCACTCCCACTTCAGCACTCTTTCATTCATTTGCTTGAAAACAACAAAACCGCCTGGCGGGGCAGATTTGTTGGGTAGATTGATGGAACAGGATTCGCAATTACTAATTGGCATAAATAGGGGGAATGTCAAGTGAATCCTGTACCGGCTCGGCACGTAGAAGAGGCCCAGCGGCTTACGCGTGAGTTTTTTTTGCGGTCACTATGACGATTGCTTGGATAAGGCGATCCTGAACGGGTGGCCGAACTTCTCATGTTTCGGATGTAGATCATTCCGTGCCCTGGAGCGATCCTATCCTGAGTGGTTTGATGATTCCATCGCCTGCGCGTCTCTGATTGCGGTCGTTTTCGGCTTGGCGATTATGCCCGCGCTGCCAGAGCCAAAGGATCGCGAATGACGAACGGAACTGAGGGCTCTAGCAGGGCGAGGATGGCCAGACAGTGCCTTGATTTGTACCAAATCCTATCCACGGAAGAGCGGATCGATCTAAAGGAGATCGGCGCCAGGGCGAATATCAGCGTCCGTACTGCCCGTAGGTGGATGAATTCCTTCAGCATTCTGATGGATTTGCGAATTGAGCGGGGCGAGGTGATCGTGGAAAGATGGGGAAGGAAATCCCGAATTCCATATCGGATTGATAGACTCTTTCATGAATTAAAGACAGATCACACGCCAAAGGGGCCTAAGCCATGAACCATCGAGATCTTATTCTATGCTCTGCAAAGCATCCAATGTTTGCTTTTACGAAGCTGCCTCACGATCTACAAGACAGATTGGTGGCAGATTTAGAGAACAATCGAATTTCCGCTACCAGCGCTTCCATGTTGTTGAAAGAAAAGGGCTATTCAATCTCTCATGCGGCTATATCCGCTTACCTGGCGGCGGTGAGGAAGCAAAGGCGGCTCCTGGCGCGATGGACTGAACTGGCCATCAAACAACAGAATGATCCGCTATAGTTCTCAAGACCAGGATTAAGGCCAAAGACGGCGGGGGCTTGAGTGGGGTGAATTTTAGCTTAAAGTTATTTCTCAACTGTTCCGAATGCAAGACAAAGATGTATTCAATGATTACACTCCCCTGGAAAAAGGGGGAAACTATGTCTCTGGGTATTGTCTTCAAAGGGTCAGAAGGTATGGTGCTTGCGGCGGACAGTCGGGTTACCCTCAATGTTGAGGTGCAGAATCCTGGAGGTGCCAATAATTTTTTGATGCCGGCAACCTTTGATAATGCTACTAAACTTCTGAAAGTCACAGGGCAGGATCATGTTGCGGCAGTAACTTATGGGCTTGGCACAATTGGATTTCCAGAGCCTAGAACGGCTCACAGTCTGCTTCCGGAGTTTGAGGCCGCTCTTGGTGATGCCCGATTGAGCGTCAAGGATTTTTCAATAAAGCTGAGTGATTTTTTTATGGCTCAGTGGCGTGCAAAGATGCCCCCCGACGCTAATCTTGGAGATATGTATTTCATTGTCGGCGGGTATAATGAAGACGAACCATATGGTCGTATCTATGAATTTCGGGTTCCAAGTTCCCATACTCCGGTTGAACAAGCGGCAAACGATTTCGGGGTTCGATGGGGTGGCCAACATGAAATAGTATCTCGGATCATGATCGGGTACGATCCGGCCTTATCGACCCTGCTGCAAACTAAATACTCGTTAAGCAATGATGAGGCCCGAGCCGTAGAGAAGGAAATAAACGTTGCTTCAGGAGCTCGCATCCCTTACCAATTCCTACCTCTCCAAGACTGTGTTGATTTGTCCATTATGCTCATAAGAACTACCGCAAAACTAATGGAGTATCAGACTGTTTTACGCGGCGTGGGTGGAGCGGTCGATGTTGCCACCATAACCAGGCAGGAAGGATTTAACTATGTTCAGTGCAAACAAATCTCCGGAGAACGCTCTGACTCCTGATTTTCTATCGGGGTCAGCATCCGCCTCTGATTGGGTACGCATGATGAGTGGAAATATTAGCTATTCGCCCTTGATGGTCGCGGAAAATTTCGGCATGGGTTCGCTCAAATTGGAGCAGGAACTACACCAGAACCAATCGCCATTTAGTAACCCTCAATGATTGCTCTTATATTCTTGGACTATCGCTGCCCTTACTGCATGCCGCGCTGAAACCACGGGTGGAACATGCAGAACCGCGAAAAACTTCGAGGAGGCGCCCGGAACTTTAGACTCGCTTGCCCTTCATTTACCTACAAAACCTCGCCTGCCGCTCTTGATGCGGACAGGTGAAGTATTTTCCTTTTTCCCCTCAATCCATTTTCCCGAGATTACCTGTCAAAATCTCCCTTCACCCACGCCCTCTATTGATGCCGCGAATGTGAATTAGTCACCGAATGCTCTTCCCAGTCACCGAATGTCGTTCTCAAAGTCACCGAATAAGTTTCGCGTGATAGTGGGACCGCCGGCCATAGTTGCAGCGGTGATCGACAAGGGAGCAAGTAAGTGGTGTTCTATCGTCAAGGGAACCAGTGCGGAGTGTTCGCATGAGTGGTTTCCAATTTACATGGGTCGCCTGCCCGTTCTACGGGTGTCCAGGCGGAACAATTCCCTCGACGTGGGGGAATTTGTCCTTCATATGAGGTATCTGCATCGCCGCAATGAAGTGTTCCTTGAAGTCTTTTTCCACCGTGAGTTCAATGTATTCAACGTTGCGGGACACCCAGTCGGCCTCCACCCGTTTATCCCTGTTCAACAGGGCTGCTCGCGCCCCATCCCCCGCAGCATTGCCGACACATTCAATCATGTCCAGCGGGCAATCGGGGAAAAGCCCCATGACCAAAGCCTTTTGGCGATCCACATGAGTTCCGAAGGCGCCGGCAATCTTTACTTTACCAACCTTCTCAATACCCATACGGCGCATCATGAGCTTGCAACCACAGTACAGCGCGCCTTTGGCCAGTTGAATCTGGCGAATGTCTTTTTGGGAAATGACAATGTCTTTGCCGATAGAAGATTCATTTTTCCAAGCGATGACGAACTCCGGTTGTTGGTTTTCAGAATTAATCCTGTATCGAGGGGATTTTTGCTCAGCGTTGAACCTGCCGCTCTTAAGAACAATCCCGGCGGTATAAAGTTCGGCCAGTACGTCCAGAATTCCGGAACCGCAAATTCCCTTCGTTTTCATCTCTTCGGGTTTCGAGAAACTCTTCCATGCGTCACGCCCGATGACTTTATAGTCAACTTCGTGGGTCCCGGGGTCAATCTTAATCCTCTCGACGGCGCCCGGGGCTGCCCGCATTCCAAACGCGATTTGTGCTCCTTCCAGCGCAGGGCCGGTGGCGCAGGAAGATGAGATGAGTTTTTCTTTGTTGCCCAGTACCAATTCGCCATTGGTGCCGATATCGATTATAAGCTGAACTTCGTCTTTCTTATAAGGCTCTTCAGCAATGAGGACCCCCACGTTGTCGGCCCCTACGAACCCTGCCACGATGGGCAGCACATGGATATAAGCTGAATCGCAGATTCCAATGCCAAGGTCTCTGGCCTTGATATCCAGGCTTTTGTGGACTACCGGCGGGAAAGGCGCCAGTCCCACAAATTGAGGATCGATTTTGAGCAAAATGTGGTGCATTGCCGTATTGCCCACAACGGTCATGTCGATCACGTCATGGGGGGTGAGGCGAAGATAATGCTTTGCTTCCCCGGCTTGGAGGATCGGTACTTCATCCTCTTCCACAATTGCAGCTTCACCATCTCCTCTTCGCTTCTTTTTCATTTCGCCGGGGGGGTGAGTAGCCTGACAGGCCTCAACGATCAAACTATTGAGCCCTTCAATAATGTCGTCACTCATCTTTTCCAGGCCACCCGGATTCATCGTGTGATAGGTGATCCGGCTCATCACATCTTCGCCGTACTTGCACTGAGGATTCATCATGGAGACTGTTTCAACCACTTCCATAGTACGCAGATTGCAAAAGTAAGCGGCCACGGTAGTTGTGCCGATGTCAACGGCGACGCCGTAATAATCTTCCACCTTCCCCGGCAGAAACCTTACGATTTCCCTGTCCATCCACACCGACACCGTTACTTTCCAGGGGTTCGCCTGGTCTCTTAGTCGCGTGGGCAGCGTTCTCAATGCAAGGTAATCGACGTTTAAGTCCTTGAGCCCATACCGGCGATGGAGTTCTCCCATGACCCGTTCGAAATCGGCGGCAGGCTCATTGAGAGTAGGTCCCGCCACTTCCACGTAGTAGTGTTTTACCGCTGGGTTCCAATCGATATGGATGTCCCGGGCCGCCTTACTCATCACCTGCTTACCGGCCCTTGATTCCTCGGGCACAAAAATCAGCAGGTCACCCAGGGCTTTTGCGCAGCAGCCCAGGCGATAGCCCTCTTCGCGCAGGGTTTCGTCGATAAATTTGACCTCCTCCTCCTGCCATTCGCTCACATTCTTCCTGCTGGAGTGAATACCAAATTTTTCGAAAAATCCCTCTTCGATGCGCACCTTGCATTTGCCGCAGACCTTATTCTCACCGCACAGGGCCTCGATATCCACGCCAAGTTGGCGGGAGGCCTCAACGATTGTAACTCCTTTATCGACCTCGCCCCGCCTTCCCGAAGGCTGAAAAATGATCTTTACTTTGTTGTCCTGCTCCATGCACAAGAGTCCTATAGTCTTACACCAATAAGCACAGTTCCCGATCCTTTTACATCCACCCCCTGCAAGTAACGCTCTTTCAAAAAGATATCGCAAGGCGTAGAAGGAGAACCGTGGACGATTGAGTTGTATTGCAGCTCACCATTTTCCACGATAAACCAGTCAGCGGGATGGGATGGTATTTCAAAATAGCAGACTTTATTCATGACATCCTGGGGAAACGTTACCCTGTCTTTGTAGACAACAAAGTTCCTGTGTATGAACCATACATTCTTGTCGTCGGCGAGGCGGGATATGGTTTCTTTGTCAATAACCTCTTCTCCCAAGCATGGCTGATCGATCGAATCAGATCGTCCGGGGTAATTGGCTTGAGCAGATAGTCATAGGCCCCTTTCTTGATACAATCCACCGCCATATTGACGTCGTTTACCGCCGCAATCGTGATACACTCGGTATGCGGGCTATGATATTTTATGATCTCCAAAAGCTCGCCCCCGTCCATCTCCTGCATTTTTATGTCCAACAAAGCAGGATATGGCCCCCACGATATCATGGACAATGGTCTCGTCAAGGGAATACAGGATTGCGGCGCGGCCTATGAATGTCAGAAGATGTGGATACCTGAACTCATGCCGGCCTCTGAGGCTATGGAACTGGGTATCAGTCTCCTAAAGCCGTTGATGGCTGCAGAATGGGGGGCGCAGAGTCTTGGAAAAGTCGTGCTGGCTACGGTGGAGGGCGACGTTCATGATATCGGCGTCGAGCTGGTCGGCGTCATGTTGGAGAGTGCCTCCTTTACTGTTCGGTTTATGGGCGGGAATGTGCCGACAAAAGATATCATTAACGCCTTGAAAGAAGACAAACCTGATTTGCTCGGGCTTTCAACTCTGCTTAGCAACACTATGCACGTGATGCCCGACATATTGAAAATCCTTGATAACGAAGGGATTAGAGATTCCATAAAAGTGATCATAGGCGGCGCGCCCGTGAGGCAGGAGTACTGCGGCGAAATTGGAGCAGACGGCTATGCTCCCGATGCCGTCCAGTCGGTTCCTCTGGCAAAGAAGCTGCGGGGATTGGGCTGAAGTTCGTGTGGATACGGAGGTAATTTGACATGATCGATGGTTCCGCTCGTGAAATATTCTTGCAAGCTGTTCGTGGCGAACCGACTTCAAGGCCGTCTGTCGCAACTGTTGATCAAACTGCCACTTTTCAACTGATGGAAGCTCTTGACGTAAAATGGCCGGATGCTAATGTGGATGCCAAGTTGATGGCGAAACAATGATATGATATCTACGGGTGCTTCAGCCCTTAGCTTCGAACCCAAAACAGATATAAATTTAGTGAAACAGGCGGTCGAGGCTTCCGGAAGGAAAGTGGGCCTCGTCGGTGGGATTGATGCCATGGACCATCTGTTTTACGGTAAACCCGAGGATATCAAGAAAGCCGCAACGCTGGCCATGGAAAACTGGTATACTGTGGTCGCTCCCAGTTGCTCGATACCTCTGGGTACGGTAACAGCTAATCTCAAAGCTATGGTGGAGGCAGTCAAGCCATAGAGATGCGGCAAGAGACCGGTCTCCTTAATTTGTGTTCACATGTTGCACATGGATGCGAGACCCCTGTAATCAAACTTTCGACGCAGTGACACTTTGCCCGTTGAGAATTTTGGTCCTGCATTTTTCAAAAGGAGGCCGATATGCAAACACTGAAGACAAAAGGCAAAACCTACAATCTCGATGACTCTGATTTCATCGCCGATCCGAGCGATTGGGACAAGGACTTTGCTGAAGCGTTGGCGCCGGCGTTAGGAATAAAGGGCGAACTTACCCCTGCCCATTGGAGTGTGCTGCACTTCATTCGTGCGACTTACCTGGAAACCGGTTCGGTACCGGTAGTACATAGGGCATGCAAGGCCAACAATCTGAAAATCAGGGATTTGGAGAGTCTTTTTCCAGCCGGCTACCAGCGTGGGGCATGCAAGCTCGCCGGAGTGTCCTTTCTGGCTGGCGGGGTTTGCGTTCCTGCGCCTGGAACGCTGGAGAGATCGATCAGAAAAGAGATCCCGGTCGCCAAACGTGTTTACCGGGTTAATGTATCAGGTTTCCTTATCGACCCCAATGAGTGGGATGAAGATTATGCTCTATGCAAGTCCCGCGAGCTGCAAATGCAACCTCTAACTGAGAAACACTGGCAGGTAATCAGGTATTTGCGCGCGGAATTTAAAAATAAGGGTACGGTCCCCACGATTTATGCAACGTGCGCGGCAGCCGAGATCGATATCGACGAATTCGCGGAGCTTTTTCCCTCCGGTTATCATCGCGGCGCAGTCAAGATAGCGGGGCTGAGCCTGGCTGCAGAAGCGTCCGTGAGCGCGCCGGTCGAGGCATAGACTAGTTTCAGTAACAAGAAGAGTGTCGATTCGGATTCTATCCTGACAAAGCTGGACGCTGCCGGCGCCGGAGGTCCCGGCGAGGAACCCCTCCGGCGGCCGCTCACTTCGGGAGATCTGGACGATGTGGTTTCCATGATCCTGGCCGACCCGTTCCGCGAAATAACTCCTCCGGACAATCTGATGAGTTGCGCCTATTCATGGCACGGAAACAAGCTGTCGGAGTTTCGCGAGTTCGTTCGTGAATTGCCGAGGGGGGTGGTAAGGGGCAAAGGCTTTGTTGCGGATGGCGCGAAAACGTACCTGTTCAGCATGGTGATGGGGAGAGATCCTTCCTTCGAACAATTCGGTTCTGAGGTGCAGCCTGACCTGATTGGGAAAGTGGTGTTAATATTTCCGCCTGATATCGAGGAATCGATTTCGCAGGCAGTCTCCGGGTGGAGTTCGCGATTGGAAGCGCTGAAAGCCGATCCGGGAGGGGCAGAGGGTGCGACCGCCTCCGGAGTGCCCACAGATATTGCTGCTCAGCTATGACTAGATCCTTCGAACAATGAGAGAGGTCGCAGGGTTTTAATAGCCTGCGGTATCATGAAACCTGAACTGGAAAGGATTCGACACAGTGCCCTCGACATCGAGATCCACTATGTCGATCAAGGTCTGCACCTGACGCCGAAAAACATGCCTGAAGTTTTGCATGAGAAAATTCAGGAAGTTGGTTATGCAACCCGGATCATACTGGGGTATGGGCTTTGCGGCAATGGAATCGTGGGCCTTGCCTCGGAGAATATGCCCTTAGTGATCCCCCGCTGTCACGATTGCCTTGCCCTGTTCCTTGGCTCTCAGGCAACTTATACAAAGATGCTCTTTGCCAGGCCGGGTACCCTTTATTTGACTTCGGGCACGTTCGCGGACCGGAAAGATCCTCTGACCAGACTGGAAGAGGCCTACGTCCCTCGAGTGGGCCGTAAAAAAGCTGTATGGGCCATGAAAACGGAGCTGAGAAACTACACTCACATCGCCCTGATCAATTCGGGTGGGGCAGACGTCGAGGCCCATAGAGCAAGGACCCTGGAAAACGCCGCTTTCTTCGAAAAGCGGTATGAGGAAATCCACGTGGGATTGGAGTACTTTGAAAAATTACTTTTGGGTCCTTATACGGACGAAGACTTCTTTATCCTTAAAGCAGGCGAAAAGGTGACGCAGGAGATGTTTTTTCAGGAATCACATTGATACTATCCGACGCGGGCCGGTCTCTCCCCTTTTCCTCATCCCCTCAGCACACTGACGAGCTTTTCGACCGAAAAGACCTTGCCTTGTGACACCACCACGCCGTCTATTACCAGGGCAGGGCTCAGCAACAGGCCGTATTTGTCGCGGACTTCCCGCGAAAGTGCCCACTGTTTGACCACGGTAGCGTCGATTTGCGACAACGCAAGTGCTTCCTTTACATTTTCCAGCAGTTTCGTGCACCACTCACAGGGCGGATCCAATCCTATGATTTCAATTTCCATGCCTTCAGCTCCTGGTGTTTTTATCTTGACAAAGATACAGATTTGCACTGATACTTTGCTTAATCTGATTTATCTAAATTAACTGATTGGTTTGATCAGTTTGAAGGGACGAAAAATGGCGGGAAAGAAGAAAGATGTATCCTGTTGCGCTTCAGACACCAAGGAAACCAGTTGCAACGTCGAATCGCTCATTACCGTAGATGAACGTGGACAGATGGTGCTTCCAAAGGAACTGCGAGAAAAGGCCAATATACGTGCCGGAGACAAGCTGGCTGTCATCAGTTGGCTCAAGGATGGAGAGGTTTGCTGCTTCACGTTTATCAAGGCGGATGCGCTGGCAGAGCGCGTTAAGGAATTTCTCGGCCCGGTGCTGAAGGGCATAAGTCTGGAATGAGATTGTGTGAAAAGAGAACGGGGATGGAAGCTGACAAAATCAACGAGATTTTCGATGGCTTTTCGGCCGCCGCCGTCGGCTCATCCGGGATGGAATTCTTGGAAATCTACGACCGATACTACACAAGGGTGAGATATTTCATCCTTGCGCTGGTCAGAGACGAATGGGCCTCAGATGACCTTGCCCAGGAGACATTCATCCGTGTCCAGCGGAGTCTGCATACACTCCATGACCGCTCCAAGCCGGCTTCCTGGGTTTTCCGCATTGCATACAATCTCTGCCAGGACCATTTCCGCAGCCGCAAAAGAACCATATCCAATGAATGCGAACTCAGTGAGGCCACAGGAGGCTTCAAAGAGGCACTTGTTCAGAAGAAACTCGAACAGTGTGAAATGGGAGCGTGCGTCCAGAATGTGGTCAGACTTCTTCCTGCACCTTTGCAAAGTGTTATCACGCTCTTTGACATGGCGGAGTTGAGCCACCGTGAGATTGCTGAAATTCTGGACATAACGGTAGACAACGTCAAAGTAAGATTGCACAGGGCAAGAAAGAAATTGAAAGCATTGCTCGAAGAAAGGTGTGCCTTCGAAGTTGATGAGAGAAATGTGCTCGTATGCGAGCCGCTCCCATGAAAAATGGAAGTAACAAGTAGATCACGTCCCTTGGGGACACCCTGAAACCATGAAAAGACGCGACATCATGGCAGGTGCGGGCCATGCCCGCGATAAACCTTTCGTGACAAGTGAATATGGCCCCGCCAAAGGGGCCACATTCATTTTATGGCCTTGATTCTCCGTGACCATGTAACCTTTCGCCACTCGGTTTCGTCTTCTGAACAAGTCGGAGCGGCAGTCGCCCGGACTGCTTATGAAGAACGCAATTCTTCAATACTCACAACAAGGAGGCTACCGTGATACCAAAGCAATTGGGCCAAAGTTTTGCCGATTTTCACAATACAATCGTCAACAACGGGATCATAGATCCAAAGACAACCCTGATGATCCAATTGGGAGCGGCAATGGCCGTCGGCTGCTATCCCTGAATGGAGAACCTCTCTGGGGTTGCCAGGGAAAAGGGAGTATCGGATGAGGAACTGGGAACGATTCAGGCAATAGTCATGCTGGTTTCCGCAGGAAGAGTTTATGCACAATTTCGGGAAGTGTGCGGAAAGATCAAGTCTACAAACCAATCGAAGGCTTGCTGTGGGTAAGTCTTCCAACAGGTGTACGCCGGCATTCCGCTCCTGGGCATCGGGGCGGGATGCCGCATTCATCGAAACGTCCCCAACCGCACTCCTCCGCCGAAAAGATTCCAGGTAATTATCCGGACGCTCTCTAATTTTTGTATTACAGCACATTTTTTTCTTGACAAAGGGACGTGCTCTACTGATAATTCCACATAATCTGATTTATCAGATAAATTCGATAATATTGATCACAACCCTGAAACCGATCGCCGGAGGACGAAGATGAAAGCTGACGAAATCAAAGAGATCGTTAAATCGCGCTACGCCAAAGCGGCCCTGCAAAGCACCCCGTGCTGCGGGACCGGGAAGTCCTGCTGCGGTATCTCTGATGCGCAGGACATAAGCAAAAGGGTGGGCTATGACGAGAAAGAACTGAGTGCAGTCCCCGAAGGGGCAAATCTCGGGCTCGGCTGTGGAAACCCGGTTGCGCTCGCTTCGCTGAAGGAAGGTGAAGTTGTGCTCGATCTTGGCTCCGGAGCAGGCTTCGATGCTTTTCTTGCCGCCGCCGGGGTCGGTTCATCCGGAAAGGTCATCGGGGTCGATATGACACCTGAGATGATCGAGAAGGCAAACGCAAACGCGGCAAAGGGCGGGTTCCAAAATGTCGAGTTCAGGTTGGGTGAGATTGAGAAGCTGCCCGTTTCAGACGATCAAGCGGACATAGTAATCTCTAACTGCGTCATCAACCTCTCGCCCGATAAAAGACAGGTCTTCCAGGAAGCATTTCGAGTGTTGAAACCGGGCGGCCGGCTGATGGTTTCCGACCTGGTTTTGCTGAAAGCCTTGCCCGAAGCCGTCAGACGATCTGTTGAAGCATATGTCGGCTGCATTGCAGGGGCCGTGATGAAGGACGAGTACCTGGCAGCCATAACAGAGGCAGGTTTCCGCGACGTTAAAGTGGTCGGTGAAGGCGCCTATCCTGTCGAACTGGCCGCAAACGATCCCGTAGCCAAATCTATCTTCTCGGATGCCGGCATCCTGTCGGATTACGCAAAAGATATATCCGGGTCCGTTGCGAGCATCAAAGTAGGCGCGGTGAAGCCGCGCTGATCCGAAAGTTCTCACGCGGAGCGCGGAGAAAATCAGCCTTTTCATGGTTCTAGCGTGTCCAGAAGGGACGTGACTTACTATTAGAAAAGTCGTGTTCGTATGCAGGAGCGTGCCATGCACGCGATGACAATTGTAAAGCTGAAAGCAAGCTCCCCGCCAGGACCCGTTAGCATCAGGAGATAACAATGGAAAATGATAAACAGAATAGTACGTTAATAGAGGTTGGAGACGGGTTTAAAATGATTAAAACCCCACAATATCAAAACAAAATATCCGACCTCTATGGGAATTTGGCGTGGGTTTATGATTTTTTTACAGACCACGAACCTGCTCATCATGAAGAAGCAATCCGGATGGCTGGCTTCGAGCGTTGTGATTCCGTACTGGAAGTGGCTTGCGGTACCGGCAGAGCTACTATCGAGATAGCAAAACGTTTGAGAAGAGAAAGTAGATTTTGTGCTCTCGATCTCACAAAGGAAATGATGGAAAGAGCCAAAAATAGATTGAAAAAATATGCTTTGCTCGACCGCGTAGCTTTTGAATTGGGAAATGCCAAGCATTTGCCTTATCCCGATGCAACGTTTGATATTGTTTATAATGCCTACATGTTTGACCTGATCGACGCCTCCGAGATGCCGGGGATTCTTTACGAATTCAGAAGGGTGTTAAAACCTGGAGGCGCACTTGTTTTAGTAAACATGAGCAAGGATAAGAAGGAGAAGACTCTATATGAATTCTTATATGAAAGAGGTCTTTTAAGTTTCGCTTCAGGCGGATGCAGGCCCGTCTATATGAAGCCATTTTTAGAAGGTGCGATGTTTGAAAATGTGAAAAGAATATTCCGAAAGAATAGGAGCTTTTTCCTCCTCAATCGGCTTCAGGGGACAGAAATAGTCACGGCATATAAACCGCGCTGTTTTGCCATGTAGCCAAAGTGTTGCTCCCGGGCGGAGCTGCGGCACACCCCGCCCTCAAAATTCTTTTTTTCCCCTCCTTCATAGAACAAAGCTGCACCGACGCCTCTTGCCAGCTTAGCGAGTTGTCCTTCACCCCTTTAGACGATCGAAAATTATGGAACTTGCGGTCGAGGAAAAAATTTTTTCACGAGGGCGCAAGTTTTTCTGATTTTAATTGTTTAACCGGTGGATGCTGAAAATGATTCTCAGGTTCGGGGAGTTTGCAGGGCCGGATGTCCGGCAAAGGTTTTTCTGACACGCGGGTGAAAGGGGGACACTTTGGGCGCCGTGAAAGATGCGAATCAGAAAGGCAAGGAGGTAGTATCGATGGCACCGGATGGCCAGGCGGGAGTGCTTGAAAGCGGGGAACTCGCGCACAAAGTGATTGCAGGCGAGGCTAAGACAAAGAACCTTTACAACAAGATGGAATGGGCTGGTGCCTTCGGTGACATCGGAACGCTGATTCCATTCGTTGTCGCCTATATAACGATAGTCAAAATAGATCCCCTGGGGCTTCTGTTCATGTTCGGAATCTGCCTGTTGGGTTCGGGACTCTATTACAGAACACCAATCCCCGTTCAGCCGATGAAGGCTATCGGAGCGGCAGCAATCGTTGGGGGCATAAGCCCGGCGGCCCTTTTCGGATCGGGCATCACCACTGGTATCTTCTGGTTTTTTGCCGGTGCAACGGGTGCAATCAAGCCCATCGCAAAACTTGCCACCAAACCGGTTGTGCGCGGCATTATGCTTGGTCTCGGGCTTTCTTTCATGGTGGATGGTATCCACCGGATGCAAACCGCTCCCGTCCTGGCCGGTATCGCTCTTGTAGTAACCTACATTCTTCTGACAAATCCCACAGTCCCCGCAATGTTCGTGCTCTTACTGATCGGAGTTGGGTCGGCGCCCATCATGAACCCTGCAATACTACACGAACTTGCCAAAATCCATGTCGGTTTCAAGCTGCCTGTTTTTGCACTCCCTTCAATCACCTGGAATGATGTTGTTGTCGGCACATTGCTTTTTACGATCCCGCAGATACCGCTGACTATTGGAAATGCGGTCATTGGAATCGTTGCCGAAAACAACGAGCTGTTTCCCGACAGGCATGTAACCGAAAGAGGGATCGCCCTTTCCCAGGGGATAATGAATTTAGTTTCTCCGCTTTTTGGCGGCATCCCCATGTGTCACGGGGCCGGTGGAATGGCCGGACACGTTCGCTTCGGGGCAAAAACGGGAGGGGCGCCGGTTATACTTGGAAGCCTTCTCGTTTTCATCGCCCTGTTCTTTAGCGACTCTGTTGCGATTATCTTTAAAATTTTTCCCAATGCTATTCTTGGCGTGATCCTGTTCTTCGCCGGTTCGGAACTGGCCATAGTGGTAAAAGACATTGGAGATAAAAAACAAGATTTTTATGTAATGCTGATTGTGGCTGCTTTTGCAATGTGGAACATGGGCGTGGCGTTTCTAGTAGGGGTAATCCTGGACAATTCGCTGAGACGAGGTTGGATAAAGATTTAATCTGATCTCTTAATGACAAAGGATAAAAGTGGATCACGATAAGATTCGGACCAATTTATCGGCTTACAAGGACGACGAAGTTAAAGAGAGCCTGAGAGGCCAAATTTCCGGCCACCTTCAGGTGTGTGATGCCTGCCGTGAGGAATTGAGGGAACTGGACCAAATCGACTCCCTGGTTAAGGGATTGCCTGTTATTAGCGCCTCGGAAAATTTTACCTTCCAAATCATTGCCAAGACGCAGGTCGCAAATGCCTACGGATACTGGGAATTGGGCTTGCCCAGGAAAATTTTGGACAGATTTTTGCACATTGTGGATTCAGTTTTCGAATTACTTCGCGAACATGAACTTCATGGAGGCTCGCTTGATGAATTTGGGGATTCTCCGCCCCTCTCACTCAGTCATGCCTACTTCCAACTTATCGGCCATTCAGAACGAGGATAGATGATGGCTCCAGGGTGCTTTGAAGACAAGCATGCCCCCCTTGGATGTGTCTGTCACAGCTTCACAGGTGAGAATTGCCTAAAAAGGAGAGCTTCATGCAAAACCGGAATTTCACGGAAATATTAAGAAGAATCGCTGCCAGGGGTGGCATCATCATCTTTTTCATAATGGCCTTCGAAGTCACGATAATGATCAGTCCCTTCGCTTTCTTCTTCTATTCGGTTTTCAACCCCATACTTCATTGGCTCCAGGACTACAGCGCAACCAGGTGGCTCACCAGCTTCTTTCTGCCGCACATGATCCTGCCGCCTACCTTTTTTTTAAAGGCCGTTCGAGTACTGGGATCCATTTTTTTCGTCGTTGGCTCGTTGACTTTTTTAGTGTGTGCTTCTCAGGTCTACCTTGGAAAAATCTTCAAATGGGGAATAGCGAGCAAGGGTCTTTACCGCTTTATCCGCCACCCGCAGTACCTTGCCCTCGGGCTTTGGGGGATCGGGATGAGCATCCTATGGGCGAGGTTCCTGGTGCTCGCCTCTCTTTCGATCATGTTTATCCTCTACTATTTCCTGGCCAAAGACGAAGAACGACGGATGCTCGCACAGTTTGGAGAGGGCTATAAAGAGTACATGGACCGCACCGGCATGTTTCTGCCACGCTCCATTGATAGAGCGTTTTCTGCACCGTTCGGATTCCTGGGCGGCAGTTTTCTAAAACCCGTAACGATAACTTTTTGTATCCCCATTGTGGTCATTGGAACTGGATTTTTACTCAGGGCGGTTACCCTGAATTCACTTCCCATGGAAGCAAGCCGTAACCTGACTTTGGTTGCGATACTGCCGGAAGATGGCGGCTTGAGCGCAAACGTCCTAAACGAAGTCTTTGCAGGAAACGATTTGCCGGCTGCCTTGTCTCTCCTGAGCTCCGACAAAGACTACCTGGGATACGTAATGCCGCCTGACTACGTCATGCAGGGGATGATCGCCGATACCGGCGGGTCGTTCCACCTGCACCATCAGCATCATACCTTCGCTCTCATGACTGATTGGGTTTTACATCCTTTCGAACACCTTCGGCGCTCTCCATCCGCCCGGATGGCTGCCATGCACAATGCCGACCCCGCCATGGCCAGACGGCATCATTGCCCCCTCAAGTTGGAAAATATGACTTTCCAGTGCGACTCCTGTCCCTTTCGCCGGATCATATTCGTCGAGATAGGCCACGATAGGATCGGACATTTGTCCAAAACCGGACTTTTTTCCTTCAATACAACGAGGGTGCCGATTGGCTTCATGGATATCAATACCCAAACGGGAGAGATCATAAAAGTCGAGCATGTCGGAGCATCCACCGCTTGGATGGATGTGCCCACTCCTTCCATTTAGCCGCCGTTTCCCTTCATGCATAACAGATTGCGACCGTGGCGATATTCGCCCCTCTTCCTACTTGTAATCGGCGTGACGCCTTATTTTGACGGATTGCAAGACTCTCCCTTTTTTAGAAAAGCAATTGGGAGTATTTTGTGACATCGACTGCCAAGCGCCTAATGAATGCTAAAAAGGAGAGGAAAGAAGAATATGAAAAACAAACTCTCGACAGTTATTCTTGCCCTGGCTCTTTTGCTTGTACTGACTCGCACGGCCGGGGCTTCCGAACCCAAAGCGAAGGACCTGATCCTTGCCACGACAACTTCCACGCAGGATTCCGGTCTTCTGGATATTTTGATCCCTCTTTTCGAGCAAGGATCCGGATATCGAGTCAAGACCATTGCCGTCGGCACGGGGCAATCTCTGGCTATGGCGGAGAAAGGAGCGGCAGATGTAGTGCTTTGCCATGCCCCAGAAGCGGAAAAAAAACAGGTGGACGCCGGTACGGTCACCAACTATCAACTCGTCATGCACAATGATTTTGTAATCGTCGGGCCACCCGACGATCCCGCCGGGATCAGGGGCAAGAGTGGTGTAGAAGCCTTTAAAGATATTATGGCCAAAGGGGCCCTCTTCATCTCCAGGGGTGACGATTCCGGAACGAATAAAAAGGAGCTTTCATTATGGAATCAGGCGGGCTTGACCCCCGCCGGGCGGAGGAATTATCTGGAGTCGGGACAGGGCATGGGAGCGACCTTGCAAATGGCCTCGGAAAAACGGGCATACACCCTTTCGGATCGTGGCACTTACCTGTCTCAAAAGGCTAAACTCAAACTTGACGTCCTGTCCGAAGGAGAAAAATCACTCATCAACATTTACCACGTTATGCAGGTGAACCCTGAAAAATTTGACAGGGTCAATGCGGAAGGCGCGAAAGCTTTCGTCGAATTTATGATTGCACCGCGGACGCAGGAAATAATCGGCGAATTTGGAAAGGAGAAATTCGGCCAGTCGCTTTTCTTCCCTGATGCCGGTAAATCTCAGTAACAAGATGCCCCTCAAATGATGGAGTGAAAATCTTGGGTGTGATGACCGATGGATTTAGAGAAGCTTTCAGATTACTAGTCACGCTTGACGATGAGGTTTTGGGAATCACATTGCGCACCGTTCAGGTTTCAGGCACTTCGACACTGATCAGCGTGCTTTTGGGAATCCCAGCCGGTACGGTTGTAGCGCTCAGGCGTTTTTGGGGGCGCGGTTTTCTAGTCAGCCTGATCAACTTCGGGATGGGGCTCGCTCCGGTCGTGGTCGGTCTTGCCGTCTGGCTTTGTTTTACCCGGTACGGCCCGCTGGGGATGCTGGATATGCTCTATACGCCAACGGCTATGATTGGAGCTCAGACTATCATTGCTTTTCCAGTGGTCACTGGATTGACCCTTGCCGGCATCCAGTCGATCAATCCGAAACTGCGGCTGCAAATGCTCGCCCTGGGCGCAACGAGGTTTCAATATTTACTGCTGCTGATCTGGGAAGCGAGACTAAGTATTCTCGCAGCCGTTATCGCCGGTTTTGGCAGAGTCATAAGCGAGGTCGGAGCATCCATGATGGTTGGTGGAAACATTCGCGGCTACACACGGGTGCTTACGACGGCCACAGTACTGGAGGTCTCCAAAGGCCAATTCGAACTGGCCATTGCCCTCAGCGTCATTCTTCTATTGCTTAATTTTTTTGTCGTTTCTGTGATGAGCCATCTCCAGCAACGAGAGAAAAAATGAATTCAATACTTACAGCGAAAGACCTGCGTCTCGAGCTTAAGGGGCGCAATATATTCACTGTCGACAAACTCACTCTGAACCGTGGAGAGGTAATGGCCCTGGTGGGACCGAACGGGGCCGGCAAGTCGAGTCTGCTCCTCACTCTTGCGTTACTTCAAACGCCAACGCAGGGGACGATTCTTTTTAAAGGGCAAACAGTTTCAGCGGACAATCGTTTGGCGTTGCGCCGCCTGATGGCGCTCGTGTTTCAAGAAGCCCTTCTTCTGGACACGACCGTGCGCCGCAATATCACCATAGCCCTTCGCATACGCGGGGTTTCGGGGCGTGAGGCCACAATGCGAACGGACAGGTGGCTGGAACGTTTTGGCGTTATGCACCTGGCCCAGCAGCGGGCCAGGCAGCTTTCAGGCGGCGAGGCCCAGCGCGCCAGCCTTGCACGAGCCTTTGCCCTCGAGCCGGAGGTGCTGTTCCTGGATGAACCGTTTGCGTCCCTTGACTTTCCAACTCGCAAGGTCCTGCTGAGGGAGTTGGGAGGGATTCTCCGAGAAATGGATACGACGGCCCTCTTTGTAACTCATGACCCAACCGAGATCCCTTTCCTTGCCACCCACGTGAGCGTCCTGCATAATGGGCGCATCATCAAATCAGGGGTGGTGCATGAGGTTATGGGGTCTGAATTGCAGGATTACAGAGAATTATCACTCTGGCCCGAATGAGGCCCCGGACTGAACCAACTCCATGCGACGGCCGGCTCATTTGGATGTCGATCCGCCAACCGCCCTGCTCCACGCCTGAGCGCTCATTTGAATCGGGTCCCACGGGCTGCTCAATGGCGGTGTATAGCTCAAATCAAGATCGTTCAAGTCGTCGATGCCCATGTCATTATAGATAGCCGCCGCGAAGACATCGATACGCTTTGAGATCTGTGATTGGCTGTGCCCGAGCATCTGGGCCCCGAGCAGACGATGACTGTTGCGCTCGCCGGTGAGGCGAATCCATAGTTTTTGGGCGCCCGGATAATAGAATTTATGGTCCCATGTCTCAAATTCGACGGTAATCGGGTCAAGCCCTGCGGAAACTGCTTCATGGTCTCGCAGGCCGGTCCGCGCAACAACCATGTCGAATATTTTTACGGCCTGGGTCCCGAGGGAGCCTTGAAACTCGCGGCCCCCTCCCACCGCATTCTCTCCTGCCACCCGACCCTGCTTGTGCGCCGTAGTGCCTAGTGGAATATAGGTGTTTTGTTTCAATAACCGGTGCCAGGTTTCAACACAGTCTCCAGCGGCAAAGATATCCGGCACGTTGGTATGCATATGCCGATCAACCTTGACCGCCCCCTTGAAACCGATTTCCACACCGGCCGAAAGTGCAAGTTCTGTTCTGGGCTTAGCACCAACGGCCACAAGGATGATATCGGCTGTGGAGGAAAAATCTCCGGGACCCACGACGGCGAGTTGTTCTCCCGACTGCATGATGCCGGTGACGGTTATGCCGGTTTTGACCCGCACCTCATGGGCCTTGAGCTTGGCTTCGATTCTTTCGCCAAATTCCCTGTCAACGGTAGTCAAAACTGAATCGAAAAACTCCACCACCGTTACGTCCATCCCCCGATAGGTGAGTGCATCGGCCATCTCCATTCCGATATAGCCGCCTCCGACAACGATCGCGGACCGCGGCCGCCTCTCACTCATGTACTGCTGCATGGCAAAGGCTTCTCCCATCCACCGCAGCAGGAAAACGCCCGGTAGGTCGATTCCGTCGATTTTCGGTCGAATGGATTCGGCGCCGGTTGCAATAATCAGCCGATCATAGGCTAGCTTCCGTGCGTCTCCTCCTTCACGACTGCTGACCGATACTACTTTTCCGACCGGATCGATGGATGTTGCCGTGTGGTCGAGAAGCAGGCGAACACCCTCCTTTTCTATATCCGAAGCGGTCCTGTGGGCAAGGGTTCGCCAGTCGGAAACTTCACCGCTGAGAAGAAACGGCAGGCCGCAGATGCTGAAATTCGGATACCGGTCTGCGACTACAACCGTTACTTCGGTTGAGGGCGCAAGTTCCCTGGCCCGCAGGGCAGCGCTGATCCCTGCGTCGCTGCCTCCAATGATGAGGAGTTGCCGCATATCTTTCTCCTGATTTACACTTTGCACGTCACATGACAAACCCCCGTGGGGGTTTGAACGGCATAAGGGAAGTATTTCCGCTTAAACCACAGGGCTACATTCACTAAAGCTATCAAAACAGGGACTTCCACAAGCGGTCCGATTACTGCGGCGAAAGCCTGCCCCGAATTGATTCCAAAGACCGCTACGGCCACTGCAATGGCAAGCTCGAAGTTGTTCGAGGCAGCGGTGAAGCTCAGTGTCGTGGACTGCTCGTAGGTAGCTCCAACCTTCATGGAGAGGTAGAAGGAAACGAAGAACATAATAATGAAGTAAATGCAGAGCGGAATCGCCACCCGGATGACATCGAACGGCAACTGGACGATATATTCCCCTTTAAGGGAAAACATGACCAATATGGTGAACAGCAGGGCGATCAGTGTGATAGGGCTTATCCGTGGGATGAATTTCTCCTCGTACCATTGCAGCCCCCTGGTCTTAAGACCCACGAACCTGGAAATCATCCCGCCGATAAACGGAATCCCCAGATATATGAAAACGCTCTCAGCGATCTGCCGCATCGAGATATCGACAATCGCCCCGGTCATTCCGAGCCAGCGGGGCGCCAGGGTTATGAAGATATAGGCATAAACAGAAAAAAAGAGGACCTGGAAGATAGAATTGAAGGCTACAAGCCCGGCGCAATATTCCCGGTCTCCAGCGGCCAGATCGTTCCACACGATCACCATGGCGATGCAGCGGGCAAGACCTATCAGAATCAAGCCCACCATGTATTCATGGTGACCGGACAGGAAGGTGATGGCCAGGGCGAACATGAGAATGGGGCCGATAACCCAGTTCTGGATAAGCGAGAGGGCAAGCACCTTGAAGTTTCGGAAGACTTGCCCGAGCTGTTCGTACTTCACCTTGGCAAGTGGCGGATACATCATCAGAATCAGGCCGATGGCGATGGGGATATTGGTTGTCCCCACCTGAAAAAAGTTGATCACATTCCGGATGTCGGGGTAGAGGTAGCCTCCTCCAACTCCGATAAACATCGCTAAAAATATCCAGAGTGTCAGAAAGCGATCCAGGAAAGAAAGGCGCCTGGAAACCGGTTGATCCATATATTTCTCCTGTTGTGTGCAGTAAAGCCCATTTTTTGAGTCGAAACCTGAATATATGCGGCTATGCCGGACAGGGAATCAATCTGCAATCATTTCTTTGAAAATCCCTGTTCTTCAAGCCAAAGACGAATACGCTTCTCAATTTGGTCGCGGACTTCACGGAATTTTTGCAATTTTTCTTCTTCCGATCCTTCAACCGCCGCAGGATCGTCAAACGCCCAGGAAAGTCTATTACCGATTCCGGGAAATGTAGTCGGACAATTTGCCTCGGCTTGGGCACAGACCGTAATCAAATAGGCGAAGCTCACCTTGCCGAAATATTCCTTGAAACCTTTCGAATATTGGCCGGAAATATCAACGCCGATCTCCCGCATCACCTGCTCTGTATATGGATGGATAACGTCGGGCTTCAATCCCGCGCTATGTGCTTCAAAATGCTCTCCCGCATACTTTCGCAGGAACGCCTCCGCCATTTGGCTGCGGGCTGTATTGCCGGTGCATAAAAAAAGAACACGCTTATCTGTCATGGTTTTTTCCTTTTTGAGGAATTCAAGGTGTTTGCACGAACAGTCTTCTCTCCAACAACTCATTTCCTGCAAACATTTTCTCTCCGGATCGATGGCAGGATTTCTATTATCTTGGCGATCTCGGGGTCATTTTCCAGCCAATGCGTCAGGTTGCCCAAAAGCGTCGCGCAATATGGACTGCTTTTGCCGTCGGCAAGGTTATAGATGACCCAAAGACCTTCCTTTCGATTGCGAACGAGGTCAGCATCTTCGAGCACTTTCAGGTGGCTTGATACCGTTGGTTGCGCGATATCGAGCACGGCCTGGATTTCACAGACGCAAAGCGGTCTGTGCTGGAGCATTTTAATGATTTTGACCCGGTTTGGATCAGAGAGCGCTTTCATCACTTTGAGAAAATTCCGCATTGTAAGCTCCACTATATTGACAAGCGTCAATATAGTGAATTGCGAGTTTGCTGTCAATAGTAATGTGGTAGCTTTGGAAATATGTTCGAGACCGGCATTCTGAGTTTATAAAGTGGAATATACCGATATAATTACGATGCCGGCCCGCGAGGCAGGGCCACGCCGCGCCGGCTTTCTGCGGAGGAAGTGCTCATTAAGGGACTACCATCCTCCACCCGGTCTATAGAAGAGGCGGCACGAGTACTGAAGGTCTATTCTGTAACCCTATGGCGAAGACGGAAGAAATACTGACCTGACATTGCATTTTGCAATTCTAAAAAAGTTAATTCCCTTCATTTTGAAGTACCGGACCTGCTTTATTCTTAATCCAGCTCCATCTAAGCCACTGTATTTACGGTACGTTGATTTCAGGCACGGCGTATGCATCTCCGCGGGGCATGACAGCCCTAAAGACCGGAAAGGCCGAAATGCAAACGCAGCAGATCAAAAATAAGCGAAGCTCCGTGAATGTAAGTTTTGAAGATGTGGCGGCAGTCGCAGACCGTATGGTGTGGACCGGAAAACTTCCGACCGCGGACGCGATTTGCGAGGAACTCAATGCTCGCAGCATCGACAGGGTTCGCCAATGCCTCACATTGTGGAAGGCGGGATACAACCATATTCACGCAGAGAACCATATCCATGGAGGGAAAACCCGTATCGCTCACATCACACCTGAGCTTGAACACCTCGTGTCAGAGGTTTTCGAAGGGCGGATTACTGCTCTAAAGGCTAAACTCAAGGCCGAATACGCAGAAATCCGAATTGATAGAGACAGACTGGTGAAGGTAAACGAGCAGCAGGCCGCTCAAATCGAAGCATTGATGCTGGCCCTTGGAGACGCCGAGGTTAAGATTGCCGACCAGGCCAGGCGGATCTCCAGGCTCAAGACCGAAATCGCTGCGGGGCGTGATGCCCTGGCAAAGGCTGAACAACGAATTGAGAAGCCCGGCAGGGATTAACGAGAACACGGACCTAGACATGATCGCGAAGGGACGCTATTAGCTCCGGCAAGCACTGTTCGATAATCCATCTCTTTATGAATCCGGGTAAAGAGGTTGGTCCCGGATCGACAAGTTCATCGTAAACAACGAGTTGGGTGTCTGGAGTAATGGAGATGATCCGAAGATATCCTTCGTTGACTTTCGCACCTCCACGGACCTGTTTCCATCTCAGATAATTTGGCGCCTCGATTGTATTTTCATTTACCAGCGTCACGTTGGAGCTAAAAAACAGTATGCGGAAGTCGATTTTCAACTGTTCCCACCTCCGGTTGGGCGGCAGGGGGTGATCGGGTTCGACCACCCTGCATGACTGCAGGTAAGGCAGGACAGGAGGGGACGTTCCACAACCATCGACTACGTGCCACAATTTATCTACGCTCCCGTGTACAGTGCCAAAAGCGGCCACATGCACCCCCGACTTCCCGGCTGGGACCGGACGTGATTCCGTCAGCACTTCACCCTCGAGAAGACGTTCGTATTTTTCAGCATGAATCCCTTCATCCCTGAGATTGGCCGAAGTATCTGCCGGGAGGCCGGCCCAATGCGGCACGTTTGGCTGAATCGGCAGTGGCAAAGATTTAGCCGATGCGACAAAACTCAACACAAAAAGACTCGTGACAGCAACCTGAAAAGCTTTTTTAGCTCGCATTTGCTTCTCCAATATCTAATAAGACTCCATATTTTGTTAAGACCCGGGGCTAATGGTTTCAAGCCGGTTTTAGGGTAAATCTAGATTACGTTGTAGTCGCGGATACTTACCCGTTGGGGGGTTCCTGACGTCGGAGCTGCCCGAGTGGGCCTGTGGAAGCAGAGGGTAGCCTGCAACGGAATTGAGGGGCAAATAACCCTGGTCGAGCGGCGCCGAGATAATTCAAATGATGTGCAGTCCAATTCCCGGCGTGCTTATTCACAATATAAACTAATGTATCATGATTGAAGAAAAGCGACCGTCCTGGGGCTCTCAACCTTTCCGCCTTCGTATGTCTTATTTTCTCCTGTTCACTCTGATACCCTTCACTCTTCACCCTTCACCCCTCACCGCCCTATCAGCACCCACGGCACGCAAAGTGCCGCGAAGACGACGAAGAAAATGATTCCAAAGATGGCGCCCAGCCGCCAGTAATCCGCCGAAGGCAGATAGCCGCTGCCATAATAGATCGGGCTCGGGCCGGTGCCATAGGGAGTAATGATGCCCATTATTCCCAGCTCGATACAGAGGAGCAGCGCCAGGTGGTGCATGTTCATTCCGGGGATCGTGGAACCTACGGCAAGCAATACAGGGATCATCGCAGTGACATGTGCGGTGACGCTCGCAAACATATAGTGAACGAGAAAATTGATCACCAGCATCAGCAGTATTGCGTGCACAGGAGAGAAACCACTCATGTGCATTGCCACGCTTTGGGCAAACCATTTCACGAAACCTACCCGGTTGAGACCGTCGGCCAGCGCGACCAGTGTCGCAAACCAAGCCAGCGTGTTCCAGGCCGCGGCGTTTTTCGTAATGTCCCCCCAAGTCACGACGTTCATCAGCAGCATCAGCGAAATCACGATGAGCCCGGCCGTGGCGGCACTGACATAATAGCCGCCGAAGATCCAGAGCACCAGGGCGATCGTCACCAGCACGGCGAGTTTGATCTCTCGCGAGGCGATGGCGCCAAGATTTACCAGTTCCTTTGCCGCCCATTCGGACACCTCAGAGCCTTCCTTGACTTCAGGAGGGTAGAGCCAGTAAGTAAGCAAAGGCACAAAGATCAACAGCAAAACGCACGCCGGCGCTGCCGCCACGAACCATGAACCCCACGCGAGTTCGACTTTTGCGGTTTTCTTTACAAGTTCTACAGCCAGGAGATTGGGGGCGAGGCCCGTAAGAAAAAGCGAACTGGTGACAGTGGCCGTCGCAATGGCGACCCACATGATATACGATCCCACGCGGCGCATGGACGGGTCGTTGGGTTGTGAATCATATAGAGGCGGCAAATTTCTAATCACCGGATAAATGGTCCCACCGCTGCGCGCGGTGTTGGACGGCGTGAAGGGCGCCAAAATCGTATCGGCGATGGTGATAGCGTAGCCGAGGGTCAGTGTCTTTCGTCCCATCGACTTTACGAGCATCAGCGCGATGCGGCGGCCCAGACCGGTTTTTTCGTAGCCCAGAGCAAACATGAATGCGCCAAAGATTAACCAGACCGTGCTGTTGGAGAAACCCGATAATGCCCAACCCAGGGCTGCGTCGGTCGGATGGAAGTCCGGATTGGCGAGGTCGGCCGGGCTGTGGAACACCCATCTCGAGAGCAGCGCGACTAAGGTAATGCCGATCAGACCGACGGCCCCACCCGGCAAAGGCTCGAACATCAAGCCGACAATCACGCCCGCAAAGATAGCGAAAAAGTACCAGGCATGTTGTGGCAGGCCTCCCGGCCTCGGTATCAGAGCGATGATGATAGTCACAACAACGGGAGCGAAAGCCTTCCAGTTAAGATTCATGTCACCTGCCTGCCTTTCACTGCGACTACGGAGGGTGTTTATGATTTTTTTGTTTGGTTTAGCGAATGAATCGCGCAAGCGCCTCCACCAGGGTCTCTCCCGCCACCATCTTGGCTCCCGGTGGTTTATCCAGGCTTCGGGCCCAAGCATGGCTATATCCACAAGCTTGCTTTCGAAGAACTTCCAACTTCCTCTGGCTTTTTCTTCATCCCAAAAGTATTCGTGGCCAAATCCTTTCAGGATGTTGATTTTTCCACGGCCCCCCCCGGAGAGAGAAATTCTTCTCCATACATAGAACGCGCGCAGGAATTCATCGCCTAATCCCTGAGCTTTTTCCTCACACCACGCATAGGCAACGATGGCATCTTCTTCCACTTCTGGAACAAAGCCCAAAACATATGTCATGTTCTATTTTTTATCTTTCTCTGCAGCTCTTCGAGCGAGAGGAGGTCCCCGGGGTGAGATCTATGTCTCATTAGTCTTTTGTCCAGCTCGACAGTATGGCTCTGAGGAACAGGCACATTCGATTCATCGGAAGCGATACTGTCCCACAGGTCTTCAACCAGCAGGATCTTTTCCGGTGTGCTCAACCGCTCAATTTCAGGAATATCATTCAAATGCATAGCATACCCCCTGCCATGCCTGTCATATCCCATGAACCTGCCGCCCGCCTATTAGACTATAATCCGAATTTGAATCATAGATTGCAAATAAAATACTTGCCCGGCAACTGGGAGACAAGTCCTCTTAGTTCCATTTCGAGAAGAGTTGCCGCTGCCCGCTGAACGGTCATGTTCGACTCCCGGGCAATTTCATCGATATGTTTCGGAACTTTATCCAGGATTCTCATAAGAATTGATTCTTCGGGGCTGTGCGGCTTTCCTAACACTTGCGGGCAAGGCCCAGGGAGAGTAGCGGGGTCTCGACCCTCGCCGCTATCGGGTGGGGAAAATTGTGTCGAACGGATAAGCGGCCGGATCTCTTCCAGCACGTCTTCGGCGTCTTCCACCAGCTTTGCGCCCTGCCTGATAAGCTGGTGCGCACCTTTGCTGCGCGTGCTTTGAGCGATTCCGGGGACGGCGAAAACCTCACGCCCCTGTTCCAGACCATTACTGCAATTTATTGCCATATCTGAAGGACGCATTCTTTAATCAAAACGTAAAGTTACAAGGTAACCTATCACTTGCAACTAATTTTTAAAACAACAATCTGTTCAACGACAATTATTTATTCCCCACTTTCGTCACGGCCGAGATCCTCTCGCCATTTTGGTGCCCTGAAAACCAGATTTCCGGAGTTGAAATTCTCAGCGGGATTCTATAAGCAAATCATATCATGAGAAATCGGAAAGTTACGAAGTTGGCAAGTCCTTTTGAATAAGACCAAAAGGACAAACCAGGGTTGACGTTAACGTTTTATACTGTAGACTGGGTGCCTGAGTATTTCGCTTTTATCGGGCAAATGCGCTGCCTGCCTTTGTTAACCAAACGGAAGGGCGGGATCGGATTTGCCGGGATCGCTCGAATTATCCTGGAGATCGGAAAACCAGGCTCCGCCGACGGTCGGAGCAAAAAGCCAGCGAGGCGTCCATGACCCTGAGATGTTCCCTGACTCGAACCCTCCCCGCTGTTTGCATTTTGGCGGTTCTTCTGCTTTGCGGTGGTTGCATCCATCCGAAGATCACCATATTCCCCGATGAGACGGAACCCTTAAAGGAATTCACGCTACAAGGCGCCGGGAAAGAGAAAATTTTGATCCTTTCAATCAAAGGATTCATCTCGGATTCTCCGAGAGGTTTTCTCAGTAATTCAAGCATGGTCGAGGAGATTGTATCTCAATTAAAGAAGGCTGAAAAAGACAAGGAAATAAGGGCCGTCGTTTTAGAAATCGACACCCCCGGCGGTTCGGCTACCGCAAGCGATATTTTGTATCATGAGATCATGGAGTACAAGAAATGCAGCGGGGCAAAGATCGTTGCGGCCATGATGGGAGTGGCGGCTTCCGGAGGATATTACGTGGCCTTGCCTGCGGACTTTATACTGGCTCACCCGACCACTATCACCGGTTCGATCGGCGTTGTATTCCTGAGACCCAACGTTTCGGGCTTGATGAACAAAATCGGTGTGGAAGTCGACGCAAGCAAGTCCGGTAAGAACAAAGACATGGGATCCCCTTTCCGAAAGGCCACTCGGGAGGAAGAGCAAATCGATCAGAATATTATCGATGAACTGGCGGGAAGGTTTATGTCCCTCGCCACGAAGCATCGCAAGTTCAATGACCAGGCAAGGGAGATTATCACGTCGGCGCGTGTCTTCACAGCCCCAGAAGCACTGAGCCTGGGTCTCGTGGATCGAATCGGGTATCTGGACGATGCGATCCACGAGGCGGCAAAACTCGCCGGGCTCCCGGAGGACGCCAAAGTCGTGGTTTATCGCCGCACGGAATACCCAAACGATAATCTCTATAACACTTCTTCCACGAGCAAGCAGGGTGTGCCCAAAATAAGCCTGATTGACCTAGGCCTGGGGGATTCCGTTACTCCTCTCAGAAACGGCTTCTACTATTTGTGGTTACCCGGTCTGGACGAATAAGGGTTGGACCATCGCACTGGAGAAGGTGATCCGCAACCCAAAATTAAAATATCAAAATCATATTCGTTATGCTGCCGGCCCACGAGAGGGTTTGCCATGTTGGCAAGCAAGGCTGACTCCCGCAAAACCAGAACGGGTGACAATTTAGCAGGAGGACAGAAAAAATTTAGTCTTTCCTGCTACTCTCAATTCTGCAAGGTAATCTTAGGTGTAGTGATTCAGCAGATATTCGAGGGTTCGCCCCTCGCACTCCTTTACACCATGGCCTAAAGCGTCGGAAAACAGGAAAGAGTTCTTCTCTTCCTTAGGGCCCCAGCCTTCTCTTGTCTCTGAGAGCATCCTTGAGAGGAGCCGGTGAGTATATTGAATCCCTCAATAACTTTTGCAGCTCTGCAAGTCACCAAGCCGGCAGATCATAACTGCACTGGTATGTCGTACCAGCTTCGAAGATTTCCCGGATACTCATTGGGCTGATTTGAAGAGATTTCAATCCTCATTACCGGTTATCGTTCAGGTCTTCAAAATCGATTAGCTCAGCGGTTACGGTGAAGATTACTCGCTCGCAAATATTTGCGGCGCGGTCTGCGGTACGTTCAAGATTGTGGGCCACCCGCAAAAGGTGACTTGCCTGGTCGATATTCCTGGGGTCAGAGATAACATAAGTCATTAACTCGCGGTATACCTGGTCATACAGATCATCTACCCGGCGGTCTTCAGGGGGGATCGAACGTGCTTTCTCCACGTCTCTGTCAACGAAGGAAAGGAGAGATTCACGGAGCATATTCGAGGCTAACTCCGCCATTCGCGGAATATCCACAAGCGGCTTCATCAGAGGTTTTGAGCCCAGCAAAATTGAAATCTTTGCTATCCCCTTCGCATAATCGGCTATCCTCTCCAACTCGCCGGCTATTTCCAGAATGGCTGACAGAATGCGGAGGTCCTTAGCCACGGGTTGCTGTCTTGCAATAAGAACAAGGGAATCCCATTCAATAGAATAACGTCTCCGGTTGATTTCCGAATCGGCATCGATGATCCGCTTGGCCTTCTCGATTTGTCGTCCCTTAAGGACCTCGACGGACTCGATTACGGTGCGCTCGACAATTGCTCCAAGATCGATCAGTTCGTTCTGAAGCCTTTCGAATTCCTTGTCTAATTGATCTCCCACTGTCGACGCATCCCTTCATTAAACAAAATCTTTGCTAAACTACCCAAGGGGTCTGGATTCACTAAAGAAATCGCCTTGGTCCAAAGCCCGAGAACCGTCCTCATTTACGGTCACTGCTCAGGGAAATTCTAAAGTCCAGGACCGACTCGAGTTGCAACAGTTTTTGAGAGAGCCGCTCAAAGTGTTGCCGCCTCCTAGTACGGATCATCATGTCATAGTTGAGACAGCCCTCTGTCTGCATAAATGTATAGCTTAAGGTTACAATGTCGAATCCGTGTTGAGACAGAAGGTCCCTCAGATCTTTTTCGGCAACCGGAATTTCACAGTTAAGGCGGAGTGAGCACTGGGCGTAGATGAGTCTCGGAAGCTTTAACTCGACCCATCTAAAAATAGACAAAACCCCGAGGGTCAAACCCGTTGCAATGGCAACAGCACGGTAGAGCCCAACACCACCCAGAATGCCAATGGCTGCTGTAATCCATATCGATGCCGCAGTCGTAAGACCACGAACCGAAAGTCCATCCCTCATGATAACGCCCGCACCGAGAAAACCGATGCCCGTCATTATTCCCTGGGCCATACGTGTTGGATCGATCCTTACAGTTTCGGTCAGTGTCTGCGAGAACCAATCTCTTTGATAGATGGCTACGAGCATGAGAAGGCTTGAGGCTATACATACTAGAGTGTGCGTTCGGAACCCCGCATCATGTCCGTTATAGCTCCGTTCAAGTCCTATCAATGCACCTGCCACCATCGCTACAATCAAATGAACCAGGATGTCGAGAAGCTCTTTGTCCATCTGTTAGGTCCAGTTCGAAAGATCAGTCACCACTCACTCTCCAAGTTCGTATACATACAAATCATACACGATGCAAGAGACAAACGCATTATGCCTCCATTTCAATGATTATGGGATCTGCCTCAAGTAGAGACCCTCTGGAATTGTCCAGGTTTTTGAGGATGCTGTAAAATTGCATTGAAAGACGGCTATAGCATTGCATTGCCCAACATAATGTCCGAACTCTTTACAGAGTTTATCAGTCCGAAAAATTTCGCGATTATATACTTGACACAAGGCTTCTCCTGTGCTATCTTGGGTTTGTGGGTGATTAATTTTTCTTTTCCGACGGTTTTTCCTTTTCGGCATCGAGGTTCTGGACATGCCTTTTAATATGTTTGACAGCTTTCGGGTGGAACACGTCAGCGATCAACTCATCGCTGGTCATATTTTTAGGGTGCTTTGGTTCCTTGTTTTTCATGGAGGTGCTCCGTGGACGTTAATTTGATGAGTCTCATTGAACAATATAGCGATGATGCCAAATGCCGCGACAGGCTGGAGGCCCTGAAATGGCCGGATGGAGTTAAATGCCCTCGTTGCGGATCGAACAAGATAAGCCGCATAAAGAAGCGAGGCCAATTTGATTGTGATGCCTGCCGTTACCAATTTTCGGTTACTTCTGGGACAATCTTTCACGATTCCCACCTGCCGCTCTGTAAGTGGTTTCTCGCTATCTACCTGATGTGTGAATCCAAAAAAGGGATTTCTGCCAACCAGCTTAAAAGAAGTTTGGGTATAAGCTATAAGACTGCTTGGTATCTTTGCCATCGCATCAGAAGGGCCATGCTGCAAGATTCTGATTCTCCTCAACTTAAGGGCATAGTAGAAGTAGACGAAACCTACATAGGCGGTAAATATGATAAGCGTAGAAAACGCGGACCATATGAAAAGCAACCGGTCATGGGGCTGATCCAAAGACAAGGTAAGTTTGAAGCAAAGACAATTCCTTCTACGGGGAAGAAGATTCTTTGGGGTGTTATTAATGATAGAGTCTGCAAAGGTTCTGAAATAATGACCGATGAACTCCAAGCTTATACGCATCTTGATAAAGCTGGCTATAGGCATGAAGCCGTAAAGCACAGTCAGGAAGAGTGGGTACGCGGAGACGTCCATACGAATAGCATAGAAAACGCTTGGTCCCTTTTTAAGCGTTCTATCGTAGGTTCTTATCATCAAATCAGCACAAAGCATATGGACGCCTACCTTGATGAATTTGAGTGGAGATTCAATGGTCGTGACAATGCGTATCTTTTCCGTGACACTCTCATGAGATTGCTCAATGCTCCCAAAATGGAGTTTAAAGAATTAACAGCAAAATCAGCCTAGCCTCTCAGTTATATCTATTCCCTGCTACTTTAATTTGCATGAAATCGGGAGGGAATTTCACATCAACTTGGTATAGGGTGCCTTCTATATTAAACTGTGTTTTTAAGATGTCCAATAGTGCTTTCGCTTCTTGAGATGAATGATCGTTCGCCGACGCTGGATTAGAAGATACCTCTATTGCCAAGGAACCAGAGAAAAATTCTGGATCGGAAAAACTATCTCCAGCAACTGTCCATCCCCCTATCCGAAGTCCGGTTTCTAAGTGTTTGGCAAAATCGCGAGCCTCGCGTGTTGTGTCGCTTATGATTGATGCTGAACTAGGTTCAGATTCCTTTAGTATTAATACTAGCCTTTTCACATCAATCACCCAGCCTATGGATACACCATTGGTAGTGCTCTTGCCTTCGAAGTTAGCCGTGAGATTTCTAACGTTGCTTTCGCTTTTCTGATCGGATGAGCCACCAGCCACTGCACCGCCTGAACTAAATGTAGTGTACGTCTGTGTCCTGCTAGAGTTTGGCACTTCTATTGGCGTCTTTGCTAAAGAGTCTACAAGATATTGCTTAGTGTCTTGAAAATCTTGCGATAGTTTTTGATTGCTATTCAATAACTCTTGATTGCTTTGTAGTATTTGCTGATTAGTGAGTGATAGTTCGTGATTACGTTGTTCACTTAGTTCCTTATTAGAAATACTATAATGCATACTAATGAATCCAGCCATTCCTAATCCCAGAAAGATCCATGTCCAAATATTACTATGGTTTTTAGAAGGAAGGCGTGAAGACATAATGCCTCCTAACACACTTATTATCACCGTAATCGTACCCTGTAAATATTCTGGGTTCATGGTTTTCAAATCCCCAAAGGCAAAGCAAGTCGAGATGAGATTCACCGTTCCCATAGAAAATCATAATACCCCTCCTTGTGTCAAGTGCATAATCGCGAAAAATTTTAACACGGTATGTCTTAATGTTATTTTTTATTGTCTTACTAACGAGAAACGATCCTGGTGTGACTGACAGGAATTTAAGGAATCTCGGGCAAAATGTCTCAAAAAACTGGTGAAATCAGAATATTAGAGCGCAGCAATGTGTAAGACCCCACTGGTGCTTTCCAAGAATACCAATAAAGTCAGCCTGTTACGAACAGGCCTGCTGGTAAGCCGATGTGATCGTTGCGTAAATTGTCAACAAAAATATCGTCCGGTAGGGTCTTACATTTTCTCTGAGCTATCTATGTGAATGCACTTACTATTTTGGATTTGGAAGGCGCTATTCCTTAAACTCCTGACTGAAACTCTTCTTCTTTATTCAAAAGCCTTTGATCAGCAGAATAAGGGCCGGTCCCGAAGATAACCTTGGACCGGCCTCAGTTTAGGATGGAGACTCGATCTCCGGTGAGGAGGTCATTCCGGAGACCTCTATTAGCCAGCGCAAACCCCCATTTGCGCTGAAACGGAAGCATGTGAGAAACTGGGGCTACGGTTTTCACGAGCTTCCACACTATTTAGCCCTGGATCTCGTGCGCTTTCAACAAACGCTCACTTCTGTGGTGATTCCTCCAATGCCATCTGCGACAATCCCTTCCAGTTGGATCATTATAGAAACTACCAATTCCCAAAAACCTGAAACTCGTTTCCGCACACCTGGCATTTTTTATCATAAATCCTTAGTGCATGGGATCCCAGTAGCCTGCATATCCATGTTGCTGAGGTCATCAAAGTCAACTTTATTTCAACATCCCCACTTCCGCATTCTGGACATTTGGCAGTCAAAGGAATGGCTGGCATGCTCACAGTGACCCTCCCCATCCGAAAAACCTGAAATTCATGAGCTCAACCGCAATTTAGAATTATAGAACCAATTTTTGAATTTTACCATTACTTCCCTCTGAACTTTCAAAAATTCAGGAGCTGGAAATTTGGGGAAATATCAGCTTAGTAGGATTGGTCAGCCCTGTCAGAATTGCCTATGAAGCTTACCAGGCCTGGCCAATTCGAGTTCGCAGCCTGGCCTTTGATCTCAGTGGAGATCTGGATAAAGCCGGGTCGCAACTGATAGAGGAGATTCTTGCTCATTAAATCTCGGAGATTTTGCAGATAATTTCAGACTTAACTGATCTCTCTCTTTCTCGATCGGAGGGGTGTCGTCTAAAATATTCTCATCTCCGAATCATATCTGAGCCGAAATCAACGTGGTTCCTTCATCCCCACCTGCTGAAAGTCCCTGTCCGATGAAATCGGACCCTTTTGCCGAAGGCCTTTCAAATCAAGGCATGGCTAAGGAAGATGAATGGGGAAACATCATGAGGATCGGTCGTATGATTCATATTCGAGATAATGCCACTGATACTTCGCTATTCTGTCTGCCGTCCAAACAAATGGGACTGATGGATTCAAACTGGCCCTGCACCTCATTCCCGTGGGCTGAAGGGGGTAGACGCTCGCATTGTCGGTACGCAACACGACGAGATAATCGTCGAGGCCAGAGATGGCATAGAGGATCAGGTGAAGGTGATTGTGAGAGAATCGATGGAAGGAGGCATTCAGGAAGATCATTCCAGAAGTCCCGTTTATGGAGGAGATTAGAGTTGCCGAGGCTTGGGGATGAGGTATGCGAAGCTTCGTGCAGAATTATCATCTCAAATTGCCCAAATTGGTCAGATCGGCACTTTTTCTTGTAGGTTTTGATTGGAATATTGTATGATGTACGCATATTCGGCATTCCAAGAGCTTTTTCAGATGGAACCCGACCATGAAATGCGGTTCGGCTCCAGTTGGGGATTAAGTTGACGCATTATTCAGGGTAAACATATATCCCTACAACGGGGGAGATCCATGACAACCCAAAAGAGTCTTACCACAGACAACGATCTTCTCTCCTCTTCGATGGAAAGCGATATCCTAGTGATTAGACAGAAACAGCCTATTAAGACCTTGATCCATGACGTTAACGCAATATACTCATTTTACGAGTATCAAGAATCCATACTCTCAAGCAAATCGTTTAAGGCAATGGTCACGTTTGCTTGTCCGGATAAGGACGAATACATCGAATACAGCATGTTTCTGTCCAGAGCGCTCTCAGCCAAGAAAGATAATCTGCTCATTAACCGGTTGACAAACGTGATCAACTACATCATCCGCACTCTATCGAGACTTAACGGCATTACCGTTTACGCTGGACGGGGAACGGTATCAATGTTTCACCTGAATCTCAGCCTAGCCTACGACTACCGCATTGTCGCGGACGACACTGTATTCGAGAACCCCAGCGCAGCCATCGGCATGATAACCAAAGGAAGCGGGTATTTCCTGCCGCGCTTGCTTGGGGTTAAGAAGGCCACCGAGGTGTTGCAGTGGAAGTCCTTTTGCGCCGAAGACGCCCTGGATTTAGGGTTGATCGATCGGATCGTTCCGGTGTCAAAGCTGGAAGAAGAGACGATGCAATTCGTAGCTGCGAATTTGGAGGGCTCGGTTTCGACCTTACTGGACATCCGCAAGTTGTACAAATGCGACCCAAAGGAGCTTCAGCGTAGCCTGGAGCTGGAAGACCGGCTCATCAAAGAGCGTCTTCGATCGCCTGATTTCAGAAAGACCTTCGGCGAATACTGCAGGAAGACGTTTGGCTGGGACATAGAGACATTGGTAGGAGGACAAGTGAGGGTGCAATAGCCGGGAAGCACTGCGTCCGCGGTATTTTTTATATAGGCTTATGTCGGTATCGCTGATCGGACCAAGCTTCTTAAAGCAGGCGACCCTTTCCAGTTTCTCTCTAATCTGATGACCGCGTTCTTTCGCCAGTAACCGTTGCCATCACTTGTCAGATGGGACACCCTCCTAGTGAACGCTTACTTTTTTAATGGATCTTCTTTTGACTCAGCTCTGTCCTGGGCACGATGATATGGATGGGGTTTAACACCTTATCCCCGTGACCTAATATCACGCATTTTTGAGCCTCCTCCTCCCGCACTATTTTGACGAGGTCTATTTTCTTGAATGATTCTGGTCTCGTAGCTACCCTCGAAAATTCGAGCAAGTCACGCAATAGTTGCCGTGTTATGACCGTTGCTGATCACGCTCATCCTGAGAGCTTTGTCCTTGGCATGCCATCGCCAGCCACTTTGGCAAAAGCGGCATGACTCAACCCACCGCCTTCGTGTAAAACGACCAGCGATGAATCAGTTCTCCAGATTCCATCTGGAGGTGTCTCAAAATAATTGACACATTCGGCAACCCACGTTATGATTTGAATTGCAATTATTTTGATTCTAATTAGTTTAATCTGAACGAACGGCCAAGGTCTGAAGTCCCATGGACGAATCACCCACACTGAACATCCGCCAGATTTTTGGCAGCCGGCTTGCCTATACTGCCCGGCAATGGCGGCTGGCCGTGAACGAACGGCTGCTACCATTCGGCCTTACTGAAGCGACATGGTTGCCCCTGGTGCATTTAGCGCGGGGTAGGATGCCGATGCGGCAAAAGGACCTGGCGGAGTCGGTCGGCATCGAAAATTCCACCTTGGTGCGCCTTATCGACGCCCTCGACGACGCAGGGTTGATCGAGCGCCGGACCGACTGTGACCGGCGCGCCAAGATACTTTGCCTCACCCCGTGCGGTAGCGCACTGGTTGAAAAGGTGGAAGAAGCCGCCGCCGCAATCCGGCAGCAGATTCTTGCTGGCATCAGTGATGAGGAGCTGACAATGACCCTGTGCGTGATTGATCGCATCTGCGCCGCGCTGACTCGCGTGCGCGCTTGAACCGGCGGATGTGGCGTAAGCGACGAGGTCGTGCAGACATCCGTGTGGGACTGCGCCGCTTCACGCAAGGCGGTGCTGGACGCGGTGCGGCGTCTCGTCGGCCTTGGCGTGGCGCTGGTCGGCGGGCGCTGTATGCTCCACCCGCTGACGCATGTCGAGGAAAACTACGCCAAGATGGTCTGTGAGTTCCCTGGCATCGCAACCCTGCTGGACAGCTGGCTCATTGCCAACTTTGGGAGTAGAGCGTCACCTCCTGCAACAGGCTCAATAGCTTGCCGCAATTGAGAAATGACTATGCCACTATATGCTGTGGCCTGATTCTCCTTTTGTTTTTACTGGGTTAGAGACAAATACACTATACCGCAAAAGGCTGAATTCAGGCCTATTTTTGATTCTTACGGGACAGCAGTGGGTTCAAACAGAAGTTCTTTGGTGGACAAGTCAACAAAATGAACTCCAAAAGGACAGAAATCCATGCCCCTTTCAGCGATATCTGAATTCCGCTTCAGGTTCGTCATGATCGTGCGTATTGTGCTTATTGTTCTCATAACTTTGTGTGAGTTGTTCCTTGCAGCGTGCCAGAAGGAAAGAGCGTCTTCGCAACCGATCCCCGAAGTGGAGGTCATGCAAGTCATTGAGCGAGACATACCCATTGTGCAGGAGTGGGTGGGCACTGCCGACGGCTTGGTTAACGCCACTATCAGGGCCCAGGTCACGGGCTATCTCATAAGTCAAAATTACAGGGAAGGCGAGTCGGTCAGGAAAGGACAGGTGCTTTTCGAAATCGACCCGCGGCCTTTCGCGGCCGCCCTGGACCAGGCCAAAGGCGAACTTAGCCGCCAGGAAGCTCAGTATGCCAATGCCAAGGCCAATCTGGACAGGATCAAGCCCCTTGTCGCTCAAAGCGCGGTAAGCAAGAAAGATCTTGACGACGCCACCGGCGCCGAGCGTTCATCCCAGGCCGCCGTTATTGCCGCCAGGGCTGCGGTGGAAAATGCGCGGCTCAATTTGGACTTCACGAAGATAACTTCCCCTATAAATGGCGTGGCCGGCATTGCAAAGGCTCAGATAGGCAACCTGGTCGGTCCGAACCAGGTAGAGGAGCTCACGACGGTTTCGACGATCAACCCGATCAAAGTTAACTACTCCGTCAGCGAGCAGGCTTACATCGATTTCATGAGACGGTTTCCCTCCGAGGCCGAATGTCGCGAACAGCAAAGATGTTTGCAAATTGAGCTCTACCTGGCGGACGGCTCGCTCTATCCGTACAAGGGGACCTTCTTCGCCATCGACCGGCAGGTGGATGTGAGGACCGGGACACTTCGGGTCGAGGCTCTTTTTTCCAACCCGGACAATCTCATTCGACCGGGGCAGTTCGTGAGGGTCCACGTATTGATCGGGATGAACAAGGGGGCGTTGATGGTGCCGCAGCGTGCCGTGAACGAGTTTCAGGGATGCTACCAGGTTGCCGTGGTCGGCCCCGATAACAAAGTGCAGATTCGGCCGGTGAAGGCCGGGGAGCGGGTTGGCGTTTTTCGGGTTGTCAGCGAAGGTCTGAAGGCGGATGAGCGCGTCGTTGTTGAAGGAATCCAGAAGGTCAGGGAAGGAATGACGGTAAATTCCAAACCGTTTTCCATAAAGTCCATGAACGATCGCAAAGACGTTCAGGCCCCACAAAATCAATCCGCTGCTACGGGGAGGTAGTACGCCGTGTACCGTTTTTTCATAAGACGTCCCATAGTCGCGATGGTGATTGCCATTACCACGGTTATTATCGGCCTGGTGGCGATGGCGGGACTGCCGGTGGCCCAGTACCCGAATATCATCCCTCCCGAAATTCTCGTTCAGGCCACATACGTGGGGGCTGACGCGCTTACGATCGAACAGTCGGTTGCCACCCCCATCGAGCAGCAGATGAACGGCGTTGACGATATGAACTACATGTTCTCGCTGAATCCGAACAACGGTATGATGCGCATGACGGTAAACTTCGATGTGAAGACGGATCCAAACACGGATCATGTGCTTGCGCAACTGCGGGAGTCACAGGCGGAAAGGCAACTGCCGACCGATGTGCGCGATTTCGGATTAACCGTCCAAAAATCGGTCTCCACATCCCTTATGATTATTTCGCTCTATTCGCCCAAAGGGACTTACGACGCCACCTTTCTTGCCAACTACGCATACATTAATCTTGTCGATCAGTTGACTCGGGTAAAGGGAATCGCCTATGTGAACGTCTTCGGCGCCGGCCAGTATGCCATGCGCTGCTGGGTGCGGCCGGACATATTGGCAAAGCTCAATATCACCGTCCCGGAAATCATCGATGCCCTCAAGAAGCAAAACACGGTGAACCCCGCCGGACAGGTTGGCGGCGAACCCAGTCCTCCGGGCCAGGAATTCACTTACGCGATCCGCGCCCAGGGGCGGCTCGTGACCCCCGAGGAATTCGGGCAAATCGTTTTACGCGCGAATCCGGATGGGTCGCTTGTGCGTTTAAAAGACGTGGCGCGTCTGGATCTGGGCGCCCAGGACTACAACATTCAAGGGCGGTTCAACGGTAAGCCGGCTGCAAGCATGGCACTCTATCAGTTGCCCGGCACAAACGCCCTCGAAGCGGTCGAAGGCGTAAAGCAAGTGATGGCCAAGCTAAAGGAATCCTTTCCCGCCGATCTTGATTACGGTGTTGGGCTCGACACTACTTTATCAGTCAAGGCAGGGCTTCGTGAGATCATCCTGACTCTGGTTATTGCAATGATCCTGGTGATTATCGTGGTTTTTGTCTTCCTGCAGGGATGGGTGGCGACGCTCATCCCGATAATCGCCGTTCCGGTTTCGCTCATAGGGACCTTTGCCTTCTTCCCCCTGCTGGGCTTTTCGATCAACCCTATTGCCCTCATGGGGATGGTCGTTGCCATCGGGCTGGTCGTCGATGACGCTATCGTGGTTGTCGAAGCCGTGCAGCGTCACATTGAAGAGGGGATGGAGCCGAAGGAGGCATCGCTCAAGGCAATGGAAGAGGTCGCAGGCCCGGTCGTGGCCATCGGTCTCGTTCTGGCGTCTGTATTTTTGCCGACTGTTTTTATTCCCGGAATCACCGGGCGGCTCTACACCCAGTTCGCCGTGACGATAGCCATCTCTGTGCTTTTGTCTGCGTTTAACGCCCTTACGCTAAGCCCCGCGCTCTGCTCCATCCTTCTCCGCCCGAAGAAGGAAGCACGCGGCCTGCTTGGCTGGTTCTTCCGCTGGTTCAACCGTATTTTTGGACGCGCTACCGAAAGCTATGTCAGCGTATGCGGCTCCGTTATACGCAAGGCTGTAATCGGGTTTGTCATTCTCGCGGTCATGAGCGCAGGGATACCCCTGCTGGCTTTTTGGATCCCTGGCGGTTTCCTGCCCGAAGAGGATCAGGGTTACATTTACGCTGTCATGCAACTTCCCAATGCTGCATCGCTTCAACGCACAGCTGAGGCCTGCCGCATTGCGGAACGGATTGTCCTTGACACTCCGGGCGTCGAATACTGCACGACGGTGGTCGGTTTTAACCTCCTCAGCGTGGTGCGCAACACCTACAGCGGCTTTTTCTTTATCAGGCTGAAAGAATGGCCTGAGCGGGAACGACCGGAGGAAAAGGCCTCGGCCATCATCGAGCGCCTGAACCGCGAACTCGGCAGACTGCCGCAGGGAAACTTTTTTGCCTTCTCTCCGCCTGCAATCCAGGGTGTAGGGACCGCAGGCGGTGTAACGTTTATCCTCGAGGACCGCGCCGGTAAGGATATCGAGTTCCTGGCCGATAATACCCGGAAGTTCATTGCTGCGGCCGAGAAGCGTCCAGAGCTGGGCCGGGTGAGCACGACTCTGCTGCCCAGTGTTCCGCAGTATTTTGTGGAGGTGGACCGCGACAAGGTATTGAGTGAAGGAGTTGACCTTGCCCAGGTCTATGGGGCATTGCAATCCTTCATGGGGGGACAGTTCATAAATTTTTTCAACCGTTTCGGCAGGCAGTGGCAGGTGTATGTTGAGGCCGAGGGCGATTTCCGGGCGGACGTAACGCAGCTTGGCCAGTTCTATGTGCGTAATTCCAACGGCGATCCCGTGCCGCTTGCTGCTGTGACGCGCGTCGAAGAGCGCAGGGGGCCCGAGTTCACCATGCGCTATAATCTCTTCCGCTCGGCTCAAATCAACGCAACGGCCGCAAAGGGCTACAGTTCGGCGCAGGCCATGAAAGCGCTGGAGGAGGTCTTCGCGCAGACCATGCCTTCCGATATGGGCTTCGATTACCTCGGAATGTCCTTTCAAGAGCAGAAGGCGCAGCAGGGAGTTTCGCCGGCTGCGATCTTTGGGCTCTCGCTTTTGTTTGTGTTCCTCATTCTTGCGGGACTCTACGAGAGCTGGTCGCTGCCCTTCAGCGTTCTGCTCAGTACTCCCATCGCCGTATTCGGAGCATTTGCGGCGCTTTTCCTGAGCGGTATGCAGTTCAATATCTATGCGCAGATCGGACTTATTGTGCTTATCGGTCTGGCGGCAAAGAACGCAATCCTCATCGTGGAATTTGCCAAGGATGAACACGAAAGGGGAAAGGACCTGGAAGAAGCCGCGCTTTCCGGCGCACGGCTGAGGCTGCGCCCTATCATGATGACTTCCTTTGCCTTTATCCTCGGCTGTCTGCCGCTCGCGCTGGCCGGCGGAGCAGGCGCTATTGCCAGACAGGTGATGGGCGCCGGCGTTATCGGGGGCATGCTGGCCGCTACCGGCATCGCCATATTGCTCATTCCGATGATGTACTTCGTTATCGAGAAGCTGTCCATAGGAAGGAAAAGAGGCGCTGCAAGAAAAGACGATACCGGAGGAAACTCCCCGCTGCCGCCTCTTCCAGGCGGGGAAGTGTGAGATGCTCAAAGTGATCCAGGCAATACTGCTGGCTGCAATCCTCAGCGGCTGTACGGTCGGTCCCGACTACCGGCGCCCTGCGGTGGATATCCCTGAGTCATGGCGCTTCGAGGAAAACGAGGTTCGAGACCTGGTTAACACGGCATGGTGGGAGCAGTTTAACGACCCCGTCCTGAATGAGTTGATCGATATAGCCATTCGCGAAAACAAGGACATCAAGATTGCCGCCGCCAGAGTGGAAGAGTTCTGTGGACGCTATACGGTGGCGCGTGCCCCGCTCTTCCCCCAGGTCTACGCGGCGGCCGGGCCGGGCCGGGAACGATTGTCGGCGCTCGCGCCTTCGCCCCTCGACTCCACGAAAAATCCCGCCAATATCTTTCAGCCGAACTTCACAGTCAGTTGGGAAATAGATCTTTGGGGAAAGCTCAGGCGGACAACGGAAGCGGCCCGCGCCAATCTGCTCGGCAGCGAGGAAGCGAGAAGAAGCGTCATTCTATCCCTGGTAAGTTCCGTATCGGGAGAATACATTAACCTTCGCGACCTTGACCGGTAACTGGAGATCGCTCAGCGTACCGCGAAGAGCCGGGGGGAATCCTACAGCATGTTTACGCTCCGTTTCCAGAGGGGACTCATCGCCGATCTCGAATTAGCCCAGATGAAATCGCTATACGATCAGGCCCTGGCAACCGTTCCCGTCCTGGAAAAGGCCGTCGCCCAAAGTGAGGACAATCTTAGCGTGCTGATCGGCCGTAATCCGGGTTCGATCAAAAGGGGCAAGCCGCTGGAACAGTTGGATCTTCCGGCTGTCCCGGAGGGCCTGCCGTCAACCCTGCTTGAAAGGCGTCCGGATATCCGCCAGGCCGAGCAGGACCTTATATCGGCAAACGCACAGATTGGCGTAGCGCGTGCAATGTACTTCCCGGATATCTCTCTTACCGGCATGTTCGGCTGGGAGAGCACCAAACTGACAAACCTTTTCACGGGTCCGGCCCGTATGTGGAGTTTTGCCGTTCCGATCGCTCAACCGATATTCACAGCCGGTGCTATTGCCGGACAGGTGAAGGTGGCCGAGGCGGTTCGAGAGCAGGCCCTTGTCCAGTACCGGAAAGCGATCCAGAATGCCTTTCGCGATGTGGATGATGCGCTGGCCGATCAGCGCTACACCAGAAAAGAACTCGAGGCACAGGCTCAGCAGGTGGACGCGCTGCGCCACTACGCACAGGCGGCCAGGCTCCGCTACGATAACGGCTACACTAGCTACATCGAAGTGCTCGACGCCGAGAGGAGCCTGTTCGATGCCGAACTGAGCTATGCCCAAACGCAGGGAGGGATCTGCCAGGCATTGATAAATCTCTACAAGGCCATGGGAGGAGGTTGGGTGGCTCTTAACCTTGAGCCAAAATAATATCTAAACATATCCTGAGTTTTGTGTACAGCCAAATTGTCTGCAACTACATGAATCATTTTGTCTTTCGGGCAATTCCGATTCAACTCGTCAAGGAAATCGGGGAATTCTACGCGGGTATGACGCTCCTTCACTTCAACTGTCCCACTGCCGCTGTGGATTACAAAGGCAGCGAACAGACTTAAGGAAAGTGTTCTCTGCTGGCTTTTCACCGGAGACTGCTCCGATTTTCCGAGGAGTCGGATATGCAGGATGAAGACAAAACCCAAGAGCAACTCATAACCCAATTACATGAATTGCGTAAGCGGGTGGCTGAATCAGAGAAGGAGAAGGGAGCATCAACTGATGCCGTTGGGTCGCTCCGCCGAGCGGAGGAGCGGCTAGGAACTGGGCGGAAGGAAACCGACCAGTGCGAAACTAATGATACGGAAAGGCTATACCAACAACTGGTGGTCCGCCAGAATGAACTGGAAATGCAGAATGAGGAACTTCGTAATGCCCTGGTTCAAATTGAAGGCGCACGCATGGGGGGCTGCGACAGCGGGCATGGTCAACAAGCCTTGTCGCCGCCTGTGGCGGAAGTGCGTCCGCAGGTAAATGGGATCATACAAAAGAGATCGTTGAAGGAGGGCTCCGATGTCAAGGCGGGAGAACTCCTTTACCAGATCGACCCTGCTCCCTTCCAGGTGGCCTATGACTCCGCCAGGGCGTCTCTTGGCAAGGCGCAACCCAACCTGCCGGCAGTCCGGTCACGGGCTGAGAGATACAAGGAATTGTTGTCGACAAAGCCGTAAGCCGGCAAGACTATGACGACGCAACGGCCGCCGTCGGGCAATCTCTGGCGCGCATTGAATTCTGGTGGGTAATAGCCATCATACTAATCCAAGTTTGCCAAGTAAGAAACCCGGGAGAGCATTCAGTATGGATGAATCGACTGATGGGTCAATGCGTGAGTGGGTGCCGGAAGTAAATCCCTGGCTCATTGCGGTCGCCATGATATTTCCCACTTTCATGGTCGCCCTGGATACGTCGGTGGCGAACGTGGCCTTGCCGCACATTGCCGGAAACCTTTCTGCCAGCTACGATGAATCTACTTGGGTGTTGACCAGTTATCTCGCATCAAATGCGATCATTCTCCCTATTACCGGCTGGCTGAGCTATTCATTGGGCCGGAAGAAATTGCTCCTTTCTAGCGTTTTGCTCTTCACCGTATCGTCTTTTTTATGCGGAGCCGCCTACGACCTTGGAATGCTGGTGGTTGCCCGCACTTTACAGGGAGCGAGCGGAGGGGTTCTTTTGGCAGTTTCACAGGCGGTGCTCTTGGAGAGCTTTCCTGTCAGCAAACGTGGTGAGTCGATGGCTGTTTTCGCCCTTGGCGTAATTGTGGCGCCGATTGCAGGGCCGACCATCGGGGGATGGATCACTGATAACTATTCATGGCGATGGGTCTTTTATATCAATTTGCCTGTTGGGGTCCTGGCGATTGTTTTGATCAAAATTTTCATCGAAGACCCACCTTATCTTAAAGAGACCGCTCGGGAGAAAATCGACTACATCGGGTTCTTTTTGTTGGCGACAGGGTTGGCAGCTCTTCAGGTTGTTCTGGATCGGGGGGAAAGAGATGACTGGTTCGATGCATCCTGGATCTGCTGGTGTTCAATATTGTCAATTGTTTCACTCTCGATATTTGTTTACCACGAATGGCGGACGAGAAATCCGATTGTGAATCTGGCCGTTTTCCGGGATCGCAATTTTTGCATTGGGACTCTACTGGCGGTGGTTTACGGCATGGTACTTTATGGTACTATGGTAATGCTTCCTCAATTCCTGCAAAGTCTTATGGGATATACGGCATTGGATAGCGGGCTTGCGCTGAGTCCGCGTGGTATGGGATCTTTGATCTCGACACTCGTGATGGGCAGAATAGTAAGAAAAGTGGATAGTCGATTTTTGATGATTTTCGGCTTTTCTATTCTTATATACGCTAATTTTGCTTTCGCGAGGATGACCCTTGATATTTCCATATACAACGTAATTTGGCCAAATGTCATCCTCGGCGCATCCTTTGGGATGATATTCGTGCCCCTTACCACAACGTGTATGGGGACATTGCCAAATGTGCTGATAGGCACCGGAACCGGTGTGTACAATCTCATGAGAAGCATGGGGGGCAGTGTAGGGATTGCCCTGATCAGCACGATGATCTCCCGGGGTTCTCAGCTCCATCAGTCATCGATGGTCTCTCATCTCACACTTTTTGATTCCGCGTTCGAAGAAAAATTTCAGGCATTTCAACGATTCTTTATTTCCAAGGGCTCTGATCCTGTCTCGGCTGGCAAGCAGGCCTATTTTGCCATCTACACCACTCTGCTCGATCAGGCGAATCTTTGGTCCTTTATCGATAATTTCAGGTTTCTAGCATATCTTTGTCTGATTGGAATTTTCCTGGCCGTTCTGATGAGAAGAGTCGCCATCAAAAAGGCATGAGATAGCCTAAATCGATTCCAGGAAAGTTCGAATCTGGAACGAGGGCTGGAGACCGAGGCCGTGGTTATTGGATTTCAGTTTCAGGACCTCTCAGAGTAGTGATACCAATAGACTTACTTGCCAGTATCAACGAAAATAGCTTGAAAAGTAAAGACCGAGTCAGCACAGGTCATCGACACCCTTTTCGAGCTGATAAAACAATCCCTTGAAAACGGTGAAGATGTTCTCATCTACGGATTCGGGAAGTTTTCAGTCAAAAGCAAGCATGGACGTAAGGGCAGAAACCCTCAGACGGGAGAGCCGATTCCGCTGGTGCCGAGGAAGGTCGTAACATTCAAGTGCTCTGGAGTTTTGCGGGCCAGAATGAATGGGGAGGTGTGATGGTGGTTCATTTGCGGCAATTAGGTCAGATTTTTCAGACGACCATAGATGAATAACGTTAGAAAGGGTCAACTCAAATGAGTACCGTCGAGGTAGCGGCATCAAACGATTACTCTCCGGAGCAGGAAGCAATTTGTGCTGATTCCTTGCGTCTGGAATTGATCATTACCGAACTGGACTTGATCAGTGAGCTAAGTTCTTATCCACAAGGGCGTGAAAGGAATGAGTTTGCCAAAAATGCGCTCCGGATTGGGATTCTGGCTTTAAAGCAGGCCCAAGGTCAATGCCCCAGATCGAACCCTACCTCAATCCCATGGCTCATAAAAATTTGGATTTGAGGCTAGGCTCATCAGTTCATTATACTTGATCTTCGCAGTTTCGCTTTGGCGATTGGCGAGATCTTCCAAGATCCTATCTATGTATTTTTCGCCTTTCCAGCGGCGCATGATACGTTTAAATATTTTTCGTAGCAGTGAATTGTCTCTTATGGCCAGTGCCAAATCGCCTGGTTTCCAATCGGAATCCATAAATGAATCAACCAACTTCCTACGCAACTCCTTGCCTTTGTCCCACCCAAGATAAGTGAAAAAACCCAATATTCCCAATTCCGACGGCAGACGTTCGGAAAGCGTCGCAGAATAAACGGTATTGAAAGAATCCCTGACAATAGGCCCTAATGGGAATTGTTTGTGGCTAAAAGCAAAGTTGAGTGCATATGCGCAAAGCTCCAAATTCGTCTGAGGGTCACATTCATTATGTGATCTGCACAGGATAATGCTCCAAAAGTCACTAACGTTTTCAGACCATTTACCGTAATTTAGATACGATAGTTTCTCTATCAAAGCAGGCAAAGAAGACGTTGGTCTATGATAGAAAATTGGCGAAGTTTTAGCAATCCATTCCCACGCTCTGATCCAGCACGCTTTATCGGAAGAGTATTTTGGCATGATAACGGATTCCAAATCTCTATTACACACTTCTTTCAACCACTTGGCTCCCCAGGACGTGCCTTGCCAGGATTCAGCTATATGCCGGTCGAAATGCCCGGACACGAAACCTCGAATCGAATTCCTAAGCGTCGCATTGACTAAGCTGTCGAAAAAATCAAAGGAAGAGTAGCTATCAAATCTCTCCAATAATGTATCTGATTTAGCTAGTGCAATGTCGCTCACTTCAGCTAGGACTCTCTGAATCATGTTAGAAACATCACGCAACATGCACTTATCAGACATCAGCATAGCAACAAGAAAATCAGCGTTGTCCTCTGCATAATCTCGAAGCCACAAGGGAAAATGTGTATCGTATGAAAGCTCTAAAAAGGAAGCAACCACTGGCCCTTTGTACTCGGGTTGCATGTCGAAAGAAAGTATAGATGAAAGACCGTCTGCATCGCAAGTGAATGTGCTTGCAAAAAAGGCAGCATAATACTTCGTCTGCTTGATAGTCTTTGATGATTCCCGAACGGCTTCTGGGTATCTCCTGGAAACCATATGGGCAAAGATTCGTATCAGCTTCGCCCATTGGAAACCCAAAGGAGATTCGGACAGGATACTTACAATTGATGGGACATCATCTTCTCGAACATCCTTGAGCAAATGATGCACTAAATCATAATCAAAATGACACCCGACCTCTTGCAGCAAGCAGTTACGGATACGCTGCTTCATTGAAGGATCTTCTACAGAAGCAATCCATGAACATAGGTCATCAGCAGCAACCCTCGTCTCTTCAGGATCTTTGGATGCATGTAAATAATTCATACCTACCTGAGGCTTTTCGCTTAATACCAAACTAGCAATTGATGGATAGCTTCTAAGGATCGACAATCTAGCCGGGTGATCACTCGACACATCTTCCAACCCTATTAGTATCCCCTCCTTGAAAGGGGTTAATCGGAAATCAGCATATGCGAGAATGCGGCTTCCGAAATCCAACACGAGCGCTGTATCTCGTTTTGTTAATGATGCAACAGCGAACCGCAGCTTATCGAAAAGAATGGTGGATATTTGTGAGAAAGCGCTCCTGCCAAGCCTTTCGTCTATCGCAAAATAATATTTAAGAACCTCCGGGATCTCTTGATCAGGAGAGACAGCACTGAGTGCTAAATGAGCCAGATCAGTTTTATATTCAATCAAATCCTTGCTGTCGGGAGCCAAACTGGTTACCACGTCCATAAGGCCGAGAATTGCTGATAGGGAATCGTTGCTCCTCTCCTCCAAATCCCTTACGAGAAAGAGCTTTCGTATAGCTGTAGGGTCATCATCCAGCAGTTTCCATAGTTCAGGAAACACGCGGCTCATAGGCTTAGTAGTACACTGTGTTGAAAACACGGCTCCTGCCCATTCCTTGAGCCAAGAATCAGGTTCTTTGTCAAGACGACGAGAGATCGGGAAATCCAATATACATTCCCTGGGAAAACTACGAAATCTGGAATATGCTGACCGAGGTGCAAACATTAAATCAAAAGGGCGATCTTCCAAAGCTCTAGGTTGCAAACTAAAGGTGCAGCATGCGAAATGCTTACGCAATTTCGGCCAAAGTGCACTTACTATAGGCCATAATAATTCTTCCGGACTGTCCTCACCAAACCAGATGATAGGTCTAAGCCCTTCTCCAAAATACCTGGAGACGAATTCAAGTGTTACTTCATGTCTGGGTTCTTTAATATGCCGGTGTTCAGGCGGACAATCTCTGTGTTGGAGTACATTTCTGTAGCTGTCAAGATTTTCGATGTCCAGAGGCTTGCGAAATAGGCAAACATACTCGTGGGGATTTGGAGCAGTAGCCCAATCGTCAGCTGGCAAAAGTAATGTTTGTGTCAGAACACAGCCCGCACGGGGCGCCCTATTGTCGGGCCAAGTCTTGGCAATTACATAAAAGCCATCCTGAAGCAAGGGGTAAAGAGTCAAATACGATTCAAAGTAGGATTTAGAACTAAGTGGTCCTGAAAGATCGCTTAATCGTGTGGTCAATTCTGAGGACTCTTGGGACAACTTTATGCTTCCAGCTATAAGCTGATGACCTCGATTATAACCATGTATCAATTGATGAATTAAGGACATTGGAAAACGCTTTTCTCAGATGGATTCGCCCAGGACCCATACAACTGGTAAAGTCAAGTCGTGTTTCTTTATTATGCTCCCTGCTTCGCCCTCATAAACAACAAATCCTCGACGTGCAGGATCGGTATCGAAATATTCGTCTCGGAACTCCTTTTTATTTAAGTCACCTCCTGTAACACTGACCCCAAAAAACTTGAACTCGAACGTGTCTTGATTAGCTAAGGTAAATTGATACAGCATTGGGAGATTCGCCTCGACATAATCCGTGGCTGAACGTTCTTGTTGATCTAGTGGAACCAAGTCCCATGCTGCGATAATGAGTCCAACTCGCGGGCGGAAAAAGCCACCTTGGTAATGAGTAAATGCTTCCCTGAGGAATTGAAGCCACTCAACAATGACTGCTTCCGATGGCGCTTCTGACTTGTTCTCAGGTTGAACTATTCCTCCTAAGGGACCTCCATAGAGACGCTCGCAACTTATCCAGTCGAGAGATGGAACGAATTGATCAGAATCAGCTCTTATGAATAATAGGCATCCACATGACTGAGATATTTGCTCTTCCCAAACCTCAGACCATGTCCTCTTCCAATACACATTCAGCCATTGTTCCCCAGATCGATCTGGAACTGTCAATTTTCCCCGAATTTCTTCTGTTGATCCGGAATACCTAAAAGGAATAGATGTTGAAACGGAGACGTCGTAGGGTGTATGCGGGGCAAATTGGCCGTCTAAAAGAAATCGTACCCCTTCTTCAAGATAATCCAAATCGGGAGGGATCCCATTGCTTTGTAGCAGGTTGTTGTTGGCATTATCTCGCATAGCCAGCCAAAGCCCGATTATATAGTTCGTTTTACCCGTATCGGGACCACCAGCAATCACAATTGAGCAGCTCTTATCCATTAAGATACTCCGCCAACCGGATATGTGCAGATTGCCCAAATCTTCTCGCGGTACTTTGATGAGCAGTGTCTTCGAGAAGGGGTGAAATAATTCTAGCACTCTGATTAATAATTAGTTTGATGGATTCAATCACACCCGTCCCAGACTTTATTGCTTGAGGATTCCGGGAGAACGCACTCAACAATATAGGAGTCATATTAAAACCAAGTTCTCTGCCATATTCCACTAGGATGTGGGACGCATCGGGAAACACCGCTTCACTTAACTCATCACATTTACTAACTACCAGAACAACTGGAACATCATTCCCGAGATCAATAGTTTCGCTCAGGCGCTGAAGCAGCAATTTCGCATTGTGAATCTCCAGATAACGTTTCTCTCTACTAGATAACAGCGGGCCATCTACCATGAATATGATGCCGTCCGCCCTCTTAAGGAAATGCAATCTTTTGGCTGTATGTGCATGGAGTACAAGATCACTGAACCATTCTCCAGGAAGATCTGTCAGAAGCAAATCGATCTTTCGTGAAATCGAGCCAACCTCTCTTAGGCTCAAGTGCATCAATGCCGCCATTCTTGGGTCTTGGAGAACTGTATGTTCGGCAAGCTTATCTGGTAAAACCCCACCCCATTTGCGCACGAGTCTAGCGCGATCCTCGAATCCCTGCAAAGTCACGCTACCAGCAAAGACATATTCTGGGCGGAGTGCTCCACTGGTAGCTAAAAGATATAATGAGGATAAAAAGCAAGTCTTCCCGACGTTCGTTGGGCCTATGATTCCAATCAGGTGAGCGTAACTCGCCTGTGTGAGAGATATAGAATCCCTGATGCCAAGTTCCGAGCCTCCGATAAAGAGTCTATACGATCCTACCGACTCCTGTTGTTCTGATTCTCCTGCATCACCAGCTACGGGAGAATGGGTGACATTATTTGTGATTTCAGGCTGAGCGGGGACATAATTCTCACACTGAAGCAAATCTTTATAGGAATTCAGACAAATGCCCGTTTCAGCTACGGTGCAATCAGAATTTCTGCATGAACCATGTTCCATGCATTTTACCTCTAAATAGAAAATTTTAGATTCTGGAAACCTACCATCCAACAGCTTTGAAGATCTGAATCTCAATCTTCGGCCTCTATTCTCAGGCTGGTACACTCATTTAAGATTTGCACCGCGATTAAACCAGGGCGGCAGTTTAAATTTGGGGAAATTCCTGTCATTTTCTGGAATTCATTAGGCCAAAATGAGGCCCCGTGGCTCTCCTGAAGCCTTAAAGCAAGCCAACTCAGAGGGAAGATATCTGGGGAATCCCTGATAGCCTGCTCCTCATCTGATTCGGACGGTACGATCGCGTTCCAAACCTTCTCATCCCAGTGGGAAACGAAATGGGCTAAGGGTTTCTCTTTGATTTCTGTCTTTTTTCTTCCAAATTCCGCTGCTCTTGAGACCATATCGCGTATCTTGTTGAGCGGAGGAACTATGACTGTGCTAGCCACTTCCGCCCCACATAATACTGCGGCAGTGCCAGGCAACGCGTCAAAGATAGAGCTTTCGATTGTTTCTGAATAACCGGTGAGAAACCACCAAAGAAGGTTAAGTTCTTCCCTGTCAGCGCGAGATTGCCTTTCGACTGCCTCAAAGCAATTGCTGATTTCCGGAGCGGCCGTTTGCCAGAAATCGACAACTTGCTCGGGCCTTGAAATTTTTTCGAGTTGATTATATGGAATAGGCGGCCTTTCTCGCGCTTCCAATGCTGTCTTCTGAAGAAGGGCTGACGCCAAATGACGTACCTCCTTCAAAACTTTAGAAATGTGATGTTCTGTTAATTCCAGCTTGAGTCCGGTGGCTGAAATGACCAAACTCGCTGCCAATTGAGCACCAAGAGGATACTGAGCGTATATCTTGGGAGAGCTAAGAATCTCTCCGAGAGCAATCGCACAACAAGCTCGGATCGCAAGGGCGTTCAATGAGAAATCTGAAGGAAAGGCTGATTGAAACTTTTTGATGGAATCGAGAGCTTTCTCGGCCAACTCGAGGTTATCCGCGAACTCGGGCCTGAACCCACTTACTGCAAGTGAAACGCAGCCATAAACAGTGCGTTTTCTATCCGAATCCAATATCTTCGCAATCAGATCAGAGACGGCTTGGGTACGTTTTTCAACTGTTTCATCACTCGGATCAGGGTCTGCCATTTGGTACCATTCGAAGACTCTTTTTAACATCTGTGACTGAACCTCCTTTCTCCTCAGAACGGATTCGGTTCGCGCTTCTCTTCGGGCACAAACAACATCACAGCAGCCCAAAGGTCATGAAGTTTTCCCTGGCTTCTTGCCGAGTCCAATGCGAGACGCTCCATAGTTTGCGGTATTGGTTGATTTAAACCGGAGGGAAAAATATTAAGCTCGGCAAGAACCCGTATTCGTTCCTTCCAGTTAAGAAATCTCCAAAAAAAATACCTCAGTCGCGCAAATTGAGCCGACTCAGCGTCATCCGGTAAAATTGTTGGCATTGAGCATTCCTTTTCTTCGATGCAGGTTTCCTCCTTGCCGCTGATGGAAGTGCTCTCCGCTATGTGAGAGAAATTGGGGCAGGCGAGCTCGAAAGTTTCGTGTTTCTTGCCCCGCAAGCGAGATTCATCTGGAGCGAATTCCGTCCGATCCATGTTCCAAATCATTGGGTATATAGTAACAGCCAAGCGAGTCACCCCGTCATGTGGTTTGAGATCGAATTCGATCCAATTATACCTGTATTCAAAAGCGCTGCCATTTTCTGAGCCAGGGTTGATTGCTCCCGCATACAGTTCAAGCCTTTCTTCATCAAGCTCAGTAATTTTTCTTATCTCCAATTCATGTTGGTGACCAAAAAGTAGGACTCTGGCACGTCTCAAATATTTCTTCCCCTCGCTTCTGTCTCTGTACCATTCCATTGGATGATGCAACAATGCAACGTATTCAGCATTTGGGCATCTTGGAAGTATGTACTGGCTGCTACCTAAGACCATTTTATCCAAACCGTCTTCCTTATCGGAGACCTGAACAGAGTTTAGCCCAGCAAATATAAGTTGATGATGTAATGTGATTGCGTGAGTCTTTTCCCATCTAGTGTGGTGTGCAGAAATGAAATCACAACCGTATTGCTCGGCAAATGCTCTATACGCACCAAGCTTTGGAAGTAGTGGATTAGATAATTCCTCTTTTCCGATGGAATCAAGCTCAGAATCAAGAGAGCTAAGCGCGCATTTTCGCAATCTCTCTTGCACTATAGCAGAGGTGTAAGTTATTAGTTGCCGATCAATATCGTGATTGCCCGGAACAACTAGGACGGAGATCCTCTCGCATCCAACCGCCTGGGATAAGCGCTCTAACCAATCGGAAGCCGATCCATATTCTTCAGTCTTCCCAGAGAAGGCAATATCGCCGGTAGCGATGATACCGTTAGCCTGGCCGATCAAAGAAGCCATTTTCCTGCAACTACGAATTAGTTCCTCTCTGACATCGCCGTACACGTGAATGGAACCATTCCGATTCTCCTGCCCAAAATGAATATCTGAAACATGCACAAATCGCAGAGGAGGCATGTACAGAATCTCCTTTCAATACCAATGCCAATCAAACAAGAGGAAATAGCGGATACGCATGGTGGCATAACGATAGGTTCGGTGATCGGCCTAGCCCAAACCGATATTTCCCCGCAGCGATGGAGCCGCAACCATGATTGTAACAGATCCCTGTGTGAGCAACAAAGCATTCCGAGTAGTGAGAGCAATTTTGCGGTCGGTGCCAATTATATTTGGAGATAGCGAGGAAATAACGAGTTATGCCAATGCGATAGGAATCTGTAAGGATGTTCCGTTTCCTATTACGAAGATGCGGCAGTGAAGCCATTCGGCTTCATGCCATCCGGCATCTTTCGGCTTCCAGTTTGGACGAAGCCGGTTATCCCATCACGATCATCCAGGGTATTATAGGCAACAAGCATGCCAATACCACAGTCAAATATCTTCATAGACTCAGAGGCATGCGGGTTGCTCTTGACGAGGCGTTTAAAAGACTGCAGACAAAAGCTCCAATGACCGAAGATGAAATGCCCCGATCCACCCCTTGCAAGGCAAATCCCTCTTTTCGGCGAAAAGCCTGTCATTGAAATATGGAGCTACGCAACGGATGAAGGGTTTCAGATCGTCATTGAGGATAATGGTATTGGTTTCGATGAGCAGCACGTTGAAAAGATTTTTGCCCCCTTCCAAAGACTTCACGGCAGAAGCACCCAATACGAAGGAACCGGAATGGGCCTTGCCATATGCAAAAAAAAATAGTTTGAACGTCATGGAGGCAGCATCACAGCGAAAAGCACTCCAGGTAAGGGAGCACGCTTCATTGTCTTTTTGTCGATTGGGAAGGCTCGAAGACGTTAGCCCTGTTTCCGCTCAAAATCTTCATCATCAAGAATTAGTCGTTGTCAGTATCCGGAACAGTTTCGCCTCCGTCATGTTAATGGTTACTGTTTCAATTAGACATTCATGCGACCTGTTAGATAGCACCAGCTTCCCTTTCTAATTCGGCAACGGTCCGCTCGAATTCTTCAATGAGAAACCCCCCAGCGCCAGCCCCCTTGAATTCCTGGACAAGCGAACGGAAAAACCAGAGCTGGTCTTCTCTCCCCGCATTGAAACGTGCCCAGAGAGACTCACGTTTCTGCCGATAGTCTGCAAGGACTGAGCGCACATTGTCTAGCTTGTCCGCCAAGGCAACGCACAGTTCTTCCGGCTTCGCCTTCGCTACGTGCTCAAGATATGTGGTTTTCCTCAGGCGCCAGGGTGGCTTTGGACCGCCTTTGTAGTCGCTCGGTGTGTCCGTGCAGGCTTCGACGATGGTCAGGACTTTGTCCCCAAAGTGCTTGGCGATGAACTCCCTGCTGGTTTCTTTGGGATGATCTTCAAGGGCATCATGAAGCAGCGCTGCAATAGCCTCATCTTCGGTTCCACCATCCAATAAGACTAAAGCGCACACGCCAAACAGGTGGGCCACATAGGGAACTGATGTGCCTTTTCGAACATCGTTTCCATGAAGGACCACAGTGTAATGTAATGCGTCGAGAAAGCGTTTGGTTGCGACTGAATTAGCTTTGTCCATGACCGTCCTGTTTAGGCAGCGGTATTAAAATTTCTATGTGGACTTCGGGCTAAACAGTCTCTTTACTCTTTTTGCTCTCTGAGCTCCAGGGCCATCCGAAAGAGATTCAGTAACAGGCACTTTGGCCCGCTTTTTCACCGCAATTGCCTTTTTTGGATTCTCAGCCAATCCTCTTTTTTGTTGAGCTTCACTCATGCCCTTGGTCACTGACTTTGCCAAAAGAGGAGTGTTCATCGAAAATCCGTATTTTTTCTTGTACTCAGTTGGGGTAAGGTTATGAGAGGCAAGGTGCCGACCTGTGAGCTGCTTGAATTCGCCGCCGCATTCGAGACAGATTATCTTGTCTTCCAGGATTGATTTCTCCGCTTTCATAGCAGCTTTACTGGTGGTCACTTTCTCAGTTGTCGCTGGTTTCGTCCCTTTCGTTTTCGCCTGCCTTTTCGCTTCCACATACTTCTTCAGATTCTCAGGCAGTCCTCTCTTCTTCGCCGCCTTGCTCCTGGCCTTTGTCACGGATTTCGCTGACAGCGGCGTTTTCAGTGTGAACCCATGTTTCCGTTTGTATTCCTTCAGGCTCATGTCGTGGGCCTTCAGATGCTTCTGCGTGAGCTGCCTCATCTCTGCCCCGCATTCGAGACAGATTACTTTATCATTCTGGATAGAATCCGCAGGTGTGAGTTCTTGAGCCGCCGGCGATTCTTGAGTTTTAGGTACTTCGATCTCCCCAGACTCTGCCCGTTGCATTTCCTGGAGCGTGCTGAAGACCTGCCGAATATATGACGTTATTTCGGTGGCTGTCATAGGAGTGAGGGATACTTGGGTCTGGACGATCTCTGATGCAATTTCGATTAGTTTTTTGGGCATTGGCGAATCCTTTTACATAAAGTAGATGAAAGTCTATATTCAGATCGCCATTCATTTTAGTAGGTCAGTACATGAATGCAATGTCTTTTGAATCCGCTGGGAGAATCCACGATTAAAGAACTGCTCGGGCACAAAAATTTTCATCCGTCATTAAAATTCGGACGATATCATATTTGGACATGAATCCTGAGACCAACTTCACAGGGAAGGACAGCTTTGAGTATCTTCAAAGGATGGTTGGGAGAGAAGGCCACGCAGTTTGGAATGTGGCTCAAACTTGATAGCGTGACCTATAAACGGTTTTACAACCTCATCGTCAGCACCCACAATGGGACCACTCAAATCGATCACGTACTGCTCTCCCAGTTCGGCATATTTGTGATTGAGGCAAAAAACTACAATGGTTGGATCTTCGGAGGGAAGGATCAAAAGTTCTGGACGCAGGTTTTATACGACAAAAAGCACAGTTTCCAAAACCCTCTGCATCAGAACTACAGGCACACGAAGGCTTTAGCCGAACATCTCAACGTGGAAGAAGCCAAGATTCACTCGATTGTGTTTTTCATTGGCGATGCTGAACTGAAAACCGACTTGCCTCCGAACGTAATGACTTCAGGACTCTCTGCTTACATAAAGCAGTTTGATCGAGTTGAATTCCAAGATACAGAGCTGGTGCGACTTGAAGAAAAACTCACTAAACTGGGCTCGCAATCAATTTCTACAAGCGAGCATGTCTCCAGTCTTAAGATGAGATATTCGAGCAACTCAACCTGTCCGAAATGCGGCAGTCCTCTGGTCAGACGAATGGCGAAGCAGGGTAAATATGCTGGCGAGGAGTTTTTAGGGTGCTCGGGGTATCCTAAATGTAAGTACGTGAAGAATGGAGAGTGACTACCTCTGATCAAGGCTCCTGGGAGACTTGAACGACGCTCATCGGGTGGGCTGAAGTTCGTACTGTGGAGGATGTGGAGCGTTGGAGGCAATTTCCGAAGACTTTTATATGGATAATTTATATATTTTCCCCACACTCTTTTTTGTGAAAAACGTTCCACATCATCCACATGTTCCACACAAGAAAATAAAATGGTCATGAGAAACCTACTATGCAGGGTGTGGATAGTAAATGTCATTTGTCTGTGCTGTTCCAACCAAGGTATATTGGTAAATGCTTTCATCTTTCTTCCCTGTTGTTCACAATAATGAAGCGTTCTCTTAAAAGGGGATATCATCGTCCAGTGGGGTGACTGTGCTGGTACTTTTCGGTTCGGGAGCAGATGACATGTGTTGCTTTATTAAATAAATTATGAGCGAACCGCAGAAGTTGATGATGAGTTCTGCCAGAGGCTCAGGTACTTCTTTTATGCTTGCTCCCTGTCCGTGTCCAGCTTCTTCATTGCGAGCGATATTTACACACCGGAGAATTTGCTCGAAGTTTTTCATAAAATTGTCATAATAACTGGGAATAATTCCGCTTTCGATCATTTGCCGTATCAGTTCACCTGGCTTCGCCCTGTCAATCTGGAGAATAGCCTTCATCGTGCTCTCAATTGCTTGGTTTGCATGGTGGATTGCACCTTTGTAGTCTTTGGATTCGAAATGGCACCTCGCATCCTGAAATTCCTGAGTAGGTCCTTCGAATGAGTTCTGGGAAAGCAAGTAGGAAGCAGTAGCGAGAACCTCTGCCATAAAACGGGAGTCAATCCGGAAGATAACGCCATCTGAAAGTAGCCATGGCTGATGGGCATCAGACAGGACCACGTTTATAGCCGTTTGGAAGTTGTGTTCAGGACCAGACCCAAGAAGTTTATAGTAGATTTCCATCAGGTCGAAAATGTATTGCGGAGCACCGTTCTTTATCGCCGCAAGTAAAAACGCCTTCATTATCATCTCAGTGCGTCTCCCAAAGATCCCCGGCGGCCGGGGAGGGTTTTGCAGCCTGAGCGTTTTTTCTCTTCCCGAAAAGCTGAACTACTGCCACATAGAACATGGGAATAAACGGAGTCGCCAGAAAAGTTGCGGCAATCATCCCGCCCAGAACGCCGGTTCCGATGGCCGTCTGCGCTCCAGCGCCAGCCCCGTGCGCCATTGCCAGAGGAAGAACGCCGAAACCGAAAGCAAGCGAGGTCATAACGATCGGGCGTAGCCTCAATTTGGCCCCTTCCAGGGTGGCCTCGATCAGCCCGGCTCCCTCTTTCACTTTGGCCATGGCGAACTGAACAATCAAAATGGCGTTCTTGGTGGTGAGCCCCAAAACAGTAAGAAGCCCGATTTGAAAGTAGACGTCGTTGGGAAATCCCCGAAGGGACGTGGCAACCACTCCCCCGATGGCCCCCAGCGGTAACGTGAGCATGACCGAAATGGGAACGGTCCAGCTCTCGTAGAGTGCCGCCAGGCAGAGAAAAATCACTATTATGGAAAAGGCGTAAAGAAGCGGCGCCTGGGATTTTGCCATCCGTTCCTGGTAGGAGATCCCGGTCCAGTCAAAACCGATGCCCCTTGGCATCTTGGAGGCGATCTCCTCCATGGCCTGCATTGCTTCCCCCGAACTTTTTCCCGGAGGCGCCTCACCCCAAATGTTTAACGACGGGAAGCTGTTGAACCGCTCCAGGCGCGGTGAGCCGTAAAACCAGTGTCCAGTGGCGAAAGAGGTGAACGGGGTCATCGTCCCGGAACCATTTCGTACATAGAGCCGCTCCAGGTCTTCCGGAAGCATGCGGTATGGAGCGTCGGCCTGGATGTAAACTCTCTTGACCCGTCCGCCCTGGAGAAAGTCGTTCACATAGACGCTGCCGAACGCAGCCGAGATAGTGGTGTGGATGGAGTCGATCGGGACACCCAGCGCGCCAGCCCTTTTCCAGTCGACATCGACCCGGTATTGGGACACATCGTCCAGGCCGTTGGGGCGGACGCGAATCAGCCTTGGGTCCTTGGCGGCCATGGCGAGCAACTGGTCGCGGGCGGCCATCAATGCTGCGTGCCCCAACCCGCTGCGGTCCTGCAATTGGAAGTCGAACCCCCCTGCCTGTCCAAGCTCAATGACTGCCGGAGGTGGAAACGCGAACACCCTCGCATTGCGGATTTTCGAGAACTTTCCCATGGCGCGCTTTACCAAGGCGTCCACTTTCATTTCCGCGCGCTGACGCAGCTCCCAGTCCTTAAGCGAGACAAATCCCAGGCCAACGTTTTGCCCTGTACCGGAAAAGCTCGTACCAGCCAACGTAAAGCAATTTGCCACTATTTCCTTCTCATCTTGGAGGAAATAGTTTCGTACCTGGCTCATGACTTCCTGCGTCTGTTGCAGAGTAGAACCGGCGGGGAGCGCCGCCTGTACGAACACGATGCCCTGATCCTCATTGGGGAGATAGGAGCTGGGCATCCTTTTGAAGAGAAATCCCAGGGCCGCTGTGAGCAGAACAAAAATAAGCAGGTAACAGAGCTTCCTCGATATGATATGTCCGACCAAACCCTGGTATTTGCCCCTAAAACCGCTGAACATCCTGTCAAACCACCGGAAAAAAGGCCGGAACACAAAAAATGCAGTTTCTCCGGACCCATGGCCTTTCGCCACGGGCTTGAGGAGCGATGCGCAAAGGACCGGGGTCAGGATCAGTGCTACCACCACCGAGAGCAGCATGGCAACGATGACGGTTACGGAAAACTGCCGGTAAATAACGCCGGTCGAGCCGCCGAAAAGTGCCATGGGGCCGAACACCGCCGAGAGCACCAGTCCGATGCCTATCAGTGCGCTCGTAATTTCTCCCATGGACTTGCGTGTTGCTTCCTTGGGCGGGAGCCCCTCTTCGGCCATGACCCGTTCCACGTTCTCCACCACGACAATAGCATCGTCGACCAGCAGGCCTATAGCCAGCACCATCGCGAACATGGTCAACATGTTGATGGAAAACCCGAACAATGCCAGTGCGGCGAAGGTCCCGAGGATAACGACAGGCACGGCCAAGGTTGGGATCAGTGTGGCCCGGATGTTTCCCAGAAAAAGGTACATCACCAGGAAGACCAGTAGAATCGCCTCGAATAGGGTCTTGACCACTTCCCTTATAGCAACTTTGATGAAGGGCGTTGTGTCCATGGGATAGACGACCTTCACGCCCGGGGGAAAATATCTGGAGAGCTCATTCAGCTTCGCCTTGATGGCATCGACGGTATCAAGTGCGTTGGCGCCGGGGGCCTGCCTGATGGCCAGGGCTGTACTAGGTCGTCCGCTAAAAAGCTGCTGGGTCCCGTATCTCTCGGTACCCAACTCGGTGCGGCCTATGTCGCGCACACTCACGATTGATCCGTCGGGATTGGTTCGCAACGGAATGCCGGCGAAATCCTCCGGAGTTTTGAGCAAATTCTGGACGACGATGGAAGCGTTCAATCGCTGGCCATCCACCATCGGCGCTCCACCGAACTGGCCAGCGGAGACTTCGACGTTATAGGCCTTGATTCCCCGGACGACATCATCAATGGTAAGCTGATAATCGGTCAGTTTGTGCGGATTAAGCCAAACCCGCATGGAATATTGAAAACTGAAGGTTTCTACTTCGCCTACCCCCGGGACGCGGGCCAATACCTCCTGGATGGTGGATTGAGCGTAGTCCGACAAATCATTGTCATCCATACTGCCGTCTTCCGAGACTAGACCTACTATGATGAGCCAGTTTCTGGTCGATTTGCTGACCTTGACACCCTGCCGCTGGACTTCATCTGGCAAATTAGCCATGGCAAGCTGGAGCTTGTTTTGTACCTGAGCCCAGGCCAGATCCGGATCGGTCCCCGGAGCAAAGGTCAACTCGATTCTCCCGGAGCCGGACGCATCACTGGTGGCGTACATGTACAATAATTTGTCAAACCCGGTCATCTTCTGCTCGATGATCTGGATAACGCTGTTCTCAACGGTTTCGGCAGAGGCGCCGGGATAAAACGCGTCGATGGCGATGGAGGGAGGCGCAATGTTTGGATACTGGGCGATCGGCAAATTATGAATAGCAATCCCGCCGGCCAGCATCATGATAATGGCGATAACCCATGCGAAGACCGGACGATCAAGAAAAAAATTCGACAGCATCGGTTCTCCCTTTACTTCGATTCTGTACGCGGGTGTTTGGAATTCCAAGCTTCTGCGCCGGCAGTTGAGCTATTTACGGAAACTGCCTTCACGGCTGTGCCTGGCCGCACGTTCATCATGCCCTCGACTATCACGCGGTCTCCGGGGGAAAGGCCGGAAGAAACCAGCCACTGCTCGCCGATAGCGCGATTGAGCGTAAGAGATCGCTGCTGGACCGTGCCGGCCTCATCGACTATCAGCGCGATGGGCTCCCCCTTTGGATTGCGGCTCACTCCCTGTTGAGGAGCGATGATGGCGTTATCGGCGATGCCCTCCTGAACTACGGCCCGCAGGAACATGCCGGGCAGAAGCGGATGCTGCGGATTCGGGACGACGATGCGAAGGGTAAAAGACCCGGTCGCCGGGTCTACCGTGACTTCGCGGAATTGCAGGGTCCCTTCCATGGGATATGGTGTTCCGTCTTCGAGCAGTATTCGAACCTTTCTCCCATTTTCTCCGTCGGCGGTGAGGCGGCCGGCTTCCAAATTGCGTTTCAAACGCAACAGCTCTGCGGATGACTGGGTTACGTCCACGTAAATGGGCTCCAAGTGCTGAATGGTTGCAAGGGGCAGGGTTTGGTAGGCGGTCACCAAAGCGCCGTCGGTCACGCTGGACCTTCCGATGCGTCCGGAAATAGGAGCGGTGACACGGGTGTAGGCCAAATTGATGCGGGCCGATTCAACGGCCGTTTTCCAATATTCGATGTCCGCCCGGGCCTGCCCGACAGCCGCTACAGCGTCGTCATAATCCTGGCGGCTTACCGCTTTATCGACGATCAATTCCTTGTAGCGCTCGGACTTGGAACGAATGGCCGGCAGATTGGCCTCCGTCTTGCCAAGTGAGGCCTTTGCAGAGTCAAGGGCCACCTGGAAAGGCGCAGGATCGATCTGGTAGAGGAGTTCGCCCGCTTTTACGTCGGAGCCCTCCTTGAACAGCCGTTTCTGTATAATGCCGTTGACCTGCGGCCTGATTTCCGAGATAAGATAGGCGGCAGTGCGGCCCGGCAGCTCGGTGGTCAGTTCTACCTGCCGCTGCTCGATGGTCACCGTCGCCACTTCCGGAACGGAAGCTGATGGGGATTGCTGCCCGCGCCCGCTGTCGCAGCCTCCGAGCAGTAAAAAACTCAAAATAGCCATCAAAACCATACCGGATCGAAATCGCCCACACCGTTCTTTTTGATTTGCATGAATAACCTTACTGCTGGCACGAGGTGTATAGGTCAGTCAGTCCGCTCACTTGTGCTCCTTCCCTGGGGCCGTCTGACCAAAGACTTTCTGAAATTTCTTCTCAAAGGTCACAGTTCTTTCTCCTTGGGAATAATGAACACAAAATTCGAACCGGTCTGACTGGCCTCATACCAAATGTCGCCTCCATGCTGGCGTATGATCTCCCGCACCAGATAAAGGCCCAGGCCCGTTCCAGCGGTAGCATTTTCCGAAATGTTTACGACGCGGCCGAACTTGGTGAAAAGCTTGTCGCGGAACTCCTCCAGAACTGGTTCCCCGCTGTTATAGACGTTCAAACGATGGTGCCGTCCGTAGTCCTCATAGCCGAAGAAAACCACACATCCTCTTCCGCCGTATTGAATGGCGTTTGTGATAAGGTTTCGATATACGCTCCTTAGCAATCTCCCGGCGGCATGGACTGTAACAGCCCCTGTCGAAACAGCCCTTACACGTTTTTCAATCGTGATATGGTCGGCTAGGATCACATCCGCGAGCTCTTCCAGGACCGGATCGATGACGTCCTTTCGCAGATCAAGTGTCTCCCTTCGGATCTCACCGAATTCACCGATGCCGGCAGCCCTGACCAGATAATCATCGGCGATGGCATTGAGTCGGACCGTCTGCGACAGTAAATGTTTCAACACATTGTCAACTCTTTCGTCCACGCTCCCGTACTTGCCTCGGACAAGAAGGTCCAGGCCGGCTGCCAATGAAACGAGCAGCCCCCTTACATCATGCAACAGGATCATGAGCGTGTGCCTGAGATTTCGAATACGCTGTTCTGACTCTGTGAGGGACTTCTGTAACGCTCCGTTTTCAGTCATATCTCGCAGAAGGCCGTGGCAGAAAATCTTTCTATCCGGTTCCCTCCGTAGATTTGCCGAGATGCATGCCGGAAAGCAACTTCCATCCTGCCTCTGCATCTCCATTGTCACATCCCTGACGAAACCTAGCACTTCGATCTTTTCCCGCAAGACATTCCACCCTTCGGCGTCGCGAAAAAGCGAGGCCATTGAGACGATCCTGCACATTTCGTTTCTCCCGGCATAACGAAACATTCGGACTCCCGCCTGATTGACTTCGATAAGCCGCCCGTCGGCAGCCGCAGTGAAAAGCATATCGCGAAATCCTTCGAAAAATCTTCCGTGCCAGGAACCCGCCGAGCCGGACGTCTCCTTTTCCTCGTGCTGTGGCTGTGCCTGCATCTTTTCTCCTCCCACTCCTAAGGGGACACGGTCCCCCCTCCGAAAGCGTGGGCTTTGTTCAACTGATTTCACTACAGAGGTTTTCTCGAAACCCGGTGATAAGATCCATTCCTGTCCTGGCCAGAGCCTCGTAACAATTATATGAAAATCAAATACGGGTTCTCACGGCATATCGGTTCTTTTACCTATGGCGTAATCCAAACGAGCAAGCGACACATGGTAATCGTACAAAGACCTGAGATATTGCCCCTGGTTTTTTCCGTAACGGTCTATGGCATCTAACATATCTCGGGCTGTGCCGATCCCGAGATCGAAATTGGAAAAAGAAGCGACAATCCAGCGGCGTGAGCCGACAGCCGCCTGCTCGTAAGCCACAAAAGATTTCTGGGATTCAATGGCGTCCTGATAATATTTTACCACCTCGACGGGGATGTTTTTTTCAGCGAATTCCTCAGTATTGCGCATCTTTTGATACTCGGCCCTTGCCTTGTCGAGTTTTCCCGTCCCTATCCCGAAATCCAGGTGCCATTGAGCTCCAGCATACACTCCAGCGTAAGAATGATTGAATTCATCGATAATGTAGGTGTTATCGAATTTTTCACGGTCGGGCGCGCCCGCAACCGATGCTACGGCGGCGGCGAATATGGAAGGATAAAGATCGGACTTGGCCGCGTCAGCAAGTTTCCCCGTGGCTTCCGCGCCTTTTTTTGCTTCCAGGAGCTCGGGCCTGTTCGCCAGAGCACGCTGGATGTATTCTCCTTCAGATTCAAGGTCGACTATGTTTTTGGAGAGTTCTGTCTCTTTGAGCTTGAACTCTTCATTTTCGGGCAGTCCTACCGCTGTTTTCAGGGCAGCATAAGCGGTTCGGGAGCCTGATTCGGCCTTGGCCGCAAAGGCCTTTACCTCGGCTGAAAAAGCCTCCATCCTGTAAAGATCGCTTGGGTCAACATTTTTTGCCTTCAGTTTGAGTAATCGCTTGATGCGCCTGGATGCGTCGTTTATATATGCGTCGGCGTCCCTGGCTGCATTCTTGCCCTGATGGGCGATCAGATATGCGTAGTAAAGCTCCTTGACGTTTAGAACGATTTTGTTCCGCTGTGCTTCCCTGGCTGCAGTCCGAGCTTCAACTCCCAATGATGCGGCATCCTTGCGGTTGTCTATCTTCCCGAAGGTATAAAGGGGCTGCGTTAAAGTAAAATCAAGCCTTCTGAATATCCCCACCTTCCACGTATCATCCTGTGAAAAAATGTGGCCTACCCCGTTCTTATCCGTTAAGACGATAGGAAACCTGGCATCGCTTACCGGACCGGTGGTTCCTATGAGATCGACCTGCGGCAGCAGGCCGCCCCTTGATTGCTTATAATCGCTTTTTGCCGCCGCAATGTCCTGCTCGGCCATCTTTATTTCAGGGCTGGTCGCCAAGGCCATTTGGATCATTTGTTCAAGAGTTAAAATTCTCTCTTCAGCAGCAGTTGCAGCCCTATCGACCAGCGTGAAGAATAGAAGCCAAAACAGTATCGGTGTAATGCGATTCCTGAGAGAAGTTGTTTTTCCCATCGTATCATTTCTGTAAGTCTGTTAAAGGTTTTATGGACAAGCTTTATTCTGCCCCGTGTCCGATGCCGCATTTCCCCTGCCTCAATTTTCCAGTGCCTATCCGTATGGGGATACACGCGGCGCTTGATCGGGTTCAGTTTCAGGACTATCACAGAAACCAGGTCAGGCCGGCGAGAAGAACCGGCGCGTTGACCCCATGGTCGGGGCTTTCAATGCTGGCGTTGGAGATATGAAGGTATCTTATCTGCAGAGTTGCGGCCACGTCCTTGCGGAAGAAATACTCGATCTCCGTGCCGGCCTGAAGGTTGAACTGAAAGTCACCGCCCAGGTCAGGCCTGGATACGTCCGTATACGAGACTCCGGCGCCGGCTTCAACAAACGGCACCCACGGGTACCGGCCTATGAAGTTGTAACGAATGAAAGGCGTCAGGCCAACCAATGACGCCCCGCCATGGTTGGTCTGGTAGCCGCCGAACACCTCGGCGAGCAGTTCCCAGTTCCCTTCGTACCATTTGCCGGCGCACCAGGCGTCACTCATTATTCTTCCCAGGTAGACAGAACCCAGGGCAAAATCGTGATAGACGGAGCTGCCGAATATTTTGACACCAACTCCCCCGCCAAGGCTTAATCCGATTTCCGTGCCGCCCTTTATAAAGGTACCCTTGCTACCCTCCTCCTGGGCCGAGAAACCACCAGGAGGGGACGCCGAGTCGCCAAATGGGGGCTGCGCCTCCGCAGGCGTGGGAAATGATGTCAGCACTAGGGCGAAGCAAATGCCGCCCAACGCGTTTCGAAAGGGATATGGCACAGAGCCTCCAAGTACTCAACGGTCCGGTAAAAGTTGCTTTAACAGCAAATGAAAAGCCCAACGCTTATTGCCGGTCGGCAAATAGAGCTATACTCATGCCAAATCATTTAATGCTTTAATTACAGCTATATATGGAAACTTGCGAATTACGATTTACTAAATGTAGTGTATTTTTGTTAAATATAGTTTTTTTGTTTAATAACGTGAGAAGAAAGGATCGAGACACTCCCCCCAGCTATTTTCGTGACTGTCTATGGCAGGGAATTCTCAGGAGTGAAAAGATTCAGTTCGATTCATCCACTTTCTGGCGAAGTCTTTTCAGAAGAGAATCGAACGACTCATTAGTAAGTATCGAACCGAACTGACCCCGGTAGTTATCAACGAAGCTGATTCCCTCTACGACCACGTCGTATACTTTCCACTGCGCCCCATCCAGGCGGAGCCTGTATTCGATGGAAATGTTGTCGTTGCCCTGGTAAAGAATGTGCGTTTTGACGACGGCGTAGTCCCCGTCCAGCTTTTCAAAGTCGTAAAAGACCCGTTCGTTCGATCCCGTATAGTTCTCGAGCCGGTTGATATAGGTGTTGAAGAGGAGCTGTTTGAAAAGCCGGGTGAATTCCTGGCGCTTTTCATCGGTTTGCTCTTTCCACGGTCGGCCCAGCGCCTTTTTGACCATTTCTTCGAAGCTGAAATACTCATTAACAATAACCAGGATCTCGTCTTTCCTCTTCCGCAAAGAGGGCTTCTGCCCGCTCCGGGACTCGTGCAAAATCTGCAGCGCCCTTTCAGTGCCGCTTTGTATGATCGCCATAGGGTTTTGTTGCGCGTAAGCAGCGGTGCGAATAGACTGTGGAGAGACGATCAGTAACGACAGTAACCCTGATATGAAGAAAACCTTACCTTCTCCCAATCGCCCCAACATTCTTTGCCTCCTCCGGCAGATTTCCGAACTCTCTCAGCAGATTGCCCCCTTACAGCGGGCGCTGTCCTCTCAGGATTTTCCCTCTTCCGGGACCGAGCAATCGGGCTGTTCGCCCGACTTCGAACGATTTCCTTCCACCCAGAAGGTATGAGCAACGAGGCCGTGATCGCTGATGGCCCGACTCAGTTCGCGTCCCAGCTCACTTCTGCCTCCCTGCGGCACGGACTGGGACTCCCATTGAATATGGATGCTGAGTTCGTCGTTTAAGCTTTCCTCATAGATTGTCAATCTAGCCGTTTGAGATATGAAGATCTTGCTGCAGAGTTCAATTATTCTTGTTTTCTCTTTCGGCCCAGCCGGCTCCACATCGATGATTTCAAGCCATCTCATGTCACCCCCCCCTTTTTTGGTGTGGAGAAAGCTATTCGAAACTTTAATGTATCGCGGCGCGAGGCACGCTATCGCAACGGCGATCATCGCAAAGTTTTCATGTCGATCGCCTTTTTGCTCGAACTCATCTCCGAGCTGCCGCCGGCAACGATCTCCTGCTCTATCCATAACGTGTGGCTTATCAACCCGAAGTCTTCGAGCGCCGAACTCACCTCGCTCCCTAAAATGCTCCAGGGTCCAGGATCGGACTCCCACTGAAGATGGATGCTGATATCGGTTGCATATATCGCGCTACGGTACACAGTCAGTTTCAATAGTTTCTCGACGGCAATGGTTTGGAAACTTCGGGCGCAAATATCGAAGACCTTTGAAGCTTCAATAACGCCGGCCGTTCGAATACTTATCGTCTCAAGCCAGATTATGCCATTCTTCAGTTTCATTCCTGCCTCCATCGCCAGCACTCCCTATCTGACGAGGCTGCGCGAACCGGCCGAACTTTTCACGGGACAGGGTGGTGGTGGGCAACTACGAAGGGGGCGCCCCGGTGAGAAGACCGACGCGCGCAACCTCGGTCATCAAGCATAGCCAGACTCATGCCAATGCATATAGTTCTTTAATTGCAACTACATATGTAGAATTATCATGACTTGACTTATCAAATATAGTAGATTTGTGTTGCATATCATTTTTTTGTTAAATAGCGTGAGATGGTGTGAAAGATTTGCGGTTAAGGGGGAAAGCATGAAGTTAGATAAAAATGAGTTTTTTCGCCAGGGCACACTGCGAATTTGCAGCAGTCTCGATATCGAAAAGGCACTGTTCAACTTTCTTCAGTATATCCGCTTATTCATGCCTGCTTCCAAGGTGTCGCTCGGCTTATTTGAACCAAGCACCAGGACTCTCAAGAGCTTTGTAGTAGTCGACCATGCCGGGGGAAAAAAATCTTTGCCTCCTACTCAGCTGTCCACAGAAGCCCTCACGGAGATTGAATCCAAGGCAGAACCCGGCGATATCAGGATCGTCGACCAGGAAACATTACATTCTGTTACGAAGAATCTCCGCCCTTATCTCGACCTCTCCAACCATTCTGCTCTTGTCATGGACCTGGCCGTGGAAGGCATGCCTCTTGGAGCATTCTCCGTGATCGCCGAGGGAGACGCAAAGTTCACTCAAGCGCATATCAATTTGGTCTCACTTTTGAGGGAACCCTTTTCCATCGCCATGTCCAATGCTCTCCGCTACGAAGAAGTCGTGAGACTCAAGGACATCGTAGATGCTGAAAATCGGGAACTCACACGGGAACTGGGACGCTTTTCGGTCGGCGAAATAATTGGCGCCGAGTACGGCTTGAGGAAGACAATGGACATGGTGAGGCAGGTGGCGCCGCTCAACAGCCCGGTTATTCTCCTGGGGGAAACCGGCGTCGGCAAGGAAGTCGTTGCCAATGCGATTCATTACACATCGTCCAGGAGAGGGGGCCCCTTAATTAAGGTGAACTGCGGCGCCATTCCGGAAAGTCTAATGGACAGCGAACTCTTCGGGCACGAGAGAGGTGCCTTTACAGGCGCCATCACCCAAAAGAGGGGGCGCTTCGAGCGAGCCGACGGTGGAACCGTTTTTCTCGATGAAATCGGCGAACTGCCACTCCAGGCGCAGGTCAGGCTGTTGCGCGTGCTTCAGCAAAAAGAGATCGAGCGGGTGGGCGGGACAAAGACTATTGCAGTGAACGTCCGAATTATTGCCGCAACACACAGGCATGTGGAGGAACTGGTCAGAACAGGTCTATTCCGGGAGGACCTGTGGTTTAGGCTCAATGTATTCCCTATCATGATCCCTCCTTTGCGGGACCGCAAAAAGGACATTACGGCCTTGGTCCATCACTTTGTTGAAAAGAAATCAAAGGAACTCAAAATCTACCCCCCACCCACTGTTTCCTTCGAAGGGATTGAGCGGCTGAAGGCGTATCACTGGCCGGGCAACGTACGGGAACTGGAGAACCTGATCGAGCGCGAGCTCATTAATAAACGGGGCAAGGAAAAACATGGAGGGCTCACGTTCGAACAGTTCGATGCTCCGAGAAAAACCAGTGAGCTTACTATACTGCACGAGGGTGACCATGGCTTATCGACCCTTGACGAAGGCGTTTCACGGCTCATTCGCCACGCACTGCAGGTCTCCAACGGAAAGATAAGCGGTGCAAGAGGGGCTGCCGAGCTCCTTGGAATCAATCCAAACACTCTCAGAAGCCGAATGAGGAAATTGGGCATTTCCTTCAGGTACACGGCAATATGACCCGGGCAGCCAATACCGTCACAATTTATTCGTATTCCCGATCTCAGGCCAGAACGCCGCCGTCACAGGTGATACAGGCGCCTGTCGTATAAGAGGACGCATCGGAGACAAGATATAATACGGCGCCGGCCATTTCCGACGGCTCCGCATGCCTCCCCATTGGGATTTGGGCGACGATCATATCATGGATCGATTTATTCTTGACCAGCGCCGAGGCGAAGTGCGTATCAGTAAGGCCGGGCAGGAGAGCCTACTCAGTGCTATTACCGCAATCGTGAATAATTCAAGGATCAACAGTCATCCTCGATTTCATAGCAAGGCGATTGTAAGGGAATGTTTGTTTGGCAAAAAGACATTGGGTATGTTGGGCGAAAGGTGGACTATAAAATCAGTCGAGATTATTATAAAAGGGTCGCCTGCCTTGTCGCTTCCACATACTTCTGCAAATTCTCACGCAGTCCCCTCTTCGTAACAGCTTTGCCTCTCTCCCTTATCAGTGCCTTGGCTGTCCTGTTAGATAGCACCAGCTTCCTTTTCGAGTTCAGAGACGGTTCGCTTGAATTCCACGATGAGAAATCCCGCTGCACCAGCCGTGCGGAACACCTCTGTCAGGCGGCGAAAAAACCAAAGCTGATCTTGTTTGCCTGCATTGAAGCGTTTCCAGAGAGGCTCGCCAATCTGCCGATACTCTGCGAGGACAGAGCGTACATTATCCAGCTTGTCAGCTAGAGCAACACGTAGCTGTTCTGGACTCGCCTTTTCCAAGTGTTTGAGGTATTCCTCTTTACGCGGTCGCCAGGGTGGTTTATCACCCCATTTGTAGTCGCTCGGTGTGTCCGTGCAGGCTTCTACGATGGTCAGGACTTTGTCCCCAAAGTGCTTCGCGATGAACTCCTTGCTGGTTTCTTTGGGATGATCTTCAAGGGCATCATGAAGCAGCGCTGCAATAGCCTCATCTTCGGTTCCACCATCCAATAAGACTAAAGCGCACACGCCGAACAGGTGGGCCACATAGGGAATCGAGGTGCCTTTTCTAACATCGTTTCCATGCAGGACCAAAACGTAGTTCAATGCATCGAGAAAGCGTTTGGTGGCAACCGAATTGGCTTTGTTCATGACAGTCCTATTTATGCAGCGGTATTAAAATTTCTATGTCGGACTTCGGGCTAAACAGACGCCTCACTCTTTTGGCTCTGTGAGCTTCTGGGCCATTCGAAAGCAGTTGATTCACCTGAGCCGAAGCTTTGTTCTTTGCTGTTTATCGCTCCGACCAAGGAGGTCATTTTTTTCGACCTCGGCAAGTCGCTGCCCTGCCTCTTTTCTTGCATCAACAGCCTGCGCTCTTCTTCGATCATCGTTTGTTTCCAATTCATACACTCCGAGTTCCACACCCCCTGTTGAGTTTTTTTGACTGAATTGGCGAAAGTGCCCATTGCCGGGAGTGACCCTATTCCCAAACAGTTTGGTTAGATCCGTCTTTGCTTTTTTGAAGGATTGCTTCCTTCAGTTGCGGCAATATTCTTTTTGCTGCCTGTTCGCCGATCATAATTTTATCTTGACCATTGACAAATTTAAACCACGAGTCTTTCCGTAAATCTATTTCAATGACGATATCCGCCTCTTTCGTATTGTAAAACGACAAGTGATGACACATAATATTCAGTGACTCATTGGCAATGTCATACCATCCATGCTCCAATTTCTGGTCATAATAGTGCTTGCCCAAGTTAACGGCAATAACTATGTTCGCCCCCATGTTTCTGACAATGTCCACCGGGACAGGAGCGGATAGCCCTCCGTCAGCAAGTGTTCTGCCGTCTATTTCTATCGGCTTGAAAACCAAAGGAATGGAAATGCTGGCTCTTATGGCCTCTGCCATTCCTCCGTTAGTTAAAACCACACTTTCTCCTGTTTTTAAATCAGTAGCTACGGCAGAAAAAGGGATACGACAATTCTCAAAGTGTTTTCCGTCAAGATGGCTTTCGATAAATGCTTTTACTTTTTCCCCAATGAGCAGACCTTGTTTTAGATTCGGATCAACTAGAGATAATAGCTGACGCCAAGTAATATCTAATGCTATTTCCTCAATTTTCTCTATAGATAATCCCGATGCATAATATCCGCCAACCATAGCGCCCATGCTTGCGCCGGCGATAAAATCAATTGGAATATTATTTTCTTCCAGAACCCTGATTACGCCGATATGCGCCAATCCTTTTGAACCACCACTTCCCAATGCTAGGCCAATCTTAGGTCGATTCAGTTTTCTCATCTCAGTACTCTTAATGCGATTCATCGACGACACCCAGACCACAATCCTCGAAAAAGCAGTATTTACGGACTCGACTCATCATATAAACACCCACAGTACCAAGGCAGCAAGAGATTATAAATCCTAATGCACTTCGTATGACTATACTGATCATATTACATAATTTATGTGATCCGTCCTAAATCCTAAGGCGTCCTTGCAACTGCTGTCTTATGTCGCTAACACACGTTGATAGTATGTATGCGCGTATCTTATGCGGATGCACATAACTATCACACAGCGCATCGCCACGATCTGGTTTCAGATCTTCAATGAAAAGATGATCATGTGAAACGGCAAGATTTTTGTCTGCGGTCATTTCAAAGTCGCTGGCATCGTGTCCATTGCGAACGATACATTTTATGGAACGTATCGGTTGCCAAAGCGAAAGCGGGAAATGAGAGAATTTATAACGAGCGTGGGCTCTGGGGATTTTTTTGTAGATAACAAGATTCTTTTGCAAGGATGTGTCTTTTGCGAACATTGCCAATGTTTTTTCAAAAACATCCAAAGGCATAGTGGGAAGGCCTAATTTATCAGGCAATCCAAGAGGATCGTATCCACCAGCCTGCAAAATAAGGGCAACAATGTCTGCGCAATTATACGTATATTTATTCCAGTGTAAGATATTATTTTTATATTTATCTTCTATACGATCTACCTGGCCTATCATGGCGTCGATACACTGAGGCGGAATGCCCGAAATACGAAGTCCGACACTTTCCCTCCCGTAGGCCATACCATACGTATTCGTATGGACTTGGGTGGGAGAGGGGTTTTGTGTGCCATATAAATAATCGACAAGACTAAGATGTTGCAGAAAAAGACGATCAATGTTTTGATTGGCCTTATAATGGGTGCTGTATACAGTATCGCCGACACGAATAGCTATATGACCAAAGGGATTTTCGCGGCAAATTCTTTCAGGCAGAACGGACGTTGAATAAGAAAGAAGAATTTCAATCTCACCCGGGATCTCATCATCAAGCTGTTTTATAATTTGATGAGCATTTGCAACTGGCGTACCGTTTTCTGACCCAAAATGTGCAGGCAAATATGGCCTATATGGAAAACTATTAAGAGCGAACTCGGGAATTTTGGAAAAATCAATATACTTGCTAAAATTATGCTGTGCTTCAACCATATCGTGCTGTTCTTGAGGATCAGCCAACAATTCTGTTGTCACTTTTCCTGTTTCTTTAAGATTTGAGACCATTTTTACCAGTCCCAACTTAACAAACAGGGCTGCATTTTTTCGCTCATGACCGCTTAGGAGATCAAGGAGAACAGTCGGTAATCCTATCGAAAATGCCTCACTGGGCGTGATCCCACCAGCTTTTGAAATGAGTACCGTTGACATTTTCATAAGCGATATCATTTCATGATGAGGAATAAACCCTAATGTTTCGAGTGATACATGAGGGGACAAATGTTTCTTGTATTTTAAAAGCCGTTTTTTCAGCCTGACATTTTTTCCGCAAACGGCAACAATATGTATGCGGTCGTGATATTGATCGGCAATGCTTTCTATAACAACACGGTAATTGCCAATGCCTTCTTTCCCGGTCGAAATAACAATAATAGGAATATCTGGGTGCAGACCTAACTGTTGCCGTAATTTTTGCTGGGTGTCTTTGTCGTCCGACGGTATCTGGATCGGCATTCCTGATGTACTTACTTTATTTTGTGGAACGCCTGCTGCTAGCCATTGTTTCTCAAGCTCGGGATGAGCGAGAAAAGTATGATCGATCAGTTGTGATATTCTTGGTAGGTAGCCATCAAAAAAATCAGTATGCAACCAACCGATCATTATATCTGGCAAGAGTGACCTTTCTCGCAATATGCCCAATACTTGGGCCGATCCATAGTGTGTCGTCAGAATTACATCCGGCGAGCATGTTTGAAGAAAAGGCAGCAATTTCTTTTCCTTATAATGGTTAGGAAGGGAAGACAGCGAGGAAACACGATTTCCTTTTGTTTGTGTTGAATGAAACATGACATCAAAAGTGTTTGGCAAATTGTTCGCTATGAACCAGTAAAGGTTCTCATCTATTTTACGCCAGACCGGATTCATAAATGCACGAATGTCCTGGAGAATGATGCTGACATTGAGATCCAATGCGACAATATCCCTTTGAATAGCTTGTGCAGCACTCAGATGTCCTGCGCCGATAGAGGAATAAAAGATAATGATCTTCTTGGTATTCATCAGAGGAATGGCATTTGTTGTTGACTGCTGCGTAATCAGGGATCGTCTCCATGATCCATCGTCTAATGACATATTCATAGCTTTCAATCCACATGTGTAAATATGAGCATTTATTAAACCGTTATATTTATAATATATCCGAACACTCCTGAAGGTATTGCTTTTACTGTATTCCCAATTCCATAAAATATTATTAAATTGTTACGTTTAAAATGAAACAGCGATAATTTGATCCGATACATTTGCTGAATTGTTCCTTGGGCTGTCCAACCTTGAATTGTACCGCGACGGCGCCGAAGGAGTTCCGGACGATGGCGTAAGTGTGATCAAGGCCGGTCATTTTGCTGAGAATTCCGTCGAAGGGCGTAACCACAAGTTGATCCGCCTCTTTAGCCGAAGCGCTGGGAAGCGTTACAATCACCCGAGCGCCGGGTACCAGAATCTGGGGGCTCTCCTCACGCGGGGTCAATAGCATCGCCAGTACTCCCAGTAGGTTGATGCCGAGGATGAAGACAGCGGTCAGTTTCGAGGTGATGAAGGCTCTCGCCAGCCGACCCGCGCGATTTGGATTGAGGCTTTGTTCACTCATTCTTTCCATCATTGCCCTCGTCCGCCAAAATGACGGCGCCGTCCCTGACATTGTCGTCAACCTGGGAGAGAATCCTCTCTCCTACCGACAGCCCGGATGTTACTTCCATTAAACCGTTCCATTCACGTCCCAATCGCAGCCAACGGAAATGAGCGACGTTATTGCCGTCTACGACAAAGACACCTTCCAACCAGCCACGCTTAACCAGAACCTGTTTCGGAATCGCGGGAGCCTGGGAACTATCCAGAACAAACTCAGCTCGGCCGAACATTCCCGGCAGAATTTCAGGAGAAACCGGCAATGCAACGTCTACCTGGTAACGCCGCTTTGCCTGATCACCCGACGGAATGATGCGCTGTATTGTGCCCTCGATTGCCTTGCCAGGCAGGGCGTCGATCCGCACACTGGTGGCCATGCCGGGCTTTATCCGCCCCACATTGCTTTCAGGAACGAACACCTTGAAAAGGAGAACCTGGCGCAATTCGATGGTCAGGATCGGCACACCGGTGCTGGCCATGTCGCCACTGTGCTTGTGACGCGCCACCACCACACCACCGACCGGACTGGAGATGGTAGTATAGGCCTGCTGCGCTCGAGCGGACGCGAGAGAGGTTTTGGCCTTTGTCAGAGCGGTTTGAGCGATATCGCGCCGCACCTGCGCCTTGAGCTTTGTATCGGTAGAAGCCCAGCCCTGCGCTGCCCCCGTTGAAAACGCGCTCAAGTCGCGTTCGGCATCGGCCAGATCGTTTTTTGCGGCGGCAACATCTGCTTGTGCCTGACGGATGGCCTCATTAACGTCGCTGCGGTCGATCTGCACCAGGACTTCGCCTTTTTTGACATTCTGTCCTTCACGCACATCCAGCTTCTTGGTAGAGCCGACAACACGCGACGACAGGTCGATGCGGTCATCGGAGACGACGCTGCCGGGCTCGCTGTCAATGTTTGGAATGTCCGCCGCCTGCACAAGCTCTGTCGGCAAGCGTATTTTGCGCGGCTCGGTATAAGCTTTTTTGTTGCCGTCTCCGCAAGCCGAAAGGAGAAGCACAAGGACGAAAAAGCCGATACGCAATTGTTTGACCATTTCAAACCTTCCTTACATCTGGTAGCTGGGCATCCTCGTCTGTTTTTGGGTGCTTTGCCTGGGCCTTCGGATTTCCGTCAATCGCCTTTCATCTCATTTCAATGACCGTCCCCACAATTTCCCTCTTTCCGGCATCCAGTCACATAACCAACGTGACACGATAGCCCCTGATTCGACGATTTTCTTCCAAACCCATGTCGGATATGAATGAAATGCGCACAGGTTATCCCTTGACTTTACTCGGCCTAGGCAGTCGGTGTGTGCCCGAATTTGATACCAGCCTGACGTTCACTCCGCCCGATTTTGTCGACTGGCTTGGTGACGGCCGGGGCATCGTTCCAGCAAAAATGAAGACAAACCTGCCATCCTGTACCTCAACCTGTCGGCCATCCTGAAGAATCAGGCTTCTAATACCAATTTTGCACCAAAGCTCCATCAATTTCCTTTCCGCAAGCTGGACCTTCGGCTTTGATTTTGACCTCATTTGAATGACTTCGCACATGCTTATACCCCTTTTCCCGTATCAGTTCTCACGTTCGGCATCGATTCCCTTTGCTTGCCCTTCAAACCACACCCTATCCAGGTCCGACCTTCCTTAAATCCTTGCATGGCTGAATTGTTGCGCGCAGAACCATGAGTACGTGGCGCGTTACCGTGTCAATGGTGGAATGCTCCGAATGACCGTCTGGCAAATACGGCAGTACGCGCTCGAGCTGGTAACTGCCGAGAATGAGGCTGGCAACTGAGGCCGCGGTCATGATGGGGTCGGGCGTGTTGGCGCAATCTGCGATCAACTTGGTCAGTAAGGCGAACGGTTTCTTGAACACGGTTTTCGCCAGATATTCAAGGCGCTCCTCGGTCCCGTCCAGCAGTTCGCGAAGAATAAGGCGTGTGAACAATCCTTCGCCGAAGATCTCTCTGACGAACCACGAGACAAACGCCTCCAAGCGATCATCCGGCGAAGCGTGTTGTTTCACCAGCTCTTCGAGCGGAGACATCCGCTCGGAAAACACATGTGATAGAGATGCGCGAATCAGTTCCTCCTTATCCCTAAAGTGGTAGTAGAGATTGGCCACCGTGACGCCTACGGTTCTAGCAACGTCGCGCATGGACACCGCCGAGTACCCTTTCGACGCAAAAAAGCCGGAGGCCACTTCTAGAATATTCTCTCGCGTATCCTTGTTTTGCATGGCTCAACCTATCAAAGGAGGAAAAGTTTCAGTTTCTATATGGCCCATTCGGGCTATCTCCGCCAGCAGTCCGACCCTAGCGGCTTGCTGGGTGGCCTCTTCAGATTGAAGGATGGCTGCTGCCGCAGCCGTGCGGGCTTGATTGCGACCGAAAAGGTCAAATTCCCACGAGGCTACAACTTCCGCTTCAGGAAGACTGGTTTCTTGATGGTTCGTCAAATATCCCCAATTGCCTCGTTGAACGCCCATTGAGCCGTTGGTTTCTGGCAGCAGTAGCGACCGTGCGGCCCTGCGTCCGGCACGCGCTTCTTCGACGCGCGCTTTGGCAATCTGCAACGTTTTGTTGTTGGCTAAGGCTTCCGTGATTAGGACATCAAGTGTCGGATCGTCAAAATGTTTCCACCACTTATAATCGGCCTCCGCTTCGGGGCCGGTGGCTAGAGGTGTGTTCAAATCTACCGTTGGGGTCGCGCCTGTTAGGCGGCTCCACAAAGACGGGGTTTCAACGAGGGAATTTTGCGGACCTATGGGAGTGGCGCAAGCCGCGACCAGCGTGCTGACAATTATGGCAAGAAATGGCGCGTGTTTCAGATTGAACATTATGATGAATTCTTTCCGTTCATTTATGCGCTACCGGCCCTTTGCAATGGCCTCAGAGATTTTCTTCCACGTCCGATCATAAACGGAAACGGCCTCTTCCAAGCCGCTCTTGATGGCTTTCCAAGATTCACCGCCGACGGCAGAGGCTCTCCAAAGTTGGGCTTCAGCTTTCTCGGCTTCGACAGCGAGGCGGCGAATGGCGGCATCCCATTCCGCCTCAAGCGATGCGTAGGTGTTGTAGGCGGCTCCCCTGACAGCGGCCACATCGGCCCTGACGGTCTCGACGTAGGCCTTGAAAGCGTCTCGTGTGGCCCGGACCCGAACAATGGCGCGATCCACTTCCGCGCGGGCGTCCTTCTCCAACGTCCTGGCAGCGAAGTCGAGCGACACCAATATCGCTTCGATTTCATTGAGCTTTTGCTTGGCCCATTCCAAATAATCATGGGCGCGACTTTGCTGTGACATTGTTTAGCTCCTTTCAATAACTGCCCCGGACCTATTCCCGGCAGCATCGGTTAGGGATTTCTGCCTCGATTTCGATCACGTGTACTTACTGAACGTTCGTTCAGTCACGAAATCTACCAGATTACCCGAATGGAGTCAAGCATAATTTGCTCCGATATTCAGGCGACGCTCATGGGTGAATTTAGGCTAAAATTTATCTGAATACCTGGAGGGCCAAATTGCTGGCAAGGAAACGAAGGAGCTTCAGTGCTCAGTTCAAGTTCAAAGTCCCTCTGGAAGCCGTAAGAGAAACAAAAAGCCTGAACGATTACTAATCCGGAATAATGCATCAACTTCTGCGCTATGCATCCAAACTGCATGTTGGGATCGGATTTTTGTCCCAAAAACTTCCGCTGCGCCCTTGAAACCCGTAAAAACTATACGATTTTCAGATCGCACAAGCAAGAGACATCTGTACGCAAAATCCTCCTGGCTGGGCAGTGTCTCTTGACGTTACCCCCTGAACTCAGATTTCGGCCTCACACTGGCCCGCTCAGGCACGCCTTCAATCTCGGACCGCTCCTGCCCGTTTCCTCTCTTCCCTCCAGACCCTCTGAAGGTCCTCATCGACCTTTAAAAGCGACAACGAGGCGCATGGTGTCATGCTATCTGCGTTTGGGGTGACGGGAATTTAAGCATAGGTGAATATAATATCGGGCAAGCTTTATTATATTTGTGTCATATATTATAAGTAATTGATGTTACTAGATGAAATATCCATACCTACCTATTGAGCTACCGCCTCGAAACGAAGGCGAAAATAGTAACTTAAGTCTGCATTAAAATCCATATCAACATTTATAATCATTTTCCATTGAGAATTATTGCTGATAATAATGAAATGGCCGAAAAAGGGAGATCGAAAGGAATAGACTTAATTTTATTTTGTCACACTGACACATAAGCAAAGCATATCTTGAAAAATCGAGGAGTTACGTAGTTGGCAAGCTGTACGTAATAAAGGCGAGATTTTCTAGTGATTAAAAGTGGTTAAAAAGAGTCTGCCCCACATTCCTAACTTCTTTGTATCCATCTGATTTTTCATCTTTGCAGACTCCCTGATCCATTTTCTACGATCAGTATATCCGATCTGAATCTTTCTATGCTAGAGTATTTTCGCCCGCCCGGAGGGCAACGCTGGGGAGCGACCCGAGCGCCGAGGCGGGGGAACGACGGAGGGGCAGGCCCTTTTCGGCTTTGCCCTTCTTTTATTCTGCCCCTCTTGAGTTCCCCAAAGCGATAAAACCCAAAGTGATGTTGCCTCATAAATTGCCCGGCGCCGGTGCGGACTCCGGTGACGAGGTTCTTTTCACCACCAGATCGATTGCCCGGTAGTAGTCCCTTTTCACTTTCCGATTCGAGACCTTGCGATACCTCTGGCCGGAATTTCCCCCTGGTGTTTGCGAGGAGTCTACCTTTTGACAACCATGCCTACAGCTTCTCCTCCTCCAAGGCACAGAGAGGCGAGCCCCGTGTTTTTGCCGGATCGTATCATTTCATGAAGCATTGTGACCAAAACGCGGCAGCCGCTTGCTCCTATCGGATGGCCCAGAGAGACGCTGCCCCCTGCGACGTTTACTTTGGACGCATCCAGTTTCAGTTCTTTCATCACGCACACGGTCGATCCGCTGAAAGCTTCGTTGACTTCGAAAATATCGACATCTTCGACACCAATTCCTTCTTTGCGGAGGCACTTAGGTATGGCGAGGATCGGGGCCACAAGGACGTACTTCATGTCGATGCCTGAGGACGCCTGGGCGCCTATCGTGCCCATTATCGCGCAGCCCAGCTCCATTGCCTTTCCCCTGCTCATGACAACCACGGCGGCGGCGCCGTCACTGATCACGGAGGAATTCCCGGCAGTAGTGACACCCCTTTCTTTGAACGCGGGCTTCATCTTGGCGAGCGTATCATAGGATGTCTCCTTGGGGCACTCATCCTGAGCGAAAATAACCTGCTCGCCTTTGCGCGACGGCAATTGAACGGGCACGATCTCTTCTTTGAATCTGCCGCTGGCAATGGAGGCCAAAGACCTTCTGTAGGACTCAGCGGCATATCTGTCCTGATCTTCGCGGGTCACACCATATTTCTCACAGCAAAGCTCGTTTGAAATACCCATGTGGAAATCGTTTACTATGTCCCACAAACCGTCGTGAATCATGGAATCCACCAGGGCGCCGTTGCCCATCCGGTAGCCGCTTCTCGCTTTCTCCAGGTAGTAGGGCGCCATGCTCATGTTTTCCATGCCGCCGGCAACCACAACATCGGCATCGCCCACCTGGACGGCCTGAGCGGCAAGCATCACAGCCTTTAACCCTGAACCGCAGACTTTGTTCACCGTGATTGCTTCTACCTCCCAGGGCATAGCGGCAGCGACTGAAGCCTGTTTGGCCGGGTTCTGCCCATAGCCGCAAGGGAGCACCAAACCCATTATGACCTCGTTTACCTTATCTTTGCCTATCCCCGCGCGTTTGACAGCTTCTTCGATTACCAGGCCGCCCAACTTCGTGGCCCCTATGGCGCCAAGCGACCCATTAAAACTCCCCAGAGGGGTTCTGACTGCGCTAACGATGACGGCTTCCCGCATGACAAACACCCTTCAATCTTTAGTTGTGTGTTTTTTGTTTTTAGTGGCTGCACAAAATCACAGTTGTTAGTCGATAAAATTTATCCAGTTCTGCTTTGACTTCCATCAGTATTGGCCCCGCTACCGGGGCCATTGTTTCGAAAATATCGCGCGAGTCTGCCTCCTTTGCGGCGGAGCTGCTGCAATTGACGGAGGAACTCCAGGAAACGGGCTGGATACATCGTTGCAGGCCGACGAAGGATCAACGGACAGAGTAAGAACGTGTGTCCACGCGGACCCCTGAAGTAGCCGGGAACGGACTCCTACTTCAGCATATAAAGGATCGTGTAATCCAATTGATGATAGATGTGCTTCCTTATGACGTTACGGACTTTTTTTACGTTCCCGCCGGCAATCGACTGAAGGATCTCCCGATGTTCCCTCAATGCATCTTTGAGCCTTTTTTCGCCGAGATATTGTGGTTTGTATCTCAGGTATATCCGTTCCAATATTTCATCAAGAAGATGATAAATGACGTCGTTCCGGGCATATTCGGCAATTTTGAGATGAAAATGCTTGTCGTGGAATACCCATTTCCTGGGATCGCTCAATTCAAGCTTTCTGAAGTGATCCCGGACGGAAGCGATGGCATCCGGTGACATATTCTGGACAATTTGCGGCAATATAAATAGTTCCAGAGCTTCTCTTGCTCCATAGAGCTCCCGGAGTTCAGCCTCGGTGATCTCCGTCACAAAATAGCCCTTGTTCGGGAAGTATCTGACGATTTTAGACGACTCTAGACGTTTGAGGGCTTGAATGATAGGGGTGATGCTCGTATTTAGTCTATCGGCCAAGTCACCATAAATGATCTTCTGTCCGGGAATCAATTGATTATTATACATCATCTCCTTTATTTTTTGATAAGCATCGTCTAGCATGGCACCGTATTTCAGCTTATCGACGCCCCGTTCATCGACTTTTCCCGCTTTCTTTTGAACCGATTCGGTCGCGTTTTTGATCATCTTGTCCTCAAATTTCAAATGGATTGAAAAAACCTCCACCTGTCCGCGTTGCTCGTAGATCTCGGCAACCGTCTTTGTCGCGATGTTGAAATTGTTTGAGAGAAGCACAAGTTGCTTCTTTCGTCCTTTGTCAGAATAGCTGAGCGACGAAGCCCTTCCGGGTAACCTTTCTCGATTTCCGTGTTACCAAAGCAATCACCGAGTTTGCCCTGATGCCAGCTCGACATATCCGCGATCATGTGTCAACGGCGTCTTCGCTGACCGGCATCTGGTCGAGCACTATATATCATATGTCCTTGCCGGGTGTAACCGCCACATACATTCGAATCGAGCCTCGCAGGTCAATTAGCGTGTGTAGCTTAACGAGCCGCCTTCGTCTTGCGGAATTCCGCCAAATTATGATCAAAAAATCTGCCAGTGTAATCCTCCAGTAATCTGCCTCCCCTCACGTCACCCAATCCATTCTAGATCCGTCGGGGGCACGGATAAAGAAAAGGGGAAGAGAGGCAAAATATTCCTTGACATACAATATTTGATTAAGTATTCCAATATAAAATTTAATTAAATCCTGTATTCGCGTTTCCCCATTGTGCTCCATCGCTGAAATCCATCTCACCACAAAGGAGGATGATGATGATTTTTGAATTTTCGGAAGAACAAAGAATGCTAAAGGACATGGTGTGTAATTTCGCAGTGAAAGAAATTGCACCCTTCATCGATCAATGGGAAGAAGACGGCACGTTTTCCCGGGAGACATTTAGAAAAGCAGCCGAACTCGGTATGGCTGGCATGTACATTCCTGAGGAGTATGGCGGCAGCAATTTAAATTATTTTATGGGCGCCCTGGTGATTGAAGAATTGGCGCGCTCGGCACGGGCCATGAACTATCTGGCCGTCCATAATATGGTAGCGCGCCAAATCTTTATCAACGGGACAGAGGAGCAACGGCAGAAATATGTTCTTCCTCTGGCGCAAGGGGAGCGATTGGCCTCGATCTGCATTACGGAGCCCAATGCCGGTTCCGACATCAGTGCGATGCTGTCATCCGCTGTGAGGAAAGGGGACGACTATATTCTCAACGGAACGAAGGTCTTTATCACCGGAGGCGGGGAGTCTGACATCTACACCGTTTTATGCAAGACGGATAAAACGAAAGGTGTGAACGGCATGAGTTGGCTCATCCTGGAAAAAGGGATGGATGGCTTCTCATTTGGAAAACCCGAAAAAAAACTCGCATTCAACTCCGTTCCCGTATGTCAGCTATTCTTTGAAGATTGCTGTGTTCCTGCCACCAATCGGCTGGGGGCCGAAAACGAAGGCTTCAAAAATTTTGTCCAATCGATCAATGGTGGTAGAGTAAATGTTGCGGCAGAGGCCGTCGGCGGATCCCAGGCGGCACTCGATGCCGCTGTCAAGTATGCAAAAGAAAGGGAGCAGTTCGGGAAACCGATCGCCTCTTTTCAGTCTATACAGCATATGCTTGCGGACATGGCGACAGAACTGGAGGCGGCTCGTCTCCTCGTTTATCAGGCGGCATACCTGCTGGATCACAAATTGCCGGCAACGAAGCAGGTTTCCATGGCGAAGCGGTTTGCCACCGATACCTCGATGCGTATTGCGACGGATGCCGTCCAGATCTTCGGTGGCTACGGCTACATGAGGGAATACCAGGTAGAGAGGTATTTCAGGGAAGCCAAGCGTGCCCAAATCGTCGAAGGAACAAACCAGGTGCAACGCAACCTTATCGCGCGGGAACTGCTCAGAGATTGAGAAGAAAGAAAGGGCTGCTAGAGATGTCAGAAAAAGCGAATTCCATGATGGAAGCGAAAATAAAAGAGCTCCACGACATCAAAAAAAGCATCGTCCATTATCCCACCGAGGAACAATTACAGGAACGGTTCCGAAAGCATCGCCTGACAGCCAGAGCAAGGATCGAAAAGTTGCTCGATCCGGGCTCCTTCAGCGAACTCGACGTCCTGGTCACTCATCATTGCAACTATTTTGATATGGACAAACGCCAGGTTCCGGCAGAGGCGGTTGTTTCGGGATACGGAAAAATCGATGGACGGCTTACATTCGTTTATTCTCAGGATTTTCTGGCCCTGGGGGGTTCCTTCGGAGAGATGCATGGAAACAAAATACTCAAGGTGATGACCCGGGCCATCGAGGCCGGGGCTCCCGTTGTGGGTCTCCTGGAATCAGGCGGTCTCCGGCTCCATGAGGTTATGGGCCCCATGGTCAAATTCGGAGAGCTTTTTAATGCCAACACGATGGCATCGGGCGTGATCCCGCAAATATCCGCTATCATGGGCAGCGTGGCGGGCGGACAGGCATACTCCCCCGGGTTGACCGATTTTATAGTTATGACGAAAGACAGCGCCATGTTCATTGCCGGTCCGGCATTTGTTAAAACCCAGACCGGGAGCACTTGCACCGAAGAGGAGCTGGGAGGAGCTATGCTCCATGCCCAGGAGAGCGGGGTGGCGGATTTTGTCGTGGAAGGCGACGATGACTGCCTCAAACTCATTCGGGAGCTTTTGTCTTATCTGCCGTCGAATAACCGCGAGAAACCTGCGCGTAGAAGTTGGTACTCTGACGTCCAAAACTGTAACGACATGAATTGTTTCTCGATGGCGGCTGATCCAAGGAGGTCCTTCGACATGCACAAGATAATCGAGTGCATCGTCGATGGCGGGATCTTCTTTGAAGTAAAAAAATTGTACGCGAGGAACATGATCTGTGGGTTTGCCCGCTTCAGTGGACATGCTGCAGGGATCGTGGCCAATCAATCGACCGTGTTGGGCGGATGCATCGACTGCAAGGCTGCCGAAAAAGCTGCCCGGTTCGTGAGATTCTGTGATGCTTTCAATATCCCCCTTGTCACCTTTCAGGACAGTCCCGCCTTTTTGATAGGAAAAGATGAGGAGCAGAACGGCATTATCACAAGGGGCGCCAAGCTGCTGCATGCCTATTCCGAGGCCACGGTTGCAAAGATCACGGTGATGATCAGAAATGCGTATGCGGGGGCTCAGATCGCCATGGGGAGCAAGATGTTGGGCGCCGATTATGTGTTTGCATGGCCTACGGCGAAAATTGCCAGTGTTGGCGCCGATACAGCGGCCAGCATCATCTTCAGAAAAGAGATCAGCCGCGCACAAGATCCCAAGAAAGCGTACGAGGAAAAAATTCAGGAATATACGGATAAGTTCCTGAATCCATACTACGCTGCATCTCGCCAGGACATTGATGATGTCATTGATCCGCGTGATACGAGAAAAGTGATCAGCACGGCGATTGAAGCAACGATGGCCAAATCAGTCGTCAGACCATGGCGAAAACACAGCAACATTCCTCTCTAGATCGCTATCGGAGCTTGGTATGCAGTCGCTGGCAGAAATCAGAGTGCTTGACCTGACTCGCCTTCTCCCCGGTTCCTTCACCTCACTGATGCTGGCCGACTACGGTGCGGAGGTCATCATGGTGGAGGACCCGAAGGGTGAAGGCGGCCGCCATATAGGGCCCTTTCTCGATGGGCTGAGCGCACGTCATCTGATCCTGAACCGCAATAAAAAAAGCATCACTCTGAATCTGAGGACCCCTCGGGGTCAGGAGTTGCTGGTTGAACTCGCACGCAAGGCGGACATTCTCGTGGAGAATTTTCGGCCGGGTTACATGGATCGGCTTGGCTTGGGGTATCAGCGCCTGCAGGAGGTCAATCCGGGACTGATCTTCTGCTCTCTGACCGGATACGGACAGACGGGTCCGGACCGCAAAAAAGCCGGTCACGACATCAATTACATCAGTCAAACCGGAATCCTCGGGCTCAGTTCCACGCAGCAAGGCAGCCTTTCCTTTCCCGGCGTTCAGATCGCCGATCTCGGCGGAGGGAGCTTGATGGCGGTGATGGGTATCCTGCTTGCCCTGGTCGCGCGTACAAAAATGGGCAAAGGGCAGTATCTCGACGTAGCCATGGCGGATGGCATCACCAGTTGGCTGCCCCTGGTCTCTTATGAATATCTTGCAGGCGGAAGGGCGCCTGGTCCCGGAGAACATATCTACTCGGGAGCTCTTGCCTGCTATAACACCTATCGAACCAAAGACAACCGCTATCTGGCCCTGGGGGCTTTGGAGCCCAAGTTCTGGGAAGAATTTTGTATGTGGTTTGGTTGTGAGGAATTCATGCCATTCCAAAGAGATCCCGCGCAGCAGCCAAGAATCAAAAAACATCTTCAGGAAAGATTCAGCACGAAGACATTGGCTGAATGGATCTGCGATAGTGCAGGTCGGGACATTTGCCTGACCGCCGTGACAACGATTGAAGAGGCGCTCAATGATCCTCGGGTGTTTGAGCGCGAGATGATCTTCGAGACTGAGCACCCGAGAGCAGGAAAAATCAAGCAACTGGGATTCCCGGTCAAGATGTCTATGACCCCGGCAACGTACCGCAGGGGAGCACCTTTGCTCGGGGAGCATAATGAAGAGATTTACTCTTCATTAGGTCTGGACTCTCATGATTTGGAAAATTTGCGTCGGGAGAGTGTCATTTGATCATGATTTCTTAAAATCTCCGGTGGAACAGCTCAACTTCTCTTATCTGCAGCTGAACTTCTGTTCGACTATATGGAAACCAGTGGTCTTCTTCCGGGGAGATTCAGGGTTGGAAAAAACGTAAAAGGGATTCGAAAGCGGGCCTCTCACGGAGAGCGCTTTCTTCAAAAAAGGAGGGCGATGTGGATTCCAAGAGCAAAGTGATGACTCTGGAAGAAGCTGTCAAAGAATTTGTTCATGATGGGGATTGGATTGCCCTGAGCGGGTTTGTAACGAACCGCAAACCCTATGCAGCGGTGAGAGAGATCATAAAACAGGGCAGAAAGGATTTGTACCTCGAAAGCGGCCCCGGAGGCGGGGACGTCGACATGCTGATCGGGGCCGGCTGCGTAAAGGTCCTGCTGAATTCGTACACAGCCAACTCCGGCTTTTCACAGGTGTGCCGCCGTTTTCGGAAATACGTGGAGGAGGGGAAAATTCTCATGGAGGATTATTCCCTGGATGTCCACACTCTCCTTTACCATGCCGCCGCACTTGGTTTGCCTTATGTGGCTGTGAAGAACATGCTCGGGTCCGATCTGGTCAGGAAGTGGGGCATACCGGAGGAGGTCTACGCGAATGACCCCAAGCTTCCCTCCAAAAAACTGATTGTCGATCGAAATCCCTTTAATCCCGATGAGCAGCTTTGCCTGGTCCCCACACCCAAAATCGACATATCTATCGTGCATGTGCAGAAAGCCGCACAGGACGGGACAGCCCGAATCGAAGGCCCCCAATTCGGAGACATCGACCTGGCGATGGCAGCAAAAAACTGCATCATCACCTGCGAGGAGATCGTGCACCCGGACGAACTTCGGCGGGAGCCTTGGCAGAACCAGATCCCCAATGTCGTTCCGGATGCCGTCGTTCATCTCCCCTATGGGGCACATCCGGCCCAGTGCGCGAATCATTATGACTATGATGGGCTGTTTCTCAGAATGTACGACAAGGTCAGCGGCGATGATGAACAATTCCAGGAGTACTTAGATGAATGGGTGTTCGGCATTAAAGACCATTGTGAGTACTTGAGCAAAGTCGGAACAAGCCGCCTGATGAGTTTGCGGGTGCAGCCCGGATACGGCTACGTTCCGGGATTGAAAAGGAGGTGAGATCAATGGCGGAATGGACAACCAGACAAATGATGGTGACTGCGATCGCGCGACAGATAGAAGATCATAAAGCCTATGTGATTGGAACCGGCCTGCCGTTAATTGGGGCGACGTTCGCCAAGAAAACCACGGCTCCAAATGCGATTTTGATTTTCGAGTCCGGAATGGTTGATGGAGATCCGCAAGAGGTTCCCACGAGTGTTTCCGACTTAAGGATCTGTTATCACTCATCCGCTCTTGTTCCGCAGTACCGCTATTTCGGGTTCAAGAGCAACGCCTATAAGAAAGATATCATCACTACCGGATTTCTGGGAGGGGCGCAGATAGATCCTTATGGAAATCTGAACTCAACTTCGATTGGCGACTATCACCGTCCAAAAACCAGGTTTACCGGGAGCGGGGGCGCCAATGGCATCGCAACTTATTTCAACACCATCATCATGATGCAGCATCAGAAAAGGCGATTTTGTGAAAAGGTCGACTATGTTACGAGCCCCGGCTGGATCGACGGCAACAATGGCCGAGCGCGCATGGGTCTGCCGGCCGACAGAGGTCCGCATGCCGTGATAACCGAGTTGGGCATCATGCGGTTTGACAAAGAATCCAAGCGCATGTACCTGTCCGAGTACTTTCCAGGCGTCACTCCCCGGCAGATTCAGGACAATACCGGTTTTTTTTTGGATGTTTCCCGAGCAGAACAGTTTCACCTCCCGGGTCTTGAGATGCTCGAAATTATGATCAGCAAAGTCGATCCGCAGCGACTCATTATCTGATCGGTACCGCGCGAAATTACAAAAATTTCTTGGGGGTGAACTATGGTTTTGACGACGGGTCACATTATAGGCATCGTTTCCGGTCTATTGCTCATCACCGCAGTCGGGATTTATTCCGGCAAAAAGGTCAAGTCGGAAAAGGACTTTGCTGTGGGAGGGCGTCAGGCCTCCGCACGATTGATTTCCGGCGCTCTCATGGGAACACTGGTGAGTGGGGCCGCTACGGTTGGCACTGCGCAACTGGCGTTCCAGTTCGGGTTTTCCGCATGGTGGTTCACTTTAGGTGGAGGTATTGCCCTGGCCGTCCTGGGTATTTTTATGGCGCGTTCATTCTGGGAAAGTAAAGTGGAAACCCTTCCTCAGTACCTGGCAAGAACCTATAGTCCGGCCATTGGCCCGATATCCAGCATCTCTACTTCCATCGGCATGTATTTCAGCATGATGGCCCAGATACTCGCTTTTACAGCCCTTATGACCTCGATGTTTTCATTGCATCCTATGGTGGCGGCCGGCATCGGCCTGCTCCTGACATTGGCGTATGTTTTTTTTGGCGGCGTTTGGGGAGCGGGTATGGTGGGCACGATAAAGTTAATGTTACTCTATATTTCCAGCATTATATGCGGTGTCACAGCATATTACCTTGTGGGCGGCTGGACCGGGCTACAGATCCACTTTCCAAATCATTATCCCTGGTGGTCCTTGTTTGGACGTGGTTTTAGCAAAGATGCGGCAGCCGGATTTTCGTTGCTCGTCGGTGTTCTTTCCACCCAGACCTACATTCAGTATATTGTTTCAGCCAAGAGTGTGAAAGAGGCCCGCAAAGGGGCGGTGATGGCCGGGATTCTTATGCCGCCCGTCGGCATTGCCGGGATCCTTGTGGGATTATATATGCGCGCCTACTTCCCCGCTACGCCTTCCACTGAGGTTTTACCTATTTTTGTCATTAATTTCCTGCCGCCTATTGTCGCCGGAATCGTCTTATCGACCCTGCTGATCACGGCGATCGGCGGTTGGGCGGGACTGACCTTGGGCATATCCACGATGATGACCAAGGACATTTACAAAAAATTCTTTCGCCCCGGGGCAAGCGATCAAGAAACCTTGATTGCACAGCGCGTATTGATCTTTATCACCAGCGCGATCGGTCTGATCTTCGTGGCCGGCAATTTTGGGTCCCTCATTCTGGGTTGGAGTTTTCTGTCCATGGGCCTTAGGGGATGCACGGTGCTCTTCCCGATGTTGGGGGCTATGTTCCTTCCGCGCCTGGTGACGCCCAAGGCCGGAGTCGTGGCGGCCGTGTTGGGACCGTTAACCGATTTTATCTGGTATCTCGTTTTTCCCAAAGGATTGGACCCGCTTTATCCGGGCCTCGCCGTCAGCCTTGTGGCCTTGATTGCCGTCAGCGCGATGAGCCGGAAAAGAGAGGCCGTTTTAGAGGAATCATTCTAAGTCCGGTGAACGGTTCGAGACGAAAGGGCGCACCCGCAGACAGTCATATAGGGGGTATTAAAGCATCATGAATTTATTATCTCAATTGACAACGGGGCATGTCATTGGCGTCGTGGTGACATTTATTATCATGACCGCTGTTGGGCTTTATGCATCGCGCAAAGTCAAATCATCAGAAGATTTCTCCGTGAGCGGCCGAAAAGCGTCAGCCATCGTGATTTCGGGTACCCTGATGGGGACGGCCATTGGCGGTGGGGCGACGATCGGGACCGCACAGATGGCATTTAAATTCGGATTGTGCGGCTGGTGGTTTACACTGGGAGTGGGCATCGGTTTTCTCATATTGGGCCTGGCCATGGCCGGTAAACTTCATGCCAGCAGGGTTGAAACGGTCCCCCAGTTTTTGGTCGGCACCTATGGAAATGCGATTGGTCCAATTTCGAGCATCTTCACCTCTATTGGAATTTGGCTGAGCATCGTTGCCAACGGGTTGGCTTTTGTCGCCTTGCTGACCTCCATTTTCAGCATCTCTGCCTGGACGGCCGCCTTGATCGGTGTTGCACTGGTATTCGCATATGTGCTTTTCGGTGGAGTTTGGGGTACCGGCCTGGTCGGAGTCACAAAATTGATTTTTCTCTATTGCGCCGTTCTCATCTGCGGAATTATGTCTTACGTCATGGTGGGCGGAATGGACGGGCTATTTGCAAAATTCCCCATGCATCCCTGGTTTTCCCTGGTCGGGCGAAGCGTGAATCTGGACCTGGCGGCGGGATTTTCTATGATTGTGGGCATTCTATCAACGCAAACCTACATACAGGGTGTCTTATCGGCCAAGAGTCTGAGGGAGGCCCGTAAAGGGGCATTTATATCAGGCTTCTTCAGTATCCCGATCGGATTGGGCGGAGTTCTTGTGGGACTTTATATGAAGGCCAATTTCCCTACCGTGCCTTCGGAATCGGTCTTCCCTATTTTCATCATTAAATTCATTAACCCCTTTGTTGCGGGCATTATTCTGGCAACCTTGCTGATATCGGCAATCGGAACATGGGCGGGATTGACCTTGGGAATCTCCACCATGCTGACCAAGGATATTTATAAAAAATTCATCCGTCCCAGATCGTCGGACACTGAAGTATTATTGATGCAAAGACTGATGATCGTGGCCGTTTGTGTCATAACCGTCATTATGGTGACCGGAAACATCGGGTCACTGATTTTAGGCTGGAGTTTCCTGTCATTGGGTCTGAGAGGATGTGCTGCGCTCTTTCCTTTATTGGGTGCGATGTACTTTAAACGATGGCTCACTCCGGCAGGCGGGGTTACCGCGGCCCTCCTTGGACCTCTCGCCGACATTGCCTGGAAATTGCTGAACCCAAAAGGTCTGGATCCACTTTATCCGGGGCTAATAGTAAGTTTGCTGTCCTTAATCATCGTGAGCTACTTCACGAAAAAGAAGCCCCGGGAAGCGCCCGTTGAAATGGTTGAAAATGCCTCTCGTTAAAAGCCACAATGCAAGAGGGGCTGCCGGACTCGGCTTCTCAACGCTAAGAAAGCGATTACATGCTCAAAACCACGCCTCTTCAGGAATTACTGGCACGGATTCATCGCCTCCAACTGAAGATGAGAGAAACAGGGGCTGACTCCGCCATAATTGTTCAGAATGCGGATCTCTTCTATTTTACAGGTACGGTGCAGCAGGGATTTCTCTTCGTGCCGGTTCAAGGGGATGCGATCTTTTTTGTCCGCAAGATTTTGGATCGCGTCAGACAGGAATCGGCCCTGGAAAAAATCGTCCATGCCCGAAGTCCCAAAGAGATCCCGAGCGCATTGTCCGATTTCGGGTATCCCCTGTCGAAAATACTGGGAATGGAACTGGATGTCCTGCCCTATAACCATTATGCCCGTTTCGAAAAGGCTTTTGCGGGCTGCAGAATAATGGATATCTCACCCGTTATTCGATCCATCCGTGCAGTCAAATCCGACTATGAGCTACAAATCATGAATGACGTTGCCCGGCTTTCAGACTCCATGGTTTTGACTGCCAGGCGCGCCCTCAGGGAAGGAATGAGCGAGCTCGAGCTGGCGGCAATCGTGGAATCGACTGCTCGCGCCCGGGGACACCAGGGGGTCGTCAGGTCCCGCGGTTTCAACCAGGAGAATTACTGGGGGCAGTTGATTTCAGGGCCGGACGCTGCAATGGCGAGCTTTGCCAACAGTCCGACGGGTGGTCGGGGAGCTAGCTTGGCCTTTCCCAAGAGTTCGGGGTACAGAACCATAAAAAGAAACGAACCGGTAATGTTTGACCTGGTTGCAGGCAGGGACGGCTATTTAGTCGATCAAACCCGCATCCTTTCTATAGGACCGCTACCGGCGGAACTTGAGAGGGCCTATAAAATTGCCCTTGAAATTCATTTTGAATTAGAGGCAATGATCGCACCGGGGGTATTGGCCGGTGAATTGTATAAACGTGCATTGGATCTATCTGCCCGCAACGGACTGGATTCTCATTTCATGGGTTACGGACCGGAAAAAGAGTTATTCTGCGGCCATGGCGTGGGCATTGAACTGGATGAACTTCCCATTATATCTTTTAATTCCAGGGAAGTGCTCGTTCCTGGAATGGTGATCGCTATGGAACCCAAATTCATATTCCCGGATATCGGGGTGATCGGGGTGGAGGATACATTTATCGTGACTGATTCTGGTCATAAAAAATTGACGGCTGCACCTTATGAAATTGAAATGAAAGAATGCTTTTGAGAATTCATCCTCGGAACATCGGAATCCTTTGTCCTGTACGTGCGATAGATTTGGCTAACCCCTTCCTGACCTCCAGGAGCTACATGTTTCAACCCCCCCCCGCCGATGTAAAAGTGGTTACAGACACATGAAAGTTGCCACGTTTGAAAATTACAATTTGTTGAATTCATAGGAGAGGATATCATTCACGTCAACCGTCTTGACAGCGGCCAGTTCTTCGGCCGTCGGAGGATTCATGGTCGAGACATTTGTTTCCTTGATTTCCCAGCCCGTATTCTCCTTTACTTCCTCTATCGTGGTGTACGGGAAGATCGAGTCGAGCGCGAGGAATTTCTGATTTGGCCGCTTTCTGAAAATGCAAAGCGGCGTGATCACTGTAAAGAGCTTGTCCGGGGCAGGTGAGGTCGTTGCAAACTCGACCCGCTCTACAAATGTTCTTTTATCATGCACCGACTTCCAGATGGTAGTCCTTGGGGCTACTCGCGCAAGTGTTGCGCTTCCGGCGCCCCCCGGCCCCCTGAGCTTCGGGTGGTCATAATCTCCGCCGAGGTAAGACATGGCTATGCGTCCCTCCTTGTCCATCTGGAGGCATGACAGGAAAACTATATCGCCTTTCCCGGAGCAAAACAGGTCGAATATGCAGTCCAGCCCAAGCGCGGCAACCGAGCCCTCATAAGTATTGGCTGTAAGCGTGGAGGCACAATACGGAGGAGTCGACCAGTCATGATCGACTCCTCCGGTCACGGTAAGGTAAGCGAACTCTTTCCCAAGAGCTTTGGCGGCTTTCATTGCCACCATTGGAGTCGGGGAAGCCAGACCGTGAAAAACGACGTCGCCTTCCCTGATCTCCCGCATCATGGCTACAGCCATCATTTCCGGTTTCCCGTAGTCTATTGGGTACTCCATACTACACCCTCCCTTTCAGCATCTTTTCCGCAAAGGATGGGACCTCTCCGGCTTTGACCGCTTTGACATAACTCTTGTGGTCATCCCAATCTACATCGAGATAATCGGGGTAGCATACGCCTGGCTTTGCCCCGCCGGGCAGTTCGACCACCGCCTCGACAGCGAGGTAGGGAATGGCTGTGAGTTTGGGCTCTTCATGCATGCGATAAGTTCCCACGAGGCGCTCGGTCGTGACGATCGTCTTCCGGGCCGCCCTGGACAGCAGAATATCCTGGTAAGTCGGGCCAATAATCCGGGCATTTCCGTATTTATCGGCTTCCTGAACGTGGATGATTGCATAGTCAGGTACAAGTGCTTTAACGCAGATAACTTCTTTACCGTCGAAAGGGCTATTGCACACTTCAAAAAACTCAGGTCTGACGGCCACAAGATCGCTTCCCGACATTCCAGCGACCGGCATGAAAGGGACTCCGTATGCTCCCGCACGGAGAGCATTTATGATGGCAGGTCAAGAGCCTTCAACAGGTCGCCCCGGCCCGTCGTTCTGCATTGATTTGCGCATTCCTGGGGCAAGGCCTGCTTCATTTTCCAATCCGAAAAAACCGAAATAGGCTGTGTCGGCCTGGAAAGTTGCGAACAGGTAATCGCCGGCTATTCCGATCGAAGCTCCACAAAGTTTGAGGTCCTTAACCCGTCTTCTGGTGAGTTCAAGAAAAAAAAGGCTCGGGTTTCTGTGCATGGCATCTCCGCCAGGGGCCAGCAACATGCCGTCCTTGATCAGGTCGGCGGCTTGAGAGAGTGACATCACTTTTTCCTGCATCTTTATCCTCCTGCTATGAAACCAATACTGCGGATCACGCCACTTCCGATCATTGCCGAATATACCTACTCGGCCATAAAACCTCTGAGTCGATGAATGGACGTGTGGGCAAAATCAATCTCTACGTCTCAGGAAGTCCGCCCAAGTCGTTTTTGCCGCTTAGAAGTAATACTTCAAACGGTGGGACCTTATCTCATTGTCTGAGCATGATTGAGATTTAACATGCAGGACCGAGTGTTTTCGAACAGCTTTTCGAAGACGATGATTTTTTCGCACATGCGCATTACTGCTACCTCGTAAAAAAGCTGCCGTCCTGTACCGAACCAATCAATGCTCACTCTCCTCTTTCTCTTTTTGTTTTCGCTCGACCTTGCAGCTTATGCCGATACCTTCCAGTCCTGTATCGTAGCAACCATTACAGGAAACGCACTTCGCCTTTTCAGTATCGCCACTTTTCCAACGATTAATCAGGTGAGGCTCTCGAATAAACGGTCGGCTCAATGCTATGTAGTCCGCTGTGCCATCGGCAAATATTTTCGAAATCACTGGTAAAGAACGTATTCCCCCAACAGTGATGATAGGAACCTTGACTGTCTCCTTGAAACGCTTGGCCAGTTCCGCAAGATATCCCTCGTTTTCTTCCCGTAAAATATTCGTACGTGATGGAATCATTCCGTTTGCTGATGCCCGACTGCCAGCGCTCACTTCGATGGCGTCTATCCCATCTTCTTCTAGCCTGCGAGCGATGTACAGGGCCTCTTCGGGTGTCAGGCCTCCTTCAGAATAGTCGTTTCCACTCAATTTGATTAAAACCGGATAGTTTTTGCCGACTTCCCCTCTTACCGCTTCCAGCACCTCGCCGAGGAAGCGGTATCGTCCCGCTATGTCTCCCCCATATGCATCAGATCGCCGGTTGGTTGCGCCTGATAAGAACTGATTAATGCCATATCCGTGAGCGCCGTGGATCTGTATCCCGTCAAATCCTGCTCTTTTCGATCTCGAAGCTGCCGCTGCATATGCAAGTATGACCTGCCTTATGTCTTCTATCGTCATCTCTTTTGGCGTATTCCCCGTCACAGCGTCCGTCAATGCAGACGGTCCCCAGAGTTCTCTTTCTCGGGAAAACAATTTTGGATTTGCCCTGGCCCCGGCGTGCACCAGTTGTGCCGCCACCTTTCCGCCGGACTCATGAATCGCTTCGGCCAAACGGCTTAACCCTCCCGTCATATCATCACTGTAGTTGCCGGTCTGAAAGGGCGTTGCGATTCCATTCGACATAACGAACTGAAATCCGGAGATAATAAGTCCGATGCCACCTTCTGCCAGACGACGGTAGAAGTCCACGGCTAGGTCGGTGACATAACCTTTCTTATCACTCACCCCGGACCAGGTGGCGCTCCGGATCGACCGGTTCTCAAGCTCAAGAGACTTTATGGCTGTTTTTTCGAAGAGGCTAGGCATCTGTTTTGACTCCCCTGTATCCTCGATGTTCGATTCGATTGTTTTGAACTGAGCATTTAATAGCACACTCGGTAAGTCATTTCATAAGAAAACGCATATTATGACTCTAGTGGCCTGTCGAAGCCCAGAGCGGCTCGTGTCCAGTTTTAGAGCTGTAAAATAACAAAATGCACCATTTGGCGGATTATTACTCCGATCATGCCTTGTGGAAATCGACGCCATCTTCTTTACACCGAACCCTGATTGCCCTAAGATGCCCTTGGCTCGACGTATTGAACATACTGTCAGCGGAGAAAATGGATTTTAAGGGCGTCCCGGCGTGTCGGATTTATTGTGGCCCTGCAAAAAAGGAGCAGAAAACTGAAAGATAAAGACACTGCAACGGCCTATTTGGAGTGGGACAGGCGCTGGAAGACCAAAGAGGGAAGGCGTAATTGGCTGAAGCCTGAGCCCGAAGTGATGTCAGTAGCGTATTTTTTGCGGAAAGCAGGAATTTCAAGGGCTTTGGACCTGGGGTGTGGAGTAGGCCGCCATTCCATCTTTCTTGCATCTGTGGGATTTTCCGTCGTCGCATTGGATGCTAGTGACAACGGTATAGCGTTTGCCCGATCTCAAGCAAAGGCTGATAGTATTATTTTTCTGATCGGCTTTATGACTGAACTTCCGATAAAGGATTGCAGTTTTGATTATCTGGTTGCCTGGAATGTAATCTATCATGGAAATCGGGCCATAGTGAGGCAAAGTATTGATGAAATTCGACGGGTAATCAGGCCTGGTGGTTTTTTTCAAAGTACAATGCTCTCGAAAAGCGACCGTCGATACGGGGAAGGACGTGAAATAGAACCGGATACGTATATTTTGGAAGGGGAGGGACATCCCCACTTCTTTTGTAATAGCTCAGATTTGACAGAGTTGTTTGCAGGATTCGATTTTATCGACCTTGCCCACTGCAAGCATGAAACGATTGGATCGAATTATTGGCATTTCCTTGCAAAACGAATTTGAATATCCCACCGCAATTTTTTGCAAAATCGGAACTGTCCGGATGCAAACACTATGACGGAGCGACAGATGTAAGTGACGGGATTTTCAAGGAGTTCTGTTGGTGTGGCAGGAGTCGGCGGTTGGAAGGATCACATCCGTGCAGGCATTTTTGGAGATGCAAATCCCGTGTACTTCTCGTAGTATGCTTTATCTTCTTTGTGAGCCTTCTCGGTGATATCACGAGGAGTAATATCGAGCTTTTTTTGAATCCGCTTGAGCGAATTTTTCCGCCCCCAGGACAAGACCTTTCGCGATAGCTTTCAAGGGCGATAATTTCCCCCGCCCTCCCTCTCTGTCCGTTATCGAAAAGTTCCTTGTCCCCAGCCCCCTATGAAGCGTCAGGGCGTGTATTAAAAGTAGACCCCCGACTCCACCCGGTTACCCCACAATGAGGTGTCCACAACCGTGGGAGGTCGGCTTACTGATATGAGTTCTTGCCGGCTCGATGTTCGAGATCTACTCGCGTCCAGCGTTCAGATTGATGCTCGAACTACCCGGCTCTTGGACAGTTTTTATGCGCAGAATTCATTTTCTCGCCCAGACATAGGCAAAGATACCCCTTGAGGATCAAAACCGATTTTACCGTCTGAAAACAACCTTGCTCCGGGGGCTCTGCCCCAATAGACCAACGGAGTATCCGGGCTAAGCATTTCTGGTAGGCATTTTACATAAGGTCCGACCCGCCGGCTTTAACGCATGCCGCAAAACGCGAATTATCATCGCCAGGGTAACATTCCATGGCCATGTAGCGCACAGGTCTTTTCACGATTCTCTCCTCAGATTTTGGGTCCATGTTCTTTGTGGTCCCAAAATAGCGGCAAATTCGGTTGATTGAAATAAGGTACAAACAGGATATCCTTCATACTCACGGCTGTATTTTCAGCCCACGAAACTTACGGGCAAGTAGAACAGCCCCTATTTATCGAATTATTCATATCACCTTATATTAATTAAACTTCTCTTCACTGATATAGTTCCGTCCATACCAAAAACGTAATTTCAGGAATTCGGGCAGAAAAAGAAAAAACTGCCCGCACATACATTCCGACGAGCAGTCCTTCAACCATCACAGAGGATGAAAAATTCTGCTATTTAACTTTCTCGCTGAGAGTCTTACCTGCTTTAAACTTAACGACCTTTGAGGCTGGAATTTTGATCTTTTCCCCCGTTCTGGGATTTCTGCCTTCACGAGCAGCCCTTGAACCGACACTGAAAGTCCCGAAGCCTACCAGAGTAATCTTGTCTCCGCCTGATAGCGCACCAGATACAGCCGAAACAAATCCGTCCACAGCTTCCGCCTTCGTTGCCATTGATCAGTTCTTAGCACAGTTCGGGATCTTGCAGCTTTTGACAGTAACTCTTGGACAGGTAGACAGCTGCAAGAGGATTATGTCCCATAACACGATCTTTTACAGCCAGAACCGTTGTCGGAGCCTTCGCATACTTGAAAAAGAGAGAATCATGTCCGACGCAGAGCCCTAACAGGACATTAAAGTCAACTTTCTCATGGTTGAGGAGCTTGGCCTGAAAAATCGGATTACACATGGACTCGTCAGTGCCTACAAACACCATTTCTTCATTTTTAACGTCGATTTTCGCTTTAGAGGTTTTTCCCGCCTTGCAGACGACCGAAATCACTTCAAGCCCGTGAGATTTCAAGATTTTCTCCACGATGACTGCCTCGTGGCTGAGTCCAATGCAAAAGGCAAGTCCCAGACGTCTGAAATTCATCTTTTTCGCAAATTCACAGATCTCCACTATCCGCGGCTTGGTTGGCTGGAGGACATAGGGCTGTTGGTGGCGATTAGCATAGCACTCAGCCTCCTGTATGGAAGCTTGGCGGGCAAACTCACGCACGTCTCGATGCTCGTACTCTTTGTTAGCGGATTCGAGCACCCTTCTTTGTGTTAGAGTAGGACATCCTTTACCGCCTCTACCATCTTTTGTCCGACACGCTCGGATTTTGCCGTCCAAATCACACGAAGCACACGCCACGGGGTGATTTTTGCTATCTTTCATGAACATCTCCTTATTCTCGTTTTTTCGATTCTCCATTTCGAATCAGCACGATCTTGATTGTTTCCGATAGACTATTCAACCATTATCTGAATTTCTGTCCGATAATGAACGAAAAGGCACCGAGTCTTCTCCCTCAAAGATTGCCGGGTGTGGGAGGTTGAATTATTGGAACGGTCCATGACGAAATTATCATTGAAGTTCCTGAAAAGACGGCAAATGATGTCGCCGTGATTCTGAGAGAGACCATGATCGAGGCTGGGACGGTCTATCTTTCCAGAGTTCCGGTTGAAGCGGAGGTTACGATTGGGGAGACTTGGGCAGAGAAGTAGAATGAGTGGGTGAACGTCCTTTGACGACCCTGATCAACGATAACTTGCGTATTTCAACCGCAGATTGTATGCTTTTCCCAGTCTCAGGCGCGCAACTGAAGTTTTTGCGGCAAAGACCCGACCCGAAAATGCGGTTGTAATGCTTAGCACTGAAGTTAGCGCATTATTCCGGCTGAATCCAAAATCAAGGTTAGAGGCGCTGGTTGAAATCGTTCAGCAGACTCATTCAGTTGATGCGATCAAAGGAGAACGGTTGTGTCTTCGGATCATGAGCTCAATATGTCAAGACAACTGCTTTTGGGTGAATTGCTCGCGCGCAATGCCCGTAAATTTCCATCCAAGGAGGCTTTGATTTATAAGGGCAAAAGGCTGACTTACCGCCAGTTGGATGAGAGGGCAAACAGGCTGGCCAACGCCATGATTTCCTGCGGAGTAAAAAAGGGTGATAAGATTGCCACATATTTAAAAAACAGCCAGGAGATCATCGAAATTTATTTTGCCGCCGCCAAGGCTGGAGCCATTGCTGTTCCAATCAACTTCAGGCTGGCGCCGAGGGAAATTGCGTTCATTTTAAACAACTCAGAAAGCAAATTGCTTTTTGGGGATTGCGAGTTTTGCTCAAATGTTGAGAAAAATAGAGACGAATTTACCGGGGTTGAAAAGTATATTGTGGTAGCCAGCCCGTGTGGAGATACACATGCCAATTATGAAGATTTCCTGAGCAAAGGGGGCCCTTCCAGTCCCGAAGTCCTGCTTGAAGACGACGAAGATGCCTTTATCATATACACGGCAGGGACTACCGGACGTCCAAAAGGCGCCGTAATTTCACATAAAAATTTAATGGTGAACGCCATGACCATGGCGTTGGAGCATGGTCACGTTTTTGGGGACAGGCATCTTTGCGTCTCCCCCCTCTTCCACGCGTCGGCCTTGTGCAAAACAGTCATAATCATGACTGTGATTGGAACCACTATGGTGATGCGTGACTTCGACCCCCTTGAGGTTTTAGAAACAATTGAAAAGGAAAAAATCACTTTTGTCTTTTTGGTCCCCGCGATGTGGATTCGTCTTCTCAACCTCCCTGAACTCCAGAGTTATGATACCAGTGGCCTTCGCATAGCTGCCACAGGCGGGGCTATCATACCTTTAAGCGTCAAGAGGGAAATTATGTCAAGATTCCCCAACGCGGGCGTAATCGACACCTTTGGGCAGACCGAAATGTCTCCATGCGCCACAACGTTGAAAGCCGGAGATGCGCTCCGCAAGGAGGGATCGGTGGGGCTGCCCCTGGTCAATGTGGATGTCCGGGTAGTGGATGATCAGATGAATGACGTTCCGGTGGGTGACGTGGGGGAAATTGTGTATAGGGGTCCGAGCATGTTTAAGTGTTACTACAAGAATCCTGTTGAAACTAAGGAAGCCTTTCGGGGCGGCTGGTTCCACAGCGGCGACCTGGTCCTGCGCGACGAAGAGGGTTTCATCTATGTCAAAGACCGTAAAAAAGACATGCTTATCAGCGGCGGGGAGAATATTTATCCGGCTGAAGTTGAGGAGGTGCTTTATACCCACCCCAAGATTATGGAAGCCGCTGTGATTGGAGTGCCTGACGCTCAGTGGGGTGAATCGGTGAAGGCCTTTATCGTGCTAAAGGAAGGGGAAGAAATGGCCTTTGAGGAGGTCGTGGAGTTCTGTACCCAGCACCTGGCAAGGTACAAAAGGCCCCGTTACGTTGAGTTTTTAAAGGCTTTACCCCGTAATGCCGCAGGCAAGGTTCTAAAAAGAGAGTTACGCTCCAGACAAACAAATTTAATGGAAGCAATTAAACGATAGTCAGTGGCGGAACCCTACGATCACTTTTGCCACCGGAGCAATAAATACATGAAGGGTGTCGGAAGATCTCCGTTTAATCTTCCTTATCCCGGCTCAGTTCCACAATGCCCTCATTTAGAAAGGCGTCGATCTCGCCTTTGTCAAAACCGAAATCTGCAAGGACGGAGACCGTGTGTTGTCCAGGAGCGCTGGGACCATGGCGAACCTCCGGTGTGGTGCGGCTGAATCGCGGAGCGGGCGCAGGCTGCGTGATTTCATCAATCGTGATGAAAGTACTCCTCGCTGTATTGTGGGGATGCTCCGGCGCTTCTTCCATCGAAAGGACCGGGGCAAAACAGCGCCGCTGATGACCGGCTTCGTCTCCGTTCAGTACAGCATCGCCCTTGGCATCGGGCTGCTGTGAATTGCCTATTTCATTAGCGGCATCCTTGCGGTTAATTTGTGATTGTGAATTACACGGGGTTAAGGAGCCATCGCAAATTAAGGCGAAATAGCTTAATCACCTATGTGTCGGCAACGCGACACGAAGACTCACGCAAGTTAACATATTCAAATCATTTTCGTTATGTAGCCCGGCCGCATCGAGATTTCTCACTTTGGCAAGCGATGGTGGACTTTTGCCCAGCCCTGGCTGGCGGCTATTCCAAAAGAATTTATTTCGTACACTTTAGGCTCTCGCTGTCCAGAACTGACGCAGATCTCTTGCCTCCCATCCAGGCAGAATTCGCGCGGTCCTGTTCCGCAGCAAGGTTGCCCATGAGGGCTGGGCCGGCCTGCAAGTCCTTCATAAGATCCAAGGCTACCACCGCCGGGCAGGTGCGATGGAAAAAGACCAGCATATAAGCCAGTCCCAGCAGGGCGAAGGTCAGCCAGCGGTAATTCGGGGTTTGCGCTTCTTGTGCTGTCATCATGGCTTTCTCTCCCAGAGAAGATAAACCTTTCAAAGCCCGTGTTGACTATCAGATACGTCCGATCAGGTTCCTGGCGATTATGTTTTTCTGGATCTCGTTGGTTCCCTCGATAATGGTACCTAGGCGGGCTTCTCGCCAGAATCGTTGAATTGCGTAATCTTTCATGTAGCCATAACCTCCATGGATCTGCAAGGACTTGCTGGTGACATCCACGGCCATTTCTGTGGCGAAGAGCTTGGCCATGGCTCCGGCCTGGGATGCTTCGGCAGCACCTTGATCCAATAATTGAGCAGCATGGTAAGTAAGGCGTCGGGCGGCTTCGATGCTGGTTGCCATCTCCGCCAGCATCCATTGGATTCCCTGAAACTTGGCCACGGGTTGACTGAAAACCACCCGTTGACGGGCATAGTCCACCGCCAGGTCCAGTGCGCCCTGAGCCTTGCCCACCGCGGTGGCGGCCATGGTCACTCGCCCTTTGTCCAAGGCCTTCATGGCCAGATAAAAGCCCTCACCCGGTTGACCCAAAAGCGCAGAAACAGGTACCCGGTAATCCTCGAAAACGAGTTCGGCGGCGTGGATGGGCCCGCCGCCTATCTTCCTTTCCACGCGTCCAATACTGAAGCCGGCATGGTTTTCAGGATCCCTGGTCACAAGCAGAGCGCTGATTCCCTTTACCCCGGGAGCGCGCGGATCGGTTTTCACGAACAGACTGTAAACAGTGGCTAGGTCACCATTAGAAATGAAGCATTTTCGACCGTTGATAACGTATTGGTCGCCGTCCAGCACAGCTCTGGTGGAAATGCTAGAGGCATCCGAACCTGCGTTGGGCTCGGTCAGGGCAAATGCACCCAGTAGGTCTCCTCGCGCCAGACGGGGCAAAAACAACTTCTTTTGGTCCCGGCTGCCCGCCAGCATGATGGGGGTGGCAGCCAATGAGTTGACGTTGAGTACCGAAGCGGAGTTGCCGCAGTACCGCGCCACCTCCTCTACGGCAATGACTGTGGCCATGATAGGCGCACCGGAGCCGCCGTATTCCTCCGGGAACTGCAAACCGAGCAGATCGTTCCGGCGAAATATATCCAGAACTTGCCAAGGGAATTCGCCGTCCTCGTCTATACGCTCTGCCAGGGGCGCGAGTTCCTTCTTGGCCAGGCGATGGACGGTGTCACGGAACATAGCAAGTTCTTCCGGGTCGAGTTGATTTGGCATGACCTTTCCTTTCATTCAGTCAACAAGTTCAGTAGTTTACTTTTCTGGACCTTACCGGTAGCGCTTTCGGGCAATCGATCTAAGAACAAGAACTTTTTAGGCACCTTGAAGCCGGCAACGCGGCTTTTGCAGTACTGCTGCAGTTCTTTTTCATTTGCCTGGCAGCCCTCACGCAGTACTACTGCCGCACAGATCTTTTCCCCCCACTTGTGATCGGGCACGCCTACCACTGCTGTTTTGAGGACGCATGGATGTGAGAAGAGAACCTCTTCCACCTCGCGCGGGCTCACGTTTTCTCCCCCGGTAATGATCAGGTCCTTCATGCGATCAATGATGTAGAGAGCCCCATCTTCATCGGCGACGGCCAAATCTCCCGTGTGCAGCCAGCCATTTTTGAGCACCTTGGCAGTCTCTTCCGGCTGGTTGTAATAGCCCAGCATCACATTAGGTCCCCGCACCGCAACCTCTCCCCGCTCTCCTCTAGGTACCTCCCGGCCCGTTTCGTCCAGAAGCTTTACCTGAAGGAAAGCCAGAGGACGGCCTACGCACCCTGTTTTGCGCAGCGACTCCTCTGCCGTAAGGGTGGTAACGCAGGGAGAGCATTCAGTGCTCCCGTACACGTCGAAGATACCTTTGGCGTTCGGAAAATACTCCAGTACCGTCCGCTTCACATGGTCAGGCAACTTATCCGATCCCGAGGTAAGGGTACTCACGGAAGAGGTGTCAAACTGACCGGGCCGGCATTTCTCTGTGAGGATGACGAACATGGTGGGAGTGCCGGAAACCACTGTGACCCTTTGACGCTCCACCAGCTCCATCATGCCTAAGGGGTCGAAGCTGCTCATGATAACTGTGGTAGCTCCCAAGGCGAGCCGAGAGGTGTAATGGCTGTTCAGCGCGGCCGTGTGAAACAGGGGACCCACGATAAGTGCCACGTCCTCTGGCCGGTCCCTCCTTACCTGCAGCATGTTAAGGCTGTTCCAGATAACATTTTGATGACTGAGCATAACGCCCTTAGGCCGCCCTGTGGTGCCGGACGTGTACATCAGCTGGCATGGGTCCTGTGAGTCTAAGGACTGCGCCTGCACCTGTGGGGTGTTGGACGCGAGCAGTTCTTCATAGCTCCCCGCTTCCCTTGGACCCGGGAGATCGGAAATCGTGAAACAGTGTGGCGGAGCAAAAGACAGCTCAGCAGCTATCTTCTCAAGCAAATTCGAGTATCTCTGTTCGCACAATAACACTCGGGGTTGGGCTTCCTCCAGAATGAACTTCAACTCAGCCTCCTGCAGCCGGAAGTTGATAGGCATGAACATGGCCCCCACAGAAACGGAAGCTAGGTAAACCTCGATCAACTCCGACCGGTTCATCATCATGGCGGCCACACGGTCGCCCTTGCATACCGCCATTTTTAGAAAGCCGTTCATCAACCGTCTTACCCGCTCGCGTAACAACGTGTACGTGCATAACCTGTCATGAGATATCAAGGCCGTCTTTTCGGGGAAGCGGTGCTGTGCAATGTCTAAAAGCTGTCCTATGTTCATTGGATGCCCCCTCGTGAGAAGTATCACTGGAAATTCGGCTCCCTCTTCTCAAAAAAAGCTTCCAGGCCATCAGCGAAATCAGGGGATTGACTGCATTTTCTGAACGCCTCCACCTCTGCCTCGAACGCCGCCTGTATGCCGAAGGGGTCCACTTGGTCTACGATCTCTTTGATCAGGCGAATAGCGTTCCAGGGGCCGGTTGCTATCTTGCTCGCCCGGGCCATCACTTCCGGGAGGAATTGCTCCGAGGGGAAAACTCCATTGACCAGGCCCCAGGACAGAGCCTTCTGAGCATCGAACCTCTCTCCGAACAGAAAGCATTCCTTGGCCCGCCGCACGCCTACCAAGCGCGGGAGAAGATAGAATCCGCCCCAGTCGGGAGTGAGTCCCACCTTCACAAACGCCTGTCCGAACTGGGTTCCTTCTGCGGCGTAAACCAAGTCGGCGGCCATCGCCAGGTTGCACCCCGCGCCGGTGGCAAAGCCGTGTACCGCAGCGATCACCACCTGCTCTAAATTTAACAGCCGCTTCAGAAGCGACTGCGAATAATACAGGTCTTCGGGCCGGCCGATATTCTTTTTGTCTCGTATGGCGCCCAGGTCTCCTCCCGAGCAGAAGGCCCTTCCTTCTCCTCGTAAAACGACAACTCTCCAGCCATCAGAGTCTTCGATTTTCTTCAGAGCGATGTCGATGCCTTCCTTCATTTCGAAATCGATGGCGTTGAGCCGTTCAGGACGGCTCAAAATGACTTCGACCACTCGTCCCTGTGGCCGAATTTTGACTACACTCGAATCTTCCAATGCGTTTGCTCCCCTCAATATTAAAAAGTCCAGCGTTTCAGACGGACACATAATTGCCGGCCGCTCCCACTCCCGGGCTCCTTACCTGCCGGAGATGGGAGAAAGAAGAGGAGGTTGTGGAGTATTGTACTCAGCACCTGGCCAGGTACAAAAGGCCCCGTTATGTTGAATTTATAAATGCTTTGCTCCGTAATGCCGCAGGCAAGGTTCTAAAAAGAGAGTTACGCTCCAGACAAACAAATTTAATGGAAGCAATTAAACGATAGTCAGTGGCGGAACCCTACGATCACTTTTGCCACCGGAGCAATAAATACATGAAGGGTGTCGGAAGATCTCCGTTTAATCTTCCTTATCCCGGCTCAGTTCCACAATGCCCTCATTTAGAAAGGCGTCGATCTCGCCTTTGTCAAAACCGAAATCTGCAAGGACGGAGACCGTGTGTTGTCCAGGAGCGCTGGGACCACGGCGAACCTCCGGTGTGGTGCGGCTGAATCGTGGAGCGGGCGCAGGCTGCGTGATTCCATCAATCGTGATGAAAGTACTCCTCGCTGTATTGTGGGGATGCTCCGGCGCTTCTTCCATCGAAAGGACCGGGGCAAAGCAGATGTCCGAGCCTTCCATGAGGGCGCACCACTCATCCCTCGTCTTCGACTTGAATAAAGCGGTCAATTCATCCTTATATACCGGCCACTTGAAACGATCGAGCTGTGCGGCGTAGCGGCCCGGATCGAGCGCTGCCTTCCTGATCAACTCGGCGTAAAACTGAGGTTCTATTGAACCGATTGAAATATATTTGCCGTCTTTCGTTTCGTATACCTCATAAAAATGGGCCCCGGAATCGAGCAAGTTGGTCCCGCGCTCGCCGGAAAACCTTGCGTCGCATATCCGTCGGCCAAAAAACATGGCCATCAGGATCGCCGAGCCGTCCACCATTGCTGCATCCACTACCTGTCCTTTTCCCGATCTCTGCGCTTCGAATAAGGCGCAAACGATGCCGAAGGCGAGCAACATCCCTCCTCCTCCGAAATCCCCTACCAAATTGAGCGGTGGCACGGGGCGTTCCCCTCTCCGCCCGATTGAATGCAAAGCCCCGGAAAGCGAGATATAGTTGATGTCGTGGCCAGCCGCCATGCGCAGTGGACCCGTCTGGCCCCATCCGGTCATGCGGCCGTATACAAGCCTGGGATTACAGGCCATGCACTGCTCCGGACCGATTCCCAATTTTTCGGTGACACCAGGTCGGAACCCCTCAAAGATTGCATCGGCCTTTTCACAGAACCGAAGAATGATTTCCTTCCCTTCACGACGCTTCAAATCTACAGCTATGGCCCTTCTGCCCCTATTAAGTACATCATTTCTTTCAGCAAGACTCGGACGGATTCCTACGCGGTCGACCCGAATGATTTCGGCCCCCATGTCGGAAAGCATCATCCCGCAAAACGGTCCGGGACCTATTCCCGCAATCTCGATGATCTTTGTCCCCGTTAATGGTCCCACCGAACCTACCTCTCTTATTAGCTCATTGTGAATAATTAAAGAAGCCACACCTGAAATGGCTCAGATCAATGACAGTAATATTACCGAAAAGGATACAGCCGCAGATTATAAGTGCTACCCTAGATAAAACCCTTGGGGTCAGCCATCCTCCTTCACTTGTCATCTTTGGTAAATCTTTTGATGAGATGCAAACCTACCCTCAGGAAAGCTCAATGAAAACATTGCTGCTCTTGAAGATTTTTATTCAAATACCGGAATATACCAACGAGAACCACCTTCTCAGCCAATGAATTCATGCAGAGGTATTAGTGTAAATATTGGCCGGTTCTATTCCCTCAAAAAAAGACATCAGGTCAAAGGGTGTTACATTTCAGGTGAAATCAGTTCCCTTTGCTTAATTTACCGAACAATTCTAGAGCGCTGTTCGTGGCGAGTTCTACACCGATGCCATGGCCTCCTGCTTCCGCCGAGCTGAAATAAAGCCCTTTGATCGGACTCTCTACCGGCGGCCTTCGTTCACCAATCTGTCCAACTGTCTGGCCAACGCCCACAATGGTTCCCTCTTCACCGGCATACGCACGGACGAGTTTAGGAGTATCCAGTTTATGCCAGAGAACCTTCCCGCGCGCTTGCGGATAAGCCATATAGAAAGAATCGAGCATCACTTTTTTCCATTTTACCCAATCCTGATTAAGCAGACACGCCGATCCAAAGGAAATCAATTGCTGTCCGGGCGGCCCAAGATAGGGATCATAGTTTGTCGTCGATACGATCATGCCACCTACTATTTCCGGTATTTTCCCTTCTGCCATTTCATCAGTAATCTCAAGGATCGGCGAAAACCTTTCAGGCATAAACATCAGGAGCTGGTCATCGGTGATCTTTTCTTTTAGCGCCACTTTCAACATGACAGCTGAATACGAGTAGGTGAGGGATTGAACTTTTTTGCTATATTCCGGAGGGAAATTTCTCGTTCCGACAAGCGTTTTGACCGTAGACTTGATGTCGGCATTGCTGATGATGACCGACGCATGCAGCGTTTCTCCATCTTCAAGCAGCACACCCGTAGCAGCTCCATTCTCAATGAGCACCTTATGAGCTCGGCTGTTCAGCCTTACGACCCCGCGGTTCTTTTCAAGAATGGAAATGTACGCCTGGGGTATGGACAAACAACCTCCTTTCGGGTACGCGCTGCTCTGGCTTAGAACCGTTTCCTTAAAGGATCGAATAAACTCTCCCGCACTGGTATCGGCAAGAGGTATACAGAAATACTGTGTGGAAATGGATTCAATAAGCGTGTGAGCCATGGGATCGCTGGTAAAACCATCAACCCATTTGTCAAGGGGCGTGTACCATAATTTATCTATATCCCGATCGCTCATCCGGACGGCCTGTGCGAAGAGTCTTTCCATATTACCGCGCTCGCCCTCGGGAAGGACCTCCATCATTGTCCTGCGGTTATATTTCGTTACAGTGCCTCCGATGCGCATGGCTGAATTCCGGACTTTCACCCACTGAATGGCATCGGGCATCTTGCCGATGGCGCACACTTCACCGATAGGCCCCCGCTCTCCTAATGAGAAAAGATGATTTCCCAGATCGAGTTTAAAACCCTTATGCATGTAAGAGGTGCATCTTCCACCTATGATTTTGTTCTTCTCCAGGACAAGGACCTTCCATCCGGCAGTTGATAGCAGGGCACCAATGGCGGTACCTCCGGCGCCTGCTCCAATTACAATTGCATCGTATCTTTTTTTCATCTGCATTCCCCTGCCCAACCGGGACATCTTTCGTCGCCTCTTCCACTAACTATATCTTCCGATCCCTTCCGGCCCAGTACGGCTCTCGTAAAGTATTCTTTTGAATTTTTCCCATGGCATTCCTGGGCAGTGCATCAACAAAGTCGACGCTTTTCGGTCTTTTGTAACGGGCGATATGGGACATGCAGTGGCTGATCACATCTTCTGCCAACAAATCGGCGCCAGGCCTGCGCACCACGATGGCCTTCACGAGTTCCCCCCAAACTTCGTCAGGAATCCCGATAACCGCTACGTCATCGACACCATCCATCTGCATGATGCACATCTCAACTTCAGTGGGGTAGATGTTTTCCCCGCCGGAGATAATCGTGTCTTTCTTGCGGTCTGCAAGATAGAGATATCCGTACTCATCCAGGTATCCCATGTCTCCCGTATGCAGCCAGCCATCCTTAATCGTTTCGGCCGTGGCTTCGGGCATCTTATAATAGCCCTTCATAATGGTGTCTCCTATGTCGACCACCTCCCCGACAACGCCTACCGGACACTCATTCCCATATTCGTCAATAACCTTTGATTGTACATTTATTATGGGCCTCCCTACGGAACCGAGGCGCTTGACCTTGTACTCCGGTCCCTCCGTGACGTGTTCTTCAGGAATCAGGATGTGCGTCACGGGACTTGTTTCCGTCATGCCGAAAACCTGTGCAAACTCGCACTTCAGTTTCATGAGTGCCTGTTTGAGAAGCAGCACAGGCATGGGAGCCGCCGCATAGACAACCAGGCGAATACTGCTCAAGTCGTATTGGTCAAATTTGGGATGTTCAACCAGAAACTTGACGATGGAGGGCACGCATCCAATGGACGTCACCTTTTCCCTTTCGATAGAGGAGAAGACCCCCTCCGGATCAAAATCGGCCATGAAGACACTCTTACCGCCTACAAAGACACAATTGATGGCGAGATAGATAGCCACGTGAAACAGGGGTAAAAAATTGAGGTGGACGGTATCTCTCCTCATTTGCAGCTCGATGACGGTATTGACCGCATGCTGCACACAATTTTTGTGGGTCAGCATCACCCCTTTGGGTGTTCCTGTCGTACCGCTGGTGTAAATCTGCAGAAACGTATCGTCTTCTTTGATTTCAACTGAGGGTTCGTGATTCGCATGTGTTTCGATCAGTTTTTCATAATCGTCGGCCCCATCAATCGATCCGCCGATCGCGACAATACGAATATCGGGCACCATTTTCTTGAGAGGGTCCAGCATGTTCTCAAATCTCTTGGAGTAGAACACGATTTTCGCATCGCTGTGATTCAAGAGAAGGGCCAACTCCTTGGCCGAAAGCCGCCAATTCAAGTTCGTCGCGACAGCGCCGATTTTGGCGCAGGCAAACACTATTTCCATATAATTGTGACAGTTCTGGCATATGATGGCCACCCTGTCCTGGGGCTTGATGCCTGAATCCAGCAATGCATTGGCAATGGAATTCGTGCGGCGATTAAACTCGGCATAGGTGACCCGAGTGTTCTCATCGACGCTAGCAGTCTTGTCGGCATACCACGTTGCTGCTCTTGTTAAAAAATCTCCTACCAACATGAGACTCTCCTGCTATCAGTCTAACTTCTTTCAGCGTTCATCCGCCGAAAAATCTTCCATCCATCTCCCACGCAGAACTATCATGCCATTTTATAGAGGCTATTTCCCCATAGTAAAGGGAAGAATATTGCCGATGAAAAACCTTGCGCTCCGAATCTTTCCAATTAAGAAAACAGCCTTGGAGCTTTTGTCGATCGATACCTCCTTTTTGTATCAGTCACGCCTTATCTCTCCTAAGCGATTAAGGCACTATGAAGGAGAAACAAGGTAATTATCAGATCCCCGAAAGCATTCCAGAAACTGGTTCGCCTTCAGACATGGAGAGGATTTATTCTCTCAATATTTATCTTTGGTCTCCTATATGGTTTCTTCGATCATGGAGTCACTTTCGATCGCAGCAGCAAAAATCTGCTGCTGTATACTTTCCTCCTGTTCACTCACACTGCCGCTGCTTTGTAGGGTCAATTTCTCTCTCAATGCGCGGACCTTTTTCTCCCGTTCAAACAGAAGGACGAAGCAGATTGCTGAAAACAGGCTAAACAGAGATCGAGCTGTCAGTAATCTCGAAACAGTGCCTCGACCGTCGCATTGCCACCCAGGAAGAGCTAATAAGGGAAGTCTACGCGCTGGTGGACGAACGCAACAGAATCAAGGCGACCGTGAATTGGACCTTTACCAAAACTAAAGCTAGACAGAATCTCGAAAGGCACTATCCAACTAAATAAATTAAGTTTACACAGCACTAGTTTTCCACGTTGTCATATTTTAAAAAACACAGAACATCCAGAGTTTTCTCCTATTTTACTTCAGCCCCTGTTTAGCTTCCGAGAATTGGTCCCTCTTTAAGATTCATGGGAATACGCCGACTTCGGATGTGGTAGAGGGATAATCTCCCGCCCGTAAGAAGTGTTTATAAGCGTACCAGCTCCTATAATCAGGGCTAAAATTGATCCAACTAAACATAACCATCCAACTATCGGCATTACAGAAAGAGATACTATCCCTAGCTCAGCAAAAGCCAATAATATCAAAAGAATATCTATATCAATAAGGGCTATGCTGAAATAGTAAGGTCCCCTAATGTAAGCTGGAGTCAATACGATTAAAACCACTCCAAGAAATAAAATTGTCCAGCCACTTATGTGATGATCCATCGGCAATTTGTAAAAATCGCCAAAATAGCCTAGCATAAGGTTCATTCCACCTAAAATCAAAAACAATATACCAAACATCAATACTAGATTTCCAGGAAGCATCTCGCCACGGATAAAATAAATAATAGCGGCGATAAGTTGAATTATACCACAAGCAAATACAAAATAACCTGCAACCAAAGATGCACTACCGGTCACCTTACCGGTTAATATCAACCAGTATATGAATAAAGCCATTGATAACGCAACCATATTTGCCGGTCCAGGATTTGCGAGCTTCTCATTATCAGACATTGAAATACCTCCATCAATTATGTTTTATTGTTTCTTTAACTTAATCCTTGATTTCATTCTTACATGACAGTACAGCTCAACCTTGGGTCATTTTTCTCCCTCCCTTCGAAACTGGTTTAAACCTGAATAATGCACCAACTTCAGTGCCAACCATCCCAACCGCTTCTTCCGGTGGGGTCTTCGCCCGAAAAAACTTCAGTTGCGCGCCTGAGACAGAAAAAGGCATACGATCTCCGGTTGGAATATGAAAGTTATACGTCGCTCCCGATGATCGAGATTCATGTGGGGATCGGGATATTGAAACTAACACTGTGCCTCCATATGGCCTTCTGTTCACGGGCACGGAAAGGCAGCTTGCGGGCCGCGAGCACGAAATGGGCCAGCATGGTCAGGGCTATCAGCGGACCGCCGATTTGAGCCATATAAGTGGCCTCGAAGAAACGCGCGATCGCGTTCATCACCCTGCCGCCCCCCAGGTCAACGTTGATACTGGCTACTAGTATCATGTGCGCCCACATGAAAGCGACAAGCCCAACACCGGTCAGCATCTGCAAAAAATCCAAGTATGCCTCAGTTCGAACAGGTCCCGCTCGAGCAATAGTTTGGTCCGCCGTCATCTCAATTCAACTCCTGATCATCTCTTGGAGCTTATGAAGCCTCACTGTCTCTTGAAATGTCAGACAGCAAAAGTTTCAAAATTTATGTTTACACCGATCCGAAAAACGCATTTGACAGCAATGAAGTTGGATTAATAGTCTCTGAGGATTATCCGCTGTAGCGTTGAGACCCGGGTAGAGTTTGCCCCTGCAACATCGACAGCTTAAGAGTTATGTTTGCGATATATCGAAATATTTTCCTTAATTCGTCGCAAACATCCCTCTTACGGTTCAGTTCATTACGGTTGAATGATAAAGCAACGAATGCAACACACCCTGCTGTAAACAAAATTTTCTGGTTACTTGCCGGAGCGGGAATCATTTCGTCGGCATTAAAAGCGCAACATTTATGCCAGGAGAATACTTACTCTCCCGTTTGGCAGGAAAACCTTACCCAAAATAGCCTTAGGGGACACAGCTTGTGGTCAAACGAGTGGGCCTGTGCAATGAAATTTTTCATTTCTGCAATCTTTGCTCAGTAGCATCATTTCAAAAGTGGAATAATTGAGCTCAGCAGCTGTTAAGTCTGAGGAAGTTCTGCGGGGCAATAAATAAGGCGTTCGTAAATTGTGCAAACAATGCCGAAGGCGAGCAACATCCCTCCTCCTCCGAAATCCCCTACCAAATTGAGCGGTGGCGCGGGGCGTTCCCCTCTCCGCCCGATTGAATGCAAAGCCCCGGAAAGCGAGATATAGTTGATGTCGTGGCCAGCCGCCATGCGCAAGGGACCCGTCTGGCCCCATCCGGTCATACGGCCGTATACAAGCCTGGGATTACAGGCCATGCGCTGCTCCGGACCGATTCCCAATTTTTCGGTGACACCAGGTCGGAACCCCTCAAAGATTGCAGCGGCAGTTTTGCAGAATCTTAGAATGATCTCCCTCCCTTCACGACCCGAACGTAGCATTAGGCGGCGCTGTTGACAGCAACGACATAAGGACAACGACTTGAGGATGGGGGTTTGCAGGGAAATCAGCTATTACAGCCATGAGCTTTTGGCATCAATCATGCTCAATGGTATGCGTCGAGCCAGCATGAAAAATTGCGAAGCTCTTTTCTGCCGGTCTTCATCCTCACTGCTTGCCGGCGTTGTGATACATCATTAGGGAAAGAATTTCAGGAACGATGAACCATGAGAAGGCGTTGAAGCCGGGGTTGTGAAGCGTTTTCGGCAGAGCATGGCTTATAACACCCTTTGATGGAGGGCGAAATGGAACGAGATTTTCCTAATCTGATATGGGATAGGGAAGGGCAGATCGGTATCCTCAGGCTTAACAGTCCGGATACCCTCAACGCTCTCAGTATGGAGATTCAGCAGGACCTGCTCGACTTTCTTCCAACCCTGAACCTCATGGATGATCTTCGGGTCGTAATTCTTACGGGGGAAGGCAAGGCTTTCTGCGCCGGTGGAAATATGCACCGCTTTGTGGCCAATTACGGGAAGTTCAAGGAGGACGGCGGGGTCCACCAAATGTATAGCAATCGCGTGGCGAAGGCTTTGTTGGAGGTTGAGGCGCCCCTGATCAGTGCGATCAACGGGCCCGCTATCGGAGGGGGACTCACGTTATCCCTGATTTCAGATCTGCGTATCGCGTCTGAGAAGGCCCGATTCGGTGCTGTCTTTGCTCGGGTTGGAGTAACCCCTGAATATGGCAGCTCTTTTCTGCTGACCCGTGTTGTGGGGCTGACTAAGGCAATGGAGATGGTCCTCACGGCGAAAATCATCGATGCTCCGCAGGCGCTGGCCATTGGGTTGGTGAACGAAGTCGTGCTTGCCGAGCAACTTCTTGATGTGGCGCGCGAATTTGCCCGCGAAATTGCATCCCTCCCGCCTTTTGCTGTTCGAATGGCAAAGCGGGTGCTTCGTCATGGACTTGAGAGCACCCTTTCACAAGCCCTGGACTACGAAGAATCGATCGAGACACTGTGTTTTAGCAGCTTAGACCATAAAGAAGCAGTTACTGCATTTCTTGAAAAAAGAACTCCGCTTTTCATCGGTCGTTGATATCGGACCGAGAAGATTTCTTCTTGCGTGTTTTCATGGGGGTATCTTAAAATGCATCAATTCTATTGCGTTCCAGGACTTCATCTGTGCCCGATCCATTCTGTAAATGGTTCGTTTCTGGTGTAACCAGGCGTGTGATCAAAACTTGAAGCCTAGCTCTGTTACAAGAGGAGTACTTCGATGAAGAGCCGGAAATGTGTAGCCGAGCAGCCAGAGGGGGCGAAGTTTTGTGTCGAATGCGGCAGCAGACTGGGGATGCCCTGCCCGCAATGCGGAAATGCCAATCCTGTCGACTCGTGGATGTCTCCTGTAATTCGATGCGCTAATGGGCGGAAGCTCTGATCGTCATCGCCGGTCATGGTTTCAGAACTCGCAAATAAGCAGAATGTGGGAGAAACGAATGTTCTTTTCAGAATCACAGAAGAGAAAACTGCTCAATTCTGGTTCAATAATGTGACATTTCTGAAAGGAGAGGAGATGAACATCCAGGAATGTAAAGCATTGGTTACCGGCGGTGCCTCCGGTTTGGGTGAGGCGTGCATTCGAAAGCTTGTAAAGGTCGGTTCACGGGCCGCGATACTTGATCTCGATTCGGCGAGAGGGGAAAAACTCGCTGCTGAATCAAGTGGAAGCGTCATCTTTGCGAAAACGGATATCACTAGGGAAGAAGACGTTCAGAGCGCAATCAAAAGAACCATCGAGTCGTTTGGTGGAGTCAATGCGTTGATCAACTGCGCTGGAGTTGGCGAGGCGGCTAAGGTGCTCTCTAAAAAGGGCCCGATGCCGCTTGCGGCATTCGACCGTTTGATCCGGATCAATCTGGTCGGCAGCTTCAACGTGGCGCGCCTTGCCGTAGCAGAGATGGTAAACAACAAGCCGAATGAAGAAGGTGAAAAGGGCGTCATCATAAACACGGCTTCGGTCGCTGCTTTCGATGGCCAGATCGGGCAGCCTGCCTATGCGGCATCTAAGGCGGGTGTGGTTGGCATGACTTTGCCTATGGCGAGAGAATGTGCGGAATACGGTATCCGTGTGATGACAATAGCACCGGGACTTTTTGACACCCCGATGCTTGCTTCTCTGCCAGAAGCTGTACGCGATGCCCTTGGAAAGATGGTGCCCTTTCCTTGCAGGCTCGGCAGGCCGGATGAATATGCCAGCCTTGCTGTACACATCATAGAGAATCCCATGCTCAACGGCGAGGTCATAAGGTTGGACGGAGCCCTCCGGATGCCGGCTAGGTAAATGAGAGAATATCATCCCTTGTATTATCCGGAATGAAGTTACATGTATGAACATAGCGGAATGGGAGTCGCAAACTCTTTGTCCATTAAGGAGGAGGAAATGGGTATGAGAGATGATGTCGAAATAGTAATTGTCAGCGCGGTAAGAACTCCGTTCAGCAGGTTCGACACAGCAATGGCGGACATTCCGAGTATCGATCTTGGCGTGAAGGTCATGAAGGAAGTGATTCAAAGGGTCGGTGTAAGACCTGAAGAAGTAGATGATATATCCTACGGGAGCTGCGTTCCCGCAGAAGTGGCGCTCGAATCGGGCATCCCTGCACGGCAGGCGACTCTGCTGGCTGGCTTTCCCGCGGAAAATATTTCAGTCAGTCTCGATCGGGCATGCTGTTCTTCCCTGACCTGTTTGCGTCTTGGTGTCAGAGCCATTAAGGCCGGAGAAGCGGCAATAGTCATGGCGGTGGGTTCCGAAAATATGCCCCGAACGCCGCATGTGGCTCCCGGTCTGAGAAAGGGGCAAAGGTTGGGACATATCAAACTGATCGATGGCCTTTTTGAACTGGGCTATACGGCCAAAGGATTCAACCCCGTTGCAAAGGATGCCGGGGAAGTGGCGCTGGAATACGGTGTAAGCAGGGAAATGCAGGATGCCTGGGCGCTCGGAAGTCAGGAGAAATACGCGAAGGCCTACGCGGAAGGTAAGTTCAAAATCGGTGAGGAGCTCATGCCGGTTGTCATTCCTCAAAAGAAAGGGGATCCCATCATAATTGAAAAGGACGAGTCGCCGCGCCAAACAAACATGGAAGCGCTTGCGAAACTGAAACCCGTTTACGGGAGTCCAACTGTCACGGCAGGAAATGCGCCGCCCATCAGTGCCGGGGCGAGCGCAATTCTTATGATGCCGCGGAAGAAGGCCGAAGAAAAAGGCCTCAAACCCCTGGCCACCATCATAAACACCGTTGCTTCAGCGACGGTTCCGCGTGAAATGGTAACAATTCCTGCCTTCACAATTCAGAAGGCGCTGGACGGAACTGGATTGACGATTGACGATATGCAGCTGATTGAAATCAATGAAGCTTTTGCGGCTGTGCCGCTTACTTCCACCAAGATCCTGGCAAAAGATGACGCGAAAAAATGGGAAGAGATTCAAAATAAGACAAACGTCAACGGTGGGGCGATCGCCATCGGGCACCCTGTGGGAGCAAGTGGTGCAAGAATCACCATGATGTTGGCATATGAACTGAGACGTCGCGGCGGGGGCTATGGAGTGGCTGCCATATGCGGCGGGCTGGCCCAGGGTGAAGCGGTTATCATCAAGGTATAAAGCCCACTGCAAAAAGCAAGGAGAAATAAATATTATCATTATCCGTTGCTGAGGTTTACATGAGCATTAGCTTGCATGACCGTGGCCATCGTTATTCCGTTGTTTATCTGCATCTGGTGTCGCCCGTAAGAGGTATTGTTGGTCTGGAGTTCTATCTGTATCCTCTGCCAAATGAATAAAGGAGAAACATTATGAATGATGTATTCGTTGTCAGTACTGTGAGAACACCGATAGGCAAGCGGAAGGGATATCTCCGGAACTGGATGGCACCGCAACTTTTGGGTGTGGTGCTCGACGAGGTTGTTCGAAGGATTGATCTGGACCCGGCATTAGTCGAGGATGTTGTAAACGGTACAGTTTATCAGGTTGGCGAACAGGGATTCACGCTGGGTCGCATGGGTGTTTTAGCATCAAAGTTTCCTTACAACGTTCCGGGCATATCGGTAAATCGTCAGTGCGGTAGCAGTCTCACTGCGATCCAGATTGCACACGGGATGATTGCTTCGGGGAACATGGAAGTGGTCATAGCCAGCGGTTGCGAGTTGATGTCAAAATACAGCATAACGAGCGACATAAATGGCACTATGTTTACAGGCGACCCGATGGGCCATCCCTTCGGGGAGTTTTATACGAGTAAGTACGGCCCGGCGAATCAGATCGAAGCAGCACAGATGGTCGCCGACAAATATGGGATCTCCAGGGAGGAATGTTGGGACTTCGCTATTTCGAGTCACAAGAAGGCTCATCAGGCGACGATCGGTGGATATTTCAAGAATGAAATCCTACCGATAGCGGGTCTAGATGACAAAGATGAACCTATTGTCAGGGACACTGATGAAACCATCAGGCCCGAAACTACTAGAGAGATACTCAGCGGCCTTAAGGTGCTGCCGAACACCAAATGGATCACCGCGGGCATATCGAGCACCATCACAGATGGAGCATCCGCTGTTGTTCTCATGAGTGAAAAGAAGGTGATGGAACTCAAGCTCCAGCCATTGGCCAGGATTGTTGCCAATACGGTTATCGGAGACGATCCCAAGATCATGCTCGCCGGTCCCATCTTTGCGACCCCAAAGGTTTTGAAAAAGGCGGGTCTTAAAGTGAACGAAATCGATCTGTTCGAAATCAACGAGGCCTTTGCGCCGATTCCTTTGGCCTGGGCGAAAGAACTCGACGCGGACATCAGCAGGCTGAATGTGAACGGCGGCGCCATGGCTCTGGGGCATCCGGTGGGCAACTCAGGATGCCGTTTGACGGTAACGGTCATTAATGAATTGCAGCGGCGTAAGGCCCGTTATGCGCTTGTTTCTCTTTGCACCGGAGGAGGAATGGCGCCGGCCAGCATTTTTGAAAGGACCTGAAAAATATGGTCAGCGCTCGTTTTCTGACTGGCTGACGGGCTCGTCGAATTTGCCACTAGGCGAGATGGGGAAAGGCCCTGAAAGAATAGGCCTCTGATCAATGCCTCTAAATAAGATGTTTTTGAATAGTCGCCTCTTGCTCATACTAAGTGGCTTCCTTGCGAAATGTTTTTGCTATCCGGCTGCCAACTGTTCGGAATTATAGCATCATTTTCGTTTGAGCCTCACCCAACACGATAGGGTGTTAAAACGATGCCATCAAATCCAAGAAGGCGTGCCCTGAAACTGCCCAAACAGTTCTGAATACAATTAAATTAATGGCTGGTATGTACGTATTACATGCCTGTTACATGCCTGTCCAAGTGCCGACTAAAGACCGAAGGTATCTCGTGGAAATTATACAATATACGGAAGAACACAGGATTTTCAGAGATTCAGTACGCAAGCGGTAGTTGCACCCACGGTGGTCAGATTTTTCTTTTTCTGCCGGATTATTTCATGGGTTATGGCCATTGGGACCATGATCTGGAAGCCTCCGTAATAAATGGTATCACCATCCTCTATGTATCTCGATACAGCCTCTTTCAGGCTCATCAGCTTTCGAATAGCCATTTTTGCCCTTCCGCGTATTTGGACTTTTAGGCAAATTGTTCTCGAGCGAGCTCGCGGGAGATGATTATTCGCCGAGCCTCGCGTACCATCCCCCAAACTTTTTAATCCCATTGAGGATTTACTCGTCTCCCCGCTTGACTGCCCGGGTCCGAAGACTCAAGGCGTTGGCTCCAGCGCTCAGTATGGTCGAGCCAACACCCGATCCACAAAAGAAGCAGAAGACTTTTCCGGTACATTTTTCTTTGATTCCCGATTGCTCATCCACTTACGAGCACACAACATCTGCTATCTTCATGATGTGATCCTCTACGCAATGACAAGGGGTGAGTAGCGTATTTCGAGCAGTGAGCGATCATTTCTATTGATCGCATCAATCTTACCCAGGACAGCGGGAAGCATCGTTCTCAGGTAAAATCTCGCGGTCTGGATTTTTTCTTTGCAAAACAGGGACTCCGAGGAAGCAACCGATGGGTCGACCAATTTTTTTTCCGCGACTGAGGCCTGCCACAAAAAGATCCAGCCGAGAAGGATGTCGCCGAAAACGTCAAGATAAGCAGAGGCCTGTGATAGCTTGAGATAATAATCCTCATCCGTTCCGTTTTGCCGTAACGAGTTGGTCAGCTTCTCGAGCGCATCGACAAAAAGCTTGAACTCTTTCGCATATGGAGAAAGCAATTTAGAGGTGGAGGCCTCATTTATTGTTTTATTAATTCTCGATACGACGGACCGAAATAATTCTCCATTTCGCATCCTTATCTTTCTGCCGAGTAGATCCAAGCCTTGGATCCCGTTCGTACCCTCGTAGATCGATGTAATTTTGCAGTCACGGGCGAATTGTTCGACGTGGTAGTCCTTGCAGTATCCGTATCCTCCGTAGACCTGTATGGCGCGTACGCACACGTCGAATCCTTTATCCGTGCAATAGGCCTTGCAGATGGGCGTGACAAGCTCGACTATATTCTTTAATTCCTGGTTCGTGTTATCGTCCACCCCGGCTGAAATCTTATCAAGACAGGACATTGTAAATAAGATCAGCGCCCGCATGCCTTCCGTCTGGGCCTTCATGGTAGCAATGTTTTTCAGGACGTCGGGGTGCTGGATGATGGCAACTTGCCCTGAACCCTTTCTGCCCGGCGGGATTCCCTGGAGCCTCTCTTTTGCATAATTCAGCGCGTGTAGGTAAGCCGTGCTGCCTTGGGCAAGACCCTGAAGTCCAACAAGCAGTCTTTGCTCGTTCATCATGTGGAACATCACGCTAATGCCCTCTTTTTCTTTTCCAAGCAGTTCTCCGGTGCATTCGCCCTTTTCGCCGTAATTGAGCAGGCAAGTCGCTGACCCCTTCATTCCCATTTTGTTCTCTATTCCGCCGCAGGAAACATCGTTCGCCTCCCCTATACTTCCATCATCCCGAACCCTCATTTTGGGAACCACAAAGCAGGTGAGGCCTTTTGTTCCTTCGGGGTCCCCTTGGATGCGGGCAAGAACAATGTGGATAATGTTCTCTGTCAGGTCCTGATCTCCTCCGGTAATAAAGATTTTGCTTCCCTGGATGGAATAGCTGCCGTCCGGTTTCCTCGAGGCTTTCATCCTGATTGACCCTACGTCGCTCCCAGCTTCCGGTTCCGTTAGATTCATCCCTCCCGCGAAGCGCCCCGAATAGATGTGCCGCATATATTTCTTTTTTTGTTGGGGTGTGCCGTACACCTCGATCACCTTTGCTGCACTGTGCGTCAATCCCATGTAGCCGGCCAGTGAATGATTAGCTGAGAAAAACAGTTCATTGCAGGCTTGCTGAATTGTTAATGGGAAACTTTGTCCTCCGACCTCGTAGTCCTCGGACACGGTGATCCAGCCGCCGTCGCAATATTTCCTGAAGGGTCCGTGAAAAGAGGGTGGCACCCGGACTACGCCCTCGTGCCAAATGCATCCGGTAGTATCTCCGTCGCTGTTGCTTGGTGCGAATTCCTTGGTTGCAAGCTTTTCGGCCGCTTTGATGACCATTTCAAAACTCTCCCTGGAATGGTCGATAAATTTTTCAAATCGACAGAGATTTTCTATTTCCAGCATGTCGTAGAGGATGAACCTTGTATCTCTGAGGTCGACGAGTAGCTCTTTCATTTTCTCTCCGTTACTGTATGCTCGCTGAGCGTTTTTCTGAGAATCCACGAAAAATTGCAGTTCTCTTTTCGATGAAAGCCCGCATGCCTTCCTGCTGGTCGTGATACGAAAAACAATCCGCAAAGCGCTCTATTTCGTAGTCCAGGCCATCGGCGAGACCACAGTCCTGCGTCCTGTTGATGGCCGCCTTTGCTAGGTAAAGGGCAACCGGACTCTTCTTCACCATGCTCATGGCCAGCTCTTCGACCTCCGTCATAAGAGCTTCGTGCTCAACCACTTTATTCAGCATTCCAAGCCCGTAAGCATCTTCGGCGGACAAAATTCTGCCTGTAAATATCAACTCTTTTGCAGTGGCCAGTCCCACCAGTTCGGCCATCCGCTGGGTGCCGCCACCACCGGGGATGACACCTAAGTTGATCTCCGGGAATCCGACCTTGGCTTTTTGAGAAGCAATCCTGATGTCGCAGGCAAGAGCGATTTCCCATCCGCCTCCCAGGGCCATGCCGTTCAATGCGGCAATAACCGGTTGACGCATCTCCCGAATAAATCCGGTCGCCCAGCGTCCTTGACGCGCAAATTCCTTTGCCTCAAGCGGAGTCATGGATTCCATAGCCGAAATATCAGCGCCCGCCGCAAAGGCCTTCCCTTCACCCGTTATAGTTACAATGCGAATATTTTCGTCGATGTCTATCCGCCGCAGCAGATTCCCCAACTCTTCATACATCACAGGATTAAGTGCATTGAGAACCTCAGGCCTGTTCAAAATGACCCGGCCTATGTGTTCATCTTTTTTAAATGAAAGCGTTTTCAATGTAATGCCTCCTTTGACCTCCTGGAGACGCAGAAATTCAGTCAACCCTTATCACGGCAGCGTCTCCCTGCGCCAATCCGCCGCATATTGCGCATACACCCGTTCCGCCCCCGCGTCGACGCAGTTCGTAGGCCATGGTCATCAGAATACGTGCTCCGCTGGCGCCTACGGGGTGACCGATTGCAATGGCGCCCCCGTTTACGTTGGTTTTATCCCGAAGCTCCTTCCACTTCGTGTCGTCTCCTTCGGCAAGAATCTTCGTTGCGACCAAGGGCATGGCGGCAAATGCCTCGTTGATTTCGATCAGATCCATATCTTCGAGTGTCAGGCCGCATTTAGCCAAGGCTTTTTGTATAGCGGGCGCCGGGGCTTCAGCAATTCCGTCCGGTTGAACAGCAATGCTTTGGACTGTTAATACCGTAGCGAGCGGCTTTAGACCCCTTTCTTCCGCTTCTGATTTTTCGATCAAAATCAGGGCGGATGCTCCGGCGTCCAGTCCGGGTGCATTGCCGGCAGTAACGGTCGGGCTGTCATATACGGTCTTCAGCCTTGACAGACCTTCAATCGATGTATCAGGCTTTGGAAATTCATCGCGGTCAAAAATCACAGGGCCTTTCTTTCCGGGTAATTCAACTGTCATCATCTCCTCGGAAAACTTTCCGTCTTTCAAAGCTTCCTGATATCTGCGCTGTGACCTGAAGGCCCACTGGTCCTGCATTTCACGGCTGATCCCGTGCCTGATTGCTACGTCCCCAGCATCCTTCGCCAGAAAATTGAAACCTGTATAGGTGATAGGATTAAGATGGTCCTTCAGGATGGGGGGCAGCAGACCGCGCCCCCAACGTAATCCGTTGAGAAGAAGCGGGGCGTTGCTCATGTTTTCCGTTCCGACCGCCATACAGCTTTTTGCTTCGCCGAGAAGAATCGATCGATACCCGAGCTGAACAGCACTCAGGGAGGAACAGCACGCCCTGTCGATAGTCAAGGAAACCAAGCTCGTGGGAAGGCCGGCTCGGAGCAGGGCTTGTCTTGCGTTGACGTTGCTCTCCAGCGCAGCCTCCGATTGGATGCACATCCCATAATAGAGTTCGCCGAGGTCCTCGCCTTTCAGACCCGAACGCTTGAGGCATTCTTTGATAACAAAAACCGCGATATCGATGCTGTGCAAGTCACGCAATAAACCTCCGAATTTACTGAATGGGGTCCTCACCGCGCCTACGATGACAACTTCCTTTTTCTTGTTCAAAACAGCACCTCCTTGGTATCTATCCTCATTTCCTGTAGTCGTACCATCCTTTACCCGATTTGCGGCCGTAATTTCCAGCTTTTACCAGATGGAGGATATTCTGGGGCGGTCTGAATCTGTCACCGTAAATTTTTGAGAGACTCTCAAAAATCGGAGGTTCTATATCGAGGCCGGAAAAGTCGGCTAGTTCGAACTGTCCCATGGGATGGCCAAAGGCCAACCTGAGCGTCTTGTCTATATCCTCCATGGAAGCGACACCTTCTTCAAGTAATCTGTAGCATTCAAGTCTGAGGGCAACCAGAATGCGGGTGCTGATAAAGCCCTGGGAATCGCGACAGACAACGCTCTCCTTCCCCAGCTTCGAAACTAAGCCTTTGACGGTCCGCAAAACCTCTTCTGAGGTTAAGATCCCGCGCACCAGTTCAACAAGTTTCATTAGGACCGGAGGATTGAAGAAATGCATGCCGATAACGCGTGACGCGTCATCAACGACCGAAGCGATTTCGGTGATGCTGAACTGCGAAGTATTCGTCGTCAGAATGGTCTTCGAACCCGTCAAGCCATTCAGCTTCCTGAAAATTTCTTTTTTGGTTTCAAGGTTTTCGAAAGCGGCCTCCACAACCAGGTCCGTGTCACGAACAGCCTCACTGAATTCAGTTGTGCAATGGATTCTGGACAGGATGTCCATCCTTGTCTGCTTATCAATTTTTCCTTTGGACTCCAGTTTCTCAAGAGAACCGTCGATCTTTGTATGAGCCCCTTCCAAAAATTCCGTCTTTATGTCGTTCAACGAAACTTCGATTCCGGCGCTTGAGACCACTTGAGCTATTCCATGCCCCATGATTCCTGCGCCTATTACTGCTACTTTGTTTATTTCCATACCGAACCTCCCTACCAGATGGAATATCCGCCGTCGATGAATATAGTCTCACCGGTGATGTAATCCGCAGCAGCCGAAGATAGGAAAATCGCCAATCCTACAATTTCTTCCGGTTTCCCGAATCGTTTAAACGGAATCCTATCTATCAGGAATGTCCTGAACCTTTCGTCCTCCTGCTGGACTTTCGTCATCTCAGTAGCGAAAAAGCCGGGCGCGATACAATTGACATTGATATTGAATCGGGACCACTCGAATGCAAGAATCCTCGTCATGTGCATGACGGCGGCCTTGGAGGCTCCATAATGAAGGCAGAGATCGAGCGCCCCTTTCCCGAGAACAGATCCGAGATTGATAACCTTCCCGCGCATTTGTTTTATCATTCTCTTGCCCACTCTCCTGGCCGTCAGGAATATCGACTTCATGTTCGTATCCATTACGTCGTCCCATTCGTCCATGGTGATATCAACAGCCCTGCTCATCGGTGCAATTCCGGCATTGTTAATAAGGATGTCGATTTCCCCGTATTGATCGGCGACAATTTCGACCATTTTTTCAATGTCGTGCTCACTTCTCACGTCCGCTGGGACCGCTATGGCCTCACCACCAGTACGGATGATTTCCTGGGCTGTTTCTTCGATAAGGTTTCTCGATCGGCTGACCACCGCGACCCGGGCGCCCGCTTCCGCAAGACCCAGTGCCATGGCCCTGCCAAGCCCCTTACTTCCACCTGTGACGATGACCGACTTCCCGGCGAGCTTGAACTGATCCAGATAACTCATATCCGTTCCTCCAATTATGCGTATTGTGCTCTAAGTTCCCTTTTAAAAATCTTCCCTACGGAATTCTTCGGGAGTTCGCCAATGAATTTTATCTTTTTCGGCATTTTATACTTTGCGATTTTCGTGCTCAAATATTCCATAAGCTCATTTTCCGAAATAACCGTTCCAGGCTTCAATGCTACGAAAGCCATCCCTTCCTCCCCATATACATCGTCATGCACACCGATAACCGCGGCTTCCGTGATACCCTCATATGAATACAAAACTTCTTCTATTTCTCGTGGGTACACATTTTTCCCGCCCCGGATATACATATCCTTGATGCGGTCGACAACAAAATAGTAATCGTCCTCATCTTTCCTGACCAAGTCGCCCGAGTGCAACCATCCATTCCGCATAGCGGTTTCCGTTTCTTCCAGTCTGTTATAATAGCCTTTCATTATAGAGGGTCCTTTGATAACCAATTCTCCAACCTGCCCTACAGGTACTTCTTCATCATTATCATTGACTACTTTCGATCTTGTTCCTGGCGTAACACGGCCAATGGAACCAACCTTGCGTTCTCCATGCAGAGGACAGCAATGAGTCATTACCGTTGTCTCGGACATTCCATAGCCTTCCGTGATTGAAACGCCAGATTTTATCTGGAATGTCTTCAATATTTCAATTGGCAACGATGCACCGCCGCTGACGCATACGCGTAGCGAGGTGAGATCATATTTATCTATATCCGGAGAATTCAGCATCATATTGTACATCGTCGGCACACCAAAAAATACGGTTGCTTTATATTGTTCGATTGCACCCATTACAACAACCGGGTCGAAACGTTGGATTAGAACTATAGCAGCACCAATATTAATAGCCGCAAGAAATGATTGAAGTATCCCGTATGCGTGAAAAAGAGGTAGAGCACAAAGGAATATATCTTCTGTATTTTCAGAAAAAAACCTGTTAAGTGTAGCTACCATCCAGTTTATGTTCCCATGAGTTATTACGGCACCTTTAGGTGCTCCGGTTGTACCTGATGTATATATCAAATGCATCGGATCACTGGATTCCCGTTTGGCAACGTCGTCCGTTTCATTTTCCCTTAGTAGGTCGGATATTTTGATGTACTCACTTGCTTCAGTCGATATAATATACTTCAGCTTGGGTGTTCGTGACCGCGCTTCAGTAACTTTCGGCAACAAGTTGTTTTCTGAAATAACAGCAATGCAGTCGGAATCATTAAGCTGATAGATTATTTCATGTGGTGTGAATGCCGTGTTAAGAGGAACAGCACAAGCGCCAACCGCAGCAACAGCGAAATAGCTCAGCATGTATTCGACTGAATTAGTCATGAATAATCCGACCTTTTCGTCCGGTTGGATATTCAAACGCCGAAGTCCGTTTGCCATTTTTCTCGTTTTGGTCAAGAATGCGCCGTACGTAAGAGTCGTATCGTTAAAGATAACGAAAGGCTTTTCAGGCGTGGTTTCAGCGCTCCGGATCAACATCTCTATGATATTCATTCTTTGTCCTCCTTGGTTCAGAGTGGATTTGACTGGAAGATCGGTGATTGTCTGACACCCTGCTCAGTCTCCGATGATGTTTAAAGTTTTCGTTTCTTTCATGAAAAAGGCAACGACACTTCCGAGTGCGTAGACAAAGGCCATAGTGGCTATACCGATGCCTATGCTTTAGATTAATTGCTTCAAGGGAAACGGTTTTTATATTCTTATTCAGCTTGACGCTGATCGTCTTTACAAAGTGATCGACAAATAAAGGGATATCGTTTCTGCGGTTGCGGAGGGGCACCATAAAAATCGAGAAAACATTCAACCTGTAGAAAAGGTCCTGGCGAAAATGGCCGAGGAGAACAGCGGAAGCAAGGTTCCGGTTCGTTGCTGCAATGACGCGGACGTCGATGGGGATAACTTCACTTCCCCCGACCCGAGTAATCGTTCTCGACTCCAGCACTCGGAGGAGTGTAGTTTGCAGCTCCAATGGCATTTCACCAATTTCGTCTAGGAAGATGGTGCTGCCGCAGGCAAGCTCGAACTTCCCTGGCTTTCCTCCCCGCCTTGCCCCGGTATAGGCTCCCTCCACATATCCGAATAACTCGCTGGCGATCAGCTCGCGTGGAATCGCCGCGCAGCTCAGAGCGATAAAAGGTCCATTTTTTCTTTTGCTGGCATTGTGAATCGACTGGGCGAAAATGTCTTTCCCGGAGCCACTCTCACCGAGCAACTGGATGTTGGAGTTTCCCTCGGAGGCTTTTCGGGCCAGCTCTACCGTTTCCAAAAAACTTGGATCCGTTCCGATCAGATCGGAGAACGTTAGTTTCGTTTGTTCTCCGCTTAGGTACTGTACCATCCGCCTGGCTCTCGCAATGTCCCTGAACAGCAACAAGGTCCCGACCGTGCTTCCGCGGATTATGATCGGGCGGATCGTAATCAACCCTGTGATCTTCCCATAGTCGGTCTGGATATCTACTTCATAATCGGTAACGCGGTCTTTTTTACAGAGAATGTTGTGCAGGGCTAGGTTTTTCTTGCCGATACCGGAAAGCAGATTCCTGTTCAGAACGTCTTCTTTCCGTAGTCCCAGTGTCGACGCGATGACCTCGTTGATGTGTGTAAGGTTCCTTCGGAGTCAAAGGCCATAAGACCCTCCGAAATGGACTCTATGACAGTGTTCTTGTAACCGTCGGCAACGCGGAGAGAATTCATCGTTCTCCATCTTTAACTGGTTTTCGATTGCGCTTACTGCCGTGATTACTATTCCAGGCGTATGCGGATGAACCCTTCTGATCGCAGGGTTCTGCCACTGACTATCGTTTAATTGCTTCCATTAAATTTGTTTGTCTGGAGCGTAACTCTCTTTTTAGAACCTTGCCTGCGGCATTACGGGGCAAAGCATTTATGAATTCAACATAACGGGGCCTTTTATACCTGGCCAGGTGCTGAGTACAGTACTCCACAACCTCCTCTTGAGTCATTCCCTGTCCCTCTTTAAGCACTATAAAGGCCTTCACCGATTCGCCCCACTGAGCGTCAGGAACTCCAATCACAGCGGTTTCCATAATTTTGGAGTGGCCATAAAGTATCTCTTCGACTTCTGCCGGATAAATATTCTCCCCGCCGCTGATAAGCATGTCTTTTTTGCGATCTTTAACATAGATAAAACCCTCTTCGTCCAGCAGCACCATGTCGCCGCTGTGGAACCAACCGCCCCGAAAGGCTTCCTGAGTTTCTACGGGATTTTTGTAGTAGCCCTTAAACATGCTGGAACCCCTGTATACAATTTCCCCAACTTCTCCCACCGCAACGTCGTTCATCTGGTCGTCCACTACCCGGACCTCCACATTTGCCAGGGGCAACCCGACCGACCCTTCTTTGAGGAGAGCGTCCTTAGCTTTTAATGTTGTGGCGCAGGGAGCCATTTCAGTTTGTCCAAAGGTGTCGACTACGCCCGCGTTGGGAAACCTGGACATAATTTCCCGCTTAACGCTCACAGGCATGATAGCCCCGCCTGTGGAGGCTATGCGAAGAGTGCTGGTATCGTATTCCTTGAGTTCCGGGCGGTTGAGTAGAGAAATCCACATCGAAGGGACCAGGAAAACATAGGTGATCTTCTCTTTTTCAATCATTCTTAAAATCTCTCGGGGGTCGAAATCACGCAGCACTATGGTGGTTCCAATGACGATCATGTGTATGACTGTGGCGCACAGAGCCGCCGAATGGAACAAGGGTGGAACACAAAGATGTCTGTCCTCAAAAATGTGGCCATGCTCTAGCGCCATCGTCATGGCGTCCATAAAAATATTTTTATGCGACAATAGAGCGCCCTTCGGCCGTCCTGTAGTCCCTGCCGTGTACAGGATAAATGCGTCATCGTCGTCGTCTATTAGAACTTCAGGGCTTATCTGTCCCCCGGCGCCAAGGAAATCTTCATAATTGACGTATTTATCTCCAGGAGGGTTAGCAACCACAATATACTTCTCAACTCCCGTAATTTCATCCTTAGTGCTTTCGATATTGGGGCAGAACTCCCAATCCATAAAAAGCAATTTGCTTTCTGAGTTGTTCAAAATGAATGCGATCTCCCTCGGCGCCAGCCTGAAGTTGATCGGAACGGCTATGGCTCCAATCTTGGCGGCTGCAAAGTAAATTTCGATGATCTCCTGGCTGTTTTTCAGGTAGGTGGCAACCTTGTCTCCTTTCTTTATCCCTAGGGTCATCATGGCATTGGCCAGCCCGTTTACCCTCTTATCCAATTGGCGGTAAGTCAGCCTTTTTTCCTTGTAAATCAATGCCTCCTTGAACGGAAATTTACGGGCATTGCGCGCGAGGAGTTCACCTAAAAGTAATTGCCTGGATAAATGAAGCTCGTGTTCGAAAGACATAAGCGTTATCCTTCAGTTATCATGTTTAGATAAATCTTTGCATGAGACGCCAATCTGCCCCAAGGAGAACTCAATGAGAATATTGCTAATCTAATAGACTCTTGTATTCAGAAGAGCACGATCAGACTAAATAAAATGCAATTAGAACAAAGAAAATCATCTATCAGGAGGAACTGTTCCCGGCAGGATTAATGAACAGTTGATAATTAGAATGTTCACAGTAGCTTAGAATTCAGCTTGAACTGGGACAGCAAATCGACTCAAATATCCGTTCCTGAACAATTATCCTTTCTCATTTCCAAAAATGGCTACGGCACTCATTTGTGGAGGTCCGCCGAAAGTGTTGGAGAGCCCCAGACGTGCATTCCTGATCTGTCGTTCCGGCAAATCTGCTTTGCCCTGCAGCTGTTTGTAAATCTCATAGGTCATGCGAAGCCCGCTAGCCCCGACCGGGTGTCCGAAACATTTGAGCCCGCCATCGACGTTTACCGGCAATCCACCCTTGCGAGTGAAGAAGCCTGAATCTACGTCTTCTTTAGCTTTCCCTCTGGGGCTGAAGCCGAAATCTTCATAAATCAATAGCTCGGTTATGGAAAAACAATCATGGACTTCCGCCAGGCTTAATTCCTCCCTTGGATTCTTGATTCCGGCCATCTCATAAGCCTTCCGGGACGAGTTAACCAGAGCGTCGAAACTTGTCCAGCTAAATCCCGGTCTGAAATGAGGCATCATAGCATCAGTAGAGATGCCGAATCCCTTAAGATAAATGGGATCGGCCCGAAACGCCTTCGCATTCTCAACAGAGGTGATAATGGCACAGGCAGCCCCGTCACTGTTTCCGCAGCAATCGAAAAGCCCAAGCGGCCAGGACACAATAGGGGCATTCATCACTGTTTCTACGGAGATCTGGTTCCTAAAATGGGCCTTTGGGCAAAGGCTGCCGTTGTCGTGATTCTTGACCTCGATTTTGGCCAGGGTGAGTTTGCCTTCCGTGGCGGAAAGCCCATAGGTCTTGAAATACCGCTCGGCAATCAGACTAAAGGAACCGGGTGCAGTCCTTCGAGCTTCGTAGACAGGGTGCATGCCCCTGCCAGCCCCAAGACCGGCAAAGCCGGTATCCTTCAATTTCTCGACTCCGAGCGCCAGGACAGTTTCGTAAGCCCCGCTTGCCACGGCCATACACGCTTCAAGGAGGGCGATGTGTCCGGAGGTGCACCAGTTTTCATTCCGAATGACCGGGATGTTCCCAAGCTTCAAGCCGTCTGCGGCAACCGTTCCAGCAATGCCGTTTACTGGGGACATAAGCGTGGAAAACCAACAGGCCTCGATGTCTTTAACGTCGATTCCGGCATCTTCATAGGCCTCATAAGCCGCTTCAATAGCCAGATCCACTGCCCCTTTGTCCCAACGCTCGCCAAATTTCGAGCAGCCCATGCCGATAATAGCCACTTTATCTTTTATGCTACCCATTGTTGTTTTTCTCCCTGATAACCGGCTGCAGTTTCCAGAAATAGTTATGTATTCCCACCCCATCGTAGATATGGCGAAAAGTAAGCCTTACGGGCATGCCTAATTTAACCTTCGATGGGACACAGTCGGTCATCATACCGTAAAAACGCACATTTCCTGCCAACTCGGCGATCGTTTGAACCACCACCGGATCGTCGCTCCTCCCCGCCATGTTATCCAAAGTGAAAGTAAAAACCTCCCCATCCAGATCGGAAATCGGCACCTCTTCAAATTGATCTTTGGAATGACACTGGATACAGATGCGTTGGATCGGGAAAGAGATCGTTGCGCACTTTTTGCACTTACTGCCATGGGCTCTTATGATGCTGTTGCGTTCGCGCCAGGTTACAGTCGCCGATGGAAAAAGCCGGAAAGGTTCACCCGGTACCGTTTCAATCAGCCCCTTGTAGCTCAGGAATCGCGCATAAGAGGTCAGCATCATTTTTTGCTCGAGGAATTCTTTCACCTTCCGTTGGATCCCTGCCGATGCACCGTTCTCGGTGACTTTAAACAGCAGGGCGTCAGCCCCGTCAGCATAATTGGCCAGTAGCAAAAGATCTCCGGGACGGGCGTCTTCAAGGGCGGCCACCAGCATCAGTAATGCTTGGGCAGTACCACAGTACCCGGCAGAGTAGAGCAAAGGGTCTTGGACCTGGTTCTTAGTGTCAAAACCCAATTTCCGTATTAAGTTTTGGTGGGTTCTAAAATCAGGGGAAGGTAAAACAGCCTTCGCTATATCTTTGCATTCCAGCTGATATTTCTTCAATATTCCCCGGACGACTTCCAGCATGTGATTGGTATAACCCTCTCCCAGGATAAACCTGCTCTCCCAGGTTCTAACATAAGTATCTTCCGGATTTCTCCAGACATCATGCATTTCGTTGCAGATCGAATAATCCCCTTCAAATGTGGCCAGGACATTCTTACAGCCGACCAAAACGGCGGCGGCCCCATCCCCGAAATTCTGCTCCTGATCGGACCTGGGATAGCCCAGACGACAATCAGCGGAGGTAACTAAAACGGAACGAGCCGATCCGGCCCTGACCGAATCGATTGCAGCCTTTAACGCTCCTGTGCCGGCCCTCAGGGAATGGGCAAAGTCAGCTGTGAGTATCTCCCGCTTCAAATCGGCCGCTGTTGCAATCATGGCCGAACTCATCTTCTCTGTATTCGGTGCGCTCGTAGTCGCAAAGAAAAGTCCGTCAACCTCACCACGGTCCATTCCGCACAGGCAATTGCGGGCCGCTTCAACGGCCATGGTGACGGAATCTTCGTCGTTGTTCGCTACGGCCCGCTCCCCTCCCAGGGAGGAGCGTCCCCAATTCTCCGCTATGAGTTTTCTATCTATCCTGAAAATGGGCAGATAGCCGCCGCATAAAGTGATTCCAACCTTGTTCATGGCTCCTCCGATTGATGGTAGCTTATGGACAACAATTCACCCTGAAGATGATAGCAAAGACCATGCTATACTGTCGCTCCCTTATCCGGCCTCTGGAACAGTGCTGAACAAACTGTAAGCCGACGGAGGGAGCAACCCGCGACAAATGGGCATGAAACAATATATTTCATAGTTGAAATAAGCCTGAATCTAAAGTATTCATATGTGAAAAATAATGTCCAGCCCGTGTTCACTCGGGTTTTCAGTTTCTAATCAGGCCCGCATCGACGGCCTGCTTCCTCAGCTCGTCCCGAAAATCGGGATGAGCGATGGCAATCAGTGCGTTCACACGATCCTGTATGGGTTTGCAGAACACATCGGCAATGCCGTATTCCGTCACGAAATACATGGCATCAGACCGCTGCGTGGTAACCACCGCGCCGGGCGGCAGAACCGCCGTGATCGTTGATTGGACCTTGCCGTCTTTCGTCTTGACGGTCGAAGGCAGACAAAGGAATCCCTTCCCTCCCTTCGAAAGAGCGGCGCCCCGGGCGAAATCCGACTGGCCGCCCGTAGAGCTGTACTGGAAGAAGCCGAGTGATTCCGAGCAGGCTTGCCCCGTCAGGTCCACCATCAGGGTAACGTTCACCGATATCAGATTGTCGCACTTGCCGATTTCATAGGGATCGTTCGTGATCCGGAAAGGTTTGAACTCCACCCGGCCCTGGCCGATGAACTCATAAAGCTCGGTGCTTCCCAGAGCGAATGCGGCGACCATCTTGCCGGTGACGACGCCTTTCTTCACCATCTCCAGCATAGAGTCCGTGAACATCTCCGTGTGTACGCTGAGGTTCTTCTTGTGCTCCAGTTTGTAGCCGATGGCGTTGGCCAGCGAGCCCAGCCCGAGCTGAATGGTGGCTCCGTCGGGAACATGCGGCACGATGAAATCGGCGATCTTGTTGTTGATGTCCGTCGGGGCATCCTGGGCCAGTGTGGGCAAGGGGTGGTCGTGCTCACAGATCCAGTTCACCTTGCTCACATGAATACGATGCTCAACGCCATTCACCCTGGGCTGATGCTTGTTCACCTGGACGATGATCTTTTCCGCGACGACCTCCGCGTCCGCGCTATGGGCAACACCATGCGCACCATAGTATAGGTATCCCTCGTCATCGGGAGGGGATACGTCGGTCATCAGCACATTGACCTTGTAATAGTTCTGCAAAGCCCAATAGGACTTCGAAAAATGAACGGAGTTGATCGTGACGTTGCCGGTCTTGAAAAAGGCCCGCTCGTTAGGTCCGTTAAACATGGTATGAAAATTAATGCGCCCGATATATCTTGGTGACTGCAAAAATTTAAAGGGATGCAAAACCAGACCGGTAATGACATGGACATCTTTCAGCTCGTCCACACGATCCCCAAGCGCCTCCAACAACTGAATGGGTGCTGCCGAACAGGGGCCGAACAAGATCCTATCCCCCGATTCGATCTTCGTCGCTGCTTCCTCGACGCTAACGAGTTTGCTCTGATACAGTTTTTTCCAATCCATGATGTTTTCATTCGCAATCTGAAACGATATTGATAAATTGAGTCGAGTAGATCAGTTTCTCCCGATGTTGTTAGTTTAGCCGGAATGATCCATCAAATCAGAATCTCCCGCTTCTAATTCAGAGGTGAGATTAGAACGTCATGCTTATTCGGGAGATGGCTTTGCCGCAGCAGCTGCCTGGAGCACAGCCCCAGGATGAAGAACCGGATCCACAGCACCCAGTATCTCTGATTCCGGGGACTTTGCCATCCTGCCTAGCTCCTGAGAGACAAGAAATGGCCGAAATCCTTATCCCCTGACCTGCCCGCAACATGTGCAATTCGCAAAAGCAACCAAACTTCACGGATGGACAACATTTCACTTTCGCGGAAACGGCAAAAACCATACCACACTGTCGCCCTCTTATCCGGCCTCTGGAAAAGCCCTGAGCAAACCGTGAGCCGACGGAGGAACCAACTCATGACAAATGGGCATGAAAAAATCTATTTCATAGTTGAAATAGATTTGAATCTAAAGTATTCATATGTGAAAAATGATGTCCAATCCGGGTTCGCTCGGGTTTTCCGGACTTTTCGAATCGATCAATGAAAAGGCTATCTTAAGATGACCGATCTCTTCGAAACTATTTGCCAGGTTCTTCCTCTCATTGCCAGATTTTCCAGTGGTTTCGCGACAGTTCTCGATCTTGGCAACTCTCGCAGAAAAACGGTAGATGGGGACGGCAATGATTTGAACATGTATCTCATGCAGAACTACGAAGGATACGACGAGGCCGTAAAATCACGTCAACCGCTATTGGTTCCCTCAAAGCTGAATAGTGGGGTCTCCAACCTGTTCCTGCCTATTGGAGAATGCCTGCTTATCATAAACAACGCGGGTTATGTCGGCCTTGGGGATAAGCTAAAAGTAATATTCGAAGAAGCTGTTCCCTTGATCGCACGGGTTGCGGGCGGAGAGGCGGTGCTTTTCGACCATGAGGGCATCAGGTTTTTTAGCGTCGGCCCTGACGGACGGGCATCAGAAAAGGGACTCGGCCAATTTACCTATCTGGGGAAACGCTCAATGGAACTTGGACGCCCTGTAATCGGCCCCTCTCTTCTGGAGGACGGAGCGCTTGCGGTACGCATTCCGATAACCGACCAATTCGGGATAGGCGTAAATAACGTCGTTTCTGTAAAACAGAAGAAACAGCTGGCTGCTTCGAGCCAACACAGCCTGAGGCGTTATACTTTCGCGAATATTGTGGGAAAGAGCGAGAGTCTGCTGCATTGTTTACAACAGGCCAAACAGCTGGCAGAAACCAACTCGACTGTGCTGGTATTGGGAGAGACAGGAACTGGAAAAGAGCTTTTGGTCCAGTCGATCCACAGCGCGAGTCAACGCTCAAGCGGTCCATTCGTTGCGATGAACTGTGGGGCAATTCCCTCGAGCCTTGTGGAGAGCCTTCTTTTCGGCTATGCAGCCGGGGCTTTCACCGGGGCTCGAAGGGACGGCCAGCAGGGACTTTTCGAACAGGCAGACGGTGGCACGCTATTCCTTGATGAAATAAGCGAAATGAACCTGGAACTCCAATCCAGGCTGCTGCGAGTTCTTCAGGAGCGCGAGGTTGTGCGGATCGGTGGAAAAAAGGTGATCCCGGTCAACGTCCGTGTCATTACCTCGACAAATAAGGACCTGTGGGAAATGGTGACCGGGGGCAAGTTTCGTCAGGACCTCTATTATCGGCTGAATGTCATAGAATTGCGGATACCTCCTCTGCGGGATAGGATTGAAGATATTCCTTTGCTTATTCGACACTTTATTAAGGAGTTCAGAGCCAATTTTGGAAGCTTTGTCCAGGATATCTCCGAACAGGCGATTGCATGCCTGACGTCTTATCCGTGGCCGGGCAATGTTAGGGAACTCCGGAATTGTATTGAAAGGACGATGAATCTTAGCACTAATGAAGTGATACAGGTCGAGGACATTCCCGTCATAATCCGCAAAAAAGCGTATGCAGAGTCAAGCGGCAACGGGGGGACACAAACAGAATCAATGCATGGCACGTCAGCATTTGCCAACCCCGGTTTTTGGGATAATCACAGATCGGAGAGGCAGGACCCCCTAGAAGACGGTTCTTTACGTCCCCACCCCCAGGACACCATTCTGAAGGGATCCACACGAGCCGCGGAATGCACCGTTATCCTGCAGGCGCTGGAGAAGACGGCCTATAATCGACAGCGGGCCGCACGAATGCTCGGAATCAGCACCACGACTTTATGGCGTAAGATGAAGAAATTAGGAATTTGCCCGGGCATCCAGCAATGAGCCGCATTGGTCCCCCGTGACGCTGAGTTGCGATGGAGTTTTGTCTGCGAATAGACCTCAGAGTAAGGTTCGGGCAACACCTTTTCCGGCCCTCATCCAATCTGCCGGTAAAAATCGTTTCCTTTATCATCTATTAAAATGAAGGCCGGAAAGTCAGATACCTCGATCTTCCAGACGGCCTCCATGCCAAGTTCGGGATATTCAAGCAGTTCCACCTGTTTGATATTTTCCCATGCCAGGAGCGCAGCTGCCCCTCCGATTGAGCCAAGGTAAAAGCCCCCGTGCTTTTTGCAGGCTTCAGCGACGCCAGGGCCGCGGTTTCCCTTGGCAATCATGATGAGAGAGCCACCGTTTGACTGGAAAAGATCCACATATGAGTCCATGCGCCCGGCGGTTGTGGGGCCGAAAGACCCTGATGGCATTCCTTCCGGTGTCTTGGCCGGTCCGGCATAATAGACAGGATGATCTTTAAGGAACTGCGGGAGTCCTTTGCCGCGGTCAAGCCGATCTTTTATTTTTGCATGGGCGATGTCGCGGGCGACAACGATCGTGCCGGTAAGCGAAAGCGGTGTTCGGACCGGATGTTTGCTAAGTTCGGCCAGGATCTCTTTCATCGGGCGGTTGAGGTCGACTCTAACCGCATCCTGACTGTCTCTCCCACGATACTTTTCCAAAATCAGTCGGCCCGGATCTTGTTCGAGTTCCTCGATCCAGATGCCCTCCCGGTTTATTTTGGCTTTGACGTTTCTATGAGCGGAGCACGAAACAGCCATTCCGACAGGGCAAGAGCCGCCGTGACGCGGAAGTCTTATCACGCGAGCAGCCAGAACGAGGTATTTGCCTCCGAACTGGGCGCCATATCCACACGCGCTGGAAGCTTCAAGAAGCCTTTGCTCCATTTCAAAATCGCGAAACGCATGGCCTTTCCGGTCTCCATGATCAGGCAAGGCGTCTAGGTACCCGGTAGTAGCGAGCTTGGCAGTCTTGAGGCACATTTCCGGGGACAAGCCGCCGATGACAAATGCAAGATGATACGGGGGGCATGAGGCAGTCCCGATGCTCTTCATCTTTTCCACTAGAAATTCCTCGAGATCTATTGGGTTCAGAAGCGCCCTGGTCTGCTGAAAGAGTGCGGTTTTATTGGATGAGCCTCCTCCTTTTGCCATGAAGAGGAACTCGTACTCCATGCCCTCGGCGGCATAAATATCTATCTGCGCCGGCAGGTTGCACCCTGAGTTCTCTTCGTCGTACAGGTTCAAAGCAATGTTTTGGGAATACCGGAGATTTTCTTCTGTGTAGGTCTTGAATATTCCGCGGCAGAGGCATTCCTCGTCAGGCACCCCGGTCCAGACCCTTTGGCCTTTTCTGGCCAGGACTGTCGCAGTCCCCGTATCCTGGCAAAGAGGCAGGACCTGTTTTGCGGCAACTTCAGCATTTCTCAGCAGCGCAAGTGCCACCAATCGATCGTTTGGAGACGCGCCCGAATCCTCAAGAATAGATGCCAGCTTCTCCAGGTGCACCGTTCGGAGCAGGAAAGAGGCGTCGCGCATGGCCTGAGCGGCAATAAATTCCAAGCCTTCGGGGCGGATCATAAGCATATCGCCCCAATGGAAACTGGCTACGGAGACATAATCTTTCGTGAGCAGACGATACTTAGTTCCGTCTTTTCCCAACGGGAATAGGTCTTGATAAGTGAACTCAACCATTTTGTGACCCCCTGCGCTGAAAGCCCTCTTCTTAAAACAGGGCAGCTATGTTTTCTATCGTCTCCAGACCCATTACCGCTTCCGTGAGGCTCCTCACCTTCTGCTCCCCCCATGAAGCCGATGCGAGCCGCCCAAACTTTTCAATCAGGAGTTGGTCGCTATGCGGATTTTCAGGGTCTCCGAGTGGGAAATCAGTTCGGCCTCCATAGACTTCACGCGACTGGGTCTTTATCTCCACAATTGCAGGCCATTTGGCGGGGTGGAGAGAAGTGAGAGTATTGTCAGGCACAAGCTTTACGAGTCCTGCCAAGGCCCTGATTTCCGGGTCATGCAGGTTCTCCTCGGTGAAGTTTTCTAGACCGCAGCTCTTTTTTACCAGCGCAAGGGCGACACAAAAGGGTAGGTTGAATTTGGCGGCATAAATCGTCTGCGGCTCAGGAGTATCCGTAATGTCGAGAGCGGTCTTGTAAGTTCGCACCTCGATTCCGGCAACATCCGATGGCAGTATATTGCGGCTGGAGATGAGATCGAGCACGATATCCACCGCGGGGTGTGTGTGGCGGCACGACGAATGAATTTTGAACGAATTGTCTTCGATCTTGTACGGAGGTTTGCCCAGAGAATCTGTAATCCTGTCCAGGTTGAATTCGGGGGCCATGGCCCTGCAAAATCCTCTTCTGCCTTCCAGAATGGCAGTCGCGCCGGTGAATCCACCGCGGGCAAGCAGGGCCGACAGCAGTCCGTTTTGCGCCGCTTTCCCTGGGTGCAGGTGCTTGGACATGGCGCCGTCTGTCAGAAATTCCCAAAGCCCCGCAGCCTGCGTGCCGGCGTTGCCGAGAGCCCAGACCAACTGCTCTTGATTCAGTTTGAGGAGCTTCCCTGCGGCGGCGCAAGCACCGAAAGTTCCGCATGTACCCGTGTTGTGCCAGAAGTGATAATGAGACGGGGTGACGGCTTCCCCTATCCTGATTGCAATCTCGTATCCCACCACGAGCGACTCGACGAGCTGCCGGCCGCTCGCCAGGGTCATTTCGGCCGTTGCGAGGGCAGCCGGGATCACAGCCGCTCCGCAATGAACTATGGAGCTGCGGTGCACGTCGTCAAGCTCCATAATGTGCGATGCTATGCCGTTACCCAGAGCGGCGTTGAGGGCCGAGGTCTTTTCTCCGGTGGGCAAAATTGTTGCTTGAGGTTTGCCGCCTTGGTCGGTTAAAACTGAAAAAGCTATTTTAGCCGGCTCTTCCTGCCCCCCTCTTGCCACGGAACCCAGCCAGTCGAGCAGCGCCAGGCGAGCCATGTGGATCGTTTTTTGCCCCAGGTCCGTAAAACTTATCGAATGGATGAAGTCTGCCAATTTCAAGCTCAGCAATTAAAAGTCCTTTCACAATGGGTTCGGGAGGGATTCACAGCTCAAATGCCGATCGCATATCCCCGTTGCGTTGGAAACTAATATGAAGTTCAAAGACCCGCTCGAGATCCTGAGGTTCGTGGCCGCCTCTTCGCCGGACAGCTTCGGCAAGGTATTCCCGGAGGTATTGCCTGTACTCTGTGTGGGCGCAGTTGTCGATAATAGCGTGAGCTCGCTCGACCGGTCCCAGTCCCCGCAAATCTGCCAGCCCCTGCTCGGTAACTATGACATCGACTGTATGCTCTACTTGATCGACGTGGGTTACCATTGGGACGATTCGTGACAGCGCAAAATTGCGCCCAACTGAAGGGAGCACTATCACCGAGAGGAAAGCGTTCATCAGGAAATCGCATGAGCCGCCGATCCCCCCGATCAGTTTTGTCCCTTGAACATGGGATGAGTTCACATGACCGTATATGTCGGCCTCAACCGCCCCGTTGACCGCGATCACCCCCAGACGCGCGATTAGCTCCGGGCAGTTGCTCAGAACCACAGGTCTGATAATGATGAAACGCTTGTAGGTTTCCATATTTTCGTAAAGCCTGCCGAAACCCTCGCTGGACAAATAGAGGCCGCTGGTAGAAATGACTTTCGCTTTGCCCGCGTCGATCAGGTCAAGACCTCCATCGCCCAGTGCTGCCGTAAAGACTTCAATGTCGGAAAAAGGACTTTTGGAGAGTTCCGCCGTCAGCGCTTCGGGAATGCTCCCGATGCCAAATTGGAGGGGCAGCAACTTTTCGGGTAATTTACCGCTGCGGACTTCCCTCTCGAGGAAATCCACCAGAAGAGAGGAAATCCTCTGACTGTTTTCATCAGGGACCCTTTTAGCGAGCGATTTATCTGGAATATGGGATTCAACGATTGCGGCAATCTTGCCGGGATCACACGGAATGAACGGGGTCCCGATCCTGTCCCCGCAGCGTCTCAAAGGAATAGCGTCCCTGAAAGGTGGGACGTCGGGAATATAGATGTCATGTATGCCTTCGATCTCGGAAGGAATCTCTGTATTGACTTCAACGATCACTTTAGAGGCCGTCGTTACGTATGTAGCTGCATCCAGGCAGCTCGTTCCGGGTATGATAAAACCGTCTTCCGTTATGGCTGCGGCTTCAACGATTGCTGCGTCAATCTTTCCGAACCTCCCGTCTCGAACATGGGCGGGCAGAAGGCCGGTCCTATATTCCACCACCGAACACTTTCCGGTATTTGCTGCCTCCAAAAGGTCGTTGTCGGCGAACTGGCCGATCCTTTTTTCATATGCCTCAGCATGCGTCATTACTCCGTCGATTGAGCCGGGCAATGGACCGCCGGAAATCAGGGTGATCTTTTCATTTCCCTTCATCCGCCGAGCCAGAGCGAAAAAGATGCTTTTGGGACACGATATGGAATTTCCGCCACTCGTGGCTACAGTCATACCATTTGAGACCAATCCGGCAGCTTCGTCGGCCGTCATTACTTTGTCGAGAAGCCCGCGGGCCCTTATGCGATCGAAGAATTCCATCAGCTTCCTCTACCGGTCCAAAAAGGTAATCAGTTCGCCAGCGTTCCTCTATGCTCCGGAAGCCTTAATGGGTTCAGAATCAGTAGCCGATTGCCCTGCGATTCCCCATTGCCGCCTGATGGACTCAGCTTCTTCGATGATGCTCTGGAAGAAGTCCCGCACGGGCATAGTCTTCTTCACCAGTCCCGCTATCTGTCCGCAAGCCCAGACACCTCCATCGAGTTCTCCAGTTTCGTAGGCCTGCCGCCCGAGTTCACCTCTCATCTTGGGCAGCATTTTCTCCAGAGGCTCGCATCGCACCTCCATGTCGAGCACCTCGGAGGCCGGTTTGTTAGCAAACACGCGTATTGGGGCCTTTACGGACATCAGGAGCAGGCAGGTCGAAGTCGTTTCCGCTTCCAGCAAAGCTCGCTTGAAATTCGGATGTATCGGGCATTCTTCCGTTGCCATGAGGGCAGTTCCCATAACGATCCCTTCGGCCCCCAACGAGAGCGCAGCCATTAGCCCCCGTCCATCGCAAAAACCGCCCCCTCCGACCACCGGGACACTTACCGCTCGAACTGTCCGGGGCAAAAGAACCATGGTAGTTATGCCTTCCGCGCTGGGGTGCCCCCCGCATTCCGTGCCCACAATTGTGACCAGGTTCGCTCCCAGGGCTTCAGCCTTAACGGCGTCGCGGTCTCGAGCGCATTTATGCATGTATATCCGCCCGTCGTTCTTTAGACGCTCTATATACTTTTCAGGATTGTTGCCGGAAGTTTCGACTATCCCCACCCCTTCCTCTTCGACCGCCTCGATCATCTCATCCACCGACAGAGGTCTCATCGATGGAAACAAGTTGATATTGACGGCAAAGGGCCTGTCCGTCAGGTCTCGAGTCCTGCGGATTTCTTCCTTCAGCTCCTTCTTTGATGAGAAGGTTGCAGAAGTTATGATGCCCAAACCTCCCGCATTGCTGATGGCGGCCACAAACGGGGCTCGGCTGATCCATTGCATCGCGCCGCCGATGATGGGAAATTCAGTCCCCAGGAGTTTTGTCACTCTAGTAACCCACACGTTTTCTCCTTTTGCTGCTGATCGTTTTAAATCGAGCCGGCGATCCTCTGTGTTGAAAGATGATCAAACATCCGAGTCATCAGAGGTAGCCGACTCTTTTTCGCGGGATCGGTTTTCGGAAATCCGGTCAGTCACAGCCCCAGCATTTTCACCACGACCGCTTTCATCACCTCCGTGGAACCAGCATAAATCGTATGAACCCTCACATCCCTGGCAAACCTGCAGATGGGATATTCTTCCATGTAACCGTAACCCCCGTGGAGCTGGAGGCACTGGTAGGCAACGCGGTTCGCCATCTCCGCAATCCATGCCTTCGCCATGCATACCTTCCTGGTGATCTCCACACCGGCCATGTGCTCCCTTATCAGACTATCCGTAAACGTTCTTCCTATCTCGACCTCCGTTGCCATCTCCGCAATTTTGAAAGCATTATGCTGAAATGAACTGACGGGCTTTCCGAAAATCATGCGCTCCTTGCAATATTTTATCGTCAGCTCAAGCATCGCCTCCGCCATTGATTGTGAGTTGATGACGGCAACGAGTCTTTCTCTTTGGAGCTTCTGCATCATGTAATAGAAGCCCTTTCCTTCTTCCCCGAGCAGGTTCGAAGCTGGTACACGGCAATCATCGAAGAACAGTTCCGCCGTATCATTGCTGCGGATGCCCATTTTGTTGAGCTTTCTTCCCCTCGAGAAACCGGGAGTTCCCTCTTCCACGCAGATCAGGCTGATTCCCTTGTAACCGGCGTTCGGATCGGTTTTTGCCGCGACGATCACCAAATTCGAATTCAAGCCGTTGGAGATAAATGTTTTCTGTCCACTTATGATGTAATGGTTCCCGTCCTTTATTGCTCTGGTTCGAATGGCTGCAAGGTCAGACCCTGCATTTGGCTCCGTCATCGCAATGGCGGTAATGATCTCACCCGTCACACAGCCGGGCAGCCATTTCTGTTTTTGCTCCTCGCTGGCGAAACTGTCGATGTAGGGAACAATGATGTTGCTGTGTAGTGAGGCCATAAATCCCACAAAATCTCTGCGGTTCATTTCTTCCACCATAATGACTGAATACTCCAGGCCGGCTCCTGAACCCCCGTATTTCTCGTCAACCCAGGGACAGAGAAAACCGTTTGCACCCATTTTGAGCCAGGCGGACTTTGGCACAATCCCGTCCTGTTCCCATTGGTCATAATAGGGGGCCACCTCTTTATCCAGGTACTTTTGAAATTCCCTTCGAAAGATTGTATGTTCCTCGTTGAACAGGCCTCTTTCCATTGTTCCCCCATTTCACTGTTAGCAATAATCGTTTTTTCTTATGGTATAACCAGCCGCCGTTACAGCATCTCAGTCAGCTTCCTGCGTGCCATCTTTCCGCTTGGGAGGGTGGGAATCTTATCGACAAACTTGACTCCCCCTCAATTTCTTTTAGGGGGCAACCCTCATCCTCCCTAATTGATTGTTCATCAAACGCCCGAGTCGTCGGAGGAAACCGGCTCCCGAATATGGCCACCGGGCTCATGAGAGACGGCAGTAGAAACACTGCACCCCCACCAGGATAGGCTGCTCGATACAACCCGGTCACCCGGCCCTCATTTTTACTATCCAAAGTTATTTGAATACGGGTTTTCTCTTTTCCAGGAATGCTTTCGCGCCTTCTTCGAAATCCTCGGTGCCAAAGCATATATCCTGCCCGAGGGCTTCAAACTCCAGGATCGATTCCAGGTCCGAACTCAAGCTCAAATTGAGGAGACGTTTTGTCAGAGCTATCGCCTTGCCAGCGCCCCGAGCAAGCTCCCTGGCCAGCTCTTCCGCTCTTGAAATCAATTGTCCCGCAGGCGCAACTTCGTTGACCAAACCCAGGGCAAGTGCCTCTGAAGCCGCAACCGCCCTGCCAGTAAACATCAGCTCCTTGGCACGGGGTAACCCGACCAGTCGCGGGAGGAAATAGAGGCTCCCGCTATCTGGAATCAACCCAACCTTGACAAAAGGAAGCACGAACTTGGATTCCTCCGTTGCAATAATGAGATCGGAGGCCATGGCCAGGCTGCACCCGGCGCCAGCCGCGATCCCGTTAACGGCAGCAATCACAGGAATCTCGAGATTGATCAGGGTCTTCAGCCAGACATGCAAATCCTTTAGCCGTTTCCTGCCTGCCAGGTCCGGCATCGGTACCTGCATCGTTCTGATGTCCCCACCGGCGCAAAATGCCTTTCCGGTGCCGGTCAGTATAAGGGCGCGTATTCCAGGGTCCTCACTCAATATGCCGAGGACCGCTTTCAGCTCGGCCCGCATCTCCATGTCCAGAGCATTTAATAATTGCGGTCTATTGAAGGTTATTTTGAGAATCCTGTCGGACTTCTCAACAAGCAGGCAGTTGTATTCTCCGCTGTAATCCATTTGTATACCTCTATGGGATACCGGCCAGCTCCCTGCGGGCCATTTTCCCGCTGGGAATCTTGTCAACAAATTTAACTCCCCTCAATTTCTTGTAAGGGGCTACCGTCGTGTTTAAACCGCACCCTCTTCCACGAACCCGGCAAGATCATCCTCTGAATATCCCAGCAACCCGCAGTAAATCTCTCTATTGTGTTCACCAAGCCTTGGAGGCGGCAGTTTGATTTGGGGCGTTTCTTCCGATAGTTTGAGAGGGGTTCCGCATAATTTTAATTGACCTGCTTCACGGCAGTTGACATCAACCATGGGCTGTTCGGAGATAACTTGAGGGTCCCTGAGCACCTCGGGGATCTCATAAACTCGACAGAATGGAAGTCTTGCCCTGGTCAATTCGGCTTCGACCTGTTCAGCAGTCCGCTCCGCAACCCAGTCCCTGACCGGGGGAAAAATTTTGTCACTGTGGAGATATCGGCCATAGGAGGTCGCCAATTCTTTTCGGCTCATCAAGTCCTCCCTGCCGATAAGACTGCAACATCGTTTAAACTGACTGGTACTGAGCACGACAACGAACATCCATTTACCATCCCTTGTCTGGAAGGTATCCGAGGGAGCGGCATACCAGGTGCGGTTGCCCTTTCTTAAACGTTTTTTTCCAGTTGCTTCATACTCGCTCAGACCGATGGCATTTTCGACGACGGCAGTTTTCAACAAACTCGTTTCCACCCTGGCGCCCGTCCCTGTCATGGTGCGCCGGTACAAGGCGGATGCGATTCCAAAAGCGCCCAGCATGGCGGTGGAGTAATCCACGTATGGAGGCTGGGTGCGCACGGGAGGGCAATCTTCAAACCCTGTGATAGCCATGGCGCCGGAAATGGCCTGGGCAACCATGTCAAATCCTATGCGGCTTGCATAAGGTCCCCTGGCGCCATAGGCCGTATTCTCCCAGTAGATAATCCGGGGATTGACGGACCTTATCGTCTCGTAATCTATCCCGATTTGCTGCGCAACCGCCGGGGGGAAGTTGTGCACAAGTACGTCTGCTTTCTTTACCAGCTCCATGAGCAGGTCCAGGGCCTTTTTGTTGGTCAAAAAATTGAGGGTAATAGCTTTCTTGTTCCTGGCCTGGTTCAAAAAATGGAATGACTCGCCTGAGGCGCTTGGCAGACCAATCGTCCGGTCTTCTTCGCCTTCCGATCGTTCAACCCGGATTACTTCGGCGCCAAAATCCGCTAAAAGCGCAGCAGCGAACGGTACGGCCACAAAGCGCCCCAAATCAAGGACCCTTATACCCTCGAAAATTGCTTTCATCGTCACATCACTCTATTGTTCTTGAGTTCTTTGAGCTTCGCTTCTCCTATTCCGATTCCCTGGCGCCTCTCTTTAAGTCACTTTATCTAGTCTCTGCCGATGATCGAAATGGCCGCAACATTCTTCCAGGGGTATCCGCCCAGGTTGTGAGTCAATCCAAGCCGCAGGTTTCTTACTTTTCTTTCTTCGGGCACCCGGTCGAGCAGTTGCTCGTACATTGCGTAGATCATCCTCAGACCGGACGCACCTATGGGATGTCCGAAGCATTTCAGCCCTCCGTCTATCTGGCAGGGCACCTGACCCTTAAGATCGTAAAACCCGCTCACGATGTCTTCGTAGGCCTCTCCCTTCGGGGAGATATGTAGATCTTCCATCGTGACCATCTCTGTGATGGAGAAACAGTCATGCACCTCCATCATGCTGATCTCCTGCCGGGGATTATTGACCCCTGCCTCGGCGTATGCCTTGGTTGCAGCGACCCTGGTCGTTGCGAAATGGGCGCCGTCCCAATCCGTGTACATCTCTTCTTCACCCGAGCTGCAGGCGATCTGGAGCGCTTTCACTTTCACCATGCTCTGATTGGGTTTCAGGCTCCGGGCGATCTCCGGCGTCGTCACGATAGCAGCTGCCGAACCGTCGCTGACGCCGCAGCAGTCAAACAGCCCAAGAGGGTAGGCCACCATAGGGGCCTTCTTGATCTGATCTTCAGTCACGACATTGCGCAGGTGAGCGCGCGGGTTCAAGGCTCCGTTTGCATGGCTCTTCATGGATACGTGCGTTATGGCGTCCTTGATCTTATCCATGGGAACACCCCATTTGGCGCTGTAGGCCGTCGCAAGTTGAGCGAACATCCCCGGGGCGGTCATGTTGGCCATCTCCATGAACGCCTTCACCCCCCGGCCCGCACCGCCGGGGAGACCGCCATAGCCCGTATCTTTGAGCTTCTCGACTCCTAAGGCCAAAACGATGTCATAGACCCCTGCGGCCACGGAGTACGCCGCTGCCCGAAACGCCTCCGTCGCCGTTGCGCAGTAATTGTCGACCCTGGTGACCGGCAGAAACGGTAGTTTCAATGTGATGGCCAGACAGACTCCGGCCTTTCCCAGATTCACCTCATCGAAATGGGTGCCAAGGTAGGCCGCCTGGATTTCCTTTTTTTCGATGCCGGCATCGGCCAGGCATTCCACAAAGGCTTCAACCATCAAATCCTCGGCACTGCAATCCCACCTCTCGCCAAAACGCGTGCACCCCATACCGATAATCGCAACTTTGTCCCTTATCCCGTCAGCCATTTACCCGGCCTCCTTTATCGGCACGGCCTTCCAGAAGTAACCCGATATCCCGCGCCTTTTGTCGAAGTATTTTCGTCTGAAACTCAATGCCACCGTCATTCCCGTCTCCAGTTCATCCAGGGCGCAATCGGTGAAATCGAAGTAATTTTTTCCGCCTTCCTCGAAGGCCACAGCGCCATAAATCGCCGGGGGATTATAGGAGGCGGCAAGATTGTCGCCCGTGTAGCTCATGATCCGCCCTTTTTTGTCGGAAAACAGGTAATCCTCGCTCTGGTCGACCGCCCCGCAAGCCGGGTTTGCGCAAATCCGCTGGGCGGGGAACTGCGGCGTCGAACACTTGGTGCATCGGCTGCCCCAGAGTCCAAGGACCTCTCTTCGGCTGCGCCACAGGGCGCTCCACCGGGTCCAGAGGTCTTCCTCGCTCCGCATTCCAAGGTTCGCTGGCAAAATATCCCTCCAGACCAGGTATTTTTCATAGGGGTCAAGTTGAGCGCCTTTGGCCAGGCAACCCGAAACACCGCAGCAGGCCTTTTTTCTGGTGATCTGTTCGGTCACCTCGAAGAAAAGGGCGTCGCAGCCGCTGCCGAAACTGACCACCAAAAGCTTGTCGCCAGGCTTGGCCCCTTCGAGCGCCGCAGATAGCATGACAAGGCTCTGCGCTGTCCCGCTCTGGCCGATTTCAGCCTGATAGTTGCCCTGCTCGCACTCCGGTGCGATTCCCAGGACCTTGTTGAGCTTTGCACGGGCGGCCGGGTAATGGCAGTCGTAGATCACTTTTGCAAAATCGGCCGCCTTGAACCCGTATTTGTCCAGGAGCCCCTGAACCGCCATCGGGACGAACTTCTCATAGCCCAGGTCTCGAATCCAGCGGTCCTCCCATTTGCGGTCGAATTGCGAGTATTCTCCCCGGTAGTGGTCGCCGAAATCATAGGTAATCGAAAAACTGCCTTTGTACTCGGCGATTACCTCCTTATCACCCAACATGAAGGCCGCCGCCGCATCCCCGAATATCATCTCCTCCGCCGAAGCCGGACGCCCGAGCCGGCAATCGGCAGCGCACACCATAAGATTTCGCGCACCTCCGGCCTGAACGCTCTCCAATGCAGCAAGGAGCGCCGTCGTCCCAGCCTTCAACCCGCCGCTGAAATCCGCGGACCTGACCTCATCCCTTAGCCCGAGGGCCGCGGTCAGTATGCCGGCATTAAGTCGCTCCTTGTAAGGCATGGTGGTCGAAGCAAAATAAAGGCCGTCGACCTTCGTCCGATCCATTGAAGTCAGGCAATCCAAGCCAGCGGCAACCCCCATCGTGATACTGTCTTCATCAAAGTTGGCGACTGCTTTCTCGCCCCGAGAATTTGCCGCCGTCGAGGGGTCCATCCAGCCCATCGCCGTGTATATTTTCCTTCGCTGGAGCCGATATCGTGGTACGTAACCGCCGTGTGACACTATCCCAACCATGGCTTATATCCTCCATTTCAACCCGTCGGCCGGTCGGATCTACTCGAAATTCGTTCAAATCCATGTCGGCCGCCCGTTTATATCATTAGAAACCGCCGTAACCGCCGCCGCAGATGAGGGTCTGGCCCGATACGTAATCGGAAAGAGGGGATGCAAAAAACAAAATGACCCTCGCGGCTTCATCCGCCGTTCCCGGGCGTCCCAGCGGAATGACCGTTTTCCACCTCTCCCGGCTCTCCTCCGGAACCCCGATAGGGATCTTCTGTCCATCCCGTTCAATGAACGGTTCCTCTCCCTTCTTTTTGAGCTGCACAAGTCTTGTCTCTATCGCACCATATGCCACGCAGTTGACATTGACATTGTATCTGCCCCATTCCTTGGCAAGCGTCTTGGTCATCCCGATAACGCCCATTTTCGCCGCCGAGTAATTGAGCTGACCGATGTTGCCCTGGGTCCCAGATGTGGAGGATATGTTGATGATTTTGCGCATCACCGTTTTGCCGGCCTCGCTTTCATTTTTGGCTTTCTCACGAATTACAGGCGCTGCCGCCCGGATGATCTTGAAAGGCGCCGTCAGATGGATCTTCAACATCGCATCCCACTGCTGATCGTTCATCTTTTGAACCATAGCATCCCAGGTGAAGCCGGCCGCATTGACAATCACGTCTATGCCGTCAAATTTATCGATCGCCGTCTTGACGATTTTTTCCGGGACCCCCTCCGCCGTGATATCGCCAACTACTGCAACCGCCTCTCCATTCATCTGACCGATCGCTGCCACAGTCTCCTTCGCCGGGTCCTCATCAAGGTCGCAAACAATTACCTTTCCGCCTTCGCGAGCAAACCACAGAGAAGCTTCCCTTGCGATACCCCGACCGGCCCCTGTAACAATACAGACTTTCCCATCGAGCATTTTTTCCATGTCATTCTCCACGAAAATGGCGGTGATTTGTAAACGGCATCTCCTATCTGCAGGGCAAGTCAGCCTCGAATGACCCGACGACCAGTAGGTTTCCGTTTTGGTTTCTCGCTTCCAGGTTACATACGATCCTGTTGCCGGTTTTGTCCTTGACCACCCCGGTGACCGTAACGATGTCTCCGGGCAAGGTCTGCCCGGCAAACCTCACCCCGAATTTCTTTACAAATTTTTTGGGGATCCAGTTGGTAATAGCCTGACCGACAAAACCCATGATCAGCATACCATGAGCGATGTTACTCCCAAGACCCACCGCCTTCCCGTATTCCGGGTCGAAGTGAAGAGGATTGAAATCGCCCGAAGCCCCCGCGTACTTCACCAGTTGCACCAGGTCGACTGGGGCCTTAACCAGAGCAGGCATGGCATCTCCCACTTGGACATCCTCCAAGTAGATCTCCTGAGGCATTTTCTGAACTCCCTTATTTTCGTTCGATGGTGACCGATGTCGACTTCAGCACCAACTCATTTCGCTGGTTTGTATACAGGCACTCCCGCGTAATGATGTCCATTTCGCCCGATTTTCCCGATTTCGTCTTTATCTCGGTGACTTTCGCCCTCCCGGTAAGGACGTCTCCAGGATAAATCTCCCGGTAGTACTCGTAGCTTTCCTCGCCATGAAGGATTCTCGAATAGTCAATTTTCAGGGCCTTCAGAATTGCCATGGTTTGTCCGGTCCACAGCACTGGAACGGTAATGAAGGTAGGTGGCGCGACTATATCCTCATATTCTTCTCTTGTTGCCACATTCCTGTCCGAGTAAATAGGGTTGGGGTCGCCTATTGCCTGAACGAACTCTCGTATCTTGCCCCTTTCCACTTCCCACGTAAATGGAGGGAATTCAATCCCGACTAAAGATTTGTCCGCCATTGCCTAAATTCCTCACAAAAAGGTGTCTCACGAATAAAAATTAACCCTAAATCGCACCTCTAGCCGCGATATCCCTTAGTTTCTCCTCGGAGTAGCCTAAAAGCTCGCGATAGACCACATCATTGGCCGATCCCAGGGGCAATCCGGGAAACCTGATGCGCCCCGGTGCATGGAGGAATCGGAATGGGACATTGGGCATTTTTAACATCCGCTCCGTTAGAGGGTCCTCGATTTGCACCATGCTGCCGCGCTCGCAATAATGGGGATCCTCGGCAACATCCTGCATGCTGACAATCGGACCGATGGTGATCCCCATTTGGTCGCATTTTTCCAGGACCTCTTTGAGGTCCAGACTGCCCACCCACTCGGAGACTACCTTGTTGATTATTCGCCGGTTTTCCTCTTTAACCCGTTCGGAGTTGCTCCGGAAACGCGGGTCCCCGTTCATTTCGGGATGGCCTACGCACTCCATGAGACGTTCGAACGGCTTTTGCACGGAGGCCGACAAAGCTACCCATCTACCGTCGCGGGTGAGATAGTTATTGCGCGGAACCACGTAGCTGAGTTCGTTGCCCTTGGGCTGAGGACACTCTCCGGTTAGATAGCAGGTCAAAAAGTCCGCGCCTAACATGCCAAAGAGTGGTTCGTAAAGGGCAATGTCTATAACTTCAGCTCCACATTTTCCCCGTGTCTGGCCGCGCAGGCTTATCATGATGGCAAAGGCAAGATGCACGCCCGCAATCAAATCGGCCAGCGCCATAGGGGCATTGGTGGGAGGCCCGTCCGGCTGGGCATTCAAAAAGGTGAACCCGCTGAAGCCTTCCGCCAGCGTGCCAAATCCCGGACGGCTGGAATAAGGGCCTGTCAACCCGTATCCGGACACCTTACCTATAATCAGCCCGGGATTCTCCTCGAACAAGGTTTCTTTCCCGAGGTCGAGTCGTTCCATAGCACCAGGCCGCATGTTCTCAATGAGAACGTCAGAAGAACGGACGAGATCGAGTAGAATCTCCCGCCCCTCTGCAACCCGCAGGTTCAGGGTAATGGGCAATTTGTTGCGGCCGACCACAGACCAGAAAGGCGAAATCCCTATCTCATCGATCACTCCCCATCCTCGAGGGGCATCCGGAATGGCCGGATTCTCGACCTTAATGACCTCGGCCCCATAGTCACCCAAAAGTGTCGCGGCAAACGGCGCCGCCATTACTGTGGACATATCGATAACCCGAAGCCCCTTAAGAGGCAGTCCCGAGAAATTTTCTTCGCGCCTCTGCATAGAAATGAATGCAGAAAGTTGCTCTGGCGATCTCATACAGTTCCTTTCCAAAAGTGAATTTTTGAAGGGGATCCTGAAACTTATCAAACTATTCAACAGGAATTCTAAAGTTCGCCTTGAGCTTCAAGCCTTTGCAATGCTTCCTGGTATCTTTGATATCCCGGCGACACTTTTTCGTTTGAAAACATGCTGATTATGATCAGCACCGGCATAAATGCTATTAGTGAAGGCCACATCGGGGCCCAGCCGAATGGATTACCCGCATGGGATTCCGGAATACATGCTGCCCTACTCCAGCATAGCTTCACTTCCCTTTGTATTCGTAAACCCCTTTGCCCACCTTCCGCCCCAACCGGCCGGCCTTGACATATTTCACCAGCAGAGGAGCGGGGCGGTATTTTTCGCCCAAGCTCTGGTGGAGATACTCCAGGACCTTCAAACGGGTATCCAGGCCAACCACGTCGATCAGCTCAAAGGGACCCATGGGATGGTTCAGCCCGAGTTTGAGGGCTTTGTCGATGTCTTCCGGGCTCCCTAGTCCCTGCTCGAGCATGTAGAAGGCCTCGTTGCCGATCATGGCGTTTATCCTCGATGTGACAAAACCGGGGTATTCGTTGATCGATACGGTTTCCTTGCCCATTTTTTTACAAGCGGCTTCCGAGGCCCTGAAGGTTTCCTCGCTTGTCTCCAAACCCTTGATAATCTCCACCAGTTTCATCAGGTGGACGGGATTGAAAAAATGCAGCCCGATCACCTTTTCCGGCCGCTTCGTCATACCGGCAATTTCGGTGATGCTTTTGGCCGACGTGTTCGTGGCGAGTATGGTGTGGGGAGGACTGGCTTCGTCCAAGGTACGGAAAACCTTTCGTTTGAGCTCAAGATCTTCGGTCACCGCTTCTATGATCAAATCGGCTTTTTGCGCGCACGCTCCCATGTTCTCATCGAGCTTGATATGGGCAAGAGCAGCCTCCTTAGCCTCCTCGGCCACCTTTCCCAACTGCACGCCTTTAGCGAGGTTTTGCTCGATAATTCCCTTTCCCTTCGTCAGAAGGTCCATGTTTATATCGTTTAGACTCACTTCAAACCCGGCCAACGCACAAACCTGCGCAATTCCGCGCCCCATGATCCCGGCCCCGATAACAGCGATGCTCTGGATGTTCATTTCTCACTCCATGCAGCAGCAAAAGGTTAGTATCCTTAATCACTTGGCCAGTTGGCGATTCAAACGGGGTAATCCCTTAACAGTTGAGCCGCGATGATGTTCTTTTGAATTTCTGAAGTTCCCTCGTAGATCCTGGTGATTCTGGCATCCCTGTAGTACCTCTCGATGGGGAATTCTGCCATATATCCCATCCCGCCAAAGACCTGAACGGCCTTATCCGCTACACGGCAATAAGCTTCGGAGGCGAAGTACTTCACCATAGCGGCTTCCTTGATTACCTTCATGCCCTGATCCACCATCCAGGCAACCCTGTACGTAAAGCTCCGGGTGCTTTCCACGTCGACCGCCATGTCGGCCAGCAAGTGCTGAACCGCTTGAAAGTTCGCGATAGGTTGTTCAAATTGAACGCGCTCCTGGGCGTATCTGACAGAGAGCTCGAGAAGTTTCTGCATCGATCCAAGGTTACGGGCGGCAAGACCCGCCCGGCCGTTGGCAAGGATCTTGAGGGCATTGACATAACCCCGGCCTTCCTCGCCGAGAACATTTTCTGCAGGCACCACGCAATCCTCAAAAATGATCTCCGAGCTGTGGGACCCATGTAGCCCCATCTTTTTCTCTATTTTTCCTATGCTTAAGCCGGGAGCCTCCCTTTCAACGATGAACGAGGTGATGCCCTTGGCTCCCTTGGATTTGTCGGTCACGGCCATCACCGTGTACACTCCGGCTATGGGGCCGTTCGTAATGAAATGCTTTGTCCCGTTCAGCACATAATGATCGCCTTTCCTTTCGGCCCGAGTCCTTATGGCGGCGGCATCCGATCCCGCGTTGGGTTCGGTTAGGGCAAAGGCGCCAATCATTTCACCAGAGGCTATGCGTGGCAGGTACCTTTTTTTTTGTTCCTCGTTCCCCATCTCGACAATACCTACGGAGCCGATTCCGTTGTGGGCCCCGATCAGCGTCGTGAAACCATTGCATGTTCTGCCCAGTTGCTCGAAAACGAGACACTTGCCCACCATATCGATTCCTACTCCGCCGTATTCCACAGGGATACTCAAGCCGAACAGGCCAAGCCCCTTGCACTCCTCAATGATATCGTCCGGGATGCGATCTTGTTCGTCTATGAGACCGCCAAGTGGGTCAACCCGACGGTCCACAAACTTCCGCACGCCGTCCACCAACATCTGCATCTCTTCGTTGATACTGAAATCCATAAGTTTTCTCTCCATTCGCAGAGGTGAACACGAGTGTCACCCATCCGGTAACAAAGGTTAGTGGATATACCGTTCCAGATTCAGACTTCAGGACACCAAGCCTTCAGGCAACTACGTTTCGAAATTTTTGTCCCGATGGAGAAACCGCTCGGGTAGTTTCTTCACAATAGTTTCAGGATCTACACTGGTACTGGTGCCTGGGCCAATAGCGCCACAATTTATCGGATTGTCCGTGAGTCCAGGCATAGCGGCGTTGCTTCTGCGAGGCGGCTGTCTCGTTTTGCAGCTCCATTCATTTCCGCTCCGCAAATCTTTTACGATGGGCACGGGCGGGCGGCCCCCCGCATCTGCTGCTTTCCGGATCAGCGTTTATGCGGCCAAGAGGCGTGTTCGGTTGATACCTTGATCCAAAGGGCCAGGCTTCGTCATGCGCCGGCACTGTTGCTCACCGGCCCGTGGTTAATTCTCGGCATCTATTTTGTTTTGCCGAGCACATTCTTTTCCAATAATCCCAAGCTTTCTGCCATGCTGAGAGTTTGCCTGGCTCGCGCTGCTACCGGATAATCAATGAACTTGCCGTCCAGTTGTACGGCTGCAACACCCCCAGACTCCGCTTCGGCGAAAGCTTGCACCACCTTTATCGCAAACTCGATCTCACTTTGTGCCGGGGAGAAGATTTCGTTAACAGGTGCAACCTGTGACGGGTGAATTACGAGTTTGCCGGAGAACCCCAGTTCCCGTGCGGTCCTGCAATCCTCCCTGAGCCCTTCATCGTCTTTCAGGTTGACGTATACGGTGTCGATCGGTCCCTCGATCCCCGCTGCGCGACTGGCTACAGCCAGCTTCGATCTGGCGTAGAAAAGCTCGTTTCCATTTCCAGAAAGCTTTATGCCCATATCGAGAGTGTAGTCGACAGCGCCAAAAGCAATCCGCTTCACTCTTGGGCAAGAGGAGGCGACCTCGGCGGCGCGTGTCACGCCGCGGGCAGTTTCAACCAATGCAATAATCTCAATGTTCTCAGGTGACAGTGAGTATTCCCTTTCAAGCCTTCCGATGAGCCAATCAACCCGCCTTACTTCTTCGGGGCACTCGGCCTTCGGAAGCATTATGCCCGCAGGCTGGCTCCCGACTACCGCCATGATATCGCCCACAATCCACGGAGTGTTTACACCGTTTACCCGCACATAAATTCCATTTCGTCGCTCTCTGCTCAATATGTCGACGACGAGACTGCGGGCCCTGACCTTCTCGGACACTGCGACGGCATCCTCGAGATCGAGAATTACCGCATCGGCGTTTGTGGAGAAGGCTTTTTCCACCTTTCTCAGATCGGTTGCCGGAACAAAAAGAAAACTTCGCAAAGGCTGTGTCATGGTTATGCCTCTCGTTGAACTATTGTGTTCAGGATCAAATACCGCTTTATGATTGTACTATGCGCAACAAGTATGCCAGGACGCCGCTTGCTCTTCTCTTTGGCATGAAAACCTCACTGGGGGAGGGACCTGAAAGCATATGGAAATTCGCCATACGACTGAAAAAGGGAGACTGTGCAATGGGATTTTTCACTTCTGCATTCTTAACTCCCATTTACGTTTCAATAATGCAATAATACCAGTCTACAGTCACACACGAGTGGACATCGACCATCCCAACACGGTGCCAGAAGAAAAATTCGTGAAGTCCACATTACTCTCAAAACACTGACGGGGCCTGATGGATGAACCCTCCACGCTCTCAATCCGAAAGCCTGGAAGGGCCATGGATGTGACAATGGTTGAGGTCTCCTCCTGTGGCTTCAAACAACCTGGGGTCCTCTCATGTCCATTTATTTGTGCAGGGATCGGGTGTTGATTTCCTATTAGCCAAAATCAATAATTGTGAAATGTCTAGAAGTGACGTGACAGCATTCACCCGATTCCAACTGATGGAACCGGGGAAACAGGCGCCTGCTGAAACAAAGAACTTCGTTTACAATAAATTCATCTGCTTAGCCGTTTCCGTTAGTTCTCCACGAAAATCCGGATGAGCAATGGCAATCATTTCTCGCGCGCGTTGCTTGGCGGATTTACCCCTCAATTGCGCTATGCCGTATTCTGTCACGACGTAGTTGACCTCGTTTTTCGAGGTCGTGACAACGGAACCCTTTGCCAGGACCGGTGCTATCCTCGATAATTTTCCATCTTTCGCAGTGGAAGGAAGTACAATAAACGCTTTCCCTCCTTTGGACCGGTTGGCGGCTCTTACAAAGTCTACCTGTCCGCCGGTTCCGCTGTAAGGTACGCTTCCAATGGTTTCGGAACAGCACTGACCCAGGAAATCTACTTGTATAGCGGCATTTATGGCCATTAGATTATCGTTTTGCCCGGCAAGGTATGGGTCATTCGTAAAATCCGCCGGATGCATCTCCAAGTTGGGATTGTGGTCCATAAAGTCATAGAGACGCCTTGAACCACCCGCAAATGTTGCAATTATCTTCCCGGGTAAGTAATTCTTTTTTCGGTTGGTTGCAACTCCGCCTTCGACCAGCGCCAAAAGTCCATCCCCTAAAAATTCCGTATGAATGCCCAAATCGTGTTTATGCATGAGTTGCGATACGACAGCGTCTGGAATTCCCCCGTATCCAAGTTGAATTGTCGAACCATCAGGAATTTGTTCCGCCACAAATTGACCGATCGCTTCATGTACTGGAGTTATTTTGGGGAGCCCGATTTCCGTAACCTGAGTATCCCCTTCTACAATGGCAGTGACTTTCGATATATGAACCAGGCAATCACCATACGTATAAGGAACGTTCGGGTTCACTTCCAAAATAACACTACGTGCTTTCTCAATTGCAGCCATCGTATAGCTCGTTCCCAAACTGATAGCAATATATCCGTTTTCATCCATTGGTGAGGCTAGACTGAGCACAATATCAGACGCCATATAACCATCTCTTATCATTCTTGGTATTTCACTAAGATTATTTGGTAAGTAGTCAATCCACCCTTGCTGGACCCCTGCCCGTGAAGTATGGCTGATGAAATATGCCATATGGCAAATATGACCGACTGTTTCAGGATCAAAGTATCCTACTGCTTTGCGTGGAATAATCTGGCACACTTTCACATCCAGGAACTCCCGCCTATGTTCTGACAAAGCGGTCAAAAGCACGGGCGGTTCGCCAACCCCGGATGCTACAACAATAGTATCACCCCTCTTGATCAGCCTTATTGCCTCTTCTGCTGGACGAAGCTTCTTCCGGTATAGCTCCTTAATACTCAACATTTGCTCCTCCCTTTGATTATGCTTGCTCGATCTGGACCGGTTGCAGAAGCTGAGGAAATAGGAATTGGGCACTGATCTCATCAATATTCATGTTAATGAATAAACCCTGAGATCTGAGTGTTCCTGGCGAACGGCGCTCCCGTTATCTTCGAGATATCTCAAATGGGCGATGGCTTCCCCGGTAGCGAACCATTTTTGTGAAACAGGAAAATCTGCCCAGCAACTGCAGTCGATGTCCCATGTCATCTTGGCTGCCGCCTCGTAGGCACTTTTAGGCCCATGTTCCAAAATGGAGAGCACTTCATCGAGCCTTCTGCGGTGATGCTGACGCAGTTCATCTATCCTGCCTTTGCAATCTTTCACGATGCGCCTGTGTCCGGGCAGGACCAGATCTATGTGCATCCCGCAAACCTTGTCCAGGCTCTCCAAATAGAGCCTAAGAGGATTTTCCCCCTCGTCCGAACAGGCTATGTTGGGTGTTATGTCGATCAGAATATGGTCACCGGACAAAAGAAGCCTGTTGGCCGGTTCGTACAAGCAGGAGTGGCCTCTGGTGTGTCCGGGAGTGGCAACGACCGTGAAGTCGTAGCCCCCGTAACTGATGATGTCTCCGTCTTTAACGGCGCTCATCAATGGTATCCGGTTAGAGCCGTATTTGGAGGCCGGATGGTTGCTGATCGCTGAATTGACCTCAGCGCGTGGGAAACCATTCAGCGCAAGGAACTCGGCAATAAGCTCCCAACCCTGCCAATTTTCGATGTATACCTTGTCCGGCCCGTGCATATAAACCGTTGCCGTGTCATCAAAGAGCACCTGCGCAAGGGCGAAATGGTCCGCATGCCTGTGGGTGATGTAGAAGTCGGTCCTTTTGAGATCCACCCCTATTTCGGCCAAACCCGCCAGCAGGGCTTCGTGGCACTCCTTCCGGTTCAATCCCGTATCGATAATAAGGTTCCTCTTGGCGTCTTTAACCACGTAAGAATTGACCCAGCCCAGAGGATTTCCCGGCAAGGGAATCTCAATCCTATACAGGTTGGGCAGAAGCTCTTCACTCATGAAAGTACTCCATACGGTTTGAGCAGCGTCCTTCAGCCATTCAGATTGATCACGGCATCCACGGCAAATGCCCGTACTTAAACCAATAAGGGGTTCACATCTATTCCCTGATTTCATTCGCTTTCATTACACCACCTCTAAAAGCTCCTCAAACTCCTCCTTGATACTTTGGATAAGTTCGGCAGCTTTCTTCTCTTTTTCTTCAGCTTGGATAATTTTAATCAATCTTATTTAATTTCTTGGGAGCTGTAGTTCTGTATTTCTTTTTGAGTTCTTTTTCTTTCACATCTATAGCTCCGAAAGTCGATTCTCCTTGGACGAGAATCATTTTTCCGCGTCTATATTCTGAAGGTTCAGAATCCGGTTGACCCCGTCTTCCACAGTCGCATCACTGCCTTTTTTCCACTGAAGGATCTGTACAACGACCCCCGCCGCGTCACGAGGCCTCAATACGATTTCATCGCGGTTGCTAAAGGTGTCCCTCAAAGGAATCGTAAATCCCTTTTCTTCAACTTCTTTCACAAATTCATCCAGATTGTCCACTTCCAGTCCCAAATGGTGCAAACCTTCTCCATGCTTGGCGATGTGCTGATTGATGAACCCATCTGCATCCATGGATTGAACGAGCGAGATCACATTTTCACCGATCCGCATGTACGATACCTTCACGGGGCCGGCTTTTTCCTGAAGTATGTTCGTACGGATATGAACGGCGTTAAGCAATAGGGCAAACTGCCGAGTTGCCTGATCCGCATCTTTTACAGCAATCGCCACATGGTCGATCCTTTTGATACTGGCCATTTCTTTCGCCTTATTTTTTCTGCTTCGCAATCACCGCTGTACGGTAAAAGCTAAGTTTGATGGACCACGTCGATTCGAAGGCCATCATAGGTTACGCTCGCAGCGAATGCAGCTAAAGCATTCGCGGCGACATCACCGGTTACTGCGTCCATTGCGATTCTTCTTCTTTCGTTTCTGCCAGCGAGCATAAGTTGATCGATTCGTATCCTTTCTTGATCTTCTCGTAATAACTGTCGAACGATTCGTCTTTTAAATCTGACTTTTTACCAAGAACAAGGTTCATGGGGTCAAAGCACCGCATGATTCGAACCTGTTCTTCCGTCGGGGGTTCAACATCAGACAGAGTGTCAGAAACCCTTAAGTCCCAATCGACAATTTCTTTTATGTCCTCTACGGTGACTCCTGGATAGAGATGCTTCAGGTACATCTCTTTCGTGTTTTCATCAAACCCGAGTACGCACTTCTCGGTTATCACGGCAACAGGTCCATGGCCGAGAAGGCCCGCCTTCTCCCGTGCTCCGGGTCCGCTTAAATAGCCTGGAGAAGTGATAAATTGAATCCGTTTGACAAATTTCCCTTTTTCCAGGCGCATCATAATGATGGTCCGCAGGGCCGAGGATGCAATATCGTTTGCACCGCCGCTGCCGGGCAGCCGGATCTTGGGCCTTTCGTATGACCCGCCGGAACCACAGATCACGGTTGTATTCAAATTTCCGAAGCGGTCGATCTCGGCGCCGCCGATGATGCCCAAAGTAACCAACCCTCGTTGGTTATCACTGAACACGCGCCACATCTGAACGGCTGCGAGGGCGTTGTCGGTGGTGGGATTATCTGAAATAGTCCAGGGGACTCTCCGTGTTCTAGCGCCGATGCCGCCCCCTTCATAAACAAGAATGGCCTTCGGCGCGTGGGTGGAAACGGCGACGATACCTGCGATGAGAGGAATGCCCACGCCAATGAAAGCGACATCATCATTTCTGATCATCCCGGCAACAACGGAAGCCATCAATTCAGTCGTTTTGTAATTTTGCGCGTATTCCATAATCACCTCACCACGTTGATTTGGGGTATGCAATAATTATCATTTTCCATTTCCCGCAGTTTCTCTACCCGATCCAGACCCAACTTCCGCTGATAGGCTTCGTGGTCCTTCACGCCGTGAATCCATTCGTCCATCCACTGTGTTATACCTTCACGGGTTTTTGAGGCATTAACTATGTCCCTGCGAAACGGTATATCCATCCAGTAGTAGCCCGCGACCGGCAGGGGATGGCAGGCGAAGGGAAGTTCGACGACCGCGGAGACGCAATAGGACGGGATTACGGTCATATTCGGAATTTTCCGAATTTCCTCTGTCGAGATAATCTCTTCGCAGGTGATAATGACTTTCTTTGCCGCTCGCGCGAGATTGTCGTCGTTGCCCAGCATGCCCCAGATTTGTGAATTTCCCTCTTTATCCGCTCGCTGGACGTGAATGAATGCGACATCAGGCCGCGCAGCGGGAACCAGAGCTATCGGACCTGTTCCGTACGGGTCCTCGGTGACCTTGATATTCGGATTATGGGTGATGATGTCGGATCCAAGCAGGGATTTTGTCGGCATGTAAGGCAGTCCCAAGGCGCCGGCCATAAAGCGCATGGAGCACCCGTAATTTGAATATTCTTCCGTCTCGATGTAGCCTGGAATTCCCTTTTCAACCGCCCTGCGATAATTATGTCCGGCCCCGACGACGCCGATCCATATGTAAGCGCACTCCACCTTTCTCAGGCACCCGCCTGCAATGAGAATTTCAGCCGCATCGATCGTCGTGTCCGTGATGTGCGTGATGTCCTTTTTCTTTTGACGGACCAGTTCATAGGAAACGGCCATGGGTTCACGGCCGGCTATCGCGCCATACGATACTGAACAGCCGTCTTTCACGAACTCATGGACGGCATCGGCCAGCGTCATTATTTTATTTTTTCTGCCTCTCATTTGATCACCTCGATGGTTTCACTTGGGTCGTTTCCGCAACTGGAACGGCTTTTTCCAGGGGGACTTCCCCGGCTTTCGGATCGTATAGCTTTTCCTTGATCCAGAAGCCCGGCACCAGCCCGCCAATAAGATAAGTGATGCCCAGAAGAGCGATCCCGGCCGCGATGGAATATCCGGTTGCGATAAAACCGATTAAAATCGGCGCCAGCATCGCTCCGACACGGCCGACATTATGGGATATCGCTGCGGCAGTGCCACGAACGATGGTCGGATAGCTTTCGTTCATGTATGTAGCAGCGATGGCCCAGGGTGCGCCATAGAAGAACCCGAAAATGAGCAGCATGTAAGCAACGCTGCCCGCGCTCGCATACTTGGCGACTACGGGCAGTGCAACGGCGGTGCCCAGACAGGCGAACAGCCAGAGGGGCTTTCGGCCGAATTTATCGGCGAAATGACCGGTAATCAATTTCCCGATGATCTGGGCCGAATAGGTCGCAGCCACAAACCACCCCATGTTCTTCAAATTCACCCCCAATTCTTCCACGAGGTAGGTGGGCAGCCAGGAGATGCAGCCGTAGTATCCGCACTGAAGCGCAATCGAGGTGATCATCCAGCAAAACAGGATGAAACGCATCTTTGGATCTGTCCAGATGATTCCGAATTCATTCACTTTCTTCCCGGCTTGCTTTGCTGCGAGACGAGCTGCGAACCAGCTCGGTGGATCGGTTACCCTGAGCAATAGTACGACGGGAATGATGCCTGGTATTATTGCGATGCCAAAAAGCGGCCGCCAACCGAAACTGGGAAGTATGTAATTGGAAATAATCCCGGCCACCACATACCCCACAGACCATCCGGCCTGCATCAGCGCTCCTACCGTTGTCCGTATCCTTGTCGGCGCGTATTCCGCGGCCAGCAGATTGCCGGTGCTGTACATGGAGCCCAGGCCAAACCCGGATAGAAAACGGATCAGTGCAATTTGCCAATAATCGGATGTGAGGGCAATTAACGACGTCAGTACGGAAAAGGTTGCCACCGACCACCAGACGACCCGAACTCGCCCGTAACGATCAGCGAGCCAACCCGCTAAAATGCCTCCCAGCCCCATGCCCATGAAAGTGTAGGTCGCCAGCGCACCGGCCATGACCTTTGAGATGTTTGCCTCTTTCATGAGTTGGGGAAGAGCAAGTGCGAGCACCTGGATGTTCACGCCGTCGACGACCATGCCCAGAAATACGGCCAGCGCAACTATTTTGCCCGTGATGTCCCATTTTTCCTGGTTGTCCATTTTGATCCTCTCATGAATTCAGAAGTCAAAAATTATGGTTCCAGCCTATTTCCTGCCCGGCATGAGTTTGAAAAAAAGATGCTTCACTTGGGAGAAACTCATCTTGCGGCGCAGCATTCCCAGTTGATCCTGGAGAGGGAGCTTCTTCGGGCAGATGTCCTCGCATCCCAAAAGGCCAAGGCAGCCGAAGATACCGTCCTCGTTTCCGACTACCTCGAAGTACTCGTCCTTAGTCCTCTTATCGCGCGGGTCCATCATGAACCTGACAATCCGATTGAAGGCAGTGGCCCCCATAAAGCCATCGGGCGCCATGTTCGCTTTACCGCATGCGGCCACACAGCAACCGCATTCTATACAGCGCTCCAGTTCATAGATTTCCTCGGCAAGAACATTGTCCATCCGCTCCTCGGTAGCATCCGGATCGAATTTGCGGTCCGTATGAATCCAGGACTGCACCTTCTCGTTCATGCCGCGGAACCAGGTGCCGGTATCGACCGAGAGGTCACCGATCAGCTTGAAGACGGGCAAGGGCATCAGGGTTATCTCAGCGGGCAAGGCCCTTGTCTTTGTATGACATGCAAGGTCCGGCCGCCCGTTGATCGTCATTGCGCAGGAGCCGCAGATACCGGCCCTGCACATGAAATCGAACATCAGGGTAGGGTCTTGCTCTTCCCTAAGGCGGTTAAGAGCAATGAAAAGAGTCATGGCCTCGGTTTCTTCGAGATGAAATGCATCCATGTGCGGAACTGAAGCTGGGTCCTCCGGGTTAAACCTGAATATATTGAACTTTAAAATCCTTCCCATCAAAACACCTCACGAGCAGTTTTGAGTTTTTCAGTCTTCAAACAACAGGAAATCGAGGAACGCTGTTTGAATCATACGATTCACCATCCAAAATTCACTAATTCGTCTCCGGCTTTGGAATGCACATCTCGGGATCTTCGGTGCAGATTATCTTGGCGGAACCGTAACCCCTCTCACCCGGTGGGATCTCCCAGACTTTGGAGGGCTTTTCGTATTCCAGCGTCGGCAACGTGGCCTTTTCATCCTTCCAATAGGCAAGAGTGCGCTTCAACCAGTCTCTGTCATTGCGCTCGGGGTAATCTTCGCGCGCATGCGCCCCACGGCTCTCAGTCCTTATCAACGCCGCATAAGCAATGCACAATGCGAGTCTTACCATTCCGGGCATCCTGAGGGCTGTCGAGAGTTCGGGGTTGGCGCCGCGCACGACGGTCGAGCGGATTCCGATATTCTTAGAGCGCTCGTAAATCTTCTGCAGCTTGTCGACAGCGGATTGCAAATCTTCCTGTTTGCGAAAAATGCCAACCTGATCCATGAGCACGTCGCCCATTGCCGCACGCAGTTCGTAAGCGTTTTCCTTTCCACCGCCGTGAACCAGTTCATCGATCCTTTTCTGTTGCCTTTTGACTGCATCCTGGATGACGGCTGTTTTCAAATCGACCTGGCAGCCCTGAAGAAATTCGACAATCCTTTCCCCCACTATCCTCCCCGCCACGATGGTTTCGGCCAATGAGTTCCCGCCGAGGCGGTTAAACCCGTGCATATCCCAGCAGGCAGCCTCGCCTGCCGAATAAAGGCCCCTGAGGCCGTATGCGGCGCCATCCTTATTGGTACGAACTCCGCCCATGCTGTAATGCTGCGCCGGACGAACAGGGATCAACTGGTTGATCGGATCTCGATCCAAAAACTCATTGCAGATTTCTTCAACTTCCCGGAGCTTGGTCTTGATGTGATGGGCTCCCAAATGGCGGATGTCCAGCCACAGATGCGGACCGTAAGGACTTGGCACCCCTTTTCCGATTCGCATATGATGAGTCATCCAGCGTGAAACTACGTCGCGTGAGGCAAGCTCCTGCTTTCCGGGCTCGTAAATCTGCATGAACCTTTCTTCATTGACATCTTTGAGTGTCCCCCCGTCACCACGGCACCCTTCAGTTACCAGGATGTTCGTGGGCACTATACCAGTCGGGTGAAACTGCACTGCTTCAGGGTTTCCAATGGGTACGAGCCCTGTATCCAGAGAAATTACGGCGCCGTCACCCCAGTTGATCACCGCATTGGTGCTTTCGCGGTACAACTTGCCGTAGCCGCCCGTTGCAATCAGGGTAGCCTTGGCCAGATACGCCCTAAGCTTGCCTGTCTTGAGGCAGCGGGCGACAACGCCCATACACGTCATTCCGTCATGAATCAGGCTCAACGCTTCGACCCTGTCATGCACAGGGACGCCCAGACGTACAACTTCATTGTCCATGGTAAAAAGTACAGTATGCCCCGTCCCATCCGACGTGTAACAGGCACGCCATTTAGCAACCCCGCCGAGTTCGCGAGCCGTTATAGTCCCTTCCTTTTCTGCCTTTTCGAATTTCTCGTATTGTTTTCCTGCTTTATAATAAACGCCTTTCCCGGCAACGACGCGGTTCCAGGGAACACCCCAAAAAGCCATTTCACGAATGGCAATCGGTGCAGTTTCAGCGAAAAGACGCGCTACTTCTTGGTCGCACGCCCAGTCGGACCCTTTAACCGTATCGGCAAAATGAATGTCAGGGCAGTCCCCTTCGCCCATGCAGCAGTTGCCCAGGGAAGCCTGCATGCCGCCCTGGGCGGCGGAAGAATGAGACCGCCTGGGAGGAACGATACTCAGGCAGATTGTCTTGAATCCTGCAGAGGCCGCAGCCACCGTTACACGCTCGCCCGCCAGGCCTGCTCCGATGCATAAGAGATCGGTGTAGAAGGTGTCCAATTTCAGCTCCTTACGCTTAAACTTTGACTAAAACCAGGAAGGTGAATAGAGAGAGAAGCCCTATTCCAATCATGACCAGGCTGAGCTTGTTTTCGAAACCATGCAGCGCCTGCCGGTTGGATCTCTTGATAAATCCCCATTTTACGCCGATTCTGTATATCCCGATCCCCACATGAAGCTCGATCATCGGGAGCAGAACAAGGTAAAAGGCAAGCCACCAGCCACCCTTGACCCTGGCAGCGCTTTTCGCGGCCGTAATGGGCAAATTGATGAGCACCGTCCACATGTGGATGGACCCCATAATCAGGATTATGAAAGCGGTTACCGTCTGGATCATCCATAACCAGGTATCGGTGTGGTTGAAACTAACACTGTGCCTCCATATGGCCTTCTGTTCACGGGCGTGGAAAGGCAGCTTGCGGGCCGCGAGGACGAAATGAGCCAGCATGGTCAGGGCAATCAACGGACCGCCGGCTTGAGCCATATAAGTGGCCTCGAAGAAACGAGCGATCGCGTTCATCACCCTGCCGCCCCCCAGGTCAACGTTGATACTGGCTACAAGTATCATGTGTGCCCACATGAAAGCGACAAGCCCAACACCGGTCAGCATCTGCAAAAAATCCAAATATGCCTCGGTTCGAACAGGTCCCACTCGAGCAATAGTTTGATTCGCCATCATCTAAATTCAACTCCTGATCATCTTTTGGAGCGTATGAATCTTCACTGTCTCGTGAAATGCCATAACACCAAAAGTTTCAAAATTTATGTTTACACCGATCCGAAAAACGCATTTGACAGCAATGAAGTTGGATCAATAGTCTCTGAGGATTATCCGCTGTAGCGTTGAGACCCGGGTAGAGTTTGCCCCTGCAACATCGACAGCTTAAGAGTTATATTTGCAATATATCTAAATATTTTCCTTAATTCGTCGCAAACATGCCTCTTACGGTTCAGTTCATTACGGTTGAATGATAAAGCAACGAATGCAAAACACCCTGCTGTAAACAAAATTTTCTGGTTACTTGCCGGAGCGGGAATTATTTCGTCGGCATTAAAACGCAACATTTATGCCAGGAGAATACTTGCTCTCCCGTTTGGCAGGAAAACCTTACCCAAAATAGCCTTAGGGGACACAGCTTGTGGTCAAACGTGGGTCTGTGTAATGAAATTTTTCATTTCTGCAATCTTTGCTCAGTAGCATCATTTCAAAAGTGGAATAATTGAGCTCAGCAGCTGTTAAGTCTGAGGAAGTTCTGCGGGGCAATAAATAAGGCGTTCGTAAATTGTGCAAACAATGCCGAAGGCGAGCAACATCCCTCCTCCTCCGAAATCCCCTACCAAATTGAGCGGTGGCGCGGGGCGTTCCCCTCTCCGCCCGATTGAATGCAAAGCCCCGGAAAGCGAGATATAGTTGATGTCGTGGCCAGCCGCCATGCGCAAGGGACCCGTCTGGCCCCATCCGGTCATACGGCCGTATACAAGCCTGGGATTACAGGCCATGCGCTGCTCCGGACCGATTCCCAATTTTTCGGTGACACCAGGTCGGAACCCCTCAAAGATTGCAGCGGCAGTTTTGCAGAATCTTAGAATGATCTCCCTCCCTTCACGACCCGAACGTAGCATTAGGCGGCGCTGTTGACAGCAACGACATAAGGACAACGACTTGAGGATGGGGGTTTGCAGGGAAATCAGCTATTACAGCCATGAGCTTTTGGCATCAATCATGCTCAATGGTATGCGTCGAGCCAGCATGAAAAATTGCGAAGCTCTTTTCTGCCGGTCTTCATCCTCACTGCTTGCCGGCGTTGTGATACATCATTAGGGAAAGAATTTCAGGAACGATGAACCATGAGAAGGCGTTGAAGCCGGGGTTGTGAAGCGTTTTCGGCAGAGCATGGCTTATAACACCCTTTGATGGAGGGCGAAATGGAACGAGATTTTCCTAATCTGATATGGGATAGGGAAGGGCAGATCGGTATCCTCAGGCTTAACAGTCCGGATACCCTCAACGCTCTCAGTATGGAGATTCAGCAGGACCTGCTCGACTTTCTTCCAACCCTGAACCTCATGGATGATCTTCGGGTCGTAATTCTTACGGGGGAAGGCAAGGCTTTCTGCGCCGGTGGAAATATGCACCGCTTTGTGGCCAATTACGGGAAGTTCAAGGAGGACGGCGGGGTCCACCAAATGTATAGCAATCGCGTGGCGAAGGCTTTGTTGGAGGTTGAGGCGCCCCTGATCAGTGCGATCAACGGGCCCGCTATCGGAGGGGGACTCACGTTATCCCTGATTTCAGATCTGCGTATCGCGTCTGAGAAGGCCCGATTCGGTGCTGTCTTTGCTCGGGTTGGAGTAACCCCTGAATATGGCAGCTCTTTTCTGCTGACCCGTGTTGTGGGGCTGACTAAGGCAATGGAGATGGTCCTCACGGCGAAAATCATCGATGCTCCGCAGGCGCTGGCCATTGGGTTGGTGAACGAAGTCGTGCTTGCCGAGCAACTTCTTGATGTGGCGCGCGAATTTGCCCGCGAAATTGCATCCCTCCCGCCTTTTGCTGTTCGAATGGCAAAGCGGGTGCTGCGGCACGGCCTTGAGTGCACTCTCTCCCAAGCCTTGGAATACGAAGAATCGGTCGAAACACTATGTTTTAGCAGCCTTGATCATATAGAAGCGGTTACTGCGTTTCTTGAAAAAAGACATCCCCGTTTCATCGGTCGTTGATTTTAGACTTTGAGAATGTCGGTGAAGTTATTGTTACCATCCTTACTAAAAACATAAACCAGTTTAAATATCATCTTGAACAGATCGAATTCTACTTCATCAAGCCGCCGGTAGAAAATATCCGGGTTTCGGTGGAGTAGACTTCAGGGAAACTGCAACAGTTTGCATCGGATGTTGGTTGAGGGATAATTACAAAGAGCCTTTGCAGGTTGATGAATTAGCCAGGAGGGTGAATACGGCGACATCCACCTTCCACAGACACTTCACGCAGGTAACGACTCTCAGTCCCTTGCAGTTCCAGAAGCGGCTTCGCTTATATGAAGTACAGCGATTGATGCTGGCAGAGAGTGAAGATGCTGCCATAGCAGGACTGGCGGTGGGGTATGAAAGCCCGACGCAGTTCAACAGGGAATACAAGCGGCTTTTTGGAGAGCCCCCGCACAGGCATGTGAGCAGGCTGAAGTGGCCTTACCGATGAGTTCGCTCAGCGTGAATGTTTCCGGCTATATCAAGGCATTTTGGTTAGCATGCTTGGGTGAGAGTTTACCCTGAACGTAGTGTGGATTCGGTGTGGATTTAATGCCTGAAACCTCCCACGTGGTCTCAATCATAGAAGAGCCCTCAGATAAAGAGTCATCATAACTCTCCTGGACATTGAAATTTCGACGTCCTGAAAATTTGCTACGTCCAGATCATACATTCACGAAATCGAGGCAGGCTACAGATTCCACTTTCTGGCAAGAAATGAAAAGCAGAAAGCCCCTCGAAGTCCTTCCAATTCGGATGTTTCACAGAGAGCATCGCCTATATCAGGGTACAAAATCGCCAGTAAGGTCTTACAAAAATTGACTGCCTAATGGTTGGATTTATTTGAGGTAATGGCCTCCTTTGCCCTGAGATTCCTTAAATTTTCGTCAGAAGCGGCTTTCTTCAGCCTGGACGATTTGCCGGACGTGGCTCTTCCCACGGACCGGATCGTATGTGATGAGTTGAAAGACTACCTCAATCGGCGGAGGAATGTATCGTACCCTTGAAGGCTCCGTTCCTCAACAAGAAGGTCAGGAGGATGCCCACCACGCACAGAAAACCGGTCAGTCTGAAATTGTCGATAAACGCCCAGAGAGTGCTCTGGGACACCAGGACGTCGTAGATGGACAGGTAGGCTTTTTGCATGGCTGAAACCCGATCGCCATGCATAGTGAAAAACTCGGTGAGCCTGTAAAATGATTCCCTGAACGCAGGTTCATACGGCGTGAGATGCGTGATCATCTGGGACTGGTGTATTTGCGCATAACGGGAAAGCAGCGTGTTGACCGCCGCTATGCCGATGCTTCCGCCCATCATCCTCATCAGATTATAGAGGCCGGTGGCTGCCCATATCATCTTATTGGGCATCGTGCCCATCGTCAGGGTGGTCAGCGGCACGAAGGTCATTCCCATCCCGAATCCAATGACTACGTTAGGCAGGATGATATTGCCGATGGAAACCGACAGATTGATTTCACCCAGAAAGAAGTTGGCAAAAGCGAGGATGCTGAAGCCTGAAACGACCAGGATGCGGGGGTCGATCCTGCTGACCAGCCGCCCCACAATAGTTACCGAAACGAGCGCCGCCACTCCCCGTGGAGACATGGCCAGCCCGCTTTCCAATGCGGTGTAGCCCATCAGGTTTTGCAGAAAAAGCGGCATCATGACCATAGTGGTGAACAGAATGATAGCATAGACCGTGACCACCAGGGTACCCACGGCGAAATTGCGGTCAGACAGAACGCGCAGGTCGACTATTGGCTCCTTGCAGGAGAGTTCCCAAAACACGAAGGCGAACAGGCAGGCGCCCGAACCGATCAGGGCCGCCCACACCCAGACGGAAGCAAACCAGTCGGCTCTTTCCCCTCTGTCTAAAGCGATCTGCAGCGCTCCGAGGCCGACCGCCATCAGGGTGAAGCCAATATAGTCGACTGATTTTGAGGCCTGGTCCCCCCTTTTGACAGGGTCTTCGATAAACAGACTGGTGAGCAATATGGCAAGAAGGCAAACCGGCAGGTTTATATAAAAAATCCAGCGCCACGAATAGTTGTCGGTAAGCCACCCGCTCAGAGTAGGCCCCACAACGGGAGCAACAATGACGCCAAAGCTGAATGCCGCCATCGCTTCCCCTCTTTTGGCCGGGGGAAAGCTCTCCAGCAGGACCGCCTGGGCGACCGGGACCAGAGCGCCTCCGCTGGCCCCCTGGATTACACGCGCCATTATCAGCATGTCCAAACTAACAGCGGCGCCGCTGGCAAGAGACGACATGATGAAGGTGATGAGACTGACGATAATGAAGCGGCGTCGGCCCACGCGCTGGGTTATCCAGCCTGAAATGGGCAGCACCACCGCGTTTGCAACCAGGTAGCTGGTGAGCACCCAGGTGGCTTCATCTGCACTGGCCGAAAGACTCCCGGCAATGTGGGGGAGCGCCACGTTGGCCACCGACGTATCCAAAACCACCATGAATATCGGCAGCACCATGGTGGCCGCAATAAACCACGGGTTGACGTTCGAACGCCATTCGGCGGCGGGGTCCGCTCTCTGCTCGTCGACCTGGTTTTCGCGCCCCCGGCCTTGTATCGAAGACATACGTGTCCGGCTCTCCTTAAAAGACAATGATGAGTGGTGAATGATGAATGAAGGGCGGTTTCCCTCATCATTCCTCATTCCGCATTCATCATTGATTCACGGCCCCTTACCCCCGGCTTTGCGCTAACATATCTGCCCGAAGGTGTCAATGCCTGAGACAAACCTGGATGGGAGTCCAAAAGTTTATTGACAATGCACGGGAGATTGGCTTCATAATTCCTGGCGTTATTCGCGTTGCATGACAGTAGCATCTCGGCTGAAGTTTGAAATCCAACGGAAAGGAGTTGCCATGCCTGGCACTTTTAACTTGGAATAATGCATAAACTACGTCGCTATGCATCAAGACATGTGAAGTTGGAGCCCGGAGTGATTACCGCATCATCCGTTATGCCCATAAACAAAATAGAAAAATGGTTCGCCAACATTGAGGGTCAAAATCGGCAGCCGCTTCTTCACGAGTCCATTGATTTGTTAGATCTCATCGGTATCCCTACCGCTTCCTGGCGTATGGTCAAGGACTTGGATACGTTTCTGAAGAGCTGGGATTTCCTGTCGCGCTCAAAGCCGTTTCACCTTCTCTTCTTCATAAAAGTGACAAGGGAGCGATAGCCCTGAACGTAATCGGCTCAGATTCTTTCCATGTCGAATGGCACATGTTACAAAAGGTATCCGATGACATTCTGGGCATTGTGGTGCAAAAGATGATGCCTACAATACGGGAACTTGTGATAGGCGGTAAAAGAGATCCATCCTTTGGTCCGATAGTGCTGACCGGCATGGGGGGTATCATGGTTGAAGTATTGAGAGACGTGAGCAGGCGTCTTGCCCCATCGATATCTGCACTGCCCTGGAGATGTTTGGGGAGCTTTCAAGGAGACGCATATTCGGCCGCTTTCGGGGCATGGAAGAAGCGGATCTCCAAGCTGCTGCGAAAATCCTTGTCCAGGTGTCGCTGCTGATGTACTACTTCCCGAAGATCCGCGAAATGGATTTGAACCCGGTCAGCCTAAACGATGACGGAAAGGGGGCTTTTGCTTTGGACGCTAGAGTGCTGATTGGCTAAGGTCATCTGCTCATTGCAACATTGAGGCATAAATATCACTTGACCGAACGAACCTCATCACGTGCTTTCTACCCTAAAGGAGACACGTCTATGGCCCAATTGACATTATCGGAAAAATTAAACAAGGCGGTGGCTGTGGTATGCAAGCAGGGGCTGGTTAAATTTCCGGTTACAGAAACGGCTGTCGCCGTTCTCAAACATGTAGTGGGTGACGCCGAAGACGAACTGGACTTGATCCGTGCCTTCCACGAAAAGCCTTCTCAGACCATGGCGCAACTGGTCGCGTCGAGCGGTTTTTCAGAGGAAAAGATTGAGCGGGTTGCAGCCAGCCTGGCAAAGAAGGGGCTTGCTATGAACCAACCCGGTTCAAGCGGTGTCGTGGTCTATCGGCTCCTGCCGCTTTACCTGGTCGGGCTGATGGAGTATAGCTTTATGGGTAAACTGACCGGCAGCCCTGAGGAAAAAGAACTTGCCGAACTGTTCGAAAAGCAGCTGATTGAGCTCCGGGAGTATAACCAAGCCCGCTACGATGAGCTGTCGCCGGTATTTGCCTCGTTTCCAGCCATCGACAGGACAATCCCGAAAACTGAAACCGTCGACGGCAAAGCGATCCGAATAATGCCGGTTGAAAAATCGATGGGAGTCCCTGAAGAGTTCATAGTCCCTAGCCAGAGCGTTGAACAGATCATCAAGAAGGCTGACGTTATCGCCGTGGGACATTGCTTCTGCCGGCAGCGGCATGAAGTATTGGGACAAAAGTGTAAGATCAATGCTCCCACGGAGACTTGCTTTTCATTCGGTAAATCCGCACAGCATACCAGCGCACAAGGGTTTTCCAAGATTGTTACACGCGAGGAAGCCCTGAAAATCCTGAGAGAAGCAGACCAGGCAGGGCTTATTCACAAGACGTTTCACCCCGGATCGAGAGAATCCAGCCCTGAAACCGGCATATGCAACTGCTGCAAGGATTGCTGCGATACCCTTCGAATGTGGCGGGACGGAACCATGCCGTTGATCAATTCCACTTACTACCTTTCCGTGATCGACGCCGACGCTTGTACGGGGTGCGGCGTTTGTGAAGAAGGGTGCCCTACGGACAATATCAAAGTGAACCAGGACGGGGTGGCCCAGCGGGATGAAAGCGCCTGCCTTGGCTGCGGGACGTGTGCGCGGCGCTGTCCGGAATCCGCAATTTCACTTAAAGAAGGATTACGAAAGGTATATATTCCACCTCCACGGTTGCGCACCGCTGAGAGCAGGTGAGTAGCTGAATCGATTAATGGGCAGTGGAAGAAGCTCAAAAGCAGGATGATGTTACTTTTAGGAGTCAGAATCTTTGTTACGTCGAACGGAGTGGATTTCATCCCGGAAACCTCGCCGATAGTCTTAATAACAGAGCCTTCGGAACATTGATGACCTAATAAGCGGGGTAAACCACCGGCTCTGCCGGTGGACTCCCAGAGTTTGACAGTTCCGGGAGTATGCTAGAGTTCTGTGCGTCAAGGTGGCTCAATCCTCCATGAAAAAGACAGGCTACCATCTCGTCATTCCGGCAGGGCTTTTGAGTCTGACTAAACAACCAGACAAGAATTGGATTAAGGAACCGGTGATCATTTCCGAGCCCCAGAACTAAAGATTTCTCTCCTATCCTTGCGAAAAACGAACCTCTGAAATCCACATATTCTTCAGATCATATGTGGAGTTTGCCACGATCCGAAAGATGACGTGCTCGACAAAGCCGGGCGGTGAGCGGAATTAATTAGCGATCTTTCCGTTACTTGATGCAAAACGGGCGGTTATGGTCCAGAATGGCGCGTGCTATATGACTCAAACCTCTCGATCCTGTTGCAGACCATCACTACCATTTATGGCGTCATAACAGCGGCATTGAGCGGGACCTAGCCTGGTACCTAAGATCATTTTTTGAGCATGCATTTCTTAATTCCAACCAGAGTCTTTCAAGCTAAGCTACTATTTGTAACCAATTCTTAAAACAACAATCTCCACTTTCGTCACGGCCGAGATCCTCTCGCCATTTTGGTGCCCTGAAAACCAGATTTCCCGAGGTGAAATTCTCAGCGGGATTCTATAAGCAAATCATATCTTGAGAAATCGGAGAGTTACGATGTTGGGAAGGTGAACTTTCGCTGAGCCTGAGTTGGCGGCTACTCCAGTGATTTGTTACTTGGGTCTTGGACCGGATGAAAGCGGACTGGCAATATCTTCAAGAGATTTTCGTTCCGCGTCTACTCCGATAGCTAGCTCCACGATGGCGGCGCCTATCATCAGAACCCCGCAAATCAGATAACCGTAGAAGATGCTCAGACGTGACCCCGACTGCACGAGCACGCTGAAGATATACGGTGCCGCGACCCCGCCTACTCCCGTCCCAACTGAATAGAATAGGGATATTGCAACCGCGCGCGTCTCGACCGGGAAAATTTCGCTGACCGTCAGATAGGAGGAACTTGCCGCCGAAGAGGCGATAAAAAAGATCCCCACCCATGCGATGGTTTGTGTGACAGAGGTCAAGATGTTGTGGACGAAAAGGTTTCCCGAAATGATAAGAAGCAGCCCTGAAAGTGAATAGGTTATCGCGATCATGGGCCTGCGCCCCACTGAGTCAAAAAGGCGGCCAATCAGGAGCGGGCCCATGAAATTGCCCAAGGCGAATGGTAGAAGGTAGAGTCCGAGGCGGTCGGGAGCAACCGAATAAAAAGATGTGAGCACAAGAGGATAAGTAAAAAAGATGCCGTTATAGAAAAACGCCTGAGATGCCATCAGGCAAACTCCAAGCACGGTGCGCCGGGCGTAAGATCGCAGAATCGCCTTTGCCATTTGCCGTATGCCCACACGGGCCCCGGGGTCGATCTCGATCGTGCCTGCGGGCTCAGGCAGTTGATCGATGTGCATGCGGTGTTTTATGTTTTCCTCGATCTCCCGGACGATTGAGTCGGCATCGGTGATCCTCCCGTGGGTCATGAGCCATCGCGGGCTCTCCGGGAGGAACTGCCTCAAAACGAGGACGATGAGTCCGAGGAACGCTCCGAGGGCGAAGGCCAGCCGCCAGCCAATATTTGCGGGAAATATATTTTCGTTCAGGAAGATCAGTGACCCTCCGGAACCGAGTGCCGCCCTCACCCAAAAGCTCCCGTTGATTATGAGGTCGGCTGTTCCGCGGACGCGCGCGGGAATGAGTTCGTCGATAGCGGAATTGATGGCGGAATATTCGCCGCCTATTCCGGCGCCGGTCAGGAACCGAAAGGCCGCAAAACTCCACAGGTCCCATGAAAATGCGGTCAATGCCGTTGAACTCAAATAAAAAACAAGAGTAATATTGAAGAGTCTCTTCCGGCCCAGCCTGTCTGTGAGGTAGCCAAAGAAGAGCGATCCGAGTACCGCTCCGGTGAGATACGATGTAGCGGTAAAGCCGATGTCCGCGCTTGAGAATCCAAGTGTTCGCGCCTGCTGAAGAATTCCGCTGAGCGAGCCTACGATGGTGACTTCAAGGCCGTCCAGAATCCAGATAATCCCGAGCGCCACCACTACCAGCCAGTGAAAACGGCTCCAAGGCAGGCGATCCATCCTTGCCGGAATGTCCGTAATGATTCTAGTCGTGCTTTTCCTTGATTCCATGCCGTCAAATGAGAAAGCGGACTCTTAAGAGCGGTTAATTCAAGTCCTTAAATTTCTTCAAGTAAGCACTCATTTAAACGACATAAATGCACCAGGGCAGAGAAATCGAAGCAACGAGTTCATTATGGTCAAATTATTCCTTTGCTCCTGCCTTGAGGAGTAGTTCCTTGATCTCAAGATGGCCTTTCCCGGTCGCCATCATCAACGCGGTTATGCCACCTTTATTTTTCAGATTAGTATCGGCCCCCTTGGCAAGCAGGGCTTGAACGACATCAAGATAGCCATGCACGAAGTTCTGGATCGAGGGCGAAATCGGGGCTGTTTGTCCCCTTACTTTATAGTGCTGAAACCCGTTTGGTTATTCTCCACTCTGGCATTAGTTTTGATCAGCGTGCTCTCCTGTAAAAACCCAGGACTTTCATGGTATAGGAACTGGTCGGGGTGGTATCATATTTATCAGGATCGCCCGTCATCCACCAGGATGCAGCGCGACGTACAGCTACAGACTCATCATTGCTGATCCCGTACTGCTCACGCAGTGTTTTGCCCATTATACAGGCAATGATGGCACGCGCTTTTTCAGTGTTCGCTTGGAATTCCGCCGGCTCCATTTCCGTTCCAGTACATCGCTTGGACCACCGAAGGATGTTTTCCCACTTAATCTTCCAATCGCTGTAGAGACCGTCATTGGGGTTTCCGGTATTTGGAGCAGACAGACGAAGTGCTTCGACAAGCGCAGAGACCTGCTTATCGCTGATCTGCGCCTGCGAGGAAAACGTCTCGGTTGAGTGCACTTTCTCCTCCGACAGCTTTGGGACTACTTCCCCTTGCGCGTCACTGGACGGTTTAATCGCTTCGCGTACCGGTTTCTCCAGATTGCGCTTCTCTGGCGCAGAAACAATATCCGAGAGCAGGATATGTTTGTCCTTGCTGAGGTCTCCGGTCGAAGAGTAAGTGATTAGTGCCTTCTTATTTCGCAACTGGTTGGCCACCCTTTTCAACGTCTCTATTTTTCTTTTATCCATTTGTGTATCAAAATAGAAAATCAGATTGGGTACATAAACGGCCCATTCATCGACTTGGATCACGACGGCCTCAATTTGGCCCGTATTTCCGGCTGGCTCCGAACCGGCTGCAAAGCAAAAACCGCCCTGGCAGAGAAATCCCGCCAAGAGAAACAGGGTGGCAAGGATTGTTTTCAGTTCTCCGATTGACAGCTTCCGTTCCATTCTCATGCTCCATTATTCTGGATACCGCTATGCTGTATAGAGCTTTAGCTCGCGTTCAGCCTCATGAAATTCGGCTAAAATGATACATCCACGAAGGGACGATGATCAAGACCCCACCAGAAATCCTCCCCGTCTCATCAACATTTGGCTTCCACCTTATGGCTCTTTGGCGGGATGACATTACGGTGGATCCTGGACGATATGGCAGATCGAGTGAGGGGGAGATCGTAGCGGATCCAATGGAGGTTGCATTTCAAGAGGATTACCCAAGAAGTCCAGTTTGTGGTGGAACCCAGAGTGGCTAATTCGGGGAAAGAGAGTTGCAGCCTTGCGTGAGCAATTCACCGTCCCCTTCCGAGAATGCAGCCCAAAACAAATCAATCCAGGGTGGTGCCCGACGTATGTACCGGTGACGAAAACTGTAATCCTTCGCCTATTTGTGCTTTTTGAGCGATGACCAACCAAAAAACTCGAGCTGGTATGCTTATTTATCCTTCCTGACAAAGTTGAATTCGCGGTACCCTATTTCCGGCTTGTTCTCTTGCTCTGGCCGTCCCGGTCACTTCCGCCCAGTTGTGCTACTCTTCCGGCGCTTCTAGTGATGAGAGCAACAGAATGCCCTGTCCCGGCCGAAGATCATACAAAAATGGCACGGGCAGATAATTCAGAGGATATTCCGGTGAAATGTCAACCAGGGGAGCAGCGGCGTGGAAATATTCTTGCAGCTTTTCCGTATAGAAATGTTGTTTGTTATATATGTCCTTATTGAGAATTAACAAGGATTCTTCTATGACGTTCATGGATGCTTTCCACATGAGTAAAATGTTTTCATTGTTGTAATGCATTATTTCCGAGGGAGCCTCTTCCTGAAAGACGTCATACTCAGACTTGATCTTGTTCATCTGGGTAATAAAGGGGCGCAAATCGATGTTTGTCTGTTCCCAATCATTCGGTCGCGTTTTCACCACATGGAGCTTTTTGCGAAAGCCAAATTCAAACCCGATTGGCATCATAACACCGGCTGAAAAGAGGGCAGAGAACATGTAACGCTGCTTTATCCCGTCAATATTTCCGTTCAGTTCTTCACATAGCCTCACGGTGTCGTGACTTTCAGGGAACGAAATGGACCGCCCGGTTTCCCTTGTAATAACATATTGCTTCATGAGCCACAGGCTTTTGAAGTCCCACCATTTCGAGCTGTTGAATATGTAATCAAAGCCTGCACTAGCGGTTTGCTTGGTGAGATCTGGTGTGCACCCGAGTGTCTCGGCAAAAAAGAACACTTCGGGATATGCCTTTTTTATTTCGGAAATGAGCCTCTCCCAGAAGATTCTGGGAATCTGATAGGCAGCATCACAGCGGAAGCCTTTAAAACCCATCCCTATCAACGATTTAACTACGTTCAAGAAGAACTGGTATAAACCTTCCTTGTCTTCGGTATTTCTATGATCAAACTTCGCGAGATCTTTCCAGACGACTTTTTTGCCGTCTTCGTCAGCGAAAGGATGGGCAACACGGCCATCAGATTCCCACTGGAACCACCGCGGGTGTGTTTTCAGAAGATCGGAATCCACGGAACAATGATTGACCACTAGATCTATCATCATCCTGAGGCCGAGATTCTCTGCAGTTTCGATGATGTCTGTGAGTTGTTGTTCGGGCGATTTTTTGCTCTTGGGGTCGACAAAAAGCGGGTTCAGTTGCGAATAGTCCACTATCGAATACAAACTACCGGAAGAGCCAGGAAGCTGAACAGGGTTGATGAAAACCCAGTTGAAACCCATCTGGACAGCCCTTTCCAGATGCTTTGTCCAGTCAGTGAATTTGCCGACCAGCAAAGGGAACAGGTTATATATGATCATCTTTTGCCGAAGTTTCATCTTCTGTTCCTTTCTAAGCAAGTGATTAGACCGGTTCAAGTTTCAGGTCCAGCGCTGCCTCGCTTTCGGCTGTCATAACTTGAGACTTGAAAGTTCAAGATTGAAACTGGCAGCTCCCTGATATTAAGCAATAAATGTTATTGTATAGCACAGTATCTCATCAGTCGCGGCAGGAACTCGTAACCAGGGAAATTAACCCGGGACCTTGGACTCAAGCCAGTGCATCGTGCGCAACCAATGCTGATTGCTGCGCAGGATTTGTGTGCACCTCAAGTAACACCTGCGTCGCTCTCTCGGGCGCGAATGGCGGTGCATGTGCCTCGGGTGTCTGCTCCTCGGGCTATTGCACGGCAAGCTCCTGCATCACTACCGGAATTTGCGGTAGCACCGGTGTGAATCAGGCTACTGGCGCTTGCGTATATCCGTCCAGTAGCACCCCGTGTTCCGGCGGCTTTTGCAATGGAGCCGGGAGTTGCATTCCTCAATGAGACGTGGGAATCGCCGGGCACCTTTCCAACGGAAACGCAACGACGAGATGAAGTCTGTTGTTTCGGCCATTGTACGAGTTTGTCCCGACTAAACAATAGGGCGGTGCAGGTGCCGCCGCAGATACAATCCAAGCAAGGGGGAGCCGAAAGGCTCCTCCTGCTCTTGCTCATAAAGCCGGACCGCACGAGAAACGAATCGCTTCACAGTCTCCTTGGCAGCAGTCAGGCAAATCCCGATTCATACGTCTCCAACTTGGACATTTTTCTCCATTAAATTGCTCTGTACGTAACAAACCCTTTAGGCAGCCGCCTGTTTAGGCTCGGACAAAGTTCACACTTCTCTCCTATGTGGCGTTATGCGGCGGACCGTTCAGAATCTTTCTATATCCGAATCATTTCCGTTCCGCACACTGGCTTGGTCAGGCTTTTCACCTCTGGCAAGATACAAGGACACACGTCCATGCTCGGAGCTTGCAGGCTGCTATCCGCCAGTCAGAGTTAAGGGGGTGCTAATGGCGAATGCTGCTACATCATATCAGGCCGATCCGACGGAATCGCGCGTGGTTTCCTTTACTTTGTACATGGCCGAATCGGCAACCCGCAAGAGGTCGCCCTTGTTCTTTGCGTCCCGAGGATAGGAGGCAACCCCATAGGAGGCGGTGATCTGGAGATCCAGACCTTCCTCGGACAGAAAGAGATTGGACTTGATTTGCTCCCGAATGTGACGAGCAAACTCGACCGCCTCTTCTTTTCCGGTCCCAGGCATCAAGATCACGAACTCATCCCCCCCGTAGCGAACGGGAATATCTTCAGGCCGTACCACTCTGCGAAGCAGGAGTCCCACCTCCCTTAACACCTTGCTTCCAAGCAGGTGTCCGTGTGTGTCCACCACATGCTTGAACCGATCCAGGTCAAAGAAAATCAAGCAGACCTCGCCTCCTACTTCGTCCGCAGACCGCAATGCACCATCCAGGGCCTCATAGAGGTAACGCATATTGAAAAGGGAGGTGTGGTCGTCGGTGATCGAAAGCCGCTGCATATTCCGGTAGAGGTCCGCGTTGGAGATCGCGATTGCGGCATACTCGGCGATTGTTTGCAGTGAAAGCATGTCCAGCTCTGTAAAGGATGCCTGCTCGAGCCTGTTGATCAGTTCCACAACCCCAAGTACTTTTCCCTTGTTTTTCAAGGGAACGCAGATGATCGAACGGGTTTCAAAGCGCGAAAGCTCATCGAACCGGCTGTAAAATCTGGGGTCTTTCCGCGCGTCTTTGACTAGAATTGCTTCGCCGCTTCGGGCTACCCAGCCCGCAATTCCTTCTGTGATTTTTAGCCGGCGCCCGGTAAGGACCTCGCTTCCCTCTCCAACCACCAGTTCGAACCGGAGGTGCTCACCATCGGGCTCCATTAGAATAAGGGACCAGTTTTTCGGGGCGAGCAGTTGTCCAACTTTTTGCATTATAATTTGCAGGACTTCGGACGGGTCGAGCGTAGAAGTGAGCGTTCTAGCCAGGTCGACGTAGATATCATGCTCCAGCCTTAACCGAGAGCTGTCCCGTTCTTCAAGTGTGTTCATAACGGCGGAAGAATTCCCACTCTAACCCGGTTTGAAACAGTTCCGGTCCAGCCCGCCCAACCGGACGGGATCGTCGAAGCTAATCAGCGTCTCAACGGCAGTACCGGGCATCTCTTTTTATTTCACTTTTTACAGCCAAAACTAAGCATATCTTTTGACATAGAGCGGCTGTCTCTGCAAGGCTGTTTTCCGTTGAAGTTTAAATCACTCAGAAAAGCAGGCTTTAGTACGTACAGCTCTCCTCCTTCTCGATCGGAGGGGTGCCGTCTAAAATATTCTCATTCTCAAATCATATATGACCCGAAGTCCACATTAAAAGGTGCTGGATGAGAAGCTGAAATAAGCAATAGACCGCGAAAATCGTCGCGTTTACCGACCAACTTTTCCAAGGTCCTCAGGGACATATCCCTATAAGTGACTATTTGAGTGCATTGTCCACCACCGTTAGCAAGTCTTGCATGGAAAACGGCTTCGCCAAATATCCGTCAAAGCCTTTTTTCCTCAAATTGCCGTGGTTCCCGCTCATCAAAATGACTGGCAACGATCCATATGTCTGTCGTATATGTGCAAGCAATTCCTCGCCTGTCATACCACTCATTTCCATATCGGTAATGACCACATCTATTTTATTGAGTTTGAGCTTTTCGATAGCTTCCTTCCCGGAAAAGCACAAAATCACTGTATGTCCAGCATGAGAAAGCTGTTTTTTCATGAGATTAAGTTGCATTTCGTGATCATTCACCACAAGCACAGTCATATTTTAGCCTCCACAAAATGAAAACAGTTCGTCGTTATTCACATGCGAAATCAATAGCGTCAGCCTTTTAACTATGTTTGACTGCTGGCCGAAAATAATAATCGACGATTCTTAATGCAAGGTTTTCTGATCCTGAGGTCAGTTGTTAGTATTGATTCTTCTCTGAAGACCAATACTATCTTTCAATTAATATCAACTTCCCTGTACAACGAACGTGTCACCAACCCTGAATTCCATCTTGTATGTACCTGACTACAATCTATCTGCTTCACTAAATTCGTAGCCCCTTAGAGACAGGCAGTCGTTGGAAGCGCAAAATCAGAGAAGCAGGTAGGAACAAGGATTCGCAGGATAATCCATGCCGCTGATGATTTGATGGACAATTCATTATTTAACTGGCCCGTCCAGACAAAATGGGGCTGATGGGTTTAAATTGGCCCTGTATGAGCGGTCTGATTCGACAACTATATCCTCCTGGGACAACACCAAGGTAGCGATTGAAAGAACCGCCATGATGCTGAACGGACTGTTTCTTATAAGCGTTATGCGGGAATGCGTTCTGCGGGGTTCAAGGATTGGCAAGATTTGGCAACTTACCAATGTGATGGCGAAAAAGACTAAAGCCAATCGAGTGAATCTCCGATATGAGTAAAAAATTAGTATGTTTTTAGAACCGAATTCCGAACAATCAGGAGGAAGTAAAAATGAAGAGAGTGGCATTGTTTTCGGCGTGTTTAGGGTTCATTTTTGTTCTTTGCTTTGGGACGGCCATCGCACAGGAGCAAGCCACCAAGGAGGAGTGTATAGCCAAATGCAAAGAGGCTGCCGCCTTAATCAATGAGATTGGAGTAGAAGCAGCGATGGCCAAGATTCAGGACGCGCATGGGTCTTTTGTCTGGAAAGACTCCTATGTGTATGCGGCCGACATACAGGATGGCAAGGTGCTGGCGCATCCGATGGCGCCCGGTATGGTCGGGAAAGCTTGGGGCGGCTTGAAGGATGCCAACGGCAAAATGTTCGGAGCCGAACTCACCGAGGTGGCTAGGCAGGGCGAGGGCTGGGTCGAGTACGTGTGGCCCAAAGGCCCTGAAAAAAAGCTTTGCCAAAAGCGGACTTACGTATATCGAGTGCCGGGGAAAGACATCTACGTAGCTGCAGGTGTATGGTTAGAGTAGTTTTATCGGGAACTTCCACTTCATGCTGAGAAAATCGCCGAAATGCCGGATGCCCGAAGCGGACGTTCATCAACACGATGGGGACTTCCGGCCGCAGCAATCCCATCAGGCGGGCGGATGCCAATCTTCGGCATGGCCACAGGAGCGGTCAGATGTCAACGATGACATGGTTTAAGGCATTGAGTATTCGCAACAAAATCTTCATGCTGGTGATCCTCGGGATAATGGGTGTGACATGCATTTCAGGGGTCGCAAAGTATTTCGCGGCAAAGAAGAATACCTACGCCAGTGTGCTCAAGCACAGCCAGATGGTTGAAATACTAATGCTGCAAGTCATGATGGCCGAGGAAAAATTCATAAATACCCTGGATCCAAATGAGTTGTCCAGCCTGAGCGATTGCCGGCAAAGGCTCGGTGAGGCCCTCGAGCGGATACGCTCTTTTGACGTGGGTGCAGGGATAGGCAATGACGCCTCAGCCATGTCCCAGACGGAAGCCGAACATGCGCGCATCTTTCGGCTGACAGCCCAGGGCCTTGATGAGATGGATAAAGCAAAAGCGGACTTTTTTGCCAAAATCGAATTAATTGACACTCATCTCAAAAAAATCGTCGGCGCCATTGAAAGAGAAGAAGCCCTGCTCAATACCACGGGTGAATTCTTAGACAGCAACAAAAACGCATTGCGCAAAGAGGTGAGCGACCTCCTGGTCCTCATGTCGGACAGGATAATGAATATCCAGGACCTGTTTCTTCACGGCAACGCTTCGAAGTACCATGCGGCCCGGCAGGCAATCGAAAAGAATTTAGAGTTGAAAAGAAAAAACGTCGGGATGTCGGTTTCAGCCGCCTACAACGGCAAATCCGCAGAACTGAAGGCGAAAGAAGAGACGGAATTCGTCCAGCCATGGAAGGCTGCGGAACCCCTGTTGGCTGAAGTCGCGCGCATCGAGGACGCCATATTCGATCGGTGGAACAGGAACAACGATTTGAAAAGGACGCTGCAGCTTACAGCGGTGCAGATACAGGAGAAATCCAAGAGCATATCCGAAACCTCCAATGCGGTGATTGAGAGCAGCAACCGTTCGACTGATCGTATCAGCTTCGCTGTATCGTTGGGTGGGATTTTCATGCTCAGTGTCCTTGGTTGGCTTATATCAAAGTCGATCAATGGGGCGCTGCGGAAATCCATTAGCGGACTAATGGAAGGCTCCGACCAGGTCGCCTCGGCTTCCAGCCAGGTGTCGCACGCAAGCCAGCAACTCGCCGACGGCGCATCGCAGCAGGCTGCTTCAATAGAAGAGACTACCGAATCCCTGGAGGAAATTTTCTCCATGACGACGCAGAATGCTGAAAATGCTACCCAGGCCAATCAATTGATGACCGACGCCAGGCACACCGTTGGAAAAGCAAACCAGTCCATGGTCGAGCTTACAGGGGCCATGGGGCAGATAACCAAGGCAAATCTGGAGACCCAGAAGATCATCAAAACCATTGACGAAATAGCATTTCAGACGAACCTTCTTGCCCTCAACGCAGCGGTGGAGGCGGCAAGAGCGGGCGAGTCAGGAGCGGGATTTGCCGTTGTAGCTGATGAGGTGAGAAATCTCGCCATGCGCGCTGCGCAGGCCGCAAAGAACACGGCCGATCTTATTGAGGGAACTGTAAAGAGGGTTAAGGAAGGCTCAGTTCTGGTTGACGCAACCAATAACGAATTCAATTCCGTCGCAACCACCGTTTCAAAATCGGGAGAGCTGTTAAGTGAGATCGCGGCGGCTTCGAAAGAACAGGCCCAAGGAATCGGTCAGGTGAGCAAGGCGGTTGCAGAGCTTGAGAAGGTCGTCCAGAGCAATTCGGCCAATGCGGAAGAGTCGGCTGCCGCCTCCGAGGAAATGAACTCCCAGGCAGAACAAATGAAGGCGTATGTAAACGAGCTGGAATCTATGGTTCACGGTTCGAAAGCGCGGCGAGGAGTTGGAAGTGGACCAGCGCGGCAGGAACCGCGAATATAACCGGGCGAAGCGGAATCCATCCAGCTGTGCCTGCGGCCACAAAAATAGCTGCAATGCTTGTTTCAAGAAAGACAAAAAGGGCCGCCACCACTGAATCGAACAGTCGAGAACCGTCTGGAAGACTTGATTCTCTCTTTCGACGAGGGAAAATCAGCGAATTTTCAAACTTCAGAATAGAGACCGCTAATTTTTCAAGCCTAGGGGCCTCTTCCCGCCGGTAATTCCGATTATCTGTCCGCGGTCAGGAGCTGCAATATCTCTCTGTACGTAACAAAATCGACGATTGACTCCAGAGCGTTCTGGAGCATTATCTGCCTGTTATTTATGGCGTCATAACAGCGGCATTGAGTGGGACCTAGCCTGGTACCTAAGATCATTTTTTGAGCATGCATTTCTTAATTCCAAGCAGAGTCTTTCAAGCTAAGTCATTATGTCGGCGACCTGTCTATGCCGCTGCACAATACCGTCGACACCTTTAACCGCCAGCATCATAATGCGATGGATGGAATCGTAGAAGATGAAGTGCTGGACCATCTGGATCGGATCAAGGTATATCCGATTGTGATTAAGTCGGAGGACGATCTGGTGGGGGAGATAGTGCGGATAGCGAATCTGTCGATGAAATTGGGCTATCAGCTTAAAGCAGAGAACCGGATGCTGACCAAAGAGGAAGCCTACGTGCAGCTTGGGTATAGTGCGAGCTTGTTGAAGGCGATTTTGAATTATGCAGCCAACTCACCTGCTTTAACGAGTCCTGCGAAGTGAGTGCCGATCACATCACAATTCGTTCTCAGAGACCTGCACAACTTTAAAAGGCTTGAAAAGCATATGGCAAGAATCGATTTCAATCCTGAACATAAAAGAGTGCTTGATTCCATGTTATTGAGCCTTCCAGGTGTTACGGGCGGCAAGATGTTCGGGTATCCTGCCTATTACATCCACAGAAAGCTATTCGCCTGTATTTATGGAGATGGAGTTGGAATTAAGCTGCCCGAACAAGTTGCTACCAACCTTTTAAGCAACGAACAAGTCGTCCCATTTCAACCTATGGGAAGGCCAAGGATGCGTGAATGGGTCCAGATAAATCACGCCGCATCCGAAGACTACAGGCTCGATAAGGCTACTTTTCTCCACGCTATCGATTTCGTAGGTAGCCTCAACAAGAAGTAAAGATTGCTTAACTGGCTCTGGCTCGCTCTGGGGGGTTCTGCATGAATCAAATACCCGCTGAAGATTTTGGCCTTTTCATCTCTGCGCTGAAATTTGGCGCTCATCGGCACCGATGGCAGAAGAGAAAGGATGCGGAACAAACGCCCTACTTCAATCATCCCATCGATGTTGCCGAAATCTTATGGAGTGTCGGAGCAATTAGAAATATAGCTATTTTAACTGCTGCCCTTCTCCATGATGTTATCGAAGACACTGAGACCAAGCCAGAAGAGGTGGAGGGAGAGTTCGGGAGAGCAATACTGTCAGTGATACTTGAGGTATCCGACGACAAAAGCCTTCCAAAAGAAACCCGCAAGGAACTCCAGGTGCAACACGCTCCTCACCTGAGCCCAGGCGCCAAGTTGATCAAAATAGCCGATAAGATTTGCAATATAAAGGATGTAGCCTATTCGCCTCCACCAGACTGGTCAATCGAAAGGCGCTTGGAATATCTGGACTGGGCTGAAAGGGTCGTGAAGGCCATGAAGGGGAGCAACAAAAAGCTTGAAGAGGAGTTTTACAGGTTGCTTAAGAAGGGACGAGAAAAACTTAGTGGCAGCAGATCGGTTTCAGGAAGTATGCCCGAATAAAAAGTAAACCACTATCGATCTTCTCTAACCCAAACACAAAAAAGCTGCACCCCATCTCTGCGTCCAACATCAACAATCTCATTGACTGCGGCTCTGGTCGGACAAAACAGAGAAACAAAATTTTGGAAGTCCTGAAATCCTTCGTCTGCTTTGCTGAAGGAATGAACCAGCATAACGGCATACTTCGCAAAGAAACGCTTTGCCTCCAGTATGGCTGAGCAAGTACGATGGAGGAGTTGATATCGTATTTCTCCAGGAGGGGGATTATCAATTTCAAGTATTTCGCAAAGGGAACCCAGCCTCTCCTCTTTTCCAGATGATGATTTTGGCCCCCATTCGGAAATCATTGGTCCAAAGGGCTCGGAAACTTTGCCTTCAACAGCGATCGAGACCAAGCCATCACTGGAACGAGCTAGACACCAGATATCATTTTGCGATGGCCTTGAACCTCCCCGCAGGGGAACTTGATGCTCAGGAATCCCCAGAAGCATTTCGATCCCTTCGAATTGAGGCACTCCAGTCAGAACTTTCTTGATGCTGTTCGGGAAGTCATTAGCTTCTTGCCAACAACAGGCAAGCTCCTTGGCTGAATAGTCGTCTCGCCAATGTTTATCGGGGTCTGCAAGTAAGCATTTCCAATCCTCTGGTTTCATAGCAGGTATCAGTATTTTGCCCATTTCTAACACCTTTCAGATAAACTATAATCGTGGTTTAGGAAGAGTGCTTTTTTTCTTCCAGGGAAAGGACATAAGGGAACAGTGTCCGGAGGAGCTGGTAAGCATTGGGGAAATAATATCTGACAGCGTGACTTTCTTAGAGCCTCTCCTCAGAGCACCCCTGCTTGTGGAAGTTTACTCCGCCACACTTCATACATTTCCAAGTCGCACCATTTCGCTCCATTACCAACAGCCTCGACAATCTGACAATAGCCGCCTCAGATAGCCGATCCCCATAGGTTCGGATAGCCCGCAAAAATTCTTTGTCGCTCATTCGTTCCATGCCCTTGATCAGTTCTTCGATTTGAGCGCTAAAATTATCTAAATTGACCATTGATAGCCTTTCATTTTCAATAAATCATGGCCATATCCATAGAGGATATCGGTCAGCTCGCAGCGATGTATGAGAAATTTTCCTTTGGGCAGTTGTAATCACTCAGCCTACCAATCTCCCGCATGTATTCGAAAATCATTGCATTCCTTTACTAAACCATTAGAATCCCACATTCTGAACCATTAAGTATTCCATTTACCTTCGCCACTAAAAGGATTCGCCAATGCCCAAAAAACTCATTGAAATCGCATCAGAAATCGTTCAGACCCAAGTATCCCGCACTCCCATGTCCAGTGCCGACATCAGCTCATCTCTACGGCAGGTCTACGGCGCTCTTTATGATCTCCAAAAGGCAGAGTCGGGGGAGATCGAACTACCCAAAATACAAGAAGCGGCGCCTGCCCAAGCACTCACACCTGCCGATTCTATCCAGAATGACAAAGTGATCTGCCTTGAATGCGGGGCAGAGATGAGACAGCTTACCAAAAATCACCTCGGCTCTCATGGCATGACTGCGAAAGAATACAAGAAGAAATACGGATTCACGCTGAGGACCCCATTGGCTGCAAAGTCATTGACCAAGGCCAGGAGCAAGGCGGCGAAGAAGAGAGGAGTTCCTGAGAATCTGAAGAAGTACGTGGAAGCGAGAAGGCAGGCGAAGGCCAAAGCGACGGCTCCTAAAGCGGCAACTGAGAAAGTGACAGCCAGCAAACCGAAGCAGACGAGAATTCGGAAGAGGAAGGCGTGATTCAGGCAGGTTGCATGGGCGAGAGTCGACTTTATTTTTAATATTTCCCTAGCCTGGACAGCAGAACAGAGCTCACTATGGTTTAATCAGTATTTCTCCAGGAGACATTATGCTGATAGAAGAGCCAAAAAGAACCGTTAGTATATACCCGATAACCTTGCTTTTCTATTTTGTGTTCCTGATAGGGATGTCTGTCTCTGCGACTTATTGGATAATGCATCATAAGCTTTCAAACCAACTGAGGGATAAGAACCAGGAGCTACTCACCGATCAAAAAAATAACAAAGCTCTGGCGGACAAGAATATTGAGTTGCTGAATTCCTTGCAAAAATTGGACAATGAATACAGCAAACTAGAGCCACAATATAAAGGTCTTGCGTCGAGGCTCGATTCAGCTGAACAGAAAAATATGCAAAAGGCTTCTGAATTAGCCGAAGTTTCGAAAGACCTGGAAACAGCCAAGGCCCAAGTAATTACACTCACAGGCGAATTGGAAGCTTTGAACAAAAAGTATAACGACCTCAAGGTGATGCTGGCTCCTCATCTCGTTCTTGGACCGACATGGGTTAGCTCTGGTAAAAGGACGATGGTTTTGGACGGCAATCTCGCCGTTGTCCTTCATGAAGCCTCAGGTAATGACAATTGCCCAAAAGATTCAGCGGCTTTCAGCTATCTCATAAGTAGTACTGACAAAAGGAGATTGTGTCTGCGGGCAGGAAAACCGGAAGGCTTTAAATATCAAGGCAAGAAATATCTCTTCAACTTACTGGAATCGAAGAGGAGCGAAGAGGCATATAATTATTGTGTTTCCATAATTAAAGCGTGGTGAGGTCCGCCAGATGTTTTCAGTGCCCAAAGTCCCTGACTGCCGAAGAGCCAGGAGCCAGAGCGAGCCACTTACGTTCACAACGATAATGCTATGAGGAACTCAAGCAGAGAGATTGTGCTTTTAGGCTATTCAGCATTCATCGTGTAAAGTGGAGAGGTTAGCGATGAAAATCTACCTCGCAGGACCACTCTTTTCCGAAGCTGAACGGGACTGGTTTCGAAAGCTGAAAAAAGAAATCGAATCGCTCGCTGCATCCAAGAACCAGCCAGTAACCGTAATCTGGCCCTATGAACTCATTACTCAGTCCGAGATCGAGACCCTTGGTGCTGCTGCCAAACACGAGATTTTCTCCCGCTGTAAATCCCATCTCGACACTGCCGACATACTGATCGCCCTGCTCGACGGTCCGCAGGTGGATGATGGCACTGCATAGGAGATCGGGTATTTTTACGCGAAGAGAAGGCCTGAGCAGAAAATTATAGGGGTCAGGACTGATTTCAGGAATGCTGGGGAGAGTGAAGGCGCCGTAGTGAATGCGATGATTGAAGTTGCGTGTGATATGGTGGTGAGGAGCAGGGAGGAGGTTTTGGAAACGGTTTTTGAATTTCACGAGACATTAACAAACCTGACATGAAAGTGTAACAAAGCTCAGTAAAATTGTCCGAAGACGGACTTGAGTTGACACATTGCATAAGAAAGGGTGGTCAGGTACCCTCTTGGAGATTGTCGCCAAACAACCCAAGAGAAAGGAACCTTTATGACCACCCAGGAAAAGCTCGTAAAACGTAAGTTAAGTCTACTAGAACTCGCCGAATTCCTCAACAATGTTTCACAGGCCTGCAAGATTAACGGTGTTTCCCGCCAACACTTCTATGACATCAAGAAAGCTTATGATGAAGATGGGTTGGAAGGTTTGGCTGAGAAGACCAAGAAAAAGCCATGCATGAAGAACAGGGTTTCCCCGGAGGTTGAGGAGGCTGTGCTCACGATGGCCAATGAGTTTCCAGCTTACGGCCAAATGAGAGCTTCAAACGAGCTGAGGAAAGCCGGCACTCTAGTATCCGGTGGCGGTGTAAGAAGCATATGGTTGCGCCACGGGCTGGAGACTTTCAAAAAAAGGCTAAAGGCTCTTGAGGAGCGCGCGGCAGCCGAGGGGATCGTCTACACCGAGGCCCAGCTCTGCGCCCTGGAAGCATCCAAGAGGTCTCGTGAGTCCCATCCCGACGAGATCGAGACGCAACATCCGGGATATCTCGTGAGCCAGGATACTTTCTATGTCGGCTACCTCAAAGGCGTGGGCAGGATTTACCAGCAAACAGCCATCGACACCTTTTCTTCGCTGGGTTTTGCAAAGCTTTATACTGCCAAAATCCCGGTGACTGCCGCCGATCTTCTGAACGACCAAGTCCTTCCCTTCTTCGAAAAAGAAGGCGTGCCGGTGCTTAGGGTTCTCACCGATAGGGGAACAGAATACTGTGGCGCCCCGGATCGGCACCCTTACCAGCTGTTTTTGCAGCTAAACGACATCGAGCACACCAAAACCAAGGTGAAAAGCCCTCAGACCAATGGTATATGTGAGCGGCTACACCAGACGATGCTAAATGAGTTCTATCGGATTGCTTTCCGCAAGAGAATTTACTCAGACATCGAGACGCTCCAAGAGGACCTCGATCTTTTGGTTCATCCGGCTAACGAGTACCTTTGGGTGTGAAGATGGTAGAGCCTCAGCTTAAAATACTCAGCATCCCTGAACCCGTAAGCCTGCCTCTTCAGAGTTTTGATTTTGTTGACCAGCCCCTCGACGGCGCCGCTGGTGATGCGATGATCGAAGTAGTTGAGAAGTCCGGTGCGGTAGCCGGCAAGGGTCTTTCCCACTCTCTTCAGTGCCTTGATCCCGGAGTTCATGGCGTCTCGGCACCAGACGGTGAGGAATTGCTCGGCCTCTTTGCGGTCCGTCTTTTCCCAGAACAGTCTCAACTGTTCTTTCATGGAATGAATCTCAAAAAGAGGGCGGTTGACCTGGAGAAGGGCATCGAGCCTGGCTTTGCGGTCAGGATCAAGCGAGTCATAGTTGCGCAAAAGTAAGAAACGGCTTCCTTTAAGGGTTTGTTGACCCAGAGAATCGAGTTCTGCCTGGTGATCGCGCCTGAGCTCATCGATGGCGTGGTTCATGAGAGAGACTACATGGAACCGGTCAAAAACAACCTTTACGCCGGGCAGTGTTTCACGGACCGCCCAGAAGTAGGAACTGCTCATGTCCATTGCGACAGCTTCCAGCTCTTTCCCTCTCCTGGCCAAACTTGCCAGGAATGGCTTGATGTCCTCTTTACCCTTTCCTTCGACAGCGTGCAGGACTCTGCTGGTATGAAGATCTGTAACCACGGTCATATAATGATGACCCTCCTTGAGGCTGAACTCATCTATGCCGATCACCCTCACCTTGTGAAGAGGGATTTTCCGATAAAGGAATCTCAACCTTTCCTTGTGGATGTTTTTGACCAGGTCCCATCCCACTCCAAGGTATTCGGCGACCGACCGGATCGTCCCGAATTTGAGCAGGTCGAGCACAGTCAGGGCAAAGGATCGAACAAAGCGGTGGGTCCCGATCATAAATGGAAGTGTCGGCCACCAAAGAGCCGAACACTCACAGCACTGTGCGCGGTGGAGCACAAGATCGAGCAGACACTTCTTGCGTCCAATAGGCCCCATCTGGAACCACCTCCGCTTCTGCCCCTTGAAAGTTATTCGTCGGCAGCCGCAATTGGGACATCGGATAACCTGTTTGTTCATCTCAGCTCTGAAAATCAGTGTGTCTGCCAGAAAACTTGTTCCTCTGTACTCAATACCCTTCAGCCCAAAGGCATGGTAAAGTATCGACGTGGACATGGCTCAGACCTCCTCCGTAGTGTTCGATTGGCGTCAAACAACACGGTAGAACCTTGCCATGTCCATTTTTGTTTTCAAAGACTATTCAGGTACGCGTTTCCCGGATGACCCGATCTTTTCATGGACAGATACAACAATCAGAGGACCCATCAGGGAAAACGTTGCCTTGGCCGGACGCCGATAGCAACATTTATCGAAGGCAAGAAATTGTACGATGAAAAGAACTTGAACGAGAGTTTTGGAATGTAGCTGTCATTGACAATCCCAAGGGGGAACCTGGCCCAGTGTCAAATCAAGTTTCGTTCAGGACAGTAAAATGATCGCATAGAAAACTCCGTCGGGAAGGGGCGCTCTTTTCAGGTCAGATAGTGCGGTCAACTTAAATCCTCCCCCCCAAAGAATTTCTGAGCTGTAAGCCTCTTCCCCCTCCCCTTGGTTTTGCCGCCGGCGATTTATGCCTTTAGGAAAATCCTCGTTTTTCCGAATAAGTAAATACATGGTTTAATACTCCCTTTCCGGCTGAGCCAAGAGCAAGGCGACCCTTCCTTCTCTTGGCTTTTTTTTATTCGCACAAGTCTTGCTGCGAGCTTTTGACTCCCTCAGTCTCTTGCCCGTTATCTTTGATTTCACATTGACATCTAATCTTCTTTCAATAAAAGTTGCTCACAGTCGAATTTTCGAATAGTTATGCACGGTGTGTCAACCAGGAATGCACGATCTTCCCGAGGCCGATATAGAGGCGAGCGAAACATTTCTTTCTTCAAGGATGCGAACCGATGCTGGCAGACCTAGTTCTGAAAAATCGAAGCTGCAGACGATTCTACCAGAAACACAGTGTGGATCTGAAGACCTTGAAAGACCTTGTCGATCTGGCCAGACTATCGGCCTCTGGTGGCAATGTTCAGCCGCTCAAATACATTCTCTCATGCGATCCCAAAAAGAACGGCCTGATTTTCACCCATCTAGCTTGGGCGGCTTTCCTAAAAGATTGGCCAGGACCAGATGATGGGGAGAGACCTTCAGCTTACATAATAATTCTGGGTGACAAAGAGATAAGCCAGACATTTGGTTGTGATCATGGGATAGCCGCTCAAACCATGCTTCTTGGCGCCACTGAGAAGGGTCTTGGTGGATGCATGATCGGCTCGATAGACAAAGAGAAGTTGAGAGTATCTTTAGAAATTCCTGGCCGGTTCGATATTTTGCTCGTATTGGCTCTGGGTAAGCCAAAGGAACGGATAGTGATAGAAAGGGTTGGAGCCTCTGGCGACACAAAATATTGGCGTGATACGGAAGGGGTACATCACGTTCCCAAACGATCGTTAGAAGACATCATTGTCGGATAATCATGGAATCTTCTCGTGTCCGTCAGTAAGAATGTCCTCTGATCTCCGCCTTGAAAAGACCTCGGCGAAGCTTTGTTGTCAGCAGGTGATTCCCCCTGAGGTATCACCTACCTCAAGAAAAACTGTAATGCACGATATTAACTCTGTCGATAACAGAGATTCGGTGGTAAAAAGTCTTATTTTTTGACCAAACACAAAGGGGGAGACAGATCATGAAGGAAAAAGACGACCAAGATTTCATCCCGATTCTGAGAGATCATGGCCTTCAGGTAACCTTTCAGCGGTTGGCTATCTATCAGGCCCTGTATTCCTCCCATGAACATCCGACTACTGAGGTTGTTTATCAGCAGGTCAAGAAGCGCTTCCCAATGATTTCTCTTGGTACTGTTTATAAGACGCTCGAAAAATTCCGTGAAGTAGGCCTCATTCAGAAGGTGAACCCGATAACCGGTGTCCGCTATGACGCGGCAACTGGTTCCGGTCACTACATGGTCTGTATGAACTGCCAATGGATACAGAATGCAGACCATATGGTGGAAGAGTCAAAAGTTTCTGGTTTGGGGCAAAACGGGTTCCAAGTACTGCGGCAGCAAGTGTTTCTTCATGGGTATTGTCCGGCTTGTAAGGACAGTATGTCTCAGCGTTAGAATTTTTTGGGGCATTTTGCTCCAGTTAAAATGATCCCATCAGTCCTGCCTGCAATGAGAAGAGCGGATCGGTTTGAGCCTTTCTGAAGCGATTTAACCTCCAATTTTGAGTCACCCTTTACCCCTACATGTCGGCATAAAGATCTTCCGGCTTGCCTCGATTTCTCACCAGGTCAACGACCCACTTAGGTAGATACCCCGCCTTCATGAGTAGGCATCGGGAATTTCTGCTTTGCTCTGCCCAATAATCCGTATCATCAGGACGTTCAAACTCAAAATGACTACACTCGGAGCAAGAGAAACCCTGCCATCCTTTCGAGAGACAAATTTCCAGGCATTCCGAGTATCGGGAACATAATACGTGCCTATCAACCTTACTTAAAAAATTTACCGCCTGAGCTGGAATAGGATTCAACATAAGACACCTCCAGAATGTACTGCTATTTATTATTTCGGCAGAGGTCGTCTTATCTTTAAATTAAAATTTCGGGTTCAGATGAATTCAGTGGTCAAACTGAGTCAGCATCAATGGAGTAGGAAAAGGTTGAGGAAGGGGCGAAGCAGAACTCTCAAAAATAGGCCAAGGATTTAGAGCTGCCGAAAAAGATGGACATCCCTTGACGTTGAGGGGTAAGTGAATTTATTCAAGCAGATTCAAAAAAAGCTCGATATTACAACTCGTGATGTCACCAGCGACGCTTGTAAAAAGACTGGGCACACTACAAGAAGCGGAAGAAGCCGGGCACGAATTGGCGGACATGATTCATGATCACGCCACGAAAATACGGGGTACTCGAAGATCCTTAAAATCAAAACCGGCCCCGGCGTGTTATGCCTACAGCGCGGAGTAATTATGTCCTTCGAGGCATTTCTAAAAAAGCTACACGAGCAGGTTCAAAAGCTCAAGGGCGAGTATGAAAAAGAGGTGGGAAACCTGTCCACCATAGATCCTTTTCCGCCTATGGTGGCGAGTAAGGTGAAGCACCTCGAAGAGTGGGGCAGGTATAACAATCTCGTTGTAACCTTCAGGTTGAATGTAAACAGACGGCTAAGGGAGGTGGACAAGCTCATAGGCATATACGAACTTGGCAAGATCGAGCCCAAGAATGTTTGGGAGAGATATTTGGCCCTTGTCCCGAAGGAACTCGAGGAACTGGCCCGGAGCCTAGAGATAAACGATATTCTATCCCGGATCTACGATTTGCACAAAAGATTGGTTGCGGTCGACCAGAAGAAGAATCCGGTCCCGGCAAAAGATACTCTATAAACCTCCACTCCAGAGCGCCTGGAGGTCGAAAAGGAGTATCTGTGGTCAAAGGGTATGCAAGAGGGACCGGAATCGGAGAAGGAGCAGATCGAGGCCGCTGCAAAACAAGCCGGAATTATAGTAACAGTCTGCTGGCCTTACGAACTCATGAGCAAAGAGGAAAACGACCGACTCGGCGACCAGGCCAAATTCGAAATCTCCACCCGCTGCAAAGCTCATCTCAATGATGCCGACATTGTAATCGCCCTTCTGCATGGTTCTCAGGTGGATGATGGAACAGCATGGGAGATAGCCTCTGCTTTATTTCTTGCTTCAAACTTCGATTTGTGTTTAGAAGAGTCCAAACCAACGATCTGAAAGGATTTGAATAGTTATGCCTCAAGGTACGGTAAAATGGTTCAACGACAAAAAGGGTTTCGACTTTATCACATCCGAAGATGGTGGAAAAGATGTCTTTGTTCATCACAGTGCAATCGAAGGTGGGGGTTTTAAGAGCCTTGCGGAAGGAGATCGTGTCAGCTTCGAAATTGAGCAGGGCACCAAAGGTCCGACTGCGACAAAGGTGAAGAAGCTCTAATCACTGCAGCGTGGGTCATGGGGAGGATCATACAATGGAGTATAGGAAAGTCCACATCAGATGGTTTGGACACCCACTTTGTGGCCTGAAAGTCCATGAGCCTAGATTAATAGATATCGTAGAATTCGCTACTTGTCAGGAATGCCTGAAAGTGTGGATGGGAAAGAGACGGATGAGAGCGTGACAAGTTGCACTGATCCGAAGTTGCCGAATTTGTCTTCTTTGTGGTTTTAGGTCCTGGTCGGATAGTCGAGCACAAAATTCATATTCTTCACTCACCCATCCCCATTCATTCTCGCCCTTAGAACACCAGAGCACTTGAATGTCACCACCTTCCTCGGCGCCAGCGGAATCGGCTCGCCTGTTTGGGGATTTCTGCCTCCGCGCGCCTGCTTTTTACTGAATCTTACGAGAAAGATCGAAAAAGAAAGATTTCAACCTGTGCTGTTTTTGCGAATGCTGGACCGGATTGACGGATACCTTTGATTTTACAAGAGAAAGATTTTCCGCAAACTATCCTTTCCTTTCAGGGACTTAGATATTCGCACAGCCTAACATCCGCTTATTCTGATGTATTTTTCCTCCTGCTTTGGTTTCGTGTTTCTCGCTCAAAGCGGGGAAGATCAACTTTGACAAGTTAACAAACATTCACTAAAGGTGTCACTCTCAACTGGGGGGCCAGGTCACATCTTTCCGAGGTTCAAATCTTTTTATTCCATTTCCTTTGCAGCTCGGCTTTACCGGGTACAGATTTTGTCTAAAGGACGAGTTTATGACCTGCCGTAAGGTCCGCCGATTGGTACTCCTTCTCGAAAAGGCCAAGTGACACAACGTTCTCCGTATCGATTTCGAAGGATCTGGCTTTTTCTTGAGCTCTCTCGTATGGCTTTTAGTGGAAAAATTGGGCGCTCCTAAGGGCTTGCCCCTGCAAAGCCGCGATTTCTCCAGGTATCTCACCTTATCTGTAGGTTCTGATGATGAAAAGAAAAAGAGGCCCGAAAGGTTCCAAAGATCTCCGAACGCGAGCCGAGGAAAGCCTGAAATCCGAGCCCGACAGACCGGATGATGCGCTCCTTGAAGAGGCAAACTCCCTTATTCATGAACTGCGGGTACATCAGATAGAACTCGAGATGCAGAACGAGGAACTCCGGCGGGTACAAAACGACCTGGAAATTTCACGCTCACAATATTCCGACCTCTACGATTTTGCCCCTGTCGGCTACCTGAGCATGAATAGACAAGGCCAAATCATTGATCTAAACCTGACTGCGGCCAGACAGCTTGGTATGGAGAGAGGGTGTTTGATTAACCAGCACCTTCAACATTTCGTTTTTCAGCTGGATAAAAAGGAATTTTTCTCCCACCTGAAAGCGATTTTTGATAAGTGCGAACGGCAGATTGCTGAAGTAAGATTATCTCAGAAAGGTGGCGAGCAATTCTATGCTCGGATCGAGAGCCTATACGTGGAAAGGGACGGCACAGGGGTGTGCAGGACAAGTATGAGCGACGTCACTCTGAGCAAAAATGGTGAAAAGGCGCTGCGAAAGGCTCACCACGAACTGGAGCGAAGGGTAGAGGAGCGAACATCCGCACTGGGAAAAGCCAACGAAGAACTTCGGCAAATTCCCTCAAAGCTCATCTTCGTTCAGGAAGAAGAGAGGAAAAGGCTTGCTTCCGAACTCCACGACAGCATAGGACAGACTCTTGCTGCTGTTAAGTTTTGGGTAGAGATGGCCTTGAAGCTTAGGGATTCAGGTGATGGCAATGCTGCCTTGAACCACCTGGATCAATTTGTTCCGATCCTCCAGCACTCAATTGAGGAAACCAGAAGTATCTATATGGGTTTGCGGCCCTCGATGCTGGACAGCGCGGGGCTTTTGGCAACACTTGAGTGGCTGCGTGGGGAATGTATGAAACTCTATCCCCAGCGCCACATTGATCTTGAAATGGGAGTTGCGGAAGAAGAAATCCCGGAAAAACTGAAGATAAATATCTTTAGAATCGCCCAGGAGGCACTGAACAATATTGCCAAGCACAGCGAGGCGGAGTGGGTTGACATTTCGCTCTCAAACAATGGAGGTGGAATTGAGTTGGTCGTTTCTGATGATGGTGTGGGCATAAATTTGGACATAGTCATGCAGACCGTTACCGCTACAAGTCTTGGCCTCACAAGCATGACAGAAAGGGCCGAACTGACCGGTGGGAGCTTCGCAATCGAGTCCGCTCTCGGTGAAGGCACGACTATCCGAGCCTCCTGGCCAATCTAAGCTGAGGATCAATTTCAAAAAGGTGGAATCACCTAATAGCCTGCAGTATCAAATCTCCAGTACAATCATTCTCGGCAAATTTTAAAATCACGATCTCGCCTTCTTCAGCTCCGAAGATTCAACCTTCCTCTCCTCCTTCTCGATCTGAAGGGTGCCGTCTAAAATATTCTCATCTCCGAATCATATCTGAGCCGAAATCAACGTGGTTCCTTCAACCCCACCTGCTGAAAGTCCCTGTTCGGTGAAATAGAACCCTTTTGCCAAAGGCCTTTCAGATCAAGGCATGGCTAAGGAAGATGAATGGGGAAACATCATGAGGATCGGTCGTATGATTCATTTTCCAGATAAAGTAACGGATACTTTCCCATTCTGTCTGCCCGTTCAGACAAATGGAGCCGATGGATTCAAACCTGTCCTGTACTTCATTTCTCGTGGGCTGGAGGGGGTAGATGCCCATATTGCCCATATACCCAACACGACGAGATAATCGTCGAGGCCAGAGATGGCATAGAGGATCAGGTGAAGGTGATTGTAAAGGAGTCGATGGAAGAGGCATTCAGGAGGATTATTCTGGACTGGGGATAACCGGTATTGCCGATGTGAGAGAAGATTGGTTGGGGCATGGGAATGGATCCCTTTCCTTTACACCGAACCCTGATTGCCCTAAGATGCACTTTACCAGTATCAAAACATGGGTTGAGTGGAGAAAATGGATTTTAAGGGCATCCTGGCGTGTTGGATTTGAAGTGGGCTTGCTTGCTCACTCTCGGACTGGTCCATCGGGGAGTAGGTGCTTCATATGGCGACCACCCAAGAGCAATACAAAAAAAGAAAGAGAATCTCTATCTCCCTCTTGGTGGTAATGTTTTGCTGCCTTATTGTACTTGCCATAATAGCTCCAAAGGGCGAACATCCTGCAAAAAGATTCGAACTTGTACCACTTGCACTTTTGGGGATAGCGTTTCTCTCAGGGATTGCAAGCCGTTTAACGCTGCGGTGTCCCAGTTGTGGCATTCTCCTCGTACCATCCTGGAGATCGACAAAATTTTGCTCAAAATGTGGTGAGAAATTGGTTGAATAGGATTCTCTGGACAACACCTCCGACGCAAGCACGATCAATCCCCAGACCAACGATGACAAAGACGGTATACTGAGACTTTGAGAATGCTGATTCCTTCCAGTGGGGTGGAAGGGGCGCATGAATACCTTCTTACTGGGGGGGAGGTGGCACATTGAGACCAGTGAGGCCTTTGTCAATCTGAGAATATGCACCCCTTCCATTTTCGGATTTCTGAAGATACCAATAAAATGGCCTTGTAACGCTATCGTCTCGGATCATGACTTTTGTGTGAAGGTCCACCCGTCAACCTGCTCGTCTCGGCGTGTTCTATGTGGTAGGATAGCAGTTCAAAAGCACAACTCGTTTTCTCATTGATCTGGCAATCCCAAGCCGCCATAAGTGTTCTCTGTTGGCATTTTCACTGGAGATTGCTCCGATTTTGCGAGGAGTCGGATATGCAGGATGAAGACAAAACCAAAGAGCAACTCATAACCGAATTACATGAATCGCGTGAACGCATTGCTGAATTGGAAAACGACAAAGGAACGGACATCACCGAGCGCAAGCGAGCAGAAGAGGTTTTAAAAGAAGGAGAGCGGAAGTTCCGAGCTATCTTTGATCAGACTTTTCAATTCATGGGGTTACTCGACATAGATGGTAGGCTCATAGAGGCAAATAGAACCGCTTTGCAATTCGCCGGAGTTCAAGAATCGGACGTAATAGGTAAGCTATTTTGGGAAACTCCGTGGTGGACACATTCCACGGAACTGCAGGAGATGTTGCGTTCAGCTGCAAAGAAGGGTGCTGCAGGAGGTTTCGTGCGCTTCGAGACGAACCACCCCTCAATTGATGGAAGTCTTCACTGCATGGACTTTTCTCTCAAACCGGTGATGGATGAAGCCGGCGGCATTGTTTTTTTAATCGCTGAAGCCCGAGACATTAACGAACGCAAGCGGGCTGAGGAAAGACTGAAAGAATACGAAAAAGTAGTAGAAGGCCTGGAAGAGATGATAGCGGTTGTCGATCTAGATTACCGGTATCTGATTGCGAATTGTGCGTTCCTGAGCCATCGGGATATGGGGAGAGGGCAGGTCGTGGGACGTGTGGTTACAGAAATATTGGACAAGAAAATCTTTGAGAATGATATCAAGCAGAAACTGGATGAGTGTTTTCAAGGTAAAGTTATCAAATACGAGATGAAATACCACTACCCTAAATTCGGAGATAGAGACTTACTCATATCTTATTTTCCCATCGAAGGCCCCACTGGAGTCGACCGAGTAGCTTGTGTCATGCAGGACATCACTGAGCGCAAGCGGGCAGAAGAGGCGCTGAGGGATAGTGAAACCCGATTACGCGCCATCACCGATTCGGCACGGGATGCAATCCTGATGATGGATCAAGAGGGCATGATTACCTATTGGAATCCGGCTGCGGAGCTTATTTTGGGCTATACGAGAGAAGAAACCACCGGCCAAAATCTGCACAGACTCCTCGCACCTCAGCGGTACCATGCGACGTATCATGCGGCCTTTCCAAGGTTCGTGAAGACAGGACGGGGCGAGGCTACGGGGAAGACATTCGAACTAATGGCTCGACGAAAGGACGGTGAGGAAATCCCTGTCGAGCTTTCCCTTTCCGCTGTTTTCATGGAAGGCTGGCATGCGGTGGGCCTATTGCGGGACATCACTGAGCGCAAGCATGTGGAGGAAGAAAAAAAGAAACTGGAAGCGCAGCTTCTCCAAGCTCAGAAAATGGAAGCCATCGGGACTCTTGCCGGAGGCATAGCGCATGATTTCAACAATATACTGCAACCTATTATCGGCTACACGGAAATGGAGCTAAATAAACTTTCTCCACATGATCCCATGCGAGAAGGTTTAAAGCGGGTGCTCAATTCATCTCTAAGGGCCAGGGAACTGGTCAAACAAATCCTGGCGGTTTCTCGCTCCACTCATGATCAGCAAAAAACACCGGTTGCTATAAGTTCGATTATCAAAGAGGCCCTGAAGCTTTTGCGGTCAACGCTTCCCACCTCTATAGAAATTAGGCAAAATGTCCAGATGGGTGTTGCGCTGGCCGATCCGACTCAAATCTACCAGGTGTTGATGAACCTTTGTACGAACGCATCCCATGCAATGGATGACAAGGGCATCTTGGAAATTCGCCTGTCACCTGTCGATTTGAGCGAGAGCGATTTGGCCGATCAATCGATTATTGACCTCAGACCTGGACCACACCTTAAGTTGAGTGTTTCCGATACAGGCGCTGGCATGGATGCACAGACTATCGAGCGCATTTTTGACCCTTACTTCACCACCAAGGAGGTGGGAAAAGGAAGTGGGCTTGGGCTGTCTGTTGTGCATGGGATAGTCAAACGGCACGATGGGGCTATTACCGTCAAAAGTGAGCCCGGCAAAGGCACAGCATTCAGTGTCTACATTCCTAGGGTTGACGTCCAATCTGAAACAACCATGATAGTTGATGATCCATTGCCGCGTGGTTCGGAAAGGATATTGCTTGTCGATGACGAACAGGCTGTTGTTGAAATGGGAACGGCAATCTTGGAGCGACTCGGCTATAAGGTTACCACCGAGACGGATAGCCTTCGTGCCCTTGAAGTCTTTAGCGCCAGGCCGGAGGAGTTTGATCTCATTATTACTGATTACACCATGCCAAATTTGACAGGAGTCGATCTTGCCAAAGAAGTTCGTCTCATTCGGCCTGATATGCTGATCCTGATTTGCACGGGGTTTAGTGAAAGAATCACCCCTGACAGCCTTAAAGAGCTTGGGCTGGAACTCTTAATGAAGCCTTACGGTATGAGACAAATATCCGAAGCGGTTCGAAAGATTCTTGATGCCCGAAAAGGGGGGGGATTTGAAAAGGGAAATTAAAAAGGTCTTGGTCGTTGATGATGAACAAGATATTTGTGCCATGCTGACTGAATTTTTGCAGTCTTCAGGTTATTTCTGCGAGAGCGCCACTGATCCGGCTAAAGCACTGGAAGCATTAAAACGGAATGATTTCGAACTCGTCATCTCAGATATTAAAATGCCGGGCATCGACGGCCTACAACTCCTCAGTGAAATTCTTAAAATCGACCCCGAACTCGATACGATTATGATGACCGGTTATACCGGTGTTTATACGTATAGCGACATAATCAAGGCCGGGGCGGCTGATTTCATAGCAAAACCATTCCAGTTGCCGGAACTCAAGGCAAAAATGGAAAGGATTGACCGCGAACGGAAAATGCAGAGGGAACTTCGGGAATTGAATATTGCCATGGGAGTGCTTTTTCAACGGGCGGAGAAAGACAAGGAGAAACTCAGCGAAAATGTTTTATCCAACGTGAAGGAACTGCTTCTCCCATACTTGGAGAAATTGAAAAAGGGTCATCTTGGTGAGGAGCAGAGGGCGTATGTGGAGGTTTTGGAGACGAATCTGTCGGAAATCTGTTCTCCATTTACGAAAAATCTGTCACTTCAGCATGCGCATATCAGCTCAATGGAGGTCCAGGTTGCAAATCTTATCAAGGCTGGAAAAAGAAACAAAGAAATCGCTTCGATACTCGGAGTCTCCTCGAGTACTGTCATGACTCACCGCTACCGTCTTCGATCAAAGCTCGGCTTGAAACAGAGAAAAGTCAACCTGAGGTCCTACCTAAAGTCCATCGATTTTTAGTGAATGCATGTAAGCATTTTGTGAGCCTTTTCTCAGCACTTCTCAACATATTCTTAAAGAAATTTCCCTCCACATCCGAATCAATCTTCAGCAATGTCAACAAAGATACTTTGGTTTTTACGTCTTTGAGCCTGGCAAGGGGAGGGCTTGCAAAACGTTAACTACTGTGAGTTTCTGTTTTCGGGTCATTTTGCGGTTACCTGCTAATTGGGGGCATAGGGTATGCGTAATTTTAAGCCGATACTCTCAGTCGCTATCTTCTTTTCGCTGTTCTTCACGCTATTGCTTTGGGGTTGGCGGGCAGAAAATGCGCGATGTTCTGCTCAGCCAAAATATCTAGGCTCGGAATCATGCAAGGAGTGCCATGCCGCCGAGTACGATTCGTTCAAAAAATTCAACAAAAAGGCGCATTCATTCCAGAGTATCACTCGACTCAAAAAAGGGCTGGATGAAGCCGAACTGAAGAAATGCTTCGAATGTCACACCACGGGATACGGGAAGGAAGGGGGGTTCCGATCCGAGCAGGAAACACCCAAGCTCAAAGACGCCGGCTGTGAGGTTTGTCACGGGCCGGGCAGTGTCCATGCTGAGACGGGCGATCCCAAAGACATCAAAGGAAAGCTTACTGCGAAGGACTGCGAGTCCTGCCATAATGCGGAGCGCGTGAATTCGTTCAAGTACAAGCCCTTGGTGTATGGAGGCGCACACTGATGAAGCAAATCAAAATGTCCCTGCACGTCAAAATCGTTTTAGCCGTTACAGTTCTCCTTGTATTTGCGCTTGCATCGATAATCTGCGTAAATGTGTTCTATCAGCAGAAAGAAATGAGGGGGCAATTTCAAAGCTCAACAAATATTCTGGCCGATGCTGTCTACAATGCAATCCTTTACCCTATGGCCATCGGCGACAGCGAAACCATCGTCCGGCAAATGGCCGAATTCGAGAAAAACAGCAGCAATGTAAAAATCTATGTATTTGGATTTGACAAACTTATCACCTACACTTCCGAACACAACAAGGGCAGTTCCCCATTGTCCGAAGTCATCAAATCGCCGAACCTTATCCAGGGAATCGGTGACATGGTGGCAACCGGCAAGACACCGGAGTCCGGATTTGACGAGCTACGGGAAGGAACCCACTACGTTAGCCTGCTGCGCCCCTTTTTGAATGAGAAGCGTTGCCAGCACTGCCACGGGTCCGGCCACTCAGTGCTGGGAGGGCTGCTTGTGGAGCAAAAAAGCGACAGCATGTTCACAGCGACCAGTTCCATCCGCAACAAGAATGTCCTCATAGGACTTCTAGGCACTCTTGCGGTAGTTATCGTTCTGATTGCAGCAGTCTCCAAACTTGTCAGCAACCCAATCCGAGAAGTGATTTCAGGTCTAAACGAGACGGCTGAAAACTCGTGGTCCGCCTCCGGGGCAATAGCCGCCATGAGTCACCAAATAGCGGATGGCACGGCCAGCCAGGCGGCAGCCATCGAGCAGACATCATCTTCTCTCGAAGAAATGTCTGCGATGACCCGGCGGAACGCCGAAAATGCGACTCAGGCGGACGAACTCATGCACCAGGTGAAAGGAATCACTGCTGACGCCAAGGACTCAATGACCCGGCTGATGGAATTCATGGAGCAAATCTCCTGTGCCAGCGACGAGACACAAAAGATTATAAAAACCATCGATGAAATTGCTTTTCAAACCAATCTGCTTGCCCTCAATGCAGCCGTGGAAGCAGCGCGTGCGGGAGAAGCCGGGGCTGGTTTTGCGGTTGTTGCCGATGAAGTGCGAAATCTCGCCATGAGGGCTGCCGAAGCAGCAAGGAATACTGCGGCTTTGATTGAGGGCAACGTCAACATGATCCGAACCGGCGCTGATTTGGCAAAGAGTATGAGCGGCGAGTTTACCGAGGTCGCATTAAGCGTAATGAAAGCGGGGAACCTGGTAAGAGAGATTTCGGCAGCATCCCAGGAACAGGCGCAGGGTGTACAACAGATTAACCAGGCGGTTGGCGGAGTTGACAAGGTAATCCAGAATAACGCAGCAAGCGCGGAAGAAGCCGCTTCTGCCTCAACTCAGTTGAATGAGCAGACAGAGCACATGCTCGGCTTCGTAAATCGATTGATGGACCTCCTTGAAGGGTACTCGAACGAGGCAAGGGAACACGAGGGTCCAGGTGGGAATCAGTTAAAATGGTCGGTGGAGGATAATCTTCGAGATCGGTTCAATGCCGGCTCGAAAAGTTCATCGACAGCAAGGCCAAAGGACTCGACTCTTGCCCCGCGCGAGGGATGATTGCGGATGGTTCGAAATCCGAGAAAAACCACACATCCCAGGACAACGGCTGACTTTCGGTATGAAAAGCTACCGCAGGCACTAACCCGTCTTAGAGTTGATTCATGATGTATGTGATCGTCACAAGACATTGTTGGAGTATTCAATGCAGGTTGTCGATACTATCCAGGCAAATCCACAGATCGAGAATAATCTCAAAACTGCACAGGGTGGAGAGAGACTGATGGAATCAGTCCATGCTGACAATGTAGATTCGGACTCTTGGAAAGAATATGAACTTTATGTACTCAAGGCTCTTTTTGCGTTCAGGTTCCCGATGGAAATAATATGCAGGGAATTAGACAGATCATGGACCGCTCTGGCTTTAAAAGCAATTGACCTGGGGTTTAATTACGGTCAGGATCAGCATGCCAGGAATACGCCAGATATAATATTGGCTAAAGAAATTGAAAACTGACAGACTCCCTGTCATCGTCAATTTTTTTAGGGGCAAGAAAATCACGCGGGGAGTTCACTTTCAAGTTCGCTAAGAAGATTATGAGGAAACTCAACTATATTGTCGAGGCAATGAAGGCCAGAATAAGTAACTATGTCATCAAACCACTCGGCCGTCAGATGCCGCTGAAAAAATCGCCCAAATTATTCACCAGAGTTAATATGGATGAGATCACGCAATGGACGTAAAACTGATGAACCCGTTTCTTACAGCTGCAATGCACGTACTGAAAACAATGGCTCAAGTTGATGCAAAACCCGGAAAGCCCTTTCTCAAGAAAGATGATACTGCTATTGGAGATGTTTCCGCGATCATCGGGATCACCGGCTCGGCCAAAGGGTCTATGGCTTTGATTTTCACTGAGAAATGTATCAAGGACATTGCATCGAACCTCTTAGGAGAGCCTTTCACTGAGCTGAACCATGAGGTGAGAGATGCCGTAGGGGAACTTACTAACATGATCTGCGGTGATGCCAGAAGGCGCCTTGCCGAGGATGGATTCATTCTCCAGGCTGGAATACCGACAATAGTTGAGGGAAAAGGCCACACGATAATGCATGTTGCAAACGGACCACGCCTTGCCGTTCCATTCGAAACGTCACAAGGTGGTTTTATGGTCGAGGTGGCTTTCGACATGTAGGCATGATGGCAGCTTTAGCGCTGAAACAGCCAGTCTTCAGGCCCAGCCAGGTGGACCCCTTTATGCCGGGCTTCTCTCCTACGGTCTAGCAGATTGCAACATTGCAAACCCGCCCCCTTTTACACTCCGCTGGTTCGGCGTCACCGTTCGCAGCTCCTTGGGCCGCGCGCTCAGCCGGTGGAAGTCCGGTTGCGCGAATTGAGTAGAGTAGAAGGCAGGATAAGCGCGCCGAAGTCTGCTTCCTACTTTACTCAGAGAGAAAACGGCTATAAGATCCTTGACCAGCCAAATCGGCTTATTGTATTTATCCAAGAAGACCACCAGAAAGTTACGTATAGCTCTCCTCATTCTCGATCGGAGGGGTGTCGTCTAAAATATTCTCATCTCCGAATCATATCTGAGCCGAAATCAACGTGGTTCCTTCAACCCCACCTGCTGAAAGTCCCTGTTCGGTGAAATAGAACCCTTTTGCCAAAAACCTGTCAAATCAAGGCACGGCTACTGGGATGAATCGGAAGAAATCATGAGGATCGGTCGTATGATTCATATTCGAGATAAATGCAACGGATACTTCGCTATTCTGTCTGCCCGTCCAAGCAAATGGGGCTGATGGTTTTAAATCGGCCCTATACCTCATTTCTCGTGGGCTGGTGGGGACAGACGCATGCATTGTCCATCTCAACACGATGAGATACTCGTTGAGGCCAGATTGATGAACGAAGAGACATATATATCGGAAAATGTATCCAAAGGGTCGCCTCGCATTAGTTTCGCGTGGAGATGCGACCGCTGATTTCAATCTCGGGAGCAATCACGATTCGGTGGTCGAGACTTCGCTAAGTATTATGACATTCTTTGAGTGGGGGTTATCGCGCTATTCATACCTTCACCAAACTTTCACTTCATCCATCAAGGTGCATCTGCAATGAAAGGATAACACAACGTTCCATCCACATTTTTTACGCTTGTTTTTTCGCATTCCACACTCTACGGCGGACGCTATGACTTTCGTCGCCGCTTTCAAGGTCGAAGAGGACCTCCAGAGGAGTTGGAGAGAAGAGAGGGAACTCGAAGATGCTCGTGCTCGTGAAAAGGCAGAGGTGTCTCCAACCGATTATAATAAAAAAGCTGATGGCCTGTATAAGGGGCAAGTGTTCTAGGGGTAGCGGTGGAAACCACCTGGCGAATTTACGATGGCAGTGGGACCTCTCGCCGAGGGTTCATTACTTTGCAACAATAGGTACGCTCGTAGGCGTCGCTGAGGCCGTCGTAGCCATCTGCCCTGTTGCCGCTATGTTGATAAAATTACACGGAAAGAGGTTTGATACTGTAAGACTTGAGTCTCACCTTATTATTTCTCTCAACAACTACGCATAATCACCCGATACTACTCTAAGCCAGTAAATTTACTTTTTGGCATGCCCGGTCGACATACATCCCATGCACAACCAAAAAGTATGTTTGGCTCCGGCAGAAGCGGAATACCGTAAAGAACGGAGGAAACCATGACGGGGCAGGTAAATGTTATGAGTCAGGCAGTGCAAAAAGTTGCGGACCGAGAAGGGAAATACCTCACCTTCTCATTGGACCGCGAGGAATACGGAATAGGTATTCTAAAAGTCAAAGAAATCATTGGGATGATGCGCGTCACCCCGGTTCCGCAGACCCCGGAATACGTGAAGGGGGTTATTAACCTGAGGGGAAAGGTAATCTCGGTGATAGACCTTCGCCTCCGGTTTGGAATAGGCGCAAATGATTATACGGAGCGAACATGTACCATCGTTGTCGAAATTTTGGGCGCTTCAGGCACGCGCCATATTGGAATCGTCGTTGATTCGGTATCGGAGGTTATTAACATCAAGGGTTCCGATATAGAGGATACTCCGGCTTTCGGCACCGCTCTCGATACCGAATACATCCTGGGAATGGCCAAAATGGGTGGGGGAGTAAAGATTCTGCTCGATATCGACAGGGTACTTACTACCGATGAAGTGCTAATGCTAGAGGTGGCCTGATTCGAATCCGGCTGGGAAGCCGATAGCCAGAAGCTGAAAGCGCACCTTAAAACACGGCGCCAATGGCAAAAAATCACAGAACCGGCGGCTTAATGGCGCTAACTACTCCTATCAAATAATCAATATCTGCCGGTTGGACCAAGTTTGGGTGGACTTGTCTCTTTGATCTTGTTATCTCTAAATGTTCTGCGTACAGCAAGATACCTTATCAACAAAAGGGAAAAGGAGTAAAAGACATGTGTAGCCTTAATGAAATATTATTCGTCATAGCTATTACAGTAGCAGGTATTTTATCCATAACAGGACTTTTATATCTCATTTTCAAAAAGACGCTCACCTATAAGCTTTGGGTCGGACTCGTGCCGGGGGTCTTCGCATTTACGCTTTGTATATATATATGGGGGCACCTCAGTGTGTACAACTTTTTGGCTACTGCTGTTGTACTTGTAGTAGGAATTTCAATATTTGTTGGAGATCTGCTCCTATTGGCAAGAAAGATCTCTGTTCCTCTCCAGTTTACCTGTAATGGGATAAACCAGGGAGCGGATCAGGTTGCTTCGGCGTCCAGCCAGGTTGCATCTTCCAGCCAGTCTCTCGCCGAAGGAGCTTCGCAGCAGGCTGCCGCCATCGAGGAAACCTCCTCCTCTTTGGAAGAAATGTCTTCCATGACCAAACAGAATGCAAATAACGCTAACCAGGCCAATGATCTGATGAAAAAGGCCAAGGAGATTGTTGGTCAGGCCAACGGATCGATGGCGCACCTGACCGCTTCAATGGAGGAGATTTCAAAAGCCAGTGAGGAAACGTCCAAGATCATCAAAACGATAGACGAGATCGCGTTTCAAACAAACTTGCTGGCACTGAACGCAGCAGTTGAAGCTGCCAGGGCCGGTGAGGCTGGAGCGGGATTTGCGATAGTTGCCGATGAAGTGAGAAATTTGGCCATGAGAGCTGCTGAGGCGGCAAAAAATACTGCAAATCTAATTGAGGGGACGGTCAAGAAAATAAAGGAAGGCTCTGCACTTGTCCAAAAAACCAACACCGAATTCTCCGAGGTACAAATCAGTGCAGGCAAAATGGGAGAACTAATAGGTGAGATCTCGGCCGCATCCGGTGAGCAGGCCCAAGGGATTGAACAAATCTCCAAAGCAATAAGCGAAATGGATAAGGTAGTTCAGCAAAATTCGGCCAACGCCGAGGAATCTGCCTCCGCCTCAGAGGAAATGAGTGCCCAGGCAGAACAGATGAAGATTTTTGTGGCCGAACTGGTAACCATGGTCGGAGATGCCGGAGCATCACGCGAGCATGTCGTATCGAATAAGGGTGCAAAGAGCCGGAGCGATCGGATACCCTCGTGAGCCTCGCCAATGCAGTAGGTCCTCGTCTGATCGGCATGATATCCGTCGACCAGTGTCGGAATATCCACTATTATCGGATCGCCCCTCGAAATGTTTCTTCTGGAAGGCCCGGCTGGAACGGACGGACTCAACCCCACCCCCGTGATAGTGTAGACAACGCCACTGATCTTGAAGAGATTGGAACCGGAAGAAAGCGGCCCTCGGCTCATGAAGAAATCCGGTTGCCTGATGAAGAAAATCCCCTCGTGCTCTGCCAGTCTGTGAGCGTTCTCGACGGCAGCAGCCAGTTCCAGCTCGGTCATGCCCTCTCTTAGTGTGGATAGTACGGCCTCGTGCCCTTTATGGATCGCGTCGCAGGCCCTTTTGATTCTGATGATCTCCGAATGATCCTTGGTTTTTCTCTGGTTCTGGATAGTTGGCGAAATATTCACGAACTCATAACCAGAAAAAATCTTCTCGAAAATATGGAACTGCTCGACGGTAACGATGTCCAGCTCGGTTCCGATCCGGTTGCTCGTTCCTCTGACTTTTGCGAAAAAATCTTTGCAAATCCTTTCCAGAGACCGTTCTTCTCTAACCTTCTCTTTCCCGATAAATACCTCATCGACGGCAAACTCAAACCCGCTCCTTATAAATAAGAAGTAGTCGTCGGGAAAGACTGCCAGGTATGACGGCTGTGCCGTGCCAGTGTAGTAGAAGATATCCCTTGAATAGACCAATAGGACACCGATCAATTCCAAATCATGTACCTTGGCCATCAACTCTTTCAGACGACTTTGAGGCTCCATGGAGGTCTCCTTGCGATGTTGCTGTGCCCGTCAAGGACAATTGGGTCTTCTCCCAATCCAGTATGATCCTGCCAGCTTTTAACATGGAGGGGATGTTGGTTTTTTGGAATTGGAAATGGTTAGAACCGGAATAATGCACCAACTCCAGTGCCAAGCATCCCAACCGCATTTTGGGCCGGATCTTTGCCCGAAAACACTTCGCTTTTAAGCCTGAGACTCGAAAAAGTGTACAATCTCCGCCTGGAATACGCAAGTTATACGTCCATGGGGCCAACATATCTCTCCTTTCTCGATCTGAGGGGTGCCGTCTAAAATATTCTCATTCCCAAATCATATATGACCCGAAGTCCATGCTTGTGGTTGTCTGAATCCCACCTACTGAAAGTCCCTGTCCGGTGAAATAGAACCCTTTTGCCAAAGGCCCGTCAGATTAAGGCATGGCTAAGGAAGATGAATCGGAAGACATAATCCGAAAAAATGCTCTTTGTACACCGAAATTGCCCCCTGGGTGAGTTGAATCGCCTTCGTTGCCATGGCTATTAATTCTACCGTTTTGCCGGTATTGAAAATGGACTTTTTGTGCGGCCTAACACAATGATGGTTTTTGGGGATGCAAAAAAACTCTTGCACAGATTGCGGACGCAGTGAAAAACAGAGTTAACAATTCGCCAATCAACGGAGCGCCGAAGCGATTGCTTTGCCAAGTTCTGTAGTGCCAGCGTCGCCTCCCATATCCGGCGTGCGCGGCCCGTCGACGATGGTTGCTTCAATGGCCTCAATGATGGAGTCGCGGGCCGCTGTGAACTTTTTCTCTCCGTTGCCAAGGAAATCGAGCATCAAAGCACCAGACCAGATAGCGGCGATGGGATTGGCGATGTTGCGTCCGGAGATATCAGGCGCCGAGCCGTGTACTGGTTCGAACAACGAGGGAAATAGACGTTCCGGATTGATATTGGCAGATGGCGCTATGCCGATAGTGCCGGTGCATGCCGGCCCCAGATCGGAGAGGATATCCCCGAACAAGTTGGAAGCGACGACCACATCGAAGCGATCTGGGCTTAAAACGAATCGTGCGGCAAGAATATCGATATGGTACTGGTCCCATTTGACATCAGGATACTGCCCGGCAATCTCTCTGACCCTGTCATCCCAGTAAGGCATGCTGATGGCGATTCCGTTGGATTTGGTAGCAGAGGTCAGGTGCTTTTTGGGGCGACTCTGCGCCAATTCAAAGGCATATTTCAAGATCCGGTCCACACCCTTCCGGGTGAAGACAGACTGCTGCAATACGACCTCCCGGTCGGTGTTCTCAAATATTTTCCCACCTATATTCGAATACTCTCCCTCCGTGTTCTCACGCACCACGTAGAAGTCGATATCCCCCGGCTTGCGTCCGGCCAGCGGACATGGAACACCGTGCATCAGTCTTACAGGGCGCAGGTTTACGTACTGATCGAACTCCCGGCGGAACTTCAGTATGGAACCCCACAGGGAGGCGTGGTCGGGAATCACGTCCGGCCAGCCGACAGCGCCGAAAAAGATAGCATCATAGGTCTTGAGTTGAGTATGCCAGTCTTGCGGCAGCATCTGACCGTGCTCCTGGTAGTATTCAACGCACGACCAGTCGAAATGCCTGAACTCGAGGTCGATTCCGTATTTACGGGCGGCGGATTCCACCACCCGCAGTCCTTCCGGGATCACTTCCTTGCCAATTCCATCCCCAGGGATGACTGCAATCTTGTGGCGTTTCATTTTTCCCTCACTTGAGTTGGCTGCTCGTTTTGGCCAAGCGAGCCATAATCTCATTTTACCTTAAATCTGGAATAGTCTACCAAATATCTGCCCGTCTCTAAGGAATCCATTCAGCGTTCGTTCAAACTGATCGTCAACAACAAGGTCAGGGCACCTCCACCTCCTAAGTTGGTAGTTCCAGCCCGAAGTAAACTCCTCTTTGTGATTTTAACAATCAGAATGATCGAGATACACCCGTGGACATGGCTTAAACTCCGCATGCGCATCCTTCGCTACTCTCGCACAGTAATCCACTATTACCGAAAAAATTAGTCTCAAAGACCTACCACTTGCATCTTCGATTAGTTAATCGTATGGTTTCGAGAACTCTGGGCTGTTCCAGAGGTTTTCATGTAGAATCCAACCTGAAAATGCGGTTCGGATGCATAGCACACACCTTGATGCGTTATTCCGGTTTGGATGGGCGGACGCCCTTCTGTGCGGTTGCCTATACTTGAAACGTTGGTGCACCAGCAGACCAGATCATCACAGACGGACGGCAGGATAACTTTCGACATAGTTTTCATCGGTACATCCATAATAGGTAACTATCCGCGCCGAGAAATCGACCTCATACCGGACAACTCCCGCTTGCCAGATTGCGTTGAGGAATTCCGGGAAAGTACTCTTACCGGCCTGATCCGTTCGTAATGCCGAAATGACAGCATCCCGGTTGAAGGCCGGGACGTCGAAAGTACCGGTAACCAACGGCGAACCTTGTTCCAGAACCGGACCGTCGTCGGTGATATAAATGCTCTGGAGTGATGGCAGAAACCAGAGATTGCGCTTGACTCCAGCCTGCCGCAGGACTTCTGCAAGATATGGAAATCCACCTGCCTCGGGCCTGATAGCCATTGCTCGCTTTTGTGCGGCTTGCAGGTTTTCTATTGCCCTGCTCATTCTGTTCTCCTTCAGTCTAGACACGGTAACATGGAAAAAGTATTGGCTGCGCGCGCAAATGCAAGAAGGGCCAGGCTTTCCCCTGCAAAACCGCTGGACCCCGGCGACTGCGCTGGACTTGATCCGGGGTCCGCCGGGGTGACGATGTGGGGTATGGGAGTCCGAATTATGGAGAGGTTGAATCTCGTCCCGTCGGTGCCGCTCTGAACGCAACCTTCTATAAAAACCCAGGCTAGGAAAGAAGGGTGGCCTCCAGGGTGATCTCGGCTTTGAACAGCTTCGAGACGGGACATCCGGCCTTCGCCTTATTCACAAGCTCTTCAAAAGTCGCCAGGTCGGCGCCCGGGACTTTGGCTTTGAGCGTCAGGTGGACTGCCGTGATGGCGTATCCGCCTTCGACCTGTTCCAACGTGACGTTGGCGGAAGTATCCATCTGTTCAGCGGTAAACTTTGCCTCACCAAGGATAAGCGAAAGGGCCATGGTGAAACAGCCGGCGTGCGCAGCGGCGAGCAACTCCTCCGGATTGGTGCCCGGTACACCTTCGAACCGGCTTGCGAAACCGTAAGGATAAGCATTCAATGCGCCGCTCTGGGTCGAAATCGCGCCCTTGCCGTCTTTGATACCACCCTTCCATACGGCAGAACCGCGTCGATTTATTTTCATCCGAATTCTCCTTTTGAAGAAATCAATAGCTTCCTTCGCCCCGTCGCGCAAAACGAAGGGACAATGCGGTCCCCGCGGGTTGCCGGATGCTGACGAGTTGGCCCTGGCCCGTTTGTGACGATGAGCTGTGCGGCGATTGATGATTGAGAGTGGCCGACGCTCGACCGAAAACATAATGCCGTAGTCTCCCTATCGCAAGGACCTGTGTAGCCTACTCCGAACATCTTGAGAGCCCGAAACGATTGATTCCCAGGATGGACCCGTCACAGGCCACGGATGCGACTCTGCCCGGCGGGCGTATCCCGGATGGTTCCAATCATTGAATATCCCTCGGGGAAGGCTTGGAGTATGTCCGGATGTTTTCGTCAGGATCCGTGCATTTTCCAGAAAACGGCAGCAGTAATGGGTGACTCGCTCAGGGTTCGGAAACGGCGTACAGCTCTCCTATATGGCGTTCTGCGATGGGCCATCCTGACCCTTTCTATCTGTGGATCATAGTTGATTTTGAACGTGGATGGTTGAAAGACCCGGAACCGGTCGCGTCACGATAGGATGCGAAACACCTCTTCGGAATCGCTCTGTTTACCAAGCAGTCGAACACCCCGCTTTCCCTCTACTAGGTTCCGCAAAACGTGGCCTGGACAACTTCCTCCGGTCTGGGAGCTAATTTATAGCTGCTGAACTCTTCCTGCTCTTCGTAAGGCTTCTTAAGCACCTCGTTCATTTCATGAAAAAGACTGAAGTCCCCCTTCAGCCCCGCTTCAATCACCTGTTCTATCTTGTGGTTCCTGGCGATAAAAACAGGATTTACCCTGTTCATCTCCTCCTTTATTGTCTCGGTTTCCAAGTCCTGATTCTGAACCCTCTTTTGCCATAGCTGACAAAAGTCCTGAAAGGTGCTGGTCCATTCAAAAAAATTAAAATCGGCGTCGTTTTCCACCAAATTGGCAAGGTTTCGAAAGCTTAGGGTGTAATCAAGCTGCTGTGTTTCCAGGTAGCGGAGCCATCGACTGACAAGATCCCTGTCTTGGGGCTGTACATCCTTTAAGATTCCCAGTTTCTTTACCATCTTTGATGCAAGCCTCTGCTCGAAAAGTGTACCCCAAGACTCCAGTTCCTTGTTCAGCATCTCCGCTGCCTCCTTGGAGCCATGATCGGTCAGGAGAGCCAGACACTTGCCGAGTCGGGATAAGTTCCAAAGGGTGACTTGGGCCTGGTTGGAATAGGAATAACGACCGAATTGGTCGATTGAGCTGAAAACCTGATTAAAACGAAATTGATCCATGAAAGCGCAGGGTCCAAAGTCGATCGTCTCCCCGGCTATGGACATGTTGTCCGTGTTCATCACGCCGTGAATGAAACCCAGGGCCATCCAACTTGTCACAAGCTCAACCTGAGCATGTCCAACCTTACGGAAAAAAGAAAGATGTGCCTCGGAATCGTTTTGGATTTCGGGGTAGTGCCTTTTGATCGAGTACTCCGTTAAACGCTTTAGATTTTCCAGGTCCTGTTGGGCGGCAAAATATTCAAAGGTTCCCACACGAATATGACTTGAGGCCACTCTGGTTAAAATCGCTCCAGGAAGAACCCTGTCTCTGTATACCAGTTCTCCTGTCTTGGTCGCGGCCAGGGACCTGGTGGTGGACAGTCCCAGATGATGCAGGGCCTCGCTCACAAGGTATTCCCGCAACACAGGACCAAGTGGCGCCTTTCCATCTCCATCGCGGGAAAAGGGGGTTCTCCCAGAGCCTTTGAGCTGTATATCGTGACGCCGTCCTGAAGGGTCCACAACTTCTCCCATCAACAGCGCACGGCCATCCCCAAGCTGGTGGACGAAATGACCGAATTGATGACCTGCATAGACGAGGGCAATGGGTTCTGAGCCGGGAAGCAGTTTTTGACCTGTAAATACTTCCGCCAATTCCATATCTGGAGGTGATTCTGCTTGAGCCCCCAGCTGTCCCGCCAATTCGGTATTCCACTTTATGAGCTCCGGTTTGGGGACCTTGGCTGGAGCCACCCTGGCATAAAACTTTTCCGGAAGTCGAGCATAGGTGTTGTCAAACCGAAACATTGGTTCTTTTTCTTTCTTGCCAAGATGCGCATCACCATCGGCCGCGGAAACACGCGAACTATCGGACACTGGGGGATAAAAGGCGCTGCCAACTCCCCCCTCAATTCCATCCCCCTCTCTCTTTGATAGATAACAATCACCTTCTTCAGTCCAACCTAAAAGGTCTAATCAACGAATCACATGGCGAACAAGTTTTCAATGAAGCTCTCCTGGACTTTGAATAACAAAGCGAGGGAAAACGCAACTTCCCCGAATCATATGTTTTGCCGACTTTCGGCCTGTTCGGGATCAAGGATCTGGCGAGATTCGTTGAGCAGCTTTTGTGAGCCTGAGATAATCTGCAAATCGCCCCATCAAAAAATCAGATACTCCCACAGTGGTCCAGTGTGACCTCGCTTGTACAGGCGAGCCAGAATCTTACTGGTCTGTTCACCGCCTGCCGCCCGGACCCAATGATACCTTCCCTGGGCGTGCTCTTCAATTTTCTGGTCTATGTCGGTCAGGCTTATAGAAGGGGGTTGAAAAAAAACCGGCTCCAGAATGCTTTGTTCAGAGGATATCTGCTTCTCCTGTAAGGCGGTCTCGTAAAGGGAGGTGTGGGGATAGATACGCATACCGCAAAACAGAAACAGAACCGCTTTTTCGAGTCTATCCATATTGGAAAGAGACTCCGCCAGCGTCTTTGCCGTCTCTCCCGGACCGCCGAATAAGAAGTAATGGGCCACGTGAAGCTGCGCGGCATTGGCCGCTTGGTGAGCCGCAAACACGTGATGGCTCGAAAAAGGTTTGCCATAACTGGTAAGTACAGCATCGCACAGGGATTCGGTGCCAAACTCCACGTGCTTGAGACCGCACTCCGCCAGAATGTTGAAATAGTCTGCAGGCATGGGCAAAGGGGCGAAAAAACAGCCCCAAGGTATAGTCAGCCCCACTTTTTTGAACGCCTGTGCCACGGCCAGGCTTTGGGCGACATCGGCATTGAAAGCCGAATCAGTTATGAAGAAGTACTTCGCCCCCGCCTGCTGGAGCGCAATAGCCGTCCGGGCAATCTGCTCGGGCGGCTCATAACGCATGGCCCGGCCCTCGATGTACGGATAGCTGCAATAGACACATCGAAATGGGCAACCGCGTTTAGTTTGCAGATTAAGCATGCCGCCGTTTCGCAAATAAAAGTCGAGATGTGAACCCTGAGGGTCAAAACGGCGCGTCGCAGCCAAAGGCCAGGGGGCAGGAGCCGGGATGGGCCCATCGCCGACGATCACCCCGGGAATTCCGGTCGGATCTTCTCCCTTTTCCAATGCTTGAAGGAGCACGGCTAACCGTTCGCCTTCACCGATAATGCCGTAATCGGCTCCCAGCATCCGCATGGATTCGTGAGGAAAGAGCGTGAACCCAGTGCCACCCAAAACGATCGGGGCGGTGCTGCAACGCCGCAGAGCATCAGTCACCTCCAGGTAATGGGCCATGAACCCTTGTGGATTCAGAGCATCGGTGTTGTCGACGTTGCGCAGGGAGAAGCCAATAATGTCCGGCTCAAAGGCGCGAACTGCTTGGGGAAAGCCATCATTGTCCTCTTGGCTGTTCAGGTCCAGGCAGCACACCTCATGTACCGCGGCGATGGCGCCGGCCACGTAATCCAGTCCTAACGGATAGACCGGGTAGGGTTCCCGAAGCGTGTTGGCCGAAATGAGCAGCACCTTCATTGCGGGGCAATCCTCACTGCCGAAAGATAGGCACCCAAGCCCAGAACCAGAATCCCTTTGCCGTTCAGAGGCACATCAGAGCCACCCGAAATAGCAGCGGGAACCAATCCCTGTCCGACCATCTGAACCGCAAGGACAGCCGCCACCGCAGAAGCCGTACCGAATTGGCCGATGATGCGGCGGTAGTCGATAACTGGACCGCCGAAATGGCTTTGCGAAAGAAAATCCGCCAGTTGCTCAGCTGCCTGGGTGTAGCCGTAGGCTGGCAGGCCGGCCAGGATCACTCCATACTCGCGGCCAACACCACCCACCCCACCCAGACGCTCGACCAAGCTAGCCATGCAGTCCGGGTCCAGGCCGAATCGATATTCTAGCAGAGTAACCGTTGGCCCTCCATGATTCTCTCCGCGTTCAAGCACAAGAGCACCACCGCCGTCTGCCAGGGTTTCCGCGGCGCGGACTGATCCATCGAAGAGTGGTGCCAAGACCGGCTGAGCTTCGTCGGCGCCCAGCAGCAGGATGGGGTCGTTGCCAGGGCGCGTTAAAAGGTCGGCGGCTAGCAAGGCCTGCTCGAATGAGGCATCGCCGCCTGAAGTGGTCACGTTGGCCCCTTTGGCGCCAAGCAGCATGGCGATCTGACCTGCCGGCGCATTGTGCACAGAACCGATAAAATCGGTCGGTGAGGGAAACTGCTGGCGAGTTTCAGACAACCGCCGAAGAAAGTCGTGGGTTTCAGATAGGGCGCCCCAGGCCGTGCCCAAGCTGACGGCAACGGGTATGCGCTCCGCGGGCAAAGTTCGGCAGGCGTTGCTGGCCAGTGCCAAGGCCAGCTTGGGCAGCCGCTTGAGCCGCCGGACCGTTCGCGGCGGCAATCCTTCGGTTACCATACGATCGTCCAGGCAGCCGCTGCACTGGCGACCGGCGCAAAACGACTCCCATGTTTCCTCGGTGTGACCGGCACCGGTCAGACAGGCTGCCGCAGTCACGGTCAAGGGCGGGCGATGCACCTCCGATGGTCTGCTGTTCGGGCCGCGCGTGCCGATGGCCACGACTGCGTTATTGCCGCCGAAGCCAAACGAGTTGGACAACACCGTTGTGAGGGGGGCACGCACGGGTGCGGTCACCGGCGCTAGGTTCAATGCTGGATCGATATTGCTAAAGCCCACGTTGGCTGGAACAATGCTTTGACTGATAGCGATGGCGGCCACAACGGCTTCGATGGCACCGGCCGCGCCCAAGGTATGGCCCATGGCCCCTTTGACCGAGGACAGTAGCGGCGGGCGGTCACCGAAAAGGGCGTGAATGGCGCGGGATTCGGCCAGATCGTTATCTAGTGTGCCGGTACCGTGCAGGTTGATATAATCGATAGCCGCAGGGTCAAGTCCGGCATCCGCAAGAGCCGCCTGCATGGCAGCCAGAGCCCCTTGCCCGTCGGCAAGTGGGGCAGTGGCGTGGTGGGCGTCGCATGACAGGCCGGCACCGAGCAATTGGAGGGCACCCTCGGCCGGTGGCTCAGTCGTCAGCAGGAGCATGGCCGCCCCTTCGGCTAAAGATAGGCCGTGACGTTCGCGGTCCAGGGGACGCGCCCCTACGGGATCGATGAGCTGCAACGACTTGAAGCCGAAATAGGTCAGGCGGCAGAGGCTGTCCACACCGCCGGCCAGCACTCGCCGGACCTTACCGCTTCGCAACATTTCCATGGCAAGCAAAAGGGCCACGGCACCTGAAGAACAGGCGGTGGATACCGTAATCAGCGGACCGCTGCACCCGTATCGCCTGGCCAGTTCTTCGGCAACTGATCCCACTCCATGATATCGATAGCAACCGGGGTCGGCGACGCTTTCTTCCAGAAGCGCTTCGGTGGTGAGAATGCCGCCGGTGGTAGTGCCCACTACAATGGCATCCGGGACAAGACTCTTGTCAGCAAGGGCCTGTTCGGCAGCCATGTGGGCCAGGTGATGGGTGCGAGGCAGTGGATTAGCCGGATCAGTCTCCAGCTCCACCTCTCCCACAGCTAGGGGCGTGTCTGCGGTGAGCGCAAACAGGGTGATGGGTCGCAAGGTGCATCGAGCCTCCTTCAGGGATTCGGCCGTTTCAGCCACACCATATCCCAGCGCGCTAATGATGCCCATGCCGACTATATAGATTGGTGAGCCTCTCAATTGACGAGCCCCGGAGAGTTTTCCAGAATGCAAGAGGCCAAGCTCCGCAGTGAAGCAAATACCATTTTACCCTGCTCTTTGTCTTTGATGACTACACCATAGTCCTTATTGAGCATGATAACGAGCTCTAGTACATCAATGGAATCTATGCCAAGATCACCACCCACCAACTGACCGTCAATCGGAATGTCGGCGGGCGTGACATCCGGCAGGTTCAGAATTTCAATGATTTTGATTTTCAATGCTTCGATCAATTCTTTCATGTTCATGTCCAAAGCGGCGCTGTGTGTGGTCGTGGCCGGGCGGCATCCATCTTATTGTGGGTTTTAGAAGTTTACATGCCTTACTGTTTAGAGTACCATTCAGGATGGTGCGAACGTTTTAGCCTATCTCTGACGTGTTTTCTATCGAATAATTCTTCACCGATTGCCAAGATGGACATGTTAACCTGCACGGTGACTATCGAAACGCTGGTTCCGCATCGCGGGCTTATGCTGCTGATCTCGGAGATCATCACCCTTGACGATCAACAGGCGGTCGCGGCGGCCGTGGTTACCGAAAACTGGCCGTTGACCAACTGCGCCGGGGCCAATCCGCTTGTGCTCATCGAACTGGTGGCCCAGACAGCCGCCCTCAACAATGGCTGGGAGATCATCCAGCGTCAGGGCCCGAATGGGGAACACCGTGGGTGGATAGTGGGCATCAAGTCGGCACGACTATTTGTCGATTGCATCGCTGTCGGGACGACCATCACCATCGAATCCCACAACCAATTTCAGTACGACAGTTTCCGGGAGATACAGGGCGTCGCCAAGATAGGAAACCAGATCGCGGCGGAGGTGACCCTTCAACTGATGCAGGCCGAACCATCGGTGAAAAGCTGAAGAGCAAAAAGTGAAGGATTTCGGCTACTGTCTTTTCTGGTATGAACGTGTTGGCCGGTTGTGTTGCCTGTGCGAAGCTTAACCGCCCAAAGACGCAATCCAAAACAAAATGAGTTCAGCCTGAGGCTTGATTTATGAATGATGGTGCAAATCTACCGGTTGTGTTGGTTACCGGTGGCAGCAAGGGAATTGGCAGGGCAATATGCGTAGAGATGGCCAAAAGCGGCTATCAGGTAATCGTCAACTATCTTTCCGATGCTGACGGAGCCTCGGAAACCTTATCCCTGGTCGAGCAGCAGGGTGGCCGCGGCATCTGCCTGCCGTTCGACGTATCCGACTATGCCGCTACCCAACTTGCCATGGAGAAGATCTTCACCACCTATGCGTCACTGGACGTCCTGGTCAACAACGCCGGCCGTATTGCCGACGAGCTGTTCGTAATGATGGCGCCAGACAAGTGGCGTAGCGTCATTGACGTTACGTTGCAAGGTTTCTACAACGTGACGCGGCCGGCGCTGGAGAAGATGATAGTTCAAAAGAAGGGGGCCATTGTCTCGATTGCATCGGTGGCCGGCATAATGGGCAACCGCGGCCAGGCCAATTACGCGGCGGCCAAGGCCGGTCTGATTGGCGCCAGCCGTTCGGTTGCCTCCGAAGTGGCGCGCCTTGGCATCCGTGTCAACGTGGTGGCGCCGGGCTTGATCCAGACCGAGATGATCCACGACGCGCCGGTCCAGAAAATCAAGGGCATGATCCCCATGGCCCGCCTCGGGGCGCCCAAAGAGGTGGCCCGAGTGGTCCGCTTCCTCTGCTCCGAAGATGCCTCATATATTACCGGTCAGGTCGTCAGCGTCAATGGAGGCATGTTCTGAGCTTCCGAATCAAAGCCATGAGAATTGAGTGGCTTGTGCTGGTGCTTTCACTGATGTGCATCGGCTGGGCCGACAGTTGGGAACAGCTCAAGACAACCGCCGGCGTGATCAAATCTGTTCAGGCCGAATTCGTCCAGGAGAAGCATTTACCCATCCTGTCCAAGCCTCTGATCTCCAAAGGCGTGTTCTACTACCAGGCTCCTCGGTCGCTGCGCTGGGAATATCAATCGCCTGTGCGAAGTATATTGACAGTGCACGACGGCCACGTGCGACGATTTGTATCCATTGGTGAAGCCGGCTTTCACGAAGAGAGCGGTGCCGGTCTGGAGGCCATGCAGGTGGTCGTGGAAGAGATCACACAATGGCTGGCCGGGCACTTCGACGACAATCCCATGTTCCAGTCGCACCTTGAGCCTGGAAAACGCATCATTCTCGTTCCAAAGGACTGCGCCTTTCAAAAGGTGATCCAGCGGATCGTCCTGGAACTGGGCTCAGAGTCGGGGGTGATGCGGAGCGTCACAATCTACGAAAGAGAGAACGCTTTCACTCAATTGACCTTCAAAAACACGGTGCTCAACGCAAAAATCGAAGACACCCTTTTCCAAGAAAAACCATGAAAATAGCGCGCCTCATGCTCCTTATGGTGTTCATGCTTGTGGCCTGCGTTCACCTACCGGAAATCCGCACGGTGGAAGACAACACAGCTGCAGGTCGCATTGCGGCCTGCAGCGCTATTTTCCCCCACGGCAAATGGCAATTGGTCCACGCCATCGAGATCTTTCCGCCTGTGGGGTCAAAGCAGACCGTGCTGGGGATCGTTCAACTCTCATCAGAGCAAAGATCTTTTCACTGTGTGCTGATGACCATCGAAGGGCTGGTGCTCTTCGAGGCCGATTTCGATGGCGCAGTTGTGATCCGGCGGGCCTTACCACCCTTGGATAAGCCAGGCATGGCCGAGGGCATAGTCCAGGACATCTCGTTCCTATTTCTTGCGCCCGAACAGCCCTGCATTGCCGCGGGGCTTTCGAAAGATGCGGTGTGGATCTGCCGCTATACGTGCGCCGATCATTACCTGGAGGATGTTGTCCTGCAACCTGACGGCCTTTGGGAAATCAAATGTTATAACCAAAGTCACCGCCCGATGCGCACCATCGCGCCTATGGCCAAGGAAGATCTTCATGCCAGCGGACTGCCCTCCCGTGTGGTGCTCAAGGCTCATGGCCTCGGGGGCTACGAGCTTAGAATGAGTTTGATAGATGCGGTCCCTTTGGAAAATTGAAAGATATAAGTACCGAGACGCAATATAAATAGCGAACGGGGGGTTGGGAAAAGCTTTGGCGAGATCAAACGGCACACCACGGACACAGCCAGGGGATCAAGCAGCTTAGTCCAACTCCGGAAAGCGATTGACCCCTTTCAGACGCGCGATCTCCCGCTCGTAGCGCCCCAGCCAGCCATGCCGCCGGAGTCGCCGACCAAGAACAACTTTGAAGAACGGTCGGACGAGATAGAGCCAGATCCCGGTCCACACAGGCCCCCTAGCGCGCACATGGCGCGAGGGCTCCCACCAGCCCATGATAATCTGGCGCTGATACCAAACCAAATACTGCAAGGTATCGGAATCCAAATGGCGAGTGCGCACATTGGCCCAAATGCCGTTGTACGTGGAGAAGTCATCCGGGTTGGTGACCAGCCCTTCATCCAAAAGATACTGACGTATACCGGTTTTGGGATAGGGCGTCAGGATCTGGCAGTAGGAGGTGTCAGCCTCGATGGATTTGAGGAATTTGTAGTTCTCTATTATATCGGTCTCATCGTCATCCGGGAACCCAAAGATCATGCCAGCTGTCACCATGATGTCATACTTGTGGCATAGCTCGAGAGCTTTGCGAGAAGCATTGACGATATCGCCCTTCTGGGCGGTCAGCAAGTTCTTTTTGGAGACGTTTTCTATGCCCAGGAAGACGGTTTTAAAGCCGGCCGCGGCCATCATGCGCACCATATCCTCGTTGCGGGACATTGTCACGCAGTCGGCCTGGACTACAAAATTGAGGCGCTGGTAGCCGCGGGCAATGATGGCTTCGCACAACTCGATAACCCGTGGGGGCGAAAGCACCATGTTGTCATCCGAAACAAAGATCCAGCGACACTTCTTGTTGAAGTATATGTCGTCTATGTTGGCTAAGATGTGATCGATGGGGAAAGGCCGGAAAGACTGTCCGTACATGTGGCGGATGCTGCAAAAATTGCAGGTCCGCGTGCAGCCGCGCGACGTTTCGATGACCTCCACGGAGCGATCCATGATGTGATAGCCCCAGGTCAGGCGGCGCTTGTCACGAATGGGCATTCTCAGGCGTGCCAGGTCCAGCAGTTCGCCGCGGGGGTTGTGCACGAAGGTGCTCCCTCGGCGATATGAGAGAGAGGGGATCTGCGCGATGTCATCATCACCACTCAGGGCGTTGACCAGCCGCCGGAAGGCGTCCTCGCCCTCGCCGCGAACCATGAAATCGATCCATTGGGCTTCGGGTGATTGTGCGATCTCCTCGTACATCAGGGTAGCATGGTAGCCGCCGACCGCAATGCGCACCTCAGGCAACAATTGTTTGATCAGCCGAGCCAGTTTCAGGCAGGTGCCGAACTGCCAGGTCATGGAGGAGAGACCAACTAGGTCGGGACTGATCTCGCGCAGGGTCCGCTGCAAATAGCCCCGCACGTTGCGGCGTTTTCGGGCCAGATCAATAATATAGACGTCATGACCTGTATCGATGTTGGCGCCCAGACTGGCGATACCCAGGTTGGGCATGTGGAACGCTGCCTCGTGCATGATGACCGCAGCTACATCCGGCATGGAGATCAGTACTACTTTCATTGCACCCTCTTTTGATTTCAAAACCTATCTTTGGATGGCGAAAAGTCGGGTTGTTGGTCCTGTAACGGATCCTCTTTTGTGGGCCCCTCCAGCAGAGCGCGCACTTGGGCCATGACTTCCTTAACGGAGAATGCCGCGCTGTCGTAAGGAGGGGTCACTTGGGTTAACAGCCGAGCCGTAATGGTGTTGGCTTGGCAGGTATTGAACAGGAAGCGGCCCGGTGTAAAGAGTCGGTCGCTGTTTTCGATCCGGACCACGGCCAGTGGCGCCCGGCAGAGTCGGGCGATTTTAAAAGCTCCGGGATTCAGAACCCCCAGGGCGCCATCGCGGCCGCGCGTTCCTTCCGGAAATACAATCAGGTTGCCGCCACCTGCTAAAAAGCTGGACATATGCTCCAACTGTTCGACCAAACGCTCCGCCAGAGGTCCTTGGGAATCCGCTGGCAGATAACCCGACATCTTCAGCATCCAGCCAAAGATCGGTATACGGAACAAACGGTTTTTGACGATAGTCGTGTGCCGGGCAAAGAGCGAAATCAGCAGCAATGGATCGATATAAGAGACATGATTGCAAACGACTACAGAGGAGCGCACGGTGCCCAAGGCCGGATCTATGCGCCACTCCTGTCGGGGTATCGTGAGGCGACAGAGCCAGAAAAAGCCGCGGTAGAAGAAATGGTTTAGTCGCTGAAAGGCTCGCGCACGATCGGAAGCCAGTATGGTCACAAGAACATAAAAAGGAGCAAAGAGTACGACGAAACCAACTGTAAAATAGCTCCACAGCAACAGCGTGACTACAAGGTCGACCAGTTTGAAAACCCAAGTCAGGGATGGGTTCTGATCGGAGTTGTGAGAGCGTCGCATGTCACTCATTGTTCCGTTTTCCGCAGGATAAGGCAGGTGTTGACACCGCCGAAGGCAAAATTTTGAACGGCGGCAGTGCGAATCGTCGTCTCGGTCAGCTGGCGTGTATGCCGGATCATCGCACAGCGCTCGTCCACCTCGTCCAGATTCAAAGTGGGAGCCACAAAGCCCTCGTGCATCATCATGAGAGTCAATATCGTTTCGATGACGCCGCACGAGCCCATAGTATGTCCCATATAGCTTTTCAGGGCCGTAACCAAAGGTCCTTGACCGTACGTCTTACCGATGGCTTGGGCTTCTATGACGTCGCCTATTTTGGTGGCCGTTGCATGGGCGCAGACCATATCGATCTCGTCGGTGCTTATTTGGGCGCTCTCCATGGCCAGACGGATCGTTTGCACAATCCCTTCCATGTTTGGCAGGATGAGATCACCGCCGTTATTATTGCAGGCAAAGCCCAAAATCTCGCCCAAGATAACCGCACCGCGGCGGTTGGCACTTTCGTAGTCTTCCAGCACGACAGCCCCGGCCCCTTCGCCCACTACCAGACCGTCGCGCCGCACGTCAAAAGGCCGCGGGGTCATATGGGGTGTAGCGTTGAATTCAGTTGAGCAAGCCAACAGATTGTCGAAGACCGCCACTGTAGTGGTATCGTACTCATCGGCCCCGCCGCATAGCATGGCGTCCTGCATGCCGAATTTGACCGCTTCATAACCGAATCCAATGGACTGGCTGCTGGTGGTGCAGGCCGTAGACGACGAAATCACTCGGCCCGTAATACCGAACATCTTGGTGATGTTTACGGCCGTAGTGTGTACCATGGATTTGAGATAGTCCACGGCACCGATACTGCTCAACTTGGCATCGCTGTCTCCGAAAAAAGTGCGGTAGATCTGGCGCTGCACCGTGGGGCTGCCATGGGTCGAACCAAATGCAACCCCCATACGGCCGGAGGTGATAAATTCTTTGCTCAGCCCTGAGCCAGCCAAAGCCTCCTTGGCCACCTGGCAGGCGTAGTAGGCCACCGGTCCCATCGTCTTGCGGTATTGGCGCGAAAAATCATAATCGATGGGATAATCCACCGTGCCAAAAACGCCCGAATGGATATGCTGAGTGAGTAGGCCGTCGCTACGCATGGACTTGACTCCCGAGCGGCCTTTGGTCAGGTGGTGAACGATGTCCTTTCTGGTATTGCCAATGGGAGTGATGGCGGCACAGCCAGTGATAACAACCCTACGACTCATAGTAGTTCGCCTGTTCTATCTTGGATAAGGAGAGTTTTCATTTGGTGGCCAGAGCTTTGGCCAGCTGCGCTACATAGTCGATGATCTGGTTGATGGTGCGGATATGCATGGCCGCCTTCTTCTGGTTGCGGGGCAGCGCGGTTCCGAGCATCAACTCGATTTCTCGCAGCAGCTCGATTGCATCGATGCTGTCGAACTCATAGACCTCGCGCAGATCTTCATCCAGACCGGGATTGTCAATCTCGAATCGATCGGAAAAGACCTGCAAGATTCTTGCGTGGATTTCGTCGCGCGTCATATCCAATATTATCCATCGAGCGTTTAATATACCTTCTTACTCTATCGTCAAACGGCGGTATTTTGTCACCATAAGTGCACAATCACTGTGCATTTGGCATTTTTGCCTGCTGATATTCCTGCAGCGATTCGACGTGTTTTCCCTCACGCGTTTGGTCCGACTCGGGTGACGAGGGTTCCGGACCGGCCGCCGAGCCTAAAAATGGCTCGAAATGGTACCACTGGAAAGGATTACGCCGGACCTGGTCTTCTAAAAGGTCGGCATATGCCTGTGCGGCCCGAACCACAACCTGCCGACGCTCGGCGCGGTGTTCGGCTGCGATGACCATCGGCGGGGAAACGGAAAAATGGTGCCGGCCACGCCCGCGGCTCGAGGCAAAAAAAACATACAGGGGTACGCCTGACAGCATCGCCAGCATGAACGGCGCCTCAGGCAATCTCACCGTGCGTCCTAGGAAGCGAACCGCAACCACTCGTTGATCGGGCCGCCACACCATGTCTCCTGCCATAGAGACAAACCCACCGGTCTGCAAGAAGCTAGCCCCCTCGACCAGGGCGAAGGGCGCGTCGGCATCCTGGTCGGCAACTATAATGCGGATGCCGCTTGTGGTCAGATCATCTTTTTGGAATCGTTCGATCTGCTCTTTGGCGCGCCGGCCCATAAAGAGCATCAGCCGCAGTTGCGGGAACATACGACGCAGCAAGTGCGCCCCCACCTCCCAATTGCCCATGTGGGACATGAGCAGAATCCCGCCGTGGCCCTCCTCCATGGCCTGGATCAGATGCTCCCGTCCCTGAAAAGTAAAGGTTATGGCGCCACTGTCGCGCAACAGATAGCGGTCCAGGAAAACGGTTGTAAAATTCTGAAACTGACGCCAGGTGCACCACCAGCCGTAAAGTCGGTTCCGACCGGCGAACAGCACGCGGTAAAAACGGGTGCTGATGGCTGCCCGCCGGGGGGAGAGAAAGAAATAGCCGACCGCAATGCCGCGGGCGGTGAGAGCGAACAGCCAAGCGCCGAAAATATCGGAGGCTGCGGTCAAAATGGCATAAAATAGTCCACTCATATCGGCGCCAATCTTTGCATTAAATGACGGAATGCTCCTTCATAGACTTGCCAGCACCCGTGGTGTTTTTCCTTGCCCTAGGCCGTCCCAACACCACCCTGCGTGTTATCAGGCGCGCAAAGGTGGTGGTATTACGCCAAAAGTCGACAAAGGGTCGAAAATGGGAAATACGTTCGCTTACAGGCGGATAGCTGATGCCTACGGGTGCTTCAATCACCTCCATATCAGACCAAGCTGCTCTAACGAGCACTTCAATTTCAAACTGATATCTTTTGGCACGGACCCCTAATTGCAGTACCTCGGGCAGAGGATATATGCGAAACCCGCTTTGGCTGTCGGTAACCCGTGGTCCCCCGGCCATCCGTACCCAGAAGTTGGAAAACTCTCTGCCAAACCGGCTGGTCCACGGTGCCCCCTCAGCCGACATCTGCAACCGGCATCCCAAAATGATCGGCCGTCGGCCTCGGGGAATAGCATCGATCAGCCCATGAGCATCTTCGGGAAAATGCTGTCCATCGGCATCCAGTGTAATGGCCCAGTCGGCGTGGTTGGCTGCTGCCTGAAACCCGGTCATCAAGGCGGCCCCTTTACCGCGATTAACGCAGTGTCCTAGCAGGCGTATGCCAACCATGGAACCGAGACTCGGATCGCCCCCATCCGTGGAGCCATCGTCCACTACATAGACCGGCAATCCCAAGGCTAGGGCCGCTGTCGCCACAGCCTTTAGGGTGCGGCCGTGGTTGTACGCCGGGATGACGACGGCAAAACGGCCTTTGCCTTTAGTAATCCCGGACTCAACGGCCATCACTTACCGTAGTTTTCTTGAACCGGTCCATGGACCATTCCTGTTGGTCGAAAGCACCTGGCAAAAAGGCCACGGCCCAGGCACCGGGTCCCATATGAGCCCCGGAGGTTAAAGAGAGTGGGCGTAAGAGGATTTTGGCAGCCGGAAGCATCGACCGAATCTCGTCGGCGGCGACCTTCTCGACCCAAACTTGATTATCCGAATATTGCAATAAAATCAAAGGAGTTTCCCCTGGATCGAAACAACTTTCCAGTCGCTTCAGGCCAAAGGCCAATTGACCTTCCCGTGTCCGGACCATCCCCACCTTGACTGCCCCATGGGCTGAAGGTGTGATGATCGGCTTTACGTGCAGCAGATCGCCGAAAAAGCCACTTGCTTTGGATATCCGGCCGCCGGCCGCCAGATATTTGAGCTGATCGAGGAATACAAGTTCCTGACTTTCAGTGACCGCTTGTTGGGCAAATCGCACTACCGCTTCCGGATCCTGGCTCTGCCGAGCATAGCGGGCCGTGGCCAATGCCACGATCCCCAAGCGCCCCGAAGCTGCTCCGGTATCGATGATCGTGAGACGCCTGTTATTAACTTGAGTTGCCTGCCAGGATTTGGCGATTGTGAAATTACCTGTATACGCCGATCCAACGCAAAGGTAAAGCACCCGTTCAAATCGGCTGACGGCACTCAGATAAGATTGGTGCCGCTGGAAGACAGATGCCTGAGCGGTGGAAACCCTTTGCCCGCCGGCCATTGCGGTGTAGAGCGCGGTCGGCGGGTACAAGGTTTCAGGATACGACTGGTCGCCCACGACCAGGTAGCTGTCGAGCAGGGTCATCCCCAGGATACGGGCATCTTCCATGGTGACCGAACCGGCTGCGTCGGTCATGATATGCACTGGCTGGGCGTTTTGGTCGGTAGTTGATGGCACTATGGTAATCTTTTCTTCGGACCAATCCAACACCTGGCCGATCTCTCTCAAGTCGGAACGTAGTGATTCGCAGTCATCGGTGTGCAAGTGCATCTTCAATAGATCCGGCGTTTCGTTGACCACCAGACTATTACCATAGTCTGCTAGACGGCGTCGTCCCTTCGCCCGGTCCCCCTCCGGTAGGATCAGAGCGCTGACGCAATATTGTTCCTCTCGGCCTTGGGGCCGCCAATCATTGGCGATCTTCAGCTTGCCTTTAAACCTATCGGTCACTGGACGGCTATGATTCATGCGTCCCACAAGGCAACCCAGAAAAGCTTCAAGAAATATGAACATGCCTAGGGCGCCGGCGTCAACGACGCCAGCCTGCCGAAGCTCAGGCAATGTGTCGCTGGTACCGCGCACGCACTTCTCCAACAGGCCAATAATGGTTTCCAGATCCCACTCGGAGATGGGCTTTTCAAAAACCGGAACAACTTGGACCAGAACCTCAAATAAGGTGAGTATGGTACCGGGTCTTGGGTCGGCCACCGCTCTGTACGCCAGTAATACCCCTTGTTGGATGGCATCGGACAGGCCTGCGGGTCCATTGATTCTTAGAAGTTCGTGGATAAAAGCGGCGGCGATATTGCCGGCGTTGCCGGTGGCAGCCCTTATAATTTGATGACGTACCCAGGCGGGCCTCTTATCCAGTTGGCGCAAGGCCGCAAGGCTGATCTTCAGATTGCGTCCCGTATCCGCATCGGGTACAGGGAAGACATTGATTTGGTCTAGCAAGTCCGACCATGCCGCCATACGTTCGTAACCGAAGACGAAGGCGTTGCTGTAAGCCCGATCCATAATCAGATCCATTGCAGAGCCTGCCTGATATCCTCCGGAATGCCAAACTCCATCTCCATCTCCGGATAGCGCACCGCCAATTGTTCGCTGTTGCCGCGGGCGCAGAGGATGCCACCGTCCGTCTTGCGGATTTCAAAGGCCATCCCGATTTTGTAGTACGCCTCAGTCACAGTGGCCCGGCAGATGAATTCATCGAAGGCCCGCAGCGGAGAAATATGTTTGATCGATGTGCGCGTGACAGGGAAGGCGATTTGCTTCTCGAGCATATAAGCATACAGATCAATGCCTCGGGCGGCGAACAGGCCAAAACGCGCTATATCGAAGTACTTCAAATAGTTTCCGTGCCACACAATCTGCAACGGATCCAGGTCGTGGAATGCAACCTTCATTTGGATCTCAAAACTAACATTCATCCAAATTGTTCCATTCATGCGGCGGCGACCAGCGGCCAGGCAAAAAGGCGCAACGAAACGGCTTCTAATACACCAGCGGAAGCTGCCAATGCAAGTGAACATACAATGTACAAGACACTCGGAAAGCTTTACTGGATTCTGACTTGACAATAAATACCATGTAAACTATTACTTTGGTACACTTTTCCCTTAGTTAACTATTATAGCCCCGTGTAGGTCGGCGGTTGCCGATATGTTTGCATAACTTGCTTGGTCAGGCGATGTTGTCACCCCAAACTGGCTTGCAGAATATGATGACCTGAAGTAATTGAAAAATGGGGGCTCATTATTTGGAATAAGTCATCAAGATAAAGGAAAAGTCCGATTTGGAATGATGCTATCATAAGCGCCCGGAAGAATTGCGAGGATGGAAGCCTTTTGGCGGAGGTGCATGTGCCGGCGGATGCCTCGTGGTTTGACGGCCATTTCCCCGGCTGGCCGGTCCTGCCGGGGATAGCCCTGCTCAGTATGGTATACGAACTCGTCCGCCACGCTCTGGATGGTTCAGTGCGAGTTATCGAGGTGAGTCGGGTTCGTTTCAAACAAAGGATCGCTCCGGACGATCGGCTGACCGTGGTGGCCGAATCGCGTGCGGGGGGCGGTCGATATGCCTTCCGCATCACTCGAGACGACGAGGTGGTGTGCACTGGCACAATGACCGTTGCGAATGTACAACTCCAAACTTCGGCAAAGGCGGATAGTTGAAGGCGAAATCGAAATGGGGAGGTTAATACGATCCGGGTCTCTGATGACCTTCTGCCAGCCGCCACGCTAAAAAGCAGGTGTTCTGAATAGATATTCCAAGGAACATCGAATAGTGTAAAGGAGAAACATGTACATGCCAATTAGGACGGAGCTGAACCAGATTATCATCGATATCGCGGCAATCATGATCAATGAGCTCAAGCTGGAAGATGTGACCCCGGAGACTTTCGATCCCGATATCGACCTGGTGGACGAGGTGGGTGTCGATAGCATGGATTTGGCCACCGTGGCGCTGGTTTTGAGGGATCGATACTCGGTACGCATCGATGAAGACGATTATCCCAAACTGGTCACTCTTCGCCTTATTTCTCAGTATATTCAAAATAGACTATCCGCTGACTATTAGTTTGGATTACTGAGGAGATTAGAAGATCGAGTCCTTTGCGGCTCGGGAAAGCAGATTCGTGGACCTCAAGCATTCGATTTCACCCGCAACAAGTCGGTACGTCAATGCCAAGGGATGGAAGTTCTCCGAGCTGATTGCCGATCCGGTCGTGCGTGAGCGATGGGAGCGAGTGCGTCGCTATTTCTTCTTGCGTGAGTCCACCTACGACATGACCCACCATTGCAACATCCGTTGCGAGGGGTGTTACTATTTCGAAGGAGACAAACAACATGCCACGGAGGTTCTCGATCCGGGGGCTTGGCACGTACTGATGCGGGCTGAGCGGGAGCGCGGCATCACCTACGTGGTGCTGGCCGGCGCCGAACCCTCCTTGGCGCCCGAGTTGCTAGCGGCGTGCTTTGATGAAATGCCGCTGGGCGCCATCGCCACCAACGGGATCCAGCGCATCTCCGAGAGCATCGGCTATAAGATCCACATCTCCGTGTGGGGCAACGACGACACCAGCCTGCGCATCCGCAAAGCCAAGCATATGCTTGCCCGGCAAATCGAAAACTACCAGGGCGATCCACGGGCAGTTTTTGTTTACACCTTCACGCCGCACAATATCACTGAGGCCGGAGAGGTGGCTAAAGAACTGGCCCGCCGAGGATGCAGGTTCACGTTCAATATATTTTCCGCGCCGGTGGGTTACACCGGCGCTCTGCGCCATACACCTCAATCGCTGGGCCGGACCCGCCAGGCCATGCTCGATTTGCTGGAGCGCTACCCGGAAAAAGTTCTTTATTCTCCTTACAATGCCGTGGCCCATACGCACCGGCTAGGTCTGCACGATCTGTTCGGCTGTTCTTACCCCCGCTGCAACCCCTTGACGGACATCGGTTTGGGACGCTCATTCCGCCAATACCGCACCGATCTGAATTGGGACCGGGAGGCAGCTTGCTGCGTTCCCGATACTGATTGCCCCGACTGCCGCCACTATGCGGCCGGCAGTGCGGTGGTCACGGCGCGTTTGTTTCGCCACGCCTGCGACCCGGATCGCTTCAACTCCTGGTTGGATTATGTGGACACGTATCTGGCCGTATGGGTTATGGGTTACGAAAAAGGGATCAATCTTTGCCAGGTTCCTGTGCCGCCGCCTGGCTTCGACTTCTAAAAAAGAAAAATCTGATGAAGATTAAAATTAAGAAATTCTATGGATAACGGGTTAAGCCGAAAGGCGAGGAGTTCCAGGTGAAGACCGTCAGTTCCCTGCTGGATGAGCATTGGTATGAACGCTATAAGAAAATTTCCAAGCTGAATATCCGTAGTTCCATCTATGATGTAACTAATCGCTGTAACCTGCGGTGCAAGGGATGCTTCTTCTTCTCTTCGGATGAGCACAAGGCCGCTCCCGAGGAAATGGACATTTACGAATGGGAAGCCTTTATCGATCGGGAAATTGCCCGCGGCGTCAACTTGGCTATCCTTATCGGCGGAGAGCCCACTCTGTGCTTTGACCGCATGGAGACTTTCTATAAGCGTCTGCCCACCTTTTGTGCCACCAACGGCTTGATCCGGGTACCGCGCGACCGCTTCCCCGAGATGATGGTCGGCATCTCGTTGTGGGGGGACGAGGCGGACGAGCGGGTCCTCCGTGGCAAAGACACCTTTTCCATTTCGAGCAAGAACTACGCCGGCGATCCTTACGCTTATTACCTCTACACTGTTACTCCCAAGCAGATTGGCAAGACCGAACGCATCATCCGCAAGATCGAAGAGGCCGGTCTGAAGGTGCATGTGCAGTTGCTCTCCAATGACGAAGGAATGTCAGGCTTCAACTGGACAGAACAAGAGTTGGTAGACATCCGTGCCGAAATGGACGCCATGCTTGATGCCTTTCCCAAGACGATGATCAGCTCCAAATACTACCACGAGATCATTACAACAGGAAAGATGCTGGGCCGTCGTTTCGGCTGGATGGAGTGTCCGTCAGTTACCCAGCCGCTTGACCACCGCGACCCGGCTCCCAAACATCTGACCAATTTTATCCGCTGGGCCTCTGATCTAAAGACCATGCACCGCTGTTGCACTTCCGAAACTCGCGATTGCTCGACTTGCAAGGACGGCGCGGCGCATATGAGCTGGGTGATGGTCAACAAGCGCGCCCACATGGGGGCAACCAAGGATTTGCAGAACTGGATCGAAGTTTACGAAATGTTCGCCAAGCTATACCAGTTTCTGCCGTGGTAGGGGCAGCATAACATTACATGAACATAAGACGCGCGGTGATTATCGGCTACGACGCTGTTTCGCCCCTGGGGATAGACTTGGAGGAGCAGTGGAGACGGGCCATGCAAGGGCAGAGCGGCGTGGGCCGCCTGACACGTTTTGAGGTCAATGAGAGCTTTCCCGTAAAACTCGCTGGCCAAGCGCCATCTATCGATCATCTACCCTACGATTTTCTCAAACCTCGCGAGCAGGCCCGCTGGATCTCGCCGGTTTTTAAATATGCCCTGCTAACCGTTCAACGTGCCTTGGATCGCAGCGGGTTGCAGATCACCCCGGCCCTGGCCCCACGAGTGGCCGTTACTTATAGCTCGGCTATCGGCGGCCTGGATGCAGTGATCGATGCCGACCGCAAGCTGATCGCCCGGGAGGCTCTTCCCCTGCCGTACACCAATCCTAACTCTTGCATCAACATGGTTTCAGGCAAAGTCTCGATACTTACCGGCGCCACGGGCCCCATTGTCAGCACCATCACGGCGTGCGCCACCGGTATTACCTCGATGATTATAGGTGCTATGCTGCTGGAGCAGAATCGGGCCGATGTGGTGCTGTGCGGCGCCGTTGATTTCCCGTTGGTTGCACCCATCGTGGCCGGCTTTGCCACAATGAACGGCGCCTATGTGCCCCAAGAGGGTCAACCTGAAGAGGACCCGGCCCTGGCCAGTCGGCCCTTTTCCATTAATCGGCGCGGGTTTGTGATATCCGAAGGGGCCGGCTGTGTCATTTTGGCCTCTGAAGTCTTTGCCCGGACCCATGGGCTGGCTCACCGAATTGCGGTTGCGGGCTGGAGCATGACCTCGGATTCGTATCATATAGTGGCCCCTAAATTCGAAACGGTCCGTCGCTGCATTGCCGAGAGCATCGACCATGCTAACATCTCGCCCCAGGACGTGCATGCGGTCAACGCACATGCTGCCGCCACCCGGGTAGGGGATAAGGTGGAGTACGACGCTCTGCGATCTGTGTTCGGCCCAAAATTGCCACCGGTGACGGCCAATAAATCACTCTTTGGTCACGCCATGGGCGCGTCCAGTGCAATCGAGTCGATTTTCACCTTTCAGGGAATGCTGGCGGGTGTGTTGCCCCCCACGATCAATTACCTGCCCGATCCGGAGATTTCCATTGACTGCGTGGCCGAAGGGTGTCGTGCAGTGGATCAGACTTACGTACTCAAGAACGCGTTCGGCTTCGGCGGGTGTAATTCGTGTATCGTATTCGAGCGGCTGCCGTAGAGGAGCCGTTTTTATTCCATTTGGGTGCATGCTGATTAGAGGCTTTTGAATGAGAGCTCCATTGAACCGCAAAGTTTATGTCGTTGGATACGACGCCGTTACCTGCTTAGGCAATGACTTTACAACCACTTGGCAGCGGGCTGTGAACGGCGAAGCGGGTTTTCGCCGCGTCACACGCTGCCAAACCGATTCGCGCTGTAACATCGTCGGCGAAATTCCCGACTGGAATCCCATGGACTATGTCGATCGCAAAAGTGCTTGCAACTGGGATGCCGATTTTGTCGTTCTGACCATGGTGCTTTGCAAGCGCGCTCTCGCCCATGCCGGATTGACCATGGATGCCCGGACCGCGCCGCGTACCGCTTGCCTTGTCGGCTCGGCCCTGAACGGCAGCGATGCATTCCGCGTGGCCGTCGAAAACTTGAGCCAGAAGGGGCCGACTAAAGTGAGTCCTTATCTGCTGCCTAACTTGTGTGCCAACGTACCGTCAGGCAAAGCCGGCATGCTAATGGGCTTTACCGGGCCAGTGTTTTCGCCGCAAGGCGCATGTGCATCGGGCAACCATGCCATCGCCATCGGGGCGCGCATGATCCGCGACGGCGATTGCGATTTCGCCATGGTCGGCGGCGTGGAGACCTGCATCATTCCGGAGATCATCCAGGGATTCTCCAACATGTGGGCTACCATCAAGGTCGGGCCTGGGGACAGGGCCTATGATGATCCCACACAGGCTTCGCGTCCCTTCAGCATCGACCGTAAAGGCTTTGTACTCGCCGAAGGTGGTGCGGTGTTGGTGCTGGCCGCCGAAGAAATGACAGACGTTCTGGGTTTGGCACCCAAGGCCGAGGTGCTTGGGGTCGGCTGGTCCTCCGACGCACACCATTTTACAATGCCCTTCAGGCCGACTATCATCGTGGCGATTGGAGACTCCATCGTCGACGCCGGGCTGGCGCCCCAAGACATTGGGGCAATAAATGCCCACGGTACCTCGACGCCCAAGGGCGACAAGGTCGAAGTCGAATGTTTGCGCGAAGTTTTCGGCCGAGCCCTCGAACGAATACCGATTTCATCCAACAAGTCCCAAGTCGGCCACACCTTGGGTGCGGCGGCCGCCATCGAAGCGGTGCTGGGCATCGAGGCCATGCGCCAGGGTCTCGTGCTGCCCACTGTCAATCACCGGCCCGACCCTGAATTCGAAGATATCGATGTAGTACCTAACCAAACCCGCCGGCATTCTTACGAATTCTTCCTCTCCAGTGCCTTCGGCTTCGGCGGCACCAATTGCTGCATTGTCTTCAGAGGAGTGTAGAGTGCGGCCCAAACCCTTCATCCCCCAATCTCTAGACGATAATGGCCCCTATGTGCGAGACCGTACCGGCGGACTGGTCTGGCACCGCTGCAGCCTTAGGACCTTGTATGCCGACACGGACCGTTCCGATGTAGTCTATCACGCCAACTATTTGAGATATTTCGAATTCGGACGAGGCTCGCTGATGCGCGATGCGGCCTATGCCTACAGGGAGATCGAAGAAAGCGGTTACATCTACCCGATCATCTCGACCGCCATCGATTACTTTCGCCCGCTGCGGTACGACGATACCATGTACATCCACACGCGGCCAGGAAATCTGCAACGTGTCAAGTTGCAGTTCGATTATGTGATCACCCATGTGCCCAGCGGCGATATCGTGTGCATCGGCTTTACCCGGCACTGCGCGGTGAATGCCAAGGGTATACCAGTGGCCATCGACGACAAGACTTTGCATTTATGGCAGAACTTTCCAAAATAGCACCTATTGAACGCGTGGCGGTGACCATCGACGTGCTGCCCCACTGGGCCGATCACCATTTCCAAGACCGCGTCGTGCTGCCGGCTGTTGAAGCCATGCAACTATTGGCTCACTGGGCGCACCAATTCCGGACGGGCCTCCATGTGCGCTGCATAAACGAGGCGGCGTTCGATAGATTTCTTGAACTGCCACCGACGTGCGAACGCATAGAAGCCTGGTGTGAAATGGAGGATCTGGCCGACGGTGGCTTACGGACCGCGTTACTGACCAAAATCCCGTCAAAATCCGCCAGCATGACTCGCGCCAAAGTCCATGCGAAGCTGGATTTTTATCCGCCTGCCGAATTACCGCCTCTGGCAGACCTAGATCTCGCTTCGGTCTTGGATGGAGTATGCTTCAGCGTCGATCCCGGGCTTATCTATAAAGAACTGGTGCCCTTCGGACCCTGCTTTCAAACCATTTGCCAACCTTTGCTGCTCACGGCCGAAGGGGCATTGGCTGTTATACGAGCACCCGAATGGGCCGACTGGCAGACCGAGTTGCACTTGGGCTCGCCCTTTGTCCTGGACGGCGCCTTTCACGCTGCTTGCGTGTGGTCTCAGCGCTTCGCCGGGGTAGTAGCCTTTCCAGTGGGTATCGGACGGCGCTTGATAGCAACGCCGACCAGGCCTGGCGACACCTATGTGAGCCGCATTTTTCCAGTACAGACCGAGTCTGGGCTGTTGGTCTTCGACATCTGGATTCTGGACACCCAAGGCCGACTTTTCGAAAAACTCGAAGGGGTGCGTATGCGCGATGTGAGCGGTGGGAAGGTCCGTCCGCCCGAATGGATTCGCTCCTATGAGGGAGCTGGGGCAATGAAGCGCATAGCCTGCCATAGTGCGGCCGTTGCCCTGATCGACCGCTCGACCTTGATGCCTTTTTCAGGCCGCTGCCTGGCCGAATACGAATGCCGCCGAACGATCAAAATGGGGACAAAGCGCCTCACTGATTATTTAGCGGCGCGCCTGGCGTGCAAAAGGCTCTCGCGGCGACTCTCCGGGAACGATCGCCGCACTCCGGCCCAGGAAATAGTGACCATCGCCACAGATGGGGTCCGGCCGTGTTGCCCCGTGACCAACGGCCGCACCTACTACTGCTCCGTCTCCCACGACCGCCGCTTTGCCGTGGCCGTGGCCAGTGAAAAACCCATCGGCATGGATGTGGAGACGCTCGATGACAGAGTCCTGAAAAGCTTGCACCTGTTCATGGATGCCGGCGAACAGGAAACCGTCATGGCTTCGGCGTTGGGGACGGTCGGCGCGGCTGTGCGGGTATGGACCACCAAGGAAGCTGTCGCCAAGATGCTAAACATCAGTCTGGCCGATGCCTGGGCGCGAACCCATCTGCTCACTATTGAGGCCGAGCAGAGTTCTGTCCGGATCAACGACGGTCCTGCGGCAACGGTCGTCCATCAAACTGTTGAAGATCATTTGGTTACTTTGGTATGCGGCGTAGGATGAATTGGTGTGCATTGTTCCACTGCGAGGATTGAGGTGAGCGGCGGGAATCGCGACACGGAGCTGCCTGAGATCAGACCGGGACAGTGCAAATGGCGCTTTGCCAGGGGTGCACGGATTTTGAGCCTGCTGGTCAGCGTCTTGTGCACTCCGACTTTGCCGTCGCCCGGTCAGGCGGCCACATATGAAGCTAAGGTGGATGTGCGCTTTCACGGGTTCCGGCGCACCTATCGCGTACATCTGCCGCCCAGCTACAATTCCGCCCGGCCCCTGCCCATGGTGGTGGTCATACACGGCGCGTTTGACGCGGCCAAGGGGATGGAACGTTTCACCGGGTTTAGCGCTTTGGCCGATCAGGAGAACTTTATCGTTGTCTACCCCAACGGCATCGGCATTCTCGGGTTTCTTCAGCACTGGAATGCTGGGCACTGCTGCGGCAAGGCTGCCGCAGATGGTATTGACGATGTGGGCTTCCTGACCAAGGTCATCGTGGACGTTTGCGCCCGTCTGGCCGTTGACCGGCGCCGCATCTACATGACCGGCTTTTCCAACGGCGGCATGATGGTCCATCGTTTTGCCGCCGAGCGTGGTGATTTGCTGGCGGCCGTCGCGCCCTTGGCTGCCACTGCCGGCGGTCGGCAAGACAACAAGGCTCCGGAATGGATAATTCCCGATCCGGTCCACCCCATGCCCCTGCTCGCCATGCATGGGTTGGCCGATGCCAATGTTCCTTTTGACGGCGGCACGAGTCGAGCACATGGGGGTACACTTCAATTCTTGCCGGTGAAGCGCTCGTTGGCCATATGGACAAGACGCAACGGATGTTCGACTGCGTCTGTTACGCGGGATGAACGCCAAGGGAAGGTACATATCACCACCTGGCAGGATTGCACATCTGGAGCGAATGTGGTGCTTTATACACTGGAAGGGTGGGGCCATGATTGGCCGGGCCCCTATTTTACGGCCAAATTGGATGCCCATGACCCTCTCCGAGATTTCAACGCTGCACGCATCATCTGGGATTTCTTTAAGGGGCACACGCGATGACGGCCGCCATTGTGTTTCTTTGTGGCATGTTGTGCGCCTACCTAGTCGGGTCGATCAACTTCGCCATTCTCCTTTTCCGCCTACTCGGCAAGGACGATCCGAGGACTCGCTTCAGCGGCAACGCTGGCGTGACGAATGTCTATCGCCAGGCAGGGTGGCGGCTGGCGGGACTGGTCCTGATACTGGATATGGGGCGAGCCGTGGGGGTGGCGCTACTTGCCGGACACTTCTGGGCCGACGCCCTGGTCCCGTGGGCAGGGTTGGGGCTGATCCTCGGCAACCATTTCTCTTTGTTCCACGGATGGCCCTGCAGCAAGGGGGTGGCTAATTATCTGGGTTTTTACGCACCGCTGCTGCCGCTCGGAACCAGCCTGGCATTGGTTGTCTACATGACGGTTTTCAAAGTGACACGGATTTCTTGTTTGGGTTCGTTTGGTATCCTGGTCACCCTGACCGGGTTCGCCTGGGTGCGTTGGAGCAATGAACCGTTGGCGCTGACCGCAGTACTGATCACTGCAATCAGTATTGTTTGGTTTCATCGGGGGAACATTGCACTTTTACTGCAGCGCAAGAGTGCTTGTTGAGTCAATGATCAATGACGCGGTTGGAGGGATCATCGAACAGGCGGTGCCGCATCGGGATAGCGTTTGAACAGCTTGAGCATGGTCACGCGGGCTAGCCAGCGCAGAAAAATGAGTGAGTAGCGCGCGCCAGCCAGATACATACCCAGCATGAACACCAAGTGGGAGAGGACGTAGGCCGATGGTCCGCCCACTACAATGATCGCGGCCCTCTGGTAATAAACCGCCGCCGCGCTTAAAAGGGTGATGAGAGGCCAACAAATCACGTAGCTGACGATGATGGCCGAAACCCCGAGTACCACTTCTAAGGAAGGCTGGCCTTTAAAGGCACTTAGATCTGCATTCTCTTCCAGCGCTTTGCGGACAAAAGGCATAGCGGCCAGTTTGGCGACAAGTTTCTGCATGGATCGACAGACTCGTTTGGGTGTTTGTGCGGGTAACCGGGTAAGAACATAGCCAACACAGCTCAGAGAATCAAGTTCTTTGAGCGCACAGATCGGGATTGCAATGAGCCAGGACTCTGCCACCGCCGTGTGGTCTTTTTTCGATCATATCTACTGCATTTCTCTGAAAGAGCGTCCCGACCGGCGCGCTCAGGCTGCCGCGCAGTTTGCGCGCGTGGGTCTTGCCGACCGGATGCTGTACATGTGCGTCGATCGCCATCCCACGAACTCCGAGCAAGGCATCTATACTTCCCACATGGCCTGTATCCGCGAAGGATTGGCCGACGGCGCCCGCCATATTCTGATCTTCGAAGACGATGTCATTTTCGAACGCTTTAGCTTGGAGCGACTAGATGCCGCCTTGTCTTTTCTCCGGCGACAGCCGGACTGGCAAATCCTCTTTTTAGGATGCCTGGTCAGTAAAAGCCGCGCCACAGAGTCTTCGGCGGTAAGAAAAGTTGCTTACCGATGCCTGGCCCATGCATATGCTCTCAATCGCTCCTGCGCCGAACAGTTGGTACAAAAACCGTGGAGCGGGACACCGTTCGATGTTACACTGCGCAATTCTAAAGACGGACTCTTTGCCTGTTATCCCTCCTTTGCCTTCCAGAGCAATGCGTCTTCGGACAACCTGCGCCTCCGCAGGTTGGACGAATTCAGGCGATTGTGCGGCGGGCTGCGACGCATTCAACAGCTTAACGAGTGGTACAACTGCCACAAAGCAGTGGTGGTCGCGTTGCATTTGGTTGGTTTGGGAGTGCTGCTGTGGATGGTCTTGTAAAACAAGTGCCTCGTCAGAGAGTCCATACTCAAAAGGCGACGAACGATTAAAACATGCCTTCTCTAACAAAGAGCCTAATTTGTAATACTTAGGGAGAGACCAAAAATGTCTCCAAAGTATAAGTGGAAATGAAATCTGCCCGCACCAATCTGCCCCTGCTGCTCATCGTGCTCGTTGCGGCCGCCGCAATGTCAACCATAAGCTGGCAGCGCATCCGGATCGACACCGACATTGTCTCCTCTCTCCCCCAGGGCGATCCGGTCATCAAAGACGCCATGCACCTCTTTTCGAACCACCCTCTCCAGGACCAATTGACGATCGACGTTGGGCTGGACCGAGACGATCCAGATCTTCTTGTGGAGTGCGGCGAGGAAGTGGAACAGGCGCTTCGGGAGAGCGGGTTGTTCAGAAGCGTGGGTATGGAGGCGGTTGCCAAAGGTTTGCCGGAACTGATGGAGACTGTGTTGAGAAAGCTGCCGGTGCTGTTCACAGCCCAAGCGCTTGAAAAAGAGGTCCGACCGCTGCTAACGCCCGAGAAGATCTCCCTGCGCATGGAGGCCATTCAGAAAGGCTTGCTCCAAATGGATGGCATCGGGCAGGCATCTGCCATTGCCCAAGACCCGCTTGGCCTCAAGAATCTGGTTTTGGGTCGTCTGCTGTATCTGGCCCCCACTCCCAACGCACGCATTTACAAGGGGCATCTGATTTCCAGTGACGGCCGCCATCTGCTGGTGACGGCTGTGCCAACCGGCTCAGGAACCGACACGACCCTTGCCCGCCGACTGGAGCAGGCGGTGGACCGAGTGGTCAAACGGCTGCATCAGGTTTTTGAGCCGCGAGGCGCCAGAGTGACGCTAACTCCTGTTGGCGCTTATCGTGCTGCTCTCGACAACGAAGTCATTGTACGTCGGGATGTGCAATACGCGCTTTGGCTCACGACTCTGGGGGTCGCCGTGCTGCTGTTGCTCACTTTTCCAAGGCCCCTGATCGGACTCCTCTCTTTGTTGCCCGCAATGGCGGGCAGTATCGCCGCCCTTTTTGTGATGACATTCATCTACCGGTCAATTTCCGTGATTGTACTGGGTTTCGGCGGTGCTATCATTTCAATTACGGTAGATCACGGGGTGGCCTATTTCCTGTTCATGGATCGCCCCAACGGATCGCCCGGCAAAGAGGCGGCCAACGAGGTCCGGTCGGCCAGCCTGCTGGCGACCTTGACTACTATGGGTGCTTTTGGTGTCCTGATTTTTTCCGGTTTTCCGATTTTTGGTCAGCTAGGCGTGTTCGCTGCTCTGGGGCACTTTTTCTCATTTTTATTTATTCAACTGATTTTTCCACATGTTTTCCCGTCGTTCCAGTCCTCGAGAGAGTGTTGGCGGCCGCTGCCGTCGCTTGCGGAGAGGCTTTTTTCTTTGGGGGACAAGGGTGCCCTTACCGCACTGGTCATTTTCATCATGATGTTCTTCTTCGCCAAGCCGGATTTCAATGTGAACCTGAACGGAATGAACACCGTCAGCCGCGACACTCAGGCTGCCGAAAAAACGATGCTGACCGTATGGGGCAATATATTCGGCAAAGTGTATTTGATGGCCGAGGCCCCCAGCCTTGAGGGCCTACAGGAAAAGGGGGATCAACTGTTATCCATGTTGGAAGCAGACCCCAACGCCACCGTTCTTGAGAAAGCATTCTTCCCAGCGATGGTCTTTCCCGGCCCCCAACGCAGCGCCGTCAACCTGACGGCGTGGAAAAACTTCTGGAGCCCGGAACGCATCGCGGAGCTAAGGACCGCACTGCGGGAGGCCGGCGGTCAGGCGGGCTTTACGGCCGAAGCCTTCGATCCATTTCTAAAGGCCTTGGCTGACTCTACCCAAGCGATTGGTCCTGAAGGTATTCCCGCTGAGTATTTCGCCCTTCTGGGGATTTCCGCCAGTCGGGATTCCTCACCATGGCGCCAGATTGCCAGCTTGGCGCTGCCTCCCGGCTATCCCGGCGAGCAGTTCTACGCCCGATACAGTGCCATGGTAGGTATTTTCGAGCCTCAACTCTTTGCGCACCAATTGGGCAAGCTGATTTCCAACACTTTCCTGAAACTGCTCGTGACCATCATTCCAATAGTGGCGTTGATAGTGCTGATCTCCTTTCTGGATCTTTACCTGTCCCTGATCGCAATGGCACCGGTTCTTTTTGCCATGGTATGCACCCTGGGGAGCCTTCACTTATTGGGCATGCCCCTTGATATACCCGCCCTGGTGCTCACTATCATCATCCTTGGCGAGGGTGTCGAACTTTCCCTCTACGTCGTAACGGCGTATCAGCGCTATGGTCGCGCATCACATCCGTATTTCCCAATGATTCGCTCGTCCGTGTTGGCGAACTCGGCAAGCACCATGATCGCCTTTGGCGTCCTGTCCATATCCCACCACTCCCTTTTGAAAAGCGCGGGGATTGCTTCGCTCCTCGCCATATCCTATTCGGCTGTCGGGACATTCCTGATTTTGCCACCTATACTCAAACGGCTGTTCGAGAAGCCCATGCCGCAGACCGTCCAATCGGATGACCCGCTGGCAAGGGTCTTGGCGCGCTATCGCAGGATGAAGGCTTATGCCCGCATGTTCGCCCGTTTTAAATTGCGGCTTGACCCCATGTTCGCAGAACTGCCGGGTATGGTACGTTTTGCCGCGCTGCCCAAGACCTTCGTTGACATCGGCTCTGGCTACGGCGTGCCAGCCTGCTGGCTGGCTGAAACCTTCCCTACGGTCCGGGTCTATGGGATCGAACCGGTAGCCGAGCGGGCGCGCGTGGCTTCAATGACATTGGGGACCAGCGGCAGCGTAGTCAAGGGCCGCGCACCCGATCTGCCGCCCGCTCCCGAAGGCGCGGACGGAGCCTTCATGATTGACATGATACACTTTCTGTCCGATGACCAATTAACTCTGACCCTGCAGCGCTTGCATGGACGCCTGGCTGGTGGGGCGCCACTAACTATTCGGGTAGTTATGATGCCTAAAAAACGCAACTCATGGTATTGGTGGATTGATGGGCTTAGAAACAAACTCAATTGTGTTGAAACCCATTGGCGCTCTGCGGAGCAGATTCAAGCACTGCTGACGCAGTGCGGCTACGGGGTGATCAATGTGGTCCCCTCAGGCACCAGAGGGGACCTGCTGTGGGCATGCGCTGTCAGAGTTTGAACAGGGATTGTTCAATTAAGACTCTAGTCTGTGGTTTAGACTCATAAAGACCTTCAATACTAGGTCAAGTGTGCCCGGATTTTGTGGCCTGTAAAGTCTCTCTTTCGCCCGTGGAAGACCGTGACAATACGGATGAGATCCTTGCGTTGACTAACCCAAAGACTGCAGAAAGGAGTTATAGATGAAGAATGTTGGAGGATTGTGTATTCTATGTGTCGTATTACCTGTATTTTTTTCAGGTTGTGCAATGAATGTAACTTCAAGAGTAGCCACTCGACTCGATCTTTCAGATATGAACACCAGATTGGAAACTGGGCCAATAGATTTATCGGTTGGCGGTGAATGCCCTGGGACAAAATCACTTAAAATAGTAAACGGCGAAACGCGTACTGATAAATACTGTATCGACCAAGCCTTAGGTAGCTGTAGATTCTACATAATACCCAAGGATTTTACGGATCATGTCGTGAGATATATGAAAGATAAACTTAGGGCAAGCAATATAAAAGTGAGCGAAGGATTGAATAATGAGATAATTATTTCCCTCGAGGAAATTAAATCTCAAGAAGGCGTCTGGTCCTTCGGGTCGTTCTGCAAAATTAAGGTTCAAATTCCTGAGATAAATTACACCAACACTTACGTTGGCGAGTCGGGAAGCGCTATAGCAGATCTAGCTGCGGCTTACGCAATACATCTCTCAATTGATAACTTGTTTAAAGATCCTGTCTTTCAAAGCTATGTCAGATGTAAGCAGCAGTCTGGTTCATTATAGTTGGCTAACATACTTCTTTATGTAATCAGGTGAATAATTAGGATACAAATAATGATGCCAAACGGATCAAATAGATGGCGAGATTCTACTCGCAGGTTATGACAGGACTTTAAGCAACAAATGTCAGCATACTGCAGTGAATTTGGATTAAAGACCATTCCCTAGAGCCTTTCGAATAATGGTGGTATGTTAGCGGATGAGCTTTCGTGTGGAACTATGATCAATCTTTAAGACAGGAAAGGAGATTCTCATGTTTGGGAAAAAACTGGCGCCTGTTTTTGGTTGTATTTGTTCACTCCTTATAGTCGTTGCGCTTTGCGGATGTGTAATAGGTAACGAAGATTTGCATCAAAATGTTAAAGATCGAAATATCAGCAAGCTCGAAGAAAATATAAAACAAGGGATGGACATCAACGAGAAGGACCGGAATGGCTTTACTCCATTGATGGTAGCAGCTTACTATAACAACAGTGAGATAGTAAAATATCTTTGTGAGAAAGGTGCAAACATAAATGCTCAAGATAACTTCGGCATTACAGCACTGATGTATACTATAGAATACGGGTATGATTCTACTTTTAACATTTTAATACATCATGGTGCTGATGTTAATTTATTAAATAAGGAAGGACATAATGCTCTTTGGTATACTATACATAATAAACGGGAAGAGATGCGCCGAGTATTAGAAGAAGCAGGTGCTAAGTAAATGTTCGAATGAATTGTTGGTTTCCAAAGTTTCGGTGCGATCCAAAGATATATAATTATGGTTATATCAGTTAGACACATGACGATAAGGTGACTGTATTATTTGAATCAAAAACGGTATATAGCTCACCTTCCGGTTGCGGATCACGGAGAAGCTGAAATGGTAAGGCGGCATCGATGGCAGGATTGAGAAACTGGCAAAAGATCGGTTTGGCGGCGCTGGTTTGCGCTCTGGGAATGGCGTTGGTCGATCTGCGGTTGGTGCTAGTTCCAGCCGTCCTCTTTCCGCTCCTGTGTCTGGTTGCCCCCTTCTTGTTCCGTTTCAGCTTTTATGTGCCGATCATCAGCCGCGGCCGCACGGGGCAAAGGGTCGTGGCATTGACATTTGACGATGGCCCAGATCCGGCCACCACTCCGCATCTATTGCGCCTGCTGGCTGCCTACAACGTGCCGGCCACCTTCTTTGTTGTCGGACAGCGCGCGGCAGCCTATCCGGAGCTGATCCAGGCCATCATCGATCACGGCCACACCATCGGCAATCACTCGTTTAGCCATGATTACCTCGTAGCTTTCAGAGGGCCTAAAAAAATCTCCGCCGAAATCCTCATGGCCCAGAGGGTACTCAGGGATTTGGGGGTGACGTCAATGATCTTTAGACCGCCGGCGGGCATCACCTATCCTGGGCTGGCCAAGGTCTTGGAAAGCCTGGGGCTGGTGACGGTCACCTTCAGCTGCCGGGCGTGGGACCGTGGTAACCGTTCTATCAGACACTTGGCTGAGCGCATCCTCGGGCGAATCCGTCCAGATGACATTATTATGTTGCACGACAACTCGCCGGTGCCTCGGACGGACCTCTCGCACTGGCTGACGGAAGTGGAGGCGATTCTGTCGGGAATGTCACGCAAGGCTTTGATATTCCGGCCACTACCTGAACTCATCGGACGTCCAGTGGACCGCCGGCCGGGCCAGGCACCCCGCGCCCAAGCGGTCGGTCAGGCCGATAATAGCGCCAGGACAAGGGGTCGGCGGCCGAATATTTGCCGGTGATCTGAAAGGAGTCGGCCGTTTTTCAGGAGAATGCCGCAAAAGCAGAGTTTACACGCAGGAATTTAGCGAAGATTAACGGGTTGCCTGCAACACAGTTTGACAATTCGATGACGGCCCATATAAATTACTCGCTGCTTTTATAGAAAACGGACAGACCTTATGAATACTTTTCCAGGCAGATGCAGCGAGGCTGCGCTTGAATCGTTGGTCGGCCGGCTGCTGACCGGAGCGCGATGGCCTCAAAAGGAGTTTGTCATCGGCCGGACTACTTACGCGGCTCTGTACGCCATGGCGGCCCATCTGAGAGCCTCCTTAGCGTACAGCGCAAACGCGACGCCCATTTGTGTTTGTGCTCAGGACAAAGCAGTGATTGCCGCTGCTCTACTGTCCGCTTTGGCCGGTGGTCCAGCGGTGATATTGCCTCACGCCTTCAGGATGCCGGTTTTGGATGAACTCCGACGCCTGACCGGTTTTGAAACGATAGTGGCCGACAGCACCATGCAGATGCCTGCCGGTGTCAGTTGCTTACGACTGAAAGCGGGCACTGAATGCAGGGCCTTTTCCGAGTCTTTAAAGCCTAGAACGAACGATTCGGAGTGGGTCCACCTGTTCACCGGAGGATCCACTGGCGCTCCCCGCATGTGGACTAAAACAGTACGCAATCTCTTGACCGAAACCGTCTCCATTGTCGCCAACTATAGCGTGACTCCGGAAGACCGGTTGGTAGCGACGGTCATCCCAAATCATATCTACGGTCTGCTCTACGCCGTCTTGACCCCGCTTGTGGCTTCGGCCTCAGTGGCGCCTGAAACCCCATTATTTCCAGCCGAAATCGAAACCGCCGTGCGCGATAATGATGCTTCGATCCTGATTAGCGTGCCGGCTCACTACCGGGCTCTCAACGGCCATCCCTTTGCTCACCGCTCCTTGCGTTTGGCCTTCTCGTCGGCCGGCATGCTCGCAGCCAATGATGCTGTAGCATTCAGCACTCAAACTGGTGTGGACATCGCCGAAATCTATGGTTCGACCGAGACCGGCGGGATCGCGGCACGAGTCCAGGCCGACGGACAGAGCGATTTTCAGCCATATGCCGGCATCGATGTCAAAATCGAAGCGGAGCGGTTGAAAGTGCGTTCCGATTATCTCTCCCCGGAGCTGCCTTTGGACGAGGTGGGTTATTTCATGGTCGGTGATCGCGCCAGAACCACCGTCGGCAACCGGTTTGAACTGCTTGGCCGGGTTGACGGCATTGTCAAGGTGGGCGGAAAGCGTGTGGATTTAGAAGCCGTGTGCGAAAGTCTCAAACGGCAACCTGGTGTCACCGATGCTCTTGCCATTTCCCTGCCCGTGGGAAGGGGCTGGGAAAACCTGGTTGTGGCCATTGTCGAGGGCCATCCGGAAACTGTGGATCTGACCTCATTTCGACTGGATGATTTGGAAACCTTCGCCCGGCCGCGTTGCATCAAAGTTGTGGAAAAGATCCCGGTGACCCCAGCCGGCAAGTACGATCGCAAGAGCATCGAGGCGTTATTTCGCTCTGGCGTGAATGCTCCCGGGGCCACCGAAGCGATAACTGAATCGCTTTGTGAGCAGGAAGGGCCTTCTGCGCGATAACCAAGACCGATACAAGGGAGGGGTTGAATGGTTCTAAAAAGGGGAATTCTTATCCTACCTTTTGCCTTTTTTTTGTGTGGATGCGCATCCGGTTTCAATCTCTCGTCGGTATCGCACAGCGCTCCCATTGAATCCAGGGTTCAAGAAAAGAATTATGAGATTGGAGAGATTCGATCCGTTTATGTGGGTGAGCCCCTTATCAAACACAAAGACTATTACCAGGTCAGTAAGCCTATTGACAAAATCAGGACAACAAACAATTTCACGATCCATAATGTTCCATCCGTCCCATGGGCGCCATGGGCCTTGCCATGGACAATCGTCAATGGCACCACCGATGAATCGTATACCTTCGTCGGTACTATTACACACGCTGGCAATAACTATAGCGTGTTCAGGATTGACAGCAGTCCCGAGTGGGGATTTGCTGTGTCAGATAATGGGGTGCTGCTCAAGAATCCTGTCTACCTTCGGAATGACTTGTTATTACCCATGAAAATGTACAGAGTCGAGCCAGAGTCCACCCGGTTCATCAGATCAACAGAAACAATGGTAGACACGAAGCGTCGATACATCAATTTTGAAATCATCTATACAGGCTTGAACGACAAATCCATAAATCTGCTTTATCGGGAATATGCACCCGAAGACCTCGCCAAGCCTGCTTCTTTCCAAAACCTTACTTATCCGTTGAACTCGAACATTCTTAGGTTTCGCAACATACGCATTGCTCTGAAGAAGGCTACGGATGAGCAGATCACCTTCTTGGTGCTGGAGGATGGTGAATAGTTCAGTCCATGATAATGGCAATGACGCCGATCACCCGATCGGGTGGACCTTTCGTATCGATTGTCCAAGGGCGGAGAGCATGAAGTTTTTCGGGCAAAAATCCGATCCAAACATGCAGTCCGAAGGCATGGCGCAGAAGTCGGTGCATTATTCCAGTTGAATCTGACGGAATTTCCGGTGATTTGGAGAGATTATGGAAAAAGGTGAAAAAGCCAGTTCGCTAATTCTTACTCTCTTTGCAATGTTGTTGCCTCTGCTGTCCGCGGTTTCATGCGCACCGCTTTTGGTTGCAGATGCAGCCTCTCAAGGGGTGGCGGTAGTTGCAGTGGGGGCCGCGGCTTCCGCCGCATCGACCGATGACCATGATAAAAATTTCAAAGACTCGGTGCAAGCCTTTAATGAGGCTTTCCAATTTGAGGATTACGTGCAGGCGTCTGTTTTTGTCGGTCCGGACAAAAAAGAAAAATTCTGGACAGAGGCGGACAGGTTTAAAGGAAAAATCCGGATCACGGAATTTGAGTTAAGGGACACGCAACTTGATGAAAAGAAAAATCACGCTACGGTAATGATGTATTTTCAATACTGGCGAACCAACTCCCCGATCCTTACGGGGGTTTCTCTTACGCAAAAATGGCAATATTCTGAAAAAGACAAAAAGTGGAGAATTAGCGATAGCGGATTTGAAGCGTTTCCTTCGAACAACTATTAATCCCGCTTCCTGAATACGAACTGCTATTTCTGCTTTGGCGGCCCAGTCTGCTTTATAAGGCCGGTTGTAAACCCAGCCTGATCGTTCATCTTGTCCTCCAGTCTTCTATGCCTCCAAGGTAATTGCGTGCCGAAGACAACCCGTCCAGTTGATGCTCCATCCAGGCATACCCCGATCTGACACCGCCTGTGCAATAATAGACGATGGTTTTCTCCGGATCTACGCCATGAGATTTGAGAAGTCTTCTAAGTCCGGCCTGGTCCAGAGGCCTGTATTCCCTGCCGGCGCGAAATTCCGTCCAGGGAATATGAACTGCGCCAGGAATATGTCCCATTAGCCATTCCAAATTGGAGCGGCAATCTATGAGGACAAAAGGTCTATCTTTGGATTCGAGTTCCTTTGTCTCTACATTGATTTCTGGTCTTAGTCGGACCCGGTAAGCAGAAACAGGTCGTGTTGACCTCTCAGAACCTCTGGTAAGCGGGTAGCCCAGATTGTTCCAGGCTTGGATACCCCCGGCGATTATGCGTATGTGACCTTCGTGGCCGAGCCAACTGAGCACCCAAGCTGTCCAGCCCTCTCCACCCAAACTTCTGTCTGCATCACCATATACGGCCACGGGAGTATTTTCGCTTATTCCCATTTGCCCCAACGCAGTGGCGAGCTTTTCGGGTGGATCCAGACGATAAGCCCTCCCCGTTTCGTCAGTCCTCGTATAGTCTTCCCACGAGAAGGAGTGTGCCCCTGGAATATGCCCAGTTAGCCAGTCGGGTTTGGGCCGGGCGTCGAGAATGACCCATTGTCCTCTGTTTTGGTTGAGCTCGGCAGCCTCGATGAGCGCCAGATCGCAGGCCAGTACGCAGTCTGGGGCTAGCGCTATCAAGAAAAGAAAGAACGAGACCAGTGCCTTTAATCTACTCATATGAAATCGATCTCCACATCATGGAGTCATGCAGTTTGATCCATTGAAGAATCGTCATCAAGTTATGGGCTCAAGAGAAAGGTCGTATACCAGTATTAGCGCACGAACGGGCATTGGAAGATAGTTTCTTCAAAACCGAGTGAGGTCTGGACCTGGTTGTTGCTCATTTTCGCTCCACTTCAATACAAAGTTTTTGTCAAAAAGCAATGGATCGTCAAAGTGATCATGCCCGGTGAGTTCAATGGCGTGGTGTCCCCTCTGACGCATGCTCCCAATGGAAGGGATGCCCATCGAAAAAAATATAAGTGGTTCTATTCTCTCTGTCCCCACTACAATGCCCCTTTCGTCGAACATGCTCCTGTGATTACCTCTCGTCTCTGGAAGAGATTCCAGCAAGCTGTATGGGATAAGGTCGTACTCAAATGAATCGTCGGAAGAATTCACAGGGAGAAGACGTTCAACCTGATGCCATCCGGAATTGACACGGATTCCGAGGCGCTCACCTGGATGGACCTCTGGCAGCCACTGCGGCACGAACGGCGCCAATCCGAAGGGCCTGGACTTTACCTGAAGCACCGTTTGTCTTTTAGGAGAAAAGAAATGGTAGCACCCGCAGTTGTTCATCACGTCTACCATGAAGGGTGCACCTTTCGAGTCCAGTGAGATCCTGAGGGTCAAACCATCCAGATGCCCCTGCTCGATTTTTGGTGACTGACCTCCCGTGCGTTCGGAATACCAGACGACATAGTTGATCTGAAGTATAGGATGATCGTGCACAAGCGCATGAGAAAAATAATAGTAAATTGTCGGATTAAGAGGGTCCACATCAGGTTTTCCCTGGTTCCAATAGACTCGGCCTATTCGGTCATAGAAACTTGCAACGTCCTGGATAAGCACTGGAGCAAAGAAAACGGCGAACTCGAGTTCCTCGTTTTCAGAAAGGAGAGGAATCTTCAGAGGGTTGGAGTAACACGCTTTTAGTAACCCTGAAATCTCCGTATGAGAAAGGCCAGCCTGTAAGCGTGGGCTATAAGACCTGAGAGTGCCCTCAATCGGAAGTTGACCGAAGGGGGCATCGTACCATGCCTGAAATCTCTTCTTCACTCTCTCGCTCACGATATTTACGGGGATAGAGAAGAGTGGAAAGAGGCCTATTTCGCGCCTCACGGATGAGTACTCGTCCGGCGCCTTCAATAAAGGGAGAAGAGTCTCGTAGAAGTCCAGCCTTGCACCGTCATTTCGGAACGCCTCTTGTGCACAGGATTTGGCTTCGGCAACGAGTTGTTTCAGACCGGTTCTGGCTGCGTCATTGCGCTCGAGAGTCGAGAACACACTGGCGGGAAGATTGAGGATTTCCTTCTCCCTTGATTCTTCATCAAGTTGCCGCATTAACCGGAGCCATTCCATGTTTCCCTGATCGGATTTTATATGATCCTTCATGGCAAGGAGGAATCGACTAGTCCGCAGATACGGAAAACCGGGCACGGGAAAGCTCGAAGCATCAGTGACACTTGCGTTGCGGATTGCTCCGTCAACTTCGTCAAGCAACTGATGACAAGCGGCGGGCCCTTCAAACCGTGTTGCGATCCTGCTGGAGCCTGCTGTCGCACATCCCCATAAGGGGAGGAGAATGATCAGAAGAGAAAATCCATTGAATGATCGGCCGCCATTCATGCACAATCTCCGGGCAGTATCTCGTCAAGTCTTAACCGGAATGCACCAACTTCTGCGCCATGTCTGGACTGCATGTTGGAACTGAATTTTTGCCTGAAAAACTTCCTATGTGCCTCTGAAGCCCGTAAAACCATATGATTTCCCAATCGAATACGCAAGCGGCATCTTAGTGAGACCGGTTTTTCCACATTCGGGACGTACCTCCATCCCCGCAGTTGGTGGCATGCTTCCAGCCTGTCCACGGTAGACCCCTGTTCAGGTAAGGTGTTAGTCTCATTTCCGTCGGAGTGTAGCGGAAAGCGCTCGAAAGTCAGGATCTCTCTCCTGGACATTGAAATTTCGGCGTCCTGGAAATTTGCTACGTCCAGATCATACATTCACGAAATTGTGGCAGACTGCAGGTTTCACCTTTGGCAAGGATTGTGAACATTCGCTGAGCCTGAACTGGCGGCTGTTTCAAAGATCTGTTACGTACAGCGGCAGTAATGATAGGCTTTGGTTTTGCATTTCTGCAGGGCAAACATTTGGTCACCGAATCGCCGCAAACTGGACTTTTCCGAATGTGTGTGTTGACGGTATCGGGACCCTTTATGCATGGAGTGGGCTTGAGCAGGTATTCGCAATCGTGTGTTTGTCCGCACTGATATGCTGTACTTAGGCTCCGAGCTTCCCATCTGAGGCCCGATTGGAAAAATACGGTCTCAGTTTCCAAAACCGGCGGCTCTACTATGGAACGGTACAAGCCCCTCGGTTTCCCTTAAATCCGGGAATAGCGCCCTCCTTGCAATAGACCAGATCTGAGCGGTCACTTTCTCGATATGTCTCACCCCGGATCCCAACAATCGTATGACTATGCCATGGGACCATAGAGAAGAAACTCCCCCCAACACCCCTTCGCTTTCATCGACTGCGGTTCGAATGGATTCGGTCAGGGCTTTCCCCTTTTCCCCGTCTCTAAAAATCAGGTAGATGGTCGAGCAGATACAGAAAGATTCCAGCAGACCCAATCCCGTATAATCGGTGTCACCGGGTCTCAGGGTGAGCCTGTCAAAGACAAGGGGCAAGCCATCGTATTCGATCTCCACGGAACTTGTGTACTCCCCAAAGCAGAGGTGCTCGCCCATGGCCAGACGTCCGGTGGTAAACGAATCCGCTACAAAGGCTGTCGTATTCTTCTCCATTCGGACTGTGGTTGTCTGACGGTAGAGCGAGTCTGCAAAGGGAATGACATAGCCAGGCAGGTACTCGATAGCGGCGCCTTCCTTGACATGGACGTTCATCTGTTGGGCGGCAAGAGGCCCGGTACTCCTGTAGATCCGGGTGGCGGACTGAGTGGTAAGAAATACGTGGGATTGCTCGCGCAGGGTGATATCCATTTCGATTCTATCTCCGCCCACAAACCCGCCGGTCGGATTGACCAGATAGGCATACGCCCAGCCGGTGGTGTCCGGATATAGCGGAGGCAGGCAGTGCATCGGCATGGTTGCATAGGAGTCCTTTAGAATTGTGCGTCGATCCTTTTCCATGAAGACGAGCCTGAGCTTACCATGCCTGCCGACTTCGAGAAGATCTCGATCATTCGACGAACAAAACATCTCTTTTTATCCACTCGATGACTTTTTCAATCCCGACCTTATTCCGTATGTTTGTGAAGATGAACGGTTTCTTTCCTCTCATCTTGAGGGAATCCCTTTCCATCACTTCGAGGCTCGCCCCGACGTAAGGGGCAAGATCTATCTTATTGATCACGAGGAGGTCGGACCTTGTAATGCCGGGGCCGCCTTTTCTCGGGATTTTGTCGCCCCCGGAAACATCTATGACATAAATCGAGCTGTCAACCAGCTCCGGGCTGAAACTTGCGGCGAGATTGTCACCGCCGCTCTCGACAAAAATGATGTCCAGGCCGGGAAAGGTTTCGATAAGTTTTGCTATTGCATCCTGGTTTAGCGAGGCATCTTCTCTTATGGCCGTATGTGGACATCCGCCTGTTTCCACGCCCAGTATTCTTTCCTCGGGCAGGGCCCCCGAGCTTATGAGAAACTCGGCATCTTCTCTGGTAAAAATGTCATTTGTGACTACCGCCATGGAAAATTCACGGGACATTGCTTTGCAGAGCTTTTCGATCAACGCCGTTTTGCCGGAGCCTACGGGCCCCCCTACGCCGATTTTTACGGGGCGCGCCATGGTTGGGTTCACTCCTAAGATCTGAACAGTCTCGTATAAAGGGTTTCATGCCTCATGGCTCTTATCTCGATTCCCGGAGCAAAAGAGGAGATATCATTCTCACCTAGAGGCTCGATCTCATCCACAATTCCCATCATCAATGGTTTTATCTGCTCCAGGGCAGCCTGTCCGTCCATGTGCCCCAGCGGAATCAGACGCACGCCGGCACTAATTATGCCGGACGCCGCCTGGTACAGGAATGCCTGCACGCAATCGCGCTTTGCAACCCCCAATGCCTGGCAAACCACGCCGAAGACAGTCGCGTGATGTCCCCAAGACTTTCGCGCCTCGATACTGCCCGTAAATTCCCCGAGGAAAGCGCTTTGATGCAGTGCATTGATTACTCTGAGGATTTGTTTCCCGATCTGGAGCCCCCCCTCCCTGCATTCCCTGGCCGTTTTCATGGCATTTAGTTTGTTGTCGAGCCGAATGACAGATGCAAGATCTCTCCTCATTGCCGCGTCGAAGGCAAGTTTTACCACCAGCACATCGCTTCTCGCTAGTTGTCCCTTGAGGTAGGCGGCTAGAAAGCTGCCTAGCCCCTCTACTCCTTCAACGAGTCCTTCGCTCACGCAGGTTTCAAGCCCCCACGAATAGGCAAAGCTCCCGGACGGGAAAAACGAATCCGTCAGTTGAAGAAGGTTCAGGAGAGCTGGGCCGCTATCCATGTGAATGGCCCTTCCTTACGGGTTCGAATGGAATGAGCCGGCGCTCGCACCTGATGCCGCGTTTCTTTAAGTGGGCCTCCAGCATCGGTTCCAACGGAGTCGAGAGCAAGTCGCAGGCAATGGAGAGAGGCAGGTGCCGGTTGCCGATTTCATAGGCTGCCAGAGCATAATCTTCACATCGTTCCGGGTAGATGCAGAGGACTTCTTCCCGTGCCGCCTCGACGGCGACATAGCGATCGTTGTCCAGATAGATGATATCGCCATCTTCCAGAATGGAGCCGGTAGGGAGCGCGAGGGCGAGTTCCAGACCGTCTCGAGTGGTCAACCTTTGCCGGGATTTTCTTCGGTCTTCCCAATTCAGGGTGACGACGTCGCGAGACAGTCCTGAAAGATCCTCGGCCTGTTCCACTTTCTGTTCGATCATTATCATGGAGACACGCTCCCTGTCGCAGACCCTTATTGTTCCATGCCGAAAGGAGCTAGAAAAGAAAGTATCGCTGCGTCATGGCCAATTCACGGGCCGCTTCGCATCTGAGAATCTCTCCGTCGGCTTTGACTATGTATGTTTCGGGATCGACTTCTATGCGAGGCAAGTAGTCGTTGTGGATCATGCTTTTCTTGCCGATCTCGCGGCAATTCTTAACGACTCCGATCCCTTTCTGAAGCCCCAGAGACCTGTGAACACCCAATTCGGAGGCCGCCTTGGAGAGAAAGGTGATAGAAGTCGTGAAAGGCGCCCGCCCGAAAGCTCCAAACATGGGTCTCATGTAATAGGGCTGAGGCGTGGGGATCGACGCGTTGGCATCACCCATCTGCGCGTATGCTATAAATCCGCCTTTGATGATCATCTTGGGTTTTACGGCAAAAAAGGCGGGAGCCCACAGCACGATGTCCGCCAACTTGCCGGTCTCGATTGACCCTACATATTCGGCGATTCCATGGGTTATGGCCGGGTTAATGGTGTATTTGGCCACGAAGCGTTTTGCCCTTACGTTGTCGTTATCCCCCGTTTCCTGCTTGAGGCTTCCCCGCTGTTTTTTCATCTTGTCAGCAGTCTGCCATGTGCGCATGATTACTTCACCGATTCTGCCCATCGCCTGCGAATCGGAAGACATCATGCTGAAGGCCCCCATGTCGTGGAGAATATCTTCCGCGGCTATCGTTTCGGCCCTGATGCGCGAATCGGCGAAAGCGACATCTTCGGGTATGCGTGGGTCGAGATGATGGCACACCATGAGCATGTCCAGGTGTTCATCCATCGTATTTACGGTAAGGGGCATGGTAGGATTGGTGGATGAGGGCAAAACATTGGTTTCGCCGCACACTCGAATAATGTCCGGAGCATGTCCACCGCCGGCTCCCTCCGTGTGATATGTGTGGATGGTCCTTCCTTTGAATGCTGCAATGGTATCCTCTACAAACCCCGCCTCATTTAGCGTGTCAGTGTGTATTGCAGCCTGAACGTCGTACTCGTCGGCAATGCTCAGGCAAGTGTCGATTGCCGCGGGTGTCGTTCCCCAGTCTTCATGCAGCTTTAGCCCCATCGCGCCCGCTTCGATCTGTTCCCTGAGCGGAGTCGGCGACGATGAGTTGCCTTTGCCGAGAAAACCGAGATTCATGGGAAAGGCTTCCGCCGCTTCGAGCATTCGATGTATGTTCCATCCGCCGGGAGAACAGGTCGTCGCATTTGTGCCGGTGGCCGGACCAGTCCCGCCGCCTATCATTGTAGTGATGCCGGCAGCTATGGCCTCTTCGATCTGCTGCGGGCAAATAAAATGAATGTGGGTATCGATACCTCCAGGGGTGGCAATGAGCCCTTCTCCTGCGATTACTTCAGTAGAGGCGCCAATTACCATCGAAGGGTCCACCGCGTCCATCAGGTCGGGATTTCCCGCCTTGCCGACCCCGCAAATCCTGCCGTTTCTTATACCTATGTCCGCCTTGATGATACCCTGGCAATCGAGTATCAGCACATTAGTTATCAGGAGGTCCAGCGCGCCGCCTTGCCTGGTGAGGGTGGCCGATTGGCCCATCCCGTCCCTTATGACCTTGCCTCCTCCGAATTTGACTTCATCGCCATAACTCGTAAAATCTTTTTCCACCTCGATGAGCAGATCCGTATCGGCAAGGCGCACCCTGTCGCCCTTGGTCGGCCCGAACATATCGGCGTACTGTTTTCTGTCCATTTTAAATGCCATCATACACCTCCAAATCCGCGGTTTCCGGCAGTTCGCAGGGCGGTTGCCCTAATAGCTTCATCGTCGAGGCTGCCTTCGATGAGGCCGTTTAGCCCGTGTATCTTCCTGCCGCCGCCAATCCTGACGAGCGGAATCTCCTTATCCTGGCCGGGCTCAAACCGAACCGCCGTACCCGCCGCGATGTCGAGCCTCATGCCATAAGCCATGGCCCTGTCGAAAACCAATGCCTTGTTGACTTCGAAGAAGTGGAAGTGCGATCCCACCTGGACGGGCCGGTCCCCCGTGTTCCGCACCACCAGCCTGGTTGCTTCTTTTCCTGCATTCGCTTCAATAAGACCTTTGCCAAGAATGTATTCACCCGGCTGCATGTCAGCCCCCTATCTGATCGGATTGTGTATGGTGACCAGCTTCGTTCCATCTGGAAAAGTGCCTTCGACCTGTATCTCATCGATCATTCCCGCGACACCTTCCATTACATCTTCTCCGGAAAGGATCGTCCCTCCGTATTGCATCAACTCGGCAACCGTTTTGCCGTCGCGAATACCTTCGAGTACTTCGGCGGTTATGACGGCAACGGCTTCGGGGTGGTTCAGTTTGAGCCCTCTTGTCCTGCGTTCCTTAGCAAGGGATGCCGCCACATATATCATCAGCTTGTCTCTTTCCTTGGGTGAAAGCATCATTACCAGTACCTCCTCTTTGTCAAAGGGAGAGTTCCCCGCGCTGCCCGGTGCGGATTGTAATGGCGTCCTCGACATTCAAAACGAATATCTTCCCGTCACCTATGCTCCCGGTCCTTCCGGTTTTCATGATTATGCTCACTATTTTCTCAACGTCCCCATCACCGCAGGCTGTTATGAGCAACTCCTTGGGAAGCTTTTCGTATCTCATATTTCCAATAGTGATCCCTATCTGCTTGCCGCGCCCCCTGACGCTGATCTCGGTCAGGGAAGAAAAGCCGGCTTCCTTGAGGTTATCTTCTATCTCCTTTAGTTTGTCCGGTCTGACGACCGCAATAAGCATCTTCATTAGGATTCCCCGTTCTTTCCTAGATTGCCAGGTGCCCCTTGATTTCTTCCCTGCTCAGACCCGCCACGGAACCTTCGAAAGTGATCGCACCTCTTTCCATGATATAGCAATAGTCCGCCAGGCGCAGTGCAAATTCCATGAACTGCTCCACCAGGAGGATGGAAACATTCCCCTGCTCCTTTATGAGTCTGATCGTGTTTTCTATTTCGAACACGATGGAGGGCTGAATGCCTTCCGTAGGCTCATCCATAAGGAGCAGCTTGGGCTCCGTGATGAGCACCCGTGCAATGGCAAGCTGCTGCTGCTCGCCCCCGCTCAGATCGCCGCCCTTGCGCGTCAACAGCTCCTTGAGCCTTGGAAAAAGCTGGAACACACCCTCGGGTATCAAGGAGCATTCTTTGCCACGGGCCTCCAGCCCAAGCACCAGGTTTTCCCGGACACTGAGGTGGGGGAATATGTCGCGTCCTTGAGGGACATAGCCCATTCCTCTGATGGCACGCAATTCGGGTGGGGTGCCCGCGATATCTTCACCTTCAAAGATCATGCTCCCGGAAAAAGGTCGAATCAGGCCCATGGCGACCTTGAGAAGAGTAGTTTTGCCTGCCCCGTTTCGACCCATGAGGGCCACGACCTGGCCCTTTCCGATTTCGATGTTAACGTTGCGCAGGATCATTGTTTCTCCGTAGGCGCTGTGGATTCCTTTAATTGAGAGCATGGTCAACCTCTGAGCCCCTGCCCAGGTATACATCGATAACAATCGGATCGTTTTTAACACGATCGAAAGTTCCTTCGCACAATATACGCCCTTCATGGAGCACGGTAACCTTCTTGGCGAACTGCTTGACGAAATTCATATCGTGTTCCACAACCAGAACGGACCTAGTCCTGGCGATTTCCAGGAGAAGTTCTCCCGTTCTGCCCCGTTCCTTTCCGCTCATTCCGGCAACGGGTTCGTCAACCAGCAGAAGTCTTGGTTCCTGGATGATGGTCATCGCCAGCTCAAGCCACTGTTTCTGCCCGTGCGAGAGCGCGCCGGCCCTTTCGTGCGATCTCCCGTCGAGTCCAACCGTTTTGAGGACCGAAAAAATCCTCTCCTTATCCTCCGAGCACATTTTATAAACAAGCGATGAAAAGAACCCTCTGTGAGTGGTTAGAGACAACTCCATGTTTTCGAAAACCGTAAGGTTGCCGAAGATGGAAGGGGCCTGGAATTTCCGACTGATGCCGCACCTGGCGATCTCATACTCGTTGAGCCTGCAAATATCCACATCCTCTTCAAATATCACCCTTCCGGAAAAGGGCCTCACTTTGCCGCAGATCACGTCGAGCAGGGTCGTCTTCCCGGCCCCGTTGGGACCGATCAGGAAACGCAGCTCCCCGGTATCGACAAAAAAGCTGACGCCGTCCAATGCCTTGAAGCCGCTAAAGTCTACCGTCGCGTTGTCAATGTAGATGATCGTTCCGGCCATATGCCTACCTCACTCCCTCATCACGGGCCGCAAGGCCGGGCATGGGACCGTTGGGCGCAGATCCGGATTTTACTCTCCCCCACGGAGTCCTGATCCTGCCGAGCATGCCCATGATACCGTCCGGGAAAAACAGTGTTACGGCAATGAAGATCGACCCCAGGAAATAGAGCCATATACTCGGAAAGGATTCGCTGAGATAGCTTTTGGCCCCGTTTACCAGAATCGCCCCTATCACCGCCCCGCTCAACCTGCCCCTGCCTCCCACAGCAACCCACATCGCCATCTCGACGGAGGGAAGGATCCCCATCATTGACGGCGAAATAATCCCGACCTGAGGGACGTAAAGCGCCCCCGCAAGTCCAGCCATGCCTGCCGAGAGCACAAAAACGCCCGTTTTGAAGATCGCCGGAGAATACCCAAGAAACCTCAGGCGGTTCTCACCATCCCGTATTGCAATGAATACCCTTCCCGTCTTGGTCCCAACCAGCCATCGGGAGAACATGAACACGGCTATTAAAGCGACGACGGTGGCCAGGTAAAGGGCGCGCATGGTCGAGGGTTCCGATAAAGAGAACCCGAAGATATCCTGGAAATTGGTGATTCCGTTGGTCCCGCCGGTATAGGGCTGCTGCCCGATGAAAAGGATGGAAAAAACAAGTGCCAGGGCTTGGGTTAGAATGGCGAAGTAGACTCCCTTTACCCGTGCGCGGAAGGTCGAAAAACCGATCAGCAGAGCGAACGTCATGGGGATCAGAATAACCATGGGAAATGCGAAACACAGATGTTTAAAGGGTTTCCAGAACCATGGCAAGTCGAGTAGCCCACTCCACATCATGAAATCGGGCAGCTCCTCCGAGCCCAGTTTCAGGTACATGGCCATCGAGTAGGCCCCAAGACTGAAGAAGACACCGTGGCCGAGGCTCAGTATCCCGGTGTATCCCCAGATTAGGTCGATTCCGACGGCCACGATTGCGAAGGTGAGAAACTTGCCCATCAGGTTCAGCCGGAAATCCGACAGGAGAAGCGGCAGGAGAAGGAGCACCAGACCTGCAGCGAGACAGGGCAACTGCTCTTTGAAAAAATTAGCCTTGCTCATACTTTGGCTGCTCATGGCAAATCAATCCAGGGCACGGGTTTTCAAGGCGAAAAGCCCGGAGGGCTTCCATTGCAAAAAAGCGATTACCAGTGCGAATACGATGACCTTACCCATACTCGATGTCGTTATGAACTCGAACGCCGGGCTGGCGAGGCCGATCATGAGTGCGCCCGCAACCGTTCCGGAAAGCTTTCCTACACCGCCGAGCACGACAACCATAAAAGCGTCAATAATGTAGTTTTGTCCGGTCGAAGGGCCGATCGAGCCCAGAAGGCTCACAACTGAGCCGGCTATTCCAGCAAGCCCGCAGCCGATGGCAAATGTTATCGAGTCTACGCGCCGTGTCTTGATTCCCATGCACGCGGCCATTCCCCTGTTTTGCATGACGGCCCTCATGCGGCGGCCCCGCGAGGACCTGTTGACGTAGAGATACATGCCGGTCATAGCTATGATGGCCACAGCCAAAATGAAGATCCTGCTGTAGGGAAGTTGGGTCCCCTGCATCAGTTCAACACCGCCTCGCAGCCATACCGGCGTGCTCACGTCGACGTTGTTTGCTCCAAAAACGCTCCTGGCAGTCTGCTGCAGGATTAGACTCAGCCCCCAGGTTGCAAGCATGCCCTCGTATGGCCGCCCGTAAAGATACCTGATAAAGGACCTCTCCAGCAGCAAGCCGATAAGAGCCGTTACGGCAAAAGCAAGTGGCAGGGCCATGAGGAACGCAACGCCGGAGTCTCCTGGAACGGCCTTGTGCACCACGTATGTGGTGTATGCCCCCATCATCAGGAACTCGCCATGAGCGAAGTTGATTACTCCCATGATCCCAAAGGTGATGCTCAATCCAATGGCGACCATCAGCAGAATGGAACTCAGGCTGAGCCCATTGAACAGTTGCGATATTACAATTCCGGCGCTCATGGCTCTCCCGCTCCCCGAAACCGGGGACCAACACAGTCCCCGGGTCCGGCGGCAAGCAGTTGGTGAAAAATCCGGAAAGCCGGCCGAAGGCGTGACGCGGAGCATTAAAGCCCGCTGCTTTTCAGCCGTCGACTGCACTTTCCGGGTATGTGGATTAACTGCTACCTGGGTACGATCTGGCCGGGAGCCAAGACCTTCTTATCCGACACCAGAGCAGGGAACGGGTCCGGCGTTACCGGTTTTCCCGTACTCCAAACTATTTCGAACTGTCCATCTTTTTTGATTTGTCCGATCTGAACGATCTTCGATGTGTGATTGTTGACCGGATCGACTGCAACCATACCCTCGGGTGCATCGAATGAGACGCCGCGAACGGCCTCACGAACCTTGTCCACGTCCGTGCTCCCAGCCTTCTTGACGGCTTCGGCCCAGAGATAGACACCGAAGTAGCCTGCCTCGATAGGATCGTCAGTCACACGGTCGGCGCCGTAACGGGCTTTGTACTTTTCAACGAAAACCTTGTTTTCCGGCGTTTTCATGCTCATGAAGTAGTTCCACGCCGCATAATCTCCTGTACATATCTCCGCACCGATTCCTCTTAGCTCATCTTCTGCGATACTCACCGACATTACCGGGATTTCGGCCGACGTCACTCCGGCAGCGCGGAGTTGCTTGAAGAAGGCCACGTTGCTGTCGCCGTTGAGGGTGTTATAAATTACATCGGGTTTGGCCGCCTTGATCTTGCTTATGACCGTGCTGTATTCGGTGTGGCCCAGGGGCGTATATTCTTCGCCGACGAGTACGCCGCCTTCAGCCTTGAGTTGGGCCTTGATAATGAGGTTTGCCGTCCTCGGGAATACATAGTCCGAGCCCAGGAGATAGAATTTCTTCTTGCCTTTTTCAAGCAGCCAGGTAACCGAGGGCATAATCTGCTGATTGGGCGCCGCACCCGTGTAGATGATGTTTTTCGATGCTTCCAGGCCTTCGTACTGTACCGGGTAGAAGAGAAGATGATCGTTTTTCTCAAAGACCGGAAGCACGGCTTTGCGGCTTGCAGATGTCCAGCAGCCGAACACGACGACGACCTTGTCTTTAAGAATAAGCTTTTTGGCTTTTTCCGCGAAGGTTGGCCAGTCCGAAGCCCCGTCCTCTACAACGGGCACGATCTTCTTCCCAAGAAGGCCGCCCTTTGCGTTGATCTCATCGATGGCCATGAGGGTGCCGTCCTTAACGGCCACTTCGCTGATAGACATCGTGCCGCTTAAGGAATGGAGCACGCCAACCTTGATTTCGTTTTCCTGTGCCCAACAGGCCTGCGAAAAAACCACAAGGGCAAAAACAAGAAATAGAAGTGTCGCAATAGTTTTCAAATTTTTCATTTGTTTGGTTCTCCATATTTCGATTAGTGTGAGATGCCTGCTTGGACTGGAGCCAAATCTTTTCCCACCTCCTTCTCGGTTCTGCGCAAAAAATCCGTGCTCCCCGCCACCTCCTTCCCGTGTAAATTGGAGATCATTATATTGCCTTAACGCTGCCTTGGTTGCTTCCGCTGAGCCTATAACCGCACCATTCTCTGTATCGACGGCATCAAAAGCTGGCAGCCCCCCACCATGAGGATGTAGTTCCTTAAATAGATGGGCTGAGCAATTGCATGTGATGCCCGCATCTAAAGTTTGCATGCGCCATGCCAGCGTGGGTCTTATGAATAGATCTTATATTTATCAAGCACTTATGAGTTCTATGAAAGTTTTTGAAACCCGGGATGTCTTGAAATTGTAACATTATTGTTTAACTTGGCAGGCTTCGCACTGCTGAAGCTGTCCGAACTCGTTTTGAATCATTCCAGTATGGATAGGTTAACAAGATGGGCTCTGACGGATGCAATGATTTTCAAGCGGCTTATCCAGAACTCTCGAATTCGTTTTATAGTGACATAGGAATCGTTCTCAAACTTTTCATTTACAGCGGAAAAAACTCGATACTTATGAACACTTACTTTAGGGGAAAGAACTTTTTTGATATACTGTTAAAGATGAGTCAAAGGGAAGAAGCCTGGTCGTACTAGAAGAAAATAAGTAGCTGGTCCAACAATTCTTGCCCTTGTAGGACCTACATTCCCGGCCCATCTTCTAAAGATTAAGGGGATAATACTGGGACGGGAGTGCTAAGGGGCTTTCGGATCCGATCATAGCCGCGTTATAGCGGAAAAGTCCAAGCGGGATGGGGAGTAGCGGGCATTCGCTTCGGCATAACCCGTACACTGAATTGTCCAGTCAATGACACTAGTTAACCAGTGTACCATCAAATTTGTTGACTAACGGGCAAACACGACGCGAAATCAGTCCTTTGGCAAATACCGAATATAGTCGCTGTCAGTTTCAATTTTGTTACTTCTGCGATGGTACTGAAAGAACAAAATTGTACTATTCGGGCTTTCGCGTTTCAAACATGTTTCATGCTGCATGACCAAGCTGCAGAATTTAACACATCTCTCCTCTGTGTCGATATGCGAGGTATCGTCACCGAGGTTTTACTTTCCGAATCATATTGAGATTAGCAGCCCTTCAAACTGGCAGTTGACTGCCACTTTCTGCTGGAGCCCTGTAGCAATGAGTCGCCAAGCCTATAGCAATGGTTGCTACACTTAAATATATAGAATATAATGTCCTCTATCATGAATCAACTGGAGTCAAATGTCCTGATTCCGGCACAGATGGACGGCAAACTAATGTCCAGGGTGAGTGTTAATCGAACTGTCCGGTGCGGGACCACCTTGTGAATCTGACGGGATGTGAATTATCGCGTGCAAGAAGGAGAACTCATGAGAGCGATTGCAGTTAACGGCAGTCCCAGAAAGAGTTGGAATACCGCGAGATTGCTTGAGCATGCCCTGGCGGGCGCCGGCAAATATGGTGCGGAAACCGAGTTGGCGCATCTCTACGGCCTTGACTTCAAAGGCTGCATCAGTTGCTTTTCCTGCAAGGAAATAGGAGGCAAGAGCTATGGCCGGTGTGCTGTCAAGGACGGTCTGACGCCTATCCTGACGAAAGCCTCGGAGGCCGACGTCCTCATCCTGGGGACCCCTGTCTTCTTCTCTTGTGAAACTGGGGAGATGAGGTCGTTTATGGAACGTCTTCTCTTTCCGTTTTCGACTTACACTCCCGATTATGCTTCCATATTCCCAGGCAAGCTCCAGGTCGGTCTGATATATACGATGAATACCGCCGAAAAAGACCTGACTATCCGCAGTTATGATAGGATCTTTGCCACCACACAGGGTATTTTGAGTCACGTCTTAGGGAACTGCGATGTGTTGCTCTGTACGGACACCTACCAGTTCAGCGACTACTCGAAATACCTGTCAACCCGCTGGGACGCTGAGGCCAAAAAAAAGCGGCACGAGGAAGTTTTCCCGCAGGACTGCAAACGTGCTTTCGATTTAGGGGCGAAACTGGCGGCCGCCGCGAGCGGCTCGTGATTCAAGAGACACCTTGGGCATGAGGGCGCCATCAGCCGAGTTTCCAAGTGCGGATTTCATTGCCGGAAACCTCCTTGGTGGTTTCAGTCATAGAGTACCCTGTGGAGAAATCACATGATCTTCCTGATCCACAACCAGCCTGACCCGTCCTCGGTGGTTTCCATCATTGAATACCCTTTGGGCAAATGCAAAAGTCAAGGTTCCTCTCCTATCCTTGAAAAAAACGAACCTCTGAAATCCACATATTCTTCAGATCATATGTGGAGTTTGCCACGATCCGAAAGATGAACGTGCTCGACAAAGCCGAGCAGTGAGTGGAATTAATTAGCGATGTTTCCGATACTTGATGCAAAACGGGCGGTTATGGTCCAAAATGGCGCGTGCCATATAATGCAAACCTCTCGATCCTGTTGCAGACCATCACTACTATTTAAGCCATAATAATGGTAGTGACGGCAGAGACCATAACTACCTTTTTTGCCAAGGCGATTTGCGTAGTAATTGTATGGACTTAGCGTGCTATTTACGGGTATATTTTGAGAATGCACTTTCATCCAAATAGACCGGCCCTACTTAAACCATGTGAACATAAACTGGTTTCCCGGCTCTTCTCATTATTTCTATCATGTGCTTTGTCCCCCGACTCTCGCCGTCCCATACCGATATCAATGCATCGGCGTAGACGGACATCTCAAGGTTTCTCTTCGGTCCAGCGCCTTTGCCATATTGCTGCCAATTCGCAGGAAACTGCCTAAGCGTGATAGCGTTTTCAGCAGCGATCCGTTCGGCGGACTCATCGACGCCCTTTGATCCACCGCTTACTATCTCAGTAATTGGAAACCCGGATTGCTTGATTGCTTCTCTTACCACAGCATCGTTACGAAACGACCTCGTACCTGCAATGATTACCCGCATGGCATATTCTCCAAAAGAAATGCACATGCCTTATAGTACCATAATCTCTCAAATCATTGATACGCATTCATACAATTATCAATTAAATCCTAAGCTTACACATTTAGTTGATAATTCCAATAGGTCGGAATCTGCCTACGAAGCTATGAGAAGAAAGAAAAAAGCGAATATGGCCGAAAAAAGATTAAAAAGGCCGAAATGTAATATTAACGATGGGTTGCGGGTGGTAGGGGGAGAAATTAGTCACCGACATTAATTCCCAAAAAATGGAGAGCCGGGAAGAGCATTCGGTGACTAATTTAATCAATAGAATGGCATAAAAGCAATATGGAGGCTATTACAGACGAAAAGGAGATGTTTGGGGAATGTCGCGACAAAACGACATAAAAAAGGGGGATTTGCGCGTCGCCCTGGCGGGAAGCAAGAGAACGACATTCGGTGACCAATTTTGTGTTTGCTGGGAACCGAGAAAAGTAAATCGTGCGATTATGGAATAATAATAGTTCTTCGATTAGAGAAGCGTGGGATGGAATGGTTGGGGGTTTTATCCCCTTTTTTGGCGTTAAGTTGAATGCCGAACTTATTCTAATTTGGTCCGAGATACTATGTCATCTATAGCCGCCACGATCCGGTCAAGGAAAGACTTTATGTGAAGGAGGAACTTCAGCATATCTGGCGGATATGGTTTTAAGGTCCCCTCTTTAGCTGCTTTAGCAGAGAGTTCCAGTGAATCAACTATCGCAAAAACTGGGCTACTGAGGAACATGTTTAACATTCGCAATTTAGTACAAAACACTTCCCGGCCAATTTCCAATTGCTGATCCATGAATTCCTCAGTCTTTATTCCCATCCATCCATTGCCGGTGAGAATCCATACTGGGTTTATATGGAATTTCTTGATTACGGTCTCTAAAAAAGCAGTATCAGGAATACGTTGGCCTCTCTCGTATCGCACGTAAGTATTTTTGCTTAGGCCCAATTCGGTTGAAAATTCCGTTTGGGTCCTTGTACCCCTAATGATCTTAAGTCGCTCCCCGAGAGTCATGACATCAATCACCCAGAATGTCCCGCGTTAGCCCCCCCATGCAAAAATGAGAGGGCTCACGTGCGAAATAAATTGCGTTAAATCCAAATGGATTTATTTTCCAGTTGACATTGCATCCGTTTGGATGTATCGAACGCAATGAAAGGCCACCTGTCGATATGGTTGTAAACTGAAGGGATTGTCAATGCAAGGCATCTTTTCGGACAAAAGACCCCAAATTGATCCTTTTAGACCACAAATAGATGTGGGGACAAAGCTGAAGGCTGCCCTGCGGGAATGCGTCCGGAAGTGCCGTTTGTCTCGGGAACAAATTGTTGACGAAATGGCCCTGCTCGCTAAGCAGGCCGGGATTGGCACCGGGAGAGGAGCGACAATTAGCTTGGCGAATCTGGATGCGTGGTTGGCCGCAGCGAAGGTTAACCAAATGCCACTGGTGATATTGCCCTTATTCTGTCATGTGGTCCGCGACCTTGCCCCACTTAAGGTTCTAATTGCTCCGCTCGAAGCGGATGTGATTGGGAAAAGAGAAGCGAAGCTCCTCGCCTGGGCGGAAATGGAAATCCGATCAAGAAACTTAAACAGGCGGAAAAATAAGATTTTATCGGAGGTAAAAGATGCAGCCGCAAATGAGGAAGGGTGAGGATAGGCATCGATTTATAAGGGGATATCTGACTTTAAGGGGTATTACCCTTTCGGAGATCGCAAAGGAAGCCGGAGTTTCAAGGCAGATGGTTTCCGCTGTTTCTAAGGGTACAAAAAGAAGTGAGAAGGTGGAACAGGTCCTCATCAAATATGGGATTCCACAGTCACTATTGTCTAACGCCTAAGGGGTCGGCATGAAGAGTACCGAAGAACTTTGCGAGGAAGCCAAAGAGATTCTGTCCGCATATTACGAATCTGAGGGGATCGATAAGGAGGAAATTCTCCTGACTCTTGCGGAGATCGGAGAACTCTGATTGTGGGCGGAGATGGATGCTCGCACATTAATAATACTTTTAATGGCGGCACTGAGCGTTGCAACAAGATATAAACTGAAGACTAAAGAACTCTTGGATGCGCACGAAAAGTTTCAGAAGGAACAGGACGCCAAATGGGCGCCTCGGAACGCCCCAAAGGCGCCTCAGAATATCCTGACGTTCAAATCTAAATGTGACTAACTGGGACTTGCGATGTGGAATTTGACAAAATCTGGACGGAATCTAACCCTGTAGATAATTCGACGTATCCAGGAGGAGCGGCGTAGCCATGAAATCGATGTTTACCTCCCGTGAATATGGCGACTTCTGCGGAATGACTGAGAGATCGGCGCAACGGTTTCTTGCCGAGCAGAAGATCCCATTTGTGATGGAGGGGAGGAGCCGTCTCTACCATTCAAAAGACCTCACGCCGGACGCTCAGCAACGCATAGTTAAGGGCTGCCATGTCTCGACGGGAATCGTCCCCGTGACACCAGGTCACAACAGTTTAATTCCGGCATCCTTGGCTCAAGCAGTCGCAGATCCCTGTCCTCAGGGCTTGCGGGAAGATCTCTTAAAAGATTCCCGCGTGCAATACTGCGCCCGGATCGTGCGGGAGGCGTCCAATGTTCCGGACGGCTGGCTGGCAAGGAAGTGGGTGGAGCATGTCGCGCAGAAGCATAATCTCACGCCTAAGACGGTTTATGCTTTTATCGCCAGAGAGAAACACGGCGGCCTGGCCGCGCATCGTCACACGAAGAAGAACAAAGGAAAACCTAAGCTTTGGGATGAGGCCGCGCTGGAATTCGGAATCGGCCTGGCGCTTAAACGGCAGCACCGAAAGATGAGCGAGAAGGCAATTTATAAAGCTCTGAAAGTGGAGGCCGATCAGCGGGGATGGGCAATCGCTGGGTATCGAAGCTTTACAGGATATCTCGCCAAGAGGCTCAATCCGCTCCTTCTGGCGCTTAGAGACGGCGGCACGCGGGCTCTTGACAATATACTGCCGCCAATACTGCGAAGTTATGCAGACCTGGCGCCCTTTGAAATCGTGTGCGGCGATCAGCACCGATTTGATTTTTGGGTACAGGACGTTGAAACAGGCGCCATTTTCCGGCCGGAGGGCTACTTCTTCGTAGATCTTCGTACCAGGCTCATTTACGGCTTATGGTTAGGGCGCAGATATAACAGCCACGGAATAGGTCTGGCGCTGCGATCCGGCTGCCGATGGTGGGGGGGCTTTAAATCGATCTACACTGATAACGGCAAGCCGGAGATATCTAAGTATGTAGCCGGTATAGTGAACGAAATCACCCTTTTTGGGGGGTGCGTCGGGGAAGAAATAGACCTTCCGGTCGATCTTTCAGATGAAGATCCGGAAGAGGTAGCCTGCGCCGTTCTTATCAAACAGCGCAGAGCGATTGTAAAAAACGCCAAGGCAAAATTGATCGAGTCCTTCTTCCATCACTTCGAAGCTCTTATGCGGGACCAATTCAAGGTCCCTGGCCACGCGAAGCGATTGTCCGCTTCGGGCGAAGAGCAAGAAATCGACGAGCTTGAGATTAAGAAGCTGGCCCAGGCCGGCAAGCTGCTCAAGTTCTCCGAGTTCCAGTGCGCCGTAATCGAGGCAGCGAATTATTACAACCTGGAACGGCCGCACCGTGGGGTATTGAAGGAGTGGGCGTGGAGGCCCAGGCCCACCGAGGTTACACCGGCTAAGTGCCTTGTTGCCTGTTATGAGGAAGGCTGGCGCCCCGTCAAAATATCAAGTGACGACTTGGACTTGGCATTTCTGCCCCAAGAGACGCGAACGGTTGACCGGGGCCGAATCCGCTTTCGGACGCCCGTTGCAGACCTTTATGAACATTCGGCTCTCGCCGCCCTTCATGGCCGGCAGGTTTCGATACGTTTTGATCCGATCGAGCCCGGATGGATTCTCGTTTTTCACAACTCGGAATTTATCTGTCGTGCGTTGCCCGTTGAGTACTCCAGCATGAAGGATATGTCGCTTGCCAAGCGAAAAATCCAGGAAAAGGCCCAGGACAGGAAGCAAATTGTCACAGAATATAAGCAGCTTACGTCCCCAATTCCTGACCTGACGCAACATTCTACGATTCCCCCATTAGAAGTAACAGCAATCATAATCCGGGAAAAGCTCGAAACAGAGCATATATCTGGCGATAAGCGTATCTACGGACAGACGGCCGAAGAGATCGAGGCTCAGATTTGCGCTAATGAGGCAGCGGAGAGCTGCCCGACTAATTCAGCCTTTGTGGAAGTAGAGAGTTCCGGCAACCGTCCAGTTTTTGAGAATGAGGTGGATCGTTACAAGTTTGTGCTCCATCAGAAAAAGAAGGGCCTTGCCACCGCCGAAGACTGCAAATTCAAGATTGAATTTGAGGCTGCTCTTGATGGGGATCTTCGGACTATGTGGGCTATTTATAAAGAAACAAACGGAATTCAAGACCAAGGTGCGATGCCAGCCGAACGAGTGGGATAGCCGAGGGGACGCACATGCAAAATCAATTTATTCCGACTCAGGATTTCCAAAAACTTTTATCGCTAATCACCGATCTCATGAGTCATCAGCTCGGCTTGGAGATGGCTATTGTCTTGGGCCAGGCGGGGCGAGGGAAAACGACGGCTTGTCACCGCGTTGTGGCCATGTATGACTACGTGTTGTACGTCAGTTTTGCGGGCTGGCTATCTCACACGGGAATCATTTGAGAAATTTGCTTCGCGGCGGCAGGCGCCAGGCCGAGGGCGACGCAAGCATGTTTTGACCTTTTGGCGAGGAGTCTTAGCGATTCCAGGCGCATCATCCTGGTCGACGAGGCGGACAGGCTGTCTCTCTAAAGGTCTCAACCTTTTGAGGGATGTTCACGACCGCTGCCGCGTTCCAATCGTATTAATCGGCGAGGAGCCGCTAAAGGGGAAGCTTTCGCAGGAACGTCGGCTGATTAGCCGCACGTCTCAAGAGCTGATTTTCCAGCCGGCCGGCCCGGCCGATGTCACACTTTTCTACAGGAAAAATCTCAATCTGGCCCTTTCGCCAAAAATGGCCGTGGACCTGGCCAGACACGCGCAGGGGGATTTCAGGCGATCCTTAAGGACGTGCTCTGCATCGAGTGGACGATGAAAGCGAGTGGCCTGGCCGAATTCACTGAGAACCTGGTCCGGGAGATTTGCTGATGATTAAAGGGCTTTGGCAGGATATGGGCCTGTATAAGCGGCTTTTCGAGCAGGAGGATCTTTTCTGGCTCCTGCGGTAGCTCGAATGATTGGTGAGCCTGAGGCGCTTGGGCGGTCGAGAATATCCTTGCTGTCTTCCTGGCTTGTGGCGAAATAGTTAAGGAGGCCCCAGGGCGCTACAGCTATAAGGGAGTCTCAAGATTCAGGAAGAAGCCAAGTCCGGAAACATTGCGAATATATAGAGCGATGCACGTATCGAGGACATTTTCGGCCAAGGATATAGTCATACTATCCGATGCCACGATGAGATTCGTCCTGATGCTGATTGAAGAACTTATGAGTTGGGATACATTGTGACGGCGGGAAAGCGCAAGAATATCAACTGTCGATGGAAGGTGATACGAAGGGTTAAAGACCAAGATGCTTTCTATTTGAAGTATCTCATTGAACCAAACAACAAACGGCGCGGAAAGGGAACGCGATGAAAATCTTGGGCGGAAATCATACTGCAAGGAGTCCAGACCGGGAAGGGTCGGAAGCCGAAAGAAGATCGCTTCTGGCAAAGCTCCATATCGCAAAAAAGGATATGGGCTGGACTGATGATTATTACCGAAACCTGCTTGAAACCTGTTTCGGCCTCTCGACTTCTGTGGCTTTCTGGAATGAGCAGTTGCGGGCGCTTATGGCCTTGATCAGAAATAGAGGCTGGAAGCCAAGGCAGAAGCCAGCGAGATGGACGAGCAGGTCGTCGCCTTTCGGTCGAGAATCAAGGTCATGGCTTCACAGTACTGAAAGGGGATGAGCGTCTGAAGGGCCTTTGGAAATCCATTTGTGGGGTGCAGGTTTGCCGCGGACGGACATTGCGAAAATGAAGCGTTTATTGGCAGTCCTGGGGAATATTCTCCGGAAAGAAGAGGAGCAGAGCGCAGTAGCTGGCGGCAATCGACTCCCGGCGAGAAAACGGGAACGTGGGGCTGCATCGGCCAGGGAGTGGCGACGTGAAAGGCGTAGCTCGAACGCCCTGCCGATGCAAAAGCATTGAGCCTGCCAGTTGGCGAGGGGCTGGCGATCCGGGAAATTGGCGCTTCCATACGGATCATCAGCCCCTTCTTGGTTTGAGGCATAACCCAGCAGAAGCGCCTCATGGCCGATCATAACATAATCAGGCCATGTCCTGGGGCTGCAATGTGTCAATTCGGTTAGATGAAGGTACATAGCCAGAGGAGAACAGTTTCATGTCACAATTTTTCGATCCACAAGATGGCGTTGAGTGGAATTTGGGACAAATGGAGGATGCCTGCTCTTGTTCATGGCCTTTTGTTTGCCAACGTTGATGAGGCATGGGATGGGGGTCTGATGAAGGGGCGTTCAAGGGAGCGGCGCACCTTGTTTCTGATGTCCGTTTCGCAATACGGCATTCGCGGAAGAGATCAAAAAACAGGAGAAATTGCACGAGATGCCGCTTGAGCAATGCAATGGTGCGGCATCGACGGAGGAAGCATACTGCTTTCTGACGATGAACTGTGGTAACCTCCGCCGTTCGTGAAAGAAGATATTGGAGATAGGCCCGAGAGATCCTGCATCTGTATGTGGGAGGAGAAGAAAAGGGGCTGAAGAACAGGGCTCTTTTGTATTTTCGTGGGCTCCAAAAAAAGGTAGGACGTACTGATTTCCTATGGGTCAAGGAATTGCTCTGAACGTGTGGCTGAACGGCTCAACAAAGTCGTAGTGGCATAGGGCACTCTCTCGTTATGATCTCTTCGCCTGGGTTAAGTCTCTCATATTGAGGGAAATAAAAGCCGTGGATATCCTGACGCGGCTCGTTGAAGGGACGGAGGGGCTCGCCGACATGGCGACCGCATATTT